>OZ251545.1:0-3740000 GCA_965243335.1 Gammaproteobacteria bacterium
GATGCCCGGTGGACGACCGCCATGCACCTCTTCACGCCGGACGCCCCGGTCTCCATGTACGGCGAGCTGGCCGGGTTCGCGCCCGGCTACGAGGGGCTGAAGCGGACCTACATCCGGTGTTCGCAGGATCGGATCCTCATGCCCTCCACGTGCGACGCGATCGTCGCGGACATGAACCAGGCGTGGCCCTCCTCGCCCACCCCCCTGGTGGACTTCGAGACCTCGCACGAGGCAATGTTCTCGAAGCCGGAGGCGCTGGCCGACCTGCTGATCGAAGCCGCCGCCTGACGTTCCGCCTCCATGACGACCACCTGTCCGGCAACGGCTGGAACCCCCGCCGGCGGCGCCCGCCCATCCGGCCGGACGTACGAGCGGATCGAAGCCGATGCCCTGACGGGCGGGCGCCGCAGGCGGGAGTTCCTGGCGATGAACCGCAACGGGCGCATCCCGGTGGTTGCGCTCGAAGACGGCGCGTCTCTTGCCGGGTCGAACGCGATCCTCCACTGACTCGCCGAAGGGCCGCGCTTCCGGCCCGGCGGCCGGACCGCGCGCGCCCTCCCGTTGCAGGGCGGTCCGGCGCATCACCGCGGGCGTGCGGTCGAACGAGGGGCGGGAGGTTCGAGCCGGGCGGAAAATCCGAGCCGGCGCGCTCCCACCGCTTGGCCGGTTCACCCGGCTGGGCGGTCCGGGCCTGCGCGTCCGCAGCGCTCGAACGCGCAATCCAGGCGCTGGCGGCAGTACGTGCGTCCCCCGGCGCCGGGCTGCTTGCTTATTGGGCCGACTTTCGGAGAAACTTCGGACATGGAGCCGCAAGGGGCAGGAGCGAGGGGCCGCCCAACCCACCGTCAGCCCCCTGCGGTTGCGCGGATGGGCCGAGAGGGAGGAGACCGATGGACGCCGGGGGAAGAGCACGAAATCTGGCTGCCACGCAGCCCTGCAAGCCGTGACGGCGCACGATTGATCGGTTCGGTGAACGTCGTTGGCAACAGCTTGAGGGAACCGGCATGAGCGCTTTCATTGTAATCCTGCCGGAGGACAGCGGGATCAAGGCAGAGGACATAGAGAGGACATTCCAGCACCGCTACGAGCTCGTGGCGGAACGAGCATGGCTTGTATCCGACGATCGCTGCTTCGACATCAGTGACGTACGCGATTTGGTAGAAATCGGAGAAGGGAGGTCGGGGCTGGTCGTCGAAATTTCGGAATACACCGGTTACGGTGATCGTGCTTTGGGGAAGCGACTGAGCAAGTGGGTGGGCGAATGAACGAACCAGCCCAATTTGGCCAAGGAGGAAGGAGACGGGAGGAGCCGTATAGCGGGGGCGGTAATGGTTCGGACGACCGCTTGCGGCAGGTGGAGTTGGACATCCGAGACTTGAAGGCCCAGCAACGCCACATGGCGACGAAAGAAGACCTGCTGGGCGCCGAGAACCGGTTCAACCAAAAGATTTCGGACGTCAAGACCACCCTCGCCGAGTTGGTGGAGCGAGTAGGCGCCGTCAAGGAGCATTATGCCTCCAAGTGGTTCATCTTGAGTGCGATCTTGAGCGCGATGGTCGCCGTTGCCGGATTCGTCATCGCAGTATTGAAGCTGTTGCCATGAAGGAAACGGGGCGGTACGGGCGCGGACGCGACCGAGAACACTCTTCCCAGGCGGGACGGACGCCGCGCCGCTGCCAGGATCAATCCGATTCCTGACTGCGTGCAAAGCTCGGATGAATGGTCTTTTTTCAGCCCGTCATCCCGGGAAAGCGGGAATCACGGGCTTTCGCGAGGTCCGTACCCGGTTTTCCATCGACCCGAGATCGCAACCCGAGCTTCATGCGCAATCAGGTGGGTCCATTCATCGGCGGTGCTCGGTGCATGTACGTCATCGTCCGCCCGGTCAGGCGTCAAGCCGGCGAAGGGCGCTTCAGCACGAGCCGGCCGGCGTCGCGCCAGGCGCGGTGCAGCATCTCCCCGTGGTCGTCCCGGACCTCCAGCCAGCGGCTGTCCACGCCGGCGGCGATGCTCTCCCGCACCAGGCCCCAAGGCATCGCCTCGCCCCGCGCGTACGACAGGGCGCGGGTGAGGTCGGCGCCGTTGGCAGCGCCGGCCTCCCACGCGCCGGGAAGCGCGTCGGCCATCAGCGCGCTCGCCGGCACCCGCTTCGGTCTCGCCTGTAGCCGCGCGGCGTCGGTCAGGACGTCCTCCGGGACGGGCTCCCTCCACAGGGAGGTGGGGCCGCTGGTCAGCCAGAGCAGGCCCTCCTCGACCGCCGCCCGCACCGCCCCCCGCACGATCTCCCCGCGCAGCGCGGAACGGCCTCCGTCTCGTCGCGCCGCTCTCGGGCAACGGGGCGGAGCCGCGGGCTGTCGAGCCAAGCAGCCCGGGCGGAAGTCGCCGCTGCATTCGAGCGGCGGTGCATCCCGCCTGACTGCGTTGCTCGGCGCTTGAACATGCCCGGTATGCGCGCTTCTCACGTCTTGTCAGCCGGTTGCCGCGCCGCTCCCGGTGCGGCGCGGGGTGAAGCCGCCGGTGTCAGGCGCCCGCAAACGCCCGCTCGAGTGCGGCGACGTCGAGCTTCGTCATCGGTAGCATGGCCTCGAAGACGCGCTCCCGCGCCGCGTCGTCGGCGTCGGTTCCGAGCCAGTCCAGCCACTGTTTCGGCGCCACCTGCCAACTGATGCCGAAACGGTCCTTCAGCCAGCCGCATTGCCCCGGTTCGCCGCCCCGCGAGAGTTCGCCCCAATGATGGTCCATGTCCGGCTGGCCGTCGCAGAGCACTTGCAGCGACACGGCCTCGTTGAAGCCGAAGGCATGGTCGCCCGGGCTGTCCATCGCCGCGAAATGCTGCCCGGCGAGAACGAAGCGGCCGATCCTGACCATCCCCGCTCCGTCTTCGTCCGGCCCGATCCGCTCCACTTCCCCGATTCGGGAATCGTGGAAGACGCCGCAGAAGCGCTCCATCGCGGCCATGGCGTTGCCGAGCTGCCCGCCGCAAAACATCAGGCACGGCACGATGGGCGGCAAGCCGGGATCCGGAGAGACCGTCACCTGCCAGGAGACGCCGAAGCGATCCGCCGTCCAGCCGAAGCAGGGGCTCCAGGGGTAGGCGTCGAGCGGTATCAGCACCGCGCCGCCGCTCGACAGCTTGGCGAACAGGCGCTCGGCCTCCGCCGCGGAACCGACGTGGGCGAAGAACGAGATGCTGGGATTGATGACGAACTGCGGCCCGCCGTTGACCGCCGTGAAGCGCCGGCCGCAGATCTCGAAGTCCACGCTCATCATGCTGCCGCGCGGCTTGCCGGCCGGATTGTCGGACGAGTGCGGATAACGCGCGCGGGCGATCACGCGGCCTGCTTCGTGCGTCTCGACGTAGAACGCCGCCGCTTCCTCGGCCTTGTCGTCGAACCACAGACAGGGCGCGACGGTCGGGTGGTTCAGGGTGTTCATGGCAACTCTCTCCTTGATACCCGGCAGCGCGTCGAGCGAAGGCGGATGCGCCCGCCCGGGCGGCGTCTCATGACGCCTTGCTTCAGCAGCCGCGTCACGCTCCGGAGCACGACCGCAGCGGCAGCGACGCAAGGCGAACGCGCCCCCCGGCGGCGCCTCACGACGCCTTGCCCGGCGGCCGCGTCGCGCTCTGGAGCACGACCGCGGCGGCGGCCACGTGCTGCACGATCAAGATGACCACCGCCGGGACCGTGACGCCCGGAAACGCCTCCGTCGAACGCATCCGGGCCGCGAACGTCAGGGCGGGCTGGCGGAGTCGCCGGGCTTCAACCGCGCGTCGATGAGCTCCTCGACCCTGACGCGGACCTCGTCCGGGGCGTCGGTCAGGACCGCCCGGACCTGGAACTCCAGCCGGTAGCCGGCGCTCGCCTCCAGGAGATCGGGCACGAGGTCGGCGAGGTCCTGGACCTGGTGGCCTTCGAGGTTCGTGGTGGGCGGGGCCGGCGCCACGGGCGGCGGCGGCGGCTCCGCCGCCTGCCCCGCTCCGGCGCCGGGCGTCGGCGAAGGGCGTTTCAGCACGAGCCGGCCGGCGTCGCGGTAGGCGCGGTGCAGCATCTCCCCGTGGTCGTCCCGGACCTCCAGCCAGCGGCTGTCCACGCCGGCGGCGATGCTCTCGCGCACCAGGCCCCAGGGCATCGCCTCGCCCCGCGCGTGCGACAGGGCGCGGGTGAGGTCGGCGCCGTTGGTGGCGCCGGCCTCCCACGCGCCGGGAAGCGCGTCGTCCATCAGCGCGCTCGCCGGGACCCGCTCCGGCCTCGCCTGCAGCCGCGCGGCGTCGGTCAGGACGTCCTCCGGGACGGGCTCCCTCCACAGGGAGGTGGGGCCGTTGGTCAGCCAGAGCAGGCCCTCCTCGACCGCCGCCCGCACCGCCCCCCGCACGATCTCCCCGCCGCAGCGCGGAACAGCCTCGGTCTCCTCGTAGCCCTCGCGCGGGACGGTCACCGTGTGCCCGCCCCGGAAGTAGTCGATCAGCGCGCCCACCGTCACGCTCCCCGCCTCCCAGAGGCCGGGGAGGGCGCCGTCTCCGGGGGCCAGCAGCCGCCCCGGCAGCTCCGCCAGCGCCGCCCGCCCGGGCGGCGCCACCCGTAGCTGCCCGTCCTCCATGACCTCCCGCGGCGGCGCCTCGCGCCACCACGTCCGGCGGCTGCCGTCGGGCCTCGCCAGCTCGGCGACGAACAGCCCCCGCCCGATGCCCTGCGCGATGGTCTCGACGACGACGTTCGCCTTCAGGAACTTCGGCAGGCGGGGGTTCCGGGCGAAGGCGTTGGCCAGCTCGCTCACGAAGCGCGCCTCGTCGCTCTCCTGCCACAGGTTGTACGGGCCGTCGGGGAGGAGCGCCTCGGCGTCCACCGCCGTCTCCTTGATGCGCGAACGCTCGTCGCCCTTGATCTGCGCGAACAGCGGCCCGCCGTCCGCCGGGAGCCGGAACGCCTGCGCCTCCCCCGCCTCGTTCAGGGTCACCACGATGCACCAGGCGGCGCGCACGGTGTCGGGGACGCGCCGCCGGGCCTCTTCGAGACGCTTTCGCAGCCGCTCGCCCTGAAGCGGATCGACCGTGTGCTCGGCGAGCTGCCGCCGCACGTCCTCCCAGCCAAGCAGGGAGCGGACCGTGTCGCGCGCCGCCGCGACGCCGTCCCGCGAGGGTACGGCCAGCACCACCACGTTCCGGTGGACGCGGGGCTTGTCCGGCCCCGTGGTCTCGGAGAGGTACCGGCTCGCCAGGGCGCTCGGGCGGCCGGACTCCGAGGCGGCCTCCGGGCCGAGCACCGCGTAGCGGAACTCGCCGTTGTCGGCGAGGTCCCGCGGCGATTCCGGCAGGGTATGCACCTGCGCGCCGGCCGCCCGGGCCCCTTCGCTCAAGCGCCGGGCGCGGCGGGCCTCCTCCTTCAGGCGCTGCTCCACCGCGTCGTCGGTGACCCGCTGGGCGCACGCCTCGTCGTGCATCTGCTTGAGGTTCGGGCGGTTGCCGAGGCGCCAGGACCTGGGGAGCCCTCCCGCTCCCCCGGCGCCGCCACCGACGCCGACGCCGCTGCCGCCCCCGTCGTCCAGGTCGCCGTCGTCCAGGAACCAGGAGAGCTCGCGCCAGCCGCCCAGCGCCTTGTCGAGGTCGATGGCGCCGGGGGCGCCGGCCCCGACCATCCTCACGAGCTCCGGGGTGTTCGCCTTATGCCCGATGGGCTGGGAGTGGAGGAACACCGCCACCACCGCCTGCTCCGCCTCGCGCTGGCCGAGCCCCGGGACCTCCCGCTGGACGCGGCGCGCGATCTGGAGCTCCTTCTCGAGGAGCGTCCGCCAGTCCGTCCGCGACCCCTCCGACGATTGCTCCGAGGTCGAGATGCCGGCGAGGTCGGCCACCGCCTCCGATACCCCGTCCACGCCGGGCGCGGCCAGCAGGGCGGACGGGCCGATCACCGGGCACTCGTCCCAGCCCTCGGCGTCCCGGAGCGCCGTCGCCAGGGTGCGGAGGATCCCCCGCGTCCTCTGGAACCCGGTGAGCTGGGTCCAGCGGCTGTAGAACACGTCGCCCAAGTCGGGGTGGAACGGATAGCTCTTGCGGAACCGCTCCTCCTCCTCGCGCCGCTTCCGCTTCGTGGCAGGGTCGAGGCCGGCGAGGGCGCGCACGACCCCGATGACCTGGGCGTCATGCGACCCGGGGTCGCCCGGGTCCCCCGTCTCGAACAGGCGCCGCCGCAGCACCTCCGCGACGTCCTCCTTCCCGACCGGCTGGACCCCTTCCTCCTTCTGCCGCCGGACGACGTCGAACAGGTCGGACTGGAGGGATTGGCCCAGCGGGTCCTGCTTGCCCGGGTCGGAGGCGAGCAGGGAGGCGACGAGGGCCGCCCGGTCCACCTTGGCGACCGCCTGCACCAGATGCTGGAAGAAGTCGACGATCCGCTCCCGCCAGACCGATCCCACGCCCGCCTTGCCGCGCGCGTACATCAGCACCTCGTCCACCAGGACCAGGGTGGCGAGCCCCCGCTCCTCCGGGAGGGCCAGCAGCCGGGCGAGGAGCGGCTCGGCGGGCGGGGTCTCGCGCTCCTCGTCCTCGCCGTCGCCGTGGATCGCGCGGAGCCCGTCCGCCCCCGCGAGCTGGAACGCGAGCACGCTCCACGGATGCTTGAGCGAGCGGGTCTCGCCGTCGGGCGCGCGCACCCCGTCGATCCCCCGCTCCACGTCGATCTTGTCGAAGCAGAGCGACACCGTGAACGCCTGCGGCAGCGCCCGGCCCACGTGCTGCCGGAACTCCTGCACGGCCTTGACCCCGGACAGCGCGGCCGGGTCTCGGAACAGGTGGTAGAGGGTGATGAGGGTATGGGTCTTGCCGCCGCCGTAGGTCAGCTCGAGCTGCCGCACCGCCTTGGCGCTCCTCCCGTCGAGCCGTTCCGCCACGTCCTTGACCAGCTCGCGCAGGGCCGGGGTGGGAAAGGTCAGGGCGAAGAAGCGCGCGGGGTCCTCGTAGATGGGCCGCCGGCCCTCGCCGAGGGTGACCTCGTGCAGGTCGGCGGCGAACTCCGCCAGGGTGAGCTCGCCGCTCCGCAGCTCCTCCTTGAGGCGGTACGTCCGATGCCAGGGCTCTGGTTTGGCAGCAGTCATGTCCGGACCTCCATCGCGCGCTCGGTCGAGAGATGCATCGCCGTGCTCAGCGTTCCCATCCTTCACCACCCTCGCCAATGGTTGAAGTTGATCGCTGCTTCTTCCCCACTCGCCAATGCCGCGACGTAGAGATCGAGATCCACGGTCAGCAACGGGGCGCCGGCCGATACGACCTCCAGGAGCGCCGCATCGGTCAGGCCCAGACGCGGGAACGCGACATGTCGTGCAGCATCCGCACTGGCGACGACGGTCTCCGGGCTCCGTTCAACGAGAGCACGAAGCGTCAGGAGGAGCTGCGAGCGCTCGGGCTCCCCATGCTGCCCGAGCAGATTGGACGCCTCCGTCAAGGTATTGGGCGTCACCCGCAGCTCGCCGACCCGGGAGACCGCCCGGATCAGGCGGTCGTAGTCCTCGACGGCGAACAACGTCCTCGTTCTACGGTGCTTGGCAATCAGATCGCGGCCTGCTTGGCCGACGACGAGCAGGACGATGAGGTTCGCGTCGATGAAGAGAGCGCTCGGCACGAGCTATCGGCTTCCCGTGACGTCGCGATGCTTGACGGACTCGACCCGACCGCTCTCGTCCTGGATGCGGACGGTCTTGTAGGTGCGCGACAAATTTTCGCCAAGGGGGTGCAGGAAGCTCCCGGGGCGGTCCCAGGAACGCGAGAACCCAATGGTGATCGCCCAGATCTTGTCCAGCTCGTGGAACTCGACCTCTTCGAGCCCGACGTTCTGGATGGGTTCGTCGGCGAACAGTTGGGCAATCTGCTCTTTTGCCGTCTGCACGGCCTGCTTCACGTCCATTGGGGTTTCTCCTGTTCCTCGGCAGGCTTGTGTCTCGCCCGCACTTTCATTTCCGGGGGCTTCGCCCCCGGACCTTCGGTCCGCTGCGGGCGGGACGGGCGCGCCTCACATGCCCCAGACCTGCACCGGCGTTCCGCCCTTCGATTGCTGTTGCCGACGGAACACCTTCTCCTCCCAGATCCGTCCCTCGCGCTGGTCGATGACCACCAGATGCCCCGCTTCCGCCGCGCAGCGGTCCATGTACCCCGCGGTCTGCTCCACGCCCTCGGTGACCGTGCGCTCCAAACCGTCCCCGGCGCGCACCACCTTGCACTCCACCACGTACTCCCGCATCCGTCCGCCCCCCGATTCCCCCGGGGGCCGGCTCTCTGGCCACATGATCAGCAGGTCCGTCCGCCCCCGGCCCAGGCCGTACTCGCGCTCGATGCGACCGCCCCCGTTCACCACCCGGTGCAGGTACGCCTGCAACAGGATCTGCGGCCACGCCTCCTCGTACAGGAACCGGTTCTTCCAATGTTCGGAGTGACGGCGGAAGAAGTCCTGGAACGCCTCCAGCAGCCGGTCCAGGTTCAGGCTGCCGTCCGCGTCCACGTACCAGGTCGCATCCAGGTCCAGCTCTTCTTGCAGGATCCAGCCGAGCTCGCGCGGCACGACCTCGGCGTAGATGGGGTTGGCAATGCGCACCGGCTTGTCCCGAGCGATGAGGCCGAGGTCGCGCACGTACTCGACGTCGCGCTCGGTCGCGCGCCGTTCGTCCACGCCGCTGAGCATCGGCTCGACCACCCGCCGCACGCGGTCTTCACGGAGCTTGTCGGCCAACTGGTCGAGATGCGTCACCCGGCGCACGATGAGCGCCTCGCGCGCCTCGGCGACGTCGTCCGCGGTCACCGCGCGGGTGCGGTCGCGTCCGGCCTTGCGCCTGAAGCAGGTCTCATACGCCAGCGCGTTGACCAGCCATGGCTGGCCGAGGGTCTGGGTCCAGATCGCCTTCCGGGCATCGTCCGTGAACGCCTGCCCGGTCTCCCCGGTGTGCTGGCCGAGGAGGGCCAACGTCTCCTCCTGGGTGAAGTCCCCCATCCGCAGCGACTCCGCCACGATGTTGAACGGGCTGCTGGTGGACCGGATGCGGTAGTCGCGCACGTCGCGCAGCCCGCACAGCACCACGCTTTGCGGAAAGGCCCCCGGGCGCATAGGGTAGCCCCCGCGTAGCTGCTGCAAGGTCGAGAGCAGCGGGTCGCCCTGGAGGGTGTCGATCTCGTCGATGAGCAGCACCAGCGGCTTCGGCGATGCCTCCGACCACAGCTTCAGGGTCTCGCCCAACGCCTCGTTCGGGCCGACCTCGGCGAGGATGCCGGACCATGCCTTGGCCGGAAACTCGCCGCCCAACGCCGACCGCGCCCGCGAGCTGAGTCCGGCAAGCACCGTGCGCATCGCCTCCCCTACGTCGTCGCGGGCGGTGCGCGCGGTCTCGACGGTGGTGTACACGCAGGCGTAGCCCTGCCCGTTGAGGAGGTCGCAGAGCGCGAGCAGGGCGGAGGTCTTGCCGGTCTGGCGCGGGGCGTGAAGCACGAAGTACTTCTCGTCCCGGACGAGCGCCAGCACCTCGTCGAGGTCGAAGCGTTCGAGCGGCGGGATGCAGTAGTGCTTGTCGGGCTTGACGGGGCCGGCAGTGTTGAAGAAGCGCATGGCTCGGTTCCTTGGCTTCCATCGGCGGGGCCTTCGCGGACCTGCCGATGGACTCGTTGCAGGCCGCCACGAGTATGACCGCCATCGCACGGCGGCGCATCGCCGCCTCCCTCGTCGTCCCGGCCGGTCAAGGGCGACGGCGTCCTGGGAACGGCGCGTCCTGCGGACGCGGGCGTCTCGCCCGCCCTGGTCGCTCCCGTGCGTCTCGCTCCTGTGCGGGCGTCCCGCCCGCCCTGGCCGCTCCCGCGCCCTCGGAGCCGTCATTCCCGCGGAAGCGGGAATCCATCTGTCCCGGGAACGCGGGCGTCCCTGGATTCCCGCTTTCGCGGGAACGACAGCCGAGAGGCGCCCTTGGGAACGCGGGCGTCCCCCCCGCATTTTCATGTCCGGGGCCTCACTCCTCTGCGGGCGTCCCGCCCGCCCTGGCCGCTCCCGCGCCCTCGGAGCCGCCATTCCCGCGAAGGCGGGAATCCATGTGTCCCGGGAACGCGGGCGTCCCTGGATTCCCGCTTTCGCGGGAATGACAGCCGAGAGACGCCCGCGTTCCCAGGAGGCCCGTATCTGCCGACACGCCGTTCCCAGGATGCCCGTTCCCCGCATTGCACATGCCTCTTCCATTATCCGGGGCGGGGATCCAGGCGCAAAGGGCGCTGCGGGTCGCGGGCGGCGGCGTCCGCCGACCGCAGGTGGTTCTGGATGGACTCGAGGATCGAGCGCTCCTCGGAGCCGCGCTCCGCCAGCTCCAGCACCGCTTGCGCGAGGCGGGCGAAGAGCTCGTGGCGCCCCAGGCCGCGCCGCTCCAGGTAATCGTCCACCCGCCGCCGGTCCCCGGCCTTCCAGAGCTGCATCAGCTTGTGGAGGCAGTCGATCAGCGGGGGCGGGGCGCCGTCCGACGACGGCTCGCCCAGGCTCCGGCCCCGGCGCTGGCTCCACGCCTTGAGCCGCACCTCGCCGCCCCCGGCCCCGCCGCCACCCCCGGCGGCCGAGGCTGCCTCCCCGGCTCCGCCTCCGACCTCGCCGCCACCTCTGGCGGCCGAGGCTGCTTCACCGCCTCCGCCCCCGGCCCCGCCGCCACCCCCGGCGGCCGAGACTGCCTCCCCGCCCCCGGCCCCACCTCCGCCTCCGGCGGCCGGGGCCGCCTCCCCGTCCCCGGCCCTTTCCCCTGCCTCGTCCTCGGCCTCGTCCCCCGCGGGCGCGCGCCGGCCGCCGCGAACGAGCAGGTCCAGCCGGCCCGCGAGGTCCGAATCCGAGAGGTTGCACGAGAGCGCGTAGAGGATGCTGGCCCCGCCGGCGGCCGGATGCAGGCCGAAGTCGTTGCGGTGCAGCAGGTAGCAGGTCGTCACGTCGTCCAGCTCGTCCGCGGCGCCGCCCTCCGGGTCGAGCAGGCGGCTGACGACGAAGCCCACCACCATGCGCCGCACGTGGCGCAGGAAATCGGCCACCGCGAGCTGCCGGCCCGGCGTATCGGTGATCTTCACCACCGGATGGCGGCTGTACGCCTCCAGCGCGGGGCCGGTCGCGGCCCAGACGAAGTCCGGCCCGCGGATCCCCGCGTCCCAGAACTCCCGGAGCCGTTCGACGACGTTCCGCCGCATCTCCTCCAGCACCCGCCGATCCCAGCCCGCGCGGGCGGCGGCCGGCCGCTTCTTGCAGACGATCCAGATCGAGGAGGCGAGGGCGGCGGACGAGAGCGACCGCCGCCGGGTCTCCCTCTCGGTGCGGATGGGCCAGGAGCCCACCACCACGAAGCCGGCCCGGATGAGCGCGGAGACCAGGGTCTCCCAAGCGTCCGGCTGCTTGTTGGCGAAGACGACGACCAGCCGCCCGCCCTCCCGGAGCGCCGCATGGAACCGGCCGAAGGCGCGCGCCATCCCGTCTTCGTAGCTCTGCTTCGAGGCGGAGCGGTCGCCGCCGAAGCGGCTCGCGTCGTCGATCAGCTCCCCGTCGCCCTCGTCCGGATTCCACTTGGGGCCGAGCGCGCCCGCGAACGCGGCGTCCGTCTCCGGCGACAGCCCGTGCAGCGCCCGGCGCAGCCAGACGTGGAAGAAGTCCATGAGGTCCGAGTAGGGGATGGCGTCGTAGTAGGGCGGGTCGGTGCAGATGAGGTCGACCTCCTCGTGCCGGAGGGTGATCGCGCTCGCGCGGGCGACCGTCGGCGCGGGCGACCTCTCGGCGGCGGCGACCGTGTGGTCGAAGCAGCGCGCCACCCACTCCAGCATCGCGGAGAAGCCTCCCGACGTCTCCGAGAGGGGGTCCACCTCGCAGTAGTCCCAGACGATCGGGAGCGCGAAAAGGGCGAACGTGTCGCGGATCAGCTCCCTGCCGTTGTTCCATGAGCAGACGGAACTGCTGTAGCCGGCGAGCTTGCCGAAGCTCAGGGAGAGGGCGGCCGTCAGGGCCTCGGACCAGTCCTCCGGGTAGCCGCCCATCTCGTCCCGGGCGCGGCGGATCTGCCGGACGATTGCGCCCAGCGCGAGGAGCTGCCGGTCGCTGAACAGGCTGCCCCAGGTGGTGAAGCCGTAGCCGTCTACCGAGAAGGCTCGGGACGCCCCGATGCCGGCCTTGGGCGTCGGCTCGCGGGGCAGGCCGAAGGGGATCTCCGTGTAGAGGTCTTCGAGCGTCTCCGGCGGGACCATCGCCGCCTCGACCTCCTCCTTGCGCGGCAGCCGGTACTCCTTGCCCTCCTGCCCGTCCACCACCACCGCCGTCATGCGCGCGCCGAGCCTCCCCGCCCGCCCTTGCGCCCGCAGGTCCCGCATGGTCGCGATGGCGCCGCAGCACGGGCAGCGGGCGCCGCTTCGGCTCATGGTTCCGGTGCCGAGGCGGTCGTCGGCGCTGGCGCTGGCGCGGGCGGCGGCGGCGCTCCCCGGCTCCTCCTCCCGCTCCAGCGCGAAGTCCACCCCGCTCCCGTCGTCGCGCGGGGCCATCGCGAGCCGCACCCGCTTGCCGCCGCGCTTGCAGAGCCAGAGGGTCTTCAGGAGCGGGACCTCGGCCCGGCAGCCCCCGCACTCGGCGGTGCGCGCCCAGAGGTAGGCCACCGTCGGCTTGGCGACCCAGCGCGGGCTGCGGGGGTCCTCCAGGGAGAGGGGGTCCAGCGCCGCGTTGAGCGCCGCCGCGGACACCCTTCCGTGCGCGTCCGGTGCGAGGAGCGCCGGCGGGCGCGGCGGGAAGCGCTTCGGCGGCAGCGGGGGGGCCTGGCCGCGGCGGCCCTTGCGCCCGACCGGCTCGAACTCCGCCCAGGTCGGATAGCGCGCGGCCAGCTCCCGGCGCGCGCCCGCCAGCACCCGCCGCCCCCAGGCGCGGAGATGCCACGGAAAGCCCGCGCTCGACTCCGGCGGGTCGACGTCGAAGGAAGTCTGCTGCGCGGGCGCCCCGTCGCCGTGCCCGAGCCGCGCGAGGTGGGCCCGGAGGTCGCCCGCTCTCCTGATCCCCTGCGCCTTCAGGAACGCCTCGGCGAACGCCCGGTCCCGCAGGGAGGGGGCCGGGAGGGGGCGGGTCTTGCCCGCCATGCGATGCGGGTAGTGCAGGGTGCAGCGCAGGATGAACCACGCGACGGGGTTGATGTCCGACGCGGCGGCCTCGCACCCGAGCCGCATGGCCTCCAGGGGGATGGCCCCGCCCCCCGCGAAGGGGTCGAGGACCCGGGGCGCGCGCCCGCCGAACGCCGCGCGGACCTCCTCCCGAAGCCGCGCCAGCTCGGGGGAGGACTCGCGCCCCCAATGGAGGACCCCGCCGGTCGTCTCCTCCTTCTCCCCCCGCCCGGTCGCCTTCCTGGCGACGTGCCCGCCGATCCGATGCAGCAGCTCCCGGCGGCCGTCGCCTCCGGGGTCGTCGAGCAGGGTCGCCAGCAGCACCGCCCGGCTCGCGGCGAGCGGCCGCCGCGCCGGCCAGACGTGCAGGGTGGAGACGTGCCCGTGGCGCACGTTCTTCTCGTGGACGGAGTCGATGGAGACTTGCTTGAGCGGAAACCCCGCCTCGATGAGTCGATGATCAGATGCCATGCAGAATCGCTACGCAGGAACAAAGGTCAGAATGGTCTCTGTTCTCAAACGCTTGCCAAGCGGTGTCTCGGTCGTTTTCGGAATTGGCAAATAACGACTCTTTACGGGAAGCTCGCGCTCAGATTTATCGCATAGCCGGAGACCAACCATCTCGGCTGCCTTTCGAACCCCTTCCGAATTCCGAATAAAAACGCCTTTCAAACAACAATCTCCGATCACGATACTTGCCTGACCGGTAGGTTTCAACACTCGTGCAATCTCCAACAAGAAACGATGAATATCCCCGGCATACCGAGCAATCATCGCCGCATGGCGGGACGGGAGATCAGCGACCGGAGCCATGACTCCTTGGATGTCCATATATGAATTTTGGAAAATATCGGGGCCACGCTCAGCCCCTACACTGTTCGATCTAATTTTACGCAAATCCACCAACTGATAACCTAGCCAGACGAGTGCTAACCGATGTCCGCGCATGTAATCGATTGCGTTCAGGTACGGTGGCGAAGTCAGAACCGCATCGATACATCCAGATTTAACAGCATCAAGATTTCGAGCGTCACCAATCCGTGCTACTATCCCTCCGGGTGGTGGATATTTTTCAAGAATTCTTGCAATCTGATGAACAGATCGCTCGAATGCAGGAAAGACTTCAAAATCGGATTTGTTAGCGACTTTATGAGGTCTACTGTGAGATACATCCCGAGCAAGAGATGCTCCGCGCTCCTTCGTTATAATAATTCTGCTAAGCGCCAGACGGAGTGTATCCATAGCAGCCGAGTTGCATACTCCTCGAGAATCCATATCCTTCAACACATAAGCGAGACGGCGTAGATCGGATTGCTGAGAGTCGGCAAACCAACGATCAACAAATTTATGAGTCTCGTCGTCTTCATCAATCCATGGAAGTATTACGTGATCAGGTAGTGTCGTGACCTTCTTCATAAGAACCTCCGAGAGCTCTATCATTCGAGAAGGCTCAATCGGTGTCGTTGCGACCTTGGTCATCAGAATTGCCAGGGGATCCATATCAAACCCCATCGCTTCGTGACCTAGTATCGCGGCATTACGCACCACAGTCCCGGATCCCACCATTGGATCAAGCACGGTGCTATTTGGCTCCAGTTCCCGGAGCTTCGCTATAGCTAACTCAGGAGCCATGCGTGCAGGAAAAGGGTGAAGGGATCTAGCCATCACTCATTCACCTCATCGGATGAGCTACTGTCAGAGTGCTCGTCATCATGAAGATTATCAAGTTGTATTTCGATTGCCGCCTTGATTCTTTCAATACTGGCATTTACAACTATCTTGTCATCTTCTACACCAATGAGATCTGGAACCAAAATCGCCAACCCTTTTGCAAGAGAAAGAACGGCTGCACTTTCTACAATTTTGTCTTGTTCCCTGTCACAAACATAAACAAATGTCGCTGCTGGAATCGCATCGGGAATTTTTCCCTTCATATCTTCAAGTGCTGTCAGAAATACATCGAGTGTCAAGATGCGATTTTCTTTTAATTGACTTCCAAGATCCCGTACCCAGTTAGACACCTCATCAGGACGGAACAGTCCGAAGACTTCTCTAAGTGTTATAAGATCGATGGCACCGAACCGAACTGTGTACTCCAAAAGCATGCCCAAATCTGCGGCCGTCATCGGGGTAATTTTTGCTTCTGTACAACGATTACCGATAGCATCACCCGAAAAACCTGGAGCTACAACAAGTGCGTGATCTGCTTGGTATTTTCTCCGATGTTCGGTCATTGCTGCCAAGTCGATATTGCCAGTCTTGGCGACATCGTGTTTTGAAGACTTAGCGTCAAAGGTAAATTTGTATAGGGGAGGCTGCTTATCCTGTTTGGTCCGCTGCTTCGTAGGATAAGTATATGCGCTGGCAACGCCTTCCGGCTCTCCCGATTTGGCGAGATCCTTGACTTCGAATCCGAGGTAACGCAAGGCGTCAGAAAGCACAGCCTCAAACTTTCTGCTATTTGCACTATCATATTGAACCTGTTTCAGGAGCTTGGTGATGTGTATTCCAGATTCCCGTCTCTGCAACGCCTTGAATTGCAGTAACCGATCACGATATTTTCTTATGTCTTGAAGAACTTTCGGTTCAACTCCTAGATGAAGTACATAAACGTCGGTCAAAAAATTCACCATCGCAATGGTTCTGAGAAGTTCCTTCTCTGCTTTGGTTCGTGAGTATTCCAAAACGAACGGATGATTACGGTTTACGATCATCGACCTGTCTTCCAGTCGATACTTGACGAAACTATCATCGTCTACTTGGCCATAACGAATGTCATCAAGTGCACTTCCTATGTTTTCCGCCGTATCCTTTCGCCACTCTTCGCTTTTGTTTTTTCGATCTTCAACACCGGATTCGTCGAACAAACCCGGAAGCGGCGACTGAGAGTTCAGAGTTTCTGCAACAATATTTTGCAAGGGTTTCAGAGAAATAACACCAAGCGATTTCACCAGTATATCTCCACCATGGGGTAACCCGCTATTGTCATCGTCATCGTACAGTTGACGAGCTGTATTGAATGCCTTACGCAGAAAAGCTCGGAAAATCACAATCTCTCTGCGCTCGGTGAACTGTTCCCGATTAGTGGTCAGATAATCGTTCAAACCATCGGCGCGAATTGTCATTCGGAAACGAGCCCAAGCGGCATGATTGAGATTGGTTTCACCAAAACTGATATCTTGCTGATTTACGACTCGACCAAGAACATTAACGTGGAAACCATTTGATGCGCCACGCTCGTCACTCTTCCCCCCGCTAATCCGGTCTTTGAATAGCTGAATTTGTCCCGTAACCTTGCCAATACAGGGTATCTCCATATGCGGCCAAGGTTGATCATGTGCTGCTATGGGAATTATGGTGGTCTTGTCTCCAGTGCCGGACGCGGTCAAGAGATCACTTTCAGTCGTTGTACTTTCGTCCTCTTCCTCGTCACTTTCATCTATTTCTATACTTGAGATTTCCAGCTCGGGGCCAATTGTCCACTCCTTTTCCTTCTCAAAATCTAGTTTAGATGAGGAGAGTACGTCTCCGTTAAGGACGATCGCCATTTCACTACCAATAGGCAAAGCGGATCGAAGCATTCGACGCAGAAATCCGATTTTGAGATTCCGACCTGTCGGCTTGAGGGCAGAAAGGATTACTAGAGTCCATGTATTTTCAAAATTCCTGTTGAGTGTTGCCTTCGGCGCACGAAATTCGTCTTCAGCCGATATGTCGTCGGGTTTTGGGAAATTCTGATCAATTACTTCCAACAATTGTTCGCCACCGTCCACGTGTTGCAGTGCATTCTTGACTTGTTCTTCATCAACCTTGAAGAGAGGTAGCTTCACTTGGCTCATAAGCTTCTCTTGTTCCTCTCCATGGTCAGGAACGGCCTTGGAGTAGTCCATCGTGACACGATGAATGATCCCGTCATTGGCCTTGCAGATATAAGTCAATTTGCTGGCCAAAACGTAGGTCGCCAGCTTTCCTATACCGAATTTCCCAATGACAGGCCGACCATAGAGCTCAGGGGTGTCTCTCTTGGTGGAAAATGCCATTTTCCATAGAAGTTTGAGACCTTCGATATTCATGGATGCGCCATTATCAAGCACGCACATCGTCGCGTTGTCCCCTGTTAGATTTTCAGAAATCCGAATGTCGACACGGTCAGCGCCTGCATCCCAACTGTTGGAGACGAGCTCTTCAAATGCCTTTTGTGGTGACGAATATAGACTCTCACTGAAATGTTCGAGAAACCGTGTGCTTATTTCAACAGATATTTCTTCATTTTCAAGCCTGTGCCCAATTGTTTCAGGCGTACTGACGCTTTGCTCGCGGCCCACCACGTTGTGGTCAGACGTGCCCGCCTCGTGCGATCCCAAACCACCCTCACCTGCCGTCATGTCTCATCACCGTCGATGTTTAGCCCTTGCATCAGGTACTCCCGACCCGGCTTCTCCCAGACGATCTCTCCGTCCTTGAACACCACCACCGCCCGCCCGGCCGCCGCAGCCTCCCGGCGGACGCGCTCGGCGGCTCGGCGCAAGGCCGCGTCAGCGCCCGCAAGGTCGGGATCGTCTCCACGTTCTCCTTGCCACGTTCGATCGTGCGCGCTCACCGTCAGCCTCCTTGGGTCAGCAGCACCGGGATGCCGCCTGAATTTTCGCACACCTTCCAGTCGTCCACCAGATCACGGTACACGTTCTCGAAATTGCGCCACCCCTTGGAAAACCGGAGGATGATCAAGGGGCTCGGTACATCGTGGCCTCCACACGAGACCCGGTGGGCGACACGGGCGATCGCCGTCTCGGGCGTCGGCAGGCGCAGAAAGAGCAGCTTGACCCGGTAGCCCATCGTCCGCCAGCGGGGGATCCTGCGCGCATGGCCGCGACCGCTCAACGTGGTCTCGAAGGCGAAGCTGTCTCCTCTGCGCACGTGTTCGTCGATCTGCTGCAACATCAACCGGCCGGCCCGGACGGCGGCCAGATCCGGGCGGAAGGGACTGAATCCGGCCGCGATGAGGCCGGCGTTGACGAAGACCGGGCAGTCCGCTTCGCTCGGCAGGAGTTCGAGGGCGAACGTCGTCTTGCCGGCCCCGTTCGGTCCGGCGAGGATGAGAATCCTTCTGGAACGGGTCACGGCTTCCCTCGATGCAGCAGCCGCGGCGTTCCTGTCTCGCCCTCATCCTCGTACTGCGCCGCGTAGATCGTCAGCTTGGTCGCATCCCCGATCTGCTCCAGCTCCGGGCGTCGTCCCGACAGGCGCAGGCTGTCCCGCACCAGGTTCAGGAACCCCTCGCCCCGCGCCTCCATGAAGCTGCCGCCGGTCACCGCGCTCTTGTAGTCCCGCATGAAGCCGGCGAGGAGCTGGTTGCGGCGCACGGGCTGGCAGCCCGCGTACAGGTTCTCCACCGTCAGGGTGTTGTAGAGCGCCCCGGGGTTCCGGAGCTCGATCCGGTCGGGGAACAGCCGGATGATGATCTGCGAGCCCCCGATCTCGTAGTCCCGGTGGACGACGGCGTTCACGATGGCTTCCTGGAGCGCCCGGTCCGCGTAGCTCGGGTAGTCGTGCCGGCCGCCCCCGTCCTTGCGGGAGAGGGTCGGGGTCAGGGGGGAGACCCGCAGGTACGTCAGCGCCCGGGCGATCTGCTCCGGCAGCGGCCCGGTGATGCGCTCGCTGTCCGCCGCGTTTCCGTCGGGTGCGTCGTGCTTGTACGAGGCGACGTCGATGTAAGCGCCGTAGACGTGCTGCTCGGGCTGTTCGGCGAAGAGGAGGATCCCCAGATGCGTCGGGACCGGCCCGGTGTCGGTGATCGCGGCGAGCTTGTGGGCCGCCAGAACCGGCGCCCACTCGTCCGGCGGCGACCAGTCCGGGAAACGCGCCCGGAAATACTTCTTCAGACGGGACTCCTCCAGGTCCGCAAGGCTCGCGCCGATCACCGGCCGTTCTTCTATCGGGCTGGCCAGGCGCCGCGCGCTCAACATGCGGGCAAGCCGCTCGGGAGGGATCAGCCGCCGGTGGCTGCCGATGCGCTGGAGGTAGCGCCCGTCGCTCGTCTGGTGCACGTCGAACGCGGCCGGGGGAATCTCGATGATCAGGCACAGCCTGGGGGCGCCGTCTTCCGCGGGCAGATGTTCCCAGTCGAGCGCCGGGACGATCATCGGGTTGCAGTTGCTGGTGGCGGCGTTGATCACGAGCTGCTCCAGGAGGTCGCGCTTCCCGGCGTCGACTCCCACCACCGCGCGGTCCGAATCGCGCACCCCCATCACCACCGTCCCGCCCCTGGTGTTGGCCATGCTGACGAAGACCTCCGCGAGCTTCGGCGCGGCCTGGCCTTCTTCCGAGGCGAACGAGACCCGATCCCCCCGGAACACGACCTCCTTCAGTTCGAGCCCGGTGTCTTCGCCGGCCCGGATGGAGGACATGAGCGCGGCCGCCTTCGGCGTCAGCACGCCGGGGACCCCCTCGCCCCAGCCGCCTTGAGACGTACCGCGGGCAACTTCTTCAGCCGCTGGCTCTGCGGATCGACCTCCACGCCCACGGACTCCAGGGCCGTCACGCCGAGCAGGGGTTCGGCGTCGGCGTCCCCGAAGAGGATCGTCCCTCCGACGAGCTCGCCCATGAGCTCGATCCGGGCAACCGCAACGTCCATTTCGATTTCACTGCCGTCGGCCCGCTCGTACACCCGTCGTCCCTCGGGCTCGATGCCGATGGCCTCCAGACACGGCCTCGGCACGAGGGAATCGATCGCCCCGGTGTCCACCAGAAACGGCCCCTTCCAGCTTCTCTCCGGCTCCGCCGGATTCCGGATGGTGACGTCGACGTGTGTGATTCCCATTTCATTGATCTCCTTCGATCTCCTTTCGGGATCGGCTCTCCCCTTCAGCCCCGCTCCGCCGCCGATACGCTCTTGCGGAGGCGATTCCCGGTCCGGTTCTTCCCGGATGATCCCCCCATCCTGAACGTCACCACGGAGCCGCCGGACGCCGGGGCCGGTGCGCACGTCTTGCGCTCGGGGTCCATGAGGGCAGCTTAGCGCACCACCGAGGGTACTCTCCCGCGGGAAGAGGCCTCCGGCTCCGCGGCCTCGACGATGCTCCCGGCGGTGAGGGTGAACGCGGCGGCGGCGTGCTCGGACGCGAGGAGGCTCCGGAACGGGTCCTGCACCCGGTAGAGCTGCGGGGCCGGGGTCGCGCAGCCGAACACCACGTACAGCCAGTAGCGCTCGCCGAGGTTGCACGCCTGCTTCCATTCGTTCCGCTCCATCCGCACCGCGTCCCGTCCGGCCCGCCCCTTGACCTCGATGCTGCGCACCTCGCCGTTCGGGTGGCGGCTGATGAGATCGAACCCCGGCCAGTCCGGCAGCCCGGCCGCGCGCGCCTTCTCCGGGCGGGAGACGTCCTGCACCTCGGCCCCCCGGTCCGCCTCGGCCTGGGCGGCGACCCGCACCGCCACCGCCTCGACCCGCTCGTCCATCCGCTCGACGTCGCTCCCCGGAAACGGCGGCAGGGCGAGGGCATGGGCGAGAAAGCGGGGCGGAGCGGCCACGATCCGGTCCGGCACGCCGTCCAGCCCCCGGAGGGCGCGTTCGCGGGCGCCGGAGAGGGCCGCCTGCTCGCCCTTGATCGCGACGACGGCCTCGTCGGCCGCCGGGTTCGCCGCCGCGCGGGCCAGCGCCGCACGGCGCTTCGCGAGGGCGGCCGATTGCAGGTCGAAGCTGACGTTCACCCGGCGGCGGCGCTCGGGCAGCTCCGCGCGGCGCGCCGTCCGGTGCGCCTCCACCATCCGCGAGAGATGGCGTTCGACGTGCACCGCCGCCCCGGCCCGCAGCGCCGCCCCGCGGCCGGCGAGCAGCACGGAGCCGGGAGCGACGCCGGGCGCGGGGTGCAGCACCAGCAGGGCATCCGGCGGAAGCTCGACGGGCGTTTCGGCTTCGTCGGCGCCACCCTGCCGCAACGCGAGCAGGCGGCTCTCGATGCTGCCCCGGAAGGCGGGGCGCGCCGGTGCCGGGGCCTCGCCGGGGAGGGCGGCCCCGGAAGCGTCCTCCTCCTCCACGGACGCGGCGGCGAGATGCCAGAGCGCGGGCTCGCCAGCCCCCGGATCGATGAAGATGGCCCCCCGCCGGGCGTCGTGCGAGAACACGTCGATCACCCGGCGGCGGAGCGCGTCGAACACCGGCTCCCCGGGGTGCAGCCAGATGCACGCCTCGCCCGCGTCGGGGCGGCGGACCCGGAGCCGCCCCCGCACCGTCGGCGGATAGCCTTCGAGCGCCGGGAGGAGCGGGTCGAGGGCGCCGGCGGTCGCGGGAACGAGGGAGAACACCCCGTCGAGATCGCCTTGGAGACCGATGCCGAGCTTGCGCGCGGCCGACTCGACGAAGAGGCGGACGTAGGCCGGCAGCAGGTGGAGGTAGCGTTCCCGGTCCAGCTCCCGGCGCATCCCGTCCACGCGGGGCGCGACCTCGCCCGCGGCGGCCCCGTAGACGCTCGCCTCCCTCTCCGCGAGGCGGCGCACCGCGGATTCGGTGACCGCCCGGTCGAGGTCTTCGAGCACGGCCTGCTCCCGTTCGGGGTCCCGTTCGCCGCCGCGGTCGAGCGCGGCCGTCATGTACTCGCGGAGGGAGACGTTCTCGAGGAGGCGCCCGATCACGTCGAACACCTTGTCCGAGCTGAGCGCGCGCCGGACGCTCTCCAGCTTCTCCAGCAGCACCTTGAGGACCCGGCCTTCGTGGGTCCCGCCCGCGACCAAGTTCACGACGCGGACGTCGTGCTTCTGGCCGTAGCGGTGGATGCGCCCCATCCGCTGCTCGAGGCGCGCGGGGTTCCACGGGATGTCGTAGTTGACCATCAGCCGGCAGAACTGGAGGTTGATCCCCTCTCCCGCCGCATCGGTGGCGACGAGGAAGCGGGCGCCGCCCGGCTGCCGGAAGCGCTCCACCTGCGCCTCGCGCTCCGGCCAGGCCATGCCGCCGTGGATGACGGCTGCCTGGTCCGCGTAGCCCAGTCCTTCGATGCGCCGCACCAGGAAGTCCACGGTGTCCCGGTGCTCGGAGAAGACGAGCCACTTCTCGTTCGCGTAGAGCGGGTCTTCGAGCACCTCGCGCAGCTTCTCGAACTTGGACTCGTCCCCGGCCGCGATGAGCGCGCGGGCGCGGTCCCGGAGCGCTCGGAGGGCCTCTGCCTCCGCGCACAGCTCCTCGATCCCGACCGCGGTGACCGCGCCGAGGACCGCGTCCTCGAAGTCCTCGCTGCGCTCGCCCGGCTCCGGGCCGCCCTCGCGCGCGTCCTCGTCGGCCCCGTGGGTCTCGAAGAAGTCCTCCCGGTATCTCTCGGACAGGGCCTGCTCGCGGCTCCGGAGGAGGGCCGCGTCGAGGCGGCCGGACCGCCAGTCCGCGACGTCGCGCTCCAGCTTCCCGATCCGGCGCTCGAAGGAGCGGAGCAGGGCCGAGGTCGAGCTCGCCAGCCGGCGCTGGAACACGCTCATCGCGAGCTGCGCCGCCGGCCGGTTGCGGTTGCGGAGCGCCCGGCCGTAGTGCTCGCGGAGGTAGTCGGTGGTGCGGAGGTAGAGCGCGTGCTCGCCGTCCTCGCCGCCGGAGAGGTCGAAACTGAACGTGCGGCACTCCCGCGGCCGGTAGAGCGGGGCGCCCTGAAGGTCCACCATCTCCTCCTTCGTGCGGCGGATGAAGTGGCGTTGACGCTCCCCGGACGGGCAGCGGCGCAGGGCCTCCGGGGTTCCGAAGGCGTGGTGGTCGAGGAGCCGCCAGAGGTGGAAGTACGGCGACTCCTTGCCCATGTGGGGGGTCGCGGTCAGGAGGAGGAGATGCCTCGCCGCCCAGGCGAGGCCGGCGAATTGGCCCTCGGCGGCGCCGCCGTCGCCATCGGCGGTGTTCGAGATCGAGGCAGCGCGGTCCGCCGAGCCGCGGTCCGTCACGGCGCCGGCCAGCGCCTCGGCGAGGCGGTAGCGGCGGGTCCTGGTGATCCGGCCTCCGGTGCGCGAGGCGGCCAGCTTGTGGGCCTCGTCGAACACCACCAGGTCGTACGGGGCGACCTCGGGGGCGCGGAGGGCCGCGAACGTGCGCTCGGCCGCGAGGGTGTCGAGGGAGACGATGACCCGGTCCCCGCCCGGCCCGGAGAAGGGGTTCGCGCCGCCCCGCGCGTCCGCCCCGGACACGATGCGGCATTGCAGCCGGAAGAGGGTGCGGAGCTCGCGCTCCCAGTTGCCGACGAGACCGGCCGGCGCGACGATCAGCACCCGGCGGATGCGGCGGCGGAACAGCATCTCCCGCATGTAGAGGCCGGCCATGATGGTCTTGCCGGCCCCGGCGTCGTCGGCGAGCAGGAAGCGCAGCGGCTCCTGCTTCAGCATCCGCTCGTAGACCGCGATGCGCTGGTGGGGGAGCGGGTCGATCCGGGCGGTCTCGCTCGCGAAGGCGGCGTTGAACTGGTGCCCGTGGGCCAGCCGGTGCGCCTCCGCCACGAGGAGGACCGCCGCCGGGTCCCCGGCGAAGTCGAGGGGCGCGGACGCCGCCGCCGACCCCAACCCGCCCGAAGGCCCGTCCGCGCGGGGGCCGGCGCCCCGCGACGCGATCGCCTCCTCCACCTCCCGCAGCCGGTCGAGCGCCAGGGCGCGGGGCCGGGACTGCCCCGTCTCCCACCGATGGACGGTGAGCGGGGTGACCGCCATCCGCTCCGCGAAGTCGGCCTGGGTCAGGCGCATCCGCGCGCGGGCGGCGCGCACCCGCTCGGCAAGGCGGTGAAGGGGCTGGCTACCGTCGTCCACGCGCGCACCCTACGCGCGGGCCGGGCCGGCTGTCAATCCGGATCCATCATGATGGTTAATCGACATATCAATTGATGGATTATCGACTCATATGTTGCGATTCTTCCCAGCCCCATGCCGACACGAAATGAACGAGGCTCCGGCGCTCTTCGGCTCCACCCGCGGCAAGCCCCGTTCATGCCCACTTTCTCATCGGACAGCGCTGCCGTCCGCCGCCGCTGCGCCCTCCACCCGCGGGCCCGGGGCATCCCACCCCCGCTTTCTCCACCCGCTTGGCGCCCGCTTCCGACAGGCCCTCCACGCATGTTCGTCGTCCCGTACCGGCGGCATCTTCCCTTGGCGGATTCCGCCCGCTGAACGTCCCGCTTCCCGTCCATGCGGCGGCGGGCAACGCGCGCAGGGGCATTTCACGCCGGCCGACTTGCGCTCGTGGGAACAGACACGCCGGATACGAAGGAGGAGCACGCCTCCTGGGAACGCGGGCGTCCCGCCCGCATCGGCTGACGGCGGCGCTGCCGTCGGTCAGCGGGCGGGACGCCCGCGTTCCCAGGGATGTCGCGAGAGGTGTGCTTCGCGAAAACCCCGCAGCGCACATGCCTCAAGGAGGAGGGAAGGTGGATTACACTTCGGGGCGCGGCATCATGGACACGGGAAGGAGCACCGGGATGCGTACCGAAGACGACTTGGCGATGGCGGACGTTCGACCGCCGCCCTCCCCCCGGCGGCAGGCGCGGGCGGCGCCCGCACCGCTGCCGCCTTCGGCGCCGTACGTCCGGGACCCGGACCCCTCGGCGCCGGACCTCCCCGGCTGCCGGCCGGTTCCCCTGCGCCGCCGCGACCTCGACACCTGGGACGGGCGCTTCGGGTACTGGGACGGGGCCACCGAGACCGCGTGGGTGATGGACCCCGCCACCCTCCCCCACGAATGGCCCTCGCAGCGCTTGACGGGGTTCTGTGCCCTCATCGCGGCGGCGCGCGGATCCCCCATCGAGTGCTTCGGCTCCACCGGCCTCGAGCTGCGCGACGAACACGGCCGGCGGCAGAAGATCCTCCAGGCCGACCAGTGCGTGTACGTGCACCCGAGGCGCGCGCGGCTCCCGCGGGGCGGGGGGATCGTGGTCGGGGAGCACGACCTTCCGGACGTGGTGCTGGAGGTCGATTACACGACGGACGTTCGGCGCTGGAAGCTCGGGACGTACGAATCGTGGGGCTTCCCGGAGGTATGGGTGGAGGCGCCCGCCCAGTGGTCGCAGAGCCGGGCGCGGGGTCGCCGGTCGGGGTTGACGATCCACGTGCTCGAGGCGGGCCGGTACCGGGAGTCGCCGGTGAGCCTGGTGTTTCCCGACTGGCGGGCGCGGGCGATCCACGAGGCGCTGAACGAGCCCGAGCCGACGGGCTGGACGCACGCGCGGCTGGAGCGCATGGGCCGGGTGTTGGGCGAGCGGGACGGCACCGGACCGGACGACCACCCCTTCCTTCGCTCCTTCCGGGACGAAGGACGCGCCGAGGGTCGGGCGAAGTTGGTGCGGCAGATGCTCGTGTCGCGGGGCATCGCGGTTTCCGAAGGTTTCCCGGCCGACGTGCCCGGGCTCACCGGCGCGCCGGAGGATATCCTTGTCCGGGCCGCCCTCGCCTGCGATGGCGAGCGAAACTTCCGTGCGCGCCTCGACCGCACCCTCGGGGGCTGATCCTGCCCAGGAACGGGACCCCCTGCGAGGCGTTCATCGAAACGCCCGGTCTCCGGCGTGCGGAAATCCCTGCGGCGCACATGCTTCTTCCAATATCCGGGACGTGGATCGAGGCGCAAAAGGCGTTGCGGGCCGCACGCGGCGTTCGAGCTCCTTGCGCGGCAGGCTGGCCGTCGAGTGCGCCCGAAGGGGCGCGAGCCAGGAAGGGCAAGAGGGAACTCAACCGGGCGGAGAGAATTCCCCGAGCAGGACGATGCCGCCCTCGGCGTGCGCCTTCTCGAAGTACGCTTCATCGGCGGTGACGAGCTTCGCGCCTTCGTGGTGCAGGGCGGTTGCATGATACAGCGTATCGAAGACGTGGCATCGATGTCGTATCGAGAGGTCCATTGCCGTGGTGTATACCCAGGGCCAGCCGGCTGATTCCCACCCCACCGACTGGAGAAAGAGTAGATCCTCGGAGCAGGTGGCCGGCTGCACGCGGGCGAGGACGCCGGCCACCTCGGCGAGGAAATGCGGAGGCTGAACCATTCGCGCCCGCCCATCGCCCAGAGCGCGGAGGATCGCCACCGCGTTCTCGACATGGTCCTCGCCGGGGCGGGCGCCCAGGAACCACTTGAGGACCACACTCGCGTCCACGACGAGGATCATGGACGCCCGTCTCGTCGCGCCCGGCGGATCTCCTCGTCGGGCAGGACCGGCCGGCCCCGGCGCCGCTCCAGTATCCGATCGACCGCCTCGCGGCTCCGCTCCCGGCGCCGGGCCCGCTCGACCGCCTCACGCATGAGGTCCGCGATGACCGCGCTCTTGTTGCGTCCCCTGAACGTCTCGTTGAAGGCGTCCTTGACGTCATCGGGGACACTGAAATTGACGGTCGCCATGATTTGCCCGAGTCATTGTTGAGAACTTCACCAATACTACCCTTGCTCCGCAGCTCGGGCAACACGCGCCGCCGGCACGCGCCCTCGGCACACGCGCCATCGGCGCTCCAGGGAGGCGGGAAGGTGGATTACACTTCGGGGCGCGGCATCATGGACACGGATAGGGAGCACCGGGATGCGTACCGAAGACGACTTGGCGATGGCGGACGTTCGACCGCCGCCCTCCCCCCGGCGGCAGGCGCGGGCAGCGCCCGCACCGCTGCCGCCTTCGGCGCCGTACGTCCGGGACCCGGACCCCTCTGCGCCGGACCTCCCCGGCTGCCGACCGGTTCCCCTGCGCCGCCGCGACCTCGACACCTGGGACGGGCGCTTCGGGTACTGGGACGGCGCCACCGAGACCGCGTGGGTGATGGACCCCACCACCCTCCCCCACGAATGGCCCTCGCAGCGCTTGACGGGGTTCTGTGCCCTCATCGCGGCGGCGCGCGGATCCCCCATCGAGTGCTTCGGCTCCACCGGCCTCGAGCTGCGCGACGAACACGGCCGGCGGCAGAAGATCCTCCAGGCCGACCAGTGCGTGTACGTGCACCCGAGGCGCGCGCGGCTCCCGCGGGGCGGGGGGATCGTGGTCGGGGAGCACGACTTTCCGGACGTGGTGCTGGAGGTCGATTACACGACGGACGTTCGGCGCTGGAAGCTCGGGATGTACGAATCGTGGGGGTTCCCGGAGGTATGGGTGGAGGCGCCCGCCCAGTGGTCGCAGAGCCGGGCGCGGGGTCGCCGGTCGGGGTTGACGATCCACGTGCTCGAGGCGGGCCGGTACCGGGAGTCGCTGGTGAGCCTGGTGTTTCCCGACTGGCGGGCGCGTGCGATCCACGAGGCGCTGAACGAGCCCGAGCCGACGGGCTGGACGCACGCGCGGCTGGAGCGCATGGGCCGGGTGTTGGGCGAGCGGGAGGGCGCCGGGCCGGATGACCATCCGCTGATGCGCTCCCTCCGGGACCAGAGCCGGGCGGAGGGCGAGCGGAACGCCCAGGCAAGGATGGTGCGCCAGATACTGCGCTCGCGGGGCCTCGAAGTTTCCGAGGAGTTCCCTGCCGGCGCGGCGGCGTTTGCGGCATCGTCCGAAGAGGCCATCGCCGCCGCGGCGCTCGCCTGCAGCAGCGAGGGGGACTTCCTCGCGCGCCTCGACCGCACCCTCGGGGGTTGATCCTGCCCAGGGACGGGACCCTCGGTGAGGCGTTCATCGAACCGACCGGTTTCCGGCGCGCGCCCCTGGAACGGAGCAACGCCCGTCTCGACCGCAGCTTCGAGCTCGAGCAGCACTTCCTCCGGCGCATCTTGCCCTTGCAGGAAGGCCCGATGCGGGGTCTTGCGGCCCTCTTCGGAGTCGGTCGCGCCCCGCTGCACCGTCCCCAGCGCTCCCGGCGCGGCCCGGTGACGCTACCCGCCGGCGCGAAGACCCCACCGCGCACACGCCCCGAGCCGGGCTTCCGCAGCTTCCGCTTGCAAGGCGGCGCGGTGTTCCCTACCCTCCTCCGGGGCCGCTCGGAGGCCGCGCCGCGCGTCGGCGCCGGCGCGGGAGGGCAGGGGAGGGCGCAGTGTTCTGGTTCGTCTTCGCGATCGTGCTCGCCATCGTCCTGGTGGTGGGGATCTGGTTCTTCCACCGGTTCTATGCGAAGGCCAACCGCGAGATCGCCCTGGTGCGGACCGGGCTCGGCGGGCAGAAGGTGGTGCTCGACGGGGGCTGCCTCGCGCTGCCCTTCCTCCACAAGGTGGCCGAGGTCAACATGCGGACCTCGAAGCTCGAGATCGAGCGGGTCGGCCCCGCCTCGGTGATCACCGCGGACCGCCTCCGGGTCGACGTCGGGGCGGAGTTCTACGTTCGGGTCCGGGCCACCGAGGAGGGGGTCGCGACCGCCGCCCAGGCCCTCGCCGGCAAGACCTTCCGCGCCGCCGAGCTCGCCGAGACCCTGGAGGGCAAGCTCGTGGACGCGGTGCTCTCCGTCGCGGCCGGCTACACCATGGAGAGCCTCCAGGACGAGCGCGGCCGGTACACCGCGGCGGTGAGCGAGGTCCTCGGCGAGGACCTGGCCCAGAACGGCCTCCTGCTCGAATCCGTGTCCCTCACCCGCCTCGACCAGACCCCCTTCCACGCCCTCGACGAGAACAACGCGTTCAACGCCCTCGGGATGCGCCGCCTCGCCGAGATCATCGCCGTCAACCGGAAGAAGCGCGCGGAGATCGAGTCGGACGCCGAGGTCTCGGTGCGCCAGAGCCAGCTCAACACGACCAAGCAGAAGCTCCGCCTCTCCCAGGAGGAGGAGGAGGCGACGATCGTGCAGCAGCGCGAGATCGAGACCGCGCGCGCCGCGAGCCAGGCCGACGTCGCCGAGGAGCAGTCGGCCTCCGAGCGGCGCCGGGAGGCGGCGCGCATCGCGCGCGAACGCGAGGTGCGGATGTCCGAGATCGCGCGCGACCGGGAGCTTCGCCGCCAGCAGATCGACGCCGAGCTCTCCACCGAGACGGTGCGGGCGGACAACGCGGTCAGGATCGCCGCGAAGCACATCGAGCAGGCGGCGGCCGAGGTCGGGGTGCACGACGCCCGCGCCCGCGAGGCGGAGGCCGAGGAGCGGGTGCGGACCTCGCGCGAGACCGCCGCCGCCGAGCGCGACCGGGCGCTCGCCCTCATCCGGGCCGCCGAGCAGGCGGAGGTGGACGACACCCGGGTGCGGAGCGAGGCGGGCACGATGGTCTCGATGGCGGAGGCGACGGCCCGCGCGACCCTGGAGCGGGCGGCGGCGGAGAAGGACGAGCTGCTTGCCCGGGCGGAGGGGACCGCGGCCCTCATCCAGGCGGAGAACGCGCAGAGCCCCGCGCTCATCGGTCTCAAGCTCGACCAGGCGCGGATCGAGGCCCTCCCCGGGATCGTCGAGAGGATGATGAAGCCGGCGGAGAAGATCGAGACGATCCGCATCAACCAGATCAGCGGGGTGGGCGGCCCGGTCGGAGGCGGATCCAGCGGCGGCGCCGGCGCGGACGGCGCGCCGGGGAGCGGCGGCGACGGCGCGGTCAACCAGGTCGTGGACGCGGTGATGCGGCTCGCCCTCCAGCTCCCCGCGGTCCGGAAGCTCGGCGAGGAGGTCGGCATCAACGTCGGGGGCGGGGTCCGGGGCCTCGGCGCCCCGCTCGACGGCGACGGCGACAGCGGTGAGCGCGAGCGCGCCGGGGACGGGGACCACGATCACGATCGTACCGGAAGCCGGGAGGGTGATCGCGGAGCCGACCCGCCGCCCCCGAACCCCAGGAATTCACACAGGACACAGGAGCAATCATCATGACCGTCACCCGCAGGCGTTTTCTCGCCGGCGCGTCCGCTTCGGCGGCGGCGCTGGCCGCTCCCGCGATCGTCGGCCGCGCCGCCCAGGCCGCCGACCCGATCAAGTTCGTGAGCATCCTCGACCAGTCGGGCGGGCTCGACATCTACGGCAAGCCGATGGTGGACACCACCCGCATGGCCATCGACGAGCTGAACGCGGCGGGCGGGCTGCTCGGCCGGGAGATCGAGCTCAAGGTCTACGACCCGCAGTCCACCATCCAGTTCTACACCCAGTACGCGACGGAGGCGGCGGCGGGCGACCGGGCCGACGTCGTCCACGCCGGCATCACCTCGGCCTCGCGCGAGGCGATCCGCCCGACCTTCTCCCGCTTCCGGACCCTCTACTTCTACAACGTCCTCTACGAGGGCGGGGTGTGCGACCTCAACTGCTTCTGCACCGGCTCGACCCCCGCGCAGACCGTCGAGAAGCTCGTGCCCTACACCATGAACAAGTGGGGCAGGAAGGTGTACGTCGTGGCCGCGGACTACAACTACGGCCAGATCACCGCCCAGTGGGTGCAGAAGTACGTTCGCGACAACGGCGGCGAGGCGGTGGAGACCGAGTTCTTTCCCCTCGACGTGACCAACTTCGGCCCGACGATCAAGAAGATCCAGGCCGCGAAGCCGGACATGGTGATGTCCGCGCTGGTGGGCGGGGCCCACGTCTCCTTCTACCGCCAGTACGCGGCGGCGGGCATGAACCGGAGCGTGCCCATCGCGTCCACCACGTTCGGGGTCGGCAACGAGCACAAGCTCATCTCCGCGGAGGAAGGCGACGGCATGATCTGCGCCTACTCCTACTTCGAGGAGATCGACTCCCCGGCGAACCGGGACTTCGTGGCCCGCTTCAAGGCCCACCGGGGCGAAGGGGCGCCCGCCCTCAACGAGCTGGCCGCCCGCGCCTACGAGGGGGCGTACCTGTGGGCGGAAGCGGTCAGGCAGGCGGGGACCACGGAGCGGATGGCGGTCATCGAGACCCTGCGCACCGGGGTCTCGGTCGACGGCCCCTCCGGCCGGGTCGCCATCGAGCCGAAGACCAACCACGCCCTCCAGAACGTCTACCTCGCGGAGCTCAAGGACCAGGCGTTCCACATCCTCGAAGCCTACGAGGACCAGCCGCCGACGGACACCCTGCTGGTGTGCGACCTGGTGGCGGACCCGAACCAGGCGGTGTTCAAGTTCGAGAACGGCCTCGAAGCGGCCGGCATCGAGATGTAGGCGGGCAGGCGGGCAGGCGGGCAGGCGGGAATCCGGCCAACCGCAATCCACGGGCCGCGGTAGCTCGCGGGACGGGCAGGCGGGCCGGCGGGCCGGAGGAGCACGGGCGCGTTCGATGGACCTCGTCGCAGCCGTCGGGCTGCAGATCCTCTACGGGATCGCCAACCTGGCGCTCATCAGCCTCGGGTTGGCGATCATCTTCGGGATGATGCGGGTCATCAACCTCGCCCACGGCGAGTTCCTGATGCTCGGCGGGTACACGGTGGTGGTCGCGGCGAACGCCGGGGTCAACCTCTGGGTCGCGATGCTGGTCCTCGCCCCCCTGGTGGTCGGGGTCATCGGGGTGGTGGTGGAGCGGCTCCTCATCCGCTGGCTCTACGGACGGATGATCGACACCCTGCTCGCGACCTGGGGCCTGAGCCTCCTCTTCATCGGGCTCGTGACCTCGATCTTCGGGGCCTCCACCGCGACCACCATCTCCCCGCCGCTCGGGGTGATCTCCATCGGCGAGTACACCTCGTCCGCCTACGAGCTGCTGCTCATCGGGATCACCGCCGCCCTCGGCATCGCGGTCTTCCTCGCGCTCAAGACGACGAACCTCGGGCTGGTCGCGCGGGGGACCATGCAGAACGCGGAGATGGCCTCCGCGCTCGGGGTCTCCACCTCGCGGGTCTACATGGTGACGTTCGGGGTCGGGGCCGCGGTCACCGGCCTCGCGGGCGGGCTCCTCGCGCCGATCACCGGCGTGCTCCCGACCATCGGCGCGGTGTACATCGCCAAGGCGTTCATCACCGTCATCTCCGGCGGGGCCGCGATCCTCGCCGGCACCGCGTCCGCGTCCGTGCTGCTCGGCGGGGTCAACGGGGTCGCGGCGTTCCTGACCGGCCCGACCATCGGCGAGGTCGCCCTGCTCGTCACCGCCATCGTGCTCCTGCGCCTGATGCCGCGCGGGATCACCGGCGGCATCTTCCGCAAGAGCCTGTGACCCTCGCCCGGGACGTGCGGGCCATGCTGGCCATCGCGGCGGCCGGCGTGCTGTTCATGCTGGTCGCGCCGTCGGTCTTCGAGCTCTTCACCATCATCAACCTGACGACGGCGATCGCCCTCGCGGTGCTCGCCCTGAGCCTCGCCCTCATCTGGGGCTACGGGGGGATCCTCTGCTTCGGGCAGAACGCCTTCTTCGGCATCGGGGCCTACGCCTACACGATCGCGGCCATCAACTTCGGCGGGTCGAGCTGGGCGATCCTGGTCGCGATCCTGGTCGCCGTCGCCTTCGCGGTGGTCATCGGCTACGTCATGTTCTACGGGCGGGTGAGCGACGTCTACCTCGCGGTCATCACCCTCACCGTCTCGCTCATCCTCTACAGCCTCATCCGGCGCACCTCGGGCCCGGACTACAAGATCGGGAAGTCCCTCCTCGGGGGGTTCAACGGGATCACCTCGCCGCCGCTCAACCTCCCCTGGGACCCCTCGTTCTTCCTGTTCCCCGAGCACGTGTTCTACGTCGCGATGGGGGCGCTCGTCGCCGCCTACGTGTTCACGAGCTGGCTCACCCGCACCCACTTCGGGCGGGTCTGCGTCTCCATCCGCGAGAACGAGCTGCGGGCGGAGTTGCTCGGCTACGACGTGCGGCTCTACAAGCTCGGGATCTTCGCCGTCGGGGCGGGGATCGCCGGGCTCGCGGGGGTCCTCTTCTGCAACGGGGTCGGCCGGGTCACCCCGGACGTGTTCAACCTCTACAACGCCGCGCTCACCATCATCTGGGTGATCGTCGGCGGGCGCGGCACCCTCATCGGGCCGATCCTCGGCGCGTTCGGACTCTTCTACCTCACCTCCGCCCTCGGGACCCAGGCGACGTTCAACAACAACCTGGTGCTCGGGATCATCCTCGTCGTGTTCGTGCTCCTCGTGCCGAAAGGGGTGATCCCGACCCTCGCGGACTGGACGGCGGCGCGGCGGGCGCGGCGCGCGCTCCGGGCCCGCGAGCGCCGGATGCGGATGCGGCGGGGGCGGGGGAGCGGAGGCGCGGGCGGGGGCGGCGGCCGGGACGACGGGGCCGGGGCGCCGGCGGGCGCGGAGGCCGGCGGCGGAGGGCCGGGCGGCGCGGGCGCCGGCCACGCGGGTGCGGGCACGGGCAAGGGCGCGCGCGCAGGCGCCGGCGCGGGGGCCGCGCGATGAGGTCCGGAGGGGAGGTCGTCCTCGAGACCCGCGGGCTCTCGATGCACTTCGGGGGGGTGCAGGCGGTCGACCGGGTGGACTTCGCGCTCTACGAGAACGAGCTCCGCTGCCTCATCGGCCCCAACGGGGCCGGCAAGTCCACCTTCTTCAAGTGCCTGACCGGGCAGCTTCGCCCGAGCGCGGGGAGCGTCGTCATCCGCGACGTCCACGTGACGGGCCGGGAGCCTTTCGAGGTCGCGGCCCTCGGGGTCGGGATCAAGACCCAGGCGCCGAGCGTCTTCGAGGGGCTCGCGGTCGAGGAGAACGTCTGGCTCTCCGCGCGCCGCTGGCATCCGCCGGGGCGGGCGCGGAGCCTCACCGCGGAGACCCTGGAGCGCCTTCGGCTCGGCGACCTCCGCGCGAGCCCGGTCGGGCGGCTCGCGCACGGGCAGCGGCAGTGGGTGGAGCTCGGGATGGTGGTCGCGGCCGAGCCCTGGCTCGTCCTCCTCGACGAGCCCGCGGCCGGCATGACCCACGAGGAGACGGCGCGCACCGCGGAGCTCATCCGGGAGATCAACCGCACCGCGACCCTCGTCGTCGTCGAGCACGACATGCAGTTCATCCGGATGATCTCGGACCTGGTGACCGTGTTCCACGAGGGCCGGATCCTGATGGAGGACACGATGGAGGCGATCTCCGCCGACCCGCGGGCGCGCGAGGTCTACCTGGGGCATCGGGGATGAGGGCGGGGACGGCGGGGGCGGCGGCATGAGCGCGCTGCTCGAGGTGAAGGCGCTGAGCGCGGGGTACGGTCGGGCGCCGGTGCTCCACGGGGTGGACTTCGCGGTCGAGGAGGGCGAGATCGTGGGGGTGCTCGGCCACAACGGCATGGGCAAGACCACGCTCCTCAAGACCATCATGGGGATCGTCCCCGCGACCGGCGGGGTCGTCGGCTACGCGGGCCTCGACCTCACCCGGGAGCGGGCGAGCGAGCGGGCGCGGCTCGGGATCGGGTACGTGCCGCAGGGGCGGGGCATCTTCCCCGGCTTGAGCGTCCTCGACAACATCCGCATGGGGATCGCGGCCCACGGCGGCGAGGAGGAAGACGCGGTGCGGCGGACCCTCGCCGGGTTTCCGCGCCTGGAACCGCTCCTCGACCGGGAAGGCGGGGCGCTCTCGGGCGGCGAGCAGCAGCTCCTCGCGATCGCCCGCTGCCTCATCTCCGAGCCCGAGCTGATCCTCCTCGACGAGCCGACGGAGGGCATCCAGCCCTCCATCGTCGACGCGATCATCGACCTCCTCCGGGCGCTCAACCGCGAGCAGGGCGTCACCATCGTGATGGTGGAGCAGAACCTCGACTTCATCACCGAGCTGTCCGACCGGGTGCTGCTTTTCCGCAAGGGGATCATCGCCGGCGAGGTCAAGGGGGCGGACGCGGCCAACCCCGCCCTCATCGAGGAGTTCACGGGCTTCGGCGCGGGCGCGAGCGGCGCGCCGTCCAGAGCCGGCGGCGCGCCCTCCACGGCCGGCGCGGGCGCGGCGCACCGGGCCTCCGCCCCGCCTGCCGGGAGCCGTTCGGTCCTCCCGCCCGCCGCGCGCGCCGGAACCGCGCCGGCGGCCCCCCCGCCATCCGGGCCTCGTCCGCACGCCGCCCGCTCCACGGCGGGGGCGCCCGCGCCGTGGAGCGGCGCGCCATCGCATCGGGCCGGCGCGCCCCGCCCGGCCGGCGCCCCGGGTCCGGGCGGTCCGTCGTCGAGCCCGCCCCCGCCCACCGCGCCCCGCCCCGCCCTCAACGAGAGGATTGCCTACATGACCGTCCAGCGACCCACCCACGCGCAGCTCGGGGAGATCGCCCGCGAGCTCGGCATGAGCATGTCGGACGCCCGCGTCCAGGAGTTCCTCGACGTCATGCAGGGCACCCTCGACGCCTACGACGTCGTGGACGCGATGCCGGACCACCTGCCGCCCGTGCTCTATCCGCGGACGGCGGGCCACCGCCCCTCGCCCGAGGAGAACCCCCTCAACGCCTGGTACGTGAAGACCGAGGTGCGCGGCGCCCCGCGCGGGCCGCTCCACGGGCGGACGGTGGCGCTCAAGGACAACGTCTGCCTCGCGGGCGTGCCGATGATGAACGGGGCCTCGACCCTCAAGGGCTACACGCCGGACGTCGACGCCACCATCGTCACCCGCCTGCTCGACGCGGGGGCGACCATCGCCGGCAAGGCGCACTGCGAGTACTTCTGCCTCTCCGGGGGCAGCCACACCAACGCGACGGGGCCGGTCCAGAACCCGCACCGGGCGGGATACTCGGCGGGCGGGTCGTCCTCGGGGTCGGGGGCCCTCGTCGGCGGCGGCTTCGTGGACATGGCGATCGGGGGCGACCAGGGCGGGTCGATCCGCATCCCCGCCTCGTACAGCGGCTGCTACGGCATGAAGCCGACCCACGGCCTCGTCCCCTATACCGGGGTCATGCCCATCGAGGCGACCATCGACCACACCGGCCCGATGACGCAGAACGTGCGCGACAACGCGGTGATGCTGCAAGCGATCGCGGGGGCGGACGGCCTCGACCCGCGCCAGTACGACCCGCAGGTGGACGACTACACCGGGGCCATCGGGCGCGGCGCCGGGGGCCTTCGCATCGGGGTGGTGAAGGAGGGCTTCGGGCTCGCCGCCTCCGAGCCGGACGTGGATGCGAAGGTCCGCGCCGGGGCGGAGCTCTTCCGGCGGCTCGGGGCGACGGTGGACGAGGTCTCGATCCCCGCCCATCTCGGCGGCCCGGCCATCTGGACCCCGATCGCCCTCGAGGGCCTCACCAACCAGATGATGCACGGCAACGGCATGGGCACCGGCTGGGAGGGGATGTACACGACCTCGCTCCTCGACTTCCACGCCAACTGGCGAAGCCGTGCGGACGAGCTCTCCGACACCCTCAAGATCTGCATGTTCATGGGGCAGTACTACCTGAAGCACCACCGGGGGCACTACTACGCGAAGGCGCAGAACCTCGCGCGGCAGCTAAGGGAGGAGTACGACCGGATGTTCGGGGCCTACGATCTGCTGCTGATGCCGACCCTGCCGATGAAGGCGACCCCGCTCCCGCCGCCCGACGCGCCGCTCGCCCTCTACTGCCAGCGGGCGTTCGAGATGCTGCCGAACACCGCGCCCTTCGACGTGACCGGCCACCCCGCGATGTCCATCCCCTGCGGGATGAGCGACGGCCTGCCGGTCGGCCTGATGCTGGTGGCCGCGAAGTGGCGGGAGGCCGCCATCTACCGCGCCGCCGCCGCCTTCGAGCAGGCGGACGACTGGCGCCGGATGTAGCTGGCAGCACCATGGACGGGATAGCGCTCCGTCCATGGCGTCACACCTCTTTCGAGCGCCGCGCTTCTTCCAAAAGGGCTGGTTTCACACTACACTTCACACTCGGAAGCAGGCAGGAGGGCCACGAGATGAGGGAGGTGCGGCCGCTGAACCCGACGCCGGTTCGCGAGGTCCCCTTGCCGAACGCGCCCCTCGCCCGGGTCATCGCCCAAGCCAGGTTTCCGGCCATCCTGTCGATCCGCGACCCGGACAAGGCAGCGGTTTTCCAGGAGGAGCTTCGCGAGATCTATCCACATCTCAACGAAGAGCAGGTCCACGCCATTGAGCTGACGGAGAGCCAGCCGCCGAACGTCCGCCAGGGTCTCATCTGGCGGCTGGCGGATTCGGAGCAAAGCCCGCGGTGGCGGGTTTCCCTGGGAGTGGACTTCGTGTCGCTCGAAACATCCGACTACAAGAGTCGGCAGGATTTCCTCGACCGGCTGCGCGCCGTCCTCACTGCGGTCGAGAATGCCTTCAGGCCGTCGGGCGCCCAACGCCTCGGGCTGCGCTACATCGATCGGCTGACAGGCGAGGCTGCCGGAGACGTCGCCGATCTGATTCGACCCGAAGTGCTCGGCATCATGGGTTCGACCGAGCCTCGGCCACTCGATCTCCGCGATTCGATCGTCCTCATGATGACCGAGGCGCGATTCCACGGTCCCGATGGCAGCCCGATCCAAGGTCGTTGGGGTATGCTGCCTCCGAACACGACCTACGATCCCAACGTACTCGAGCCGGTCGCCGGAAAGAGCTGGGTTCTGGATCTGGACATGGCTACGCTGGAGCCCAGCCCCTTCTCGACGGACGCTCTGGTGACCACCGCGACAGGTTTCGCCGAATCTCTTTATTGGCTCTTTCGTCAAATGGTTACGGACGAGTTCCTGAGATTCCACGGAGGAGAACCATGACCGCGCCATCACTACGAGACGTGCAGAACGCGCCCACGTCCGCGGCTGGCCCCATGCGGCGTACCGGCCTCGCGGTCACCATCGCGGGGATTCTCGTCACCAGCCCGCCCTCGGGCTCGGCGACCTCCAACGCCTATGAGATGCCTCGCCCCATGGAGCGAACGACCACGGGTCCACCAGGGCAGGTCCGGTACGTACCGGCGGAATCCACCGCGGAGGCCATCCTGGAGATCCGGCGGCGGTCCGGCCTGACCTGGGAGGAGATGAGCGATCTGTTCCACGTGTCGCGCCGGAGCATCCATCATTGGGCTAGTGGCAAGCCTCCGTCCGCCAGGCATGAACGAGCGCTTCGCCAAGCGTTGGCCGCGATCCGCAGACTCGACCGGGGCGATCAGAGGGGCACCCGCGCCCGGCTTCTGGCCGCTGATTACCCCGCGGGTCTTTCCGCACTCGACATGATGCGTGAGGGTCGTTTCGGCGAAATCATGGCGTCGGCAGAGGGAAGCCGGACATCGATGCGCCCTCGCGTTCAGCTCTCCCGAGAGGCCCGGGAGGCGCGTCGGCCTCCGTCGCCGATGCTCCTCCTGGAAGCGGAGCAGGGACGGCCGGACGTTCCGGCCAAGGCGCGGGCTGTTCGCGGGGTGCGAACGTCCATGAAGACGGACTGATGTTCCGTGTCCCTGACGAAGGAGGACGAAAGGATCATCGACGAGGCGCTCCGTACCTGGCGTCAGGGGGACGTCTCCCTGGGCGCCGGGCTGGAGTCTTTGCACCTCGCCGATCTATCTCGTCCCCATAGTCCGGCGTCTCGCCGCGCGGCGTCGTTGTTGGAAGAAAACGATGAGACGATCGAACCCGGATCCACTCCCGTCCTCGAGGAAGTGCGGGGCATGGTGATGCTGAGCCAGACTTGCGACGTAATTCGAGGCTGCCGGGATCGGCCGTTCGTCGAAGTCGCCCCTCTCACCGAACTTTCGGAACGGGAAGTCGAGGAAATACGCCGCCTGAAGCGGCCGGCCTTTGCCCATGTCCCGGCGACGGCCGAAGACGGCCTGGTCGCCGATCTCGACCGCACCATGACGGTCGAGAAGGCTCTTGTCGCCGGATGGACCCGCACCCCTGGCTGGGAGACCGACGAGGAGCAGCGGAGCTTCGCCGCCGCTATCGCCCGCAAGCGGGCGCGCTTTGCCTTTCCCGACGACTTCGTTGACGCGGCAAAAGGCCTCCAGCGTCGCTTCGCCGACAAGCACGACAAGCAGACCCTGGAAGGCGCTCATCTGCGGGCACTCCGCGAAATCAAGGTCAGCGCTGCACCGTCATGGAGCGACGATCCGGTTCATCTTGCCTGGTGGTTCATCAAGGATTCCGACCCCGAAGGGAAGGATGACCGTTGGCCGGAGTTCCTCGACCAGTGGCTCGCCCAGTTCGACTGGTGTGGCCGGTTCCGTCTCAATTCATCGATCGCCTGCCGGCTCGAAGACATGACCGCGCGGGATTACGTGGAGAGCGACCTCCTCGATCTCGATCGGCTGTCCGTCCCTCGACGGCCGAGATAGCAGATCGCCAAGTAGGATCCTGCCGATTCTCACCGAGTTTACGTTGTCGAACAATGGGTTGTATGGAACAGAGGCATGTGCGCTGTGGGTTTGAGAGTCCGGATCGATCTCGTGGAGGAAGGCGGCGAAACCGTGTATAATCGACGGACCTTGGGCACACAGGCCACTGAAGAAGGCGGTGGTGGATGGGTCTCAACCACCACGCAGGACCACCAGAAGGGGGGCTCGTCATGAGCGAAATGCATAGAAGCGTACATCGTGCATCCTCAAGATGCGTTCGTGCGTCCAATCGCACGACGTACCGTCGTCGCAGAGCGAGGCCGACCAGTGGCTCGGCTGTCCGAGGTAGCCGTTCCCGGGACTTCGTTCCGATGTCGAACGGACAGGGGAGACCGCTTCGACATGGGTGCTTCTCTTCCCATGCCAGCTATGTCGAATGGCCGAGTTTGGGAGTCCTCTCATTCCTTTCCTGCCATACCCCCCACGACCCGTATCATGACCAACTGACCACGGAGGCCAAGAAACATGGCTGAGCACATACTAATGACCTGCGCTGTCCGGCGTCCATATCAAACTGTCCCTGTCGTGCCGGATCACACTCGGTATGATCCCGGAAGGGGTTATTGGATCAAAGATGGAGAGCCGTTGGTCGCTACGTCCGAATTCCTGAGCGGCACTTCCGCTAGCAAGAAGTGTGATCAAGAAACGGGAGAGGATCAGAAAGGCGAATGAATCCTCACGTTCTCATACTTTCGGGTCTGTACGATTTTTCGACAGACCTCGTAGCTTTGCAGCTACAACGCATCGGAGTGCCTTATATACGCCTAAACAGGGAACAACTTGCCGAGCATTCGCTTACGCTCGATCCTCTCGTTCCCGAGCTGACCATACATGGCCCAGCAGGCACCTGCAATGTGGGCCAAAATCTGCGATCTGTCTGGTTCCGTCAGCCCGTTTTTCTAAGAAATACTCCTCCGACCCCGCTTTCGCTCCAAGATCAACTTGAACGATCTCAATGGACGGCATTTCTTCGGGCGCTATGTGTTTTCCGTGATGCGGCTTGGATGAATTTTCCAGCCGCCACTTATCTTGCGGAAGCCAAACCTTATCAGCTATCCATTGCATCTAGTTGCGGATTTCAGATTCCGGAAACGCTGGTCACCAACGATGCACATCGCATCCGTAGTGCGTTTCCAGAAACTCTTGTCATCAAATCACTGGATACAGTATTGTTGCGGGATGGAGATGATTGCCTCTTCACTTATACAACTCTGAATTCAAAAAATGAGTTAATGGAAAATAATGTCAATACAGTACCTCTGCTTGCACAATATGCATTGAAAGACAAGATCGATCTACGAGTTACCGTGATTGGTGACGAAATATTTGCAGTCCGTATACTTTCGAATGAAGCTGGGATTCCCGGCGATTGGCGCTTGATACCGAAGGCCGATCTGGAATACGAAGACATTGTGCTAACCGAAGATATAGCTCAAAGTTGTTTTCTACTGACGCGCCGTCTCGGTCTTTCCTTTTCTGCTATTGATTTAATTGAGACTACTCAAGGAATTTTTTTCATCGAAATAAACCCTACCGGAGAATGGGGGTGGCTATCAACGACTGAACGGCCAATTGATCATGCCATAGCTTCTTGGTTAGAGAATCCTTCTTGTGTGAAGAAATCGGACTGATTCCGATGCGTATTCCCAGATTTGTCGAAGAGATATTTCCCTTTGTTAGCTATTTGGTGTTCTCGCGCCGCCAGAGACGACGTAGCAAGTCGAGCGAAATATTGAACGAAAGAGAATACGTAGATTATAGTGATATCCCAGAAGACAAGATCAAGGATAGGTTAAAGGAGGAATATCAGCGAGCATTGGCGATAGACGAAAAGACCTCGAAGTTAACATTTTCATTTTCTATAGCACTGACTTTTGTTGGGGCCGCCATGGTTTTCTTGAAATCCATTGTATTTTCTGTCGCTATGCAGACGAACCTTTCGGTGCTGATAAATTTCTTGATTTTCTTCGGCCTGTTTTATTGTATAATTGCTGGTTTGGTGGCGCTGGGTGCATTGCGTACTGCACCATTGCATGGCTATGGCACTTCATTATTGCTGAAACAACCTGAATTCAGAAAGAAGATATTGGCGGAATCCCTTGCTCGTCAGGAAATCAGCAATCTCGTTCGACATTTACGGAATGAAGCAGCATTTCAATCATTGAGAAACGGCCTCTTGTTTTTCATTGTAGTGATCATGATGTTTGTGGGAACGTCTGTATATCAACTTCTTTCTACGTTCTTATTGAAAATTTGTTGAGTAGCTCCCAGAGAATACAACCACCGGGTCGAAGTCGATGCGACACGGGGATCCATCGGCCCTGCATCTGTGGCGGGCGCGCCGGCCGCTGACCTCTTGCGGGATGACGGTGCTTACGACGGGTGGCTGTACGAGGAAATTCGCCGGGTGTACGACGAGCACTTCCAGGTCAATGGTCGGTCCAGGTCCAGCTTCTGCGTAGGGGTCGCAATGGCGCGCTGCACGGCAGCTTGACTGACGTGGCGGCTGAGGCTTCAAGGAGTGGTGCGGGGGCCGATGGGCCTAAAGACCACGCTCGCGGGAGGCGCGCCGGCCCCCGCCTCCGGTACTCCTCCTGGAAGCGGAGCAGGGACGGCCGGACGTTCCGGCCAAGGCGCGGGCCGTTCGTGCAGTGCGAGCGTCCGCGGAGATTGGCCGATCCTCGACCGGCCCTCGGTCTTCCGGCGGCGTCCCAACGCTGGGCTCCCGTCAGGCGAGGTAGACCGGCTCTCGTTCCTGCCGCGCAAGCAGCGTTCATAGGGGCAGCGCACCCTGTGGACCGTCCGACCAGGCGGCGGGGAGGGACACGCCGGCCTCCGCCGCCAGGACCCGGAGGTCGAGATGCCCGAGAATCTGCGCCGTTATCGGCCGTTTCGCATCCCAGAAGATGAATGATCGGAAGAAGCCTCTGGCGGATTCTGAGTTGAGCAGCCCTGCCAGGAGCCTTGCGTCCTCCTCGTTCCTGCACGGCAGGAAGTAACAGGTATCGTCGAACACCACCGGCCGGCCTTCCGACGGCCCGACGCACTGGAAGTCGAGGCGCTTGTAGAACCCCGAGATCGCGACTTTCCAGGGCGCAAAGGTGTAGGGTCCGATGCCGAAAATCGAAAACCGCGGACGGTTCCGGTAGATCGCGCTGGCGCGGCGGTCCAGCCTGCCGGCATGGGACTGAAGATAGTCCCAGGTGCGGGGCGCCTTGCGCCTGATCCTCGAAGTATTCTCGCCGGGCCATCGCTGGGTGACGATCGTGCAACGCGACGGAGCCGATCCCGGCTTCATCAATTCGGAGCTCTTGAGGCTGGGATAGAGGTACGTCCTCTCAAGCCTCACGGTTTCACCCAGGCCGTTCTCGAATTCATCACCGCTCCTGTGACGAAGCTCCATGACGCCCGCGCAATCGTGCTTTACGCCCGACCGCCATTTCAAGGGCGATTCCCCGTACAGGCGGCCGTATTCGGCGGCGGCCCCCGAGTCCAGCCGTCCGTCCAGGAGCGCGAAGGTGGAAGTACGGGCCGAAGAATCAAGACCCGGATAGACCGCGCATTCCCTGGATTCGGCCCCCGGTTCGAGAATGCAGACCAGGAAACAGGCGTCGACCGCGGCGCCGAAATGCGCAGCCGCGTCTATTTCGTAGACCGTCGAGCTCGATGCCTGGAAATTTCGGCTCCACGTATGCCGGAGCACCTTCCGGGCGACCACGGTCTTGCACAGCATCGCAAGCACGGCTCTCCGCCCCGAGAGGCATTCCAACAGGTGCATCATCATCCATTCAGAAATGTCGAAATTGCTCTTGCCGGTAATCGCATCCAGGCCATTGAAACGCTGGAAGTTGGACTTCCTCGGCAGATTCGCGCCGCCCAGCGAGCCCACGGTAGAGTTGGTCACCCACGGCGGATTTCCAATGACCAGCACCGTTTCTTCAAGGCTGTTCAACGTGGACGGCCAGTCCTTCGAGAAAAAATCCTCGCAGTAAATTTTCGACCTCTTCAACACTCTTGCCGCGTCCACGTAGTCCGGATTGATCTCGAATCCGAGGAACGATTCGCACCCGGAAAATACTTCTTCGGAGGCGCGCAGAAACGAACCTTTTCCACAGGCAGGCTCGACCACCGATCCGGGAACAATTCCCAGACGGCGAATCAGATTGCACGCCCGACGTGCAAGCTCGAGTGGGGTCTGGAAATCGCCGAACTCCACCTTTCGTATCGTCTTCGATTTCATCCCTGGGTCACTCGCAGGATTCCATCGACTACCAGACCGGTGCGGATCAGTCCAACCGGCGAGCGAGGGCGCCGGGACGGTCAGCGCCGCGGGACCGGATCAGGCGAGGAGGCGGCGCTCGGCCTCCCGGTACTTCTCCGTGGTCTTCCGGATGACGTCGGGCGGAAGGGAGGGCGCGGGCGGGCGCTTGTCCCAGCCGAGGGTATCGAGGTAGTCCCGCACGAACTGCTTGTCGAAGCTCGGCGGGCTCGACCCTTCGGCGTACTCGTCGGCGGGCCAGAACCGGGAGGAGTCCGGGGTCAGGGCCTCGTCGATGAGGACGAGCTCGCCGTCGCCGTCCACCGCGAACTCGAACTTGGTGTCCGCGATGATGATCCCGCGCGCGCGGGCGTGCTCCGCCGCGAAGCGGTAGAGGTCGAGGGAGACGGCGCGGACCCGGCAGGCCACGCCCCGGCCGACGAGGCGGCACGCGGCTTTGAAGTCGATGTTCTCGTCGTGCTCCCCGGCTTCCGCCTTGGTGGAGGGGGTGAACCGCGGCTCGGGCAGCCGCCCGGCTTCGCGGAGGCCCTCCGGGAGCGCGATCCCGGAGACCGACCCCGCCGCCCGGTACTCCCGCCACCCGGAGCCGACGAGGTAGCCGCGGACGATCGCCTCGATGGGGAGGGGCCGGAGCCGGCGCACCACCATCGCGCGCCCGCGGGCCGAGGCGAGGTCCGCGGGGTCGGAGAGCACCGCTTCGAGCGGCGGCGCCCCGGCCCGGTGGTTGCGCGAGATCTCCGCCGTGCGGCGGAACCAGAACTCGGAGATCCCGGTGAGCACCGCGCCCTTGCCCGGAATGGGGTCGGGCAGGACCACGTCGAAGGCCGACAGCCGGTCGGTGGCGACGATGAGGAGCCAGTCGTCGTCCACCGCGTAGAGGTCGCGGACCTTGCCCCGGCCGATGAGGCCGAGGCCGGCCAAGGCGCTTTCGTGCAGCGGGGCGTCGCTCAAGGTTCGTGGTCTCCCGTTCCGGTTCCTATGATGAGGGGCTCGGCCGAGGCCGAGCGGGCGCCCGAATCTCCTTCGTCCATGCTATGCCATCGGCCCCCGGGGCGGAACCATAGGACGGCCCTGAGGCATGTGCGCGGTGGGGATTTTCGCGCCGGCGCCCCGCTCGCCAACCCCCTGGGTACGCCGGCGTCTCGCCGGCATTCGCGTTCCCGAATGCTCCGCCTCCGGGCCGGCGGGACGCCGGCGTACCCAGGAGCGTCCCCAGGCCTCGCCCCCGATGAGGCGCTCGGGCTCGTTTCCGTGTCGGAAAAGCTCGGCAAGGAGGAGCCGGATCGATGCCTCCGGTTCCCGCCGGACTCCTCGACAGGGCTCGATCCCGCCGTCCGATCCGGGCGCCGTTCTGGAAAATCGGCCTTCCATGTGCGATGGTCGGCGGCGTGCCGGGAGGGAGGCGCCCCCGCGCCCCTGCCTTCGGGCGGAGGGCGGGAGGAGGCCAAGCCTCCCCGCCGGACGGAAGAGGACCAAACCGGGAAAGAGGCATGAACATGAAGAGGATCGCGATGCTCACGGCGGCGCTGCTGTTCGCGGCGCTCCAGACCGGCCACGCGCAGGAGGTGAAGATCAAGTTCGCGTCGGCCAATCCCGACGACAGCTACCACGGGGTGTTCGGCCATGCGTTCAAGCGTCATGCCGAAGCGCTCTCCGAAGGGCGGATCCAGGTCGACGTCTTCCTCGGCGGCCAGCTCGGCTCCGAGCAGGACAACGTGAACCAGGTGTCGAGCGGGATCCTGAACATGGCGAGCGCCGCGGTGAACAACGTCACCCCGTTCGCCCCGATCGTCGGGTTCTGCACCCTCCCCTACATGTGGAACAACTTCGAGGAGGCGTGGGCGGTGCTGGACAGCCCCCTGCGGGAGGTCCTCAACGACACGATGGCGGAGCAGGCCAACATGCGGGCCGTCGCGTGGCTCACCGGCGGGTTCCGGGTGCTCACGAACTCGAAGAAGCCGGTGCGCACCCCGGCCGACCTCCAGGGGCTTCGGATCCGGGTGCCCAAGAACGAGATCATGATCGCGGCCTACAAGGCGTGGGGCGTCAACCCGGTGCCGATGGCGTGGACGGAGGTGTTCAACGCGCTGCAGCAGAAGGTCGTGGACGGGCAGGACAACCCCTACATCGCCATCCCCTCGGTCCGGTTCGACGAAGTGCAGGACTACATCACCAACATCCACTACCTCCTCTGGATCGGGCCGGTGGTGGTGAACGATGCGTGGTACCAGGGCCTTGCCCCGGACGTCCGCGAGATCGTGGACGAAGCGGCGCGGCGCGCGCAGGCAGAGGAGCGCGAGTGGGCGATCGTGCGCGAGGGGACCGCCGCGCTCCAGGCGGTCGAGGCCGGTCTCGAGATCACGGTCCCCGCCGACGGCGAGCGGGAGTGGATCGAGAAGGCCCGCTCGGTGTGGCCGATGTTCTACGACAAGATCGGCGGCAAGGCGTTCGTGGACTCGGTGGTGGCCTTCCTCGAGGAGTTCCGCAAGCGGTAGCCGTCTCCCGATCGGTCGACGCGCCCGCCCGGCGTTCGGCCGGCGCCCGCCGGCGTGGGCGCGGGCGGCGAGGCGTGCGGCTCCGCCCATGCCGGTAGGGCAGCGGGTCCCGCCCACGTCCCGGGCCCAATCGCACGACCGGGAGGCCGCGGCCATCCCGGCCGCCCGGGCTTCCGATGACCGTGATCCATGGGATGGCCTCGGGCTTGGCGGAGGTCGCGCGGATCCGGGGACGTGGCTCGGGGGCTTGGCAGACCCGGCTCGAACCTCGTGATAGGGTATCGAAATGGAGAGCCGGCCACGGAAGCCGGACCGGCGCTCACGACGCTCGGATGCTGGCGGCCCGCGTCCGCGATGCCCGACGTTCCCTTCGGGTCGAGCCCAGGGCCGGTCCGATGGACCGCGGCTGGAATCCTGTCGCCTTGCCGAAATGGCTTCGTCAGAGGAGAGAAGTCCATGCCCCCCACCCCCCTGCGCGGAGCATTCGTGATGGAGCGCCGACCGGAGATGGACGCGCCTCGCGCCGCACCGGCCCTGCCGGCGCCCGTGGCCGCCGCGCTCGCTCTGGGGACCGCCCTCGCGCTCGGCGCGGGAGGGGCGGCGGCGCAGAACCTGTGCGCGGGCGACGTCGTGACCGGCCGCACGACGATCGCCGTATGCGACCGCAGCGCCAGCGAGACGAGAGACGTCCACATCAACCTCCGCAACCCCGCCATCTCGCTGACGGGCTACAACGAATCCCCCGTCACCGCCGACACCTACGGCGTGGGGAGCGTCACCATCGAGGTGACGGGCGGCTCCCTGTCGTCTTCGGGCAACTGGGCGAAAGGCATCCGCAGCTGGAGCAACGGCGGAAGCGGCGACGTCGCCGTCACGGTGAAGGACGTCGACATCACGACGGCCAACGACAACGGCAACGCCGTATACGTCCGTCGCCAGGCCGGGACGGGCAACATCAGGATCGACGTGTCGGGCGGCGTCTTGACGACGACGGGAGGAGGCGTCAGCCAGGGCGTCACCGGCTGGCTGCAGGTCGCGGGCGACATCGATATCGACACGAAGGACGTCGTCATGAGGACGGAGGGAGCCAACTCCCTCGGCATCTTCGGCTATCAACAGGGTCCGACGGGAGACGTCGACGTCGCCGTTCACGGCGGCTCCATCGAGACGAACGGCTTCCTCGCCCACGGCGTCTATAGCGGGAAGATTGGCGGGACCGGAAACGCCGACTTGAGCGTGTCGGGCGCCTCCGTCACGACCAGGGGCCGATTCACCCGCGCCGTCAACGGCGTCTCATCGGGCGAGGGCGACGTCACGGTCGACGTATCGGGCGAAGCCGTCATCGTGGCGGAAGGCGAGGGCAGCGTCGGCGTCTATCTGCTTCACGCCGGCAACGGCTCCGGCCATGCGACGATCGGCGCGGAGACGCGGACCGCGGCGCCCTTCGGCAACGGCGTCTACGGCCGGCTGATGCCCTCCGCGAACGCGGCGGGGCGCATCGTCATCGACGCGCGGGGCCGGATCGAGGCCCGGGACACGGGCATTCTCGCCTGGGCCGAGCCCCGGAGCGGCTCCACCTTCGGAGAGGGAAACGAGGCCGCGGACGAGACGGCCGGAACCGCGCCCATGATTCACGTCACCTCCAGCGGCGACGTCACGGTCGGCGAGGGCGTGATGGACGACTATATCGACGACGCCGCGGCGGGCGACGACGGGACGCTCTCGGCGGGCGAGCGGGCCGTTCTGGACGCGATCACGGCGGGGGACGAGGTCGCGCTGACGACGGCGCTGGATGCGCTTCCCGATGATTACGACGACGCCTGGAAGGCGCGCATGAGGGCCTTCCGGGCCGCGCGCGGCGCGGAGCGGACGGATCACCATGGCTCCCAGGGAAACGCTCCGGGGGACAACGCCAGACTGGCGGAGGCGGCGGCGGTCAAGATTCTGGACGTCCCCCGCGCGGGCATCCGCGCCATGGCGCTCTCCCACACCGAGATAGCGGATTACGTCCGGCGCGGCGGCCTCGGCGGGACGCTCTCGGACGACGAGCGGACGGTGCTGGCGGCTGTCCTGACGGGCGGGGACGTGGAAGCGGCGCTCGCCGCGCTTCCTGCCGACTATACGGACACCTGGAAGGACGGCGTCCGGCTGCGCGCCATGAGCTACAACGCGGGCGACGTCCAGGTGGACGTGACCGGCGGGACGATCACCTCCGAAGGCGACGGCGTTCACGCGCGCTACGCCCTGGCGCACGACCGCAACGGCGCCATTACGGTGACCGTGGCCGATGGGGCGGAGATCAACGGCGGACGCCACGGCGTCTTCGTCGTCGGGGCGGGCCTCGCCGCGGGGGACGAAGACCTTCGGGCGCAAACGGTGACGGTGAACGGCGCGGTCATGGGCGGGACCGGCGCTGGCGTCCACCTGGCGGGCGGCGGGACGGTGACGGTCGGAAAGACCGGGAGGGTCGGCGCGACCTCGGGCGACGGCATCCTCTCCGACGGCGCGGGCGACCTGACGCTGGCGGTGCTGGCGGGCGGCGTCGTCACCGGCGCGATCGGCAACGAGGCGGGGGATCTGTCGGTGACGGTGGCCGGCAGGGTGGAGAGCGATGACCTTCGCGCCCCGACCGGCGGCGCGCTGAGGTTGGACGTGCAGGAAGGCGGCGTGGTCACCGGGACGGTGCACGACCCCGCCGGGCCGCTGACGGTGGCCGGCAGTATCGGGCGGCTCTTCTACACCAACGGCGGCACGGTGACGGTGGCCGCCACCGGCCGGCTCACCGGTGTGGAGGGCGAAAGCGAGGCGATTCGCAGCGAGTCCGGGAACCTGAACGTGACGGTGGCGGGGACGGTCGCCGGTGACCTCCGCCCCCCGACCGGCGGCGCGCTGAGGGTGGACGTGCGGGAAGGCGGCGCGGTCACCGGGACGGTGCACGACCCCGCCGGCCCGCTGACGGTGGCGGGCAGCATCGGTCGGCTGCTCTACACCAGCGGCGGCACGGTGACGGTGGCCGCGACCGGCAGGCTCACCGGCGTCGAGGTCGAGGGTGGGAGAGAGGCGATTCGCAGCGAGTCCGGGGACCTGGCGGTGACCGTGGCGCGGGCGGGAACGGTCACCGGCGACGTCCGCGGCCTGGGAGATGGCGACCTGACCGCGGTGGTGACCGGGACGCTCCGGGGCGACCTCGTCGAGGAGGGCGCGGGCGACCTGAGCGCGACGGTCTCGGGCACGGTCGAAGGCGACCTTCTTGCCCGGGGCGGCGGCGCGCTGACGGTGGACGTGCAGGAAGGCGGCGCGGTGACCGGGACGGTGCACGACCCCGTCGGCGATCCGTTCACGGTGGCGGGGAGCATCGGGCGGGTTCTCTACGGCAACGGCGGCGCGGTGACGGTGGCCGCGACCGGCAGGCTCACCGGCGTGGAGGTCGCGGGTAGGAGAGAGGCGGTACGCAGCGAGTCCGGGGACCTGGCGGTGACGGTGGCGCGGGCGGGGACGGTGACCGGCGACGTCCGCGGCCTGGGAGATGGCGACCTGCGCGCGGTGGTAGCCGGGACGGTTCGGGGCGACCTCGTCGAGGAGGGCGCGGGCGACCTGAACGCGACGGTCACGGGCAAGGTCGAAGGCGACCTTCTTGCCCAGGGTGGCGGCGCGCTGACGGTGGACGTGCAGGAAGGCGGCGCGGTGACCGGGACGGTGCACGACCCCGTCGGCGATCCGTTCACGGTGGCGGGGAGCATCGGGCGGGTTCTCTACGGCAACGGCGGCGCGGTGACGGTGGCCGCGACCGGCCAGCTCACCGGCGTCGAGGTCGAGGGCGGGAGAGAGGCGGTGCGCAGCGAGTCCGGGGACCTGGCGGTGACGGTGGCACGGGCGGGGACGGTGACCGGCGACGTCCGCGGCCTGGGAGATGGCGACCTGCGCGCGGTGGTAGCCGGGACGGTTCGGGGCGACCTCGTCGAGGAGGGCGCGGGCGACCTGAACGCGACGGTCACGGGCAAGGTCGAAGGCGACCTTCTTGCCCGGGGCGGCGGCGCGCTGACGGTGGACGTGCAGGAAGGCGGCGCGGTGACCGGGACGGTGCACGACCCCGCCAGTCCGCTGACGGTGGCGGGGAGCATCGGGCGCGTTCTCTTCAGCAACGGCGGCGTGGTGACGGTGGCCACGACCGGCCAGCTCACCGGCGTGGAGGCCGCGGGCAGGAGAGAGGCGGTACGCAGCGAGTCCGGGGACCTGGCGGTGACGGTGGCGCGGGCGGGAACGGTCATCGGCGACGTCCGCGGCCTGGGAGACGGCGACCTGCGCGCGGTGGTGGCCGGGACGGTCCGGGGCGACCTCGTCGAGGAGGGTGCGGGCGACCTGAGCGCGACGATCTCGGGCACGGTCGAAGGCAACGTGTTCGGTCGGGGCACGGGCGAGCACACGGTCACGGTGTCGCGCGGCGGGACGGTCACGGGCGCCATCCACCTGGCCGCGAGCACGGTGACGGTGGACGGCGCGGCGGGGCGCGTGCAGTTCGACAACGGCGGCATGGTGAGGGTCACCGGTCGGGTCACGGGCCTCGAGGGGGTCGCGGTCCGGAACGCGGCCGGCGCCCTGCGCGTGACGGTCGCGGCCGGCGGCAGGGTCGAGGGGGACGTCGTCGATCTGGGGAGCCGTCCTGCCCAAGTCGCGATGGAGGCCGGGAGTGCGGTCACCGGGACCATCGACGTGGCCGGCAAGGGCAGCGCGGTGGCGGTGGGCGGCACGGCCGGACGGGTGCGGCTCGACGACGGCGGGACGGTGACGGTGGAGGCGAACGGCCGGGTCACCGGCATCGAAGGCGAAGCCATCACGAGCGCGCGGGGCGATCTGGTGGTGGAGCTCCGGCAGCGCGCCGGGGAGACGTTCACCCAAGCCTTCGGTCGGATTTCGGGTGAGATGCGCGATGCCGGCGGCGCGCCCGAGATGCGATACGTCCCCGTGGACGGGTCCCCCATCGAGCTGGGGGAGCCCGGCTCGCGGCGCTCGGTTCCGGAAGGCGCGAACGACGTGGGCATCGTCGCCGTTGGCGGCGTGGTGGGGCTGGAGCCGGTTCACGCGCGGCGGTCCCGGGTGTACGAGGCGCTGCCGTCGGTGCTGCTGGGGCTGAACGGGCCGGCGGATTTCCAGGCGCGGACGTCGGCGCCGCGTGCGGACCACGGGGGCTGGGCGCGGGTGGAGGCGGCGCGCGGCAAATGGAAGGCGGAGGCGTCGGCCTCCCGGAAGCTCTCGGGGGTCGGGCTGGAGTACGACCACCGCCGGTCCGGGCTTCAGGCGGGGATGGACGTAGCCGCGGGCGAAGAGGGCCTGCTCGGTGTCTCGCTGCATCATCGGCAGGGGACGGCGGACGTGTCGCACGGCGGGGAGATCGAGCTGTCGGGCCGCGGCGTGGGGGTGTCCGGGGCCTGGGCCCGGGATGACGTGTACGTGGACGTCCAGGCCGAGGCGACGTGGTACGAGGCGGACTTCCGGTCGTCGCTTCGCGGGGTGCTGAAGCAGGACGCGCCGGGCCGCGGGTATGCGTTGGGGGTGGAGGCCGGTCGCCGGTTCGCCCTGGCCGGCGCGCCGGTCGGGATGGCGCTCACGCCGCGGGCCGGGCTGGTGCATTCGAGGGTTTCGGTGGGCGGCTTCACCGATGCGGTGGGGGCGCGCGTGTCCCTGGAAGAGGGGCGAAGCCTGCGGGGCCGTGCGGGGATGGCGGTGGAGTTGGAGCCGGGCGGCGGGTCGTCGGGAAACCGCCTGTTCGGCTCGCTGGACGTGGAGCGCGAGCTGTCGAAGGACCGGAAGGTGCGGGTGTCGGGAACGGAGCTGGAGTCGGAGGCCGATGCGACGTGGGTTCGGGTGGGCCTGAACGGCTCGCATTCCGGGGGCGAGGGCCGGTACGCGCTCCGGGGCGGGGTGAGCTGGGCGACGAGCGGCGGCAGCCGGGAGCTCGGCGGCGGGATGAGCTTCTCCCTGCGCTTCTGAGCGGGCGGAATCGCCGCCCGCTCGGGGCCGGGTTCGCGCGGGAGGACCGGTTCCGGGAGGGGATGCTGATGCGCGAAAGGAAGCCGGCGGTCTTCTCGCCGGCTGCCTCGATGCGTCCGCTTCCCGGAGCGGCCCCGGCGGCGCCCCGCGCACGCAACGGCGCGCAACTGGTACCGAGGGGCCGGGGCCGGTGGCTCGCCGCTTCTTCCCGGGTCCCGGGCCGATCTTCTCGCGTAATCCGGCTCAAGTGTCGGATGGGTCTACGGAGCCGCGGAGCTTCTTGATCCCGCTCCGGCGCTGCTTGTCTTCGCGGCGCCTCGCGCGGGTACGGGCGGTGGGCCGGGTGGGGACCCGCGGCCGGGGCTCGGGCCGCGCCTCCTCGAGGAGGGCCGCGAGGCGCGCGAGCGCCGCCTCCCGGTTGCGGGGCTGGGTACGGTGGGTGTCGACGAAGACGACGACCTCGCCCGCCGCCGTCAGCCGGCTCCCGGCGAGACGTTCGAGACGCTCGCGAAGCCCTCCCCGGATGCCCGCCGCGTCGAGGTCCAGGCGGCACTCCACCGCGGTCGAGACCTTGTTGACGTTCTGCCCGCCGGGGCCGGAGGCCCGCACGAACTTCCATGCGAGCGCGGTCTCCGGGACGGCGACCCCGCCGAGGTCGATGGATGCCATGAGTCCTCCGGCCGATCCGGGAGCCCCGCGAGCCGCGCCGGAGGCCGGGGGTCTCGCCCGGCCACGCGGCCCCGGCCCCTCCACGCTCCGCAGGGCGGCCGGATGCCGCCCGCAGCCTCGCATCGACCGCATGATGCCCCATTTCCTGCATCGCCGGGATGGGAAGCACGAAAAGAGGCATGTGCGCGGTGGGGATTTCGCCAAGCACGCCTCTCGCGGACGTCCCTGGGTACGCCGGCGTCCCGCCGGCCTGTTCGTTCACGGGCGCTTCGCCCCTTCCTTTGCCGGCGAGACGCCGGCGTACCCAGGGAGGGGGCGCCCAGGTACGACCCGCGAACCACTCGCCGTGGGGTGAAATCCGCCCAAATGCCCCTCGAACCGACCCCAAACCCTGGAACGACGCCGTCCCGGTGGGGTAAAGAATATTTCGCCTTCCGCTCTACTCTCCCTATATCAACAGCTTACGAACAGCGCACGGGCCTCAAAGGAGAGGGGCGCCCGCCCGGCCCGCGCCGGGCGGAGAAGGCTCGCGATGCGGCGGGGCGCCGCCCCTCGGCCGCCGTGACCGCGGCGCCGGAGCCCGCGGCCCCCGCGCCTCCGCCCGGCGGGGACGGGCTCCACGCGTGACCACCCTCGTCCTCGGCCGGCTGTGGCAGGCGGCGCTGGTCCTCGGGGTCATGTCCCTTGCGGTGTACGCCCTCATCGGCCTCATGCCGGGCGACCCCATCGACCTCATGCTGTCCTCGGACCCGGACCTGACCGCCGAGGACGCCCTCCGCCTCAAGGCGCTCCACGGCCTGGACCGCCCCATCCTCGAGCGGTGGTGGGCATGGGCCCGCCTCGCCGCGGGCGGCGACCTCGGCTACTCCCGGCTCCATGCCGCCCCGGTCCTCGACGTGCTCGGCCCCGCCCTCGCGAATACCCTCGTCCTCCTCGGCGCGAGCTTCTTCCTCGCCCTCGCCATCGCGCTCCCGGCCGGCGCCCTCGCCGCCGTGAAGCCCTTCTCCTGGTATGACCGCCTCGTCAACCTCGCCGCCCTCGCCGGGGTGTCCGTGCCGGTGTTCTGGTTCGGCCTCGTCCTCATCGTCGTCTTCGCGGTCGGGCTCGGGGTGCTGCCGGCCGGCGGTACGGGGGATGTCGGGGCCGGGCGAGGCGCGTTCGGCCGGCTCCATTTCTTCGTCCTCCCGGTCGCGACCCTCGTCTTCGCGTCCGTCGGCGGGCACCTCCGCTTCATGCGCGCCGCGGTCATCGAGGCCCTCGGCCAGCACCACGTCCGCACCGCCTGGGCCAAGGGGGCCGGAACCGGCCGGGTGGTGGCCGGGCACGCGCTCCGCAACGCGATGATCCCCGTCACCACCGTGATCGCGCTCGACATGGGGACCCTGGTATCGGGGGCCCTCGTGGTCGAGACGGTCTTCGCCTGGCCGGGCGTCGGCAAGCTCATCTACGACGCCATCATGGGCAACGACTTCAACCTCGCCCTCGCCGCCCTGCTGATGGCGACCGGGGTGACCCTGCTCGCGAGCCTCCTCGCGGACCTCGCGTATGCGTGGCTCGACCCGCGCGTCACCTACCAATGAAGATAGGGACCACGGGTCCGGGCCGGATCGGCCGCCCCCGCCCCCGCGGGCTCGCAGCCGGAGCCCTCCTCGCCGGGCTCGCGCTCCTCTGCGCCGCCGCCCCCGTCTTCGAGGCGGCGAGCGGCCTCGATCCGGATCGGGTGGACCTCTTCGCCCGCTTCGAGGCCCCCTCCCCCGCCCACTGGCTCGGGACCGACGAGCTGGGCCGCGACACCGGCCTTCGCCTCCTCCACGGGGGCCGGACGTCGCTCGCGATCGGGCTCGGGGGCGCGCTCGCCGCGGCCTTACTCGGGACCGTCGTCGGGCTACTGGCGGGCTACTTCGGGCGCTGGGTCGACGCGGCCCTCATGCGGTTCACGGATGGGGTGGCCGCCGCCCCGCTGCTCCCCCTCCTCATCGTGCTCGCGGCGGTGGATCTGACGAAGACGGGCCTGCCGGCGGATTGGGCGGCGTCGGAGGCGGCCGGCATCGCGCGCATTGTCGTGATCGTGGCCCTGTTCGGCTGGCCGGGGATCGCGCGGCTGGTGCGCGGGGCCACCCTGAGCGTGCGCGAGCGGGACTACGTCCGGGCCGGGGTCGCGGTCGGGGCCGGGCCGCTCCGGATCATGGTGCGGCACGTGCTCCCGAACGTCGCATCCCCGCTGCTCGTCGCCGCGACCCTCGCGGTCGGCCACGTCATCCTGCTCGAATCGGTGCTGAGCTTTCTCGGGCTCGGCATCCAGCCCCCGTTGCCGAGCTGGGGGAACATGCTGAGCAACGCGCAGGAGCTCATGGGAAGCGCGCCGATGCTGGCGATCCTTCCGGGGGCGCTCATCTTCGCCGCCGTGCTCGCGATCAACCGCCTGGGCGACGCCCTCCAGGAGACCCTGGACCCCCGGTCCCACTGAGAAGCCGGCGTCCGGACGCCGGCTCCGTACAGCGCAGGCCGGAGCGGCCGGCGACCGCGCGCCCGATCGAAGCGATGGCCGGGCGGCGGAAGCGCGGTCAGGGGGCGTTGCGGACCATGTGGTAGCGCCCCGGCGCGACCCCGTCCGGCAGGCGGACGGGGGCCGCCGCGGGGAGGGCCATCTCCTGGTCGGTGACGACGATCGCCCCCGGCGCTAGCAGCGGCGGGAGGAGCGGGGAGATCCGCGCCGCGAGCCGGCGGTTGTGCTCCGCCACCCCCGTCCCGACGTCCGCGTGGAGGAGGGCCACCGATCCCCGGAATCGTTCCCCCGCCGCGGGAAGCGCGTCGAGCACGTCCCCGGGGAACAGGTGGTCGTCGTCCGGGATGCAGTCCGGGTGCGCGGAGACGCTCCGCTCGAACACGAAGATCTCGCGGCCCGGGAGCCGTTCCCGGAGGTGGTCGTAGGTCCGCCCGTTGCCGAGCCCCAGCTCGAACACGTGGCCCGGCGCGCCCGCGATCAGCTCGCACGCGAGGTCCAGGCACGCGCGCTGCGCCATGAGCCGGCGGATGGCGCTGTCGAGGCGGCTCATCCCGGCGGCTGGCCCGCCCGCGGACCGGCCGCGGCCCCGCCCCGGCCCGGGCTTCCGCCCGGACCCCGGCTCGCCCGCCGGGCCTCGTCATCGCCGTCGCGGCCCCCCTTCCCTTCCTCCTCGCCGAAGAGGTCAGCGAGCCGCGCACCGGGGTCGGGCGCGCTCATGAACGCCTCCCCCACCAGGAAGGCGTGGACGCCGCGGGCCCGGAGCCTCGCCACGTCCTCGCGGGAGGCGACCCCGCTCTCGGTCACCGTCCGCCGGTCGGCCGGGACCCGCCCCGCGAGCCGCTCGGTCGTCGCGAGGGCGGTCTCGAAGGTGCGGAGGTCGCGGTTGTTGATCCCGACGAGGGGGGCGGGGACCCGGAGCGCGCGCTCGAGCTCCGCCTCGTCGTGCGCCTCGACGAGGGTGTCGACCCCGGCCTCGCGGGCGGTCTCGGCGAGCCGCCGGAGGGTGTCGTCGTCGAGGGCGGCGACGATGAGAAGCACGCAGTCCGCCCCCATCGCCCGCGCCTCGTGGACCTGCCACGGGTCGATGAGGAAGTCCTTGCGGAGCACCGGGAGGGAGGCGGCCGCCCGCGCCGCCCGCAAGTGCTCCGGCGAGCCCTGGAAGAACTCGCGGTCCGTCAGCACGGACAGGGCCGCGGCGCCGCCCCGCTCGTACCCCGCGGCGATGCGGGGCGGGTCGAAGTCGCGGCGGATGACGCCCCGGCTCGGCGACGCCCGCTTGATCTCGGCGATGACGGCCGGGCGGCCCGCGCTGATCCGCGCCTCGATCGCGGCCCGGAAGCCGCGGGGCGCGGGCGCGTCCGCCGCCCGGCGGCGCATCTCCGGGAGCGGGATCCGCCGGATGCCCTCCTCGACCTCCTCCCGCTTGCGCCCGAGGATGCGGGCGAGGACGTCCGGGATGCCGCGCCCGCTCATGGGGCCGCCCTCCCTGGGAACGCGGGTGTCTCGCCCGCATTTCTTTCCGTGCGCTTCACTTCGGTCCGCTGCGGGCGGGACACGAGCGTTCCCAGGAGCGCCCGCGAGAGGTGTGCTTGGCGAAAATCCCCATAGTGCAAATGCCTCGCATCGACCCGGGCTTGGGGGGCCTTTCGGTCCATCTGCGGGCGGGACACGAGCGTTCCCAGGAGGCTTGGCGGTAGGGGGCGCCGCTCGATTGCGCGGCGCGAAAGAGCGGGCGGGCGAACCCGGTCGTGCGTTCCGGGAGGGCCGGGGAAGGCCGGGAAGGGTGGCCGGGGAGGGGAGCGGGTGGGTCGGGGATCATCAGGTCCGCTTCGGTTCGAGCGGGGGCGGCGGCCCGTGCGGCCCCGTTCAGGCCCGGCCCGCCGCGAGGGCGTTCGACGCCTCGACGAGGGCGGCCAGGGTCGCCTTCGCGGCTCCGCTCGCGACCGAGCCGCGGGCCGCCTCGACCCCCTCGGCGAGGCTCGCCGCCGCCCCCGACACGTGGATGGCCGCCCCCGCGTTCAGCAGGGCGACGTCGCGGGCGGGGCCGGGTCGATCGTCCAGCGCCTCGCGCATGAGGGCCGCGCTCGCTTCGGGGCCGTCCACCCGCAGCGCGTCCAGCGCCTCGCCCGACCGGAGGCGTTCGAGTCCGACCTCCTCCGGGGTCAGCTCGTACTCGCGGACCTCGCCGTCCTTCAGCTCCGCGATGAGGGTCGGCGCTCCGATGCTGATCTCGTCGAGACCGTCCCGGGAATGGTAGACGAGGACGTGGCGGCTGCCGAGCGCGCGGAGCACGCGGGCGATCCGTCCGGTCCACTCCGGTGCGAACACCCCGAGCGCCTGGTTCGGGGCGCCGGCCGGGTTGGTGAGCGGCCCGAGGAGGTTGAAGATCGTGCGCGCGCCCATCTCCCGCCGCGGCCCCACCGCGTAGCGCATGGCGCGGTGGTGGTGGGGGGCGAACATGAAGCCGAAGCCGGTGCGGGCGATGCACTCCGCCACCTGGTCGGGCGTGAGGTCGATGTCGACCCCGGCGCTCTGGAGCACGTCCGCGCTGCCGGAGCGGCTCGACCCGGACCGGTTGCCGTGCTTGGCGATCCGCACCCCGGCCCCGGCCGCGATGAGGGCCGCGGTGGTGGAGATGTTGAAGGTGCCCGAGACGTCGCCCCCGGTGCCGGCGGTGTCGACCAGCCCCTCGGGGGCCACCGGCACGCTGGCCGCGAGGCTGCGCATGACCCGGGCGGCGGCCGCGATCTCCTCGACCGTCTCGCCCTTCATGCGAAGCCCGATCAGGAACCCGCCGATCTGCGACTCCGTCGCCTCGCCGGTCATGATCGTGTGCATCACCGCGGTCATCGAGCCGCCGTCGAGGTCGCGGCCGTCCGCCACCGTCCGGATGGCCGTCTGCATGTCCATCGCCGAATGTTCCTCCTCCCGCTGCCCCTGGGTCCGCCGCGGCCTGCCCCGGCGCCGCCCGCCTCAGCCGCCGGCCGCGGAGGCTCCCGCCCCCGCTTGCGTCCCTGCTCCGGTCCCTGCCCCGGCTCCGGCCTGCGTTCGCCTTGCCGCCGCGCGGCGGGCCGCCCCGGACTCCCCCTCCGCCGCGGCCCGCAGCGCCGTGATCGTAGCCGCGTAGTCCCCCGATCCGAAGACCGCCGACCCGGCTACGAACGTGTCCGCGCCGGCGCCCGCGATCGCCCCGACGTTGCCGGGCTTGACCCCGCCGTCCACCTGGAGCCGGACCGGCGGCCCGCCCACCGCCTCGCGGCGGTCGAGGACCGCGCGCGCGGCGCGGAGCTTGGCGAGCGCGACGGGAAGGAAGGACTGCCCCCCGAACCCCGGATTGACGGACATGACGAGCACGAGGTCCAGCCGGTCGAGGGTCCAGTCGAGCCAGGCGAGCGGGGTCGCGGGGCTCAGCGCGAGGCCCGCCTTGCAGCCGAGGTCGCGGATGAGGGCGAGCGAGCGGTCGAGGTGGTCCGTCCCTTCGGGGTGGATCGAGATCCACGCCGCGCCGGCCGCCGCGAAGTCCCGGATCAGGCGGTCCACCGGCCGGGCCATGAGGTGGACGTCGATGGGGGTCGCTCCGGCGGCCCCGGCCAGCGCCTCGCACACCATCGGCCCGAGGGTGAGGTTCGGGACGAAATGGCTGTCCATCACGTCGAAGTGGATGAGGTCGGCCCCCGCCCGGACGACCGCTTCCACCTCCTCGCCGAGCCGCGCGAAGTCGGCGGCGAGGAGGGACGGCGCGATCCACACGGAGCGCGCCCCGGCGCCGGCCGCGGCAGGAGTGTCGGCGCTCCCGCTGGCGGCGGAGGGGCTGGCGACGGGGGCGGGGGTGTCGGGGGCTCGCTCGGACACGGCGGGGTCCGTCGGCGGCGGGGTCACTCCGGGCGCGGGCGCGCCGCGATCCCGGCCGCCACCCGGCGGGCGAGCAGCCGGGACAGCCGCGCCCTCTCGACCGGGTCCCGAAGGACGAGGAGCCGATCGAGGTCGCCCCGGGAGAGGCCGGGCCATACCTCGCTCTCCGGGGAGAGGCGAAACCCCTCCCGCGATCCGGGGTCCGGGACCCAGATGCACGCGACCTCCCTCCGGCTCTTGGTCCACGCCTCCCGGACCCCCATCCGGAAGTAGGGGGCGAGCTTGTGGCGGGACCGGCGGCTACGGTCGATCTCCACCACGAGGTCGGGGGGCGGGAGCCCCCGGCGCACGTCGAGGTAGCCTTCGACGGAGCGGATCGAGCGTTCGGCGGCCGGGTCGAGGTAGTAGCTCGCATCGGGCTCGAACGCGCCATCGTCGCTCAGGAGGCGGAGCGCCCCCGCGCTCTGCCAGGAGACGAGCCGCCCCGCGGCGGCGAGCTGGTCGACGATGCGCCCGAACAGGAGGTCCGTCTCCGCCGCCGGGCCTTCGTGGGCGAAGCCCGGCTCCGCCACGAACTCCCCCATCCGGAAGCGCTCGTCATAGCGGCAGCGGGGCGCGTCGTCGTGCTCCGTCAGGCGATCGAAGAGGGCGCGCGGCATGGCGACCTCGATCCGCGCTGGCGCGTCGGGAGACGCGGGCAGGGAGGCGGCTGCCGACGAGGGCGCTTCCCGCTCGTCAGCGGGTTCCAGTGCGGGCGACGAGGCCATGCGCCGAGTATACAGGGCAGGGGGGCGAGGGCGGGCCGGGGGCAGGTGCAGGCAGGGCCGGCCAAGGCTGCCGAGGCAGGTGCGCTCATGTGCGCGGTGGGGTTTTCGCCAAGCACACTTCGTGGCAGGCGCTCCTGGGAACGGCGCGTCCTGGGAACGCGGGCGTCTCGCCCGCACTTTTGTTCACGGGCGCTTCCCACCTCCCCTGTGCGGGCGGGACGCCCGCGTTCCCAGGAACCTTGCGACCGGGTGTGCTTGGCGAAAATCTCCACCGCGCACCTGCCTCCTTCCGGGTTATGGTGGCCCTGCGGCGCGGGGAGTGGTCGGGGGGCAACGGCGTGGGCGAGGAGGAGCGGAAGCGGCTTCACATCGGGGTGACGGCGTGGGACGTGGGTCCGCCCGGCACGGCGGACCAGTTCGCGCGGCAGGCGGAGCGGGCGGAGGCGCTCGGCCTCGACTCGTTCTGGCTGCCCGAGTTCCACTTCGACGAAGGGGTCCCGCTTCCCCAGCCACTCCTTCCCCTCGCCGCGGTCGCCGCCCGCACCCGGCGCCTCCGGATCGGGACCGGCTCGTACCTCCTCCCGATCCGGCATCCGGTCCAGGCCGCCGAGGAGGTGGCGGTGCTCGACCGGCTGTCCGCGGGCCGCGTGATCCTGGGGGTGGGGCGGGGTTACCGGGCGGGGCTCTTCGACGCCTTCGAGGTGGCGGCGAAGGAGAAGCGGGACCGTTTCGAGCAGGCCCTCGACACGATGACGGCGGCGTGGGCGGGGGAGCCGGTGGGCTGGGAGGAGGACCCGCGCGGCTCGGGAGGCGAGACGTCGGGGGACGCCCGTGGACGCCCGGTGCGGCTCGTTCCGCGCCCGGTGCAGGACCCCCATCCGCCGATCTGGGTCGCAGCGTTCGGGCCGCGGGCGCTCGAACAGGCGGCCCGGATCGGGCTTCCCTACTTCGCCTCCCCGATCGAGTCGATGGACGCCCTCGACCGGAACTTCGCCCGCTTCCGCGAGGCGTGGGCGGCGGTGCGGACCGCGCCGCCCGCCGCGACCCCGATCATGCGGACCACGTTCATCAGCCGGGACCGGGCGCGGCTCCGCGCCGCGCGCGAGCGGCTCGCCGAGCAGGCCGCCTCGCTCGCGCGCTCGCCGGTCGGGGCGATCCGCCGCGGGGCCGGCGCCCGCCCGGACGACTGGGCGCTGGTCGGGGAGCCGGAGGCGGTGCGCGACCGGATAGAGGTATGCCGGGAGCGCTTCGCGATGACCCACCTCGTCGCGTCCCGCACCCGCCTGCCGGGGCTGGAGCCGGGCGACTTCGAGCGCTCACTCGAGCACCTCGCCGCCCTTCGCGAGTCGCTGGGCGGGTAGCGGGCGGCCGCGCCGCGTGGGGCGTTTGCCGCGCGCGGGCGCCCGATCGCGAAGTCGGCCGGCACGTGACCTTGCAGGCACGGGCCGGCCGGACCACACCCCTGGGCGTGGTTTCGTCTTCGGCGGCGGCTCAGTCGTCGAAGCCGACCCGGGCCCCCTCCGACACCGCGTAGCGCGACTCCAGGCCCTGCACCGCCTCCAGGCCCATGAGCTCGAAGAAGTCGCGGAAGCTCGCCATGTCGGCGCTGCTCGCCTCGATCCCGCCCGTCTCCCGCAGCTCCGCGAGCGCGCGCCGGATGGCCGGGATAGCGGCGGAGAGCGACAGCCCCGGATAGATGACGACCCCGAAGCCGAGCGCCTCGATCTCGCTCGCGGGGAGCACCGGGGTCTTGCCGCTCATCGCCATGTTGTACAGGGTGGGCCGGGCGAACGCCCGCGGGATCGCCTCGACCTCCTCCATCGTCGTCGGCGCTTCGACGAACAGGACGTCCGCTCCCGCCTCCTCGTAAGCCTTGGCCCGGTCGAGCGCGGCCTCGAATCCCTCGACCGCGATGGCGTCCGTCCGGGCGATGACGATGAAGTCGGGATCGGACCTCGCATCGACCGCCGCCCGGACCTTGGCGCACATCTCCTCCGCGGGGATGAGGGTCTTGCCCGCGAGGTGCCCGCAGCGCTTCGGCCAGTCCTGGTCCTCCATGTGCACCCCGGCGACCCCCGCCCGCTCGTAGCACCGGACGGTGCGGCGCACGTTGATGGGGCCTCCGTAGCCGGTGTCCGCGTCGGCGATGAGGGGAAGGCCGGCCGCCTCCGCGATCCGTCCCGCGTTGTCGGCCATCTCGGTGACCCCGAGGAGCCCCACGTCGGGCATCCCGAGCCGGCTCGCGGTCGTGCCGGCCCCGGTCATGTAGAGCGCGTCGAAGCCCTGCTCGGCGACGAGCCGCGCCCCGACGCATTCGGCGACCCCGGGGGCGATCAGCAGCTCCGGGGCTTCGAGAAGGCGGCGAAGCCGCGTGGTCATTCGTTCCATGTCGGGTCTCCCGTCCCCATGAGGCGGATGCAGCCCCGGATCATAGGTCATCGGGGCGTGGCCGGGGGGGGGGGGGGGGGGCGGCACGGACCGGCAGGCCGATCGCCAGCCTGTTCGGCCACCGTCTGAAATACGAATTGCCATGTTTCCATGTTTCGTATAGCTTATGTCGAGATGATCGTTGTACGGAGTTCAACATGTCGAACCTGTCTTCCGGCGGAACGGTCACCCGGCCTCCTGCACGCCCCGGCCCCGGCGCCTTGACCGGGCGGGTGTGGGAGATCGCGGATGGGATCACCCGCGAGACGGGTCGCCGTGCGGAGCGCCGGGAAGTCATCGAACGCTACGTGGCCGAGGGCGGCAATCCGAATACGGCCGCCACCCAGTACCAGCACTGGAAGAAGCACCACGAGGCGGCGGGGAAGGTCTCCGGGCCCGCCCCGTCCGGGAAACCCGGCGCGCTCGGGCCGCAGCCGCTCCGTATCGCCCCGGACGGCCGGGTCCTGGTTCCTCTCGAGATGCGCGAAGCGATGGCTCTCGGGGGCGATGGCCGGGTGCTGGCCCGGATCGAGGAGGGAGAGCTCCACCTCGTTTCCCCGACGGTCGCCGTCCGGCGGATCCAGTCCCGCATGCGGAAGTACCGGAAACCGGGAGAGAGCGTCGTCGATCGGTTTCTCGCGGGTCGGCGCAAGATGTGGGGAGAAGAGTGACTTCGGTCTTCGACAGCTCCGCCCTGCTCGCGATCGCCTTCGATGAAGAAGGCTCCGAGGCGGCGGTGCGGTATCTGAGCGGCGGGATCATCTCCGCGGTCAACGCCTCCGAGGTCGTCGCCCGGATCGTTGACCTGGGAGCGAGCGGAGAAGAGGCCCGGGCTTCGCTCCTCGGCTTCGGCCTCGACGTTCGTCCCTTCGACGCCGAGCTTGCGATCGCCGCCGGCCGTCTGAGGATGGCGACCCGCAAGCATGGGTTGTCGCTCGGGGATCGCGCGTGCATCGCCCTCGCAATCCGCGAACAGGTCCGGGTCGTGACCGCGGACCGGACGTGGACGGCCCTCGACCTGGACCTGGAGGTGGCGCTGATCCGCTGATCCGGGCGACGCGGCGGACAGTGCCCGAACCCGAGGGACGGGGCGCGCCGCGGCGGCCGGAAAGGACCTTCGACCTTCGGCTCGATGGTCCGATCGACCATCCTGTTCGTGCGTGCGCGGGCCCGGGCGGAGGCGCCGATACCGGCGCCGGAATGCCGTGCTTGTCGAGGCAGGAGTCCACGACGATCCAGACGCCGCTGCCGACGTGCAGGACGACGCTCTCACCATAGCCGGGACCGAGAAGGGTGAGCTCGAACTCGTGCTGCCCGGGCGGGGTTCCCGCCTCCGTCACGGATCGAACGCCCGGATCGTCTCTCTCGCCCACTCCTCGCCGTCCCGAAGATCGGCTTCGGTCATCGCGGGAAGGTCGCGAGGCACGATCTGGGACACCCGCTTCTTCGTCCCCGCCGGGGAGCGCTCGTACCCGATCACCCAACGGAACACGCTCCCGGCAGCCATCCGGGCGGCGTCGCGTTCCGACAGCTCGGCGAGGGGGATGATCGCCTCTTCCTGTTCGTACGACGCCCCGGCCGTCAGATCCGTCAGACGGGCCACGAGGTCCCTGGCGCGTACTTCGACGACGTATCCTTCCCATTCCTGCAGCGCGTGAAAGGACGTTGTCGGCGCTTGGTGTAGCGGCGGCGGCAGGTTCACAACCGGGGAGAGGCCGCCCGCGTTCCGGTTGCCTCGGGCAAGGCTCGGCAGGGCGGTCCCCTTCCCGTTCGGGTCGCGCATGGCGGTCGTCGAGCGGGCTTCCGTTCCATGCTCCAACGTCAGGCGAAGGGCCTCGTTCGTGGTCCGAGCAAGCTTCCTTGCCGCGGTATCCATATCGGAACCGCGGGGCTGTCCAAGCGCATCGACGTGCTCCCCTGCCGTGGATGGAACCGCCTGCGGCATGGGTCAGGCCTCCCGCTCTTCCGCCAAGGACATCACCTGATCGATGATATCGTCACTGCGCTTCATCGACGCATCGAAATTCTCCTCGAGGACCCCTGTCGAGCGTGCGCCTGTCGTGGGGCTGGTCTCGTCGATGAGATAGTGGTCGTTGACGCCGACGTAGACCCCCAGCCGTGGATCACCGATCCGTTTCGACGGCTCCACCGTGACGTTGATCCGGCCGCCGGCCGCCCTTCCCGGCGGGTCGATCTGCGACATCGTGAGCGAGGTCATTCCGCCATGAACGCCGTCCGGTTCGAGATCCGCACCCCACCGGCCCCACGGCTCCACCGGGGCCAGCGTTCTGCCGATTCGATCCCGTTCGGCGAGACCCCGCACCCGGAAGTGGACGTAGCGGTTGATCCCGAGTCCCTTCAAGGGGGTATGCGGCAGGTATTCCTTGAACAAGCGCACGACGAGGTCGCATACGCGAACGTGAGGCGCCTGCGAGGTTTCAGCGAAGAAATTCTCCGCCGTGACCTGCAAGTGGAGCCAATCGAACGTGAATTCCGTCGCCTGCGGATGGATGATCTCGACCTTCGCGCTGTCCGCAGCACGCTCCGGCAGAAGCCCATGCAGGACGAACCAGGCGGGGGCGAAGATCGCCGGGTTGAAGGCCCCGAGCATGACGACTCCCGCCCCGCTGATCTCGGGCTCGATCCGCACGGCTACCCCTCCTCCGTCATTTCGCCGGCTCCGCGCACGGCCGCATTGTAGATGCTGCCGTGCGCCGTTGGCATCCCGAGCCGGGGCCAGGCGGCGCAACGTCGGGCCGAGGAGCCGCCGCGGCGGCGCTCGCGGACCGAGGGGCGCCCGAACCGCCGGGACGGGGCGCGCCGCGTCGGCCGTGTGCCGGCCTGGCCGCCGGCCCGGAAGCCCGGCGAAGAATGCCCTACACGACCTCGCGGGCCCGGAAGTCCTCGATCTCGGCCGCCGTGTAGCCGGCCTCCCGGAGCACCTCCTCGGTGTGCTCGCCGGCTTCCGGGCTCGCCCGGCGCATCTCGGGCGGGGTTCGGCTCATGTTCACCGCGTGGTCGATCACGCGCACCGCCCCGAGCGCCGGATGCTCGACCGCCTTCGCCATCCCGAGGTGGCGGACCTGGGGGTCGGCGAAGGTCTGGTCCACCGAGTAGATGGGGCCGCAGGGCACCCCCGCCTCGTTGAGGAGGTCCACCCATTGGGCGCTCGGCGCCTTCCGGGTGTACGCCTCGATCGCCTCGTTCAGGGCATCGCGGTTCTCGTAGCGGGCATGGCCGTCGTGGAAGCGGGGGTCGGCGAGGAACTCCCCGGCCCCGATCGCCCGGCACAGGCGCGCGAACAGGTGCTCGCCGGCCGCCGCGATGTTGATGTGCCCGTCCGCGGTCTCGAACACCCCGGTCGGGATGCCGGTCGGGTGGTTGTTGCCGGCCTGGGGCGGGACCTCGCGGCCGATGGTCCAGCGCGCGGCCTGGAAGTCGAGCATCGCGATCTGGGCCTCGAGGAGCGAGGTGTGCACCCACTGGCCCTCGCCCGAGACTTCGCGCTCGACGAGGGCGGTGAGGATCCCGATGGCGAGGTACATCCCGGCCGTGAGGTCCGCGATGGGCACCCCGACCCGCACCGGACCCTGGCCCGGGAGCCCGGTGATCGACATGAGCCCCCCCATGCCCTGGGCGATCTGGTCCACCCCCGGGCGGTCGGCGTACGGCCCGTCCTGGCCGAAGCCCGAGATGCTGCCGTAGACGATGCGCGGGTTGACGGCGCGGACGGACTCGTAGTCGATGCCGAGCCGGTGCTTCACCCCGGGGCGGTAGTTCTCCACGATCACGTCCGCGCCGGCCGCGAGGCGCCGGAAGATCGCGGCCCCGTCCGGCTCCTTGAGGTTCAGGGTGAGGCTCCGCTTGTTGCGGTGCAGGTTCTGGAAGTCCGGGCCGTGGCGGGGGCCGCCGAGCCCGAACTCCTCCTTCGGCCGCTCCTCGATCTTGATGACGTCCGCCCCGAGGTCCGCGAGCTGACGGGCGGCCGTCGGACCCGCGCGGGCGCGGGTGAGGTCGAGGACGCGGAACCGCGAGAGGGGAAGGGTCATGTCGTTTCTCCCTGGGTGATCTGCTCGGGTGCTCCGCCCGGCTGCGCTCGCCGGGCGGTTCGCACGGGCGGGTGGCCGGGACGCTTGGCCCGGACGGCTCGTCGGGGCGATCCCCCCGTCCCCGGATTCAAGGCCGCGGGAAGGGCGCCGCGGGGTCGGGGACGGCCCGAGGTGACGCCTCGTCGTCAGTGGAACGACCCTCCGATGAGGTCGCGGGCGATGATGAGCCGCTGGACCTCGCTCGGCCCCTCGCCGATCCGCCGGATCCGCATCTCCCGGTACCAGCGTTCGAGGGGGAGGTCCTTGGTGACCCCGTAGCCGCCGTGGATCTGGATCGCGCGGTCCACCACGCGCCCGCCCGCCTCGCTCGCCGCCAGCTTCGCCATCGCCGCCTCCTTGCGGAACGGCTCCCCGCGATGCGCCCGCTCGGCCGCCGCGAGGGTCAGCCAGCGCGCGGACTCGATGTCCACCTGGCTGTCGATGATCATGTTCTGGACGGACTGGCGGGTAGCGAGGGGCGCCCCGAAGGTCTCGCGCAGGCGCGCGTACCCGATGGCCATCTCCTGGGCGGCGACCGCCACCCCGATGCAGCCCGCCGCGTACGGGATGCGCTGCCGCGAGAGGCGATCGTTCGCGATCGCGAACCCGCCCCCGACCTCGCCGAGCACGTTCGCGGCCGGTACCCGCAGGTCCTCGAACGAAAGCTCCGTCGCGTAGTTCGCGGAGCGGAGGGTGTGCACGACGCGGCGCACGTGGAACCCCGGCCAATCGGTCTCCACGATGAAGCAGGTGACCCCGGCCCGCCCCCGCGCGGGGTCGGTGCGGGCGAAGACGATCCCGTAGTCCGCGCGGTCCGCCCCCGAGATGAAGATCTTCGAGCCGTTGATGATCCAGCCGCCCCCGTCGCGGACTGCGCGGGTCTGGATGGCGCGGGCGGGGTCGCTCCCGCCCGAAGGCTCGGTGAGGCCGAAGAACGCCCGCTTCTCGCCCCGCAGGGTCGGGCGGAGGTAGCGCTCCTTCTGATCCTCGGTCGCCTCGTAGAGCTGGGCGAGGCCGACCGCGCCGAACACCCCGTAGCAGGGCGCGTAGAGGCCCGCCCGGTGCTGGGCCATCTCGATCGCCATCAGGGTGCGGGTGACGACGTCCACCCCGGGCCCGCCGTACTCCTCGGGGACGTCGAGCCCGTAGAGGCCCATCTCCCGGACCAGGCCGGCGAGCCGAGCGTGGTCGGCCGGGTCGAGCTCGCTCGCGTCGGGGTCGAGGTCCGCTTCGAGGGGAACGATCTCCTCGCGGACGAAGCGCCGCACGAGGTCGATGAGGAGACGCTGCTCTTCGCTCGGTTGGAGGTTCATGGCGTCCGCACCTTCCTGCCCGGCCGCGGGCCGGCGATTCGCGCCCGTGCCGGCGCCCGCGCTACCGCCCCGCCCGCGCCCATCCCGGCCCGACCCCGGCCGCCGCGCCGCACCGCCGCCGCTTCCCGCCCCCTGCGATCAGGAGGTTTCCGGTCATGATGCCCAGGTCCGCCGCCCGGCCGCCCGCCGCCCACTGCCTGCCTCCCGCCGCCCGCGATCAGGCCGGGCGGAGGCGCCCGAGACCGGGCGGCGCCTCGTTCTCGGGCGGGAGCGCGCCGTGGTCCGCCCGGTGGAGCATCAGGAGCTCGAGGTACCGGGTGTGGTACTGCATGTTCACCTCCACCCGGAACCGGAACCCCGGCCCGCGGCGGGCAAGCTCCGTCTCCAGCGCGCCCCGGAGGCCGAACCGGGAGCGCCCGCCCGCGACGCCGATGAAGAGCACGCCGCCGTCCGCCCCCGCGATCTCGTAGACCCCGAGCTGGCCGGGGAGGCGCGCCGCCTCGTCCGCCTCGAGCGCCCGCCAGGGCTTCGTCAGCCGGATCGCCATCGCCCGCCCCGTCCGTCCGCGTCTCCGCTTCCGGTTCCGTATCCGTCCGCCGCCCCCTCAGGCGGCGAGGAACTCCCGGACCAGGCGCACGAACTCCTCCAGCCGGTCGTGGTGCACCCAGTGTCCCGCGCCCTCGACGTTGACCCCGGCCGCGTCGGCGAAGTGCGCCGCCCGTTCATCATCGGCCGGGTCCGCGGCCCAGCTCTCCGTGCCGCGCACGAGCAGGGTCGGACACCGGATCCGCTTCCAGGTCTCCACCTTGTCCGCCGCGCGCATCCCGTGCGGCGGCTGGAGGCGCACGTAGTTGTCGAACTTCCAGCTATACGTGCCGTCTTCATTCTGGCTCACCCCGTGCACGGTGAGGTGGCTGGCCTGCCCGGGGGTAAGGTGGGGGTTCTCTTCCTGCATGCGCCGGAAGGCGTCCTCGATGCTCGCGTAGCGGCGCGGCGACCGGCCGGAGAGCTTCCGCACGTCGTCGATCCAGCCGACGAACCGTTCCGGGCCCGGGGACCGCTCCCGGCGCCGCAGGCCGGGCGGCGGCCCCATGCCCTCGATGGCGACGAGCTTCACTACGTTCTCGGGGTAGAGCCCCGCGTACTGGAGCGAGATGGCGCCCCCGAGCGAGTGCGAGACGACGGTCGCGGGGGTCAGGCGGGTCTGGTGGAGGAGCTGCGCGATGTCGTAGACGTAGTCCGCCAGCATGTAGGCGCCGCCCTGGATCCACTGCGAGTCCCCGTGGCCCCGGAGGTCGGGGGCGATGACGTGGTAGTCCCCGCGGAACGCCTCGGCCACCCAGTCCCAGCTCCGGCAATGGTCCCGGCCGCCGTGCACGAGGAGGAGGGGCGGCGCGTCCGGGTTGCCCCAGTCCACGTAGTGGAGGCGAAGGCGCTGGGAGAAGTAGATGTGGGAGGTCGGTCCGTGAACGGGCGGCGCCATGCGAGGGTTCTCTCGGGTCGGGGCAGGTGTCGGTGAGGCGGATGCGGCTGGATGGAGTCGATGGGGTCGATGCGAACGGATCGAGTGTGACGCGGTCGGACGGAGATTCTACAATCCGTCCGTTCCGCCCGCCGCACGCAAGACCGCCGCCCGCCCGACGAATGCCGAACGAACCGCATCTCCCCGCCGCCAGCCTCGATTCCGGCCTCGATCCGGGCGCCGAATCCGACCCCGACAGCCTGCGGGCGCTCTTTCGCCCGCGCTCCGTCGCGGTGGTCGGCGCCTCCCGCGACCCCGACAAGATCGGGGGCCGGATCTTCCGCTACCTCCGGGACCGCGGGTTCCCCGGCCCGGTGTACCCGGTGAGCGCCGGCCCCGATCCGGTGCAGGGGGAGGCGCCGATCCCGTCCCTGGCCGACCTCCCCTCGCCGGCCGACCTCGTGTTCGTCGTGGTCCCGGCCCGGGACGCCCCCGACGCGGTGCGCGCCGCCGACGACCGCGGCTGCGGCGCGTGCGTGGTGGTGAGCTCCGGCTTCGCGGAGAGCGGCCCGGAGGGCGAAGCGCTCCAGGAGCGGATCGGGGAGATCGCCCGCGACACCGACATGCGCGTCGTCGGCCCGAACTGCATGGGCGTCATGAACCCCCGGATCGGCCTGTTCGGCACGTTCATGAGCGCCCTCGACGAGGTGGAGCTCCCGGCCGGGAACGTCGCGCTCATCAGCCAGTCGGGGGCGTTCGGGACGCACGCCGCCCTGCTCCTCCGCGACCGGGGGCTCGACCTGAGCCTCTGGTGCACGACCGGCAACGAGTGCGACGTGGACGTGGCGGACGGGATCGCCTGCGCGGCGCGGGACGAGGACACCGAGGTCATCGTCGCCTACCTCGAGGGATGCCGCGACCTCGGCAAGCTGGAGGCGGCCCTGGAGGTCGCGGCGGACACCCGGAAGCCGATCGTCGTGCTCAAGGCCGGCCGGAGCCCCGTCGGGGCCGCCGCCGCCCGCGCCCATACCGCCGCCGACGCGGGAGACGACGCGCGCTTCTCGGAGACGTTCGCGCGGTGCGGGGTCTATCGCGCCCGGACCATCGAGGAGCTCATCGACGTCGCCGCCGCCTGCGCGGCGAACGCATTCCCCAACGGACGGCGGGCCGGGCTGATGACCATCTCGGGCGGGGTCGGGGTGGTGATGGCGGACGCGGCGGTAGGGGCAGGGCTCGAGGTGGCGCCGATGCCGAGGCCGGTGGCCTCCGAGCTCAAGGCCCTGCTCCCCTTCGCCTCCACCCGCAACCCGATCGACTACACCGCGCAGGCGTTCAACGACTGGTCGCTCTTCGACCATTTCCTCGACGCGGTGGTCCGGCGGGGCGGGTACGACTCCATCGTGATCTTCCTCGCGACGGTCGGCGCCAGCCCGGCCGTGATGGACCCTCTCATGGGCCGGCTGGAGAAGGTCCGGGCCGCGCATCCCGACCGGGTGATGGCCCTCAGCCTCATCACCGACGAGGAGCGGCGGAGCCGGCTGGAGCGCGCGGGGTTCCTCGTCTTCGAGGACCCGACGCGCGCGGTGAACACGGTGGCCGCCCTCGCGCACATCGGCGACCACCTGTTCCGGCATCGGCCCGGCGGGAGGTAGTCCCGGGGGGAAGAGTCCCGTGCGCCGTTCCCAGGACGCGCCGGCGACGAGGTGTGCTTGGCGAAAATCCCCGCCGCGCACCTGCCTCGGGGAAGAAGCAGGCGCGAGGCGGCCGACGGCGGCGCCGGCAATCAGGCCGCCTCGCGCTCGCGGCGGTTCATCGCCTCGACGGCCGGGAAGACCTCGTCGATGAGGCGGCGGGTCTGGTCGAAGACATCCTCGTCGCTCGGGCCGACCGGGCGCAGGATGAACTTCGAGACCCCGTTGCGGACGTAGGCGTCGAGCCGGGCCACGACGTCCGCCGCCCCGCCGACCACCATCGCGTCGCGCGGGTTCCGGTCCGGGAAGCTCTCCCGGAGCACCCGGAGCCTCTCCTCCACGAAGGGCTCGTTGGGGCGGCCGAACCGGTAGTAGAACCCGGCCCCGTAGTGGTCGTCGTCGATCCGCCGCCCCTGCTCCGCGCAGGCGGCGCGGATGGCGGCGACCGCCCGGCCCGCCTCGTCCGGGGTCTCGCGCCCGGCGAGCCACCCCGTCCCGATGCGGGCCGTGCGCCGGATGGCGGCCCGGCTCGACCCGCCGATCCACAGGGGAAGGTCGGGCTGCACGGGAAGCGGCGAGATGCTCGCGTTCCGGTAGTGGAAGAACTCGCCGTCCGTGGTCACGCGCTCGCCCCGCCAGAGGGCCGCGATGACGTCGAGGGCCTCGTCGACGAGCCGCCCGCGCCCCTCGGTGGGGCGGCCGGTCGCCTTCCAGTCGGGGCCGAGGGTGCTCCCGATCCCGAACGCGGGAAGGAGGCGCCCCTCGCTCAGGAAGTCGATGGTCGCGCACTGCTTGGCGAGGAGGAGCGGATCCCGGAGCCCGACCGAGGCGACGTTCATCCCGAACTTGATCCGGCGCGTGGCCCCGGCGAGGGCGGCCATGGCGCTCATGCACTCGAGGATCGGGCGGCGCGACACCAGCCGGTCCGTCTGCCACAGGGAATCGACCCCGCCCTCCTCGCAGAGGTCCACCCACTTCCGGAACGCCGCCCCCGAGGAGAACGGCAGCTCCATGAGACCGAGACCGACGCCAATCGTCATCGTCCGTTCCTCGGGATGTGCTTCGGCGGCGACGCGCCCCGCCGGGCGGCCCCGCAGTCCTCGGCCCCGGCGGCTCTGGCGGGAGCGGCGGCCGGAGCGGCGCACGTCTTCACGCGGGCCGGCTCAGGCCTTGGCGGAGGGCCGCGCGCCCACCCGTTCGCGCCACGCCGCGATGTTCCTGAGCTCCGGGTCGAGCGGCTGCCCGAGGGGGATGAAGCACTCGACGTTCGCGTAGAGGAGGATGTCGGCCAGGGTGAACCGGTCCCCGCAGATCCAGTCCCGCCCCTCCATCTGGCCGTCGAGCCAGGCGAGGCGGTCCGACGCCGACGCCTGGAGCCCCTCCGCGGCCTCCGGGATGGTGTGGATCCGGTCCTTGAACATCCGGATCCCCTTGCCGAAGCGGAAGCCGTTGCCCATCGGCTCGCAGATGTAGAGGTCCACCCGCCGCGCCCACATGCGGGCCTCGGCCCGCTCCTCGGGGGTAGCCCCGAGCAGCGGGTTCTCGGGATGGAGCTCCTCCAGGTACTCGCAGATGGCGGTGATCTCGGAGATGCAGGACCCGTCGTCGAGCTCGAGGGCCGGGCAGGTGCCGTGCGGGTTCTTCGCGAGGTACTCGGGCTCGCGGTTCCTGCCGGCCACGATGTCGACGTCCTCGACGGGGACCTCGACCCCCTTCTCGGCCATGAACATGCGCACGGCGTGGGGGTTGGGTCCGATGGAGTTGTAGAGCTTCATGGTCGCCCCTCCCGGTGGTCCGCCGCGCATGATAACGGTTCCGTGCGGGCAGGACCCGCGGGCGGCGGCTACCCGCGCCGGAGCCGCCGGGCGGGCGCGCGCATGGTCACGATCTCCTCGGCGGCGGTCGGGTGCAGGGCCATGGTCCGGTCGAACTGGGCCTTGGTGGCCCCGCATTTCATGGCGATCCCGACCCCCTGCACGATCTCGGCCGCGTCCGGGTCGAGCAGGTGGCAGCCGACCACCCGGTCGGTGGCCGCATCCACCACGAGCTTCATCACCGAGCGCTGGTCGCGCCCCGAGAGGGTGTGCTTGAGGGGGCGGAAGGCGGAGAGGTAGACGTCGATCGCGGGAAACCGGGCCTGCGCCTCCGCCTCGGTGAGCCCGCAGGTCCCGATCGCGGGCTGGCTGAAGACCGCGGTGGGCGCGTCCTCGTGGTCGGGGGAGATCGGGTTGCCGTTGAACACCGTCTCCGCGAAGCAGTGCCCTTCGCGGATCGCGGCCGGGGTGAGGTTGAGACGGTCGGTCACGTCGCCGACCGCCCAGACGTGCCCGACGTTGGTGCGCGACCAGGCATCGACGAGGACGGCGCCGTTCGGCGCGGTCGCGACCCCCGCGTTCTCGAGCCCGAGCCCCGCGGTGTTCGGATGCCGCCCGGTGGCGTAGAGGATGTGGTCCGCCTCGATGGTTTCGGCGCCGGCGGCCGTTCCCGCTGCCCCGCCCTCGCCGTCCCTGTCGGGGGCGGCGAGCACCGCCCGGACCCCGCCTCCCGGCGCCCCGCCGTTCGCCGTCCGCTCGATCGCGGCGACGTTCGCGTTGAAGCGGAGGTCGATCCCCCGCTTCCGCATCTCCTCGGCGAGGGCGCGGCGGACGTCGTCGTCGAATCCGCGGAGGAACAGCGGCCCGCGGTAGAGCTGGACCACCTCGACCCCGAGCCCCGCGAACACCCCCGCCAGCTCGACCGCGATGTAGCCGCCCCCGACCACGATGATCCGCTCCGGCAGGCGGTCGAGGTAGAAGACGTCGTCGGAGCGGATGGCGTGCTCGATCCCGGGGACGTCGGGGAGGGAAGGCGCCCCGCCGGTCGCGACGAGGACGTGGCGGGCGGTCACCGCGCCGCCGGCGACGGAGATCGCGTGCGGGCCGGTGATCGTCGCCCGAGCGTCGTAGAGGCGCGCGCCCGCTCCCTCGATGAGGCCCCGGTAGATGCCGTTCAGGCGCTCGATCTCGCGGTCCTTGTTCGCGACCAGGGTGGGCCAGTCGAAGGCCGGGGCGGCGGGCGGCCCGTTCGCTCCCGCCCCCGCCACCGTGGAGGGCCGGCGCCATCCGAACCCGGCCGCATCCTCGAAGTCCTCCGCGAAGTGGGAGGCGTAGACGAAGAGCTTCTTCGGGATGCACCCGACGTTGACGCACGTGCCGCCGAGGAAGCGCTCCTCGGCCACCGCGACGCGCGCGCCGTAGCCGGCCGCGATCCGGGCCGCCCGGGTCCCCCCGGACCCCGCGCCGATGACGAATAGATCGAAGTCGTAGTCCTGGTCGCTCACTTGGGGCCGCCGCTCCGCGGTTCCGGTTCGGAGCGCGATTCTGGCATACCCGCCCCCAGCGCACGGAGCGCGCGGACGGAGCGGAGGGCCTCGACGCGACCCGGGCCCGGAGCGGGCGAGACGCGACTCGGCTATAGTCACGCTCGCCCGCTCGGCGCGGTGCGCCGAACCACCTCGCCGGCCCGCGGGGCAATCTCCGGAATCGGGCTCGGCCTCCCAAGGAGGAGACGCATGGACTGGACACCCCGGCGCGAGCGCTTTCGCGCGGTCCTCGAAGGGGATGCCTGCGTGCATCCGGGATCGGTGTTCGACCCCATCTCGGCCCGCATCGCCGAAGACCTGGGCTTCGAGGTCGGCATGTTCGCGGGCTCCGTCGCCTCGATGACGGTGCTCGGGGCCCCGGACCTCATCGTCCTCACCCTGAGCGAGTTCGCGGCGCAGGCGCACCGCATCAACCGGGCGGGCGGCCTGCCGCTCCTCGTGGACGCCGACCACGGCTACGGGAACGCCCTGAACGTGAAGCGGACCGTCGAGGAGCTGGAGACGGCCGGGGTCGCCGCCCTCTCCATCGAGGACACCGACCTGCCCCAGCCCTTCGGCGAGTTCGGGCGCACGCGCCTCCTGTCCATGGAGGAGGGGATCGGCAAGATGCGGGCCGCCCTCGCGGGGCGGCAGGACCCGCGCCTCGTCGTGGCCGGCCGGACGAGCGCGGCCGCGATCACCGGGATCGACGACGCGGTCGCGCGCGCCCGGGCCTACGAGGCGACCGGGGTCGACGCCCTCTTCCTGGTCGGGCTCCACACCCGCGTGGAGGTCGCGGCCGTCGCCGGCGCGGTCCGGCTCCCGCTCATCCTCGGGGGGGTCGGCCCCGAGCTCCGGGACCGGGGCTGGCTCGCGGAGCACCGGGTGCGGATCGCCCTCCAGGGCCACCAGCCCTTCGCGGCGGCGGTGAACGCCGTCTACGAGACCCTCAAGGCCCTCCGCGAAGGCGCCCCGCCCGATGAGATCGGAGGGGTCGCCCCTCCGGACCTCATGCGCCGCCTCACCCGCGACTCCGACTACCGGAAGTGGAGGGACGAGTTCCTCTCGTAATGCCGCCGCGCCTCGAAGGTCCGAGACGAGAGAACGCGAAAGCGCCGGCTCGGCCGTACGGATAACGGAAACGGAGGATTCCATGGCACGCAGGGCGCTCTATACCCGAGTCGAAAAGGACGGCCAGCGCCGGCCACCGCACGTCCAGGGGATGGGCGACGTCGTCTTCAAGGGGTTTCAGTGCCTGCAAAGCGACTGCCGAGAGTTCATCGTCACCCGGGAGGATCAACTTGGACCCGACTTCGAGATCGTGTGTCGCGCCTGCCACTTCGCTCATACGGCCGGAGGCGAAACAGGATTCTTCGATTATCGATTGATGCGGGAGGGCGATCCCCGACCGATCGAAGAAGGTCAATTCACCATTCTTCATGACGATTATATCCGGGAGGCGCAGCGTTTCAAGTACTGCCTGTTGTGCTACGCGCTGAAGCCGATCGAGCTATTCGGCGTCCACAATGCGAGACGATCCGGGCGTCAGGGAGAATGCCGCCTCTGCAAGACCATCTACAATGGAATCAAGAACCAGTCCCGGACGACGGATCAGCATCGTGAGGCAGCCCAACGCCGTCGGCTTTACAAGCTCCTGTCAGGGGAAGCTGGAAAAATCGACAGCAAGGCAATATTCGAGAAGTTCGACAGTCGCTGCTTCAATTGCGGTCGAAAGTTGCGATATGCGCCGGATCAAAAGGAAGTTCATCTGGACCACACCCCGGACCATACCCTTCCCGTCCGACTCCTGTGGCCCCTGCACACCGGGAACGCTACCCTTCTTTGTTTGGACTGCAACGGTCGGAAACGCGAACGCTGGCCTTCCGAGTTCTACGACATTCCCAAGCTCAGATCCCTGGCCCGGCTGACGGGCTACCCTTACGAGCTCGTTTCCGGCCAGCCGAGGGTCAATGAAGAAGCCGTGGTCGAAATTCTCGCCGATATCGATTCATTCATCGAGGAATGGATTCATCGCCCGGACGAGATAAGGAAGGTGCGCCGCATGATCGAGGAACACGCCATGGTCGACATTTTCGAACATGCGGCCCACGTCCCGGCTCATCTGCGGGATCCGGAAAAACCGGATGCGTGAGCGCCTGGCTTCTAGGTCATCACGAGAAAGCTGTGCTCGCCCACAGTCCCCTTGTCCCGGATGCCGTGCGATTCGCAATGCGCGACGTCCTCGGTCGATATCTCGACGTCGCGGAACCAGGGGCGCGCGATGGAGGACACCTCGGCAGCCATATCGCATTTTCGACTTCTGCCCAGATGGAACACGCATACCCCTCCGGGCTTCAGCCGCTCGCGCGCCTGGCGAATGACGGGCTGGTACACGTCGAAGCTCCGTTTCTGGCGCTCGTCCACGAACGCGAGTGGTCGTTCCTTGAAATCGACGGACGTCCAACCGGCGAACCACAGGCGGATCCAGTTCGCCAGATAGAAGCGCGTGCTGTCGAAGAACGGAGGTGAAGTGACGACCGCGTCGAGCCCGTCCATCTCCTGCGGCCAGGGGGCAGTAGCGTCCTGATGTATCGAAGAACCGGCCACGAAAGCGGCGGGCCGCTCGACCGACAGGGAGCGCGCCAGCTTCCGCTCCAGCTTCTCGACGAGATTCTTGTAGACCATCTCTCCAGTCGGTGAGAACGGCACGATTGGATGGGAACGACGGCTCAGCGCATAAGGCCGGTTCCCATGGAGAACGTGCAGCAGGCACGCGAACACGAGAGCCGCATCGGGGGTAACCGGAGGGGTCTCCCCGAAGAATCGTCGCGCGAGGATCACTTCGTTGAACGTTTCGGGATGGAAGTAGTCGGACAACGGGCCGTTGAAACGGACGGCTGCCGCCTCTTCGAGCTCGGACGTTACCGGATCGTGCTCGCGAATGTATCGATCGAGCTTCTCGACCAATGCGAGGCAGGCATCCCGAGACGCGGGGCGAAGCTTGGCCGCCGCGATCGGTACGGCGGCGGGACTGATGTCGAAGCTCCATGCGATCACCCCGTTGAGGGCCGCCTCGAATGGAATGGTCCCGACCCCGCCGAACGGATCGAGCAGGCGGTCCCCGGGCCTGGTGAACGCCCTTACCAGGTGGTGAGCGAGGGAAGGTTTCATCTTTCCCTGATAGGAGCACAACGAGTGCAGCGGATTCCCCCAGTTGCGCTTCGCAAAGTCACCCTGCCGGTGGGGCAGCTCTCCCTTGAAACGGAGCCATCTCGACCGCCATGGCGCGGCTGGCCGAACCACCTGCGACTTCCGGGATCGGGATGGCGCGGTGGCTACCATCAATGCTTGCCGAAGCGGCTGTCCAGTCCTTGAAAGACGTTGGCGCAGGGTAACGTTCCGTCTGAACTTCCAACCACGGGAACGCAGCAGATCAGCGAGGATCGCCGGCGTGTCCACCCGAACCCCGGCGTAGGCGGAGTCGCCGATGTCGATGACCAGCGGCGAAGACGGTTCCGCGTGTCGTATCAGGCCGTCGAAGACCTGCTGCATGTCCGCAAAGTAGTTCAGGACCATTTGCGGAATACGCCGATCGCAGGCCCTCTCCCGCAGGGTTCGAGCCACCGACTCTACGTTTTCCGAAACCGGCGGGGAACTCTTTCCCGCCGTGACGTCGTTGATCCCGGCCGTAACCGTCTGACGACGAAAGGCGGTGAGATCCCCTCCCGACCTCAGCGCCCTCAGAAACCACAGCTCGATCTTGGTGTTACGGTAGTAGTTGGTGCCGTTCAGGTAGGGAGGCGACGTAATGATCGCGTCGACGTTCAGGCCGGCGAGGCGGCCGAGGCGCTTGGCGTCCGCAGCCACGAGCAGCGGCGTTCGAGGGACGGACCGCAGGCGCACGACGTCTCGAGCCATCGCTCCGAGGCGGCGGCTCACCTCGCCGGAAAGGTCCAGGATGATGCCGTCGCACTCCCTCCCCTTCCGGAAGCGGAGATCACCGCGTCGTAGCAGGTTGGAGCAGGGTACCAGCGCCGCCGCGATCGCCACGGTTGCGATGGACGCCGCAGCGGGTTCCTCACCATCGAGCGCATCGAGCCAGCTTCTCAACTTGAGACAGGTATCGAAGGTATCCGACGGGAAGAACCTGCTCTTGCCGAACGTCTGCCGGTAAGTCTCGGCAAGCCGTCGATCCGTATCGTGTTGGGCGAGCGAACCCGGCAGACCAGCCGCCAGCTCCTGGAGCCGCGCGGCCAGCCGAAGGCGGGCGGCCCCTTCGGCCATCGTCAGGACCTTCGCCTTGGTGTCGACGAGATGCTGAAGCAGCGGGTTGAGCTCGCAGTAGAACCCTTGGCGGCCCTGTCGGGCGACCGTTAGCGGAGTCGTTCCGGCGCCCGCGAACGGGTCCAGGACCCGAGTCGCTTCGGGCGCGAACGAATCCAGCACCTTCTCGACGAACTCGGGCGAATAGCCCTCCAGATACGGATACCAATCGTGCAGAGGCTCGGTGCGGCCTCCCCGAAACGTGGCCTGAACCGGATCGACGAAGCGGTCGAGGGCGGGTTCGACCTCCGGCAAGAGGTTGAGCTGGGCGCCTTCCGATCGCCCCGCGGCTGCCCGGAGGCGTCTGACGCAGAGCGCGTTCAGGCTCAGCCCTTCGGCTTCGGCGACCGTCTTGAGCTCCAGGAAGCTGCCCGAGCCGAGGAGCCGGCGGAGGTCTTCGCTCGACAACGGCTTGAGCACGCCGAACAGCGCCGCGTCGCCCGGTCCGAAAGCGAGCTTCAAGTTGCGCTTTTTGGCGCTTTCTGCTGGATAATCAGCGAAGTATACGGACTTGAACTGTTGCACCGACGGCCCCTCCTCGTAGTGACTACCATTATATGGCAGTCACTACCATCGCGCATCCAGGAAGATGTTCATGCTTCCATCATGACCGGACGGGACGGGGCCGTCCATCGGTAATTCGCCCCTTCGTCCGTAGGAATTCAGGCCATGATCGGCGAGAAAAGGCCGCGGTGCGTTCGGAACCGCGGCGACCGAACCGGCGTCCGCCCGCCCCGGATCTCTCGCGCCCTCCGGGAGCTCGCGGCCTCCGCCGCCTCCCGATCCACTCGAACGCGGCAGGCGGCCGGTGGGCCGGAGAGATCGCCGGTCCCGCACCCCGCCCGCCGCCGGTCCGCGCCGGCGGGTGCGCCATGACGCTTCGCTTCGCGGCCCGAGCGCCGCCCGAACCTGAACTTGGCTGCGGCGCCCGAGGAGGAGGAAACGCATCGAGTGGACACACCGGCGCGAACGCTTCCGGGCGGAGCTCGAAGGGGCCGCCTGCGTCCACCCGGGCTCGGTGTTCGACCCCGTCCCGGCCCGTATCGCCAGCGCACCCCTGGAACCGCCGTCCTGAATCGGGATGCGACCGAACTCACTGAACGCTCCGGCCGGGCTGCGCCTTCAACATCCGGTTCGTCCAGCGTTCGACCATCTTGCCGGCCAGCTCGCGCATGAAATGGGCGAAGCCAATGAAATATAATATCGCGTCGATGACAGGCGCCGAGCAGCCGCAAGATGGGAAGCGGGCCATGGCCCGGAAGGTGATGGGCGGCGCATCCCGCCCGCGCCTGCGTAAAGAGAGGCGGGCGGCCCGGGTGCGGCGGGGGATTCGGTCTGACGATGGATCGGGCGGAAGTCGAGGTCGCCCGGGCCGCCATTCGCGGGCGGATGGATTCGAGGCGCCGTCGGCGGACCTTCGGCGGGCCGAGGCCTGAATCTTGGGGTTCCTGACCCAGGAGCTTGCGATCGCCGCGGGGGTCGCGGCCGCCGCCGGCCTGATGCGGGGCTTCGCCGGGGTGGGCTCGGGGATGCTGATGGCCCCCTTCTTCGCGGTCCTGTTCGGGCCGGTCCGGACCGTCGCGGTCATCGTCCTCATGGAGGCGGTGGTCACCGCCCAGCTCCTTCCCGGCGTCCGTCGGGAGATCGACTGGAGGGAGATCGCGCCCATGGGGCTCGCGGCCGCGGTCTTCATGCCGGCCGGGAGCTGGCTCCTGGTCTCCCTCGAACCGGACCTCATCGCACGGATGATCGCCCTGGTCGTCCTGGTGTTCTCGGTCGTGCTGATGATCGGCTGGCGCCGCCGCGGCGAGCGGAAGACGTGGATGGGGGCCGGGGTGGGCGCGGTCTCCGGGGTGTTGATGGCGTCCACGAGCCTCGGCAATCCCCCCGTCATGGTCTACCTCCTCTCCGGCCAGGACGGGGCCGCGACCCATCGCGCCAACTTCACCGGCTATTTCGCGCTGACCCTCACCGCGCTGATCGCCATGATGGCGTTCGCCGGCCTCATCGACGGCCACGCGGTGTGGACGGCGGCCCTGCTCCTTCCGGTCTTCATGGCGGGGGCGTTCGCCGGCGCGAAGCTCTTTCGGAAGTCGAGCGAGACCCTCTACCGGCGGGTCGCCCTCGGCCTGCTGTTCTGCGTCGGCGCGTACGGGCTGTTGCGGTAGGCGGGGGTGCGGGGGAGCCATGTCCAGCCCATCGAACGAACGGACGTGCGTATCTGCCGGCGGGCCGGGCGGGGGCGAGGATCGGGGACGGCCCTTCCAGGGATCGCGCCCGACGAGCGAGGGGGAAGGCCGTCCGAAGGCAGGCGCCCGATGACGCGCGGGCTCGTGATCGCGGCGCCGGCCTCGGGGAGCGGCAAGACGACGGTGACCCTCGCCCTGCTGCGGCGCCTGCGCGACCGGGGGATGCGGGTCGGGTCGCTCAAGGTCGGGCCGGACTACATCGACCCCGCCTTCCACGCCGCCGCGAGCGGCCGCCCGTGCTTCAACGCCGACCCGTGGGCCATGCGCGGGGCGACCTTCCGGGCCGCGCTCGCCGCCGCCTCCCGCGATGCGGACCTCGTCGTCGCCGAAGGGGTCATGGGCCTCTTCGACGGCGCGACCGCCGACGAGGGCTCGACCGCGGACGCCGCCGCCGCCCTCGGCTGGCCGGTCGTGCTGGTGGTCGACGCGAGCGCGATGGCCGGCTCCGCCGCCGCCGTCGTCCACGGGTTCGCGACCTACCGGCGCGGCGTGGACGTCGCGGGGGTCGTCTACAACCGGGTCGGGAGCGACCGCCACGCCGCCCTGCTCGTCGAGGCGACCGCGAAGACGGGCCTGCCGGTCCTCGGATGCCTCCGCCGCGCTCCCTCCCTCGCCCTGCCCGAACGGCATCTCGGGCTCGTGCAGGCCGCGGAGCATCCCGACCTCGAACGCTTCCTCCACGAGGCGGCGGAGGCGATCGGAAGCGCGATCGACGTCGATTTGCTCTCCCGCCTGGCGCGGCCCGCCCGGCCCGAAGCGCCCGGGGCGGCGGCCGGTCCGTCAGCCCGCGCCAACGCCACCCCCGCCCCCGAACCAAGCGCGGCCCCCGCGCCGGACGGCGCCGGAACCGGGGTCGAGGCCGGGGCCGAGATCGGGGACGGATCCGGACCCGCCGGATCGGCCGCGCCCCTGCCGGTGCTCGGCCAGCGCATCGCGGTCGCCCGCGACGAAGCGTTCGCCTTCGCCTATCCGCTCGTGCTGGAGGGCTGGCGGCGGGCCGGCGCCGAGGTCTCGACGTTCTCGCCGCTCGCCGGCGAGTCGCCTGCGCCCGGTGCGGACGCGGTCTACCTCCCCGGCGGGTATCCCGAGCTCCACGCGGGTCGGATCGCGGCTGCGCAGCGGTTCCTCGAGGGCCTGCGCGCCGCCGCGCGGCGGGGCGCGCTGGTCTACGGCGAGTGCGGCGGCTACATGGCGCTCGGCGAGTCCCTGGTGGACGCGGGCGGCGAGGCGCACCCGATGGCCGGGCTTCTGCCGGTCGCCACGACGTTCGCCGAACCGCGCCTCACCCTCGGCTACCGGACCGCCCGCGCCCTCGCCCCCGGCCCCCTCGGCTCCGGGGGCGCCGGCTTTCGCGGGCACGAGTTCCACTACGCGCGGGTGCTCCACGAGGGAGGCGGCGCGGCGCTATTCCGGTGCGCCGACGCGTGCGGGCGCGACCTCGGCACGGTCGGGCGCCGTGCCGGCCGGGTCATGGGCTCGTTCGTGCACCTGATCGACCGGATGGACGAAGATGACGCCGCCTCGCGGGCCGCGCCCCCCGACTGCCCTGTCTCCCCCTGACCAGAGCCCCGTGCACTGTTCACAAGATATTGATTGTGAAGAGATGAAAATGGGAGAAGATAGTTTGTTTGCCCCACGATTCGGGGCGTTTCGAGGGGATGCCTGGCGGATTTCGGCCCACGGCGGCGGTTTTGCCCGTCGAGGCAACGTGATTCTTTATTTGTCAATCGGACCGGATGGAGCCAGGCATCCCGCGCGAAAATCGCCGCCGCATACACGCCTCTGACCATGACTTCCCCTGGAACGCTTGCCGGAATGCTCGACCTCCCGCCCGTCTCGTCCGCCCTGGACGGCGCGATCCGGCGCGCCCTCGACGGCAAGACGAAGCCGCCCGGCTCGCTCGGAGAGGTGGAGGCGCTCGCGGCCCGGATCGCCCGGATCCAGGGCGTCCTCGCCCCGCGCCTCCGCCGCTGCCGCCTCACCCTCTTCGCCGGGGACCACGGGGTCGCGGCCGAAGGGGTCTCCGCCTACCCCCAGGCGGTGACCCGGCAGATGGTCGCGAACTTCCTCGCGGGCGGGGCGGCGGCGAACGTCTTCGCCCGCACGAACGGCGTGGAGCTGACCGTCGTGGACGCCGGGGTCGCGGGCGGCCCGCTCGACGCGCCCGGCCTCGTGTCGCGGCGGATCGCTCCCGGTACGCGGAGCTTCGCGCGCGAGCCCGCGATGACCCGCGAGCAGTACGAGGCGGCGCTTCGCGCCGGCGCCGAGCTGCGTGCCGACACGGCGGCGGCGGGCGAAGCCGCCGCGTTCGGGGAGATGGGGATCGCGAACACCTCGTCGGCGACCCTCATCGCGCACAAGCTCACCGGCGCCCCGCTCGACGCGCTCACCGGGCGCGGCGCCGGGCTCGACGACACTGGCCTCGCCCGCAAGCGCCGGGTCCTTGCCCGCGCTGCCGCGCGCACCGTCGAACGGCTCGACGCGCACGAGGCGCTGACCGAGTACGGGGGCTTCGAGATCGCGATGATGGCGGGGGCGATGATCGGCGCCGCCCGCGCCGGGGCGGTGGTCATCGTGGACGGGTTCATCGCGAGCGCCGCCGCCCTCGCGGCGGACCGGATCGCCCCCCCCCTCCGCGACTACCTCGTCTTCGCCCACCGCTCCGCCGAGCCGGGCCACCGGGTGGTGCTCGACGCGCTCGGCGCGCGCCCGCTGCTCGACCTCGGGCTTCGCCTCGGGGAAGGCACGGGGGCGCTCCTCGCGTGGCCGATCCTCCGGGCCGCCGCCGCGATGCTCTCCGACATGGCGAGCTTCGAGAGCGCGGGGGTGAGCGGCCCCGAGGCGAGTGGGTCCGCATAGGGCGGGCCTCAAGGGGCCGCCGGTGGATAGCTCGTCCTTACGGCCGCCGCCGACCCCCGCCGCCGGTGGGCAGGCGGGGCCGGGCCGACCCTCAAGGTCCAGCGGCCCCGCCGGGTGAGCCGCGCGCGGGAAGAGCTCGCGGCCCTCGCGCTCGCGGTGGGGCTCCTCACGCGCTGGCCGATCCGGCCGGCCGCCGCGGGCTCCGGGACCAGCTCCGCGGGAGGCGCGGCGAGAGGCCCCGCGGCAGGGGCCGCGGGAAGACCGGCGGGAAAGGCGGCGGCAAGCCCGGCGGGAAAAGCCGCGGGAGGCGCCGCGGAGGCGCGGCCCGCCGCCGCGGTCCTCTGGTACCCCTTCGTCGGGGCGCTGATCGGCGCGTTCGCGGGAGGCGTGTTCTGGGCCGCCCATCTCGTGTTCCCCGTGACCCTCGCCGTCGTGCTCGCCACCGCCGCGTCGCTGCTCGCGACCGGCGCACTCCACGAGGACGGGTTCGCGGACGCCTGCGACGGCCTCGGCGGCGGCGCGACCCGGGAGCGCGCGCTCGAGATCATGCGCGACAGCCGCCTCGGCGTCTTCGGCGGGGCCGGGCTGGGGCTGATGCTCGCGGCCAAGGTGCTCGCCCTCGCCGCCGCCCCGCCCGAGGCGATCCCGTGGCTCCTCGTCGCGGGCCACGCCGCGAGCCGGGCGAGCATGGGGCTCGCCCTCGCCACCGGGACCTACGCCCGCGACCACGGCATGGCCGCGCCGCTCGCGGAGGCTTCCCCCACCGGCGTCCGGATCGCGTTCACGGCCCTCCTCGGCGGCGCCGGGGCCTGCGCGCTGCTGGTCGAGGCGCCGCCCGCGGCGCTCCTCGCGGGGCTCGGCGGGCTCGGGCTCGGCCACCTCCTCATGCGGCGGGCCTACGAACGAAAGCTCGGCGGCTATACCGGCGACTGCCTCGGCGGGGTGCAGCAGGCGAGCGAGCTCGGGCTGTACCTCGGCGCGGCGGCGGCGACGTAGCCGCCGAGGCGATCGGACCCCGGCGCGATGCTGATCCTCGTCCGCCACACCCGGCCCCTCGTCCCCGACGGCGTCTGCTACGGCGCGACGGACCTCGACCTCGCGCCGACGTTCGAGGAGGAGGCGGCGCACGTGATCGCTGCGCTGCCGCCCGCCGAGCGGCTGGTGACGAGCCCCCTTCGCCGCTGCCGGCGGCTCGCGGAGCGGATCGGCGACGCGCGGTCCCTCGCGCCCGTGATCGACGAGAGGCTTCGGGAGATGGACTTCGGCCACTGGGAGGGCGTGCCGTGGCGCGCCATTCCCCGGGCCGAGCTGGACGCCTGGAACGCGGACCTCCTCCACGCCCGCCCCCACGGGGGCGAGAGCGTGCACACGCTCTACGAGCGGGCCTGGTCGGCGGTCGCCGACTACCGGCGAACCGGACTCTCCCACGTCGTCGTGACCCACGCCGGGGTCATCAAGGCGGCGCGCGCCGAGAACGGCGACCCCGACGCCTGGGAGAGCCGCGTCGACTTCGGCGGCAGGGTGACGCTGCCGCTCGACTGACCTCCACCGGGGGCCGGGAGCGCGAGAACGGCCGGGGCGGCCGCCGGGCGCGGCGGAATCAGCCTTCGCAGCCGGACAGGGTCTCCTCGACCAGCATGTCCACCACCCGCACCAGCGCCTCGCGCTCGTCCGCCCCGTCCGCCAGCGCGGCCTGCCGGGCCGCGACCTGCCGGTGGGCGCTCGTGCCCCGCGCGACGATGGCGCGGGCGTGCTCGACCTCGCGCACGCAGCCGAAGTGCTCGGCGTCTTCGCGCACCAGCTCGATGATCTCGTCGACGAGGTCCGGGTAGGGGACCATCTCGCCCCGCCCGAAGTCGATGAGCCCCTCGTCGATCCCGAAGCGGTGCGCGCGCCACCGGTTCTCCTCGATGAGGAGCCGCGGGTAGCGCCGCCACCGCTGGTTGCTCCGCTTCAGGCGATGGAGCAGCCGCAGCCAGCAGCGGTACAGGGCGGCGATGCAGATGGCGTCGTCGAGGCGGGTGCACAGATCCGGGATCCGCATCTCCAGGGTCGGGAACCGGACGCTCGGGCGGACGTCCCACCACAGCTCGGAGCCGTCCCGGATGACCCCGCAGTCGACCAGGACCCGGACGTGGCGTTCGTACTCGCCGAAGCTCTCGAAGAGCTCGGGAAGACCGGTGCGCGGCATCTCGTCCCACACCGCGATCCGGTACGACTTGAGCCCGGTGTCGTGCCCCTGCCAGAAGGGCGACGAGGTGCTGAGGGCGAGGAAGTGGGGCAGCACGTAGCTCACTTGGCCCATGAAGTCGTTGCGGGTCTCGTCCCCGTCCAGCCCCACGTGCACGTGCATGCCGCTGATGAGGAGGCGCCGCGCGACCTCCTGGAGCTGCACCGCGAGGTTGTCGTAGCGTTCCTTGCGGGTGCGGCGGATCTCGCGCGCCCGGGCGAACGGGTGGGTGGAGGCGGCGATGATCTCGAAGCCGTACCCCCGGACCACGTCCGACACGCTCCGGCGGAGGCGGGCGAGGTCGGCGCGCGCCTCCTGCACGGTCTCCGAAACTGCGGTGCCCACCTCGATCTGGCACTGCATGAGCTCGGTGGTGACCTGCTCCCCGAGACGTTCCCGGCACTCGTCGATCATCTCCGGGGGAGCCTCCGGGATGAGGTCCCGGGATTCGCGGTCGACGACGAGGTACTCCTCTTCGATGCCGATCGTGAAGGGGACGTCGGGCGGCGGCGGGGCTGGATTCGGGGTCATGGGGGCGGTCCGGCCGAGAACCGTGCGGCCGGGAGTGCCCGCCGGGCGGAATCATCCAGCCGGGGACCGTTCCGCCCGGAACCGTCCGGCCGGACCCGCAGGCGGTCGAGGGAGAGGTCGGCCCGCACGTCTTCGGTGAAGGACTCCATCCAGCCTCCCAGCTCGATGCCGGTCGAGTCGGCGATGCGCACCATGCGCTCGAAGTTGGAGGCAACGGCGGCCGCGTCGGCGACCCCGGCGTCGCCCAGCTCGGCGCGGAGGGCCTCCCGCGCGCGGGCGAAGCGCGCGTCGTCGCCGCCGCCGCCGGCCGCGCCGGCGACGGCCGCGGAGGCGAACGCGAGGAGCGCGCGCCCGTTCGGAACCCCGCTCTCGATCGCGGGATCGGCCAGCGCCCGGACATCCGCCTCCTCGCCGCTCGACCTGCCGCTCTCCCGGAGCAGCGCCGCATGGGCGCTGGTTCAGTAGAAGCAGTCGTTGAGGATCGAGACCCGGCCGGCGACCAGCTCGATCTGGGCCCGGGTGAGGGCGCCGCCGTCCCGGGCGGCGGACACGTCCCGCACGAGGCGGTGATCGACGTAGTGGGCGCCCCCGAGGTCGTTCAGGGTCCTCACCTCGTCCGGGGCGAGGCTCAGGGCGCGGATGACGTTGCCGGTCCGCTTCGGCGGCCAGAGGTCCGCCTCCGGGGTCGCGGAGTTGTCGAACGGGACCATCGGAACCCAGGCTTGGCCGTCGTCCTGCGCGGCGGCGGGCCGGTAGCCGGTCGGCGCGCCGGGCTCGGGCGCGGGCAACGGATGGAGGGGCGCGCCGACCGCGCGGCAGAAGGCGTCGATGCCGACCACCGATACGACCGTCCCCACCAGCTCGACGTAGCGGGCGTCGGTCAGCCCGTCCGCGAGGGTCCGTTCATACCACCGGCGGGTCAGCCGGCTCGCGTCGTTGACGATGCGGTGGACCGCGTCCACGGCCGGCGCGGGCAGGAGGCCGGCGTTGCCGGGGGCGACGTCGTGCGCGCCCTCCAGGGTGTGCGGGGAGAGGGTGTCGCGCAGGCGGCGGCAGAATGCGCAGCCGGCGGCGTGCCTCGCCTCGCGGGCGAGGGCGACCCGCTCCGGCCCGCTCCAGCTCGCGCCGGGGCGGGCGAGGCGCCGCCAGTAGCGGGCGTGGGCGGCGGCGAGGTCGCCGCGGACGCCGGGCGCTTCGTAGCGGATCTCCATGCCCGCGACTCTAGCCGCGAACGGACGCGGGAGACAACCGCCTCCAGCCGCCGAGGCATGTGCGCTGTCGGGACTTTCGCCAAGCATACCTCTCGCAGGGCTCTTGGGAACGGCGCATCCTGGGAACGCTTGTGTCTCGCCCGCACAGGGGGGTGTGAAGCGCCCGTGAACAAAAATGCGGGCGAGACGCCCGCGTTCCCAGGGGTCCCGCGCAAGCGCCGCCGCGGGGTGAAGTCCGCCAACCAGCCCCGTGGACCGTCTCGAAGCTATGGATGGACCGCCGCCGTCATGGGGCGCCCGCGGGTCAGGAGTGCTCGACCGAAGGCCTCCCGGCCTCGTCCTTCGCGGCGCCCGGAACCGGGGAAGGGTCGGGCAATCGCGGTGCGCCTCCGCCCGGCCCGCCTCCCCTCGGCGGTGCGCCGCGGACGATCCTCAGCCGGGTGGACCAGCGGAACCGGGCCGGGATCGAGCCGTGCGCCAGGCAGAGAAACGTGAAGAGGACGAGCCACCCCACCACGGCGAGAAACGAATAGACGGCGGGGAGGCCGATCAGGGCCACGCCGGCCGGTGCGGCGACGGCTCCGGCCGCCAGGACCCCGAGCTTGCACCACAACGCCCAGGGCCGCGCCCCGACGTTCCCCTCGCCCCATTGCTCGATGGCGCCTTTCAGCGTCAGCACCTCCGCCTCGTTCGAGCCGGTGATCTCCACCTTCAGCTCCGACGGGAGGGCGAGCGCAATGTCCAGGAAAAGGCTGCTCCATCCTTCGCGGATGAAGATTCGAACGTCGGGGTTCGAGATGTGGATCGAGCGGAGCGTGAGCTCGCCGGGACGGAAATCGAGCGTCGTCTGCGCGAGATCGTCGGCGTCGCGGAAGATGTACTCGTGCTCGGTGGACTCGCTCTGACGCTTGAACGACGCGGCGCTGTAGGTCACCTCGGGCAGGAACGACATGGCCATCGACCACAGGTCGGCGAGCTGGCGCAAGGTCAGCACCCGCACGTGGAACGTGACGGCGGTCGTGTATTCTCCCTGCATGTCGTCCGCCTCCCTCCGGAGCCGTTCCCATCGTCTGCGCCCAAGATAACCGATCCGGGGCCGGTGCGGGGAGCCGGCCCCGGGCGGCGCGAGGCCCCGGAGCCGCCTCACGCCGGCCGGCCCGGCGCGCCTTGCCGGCGGCCCGGGCGGGTTCTCCGGCGCGGCGATGGCGGACGGGAACCGTATGGCGTAGCCTTCGCCGGGCGTGAGCGGAAGCGCACGGGCCAAGGGGGCGCGCGCGATCTACCGTCGAAGCGAGGCGTCGATGGCGGCGTTTCCCACGCGGTCCTGTCGAAGCCGGCCAGACCGGCGGCTGGGCCCGGAGCCGTTCCGGGCATACGACCCTTGAGGAGGGAAGGAATGAAGTACGCGAAGCGGTCCATCATGATCGGGCAGGCGGCGCTCGTCGGCGCCCTGGCCCTGGCCGGCGCCCCGGCCGGCGCCCAGGACAAGCCGGCCATCGAGGTCATCACCCATGCCGGCGCCGGCGGGGGCACCGACGTCAACTCGCGCATGATGATGCTGCGGGCGCGCCGGGAGCTGAAGCAGGACATGGTGGTGGTCAACAAGCGCGGCGGCGGCGGCGCGGCGGCGATGAACTACTTCATGACCCGCCCGGCCGACGGCAACACCATCATGACGTTCACGGTCGGACACGCGATCACGATGGCCAAGGGCAAGACCAGGCTGAAGGTCGAGGACATGGCGCCGCTGGCCCGCGGCACGAACGACCCGCAGATCCTGATGGTCAACTGTGCGAGCAGCCCGTACAAGACCCCGGAGGCGTTCGTCGCCGGCATGAAGCAGGGCGACAAGCTGAAGTTCGGCGGCACCCAGACCGGCACGATCGACCACATCACCGTGTTCCTGTGGGCGCAGCGCCTCGGCGTCCCGATGCCGACCTACATCCCGTTCAAGGGGGGCGGCGAGCTGGCGACGCAGTTGGTCGCGGGGGCCGTCGACGTCGGCACGCTGAACCTGTCCGAGGCGGCGGCGCCGGTGGAGAACGGCGACATCTGCCCGCTCGTGATCCTCGCGAACGAAGGCATGGCCCCGATCCCGAAGGCCAGGACCGCGAAGGAGCTGGGCATCGACCTGGTGCTGTCCACGACCAGGGGCTTCGTCACCCACGCCGGGGTGGACCCGGCCCGCCGGGCGGAGCTCGAAGCCGGCATGACCAAGGCGATGAAGCACTCGATGTACCAGGCGTACCTGATGAATTCGGGGCTGGACGAGACGTCTCCGCAGCCTTCCGGCCCCTGGGGCGAGCAGATCGGGCTGATGGTCGGGGAGTTCGGCCCTGCGCTCAAGGAGATGGGGCTGGTCGACTAGCGGCCCGCGGCCGCGGGCGAACGGATGGCGCTCCCCTCGGGGAGCGCCGTTTCTCCATGAGCGCGCGAACCTTCATCGTGCCCGCCGTCCTGGCGGCGTTCTCGGTGGCGGTGATCTGGGCCTCACTGCAACTCGAGCTCTCCCCGCCGATGATCGTCGGCGACAGCATGCAGCCGCGGGCCTTTCCCATCTTCCTGATGGCGCTCAACCTGGCGCTGGTGTCGGTTCTCGTCGCGCAGATGATCCGCCGGCCCCCGAAGCCGATTCCCCTCGACCCCTGGGCGACCTGGGGCTCGGTCCTGCTGATGTTCGTGTTCTACGGGCTGACCGTGTGGGTCGACATGTTCGTCGGCATCGCCGTCGTGATGTTCGCGATGTGCCGGCTGTGGGGCGAGCGGCGCATCCTCGTCGCGGGGAGCTTGGCGCTGGCGACGCCCATATCGATCTTTCTCCTGTTCGACACCGTCCTCAAGGTGCGCTTTCCGCGAAGCCTGCTGACGAACTGGTACTACGGGTAGAGGAGCCGGAATGATCGACGCGGTGCAGGCGATGGCGTCGGTGGCGCTCGATCCCTACCTGCTCGGCCTGATCTTCGGCACCACCATCCTCGGGGTGGTCATCGGGGTGCTTCCGGGCCTCGGCGCCACGACCGGCGCGGCCCTGCTGCTGCCGTTCACCCTGACGATGAACCCGGTGCACGCGATCACCGTGCTCGCGACGATCTACGTCTCGGCGACCTTCGCCGGCTCCATCACCGCCATCCTGATCAACACCCCCGGGACGTCGGCGGCGGCGGCCACCACCTTCGACGGCTATCCCCTCGCGCAACGCGGCGAGGCGGGCCGCGCGCTCGGGGTCGCGGTCGTATCGAGCACCGTCGGCGGGGTGTTCTCGGTCCTCGTCCTGTGCGTCGCGGCGCCGTTGCTGGCGCGGGTCGCCTACGAGTTCCGGCCGCCCGAGTACTTCGCGCTGACCCTCTTCGGCCTGTCCATGCTCGCCAGCATCAGCGCGGGCGGCGCGGTCAGGAACCTCATCGGGGGCGTGTTCGGGGTCTGGCTGGCCACCATCGGGGCCGAGCGGGCGACGGGCATCGAGCGGTTCATGTTCGGCAACTACGAGCTCTACGAGGGGCTTTCCTTCGTGCCGGTGTTCATCGGGCTGTTCGCGCTCTCCGAGCTGTTCGTACAGTCCAGGCTCGTGAACAAGGTGGCCGATACGGTCGCGATGAAGGCGGTGCGGCTGCCGTCCCGGGAGGACTACAGGCGGATATGGAAGACGGTCCTGCGTTCCTGCGGCATCGGCACGTTCATCGGGGTGCTGCCGGCCGAAGGGGCGACGGTCGCCTCCATGATCGGGTATGCGGAGGCGCGGCGCTGGTCGAAGAACAAGGAGGAGTTCGGCAAGGGGTCGGTCGAGGGCATCGCGGGCGCGGAGGCGGCGAACAACGCGGCGACCGGGGGCGCGATGGTGCCGACGATGGTGCTCGGCATTCCCGGCAGCGGCACCACGGCCGTCATCCTGGTCGGGCTCATGGTGCACGGGCTGCGCCCGGGCCCGTACCTGTTCACCGAACAGGTCGACAAGGTCTACCAGATATTCGGCGCCATGCTGCTCGCGAACCTCATGTTCATGGCGATGGGGCTGTACGCCGCCCGGCTGTTCGCGCGGATATCGCTCGTGCCCACCCCGATCCTCTGGCCGGTCGTCTTCGCGTTGTCGGTCATCGGCGCCTACGCGCTCAGCGCGTCCCTGCTCGACGTCTGGATCGTGCTGATCTTCGGGGTCATCGGGTTCCTGGCGCGGCGGTACGGCTTTGCGGTGGCGCCGATCGCGGTGGGGCTGATCCTGGGCGAAATGGTCGAGACCAACCTGCAGAACTCCCTCAAGATGTTCGAGGGCCAGTGGTGGCTGATCCCGACCCAGCCGCTGGCCGCGCTGTTCCTGGTGCTGGCGGTCCTGGGGCTCTGCGGCCCCCGGCTGTTCCAGCGCCTGTTCGCGAGGCGCGGCTAGAAGACGTTCCCCGCGGCCCGGCGGGCGGATGCTCGGGCCGCGCTTCCGTGCGGGCAGGGTTCCACGCGGGCGGGGGGCTGGATGGCGCTCCTGGGAACGGCGCGTCCCGGGGGACGCGGGCGTCCCGCCCGCACAGGGTTCCCCGCGAGCAGGTGCCGGATTCGCCCACCAGCGCTATCGAGCCTCCGCCGCGAGCCCCCGGACCCAGTCGACGAGGGCGCCGTTCTCCACGCTCGCGTGGAGCGCGTGGTCGTCGTCCACCTCGATGAGCCGGACGAACGCCGGGTCGCCGGCCGCCGCGAGGCGGCGGCTGTGCTCCGGGGGGACCAGGTCGTCCGCGCGCCCGTGCGCGATCCACACCGGGACCCCGGGCGGCAGCTCCGCGGGAAGGTCGTAGAGCAGGGCCGCCGGGGCGAGGAGCAGGGTCGGCCCGGCCCAGTGGCCGCGCTGGAGGAGCGCTACCGCCACCGCCCCTCCGAACGAGGAGCCGGCAAGCACGTCCGGGCCGCCGCCCGCGGCGAGCAGGGCCGCGTGCTGCGCGACGCATCCCTCGAAGTCCGAGGTGTCCATGGCCGGAGTGAGCGCGTCGAAGCGGCGGGCGAGGAGGCGCGCCTTGCTTCCGCTCGGGCTCCCTTCGAGGCCGTGGATGAAGTGGACCCGCGTGGTCATCGTCCCGCTCCCGGTCGCCGTGCGCCGCCCCCCGCTTCCCGCCGCCGCGCGCCGCTCCCGGCCGCCCGCCCGCCCGGCGGGCCGGGGGAGCGGGGAGCCGGCGAGGCCGGAGACGCAGGAGCCGCCGCGCCGCCCCGCCTCATACCACCGCCGCTCCGCCGCACACGTTGAGCACCTGGCCGGTCACGTAGGAGGCGGCCGGGCTCGCGAGAAATAGGGCGGCCCCCGCCACCTCCGCCGGGTCGCCGATGCGGCGGAGCGGCAGGCGGTGGGACACCGCGTCGAGCCGCTCCGGGTCCGTCCACAGCGCCTTCGCGAAGTCGGTCTTGATGAGCCCGGGGGCGATCGCGTTGACCCGGACCCCGTGCGGCCCGTACTCCACCGCGAGGTTGCGGGCGAGCTGGTGGCACGCGACCTTGGACATCGCGTAGGCCCCGAGGTCGGGGCTCCCCTTGAGCCCCGCGATGCTTGCGATGATGGTGATCGACCCGCCCCCGCGCTCGACCATGTGCGGGAGCACGAGCCGGCACAGCCAGAACGTGGCGCGGACGTTGGTCTCCATGATCTTGTCGAACGCCGAGTCGGGGATCCCGGCGAGCCCCCCGTGGTAGGGGTTCGCGGCGGCGTTCGGGACGCAGGCGTCGATCCTCCCCCACCGGTCGAGGGTGCGTGAGACGAGCGCTTCGAGCTGGTCGAGCTGGCCCGCGTGGCAGGGGATGGAGACCGCCTCGCCGCCGTCGCGGGCCTGCTCGCGGTTGAGCTCCGCGGCCACCGCCTCGCAGGCGTCGGCCTTGCGGCTCGACACCACCACCCTGGCGCCGGCCCGGCAGAAGCCGGCCGCGATCGCCTTCCCGATGCCCTTCGTCGAGCCGGTGACGACGGCGACCCGGCCCTTGAGATCGAACGGTTCCATGCCTCGCTCCCGTGACGCGCGCGTTCCCCGCGCCCGGCCCGGATTATGCCAAGCGCGGCGCGCGGGCGGGCGGCGCCTGCCGCGCCCCGGCGGAGGAACGCCCGGAGCGCCTACCCTGATGCGCCGTTGTCGGCTAGGATGGCCGGCGGTCGGCGCTTCCGGCCCGCGCCCAGAACGAAACCGAGGCGAGAAATCATGAGCACGAGACCTGCCCGCGTACAGGTGACCGAGGTCGGGACCCGCGACGGGTTCCAGGCGGAGCCCGAATTCATCCCCACCGAGACCAAGGTCCGGATCATCAACGACCTCGTGGCGGCCGGGGTCCCGCGCCTCGAGTACTCGTCGTTCATGTCGCCGCGCGCGGTCCCGCAGCTCGCCGACTCGGCGCAGGTGCTGAAGGGGGTCGACCGCTCCTCGACGATGATGGGCCTCATCGCCAACGCCAAGGGCGCCCGGCGCGGGGTCGACGCCGGGGTGGACGAGCTGGTGGTGGTGATCTCGGCCTCCGAGAGCCACAACCGGAAGAACGTCAACCGCAGCGTCGACGAATCCCTCGACGGCTTCGAGGAGGTCGCGCTCATCGCGGGCGACGCGAACGTGCCGGTCCACGGCGCGATCGCGACCGCCTTCGGCTGCCCGTTCGAGGGCGACGTCCCCTTCGAGCAGGTCGGCTACATCGCGGAGCGGTTCGAGAAGCTCGGCTTCCACGGGATCGGCCTCGGCGACACCACCGGGATGGCCACCCCGCCCCTCGTCACCGGGCTCTGCCGGTACCTGCGCGGCCGCTTCCCGGAGACCCCCGTCTCCCTCCACTTCCACAACACGCGCGGCATCGGCCTCTGCAACGTCATGGCCGGTCTCGACGAGGGGGTCGACCGCTTCGAGTCCTCGATCGGCGGGCTCGGCGGCTGCCCCTTCGCGCCGGGGGCGACCGGCAACATCTGCACCGAGGACCTCGTCTACCTGCTGCACGAGATGGGGATCGAGACCGGCATCGACATCGACCGGCTCTGCGAGGTCGCCCGCCAGGTCGAGGAGGTGGTGGGGCATCGCCTTCCCGGGCAGGTCATGAAGGCGGGAACCCGCGCGCGCCTTCATGCGCTCGACGAGGCGCGGACCGCGACCGGCTGAGGGACCGTCCGTCCCTCCGGGCCGCTTCGCGCCGCCGCCCGCCGCTACTCGCCGCCGGGTCCGACCGTCATGCTCCCCCGCCCCCCCGAAAGGCTCCGGCGCAGGGAGAGGCGGGCGCGGACCCGGGGACAGGCGCGGGGACGGGGGCGCGGCGGCTGCCCGATGAGCGCGCGGTGACGGCCCGCCGCCCGCCGCCGGGGGCGCTCGCCGGGGTGCGGGTCGTCGACCTCACCCGCGTGCTCGCCGGCCCCTTCTGCACCCAGCTCCTCGCGGACATGGGGGCCGACGTGGTCAAGGTCGAAGGGCCGGAGGGCGACCTCATGCGCCGGACCGGCACGGTCCGCGACGGCCTGAGCTGGTACTTCGCGCAGTTCAACCGCAACAAGCGCTCGGTCGTCCTCGACCTCTACGGCGAGCCGGGGCGGGCCGCCCTCGCCGATCTCCTGCGCTCCGCCGACGTGCTGGTGGAGAACTACCGGCCCGGGGTGCTCGCGAAGATGGGGTTCGGGCCGGAGCGGATCGAGGCGATCAACCCGCGCCTCGTCGTCGCGAGCGTGAACGGGTACGGGTCCACCGGCCCCTACGCGGAGCGTCCCTGCTTCGACTTCATCGCCCAGGCGATGAGCGGCTTCATGGCGACGAGCGGCGCCCCGGACGGGGACCCGATGCGGTGCGGCCCGCCGATCGGCGACCTCGTCGCCGGGCTCTACGCCGCGTTCGGGGTCGTCGGCGCGCTCTACGCGCGGGGCTCCGGCGTAGGTAAGGAAGCCGGTACGGGACCGGGGGCGAACGCGGGCGCGGCTGCGGCTGCGGGCGGCACGGTGGCGGGCGCCGCGCCGCCGCCCGGCGCCGGACCCGAACCCGGACCCGGGCGCGGCCAGTACGTGGAGACGAGCCTGATGGGCGGGCTCGTCAGCCTGCTCGCCTACATGAGCGCCGAGTACTTCGCGACCGGCCGGAGGCCCGTCCGCACCGGCAACGACCACCCCATCGCCGCGCCCTACGGCCTGTTCGAGGCGAGCGACGGCCACATCGCGGTGGCCCCGCCGGACGAAGGGTTCCTGCGCCGCTTCCTCCGGGTGATCGGGCTCGAAGCCCTCCTCGACCGGCCGGAGTACGCCACCAACGACGCCCGGCGCGAACGCCGCGGGGCGCTCGCGGACGCGATCAACGAGCGGACCCGAGCCCACCCCGTCGACCACTGGATCGAGCGGCTCAACGACGGGGGCTGCCCGTGCGGCCGGGTGATGGACGTCCCGGAGGTGTTCTCCGACCCGCAGGTGCTCTCCCAGGGCCTCGTGCTCGACGTGCCCCATCCCGGCGCCGGGAACGTCCGCATGACCGGGTTTCCGGTCAAGCTCTCCGCGACCCCGTGCGCGGTCGCCCGCCCGGCCCCCCGCCTCGGGGAGCACACCGAAGAGGTGCTGGCCGAGGTCGGCTATGGACCGGACCGGATCGCGGCCCTCGCCGCCGCGCCGTCGGGGACGGCCCGCGGGAGCTGAGCGAGCCCTCGGCGGCCGTTCACCCGACCTCGTGACGCGCCGCGCGTACGCGGAAGAACGACCCCGTTCCAACCGGCAGGTGACGCCCCATGATCAGCGCAGTCGTCCGCTACCCATTGCCCGGATCCATCGACCGCGCGGCCTGCCGCGACCACTACGAGAAGATCGCCCCCGGCTTCCGGGAGGTCCCGGGGCTCATCAGCAAGCACTTCATCTGCGGCGACGAAGGAACGGCCGGGAGGATCGCCGGGGGCGTCTACCAGTGGGAGACCCGGGAGGACGCCGAGGCGTTCTACTCCGGGCCGTGGCGGGCCGGGATCGTCGAGCGCTACGGGGTCGAGCCGGAGATCGAGTACTTCACCGTGTTCTGCATCACCGACAACGCGGCGGGCGAGGTGCGGGTGGTGGAGCCGGCGGAGAACGCCGGGGCGGCGTGACCCGCCTCTCGCGGGCGGCCTGGCCGCACATGGGTGAAGCGCCCGTGAACAAGAATGCGGGCGGGACACAAGCGTTCCCAAGGCGCATGGATTCCCGCTTTCGCGGGAATGACGAGGACGGGGGCAGGACACAAGCGTTCCCAGAACGCGCCGTTCCCAGGACGCGCCTGCGAGAGGCGTGCTTGGCGAAAATCCCCACCGCGCATATGCCTCCCTTGGCGGGCGAAGGGTGGGCCCGGCGCGGGACGGCATGGCGCGGCGCGGGACGGGGCGGGGGTCGAGCGTCCCCGGTCGGCAATTGACGGCGGCGACGCCGAAGGAGGAGCGAAGATGCGATGGACGGTCGTGCACGGCGGAGGAGAGATCGCCTGCGAGGCGATCGACCATGCCCCGGCCTGGGAAGGGCCGGCGCCGACGGTGCTCTTCCACCACGGGGTCGGGGCGTGCGGGGCGGTCTGGGACGGCTGGACCCCGGCGCTCGCCGACCGCTTCCGGCTGGTCCGCTTCGATCTCCGCGGACACGGGGCGAGCCCGCTCCCGCCGGGGTTCGAGTGGTCGCTCGATTCGTTGGCGGATGACCTGGGGGCGGTCGCGGACGCGGCCGGCGCGGACCGCTTTCACCTCGTCGGCGAGTCGCTGGGAGGGACCGTCGCGCTCGCATACGCGGCCCGGCGCCCGGAGCGCGTGCTCTCGCTCACGGTATCGAACGGGACGCATCTCGGAGGGGCCATCGAGAACCTCGATCCGTGGGAACGCCTCATCCGCGAGGAAGGGATGGGCGCCTGGTCGGCCCACATGATGAAGGAGCGTTTCTTCGACGGCGCCCTCACCCCCCGGATGGCGCGATGGTACGAGGAGCAGCAGGCGGCCGCGGAGCCGAGCGCGATCCTCGACGGCGCGGCCATGCTGGCGGGAACCGACCTTACCCCCGAGCTCGCCGGAGTATCCTGCCCGGTCCTCCTCCTGCACCCCGACTCGAGCCCGTTCATCCCGGTCGAGACGATGGCGGCGCTCCGGCGCGCCCTCCCCGACGCCCGCCTCCAGGTGTTCGCGCACGCGCGCCACGGCCTGCCGTACTCCCATGCCGCCGAGTGCGCCGCCGCCGTCTCCCGCTTCCTCGACGGAGCCGCTCCAGGCCCCGCCTGACCGCGCCGCCCGGCCCCTGTCGGAGACAGGCACGGCGGCGCAGTGGACCATGCGCAGACCGCGGCAAGCGGCGATGCCTTCCCTCCCTCCGCCTCCTCCAGCCCGCGAGCCCAGGGCTCCCGGTCGGCGCCGCGGACCGCTGCCCTGCCGCACGCGGGGTCGCCCTGAACGAATCGGGCAGCGACGGACGAGCATGTCTCAGGGATTCGATGGATACGTCTCAGCCGTCCCACGATATCTGATCGTCGATTCGCTGCAGGTCGGTCTCGTCGATAAACCCCAGATTCTTCAGGTGGTTCAGCACCGCGGAGCGTCCCGCCCGCAACGTGCTTGAGATTTCCCGCACCCCTTCCACCGTGGCGAGCGGAACGGTCAGCGTCGCCGCGGCTCGCTGCACCAACGAGGCGGGCATCAGAAGCATCGCCGCGAAGGCGTTCGCCCGGCGCTCTACGTCCCGAGGCGCCCACGGCCCGCTGGCGATCGCCAGGCGACGCCCGGCCTCGCGATCGAACAGCAGGTGACAGAGCTCGTGAGCGAGCGTGAATCGATAGCCCGAGGCGTGCCCGTTCGCAGCATGGTTGGAATTGACGATGATTCCGGGACGATGCGCCGGCCCTGCAATCGAAACCCCTCGAATTTTCTCATCCGACAATTCGAGCTTCTCTATCCCGACGTCCAGCCTTTCGATCAGTCCCTCGATATCGACGGCCCCGGCCTCGGCGAACGCCCCGTGGAAGTTTCGATGAATCTCATCGGCCAGGTCATATCCCTGAGACCAGGCCGGGGACATGGATTGCTCGATCGGAGCGGCGCGGCAAACCTGCTGCATTGCCTCCGAGTCCCCTTCGAGTGAGTAGAGCTCGAGCATCGTTCGGGCAAGGTTCAACACGTCCTGCTTCGCGACGTCGGCGGCAAGTGAACCGAACATGAGCGCCGCCTGACAGGATCCGGTCACGACCAGAGGCGATTCCAAAATCTCCAGCATCGCGCGACGCGGCGCCTCGGCGATTTCCGAGAGGTAGCTGAAAGCCCGTTCCCATCCGGCTCGGACGGAGTGCTCGTCCGTTCCCAGCCCGGCGAGCCACCTGACGCGCCGATCCCGGCGCAGGGGCGCGTCTGCCAAGGGCTGAAGGCTTTGGCTCAACGCCCTGATCCGGGGGTACTCATCGAGCTGGAGGGGTCTCTCTGCGAGCGACAACAGGTATTCGCTCGCACCCGACAGCACTGCATACAGGGGCTCGGCCACCGCCTGCGGGGGCAGTCTGCCGAAGCCCGCCGGCTCCGTGGCGTCGAAGCGATACGGCCCGCCTTCGCCCCGAACCGAGCCCCAGGAAATTTCGACCAGATCCCGAAAACGCCTGATCACGACGTCAGGGAACAGCCCTCCCTCCCTGGCGGCCTGAAGCCCATGACGCATCCACCACTCCTGCCAGACGCTCTCCCACTCGGACGCCTTCTCTTCGTCGTCTTCGATGGCTGGCGGCGGAAATCGGGTAGCGTGCAGGGAGGTCCATCCGGTATCGCCTCCGACCTTGACCGGAAGGCGTTCTTCGTGAAAGAGAGGATCCCAGCAACGGATGAACCATTCGAGAAGAGGAAGAAGATACCAATGGGCCGAATCGATTCGCTCGGCTTCCTCCAGATGGGAACAGAGGTTTCGGCCCTCCACCCAGATCTGGAAGCTCCCCCAGGAAAGAGCGGTCTCGGGATCGACGTACCGGCCTTCGTCGGGATCGGAGGCAAATGCCATTCTTACCGCGAACACGCTCGGATCACCCTCGAATTTTTCCCATCGAGTATCCACGTCCGGTTACTCCTCCCAATGTCCCTTGATGTCCCGCCTTCGCACTCGCCCCTCCCTCAGCCAGTTACGCCGGAGCTTCTCCGGAACCTCTTTCCATCCGACCGGATAGCCGTGCCAGACGTCGTTGCCGTCCTGCTGCGCACAGTACGCCCTGCCCTCGTGTGAAGCGTACCGCTTGCCGCCTTCCAGCTTGCTGTCCGCGGGCAGTCCCTCCGCGATCGTCCGATCAACGTCCTTTGGGTAAAGCGCGCCCCGCCGGCCCGGCTGCCAAGGCTCCTTGTGCTTGGGATTGCTCATGTAGCGCCTGCGGGCGCCCTCGGGGTGGTAACGCGGTCCACGTCCTGTCACGGTGCAATCCTACACCAGGACGCCCTTGCCCTGTCCGACGCGACGGGAGGGCGCCCTTGAAGCAGGGCCACGATGACTACCGCCTCCCTTTCCGATCCGGAGGCGGACCTCCCGACCGGCGCTTGGCTGCGATGTGTGCATCTCTCGCGGCGCACCATCCGGCGGGGTGCGGGCGGCGGCGACTGGACGGGAAGCCCCGCCCCCGTACAATGGGCGGACCATCTCGCGAGGCTGGCGCATGAGCAGCGACCAGGAAGGCCGGAGCCCCATCCCGAATGCGCTCTTCCGTCCGGGCGAAGGCGCCCGCCCGCCGTTCCTGGCCGGGCGGGCCGCCGAGCAGCGGATCCTGGCGAGCGCGGCGGGGGAGCTCGATGAAAGGGACGAGCGGGGGCGGGCGAACGTCTCCCAGAACGTCGTCCTGTACGGCCCCCGGGGCAACGGCAAGACCGCCCTGACCTTCTGGCTTCAGGATTTCGCCGCCGCCGAGCCCCGCGGTTGGACGTCCGTGCGAATCAACGCCGGGGAGGGCGAGGGCGACCCCGACGCGCTCGCCCGGCTGCTGGCGCCGGAGCCGTGGCGAAGACAGGTGATGGAGCGCGGGTGGAGCGCGTCCGCCCTGGGCTTCGGGCTCTCCCTTCCCGCCCGGCCCGACAGCGGCTGGAGCGTCGCCCAGGCGCTGGCCTCCCGGTCCGCCCGCGCCCCGGCCCTGGTGGTCATCGACGAAGCCCACATGCTCGGGGCGCAGGCGGCGAGGCTGCTGCTGAACGCCAGCCACGAGCTGCGCGGCGCCGGCGCTCCGCTCCTCCTGGCGCTGGCGGGAACCCCGGAGCTGGAGGACACGCTGCGGTCGGCCAGGGTGTCCCATTGGGAGAGGGGGCGCAGGATCCCCGTCGGGCGGCTGGACGCCGAATCGGCCCCGAGCGCCCTTCTGGAGCCGCTGAAGGAGCACGGGGCCTCCATGACCGAAGGCGCCCTGGACGTCGCCATGCGGGAGACCCTGGGCTACCCGTTCTTCCTGCAATTGTTCGGAAGGCATCTGGTCGAGGCGATGAACGAAGCCGGGTCCGGCCAGGCCGGCGAGGCCATCGCGGATCGGGCCGCCAACGCGTTCCGGGCAGACCAGGAGAAGTTCTACAAGGGCCGGCGGACCGAGCTCAGGCTCGCCGGCGGCGCCCTGCCCGCGGCCGCCGCCTGGGGCGCCGTCCGGGGGTTCGGGGAGGGGGCGTCCTGCGACCTGGTGCTGACCGCGATGGAGCCGCACTGCGATGACGTGCACGACGTCTGGCATCGCCTGCAACGCAGCGGGATGCTGTGGGAGAAGGCGGAAGGCGTGGAGGCGGGCATCCCCAGCCTGCTGGACAGCGTGGTGCGGGCCGCCGGGCCGCCGGCGGACGCCGCCTACCGGGCAGGCTTCACCATCGGCCGCGAATGGGCGGAGTGGAGCGCCTCCTTCGCCGGGCCGGAACACCGGTAGCCGCTCCGTCCGGACGACCGCCGGCCCGTCGGAAGCAGGTACGGCGGCGCGGGGGACCGGGCGCAGGAGGCGCCGCCATCCGATCGCGGCAGGCAAACGGAGCGGGCCGCGCGGGAGTTCATCGAGCGCCGCGAGATGGTCGTCTTCGCCTGACGGAGCCATACGTCGAACGCGGCCGGTTCGGGTGCGGGGAGAAGGCCGCTTCGGTGTGGCTCGAAGGTGTGGCGGCGGAGGGCTGGCGGTTCCCCGGCGAAGGACGCGCGCTCCCAACCGGTCCAGGGTCGGTTTTGAGGGTTGCGCCGCACGGTCGTGACCGGGGAGGAATCCCGGGGGATGCCGTAGAGTACGGGCGATGTCCGACCTCGTCCCGGTCGCGGAGCGGCTCCGGCGGCGCACCCGGCCGCTCCGGTTCGGGGCCCCCGTCACCCACGTCTACGCCCCCCTCGACTACGCGTGGGCGCCGCACCGCCTCTACCTCGAGCGCTACGGGGCGGGGGGGCCGCGCGAGATCCTCTTCGTCGGCATGAACCCCGGACCGTTCGGGATGGCCCAGAACGGGATCCCCTTCGGCGACACCGCGATGGTCCGGGACTGGCTCGGGATCGAGGCCGCGGTGGAGCGGCCCCGCCGCGAGCACCCCCGGCGCCCCGTGCTCGGCTTCGCGACGGCGCGGGGCGAGGTGAGCGGGGAGCGCCTCTGGGGCTGGGCGCGGGAGCGCTTCGGGACCCCGGAGCGGTTCTTCCGCCGCGCTTTCGTGTGGAACTACTGCCCGCTCTCCTTCATGAACGAGAGCGGGCGCAACGTCACCCCCGACAAGCTCCCCCGCGCCGAGCGCGACCCCCTCTTCGCGGCCTGCGACGACGCGCTCGCCGCGGTGATCGCCTGCCTCCGGCCCGCGAAGGTGGTCGGGGTCGGCGCGTTCGCGGCGCGCCGGGCCGCCCCGCTCGCGGAGGCCGCCGGAGCCGTGTGCGGAGCCGCCCCGCATCCGAGCCCCGCGAGCCCCGCCGCCAACCGCGGGTGGCCCGGCATCTTCGAGGCCGCTCTCCGCGAGCTCGGCATCGATCTCGACTCCCCGTCCCCCCGCTGAGAGGTCCGTGTACGGCCTTGGGGGCCGCCGCCTTGCGGTTTGCGCTCGATCGGGAAGGTGCTATCGTCGAAGCAGCGGGCGGGCCGGCGGGCTGGCGTCCCGGCATCCCAGCGTCCCGGCGTTTCGCCCCGGGAACGGAGGTAGTACGTGGAGCCCCGGTGCGATTCCCCTCCCCGCGGCGTCCCGGCCCGGCGGCGGCGGCCATGACGGACAGTACCGTGACGGACGACAAGGTCATCGAGGTCCGCGAGGTCTGGAAGATCTTCGGGGCGCGGGCGCCCGAGGCGTTCGCCGCGATCCGTAAGGAAGGTCTCGACAAGGCGGAGGTCCTCGAGCGCTTCGAGTCGGTGGTCGGCGTCCGCGACGTGAGCTTCGACGTCAACGCCGGGGAGATCTTCTGCGTCATGGGGCTCTCCGGGTCGGGCAAGTCGACCCTCGTCCGGCACGTCAACCGGCTGATCGAGCCCACCCACGGCCGCATCCTGATCAACGGCGAGGACGTGGGGGCGCTCTCGCCGGAGGAGCTTCGCGCCCTCCGGGCGGACCGGATCGGCATGGTGTTCCAGAACATGGCCCTCCTGCCGCACCGGACCGTGCGGGACAACGTCGCCTTCGCCCTCGAGCTGCGGAACGCGGACACGTTCACCCGCCACCAGGTGGCCGACCGGGTGATCGAGACGGTGAGCCTCCAGGGATACGGCGACCGGATGCCGAGCGAGCTGTCGGGCGGGATGCAGCAGCGGGTCGGGCTCGCCCGCGCCCTCGCCGCGGACCCCGAGATCCTGCTCATGGACGAGCCGTTCTCGGCCCTCGACCCCCTCATCCGCCGCGGCCTCCAGGACGAGTTCCTGGAGCTCTCGCGCACGATGAACAAGACGACGATCTTCATCACCCACGACCTCGACGAAGCGATCCGCATGGGCTCGCGGATCGCGATCATGAAGGATGGCGAGGTCGTCCAGATCGGCGCCCCCGAGCACATCGTCACGAACCCCGCGGACGATTACGTCGCGGACTTCGTGAAGGGCATCTCGCGTCTCAAGCTGGTGTTCGCCCACACCATCATGGAGCCGCCCGAGCGCTACGCGCGCGAGCATGGCGCCGGCCTCGCGGACGCGGATACATGGCCGTCCGCCGACCCGGAGGCGGACCTCGACTCGCTGGTGGACCTCGTCATCGGCGAGGAGCGGCCGATCGCGATCCGCTCGGGGGAAGGCCGGCTCGTCGGCGTCGTGACCAAGGACGCGCTCCTGCGCGGCATCCAGGGAGAAACCTGATGGCAGTCGAAGGCCCGAGCGCCGCCCCGGCCCCCGCCCCCGCCGCCGATCCGGCCGCCGCCCCGGCCGCCCCCGACCCGCTCGCTCCGTTCCGGGAGTTCGCGGGGCCGGGCGGGGGGTACTACGGGCGGACGTTCCTCCGGATCCAGCGCGACGAGCTGCCCGCACGCCACGTGAACGCGGCCGCGATGCTGGGGAGCTTCGTGTGGGCGGCCCTGCGCGGCAACTGGCTCCTCTTCTGGATCGGCTTCGCCGTGGACATGGCCGCGGCCGTCAACCTCGCCCTCGTCTACAAGTTCGACCTCGCGGCGGCCCGGGCCGCGGTCGACGGCAAGGACTTCCTCGTCCAGCGCTACGAGGGCTGGACCGACGCCTACCTGCTCGCGGCGGTCGTCCTCTTCATCGCCGGCCGGCTGCTCCTCGGCTGGCTCGCGGACCGCCTCTACTACCGCCACTACGCACGCTGGCGGGTCGACCGCGCGCGGCCCTCCGGCTCACACGCGCGGCGGCTCGTGACCGCCCTCCTCGTGACCGCCCTGATCGCGCCCCTCACCCTCTACCGCGCCTCGCAGTTCGCGCCCGACGAGCGCGCCTGCATCAAGCTCACCCGGCAGGTCCAGGACGGGAAGCCGGCGGCGGCCAAGGCCCGGTTCGACTGCTGGACCATCTCCGAGTTCCCGACCCTCGTCTGGTTCAAGCGCCCGCCGCAGTACTCCTACCCCCGCAACGAGGACGGCACCCGGAGCATCGTCGTGCGCGAGTCCACCGCGAAGCGCCCGGTGAACCTCAACACCTGGCTCTCGGAGCGCATCGACCAGGGGATCGGGTATCTCAAGGCGTTCCACGGCTGGGTGTTCGATGGCATCACCCACTGGCTCCGGGTGCTGCTGAACGCGGTGGAGGCGGTCTTCGTCGGGACGCCCTGGATCGTCACCGCGGTGATGCTCGTGGTCATCGCGAGGGCGATGGCCGGGGGGCGGGTCGCGGGGTTCGTGGCGGGGGCGCTCGTCTACCTCGCGCTCTTCGACTTCTGGCTGACCGCCATGAGCACGATCTCGCTCGTGGTCGCGGCGACCCTCATCTGCGTGGTCGCGGGCCTCCCCCTCGGGGTCTGGGTCGGCAAGTCGCGGGTGGGCTCCGCCCTCGTCACCCCCATCCTCGACGTGATGCAGACCATCCCGTCGTTCGTCTACCTGCTCCCGGCCGTCGCGTTCTTCTCGATCGGGAAGCCGCCCGGGATCCTCGCGACGGTGATCTTCGCGATGCCGCCCATGGTCCGGCTGACCGCCCTCGGGATCCGGCAGGTGCCGGACAGCACGAAGGAGGCGGCCCTCGCCTTCGGGGCCAGCCCGAAGCAGCTGCTCATGAAGGTGGAGCTGCCCCTCGCGCTCCCGTCCATCATGGCCGGCGTCAACCAGGTGGTGATGATGAGCCTGTCCATGGTCGTCATCGCGGCCATCATCGGGGCCGGCGGCATGGGCTTCATCGTGGTCGACGCCCTCGGCCAGTCGGAGGTCGGGCGCGGTATCCTCGCAGGCGTCGGGATCGCCCTCATCGCGATGATGATCGACCGGGTCGTCCAGAAGGCGAACCAGGTCAAGTCCTGACCCGGCCCGCAAGCCGCCGGACCGCAGCCGTTCGCCGGCATGGGAGCGATCCACCGGCAACGAACCACCGGAAACCAACCACCCAACCAGAGAGGAAGAACCTCATGAAACCAGCGAAGCCGATCTCCGCGGCGGGGGCCGCGGCCCTCGCCCTCGCCCTCGCCGTCGCCGCCGCGCCCGCCCACGCCCAGGAGAAGGTCACCATCTCCGACCTCTCCTGGACCGGGGCCAAGGCCATCGGACACGTCATCAAGGCGGTGATCGACGGGCCGCTCGGCTCCGAGGCCGAGATCATCCAGGGCCTGAGCGACCAGGCGGTGGTCGCCGCGGGCATGGACAAGGGCGACGGCTCGGTCGACGTCTACACCGACATGTGGATGCCGAACCAGCAGGCGATCTGGGACAAGTACATCGTCGAGGCGAAGACCGTCGGGCACAACGAGCCCTACCTCGGCGCCCAGGGCATGTACGTCCCGCACTACCTCGCCGGCCAGGTGAAGTCGTTCGACGACCTCGCCCGGCCCGAGGTCGCGGCGATGTTCGACAAGGACGGCAACGGCAAGGGCGAGTACTGGGCGGGCGACGCCGGGTGGAAGTCCACGAAGATGTGGCAGGTCAAGTTCAAGAGCTACGGCCTGACCGAGCTGTGGGAACCCGAGATCGTCTCCGACGCGACGTTCAAGGCCCAGCTCAAGGCCGCCTACACCGCCGAGCAGCCGATCGTCTTCTACTACTGGACGCCGGAATGGATCCACGCCGCCTACGACATCCAGCCCCTGGGCGAGCCGGCCCGCACCGAGGGCTGCATGGATCTCAAGCTCGACCAGGAGGACTGGCTCGAGGCCTCGACCTTCGCCTGCAAGCACTCGGACGCGATGGTCTACGTGGCGCACTCGAGGTCGCTCGAGCAGCGCAACCCCGCGGCGGCGAAGTTCCTGGCGCAGATCAGGCTCGATCCGGCGGTGGTCAACGGCTGGATCCTCCAGATCGGCCGCGACAAGGAGGACCCGCAGGACGTCGCCGAGGCCTGGGTCGCGGAGAACATGGACACGGTGAACGCCTGGATCAGGTAGGAGGCGCCGCGGCCCCGCCCCCGCCGCCGCGGCGGGGGCGGGGCCATGCCGCTGTCCCCTGGGCCGGCGCCCCCCTGGAAACGGCGCCCCCCTGGGAACGGCGCCCCCCTGGGAACGGCGCCCCGTTGGGAACGGCGCGTCCTGCGGACGCGGGCGTCTCGCCCCCCTTCGTCATTCCCGCGAAGCTTGTGCCCGCGAAAGCGGGTAGCGGGAATCCAGGTGTCCTGGGAACGCGGCGGGGAGGGCGGCCCGGACCGCACCCCTGGGCACGGCCCCCTGGGAACGCGGGCGTCCCGCCCGCATTGGGCGGTTGCGGAGCCGCCGTGGTTCGTTTGCGGGCGAGACGCCCGCGTTCCCAGGAGGTCTGCGCTCTCGGGGGGGCCGTGCGCGCGCCCAAGAGCGCCGGGGGAGTGGGCGTAGCGCATGAATGACGTGCGGCTGATCGAGCGGTGGTTGCCGATTGCGGAGATCGGCATCGAGAGCATCCGCGAGCGGACGCCGATGACGCCGTTTCCGGCCCCGAACCGGCTGCACGTCTGGTGGGCGCGGCGTCCGCTGGTGGCGTCGCGGGCGGCGGTGCTGGCCTCGCTGCTGCCGGCGGACGCGGACCGGGATCGGTTCCTGCACGTGCTCGGCATCCACGGCGACCCGGTGGCGGCAAGGAAGCGGATATCCGCCGCCAATCGGACAGGGGAACGCCTGGGTGCGGGCGCGTATGGATATCCACGGGCCTTCGGCTACGTCCCCGATGATGCGGACAGGCTCTGGCTGCACGAGAACACGGTCAGGAACGCCGTCGTGCTCGATCCGACGGCGGGCGGCGGCAGCGTGCCGTTCGAGTCCGTGCGGGTCGGGCTGCACACCGTAGCGAACGACCTGAACCCGGTCGCCGCCCTGATCGAGCGCGCGACGATCGAGTGGCCGGCGCGGTTCGGCGCTTCCCTGAGAAGCGCGGTCGAAGCGCTCGGGGAGAGGCTGACCAGCGAGGTCCGGGAGCGGCTTGCCGGGGTGTTCCCGGAGGAGCCCGGGGAGCACACCCGCCCGGACGGATACCTGTGGGCGCGGACCATTGCCTGTCCGTACTGCGACGGGCGGGTTCCGCTCTCGCCCAACTGGCGGCTGGCGCCGGGCGGGGCCGGGGTTCGGCTGGCGCCGCGGCTCGGCGGCGGCCCCGGGTCGGAGGGGCGGGTCTGTGCGTTCGAGGTGGTGGATTCGGCGGCGGAGCAGTCGCCCGGCACGGTGTCGCGCGGGGCGGGCGACTGCCCTTGGCCGGACTGCGGGCGGATCATCGACGGGGACGCGATCAAGGCGCAGGCGCAGGCCGGGGAGATGGGGGAGCAGCTCTACGCGGTCGTGTACAAGGAGCGGGTCGAGGTCCGGACGAAGACGGGGCGGGTCCGGGAGAAGTGGGTACGGGGCTACCGGGCGCCGCGCCCGGAGGACGACAACGGGGCGGAGGTTTGGGCGCGGCTTGGGGAGAAGCTGCCGGAGTGGGAGGCGTTCGACCTTGTGCCGGGCGAGAGAATCCCGGACGGCAACAAGACGACCGAGCCGCAGCGGTACGGCATGAACCGGTGGCGTGACCTGTTCTCTCCCCGTCAGCTTCTCTGCCACGGCACGAGCGTGGAGGTCTTCCGGGAGCTGCTGGACGCCGACCGGGACGCGGGCCGGCTGGACGAGGCCCGGAAGGCGGCTTACGGGTACTTGGCGCTCTCGCTGGACAAGCTCCTGAATTACAACTCCCGCATGTCCGTGTGGATGCCGACCCGGGAGGTCGTGGCAAATACCTTCAATCGGCATGATTTTGCATTCTGCTGGTCTCATGCCGAGATGTCCCCTCTGATCACCGGGCTCGGCTACGATTGGGCGATCGGGCAGACCGCGAAATGCATTGGCGAGCTCGTCACCCTCGTCCGGCCCGACGCCCCAACCGGCGACGGCGACCTGTTCGACGGGATCGACCGCACCGGCCGCGCCGCCGGCGCCGAGCGCACCGAACCCCCGGGGGCCACGCCGCCTGCGCCATCCGCCGCGGACTCCATCCGCCGTGCCCACCATGACAGCCATAGCGGTCCCATTGGCCACGCTGTCCGCGCCGACGATAACGACTCCATCCGCCACGCCGACCCCAGCCGCCGCGCCGACCACGTCGAACCCACCGGCCCTACTGGCGACGACGCCCGCACCATCCGCGCCGACCCCGGCGGTCACGGCGACGACGGGGAAGCCTCGCGCCGGTCAGTCCCGGCGTCCGGTTCGCCGATGGCGGCCCCGCCGGCCGAGCAGAACGAAGCAACGAAGCCGGACCTTCCCCCGCCGGGCCGGGGCGGGGACGAACCCGAGGGCCGGGGCGGGCAGCCCGAAGCGGCGATGCAGGACCTTGCCCCGCCCCCGGTCACCATCACCTGCAAGCCGGGCGACAGCCTGGACCATTTGGGGGACGGCTCCATCGACGCGGTGGTGATGGACCCGCCGTACTACGACAACGTGATGTACGCGGAGCTTTCGGACTTCTTCTACGTGTGGCTCAAGCGCACCGCCGGGCGCGTGTTCCCGGAGCTGTTCCGTCGCCAGCTCACCGACAAGGAGAACGAGGCGGTCGCCAATCCGGCCAAGTACCGGGGCGAGAAGGGCGCGCGGGCGCTCGCCGGGCAGGACTACCAGGAGCGGATGGCGGCCATCTTCGGCGAGTGCCGCCGGGTGCTGAAGCCGGACGGGATCATGACCCTGATGTTCACGCACAAGGCGACCGGGGCGTGGGACGCGCTCACCAAGGGGCTCATGGAGTCGGGGTTCGTCATCACCGCCTCGTGGCCGATCAACACCGAGGCGGAAGGGAGCCTGCACATCAAGGACAAGGCGGCGGCCAACAGCACCATCTTCCTGGTGTGCCGCCCGCGCGTCGGCGACCGCTCCGGCGCCGCCGCCGGCCCCGGCGAGCCGGAGGAAGCCGGCCGGGAGGGCGCCAGCCGCTCCCCGGGGGAGGAGGTCCCGGCAAACCGTATCCCTCCCGACCGCATTAGCCCAGGCGAAGCCGCGCCAGGCCGCGAGGACGCCGCCCCCGCCCCCACGCCCCTCGAGGTGCGCGAGGCGCCAGCGGTCTACGGGTCGGTGGACCGGACCGGGCCGGGTGAGCGCACGGGGGAGGAGGCGCCGGGCGTCCATACGTCGATGCCGGGGAACCCGTCCGATCCGCCCGGCCTCTATTGGGAGGATGTGGAGCCGCGGGTCGCGAGCGCCGTGCGGGCGCGGGTCGGCGAGTTCCAGGAGGCGGGGATCGGCGGGGTCGACCTCTATCTCGCCTCGTTCGGGCCGGCGCTCGAAGAGTTCTCCCGCCACTGGCCGCTCCGGCGGGGCACGCCGCGCGCGCCGCCCGCGGAACGGCGCCGCCAACGCCAGCCGGGGCTGTTCGAAGAGGAGTGGGATCCCTACGCGGCCACCCCGGAAGACGCGCTCGACGCCGCCCGGCACGAGGTCAAACGATGGGTGCTGGAACGGCTGACCCATCTCGAGGCCGACGCCGACCTCGACCCCGCGACGGCGTTCTTCGTCCTCGCGTGGCACGCCTTCGAGGCCCCCGCGTTCCCCTACGACGAGGCGCTCAAGCTCGCCCGCGCGGTCGGCGTCGACCTGGAGGGCGCCGTCGTGGGCCGGCTCGCGGCCAAGACCGGCAGCCGGCTGCACCTCTGGGACAGCGCCCAGCGGGCGGCCAAGGGCGCGCTCGGCCCCGCCGACGGCTCGCGGGCCATGATCGACGCCCTCCACCACGCGGCCCACGCGGCGCGTGCCCGCTCCCTCCAGGCCGCCCGCGACCTGCTCGCCGGGACGCAGGCGGACCGGGACCCGCGCTTCGATGCGGCGCTCGAAGCGGTGCTGGAGGTGCTGCCGGTCTCCGGGGCGTTCACGGGCATCGAGGTGGGGGGCGAAGCGGGGGCCGCCGCCAACGACTTCGAGGCCCTTTACGGTCTCTACCGTCTCGCCTACCACGACCGGATCGACGAGCCCGAACAGCTCCGGTTCGGGTTCGGGCCGGGCCGGGACGCCTGATCCGCCCCCGCCCGCCCGGCCTGACCGCCGCGGCGGACATGGCCGGGAAGGAAGCAGGAACGGACGAAGCCGCCGTCAACGCAGGGCCACGGCCCTCCGCTGCTCAGGTTGGTTTCGGCGGGGGCGGGGGAGGCGGAGGGGGAGGCGGAGGCGGCGAAGGTGGCCGGGGTGGTCTCCCGAGTTCTCTGGATGCGGACTGCTTAGCCATGGCTGCCTCCATGCGCTGCGAATCGGGCAGATACGACCTCGTAGGCTTCCGTCGTCGCACGTGCGTTGTCCTGATCGTGTTCCGTGACCTCGGCGTAGCCCGCGCGGGCGGTCGTCCGCAGCATTCCATCCTGTATCGCGTGGAACTCCGCCCGAATGACCGTCTCATCGGTGCCTTCCGCCTGATTCAGCGACATCCAGAGGTAGTCCAGTCGAAGATAGTATTCCCCACATTCGACGCTAATCGCGTGAAGGATCGCGGCCTTCTTCCCGTCATCCAACATGAAATCCCAGATCACGAGGGCGATGATGGCGATGCTGGCCACATTCGAGATGGGCTCGGTGACGGCCTCCGGCAGGACATTGAGGAAACGCGCCACCCCCCCGACAGCGGCAAAGAGGAGTACGAACCGGCGGAACCGGTGGGCGCGCTGGTGTGCTGCGGCCCGGATACCGTAATACCGCCCGAGGCGCTCGGCATCGAGGAGCGCCTGCCAGACGGCGGTCCGGAGGCTGTCGTCGCGCATCGTGGGCCTCCTCGTGTGTGCGGGTTCCGGCAACAGGATACTGCATTGCGCCGCGAAGCGAGGCGTCGAAGCGCGCCGGGGGGCGTGTGTGGTGGGGGATTTTCGCCAAGCACGCCTCGTCGCAGGCGCTCTTGGGAACGGCGCTTCCCGCGGATGCGGGCGGTACGGCCTCCTGGGAACGCTTGTGTCTCGCCCGCAAACAGACCACGGCGGCTCCGCAACCGCCCGATGCGGGCGAGACGCCCGCGTTCCCAGGAGGCCTGCGGGCGGCCCGCGCGGGGGCGGGGGCTACGCCGCCGCGCTCCAGGCGGCGAGGGCCGCGTCCGCCGCCTCCCCGGGCGGGGCGCGATGGCCGTGGGCGCGGAGGGCGGTCTCGAGCGCCATCAGGCAGACGAGGACGTTCTCCTTGCGGCAGGTATGGCCCATCGTCCCGATCCGCCAGATCCGGCCCGCGAGCGGCCCGAACGAAGTCCCGATCTCGATCCCGAAGTCCTCCAGCATCATCGCCCGCACCGCGTCGCCGGGAACCCCCTCGGGGATCTCGACCCCGGTGACGTTGGCCATCTTGTGGGTCTGGTCGCCGAAGCGCGGGAGCCCCATCGCGTCGAGCCCGGCGGCGAGGGCGCGGCTCGCCCGCGCATGCCGCGCGAAGCGCGCGTCGAGCCCCTCCGCGAGCGCGATCCGGGCGCACTCGCGCGCCGCGTACAGCATCGACGTCGCCTCGGTATGGTGGTTGAGCCGGCGCTCGCTCCAGTAGTCCATCAGCATCCCGAGGTCGAAGTAGTTCGAGCGGATGACGGGGCCGTCCGCGGCCTCGAAGCCCTCCGGACGGATCCCCCGCTCGATGTGCCGACGCGCCCGCACCCGCGCCTCGACCCGCTCGTTGAACGTGATCGGCGCCGAGCCCGGCGGCCCCGCGAGGCACTTCTGGAGGCCGGTCGAGAGCACGTCGATCCGCCAGTCGTCCACCCGGACGTCCATGCCGCCGACGGTCGCGGTCGCGTCCACGTAGAGGAGCGCGCCGTATTCGCGGCAGATCGCGCCGATCTCGGCGAGCGGCTGCGCCATCGTGGTGGACGTGTCGCCGTGCACGACCGCGACCAGGGCCGGGCGGTGCTCGCGGACGGCGGCCGCGATCCGGTCCGGCTCGAACACCGTCCCCCACTCGGCCTCGATGGCGCGCACGTCCGCCCCGCAGCGCTCCGCGACCTCGCGGAGGAGGTGGCCGAAGCGCCCGAAGACCGGCACGAGCACCCGGTCGCCCGGCGCGAGCAGGGAGACCAGGGCGGCCTCGATCCCGGCCCGGGCGGTCCCGTCCACGAGGAACGTCCAGCGGTTGCCGGTGCGAAGGACCTGGCGGTAGAGCGCCATCACCTCGTTCATGTACCCGGTGAACGCGGGGTCGAACTGCCCGAGGAGGGGCATGGACATCGCCCGGAGGACCCGGGGGTCGGCGTCCACCGGGCCGGGCCCCATGAGCCGCCGGGGCGGCGGGTTCATCTCATCGAAGACGTTGCGCATGTGGGCTCCTCACCCTCTTCGGCGCCCCTCCGGGGAGGACGGCCCGGCCGGCGGCGAGGCCGCGGCGGGGCGCGCACGCCTCCCGGCTTCCGGCGGCGCTTGCGCGGGTACGCCCTTGGGAACGGTCGTGTTCCGCCCGCAGCGGTCCGGGGGGAAGCGTCCGTGAACGGAAATGCGGGCAGGATGCCCGCGTTCCCAGGACACATGGATTCCCGCTTTCGCGGGAATGACGAGGACAGGGGCGGGACACAAGCGTTCCCGGGAGCGCCTGCGACGAGGCGCGCTTGGCGAAAATCCCCACCGTGCACGCGCCTCAGGCGGGGCCGGGGCGCACCCGGGTGCCCGCGTCGCCGTAGACCGCCGCCTCGGCCTCGGCCAGGTGGGCGATGACGGCGGGCTTCCCGGTCTCCTCGACGAAGCGGGCGGCGGCCTCCACCTTGGGGCCCATGCTGCCGGCCGCGAAGTGCCCCTCGCGCTGGTAGGCGCGAAGCTCCCCGGCCGTCACCCGCCCGAGGGGTCTCTCGCGCGGGCCGCCGAAGTGGAGGCTCACCCGGGGCACCGCGGTCAGGATGAACAGGGCGTCGAGCCCCAGCATCTTCGCCATGAGGGCGGAGGTCAGGTCCTTGTCGATGACCGCGGCGAGCCCGCGGCGGGCGCCGTCCGGCCCCCGGACCACCGGGATCCCGCCGCCCCCGCCCGCGATCGCCGCCGCGCCGCTCTCGATGACCGCCTGCACCTGGGAGAGGTCCGCGACGTGGCGGGGCTCGGGCGACGGGACCGCCAGGCGCCAGCCGCGGCCCGCGTCCTCGCGCATCGTCCAGCCGAAGGCGGCCTGGACCTCCTTCGCCTCCGCCTCGTCGTAGAAGTACCCGATGGGCTTGCTCGGCGCGTCGAACGCGGGGTCGGCAGGGTCCACCTCGACCTGGGTGAGCAGGCACACGACGTGCCGCGGCGACCCCGCCCGGCGGAGCGCGTTCTCGAGGGCCTGCATCAGCAGGTAGGCGATCCCCCCCTGGCTGTGCGCGACGCAGATGTCGAGGCTCATCGGGGCCACCCGGTCGCGGGCGAGGGTCTGGCGCATGAGGATCTTGCCGACGACGGGGCCGTTCCCGTGGGTGATGACGACCTGGTTCTCGCGCAGCAGGATGGGGAGCAGGCTCTCCCCGGTGCGCGCCGCCAGCGCGACCTGCTCCTCCGGGGTGCCCCGGATGCCGCCGGGGTGGATCGCGTTCCCGCCGACCGCGATGAGGAGGCGGGAGGGCTCCCCTCCGGCGGTCACCGGCTCCCGTCCTCCCGGTCTCGTTCCGGCTCCCGCGCCGTGCCCGGCCCCGGCCCCGGCGCGGCGATGCGGATTGCGGCCTCCACCGCGTCCGCGTTGGACCCGGCCACGAAGACCCCGGCCCGTTCGAGGGCCCGCCGCTGCGCGCCGTAGTCCTGGGGGTCGAGCTCGGTCCCGCACACCGAGGCGACGACGACCGGGCGGTCGCCGGGGGCGGACGCCCCGAGGACCTCGACGACCGATGCGGCCGGGTCGGGATGGCTCCCGGTCCCGAGGATGACGTCGAGCGCCACCACCGCGACGGTGGGGTCGGCGAGAGTGTCGGCGAGCGCTTCCGAGCGCATCGCGGGCTCGATCATGGGATGCGGGCGCCCGGCCGTGTACTCGTCGGCCCCGAGGTCGAGGAACGCATGGCCGTCCGCCGAAGCCGGCGCCGGGGGCTGCGGCGGTGCGAGTACCGACGCCGGGCCGGACGGGGCGAGGTGGGCGGCCCCCGGAATCGGCGCGTTGGAGGCGACGGGGAGGCCCGCGCGGCGGAGGATCGCCTGGCCTTCGGCGCAGAGGGTGCCGCCGGAGAAGAGCCCGACGATCCGGCCGGGGCGCGCGGGCGGGAGCGGCGGCGGAGGGGCCGAGGGAAGCGGGGCCGGTACTGCCGCCGCGCCGGGCTCGCGGGCCGGGCCGCCCGAGCCGCCCGGCCCAGCGCCGTCCGGCTCGCCGCCGCCGCCATCGCCGCTCCCGAGCGCGAGCCGGGCCGCGTCCCGCAAGGTCGGCGCGAAGGCCGCGTTCGGGGGAGGCTCCCCGCCGTCGCGCCCGACGAGGCACAGGGTCACCGGCTTCGGGCACTCCGCGAGGCGGGCGAGGAGCGCCGCCTCCGTCCGGGGGCCGGGCGGCTTGGAGACGATGACGACATGCCGGGTGTCCGGGTCCGCTTCGAGCGCGTCGAGGGCCATGAACGCGCCGAGCCCGCCCACCCGGTCGTCGAGGTCCCGGCCCCCGACCCCGATCCCGTGGGAGATCCCGCCCCCGCCGCGATGGACGAGCACGGAGAGCTCCTGGAGCCCGGTCCCGGAGGCTGCGATGGTGCCGATCGATCCCCGGCGCACCCGGTTGGCGAAGGCGAGCGGGGTCCCCGCGACGATCGCGGTCCCGCAGTCGGGCCCCATCAGGGCGAGGCCCCGCGCGCGCGCCTCGCGCTTGAGGGTGACCTCCTCCTCGACCGGGACGTTGTCGCTGAAGACGAGGACGTGGAGGCCGGCGGCGAGCGCCCGTCGCGCCTCGCGGGCCGCGAACGGGCCGGGGACCGACACGATGGCGAGGTTGGCCCCGGGAAGCGCCTCGCGGGCGGCCCGCAGCGTGGGCAAGCGGGCGGCGGCCCCGCCCCACCGTTCCGGCCCCTCCTCGGCCGCCGCGCTCTCGAGCTTCTCCTCGGCCGCGTCGAGGGCCGCGTCGAGGGCCTCCCCGCTCTCCGCGCGGACCGCGAGGACCAGGTCGTCCGGCCCGGCCGCGCGGCCCGCCTCCGTCAGCAGGCCCGCCTCGTCGAGGAGGGCGAGGTTCGACGGGCTCCCGATCATGAGCGACACCGCCTCCACCCCCTCACCTTCCGAGAGCGACGCGGAGACCCGCATCAGCGCCACGGAGTCGAGGTAGAAGCCCCGCCGCACGCGGTTCGCGACGACGACCCCGGCGCGCGCCCCTCGGGCCGGGGCCGCGTCCGCGGCGCCCGCCGCCCCGCCGCCTGGCGGCCCGGCGCTCATTCCAGCCCCTCCGCGAGCCCGGCGAGGGCCTTCGCGAAGCAGTCCATGGGCGCGCGGACCACCCCCGCCCCGACCTGCCCCACCCCCGGCTCGCGGTGGGCGATCCCCGTGTTGATCGTCGGCGCGATGCCGCTCGCGACCACCCGCCGCGCGTCGATGCCGGTCGGGACCCCCGCGAAGTCGAGGGCGGGGATCGTCCACTCCGCGTTGCGGGCGAGCGTGATCTCGTACATGCGCCGGGTGTGGCCGGCCGCCTCCGCCGCGCCCCCCGCCCCCACGAACCCGGCCACCGCGGGGGCGGCGGCCATCGCGAAGCCGCCGAGCCCGACCGTCTCGACGATGGTGGAGTCGCCCATGTCGGGGTTCGCGTCCGCCTCCGTGAAGCCGGGGAAGTAGAGCCCGCGCGGCATCTCGACCGGCGCGGAGAACCACCGGCCCCCGGTGCCGGAGAGGCGGATGCCGAAATCGGTCCCGTTGCGGGACATCGCGGTCACGAGGGAGGAGCCCGCGACCCCGCGGGCCGGGTCCGCGACCGCCTTGCCGAGGGCCATCGCGACGTTGAGGAAGAACTGGTCGTTGCCGGCGATGAACGCGAGGACCGCGGCGAGCGCCTCCCGGTCCCCCACCGTGCGGGCGAGGGCGGGGGCGAGCGCGCGGAGCAGCAGGCCGGTGCAGGCGACGTTGCGCTGGTGCATCTCGTCGCCGGCCGCGAGCCCGCGCGCCACGACGCCCTTCAGGGGAACCCCGCCCGCGCTCCGGAGGGCCGCGCCGAGGGCCGGGCCGAGGACCTCCGCGATCCAGCGGAGCCGCCCCCGCACCTCCGGGTCGTTGCCGCCGAAGCGCATGACCTTGCCGAGCCCTTCGTTGAGGGTGCAGTAGGCCCGGTTCCCGAACGTCCGGTTCTCGACCACCATCACCGGCATGGACCGGGTGGCGATCCCGGTCATCGGCCCCACCGTGTCGTGGTGGTGGTTGGGCGCGAATTCGATGCCGCCCCGGGCCGCGAGCGCCGCCGCCTCGTCGAGGTCCCGCGCCCACCCTTCGAGCACTGCCGCGCCCGCCGCCGCCCCCCGCATCGGGCCGCACATCCGGCGCCATTCGATCGGCGGCCCGGCGTGGAGGAGGAGCCGGTCGCGGAGGCCGGGCACGGCCTCGCCGGCGGGGAGCACGTCCACGAGCACCGGGTCGCCGCGAAGCATCCGGTCCACCGCCTCGCGGTTGGCGGCGTCGATCCGCTCCCCGACCGGGCCGTCGGCCTCGAGCCGGTCCGCGAGGGCGAGCGCGTCCGGGCCGGCGGCGGGCGGCGACCACTCGACCTCCGCCACCTCGACCCCGGCCCCCCGCAGGTCGGCCGCGAACCGCGCAAGGCCGACGTTCACGACCCGCGGCGGCCCGGCCAGCAGATCCCTCATGCGAAGCCCCCCGCGCCGTCCGGCTCCTCTTCCGCGCCCCCCGCCCGCCCGTCGTCCGGCGCCGGCGCGGCCGGCCCTCCGGGAAGGGAATTCCGGTCGCCGGATCTCCGCTCGCGCGGCGCCCGCTCACCGGGGTCGAAGCGTTCCAAGAACCGGAGGAGGACGCGGGCGGCGGCATCGGCGTCCGCCTCGGTCATGGACTCGGCCGGATGGTGGCTGATCCCGCCCTTGCAGCGCACGAACAGCATCCCGACCTCCGTCAAGCGCGCCATCGCCATCGCGTCGTGGCCCGCGCCGCTCGGAAGCTCGCGCACGCCGAGCCCTTCCGCCTCGACCGCCTCCCCCAGGCGCCGCATGAGCCGCGGGCTGCACCGGCACGCGCCGGTGTCGTGGGTGGTCACCCGGTCGAACAGCACCCCGCGCCGGGCCTCGATCCCCTCGAACGCCTCCTCGATGCTCCGCAGCGCCGCGCGCCGGCAGGCGTCGCTCTCCCCCCGGACGTCGACCGTGAACTCGACGACCCCCGGAATCACGTTGACCGCCCCCGGCATGGTCCGGAGCACCCCGACGGTGCCGACCGCCCCCGGAACGTCGAGGCAGGTCCGTTCGATCGCGGCCACCGCCTCGGCCGCCGCCGCGAGCGCATCGCGCCGCAGGTGCATGGGGACGGTCCCCGCGTGGCCCGCCCGCCCCATCACCTCCACCCGCAGCCGGGTCGCGCCGGCGATGGACGTCACCACCCCGACCGGCCGCCCCTCCGCTTCGAGCACCGGTCCCTGCTCGATGTGCACCTCGACGTAGCCCGCGACGTCGCCCGGGCGGTAGCGCGCTTCGTCCACCGCGCCGGGGTCGAGCCCGAAGCCGCGCAGCGCCTCGTGCAGACGCACCCCGTCCTCGTCCACGGCCGTCAGGAGGGAAGGGTCGAAGCCGCCCGCGACGGCCCGGCTGCCGATGAGGGTCGCCTGGAACCGGAGGCCCTCCTCGTCCCCGAACGCGATCACGTCGACCGGGTAGTCGAGCCGCCCGCCGCGCTCGTGCAGGGCCTTGAGGCAGGCGATGGGGAGCATGACGCCGAGCGCGCCGTCGTACTTCCCGGCGTTCCGCACCGTGTCGAGGTGGGAGCCGAGGACGAGCCGGCGCGCGCGGGGGCGCCGGCCGGGGAGCCGGCCGACCACGTTGCCGACCGCGTCGAGCCGCGCGCTCATCCCCGCCTCGCGCATCCGCCGCATGACGAGGTCGGCCGCCTGGGCGTGCTCGGGGGTGAGGTAGCGGCGGGTCAGCTCGACCGGGTCCTCGCTGCACTCCGCGAGCTCGTCGAGCCAGCGCATGACGAGCGGCCCGAGGTTCGTCCGGTCCGCGCCCTCGCCGGGGCCGCTCCCGCCGCGCGGCCCGGCCCGGCCGGCCGCGCCGGCCGTCCCGGCCGTCAGGCCGGCGGGGTTCGGATTGACTGTGGGCATTCGCGCGTGCGCCCCGCTCCCGCTCTCCTCCCCGGATTATCGGGCATGACCGCGCCCGCCGCGCGGACCCCGCCGGGTTTCTTGCGAGCTCCGCGAGGAGGTCCGTATCGGGCCGGCATCGGCGGCTCGCGGCCCCGGGTCGACCGGCGCCGGAAACGCCCGGCGCGTCAGTCGAGGCGCGCCCCGCTCCCGGGGTCGAACAGGTGGCACCAGTCGGGGTCGAAGTCGAACCCCACCCGGTCCCCGGGAGCGAGCGGGGAATCGGGGTCGACCTTGGCGACGAGCGGCGCGCTCCCGCCGAACTCGAAGAAGACGAGGGTCTCGTCGCCGAGGGGCTCGGTCAGGGTGACCCGTCCGGCCCCGTCCCCGCTCGGGGCGAGCCGCACGTGCTCGGCCCGCACCCCGAGGGTCGCGGCGCGGCCCACCGCGCCGGCGGGGGTCGAAGCGGGGAGCGGCTGCACGACCTGCGCCGCCCGGAACTCGGGGCCGTCCCCGGCTCCCGTTCCTGCTTCCGCCGCCGCCCCTGCCCCCGCCCCCGCCGCGACCTCGCCTTCGAGGAAGTTCATCGTCGGGACCCCGAAGAACCCCGCGACGAACCGGCTCGCCGGGCGCCGGTAGATCTCGAGCGGCGCCCCCACCTGCTCGATCCGCCCCCCCTCCATCACCACGATGCGGTCCGCCATCGTCATCGCCTCGGCCTGGTCGTGGGTCACGTAGACGAACGTCGCCCCCAGCCGGTGGTGGAGGTGCTTGAGCTCCGTCCGCATGTCGAGGCGCAGCTTGGCGTCGAGGCTGGAGAGCGGCTCGTCCATGAGGAACACCGAAGGGTCGTTGACGATGGTGCGGGCGAGGGCGACCCGCTGCGCCTCGCCCCCCGAGCATTCGCGCGGGCGCTTGTCGAGCAGCGCGCCGATGTGCATCGCCTCCGCGGCCGCCCGCACCCGCCGTTCGACCTCGGCCTCCCCGGCCTTCTTCACCCGGAGCCCGAACGCGATGTTCTCGAACACCGTCATGTGCGGGAAGAGGGCGAGGTCCTGGAACACCATGCCGAGGCCGCGCTCGCCCGGCTCGAGGTCGTTCACCACCTGGCCGCCGATGGCGACCTCGCCCGAGGTGGGGGTCTCGAGGCCCGAGATCATGTTGAGGGTCGTCGTCTTGCCGCAGCCGGACGGCCCCACCATGATGAGGAACTCGCCGTCCTCGATCCGGAGGTCGACGCCGGCCACCGCCGCGACCGCGCCGAAGCGTTTCACCAGATCGCTCAGGACTATCTCCGCCACGGCGTTCCTCCGGCGCGCAGGATCGGGTTCACCTCCGGATCGTCCCGAAGCTGAAGCCCTTGATGAGGTGCTTCTGGATCAGCACCCCGAGGACGACGACGGGAATGGTGATCACCGTTCCGATGGCCGCCTGCGGCCCGTACAGCCGGCCTTCCGAAGCGCTCTGGAACTTGTTGAGGAGGACCGGGAGCGTGGTCACCTCCGGGTGGGTGAGGGTGAGGGCGAGCAGGAACTCGCTCCAGTTCAGGATGAACACGAAGAGGTAGGTCACCACCAGCCCCGAGGCGACGAGCGGCAGGACCACCCGGCGCAGGGTGTAGAGCCGGCCCGCCCCCATCATCCGCGCCGCGTGCTCGAGGGTGTAGGGGACCTCGTCGATGAAGCTCAGCATCATCCAGATGACGAACGGCAGGGTGGTGGCCACGTAGAGGGCGCCGAGCCCCGAGTAGGTGTCGAAGAACGTGATCCGGGCGCCGAACAGCGCCTCCGTGCTGTAGGGGATCATGATCGCGTAGTACATCAGGATGGGGATCGCGATCACGATGGGCGGCACCATCCGGATGGTGAGGATGATGTGCCGGAACTTGCTCCCCCCGACCGCGAACCGCGAGATGGCGTAGGCGAGGAACACCCCGAGCACGAGTGCGATGAGCGACGCGGCGCCGCAGATGAGCAGGGAGTCGCCGAGGGCCTTCCAGATGCTGAACGCCTGGTCCGCCGCCTCCCGGCTCAGCTCCTCCCCGAGGGCGCTGAACGTGAAGATCTGCCGGTAGTTGTGGAGGGTGGGCTCGTGCGGGTACCAGTGGGGCGGCCACGTGACCCACTCCCCCGCGTCCTTGAACGACGTCGAGAGCATCCAGTAGAGGGGGAAGAGGATGAACGCGGTCCACGCGAGCAGGATCGCGTGCCGCCCCCACGCCCGGCCGCGGCGCCCGCGCCGCCGGCGGCCCCGCCCGCCCGCCGTCACGCGCCCCTCCCCCGGGTCACGACCACCGCTCCGATCTCCGGCGTTCCGCTCTCCGCCGCGTCCTTCACGCGTCCGCCCTTCACACGTCCACCCGCCGCACGGAGCCCCGCTGGCGGACGAGCAGCCAGATCCCGAAGAAGATGAACACGGAGAAGAAGATCAGGAGCAGGATGGAGGCCGCCGCCCCGTAGCTGTACTTGTTGAACACCCACACCTCCTGCCACAGGTAGTAGGCGATGGTCTGGGTCGAGATGCCGGGGCCGCCGAACGTGAGCAGCACCACCGGGTCGAACATCTTGAGCGCCTCCATCGACCGGATCACCACCGCGATCACGATGGCGGGCTTCAGAAGGGGTAGCTGCACCCGCCAGAAGATCTGCGCGGGGCTCGCCCCGAGGACCCGCGCCGCGTTGACGAGCTGCTGCGGCAGGGCGGCGAACCCGGAGAGGAAGATGAGAAAGGTGAGCGAGGTCCACTGCCAGACGTCGGCGAGGATGATCGCCCACTGCGCCGCCGCCGGGTGGGACAGCCACCGGATGCGCGGGTCGATGCCGAAGGGCTCCAGGAACGGGGCGAGGATCTCGTTGAGGGGGCCGCTGTCGACGTAGATCATCGAGAAGTTGTAGCCGACGACGACCGGCACCACCATCATCGGCGCGAGGAAGACCGTGACGTAGAGGCGCCGCCCGCGGAAGCGCCGGTGCAGGAGGTAGGCGAGGACGAACCCGATCAGCAGCTCGAGGATCACCGCCGCGCCCGCGAAGTAGAAGGTGCGGCCGAGCGCCATCCAGAACTCGTCCTTGCCGAGCACCCGTTCGTAGTTGAGGAACCCGCTGAAGTACGCCTGCTCGAAGGGCCGGTTCGCGCGCCAGCGGAGGAGGCTGATGTAGATGGTGAGGAGGAACGGGATGATGATGACGAGGATGAAGACCGCCTCGACCGCGATGAACGGGATGAGGCGGAACACCCGTTCCTGAGAGAGCCACGCGGCCAGCCGCCGGCCGGGCGAGCGCCGCCCGCGCGCCGGTTCGGGCGCAGGAGCAGGCGCGGGCGCCGGCCCGCGGGCCGGCGCGTCCACCGCCGCCGGCTGCCCGGACCCCGCCACGGGAGCTCAGGACCCGGCCCGAGGGCGCGGGCCAACCCGCGCGGGCCGAAGACCCGGCCCGCGCGCGCCATCCGCTCCGTCCGCCGCGCACGTCCGCCGACGCGCCCGCGCCTGACGTGTCCGCACCGGTCCCGTCCCGGACACGACCCCGGAGGCCGGCCCCCTACTCGAACTTGTCGAGGTAGATGCCGCTCTCGACGCCGGAGCGCCAGGCCGTGATCTGGTAGTCCCGGCCGATGTCCTCCGTCACGTCGTTCCACCCCTTCTCGATGAGCGCCGCCGCCTCCGCGGCCGTGACGTTGCCGTTCATCACGCTCGCCAGGTGCTTGTCGAGGATGTTGAAGTACTCGTAGTTCCCCTCCAGCAGCAGCAGCGAGATCGCGTTCTTCGAGTTCTCCATCGTGGTGTCGATGAACTGCCGGCCGAACTTCCCGACGATGCCCTCATGGGTCAGGTTGGAGGTGCGGAACGGGTCCCAGAAGCCGTTGGGATGGGCGATGGCCCGGTCGCCCACGCTCTCGCTCGTGAACCACTGGATGAAGTAGTAGGCGAGCTCGGGATGCTTGCCGTAGCGGCTCACCATGTACCCGGTGCCCGCCGCCTGCGGCGCCCGGCTCACCATCCTGCCGCCGCCCACGTCCACCTTCGGGATGACGCACGAGAGCTGCTCGCCCTGGATGACGCTCTTCGGGTTCCGGTTCGCGTACCCCACGATGGACGGGAAGGACATGACGGAGAAGGCGTTCCCCCCGCCCCAGAACGGGTAGATCTGCGGGGTGCCCCAGCCCTGGATGTCGGGCGGCATGTACTGGACGATGGACGCGAACTGCTCGATCGCCCGGACCCCGTTCGGGGTGTTGATGGTCGGGTTCATGTCCGCGTCGAACATGAGCCCTCCGAGATACGCGGGGAAGTGCCGGTAGGAGAAGTTGATCGCACGATAGGCCATCGCCCCGTAGAGGGGCTTGTCGAACGTCATCCCCCACCGCGTCTCGCCTTCCTCCGTGTGGAACCAGGCCGCCATCTGCTCCCATTCCGACATGGTCTCGGGGCATCCGGGGGCCTTGCCGAACTTCGCCCGGTACTCCTCGATCACGGCCGGGTTCCGGACCAGGTCGTTCCGCAGCACGAGGATGATGTGGTCCCCGTCGAGGACCATGTTGTAGAGCTTGCCCTGGTAGTACTGCTGGAACCGGAGGCCGGGAGCGGTCCCGGAGAAGTCGGGCCGGCCGCGCGCCGCGTACTCGTCGAGCGGGACCACCACCCCCGCGCCGGCCGCGTCCGGCATGGTGTAGGGGAAGTCGTTGAAGATGTCGTAGACGCCGGTCTTGGCGGTCGCCTCGGCCATGACCTTGGCCGGGATGTCGGTGTACCCGAGGGGGACGTTCTCGATCTCGACCCCGGTGAGCTCCGTCCACTCGCGGGTGAAGTCGGGCATCGAGTTCCGGTAGAGCGAGCTCAGCAGCATGGTGAGCTTCGGGCTCTCGAGGCCGTGCTTCTCGATGTACTCCTTCGCGCCGTTCAGGGCGCGTTCGGCCACCGTGTCCCCGGGCAGGACGTCGGCGGCGATTGCGGGGGCCGCCAGGGCCGCCGCGGCGGCGGCGGAGGCCGCTGCTTGCAGGAAACCACGCTTCATGGTTGCACCTCCTCGGGGCAGCGCCATCCACGACGCAGCCCCGAGGGCGCGGCCCGCGTCTGATGCGAGGCTGCGGCCGCCATGCTAGCCGAGATCGACCGCCGAGGTCGAACGGAGGGGCGGACGCGGCGGCCGGGAGCCCGGATCAGCGTGCAGCGTGCGGAAGGATCCCGTCTTCCACCCCCCTTCCGGGCTCCGCGACGAGGCGGAGCGGTCCGCGTCAGCCCCCGGGGAGCGGGGGCTTCCGGCCCGCACGGGCGAGGCCCTTGAATGCGGGCCTTCTTCCCCGTTGGCGGTGAAGCGCGGCTACGCGCCCTTGCTGACGATCTTCCAGTCACCGGCTTCGTCCCGGCACGCTGTCCCGTACGCCTGCTCCTCGCGTCCGCCGATCTGCACGGTGTGGGTGAACTCGCGGCAGGTCTCGCCTCGGTCGTTGCGCCCCGTGCGGCCGATCTCGACCGTGCCCGTGTCCGGGCCTTCGGCCCAGGTGATCGACTCGCCGGACTCGAGGGCCGCGACCTCGGCTTCGCCCGCCTTGCGCCGGACGTTCTCGTCCACGTTCCGGCCGATCCAGTTGCCGGCGAGCCCGCCGAGGATGGCGCCGGCGGCGATCGCGAACTTCTGCCCGCTGCCGCCCCCGACCTTGTTGCCGAGGACGCCGCCGGCGACGGCCCCGCCCACGGTGCCGATCACCTCGCCGAGCCCCGGCTGGTTCTCGCCGGCGCAGCCGGCCAGGACGGCGAGGACGGGCGCGAGGGCGAGCCCGCGCATGGTTCTTTTCACGTTCATGGGTATTCCCTCCTTCAGGGTCGCTGTGTGGGACCTGCGAGGACGAGGTCCCGCTCGAACAGGCTTCGGTCCGGGGGCGAAGGCGAAGGCGAGGCGGCGAGGACGGCCCCGCGTATCGACTGGTCGAAGACCGGGCTCGCGATCACACTCCTCACCCGGACGGCCTTCCCCCGGACGTCCTGCAGGCTCGCCCGGACCGGGCGTTTCAGCCCGCGCCGAAGGCCCGGGGGGCGGGTCCAGCAGCGCGCCGCTTTCTCGCGTATGGCGTTCGCCGGTTCGCCGAAGACGGCCTCCAGGACCTCGAACGCCCGCCCGCGCGCCTCATCATCCAGCGCCCGCCTCTCGCCTCGGCAGCCGCAGAAGCGCGTCTCGCCTCCAGCTCTTCCAGTGCGGTCCGGACCAACGGCAGGCATATCGACGCCTCAAGGGTTCGGGAGGCGGCTCGTCGCGACGTGGGCGTCCTTGCGGCGGTCGAGGCCCGGCAGCAGCTCGGTCCCGAGCCCCGCGCCCTCGGGGGGGAGGATCCACCCGTCCTCGATGACCGGGACCGCGGTCACGAGCTCCCGGTACCAGCCGGTGTAGAACGACCGCACCGACTCCTGGACGAGGGCGTTCGGCACGCTGAGCGAGAGGTGCGTGCAGGCCATGAACGCGACCGGACCCGAGCAGTCGTGGGGCGCGACCGGGCGGTGCCAGGTGTCCGCGAGAGCCGCGATCTTCCGGGCTTCGGTGAGCCCGCCGCACCACGAGACGTCCGGCATGACGACGCCGCACGCCCCGGTCTCCAGCAGGTCGCGGAACTCCCACTTGCCGCCGAGGGTCTCGCTCACGCAGATCGGGACGCGCGTCTTCGCGGCATAGTCCTTGAGGGCCGCGAGGCTGTCCACGCGGATCGGGTCCTCGTACCAGAAGGGGTCGAAGGGCTCGAGGGCGGCCGCGATCCGGACCGCCGCCGGGTGCCGCCACAGCGAATGCAGCTCCACCATGACGTCCATCCGGTCCCCGACCGCGCGGCGGATCCTGCGGAACGGCTCGAGCGCGCGGTCGAGGTCGCGGCCGGAGATCCAATAGCCGTCCGATTCCACCGCCGCGTGGTCGAACGGCCAGATCTTCATGCCCGTGATGCCCTGGTCGAGCAGGCTGTGGGCGAGCTCGTCGGCCCGGTGGAGGAAGGCGTCGAGGTCCTCGTAGGGGCCTTCGGGCTCTCCTCCGAGGCCCCAGTCGTCCGTTCCCCAGTCCGGTCGGCTGCGGACGTAGCGGTAGCCCGCGCAGGTGTTGTAGGTGCGGATCCGCTCGCGCGAGAGCCCGCCCAGTAGCTGGTAGACGGGTTGCCCGGTCGCCTTCCCGAAGAGGTCCCAGAGGGCGACGTCCACCGCCGACCGGCCGCGGGCCTCGGCTCCGGTCCCCGCGAAGCCGACGTAGGGGGTGAGGTCGCGGCCGATCCGCTCGATGGCGAGCGGGTCCCGGCCGAGCACCGTCATCGCCGCCGACTCGTGCAGGTACGCCTCGACCGCCCGCGCCCCGAAGAACGTCTCCCCGAGCCCGACGAGCCCCTCGTCGGTGTGGATCCGCACCCACAGCACGTTGGGGAACTCGTCGAGCCGCACCGTCTCCAGGGCCGTGATCTTCATGTCTCGCATCCTTCCGGGGTCGAGGGACCGGGGTTCGGGGGGGCGGCCTCCGCCCGGGGGGCGCCGTCGTCCGCCGCCCGGTCCCGCAATCCGCGTTCCGCGAGGAGCCGCCGGCAACGCCGGGCGACGGCCGCTTCCCGGTCCCGGGCCGCCTCGTCGAGGTCCCGGTAGAGGCGCACGCCCCGGAGGTCGAGGGGCGGGAGCGCCCGGGCCCACCCGCCCCAGAGCGCCCGCAGGCGCCGCGCCCGCTCCGGCCCCGGCGGGAGCGGCGCGACCGGCGGCAGGTCCTCCACGCGGCGAAACCGCTGGACGGGCACGTCACCCGTCCTCGAGGCCGAAGGCGCGCCGCAGCGCCGCGGCGTCCGCGTGATCCTGCGATCGCACGGTGTCCCGCTTCATCTCGTACAACGTGCGGGGGGTGGCTACCCGCACGGGCTCCCCCTCCAGATCGACCACGGCGGCCTCGACGTCATCGTATTCGAACCGTTCGCCCAGCCGCGAGAGGAGGTCCAGGGTGAAGGCGCCGTCGGGCGGACCGTACCGGAGGACCGGGTATTCCCCCGCGAGCTGGCGCGCGTCGATGGTCTCGACGTCGGGGTCCGGCCACACCGCGGACAGGGCGCGCTTGAGGCCGGCCACGTTGTCTGCGGAGGGCCGCACGAAGAGGTCCAAGTCTTCGGTCGCCCTCGCGAGCCCGTGCAGCCCGAGTGCGACGGCCCCGACCACCACGTACTCCACCCCTTCGCGGTTGAGCGCGCGGATGAGGGCCAGCAACCGATCGAGGTCGATCACGGGAACAGGTCCGGCGCGCCCCGCTCAGGGCAGGAGCTTCAGCCGGGTGACCTGCTCCGGCGGCAGCTCGGCCAGGTAGAGGTTGCCGGCCCGGTCGCCCCACAGCCCGTGGGCGCCGTTGATCGCGCCCCGGCACCGGCCGACCAGCGCGCCGGAGGGGTCCAGCACGCTGATCCGCGGGATCTGGTCGGTCACGAAGACGAGGCCGCGGTCGTCCACGTAGATCTTCATGGGGTGGTGGAAGCCGCCCCACTCGGCGACCCAGGCGCCCTCGCGATCGAAGACCTGCACCCGGTCGTTCTCCCGGTCCGCCACGTAGACGCGGTCCGTCCGGCGGTCCGCCCAGACGCAGTGCGGGGTGGTGAACTCCCCGGCGCGCCCGCCCGGGCGGCCCCAGGTCTGGAGCAATGCCCCGTCCTTCGCGAACCGGTGCACGGCCGAGTTGCCATAGCCGTCCGAGACGTAGACCTCGCCGTCCGCGGCCCTCGACGCCGCCGTCGGGTGGTTGAAGGGGGCCTGCCAGCGGGGCGCGTGGCGCTCGCCGAGCGCGAACCGGGGGCTGCCGTCCGTATCGAAGGCGAGCACCTGATGGGCGTCCCGGTCGGCGAGGAGGATGAGGTCGTCCTCGTCGATCGACATGTAGTGGACGTCGGCCACCTGGCCGCGCCCCCAGGACCGGACGAAGGCCCCGGAGGGGTCGAACACCAGGACCGGCGACCCCGTACCCCGGTGGCCGACGTGGACGAAGCCCCGGGAATCGACGACGAGGTCGCTCACGAAGCCGAGCGGCTCGGCATCGGACGCGCGGCACCAGCGCCGTTCGACCTCGTACCGCCGGTCGCCCAGCGCAACGACGAGGCGGTCTTCGGCCATGACTGCTTCCTCCCGACGGTCGCGGCGGCCCGTCCGCCCGCCTGTCCTTCCCGGCGCGAAATCGCCGGCCGCCGCGTCGCCTGTCCCGGCGCCCCCCGGGCCGGTCGGCGACCTCCCTCGACGCCGGTGCCGGAGCCGCAGCCGGCCGCCGCCCAGACGGCGAACGCGAAGACGGGCGGAGCCGGGGCCGGAGCGTCCCGCCGCGCGTCAGATGGCCCCCTGCTCCCGCAGCCGGGCGACCTCTTCCGCGCCGAGCCCGAGGAGCTCGGCGTACACCTCCTCGTTGTGCTCGCCGAGGAGCGGGGCCCCCTCGGTCCGGACCGGGTTGTCCGACATCCGCACCGGCCAGCCGGGGATCGCGACCTCCCCCCGGTCCCGGTGCCGCACCGTCGAGACGATCCCGCGCCGGCGCATGTCCTCGCTCTCCAGCAGTTCCTTGATGTCGTTCACCGCGCCGGCCGGCACCCCGGCCCCGCCGACGGTGTCCATCACCTCCTGCTTGGTGCGCTCCCGGGTCCAGGCGGCGACCTCCTGCTCCAGCTCCGCGCGGTGCGCCATCCGCTGGCGTCCGTCGGCGAAGCGCGGGTCGCCGAGCAGGTCCTCGCGGCCGATCGCCGCGCAGAAGCGCCGCCAGTGCGGCTCGATGTCACGCTGCACGAAGATGTAGCAGAAGTCGTTCGGCCCCCCTCCCTTGCAGGGAAAGATGCCCGCCGGCGCGCCGGTAGCGGCCTGGTTCCCGAGGCGGGGCGCGGCGTGTTCGATCAGTTGCTGGCGCGAGAAGGTGACCCGGCAGAAGTTGAGCATCGCATCCTGCATCGCCACCCGCACCCGCTGCCCGCGCCCGGTGCGCGCGCGCTGGACGACCGCGGACAGGACCGACACCGCGAGATGCAGCCCGGTGCCCGTGTCGCCGATGGTGGCCCCCGGCCGGATGGGCCGCCCGTCGGGCTCCCCGGTGATGCTCATCACCCCGCCCGTCGCCTGCGCGATCATGTCGAACGAGCGGAAGTCCGCGTGCGGGCCGTCGTCCGCGAACCCCTTGACCTGGGCGAAGATGCAGCGCGGGTTGATGGCCCGGACCTCGTCCCAGCCGAAGCCGAGCTTCTCGATGGTGCCGGGCGCGAAGTTCTCCACCACCACGTCCGCCCGCTCGATGAGCCGGCGAAGGAGCCCCTTGCCCGCCTCGGACTTGAGGTTGCAGGTGACCGAGCGCTTGTTCGCGTTGAGGAGGATGAAGTAGAGGGAGTCCATGTCGGGCCGCTCGGAGATCGAGAGCCGCCCGGGGTCCCCGCGCCGGGGCTCCTCGACCTTGATGACGTCGGCCCCGTGCCAGGCGAGCGCCTCGGTGCAGGAGGGCCCCGCCTCGAACTGCGTGAGATCGACCACGGTGAGCCCGGACAGCGGCGCATCGGTCATGACGGTCCTCCTCGAAGGGTCGGGCGGGGGCTTCCCCGGCGGGCTCCTTCCTCGGATCCCGGAGCCTCCCCCTACAGCATAACCCCGTTCCCCCGGGATCGCGGCTAGAATCGCGGCCCGCGCGCGCGTCGGCGCCTCCGCCGCAACCCGGCCCGAACGCCCGGCGGGGCGCCGGGAGATCGGCCCGAACGACGCGAAGCCGGCCACAGGGGAGGAACGACCGTGCAGATCACCAACGTGACGGTGGAAGCCTACGACCTCGGCCGCGGCTTCCGGTGGGGCGGCCGCCGGTCCATGGACGTGGAGGGGGTGATGCTCACCCTGGAGGGCGAGGACGGCCAGCAGGGCGCGGCCCTCGCCTGGACCGCCGAGCTGCCGGTTCGCGCGGTGGCCGCGGCCCTCGAGGAGGCCGCCGCCCCGATCCTCACCGGGGCCGACCCCCTCGACCGGCCGCGGATCCTCGCCCCGCTCTGGCGCGCGTTCAGGGTCGGCCTGCCGCTCCCGGTCATCGGCATCGTGGACGTGGCGCTCTGGGACCTCGCGGCGCGCGCCGAGGACCTCTCCATCGCGGACATGCTCGGCCGGCGGCGCGACCGCATCCGGGCCTGTGCGAGCGCCCCGCCGGTCGAGAGCGCGGAGGACTGCGAGGCGATGGTGGACGAGCTGCTGGACGCCGGGTTCGGGGCGATCAAGCTCCACGTCTCGGGCGACCTCGAGACCGACGTCGCGGTGTGCCGGGCGGCGCGGCGCGCGGCCGGGGACGACGTGGACCTCATGATGGACGCGATGGCCCTCTACGACCGGCACGCGGCCCGGTCGCTCGGCTTCGTGCTGGACGACCTCGACTTCCGCTGGTTCGAGGACCCGCTCTCGGACGAGGACCTGGAAGGCTGGCGGGAGCTGCGGCGCCTCCTCGAGACCCCCATCGCGGGGGCGGACTCGGTGCGGTTCACGGCGCGGGACTACGGCCGCCCGGCCGCGTCCGGGGCCTTCGACGTCGTGCGCATGGACGCGGCGCGGAACGGCATCACCGAGCTGCGCGCGCTCGCCGACCTCGCCGCCGCCCTCGGGCTCCGGTGCGAGGGCCACAGCTTCGGCTCCGCCCTCGGACAGGCCGCCAACCTCCAGGTCGCCCTCTCCATCGCGAACGGCGACTTCTTCGAGCTTCCGGTTCCGGTGGGCGGACTCGACGCCGGCGTCCAGGAGGGCATCGAGCTCGACGAGGACGGCTTCGTCTCCGCGCCGGAGGGCCCGGGGCTCGGCCTCGAGCTCGATCCGGACGCCCTCGCCGCCTGCCGCATCGATTTCGGCTGAGGGCGGGCGGGCCCCGCGCCCGTTCGCCTTCGGCCGCCGACGCCCGGAGAAGCGCCGCTCCGATCCGGCGCTCGGCGGCTTTGCCGGAGGCCCGGAAGGAGGATCAGAGGGCGCGGGCGGCCCGGTGGCCCTCGAACACCGCTTCGAACGTGCCGCGAGGGGCGGTGGCGTCGCCGATGGTCTCGACGGAGAGCCCGCGCGCCCGGACCAGGCCCTCGAGCGCATTCTCCGACTGGCGGCCGGTGACCATCACGATCGTGTCCGCGCCCAGGGTCCGCGCCTGCCCGGAGCAGTGCACGTTGTAGACCTCGACCTCGCGCCCGCGGATGGCCCGGACGAAGTGGTTGACGATGATCTCGACCCCGGTCTCGAAGAGCCGGGGGAGGATCCAGTCGTGGTAGACGTCCGCGATGGTCTCCATGCCGACCATCGGCCAGCGGGTCACCAGCCGCACCTTCGCGATCCCGTTCTGCCGGAGCTTGACCGCGGTGAGAGGGGCGATGGCGTTGGAGACGTCGTCCACGACCACCACCTCGCCGCGGGCGGCGGCGGAGCCGGTCAGCACCGCGTCCCAGCCCACGCAGCGCCCGGTCTCCCAGCCGGGCAGCGGCTCCGCGGTCCACCCCTGGAAGCCGTCCACGCACACCCGCGAGCCGGTGGCGACCACGACGTGGTCCGGGTCCTCGCGCGCGAGGACCTCGTCGAGGTTGCCCGCGTCCACAGGATGCTTCGCGACGATCTCCGCCCCGTTCCTGCGGGCCTGCCGGTCGAGCCAGGTCCACGCGGAGGCGAGCTCGCCGCGGTCCGGCAGCAGCGCCTGGATGCGCAGGTGCCCGCCGGTCTCCGGCTCGCGCTCGTACACCGCGACCCGGTGGCCGCGCGCCGCCGCCACCCGCGCGTATTCGAGCCCGGCCGGCCCGCCGCCGACCACGAGCGCCTTCTTCGGGGCCCGCGCCTCGACCAGGGTGCCCGCCCCCCAGACCCCTTCGCGCCCGATGGTCGGGTTGTAGATGCACTGCACCCGCTGTCCGGTGGACGCGTTCCGCCAGCACAGGTTCGCGGCCACGCAGCGGCGGATGTCGTCCTCGCGGCCCTCCCGCGCCTTGTTCGCCCACTCGGGGTCGGTGAAGAGCTGGCGGGCGAGGCAGACCGCGTCGCCGTGGCCGTCCTCGAGGAGCCGCTCCGCGACCTCGGGGGTGGTGATCCGGCCGACCAGCAGCACCGGCTTCGACGAGACCTTGCGCACCTCGCGCGCGTAGTCCTTCTCCCATCCCCCCTCGAAGTGCATCGGGGTGTGGATGAAGGAGTGGTGGACGCCGGCGGAGACGCTCACGTAGTCGAGATCGACCTTCCGCTCCAGGTCGCGGACGATCTCCTTCACCTGGCCGATCTCGAGGTCGCCCGGCCAGAAGGAGGTGGAGTTGATCCGGTAGCCCATGAACGCGTCCCGGCCGATCGCGCCGCGGATCGCGTTCATCGCCTCGACCGGGAACCGCAGCCGCCCTTCATGGGAGCCGCCCCACCGGTCGGTGCGCTTGTTGTAGAGCGGCGACAGGAACTGCCACGGAAGGTAGCCGTGGCTCAGGTGGAACTCGATCCCGTCGAGGCCCGCGGCCATCGCGCGCCGGGCGGCGGCGGCGTAGGCGTCGATGAGCTCGAGGATCTCCCCCTCGGTCATCGCCTTGGGGGTCGATCCGCCCGGGAACTCGCCGAGCGGGACCTGGCTCGGGGAGAGGGTGTACCAGCTCGCGTCGAGCGGGGCGGCCGGGTCCTGCTTCGGGAACGGGAGGCCCCGAACCCCGGAGTGCCATAGCTGGATGGCGAGCTTCGCGCCCTCCGCGTGGACCGCCTCCGCCACCCGCGCGAGCGGCTCGAGGTTCGCGTCGTCGTAGAGCTGCGGGGTGAGGAGCGGCGCGGCGAGGGAGTCCGCGTGCACGTGCGACGCACCGATGATGATGAGCCCGACCCCGCCCCGCGCCCGCTCCCGGTAGTACTCGGTCGCCATGTCGGTGAGGACCCCGTCCCGCACCCAGGTCGGGCAGGTCGGCGGGGAGACCACGCGGTTCGGGATCCGGGTCCTCCGGATCCGCCACGGCGAGAAGAGCCAGGGGTAGTCGTTCGCCATCCGCTTCCTCCCGGGTGGGTTGGGCTGTCTTGGTCCCCCGGCGAGCGGCGGGCGGCAGCGCGCTGGCCCCGGCACGGCGTCCTGGGAACGCGGGCGTCCCGCCCGCATTGGGCGGCTGCGGACCCGCCGTGGTTCGTTTGCGGGCGGGACGCCCGCGTTCCCAGGACGCCGTGCCCGGGTGTACGGTCCGGGCCGACCATGCTTCCGAGGGGGCCGGCCCGCGGCTCTGTTTCGCTCCGGGACGAAGCCTCGTCAGGGGGCGGCGGGATGGGCCATGCCGCCCGGGGGGCGCGGCTGGGCGATGCGGCGGAGCACCACCTCGCCGCCTTCGCCGACCCCGAGCACCCGGCGCCCGAACTCGTCCAGCCCAAGCGTCCGGGGGGCCGCGCCGGCGTCCTTGCCCCCGCCCCCGTCGTTGTCCCGGCCTTCGCTCTCGCCTTCGTCCTCGTCCCGGTCCTCGCCCTCGCCCGCATCCTCGACGACCCTCACCCACGCCCGGAGCGGGGCCGGGTGGGTACCCAGCAGCTCCACCAGGTCGTCGTCCCCGACCCCGAGGCGCTCCGCGTGCGCCCGCGCGAGGCGGACCGTGCGCCGCCGCCCGCGGACCCCCGTATAGGGGTCGGCCTCGTCCGCGCGCACCGTGAGGCGGAAACGCGCGCGCCGCAGGGCCTCGCGGGCAGCCCCGGTCGCCGCCTCGTCCACCTCTCCCGCCGCGTCCAGCACCACGCCGTAGCCCTCGCGGGCGCGCTCCGCCGACACGAACCCCGCGCCCACGTCCGCGCGCACCGCTTCCGGGTCGCGCCCGAGCGGGTCGCCGTAGCCGCCGCCCCCCGCCGACTCCATGACCACCACGTCGTCCCGCCGGACCGGATGGCCGGTGACCTTGCCCGGGGTCGGGAAGACGTTCTCCGTACCGTTCCTCCGCACCGCCACCCGGTAGGGGTGCGAGCTGGCCCCCCCCGCGACCCCGAACGGCGGGATCGCGGCCCGGTCGCTCAGCACCGAGTAGCTCCCCTCCTCGCCGAGCACCCGGATCTCCCGGTGCAGGCCGAGCCCGCCCCGCTGCGCGCCTTCGCCGCCCGAGTCGGCCCGCAGTTCGCACCGCTCCACGAGGAGCGGCATCTCGTTCTCGATCGATTCGGCGGTCTGGATGGTGCGGATGTTGCCGAAGTCGACGTTGGCGAAGGCGCTCGATCCGTCCGCCCCCGCGAAGCCCCCGTTCCCCCCGGCCGGCGCCTCGTAGTAGACGTACTGCCGCTCGCGCCGGTGGTTGTAGCCGCCGATGGAGTTCGGGAAGGAGGTGCCGCAGAGGTCCCCCGACACCCGCTCGGGGATGATCTGCGAGAGCGCGCCGAGGGCCACCGACACGGCGCGCTTGCGCACCTCGCCGTGGGCCCCGGCCGGGGCGTCGCTCCGCACGTCCACCACGCTCGCCGCCGGCGCGCGCAGCTCGATGGGGCGGAACGCGCCGTCGTTCACCGCCCCGCCCGGGTCCAGGGTGGACTTGACGGCCACGAACACCCCCGCCCCGGTCACCGCGAGCGACGAGTTCACGACCCCCGGGACCTGGGGGTTCGAGCCCGCGAAGTCGGCCACGACGCCGTCGCCGGCGACGGTGAGCTCCAGCCGCACGAGCACCGGGTCGAGCCGCCCGTCCTCGTAGTACTCGAGGTAGTCCTCGTAGCAGTAGCTCCCGTCCGGGAGCTCCGCGATCCGCTCGCGGAGGCGGCGCTCCGTGCGGTCGAGGTTGATCCGGACCGCCGCGTGGACCGTGTCGGCCCCGTAGCGCTCGTAGATCCGGCGGATCCGCCGCTCGGCGACCCGGCACGCCCCGAGCGAGGCGTTGAAGTCCCCCTCGCGCTCCTCGGGCACCCGCATGTTGGCCATGAGCAGGGCCATGGCCGCGCGGTTGACCTTCCCCCGCTCCAGTATCTTGATCGGCGGGATCCGCACCCCCTCCTGGTAGATGTTGGTGGAGAGCCCCGAGTAGCTTCCCGGCACCATGCCGCCCACGTCCACCCAGTGGGCCCGCACGGCGGGGAAGACGAGCACGTTCCCGCCCTCGTCGAAGACGGGATGGACCAGGGTGACGTCGTTGAGATGGGTGCCGCCGCGGTAGGGGTCGTTCAGGAGCACCACGTCGCCCGGATGGAGGTCGCCGGCGAAGTCCTCGAACATGCAGCGCACCCCCCACGGCAGGGGGAGCACGTGCCCCGGATGGTCCCAGGACTGCGCGACCATCTCCCCGCCCGGCCCGAAGAGCGCGCACGAGAAGTCGTCGAACTCGTAGATGACGGAGGAGAACGAGGAGCGGATGATGGTCGCCCGCATCTCGCGCACGATCGCGATCAGGCCCTCGCACACCACCTCGAGGGTGATCGGGTCCACCTCCGGGCCGGCCGCGGCCGCCTCCCCGGGGACCGCCTGCCGGGGGTTCGCTTCCCGGGGGTCCGCCTTGCCGGCGTCCGGCCCGGACCCGGGCGGCGCCCCCGCGGGCGGGCGGGGAAGGGGGTGCGTCGCGCTCATGCCTCACCTCTCTCCATCAACAGGTCTCCCGGGTCGAGGACCCGGAAACGCCACCCGGGCGGGACCACGGTGGTGGCCCCCTCCTCCTCGAGGATCGCCGGCCCCGCGCCGGACGCTCCGGCCGGGAGCCGGCCCCGGTCCAGCACCGGGGCATCGAAGAACCGGCCGCCGAAGAACACCGCGCGCGTCCCGAGGCGGGCGGCGTCGGCGTCTCCCGGCACGGACCATGCGCCGAACGCGGGCTTGCGGCCCTGCCCGATCCCGGTCAGGCGGAAGCTCACCACCTCCGTCTCACCGTCGTTGCGATGCCCGAACCGCCGCTCGTGGGTGTCGTGGAAGGCGGCCTCCAGCGCGTCCACGGTCGCCATGCCGGGGGGTACGTCCACGTCGACCTCCCAGCTCTGGCCAAGGTAGCGCATCCCGAGCGCCCGCCGCGAGGAGAAGTCCCCGGGCGCGACCCCCTCCGCTTCGAGGCTCCGGCGGGCCTCCGCCTCCAGCCGGTCGAGCTCGCCCGCGATCTCCGCGAACGACGCGAGGCGCCGGGGAAGGAGGGTGCGGGTCTTCACGAAGTCCTGCTTCACGTCGGAGATGAGCGACCCGAGCGCCGCGAAGTTGCCGGGGCCGGTCGGCACGAGCACCCGCTCGATCTCCAGCTCCTCCGCGATGAACGCCCCGTGCATCGGCCCCGCGCCGCCGTATGCGACGAGGGTGAAGTCACGCGGGTCGTAGCCCTTGGCCACCGAGATCTGCTTGATCGCGCTCACCATCCGTGCGACCGCGATGCGCACCACCCCCTCTGCGGCGGCCTCGTCGGTCAGCGATTCGAGCCCCAGGTCGCGGATCGCCTGGCGCGCCAAGTCCTCGTCGAGGCCGATGCGCCCGGCGAGGCGGACCCCCGGATCGAGCCGATGGAGCACGACGTTGGCGTCGGTCACGGTCGGCTCCCGTCCGCCCTGGCCGTAGCAGGCGGGGCCGGGGTCGGCCCCCGCGCTGCGCGGCCCCACCATCAGGACGTCGCCCGCGTCCATCCACGCCACGCTGCCCCCGCCGGCCCCGACCGCGTTGATCTCGGTCTGGGGGGTGCGGTTCGCGTACGGCCCCACGAACTGCTCGTTGGTGAGGGGGACGGCGAGGTCCTCGATGAGGCAGACGTCGGTGCTGGTGCCGCCCATGTCGCAGGTGATGAGGTTGGGGAGGTCGAGCCGCCGCCCGAGGTGGGCCGCCGCCGCCACGCCCCCCGCCGGGCCGGACAGCACGGTGGCGACCGGCAGCCGGCGGGCGCGCCCGGCCGTCGCGACCCCGCCGTTCGAGGTCATGATGAACACCGGGCCCCGGTAGCCCCGGTCGGCGACGGCCGTCTGGAGCCGGGCGAGGTAGCCGTCGATGAGGGGGCCGATGTAGGCGTTGAGGGCGGTGGTGTTGAAGCGCTCGTACTCCCTGAACTCCGGCAGCACCTCGCTCGAAGCGGTGACGAACCCCGCGCGGGGGGCGCTCCCGTTCCCGCTCTCGCTCCCGTCGGCGCGCTCGCGCGCGAGGGCGGCCACCGCCCGCTCATGGTCCGGGTTGGCGTAGCTGTGCAGGAAGCACACCGCGACCGCCGCGCCCGGGGGCAGGCTCTCCACCGCGGCGCGGGCCTGGTCGAGGTCGAGCGGGCGGAGGACCGTGCCGTCCCAGGCCGTCCGCTCGTCGATCTCGAGGGTGCGGCCGCGGGGGACGAGGGGGGGCGGCTTCCGGGCGGTGATGTCGTAGAGGACGGTGCGGTTGGTGCGGGCGATCTCGAGCACGTCGCGAAAGCCGGCCGTGGTCAGCATCCAGACCTCGGCCCCGCGCCCCTCGAGGACCGCGTTCGTGCCGATGGTGATGCCGTGGATGAAGCGCTCCACCCGCCCGAGGTCGACGCCGAGGCGCCCGAGCACGTCGAGCACCGCGCGGGCGGGATCCGTGGGGGTCGAGGGGGCCTTGGCGTAGCGGAGCGTCCCCGCCGCGTCGTCGAACACGGCCGCGTCGGTGAAGGTCCCCCCCACGTCCACCCCGACGTGGTATCGAGCTCGTGTGTCGGACATATGCCTGGTTCGGCTCCGGTTCGTTACGGTGGTCTCTCTCGCCCGTGTTCCGGGGCCCTGCCGTCCGCCCCGCGGGCGCTTCGCGGGCGGGTCCGCCGCGAGCCGGGAGGAGGACCGGTTCGCCGAAACCGCCCCCCGGCCTCCTCACGGGGCTCGCGGCGCCCCCGGGCCGGCAGACCTGCCGCCGCCCCGGGGGCCGGCGGGAAGAGCTCCGGCCGCTCAGAAGAGCTGTTGGGTCATGCCGTCCGCCCGGCCGCGATCCGGCGACGAGGGGCCCGGCTTCGTCCCGCCCGCGCCGCCCGCGGAGATGCTCGAGAGCTCCGTGGCTCGAAACGTCTCGAACATCGCGTCCGGGTCGGAAACGTCCGCGAGCCGCCCGGTGTCAGGATTGATCCGGACCTGGACGAGGCCCTCGGGGGGCGGCGGGATCCGCTCCGGGACCCCGTCCAGCGCGGCGCGCATGAACTTGATCCACATGGGAAGGGCGGCCCGCCCGCCGACCTCGTGGCGGCCGAGGGTCTCGTGGTCGTCGAATCCCACCCAGGCGACCGCCACCAGGCTCGGAACGAAGCCGCAGAACCACGCGTCGCGCTGGTCGTTGGTGGTGCCGGTCTTCCCCGCGAGGTCGCCGCGCTCGAGCGCCATCGCCTTGCGCCCGGTGCCGCGCCGGACCACGTCGCGCAGGATGGAATGCAGGATCCAGGTATCGCCGGCCGGCAGCACCCGCCGGGCGACCGGGGCGCCGCCCGTCTCCGCCGCCCCCTCGCCGCACTCCCGGCACACCCGGGCCGGGGTCGCGGCCAGCACCGCTTCCCGGCGGCGGTCCTCGATCCGCTCGATGAACCAGGGGCGCACGGCGAACCCGCCGTTGGCGAGCACCGAGTAGCCGGCGGCGGACTCGAGGGGGGTGATCTCGCCGCTCCCGAGCGCGAGGGTGAGGCTGTACGGCAGACGGTCCCGGTCGAATCCGAAGCGCTCCACGTAGTCGAGGGCGTAATCCAGCCCTACCTCGCGCAGCAGCCGGACCGAGACCAGGTTGCGCGACTTCACGAGCGCCTCGCGCAGGCGGGTCGGCCCGAAGAACTTGCCGCTGTAGTTCCGGGGGCGCCATCCGGCTTCGAGGGCGGGGTCGTCGATCACCAAGGGCGCATCGTTGACGAGGCTCGCGGCGGTGAAGCCCCGCGCCAGGGCCGATGCGTAGATGAAGGGCTTGAAGCTGGACCCGGGCTGCCGGAGGGCCTGGGTCCCGCGGTTGAACTTGCTGCGGCGGAAGTCGAAGCCGCCCGCCATCGCGAGGATGGCGCCGTCCTCGGGGTCCATCGCGACGAGCGCCCCCTGGACCTTCGGCGTCTGGGCGAGCTCCCATCCGTCCGCGGTCCGGAGCACCCGGACGAGGTCTCCGGGGGCGAGCACGTCCCTCGCCGCCTTCGGGGCCGGCCCCCGGCGGTCCACGCTCAGGTAGGGCCGCGCCCATTCCATGCCCGCGAAAGGCAGGACCGCCTCGCCCTCGCCCCGGACGTGCGCCACCGCCTCCTCCTCGCCGGCACGCACGACCAGGGCGGGAAGCAGCCCGCCCACCGGCCGCACGCTCCGCAGCCGCTCCTCGATCCGGTCGGGGTCCGAGAGGATGCCGGGATCGTAGCGGTCTTCGGGTCCCCGATACCCGTGGCGCCGGTCGTACTCCACGAGGGCCTCGCGCAGGGCGCGCACCGCCGCCGCCTGGAGCCGGCTGTCGATCGTCGTGCGGACACTGTACGAGCCGGTGTAGGCGGCCGACCCGAGCTCCTTCTCGACCTCCCGGCGGACCAGCTCCGCGACGTAAGGGGCCTCGGTCTGGACCGGGGAGCCGTGCCGGGCGGCGGTGATCGGCGCCCCGGCGGCGGCGCGGAAGCGCGCCTCGTCGAGGTAGCCGACCTCCAGCATCCGGCGCAGCACGTGGTTGCGGCGGGCGGCCGCCCGCTTCGGGCTCGTGATCGGGTTGAACTCGGAAGGCCGCTGGGGGAGACCGGCGATCATCGCGAGCTGGGGCAGGTCCAGCTCGTCGAGGTTCTTGCCGTAGTACACCTCGGCCGCCGCCGCGACCCCGTAGGCGCGGTGGCCGAGGAAGATCTTGTTGAGGTAGAGCTCGAGGATCTCGTCCTTCGACAGCTCGCGCTCGATCTTCAGGGCGAGCAGGGTCTCGACCAGCTTGCGGAAGTAGGTCTTCTCCCGCCCAAGGAAGAAGTTGCGCGCCACCTGCATGGTGATCGTGCTTCCCCCGGGGCCCTTCTCCCCGGTGCGCGCCAGATGCGCCACCGCGCGGCCGACCCCCCGCCAGTCGACCCCGGGATGGCGCCGGAAGTGTTCGTCCTCGGTCGCCACCACCGCGACCTGGAGCGCTTCCGGAATGGCCGCGAGGGGGAGCGGCCGGCGGCGCATCTCCCCGAACTCCGCGATCAGGCGCTCGTCGCGGGCGTACACCCGAAGGGGCACCTGGAGCCGGACGTCGTGCAGCGCGTCGGCGTCCGGAAGCTGGGGGACGAGCCGGACCCACACGACGAGGGCGACCGCGAGAGCGGCGACGAGCCCCGTGCCGACGATGAGAGACAGGACGAATAGAACGCGGCGCATCCGGCGAATCCCGCTGCCCGAGGGCCTATTATGGGGCAAACTCGAAATCTTCGCAGACGACTCTTCGCAGGCAGCGAGCTTCCATGGCCGTATTCATGAGGCGGTTGGGCTGGGCGGCGCTCGCCCTCCTCGCGCTGGGCGCGGCGGCCGCGGGCGGCGGCTACCTGTGGCTCCGGGGGTCGCTCCCCGAGATCGACGGCGATCGGGCTGTCTCCGGCCTCGCCGCGCCGGTGGAGGTGGTTCGCGACCGGCACGGCGTCCCGCACGTGTTCGCCCGGAACGAGGAGGACGCCCTCTTCGCCCTCGGCTACGTCCACGCCCAGGACCGGCTGTGGCAGATGGAGATGAACCGGCGGATCGGTGCGGGCCGCCTCGCCGAGGTGCTGGGGGCGCCCGCCTTCGCCACCGACCGCCTGCTGCGGGGGCTCGGCCTCCGCCACCGGGCGAAGGCCGCCCTGGAGCGCTTCTCCCCCGGCGCGCGGCGCCGGATCGACGCCTACGTCGACGGGGTCAACGCGTGGATGGAGGGGAGGATGGGGCCGCTCCCGCCCGAGTTCCTCATCCTCGGGTTCGAGCCCGAGCCCTGGACGGCGGCCGACACCGTGGCGTGGACGAAGGTGATGGCCCTCGACCTCGGGCACGAGTGGAGCCGCGACCTCATGCGGCTCCGGATGTCGGGCTTCCTCGCCCCGGATCGGATCCTCGACTTCTATACGCCCTACCACGAGGACCAGCCCCGGGGGGTCCAGCTTCCTGCGCCGGCGTCCGCGGCGCCTTCGTCCGCCGCTTCGGAGGGGGTCCGCTCCACGCCGGAAACCCGCTCCGGACCGTCGCCGGGTGCGGGCCGCGCGGCGCCTTCCTCGGGGAACGCGGCGCACACCGCCGGGAGCCCTGTCGGGAACCCCCCCGCAGGTCCGGCCGCCACGCCGGGCCGGACCGCCTCGGACCGCGGGCGCCCGGTCGAACGCGCGCGCCGTGTCCCCGGGCGCGCCCCGCCCGAGGCCTTGCCAGCCGCCCGCCGGGGGAGCGGGCTCATCGCCGGCGCGGAGCCCTCGCGCCCGGCCGCCGCCCCTCCGCCCTCGGCTTCCTCTGCTGCCTTCACCTTCTCGCCGGCCGACTTCCTGCTCCGGCCCGCGAGCGGCCATCCCGGCTCCAACAGCTGGGCGGTGAGCGGGGCGCGGAGCGCGACGGGCAAGCCGTTCCTCGCGAACGACCCTCACCTCGGCCTCACCGCGCCCTCGGTCTGGTACTTCGCCCACCTCTCCTGGCCGGGGCGCGACCTGGTCGGGGCGACCTTCCCCGGGATGCCGGTGGTGGTGCTCGGGCACAACGGCCGGGCCGCGTGGGGGTTCACCAACACGGGCGCGGACACCCAGGACCTCTTCCTCGAGAAGCTCGACCCGGAAGACCCCGCGCGCTACCTGACGCCGGACGGCTACCGCCGGTTCGACGTGCGGCGCGAGGTGATCCGGGTGAAGGACGGGGACGACGTGGTGGTGCGCGTCCGGGAGAGCCGGCACGGCCCGGTGCTCGACGATGCGTGGGGCCCGGCGGCCCGCGCGTCGCCCCCCGGCCACGTGCTCGCCCTCGGATGGACCGCCCTCCGCGACGACGACCTCACCCTGGAGGCCGGCCTCGGCCTGCCCGAGGCGCGGGACTGGGCGAGCTTCGTCGAGAACCTGCGGGACTTCCATTCCCCCCCGCAGAACGTCTCCTACGCGGACGTCGACGGCGACGTCGGGTTCCTCGTCCCTGGCCGGGTCCCGATCCGGCCCGCACGGCCCGGACCGGAGACGGGGACCGCACCGGAGACGGGGCCGGCTCCGGACGGGATGGACCGGATCCGGCCCGGGACCGTCCCCCGTCCGGGATGGACCGGGGACCACGACTGGCTCGGCTTCGTGCCCTACGAAGCCCTGCCCCGCGTGCACAACCCGCCGGGCGGGGCGGTGGTGACCGCCAACCACCCGGTCACCGCCGGCGACCCTCCGCATCCCCTCACGTTCGAGTGGGCGGCGGGCTTCCGGGCGGAGCGGATCATGGAGCGGCTCGCGGCCCGGCCCCGGCATGACGCGGAGAGCTTCCGCACCCTCCAGCAGGACCGGGTCTCGCCGTTCGCGCGGGCGCTCCTGCCGCGGCTTCGCCGGGTTCCGCTCGGCCCGGAGACGGGGCCGCTCGCGCGCCGCGCCCGCGGCCTGCTCGACACTTGGGACGGGGACATGGACCCCGACCGTCCCGAGCCGCTCGTCTTCCAGGCCTGGATCTGGACGTTCGGCGAGCTCGTGACCGCCGACGAGCTGGGCTCGGTGCAGCGGGAGGCGTGGGGCCGCAAGGGGGCGTTCCTGCGCCGGATCCTCGAGACGCGCGAGGTCTGGTGCGACGACGTCGGCACGGCCCCGGTCGAGACCTGCGGCGAGATGCTCGCGCGGGCGCTCGGGCAGGCGGTCCGCCGCATCGCCGAGCGCCAGGGGGACGACCCGGCGGATTGGCGCTGGGGGCGGGAGCACGTTGCGCTCGGCGAGCACCGTCCGCTCGGAAGCTCGCCCTTCGCGCCCGTGTTCAACCTGCGCGGCCCGGCCCCGGGCGGCGTCTACACCGTCAACGCGTTCGAGTTCAGCCCCCTCGACGATGACGAGCCCTTCGTGTCCCGCAACGGTCCGAGCCTCCGGGCCATCTACGACCTCTCCGACCTCGACCGGTCGCTCTTCATGCACTCCACCGGCCAGTCCGGGAACGTGCTCTCGCCCCTCTACGACAACTTCGAGGAGGGCTGGCGGAAGGGCGAGTACGTGACCATTCCCACGCGGCGCGAAGCGTTCGAGCGCGGCGCCCTCGGCCGTCTCCGGCTCACCCCGCGCTGAGGCTCGGGCCGCGCCGAACGGGGCATCCCTTCCGCCCCCCCCCCCCCCCCCCGCTCCGTCCCGTCTCTCGCCCGGCTTCGCCGGCCCCGGCCCGCCCGGCCCCGCTACGGCGCGTTCCGGTGGGAGAACATCGGCTCCCCCGGGACGTCCATCTCCGCGGTGAGGACGTGGCTAGTGCCGGACTCCGTGATGTAGAGGGTCCGGTTCTCCGGGCCGCCGTACGCGAGGTTCGTGACCCCCGGGCCGGTCGGGGAGGCGATGCAGGCCACCGGCTCCCCGATCGGGCTCAGCAGCCAGGTCCTGCCGGCCCCGTGCTGGACCACCGAGAGGTTGCCGGCCGTGTCCATCGCCATCCCGTCCGGGCCGCCGCTCCCGCCCTGGAGCTGGACGAAGAGGCCGACCTTGAACGGCCGGCCCTCCGGGTCGAAGGGCATCCGCCAGACCGCGTTCGCGCGGGTCACCGCGACGTAGAGCATCGACTCGTCGCGGGCCATGACGAGCCCGTTCGGGCTCGGGACGGTGTCGATCAGGCATTCGAGGCGGCCGTCGGCGGCCCGATGCCGCCACACCCGCCCGGTCGGGTCGTGCAGCCCGGTAAGCCCCTGGTCGGTGAAGTAGAGGTCGCCGTTCGAGGCGAAGAAGAGGTCGTTGAAGCCCTTGAAGTCCGGGAACCGGCTCCGGTCGAGGAAGGGCTCGACCTTCCCGCTCACCGGGTCGAGCACCATGATCCCCTTCACGAAATCGGCGATGAAGACCCGGCCGTCCCGGTGGATCTTGAGCCCGTTCGGCTGGCCGTCGTACTGCGCGGCCACCTCCCAGCCCCCGGCCGGGCTGACCCGGAAGACCCGCCCGTGCGCGATGTCGACGAGCCACAGGTTCCCGTCGCGGTCGAACGACGGCCCTTCGAGGAAGGCGCCCACCGGCCCGCGGGCCTGGCGGTGGGCCCACGCCGAGGGCCGGTCGGCGAGGTCGAGCTCCTTCGGCGTCCGGGTGAACGGCTTCGCCTCGATGACGGGCGGGGGGGTGAAGAACATGGCGCATCCTCCGGGCGATGACGTGGCGGCCAGCCGCGATCTTCACCGTTTGATCTCCCGCCCTCAAACCGGTTCAATCCGCGGGTTCCCGTCGGGTCCCCATCCGGAGCCTTCCATGAGCGCGAGCCCTGCTTCCATCGCCCTGGCCGCCGACGCCGGCGCCGGGGCCGGCGAGACGGGCGGCGAATTCGTCATCCCCGCCCCGCCCGCCCCCTCCCTCCCGTTGGCCGGAACCGCCCGGCGCTTCCCGGTGCGCCGGGTGTACTGCGTCGGTCGGAACTACGCCGCCCACGCCGTCGAGATGGGGCACGACCCGGATCGCGAAGACCCTTTCTTCTTCCAGAAGAACCCCGACGGGCTGGTTCCGGGCGGCGGGCGCTTTCCTTACCCCGCGGCGACGAGCGACGTCCACCACGAGGTCGAGCTGGTCGTCGCCCTCGCGCGCGGCGGGGCCGGCATCCCGGTGGAAGACGCCCTCTCGCACGTGTACGGCTACGCGGTCGGGATCGACATGACCCGCCGCGACCTCCAGGCGGCGGCCAAGAAGGCGGGCCGGCCCTGGGAGGTCGCCAAGGCGTTCGAGCACGCGGCGCCGTGCTCGGCGGTCGCCCCGGCCGCCGCCGTCGGCCATCCGGACCGGGGCGCCATCACCCTCGAGGCGAACGGCGAGGAGCGCCAGCGCGGCGACCTCGCCCAGCTCATCTGGAAAGTACCGGAGATCATTTCCTACCTCTCGGGGCTCTTCACCCTCGCAGCCGGCGACGTCATCTTCACCGGCACCCCGTCCGGGGTCGGGCCGGTCGTGCGCGGCGACCGCCTGCGCGGGGAGGTGGAGGGTGTAGGCGTGATCGAGGTGGGGGTGGTCTGAGCCGCTCCGCGTTGGGCCGCATCGGGGTCGCTTCGGAGATCGGGGACGCCCGCCGCCTTCGACGGCCGGGGGGCAGACCGGCGGATGCCCCGGAGGACGCGCCGGAGGCCGGAAGCAGGGAGGCGCTCGAAGCAGGCGCGGCCGGAGGAACGCCCGGAAGGGAGTGAGCGAGACCGTACGAACCGGGGGATCGGGGGAACCGGGGCGCCGGGGGAAACGCCCGCGAAGGCCCCCGCCTGCAGGCGCTCCGTTGAACCCCCGCCCAACAGAGGTAAGGAAGACATCGCGATGAGCGCACCCATGACCGAAATGGCCCCCGTCCGCTTCGGCGACCTCGAGGTCGCGCGGGTGGAGGAGATGATCTGGACGGTGAGCCCGCGCTACCTCTACGCGGGGGTCACGAACGAGCGCTTCGAGCCGTACCGGGACTGGCTCCTGCCCCACTTCTCGACCGAGGACTTCAAGTGGCGGATCAGCATCCACACCTTCGTGGTGCGCACCCCCCACCACACCATCCTGGTCGATACCTGCATCGGCAACGACCGCAAGCGGAGCCTCCCGGTCTGGAACCAGATGCGCACCGACTACCCGGACCGCCTCGCCGCCGCCGGCGTGGTCCCGGAGGAGGTGGACTACGTGTTCTGCACCCACATGCACGTGGACCACGTGGGCTGGAACACGCGGCTCGAGAACGGCCGCTTCGTGCCCGCCTTCCCGAACGCGAAGTACCTCTTCCACCGCACCGAGTGGGAGCACTGGAAGGAGACCGAGGAAGAGATCCAGGCCGAGGTGGTGAAGGACAGCCTGCTCCCCATCGTGGATGCGGGGCTCGCGGAGATGGTCGAGAGCGACCACGTGATCGAGGACGGGGTGCGCCTGCTCCCCACTCCCGGCCACACCCCGGGGCACTGCGGCCTCGTGCTCGGGACGAAGGAGGAGGGGGAGGCGGTCATCACCGGCGACCTCATCCACCACCCGTTCCTGGTGGCGGAGCCGGACTGGCCCTCCCGGGTGTGCTGGGACCCGGAAATGGCGGTCCGCACGCGGCGCGAGTTCGTCGAACGCTACGCCGACACCGCCACCTGCGTGCTCGGGACCCACTTCGCCCCCCCGACCGCGGTGCGGATCGAGAGCGGCCCCGGCGGCTGCCGGGTCGCGTTCTGACGCTGCCGCGGCGCGCGGCGGCACGAAAACCGGGAGAGGCCCGGGCGCTGTTCGTAAGCTATTGATATAGGGAGAGTAAAGAGAAAGGCGAGATATTTTTTACCCCCCGGGGAGGGCGTTGTTCCAGGGTTTGGAGTCGGTTCGAGGGGTTTTCGGGCGTATTTCACCCCACGGCGGCGCTTGTGCGGGATCCTGGGAACGCGGGCGTCTCGCCCGCACTTTCGTTCACGAGCGCTTCTCCCCCGGACTTTCGGTCCCCGGCAGGCGGGACGCAGGCATCCGCAGGACGCACCGTTCCCAGGACACCCACATCCCCACGGACGCCCCCGCGAGAGGCGTGCCTGGCGGAAATCCCCGCAGCGCACATGCCTCCGAGAGGTCAGCTCGTGACGAGGCCGCCGTCGACGTTGTAGCACTGCCCGGTGATGTTGCGGGCGCCGGGGGAGGCGAGGAAGACCGCCATCGCCGCGACGTCGGCCGGGTCGTTGGCCCGCCGGAGCGGGATCGGCCTGACCGCCGCCGCCTTCGCCTCTTCGACGGGGATGCCCTCCTTCTCCGCCCGCTGGGTGACGAGCCGCGTCACCATCTCCGTCATCGTGACGCCGGGGCAGATCGCGTTGACGTTCAGGTTGTGGCGGGCGAGCTGCTGGGCGGCGGTCTTCGTCAAGCTGATGACCGCGCCCTTGCTCGCGGCGTAGGCGGCGTTGGAGGTGCCGGGGAAGCCGCGCCCCGCGATGGAGGCGATGTTGATGATCCGACCCTCGCGGCGCGGGATCATCTCGCGCGCGGCGCGCTGGAGGCAGAAGAAGACCCCCTTCGCGTTGACCCGGTGCATCCGGTCCCAGTCCTCCTCGGTGAGGTTCATGATGTACGCGCCGCGGGTCACCCCGGCGTTGTTCACGATCACGTCGAGATGCCCGAACCCGTCCACGACGGCGGACACCATGCGGTCGATGTCCGCGACGTCGCCGACGTCGGCCTGGACCGCCATCGCCCCGCCCCCCGCCGCATCAGCGGTCGCGGCGGCGGCGCGCTCGTCGAGGTCGGCAGCGGCGACCCGCGCGCCCGTCTCCGCGAACGCGAGCGCGATGGCCCGCCCTATGCCGGTTCCGGCCCCGGTGACCAGTACGGTCTTCGCATCGTTCGTCGCCATCGCGCGCTCTCCTCGCGGTCGTCTTCGGGTTCACTTCGCCGGCCGGCCCCGGAGGCTCCAGGACGCCCCGGAGGCCGGTTGCCGCCTCCTTCGCCCCGGACGGAGGGCGGGAGCCGATCCTTCCCGCCGGGAATGTAACGCATCGACCGAGACCGGTTCCGGGCGGGGCGGGGTGAGGCGGCCGGCTCCGGGCGCCTGGACCGCGCTCGCCGGGTGGTAGCTCGCCGGCCGGCAGCCCTGCCTCCCGTCTTCGAGGCGAGCCGCCTCGCTGCGAGTTCGCCAACTGCAACGGGACGGGACAGGCGCCATAATCAGCCCATGCGCTTCTTCAACACCGCCGGGCCGATCCGCCCGGAAGACCACTACGGGATTCCGCCGCTGGACCGGGTGGACGTCGATGAGCTACTGGCCCTGATCCGGGCCAAGCAGTACTTCGTGCTGCACGCGCCGCGCCAGACCGGCAAGACCTCCGCCCTCATCGCGCTCCGCGACCTCCTGAACCGCGGCGAGGCGGGCGACTTCCGTTGCGTGCATACCAACGTGGAGGTCGGCCAGGTGGCGCGCGACGACACCGCGCGCGGCATCCGCGCCATCCTGAGCCGGCTGGCCATGCGCGCGCGGCTCCTGGGCGACGATTTTCCGCACGAGTCGTGGCGCGCGGCGCTGGAAGCCTCGGGGCCGGACGACGCGCTGGGCGACCTGCTGTCCAACTGGTGTCTCGAGAACCCGACGCCGCTCGTGCTGCTGGTGGACGAGATCGATTCGCTGGTGGGCGACACCCTGCTCTCGGTGCTGCGCCAGCTCCGCGCCGGCTACGAGCAGCGCCCCGAGGGTTTCCCGCAGAGCGTGGTGCTGTGCGGGGTGCGCGACATCCGCGACTACCGCATCCGGTCGAGCGCCGGGGAGGTCATCGCCGGCGGCAGCCCCTTCAACGTCGCCGCGAAGTCGCTTCGCATGGGGGACTTCACGGAAGCCGAGACCCGCGCCCTGATGGCGCAGCACACCGAGGAGACCGGCCAGCGCTTCTCGGAGGCGGCGCAGCGCGCGGTGTGGACCCAGACCCGGGGCCAGCCGTGGCTGGTGAACGCGCTTCTCGCCGGGGCGTGCTTCGAGGACAAGGCGGGCAGGGACCGCTCGCGCACCATCGAGGAGGCCGACGTCTACGCCGCGCGCGAGGAGCTCATCCTCTCCCGGCGCACGCACCTCGACCAGTTGGCGCACAAACTGGAAGAGGAGCGGGTGCGGCGGGTGGTCGAGCCCATCCTGAGCGGCGGCGAGGCGCAGCACGATGGCCGCGACCTCGAATACCTTCGCGACCTCGGCCTCATCGACGGCGGCGAGCCGCCGCGCATGGCGAACCCGATCTACGCGGAGGTGATCCCGCGCGAGCTGGGCTACATCCTGCAAAGCAGCCTGGACGTGCAGACGGCGTGGTACGTGGACGACGCAGGCCGGCTGAACCTGACGAAGTTGCTGACTGCGTTCCGCACGTTCTTCGGGGAGCACTCCGATCACTGGCTGGGGCGCTTCTCGGAGTACCCCGAGGCGGGTCCGCAGCTCATCTTGCAGTCGTACCTGCACCGGGTGGTGAACGGGGGCGGTCGGATCGAGCGCGAGTACGGTTTGGGCCGGGGGCGGACGGATCTCCTGGTGATGTGGCCGCGGGAGGCGGGCCAGCCCTCGGACCTGTGGGAGCGTTTCGTGGTCGAGTGCAAGGTGTTGCGGGACTCGGACCGCAAGAGCCTCGCGTGGACGGTCGAGTGCGGGGTGAAGCAGACCCTGGACTACATGGAGAAGTGCGGGGCGGCGGAAGGACATCTGGTGGTGATCGACCGCCGCAGCGAGGACCGCCGGGACAGCGACGGCGAAGCGGATGGAAGCGAGCGCCGGCAGAACGGGCGCAAGGTGACCGTGTGGATGCTGTAGGGCTCGGGCGCGGCCTCGGGCCGTGCGGGCGCCGACGCGCTACGATTCGAGGGCCGATGTCTGGCCTGTTGCCGCCCGGCGGTTCCCCCGCACCTGAGGGGATAGGCCCGGGGCGCCGGGCGGGTCAGAGTACGCCCTGACGCGGATGAGCAAATCCACGCCTGCGGGGCGGCCTTCGGGTCCGCGAGGGGCTGCGGCGTTCCCTCCATCCGCGCAGTATCACGCGGGCGGGCGCGTCGGGCGCGTCGGGCGCGTCGATAGAATCCATTCTGGAACTATCCTTCTGCGGCGCAGACTCCTACCGCATGATCGCCTGCTCCGCGGCAAGGCTTGCGAATTCTCCGTCCCCGTAGACGACGTAACACTTCCCTTCCCGGTCAACGAACCGGGAGATGGCCTCGCACTTCAATACGCACATTCTGCGAACTTCCGACGGATCTATAGCCCACCCCCCGGACATACTGAACGAAGCGTACGGCCCCCGCTCATTGGCGCACAGTGCGTAGGACAGGTTGCGACCCCGGCGCTTCATTCGCCGTTCCTCGTAGCGATCACGTATCTGCTCGAACCGGGTTACGAGTCGTTGGCCCACACCGATTCCCTCCGGAAGCGGCAGGGGCCTCCGAGTCCCGAAGTGATGATGAGTGAGGGCCGATTCCATCTTTTCCGCCTGCGAAGGCGACAGCCCCTCGAACCGGAACGATCCGTTGCTCCAGAAAAGTACGCAGCTTCTGCCGCCGGCCTCTCTGCACCGCTTCGTAGCCCTTCGTTTGGTCTTCTGCTGCAGACGATAGGGATCCGCGCCACCAGTGTTCGAATGCCAGGCACAGCGCATCGAATCCTCGACCCACGGATCGAAATAGCAGGCGGATTCGACCACCCTGCGCGCTACCTCCTTCTGATAATAGTGCGAAACCGCGGAACCAATGACCTTGAGTGCATCACGTTGGCTCACGGTGACGTGGCCGGCCGCGGCCGACGGAGGTGTCCGCCAAAGCGGGGCAACTCCACAGGCAAGCGCCGTCCACAGCATCAGGAGCCCGGGAAAGCTCTTCCCCGGCCGGGTTCGGGTGGCTTCTGCGTTCATTTCTCCTCCTCACGGTCGAATCGTGGGCCGCCCCGCAGGGTCGGAGGATAACGGCTTGCCGGGCGGGGCGGAAGCGCCCGTCCGGGGCCGGGGCAGGTAGGCGGGAGCGGGCCGCCCGGCGCCGCGTCGGCCACGGGCTGCTCTTCCGAGTGACGCCGAGCGAGAGCGGGCAATGGCGCCAGCGCAAGACCATTCCTTGTTCGCCGCACCATCCGAAAAGAACGCGGTCGCCGCCCGGGTCCCGACCTCATCGCTCGGAAAGCGGCCTGCCGTCATGCCCGCTCGGACGACCTCGACGTCCCGTCCAGGCTCTGCGGCGTACAAGGAATGGCCTTGGGCGCCCGCGGCGCACGCTCGACGCCAAGCGCGGCGGCCGCGGGACCGGCGCGTACCTTCTTCATGGGGGTTGGCCGAGCAACGGCGCACGACGCCCGGGAGCGCGCTCGATGAAGGCGTGTGCCGCCGGGTGGCGGCTCGCGGCCAGCGGCCCTGCCCTCCCGTCTTCGAGGCGAGCCGCCTCGCTGCGGTCGCCAACTGCAACGAGACGGGACAGGCGCCATAATCGGCCCATGCGCTTCTTCAACACCGAAGGGCCGGTCCGACCGGACAAGCACTACGCGATCCAGCCCCTGGATCGCGTGAACGTCGACGGGTTCCTGAGCCTGATCCGGGCCGAACGCTACTTCGTGCTGCACGCGCCGCGCCAGACCGGCAAGACCTCCGCCCTCATCGCGCTCCGCGACCTCCTGAACCGCGGCGAGGCCGGCGACTTCCGTTGCGTGCATACCAACGTGGAGGTCGGCCAGGTGGCGCGCAACGACACCGCGCGCGGCATCCGCGCCATCCTGAGCCGGCTGGCCATGCGCGCGCGGCTCCTGGGCGACGATTTTCCGCACGAGTCGTGGCGCGCGGCGCTGGAAGCCTCGGGGCCGGACGACGCGCTGGGCGACCTGCTGTCCAACTGGTGTCTCGAGAACCCGACGCCGCTCGTGCTGCTGGTGGACGAGATCGATTCGCTGGTGGGCGACACCCTGCTCTCGGTGCTGCGCCAGCTCCGGGCCGGCTACGAGCAGCGCCCCGAGGGTTTTCCGCAGAGCGTGGTGCTGTGCGGGGTGCGCGACATCCGCGACTACCGCATCCGGTCGAGCGCCGGGGAGGTCATCGCCGGCGGCAGCCCCTTCAACGTCGCCGCGAAGTCGCTTCGCATGGGGGACTTCACGGAAGCCGAGACCCGCGCCCTGATGGCGCAGCACACCGAGGAGACCGGGCAGCAGTTCTCGGAGAAGGCCGAGGAGGCGGTGTGGGCGCAGACCCGAGGCCAGCCGTGGCTGGTGAACGCGCTCTGCGCGGGGGCGTGCTTTGACAACAAGGCCGGGCGGGACCGCTCGCGCACCATCGAAGCGGACGACGTCTACGCCGCGCGCGAGGAGCTCATCCTCTCGCGGCGCACGCACCTCGACCAGTTGGCGCACAAGCTGGAGGAGGAGCGGGTGCGGCGGGTCGTCGAGCCCATCCTGAGCGGGGGCGAGGCGCAGCACGACGGCCGCGACCTCGAGTACTTGCGCGACCTCGGACTCATCGCCCCGGACTCGCCGCCGCGCATGGCGAACCCGATCTACGCGGAGGTGATCCCGCGCGAGCTGGGGTACGTGTTGCAGGACAGCCTGGACGTGCAGACCGCGTGGTACGTAGACGGCTCGGGGCGGCTGGACCTGACGAAGCTGCTGACCGCGTTCCGCACGTTCTTCGGGGAGCACTCCGATCACTGGCTGGGGCGCTTCTCGGAGTACCCCGAGGCGGGTCCGCAGCTCATCTTGCAGTCGTACCTGCACCGGGTGGTGAACGGGGGCGGCCGGATCGAGCGCGAGTACGGTTTGGGGCGGGGGCGGACGGACCTGCTGCTGATGTGGCCGCGGGAGGCGGGCCAGCCCTCGGACCTGTGGGAACGGTTCGTGGTGGAGTGCAAGGTGTTGCGAGACTCGGACCGCAAGAGCCTCGCGTGGACGGTCGAGCGCGGGGTGGAGCAGACCCTGGACTACATGGAGAAGTGCGGGGCGGCGGAAGGCCATCTGGTGGTGATCGACCGCCGTGGCGAGGACCGCCGGGGCGGCGACGGCGAAGCGGATGGAAGCGAGCGCCGGCAGAACGGGCGCAAGGTGACCGTGTGGATGCTGTAGGGCTCGGGCGCGGCCTCGGGCCGTGCGGGCGCCGGCGCGTTACGATTCGAGGACCCATGAAGACGAAGGCCGATGTCTGGCCTGTTGCCGCCCGCCGACCCGGCGCGGCCTCGTCCGCTTTACCGCCAGGTCCGACGTCGGCAGGGCGCCCCGGCGACAGCATGGCGTAGTGCACGCCGGTGGTGGCGCTCGGAGAGCTTGCGCCGTGACTCGCGTGCGGATTCTCCACGTTTGAATGGTACGGTCATGGACGCTTGGGGAAAGTACGAACCGCCGGACTGCTTCCACCGTCTCGAACATCACTGCGCCGACGTCGCGGCGTGCTTCGAGGGGCTGCTCCGCGATCCGGCCATCCGCGGCCGGTTCGAACGGGCCGCGGGCGATGCGGGCTTTTGCGCCGTCACCGAGGCGAGGCTCGCGGTCCTCGCCTTTTTGCACGACTTCGGAAAGCTGAACGCTGGCTTCCAGCTCAAGGTTCACAAGACGGAAGCGTTGCCGCCCAGCAGGAGGCCAAGGGCAGCCGGCCATATCGCCGAAGCGCTTGCTTGCTGCGACCAGGATGATATCTGCGAGGCTCTCGGCCTTCTCGGCATGTGCCAGGACTGGGGGGAAGAAGGCTTCGTGTCCTTGCTTCTGGCCGCGCTGGCGCACCACGGACGACCGGCGAAACGGCCGTCCCCGACCTGGTCCGGCCCCCCCGAGCTCTGGAAGCCGTTCGCGGGCTACGATCCGCTCGCAACCGCGAGGCTCCTGGGCGCCCGCACCCGCGCCTGGTTCCCGAAGGCGTTCGAGAAAGGCCCGCCCCTGCCCGATTCGCCCGCGCTGGCGCATCTCTTCGCCGGGGTGGTCGCGCTCGCCGATCAGGTTGGATCGAACCGGGAATTGTTCGGGTTCGAGTCGGCGTCCGACCCGAACTACATCCGCCGGGCGCGCGAACGGGCGGAAAACGCGCTCCGCAGAACGGGCTTCCGGCGCGCGAACCGGCCGGCCCGCGCCAAGCCCTCGGATTTCCGCAGCCTTTTCGGCTACGACGAGCCGCGTCCGCTGCAAAGGGCTGTCGAGGAAGCGCCGCTCGACCGCCCGCTCATGATCCTGGAGAGCGAGACCGGCTCCGGCAAGACGGAGGCGGCGATCATGCGTTTCGCCGCGCTGTGGCGCGCCGGGCTCGTGGACGGGCTCTACTTCGCGCTGCCGACGCGCGCCGCCGCGAAGCAGATCCATGCCCGGGTCCACGCGGCTCTGACGAGGCTCTTCCCATCGGAGGAAGCGGCTACCGAGACCGTACTCGCGGTACCGGGCTATCGCGTGGCCGGAACCGGCCGGGGGCGGCAAGAAGAGAACTTCAAGGTCTATTGGGAGGACGAGCCTGACGAGGAAATCCGTCAGGGTCGGTGGGCGGCGGAAACATCACGCAAGTTCCTGGCAGCAACGGCCGCGGTCGGAACCGTGGATCAGGCGTTGCTCGCGGGGCTCCAGGTCAAGTGGGCGCACTTCCGGGGGGCCGCGCTCGCGCGAAGCCTCCTCGTCGTGGACGAAGCCCATGCGAGCGACGCCTACATGACCGAGCTGCTGGACACGGTGCTGCGGGGGCATCTGGTCCTCGGCGGCCACGCGCTGCTCATGTCCGCCACCCTGGGCGCGGTGGCGCGGGCGGCGTTCACCGGCGTCGAACGGAGGCTGGAGCCCCCGGAGCTTGCCGTAGCGGAGGAAACCCCCTATCCGGCCGTCACGGTGGCCGGGGACGGCGGTGAACCGCAGACGTGGAAGATCGACGAGACCGGAAGATCCAAGGCGGTGTCGATCCGTATCGAACCGATCATCGCCGATCCGGATCGGATCGCGGAGGCGGCGCTTGCCGAGGCGCGAAAGGGGGCGAAGGTACTCGTCGTCCGCAACACGGTAGCGAGCGCGCAGGCCGTGTTCGACAGCCTCCGGGAGCAGGGCGGCGACGCTCTGGCGCTACGGGCGGGAGGCGGGCCGGCGCTGCACCACGGCCGTTTCGCGGTCGAGGACCGAAGGCTGCTGGACGAAGCCGTGGAGCGGGCGCTCGGCAAGGAGGGCCGCGAGCCCGGCGGTCGCGTGGTCATCGGCACCCAGACCCTGGAGCAGTCGCTCGACATCGACGCCGATCTCCTCATGTCCGACCTCTGCCCGGTGGACGTTCTCCTGCAACGGATCGGACGATTGCATCGGCACGCGGAAACGAGCCGCCCCGAAGGGTTTGCCGTTCCGCGCTGCGTCGTGCTCGCCCCGGAGAACGGGCCGGAAGGGCTGGAAGAGGGGCTTGGCGGGGGCCTGATGCGTCACGGGCTCGGCATGTCGGAGCGGGGCGGAGGCGTCTACCGCGATCTTCTCGGCATCGAGCAGACGCGCCGCCTGATCGTGGAGCACCCGACCTGGACCATTCCGGACATGAACCGGACGCTGGTCGAGCGCGCGACCCATCCGCGGGCGCTGTGGGAGCTGGCCGAGGAGATCGGGGGCCGGTGGCTGGCGGAGGAGCAACGGACACACGGCTTGGCGGCAGCCGAGCGCCAGCAGGCCCGGAACCACGCGCTAGACCGAAGCGTGTGCCTCGAGGATCTGGCGTTTCCCGACCTGGACGAGGAAGTACGGACGCGCCTTGGCGAGGACGGGCCGCGCATCGTGCTTGCAGAGCCCGTGACGGGGCCGTTCGGGGGTTCGGTACGGACCTTCAATCTGCCCCAGCACCTGTTCGGCGCCGCGGGCGCTCTGCCCTCGAAGGAGGAGATCGACGCCGCACGCGCCGAGGTGGCGGCACCGGAGAGGTTCATCCTGCACGTTGGAAATCACACCTTTCTCTATGATCGGCAAGGGATTCGCCGCTAGTGTCAAGGCCGGAGCAGGCCTGCCACGGGACCAGGATGGCACCATGATCATGCCCCCCTTGGATTCTCCGAAGACACCCCCATTATCTGGATCAGACTTCAAACCCCTAAGAGATAGAAGGCGATTATGGCTCACATCAGCATCCAAGCGGCTGTCCAGGTCGTCACGACGGCCCCCGCTCTGGGTGTCCGTTTCGGCTTCGATATTCGTATGCAGTCGTCCGCCCCGTCCCGGCTTCCAGCTCCAACCGACTTGGAGATAGTCCCCCCTATGAGATCAGGGACAACGGCAGGGACGGCGCTTCCCCGCCCCAGCGGGGTTACCAAAGCCAAGGGTGGACGCGGTGCATAACTTGCTCACCGATCCCGTGCTCCGGGTTCGCCTGACCACCGGAGCGGTCGAAGCCCTGTCGCTGCCGGAAGTGTACGAGGCCCTGGCCGGGGATCGGGTGGCCGCGTTCCCGGCCCTGCGCCCGCATCAGCGCCACGCCTGGCACGCCTTCCTGGCGCAGCTCGGGGCGATCGCGTGCCACCGCGCGGGCAGGGACGCAGCCCCGGCATCGGCGGCGGAATGGCGCTCGCTCCTGCGCGGCCTGACCCCGGATTTCGATGACGACGAGCCTTGGCGCCTCATCGTCGAGGACCCGGCAAGACCCGCCTTCATGCAGTGTCCGGCGCCGAAGGGGGTCGGGGACTATCGCAACCGGGTCGCCACCCCCGACGACCTCGACCTCCTGGTCACCTCGAAGAACCACGACCTCAAGCGGACGGTCGCGGTTGCGGCTGCGCCTGAAGACTGGATGCTGGCGCTGATCGACCTCCAGACCATGGCAGGCTTCCTCGGAGCCGGGAACTACGGCATCGCCCGCATGAACGGAGGATTTTCCACCCGGCCTTGCCTTGGCCTCGCCCCGGCCGACGGCGGCTTGGGGGCGCATCTGTTCCACGACATGAACGCGATGCTCGCGAGGCGAGGCGAGCTGCTTGACGACTACCCGGACTACTTCCGGAGGGAGGACGGCTCCGCGTTCCTGTGGCTCGAACCCTGGGACGGGTCCGGGTCCCTGGACCTGCGGGCTCTCGACCCGTACTTCATCGAGATCTGTCGCCGGGTGCGGTTGCGGATCCAAGGAAGCTCGATCATCGCGGTCACCGCGGGCTCCAGGGCGCCTCGTATCGCCGCCAAGGCCGCGAACGGCGACGTCGGGGATTTCTGGACCCCGGTGAATCGCAAGGACGGCAAGGCGCTGTCACTGTCTCCCGCCACGTTGCGCTACGACCGCCTCGCCAAGCTGATCTTCGATGAGACCGCCTTCAAGTATCCTCCGGCCATGAAGGTCGATTCCGTGGGGGAGGGGCGCTGGCGGCTGGTGGCGCGCGGCGTCGCGGGCGGCCAAGGCAAGACCGAAGGCTACTACGAGCGCGCCGACGTCGCCTTCAAGCCTCGGACGGTGCGGGCGCTCTTTCGCAGGGAGCAACGGAACGAGCTTGCCGAGACCGCCGAAGCACTGATGGTCGAGATCGGGGAGGTGAACCAAGCGCTTCGGTTCGGCGTCGCCACCGCGGCAAGCGGAGGCAAGGCGGCGGACAAGCTGACCAGAGCGGATCGGAAACATGCCGATCCCTACTCGCGCCGCCTCGATGCCTTTGCCGATGCGCGTTTCTTCGCCGATCTCGAAGCCCGGTTCCTGGCTGCGGACAAGGAGGAGGCCGCCGCCCGTCGCGCGAGGTTCGCCCGTGCGATGATCGGCGCCGCAGAACGGCTTCTCGAAGAAGCGTTGGACACCGTTCCCTGCACGTCGATCCATCGTCACCGGGCGCGGGCGCGCGGGGTCAGCGCCTTTTGGGGCCGGCTCCGGGGAGCAAGGAGCGTCTTCAGCGACCAGCCCGAGATATTCGACCGGAAGGAGGCGCCCCATGCCCCTTGACGAAAGGCCCCCCGAACCTGCGGGGAAAGACCCCGCCGAAGGCGACCCGTCCGGCAACGGGCAAGCGGCGCCCCCGCGCTTGGGAGGATCACGCCTGGACCAGGTTGCCCCCCGGCTCGCCGCGTACATCGCGAGACTCGACCCCGGATCGGCCGCCGCGCTCCGGCGCGGGCCGCTTGCCGGGGCCGGAGCCGCCGCGTTCTGGAAGCTGGCAGCGGACTACGCTCCGGGTGGCGCCCGGGACGAGGCGGGCTGGGCGGCGCTCATCCAGGCGATCGCGATCCTGACGCCCAAGGGGCGGGAAACCGATCGGAGATCGGCGCACGATTACAACATTCCCATGGGCGCCGCGCTCTACAAGGCGGGGGTATCCGAGCTGCGCCTCGCCCGCCTGCTGGGCGCCCCGAAGGAGATGCGCCGTGACCTTGCGATCCGAGCCTGCCGCCGACTGGCCGCGACGGAGCACAAGCGGTTCGATCTCCGCACCCTGGCGAAGCTGATCCTGTTCGATAGCGAGAAAACGAACCACGGGATCGCCCGCGACTACTACCGTGCCGAAGCCGAAGCCGGACGCGGGGCCGGCCACACTTCAGACGAACCCGACGCACAGGAGGTTTCATCCGATGCCTGACGCGCGATTTCTCCAGATCCACAGCCTGCACGGCTATCCGGCGGCCCTGCTGAACCGGGACGATTCCGGCCTGGCCAAACGCATGACCTATGGCGGCAAGGTTCGGACTCGCATTTCTTCCCAGTGCCTCAAGCGCCATTGGCGGGTCGCCGACGGGCCTCACTCCTTCGATGGGATCGACGGCGCCGTCGCCGCGGTGCGCTCGCGGGAGACCGTCACACGGCGCGTGATCCAGCCCCTTCGGGAGGCAGGTTACGACCCCGCCATGGTCGATGCGATCGAGAGCCGGTTCCAGATCGCGGTGTACGGCGACAAGGGAACGGATCGCGGCAGCCGGCAGCCCCTGCTCCTCGGGGAGCCGGAGATCGAATACCTCGCGAAGGAAGCCAGGGAAGTCGCCGAGGGCTGTGGCAACGCTCCCGAGGCCGCCGACAAGGCCGCCGCCGAATGGGCGAAGCAGGCAAGGACCAACATGAAGGCCCTGCGCGAGGGCTGCAAGCTGCCGGGCGGGCTCGCCGCCGCGCTGTTCGGCCGGATGGTGACCTCGGATACGGAGGCCAACATCGACGCGGCGGTCCATGTCGCCCATGCGTTCACCGTGCACGGGGAAGAGAGCGAGAGCGACTACTTCACCGTCTTCGACGACCTCAAGCGCGAGGAGGATGACGCCGGCGCCGGCCATATCGGCGAAACCGAGATCACCGCCGGCCTCTTCTACGGGTACGTCGTGCTCGACCGAGGCGCCCTGCTCCGCAACCTGGGCGGGGACGCGGACATGGCCGGCGAGGTCGCGGAGCGCTTCGTACACCTCGTCGCCACCGTATCGCCGGGAGCGAAGCTCGGCTCCACGGCTCCCTACGGCTACGCGAGCTGGATGTTCCTGGAGGCGGGCGATCGGCAGCCGCGCAGCCTCGCGGAGGCGTTTCGCGGTCGTTGCGAGTCCTCGCTCGAGGCCGCGGAGAACGCCGCGTGCGGTCACCTCGAAAAGCTCGACAACATGTATGGAGCCGGAGAGACACGGCGGCTCGCGAGCCTGGGCGGCAGGGAGATGCCCGAAGCCGAGCGGCTCTCGCTGGCGGCTCTCGCCGGGTGGGCGGGCGAGGCCATCCGCACCGGCCGGACCTGATCCGATGCGCTGGATGCATCTGCGGCTCCGCGCGCCGCTCGCCGCCTTCGGCGGGGAGGCGATCGACGCGCGCGGCGTCATCCGTGACTTTCCGGCCCAGTCCATGCTGACCGGCTTGCTCGCAAACGCGCTCGGGTGGACCCGTGCGATGAGAAAGGAGCATCAGGCGTTGCAGGAGCGAATCGTCTTCGGCGCCTTGTGGGAGCAGGAGACGGGGCCGGAAGGCCGGATGACCGACTACCAGACCGCGAGCATCGACAAGGACGATCAGGCATGGACCACGCGCGGGATACCGGCGAGGCGCGCCGGCGGCGCCGCCACCTATGCCGGATCACATCAGCGTTGGCGCGATTACCATGTCGACCTGCGTCTGTCCGTAGTCCTTCGGCTGGACCCGGACGACGTTCCCCCCACCCTGGACGAGGTCGCGGACGCGCTCGTACGGCCCGCCCGCCCGCTCTTCGTCGGCCGCAAGGCCTGCCTTCCGTCCGCACCGATCTTCGAGGGCTGGATAGCCGCGCCGGACATCCGCGCCGCACTGAGCGGCGCGGCGCCCTTGGAGGAGGCCACCGCCGGTCTGCGTGCGTTCTGGCCCGCATCGGAAGGGAGGGAAGGCGCGGCTCGAACCTGGGACGTCACCGACGAGCGTAACTGGACGACAGGGCTCCACGGCGGCGCCCGGCGGGTGTGCGAGGGGCGGATCTCGGTGACGGAAGGCGACGGATGACGACGTACTTGGTCCATTCCCCGATCGACGTGCGCGCGTTCCATCGGTGGGCGGGAGAGCGTGGATTGATCCGTCGGGGAGCTTTCGATGCCGGCTTCGCTCTCCACCTCCTCCTGTGCAGCCTGTTCGGCAAGGCCGCGTTGCAGCCCTTCAGGCTGTTCGCGTCCGAACGCCGCCGGGCTGGTTCGATCTACGCCTATGCGGACGTGGATGGAGACGCGCTGCGGCACACTGCCCAAGCCGTGGGGACCCCGGACTGCCTTGCGGTGATCGATCCGGGAAGGTTGCGGTCCAAGGCGTTGACGACGGGCTTCGAGCCGGGGCAGCGCCTTGGCTTCGACCTTCGCGTCCGGCCCGTGCGGCGGTTGAGACGCGGGCTGCGTGATCCCCGATCGGGGAAGGCACTTTCGCCGGGCGCGGAGGTGGATGCGTTCCGGGTCGCGGCGCTCAACCGCTTCCCGGATGGGTGGAACATCGGCCCCGGCGAAGGGACGGAGGGCGCGGCGACCATGCGCGGCAGGCGCTCCGAGGTCTACGTCGAATGGCTTGCCGAGCGGTTTGGCGGGGCGGCCGCCATCGAGGCCGGGAGCTGCCGTCTCGCCGCGTTCCAGCGCAGTCGCGCCGTGCGCGGCGGCAAGGCCGGCCCGGAAGGACCCGACGCGACCCTGCAGGGAACGCTGGCCGTGGGGGACCCGGACGCCTTCGTCCGGCTTCTTCGGAAGGGTATCGGCCGCCACAGGGCTTATGGCTACGGCATGCTGCTCCTGCGCCCGCCAAGAAAGCCTCCGTTGGAGAGATGAGATGTTCGAGGCTGGCGTGACCGCCGCCCCCCGCACCCTGCCATGCTGAAGGGCCGCCTTGGTCTCGAGACCGCCCGGATCCCGCATTCGGATCGGGCGGGCTTGCTGTGGCTCTCGCGCGGCGCGCTGACCGCGCGGGATGGAACCCTCGCCTTCGAGCGCGGAGGGCAGGGTGCGAAGGACGACCCCCTGGAGCCGGGGAGCTACAGCATCCCGTTTCAGAGCGTTTCCATGATCCTGCTCGGCCCGGGCTCCACGGTAAGTCACGACGCCCTTCGTCTCCTGGCCCGCCACGGCACTGGGCTCGCCGCCGTCGGTGAAGACGGGGTGCGCTGCTATACCGCCCCGCCGCTCATCTCCGATCGCTCGGACCTCGCACGGCGTCAGGCGGACGCCTGGGCCGACCGCAACGCCCGGCTGAACGTCGCGCGGCGCATGTACGCCTGGCGCCTGGGCGAGGTCCTGCCGCATCGCGACATCGCGGTACTCCGAGGGATCGAGGGCGCCCGGATGAAGGAGAGCTACCGTCTGATCGCGGCCAGGATCGGCGTTCAATGGCAGGGACGGCGTTACGACCGCTCGCGCCCATCGGCCGGTGACCTTCCGAACCAGGCGCTCAACCACGCATCGAGCGCGGTGGAAGCGGCCGCGGCCATAGCCGTATCGGCAACGGCCACCATTCCGCAGCTCGGCTTCGTTCACGAGGACCCCGGTCAATCCTTCGTGCTGGACGTCTCGGACCTCTTCCGCGATTCGGTGACCATCCCCGCCGCATTTCGAGCCGCAAAGAGGGCGCAGGCCGCCCCCCTGGAAAGCGTGGAGCGCATCGCCCGGCGCGAGACCGGCCGCACGTTGCGCCGCGAAAGGACGATCCCGAAGATGATCGAACGGATCAAGGACCTCTTCGGAGACCCCTCATCCGGGAGGAAGTCGTAGCCATGCCGATGACCGTCGTCGTCACCCGGGACGTCGAATCCAGATACCGCGGTTTTCTCTCCTCCGCGATGCTGGAGGTGGCTCCGGGCGTCTACGTGTCGCCCGACCTCTCCTCCGGGGTGCGGGAGCGGATCTGGACCGTGGTGCAAGACTGGTTCCACTCGCTCGGAAACGGGGCCGTCGCCATGATTTGGCGCGACGGCACGGTTCCCGGAGGGTTGGCGCTCCGCCACTTGGGCGACCCTCCGAAAGAGATCCGCGATGCCGACGGGGTCCTGCTGGTCAAGACGTCGTAAACCACCGAAACCCAACCTCGCTCCTTAACAATCGAGTATAATCAGTCTGTTGGAGGCTAGAGGTTCCCCCGCACCTGCGGGGATAGACCCCTGTGCTGCAGGAATGGTCGGCTTGTTCAGTAGGTTCCCCCGCACCTGCGGGGATAGACCCGCCCGCACCCGGTGCGGGCTGGATGTCGCCCGGGTTCCCCCGCACCTGCGGGGATAGACCCCTCAATGCCGCACTCGGCCAGCTCGCCGTCGCGGTTCCCCCGCACCTGCGGGGATAGACCCGCCCGATCGAGCCGCGACAGCGCCTCGTCCTGGGTTCCCCCGCACCTGCGGGGATAGACCGTGTTGACAGGCACCCGGGCGGGCGTTCATACTGGTTCCCCCGCACCTGCGGGGATAGACCCGCAAGGGGCTCAAGCCCGGCTGGATCAAGCAGGTTCCCCCGCACCTGCGGGGATAGACCCAGCGGATGGACCACGACCCGGGCCACCGCCAGGGTTCCCCCGCACCTGCGGGGATAGACCCCGCCAGCGCGCGGAAAAGGCGGAATGGATAGCGGTTCCCCCGCACCTGCGGGGATAGACCCGGGGGATGGATAGCCCCCGTCGCGGGGACGAGGTTCCCCCGCACCTGCGGGGATAGACCCGTGTCCTCCGGCCGGGACAGTCGTATCGACTCGGTTCCCCCGCACCTGCGGGGATAGACCCGGGGGCATGGATAGCCCCCGTCGCGGGGACGAGGTTCCCCCGCACCTGCGGGGATAGACCCGTCCGCGGAGGCTTCAACGCCCGCGCCGCGACGGTTCCCCCGCACCTGCGGGGATAGACCTGCGGCGTTGATCGCCGGCGACCCGGCGTCGGTGGTTCCCCCGCACCTGCGGGGATAGACCGCTGCGCCCGCAAGGCGGCCAAGCTGCGATCCTGGTTCCCCCGCACCTGCGGGGATAGACCCCGGGCGGCCCTCCCGATCTCCCCGACGATCCGGGTTCCCCCGCACCTGCGGGGATAGACCCGTGGCGAGCCGCGTGTCGCTCTCCTGGGTATCGGTTCCCCCGCACCTGCGGGGATAGACCCCATCCAGGACGGGATGGGCCGCCAGTGGATACGGTTCCCCCGCACCTGCGGGGATAGACCCCGACTGTCACGCTCGAGCACGTACTGGTTGCGGGTTCCCCCGCACCTGCGGGGATAGACCCGCGTGTCCACGCCGCCGCCGCTGATCCGGCCCGGTTCCCCCGCACCTGCGGGGATAGACCCGAACTCGACCCCGTTGCCATCGGCGCCGTCGGGGTTCCCCCGCACCTGCGGGGATAGACCCTCGATCTGCTCGGCGAAGGGGAGCTGGGTGTGGGTTCCCCCGCACCTGCGGGGATAGACCCAGCCAGGCCCAGGCCGCGATCCGGGCGAGGCCGGTTCCCCCGCACCTGCGGGGATAGACCCAACTGGATGCGCATCTCGGAGGGGATCGACGAGGTTCCCCCGCACCTGCGGGGATAGACCTCCCTCGGGACTGCGGGTGTCCCCGACGACGAGGGTTCCCCCGCACCTGCGGGGATAGACCCGCCGTGCTCGCGACTCTTCCCGACGAGGTCGTGGTTCCCCCGCACCTGCGGGGATAGACCTGTACCATGCGGTTCACCGCCTCATTCACCGAGGGTTCCCCCGCACCTGCGGGGATAGACCCGCTCCCTTGCTCATCGCCCCTATCCCTTCTTCGGTTCCCCCGCACCTGCGGGGATAGACCCGGGGCGGCGGCCCGGACGGCCCCGGCCCGAAGGGTTCCCCCGCACCTGCGGGGATAGACCCGCCAGCACGATCGTGACCAGCACGCCGATGCCGGTTCCCCCGCACCTGCGGGGATAGACCGCAGCTGTGCCACGCCAAGGCCCAGGAGGCCGCGGTTCCCCCGCACCTGCGGGGATAGACCCGCGGACGGGCGATCCAGTGAAACGCTCGTGGAGGTTCCCCCGCACCTGCGGGGATAGACCTGAGGCCGGGGCGGCGATGCCTCGGCAGAATATGGTTCCCCCGCACCTGCGGGGATAGACCCCACCAGCCCGCCGTAGAAGAGGATGACCAGCAGGTTCCCCCGCACCTGCGGGGATAGACCCCCGGTAGACGATGTCGCGATCCTTCAGCCAGTGGTTCCCCCGCACCTGCGGGGATAGACCGTGGCTATGCCAGGGTGCAGCTCGATCCGTTGGGGTTCCCCCGCACCTGCGGGGATAGACCTCGCTCGCCTGGTCATACGCCGCGTCCGTCGGGGGTTCCCCCGCACCTGCGGGGATAGACCGTAATGGAGGTGGACATCGAGGCGGACATGAGCGGTTCCCCCGCACCTGCGGGGATAGACCCCTCGCCGACCGGATCGAGGAGTTCTGCCACGCGGTTCCCCCGCACCTGCGGGGATAGACCCGGGCCACCACTCACCGAGCGCCGGGGCGATACGGTTCCCCCGCACCTGCGGGGATAGACCGTGCGTGATCTGCAAGAGGGCGATATCGAGGGAGGTTCCCCCGCACCTGCGGGGATAGACCCCTCCCCGACCCGGTGTTGCGGGCGCTCGCCCCGGTTCCCCCGCACCTGCGGGGATAGACCCGGCCGACGATCGGGGCGCCTCGTGAGCGACATGGTTCCCCCGCACCTGCGGGGATAGACCATGACGCACGTCACCACCGCGAGCCGTACCGGCGGTTCCCCCGCACCTGCGGGGATAGACCCGCTCGAGGGAACGCCACGTTTCGCCACGCGTTGGTTCCCCCGCACCTGCGGGGATAGACCATGAACTCCACCCCGTTGCCGTCACCGCCGTCCGGTTCCCCCGCACCTGCGGGGATAGACCTCCCCGAGATCGCGGAGCGACCGGGCCGCCTCGGGTTCCCCCGCACCTGCGGGGATAGACCATCGACCCTTCGGCGGGCTAAGGATTGGATGGAGGTTCCCCCGCACCTGCGGGGATAGACCCGACGAGGAGGGACCGCGTTCGCCCCGCTGGAGGGTTCCCCCGCACCTGCGGGGATAGACCCAACTGGATGAGAGTCGCGGAGGGGCTCGACGAGGTTCCCCCGCACCTGCGGGGATAGACCCGGCACGGCCTCATCCGCATCGGGCTCGATCTCGGTTCCCCCGCACCTGCGGGGATAGACCGTTGAAGGCGCCGGCCCGGCCCCCGGACCCGCCGGTTCCCCCGCACCTGCGGGGATAGACCCGTCGTCGCGGGGTCGGTCGAGGTGGAGTACGTGGTTCCCCCGCACCTGCGGGGATAGACCTTCGCCGCCCTGGGACACCATCGTGCCGGCGCCGGTTCCCCCGCACCTGCGGGGATAGACCCCAGGCGCCCGACGGCGAGCCCGCCGCCGAGGGGGTTCCCCCGCACCTGCGGGGATAGACCCGTTCGCGCGGCGGTGGGGCCCCACCGCCGCGCGGTTCCCCCGCACCTGCGGGGATAGACCCGCGGCGGGGAGGTAGTCGTGCCCCTCGATCTCGGTTCCCCCGCACCTGCGGGGATAGACCCTCATCGCTCGCGGTGCGCCAGTCCACGGTTTCGGTTCCCCCGCACCTGCGGGGATAGACCTGAATGGCGTGCCGGGCTGTCCGCTGTGGGCGTGGTTCCCCCGCACCTGCGGGGATAGACCCAGGACCGGGCGGCGATGCAGGCGAGCGCGAACGGTTCCCCCGCACCTGCGGGGATAGACCCACTTGCAGCCGCGCGAGGGGTGGCGGCCGGCGGGTTCCCCCGCACCTGCGGGGATAGACCCGGGATGTCGCCCAGTGTCCCGGGGGCATCGCGGGTTCCCCCGCACCTGCGGGGATAGACCTGCCCATCATGGCGGTCCAGCCCGGATAGGTCCGGTTCCCCCGCACCTGCGGGGATAGACCCGCACGATCTCGATGCACCGGCATGCGAGGCTCGGTTCCCCCGCACCTGCGGGGATAGATCCGCGTCCTTCACGTTTTCCATTCCGGTGATCACGGTTCCCCCGCACCTGCGGGGATAGACCTGACCGTCCGCACCCACTCGCTCGGGGTGACGCGGTTCCCCCGCACCTGCGGGGATAGACCCTCGGCAGGGGTGAGCCGGAAGACCTCGCGTAGGGTTCCCCCGCACCTGCGGGGATAGACCCTTACTTCCCTCCGCCCCGGCCCGCAATCCCGCGGTTCCCCCGCACCTGCGGGGATAGACCTGGTGGGGCGATCAGTCGGCCGACGACGTCTACGGTTCCCCCGCACCTGCGGGGATAGACCCTGGTTGAGATCGCGGCCACGGCCGTGTCTGCTGGTTCCCCCGCACCTGCGGGGATAGACCTGCGACACGATGCGCCCATCCCGCAACTCACCAGGTTCCCCCGCACCTGCGGGGATAGACCCGCCTGCTGCACCGTGTCGCGGCGATTGAAGGAGGTTCCCCCGCACCTGCGGGGATAGACCCGACACGCCGGACCGCCCGGCCCGCCGCGCCGTGGTTCCCCCGCACCTGCGGGGATAGACCCGCTGGCTGGTAGTCATGTGGACGCCCGGGTGAGGTTCCCCCGCACCTGCGGGGATAGACCCCCGCCGCCCCGGACGTCCACCGCCCCGTCCAGGGTTCCCCCGCACCTGCGGGGATAGACCCTGGCCATTGGCCACCGTGGCCACTACCAGCGCGGTTCCCCCGCACCTGCGGGGATAGACCCACTTCACCGGCTATGCGCCCGCCCCAGGGCGGGGTTCCCCCGCACCTGCGGGGATAGACCGTGGCGCAGCGCCCCGCCCCGCCCGCACTGGGGGGTTCCCCCGCACCTGCGGGGATAGACCCGCCGCCGCCCGCGCCGGCGAAGGCACGCTGCCGGTTCCCCCGCACCTGCGGGGATAGACCCGCGGCCGGGTGGACGGTGTCGACGATCTCTACGGTTCCCCCGCACCTGCGGGGATAGACCCGCCCGGTGGACGGAGCTTCTCGACCTCGCCAAGGTTCCCCCGCACCTGCGGGGATAGACCCTGCCCCGCCAGAAGGCCACCACCTGCCCCGCCGGTTCCCCCGCACCTGCGGGGATAGACCTTGCCGTCGAAGGCGTAGCCGCCCTTCGCGCCCGGTTCCCCCGCACCTGCGGGGATAGACCTCGAGCGGTGCTGACGATCGAGCGGACCGCCCTGGTTCCCCCGCACCTGCGGGGATAGACCCGAGGCGGGCTCCGCGTCCCGCCGGACCACGATGGTTCCCCCGCACCTGCGGGGATAGACCCGGATCGCCGCCGCCCGCCCCGGACGCCTGCTCGGTTCCCCCGCACCTGCGGGGATAGACCCTCGTCACTTTCTCCCCCCCGGGGGGTTGACACGGTTCCCCCGCACCTGCGGGGATAGACTTGGCCCATGATGCGGTCGATGTTGGCGGCGTGGGGTTCCCCCGCACCTGCGGGGATAGACCTGGTCCAGGTCTCCGGGGCGCCGACGTCCTCCAGGTTCCCCCGCACCTGCGGGGATAGACCGATGGTCGACAGCGGGATCAATGTCATGTGGCAGGTTCCCCCGCACCTGCGGGGATAGACCTCGCGCAACCTCGCCCGGACCTCCCCCTTCCTCGGTTCCCCCGCACCTGCGGGGATAGACCCCCGAGCTCAATGGTCTCGACGTCCATCCAGCTGGTTCCCCCGCACCTGCGGGGATAGACCCCCCCCAGACACTGGCCCATCGTTCGAGCGCGGCGGTTCCCCCGCACCTGCGGGGATAGACCCCGGACCGGCGGCCCCGATCCGAGCGCGCTGTTGGTTCCCCCGCACCTGCGGGGATAGACCCGGGACGATCTTGCCCGACTTCGACTTCGACTCGGTTCCCCCGCACCTGCGGGGATAGACCCTGACCATGTACGTGGTGACCTCGTTCGTCACCGGTTCCCCCGCACCTGCGGGGATAGACCCGATCCTCCAGCTTCGTCCGCCACTCGGAGAGCGGTTCCCCCGCACCTGCGGGGATAGACCGCCCAGGAGATCGGTGTAGCTCCCGCCGCTCGAGGTTCCCCCGCACCTGCGGGGATAGACCCTAACCGTACCGGGGGGCGGTCGGGGTCCGGAGGGTTCCCCCGCACCTGCGGGGATAGACCCCAGAATTGCCACCGCATCCATATCTTTTGGACGGTTCCCCCGCACCTGCGGGGATAGACCCCGGCGGATGGCACCGCCACACCCGCGACCATGGGTTCCCCCGCACCTGCGGGGATAGACCCGCCTTCTCGACCGCCGGGATGACCCGGTGGAGGGTTCCCCCGCACCTGCGGGGATAGACCCGAGGTTGCGTGCCGCCCCTGGGAGGACGAGTAGGTTCCCCCGCACCTGCGGGGGTAGACCTCGAGCGGGCCGTCTGCTCCACCGTCCAGTCGTTCCGGGTTCCCCCGCACCTGCGGGGATAGACCCCGAGCAGCCGCCAGGCCTCCGCCGCCTCGTCGGGTTCCCCGCACCTGCGGGGATAGACCCCGCGTGCCAGCAAGGAGTGTGTGCAGGCCCTCGGTTCCCCCGCACCTGCGGGGATAGACCCGTCCGGGAGCGGGTCCGTGTCATCGAACGCCTGGTTCCCCCGCACCTGCGGGGATATACCCGCATCGCGCCCCGCAGGTCCGCCCCCTGCACGGGTTCCCCCGCACCTGCGGGGATTGAGCGTGCGAGCGAGGTACGCCAGAGGCTCAACGAGCGGTTCCCCCGCACCTGCGGGGATTGAGCACGGGCTTCCAGCCCGCAGCGCCGCAGGCCCGCAATCGTCCATGTGGGCTGGAAGCCCGCGCTCCCAGGACGCCAGCGGGCGAAGCTCCGCTTTGTCGTGGCGCCCTTCGGGGAACGGGGTCGGGAGGGGCCGGCGCGGGCCGGATTCGGAGGGGGATATGTGGTAAAAGACGCGGCCATGCACCAGCCGACGTTGACATCTGCCGGAGGCGTTCCGCCCATCCGTCCCGCCCGGCGGCCGGTTCCGTCATGGCCGCCCGGGCGCCCGGGCGGGGGCAGCCGTGCGGTCGCCGGCAGCTACGCGGCCACGCGCCGTTTCCTGGGCCGGAGGGGATGATGGAGGGAAGCACGCCTTCGCGGGAGCCGCCCGCGCCCGAAAGGAGCCGGGCCGCTGCGCCGCCCCTCGTGCTGCTCGCCGGGAGCGATCCGCGCCCCCCGCGGCTCACCGAGGCGGGGCGGGGATACCGGGCGCTCGCCGGCTACAAGGCCGCCGAGCTCCAGGTCGAGGGCCGGCCTCTGGCGCGCTGCATCCTCGACCGGCTGCTCGCCTCGAAACGCTTCTCCGACCTCTACGTGGCGGGGCCTGCCCGGCTCTACGCGGGGCTCGCCGAGGGGGCGGCCCGGCTCGTCGACTGCGACGACCGGCTCGAAGCCAACGTCCGGACCGCGTTCGAGGCGGTCCGCGAGGATCACCCCCACGGCCCCATCGCATTTCTCGCGAGCGACGTCCTGCCCGGGGACGAGACCGTCCGGACGGTGATGGACCGGTACGCGGACGCCGCCCCCTGCGACGTCTTCTTCCCCCTCGCGGAGGCCCCGGAGGACGCGGACGCCCTCGGGCCGTCGAACTGGAAGCCCCGATACCGGATACGCCCCGACGAGGACTCCGCCCCGAGCACGATCCTGCCGGGGCACCTCGTCATCGTGGACCCGGACGCGCTTCGCATCGGGCTCGTGTACCGGCTGATCGCACTCAGCTACCGGACCCGCAACCGGCCCATCGGCGGCCGGGGCCTCGCCATGCTGCGGGGGGTCCTCATGACCGTGCTGCGCGAGGACCTCCGGCAATTGTTCACCCTGGGGCTTCCCGACCTCACGGCGGCCGTCCTCGCCGACGGGGCGGCGGTGGTGATGGGGCTCCGGTCGGGCAACATGACCCGCGAGCGGCTCGAACGGGCGGTGCGGCGGGTCGTGGTGAGCTACGGCCACCGCCGCCGCTACCCGCGGCGCATGGTGCAGGTGCCGATCCTTCCCGGCATCCTCTCGCTCGCGCAGGACCTCGACACCGAGGAGGAGGCGCGCGCGGTCGGGGCCGAATGGAGCCCGCGGCCGCGTGCGGAGCGCGGGGAGCGCGGGGAGCGGGGCGAGTGGAGCGAGCGGCGCGGGGCGGGCGGCCACGGCCCGCGCTCCCCGGGCTCGCGGGTTCCGGGCCGCGACCCGGCATGAGCGCCGCCCGGCTCGCCGACCCGGCGGCATCGCGCGCCGGGCGGCCTGCCCCGCTCGCGATGCCGCGAAGCCGGACCGCGCCCGCTCTGCTCGCCGAGCTCGCGGAGCGCTGCCCCGAGACCGAGCTCCTGGTGGGCGGTACACGGCGCCTCCGCTATCCCGAGTTCCGCGCCGAGGCGCGCCGCTTCGCGCGCGGGCTCCACGCGCTCGGGGTGCGGCGCGGGGACAAGGTCGCGATCCTCATGGGCAACCGGCCGGAGTGGCTGGTGGCGGACTTCGCGATCCTCGCCCTCGGCGCGGTCATGGTGTCGCTCAACACCTGGGCGACGCGCCGCGAGCTGGCCTGGATGCTTGACCACTCCGACGCGAGCGTGCTCGTCACCGTGGACCGTTTCCTCGGCCAGGACTACACCGGGGCGCTCGGCGAGATCGCCGCCGCCGGGGGGCTGGCGAAGCTTCGCCGCGTGGTCCGGGTCGCGCCGGAGGACGGCCGCCCCCTGCCGGGCGGGGTGTCCTGGGACGCGGTCATGCGCGCCGGCGAGGCGGTTCCCGAAAGCGTGGTCGACGCGGCGGAGAACGCCGTCGAGCCGCCGGACGTGGCCTGCATCCTGTATACCTCGGGCTCCACCTCGAACCCGAAGGGGGTCCAGCTCCAGCACTTCGCGCTCATCGAGAACATGTGGGGCATCGGCGAGCGCCTGCGCCTGCGCGCCGGCGACCGCCTCTGGCTCGCGGTCTCGCTCTTCTGGGGGCTCGGCTGCGAGAACGCGCTGTTCGCGCTCCTGACCCACGCCGGCACGATCGTGCTCCAGGAACGGTTCGACGCCGGCGAGGCGATCGACCTCATCGAGCGCGAGCGCTGCACCGTGGCCTACGCCACCCCGAACATGGTGCGGGCGATCGCCGAGCACCCCGGCTGCCGGCCCGAGCGGCTCGCGACCCTGCGCACCGGGGTCACCATCGGCACGCCGGAGCAGGTCCGGCTCCTCGCCGATCTCGGCGCGGCCGAGGTCTGCAACGTCTACGGCCTCACCGAGACCTACGGGAACTGCACGGTCACCGACGCCCACGATCCGATCGAGGTGCGCGCGGCCTCGGTGGGGCGTCCGCTTCCGGGGTTCGAGATCGCCGTCACGGACCCGGAGACCGGTCGGCCCCTTCCCTCCGGGGAGGTCGGGGAGATCCGGGTCCGCGGCTACGTCACCTGCGGCTACTACCGGGACGAGGACAAGAACCGGGAGGCGTTCGACGCGGACGGCTGGTTCCGGACCGGCGACCTCGGCTGCCTCGACGAGTCCGGGCGGCTCTACTTCCGGGGGCGCCTCAAGGAGATGATCAAGACGGGGGGCATCAACGTGGCCCCGGTCGAGGTCGAGGAGGTCCTGACGTCGCATCCCGGCGTGGAGCAGGCCTACGTCATCGGCCTGCCGGACGCGGAGCGCGACGAGGTCGTGGCCGCGGTCGTGGTGCCGCGGGCGCCCAAAGGGGCGGGGGCGGCCGACGAGGCGTCGCTCCGCGCGCACTGCGCGGAGGCGCTCGCGGCGTACAAGCGGCCGCGGCGCTACCGGTGGGTCGGGGCCGGGGAGCTTCCCCTCACCACCACCGGCAAGGTGCGGAAGCTCGGCATGAAGGCGCTCTTCGCGGCGGACGGCGGCGGCTGATCCGCGCGCGCCGGCCCTCCGCCCCGCTCTCTTCCATTGCCGGCCCATCGCCCGGGCCGGGACGGAGCTCCCCGACCGGGGGGCCTCCGGTTCGGGATCGGCTCCGGCCGGGCCGCGGCGGGAAAATGGGCGGGCAAAAAGGGATTGTCCCGCCGCTCCCTATTGCCTATGCTGGCCGCCGGACGGTGAACGGCGGGGCCCGACATGCTCGAACAGCAGTTGGTCAACGGGCTGATGCTCGGCGGGATCTACGTGCTGGTCGCGGTCGCGTTCACGTTGACGATCGGGATCCTGAACTTCCTGAACTTCAGCATCCCCGGGGTGTTCATGCTGTCCGGCATATTCACCTGGGTGCTCCTGAAGGCGGGCGTCCCCTGGCCGCTCGCCGTTCTCGGGGCGATCCTCGTCGGCGCGGCGGCATCCCTCGTCGTGGAGCGGTGCACCTGGAGCTGGATGCGCTCCTCGGACCACTACGTGCCGCTGGTCAGCTCGATGGGCTTCCTGATCCTGTTCGAGAACCTGGTCCTGGTGCAGTGGGGGTCCGATCTGCAGCGGGTCGTGCTGCCGTTCTCCGACCTGAACCTGAGGTTCGCCTCGCTCGTCATCGGCGTTCCCCAGCTCTTGAGCCTCGTCCTCGCCATCCTCCTGGTGGTCGGCCTCCGGATCCTGCTCCAGAAGACCCAGATGGGCCGCGCCCTGCGCGCCATCGCGGAGAACGCGACGACCGCGGAGATCCTGGGGGTGGTCGTCTCGAGGCTGGTCCCGACGGTGTTCATCATCGGCGGCCTGTTCGCCGCCCTGGGCGGGATGCTGTTCGCGCTCAACTACCAGCAGGTGCATCCCTTCATGGGCGAGGAAGTCGCCCTCAAGGGCATATCGGCCATGGTGATCGGCGGCATGGGCAACGTCTGGGGGGCGGTGCTCGGCGGGCTTCTCATCGGGGTGGTCGAAGTGCTCTCGATCCATTTCTTCAACGCCGACTTCGTCGACTTCTCGGTCTACGGCCTGCTGCTCCTCATCCTGTTCTTCAAGCCGACCGGCCTGCTCGGCGCCTCCGGGATCGTCCGGGAGAAGTTCTGACATGAGCGGCTACCTCGAAGGCGTTCTCGTCATCCTCCTGCTGAACGTCGTCTTCGCCTACGCGGTCTACTGGCCGCTCGCGGCCGGCCAGCTCAACCTGGGGGTGGCGGGATTCGTCGGCGTCGGGGCCTACCTCTCCGCGTACCTGAGCAACGAGTACGGGGTCTCGCCCTGGCTCGCCTGCATCGGGGCCGGCCTCGCGACGTTCGTCTTCGCGCTCGTCATCGCCGTCCCGGTGTTGCGGACCAAGGGGATCTACCTCGCCCTCGCGACCTTCGCCCTGGGACAGGTGCTGCAGTCCCTCTTCCTCAACCTCGAAGTGGTGGGCGGGGCGGCCGGCTACCCGGTGATCGCCTGGATCGGCATCGGCGGGATCGCGCTCTTCGCCCTGGCCGTGCTTCTCGTCACCGCGTTCCTGGAACGGACGCGCTTCGGGCTGAACATGGTGGCGGTCCGCGACGACGAGGCCGTATCCGACCTGTTCGGCATCGACGTCCGCCGGTACCAGGCGCTCGCCTTCGCCCTCGGGGCGGCGTTCGCGGGCGTCGGCGGGGGGCTCTACGGGCATCACTTCAGCTACATCGAGCCCCAGAACTACTCGATCCTGTTCAGCATCTCCGTGGTCCTGTTCGTCCTTCTCGGCGGGGCGCAGACCGTGCTCGGCCCGCTGCTCGGGGCGATCTTCTTCACCCTGCTGCCGGAAGTGCTGCGCGGGAGCGAGGAGTGGCGCTACGCGATATTCGCGGTGCTCATCATCGCGACGATGATCCTGCGTCCGCAGGGGCTCGTGACCACCGTCGAGCTTCGTGCGGTGGGGCGCCTCCTGGGCGGCGGCCGTGGCGAGGCCGGCGGCAACGGCGGCCCCGGCGGCGGAGGCGCGCCGGTGCGGGGGCGGGCGCATGGCTGATCCTTCCGTCCTGCATCTGGACGGGGTCTCCAAGTCCTTCGGCGGCCTCGAGGTCATCCGCAACCTCTCGTTCGAGGTGGCGCGCGGCCAGCGCACCGCCCTCATCGGGCCGAACGGCGCGGGCAAATCGACGGTGTTCAACCTGGTGAGCGGCGTCTACCCGGTCACCGAGGGGCGGATCCGGGTCAACGGGCGGGACGTCACCGACGTGCCGTCGCGGCTGCGAATGGGGTGCGGGGTGTCGCGGAGCTTTCAGAACATCCGGCTCGTTCCGCATCTCTCCGTCCTGGAGAACGTCCTCATCGGGCAGACGCCCCGCATCTCCCGGCTCGCCGACGTCCTCTACCCGGTGCGGGTCGCCCGGGGCTCGCGCTGGAAGCGCGAAGCGATGGACGCGCTGGAGCGCGCCGGGCTGGCGTACCTCGCCGGGAGCCACGTGAACGATCTCCCCTACGGGGTCCAGAAGCAGATCGAGATCGCGCGCGCCCTGCTCGGGGGGGCGGACGTGCTCCTGCTCGACGAGCCCGCGGCCGGCCTCAACCCGGAGGAGACCGAAGAGCTGAAGGAGCGGCTTCGGAGCATTGCCGACCAGGGGGCGACCCTGGTGGTCGTCGAGCACGACATGCAGTTCGTCGGCGCCTTGTGCGAGCACGTGGTGGTGCTCGACTTCGGGGAGAAGATCGCCGAGGGAACCCCCGCGGAGGTCCGCCGGGAGCCTCGGGTCGTCGAAGCCTACCTGGGCTCGGACGCCGAGTGAGCGGGAACGTGGAAGCGCTGCTGGAGACGAAGGACCTCGAGGTGGCCTACGGCCGCATCGAAGCCGTCAAGGGCGTCTCGCTCTCGGTGGCGGCGGGCGAGATCGTCGCCGTGCTCGGGGCCAACGGGGCCGGGAAGTCCTCCCTCCTCAAGGCGATCTACGGCCTCGTCGCCCCCCGCGGCGGCGAGGTCCGGTTCGGCGGCCGGCCCCTGCCGCCCCGCCTCGCGCACATGCGGGTCGCGAACGGCCTCGCCCTGGTGCCGGAAGGCCGGCAGATCCTGGTCAGCCTGACCGTGGACGAGAACCTCCGCCTCGGCGCCTACCGCCGCCAGGATGCGGCCAGCCTGGAGGAGGACCTCGAGGCGATCTATGCGCGGTTCTCGAACCTGGACCAGCGCCGCCACATGTCCGCCTCCACGCTCTCGGGCGGCGAACAGCAGATGCTCGCCATCGGCCGCGCGCTGATGGCCAAGCCGTCCCTCCTGATGCTGGACGAGCCCTCCCTCGGGCTGAGCCCCCGGCTGGTCGGCGAGCTGTTCGCGCTGCTTCGCCAGCTCAACGAGGAGGGGCTCGGCATCCTCCTGGTCGAGCAGAACACGCGCAAGGCCCTGCAGATCGCGCACCGCGCATACGTGGTCGAGCTCGGTCGATGCGTCGCCGAGGGGACCCCGCGGCAGCTCCATGAAGAAGGCCGGATCGAGGAAGCCTACCTCGGCCAGGACGGCGCGGGCTGACGGCGGGGGGGCCGGCGGCCAGCCGTCCGCCCGCCCGCGCCCGCTCGACGCCGACCCCGTTTCCCCACGAACGCGTACCCACCCACGAAGGAGGCGAGCCATGAAACTCCACCGACCCACCGCCCTCGCGACCGCCGCGGCGTTCGGCCTCGGGCTGGCGGCGGCCGCCGCGATGGCGGACGAGGAGCTGGTCCTCGGCTACATCGCCGCGAAGACCGGCCCGTTCGTGAGCTTCTCGAAGACCAACGAGATCGCCGCGCAGATCGCCGTCGACGAGATCAACGCCGGCGGCGGGGTCGACGGCAAGATGCTCCGGATCGAGACGTTCGACTCCGGCGGCAAGCCGGAGCAGGCCGTCGTCGGGGTGCGCACCCTCGTCAAGGACGAGGACGTGCTGGCGATCATCGGGCCGTTCAGCTCCTCGGAGGCGCGCGTGGCGTTCCCGATCGCGGAGCGGCTCAAGGTCGTCACCATGTCGATGGCCTCCTCGGCCCCGAAGCTGGCCGAGCCGTTCCAGTTCGGCTTCCGCAACACGTCGAACGAAGGCTACATGTTCGCCCAGGTCATGAAGACCCTGAAGGAGAAGGGGATCCCGGCCGGCAGCGCGGCGATCGCGCACGCCACGGACGACACCATCTCGAAGGTGATGGGGACGAGGATCTTCCCCGCCATCTTCGAGCGGTCCGGGATCCCGGTGGAGAACGTCGTCACGTTCAAGCTGTCCGCGTTCGACCTGTCGCCCCAGGTTTCGCAGCTCGTCTCGTCGCCGACCGACCTCGTGGCGGTGGGCGCGCCGCCGGAGCAGGCCACCAAGCTCGTGACGGAGATGCGACGGCAGGGCCATGAGGGTCGGCTCGTGGCGGGCTCGACGATCGCGCTGCCCGACCTGCCGGAGCGCATGGGCGCGCCGGGCAACGGGACCACCCTGCCGACGACCTTCTTCGCCGACCTCAACGACCGCACCCGGGCCTTCGCCGCGGAGTTCGCCCGGCGGGCGGGGGCCGCGGGCGAGAGGACCCTGCCGGCCCAGTTCGACGCCGCGACCTACGACATCATCCTGTTCTACGCCCATGCGATGGAGCAGGCGGGGGTGACCGGCGACCCGGACCGGCTGGAGGCGGAGCGGGTCGCGATCCGGGACCAGCTCGCCGCCATGAAGGACTTTCCGGCCCTCGAAGGGTCGATCTCCTTCGGGCCGGACGGAGACGCACTGAAGCCGGTCTACGTCCTCGAGATCGAGGACGGCGCGTGGCGGTTCCTCGGGGTCCAGCAGGTGGGGGGCTGAGAGCGGCGCGGGGCGGCGGGGCCTGGCTCCGCCGCCCTCGCCTCCGCCGCTGGCCCGCCCTGCGTGCGAGCCGTATGGAGGCGATCCCTCCCTCCTGATGTCCGGCGCCCGAACGGTGGGCGAAGGCGAATTCGCGGCGGGCGCGCAGCTGCGACGATCGTTCGAGCCGGTCTACGCCACGGCGATGCCGATCTTGCCGCCTCCCGATGCGGGTAGCCGCCGCCGATCGGCGCCCCGGACGGGTCAGTTGCTGCGCGCGTTGAGCACGACGATGACGCCGGGAGCCAGGGTATTGGGAATCAGGGTGGTTTAGCCGATTCCGTGTGGCTAACATGGCCAGCTTCGATGCCACGGAGAAGCCGGATGATCCGCGCGACGATTTCCGAGGTCAAGAACGGCCTGAGCGCCTATCTTCGCCGAGTCAAATCGGGTGAATCGGTGCTGGTTCTGGAGCACAGAACCCCCGTTGCGCGTATCGTCCCGGTGGGGCTTGGCGCGGGAGATGGGAAAGAGGCGGACAGCGTGGACGAGGACGCGAAGCTGGCGCGGCTGGAGCGGACGGGCATCGTGGTGCGCATCGGCTCGGGAAGCCCCCTTGACGTCCTGGGCTCTCCCCTGCCATCGGAGGCCGGCCTCCTGGAAGCCCTGCTCGATGAACGCTCGGAAGAATCGCAGGAAGGGTACCGGTGAATTTCCGGGATACCTCCGCCCTCGTGGCCCTTGGCGTCGACGAGCCGCACCGGCAGATCGCGCTGCGCGCCCTCGAAGCGAATGACCGGATGGCGGTGTGGTGGGGCGCTCCGATCGAGTACGTCGCCGCCCTTTCGCGACGGGAACGTGACGGAAGCCTGACGACGAGCGAAGTTTCGGAGCATCTCGGCCAGCTCCATGCGTTGGCGCAGGTCTGGTATGAGGTACAGCCCGGTCAGCGGATCAGAATGATGGCGCAACGGCTTCTCCGCGTGCACCCATTGAAAGCGGCCGACAGCCTCCAGCTCGCGGCGGCGCTTGCCGTCGCGGAGGACGATCCTTCGAGCGTCGGTTTCGTCTGCTTCGACGCGCGGCTGAATCGGGCCGCGTCGCGCGAGGGATTCTCCATCCTTGCGTCGTAGGTTCCTGGTTGCATCCAGGTCCACACCGACGAAAAGCGCCCGTGCCCCGCCTCAAGGGGTTCCCAAGCCGAGCCTCGTGTCCAGCGCTCCGGCCCGCGCGAGGGCCTGCATCGCGTCCATACCGCCGAGGTGGCCGCCGTCGATGAAGATCTGGGGGACGGTGCGCCGCCCGTTCGTGCGCTCGATCATCGCCGCGAGCACCGCTTCGCTCTCGTCCACGCGAAGCTCGGTGAAGACGACCCCCTTTCCCTCGAGCACCCGCTTGGCGCGGCGGCAGAACGAGCAGCCGGCCCGGGTGTAGACCTCCACCTTCACGGCGGCGCCGGCGGTCGCGGGCCGGGAGGGGCCGGGAGCCCCGCCGCCCGCCTCGGCCTCCCCCAGCAGCTCGTCGGGGTTGAAGTCCCGGCCCCCGAGCAGCTCGTCCTCGACCGGCACGTAGAGGCTCTCGTGGATCGAGTTGTACATGCGCCAGAACCCCACCACACAGGCGAGCTCGATCACCTGGGGCGGGGTCAGCGCCTCCGTCAGGCGCGCGATGACCGCCTGCGGCACGTCCGAAGGGTCCCTCGTCGCGGCCCGCGCGAAGGCGAAGCAGGCCGCTTCCGCCGGGTCGTCGGGCTCGAACCCGGGGTCGAGCAGGGCCCGGACCTCGGCGTCGGAGAATCCCCAGCCCTCGCCCTCCCCCTCCGCGCTCGACTTCAGGGTGTTGGCGTTGTGGGCGACGCAGTAGGGGCTGTGGTTGAGGGCGCTGCACACCGCCGCGATACGCCGCTTGAGGCCCTCGTCGAGGTGGCCGGAGGCGTCCCGCATGACCGTATTGTTGAGCTCGATCAGGCACTTCAGGATCTGCGGACGGTGCATGTAGAGCTTCAGGGCGTTCGGCAGGAAGCCCATCCGCTGCCGGTAGCTCTCGATCGCGGCGCGGAGGGCGTCGGGAAGGTCGGCCGGGTCCGCGTACGGGACGACGGGATCGGATTCCAGGCCGGTTCGTTCGTCGGTGGTCATGGCGCGCCTCGTTCGGGTTGCTTCGACTGGCAGCCGCGGCGGCCGGGCTGGTCGCCCGGGCTGGCTGATCGCCCGGGATGGCCGTCCGGGCCGCTCTCCCGGTCCGGCGTCTAATCCAGGTAGTCGGCCAGGGCGACCTTGCCCCAGTCCTTCGGCCACGCCCGGTCGAAGTCCGCCGGGTCGTGCCGGGGCTTGCGGGTCGCGTCGATGCCGATCTTGCCCACCACCCGGTGCGGGTAGGCCCCGTCGATCGGCGCCCCCGACGGGTCGCCGAAGTTGCACCGGGTGTTGGGCACGATGAAGACGTCGCGGGCCGGATCCACCCGGGTCGCGATGGCGAGGTAGACGTCCGCCGGGTCGTCGACGTCCGTGTCCGGGCTCACCGCCACCACCATCTTGGTGTTCAGCCACGGCGCGCCCATGCACTGCATCAGCGCGTCGTTCACGAAGCCCAGGCGGGGGTACTCGATGGTGATGATGCACGACACCGCCGCGCCCCACGCGGGAAAGCGCACGTCGTGCACCGTGAGGCCCATCTCGGTCAGCCGGTTGTAGAGCACCGCCTCGTGGCACAGCCGCGGCAGGGCCTGGTGGTCGGTGTCGGGCACGACCTGGTGGTTGCGGTAGATGGGCCGGTCGGCCCGCATGGTGATCGCGGTGACGTTCAGCTCCGGGAGCTTCTGCTTCTTCGGGAGCGCGTACATCGTCGGCGCGATGATCTCCTCCTCGTCGAACAGGTCCTCGAGGTTGACCTCGCCCTCGACGATGATCTCCGCATGGGCCGGCACGGTGAGGTCGATGGTCTCGCAGGGGACCATCTCGACGTCCATGTCCATGATCGTGCCGACCATCTCCATCTCTCCCCAGAGGTCCATGTGCAGGCCGGAGAAGTTGCCCATGATCTCGAAGGCCGGGTGCAGCCCGAAGCAGATCGCGATCGGCATGGTCCTGCGCCCCATGCGGCGGTGCTTGGCCATGACGATCTGCGTGTGGGGGGTGATGAAGCTGGTGAGGCCCCGGCGCGGCCCCACCGGGTTGGTGCCGGCGTGGGACGAGTTGTAGAACCCGGTCTCGGGGTCCTTCACGATGTTCATCGCGGTGATGTAGGGGTACTTCTCGAGGTCGGTGTGGAACGGCACGGGCAGCCGGGTGAGGTCCGCCTCGTCGCCGATCAGCTTCACCTCCTTGACCGGCCCGGTCTCGACCGTCACCAGCCCGCGCGGCGGCATCCGCAGCCTTCTCGCGAGGGTCGGCAGGTACTCCTCCTCGGCCACCCCGAGGGCGCGCGCCTGCATCCACCGGTGCTTCACCAGGATGTCGCACATGCGAAAGCCCGGGTACTCCACGACGTTCTCGAACAGGATCGGCCGCTCGCTCTGGGCCGACAGGGCGCCGACGTGATCGATGCTGACCGGCTTGCGGATGACGGTGACCGCATCGCGGTTCACCTCGAGGAACCCGCGGAGGTCCCGGTCGGGCCGGTCGCCGGAGTTGTGGCCGTGGGCCTGGCTCATGTCCTCCTCCTTCGGGTCGTTCCCAAGCGGGGGTTCCGGCGAGCATCCCGCCGGACGCCCTGCCGGGCGCCCCGCTGGGCGTCCCGGCGAAGGTCCGGGCGCGCCTGTCCCGGATGCGTCCGTTCCGGACGGGGCCGCCGGCCCCCTAAGCGTAGTAGTGGATCTCGAGCAGCACGCACCCGCCCTCGGACTTGAACGGGCCGTGGTAGGCGCCCGGCGGCCGGCAGGCGTAGGTGTTCGGGGCGAAGGACTCGCCGCCGTCGCCGTTCGCGTCGTTGCCGACCGTGAGGTCCCCCGAGATCAGGTACACCTCCTCCCAATGCTCGTGGACGAAGGGCTCGGTGGTGAAGACCCCCGGCGCGAACCGGAGGAGGCGGGTGCGGCTGCCCTGCCGGCCCTCCTCGTCGATCGAGCCGGCCAGGATCTTCTGCTCGATGCCTTCCGGGTATCCGGGCGGCACGTGCCAGCCGCCGCCCATGTCGACGGCGTGGAATTCCAGGTGCTCCTTGTTGACGGTCATCGGCGGCCTCCTCTCGATTCACGGCGGACGGGCGGCGCCCGGGACGGCGGCGGTCCGGGCGGCGGGGTTCGCGGCCTGCCGCCGCCCGCGGCCCCCCGGCCCGCTACGCCGGCGCGGCGGATTGTAAACGGGCCAGCTCGTCCTCCAGGGAATAGCTGTCGAGCATCTGGTCGACCATCCCGGTGCACCGGTCCCAATCGAACGTCCGGAAGCTGTGCCCCTTGGTCACGAACGTCGCCCCGGCGTAGAACATCTCGTACTGGGTGTGGCGGGACGCGAACTCCGAGCCCACCGCGTCCCAGGCGAGCTTGAAGAACTTGACCCGGCCCTCGGAGTCGCTGGCCGGCGACTTCTGGGTCTTGCCGATCATCTCGCGCAGCTCGGGGTTCGCGAAGTCGGCGACCGACGACGGCAGCATGATCATCCCGCCCCCCGCGAGGTCGCGGAGGGTGGTCATCATCCGGGGATAGAGCTGCTGGGTGACCACCTGCGCGGCGTAGAGGGTGTGCCGGTCGGGCAGGAAGTATTCGCCGCGCTGCCGGCCCTTGGACTCCATCGCGTGCACGAGCGCATCCACCACGATCGCCTCGGCCGCGAGGTTGCCGAGGATCTCGCGGACCTGCGGGAAATGGGTGACCCCGTTGGTGTCCGCGGTCCGCTTGGCGACCCCCAGGAAGAAGCGCATCTTCACCATCAGGCGGATCTGGGCCTGGTAGTTCTGGTAGACGTGCGCGGGGGTGTCGTGGAACTGCCGCAGGCACATCCCCACGTCCTGGTTGACGAACACCCGGTCCCAGGGGACCTTCACGTCGTCGAAGTAGAGGACCGCGTCGTTCTCGTCGAAGCGGTGCGCGAGGGGGTTGTCGTAGACGCTGGGCGCGTGCTCCTCGTAGGACTTGCGCGACAGGATCTTCAGGCCCTTCGCGTTCATCGGCACGGCGAACGAGACCGCGTACTTCTCGTCGCCCGGCTGCAAGGGCTGGATGCAGGTCACGAACACCTCGTTCGCCATGATCCCGCCGGTCGCGAGCATCTTCGCGCCGCGGATGGTGAGCCCCCCGGAGTCCTCGTCCACCACCCCGGCGGTGAGGAACTCGTCCGCCTGCTCGTGCGCGGCCTTCGACCGATCGGCCTGCGGATTGATGATCACGTAGGTCAGGTACAGCTCGTGGTCGCGGGCATGGCGGTAATAGCCGGCGAGCGCGGCGGCGCGCTTCGGGTCGTAGTCTTCGAACACGTCCCGGCCCATGTACATGCCGGAGATGCAGGAGGCGACGTGGTCGGGCGCGCGCCCGAGGAACCCGCCGTGCAGCTCGGTCCACGCCTCCAGCGCCCGGCGCCGCTCGACGAGGTCCGCGTAGCTCCGGGGAAGCTGCCAGATCCGGTTGGCCCGCTTCCCCTCGCCGCCCGGCGTCTCGAACGTCATCAGGTCGAGGTTCGCGGGGCGGCTCTGGAAGTCGTAGAGCCGGCCGACGGAGGCGATCGCGTTCCGGAACGCGGGATGGGTGGTCGGGTCCTCGACGAGCCCGCCGTTCAGGTAGATCCGGCGCCCGTCCCGCAGGGTGCGGATATGCTGCTCCCCGGTCTTGATCATTGGAACCCCTCCGCCTCGGTGGATGCGGTCCGGCGGTCGCTGGTCGCTAGTAGTGGATGGCGAGCGGCCAGAGCGGGGCCGCTTCATCGGTCGGCTTCAGCGCGCCGTAGCAGCCCTTGCAGAAGATGAGCGGCGCGCGCTCGGCGAACGCCCGGAAACGGACCACCTCGGCGACGAACAGGACGTGGTCGCCGCCGTCGTGGCGGGCGAAGGGGCGGCACTCGAAGCAGGCGTTCACCCCGCGGAGCCGCGGCGCGCCCGCATGGCCGCGGTCGAAGTCGATGCCGGCCCACTTGTTGCTCGACGGCCGCGCGAACCGGCCCGACACCTTCCGCTGGCCCTCGGACAGGACGTTGATCGCGTACCCCTCGGCTTCCCGCCACTGGTCGAGGCCGTGGGAGCGCCGGTCGATGCCGAAGAGGACGAGGGGCGGCTCGAGCGACAGCGAATTGAACGAGCTCATGGTCATCCCGAGGTCCTCGCCGTCGGGGGCTCGGGCGGTGATCACGCAGACCCCGGTGGGGAACTGGCCGAGGGCGGTGCGGAACGCGCGCGCGTCGAGTGCGCCGGCGGCGGCAGCGGCGGCGGGGCCGTCGGCGGAGGAGCCGGCTGGCGCCGGGCAGGAGGCGGCGGGGGCGGGCGGCCGGCTCGCTTTCGCCGGAGGGTTCATGCGGCGTCTCCAGGCGCCCCCGCCGGACGGCCGCCGGGCGGCGGCGCGCCCGCGCGCGGGGGCGGGGGCGGGGGCGGTCAGGCCTTCGGCTGCACGTGCATCCATCGTTCCAGGCCCGCCATCGGGTCTTCGATCGGCAGCGCCATGGCCGCGTGCATCAGGTTGTACATCTTCCAGAAGCCGACGAGCACGACGATCTCCATGACCTCCTGCGGCGTGAAGTGATCGGCCAGCCTCGCCCTCAGCTCGTCGCTGACCCCGGCCGGGTCGAGCGAGGCCTGGGTCGCGAACTCCATCGCGACCTCTTCCCGCTCGTCAGCGGGCTCCTCCTGGTGGAGGAGGGTTTCGAGGTCGGCGTCCTCGTACTCCCACCGGCGCTTCAGGGTGCCGGCGTGGTGCGAGACGCAGTAGGGGCACTCGTTGGTCCGCGAGACCGACAGCGCGATCCGGTACTTCAGGTGCTCGCTCAGGTGGTTCCGCTCGTCGCGCATGACCGCGTTGTTGAGGCGGAACAGGTGCTCGGCGATCCACGGCACGTGCAGGTAGACCTTGTTGCAGTTGAGCTTGAAGCCCATCCGCGCCGAGTAGTAGTAGAGGTCCGGCCGCAGGTGGACCGGGGCGTTCTCGAAGTTCTCGCCGAGCTCCGGATAGGGGATGAACGCGGCCGATTCGCCTTCATCGACGACCGTATCGACGATCCGGGGGGAGTTTTCGGTCAGGGGCATGGTTGGGAACCTCGCTTTCGGTCCGGGGGCGCAAGCGCTTCCGGTTGCCCTCGACCGTGGGGATCAGCCGGAGCCGAGCAGAAGGTCGAGCGATGAAGCCAGTCTGGGCGCAGGCGTGAACCCCGTCAGCCGCTCGACTTCCTTTCCGTCCCGGAACAGGACCAGGGTCGGGAGCGCGCGGACCGAGAACGCCTCCGCGGCCCCCTCGTCGGTCGCGAGGTCAAGGCAGGCGAAGCGCACCCGGTCGCGGAACCTGGCCTGCACCCGCTCCACCACGCCGCGCTGCGGCCCGCACTGCGGACACCAGGGGGCCTTGAACCCGAGGACCAGGAATTCGGAGCTGCGAGCCATCGCCTCGGCTTCGCCGGCCGTGCCCGCTTCGACGGGCGTTGCCTCGACAGGTGTTCCAGACCCGCTCATCCGAAACCTCCGCTGCGCGCCGGGACGCTAGCAGCGGGGATCGATCATGTCAACGGCTAGCCTTGTCCAACGTCCCCCGAGACCCGGCCGGAATCCGGTCGCGGTTCGGTCGGTCTCCCCGGAGGAGCCCGCCGCGCGGGGGCGCGATTCGGGGCGGCGGCGCATCCTGCGGGCCCGGGGCTTTGGGAACGGCGCGCCCTCGGACCGCAGCGTCCTGGGAACGCGGGCGTCTCGCCCGCCCTTTCTCCCGGGCGCTTCGCCCCCCGGACCTTCGATCCGCTGCGGGCGCTTCACCCATGCCCCTCCAAGTGTCGATCGCCAGACCAAGAGCTCCACGCCTGTGCGGGCGGGACGCCCGCGTCCGTCAGGACGCGCCGTTCCCAGGATGCCCTGCCAGGTTACAAACAGCGGGCGAGACTCCCCGAGGGGTTCCGCGGGGCGGGCAGCGTCAGCGGAGGTTGGCGCGGATGCGCTCGGCGAGGCGGCCGATCGCGTCGAGGTCGCCCGGCTGCGGCTCCCAGTTGAACAGGAGGCCGTCGCCGGCGCGGCGCGGGATGACGTGGAAGTGGAGGTGGAAGACGGACTGGCCGGCGGCCGGCCCGTTCGCCTGCATGAGGTTGATGCCGGGCGGGTCGAGGGTGCGGCGCACCGCGTCCGCGACCCGGCGGCAGGCCGTGGCGACGGCGGCGATCGACCCGTCGTCCGATTCGAAGAGGCTCGGGGCGTGTGCCTTCGGGATGACGAGGCAGTGGCCCTCGTTCGCGGGGTTGACGTCCATGAACGAGAGTATGCGGTTGTCCTCCAGCAGCTTGAACGAAGGGATCTCTCCCGCCACGATGCGGCAGAAGATGCAGTCCGGGTCGGTGTTCATGGCGCGTGCTCCCTGACTTGGCGGGGCTCGGCGGAGCCGATTCGATCCGGGCCGGCCCGTTCACCGCCGCCGCCGGGGAGGATGGCTCGGGACGGACCGGGGAGGGGGACGGCGCGGAGCCGGCCGGCGCTACCCCGCGCTCATACGTAGGTACTTAAGCCGATCTGCGTGGAATATCCGGGTGACAGGCACCCCGAAATCCCTGTTCCGGGGCCGGAATGATCAGGGGCAACCGGGAGATTCCGCTTAAGTACCTACCTATGACCCCGCGCTACCCCAGCACGAGATCGGGGAGCGGGTCGAGGGTCTCGACTTCGGCCTCCGGCTCGTCCGGGAGCCGTTCGCGGGCCTGGCCGAAGCGGTTCACCCAGACGACGCGGAACCCGAACGTCGCCGCCCCCGCCGCGTCCCACGCGTTCGACGAGAGGAAGCAGACGGCCCGGCGCCGCACCCCGAGCCGGTCGCAGGCGAGGTGGTACACGTCCGGGTGGGGCTTGTAGACCCGAACCTCGTCCACCGACAGCACCGCGTCGAGGCGGCTCGCAAGCCCCGCGCTCTCGACCGCCGCGTCCAGCATCCTCCGCGAGCCGTTCGAGAGGACCGCGGTCCGCATCCCCCCGGCCCGCAGAGTGTCCAGCACCTCCGCCACTTCGGGGTAGCATTCGAGCGAACGGTAGGCGTCGAGGAGGTCGTGGCGGAGATCGCCGCCGCGGTCCTCGACCCCCGCCTCGTCAAGCGCGAAGTCGAGCGCGTCCGCGGTCACCTCCGCGAAGTCCGTCCAGCGGTGCATCAGGCTGCGGAGCCACGTGTACTGGAGCTGCTTGGCGCGCCAGGCGGCCGAGACCGCGTCGGCCGCCTCCCCGATCCGCGCCCGGTGGCGGGCCACCGCGGAGTGGACGTCGAAGAGGGTCCCGTAGGCGTCGAAGACGCAGGCCTCGACCCCGTTCAGCCGCCGCGCGGCGCTCACGGCCGCCGCCCCCCTTCCGCCGGTTCGGCCGCCCGGCGGCGCCGGCGCGGCGCGGCCTGACGCGCGAGGCCGAGGCTGTCGAGCATCTCCACGTCCGTGTCGAAGTCGGGGTTCGGGGTGGTGAGGAGACGGTCCCCGCAGAAGATCGAGCCGGCCCCGGCGAGAAAGCAGAGGGCCTGCGTCTCCTCGCTGAGCTCGGTCCGCCCGGCCGAAAGCCGGACGACGGAATGCGGCATCAGGATGCGGGCGACCGCGACGCACCGCACCAGCTCGAGCGGCGGCAGCCGTTCCGCGCCGTGGAGGGGGACGCCTTCCACCTGCACCAGGTGGTTGACGGGGACGGACTCGGGGTGCTCCGGGAGGTTGGCGAGCTCGACGAGCAGGCCTGCCCGGTCGCGGCGGCTTTCCCCCATCCCGACGATGCCGCCGCAGCACACCTTGATGTCCGCGGCCCGCACGTGGGCGAGGGTGTCGAGGCGGTCCCGGTAGGTGCGGGTGGTGACGATCTCCCGGTAGTACTCCGGGGAGGTGTCGAGGTTGTGGTTGTAGTAGTCGAGCCCGGCCCGCGCGAGCGCCTGCGCCTGCTCCCGGGTCAGCATCCCGAGGGTCGCGCAGGTCTCCATCCCGAGGTCCTTCACCGCCTCGACCAGCTCGCAAACCTTCCGCACCTGCGAGTGGGTCGGGCTCCGCCACGCGGCCCCCATGCAGAAGCGGGTGGCCCCGCCCGCGCGGGCCTTGCGCGCCGCCGCCGCCACCTGGCCGACCGGCAGCAGCCCGTGGGCCTCGACCCCCGTCTCGTAATGGACGCTCTGCGGGCAGTACCGGCAGTCCTCCGGACAGCCGCCGGTCTTGATGCTGAGCAGGGTGCTCACCTGCACCTCGTTGGCCGGATGGCAGCGCCGGTGAACCGACTGCGCCTCGAACAGGAGGTCGTTCAGCGGCCGGTCGAAGAGCGCCAGGACCTCGTCCAGGCGCCAGTCGTGCCGAACGTCCTCCCGCGCCCGTACGTCCCGCCGCGCCGACGTGTTCCACTCCGTCAAGTCGCTCCCCCCGCCCCGTCGAGCCGGCCCGAAGCCGTACAGCCTACCGAATCGCCCCGTCGAACACTACCGCTCCGCAAACCCGAGGCAGGTGCGCGGTGGGACTTTTCGCGCCGGCGCACCGCTCGCCAACACCCCTGGGTACGCCGGCGTCTTGCCGGCATTCGCGTCCCCGAGCGCTCCGCCCCCGGGCCGGCGAGACGCCGACGTACCCAGGAACGTCCCCAGCGACGCGGGACGTGATAAACCTCGAACGCTACGGCGAGCAGGGAGTTGATGAGAACGCCGCTCCCGTGGGGTAGAAAATATCTCGACCCCCGCTCTCCACATGGTCGGCGCCCCGCGTGAAGCGCCGCAGCGTCCTCGGGACGCGGGCGTCTCGCCTGCACAGGGGCGAAGCGCTCGGGAAAAAATGCGGGCGGGACGCCCGCGTTCCCAGGACGCCCACATCCCCACAGGACGCGCCTCCGACGAGGCGTACGTGGCGAAGACCCCACCGCGCGCCTGCCTCGTCGAGGAGGCGAAAGGCGCGAACCGATTGCGAGTCCCGCACGCCGCCCGGCTACGCGAGCAGCTCGTCCGCCTTGTGGACGACCCGAAAGCGCGCGGGTGACTCGCCGACCCGCAGCGCCTCGAAGTGCGCCTTGCCGCACTCCGCCTTGGCCCGTTCGGCGTTCCGCAGATCGTCCAGGAAGGCGCTGCCCTTGGTCTCGACGACCAGGTACAGGCGCTCGCCCTCGTCGTCCTCGATGAGCACCGCCCAGTCCGGGTTGTAGGGGCCGAGCGGGGTCGGGACCTGGAACCAGCGGGGCAGCTTCGCATAGACCTTGACGGCCGCGAACCGCTCCAGCGACTCGGCGAAGGCGGCCTCGTTGTTCGAGTCGTACACGACGTGGTCGTAGACCGATTTCCTGGCCTCCGCCATGTTCTTCTTGAGGTAGCCGATCAGCTCCTCGTGCCGGAACAGCTCCTGGGCGAAGTGGTGCTCGTCGCCGAGCCGCTGGTACTTGATCCCTTCCACCAGAGCCAGGCGCTTGCGGCGGTTGAGCGTCTCCGCCGCGACCTCGATGAACCCGGTGGGGTTGACTGCGAAGTCGTCCAGGCGTCCGCTGTCGATCAGGACGCGGCAGATGCTGCGCCGGGTCAGCCCCGTCCGGTTCTTGAGGTCCGTGAGCAGGTCCGGCAGCTCCAGGCCGGCATCGTCGAGATACGCGGCGCTGGATTCGCGCGCCTCGCCTTCCACGCCCCCGCGCCCCAGGCTCAGGCCGCCGTGCTGCCATAGCAGGCGAGGCCGGGGTATCGCCGGCCCGTCGGTGAGCGCTTGTGCGCAGTCCTTCAGCATCGCCTCGTTGTCGAAGCGGACCCGGAAGGTCGTCCGGTGCTTGATGCGATCCCAGAGCGCCCGGAATTCGGCGCTCTCCAGCACCGCTTCGCGGGGCTTCACGCGGCGGCGCTCGTCCGCCTTCCTGATCTCGACGCGGGTCGTGAACCGGCGCAACGTCTGCGTCACCGCCTCGCGCAACGGCTCGAACTCTTCCGGCAAGACCACCCCCTCACCGTCGAGCGCTTCCCGCAACGCATCCAGGGCCTGCCCCCTGCCGTCCACGTAGCCTTGCGAGACCAGATGATCCCAGAGACGCCGCGACGGCTCGACGCCGAGCGGCCCGGCCTGGCCGTCCTCGCCCTCGACGACGAGGGAGGCGAACGAGTGCCGCTCCACCACCCCGAACCGGACCCCCGTCTCCTCCTCGATCTCCCGCTGCAGGTTCTCGGCGAACTCCTCGTAGCTCTCGCGGGCGACGACGGTGAGCGTGTTCAGCTCGAACCCGCGCTGCCGCTCTCCCCGCTGATTGACGCAAAGGCGAAGGCCCCGACCGATGGTCTGCCGACGCTCCCGCTCCGTCGATATGTCCCGCAGGGCGCAGATCTGGAACACGTTGGGGTTGTCCCAGCCTTCGCGGAGCGCCGAATGCGAGAAGATGAACTGCAAGGGCTCCCCGAAGCCGAGCAGCTTCTCCTTGTCGCGCATGATCAGGCGGTAGGCGCGTTCGGCGTTGTCACGGTGGGTCTGGTTGTTCTCGGCGGTGTCGGTCCAGCCGCCCCGGCGGTCGATGGAGAAGTAGCCCTCGTGGGCGCTCTCCGCGGCTTCCCGCACGTCCACCCCGTCGAACCGCGCCCGGTACTCCGGCCGGTTCGCGGCCCGCTGGTACTCCTCCTCGAAGATGCGCGCGTACTCGCCCTTGACGGGGTTGCCCTCGTCGTCGTACCGCCGGTAGTGCGCCACCTTGTCGATGAAGAAGAGGGTGAGCACCTTGACGCCCTGCGGACGAAGCCGCAGCTCCTTGTCCAGGTGCTCCCGGATCGTCTTTCGCATCATCTCCCGATGAACGGCGACCGGGTCCACCCCGCCGTGGACGTCGCCAGGCCGCATCCAGAGGTCGTCATCCGGCAGCCGCAGCTCCAGGTACTCGTCGCCGCGCGGGACGCGGATCTCGCCGATCCGATGATCCCGGTATACCGCGCGGCGCGTCTTCTGCTCCAGCCGGTCGCCGTCGGTCACCTTCAGGATGCGCCGCCGCACCCCGCCGCTCGTCGTCGCCACGTCCACCTCGACCTCGGCCCAGATGAGGCTCCGCTGCCGGCGCGTGGCCACCAGGCGGACGTAGGGCCGGTTGTGATCGTCCGCGACCACTCCGGCCGCGACCTCGATCTGCTTGACCAGCCTGCGTTCGTAGGCGTCCACGGCGTTGAGCCGGTAGACCATGTGATGCTTGTCCGCATGGGTCGCCGAGTAGCGCAGGGTGCACAGCGGATTCATCATCGCGAGCGCCTGCCGCCCCTGCCCCTTCAGGCCGCCGTCCACGCTCTGCGGCTCGTCGACGATCAGCACCGGGCAGGTGGCGCGCACCAGGTCGATGGGCTTTTCGCCGCCGGTCTTCTCGTTCGGCTGGTAGATGTTGTTGACGTCCCGCTTGTTGATGGCGCCGACGGTCACCACCATGATCTGCACTTGCGGGCTGGTGGCGAAGCTCCGAACCTGCCCGAGCTTCGAGGAGTCGTACACGAAGTGCTCGAACGGCGTGCCCGAATAGAGCGCGCGGAGGTGCGGCCCCATCATGTCCAGCGACTTGGCGACCCCTTCCCTGATGGCCACCGACGGAACCACGATGACGAACTTCGTGAATCCGTACCGCTGGTTGAGCTCGAAGATCGTTCGCAGATACACGTAGGTCTTGCCGGCGCCGGTCTCCATCTCCACCGTGAAATCGCGGGATTCGAGCCACTCCGCCGGCAACAGGCCGTTGCGTAGCTGCACCCCCCGAAGGTTGTCCAACAGCTCCTTCGGCTCCAGCGCAAGCTGGTTTCCAACGCCGAGCTCGCCTTCCTGAAAGCCGGGTAGCTGATCGGCGAGGCCGTGGGATACGGTGAACTCCGTGCGGCACGCCTCCTGTCCCTGGAACAGATCGCAGACGGCCGCGATGGCGTCCTGCTGGTAGTCCAGGTCCGGTTCGAACTGCAACTTCATCACAGGCTCCGCACGTCCTTGATCCCGTACTGCCGCAGGACCTCCACCACGTTCGACTTGGCCACGTCGTCCTCGAAGGCGCTGTCCCGGAAGACCACGGTGAGGTCGTCCGCCCCGTCCATCTCGTCCCGCCAGGCCGCGATGCCCAACACCAGGTCATCCACCTCCGAGCCCTCGATCGACTCCGCGAGGCAGGTCACCAGTGCGCCGCCGGCGACGGCGTTCACCTGCTTGCCGGCGATCTCCCGCCGCTCGACCGGGGCGCAGAGGTCGTAGCCGAGCTTGAGCAGAAGCTCGTAGAAGAGGTCGTCCTCGCTCCGATCCGGCTTGATGTGCTCGACGTAGTCGAGAAGCGATTGGGACATATCGGTCCGATCCGGCTCCCATGCCCGGATGTTGGAGCTGTCCAGCCTGAACACGCGGAAGCCGAGGTCCGTCTCCGTCGTCGATCCCGATCCTCGCAGGCTCGACGCCGCCCGGCGAAGCCTCTCCTTGGTCAGTTCCGACAGGTTGTGAGGCTTGCCGGCGTCTGCCAGAAACTCGGTCGTCGTCTGAAATCCATTGTTGTTTTCGTCAACGGGCTCCGGAAACTGCACCAGAAAATAGCGGCGTTTCCCGCCGTCCTCCAGGTTCTGCGCCATGACGGCATGGCCCGTCGTGCCGGATCCCGCGAAAAAATCCAGCACGATGGCGTTTCTATCGTTGGCGAGTTGCAGCAGATACCGAACGAGGCGGGTCGGCTTGGGTTGCGGAAACACCTTGTCGGCGCCCAGCACCTCCCGAAGCTCCCTGGTGCCTTCCGCATTGAACCCGACGTCCTTGGGGTCGAGAACGGTGTTGGGAGGCACGCCTTCCTGCACTTCGGCCAGGTAGCGCTTCGCCTTGGGCTCGCCGCGCTCGAAGGCTATCCTGTTTTCCCGCTCCATTCTTGTGAGCGTGTCGGGCGCGTATGCAGGATAGCGTCCCCTGGGCGGCTCCCACACCACGCCGTTCTCGAACACGTGCCGGTACGGCGTGTAATAGTTGCGTGCGTGAAGCGGATCGAGCTTGTAGGAACCGCGCCCGTCGCCATCGTCGTGAGGGTAGCTCCCGGACTTGTCCTGCGGCTGGCGAATGTACCTCTCCGGCGATTCTTCGAACCACGCCTTGTTGCGCCCGTATACGAGCAGATAGTCGGCGTGCAGATTGAAATCCTTGCTTGAATTGCGGACCGTGTGCATGGCGCGCCGCGTCAGGATGGCGAAGCGGTTCTCCTCGCCCCAAAGCTCGTCCATGATCTTCTGCAGGTTGGAAAGCTCCCCCTGGTCGATGGACACCGCAATGATGCCGTCTTCCCGCAGAAGGGTGCGCGCCGCCTTGAGCCGCGGATACATCATGTTCAGCCAGTTCGTGTGAAACCGGCCGGAGGCGTCGGTGTTTGAGCAGATCTTGTCGCCGTTGCCGTCGAGCTGCCCGGTGATCTTGAGGTAGTTTGTTATCCCGTCCCTGTGATTGTCCCGATACACGAAATCCTTGCCAGTGTTGTACGGCGGGTCGATATAGATGAGCTTCACCCTGTTGGTGTAGCTTCTTTGCAACAGCTTGAGCACCTCCAGGTTGTCGCCCTCGATCATCAGGTTCCGCGTCGAATCCCACCCGACGCTCTCCTCGGGGCAGGGGCGCAGCGTGCCGGCGCTCGGGGTCAGCGCCAGCCGGCGGGCGCGGCGCTTGCCGTGCCAGTTGAGGCCGTACTTCTCCTCGCTCTCGTCGACCGCGTCGCCAAGCAGCTCGCGCAGGACAGCGAAGTCTACCCTGCCTTCGGTGAACGTTTCCGGAAAGAGGCGGGCCAGTTGCGCGACGTTGTCCGCCACCAGGTCGGCAGAGCGGCTCTCGGGGTCTCCTGCGGTGATTCGCTTCATCGTATGCCTCCTGCGCTCATGCGAGTTCAGCCGGATGGACGGCTCGCCGGCAGTCCATGCCCGGGCCCGGCGCCCCTCGGGCACGAGCCAGCCTGCACATGGTATCGAAACGCTCCGCCAGGAATCAACGCGCCGAGGCGCCGGGATCATCATCCCACCTCCGGCCCGCGCCGGGTCCGCCCCTTCGCCCCCGGACCAGGCCGAAGAAGAGCTGGGTCGAACCCGAGCGGACGTGGTCCATCCCCTCCCCCCGGGGCCGCGTCGGGCGCTCCTGGGAACGCGGGCGTCCCGCCCGCATCTTTGTTCACGGACGCTTTACCCATGTGCGGGCGAGACGCCCGCGTTCCCAGGACACCCTGCGACGAGGTGCGTCTGGCGAAAATCCCCACCGCGCGCAGGCCTCACGACGAGCCCCGTCCCGGAGCTGGGCGGCGGGTCTGGTAGCATCGGGGGGTCGCCATGGTGCTCCGCCTCCGCAATGTAGAGAAGCATTACGTCGTGGCGGATCGGCGGGTCCCCGCCCTCCGGGGGGTCACCCTGGAGCTCGGGCGGGGCGAATGGCTCGCCCTCGTCGGCCGGAGCGGCTGCGGCAAGACGACCCTCCTCAACCTCGCCGGCGCCGCCGACCTCCCGACCGGCGGCCACGTCGAGATCGAAGGGGTCCGGACCTCCTCGCTGAGCGACGACGCGCTGACCGGGCTCCGCCGCCGCCGGATCGGCTTCGTCTTCCAGTTCCTGCAACTGCTCCCGACCCTGAGCGCGGTCGAGAACGTGGAGCTGCCGCTCCAGCTCGCCGGGGTGCGGAGGCCGCGCGCCCGCGCCGTGGGGATGCTGGAGACGGTCGGGGCCGCGGCCCTCGCCGACCGCCTCCCCCACCAGCTCTCGGGCGGGGAGATGCAGCGGGTCGCCATCGCGCGGGCGCTGGTGCACGAGCCGAGCCTGCTCCTCGCCGACGAGCCGACCGGGAGCCTCGACGACGAGGCGGCCGGGTCGGTCATCGATCTCATGCTCGACATGAAGCGGCGGCTCGGCACGAGCATCCTCATGGCGACCCACAGCCCGGAAGCCGCCGCCGCGTCCGACCGACGGCTGTTCCTCCGCGACGGGAGGCTGGCCGAGGCGGCGCCGGCGGCCTCCTCGCCAGCCCTGGCGGCGGCCTCGCCGCCCTCGGCGCCCGTGGAGGAGGGCTCGCCGGGAGGGGCGGGGACGTAGGCGAACGTGCCGCGGGCCGTCCTCCTCTTCCGTCTCGTCGTCCGCCCCATGCTCCGGGATCGGCTGCGGGCGGCGCTCACGGTGGCCGCGGTGGCCCTCGGGGTCGCGGTCATCGTGGCCGTGGACCTCGCGGGGGAGGCCTCGATGGGGTCGTTCCGATCCTCCCTGGAGACCCTTCAGGGAAGCGCGAGCTACGAGATCACCCAGGTCGGGGGGATCCCGGAAGCGGTGTACGGCGACCTCGCGCGCTTGGAGGAGCCGCTCGCCTTCTCGCCGCGCATCGAGGGCTTCGCGCTCCTCCCCGGCACGGGCGACGAGGTCGCGCTCTTCGGCGTCGACCTCGTCGGGGACCCGACGTTGCGCGAGCTGGGAAGCCCGCCCCGGCCGGGAGCGTCCGATCTCTCTGACCTCATCGACGGACCCTCGGTGTGGCTGGCCGCCGCCCTCGGTGCGTCTCTCGGCCTCTCCCCCGGAGACCCCCTTCCCGTCGTCGCCGGCGACCGCCGGATGGAACTCGAGGTCCGGGGGATCGTCGAGCCTTCGCAGGGGGGGCGGGCGGGCCGCTTCCTCCTCGTGGACGTCTCCCTCGCCCAACGGCTGCTCGCGCGCGCGGGGCGGCTCGACCGGATCTACGTCCACGCGCCCCCCGGCGACGGACGCGACTGGACCGCCCGGATCGCGCCGCTCCTTCCCCCCGCGGCCGCCCTCCGCCCCGCGGGGACCCGCACGGAGGACAACCGCCGGATGCTCCGGGCGTTCCGCTGGAACCTCCGGATGATGAGCTACGCCACCATCCTGGTGGGGGCCTTCCTCATCTACAACACGGTCACCGCCTACGTGGTGCGCCGGCGCCAGCAGATCGGGATCGTCCGCGCGGTCGGCGCGTCGCGGGCGATGGTGCGCGCCGCCTTCCTCCTCGAGGGGGCCGTCTTCGGGGCGGTCGGCGCGGCGGCCGGCCTCGTGCTCGGCCGGGTGCTGGCGGCCGGCGCGGTGCAGGCGGTCGGGGGGACCGTCAGCGCGCTCTACGTGAGCGGGGCCCCGGGGGAGGTCGCGTTCGGCCCGGGCGCGGCGGCCGTCGGCGTCGCGGCCGGGGTCGGGACGGCCCTCCTCTCCGCCTGGCGGCCCGCGCGGGAGGCGGCCGGCGTGGCCCCGACCGAGGCGATGGCCCCGCCCCGGCTCGACGCGCGCCCCGACCCGGGGGGCCGGCGCTCCACGGTCGCCGCGCTCGTCCTCGCCGCCCTCGCGGCGGGGGGCTGCCTCGTCCCGCCGGTGGGCCGGATCCCGGTCGGGGGCTACCTCGCGCTGGTCCTCCTCGCGGCGGCGTGCGCGGCGCTCTCGCCCCGGCTCTCCGCCGCCGCGCTCGCGCTCGCGGGCCGGCTGCTCGCCCCTTCGCTCGGGGTCGTCGCAAAGCTCGCGGCCCGGGGGCTCGCCGCCTCCCTCGGGCGCACCTCGGTGATCGTCGCCGCGATGACCGTCGCGGCCGGCCTCGTCGTCAGCATGGGGGTGACGGTGGGAAGCTTCCGGGAGACGGTCGACGACTGGCTTCAGAGCCGGTTGCAGGCGGACTTCTACGTGAGCCCGGTCGGGGAGGGCGGGCGCGGCGCGGGGTCCACGATGGCCGACGAGGTGGCCGCGCGGCTCGCGGCGGTACGCGGGGTTGCGGACGTCGGGCGGTTCCGCACCTACCCGGTCCGCTACGGCGGGACGCCGGCCACCCTCGGCCTCTCGGACGTGGCCCTCTACGACCGGTACGCGGGCATCGAGTTCGTGGAAGGCCCGGGGCCGGCGGCGGTCTGGCGGGAGCTGGCGGCGGGCGCGAGCGTCATCGCGAGCGAGCTCTTCAGCTACCGGCACGACGTGCATCCCGGCGACACCGTCCGCCTCGCGCTCGGGACGGGGGTCGCCGACCTCCGGGTGGCCGGGGTCTTCTACGACTACTCGGGCGAGCGCGACCTCCTGATCGGTGACCGCCGGGCGCTCCGCGCGCACCTCCCCGACCCGCGCCTGTCGAGCGCCGGGGTCTACCTCGAGCCGGGGGCGGACTTCGAGGAGAGCCATGCGGCGCTCGCGCGGGCGGCGGCCGGCCTCCGGGTCGAGGTGGTCCCGACCCGCGCCATCCGGGAGCAGGCGATCCGGGTCTTCGACCGCACGTTCGCGATCACCTACGCCCTGGAGGCGATCGCGCTGTTCGTGGCGGTCCTCGGCATGGCCGAGGCGCTGCTGAACCTGGTGTTCGACCGGCGCCGGGAGCTGGCCCTCCTGCGCATGCACGGGGCCTCGACGGGCCAGGTCCGCCGCCTCGTGCTGGTGCAGGCGGGGCTCCTCGGCCTCATCGCGAGCCTGATGGGTCTCGGGCTCGGCGCGGCCTCGTCGCAGGTGCTCCTGCGGGTGATCCACAAGCAGTCCTTCGGGTGGAGCCTGCCGCTCCACTGGCCCTGGGAGCTCCTCGCCGCGGCGCTGGGCGCGATCGTGGCCGCGAGCGTCCTGGCGGGCCTCTATCCGGCCCGCATCGGCGCGCGCCTCGCCCCGGTCGAGGCATTGAGGGCGGAGTGATGCGGGGACGGCGATTGCGACCGCGGCGGCCAAGTACCCGCGCGGCAGGGAGCTCCGCCGGAAGGGCGCGCCTCCCCCCACCGGGCGGCGCCTCGGCGCGGCCCGGCCGCCCCTTTGCCGCAGCCGCCGGGACGGCCGGTCGAGTCTTCTGCGTGCTCGCGGCCGTGCTCGGGGCCTCCCTCGGCGCGGGGGGCGCGGATCGGGAGGTCGGTACCAGGGCCGGACAGGTCCTCCCCGGCTACCCGTTCGAGCTCCCGCGCGACCACTTCGCGCACCCGTCGTTCGACTCCGAGTGGTGGTACTACACCGGCAACCTCTCCACCGCCGCAGGGCGGCACTTCGGCTTCGAGCTCACGTTCTTCCGGAGGGCGAGGACGCTGGCGGAGGAGGGGGCGAGCGCAGACGACGCTTCGGAGCCTTCCGCGTGGGACCTCGATCAGCTCTGGCTCGCGCACTTCACGGTGACCGACACCCGCGCGGAACGCTTCCTCGTCGCCGAGCGGGTCAACCGCTCCGGCCCCGGCCTCGCCGGCGCCGACGCGGGGAAGCGGCGGATCTGGAACGGCAACTGGAGCGTCGAGTGGCGGCCGGGCGACGAGGCGCGGCCCACCCAGGCGCTGACCGCGATCCACCCGGACGCGGCCCTTCGCCTCACCTTGGAGCCGCGCAAGCCGGTGGTCGTCCACGGCCGGGACGGGGTCAGCCGCAAGGTGGCCGGGGACCCGCGGGCCGTCTCCCACTACCTCTCGTTCACCCGGCTGGCGGCGGCCGGGACCCTCGCCGTTGCGGGCGAGGAGCACGCGGTCCGCGGCCTCGCCTGGATGGACCACGAGTTCTTCTCGGACTACCCGATGGAGGGCAAGGTCGGCTGGGACTGGATGAGCATCCAGCTCGACGACGGGGCCGACCTCATGCTCTTCGGCCTGCGCGACGCGGCGGGCGGCCACGGACCCGACGTCACCGGTACTCTCGTGGACCCCGACGGCAGGGTGCGCCCCGTCGGGTGGGGCGGGGCGGCGCTCCGGCCCGGGCGGCGGTGGCGGAGCGGGGCGACGGGCGCCGAGTACCCGGTGGAGTGGCGGGTCACGGTCCCCGCCTTCGACCTCCGGCTCGACCTCCGTCCGCGCCTCGACGGCCAGGAGGTCTTCGCCGAACGCGGGCTCCTCCCCCCGTACTGGGAGGGGGCGATCCTCGTCTCCGGCGAACGGGCGGGGCGGCGGGCGGCCGGCGTCGGCTACCTGGAGATGACCGGATACGCGGAGCGGTTCGACCTCGGGGGGGTCGAAGCCGGGAGCCGGCCCCGCTCCGGCCCGGACCGAAGCGGGAGCCCGGGCCGGGTTCGCTGAGTGTGAAGGCCCCCGCCCGCGGGGCCGGCCCCGCGCGGGACGGGGTTAGACTGCCGGGCTCGCACCTCGCGCGCGGCGTTCGATGCTCACCAGGCTCGCCATTCGCAACTTCAAGCGGTTCGAGGAGGTCGAGGTCGAGCTCGGCAGCCCGGTCGTCTTCGTCGGCCCCAACAACTCCGGCAAGACCTCCGCCTTGCAGGCGCTCGCGCTCTGGTACGTCGGCCTCCGGCGCTGGAACGAGCGGCGCGCGGGAAAGGCGGCCCCGGAGAAGCGTCCGGGGGTGACGGTCAACCGGCGTGACCTCGTCGCCATTCCCGTCCCGAACGCCAACCTGCTGTGGCGCGAGCTGCACGTCCGCGCCGTGAGCAACGTCGGCGGCCGCCAGCGCACCGCCAACGTGCGGATCGAGATCACCGTCGACGGCGCAGCCCTGGGCAGCACGGTCCTGGACGGCTCGGCTCCCGGCGGCGCGGCCCCGGACCGGAGCTGGACCTGCGGGCTGGAGTTCGACTACGCGAACGAGGAGTCGTTCTACTGCCGGCCGCTGCGGGTGTCGGAGGGAAAGACCCCGGCGCGAATGCCGATTCCCGCGGAAGCCGGGGTCGCGGACGTCGCCTTCCTGCCGCCGATGTCGGGCCTCGCGGCGACGGAGACCCGCCTCGATCACGGCGCGGTCAACGTGCGGATCGGGGAGGCCCGCACGGCGGAGGTCCTGCGCAACCTCTGCCATCGCATCCGGGAGGAGCAGCCGGAGCGGTGGGAGGCGTTGGCGAGCCGGATCCGCGGCCTCTTCGGCGCCGAGCTCGATCCGCCCCGCTACGTCGCGGAGCGGGGCGAGATCACGATGAGCTACCGGGAACGGGGGGTGGCCCTCGACCTCTCCTCCGCGGGCCGCGGCCTCCAGCAGACCCTGCTCATCCTCGCCTACCTGTACTCCAATCCCGGCGCGGTCCTGCTCCTGGACGAGCCGGACGCGCATCTCGAGATCCTCCGGCAGCGGCAGATCTACGGGCTGATCATGGAGACCGCCGGCGAGAGCGGCGGCCAGGTGATCGCGGCCAGCCACTCCGAGGTGCTCCTAAACGAGGCGGCGGGCCGGGATCTGGTCGTCGCCTTCGTGGGCCGGCCCCACCGCGTCGCCGATCGGGGGAGCCAGGCGGCGAAGGCCCTCCGCGAGATCGGGTTCGAGCAGTACCTTCAGGCGGAGCAGACCGGATGGGTGCTGTACCTCGAGGGCTCGACGGACCTCTCGGTGCTCCAGGCCCTCGCGCGAAGGCTCGGCCACGACGCCGCGCTCCGCGCGCTCGAGCGCCCCTTCGTCCGTTACGTCGGGAACCAGCCGACGGCGGCGCAGCGCCACTTCCACGGCCTCCGGGAGGCGGTTCCGGCGCTTCGCGGCGTCGCCCTGTTCGACCGCCTCGAATCCCCGCCGCCGGACATGCGCCCGATCGGCTGCCTGGTCTGGCGCCGGCGCGAGATCGAGAGCTACCTCTGCACGCGGGCCGCGCTCGAGTCGCATGCCGCCGCGACGGCCACCGCCGACGCGCCGGGACCGCTCTTCGCCGGACCCGAGGCCGAGAGGCGGGTGGCCGCGATGCGCGAGGCGGTCGACGAGATCACGGCGGCCATGGCGCAGTTGGGGCGCGGCTCTCCCTGGGACCCCGACACGAAGGTGAGCGACGATTTCCTCACCCCCCTGTTCCGTGCGTATGCGAAGAAGCTGGGCCTGCCGGAGGCGCTGATCTCCAAGAAGAGCTTTTATGATCTGGCCGACCACGTCCCTCTCTCCGAGCTGGACCCCGAGGTCCGGGAGAAGCTCGACGCGATCGCGGAGGCGGCGGCGACCGCGGCGCCGGCCGCGGCCGGGGAGGCTGGAGGCGCGGGCGAAGCCGGGAATTGACCGACGGCGAACCGAAGGAGGATTCGGAATGGACGTAGCGGGACACGCGGCGCTGGTGACCGGCGGCGGCTCGGGAATGGGGGCGGAGACCGCGCGGGCGCTCGCGCGGGCGGGGGCCCGGGTGGCGGTGCTGGACGTGAACGTGGACGGCGCCGCGCGGGTGGCGGAGGAGACGGGCGGAGTCGCCCTCGAATGCGACGTCGCCGACGCGGCGAGCGGGGAGGCGGCGGTGGCGGCGGCCCGCGAGGCGCACGGCCCGGCCCGGCTCCTCATCAACTGCGCGGGGGTGGGGACCCCGGGCCGGATCGTGTCGCGCACCGGGCCGCTCCCGCTCGAAGACTACGTCCGGGTGATCAACGTCAACCTGGTCGGGACGTTCAACCTCATGCGGCTCGCGGCCGCGGATATGGCCGGCCTCGAGCCGGTCAACGACTCGGGCGAGCGCGGGGTCATCGTCAACACCGCCTCCGTCGCCGCCTACGACGGGCAGGTGGGGCAGCCCGCCTACGCCTCGTCCAAGGGGGGCGTGGTCGCCCTCACCCTGCCGGCCGCGCGCGAGCTCGCCCAGTTCGGGGTGCGGGTGCTCACCATCGCTCCGGGCCTCGTCGAGACCCCGATGCTCCGCTCGCTTCCGCCCGAGGTCCAGAAGAGCCTCGGCGACTCGGTCCCGTTCCCCCGGCGGCTTGCCCGGCCCGACGAGTTCTCGCGGCTCGTCCTGCACGTCATCGACAACACCATCCTGAACGGGGAGACGATCCGCATGGACGGCGCGGTCCGGCTCGCGCCCCGGTAGGGGGAGCGCCCCCCGCCCGCGCCGGGTTTGCATGGCGCACGCGGCGCGACGCCGCCGCGCGGCGATGGAGCCCCGTGCACCGTTCGCAAGGTCTCGGTGCAGGGAGTCGATCCCGCTCCACGACCTCCCGATACACCCCGCACCGGCACGAACCCGCCTGGTAACGGAAGCTCTCCACCCCACCGTTCGGACCCGGGGCGCGAATCAGCCGCCGAGGCGACTTGCGCCGACTCTCGAGCCCGCCCCGGCGCCTCACGCCCCGGCAGCGCCACCGCCACCGCGATCGCATCCTTGTGAACGCCCAGCTCTGCGTATGCGCTACACTCGTTCGGGACCTGCCCTCCTCGACGCGGCTCCGCGGCCGAAAGCTCCCGACTCCGAAACACGGCCCACGCCGGTCGGGGCCGGCGCGGGTCGTTTCACGAGGTCTGGAACCCCCTCTCCCTCCCCCGCTCGGAATCCACGACGAATGGAGAGATCGATGCCCGCGATCGCGCGGATGGCCGCCGCCCCCCCGGCGTCCGATCCGGGGCCCACGCCCGCCCGGACGGACGGAACCGGGCGCGGTCGGCCGGCGGCCGGAGGCCCGTGCGATGCGTAACCTCCGCCACGGCGGGCGCATCCTCGCCGATCAGCTCGCGATCCAGGGATGCGACCGGGTCTTCCTCGTGCCCGGCGAGAGCTTCCTCGCCGCGCTCGACGGGCTGCACGACCTGCCCGGCATCCGCGCCGTGGTCTGCCGCCAGGAAGGCGGGGCGGCGATGATGGCCGAGGCTTACGGCAAGCTCACCGGCCGGCCCGGGGTCTGCATGGTCACCCGCGGCCCGGGCGCGGCCAACGCCGCGGCCGGGGTCCACGTCGCGTTCCAGGATTCGACCCCGCTCGTGCTCATCGTCGGCCAGGTGGGCCGCGGGATGCTGGACCGCGAGGCGTTCCAGGAGATGGACTACCGCCGAATGTACGGCGAGATGGCCAAGTGGGTCGCCCAGGTGGACCGGACCGAGCGGATCCCGGAGTACGTGAGCCGCGCGTTCCACACCGCCGCCTCCGGGCGGCCGGGGCCGGTGGTGCTGGCCCTGCCGGAGGACGTCCTCTCGGCCCGCGCCGACGCGCCGGACGCCCGCCCCGCCGTGCCCGGCGTCCCGAAGGCGGCGGCGAGCGACGTGGAGGCGTTCGGGAAGCTCCTCGCGGGGTCCGAGCGGCCGATGCTCGTCGTCGGGGGCGGGGGCTGGTCGGCTGCCGCCGCGCGCGACCTCGCGCGGTTCTCCGCCGCGCACCACGTCCCGGTCGCCGCCTCGTTCCGCTGCCAGGACTACCTCGACAACCGCCACCCGAACTACTGCGGCCACGCCGGCCTCGGGCTCGATCCCCGGACCGCGGACCGGTTCCGCCGCTCGGACCTCCTGATCGCCCTCGGCAGCCGGCTCGGGGAGATCACGACGAGCGGCTATGCCCTCGTCGACGTCCCCAACCCGGCCAGCCGCTTCGTGCACGTGCACCCGGGGGCGGAGGAGCTCGGCCGGGTGTACCGGCCCGACCTCCCGGTCAACGCGTCGGCCGCCTCGTTCACGGCCGCGATCGCGGACCTCGCGCCCGCCGCGGGCCGCGCCCGCCAGCGCGAGGAGTGGGCGCGGGAGTGCGCCGCCGAGTACCGGGCGGGCCGGGAGCTCCGGCCCACCCCGGGGCGGGTGCGGCTGGAGCACGTGGTGGCCCGCACCCGCGCGCGCCTCGACGACGACGCCATCGTGTGCAACGGGGCCGGCAACTACGCGGCGTGGGTGAACCGCTACTTCGAGTACCGGGCGTACCGGACCCAGCTCGCCCCGACCTCGGGGTCGATGGGCTACGGGACGCCGGCCGCGGTCGCCGCCGCCCTCGTCCACCCGGACCGGCAGGTGGTGTGCTTCGCGGGGGACGGGTGCTTCCTCATGACCGGCCAGGAGCTCGCGACCGCGAGCCAGTACGGCGCGGACCTGACCGTCATCGTCGCCAACAACGGCATGTACGGGACCATCCGCATGCACCAGGAGCGCCACTACCCGGAGCGGGTGTACGGGACCGGGCTCGCCAACCCCGACTTCGCGATGCTCGCCCGCGCCTACGGCGGCTTCGGGGTCCGGGTGGAGAGCGACGACGAGTTCGACGCGGCGCTCGACGAAGCCCTGGTCCACCGCGGGCTCTCGCTCATCGAGGCGGCGATGGACCCCCAGGCGCTCTCCCCCGCCGCCACCCTGGACGAGGCGCGGGCGGAGGGGATCGCCCGGCGCATGGAGACCACGGAATGAAGCTCTCCGACTTCGACACCCTGACCTTCGACTGCTACGGCACCCTCATCGACTGGGAGACCGGGATCGCGGCCGCCCTCGAACCCCTCGCCGCGCGCGCCGCGCGCGCCGGGCGCGCCGCCGGGCGGGCGATCGGCGCGGAGGAGCGGGTCGCCGCCTTCGGGCGCCGCGAGCACGAGGAGCAGGCGCGCGCGCCGGGCGCGCCCTACCCCGAGATCCTCGCCGCGGTCCACGCCGCGATCGCCCGCGACTGGGGCCTCGATCCGGACCCGGCCCTCGCGCGGGCGTTCGGCGCCTCGGTCCCGGACTGGCCGGCCTTCCCGGATTCCGCGGCGGCGCTCCGGTACCTCAAGCGGCGCTTCCGGCTGGTCATCCTGTCGAACGTCCACCGGGCCGGGTTCGCGGCCAGCAACGAGAAGCTCGAAGTGGAGTTCGACGCGATCTACACCGCCGAGGACATCGGCTCCTACAAGCCCGACCCACGGAACTTCCACTACATGCTGGAGCGCCTGGAGCGCGACTTCGGGGCGGCGCGGAGCGGGATCCTGCACACCGCGGAGAGCCTGTTCCACGACTGCGCGACCGCCCGCTCCCTCGGCCTCGCCACCGCCTGGATCCACCGCCGGGCGGCGGCGGGCGGGTCCGGCGCGACGCGCCCGGTCGAGGAGCCGCCGGAGGTCGACTTCTACTTCACCTCGCTCGCCGAGATGGCCGATGCCCATCGGGGCGAGGCGGCGGACGCGGGCCGGGGCGGGGAAGGGGATGCTTCCGCGGGCGGCGGGGCCGCCCGGTGAGCGCCGGCCCTGACGGCGCCGGTTCCGGCCCTGCCCCCGACCCCGATCCGGCGCGCATCGACGAGGTGCTTGGCTTCTGGTTCGAGGAGCTCGGTTACGACGACTGGTTCGGGGGCGGCGAGGCGGTGGACGCCCGGGTCCAGGAGCGCTTCCTCGCGCTGCACGAAGCGCTCCGGCGCCGCGTGCCGGAGCGCTGGCGGGCGACCGCGCGCGGGATGCTCGCGGCGGTGATCGCCCTCGACCAGTTCCCGCGCCACCTGTACCGCGGCGACGGCCGCGCGTTCGCGGCCGACGCGGCGGCCCTCGGTCTTGCAAGAGAGGCGGTCGAACGCGGCCTCGACCGGGGGATGTCCAAGGACGAGCGGAGGTTCCTCTACCTCCCCTTCGAGCACAGCGAAGACCCGGCGGAACAGGAGCGGTCCGTGGCCCTCTTCGCCTCCCTCGACGACGCGAACACCCTCGACTACGCGGTGCGCCACAAGGTGATCATCGACCGGTTCGGGCGCTTCCCGCATCGCAACGCGGCGCTGGGGCGGGAGTCGACCCCGGAAGAGGTCGAGTTCCTGAAAGAGCCCGATTCCTCGTTCTGAGCGCGCCGCCTCCGCTCCGACCGCCGTCAGGCGGCGGATGAGGCGGGGTGGTACGACAGCATTCCTCTCCTGAGCGGCTTCGCGTGGGCCGGCGCGACCGGCCCCGCCGTCGCGGCGGAGCTGGCCCGGTCGCAGGTCGGGAGCCCCGTCAGTGACCCGCTTCGCGGTCCGCTACGGCAGGTTGTAGCGGTGGATCTCGACCAGCCCCCGGATCGTGAGGTCCGGGTCTTCGTGGTCGAAGAGGTCGGCGCCCGCCCGGAACACCGGGGCGAGGCCGCCCGTCGCGATGGTCTTCATCGGCGCGCCGAACTCCGCGCGGACCCGCGCCACGAGCCCCTCGACGAGGGCGACGTAGCCCCAGAACACCCCCGACTGCATGGCGCCGACGGTGCTCTTGCCGATGACGCTCTCCGGGCGCTCGACCGCGACGTTGGGAAGCTGGGCGGCCGCCATGTGCAGGGCGCGCATCGAGAGGTTGATGCCGGGGGCGATGACTCCGCCCGCGTAGTTGCCGTCCGCGTCGACGACGTCGAGGGTCGTGGCGGTGCCGAAATCGACCACGATGAGGGGGCCGCCGTAGGTCGTGTGGGCGGCCACCGAGTTGACGAGGCGGTCCGCCCCGACCTCCGACGGGCGCTCGACGAGCACCTGGAGGGGCAGCCGGACGCCGGGGTCGCCGACCACCATCGCCTCGCAGCCGAAGAAGCGGCGGCACAGGGTCTCGATCCCCATCCGCGCCTGGGGGACCACCGTGGAGAAGATCGCCCGCTCGATGCCGGCCGGGTCGAGGCCGTCGAAGGCCATCAGGTGCGAGAGCCAGACCAGGTGCTCGTCCGCGGTGCGGGAGTCGCTCGTCGAGGCCCGCCACTGGCCGCGGATGCGATCCCCGTCGTGGACCGCGAACACGACGTTGGTGTTGCCGGCGTCGATGGCGAGGAGCATGGCTCGGCTCAGCCCGGTCCGGGCATCGGCCGGCGCGCGGCCGCCCCCCGGCGGCGGAGCGCGACGTTGGGGTTCACGGGATCGATTTTCTCCGAACCGGGGAAGGATCGACCGGGCATCGGCCGGCGGCGGGACGGAGAGGGGTCCGAACGGCGGGCCAAGGTCATCACCCTCGAACCGCGACGATGAAGAGGCGGCGGAACGGATAGAGGGTGACGCCGTCCGGGCGCCGCGGGTAGGCGTCGCGGAGGGCCGCCCGGTAGCGGTCGAGGAACCGCTCGCGCTCCTCGCCCGCGAGCCCGTTCAGGATCGGGCGGAGCCCGGTTCCGCTCACCCACTCGAGCACCGGGTCCTCGCCTTCGAGCGCCTGGAGGTACTCGGTGGTCCAGACGTCGATCCGGGCCGCGTCGGCGGCGAGGAGGCCGAAGTACTCGGCCGGGCCGAGCACCCACCGGCGCGCGATCTCGCGGCGCAGGGCTTCGGTTCCGAGCGGCGCGCCGCCGGGGCCTCCCCCGGCGAGGACTTCGTGCATCAGGCGGTGGGAGCGCGCCTCGCGGCTGAGCGGCATCTGCGCCGCGATCACCCCGCCCGGGGCGAGCGAGCGGAGGAGCCGGGGGAAGAGCGCCGCGTGCCCGTCCACCCACTGCAAAGAGGCGTTCGCGTAGAGGAGCCCGGGCGGCGAGGCGGGCGACCAGGCCGCGACGTCGGCCTCGACCCACTCGATCCCGGCCGCTTCGCCCTTCCCTCTCCCCTCACCCGTTGCGCCTTCCTCGTCCCCGGCGCGCGCCCGCGCGAGCATGTCGGGGGAGTTGTCGACGCCCTGCACCGCCGCGCCCGGCCAGCGCTCCGCGATGAGGCGGGTGATCTCGCCCGAGCCGCACCCGAGGTCGACGGCGAGTCGGGGCTCGATGGGGGGAACCCGGGCGAGCAGCTCCAGCGCCGGCCGCCGCCGGTGGTCGGAGAACCTGTGGTACTGGCCGGGGTCCCACCGCCCGCCCGCGCCGGCGGCTGCGGCCCCGCCAGCGGCCGCGGTGGCGCCGCTCGCGGCGGGGGAAGCGGAGGGGCCCGCGGGCGGCGGGCGCCGGCGGTCGGGGTCGCCGTTCACCTCGTCACCGTTTCCTTCGAGGGGGTCGCTTCACCCGGCAGTGGGGACACGCGGCCGACGCGCCCCGGTCCTCCCGGAAGACCGACCCTCGTATCCATCGTTCCAACCCCATCGTTCCGACCCGCATGGCGCGCAAGGATCGCACGGGTGTCGCGCAGGTCGTGACGCGAAGCGCGCTCGCGCGCCGGCTCAGCCGGCGGCGGCGAGCGAGTCGAGCGCCTCGAGCACCTTCGCGGGATGGTCCGCGGCCTTCGCCACGCGCCGCCAGCGCTTCGCGACGATCCCGTCCGGGGCGACGATGACGGTCGATCGGATCACCCCCACCGTCTTCTTCCCGTACATCGTCTTCTCGCCCCACGCGCCGTACCGCGCCATGACCTCGCGGTCCGGGTCGCAGAGCAGGGTGAAGGGCAGCGCGTACTTGTCGCCGAACTTCCGGTGGGCCGCCCCGTCGTCCGGCGAGACCCCGATCACCTCCGCCCCGCGGGCGCGGATCGAGTCGTGGAGGTCCCGGAAGCCGCACGCCTCCTTGGTGCAGCCCGGGGTGTCGTCGCGCGGGTAGAAGTACACCACCACGTACCGCCCGCGGTAGTCGCCGAGCGACACCCGCTTCCCGTCCGCGTCCTCCAGGGTGAACGCGGGCGCCGCCTTGCCTTCTTCGATCGCCATCTCCCTCCTCCTGTCTATTGGGTCCGGTTCGTAACGGATTCTCTTTCGTCCGGCGAGAAATCGTTACCGCTGCCTGCCGCCCAAAGCTCCGGTCTCGTCATCAATTCATACTCCGGGGGAGGTTCTCCGCCAAAAACGTCGTCGCGAATCGGTCGAGAGAATGCGATCAGATCATCGTTTCCCGTGGATGTCACCATCCTCCACGCGTCGAGCAGATCCCTCAATTCCTCCTCCCTGCTCTGAAAATTGTTGCCGCTTCCCGAATACAGAATTGCCCGGCCACGGTATTCATCCTTTCCGGAAGAGGAAGGCGTAACCCTCGCGGTTCGGACAGCGTTGTCCACAATCTCGGGCAATATCATTTCCAGTATTCCATCGTCCTGAAGGGAAGATGCGGGATAACCATAGAGAGGGACAGGTCTGTATCTGGAATCACGGTTGATCAGAGAAATCCCCACCCAGAGGAATTTGTCGGCAATCGTCGCCCTGGTGACAGGGGATTCTTTTTCCCCGAGCGTAAAACCCGGAGTTTGGGACTGGGCGGAGGACGGCACAACGCACGCCAACACCATGAGCGCGCCCAGAACAGATGCCCCGATTGTTCTTCTTCCGTTCATTTGATGAACTCCTGTCACCATGGGAATGCGAAGCTCAATATCACGACGGTCGCCGTAGGAAAAATCAGACCTCGCAAGAAGAAGTCCAGCGGCCGTCCTCGATCGAAACTCCATGCGATCAAGGCAGTGAACATCAAGTTCAACACCAGCAAGGTGCTGAAGAATGCGACTATAAGTGTTGCTCCGAGGATGTCAAAGCTCCGGGAAAAATCGGCGTCCCTGAAGATATATATCGATGCCCCGATATCCCACAGTAACGTCCCGAAGAACGTCGGGACATATTTTGTTCCCACGTCAGGATTTTTGTATGCTTCGGAAAGAGGAGGGATAAACCTGTCCCCCAGTTGAACAACGATCCTCGCCAGTTCGTCCCTGACAACGGATTTGGCACCGGGGTCACTCATGGCGGGCTGGACTCAGATACCGCGCACGAGGTCCGGGTGCGGCTCGGCCTCGCGTCGCTCGATCCGCTTGACGACCTCCGTGATCGCCGCGTTCGCGGGCGCATCCATCCCGATCCCGGCCCCCTGCCGCGCCACGAAGCCGTTCAGCCAGTCGATCTCGGTGCGCCGCCCCTTCACCACGTCCTGCCCCATCGAGGGCCGGTGGCCCGCGCCGCCGCCCTTCGCGTTGCGGGCGCGTTCGAGCAGCTCGGATTCGAGGCCGTCGAGCGCTTCGTTGCCGCCCTCGGCCGCCGCTACCAGCCGGTCGGGGTCGAAGCCGTAGACGACCTCCAGGTCGTAGCCGAGGGCGCGCCCGACCGCCGCGCTCTCCGCCGCGAGCCGGATCGCGAGCCGACGGCAGTCGTCGCGCAGGTCGCCCTCCCGGCTCGTGAGCCCGGTCGCCGCGGAGACCGCGTTCCTCATGCAGTTCGCGGTGAGCTTGGACCAGCGCTCGCCCCAGAGGTTGGCGGTGACCTTGGCGCTGTCGGCCGCCCGGAGCATGTCCGCCACCTCCGCGACGCGCGCGGTCGGCCGTCCGTGCGGCTCGCCGACCCGGAACACGGTGTGCCGCTCGCCCCCGAGCGGAACCGCGCGCCGCACGTGGCCGGGCTTGAAGAGCTCCACCGAGATGACGCTCGCGATGCATCCCACCGTGCGGCCCCAGCCGACGATGCCGGCGATGGTCTCCTCGTTGATGCAGTTCTGGAGCGAGACCACGAACCCGTCCGGCGCGAGGAAGGGCGCGATCATCGTCGTCGACCACGCGGTGTCGTAGGACTTGACGCACACGAACACGACGTCGAACGGCGCCTCGCGGGCGAGGCTCTCGAGCTCCGAGAGGTGGAGCGCCCGCACCGGAACCGTGCACCGCTCCGCCTCGGTGACCCCGAATATCTCGATCCCGTGCGCCTTCATGTACTCGACGTGCTCGGGCCAGGGGTCGAGGAAGGTCACGTCCTGCCCGGTGCGCGCGAGATGCCCGCCCGTATAGGCGCCGACCGCCCCCGCCCCCACTACCGCGATCTTCTTCTTCCGGCTCATGCTCCTCTCGATCCTCATCAGCGAACGAACGCCGACGTGTCGGTCGCGATCCGACGCCGTTTCGGCCAGGCCGCCCTGGTCTTTTCCCGGACGGATTCGTTCTTCTTCCGACGCGCGATGAGATGGACGCTCATCCGGGCCTCCTCCTCCCGAGCGGCCTCTCCGCTCGGCGGAAGATCGGCCAAGATTGCGCACGCTGCCGGCCGGTCCACGCCCTCGGCCTTCCGGTCAGGCGCCGCCGGCCGCCGCCGCACGCGCCGCGGCGGCCTCGGGCGGCGCGTCGGCCTCCGCCCGGAGCGCCTTCGCGAGCCGTTCCGCCCGCCGCTCCGCCGCCTCCACGCTCCGGGCCTTCACGTGCCCGAAGCCCTTGATGCCCTCCGGTACGGAGGCGAGCGCCACCGCCGTCTCGTGGTTCGCGGGGGTGAGCCGGTCCAGGATATCCCCCACCGTCTCGCGGTAGTCCTCGATGAGGCGGCGCTCCATCCGCCGCTCCCCGGTCCGCCCGAAGAGGTCCCACGTCGTCCCGCGCAGCCGCCGCATCCGCGCGAGCACCCGGAAGGTGCCGAACATCCACGGCCCGAACTCGCGCTTGCGAAGCTCGCCGGTCTCCGGGTCGCGGCGCGCGAGGAGGGGCGGCGCGAGGTGGAAGCGGAGCCGGTAGCCGCCCTCGAACTGGCGGCGGAGCCCCGCCTCGAACTCGCCGCTGGTGTAGAGCCGGGCCACCTCGTACTCGTCCTTGTACGACATGAGCCGGAAGAGGTTGCGCGCGACCGCCTCGGCCAGCCCGCTCCGGCCCGGCGCGCGCTCGCGCTCCGCCGCCTCCACCCGTTCGACGAGCCGCCGGTAGCGCTCGGCCCACGCCTCGTTCTGGTAGTCCCGGAGGAAGGCCGCCCGGTGCTCTACGAGCGCGTCGAGGGTCTCGGGCGCGTCGTCCCCTCCCTCCGCCGCCCCCTCGACCGCCTCGGGGGCCAGGAACGGGCGGGCGATCTTCCACACCCGCGCCGGGTCGTGGGCCGCGAGCCGGCCCCACCCGAACGCCTGCCGGTTCGCCTCCACGGCCACCGCGTTCAGGCGGACAGCCTCTTCGATCGACCCCGCCGCGAGTGGCACCAGCCCCTTCTGCCAGGCGTAGCCGACCATGAAGAGGTTGGTGGCGATCGAGTCGCCGAGGAGGGCGGTCGCGAGGGTCGTCGCCTCCACGAAGTCCACCCTCTCCCGGCCCGCGACGTCCTGGATCCGGCGGGCCATGAGGCGCGAGCCGAGGTCGATGGTGTTGTCGATGACGAAGGCCGCGGGCGGGGTCACGTCCCCGTTGACGACCGCCCGCGACGCGCCCTGGTCGATGGTCGCGAGGCTCTCCGGGGCGGCCGCGGTCACCATGTCGCAGCCGAGGAGGAGCCGCACCGCGCCGGCCCCGATCCGGGTCGCGTGCAGGTCCTCGGCCCGCTCCGCGATGCGCACGTGGCTCGCGACCGCGCCGTTCTTCTGGGCGAGGCCGGTCGAGTCGAGCACGGTGACCCCCTTGCCCTCAACGTGGGCGGCCATCCCGAGCAGCGCGCCGATGGTGATGACCCCGGTGCCCCCGATGCCGGTGACGAGGATCCCGTAGGGCTCGACGCAGCCGGGGACCTTCGGTTCCGGCAGGTCCGCGAACGGGTCGGGGCCGCCATCCGCGCCGCCCGTCCCCGCGCCGCCGCCCGCGGCGCCCGCTCCCGCCGCCTTCCGGACCCGCCCCCCGTGCACCGTCACGAAGCTCGGGCAGAACCCCTTGACGCAGGAGAAGTCCTTGTTGCAGTTGGACTGGTCGATGCGGCGCTTGCGCCCGAGCCGGGTCTCGAGGGGCTGCACCGAGACGCAGTTCGACGCGACCGAGCAGTCGCCGCAGCCCTCGCATACGAGGTGGTTGATGAACGCGCGCTTCGGCGGGTCGGCCATGAGGCCGCGCTTCCGGCGCCGGCGCTTCTCCGCCGCGCAGGTCTGGTCGTAGACGAGCACGGTCACCCCCGGGGTGTCCCGGAGCGCGCGCTGCACCCGGTCGAGGTCGTCCCGGTGGTGGGCGGGGACCCCGCGGGGGAGGTAGCCGGCCGGGTACTTCTCCGGCTCGTCGCTCACCACCACGACCTTCTCCACCCCCTCCGCGACCATCTGGCGGGCGATCGAGTCCACCCGCACTTCCCCCCCGAGCGGCTGGCCGCCGGTCATCGCCACCGCGTCGTTGTAGAGGATCTTGTAGGTGACGTTGACCCCGGCCGCGACCGCCGCCCGCACCGCGAGGATCCCGCTGTGGTCGTAGGTGCCGTCGCCGAGGTTCGCGAAGAGGTGGCTCTCGGTCGTGAACGGGGCGTGGCCGATCCAGTTCACCCCTTCGCCGCCCATGTGGGTCGCGTACGCGGTGCGGCGCTCCGGGTGGAACATGGCCATCCCGTGGCAGCCGATGCCGGCCATCGCCCGCGAGCCGTCGGGGATGCGGGTCGAGGTGTTGTGGGGGCAGCCCGAGCAGAAGTAGGGCGAGCGCGAGAGGATCGCCGCCGCCTTCCCGGCCTGGTCCGCGATCTGGTCGATGCGGGCGAGGCGCTGCACGAGCCGCCGGTCGAGCTCCGCGCTCTCCGCGCCGGGCGCGCCGGGGCGCCGGAGCCGCGCCGCGAGCGCGCGGGCGACGATCGCCGCGGACAACTCCCCCCGCTCGGGGAGGAGGACCCGCCCCGCCTCGTCGCGCTTGCCGACGATGCGCGCCGGCGCGTCCTCCCGGTTGTAGAAGAGGCGGGTGAGCTGGTCCTCGATGAACCCCCGCTTCTCCTCCACCACGATGATCTCGTCGAGCCCCGCCGCGAACCGGATGACCCCTTCGGGCTCGATCGGCCAGGTGAGGGCGAGCTTGTAGACCGAGAGCCCGATCCCCGCCGCCGCCTCCTCGTCGAGCCCGAGGTCGTCGAGGGCCTGGCGGAGGTCGAGGTACGCCTTGCCGGCGGTGACGATCCCGATCCGGGGCCGGGGCGCGGCGATGACCACCCGGTCCACCGGGTTGGCGCGGGCGAAGGCGAGGAGGGCGGGGAGCTTCTGCTCGAGGAGGCGCTCCTCGTAGGGGATCGGGCGGTACTCGACGTCGATGTTGAGCCCGCCCTCGGGAAGCTCGAAGCCGCCCGGCTCGGTGAACCGGAGCCGGTGCGGGTCGACGAGGACGGAGGCCGAGCTCTCGACCGTGTCCGAGACCGCCTTGAACCCGATCCAGCAGCCGGAGTAGCGGCTCGCCGCGAAGCCGAAGAGGCCGAGGTCGAGGTACTCCTGGACGGACGAGGGGTTCAACACCGGCATGAGGGCGGCGACGAACGCCTGCTCGGACTGGTGGGGCATGGACGAGGACTTGGCCCCGTGGTCGTCCCCCGCGATGCAGAGCACCCCGCCGTTCCTTCCCGAGCCGGCGAAGTTGCCGTGCTTGAGCACGTCGCCGCTCCGGTCGACCCCCGGCCCCTTCCCGTACCAGATCGCGAACACCCCGTCGTACTTCGCGCCGGGAAATATCTCGGTGTGCTGCGAGCCCCAGACCGCGGTGGCCGCGAGGTCCTCGTTGAGGCCCGGGTGGAAGCGGACGTGGTGCTTCTCCAGGAGGGGCTTCGCCTGGACGAGGGCGTTGTCGAAGCCGCCGAGGGGCGAGCCTCGGTAGCCCGAGATGTAGCCGGCGGTGTCGAGGCCGGCCGCAGCGTCGCGCCGGCGCTGCATCATCGGGAGCCGGACGAGGGCCTGGACCCCGGTGATGTACACGCGCCCGGAGTCGAGGGTGTACTTGTCTTCGAGGGATACGTCCGAATGCTTCATGCGGGCATCCTTCCCGGAGGGCCGGGAGCGGAGGGGTTGCCGCCGATTATATCGCCCCCGTCCTCTCGTCCCGGGGCTTCGCCCTCGGGCGAGGCATTCGCGCTGCCAGGGTTTTCGCCAATGGCGAACGCCCCTGGGTACGCCGGCGTCCCGCCGGCATGTTCGTTCTCGCGACGCTTCGCCCTTCCTGGGCCGGCGAGACGCCGGCGTACCCAGGGAGGGTGTGCCCGGGTACGACCCGCCGTGGGGTGAAATCCGCCCAAAGCCCTCTCAAGCCGATCCCAGACCCTGGAACAACGCCATATCCGTGGGGTAGAAAATATCTCGGCTTCCGCTCTCTACATTCTGTATATCAATAAGTTACGAACAACGCACGGGCCTCTCGGGCGGCCCGCCCCTCCCTGCCCGTCGTGGCCCGGCCGGACCGGGGCGTGTTCAGGCGGCTTCGGCGCGGGTCGGGCGGGCAGGTCGTCCGGCCTCGCCGAGATGGCTCCGCAGGATCCCGAGCATCCGGCGAAGGGGCTCGGCCGCGCCCCAGAGGAGCTGGTCGCCGACCGTGAACGCGGTCAGGTACTCGCCGCCCATCCGGAGCTTGCGGAGCCGCCCAACCACGATTTCGAGGCGGCCCCCCACCGCGGCCGGGGTCAGCTCGGCCAAGGTCGCCTCCGGGGTGTTCCCGACCACCCGCACCCAGTCGTGCGCCCCGCCGATGAGGGCCTCGATCTCGTCGAGTGGCCGATCCTCGCGGAGCTTGACGGTGCACGCCTGTGCGTGGCACCGCATGGAGCCGACCCGGACGCACACCCCGTCGATGGGAACCGGCGGGTCGCTCCCGAGGATCTTGTTGCCTTCCTCGAACGCCTTCCCCTCCTCGCGGCTCCGGCCGTCGCCGACCGGCCGGTCGATCCACGGGAGGAGGCTCGCGGCGAGCGGGGCGCCGAACCGGCTCCGCGGGAAGCCGTCGTCCGCGAGGGCTTCGCGCACGCTCCGGTCGACCGCGAGGGCGGACGAAGCGGGGTCCGCGAGGGGGGCGCGCACCGCCTCGCCGACCGCCGCCATCTGCGCCGCGAGCTCGCGCATGTGCGCGGCCCCCGCCCCGGACGCGGCCTGGTAGGACATGGTGGTCATCCACTCCACGAGGCCGGCCCGGAAGAGGCCCGCGAGCGCCATCAGCAGGAGGCTGACGGTGCAGTTCGCGCCGCAGAAGTCGCGCCGTCCGCGGGCGAGGCCCTCGGCGATCACGTCCGCGTTCACCGGATCGAGGACGAGCACCGTCCCCGGCTCCATGCGAAGGGCCGAGGCGGCGTCGATCCAGTAGCCGTTCCAGCCCGCGGCGCGGAGGCGCGGGTGGACCTCGCGGGTGTAGTCGCCTCCCTGGCAGGTGACGATCGCGTCGTGCCGGGCGAGCGCGCCCACGTCGTGCGCGTCGCCGAGCCGCCCGGCATCGAAGCCGAGGGCGGCGGACGGTCCCGGCCCGCCCGGCGCGGAGGTCGAGTAGAACGCGGGGGCGACCCCGGCGAAGTCGCCTTCTTCCCGCATCCGCTCGAGCAGCACCGATCCGACCAGCCCCCGCCAGCCGACGAACCCGACGTCCACCATGTCCGCCGCTCCCGATCCCGCCCCGGCGCCGTCCCGGCTACGTTTCCGCTCCGGCGCCGGTTCTTCCTGCGCCGGTTCCCGTCCCCGGCTCCGTGTCCGGCCGGCCGCCGGCCGGTCAGGCCGCCTCGAACAGCCCGGCCGCGCCCTGGCCGCCGCCGATGCACATCGTGACCACGCCGTAGCGCTTGCCGCGTTCGCGCAGGCCGCGGACGACGTGGCCCACGAGCCGCGAGCCGGTCATCCCGAACGGATGGCCGATGGAGATGGAGCCGCCGTCCACGTTGTAGATCTCGGGGTCGATCTCGAGCCGGTCCCGGCAGTACACGCACTGCGAGGCGAACGCCTCGTTGAGCTCCCAGAGGTCGACGTCGCCGATCCCGAGGCCGGCCTTCTCGAGCAGCTTCGGCACCGCGAACACCGGGCCGATCCCCATCTCGTCCGGCTCGCAGCCCGCCACCGTGAAGCCGCGGAAGAAGGCGAGCGGCTCGAGCCCGAGCCGCCGGGCGCGCTCCTCGCTCATGACGAGGGTCATCGACGCGCCGTCGGAGAGCTGCGAGGCGTTGCCGGCGGTCACCGACCCGTCCTCCTCGAACGCGGGCGGCAGCCCCGCGAGCCCTTCGAGGGTGGTGTCGGGGCGGTTGCATTCGTCGCGGTCGACGACCCCGTCGATCTCCTCGGACTCGCCGGTCTTCCGGTCGGTCTTCATCCAGCGCGCGGCCATCGGGTGGATCTCGTCGTCGAACCGGCCTTCCGCCTGGGCGCGGGCGGTGCGCTGCTGGCTCGAGAGCGCGTACTCGTCCTGGTACTCGCGGCTCAACTGGTAGCGGCGGGCCACCACCTCGGCGGTGTTGCCCATCGCCATGTAGACGTCCGGCTTGTGTTCCAGGAGCTTCGGGTTCTTCGAGATCTCGCCGCAGTTGGCGCGCTGGAACGAGGTGATCGACTCGACCCCCCCGGCCATGATCACGTCCGCGAACCCGCTCGCGACCTGGGTGGCGGCGGTCGCGATGGTGTTGAGCCCGGAGGAGCAGAACCGGTTCACGCTGGAGCCGGGGACGCTCACCGGAAGCCGGGAGAGGGTGACCGCGAGCCGCCCGATGTTGCCGGTCTGCTCTCCGGTCTGGTCCGCGCAGCCCACGATGCAGTCGTCCACCTCCTCGGCGGCGAGGGCGGGGTTGCGGTCGAGCAGCCCGTCGATGAGGTGGGCGACCATGTCGTCGGGGCGGGTGAGGTTGAAGGCGCCGCGGAAGGACTTGGCGAGCCCGGTCCGGATACTGTCGACGATGACGGCGTCGCGCATGGATCGTGTTCCTCGGGTTGTGTGCAGGGGGCGCCCGCGCGCCGGGCCTGCGGCGGCGGGCGCGGGGATTCGTGCCGACGATCCTAAACCGCGCGCCGGGGTCATGGCCACCGCTCCGCTCTGCCCCCGGGAATGCGGGCGGCGTCAGGAGGTCTCGTCGGCGTGCTCGCGACGCGCGAGCGGGTCCTCCAGCGGTACCGTGATGTCGGCGTGGATGTGCTGGGTCACGTCCGCGTCGTCCGGCACGTTCGTCTGCACGATGTTCCGGCCGAGGGGGGTGATGGTCGGGATGCGGTCCTCGACGAGCGGCGCGAGGGTCCGCTTCCGGGCCATCGCCGCTTCAAGGTGCGGCGCGAGCTCCGCCTGCTTGCGCGCCTCGCGCTCCGCCTCCCGCGCGTGGAAGCCCGGCATCACCCGCGACGCGAAGAGCTCGAGCGACGCGCAGATGTCCTCGTGCCGGTTGCGCCCGCCCTGCTGGATGAAGATGACCTGGTCGACCCCCGCCGCCTCGAACTTCGCGAGGTGGGCGGAGAGGTCGTCCGGGGTTCCGATGCCGGACCCGGACCCCACCTCGGGCAGCTCGTCGCGGGCGGCCTCGAACCGGCTCCAGACGTCGGTGCGCCCCGGGCGATGGTTCCCGAACACGTAGTAGTGGCCGAGGGAGTAGCCGAAGAAGCGGAAGCCGTCCATCCCGCGGCGGCGGGCCTCCTCCGGGTCCTCGTGGCAGGAGAAGCCGGTCACCATCGCGATGTTGGCGTTCACCGCATGACCGATGGGAACGCACTCCTCGGACCGGATGATCTCGTAGTACTCCTTCGCCCACCGCCCCGCGTCCTCGGGGTCGACGAAGGCGAACGTGAGCGCCCCGATCCCCGCGCGCGCGGCCATGTGGATGGTCTCGCGCTTGGAACACGCGACCCAGAGGGGCGGATGGGGCTTCTGCAGCGGCTTGGGCACCACGTTGCGGCAGGGCATGGAGAAGTATTGGCCGTCGAATCCCGGGTAGGGCTCCATCACCATCATGTTGGCCGTCTGCTCGACCGCCTCCTCCCACATCGCGCGCTTCTCGTCCGGGTTCACCCGGAACCCCTCGAGCTCGGTGCGCGACGCGGACTCCCCGGTCCCCCAGTCCACGCGCCCGTCGGAGACCAGGTCGAGGGTCGCGATACGCTCCGCGACCCGGGCCGGGTGGTTGTAGGCGGGCGGCGCGAGCACCACCCCGTGCCCGAGCCGGATGCGGCTCGTGTTGCGGGAGCAGGCCCCGAGGAACACCTCCGGGGCGGACGAATGGGCGTACTCCTCGAGGAAGTGGTGCTCGACCTCCCACACGTAGTCGATGCCGATCCGGTCGGCGAGCTCGACCTGCTCGATCGCCTCCCCGAAGAGCCGCCGCTCGGCGTTCCCGGACCAGGGGCGGGGGAGCTGGTGCTCGTAGAGGATTCCGAATTTCATCGCTTCTCGGGGTGCGGGCGACCGGCGGGGGAAGTTACCACAGGGGCCGCCCGGCGGGGCCGCTGGGGCCGTACCGCTCGCTTCCCGTCAGGAAAGGCTCCGCGGCCCCGCGCGGCGCCAGCCGATCCGCCCGATGACGGGGAGCTTGATCGCGGGGGGCCAGACGTGGGCGCCGAACACCATGCCGAGCAGGTTCACCTCGACGCCTTCCGCCGGCCCGGCGAGCAGGCCCGCGAGCCCGAACAGGGACGCCTGGACCCCGCCCCCCGGCGAGGCGGAGAAGCCCGCGCCGTCGAGATAGTCCTTGCCGATCGCGGTCGGCGGCAGGTCGAGCCCGAGCTCCGGCACGGCCCGCCCGAGGAAGGCGGTGAAGGTGTTGGAGTTCGGCCCCGGCCAGACCCGGTAGCGGTCGGCGTAGGGGTAGGCGCGGGCGGCCCGGTCGAGGCGTTCGATGAGGCCGTCCACCCCCTCCCCCCGGACGTCGGCGAGGAGCTCCGGCGCGCGGCCGTACCAGCGGGCGTCGGCGGGGCGGTGGTGGATCATGAGCGAGGTGGGCCCCCAGCGCAGCCGCCAGCCGATCACCTCGTACACCGTGAAGGCCGCCGCCCCGCTCGGCTTCGCCGCCACCCACGAGTGCACGCCGAAGTACCCCCGCCATCCCCATGCGCGGGCCGCGTAGGCCTGCACGACCGCCTCGGTCACCACGGCCGGGTCGGGGGCGAGGCCGGCCGGCTCACGGCTGGCGGTGCGCCAGTCGGCGGCGGTCCATGCGTGCCAGGCCCCGTACGCGCCGAACAACCCGGCGAACGCGAGCGACGTCCCGAGCGCCGCCTTCCTGCCGCGCGTCACGGGGACCCGGGCGGGGGCACCGTCCCTTCGCCGCGCGCCGCCCCGTCACGCACGGCCCCTTTCGCTATTCGTTCCATTCCATTCGATCCGAATCCGGACGCCCCCGAACGCCGCAACGATACCATTGGCGGATCAGGGACCCCTTCCGCCGACGGCGGAGCCGGCATGACCGGGACGCGGCGATTCGGACGGGCCAGGCGCTTCGGCGCGGCGACGACGTCCGGCGCCGCCGATGACCGCGGGAAGCCGCCGCCGCGCCGGCGGTCAGCCTCCGGACGGCGCCCAGCCGTAGACCCGCCGCACGGTCCCGCCCATCAGCTCCGCGCGCTCGTCTTCGCTCAGGCGCTCGATCCGGCGAAACGCCTCCACGCCCTGCTCGTAGGTCAGCAGGTTGACGGCGCGGGTCCAGTCGGTCCCCCACATGCAGCGGTCGATGCCGAAGCCGTCGAAGACGCGGGCGAGCGGGTCCCGGAGATCGGGGTACGGAAAGGGCTCGTGCGAGAGGGTGCAGGCGCCGGAGACCTTCACCATGACGTTCGCGCATTCGGCGAGGGCGAGGAGCTTCGGCAGGTCGGCGAACGGGTCGGCCGGAGCGGGCGGCTCGAACGGCTGCCGGAGGCCGAGGTGGTCGATGACGAGGACGGTGTCGGGGTGGGCCCGGGCGAGGCGGCGGGCCTCGTCCAGCAGGCCCCAGCAGAGCAGGTTGACGGGAAGCGAGCGGCGGGCGGCGGCGTCGAGGATGCGCCCGACGCCGGGGTGTCCGGGATCGATCGAGGCGGCGGGCGCCATCATGATCCGGACCGCCGCGGCGCCCTCTTGCGCCGCCCACTCGGCGACGGTCTCGGCCACCGCCGGATCGGTCGGGTCCACCGGCTTGACGAGCCCGAAGCGGCCGGGATGCCGGGCGTGGACCTCGACCGCATAGCTCGCATCGAACCGGTACATGGTGTAGGGGGAGACCAGCAGCGCCCCGTCGACGCCGACCGCGTCCATCGCGGCGGCCATGTCGTCGCCGGTGACCTCCGGGGGGCCGGCGAGCACCCCCGCCCAGGGGCGGCCCGGGCGGTCGCGCTCGTAGGCATGGACCTGGGAGTCGATGATCGGCGTCGTCGGCATGGCCCGCCCCCCTGCTTCACCGTTCGTCGAAGGATGGCGCCGTCCTCTCCGGGAATCCACGCCATCCGCCCGACACCCACCGGGCGCGACCTCGCATTGCGGTGCTTCAGCGTCGCGGGCGCCGGCCCGAAAGGGCGGGCGGGCCGGGCCGGCCGGAATGCCGAACACCTGATTGCGACGCCTGCCGGGCGGTGTGGGGATGGCCGCCGCGCTACGACGGTCTTGCTCGTGAGCGTTCGCGCCGCGCCCTCGTGGGAGGAGAAGCGCACGCGCCGGGGAACGTGCGAACCGGAGCGCCCTCCCCGCCGCGGGCCGGGGCTCCGGACCAGAGGTCCAGGAAGCCCGGCAGCAGACCCGCGGGCCGCGACCGATGAAGCCCGCTTCGGCAATTCATATGGCGCGCCCGGAGAGATTCGAACTCCCGACCGCCTGGTTCGTAGCCAGGTACTCTATCCAGCTGAGCTACGGGCGCGTGAGGGGGAAGTGCGAAGTATCCGGTCACGCCGATGCAGGTGTCAAGGCGAGGCATGTGCGCTGTGGGGAAGGCGCGGATGCGCCCCGGATGATGTCGGTGGGCCTCCACTGCCGGCTGGTGGGCCGTCCGGGCCGGGCGGCGGCCCTCGCCCGCTTCGTCGACCACGTCCGCAACCACGACCGGGTGTGGGTGTGCCGGGGCATCGACGTCGCGCGCCACTGGCGCGAGCACCATCCCTGGCCGGGCTGAGCCCGCCGCGCCTCTCCCGCGCCGCCGGACGAATCCTCCGCTCCGGCTGCCGACGCCTCCCCGCGCCGACAACGGTTCAGAAGCGCAGGGAGAAGCTCACCCCGCCGCCGAGGCTGCGGTTGTCCCCGCCGCTCGCCGTATAGCCCACCGAGCCCCGGAGCGTGTAGCGGCCTTCACCCCAGACCCGCGCCCCACCCACCGCGAGGCGGTACGCGGTCCTCTCCGCCTTCGCCTTCAGCGGCGTCACCGACGATCCCGGCGACGCCCCCGACACCTGCGCCTCCGTCTCCTCATCGAGCTCCCGCTCCAGGTCCAGCGAACCGAACAGGCGGCTTCCCTGCATATCGTCCCCCCACGTCCTCTCCGCGCCCACGCCCACGCGGCCCTTCAGGCTCCGCGCATCCTCCACGGACACGCGCGCGCCGTACCGCAGATCTTCGGCGAAGTCGTTCAGGTCCACCTTCGACCACGTGAAGCCCGCACGAGGCGTCACGGACACCCCGGCCCGGAGCGCCATTCGCCTTCCGACCTCCACCCCCAGCGCGTGGCCCCGACCGTTCACGCCCTTCTTCAGCGCGCCCGAGGCCGCGTGCGCCGACTCCAGATCCGCCTCGTACCACGTCATCGCGGCCTGGGTGTCCACATGGAACCCATCGGCGAACGCCGTCGTGGCGTGCAGGCCCAACCCGTAGCCCGACAGCTCGACCTTGCCCCCCTGCGCCATCTCCGCCGAGCCGCGCAGGCCGTGGAGCGACACGCCGACCCCCCCGACGCCGCCCACCGCGAAGTCCGTCCCCACCCGCAGCCCGTGACGGCGGTGATCGTAGGCGACGTTCGGCCGCGTCGACTCGTCCGCCTTCCACTTGCCGTCCGCGACCTCCACCCGCGCCCAGGCGCCCCCGGCGTCCCGCGCCGCCGACGTCCGCTCCTCGTAGGTCGGAAGGCCGTTCATCGACAGCAGCACCGAGGGCAGCGCCTCGTACAGGCGGCACCGGGGGTCGCCGCCGTCCGCCGCCACGTCGCAGTTGAATCCGACCGGCAGTGGCGGCGGCGGGAGGTCCCGGCATTCGCCGTCGTCCCCGCGCTCCTGACCGGCTGGACACGTGGGCGGGGGAAGGTCCCGGCATTCGCCGTCGTCCCCGCGCTCCTGACCGGCTGGACACGTGGGCGGGGGAAGGTCCCGGCATTCGCCGCCGTCCCCGCGCTCCTGACCGGCCGGACACGCCGGCGGCGGGATGTCCCGGCATTCGCCGCCGTCCCCGCGCTCCTGACCGGCCGGACACGGCCGCCACGGAAAGCTCTCGGGATCCAGGGCAGCACCACCGAGAGTGTCGTCCTCGTTCAGGACGTCTCCCTCCAGGATTGCGCCAGAGGCACCGCCGACCAGCGCGATCACGGGCTGGCGGCCGTACGAACCGTCGTCGTCCTCGATGGCGATGGGGCCTTTCACCCTCTCCAACAGGGACTGCACGTCCTCACGCGCCACGCCGCCAGCCACACCCTCGGAGACGCCCAATTCCAGGACCACCCTGGCCGCCGGCGTGTCCCCGTCCGGGTCGTCGGCCCGGATGGCGGCGGCGGCGCCGTTGGCCAGCACCCTCCCGGTCTCGCCGACCCGCACGCTGCCCCCGCCCGTCAGATGCACCGCCGCGGCTCCGCCCTCGGCGCCTCTCACCTCGCCCTGGACGTGGACGTGCGCCACCCCCGGGTCATTCACCAGAACGCCGACGCCCGAAGAGCCGGCATGCACCTTGCCGGTCGGACCGACGTACAGCATCCCGCCGCCCACGAGATGCACGGCCGCGTCCGTCCCGCCCATCACCGTGCCGTGCACCGTGACGAACTGCCGGCGCAGACCGGTCACGTCCGCGTCCTCCTCCAGATTCAGGCGTCTGGCCCACTCGGAGTCCCTCGCCAAATCGCCCAGGCCCGCGCCCTCGACGTAGACGCCCGCCAAGGCGCCGGTGACGGTCGCGCCCTCGGCGACGCTGACCTCGATGGCGCCGCTCCGGTAGCGCGGGAAGTCGTAGCGCGCGTCGACGCCGTGGCCGTCCGGCCGCCCGTCACGATCGTCGTCCACGTCCACCTGCACCCGGCAAACGCCGGTGTTCTCGCTCTCCTGACCGGCCGGACACGGCCCCCACGAAAACCTCTCGGGATCCAGAGCACCACCGAGAGCGCCGTCCTCATTCAGGACGTCTCCCTCCAGGATTGCGCCAGAGGCGGCGGCGCCGACCAGCGCGATCACGGGCTGGCCGGGTGAGCCGTCGTCGTTCTCGATGGTGATGGGGCCTTTCACCCTCTCCAGCAGGGACAGCACGGCCTCACGCGCCACGCGGTCGTTGTCCTCCACCCCCTCGGAGACGCCCAATTCCAGGACCACCGTGGCCGCCGGCGTGTCCCCGTCCGGGTCGTCGGCCCGGATGGCGGCGGCGGCGCCGTTGGCCAAGACCCTCCCGGTCTCGCCGACCCGCACGCTGCCCCCGCCCGTCAGATGCACCGCCGCCGCGTCTTCGCCCTCGGCGCCTTTCACCTCGCCCTGGACGTGGACGTGCGCCAGACCGTCCATCAGAACGCCGACGCCCGAAGAGCCGGCGTGCGCCTTGCCGGTCTCACCGACCAGCAGCGCACCGCCGCCCGCGAGATGCACGGCCGCGTCCGTCCCGCCCGTCACCGTGCCGTGCACCGTGACGAACTGCCGGCGCAGACCGGTCACGTCCGCGTCCTCCGCCAGCTTCAGGGACGCGCCCCATTCGGAGTCCCTCGCCAGGTCGCCCAGGCCCGCGCCCGCGACGTGGATGCCCGCCACGCCGCCGGTGACGCTCGCACCCTCGGCGACGCTGACCTCGATGGCGCCGTTGCGCTCGTGCCGGACAGCGTAGCGCGCGTCGATGCCGTGGCCCTCCGACACGATCGTCCCGCCGGTCACGTCCACCCGGACGTCGCCCGCGTTGTAGCTCATGGCGTGCTGGCGGACGCCGTCCTTCCACTCGTCCGTATAGTCCACGGGGAGGGGGTCGAGCGCCGCTTCCACGTCCCCGCCCGTCAGGACGGCTTCGAGAACCGCCCGCTCGGCGTCGGAAAGCCTCCCCTGCTCCGCCAGCGTCTCCCGCTGCTGCGTGGTGCGCGAAGCACTCGGGACGGCGAGAATGGCCGGGTCCAGATCGCCGTTTCTGACGTGGTCCGCGATGGCGAAGTGCGAAAGCGCCATGGCGCGGACCCCCGCGCGGGGAATGGCGAGGATCTCCGCGGCGGCCAGACGCGCCAGGGAGGCGGGGTTCGTCGTCTCGAAGCCGCGCTTGCGCAGGAGCTCCCGCGCCTGCGCCTTGTAGTCGTCGTCATAGGCGGCGGGAAGGGCGTCGAGCGCCGTATCCAGCGCGTCCGAATCCCCATCCTCGACGATGGCGTCGAGGACACCCTGCTCCGCCGTCGAGAGCGTCCCGTCGGCGCCCGCGACCCTGCTCCGAATGAAGGCGTCCGTCACCGATGGTCCGACCGTGACGTCTCCGCTCGACGTGACGTGAATCATCGGTTCCGTCCGACTCGCGTCGTCCGCCGTTTGCGCGCCCTCCCCGAAGGTGTGGCCGCTCGAACGCGCCGCCCAGCCGGAAACGCCGACCTCACGCGCCTCCGTCGCGCCTCCCGAGTCGATGACGACGCGCCCCGCCTCGTTCGCGTCGCTCGTCGAAGCTCCCTGGACGCCGACCGAGAACGGCGCCTTGATCTTCGCTTCCGCGTCCGTCGTGATCGTGACCGAGCCCAGTCCCGAGTGAGATCCGCTGAGGCCCTGGCCGGCGAGACCCTCCGCCGTGACGGCGAGATCCCGAGCCGTGATGGAGACCCCGCCCGATCCGGCAAGCCTCCCCCTGATGCCGTAGGTGGAATCGCCCGCCGCCGCAACGGAGCCGCCCGTCAGGTCGATGTCGACGGCGCCGCTCGCACCGTAATGATAGCCATAGACGCCGAGGGCCCACTGACCGCCCGTCGCCGTGATGGCGAGGTTCTCCGTCGTGATGGAAATTTCGCCCGATGGGAGACCCACCCCGTACAGGCCGTAAGCCTGCTGAGTGGCCGTCGCCGTGACGGAGCCGCCCGCCAGGTCGAGGTCGAGGTCGCCGCTCGCGCCGGTATGCCAGCCGAACACGCCGTAGGCCCGCGGACCGCCCGTCGCCGTGGCGGCGAGGTTCTTCGTCGTGATGGAGATTCCGCCCGAACCGGCCTGCCTCCCGTACAGGCCGTAAGCGTACTGATAATCGACCGTCGCCGTGACGACGGTATTCTCCGTCGTGATGGAGACGTCGCCGACGTCGCCCGAGCCTCGGTGCCGCCCGAACAGGCCGTAAGCACTCTGACTGCTCGTCGCCGTGACGGCGAGGTTCTTCGTCGTGATGGAGATTCCGCCCGAACCGAAGTGATAAAGCCCGTAGGCGCCGTAGGCGAAAGAACCGTCCGTCGTCGCCTCGAGGGAGCCGCCCGTCAAGTCGACGTCGACGTCGCCGCTCGTGGCGTTGTGTTCGGCCAGGATGCTCCGGACGTCGCCGCCCACCGCCGCGCCGCCCGCCGTGACGGCGAGGTTCTCCGTCGTGATGGAGATTCTGCCCGTGCCCCCGCTCCTGAACCCCTCGATGCCTGTGGCGTCATTGCCCGTCGCCGCGACGGAGCCGTCCGTCAGGTCGATGTCGACGTCGCCGCTCCGGCCCAAGTGCCGACCCTCGACGCCTTTACCTCTGCTGGCCGCCGTCGAGATGGCGAGATTCCGGGCGTCGATATCGACGTTGCCCGTAGAGGAGGTGCTGGCGGTGCACAGGATCGTGTCGCCGACGCCGGGCGTATTGCTGCACACGGCGGCGGCCCGCGCCTCCCCCGCGCCGAGGACCAACGCGGCGGCCAGGCACAGGGCGGGCGCGGCGGGCACGGACGCCGGCAGGGCCGGAACGGCGCGAGGCGCGTCCACCCCGGGTCGGCGTTCCATCACGAAGGCTCCGGGGGGGGGGGGGGGGGGGCATACGCGTCAACCTGCTTTTCATGTCATTGTTTCCTGCCGTGAATATCGGTGCGCGACAGGGAGCGCGTGAGGATCGAACCGCGCCTGCCCTGGGCACAGGCGCCCCGCCAAAGGAACCCGATCTCCAGAGCATTGGCCGAGCCCCTGCGGCGCCGTCCATCCCAATCAAGCTAACCGCCTTCCTCGTAGAAGGCAACTGAAACAAGTGTTGAGAGGCAGGCGCGCGGCAGGGATTCTCGCCAGACACACCACCCGCGAAAGCTCCTGGATACGCCGGCGGCCTGCCGGCCCTTTCGTTCCCGGGCGCTTCCCGGGTCCCCGCGTCGACGAGACGCGGGCGTACCCGGGGACATGCCCGCGAAAACCCCGCCGTGCGGTGACGGCAACCCCTCGAACCGCCCCGATGCCGCCGGGGGAGGCCGTCCCGGGGGAATATCTCGACCCCGGCTCTCCCCTGCCCGTATCAAAAGCTCACGAAGAGCGTACGGGGCTCGGCCGGCAGACTGACCTCGGCCCGCGCGGGACCCGGCGGCTCGGCAGCGTGGGCCTCCTCCGGGACGGGGCGGGTCTCGCGCACGGGCGTACCGGAAACGCGCAGGCGCTCCGAGGTATGCGGAGCTAACCGGGGGCGCGGGGTTCAGCGGCGGCGCGGAGCAGCCGATCCGAGCGCCGAGGCGGCAGCGAAGCGATCAGGAGCAGGGCGGCCGCCCCCATCACCGCGAGCGTCGCGAAGGCGTACTCGTAGCTCCCGGTCACGTCGAACACCCGGCCCGCCATGATCGGCCCCGCCGCCCCGCCGATCGTGCCGAAGAAGTAGATGCCCCCGTAGATCGCGCCGTGGGTGCGGGTGCCGAACAGCTCGGCCACGGTCGGCGAGACCACCGTGAAGAGCCCCCCGTGGCCAAAGCCGTAGAGCGCGACCACCGCGAAGAGCGGCGCCCAGGCATCCGCGACCATCAGCGCGAGGAGGCTCGTGACGAGGGGCACGAGGCACAGGACGTAGGCGTTCCGGCCGCCGATCCGGTCGGCGAAGGCCCCGACCGTCAGCCGGCCGGCGACGCTCGCCCCGCCGATGACGGTGAGCAGGGCCGCCGCCGTCCCCCGGGTCATGCCGAGGTCCATGCCGTGCACCGCGATGTGGAGCGGTACGGTCATCAGGGTCGGGAAGAACAGGAGCTGGGCCGCACAGAGGGTCCAGAACGCCCGGCTGCGGCGGATCTCGGCGAAGCCTCCCCGGCGCGGCCCGGCCCCGGACCCCGCGCCCGTCCCCGCCTCGCGGATCGCGGCGGCGGGGCGATCCGGCGGCGGCCGCTTCATCGACACCGCCGCGACGACGAGCAGGACCGCCGCCCCGACCCCGAGGGCGAGGGCCGCGGAGCGCCAGCCGAGGCTCGCGATGAGGAGCGCGGTCAGCGGCGGCAGCGCCATCTGCCCGGCGGCCGTCCCCACCTTCACGATCCCGGTCATCGTCCCGCGCCGGCGCACGAACCAGCGGGCGATGGCCGAGAGGGTCGCCACGTCGTGGGTGCTCATGCCGACGCCGATGAACATCCCGAACAGCGCGAAGAGGTGCCACGGCTCGCCGACCGCCGAGATGAGCGCGTAGCCCGCGCCGAAGAGCAGCCCGGAGCCGGCAAGCACCGGGGTCGGGCCGTAGCGGTCGCTCAGGCGCCCGGCGAAGACCGCGAGCGCCCCCATGACGAGCGCCCCGAGCGCGGTGGCGCTCGAGAGGAGGGTCCGCGACCAGCCGAACGTGTCCTCGAGCACGTTGAAGAAGAGCCCGAACGAGAAGAGGAGGCCGATCACCGTGAACTGGGTGAGGCAGGCGCCGAAGACGATCAGGTATCTCGAATCCATACACCCCGTTCCCGAATCACGCCGTCCGGCGCGCCCCGCGCCGACGGCGCCCGGCGCCCCATCCCCGGCCCCCGATCCCGCGCGGTCGCACGAGCTTGCCCCGGCGGTCGCGGCGACTGCCGCGACTGCGCGCGCGGGCGGGCAAGTCCGTCAGCATTGCCGCGGCGGCGGCGAAACGCAACCCGGGGGATCAGCGCTGCCAAGGCCATCTCGCGCTGCGGAAACGATAGGCGTTCCGGTTCCGATCCGGTCGAATCAGGGCGGTCGGCATCCTGGGAGCGCTTGTGTCCCGCCCGCATGAACGTCTTGCCGTGCAACTTCCGGTATCCCGGACGCTCCTGGGATCGGCACGCCCCTTCGGAGCGCGGGTGTCCCTGGATTCCCGCTTTCGCGGGAATGACGGCTGGGAGACGCCTCCGGGAACGCGGATTTCCCCCCCGGCTGGCGAAGGGTCGCGTCCTGGGAACGCTTGTGTCTCGCCCGCACACGCACGGCAAGGCAGCCTCGGTTCGATGCGGGCGGGACACAAGCGTTCCCAGGACGCCCGCGCTCCCGGGACGCGCCGTCTCCAAGGCCCGCCCCGTCTCCAGGACGCGCCGCCGCTCCGATGCTCGGCCGGGCCGCGCCGCCCTCGTCAAGCGGGTCCCGAAACCCGAAATGCTCCTGCGGGGCCGCCCGGGGGCTTGACCTCGGGCCGGGGCCGCCGTGACATTGCGAACGTCGACCGGACGCCGAACGGCCTCGATCCGGAATTCCCGGCCTCTGGCCTCCGGCCTCCGAAGCCCGATTCCTCGCCCCGACCCATCACCCCCGGCTCCCGACCGCAATCCACCCGGCGAGACCCGCCGAAAGGACGCCCCCCCGATGCAACACGAACGCCAAGCCCAGGCCAACCGGCTGACGGAAGCCCTGGCGCTGTCCCTTCCTCCCGTCGCGGCGGCCTTCCCTGACACCGTGCCGGACGGCGTGCCGGAGTTCGACGGTACCGTCCCCGCCGGATGCGTGTTCTGGCAGGAGGCCGCCGCGCGCGTCTTCGCGACCACCGCGGGACACCACGCGCTCTGCGCGATCGGCGTCCACACCCACAATCTGTCCGGGGCGCCCGGGTCCCAGCCCGAGGAGCTGGGGGCCGCCCTCGAGGCCATGATCGGGCTCGACTACGTGCGCGAGGAGGAGATCGCCGCCATCCCGGTGCTCGAACGCGCGGCGAAGCACGCGGTCTACGGCCCGCTCCGCGACTTCCCCCTCGACCCCGAGGTCGTCCTGCTCTTCGTCGACGCCCGGCAGAGCCTCGTGCTGAGCGAAGCGGTCGCACGGGTGGACGGAGGGGCCGCGCCTGCGATGGGCCGCCCCGCTTGCGCGGCCGTGCCGCACGCGGTCAACCGCGGCGCCTCGGCCATGAGCCTCGGCTGCTGCGGCGCGAGAGCCTATCTCGACGCGCTGTCGGACGACGTGGCCCTGTGGGCGCTGCCGGGAAGCGGGCTCGATGCGTACTGCGGGCAGATCGCGGCGCTGGCCGGGGCCAACCGGACCCTCGCGGCGTTCCACGAGCGCCGGAGGAAGGACGTCGAGTCCGGCGGGCGGCCGACGGTGCGCGAATCCCTCGCGCGGCTCGGCTGACGGGGCCGCGCGTCCCGCGTGGCCCGCGCCGCGCATCCGGTGGAGCGTGGGAGGGATTCGCGGCTGGCGGCGGCGTGAATTCCCGCCCGGCGCGGGCGCCGGCGAAGCTGCCGAAGAACGGAGCGGCCACGTAACGACTGGTCCCGCTCCACGCGGGCGCCGGCGAAGCCGGACCTCGACCGCCGGCGCGCTGCCGCCGGCGCGGCCCGTGGACCCGCGCTACTCCGGGATCTCGCTCACCGGGACCCAGCGCCGCTCGATCTCGGACCGGATGGTGGCGTCGCAGTAGCGCTGGATCCGGTGCGCGACCGAGAAGTCGGGCCAGAGGTCGACCGCCTCCCCCGCCGCCGCCCGCACCAGCTCGCGCACCTCGATCGCCTTGATCTCGTTGTAGCCCATGCCGATGTTGGCGATCGGGAAGAAGTCGCCGTAGTAGGGGTGGCTCGGGCCGGTCTCGATGCGCTTGAAGCCGCTGCGGTCCGCCGGGTCGCTCGCGGAGTAGACCTGGAGCTCGTTCAGCCGGTCGTAGGTCCACCGGATCGAGCCCGCGCGGCCCACGACGTCGTAGCTGATCTCGATCTTGCGGCCGTGGGCGACCCGGCTCGTGTCGAAGACGCCGGTGCAGCCGTTCTCGAACGTCGCGAGCATGTGCACCGAGTCGTCGGTATCGACCTTCCGGCGCTCGCCGGTCGGCGCGCCGCTCCCGCTGCCGTACTTCGCGTCCGCGACCACGTCCCGCTCCTTGACCACCGTGTACAGGCGCCCGCACACCTCCGCGATGGGCCCCACCAGGTACTCGGTCAGGCTGAACAGGTGCACGTTGATGTCGCCGAGCGTGCCGCTCCCCGCCGCCGCCCGGTCGCACCGCCAGATGAACGGCGCCGCCTCGTCGGCGAGGAAGTCGGAGTTGAAGCTGACCCGGGCATGGACGAGGTCGCCCAGCTCCCCGGCGCGGATCATCTCGCGGGCGACGGCGTGGATCGGGTTGTGCGGAAAGTTGTGTCCGACGAGGTTGAGGACCCCGGCTTCGCGGACCGCGCGGACCATGTCGCGCGTCTCGTCCGCGTTCAGCCCGAGCGGCTTCTCGCAGTAGACGTGCTTGCCCGCCGCCGCCGCCGCGAGGACCATCTCCCGGTGCATGTGGTTCGGGGTGACGACGTCGACCACGTCGACGTCCGGGTCCGCGACCGCCTCGCGCCAGTCGGAGGTCCAGCGCCGGGCGCCGCAGTCGGCCGCCACCTTCGCGGCCAGCTCGTCCGTCGCCTCCACCACGAGCTCGAGGACCGGGCGCGCCGGGTCGCTGCCGAAGACGACGGGGGCGGAGGCGTAGATGAGGGCATGGGTCTTCCCCATCCAGCCGGCCCCGCCGATGAGTGCGATTCGAACTTCCCGCATGGCTTTCCCCCTCCCGGGTTCCGCGCCGGAAACGCGGCGCGACGGTCACACTCTACCGCGACGGAGCGGCAAGGCAACCCGCCGGTTCGGGACGTGGGGGCGGCGGGGACACTTGGCCGGGCTCTTCACAGGGCTCGGGTCGAGATCCGTGATGTCGGCTGCCCCCGCCCCCCTCCTGGGAACGGCGTCCTGGGAACGCGGGCGTCCCGCCCGCATTTTGGTTCACGGGCGCTTCACACCCCCGTGCGGGCGGGACACAAGCGTTCCCAGGACACATGGATTCCCGCTTTCGCGGGAATGACGAAGGTGGGCGGCACACAAGCGTTCCCAGGACGCACCGGCCCAGGAGGTGGTTCACGCCTCGGAAAGCGGCTCGATCTCGCAGAGGAAGGAGCGGTGGGGCGCCGAGCCGCTGATGGGGTCCGAATCCGCGTCGTCGATGAGGAGGTTGACGTTGGCGCTCCCCTCGCCGTCCACGGGATACCCGGGAAGGCCGAGCGCCTCGCAGGGCTGCCACCAGCCGTGCTGGGCGGCGACGACGTCCGGGGCGAGGCTCTCCCGGAGCCGCGCCCGCGCCCGAATCCGGCCCAGCGGGGTGCGGATGCCCACCCAGTCGCCGGCCGCGATGCCGCGCGCCGCCGCCGTGTCGGGGTGCACCTCCACCAGCGGGTCGGGCAGGCGCCGGCGGAGCTTCGGCAGGTTGCGGTGCTGGCCGTGGCAGTAGAGGTGCGGCTTGGCCGTGCTCAGCACCAGCGGATAGCGGGCCGCGAGGTCGGGCCGGCGCTCGGGGCCCACGGCCGGCGGCGCGTACCCCGGAAGCGGGTCCTGGCCGTGGCGGCGGAACGTCTCCGACCAGACCTCCACCCGGCGCGAAGGGGTCGCGAACCCGCCCGCCTCCCGGTGCGGCTCGTAGCGGGTGTCGAGCTTCCCCCAACGCACCCCCTCGGGCCGGGCCCGCAGCGCCTCCAGCGTGATCCCGGAGGGGGCGAGCCACTCGCGGTAGCCGGCGTCCACGTCCCCGTCCCAGAAGCGATCCCCGAGCCCCAGCCGCTCGGCGAGCGCGAACGCGATCCAGCCGTCGCTCCGGGACTCGCCCCGCGCCGCGACGGCGGGCGGGCGAAGCTGGACGAGGGCGTTCGCCTCCTGGGTGATCTCGAAGCCGACCCGCAGGGCCTCGCGCTCCCACGCGGTGGCGACCGGGAGCACGAGATCCGCGTACCGGGCGGTCGGGTTCACGAAGAGGTCCGCGTGGACGTAGAAGTCGAGGCGCCGGAGGGCTTCGGCCCCGCGGGCGGTCCCGGCGTGCGAGACGAGCAGGTTCGCGCCGAAGGCGACGAGGCCCCGCACCGGGTAGGGCCGGCGCTCGATGACCGCCCGGTAGAAGTCGCGGGACGTGCACCAGCCGCTTCGGGGCGGACCGAGGGGGCGTTCGCTCGAACCGAGGGTCGGGGCCGCGGGCGCCGGAAAGTCCGCGCCGGACACGTCGCCCGCCGGGACGGTCGCGAACTCGACGTTGCCGCCGCGCCGGCCGCGGCTGCCGGTGAGGGCGTAGAGGAGCGAGATCGCCCGGTCGGTCTGGGTCGCGTTGGTGTGCTGCCCGACCCCGGACCACGCGTAGTAGGCGACGGGGCGCGACTCCCAGAGGAGGCGGGCGGCCGCGCGCACCTGGCGCGCCGGGACCCCGGTGATCCGTTCGACCCGCTCCGGCGGGTACTCCCGGCAGAGGTCGCGGTAGCAGGAGAACGCGGTGCGGCAGGCCGCCTCCTCCCCCGCCGCGGTCCGGACCCGGAACGAGCCTTCGAGCGCCCACCCGGCGCCGGGGCCGGCCGGCGCGCCCGGGTCGACGGCCTCCGGCGCCCCGCCGCGCGCGCGCCACGCGACGGGATGGTCCGGAGCGCCGTCCGGGGCGAGGTCCGCGGCGGTGAGCAGACGCCCGCGCCGAGGCGCGCCGCCGCCGGCCGGCCCGGCCTCGTCCGCGGCCACCAGGAACGGACCGTTCGACCAGTCCTCCAGGAAGCCGCGGTCGAACCAGCCTTCCTCGATCATCACCCCCGCGATCCCGAGGGCGAGCGCCCCATCCGTGCCCGGCCGCACCCGCAGCCACTCGTCCGCCTTCGCCGCCACCCCCGCGCGGCGCGGGTCGACCACGACGAGCCGCGCCCCCCGCGCCTTCGCTTCGTTCACCCGCTGCCCCTGCGCGAGCCAGGAGCCGGTCGGGTTGTGGCCCCAGAGGAGCACGCAGCCGGCGGAGTCGAGGTCCGGGGTTCCGATCCCCGTACCGAAGGTGTAGCGGGTGGCGTGGTCCTTGTGCCAGTTGCAGATCTCGGTGCCGTAGACGTTGTTCGGGCTGCCGAACGCGCGCATGAGCCGCTCGAGCCAGGGGAGCGAGTCGGAAACGGAGGTCCCGCTCGGGGTCGTGATCGCGAACGCCACCCCTTCCGGCCCGTCCTCCTCGGCGATGCGCCGCAGGTTCGAGGCCGCGAGGTCCAGGGCCTCGTCCCAGCCGATCCGGACCCAGCCGGGGTCGGGGTCGCCCTTGGGGCGGGTGCGCTTGAGCGGGTAGAGCACCCGGTCGGGGCTGTAGACGAGGTCGGGGGCGGACTGCCCCTTCGCGCAGAGCGCGCGCCCGGTGGGATGGTCGGGGCTCCGCTCGACGGCGGCCAGGCGCCCGTCCCGCACCACCGAGACGCACCCGCAGCGCGAGCGGCAGAGCGCACACCAGCCGGGGATGCGGCGTTCCCGTCCCTCCTCCGTTCGTTTCGGCCCGCTCATTGCGTGCGTCCCACCCGTCGGCGCCTCCCGCCGATGGTACACGGCCCCGCCGCGCGCCGCCCCGACGACCGGTGTCCGCCCCGTACCGGAGCCGCGTGTGAGACCCGCCCGGACCGCTGGATCCAAATCCGTTTGCGCCGCAACGACCGGCGAGAGGGATCGCCGGACGTCCGACCAGCGAACGAAGTCCAGGTTGGAGGCGGCGCCGGCGTCTTCTCCTCGAGCGGGAGGACGGCGCCGTCGGGAAGGAGCCTGTCGAGACGGGGGGGACGGCCCAAGTTAGGGTTGTCCGGCCCTGAATATTCCGTAGGCTGCACACCCACGAAGGAAGGGCGCCGCGCCGCGGACGCGAGGCCGGGGAAGGCGGAAGCTCGACCGGAACAGGACGAGAGGAGAAGAAGCCGTGGAGCTGAAAAAGGAGCAGGCCCGCCTGGCGAGCGCCGCCAAGGCCTACCATGAATCGCAAGAGATGTTCGAGCTGGCCGAAAGGGATCCGCGGGCCTTCCTGGAGGCCCACGGAATCCTGGACATCCTGGACAGCGGGCCGCACCTCGAGGGTATGGATATTCGCATCCGTTCGAACACGCCCCGCGTGTGGTATCTCCCGATGCCGCCGGACCCGAACCGGGAGCTCTCCGAGAAGGAGCTGTCGATCGCCGTCGGAGGGAGGGACCCGCGCCATCAGGAGCTGAGCGTCTGGAGCGGGATGTTCGTCTGTTCGACGGCGCCGTCGGCGGCGGGCAAGACGTCGGACACGAGCTGATGGGGGAAGGGCTCCGACTCGCGGTAGAGTCGGTGTCCGCCCTTCGGGCCGCACGCTCCGGCCGCGTCCGTCTCCACCAGTCCGGACGACGCGAACCCGTCACGCGAATCCGCCCCCCGGCTCGGGCCGGTCGCGGCCGAACGGCAAGGCGCGCCGCGAGGTGAGGTAAGGAGGAAAGACATGGCGACGAGCCAGGCCGCCGCCGGCGGCGCCACCGCCGCGGCCCCCGCCGCCGCGCCGAACGACCTGCGGGCGCTCGATACCCGCCACCACTTCCACCCCTTCACCGACCACCGCGCCCTCGGGGCGAAGGGCGGCCCGCGGGTCATCGTCCGCGCGGAGGGCGTCCATCTCTGGGACGCGGACGGCCGGCGCTACATCGACGCGATGGCGGGGCTGTGGTGCGTCAACGTCGGCTATGGCCGGCGCGAGCTCGCGGAGGCCGCGGCCCGGCAGATGGCGGAGCTGCCCTACTACAACACCTTCTTCCACACCACCCACCCGCCCGCCGCGGAGCTCGGGCGGGTGCTCGCCGAGATCTCCCCGCCCGGCTTCCAGCACGTCTTCTTCACCAACTCGGGCTCGGAGGCGAACGACACCGTGATCCGCATGGTGCGCCGCTACTTCGACGTGATCGGCGCGCCGGAGCGCGAGATCGTCCTCTCGCGCGACAACGCCTACCACGGCAGCACCATGGGCGCGGCGAGCCTCGGCGGGATGAAGACCATGCACCGCCAGGGGGGGCTGCCGATCCCGGGGATCGAGCACGTCATGGAGCCCTACTGGTACAAGCTGGGCGGCGACCGGACCCCGGAGGAGTTCGGGCTCGAGGCGGCGCGGGCCGTCGAGGAGCGGATCATCGCCCTCGGGCCGGAGCGGGTGGCGGCGTTCGTCGCGGAGCCGATCCAGGGCGCGGGCGGGGTGATCGTGCCGCCGGACACGTACTGGCCGGAGGTCGCCCGCATCTGCCGCGAGCACGGGGTGCTCCTCGTCGCCGACGAGGTGATCTGCGGCTTCGGGCGCACCGGCCCCTGGTTCGGCTCCGAGTACTACGGGCTCGACCCCGATCTCATGCCGATCGCGAAGGGCCTCTCATCGGGCTACATGCCGATCGGAGGGGTCATGGTGCACGACCGGATCGCCGAGCCCCTCCTCGGGCGGGGCGGCGAGTTCTTCCACGGCTTCACCTGGTCCGGACACCCGGTTGCGTGCGCGGTCGCGCTCGAGAACCTGCGGATCCTCCGCGCCGAGGGGATCGTCGAGCGCTGCCGGGAGCACACCGCGCCCTACTTCCAGGCCCGGGTGCGCGAGCTCGCCGGCCACCCCCTCGTCGGCGAGGTCCGGGGGGCGGGGATGCTCGCCGCGATCCAGCTCGCCGAGGACCCGGCTGCCCGGAAGCGCTTCGAGCCCGAGGGGGAGGTCGGGGCCCTCTGCCGCGAACGGTCCTTCGCCAACGGGCTCGTGATGCGGTCGGTGGCGGAGAGCATGGTCCTCTCCCCACCGCTCGTCATCTCCCGGGCCGAGATCGACGAGGTCGTCGAGAAGGCGCGCCTCGCCCTCGACGAGACGATGGACGCGGTCGCCCGCTGAAAGTCCGTCCGAGCGCCCGCCCCGCCGAACCGGCGGCGTCCGCGATGGCGGCCACGGCCGTGGCCGGGGACGCGGACGCCGCCATCGCCCCCGCCCCCGCCGCCGGCGCTGGCGCCCCCGGCGAGGCTCGCGGATAATCGGACGCCGATGCGCGGGCCGGGCCGTCCGCCCGACGAGGCCCGCCCCCCGCCGCGAGAAGCACCAGACCTGCAAGGAGGTTCCGATGAACCGAATGACGCGCAGGGCGCCGCCGAGGCGCCTCTCCCGCCGTTCGCTCCTCGCCGGGGCGGGCGCCGCCGCGGCCGGCCTCGCCATCGCGCCGAAGCTCGGCTGGTCCGCGGAGGAGGCGAAGCTCAACTTCTACAACTGGGACACCTACATCGGCGAGACCACCCTCGACGACTTCCGGGCCGCGACCGGGATCGAGGTCAAGATGGACCTCTTCGCCGACAACGACGAGCTCTTCGCCAAGCTCAAGGAGGGCAACCCGGGCTACGACGTGATCGTGCCGACCAACGACTACGTCGAGCGCATGATCGCGGCCGGGATGCTGGAGCCCCTCGACCACTCGAAGATCCCGAACATCGCGAACGTCACCCCGGTGTTCCGCGACGCCGCGTTCGACCCGGGGCGAAGGCACAGCCTGCCCTACATGTGGGGCACCATCGGGATCGGGTACCGGAAGTCGAAGGTGGGCGCGGCGCCGGATAGCTGGAAACACCTCTACGATTCGGACGAGCACTCCGGGCGCATCGCGCTGCTCGGCGACGGCAGCACCATCGTCGGGATCGGGCTCAAGTACCTCGGGTACTCGTACAACGAGACCGATCCGGCCCGGATCAAGGAGGTCGAGGACCTCGTCATCCGGCAGAAGCGGCACATCAAGGCGTTCGCCGAGGACAACGGCCAGGACCTGCTCATCGCGGGCGAGGTGGACCTCACCATGGAGTGGAACGGCGACATCCTCCAGGTCATGGCCGAGGACGACGACATCGGCTACGTCGTGCCGAAGGAAGGCGGCCTGCTCTGGGAGGACACCCTGGCCATCCCGAAGGGCGCGCCGCATCCCGGGAACGCCCACCGATTCATCGACTTCATCCTCGACGCCGAGGTCGGGGCGGCGATCGCCGACTTCATCTACTACGCAACCCCCAACGAGGCGGCGAAGCAGCATCTCTCGGCGGAGTACCTCGAGAACCCCGCGATCTTCCCGCCGCCGTCGGTGGTCGAGATCTCGGAGACGGACAAGTACCAGGGCGAAGACCACCAGCGGCTGATCGACGAGACCTGGACCCGCATCCAGGCCGCATGACCCGCCGCGAGAGGGCGGTCGCCGCCGGGCGCAGCGCGCATCCGGCGCGGCCGCGGCCACCCGCGCCGGCACGGGCGTCGGCGTCGAGGCCGGCGATCACGACTGCGCCCGCGCTGCCTGCCCGGTCCGGAGCCTGGGAACGCGGGCGTCCCGCCCGCATTTTCAGGGTCTCCCGCGTGACCCCAAGGCCCTTCCCCGCCGGCTGGCCCGCGGTCGCGGATGCGCGGAGGCGAATGCATCGCGCCTCTCCCGGGAACGCTCGTGTCCCGCCTCCGTCCTCGTCATTCCCGCGAAAGCGGGAATCCATGCGGCCCGGGAACGCTTGTGTCCCGCCCGCACTTTCAGGGTCTCCCGCGCGACCCCGGATCGGGGCGTGATCCGGCGCCCGGGCCGCCAGCCGGCGATGGACGACTGGCGCGCCCCGCGGCGGGCCTTCTGGGCGTTCTTCCTGCCGCCGACGGCGTGGCTCGTCCTCTTCTTCCTCGCCCCGCTCGCCCTGGTGTGGGGCTTCAGCTTCGGGGAGAAGCGGGGCCTCGTCGAGATCGCGGTCAACGGGACGCTGGAGAACTACGTCCGCGCGCTCGACCCCCTCTACCTCCGGATCTTCGGGAAGTCGTTCTGGTTCGCGGCCCTCACCACCCTCATCTGCCTCGCCGTCGGGTTCCCGGCGGCGATGGCCATCGCGTTCGCGCCGCCGCGCTGGAAGCCGGTCCTGCTCCTGCTCGCCATCCTCCCGTTCTGGACCAACCTCCTCATCCGGACCTACGCCCTCATCGCGGTGCTGAGGACGCGCGGGTACGTCAACTTCGCCGCCGAGTGGACGTGGGAGCGGGCGGATGCGGCCCTCGCGTGGGCCGGGCTCGGGGGCCTCCACCTCCTCGGCGAGCGCTTCGAGCCGTTCGCGCTGCTCTACAACAACACCGCCGTCGTCTTCGGCCTCGTGTACGTCCACCTCCCGTTCATGGTCCTCCCCCTCTACGCGGCCCTCGATCGGCTCGACCGCTCGTACCTCGAGGCGAGCCTCGACCTCGGGGCGGGCCAGATCCGCACGTTCGCGTCCGTCGTCGTTCCCCTCGCGCTCCCCGGGATCGTCTCCGGGGTCATCATCACGTTCATCCCCGCCCTCGGCTCGTTCCTCACCCCGGACCTCCTCGGCGGCACGGACAGCCAGATGATCGCAAACGTCATCGAGCGCCAGTTCAAGTCCGCGAACGACTGGCCGTTCGGCGCGGCCCTGTCGTTCCTCCTGATGTACGTCACGTTCTTCGCCCTCGCGCTCCGCGCGGCGACGAGCCGCGGGCGCTCCGCGATGGAGGCCGCGTGAGCGCGGCGCCCGCCCACCGGGCGGCGGGCCGCCGAAGGGCGGGCGGGCGGGGGCGGGCGCCGCCCGGCCCGCTCGAGTACGGCCGGCGCGCCTGGATGCGGCTCACCCTGCTCGCGACCTTCGTCTTCCTCTACGCCCCCATCGCGACCCTCGTCGCGTTCAGCTTCAACGACAGCCGCCGCAACATCGTGTGGCGGGGGTTCACCTTCGAGTACTACGAGAAGGCGTGGGGCAACGACGGGCTCATCGAGGCGTTCGCCAACTCCCTCACCATCGCCTTCGTGAGCACCCTCGCGAGCACCGTGCTCGGGACCCTCGCGGCGGTCGCCCTGTGGCGCTTCCGCTTTCCGTTCAAGGGATCGCACGAGGCGGCGATGGCGCTTCCCATCGTGATCCCGGAGATCTGCATGGGGGTGGCGATGCTCGTCTTCTTCGCCCGCATCGGCTGGCCGACCGGCCTCCCGTGGCCGCTCAACCTCGGGGCCATCACCATCGCCCACGTCTCGTTCAGCTTCCCGTTCGTCGCGGTGGTGGTCCGGGCGCGGCTCGCGAACTTCAACCGCGAGCTGGACGAGGCGGCGCGCGACCTCGGGGCGTCGGAGTGGCAGGCGTTCCGGGACGTCCTCGTCCCCTGGCTGCTGCCGGGTCTCGTCGCGGGGTCGCTGCTCGCGTTCACCCTCTCGCTCGACGACTTCGTCATCACCTTCTTCACCTCCGGGCCGGACACCGTGACCTTCCCGGTGAAGGTCTACTCGATGGTCCGGTTCTCGGTGACCCCCGAGGTCAACGCGGCGTCGACCGTCCTCATCGCGATCACCCTCCTCGTCACCGGCATCGCGCTCTGGGTGCAGGGCCGGAGCGGCGCGCGGCGGAAGGGCGGGGCCGAAGGCGGGAGCGAAGGATGAACGGCGCCGGCGGAGCGCCGTCCAGCCCCCCCATCGTCGAGCTCCGGGGCGTCACCAAGCGCTTCGGCGGGGGGCCGCCGGCCGTCGATTCGGTCGATCTCGAGATCCCCGAGGGCGAGCTGTTCGCCCTCCTCGGCCCTTCCGGCTGCGGGAAGACGACGCTCCTCCGGATGCTCGCGGGGTTCGAGACCCCGACCGCGGGGGAGATCCGCATCGACGGGGCCGACGTCGCCGGCGTGCCGCCGAACCGCCGGCCGGTGAACATGGTCTTCCAGTCCTACGCGGTCTTCCCCCACATGAGCGTGTTCGACAACGTCGCCTACGGTCTCAAGGTCACGGGCGTGCCGGCGGCGGAACGCCGGGAGCGGGTCCGCGAAGCCCTCGGGCTCGTCCGCCTCGACGGGCTCGACGCGAGGAAGCCCGACCAGCTCTCCGGCGGCCAGCGCCAGCGGGTCGCGCTCGCGCGGGCGCTCGTCAAGCGCCCGCGGGTGCTGCTCCTCGACGAGCCGCTCTCGGCGCTCGACGCGAAGCTCCGCGAGGCGATGCGGATGGAGCTCGTCAACCTCCGGATCGCGGTCGGGATCACGTTCCTCTTCGTCACCCACGACCAGGACGAGGCGCTGTCCATGGCGGACCGGATCGCGGTGATGGAGCACGGGCGGGTGCGGCAGGCGGCGGACCCGGCGACCCTGTACGAGCACCCGAGCTGCCGCTTCGTCGCCGACTTCATCGGCAAGGTGAACCTCTTCGAGGCGTCCGCGCGGGCCGACCGCGACCGGAAGGGCCGGCTCGTGCTGGACGTCCCCGGGCTCGGCGTCCTCTGCGTTCCCCACCCGGCCACCGTGCGGGGGGAGGTCGGGGTCGCGGTCCGGCCGGAGAAGGTCCGCCTCGCCGAATCGCGCCCGGAGGCGGAGATCGCGGTCGAGGCGACGGTCGAGGACTTCGCCTACTACGGAAGCGAGACCCGCCTCTTCCTCGTCACCGCGGGGGGCGCGCGGCTGGCCGCGACGATCCCCAACCGCGCGCGCGGCCCGGTCCGCATCGAGCGGGGCGCGCGCCGCTTCGCGAGCTGGACCCCCGCCGACACCCTCGTACTCACCGAGTGAGCTCGGTCCGCCGGGTCGCTTCCGCCGGCGGGCGGCCCGCGGCCGGCGCCGGGGCCCGCGGGGACCGGTCGTCGACCCGCTCCTCGAGACGGACGACCGACTCGCGCAACCCCGCAGCGTTGCCTTTCAGCTCCGCGGCGTCGCCCTGCAACCCCGCGACCGTGACCTGCTGCCCCGCGACTATCGCCCGCAACTCCGCGACCGAATCGTGCAGCCTTTTGACTGAATCGTGGAGCCTTTCGACCGAATCGTACAGCCTCGCGACCGACTCGCGCATCCCCTCGAACGCGCCTTCGAGCCGCGAATTGCGTTCGCGGACCCCGGCCAGGTCGCGGTGCAGGCTCCAGAAGAACCCCGCGATGACCACCCCCAGCCCGAGGATCGCGAGGGTTTCCTGCGACAGCGTCTCCATGGCGCCCTCCCATGCTCCAGCCCATTTCCAAGTCCATGCCGCAGGGTGGAGCATATCCCCGGGGGCGGCCCGCCGTCTACGGCAGGGAGCACGGACGAGCGATTTTCCGACGAAGATCGAGCGAATTTCCTACGTCGGCGCCGCCCGCCCCGCTGCCGGCTCGTCCGCCGGCGGTCCGACGCTGTCCGAGGGATACGGGCGCCAACCGGGCTCCCCGCGGGGATCGTCATCCCCGGCGCCGCCGCGGCTCCGGGGCGCTCGGCCCGCCGGCGGATTCGGGCCGAGCGCGGTCTGAACCGTCTGCGCCGGCGGCGCGCCGAAGTGGCGCTCGATGAAGGCGCGGCCGGCATGGCTCTCCACGATCGGCGGATCGTCGTCGATACGGTGTGGCCGGGGACGGAAGCGCCCGCGGGCGCCGCGGGGGCGGTTCGCGTTAGACTCGCCATCCGAACGCTGCGCCGACGAGGGGTCGGCGCGAGAAGTCGGCGGCCACGTCCCGCCATGAGCTTCCGGCGCCCCGGGCCCCGGCCCGCCACCACCAGAAGGAGAACGGAAAATGAGGAGAACCCTGCACACCCTTCCCGCCGCCGCGGCCCTTGCGGTCGGGATGGGGCTCTCCGCCTCGTCCCTCGCCGAGGACAAGGTGGTCACCTTGTGGCACACGGAGCCCAACCCCCGCACCGTCGCGGTCATGAAGGACATGATCGAGCGGTACGAGGCGATGAACCCGGGCATCCGGATCAAGCAGGAGCCGATCGCCTGGGGCTCGCTCGACACCAAGCTCCAGGCCGCCCTCGCGGCCGGCGCGCCCCCGGACGCCTCCCACGGGCAAGCCTACGTGGAGCGCTCCCTCTCGGCGAAGGGGCTGCTCCTCCCGATCAACGAGGTCATCGACTCGATCGGCGCGGACGACCTCTACGACGTGGTGAAGAAGCTCAACTGCCACGCGGACGGGAACTGCTACGGCCTCGCCCACGAGCTCGGCACCGACCTCATCGTCTACCGCAAGGACTTCTACCGCGAGGCGGGCCTCGACCCGGAGAAGCCGGCCGCGACCTGGGACGAGTGGCTCGAGCACCTGAAGGCGCTCACCGTGGACACCGACGGCGACGGCAAGAACGACCGCTTCGGCCTCGGCCTCGCCGGCCCCGGCTTCTTCATCAACGAAGAGGTCTACATGTGGACGGGCTCGAACGGCGGGCGGCTCTTCGCGGAGAACCACCGCCCGACCTTCACCGAGCAGCCGGTGCTCGAGATGCTCGGGTTCTGGAAGGAGCTCGCCGACTGCTGCCTCGCGCCGGACTGGCTGAGCCACGGCTACCTCGACACCTTCGCCATGCTCGCGACCGGCAAGGTGGCCAGCATCTACGGCTGGGGCCGCGGCACCGACTACTTCGAGAAGTACGCCCCGGAGGCGGTCGAACGCGGCGACATCGGGATCTTCCCCTCGAAGCCGATAGGTCCGAGCGGGCAGGAGTTCCTCACCCAGCTCGACTGCGAGCCGTGGATGGTGTTCAAGGACGCGAAGCACCCGCAGGAAGCCATCGACTTCCTCAAGTTCTTCTACCAGCCCGAGAACTACCGCCCGTACATCCAGTCCGTGCCCATCCACTTCTTCCCGATCACGAAGTCGATGCAGGCGGACCCGGAGTACCTCGCGACCCCCGCGTTCGTGAAGTGGGCGGCGTGGCGCGACGCGCAGTTCAACGTCATCCAGAACCACGATCCGAGGCCGCTCATGATCACCGAGTGGGACGACCTCGAGCTCCCGTTCGTGCAGGAGCTCGCGAGCTCGGGGATCCTCATCGACATGGTGACGGACGTGGTGGTGCGCGACGTGTCCCCGGCGGACGCGGCGGCCCGCGCCCAGGAGCGGGCGGAGGAGCTCATCACCCAGCTCGGCTACAAGAAGTGGTGACGAGGCGGGGAGGCTTCGCGGCCAGGCGCAGACGGCGCCCGGGCGGGGCCGCGTGAGAGCGGCCGCCCCGTTCCGCCGCCGGCCCTTGCCCTCGGCCCGGCCCGGGAGGCGTCTCCCGGGCCGGGTTTCGGGCCGGCGGGCGGATTGCCCTCCGCGCCGGCGCCCGGATGGCCTCCGGGGCCAGCCCTCGCGGGGAGAGGCGGAACGGCGGCCCCGGCGGAGGAGCCCGCCGCCCGCCGCCCGCTCTCGCGGCTCCGCCGGCGCCCGGACCCGCCCGCCCGCCGCGCCCGCGCATCGTCTCGTGACCGCGCCGACCCCGGAGGAGTAGCCCACGTGGCGGCCGTCCTGCCCGACCAGGTCCTCGCCATCCCGGTCCGCCGGCGCGCGCCCTCGAGCCGGCCGCGCCGCCTCCCGGAGTCGACCTGGGGGTATCTCCTCATCCTCCCGGCGGTGGTGCTGGTCCTCGGCCTCATCCTGTACCCGGTGGTGTATTCGGGCTGGCTCAGCCTCCACAACAAGCACGCCTACCTGCCGCTCGAGACCTTCGTCGGGTTCGGGAACTTCGCCTCCATGTTCGGGGACGGGGAGTTCTGGCGCTCCATCCAGCTCGGGGCGATCTACGGCATCGGCTCGGTCGGCCTCCAGATCCTGGTCGGCGTCTCCGCCGCCCTCCTCCTCAACGAGACCTTCATCGGGCGGACGTTCATCCGCGGGGTCGCCCTCTTCCCCTACATGGTCCCCACCGTGGTGGTGGTGATCCTGATGAAGTGGATCCTGAACGACGCCTACGGGGTGCTCCCGTACATCCTGAAGACGATCGGGATCGGCGAGGACATCCTCTGGCTCGACACCGGGCACGTGATGCTGACCGTGATCCTCATCAGCACGTGGACGTTCTTCCCCTTCGTGGTCATCGGGACCCTCGCCCGGCTCCAGACCATCGACCCGGAGCTGTACGCGGCGGCCAAGGTGGACGGGGCGGGCGTGGTGCGGCGGTTCCTCCACGTGACCCTGCCCCAGCTTCGCAACGTGCTCTTCGTGGTGATCCTGCTCCGCTTCATGTTCATGTTCACCAAGTTCGACGTCATCTGGCTGCTGAACGGCTCGAGCGGGGTCGGCTACTACACCCGGACCCTCCCCATCTACACCTACATCAAGACGTTCGGGCAGCTCCAGGTCGGGGCCGGGGCCGCCATGTCGATGTTCATGTTCCTCATGCTGGTGTGCTTCGCGATGATCTACTTCCGGGTGTTCCGGCGTGACGAAGACATCTGAGCGCGCCGCGGGGTTCGCCGGCATGATCGACGTCGACTGGCGGCAGGTCTGCTCCCGGATCGCCCTCTACTTCGGGGCGGGGCTCATCGCGGTGGTGTGCGGCTTTCCGCTGCTGTGGATGGTGCTCACCTCCGTCCGCCCGGACCGCGACATCCTGAGCCCCGCCCCGAAGTTCTGGTCGTTCGAGTACCACTGGCAGCACTACCGGAACCTGTTCGACCTCACGGACTTCCACATCTACTTCTTCAACAGCATCACCGTCGCGGGGACCGCCACCCTCCTCACCATCTTCGTCGCGACCCTCGCCGCCTACGGGATCACCCGGTTCCGGTTCGGCGGCCGGGAGACCATCGCGGGGGGGATGCTGTTCACCTACATGTTCGCGCCGATCCTCATCATCGTCCCGTTCTACATCCTCATGCGGTCCGCCGGGCTCGTGAACAGCAAGCTCGGCCTCGTGCTCGCCTACACCACCTTCTCGCTGCCGTTCAGCATGTGGCTGCTCCGCGCGTTCTTCCAGTCGATCCCGCTCGACCTCGAGGAGGCGGCGATGACGGACGGGGCCTCCCGCTCCAAGGCGGTGGCCCTCGTCATCGTTCCGCTCGCGCTGCCGGGGGTCATCGCGGTCTCGATCTTCACGTTCATCGTCGCTTGGAACGACTACCTCTTCGCGCGGGTCCTCATCAACGACAACGAGCTGAAGACCCTGCCGATCGGGATGGACGACCTCTACAACGCGACGGTCACGGACTGGGGCATGATGATGGCGGGCGGGGTGGTCATCACCATCCCGGCCCTCGTCTTCTTCATCCTGGTGCAGCGCTACCTCATCGCCGGCTGGGGGGCCGGCGCCGTCAAGGGTTAGCCGGCGGGCGGTCGCCGGTCGGGTCGGGGACCGCCCCTCGGGGGCCGGCCCGCCGCCGGGCCGGGGCCGATCCCGACAGGGCGAACCGGGAGGATCATCACCCGATGGCCGCGATCGAGCTCCGCAACCTCTCCAAGCACTTCGGCGACGTGCCGGCGGTGCGGGGCATCGACCTCGCCATCGCGGACGGCGAGTTCATCGTCCTCGTGGGGCCGTCGGGGTGCGGCAAGACCACGACCCTGCGCATGATCGCGGGGCTCGAGTCGGTCTCCTCCGGGGCCATCGCCTTCGACGGGGAGGAGGTGAACCGCCTCCCGCCCAAGGGCCGCGACATCGCCATGGTGTTCCAGTCCTACGCCCTCTACCCCCATATGACGGTGTTCGCGAACATGGCGTTCGGGCTCCGGCTCTCCGGGGTGGATCGGGCCCAGATCCGGGAGCGGGTGCACGCGGCGGCCGGGCTGCTCAACATCTCGGAGCTTCTCCGCCGGCGCCCCCGCGAGCTCTCCGGCGGCCAGCGGCAGCGGGTGGCCATGGGCCGGGCCATCGTGCGCCAGCCGCGCGCGTTCCTCTTCGACGAGCCGCTCAGCAACCTCGACGCCAACCTGCGGGCGCAGATGCGGGTCGAGATCAAGCGCCTGCACGGCCAGCTCCGCACCACCGTGGTCTACGTCACCCACGACCAGGTGGAGGCGATGACCCTCGCCGACCGCATCGTGGTGATGCGCGACGGGGAGATCGTGCAGTCGGGCCCCCCGGAGGAGGTCTACCAGCGGCCGGTGGACCGCTTCGTGGCCGGCTTCATCGGCGCGCCGAAGATGAACTTCCTGCCGGCCCGGCTGGTCGCGGACAACGGCGCGCTCGGTCTCCGCGTCGGGGACGGCAAGGCCGAGATCCGGCTGCCGTCGTCGGAGGCCCTGGCCGGGAAGGTCGGCGAGGAGGTCGAGATCGGCCTCCGGCCGGAGCACCTCGCGATGCAGGTCGCCGGAGACGGGATCGAGCCGGGCGAGCCGGGGCGGAGCTTCCCGTTCCCGGTGGAGGTCGTGGAGCCGCTCGGCGCGGAGACCCTCGTCTTCACCACCATCGCGGGGGCGGAGGTGGTGGCGCGCTGCGACCCCGGCCTGCACCCCCGCCCCGGCGACCGGCTCACCGCCGTGGTCGACACCGCCCAACTGCACCTCATCGACCCCGGGAGCGGCCGGGTCCTCGCCCGCTGACCCGCGCGCGAGGGCCGGGCCGGCGGCGCGCGCCGCACCGCGGCGGGACTCACGCCGACATCCCGGAGAGCCGGGGCCGGGCGGCCGGGCGGCCGGTCTTTGACGGGCCGAACCGAGAGCCGGGGTCCCCATCTGCGGACCGGGAGGAGAACATGCTTAGGCGCCTGGAGCTCACGAACACGGGGCCCGCGCCGGAAATGCGCCTCGAGCTCGCACCGCGGGTGAACCTCTTCACCGGCGACAACGGCCTCGGCAAGAGCTTCCTGCTGGACGTCGCGTGGTGGGCGTTGACCCGACGCTGGCCGCAGGAGGTCAATCGGCGCATGACGGCGGGCCTGCCGGCGCGCCCGCGCGACCCGGCGAGTCCCGCAACCATCCGGCTGCGGGTCGAAGCCGTGAGTGGACCCGTTGAATACGAAGCGACGTATTCACGAGAGGACGAAGCATGGAGGGGTTCACCCGGCCGGCCCTGGATTCCCGGTCTCGTCCTGTACGCGCACGCCGATGGCTCGTTTTCGGTGTGGGACCCGGCCCGAAACTACTGGAAGCGCCGGGGTGGCGCCGATGTCCAGGAGCGTCGCTCCGCTTACGTATTCACGGAGGCCGAGGTATGGGACGGGCTTCGGGACGAGGTCGACGGCCGGGCCGTACCCGTGTGCAACGGGTTGCTGTACGACTGGTCGAGCTGGATCAAGGCCCGGGACCGCAACGCAAAGGCCATGAAGACCATCCTGCGGGCGCTGTCACCCGGACAGGACGACGTCATCGGGCCGGGGCCGCTCGTGCGCCTGTCCATCGACGACTCACGCGACATCCCGTCCATCGCGACGCCCTATGCCGGCCCCGTGCCGATCCTCCACGCGTCGTCCGGCGTTCGCCGGGCGGTCGCCCTCGCGTACATGCTCATCTGGACGCTGAGCGAACATCGACTCGCGGCCGAACGGCAGGGGCGGCCCACCGCGCGCCGGGTCATCGTGCTGTTCGACGAAGTGGAGAGCCATCTCCACCCTCGATGGCAACGGGTGATACTCAAGGCGTTGCAGGATGCGGGAAGCGCGCTCATCGAGGATGCCGATCTTCAGCTCCTCGTCTCCACGCACTCGCCGCTGGTGCTGGCCTCCGCCGAACCGTGGTTCGACCCGGACAAAGACGCCTGGTTCGACCTCGACCTCGAGGGTGATCCGCCGCGGGCATGTCTACGACAGCGTCCATACACCCCGCTTGGCGCAGTCGGTTCGTGGCTGACGAGCGAAGCCTTCGACATGGCTACGGATCGGGGCAGTGTCGATGCCGAGCAGGCGATCCTGGACGCAAGGGAGGTCCTGCGGCAATCCGATCCTCCGCTGGACGCGGTAATGAAGGTCCACGCCCGGTTGGGGAGGGTTCTGCCGAACGTCGACCGGTTCTGGGTACGGTGGAGCCATTTCGTGGAAAGCCGCGGGGGCAATCCATGATTCCCGTCACGCCGGCGCCTGAACCCGCGGTTTTCGACGAGAAGGTGAGGCAGCCCGGACGGCGGGCAATACGCAAATTGGCCGACGGGTTGGCCGGGTCGAAGGACGCCATTCCACCCAGCGAGTTTCCACCGTACTGGCGCAGGGTTCTTGACGAGTTGTTGACGAGCTACGACCGGGTTTGTTCGTATCTGTGCCTTTACATCCCGCGAGGCGCCGGCGCCCCAAGCGTCGACCACATGCTCCCGAAGTCCATGCACTGGGACCAGGTGTACGAATGGAGCAATTACCGGTTGGCCTGCTCGTTGATGAACGCCCGGAAAGGGGTTGCGGACGTCCTCGACCCCTTCGAGATCGAAGAGGGTTGGTTTGCCCTGGAGCTCGTTGACTTCCAGGTCGTGCCCGGCGAAGGATTGCCGCCGGACGTCGCGGGCAGGGTGTCGGAGACGATCGACCGCCTGCGCCTGAGTGACCGCATCTGCTGCGACGCGCGTGCGGAATACGCAGAAGACTATTGGGCGCGAGAAATCTCTCTCGATTATCTGGCGAGGCACGCGCCGTTCGTCATGCGGGAGCTACGGCGACATGGCAGGCTCCGAGCGGAAGGCCCCGTTCCGCCGGCGAAAGGATAACCATGAATTCGTCTTACCCGGCTCAGGGGATGCCCCGTTCGCCGTTGGATTTGGAGGCGGCGATCTCCCGGATTCCAGGCGGCCTTGTCCGAAAGCGCGCTCGACGAGCCGCGGGATCTGCCCCGCGAGCGGGTCAGGCATGGGAGGGCGGTCCGGCGGTCCCACCGCGATGCGACCCCGCTGCGGTACGCGAGGTTGGAGGGGCCGGGACGGCGCCCGGGAGGTCTTCGATTTCGTGGGAGCGTATCGCGCGGCTTGCGCGCCGCCGACGGCCGGCGGCGCGCAAGCCCGGGCGTCATCAGTTCTCGGGCGCGCACCCCTCGATGCACTTGGCCCCGAAGCTGCCGATGAGCGAGCTGTTGCGCGCGCGGTACGGCAACGCCCGGCGGCCAGCATTATCAAGTCGGGGCGTCCGGTTATCGGGCTGCACGTGCCACCAGCCCGCGGCTTCCAGGGCGCTTCCGGGACCGTAGAGATTGCCGCCATACTTGGACGACGGGTGCTCGCCGGCGAAGTGCCAGGTGTTCGGGTCGCCGCTGGTGACTCGCGGGTGATCGAGCGGGCCCCCGAAGCTGCCGTCGGCGGCGATCACGCCCTCCTCCATCGGGATGCCTCCGGCGGCGGGGAGGTACGGAATCCACTGCCCGTCGTGGCGGAGCTCCTCAAGGCCGGAGATCATGCCGCTGATCGTGTTGGCGGTGGTGGGGCCGTCGCCGGTGCAGCTACTGCCGCCGATGCAGGCGTTGAGCGTGATCTCTCCCCGGATCGGCAACGCCCCGTCCAATATGATGTGGTCGGGCTGATCCGCGTTCTCCAGGAAGCGCGCCATGGTGTGGCCCTTGAACGTGGCGGCGATCGACGTCGGGAAGCGCTCCGCCGTCCTCATGCCGTCCGCGTCCGCGAAGGCGTCGTAGCCGAAGGCGAACGCCTGCACGCGGGTGAAGGACGGCAAGGCCTTCACGTTGTCGAAGAACATGAACAGGCCGTGGGCCGCGTATTCGAGGTAGCGGTGCGTGTCGTCGCTGGCGTCGTCCGCGTTCGCGCCCTTGTCCAGGCCCCCATAGTTCGACAGCCAGAGCTCGTAGGTTCCGAGCTCGATCGGCCGCCTGCCTTCCGTGGGGGCGTCCGATCCCTGCCCCCACGGTAGGCGCTGTTCGCGCTGGGCTTCGGTCAGCGGAACCTTCGCCTTCCAGTAATACGCCGGCTCGCCGTGGGGCGACTGCGACGGCGCGCCGAAGGCGATCGTCAGATCGTCCTGGTTCCAGTCGCCGCAGAGGGAGAGATCCTGTTGCCAGCAGTCGGGGTTGTCCGTCGTCCAGCCCTGGAGCATGGTCGCCTGCTCGGCCGTCAACGGGCCGCTCGCAGCCTCCAATCCCAGATCCGCGGCATGGGCGTCGGTCATGGCGTCGCCCGCGCTGGCGTCCGCGTCGCCTACCTTGCCGTCCGGCCCGGTGCTTGCCCAGGAGTCCTTGTTGGCGCCGATGTCGAAGCGCCGCTGGGTGTCGAAGTAGAGCACGCCGACGCCGCCATACTTCAGCGTCGCGCCGTCGGCGGAAAGCTGGAGGGAGCTCTTCACCACGCCGTCGGTGTTGCCATAGTCGTCCGGCGTGCCGTCGTCGCCCTGGATATTGATGGGATGACTTCCATGCGCCCGCAGGGTCACCGCCCGCAGGGGCAGCTCGTCGCTCGCGGCGAGGCCGCCCTCCGGGGAGCCGAGCTTCTTGCCCGCGGCGAAGGGGGCGGCGTCGGTCCGGATAGCGAGCGGCGTTTCCGCGTCGCGCGGCGTGCGCGTGATCTCCACCTCGCCCCTGGGCACGAACCTCGTCGCTCCCGGTTCGAGCGCCTGGGCCAGAGGCACGCGCGGATCGTACGTGTCGGCTCTGGCCCGTTGCGCCGCCGCATCGGCCTCGGCTTCGGCCCTCGCCTCCGCCTCGGCCTCCGCCCTCGCCGCGGCCTCGGCTTCGGCCCTCGCCGCCGCCGCGGCCTTGGCCTCGGCCGCCGCCGCCCTCTCGGCCTCGGCGCTCCGGGCCGCCTCGGCCTCGGCCAGCTCCTCCCTCAGCAGCGGCATCAGGGAGAGCTGGGCGGTGGAGACCATGGCCTGGGCCTGCGCCAGAAGGGCGGACAGCGCCGGGGGCGGATCGGCCTCCTCTGCCTCCGCCAGCTTGGCCTGGGCATTGGCCAGCGCGTTCTGCGCCTGGTCCAGCGACGTGTGCATATCCGCGAAGACGAGCTGGCCGGACACCATGGCGCCGGACGCTGCCAGCGCCTCGAGGGTCAGCTCCAACGCATCATCGACCGCCGCCAGGGCTTCGTCCGCCGCCGCCTTCGCGGGGGCGTCGGCGGGGTCGGCGACCGGCTCGGCCGCCAGCTCCATTCGGAGCCGCTCCAGGTTCTGCCGCTCGGAGCTCACCAACTCGCGGGCCGCCGTTCGCTGTTCGGGAGCGCTGGCCAAGGCCAGCGCGTCCTGGGCGGCCGCCAGGGACTCGCGAAGAGCCGCCATCCGTTCTTCCGCCGCATCGGCCCTTGCGTTCGCCGCATCGACTCTTGCGTCGGCCGCATCGGCTCTTGCGTTCGCCGCCGCAAGCCGCTCCGAGCTTATGCCCGTGGAAGAGGAACAGGCGGCGAGCAGTAGCATCGCGCCGATCGCAAGTACGCCCGGCAGAGGCGAAGACTCCGGCCGCAGGAAGGCGGAGGCAGGCTCTTTCAGTCCGCTGATAGCTCGCATGATCGATGCTCCAATTCTCTGACGGTCCGGCCAAGTCCTCGTCGCGGGTCCCCGCCATCTCCCGAAGAACTGCCGTTTGGCGATTGCGGGAGATTAAACCCCCCCCCCCCCCCGGCGTCAAGCTGGAGTTGCCCCGAGGCTTCCCGTCGTAACCGAATCGTTCGCCGAAATCGGGCAACGCTTACGCGAAGACATTCCCCCTTGTCCGCCGTCGCCATGGTCCGGCTCCCGGCCGGGAGCCGGAGCCCCGGCTTTCCCCGTCCTCCCGGGCTCGGCTACCCCCCATTGCGGCGCCCCCGCGCGGCCGGCGGGGGCAGAGTACCGGCGTCCTCGATGACGTAGACGGCGAGCGGCTCCCGGCGCCCCCGCACCCTGACCGCTTCGCTCCGCCAGGCCGAGAGATCGGCGCCCGCCCGGGCGGCCACGTCGGACGAGACCACGAGCTGGGCCGCGAACTCCTTCGACATCGACTCCAGCCGGCTCGCCGTGTTCACGGTGTCGCCCACCGCGGTGACCGACACCGCCTCGGCGTATCCCATCTCCCCGACGATGGCCGGCCCCACGTGGACCCCCATCCCGATCCGGAGCGGCTCCGGCAGGTCGGGCTCGAGCAGCTCGTTCAGCTCGCGGAGCGCTTCCGCCATCCCCTTCGCGGCCGCGAGGGCCTGCGCCGTCCCTGCCCCTGCCCCCGGCCCCGGCGCTGACCCGGCTCCGGCTGCCGCTCCCGCCCCCGCCGCGGGCGGCGCGTCGAGGCCGAAGAGGGCCATGATCCCGTCGCCGATGAACTTGTCGACCCGCCCGCCCGCCGCCTCGATCGCCTCCCCCATCGAGCGGAAGTAGCGGTTGAGCACGAACACCACGTCGTATGGCAGCTTCGTCTCGGCGAGGCCGGTGAACCCGCGGAGGTCGGCGAACAGCACCGTGACCGTCCGCTCCTCGCCCTGCATGGTCTTCGCCGCGCGCAGCCCGTCGCTCGGGCCGACGTTGGGGGGCAGGAGCGGCGTGACCGAGACGGCTGAGCGGGGGCGGAGCTGGCAGGCGAGGCGCACGTCCGGGGGAACCCCGATCCGGTCGAGGACCCGGCGTTCCTCCGGCGATGGGGGAGGCAGCCTCTCCCGCCCTTCGTGGATGCGGACCCGGCACGTCGAGCAGCGGCTCCGTCCGCCGCAGACCGAGGCGTGCGGGATGCCGTTCGCCCGGCTCGCTTCGAGGATCGAGACGCCGGGCGCGATCCGCACCTCGCGCCCCCCCGGATAGCGCACGCGCACCCGGTGGCGGCGGCGCTCCACCCCGAGGCGGACGGCGCGCGCCGCGAGGACCGCGGCGAGCCCCGCGCCGAGGGCGGCGAGGATCCATCGCTCGACGGCGAGGAAGCGCTCCAGCTCCTCCAGGGCGGGGGCCCGGACCGCCGCCAGCAGCGCCTGCCGCCAGCCCGGGTCCTCGTCCAGGGCGGCGACCTCCCGTCCGGCGGCGACGAAGCCGAGGAGCGAGAAGACCGGCAGCAGCAGCGCCCCCGCGTGGAGGGCGGGGCGGGCGCGGCCGTACCAGGGCTTCAGCCGCAGCCAGTAGTGCAGCCCGATGCAGGCGTGGCCCCAGACCACCAGGGTCGCGGCGGCTTGGCGCAGCGCGACCGTCGGATCGTGGGCCCAGAGCGCGAGCAGCACGTAGGCGTAGGTGTCGTCGGTCCCGTGGACGCGGGCGCTCGCGGCGGTCCCGAGCACGTGGATGACGAGCAGCGGCGGGATCGCGATCCCTAGCAGGAGCTGGACGGCTTCGGCGGGGGGCATCCGCCAGCCGCGGCGCTGGTAGACCGCGTGGTAGGCGAGCGCGAGATGGGTGAGGACGCTCACGAAGAAGACGGGGCCGGCCGGGGTCCCGCGCCAGAAGCGGAGGAACACGGTCCGGCCGGCTTCCAGCGCCTCGAGGGAGACGAGGCCGAGGGCATGGTTCAGCAGGTGGGTGGCGACGAAGAACGTCATCACCAGGCCGCTCGCGAGGCGCAGGTTGCGCGCCGTCCCGAGCCGCCGGACCCGCTGCCGGAAGGGGATGCGGGGGGCGGCGGGGGCGCCGCCGGTCGGGGCGGACGGGGCCGCGGGCGCGCCGGTCGGGGCGGGTTCGGTCACTTCGCTTCTCCCGGCGCTGAGGGATGCGGCGGGCGCCACCGCCGTTCGCCCGCGCCGCCGCGCCCGGGATCGTAGCCCACGCCCGCGCCGCTGCCTCGCGCCCTCGCGCGGCTACCGCGACGTGCAGGCTGGTCGAAGATCGGAACCGCGGAGAATCCTGGGAACGGTGCGTCCCACGGACCCGGGCGTTCTGGGAACGGCGCGTCCTGGGAACGCGGGCGTCTCGCCCGCATCGGGGGCAAAGCGCCCGTGGACGAAAGTGCGGGCGAGACGCCCGCGTTCCCAGGATGCCCACGTCCCCACGGCCGCGCCCGCGAGAGGTGTGCTCGACGAAAATTCCCGCCGCGCACCTGCCTCGCGGCGCGAAGGGATGGCGGGACGCGGTGCGGGGTAATATAGGCGCACGCTCGCAAGGGAGAGGCCGCGCGCCCTCATGTGCGGAATCGTCGGACTCTACGCCAAGAACCCGGAGCTTCGCCCCCGGCTCGGGGCGCTGGTGTCGCCCATGCTGGTGGAGCTGGGCGACCGGGGGCCGGACAGCGCCGGGATCGCCTTCTACCGCCGCCCGGCGGCGCGGGGCGGCTCCAAGATCACCGTGCATCACGAGGACCCGGGGTACGACTGGGCGGCCCTGCGCACGGCGTTCGCGGCGGGGTGCGGCGGCCTGGACGTGGAGGACGTGGGCTTGGAGGTGCGGGCGAGCCACGCGACCCTCACCTGCGCGCTGCCCCCCGAGCGGGCCGAGCGGTGGTTCGCCGGCGAACGCCCCGAGCTGCGGGTGATGAGCGCCGGCGACACCATCGAGCTCTACAAGGAGAAGGGGCTCCCCGAGGACGTGGTGAGCCGTTTCGGGTTCCGGGAGATCGACGGTACCCATGCGCTCGGCCACACCCGGATGGCGACCGAGAGCGCCGTCACCACCGAGCACTCGCATCCCTTCTCGACCGGGCTCGATCTCTGCCTCGTGCACAACGGCTCGCTCTCCAACCACAACCGCCTGCGGCGGGAGCTGCGCCGCCGGGGGATCGCCTTCGCGACCGACAACGACACCGAGGTGGCGGCGGGCTACCTCACGTGGCGGCTGCGCGAGGGGGACGATCTCGACGCGGCGCTCGAAGCCGCCAACGAGGACCTGGACGGGTTCTATACCTTCGCGGTCGCGACCCGGGACGGCTTCGCGGTGCTCCGCGACCCCATCGCCTGCAAGCCCGCGGTGCTCGCGGAGACCGGGGACTGGGTGGCCATGGCCTCGGAGTTCCGGGCCATCGCCCCGCTGCCGGGGGCGGACCGCGCGGAGGTCTGGGAGCCCGCTCCGGGGCGGGTCTACCGGTGGGGCGGGGCGGCCTCGTGAGCGGCGCGCCGGCCCCGGTCGAGTTCGACCTCGCGGCGGGCGGCGTCCGCGCCCTGAACCGCTCGCTCCACCGCCTCGCGCCGGCCCGCGACAGCGACTGCGGCGGCGGGGACGAGGGCGGGAACGGGGACGCCGCCGGCATCGCCCCTCCGCCGCACTGGCGGATCCGCAATCCCGGCGGACGCCACGCCCTCTGCGTGGGGATGGAGGCCGAGGCGGAGGTCGAGGTCTTCGGGCACGTCGGCTACTACTGCGCCGGCATGAACCGGGCCGCGCACGTCGTCGTGCACGGCAACGCGGGGCCCGGCGTCGCCGAGAACATGATGTCGGGCTCGGTGCGGGTCAAGGGCAACGCCTCGCAGTCCGCCGGCGCCTCCGGGCGGGGCGGGCTCCTCGTCATCGAGGGGGACGCGAGCGCCCGCTGCGGCATCTCCATGAAGGGGATCGACGTCGTGGTGGCGGGGTCGGTGGGCCACATGAGCGCGTTCATGGCCCAGGCCGGCCGCCTCGTGGTCTGCGGCGACGCGGGCGCCGACCTCGGCGACTCCATCTACGAGGCGGCGCTGTTCGTGCGGGGGTCGGTCGCCTCGCTCGGCGCCGACTGCGTCGAGAAGGAGATGACGGGCGCGCACGTCGAGCGGCTCGGCGGCCTGCTGGCGGCGGCCGGGGTGGACGCCGACCCGAAGTCGTTCCGGCGCTACGGCTCGGCCCGGCGGCTCTACCACTTCCACGTGGACCGGGCGGCGGAGTATTGAACGCGCCGGCTGGCGGGGCGGATCGAAGGGGAGGAGGCATGAGAGCGAGCGTCGCGCGGCAACTTCCCGCGGGGAGCCGGAGGGGCGGCCCGCCGCCATCGCGCCGCCGCGTCGTCCGGAGCGCCCGGCCGTGAGCGGCGCTCCCCCAGACCGCCGCTGGCTGCGCGCGTCCGCCTCCTTTCCCGCGCCGGTCATCGCGGAGATCCACCGGGCGGCGGACGAGGGGGTGTACGACATTCGCGGGTTCGGCGCGAAGCGCCCGCTCCCCACCTTCGACGACCTGCTCCTGCTCGGCGCCTCGATGTCCCGCTACCCGCTCGAGGGCTACCGCGAGAAGTGCGAGACCGCGGTCACCATCGGCTCCCGCTTCGCCCGCCGCCCGCTCGAGCTCGCGATCCCGATCACCATCGCGGGGATGAGCTTCGGCGCGCTCGGCGCGAACGCGAAGCGCGCCATCGGCCGGGCGGCGACCGCGATGGGCACCAGCACCACCACCGGGGACGGCGGGATGTCCCCCGAGGAGCGCGAGGCGTCGAAGCTCCTCGTCTACCAGGTGCTGCCGTCGCGCTACGGCCTCGATCCCGACCACCTGCGGGCGTGCGACGCCGTCGAGGTGGTGGTGGGGCAGGGCGCGAAGCCGGGGGGCGGGGGGATGCTCCTCGGGCAGAAGATCACCGAGCGCATCGCGGGGATGCGGGACCTCCCGGTGGGCATCGACCAGCGGAGCGCCTGCCGCCACCCGGACTGGACCGGCCCGGACGACCTCGAGATCAAGATCCAGGAGCTGCGCGAGATCACCGACTGGGAGCTTCCGATCTACGTCAAGGTCGGGGCCGCGCGGGTCGGGTTCGACGTCGCCCTCGCGGTCAAGGCGGGGGCGGACGCGGTGGTCGTGGACGGGATGCAGGGCGGCACCGCCGCGACCCAGGACGTCTTCATCGAGCACGCGGGGGTTCCGACCCTCCCCGCCGTCCGCCAGGCGGTCGAGGCGCTGCAGGCGCTGGACGTGCACCGCAAGGTGCAGCTCATCGTGTCGGGCGGGATCCGCCACGGCGCGGACGCGGCGAAGGCGCTCGCGCTCGGAGCGGACGCGGTCTCCATCGGGACCGCCTCCCTCATCGCCCTCGGGTGCAACCGGGCCGACTACGTGGAGGACTACCACGCCCTCGGGACCGAGCCCGGCTTCTGCCACCACTGCCATACCGGCCGCTGCCCGGTCGGCATCACCACCCAGGACGCGGGCCTCGAGGCGCGCCTCGACCCGGAGGAGGGCGCGCGGCGCCTCCGCAACTACCTCACCACCATGGTCCTCGAGCTCCAGACCCTCGCGCGCGCCTGCGGCAAGAGCCACGTGCTGAACCTCGAGCCCGAGGACCTCGCCGCGGTCACCGTCGAGGCGGCGGCAATGGCGCAGGTGCCGCTCGCGGGCACCGACTGGATCCCGGGGCGGTCGCGGGGGTAGCGCGGGAGCGGCGGGTACGATCCCGGCGCCGACGCCGGCCGCGAGCCCGGCGCCCGGCCGGAGGGACGGGCCGCCCCCGGTCGATCCGGCTCGGGCGGGCGGGGCCGGGTCCACACCGGGGCTGGCCCGGATCGCCCCGGGCCGCTCCGACCTGATCCGGCCCGGCCCGGCCCGCTCCGGCCCGGCCCGGCCGGACCCGGGAGGCCGGACGGCCGGAAACGAAACTCGGAGGCATCCACCATGACCACAGACCTCGCCCAGCTCGCGAAGCAGGAAGGGATCCGGTACTTCCTCGTCTGCTTCGCCGACCTCTTCGGAACCCTTCGCTCCAAGCTCGTGCCGGCGCGGGCGATCGGCGACATGCAGCGCGACGGAGCCGGCTTCGCCGGGTTCGCGGCGTGGCTCGACATGACCCCCGCGGACCCGGACATGTTCGCGCTGCCGGATGCGGAGAGCCTCGTGCGGCTCCCCTGGCGGCCCGAGGTCGCGTGGCTGCCCGCCGACCTCCGGATGAACGGCGTGGAGGTCGAGGCGTCGCCCCGGGTCGTCCTCAAGCGCCGGATCGAGGCGGCGGCGCAGCGGGGCTTCCGGCTTCGCACCGGGGTCGAGTGCGAGTTCTTCCTCGTGAGCGAGGACGGAACCGCGCTCTCCGACGGGCGGGACGTGCAGGAGAAGCCCTGCTACGACCAGGCCGCGCTCATGCGCCGCTACGACGTGATCAGCGAGATCTGCGACTACATGGAGCAGCTCGGCTGGAACCCGTACCAGAACGACCACGAGGACGCGAACGGCCAGTTCGAGATGAACTGGGAGTACGCCGACTGCCTCGCCACCGCCGACCGCCACGCCTTCTTCCGGTTCATGGTGAAGTCGGTGGCGGAGCGGCACGGCCTGCGCGCCACGTTCATGCCGAAGCCCTTCCTGCACCTCACCGGCAACGGCTGCCACGCCCACGTGTCGCTCTGGGACGCGGCCGGCGAGCGGAACCTCTTCCTCGACGAGGGGGACGAGATGGGCCTCTCGGGGCTCGCCTACCACTTCCTCGGCGGGGTGCTGCGCCACGCGGACGCGCTCTGCTCCCTGTTCAATCCGACCGTCAACAGCTACAAGCGGATCAACGCGCCGGTGACCGCGTCGGGCGCCACCTGGTCTCCGAACGCGGTGAGCTGGTCCGGCAACAACCGCACCCACCTGGTGCGGATCCCGGAGGCGGGCCGCTTCGAGCTCCGCCTGATGGACGGGGCGGTGAACCCGTACCTGCTCCAGGCCGGCCTCCTCGCCGCCGGCCTCGACGGGATCGCGGCGGAGCGCGACCCCGGGCGGCGCCTCGACGTCAACATGTACGAGGAAGGCGGGCGGGTGCGGGGCGTCAGGCGGCTGCCCCTGAACCTCCTCGACGCGGTCCGGCTCACCCAGAAGAGCCGCCCCCTGCGCGAGGCGCTGGGGGCGGAGTTCATCGACAGCTACTGCAAGCTCAAGCTCGCCGAGTGGGACAGCTACGCCCGCCACCTCACCCAGTGGGAGCGCGACCACACCCTCGACGTGTAGCGCGCGCGCCGGCGCATTCTGGGAACGGCGCGTCCTGCGGACGCGGGCGCCCCTCGGGGCGGGCGAGGCCCGCGAGGGCCGCCCCGGCGAAGGTCAGGCCCCCTCGGCCGCGAGCCGCGCGCGCAGCTCCGTCTTGAGCACCTTCCCGTAGTTGTTCTTCGGCAACGTATCGAGGAAGCGGTAGTCGCGGGGCCGCTTGAAGCGGGCGATGTGCTCGAGGCACAGGGTGTCGAGCTCGGGCTCCGGCACTCGCGCCCCCGGCGTCGTCGGCACGACGAAGGCGACCACCTCCTCGCCCCATTCGGGGTGGGGCCGCCCGACCACCGAGACTTCGAGCGCGTCGGGGTGGCGGAGGAGCACCTCCTCGACCTCGCGCGGGTAGATGTTGGTCCCCCCGGAGATGATCATGTCCTTGGAGCGGTCCTTGAGGGTGACGAAGCCGTCCTCGTCCATCGCCCCGAGGTCGCCGGTGTGGAGCCAGCCGCCGCGCAGGGCCTCCTGCGTCGCCTCCGGGTCGTTCCAGTAGCCCTTCATCACGACGTCGCCCCGGAGGATCACCTCGCCCGTCTCGCCGGGCGGGAGGGGCTCGTCGTCCGGGCCGACGATGCGCACCTCCACATCGGTGCGGGCGGTCCCCACCGACCCGAGGCGCTCCGGATAGCGGGGGTGGCCGGTGTCGAGGTGCAGCTCGCGCGCGAGCCCGGTGATGGTCATCGGCGCCTCGCCCTGGCCGTAGATCTGGACGAGCTTCGGCCCGAGGACGTCGAGCGCCCGCCGGGTGTCCTCGACGTACATCGGGCCGCCCCCGTAGATGATGGTCTTCAGGTGGTCGAGGTTCGCGCTCCCGATGCGCGGCGACTCGAGCAGCCGGACGATCATCGTCGGGGCGAAGAAGAAGCTCGCCCCCGGGTGGTGGGCGAGGAGGTCGATGACCTCCTCCGGGTGGAAGCCCCCGCTCTCCGGGACCACCTGCGCCGCCCCGCGCGCGACGTGGGGCAGCGCGTAGCAGCCGGAGGCGTGCGACATCGGGGCGGAGTGGATGATGCAGTCCCGCTCGCCCACGGTGTCGACGTCGCAGAAGTAGTTCATGGTCTGGGAGACGAGGTTGCGGTGGGTGAGGGTGGCGCCCTTCGGCCGGCCGGTGGTGCCGCTCGTGTAGAAGAGCCAGGCGGGGTCGGAGGGGTCGCAGTCGGCGAGGGGGAGCGGGCCGCCCGCGAGCAGGGCGCCCCACGCGGCTTCGTCGTCGGTCCGCACCAGGTGGTCGAGGGAGGGGACCTCCCCGTCGAGGCCGGCCAGGGTCTCGCCGAGCGCGCCGTTCACGAAGCAGGCGCGCGCCCCCGAGTTCGCGAGGATGTAGGCGAACTCGCGGCGGTGGAGCTTCGCGTTCATCGGCACCGCGCAGACGTTCGCGTACCAGCACCCGAAGAGGGCGGTCATGAACTCGGGGGCGTTGGTCATCGCGATCCCGCAACGGTCGCCCGGCCGGAGGCCGAGGCGTTCGACGAGGCCGCGGGCGAGGCGGGCGGAGGCGTCGGCGAGCTCCGCGTACGAGGCGACCGTCTCGACCCCGCGCACGAGGGCCGGTCGGTCGGCGTGGCGCACCGCGGACTTGGCGAGGAACGCGCCCGTGTTCATGGCTCTGGTCTCCCGGGTGGCGTGTGTGCCCGCCATTTGAGCGAATCCGGGCCGCCCCTCGCAACCCGGCGCCTCCCGCGAGGCGTGTTCGCGGTGGGAATTTTCGCCAAGCACGCCCTCTTGCAGACGGCCTTGGGCACGGCGTCCTGGGAACGCTTGTGTCCCGCCCGCATTCTCATTTCCGGGGGCTCCGCCCCCGTGCGGGCGAGACGCCCGCGTCCGCAGGACGCGCCGTTCCCAGGGTCCCGTGCAAGCGCCGCAGTGGGGTGAAATCCGCCCAAAGCCCCCTCGAACCGACCCCAAACCCTGGAACAGCGCCCGGGCCTCTTCGTGCACCGCCGCGGGGCTCCGCCGAAGCCGTTCCTGTTTCGGGGCGGGGGCCGGGCGTTCCCCCTGCCGCCCGGGATGGACTAGAGTTCCGGGAGAGCGGAGCGTGGCGAGGAGGGGAGCGTGGACAACCTCAAGATCGACGGCGACCGGCTGTGGGCGAGCCTGATGGAGCTCGCCCGGATCGGGGCGACCGAGAAGGGCGGGGTCTGCCGGCTCGCCCTCACCGACCTCGACCGGGAGGGGCGGGACCTCTTCGTCCGCTGGTGCGAGGAGGCGGGCTGCTCGGTCACCGTGGACGAGGTCGGGAACGTCTTCGCGCGCCGGGCCGGGCGCAACCCGGACCGGCCCCCCGTCATGACCGGGAGCCATCTCGACTCGCAGCCGACGGGCGGGAAGTTCGATGGGGCCTACGGGGTGCTCGCGGGGCTCGAGCTCGTCCGCACCTTGAACGACTACGGCTACGAGACCGACGCCCCGATCGAGGTGGTGGCGTGGACCAACGAGGAGGGGTCGAGGTTCGCGCCGGCGATGATGGCCTCGGGCGCGTTCGGCGGGGTGTTCGACCTCGACTTCGTGCTCTCGCGCACCGACCCGGAAGGCCGGACCTTCGGCGAGGAGCTCGCCCGCATCGGCTACGCGGGGGAGGAGCCGGTCGGGGAGCACGCGGTCGGCGCCTATCTGGAAGCGCACATCGAGCAGGGGCCGATCCTCGAGGCGGAGAAGAAGACGGTGGGGGTCGTCACCGGGGCCCAGGGCCAGCGCTGGTACGAGGTCACGGTGACCGGGATGGAGGCCCACGCCGGGCCGACCCCGATGCGCCGGCGCCGGGACGCGCTCGTCGGCGCCGCGCGCATGGTGGACGCGGTGAACCGCATCGGCCTCGCGCACCAGCCGAACGCGTGCTCGACGGTGGGCATGATGGAGGTCTCGCCGAACTCCCGAAACACGATCCCGGGGCGGGTCTTCTTCACCGTCGACTTCCGCCATCCGGTGGAGGACACCCTCGCGGCCATGGACGCGGAGTTCCGGGCCGCGTGCGAATCGATCGCGGGCGAGATCGGCCTCGAGCTCGACCTCCGGCAGATCTGGCATTTCCCCGCCACCCCGTTCGACGAGGCTTGCGTCGCGGCGGTGCGCGCGGCGGCCGAGGAGGGCGGCTTCGAGCACATGGACATCGTGAGCGGGGCCGGCCACGACGCCTGCTACGTCGCGCGGGTCGCCCCCACCGGCATGATCTTCGTGCCGTGCGAGGACGGGATCAGCCACAACGAGATCGAGAACGCGACCCCCGGCGACCTCGCGGCCGGCTGCCAGACCCTGCTTGACGCGATGGTGCGGCTCGCGTCCGCCGGGTGAGCCGCACGCTGGGCGGCCGGACGGGGTTCGCCATCCATTGAGTGCCCGCCGCGTATCGGACGCGGAACGGCGCCGCACTCGCCACCCGCCGGCAGTTCGTGGCGGCGCTCAAGGCCGGGGTGCTCACCTCGAAGGCCGGCAGGGTCCGGCTCCTGAAGCCCGAAGAGCTTCCCGCGGACTGGGACCCGGCCACGGACCCGAGGCTGACCGCCTGGGAGACGGTCCATCAACTCATCCGCACCCTCGACACCGGGGGCGAGACCGCGGCCGCGGGGCTCGTCCGCCGGCTCGGCGGGGTCGCCGAGACCGCCCGCGAGCTCGCCTACCGCCTCTACGCCGTCGCCGAGCGCCGGAGCCGCGCCGCGGAAGCCTTCTCCTACAACGTGCTCGTCCGGAGCTGGCCGGAGGTCGCCCGCCTCGCCCAACGCCTCGAGCCGGCCGAGCAGCCCGACCTGTTCTGAGTGGATGCGCGCGATGCCCAACCGGCTCTACACTGACGAGGAGCTTCACGCCCTTCGCGCCATGCCCAAGCGGATCGACAACCCCCATTCCCGCTGGTCGGAGAAACCGGCCGGGGCGCCGTCTCATCGGCAGCGCTCGTTCAAGGCGCGTGGCGGAGGCGACGAACAGTCCATTTTCGATATCTATCAACGGCAGAACATTCAAGACGATGCCGACTTCTCCTGCGGAATCGTCTACGTGGCGCTGGATGGTTCGAGGCTCACCCTGGCGTGCTACAACGGTCCGGGGCACGAACACGGGCGCATCCTCTACCGGCCTCATATCCACCGCGCGACCGCGAAGGCGATCGCATCCGGCCGGAAGCCCGAGCGCGAAGCCGAGGAAACCGACCGCTACCAGACCCTCGAAGGCGCGCTGGCCTGCCTGCTCGAAGACTTCAGCATCGTCGGACTGCGGACAGAGCACGACCAGCCGAGGCTGCCCTTGTGACCATCGACACCGGTGCGCTGCAACGACTTCTCTGCGAGAGGTTGTGCGAGGACGTGCAGCTTGCGGAACGTCCCGACGGCGCGCTGATGCTGCGCACCCATTTCGAGTTTCCTGACGGCGACCGCTTCCCCATCCACGTCTCGGAAGCGGGGATCGGCGGTGTGCGCCTGTCGGATCGGGGCCACACGCTGATGCACGTCAGCTACGACCACGACATCGATGCGTTCCTGGCGGGAACGCGCGGGCAGATGCTGGAACGCATCGTGGGCGAGGCCGGCATCGAACAGGACGGCGGAACGTTCCGGCTCGACACCCCCATCGAGAAGCTTCCCGAGGCGATCTTCCGGTTCGGCCAGGCGCTGACGAGGGTCTACGACCTCACGCTTCTGTCCCGTTCCCGGGTTCGGTCCACGTTCTACGACGATCTCGCCGATCTGTTGAGAAGCCTGATCGACGGGGACAAGATACGAACCGACTACGTGCCCGAAGAAGTGCCGAACCCCGAAGCCTACTCGGTGGACTACCGGATAGAGGGGAGGTCCGGCATCCCGCTGTTCCTGTACGGGGTGCCGAACCGGGCCAAGGCGCGGCTCACCACGATCATGTTGTCGTACTTTCACCGGCAGGGACTCAGATTCGAGTCCCTGCTGGTGTTCGAGGATCAGTCGAAGATCCCGCGTCTCGACTTGGCCCGCCTCTCGGACGTCGGCGGTGAGATGGTCTCCTCCCTGGAGTCGCGCGCCGATCTCGGCCGCAAGCTCCTTGAGCGGGCAGCGTGAGGACGAATTTCAATGCGGATCGAACAAATCAAGTACAGAAACCTGGAGAAGGAGCGAGCGACATGTCCTTGATCGCAAGACAGCTCGAGCAAGTCTGGAGTGCGCTGCGGGCAAGCAGCAGCCAGCGGAGCCATATGCTTGAGGAAGTCCGAATCAGGAATCTTCGGGGCATCAGGGATCTGCGCGTGCCTTTCAGTTACCCCGTCAGCGTATTGGCGGGTCCCAATGGCTGCGGCAAGTCCACGGTGTTGTTCGCCTGTGCCTGTGCGTACCGCGATCCCTCTCGTGGATCGAGAGAGCTTGTTCCCAGCAGCCTCTTTCCCAACTTCACGGACACGTTGGAAGGAACACTGTCGGATCATGCCGAGCAGACGGAGCTGGAGTTCTACTACCTCCATGAAAACGAACGGCTGTCGATGGCCTGGAAGCGCGGCAAATCGTGGAACCGCAGCTTCATGGGGCGCAAGGGGGGAAGACAGCCGAACCGGAGTCTTTACCTTCGCACGCTCGCCAATCTCACCAACCCTTCCGAGGTTCGCGGCATCCTGCAGATAGGGCGGAAACCCTATCAGTCTGAACGTCTCTCCTCCGAGCTGCTGATATTCGCCCACCGGATACTGCGCCAGCGGTACCAGAGGTTGTCGGTGATCAGCGCCCAGGCTCGCGATCTGCTGTTCGCGGAGGTCGAAGGAAGCGGCGACGTTCGATACTCCGAGTTCCACATGTCCTCCGGCGAACGCACGATTCTGCGTATCTCCAAGGACGTTTCCCTTCTCGAAGACGCTCTCATCCTCATCGACGAAGTGGATACGGGCCTGCATCCGTATACCCAACAGCAACTCATGCTGGAGTTGCAGCGAATCGCCCTGCGGCGGAGGTTGCAGATCATCGTCGCCTCGCATAGTCCGGTGATACTGGACAGCGTGCCTCCCGAAGGCCGCAAGTTCCTCGACCGTGACGAGCAGACCGCGGAAATCCGGTTGATGCCGGCGTACCGGGACATCTTCCAGAAGTCCCTCTACGGGCAGTCCCGAGAACGACTCTCGATACTGTGCGAGGATGAAGTTGCCGAAGGCGTGCTCCTCGGCGTGCTGGAAGTTCTGCAACCCCGATTGGGGCTCCGCCACGAGGACTTCGTCATCGGAAGGAACACGGGGCGGGACGAGTTCCCGTCCCACATTCGTACCCTCGGCAAGTTCGGAAAGCTGAAGGACTTCGTCTTCGTGCTGGACGGCGACTCCCGGGACATGGAGGATCGCATCAAGGCCATCGCAGAAGAATACGGACACCGCGTACAGCCGTTGTTCCTTCCCGGAACGACCCCGCCGGAAGGCTGGATCTGGGAAGTCTTGCAATGGAATGCACAGGACTACGCCCCATTGTTGGGGTTGTCTCTCCCGGATATGGAGAGGAAGATGCAGGACATTGCCCGGATGCTGGAAGGTGCGGTGCGACGGCGGCGCCCCGCCAAGGAGGACCTGGAGGCGTTCGCTTCCGAAATCGGCCGCTCCCCACCGGAGATCGGCAGGATCGTCGGAAGACACGAGGCTGAGAGGCGCGGGGAGGGAGCCGCAGAGCTGCTGGCGCAACTGGAGGAGCAGATCGATGCCTGGCGGCGGCTGTAGATACTCCATGGTCGCCGACTGGTTCAACGAGATCGCACAAGGGAAGGCTTCAATGCGAATCGAGCAGATCGAGATCAGGAACTACCGCGTGTTCCGCGACGTCAGGCTGACGAAGCTACCGCCCTTGTCCGGGTGGTCTGCCGGGAGCTCGGAGACGCGCACTCCGCGGGCTGAATCGGGCGCGATACCGAAACCCGGACACCGTCGTCCGGCCCTCCGAAGCCATCGCCAAACAGATCCCCGAATTCCAGAAACGCCTGGGCGCAAGGCGCATGGCAGGCCGCCTGTCGCGAGAGAACCGCTCGCGCAGCTTTCAGGTCCATCCTGGAAGGAGTCGAACGCACGGGCGCGGAATGGGTTAGTCTTGCGGCCCGGAAGAACCGCCCGCGGGGGCGGGCAGCAGGCTCACGAGGGAGGGGTACATGCGTCTCGAAGGAAAGGTTGCGGTCGTCACCGGGGGCGGCGCGGGCTTCGGCGAGGGGATCTGCCGGCGCTTCGCGGCCGAGGGGGCCCGGGTGGTGGTCAACGACGTGAACGAGCAGGACGGCCGCCGGGTGGCGGACGCGATCCGCGAGGCGGGGGGCGAGGCGCGCTTCGTGTACGCCGACGTGTCGAGCGACGCGGACACCGGGCGGCTCGTCGGCGAGGCGGTCGACGCCTACGGCGGCCTCGACGTCATGGTCAACAACGCCGGCGTGCCGCAGCGGAACCAGCCGATGGAGAGCGTCACCGAGGACGAGTTCGACCGCATCTTCGCGGTCAACGTGAAGGCCATCTACTGGTCCGCGAAGCACACCGTGCCGCTCATGCGCGAGGCGGGCGGCGGGTGCATCATCCATACCGCCTCCACCGCCGCCATCAGCCCCCGCCCCGGCCTCGTCTGGTACAACGGCTCCAAGGGGGCGGTGAACACCATCACCCGGTCGATGGCGGTCGAGCTCGCCCCGGACCGGATCCGGGTCAACTCCGTATGCCCGGTGGCGGGCGAGACCCAGATGCTCGCGGAGTTCCTGGGCGGCGAGGTGACCCCCGAGATGCACGCGAAGTTCATGAGCACGGTCCCGCTCGGGCGGCTGAGCCAGCCGGAGGACATCGCGAACGCGGTCCTGTTCCTCGCCTCGGAAGACGCGGGGTTCCTGACCGGGGTATGCCTGCCGGTGGACGGCGGGCGGACCATCTGACGGACTGACGGATCGAAGGCCGGGGTCGCAGGCCCGGGCCGGGCGGACGGCCGGGGCCGAAGGTCCGGGCCGAAGACGGGAGGCGGGAGAGGACATGAACCGGATCGATCTGGACGGGCGGCGGGCGGTGGTGACGGGCGGGGCCCAGGGCATCGGGCGCGCCATCGCGGAGCGGCTCATCATCTCGGGGGCCTTCGTCACCCTCTGGGACCGCGACGCGGGCGAGCTCGACACGGCGCTCGAGGCGATCAAGGGGCGGGACACGCGCGCGGTCACCGTGGACGTGGCCGACCCCGCGGCCGTCGAGCGGGCGGCGGCGGAGACGGTCGGGGCGGCCGGTTGCATCGACATCCTCGTCAACAACGCCGGGATCGCCGGCCCCAACGCCACCACCTGGGAGTACCCCATCGACGAGTGGCGGCAGGTGATCGACATCGACCTGAACGGCGTCTTCTACTGCTGCCGGGCGGTGGTCCCGCACATGATCGAGCGGGGCTACGGGCGGATCGTGAACATCGCGTCCATCGCCGGCAAGGAGGGCAACCCGAACGCGAGCGCGTACAGCGCGGCGAAGGCGGGGGTCATCGGGCTCACGAAGTCGCTCGGGAAGGAGCTCGCCGACCGCGACATCGCGGTGAACTGCATCACCCCGGCGGCGGCCCGGACGAGGATCTTCGAGCAGATCACCGAAGCCCACATCGACTACATGCTTTCGAAGATCCCCCGCGGCCGGTTCGTCCTCGTCGAGGAGCTCGCGGCCCTCGCGGCGTGGCTCGTCTCCTCGGACAACTCGTTCACCACCGGCGCGGTATTCGACGCGAGCGGGGGGCGGGCCACCTACTAGACCGGGCCGGCGGGTCCGGCGAAAACCGCAACGACGGGCCGGGAGGGCTGAGACACGATGGCGAAGATCACCAAGGGCATCAAGCAGCTTTGCGCGGAGGCGGAGGCCGGGATCGAGACCTGGACGGTCGCCGACGCGCTCCGCCGCCACGGCGACGAGGACGTGGTCTTCGTCGATATCCGGGACGTGCGCGAGCTATGGCGCGAGGGGGCGATCCCCGGCGCGGTGCACGCGCCCCGCGGGATGCTCGAGTTCTGGGTGGACCCGGAGAGCCCCTACGCGCGGGAGGTGTTCCAGTCCGGCAAGCGCTTCATGTTCTTCTGCGCCGGGGGGCTCCGGTCCGCGCTCGCGGCGAAGACGGTGCAGGACATGGGCCTCGCCCCGGTATGCCACCTGGCGGGCGGTTTCGGGGCGTGGAAGGAGGCGGGCGGCGCGGTGGAGGCGAAGGAGCCGAAGCTGCCGTCGCCCGGCCGCTGACCCCGAGCGCCCCCCGGCCCGCGCCTGCGTCCGCCGCCCGCCGCGGCGCTCCCCGTCCCCGCGCGCCCCGCCGCCCGGACCCGTTCCTCGGCCCGCCCGTCCGGCCGCCCCGCCCCGCCGTGCCTTGGGAGGTCCCCGAGCCGCTCGCCACCGGCGAGGTGCGGACGGCCGACGGCAGCCTCATCGTCCTCCGGCGCCACGGGAACCCGGACGGCCCGCGGCTCGTCCTCAGCCACGGCAACGGCCTCGCGATCGACCTCTACTACCCGTTCTGGTCACGGCTCGCGGACCGGTTCGACCTCGTCGTCCACGACTTCCGGAGCCACGGCTGGAACCCGCGCGCCCCCCTTCGGAGCCACCACTTCCCGACCTTCGTCTGGGACGCGGAGCACGTGGTCCGGGGGATCGACCGCCACTTCGGGGCGAAGCCGAAGATCGGGGTGTTCCATTCGATGTCGGCGCTCACCGCGCTCTACCAGGCCCTGCGGGCGGGCCCCCGGTACGCGGCCCTCGTCCTCTTCGACCCGCCGTTCTCCCCGCCGAACGGCGACCGGCTGGAGGGCGAGTACCTCGACCGGGAGAGCGAGCTCGCCGCCCGCACCCGGCGGCGGCAGCCGCGGTTCGAGACGCGCGGGGAGCTCGCGGAGGTCGTGCGCGGCGCGTCCGCGTTCGCCCGGCTGCTCCCCGGCGTGCCGGACCTCTACGCGCGGGCGACCCTCCGCCCGGCCGCGGACGGGCCGGGCTACGAGCTGTGCTGCCCGCGCGAGCACGAGGCCCAGGTCTTCGATACCTACCTCGATTCGAGCTTCGAGCTCGCGATGGGGAGCTTTCCCTGCCCGCTCAAGCTGATCGGAGGGGATCCGACCCAACCCGGCGCCTTCGTGCCGAGCATCGTGCTCCGCGACCTCGCGGAGCGCTGCGACCTCGACTACGACTACGTGCCGGGCGCGTCGCACTTCCTCCAGCTCGAGAAGCCCGCCGAGTGCGCCGCCCTCATGCTCGAGTTCCTGGAGCGCCGCGGCCTCGCCTGACCCGCCCGGCCGGAGGCCATGCCGGCGCCGGATACGGAGCCGGGGTCTGGTTCCGGCCTCGGCTGCCCTGGTTCAGGAGGTCATGTCCCGGAGCCGGGCCTCCAGCTCCGCGACCCGGGACTCCGCGGCCCGGCGCGCTCGCGCTTCGGCATCGGCGCGCCGGCGTTCCGCAGCGGCCCTCTCGTCCGCGGCGCCGATCCGCCCCCGGGCTTCCGCCTCTTCCCGCTGCGCTTCGGCCTCTGCTCGCCGCGCCTCGTCCGCCGTCTGCCGCGCTTCGGCCTCCGCTCGCCGTGCTTCGGCCTCCGCCCGCTGCGCGATCTCCAGCGGCGTCCCGAGGGGCTCGCCGGCCGCCGGGTCGTACCACCTCATGCGCGCCATGCTGTCCGGATGCAGGCCCTCCAGCGGCCACGGCTCCTCATGGCAGAGATACAGGCCCAACACCTCGCTGTACACCCCGCGCAGGCCTCCCGGCAGCGCCTCCGACGGCCGCGGGCGGGCGTCGCCGCCGCGCAGCCGGAAGCCCTGAAGCCGCGGCGTGACGCGGTGTCCCGGATCGAACACGAAGTAGTCGCGAACGCCGACGTTGGCGTAGATCTCGCGTTTCAGGCCCAGGTCCCGCCCCCACGTCGCCGGCGAGAGCACCTCCAGCACGAACGACGGCGACTCGCGGTCCTTCCACAGCACGTAGGATCGCCGGTACCGCTTCGGCACGCCGAGCACCGCCATGAGGTCCGGCGTCACGCGCCCCGCCTGCCGGTCCTCGGCGTCGTAGTACAGGTCCATCTCCCTGGCGACGAACGCGTCGTCGCGGTCCTTGAAGTGCGCCGCCAGCGCCGCCTCGAGATCGCTGCAGATCGCCAGGTGCACCGGCGTCGGGCTCACCGGGTCGTCCTCCGACGGGTCCGCCTCTGCCGCCTCCGCCTCCTCCAGGTCACCGGCGTCGAGGTCGTGGTACGGACGCCGGAACCCCTCCCCCATCGCCTCGATCCAGCGGCGGTCCAACGCCGGCCGGCACCAATGGTCGGCCGCCACCTGGGCCGCTTCCTGCGCGTCGCGCCACTCGTCGAAGGACTCGCCGGGCTGCGGGCGGGAGAGCCGAGGGCGGGGTCGGGGTTCGACGACGGGCAGCGTCGGCGTTCGCGCCGGAGCGCTGCGCGCGGGAGGACGTCGGGGGATGGATTCGGGCATTGCTCCGCTCCTTGGGCCGCCATGCGTCCCGTACCGGACACGCCGGAGGGAAGGGGACTGTAGCATGACGCCGCGCGGACGCCGGGATGGTGGGCGCACGCGCGCATGACGGCCGCCACGGTTCGGGATCCGGACGGCGATCGTCGAGCCTCCCGTCCGGCTGGTCGAGAGGCGTTTTGCTCGATCTTTGTAGGAAATCCGCCCGACGTCGCGTTCAACATCCGCCCGGCGTTGCAGGCATTCCTGACCACCGACCGGAAGACCCCACCGCGCACATGCCTCGAATCCGGCGGTTCGCTTGAGAGACTTGGCCGCGTTGGCGCATGATCCGAGGTATCGGACCAGGAGCGGATGCGAGGAGAGACATGGCTGAGCACGTCATCGAGACGGTGGAGGAGCTGAGGAGCAGCTACGGGGCGCCGAGCGAGCGGGCGGTCAGGAAGTCGCTCGACCGCCTGGACCGTCACTGCCGGCGGTTCATCGAGCTCTCGCCCTTCGTGGTGCTCGCGTCCGCCGGGGCGGACGGGCGGGTCGACTGCTCGCCGCGCGGCGACCCGGCGGGCTTCGTCGCGATCCTGGACGACCGGACCGTCCTCCTCCCCGACCGGCGCGGGAACAACCGCGCGGACTCGCTGACGAACGTGCTCGAGAACCCCCACGTCGGGATGCTGTTCATGATCCCGGGGGTGGACGAGACGCTTCGGCTCAACGGGAGGGCGAAGCTCACCACCGATCCGGCCCGCCTCGGGCCGCTCTCGGTCAACGGGCGGGCGCCGCGAAGCGGGTTGGTGGTCGAGGTCGAGGAGGTCTTCCTCCAGTGCACCAAGGCCCTCGTCCGCTCCCGCCTGTGGGCCGACGAGACGCGCGTGGACCGCAAGGCGGCCCTCCCGACCTTCGGGCGGATGCTCGCCGACCACATCGGCGAACCGGACGGAGACGCGGTCGAGCGGGACCTTCGGGCGAGGCTGCCTGAAACCCTCTACTGAATCGGTCGAGCTGGCGGCCGAACCCGGGTGCGGATCGGTTCACGGGTGGTATTCGGCAGGCGGGCGGGGAAGGCCGGCCGCTCGGCTGCCTGGAAGATGATGCGCGAGGGGCCTTCCGAACCCCACGACCCGGCCGCTCGCGCGGAGGAAGCCGTCGCCGGCGCGCCCGGCGCGGGGGGATCGTCCGGTTCGCAGCCCGCTTCTCGGCGCGATGGACGGGGCGATCTGCTGGCGGCTCAGTCCGTCAGGCGGCTCAGCTCGTCGCGTTCGAAGCGGGGAAGCGGCGCCCCGTCCACGAAGGCGACGCCCCGCCCGGATTCGGCCCGGCCGATGACGGCGGCGGGGCGCCCGGCGCGCCCGAGCGCGCGGAGCGCCTCTTCGGTCCGCTCCGCCGGGAGCCCGGCGAGCAGAGCCCCCGAAGCGAGGGCTCCCCACGGGTCGATCCCCGCCGCGCCGCAGAGCGCCACGCCGGGCTCGAACCAGGCGATGCGTTCACGGTCGATGGCGATCGCGACCCCCGACGCATCGGCCAGTTCGTGAAGACCGGCGGAGAGGCCCCCTTCGGTCGGGTCGTGGAGCGCCGACGCTCCGGCTCCGGCGGCGGCGAGGGCGGGCTCCACCACCGAGATCCCGGGCGTCTCGAGAGCGGCCCGGGCCGCGTCGAGGGTGCGGGTGGAGACCGCGCGCAGGCGTTCGGGCGGCAGGAGGTCGGCAAGCACCGCCGCTCCCTCGACCGGGGCCGGCCCGATCTGGACCACCGCGTCCCCCGGCCGGAGGCCGCCCGTCGGTACCGTCCGCTCCTCCGCCATCCCCAGCATCTGCCCGACCACGAGCGGCTGGCGCACCGCGCCCGTCACCTCCGTGTGGCCGCCGACGAGCGATGCGCCCACCTTGTCGAGCGCGCGCCGCATCCCCGCGAAGAGGGCTTCGGCGTCCCCCGCCGTCGACCCCTCGGGCAGCAGCACGCACGCGAGGAACCAGCGGGGCCGCGCGCCCGTCACCGCCACGTCGTTCGCGTTGACGACGACCGCGTGCGCCCCGACCCCGGTGCCGGTGAGGGTGATCGGGTCGGTCGCCGCGACGAGGGTCCCCGCCCCGACCGCGATCGCGCACGCATCCTCGCCGACCCGCGGCCCGATCCGCACCTCGGGGGGCAGGCCGGTCGGGAGAAGCCGGGCGAGGAAGTCCGGCGCGAGCTTGCCGGCGGGAAGCGGCGCGGACGAGGACGGGGATGCGGACGCGGCGGAGCCTGCCTCCCGCGCGGCCCCTTCCGCTTCCACGCGGCCCAGGGCGCGCCGCCGCCGATCGGGAGCCGGTCCACTCATCCGCGCATGGTATCCGCGTTCCCCCCGTTCCGGGCGCCTGGAGCGGGACGGAGGCAGGTGCGCGGTGGGGTTTTCGCGCCGGCGCCCCGCTCGCCACCTCCCTGGGTACGCCGGCGTCTCGCCGGCATTCGCGTTCCCGAGCGCTCCGCCCCCGGGCCGGCGGGACGCCGGCGTACCCGGGAGCGTCCCCGGTGACGCGGGACGCGATGAACCTCGAACGCTACGGCGAGCCAAGGGCTGACGAGAACGCCGTTCCCGTGGGGTAGAAAATATCTCGAACCCCGCTCTCCACTCTCTATATCAATAGCTTACGAACAGCGCACGCGCCTCCGGCGGACGCGGCCTTTCGCGCCGCCCCGGCGGAGGGGGATAATCCGCCCCGCGCAAGCCGCCCCCCGCTCCCCCCGTACCCAGGAGGAACCGCACGATGAAGGTAGGACTGTTCGTCACCAACCAGCAGTATCTCGACACCGACATGGTGAGCGCGCTCGACGATCAGATCGCGATGGTCCACATGGCCCGCGACAAGGGCTGGGACTCGGTGTTCTCCGGCCAGCACTACCTCAACGAGGGCAACAACCAGCAGCTCCAGATCGTGCCCTTCCTCGCCCGGCTCATGCCCGAGGCGGGGGAGATGACCACCGGGCTCGGGATCCTGCTCCTCGGCCTGCACAACCCGGTCTACACTGCCGAGACCGTGGCCTCGCTCGACGTCATCGCGCGCGGGAACTTCGTGTTCGGGGTCGGGCTCGGCTACCGGGACGTGGAGTTCGATGCGTTCGTGGTGCCGAAGGGTCAGCGGGCGAAGCGCTTCGAGGAGTATCTCGACCTCGTGAAGCGGTTGTGGAGCGAGGATTCCGTCAGCCACGAGAGCGACACCGTGAAGCTCGACGGGGTGCGGATGAACGTCCGCCCGGTGCAGCGCCCCCACCCGCCGATCTGGATCGCCGCGAACAACGAACGCGCGATCCGGCGGGCGGCGCGGATGGCGGACGCCTGGTACGTCAATCCCCACTCCACGATGGAGACCATCCGCCACCACCTCGGCATCTACCGCGACGAGCTCGAACGGCAGGGCAAGGCGATGCCGCGAGAGCTTCCGGCCGTCAAGGAGATCTTCTGCGCCCGGGACCGGGCGACCGCGATCGAGATGGCCGGCCCCTACCTCGCCGGCAAGTACCGGGACTACGCGAAGTGGGGGCAGGACAAGGTCATGCCGGAAGGCGAGACCTTCGACCAGGACTTCGACGACCTCCTCGAGAGCCGCTTCGTGCTCGGCTCGCCGGAGGAGTGCTACGAGCAGCTCCGCCCGTACTGGGAGGAGTTCGGGGTGAACCACCTCACCCTCCGCACCCACTGGGTCGGGATGCCGCTCGGCATCGCCCTCTCCAGCATCCGGCTGATCTCCGACGAGCTGCTGCCGGAGCTGAAGAAGGTCTGAGCGCCTCCGCGTCCTCCACCGCCTGCCGGGTTCGAGCGGCTCGAGAGGTGCGGAGGCCGCGGTGGGAAGGAAAGCCGTCGGGAGGCGGCCTCGGGAAGGGCGACAGGCATCCGCGGGGCCGCAGGTGGGCGGGGGCAGTGACGACCGAGGCAGGGCGCCGGGGAGACATGCGCGCCAGGATCGCGGGATGCCGCCGCCCGAAGGACAACGCCTGCGACGCGGCTGGACCACCGGGGCCTGCGCCGCCGCCGCGACCCGGGCCGCGTACGCCGCGCTCCTGACGGGAAGGTTTCCGGACCCGGTCGCCATCGAGCTCCCGAAGGGGCAGCGGCCTTCGTTCGCGCTCGCGGAAGAGGAGGCCGGCGCCGGGTTCGCCCGCGCCGGCATCGTCAAGGACGCGGGCGACGACCCCGACGTGACCCACCTCGCGCTGGTCCACGCCACGGTGCGCGAGGGCGTCCGCGGGCGCGGGGTCGAGTTCCGGGCGGGGCCGGGGGTCGGGACGGTGACCCGGCCCGGTCTGCCGGTCGCGGTGGGCGAGCCCGCCATCAACCCCGTACCGCGCCGGATGATGCGCCGGGAGGTCGCGGCGGTCGCCGCCGCGCACGGAGGCTCCGGGGACGTCGTCGTCGAGGTCGGGGTGCGGGACGGCGAGCGGCTCGCCGGCAAGACCTGGAACCCGCGCCTCGGCATCGTCGGAGGGCTCTCGATCCTCGGGACCACCGGGGTCGTCATCCCCTATTCCTGCTCGGCGTGGATCCACTCCATCCACCGGGGGGTGGACGTGGCGCGCGCGATGGGCCTCACCCACCTCGCGGGCTGCACCGGCCGCACGTCGGAAGGGGCGGTGCAGCGGCTCCACCGCCTCCCCGGCGAGGCGATGATCGACATGGGCGACTTCGCGGGGGGGCTCCTCAAGTACGTCCGGCGGCATCCGGTGCCCCGCCTCACCATCGGCGGCGGGTTCGCGAAGATGTCGAAGCTCGCGGACGGCAGCCTCGACCTCCATTCGGGGCGCAGCCAGGTCGATCCCGCGCGCCTCGCGGAGCGGGCGGCGGGGTGCGGGGCGGACGCCGCCCTGCAGGGCCGTATCCGCGCCGCGGGCGCGGCCGGCGAGGCGCTCGCCCTCGCCGAGCGCGCCGGGGTGGGGCTCGCCGGGGCGGTCGCGGCGGCGGCCCGCGAGACCGCGCTCGGGGTGGTGCGGGGGGCGGCGGAGGTCGAGGTCGTCATCGTCGATCGGGGCGGTCGGGTCGCTGCCCGCGCGTAGCCTCGAGACCATTCCATGTTCGCCGCAGAGCGTGAATCGAGCCATCGAGGCTGCCCGGGCGGGTATGACGAGAGGCGTTTTTCCGAGCGGCGGGGGCGGGATCCGGGCGGCGGCACGGCTCCTTTCGGGTGGTGCGGCGACCAGGGAACGGCCCTGCGTGCAGCCTTGAGCGCGTGCATGTCCGAACGATCGCATGGCTGAGCGGCTGCGGCTGCTCCTGCTCGGCGGGACGCGCGAGGCGGTCGAGCTGGCCCGCGCGCTCGCCGGCCGCCCGGAGATCGAGACGACCTACTCGCTCGCGGGCCGCACGCGCCGGCCCGCCCCGGTCCCGGCCCCCGTCCGCACCGGGGGGTTCGGCGGCGCGGACGGGCTCGCGGCGTACCTCCGGGAGGCGGGGATCAGGCTCGTCGTCGATGCGACCCACCCGTACGCGGAGGCCATCTCCGCCCACGCCGCCCTCGCCTGCGACCGCGCGGCAGTACCGCGGCTCGTGCTCCATCGTCCGCCTTGGGCGCGCGGTCCCGGCGACCGCTGGGTCGAGGCCGCGGACACCGCGGGCGCTGCGCGCGCACTCCCCGCCCTCGGCAGGCGGGCGCTGCTCACGGTTGGAAGCCGGGACCTCGCCCCGTTCCTCGGGGCGGCCGGACTCTCCTTCGTCGTGCGGTCGGTGGAGCCTCCCCGCGCCGCGCTCGACCCGGCCCGCTTCGAGGTCGTCCTCGCGCGCGGGCCGTTCGACGTCGATGCCGAACGCCGCCTGCTCGAGTCGCGCGCGATCGACGTCGTCGTGTCGAAGAACAGCGGCGGGCCGGTCGCGCGCGCGAAGCTGGAGGCGGCGCGGGCGCTCGGGCTCCCCGTGGTCATGATCGCCCGCCCGCCCCCGCCCCCCGGCGAGAGGGTCGGGTCGGTCGCGGCGGCGCGGGCCTGGGTCGAGTCGCGCGTGCGCTGTTCGTAGGAACTTGATACAGGGAGAGTAGAGAGGAAGGCGAGATATTTCTTACCCCCGGGGAACGGCGTTGTTTCCTGGTTTTGGGGCCGGTTCGAGGGGCCTTGGTCGCATTTCACCTCACGGCGGCGCTTGCGCGGGACCCTGGGAACGCTTGTGTCTCGCCCGCATGCGGACTGGCGACGCAGCTTGCCACGCCGATGCGGGCGAGACGCCCGCATTCCCAGGACACCCACGTCCCCACGGACGCGCCCGCAAGAGGTGTGCTTGGCGAGAAAACCCACAGCGCACATGCCTCGTCCCCGGAGCGGCGCTGGTTCTGCCGGGGAAACCGCTCCGGCGCCGCCATCACTTCGCGGCCCCTTCGCCGCCATCGCCCCCGCGGCCGGGCAGGAGGGCCGGCTCGGCCGGCTCCGGGCCGGCGTAGGCGAGGGTCGCGTGGGCGCGCCGGGGCGGGGCGTCCGCGCCGCGCGGATCGGCCCGGAACCAGTCGAGCTTGCCGCGGAGCCGGACCACCTCGCCCACGATCACCAGGGTCGGGGGCTCGACCCCGGCTCCTTCGACCCGGTCGGCGAGGGTCGCGAGGTCGCCCTCCACGACCCGCTGGCGCTCGGTCGTGCCCTGCTCGACGAGCGCGGCGGGGGTCGCCGGGTCGAGGCCGTGCTCGACGAGCCCCTCGCAGATCTGGCGAAGGCCCACCAGCCCCATGTAGACGACGACCGTCTGGCCCGGCCTCGCCACCGCCGGCCAGTCGAGCGCGGCGCGCCCGTTCCTGAGGTTGCCGGTGACGAACGTGCAGGCGTGGGCGTGGTCCCGGTGGGTGAGGGGGATCCCGGCGTAGGCGGCGCAGCCCGCCGCCGCGGTCACCCCCGGCACGACCTGGAACGGGATCCCTTCGTCGGCGAGGGTCGCGATCTCCTCACCGCCCCGCCCGAAGATGAACGGGTCCCCGCCCTTGAGCCGCAGCACGCGCCGGCCTTCGCGCGCGAGGCGGACGAGGAGGCGGTTGATGTCGGGCTGCCGGATCGCATGCTCGTCCCGGCGCTTCCCCGCGTAGACCTTCTCCGCATCGCGCCGCACGAGGGCGAGCACGCCGGGGGACACGAGGCGGTCGTACACCACCACGTCCGCCTGCTGCATGAGGCGCATGGCGCGGAAGGTGAGGAGGTCCGGGTCGCCGGGGCCGGCCCCGACGAGGTAGACCTCCCCCGCCGCCGGGCCCCGCGCGCCGTCCCCGGCTTTGGAAACAGCCGCCGCTTCGATAGAGCCCGCCGCTTCGGGAGAAGCCGCAGCTTCAGGCGCCCCCTTCTGACGCGGGCGTCCCGGGAACGCTTGTGTCCCGCCCGCAGCTTCGGGAGAAACCGCCCCCCCGGCCTCGGGCGCGTCGCGGGCCGTCTCGGCGCTCGCGCCGCCGGGCGCCGCCGCAAGGGCCGCCGCGAGGGCCGCGCGCGCCTCCTCGATCCGGCCCGCGAACGCCATCTCGGCGATCGGACCTTCGAACACCCGGTCCCAGAACGCCCGCCGGTCGGAGACCCGGGGCAGGCGGGCGTTGACCTCCGGCCGGGCCGCGCGCGCGAGCTCCGCGAGCCGCCCGAAGGAGCGGGGGATGAGGGTCTCGAGCCGCGCCCGGACGTAGCGGGCGAGGGAGGGGGAGGCGCCGCCGGTGGAGACCGCCGCGAGCACCGGGGAGCGATCGACGATGGCGGGCATCGAGAAGTGGCCGCGCCCGGCGTCCGAAGCGCTGTTCGCGAGGATGCCGCGCGATTCGGCGAGGGCCACGATCCGGCGGTTGAGCGCCCGGTCGTCGGTGGCCGCGACGACGAGCCTCCGGCCTTCGAGATCCGATGCCTCGAACCGCCCGCGCCGCAGCTCCACCGCCCCCTCGCGGGCGAGGTCCGCGGCGGACTCGCATGCCTCCGGGGCGACGACGCGCACCCGCCCCCCGGCCGCGGCGAGCGCCTCGGCCCGGCCCGCCCCGACCGGTCCGGCCCCGACCACCAGGCACGGCCAGCCCCGGAGGTTCAGGAAGACGGGAAGCTGCTCCACCGGGGATCAGCCCGCCTTCCCCGGCGGCGGCCTCGCGGCGCCGGCCCCGGATCCGCGGCGCGCCGCCGCCTCGCGGACGGCCTCGCGATACCGCATGACGGATAAATACGCCACAAAACCATTCAAATGGCGCGTTTCAGGGATCATCGCGCCATACAAGCGGCCATGCAAGCAGGACCGCGCCATCCATGCGCCACTTCAGGAGGCGGCGGCCTTCGCGTCGCGCCGTCTTACCTCGCGGCCACGATGCAAGAAGGCGCGCGGGCCATCGGACCCGCGCGCCTCCGTTCCCCGTGCTTCGCGGCGCGCGCCTAGAACCGCACGCGCAGCTCCAGGCCCCCGCCGTATCCGCTCGTGTCGCTTCCGCTCGTGCGGTAGCCCGCGGTGGCCCGCACCACCACGTTCTCATCCAACTCGAACACCCCGCCGGCCCCGAGATGCACCGACGCCGATCGTCACGGTGCTCCTGATGTCCACGGTGGCCGTGCCGGCGCCCCCCAGCTTGTCCATGTTGACGCCGCGGCCGCTCCCCGTCACGCTGACGGCGCCCGCGGTGCCGAGAATGATGGCGTAGTTGCCGGAAGCGGCGTTGGATGAGGCGGCTATACTGAAGCTCGTGCTCGTCCCCGAGACCACGGTCGCCGGCCCGCCTGGGGCGGTGACCGTGAGGCTGGCGCTGCCTGTCACATTGAAGCGGACGTTGTTATGCGCTTGGTCGGCGCAGGTGAGCGAGGTGTCGGACGATATTCCATTTGACGTTGCCCCGCAGCCCTGCGCCCACGCCGCGCCCGGCACGAGCAGCAGCGCCGCCGCCGCGAGCAGCAAGGCGGCCAGCGCGCCGGAAACGGGCGCTCCCGCGCCCGCCGCTTCCAGGAGCCGGGCCTTCATTCCGGAACCCCGATGCAGGTGCGGCGGGGGGGGGGGGGGGGGGTATTTCTGCGGTCAGTGCTTCCGGCCATCCTCGGAACCTCCTCCTCTTGAAATCCGCCCGGCTCGAACCGTTCGCGCCCCCGTGCGGGCGGGATGCCCGCGTTCCCAGGGACGTACTCGCGCAGGCGCCGGAGTACCGGCGTCGGATGGGGGTCGTCGGTCCGTATCCTGACTTCGACACTTGACGATACGTCATATGGAAACCTTCGAATGCGTGAAGCCGGCCCGGGGCGCCCCCTCGGGCGCCCCGGGCCGCGGGTGGGAAGCGAAGCGGAGCGCAACCCCCTACCGGTAGCTCTCCGCGTTCTCCTTCGTCACGAGCTCCGCCCCGGTATCGATCTCGTCGGGAAGCTCCTCGCCCGCGACGAGCTTCAGCACCGCCTCGACCCCCATCGCCCCCATGACCGCGGGGCGCTGCGCCACGGAAGCGGCCAGCTCGCCCTTCAGGATGCTCTCGGCCGCGTTCGGGTTGCCGTCGAACCCGACGATCATGACCTGGTCCAGCATCCTCGCGGTCCGAAGCGCTTCGATGGCGCCGAGCGCCATGTTGTCGTTCGAGGCGAAGATCGCCCGCAGGCCGGGATTGGCGGTGAGGATGTTCTCGGTGGCGGTCTGCGCCTTCCCCGCGTCCCAGTCGGCGGGCTGCTCCGCGACGAGCTCGAGGCCGCAGTCGAGGAGGCCCTCGCGCCCGCCCTGCGCCCGGTGCTGGCCGGTGGTCGAGGTGACGATGCCCTGCAGCACCGCGACCTCGCTTCCCGACTCGACGTTGTCGCAGATGTGCTGGGCGCCGATCCGGGCCGCCGGGACGTTGTTCGTCCCGATGTAGGTCCCCGGCATGTCGGCGCGCTTGTCGATGAAGACGACGTGGACACCGCGCTTGCGCGCCTGCTCGAGCACGGGCACGAGGGCCGCGGTGTCCGCCGGCGCGATCGCGATGCCGGCCACCCCCTTGGCGATCTGGTCCTCGACCATGGCGATCTGCCCGGCGACGTCGGTCTCGCCCCCGGCCGGGGCGACGGCCGCCACGTCGATGCCGAGCTCCGCCCCCTTGTCCAGCGCGCCCTTGGTGACCGCCGCCCAGAACGGGTTGGCCGAGCCGGAATCCGACATGATCACCGCGACCCTGGTGTCCGCGAGGGCCACTCCCCCGCCGAACGCCGCGGTGAGGCCGGCGGCGGCAAGAAGGCTCTTCAGCTTGTATCGAGTCATGTTCCACTCCTCGTTTGTGCGAACTCCGTTGACTTGCGTTGCCCGGGTCCCGCCGCCGGAGCTCGCGCGCCGGAACCCGGTTCTCGTCACGGACCGCGGCCCGCGCGCCGGCGGAGCACGTCCACGAACACCGCGCCGACCACGATCATCCCGATCAGGGTCTGCTGCCAGAAGGCGCTCACGTCCATCAGGTTCAGCCCGTTGCGGAGCAGCCCCATGACGAGCACCCCCGCGAAGACCCCGAGCACGGTTCCGCGCCCGCCGAAGAAGCTGGCGCCGCCGATGATGACGGCCGCGATCGCGTCCAGCTCGGCGCCGATCCCGGCGTTCGGAAACCCGGCCCCGGTGCGGCCGGCCATGAGCAGCCCCGCGAGCCCGGCGAAGAACCCCGCCGTCCCGTAGACGATGAGCAGGATGCGGTTGACGTTGATCCCGCTGACCCGCGCCGCCTGTGGGTTGCCCCCGACGGCGAAGACGTGCCGGCCGATCGACGTCCGGTTCAGGAAGTACGCGGTCCCCGCGTAGCACACGAGCAGGACCACCGCGCTCACCGGGATGGAGCCGAACTTGCCGAGGAAGGGCACGGGGATCTCGCCGGACCCGAGGAACCGGATGGTGTCGGAGACCCCGGAGACCGGGCGCCCCCCGGAGACGAGGTTGGTGACCCCGCGCAGGGTGTACAGGGTGCCCAGGGTCATGATGAAGGGGTGCGGCAGGCGCAGCACGGTCAGCCCGAAGCCGTTGACCAGGCCGCAGAGGACCCCGATCGCCGGGCCGACGAGGATCGCGGCGGGCCAGGGCCAGCCCGCGACGTCCGCCATCGCGAGGAGCATCGTCGCGAGGGCCATGATCGAGCCGACGGAGAGGTCGATGCCGGCCGTCAGGATGACCACGTAGAGCCCGAGCGCCAGCAGCGCGTTCATCGCGATCTGGCGCAGGACGTTGGTGAGGTTCTGGGCCGAGAGGAAGACGTCCGGCTGGAGCAGGGTCAGGACCAGCGCCATCAGCAGGACCATGCCGAAGACGCCGTACTTCTCGAGCAGCCTCAGCCGGCGCCGGGCGGCCTCCTCGGCGGAGGGGGCGACGGCCATCCGCTCGGGCCCCTTCATGCGCCTTCATGGGCCAGCCCGTCGGCATGGCCCCGCGTGCCCATGATCCAGCCGATGACCTCGTTGCGGCTGGTCTCCGCGATCGGCGCCTCCTCGAAGTTGCGCCCGTGGAAGAGCGCCATGACCCGGTCGCAGACGAAGAACACGTCGTCCATCCGGTGGCTGATCAGGATGACGCTCGCCCCGTGGTCCTTGAGGCTCCTGATGAGGTCGAGGACCTTGCCGACCTCCTTGATGGCGAGGGCGGCGGTCGGCTCGTCCATGATCACGACCCGGCCCTCGAAGGCGGTGGCGCGGGCGATCGCGACGGCCTGGGCCTGCCCCCCGGAGAGCTCTTCGACCCGCTGGTCGACCGACTTGACGGTGATGTTGAGCCGGTCGAGATGGTCCATCGCCATCTTGCGCGACAGCTTCTCGTCCACGATCGTGAAGCCGAGGACCCGGCGGCCGGGCTCGCGGCCGAGGTAGATGTTCTCGTGGATGGGGAGGTTCCCGGCGAGGGCGAGGTCCTGGTACACCATCTCGATGCCGATGTTCTGCGCGTCGCGCGGCGAGCTCAGCACGACGGTCCGGGAGTCGAAGACGATCTCCCCGGCGGTGGGGGGATGGAGCCCCGACAGCACCTTCATCAGGGTCGACTTGCCCGCCCCGTTGTCCCCCACGACCCCCAGCACCTCGCCGGGAAAGAGCCGGAGGTCGACCCCGTCGAGGGCGGTGATCGCCCCGAACCGCTTGGTGACGCGGCGCGCCTCGAGGAGCGGCGCGGCCTGCGCGCGGTCGGCGGCGTCGCTCATCTTCCTCCTTCCCTCCCTCCGGTGCGGGGCCGGGCCGCAACCCCCCGACTGCCCCGGCGGCCGTCACCCTGCATGATAATGGCGATGCAGGCGTCGGGGGGAGCGCACGGCTCGCGCCCGCCGCCGCCGCCGGATTGCGACAGGAGGAACGGTCATGCCCACCGCGGCGATCATCGGAGCGAGCCGGGGGATCGGCCTCGGCCTCGTGGAGCGGTATGCGGCCGAGGGCTGGCGGGTGCACGCGACGACCCGCACCCCGGAGCGCCCCGGAGCGCTCGGGGAGGTCGCCGGCGACGTGCGCGTCCACGGGCTCGACGTGACCGACCGCTCGCAGCAGCGGGCGCTTCGCGACGCGCTGGCGGACGAGGCCGTCGACGTCCTCATCCACAACGCCGGGGTCTACGGGCGCGGGATGTCGGTCGCCGCCGTGCGCCGGGTCAACGTGGAGGCTCCGATCGAGGTCGCGGAGACGCTGATGGACGCGGTGCTTCGGAGCGGGCAGCGGAAGATCGCGCTCATCACCAGCATGATGGGGGCCCGGCGCGGGTCGACCCGGAGCCTCGGGAAGTACGGCGACTCGAAGGCGGCGCTGAACGACCGCTTCCGCGCCCGCGAGGCGGCGTGGCGCGAGCGCGGCTGCCTCGCGGTCGTCATCCACCCGGGATGGGTGCGCACCGACATGGGCGGGCGCAACGCCGCGATCTCGGTGGAGGAGAGCGCGCGCGGGATCTGCGAGGTCATGGCCGCCCTCGACGCGGACGGCCACGGCCGCTTCCGGACCTGGGAGGGGCGCGAGCATCCCTGGTAGGCGGCGACGGACGCGGGGGGCGGGGGTGCGGCCCGGCCATCAAGGCCCGTGCGCTGTTCATAACCTATTGATAGTGATAGTGGAGAGAAGGGCGAGATATTTTTACCCCACGGGGATGGCGTTGTTCCAAGGTTTTGGGTCGGTTCGAGGGGCTTTGGGGCGGATTTCACCCCACGGCGGCGCTTGTGCGGGACCCTTGGGAACGCGGGCGTCCCGCCCGCACGGGGGCGGAGCCCCCGGAAATGAGAATGCGGGCGGGACGCCCGCGTTCCCAGGAGCACCTGCGACGAGGCATGTTTGGCGAAGGACCCCACAGCGCACATGCCTCGGGCCGGGGATTCCGTGATCCGGGCCGGCTTCAGGGTGTTATCGTCCGCCCGGAGGAAGCGCGCCGGCGGCGGCGCGGGGCGCGGCGCGGAGGGGCGTCGGCGACGCTGCCGGGAGGGGCGGGGAAAGGCGCGGCCGGCCGCGCGGGGAGGGAACGATGGCGCTGAGCGGAGCGATTCGGTCGCTGGTGATCCACACCGTGCTGGTGCGCGAGCGCTGGCAGAGCGGGGTCGTGTACAACCCGGTGTCGGCGCGGATGGCCCAGGACCCGTATCCGGACTATGCCCGGCTCCGGGAGCGGAGCCCGGTGCACCGCAGCCGGCTCCTGAAGGGGTGGGTGTTCTCGCGCTACGCGGACGTGGACACGGTCCTCCGCGACCATCGGCGCTTCTCCAGCGATCCGCGCAAGCGCAACCTCTCGCGCCGGCAGAAGGCCACCCTGCCGCCCCCGGCCGACTACACCATGCTGTTCCTGGACCCTCCCGACCACACGCGGCTCCGGGGGCTCGTCAACAAGGCGTTCACCCGCCGGGCGGTCAACGCCCTGGAGCCCCACGTCCGGGGCCTCATGCACTCGCTGCTGGACGCGGTGGACCCGAGCGGCTTCGACCTCATGGAGGCGGTCGCGAGCCCGCTGCCGGTCATCGTGATCGCGGAGATGCTGGGGGTGCCGGCGGAGGATCGCCCCCGGTTCCGGGTCTGGTCGGCCCAGCGCGCCCGCCTCCTCGAGCCGACCATCGGCGCGCGCGAGCGCGAGGTCGCGGCGGAGGCGGGAGAAGCGTTCAACGACTACTTCCGACCCATCATCCAGGCCCGGCGCGCGGCCCCCGAGGACGACGTCGTGAGCGCCCTCGCGCAGGCGGAGGAGGAAGGCGACGTCCTCACCGAGCGCGAGCTGCTGAACATGCTCCGCCTGCTGCTCATCGCCGGCAACGAGACCACCACCAACCTCATCGGCAACGGGATGCTCGCGCTGCTGCGCAATCCGGGCGAGCTGGAGCGGCTGCGCGCCGACCCCGGCCTGATCCCGTCCGCGGTCGAGGAGCTGCTGCGTTTCGATTCGCCGGTGCAGACGGACTTCCGCGGCGCGCTCGAGGACTGCGAGGTGAACGGCGCCCCGGTGCGGCGCGGCGAGAACGTCTTCCTCCTGATCGGCTCCGCCAACCGCGACCCGGCGATGTTCGAGGAGCCGGACCGGCTGGACGTGGGCCGCTCCGGGACCAGCCACATCTCGTTCGGCCGCGGCATCCACCACTGCCTCGGGGCGCCCCTCGCGCGCCTCGAAGGGCGCATCTTCTTCGAGGTCCTGCTCGAGCGCTTCGCGTCGATGCGCCTCCTCGCCGAGCGTCCCGCGTATCGGGGCGGGGTGGTGCTCCGCGGCCTCGAATCCCTGCCCATCGCCGCCGTTCCCGCGTAGCCCGAACGCGCCCGCGTCCACCTTGGCCGCCGCGACCGGGGCGGCAGCGTCGGGACGGCCCACACCCTGCGGGCAGGCTCGCCGGACCGAATTGCAAAATCCCGGTTGGATGTGTTGCAAAGTCACGGTTGTATATGTTGCAAAATCACGGTTGAATTCGTTGCAAAGAGGCGGTTGAATACGTTGCGAAGACACGGTTGACGGAACCTTCCCGCCTCCCGACCCCGTCCCGGTCGGGGCGTCCGAAGGGTCCGGGAGCGCCGATTTGACCGCACGATACCGACCGCGCGTCGTCGACGACGAGCTGGCCGACCGGCTCGGCTCCGCCGGCGCGGTGCTGATCGAAGGCCCCCGAGCCTGCGGGAAGACGGCTACCGGCCAGCGCCGCGCGGCGAGCGAGATCCTGCTCGACCTGGACCCCGGCCTGCAGCACGCCGCGGAGCTGGAGCCGGGGCTCGTGCTTGAAGGCCCGGCGCCGCGCCTGCTCGACGAATGGCAGACCGCGCCGTCCCTCTGGAACCACGTGCGCCGTGCGGTGGACCTCGGGGGCGGGCCAGGCCGTTTCATCCTCACGGGCTCGGCCATACCTCCCGACGACACCACCCGCCACACCGGCGCGGGCCGCGTGTCCCGGCTCCGGATGCGCCCGATGTCGCTGTTCGAATCCGGGGAATCGAGCGGGGAGACGTCGCTCGGCGCCCTCCTGCGCTCGGAGCCGGTGAAGGCGGCGCGAAGCCGGACGACGCTCACGGAGCTGGTCGACCTGGTCTGCCGGGGCGGCTGGCCCGGAATGATCGGCGCCGGGACGAACGACGCCCGCCGGTTTGCCCGCGACTACCTCGAGGAGGTCCGCCGCACCGACGCCCTCGTGGACGGGGTCCGCCGTGATCCGGCGCTGGTGCGGCGCGTGCTGCAGTCGCTGGCGCGGAACACGGCCACCGAAGCGGCGCTGTCCGTCATCGCCGCCGACGCGGGGGGAAGCGCGGGTCCGGCGCACCCGGAGACCATTCGGAGCTACCTGGGCGCGCTGGAGCGGGTGTTCGTGGTCGAGGATCAGCCGGCCTGGTCCGCGCACCTTCGTTCCCGGTCCCGGCTGCGCAAGTCCCCCAAGCGGCACTTCGCCGATCCGTCGCTCGCGGTCGCCGCACTTCGTTCCGGCCCCGACCGGCTGCGGGCCGATCCCGGCTCGTTCGGGCTCCTGTTCGAGTCGCTGGCGGTGAGGGACCTGCGGGTCTATGCCCAGGCGCACGACGCCGAGGTGTACCACTACCGGGACAACACCGGTCTTGAGGTGGACGCCGTGGTCGAGACGGCCGACGGCGCGTGGATGGCCGCCGAGGTCAAGCTCGGCGGCGTGGGGGCGATCGAGGAAGGGGCCGGAAACCTGCTCAAGCTCCGGGACCGGGTGGACCCGGCCCGGACCGGCCCTCCGGCGAGCCTTGCGGTGGTCACCGGGGTCGGCCACGGCTACACCCGGCCCGACGGGGTGGTGCTGGTCCCGCTCACCGCCCTCGGTCCGTGAGGCCCGTACGCCGTCCGTGAGCTTTTGATGCTCGATGCGAGGGAGGGAGAGCAGGGGTGGGGATACCTTCTACCGGGACCAGCCTCTTTCCGCGGCTTCGGGCGGCTCGGAGCCGCCATCGACCCACCGCGGGGCTTTCGCGGGCACGTGGCCGGGATCGCCCCTGGGTACGCCGGCGTCCCGCCGGCCCGGGGGCGGAGCGCTCGGGAACGCGAATGCCGGCGAGACGCCGGCGTACCCAGGGGGGCGAGCGGCGTGCTTGGCGAAAAACCCCACCGCGCCCATGCCTCGGACGACGCTCGAAATTGACGCGGGCGGGCGGGTTGCGTACCGTTCCGGGTTCACCCGAACGACATTGAATCCGACCGACATGGCCGAGCCCGCCCTTGCCTTTCCGACCGCCCGGGACACTTCCGCCCCCGCCGCGGACGCTCCCGCGTTCCCCCTTCGCTTCGTCACCGCCGCGAGCCTCTTCGACGGCCACGACGCGGCGATCAACGTCATGCGGCGGCTCCTCCAGGCGTCGGGAGCGGAGGTGGTCCACCTCGGCCACAACCGCGCCGTCGAGGAGGTGGTGACCGCCGCCGTCCACGAGGACGCGCACGGGATCGCGGTCAGCTCCTACCAGGGCGGGCACATCGAGTACTTCCGGTACATGCTGGACGTGCTCCGCGAGCGGGGGGCGGGGCGCGTGCGGGTCTTCGGCGGCGGCGGCGGGGTCATCGTGCCGGAGGAGGTGCGCGCGCTGCACGACTACGGGGTCACCCGCATCTACACCCCGGAGGACGGCCAGCGGATGGGCCTCCAGGGGATGATGGACGACGTGTTCGAGCGCGCGCGCGGGGCCCTCGACCCGCGGGCGCTCCGGGTGTCCTGGAGCGAGCTTCGCGCCGGCGGCTTCGGCGCGCTCGCCCGCGCCGTCACCTGCATCGAGCGCGGGCTCGTCGATCCGGCCGCGCTCGCCGACGCCGGCGGCCGGGCGAGCGATGGCCGGCCGGGCGGCGGCCGGGCGCGGGGCGACCGCCGGGCCGCGGCGCCGGTCCTCGGGATCACCGGAACCGGGGGCTCCGGCAAGTCGTCGGTGACCGACGAGCTCGTGCGCCGGGCGCGGCTCGCGTTCGGGGACCGCCTGCGCATCGCGATCCTCGCGGTGGACCCGACCCGGCGGCGGACCGGGGGCGCCCTCCTCGGGGACCGCATCCGCATGAACGCCATCGACTGCCCCGGCATCTACATGCGCTCGCTCGCGACCCGCTCCTCGGGGCAGGAGATCCCGGACGTGCTGCCCGACGTGCTCGCCGCCGTCCAGCTCGCGGGGTTCGACCTCGTCGTCGTCGAGACCTCCGGCATCGGACAGGGGGATGCGGCCCTCGCGCCCCTCGTGGACGCGAGCCTGTACGTCATGACCCCGGAGTTCGGGGCGGCGAGCCAGCTCGAGAAGATCGACATGCTCGACTTCGCGGACGTCGTCGCCATCAACAAGTTCGACCGCAAGGGGGCGGCGGACGCGCTGCGGGACGTGCGCAAGCAGCTTGCCCGCAACCGGGGCCTCGCCCGCGCCGCGCCGGAGACCCTGCCGGTGTACGGGACCATCGCGTCCCGGTTCAACGACGACGGGGTGACCGCCCTCTTCCAGGGGGTCCTGGCCGCGCTCCGGGAAGGCGGGTTCGCCGGCGCGGTGGACGGCTGGGGGGAGAGCCGCCTGCCGGCGGCGGAGACCCGGGTCTCGACGCGGGCGGCCGCCATCGTGCCTCCTTCGCGGGCGCGCTACCTCGCGGAGGTCGCGGAGACGGTGCGGGCGCGGCGCGCGCGGGTCGAAGCCCAGGCGGCGCTTGCCCGCGAGCGCCAGCAGCTTCGCGAGGCAGCGCGGATGCTGGAGGCGGCCGCCGGCGGGGTCGGCGTCGCGGGCGGGTCCGGCGACGCTTTCGTGTCCGGCTCCGCGGCCGGCCCCGGCGCCGTTCCCGCTTCCGGCCCGGCTTCCGACTCCGGGCTGGCGCCGGCCGCCGGCTCCGGCGACGATGGCGGGAAGCCGTCCCTCGCGGCCCTCGCGGCCGAGCGCGAGTCGGCCCTCGACCCCGAGGCGCGCGGCCTCCTCGACGGCTGGCCGGCCCTCCGCGAGGCGTACTCGGGCGACGAGTACGAGGCCCCCGCCGGAGGGCGGCGGACGGTCCGCGCCCGGCTCACCCACACCACCCTCTCCGGGAGCCGGCTCCCCAGGGTCTCGCTGCCCCGCTACCGGGACGAGGGCGACCTCCTCTCCTGGCTCATGCGCGAGAACGTGCCCGGGCGCTTCCCGTTCACGGCCGGGGTGTTCCCGTTCAAGCGCGAGGAGGAGGACCCGCTTCGCATGTTCGCGGGCGAGGGGGACGCCGCCCGCACCAACGAGCGCTTCCACTACCTCTCGCAGCACTCCGCGGCGAAGCGGCTCTCCACCGCGTTCGACTCGGTGACCCTCTACGGGTTCGACCCCGACCGCCGCCCCGACGTCTACGGGAAGGTCGGGAACTCGGGGGTCTCGATCGCGACCCTCGACGACATGAAGACGCTCTACCGCGGGTTCGACCTCTGCGACCCGGCGACCTCCGTGTCGATGACCATCAACGGCCCCGCCCCCACCCTCCTCGCGATGTTCCTGAACACCGCGATCGACCAGCAGGCCGCCGCCTTCGAGGCGGAGCACGGCCGCGCGCCCGGCGCGGAGGCGGCGGCGGCGCTTCGCGCGTCCGCGCTCGAACGGGTGCGGGGGACGGTGCAGGCGGACATCCTCAAGGAGGACCAGGGGCAGAACACCTGCATCTTCTCGACCGAGTTCAGCCTCAAGGTCATGGGCGACGTCCAGGAGTACTTCACCCGGCATCGGGTGCGGAACTTCTACTCGGTGTCGATCTCGGGCTACCACATCGCGGAGGCCGGGGCGAACCCCATCAGCCAGCTCGCCTTCACCCTCGCCAACGGGTTCACCTACGTCGAGGCGTACCTCGCGCGGGGCATGGACGTCGACGACTTCGCCCCGAACTTCTCGTTCTTCTTCTCGAACGGCCTCTGCCCCGAGTACTCGGTGCTCGGGCGGGTCGCGCGGCGGATCTGGGCGGTCGCGATGCGCGAGAAGTACGGGGCGAACGAGCGGAGTCAGAAGCTCAAGTACCACATCCAGACCTCCGGGCGCTCCCTCCACGCCCAGGAGATCGAGTTCAACGACATCCGCACCACCCTCCAGGCCCTCATCGGGACCTATGACCACTGCAACAGCCTCCACACGAACGCCTACGACGAGGCGATCACCACCCCGACCGAGGAGAGCGTGCGGCGGGCGGTCGCGATCCAGCTCGTCATCAACCGGGAATGGGGGCTCGCGAAGAGCGAGAACCCGAACCAGGGCTCGTTCGTCATCGAGGAGCTCACCGACCTCGTGGAGGAGGCGGTGCTGAAGGAGTTCGAGCGCCTGTCCGAGCGCTCCGGCGTGCTCGGGGCGATGGAGACCGGCTACCAGCGCGGGAAGATCCAGGACGAGTCCCTCCACTACGAGCAACTGAAGCACGACGGGAGCCTCCCCATCGTGGGGGTCAACACCTTCCTCAAGCCGGAGGCCGCCGACGGCCGGGCTGCGGCGAAAACGACGATCCCCCTCGCGCGCTCGACGGAGGAGGAGAAGGAAGGGCAGATCGCGCGCCTCGAAGCCTTCCAGGCCCGGCACGCGGGCGAGGCGCCGGCCATGCTGGAGCGGCTGCGGCAGGCGGTCATCCGCGACGAGAACGTGTTCGAGGTGCTGATGGACGCGGTGCGGTGCTGCTCCCTCGGGCAGATCACCGACGCGCTCTTCGAGGTCGGCGGACGCTACCGGCGGAACATGTAGTGTGCCTCGTCTTCGTGGCGTGGCGGGCCCACCCCCGCTACCGGCTCGTCGTCGCCGCCAACCGTGACGAATACCACGCGCGCCCGACCGCGCCGGCTGCGCCGTGGGAGGCGGAGCCAGGGCCGGAGCTGGAATCGGGGCCGGGTCCGATGGGTCCGGCAGGGCCGGCGGATGGAGGGCCGCGCCCGGCGCGCTCCCCGGCGCCGGGCGCGGGCGGCGCCGGGGGCGCCGGCGCGGCGTTGGCCCGGGAGGCGGGCGGGGAAGCGCACGGGGAGGCGGCGCCCACGAGGCCGGCGGACGCGGGGGCCGGGGCGGGGGAGGGGCGCATCCTCGCCGGCCGCGACCTCGCGGCGGGCGGCGCGTGGCTGGGGGTGACCGCCGACGGCCGGTTCGCCGCGCTCACGAACTACCGCGGCTCGGCGCCGCCCGGGCCGGACGCTCCCTCCCGCGGGCGCCTCGTGGCGGACTTCCTGCGGAGCGGCCTCGGCGCGCGCGGCTACGCGCACGAGGCGGCGCGGGAGGCCGAGCGCTACAGCGGCTTCCACCTGCTGCTCGCCGACCGGGACGCGTTCCTGTGCGTGACGAACCGGGGCCGGGGCGGCGAGCGGGTGACGGAGCTGCCCGCCGGCTGCCACGGGCTCGCCAACGACCGCCTGAATGATCCCTGCCCAAGGGTGGCGGGCGGGCTCCCCGGGTTCCGCCGCCTCCTCCTCGGGCGCGAGCCCGAGTCGGGCGCTCTCTTCGCCCTGCTCGCCGACGACGAGCCCGCGGTGGAGGCGGACGTTCGCGGCTCGGGTCTCGAACGGCTCCGTTCGGCGCGGTTCATCCGCGGCCCGGAGTATGGAACCCGTTCGTCCACGGTCGCGCGCATCGCGGGGAACGGCGCGATCGCCTTCGAGGAGCGGAGCTTCAACGCGCGCGCGAGGGAGACGGGCCGGGCGGCGTTCGAGCGCCCGGCGACGTCGCCGGCGGGGGCGGGCTTTGCGGCGGCCCGGCCCCCGACCCGGCCTTCTGCTCGGGGCAATTTCCGGGAAGCGGCGGCGGACTGACGGGCCGCCGCGGCCCGACGGCCGCTTCCTCCGTTCCGGCTGCGTCGGAGAGCGTCGCACGACCGATCTCCGGCCGGGCTCACCGGCGCAGCCGTCGCGACGGTCACCGAATGGTCTCCTCCGCGAGCAGGTGGAGCCTGTGCAAGAACTCCCGCTGCCTGACCCCCGTGTCACCGCGGCGCTCCGCCAGCGATTTCAATTCCCTGAAGCATTCCTCCATACGGGATTCTTTCAGGACTTCCTCATCCCCAAGCGTCTCCCGCGGTAATTTTTCCCGCGCCCGCCGACGTGCGGTATCCAGGTAGAACCTGGTCAGCTTGATGGCTTCATCGACGTCCTGGAGGGGTTCCAGAATGATCCGATTCTGGAGACGACTCCGAAGAGCCGGCAGGGCGTGCGAATAGCGAAGCAACGCATCCGGGGTGATCGCGATCATCAGGAAGAACCGCTCGGGAAGCGCGTCCACGATCGCCCTCATAGCCGACAGGTAACGAGCCACCGCGGTCGGGCCGAGAACGCCGGCCTGCTTCTCCAGCTCGTCCAGCAGCAGAAATATCCCGTGCAGTGCGTCCGCCGCCACGCTGACCTGGACCAGATCCCGGAGCGCAACGGTCTTCGACTCGACGGTGTCGAGCCGAAACTGTACGCCAAGGGTCTGCCGGTGGGCCTTGAGCAGCCGGAGCCCCAACAGCCACTCCATCATCCGGCCCAAGGCATCGTTCAAGGCTTGACCGGAAGAATATTGGCGCAGATGATGAAGCGCGGTTTGCATGTCGTGGCCTCGCGCCTCCCCGATGGGCGCCGGATTCGATTTGAGTCTCTTGACGAGTCGGCGAAGATGGTCGGTTCCCATCTCCTCGAACAGCCTGCGGGTGGTCCCCTCGAACGATGCTTCCGGATCGGCCAGGTACCGGATGACGTAATGAGCTTCCCGATCGTCCAGAGCCTCCCGGAGCTCGGACTCGAAATGGTTCAGAAAGTTCGTCTTCCCTACCCCCTGGGTGCCTTCCACGACCACGACCTGCGATCTCCCGTCGCGAAGGAAGGTGACGATGCGGTTTTCCGCGTCCTCGTCCGCCTTCGTCGCGTAGTGGGGGTTGGCGGAGGTCTGGTTGGCCGCGGGAAACGGGTTGGTCAGAACGCCGAACCTCGCGGCGAGACTTTCTCCGGCATCCTGGCGTTGTTCGGCCTCTCGAAGACGCTCGCGCAAGCTCATGGTTTCGGACCCTCGATGCGCAGGCTCACGCTCGCCTTGCCGAGAATGAGGTAGTCGCCCCGATAGAGGTGTACCGGGATCACGACCGGCAATCCGGAGTCGGTGCGGAGTACGTGCACGACATGGTCGTCGAAGCGGGTCTGGGTGGTCGAGCCCTCGGTAGATCTTCGCAGGACGCCCTTGGCGCTCGCCTCGTCGAGGAGACGCCGGGCGTGCTCCGGGTGGATCCCGTCTTCGCGGATCAGCGACTCCAGCCAAGCGCCGACAGGGATCAGCCCGTCCCCTCGGTCCAATTCCGAGAACCGCTCCAGCGCAGCCCGCCCGAACGTTGCGACGTCGGGCGCCGCCGGCGTCGGATAGACTCCTTCGCCGCGGACCATCGCGCAAAGGAGCGTGATTTCCCCCAGGGTGCGGTAGGTCCCCGCCCCGCGGCCAAGGTCGGAGAGGTCCAGGACCATTCCGACCGCCGATCGCTCGACGCGAGCCGCGAAGGCGGAGAAGGAAGGCGCCGCCGCGAGCGCTTCCCGAAGCTCCCCGATGCGTTCGTTCCGCAACGCGGCGGAGACCGGTCCCGTCGCCGGCTCCGCCCGCCATAACCCGTCCGTGACGGACATCAGATGCGCGGACGAGAGGAAACGCCGGTATTCGTCTCCGCCGCGAGGGTGTCGGGTTCCGAGGAGCTCCATCACCCGGCGCTGGTCCATCTCCTGCTCGTCGTCCAGGACGCAGATGAGCTTCAGCAGACGACCGACGTCGAATCGTTGGAAGGCCAGGTTGCGAGCGCGCCGGCCCTCTTCGCCCGAGACTTTCGCCGTATCCGGCGAAGACCGTGGCTGGTCGGAACGGCCGGCGGGCGATTCGTCCTCCCGCGGCCCTACCGGGGCGGACGCCCCGGGTGTCCCGGAGGTGCGGGAGAGACTGTCCCGGGATTGACGGGAAGAACGGCTCGATGGCTCGACACCTGCGCCCGCCGCTTCGGACCTGCACCACAGCAGGTCGTCCACGGAGTGGTACGGCGACCAGGGCGGTCCCTCTCCCAGTGAGGAGACGATGAAGGAATGCCCGTTCTCGCCTTCGAGACGCGCGGAGCCGAAGGCGGTGGCGATCTCCCACAGCACCGCCGGGAGGGGGGTGCGCCGGATCTGCCCGGTGAACGGGTCGAAGGTCTGGCCGGTCAGCCTCCGGCCGAAGAAATCTTCGGCTTCCACCCGCCTGAAATGGAGCGGCGACATCCCCTCGGCCAGCGCCATGCGCGCCAGCCCCTGGTCGGCGGTCAGCAGCCGGACCCGGTGACCCGGACCGGACTCGGCCTGATGGCGCCGCGCCGCTTCCAGGATCAGGCGATCGACGTATGGCTTGAAGGGGACACCGAGGTCGAGATTCCTCAATTCACGGTCGCGTTCTGGTTTGAATGCGTCGCGCAAGGGATCGCCGAGCAGCCAGGTGCGTTCGATTTCGGTATCCGCCCGGATTTCCAGCCGCACGAGGGTCCGCTGCCCTCCCTGGCTCTTCAAATGTTCGATGAGTTCACGGACGCGACGGCCTTCGTTGTCCCTGGAGGGATCTCTGCGAACCTTGAAGAAACGTTCTGCGGAGTTGACGATCTCCATCTGCACGATGGCCGGGACCTTGACCCTGGCCCTGGGAAGATGCTGCGCCACGAAGCCCAGTGCTCCCTGGATCACTCCCGAAGTGTCCGATACGACGGTCGTCGAGCGGCGAAACGGCATTTCTTCGAGAGATACGGGGTCGAAGATGGGATGGAGGAGGCCGGTGCGCACGCCAATGGACGCAATATCGGCCATCGCACGATCCACGTTGTCGTTCTCTTTCTCCAGACCCAGGCACTCGGACAGCCTTTTCCTGGATTCCTTCGCCTCCGGCAAGCGCCACTCGAACGCTCCATTGCGTACCAGAACGGCTTGGTCTTCGGTGGTCGGAGAATTCTCCGGAGGGTGGGCGGAGGCGAGCGAGACGTCGCCGAGCGGGAGCCATCCGTTCAGGAACGCGCGATCTTCCCGTGCCGCGAGGCGGCGCCGGCCTCCATCAGAGAAGATTTCGGCGACCTTCGGAGCCGCTTCCTCCGGTGACATGAGGGCGCCCTGATTCATCGAATGGACACCGATATGCCCGGGCGGTCCGCGAAGCACCGCGAGAGCCACTTCAAATGCAGCGTCAGCGCGAGCAACGCATTCATCTGCGCGGGGGTGTCTTCGTCGTCGGCGGATGAATCCAGGATCGGAGAAAGTCCCGCGGCGCCGGACTCGAGGACGCCTTCGGCTTCCGAGACGAAGCCGTCGAGGACGTCGAGGCGACGTCCGGCCGGCGGGTGCGAAGGATCCAGACGACGGAGCCAGCTCTCAAGGCGGCGGCGGGCTTCGTCGTCGGAGATGCTGGCGAGGAAATCTTCCCGCAGTGGCCACGAATACACTTCTTCTTGCAGATTGAATTCGGAATCGGGGAGCTGATGGTGGCTCCCTTCGCCGTTCCACGCCCCGAGCCGGCGCTCCGGCGCGAAGTCGCGCCAGATGGAGAGCTTGAGTCCCAATCTCGGTTCGACCGCCATGTCACCCCCCTAGGGCCGGATCGCTTCCGGCAGAAGGCGCCGGTGCAGAACCGGCGGTTGTTGCGGCCCCGGCTCTCGCCGGAGGCGTCCACTCCCCGGGAGCCGGCCTTCCCCCGAAGGACGTCCGGATTATACGGCAAGCGCCGTGACCTGCGGGCGGCTGGCGGACAAAACACAAGCGCCGGCAGACGCGCCGTTCCCGGGACGGTCTTGCCGCCGGGCGCCGCGGTTGAATCGGGTCGGAGGGGCGCGGCCTACCGCGCTGGGCGGGCGGAGGAGGGCGGACGGAGGGCGACGGCGGGTCTGGTGGCATCGGGGGGCGTCATGGTGCTCCGCCTCCACTGCAACAGCCTCCACACGAACGCCTACGACGAGGCGATCACCACCCCGACCGAGGAGAGCGTGCGGCGGGCGGTCGCGATCCAGCCCGTCATCAACCGGGAATGGGGGCTCGCGAAGAGCGAGAACCCGAACCAGGGCTCGTTCGTCATCGAGGAGCTCACCGACCTCGTGGAGGAGGCGGTGCTGAAGGAGTTCGAGCGCCTGTCCGAGCGCTCCGGCGTGCTCGGGGCGATGGAGACCGGCTACCAGCGCGGGAAGATCCAGGACGAGTCGCTCCACTACGAGCAGCGCAAGCACGACGGGAGCCTCCCCATCGTGGGGGTCAACACCTTCCTCAAGCCGGAGGCCGCCGACGGCCGGGGCGCGGCGAAGACGACGATCCCCCTCGCGCGCTCGACGGAGGAGGAGAAGGAAGGCCAGATCGCGCGCCTCGAAGCCTTCCAGGCCCGGCACGCGGGCGAGGCGCCGGCCATGCTGGAGCGGCTGCGGCAGGCGGTCATCCGCGACGAGAACGTGTTCGAGGTGCTGATGGACGCGGTGCGGTGCTGCTCCCTCGGGCAGATCACCGACGCGCTCTTCGAGGTCGGCGGACGCTACCGGCGGAACATGTAGTGTGCCTCGTCTTCGTGGCGTGGCGGGCCCACCCCCGCTACCGGCTCGTCGTCGCCGCCAACCGTGACGAATACCACGCGCGCCCGACCGCGCCGGCCGCGCCGTGGGAAGCGGAGCCAGGCCCGGAGCCGGAATCGAGGCCGGGTCCGGCGGATGGAGGGCCGCGACCGGCGCGCTCCCCGGCGCCGGGCGCGGGCGGAGTCGAGGGCGCCGGCGCGGCGTTAGCGTCGGCCGGAGAGGCGGCCGGGGAAGCGCCCGGGGAGGCGGCGCGCACGAGGCTGGCGGACGCAGAGGCCGGGGCGGGGGAGGGGCGCATCCTCGCCGGCCGTGACTTCGTGGGGGGCGGCGCGTGGCTGGGGGTGACCGCCGACGGCCGGTTCGCCGCGCTCACGAACTACCGCGGCTCGGCCCCGCCCGGGCCGGACGCTCCCTCCCGCGGGCGCCTCGTGGCGGGCTTCCTGCGGAGCGGCCTCGGCGCGCGCGGCTACGCGCACGAGGCGGCGCGGGAGGCCGAGCGCTACCGCGGCTTCCACCTGCTGCTCGCCGACCGGGACGCGTTCCTGTGCGTGACGAACCGGGGCCGGGGCGGCGGCGGGGGCGGGCTTTGCGGCGGCCCGGCCCCCGACCCGGCCTTCTGCTCGGGGCAATTTCCGGGAAGCGGCGGCGGACTGACGGGCCGCCGCGGCCCGACGCCCGCCCGCCCCCGCCCGCAGCAACGGGGCATTTTTCACCCCGCGACGGCGCTTGCGCGGGACCCTGGGAACGCGGGCGTCCCGCCCGCACTTTCTTTTCGCGGGCGCTTCACGCCCCTGTGCGGGCGAGACGCCCGCGTTCCCAGGATGCGCCGTTCCCAAGAGCACCCGCGACGAGGTGTGCCTGGCGAAAATATCCACCGCGCACATGCCTCGATCGTCCGGCGCGCGCACGGGCGGCCCGCGAGCCTTGCCCGGGGCGGGCCGGGCTGATATAAAGCGCGCCTCTCGCGGGGGGAACAGCGCCATGTCCAGGGTCTGTCAGGTCACCGGCAAGCGGCCAATGAGCGGCAATCACGTGTCGCACGCGAACAACAAGACCAAGCGCCGGTTCCTGCCGAACCTGCACCCCCACCGCTTCTGGGTGGAGAGCGAGCAGCGCTGGGTGAAGCTGCGGGTCTCGACCAAGGGCCTTCGCAACATCGACAAGCACGGGATCGAGACGGTGCTCGCCGGCCTGCGGCGCCAGGGCGTCAGGGTCTGAGCCGAAGCCCGAACCAGGGTCCGAACGAGGAAGGGAGGGGATCGCCGCCATGCGCGACAAGATCAAGCTCGTTTCGAGCGCCGGCACCGGCCACTACTACACCACCACCAAGAACAAGCGGACCATGGAGGGCAAGCTGGAGCTCAAGAAGTACGACCCGGTCGTGCGCAAGCACGTGCTCTACAAGGAAGCGAAGATCAAGTAGCCGCTTCCTCCGGCCGAGGCCAGGCTTCGTCCGGCGATCATTCATCGGACGACCGCCCGGGATCACCGGCTCGGGCGCGCTGCCTCGCCGGCGGCCCGATCACGGCCTGCCGCGCAGGCGTTCGACCTGCGCCTCCATACGCGCCAGCGCGTCGCGCGCGGCCGCCGCCTCCTCCCTGATCGCCCGCAGGGTCTCCTCGCCCTCGGTGTGCGCCACCTCGACCCGCGCGTCGTGCAGGTTGTTGATGACGACCGCGATCACCATGTTGATCATGACGACGGCCGCGACGAGCACGAAGCTCACGAAGAACAGCCAGCTCATCGGGTGGAGCTCCATCGCGGTGTACATCACGTCCGTCCAGTCCTCCAGGGTCATCACCCGGAACAGGGTGAGGAGCGCGATGCCGAGCGAGTCCCAGTGCACCGGGTCGTGCTCGCGGAAGAGGTGCACCCCGGCCACCGCGTACACGTAGAAGATCACGAACAGCAGCAGCATCACGTGCCCGAGCCCGGGCAGCGACCGGACGAGGGTCGAGACGATGACCCGGAGCTGGGGCACCACGGTGATGAGGCGGAGCACCCGGAGCAGCCGCGCGAGCCGCGCGATGAGCGCGAACTCGCCGGTATCGGGGATGAGGGCGAGGACCAGGACCGTGAAGTCGAAGAGGTTCCACCCGTCCCGGAAGTAGCGCTCGAAGCGGGGCGCCACGGCGGTGAGCTTGACCGCCGCCTCCGCGACGAACACCGCGAGGGCCGCCTGGTAGGTCCACTCGATGACGGGGCCGAACCGGGCGTGCAGGGCGTGGCTCGTATCGGCGCCGAGGCCGATCGCGGTCGCGAGGATCATGGCGATGACGACGACGTCGAACGCCCGCATCCCCGCCAGGCGCGCGCACGCCCGTTGCAATCCCTTCATCCGGAACCCCCTTTCTCGTCGAGCCCGCCCGGCCGTCGGAGAACGAAGGCTCGCGAGACGGCGCGGAGCGGAGGCTATTTTAGTCCCTCCGCAGGGCGATTCCGGCCGGTTCATGGGGTTCGGACAGGGCCGAAATTCCGGTTATATGATTGATTTCTATCGAACTAAATCTCCGTGTGAAGAGGCCGGCCCGGGACGAAGCCGGCCGCCGTCAGGTGAACGCCTGGATCCCGGTCTGGGCCCGCCCGAGGATGAGGGCGTGGACGTCGTGGGTGCCCTCGTAGGTGTTGACCGTCTCCAGGTTGATGGCGTGGCGCATCACGTGGAACTCCTCGTGGATGCCGTTCCCGCCGTGGAGGTCGCGGGCGGCGCGCGCGACGTCGAGCGCCTTGCCGCAGTTGTTGCGCTTGACGAGGCTGATGGTCTCGGCCGGGCAGTCCCCCGCGTCCATCCGCCGGCCGGCGGCGAGCGCGCCCTGGAGCCCGAGGGCGATCTCGGTCTGCATGTCCGCGAGCTTGCGCTGCACGAGCTGGTTGGCGGCGAGCGGGCGCCCGAACTGCCGGCGCGCGAGCGTGTACTCGCGCGCCGCGTGCCAGCAGGCCTCCGCCGCCCCCATCGCCCCCCACGCGATCCCGTAGCGGGCGCGGTTGAGGCATCCGAACGGCCCGGCGAGGCCGCGCGCCCCCGGAAGCCGGTTCTCCTCCGGGACGAACACCCCGTCCATCACGATCTCGCCGGTGACGGAGCAGCGCATCGAGAGCTTGCCGGAGATCTTCGGCGCGTCGAGCCCGGCCATCCCCTTCTCGAGGACGAAGCCGCGGATGACGTCCCGCCCGGCCCCGGCGTCGGCGCTGGCGCCGGCTTCGGGGCGGCGGGACCCGGCGTCGGGATGGGCTCCGGGGTCGGAGCCGGGCGCGGATGCGGCCCCGGACCCGTCGGGCTGCTCCCTCACCTTGGCCCACACCACGAAGACGTCGGCGATGGGCGAGTTCGTGATCCAGGTCTTGGACCCGGTGAGCCGCCAGCCGCCGTCCACCGGCTCGGCGCGCGTCTTCATCCCGCCCGGGTCCGACCCGTGGTCCGGCTCGGTGAGCCCGAAGCAGCCCACCCACTCGCCGGTCGCGAGCCTCGGGAGGTACTTCTCGCGCTGCGCCGGCGTGCCGTAGGCGTGGATGGGGTGCATGACGAGGCTCGACTGCACGCTCATCATGGAGCGGTAGCCGGAGTCGACGCGCTCGATCTCGCGGGCAACGAGCCCGTACGTGGTGTAGTTGGCCCCGGCGCAGCCGTACCCGTCGATGGTGCTGCCGAGGAAGCCGAGCTCGCCGAAGGCGCGGAAGAGGCCCCGGTCCACCCGCTCCTCGCGGAACGCCTCGACCACCCGGGGCATCAGCTCCTCCTCGCAGAACGCCCGCGCCGTGTCGCGCACCAGCCGTTCGTCCTCGGCGAGCGCCGATTCGAGCCCGAACGGGTCGGCCCAGTCGAAGACCGCGCGCCGTTCCCGCGTCTTGCCCGCATCCGCCGCCGCGGCCGTCGTTGTCGCCTGCGCCACCGCCGCCGCCGGCGAAGATCCCGTGCCCTGCGCCATCACCCGGCTCCTCCTCTTGAAATTCCCCCGCCCGAATGCGGGCCGTTTCCACCGCTGCTCATCACTCCCCCCGCTGCCGCCGGAGCACGATCCCGGCCGCCGCCTCCATCCGCTCCGGGAAGGTCCGGGCGAGCCGCGCCTTCCCGACCGCTTCGCACACGTCTTCCGGGGTCAGCCCGGCGAGGACCCGCGAGGCGGCGAGCTCGCGCGGCGCGCTTCCCGAGCCGAGGGCAAGAAAGTCCGCCCGCAGCTCGCCGCTCCCCTTGCGGCCGTGGAGCCGCCACAGCTCCCGCACCCCCAGACCGGCGTAGCGCTCGATCTTGCCTTCCTCGAAGTGCGTGAGCTCGGTCTCGACCACCAGATCGGGGGCGGTGCGCTCGACGAACGCCCCGACCACCTCCGTCCCCCCTTCGCCGCGGGCCGCGTAGTAGCCGGCCGCGCGTTCGCCGACGTAGAACGCGCAGTCCGGCTCCATCCCCGTGCCGGGGGGCTCGTCCCGCCCGCGCAGGCGGGTCGAACGGAGCCCCTTCACCGCGTCGGCGAGGGTGCTGCCGGCCGCGTCCACGATCTGGTCGATGAGATCAGTCAGCTCCTCGTGCTGGTGCGAGGGCGCCATCAACGCGATGAGCCCGAGCACCGGGTCGAGCCAGACCCGGCGGAACCGCCGGCTCCAGTCCACCGCCGCGAGCGCGGCGACGGTCTCGGGGTCGGCGCGGAGGACGTGGATGACCGAGCCCAGGGGGCCGGTGTGCATGGTGGCGGGCGGGTTCATGAGGACGGGCCTCCCGGATGATGAGGTCGAGGGCCGCCCGCCGCAAAGCCGCCCGAGCGGATTGTGTATCCGCCGCCGCCCGGATGTCCATCTTCTCGATCATCAGAGACATGTGCGCGGTGGGGATTTTCGCCAGACACAGCTCTCGCAGGCGCTCCTGGGAACGCTTGTGTCCCGCCCGCACAGGGGCGTGAAGCGCCCGTGAACAGAAATGCGGGCGGGACACAAGCGTTCCCAGGACCCGCCGTTCCCACGGTCGTACCCGCAGGTCCCCGGAGGCGCGCGGAGAAGTCCGCGTTGCGGCGCGCCCGCGGCGTGCTCCCTTACACTGGCTCCATGGATACGGCCCCGCCCCAGGATCGAACCGTCCTCGCGACGCGGCTCGGGCCTCACCTCTCCCGTGCCGCGAGAGCGCTGGTGTTCGGCTCGGTCGCCCGCGGCGAAGCGGACGAGTGGAGCGACCTCGACCTCCTGGTCGTGGCCGAGACCGAGCGGGCCTTCTGCGAGCGATTCCGCGACTTTGCCGGGCTCTACGAGGTCTGGCCGCGGCTCGACCTCCTGATCTACACGCCGGCCGAGTTCGAACGGATGGTCGAGGAGGAGAATCCCCTCCTCCTGCGGGCGCTCGAGGAAGGGGTGGACCTGCTGTGAAAGGGGCGGCCCGGGACGAAGCCGAGCGCTGGCTGCGCCAGGCGGAGAGCGACCTCGCGTTCGCCGCCCTCGGGGCGCGGGAAGGCTTCCCCGCCCAAGCGTGCTTCACGAGCCAGCAGGCGGCCGAGAAGGCGGTCAAGGCGGTGCTCTACCTCTCCGGCGCGCGCTTCGTGCCCGGACACTCCGTGGTCGAGCTGCTCGACCGGGCGGCCGCCGCGGTCGCCGACGCCGACGCGGCGCCCCTCCGCCGTCTTCAGGATTCGGCCCGCCAGCTCGACCAGTACTACATCCCGACCCGATACCCCAACGGCCTCCCCGGCGGCATCCCTGCGGAAGTCTTCACCGACGCGCAAGCCGAAGACGCGGTGGCCCGGGCCCGTTCGTTCGTGGAAGCGGCCCGCGCCCGGCTGTCCCGCGGCTGACACTCTCCGCGAGCGCGGGTCCAGACCCGACCGAGGACGAGGGTGGCGGCGGAGAAGCGGGCCGGCGAGCTACCATCCCGCGACGGTCGCCAGCCCATGATTCTCCATCTGGCGCCGGATCACTTCCGTGGACACACCGTATTCGAGGGCAAGTTCGTCTACTTGCTCCGGCTCCACCGGGTTCCTGCCTGCCAGCGCCCGGCGCAGGGATTCAGACGGCGCGAGAAATTCCGCCGCGAACGCCCGCGACTGGGCCTGGCGATCCGTCGCGAGTGCGCTGAGAAGCGCAGGACCGGATTCGGGCCTGCCGAGGTAGTCGCCGAGGGCGCGCGCCATCAGGAACCGTTTTCCCGCTTCGCGCTTCGGCGCCAGGACACACGTCGGCGCGTCCGCCGCCACCAATCCCTGAATGCCTGCCGAAGGAGGCCGCCTCTCGTGGGAACGGACAGCGAGCGAGCCATTCGACGAGAACTCGAAGCGGCCACCGGAGGAGACAAGCTGGGGGCGGACCGAGCGCGCCAGTTCGTAGCCCCGCCTCCAGGGCTCCGGGGCCGAAGGTCGGGGCAATGCTCGCCGGACCTCTTCCCAACCACCGCCGCCCGCCGCGGCTTCAAGATCGTCGAATGCCTGGGACAGCCAGCGCCCCACGTGCGCCAGCGAGTGCGCGTCCGCCGCGGCCAACGCGTCGTCTCGTATGGACGGATCGGCGTGCTCCCAGAACGTCACGATTGCGCCGGCCAGAGAATCGGAGACGTCGAAAGGGTCGACGCCGAGAAGCGCGGCTGCGCGGCTGAACTCCCGTTCCTCGGGGTCGAGCGAATTGACCGCCGCCCATTCGTTGTCGAGGGACTCCAACGCGACGCCCGCGCCCCGGAGCCTTTCCAGTACGGCGTCGATGAGGTCCCGGAACTGCGATTCCAGCTCCTCCCGTCCGACGCTTGCCTCTCCCTCATCGACGAACTCGATCCGGGCGTGCTCCGGCCTGTGCCGCCGCCACCGGAGATGTACTCGATCCGGCGCGGGAACCATGATCAGACTCGGGAGGATGAAGCCGTCGCCGGCGAACGCCAGATCGTGCCTGCACTCGAAACCGGACTTCTGCTCCCCCGTACTCTCGATCTCGTGGAAGATGTGCCACCAGTTGCCGACCAGCCATTCCGCGACGGTGAACAGGGGAACGACGACGTGATCCCGCAAGGCGCGGCTCCGACGGTCGAGCACCGACGTGATGGTCGTACCGGACGCCTCGATGGACAGCGCGGCCATGGTGTGACGGGCAAGGTCGTCCGGCGACGGCGGAACGTCGACCCAGTCGAACCGAAAACGCACGCTCATCGCAGCCCCCTCACGGGCTGCCTCGGGGTCAGCGGGTAGCCATGATACTCCCCTGATCCGGGTGAACCCTGCCGGGCTTCGAATACCATCTCGCCCTCCCGATGCCAGACATAGCGCGGAAAGCCCCGATCCCACGCGCCGACCTGCCCCGCCCGTATCGCATCCCGGAGCCACCGTTCCACGAGGTCCGGGCACTCGGCCAGATCATCCGGACAGAGGCTGGCGTCGGGCCTGCGGCGGTGGGCCGTGCCGACGAAGCTGGACCGGCCCTTGTGGTACGGGCTGCCGACGTACCGGCAGGCTTCGGCTACATCAGCCAGATCGATGCCAGGCGGCGGCGCGACGATCCTGCGCGCTTTCGGATTATCACGTTGCCGGCTCGGTTTACGCATGATTCGTACTCCACCAGGATTCATGCCGAAACAACGGGGCGAGAAGTCGCTCCCCGTAGCTTTCGGCGGACTTTCTGCCGCACATCCCTGCCCGACTAGGAAATACGAAGCGACCATCAGGTCCAGCGCTCGAACCTGCATTGAACCGACATCTCCGTCGCTCACAAGTTGGCCGAAGGGCGGCTGCCCCCCACGAGCGACCTGAACGGACCGATCAATTGGGCAAGCCATCGGTTCCATCCTCCAATACGCGAGATCGGTTCAAAATCTCATGGCAAATACCCTCCGCCTGCTTGCGTTCCCCTTCATCTACCGATTCCGTACGATTGTGGGCAAGCGGGGTCCTCACTTTGGAAAGAATATCGAACTTCGTTGACCAACCTTGTTTGTTCCTCCCGAGCAGCGGCTCTCCAAGGTTTGCCCAATCGCTAGCCATTATCCGGTACAAATCCTGGGGGTAACTGTAGGATAGCAGAGAAGCTTGGACATTGCCGAAGCCGAACTTCTGTTGTTCTAGATCACGCTTGCTACGACATTCCTCGATCACCGACGCCAACCTCGGATGTGCTTTGCCAAGTGCAGTTGGCCATTCGACACCAAATTTCCTTGTTAGACTACTTTCCAGAACGTCCCTGAGAGCTCGCTCAGTGTCACGCCATAGGGACCAAATATCAATGCCGAGATCCACGATGCGGAGATAGTCCTCAAAAGCTGATGAATAGCCACGAAGTACACCATCTTCTTCCCGTAACACGCCGATTTCACGCAGGGCAGTTACGTCTTCCCGGGTCACATCCCACTGTGGACCAACCAGCACTTGGACCAGTTTTGACACCATCGGCCCATCTCCCAATACCTCCGTAACCTGCTCGTGATACTCCCGGGCCAAATTCCCACAGATGGATTCGATCTGATCAGCACGGACTTTGTGCCCAAGCGCAACATCTTGCCATATGTGGTACCCGAAGGTGTCCAACAGATAGGGGTGACCTCCGGTGGAGGCCAGCACCTCACGTCGCTCTTCCTCCCCGAACAAAATCCCTTCCTTCTCCAACACCGCGAAAAATTCGGTCATTTCTGGCTCGGAAAACGGCTTCAAGGGAAGCGTCATCAAGACATTCGCCCAATAATTCGATTCGTACCCGGCGAGTCGAGAGATTTCCTGGAGGCGACGTTTCGCGACGATCATGACGGCCGCCTTGAATTCCGGATTCGAGCACAGCTCGCGCAGCCAGTGAAAGAATCTTGGCGTATCCTTGAATACCCGACGACCTGCATCGAATTCGTCCAATACACATACGGGACGCACTTCGATTCGCTGGAGCGACTTAAACACCGATCGTACCGCCCCGAAATCGATCTTTTCATTTTTCAGGACATCATTCACACGTTTCTCTGTTAGCTCGCTATCAAGTTCCGCAGAACGCACACCTTCGGCCAGCTCCTCGACAAGACATCTAAGCAAATCGTCCGCAGAATCGAATTCGCCAACATTTACCCGAACCACCACGACACTTCGTCCGTGCGTGCCGGACACCGCACGTCGAATGGCTTCGGAAACCAGGCTGGTTTTGCCGATACGGGGAAGTCCGACGACCGCGATTGAACCAAAGCCACGAGGGCCAAAAACACGCCCATTGATAGCGCGTAATTCATTCTGTCGGCCAATGAACCGTTGGCCCGTTACGGTGCACCCGAAATCCGCGTAAGGATTGGAACGTCCCGGATCCATCAGCTTTGCCTCACCAGCCAATCTCGAAACAGCCCAACGCGCAAACGGTAAGTCGTCCCCTTGCGCTCGACAACGTCGCGTGTTTCGAGGTCCGAAAGAAGCTCGTCGAGGGAGACATCATCGAAATCTGGCATCAGATCTCGCGGGCACCAGCCTTCCTGTTCGGAACCCTGAACGATTGCCTTGCATAGCATGTAGGTTTGGTCGGGATCGATTCCGGAATCCACCTTACCATCACCGGCGCAGAGCAGGTTGTCGAACTTGTCCTTCGTCAATCTTCGATCGCCTTGCAGCATATCTTCCTCCACCGTGCGAATATCGGCCTCCGTCACGATTACAGAGCGGGTAGTGTTCATGTAGTCTACGAGCCGAGCGCAGAACATCATGGTGTAGTATGGACTCCCAGCAGTCAGGTCGAGAACTCGTCCCACCGCTCTGCCGGCGAAGCGATTCTCGCCAATCGGCTTCTCTATCAGCGTAGTCGCGGCGCCATCGTCCAGATAAGTGACGCGGACGTCTTCGGTCACTCCGAATTCGTTTGGAAAATCGGCCTTGAAAGCCGGCATGATGTCCTGCCCAACGAGGACCGACGTGAAGTACCTCTTCTCGATGATCGCCTTCCACGCCTTCATGAACTCCCGCGGGATTCGTTCTTTTCGAATCTCCTTAAAGACGTCCGTGAATTCGTCGACTAAAAGAACGAACTTGAGATTGGAGAAACGCCGCGCTATGGAACGAAACAAAGAAGACATTGTGTCATGGAAACGCAATGTAGCATCGGACTTCAGCGTATCTATTCCAGGAGGCGAGAATTCCGGCACGTCTTTTCCGTGGTATCGAAAATCCTCCAATACTTCGGACATGCCAAGAAGAATTCTATGGAACAGGGCATGTACGGATAGGTCGGGAGCGAGCTCCTGCAAGCTGAAGCACACGGGCACGATATCTTCCCTCTGTATAAGGCGTCGGCGGAGATGTTCAATCAAGGACGATTTACCGGCCCTCTTCTGGCCGAACATGACGATTGATTTACTGCCGGACCCAGAAAGGAGAGACGTCTCTAGTCGAGCCAGGAGATCGTCTCGTCCGACAAACATCTCGGCGTCGTCCACCGGCCCACCTTCAGCAAAAGGCGAGTAAGGATTGTCGAGATGCTGGAATTCCTCGTCTGGATAAAGTCTCACTGTCCAAGCGTGGGTCTCAGTACTCAATTTTTCCCCAAGACTATTCTGATAGATTGCCGTTACTTCGATAGGGAACGCGCGATCACTCACGGCCACGGCTTCTGGATAGATTTTCATTTGCGTAACTTCGCTGTTACCACCTCGCAAAGCTGAGACGATCTCTCGCTCCCACTGATCGGCGGCAAAATACTCGGAGTCTCCAGGACCCAAACAGATTCGCACCGAACTGGCTGGACTGCATCCGCGCTTGTTCGAGACCTCGATCTGGAGCCTGAGTTCTCCTTCCTGCCCTCGCAAGTATTCATCCACGAGCAACTGCAGACTCAACTCCGCGCCGGATGTTCGTGCCATTTGAGCATACTCTTCTTCGATCAGTGACTTGATATGATCGGCGACCGGGAGAAGACCTTCGTGCGAATACTGCGTAGGAGCATCAAGCACTTCTTCTCTGAATCGATCCGCCTGCGTCGTCACCAACCAGAAGTTGCGTTCCTTCTCTTCGAAGTCGTCCGAAGCAGCGCAGAATTTCCGTGCCGACTCTACGATTTCCCTGAGAGTGTTCAGACGTCGGCGGTCTACTTCCGAGATATTTGTCCTTTCTGATGCGTTGCGAAGCTGTGTGTCGAGATCCTCCATTGATGCAACGGCAGCTTGATATCTGGTCAAGATTCTACATTCAGACAAACGCTGCCGAAAGGCACGCAATTGGTCTCGGCAGTAAGACTTCCAGACCCCTTGCACTTCGCTGTCTTCGCGGTGCACACCGTCTAGCAAATTCACAAACGCGTTGTTCAAGGATGGACTCGTCAGAATCGCCTCGCCAAGGCAATCTCTGGCGAAACTACTCTGCGCTCCAACGTCAATCAGACCCGCAAACCATTTTTCTCCTACTCTTGGAGCGATGATCTCTAGCGCCTTCTGAAGCGAGCCGATGTATTCCTTTCGGGGGATATTACGCCGACCTCTTGGAAAAGTTTCTTCCAAATCCTTCAGACTATCAGGGGAAAAAGTTCCAAGATAACGAATCAAGCTACGCCAAGCTTCGTCGAGATTTCCTTCAAAGACCAAGGTAAGAGATTCGAGGTAATATGAACGGACCACCTCCGCCGGTTTCTTCTCTATCCAAGCTGCATCAGCCATTGAAGCGAAGTACCTGCGCAAATAACCATAGATACGCCCGGATTTATTGTCTCCAGGACCTCGCTCTAGCAATGACGCAGCAGAAAGATAATATGCTGCACGGTCACGAGGGCGCCTCGTCCCCAACTGCTTTGCCAGTTCCTCAAGTTGTGCGACCTCCTTAGGGCCTGCGGTGCCGGCCTGTATCTTGGCCGGATCGACGCCTTCGTAAATACAACCATCAATTGCGGCGCGAGCGAGCGAACTGAATTCTATCCCTTCTTCAGCAAGCCCTCCGAGGTCTCGGATGAGCTCCTCCGCCTCGGCGTAGCTTCCTGCGTTCCGAGCGTCCTCCAGACCCGCCAACCAGCGCTTGGCGGCTCGATCTTCCGGGTTCGAGTCGAGATGTTTTTGCAGGGCGTTTTCGGCCTCATCCAATCTCGCTAGCTTGAAATAGGACACAGCAAGTTGCTTCAGCAAAGTGCCCTTCTTGGTCGATCGGACAGCACTAAGTCGGGTAAGAACCTTGATTGCGTCGTCGTGGCGGTCAGTGTGCTGGTACAAGGTCGCTAGCATGTTGTCATAAGGGCTTTTTCCCATCGACCCCTTAGAATGCCTTTCGAGCAACGTGATGGCATCTTCGGGCCGCTCTCGCTGATTGAGCAGTGAAGCCAAGTCTTTGATCGCACTTTCCCTTCTATCCTCTCGCTGAATAGCCAACTTCAATAGATTCTCTGCCTTATCGAGATCTTGGTCAATAAACTGCGCCCGCTTTGCCTGGGCATATGGCCCTTGACCCTTGGGCAGTCCAACTCCATGACGAAGCTTCCTTCTCAGATTCTCTTTGATCTCTGCTTCGAGTCGACGAGCAGTTTCATCAACAGGGTCCGTACTTTGGGCACGGCGGACGAGCGCTATAGCCTGAGAATGCTGGTCACGCTGCATGAGATTTCGGGCCGTTTGCAGCAGCGTCTCGCTGTCCTGAAGAGGGACCACCTTTATCGCGCGATCATATTTGTGGCCACGAGATTTCAAAATCTCAAATTCGATTTCCCCGAACGCTCTCCAGCTTCCGTCTAGCAGAACGTGTTTCAACTCGTCACTCGCTACATCATCGATACGGAAGAAAAACGTCCCTCCGTCTTGCGTATCAATAAACCCGAATCGCTGGCTGCCGAAAGACACGATGCGTCCATGCGGGACTTGGATTCCCCCTCTAGGCCGCGCCGGTTGCGTAGCAAGTGGCGGTCGAACAGCGCGCTTGGTGAATTCGTTCTCGATTGCACTTAGCTCTTCGGAGGGAGACGCCCTAAGGTTGAACTCGTCCTCCCATCCGTGAGGCAGCCCTTCCACGGTCTGCGCCAAGTTGGCAGCGACCTCCAGAGCAAGCGCTTCTGCCCCAAACGATGATAGTAAGTAGAGAACTGATTCAGAGAGAAATTGATTGCGATCGATATCCACTTCCTCTTGATTGGACCAATGGAGAACAACCCGAGCGAGATGACGGAAGTCACGGTGGTCAATAGCTGTGGCAAGATATCGAAACCAGACGTCTTTCGCGTGATGCGGTGACGTCAAGTTGAAGTATCTGCGGAGTGCATAGCATTCGATAGACGTGTCCTCACTCGTTACGGACGCAAGAGCTAGCCAGTGTTCAAGTGTATCGGACAGAACAGCCGCTGCGGTGAGATGGTCTTTCGCGTCGGATTGACGGTTCAGTTTTACGAGAATTCGGCCTAGGAGAGATCGAGTTGCAGCGGACTCGGGATACCGTTCTGCCAATGGAGCCAATATCTGCACGACGATGCTGCTGAGCCTACCAATCTCCTTTACCTTCAAGGCATATGCATACTGATTCCGTGCGCGATCCCATTCCCGACGGATCTCCGACACCCGCCAGGATGGGAATTCCGCTTCGGGGAACCGAAAGTCAGGTTCGGGAGGTTCGAGACTTGCACGTTTGATCGCCTCCGAGAAGGAAGCCTCGACTCTTGCCAACACCGAAAGGGCCTTGGGATCGCTGGTCGGGGCAACCACCGCATGCACAGATGTCTGCTCGTCCGAATTTACCCCCTGTCCGTGAGATGAGGCGGGGCCGACAGGCTTTGGAGATTCACCACTAGGACTGTCGGTCTTCGCCGGTTGAAGAGAGGGGATCTGAGAAATCCGGCCAGCGGCTTCTACTCTTGGCTTGTGCTCGCTAGATTCTTCGACAGCGGTGCTGATACGCCCTTTCCTGTGTATCTCCCATCCAGCAAGGATGTCCTCGAAGACTGTAAACGTCTCTCCGGGACCAAGTTCGAGACAAACGTGCGTATCGTCGAGTTCTGCGATGTGGCCGGAGACATCTTCTCCCCGGGTGAGCCGAAGCGTCACGTAGGCACCGACCGATGCCTGCCGTCGAAAGACCGTCAACTTCGTCACTTCACACTTCTCCCGACGACGCGCCTCCGTGTCAAGGGACGACGGAGCGACAGCGAACAATTGGCCGACCTCAAGCCTTCACCGCCCATCGCCTGCGCTTCCAGCGCACGACAGCCCTGGTCGACGGGGTCGACATTTCCCGGCTGGCAGGAATCGGCCTCCGACGACAAGGCGGGCGGCTTCAAGCAGGCCCGAACCTCGGTGCCCACCATACCGAGTTCGCGGAGAAACCTCAAGCGCCGTCTCGGGTTGTGCGAGGTTTCCACCGATCCGCGCTGCCAGCTATTCGAGGCCGAGGGAGAAGATGGATTCGAGGTCGTGGCGGGACCAGGTGCGGAAGGAGATGAGGGTCTCCGTGGACTCGATGCCGTCGAGGTCGCGCAGGCGCCCGGTCACGAGGTCGGCGAGATCGTCGTTCCGCCGGACCCGGACCATCGCCACGAGGTCGTAGCGGCCCGCTACCGTGTAGACCTCCGAGATGCCGTCGATGTCCGCGAGCGCCTCGCCGACCGCCCGCAGGCGCGTGCGCTCCGCCTTGATGAGAATGATGGCCGTCACCATGCCGGTCGTCCTCCGTCAGTAGCCCTCGGCGAGCAGGGGGAACGCGCTCGTCGCGTGCGGCGGGGCGACCGCCCGCGCGCCCCGGTGCAGCCAGGTCTCGTCGAGCTCCCCGTACCCGTTCACCCCGAGCAGCCCCAGGCAGATGCGGATCTCGTGCTCGAGCAGCTCCAGCATCCGCACCACCCCGGCCCGGCCCGCCGCCGCGACCGCGAACCCGGTCAGCCGCCCGACCCCGACCGCGTCCGCCCCGAGGATCATCGCCTTCACCACGTCCGCCCCGCGCAGGAACCCGCCGTCCACCATCACCTCGGCCCGGCCGGCGGCGGCCCGGACCACCTCCGGCAGGACCTCGATCGCGCCCCGTCCGTGGTCGAGCTGGCGCCCGCCGTGGTTGGACACGTAGACGGCCTCGACCCCGTGCTCGCAGGCGGTCTCCGTGTCCTCGGCGGTCGCGATCCCCTTCAGGATGATCGGGAGGTCGAAGCGGTCCTTGAGGCGCTTCACGTCGTCCCAGGAGAAGCGCATCTGGAACTCCGGCCCCACCGCGCGCTGCCGCGCCGTCGTCTTGAAGCGCTTCGCGAGGTCGCGCTCGCGGCGCCCGTAGTAGTCCAGGTCCACGGTCAGGGCGAAGGCGTCGTAGCCGCACGCGGCGGCCCGGCGCGCGTGGTCGTCCACCCAGTCCGCGTCCCCGCGCACGTAGAGCTGGAATATCCGGGGGCCGTCCGGGGCGGCGCGGGCCACTTCTTCGAGGCCCGGCTCGCACGCCGAGCTCAACATGCTGACCACCCCGTAGTCGATGGCCGCGCGCGCGGTGGTCGCCCCGCCCCCCGGATCGAAGTCCTGGAGCGAGCCGATGGGCGCGAGCACCACCGGGATGCGGAGCGGGATCCCGAGCAGGCGCCCCGACGGGTCGACCCGCGACACGTCGCGGAGGACGCGCGGCCGGAACGCGATCTCGTCGAGCGCGAGCCGGTTGCGGCGGAAGGTCGTCTCCGTCTCCGAGCCGCCGACGAGGTAGTCCCAGGTCCCCGGCTTGAGCTTCGCCCGCGCCGCCTTGACCAGCTCGTGGAGGACCGCGTACTCGCGGTGGAGACCCGATCCGCGCTCCCCGTAATCCGGCTCGAGGAAGAGGTCCCGGACCGGACCGGGCGCCGGCCCGAGCCCCGACCCGGGCGCGGGCGATGACGATGACGGCGAGGGCGCCGACGCGGGCGCGGCTCCGGCGCCCGCCTCGGATGGCGGCGGCCCCTTCCCCGGTCTGCCTCCCGGACCCGCGGCCGGCGCCCGCTGCTCTGCCGCCGCCACCTCAGACCTCCAGGACCGCGACGACGTCGCCTTCCCCGACGACGTCTTCCTCGGCCACCTGGAGCTCCACCAGCCGCCCGCCGACCGGGGCGGCCACCGGGATCTCCATCTTCATCGACTCGAGGACGAGGATCGTGTCGTCCGCGGCGAGCGCGTCCCCGACCGCCGCCTCGATCTTCCACACCTTCCCCGCGATGTCGCTCCGAACCTCGGTGGTCGGCACGCCCTGAACCTCCCCTTCCCCCGGATTCCCCCGGATTCTCCGGGCCTTCGGCTTCGTTCCTCCGGCTCCGGCGGCGCGATCATGCCCGTTTCGGGGGAGTCTGGCCAGATCGCCCCCGGTGTCGGTATGATGGGCGACTGCGAATCGCCGACAGCGAATTCCCGCTCACCCTCGCTTGGCCCGAATCCGCCGCATGGACGGCGCAAGAGAGACGTGAAGCCCACCGACACGTCCCATCCGGACTACTACCACCGGGTCGTCGATTGCCAGTGGGCCTGCCCGGCCCATACCCCGGTGCCCGAGTACATCCGGCTCATCGCGGCCCGCCGCTACACCGACGCGTACATGGTGAACTGGTGGTCGAACGTGTTCCCGGGCATCCTCGGGCGCACCTGCGACCGGCCCTGCGAGCCCGCCTGCCGGCGGGACCGGATCGACCACAAGCCGGTCGCGATCTGCCGCCTGAAGCGGGTGGCCGCCGACCACCGGGGCGACGTCACCCCCCATCTCCCCGCCATCCCGAAGGAGAAGAACGGCCGGCGCGTCGCCTGCGTGGGGGCGGGTCCGGCGTCGCTCGCGGTCGCCCGCGATCTCATGCCCCTCGGCTACGAGGTCGTCGTCTACGACGAGGCGGACCGGGCGGGGGGCATGATGCTGAGCCAGATCCCGGCCTTCCGCCTGCCCTACGAGGTGCTGGAGGAGGAGGTCAACTACATCCTCGACATGGGGGTCGAGCTGCGGTCGAACCACTACGTCGACAGCCTCGCGGCCCTCCTCGACCACGAGGAGCGCTACGACGCGATCTTCATCGGCACCGGGGCGCCGCGGGGCCGCGAGCTCGACGTCCCCGGGCGCCGGGAGGCCGCCAACCACATCCACATCGGCATCGACTGGCTCTCCAGCGTCGCCTTCGAGCACACCGACCGCATCGGCCGCCGGGTGGTGGTGCTCGGCGGCGGGAACACCGCGATGGACTGCTGCCGCACCGCGCGGCGCCTCGGCGGCGAGCAGGTGGACGTGGTGGTGCGGAGCGGCTTCGACGAGATGAAGGCGTCGGAGTGGGAGATCGAGGAGGCGATGGCGGAGGACATCCCCATCCACAACTTCCTCGTCCCGAAGGAGTTCCTGCACGAGGGGGGCCGCCTCACCGGGGTGCGCTTCGACCACGTGCGCCGCGAGGTGGACGAGAACGGGCGCCGCCGCTTGGTCCCCACCGGCGAGGAGCGGGTCTTCGAGTGCGACGACGTCCTCGTCGCCATCGGCCAGGAGAACGCGTTCCCCTGGATCGAGCGCGACGTCGGGGTCGAGTTCGGGAAGTGGGACATGCCGGTGGTGGACCCGGCCACCTTCCGCACCACCCACCCCCGGGTGTTCATCGGCGGCGACGCCGCCTTCGGCCCGGAGAACATCATCTGGGCCGTCGCCCACGCCCACCAGGCGGCGGTCTCCATCGACAAGCACTGCCGCGGCGAGGACCTGCACGACCGCCCCCCCGACCACGTGACCCTCGTGAGCCAGAAGATGGGCATCCACGAGTGGAGCTACGACAACGACATCGACCACGCCCGCCGCTACGTGGTGCCGCACGCGGACAAGACGGCCGCCCTCGCGGAGCGGCGGATGGAGGTCGAGCTCGGCTTCGACGAGGACATGGGCTACAAGGAGGCGATGCGCTGCCTCAACTGCGACGTGCAGACGGTCTTCACCGAGAGCCTGTGCATCGAGTGCGACGCGTGCGTGGACGTGTGCCCGACGGACTGCATCACGTTCACCGGGAACGGGGACGAGGACGACCTCCGCCCCCGGCTCACCGCCCCCGCCCGCAATCGGGAGCAGGCCATCCTCGTCTCCGACCTCCTCAAGACCGGGCGGGTGATGATCAAGGACGAGGACGTGTGCCTGCACTGCGGGCTGTGCGCCGAACGCTGCCCGACGAGCGCGTGGGACATGCAGAAGTTCCTGCTCGTCACCGCCAAGGCCTGCGAACATGCCTGAAATAGAAGCCGTCAACGACTTCGTCATCAAGTTCGCCAACGTCAACGGGACGGGCTCGGCGAGCGCGAACAACCTGTTCGCGAAGGCGGTGTTCCGGATGGGGGTGCCGGTCAGCCCCCGCAACATCTTCCCCTCGAACATCCAGGGCCTCCCCACGTGGTACGAGGTGCGGGTGAGCGAGGCGGGGCGCCTCGGGCGGCGGGGCGGGGTGGACGTCATGGTGGCCATGAACCCCGCGACGTTCCGGGAGGACGTGGACTCCCTGCTTCCCGGCGGCTACCTGGTCCACGACTCCTCCAAGCCCCTCGACCGGCGACGATTCCGCTCGGACGTCCACTGGCTCGGCATCCCCCTCACCGAGATCTGCCTCGCGGAGTACCAGGACCCCCGGCAGCGCCAGCTATTCAAGAACATCGTCTACGTCGGGGCCCTCTCCGCCCTCCTCGACATGGACTTCGAGACGGTGACGGGGCTCGTCGCCGACCAGTTTCGCGGCAAGGAGCGCCTCATCGCCCCCAACGTGCGGGCCCTGGAGCTCGGGAGCGCCTGGGCCCGCGAGCGCCTCGACTGCCCCATCGGCGTCCGGGTGCGCCGGAGCGAGGCGGCCGGCGACCGGATCCTCGTCAACGGCAACTCCGCGGCCGCCCTCGGGTGCGTCTACGCGGGGGCGACGGTGGCCGCCTGGTATCCCATCACCCCCTCCACCTCCCTGGTCGACGCGTTCGCGAGCCACTGCGAACGGCTCCGCGTGGACCCCGAGACCGGGGAGCGGAGCTTCGCGGTCGTCCAGGCCGAGGACGAGCTCGCGGCGATCGGCATGGCGATCGGCGCCTGCTGGAACGGCGCGCGCGGCTTCACCGCGACGAGCGGCCCGGGGATCTCGCTCATGACGGAGTTCCTCGGGCTCGCGTACTTCGCGGAGATCCCGGTGGTGCTGTTCGACGTCCAGCGCGGGAGCCCCTCGACCGGGATGCCGACCCGCACCCAGCAGGCGGACCTCCTCGCCTGCGCATATGCGTCGCACGGCGACACCCGGCACCTGCTCCTCTTCCCGAAGGACCCGACCGAGGCCTTCGAGCTCGCGGCGACCGCCTTCGACCTCGCCGAACGGGTGCAGACCCCGGTCATCGTGATGAGCGACCTCGACCTCGGCATGAACGACTGGACCACCGCCCCCTTCCGCTGGGACGACGCCCGCCGCTACGACCGGGGCAAGCGCCTCGACGCGGAGGGCCTGGAGCGGATGAAGGACTGGGGCCGCTACCTCGACGTGGACGGCGACGGGATCCCGTGGCGCACCATCCCCGCCGCCCACCCCGACCGGGGCGCCTACCTGGTGCGCGGCACCTCGCACGACGAGTACGCCCGCTACACCGAGGACGGCGGGGTCTACCTGCGCAGCATGGAGCGCCTCGCGCGCAAGTTCGAGACCGCCGCGGGCCTCGTGCCGGCGGCCGAGATCACGCCCGCCGCCACGGGAACCGACACCCTGCTCGGGGTGGCGTACTTCGGGACCACCGCGGCCGCGATGGAGGAGGCGCTCGACGCGCTGCGGGGCGAAGGCATCGCGCTCGACGCGATGCGCATCCGCGCCTTCCCCTTCGGGTGCGAGGTCTTCGAGTTCATCGCCCGGCACGCGACGGTGTTCGTGGTGGAGCAGAACCGGGACGCCCAGATGCGCGCGCTCCTCGTCAACGAGGGCGGGGTCGACCCGTCGAGTCTGGTCCCGGTGCTGCACTACGACGGGCTGCCGATCACCAGCACGTTCATCACGGACACGATCCGGGAGCGCCTCTCCCCCGACGCGCAGGGGCAGGGCCAGGGGCTGGGCCAGCGGCAGGGGCGCGGCGGGCGCGCCCGCGTCCGGCTGCCCCAGGAGGCGGACTGAACGGCGCGCCGCCCCGGAAGACGAACCGAACGAATCCAGCGGGACCCGCTCCATGACCCACATCGCCAAGCCCCGTTTCCAGCACCCGCTTCTCGGCGCCAACGACCTCGGGCTCTCGCGGCGCGACTACGAGGGGTCGATGTCGACCCTGTGCGCGGGCTGCGGGCACGACTCGATCAGCGCGGCCATCATCCAGGCCTGCGCGGAGATGTCGATGCCGCCCCACGTGATGGCGAAGCTCTCCGGGATCGGCTGCTCGTCCAAGACCCCCAACTACTTCCTGTCGAAGTCCCACGGCTTCAACTCGGTGCACGGGCGGATGCCGTCCATCGCGACCGGGGCGAACCTCGCGAACCACGAGCTCTACTACGTCGGGGTGTCGGGGGACGGGGACACCGCGTCCATCGGGCTCGGGCAGTTCGCCCACGCGGTGCGCCGCCAGGTGAACATGCTCTACGTGGTGGAGAACAACGGCACCTACGGCCTCACCAAGGGCCAGCTCTCGGCGACCGCCGACGTCGGGATGCGGAGCAAGACCGGCGAGATCAACCCCCACGACTCGATCGACCTCGTGAGCCTCGCCCTCCAGCTCGGCGCCTCCTTCGTGGCGCGCGGGTTCTCCGGGGACAAGGACCAGCTCGTGCCCCTCATCAAGGCCGGGCTCTCGCACCGGGGGTTCGCCCTCCTCGACGTCATCTCGCCGTGCGTGACGTTCAACAACCACGCCGAATCGACGAAGAGCTTCGACTACGTGCGCGAGCACAACGCGGTCATGAACCGGCCGGACTTCGTTCCGCGGCGCGAGGAGATCACCGTGTCCTACGAGCCGGGGGAGAGCCGGGACGTGACCCTCCACGACGGCGGGGTCGTGCGGCTGCACAAGCTCGCCGAGGACTACGACCCGACGGACCGGGTGGCCGCCCTCTACCACGTGCAGGAGCTCGAGACCCGGGGCGAGATCCCGACCGGGCTCATCTTCGTGGACGCGGACGCGCCGGACCTCCACGAGCGCATGGGCGCCCCGAAGGCGCCGCTCAACCGCCTCGGCGAAGCGGAGCTCTGCCCGGGAAGCGCGAAGCTCGAGGCGATCAACGCCCGCCTGCGCTGAGTCCGCTGGCGTCCGATATGGCGCGGCGTCCCCCGGTGAACGCCCCGGATCGTGTTCCCGTCCGGCAGAAATTCATGCGATGCCGGGCTCGAAGCTAACGACTCCGGAGCAGACGTGAGGCATCGGAGACCCAGGCGCCGTGCGATCGGCCCTTGGAATGGCGGCGAATCCCCGAAGGAGACGGCGTCGAAGGCGCGCTACAAGGGCAGTCAAGAGCACAAGGCCCATCCGAGCCCGGCGGGTCCGCCCGCCCTTCGCTCGGACGCGACCCCTTGCGACCCGGCCATCCAATGGGGCGACATCAACGCCGTCTTGCGGGAAGCCATCCGGCGGGGTTGCACGAGCACCGTCTTCGAGCAGGGCTTTCCGAAGTACGTCTGGGGATGGATCGGCGAGGATCTCTACGAGGCCCGGCGCCTCAACGGGCCGGCCGGAACGTACAAGGGGTATCGGCTCGAAGAATTGGAGCACCCTCGCGACCCGGAAGGGCGGTTGGACTGGAGCCTCGGCGCATGATCCGGTTTCACATGGAGTGGCAGGATGCCCCGGGGGTGAGGGATACGGTCCTCGCCCGGACCTGGTGCCGACTCGTCATCGAGGTGGATGGACGCCTCGTCACGCGGGCGATCGACAGCCGCTCCGATAGCTTGCGCGGCGGTATCCACGGCTCCGCCTTCCCCCTTGGCCGGTGGCTCGTGGAGAACTGGTGGTTTCTCCTCAACGAATCGTACCGGTTCCCCGCCCGCCACTCCTCGCGTGATCTCGCGAGAACCCCCCGGGATCGAGCGTGGGTGCAGCGTCACAGCCTGCTGGCGGCCCGGGAAGGAGGAGCGCTGCCCGATCTGACCCTCCACCGGGACGAGCAGAAGGTCGTCGCGCGGTGGACGCCGGACGGCGAAGATTCGACCCATCCGGCTCTCCGCTTCACCGAAGCAGGCGAAACGCATCTGGGAGCCGCGGACGCGGAGCGCGGGTTGTCGGAAGCGGTCGAAGCGGTCATGGACCGGCTCAGGGGCTTCGATCAACCGGAAGTCGAGGCTTTCCGCGAGGAATGGGCGGCGGTCACCGGGGCGACGGAGCAGGAGCGCACGCTCTGCGAGTGGTCGGCTCGCCTCGGCGCCGACCCTTTCGACCCGGACGAGCTCACGGACGAGTTCGCGGAAACGCTTTCCGCACTCGCGTCGGATTTCGACGCCCCGCTCAGAGACGACCTCCTCGATGCGGCGCGCCCGCGGACCTTGCGGGGGGATGCCGAGTGGGTGCGCCAAGCCGGAGCGCTCGCCGCCGATGCCGGCCGCGCCCACCATCGCGAGCTCGACCCGTCGAGCCCCCCCGATGCGATGCCTGATGCGCGGAAGCGGAACATGCGCGCAACCTCGGCGCACGAGCTCGGCTATGCCTGCGCGGCCGCCCTGCGGCGCTGCCTGTCGCCAACGGATGGACACGAGCCGATCGGGGAGATGGACGAGGTCCTCGTTCGCCTCGGCTGGGCGCAGTCTCCCTTCCGAGCCGCTCCGCGGGCTGAAGGCCCCCTGGAGGCGGCATTGGAGCGAAGCGACGACGGGGCCTCGGTTGCCGTCGTCTCCGGTACGGATCCCGTCAGGAATCGCTTCAAGCTGGCGCGGGCTATCTTCCTCCGGCACTTTGGACGAAACCCCACCGGCCGTCGGCTGGTGACCGGAGCGCACACCAGGGAGCAGCGGGCGTCCCGGGCATTCGCGGCCGAGTTCCTGGTACCCGCGGAGGGATTGTCACGACAGGTCGGCGGAACGGCCTCGCCCGGCGAGATCGACGACCTCGCGCGCCATTACGGCGTCAGCCCACTCGCGATCAGCCACCAGATCCAGAACCACCGGCTCGCCTGGCTCGGCGACTCATAGGCGCTGAACCGACACCGCTGACGGAGACAACATATCCAGGCGACTCTTCAGCCTGGCAGAGTTTGCCATCCCGAATTTTTTCTCCATCACGCGCACGAACTCCGGTTTGAACTCCACGGCGCTCCGTCTTCGCCCAAGCTCTCGCGCCGTGGTCAGGGTCATGCCCGAGTTCGCATGTGGGTCAGCACCCCGTCGTTCAGGCCGCCTGTGACTTCCACGCAGCGCCAAGTGAGGATGCGCGCGTAATCGTCGTATGATCCTTCCGGCGTCGGCATGACCTATTCGCGGCTCGGTGGGAATTTTCCAGACCGTCCGCAACCTGCATTCGTTCAACCCGCGAATCATTGTAATCCATCGACAGGAAGCCCCGCATAAAGGCAGACTTCGTGCCTTCGGAAAGCGGTATAACGAGAAATTCGTCGCCGACATCATCCGAATTTGGTCCGCATGGTGAAGAAATCTGGCCGGAGGCTCCGTTCTGGACTTACTCCGATCTGATAGACCGTTGATGGCCTTCTCCGATGTGGGATGGGCAAGAGCACTCCATGGCAGATTCTCTTTCGTTTCGGGGGTAGGGGGCCTCACCCGGGGGTGGTTCTGGACTTGGTCCTGGGCGCTCGCCTCGGGTATAGCGCGACGGCGAGTGACACACTCGAAGTCGTTGGGGCTGAGATAGATCGAAGCGGGATGATGCCTGTGGAGGTTATACCAACTATCGAAAAAATCGAAGAATGCTATCTTCGCCTCTCCTCGGATGCGAAACGAGCGTTGGGAGATGAGCTTGCATTCAAGGTTCGCGAAGAAAATTCTCGGCCATGGTGCTGTCGTAGCAATAGCCCACTGAGTGAGGCGTTCACCCCTATCTATCGAGAGCGATTGACCGAACCCGACCAAGGTGCACTGTGTGCCGTGGTTGGAGATGAATTACCACATCTTCCCCTACGCCCCCGCTCGACGCACCTCCCACGCTCTTGGACCATCGTAACTGAACCCCAAATAACAATCCACAAGCAGATTCTCGTCACGACTACCATGAAATCCGGCCTTTACAGGAACGAAAAACGCCTCGACTCCTCCGTTCAACTCGACCGTTCCCTTCTGTGGTCCACCAATGGACGTAATTCTTCCGCTGAGACGAACGAGCACCTCGCTCGAATTCCAGAAATTATCACCCCAATCTCCCAGTCGACTTTGATGAACCAAGGTGCTAATTCCGTCACCCGAACCGATCCATTCATAGCTTCGAGTCCGATCCCTACGGAACCGCGCAATCGCCCTGCATTCTTCAAGTGCCCGCTCGGCGTCGGCCTTCCCCTGAATTGATCCATTGAGTGCACGAAGCGTGTGCAAAACGTAAAGGTAATAGGCTGCATCAAGGGCTCCCGTATTCACCTTCCAGTAGCCGACCTTCTCGATGACCGAATCCAACGATGGTGGGGTACGCGATTGCCGAATGGCCCGAAGCCAAAGTCGAAGACTTGTTGAATCCTGATTTTCCTCCTCAAGGTTATCTTCCAACAACCTTTGAATGCGATCTATCGCCCGGTTAGGAAGCGCATCCCAAGTACTCCCATGTCGCCGCAATAAGGTCCACACTATCTGTCGCCGTATCGGTGGTTTAGCAACCTCAGGTCGCGACAGAAGACTATCCCATGCCTGAAGTGCTCGCTGGTAATCACCGTAGAATCTTTGCAGCCTTGCGCGACAGGCCAGTACATATCGACTTGGAGCTTCCCCAGCGTACAGGTGGTGTACCCGGTCCAGCAAATCTTCCGCCCGTTCCAAACTCCGCTTCAAGAACGGATCCGTTTCCGGTCGCGCCAGCACATCCCCCACCACGTCCCTTCGACTTCTCCCAGCTTGATCCACAAGATAAATTATCAATTGCACTTCACTGATATATCCATGTTCTTGATCGGGACGGAGCGAACGCGCCTCCTCGAAACTTTCGGTCGCCTTCTTTGCGATGTCGATGAGCACGTCGATTGACGTTCCCTTCCCGCTATTTTTCGTCATACTCTCTCGTAATATCATACCTCTCATATGATGCAATACGTGATCTCCTGGCTGAATCGAGAGCGCCACATCGACACACTGAAGAGCCCTATCATGTTCATCGTTTCGACTAAATAGCCTTCCCAGGTGAGCATGGAAGTGGGCTTCGTGTGGGAAACATTCTGTCAAGTGAGTCAATACTTCAATCTGCCCGTGACTTGATGGAATATCTTCAACAAGCTGAGCGAATTGCTGTTGTGCAACCCGCTCCGTCCCAAGCACCTCGACGTTGTCTCGGTAGACGAAGACCCGACGCACCAATTCTAGAAGGCGATCGCTTCTGGGATACCCTCCTTGCCGGCAGAAATTCGCGAAATCTCTTCCCCAGCGTGACAGATTCTGCCGCCAGACCGCTTCTCGCTCCTGACTATTGGCGGGAGAGAAAAGTTGCTGCATAATCTCAAGCGCAACAAAATGATGTGCTGTCCTCCATTCCATATGTTGGTTTTCAATCAGGAGTTCTAGCGCCTTTGCTGCGCTATCGGCAAATATGGCCCTGAAATCCAAGTTTTTGGACCGTGGCAAGCCCAACAATGAAACAAAGGCTTGAGATGGTACTGATTGCTGTCCATAGTAGTGGGCGATGGCGATGTAGCCAAGAATACGTCGCTGTTGATTCGTGAGTCCCGCAATCCTGCTCCGGACGTAACCGGACAGCGCACGAAAGTCCCGTCCAAATGCTGTAAGTCCGAAAAAGAAGGCATTCCGTAACCGTGCGTCTCTCCCGCGAGCAAGTTGTGTAAGCTGTCTCCGCTTCTCAGGCACCGCGGAAGCATAAACCTCACGAAAACGATCCGCCTCCGCCTTCGAGAGTGAGGCATCAAGCCAGAATTGGCGGCTTCCGCCTTGCTGGGGGGTGAACCTTCGAAGTATTTGCAACACGACCGCCCGAGTTTGACCGGCCTTCAGAGCTTCGTACAAGTCATCTATGTCACGCGCAGAATGCTGGCCTCCATCGACGACGACAAGAACGCTGTTCTCCGTCAATGCGGCCACTTTCGCAAGTCTGTCTGCTGTGTCATGAGATGTACAATGCTTGAGAATTCCTACTGGAAATCTGCTGCGAAAATCCCAAGCGATTCGCCGCCCCAAAGTCGTGCCGCCACTCCCGGGAGCGTGATAGATATTTATGCGCACCGTCTGGCGTCTCTCCAAGTCGGCGCTTACGCGACTGTGCACCATTGGGGTCATGTCTCGCTCACAATCGTGACGGAGGTGGAGATTTCGCCACGAGACATCAGCACCTAATCTATATTCTCTCGGATCGTCTTCTCCTGTTGTCCCGATTGATTGGTGGAGAAAATCAATATCTTCGCTCAACCAGAGCCAATCTTCGGGAGCAATTTCGACTGGTGCTCCAGATGAAGATGGGAGAATGCGTTGTTCGTCGTCCTTGCCCTGAAGGTCGGAATAGTGAGCTGCCACTCCGTTGCAGAGGCTGCGCAGACTCATCCGAATAAAAGTCGTTTCCGCTTCCTCGGCGAGGGCCGCAAATGAGGGTTCGTCTTCAGATACAATAACGATTTCTATTGCATCTCCGAATGCTCCGTGTAATTCTTCCACTAAAGTCCGAAGGTGATTGCGCAGAGCTACATCCGACCAAAATACGACGACCACGACCGGCGAAGGACTGACAGCACCAGCTACCCGTTCAAGCTGTCGCCCAAGTTCCTGTTTGTAGCTCCTCAACCAATCCCTGTGGCTGCCTTGGGATACACTTGCCTGACGCCCCGATAATCCTCGAGCAAAGAACCAGTATGTTCCCGGGTCAGGCCCCATGTGATCCTGCCCCCAGGTAATTCTGTGTATCACTCGGCGGTGCTCCAAGATACCCGTGACACAATTCAATAGTCCGGATGTTTCACTATCAGGGTCGAAATCGATGACAGCCCGCCAAGGTGGTAACCCCAATGCATAGAGAGGTGATGCTGCCTTCGACGAAATCCGATCAACGGCCAACAGATAAGTTGTCTCGTGCTCAAAACCACGGACCGCATCAAAGAACTCACGCCAGGAGTCCATTCTATATTCTTCACGTAAGCTGATCCCACCATTCTGAAACCAAGAGAAAATCCTTTGTATTTCTGAACCCACTGCCCGGTCATTTTTCGTACCACGGCGATAGTAGATCGCTCCTGCTTGCAATCCCGTGTAATCCTTGATGGGTGTGAACGGGCCATCTTTCTCAATCGGGACAGTTATGACACCGATCTGTTTTCCATCCAATTCCAAGGGAGTATAGGTAAAGGGAGGAATTGGCTGAACTCGACCCTGCCCGAACGCGTTTTGGAATTCTACATCATCAATCTGGCTTCCGAGGCCAACAATGGTGCTTCCAGACTCCGGGGTCCAACGTACACCCAAAACGATGTGTGCAGGTTGATCGCGAGGTGTATTTGCCATCGTAAGGACATCCTTGATAAACGCGATGCGAGATTCAGGTTCACCGAAATCATAGCCACCTTCCTTGAAGTCGAGTGTTTCCGACTCTGCCCGTCCGATCAGTTTCTGAAGTTCTACTTCTGTCATCTTTTCCATGCCTCTACTGCGCGTCGGCTCGAACGCTCGACGAAGCTCAATGTATGCCCCTGGTCACGCACGGCTGCGAGCCACTGTCCGTCTCCCGCTGTAAGCTCCCAAGCAATCTTAGCAACACCACGCAGAAATGCAAGTGTCGTACCCGGGTCCTGGCGTCCATTGGGCCAGGTGTTCCAAACGGTCAGGGCGGGGGCCAGGCCGCTTGCTCGCGGAGGCGGCGGCGGAAGTCGGCCTCGTCGGCGCACGCGAGCGCCGCCGCCATCAGGGTTTCGAGCGGCGCCTCGGCGAGCAGCGCCGGCTCGTCCGCGAAGCCGGCGGCGGGCTCGATGCCCCGGGCGAGGAGGAGTGCGCACACCGCATCCGCGCGCTCCGCGCGGCGTCCGGCCCCGCATCCTGACGCTCGGCCCTCGGCCAACCCTTCCGATCGGCCCTCCTCGCGCGCGCTTGCGGTCAGGGAGCGGGTGAGGGGGTCGTCGTCGGGACGGGTTCCCTCGCGCGCGCCCATCACCCGCCCGACCCGTCCGAGCGCGCGCGAGCGCGCGCCAAGCCATCCCCGAGAGGGGCGCCTCGGTCAACGCGCGATGGATCTCCTCCGTCCGCCAGCCGGGAAAGGCCCGGCTCTCCTCCGACACGCGATAGCGGTAGCCGCTGCCGTCGCCCGCGTCGCTGTCTCCGTCATCTTCCCGAAGGTGGGCAGGCTCCGGGCCGACACCGGCTGACCGGCATCTTCCGACCCAAGCCTCTCCCGATCCGGCCTCGCGGGCCAGAGCCGCCCCTGCGAAGGCAGGGGGGCCGGCTCGTACGCGTCGCCCGCACCGGCGCATTTTGCCCTTGCATGAAGGCTCGATGCAGGGTCCTGTGGCCCGCTTCAGGGTCGATCGCGCCCCGTCGCACCGTGTCCAGCGCCCCCGGCGCGCCCGGATGACACGGCCCGCCAGCGCGAGAACCCCACCGCGCACCTGCCTCCGGGAAGGGATGGACGGACATGCAGCCGTGGTGGTAGCTTCTGCGGGTGTTGAGGTTCGTTTCCCTGACGGGCGGGGGTGATCGGCATGGCGGGACACGTTCCCACTCCAGCGACCAAGGGAGCGGAGCTCATCGACCGGCTCAGCGCGGTCTTGCTCGGTGTGGAGGTGGACGATCTCGGGCTCCGGAGGATCCGCCAGGAAGCTCAGACCCTCATGGGAGCCGATCCGGTAGAGGCGCACACGGTGCTCGGCGCGCTCGCCACGCTGGAAGGCCGAGCTGACGACGTTCGGAAGCATTTCCGCATCGCGTTGCAGCAGTCCGGCCACTCCGCGTCGGTCTCCCGGAACTACTCCTGCTCCCTTCTGGCTCTCGGACGGTCGGACGAAGCATTCGAGGTCGCAAAGCAGGCGTCGGGACGGGCTCCGGACGATCTCGCCGTACTCGAACACCTGATCTCGACCGCTCTCCAAGCCGGGCGCCTCCTCGAGGCCCGGACCTTCCGGCAGCGATTGGGCAGGCTGTCGCCGGAGCGATCCCTGCCGGGCGAATCGGTGGAGGAAATGCTGGGCGATGCGGTGGATCGAGGCGCATTTCGGGAGGAATCGATACAGGAGGTCCTGCGGACGGTACACGAAACCCTGGCCGACACGGGGGTCCGGAGAACCAACCTTTCGGAGCTGAAGACGTATGCGGTGGACCCGGATTCGTTTCTCTTCCTGGTCCACGTCTTCGCGTCGCCCGAGCGCGCCGCCGAGCTGAATGAGGCGCTCGCGGACCGGATCGCGGACCGGCCCGAGCTGATGGCCGATCCGGGCGTCAGGTTCGTACCGATGTTCATTGGAGCCCGAGCCGATGGCGGTCACCCCGCGCGAGCTTCTTGACGCGGCGGCGGCGCTGGGGCGACGGGGGTCCGAGGTCGACCTGCGCAATGCGGCCAGCCGCGCGTACTACGCGGCCTATCACCAGTGTCGGCGGCTCGCGCAGGACCTGCGGCTTCGACCTGCTCCGGGCGCGGGGAGCGTCCACCGGAGGGTCATCGATACGCTGACCGACTCCCAGAACGGGAAGCTGAAGGGCCTAGCCCATCTTTACCACTGCGCTCCGAGATCGAGGGGGATTCGCCCTGATTTCGCCGATTTTCGGATGTAACCGATTGATGTATGGTCGAGGGGGCCGATGTAGTGCCATAAAATAATTTTCTCTTGTTGCCCTCCAACCTGTCCACCGCTACCCTGCGCCCATGTTCATCCGGCGCACCGCGACCCGCCGCCGCGGCGAGCACTACTTCACCTTCCGCCTCGTGCGCTCCGAGCGCACCGGCTCGAAGGTGCGCCAACGCACCCTGCTCAACCTGGGACGACACTTCGACGTCGCCCCCGGCCAGTGGTCGACCCTGTGCCGGCGCATCGACGACCTCCTCGCCGGTCAATGGTCGCTGCCCCCCGATTGCCCCCCGGCGCTCGAATCACACGCCCAACGCATCGCTGCCCGGCTGCTCGCCAGCGAGCGCATCGGGGCCGCCCCCTCGCAGACGAGCCAAGGACACGACTTCCAATCCATCGCCGTCGATACCCTGGAACTCATCCGCCCCCGCTGCGTGGGCGTGGAGCATGTCGGCCTGTGGGCGATGGACCGGCTCGGCCTGCGCACCATGCTCGAAGGGTTGGGGATTGGAGCGTCGCTGCGCGCCGCCGCCGTGGGCTCGGTCATCGCACGCATGGCTCGACCGGGCTCGGAGCGGGCCGCCCGGCGCTGGCTGGGCGAACGCAGCGCCCTGGGCGAGCTTGTGGGCGTGGACTTCGCAACGATGGGACCGATGCGGCTGTACCGCGCCTCCGATGCGCTGATGGCGCACCGCGAAGCCATCGAACGGCGCTTGTTCGACCGGGCGATGGACCTGTTCGACCTGCATCCGACGGTCACGCTGTACGACCTGACCAACACCTACTTCGAGGGCGAGGCGGGGCTGCAACCCAACGCCCGGCGCGGACACTCCAAGGACAAGCGCACCGACTGCCCGCTGCTCACCCTGGGACTGGTGCTCGACGCCAGCGGCTTCGTGCGCCGCTCGCAGGTCTTCGCCGGCAACGTGCGCGAACCCCACACCCTCGCCGGGATGCTCGATGCCCTCCACGCCCCGCGCGGCGCCCTGGTGGTGATGGACCGCGGCATCGCCACCCAAGACCGGGTGCGCTGGCTGCGCGAGCACCGGTATCGCTACCTGGTGGTCAGCCGCGAACGCACCCGCCACTTCGACCCCGAGGCGGCGCTGTCCATCCACACCGCCTCGCGCCAACGCGTGCATCTGCACAAGGTCTTGAGCGACGACGGCCAGGAGGTGCGGCTGTATTGCTTCTCCGAAGACCGGGCCGCCAAGGAACGCGCCATCGTCGAGCGCTTCGCCTCTCGCTTCGAGGCCGCGCTGACCCGGCTCTCCAACGGACTGTCCAAACCCCGCACCCAAAAACGCATCGGCCAGGTCTGGCAGCGCATCGGCAGGCTCAAGGAGAGCAGCCGCGGCGTCGCCCAACACTACGACATCGCTCTGGACACCGACCAGACCGGCGAACGCGCCACCGCCGTGCGCTTCACCCGCCGGCCCCTGACCGGCTCCATGCTCACCCACCCCGGCGTGTACTGCCTGCGCAGCAACCAGACCGATTGGGACGAAGCCACCCTGTGGCGCACCTACTTCACCCTCACCGACATCGAGGCCGTGTTCCGCTCGTTGAAGTCCGAACTCGGCCTTCGTCCCATCTACCACCACAAGCCCATCCGCGCCGAAGGCCATCTGTTCATCACCGTCATCGCCTATCAACTCGTCCAGGTGATCCGCCAGCGCCTGCGCCAAGCCGGTCAGGGCGCCAGTTGGACCACCGTGCGCCGAATCCTCGAAGGCCAGCAGCGCATCACCGCCACCTTCCAACGCGCCGACGGCGCGACCTTGCACGTGCGTAAAGCCACCCGCGCCGAACCCCGCCAACTGGCCATCTACGAGGCTTTGGGCATCGACCCCGCTCCGGGAGGGACCCGCAAGACGGTCGTCTGAACGACCCTTGAGCACGCGATTGTAGTGCCACTCGACGACGCCGAACATCGTAACTATCTGATGTAACGTGATATTTTGTGATGGGGTGGTAAAGATGGGCTAGGGTACATGCTTGAGCAGTGCCGCAAGCTTCGGGTCACGGCCGACTACGACATCGACGTGGTATTTCTCTCCGATGATGCACGTACTGCTTTGGCCCAGTGCAGGAGAATCCTGAACAGGGCCGAAGTGGCCCCTCCTGCATCGGGCGGCGGGCGGTGAAATACTCGGACCAGGCCGTATCCGGCCTCGAACATCTCGCGATTGGAGTGCTGCGCGGCGACACGGGCGCCGATCGGTGCTCCCCGGGCTTCGCATACCCGACCACGACCCCGGGACGGGCGCGCAACGGCAGCGCGTGATGCCAAGGGTCGCCTGACGGGGAGGGTTCCCGGCGGTCAGGGCGGGGGGCGGGCGGACGGGTCGCGGAGGCGGCGGCGGAAGTCGGCCTCGTCGGCGCACGCGAGCGCCGCCGCCATCAGGGCCGCGAGCGGGGCCTCGGCGAACAGCTCCGGCTCGTCCGCGAACCCGGCGGCGGGCTCGATGCCCCGGGCGCGGAGCAGTGCGCACACCGCGTCCGCGCGCTCCGCGCGGCGGCCGGCCCCGCATCCTGACGCTCGGCCCGCGGCCAACCCTTCCGATCGGCCCTCCTCGCGCGCGCTTGCGGTCAGGGAGCGGGTGAGGGGGTCGTCGTCGGGACGGGTTCCCTCGCGCGCGCCCATCACCCGCCCGACCCGTTCGAGCGCGCGCCAGGCCATCCCGGAGAGGTGCGACTCGGTCAACGCGCGATGGATCTCCTCCGTCCGCCAGCCGGGAAAGGCCCGGCTCTCCTCCGACACGCGATAGCGGTAGCCGCTGCCGTCGCCCGCGCCGCCGTCTCCATCGTCTTCCCGAAGGTGGATGGTGAGCCCCGGACTGCGTACCGAGGTCTCGTCCGGGACCGACACCCAGATCTCCGGGAATCCGCACTCCTGGTAGAGCTTGAGCTTCCATCGCCGGGCGTCGGTGGTGTGATCCACCTCCAGCACGACGTCCGGCAGATCGTCCTCGCCGATACGCACCACCGGACCTTCCGGGCGGGAACGCGGCCGGTTCAGGTACACGATCTGGTCCGCCTGCATCACCCAGCGCCGGCGCCCCCCCGCCTCGAGCCTTGTCAGGGACACCGAGCCGTAGCAGTCGATCATCGAGCCGCGGACGGAGGCGATGCGGCTCGCGAGCCAGGCAAGGCGCTCCGTCGGCGCCTCGTGCTGCATGTAGACGTCGCGGACCTGCCAGGCGGTCTCGGTGTGGGCGTCCCAGAACTCGAGCCGCTCACGGGTGCGTTCGAACTCGCGGAGCGTCATCCGGAACGACTCGCAGCCGGGAAGGTCGGGCGGGGTGTCGAGCACCGAGGGGCGCTCGGGCCTCGCGACGGAACGCGCCGCGCTGCCGGAAGCTCCGGCCCGGGGGCGGGAAGAAAGGGGGGAAGGAGATGATTGCGGCATGTGCGCGCCTCCCTGTGCCTGGCCCGGTGGGAGGTCCGTCCGGGCCCGGTTCGGCTCACCCCGTCCCCCCCCGGCGACCCGGCGGATCCATCCGATCCGCCGGCCGCGGGCCGCTCGGGCGGACGGGCACTCGGCACGGATCCTACCTCGCTCCCTGTCCGGATCAACCTCGACCGGCCGCCGACCGGCCACCGAGGCCCGGGCGCTGTTCGTAAGCTGTTGAGATAGGGAGTGGAAGCGGGGGCCGAAATATTTTTACCCCTCGGGGACGGCGTTCTTCCACGGTTTGGGGTCGGTTCGAGGGGCCTTTTGACGGATTTCACCCCACGGCAGCGCTTGCACGGGACCCCTGGGAACGCGGGCGTCTCGCCCGCATTTTTGTTCACGGGCGCTTCACACCCCTGTGCGGGCGAGACGCCCGCGTTCCCAGGACGCCCTGCGAGAGGTGTGCCTGGCGCAAATCCCCACAGCGCACATGCCTCGCCACCGGTTGACCGTTGCGGGCGGCGGCGGGTACAACTACGCTCCCGGCGAGGCGCCGGCCGGGCCGGGGCGTAGCGCCCGACCGGTTGGGTCGTGCAGGCGAGGCGCCCGCGCTTCCGGGCGGCGGGGCCTCCGCCGGGCGGGGCGGCCCGGCGGACCCCAGGCGAGGCGGAGCATGAGTCGATTCAGCGAGATCGGCGCCGCCGTGATCGGCAGCGGCTTCATCGGCACGGTGCACGTCGAAGCGTTGCGGCGGCTCGGGGTCGGCGTGCGCGGCCTGCTCGGCAGCAGCCCCGAGCGCGGGGCCGAGCGGGCGCGGGCGATCGGCGTCCCCACCGCCTACCCGTCCCTCGAAGCCCTCCTCGACGACCCCTCCGTGGACGTGGTCCACGTCACCTCCCCCAACCACGCCCATTTCCCGCAGGTCAAGGCGATCCTCGCCGCCGGCCGGCACGTGGTCTGCGAGAAGCCGCTCGCGGTGACTTCGGACGAGTCCGCCGAGCTCGCGCGCCTCGCCGCCGCCGGCGACCGGGTGACGGCCGTCAACTTCAACATCCGCTTCTACCCGCTCAACCAGCACGCGCGCCAGATGGTCCGGGAGGGCGCGCTCGGCGCGCCCCGCCTCGTCACCGGGCGGTACTTCCAGGACTGGCTGCTCCTCGACACCGACTGGAACTGGCGCCTCCAGCCCGAGCGGGGCGGGAGCCTCCGCGCGGTAGGGGACATCGGCTCGCACTGGATCGACCTCGTGAGCTTCATCACCGGGGCGCGGGTGACCGCGGTGATGGCCGAGCTCGCCACCTTCGTCAAGGTCCGCCGCCAGCCGGCCGGCCCGGTCGAGACGTTCTCGAGCGGGCGCGCCGCCGACACCGTCGCGCGCGAGATCGGCACCGAGGACGCGGCCCTCATCCTGCTCCGTTTCGCCAACGGGGCGCGCGGCTCGGTGGCGGTGAGCCAGGTGAGCGCGGGCCGCAAGAACCTCTTGCAGTGGGAGGTGGACGGCGCGGACGCGGCCGCCGCGTGGGGGTCGGAGACCCCCGACCACCTCTGGATCGGCCACCGCGGCCGGCCGAACGAGGTCCTGCAGCGAAGCCCGGACCTCATGAACGCGGCCGGCGCGGCCGCCGCCTCCCTGCCGGGCGGTCACGTGGAGGGCTTCGGCGACACCTTCCACGCCCTGTACCGGGAGGTCTACCGCGCGATCCTCGCCGGGGCGCCGCCCGTGGACCCGCTCTACGCCACCTTCGAGGACGGCCACCACGGGCTGCTCGTCGGCGACGCCATCGCCCGGAGCGCCCGCGAGGGACGGTGGGTGGAGGTAGCCGCCGGCGTTTGAGCCCGGAGCAGCCCACCGCGGGCGCTGGCCGGCCGGCGGAGCCCGGCGATGGCCTCGCTCACGCCTCGTCGGCCCGGGGCGAAGCCCCGCGCTCGAAGCTACCGCACGGAAACAGAAGGAGAACCGTCTTGAAGCTCGGCTTTCTGACCGCCCCCTTTCCCGACACCCCGCTGATGGAGGTGGCCGACTGGGCCGCCGCGGCCGGTTTCGAGAGCCTGGAGATCGCCTGCTGGCCGAAATCCACCGGCCCCGCCCGCCGCTACGCGGGCACGACCCACATCGACGCCGCGAGCGCCTCGCCGGCCGAAGTGCGCGAGGTCGGGTCCGCGTTGGCCGGCAAGGGGCTCTCCGTCTCCGGCCTCGGCTACTACCCGAACCCCCTCCACCCCGACCCCGCGCACCGGGACCTGGTCATCGGCCACCTGAAGAAGGTCATCGTGGCCGCCGGACACATGGAGGTCCCGGTGGTGAACACGTTCTGCGGCGGCGACGGCGCCCTGCACGTGGACGACAACTGGCGCCGCGCGCTCGACGTCTGGCCGGACGTGGTGCGCTTCGCCGCCGACCACGAGGTCCGGCTCACCTTCGAGAACTGCCCGATGATCTTCAGCTACGACGAGTGGCCGGGCGGGCACAACATCGCCTACTCGCCGCGCATCTGGCGCCGCATCCTGGAAGCCTGGGGCGGCGCGGTGGGGCTCAACTACGACCCCTCGCACCTCGTCTGGCTGATGATCGACCAGGCCCGCTTCATCGGGGAGTTCGGCCCCCACGTCCTCCACATGCAGGCGAAGGACGTGATGATCGACCACGAGGGCCTCTACGAGAACGGGACCTTCTCGTCCGGCATCGGCTGGCAGGTGCCGCGGATGCCGGGCCTCGGCGACGTGTGCTGGAGCACCGTCTTCTCCGCCCTCTACCGGGCGGGCTACGACGGGGACGTCATCATCGAGCACGAGGACCGGAAGTTCGAGGGCACGGACGACCTCGTGAAGCGCGGCTTCCTGCTCGCCCGCGACGTGCTCCGGCCCTACGTCAAATGACGATCTTCGGCCGGCGGCGCCCCCCGGCAGATCCGCCCGGCGGCCCGGCGCCGTGCGAGCCGAACCCCCGGGCCGCCCCGCCCTCCGACCGGCGGCCGGCCCGGCCCCCTCCCCAACCTGTGCAAAGAAGAGGAGAAGCCCTCCCATGAACACGAAGCGATTCACCGCCCCGCTCGCGGCCGCCGCGGGCGCCGCCCTCCTCGCCCTCTCGGGCGCGACCTCCCCCGCCGCCGCGGACGGCTACGTGATCGGGGTGTCGAACACCATCACCGGCAACGGCTGGCGCGAGGAGATGATCTGCTCCATCAAGGCGCAGGCCCTCGTGTCGGGCAAGGTCGAGAGCCTCAACATCCAGCACCGCAACACCGACGCCGCGGGGCAGCTCGAAGACATCCGCAACCTCGTCGCGGCGGGGGTAGACGCCCTCATCGTGAATCCGGCGGGGCCCGACGCGGTGAACGCCGCGATCCGGGACGCGACGAACGCCGGCATCCCGGTGGTGGTCGTGGACCAGGCGGTGACCGAGCCGTCCGCGTACCTGCTCGCCAACAACCAGGAAGAGTACGCCTATCTCGGCGCCCGGTGGCTGGTCGAGACCATCGGCGCCGCCGGAAAGGTGGTGTACATGGGGGGCGCCGCGGGCGCGCCCGCCGACAACGACCGCAAGAACGGCTTCACCCGCGCCATCGCGGAGACGAACGGCGCGGTCGAGGTGGTCGCGGAGACCCAGACCGGCTGGGACCAGGCGACCGGGGTGCAGCAGATCAACGACATCTTCGCGAGCGGGCTCGAGTTCGACGGGGTGTGGACCTCGGGGATCGACAACGTGATCGTCGACGCCTTCAAGGACGCCGGCAAGCCGTTCACGCCGATCGTGGGCGCGGACGGCAGCGGCTTCGTCTCCCAGCTCGTGAACGAAGCGGGCCTGACCGGCGCCGCGGTCACCAACCCGGCCTCCGTCGGGGGCGCCGGCCTCGCCCTGGCGCTCAGGATCCTGGACGGGGAGGCGGTGGACCAGGTGACCCTGGTGACCCCGGAGCTGTGGCAGAACGCGACCGCCGAAGGCAAGGCGCAGCTCGCGGAGGTGGCCGACCCCGACATCCCCGGGACCTGGCCCCTCGGCATCACCGTCCCCGGCTGGACGGACTACACCAAGGACCAGATCCTGGCCTGCCGGGGGCCGGGCGAGTAGGTCCGGTCCGTGAAGGCGGCGGCGAGCATCGCGGGGGCGGGCGTTCCCTTCGGCGGCGCCCGCCCCCGGCTCGTTTCCGCGGCGAGCGCGATGGAAGCGGCGGACGCGGCGGGGAGGGGCGGCGGGGCGAGCCCGCGGCCCGCGCCCCTGCGCATCGCGGGGGCGCGGGGGCCGCTTCCGGGCGGTGGCGCCCCACCCGGACGGAAGCACGACGACGGCGCCGCCCGCGCGATGCCCGGGCGGCCCGGCCGGGGGGCCGCCCCTTCCCGCGGGACGACCGGCACCCGCTAGCCGGGGGGCCGGGAGAGACGTGCGGACCCACCTGCTTCTCGAAGCGAGCGGAGTCGTCAAGCACTACGGCGCGGTCCGGGCGCTCCGGGGCGCGTCGCTCGCCGTCCGCCCCGGCGAGGTCCACGCCCTGCTCGGCGCGAACGGGGCCGGGAAGTCCACCCTCGTCAAGGTCCTGACCGGGACCGTCCGGCCCACCGCGGGCCGGATCCGCGTGCGCGGCGAGGTCCGCGAGGCCCGCTCTCCGGCCGCCGCGCGCCGCGCCGGGATCGCCTGCGTGCACCAGGAGCCGTCCCTCGTCCCGGACCTGGACGTGGGGTCCAACCTGCGCCTCACCGGGACCCCGCCCGCCGCCTTCGAGCGGTGGATGGGCGCGCTCGGCGTTCCCCTCGCGGACCGCTCCGCCCTCGCCCGCGATCTGCCCCTCGCGGCCCTGCACGTCATCGACCTCGCGCGGGCGCTCGCCGCGGAGCCGGACGTGCTGCTGCTCGACGAGATGACCGCGGCCCTCCCCGCCGACCTGAGCCGCCGCGTCCTCGATCTCGTGAACGGCTATCGGAAGACCGGACGGTCGGTCGTCTACATCTCGCATCGCCTCGCGGAGGTCGGGAGCGTGTGCGACCGGGCGACCGTGCTCCGGGACGGCGAGACGGTCGGGGTGCTGGACATGGGCGCGGGGACCGAGGAGGAGATCGTCGCCCTCATGCTCGGCGGGGGGCCGGGAGAGGGCGCCCCGCGGGCCAGGGGCGCCCGCGGAGGGGAAGCGTCGCGCGGCGATCGGACAGGGGAAGCTGTGCGGGTCAAGGGCGCGAGACAGGCCGGGGGCGCCCGCGGCGACCGTGCCGCGGCTCCCCCGGAGGCGGCCTCGGGTCCACGAGAAGCCGAGGGCGTGCCGAGGGTACGCGGACGAGCGCCCCCCCGCCTCGAAGCGCGCGCCCTCCGCCAGGGCCGGAAGCTCCGCGGCGTGTCCCTCGCCCTGCATCCGGGCGAGGTGCTCGGCGTCGTGGGGCTCGAAGGCCAGGGCCAGGACCCGCTCTTCGAGGTGCTGGCCGGGGCGCGCCGCCCGGACGGCGGGGAGGTGCGGGTGGACGGGAGGCCGGTCCGCTTCCGGCACCCGGCGGACGCGATCGCGGCCGGCATCGTGCTCGTGCCCGCGAACCGCGCCGAAGCCCTCCTCATGCAGCGCTCCATCCGCGAGAACGTCGCCCTCCCCTTCCCGGCCCGCGTGCGGCGTTGGGGGCCCATCGACATGGGCGGCGAGCGCCGCAAGGTGGACGGGGCGGTCGAGCGGCTGCGCGTCGATACCCGCGCCCAGTCCGAGGTGCGGCGCCTCTCGGGCGGGAACCAGCAGAAGGTCACGATCGCGCGCTGGGTCGCGGCGGGGGCCGACACCCTGCTCTTCTTCGACCCGACGCGCGGGATCGACATCCGCACCAAGCGGCAGATCTACGGGCTCGTGCGGGAGCTCGCGGCGGCCGGCGCCGCGGTCCTCCTCTACACCTCGGAGCTGGAGGAGGCGCCGGCGGTCTGCGATCGGGTGCTCGTCATCTTCGGCGGCGAGATCGTGGACGAGCTGCCGGCCCGCGAGGCGAGCGAGTCGGCCCTCCTGCGCGCCGCCCACGGCCTGCCCGGGTCCGCCGAAGCGGCAGGGACGGAGGCGGGGTCCGGGCACGGGGCGGAGGGGCGCGCGGCGGCCTCCGCAGCACCCGCCGCCTCGTCCGTCCGCCCCGCCGCCGGTCTCCCCGGAGCATCCGTGTGAATCCTCCGGCCGCCGCCTCGGAGATCGGGGAGAGGGGCGCATGAACCCCGCGGACGCTTCCGCGGCCACCGCCGCGTCGCGGCGACCCGTCGGCTGTGGCGGATAGGCGGCGCATGAACCCTCCGGACGCTCCCGCGGCCGCCGCCTCCACCGCGTCTGCAGCCGGCCCCGCGGCCGTCTCCCCTGACGGCGCCGGGTTCGTCGTCGCCGCGCCGCCCCCTCCCCCGGATCAGGGTTTCGGCGTCCGCGTGAGCCGCTTCGCGCACCGCAACGCCTGGGTCATCGGTCTCTGGGTGCTGCTCGCCGCGCTCCTCGTGGCGACGAAGGTCATCCAGCCGCGCTTCGGAGCGCCCGGCGTCACCGCCCTCGCGCTCGCCGCCCTGCCCGTGGCGCTCGCGGCGGCCGGCCAGTCGGTGGCGGTGCTGACCGCCGGCATCGACCTCTCGATCGCCTCCATGATGGCGTTCGCGGGGGTGGTCGCCGCCTCCCTGATGCACGGCGAGAGCGAGGCGTTCGCGGTGCTGGCGGTCCTCGCGGTGATCGCCCTCGGGCTCGCGATGGGGGCAGTGAACGGCGCGCTCATCGTCTTCACCCGCGTGCCGGACATCATCGTGACCCTCGCCATGCTGTTCGTGTGGGGAGGGGCCGCGCTGCTGGTGCTGAACACGCCCGGCGGGTCGGTCGCGGACTGGCTCCGCGACCTCATCTCGGGGACGGTCGGCACGAGGTGGGCGCCGAAGGCGCTGCTGCTGCTCGTCGCCCTCGTGGCGGTCATCTGGATCCCGGTGCGGCGCTCGCGCCTCGGCCTCTCGATCTACGCGGTGGGGAGCGACCGGCAGGCCGCGTTCCGGAGCGGGGTCCACGTCGGCCGCACCAAGATCGCGGCCTACGCGATCACCGGGCTCTTCGCCGCGCTCGCGGGGCTCGCGGTGACCATGAGCACCGGGATCGGCGCCCCCCTCCCCGGCCCCTACCTCCTCGCGAGCATCGCCGCGGTGGTCCTCGGCGGGGTGAGCCTGACGGGCGGGCGCGGGGGGCTGGTCGGCCCGATCGTGGCCGTCTTCATCCTCCGCCTCGTGCGCGCGGACCTGACCTTCCTCGGCATGGACTCGAACCTCGCCACCGTCATCGAGGGGGCGATGCTCGTCGGGGTGGTGATGCTGGGCGGGCTCGCGGCGCTCCGGGAGCGGCGCGCATGACCCGCCCGCATTCCACGCCGCTCCCCGGGTCCGGAGCCGGGGACGGCGGCGCCCGGCCGCCCCTCGCGGAGCGGCGGGATCGGGTCTGGCTCCGGCTCATGCGCGACCATCCCCTGCTCCCCCTGATCGCCCTGCTCCTCGCCCTCATCCTGGTCCTGCACCTCGTGCGGCCCGGGATCATCAACCACATCTGGCTCGCCAACACCCTCAAGTTCGCGATCCCCCTCGCGATCCTCGCCGCCTGCCAGACCCTCACCATGATCACGGGCGGCATCGACCTCTCGGTGGCCGCGGTGGCCACGATGTCCTCGTTCGTGATGGCGACCCAGACGCCCGTGGAGGGCCCGTTCGTCGCCGTGCTCATCGCGCTCGGGGCGGCCTCCGTCGCCGGGCTCGTGAGCGGCATCGGCGCCGGCATCCTGCGCGTGCATCCCCTGATCATGACCCTGGGCATGGGGCTCGTGGTGGTGGGGTGCCTCACCGTCTACCAGCGAAGCGTGCTGACGAGCGGCTCGGCGGTGCCGAAGGAGTTCGCGTGGCTCGGCTCCGGCCTCTCCTTCGGCCTGCCGAACAGCCTGCTGCTGTTCGTCCCCCTCGCCGCCTTCCTCCTCTACGCCCTGCGCCGCTTCGGCTACGGGCGGCTGCTCTACGCGGTGGGCGACAACGAGACCGCGGCGCGCCTCGCGGGGGTCCCGGTGCGCACGGTCCTCGTCGTGCTCTACGTCATCTCCGGGTTCCTCGCGGGGGTCGCGGGCCTCGTCTACGCGGGCCTCATCAAGACCGCGTCGCTCGACCTCGTGGACCCCTTCCTGCTGCCGTCGGTGGCGGCGGCGGTCATCGGCGGCACCTCCATCTACGGCGGGCGCGGGGGCTACGCGGGGAGCATCGTGGGGGCGCTCATCCTCACCGTCCTCACCACGTTGCTGACCGTGCTGCAAATGCCGGAGGCGGCCCGCCAGATCCTGTTCGGCGGCATCATCCTCGCGGTGGCCGCCGCCTACACCCGCCTCATCCAGGAATAGGCCGTGCGCCGGGCCCCCGCGCGCGAATCGGACCCATCGCGTCCCGGGAACGGCGCATCCCGAGGACGCGGACGTCCTGCCCGCGGGGGCGTGCGCCGGATACCCGCGGACGAATCGAACCCATCGGGAGCGAACGAATGAACGGACGATCGGTGACGATGCTCGGGACGGGGCTCATCGGGGACTTCTACGCCATGACCCTCCACCACCGGCGAAGCCGGGACCGGGTGGCGGTCGTCTACTCGCGGTCCGAGGAGCGCGGCAAGGCGTTCGCGGCGCGGTGGGACGTCCCCCACGCCACCACCTCGATGCAGGCGGCCATCGACCACCCGGCGACGGACGTGGTCGTCGTCGGCCTCCCCAACTTCCTGCACGAGGAGGCGATCGCGCTCGCCGCGGCGGCCGGCAAGCCGGTCCTTTGCACCAAGCCGCTCGCCCGCGACGCGGCGGAGGCGAAGCGGATCCTCGACGCCGTGGAGGGGGCCGGCGTGTTCGCGGGCTACCTCGAAGACCTCGTCTACACTCCGAAGACCCTGAAGGCGGTGGCCGCGGTGCGCGGCGGGGCGGTCGGCGACGTGACCTGGGTCCGGTCGCGGGAGGCGCACCCCGGCCCGCACAGCGCGTGGTTCTGGGACGAGGCCCAGGCGGGCGGCGGGGCCATCGTCGACCTCGGCTGCCACTGCATCGAGATCATCCGCAGCTTCGTCGGGAAGGGGAACCGCCCGGTGGAGGTGATGTGCTGGGCCGACACCCTCGTCCACCCGATCGAGGCCGAGGACAACGCCGTGTGCCTCATCCGCTTCGAGTCCGGGGCGCTCGGCCAGCTCGAGGTGAGCTGGTCGTTCCGCGGGGGGATGGACCTGCGCGACGAGGTCGCCGGGACCGAAGGGACCATCTGGCTGAACCACTTCCTGCGAACCGGGTACGAGATGTACGCCTCGGGGGGCGGCTCGGGGTACGTCGCGGAGAAGCTCGAGTCGACGCAAGGGTGGCTGTTCCCGGTCGGCGACGAGGTGTCGGAGCTCGGCTACGCGGACATGTTCGCGGACATGTTCCAGGCCATCGAGACGGGCGGCGCGCCCACCGAGACGTTCTACGACGGGTACGTCGTCAACGCGGTGATGGACGCGGCCTACCGGTCGGCGAAGACCGGCCGGTGGGCGCCGGTCGAGCTGGAGTGGCGCGGCGGCGCGACGGCGCGGATCGCCAGGACGGCGGCCCGGCACGAGGGCCACGCCATCGTCAAGCGCGAGATCCTGCCGGACGGCCGCACCAAGCTCATCCTGAGCCACCGGGACGACGGCTCCGTCTTCGACGTGGTGATCGGCGCCGGCGGCCCGGCCTGACCGGCCCCGCCGGGGCCGGCGAGCCCGTGCGGGGAATCGAGGCGGGAGATCACCCGCGCGAGCCGGCTCCGCCCGACCGGGCGCCGGTGCTCCGGCGCGCAAGCGGCGCGCCTTGCCGCCATCGCGACCCCTCCTCCGCGCGATACCCGGGGGGTGGGATATGCTCGCCCGGCAGGGGCGGCGGGGCGCGGCCGGCCCGAGGCGTCGGGCTGCGCCGGCGGAGGGCCGGGAGGCCGGCGGGAACGATCGGGGAGGGCGAGAAGGTGGCGGACGGCAGGCTGGGGGTCGGGGTCATCGGCGCGGGGGGCATGGGCGGGCGCCACGCCCGCAACCTCGCGCACCGGGTCGCGGGGGCGCGGGTCGCCGCGGTCATGGACGTGGACCGGGAGCGGGCCGCGGCCCTCGCCGCGGAGTGCGGCGGGGCCGCGGTCTTCGCGGACGCGGCGGAGCTGATCGGCAGCCGGGCGGTCGATGCGGTCCTCATCGCGTCCCCGGATCCGACCCACGCGGACCTGGCCGTCGCCTGCATCGAAGCCGGCAAGCCGGTGCTCTGCGAGAAGCCCCTCGGCGTCGGCCTCGACGACGCGAGACGGGTCCTCGACGCGGAGGCGGCGGCCGGCCGGCGGCTGGTCCAGGTCGGCCTGATGCGCGTGTACGACCCGCAGCACGCCGCGCTCAAGCAGGCGATCGACGACGGCGCCATCGGCCGGCCGCTCCTGTTCCGGGGCATCCACAAGCACTGGCGGGCCGACGCGGTCCGCACCGCGGTGGACGTGATCGTCAACTCGGCCGTGCACGACGTCCACTCGGCGCGCTGGCTCATGGCCGACGACGTGGCGAAGGTCTTCGCGAGCCACGTGGCGGACGCGCCGGAGCGCCCGGAGACCACCCGGCTCGTCCTGCTTCAGCTCGTGTTTCGGGGCGGCGGGCTCGCCGAGATCGAGGTGGACGTCGACGGGAGCTACGGCTACGAGGTGATCGTGGAGGTATCGGGGGAGCAGGGCACGCTGCGCACGCCCTCCCTCACGAGCCCCGTCCTGCGCAAGGCCGGCGTGGCGGCGCGCGCGGTGGAGGCGGACTGGCTGGAGCGCTTCCGGGCCGCCTACGTCCTGGAGGCCGAGGCGTGGGTGCGGGTTGCGCGGGAGGGCGGGGCCGCCGGGGCGACGGTGTGGGACGGCTACGCGGCGATGCAGGTCGCCGCCGCCGCCGCCCGCTCGCTCGGATCCGGCAACGCCGAGCCGGTTCCCGACGAGCCCCGCCCCGCCCTCTACGATCCGGCGTAACCGCCGGCGCCCATGCCGCGGTGGCGCTTGTGCGGGCGCTCCTGGGAACGCGGGCGTCCCGCCCGCACTTTTGTTCACGGGCGCTTCACACCCCTGTGCGGGCGGGACGCCCGCGTTCCCAGGATCACCCGCGAGAGGTGTGCTTGGCGAAAAACCCCACCGCGCACATGCCTCGATGGCCGGCTGCCGATTGACAACACACGGAACATTCTCTTGAATGGCGCGGTTGCGTGAACGGGTGTCCGCCCCGCGCGGCTCGTGCGGGGCGGGTGAAACGGGAAGCCGGTGCGCCAGACGGCAAGGCCGGCGCTGCCCCCGCAACGGTAAGCGGCCGGGCCGGTCGGGTCCGTGGGGTCGTCGGCTCGCCACCCGGCGGCTCCCCACGGAGCGGAGCCTCCCGCCGCGAGCCCGGAGACCGGCCCGATTCGCGTCTCGAGCGCGGCTTCGTATCACGGTGGGTGATGCGGGCTCGCCGGCGCCGGCCCTCGCCCGCGCCGATGGGTTCTCGGTCGAAGCCGTCCACCTTCGAGGAGACCCGAACATGACGACCGCCACCCCTCCCCGGCCCTGGGACGCCGCCGCCGACCGCCCCGCCGCCAACCGGAAGCTCGCGGCGCTCCTTGCCGCGGCCCTCGGCCTCGTGATCGTGTTCGCGGCCGGCTTCGCCCCGAGCGAGGCCGTGCACAACGCGGCCCACGACACCCGCCACTCGTTCGCCTTCCCCTGCCACTGACCGGGGCCGCGGCCCGATGGTCCGGCAGGTCCTTCTCGCGGCCGTCGTCGCGGGGGCGGTGGCGGGAGCCGCCCTCACCGCCCTCCAGTCGGCGGCGGTCTCCCCCCTGCTCCTCGCGGCGGAGAGCTACGAGGCAGGCGTCGGGGACCCCGCTCCCGCCCCCCACCGCCACGGCGGCCCCACCCACTCCCACGCCTTCGGGGGCCGCGCCCACGAGCACGACGGCCATGCCCTGGTTCCCGGGAGCGAGGAGGAGGCGCCCGCCGCGGGCGGCGCGGCGGAGGGCGGAGCGGAACGGTCGAGCCGGCCCCAAGCCGCCGCCGACCACGGTCATGGCGCGGCCCCGCCTGCCCAGGAGCCCGTCAGCGAGAACCGCCACGAGCACGAGGACGGACACCACCACCACGGCGGCGCATGGGCGTCCGAGGACGGCATCGGGCGGACCTTCCGCACCGCCCTCTCGAACGTGGCGACCGCGATCGGGTTCGCGCTCCTCCTCGTCGCGGTCTTCGCCTGGCGCGGCGGGGCGACGACGTGGCGCCGGGGGCTCCTCTGGGGGGCCGCCGGGTTCTTCGTCTTCTTCGTGAACCCGGCCATCGGGCTCCGTCCCGCGGTCCCGGGCGCGTTCGAGGCCGGCCTCCTCGACCGCCAGCTCTGGTGGCTGCTCGCGGTCGGGTGCTCCGCCGCCGGGGCAGGGCTGCTGCTCCTCGCCCCCCGCGCCGCCGCGAAGGTGGGCGGCGCGGCGCTCCTCGCCGTGCCCCACCTCGTCGGCGCGCCCCACCCCGAAGGATCGGGGGGGCTCGCCCCGTCCAGCCTCGCTGATGCGTTCGTCGTCGCGTCCGCAGCCACCAACGCCGCCTTCTGGATCGTCCTCGGGGTCGTGGCCGCGGCCACGTTCGGCCGGCTCTCCCGGGCCTCCCCGCCTTCCCGGGCGCCCCGGCTCGCCCGGAGTTGACCGGCGCGCCGCCCGGACGCCGCCGCCTCGCGCCCCCTCACGACCCCTTCTCCCGCCCGACCGAGCCCGTCCGACCGCGCACGAAGATGGAACCGCCGCCCAACGAACGCAGCGAAGAGGAGGTCAACCGCCGCGCGAACGAGAAGGCGCGCAAGCGCAAGGCCGCGCGCGACCGGATACTCGCCGGCAAGACCATCGAGAAGGGCCTCCTCATCGTCCACACCGGCAAGGGCAAGGGGAAGTCCACCGCCGCGTTCGGGCTCGTCGCGAGGGCCATCGGCAGCGGAATGCGGGTCGGGGTCGTCCAGTACGTCAAGGGCAAGTGGCAGACCGGCGAGCGCGCGGTACTGGAGCGCTTCCCGGACCAGGTCGACGTCCGCACCATGGGCGAAGGCTTCACCTGGGAGACCCAGGACCGGGCCCGCGACATCCGCGCCGCCGAGGCGGCCTGGGCGGCGTCCCGCGAGATGATCGACGCCTGCCGGGGGGAGCCCCCCCGCTACGACCTCGTGCTGCTCGACGAGCTCAACATCGTCCTTCGCTACGGCTACCTGCCGCTCGACGAGGTCTGCGCGTTCCTCGCCGCCCGCCCGCCCGGGCTGCATGTAGTGGTGACCGGCCGGAACGCGAAGCCCGCGCTCCTCGACGTCGCGGACACGGTGACCGAGATGACCATGGTCAAGCACCATTTCCGGGCCGGGGTGAAGGCCCAGAAGGGCATCGAGTTTTGATCCCGGCCGGCCCACTGCCAGGGGGGTTCGGCTCCTTCGCGGCCGACTCCCTCGCAACGAAGCTCGGTGGGATTCCCGGGCTAGCCCGCCGCCCATCCCGCGGCGAGCACGGCCGCGAGCAGGGCGGCGGCGGCGGCGTAGAGGCGAAGCGCCGCCCGCACGTCGGCGCCGCCGAGGTCCCGCCGCCCGTCCCCCATCCAGGCGTCCTCGACGGTGCGCCCGCCGTAGCGCCGGGGGCCGGCGAGCGCGAAGCCGAGGGCCCCCGCCATCGCCGCCTCCGGCCAGCCCGCGTTCACCGAACGGTGGCGCCGCGCGTCCCGGAAGGCGGTACGGAGGGCGCCGCGCGCGCTCGCGCCCGGGACGGCGAGGGCGGCGCCCGCGAGGAGGGCCGCGGCGAGGCGGGACGGGACCCAGCTCGCCGCGTCGTCCACGCGGGCCGCTATCTGGCCGAACCGCCGGTAGCGCGGGTCGCGGTGGCCGATCATGCTGTCGAGGGTGTTGATCGCCTTGTAGGCGAGGAGCCCCGGAAGGCCGAGGAGCACGTACCAGAAGAGCGGCGCGACCACCCCGTCCGCGAAGTTCTCGGCGAGCGATTCGACCGCCGCGCGGGCGACGCCGGGGCCGTCGAGGCTCGCCGGATCGCGTCCGACGACGTGGGCGACCGCCGTCCGCGCCTCGACGAGACCGGTGTCGAGGCCGCGCGCTGCCTCGCGCACGTGGTCGCGAAGCCCCCGGTACGCGACGAGGACGCTCGCCGCGACCGCCTCGAAGGCCGCGCCCAAGGGCGCGGGGGCGGCGGACGCGAGCGCGTGGACGAGCACGCCCGTACCGGCCGCCGCGAGGGCGGCGAGGGCGGCCACCAGGCCCCCTCGGACGACCCGGCGCGCATCGGATGCCGCGGGGTCGTTGAGCCGCGCCTCGAGGGCCCCGACCCCCTTGCCGAGCACCGCGACGGGGTGCGGCACGCGCCGGTAGAGGGCGGGCGGGTCGCCGACCACGGCGTCGATCGCGAGGGCCGCCAGAGCGAGGGCGAAGGGGTCGAACGCGAGCATGTCCCGGAGACGCCGTGGACGCGGGCGGGCCGATGTTACCGCGCAGGCGCGGGCGGACGGCAGGCCGGGGGAACCGCGGCCGGAGAAGCCGGGGCATGAGCCGGATCGGGGTGATGGTGTGCGGCCACGGGAGCCGCGACGTGGAGGCCATCGCGGAGTTCGAGTCCGTTGCGGCGGGCATCCGCGAGCGGCTCCCGCAATACGACGTCGAGAGCGGGTTCCTGGAGTTCGCGACCCCGGTGATCCGCGAGGGGCTCGACAAGCTCCGCGGGCGGGGCGCCGACCTCTGCCTCGCGGTCCCCGGGATGCTGTTCGCGGCGGGCCATGCGAAGAACGACGTCCCGTCGGTGCTCAACACCTACGAAGCCGAGCACCCGGGGATGGAGATCCGCTACGCCCGCGAGCTCGGCATCGACGAGAAGCTGCTCCGCGCCGCCGGGGACCGGGTCGCCGCCGCGCTCGACGCGGCCGGCCGCGGCGTCCCGCTCCACGAGACGATGCTCGTCGTCGTCGGGCGCGGGGCGTCCGACCCCGACGCGAACAGCAACGTCGCCAAGGTGATGCGCCTGCTGTGGGAAGGGTTCGGGTTCGGCTGGGGGGAGACCGCCTACTCCGGGGTCACCTTTCCCCTCGTCGAGCCGGCCCTCGGGCACGCCGCGCGCCTCGGCTACCGGCGCATCGTCGTCTTCCCGTACTTCCTCTTCACCGGCGTGCTCGTCAAGCGGATCTACGAGCACACCGACCGGGCGGCGGCGCGCTACCCGGACCTCGAGTTCGTCAAGGCCCCCTACCTCAACGACCATCCCGCGGTGCTCGACGCGTTCGCGGAGCGGGTCGAGGAGACCCTGCGCGGCGCGAACCTGATGAACTGCAAGCTGTGCAAGTACCGGGAGCGGATACTCGGCTTCGAGGCGGAGAAGGGGCTCCCCCAGAAGAGCCACCACCACCACGTGGAGGGGATCGGCGTCGGCGGCGGGGGCGCCGGCGACGGGCATGGGCATGGGCCCGGGCACTCCCACCACCACGATCATCACCACGGACATGACCACCACGGCCACGGGCATGGCCACCATCCCTATCCTCACGCTGATCACCCGCTCGGCCCGAGGACGCTGAAACGGAGCGCGGATTGACGGCGCCGACGGCGGGAACGGCCATCGCCCCGACGTCTTCGTACATCCGTCGAGCCGGCTGATCCCCCCATGCACCGCTTCGAGTACCTCCGCGATCCGGAGGAGATCTACCGGCGCTCGTTCGCGATCGTGCGCGCGGAGACCGACCTCGCGCGCCTCCCGGCCGCCCTGCACGACGTGGCGGTCCGCATCGTGCACGCCTGCGGGATGCCGGAGGTCGCCGCCGATCTCGCCTGGAGCGGCGACCCGGCCGCCGCCTCCCGCCGCGCCCTCGCCCGCGGGCGGCCGGTGCTCACCGACTCGCGCATGGTCGTGGACGGGGTGATCCGCCCGCGCCTTCCGGCCGCCAACCCCGTGCGGTGCTTCGTCGACGAGCCGGGGGTCGCGGAGCACGCGCGCCGGCTCGCGACCACCCGCTCCGCCGCCGCCGTGGATCGATGGCTCCCGCACCTCGACGGGGCGGTCGTCGCCATCGGCAACGCCCCGACCGCCCTCTTCCGCCTCCTCGAGCTGCTCGGCGAGGGCGCGCCCCCTCCCGCGGCGGTGCTCGCGTTTCCGGTCGGGTTCGTGGGCGCCGCGGAGTCGAAGCGGGCGCTCGCCGACCTCGCCGACGCCCCCCCCTTCCTCACCCTGCCCGGCCGGCGCGGGGGGAGCGCGATGGCGGCGGCGGCGGTCAACGCCGTCGCGGGAGCGGGAGGGACGGCGTGACCGCCTGGCTCACCATCGTCGGGATCGGCGAGGACGGCCTCGACGGCCTCGGGGCGAGCGCCCGCGCCGCCGTCACCGAGGCCGAGATCCTGGTCGGCGGCGCCCGCCACCTCGCCATGATCCCGCCGGACGGCCGCCGCGAACGCCTCGAATGGCCGCGCCCCTTCTCCGCCCTCACCGGCGAGCTTCACGCGCGGGCCGGGCGGCGGGTGTGCGTGCTCGCGACCGGCGACCCCTTCTGCTACGGGGTCGGGACCCCGATCGCGCGGCATTTCCCGCCCGCCGAGATGCGGGTCATCCCGGCCTCCTCCGCCTTCAGCCTCGCCTGCGCGCGCCTCGGCTGGAACCTGCCGGAGGTCGAGACCCTCACCCTGCACGGGCGCCCGCCCGCCGTGTTCCGCGCGGCGGTCGCGCCGCGCGCCCGGGTGCTCGTGCTCAGCCACGACGCAGCGACCCCGGCGCGGGTCGCCGCGATGCTCCGCGAGGCGGGTTACGGCGGGAGCCGGGTCGTCGTGCTGGAGCATCTCGCGGGCGCGGACGAACGGGTCCGCGAGTCCACCGCCGACGGCTTCGCGCTCGCGGACGTGCGGGACTTCAACACCGTCGCCGTCGAATGCGCCAGCGCCCCGGCCCCGGATTCTCCCCTCCTGCCGCGCGCGCCGGGCCTCCCGGACGACGCCTTCGAGCACGACGGGCAGATCACCAAGCGCGTGTTCCGGGCCGCCGCCCTTGCCGCCCTCGCCCCCTGCCCCGGGCACCTCCTCTGGGACGTCGGGGCCGGGTGCGGCTCGGTCGGCATCGAGTGGATGCGGGCCGCGCGGGGCGCGCGCGCGGTCGCGGTCGAGCGGAGCCCCCGGCGCGCCGGGCTCATCGAGCGCAACGCCGAACGCCTCGGGACCCCCGGGCTCCACATCGTGCGGGGCGCGGCCCCCGAAGCGCTCGCGGACCTCGACAGCCCCCCCGACGCGGTCTTCGCGGGAGGCGGCCTCTCGTCCTCGCCGGACCTCCTCGGCGCGTGCTGGGAGGCCCTGCCCCCGGGCGGACGGCTGGTGGCCCACGCGGTGAGCCTCGAAGGGGAGCGGAGCCTCTACGAGGCGCACGCCGCCTTCGGGGGCGAGCTGACCCGGATCGCGGTGTCCCGCGCGGCGCCCCTCGGACGCTTCCGCGCCCTGCGGCCCGCGTACCCGGTGACCGAGCTGGCGGCCCGCAAGCGATGAGCGCCGCCGCCCGATCTCCCTCCGCCCGCGCCCCCGTCGATGGCGCCCCGGCCGCCACGCGCCCCGCTGCCGCCACCGGCGCCCTCGTCGGCATCGGCGTCGGCCCCGGCGACCCCGACCTCATCACCGTGAAGGGGCTCCGGGCGCTCCTCGCCGCCCCGGTGCTCGCCTACCCGGCCCCCGAGACCGGCGAGAGCCTCGCGCGGGGGATCGTCGCCCCCCATCTCGAAGGGAGCGCGGCCAAGGCCGAGATCCCCATCCGGATGCCGATGGTCGCGGCCCGCTTCCCCGCGCGGGAGGTCTACGACCGGGCCGCGCGGGCGATCGGCGCGCATCTCGACGCGGGCCGCGACGTGGCGTGCCTCTGCGAGGGGGACCCCTTCTTCTACGGCTCGTTCAGCTTCCTCTTCGAGCGCATGGTCGAGCGCTATCCCGTGCGGGTGATCCCCGGGGTCTCGTCGCTCACCGCGTGCGCGGCGGCGGCGGGCGCGCCGCTCGCGACCCGGAACGACGTCCTCGCGGTGGTCCCCGCGACCCTCGAAGAAGCCGACCTCCGCGCCCGGCTCGAAGCGGTGGAGGCGGCCGCGATCATCAAGGTCGGGCGGCATCTGCCGAAGGTCCGCGCCGTGTTCAACTCCCTCGGGCTCGCGGCCGGCGCGCAATACGTCGAGCGTGCGACCACGGAGCGCGAGCGCCGCCTGCCGCTCGCGGAGACGGGAGGCGCCGAAGCCCCCTACTTCTCGATGGTCCTCGTGCACCGGCGGGGGCGCGCATGGCGCTGAGGGCGCGGGTCGCGGTGGTCGCGATCACCGGGGACGGCAGCGCGCTCGCGCGCCGGATCGCGGCCGTCCTCGATGGCGCGGGCGCGGAGGCGGAGGTGCACGGGCTCCGGGGGCGGGCGGGCGGCGCGGACGTATGGTTCACGGAGACCCGCGCCCATCTCCGCGCCCTGTTCGAGGACGGCCGCCCCGTCGTCGGGGTCTGTGCGGCCGGGATCCTGGTGCGCTCGGTCGCGCCCGCCCTTGACGACAAGCGGGCCGAGCCGCCGGTCGTCGCGGTCTCCGAGGACGGGGCGTTCGTGGTCCCGCTCCTCGGAGGGCACCGCGGCGGGGTGGAGCTGGCCCGGCGCATCGCGGGCGGGATCGGGGCCGCCGCCGCGCTCACCACCGCCGGCGACCGCCGCTTCGGTATCGCCCTCGACTCTCCGCCCGCGGGCTGGGCCCTCGCAAACCCCGAGGACTGCAAGCCCTTCGTCGCCTCCCTGCTCGGGGGGGCGCGGGTGCGCCCGCCCGCGGACCTGGCTTCGCAAGCGCCGTGGCTCGCGGCGAGCCGGCTTCCGTTCGACGACGCGGGGGAGCTCGCGATCCGGATCGACGTCGCGAGCGGCGATGGCGGCGGCGGCAGCGCGGGCGGCGACGGAGCGCCCGACACCCTCGTCTACCGCCCGCGCCGGCTCGCGATCGGCGTCGGCTGCGAGCGGGGCGCGGCCCCGGACGAGATCGCGGCCCTCGCCCGCTCGTGCCTGGACCGGGCCGGGCTCGCCCCCGGTGCGGTGGCCGGGGTGTTCTCGATCGACCTCAAGTCGGACGAGCCCGCGGTCCATGCCCTCGCCGAATCGCTCCGTGTCCCGGCCCGATTCTTCCCCGCCGCCGCCCTGGAGGCGGAGGGGCCGCGCCTCCGCAACCCCTCGGACGTCGTGTTCCGCGCGGTCGGCTGCCACGGGGTGGCGGAAGGCGCGGCCCTCGCGGCGGCGGGGCCGGAGGGCGTGCTGATCGTCGAGAAGACCCGGTCGGCGCGCGGGACCTGCGCGATCGCCGGCGCGCCGGCCCCGATCGCCGTCTCGTCGGTCGGAACGCCCCGCGGCGCGCTCGCGGTGGTCGGCTTCGGCCCCGGCGACGCGGGCGCGCTGACCCCGGAGGCGCGCGCCGCCATCGAACGCGCGGACCACGTCGTCGGCTACCGGCGGTATCTCGACCTCGCGGCCCGCCTCGCGCCCGGCTTGGCGCGCGCCGGGCGCGGGGGGAACGGCGGACGCGGCGCCCACGGCGGAGGGCGCGGCCCGGCCGTCCATCCTTACGCGCTGGGGGAGGAGCGCGCCCGCGCGGCGAAGGCGATCGAGCTGGCCGCGGGCGGGGAGCGGGTGGCGCTCGTCTGCTCGGGCGACCCGGGGGTCTACGCGATGGCCTCGCTCGTCATGGAAGCCCTCGACCGCGCGCCGAGCCCCGCGTCGCGTCGGATCGAGGTCCGGGTCGTCCCCGGGGTGTCCGCCCTCCAGGCCGCCGCCGCCCGCGCCGGAGCGCCGGTCGGCCACGACTTCTGCGCCGTATCGCTCTCCGACCTCCTGACCCCGCGGGCGATCATCGAGGAGCGGCTCGCCGCCGCCGCGCGGGCGGACTTCGTGATCGCCCTCTACAACCCGGTGTCGGCGGCCCGCCGCGAGACCTTCGACCGGGCGCTCCGCATCCTCGGGAAGCACCGCCCGGCGGAGACCCCGGTGGTCGTCGCCCGCAACCTCGGGCGGCCCGGCGAGCGGGTCGACGTGGTCCCGCTCGGCGGCATCGACCCCGAGCGCATCGACATGATGACGGTGCTCATCGTCGGCTCGTCCCGGACCCGCGCCTTCGCCCACGGCGGCATAGCGCGCGCCTACACCCCGCGGGGATACGACTTGGGGGCCGGCGCCCCGGAACGGAGCACGGCTTGACGGCTCGCGATGGCGCATCGTGGGGGCGGTCGCTCCCGGCCTGCGGCGCCTCCCGGAGCCGAGACCGAAACCGCCGCCCGCACCGGCCCCGCCGCCGGCGCCGCTCGCCGTGACCGTCCACTTCATCGGGGCCGGGCCGGGCGACCCCGAGCTCATCACGGTTCGCGGGCGGCGCCTCATCGAGGGGTGTCCGGTCGTGCTCTACGCGGGCTCCCTCGTGCCGCGCGAGGTGGTCGCGTGCGCGCCCGAGGGGGCGCGGGTGCGCGACACCGCTTCGATGACCCTCGACGAGATCGTGGACGAGATGCGCGCGGGCGACGCCGCCGGGCGCGACGTCGCCCGGGTCCACTCCGGCGACCCGTCCCTGTACGGGGCGGTCGGGGAGCAGATGCGGCGGCTCGACGCGCTCGGGATCCCCTACGACGTGACCCCCGGGGTGCCCGCGTACGCGGCGGCGGCGGCGGCCCTCGAACGCGAGCTGACCTTGCCCGGGGTGAGCCAGACCGTCATCCTGACCCGGACGAGCACCCGAAGCTCGCCGATGCCGGAGGGGGAGGCGCTGGAAGCGCTTGCCCGCTCCGGCGCGACCCTCGCCGTCCACCTCTCGATCCGGGCCGTCGGGGCGGTGTGCCGGACCCTCGCCCCCGCCTACGGGGAGGACTGCCCGGCGGCGGTCGTCCATCGCGCGAGCTGGCCCGACGAGCGCATCGTCACCGGGACCCTCGCGGACCTCGCGGCCAAGGTGCGCCCCCTCCGGCTCCGGCGGACGGCGCTCATCCTCGTCGGCCGGGTGCTCGCCCCCGGGCGCTTCGACGAGAGCGCCCTCTACGACGCGCGCCACCACCACCTCCTCCGCCCCCGTTCATCTCGTCGATGATGGGGACGGTCCGGGAGGCGAGCTTGACGAACTGGTCGACGAAGCAGTCCGCATTTCGCCGCCGCCATTTCCGCATTCTCCTCATCCGGCGGCCTTGCGCCGTTCGTGCGCCCGCGCATGACCCGCGTACATTCGCTCGCGGCTCATCCACTTGTGGACGGGGACGTCGAGCCGGTGCGCATGGTCCGGCCAGTCGGCGAGGCGTTCTTCGACGTTCGGGATTCCGAAGCGCTTCGCCCACCACGACCACGACTTCTTCGGGGTCCGTCCCGGCCTCGCCTGCGCCAGCGCCTCCCTCCAGACGGTCGCGTCCACATGCTCGGCGCACCACCGCTCGTGCTCCCAGTACCCGGCGTCGAGGACCGCCAGGATGAATTCGGGGCCGTTTCGCAGGATGTCTTCGGGCTCGCCCCGCCAGTAGCAGCGCCGCGCGATGGCCGCCAGCTCCTCGTTCGGCGCCAGCGGCATGTGCTCGTCGATCCGCTTCACCCTTCCCTGGCGCCCCCGCCCGCCGGCTTCGGGCGCGCTCGCTCCCCGGCCGGGCGCTGTCAACGCTCCCCTCCTCGTCGCCGACCGCCGGTTGGAGACTCATCCTGTCTTGCCGCCTGCTCCAGCCACTGCCGCTCCGTATCCGTCAACCGGTCATCCACCTCCGACGGACGGAGCGCCAGGGCCTTCGCTACACGCCCTTCTCCCCCGATCATGGACGCCGCAATCTCCAGCCCTTCCTTCCAGCAGGCTTGCCATTTCGACCAGCCGTGGGCCAGATCCACGTAGTCCTCCCACTTCTCGCGGTTCACGCAAGCCGTCATCTTCGCTGCGAGCAGGTCGACCGGATGCGCCACCGCGCGGCCCGCCTCGTCGAACACGGGCTCGCGCGCAGGAAGCGGGACCATCCATCCGGCTTCCATCATCGTGATCCGCACCTTCCCCGCCGGCCCCTTCGCCATGCCGTCCGCCATGCCGGGCCCGCCTTGCGTCTCCTCCACCTCGAGCCCTTCGATCTCCCCCGTCGTCTCCGGCGTGACGTAGCCGTCCTTCGTCACGAAGTCGAGGTCCTGGGACTCGCGGTGTCCGAGGTACAGGGCGACCGCCGTGCCCCTGTAGAGGACCAGCCCTTCGGGCATCCGCCGTATGGCCAGCCATGCCGCCGCCGTCGCGGGGTTCAGCGCGTCGACCCGGCCGGGCCGTGGGCCCTCGCCAGCTTCCTCTCTCCCGATCTCCATCCCCTTTCCCGATGCGCCCGACCCCGTTCGGGGCGGCCGGGTAGTGCGCCAAGGCTGTCTTTCTTCCCCATGGCCGAATCGCCCTGAATTCTACCCGTCGGATCACGCCTCCGGCGCCTGCTTTCCGGCCCCTTGTCCGCTTTCCTGCGCCTTCACCCGCGGCGGCGCGGAACGCGCCTGCATCCCGCGGGGATGTGGCGTCGGGGCCGGCGCCCCGGAACGGACGGTTCGATTTCCTCGAATGGGGGTGCGCCGTTGCTCCGGGAGATGGACCACCAGCCGGTTCTGAGCGCGCTGAAAGTACGCTGAAAAAATTGATTGTAAAGTCGGGAAATGAGACACTTCGGGACAGCGCAGCTTGGCGCGAACGGACCGAGTCGGGCGGATCGAGGAGGATTCCGAGGATGGCCGGAAGCACCGACCGCAGAAGTACCCCCCCCCCCCCCCCCCCCCCCCCCCGAACGTGCATGTGCATGAGGGTTCCGGCATGAAGGCCCGCCCCCGGGAAGCGGCGGGCGGGAAGCCCGGCCCCGCCGGCCGCTCAGGGCCCGCCTCCTTCTCCGGCCCGTCCTCCCGAACGACGGCGAAGGGCGCGGCGGGATCGGGAACGCTCGTTTCCGGCGCGCTGGGCGCCGCGCTGCTCGCGGCGGCGGCGCTGCTCCTCGCGCCGGGGGAGGCGCGGGCTGACCACGAATGCGGGGCGGTGCCCTCCGGCGGCGGCGCCATCACCTGTTCGGGCGCGACGTACGCCGACGGCATCGAGTACGTGAATACGGCGGCCCTTCACGGCAACAACGCCTACACGGTCAACATCCCGGGCAGCAGCACCGCGACGACCACGATCACGGTGAAGGCGGCTCAAAGCGGGTTCGGCACGCAGGGGGTGGCCGTCCGCCTGGTCAAAGGCTGGGGGAGCGGGGGCAGCCTCCCCCGCCCGGGCCTCACGGTCAACATCGGGGGTGAGACGGGCGGGACCGCCCACGTCGTGAACATCCGTCAAGGGGGGGCGACCTGGGTCGTCGACGGCTACCAGGACAACGGCATCCAGATCGAAAACGGGGGCATCGGCTCTTCGACCACGCTGAACGTGAGGCGCGGGGTGACCATCGGGACTCAGAGCACCCCGATGGAGCGGGCCGGCATCAACCTCTGGCTGGACGTCAACCCGCTCACCGGCGGCGGCGCCTACCATGCCCAGGGGGCCGGCGCCGTCAGCCTCACCAACGAGGCCCCGATCTTCGCCAGAACGGCGGGCATCAAGGTCCACAGGGCGAGCGGGGGCGCCGTCGATGCGACGAACATCGTGAACCGCGGCGCGATCAGCGCGGGGGTGGGCAACCCGTCCGACACTTCCGCCGAGGTCGAACAGCCGCACGGCATCAATCTGATCGCGGCGGGGTCCCAGGCCCGGACCAACCATACGGGCGCGGCGAAGATCACGAACACGGGCGCCATCACGGTGTCGGGCGCCTACGCCGGCATCCGCATGAACTACAACCTCTACGGCGCCGCCGAGATCGACAACGAGGGCGACGTCGCGGCGGCGATGGGGCGGGGCATCCAGCTCGATTACAGCGTCAACGGCTCCGGCGCGGTCACGCTCACGAACTCCGGCGCCATCAGCGCGGCCACCTACGGCATCCGGCTCAGGAAGGCCAGCGGCAGCGGCGCGGTCGCGTTCACGAACTCCGGCGCCGTCACGGTGACGGGCGACGCCGCGCCGGGCGTCGGGCACGCCCTCTATCTGCTCGAGGAAGCCGGCGTCTCCGCCGGCGCGGTCACGATCACCAACTCCGGCGTCCTGCGCTCGAAGAACCACGCCGTCTTCGCCTCGATGGCCCTGACGGCGACGAACGCGGACGGCCTCACGCTTGCGAACTCCGCCGCCGTCACGTCGGAAGACGGGGACGGCATCCGGATCCAACGGCACAACGCGGGCACGGTCACGGTGATGAACAGCGCCGCCGTCGCGGGGCGGGGCTATGGCGTCTACATCGACAAGGAGGGGACGGCGGGCGCGGTCTCCGTCACCCATTCGGCCGGTGCGGTCACCTCCGGGACGCGGAGCGGCATCCGCGCCAGCAACGCCTTCGGCAATGCCGACGACGTGACGGTGAAGGTGACAGGCGGCTCGGTCGCGTCCAGCGGCCGGAACGCGACGAACCATCCCGCCCATGCGGTCACGCTGCGCCAGATGGGGACGGGCGACGCGGTCTTCGAGCTGGCTTCGGGCGCGACCCTGACCTCGATGCACAACGCCGGCGTCTTCGCCACCCTGGGGGCGGGCAACAACACCGCCGGGCAGATCAGGATTACCCAGGCAGGGGCGATTTCGGGGCGCACGGGGGTTCTGGCCGAGGTTCCGCGCGCAAGCGCGGTGGGCGAGACGCGCATGGCCGCGGACCAGCCGCTGATCGACGTCGCCTGGACGGGAAGCTTCGCGCGCGAGGCGGCGAAGACGGCGGCGGACGACACGGGCCGGTTCACGGCGGCGACCGTCGCGGACGCGCTCGCCTTCGACCAGGAGGCGGCGGCCGTGAAGACCCTGGAGGAGGCCGGGACCGTCCGCTACGGCGGGGCGGCGGGCATCGAGGCGCACGCCCTGTCCTGGCGCGACGTGGCGGCGCAGGCGGCGAAGGGCGACGACCCGGACCCGGACGCGGACACGAACCCGATGACCGCCGCGGAGCAGATGAATCTGCTGTCGACAACGCACGCTGATTCCGAGAGGACAGCCATCCTGGCGCAGCTCCGGGCGGCGCTCGCGAACGAGGAGATCGAGGTCGCGGCGGCGGTCCTCACCGCCATCGACAGCACCGCCGCGAGCGTGTCCGACCTGAGCGACGCCGAGATCGTGGACTATCTGGACGACGACGACGCGGCCACCAGAGCCCTGCTGCGGAACGTGCTGGCGCAGGGCCTCTCGGACAAGGAGAAGGCGGTGCTGCGGGCGGTGGCGGCGGGGGACGCCACGGCCCTCACCACCGCGCTCGACGACGCGGACGCGGACTTCTCCAACGATTACAAGGCGGCGGTGAGGGCGCTGCTCGACCGCTACAACGTCGGGAACGTCCGCGTCGCCATGACCGGAGGCTCCATCGACTCGCGCGGCGACGGCATCCGCGCCTGGTACGCGACACTCAACGACATGAACGGCGCCATCGAGGTCACCGTGGCCGAGGGCGCGAGCGTGACCGGCGCCAGGGCGGGCGTCCACGTCGCGAACGCGGGGCCGGGCCTGATGCTGGCCAGGAAATACACGTCCGGGTACGCCCAAGGCGATACTGCCGATGAGCTCGTGATGGTGATGCACGGCGAGGGCGCGGATGCGGTTGCCCTGCGCAACCAGCTCGTCACCGTAGCGGGCACGGTGACCGGGGGGACGGACGCGGCGGTTCGCCTCTCGGGCGGCGGCGCGGTGCTCGTCATGGAGGGAGGCAAGGCGCACGCCGGGACCTCGGGCGTGGGCATTCTGGCGGACGGCCCGGCGCTGGCGTACGTCGACGGCGAGGTGAAGGGCGGCGAGGGCGGGGCCGCGGCGGTGCATCTCACCGGCGGCGGCATCGTCACGGTGGGCCTGAACGGGCGGGTGCAGGCCAACGGCGCCGGCCACGCCATCCGGGGCGGCGACGACGCGGCGACCATGGTGGCCCTGACCCTGGTCACCGACCGCCTGATCCCGTACCGGGAGGACGTGAACGCCCAGGTGGACGGCTCCCTCGAGGGCGTCGAGAACGCCCGTCTCCGCGAGGACCGGGACAGCGTGCCCACCGGTTACTCCCAGGAGCTGCGGGTCACCGCCAACGGCCTGCTGGACACCAGCAAGCTTCCCTCGCGGTCGGAGCCGGTGACGGAGCCGCCGTCCTCCTGCCCGGAGGCGGCGGACGGACGCTGCATCATCGCCCAGGCGGGGACGATTTCGGGCCGCACGGGCGTCTACGCGGCAGTCCCGCGCGCGAGCGCGCCGGGAGAGACGCGCGCGGCGTCGGCCCCGCCGCTGATCGACGTCACCTGGACGGGGACGTTCTCGCACGCGGAGGGGTCCTCCGACGAGGGCCGCTTCGCGGCGGCGACGGCTCGGGACGTGCTCGCCTTCGATCGGACGGCGGCGGCCCAGCAGACCGTCCGCCACGGCGCGGCGGCGGGGGTCGAGGCCCGGGTCATGTCCTGGAGCGACGTGGTGACGCAGGTGGCGATGGGCGACGACCCGGGCGCGATCGCGGACGCCGCGGCCCAGATGAATCTGCTGTCGGAAACGCACGCCGATTCCGAGAGGGCGGCCATCGTGGCGCAGTTCAAGGCGGCGCTCGCAAACGACGAGATCGAGGTTGCGGACGCGGTGATCACCGCCATCGGGAGCACCGCCGCGACCGCGGCCGACCTGACCGACGCCGAGATCGTGGCGTATCTGAGCACGGACGACGCGGCCACGAGAGCCCTGCTGCGCAACGTGCTGGCGCAGGGCCTCTCGGACGAAGAGAAGGCGGTGCTGCGGGCGGCGGCGACGAACGACGGGGTTGACGCGGCGCTCGACGACGCGGAGGCGGGCTTCGACAACGCCTACAGGATGGCGGTGAAGGCGCTGCTCGACCGCTACAACGTGGGCGATGTCCGGGTCAACATGACCGGGGGCGACATCACCACCACCCGCGGGGACGGCATCCGCGCCTGGTACGCGACACCCCACGACATGAACGGCGGCATTTCCGTCGAGGTCGCCAAGGGCGCGAGCGTGACCGGCGCCAACGCCGGCATCTACGTCGCCAATGCGGGCGAGGGCCTGATGCTGGCCCGGAAGTACACGTCCGGGTACGGCGTGGGCATCGCCCCGGGCGAAGATCCCGGAGACCCCGACGAGCTCATGGCGGTGATGCGCGGCGAGGGTGCGGATGCGGCTCCCCTGCGCAACCAGCTCGTCACCGTTCACGGCACGGTGACCGGTGGTACGGATGCGGCGGTGCACCTGTCGGGCGGGGGCGCGGTGCTGGTCATGGAGGGGGGCAGGGTGCACGCGGGGGCCTCGGGGGTGGGGATCCTGGTGAACGACCCGGGCCCTGCGCTCATGTACATCGACGGCGAGGTGAAGGGCGGCGAGGGCGGCGCGGCGGCGGTGCATCTGACCGGCGGCGGGAGCGTCATCGTGGGCCTGAACGGGAAGGTGCGGGCCAACGGCGCCGCCCGCGCCATCCGGAGCGACGGCGAGGCGGCGACCACGCTGACCCTGGTCACCGCCAACATGTACCGGGATTCCGCCGAAGCGGCGAACGCGCGGGTGGAGGGCTCCACCGGGGGCATCGAAGCCGTCCGTTACCGCGAGGATCGGAACGGCGTCCCCACCGGTTACTCCGAGACGCTGCCGGTCCAGGACAACGGCGAGCTGCCGGACGACCTCAGCGTGTTTCGCCCGCGGCCGGAGCCGGGGGACGGGCCCGGGGGCGACAGGCCCGGGGAAGACGGGTCCGGGCGCGGTCCGGGCACGGACCCCAGCGAGCCTGACCCGCGTCCGGGGATGGAGCTCACCTGCGAGGATGCGGGAGATGGCCGCTGCGGGTTGTACGAGGCGCTGCCTTCGATGCTGCTGGAGATGAACGGCCTGCCGTCCTGGGCGGAGCGGACGTCGTCGGCGCGGGATGCGAACGGCGGTTGGGCGCGGGTGGAGTCGGCGCGGGGCAAGTGGCGGGCGAAGAAGGCGGCGACGGCCGGGGAGCTCGCCTACGACCACCGCCGGAGCGGGGTGCGTGCGGGGTTCGACTTCCTCGCCGGCGAGACCGCTCGGGTGGGGGTGTCGGCGCACGCGCTCGGGGGCAAGGCGCAGATGAGCGGCGTGGGCGAGGTGGAGCTGGACGGGCTGGGGGGCGGGGTGTCCGCCACCTGGCTGGCCGGGGACCTGTACGTGGACGCGCAGGCGGGGCTGACGTTGTACGACGTCGGGGTCGAGTCGTATACGCACGGCGAGCTGCTGAAGAAGGACGTCGACGGCGCGGGGTATGCGCTGGGCGTGGAGGTGGGCGCGCGGATGCCGGTGGGCAGGGCGTTGGTGACGCCGCGCGGGGGGTTGTCGTGGTCGGCGGCCGATCTGGACGACTTCACGGACATGGAGACCGCGGGCAGCCCGGAGGCTCGGGTGTCGGTGTCGGCGGAGGGCGCCCGCAGCGTGAAGGGCCGTCTGGGGGTGATGGTGGAGACGGAGTTGGGGATGGGAGGCTCCTGGGGGCGGGTGTACGGCTCGCTGGACGTGGAGCGCGAGCTCTCGGACGAGACGGAGGTGAAGGTCGGGGGGCAGTTGCTGGAGACGGAGGTTCGTCCGGCGTCGGTGCGTCTGGGGGCCGGCGGGGTGTTCGAGGTGGATGAGAACGTCGTGGTGCGGGCCACCGCGGGCTACCGCACGAGCGGAAGCGGCACGAGCGGATACGGCGGGGGGCTTGAGCTGCAAGTGCGGTTCTAGGCGCGCGCCGCGAAGCACGGGGAACGGAGGCGCGCGGGCCCGACGGCCCGCGCGCCTTTTTGCATCGTGGCCGCAGTGGCGCAATGACCCGCCATGCGCCATCGAGAGCCGCGATATGCCGGCCTGGCGTTAGCGGCCTTGCGTTCCCGGCTCGAGCGGGAGCCGATGGTTTTCGAGGGGCTTTTGGGCGGGTTTCACCCCACGGCGGCGCTTGCACGGGACCCTGGGAACGCCCCTGGGTACGCCGGCGTCTCGCCGGCCCGGGAAGGGCGAAGCGCCCGTGAGAACGACCATGCCGGCGAGACGCCGGCGTACCCAGGGGCGTTCGCCATTGGCGAAGAACCCCACCGCGCACATGCCTCCACGTTCGTGAATCTTGAGTGCAAGGCCGGACGTATGCGATAGTCCGGGATGGCGGCGCCCGGCGGCGCGAACGGTTCGAGCCGGGCGGGTTTCACGAGGAGGAGGCTCCGAGGATGGCCGGAAGCACTGACTGCAGAATTACCCCCCCCCCCCCCCCCCCGCACGCGCCCGTGCATCGGGGTGCTGAAATGAAGGCCCGCTCCTCGGAAGCGGCGGGCGGTAAGCCCGGCCCCGCCGGCCGCTCGGGGCCCGCCTCCTTCTCCGGCCCGTCCTCCCGAACGAAGACGGGGGACGCGGCGGGAGCGGGGCTGCCCGTTTCCGGCGCGCTGGGGGCCGCGCTGCTCGCGGCGGCGGCGTTGCTCCTCGCGCCGGGGGACGCGCGGGCGATACAGGAATGCGGGGCCGCGAGCCTTGGCGCCACCCGCACCTGCTCGGGCGCGTCGTACAGCGACGGCATCTTCTACGGGGGAGGGGACACGGCCCGGTGGCTGCAGGGCAACAACCGCATCAACGTCCCGGGCAGCGCCGGCGCGACGACCACGATCACGGCCACGACCGATGGCACGAGCACGCAGTCGGTCGGCGTCTACGGGCGCGCCGGCACGGGCTCGCGCGACTGGGTCCATATCACCATCGGGGACGAGACGGACGGGACCGCCCACGTCGTCAACATCGTCCAGGGAACGAGCACGAACAACGCCGCCGACCGGAACAACGGCGTGTACGTCCGGACGCAAAAACAGCGCGTCGAAGCCAATACGGGGACGGTGACGATAGAGCTGAAGCCCGGGGTGACCATCGGCTCGGCGGCCGCCCCGATGAAGCAGAACGGCCTCTGGGCGGTGCTGGACGGCGACGGAGGCCGAGGCTCCGGCCCGGCCACCATCACCAGCGCGGCGCCGATCTTCGCCGCCAAGAGAGGCATCCTGTTCGCGAGGAACGCCTCGAACATCACCGGGGCGACGACGATCACGAACAGCGGCGCCATCAGCTCGGGGGAGGAGGGCATCTACCTGTGGTACAGCCGGGTCGTCCGGCCCTGGAATGCCGCCCCCGTGTCCACCCTGAACACCTTCACCGGCGGCGCGACGATCACCAACACGGGCGCCATCGCGGTGTCGGGCGCGGATAAATACGGCATCTACATGGACTACCGGGGCATCGGCGCCGCCGAGGTCGACAACTCCGGCGCCATCGACGCGCCGCTGGGGTCGGGCATTCATCTCTCCCACAACAACGACAGCCCCCTCGGGCTGACGAACAACGGCGCCGCCACGCTCGGGAACTCCGGCGCCGTCAGCGCGGCCACCCTCGGCCTCCGGCTCGATAAGCGCAGCGGCGCCGGCGCGGTCACGCTCACGAACAGCGGCGCCGTGACGGTGACGGCCGACGCGGCGGCGGGCGCGGGGCACGCCGTCTGGCTGACGGAGGGCGGCAGCGGCACGGTCACGCTCACGAACTCCGGCGCCCTGCGTTCGAAGAACCACGCCCTCTACGCCGTCATGGGCGCGGCGAACACGGCCGACCTCGAGCTCACGAACTCCGCCGCCGTCGCGTCGGAGGACGGGGACGGCATCCGGCTCGAGCGGGACGCCGAGGGCGACGTCACGGTCGACAACAGCGCCGGCGTCTCGGGGCGGTGGCACGGCGTCTACGTCGGCAACGCGGCGCGGATCGACTTCGACCAGTCGGCGGGGACGATTGCGGGCCGCACGGGCGTCTACCTCGGGGTCACGAGCGAGAGCGCGTCGGGCGATTCGCGCGCCACGGACAGCGGCGGGGACCACGATCCCGCGATCGACCTCGACTGGACGGGAGGGAACGTCGCGCGCGGGACGGCGGCGAACGACAACGGCCGCTTCCGGGCGGCGAGCGCCGCGCAAGTGCTGGCCTTCGACCAGGAGGCGGCGGCCGTGAAGGCCATGGCGGAGACCGTCCACTACGGCGGGGCGGCGGGGATCGAGGCGCACGCCCTGTCCTGGCGCGACGTGGTGGAGGTGGTGGCCGAGGGCGACGACCCGGGCGCGATCGCGGACAACACGGCGCAGATGAACCTGCTGTCGACAACGCACGCCGATTCGCAGAGGGCGGCCATCCTGGCGCAGTTCAAGGCGGCGCTGGGCAACGCGGACCTCGCGGTCGCGGCGGCGGTCCTGACCGCCATCGACTCGGCCGCCACGAGCGTGTCCGACCTGAGCGACGCGGAGATCGTGACGTACCTGAGCACGGACGACGCGGCCACCAGAACCCTGCTGCGGAACGTCCTGGCGCAGGGCCTCACGGACGACGAGAAGTCGATCCTGCGGGCGGTGGCGACGAACGACGACGTGGACGCCACGCTCACGGCCGCGGGCTTCACGGACGACACCTCGGACCCCAACGACTACTGGAGCCTGGTGAAGGCGCTGCTCGACCGCCACCACCTGGACGACGTCAGCATCACCATGACCGCAGGCTCCATCGACTCGCGCGGGGACGGCATCCGCGCCTACTACGCGACGCCCCACGCCAGCAACGGCGCCGTCGAGGTCACGGTCGGCGCGGGCGCGAGCGTCACCGGCGGCAAGGCCGGCGTCTACGCCGCCAACGGCGGCTCCATCGAGGTCACCGTGGCCGCGGGCGCGAGCGTGACCGGCGGCACGGCGGGCGTCTACGTCGCCAATGCGGGCGACGGCCTGACGTTGGCCAGGAAGTACACCTACGGGTTCGCCATGGGCCAGGGCGCTCTCGCCGACCAGTCCATAGCGGCGGTGTACAACGGGGGTTCCCTGCTCAAGCAGGTCGTCACCGTTGCGGGCACGGTGACCGGGGGGACGGACGCGGGGGTTCGCCTGAGCGGCGGCGCGGTCATCGTCGAGGAAGGGGGCAGCGTGCGCGCGGGCTCCTCGGGCGTAGGCGTCCTGGCGGACGGCCCGGCGCTGGTGTACGTGGACGGCGAGGTGAGGGGCGGCGCGGGCGGGGCCGCGGCGGTGCATCTCGAGGGCGGCGGCACCGTGACGGTGGGGCTGAACGGGCGCGTGCGGGCCAACGGCGCCACCCACGCCATCCAGAGAGACGGGACCGCGGGGACGACCAGGCTGAGCCTGATCACCGAGAGCTCCCGGCTCACCGCCATGGTCCCGTACCGGGACGACCTGCTCGCCCAGGTGGAGGGCTCCCTCTCGGGCGTCGACAGCGCGCGTCTGCGCGAATACGCGAACGGCGTGCCCACCGGTTACTCCCTGCCGCTGGGGATCACCGACGACGGCATGTTGGACACCAGCAAGTTTCCCTCGCGGCCGACGTCGTACGATTGCGCGGCGGCGGACGGACGCTGTGTCATCACCGAGGCGGGGACGGTTTCGGACCGCCGCACGGGCGTCTACGCCGCGGTCCCGCGCATAGGCGCGACGGCGGCGAGCCAGCCGCTGATCGACGTCACCTGGACGGGGACGTTCTCGCAAGGGGCGGCCGGCGACGCGGGCCGCTTCGCGGCGGCGACGGCTCGGGACGCGCTCACCTTCGACCGGGAGTCGGCGGCGGTGGAGGTCGTGGAGGCGACCACCCGGTGGGGGGCGCCGGCGGGCATCGAGGCGCACGCCCTGTCCTGGCGCGACGTGGCGGCGGCGGTGGCGAAGGGCGACGACCCGGGCGCGATCGCGAACAACGCGGCGCAGCTAACGGCCGTGCCGACGGGCGCCACCGCCAGCGACAACGCCTACGTGGCGGCGTTCCGGGCGGCGCTGGGCAACGCGGATCTCGCGGTCGCGCCGGCGGTCTGGACCGCCATCGGCGGCAGCGGCGCCACGAGCCTGGACGACGTGACGGACGCGGAGATCGTGACGTATCTCCAGACGAACGACGCGCCCACCAGAGCCCTGCTGCGCAACGTGCTGGCGCAGGGCCTCTCGGACAAGGAGAAGGCGGTGCTGGCGGCGGTGGCGGCGGGTGACGCCACGGCCCTCACCATCGCGCTCAACGACGCGGACGCGGGCTTCCCCAGCGACTACAAGGCGGCGGTGCAGGCGCTGCTGGAGCGCTACAACGTGGGCGACGTCCGCATCGCCATGAACGCAGGCTCCATCGACTCGCGCGGGGACGGCATCCGCGCCTACTACGCGACACCCCACGACGACAACGGCGGCATTTCCGTCAGCGTGGCCGAAGGCGCGAGCGTGACCGCCGGGTTGGCGGGCATCTACGTCGCGAACGCGGGCGGCGACGTCACGGTCACCAACGGCGGGACCATCGATGCGGGCACATACGGCATCCGGGTCGTCAAGCCGGGGTCCTCGGGCGACGTCGCCATCACCACCACGGGCGGCTCGATCACCGCGGACCTGCACGGCGTCTATCCGCAGGACAACGCGGGCCACACGGGCACGGTCACGGTCACCAACGCCGGCGACGTTACCGCCGGCCTGGCGGGCGTCTACGTCAACCGGCTCGGCTCGGGGGCCGTCACCGTCACCAACACCGGCGGGACGGTGCGCGGCGAGACCGAGCCCGGCATCTTCGCCGCGAACAAGGCGGGGGACGCCAGCGACGTGACGGTCAGCGTGACGGGCGGCGAGGTCCGGTCCACGGGCCTGAACAGTACGGTCCGGTCCACGGGCTGGAACAGTACCGCCGTCCATGCCTGGAACCGGGGCACGGGCGACGTCACCGTCACCCTCGGCGCGGAGGCCGGGGCCGTCTCGAAGCACGCCGCGGGCGTCTTCGCCACCCTCGGCGCGGACGCGGACAACGACGCCGGGCGGATCGCGATCGCCCAGGGCGGGACGGTCATGGGCCGCACGGGGGTCTACGCCCTGGCGGCGCACGGGACCACCGCCGCGACGGTGGCGCCGCGCGCGGCGGCGGATCAGCCGCTCATCGACGTCACCTGGACGGGGACGTTCTCGCACGGGACGGAGGCCGACGTCGCCCCGGACGACCTGGGCAGGTTCGAGGCGGCGACCGCCGCGGAGATGCTCGTCTTCGACCGGGAGACGGCGGCCGTGAAGGCGGTGGGGGAGAGCGTGCGCTGGGGGGCGCCGGCGGGCATCGAGGCCCAGGCGACGTCCTGGAGGGCGGTGGCGGCGGAGGTGGCCAAGGGCGACGACCCGGGGACGATTGCGGACCAAACGGCGCGGGAGCGGGTGTTCGACACCAGGCCGACCGCCGACGCGGACCTCAGGGCGAAGTCGAACGCCCTCGTGAAGCAGGTCAAGGCGATGCTCGACAACGATGAAATCGTGGTCGAGGCCGGGAGCGTGCTCGCCGCGTTCATCGACGCCATGGACACCACCGACGACGACGTGTACACGGAAGAGGAGATCGCGGCTTACCTGGCCACTGACGACGACAATATCAGGGAGGGTCTGCGGGCCGTCATGGAGTTGGGCCTCTCGGAGGCGGAGAAGAAGGTGTTGAAGGCGGTGGCGGCGGGTGACGCCACGGCCCTCACCACCGCGCTCGACGACGCGGACGCGGGCTTCTCCACCGATTACAAGACGGCGGTGAGGGCGCTGCTGGACCGCTACAACGTGGGCGACGTCCGGGTCGCCATGAACGGGGGCTCCATCGACTCGCGCGGGGACGGCATCCGCGCCTGGTACGCGACGCCCCACGACCGGAACGGCGGCATTTCCGTCACCGTGGCCGAAGGCGCGCGCGTCACCGGCGCCCTGGCGGGCGTCTACGTGGCGAACGCGGGGCCAGGCCTGATGTTGGAAAGGAAGTACACGCCCGGGTACAGCAAGGAAGACGAAAACAGACGTGATGAGCTCGTGCCGGTGATGCACGGCGAGGGTGCGGATGCGGTTCCCCTGCGCAACCAGCTCGTCACCGTGGCGGGCACGGTGACCGGGGGGACGGACGCGGCGGTGCGCCTCTCGGGCGGGGGCGCGGTCCTCGTCCTGGAGGGGGGCAGGGTGCACGCCGGGGCCTCGGGGGTGGGGATCCTGGTGGACGACCCGGGCCCGGCGGTGGTGTACGTAGACGGCGAGGTGAAGGGCGGCGCAGGCGGGGCCGCGGCGGTGCATCTCACCGGCGGCGGCAGCGTCGTCGTGGGCCTGGGCGGGAAGGTGCAGGCCAACGGCGCGGAGCACGCCATCCGGAGCGACGGTACGGAGGCGGCCACGCTGACCCTGGTCACCGACCGCCTGATCCCGTACCGGGAGGACGTGAACGCTCAGGTGGAGGGCTCCCTCGAGGGCGTGGAAAGCGCCCGTCTGCGCGAGGACCGGGACGGCGCGCCCACCGGTTACTCCGCGTCGCTGGCGGTCACCGCCGAGGGCCTGTTGGACACCAGCAAGCTTCCCTCGCGGCCGGATCTGCCAACGGAGCCGCCGCTCCTGTGCCCGGAGGCGGCGGACGGACGCTGCCGCATCACCCAGGCGGGGACGATATCGGGCCGCACGGGCGTGTACGCCGCGGTCCCGCGCGCGAGCGCGCCGGGAGAGACGCGCGCGGCGGCGGACCAGCCGCTGATCGACGTCACCTGGACGGGGACGTTCTCGCACGCGGGGGGCGACCGGGGCCGCTTCGCGGCGGCGAGCGCTGCGGACGTGCTCACCTTCGACCGGGAGTCGGCGGCCGGGAAGGCGGTCGAGGAGACCGTCCGCTGGGACGCGCCGGCGGGCATCGAGGCGCACGCCCTGTCCTGGCGCGAGGTGGCGGCGCAGGTGGCCAGGGGCGACGACCCGGGCGCGGTCGCGGACGCTGCGGCGCAGACGGCGCTGCTGGCGGCGAGCGGCGCCGCTTCGCGGAGGGCGGACGTCGTGGCGCAGTTCCGGGCGGCGCTCGGGAACGACGAGATCGAGGTCGCGTCGGCGGTCCTCACCGCCATCGACGGCGCCGCCACGAGCGTGGCGGACTTGAGCGACCGGGAGATCGTGGAGTATCTGAGCACGGACGACGACGTCACGAGAGCCCTGCTGCGCAACGTGCTGGCGCAGGGTCTCTCGGAGAAGGAGGAGAAGGTGTTGCGGGCGGTGGCGACGAACACCGACGTTGACGCCGCGCTCGACGCTGCGGACGCGGGCTTCACCGCCGCCTGGAAGACGGCGGTGAAGGGGCTGCTGGAGCGCCACAACGTGGGCGACGTCCGCATCGCCGTGAACGCAGGCTCCATCGACTCGCGCGGGGACGGCATCCGCGCCTGGTACGCGACGCCCCACGACCGGAACGGCGGCGTTTCCGTCACCGTGGCCGAGGGCGCGAGCGTGACCGGGGCCAGGGCGGGCGTCTACGTGGCGAACGCGGGCGAGGGCCTGAGGCTGGCCAGGAAGTACACGCCCGGGTACAGCAAGGCAGACGAAAACAGACGTGATGAGCTCGTGGCGGTGATGCACGGCGAGGGTGCGGATGCGGTTCCCCTGCGCAACCAGCTCGTCACCGTGGCGGGCACGGTGACCGGCGGTACGGACGCGGCGGTGCACCTGTCGGGCGGGGGCGCGGTGCTGGTCATGGAGGGGGGCAAGGTGCACGCGGGCGCCTCGGGGGTGGGGATCCTGGTGAACGACCCGGGCCCGGCGGTGGCGTACGTCGACGGCGAGGTGAAGGGCGGCGAGGGCGGCGCCGCGGCGGTGCATCTGACCGGCGGCGGCAGCGTCATCGTGGGCCTGAACGGGAAGGTGCGGGCCAACGGCGCCGACCGCGTCATCCGGGGCGGCGGCGACGCGGCGACCCTGGTGGCCCTGACCCTGGTCACCGACGGCCTGATCGAGGATCGGGATTCCGCCGAAGCGGCGTACGCGCGGGTGGAGGGCCCCACCGAGGACGTCGAGGCCGTCCGTTTCCGCGAGGACCGGGACGGCGTGCCCACCGGTTACGACACGGAGTTGCCGGTCACCCCCGACGGCCGGTTGGACACCAGCGGGCTTCCGTGCCCCGAGGGCCAGACCCGCGGCGATGGCGATGTGTGCGCGCCCCCGCCATCGGGTCCGGCGGGTCCGACGGGTCCGGGGACGGGTCCGGGGATGGAGCTCTCCTGCGAGGATGCGGGAGATGGCCGCTGCGGGTTGTACGAGGCGCTGCCGTCGATGCTGCTGGAGATGAACGGCCTGCCGTCGTGGGCGGAGCGGACGTCGGCGGCGCGGGATGCGAACGGCGGCTGGGCGCGGGTGGAGTCGGCGCGGGGCAAGTGGCGGGCGAAGAAGGCGGCGACGGCCGGGGAGCTTGACTACGACCACCGCCGGAGCGGGGTGCGTGCGGGGTTCGACTTCCTCGCCGGCGAGAACGGTCGGTTGGGGGTGTCGGCGCACGCGCTCGGGGGCAAGGCGCAGATGAGCGGCGTGGGCGAGGTGGAGCTGGACGGGCTGGGGGGCGGGGTGTCCGCCACGTGGCTGGCCGGGGACCTGTACGTGGACGCGCAGGCGGGGCTGACGTTGTACGACGTCGGGGTCGAATCGTACACGCACGGCGAGCTGCTGAAGAAGGACGTCGACGGCGCGGGGTATGCGCTGGGCGTGGAGGTGGGCGCGCGGATGCCGGTGGGCAGGGCGTTGGTGACGCCGCGCGGGGGGTTGTCGTGGTCGGCGGCCGATCTGGACGACTTCACGGACATGGAGACCGCGGGCAGCCCGGAGGCTCGGGTGTCGGTGTCGGCGGAGGGCGCCCGCAGCGTGAAGGGCCGTCTGGGGGTGATGGTGGAGACGGAGTTGGGGATGGGAGGCTCCTGGGGGCGGGTGTACGGCTCGCTGGACGTGGAGCGCGAGCTCTCGGACGAGACGGAGGTGAAGGTCGGGGGGCAGTTGCTGGAGACGGAGGTTCGTCCGGCGTCGGTGCGTCTGGGGGCCGGCGGGGTGTTCGAGGTGGATGAGAACGTCGTGGTGCGGGCCACCGCGGGCTACCGCACGAGCGGAAGCGGCACGAGCGGATACGGCGGGGGGCTTGAGCTGCGCGTGCGGTTCTGACCCGCATTTCCAGGAGCGCTCGCGAGCGGTGCGCCTGGCGGAGAGCTCTGTCGCGCACGCGCCCGCGGACGAGCCGGGCCGGACGGCGGCGGCCCGGGCATGTAAGATGGCGGTCCAACGCACGGAAACGGAGGGACGCAGCCATGTCGATGCACCATCCTCGCAACGCACTGCTCGGGGCGGCTCTCGGCCTTCTCGCGGCCGGCCCGGCGCAGGCGGTCGGCGGAGGGGGCGAGCTGGTGATCGTCGCCAACCAGGAGCCCCAGTCCATGCAGGCCCAGGTCACCTACAAGGAGGTCAACGGGGTGGGCCTTCGCAACGTCATCGAGCAGCTCACCCGGCTCGACCCCCGGACCAACGAAGTCAAACCCATGCTGGCGACGAGCTGGGAGCAGGTCGAGCCGACGGTCTGGCATTTCAAGCTCCGGGAAGGGGTCGCCTTCCACGACGGCTCCGCCCTCGACGGCGAATCCGCGGCGGTCAGCATCAACTGGCTGTGGAATCCGGAGAACAACTACAGCGTCCGCGAGATGATGGGGCCGCAGATCACGGCCGAGGCGGTCGATGCCTCGACCGTGGCGGTGATCACCGCGGAGCCCGATCCCCTGCTCCCGCGGCGCATCTATCTCGGCGGGGTCACGTCCGCCCGGCAGATTCTCGAGGATCCGGCGAGCCATGACGTCCATCCCGTCGGCACCGGGCCCTACGTGTTCGAGGAGTGGAAGCAGGGCCAGTACTGGACCGCGACGGCCAATCCGGACTGGTGGGGCAACACCGCCGCGGATACCTACGGCGAGATCTTCTTCGACCGGCTGCGGGTCGTGTGGCGGCCCGAGCCGATCGTGCGCGCGGCCATGGTGGAGAGCGGCGAAGCGCACGTGGCCATGTTCCTCACCAGGGAGGAGTGCAGCCGCTTCGACGCCAAGGAAGGGATCGAGTGCGCCGTCAAGGGTTCGGACACCTTCCTCCAGTTCCGCCTCGACTTTCACGGCGCCCACCCCCTGCTCGCGGACCTGCGGTTCCGCCGGGCGATCTTCACCGGCATCGACTGGGAAGGGATCCGCCAGAACCTGATGGGCCTCGGGGAGCCCCTGCAAGGCCAGATGCTGCCCAACGTGGCGACCGGCTTCGACGACGGGATCCGGCAGTATCCCTACGACCCGGCCGGCGCCCGGGCCATCGTCGACGAGCTGAAGGCCGAGGGGGCGGAGATCCCGAGCATCCACATCTCGACCCGTCTCGGGTCCACGCCCCGGAACGGCGAGATGGTCGAGGCGATGGGGGCCATGCTGAGCGCCATCGGGGTCCCGAACACCGTGGCGGTCGAGGAGCCGGGGGTGTTCAACCCGCGGGCGGTATCGAAGCCGACCCCGGAGCGGGCCTATGCCTGGCTGCACGTCCAGGCGAACCCGCTGATGGACTACGGCGCGACCTTCGGGGCCCACTACTCGTGCGGCGGCATCGTGTCGGTGTTCTGCGATCCGGACTTCGATGCGCGCGTCGCCCGGGCCGCGTCGCTGACCGGCGAGGAGCGGCACGAGGCCCTGCGCGCGCTGGTCCGGGAAGGGCACGAGCGCTACGTGGCCGCCCCGGTGGGGCTGTTGCAGCGCGCCTACGGGACGCCGGAGGGCTTCGCCTGGGAGTTCGGCCTGGACCACCGGATCGTCGCGGTGCACATGCGGCTCGACTAGGCCCGGTCCGACTGCGCCGGCGCGCGCTTCCGCCCGGCCCCATGCCGGCCCCGGCGGCGGCCCGCCCCGCGGCCCGGTGCACCGCGGCCGGCGGCGGCCGGGGCGCGGCGCGGGGGATACGCGGTGTCCGTAGCGTCCGCCGCGGGGCGCGGGCCGCTTGGCGACCCGCCTCGCGCGCGGCCCGAGGCCCCCCGCGCCCGCCCGGAACGCGCCGCTCGATGAGCGCCGGCCCTTGACCGGCCACGGGCTCGGCGTCTACTTCGTGCGGAGGCTCCTCGCCTCCGTGGTCATGCTGTGGCTCGTCATGTCGGCGGTGTTCTTCGCCGACCGGCAGATCGGGGACCCCGCGCGGATGGTGCTCGGGGTCGCGGCCACGGAGGAGGACGTTCGCGAGCTGCGCGAGCGCATGGGCCTCGAAGACCCGCTCTGGACGCAGTACCGCCGCTTCGTCCTCGGCATGGCGCAGGGCGACCTCGGAGACACGTTCCGCTACGGCATCAGCAAGCCGTTCAAGCACGGCGGCCTGCCGGAATCGCGCAAGACCCTGCCCATCGCGATGGAGCGGCTGCCGGCGACGTTCCTGCTCGGCGCGGCCACGATCCTGTTCTCGGTCCTCGTCGCCCTGCCGCTCGGGGTCTACGCGGCGGTCCGCCCCCGGACGGCGGGCGACCGCGCGGTCAACGTGCTGTCGCTGGCCGGGGTCTCCATCGTCGAGTACTGGTTCGCGCTCATCCTGATCCTGGTCTTCGCGGTCGAGCTGGACTGGCTGCCGACCTCCGGCTACGGCACGCCCGCGCACGTCGTCCTGCCCGCACTCGCCCTGTCCCTGCGGCCGATCGGCCGGATCACCCAGATCGCGCGCAGCGCGATGCTCGACGAGCTGGCGAAGCCCTACGTGACCGCCGCCCGCGGGCGGGGCGTGCCGATCACGAGGATCACGTCGGTCCACGCCCTCAAGAACGCCGCGATCCCCATCGTCACGACCATCGGCGACGAGACCGTCAACGTCGTCACCGGGGTCATCATCATCGAGACGGTGTTCGGATGGCCGGGCATCGGGGCGCTGACGGTCGACGCGCTCGCGATCCGTGACGTGCCGCTCATCGAAGCGACGATCTTTCTGCTGGTCCTCGTGGTGCTGGGGGTCAACCTCCTCGTCGACCTCGCCTACATGGCGCTGAACCCCCGCGTGCGGCTCGGCTGATCCGGCATGGCGTCCGTATCGTCCGCAGCACCGGTAGCGGGGGTCGCCGGGGGGGAGGAGCGGCAGGGCCGGATCACCGCCCGCGACCTGGCCGCCGCCCTCGCGAGGGATTGGGTGGTGCTGGCGGCGGTCGTCTTTCTGGCCGTGCTGGCGGTCGCGGCCGTCTTCGCCCCCCTCCTCGCCCCATACGATCCGCTGCTGCCGAACATCTTCGCCGGCCGGCGGCCCCCGTTCTCCGAGGTCGAGGGGATCGGGGGGGTGGTCCAGCTCCACGTGCTCGGGACCGACGCCCTCGGCCGCGACATGTTGACGCGCCTCATGTACGGCGCGCGGGCGTCGCTCGCGGTCGGGGTCGTGGCGGTCGCGGCGTCGGCGGTGATCGGGACCACGCTCGGCCTCTTCGCCGGCTTCCACGGCGGGCGGGTCGACGCGGCCGTCATGCGGACCGTCGACGCGTTCCAGGCGGTGCCGTCGCTGCTCGTGGCCCTCTTCGTCCTGTTCGTGGTCGGCGGCGGGCTGGTCAACATGGTGCTCGTATTCGCCCTCGTGCGATGGGTCGTGTACACGCGCCTCGCCCGCGGCATCACCCTGTCCCATCGGGAGTCTTCCTACGTCGAGGCGGCGCGCTCCCTCGGGGCGACCGACCTTCGCATCATCTTCCGCCACCTCCTGCCGAACATGCTGTCGCCGCTGCTCGTGCTCGCGACCCTCGAGGCAGCCCTCCTGATCCTCGCGGAAGCCGGCCTCAGCTTCCTCGGCTTCGGGCTGAAGCCGCCGGAACCGTCCTGGGGGCTGATGATCGCGCGCGGGCGCGAGTACCTGCGCGAAGCCTGGTGGATGATCACGTTTCCCGGCCTCGCCATATTCCTGACGACCCTGAGCCTCAACCTGCTCGCCAACTGGCTCCGGACCATCACCGACCCCGTGCAGCGGTGGCGGTGGCTCATATGAATCCCGGTGCGGAGGGGAGCGGGCGCGGGCGCGCCGGGTCGGCGCGGGCTGGCGCCCCGGCCGCCGCCGAAGCACCGTTACCGTCCGCCGCCGCCCCGCCCGATCCCGCCCCGGCCCTCGCGGTGTCGGACCTTCGCGTCGCGTTCGAGTCGCCGCACGGCCTGGTGCGCGCCGTGAACGGGGTGAGCTTCTCGATCCGGCGCGGCGAGACGGTCGGCATCCTGGGCGAATCCGGCTCGGGGAAGAGCGTGACCGCGGGCGCGGTGATGGGCCTGCTGCCCCGCCCCCCGGCGCGGGTCGAGGGCGAGGCCCGGTTCCGCGGCCTCGACCTGCTGCGGGCCACCACGCGCGAGACCCGCAGGATCCGCGGCGACCGGATCTCGATGGTCTTCCAGGACGCGATCACGGCGCTCAACCCGAGCCTCACCATCGGCTACCAGCTCGGCGAATCGTTCCGGGTCCATCGGCCGGGGACGTCCCGCCGCCACGCGCTGCACAAGGCGGTGGCGCTGATGGAGCGGGTCGGGATCCCCTCGGCGCGGCAGCGGGCGCACGGCTACCCGCACGAGCTGTCCGGCGGCATGTGCCAGCGGGTCATGATCGCGATGGCGATCGCCCTCGAGCCCGACGTCCTCATCGCCGACGAGCCGACGACCGCCCTCGACGTCACCGTCCAGGCCCAGATCATGGAGCTGCTGGCGGGGCTGCGCGCCGAGACCGGCATGGCGCTGATCCTCATCAGCCACGACGTCGGGGTCATCGCCGAGAGCACCGACCGGGTCATGGTCATGTATGCCGGCCGGATCGTCGAGGACGGGCTGACCGGGGAGGTCGTCGCGCGGCCCGCGCACCCCTACACCGCGGGGCTGATGCAGTCGGCGCCGCGGGCGGAGAGCAAGAACCGCCGGCTCCCCGCCATCGAAGGCGCGCCTCCGGTCATGACCGCCATCCCCCCCGGCTGCCCCTTTCATCCGCGCTGCGGCCGGCGGCAGCCGGTCTGCGCCAGCGACCTCCCCGCCCTGCGGGAGGTCGCGACGGGGCGCGGCAGCGCCTGCCACTTCGCGGCCGGGCTCGTCGCCGGTGGCTGAGGCGGGAGATGGGGCGCCGCCCGGGAGCGCCCGCCCGCGGGCGGAGCGGGTACGGGCCGGCGGGGGCGAGCCGCTCCTCGAAGTCGAGCGCCTGGTCAAGCACTTTCCGGCCCGCGGCCGCGGCCTGCTGCGGAGCGGCGGCGCCCCGGTGCGCGCGGTCGACGACGTGAGCTTCACCCTCCACCGCGGCGAGACCCTGGGGATCGTCGGCGAGTCGGGGTGCGGCAAGTCCACCCTGGCCCGCACCCTGCTGCGGCTGGTCGAGCCGACGGGGGGGCGCGTCCGGTTCGCGGGCGAAGACCTGTTCCGGCTCTCGCGCCGGGAGATGCGCGAGCGGCGGCGGCATCTCCAGCTCGTCTTCCAGGACCCCTTCGCCTCCCTGAACCCCCGGATGACGGTGGCGGAGATCGTCCGTGAGCCCTGGTCCATCTTCAGGGGCGCGGTCCCGCGCCGGGAGTGGCGCGAACGCACCCTGGAGCTGCTGGTTCAGGTCGGACTGTCCCCGGACGACGCCCATCGCTACCCGCACCAGTTCTCCGGCGGCCAGCGCCAGCGGATCGGGATCGCCCGGGCCCTCGCCCTCAATCCGAAGCTCATCGTCTGCGACGAGCCCGTGTCCGCCCTGGACCTTTCGATCCAGGCCCAGATCCTCAATCTGCTGGCGGAGGTCCAGGAGAAGTTCGGGCTCTCCTGCATCTTCATCGCGCACGACCTCTCCGTGGTGCGCCACATCTCGGACCGGGTCGCGGTCATGTACCTCGGCAAGATCGTGGAGATCGGGGGTTGGCAGGAGGTCTACGAGCGGGCCGCCCACCCCTATACCCAGGCGCTCCTGTCGGCGGCCCCCGCGATCGAGCCGGAGGAGCGGGGCGCGCGCATCATTCTGGAAGGCGAAGCGCCGAGCGCGGTCGCCCCTCCGTCCGGCTGCCGCTTCCGCACCCGCTGCTGGAAGGCCGCGCCGGTCTGCGCTGCCGAGGAGCCGGCCCTGGAGGCGCGGGCGAGCGCGCATCCGACCGCGTGCCACTTCGCCGCGCCCGCGCCCGTCCCCTGAAGCCGCGGGCGGTCTCGACCCGAGCCATCGGGCCGGTCCGGGCCATCGAACCGGCGACCCGGCGCCGGGCGATGGCGGTGGTCATCCCCCTGTCTCAAGAGCTTACGAACAGCGCACGGGCCTCTGGATGGCCGCGCCGGCAGGGGCCGGCCCGGAGTGTGCGGGTCCGATGACGGGGTCCCGCGCTACGGCGGTCCGGGGCGGCTCGGGCGCCGCCGGGAGTACGGCCTCCGGTACGGCAGCGGATGGCCCTGCGACCTCGCGTCCCTCGCGTAGGACCGGATCGTCGTGATCGACACCTTGCCGCCCGGATGCTCCGCCCGTACGCGCCTCTGGATCTCCCGGTACGACAGCCCGACGGAGCGGGCGCCGGGGGAGTCCGGGTCCACCGGCCGGTGCGTGTTGCGGTCCTCGTAGTGGTCGACGTGGACGAGGGCCGCCATGATCGCGGCCTTGACCTCCCCGCGCCGCGGCGGCGGCTTGCGGACCCAGGGCAAGGCCGCGGACAGCGAAAGCAGCCCCGTCAGCATCGACTGCGCCCGGGGCTCGCCGCGCCCAGCCTGCTCCCCGCCTGCCGGAGGCGGCCGGCGGGTCCACGGCAGGGCCTCCGCGGACAACGAGAGGAGGCTGGTCAGGAACGACTTCCGGGCGCGGTCGCGCCGGGGCGTTCCCGGATCGCTCGTCGTGCGGGGCGGCACGGGCTCGGCGCGCTCAGCCGCGGGACGCGCCCGGCCTCGACGCCGTCTCCCCGGCGAGTGGGCGCATCCCGTCCGCACCGCGCGGCGGAGTCTGCACGGCGGTCTCTAAGAGGCCGGACGCTACGACGATCTCATGCGAAGGGAGGGGGCTTTCGCGGCGCTGGCGAGGCGGCGGATCGTCCGAGCCCCGAGCGCCGGCGTTCCTTTCGGCCCCGCGCGAGGCGTCACCGCCAGGGAGCCGAAAGCGCCGCAGGGGCGCCGCCGGGAGGGGGACCATCGCCCGGACCACCCCGGATTAATCGAGAGGCGCCGGGAGCACGACGTGCAGGTAGCGGTCCGTGTTGAACAACAGCCGCACGGTGATGCCCTCCGGCACGTCGAAGCCTTCGGCCTTCAGCACCCGGGTCGGGTCTGCGTCCATCTCGGCCTGGAAATCGGGGTCGCTGTAATACTTGGCGACCACGTCCGCGTAGATCCGCTGGTTGCGTTCGATGCGCTCGGGGGTCAGCTCCGCCGGGGCCGTGTCCCGGGCGGTCGCTTTCCGGTCATCGGGCACTGGACGCCCCTCTCGACGATTCGGCGACACCGACGAGGCCGTGTACGGCGCCGCCAGAGTGGCGCTATCCGTCCATTATTTGCGCTTCGTTCAGGATGTCAACCTCCGGCCTGGAGGAGGCATGTGCGCGGTGGGGTTTTCGCCAAGCACGCCTCTCGCGGAGGCTCCTGGGGCAGCGTGTCCTGGGAACGGGCGTCCTGGGTACGCGGGTGGGAGGGAAGCCCGGACCGCACGCCCGGCACGGCGTCCTGGGAACGCGGGCGTCCCGCCCGCAGCGGACCGAAGTGAAGCGCCGGAGAAAAATGCGGGCGGGACGCCCGCGTTCCCAGGGACGCATGGATTCCCGCTTTCGCGGGAATGACGAAGATGGGGGGGCGAGACGCCCGCGTTCCCGGGGACCCCGCGCAAGCGCCTCCGTGGGGGTGAAATCCGCCATCCTCGACAGGAGGTTCTTCAGGCGGGCGGAGGGCGGACGGGACCGGACGGGCGGCGTCGGGCGACGGTCGCGGCCCGGCCGGCCGCGTCAGGCGGCGGCGAGCGCGCGGACCGCCGCTTCCACCTCGCCGGCCGCGGGCAGCATCGCCTGCTCGATCGGGGTGCTGTAGGGGACGGTCACGTCGGCCCGGGTCACCCGCTTGATCGGGCCGCGGAGCGAGTCGAAGCAGCGCTCGGCGACGAGGCCCGCGACCTCCGCCGCGAACCCGCAGGTGCGGGCGGAGTCGTCGGCGATCACGAGGCGCCCGGTCTTCGCGACCGACGCGGCGAGCCCTTCCTTGTCGAAGGGAAGGAGGCTGCGAGGGTCCCACACCTCCACCTCGATCCCGTCCCCCGCGAGGCGCTCCGCCGCCGCGAGGGCGGCGGGGACGAGGCAGCCGACCGCGCACACCGTCACGTCCCGGCCCGCGCGCCGGACCGCGCCCTTCGCGAGCGGGGTGCGCCCGGCCCCCGCCGGCACGCCCCCGGCGCTCCCGACGAGGTTGGAGTTGACGACGACCGCGACCGGGTCGTCCTCGAAGATCGCGGCGAGCATGAGCCCCTTCGCGTCGGCGGGGGTCGCCGGGACGACCGTCTTGATCCCCGCGTGGACGAGGAACGCATAGGGGTTGTCGGAGTGCTGGCCGGCCCGCCCGCCGCCCGCGCCGGCCCCCATCAGGAGGAAGGTCACGGGAATGTGCGCCTGCCCGCCCAGCATCAGGGGGAGCTTCGCGGCCTGGTTCACGATCTGGTCGAAGGCGGGGAACATGAGGGAGGCGACCTGGAACTCCACCACCGGGCGCATCCCGGCGAGGGCCGCCCCGTTGGCGAAGCCGGTGAACGCGGCCTCGGAGATCGGCATGTCGAGCACCCGGTCCGGGCCGAACGCGTCGTCGAGCCCGGCGGTCTCCGCGCGCACCCCGCCCCGGACGTTCTCGCCGATCATGAAGACGGAGTCGTCTTCGGTCATCGCCTGGCGCAGCGCTTCGTTGAGCGCCTGCACGACCGTCAGCTCCCGCATGGTTTCCCGCATGGCTCAGTGCTCCCAGCCCGGCGCCGGAAAGTCCGGATAGGCGTCGGCGTACATGTAGTCGAGGGCGGTCTCGGCCCGGGGACGGGGGCTGTTGCGGGCGAACCCCACCGCGCCCTCGAGCTCGCGCTCGACCTCGTCGTCGACCGCCTCCCGGCCGCCGGCCCCCCATCCCGCGCCGCGGGTGATCTCGGCGGCGAGCCGTTCGACAGGGTCGCGCCCGCGCGCCTCCGCGAGCGTCTCCTCCGAGCGGTTGTCGCGCATCCGCCCGCCGGTCGCGATGTTGTGCACGGAGTAGCGGGCGGTCCGGAATTCGAGGAAGGCGGGGCCGCCGCCCGTCCGCGCGCGCTCGACGGCGGCGGCGGTCGCCGCGTGGACCGCGCGCACGTCCATGCCGTCCACCGAGCGGGCGGGGAGGCCGAACCCCTCCGCCCGCCGGACGAGATCGCCCCCCAGCATCTCCCCGATCGACGAGGTGATGGCGTACCCGTTGTTCTCGCACGCGAAGACCACCGGCAGCCAGAGGATCACGGCGAGGTTGAACGATTCGAGCAGCACCCCCTGGTTCATGGCTCCGTCGCCGAAGAAGGGGACCGCGACCCGGTCCTCCCCCCGGACCTTGAACGTGAACGCCGCGCCGCAGGCCATCGGAGCCCCGGCCCCCACGATGCCGTTCGCCCCGTAGATGCCGAGGTCGAAGTCCGCGATGTGCATGGAGCCGCCGCGCCCGTGGTTGTAGCCGCTCTCGCGGCCCAGGAGCTCCGCGAACATCCGGTCCGGGGCGCCCCCCTTGGCGAGGATGTGGCCGTGCCCGCGGTGGGTGCTCGTGATCACGTCGTCCGCGCGAAGGGCGGCGCAGACCCCGACCGCGACCGCCTCCTCCCCGACGTACTCATGGACCGGGCCGTTGATCTCGCCGTCCCCCACCAGCTCCGCCGCCCGCATCTCGAAGCGGCGCAGGCGCCTCATGCGCCGGTACCATTCGACCGGGTCGCGGCTCTCGGACATCGGAATCCTCCCGTCATGGGCGCACGGTCGGGCGCGCCCCGCATTCTAGCCCCCTCCTGATTACGCACAAAGCTCAGCTTGCGCTCCGGGGTCGATGGAAACCCGGGCACAGGCCTTGCAAAGGCCCGTCATTCCCGCGAAAGCGGGAATCCAAGGGGCTTGAATCGAAGTGGATTCCCGCTTTCGCGGGAATGACGAAGGTGGGTGGAACGCCTGCGCTCCCAAGGCATCCCTCGCGAAATCCGAGATCGGCAACCACCGCTCACGGTTGCATTTGCGCCCCGGGCGGGCAAGATCGCGGGCCGGGGAAGAGCCGCGGCGGGGGAGGCAGCGCATGGCATCGAATCCGGATCCGGGGCAGGGCGGGGCAAGCCCGGCGGCGCGCCTGCGGGCGAAGCTCGCGCGGGACGAGCCGCTCGTCGTCGTGAACGCGGACCATCCGTCCGCGAGCTTCGTCGAGGCGCTCGCCCGGCAGCCGATCGACGTCGTCTTCATCGACTGCGAGCAGGGGAGCCCCGACGTGGAGTCGGTGGAGAACATGGCCCGCGCCGCCCGCCTCCATTCGATGGCGAGCGTGGTGCGGGTGTTCAGCCCCGCCGACTGGGTGCTGGAGCGCTACCTGTTCCGGGGGGTGGACGGGGTGGTGGTCCCGCGGGTGGACCGGGCGGCGGACGCGAAGGGAGTGGTCGATTCGGTCCGGTACTGCTTCCCGCGCGACCCGGCGGGCAAGTTCGTATCCGTGCAGATCGAGACGACGACCGCGGTCGAGGAGCTCGACGACTTCCTCGCCGTGGACGGCATCGACGTCTTCTTCATCGGGCCGGTGGACCTCGCCAAGAGCATGGGGTACGAGGGCGACTTCCGCGCCCCGGAGGTGCAGCGGGTGATGGACCGGGTGATCGAGAGGACCCGCGCGGCCGGCCGCCACGTCGGGATCCTGGTCGATGACGACAACGCCGCCGGCTACGTGGCGAAGGGGGTGCGCTTCCTCTACACCCACGCGAACGACTTCCTGGCGGCCGGCGCGCGCGCCTTCTCGGAGCGGTATCGCCGAAACGGCGGGTAGCGGCGCCGCCCCCCGCCCAGCCGGTGAGCGGCATCGCAAGGAGTCGGCGCCCGGGCGCGGAAACCGGCGCTAACCGCCGCGGCCCGACCCCGAGCGGCCACCGGGCTTGCGGCGGCCGTGGTCCGTCCCGTGGCCGGAGTGGTCCATCGCCCCCGCCCCGCCGCCGAAGGTCCGCTTCTCGATCACGACGTCCCGGACCGGCTCGTCGAAGGTCATCCTGAGCGCCCACTCGCCCGGCATCTCGAGCGCGAGTCGCCCTTCGTACGAGCCGGGCTCGCCGGGGACCGGTTCCGGCCGGATCGGCTTGACGTTGTGGGCCATGGGCATGGACGGCATGTCCGCGCCCACCTTGAACGCCGCCCCTTCGATGGGCCGGCGGCTCTTCCTCCCCACCACCTCGAAGGTGCAGTGGAAGACGAGCTTCTCGCCGGTCGGCCGGCAGTCCACCTCGACCGCCGGCCGCTCCCCGGCGGCGAGGGCAAGGGCGGGGGCCAGCAGCGCGAGCAGGCCGGCGAGGGGTCGGAGCGGGTTCGATCGCATGTCTTCTCTCCCGTGAACCGGTCTCGGAATCGGAAACGTGGCGTCCATTCTCCGCTACACACCCCTCTTACGCAGGTACCTGAACCGATCTGCGTGGAATATCCGGGTGACAGGCGCCTCGAAATCCCTGTTCCGGGGCCAGAATGACCAAGGGCAACCAAGAGATTCCGCTTGAGTACCTGCCTGTGACACCCCCTACCGCCGTTCGACGCCGAGATAGGCGCGGGCCAGCCCCTCGTCGGCGAGGAGGCGGGCGGACCCGCCCTCCAGCATGATGCGCCCGCTCTCGATGACGTAGCCCCGGTCGGCGATCGCGAGCGCCTGCCGCACGTTCTGCTCGACCAGGAGGATGGTCACCCCGCTCCGACGCAGGGTCGTGAAGAGGTCGAAGACCTCCTGCGCGGCGAGGGGCGCGAGCCCGAGCGACGGCTCGTCCAGCATGAGGAACGCCGGGCTCGACATGAGCCCGCGCGCAATGGCGAGGAGCTGCTGCTGGCCTCCGGAGAGGTTCGAGGCCGGCTCGCCGGTGCGGGGGGCGAGCACCGGGAAGAAGTCGAGGACCTCCGCCATCCGCCGCCGCCCGCTCCGTTCGGGCCGGGCGATCCCGCCGAGCACGAGGTTCTCTTCGACGGTGAGGTCGTCGAAGATCAGCCGGCCTTCGGGCACCTGGGCGATCCCCAGCGGCACGACCCGGTGCGGGGGAAGGCCCGTGATGTCCTTCCCCCGGAACGAGACGGCCCCGAGGGCGGGCCTCGCCGCCCCGCAGATCGCGTGCATGGTCGAGCTCTTGCCCGCCCCGTTGGCCCCGATGAGGGCGACGATCTCCCCCTCCTCGACCCGCAGCGACACCCCCTGCACGGCCCGCACCTTGCCGTAGGAGACGTGGAGGCCGCGGACCTCCAGCATGGACGCGGGGGCCGCCCCGCTCACGCGGCGCTCCGCCGGCCGAGGTAGGCGTCGAGGACCGCCTCGTCCTCGAGCACCGCGGCGGCGGCGCCGTCGGCGATCACCCGCCCGAAGTCGAGGACGCAGATCCGTTCGCAGAGCGACGAGATCAGGTCGATCTTGTGCTCGATGACGATGCAGGCCCGGCCCTTCGCCGCCACCTCCGCGATGAGCCGGGCCATCCCCTCGGTCTCCGCCGGGGTCATGCCGCCCGCCGGCTCGTCGAGGAGGATGAGCTTCGGCTCGGTCACCAGGGTGCGGACCAGCTCCAGCCGGCGCTGCTCCGGCAGGGTGAGCTTGCTCGCGAGCTCGTCCGCCCGGCGGCCGAGGCCGCATTCCTCCAGCAGCCCGTGGAGGCGCCCGCGCTCGGCCCCGCCCAGCCGCCGCACCTTCGGCGCGCCCGCGAAGAGGGCCGCGGAGAGGTTCTGGAGCACCGTCATCCGGTGCAGGACGCGCGGGGTCTGGAAGGTGCGGGCGAGCCCGAGGGCCGCGATCCGGTCGGGGCGGAGGCTCGTCACGTCGCGGCCGTCGAACCGGACCCGGCCGCGCTCGGCGGGCGAGAGGCCGGTGATCGCGTTGAGCAGGGTGGTCTTGCCCGAGCCGTTCGGCCCGATGAGGCCGACGACCTCGCCCGCCTCCACCGCAAGGCTCACGTCCGTGAGCGCGGCGACCCCGCCGAACGACCGCGAGACCCGCTCGACCTCAAGCAGCACCCGACCGCTCCCCCGACCGCTCCTCGGGGCGCTCCCCCGGCGGCTCCGGCGAGCGCCCGGGCCTCGGCTCTGGCCCGGGTCCGGGCCTGAGTCCAGGTCCGGACCCGGATTCGGGCCCGGAGCCCTTCGCGCGCGGCGGGAACGCGCCGCGCCACCAGGCGGCCACGGCATGGATGGCCGCCTCGTCGAGCAGGCCGCGCGGCCGGAAGATGAGCAGCAGGGCGACGAGGCCGCCGAAGACGATCATCCGGTACCCGGAGAAGACCCGCGCGGACTCGAGGATCCCGATGTCGATCCCGACCCCGATCAGGGGGCCGAAGGCGGTCCCGAGCCCGCCGATGAGCCCGTAGGCGAGGCTGTGCACCCCCAGCATGACGTTGAAGATCTTGGGCTCGAGGTAGGTGTTCATGTGCGCGTAGAGCACCCCGCCGATCCCCGCGACGGCCCCCGCGACGACGGTGGCCAGCACCTTGTAGTACGTGCGGTTGACGCCCGCGGCCTCCGCGAGCAGCTCGTCCTCGCCCAGCATCCTCCAGATCGCGCCGAGGCGGGTCCGCTCGATGACGAAGAGGAGGGCGAGCACCCCCGCGAGGAGGGCGTAGATGAGGAGCATGTACTCGAAGGCGCTGACGTCCTGCTCGAAGACGTAGCGGATGCCGCGGAAGCCCTCCGAGCCGTTCGGCCCCACCAGCTCGCCGTCGACCTCGACCTGGTAGCGGAAGATCTCGAAGACGAGCCGCACCATCTCCGCGAACGCGAGGGTGCCGATCGCGAAGAAGAGCCCGCGCATCCGCAGGGTCGGCCACGCGAGCAGGAACGCGCACGCGCCGGCCGCCGCCGCGCCCCACGCGAGGCCCGGCCAGAACCCCCAGCCCCACATCGCGGTCGCGATCCCCGAGGCGTAGGCCCCGATCGCGAAGAACGCCTGCTGCCCGAACGAGATCTCGCCGGTGAGGAGCAGGATGTACGCCGACAGGGCGATGAACGAGATCATCCCGACGTTGGAGAGGACCTGTACGAGGTATTCGTCCACGGCGGTCGGCTACACCCGGCGGGCCGCGAGCCGGCTTCTCAGGGTCTGCCGCTGCGCGAACAGGCCCCCCGGCCGGAAGACGAGGAAGGCGAAGAGGACCGCGTAGGCCGAGAGGTCCCGGTACTGCGTGCCGAGGTACCAGCCGCTGTGGGCCTCGATGACCCCGAGCAGCAGCCCGCCCGCGATCGCGCCCGGGACCGAGCCCATGCCGCCGAGGGTCATGGCGATGAGCCCCTTGAAGGTCGCCCACAGCCCGAAGTACGGGGTGACCTGCTGGTCGGCGGCCGCGATGAGGTAGCCCGCGACCCCGCCGATCGCGGAGGCGAGGACGAACGCGGAGAACAGCACGAGGCCGGTGTTGATGCCGACGAAGGCGGCGGCGGCCGGGTTCCGGGACACCGCGCGGAGCGCGAGCCCGAAGCGGGTGCGGTACAGGAGCAGGTGCAGGAGGAAGGTGATCGCCGCCGCGCAGGCGAACATTACGAGGTGGTCGCCGCGGACGAAGAACGGGCCGGGCTCGAAAGCGAAGTCCGCGAGCGGCGGGAACGGATAGGTGCGGTCGGGGAAGAGGACGGTGACGACCTCCTCGAGCTGCATCCAGATCGCGAAGCTCGAGACCATCGAGGCGAGGGCCGCCCCGCCCCGGATCGCCCGGAAGCAGACCCGCTCCACGTAGACCCCGGCCAGCACCGCCCCGGCCACGGTGGCGGCGGCGACGGCCACGAGGCCGGCCTCGAATTCGACGAACACCAGGGTGCCCGCGAAGATCCCGAGCATGATCGAGGGGCCGTAGGAGAGGTTGAGACGCCGCATCACCCCGAAGATCAGGGTGAACCCGATCGCGAGCAGCGAGTAGGACGAGCCGACGAAAATGCCGTCAAGGGTGTTCTGGACGAAGTCGACGATCACCGGTCGACCATCCTCATGGGTCCGCCTGCCCGGAGACGAGGAGGCATGTGCGCGGTGGGGTCTTTCGCCAAGCCCGCCTCTCGCGGAGGCTTCTGGGGCAGCGCCCTTGGGAACGCGGGCGTCCCGCCCGCACTTTCGTTCGCGGGAGCTTCACCCCCGGGCCTCCGATCCGCTGCGGGCGAGACCCCCGCGTTCCCAGGACACATGGATTCCCGCTTTCGCGGGAATGACGAAGGTGGGCGGGACGCCCGCGTCCGCAGGACGCGCCGTTCCCAGGGACGTCCCGTACAAGCGCCGCATCAATAGCTTGCGAAAGCGCACGGGACTCGACGAGGGGCGCTCCCCGCTTCAGACCTCCGTCCCGAGGTAGGCCCGCTTGATGACCTCCTCCTCCTCCATCTCGCCCGGGGCCCCGTCGAAGACGACCCGGCCCTGCTCGATGAGGTAGAAGTGGTTGGCGACCTGCAAGGCCATGTGCGCGTTCTGCTCGACGAGGAAGATGGTCGTCCCCTCGCCGTTCAGCTCGCGGATGATCCGGAAGATGTCCTCCACGATGAGGGGCGCGAGGCCGAGGGAGGGCTCGTCCATCAGGAGGAGCTTCGGGCGGGCCATCAGGGCGCGGGAGATGGCGAGCATCTGCTGCTCGCCGCCCGAGAGGGTGCCGGCGAGCTGGGTCGATCGCTCCCGGAGCCGGGGAAAGCGCGTGAACATGGCTTCCACGTCCCCGTCGACCCCGGCCCCCGCCTTGCGGGAGAAGGCGCCCGCGCGAAGGTTCTCCTCCACCGACATGTCCGCGAACACGAGCCGGTTCTCCGGCACGAGGGCGATGCCCCGCTCGACGATGTACCGCGGCGCCCGGCCCGCGATCTCCTCCCCCCCGAGGGCGATGGAGCCCCGCCGCGGCTTCAGGATCCCGGCGATGGTCATCATGAGGGTGGTCTTGCCGGCCCCGTTCGGGCCGAGGAGGCAGGTGATCCGGCCGTCCGCGGCGGAGAGGCTCACCCCCTTCAGGGCTTCGATGGCGCCGTAGGCGGTGGCGACGTCGCTCACCTCGAGGAGGGGGAGGGACTCCGTCACGACGGCGCGCCTCCCTGGCCGGCCCCCGCCCCGCCCCCGCTTCCGCCCCCGTCGCCTCCCGGCGGCGCCGGGTCCCCCGCTCCCCCGTCCTCCTCCGGGCGGCCCAGATAGGCTTCCTGCACGGCCTGGTTCCGCTGGATCTCGGCCGGGGCGCCCTCGGCGATCTTCCGCCCGAAGTTGAGCGCCGCGATCCGGTGGGTCACCCCCATCACGAGCTCCATGACGTGCTCGACGAGGAGGATGGTGATCCCCTGCTGCTCGTTCAGCCACCGCAGCCGTTCGTCGAGCTGCCGCACCTCCTCCAGGTTCATGCCCGCGGCCGGCTCGTCCAGCAGCAGCAGCCGGGGGCGGGCGGCGAGGGCCCGCGCGAGCTCGAGGCGCCGCTGCTCCCCGAACGCGAGGCTGCCCGCGAGCTCGTCGCGCTTGTCGGCGAGCCCGGAGAACTCGAGCTGCTCCTCGACCGAGGCCCGCTGGCCCCGGCTCCCGGAGAGCCAGCGCGAGAAGAAGCCCTCCGCCCGCACCGACTCCTCCCCGTTCTGGGCCACCCACAGGTTCTGCCACACCGTGAGGTCCGAGAAGAGGCGGATGTTCTGGAAGGTCCGGGCGATGCCGGCCCGCAGGGCGACGTGGGGCGGGCTGTTGGTGATCTCCGCCCCCTCGAACTTCACGCTCCCCGCGGTCGCCGGGAACACCCCGCAGATGAGGTTGACGGTGGTGCTCTTGCCGGAGCCGTTGGGGCCGATGAGCCCGAAGATCTGCCCCTGCTCCACGGTGACGTCGAGGCCGTCCACGGCCCGCACCCCGCCGAAGTGCTTGGTGAGGGCGCGCAGCTCAAGCACCGCCGCGCTCCCCGCCTGCCCGGAACAGCCGCCCCAGGGTGCGGGCGGCGCGGGTGTCGATGAACCCGGAGGGGCGCACGTTCATCGCGAGCACGATGAACGCGCCGAAGAGGAGGTTTCGCCAGTCCCCGAGGAAGCGGAGCCCCTCGACCAGGAACCCCTGGACGAAGAGGACCGCGAGCAGCGTCCCGAACACCGACCGGAGCCCGCCGAGGAGCGGGTAGGTGATGGCGAAGGTGGCCATCAGGACCCCGAAGTTGAGGTGCTCGATGTGGGTCGTGTAATGGGCGTAGATCCCGCCGCCGAGCCCCGCGATGAGCCCGCCGATGGTGAACGCGGCCACCTTGACCACGGTGAGGTTGATCCCCACCGACTGGGCCGCGAGCTCGTCTTCTCCCACCGCCCGCAGCACCGACCCGATCCGCGAACGGTCCATCCACCACAGGATGGCCATGATGGCGACGACCCAGACCCAGACGAAGATCGCGACCTCGAGGGTCGTCCAGCCGTTCTCCGGGAAGAAGCGGATCTGCCGGAACCCCTCGCCGCCGAGCGGCCCGATCTGGAACTCCCCGCGGCTGATCTGGTAGTCGAAGTTGAACCAGAAGAGTCGCACGAACTCGCCGAAGGCGAGGGTCGCGACGGTGAACATGAGCCCCTTCACGCGAAGGGCCGGGAACCCGACGACGCAGGCGAGCGCGCCCGCGACCACGCTCCCCGCGAGCATGGCGGGGACGACGTGCCACTCGCCGAGCACCGTCAGCATCCCCGCGATGTAGGCGCCGACCGCGAAGAACCCGGCCTGGGCCATCGTGACCTGGCCGGTCAGGATGATCACGTAGGCGGAGAGCCCGAGGATCGTGTGGACCCCGAAGAGCTGGACGAGCCCCCAGATGAAGTCCATCGCCGGTCAGCCCCCGCCGCTACTCATGCCGCGACGCGGTGCCGAAGATGCCGCCGGGCCGGAACGCGAGGAACACGAAGAGGAGCAGCATGACGTACATGTCGCGCTCGGTGACCCCGCGGACGAGCTGGAAGGTGTTCTCGAACGCCCCGATCAGCAGCCCGCCGACGATCGCCCCGGGGATGCTGCCGAGCCCCCCGATGACGGCCGCGATCAGCCCCTTCACGGTGACCGGCACGGTGAGGAGCGGCGACAGGATCCCGACCGACGCCCCGATCATGGCCCCGGCGATCCCGCCGATGACCCCCGCGATGATGAAGGTGGTCGAGTTGGTGCCCTGCACGCTCATGCCGCAGAGCTGGGCCGCGACCGGCTGCTGGGCGACCGCGCGGGTCGCCATGCCGAGCTTCGTCCGGTAGAGGACGTAGAGCAGGAACGCGGTCGCGAGCACGCACAGGCAGAAGACGAACAGCAGGTCGCCCCGCATCCCGAAGTCGCCCCACTCCACCATGACGTCGTCGAAGAGGGCGGGATAGGGCTGGGGCATGCCCTCCGTCGCGTGGACGATGACCTCCTCGAGGAAGAGCAGCATCCCGATCGTCGCGAGGAGCGACGCGAGGGGCGCCCCCGACGGGATGTACCGGAAGTTGCAGAGGTAGACGAGGTAGCCGAACGCCCCCGCGGAGACCGCCGCGACGGCGTAGGCGACCGGGGCCGGGAGGGGGATCTGGGTGCCGACCCCCCAGCTCAGGTAGGCCCCGGCGAGGGCGGTGGCCGCGTAGGCGAGGTTGAGCTTGTCCATCACCCCGAAGATGAGGGTGAAGCCGATGCCGATGATCGCGTAGGTGGCCCCGAACAGGACGCCGTCCACGATCGTCTGGAGGTAGTCGAGGGGCGTCCAGCCGAAAATCTCGATCTCCACGGCGCTTCCCCGTTTCCCGGCCGGTCCGGATCCCCCGGGGCGCGGGCCGGACCGGGCGGCCCGGCCCGCGCCCCGGAGAGAGCGTCAGCTCAGCTCGCGCTCGGGTCGTGCAGCACCGCCCACTCGCCGCTCTGCGCGTGCACGTAGAGGTAGGGCTTGGTCGCCTCCCCGTCACCCTCGCGCATGATCGTCCCGATGAGCCCGCTGGTCGTCTCGAGCTTCGCGAGGCCGTCGCGGATCTTCCGGCGGTCCTCCTGCACCGAGTCCGCGGTGGCCATGACCCCTTCGGACTCCATGACCTGCGCGAGGACCTCGACGATCTCCCACGCCGCCGCGCTGTGGAGGTCGGCCGACCCGCCCTTCTCGTCGGTCAGCTTCGCGACCAGCTTGGCCCGGTCGGTGACCGGCGCGAAGCTGCTCGGGATGATGATCCCCTCCGCCGCCTTCGAGCACCCCTGCAGGGTCTCCATGCTGGAGGAGCTGGTGAGCCCGATCATCAGCTTGGGCCGCACCCGCTGGCGGTTCATCTCCTTGAGCACCCCGCACAGGGTGAAGGGATGCGAGGAGATGGCCACGAAGTCGGGCTTGGCCTTCTTCATCTCCCGCACCTGCTGGGTGAAGTTCGTGTCCGCGAGCAGCCACTTGGCGAAGCCCTTGACCTCGAACCCGGCCTCCTGGGCCCGCACGTCCATCACCTTGTACCAGGTGAAGCGCGAGTGGGCGAAGTCCTCCTCCACCCCGCCGAACATCGTCTTGAGCTCCGGATAGTTCTCCTTCACCCACAGGAACAGGGTGCGGTACATCTCGTTCTCGTTGGGCACGTTGCGGAACGCCCACTCGGAGATCTTCGCGAGCCCGCCCTTGATCGCGGTGTCGGTGAAGATCGGGATCTGGAGGCCCGAATCGCCCGCATCGCCCACGGAGCGCTGCAGGATGCCGAAGAGGGGCTCGGCCACGTTCGAGCAGGTCGGCCCGACCGCGACGAGGGCGTCCGAGCTGGCGATCTTGCGGAGGACGGAGATCCCTTCCTCGGCGTTGCAGCGGTCGTCGTCGAAGGACATCTCCAGCATGGCCATGGAGCCGTCGCCGAGCTTGATCCCGCCCTGGCTGTTGATGTGCTCGACGGCCGCCTGCATGACCGCCTCGGTGTTGATGCCGAACGAGCGGACGACGCCCGACTTCGCCCCGAAGCCCGCGATCTTCGCGGTGCGGTCGGCCGCCGCCACCGAGGCGCTGCCCGCGCCGAGCAGCGAGGCCGCGGCCACCGCCGAGAGGAGAGCCAGAGTCTGCTTCTTCATGGGAATTGCTCCTTGTCATGAACCCTGAGCCGGACACCCGGCGCGCCGCCCCGGCCCCGAAGAGCCCGCCCGGCGGCCCGCCGATGGACCCGCCGACCCTATAAGAACATTCCCATCAAGACAAGTCGAAGGCCCGGGGGGAAACGGGTTCGGGATATGATGCGGCGCCCGCCCGAACCAGGAACGTTTCCGCGATGAGAACCTCCCGGCTACTGCTCGCCACGGAGCGGGAAGACCCCTCGGACGCCGAGATCGTGAGCCACCGGCTCATGATCCGGGCGGGCCTCGTGCGCCGCCTCGCGGCCGGGCTCTACACCTGGCTTCCACTCGGCCTCCGGGTGCTGCGCAAGATCGAGCGCATCGTGCGCGAGGAGATGGACCGGGCGGGGGCCCAGGAGGTCCTCATGCCGGCGGTGCAGCCCGCCGAGCTGTGGCGGGAGTCGGGCCGCTGGGACCACTTCGGGCCGGAGCTGCTGCGGCTCCGCGACCGGCACGAGCGCGACTTCTGCGTCGGCCCGACCCACGAGGAGGTCGTCACCGACGTCGTCCGCCGGGAGGTCCGCAGCTACCGGCAGCTCCCCCTCAACCTGTACCAGATCCAGACCAAGTTCCGGGACGAGGTGCGGCCCCGCTTCGGGGTCATGCGCGCCCGCGAGTTCATCATGAAGGACGCCTACTCGTTCGACCTCGACGAGGCCGCGAGCCGGCGGAGCTACGAGGCGATGCGCGACGCCTACCGGCGCATCTTCACCCGGACCGGGCTCGACTTCCGGGTGGTGGAGGCCGATTCGGGGGCCATCGGGGGCAGCCGCTCGGAGGAGTTCCACGTGCTTGCGGAGTCCGGGGAGGACCTCATCGCGTTCAGCGGCGAGGGCGCCTACGCGGCCAACCTGGAGCTCACCCCCGCCCCCCCGCCGCCCGCGCGCGGGCCGGCCGCGGAGACGATGCGCGAGGCGGCGACTCCGGGCGTGCGCACCATCGAAGACGTGAGCCGCCGGCTCGGGACCCCGCCCGAGCGGTGCCTGAAGACCCTCTTCGTGGAGGGCGACGGCGGGCCGGTGGCGCTCGTCCTCCGGGGCGACCACGACCTCAACCTGGTCAAGGCGGGCCGCGTCGAGGGGGTGCGGACCCCGGTCACCCTCGCGTCGCCGGAGGCGGTGCGCGAGGCGGCCGGCGTGGACCCCGGATCGGTCGGGCCGGTGGGGCTCGGCGGGACGGTGGTCGTCGACCGCTGGGCGGCGGCGGCGGCCGACTTCGTCTGCGGGGCGAACCGCGAGGACACCCACCTCGCCGGGGTCAACTGGGGGCGCGACGCGCCGGAGCCGGTGACCGCGGACCTCCGCAACGCCGTCGAGGGCGACCCGAGCCCGGACGGCCGGGGCGCGATCTCCATCCGCCGCGGCATCGAGGTCGGCCACGTGTTCCAGCTCGGCCGCAAGTACAGCGAATCGATGCACGCGGTCTGCCTCGACGAGGGCGGCCGGGCCCGTCCCCTCGAGATGGGCTGCTACGGGATCGGGGTGAGCCGCATCGCGGCCGCCGCCATCGAGCAGAGCCACGACGAGAACGGCATCGTCTGGCCGGACGCCATCGCCCCCTTCGAAGTGGCGCTCCTCCCGATGAACGCGCACCGCTCGGGCAGGGTGCGCGACCGCGCCGAGGCCCTCTACGAGGCGCTGCGGGCCGCCGGCCTCGAGGTCCTGCTGGACGACCGGGCGGTCCGGCCCGGGGTCATGTTCTCGGAGATGGACCTCATCGGCATCCCCCACCGCCTCGTGCTCGGGGAGCGGCGGCTCGACGAAGGCGCGATCGAGTACCGGCCCCGGCGGGGCGGCGAGACCGAATTCGTGCCTCTCGACGAGGCGGTCGCCCACGTCGCCGCCCGCCTCGACCGCCGCCCGGCGACCGAAGCCTGATCCCGAAGGGGAGGCCCCCTCGGCGCCGGGAACCCGGCGGCGGCCTGCCCGATGGGCGCGGGCGCTACCCTTCCTCCCTCCCTTCGAGCAGGGAGCGCACGAAGGGGATGGTCACCGGGCGCTGGGCGGCGAGGGAGCGCCGGTCGAGGCGGTCGAGGAGCGCGAGCAGGTGCGGGAGGTCCCGCCGCTCGCGGGCGACGAGGTAGGCGGCCACCGGCGGGGGAAGCTCGATCCCGCGCGTCCGCGCCCGCCCGACGAGCACCCGGGCGAGCGCCGTCTCGTCCAGGGCGGCGAGGCCCAGCACCGGCCCGGAGGCGAGGCGCGAGGCGAGGTCCGGAAGCCGGAGCCCGAGACGCCCGGGAGGTACCCGCCCCGCGGCGATGAGGGGGGCGCCGACGCTCTCGAGCGCGTTGAACAGCCGGAACAGCGCCTCCTCCCAGTCGGGGCGCCCGGCCGCCGCGCCGACCCCGTCGAGGCAGACGAGGCGGGCCGTCTCGAGGCCGTCGGTCACCGCCGGCCCGACCCCTGGCTCCCCTCCGGGGTCGAGATAGAAGCCCTCCGCAGCGCGGGCGGCGGCGACCAGGAGGTGGGTCTTGCCGACGCCGGCCGGCCCGGCGAGATAGAGATAGCGATCGCCGCGTCCGGCCGCCGATTCCCGCACCGCGCGCACGGTCGCCCCGTTGGGGCCGGGCACGAAGTTGTCGAACGAGGGCGGGTCGCCGATCGCGAACGCGAGGGGATACTGAACGAGCGGCGGGGTCATCGGCGGCGGGCGGCGCGGCGCGCCGGACCGTTTCATTCCGGCCGCCTGGGAGCCGGCCGGAAGGGATGGCGACCCTCCCGGCCACTCATCGCAGCCGGTAGTCGAACGGAGGCTCCTCGCCCGCGGCCCGATCGGGGGCGCTCCCCTCCGCCGGCGAGAGGGTCCGCCCGAGGGCGATCACCTCCGCCAGCGCCGCCCGCCCGCCCTTCGCCTCGAGCGCCAGGCGGATCCGCGCTCCCTCGACCCTCTCCACCTGCACCGCCTCCACGATGTCGATGGAGGCCAGATAGCGCAGTAGCCGTGCGTAGTCCTCGAGCCGTTCGACCCCGTCGACGACGATCGGCGTCCGGGAGGTCGCCGCCGCCGCCCCGCGCATGGCGAACCGGGCCGCGAAACGGTCGGCTGCTTCGTGCAGGCCCTCGGCGACCGTCTCCGGCAGGCCCTCGCCGCTCGTCAGGAACTCCTGCGACAGGTCGCCGAACAGCGTCCAGCGCGCCGTCCACAGGCCGGTCTCTCTCCGGTAGACCCGCCCGGTGAGGATCGCGTCCGCGGCATAGCGGCGCGAGGCGCGCTGGATCGGCTCCTGGAACCCGCCCCAGAGGATGGACACGGGCAGGGTCATGCGGTCTTCGATGTCGAACAGGGGCAGGATGAAAGGGACCCCGCGCTCGCCGGCCGGCCCCTCGACCGCCGCCGCCGTCGGCGAGGCGGAATCCACGTACGACTTCCGACCGGCCGCGTCCTCCACCGCGAGCCAGACGATCACGCGCGGCCGCACGCGGCTCCAGCGGCCGAGCCCGAGCTGCTCGACGAGGCGATCCACCGCCCCGGGGTCGAACTTCACGGTGAGGTCGCGCCCGTCCCCGGACGCGAAGAGATACTGCTGGACGAACCGTTCCGGGCTCGCGACGGCCTCGCGTACGCCCGGCGATTCCTCCGGCCGGCGCGAGCCGGTCAGCCTCACCAGCATGGCTCTCATCGCCCGCCCGAGCGCGAGCCCGAGATCCGCCCGGTCCTCCACCCTCACCTGGGCCGTGTAGAGGTCGGTATACCGGTCCGACCGCTCCTCCGGGCCGGCCCCGGCGGCCGGCGGGACCGGCCACGCGAGGCATGCCGCCAAGGCCAAGGCGGCGCCCGCGAGCCGCCAGCGGCGTCCCGGGCCCCCCGAAATGCACATTCCTCGATGATCCATCGCGCCAATTTACAATATGCGAAGGCCCGGCTGAACCGGATGCGGAGCAACATGGCCGAACCGCGCGCGACCTCGCTCACCTACCGGGACGCGGGGGTCGACGTCGACCGGGGCGCAAGGCTCGTCGACCGGATCCGGGCCATCGCGAGCCGCACGTACCGGCCCGGGGTGCTCGGCGGCGTGGGCGGCTTCGCGTCGCTCTTCCGGCTCCCCGTGGACCGGTACCGGCGCCCGGTGCTCGTCACCGCTGCGGACGGGGTCGGCACCAAGCTCCGGCTCGCGGTGGAGACCTCGCGCTACGAGACGGTCGGGATCGACCTCGTGGCGATGTGCGCGAACGACGTGCTCGCACAGGGCGCCGAGCCCGTCCTGTTCCTGGACTACCTGGCCATGGGCCGGCTCGATCCGTCCCGGGCGCAGGCCGTGATCGAAGGGGTGGCGCGCGGCTGCGAGCTGGCCGGCGCCTCCCTCGTCGGCGGGGAATGCGCCGAGATGCCGGGGACGTATTCGGGCGGGGACTTCGATCTCGCCGGGTTCTGCCTCGGCCTCGTCGAGGAGGACCGGATCGTGGACGGCGCGCGGATCCGCCCCGGAGACCGCATCATCGGGCTCCCCTCGAGCGGCCTGCACTCGAACGGGTTCTCGCTCGTGCGGAAGGTGCTCGAGGTCTCCGGCGCGTCCCTCTCCGCCCCGTTCGACGGCGGGGAGTCCCTCGGGCAGCGCCTGATGACCCCGACCCGGATCTACGTCGGCCCGGTTCGCCGGGCGATGGAAGAGGTCCCGATCAAGGGTCTTGCGCACGTCACCGGCGGCGGGCTCGTCGTCAACCTCGCCCGGATCCTGCCCGCCGGGCTGTGCGCACGCCTCGACCGGCGGCGCTGGACCATCCCTCCGATCGTCCGCTGGGTTCAGGAAGCGGGAGGCGTCGGGGACCGGGAGATGTTCCGCACCTTCAACTGCGGGGTCGGGATGGCGGCCGTCGTCTCCGCCCATCACGCCGCCGACGCGCTGCGGCTGCTCGGGGACGCCGGCGAGGACCCGGCCGTCATCGGCGAGGTGGGCCTCGCGGACGCGAGCCGCCGCGACCCGGTGCTCATCGAGTGAGCGGGGCGGGCGATGCGAACGGCCCTCGGCCGCAAGGTCCGTTCCCCGCGCCGGCACAAGCCGCCTCCGCCCCGGAATGGACCTGGCCGGCGCGGTCGCGCATCGTCGTCCTCGTCTCGGGGAGAGGCAGCAACCTCCAGGCGCTCATCGACGCGGGCTGCCCGATCGCGGAGGCGCTGAGCGACGTCCCCGCGGCGCCCGCCCTCGATCGGGCTCGCGCGGCGGGCGTTCCCGCGCGCGCCCTGGCGGACGCCCCCGACCGTCGGGACCGGCGGGCGTGCACGGAGTTCGATCACTCCCTGGCCGAACGGATCGACGGGCCCGGGCGGGCGGACCTGGTCGTGCTGGCCGGGTTCATGCGGATCCTCGAGGCCGGATTCACCCGCCGGTTCGCGGGAAGGCTCATCAACGTCCACCCGTCCCTGCTCCCCGCGTTCCCGGGGCTCGGGACCCACGAGCGGGCGCTCGCGGCCGGGGTGTCCGAGCATGGTTGCACCGTCCATTTCGTGACCGAGGAGGTCGACGCGGGGCCGATCATCGATCAGGCCCGGGTCGCCGTGCGGGGGGACGACACGCCCGGGTCCCTGGCCGCGCGCGTGCTCGCGGAAGAGCATCGGCTCCTGCCCCGGACCGTCCACCGCTTCGTGACGGGGCGCCTCCGGCTGCGCGGAGGGAAGGTCTGGCTGGACGGGCGGCCCCTCCGCCACGGCTGAACAATGGCCCCGTCCAAGGCCGGGTCAGCTCCTCCCCGGGCCGGGCGGACCCGCCGCCGCCCGCTGCGCGGCGCTCAGGATGCCGCGCAGGATGGCGAGCTCCGCCCGGTCGACGTCCGCCCGGACGACGAGGCGCCGCAGCCGCCGCATGAGCAGCCGGGGGCGCTCGGGGTCGAGGTAGCCGATGTCCGCGAGAGCCGTCTCGAAGTGCTCGAACAGCCGCTCGAGGTCGGCCGTCGTCACCGCCCCCGCCCGGCCCTCGCCGAAGCCGCCGCCTTCGCCCTCCTCCCCGCCGCCCGCCCGAGGGCGGCCCGTGTCGGCGGCTTCCGCCGCCCGGACCCGGGCCGCGGCCCGCGCGATCTCGTAGGCCGCGATCTGGACCGCGGCGGCGACGTTGAGGGAGCGGAATCCGGGGTCGGTGGGGATCCGGAGCACCGCCTGGCAGCGGTCGACCTCGTCGTTTGTGAGCCCGGCGCTCTCGCGCCCGAAGACGGCCGCCACCGGGCCGTCCGCCGCCCGCCGCACCAGCTCGCGCCCGGCTTCCTTCGGGTCGAGCCGCCCCCATTCGAGACGCCGCGGGCGGGCCGTCGCGGCCACCGCCCACCGGCAGTCGGCAAGGGCGGCCGGCAGGTCGTCGACGACCCGGGCCCGGTCGAGGACGTCAAACGCCCCGGCCGCCCGCTCGGTGGCCTCCGCGCTCGGAAAGCGGCGCGGACGGACCAGCCGGAGGTCCCCGAGGCCCATGGTCCGCATGGCGCGCGCCACCGCCCCGACGTTGCCGGGGTGGGTCGGCTCGACGAGCACGATGCGCACGTTCGCGAGCGGGTTCGAGGCCGTCATCGCACCGTCGTCGAGGAGGAGGCCGGCGCGAGGGAGCGGGGCGGCGGCGGGGGATAGAGCGGCGGGGGATAGAATGGACGCCGATCCCACCCTGCGGGCGTCTCGTGCATCCCATCATGAACGTCGCGGTCCGCGCCGCGCGCCGGGCCGGCGGCGTCATCCTGCGCCACCACACCCGGGTCGGCGACCTGGAAGTGTCCCGCAAGGGCCGGGGCGACTTCGCCACCGAGGTGGACCGCGCCGCGGAGCGCGCGATCGCTTCCACCGTGCGCGAGTTCTACCCCGGCCACGGGTTCCTGGGGGAAGAAGGCGGCGCCCGGCCGGGCCGGGGGGAGGAGGAGGTGGTGTGGATCGTCGATCCCCTCGACGGGACCGCCAACTACCTGCGCCAGATCCCCCACTATGCGGTCTCCATCGGCGTGCGCCGGAAGGGGCGGCTGGAGCACGCGGTGATCTACGACCCCCGCCGCAACGAGCTCTTCATCGCCTCCCGGGGCTGGGGCGCCCAGCTCGACAGCCGGCGGATCCGGGTCAGCCGGCAGGACACCCTCGCCGAAGCGGTGCTCGCCCTGTCGGTCCCGCAGACCCTCGAGGAGCGGACCGGGAGGCCGCTCTCCCATCGCGGGGTGATCCGCCGGCGGACCGGATCGGCCGCGCTCGACCTCGCCTACGTCGCGGCGGGGCGGTTCGACGGCTTCTGGGGGGTCGGGCTGCACGTCTGGGACCTCGCGGCCGGGGTGCTGCTCGTGCGCGAGGCGGGGGGGCTCATCTCCGCGCCGGACGGCGGCGAGGACTTCATGGAGCGGGGCGAGATCGTCGCCACCAACCGCCGGCTCTTCCGGGAAACCCTGCGCTGCGTCCAGCCCTGAAGCCGGGCCCCCGGCCGGACCGGCCCCGCGTCCGGCGCGCCCGAGGGGCCCGGGGCGCCGGTCAGGGAAGGGCGGGCAGGTACTTGTCCGGAACATCCTCGCCGCCCGCGGTCCAGGTCATCCGTCCGGCGTCGCACGTCCCGGTGAGGAGGAGACGGCCTCCGGCCTCGATGCCGCCCCCCACACCCGTCAGGGTCAAGGTGACGGTTCCCGCGGTGGGCCCCACCCCGGCCGCGGCGATGGCGGTGGTGTAGTCGCGGCCCCACGCTTCGGGGGGGTCGAGGCCCAGGACGTCGTGCCCGGCACGGTCCAGGGCGCCGTCCCGGCACGCCCGGTCGAGGGCGGCCCGGTGGGGGGCGGCCGTGTCCGCCGCCTGCTGGACCTTCGCCCGCACCAGGTAGTCGCGCCAGGCCGGCATCGCGACCGCCGCGAGGATGCCGAGGATCGCGACCACGATCATCAGCTCGATCACGGTGAGGCCGTGATGCTTCACGGGTCCGTCCTCGCATGGGCTACAATTTCCGGGCTTCCTCCGCGACCCGCTCCAAGGCCGCCCTCCCGCATGAAGTGCATCGTCGCCATCATCAAACCCTTCCGGCTCGACGACGTCCGCGAAGCATTGTCGGAGATCGGGGTCGCGGGCATGACCGTCTCCGAAGCCAAGGGATTCGGGCGCCAGAAAGGGCACACCGAGCTGTACCGCGGGGCCGAGTACGTCGTCGACTTCCTGCCCAAGCTCAAGCTCGAGATCGTGGTCGCCGACGACCAGGTCGACCCCTGCATCGAGGCCATTACCAAGTCCGCCCGCACCGGCAAGATCGGGGACGGAAAGATCTTCGTCTTCCCGGTCGACACGGTGGTGCGCATTCGGACCGGGGAACGCGACGCGCAGGCCATCTAGCCTCCTCGATCCCGGTCATCCCTGCGAGTCCCGATGCCCGAGGCGCCCCGGGAAGCGCTGGGGTCTCGGCTGCGTTCGTCCCGAGGCCCTCGACCCGCGCCCGGGCGGCCTCCGGATCGTCGGGAGCACCGTGCGGGCGGGCTAGCCCGGATCGGGATGGCCCGGATAGTTGGCCCTCAGCACGCGAAGCGAGTCGGCGGCCAGCCCGTCGAGGCCGATCGCCCGGTACGCCCGGACCATGATCCCGAGGGCGCGCCGGACGGATGGCGAGTTCGGGAACCGGCTCACCACGTTCTCCGCCCGATTCGCGGCCGCGACCCACGCCTTCCGCCCCAGGTAGTACTCCGCCACCGCCAGCTCGTGGCGGGCGAGGGTGTCCCGCAGCTCGACCATCCGCTCCCTCGCCTCGCCCGCGTAGCGCGATTCGGGGAACTGCTCGACGAGGGTTCGGAAATCGCCGAACGCGGCCGCGAGCCGGGTCGTGTCGCGCTCCGCCCGGTCGACCCGAAGCACGCGGTCGAACCACCCATAGTCGTGCGTATAGCTCGCCAACCCCTTGATGTAGTGGGCGTATGCGACCTCGGGGCGCCTCGGGTTGAACTCGATGAACCGATCCGCCTCCTCGATCGCGGACTCCGGCTCCCTGAAGCGGTAGTACGCATACACGAGGTCGAGCTGGCCTTGCGCCGCGTAGCTTCCGAAGGGGAAGCGGGCGCCCAGCTTCTGGTAGTAGTCGACCGCGGTCTCGAAGTCTTCGTCGTCGAGCGCCGCCTTCGCCTCGCGGTACAATTCCGCTTCCGACAGGTTGCTCGTGGGATCGCTCAGGTCGCCCCTGCCGGAGCAGGCGGCGAGCAGCAACGCGAATACGACGGACAAGCCCCGATGTCTCCTCATGGCCGATAGGGTAACCGAACCGCTGGCGCGGTTCACGGTCCCCGAGGCGCTGGCGGGCAAGCGGTTCGACGTCGTCCTCGCCGCGCTCGCCCCGGAGTACTCGCGGGCGCGCCTCCAGCGGTGGATCCGGGAGGGGTCGGCCACCGTGCAGGATCGCGCCCGGCGGCCCCGGGACCCGGTCGAGGCCGGGGACCTCATCGAGATGCGGGCCCCGGCGGAGGACCCTGCCCCCCCATCCTGCGCGGCCTGGCCCGTTCGCCTCGCCATCCACTACGAGGACGAGTCCGTCATCGTCGTCGACAAGCCGGCCGGAATGGTGGTCCACCCGGGAGCGGGCCGCCCGGATCGGACCCTGTTCAACGCCCTCCTCCATCACGACCCCCGGCTGGCCGCGATCCCCCGGGCCGGGATCGTGCACCGTCTCGACAAGGACACGACCGGCCTCCTGGTCGTCGCCCGCACCCTTGCCGCCCACAAGTCCCTGGTGGAGCAGCTCGCCGCGCGCACCGTGGGCCGCGAGTACCTGGCCGTGGTCCGGGGGCGGGTCGTCGCGGGCGGGGTCGTCGACGCGCCGATCGGGCGCCACCCGGTCCACCGGACCCGGATGGCGGTCACGCGCCGGGGCGGACGCCGGGCGGTCACCCACTTCCGGGTCGAGACCCGCTTCCGCGCCCATACCGCGCTCTCGGTCCGCCTCGACACCGGGCGCACCCACCAGATCCGGGCGCACCTCGCGCATCGCGGCTTCCCGGTCGCGGGCGACCCGGACTACGGCGGCCGGTCCGGACCGCCGCCCGGCGCCGGAGCCGGGCTGCGGGAAGCCCTGCACGGCTTCGGCCGGCAGGCCCTGCACGCCCGGCGTCTGGCCTTCCGCCACCCGGCTTCCGGGGAGGAGCGCTGCTGGACGGCGGCGCCCCCGGAAGACCTGGGCGCGCTGCTCGCCGCGCTCGCCGCCGACGCCGAGGCCGGGCCGCGGGACCGGGAGGGGTCGGACGGGGAACGGAGATGAGCGGCGCAGGCCGCCTGCGTCCCATCGTTCCCGACTGGCCGGCGCCCGGGCGGGTGCGCGCGGCGGCGACGACCCGCACCGGCGGGGCGAGCGGCGGCCCCTGGCGGAGCCTCAACCTCGCCGGCCACGTGGCGGACGACAGCGAGGTGGTGGCCCGGAATCGAGCCCGGCTGCGCCGGGCGCTGGAGCTGCCGGAAGAGCCCCGGTGGCTGGTCCAGCGCCACGGCGCGCGGGTGGTGGAGGCGGGATCGGCCCCCGACGGCGCCCCCGCGGACGGCATCGTGGCGCGCGCGCCCGGGGCCGTCTGCGCGGTCCTCGCCGCCGACTGCATGCCGGTGCTGCTCTGCGACCGGGACGCCGCCGTGGTCGCGGCCCTGCACGCCGGCTGGCGGGGGATCGCGGCGGGCATCGTCGAGGCGGGGGTGCGCGCGGTCGGCGCCGCGCCGGGGGAGCTCATGGCCTGGCTCGGCCCCGCCATCGGCCCCGAGCGCTTCGAGGTCGGCCCCGACGTCCGCAGCGCCCTCCTCGCCGACGACCCCGGCGCGGGCGAAGCCTTCCGGCCGTCCGGAAGGCCGGGCCGGTGGCGCGCCGACCTCGAACACGTCGTCCGTCGTAGGCTCGCGCGGTGCGGGGTCGGCTCGGTGCACGGCGGGGGCTACTGCACGGCGAGCGACCCCGAGCGGTTCTTCTCCCATCGGCGCGACGGGGTGACCGGGCGGATGGCGGCCCTCGTCTGGCTGGACTGAGGTGTTCGCGCTCCTCGCGGCCGCGGCCGGACTCGCGGCGGGAAGCGTCCTCACCGTCGTCGTCCACCGGCTGCCCCGCATGATGGAGGACGAGTGGCGGCGCGGGGAAGGGGGCGGACGCGGCGCCGGCGATCAGGCCCCGAGCCGCCTCACCCTCGCCGCCCCGCGTTCGCACTGCCCGCGGTGCCGGAGAGCCATTCCATGGCACGGGCTCATCCCCCTCGCCGGATTCGCGCTCCTCCGGGGGCGCTGCGCCCGCTGCCGCGCCCCGATCCCCCTCCGCTACCCGCTGCTGGAGCTCCTGTGCGCGGCAGCGGCCGCCGTGTGCGCCCTTCGCTTCGGCCCCGGCTGGCCGGCAGCCGGGGCCGTCGCCCTCACCTGGGCGCTCGTCGCCCTCGCCTTCATCGACCTCGACTGCCGCCTCCTGCCGGACGCGATCACCCTGCCGATGCTCTGGGCGGGCATCGGGTTCAACCTCATCGGCGGGTTCCTCGCGCCCCTCCCGGATGCGGTGCTCGGGGCGATGGCGGGCTACGGGGCGCTCTGGCTGGTCCAGCGCGCCTACCGCCGCCTGCGGGGCCGGGAGGGCCTCGGGTCGGGGGACCTCAAGCTCACCGCGATGCTGGGCGGCTGGCTCGGCTGGGAAGCCCTGCCCGGGATCGTGTTCCTCGCTTCACTCGGGGGGATCGGCGCGGGCCTGGCGAAGCGCGGGCCGTTCGCCTTCGGACCGTGGCTCGCCCTCGCGGGGTGGCTCGCCCTCGTCGCCGGGGACCTCCGGGGCTTCGTGCTTCCGTAGAGATGGCGGCGAGGGCGCCGCGCGCCGGCTGCCGCCGCGCAAGGAGGCAAGGCGTCCCGGGCCGGATTCCGGCCCGAAGGCCGAGCCGGAGCCCGGCGCGAGGCGTGTGCACTGTTCAAGCTATTGATATAGAGGATGGATAGCGGGTGGTTCGCAGGTCGTACCTGGGTACACCCTCCCTGGGTACGCCGGCGTCTCGCCGGCTCGGAAAGGGGCGAAGCGCCCGTGAGACCGGACATGCCGGCGGGACGCCGGCGTACCCAGGGGCGTTCGCCATTGGCGAAGAACCCGACCGCGCACATGCCTCGGCGCGGGTTCGGCTTGCCGGCCGGATCGGGGCCGGAGCCCCAGCGCTTGGGTCAGGCCGCTTCCCGGCCCGGATCGGAGCCCCGGCCGGCGGGGTCGCGGGCGTCGCCCCCGAGCCACTCCTCGAGCACCGCCTCGGTGTCGGCGCCGAGCAGGGGGGCGGCGGTCACCGGGACGTGCGAGCCCGACATGCGCACCGGCCAGCCGGGAATGGTGACCTCCCCCCGCGTGGGATGCTCGACGGTCGCGAACAGCCCGCGCGCGCGCATGTTCTCGTCCTCCCAGAGCTCCTTGGTCCCGAACACCGCGCCCGCCGGCACGCCGGCGGCCCCGAGGACGCGCATGACCTCCTCCTTGGTGCGGGTCCGCGTCCAGTCGGCGACGAGGGCGTCGACCTCGTCCCGGTGCTTCCCCCGAAGGGCCGGGGTGGCGAGCTTCGGATCGTCCCGCCGGTCCTCGCGCCCGATGGCGCGAAGGAGCCGCTCCCAGTGGCCGTTGTGGGCGCGCGTGGCGTAGACGTAGCAGTAGTCGTCCGGGCCGCCGCCCTTGCACGGGAACACGTCCATCGGGGCGGTCGGACCCAAGCCCACCCGGTTGCCGGTCCGCCGGGGCGACACGCCGCGCGCCAGCACCTGCGCGTACGACACCCGGCAGTAGTTCGTGACCGCGTCCTGCATCGCCACCTCCACCCGCTGCCCGCGCCCCGTCCGCTCACGCTGGAGGAGGGCGCCGAGGATCCCGATGGCGCAGTGCAGCCCGGTCCCCGTGTCGCCGATCGTGGGGCCGGGGCGGATCGGGCGGCCCCCCTCCTCCCCGGTGATGGAGAGGGCCCCTCCGGCCGCCTGCCCGATCATGTCGAAGCTCAGGAAGTCCGCGTATGGGCTCTCGGGGGAGAACCCCTTGACGCTCGCGTAGACCATGCGGGGGTTCAGGGTGCGGACCCGTTCCCAGTCGAAGCCGAGCCGCTCGATGACCCCCGGCCCGAAGTTCTCGACGAACACGTCCGCCTTCGGGATGAGGGCCTCGAGGCGCGCCCGCCCCTCGGGGGACTTGAGGTCGCAGACGACGCTGCGCTTGTTGGCGTTGAGCAGCAGGAAGTAGTGGGAATCGACTCCGGGGGTGTCGGTGGACGCCTGGCGCCCCTGATCGCCCCCGGCCGGGTTCTCGACCTTCACCACGTCCGCGCCGAGCCACGCGAGCGCCTCGGTGCAGGAGGGGCCGGCCTCGAACTGCGTGAGGTCGAGCACGCGCACCCCGGCGAGCGCCTTCGAATCGCTTCGTTCCATCTCTTGCGTCATCCTCCTTCTTCGTGCGGAGGCGGGGTCGGCCCCGCCTCGGGTGAACCCAGGCGCTCCCGGAGCAGCGCCAGCGCTTCATGGTACTCGCGCTCCGGCGCTTGCGGGCGGGAAGGCGGGCGCAGGCGGCCCAGGTCCCGGACCCCGGGAGGAACCTCCGCGGGCCGCCAGCCGTCCAGCACCCGGACGAGGGCCGCCCGGTCGTTCAGCAGCAGGGCCGCGTCGCAGCCGGCCGCGAGCGCCGCCGCCACCCTCGCCTCCGGGGAGCCGAGGGCGCCGCGCGCCGCCCCCATCGAGAGGTCGTCGCTGAACACGATACCAGCAAAGCCCAGATCGCGCCGGAGCACGCCGCGGATCCAGGTCTCGGAGAAGGTCACCGCAGCCTCCGGATCGACGGCCGGGAACCGGACGTGGCCGGTCATCACCCCGCCGAGGCGCGAGGAGAGCGCGGCGAACGGCGCGAGGTCGGCCGAGCGCAGCTCGGCGAGCGAGCGGCCGTCCATCACCGCGTCCAGGTGGGTGTCGCCGCGCGCCGTCCCGTGGCCCGGAAAGTGCTTCCCTACCCCCGCAAAGCCAGCCCGCCCCGCGCCCCGGAGCCAGCCCCGCGCGAGGTCCGCCACCGCCCCCGGGTCGGAATGGAAGGCCCGCTCGCCGATCGTCTCCTCGTTCCCCGCGCCGAGGTCGAGGACCGGCGCGAAGTCGAGGTCGAGCCCGGCGCGGCGGAGCTCGAACGCCGCGACGAGCCCGGACGCCTCGGCAAGGGATCGGCCGAGGGCCGGGTGGCGGTCGTAGCACGCGCCGATCCGGCGCGCGGCGGGAAGCTCGGTGAAGCCGTCGCGGAAGCGTTGCACCCGCCCGCCTTCGTGGTCCACCGCGATGACGAGCGGCGGGGAGCGGAGCCGGTGCAGCTCGGCGGTGAGGGCGGCGAGCTGCCGCGGCTCGGCGAAGTTGCGCGCGAAGAGGACCACCCCCCCGATCGCCGGGTGCGCCGCGACCTCGCGGTCCTCGGGGTCGGGCTCCGGCCCGGCGAGGTCCATCATGAGGGGGCCGAGACCGGCGGGCGCGCCCCGGTCGCCCGCGTCCGCCCGCCGGCCCGCGAAGGGTTCGTCCGCCATCACGCTTCCTTCAGAGGCATGTGAGATGTTCGTAAGCTATTGATATGGTTAATGGAAATCGGGGTTCTAGATATTTTTCCCCCACGGCGGCGCTTGCGCGGGATTCCTGGGAACGCGGGCGTCCCGCCCGCATTTTTGTGCACGGGCGCTTCACACCCCTGTGCGGGCGAGACGCCCGCGTTCCCAGGACGCCCACGTCCCCGCGGACGCGCCCGCGGCCGGTGTGCTTGGGGAAAATCCCCACCGCGCACCTGCCTCTTCCTTCAGGGATGCCTGCCACAGAAGAGCCTGGCAGGAGGATCCTTCACTTCGGACGAGGCGCAAGTCGGGGCCGAAACCGGGTCGACTCCCCGTCGCGCGCGAAGCGCTCCGTCAGCGCCCGCGCGACCCTCTCCCCGGTCTCCTCGACCGTCCAGGCGACCCCGAGGTCGCGAAGCCGGGTGACCTCGAGCCCTTCGTACCCGCACGGGTCGATGCCCCGGAAGGGGGCGAGGTCGAGGTCCACGTTGACCGCGACCCCGTGGTACGCGCAGCCCCGCCGCACCCGCAGCCCGAGGGCGGCGAGCTTGGCCTCCCCCGCGTAGACCCCGGGCGCTCCCGCGCGGCGGCCGGCCGCCACCCCCGCGCGCCCCACCGCGTCGATCACCGCCTGCTCGAGGTCGTGGACCAGCCCCCGCACCCCGAGCCCGCGCCGGCGAAGGTCGATGAGGACGTAGACGACCGCCTGGCCGGGCCCGTGGTAGGTCACCTGCCCGCCCCGATCCGTCGCGACGACCGGGACCCGGCCGGGGGCGTGCACGTGCTTCCGCCGCCCCGCCTGCCCGAGGGTGTAGACCGGGGGATGCTCGACGAGCCAGATCTCGTCCGGCGACGCCTCGGTGCGCGAATCGGTGTACGCGCGCATCTCGTCCACCGCGCCCGCGCAGTCCCGGCGGCCCAGCCGGCGGAGGCGAATTCCGGGGGGGAGGTCCGTTCGCGGCACGCGCCCTCAGCGCCAGAGCAGCCAGAACCAGTCCGCCGCACGGCGGTACAGGGAGCCCTGCGGCACTTCGGCCAGCGCGATCAGCTCGCGCTCGGCCAGCTTCTCGCCCTCCAGGGTGACCTCGAGGGCGCCCACGCGGCTCGCCTCCGGGACGGGAGCGATGAGCGGCTCGTCGAACGCGACCTGCACGTCGATGTGGTCGGCCTTGCTGCGCTCGAGGGTCAGCCACAGGTCCCGCGCCACCCCGGCCTGCACCGACGGGAGGCCGCCCGACCAGACCTGGATCGTGCCGACGGGCTCCTTCTCCGCGTACACGAGGCGGGTCCGGAAGTTCCGGTAGCCGTACTGGAACAGCGCCTGCGCGGCCCGGAAACGCACCGAAGGGCGGGGCGCCCCCATGACGACGGCGACGACCCTCATGCCGTCGCGGTTGGCGGACACCGCGAGACAGTACCCGGCCGCCTTCGTGTACCCGGTCTTGCCGCCGTCGACCGAAGGGTCCCGATTCAGCAGCCGGTTGCGGTTCGGCTGCTTGATGTCGTTGTAGGTGAACGACCTGATGGAGTGCCAGGCGTACTTCTCGGGGAAGTCCCGCATGAGCGCGCGCAGGAGGACGGCGACGTCGCGGGCGGTCGTGTAGTTCTCGGGATGGGGGAGTCCATGCGAGTTCGCGTAGCGGGTCCCGCTCATCCCGAGGCCCGCCGCGTACTCGTTCATGAGCTGGGCGAACGCCTCCTCCGTGCCGGCCACGTGCTCGGCGATCGCGACGCTGGCGTCGTTGCCGGACTGCACGATGATCCCCTTCAGGAGGTCCTCGACGGAGACCCGGGTCCCCACCTCGATGAACATCTGCGAGCCGCCCATCTTCCAGGCCTTGCGGCTCACCGTCACCATCTCGTCGAGCGCGAGGCCGCCCTCCGCGATCCGGGAGAACGCCACGTACGCGGTCATCAGCTTGACCAGGCTCGCGGGCTCCATCCGCTGGTCGGCGTCGTGCTCGGCGAGGACCCGCCCGGTGTGGAAATCCTGGAGCATCCACGCCCTGGCGTCGACCTGGATCGGGCTCCCGGCGGCCGCCGCGACCGCCGCGGCAGCCACCGCGATTGCGAATCCGAGGGCCGCAGGGGCCGTCGGCCAGCGCCGGCGCCGGCCCGTGCCGCGCGCGCGCCTTGCGTCCACTCTCGCTTCAGGCATCGTCGTCCTCTGCCGCCTAAGTGTTCCGACCCTCGATGACCACCCCCGCGCCCCGCACCCCGGCGGCGGTGATCTCTTCCAGCACCCGGTCCGTCTCGTCCGGTCCGGGCAGCGGTCCGATCCGGACGCGATGGAGGCGCAGCCCTCCCCTGGTGATCGGGCGTATCGACGCCAGCCCGGGCCGCAGCCGCTCCGCCGCCTCGTAGGCCCGTTCCGCGTTTCGCTCGTCGGTGTAGGCGCCCAGCTGGACGAAGTACTGCAAAGGCCCCGACGCGGCGCGCGGCGGAGGCCGGGCAGGGCCGCCCCCGCCGGGCCCGATGGCCCGGACCTCCACCGGGCCCGATCCGGCCTCCGAGATCCCCAGCTTGACGGCGGCCGCGTAGGAGAGGTCGATGATGCGGCCGGGATGGAACGGCCCCCGGTCGTTGACCCGGACCACGACGCTTCGCCCGTTATCGAGGTGGGTCACCCGGACGTAGGTGGGAAGCGGGAGGCTCTTGTGGGCGGCCGTCATCGCGTACATGTCGTACGGCTCGCGGCTGCTCGTGAGCTGCTTGTGGAACTTGGTCCCGTACCAGGACGCGATCCCCCGCTCGACGTATCCCCGGCTCGACGGCAGGGTCCGGTAGGTCTTGCCGAACACCACGTACGAGCGGGGGTTGCCGTACCGGCTCCGCGGCTCCGCGACCGGCGTCGGGTCCGGGGTCCGCATCAGCTCGGCGTGGGACGGGCCGCCGACCGGCGCGCCGTCCCGGGCGGGGCGGGGCTTCGTCTCCCGCCGGGCGTAGGCGGGCTTCCCCGGCGACCCGGCCGGGGCTGCGCGCGGTCCCTCGGCGCGGGAGGAAGGCCGGTCTCCCACCGACGCGCAGCCCGCGGCGCCCGCGAGGAGGGCGGCGCAGATGCAGACGAGCCGCGCGGCGCTTCCCACCTACCCGCCCTCGGCCCCGATCGCGGCGGCGAGCTGATGGACCGCCATCGCGTAGAGCGCGCTCCGGTTGTACCGGGTGATCACGTAGAAGTTTCGGAGACCGGCCCAGTACTCCGGCCCGTCGGCGCCGTCGAGCCGGACCAGCGCGACCGGCGTGTCGGGCTCCGGGGGCGGCGCATCCCCCCGCGCCTCGAGACCCGCCTCCTCGAGGTCGCGCCATGCGAGCTTCGGAAGAAGGTCGCCGGCCAGCGGGTCGGCGCGCTCGGGGTCGCGCGCCGTCAGCGCGACCGCGACCGGCTCCCCCGTCCGCCAGCCGTGCCGGGCGAGGTACGAGCCGACGCTGCCCACCGCGTCTTCCACGCTGCCCGCGAGGTCGCGGCGTCCGTCGCCGTCGAAGTCGACCGCGTAGGCGCGATAGCTGCTCGGAATGAACTGGGGGATCCCGATCGCCCCGGCGTAGGAGCCCTTCAGGTCGGCGGCGTTCCGGCCCTCCTCCCGGAGGAACAGGAGGTACTGCTCGAGCTCGCGGCGGAAGAACTCGCCCCGGCGGGGGGAGAAGAAGGCCAGGGTCGAGAGGGCGTCGATGACCCGGTAGCGGCCCGTGTACCGCCCGTAGAAGGTCTCGACCCCGATGATCGCGGCGACGACCTCCGGCGGAACCCCGAAGCGGGTCTTCACCCGCTCGAGCGCCGCCCGGTGCTCGCGGGCGAAGGCCGCGCCGCCGCGGGTCCGGGCGCGGGTGACGAAGATCTTGCGGTAGTCATGCCACGGCTTGGCCTCGGCCGGGCGGCTGAACGCATCCAGGATCGACTGCTGCCGGCGGGCGCCGCGAAAGACCTCCCGCAGCCAGGCGCCGTCCAGGCCGTGCCGCGATTCTACCTCCTGCATGAACGACCGGACCGCGTCCGCCTCGGCGAGCGGCCCCTCCGCGGCCCCGGCCCCGGCGATCGGTACGAACCCCAACAGCAGGCCGGCAAGCAAACGCCGCATCCGCATCCGATGCCTCCTCGCTAGTCCGCCAGCAGCCGCCGGTGCGAGAACATCGCCATCACGATCCCGAACCCCGCCATCGTGGTCACCAGGGAAGTCCCGCCGTAGCTTATCAGCGGGAGGGGCAGCCCAACCACCGGAAGGAGCCCGCTCACCATGCCCACGTTCACGAAGACGTGCATGAAGAACGAGAGCACGAGGCCGGCCGCGACGAGCCGTCCGAAGGGCTCCTGGGACTGCCCCGCGATCCAGAACCCGCGGAAGACGACGATGCCGGCCAGCACGAGGATCACCGCGACCCCGAGCAGGCCGAACTCTTCGGCGAGGACCGCGAAGGCGAAGTCGGTGGAGCGTTCCGGCAGGAAATCGAGCTGCGACTGCGTCCCGTTGAGCCAGCCCTTGCCGTAAGGGCCGCCCGAGCCGATGGCGATCTTCGACTGGACGACCTGGTAGCCGCCGGCGAGCGGATTCCGGTCCGGGTCGAGGAACGTGAGGATCCGTTCCCGCTGGTAGTCCTTGAGCCCGTGCCAGACGAGGGGCGCCGCCGCGAGCCCCGCGGCCCCGAAGGCGGCGAGGTGCCGCCAGCGCAGGTCGGCGATGAACAGCAGCCCGGCCCCGGCCACCGCGATGATCACCGCCGTTCCGAGGTCCGGCTGGTACCCGACGAGGAGGACGGGAAGCGCGATGAAGGCGATCGCCCCAAGCGCCACGGAAAGCCGCAACGCCCCGCCCCGCCTTGCGAGGAAGGCGGCCACCATCAGCGGGGTGGCGAGCTTCGCCAGCTCGGCCGGCTGGAACTGGAGCCCGCCCGCGGCAAGCCAGCGCTGGGCGCCCTTCGCCGACGAGCCGACCACGAGCACCGCGACGAGGGCCGCGACGGTCGCGGCGTAGAACCAGGGCGCCCAGCGGACGTAGCTGCCGGGCTCGACGTGAACGAGGGCGATCATGACCCCGCTTCCGACGAGAAGGCGCAGGAGCTGGCGCTGCAGCAGCGGCTCCCCGCCCGTCGAGTAGGCGCTCAGCAGGCCGATCCCGGTGAACAGCACGAGGGCGCACACGAGGGTCACGTCGAATCGCGCGAGACGGGGACGGGAGCGGAGGAGGTCCATCACCGCCCGCCCGCGGCGATGAGCTGGCCGGGCTCCCCGGCCGCGCCGTGCAGGTGGTGGTCGATCAGGGTGCGGGCGATCGGGGCGGCGGCGCGGCTGCCCGAGCCGCCGTGCTCGACCACCACCGCCACCGCGATGCTGGGATCGTCCACCGGGGCGAACGCCGCGAAGAGCGCGTGGTCGCGCAGCTCCCAGGGGATCGACTCGAGCTCGTCGGGGGAGGTCCGGGTCGCCTGGCTCACGACCTGGACGGTCCCGGTCTTCCCCGCGATCCGGTACGCGAGCCCCTCGCCGATCCGGCGCGCGGTGCCGTACCCGGCGTGCACCACCCGCTGCATCCCGTCGATGACGCGCGTCCAGTGCCCTTCCCCGTTCGCGACCACCGGGGGCAGGCGCTCCACCGGCAGATCCTCCGCCGCCCCGCCCCGCTCGATCCGGACCGCCGCCCGGGGCCGCAGGCGGACCCCGCGCCGGGCCACCGCGGCGGTCGCGCTCGCGAGCTGGAGGGGCGTGGACAGCAGGTATCCCTGGCCGATGCCGGTGATCACCGTCTCCCCCGGCGTCCAGGGCCGGCCCAGGGCGGCGAGCTTCCACTCGCGCGACGGGACCAGGCCCGGGGCTTCGCGGGGGAGGTCCACCCCGGTCGGCCGCCCGAACCCGAAGCGGGTGAGATAGCGGTGGATGCGGCTGATCCCGAGCGCGTACGCGAGCTCGTAGAAGTACACGTCGCAGCTCTCCGCGAGCCCCCGCTCGAGGCCGATCCGCCCGTGCCCGCCCGCTTTCCAGTCGCGGTACTCGTACGTGGTGTCCGGGAGGCGGTAGCTCCCGCCGCACCAGACGCGCCCGAGCGCGTGGTCGAGGGACTGGTCGAGGCCGGCGAAGGCGAGAAAGATCTTGGCCACCGAGCCCGGGCTGTACTGGCCGTGGAGGGCGCGGTTGAACATCGGCCGGTGGCGGGCGCGGCTCAGCTTCGCGTAGCTCTCCCGGTCGATCCCGTGGACCAGGGGGTTCGGATCGAAGGAGGGGGCGCTCGCGAAGGCGAGCACCGCGCCGTCGCGGGGGTCGACGGCGACGATCGCGCCCACCTGCCCGGCCAGCGAGGCGTACGCGCGCAGTTGCAGACCCACGTCCAGCCCGATGGTGACCTCCGCCCCCGGGACCGGATCGGTCGACTCGATCGTCCGCACCACCCGCCCGCGGGCGTCGACCTCCACCTGCTCGATCCCGGCGAACCCGTGGAGCGTCCGCTCCCACGAGTGCTCCACGCCGGTCTTGCCGACGTAGCGGGTGGCCCGGTAGTGCGGGTCGCCCCGGAGGCGCCTGCGCTCCTCGGAATCGATCCGGCCCACGTAGCCCACCACGTGGGCCAGAGGCTCGCCGAAGGGATACTCGCGCACCAGCCGGGTGTGGATGTCGACCCCCGGGAACCGATGCCGGTTGACCGAGAAGACGGCGACCTCGCGTTCGTCGAGGCGGGTCTTGAGGGGGATGCTCTCGAACCCCGGAAGGTGGCGCATCTGCCGCCGGAACTTCTCCTCCTCCTCGTCGTCGATGGCCAGGATCTCCCCGAGGCGGGCGAGCGTGCGGTCCACCCCTCCGGTCTGCTCCGGGACGATCTCGAGGCTGAACACCGAGAAGTTGCGGGCCAGCACCACCCCGTTCCGGTCCCGCACGAGACCGCGGGCGGGCGGGACCGCGCGGATCCGGATCCGGTTCTCGTGGGACAGGGTCGTGTAGTGCTCGTACCGCACCACCTGGAGATAGCCGGCCCGCAGAAAGAGGACGAGAAGCCCCGCTCCGGCCAGGCCGGCGAGGACGATGACCCGCGAGCGGTATCGGCGCCGCGCGCGCCCCGCGTCCCGGCGCAGCGGGAGGAGGCTCACGCCGGGGCCCGTCGAGGCGGCGGCGCCCGGTCGCTCATTCGACCTGGTAACGGCGGCGGACGCGCCGGAGGAGGAGAAAGATCCACGGCCAGACCACCGCTCCCGCGAACGGGACCGAGACGTGCGTCAGCGCGTCCACGGGAAGGCCGCGCATGCCGGTCACCCACGACACGATGACCTGGTGGACCACCATGACCCCGAACACGCTCAACCCCTGCTGCCACAGGGGAAGCAGCCGCACCCGCCGGTAGATCCGCCGGGCGATCCAGGCGACCACCCCGAGGGCGAGCGCGTTCTGGCCGATGAGCGTGCCGACGAGGGCGTCCAGGACGAGCCCGCACCCCCATCCCACCAGCACCCCGACCCGCTCGGGCGCCGCGAGGCACCAGTAGAGCAGGACCAGGGCGACCCACGGCGGGCGCCACGGGGCCGCCCACTCCGCCATCGGCAGGAGGGTGAGGAGGAACGCCGCAATGAAGCTCCCGACGATGACGCCGACCGGTACGACGGGCGGCCGGTCCATCACCCGGCATCGGCGCCTTCGGCGGACCCGTCGGAGGGGAAGACCATGAGGACCTCGCGTGCGCGCTTCACGTCCGCGAGCGGCCGGAGACGGACCTGGGCGTAGCGCCTCCCCCGCGCCGTCTCCACCTTGATCACGGTCGCGGCCGGGTAGCCGGCCGGGAACCTTCCGCCCAGCCCGGAAGACACGAGCAGGTCTCCGACCTCGATGTCGGCGTCCCGGGGGACGTGGGCGAGGGCGAGCTCCCCGGTCGGTCCGCCGCCGACCGCGATGCTCCGCAGGCCGTTGCGCGACAGCACCACGGGGAGCGCGTGGCTGGCGTCGGTGATGAGGACCGCGGTGCTCGAAAGCGGCCCCACGTGGTCCACCTGGCCGAGGACCCCGTTGGCGTCGATCACCGACTGCCCCGGGCGGATCCCGTGCTGCGTGCCCTTGTCGAGGACCAGCCGGCTCGAGACGGAATCGATGTCCACCCCGAGCACGCCGGCCACCATCACCCGATCCTCGATGCGGGCGGAAGATTCGAGGAGCTCGCGCAGACGGCGGTTCTCCCCCTCGAGCTCCTGGATCCGCTCCATCCGGGAGCCGAGGACGAGCAGCTCCCGGCGAAGCCCCTCGTTCTCATGAACGAGGGAGCGGCGCGTGGACAGCCACGCCATCGCATCGCTCGGGATCTCCACGAACAGCGTGTCCACCGCGAGGTGGAGGGGATACACGACCACCGACAGCGCGCTCCGGACCCACACCGCGTGCTGGCGATGGTGGTCCGACACCATGAGGGCGAGGGAGAGCGCCGCGCAGGCCGCGAGGCGCAGGTTGGAAGACGAAGAACGGGTGAAGAAGTTCATGGCTGGACGCAGCGCCCCGCTTCGTCGGGTCTGATTCCACCGGCGCCCGAGCATCGTTCCGGACCGCGGTCGCTCGCCGCCTCTACTCGCTGACGAATACGTTCGACCCGCGCTTGTCGATGAGGTCGAGCGCCCGCCCTCCGCCTCGCGCCACGCAGGTGAGCGGGTCCTCCGCCACCACGACCGGCAGCCCGGTCTCCTCGATGATGAGGCGGTCGAGATCGTGCAGGAGCGCGCCGCCCCCGGTCAGCACCATGCCGCGCTCGGCCACGTCCGACCCGAGCTCCGGCGGGGTGTGCTCCAGTGCGGTGCGCACGGCCGTCACGATGCCGGCGAGCGGCTCCTGGAGCGCCTCCAGGACTTCGCTCGAGTCGAGGACGAAGCCGCGCGGGATCCCCTCGGCGATGTTGCGGCCCCGGATCTCGATCTCGTGCACCTCGTTGCTCGGGAAGGCGCACCCGATCGCGCACTTCACCCGCTCGGCGGTCGCCTCGCCGATGAGGGTGCCGTAATTGCGGCGCACGTAGGCGATGATCGCTTCGTCGAAGCGGTCCCCCCCGATCCGGACCGATTCGGAGTACACGACGCCGTTCAGCGAGATCACCGCGACCTCGGTGGTGCCGCCCCCGATGTCGAGCACCATGGACCCGCGCGCCTCGCTCACCGGAAGCCCGGCGCCGATCGCGGCCGCCATCGGCTCCTCCACCAGGTACACGTCGCGGGCGCCCGCCCCGGCCGCCGACTCGCGGATGGCCCGCCGCTCGACCTGGGTGGAGCCGCACGGCACGCACACGAGCACCCGCGGGCTCGGGCGGAACAGCGTGTTCTCGTGGACCTTGTGAATGAAGTACTGGAGCATCTTCTCGGTCACCGTGAAGTCGGCGATGACGCCGTCCTTCAGGGGACGGATCGCGGTGATGTGGCCGGGGGTCCGGCCCAGCATGTGCTTGGCCTCGTTTCCCACCGCGGCGACCGTCCAGGAGCTGCTGCGGGGCTCCGAGCGCATGGCGACGACCGACGGCTCGTCCAGCACGACGCCCTTGTCGCGGACGTAGATGAGGGTGTTGGCGGTCCCGAGGTCGATGGAGAGATCGGCGGAGAACAGACCACGCAGGAACTTCGGTATCATGGATTGGATTCGCGTTGAACCGAGGCGTCCTCGTCCGAACGATCGATGCGTACCCGTGGGTGGGAGGCAATGCAGGAGCGAGCGGCCCCGTGGCGGCCCCCGCTGTCCGCCGGCGAGTATAGCAGTGCAAACCGTTTCATTCCATTGCTCCATTGCCCTGATGAACGAGTCTTTCGCCCGGCCCCGCAAGCAGGAGTTTCGATGAACGTCAGCCACGCCGAGGTCGAACGGGTCGCGAGGCTCGCCCGGCTGCGGATCGACCCCTCCGAGCTCGACGACCGGGCGCGGGACCTCGCCCGCATCCTCGAGCTGTTCGACCGCCTCGCCGCGGTCGACACCCGGGGGGTCGAGCCCCTCTCCCACCCGGTCGCCGCCAGCCAGCGCCTGCGCCCGGACGCGGTGACGGAGTCGGTGGACCGGGCGGCGCTCCAGCGGGGCGCGCCGGAGGTCGAAGACGGCATGTACGTGGCGCCGCGCGTCATCGAGCCCCGGTGAGCGCGCCCGCCTCCGATTCGGTGGCCGGGCTCGCGGCCGGCCTCGCGCGCGGCGACTTCAGCGCCGAGGAGATCGCGCGGGGCTTCCTCGCCCGGATCGAGGCCCTCGACCCCCGGCTCAACGCCTTCATCACGGTGACCGCGGAGCGTGCGCTCGAGGAAGCGCGCCGCGCCGACGACGCGCGGCGGCGCGGGCGGGGGGGCCTCCTCACCGGCGTGCCGATCGCCCACAAGGACGTCTTCTGCACCCGGGGGGTCCGCACCACGTGCGGCTCGCGCATGCTCGCGGACCACGTCGCCGCCTACGACGCGACGGTGGTGGAGCGGCTTCGCGCGGCCGGCATGGTCACCCTCGGCAAGACCAACCTCGACGAGTTCGCGATGGGCTCTTCCACCGAGTCGAGCCATTTCGGGCCGACGCGCAACCCCTGGGACCCGGATCGGGTCGCCGGCGGGTCCTCGGGGGGCTCGGCGGCGGCGGTGGCGGCCGGCCTCGCCCCCGTCGCCACCGCCACCGACACCGGCGGGTCCATCCGGCAGCCCGCCGCCCTGTGCGGCCTCACCGGGCTCAAGCCGACCTACGGCCGGGTGTCGCGGCGCGGGCTCGTGGCGTTCGCTTCGAGCTTCGACCAGGCGGGGATACTCGCCCGCAGCGCGGAGGACGCGGCCCTCGTGTTCGGGGAGATGGCGGGGTTCGACGAGCGCGACTCCACCAGCCTCGACACGCCGGTGGACGACTACGCCGGCCGCCTCGAAGCGCCGATCGCGGGGCTCCGGATCGGCCTCGTGGAGGAGCAGCTCGAGGGCGGGGTGGAGGCCGGCGCGCGGGAGGCGGTGGAGGCCGCGGTCGGCGTGCTCGAAGGGCTCGGGGCGACGGTCCGCCCGATCCGCCTCGAGCACGCGGACCTCGGCATCCCGACCTACTACGTGCTCGCCCCCGCGGAGTGCTCCTCGAACCTCTCGCGCTTCGACGGCGTACGCTACGGGTTCCGCGCGCCGGGGGCCTCGAGCGTCGAGGAGCTGTACGTCGAGTCCCGCACCCAGGGCTTCGGAGTGGAGGTCAAGCGCCGCATCCTCGCCGGAACCTACGCGCTCAGCAAGGGGTACTACGACGCCTACTACGGCAAGGCCCAGCGGCTGCGCCGGCTCGTCGCGGACGACTACCGGCGCGCGTTCGAGGAGGTGGACGTCATCGCGGGGCCGACGACCCCGGCCCCCGCGTTCCGGCTCGGGGAGCGACTCGACGACCCCATCGCGATGTACCTCGCGGACGTCTTCACCGTCGGGGTGAACCTCGCGGGGCTGTGCGCGGTGTCCGTGCCGGCGGGCTTCGTCGGCGGCCTTCCGGTGGGGCTCCACCTCGTCGGCGACCACCTCCAGGAGGCGCGCCTGCTCAACGTGGCGCACCGCTTCCAGCAGGCGACCGACTGGGGCCTCGCCCGCCCGCCGCTCGCCGCGCCCGCCGCCGGGGGGCCGCCCTTCGAGGAGAGGGCCGCGGAAGCGGGGGCCGCCGGGGCGAAGGGCGGCGCGGGCGCGGGTCCGGCGTCCGGCCCGCCGCCCGCGGCGCAGGGCCGGCGATGAGCGCCTGGCAGCCGGTCATCGGGCTGGAGGTCCACGCCCGCCTCCTCACCCGGAGCAAGCTCTTCTCCGGGGCCCCGGCGAGCTACGGGGCCGCGCCCAACACCCAGGCGTGCGCCATCGATCTCGGGCTCCCCGGGGTGCTCCCGGCGCTCAACCGCGAGGCGGTGCGGATGGCGGTCCGCTTCGGCCTCGCGGTCGGGGCCCGCATCGCGCCCCGCTGCGTCTTCGCCCGCAAGAACTACTTCTACCCGGACCTGCCCAAGGGCTACCAGATCAGCCAGTACGAGGACCCGATCACCGCGGGAGGGTCCATCGCCGTCGAGCCGCCCGGCGGCCCCCGCCGCGAGGTCGGCCTCGTCCGCGCCCATCTGGAGGAGGACGCCGGCCGCTCGGCGCACGAGGGGTTCGGCGCCCGGACCGGCCTCGACTTCAACCGGGCGGGGATTCCCCTCCTCGAGATCGTCACCGAGCCGGCCCTCCACGGCGCGGCGGAGGCGGCCGCGTGCATGCGCGCGCTCCACGCCCTGGTCCGCTGGCTCGGCATCTGCGACGGCAACATGCAGGAAGGGTCCCTGCGCTGCGACGCCAACGTGTCCGTGCGCCCGGCCGGGTCGCAGGCCCTCGGCACCCGCACGGAGATCAAGAACGTCAACTCGTTCCGGTTCGTCGAGAGGGCCGTCGGGTACGAGATCGAGCGCCAGATCGACCTCCTCGAGTCCGGGGGGAAGGTCGTCCAGGAGACCCGCCTCTACGACCCCGACCACCACGAGACCCGCCCGATGCGGGGCAAGGAGGAGGCGGACGACTACCGCTACTTCCCGGATCCGGACCTGCTCCCGGTGGTCGTCGACGAGGCGTTCGTGGCCGAGGTCCGCGCGGGGCTGCCGGAGCTTCCCGACGCGCGGCGCGGCCGGCTCGCCCGGCAGTACGGCCTGGGCGCGGCGGACGCGGCCCGGCTCGTGGGCGACCGCGAGACCGCGGACTACTTCGAGGCCGCGGTCGAGGCGACGGGCTCGGGCTCGGCGGACACCGCCCGGCTCGCCGCGAACTGGGTGGGCGGGGAGCTGGCGGGGGCGCTCAACCGCGAGGGGCTGCCCATCGGCGAAGCCCGGGTCGGGGCCGGACGGCTCGGGAGGCTGGTGCGCCGGGTCGCGGACGGGACGGTCTCCGGGCGGGCGGCCAAGGCGGTGTTCGACGCGATGTGGGCGTCGGGCGGGGAGCCGGACGCGATCATCGAGGCCCGCGGGCTCCGGCAGGTGACCGACGCGGGGGAGATCGAGCGCCTCGTCGACGCGGTGCTCGACGCGCATCCCGCGCAGGTCGCCCAGTACCTCGGCGGCGCGGAGAAGGTCCTCGGGTTCTTCGTCGGGCAGGTGATGAAGCGCTCGGGGGGCAAGGCGGACCCGCGCCAGGCGAACCGCACCCTCCGCGAGCGTCTGGCGGCGCGCCGGCAGGACGAGCCGCCCGCCGGCTAGGCGCGGATATCCCAGCGGCGGGGCGCGCGGTCCCGCCCGCTCACGAGGCCCGGGCGCTTTTCGTAACCTGCCCCGGGGACGCCGTTGTTCCAGGGTTTGGGGTCGGTTCGAGGGGCTTTCGGGCGAATCTCACCCCACGGCGGGTCGTACCTGGGCACACCATCCCCAGGTACGTCATCCCTGGGTACGCCGGCGTCTCGCCGGCCCGGGAAGGGTGAAGCGCCGCGAGAACGGACATGCCGGCGGGACGCCGGCGTACCCAGGGGCGTTCGCCATCGGCGAAAAACCCTCCAGCGCACATGCCCCGCTCACAGGCCGAAGCCGAGCAGGTGCGGGAGCCAGAGGCTGATCTCGGGAAAGTAGGCGAGCACCAGGATGCACAGCACGATCGCCGCGACGTGCGGCAGCACGTGCAGGCTGAGGCGCTCCAGCGACACGTTCGCGAGCTGGCTCGCCACGAACAGGTTCGCCCCGAGCGGCGGGGTGAGGAACGCCACCTCGTTCGTGACCACGAAGAGGATCCCGAAGTGGATCGGGTCGATGCCGAGCTGGACCACGACCGGGAGCAGGACCGGGGTGACGATGATGATCGTCGACAGGGTCTCCATGAACATGCCGAGAACGAAGAACGCGAGGATGATGATGAGCAGGATCGTGAAGGGGTCGGTCGAGATGGTCGTGAGGAGCCCCGCGAGCTTCTGGGGCGCTTGGTTCACGGTGAGGATCTGGCCGAACACCGTCGAGGTCGCGACGATGATCATGGCCGTCGAGATGCGGGCGGCCTCGATCAGGGAATCGAAGATCGAGCGGAGGGTCAGCATCCGGTTGACGACGCCCCCGACGAGGAGCCCGTAGAGCACCGCGATGACGGACGCCTCCACGGGGGTGAAGACGCCGGCGTAGATCCCGCCCAGGATGAGGAACGGGGCGGCGAGCGCGAACTTGCCCCGCCAGCAGGCGCGGGCGAGCTCGCGGAGGTCGAAGCGCTCTCCGGTCGCCTCGTAGCCGACGTGGCGGGCGACGAGGTACGCGACCAGGCAGTGCGCCACGCCGATGATCATGCCGGGCACGATGCCGGCCATGAAGAGGCCGACGATGGAGGTCTGCGCGATCACCCCGTAGATGATCATCGGGTTGCTCGGGGGGATGAGGATCCCGAGGGTCCCCCCCGAGGAGGAGACCGCCCCCGCGTAGTCCCGGCCGTGGCCGGCCCGGAGCATGGCCGGGATCATCACCGACCCTACCGCGGCCACCGTGCCCGGGCCCGACCCGCTGATCGCGGAGAAGAACATGCAGCCGAGGATCGTCGCGATCCCGAGCCCCCCGCGCACCCGCCCGGTGAACTGGGAGACGACCGCGATGATCTGGTGGGTGACCCCGCCCCGCTCCATGAGGGAGCCGGCGAGGATGAAGCAGGGGATCGCGAGGAGCGGGAACTTGTCCACCCCCTGGTAGAGGGTCTGCCCGAGGATGAGCATCGGCACGTCGGACACGGTGAGGGCGACCACCGTGGCGATGCCGAGGGCCATGAAGATCGGGACCCCGATGACGAGGCAGAGCGCGAGGGTCCCGAGAAGGAGGGCGAGGGTCACGGTCCGTTCCTTCGGCGGGTCGGCCGCGGGGGGCTGGCTTCGCGCTTCGCCGGTGAGTGCGGCCCGTCGGGGCCGGGCCCGTCGGCGGGAAGGCTCCGGCTCGCGGGCGCGGTCGTACCGGCGGATGCGGATGGCTCCGCGGAAGCGGCTGGTTCGGCCGGGTCCGGGATCGGGCCCGGGATCGCGTCCGTCGCGTCCGGGTGAGGGCCGCCGCCCGGAACGCCGTCAGGGGCCTCGAGGACCTGCCCGAGCGTCCCCCGCCGCCAATCGCGCCAGTAGCCTTCGATGATGCGGAAGCTCATGAGCAGGAAGCCGATCGGCACGACCGCGTAGATGAGGGCCATGTTCCATTGCAGGGCGGGGGAGATGTAGCTGAAGCGCAGCAGGTGGCCGACCTGGAGGGCCCCCTGCCAGGCGAAGACGAGGTTGATCGAGACCCACAGGACGTCCGCCAGAGGCGTCGTCCAGCCGCGGACCGAGGCGGGCAGCAGCCGGTGGAAGGCGGTCACCCGGATGTGGATCCGCTCCTTCGCTCCGAGCACCGCCCCCATGTAGACGAGCCAGATGAACGCGAACCGGCTCAGCTCCTCCGACCAGGTGAGGGATGCGTTGAGCACGAACCGGAAGAACACCTGCGCCCCGAGGCAGGACACCATGAGCACCATGAGGAAGGCGCAGAAATACTGTTCGAGGTCCCGGTAGAGGCGGCGAAGGGCGAAGGAGATCATGGTCGGGTCCGCTCCGGCTCCGGCTCCGTCAGGCAAGGGCAGGCAAGGATAGACGAACCGCAAGACGCCGGACCCGGCGGGCCGGGCGGGGCCATTCTTCGTTCGCCGCGCCCTCCGGAACGAGCGCGGTCGCCGCCCGGATCCCGCCCCCATCGCTCGGAAAACGGCCTGCCGTCGTGCCCGCCCGGACGACCTCGACGCCCCGATTCAGGCTCTGCGGCGAACGAGGAACGGCCTTGCGCGCCGGGCAGGCGGGACTGCGCGCCCGCCATCGATCCACTACAATCCGGCCCCGGCCATGCACAGGGAGGAATGCCGCATCGGAGGAGCCCCGCCTCGCCGGAATCCGCGGGAGCCGCGAGCCCAAGTCCTCCCCCGACCCCATGCCTCCATGAAGACCGTCAAGCAGGCGTGCGCCCCGCGGGACAGCGTGTTCGACCCCACGCGCCGCGACACCGTGCTCGATCTCGGCGATCTGGCCGCCGGCCGCATCGACCCGGCCGGCTTCTTCGCCGAGAACCACGTCACCGAGGGCATGCGGACCCTGCTCACCGAGGGGTTCCGCCGCCTCGAAGGGAAGTCGGCGCAGGGCGTGTTCAAGCTGACCCAGGCGATGGGCGGGGGCAAGACCCACAACCTCCTCGCCCTCGGCCTGCTGGCGAAGCACCCCGAGCAACGCGCCGAGGTCCTGGGCGGCTTCTATGCCCCGGACCCCGATCTCGGGCCGGTCCGGGTGGTCGCCTTCTCCGGGCGCGAGAGCGACGCGCCCCTCGGCGTCTGGGGGGCCATCGCCGAGCAGCTCGGGCGGAAGGAGCGGTTCAACGACTACTACGCGCCCCTCGCCGCGCCGGGCCAGACCGCGTGGGTGAACCTGCTGCGGGGCGAGCCGCTGGTCATCATGCTGGACGAGCTGCCGCCCTACTTCGTCAACGCGGCCGCGAAGAGCATCGGCAACTCGGACCTCGCCGCGGTGACCACCACCGCGCTCTCGAACCTCCTGGTCGCGGTCGGGCGGGACGAGCTGCGCAACGTCTGCCTGGTGATCTCCGACCTCAAGGCGTCCTACGGCGCGGGGGCGGCGCGGATCGGCGCCGCCCTCGACGACCTCGAAGCCGAGACCGGCCGCGCCGCGATGAACTTGGAGCCCGTCCGCATGAACACGGACGAGTTCTACCGGATCCTCCGCAAGCGCATCTTCGCGGCCCTCCCGAGCGAAGCGGAGATCGGGGAGGTCGCGGGCGCGTATGCGAAAGCGGTGCGCGAGGCCCGGCAGATGGACGTGACGAACGCCTCGCCCGAGCGGTTCGCCGCCCAGGTGGCCGAGTCGTACCCCTTCCATCCCGCCATCCGCGACCTCTACGGCCGCTTCAAGGAGAACCAGGGCTTCCAGCAGACCCGCGGGCTGATCCGGCTCATGCGGATCGTCGTGTCGCGGATCTGGGCCACCGGCCACGACCCCTGGCTCATCGCGGCCCACGACGTCGATCCCGACAGCCGCGAGACCCTGACCGAGATCAACCAGATCAACCCGACCCTGGAGAACGCCGTCGCCCACGACGTCGCCTCGGGCGGGGCGGCGGTGGCCGAGACCATCGACGCGAACCTGGGCGGGGCGGCAGGAGGCGGCGGGGGCGCGGGGGCGCCCCGCGGCGACGCCCAGGACGTGATGCGGCTGCTCCTCATCGCCTCCCTCGCCAACGTCCCGAACGCGGTCAAGGGGCTTACCGTCCCCGAGATCGTCGCCCATCTTTGCGCGCCGGGACGCGACGTCTCGAAGCTGCGGAACGAGGTGATCGCGCGCCTCGTAACCGCCGCCTGGTACCTGCACTCGACGAACGACGGGCGCCTGCATCTTCGCAACGTGCAGAACCTCGTCGCCCGGGTGACCACCACCGCCGGCGCCTACGTCCGCGACCAGGCCACGAGGGAGATCAAGGAACGGCTGACGGAGATCTTCGAGCCGGTCGAGGGCGCGTGCTACCAGCGCCTGCAGCCGCTCCCGGCCGTGGACGAGATCGACGTCCAGCCCGACCGGGTGACCCTGGTGGTGAGCGAGCCGCACCCGGCGGGCCTGCACCCGGACCTCACCACCCTCTACGAACAGCTCACCTGGCGGAACCGCATCTGCTTCCTGACCGGGCAGCGGGCCTTCGACTCGCTGCTCGAGCGCGCGCGGGAACTGAAGGCGATCCATCAGATCATCGGCGAGATGCACGAGGAGGGGGTCGCCGACGGCGACCCGCAGATGCAGCAGGCGCGCGACCAGCTCCTGCCCCGCTTCCTCGCCCAGTTCCACAGCGCCGTCCGCGAGACGTTCACCACCTTGTACTACCCCACCCGGGACCGGCTCGCGAAGGTGGACTTCCTCATGGAGTTCAAGGAGAACCGCTACAACGGGGAGGAGCAGGTGGTGGCGGCGCTCGAGGACCGGCAGAAGTACACCACGGACGTCGCGAGCGAGACCTTCCGCAAGAAGATGGAGGCGAGGCTGTTCACGCAGGCGTCGATGCAGTGGACGGAGATCCGGCGCCGGGTCGCGACCGCTCCGGGGTGGCAGTGGCACCGCCCCGACGCCCTCGACCGGATGAAGGCGGACTGCCTTCACAAGGACGTCTGGCGGGAGGAGGGGAGCTGGGTCAACAAGGGGCCGTTCCCGAAGCCGGCGGCCACCGTCCGTATCCGGGAGCTGCACCGGGACGACGACACCGGGGTGGTCAAGCTGCGCCTGTCGCCGGTCCACGGCGATACCCTGTACGCGGAGGTCGGGGCCGCCGCCACGCCGGCCTCGATGAAGCTCGACGGGCGCGATTTCGAGACCGCCGACCTCAAGGTCTCGTTCCTGGCCGTGGATTCGGCCGGCGTGCACGAGACCGGCGAGCCGGTGGAGTGGCGGAACCGCATTACGCTCAAGTCGCGCGAGTACGTGGACACTCGCCCCGGTGCGCCGGAGGCCGGGGCTCGCCCCGGTACGCTCGAAGCCGGGATTCACCCCGGTACGCTTGAAGCTGGGGTTCGTCCCGATACGCTTGAAGCTGGAGCCCGCCCCGGCATGGTGGAAGCCGGGGGCGGTCGGCGCATGGTCGAGATCCGCGCGGCGCCGCCGTCCGCGCCCATCCGTTACACCACCGACGGCTCCGACCCCGCGGTGGCGGGCGGCGCCTACGACGAGCCCTTCGCGGTCCCGGAAGGCGCGCGCCTGATCCTCGCGGTCGCCGCCAAGGACGGCATCGCGTCCGAGACGCACCGGCGCGAGATCGCCGAAAGGCCCGTCGAGAAGCCCATCGACAGGTCCCGGCCGGTGGTGTGGACCCCGTCCCGCGGCCTGCGGTTCGAGACCACCCGCACCGCCTACGGCTTCCTCGGGCGCCTGAAGCAGCACGAGGGCGCCGCGAGCGGCCTTCGCATCAGCGTCCAGGCGGAGGGCAGCAGCGGGACGTGGAGCGAGCTGAACTTCTCCGAAGACCTTGCCCTAGACGGGGCCGGCATCGAGCGGGCGGTCGAAGCCCTGCGCGAGATCGTCGCCGACGGCGAGGTCTCCGTCGAGGCGACGCGCATCCGCTACCCGACGGGCCAGCACTTCCTGGACCACGTTGCGGCGATCCGGGCGGACTACCGGCGCGACGACGTGGAGCCATGAGCCGCCCCTCGCCCCCCAACGGCCCCCACGCCTCCTCGGCCTTCGCGGGAACAGCGCGTCCCGGGAGGACACGGGCGCCCCGCATCCCTGGGGCATTCCCGCGGCCTCGGCGCCGTCATTTCCCCGTTCGAACCGGGGGCAGGCTCCACGCAAGCGGGAACCCAGGCGTCCTGGGAACGCGGGCGTCCCGCCCGCATGCGGGCCGCAGGCCCGCCATCAGACGACCTGATTACGTACAAAGCTCAGCTTGCGATCTCGGGCCGATGGAAATCCAAGCCCAAGCCCCGAAACCCGTCATTCCCGCGCAAGCGGGAATCCAGGTGTCCTGGGAACGGCGCGTTCTCTGGGAACGCGGGCGTCCCGCCCGCATGCGGGCCGAAGGTCCGCCGCCCAAGGTCCGCCGCACGGCAATGCCGGCGGGAACCGGAAGCGGCGCTCGGTCGGCGGGCAATCCTCCGCCGTATCACGGGGGGCTGCACGGGTCGGGGATCCAGCGCGTCGCCGCCCGCGGCGGGAGGCAGGTCCGGGGATGAACGCCAAACCCCAAGGATTCGGCTTCCGGCCCGAGGAGTCGGAGCACCACTTCGTGGTCACCGTTCCCGGAGGCAGCCGCGGGGACGTGCACATCGCGGAGCACCTGCGCTTCGACCCGGCGGCGGGCCATGCGCCGCCTTCCCTCGGGGTGGGCGTGCAGGACGTCAAGCTCCGCGTGGCCCTGCCGCGCGCCAAGTGGACGGCGATCGCCGACGAGGTGAGGGTCGAATTCAACCGCCGGCTCAGGAAGCAGGGCCTGCCGCCGGGGCGCTGGAAGCGGGGCGACACCCCCGTCACCCGCCTGTTGGGCAAGGAAGTGACCCTGCTCGCCTGGGCCGTGGAGGACGCCGACCCGGCGCTCGTCCCGGCCGCGGTCCGGAACTGGCTGGGGCTCGCCCCGGAGGAACGGTGGTGGCTGTTCACCATGACCAACGCCGCGACCGGCCACGCCCTGCACGGCCGGAACAAGGGCTGGCGCAAGGCGGTGCGCTTCGCGCTGACCGAGAACCCGGTCACCGGCGACCGCCAGGAGCGGCAGAGCGAGATCTTCCGGCTGGTGGCGGGGGAGGAGGAGCGTTCGGACCCCCCGCGCCGGGCCGGCGGGAGCCGGAACGGAGGCCGGAGCCAAGTTGAGCGCCGGGACCGGGAGGGCGCCACGCCGCCGCGCCGGACCACCGACGCCCATCACCGGCCCGGCGAACGAGGCGAAGAAGAAGCCGCCGCGTCCCCCAAAGCCGCCGCCGCAGGCCGCGGCGGCGCCTGAGTCGCCTGGGATGCCGGCTCTGCAAAGCCAGCTCGCGCCGGACTGGCAGGAATGTCTGGGCCTCGACACCCGCTGTCCCCCCGAGCTCTACCAGGACGCTGCGGAGGTTGGCGACGTCCCGCACGCGAGGCCGATACGAACGGCCTTGCGCGACTTGGGGGCGGCGGCGGTGTTCTGCGTCCAGCATCTCCCGACGGCGGTGTTCTTCGCCGCCGAGCGCATGGATCCGGCAGACATCGCACCAATTCATTCAAACCTTTGGAATCAAGGGCTTGCAAGCGTTCTCGCCGTCGTGTGCGGCGAGACGATCCGAGTCTACTCGCTCGCCGCCACCCCGGACGACAGGAGCCCGGAGACTTTCGACGAGACCTGCCTGATCGATGTGCTTCACCAGGTCAAGGATGCGTTCACGCTACGGAACCTGATCCACGGCATGGAGTCCGGCCGGTACTGGAAGGAGCACGGAGGCAAGTTCGACGCGAGCCAGCGAGTGGATGGCGTGCTCCTGCACAATCTCAAGGAATCGCACCGGCTGCTTCAGGATAAGGAACGCGGCTTGGCCCCGGAGGCATCCCAGGCCCTGCTGATGCAGACGATGTTCATCGCGTACCTGGAAGATCGGGAGGCCATCGATGCAGGATACATCGAAGAGGCCACTGACGGCGCCTTTTCCACGTTCGCTGACATCCTGAGCGACAACAAGGTCAGGGCCTTCTACGATCTGTTCGGCAGCCTCAACCGGGACTTCAACGGCGACCTGTTCGTGAAGCCATATTCCTTTGGCGATGCCGGCCCCAGGCTTCGACGGCGCCACCTCGAGGTGCTCGCCCGCTTCCACTCCGGCAAGGAGGAAATGGGTCCGGCAGGAGGCCAGCTCCGCCTCTGGGGCTACAATTTCAAATTCATCCCGGTGGAGCTGATCAGCGCCGTGTACGACCAGTTCCTGAACGAACAGGACCAGGCGCGCAAGGGCCAGTTCCACACCCCGATGCATCTGGCGAGCAGCATCGTCTCCCAGATCTGGGACGACCCCGAGGTTCTCGACCCGCGCATCAAGACGAAGGGCAAGTTCCTCGATCCGGCCTGCGGGTCCGGTATTTTCCTGGTGTGCCTGTTCAAGCGCCTCTGCGAGCAATGGCGACATGGCAAGGCGAAGCGAAGCATCCGTTGGGACAGCCTGCGCGGCTTCCTCGACCGGCTATGCGGTTGGGACATCGACGCCGGCGCGGTCCGCGTAGCGGCGTTTTCCCTCTATGTCGCGCTCCTGGAAGAGGCGCACCCACCCGACATCCGCAACCTGATGCGTCGAGGCAAGCTGCTGCCCCCGCTGTGGGGCAAGACCCTGCGCGAGGCGGATTTCTTCCGCGTGGATGCAGCCCCCGAATACGACGTGGTGATCGGCAATCCGCCGTGGCAAGGCAGCGATGCGGCCTCGGCCGGATGGTGCGAACAGCACGGTCTCCCGGCGCCGAACAAGCAGGCCGCATGGGGGTTTCTCTGGAAGGCGCTCCGGCACCTGAAGAAGAACGGCAGGATCGCATTCCTGCTTCCTGCGATGAGCTTCCTCCACACCCACTCGAAGAAGGCCCGGAAAGCAAGAAATCTGCTTTTCCAGATCGCTCGGGCACACCGCATCGTCAACTACGCGGATCTTCGTTTCCAGCTTTTCAGCGCCGCCGTGCAGCCCGCAGCCCTCTTCATCGCCGGCCCCAATCCGGGCGCCGCACCCCACGAATTCGACTATTGGGCGCCCAAGGCAAGCCCGAGCTCCGGGGCCACGCGCCTTGTGAGCATCAACGAAGTCGACAAGAAGCGTCTGAACACGGTGATGATCGAAAAAGATCCGCTCGAGTTCAACAAGCGTATGTGGATGACCAGCCCGGAACACAAGCTGTTCCGTTATCTTTCCACTTACCCTCGGCTGCGCGCCAGGGTAGCACAACACGGGCGGTCGAACGCGGGGCAGGGCGAAGACCCCGAACCAACATGGACGATCGGTCAGGGATTCAAGCCCGTGCGGGAAGACCGCCTGGGGGACGCGGACTACGAGTGGACCAGGAGCGAAGCCGTGGCGACGATGCCGTTTCTGCCGGCGAGGTCGTTCCGCATTCTTGCCCCCAACTCGGAAGCGCTCGTTCGTCGCCACGACGAAGCGGTCCACCGACGCGGTTTCGAGAAGGGGTTCGATGGGCCGCGGGTATTGATTTGCCAACGCGCGGGCCAACGTGCTGGAAAGGGAAGGCTAAGGGCTGCTTATACGAAGGCGCCCTTCACCTTTCAGCACGCTGTACAGGCAATAGCCGTCCCCCGCGGCGACCGGGAAAGGGCCATGCTCCTTGCTGCCTTGCTGAACAGCAAACTGCTGTTCTGGTATGCATTTCACAGCACGTCGTCGATCGGCAGTGAACGGCCGGAAGTTCATCAGGATCAGTTGCTCGATTTGCCGTTCCCTGCACCGGAAGAAACGCCCGACCCGCAAAGGTCGCTCAGCGCCGCCAAGGGGTTGATTGCTCTGATCGACGGCGCATCCGGGAAGTTGAACAACCCCATGCAATCGCCAGACCTGTTGGATCAAATGTTGGACGAGATAGATCGGCTCGCCTGTGATTACTTCGCTCTGACGGAACAGGAGATGAGGATCGTCGAGGAGACGTGGAAGCACGTCGTTCCGGCCCTGCAACCCAGACCATCGGCGTTTCCGAAGATCTGGGAGCCGCCCTCCGACGAGAAACGGCGAGAGTACGCGCGGGTGCTCACCTCCGCCCTGGACGATTGGACGGAGGCGGGTAGTCGGGTCAGCGTGGCTCTCGTCGCTCGCAGCCACGACCTGGCCGTTCTGCGGCTTCGCCTCTGCTCAACGAAGGATTGGGCCGAGTATACGGAAGAACCGAACGAAGTCGGCAAGCTGCTGGTGGACATTGCACAGAAGTCGGGCGCCGAGCTCCCTGGAAATATCCACCAGGTCTCCAACCTGCGGATGTACGCGGGCGATGACATGTACATGGTCAAGCCTAACAGCCTGCGCTTCTGGATCCGCACCGCGGCGCTGGATGACGCGGAGCAGGTGGTGGTCGACATCGAGGAATACCGGCAGGGAGTCCGCTAGCAATGGTGTCTGGCGAAAGGCGGAGCTGGGTGGAAAGGTTCCGCGTCACCGAACAGAAGTTCCTGCGCTGCGTCGCCCGGATCTGGTGGCAGTCCATTGCTCATCTGCCGCGTTCTTCGTGCGAGGACACGATCACGGTGGCGTTGGTCGACGCCCTGTCCAAGGACGCCGAGGCAAGAGGCTGGTTCTATTGCGAGTACCAATTCTACCCATTTGCACGTTCTTCCCTTGGCCCGCTGACCGGAACGTCGCGCGTCGATATCGCCGTGATCGTTGGTCACGATCGAGCTGCTTATCTTGCTTACGAATGCAAGCGGCTCAACGTAACGGGCGCGGACGGCGCCAAGCGTTCGCAAGCGCGCGCCTACGTCGGCAAAGACGGCATGATGCGCTTCGTCACGGAGAAGTACGCCGAAGGTCTGCCGATTGGCTGCATGATGGGCTACGTCATGGATGGCGACCTGAATTTCGCATTCTTGCGCATCGAGGCGGCGATGACGGCGGAGCAACCCGCCCTCGGCCTGCAAGGAGAGCTTCAGGAGGACCCTCCCATCGGCATCATTCGGCGTTTCGTCACCGAGCATGAGCGAGACGGCCGTTGGATGGAGATTCGTCACGCCCTCTTGCCGTTCGCTTCGAACCATTCCCGAGCCGGGGTGGACAGGAGCTCCGACAGCGGGACCCCGCCTTCGCCGGCGAGGAGGGAGGCGGTGACGTCGAAGCGCTCGCCGAACTCCGCGAGCCCGCTCAAGCTCTCCCGGCGCGGGCCGCTCTTGACCTCCACGGCGACCAGCCTCCGGCCCCGCTCCAGGACGAAGTCCACCTCCCGGCCGTTGTTCCGCCAGTAGTGGAGGCGTATTTCAGGCGCCCCCGTGTTGAACAGATGCGCGCCGACCGCGCTCTCGACCAGACGCCCCCAGAAGCTCCGGTCCGCCCTGGCTTCCTCGAACGTATAGCCGGACCGCGCCGACATGAGCGCCGTGTCGAGCACGTTGAGCTTGGGGCTGGAGCCCTTGCGGCGGTGCTCGCCCCGGGCGTACTTCGGCAGGCCCGCGATCAGGCCGGCGTTCTCGAGCAAGTCCAGATAACGTGCGAGGGTCGTCGTGTTGCCCGCGTCCTGGAGCTGGCCGAGCATCTTGTTGTAGGACAGGATCTGCCCCGAATACCCGGTGCCGAGCTCGAACAGCCGCTTCAGCAGCGAGGGCTTGTCCACCCGCTGCATCGCGAGGACGTCGCGTTCGATGTTCGGCTCGATCAGCGACTCGGTGACGTATGCGCGCCAGCGGTCCTGCTCGCGAACGAGCCGCGCGGCGCCCGGATAGCCCCCGAAATAGACGTAGCCGGGGAGGTCGAAGCCGAACGCGGCGGACATTTCGGGAAACGACCAGTGCGGAACGCGGATGGTCTCGTACCGCCCGGCCAGGCTCTCGCTCATTCCCCGCTGCATGAGCAAGGGCACGGAGCCGAGCAGGACCACGTGGAGTCGGCGATCGTGCCACCGGTCCGCATCCCACAGCCCCTTGACCGCCTCCGACCAGCCGGGGATCTTCTGGACTTCGTCGAACACCAGGACGAAGCCCCGCTCCGACCGCTCGGCGTCCATGCGGGCTCGTTCCCACTGCCGCACCAGCCATCGGGCGTCCTTCTCGCCGGTGATCGGAATGGCGGCGCCGTCCGAGGACGAGAGCGCGCCTTCGTCGGCGCGGGGGAAGGGAGGGGGCGCCGCCGGCTCGGGCTCGTCCGCGGGCAGGTAGCGGCAGGGTCGGCCGACCCGGCCCAGAGCCTGCCGGACGAGCGTGGTCTTGCCCGTCTGGCGCGGCCCGGTGACGACGATCAGCCGTTCGGGGGCCTCGTCCAGCCGGTCGAGGAGGGTCGAAACCTGCGCGCGTTCATAGGTCGCCATGAGGCAAGGCTACGGTTGTGAGCAAATTTACTCAACAGCCTGGTCGGGCGCTGCCGGCGCGGATACGTCGCCGGAAGCGCTCCTGGGAACGCGGGCGTCTCGCCCGCATTTTTGTCCACAGGCGCTTCACACCCCTGTGCGGGCGGGACACAAGCGTTCCCAGGACGCCCACGTCCCCACGAACGCGCCCGCGAGAGGCAGGCTTGGCGAAAACCCCACCGAGCACCTGCCTCGGGCTTCAACGCAGCTTGATGCGCTGCCAGCAATCTGCAAGCATAGCGCTCTCGGTTCGCAGGGGTTCGGGCCATGGCCAGCATCACCGTACGCAACATCGACGACGACGTGATCGCCTACCTCAAGGCGCAGGCGAAGGCGAACCACCGATCCCTCGAGGGCGAGCTCCGCCATCTCCTGACGGCGCACGTTTCGCGGCGAGCGCGGATGGCAGGCTTCCGCGACCGCACGGCGCGCCTCGGCGCCCAGACCGAAGGCCGCCCGCAAACCGACAGCGCCGTTCTCCTGCGCGAGGACCGGGATCGTCACCGAGACCGTCGAGGCTGATCGTTGACGCCGGCATCGCGGTCGAGTGGTTCTTCGCGGCGCGGGATCCCACGCGGCCGAGGCCCGACGGCTTCCGTCCCATCGCACCGTGCTCCACGCCCCCGGCCCCCTGCTCAGCCCTCCGCCCTGCGACAGACGACAGACCGTGTTCCTGCACCGATAGCCGACGGGTCCCGCATGTCCGACAACAGCGCCATCGAGTGGACCAACGCTTCCTGGAACCCGGTCACCGGATGCACCAGGCTGAGCGCCGGCTGCGACCACTGCTACGCGGAACGCTTTTCGGAGCGCTTCAGGGGCGTACCGGGCCACCCCTTCGAGCCGGGCTTCGACCTCACCTTGCGCCCGGAACGCCTCGGGCAGCCCGAACGGTGGCGGCGGCCCCGGCTCATCTTCGTGAACTCCATGAGCGACCTGTTCCACAAGAACATCCCCGCCGAGTTCCTGGGCCGCGTGTTCGACGTCATGGAGAAGGTGGACCGGCACGTCTACCAGGTGCTCACCAAGCGCAGCTCGCTGATGCGGACCTTCGTGAACCGGCGCTATGCCGGCAAGACACCGCCGGCCCACATCTGGCTCGGCGTCTCCATCGAGAACGCTTCCACCCTGAGCCGTCTCCGACATCTCAAGGGGACCAACGCGGCGGTTCGCTTCGTGTCCTTCGAGCCTCTGCTCGGCCCCGTCGGGGCGGTCGATCTGACCGGCATCCACTGGGTGATCGCCGGCGGCGAGAGCGGCTCGGGCGCCCGGAAGGTGGACATCGAGTGGCTGCGGGAGATCCGAGACCGCTGCCAGGCCGAGCGGGTAGCCTTCTTCTTCAAGCAATGGGGCGGACGGTCGCCCAAGTCTCTCGGAAACGAGCTCGACAACAGGCATTGGCTGGAGTACCCGGACCATCCCCGCGATAGCAGGGACGGTGGACGCAAGGGAGCCTCGTGGGCGGACGGCCAGCTTCGTGCAGCGGGGGCGCCGCCCGAAGACGACGGGGAAACGATGGACGTCGGCCCTTGGGCCAAGGAGAAGCTGGCATGTCTTGAGAAGTACCTCCAGGCATACACGAAAATCCTGCGGAAGCAGAAATTCAAGGGTTACTTCTACGTCGACGCGTTCGCGGGACCAGGATCGCTCAAGGTTCGCAAGCAGGAAAGCGACCCGGCGCAGCAGTCGTTGCTGGAAATAGCCGCATATGCAGCCGATGACCCGGATAAGGAACAGTACATTGCCGGTTCGCCGCGGATCGCATTGGAGATCAGGTATCCTTTCACAGACTACGTTTTTATCGAAAAGGATGAAGTTCGCATAGGAGAATTGCGCGCTCTCAAACAGGAGAGCGAAGTTCCGGAAAAACGTATCCATATCCGAACCGGGGATTGCAACAACTACTTGCGCGGATTGCTTCGACGCAATCACGGCCAGTGGAGACATTGGAGAGGCGTCGTATTCCTCGATCCATTCGGGATGCAAGTGCCTTGGGATACCATCGCAGCCCTTGGAGAAACCAAGGCGATAGAGGTCTTCATCAACTTCCCCGTCGGGATGGCCGTCCAACGTCTGCTCAAACGACGTGGAGACTTCAATGGCAAGGAGCGGAACAGGCTCGACCGGTATTTCGGGACCGGCGAGTGGTTCGACCTGCTCTATCAGAAACACGAAGGGTTGTTCGGCGAGTCTGTCGTCAAGGACACCAATGCCGGCGACACGTTGGTAAAGTGGTATCGCAAGCGACTGAAAGAGGCGTTCGGCTACGTCAGTTCCGCGCGGGAGATCCAGAGCCAGACCGGCCGTCCTCTCTATTACCTGATCTTTGCAGGGCCGAATCCAACCGGCGCCCATATAGCGAACAACGTACTCAGGCAAGGCGCGCGGCAAGTCAGATGATGGTTGCCAACACCGATCCGGCCATGCCGAACGGAGGCTTGCCATCCTCGGCCTTGGCCGACGCCCCGGCTTTCATCGAGACCCAGTTCCCCGTCTCGCGGCTGTCGAAGGAGAGCTACAAGGAGCGCAAGGCGAACTACAGCCAGACCCTGACCGGGCTCGGCAAGTGGTGGGGGCGGAAGCCGCTCGTGATGGTGCGGGCGATCCTCCTCGGGCTGCTGATGCCCGCCTCGAGCGATCCCCGCAAGGACCGGGAGGTGTTCCTCGCGCTCCTGACGATGGACGAGGACGGGCTGTGGCGGCGGAAGAGCCGCAACGTCCCGCTGAAGGAGGTGTATGGGCGGCTGTCGCCGGAGGAGCAGGCCAAGTGGTTCGCCCGTGATTCCGACCCTGACCGGCCCCGGCTCAAGAAGGGTACGAAGGCCGCGGATCGGGCGCGCCTGCAACGCATCGTCTTCGAGCGCATGGGGTATGACGAAAAGCTCAGGTGGTGTGACCGGCCCGAGCACCTGGACGGCCCTTCCCCGGACGCCTGGAAAGCCATCAACCGGCATCTGGGCACAGAGGCGGCCAGCCTGCCCGAGCTGGTGCGGGCGCTCGGCGAACGCCGTTTCGGGCGCGCGCCGCGCGTGGGGGATGCCTTCTGTGGGGGCGGCAGCGTGCCTTTTGAGGCGGCCCGGCTCGGCTGCGAGGCTTATGGCTCCGATCTGAACCCGGTGGCCGCCCTGCTCACCTGGGGCGCACTGAACATCGTCGGCGGCGGCGAGGAGGTTGCGGAACGGGTCCGGGCGGTGCAGACCGAGGTGTTCGAGGCGGTGGACCGCCAGGTCACGGCATGGCGCATCGAGCACGACGAGGCCGGCTGGCGGGCCGACGCCTTCCTCTACTGCACGGAGACCGCCTGCCCCGAATGCGGCTGGCGCGTGCCGCTCGCGCCGAGCTGGGTGATCGGCGAGAAGACGCGGGCCGTCGCGCGGCTAAGGCCCGAACCGGCGGAGAGGCGCTTCGTCATCGACGTCCGTTCGGGCGTCGGCCGCGAAGCGCTCGCCACCGCCCGCAACGCCGGCACGGTGAAGCAGTCGCGGCTGGAATGTCCCAACCCCGGTTGCCGCGCCTCCACCCCGATGACCGCCATCCGCGGCGACCGGCGCGGGGACGGCGGACGCGGCCACGGGCTGCGGCAATGGGAGAACGACGACCTCGCACCCCGGCCGGGCGACGTGTTCCAGGAGCGGCTGTACTGCGTGCGCTGGCGCTTGCCGTCCCTCGCCCGCGTGCTGTGGATGGAGCAGCGCTCGCGGGCGGCCAGCCGGCTTGAAGATAGCCGGTTTGAAGATGACGCGGGCGGGACACCCATGCCCCGGACGGGAACGCCGGTCCCGGGACACCTGGATTCCCGCTTGCGCGGGAATGACGAAGGAGGCGGGACACCCGTGCTCCGAAGCGGCGCGCCGGCCCCGGCAGCGCTGCGGCGGTACGCTCCGGCGGGTGGAGCGGCTGCGATACCGGAGGCTGCCCGGCGGGACGTTGATGCGGGCGAGACGCCCGCGTTCCCGGGAAGCGGCCCTTCGCCGGCCGGGGGGACGTCCTCGTTCCCGGAGACGTCTCCCACCCGTCATTCCCCCGTTCGAGCCGGGGGCAGGCTCCGCGAAAGCGGGAATCCAGGGATGCCCGTGCCCCGGAGGGACGCGCTGATCCCAGGAGCGTCCGGGACGCCGGCGGATGCGCGGCAGGACACTCATGCGGGCGAGACGCCCGCGTTCCCAGGAAGCGACTCTTCACCAGCCGGAGGGACGTCCGCGTTCCCGGAGACGTCTCCCACCCGTCATTCCCGCGAAAGCGGGAATCCAGAGACGCCCGCGCTCCGAAGAAGTGCGCCGATCCCAGGAGTGTCCGGGATGCCGGAAGTTGCACAGCAGGACGTTCATGCCGGCGAGACTCCCACGTTCCCAGGAGGGTTGCGCCGGGATGTTGATGCGGAAGGGCCGTCCGCCGCACCGGATGCCCCGCCGCCGCCCGTGCCGGAGTGGGTGGACCTCGGATGTGCGATTGCGGTCCTGGTCGAACGGCTCGAAGCCGACGAGCAACGCGAGGTCGCGGAACTGCGCGAGCGCGACTGGCTGGCCGAAGACCGTGAGGTTGAGGAGGCGCAGCACGAGTACGAGGCCAAGAGGAACGCGGATTGCCCGAAGCGTGCGTTGACGGCGGCGGCGCAACGGCTCAGGAAGGCGAGGGAGGCGGTGGATCGGAGAAACGATCGGGTTGAAGCGCTTGCCAAGTCGCTCCCGGCAGCGCTGTACCGGGCCGTCGATGATGCCGATCTGGAGCGGGAAGCTCGGGCGCTCGCCCTGCTTCGGGAGCGCTTCCCGGACTGGCAGGCGCTCGGCTACGTCCCGAGCCGGGCGATCACCCCCGGAGACGAGACCGCGCGACTCATGCGGGAGCGCGGCTGGACGCACTGGCATCATCTGTTCAATGCTCGGCAACTGCTACTTGCAGGAACATTCACATATTTAATGAGCGAAAGCCGGAAGTTCAGCGAGAATCAGAAGCGAGCCCTGTTGCTCGTCCTCGCTCGGTGCCTGAATTTCAACAGTCGTCTCACACGATGGGTTGACAATGCGGCAAATGAAAAGGGAGCGGACACATTTGCCAACCAAGCTCTGAATACTCTTTGGGTTTATGTCACTCGTCCATGGCCTCGTATGGGAACTATTGTCCAGTATGTTCCGAAATCATCAAAAGTCCATGATAAAACCTGCGCTCGCCCTGGCGATGCTCGGGAAAATCTATGGGAAGCAGATCTGTGGGTGACAGATCCACCATATGCCGATGCAGTGAACTACCATGAACTTTCGGAATTCTTTTTGGCGTGGCATGAAAAACCCATGCAAGACCTCTTCCCGGATTGGCACACTGACAGCAAGCGCGCCCTCGCGGTTCGGGGCGCGGACGCGAACTTCCGGCGGAGCATGGTGGACTGCTACCGGAATCTCGCGGCCCACATGCCAGACAACGGCCTCCAGGTCGTCATGTTCACCCACCAGGATGCATCGGTGTGGGCCGATCTCGCCCTCATCCTCTGGGCCGCCGGCCTGCGGGTGACCGCCGCGTGGACCATCGCGACGGAAACCGAGTCCGCGCTCAAGGAGGGCAACTACGTCCAAGGCACCGTGCTGATGGTGCTGCGCAAGCAGACCACAGGGGAGACCGCGTTCCTGGACGAAGTAGTCCCGGAGGTAGACGCCGAAGTGAAGCGCCAGCTTGATTCCATGCTCGCACTCGACGACCGCGAGGACCCGAACTTCTCCGACGCGGACTACCAGCTTGCCGCCTACGCGGCGGCGCTCCGGGTGCTGACGCAGTACGGCTCGATCGAGGACATCGACGTATCGCATGAGCTGTCCCGGGAACGGCGCCGCGGCGAACCCAACCCCATCGAGAAGATCATCGGCGACGCCGTCCGCACCGCAAGCAACCACCTCGTCCCCGAGGGCCTGCCGGATCACCTGTGGCCCCGGCTCACCCCCAAGGAAAAGCTCTACCTCAAGGGCCTCGACGTCGAACGCCGCGGCGACTTCCGCTCCGGCGTCTACCAGGAGTTCGCCCGCGGCTTCGGTGTCCGCGACTACCGCGACCTGCTCCACACCGGCAAGGCGAACCGCACCCGCCTCAAGACCGCCTCGGAGTTCGGGCGCCGCGACCTGGGCGACTCCGCGTTCGGGCGCAGCCTCGTCCGCCATGCCCTCTACGCCATCTGGCGCGCGACGGAGAGCGGCGAGGTAGCCGACAGCCTCACCTGGCTCCACGACGAGCTGCCCGGCTACTGGCCGCAACGCGAGGCGCTGGCCGCCATCCTCCGCTACCTCGCCGCCCTCGACGCCGACCACTGGCGCGAAGACGCCGCCGCCGCCCGCCTCGTCGCCGGCGCCGTGGACAACGACCACGTCTGACCGCCACCGCTCCATCACCACCGGTAGCCCGACGACTTCCGGCGGGGCCGCCATGTCACGGGCGTCCGTTCCCGACCGTCGGGCTCGATTGCGCGGCCAGCAGGACTTGCTTATGATCCCCAAGTGGGGTTCAATAGCCCCCCGTCGCTCGGAGGGACGGCCATGGCAGAGCAAAATCAGATCGACGACCAGAGCGTCTACGCTGTCGTTGACAAGGTAGTCCAGGATATCCTTCCACTCGACCCATATAGTCGGCTGAGGGTGTATCGGACTGTGGGGGCCTTCTTTGGCTTCGAGGAGTCGTACCCAAAAGTCACCGGGAATGCGGACGGTCGAGTACCTGCAAATACCACTCGAGAACCGCAATTCTCGAGTTCGGAGACGCCGACACCCAAGGAATTCCTGCTCGAGAAGCGGCCGAACAGCAACGTCGAGCGTGTTGCTTGCCTTGCATACTATCTGGCCCACTACAGAGACATGCGTCAATTCAAGACCATCGACATAAACAAGCTGAACACGGAAGCCGCCCAGCCCAAGCTGACCAACCCTTCTTTCACTGTCAATGACGCCGTCAAACAAGAATATCTTGTGCAAGCGCAGAAAAGGGGCATGAAACAACTGTCCGCACAGGGGGAGCAGTACGTTGAAGCCCTGCCTGACCGTGACGCGGCAAAGGGGATCAAACCACGAATGAAATCGAGACGGTCTCGAAAGAAGACTGGTGCGAGTCGAACAGAAGGCGGAAATGGCCAAGAGTAGGTCAAACCGAATGAGTGATCCAGTCCGCATCACGATCTATAACCACAAAGGTGGTGTCGGAAAGACTACGCTTGCGGTGAACATCGCGTTTGCCTTGTCATCTCTTGGGAAGTCCGTCCTCTTGGTAGACAGCGATCCCCAATGCAACCTTACCTCGTATCTCCTCTCCGATGACGTTGTCGACGATCTCCTGGATCACTCCAACGAGCGAGACGGGAAAACCATCTGGAGCGCGGTCAAGCCCATAATCGATGGCACGGGCTCCGTTCGTCTGGTAGACCTGACAGAGATCGGAGACGTGGCTTTACTACCGGGTGATATAAGGCTCTCCGAGTTTGAGGAAGTTCTGGGAGATGCCTGGGCCGATGGGTTCAAGAGGCGCATGGCCGGGTTGCGGACTACTTCATCGATCAGCTATCTGATTTCCAGCTTGGACAGCCGGCGTAATTTTGATTTCGTATTCTACGATACAGGGCCGAATATAGGTCCGCTCAACCGCGTGCTCCTGCTGGACTCCGATTTCTTCATAGTGCCGGTGGCCTGTGATCTGTTTTCCACCCGGGCGCTGTCTACACTTGGCCAAACGGTCAAGAAGTGGATTATCGACGCCCAGACCATGGACGCCATCGCACCCGACGGCGCGATGGCCCTGAAGGGGAGGCCGGAGTTCCTCGGCTACATCCCTCAGCGATTCAAGGTCTATGGCCAGGACATGACACTCGAGGCCAGCTCCTACCATAAGGCGATCAGGAGCCGCGTGCACCAGGATGTTTCTTCGGTGTTGCGCGAGGTCGACAGAAAATTGGTGCCAGCACGTTCAGCAGATCCCGTGATCGGCAAAGTTCAGGATCTCGCATCGGTTGTTCAGGTGGCGCAGCGTGAGGGCGTAGCCGTGTGGGATTGCACAGCCCGGGCTGTTAAGCTGAAACAGGCAGCAAAAAAATCGTTTTTTCAGATCGCCGAGCGTATTATGCGGGCAGCGGATGATCGGAGAAGTTCCGATGTTGTCTAGCGCTGACCGTGACCGCATTGACGAAGCAGCCGGGTATTTTACAGGTAACCGACATCTGTTCGAATCATTTGCCCGGTCGCTCATGGACTACTTCGAGAATAGCCCCGAGCTCAGCGAATTCATACATTTCATCAAATATAGAATCAAGGATGAAGCCAGTCTACGGGCAAAATTGAAAAGAATCGTCACGAGTGCAGGCGGCCAGGATCTCGTGAGCAGGGTTACCGACTTTGCGGGCGTCCGGATCATTCATTTGCACATGGATCAGTTCCCGGCCATACATCCGCTCGTGTCGGATATTCTGAAGGAACAGAAATGCGAGCTGTTGGAAACTCCGAAGGCTTACTGTTGGGATATGGAGTATGAAGACCTGTTTCGTCGAGTCGGCGTTGAAACAGTGCATAGAGACTCCATGTACATGACGGTACACTACGACATAGTGGCGAACCAGAGGAAGAGGGTCACCTGCGAGCTTCAGGTTCGGTCCCTGATGGAAGAATTGTGGGGGGAGGTCTCCCACAGGGTCAACTATCCGAAGGAATCGCCAAGCGTTTCATGTCAGGATCAGCTTAAGGCATTGGCGAGATTGACGTCCGGTTGCGGGCGCCTGGTGGATTCCATATTCAAGACGCACCATGAGACCGTCGGACAGTGACGAGCATCCTCCGAGGGGCGGGCCAGGCGCTGGTAGGCGTCCTCCGGCATCTTGTCCCGATTCACGGCTGATGCCGGCACGAGGGCGCCGCCCCCGCCCCGTTCTTCGGCTGTCCCGCGAACGGCGCCGCGACGAACCCGATCCCCATTGAGAAGATCATCGGAGACGCCGTCCGCACGGCAAGCAACCACCTCGTCCCCGAGGGCCTGCCGGCTCACCTGTGGCGCGGGCTTGCCCCCGAAGAAAAGCTCTACCTCAAGGGGCTCGACGTCGAACGCCGCGGCGACTCCCGCTCCGGCGTCTACCAGGAGTTCGCCCGCGGCTTCGGCGTCCACGACTACCGCGACCTGCTCCACATCGGCAAGGCGAACCGGACCCGCCTGAAGACCGCCTCGGAGTTCGGGCGCCGCGACCTCGGCGACTCCGCGTTCGGGCGCAGCCTCGTCCGCCATGCCCTCTACACTGTCTGGTGCGCGGCGGAGAGCGGCGAGGCAGCCGACAGCCTCACATGGCTCCGCGCCGAGCTGCCCGGCTACTGGCCGCAGCGCGAGGCCCTGGCCGCCGTCCTCCGCTACCTCGCCGCCCTCACCGCCGACCACTGGCGCGAAGACGCCGCCGCCGCCCGCCTCGTCGCCGGCACCGTGGACAACGACCACATCTGACCGCCACCGCCCCAGGCACGCACTTTCAAGGATGCCCACATTGACAAAGACAGACCTGATCACGCACAATCTCAGCCCGAGATCTCGGGTTGGTGGAGACCCAGGTACAGGCCACACGAAAGCCTGTCATTCCCGTAAAAGGGGGAATCCACTTCAATCATGAAATCCTTGGATCTCTACATTTGCGGGAATGACAGGCCGAAAAAACCACATCGGGAGAGGAGTCAAGAAATGAACTGGATGCCTGCTGTTATCGCCGCCATCGCCACTTTAGCTGGTGTCGTCATAGGCGGTTGGCTGAACCATTACTTCAGGATCCAAGCTATCAACCCTGAAGTCTATATCCGAGAGACTACCGATGCCTATGTCGGTTTTATCAATGGAGTGGCAGATTTAGCGCAGGCGCAGAGGAAGGATGACGATACATCTGATCATCTTGCGCAAATAGCTTCGGCCAAAGCCCGAATAGCAATTTATGGCCATCCTAGTGTTATCGCAGCGATGGCTGACTTTGAAAAAATGGGGGCCAAAACCACACCCGAAAACTTCGGTGTGTTCTCGTCGATCATACTTGCGATGAGAAAGCACGTTGGGAAAGATGAATCACAATTAAATTCAATGGAAAACGATATCCAGATACTTCTTTTCGGAATTGATGATCGAGACGGTTGACGACAACTGACCGTGGCACGGGTACAATGGCCTCCTCTTGGTGTTCGGCCGGTGTCGGCCCGCGGGATGGCGGGTCTTCAGCCACCGCAGCCGCTGGTCGTAGGCCCGGAATCGAGGAGGGGGAGCTTGAGCACGGACGATCCCATCGCCACCGTATCGGGGCTTTCGGCCGGCGCCGAGTTCCACCGGTGCGCGTTCCAGGTCAATCCGCACCACTACGCCGGAACGTACCGCGGGCAGGCGTCGGCGCTCGACGAAGCGGGCTACGCCCAAGCGCTGGCGGACAAGGCGACAGAGCTTGACGTCACGGTGCTGGCGGTCACGGATCACAATCACGTTGGCGGGGTGGATGCGATCCGGACGGCGGCTCGGGGACGGGGCATCTCCGTCTTCCCGGGCTTCGAGCTGACTTCCACCGAAGGGGTGCACGTGCTCTGCCTCTACCCTCCGGAGACCGCCGAAGAGCAACTGAAGCTCTTCCTCGGCGGATTCGGGATTGTGGCGCCGGAGCCTTCATCCGACCCCTGCAAGGAGTCGTTCTCGGAGGTCCTCGCGCGCGTCTGCGGCCAGGGCGGCATCCCGATCGCGGCGCACGCCACGAACTCCGGTGGATTGTTCGAGGTGCTGCAGGGGCAGCCGAGGATCCGGGCCTGGAGGGACGAGAACCTGTACGCCATCCAGATCCCCGGCCCGGTCCGGAACCTCCCGCACGATGTCCGATCCATCGTCCAGAACCGGAACCCCGATTATGCCCGCAGATACGCGCCCGAGGCGAACCTCGCCCTCGCGGTCGCGAACGCCCGCGACGTGGCGTCTCCGGAGGACCTCGCCGATCCGTCGGCGACCTGCTGGATCAAGATGTCGGAGGTCGGCATCGAAGGCTTGCGGCAAGCGTTTCTCGACCCCGGGTCGCGGATCCGGTTGAACGGCGACCCGCCCCCCGAAGAACACTCCGAGCTCGTCGCGATGGCTTGGCAGGGCGGCTTCCTGGACGGCGCCGCGGTCCGCTTCAACCCGAACCTGAACGTGCTGGTGGGCGGACGCGGCGCGGGCAAGTCCACCGTCGTCGAGAGTCTGCGCTACGTGCTCGGGCTGGAGCCCTTGGGTGAGGAGGCCCGGTCGATCCATGCGGGGATCCTCAAGCACGTGCTCCGAAACGGCACCAAGGTTTCCCTCCTCGTCCGCGGCCACCGCCCGTGCCCTCGGGACTACCGGATCGAACGCACCCTCCCGAACCCCCCGGTCGTGCGCGACGGGCAGACCGGCGAGGTGCTGCACGTCACGGCGTCGGACGTCTTTCCCGGTGTCGAGGTCTATGGGCAGCACGAGATCTCGGAGCTCACCAAGAGCCCGGAGAAGTTGACCCGGCTGCTCGGACGCTTCGTGGAGAGGGACGATTCCATCCCCAACCGGAAGCGGGAGCTCCGTCGCGCACTGGAGCGCTCCCGCGGGCAGATCCTCGGGGCGCGCAAGGAGCTCGGCCAGATCGAGGAGCGGCTGGCCGCCCTGCCGGGACTCGAAGAAACCCTCGAGCGATACCAGGAGGCGGGCTTGGAGCGGGACCTGAAGGAACAGAGCCTGCTGGTGCGGGAAGAGCGCGTGCTCGGCACCATCCCCGAGCGCTTGCAGCCGTTCCGCGCCTGCCTGGAGGAGCTGCGCCAGGAGCTGCCGATCGACCGGGCCTTCCTGTCCCCGAGGGCGCTGGAAGACCTGCCCGGGAAGGAGATCCTGACCGGCGCGGATCGGGTCCTGGAGCAATTGAACGCGGATGTCGAGAAGGTGGCGCAAGCGCTCGATGCGGCGCTCGCCCGGGCCGATCAGGGGCTCCGGGGCGTCCACGAACGATTCGAGGCGCACAAGGCGGAGGTGCAATCCGCGTACGAAAAGAAGCTCCGGGCGCTCCAGAAATCCCGGATCGACGGCGAGGAGTTCATCCGGCTTCGCCGCCGGATCGAAGAGCTGCGCCCTCTCAAGGAGCGGCAGGCGGCGCTGGAACGCGCGGAAACGGAATATCGGAACCACCGCCGGAACCTGCTAGCCGAATGGGAGGACACGAAGGCGGAAGAATTCCGGGCGCTCGAACGGGCCGGCAAGCGCGTCACCCGCAAGCTCAAGGGGAGGGTCCGGGTGCGGGTCGAGTTCGGCGGGAACCGCGAACCGCTGTTCCAGCTCCTCCGGGACGCGATCGGCGGGCGGCTGTCCGAGGCGATCGCCGCCCTCCGGCAGGCGGACAGCCTGTCGCCGGGGGCGTTGGTGCAGGCGTCCCGGCAAGGCGTCGGCTCGCTCGAGGCGGAGTTCGGCATCTCCGGCGCCCAGGCGGAACGCTTGGCGCAAGCCTCCGAGGAGACCCTGATGCGGATCGAAGAGCTCGATCTCCCGTCCACCACGGAGATCGAGCTCAACACCGCCCCGCCGGACGAACCGGAAAGCTGGCAGGCGCTGGATCGGCTCTCCACCGGTCAGAAGGCCACCGCCGTGCTGCTGCTTCTGCTGCTGGAGTCCGATGCTCCCCTCATCGTCGACCAGCCGGAAGACGACCTCGACAACCGGTTCATCACCGAGGGGGTGGCGCCGCGGATGCGCGAGGAGAAGCGGCGGCGCCAGTTCCTGTTCTCGACCCACAACGCGAACATCCCGGTCCTCGGAGACGCCGAGCTCATCGTCGGCCTGAGCCCTTCGGGCGACGCGGACGAAGGCAGCGTGAGGATCGCCCCGGAGCACATGGGCTCCATCGACGCCCGGCCCGTCAGAAAGCTCGTGGAGGAGCTGCTCGAAGGGGGGGAAGACGCCTTCGAGCGCCGGCGCCGCAAGTACGGATTCTGACTTCGAGGTGACGTGGTGACGAAGACCGAGCTTCGCGAGCTGATCGAGCACGGCGAGAATTCCGGCGTCGAGCTCAAACGCGACGACGTCCGTCCGGAGAGACTTGCGCAGAGGATTGCGGCCCTGCTCAACCTGGAAGGGGACCACATACTGCTCGGCGTGGAAAAGGACCGTAGTATCAGCGGATTGGCCAAGGAGCCGGAGGTGATCGAGGAGTGGGTGATGAACGTCGCACGCGATCACGTTCGGCCGGCTCCGAACCCCTATTGGGAGGCGATCGAGATGGAATCCGGAAAGGTGGTAGGGGTCATCAGCCTCCCTGCCGACGGCCCGGACAAACCATACAAGGCAAAACGAGGTTCTGCATGGGTAACCATGATTCGCGCGGGGACCACGACCCGTGACGCAACGGACGCGGAGGAAGCGCGTCTCTATCAACAATCGGGACGCTTGCGTTACGACGTCAAGCCCGTGCCGGGAACAAGCGAACGGGATTTCGATCGGAGTCGCCTTGAAAACTACTTCCGTGACGTCCGCAAGCAAGCCTGCCCGGAGGCAGACGATGAGGATGGCTGGACCCGTCTCCTTCTCAATACGGATCTCGCGGTAGAGAACAGAGGTCGGATCATCCCCACGGTCGCGGCGGTTCTGATGTTCGGCAGAAAGCCGAACCGATACCTGCCGCAGGCCGGAATCACGGCCGTCTCCTATCCCGGATCGGAGAAAGACTACAAGGCAAGGGAGCGGACCGAGATTCGCGGTCCGGTCGTCGCTCGGCGCTCGCGCGACGGTGACGTCATGGAAACCGGAATCATCGAACGATCCATCGAGTTCGTCCGAAGAAACGTCAATATGAAGGCATGGCTTGAAGACGGCGTACGGAGACGGGAGCGTTGGGACTATCCGTTCGAAGCCATACGCGAAGCCGTCGTCAACGCCATCGCGCATCGTGACTATACGATTACCGTGACGGACGTCGAGCTGTCGATCTACGAAGACCGACTGGAAATAATTTCGCCGGGAAGGCTTCCCAACACCGTTACCGTCGACAAGATGCGCACGGGGTATCGTGCAACAAGGAACGAGCTCGTCAAGGAAATCCTCCGGGACTACGCCTACATAGAAGCAACCGGGCTCGGGGTGCCAAGGAAGATCGTTCACGGTATGCGCGAACACAACGGCACCGAACCCGATCTCGTCGAGGAGGAGGATCGGTTCATCGTCCGGCTGTGGAAAGAGCCGCGTGCATGAGGCGCCTTTTCTCCCGGCCGATTTTTCGGACGCGGCCGCCTCTACGGACGCTGCCGCTCATGCGACCACGGACGCTTTTGCGGGTGCGGCCGATTTCGGGGACGCGCCCGGCCTTCGCTGACACCGCCCCCGCCCGAACCGGCCCCGGTCTTCTGTCCGCCGCCGCGCCGCCCCCGTGCTGACGCGCCATTCCTCCCGCCGCCGGCCGCTCGACACCGGCTTCCTGGCCGCGCGGCTCGCTGGCGCGAGGAGCTACGACCGCATCGCCGGCTACTTCTCCTCGTCGATCCTCGAAGTGGCGGGGGAGGTGCTGGCCGCCGTCCTCCGCTGCCTCGCGTCCTTGACGGCGGCAATTGGCGCCAAGACGCCGGCGCCGCCCGCCTCGTCGCCGGCGCCGTGGACCACGACCACGGCTGACCGCGGGGCGTACAATGGCGTCCGCATGGTGACCGCCCGCTTGGCTGCCCGTAATCCTCTCCTCTACGGACCGACCGGCTCCGGAGACGATACGCGAGCGACCGTTCTTCGAGGATCTGCGGTAGAGCCGCGGCAATGGCTTGCAGAGGTCGGCGAAGCAGGAGAGGACAATGCCGGATCTGCGGCTCCAGCCCGAAATCGAGCCCGCCGCCCGATGGCTCGGCAGGAAGCTGACGCAGGTGTTCGGGGAGGGGCTGCGCCTGCGGATCGGCGGTGGCAGCATCCTCGCTGCGAGACACCGGCACAGGCTGTCGACGGATCTGGACCTCTGGTGGGACCACACGGACGCGCACCGGAGCGAGGCGAACCGGCTCTATGCATCGAGGGTCGCCCAGGAGCCGCGACGGGTGGAGGACGCATTGGGGGGCGATCGGTGGAAGGACGGAAGGCCGGTGGTCCTGCTCCCGGGAACCGTCATCGGCATGTTGACCATGGGCGTCGAGCTCCCGGCGGGGGTGGAAGGGATCGAAGTGACGATCGTTGAAAGGGAATTCGAGAAGATCGGCGCAAGGGCGGAAGACCGCGTGCGAGGCACGCCGTTCGAGCCACAGACGGACGCCCAGATCCTCTGGGGGAAGATGCAACGGATGAAAGATGGGCAGGTACACGTCCGGGACCTCTACGATCTCGGGGTGATGAGCCGCCTGAACCCGCAAGCACTGAGGTACGCCTTCGGATCGCAAGGAGGGGCCGGCCGGCGGGACATCGGCCAAAGGCTGCGGTACACGCCGGTGGACGGAGAAAAGCGCTTGCTGAGGGTGCGGGAAAGCGGGTGGACACCCTGGAGAGGGAAGGATGCCGAGGACGCGAAGCAGCGACTCATCCAGGCACTGAGCCGCAACGATCCGGCGGCCCTGCAAGGGAGCGTGCAGGCGTCACGCGCCCGCGTACCATCGGGGCCGAGGGATCGGTGAGCGATCCGAACCCCGGGAGAGTGATCGGAATGCCGCGGCGGGTGGAGGCGCTGAAACCGCAGGCCGAGTTCGCAGAGCGGACCGGCGGCGGCTCCGGCGGGAGCAGGCGGCCCCGGACGCGCATCGTTGGCAGGGTGCTGAAACAGCATTGCTGCGGGATGGAGGCGGAGAGACGGGCATCGGACGAGACGCTTTGCCAGATACTGAACGGCGACGCCGAGGACCTGCAGGGAGAGGAGGAGATCCGGTGGGCGTTCGAGACGATGGGGCCGGACGCGCTTGCGGCACTGTACACCGAAGGCAAGGTCAGCCTGGATCGGCTGGCGGCGGCGAAGCGTCGGAGCCAGTCGGACCCGAAGCAGGAGGACCGCGCGAACGCCTGGTTGAACACGGCACTCGCGAAGGAGCAAGGCCTGAAGCTCGAACAGCAGATACAGGACATCGCGGCGCACGCGAAGAGGGCGCCGCTCGCGATCCTGGCCGGAGCCGGGATCTCGAAGCCCGCGCCGAGCGGGGTGCCGCTGTATCACGATCTGGCGATCGAGCTCGCCGGAGCGACGCCAGAGCAGGCAAAGAAGGACCCCGGGGCCTGCTTCGACCGTGTGCGCGAGGAGCGAGGCGAGGCCATCTACAAGCAGGCGGCGGAGCGGATCCGTGGACGAACGGAGCCGAACGAGCTGCATCGCCGGGTGGCGGCGCTGCACTCGGCCGCGGGGTCGAGGACGATCATCACGACGAACTGGGATGAGCTTATCGAAGCCGCGGGCACCGTAAGAGGCGAGCCCCTGCGGGTATGGCCGGAGCACGACCGTGGGCCGGAGGCCGGGCACAGGGCCTCGGGGCTGGTGCACCTGCACGGGACGGTCGGCAAACCGGGCGGGATGCTGCTCACGAAAACGGATCTGGAACGCCACTACACCCAGGAACGGGAACGCCGGTTCGTCGGCGAGCTCGTCGGCGATCGGTCGATGCTCTGCATCGGGTACAGCCACCGTGACGTCATGATCAGGAAGATCCAGGAGAGCGTCGCGGCAAGGGAAAAGGCACGGGAGGGGGAAGTCGGGCCGAGGAGCCGCAAGACGTTCAGCCTGGTGAAACGCGAGAGCGGGAAGCCCGAGTGGGAAGACGAGCTGCAACGACTCGAGGCGGCGGGCATCGAGCCGGTGCTCTACGACCGGCACGAGGAAGTGCCCGAGATCCTGGACAGGGTGGCGCGGGCCATCGCCCAGGACGCGGAAGCGGAGAGGAGGAGGCTCGAAGCGACAGCGAAGCAGGGGCCGCAACCGGACACCGACTGGAGCGAGATCGGGCGGCTGCTGGAAGAAGGCGGTCCACGCCTGGAGCACTTCCTGCGAGAAGCGGCGCCGGAGGCATGGGCGGTACATGAGTTCATGCAGGCCGGCGGCGCCCGGGTACTGCGCGAAGAAACCGGTGATCCGGCCAGCGCTCAAGTCAGCCGCTGGCTGTGTAATGGAATGGACGGGGAGCGGCTGCGGACCGTCCTGTGGATGGCGGCGACCGCGGGGGGGCGGATCGGCCCGGCGCTGCGGAGCCGGCTGGCCCGGAGCCTCGGGCGCAGCGAAACCACCGTGGGAGACGTGGAGAGGGAGCAGGGCGCGCTGTTTCTCATCGGGCAGTGCGAAAGCGCCGCCCGCGGCATGAGCGGTCATCTGCTATGGCGGGTCGCGCGGCGGTGCAGCGAGGCGGGGCGGTACGAAGCGAGCATCCAGGGATGGGCCGCGGTCGCCAAGGTATACGCGGCCGCCGGCTCGAAGCACGACCTCGCGGCGGATGGATCGGTCAAGGAAACCGGCACGTTGGAACCCCGGCTGAACGTCGAAGGGTGGGAAGCGAAGGAGTTCTACGCGAAGGCGGTCAGGCCCTGGATGGAGCAAATCCACGAAGCCGTGTGGGACGTGTGCGCCCATGCGCTGGAAAGGCAGCAACGCATCCTCGAAACGGCCTGCGGCGAAGAGGATCCGGGGAATCACTGGAGCGGGATACGGTCGGCCATCGAAGAGCACGAGCAGGACGGGCAGCGTTACGCACGGGGGTTGGACGCCCTGATCGAGGCGGCGCGCGATGCCCTGGAAAGCGGAGGGAGGGCAGGAAGGGCGGGCCGGGAGAAGTGGGAGGCGCGGGTCCGGCAGGCGGCCGCGTCGAAGAACGCGCTGCTGAACCGACTGGCGATCCACGGGGTGACGGAAAGCGGGCACTGGAGCGCCGACCGGAAGGTTCGGTGGTTGGGTGAGAGCGGGTTCCTGGGCAATCCCTGGTGTGCGCACGAGGCGTACCGGCTGCTCAAGGAACGCTGGAAGCGGGCGCGGGGAGCGACGCGACAAGCGGTGGGAAGGCGGATCTGCCGGCTGCGCATCAGGGGCGGGAGCCGTGAAAGGAACGAGAAGGTGCAGTACGTTCTGCTGGGATGGATCGAGCGGTGGGGGCCGCTCACGCGGGAAATGAAAGCAAGGCAAGGGGTGCTGCAGAGCAGGCACAGGGCATGGGAAATGCCGGCGCATCCGCCGGATTTCCAGCAATGGCACAGCAGTGTTGAGTGTATCGGGTCGGTAGCCCCCCCCGGTTGGGACGGACGGCAGTTGGTGGACGACTGGAAGACGCGGGGACGAGACGCACTGGACCGGGTCATCGAGGGATGGGAGAACCCGGCGCCGGCACGGACCCCCGAAGAATGGCTGCACGGGCCGAACGAAGAGGGTCGGCAGGAAAGCGCGGGAGATGCGATACGTCTGGACAAGGAGTGGGGCATCGCGCTCGCGAAGCGCTTGATCGAGCGGGAGAAGTGGGACCACGAAGCATGGTGTGCGCTATGCCGCGAGCTGCCGAAGCGGATGGAGTCGACGGAGCTGATCGAGTGGGCCGGGGAGGGCTGGTGGCGTGAAGTCGGGAAGGGAAGGTGCAGAGGCGCACTGGGTGGAATTCCACGGGGCCTCGCCACGCACCTCCGCGAAGGGCACAGAGGGGAAGTGGACGTCCGGGAGGCGGTCGGGACGCTCGAAGAGTGGGCCCTCGGGACGCTGAAGGGGGACGAACGACCCCAAGATGAGGACTGGACCAACCACTGCATCAGCACGACGGCTGGCACGGCCATCGAAGGCATCATCGGCGTGGCGGCAGGAGAAACCGGCGGATCGGAAGACCGGGACGCCGCGTTCGCAGCCTTGGGGAGGCTCTGGAATGCGAGCCCCGCGATGAGGAACCACGTCGCTACGCTCTGCACGAACAATCTTGCTGTCCTGGCGCAGAGAGGAGAGGAGTGGGTCAGGGCTCACCTCGTCAAGGCAATCGAAGACGAGGGGAGCGAAGAGCTGCGCCGGGTGGTATGGGGAGCGATGGAGTACACCCGTTGGACCCCGAAGCTCGGAAAGATGCTGAAGAACGCGATGGAACGGGAGCTGATACGCGAAGAAGCACCCGGGGAGACGGATGCATGTGCGGAACGCTATGCGTGGTCGATGCTGCGGGACGTCCTGAACCCGAGCGAAGGAGGACACGGGGGGGAATACGAAAGCTGGAAGGTGGCGGAGCTCCCCGCCGGACACCGGGCGACGGTGGTGGCCGAGCTGGCCCATCACCTGTGGACGAACGAAGAAACGAGGGCCAGGGATGCATGGGGTCGGATCCTCCTGCCGCTATGGCGCGACGTTTGCGATCACGCCGCGGGAGGAACTTCCGAAGACGAGCAGAGCAGCTTCCTGCACTGCTTCGCATTCTTGAACGAGGGACAGCAGGACGAGTTCAGGGCGTGTTTTCGAAAGGGGCCGGCGGTGGCGCCGGAACGGTTCCTGGACGTGGACTTCGGACCGAAGGAGGTCGAGAACAGAATGGCGGCCCTGGAAGTCGCGCTGCACTGTGCAGGTGGTTACGGAGGGCACGATGCGGGGAAATGGACGGCAGCCCTGGAGACCATCGCGGGATGGGCAAGGGTGCCGAAGAGCCCGGAGGAGGGGAAGTTGGCGTACAACGTGCTCGCGAAGACAGGGCATACGATGTAGATGCCGTCGACGCTCCGAGACCCTGCCCCCGTGCTGACGCGCCATTCCTCCCGCCGCCGGCCGCTCGATACCGGGTTCCTGGCCCCGCGGCTCGCCGGCGCGAGGAGCTACGACCGCATCGCCGGCTATTTCTCCTCGTCGATCCTCGAGGTGGCGGGGGAGGCGCTGGAGAGCGTCGAAGGCAAGGTCCGGGTCGTCTGCAACTCGCAGCTCTCGCGCGCCGACGTCGAGGTCGCCAAGGCCGCCCAGGCGGCCATGCGCCGCGAGTGGTGCGACTCCCGCCCCGAGGCCCTCGGCGACGGCGCCCGCCCGCGCTTCCGGCGGCTCTACGACCTCCTCCGCTCCGGGAAGGTCGAGGTCCGGGTGTTGCCCGACGAGGTCTTCGGCCTGGTCCACGGCAAGGCGGGGGTCGTCACGCGCGCGGACGGCGCGCGGATCGCCTTTCTCGGAAGCGCGAACGAGTCCGGGCCGGCGTTCCGCCTCAACTACGAGCTCGTCTGGGAGGACGATTCGCCGGAGTCCGTCGCGTGGGTGCAGGAGGAGTTCGAGGCGCTCTGGTCGTCGCCCTTCGCGGTCCCGCTCGCGGACTTCGTCGTCCAGGACCTCGATCGCCTGCGGCGCCGCGAGACGATCGGGGACGTCGACGGCTGGCGGGACGCGCCGGACCCGGACCCCGCGTCGGTCGTCGTGGAGGCCCCGGTCTGCCGCAAGGAAGTGGGGCTGTGGGAGCACCAGAAGCACTTCGTCAAGCTCGCCTTCGACGCGCATCGCGGCCCGCACGGGGCGCGCTTCGTGCTGGCCGATCAGGTCGGGCTCGGGAAGACCCTGCAGCTCGCGATGGCCGCCCAGCTCATGGCCCTGTACGGCGACGGGCCGGTGCTCATCCTCGCGCCGAAGCCCCTGCTCCGGCAGTGGCAGGACGAGCTCGACACCCTGCTCGGGCTGCCGACGGCGGTCTGGGACCGGGGGCGGTGGGTGGACGAGCGCGGGATCGAGCATCCGGGCGCGGGCGCGGGCGCCGAATCGATCCGGCGTTGCCCGCGCCGGGTCGGGATCGTCTCCACCGGCCTCGTCACCGGCAGCACGGACGCCGCCGCGCGGCTGGCCGAGATGCGCTTCGAGTGCGTGATCCTCGACGAAGCCCACCGGGCGCGGCGCCGGAACCTCTCCTCCGGCCGCCCGGCGTTCGCGCCCGCGCAGCCCAACAACCTCCTGAAGTTCCTGCGGGAGATCTCGCCCCGCACGAAGAGCCTGCTGCTCGCGACCGCCACCCCGGTCCAGCTCCATCCCGTGGAGGCCTACGACCTGCTCGAAGCCCTCGCCCGAGGCTCCCACGCGGTGCTCGGCGCGCCCGGCAGCCGCTGGCGCAACGCCCGGGAATCCCTCGACCTGCTGCTCGGCGCCGCGCCCCCGCCCACCGACTTCCACGAGCGTTGGGAATGGCTGCGCAACCCCTTCCCGCCCCGCTCCGAAGGGAGGGACTTCGAGATCCTGCGCCGCTCGCTCTCCCTGCCGGACGAGGCCGCGTATGCGCCCGGGAGTGCGGTCGATGCGCTCCGTCCCCCCGACCGGCAGCGGATCGAGAGCGGGTTCGCCCGCTTCGTCGAGCGTCACAACCCCTACATCCGCACCATCGTCCTTCGCACGCGCGAACAGCTCGAGAACACCATCGACCCCGAGACCGGCGAGCCGCTCCTGACCCCGGTGGCGGTGCGGCTGCACGGCGAGTCGGACGAGGATGCGATCGTGCTGCCTCCCTTCCTCGAAGACGCCTACACCCAGGCGGAGGCGTTCTGCCGGCTGCTCGCCGAGCGCGCGAACACCGGGTTCTTCCGCACCATGCTGCTCCGCCGCATGGGCAGCACGATGGAGGCGGGGCGACTGACGGTCACCCGGATCCTCGACGGTTGGGGGACGGACCCGGGCGCGGCGGATGATGGGGCGGGCTCTGTGACGGGCGCCGGAACAGGCGCCGGAACAGGCGCCGGGGCGGGCTCCGAGTCGGGTTCCAGGATGGGCTACGGCTACGAGTACCGCGGCGGAGACGGCGAGTCCGACGAGTACGACGACGAGGATGAGGAGGAAGCGGCGGACGATCGGCTGCGCGCCCTGACGGGCGAGGAGCGCCGGGTGCTGTCGGCGCTCGCGCAGGCGATGGAGGCGAGCCGGGACCGGGACCCGAAGTGCGATGCCGTCCGCCGCCTGCTCGTGGACGAGGGCTGGCTGGAGCGCGGCTGCATCGTCTTCAGCCAGTACTACGACTCGGTGTGGTGGCTGGCCGGCCAGCTCGCGCGCGAGCTTCCGGAGGAGGCCATCGGCGTCTACGCGGGGGCGGGCCGGTCGGGGGTGATGCGCCGGGGCGCAGCCTTCGAGCCCCGGCCCCGCGACGCGCTCAGGGACGGGGTGCGCCGGGGGGAGCTGCGGCTCCTGCTCGGCACGGACGCGGCCTCGGAAGGGCTGAACCTGCAACGCCTCGGCGCGCTCATCAACCTGGACCTCCCCTGGAACCCGTCGCGCCTCGAACAGCGCAAGGGCCGGATCCAGCGGATCGGGCAGGTCCGCTCCGAGGTGGACGTGTACAACATGCGCTACGCGAACTCGGTGGAGGACCGGGTGCGCCGGCTCCTCTCCGAGCGCCTCGAGAACGTCTCCCGGCTCTTCGGCCAGTTGCCGGACACCCTCGAAGACGTGTGGGTCCGGGTGGCGCTCGGCGAGATCGAGCAGGCGAAGCAGACCATTGGCACGGTGCCGGACGAGCATCCGTTCGCCCTCCGGCACTACCGGGAGGTCCGGCCCGTGGACTGGGAGTCGTGCGCCCGGGTCCTCGCCGACGGCGCCAGGCGCCGGAGCCTCGCCCGCGGATGGGCGGAGCGGTCGGAACGTTGATTCCCGGGAGGCTCCCGCCGATCTGCGAGCCGGAGATCGCCCGCCTGCCGGCGAAACTGCCGGCGAAGCTGCCGGCGAACGCGCCGCGCTTCGAGCCCACCCCCGCGCCCAAGGCCCGGGCGCTGTTCGTGACGTATCGATGCAGGGAGGGGAGAACAGGGGCCGAGACGTTGATTGCCCCACGGGAACGGTGTTCTTCCAGGGCTTGGGGTCGGTTCGGGGGGCTTTGGGGCGGATTTCACCCCACGGCGGGGGGGCGCGGGCCGTACCCGGGTACGCCCTCCCCGGGTATGCCGGCGTCTCGCCGGCCCGGGAAGGGCGAAGCGCCCGTGAGAACGACCATGCCGGCGGGCCGCCGGCGTACCCAAGGGCGTTCGCCATTGGCGAAAAACCCTACAGCGCACACGCTTCGACCCGTCGGGCGCTTGCCAACCCGCCGCCTTTTCGGGTCGAATCGCGTACTTCCGTCCGTGGTCCGTCCGAGCCGCCGCCCGCCGCATGAAGCCGCCGCCCTTCGACTATGCCCGAGCCGACAGCGTGGCGGAGGCGGTATCGCTCCTCGCCGGCCACGGCGGCGATGCGAAGCTCCTCGCGGGCGGCCAGAGCCTCGTGCCGATGCTGAACTTCCGCCTCGTGCGCCCATCGCTCCTCGTCGACGTCAACCGGATCCCCGGCCTCTCCGGCATCGAGGAGGGAAGCGGGGCGCTCCGGATCGGGGCGCTCGTCCGCCACCGGCAGCTCGAGGTCTCGGAGGCCGTGCGCCGGCGGTTCCCGGTGCTCCGCGCGGCCGTCCGCCACGTCGCGCACCTCGCTATCCGCAACCGGGGCACCCTCGGGGGCAGCCTCGCCCACGCCGACCCCGCCGCGGAGCTGCCGATGATGGCGCTCCTCCTGGACGCGAAGATCGAGGCCTCCGGCCCCGCCGGCCCCCGCCGTATCGAAGCGCGCGCGTTCTTCCACTCCCCCCTCGCCACCGCCCTCGACGACGCGGAGATGCTGACCCGCGTCGAGCTGCCGTTCCTGCCCCCCGCCGCCGGCTGGGGGTTCGAGGAGGTCGCCCGGCGGAACGGGGACTTCGCACTCGCGGCCGTCGCCGCTACCCTTACCCTCGCCGCCGGGGGGAAGGTGGCGGAGGCCCGGCTCGCGGTCATGGGCGCGCACGACACGCCCCTTCGGATCGACGGCGCGGAGGCGCTGCTCGCCGGCGGGCCGCTCTGCGGCGAGACAGTGGGCGCCGCTGCGGAGGCGGCCCGCGACGCGGTGGAGCCGAGCGGCGACCTGCACGCCTCCGCCGACCTGCGGCGCCACCTCGTCGGGGTGCTGGCCCGGCGGGCGCTCGAGTCCGCCGGGCGGCGCGCGCGGGAGGGGGCCGAACGGGGCCAGCTTGGGCCGGGAGGGAGGGGCGTGAGGTGAGCGCCCGGCAGGCCGTCCGGCTCACCGTGAACGGGGCGGCCTTCGAACGCGAGGTCGAGCCCCGCCGCCTGCTCGCGGACTTCCTGCGCGAGGACCTCGGGCTGACCGGGACCCACGTCGGCTGCGAGCACGGGGTGTGCGGCGCGTGCACCGTCCTCCTCGACGGCGACAGCGCACGGTCCTGCCTCACCCTCGCGGTGCAGGCGGACGGGGCGGAGTTGGAGACCGTGGAAGGGCTCGGGACGGTGGACGCGCTCCATCCGCTGCAACGGGCGTTCCGCGAGCACCACGCGCTGCAATGCGGGTTCTGCACCCCGGGGATGCTGATGGCGGCGCTCGACCTGCTGCGCAAGCATCCGTCGCCGACCGAGCGGGAGGTCCGCGAGGGGCTGTCCGGCAACCTCTGCCGGTGCACCGGCTACGAGCACGTCGTGCGGGCGGTCCGGGCGGCGGCGTCGGAGTCGATGCGGGAGTCGGCAGCGGTGGGGTCGACGGCGGCGTCGGAGTCGGAAGCGATGGCGCCGCCGCCGATGCCGGATTCGGAGACGGCCGCGCCGCGGGAGGCTCGCGCCGGGCCGGAGAACCACGGGAGCGGCGCGCGGCCATGACCCCCTCCCCCGGGCTCCGGCCCGGCCTCATCGGGGCCCGGGTGCAGCGCTTCGAGGACCCGCGCCTGCTCACCGGCCGCGGCCGCTACGTGGACGACCTCCGCCCGCCCGGAACCCTGCACGTCGCGTTCTGCCGGAGCGACGAGAGCCACGCGCGGATCCTCCGCATCGACACGTCCGAGGCGGCCCGCGCGCCCGGCGTCGCGGCGGTGGTGACCGCCGCCGACCTCGAGGGGGCCTGCCGCCCGCTCCGGGCCGCGTCCCGAATGAAGAGCTACCAGGCGACGGAGCTGCCGGTGCTCGCGGGCGGCAAGGTCCGCTACGCCGGGGAGCCGGTGGCGGCGGTCCTCGCCGAGAGCCGCTACCTCGCCGAGGACGCGGCCGAGCGGGTGGCGATCGACTACGAGCCGCTCCCCGCCGCGACGGACCCGGAGGCGGCGCTCGCCCCGGACGCGCCCCGCCTCCACGAGGACCTCGCGAGCAACGTGATCGTCGACCGGGAGTTCGCGCGCGGCGACGCCGACGCGGCCCTCGCGGGGGCGGCGGTGCGGGTCTCGGGCTGCTTCCGGATGGGCCGGAAGACCCCGGCCGCGATCGAGAACCGCGGCTATCTCGCGGAGTACGACGAAGGCCGGCGCCGGCTCACCCTGCACTCGTGCACCCAGGTCCCGGGGATCGTCCGCGACGTGCTCGCGGAGCTGCTCGACCTCCCCGGACCCCGCCTCCGGGTGGTCGCGCCGGACGTGGGCGGCGGCTTCGGCGCCAAGGTCTCGCTCTACCCCGAAGAGGTGCTGGTCTCCATCCTTGCCCGCCGGTTCGGCCGGCCCGTCAAGTGGACGAGCGACCGCCGCGAGGACCTCCTGTCCACCACCCAGGCGTTCGACGAGGTGGTCCGGGCGGAGCTGGGGGTCGCCGAGGACGGGGCGATCCTCGGCCTGCGGGCCGAGATCGTCGGGGACGTGGGGGCCTACTCCGTCTACCCGTGGACCGCCGCGGTCGAGCCGGTGCAGGTCGCGAGCTTCCTCTCCGGGCCCTACCGGACGCCCGACTACCGCGCCCGGGTGCGGGCCGCCGCGACCCCCAAGCCCCCGACCGGGGCCTACCGGGGGGTGGGGCGGCCCCCCGCGGTGTTCGCGATGGAGCGGCTCCTCGACATGGCCGCCCGCCGCCTCGGCATGGACCCGAGGGACGTCCGCCGGCGCAACCTCGTCCGCGACGACGAGTTCCCCTACCGGGCGCCGTCCGGCCTGGTGTGGGACCGGGCCGCGTTCACGGGCTGCCTGGAACGGGCCTGTGGCGCCATCGGATACGACGCGCTCCGGGAGACGCAGGCGGCGGCCCGCGCCGAGGGCCGCCGGGTCGGCATCGGGCTCGCCTCCTACGCCGAGCTGACCGGGGTCGGGTCGCGCATCGCGGTCGCGCCCGGGATGCCCATCAACACGGGGACGGAGAGCGCCGCGATCCGCATCGACTCCACGGGAACGGTGACCGCGACCGTCGGCGTCGCCTCCCAGGGGCAGGGGATCGAGACGACCCTCGCCCAGGTGGTGGCGGAGGAGCTCGGGGCGCGGATCGAGGACGTGGAGATCGTGCACGGGGACAGCGCCGCGCTCCCGCACAGCACCGGCGCCTACGCGAGCCGGGGCGCCATCCAGGCGGGCGGGGCGGCGATCGTGTGCGCCCGGTCCCTCCGGGAGAAGGTGGTCGAGGCCGCCTCGCACCTGATGGAGGCGGCCCCTGCGGACCTCGAAGTCACCGGCGGCGCGGTCTCGGTCGCGGGGACGGACCGGCGCATGAGCTTCCGCGAGCTCGCCCGCGCGGTCTACACGGAGATGGGCCGGCTGCCGCGGGAGGTGCGCGAGCGGGTCCACCTGGAAAGCACCGAGGTCTACGATCCCTTCTGGGGCACGACCTCGACGGCGACCCACGCCGCCCTGGTCGAGGTCGACCCCGAGACCTTCGAGGTCGAGGTGCTCCGCTACGTGGTCGCGGAGGACTGCGGTCGGGTGATCAACCCGCTCATCGCGGACGGGCAGGTCCACGGCGGAGTGGCCCAGGGCATCGGGGCGGCGCTCTTCGAGGAGATGGCGCACGACCCCGCCGGCCAGCCCCTGAGCGCGAGCTTCGTCGACTACGTCGTGCCGTCCGCCGCGGAGGTCCCGTCGATGCAGGTGGAGCACCTGGAGACGCCGGCGGAGAACAACGTCGGCGGCTTCCGCGGCATCGGCGAAGGGGGTACGATCGGCGCGCCGGCGGCGATAGCGAACGCGATCGCGGACGCGCTCGGGGTCGAGATCGAAGCCCTGCCCGCGACCCCGGAGCGGCTCTTCCGGCTCGTCGAGGAACAGCAGCGGGTGTCGGGGGCGCGGACCGTACCCGGACCCGGTGAGGGCGGGAGCCGGCCCGTCGCCCGCCGTCCGCCGGACAAATAGCGAGTGAGGATCCGAGCCGGCCTTCGGCCCCACGAGATGAGCATCACGGAAGCCGCTTGCCCGGTGAGCGCGAAAGCGGAAGGTTCGACGGCTGCCCTCCACGATGCGCCGCGCCTCCATCCGTCCGGGCGCGAGCCGGCGGCTCCCGCGTGCGGGTCCGGGCCCGACCGGCGGCGTCCCGGCATCCGGGCCGATGGCCCGCGGGTTCGCGAGCAACGGACCCGGACGTCATCGTGAAGGGCATCATCCTCGCCGGCGGGGAAGGCACGCGGCTCTATCCCGTGACGAGAGCGACCAGCAAGCAGCTCCTCCCCGTCTACGACAAGCCGATGATCTACTACCCGCTGAGCGTCCTGATGCTCGCGGGGGTCCGGGACGTCCTGGTGATCGCCGCCCCGCAGCACGAGGCCGCCTTCCGGCAGCTCCTGGGCGACGGCAGTCAATGGGGGGTCGCGTTCCGCTACGCCGTGCAACCGAGCCCCGACGGCCTGGCGCAGGCCTTCCTGATCGGCCGGGAGTTCATCGGCGGCGACGCCTGCGCCCTGGCGCTCGGCGACAACCTCTTCCACGGGCACGGCCTGACCGAACGGCTGCGGAGCGCCGCGGCCCGGCGCAAGGGGGCGACGGTCTTCGGCTACCAGGTGCCCGATCCGGAGCGCTACGGGGTGGTCGCCTTCGACGAGTCCGGCCGTGCGACCTCCCTCGAGGAAAAACCCGCCCGCCCCCGTTCCCATTGGGCGGTGACCGGGCTCTACTTCTACGACAGCGACGTGGTCGGCATCGCCGGGGAGGTCGAGCCGAGCGGGCGCGGCGAGCTCGAGATCACCAGCGTCAACGAACGTTACCTCGAACGCGGCGACCTCCGCGTGGAAAGGCTGGGCCGGGGGTTCGCCTGGTTCGACACGGGGACGCATGACAGCCTCGTGGAAGCCGCCGGCTTCGTCCAGGCCATCGAGAAGCGCCAGAACCAGCGCATCGCCGTTCCCGAGGAGATCGCCTTCCTGAACGGCTGGATCGACCGTGAAGCGCTGGCCGCCCTCGGCCACGAGCTCCGCAAGACCGGTTACGGGGAATACCTGCTGCGGCTGGCAAAGGAGTCCGGCGGGAGGTGATCGTCCCGTGCGGGCGGGGGCTTCTTCATTCCGGGAACTCGGGGCGGAACGGCCGGCACGTGACCCCGAGGGCCTCCCGCGCCGGAGCGGGATCGAGGGTCAGCGACACGTTCATCCGTTCCAGGCTCGCGGTGCTGTATCGCGCCCCCGTCAAGGCCCGCCATGCGATGAACGCCGTGCGCGCCGGCCCGAGGGGCAGGGGGAGGAGAATGGGGCGCCGGCCCAGGGATTCGAAGATCCGTCGGACCATCTCGCGGTAGGGCAGCGTCTCGCCGCCGGGCAGGCCGAAGAGGGCGTTTCGGGCCTCGGGGGCGTCCGGCGCGGCGGCCATGGCTTGCGCCACGTCGTCGGCGTGGATGGGCTGGCGGCGTCCGGCGCCCGGCCGGACGATCGGGAACACCCCGAAACGCCGCACGAAGTCCGCGATTGCGCTGACGTTGCCGTCGCGTCCGGGGTCGTAGATCATGGTCGGGCGGAAGATCGTCCAGGAGATCCCCCGGTCCTCGCAGATCCGCTGGACTTCCACCTCGGCGCGTCCCAGGCTCCGCGCCAGCTCCCGCTCACGCGGATCGGAGCTTTCCGCCTTGAAGAGCACGCTGGAAGTGCTGAGGGCGATCAGGCGATCTCCGCCGGAGGTGCGCGAGATGAGCGCCGGCAGCGCGGAGATCGGGACGAGGGAGAAGAAGACCGCGGAGGCGGGGGCTGCCAGGAGCTCCGCCTTCGGCGTGTCGCGCCATGAGAACCCCGGAGGCGTTTCGTAAGGGGGGGGCTCCGTTCCGCGGCTGAGGCGCCATCCTTCGAATCCCCCACCGGCCAGGCGTTGCGCGAGGTGGCCGCCGACCAGGCCGGTCGCGCCGAAGACCACGGCGAACCTCTTTCCGGCCCCACCCGCCGAACGGCCGGAGTCCGGCGTCATGCGCTCCGGGCCGTGCGCTCCCGACGGCGGGAGGCGGCGAGTGGGCTCGTTCACCGACGGGGGCATCGACGAGGGCTTCGGCAGTGTCCGAACCAGGCGGCATGGAGCAGTGATTGCGCCGCCCTGATCCCGAAGCGCGCCAAGGCGCCGGCGCCGAGGAGGGGCCCCAGCAGGAAACGCGGGAAGGGGGTGCGGAAGTGCGTGTGGAAGTAGCGCAGGAAGCCGCGGGTCTTGTGCCATTCCACCCGGATCGGGCTCGCCCGGCTGCTGCCGGCATGATGAACGACCTCCACGTGCGGCGCGAAGTAGACCGGGATCGCCGCCCGGTACAGCCGCAGGCACAGGTCGAGATCGTCGACGTGGAGGAAGTAGCCCTCGTCCATGCCGCCGACGGCCCGGAAAGTTGCGGCCGGCAGCATCATGCACGCGCCGCTGACGGCCGCTACGCGGGCGGTGGCCTCGGGGAGCGGCCGGTCATGCCGGTTGAGCCGGTGACGGTGGAAGAGCCGCGGGGCCAATCGGTCCAGCCGGAACGTTTCGACCAGAGCGGTGCGCGGCGTCAGCAATGCCCGCCGCGACCCGCGCTGATCGCTCCCGTCGGGGTCGAGTACGCGGCAGCCGAGCATCCAGTCTTCGCCCAGCGCGGCGGCCTCGGCCAGCAGGGCGGGAATCGCGCCGGAGCCGAGGCGGCAATCGGGATTCAGGAGCAGCAGGTAGCGCCCCCTGGCCCGCTCGGCCCCGAGGTTGCAGCCCCGCGCGAACCCGACGTTGCCGTGGCCGCTGACGAGCTTGAAGCGAGGCTCCGCCTCCGCCCGGCGCGCGAGCCCCGTGACGACCTCGGGCGGATTGCCGTTGTCGACCAGTATCAGCTCGGCCATACCCTCCTGATCCGGGGCGAGGACCGACTCGATGGCCGCGGCCAGCACGGGCCCGGTCCGGTACGAGACCATGACCACGCTGACCCCTTCCATCGGGAGGGCATGGCAGAATGACACGGTTCTTCCCGGTCTGTTTCCGGCCACGGCGTTCACCACGTACGAGAGCATGACGTCCCAGCCCGGCACGCCGCGCGGGCGGCATGGAGTCTGCGCTTCACATGCTTCGGATGGTAGCCCGTGCCGCCGTGCTCCATTCGCCCCGCCGCGCCCCGGCGGCTCCCGCCCGTTCCCGAGGCGGCGTCAACCATGATCCTGCTCGCGATCGTGGCTGCGTTCGCGGTCGGGGCGGGGGCCACGGGCTGGCTCGTAGCGCGCGGGCCGGGCCCCCGGCTCGTCGATCGTCCCGGTGAACGTTCGCTGCACGACCGGCCGACGTCGCGCGCGGGCGGCATCGCGATACTCGCGGGGACAGCGGCCGGATTCGCGGCCGCGGCGCTCGTGAAGCCCGCGGCGTTCCTGGCCGCCTCCGCGCCCGGGTATGGCTGGGTGCTCGCCGGCGCCGCAATCATCGCCGCCGTGTCGTTCACCGACGACCTTCGGCGGGTTTCCCCGGCGGTACGCATCGTTTCCCATCTTGCGGCGGCCTCCTGCGTGGTGCTCGCCGGGCTGCCGGCGGAACGGATCGTCCTCCCCGGCGCGGCGCTCCAACTCGGCCCGGCCGCGAGCGCCCTGTTCACCGTCCTGTTCGTGGCGTGGATCGTGAACCTCTACAATTTCATGGACGGGATGGACGGGTTCGCCGGCGGAATGACGGCGATCGGCTTCGCGGCCCTCGCTGCGCTCGGCGCCGGTCAGGGCGCGCCCGGGCTTGCCGCCGCCAGCCTGGGGGTGGCGGCCGCCGCTCTCGGGTTCCTCCCGTTCAATTTCCCTCCGGCGAAGATCTTCATGGGCGACCTCGGCTCCACGCTCCTGGGGTATCTCTGCGCGGTCGCGATGCTATGGGCCGAGCGCTCCGCATCCGTTCCGCTGTGGGTCTCCGTGCTCGTATTTTCGCCGTTCATCGCCGACGCCTCGGTCACCCTCGCGCGGCGGACCGTGGCGGGCGCGCGGCCGTGGCGCGCGCATCGCGGTCATTTCTACCAACGGCTCGTGCGACTCGGATGGGGGCATCGCAAGACCGTCCTCCACGAATACGGGCTGATGCTCGCTTGCGCCTGCTCCGCCGCGGCGGCGCTCCGGCTCCCGCCCGGCGCGCAGGGAGCGCTGCTGGCTGCGTGGGTGGCCGCATACGCTGCTATCATGCTCCGGGTCATGCGCCTCGAACGGAGGGCCGGGGACTGAAGATCACGTTGATTGGCCCCCATCTACGCAGTCAGGGCGGCGCCTTCGCCCACGACCTCCTGATGATCCCGGCCGCCTGGCTGGGAGCGTTCTGGATACGATTCAACCTCGAATCGATCCCGGCGGGCTTCCTCGATCAGGCGCTTTACCTTCTGCCCGTGATCGTCGTCATCCAGGGCTCGGGGTTCCTGTACTTCGGCCTGTACCGCGGGGCGTGGCGGTTCGCCTCGCCGCCCGATCTCATCCGGATCCTCCAGGCGGTCGCCGCCGGAACGATCGTGTGTGCATTCGCCGCGTTCCTCATGACCCGCATGACCCTCGTCCCCCGGGCCGCCTTTCCGGTCTTTGCGGTGCTGCTCGTCCTCCTTCTGGGCGGACCGCGATTCGCCTACCGCTGGTTCAGGGAGAGGTGGACCGGGACGACGGACTTGAAGGCGGTCCTCGTCGTGGGCGGGGGAAAGGCGGGAGAGGAGCTCGCCCGCTCCCTGCTGCGCGATCCGTCTCGCGGATACCGTCCGATCGGCTTCGTCGACGACGATCCCCGCAAACGGGGGCAGGAGGTTCGCGGCGTCCGGGTCCTCGGCCACTGCGGGCAGATCCCCGAGATCGCCGAGCGGACCGGCGCCGACCTCATCGCCATCGCGGTTCCGTCCGCGAGCGCCGCGCAGATGCGAAGACTCGTGGAGCTCTGCGAGCAATCGAACCTGCCGCTGCGAACCATCCCGCGGATGCGAAATCCCGCCTATGCCGCCCTCGAAGAGCTGCGGGCCGTCACCATCGAAGATCTGCTGTATCGGGAGCCGGCGCGCCTCGACTGGCCGGGGATGCGGGACGCGCTGGCCACCCGCACGGTCCTCGTGACCGGAGGCGGCGGGTCGATCGGGAGCGAGCTGTGCCGGCACATCGCGCAGCTCGGCCCCTCCCGTCTCGTCGTCATGGACATCAGCGAATTCAACCTCTACAGGCTGGAGCTGGAGCTGCGCGAGGCATACCCGGCGCTCGCGCTCTCGGTCGTGCTTGCCGACGTCTGCGACACGGCCGCCGTGGAGCGGGTCTTCGAGCGCCACCAACCGGACGTGGTGTTTCACGCGGCCGCGTACAAGCACGTGGCGATGCTGGAGAGCCATGTGCGGGAGGCGCTCCGGGTGAACGCCCTCGGCACGCACACGGTGGCGGGCGCGGCGGCGCGGCACGCCGCCGGCCGTTTCGTGCTCATATCGAGCGACAAGGCGGTGGACCCGGCGAATGCGATGGGGGCGAGCAAGCAACTCGCGGAGCGGGTGTGCCGCGCCGCTCAGGACGCCTCGCCTTCCACGCGGTTCCTGGCGGTGCGGTTCGGGAACGTACTCGACTCCGCCGGCAGCGTCATGCCCCTGTTTCGCGAGCAGATCGCCCGCGGCGGCCCGGTCACGGTGACCGACCGGGAAATGGAACGCTACTTCATGACGGTCTCCGAAGCATGTCAGCTGGTCCTGGCCTCGACCACCCTCGGAAATGGCGGCGAGGTGTTCGTGCTCGACATGGGCGAGCCCATTCGGATCGTTTACCTGGCCGAGCAGATGATCCGTCTCTCCGGGAAGGTTCCGGGCAAGGACGTCGCCATCGAGTTCATCGGCTCCCGGCCGGGGGAGAAGCTCTCCGAGACGCTGTTCCACTCCACCGAGTCGGTCGGTCCGACCAGTCACGAGAAGATCTGCCTCGCACGCCGCCGGACGCTGGATCATGCCGGGTTCGCAGCGCGGCTCGCGGAGTTGCGCAGGGCCTGCGATGCGTTCGACGAACCGGCGCTGGAGCGCATCCTTGCCGAGCTGGTCCCCGAGTATCCCGGCGAACCGTCGCTGCCGGCGAAGGACGTGGTTCCGATCGGCCTGGCGAGACGCTGACGGCGGGGATCCGCGGAAACGAGGAGCGCGTCGCGGCGCCCGCCTGCGCCCGCGGCACGGTCCGGAGCCGCGGAGAGTCCTCGGGACGGCGCGCGCCGTTTCTCGAGGGCGATGCCGCGCCTTCATGCTGGCCGCCGGCGGGTCGGAACGAAGTGTCGCCCGGGGGCGAAGGCGCGTCCGGTCTGCGCTCCCTGCACGCTCGTGCGTAGCGTGCGCGCTCGCAGGGGTTTTGCGCTAACATCCGCCGCGGAGAATCCGCGCGCGGGAGCGCGAAGGAGGTTGGCGATGTTTCGAGGAAGCATGGTGGCCATGGTCACCCCGATGCGCGAAGACGGCGCGGTGGACGACGATGCCCTGGCCCGGCTGGTCGAGTTCCACGTCGACGCGGGAACCGACGCCATCATCGCGGTCGGGACCACCGGCGAGTCGGCGACCCTGGACCACGACGAGCACCTCGAGGTGGTCCGCAAGGTCATCGAAGCGGTGGCGGGGCGAGTACCGGTGATCGCCGGGACCGGGGCGAACTCGACGGCCGAGGCGCTGCGCCTCACCCGCGGCGCGGCGGCCCTCGGGGCCGACGGCTGCCTGCTGGTGACGCCCTACTACAACAAGCCCACCCAGGAGGGGCTGTACCGGCACTTCAAGCTCATCGCGGAGTCCGTCGACGTCCCGCAGATCCTCTACAACGTGCCGGGGCGCACCGCGTGCGACATGCAGCCGGACACGGTGGGCCGGCTCTCGCGGCTCGCGAACGTCGTGTCGATCAAGGAGGCGTCCGGGGACCTCGCGCGGGTCGGCCGGATCCTCGACCGGGCGGCCGACGGGTTCGAGGTCGTGAGCGGCGAGGACCCGCTCGCCATGAAGACGATCCTCGCCGGCGGGAAGGGGGTCATCTCGGTGACCGCGAACGTCGCCCCCGCCGCCATGCACGAGATGTGCGAGCGGGCCCTGCGCGGGGACCGCGCGGGGGCGGAGGCGGTGGACGCGCGCCTGCGCCCCCTGCACAAGGACCTCTTCATCGAGTCGAACCCGATCCCCGCGAAGTGGCTGCTGCACGAAATGGGCCTCATCCCGCCCGGGATCCGGCTGCCGCTGACGCCCCTGTCGGCCGAATACCACGCTGCGGTGCGGGCCGCCCTCCGCGAGGCGGAAGGCGCGCTGCCCGCCGCGGCCTGAAGGACGAGCATGTCCGTGCCGAACCCGCATCGACTCCGCCGCACGCCAGTGGCGGCGCTCGCGGCGGCGGTGCTCGCCGCCGGGTGCTCCGGCTTCGTTCCGTCGCGCGCGCCCGAGCCCGGCGCCGGCGATTCCCCCTGGCAGCGCGGTCGCGGCGAATCGCCGCTGGAAGTGCCGCCCGACCTCTCTCGGGCGGGGGTGCAGGATGCATATCCCGTCCCCGGCGCCCGCCCGCGCGAGCCGGCGGTGCTCCCGGCCGTGGAAGGCATGAGCATCGAGCGCGACGGGCGCTTGCGGTGGATCGCCGCCGAGGCCGAGCCCGCCGAGCTGTGGCCGGGCATCCGCGACTTCTGGGAGCGGCAGGGCTTCGCGCTCGAGACCGACGACCCGGAGGTCGGGGTGATGGAGACCGGGTGGGCCGAGGAGCGCGTGAAGCTCCCCGTCGGCGGGGTGCGAAGGGCGCTCGAGCGGATCAAGCGCTTCGCCTATGCCTACGGGGTCCGCGACCGGTTCCGGACCCGCGTCGAGCGGGGCGCGGAGCCGGGGGTGACGGAGATCCACGTGTCCCACCAGGGCGCGCATGAGGAGGTGCGGGGCGACAGCTACGCATGGACTCCGAGCCCCCCCGACCCGACCCTCGAAGCGCAGATGCTGGGCCGGCTCATGCACTTCCTCGCCCGGGGAGAGTCCCCCGCCCAGGGTCCGGCGGGGGCCGCGGCCGGAGGAGCCGTTGCGGAGAGCCGGCTGGAGGTCGCCGACGATCCCGCGGGCGGAAAGTACATCCGTCTCGATGAAGACTTCGACCGGTCCTGGCGGCTGGTCCGCCGGGCGCTCGACCGGGCCGGCTTCACCCTGAACGACCTCGACCGGAGCCGCGGGTTCTTTCTCGTCCGCTACGTCGACACCGACGCGCCGGTCGAGGAGAAGAAGCGGAGCTGGCTCGGACGGCTCGCGTTCTGGCGCGACCGGAGCGGGGAGGAGCTGCCGGAGGAGGCCGAGTTCCGCATCGTCCTCGAACGGGGCGACGGGCCGTCGACCCGCGTCGTGGTCCGGACTGCGGAGGGCGCGCGTGATACCGGCGAGAGCGCCGCCCGAATCCTGGCCGTCCTCGCCGAGCGCATCGAGTAGCTCCCGGGAACGGCGCATCCTGACGGACGCGGGCGGGGGGCGGTCCCGCCCACCTTCGTCATTCCCGCGAAAGCGGGAATCCATGTGTCCTGGGAACGCTTGTGTCTCGCCCGCATTTTCGTTCACGGGCGCTTCTCCCTTGGACCTCCGGTTCGCTGCGGGCGGGACATAATCGTTCCCAGGACACCCAACGTCCCCACGGACGCGCCCGCGATGAGGTGTGCTTGGCGAAAAACCCCACAGCGCATATGTCTCTTTCGTTCACCGGGGCTTCACTTCGGCCCGCTGCGGGCGGGCCTCTTCGCACGGGTCTCTTCCCTGGGCCCCGCCGGGCGGCTCATCCCCGCCGCTTGGCGTGCCGCAGCAGGCGCTTGCGGCGGCGGGCCTGGCGCGGGGTAAGGGGGTTGCGCCTGCCCGCGTAGGGGTTCTCCCCCGAGCGGAACTCGATCCGGAGCGGCGTGCCGCACAGCCCGAACCGGGTCCGGACCGCGCGGGCGAGGTAGCGCGCGTACGGCTCCGGGGTCTCCTCCACCGAGTTGCCGTGAACCACCACGACCGGAGGGTTGACTCCGCCCTGATGGGCGTAGCGGAGCTTGATCCGCCGGCCCCGGACCGCCGGCGGCGGATGCCGGGCGGCGGCCTCCCGCAGGGCCCGGGTGAGCTCCCCGGCCGCCATGCGGGCGGTGGCGGACGCCCAGGCGGCCTCGACCGACCGCATCATCCCCCCGAGCCCTTCCCCGCGCAGGGCGGAGACCGTGTGCACGGCCGAGAAGTCGATGAAACCGAGACGGCGCGCGACCGCCTCGCGCGCCGCGGGCCGCCGCCCGGGGTCGAGGCGGTCCCACTTGTTGAGGGCGATGACGAGCGCCCGCCCCGCGTCGAGCAGGTAGCCGAGCAGCCGGGCGTCCTGCTCCGATGCCCCTTCCTCCGCATCGAGCACCAGGATCCCGACGTTGGCGGCCTCGATGGCCTGGAGCGCCTTGACGGCGCTCAGCTTCTCGACCGTGTCGACGACCCGCGCGCGGCGCCGGAGCCCCGCCGTGTCGATGAGCACGAAGGGTCGGCCGCCCCGCTCGAACGGCGCGAACACGCTGTCGCGGGTGGTCCCCGGCGCGGCGTGGGTGATGACCCGGTCCTCGCCGAGCAGGCGGTTGACCAGGGTGGACTTCCCGGCGTTCGGCCGGCCGAGGACCGCGACCCGCACGGCCCCCCGTCGGCCGTCCGCCGCCGCCCCGGCTTCGTCGGGGTCGCCGGCCCCGCGCCCCCCCTCCGGCGCGAGGGCCCGGACGAGGGCGCCCAGCCCGCGCCCGTGCGCGGCCGAGATCGGGGTCGGGGCGGCGAGCCCGAGCGCGTGGAACTCCGCGAGGGCGGTCCGCTCGTCCAGCCCGTCGGTCTTGTTGACGGCGAGGACGACCGGCTTGCCGAGCCGCCGGACCCGGTCCGCGATCGCGTCGTCGGCCGCCGTCCGTCCGGCCCGGGCGTCCGTCAGCAGCACGATCCGGTCCGCCTCGTCGAGCGCGCGCCGGACCTGGTCCCCCACCTGGGAGGCAAGGTCCCTCGGGTCGCCGCCGAGGCCCCCGGTGTCCACCACGATGAACCCGCCGCCGTGGCGGCGGGCGGTCCCGTAGCGGCGGTCGCGGGTGAGGCCGGGGCGGCCCGCGACCAGGGCGTCCCGGGTCCCGGTGAGCTGGTTGAACAGGGTGGACTTCCCGACGTTGGGCCGCCCCACGATGGCGACGACGGGAAGCATGGCGGGAGGACCCTCGGCGCGGGCCAGGAGCCTTCGCCTCCGAGCCCTTCAGGAAGGCCGGAATACGCCGGCGGGGACGGAGAACGTCAGGCCAAGTGGAGAGAGTGTCCCGATTCGGGCTCCGTACCGCGCCGACGCCGGTGCTCCCGGGGGCGCCTCACGCAGGGGACGGCTCCGCTTCACGGAGCCTGCCGCACCCGGAACGCGGTGAGCTTCCCCCCTCTCCAGTAGGCGATGAGCGCGTCGCCGTGGCGGATGGGAGGTCCGGCGAGCCGCCCTTCGCCCGACCGGGTCCGGACCGCCGGACGGCCGTCCTCGCGCCGCAGCCAGTGGACGTAGCCTTCACGGTCGGTCACCGCGACGAACGGGCCATGCACGATCGGCCAGGCCGGCCCGCGGCCCGCGAGCGACGCTTCCGTCCACACCGTCGCGCCGGAGCGGAGGTCGAGGGCCTGGACCGAGCCGTCGGTGTCCGCCACGTAGAGAAGGTCCCGGTCGGCGGCGAGCCCGGTCTGCGAGGCGATGGGGCGCCGCCAGAGCGTGCGGCCGGTCTCGGCGTCGAACGCCGCCACCGCCCGCTCGTAGCTCGCGGCGTACACCGCGCCGCCCTCGATCACGGGCTCCGCATCGACGTCGGTGAGCCGCTCGATCTCCGAGGCGCCGCGCGGGTCCGAGACGGCGGCTTCCCAGAGGATCTCCCCGGTCGCGCTCCGCAGGGCCGAGACCCGCCCGTTGTCGAACCCGGCGATCGCGGCCTCGGCGGCGACGGCCGGCGAGCCGGTCCCGCGCACGCTGAGGGGCGGGACCCCGCCGTCGTAGCTCCAGCGCACCTCGCCCGACCCCGCGTCGAGCCCGAAGAGCTTGCCGTCGAGGGTGCGGGCGACGACCCGGTCGCCCGCGACCCGGGGCTGGGTCAGCACTTCGCTCGTGAGCCGTGTCCGCCACGCGAGCGCCCCGTCCTCCGCCCGCAGGGCGACCACCTCGCCGTCCTCGGCGCCGGCAAGGACGAGGCCGCCGCCGGCCCCGACCCCGCCGGTGACCGCGGCGTCGGCGTCGGAGCGCCATACCGGGCGGCCGCTCGCGGCGTCGTAGGCGAACACCCGCCCGCGGGCGTCCGCGACGTAGACCCGGCCGGCATCGACGGCGGGCGCGAGGACCAGCCATTCGCGGCCGGTCCCGGAGCCGGCGTCGGCGGACCACGGGGTCTCGACGGCCGCGAGCGGCTCGATCGGCGCGAGGCTGGGGATCTCGTCTTCTTCTCGATCTCCTCCGCCGAACATGGCGCATCCGGAGAGGAGGAGGCCGGCCCCGGCCCCCAGCGCGGCGGCGCGGACGGCCCCGCCCCGTCGAAGCCGGGGAGGGGCTCCTCCCCCGCGGGCCGGAACGGACCGCCCGTCCGCCGCTGCCTTCGGAGCTGGCGCGGGCGACGGGGCGGCCGGCGGCGGCGCGCCGGGCCGGCCATGCCCGGGCCCGGCGAGTGGATGGAGGCTCGCCGGCGAGGCGGCCCGGCGGCCCGTGCGGTTCGGCGCGATGCTGGGGTTGCTCATGGCTGGAGAGAAGTGTTCAGGTGTCCGAGGTCGTTCAGCTTCAGGGTAACCCGGCGCCGGCTCGCGGGCGAGTCGGAGTACCCGGCGGCGGACCGCTCCCAGGCGGCGCGCGCCTTCTCCGGGTCCCCACGGGCGTGGTGGACGTCTCCCAGCAGCTCGTCGCGCGCCGCCGCGAACGGCCCGTCCGGCGCCTCGCCGAGCAGGGCCAGCGCCTCGTCCGGGCCGCCGCCCGCCCAGGCCGCCTCCGCGAGGCGGAGGCGGGCGACCTCGCGGAGCGCGGGGACCTCGGAATGGTCCACGACCCACTGGAGGTGGGCCTTCGCCGCGTCGGTCCGGCCCTCCAGGGTCTCGGACCTCGCGAGGAGCAGGGACGCGACGGCGGCGTATTCGTGGCCGGTGTGGTCGGCGAGGAGGGCGCCCCCCCGCTCGCGGACCGCGGCGTGGTCGCCCTCGGCGGCCGCTTCGCTCATGGCCTGGAAGAGGGCGGACGCCGCCTCCGCCCGGCCCTGCTCGTAGTCCTGCCAGAAGGTCCACCCGCCGATCCCGGCGAGCCCGATCACCACGCCTCCGATCAGGGCCCGGCCGTGCTCGGACCACCAGTTCTTCAGCGATTCGAGCCGTTCCTCGTCCGTGCGATGAAGCTCCACGGGGACCTCTCAGTGCTCTTGCGGGCCGCCCGGCGGAAGCCACGCGGCGACCGTGTCCTTCAGGGCGGCCCGCGCGACGGTGCTCTGCGGCCGATCCGCGCGCAAGGGCTTGATGCTCACTTCACCGGCCGCCGCCTCGGCGTCGCCGACGATGACCGCGATCGCCGCCCCGCTCCGGTTCGCCCGCCGGAGCTTGGCGCGGAAGCCGCCCTCGCCGGCGTCGAGGACCGCGCTCACCCCCGCGTCGCGCAGCTCCTCCGCCACGGCCGGCGCGACCCGGGCCGCGGCCGGCCCGACCGCCGCCACCCACGCCGCGGGCGGGGACGGCTCCACGCCCGCTCCCGATTCCGCGAGCAGGGCCACGAGACGCTCGAGGCCGGCGGAGAATCCCACCCCGGGGGTCGGGGCCCCGCCGATCTCTTCGACGAGTCCGTCATACCGGCCCCCGCCGCAGACCGCGTTCTGGGCGCCGAGGCGGTCGGTGGTCCACTCGAAGACGGTCTTCGTGTAGTAGTCGAGGCCCCGCACCAGGCGGGGGTTCACGGTGGAGGGCGCTCCGGCTTCGTCGAGCATCGCGCGCAGCGTGTCGAAGTGGTCGCGCGACTCCGGGTCGAGAGCGTCCAGCAGCTTCGGGGCCGCCTCGATGACGTCCTGCAGGTCGGGGTTCTTGCTGTCCAGCACGCGCAGGGGGTTCGTCTCCGCCCGGCGCCGGGAGTCCTCGTCGAGGTCCGCCCGCCGGTCGAGGAGGTATTCCGCGAGGCGCGTGCGGTAGGCGCGGCGCGCGTCCGGCGTGCCGAGGGAGTTGACCTCCAGCCGCAGCCCGTCGAGCCCGAGGCGCCGCCACAGGCGGGCGGTGACGAGGATGATCTCCGCGTCCGCCTCCGGGCCGGGGGCGCCGAAGATCTCTCCCCCGAGCTGGTGGAACTGGCGGAAGCGGCCCTTCTGGGGACGTTCGTGCCGGAACATCGGGCCCATGTACCAGAGGCGGTGGACGCCGAGGTGGATGAAGCCGTTCTCGATCCCGGCCCGCACGCAGCTCGCGGTCTGCTCCGGGCGCAGGGTGAGGCTCGCCCCGTCGCGGTCCGGGAACGAGTACATCTCCTTCTCCACGATGTCGGTCGCCCCTCCGATCGAGCGGACGAACAGCTCGGTCCGTTCGAGGAGAGGGGTGCGGATCTCCTCGAACCCGTAGCTGTCGAGGACCGCGCGCGCGGTCGCCTCGAGGCGCTGCCAGCGCGCGATCGGACCCGGCAGGAGATCGTGCATCCCCCGCACCGACGCGAGCGGCTTCCGGGATCGTTCGGCGGAGGCGGGCAGGGAAGCCACCGGCCGCTCAGGAGCCCAGCCGGAACCGCGCGGTGCCCGTGTCCTGCTCGACGTAGGGCGAGAGGTCGAACGGCTCGCCATCGTACTCGATCGCGATCCCGCTGGCGTAGCCCGCGACGATTTGGATGGGCGGCTCGGCGGCGAGCTCGAGGACCTCTCCGGCGGCCGCGAGGTCGCGGTAGACGAGGCGCTCGCTGGCGTCGCGGATCATGAGCCAGCAGTCTTCGCGGACCCGGATGACGAGCGAGGCGAGCCCTCCTTCCCCGCCGGGGGAAGGCCCCGCCGCCTCCGCCGCGGCGCCGGGCGCATCCGCTTGCGCCGAGCCCGGCGGGTCCGGGGCCGGCTCCGCTCCCTCACCGGCGATCGTTTCCGGCGAAGCCGGGGCCGGCTCCGCCGACCCTTCGGCCGACGTTCCCGCGCCCGCGCCGGTCGCGGGAACGGCCTCCGCCTCCGCGGCGGCCCCCGGTCCTCGCTCGCCCGCCGGGACCGGGGGCGGCTCCTCGCCGGCGGCGATGGGCGGGGGCTCGAGGTCGGTTGCATCCGCCGCGTCGTTGCGGGCAGGCGGCTCTTCCGAGCCGGGTCCGACGGCGGGAAGGGAGGCTTCGGCCCCGCCCGTTTCCGCGCCGCCCTCGTCCGGCTGCACTACCGCGGAGGCCGGCGGCCCGTCGCCTCCCGTCCACTGATCCCTCCACCACAGCGCGCTCAGGACGATGAGGACCGCGATGACCACGACGGTCGTGATGGTGACGGTGAGCTCCGAGCCGCGGCCCATCGTCCGCTCGGTGTCCTTCGAGTGGAGCTGCGGGGGGCCGAAGCCGCGCCGGTCGTACGCATCGAGGAGCGGCTCCGCGTCGATGCCGACCAGCCGCGCGTAGCTCGTCAGGTAGCCGCGCAGGAAGACCGAGACCGGGAAGAGGTCGAACCGCTCCGCCTCCAGGTCCTCGATCTGGTGGCGGCTGAGGCGCATCCGCTCCGCGACGTCCGAGACCGAATAGCCGGCCGCCTCGCGGGCGCGCCGGAGCATCGGGCCGATGCCGTCCGGCGCGGCCTCCCGCTCGTCCAGCAGATCGAAAACGGTCATCGGGGGCCGCCTTGCCGGCGGCGGCGCGCGCGCGCCCGGTCCGGGCCGCGGCGACCCCCTGCCTCCGGCCGCGACCGGCATTCGCGCGGGCGGAGGATCGGGCGAGGGGTCATGACGCCGGGGCCAGGGCCGCCGCGGGCGCGAACGCCGCGGGCGGGGCCGCCCGGCGGACGCGGGCCGCGCGGGCGGTCACCTTCCCCGCGAGCTGCCCGCACGCCGCGTCGATGTCGTCTCCCCGCGGGCGCCTGGTGATGGCGATGATCCCGGCCGCGTTCAGCCGCTCCCGGAACCCGTCCACCACCGCCTCGGGCGGTCGGCGGAAGGGGGCCCCGGGAAAGGGGTTGAAGGGGATGAGGTTGACCTTCGCGGGGACCGTGCGGAGCAGCGCGACGAGGGCCCGCGCGTGTTCGGGCGAGTCGTTCACCCCGTCGAGCATCACGTACTCGAAGGTGATCTTCCCCTTCGGGTTCGCGGCCGCGTAACGGCGGCAGGCCGCGAGCAGCTCGGCGATGGGGTACTTGCGGTTGAGCGGAACGAGGCGGTCGCGGAGCGCGTCGTCGGGCGCGTGGAGGGAGACCGCGAGGCTCACCGGGGCGCGCCGGGCGAGGCGGTCGATGGCCGGCGCGACCCCCGCCGTGCTCAGGGTCACGCGCCGGCGGGCGAGCCCGTAGGCGAGGTCCTCGAGCATGAGGTCGATGGCCTCGGTCACCGCGTCGAAGTTGAGCAGCGGCTCCCCCATCCCCATCAGCACGACGTTGGTCACAGGGCGGTCCAGCTCGCGCGCCGCCAGCCAGACCTGGCCCGCGATCTCGGCCGCGGAGAGGTTCCGGTTGAATCCCTGCCTCCCCGTGGAGCAGAACGCGCAGTCGAGCGGGCAGCCCGCCTGGGACGACACGCACAGGGTGCCGCGACGCCCCTCGGGGATGAACACCATCTCGACGCAATTGCCCGAATCGACCCGGAGCAGCCACTTGCGCGTGCCGTCGGCGGAGGCGCGCCGCGCCTCCACCTCCGGGGCCCGGACCTCCGCGACCTCGGCGAGGCGGGCGCGGAGCGCGCGGCCGAGGTCGGTCATCGCCTCGAAGCCGCCCTCTCCCCGGGCGTGGATCCACTTGAGCGCCTGGCGCGCCCGGAAGGGGCGTTCGCCGAGCGACTCGAAGAACGACTCGAGCCGCGGACGGGACATGCCGAGCAGGTTGACCCGCTCCGCGGCCACGTGTCCGGGGGCGGGCGCGGGGGCCGCGCCCGCACGCCCGGGGAAGGGAACGGCGATGACCGGCTGCGGCGTCATCGGGTGCGGGCGTGGACCTCGTCCGGGGTGAAGAAGAAGGCGATCTCCTCCTTCGCGGTCTCCGGCCCGTCGGATCCGTGCACGGCGTTCTCTTCAATGGATCGGGCGAAATCGGCGCGGATGGTGCCCGGGGCGGCGTCCGCGGGGTTCGTCGCCCCCATGATCTCTCGGTTCCGGGCGATCGCGCCCTCGCCCTCCAGCACCTGGACCAGGATCGGGCCGGAGGTCATGAACGAGACGAGGTCCTCGTAGAACGGGCGCTCGCGGTGCACCGCGTAGAACGCCCGGGCATGCGCTTCGGTCGCATGCATCATGCGGGCGGCGACGATCCGGAGCCCCGCCTCCTCGAAGCGCGAGCAGATGGCGCCGATGCGGTCGGCGGCGACCGCATCGGGCTTGATGATGGACAGGGTGCGCTCGGCGGCCATGGCGAAGGTCTCGATCGGAAGGAAGGCTCGGCCGCGGCTCCGGGAAGCGCCGGACCGCGCGCGCCGCCGCCCCGACCGCCGCCGTTTCGGGCAATTCTAGCAGGGGCGGGCAAGAGCGCGGGCACAACGCCGGCGTTCTGCGATGCGCGGGCGCCTCCCGGGCTTCCTCCCGGCCCGACGCCTGCGGTGGCGGGCCTTCGCCGATCGCTCGGGCGATGCCGCCGGGCGCGAAGGTCAGACGCCGAAGCTCTCGCCGCAGCCGCACTCGTGCTTGACGTTGGGGTTGCGGAAGACGAAGCCCTCGTTCAGGCCTTCGCGGGCCACGTCCACCTCGGTCCCGTCGAGCATGGGGAGGCTCGCCGCGTCCACCACGACCTTCACCCCGCGGCTGACGCAGACCCGATCCGAATCGGAGACCGCCTCCGCCAGCCCGGCGACGTAGGCGTAGCCCGAACAGCCGCTCTTCCGGATGCCGAGGCGAAGGCCGACACCCGTCCCGCTCCCCGCGAGAAAGCGCTTGACCCGGTCGGCCGCGGTGGTGGTGAGCTGGATGGTCATGGGGCGTCCTCGCCGTGCTCGGGGTTCAGATGGGGGCTGCGGGCCGGTCGGCAAGGGCCGGCGCCCGCGGCGGCGCGACGGGCTCGCGCCGGAGATGCTGACGGGCCGCCACCTCCCGGACCCGTTTGCGCTCCACGAGGTCCCCGAGGTGGATGTCCCCAAGGAACTCCTGGATGTGGAGGCTCAGATCGGCCCAGAGATCGTGGGTCAGGCAGCGCGCTTCGCTCTGGCAGTTCTCGCGCCCGCCGCACCGGGTGGCGTCCACCGTGCGGTCCACGGCCACGATCACGTCCGCGACGGCGACGCGCGAGGGGGGCCGGCACAGCCGGTAGCCGCCTCCGCGGCCGCGGGCGCCGACGACGAGCTGCGCCCTGCGCAGGCGGGCGAATATCTGCTCGAGGAACGCGAGCGAGATCCCCTGGCGGCGCGCGATGTCGGCAAGCGCCACCGGCCCGTCCCCCTCGTGGAGGGCGAGGTCGAGCATGGCCGTGACCGCGTACCGGCTCCGGGTGTTGAGTCGCATGTCGTCCGGGGGGATGACTCGGCAGGCGGCCAAAATCACACATCGCCGGGGCCCCGTCAAGCCGGAGAACCGTCGAGGCATGTGCACGGTGGAGTTTTCGCGCCGGCGCACCGCTCGCCAACCCCCCTGGGTACGCCGGCGTCCCGCCGGCATTGGCGTTCCCCAGCGCTCCGCCCCCGGGCCGGCGAGACGCCGGCGTACCCAGGAGCGGGAGAGCCCGGGCGGATGGAGCGGAGCCGCCGCCGGCCGGGGGCCGCTCAGGCGGTCGACCGGCGCAGCCACCACCAGCCGAGGAGGCCGAGGGCCGCGACCGGGGCCGCCGCCGCGAGCGGTGCGGACCAGCCGTACACCACCCCCATCTGGGTGACCGTCTTCTGGAGGATGTGAAAGCCGATCCCGAACGCGGCGCCGACCATGATCCGGTACCCGAGGCCTGCCTGCCGGAGCGGCCCCAGCACCAGCACCACCGCGGTGAACAGCATGGCCGCGGTGGAGAACGGGGCCATGATCCGGCTCCACAGGGCCGCATCGTAGTGCGCCGTCCGCAGGCCGTTCTCACGCAGGTAGCGCATGTAGGAGACGATCCCGGACAGCGACAGCCAGCCCGGACGCGCGGCGAGCCGGCCGAGCTGGTCCGCCCCGGCCGGCAGCCGGCGCAGGATCGACGGGACCTGCCTCGTCTCCACCCCGTCGCTGAAGAAGCGGCTGATCTCGACCTCCTCGAGACGCCAGAAGGCCTCCTTTCCATCGCTCGCCGCGGGGTCGGCGAGTCCTTCCGGGGCCCCGAGGGAGGACGCGCGGCGCGCGCGCCACGCGGAGGCGAGCTTGCCGTCCTCGTCGAACTCGAACATGCGCACGTCGTGAAGCTGTCCGTTCGGCAACACCTCGCCGAAATGCAGGAACCGCCGGCCGTCGCGGCCCCAGAAGCCCTCCCCGGCCCGGCCCCCCGCCTGGCCGGTGAGGGCGGCGGTGCGCCAGTCGTGCGCGAGCCGCTCCGCCGGGGGCGCGAGCCATTCCCCGATCGCCAGTCCGAGGGCGATGACCAGGCCCCCGGCCTGCATCGCGGCCCCCACGATCCGGGACACCGGGGCGCTGGCGGCGCGCATCGCGGTCAGCTCCTGGCTGCGGGCGAGCCCCCCGAGGCCGAGCAGGCCTCCGATGAGGGTGGCGGCGGGAATCAGGGCCTGCATCCGGGCCGGCGTGCGCATCAGCACGAACGCGAGCGCTGCCGGATAATCGAAGCTGCCTCGGCCCACCGTGTCGAGCTCGACGATGAGATCGCTGATGAAGAAGAGGGAGACGAGCCCGAGGAAGACGACGAGGATCCCGGCAAGCACGTGCCGGGCGATGTAGCGGTCGAGGATCAGGATCACGCCCGCGGCCATCCCCGGGCGCGCGGGGCGCGAAGGGTGCGAAGCAGGAGGAGGGCCGTGACCGTCGCGAAGCCGGCATGGATCGGCCACACCCCGATCCACGGCGGAAGGCCGCCCGACTGGACCGCCTGGGTCGCTCCCAGCACCAGGCCGAGATAGGCGAGATAGCAGGCGGCTCCGACCAGCAGGCGGTCGAACCGGCTCCGCGAAGCGCTCGAAAGGGCGAACGCGACCGCGGCGAGCACCAGGGTCAGCAGCGGCTGGGACAGTCGCCACTGGAGCTCCCCGGCCGCCGCCCGGTCCGACCCGCGCGCCTCCCATAGCCGCGCCGTCGACATGGTCTCCGCCCGGTCGCCCGCGGTGCGGGCCTCCGTCTCGCGGACCCGCACCGTGTAGCGCGTGAAGCGGGTCGTCGCCCACTCTCCCCGGCCGGGGGCGCCCACGTAGCGATAGCCGTCCTCGAGCACCACGAAGCGCTCGTCCCCCCGGAAGACGTAGCGGGCGGCCGGGGCGAGCAACACCTCGTCCGCCTCGCCCTGGGAGGCGTGCATGAACACCTGCTCCATCGCGCGGTCGCCGCCTCCGATCCGCCCGACGTAGAACACCGGGCCCGCGCGGCCGAAATGGATGAAGCGCTCCGCGACGATCCGCGAGAGGTCCGCCGAGTCCCGGGCGTGGGCCTTCAGCGACTCGTACCGCTCGTTCAGCCAGGGAGCGGCCGCCAGGGAGAGGGCGCCCGCCACCGTCGCGAACCCGAGCCCGACGCAGAGCATCGTACCCGCGAGACCGCCACGACTCATTCCTGCGCCGATCATCGCGACGACCTCGTGATCGCGGTCGAGCCGGCCGAGGGCGAGGACGAACCCCGCGAACACGCTCGCCGGGAGGAGGGGGGTCAGGGCCGCGACGCACCTGAGGGCGATGAGCTCGAAGATGAATGCGCGCCCGATATGGCCTGCCGCGGCGGCGGCGAGGTAGTTGGCGAACCGGGACGCGACGACCACCAGCATCAGGATGGCGAGCACGGCCGCGAACGCAACGACCGCTTCGCGCACGAGATAACGGCGCAGGATCATCGCCGGTGCGCTGCCGTGGGAGAAACCGGGACTTTGCGCGAAATGCAGGCTAGACTTCGCAGATTCACCGAATCACCAAAGGGTTGCCGGTCCCCGGCGGGTCGCGCGTCCCTCCGGCGAGGAGCTCCCGGAGGGGGGCCGGCTCGTCCCGGGCCGAACGGCGCCGGTCGCCCAAGCATACGGGAAACGAGGCGGACGGTTATGGTCGAATTCTCCACCGCACGCATCAACCCGGCCGCGAGGCGGACCGACTGCCTCGTGCTCGGGGTCTATGAACGGCGCGAGCCGACCCCCTCCGCCCGGCGGGCGGACGAGGCGGCGGGGGGGGCGCTCGGCCAGGTGCTCGCGGACGGCGACCTCGCCGCCGCCGTCGGCTCGACCGCCCTCGTGCACCGTCCGCCCGGCCTGCCGGCCAAGCGGGTCCTGCTCGTGCGCCTCGGAGCGCGGTCCGACCTCGACGACCGCGCCTTCCGGCGGGCCGCCCGCTCGGCCGCACGGGCGGTCGCGCGCACCGGCTCGCAGGGAGCGGCGGACTGCCTCGCCGAGGCCGAGGTCGAAGGCGGCGGCGACGAAGCCTGGCGGATCCGCGTGGTGGCGGAAGCCTACGGCGATGCCGTGTACCGGTTCGACGAGCACAAGTCCGAGAAGGACGCGGCCTCCCGCCCCCGCCTCCGGAGGGTCGCGGTCCACTCGTCGGGCGGCGGCTCCGGCACTCGCGCCAACGCGCGCCGAGCCGTCGCCGAAGCGGCGGCGATCGAGGCCGGGAAGCGCCTCGCCCGGGACCTCGGAAACCGGCCCGGCAACGTGTGCACGCCCTCCCATCTCGCCGAGTGCGCCGCCGCCCTCGAGGAGGAGTTCGAGGCGCTGTCCGTCGAGGTCCTGGAGGAGGAGCGGATGCGCGAGCTCGGCATGGGCGCCCTGCTCGCGGTCGCGCGCGGGAGCCGCGAGCCGCCGAAGCTCATCGTCGTCGAGTACGCCGGGGGGAATCCGGACGAAGCGCCCGTCGTGCTGGTCGGCAAGGGGGTGACGTTCGACTCCGGCGGCATCTCCATCAAGCCGGGCGCGGCCATGGACGAGATGAAGTTCGACATGTGCGGGGCGGCGAGCGTGCTCGGGGCGATCCGGGCGGCCGCGGAGCTCCGCCTCCCCCTCAACGTCGTGTCCGTCGTCCCGGCCGTCGAGAACCTTCCCGACGGCCAGGCCTGCAAGCCGGGCGACGTCGTGACCTCCCTCTCCGGCCAGACCATCGAGATCCTCAACACCGACGCCGAGGGGCGGCTCATCCTCTGCGACGCGATCAGCTACGCGGAGCGCTTCGACCCGGGCACGGTCATCGACGTCGCCACCCTGACCGGGGCGTGCATCATCGCCCTCGGCCACGTCGCGAGCGGTCTCTTCACGAACTGCCCGGACCTCGGCGACGCCCTGCGCGCCGCCGGCGCGAGGTCCGGCGACCGCTGCTGGGAGCTCCCGGTGTGGCCGGAGTACGAAGAGGCGCTGAAGAGCAACTTCGCGGACGTCGCCAACGTGGGCGGGCGGCCGGCGGGATCGGTGACCGCGGCGGTCTTCCTCTCCCGCTTCGCACGGGAGCGGCGCTGGGCGCACCTCGACGTCGCCGGCACCGCCTGGACGAGCGGGAAGAGCAAGGGAGCGACCGGCCGACCGGTCCCGCTCCTCGTCCAGTTCCTCATCGACCGGGCCGGCCGGCAGCCCGCGTGAGCGCCCCGCGGATCGACTTCTACCTCGTCGAGGCGCCCGGGGCGGTCGCCTGCGACGCGACCGCCTGCCGGATCGCGGAGACGGCGTGGCGCCGCGGCCACCGGGTGCACCTCCACGCCGACTCGCAGGAGTCGGCCGGGCGGCTGGACGACCTGCTCTGGACCTGGCGCGACGAGAGCTTCGTTCCCCACGCGGTGTGCGGCGCGGAGGAGGCCGCGGGCGGCGCGGGCGCGCCGGTCACGATCGGCTGGGGCGCGCTGCCGGGGTTCGCCGACGACGTCCTTCTCAACCTTGCCCCGGGCGTGCCCGAGGGCGTCGAGCGCTTCGCCCGGATCGCGGAGGTCGTCGGCGGAGCGGATTCCGCCCGCGCCGCGGGCCGCGAGCGGTTCCGCCGGTACCGTGCGCTCGGCTGCGAGTTGAAGACCCACCGGCTCTGAGCCCGATGACGCACGAGGGGAGCAGGCGCCCGCCGGACGAGAACGGGCGCCCGGCCGCACCGAAGCCGGACCCGGACCCGGTCGGCCGTCTCGACGACGTGATCGCGATCCTCGAGGATATGCTCGACAACCGCCGGGTTCCGCTGCCGCCGGCCTCCCGCGGGGTGGAGACCACGGAGACCCCCGCGGCCTCGGAGCGCCCGGTGGAGGACCTGTGCGGCCCGGGGGACCCGGGGACGCTCCCGCTGCTCCGGGACGTGGTGGCGCCTGCCGCGAATGGCGACGCGGGGAGTACCGGCGGCGAGTCCGAAGCCGCCGGGCTGGAGGAGAGCGGGCCGGAGCCGGCGCTCGACCGGGAGCTCCTGCCGTTCGGGTTCGAGATCGTTCCGGAAGACCCGCTCCCTCGCATCGGCGATCTCGACGCTCTGGAGCTCCCGGATCCCGGTCCGGGCGGCGAGCGGTACGGCGACGCGCCGCCCCCGTCGCTGGACCCCAGGGTCTATCGCCACCTCATCGACCGGCTCGAGAACGAGATCGACGTCATCGTCCAGATCGGCACCGAGGAAGCGATGCGGCGCGCGGCGGTGGATATCGCGGCCCGGGTCCGCGAGCACGTCGCGATCATCCTTCCCGAGGTCATCGAGGAGCTCGTCCGGATGTCGAGCCGGCCCGACGACTGAGCCTCTTGGGGGGCCGGCCCCTTCGGCTCCCGTCCTCTCCCTCCACCCCCGTTTCCCGCATTCAGGATCGCAAGCGAAGTCCCCATGGAAACGACCTACGACCCCCGCCGCACCGAGAGCGGCGTGTACGCCGCCTGGGAGGCGGGCGGCCGGTTCGCGCCGCGCGGCGAGGGCCGGCCCTACTGCATCATGATCCCGCCGCCGAACGTGACCGGAACCCTCCACATGGGCCATGCGTTCCAGGACACGATCATGGACACCCTCATCCGCTACCACCGCATGAGGGGCTTCGACACCCTGTGGCAGGCGGGGACGGACCACGCCGGGATCGCGACCCAGGTGGTGGTCGAGCGCCAGCTCGAGGCCGAGGGGGCCGACCGGCGGAGCCTCGGCCGCGAGGCGTTCGTCGAGCGGGTGTGGGACTGGACCCGCCAGTCGGGCGGGACCATCCGGCGCCAGCTCCGGCGGCTCGGCGCCTCCGTGGACTGGGAGACGGAGCGGTTCACCCTCGACGAAGGGCTCTCGGAGGCGGTGCTGGAGACCTTCGTGCGGCTCCACGAGAAGGGCCTCATCTACCGCGGGCGGCGGCTCGTCAACTGGGACCCGGTGCTGCGCACCGCGGTCTCGGACCTCGAGGTGAAGTCGGAGGAGGAGGAAGGCTGGCTCTGGCATATCCGCTATCCGCTCTGCGACCCGCCGCCCGCCGGCCCCGCCTTCGTCACCGTCGCGACCACCCGGCCGGAGACCCTGCTGGGGGACACCGCGGTCGCCGTCCACCCGGACGACCCGCGCTACGCGGACCTGGTCGGGCGCGAGGTCGAGCTTCCGCTCTGCGACCGCCGGATCCCGGTCATCGCGGACGAGTCCGTGGCCCCGGAGTTCGGCACCGGCTGCCTCAAGATCACCCCCGCCCACGACTTCAACGACCACGCGGTCGGGGAGCGCCACGGGCTTCCCTCGATCGACGTCTTCACCGACACCGCCTCCCTCAACGAGAACGCGCCGGAGGCGTACCGGGGCCTCGACCGTTTCGCGGCCCGCGAACGGATCGTGGCCGACCTCCGGGAGGCGGGGCGGCTCGACCGGGTGGACCCGCACCGACACCAGATCCCGCGCGGGGAGCGGACCGGCGCGGTCGTGGAGCCGCGCCTCACCGCGCAGTGGTTCGTGCGCGCGGCCCCGCTCGCGGAGCCCGCCATCCGCGCCGTCGAGACCGGGGCGGTGCGCTTCGTGCCGGAGAGCTGGGCCAAGGTCTACTTCCAGTGGCTGCGCGACGTCGAGGACTGGTGCATCAGCCGCCAGATCTGGTGGGGCCACCGCATCCCGGCGTGGCACGGTCCGGACGGCGAGATCTACGTCGGGAGGAGCGAAGCAGAGGTCCGGGAACGCCGCGGGTTCGGGCCGGAGGTCCCCCTGGAGCGCGACCCGGACGTGCTCGACACCTGGTTCTCCTCGGCCCTGTGGCCGTTCTCGACCCTGGGGTGGCCGCGGGAGACGGAGCGCCTCGCCCGGTTCTACCCGACCCGGGTCCTCGTCACCGGCTTCGACATCATCTTCTTCTGGGTCGCGCGGATGGTCATGATGGGGGTCGAGTTCATGGGCGGCGCACCCTTCGACCACGTCTACATCCACGGCCTCGTGCTCGACGCGGACGGGGAGAAGATGTCGAAGTCGAAGGGGAACGTCCTCGATCCCCTGGACCTCATCGACGGGATCGACCTCGAGTCGCTGGTCGTCAAGCGGACCACCGGGCTCATGAAGCCGGAGGACGCCCCGCGCATCGCGCAGGCGACCCGCCGGCAGTTCCCGGACGGGATCCCGGCCTACGGGACGGACGCGCTGCGCTTCACGTTCTGCTCGCTCGCGACCAGCGGGCGCAACGTCCGCTTCGATCTCGGGCGGATCGAAGGGAACCGGAACTTCTGCAACAAGCTCTGGAACGCGGCCCGCTACGTGCTGCGGAGCGCCGCCCCCCCGACCGGCGGGGGGGAGGAGACGCCGCCGGGCGACAGCGCCGGCGCCGGGGCCGAGGCGTCGGCGGAGCGCGGGACGGAGCGGGACGGGGCCGGAGCGCCCACGGTCGCCGACCGGTGGATCCGCTCCCGGCTCGCCGCCCTCGTGGAGCAGATGCGGGACGGCTTCGAGACCTACCGCTTCGACCACGTCGCGGCGAGCCTCTACGACTTCACCTGGAACGAGTTCTGCGACTGGTACCTCGAGCTGACCAAGCCGGTGCTGGCCGCGCCGGACGCGCCGGAAGCCGCGCGCGCGGCGACCCGCCGGACCCTGGTGGAGGTGTTCGAGACCCTGCTGAGGCTCCTGCACCCCGTCATGCCGTTCCTCACCGAGGACCTGTGGAGGCGGGTCGCTCCGGCGGCCGGGATCGAGGGCGAGACGGTCATGCTCCAGCCTTGGCCCGAGCCGGGGGACGCGGACCCCGAGGCGGAGGCGGAGGTCGAGTGGATCAAGACCTTCGTGCTCGCGGTGCGGCGCGTGCGCGGCGAGATGGACGTCGCGTCGGGTCGCCGGATCGCGGTCGCCCTCCAGGGCGGCGACGCGCTCGACACCGGGCGGGTCGAGGCGCATCGCGGCCTGCTCGCGAGCCTCGCGCGCCTCGAACGGCTGACCTGGCTCGACCCGGACGCGCCGGCCCCGCCGGGGGCGGCGGCGTTCGCGGGCGGGCTCAGGATCCTCCTCCCCCTCGAAGGCGCGGTGGACCTCGCGGCGGAGCGCGCGCGCCTCGAACGCGAGATCGAGAAGCGGGTCCGGGACCTCGGGCAGGTCGAGGCGAAGCTCGCGAACGAAGCCTTCGTGACGCGGGCCCCCGCGCCGGTGGTGGAGAAGCAGCGGGAGCGGGCGGCGGAGCTGGGGCGGGCGGTCGGCCGGCTCCGCGACCAGGTCGAGCGCCTGGCCCGCGCGGGGTGAGCCCCCGAACCGGGCCGACTGCCCCGGTCCCCGCGGTCGGGGCCGTCGTGGTCCATGACGGCGCGGTGCTTCTGGTGCGCCGCGGCCGCGCGCCGAGCCGGGGGGTGTGGGCCGTGCCGGGGGGGCGGGTCGAGCTCGGAGAGACCCTGGCGGAGGCCGCCGAACGCGAGGTGCGCGAGGAGACCGGGGTCCGGGTCCGGGCCGGGGAGCCGGTCTGGTCCTTCGACTCCGTGGTCCGCGACACGGAGGGGCGGATCGCCTTCCACTACGTCGTCGTGGACCTCCTCGCCGACTACGTCGCCGGCGAGCCGCGCGCGGGCGACGACGCCCTCGCGGCCCGCTGGGCCCGGCCCGAGGACTTCCCGGGCATGACGGTCAGCCCCCCGACCCTCCATCTCCTCGAACGCATCGGCTTCCTCCCTCCCCGGGGCGCCGGCGCCTCTCCCTGACCCCGGCCGGCGTCTTCCCGACCCGCTTGGCTCCGCCCCCTCGGCGGCGCGCGCATCCGAACCCCGGATTTGGGTCCGGGGGGCGAGCGCCCCATGCGCCGTTCGAAACGAGCTCGGCGAAGATTCCCCCCGCGCACATGCTTCGGCCGGTCGGCGACGAGGTGTTCACCGGCCTCGGGGCTCGCCGGTGCGAGCGGGCCGGCGCCGGGAGGGCGATCCGGGCCGTCGCGGTGCTCCACAACGAGACCTCGACCGGCGCGGCGAGCGACGTGGCCGCGGTGCGTCGCGCCCTCGATACGAGCGGCCATCCCGCGCTCCTCCTCGTGGACACCGTCTCCTCCCTCGCCTCCATGCCCTGTGAGCACGACGGCTGGGGGGTGGACGTGACCGTGGCGGGCTCGCAGAAGGGGCTCATGCTGCCGCCCGGCCTCGGCTTCAACGCGGTGAGCGAGAAGGCGTGGCGCGCGGGGGCCGACGCGAAGCTCGCGCGGAGCTACTGGGACTGGCGGGCGATGGACGACCCCAACGCCGCCGGCTACTTCCCGTTCACCCCGGCGACCAACCTCCTGTTCGGCCTGCGGGAAGCCATCGCCATGCTGGAGGAGGAGGGGCTCGAGCGGGTCTTCGACCGCCACCGGCGCTTCGCCGCCGCGGCCCGGCGGGCGGTGCAGGCGTGGGGCCTCGAATTCAACTGCCGCCCGCCCGCGCATCGGAGCGCCTCGCTGACCGCGGTGCGGATGCCGGAGGGGTGGAGCGCCGATGCCCTCCGCGCCCTCATCCTGGAGCGCTTCGACGTCTCCCTCGGCAACGGGCTCGGGAAGCTCGACGACCGGGTGTTCCGCATCGGACATCTCGGCGACCTCAACGACGTCACCATCCTCGGGACCCTCGCGGCGGTGGGGTTGGGGCTCTCCCTCGCGGGCGCGCCGTTCCAGCGGGGCGGGGTCGACGCGGCGATGGACCACCTCACCGCCGAGCCGGCTACCATGACGTAGCCGAGCCGAGCCGAGCCGAGCCGAGGCTTCAATCCTGCCACCGCCGCCGGAGACGAGACGAACATGGCCCCCGAAGAAGTGCTCTCCCACCCGCCGCGCGCGCTCTCCGGGAGCGAGCGCGAGCTCTATTTCGAGAACGGCTACCTCTCCGTCGAACGCTTCGTCGACGGCGAGTGGCTGGAGCGGCTCCGCCGGATCGCCTTCGGGTTCGTCGAACGGAGCCGCGCCGAGACCCGCTCCGGGGACGTATTCGACCTGGCCCCCGGCCACCGCGCCGACGCGCCCCGCCTTCGCCGGCTCAAGCGCCCGGACGAGCGGCACGAGACCTTCTGGGAGTTCGCGACCGGGGCCATCGCGGACGTCGCCGCCGATCTGGTCGGCCCCGACGTGGTCTTCCACCACTCGAAGCTCAACTACAAGTGGAACGACGGGGCGGACCAGGTGGACTGGCATCAGGACATCCAGTTCTACCCCCACACCAACTACAGCCCGCTCACGATCGGGGTCTACCTCCAGGACACCGCGCTCGACGACGGCGCGCTCGGCTTCATCCCCGGCAGCCATCGGGGCGCCCTCTTCGACCAGTACAACGACAAGGGCCAGTGGGCGGGATGCCTCGCGCCCGCCGACGCCTCCGCCCTCCCGGTGTCCACCGCGGTCTACGTCGAGGCGCCGGCCGGGTCCATCACCGTGCACAACTGCCGCACGGTGCACGGCTCGCCGGCGAGCCGGCGTGACGAGGGGCGCCCGCTCCTCCTCAACGCCTATGCGTCCGCCGACGCCTTTCCGTACACCCCGCACCCCGACCCCTCGCGCCACTCCGGAACGGTCGTGCGCGGGAAGCCCGCCCGCTGGGCGCATCACGACCCGCGCCCGTGCCTCATCCCCCCGGACTGGTCCGGCGGCTACACCTCCATCTTCGCGGCGCAGACCGGAGAGGACGCGGCGGCCTGATCCGCCTCTCGGTCGACCTCGAGACGCCAGCCGACCCCATCGTCGGCCTCGACCAGGCCCTCTCCCGCGCCTGACCCTTCGCCCGTCGGCGTATCTGCCGTCTCCCGAAGCAAGGTAGACTCGGAATCGGCACAGTCTCGGGGCGCGATGCGGCTCTTCATCCTGTCGGTCGTCATCCGTCTCGGCCTGCATCACTCGCCCGGGAATGCGGCCCGCGCCCGCGGCCGCCCCGGCGGCGGCGGGCGTGGCGGCGGCAGGGCGCTCATCCGAGGCTGCTCACCACCCGCTCCTGGAAGCTCCGCACCGCGTCTTCCCAGACCGGCGACAACACGCCGCCGGCCGCGGCCACCTCGGAGGCGCGCCCCTGCTGGAGCCGCACGAGCATCGCGTGGTCTTCGGCGTGCACCCCCCGCCAGAGCTTCACGAGCTGCTCCGCGCGCGCGTTCAGCTCCGACTCGGGGCCGAGGCTGTAGATCGCCCGGCGCTGGAGGGTGCGGCCCGGCGCGAGCGGCACGGTGAGCTGCACGCCGATCTGGTCCGGGAGATAGAGCCCGAACACGAAGTTGGGGAACAGGGTGAGATAGCGGGAGTCCGCCGCCAGCGTACCTTCCCGGGCCGCCTCGCCGGAGACGTCGACCGCGCACCCGAGACAGCCCGGCTCGTTCACGGTGTAGTGGTCGGTGAGCGGCTGCTCGGTGGTCGCCGTGTGCACGAACTGGACGTGATAGGGCTCGATGAAGTTCTCCAGGATGAGCTTCCAGTTTGCGGGGACCTCGCCGAAGTCGATGGTGGCGACGTGGTGGACCCGGGCGAGATCGACCCCCTCGAGCCGGCGCCGGAGCGGGGCGACGAACTCCTCGAGGGGCGCCGCCGCGCCGTCCAGGTTGACGAAGATCCAGTCGTGCCACGTCGCCGACCGCACCGGAACGAGCCCGTACCGCCCCCGGTCGAAGCCGGGCGGCGACGCGCGCGGGTCGCGCCCGCCGAAATAGGGGGTCAGGTGGAGCGCGCCGTCGAGTCCGTACGTCCAGGAGTGGTAGGGGCACCGGATCGCCCGCCCGGCGTTTCCGGGGGCGTCCACGAGCTTGAGGTTCCGGTGGCGGCACACGTTGTGGAAGGCCCGGACCCGGAGGCCGGCGTCACGCACGAGGAGGAGCGACCGCCCCGCCACGGTGATCGGGGCCACGTCGCCAGCGCGGGGGAGCTCGTGCGCAAAGCCCGCGAGGACCCATGAGCCGGCGAAGATCCGCTCGTTCTCGAGCGCGAGGAACGCCTCGCTCGTGTACGCCGTCCCCGGGAGCCCGGAATGCGGCGGCCCCCCCGCCTCGAACGCGGCGAGGGCCTCGGCCCCCAGGATGGATTGCAGCGATTCGCTCATGCCTCTCTCCCGAGGACGCCGGCGGCGTTACGGACTCCGCCGAGGGCGAGGGGGTCGTCCGGGTCGACCCCCGCCGCATAGGGGCGCCGCCGGTCGTAGTCGGTGAGCTGGTAGACGAGCCCGAGCCAGTTGTTGACGAGGGCCTTGCCGGTGTCCGTCCAGGTGTTGTCGAGCTCGGGCAGCGCCTCCGCCTCCGGGAATTCTGGCAGGGGCGCGCCGGAGCCGCGCGCCCGCTCCACCTCGCCGCGCCAGGCCGCGAAGCGCCGCTCGACGTTCGGCGGGAAGTAGTTCTCGGGGGAGGGCGGGTAGTCCTCCCGCTCCCCGCGCAGGAACCTTCCCGCCTCCCGCTTGTACTCCTTGAGCAGGCTCTCCCGGTCGTACTCCGGGTGCCCCTGGAAGTAGACGAAGCGGAAGCCGTCCGGGCTCGTCGCGACCAGGACCCCGCCGTCGCCGCTCTCGACGAGCACCCGCAGGCCCGCCGCCTCCATCTGCGCGCGGGCCACGTCGTTGAACCGGGAGTGGGGGGTCTCGAAACGGGTGTTGATCCCGGCGACGAGGGGATGGGCCCGGTCCCGCACCCGATGCGAGTAGACCCCCCACCGCTTCTCCGGAAGGTGGGTGCGCCGCACCCCGTGCATCCACTGGAGCGCGGCGTGGCTCGCGAGGCAGGAGCAGAGGATGGACGCGACGTTCTCCCGCCCCCAGGCGAGGACCTCGATGAGCGGCTCCCAGAACGCCTCCCGGGTGAGGTCGGCCTCGGTGACGTTCGCGCCGGTCACGATGAGCGCGTCGAGCCCTTCGCGCTGCAGGCGCTCGAACGGCTCGTAGAACCGCTCCACCCGTTCGCGCGCCTCGCGCCCGCGCTCCACGCCGGCCATCGTGAACGGATGCACGAAGAGCTGGGCGATCCGGTTCGAGGCCCCGATGAGCCGCAGGAACTGCCGCTCGGTGGCCGCCAGGGCGGCGTCCGGCATCAGGTTGAGGAGCCCGACGTGGAGCTCGCGGATGTCCTGCCGCCGCGCGCGCTCGGGGTCGAGGATCTCCTGCCCCTCGCTGCGGAGCCGGTCGAAGGTCGGGAGGGCGGAATGGGCGACGAGAGGCATCGGTCTTTCGTTCGGAATGGGGAGGGTGATGGGGGCGGGGCGGGGCCGTTCAGTTCAGGCGGGGCGGTAGTGGCGGCGGGCGGAGCGCGGAGCTTTGGTTCGGGGAGGCGGCGGCCTTCGCGCGCGGGCGGGGGCGGTCGGCGGGAGTCCGGGCCGGGGTCCGAGGGCGGTCGGGGGCCGGGGCGCGCGGACCGCCGCCGGCCTCAGCCGCTGCTCGCGCGGGCGGGGGCCGCGCCGGCCGCGTCCAGGATGCCGGCCACGAGGTCGAGGAAGTCCGCCTCGTCGCGCACCCCCTCCGCCATGCGCGCCTCCACGGTGTAGCCGTGGCGGCGCGAGATCGCCTCGTAGCGCGGACGCCGGTGGGCGACCAGCGACGGGAACACCCACTGCACGAAGTCGTCCGGCTCGACCTCCGCCGGCTCGCCGAGGCCCCGTTCCGCGAGGTAGGCGGCGAGCCGCGCGTCGAAGAACGCTTCCGGGTAGTAGAGCGGCTTCGGGTCCGCGCGCTGGCGCGCCACCAGATCGCCCTCCATGCCCGCGTCGGCCCGCAGGTAGAGGACGAGGGTATGCTCGGCGAGGGTCGGGACCACGGTCGGGTCCTCGATCTCGCACACGCTCCCGCCCGCGTCGTTCACGAAGTGGTCGTAGCCGTAGATGGCGCGGCTGCGTTCGATGAACCCCGGGACGTCCTTCATCGCGCCCACCTCCGCGTCGTGGTGCAGGCGCTGGCGGCGCCGGAACTCGCGCACGGTGAGGCCGCCGCGCGCCGGGTCGCCGACCTTGCCGAGGAACGTGGACACCGGCTGGAGGTTGTCGACGGTGACGTTGCTCTTGACGTAGATCGAGTCGGTGCGGAGGAGGTCGCGCAGGAAGTCGACCTGCATCGCCTGGCGCTTGATGTTGTCGAGGATCGGCTCGTCGAGGTAGCGGGTGCCGATCCGGTAGTCCCCCGAGTAGTGGAACCAGTTGCTCTTCGGGAGGCGGTTGGAGAGGGCGGTCTTCCCCACCCCGGACATCCCGAGCAGGGTCACCGCCTTGTGCGGCCAGTCGAGGAACTCGCGGGCGGTCATGCGCACGGGACCATCTCCCCGGAATACCCTGGACCCGGGCCCGGAAGACCCGGGCCGCCTGCTTCGAGCCGCCTACTTGAGCGGCGAGTGGGCGGCCGGCAGCAGGATCGTCGAATGCATCTCCTCGAGGAGCGGCCCCGCCTTCCCCAGGAACTCCTTCCAGCGCGGGTCCGCGGCGACCGCCGCCCGCCGCTCGGTGCGCGCGTCCACCGACGGGTAGGCCCACAGGTGGGAGACCTCGTTCGGCTGCCCCGCCTCGGTGATCCAGGCCCCGACGTTCTTCGAGTACTCCTCGCGCATCGGCATGATCGCCTGGAAGTGCTTCGCCCACTCGCGCACCCGCCCCGGCGCGGTGCGGTAGTTGCGGTACTCGTAGACGTTGCCCCCGGAGGCCGGCGCCTTGAGCGGGAGGATGGGGTCGAGGAGCCGGACGTCCTGGCGCACGAGGTGCTCGCGGATGAGCGGGACGTACTCCTTCGCCCACCGTTCGTTCTTCGCCAGCTCGCCCCGGAGCCGGTGGCGCTCGTTGAGGTCGGCGTAGCTCCAGAGATGCATGACCTGGTTGAGCGGGCCGATCTCCGTCAGCCAGTAGCCCTCCAGCTTGCCGTAGTCGTCGCCGCGGATCGCGCGGCCGACCTCGCCCGCGTTCTTCGCCACGGTCGGGCCGGCGCCGGCCCGCAGGGTGTAGGTGCGAAGCTCGTAGATCACGTTCTCTCCTCCCGGATGGGTCTGCCGCCCGGCGCGCCCGGCGCCGCCGAGGCCACAGCATACCGCAGCCGGGGGCGGCGGGGCGGCGCCAAGCGCCGCCGGGGCGACCGTCCGAGGCGCGGTCCGGGGCGGCCCGTACACTATACGGCTGGGGCGGTGGAGGATGGCGGGGCGGCGCGATGGCGGCCACGGTCGAAGCGGGAGGCGCTACCGGAGCGGCGGCGCGGCGCGGTTCCGCCCGGGCCGTCGCGGTCGTCAGCACCGCCCACTTCACGAGCCACTTCTACCTCCTGCTCCTCCCCCCGCTCTTTCCCCTCCTTCGCGACGCGTACGAGGTGGGGTACACCGAGCTCGGCTTCGCGGTCAGCGTCTTCAGCATCGTCACCGCCTGCGCCCAGGCCCCGGTCGGATTCGCGGTGGACCGCTTCGGGGCGCGCCGGCTCCTCGCCGCCGGACTGCTGCTCGAAGGGGCCGCCTTCGTGCTCATCGGGCTCGCCCCGTTCTATGGGGCGCTGGTCGCCCTGATGGCGGTGGCGGGGCTCGCCAACTCGGTGTACCACCCGGCCGACTACTCGCTCCTCAACGCCTCGGTGAACCCGCGCCGCATGGGGCGCGCGTTCTCCTTCCACACCTCGGCCGGGATGCTCGGCAACGCGGTCGCCCCGGTGACGATGGTGTTCCTGATGGCGTTCCTGGACTGGCGCGCGGCCCTCACCCTGTGCGGCGGTGTCGGCATCGCGGTGGGGCTGCTGGTGGCGTGCAGCGGCCGGGTGCTGAGGGAGGGGCCGGGCGGGGCGGGCGACGGCGCCGCCGGGAGGGTTGCGGCGGGGGCGGCGGCCGGCGGGGCGGCGGGCCTCCGCGGCGTCCGGCTCCTCATGAGCGCCCCGATCCTCCTCGGGACCCTGTTCTTCTTCGGGATCTCGGTCGCCGGGTACGGCATCCACTCGTTCAGCGTGTCGGCCCTCCACGTCCTCCACGACGCCCCCATCGCCGCCGCCACGACGGTGCTCACCGCCTACCTCTTCGCCTCCCCGGTCGGGGTCCTCGCGGGGGGCTGGGCGGCGGACCGGATCCGGCGCCGCCACGACGCGTTCGCGGCGGCCTGCATCGTGCTGGTGGCGGTGTGCATCGGGGCGGTGGCCGCCTTCCGGCCCCCGCTCGCCGTCATCGCGGGCTTCTTCGTCGTCGCGGGCTTCTTCTCGGGGATGGTGGCGCCGTCGCGCGACATGCTCATCCGTTCGATGTCGCCGCCCGGCGAGATCGCGAAGGTGTTCGGGTTCGTCTCGACCGGCTTCAACCTGGGCGGGATCGTCGCGCCGGTGACGTTCGGGTTCCTGCTCGACCGGAGCGACCCCGGGATCGTGTTCTGGGCCGTCGCCCTGGCGAGCCTCGCCACCGTCTTCACGGTGCTCACCACCGGCCGGGCGCGCGCGCCGCGCCGACCCTGATCCGCCTCCACTGGTGGTCTGCAACGGCGCCGCCGGCTGCGCCCGCCACGGTGCGGAGGTCCGCCGCGCCGGAGACGCCGCCCGCGCCGATTCGTTCTCGGCTTCGGCTTGACACGTCCGTAACGCCATTTCAGACTTGGTCGGACTTAGCTATTCAGGAGCATCCGATGAAGGTCAACATGCACGAGGCCAAGTCGCAGCTCTCCCGTCTGGCCGAGCTGGCCTGGCAGGGGGAGGAGGTCGTGATCTGCAAGGCCGGCAAGCCCTGGCTGCACCTGGTACCGTACCGGGGAGGGATGGAAGCGCGAAAGATGGGCGGGCTGGAAGGGCAGATCTGGATGTCCGAGGACTTCGACGAGGAGGATGAAGAGCTCATCGAGGCGATCGAGAGCTCGAAGATCTTCCCGGACGAGGACTGACCATGCGCCGCCTGTTGCTGGACACCCATGCCTTCGTGTGGTGTCTGTCCGAGGTATCGAAGCTGGTCGAAGCCGCCCGCGCGGCAATCGCCGACCCGCGCAACGAGGTCTTCGTCAGCGCCGTCACCGGGTGGGAGATAGCGGTCAAGCGGGCGAAGGGACGGATGAGCGCGCCGGACAACCTGACGGCGATGGTTGACGAAAGGGGCTTCACCCACCTGCCCCTGACCTTCCACCACACGGAGCAGGCGGGCAGTCTCCCGATGCGCCACCGGGATCCCTTCGACCGGTTCCTGATCGCCCAGGCCCAGGCGGAAGGGCTCGTCCTCGTCACCAGGGACGCCCGCATTCCGCTCTACGGTGTCCGCACGATGGCGGCGTAGGACGGGCCGGACGGCAACACCTGTCCATCCCCCCCACGTCCCGGCTTGCCGTTCGCCCGCGAACCGATCGCCCTCCCTGGGCCTGTTGCGTCATACGCGAGATCAGTCGCCCGGCCAGACCCGGGGACGTCCCCCTCGCCCTGCGTGGGACGAGACTCGGGGTTGCCGCCCGATCCGTCCTCTCCTTATGATTGCCTGCGAAGTCCGCTACGACCGTGACGCGGGTAAGAACCCGCTTCGGATCGGGGATTCGCTCCCGTCTGCGTTCCAGGAGGAGACATGGGCGCCTCCTTCGCTTCGCTCCTCGAAGGGTGCTGCTCCCTGTTCCCGCCGGAGCTGGTCGGCGACAGCGGCTGGGAGCGTCTGCTGGACCGGGCGAGGCGGCTGCCCCGTTCGGTGTCCGATTCCCCATTCGGCTTCGAATTCCATCTCGGGAAGCCGAGCCCGGAGGCCGACCTCTGCGTCGTGGCGCCCGCGGGGTCGGACCTGTCGCGCCACTACGTTGCCGAGGGGACCCGGGCCGAGCCGGGGTCGCCGGCCGCCGCCCTCGCGGCCGGACTGCGAGCGCAGGCCGAGGATCCGGATTCGTACCTCGCCCGCTCCGTGGCCGGCCTGATACTGGAGTACGATCTGGCCGGGCTCGCGCCGGACCGGCCGCCGCCTCCCCCCGGGATCTTCCTCGCGCCGCGGCGCGACGCGCCCGGGTCGCGGGACGGCGTCTTCGAGCACCCGGACCCCGCCGGCCTGCTCGCGGCGCTGGCCGCCACCGTCGGCTGGAACGGCCACGAGGACGTGCTCGGAGCGGCCGAGCGCATCTACGCGGCGCTGCCGGAAGGGGGCTACGTACTCCAGGCCGGCGCCCTCCCCGCGCGTTCCCCGCGGGCGTTCCGGATGCTTCTCGCGGGTATCGCCCAGGAGGAGGTTCCCGCCCTGCTGGAGCAGTTGGAATGGCCCGGCCCGGCGGCCGCGGCGGCGGACGTGCTCGCCTTGATGGACGACCTCGTCGCCTACGTCATCGTGAGCCTGGACGTGGACGCGCGGGGGCCGGGTCCGCGCCTCGGTCTGGAGCTGTACCGTCCCTGGAAGTGGTCCGCCGTCGACCGCACGGGGTGGCTCCCCTTCATCGCGCGGCTCGTGGAGTGCGGCTGGTGCCTTCCCGCGAAAGCCGAGGGGCTGCGGCGCTGGCCGGGCGCTGAGAGGCTGCTCGGCGGCGAAAGGCTCCACTTCGTCCGCCAGGGCATCAACCACGTCAAGGTCGTCGTCGAACGGGGCGCCCGGACGGAGGCGAAGGCCTACGTCGGCATGGAAGTCCGCCCGCACGAATCGACGGCATGAGAATTCGCCTTTCCCGGCGGCGAAGGCCTGCGCCGGCATGAGCGCACTCCGTACGGATCGATGCTCCGCTCCCCGCGGGAACGACCGCCGGTCCCCGCGGAAGCGGGCAGCCTGAAGAACCCCGCCGCGCCCATGCCTCGACCCGGGACCGGGGTGGACGGTATGTAAGGAACGGACGAGCGAGACCGTGCGGGGCGGGATGCCGATCGTCCGCCCTGCCTCCCGGATCGCCTTCCAGCAGGAGGCGGACGTCCTTTCCGCCCTTCCCGTCGAGGACGACGGCTCTCCGCGATCCCTGGCGTGCGTCCGCGATACGGGTCCGTGACACGTCAAATTAGGGTTGGCATCCGGTTCGGTGACCGCCAAGAATGCTGCCCCGGGAAGCGCAACCGCATGATGTGGGCTATACCACCCGAGAGGAGCGAACCCATGGAAACACCGAACGAAATGCGGATGAAAATCGTGGGCAAGGCAGCGGAGGATGCGGAGTTCCGCGCCCGGCTGCTCGGCGATCCGAAGGGAGCCATCGGGCAGGAGCTGGGGGTTGTCATTCCGGCGTCCATGTCCATCGAGGTCCACGAAGAGGACGGCGCGACCGCGCATCTCGTCCTTCCCCCCGACAGCAAGCTGAACGCAGGCGATCTCGCCCAGATCGCGGGAGGGTATAGCTGGGAGGACTTCAAAAGTGGGAAGGGCCTCCTGGACTGGTGATCCCGCCGGGGTCCTCGGCGCTTCCCCGCAGGCGTGAGCGTGGCGTCGAGCCCGTTTCCTGCGGTAGAGGCTGCCGAGCCCGCGTCTGCTGCATCGGCCCTCGACGCGCGCCGCCCGCCCGGGTCGGTGCTCGCGGAGCTCCGCCCGCTGATACCGCGCGCCTTGCTCGACGGCCCCGGGTGGGACCGGTTGACGGCCTGCGCCGCGGAGCTGCCGGACGCCGGGTCGGCGGCGTTCCTCGGCTGCGAGTTCCGGCTCGGCGAGGATGCGCCGGCGGCGGACCTGTTCCTGGCGGTGAGGCGGGGGGGTCCGCTCGCGCGGCGCTTCATCCGCAGGGGCGAAGCCGCCCCTCCGGGCTCGGCGGCGGCGGCGCTGGCCCGGTATCTCGCCCGGATCGGGCAGGCGGACTCCGAGCTGCACGGCTGCATCGCCGGGACGATGCTCGAATACGACCTGGCCGAGACGGCGGCCGACCGGCGGCCGGAGCCCGGCGTGTTCCTGAAGGTCCGGCTCGCGGAGGAGCCCGAGCCGCATGAGGACCGCCCGCAGCCCTTGCCGATCGCGGCGCTGGCGAGCGCGGTCGGCTGGACCGACGACGGGGAGGTGCGGCGGTGGGTGGCGCGGGTGCTGGCGGCGCTGCCGCCGGACGCCAGGGTCGCCCACGTCGGCGCGTTGCCGAGCCGGACGCCGCGGGCGGTGCGGCTGGTGATCCAGGGGATCGGGCGCGACGAGATCGCCGGGGTGCTGGAGCGGTTGGGCCGGCGCGCTTCGATCCGCCCGGCCACGGAGCTCCTGGCCGACCTCGGGGACTGCTGCCCCCGGTTCCGGCTGGCGGTGGACACTGCCGCCGCCGGAGTATTGCCCCGGATCGGCCTGGAGCTCTACCACGCGGGGTCGTGGGACGACGACGGCTTCGATAGCTGGCTCACCACGGGGCGAAGCGACTGGCGGCCGGTGGTGGAGCGGCTGGCCCAGCGCGGCTGGTGCCTCGCGGCAAAGGCGCAGGGGCTGCTCGAGTGGTGCGCGCTCGACAGGATGTACGACCGTCGGGGCGTGTTTACCGTCTACAAGGGGATCAACCACGTCAAGCTCACGGTGACGGACGCCGGGGTCGACGCCAAGGCCTACGCCGGCGTGACCTGCTTCCCCATGCGGGACGACCCGCCCGGCCCGGAGGGCTGAGGACGAACGCCCCGGCTCCCGCCCCCTCACCCACGTTTCTCGCCAACCTCGGCTCGACCGGGGGCGTTCGCCATTGGCGAAGAACCCGACAGCGCACATGCCTCAACTCGAGCCATACTTTACTTTCGGCTTGGAAACCCCGTATTCCGTGCGACGACATGCCAGGAACCTGTCTCAATACTGGATTTCATGGTATCCGGGTGGCGCGGCGGGACTCGGGCGTACGGTCCGCCGGATGAGATCGCCTGCCGGCGCATCCGGCCCCGGAAAGCGAAATTAGGGTTGCCGCCCGATCGGCCCTCTCTGCTACAGTGCCCACCATGTCCGCGGCGACCATGACGTGGACGGGATCCCACCTTAGCGGAGGTAGTCGACATGGATTCCAAACCCGAGACCATGACCGTCGGTGCGATGCGTGAGCGGCTGCTCGAGAAGGCGGCCGACGACGAGACGTTTCGCGCCCGGTTGCTCGCGGACCCGAAGGCCGTGGTCCAGGACGAGCTGGGCGTGAAGATCCCGGACGGATTCACCCTCGAGGTGCACGAGGAGGCCGCGGACACCAGCCACCTGGTGCTTCCGCCGACCGCGGCCCTCGGCGACGCCGACCTCGAGCAGGTCGCCGCCGGGGTGGACTGGGACAACATCGGGTGGCGCTGATCGGCGGCGTCCCTCCGGGACGGGCCGAGGGCCGGCTTCCCGGGCGCCTGGGCTCCGACCGGGAGCCGGGATGGGGGCGGACAGGATGAAGGAACGGGACATCGTGCGGGGCGGGGCGCCGATCGTCTGCCTCGCCTCCCGGATCGCCTTCAAGCAGGAGGCGGACGTCCTCTCCGCCCTTGCCGCCGGCCGCTCCGGCCGCCCCGTTCCGCGCATCAGTATCGAGATCGTTCCGGACCCCGCGGCGAAGGAGGAGCCTCGGCCCGCCGAGCCCGCGCGAGAGCGATGACCGCGTTCGCGTCACGGCAGGAAGCATGACCGCGCCCGGGACGCTGGCCGCCTTCCGCCCGGAAGCGGGGCCTTCGGGGATCGGGGCCGGGGCCTCCTCCCCCGTCGAGGTGCTCGCGGCCGGCGAGGGCGCGCCGGCCTCGGCGTCCTGGTTCGAGCGCATCGTCCGGCCGCTTTCCGGGCAGGAGTTCCTCGACACCCGCTACCGGGACAAGCGCCCGGTCCTGTTCCGGGCGGAGCGCCCGCGTTTCGCCCCCCTGTGCACCTGGGACGCGCTCAACGGGCTGCTGTCCTCCACCGCCTGGCAGCGGCGGATACGCCTCGTCCGGGACGGCAAGCCCCTCCCCGAGGACCACTACACGACCCCCTACTTCGGCCATGGATGGAGGGCGAGAAGGGGGCTCATGGAACAGGAGCGCCAGATCGACGACGGGCGGCTGGCGGCCTTCCTCCGCCAGGGCGCCACCATCGTGATGCCCGGCCTCCATGATCTCCATCCCCCCGTCCGGCCGCTGGTCGACGCCCTCGACGAGGCCCTGGGCGGCTACGCCGGCGTCAACCTCTACGCCTCCTGGACGGCGACCCGCGGCTTCGCCACGCACTGGGACGACCACGACGTGTTCGTCCTGCAGGTCGCCGGCGCGAAACGCTGGCATCTGTACGGCGAAACCCGACGCTTCCCGCTCCCCCGCGACACGGAGCCGAACGTGGATCCGCCCCGGGAGACGGTGTGGAGCGGGGTGCTGAGGCCGGGCGACGTCTTCTACATCCCGCGGGGGTGGTGGCACGACGCCCGCGTAGAGTCCGGCGGCGATGCGAACGGCGGAGGCAGCCTGCACCTGAGCTGCAGCGTCCTGCCCGCCACCGGGCTCGACCTCATGGAGTGGCTCACCGGAAGGCTCGCCCGCCACGAGACGTTCCGCCGCGACCTCCCCCACCCCACGGACGGAGCCGGCGACACCCACTACGCGGCGCTCCGGGAGCTGGTCCTCGAGGAGCTGCAAGGGGACCTCGGGGGGAGGTTCCGCGGCCACCTGCGCTCCACCTGGTCCGAACGCCCGCGCACGAGCCTCGGCCCGTCCGTCGAGCCCTGGAAGTCCCCCGACTGGGAGCGCTACGGGCTCCGGCTGCGGGGCGCCTCGCACGCGACCATGCAGCGGACCGACGACGGGGACGCGGTGCTGGAGGCGAACGGCTACCGCTGGACCCTCGACGGCCGGTGCATGGACCTGATGGCCCCCCTGCTCCGGGGCGAGGTCGTGCGCGTCGGCGCCTTCCGGGCCGGGGCGGCGGTCGAAGGGGCCGCAGTCGAGGAGACTGCTTCCGAAGGGGCTGCTTCCGAAGGGGCTGCTTCCGAAGGGGCCTCCTCGGCGTCGTTCGCCGACGAGCTCGCCCGGCTGCTGGTCACGCGCGGGATCGCGCAGGCTGTCCCGCCGCCGGATCCGGCCTCCGGGCCACAGGGCTGAGCGGGCCCGCGTCCGCGGCCTCCCGGAGCCCGCCCCTGCGAAAGCAGGAAGCCTGAAGAAAACCACCGGCGCATGGAAGTGAAGTCGGGGTCGCCGCCCACCCGGTCCTCGTCTTCATGCCGCCGAACCCGCTACGGCCATGACGCGGACGTGAACCCGCCTCGGACCGGGAGATCGTTCCTGTCTGCGTTCCAGGAGGAGACCATGGGCGCTTCCTTCGCTTCGCTCCTCGAGGGATGCCGCTCCCTGTTCCCGCCGGAGCTGGTCGGCGGCGACGGCTGGGAGCGCCTGCTGGACCGGGCGAGGGGGCTGCCCCGTTCGGTGGCCGATATCGCTTTCGGCTTCGAGTTCCATCTCGGGAAGCCGGTCCCGGACGCCGACTTCTGCTTCGTGGCGCCGCCGGGCTCGGACGCGGCGCGACACCTCATCCGCGAAGGGACGCACGCCGAACCGGGCTCGCCGCCGGCCGCGAGGGCGGCCGCGGCGGCCCTCGCGGCCGGACTTCAGGAACAGGCCGCGGACCCGGATTCGTACCTCGCCCGCGCCGTGGTCTGGACGGTGCTGGAGTACGATCTGGTCGGGCTCGCACCGGGCCGGCCGCCGCCTCCCCCCGGGATCTTCCTCTCGCCGCGGCCCGACGCGCCCGGGTCGCGGGACGGTCTTCACGAGCACCGGGATCCCGCGCGCCTGCTTCCGGCGCTGGCCGGCGCCGTCGGCTGGAACGGCCACGAGAAGATGTTGGGAACGGTCGAGCGCATCTACGCGGCGCTGCCGGAACCCGGCCACGTGTTCCAGGCGGGCGCTTTCCCGGCGCGCTCCCCCAGAGCGTTCCGGCTCCTCCTGGGGGGTGTCGAGGCGGGAAAGGTTCCCGCCCTGCTGGAGCGGGTGGGGTGGTCCGGCCCGATGGACGAGGCGGCGGCGGTGCTGGCCTCGATGGACGGCCTCGTCGACGACGTCGCCGTGAGCATGGACGCGACCGCGCGGGGGCCGGGTCCGCGCCTCGGCCTGGAGCTGTACCGTCCCCGGAACTGGTCCGCCGTCGAGCGCACGGGGTGGCGCCCCCTCATCGCGCGGCTCGTGGAATGCGGCTGGTGCTTGCCCGCCAAGGCCGAGGGGCTGCGGCGCTGGCCGGGGACCGAAGGGTTGTTCGGCGGCGGCAGCATCCACTTCGTCCGCCAGGGCGTCAACCACGTCAAGGTCGTCCTCGAACGGGGCGCCCGGACGGAGGCGAAGGCCTATGCCGGCATGAGCGTGCAGGCGATCCCCTCCCCGTAGGCGGCGAGGGCGAGTACACGGTCGAGGCGAGCCGCATCCTGGCATGAGCGTGCAGGCGATCCCCTCCCCGTAGGCGCCCTTCCTCCTCCGGCGGCGTGCTACGCTGTCCGCTCCCCCACCGGAAGCTCGCGACAGGGAGGCCACATGGAACAGGAAGCCCATCGGCGCGTCGAAGGCTCGCATCCGCAGGAGACGCGCAAGCTCAGCCAGGAGACGAAGGCCATCCTCGCGGGCGCGACGTCCATCATCGTGCTGCTGCTGGGTCTGCTGGTCACCAGCGTGCTCACGAGCGCCCGCATCGAAGCCCGGCTCGACCGGATGAGCGCCCGCACCGAAGCCCGGATCGACCAGATGCAGGCGGAGGCGCGCAGCGACCGGGCGGCCTGGCAGGCCGAGGCGCGTGCGGTGCGTGCGGAGGTCAGGGCCGACCGGCAGGATTTCCAGCGGCAGATCCTGCGGCTCACGGAGGAGCAGGTCCGCACCGCGGCCGTCGTCGAGCAGATGCAGGCGACGAGCCGGTAGGGCAACCGGACGCCGCCCCGGCCAGGAGCCGCGGCCCCCTGCATCCGCCGCGGGAAGCAGGTTCGGACGGAGGAAGGCCGAACGGCGCCGGCCGCGTTCGCCCGTCCGCCTGCGGCCACGATGCGGAAATTAGGGTTGACGCCCCGTCGGCGCCGCCAATAGGTTGCCGTCCCGGCACGTGCCGTCGGAAGCGCGTGCGCGGATGGCGCCATCACCCGGAAAAGGGGAGCGGACCAGTGGAAACACCGAGCGGAATGCGGACGAAGATCCTGGGGAAGGCGAGCGAAGACGCGGGCTTCCGCGCCCGTCTGCTCGATGATCCGAAGGGCGCGATCGGACAGGAGCTGGGGGTCGCCATTCCGGCGTCCCTGTCGATCGAGGTCCACGAAGAGAGCGCCACGACCGCGCATCTGGTTCTTCCCCCCGGCAGCAAGCTGAGCGAAGGCGATCTACGGACGGTCGCCGGCGGCATCACCTGGGATGATTATCACGAAGCCACGAAGGGTGGGGGGTTGCTGGACTGGTGATCCCGCGGGCGCACGCTCAGGGCGTCGCCCCCGTTTCCCTCACCTGAGACGGCGGAAGAAGACCCGTTGCGCGCCGCGTAGCGGCCATGCCGTCACCATCCCCGTCACGACTTCAGCCCCCGCGGCGGCTCCGGGAGGCGGCGCGCAGCGCCGTGGATCGCGGGCTCGGCTTCCTCGAAGCTTCCATCCGTCCCGACGGGTCCTGGCCGTCGTGGAAGTACGGGAACCTGGAGCTCACGGGACCCGCGAAGGAGGAGGCGGCCCCCTTCGTGGCCGCCCTCGGGGCGCTCACCCTGGCCGCCTGCGGCGACCCCCGATCCCGGTCGCTCCGGCGCCGGACCGGGGAGTTCATCGCCCGGTCCATGCGCTATCCGGGCGTATGGCGCTACTGGCCGGAGCTCCCGGACGATCTCGACAGCCTCAGCCTCTGCTCCCAGGCCGCGCCGTGGCATCCGTGGGTGCTGTTCGGTACGAACCTCGGAAGCCTGAGCGCGGTACAGGACGATCAGGGAAGGTTCGCGACCTGGCTGGCCCCGCTCACCGAAGACAACGGCGTGGACAGCGTGGTGAACGCCAACGTCGTCGGCTACCTCGCCTTCCAGCGCCGGAACGCGCTGGGCGAGCGGGCGGCGGCGTGGCTCGCCGGCCTGGTCAGGGAAGGGAACGCGGAGGGGACCTTCCACTTCTACCCCGACCCCCTGGACCTGTACGACGCCCTGGCCCGCGCCCGCCGACTGGGCGCGCCCGCGTTGCAGGACGTCGGGGGTCTGCTCGCGGACCGGATCCGCGCCCGCCGCGGGCCGGACAGCGGGTACGGCGACACGCTGCACACCGCGCGCGCCCTCTCCGCCCTGCACCTCCTCGGCGCCCCGCCGGAGGGCGAAGCGCGATGGGCCACGGTGGAGCGGATCCTGCGCCGGCAGCGGCCGGACGGAGGCTGGCCGGAGTGCCTCTTCTCGCAGGGCCCCCTGCCGCCGAACCCCCCATCGGTGGGATTCGCCTGCGCGATGCTCGACACCGCGTCGTGCGTCGAAGCCCTCGTGCGGTCGGTCCCCTTCCCGTAGGCGAACCTCCTCCTCCGGCGGTGTGCTACGCTGTCCGCTCCCCCCCACCGGAAGCCCGCGACAGGGAGGCCACATGGAACAGGAAGCCCATCGGCGCGTCGAAGGCTCGCATCCGCAGGAGACGCGCAAACTCAGCCAGGAGACGAAGGCCATCCTCGCGGGCGCGACGTCCATCATCGTGCTGCTGCTGGGTCTGCTGGTCACCAGCGTGCTCACGAGCGCCCGCATCGAAGATCGGCTCGAAGCTCGGATCGACCAGGTGCAGACGGAGGCGCGCAGCGACCGGGAGGCTTGGCAAGCCGAGGCGCGCAGCGACCGGGCGGCCTGGCAAGCCGAGGCGCGCGCGGTGCGCGCGGAGGTCAGGGCCGACCGGGAGGATTTCCAACGCCAGATCCTGCGGCTCACGGAGGCGCAGGTCCGCACCGCGGCCGTCGTCGAGCAGATGCAGGCGACGAGCCGGTAGGGCGGCCAGGCGCTGCCGCGACCGGGCCCCCGCCGCGCGGCCACGCACCGCGGCTGGACGAAGCCGACCTGCAACCGGTCGCCTCGACCGGGGGGCCAACCGGCGGCAAGCACGGGAGCGAAGAGGCCCGTGCGATCTTCGGGCGAAAGTCCCCGCCGCGCACATGCCTCTCCGCAAGACCCCGGCTTGCGCTCCGGACGGCGGCGAAGGGCTACAATGCCGGCATGGCCAGCATGGAAACCCCCTTCGCCGCGCCGCCCGTGCGGCAAGAGCAGGAGCCGGAGGCGGGCACGGAAAGGCCCGTTGCGCGGCGGGGACGCCCGGCGCTCGCGGAGCTCAAGTTCCCCGGCTGCGACCCCCTCCCCATGTCGCTCGCCGAGTACCGGACGTTCGACGGGCGGCTGGAGCTCTGGGACGCCGAGACCCGCACCGCCTGGATGGTGCGCGAGGGGCCTACCTGGGAGCACGAAGGCCCGGGGCAGACCCTCGGGGAGCTGGCCGCCCTCATCGGCGCCGTGCGCGGCTCCCCGATCAAGTGCTATGGCGCGATGGGCCTCGTCCAGGGCCACGAGGCCGGCCGGCGCCGGCGCGTGCTGCATCCGGACCAGAGCGTGTACCTTCACCCGTCGCTGGTGGAGCAGGAGTTCGCGGACCGGCTGCTGGTGGTCGGGCGCACCTTCCCGGACGTGGTCCTGGAGGTGGACCATACGACGGACGTGCGGCCGGGCAAGCTCCGGCTGTACGAGGCTTGGGGCGTTCCGGAGCTGTGGGTGGAGGTTCCGGACCAGGGCGCGTGGAGCCGCCCGGCGAGCCTTACGCCGGGGCTGACGATCCATCTGCTGAGGGACGGCGCGTACCGGGTCTCCCCGGTGAGCCGGGCGTTCCCCGGCTGGCGGGCGGAGGACGCCCACGAGGCGATGAACGAATTCGTGCCCTCGGCGCGGACGTACGCGATCGTCGAACGCCTTGGCCGGAGGTTCGGGGCGCGCGAAGGCACTGGCCCGGACGACCATCCCCTGATGCGTTCCATGCGGGACCAGAGCCACGCGAAGGGCCACGCGGAAGGCTTGTTGGAAGGCGAGGCGAAGGGCCGTGCGAAGACGGTGCGCCAGATACTGAGGTCGCGGGGCATCGAGGTCTCGCCAGGGTTCCCCGCCGACGCGCCGGGGTTCGATCAGTCCTCCGAAGACGCGGTCGTGGCCGCCGCTCTCGCCTGTCGAAGCGAGGGGGATTTCCGCGCCCGCCTCGGCGCCCGCTGATCCTGCCGCCCGAGGAAGGCGTCGTCCCAGCCAATGGAGACGACGGGCCACTGAAGCCGCTCCGTCCGCCGCACCGCCTCCGGCGCCCGGCCCCCGGCGCTCTCCGGCTCCGCGTCCGCGGCCGGGGGCCGGCGGGAGACGAGGGCTGGGGTCGGCGTATCCTTCTCCAAAGCAGATCGAGGTGACGGATGCTGTCTGATTACGGCAAGCTCCACGTCTCCAGCGCCGACTACACCGAGCTGCGGCCCGACAGCGTCGCCGCGGCGGCGCAGGGCTGGCGCACCGCGCTGGCCGAAGGGCGCGCCCTGCGGGTGCGGGGCAGCGGGCACGGGCTGTCCGGCGCCACCCTGCCCCGCACGGGCGAGACGCTGCTGCACACCCGCGGCCTCGACCACTACCGCATCGAGGCTCCCGGCCTGATCACCGTCGGCGGCGGCGCGGTCCTGTGGGACGTCCGCGACTTCGTGGCCCGGCGGGGCTGGCGCCTCCCCGTCTGCAACGGCGGCGGGGCAGGCCCCACCGTCGGCGGCTTCGCGAGCGCGGGCGGGGTGAATTCGCTGCGGGTGCCGGTGGACGAGCATGGGAATCCGGGGGCGCCGCAAGTGCTCGGCCCGGTGTCGGCGTACGAACGGCACGGCGGATTCTGGGCCCAGGTTGCGAAGCTCACGATCATCGACGGGCGCGGCGCGGTGCGCGACGTCCTCCCCGGCGACGAGGACTTCCCCTGGATGTTCGCCTCCATGGGGCAGCTCGGCCTGATCCTCGAGGCGACGTTGCGCCTCCTGCCGCAACCGGGCGCGGCCGACGCGTTGCCGGTGGGCGCCGCCGGCCGGATCCCGGTGTCGAACCCGATCGATCCGAACGAAGCCGACGCGGCGGCGCCCGCGCAAGGCGTCGACCGGATGTACTGGTTCACCGCGTTCGCGCCGGTGGACGAGGAAGACGCCGTCTGGCGGACGATCGGGGACTGGAGCCGTGCGCACCGCGGCGCGCTGCGCCCCAACGCCGGCCGGGTCGGCCCGCTTCAGGACGGTCATACGATCGGGTATCGCTATCTCGTGCGGCGCAAGGCCCCCACCCCTCCGCTTCTGTATCCGCGCGACGAGGACTTCCTGGCCCTGGGCGTGACGGCCGTCTGCGCGGGGGTCGGGACCGACGCGGGCGATGCGGCGCTGGCGGAGGCCGATCGGGATTTCGCCGCCCGGATCGCGGCCAAGGGCTGGACGCTCTACTGCCAGGCGGAGAACCTGGCCCGATCGGTCGACTTCCGAAGCCACTGGGGGGAGGAGCGCTGGCGGCGGTTTTGCGCGCTGAAGGCCAGGTTCGACCCCGACGGGCGGATCAACGCGGGCGAGGCGCCGGCGGAAGGGGGGCCGCCGCCGATGCTGGCCGCCCGGATGCGCACGCGCCCCGAGATGAAGTCAGGGTGAAATCAGGGTTGCCGTCCGCCTTCCTCCCTCCCCTATAATTCCCCTCCCGTCCGCCGACGGTCGCGATGCGGACAGGAACCCACTTCGGAGGCGCAGACGATGGATGCCAGTTACGAGACCATGACCTTCGGCGAGATTCGCGAACGGCTGATCGAGAAGGCGGTCGAGGATGAGACGTTCCGCGCCCGGCTGCTCGCGGAGCCCAAGGAGACGGTCCAGGACGAGCTGGGCCTGCAGGCTCCGGAGGGCTTCACCCTCATGGTGCATGAGGAGACCGCGAACACCAGCCATCTGGTGCTGCCGCCTTCCGCGAAGCTCGATGAGGCCGCGCTGGAGCAGGTGGCCGGCGGCGAGTGGTATCTCGGCTTCGCTTATTGGTAAATCCCGGCCCGGCGGGCGAGGCGGCGGACGTGCCGGCCTCGCTGGTCGTCGTCGAACGGGGCGCCCGGACGGAGGCGAAAGCCTGCGTCGGCATGGGAGTTCTCCCGTACGGGTGAAGCGCAGGGAAGTGAAGCTGGTGAAATGAAGTCGGGGTTGCCGTCCGGTCAGCCCTTTCCTCGATGTACCCGCTGTGTCCGCGGCGGCCGTGAGGCGGGCCAGAACCCATATTGATGAAGGCGCGTAGCGGTCATGCCGTCACCACCCCGGTCACGACTTCAGCCCCCGCCGAGACTCCGGGAGGCGGCGCGCGGCGCCGTGGACCGGGGGCTCGGCTTCCTCGAAGCCGCCATCCGTCCCGACGGGTCCTGGCCGTCGTGGAGGTACGGGAACCTGGAGCTCACGGGGCCCGCGAAGGAGGAGGCGGCCCCCTTCGTGGCCGCCCTCGGGGCGCTCACCCTGGCCGCCTGCGGCGACCCCCGGGCCCAAGCGCTCCAGCGCCGGTCCGGGGAGTTCATCGTCCGGTCCATGCGCCAGCCGGGCGTCTGGCGCTACTGGCCGCGCCTCCCGAACGATCTCGACAGCCTCAGCCTCTGCTCCCAGGCCGTGCCGTGGCATCCCTGGGTGCTGCTCGGCGCGAACCTCGGATGTCTGGGCATGGCGCAGGACGACCGGGGGAGGTTCAGGACCTGGCTGGCCCCGCCCACCGAAGACAACAGCGTGGACAGCGTGGTGAACGCCAACGTTGTCGCCTACCTCGCCTCCCAGGGCCGGAACGGGCCGGGCGAGCGGGCGGCGGCGTGGCTCGCCGGCCTGGTCAGGGACGGGAGTGCCGAGGGGACCTCCCACTTCTACCCTGACCCCCTGGACCTGTACGACGCCCTGGCCCGCGCCCGCCGACTGGGCGCGCCCGCGTTGCAGGACGTCGGGGGTCTGCTCGCGGACCGGATCCGCGCCCGGCGCGGTCCGGACGGCGGGTACGGCGACACGCTGCGCACCGCGCGCGCCCTCTCCGCCCTGTACCTCCTCGGCGCCCCGCCGAAGGGCGAAGCGCGGTGGGCCACGGTCGAGCGGATCCTGCGCCGGCAGCGGCCGGACGGGAGCTGGCCGGAGTGCCTCTTCTGGCAGGGCCCCATGCCGCCGAAACCTCCGTCCGAGGGATTCGCCTGCGCGATGCTCGACACCGCGTCGTGCGTCGAGGCCCTCGTACGGTCGGTCCCCTTCCCGGCGGCTCCCGAGCCGGACGCACGGCGGTAGCGGTCCGAGCCGCCGGGACACGCGCCGGCTTCCGGGGAGCAAGCGGGGATCCATGCGTCCCGGGAACGGCGCGTCCCGACGGACGCGGACATCTCACCCGCCTCGACCGTTGCCGCGGTCTCAGCGCCGTCATTCCCGCGAAAGCGGGAGCGGGAATCCAGGGATTTTCATGTTGAGGTTCGGCGCGGCGGGACTCGAGCGTACGGTCCGCCGGATCGGGCCATCTGCCGGCGCATCCGGCCCCGGAAGTGAAATTAGGGTTTCCGTCCGTCCGAACCTCTCCTGTAGCATACGCCCTGTCCGCTGACGGCCATGACCTGACGCGGACGGATCAACATCGGAGGAGACGGACATGGATTCCAGAATGACGACCGCCCGTGAGATGCGGGAGCAGCTGGTCGCGAAGGCGACCGAGGACGAGACGTTCCGCGCCCGGTTGCTCTCCGACCCGAAGGCCGCGGTCAGTGAAGAGCTGGGGGTGAGCATTCCTCCCGGATACACCCTCAAGGTGCACGAGGAGGCCGTGGACACCAGTCATCTGGTGCTGCCGCCGTCCGGGAATCTCGGCGAGGCCGATCTGGCGGAAGTGTCGGGCGGGAGGAACAAGCCCGCCAACGACGAATTGGCCACGTTCTGGGACGACTGGTGATCCACGTTCCGGGACCGGACCGCCGGCCGACCGGCCGGCGCGGCCCGCCGGGCAAGGAGAAGGCTTCCCGGTGACGACGGCATGAGCGGGCGTCCGTCCGGCGCGATGCCCCGCCCGTAGCGGACATGACCGTTGCGGAGACGTCTGCGCCGTCGCCGCGATTCGGTCGCCTCGACCGGAGGCCCGGCCGGCGGCAACCACGGCAGGGAAGTCGAATCGGGGCTGCCGTCCGGTCAGCCTCATGGGAACGGGGGAGGCTTCCCGGCCGTGAACGCGCACGGCGATGCGCGTACCGCCTTCGCCTCGATCCTCGAAGGGTGCCGTCCCCTGTTCCCGCCGGAGCTGCTCGGCTCCGGCGGCTGGGGGCGTCTGCTGGACCGGGCGAAGCGGCTGCCCCGTTCGGTGCTCGACGTCCATTTCGGCTTCGAGTTCCGCCTCGGAGAGCCGAGCCCGGAGGCCGACCTCTTCGTCGTCGTGCGCTCCGGGTCGGACCTGTCCCGACACTACGTCCGCGAGGGCGCGCACGCCGAACCGGGCTCGCCGGCCGCCGCTCTTGCGGCGGGGCTTCGGGAACAGGCGGGGAACCCGGATTCGTACCTCGCCCGCGCCGTGTCCGGGGTGGTGCTGGAGTACGATCTGGCCGGGCTCGCGCCGCACCGGCCGCCGCCTCCCCCCGGGATATTCCTCTCGCCTCGACGCTCCGCCCCTGGATCGCGGGACGGTTTTTTCGAGCACCGGGATCCCGCGGCCCTGCTCGCGGCGCTGGCCGTGACCGTCGGCTGGGACGGCCACGAGGAGATGCTCGGAGCGGTCGAGCGCATCCTCGCGGCGTTGCCGGAAAGAGGCTACGTGTTCCATGCCGGCGCCCTCCCCGCGCGTTCCCCGCGGGCATTGCGGATTCTTCTCAAGGGCATCGCCAAGGAGGAGGTCCCCGCCCTGCTGGAGCAGGTGGAATGGCCCGGCCCGACGGCCGCGGCGGCGGACGTGCTCGCCTCGATGGACGACCTCGTCGCCTACGTCGCCGTGAGCCTGGACGTGACCGCGCAGGGGCCGGGTCCGCGCCTCGGTCTGGAGCTGTACCGCGCTCCCAAATGGTTCGCCGCCGATCGCCGGGGGTGGCGCCCCTTCATCGCACGGCTCGTGGAATGCGGCTGGTGCCTTCCCGCGAAGGCCGAGGGGCTGCGGCGCTGGCCGGGGACCGAAATACTGTTCGGCGACGGAGAGGCCCATCTCGTCCGCCAGGGCATCAACCACGTCAAGGTCGTCCTCGAACGGGGCGCCCGGACGGAGGCGAAGGCCTACGTCGGCATGGAAGTTCGCCCGTACGAATCGACCGCATGAGAATTCGCCTTTCACGGCCATGACCCGGACAGGAACCCGCTTCGGACCGGGGTTCGTTCCGGTCCGCGTTCCAGGAGGAGACGTGGGCGCTTCCTTCGCTTCGATCCTCGATGGATGCCGCTCCCTGTTCCCGCCGGAGCTGGTCGGCGACGATGGCCGGGGGCGTCTGCTGGACCGGGCGAGGGGGCTGCCCCGTTCGGTGGCCAATGCCCCTTTCGGCTTCGAGTTCCATCTCGGGAAGCCGATCCCGGACGCCGATTTCTGCTTCGTGGCGCCGCCGGGCACGGACGTGGCGCGGCATTTCATCCGTGAAGGGGCGCGCGCCGAACCGGGCTCGCCACCGGCCGCGAGGGCGGCCGCGGCCGCCCTCGCGGCCGCACTTCGGGAACAGGCCGCGGACCCGGGTTCGTTCCTCGCCCGCGCCGTGTCCGGGGTGGTGCTGGAGTACGACCTGGTCGGGCTCGTACCGGGCCGGCCGCCGCCTCCCCCCGGGCTCTTCCTCTCGCCGCGGCCCGACGCGCCCGGGTCGCGGGACGGTCTTTCGGAGCACCGGGACCCCGCGGGCGTGCTCCCGGCGCTGGCCGCCGCCGCCGGCTGGAACGGCCACGAGGAGATGCTGGGAACGGTCGAGCGCATCTACGCGGCGTTGCCGGAAGGCGGGCACGTGTTCCAGGCGGGCGCCTTCCCCGCGCGTTCCCCGCGGGCATTCCGGATTCTCGTCAAGGGCGTCGCCAAGGAGCGGGTTCCCGCCCTGCTGGAGCAGGTGGAGTGGCCCGGCCCGACGGACGCGGCGGCGGAGGTGCTGGCCTCGATGGGCGGCCTCGTCGACCACGTCGCCGTGAGCCTGGATGCGCGCGCGGAGGGGCCGGGTCCGCGCCTCGGCCTGGAGCTGTACCGTCCCCGGAAGTGGTCCACCGCCGATCGCCCGGGGTGGCGCGCCCTCATCGCACGGCTCGTGGAATGCGGCTGGTGCCTTCCCGCGAAGGCCGAGGGGCTGCGGCGCTGGCCGGGGATCGACATGCTGTTCGGCGATGGAGAGGCCCATCTCGTCCGCCAGGGCATCAACCACGTCAAGGTCGTCCTCGAACGGGGAATCCGGACGGAGGCGAAGGCCTATGTCGGCATGGAAGTCCGCCCGTACGGGTGAAGCGCAGGGGAGTCCGGCAGCGGCCGGACGGAAGCTGGCCGGAGCGCCTCTTCTTTCAGGGCCCCTGCCGTTGCCCCCCATCGGTGGGATTCGCCTCCGCGATGCCCGACACCGCGTCGGGCGTCGAAGCCCTCGTGCGGTCGGTACCCTCCCCGTAGGCGAACCCCCTCCTCCGGCGGTGTGCTACGCTGCCCGCTTCCCCTCCACCGGAAGCCCGCGACAGGGAGGCCACATGGAACAGGAAGCCCATCGGCGCGTCGAAGGACCGCCTCCGCAGGAGGCGCGCAAGCTCAGCCAGGAGACGAAGGCCATCCTCGCGGCCGGGACGTCCATCATCGTGCTGCTGCTGGGTCTGCTGGTCACCAGCGTGCTCACGAGCGCCCGCATCGAAGCCCGGATCGACCAGGTGCAGGCGGAGGCGCGCAGCGACCGGGAGGCTTGGCAAGCCGAGGGGCGCAGCGACCGGGCGGCCTGGCAAGCCGAGATGCGCGCGGCGCGCGCGGAGGCCAAGGCCGACCGGGAGGAGATACGCGCGGAGGTCAGGGCCGACCGGGAGGCTTGGCAGGCCGAGATGCGCGCGGCACGCGCGAAGGCCAAGGCCGATCAGGCGGAGATGCGTGCGGAGGTCAGGGCCGACCGGCAGGACTTCCAACGGCAGATCCTGCGGATCACGGAGGCGCAGGTCCGCACCGCGGCCGTCGTCGAGCAGATGCAGGCGCCGAGCCGGTAGGGCCGCCAGGCGCCGCCGCGACCGGGCGGGCCCCGCCGCGCGGCCACGCGCCGCGGCTGGACGAGGCCGATCCGCAACCGGTCGCCTCGACCGGGGGACCGGTCGGCGGCAAGCGCAGGAACGAAGTGAAATTAGGGTGAAGTCAGGGTCGACATCTACCCCCCCCCCCCCCCAGAATAGCCCTCCCGTCCGCTGACGGTCGGGATGCGGACAAGAACCCACTTCGGAGGCGCAGACGATGGATGCCAATTACGAGACCATGACCTTCGGCGCGATCCGCGAACGGCTGATCGAGAAGGCGGTCGAGGACGAGACGTTCCGCGCCCGGCTGCTCGCGGAGCCCAAGGAGACGGTCCAGGACGAGCTGGGCTTGCAGGCTCCGGAAGGATTCACCCTCATGGTGCACGAGGAGACCGCGGACACCAGCCATCTGGTGCTGCCGCCTCCCGCGAAGCTTGATGAGGGCGTGCTGGCGCAGGCGGCAGGTGGGCATACGGTCATGGGCATGGGTCGCAACAGCGGCGAGTGGTATCACGGCAATTGGTAAATCCCGGCTCGGACGCGGCGGCGGAGAGGCGCGCCCGGAGGAGGCGGGGATCGGCCGATCCCTGCCCCTGCCCTGACGGCCCCCGCAGGGCTTCCCCGGCCTGACGGCCGAAGGCCCTTGCCGTGAACGCAGGCGGCGACCGGCCGGCGGAAGCCGCAAGCGGCCCCTTCCCCCGCTCGTCGGGCGCCTTCGCCCCGATCCTCGCAGGATGCCGCTCCCTGTTCCCCCCGGAGCTGCTCGACCCCGGCGGCTGGAAGCGTCTCCTGGACCGGGCGGAGCGGCTGCCCCGTTGCGTGGCCGATGCGGCTTTCGGCTTCGAATTCCATCTCGCGGAGCCGGCCGCGGACGCCGACTTCTTCGTAGTCATCCTCCCGGGCTCGGACCTGTCGCGTCACTACGTTGCCGAGGGGGCCCGGGCCGAGCCGGGGTCGCCGCCGGCCGCGAGGGCGGCAGCGGCCGCCCTCGTGGCCGGGCTTCGGGAACAGGCCGCGAATCCGGAGTCGTACCTCGCCCGCGCCGTGTCCAGCGTGATGCTGGAGTACGACCTGGCCGGGCTCGCGCCGGACCGGGCGCCGCCTGCTCCCGGAGTCTTCCTTGCGCCGCGGCCCGCCGCCTCCGGACCGCGCGCGCACCGGGACCCCGCGGCCCTGCTCGCGGCGCTGGCCATGACCGTCGGCTGGAACGGCCACGAGGAGATGCTCGGAGCGGTCGAGCGCATCTACGCGGCGCTGCCGGAACGCGGCTTCGTGTTCCAGGCGGGCGCCCTCCCGGCGCGCTCCCCGAGGGCGTTCCGCATCGTCGTCGCGGGGGTCGGGAAGGAGGAGGTCCCGGCCCTGCTGGAGCGGGTGGGGTGGCCCGGCCCGGCGGGCGAGGCGGCGGACGTGCTGGCCTCGGCGGACGGCCTCATCTCCCATGGCTTCGTCAGTCTGGACGTGACGGCGCGAGGGCCGGGGCCGCGCCTTGGCCTGGAGCTGTACCTCGCGACCCAGTGGTTCGAGGCCGACCGCAGGGGATGGCGCCCCCTCATCGCCCGGATCGAGGAGCGCGGCTGGTGCCTTCCCGCGAAGGCCGAGGGGCTGCGCCGCTGGCCGGGGGTCGAAGGGATGCTCGGCGGCGGCGAGGTCCACCTCGTCCGCCAGGGCATCAACCACGTCAAGGTCGTCGTCGAACGGGGCGCCCGAACGGTGGCGAAGGCCTACGCCGGCATGAGCGTGGGTCCGTTCGAATGACGTGAGCGCCGTGCCCCCGCGGCCGGCCCGCGGGGCAGGCTTCGACCCTCGCGCCGCCGCCGAGACGCTCCGGGAGGCTGGCGCGGGTGAGGGGATGGCCGAAGCCGTCGTGGACACGGCCGGCGCCGCGGGCGAAAGAGCGGCGCTCCAACCGCGCGGTGATCCCCAATGGCGACCGGTCGCCTCGACCGGGGGGCCGGCCGGCGGCAAGCGCAGGAACGAAGTGAAATTAGGGTCAAGTCAGGGTCGACATGTACCCCCCCCCCCCCCAGAATACCTGCCCTGTCCGCTGACGGTCGGGATGCGGACAAGAACCCACTTCGGAGGCGAAGACGATGGATGCCAATTACGAGACCATGACCTTCGGTGCGATCCGCGAACGGCTGATCGAGAAGGCGGTCGAGGACGAGACGTTCCGCGCCCGGCTGCTCGCGGACCCGAAGGAGACGGTCCAGGACGAGCTGGGCTTGCAGGCTCCGGAGGGCTTCACCCTCATGGTGCACGAGGAGACCGCGAACACCAGCCATCTGGTGCTGCCGCCTTCCGCGAAGCTCGATGAGGGCGCGCTGGCGCAGGCGGCAGGTGGAGGTCATTGGTATCACGGCTATTGGTAAATCCCGGCTCGCACACGGCGCCGCCGAACCGCGGCGGAGAGGCGCGCGCGGAGTGAGGCGGGAACCGGCCGGTTCCCGCCCCTGCCCTGACGGCCCCCGAAGGGCTTCCCTGGCCTGACGGCCGAAGGCCCTTGCCGTGAACCCCTCTGGGTACGCCGGCGTCTCGCCGGCCCGGGGGTGGAGCGCTTCGTTCGGCGCGTTCCGCGTCCCGGCCACGCGGTCGTACTCGGGCTGCGCCGCTCCGACGTTCCAGGCCTCGGTGCTCGCGAGGCCCCCTCACGGCCAGCCCGGGGACGTCACCGGCGCCGTCGCCCGCAGGTAGTATGGCCCGGCGCCAACCCCAACCCGGCCCCCGGAGGGCTTGCGCCGTGAACCCCCGCGACCTGGTGGAAGCCGCGTCGCGTTCTCGCCGAATCCGCGCCGCGCACCGCCGGTTCGGGGCGGATGCCCCCCGTCGCAAAAACCCGTAGCGCGCCCGCTCCGAAATGAAGTCGGGGTGAAATTGGGGTTGCCATCCGTCCTCCTCCCTCCTCTTATAATGCCCCTTCCGTCCGCTGACGCATCGTGTGATGCGGACAGAACCCATTTCCGGAGGTCCGGACGATGGACGCCAATACCGAGACCATGACCGTCGGTGCGATCCGCGAACGGCTGCTCGAGAAGGCGGTCGAGGACGAGACGTTCCGCGCCCGGCTGCTCGCGGAGCCCAGGGAGACGGTCCAGGACGAGCTGGGCATCCAGGCGCCGGAGGGCTTCACCCTCATGGTGCATGAGGAGACCGCGGACACCAGCCACCTGGTGCTGCCGCCTTCCGCGAAGCTCGACGAGGGCGCGCTGGCGCAGGCGGCAGGCGGACGTAGCTGGATGTACGACCGCGCTTGGTAAATCCCGGCTCGGGCGCGCCGCCGCCGGACCGGGGCGGAGAGGCGCACGGAGGGAAGCAAGGGGGCAGGGGTCGGTCCGTGCAGGTCCCTGCCCCTGCCCCTGCCCCGACGGCCCCCGCAGGGCTTCCCCGGCCTGACGGCCGGAGGTCCTTGCCGTGAGCACCGGCGGCGACCGGCCGGCGGAAGCTGCGGGCGGCGCCTTCGCCCCGGTCCTCCGGAGATGCCGCTCCCTGTTCCCGCCGGAGCTGGTCGACGGCGGTGGCTGGGAGCGTCTGCTGGACCGGGCGAGGGGGCTGCCCCACTCGGTGTCCGATACCCCGTTCGGCTTCGAATTCCATCTCGGGAAGCCGAGCCCGGACGCCGACTTCTGCTTCAGGGCGCATCCGGGCACGGATGTGGCGCAGCACTTCATCCGCGAAGGCGCGCGCCCCGAACCGGGTTCGCCGCCGGCCGCGAGGGCGGCCGCGGCCGCCCTCGCGGCCGGACTTCGGGAGCTGGCCGCGGATCCGGATTCGTACCTCGCCCGCGCCGTAGCCGGCGTGATACTGGAGTACGATCTGGTCGGGCTGGCGCCGGGCCGGCCGCCGCCTCCCCCCGGGCTCTTCCTCGCGCCGCGGCATGACGCGCCCGGGTCGCGGGACGGTCTTTCCGAGCACCGGGACCCCGTGCGCCTGCTCCCGGCGCTGGCCGCCACCGCCGGCTGGAACGGCCACGCGGAGATGCTGGGAACGGCCGAGCGCATCTTCGCGGCGCTGCCGGAACCCGGCTACGTGTTCCAGGTGGGCGCCTTCCCGGCGCGCTCCCCCAGGGCGTTCCGGCTCCTCCTGGGGGGCGTCGAGGCGGGAGAGGTTCCCGCCCTGCTGGAGCAGGTGGAGTGGCCCGGCCCGACGGACGAGGCGGCGGCGGTGCTCGCCGACGTGGAAGGCCCCGTCGACCGCGTCGCCGTGAGCATCGACGCGCGCGCGGAGGGGCCGGGCCCGCGCCTCGGCCTGGAGCTGTACCGTCCCCGGAACTGGTCCATCGCCGATCGCCCGGGGTGGCGCGCCCTCATCGCGCGGCTCGTGGAATGCGGCTGGTGCCTGCCCGCGAAGGCCGAGGGGCTGCGGCGCTGGCCGGGGATCGAAGGGCTGCTCGGCGGCGGCAGGATCCACCTCGTCCGCCAGGGCATCAACCACGTCAAGGTCGTCCTCGAGCGGGGCGCCCGCACGGAGGCGAAAGCCTACGTCGGCATGGAAGTGCTCCCGTACGGGTGAAGCGCAGGGGGGTGAAGCCGGGGTCGCCGTCCGGTCAGCTCTTTCCTCGATGTACCCGCCGTGTCCGCGGCGGCCATGAAGCGGACGGGAACCCACTTCAGGAGGCGCGTAGCGGCCATGCCGTCGCCATCCCCGTCACGACTTGAGCCCCCGCCGCGGCTCCGGGAGGCGGCGCGCGACGCCGTGGACCGGGGGCTCGGCTTCCTCGAAGCCGCCATCCGTCCCGACGGGTCCTGGCGGTCGTGGAAGTACGGGAACCTGGAGCTCACGGGGGCCGCGGAGGAGGAGGCGGCCCCCTTCGTGGCCGCCCTCGGGGCGCTTACCCTGGCCGCTTGCGGCGACCCCCGGTCCCGGTCGCTCCGGCGCCGGTCCGGGGGGTTCATCGCCCGGTCCATGCGCTATCCGGGCGTCTGGTGCTACGAACCGGGGCAGCCGGGCGATCTCGACAGCCTCAGCCTCTGCTCCCAGGCCGCGCCGCGGCACCCCTGGCTGATGTTCGGCGCGAACCTCGGATGCCTGAGCGCGGTACAGGACGACCAGGGAAGGTTCGCGACCTGGCTGGTCCCGCCCAGCGAAACCAACCGCGCGGACAGCGTGGTGAACGCCAACGTCGTCGGCTACCTCGCCTTCCAGCGCCGGAACGCGCTGGGCGAGCGGGCGGCGGCGTGGCTCGCCGGCCTGGTCAGGGACGGGAATGCGGAGGGGACCTTCCACTACTACCCCGATACCCTGGACCTGTACGACGCCCTGGCCCGCGCCCGCCGGCTGGGCGTGCCCGCGTTGCAGGACCTCGGGGGCGCGCTCGCGGACCGGATCCGCGCCCGCCGCGGGCCGGACGGCGGGTACGGCGACACGCTGCACACCGCGCGCTCCCTCTCCGCCCTGCACCTCCTCGGCGCCCCGCCGGAGGGCGAAGCGCGGTGGGCCACGGTGGAGCGGATCCTGCGCCGGCAGCGGCCGGACGGAAGCTGGCCGGAGTGCCTCTTCTTTCAGGGCCCCCTGCCGTCGACCCCCCCATCGGTGGGATTCGCCTGCGCGATGCTCGACACCGCGTCGTGCGTCGAAGCCCTCGTGCGGACGATTCCCTTCCCATAGGCGAACCTCCTCCTCCGGCGGCGTGCTACGCTGTCCGCTCCCCCAGCGGAAGCCCGCGACAGGGAGGCCACATGGAACAGGAAGCCCATCGGCGCGTCGAAGGACCGCATCCGCAGGAGGCGCGCAAGCTCAGCCAGGAGACGAAGGCCATCCTCGCGGGCGCGACGTCCATCATCGTGCTGCTGCTGGGTCTGCTGGTCACCAGCGTGCTCACGAGCGCCCGCATCGAAGCTCGGATCGAAGCCCGGATCGACCAGGTGCAGGCGGAAGCGCGCAGCGACCGGGAGGCTTGGCAAGCCGAGGGGCGCACCGACCGGGCGGCCTGGCAAGCCGAGGGGCGCACCGACCGGGCGGCCTGGCAAACCGAGATGCGCGCGGCGCGCGCGGAGGCCAAGGCCGACCGGGAGGAGATGCGCGCGGAGGCCAAGGCCGACCGGCAGGACTTCCAACGCCAGATCCTGCGGCTCACGGAGGCGCAGGTCCGCACCGCGGCCGTCGTCGAGCAGATGCAGGCGACGAGCCGGTAGGGCCGCCAGGCGCCCCATACCTCGCCCGCGTCGTGTCCGGCGTGATACTGGAGTACGACCTGATCGGGCTCGTACCGGGCCGGCCGCCGCCTCCCCCCCGGAATATTTCTCTCGCCGCGGTACGATGCGCCCGGGTCGCGGGACGGTATGTCCGGGCGCCGGGATCCCGAGCGCCTGCTCGCGACCCTGCCGAGCGGCGTCCACCTTCTCCTCCGGCGAGTCCTGGCCGGCCACCTTTGGTTGTAAACTCAAGCGCCCTTCGGAACGCCGTGGACACACGAGTGAAATACGCATTCTGGAACAACAAGGGCGGGGTTGGAAAGACGTTTCTCTGCTTCGCCACCGCTGCGGAATACGCCCGGCAGCATCCGGACGTGTCCGTGGTCGTGATGGATCTCTGTCCGCAGGCCAACATCAGTGAAATCCTGCTCGGAGGCAACGGTGATGGAGGCGAGGTGCTCGACAGCCTCCTGCGGCGGTTGCCCGTGGCGAGAACCATCGGCGGCTACTACCACCAGCGCATCCTGCAACCCCACGGGCTTACCGGAACGGAAACAGACTTCTTCATCCGCGTGTCGGACTCGAACAAGCAGGCGCCGGGGAACCTGTATCTCATCGCGGGGGACCCTTCGTTGGAGCTGCAAGTGCAGACCATCAACCGCACGCACCGTCGCCATCGTCGCCTCGCATTTGGGCGCTCCCATCGGCCAACTGGAGGTTCGTCAGTATCACCTGGATGGCGAGCCGACCCAGCTGCCGCGAGTCGCTGGAACGCTATCAGGCTTCGATTCGCGAGCTGGTAGGGCGGCTGTGACGATTGGGGGCGTAGTCGCTCGTCCTGGGACGCTGCCGGGCGGCGGAGCGTTGTGCGCCGTGCGTGCGTAGCGCCCATCCGTCCGTGCCCCCCGCAGCCGCCGAGGCTGCCGGCACGCCCCCCGTCGGACCGCACGGCCCGGTAGACGCGAGGGCGGTGACCGGGGCGAACCGCTCGCCGCCTCCGCAGCCGGTTGCCTCGAACGGGGGGCCGGCCGGCGGCAAGCGCAGGAACGAAGTGAAGTCAGGGTGAAATCAGGGTTGCCGGCCGCCCTCCTCCCTCCCCCTGTAATGCCCGTCCCGCCCGCCGACGGTCGGGACGCGGACAAGAACCCACTTCAGGAGAAGAAGACGATGGATTCCAATACCATGACTGTCCGTGCGATGCGCGAGCGGCTGATCGCGAAGGCGGTCGAGGACGAGACGTTTCGCGCCCGGCTGCTCGCGGACCCGAAGGAGGCGGCCCAGGACGAGCTGGGCGTCCAGGCTCCGGAGGGCTTCACGCTCAAGGTGCATGAGGAGACCACGAAAACCAGCCATCTGGTGCTGCCGCCTCCCTCGAAGCTCGACGAGGCTGCGCTGGCGCAGGCGGCAGGCGGGCGGGACCAGGAGATGTGGGATCAAAGCCGGCCCTCGGACCGGTACTAGGGCCCGCGACCCTCGCGGCGGCAGGCGGGGCCAGTTGGGATGCCGGCGCTTGGGGTCGTGGACCTTGAAGGGCCGCCGGTGGGCAGGCGGGGCGGGGCCGACCCTTGAGGTCCGCTCCGGGTGGGGTTGGTAAATCCCGGTTCGGACGCAGCGCCGCCGCACCGCCGCGGAGGGGCGTGCGGAGGAGTCAGGGGCAGGGATCGGCCGGTTCCTGCCCTGACGGCCTCCGAAGAGCTTCCGCGGCCTGACGGCCGAAGGTCCTCGCCGTGAACGCCGGCGGCGACCGGCCGGCGGAAGCCGATAGCGACGCCTTCGCCCCGGTCCTCGAAGGATGCCGCTCCCTGTTCCCCCCGGAGCTGGTCGACTCCGGCGGCTGGGAGCGTCTCCTGGACCGGGCGAGGCGGCTGCCTCGTTCCGTGGCCGATGCCTGTTTCGGCTTCGAGTTCCATCTCGCGGAGCCGGCCGCCGAAGCCGACCTCTGCGTAGTCGTCCCCCCGGGCTCCGACCTGTCGCGTCACTACGTTGCCGAGGGGGCCCGGGCCGAGCCGGGGTCGCCGCCGGCCGCCCTCGCGGCCGGGCTTCGGGAACAGGCCGGGAATCCGGAGTCGTACCTCGCCCGCTCCGTGGCCAACCTGATACTGGAGTACGATCTGGCCGGGCTCGCGCCGGATCGGCCGCCGCCTGCTCCTGGGGTCTTCCTTGTGCCGCAGCCCGCCGGCTACGGACCGCGGGCGGGACGCCCCGCGCACCGGGACCCCGCGGGCCTGCTCGCGGCGCTGGCCATGACCGTCGGCTGGAACGGCCACGAGGAGATGCTCGGAGCGGTCGAGCGCATCTACGCGGCGCTGCCGGAACGCGGCTTCGTGTTCCAGGCGGGCGCCCTCCCGGCGCGCTCCCCGAGGGCGTTCCGCATCGTCGTCGCGGGGGTCGGGAAGGAGGAGGTCCCCGCCCTGCTGGAGCGGGTGGGGTGGCCCGGCCCGGCGGGCGAGGCGGCGGACGTGCTGGCCTCGATGGACGACCTCGCCGCCTATGTCTGGGTCAGTCTGGACGTGACGGCGCGAGGGCCGGGGCCGCGCCTTGGCCTGGAGCTGTACTGCGCGACCTACTGGCTGGAGGCCGACCGCACGGAATGGCGCCCCTTCATCGCCCGGATCGAGGAGCGCGGGTGGTGCCTTCCCGCGAAGGCCGAGGGGCTGCGGCGCTGGCCGGGCGTCGAGCGGCTGATCGGCGGCGGCGGGATCCGCCCCGTCCGCCAGGGCGTCAACCACGTCAAGGTCGTCGTCGAACGGGGCGCCCGAACGGTGGCGAAGGGCTACGCCGGCATGTGGGTGGGTCCGTACGAATGAGCGACTGAAGGGATGAAGGGATGGCCGAAGCCATCGTGAACACGGCCGGCGTCGGGGCGGAGGCAGACTGCGGGCAACCGGCGGCGAAGGCGGACGTCGTCAGCCTTCGCGCCGGGTTCGGGGCCGTCCGGCGGATTGTCGGCATCCAATCGGCGGCCACCGTCGGCCGCAGATGGAGCGAGCGAGCGTTGACTTTGACTTCCGATCAGCCGCTGCCTACGCTGGCGTCGAGGCGCCTGCCGCGGGAAGTGCGGCGGCAGGCCCCGGAGTAAGTCGTCACCCACGAGGAGGGCAGAGCTATCGAAACGCCGCATGAAATGCGTATGAAGATCGTGGGCAAGGCGTCCGAAGATGCGGATTTTCGCGCCTTTCTGCTCAGCGATCCGAAAGGAGCGATCGGGCAGGAGTTGGGCGTCGCCATTCCGGCGTCCCTGTCGGTCCAGGTTCACGAAGAGAGCGCCACGACCGCGCATCTGGTTCTCCCCCTGAGCAGCAGGCTGAGCGAAAGCGCTCTGCAGGAGGTCGCCGCCAGCGCGAGGCTCGATCCGGTTCTTCACGAAATCGGAAAATGGATCCGCGATTGGTAATCCCGCCGGGGCCGCCGCCTCGGCGGTTCCGCGGCCGCTCCCGCGGCCCCTGCCCACCGTCGCGGACCTGTCCGCGCCCTCGCCGCAATGGGTAGGCTGGCGTCCCGCCGGCCCAGGTAAGGGGCGAAACGCCCGGGAGAACGGACATGCCGGCGGGACGCCGGCGTACTCAGGGGCGTTCGCCATCGGCGAAAATCCCCACCGCGCACATGCCTCGGCCCGCTCGCGCCTTGTCGATGGCCGGGGCGCGAACTTACACTGCCGGTATGGCGGCGGCGGAGAAAAGGCTGTTCGCGCCCGGCGATGGCGCTTTGCCGCCAGCGCTTGCCGGGCGCGAACAGGAGCAAGCCGCGCTGTCCCTGTGCCTTTCGGACCTGGCTGACGGCGGCTCGCCGCCGTACAACGTGGTGCTGATCGGGCCGCGCGGCAACGGCAAGACGGTGCTGCTGAACTGGTTCGAGCGCGCCTGCCGCGAGAGCCCGACCAGGGTGGACGTGGCGGCGATCGCCGCCCCCGACGTTCCGGACCGCGCCACGCTGCTGGCCGAGCTGGCGCCGCCGACCGGTATCTCCCGGCTGCTCCCCCGCAAGGTCGGCGTCGCGGCGCTGGCCTCGGCGGAATGGGCGGGGACCGGCGCGCCGCGGAGCCTGTCGCGGCGATTGATCGAAAGATGCCGCCGCCGCCCCCTCGCGGTGCTGCTCGACGAAGCGCATACGCTGGACCTCGACGTCGGCCAGCTCCTGCTGAACGCGAGCCAGCAGGTGCGCGCCCAGGCGCCGTTCCTGCTGGTGATGGCCGGCACGCCGGGGCTGCTGGCGCATCTCGGCAGGATGAACGCCTCCTTCTCGGACCGCCTGGGCAGCGGCCTGCTGGGCATCGGGCGCTTGAGCGACGCCGCCGCCCGGAAGGCGCTGGTCGAGCCGCTGGCCGGGCAGGGGGTCGGCATCGACACTGACGCGCTCGACCTGGTGGTCGAGCACAGCCAGCGCTACGCCTACTTCGTCCAGCTCTGGGGCGAGGCGCTGTGGAACGGGCGCCTGGCCACGGGGGAGACGCGGCTGACCGCCGCCCACGCGAGGGCGGCCCTGCCGGCCGTCGCGGCGCGGGTGGCGGAGTATTACCGACGCCGCTATCGGGAGCTGGAGGCAGGGGGGCTGCTGCCGGCCGCGGTGGCGGTGGCGCCCCTGTTCCAGGCCGGCATGGACGCGACCGCGACGGACCGGGACCTCGACGCGGCGCTCGCCGCCACCGGCGAGGATGCGGCCGGCCGGCTGGCCGCCCGAGACGCGCTGGAACGGCTCGGCTACCTCTGGGACCCGCCCGGGCAGCTACCGCCGGTGCTCTGGAGCGCCGGCATCCCCTCGCTGATGCAGTACGTGCGGGATCAGGCCGCGCTGTCGACCCCCGACCGGGACGGCGAAAAGAGCGCCGCTCCGACCGCGCGATGATCCCCGGCGGCGACCGGGCGCCTCGACCGGGGCGGGCCGGCCGGCGCCAAGCGCAGGAACGAAGCGAGGCAGGCGCCCTGTTCGTAACCTGTTGATACAGGGAGGGGAGAGCGGGGTTCGAGATATTTTCTACCCCACGGCGGCGCTTGCACGGAACCCTGGGAACGCGGGCGTCTCGCCCGCATCTTTCCCGGGCGCTTCGGTCCGTTGCGGGCGAGACGCCCGCGTTCCCAGGACCCGCCGTTCCCAGGAACGCCTGCGAGCGGTGCGCCGGCGCGAAAACCCCACCGCGCACATGCCTCGAAGTGAAGCTATAGCTACCATCTGCCCTCCTCCTCCCTTACAATCCCCCCTTCGTCCGCTGGCATCGTTATGCGGACAAGAACCCACTTCGGAGGTACAGACGATGAATTCCAATACCATGACCGTCGGTGCGATGCGCGAGCGGCTGATCGAGAAGGCGTCCAAGGACGAGATGTTTCGCGCCCGGTTGATCGCGGACCCGCAGGACGCGGTCCAGGCGGAGTTGGGCGTGAAGATTCCGGACGGATTCACCCTCAAGGTGCACGAGGAGGCAGGGGACATCGGCCATCTGGTGCTGCCGCCTTCCTCGAAGCTCGACGAGGCCGCGCTGGAGCAGGCGGCCGGCGGGAGAGGCTGGGCCAAATACAACCACGAAACCGGGACCTACGACGACTAGTGAGAGGCTGAAGGGCCAGGAGGAGTGAAGCAGGCGGCAGGCGGGGTGGGACTGGTGGCCCGAGGGACGTGTGACGGCCCCCGACGGGCTTCCACGACCTGACGGCCGAGGGTCCTTGCCAAGAACGTCGGCGGCGACCGGCCGCTGGAATCCGCAAACGGCGCTTTCGCCCTTGATCCTCGAAGGATGCCGCTCCCAGTCGTCGGAGTTGCCCGACTCCGGTGGCTGGGAGCGTTTCATGGACCGGGCGGAGCGGCTGCCCCGTTCCGTGGCCGACGCCTCTTTCGGCTTCGAATTCCATCTCTCGGAGCTGGCCGCGGACGTGTCCGCGCCCCTGTCGCAATGGGTGTGCCGGCGTACTCAGGGGCGTTCGCCGTCGGCGAAAAACCCCACCGCGCACATGCCTCGGCCCGAGGCCCGCGCGCTGTTCATAAGTTATTGATATAGAGGAAAGAGAACAGGAGACGAGATATTTTTTGCCCCACGAAGGCGGTGTTGTTCCAGGGTTTGGGGTCGGTTCGAGGGGCTTTTGGGTGGACTTCACCCCACGGCGGCGCTTGTGCGTGCTCATAGGTAGGTACTTAAGCGGAATCTCCCGGTTGCCCCTGATCATTCCGGCCCCGGAACAGGGATTTCGGGGCGCCTGTCACCCGGATATTCCACGCAGATCGGCTTAAGTACCTACGTATGTGTGCGTGCTACCTCCCTGGGAACGCGGGCGTCCCGCCCGCACAGACGCAAAGCAATGCGGGCGGGACGCCCGCGTTCCCAGGGGCGTTCGCCATCGGCGAAAACCCCCACCACGCACATGCCTCGGCCCGCTCGCGCCTTGTCGATGGACGGGGCGCGAACTTACACTGCCAGCATGGCAGCGGGAGAGAAAAGGCTGTTTGCGCCCGGCGACGGCGCCTTGCCGCCGTCGCTTGCCGGGCGCGAGCCGGAGCAAGCCGCGCTGTCCCTGTGCCTTTCGGATCTGACGGGCGGCGGCTCGCCACCGTACAACGTGGTGCTGATCGGGCCGCGCGGCAACGGCAAGACGGTGCTGCTGAACTGGTTCGAGGACGCCTGCCGCAAGGCTCGCGTGGACGTGGCGCGTATCGCCCCGAGCCGGGCGCGCACCGGGCAAGCCCTGGGCAACGCCTTGCTGCCCGCCACCGGCCTCCGGCGCCTGCTGCCCGTGAAGTGGGGCATCGCGGGGGTGGGTAAGGCCGAGTGGGAGGCGTCTTCTCCCTCCATGTACGACTTCGTGGACCGGCTCATCGCCCGATGCCGCAAGAAGCCGGTGGCCGCGCTGGTGGACGAAGCGCACACGCTGGACCTCGACGTCGGCCAGCTCCTGCTGAACGCCAGCCAGGACGTCCGCGCCCAAGCGCCGTTCCTGCTGGTGATGGCCGGCACGCCGGGGCTGCTGGCGCATCTCGGCAGGATGAACGCCTCGTTCGCGGACCGTCTGGGCAGCGGCCTGCTGGGCATCGACCGCTTGAGCGACGCCGCCGCCCGGAAGGCGCTGGTCGAGCCGCTGGCCGGGCAGGGGGTCGGCATCGACACTGACGCGCTCGACCTGGTGGTCGAGCACAGCCAGCGCTACGCCTACTTCGTCCAGATCTGGGGTGAGGCGCTGTGGAGCCGGCGTCTGGCCACGGGGGAGACGCGGCTGACCGCCGCCCACGCGAGGGAGGCCCTGCCGTCCGTCGCGGCGCGGGTGGCGGAGTATTACCGACGCCGCTATCGGGAGCTGGAGGCAGGGGGGCTGCTGCCGGCCGCGGTGGCGGTGGCGCCCCTGTTCCAGGCCGGCATGGACGCGACCGCGACGGACCGGGACCTCGACGCGGCGCTCGCCGCCACCGGCGAGGACGCGGCCGGCCGGCTGGCCGCCCGGGACGCGCTGGAACGGCTCGGCTACCTCTGGGACCCGCCCGGGCAGCTACCGCCGGTGCTCTGGGGCGCCGGCATCCCCTCGCTGATGCAGTACGTGCGGGATCAGGCGGCGCTGTCGCCCCCCGACCGGGACGGCGAAAGGAGCGGCGCTCCGACCGCGCGATGATCCCCGCCGGCGACCGGGCGCCTCGACCGAGGCAGGCCAGCCGGCGCCAAGCGCAGGAACGAAGCGAGGCAGGCGCCCTGTTCGTAACCTGTTGATACAGGGAGTGCGGAGCCGGTCTCTCATACCCCGACTTCCGCGTATCCGTGCCCCCGGGATCGGACGCGACCGGAAAATTAGGGTTGACGCTCCATCGGCATCTTCCGGTACGCTGCCGTCCCGTTGCCCGCTGCTGAAAGCGTGGCGTGGGCGGCGCCATCACCCGGAAAGGAGCGAACCAATGCAGTCACTGAGTGAAATGCGGGCCAGGATCGTGGACAAGGCGAGCCAGGACGCGGATTTCCGCGCCCAACTGCTCCGCGATCCGAAGGAAACGATCGGGCAGGAGCTGGACATCCCCATTCCGGCGTCGCTGTCGATCGAAGTTCACGAAGAGAGCCCCACGACCGCGCACCTGGTGCTGCCCTCCGACGCCAGGCTGGGCGAGGGCGACCTGCAGGCGGTCGCCGGCGGGCATGCGTTCTGGGGGTAGGGTCGATACCCCATGCGGAAGCGGCGGCCCCGACCGGAACACTGACGGCGCCCCCCCGGCCCGGACTGCACGAGGGGGAGCCCGCCCCGCGCGGATCAGGCCATCTGCCGGCGCACCAGGTTCCGGAAGGGGCCCTCGACCTCCACCAGATCTTCGTAGGTCCCGGCCTGGACCACCTGGCCGTCCTGCATCACGTAGATACTGTCGGCCTCGCGGATGGTCGACAGGCGGTGCGCGCTCACGAACCGGGTGATGCCGATCCCCGACACGCTTTCCATCACCTTCGCCTGGCTCTTGTTGTCGAGCCAGTTGGTGGCCTCGTCGAGAAACAGGACGCTCGGGTCGCGGGCGAGCGCTCCGGCCAGCATGATCCGCTGGACCTGCCCGCCCGAGAACAGCGCCAGGTTGTCGCCGACGACCGTGTGCATCTGCATCGGCATGGCGGCGATGTCTTCGTCGACGGCCGCGAGGCGGGCCGCCCGCCAGGCGTCTTCCTCGTTGAGGTCCCGCGCGAGCCCGATGATGTTGTCGAACACGGTTCCCGGCATCATCGATGCGTCCTGCACCACCATCCCGATGCTGTTGCGCACCGCGCGCTTGCTGAGGCGCCCGAGGTCGCGCCCGTCGTAGTAGACGGCGCCCGACAGCGGGGTCTCGAGCCCCAAGGCGAGCCGGAACAGGGTGCTCTTGCCTGCCCCGGACTCCCCGACGATGGCCACGAACTCGCCCGCCCGGGCGTGGATCGATACGTCCCGGAGAACGAGGGGCCCGTCTTCGCTGTAGCGGAAGCTCACGTGGTCGAGGCGGACGTCGCCGCTCAGCTCCGGCGGCGGCTCGCCCTCGGCGCCGGTTTCGGGCGCCGCTTCCAGGATCGGGGTCACCTGCTCGTAGGCGGGCACGATGGCGGCGATGGCGGAGAACGACGCGCCGAGCTGGGCGATCGCCATGTAGAACACCATGAGGGCGGCGTAGACGGCGACGAAGTCCCCGACGGGAAGGGCCGCGCCGCCCCACGTCGCGACGGCGAACAGCGCCGCGGTGGCCAGCAGGGGGGCGGCGACGAGGAAGGAGAGCAGGTGCTCGTTCAGCATCCCGAGCCGCATCTCGGTCTCCTTCTGCTCCCGGTAGTCCTTCGCCCACAGGGCGAAGCCGATTCCCTCCGACCCGGTCGAGCGGAGCTTGCCGATGCCGTTCAGTAGCTGCACCAGCATTCCCGCGAGACGCCGTGTGATCGCGAGCAGGCGCCGCTGGTGGGGAAGCTGGAGGATGCCCATCGCCAGGGTCACCCCGATGGAGGTGAGGCCCAGCCCCAAGCCGAGCCAGCCGATCCCGGTGTCGTAGAGGAACAGCAGGATGAAGGTCGGCAGGAGGAAGATCACCGACAGGAGCGCGTTGCCGACTATCCCCGAGACCTGATCGCGCAGCTCCTGGAAGGCCATGGCCCGCATGGCCAGGCCGCCGGAGGAGAAACGGCGGAAGAACCGCTGGGGCAGGCCGAGCATCCGGTCCCAGAGCCCGGCGCCGATCCGGGCGGCCGCGGTGGCCTCCAGCCGCATCAGGGACGTTCCCTGGAATATCTGGAGGAGCGCGGCGAGGGCCGCCAGCAGCAGCAGGGACACGGCCAGCTCCACGAGCTGCCAGCCGGACCCGCTGGGGATCACGCGGTCCACGAGTGTGCCGAGCAGGATGGGAGGCACGAGCATCAGGAAGCCGACGAGCAGCCCGGCCACGGCGAAGCGCGCGAGGTCGAGCCCGAGCCCGTGGAACGCGAAGCGAAGCAGGGGGCCGGCGCCGGCCGCGCCTTCCCGCGGCAGCGGCCGGTAGAAGAAGTGCGCCGCGGGCTCGAGGTCGCCGGCCAGGCGCTCGTCGACCCGTTCCGAACGGCCCGTCTCCGGGTCGAACAGGCGGTAGCGCCCCGAGACGCCCGGAATCAGCGCCACCGGCGCACGCCGGGGCGCGCCGCGGTCGCCGTCGCCGGACTCGCGGCGGAACGCCAGCAGCGCCCCGCTGTCGCCGAGCCACCACCGGTCTTCGCCCGCGAGCGTGACCTGGCGGGCGCGGACCCCCGAGACGCGCTGGATCTCCGCCAGGCTCGGGGGCCTGCCCCCTTCCGCCGTCCTTCGGTTGGGCGGCGCGCGGAACTGGATGCGCTCGTGGCGGCCGACGTGCTCGAGGGCGGTCAGCAGGGCCGGCCCGTCGTCCTGGACCGCGGACCGGCGGGTGTCCAGCACGCCGAACAGGCCGTCGCGGGCGCGCTCCTCGCTCTGGCGGCGGTGCTGGGCCTGGGTGCGTTGCAGGTTGGCCATGTCGACGAGCATCAGGCGGCGGTTGATCTCGTCGGCGGACAGCGCCAGCCGATGGAATTCGGACAGCGCGGGGAACAGGAGCCCCTCGGACCGGAGCGCCCGGGTGGTGGTCACGGTGAGCCGGGAGGGGCCGAACAGCCTGATCCAGCTATGGACGGTGAGGGGGATCCAGCCGGGGCCGTCGCCGATCGGCTCCCCGGTGTCGAGGAACGCCGCGTTTCCGTCCTGGCTGGAGACCCAGACCACGCCCTGCCGGGTCCCCAGCACGCCTTCGTTCACGGGCCCGGCTTCCTCGTCCGGGGTCAGGAAGCGCTCGGCGCGGGGGCGCGGCATCACCTCGCGCGCGATGGTGGCCGCGAAGTCGGAGACCCAGGCATCGACCTGCCCGGCCAGCAGATCGAAGATTCCGGGGCTGGTCAGCGCGGCCCGGGGGATGCGGCGCAGCTCGGTGTCGGGGAGCCCTTTCGCGATGTACACCGACGAGGCGCCTTCCTCGCCCACGTCCACCCCGAAGATCAGCCGCCCGGCCCCGGCGCGCAGGTGCTGCTTGTAGTCCGACGCCGCCTCGTCTCCGAAACGCTGGGCGACGAACACGTCGACCGCGCCCTTGACGACGTACCACACCACCTCGGGGTCGGAGAGGTAGATGGGCCGGTTGCCGCCGCCGATGAACGCCTCGCCGTGCGAGAACGCGAACTCCTCGAGCGCGCCGCTGGCCTGCTTCTCCACGTTCCGCTCCGAGCGCCCGCCCGCCCCGTTCAGCCCGACTCGACGAGCTGGCGGTAGAGCCCGTCGGCCTCCTGCATCAGCTCCTCGTGGGTCCCCCGCTGCACCTCGCGCCCCCGGTCGAGGACCACGATGAGGTCGCAGTCGCGGATGGTGCTCAGCCGATGGGCCACGATGAGGCAGGTGCACCCCCGGCGCCGCAGGGCGTCGTCGATCCGGACCTCCGTGATCGTGTCGAGCGCGCAGGTCGCCTCGTCCAGGATCAGCACCGACGGGTTGTTGACGAGCGCGCGCGCGATCTCCAGCCGCTGCCGCTGGCCGCCGCTGAAGTTGCGCCCCCCTTCTTCGACCGGCGCGTCGTAGCCGAGCGGCCGGGAGATGATCTCGTCGTGGATGGTCGCGTCCCGGGCCGCCGCCGCCAGGGTGTGGTCCGGCACCTCCGGGATCCACATGGTCAGGTTGTCGCGCACGGTCTCGGCGAACAGGAAGACGCGCTGGTCGACGAGGGACACCGAGTCGATCAGCAGCTCGCGCGGGATCGCGCTGCGCGGGTGGCCGTCGAGCAGGACCTCCCCCGACCACGGCTGCTGGACGCCGGCCACCAGCAACGAAAGCGTCGACTTGCCCGACCCGCTGGGGCCGACGACCGCTACCCGCTGGCCGGGCTCGATGACCAGGCTGAAGTCCTCGAGCAGGGGGTCGCGGTTTTGCTGGTAGCCGAAGGTGACGTTGCGGAGCTCGACCCGGCCCTTCAGCCGCAGCCGCCCGGCGAAGGTCGAGACCTCGCCTTGGGAAGCATCGGAGACGGGCTCGGCGCCGCTCTCCTCGGGGGCGTCGAACACGTCGTCGAGGCGTTGCAGGTCCGCCTCCAGCATCTGGAACATGTCCGCGAACTGGATGAAGCGCCCGATCGGCTGCAGGAAGTTGATCGCCGCCATGTAGAACCCCGTCAACATGCCGACGGTCATGTCGCCCTGCATCACCCGCCAGCCGCCGATGCCGAACACCGCCGCGTAGCCGAGCATCAGGAACAGCATCGGCAGGGCCGCGTTCACGTAGCCGAGCTCGGTGAACCGCTGCCGGGCGACCAGCTCCCGCGCCTGGTACCCGGTCCAGTGCGAGAAGAAGTCGTCCTCGCCGGCGGTCGCCTGCAGGGAGTCGATCTTGCCGAGGCCGGCCATTCCGATCCCGTAGAGCATGCCCTGCTCGCGCCGCAGCCTGCGGTTCTCGTCCACCCTCACCCGGGCCAGGGCGCGCATGACCACGGCGCTGAGCACGCCCAGCCCGACGACCGCCGCGGTCAGCAGCAGGTCGTACGCCAGCATGAGCACGAGGAACGCCATGCCGGTGACGAGGGCGATGAAGATGCCGACGAAATGCTGCGTGGCGATCATCGACACCGCGTCGAGAAGCCGGATCCGGGAGGTGAGGTCACCGGCCATGCGCTGGGAGAAGAAGCGCATGGGAAGCCGGAGCAGCCGGCTCATGAAGCGCTCGGCGTGGTCCACGGAGAGGCGCACGGAGAGCTGCCGGAGACAGCGCTCCCGAAGCCAGGTGAGCAGGTAGAGCAGCCCCGCGGCGGCGAGGAGGGCGCCGGTCAGCACCCCGCCCCAGGCCGGTTCGCGCCCGGAGAGCACGTAGTCGACGAACAGGCTCGTCAGGAACGGCAGGGCGAGGGAAGGCACGGCGAGGAGCAGCCCGCAGCCCATCGCGAACGCGAGCGGCTCCTTCACGTCACGCAGCCACGGCAGGATCCGGTACGCGATGCCCGGCCGGACCCCGCCCGGCTGGAAATCGGGGCGCGGACGGAACGCCAGCGTCACCCCGGTGAACGCCTGGTCGAACTCTTCCGCGCTGAGCGTCCGGTGCCCGTTGGCCGGGTCGTTGATCAGGAAGCGCCCCTTGCGGAACCCTTCGAGCACGACGAAGTGGTTGAACTCCCAGAAGAGGATCAGCGGCAGGGACATGCTCCGGAGCTGCTTCGGCTGCCGGCGCCATCCCTGGACCTCGAGGCCGTACCGCCGCGCCGCACGGTAGATGTCGGCCGCGTTGCACCCGTCCCGGCCGACCGAGCAGGCTTCCCGCAGCTCCTCGATGGAGACCCAGCGCCCGAAGTGCGCGAGCACGATCCCGAGGGAGGCCGCCCCGCACTCGGTCTGGGTGAGCTGCAGCAGCACCGGGGTGCGCACCCGCCGGTCCGCCGCCGGCGTCTCCGGGGCCTTGCGGACCCTCGCCGTCGCCTGGTCGAGCCGGGATCGATGGGTGGTCGTCATGGCTTCGCGTCGCCGTCAGTGCGGCGGCGCGGCGGCGCGGCGCGTCGGAAAGTCAGCTCCCCCCATCCCGAACCCCCCGCGGCGCGGGGGGGGGGGGGGGGGTTAAAGGGCTGCGGACGGTTCTCCGCGCATCGTCGGGTACGGGCGGCGGCCATCAGATGCCTCCGCTCGCCAGCAGCAGCGTGGCGGGGGACTGGCTCCCCAGCACGACCCGGGCGGTACCGCCCGCACCGTCGGCGAGCGGGAGGCGCGAGGGATCGTCCAGGGCCAGCCGAAGCAGGTGCGAAGGGGCGGGCGTCGAGAGCCCCAGGTCGGCAAGCCATTCCGGGGCGGCGACGGGCTGGGGGGAGACTTCGAGCACCCGGGCCTTCAGGGGGCTCGACTCCGGTTGGCCGGGAAGCGCCACCAGGACCTCCGCGTCCATGCCCGGGGCGAGCTTTCCGGTGTCCCGCGGCGATACGAAGGCGAGCGCCTGCCAGACGCCCTCATCCTCCCCCTTGCCCCGGATCTGGGCGATCGTCTCGCCGGCATGAATCGGCTGGCTCGGAACCAGGCGGTGCGCCACGAGCTCCCCGCCATGCGGGGCGACGATGGACTCTCCGGCGAGGCGCTCGATCTCTCCCAAGTCGCTCCGCGCCGCCGCGAGCAACGCCTCCCAGTGTGCGGGGGCGGCGGAGCCTCCGGCGCTCCGGACCCTTTCCTCGACGGCGCTCACGAGCCGCCGCGTGATCCGGACCTGGCGCTCCGCCTCCGGCAGCCGCACCCGCGCGATCGGCTGCCCCGCTTCGAGGGTGTCCCCGCCCTCGGCCAGGACCTCGACGACGCTGCCGGAGACGGGAGACACCACGGCGTGGCGCTCCCCCGGCTGGACCAGCACCGCCCGCGCCGAAACGCTGCGGTCCACGCTCCCGAACGCCCCCCAGAGGAGGAGCGCGAGCAGCGCCGCGCCGAGCCCGGCCAGCACCATCCACTCGTGGGGCGCGGTGACCTGGAGCCGGGCGTCGAGGGGTTCCGGGCGCGCCCGGCGGGCGACCGCCTCCTCCCGATAGAGCTTGTGGTAGAACATGGCGTTACGCTCCCTGCCCCCTCCGCCCACGGGTCCGGCGGCGTGCGGGCGCAGGCCCCCGGCGGCGCGGGTCCGACGTGCGGTTCCGCAGACTATACACGGAAGCGCCCCCGGCTTTCAGCCTGCCGGCCGCTCCGAGGCGCGTGCGCGGCGGGGATTGTCGCAAAGCCCACAACACCCCTGGGTACGCCGGCGTCTCGCCGGCATTCGCGTTCCCGAGCGCTCCGCCCCCGGGCCGGCGGGACGCCGGCGTACCCAGGAGCGCCTCCAGCGACCCGGGACGCCCGCGCCTCCGCCCCGGAAAGAAAAGGCCCGAAGCGGCGGGGGCGCCGCTTCGGGCCGGACAAGCGCGGCGGCGGCCCGGTGGCGGGCCGCCGCCGCAGGTCGAGGGCGCGCTTGCCCCTACTGCATCATGGGCGCCCAGGCCCCGTCGTCGCTCACCCCGTTGTAGGTGTAGGTTCCCGCGACGTCGCCGTTCTCATCGAACTCGATGGCCCCCGAGGCGCCCTCGTAGTTGACGTCCTCACCGGCCGCGATGGCCGCGACGGCCTTCTTCCACTCGCCCGGACGGATGACCGTGCCCGGAGCGTTGGCCACCTCACGCAAGGCCGCCGCGATCCCGCCCCGGTCCGCGGACCCCGCCTTCTCGATCGCGAGCGCCATCAGGAAGGCGACGTCGTAGCCGTGGGTGACGAAGGGAGCGGCGGGGTCGTGCCCGGCCGCCTCGAACGCCGCCGCGAACGCCTGGTTGGACGCCCCGGTATCGGCCGCGGGCTGGGAGAGCACGATGTTGCCGCGCAGCGCATCGGCCCCGAGCTGCTCGATGACCGAGCTGTCCATCATGCCGTCCGCCCCCAGGAACTTGCCGAAGAGCCCGTTCTCGAGGCTGTTGCGCAGGATGGTGATCCCGCTCGACCCGTAGTAGGCGAAGACCGCGAGCGCTTCCGCTCCGCTGCCCGCGAGGGTGGAGAGCTCGGAACGGTACGACGCCTTGTCGGGCTCGTGGAGCTGTTCGCCGGAGATGGTTCCCCCCATCTCCTTGAACGAGGCGGTGAACACCCCCGCGAGACCGGCGTTGTAGTCGTCGTTGGCGTAGGTCACCGCGAGGTTGCGGTAGCCGGCGTCCCAGGCGTGCTGCGCGAGGGCGCGGCCCTGGTAGGCGTCGGAGGGAGCGACCCGGAACACGAGGTCGTTGTCCTCGAGGTCGGAGATCGAGGGCGCGGTGGCGGTATCGGACAGCATCACGACCCCGGCCGGGATGGCGACCGACGAGGCCATGCCGTTCGTGGCGCCGGAGCAGTTCGCCCCGAGGATCGCCGCCACCTGCTCGACGTTGACGAGCTTCGCCCCCGCGTCCACCGCGGCCTTCGGGTTGCACTGGGAGTCGCTCGACACGAGCACGTAGGCGCCGCCGCCGAGTATGCCCCCCTGCTCGTTCACGTGGGCGGCCGCGAGGTTGCGGCCGGCGAGGATGGGCGGCACGAGACCCTCGATGGGCCCGGTGATCCCCGCCGCGGAGCCGACCTTGACGTCGGCCGCGAACGCGGCGGGGCCGCCGCCCGCCGCCACGATCGCCGCCGCGGCGGCGAGGCGTCTTGCGCGTTTCATGAGGCAGTACCCTCCTCTGTGGCTGGTAGTGTGCAGGATAATCGCAAACGCGGGGAGGACAAACCCCTATTTGGGGTGTCCCGCGCATCCCTCGCGGGCCAAAGCGGCGGTGCCTGCTTCCCTCCCGTCATGCCGTGGTTCGCAGCCGGCGCTCGCGGAAGATCCCTCCCGGGTATCGCTGCAGGATGATCTGCAGGGCGAGGCCCACGAGGAAGATCCGGAGGTACGCGGCCTTGAGCGCCCACTCCGCGGGCAGCCTCGTGGTGACGATCTCCGTGGTCGACCAGATGGCCCAGACCAGCACCGCTCCCAGGATCGCCCCGCGGTTGTTCGCGCTCCCCCCGATGACCAGCATGACCCAGACGAGGAACGTGGCCGACACCGGCTCGGCCATGTTGGGGTCGATGAACTTGATGTGGTGCCCCATGAGCGCGCCTCCGAGGCCCATGATGGCCGCCCCGAGGACGAACGCCTCGATCCGGAGCTTCTCCACGTCCTTGCCCGCGGCCCGGGCCGCGGCCTCGTTCTCGCGGATGGCGGACATGACCCGCCCCCAGGGGGAGCGCTGCGCGCTCTCGAGCAGCCCGTAGAGGACGAGGACGATGCCGAAGACCAGCAGCAGCATCGCGATCTGGTTCCAGGGCTCCGGGAGGTGTTCGAAGGGCTTGGGGATCAGGGAGATCCCGCGCGCGCCGTTGGTCGCCCAGGTCTCGTTCTTGAGCGCCAGGCGGAAGATCTCGGCGAGCCCGAGGGTCGCGATGGCGAGGTAGTCGCTGCGAAGGCGGATGCAGATCCGGGCCACGCCCCATGCGATGAGGGCGCTGGCGACCATCGCGGCGGCCATCCCGGCCCCCAGCGGCAGCCCGAGCCCCCCGAGGTGGCGATGGGAGGCGGCGGTGGTCAGCATGGCGCTCGTGTAGGCGCCGATGACGAAGAAGCCGGCGACCCCTGCGTTGAAGAGCCCGGTGAACCCCCACTGGATGTTGAGCCCGAGGGTGAGCACCGCGTAGATGCCGCCCATCGTGAGCAGGAACACCGTGTAGAGGAAGATGCCGTAGACCTGTTCCATCGCGCCGTCCGTCCCCCGCCGCTCGCCTGGCCGCCCGCCCGGCTACCTCGACGCGGCGTCCGCCGCGCCCCGTCCGGGCCGCCGGCGCCGCGGCTGCGGGCGTCGGCGCGGGCGCGCCGCGAGCCGCGCGGCGAACGGGGCCGGACGGGTGGCCCGGCCCGCCCTCGAGACCGCCTCGCCGGCCACTAGAACACCCGGCCCCGGAAGAGCCCGCTCGGCCGCCAGATGAGGATCGCCACCATGATCGCGAACGCCACCCCGGCCTTGTAGCCCGGGGAGAGCAGGGGCTCGGAGCCGATCCAGGGATAGGTCGAGAGCTCCTCGACGACCCCGATGACGAGCCCCCCGGCCATCGCCCCGTAGGGCCGCCCGATGCCCCCGAGGAGGGCGGAAGCGAAGACCGGAAGCAGCAGCTTGAAGCCCATCAGGGTCTCCACGTGGGTGTCGTAGGCGAGGAAGACGCCGGCCGCGGCCGCGAGCCCCGCGCCCACGATCCAGGTCGCCCGGATCACCCGCTCGGTGTCGATGCCGGTCAGGCGGGCGAGCTCCGGCGAATCGGACATCGCGCGCATCGCCTTCCCGGTCCGGGTGTGGCGCAGGAGCACGTGCACGCCCAGCATCAGCGCGAACGCGGCGGCGGCGATGAAGACGTGCTTGGGGAAGACCCGGAGCGAATCGAAGAAGACCCAGGGCAGTGCGATCCCCTTGCTGAACGACTGGATCTTCACCCCCCAGACGACCTGCACGAGGGACCGCACCATCAGCATCAGGCCGAACGAGGAGATGACGAGGATGATGGTCGGGGACCGGCGGAGCGGGCGGAAGAAGGCGCGGTCCATCCCGAGGACGAAGAGGGCGGTCAAGGCCATCGCGACCGGGAGGAAGAGGAGCGCGCGCCACCCCGTCAGCAGCACCAGGGTGAGGGTGAGGTAGGCCCCGAGGGTCATCGTCTCGCCGTGCGCGAAGTTCGCGAAGCGGAGGATGCCGAAGGTGAGGGTGACCCCGATGGCCCCGAGCGCGTAGATGCTGCCGAGCACCAGGCCCGGGATCAGGTGGAAGTTGACGAACTCCATCATCGCCGTTCTTCCCCGGCCCCGTCCCTGCCCTCGTCCGCAGGCGCCGCCGGCGGCGGAGGCGGCGGGGAAGGCGGGGGCGGCGCGGCGGGCGCGCCGCGGGGCCGCCCGCCCGGGGCCGGGTCGAAGGCGGTGTCCGGGGCCGGCGCCGCGCCCCCGCCCCCGCCCCCGCCGCCGAGGAACATCGCCCCCACCTCCGGGTCCGCGAGGAGGTCCGCGCCGGTCCCGTCCAGGCGGTTGCGGCCGTCCACCAGCACGTATCCGCGGTCCGCGATCCCGAGCGCCTGCCGGGCGTTCTGCTCCACCATGAGGATCGGGGTTCCGGCGGCGTTGATGTCCCGCACCACCGCGAAGATCTCGCCCCGGAACCGGGGCGAGAGCCCCGCCGTGGGCTCGTCGAGGAGGAGCACGACCGGGTCGACCATCAGCGCCTTGGCGATGGCGACCATCTGGCGCTGCCCGCCGGACAACGAGCCCGCGGGGTCGCGCCAGCGCTCCGCGAGCGGCGGGAACAGCGCGTACATCTCCTCCATCCGCGGGCGGAAGTCGTCGGTGCGGATGTACGCGCCCATCTCCAGGTTCTCGTTCACCGTGAGGTTGGGGAAGACGTTCGCGGTCTGCGGGACGTAGCAGACCCCTCGGCGCACCACCCGCTCCGCGGGGAGGCCGGTGACGTCCTCTCCCTGCAGCCGGACCTGCCCGCGGCCGATGCGCAGGGTCCCGAGCACCGCGTTCATCGCGCTCGACTTGCCGGCGCCGTTCGGCCCGATGAGGGCGACGATCTCGGAGCGGCCGAGGGTGATCGTCACGTCGTGGATGACCTCGGCCCCGCCGTAGCCGCCGGTCACCCGGTCGAGCTCGAGTACGGGCCGTTCAGCCATCGTCATGGGGAGGGGCGCCGCCGCCGAGATAGGCGTCGATCACCCGCGGGTCGCGGCGCACCGCGTCCATCGAGCCTTCCGTCAGCACCGACCCCTCGGCGAGCACGATCACCCGCTCGCAGAGCGCGGCGATGAGGTCCATATCGTGCTCGATGATGACGAACGTGTACCCGAGGCGGCGGTTGAGGTCCCGGATCATGTCCCGGAGCTGGAGGAGCAGGGTCGGGTTGACCCCCGCGCCGGGCTCGTCGAGGAGGACCAGGCGCGGCTCGGTCATCATCGCCCGCCCGAGCTCCAGGAGCTTCTTCTGCCCCCCGGAGAGGTTCAGGGCGAGCTCGTCCCGGACCTCCCACAGGGTCAGGAAGCGCAGGGCCTCCTCCGCCCGCTCCCGGACCTCGCGCTCGCGGCGCCGCACCCGCGCGGGGGAGAGCCATACCCGCCACAGGCGTTCGCCGGGCTGGGCGGCGGGGACCGCCATCAGGTTCTCGAGCACCGTCAGCCGCCCGAACTCGTGGGGGATCTGGAAGGTGCGGACGATCCCGCGGTGGAACATCGTGTGGGTGGGAAGGCCCGCGACGTCCGCGCCGTCGAAGAGGATGCGCCCGGACGAGGGCGGCAGCGCGCCGGCCACCATGTTGAAGATGGTGGTCTTCCCAGCCCCGTTGGGCCCGATGATCCCGGTGATCCGGCCCGTCTCGATCCGGAACGAGCACCGGTCGACGGCGGTAAGCCCGCCGAAGCGCCGGGTGAGGCCCTCGACCGCCAGGATCGGCGGCGGCGGGGGCGCGCCGGGGTCCGGCTGCGGCCCCGCACGGCCCGCGGACCCATCGACCGCGAGAACCGACGCTGGAGGCGCGCCCGGGGAGGGGGTCGAAGTCACGCTCGTGTCCATCGCCGCCGCTCGGGCCGGCGCCTCTGCGCCGCGGCCCCGACCGGCCGAGGCCGCTCGAACGAGGCGGACATCCTGGCTACGTACATGGCTTCCATCGAATCGAGATCGGGTCGATTGTGACAGGCTCTCCGAATGCGGCCGGGACCGCACGACCACCCCATCCGCACCACCCGACGCCGGAACACGCGCTCGGGCTCCGCATCGCCCCAGCCCCGGAGCCGTCCGGGCAGCGACGAACGATCGCCGCCGCCGACCACCCCGGAGCGCCACCGGTGAACGACCGTCCGCGCCCCCGACCCCCGCCGCCCCCAGGTTCCTTCGCGGCGGATCGTCCTCCCGGCGCCCCCGCTCGTCAAGCACGAAGCGGCGCAGCGGCGCGCCTGGCGAAAATCCCCACGGCGCGCGGGCCTCGCAGAGGGCCGTTCCCGGCGCCACGGGAGTCCGGCCGCATAATCCCTGCCGGCGCCGCTGCCGGTCGCCGGCCATCATCCAGGCCGCGGGCGCGCTGAACAGTCGGCGGAGCCTTCGTTCCGCCGGACGAGGGGAACGACGGAGAGCGGAGCGGGAACGGGAACAGGACCCGGAGCACCGGAGCAATGGCCGAAGCCCCTCTTGCAGCGCTGATCGGACGCCGGGTGTCCCTGCCGGGGCACTTCGACGCGCCCGTCGTGCTGGAGGACGTGAGACCGCTCGGCGCGGACGGCGCCGCCGGCTACGAATGCCGCGTCCGGCTGCCCGACGGCGCGCTGGAGGAGGCGGTCATCTCCGCCGAGGAGGCGGCGACCGTCGCCGCGGCCGTTCGCGCCGCCGGGGAGGGGGCGGAAGAGGCCGCGGCGGCGCGGCCCGCGGACCCCGAACGCCTGCGGCTCCTCGTCGAGTCCGCCCGCATCCGCCTCGCCTGTGCCTGGGACCGCCAGTTCGCGGTCAGCCTCTCCGGCATCCGCACCCTCCCGCACCAGATCGAGGCCGTCTACCGCAAGATGCTGCCGCAGCCGCGCCTGCGCTTCCTGCTCGCCGACGACCCCGGCGCGGGCAAGACGATCATGGCCGGCCTCCTCATCAAGGAGCTCAAGCTCCGCGAGGCCGTCGAACGCTGCCTGATCCTCGTTCCCGCGCCGCTCACCATCCAGTGGCAGGACGAGCTGCTGCGCTTCTTCGGCGAGCCGTTCCAGATCATCCACTCCGCGAACGACCAGCAGCTTCTGAACCTGTGGGAGCGGGAAACGCAGGTCGTCTCCTCCATCGACTACGCGAAGCAGGACGGCGTCCGGGAGCGGGTGTGGCGCCAGCATTGGGACCTCGTCATCATCGACGAAGCCCACAAGTGCAGTGCGTACACCAAGCGCTCCGCCGGGCGCGGCGACGAGGTCGAGCGCACGAAGCGCTACCAGCTCGCCGAACGGCTCTCGGAGCATTGCGGCCACCTGCTGCTCCTGACCGCCACCCCCCACCACGGCGACGACGACCGGTTCGCGCACTTCGTCCGCCTCATCGACCGGGACCTGTTCCCCGAGCCCCATCGCCTCGGCGAGGAAGCCGGGCGGGTCCGGCGCGAGGTCCTGCGGCTCGGCGAGGACTGCCCGTGGTCGCTCCGGCGGCTGAAGGAGGACCTCAAGGACCTGCACGGGCGCCGGTTGTTCCCGGATCGGCGCGTGCACACCGTCCGCTTCGACCTCGGCACGCAGGAGTACGGCATCTACAAGGCGGTCACCGCGTACATCAACGAGTTCCTGCCGCAGGCGGCCGGGCGGCGCAAGAGCAGCGTAGCCCTCGTGCGCACCGTCTTCCAGCGCCGGCTGGCGAGGCGGATCGCCCAGCTCTCCGGCCGGACCGCCGACGCGAAGCAGGACGAGGACGACCTCCCGGCCGCGGGCTCGTACCACGAGGAAAGCCGTGAATGACTCGTAGCCTGCCGGACGGAGCCTCTACGGCCGACGCGTGGAGACGACGCCTCCATCGGTCGGTGTCGGAAGCTTGGCGTGTGTTCGACCGCGCCGCCGGGCTGCCGTCGCGCGTCACCCCCGCCGCACCGATCCTGTTCTTCGGCGATCTCGACGCGTATCGCGCCTCGCCGCTGCGCGTGCTCACGGTCGGTCTGAACCCCTCGCGGCACGAGTTTCCGTCCGGCAACCCATTCCAGCGCTTTCCCCTGCTGAACGGAGGGAGCACCGACCGCGAGCCGAACCGCTACCTCGACGCGATGTCCGCCTACTTCCGCACGGACCCGTACGGCGGGTGGTTCAGCGCCTTCGAGCGAGTGCTCAATGGCGCAGGAACGAGCTACTACACGGGCAAGGCCTCGGCGGCGCTTCACACCGACATTTGTTCGCCCGTCGCCACCAACCCGACGTGGAGCCGACTCGGCGAGACCGAGCGCGCGGGGCTTGAAGCTGATGGCGGCCCGCTCTGGCGCACGCTGCTGGAGACGCTACGGCCGCACATGGTTGCGCTATCGGTGGCGGGCGCTCATCTCGGGCGCATCGAATTCGCACCGGTGGACCAGTGGCGGACGATCCACGAGTTCGAGCGCACCGGCGGCGGCGCCCCGCGTTCGACGCCCTACGAGGTCCGCGGGCGATGGTACGAAGCAGGTGGGGAGCGCTCGCTGTTCGTCTTCGGCCGGGCGGCCCAAACACCTTTCGGTTCGCTGTCCGACAACCAGAAACACGAGTTGGGCGCGATCTCGCTGGAGACGTACCGGGATGACCGATAACCGTTGCTTCGTTCAGTTCTCGCACCCGAGACGCGAGCACAGCCCCAACCGCGACGGCGAGGAGGCTTGAACCGCGTCAACCTGCCGGAAATGCTTCGGGAAGTGGCCTACGAGCCGCGGCGTCTCGACGACTACCTCGACGCGATCGAGCGGATCGATCCGAAGCAGCTCGAGCTGTACGAAGATGCGACCGGCATCGCGCTCGCCCGCGCCCACGTGGACTTCTCCGCCTTCGCGCGGGCGAACCTGGAGGCGGAGGAGCGGCGGCTCATGCCGCGTTACGTCGAATCCCACTTTCTCGACGCGGCGAGGGCGGTGGGGCTTCGGACGGAGGCGAGAGCGGACGGGCTGTGGCGGATCGAGCACGTGCGCGCCGATCTGCGGTCCGAACGGCTCGCCGCGGTCCGGCGTCTCGGGAAGCCCGAAGCGGGCTACCGCAAGCTGACCTTCTACAAGGAATGCCTGGAGCAGGATCGGCATCTCGACGCCGTGCTCCTCGGCCCCGGCCACCCGCTCTACGGCGCCGTGGACGAGAAGTTGCAGGAGCTCCTTGGCGAGCGGCTTGGGCGGCGCACGGCGGTCTACCTGGACCCGCTCGGGGAAGCGCCCTGGCGCCTCCACTTCTACGAGATCTCGATACGCGGCCAGACCTCCCGGGGCGAGCCGACGACGATTCACGCCGAGCTGGTGGCCGTGCGGGAGGAGGTCGGGGAAGGGGTCGACCCCGCGGACCGCTACCGCGTCGTTCCCGCGGACGCGCTCATCGACCTGCCCGCGCATCCGCGCCCGCCCGCGGCCCTGCCCGAGAACGGCCACGGCCCCATCGGCGACTACGTGAAGGCGACGATCCAGATGGAGCGGCGGCGGGAGGCGCAAGCCGAGCGCGGACGCTATGCGGACGTGGCGCGCGACTATCTCGAGAAATCCTTCGCCGCCCGCGTCCGTGCCTCACAGGATCGGGTGATGGGGCTGCGCGCCCGGGAGCCGAAGGAGCCGGAGGTGACCCTGGCCCGCCAGCGCGCGGAGCAGGACCTGGCGGACCTCGAACGCACCCGGAGGGAGCGCCTCGCCGGCGTCGAGCGGCTCCGCATCGCCCGGCACGGCCCGGTGATCCACGTCGCGAGCTGTCTGGTGCTGCCGCCGGATGCGGATGCGGATACGGATCGCTTCCCGGAGCTCGTCGAGGAGCCCGACCCGGCGTTGAAGCGGCGGGTCGAGCTGGCCGCGGAGGACGTCGTCGTCGCTTGGGAGGAGGCGCAGGGCCGCGAATGCGAACGGGTCGGGCATCAGAAGATCGGCTTCGACGTCCGCAGCCTGGCGCCGCCGGACCCGCAGACCGGCTACCGGGACCCGGTGACCGGCGTGCGCCGTATCGAGGTCAAGGGCCGCAGGCGCGGCCAGCCCATCCGGCTGACCACCAACGAGTGGTACAAGGCGCAGCAGCTCGGCGACACCTACTGGCTCTACGTGGTGTGGGACCCGCTGGACGACCCGGACCCGGCCCCGCTGATGGTCCGGAACCCCGCGAAACGTCTGGACTACGCCAAGCGGGAGGTCGCCGCCGCCCGGTACTACGATCTCCCCGCCGATGCGGTGGAGCGGGCGGCGCGGGAGCCGGAGAGGGAGCGGGGGTAGAACGGCCGCGGGGCGCTGCGATCGACGTGCGATCCGAGGCCCGTGCGCCGTTCCCAGGAGCTCCTGTGGCGCCGCTCGGGAGCACCTGCGGTTCCGCGAAGCGGAATCGCCAAGCGACCGAGCCAGCGGTCGCCGTTGATCGGGCCGCAGGGGGCCGGCATACTGCTCCGGACGAACCATCTCCGCTCGCCGGCCCCACGCGGCAGGACGCCGGCACGACCGACAAGGAGGCGTGCGCATGTCACGGTCAGCCCCACCCGAGGGCCGGGCGCGGAGCCGCACCGGCTCGACCCCCGCCCGTTCCTCACCGGCCGACGAGCCGTCCCGCGGCCCCCGGCCTCCCTTGCCCGAGGCGTTCGGCCCGGAGGATTTTCCGGGCTGCGAGCCGTTCCGCCTCCCGGCGGCCGAGGTCGACCAGTACGAAGGCCGCCTCGAAGTCTGGGACGCGCGCACCGAGACCGCCTGGAAGGTCAGCGCGCCCACCACCATCTACCACGAACGCCCGGCCCGAAGGCTCGCCCGGCTGGCCGAACGGATCGAGTCGCTGCGCGGCTCGCGGATCGACAGCTTCGGCTCGGCGGACCTGGCGCGGTTCGACGAGGTGGGGCGGAAGGTCGTGCTGGTGCAGGCGGACGAGGCGCTGTACCTGCATCCGGGCCGTTCGCGGGTGTCCGGCCCGGCCATCGACGTGGGCCGGGACCCGCTGCCGGACGTGGTGCTGGAAGTGGATCACACCACGGACGTGCGCCGCCGCAAGCTGGGGATCTACGAGGCGTGGGGCTTCCCGGAGGTGTGGGTGCTGGTTCCGCCGGAGTCTCGCCGGCGCCCGCCCGGGCTTGAAATCTACCTCCGCCGGGGCGGGCGGTATCGGATGGCGGGGGAGAGCGCGGCGTTTCCGGGCTGGCAGTCGGAGGAGATCTACCTTGCGCTGATCGAGGGTCCGGTGTCGTCCGGGGCGAGGCCCGCCTTGGAGCGGGTGGCGCGGGAGATGGGCGCGCGCGAGGGCACGCGCCCGGAGGACGACCCGATCAGCCGCACGATCGCCCGGCACGCGGAGGCGAGGGGCCGCAAGGAAGGCCGGGAAGAAGGTCGCAAGGCAGGCCACGAGGAAGGCCGCAAGGAAGGTCGGGAAGTGGGCCACGAGGCAGGCCGGCGGGAAGCGGCGCTCGCGGTGCTCCGCGCCCGAGGCATCGAGCCGACCGCGCGCCTGACCGGGGACCGGGCACTCCTCGGCAGTGTTCCCGTCGATGCGCTGATGGAGGCGGCCGTGGCGTGCCGGGACGAGGCCGACTTCCGGCGGCGCATCCGGACCGCGGCCCGGTAGGCTCATACCCATTGGCGCCCGGTCGGGGCCTCCTGCCTCCTCCTCATGAGGCCCGCGCGAGAGGTGTGAGGGTCAAGGGGCTTTTGGGCGGATTTCACCCCACGGCGGCGCTTGCGCGGGACATCCCTGAGAACGGCGGGTCCTAGCCCATCTTTACCACTGCGCTCCGAGATCGAGGGGGATTCGCCCTGATTTCGCCGATTTTCGGATGTAACCGATTGATGTATGGTCGAGGGGGCCGATGTAGTGCCATAAAACCATTTCTTCTTGTTGCCCTCCAACCTGTCCACCGCTACCCTGCGCCCATGTTCATCCGGCGCACCGCGACCCGCCGCCGCGGCGAGCACTACTTCACCTTCCGCCTCGTGCGCTCCGAGCGCACCGGCTCGAAGGTGCGCCAACGCACCCTGCTCAACCTTCAGATCGAAGCACCTTCGGTCCCACGCGGAAGCGGCCGGGAGACGAAGACGACGCGGGAGATCCTGGGCACGATCGATGCCGATGCCTTGCGGGCAGCCCTGGTCAGAGGAGGGACGAGGCGACAGATCGAGGCCAACAGGAACCGGATCGCCGCTTTGCTCGGGCTGTGCGAGGAGTGGAAGCGGCCCGATGAGGTCTACGCCGACGAGGCATGGGAGATCTGCATCGTCTGGCGCAGCGGGTACGGCAGAGTCGAGATCGGCACGGAGGAGGATGGCAGTGTCGGGTACTACGTCAGCCGCACCCTGAGCGAGGAGAGCCGGGAAGGGGGCTTCCGGGAGCACAGTCGGGAGGAACTCGACCGGGTCATGTCATGGCTGGAGGAAGCGTATGAGGAGATCTGAGGGTTGGCCAGTGCGGAGAGAACTTTCCGAAGGAGGAACGCACGCACGGAGCGCGATCGGGCCATGCGCCGGAGAAAGTCGCCGCGGCCACCCGAGTCCCGATCGATATTCCGCAGTAGTCCGGATGGGAAATATTGTGGCAGGGCGGTCGAATCCGGTCGGTGGGTAAGGCAGGGCCGAAGGGCGCCCTCGATTCTTCACGATTCGTCGTCCGATGGTTCGTCGCCCCCGGCCCGGTGTTCAAGCGCATGGATGTCGGCCAGATCTTTCGGCCGACCGGTCGCCCGCTTGTTCCTGAGCAATTCGGCTCTGCCGAGGAAGGGTATCGGGAGGTGATCCGCTTCGTGTGTCACCCGGCCGGCCCACGCATCCCCGAAGACGAGCCCTGTCGCGCTGGTCATGACGTCGATACGGCGCGGCGGCAAGCCGATCTGGATGATCGTTCCCGGAGCCGCGAGATCCCGCATGGTGATTCCGAGGTCTTCCACCGGGGCGCCGAAGCGGACGAGCGCGGTCCACACGCGGGCAGCGTTCTCCTCGTCGGGGTCGATCCACAGGTCGAGGTCGCCGGTCGCCCGGGGGATCCCGTGCACGGCCACCGCGTGCGCTCCGACCACGAGGAAACGGGCTTGCGCCGACAGGAATTCGGCGAGAACGTCCCTGAAGTCCTCGTTCAACGGCTACTTTCCACGCGACGGGGACCGCCGTCTGACCGGGGCGTCTTCCCGCCGGTACTCCGGCATCTGCCGGCCCGTCAGGGACCACGCCTCGACCGCGAGCGGCCACATCATCGCCAGCCGCTCCTCCGCGGTGGTCGTCGCGCTCAAGTCGTCTCCGGGTTCGTCCCCGAGGCGGAGCTTGCGGACCGGCCAGTTGCGGCGCGCGAGCGCTCTGGCCCGCCTCCCGGCCTCCTTCGATTCGCCACTCATATGACGATTCTACCGGACCCGGCCGAGGGCCGGCGAACAGGCGAATCCGGTCCGGCGACCGCCGGAGCGGCCCGTGTGTCTTCCCTTTGGGGACAGGCCGTCGGACAACCTGCCTGCGGCCCGCCCGAGTCCGAACCTGGCGCTCGATGCGGTCGCGGTCCCCCGCTCCCGTGGATGCGGCGGACCCGAAATGGCGCCTTCAACGCACGGCCGCTCGGCGGCGCCTGCCGGCTCTACGTGGTGCGGGACCCGCCGGACGACCCGAACCCGGCTCCGCTGACGGCCCGGAGCCTCGCCGCGCGCTTGGACCACGCCAAGCGGGAGGCCGCCCGGTACCATGATCTCCCCGCAGAGGCCGTGGAGCAGGCGTCCCGAGCCCCGGAGAGGGAGCGGGGTAGAATCCCGGCGCCGGGCAGCGTGATGGATGTACGATCTCATTGACGCTGCGGCGTCGAACCAGACCCTTGGAATCGGGTGAACGAGGAAAGCGAGGGCCGACCCGATGCGCGTGAGCCGGATCGAGATCCACAACTTCCGCTCGATACGGCATCTCGTCGTCGATCTGGGGGAAACCACGGTGTTCGTGGGTCCGAACAACGCCGGAAAGACGGCGATCCTGGATGCGTTGCGCATCGTGCTCACGCGCCGCTGGGGGCAGCGCGGGACCGGGTTCACCGAGTACGACGTTCACGTCTCGGGCGATGACGACGACCCGAAGACGTCCCCCGGCGTGAGCATTGAAATCCACGCACAGGAGTCCGAGCCGGAAGAATGGCCGGCTGGCGTCACGGAGGATCTGGACCAGATCGTGCAGCTCGACCCGCACACCGGTCTGCGCTCCATCGCTCTCCGGACGCGGTGTGCATGGAGTGAGGAAAGCGGCGCGTTCGAGCCGATCTGGGAATTCCTCAACGCGGCGCGCGCTCCGCTTGCCGGGCGGGGCGCCCGCCGCGTCAACCTCGAGCGCTTCTGGCGCTACCTGCCGGTGTTCTATCTGGGCGCCCTGCGAGACGTGGGCGACGAGTTCTCGCCGCGTTCGCAGTTCTGGGGGCGGCTGCTCAAGGCGCTGGAGATCCCGGCCGGCTTGGAATCGCGGGCGCTACGCGTGCTCGATCTGCTCAACCGTCGCCTGCTGAAGGCCGACCCGCGCCTGCACGAGATTGCCGAGACGCTGTCCGGCGCGACCCGGATCGCCGCGCGGGATCGGGAAGGCGGGCTCGACTTGCGCATGGTCCCCCTCAAGATGTGGGACCTGCTCTCCAAGGCCGAGATCATCCTGCGCAACGAGCCGGACTCGCCGTGGCTGCCGCTCTTGCGCCAGGGTCAGGGCATTCAAAGCCTCTCGGTGATCTTCCTGTTCCAGGCATTCGTCGAGCATCTGGTTCGCGAGCTGTACGAACGGGATAGCGACCCGGTGCTCGCCTTGGAAGAGCCGGAAACGCACCTGCATCCGCAAGCCGCGCGCACCTTGTGGACCCACGTTCGAGCACTGCCCGGCCAGAAGATCGTGACCACCCACTCGCCTTATTTCGTCCAGCACGTGCCGTTCCGGGATCTGCGCCTGGTGCGCCTCACGAGAGAAGGGACCCAAGTGAAGTCGTTGCCCGCGACTTTCTCTGCTCCCATTCCCGTTCTCGACGGCCTTGATGCCGTGGTAGACGGATCGGCTGGCCGGCTGAAGTACGAGCGCGCGTCGGAGACCCTGATCGTCGTCGGAGCGCTCGATGAACGAACCTATCGCGACCTTCTTGCATGCTGCGGCCAGCACGAACGGCGGGCCGAACTTGCAGATATCTTGAGGGACTTGCGGGATCGGTCTTCCCTCTACATCGGCGATGACGAGCTTCAGTCGCTGGAGACCTTTGCCCGGCGGATGCGCGGTGAGATCTTCTTCGCCGAGCGCTGGCTGATCGTCGAGGGGCAGGCGGACTATCTGATCGTCCACGCGATGGCGCACGCGATGGGCTACGACCTGGATTCACATGGCGTATCCGTGATCGATGCCCAGAACAACGGCAATCCGGCCACATTCGCGGCGCTTGCGCGAGCACTCGACATCCCTTGGTTGGCCGTATTCGACGGCGACGATGCGGGAAAGGACTACGTGAGGGCCATCGCCAAGCGCGGATTCAGCGATGAGGAGGTGGCGAAGCGCTGTCGAATCCATTGCCCCGGAGACCTGGAAGCGCAGCTTGTGGCTGATGGCCTTGGCCCTGAATTGCGCGAAATCCTGACCGGGTTGGGCGTCGCAGGTGCGCAGGCACTCGCGGATAAAGCGCTAACGAAGCGAATGAGAGCCGACAAGACCGCCTATGCGGCTGCGCTCGCCGCCCGGATTCGCGCCGTCCCCAACTTGGCGCAACGTGCGCCTTCGGCGTTCCGAACCACAATCGACGAACTGCGGGGGCTTGCATGATGAACAATTCTCTGCAAGCGTCTCTCGACGAGCTGAGCGATGTGCAGCGGGAGACCGTCAAGTGGCCCGGCGGTCCTCTCCTCGTGCTGGCCGGACCGGGCTCCGGCAAGACTCGAGTCCTCACGTGCCGGATTGCACGTTTGCTGGATTCTTCCCCCGACGAACGCTTTCGTATCCTTGCCCTGACGTTCACCAACAAGGCGGCGAACGAGATGGCGAACCGCGTGACGGCTCTCGTTCCCGGGCTCGAAGGACGCGCCACCATCAATACGTTCCACGGTTTTTGTGCGCAGGTCCTCCGGCAGCACGGCGTGCATTTGGGAATCAAGCCCGACTTCGCGATCTATTCGCGGACCGAAGATCGGCAGGCGGTGCTGGAAGACGCGCTCGGCCGAGATTCTGGGCAGGATTGGCGCCAGGAGAACACCCGACTTCTGCCCTTGATCGATCATCTGAAGGCTCGGCTCGTGGAGCCTGACGGGGCGGAGCGACACATCGAAGCGATGAACGGCTCGGCCGCCGAAGACGCTGGACGCGTTGTCCGCGCTTACCGCCTGTACGAGGAGGAGCTTCGGCGTATCAATGCGCTCGACTTCAATTCGCTGATCCTGGGTGCGTACCGGCTGTTCGCCTATCCGGCCATGGCCCGCCAGTACCAGCGGGCCTACCGGTACTGGCTGCTCGACGAATTTCAGGACACCAACGGCGCGCAATACGCGTTGCTGCAACGAATGGCCGATCAGGACTTTCGCGAAGTCTTCGCGGTTGCCGACGATGACCAGACGATCTTCGAGTGGAACGGGGCGAACGTTGGCAGGATCAGGGAGCTGGTGAGGGACTTCTCCTGTGATGTAGTGCAACTTCCGACGAACTTCCGCTGCCCGCCGCGCATCGTCGAGGCCGCGAACCGCCTCGTCGTGTACAACGCCCGGCGCGTAGCGTCGAAGCGGGCCGCCACGTCGGCGCCATCGCCGGGCGGCTCCCCGCCCTCGGATGAAGAGCAGATTCAGTGCCGCGAGTTCGACACGGATCGGGAGGAGGTTGCCGGCATTGCGGAGGAGATCGCGCGCCTGGATGGCGCGGCTCGTGGCCGGACCGCAGTGCTGGCCAGAAACCGATTCCTCCTGGAAGCGATGCACGAAGCGTTGTCCGTCAAAGACGTACCCGCGATGATCGTGATGCGCCGCGACGACTTCCTGTCCCCGCAGATGCGCTGGCTCGTCGCCTGCCTGAAGCAGATCGACCGGCCGCTGGATCTGCGCAACATGGCCGTGCTGGTCGAGACGTTCGGCAGCTTCGCGCCTTCCCCCTTGGACTGGAACGAACTCGTGTTGCGGTCGGAATCTGACAGGCTCACCTGCCTCAAGGTGTGGACGGAGGCGGTGCGCGAGTCCGGGGCGCCGAGCCCTGTGGCCGAAGTGGTGGACGCGATCTCCGACCTCTCCGCCGGAAACCTCAAGCTCACCGAGGCGATCGAACGGATCCTCGACTGTTTCAACGTCAACGAACCGGACGAAGACCTCAAGGACGATCTGAACGCATGGCGAAGGATTCAGCGTGAGATCAGGAACGCGCAAGGACCTTCGTCGTCGCTGGACCGGTTCCTGCAGGAGCTCCAACTGCGCTCCAAGGAACCGGTTCCGACCCCGGGGACGGTATCGCTGGCGACCATTCACGGCGCCAAGGGCCAGGAATTCGAGACGGTGTACCTGATTGGCCTGGCAGAGGAGATCCTGCCCTCTTGGCACAGCGTGAAGAAGGGCGCCGGCAGCGCTGCGCTCGAAGAGGAGCGCCGCGGGTGTTTCGTCGCCGTCACCCGGACCAAGAGACGCCTGATCCTGTCGCGGGCGCGGCGTTACCGGCGATGGCCGAAGGAGCCTTCGCGATTCCTCGTGGAGATGGGCTGCCTGGGCGACCACGGGGCAGATACGGCGGCGCGGCGGACCGGACCATGACGGCCATGAGTGAGCCCCGGCTGACCGGGGACTACCTGCCCGTGGACTGGCGGGAGGCGTGGAGCGCAGAGGTGTCGGGGGCGCCGTGAACCCCGAATCGCGCGAGGAGGGAGGCGGCGGCCGCTCGCTACCCCGCCGTGCGGACCGTCGCAGTGGAGCAGGCGCCGTGGGAGATGCGGGACGAGCCGGGCGGGTTCGGGCGACGGTTCGGCGGCGCTGATGCGGGATTCGTGTCACACTACCTTCGTGGCGGGCGGACTTGGCGAGTCGGGATGAAGAGGATCACCATCACCCTGCCCGACGACCTCGCCCGGTGGGTGCGGGTCCGGGCGGCGGAGGACGACCGCAGCGTGTCCGGATGGGTCGCCCAACTTCTTGCGGAGGCGAGGCGTCGGGACGATGGGTACGAGGTCGCGATGAAGCAGTTTCTGGCCATGAAGCCTCAGCGGATGGAGTGGGTGGACGGCCGCCGGCCGACCCGCGAGGAGCTGTATGACCGGCCTTGTCTTCGCTGATACCGAACCGTCAACGGCGCCGGCGGCGCGTTGACGCCGGATTCGCACACATCGTCTTCGCGCCCGCGGTCTGGAGAGCCAGGATGAAGAACGTCACCATCACCCTGCCCGACGACCTCGCCCGGTGGCTGCGGGTCCGGGCGGCGGAGGACGACCGCAGCGTATCCCGGTGGATCGCCGATTTCCTGGCGGGGATGCGCCGCGGGGAGGACACGTACGAGACCGCCATGAAGGACGCGCTGGTGATCAAGCCCTGGAAGATGGAATGGGTCGCCGGCCGCAAGCCGACCCGGGAGGAGCTGCATGATCGGGCCGGTCTTCGTTGACGCCAACGTCATCGTCTACCGGCACGACGCCCGGGACCCCGGAAAACAGGTCCGCGCCGGACAGTGGTACGAGCTTCTCTGGGCCACCCGATCGGCAAGGGTGAGCTTTCAAGTCTTGCAGGAATTCTACGCCGTGATCACGCGAAAGGCGGCGCCGACCGCGTCCCCTTCGACGGCCCGATCCATTGTCAGAAAGCTCATGTCGCGGCAGCCCGTGGCGATCGACCCGGCCATGCCGGAGCGCGCCTGGCTGTTGCAGGACGGCCACTCGCTCTCCTGGTGGGACGCGCTCATCGTCGCCGCCGCGCAGGCCTGCGAGTGCAGGGTCTTGCTCACCGAGGACCTGCAGCACGGGCACGAATTCGACGAAGTCCGCGCGGTCGACCCGTTCGCGTCGCCGGATCGCACGCCGGAGGAGGTCCTGGAATCGCTGGCGTCGTGAACGGCGCCGGCCCGGCTGCCGGGCGGCGCCGGACGCGCGGCGGATGACGACCATGGACGACCGCCGGCTGATCGAGGACTACCTTCCCCTCGACGAGATCAACGCCATCGCGTCCAAGGAGAAGCTGCACCCCCGGCGCTACGTGGAGCTGGTCCACTACTGGCCGGCCCGGCGCCCGATCACCGCATCGCGCGCCGCCATCTACGCAACGCTGGTTCCCGCGCCCACCTCCGATGAGGAGCGGGCTGAAGCGAAGTCCTTCGTCACCGCTCTGGCCGCGTACGAGCCGGCCGCTGCGACAATCCGCGAGGCGCGCGAACGGATCCGGGCACTGCACGGCGGGAGGCCGCCCAAGGTGCTGGACCTGTTCGCCGGCGGGGGCGCGATCCCGCTGGAGGCGGCGCGCCTCGGCTGCGAGAGCCACGCCCTCGACTACAACCCGGTAGCACACCTGATCGAGCTGTGCACGCTCGCGTATCCGCAGACGTTCGGCCCGGGTCTCGCGGACGACTTCCAGCGGTGGAGCGAAGTGGTTCTCGACCGGCTGCGGAGGGAGATCGGCGACCTGTACCCGGCCATCGGGATACCGCAGACCGGGGACGTGTCCCGCCAGTCGGAGCTCTTCGCAGGCGGCGCCCCCCCGACCGCCCGGCGCGCCGATCCGGTCGCGCATGTCTGGGCGCGCACCGTACCCTGCCGCCGGCCCGGATGCGCCGCCCCCGTTCCCCTGGTCCGTCAGGCGTGGTTGCGCAAGAAGGGCGGCGCGGTGGCGGCGGTTCCGCGCATCGAGGGCGGCAGTCGCCTGCGTTGGGACGTCGTGTCGGGCGAGACCACCGGCAAGGTCTCGCAGCACACGGAGCAGACCGGCGCGGGACAGGCGGTATGCGTCGCGTGCAATACGCCGGCTCCCACCGAACACGTCAAGGAGATGGCGGCGGCCGGCCGGATGGGGGAGTCGCTCGCGGCGGTCGTTGCCGCGTTGCCGCGAAGCGGGCAACGGTCGAAGAGACAGCCCAAGCTGTACCTGCCTCCCGATGCTGCTTCCATCCTGCCGGAAAACGTGATAGAGCAACGTCTCGCCGATATCGAGAGAGAGCTTGGCTTCACTCGCCCTGCCGAGACGCTTCACGGGAAGCTCCGCGACCAGTTGCCGGCTTACGGGGTGGAGCACTACTGCGAGCTGTTCACGCCCCGGCAACTGCTCGTCCTGTTCACCCTCATCAAGCATGTCCGGCAAGCCCACGCCGAAATGCTTGAACAAGGCATGGCCGAGGATCGGGCCCGGGCGCTCGCGACCTGGTTCGCAATGGCGTTCGGTCGCTTCGTCGTCATATTCAACAAATTTTCCCGTTGGGAGCCCGCAGTTCAGAGAACAAAGGGAGCCATCGGTGATCGCCAAGCGCTGAAGATGATTTATGATTTTTCTGAAATCAATTGCCTGGCTCGTACGGAAGGCTGTCTCCCCTTCGCGCTCGACCGGGAGGCATACTGCATCCGCGAACTCGCCAAGGTCGGGAACCCATCGACCGTCACCCGCGGCAACGCCGAGAAGCTCTTCTACGACGACGAGACCTTCGACGCGGTGATCACCGACCCGCCCTACTACAGCAGCATCTACTATGCGGACCTGTCCGCGTTCTTCTACGTCTGGCTGAAGCGCCTCGTCGGCGACCTCTACCCCGAGCACTTCACGCTTCCCGCGCCCCCGAAGCGGCGCGAGGCGGTCGCCCAGCCGAGCGAGCACGGCGGGGACGCGAAGAAAGCGACCGCGCACTACCAGGACCTGATGCGGCGCTCGTTCGCGGAAGCCCGCCGGGTCCTCAAGCCGGGCGCGCCGCTCGTCTGCGTCTACGCCCACCGGACCACCGAGGGCTGGGCCACCCTGATCCGCGCCCTGGTCGACGCCGGGCTCACCGTCACCGAGGCGTGGCCGGTGCAGACGGAGTCGCGCGGGCGGGTCAACGCGCTCGGGGCCGCCGCCCTCTCCGACAGCATCTTCTTCGTCGCACGGCGGCGGGACGACGCCGCCACCGGCCAGTACGAAACGGAGGTGGCGCCGGAGCTGCGCCGCATCGCGCGCGAGCGGGTGACCACCCTGTGGGCGGGCGGCAAGGGGATTGGGGGCGCCGACCTTCTCATGGCCGCGGTCGGCGCGGGCTTGCGCGCCTACACGCGGTTCGCCAAGGTCGAGTACGCCAACGGCGAAGCCGTGCCCGCCGAACGCTACCTCCGCGAGGTCGAAGGCGTCGTGCTCGACGTGATGCTGGACGAGATCTTCGGCTTGCGGGGCGCGGCCGTGGCCTCCGTGGACCCGCTCACCCGCTTCTACATCCTGTGGAGGTTCACCTACCGCGAATCCCCCATCGAAGCCGGCGACGCCTACGTCTTCTGCTATCCGCAGGGCATCGAGATGGACGGCCCGGACGGGGTCGCCGGGCCGGCGCCGGCGCTGGTGGAGAAGGTCCGCGCGGGCTCAGGTGGCAGCAAGTTCCGCGTCCGCACCTTCGAGGAGCGCGGCGGCGGCGACGCCCTCGGCATCGGCGCAGACGGCAGGCCGGCGCCGCTCGTCGACGTCGTCCACCGGCTGCTCTGGCTGCTCGACCGCCGGCCGGCGCGGGTCCGGGAGTTCCTGGACGCGGCGAGCCCGAGCCGGGAGCAGCTTCGCCTGGTCACCCAGGCGCTCTGCGCCCCGGTCCTCGGGCGGCCCGAGGCGCAGGACGCCGCCCCGACCGCCGAGCTGCGCGCCCTCGCCCGGCTGAACGCCAACTGGAGGAGCGTCGTCGAAGGGGCCGCGTATGATCGGGAGGTCGAAGAGCGGGCCACCGGACAGCCGGAGCTGCCCCTGGAGGGCGACCACCGATGAGCGAGACCCCCCGCCCCTGGCTCGAATGCGTCAGCCTGCATCCCGACGTCCTGTCGGACGACTTCTCCGAGGACGTCTTCGCGCTCGACCTCGGCAGCCTGTCGGACTACCTGACGGGGAAGAGCCTCGGCCTGCCCGCTCGGGACCTGCCGCGGGTTCCCGCCGCGTACCGGGATGCGGACAGCTTCTTCGGGGCCTCCTACCTCACCCGCGGCCTGAAATCCCTGCTCGAAGACGTGCTCGGGCGGCTCACCGGCGCCCAGGGCAACCGCGTGCTCAAGCTGCTGACGCCTTTCGGCGGGGGCAAGTCCCACACCCTGGCCGCGCTGCTGCACGCCGCCCGGTCACGGGCCGCCCTCGACACCTTGCCCGAGGCCTCCGGGCTGCCGCGCCCGGAGCGGGTGCAGGTGGCGGTGGTGGACGGCCAGTTCTTCGACGCACAGGTCGGCAAGCGCGTCCCGGACGGGAACGGCGCCGCCGCCCGGACCCTGTGGGGCTGGATCGCGTGGGCGCTCGGCGGACCGGAGGGCTACGAAGTCGTCCGGGCGCAGGACGAGGCCCGCGTCGCTCCGGGCGGCGACGCGATCGTCGCACTGCTCAAGCGCGGCCCGAGCCTGATCCTGCTCGACGAGCTCCTCGAATACCTCATCAGCGCCGGCGGCGTTCGCGTCGAACAGACCACCCTTCGCGACGAGACCCTGTCGTTCCTCAAGCGCCTGACGGTGGCGGTGGGAAACGTGGACGACGCGGTGCTGGTGTACTCGTTGCAGTCGAGCAAGCGGGAATCCCTCGAATACACCAGCCTGCTCCGGACGGTGGAGCACCTCGCGGCCCGCAAGGACCAGCGCCGGGAACCCGTCGAAGGCAACGAGATCCTGAACGTGATCCAGCGCCGTCTGCTCTCCGGGCCGCCCGATCCGGCCGCCGCGGCGAGCGCGGCGGAAGCCTGCCGGCAGGTGTTCACCGGGATGCGCCGCGCCTGGGCGCACGGGGCGCCGGAGCGTCGGCAGGCGGAGGAAGACGGCCTGGCGCTGCGCGACCGGATCAAGGCGTCCTACCCCTTCCATCCCGCCCTCATCGATCTGATGCGGGAGCGCTGGGCGGCCATTCCCGACTTCCAGCGCACCCGCGGCGCCCTGCGTTTCCTCGCCGCCTGCCTTCGCGCCGCCCACCGCGCGGGCGGCTCGCGACTGCTTCTCGGCCCGGGCGACGTTCCCGTTCGCGATGCGGACGTGCGCGTCGCCTTCTTCAAGGAGGTCGGACAGCGGGAGGACTTCCAGGCCTGCCTGGAGCATGACTTCGTCGGGGCCAACGCGAGGACCCGGCGGATCGACGACCGGCGCGCCCGCGAGGTGACGGCCGAATCCGGCAGGCAACCGGCCACCCGCCTCGCGACCGCCATGCTCATGCACTCCTTCGGCGGCCTGCGGCGGGACGAGGGCGACGAGGGGGACCCGCTGCCTCCGGGGATCGGGGAGCCCGACCTGCTGGGGGCCAGCATCGGCCCGGACCTCGACAGCACCACCATCATGGCATGTCTCAAGGAGCTGAAGGAGCAGTGCCTGTATCTCCACTTCGACGGCGTGCGCTACTGCTTCAAGAAGGACCCCAACGTCACCCTGCTGGTCGAGCAGGAAGCCGATGCCGTGTCGCGGGACGAGGATCGCATTCGATCCCGCATCCGGCGGATGATCGATGAACGCCTCGCCGGGCAGCGCTCGGCGGTCGTCTGGCCGGCGAAACCCGCCGACGTGCCGGACCGGGAGCCGCGGTTCCTGATCGCCTACCTGCCGCTGGAGTTCGCCGCGCTGCCGGGGGCGGAGCAGAGGCGGGCGGCGCTCGACGTCTGCGAGAGCCACGGCAGCCGCGCCCGCGAGTTCCGCAACGGCCTGGGGCTGGCCGTGCCGATGGCGGATCAGATCGAAGTCCTGCGGCGCGCCGTCCGCTACCTGCTGGCGGTGGAGCGCGTCCAGGGCAGGTGGCGCGAGCACAACCTGACGAACGTACAGAAGGGCCAGCTCAAGGAACGCGGCGCCACGGAGATGACGGCCGCCGAGTCCGCCCTTCTCAGGCTCTACCGGCAGGTCTGGCTGCCGTCGTCCGATGGCGGCGCGCTCACCCTGGATATCGTCGACATGGAGGGACGCCCGCTTCAGACCACGTTGGACCGAAAGCAGCGCGCCCTGATCCACCAGCGGCTGATGGAGCTGCTGACGACGGTGCAGGGCCGGGTCTTCGGGACCGTGACGCCGGGGAAGCTCCTCGATCTGTTCCAGGTCGGCGCCGGCGGGTCCGAGCCGCCCGGTATCGGCGCCGACCGGATCGTGGCCGGGTTCTTCTCGTTCCTCGGCTTCCCGCGCCTGCAAGACGCCGACGCCTTGCGGACGGCGATCATGCGCGGGGTCGAGACCGGCCTCTTCGGCTACGCCACGGGCCGGCCGGACCTCGGCGAGGACGGCCGCTATCGGATCGACCGGAGCCAGGTCGCCTTCGAGCGCAGGGTGGCCGAGGACGAGATCGATCTCGATTCGGGGTTCCTCATGCTCCCCGCCGCGCTTCCCGTCCAGCCTGCCGAAGCCGCCGACAGAGACGAAGCGCGGCCGGAACCCGCAGCCCCCATCGGGCTGGAAGTCGAAGCCCGGGACCGCGCCGCCCCCAGCACTTCGCCAGAGCCTGCCACCGCAGATGAGAACGAAGTCACCCTGTCGTTCACCGCCGAACAGGGCGCGCTCTACCGCGCGTGGCCCGCCCTCGCCAACCTCGCGGACTTGGCCGGCAAGGTCTCCATCAGCGTCCGCGCGGAGGGCGCGCTCGACAAGGCCCGGCTGGAAAACGGCGTCCTGGAGCCGCTCCGGGAGCTCGGGCTGATCGATGACTGAGCCGAACGGATCGCGGGCGCCTCTGCGGCAGCCAGCCTCACTCGTCAAGGGAGGCGGGTGAGATGGCCCGCGCCGACCTCCTGCTCGACCTCGTGCGCGCGGGCGCCAGAGGCGACCAGCCCCTGTTCCGCAAGTCCCTCGAAGCCCTCGTCTCCGAGGAACGCGCAAAGCAGCACCATGTGCTGGCGGACCGCCTGGCTGCCCATCTCAACGCCGGCGGCCCGCCGAACGCCAGCGCTTCGCCGTCCTTGACGCGCCGCAACGGGCCGGTCGCCGGATCGTTCCATGAGATGTATCCCGAACGGCGGATGGGGGATCTCGTCCTTCCGGCTTCCGTAGCGAACGCCGGGCGGGAGCTGGTCGAGGAATTTCGACGCGCCGACCTCTTGCGGGCGCACAGTCTGGAGCCCCGGCATCGGGTGCTTCTCACCGGGCCGCCCGGCAACGGGAAGACGTCTCTCGCCGAGGCGTTCGCCACGGAGCTCGCGGTTCCGCTGTTCGCGGTGCGCTACGAGTCGGTCATCGCCAGCTACCTCGGCGAAACGGCGGTGCGCCTTTCCCGGCTCTTCGACGAGGTGCGCACCCGCCGATGCGTGCTCTTCTTCGACGAGTTCGACGTGGTTGGAAAGGAACGCGGCGACGTTCACGAAACAGGAGAGATCAAGCGGGTCGTCAGCTCGCTCCTGCTGCAGATCGACGATTTGCCGAGCCACGTCGTCGTCGTCACGGCGACGAACCACCCCGAATTACTGGACAGGGCGGTCTGGCGCCGGTTCCAGCTTCGGCTGAATCTTCCGGCGCCCACCCTCTCGTTGGCGGAGGAGTGGTTCCGTGGTTTCGAGAAACGCCTTGGCGAGAGCCTGGGGTACAAGCCCGCGACCTTGGCGAAGCGTCTCATGGGCCTGAGCTTCTCCGAGCTGGAGCAGTTCGCTCTCGACGTACAGCGGCAATACGTCCTCACCCTCCCCGATCATGATATGCGCGCGATCGTCGCCGAGCGGTTGAAACAGTGGCAGGACCGCTCCTCGGCGCTGGCGCTAGTGCCGACGCCTGAGCCGGCGCGGGCGTCAAGCGATGCCTGAACGTCCCCTGCTGATTCTCCCGAGTCCGGGAGAACCCGTGACGCGGCGAAAGAGGCACGGCGGTGGCGGAAAATTTCATCGCCCGACCCCCGAACGCCAGTCAGAACGGCTGTCGCCACAGTTCGAGCGCCTGCAACAGACGTTGGAGGAGCGGCGGGCGCGGCTGCAAATGGAGGCCCGTGACCTCGTCCCCGAGGAAGTGGTGGTGCTGGAGACGGTGGGGACGGTAGACGAGTTCATTCGTGCCGTGGAAACCGTGCCGGGAATGGAGTGGTTGGCCGAGATCGAGGCCGAAGAAATTCCTCCGGACGACGATTTCTTCGCCCTGACCAGTGATGACGAGGCACGGCCGGACAAGGCCCTTCGGGGCCGCGTGTTCATGGTCTTCACGAATCAGGCTGCCTTGCAGCAGATGGTTTCGCTTTGGAAAAGATGGCTGTCCGACGAGAGGCTTCCATGGGGCTTGGGAAGATGGAAGACCCTCTTTCAACAGCTTCGTGACGTGCGGCATTGGGGTGTCCGGGATCGTCTTCAGGAAACGGGGGTACTCGATGACTGGCAGGATCGCGTTGAGCACGGTCAGGAAGTAGTACCATGCGAAATCGAGCTTTGGCATCGGCGAGAGCCGGAGCCGCGGCGCATCGCCCGGAGGGATCGGGTTGTCGACCTTGTCGAAGGCATGGCTGGACGACTGATTACCGAGGCGCACATCGAGGAAATCGCCTATCACGCGCTCCTGGTCCAGCTCCCCGTGGTGCAAGTTCGCCCTCTGTTGGAGTCTATCGAAAGCGACATCGAGCTCGTCCAGTGCGAGCAGATCCAGTTCTTTCGCGCCAGCGGGCAAATGTCCGCTTCGCTGGCAGACGAGTTCCAGGATCAAGACCAGAAGGCGTTACCTGGGGAGGCACCTGCCGGTTCCCCGGTCGTCGCCTTGTTCGATGGGCTTCCGCTGCAGGCACACCGCCGGCTTCAGGGACGGCTCGCCGTCGATGATCCGGACGACTATGAACGTGACTATCCGGCTGATACCCGCCGACATGGAACCGCGATGGCGTCGCTCATTCTCCATGGCGACTTGGCCGCGCACGAAGCGCCTCTCCCGAGGCCGCTATACGTGCGTCCTATTCTTCGGCAGGACTCACGTAATTGGCGGAATCATACGGAAACCGTGCCCGAAGGGACGCTCGTGGTCGACCTGGTTCACAGAGCGGTCCGCCGTCTGTTCGAGGGGGATGGAGACGAGGCGCCGGTCGCGCCGCACGTATCCATCATCAACCTGTCGATCGGTATCCGGGATCGCCCTTTCGATCAGGCCTTGAGCCCCCTCGCGCGCTTGCTCGACTGGTTGGCATGGCGCTACAAGGTGCTCTTCGTCGTGAGCGCCGGCAACTATCCTGGACGGATTGAGTTGCTGCCAGCGGATCAACCGGGACATCTACTGCCAGGCAGCGTCCAGGAACAGTTGATCCGAGCAGTCGCTGCCGATACCCGGAATCGCCGCCTCCTTTCCCCCGCCGAGGCAGTGAATGCGCTCACCGTGGCGTCGATTCACGAGGACGCATCGACCGAGCAGCCACCACCCCGATGGGAGGATCCGTATACCGCCGCAGGCCTGCCCAGCCCGATCAACGCGCAGGGCATGGGATATCGCCGCGGGATCAAACCCGACGTGCTGGCAGCAGGGGGACGAATTGTCGTGCAGCAAACATTGGCAGGTGGAACGACTCTCGAAATCTACGACCGAACGCTTCCGCCCGGACAACTTGCGGCCTCCCCAGGCGCGAACCCCGGCGATCAAGGACCCATGTGGAATTCAAGGGGCACGAGCAATGCGACCGCGCTGGTCAGCCGTGCCTGCGGTTTGCTCTACGACGTCATGGACGAGCTTCGTCAAGAGCCCGGAGGAGAGATCGTAGGCCGCCTCCCTCGCGCGGTCTGGCTCAAGGCACTGGGCGCACACGGAGCAGAATGGGGAGAAGCGGGCACGATACTGTCTCGAATCCTGAGAAACCAGGACAACCGCCGGCAGTTCAAGGAGTACGTCACACGGCTACTCGGTTACGGCGCGGTGGACGTCAACCGGGTGCAAGAATGTACCGCCCGGCGCGTGACCGCCCTCGGCGGCGGGACGCTCAGGCAGGATGAGTCTCACATCCACCGCTTTCCATTGCCGCCGTCATTGAGCGGTCGACGCGGTCATCGAAGGCTGACCATCACCCTCGCGTGGCTGTCGCCGGTCAACCAACGACACCAGGCTTGGCGGAGGGCGGATCTCTGGTTCGCCCCTCCGGAGGATATTCAGGATCTTCTACGAGTGAGCCGGCAACAAGCAGACTGGCGGGCAGTTCAACGTGGAACCCTGCAGCACGAGATCCTCGAAGGTGAAAGAGCAGGAGTGTATGTCGATGGCGCGAACCTGGAGATCCAGGTGAGTTGCAGGGCCGGCGCCGGAACGCTGGAGGACGAGGTCCCTTACGCGCTTGCCGTCACGCTGGAGGTTGCCGAAGCCCTGGATGTGGACATATACGACGAAGTGCGGGCTGCCGTTCATGCAATTCAGGTGCGGCCGGAGGCGGACGCCTGACCTCGATCATGGTCTTGTCAACCTGGAGCGTAAATCACCAATTTACAGTTTGTGACTGTACATCGACAAGCAAAAGGATCGGAGCGACAGATCCTGCATTGGGCCGCCAGATCATCTCGGAGGAGTAGAACAGTGGGCTTTGGATCGGCCATACCGATCGATTCATCGAAGCCTCGCCGTGGACCTGATTTCGGGCCGATCAGGGCTTGGCCGTGCGGGAAGCGGGTTACGCCCGGGGGGTGGGAACCCCCCGATGGCGTCCGGGGTCTCCTGTCGCGCCGGAGAACGGATCTCGCGATCTTCGAATCCGTTGACACGGGCCGCCACCGTGGCGCGAACGGATTCGAGTTCGCCGATCGCTGGGCTCCGCGAGGATGTGGACCGGGCCTTCCTCGCCTGGATCGAGCGCCGCTACGCGGGGCTCCACAACCAGCCGCCGGCCCCGCCGGTCATGGTGCGCCGCCTGCCGTATTTCTTCGCCTGGCGGCTCGCTGCCGCCCCCCAGTGCGGAAGGGCGTGCCCGGCAGCGTTCGGTCGTTTCTCCGCGGCCTCCCGCCCCGCCCGCTTCCGGCAGGCCGCCGCGAACCGCCAGCGGCCGCCGCCCGGTAGAATGGGCGGCTTGGCCGGACCGGTGGAACATGGACGACGTCACGCACATCATCGAGCCGCTCAACGACGAGCAGCGCGCGGCGGTGACCGCCGAAACCGGCCACGCGCTGGTGCTCGCCGGCGCGGGGAGCGGGAAGACCCGGGTGCTCGCCCATCGGGTCGCCTGGCTGGTCGCGACCGGGCAGGCGCGGCCTTCGGGGGTCCTCGCGGTGACCTTCACCAACAAGGCGTCGCGCGAGATGCGGGCGCGCATCGAGGCGATCCTCGACCGCCCCATCGGCGGGATGTGGGTCGGCACGTTCCACGGCATCGCCCACCGCTTCCTGCGCAGCCACCGGGAGGAGGCGGGGCTGGACGAGTCGTTCCAGATCGCCGACGCCGACGATCAGTTCCGCCTCGTGCGGCGCCTGATGCGCGAGATGAACCTCGACGAGGGGAGCTGGCCGCCGAAGCAGGCCCAGGGGTTCATCAACGGCCAGAAGGAGAAGGGGATCCGCGCCCGCCACCTCCCCGAGCCCGGCGACGTCTGGGAGCGGCGGATGGCGGACGTGTACCGGGCCTACGAAGCCGCGTGCTCGGCGAGCGGGCTCGTCGACTTCGCCGAGATGCTCCTCCGGACCTGGGAGGTGCTGCGCGAGCGCCCGGAGCTCCTCGCGCGGTACCAGGAGCGGTTCGGGCATCTCCTGGTCGACGAGTTCCAGGACACCAACGCCCTGCAATACGCCTGGATCTCGCTCCTCGCGGGGGACCGCGGACGGCTCTTCATGGTCGGGGACGACGACCAGTCGATCTACGGCTGGCGGGGCGCGCGCATCGAGAACATCCGGAAGTTCGCGCGCGACTTCCCCGGCGTCACGACCTACAAGCTCGAGGAGAACTACCGCTCGACGGCGAAGATCCTCGACGCCGCGAACGCGGTCATCGCCCACAACGAGGGCCGCCTCGGCAAGAACCTCCGCACCTCGAAGCCGGGCGGCGAGCCGATCCTCACCTACTCGGCCTACAACGACGTCGACGAGGCGCGCTTCGTGGCCGGCCGCATCGAGCAGGCCCGGGGGGAGGGCTGGCGGCTCGACGACCACGCGGTCCTGTACCGGACGAGCGCCCAGTCGCGGGTGATCGAGGACGCGCTGCGCACGGCCGGGGTGGCCTACCGGATCCACGGCGGGCTCCGGTTCTACGAACGGGCGGAGATCAAGGACGCGGTCGCCTACCTGCGGCTGGTCGCGTCGCGCGACGACGACGCGGGCTTCGAGCGGGCGGTGAACGTCCCCGCCCGCGGGGTCGGCGCGCGGAGCGTGGCGCTCCTCCGCGAGCACGCGCGCTCCGTCGGGACCTCCCTGTGGAACGCGGCGGTCGAGCAGGCGAACGACGGCTCGCTCTCCGGGCGGCCGGGGGCCGGGGTCCGGTCGTTTCTCGGGATCGTCGAGGGCTTGGCCGAGAGCGAGGAGGGGCGACCGCTCGACGAGCTGGTGGCGCAGGCGGTGGAGGCCTCCGGCCTCCTCGAGCACTACCAGCGGGAGAAGGGGGAGCGCGGGGAGGCGCGGATCGAGAACCTGAACGAGCTCGTCACCGCCGCGCGGCGCTTCGAGGACCGGCTCGCCCGCGAGCCCGACCCCGAGGACGAGTACGCCGACCGGCCGCTCGCCGCCTTCGTGCGCCACACGGTGCTGGAGGCCGGGGAGGGGCAGGCCGACGAGCACGAGGACAGCGTGCAGCTCATGACCCTGCACGCGGCCAAGGGCCTCGAGTTCCCGGCCGTCTTCCTGTGCGGGATGGAGGAGGGGCTGTTCCCCCACCAGCGCTCCCTGGAGGACCATTCGCAGCTCGAGGAGGAACGCCGGCTCTGCTACGTCGGCATGACGCGGGCGAAGCAGCGGCTGTGCCTCACGAGCGCCGAGAGCCGGCGGCTGCACCGTCAGGAGTCCTTCCCGAACCCCTCGCGGTTCCTGCGCGAGGTCCCCTCCGAGCTGGTCGAGGAGGTGCGCCTCGGCGGCTACCGGGCGAGCTCCTACCGGGGGGCGGTCCCGGGGGGCGGCGCGAGGCCGGGGGGCCGCCGAGGCGGCGGCGGAAGATGGAACGGCGGCTACCGCTACCCCGCCGGGGAGGCCGGGGCGAGCGGCCTCACGGAGGATGGCGGCCATCCCTTCGCGCTCGGGCAGCGGGTCCGCCACGGCAAGTTCGGCGAAGGGGTCGTCCTCGGCCTGGAAGGCGACGGCGACCATGCCCGGGTCCACGTCAACTTCGCCGACGCGGGCGCGAAGTGGCTGGTGCTCGCCTACGCCCGCCTCGAGGCGATCTGAGCGGCGGGGTTGCGGGCTTCGGCTCGCGAACGCGCCGGACCGCGGGCGGCCTCGGCCGGATGCGGCCCCGGCCTACTCGGCGGCGACGTTCGCGGCGGCGAGGAGGTAGCGGATGCCGGCCCTCAGCTCGTCGTCCGACAGGTGGGGGAATCCGGCCCGCGGAGGCATCGCCCCCTTGCCGTTGATCACGGTCTTGTAAAGGGTGTCGAACCCCTCGGCCGCGCGGGGCGCCCATGCTTCCGTGTCGCCGGTCCTGGGCGCCTCGGCGACGCCGGTCATGTGGCAGGCGAAGCAGTATTTCTTGTAGATCGCCTCCCCGACCTCGCCGCCCGCGGCGTCGGCGGCGGCCGATCCGCGGCTGCCGCCGGAGGAGGAGACGGCCGCCACGGCGGTGGCGCCCGAAGCGTCCGCCTCGGATGCCGTGCCGGACGACCCCGCCGCACTGCTCCCGGCCTCGCTCTCGCTCCCGGCCGCCTCGGCGCGCGCCCGCTGCCCCGGCTCGCCGACCTTGAGCCGGCCCACCGGGGCGATGCGCTCCATGGTCGCGCGCTCACTCCCGGCCGCCACATCCCGCGCGTCCGCCGCGATCCATATTCCGAGCACCGCGGCCCCCACTCCGTAGGCGGCGAGAAGCACCAGGATGATGATGAACTGACGGATGAATACGTCGTCGGCCTTGCTCACGGGCGCTCCCCGGTGGACTCGGGCGCGATCATTGCAGACCGCCCCGGCCCGGACAAGCCCGTTCGCCTCCGAGGCATGTGCGCGGTGGGGATGTTCGTCAAGCACGCCTCGTCGCAGGGCGTCCTGGGAACGCTTGTGTCCCGCCCGCATTCTCATTTCCGGGGGCTCCGCCCCCGTGCGGGCGGGACGCCCGCGTTCCCAGGGTCCCGCGCAAGCGCCGCCTTGGGGTGAAATCCGCCCAAAGCCTCCTCGAACCGACCCCAAACCTTGGAACAACACCGTCTCCGTGGGGTGAAAAATATCTCGTTTCCTGTTTTATTTATTCTATATCAATAAATTATTAACATCGCACGGGTCTCCTTCCGGGTCGGGACCACGCTGGCCGGTCCGCGGTTGCGGATGCGGATGTACGGGGGGCTGCGCGGCGCTTCTCTCGAGAACGGAGCGTCGAGAGGACTCGGGCGCTCGTCCGAAGGGGCTGGCTCTTGATCGGGTGCCCTCCCTGCGGGCAGGATGCCCGCCTCCCCTTGATGCGCCGTCCCCTGGCCGCCCGACACCGTGATTCGGCCGGCCTGGGCCCGCATACACGAATCGATGCCGTAGCGTGGCCCGCAGCATCGAACGGGCTTGACCCGCATCGTCGACGGATCAGGAGCGGGTGCGGGCGGCGAGGTGGAGCGCGGCCACCAGCGCGAGGCCCGCCGCCGCGAGGAGTACGTTCCCCGTCCCGAACGCATCGGGCCATGCCGGTACGGACCGTCCGTCCACCGCCGCCCGGTACGGCCACAGCGACCACAGCGAGCCGGCGACGAGCCCCGCGAGTGCGGACAGGGTCGGCGCGCGGTATCGGGCGAGGAGCCAGCCGAGGACCCGGCTCAGGAGCACGAGGCCGGCCGCCACCCCGAGCACGAACGGCGCGAGGACCGCGAGGTCGAGCCGCCCGAGCGCCGCCAGCACGTAGGCGTACTTCTTGAGCAGCACGAGCACGTAGGCGCCCGATATCCCGGGCAGGATCATCGCGGCGGAGGCGAGCGCGCCGGCCATGAACACGAACCACGCCGCCTCGGGCGTGGTCGCGGGGGCCGCGACGGCCAGCCCCCACCCGACGGCGACCCCTCCGGCCAGCGCCGCGACGTTCGGCGGCCGGAGGGTTCGGCGGAGCCCCGCGTCTCGGAGAAGCACCCCGAGCGCCCCCACGACGAGGCCGAAGAAGAAGCTCTGCATCGCGACCGGGTGGTTCTCCATCAGGTCGGCGAGCGAGATCACACTGGTGAAGAACGTGGCCGCGAGGACGACCCCGACGCCGAGAGGGATCAGGAACCCGAGGTCGACGGACCGGGCCGCGCCCGGCGCGTCGAGGCGAAGCAGCCGACCCGCGAAGCCGAGGTCGAACCCCCGGATCGCAGCCACCAGCCGCTCGTAGATCCCGAGCACGACGGCGACGGTCGCTCCGCTCACCCCCGGCACGAGGTCGGCGGCGCCGATGCAGAAGCCGCGTGCGACCCCCGCGGCCCAGGCGCGGGGGCCGGCGGCGGCGGCGGTTCCACCGCCAGTCACGCTTCCGCGCTCGCCGGTCATGCCGGCGGGCCGGACGACGGCCGTCCCTCGACGCCCGGCCCGCCGGAAGGGCGGGCGCGGCATCCCCCGCGGAAGCTCACGGACGCGACGAGGCGAAGAAGGGCGGCTCGACGTCGGCGCGGCACGCCTCGAGGGTCTCGGTGAGGGCGCGGGGGTCGAAGTCGCCGGTGACCACGGTGTCGCCTATCGCCCTCGGCAGCACGAGGCGGATGCCCCTATCCACCGCCTTCTTGTCCCGCCCCATCAGCCGGAGAAAGTCGTCGGGCGTGAGGCGCGCGGGGCCGCGATCCGGCAGCCCGGCGCGCCGGACGAGCGACCGGACGCGCTCGGCCTCGTCACCGAAGAGCCAGCCCATGCGCGCCGCCAGGTCCGCCGCCATGCAGATCCCGGCCGCGACCGCCTCGCCGTGCAGCCAGTGGCCGAACTCCATCCCCGCCTCGATCGCGTGCCCGAAGGTGTGTCCGAGGTTGAGCCGCGCGCGCACCCCTTCCTCCCGCTCGTCCCGGCCTACCACCTCGGCCTTGATCTCGCACGAGCGCCGCACCGCCTGGCCGAGCAGCGCCTCGTCGCGCGCGAGCAGCCCGTCGACGTGCTCCTCCAGCCACCGGAAGAACGCCTCGTCCCACAGGACCCCGTACTTGATCACCTCCGCGAGGCCGGCGCGCAGCTCGCGCCCGCCGAGGGTCGTGAGGGTCCGGGTGTCCGCGATGACGCACGCCGGCTGGTGGAACGCGCCGATCAGGTTCTTTCCCTTCGGGTGGTTGACCCCGGTCTTGCCGCCGACCGAGGAGTCCACCTGGGCGAGCAGGGTCGTGGGAACCTGGATATAGCGGATCCCCCGCTGGTAGATCGCGGCTGCGAACCCCGCGACGTCGCCGACCACCCCTCCGCCGAGGGCGATCACCGCGGCGCTCCGGTTGAACCTCCGCTCGACCAGCACGTCCACGACCCGCGAGGCGGTGTCGAGCGTCTTGCCCGCCTCCCCGCCCGGAAGCGCCAGCGACGCGACCTCGCGGCCCCCGAGGGCCTTGCGCAACGGTGCGAGATGAAGGTCCGCCACCGCTTCGTCGGTGACCACGAGCACCTGGCGGCCGGCGAGGTGGGGCGCGTACAGATCGGGGCGGCGGATGAGGCCCGGCCCGATGTGGATCGGATAGCGGCGGTCGCCGAGCTCCACCATGAGCGGTTGCATGAGCCCGATTCTATCGTGCGGGGGAGGGGCGTGGGCCGCGCCTTCGACGCGCCGCAAGACCGTTCCCTGTTCGTCGCAGAGCCTGAATCGGGGCGTCGAGGTCGTCCGGGCGGGCATGACGGCAGGCCGTTTTCCGAGCGATGGGGTCGGACTCCGGGCGGCGGCAGCGCTCTTTCCGGAGGGTGCGGCGAACAGGGAACGGCCTTTCGACGCGCCGGTGACGTCTCGCGTGGAGGGACGGAGACGGGTCACCGGGGGCGGTCCGGGAGCGCCCGGAGGATCTCCTGCACGACCCGGCGGGAGCCTCGCCGGCCGGTCCCGACGACGAGGTCCGCGACCTCCCGGTACAGGGGCTCCCTCACCGCGAGCAGCTCGTCGATGCGCGCCCGCGGGTCCGCGGCGTGCAGCATCGGCCGCCCCCGGTCGCGCGCCGTGCGTTGATGCAGCAGCTCCGCGGGCGCATGGAGGTACACGACGAAGCCGTTCGAGGCCAGCGCCGTGCGGTTGTCGGGGTCCCCGACCACGCCGCCTCCGGTCGCCAGCACGATGCCCCGCTTCCCGGTCAGCTCCCGCAGCACCGCGGCCTCCCGGCGGCGGAAGCCCGCCTCGCCCTCGAGATCGAAGATGTACGGGATGTCGACCCCGGTCCGCTCTTCGAGCACCCGGTCGCAGTCGAAGAACTCCTTGTCGAGCACAGCCGCGAGCTGGCGCCCCACCGTGGACTTGCCGGACCCCATGAACCCGACCAGGAAGACGTTCGAGGGCCTGCCCATACCGCGATGATGCGCAGCGCGGGGGCCGGCGGCAAGAGGCGGGATGGAGCGCCGTGGGGTCGAAAGGCTCCCGGACCGCGGACCGAGGGGGGCGGCGTCAGGAAGCGCCTTCGGGCGCACCCTCCGCGTCCTTGCTGAAGAGCCGCACCCTCGCGCCGGCCAGCATGTCGCCGAGCTTCGCCCGGATGGCCCAGAGGCAGACGAGGGACGGGACCACCATCAGGGTCGTGATCACGAAGAACGCTCCCCAGTCCCCTTCCAGCCGGTCGACCAGCTCCCCGGACGAGGCCGCGAACAGGGTCCGGCCCGCGGTCCCGATCGAGGCGAGGAGCGCGTACTGGGTGGCGGTGTAGGTCCGGTCCACCAGCATCGAGATGAAGGCGACGAAGGTGACGGTCGCGAAGGCGCTCGTGAGGTCGTCCATCACCACCGCCGCCGCGAAGAGCGGCTCCGACTTCCCGGACCAGGCGAGCGCCGCGAAGAGGAGGTTGGTGAGGGCCATGGCGATCCCGGAGACGAACATCGCCCGCACCAGCCCGATCCGGATCGCGAAGAGGCCGCCGAGCACCGTGAAGGCGACGGTGGTGACCCACCCCAGGCCCTTGGAGTAGAGGGCGATATCCGACTTCGTGAACCCGATCTCCTTGTAGAAGATCAGGGACATGCGCCCGAGGAAGGCTTCGCCGATCTTGAACAGGAAGATGAACCCCAGCACGGCGGCGGCGATCGCGAAGCCGTTCTGCCGGAGGAAGCTCATCAGGGGGCCGACCACGGTGACGCCGAGCCAGACCGCGGCGCGGCCGAGGGGGCCGGTCGCGGGGATGCGGGCGGCGATGCGGTCGTCGTCCTCCGCTTGGGCGGCGATGCGCTCCGCGGCGGTGGCCTCGCGCACGAACGCGAGGCCGACGTTGCAGAGGATCACCACCCCCCCGAGCACGAGGAAGGTGGGCTGCCAGTAGTCCTCGACCCCCGCGTTCTGGAAGGCTTCGGCGGTCTTGAGCGCGATCGCCCCGCCGAGCTTGTACCCGGTCCACCAGCCGACCACCGCGGCGGCCGCGCCCGCGGCCATCGACCCGCCCTCGGTGCGGCCGATCTGCTCGATGCGGAGGGCGTCGATGGTGATGTCCTGGGTCGCGGAGGCGATGGCGATGACGAGGCCGATGGCGACGACCCCCGCGAGGTTCGCGGTCGGCTCGACGACGCTCCACAGGACGAGGCACACGAGGATCACCGCCTGCAGGGCGACGATCCACGCGCGCCGGTGGCCGATCCGCTCCGACAGCCAGGGGAGCCGGATTCGATCGATGAGGGGGGCCCAGAGGAAGTTGAAGGCGTAGACGCCGAAGATGAGGCCGGCCCAGCCGATGGCGCTCCGGCTGAGGCCGTCCTCCTGGAGCCAGACGTTGAGGCTGCTCCCGATGAGCACCCACGGGAACCCGCTGATGATCCCGAGGAGGAAGATGCGGGCCATGCGCCGGTCGAGGTAGACGGCGAGCGATTCCCCGATTCCCGTCACGGCCCGCTTCCGGCGACCGTCCGCCGCGCCCCCGGGTCCCCCGGAGCCGCCGCGTTCCGGGGCGGGGGGCCGGCGGCCCGGCTCACACCGCGGTCCATCCGCCGTCGATCATCAGCGCCGACCCGGTCACGAGCGAAGAGGCGTCCGAAGCGAGGTACGCCACCGCCCCCATCACGTCCTCGGGCCGGCCGACCCGCCCCGACGCGATCCGCCGGGTGACGAAGTCGCGGAACCCGGCGTCCTCCAGCATGGGGCGGCTCAAGGGCGTCTCGATGAAGGTGGGGCAGATGGTGTTGACCCGGATGCCGTGCTCGGCAAGCTCCCACGCCATCGCCTTGGTCGCGCCTTCGAGGGCGTGCTTGGTCGCGCAGTAGACGGTGCGCTTGGGCCCCCCGACGTGGCCCATCTGGGAGGACACGTTGACGATCGAGCCCGGAAGCCCCGCCTCGATGAGGCCCTCGGCCACCGCCTTCGCTACGAACAGGGCGGCGCGGACGTTGAGGTCCGAGACCGCCTGGTAGTCCGCCTCGGTCATGTCGAGGAAGTGGGCGGGGCGGTTCGTCCCGGCGTTGTTGACGAGCACCCGGAAGGGGCCGCGGGCCGCGATCTCGGCCTTCGCCCGGTCGGTGTCGGTCACGTCGAGGGCGAACGCGCTCGCCCGCTCCCCGCGCGCCCGGATGGCCCGGGCCGCGGCCTCGACCTCCCCGCCGCTCCGGGCCGCGAGCACGACCTCCGCCCCCGCCTCGGCGAGCGCCGCGGCCATGGCGAGCCCGAGCCCGCGCCCGGCCCCGGTCACGAGCGCGCGCCGGCCGTCGAGGCGAAAGCTCGGGGTCTTCGGCAGTCGTACCGGCTCGTTCGTCTTCATTAGACGGCGACCGAGAAGGCGACGAGCCAGTCGGGCATCGCGTCGAGGAGCCGGCCCTCGATGACCCGGTCCAGATGGAAGAAGACCGCAAGGCCGACCAGGAGCAGGGAGGCCCCCATGACCGGCTTCGCCCACGGCATCCAGGACGTCAGCCGCTCGCGGCGGGCGGCCAGAAGCTCCCGCGAGCCGTAGGCGAGCCCCAGCAGCACGGTGGAGACCCCGATCCCGAACGCGAGCATGGTGGCCCCGGCCTGCCCCAGGTTCTCGCCGCTCGCCGCGAGCCCAACCGCGCCGCCGAGGGTCGGCCCGATGCAGGGGGACCACACCGCGCCGAGGAGCATCCCCACCGCGAGCTGGCCCCCCGGGCCTGCCCCCCGGATCCGGTCGATCCCGGCGTTGGCGCGGCTCGCGACCGGGGAAGCGACCCGCGACAGGGCGGCTTGCGCGCGCGGGACGAGCAGGATCGTCCCGAACACCACCATGATCACGGCGGCGGCCTGATTGATGAAGAGGTCGTCGATTCCCGCCAGGTGGCCGAAGGCGGTCACCCCGACCCCGAGGACCGCGAACGAGAGGGTGAGCCCGGCCGCCAGCATCAGCGGCCCCGCGCGGCTGCCCTGAAACGCGGCCGCGATGATGACGGGAAGGAGCGGAAGCACGCACGGGTTGATGAGGGTCAGCGTGCCGGCGACGTAGGCCCAGACGTAGGTCATGGCGGGACGGAGGCGCCTCCTGATGCCGGTTACGCGAACCGGGCCTCCGCCGGGGCGATCCGGCGATCGGCCCGGAGAGCCTTCCGGGCCGGCCGCGCATGAGATGCGGCGCGGCTGGCCTGGACCTCTCCCCACCCTCTTGCGACGGCCACCGAGCCGGCCGCTCAAGACCGCGGGCCGCACCCGCCCGCAGGCTGGATACGGCCCGGCCCGTTCGGCCCCGCCCCGCGCCGCCTCGACGCGCTCCGCGACGAAGGCCGGCGGCGCGGCGGGCTAGATGGCGGCCTTGAACAGGGCTTCGATGTCCTCGCGGCTCGTGCTTCCGATCACCCGCCCGACCTCCTCGCCGCCGCGCAGCATCACCAGGGTCGAACGCCGCTTGACGGCGTGCTCCTTCGCGACGTCGCTCCGGCTGTGCTCACTCCAGTCGACCTTCATGACGGTGACCGCCTGGTAGGCGGGGTTCTCGTTCATCAACGCACTCACGGTGCGTCCCTGCGCACGGCAGGTCCCTCACCATTCGGTGTAGAAGTCGAGGAGCAGGGGCTCGCCGCTCGCGACCGCCCGCTCATAGGCTTCGCGGCTGTAGTCGACGTGCGGCTTGGCGCCCGCGTAAGCGCCCGGGGCGGCGAAGGCGAGCGCGGCGGCCGCGGTGAGAAGTTCGCGTCGATTCATGGGACAGGCTCCGGTTCGAACCGAGGCCGATGATTATAGGGGGTCGGAGCCGTCTGATCCGATCCCCCGCGCCGGGTCAGGCGGGGCGGTCGCCGGCCCGCACCGGCGCGGCGCGGCTGTCCACCCCCGGCAGCATCTTCGCGGGGTCGCGGGTGACCACGACGTCGATGATGGTCGGGGTCTCGCGGGAGGCCATGCCGGCCCGGAACGCGGCGCCGAGGGCGGCCGGGTCCTCCACCCGGACGCCCTCGCAGCCGAGGGCGCGGGCGACCGCCGCGTAGTCCGTCTCGCTCAGGTCCGCGGACTGGTAGGCGCCGCCGAACAGGCTGTGCTGGAGCGCCTTGACGTAGCCGCTCGCCGCGTTGTTCACGATGGCGAGGGTGAGGCCGAGCTTCAGGCGGCGGGCGGTCTCGAGCTCGCCGAGCACCATGTTGAAGCCCCCGTCCCCGGTCAGCCCGACGACGGGCGCGTCGCCGAGCTCGGCGCGGGCCGCGAGCTGGGCCCCCATCGCCCCCGGCAGGCCGTAGCCGATGGAGGCGAAGCCGCGGTTCGCGACGTAGCAGCGCCCGGCCCGCGGGCTGTCGTAGAGGAGGCCCGTCCAGTGGGCCGCGAAGCCGCCGTCCACGACGAGGACGCCTTCGGTGGGCATGACCCGTTGCAGCTCGCGGATGAGGCGCGCCATGTGGATCGGCCGCTCGTCGGAGGCGTAGCGGGGCTCGGCTTCTTCCCGCCACTTCGCCATGCGGGCCGCCGCGTCCGCGAGCCAGGGCTCGCGCCCGGCCCGGCGCGCGGCGGCGCCGTCCGCGCCATCGCCGCCGCCGTCCGTGCCGCCGCCGGCGAGCGCCTTGGCGAGGTCCCGCAGGCCTTCCGCCGCGTCGCCCCACAGCCCCACGTCCACCCGGTTCGCGCGCCCGATCTCCTCCGCCACCACGTCGAGCTGGATGAAGGGAACGGAAGCGGGCGGGAGCACGTAGCGCCGGGTCGAGATCTCGCCCATCTTGCAGCCGACCGCGAGCAGGCAGTCGGACCGTTCCATCAGGTCGTTCGCGATGCGGGTCCAGCGCCCGAAGAGCCCCACACTGAGGGGATGGCCGCAGGGGAGCGAGCCCTTGCCGCTCAGGGTGTGGGCGACCGGGATGGACTCGGCCTCGGCGAGCGCGCGGAGCGCATCCCAGGCGCCGGAGAGGTGGACCCCGCCCCCGGCGAGGATGAGGGGCCGCCGGGCGCGGCGGAGCAGGTCCGCCGCCGCCTCCGTCTCGGCCCGGCCGGGCCGGATGCGGCGCGCGGGGATCCGGGTCGCGTCGGCCCGCAGCTCCGTCCTCGGGTAGTCGAACTCGCCGTGCGCGACGTCCTCCGGCACGTCGAGCACCACCGGCCCCGGGCGCCCGGACGTGGCGACCGTGTAGGCGCGGCGCACCAGCTCCGGCATCCGGTTTCCGTCCTCGACCCGGATCAGCTCCTTGGCGGCCGGGGCGAGGATCTCGTCCTGGCGCGACTCCTGGGTCATGTTCTTCCACGAGTGCGCGCGGTTGGTGTTGCCGATGATCGCGATGAGCGGGACGCCGGCGTTCAAGGATTCGACCAGCCCGGTCGCGAGGTTCGTCGCGCCGGGGCCGAGGGTCGCGTCGCACACCCCGGGCCGCCCCGTGACCCGGGCGAAGGCGTCGGCCGCGAACGCGCCGCACCGCTCGTCGTTGATCAGGGTGTGGCTAAGGCCCAGCGCGCGCACCGCGTCGTAGAAAGGGAGGAGCTGGAACCCCCCCATCCCGAACATCGGCCCGCATTCGTGGAGCTTCAGCATCTCCGCGAGGGCGCGGCCCCCGGTCATGCGGCGGATCGGGTCGTTCGCGATCTCCGTCATTCGTCTTCTGCTCCTCGTCCGTTGCATTCCGGCCATGAGCCGCAAACCCCGGCGGCGGCGCGTGGCCGCACAAGCGTTCCCAGGAACGCTCCCACCGACGGGTCCGCGAAAGCCCTGCGGTGGGGTAAGGCGGCTCTGAATCTCCTCCGCTCCGGCGCTCCCGGTCAGCCGAGCCGGTCCGCGAGCTCGGGGACGGACATCCCGGCCCGCGCGCCGCGCGCGGCGGCCCGCTCGTTCACGGCCGAGACGACCCCGGACTCCCAAGTGGAGCGCGCCTCCCCGATCCGCGCCGAGTCGGCGGCCACCGCCGCGGCCGGGATCCCCTGCGCGTCGAGCACGGGCAGACGCGCGATGCCGGCCCCCCCGCCCGCGTCGTTGAACGCGGCCCCCCGCGCCCGAACCCCGAGGCCGTACCCGGGGCGGCCGGGGAGAACCCCGCAGTGGGAGCCGGTGACGACGACATACTCCTCGTCCTCGGGGCGGACGAGCGAGGCGGAATCGCAGCCGATGACTGCGGCGCGCCCGTCTTCGGCTGCACGGAGGATGAACCTCGCCTCCTCGCCGGCAGGCGGTTCGGGCGGAACGTCCGGCACGGGGCGGGCGGCCATCCGCCGCGCCGCCGCCGCGCAATCCTGCCCCGGCGCACAGCCGAGGGCGCGCGCCGGCTCGTTGCAGTGGCTGATGCGGCCCCGCGCATACATGTCCCCGCCGTCTCCGATCCGGGCGGAGTCGTGGGCGACGGTCGCGGCGGGGATGCCGAGCGGGGCGAGGTAGCCGAGCGAGGCGATGCCGGCCTCGCCGCGGCCGACCGCCGCATCGTTGAGGATCACCCCGAGGAGCCCCGCTCGCGCCGCGAGGTAGCCGCAATAGCGCCCGCCGTGGGAGCCGGCGACGACCACCCGCCCGCGGTGCTCGGGGCCGGCGGAGGTGATGCTGTCGAGAAGGATCGGAGGGGCGGCTATCATGCGCGCGCGTCCGGGCAGGCGGGAACCGGACGCTGATGATACAGGCGATCGCTTCGGGCGATTCAGGCGAGGCATGGGGGAACCATGGGGGAGACGGCCGGAATGAGCGCTTCGAAGGCGGCGATCGTCACCGGGTCGAGCCGCGGGATCGGGGCCGCGGTGGCGCGCGTGCTGGCGCGGGAGGGCTACGACGTGTGCGTGAACTACGTGCGCGACGAAGCCGCCGCGGAGCGGGTGGCGGGCGACGTGCGGGCGGCCGGGCGACGGGCGGTGACGGTGCAGGCCGACACCGGCCGGGAAGCGGACATCGTGCGGATGTTCGAGGCGGCGGAGGCGGCGCTCGGGTCCGTCGACGCCCTGGTCAACAACGCGGGCGTCAGCGGCGCCCGCGGCCTCGTCGAAGAGGTGACCGCGGAGACCCTGGACGCGGTGTTCCGGGTCAACGTGGCCGGGTACTTCCTGTGCGCCCGCGAGGCGATCCGGCGCATGTCCACCAAGCACGGGGGGCGGGGCGGGCGCATCGTCAACGTGTCCTCGATCGCCGCCGACCGCACCGGCGCGTTCGAGTGGGTGCACTACGGCGCCTCCAAGGCGGCGGTGGATACGTTCACCCGCGGGCTCGCGCTCGAGACCGCGGATCAGGGCATCCGCTGCAACTCCGTGCGCCCCGGCATGGTGGACACCGACATCCACTGGCCGGGGCGGATGGAAGCCATCGCCCCCACCATCCCCCTGAAGCGCATCGCCGACCCGGAGGAGGTCGCGGAAGCCGTCGCCTGGCTGCTCTCCGACAAGGCGAGCTACTGCACCGGTACTCACATCGACGTGGCGGGCGGGCGGATGTAACGGACCGCGGCCGGTGCCCCGCCGGCCCGGAGCGGTGCCCCGCCGGAGTCGTGTGCGTCGTTCTCAAGTCTTTGACGTATCGGGGTGAGAGCAGGTGTAAAGGTGCTTCGTACCCGACGGGAACGGCCTCTTCCGTCGGTATCGGGGCGGCTCGGTGCGCTTCCAGGATGACGTTCGTGTCTACCAGTACGGCGCCCCGGTAGCGAACCATGGCGATTCACAGGTCGAACGGGCGCATGACACCGTGTGCGGTGAACAGCTCCGCAAGGCCCTCGACGGTCAGAGCGAGCAGGCTGGCGGTCCGTCTGACCGATACGTGACCCTTGTCGATGGCGCCGCCGATCACTTCCACGAATGGGTTCGAGAACAGGACGGGGGGGACGTCCTCGATGGCGCTCTCACGCCCGTTGTTGCGCAACGCTGCATCGGGCAGCGCGCGCGCGGCCGCCGGCTTCAGCGCGCCGAGCGCGACCAGCCGCCATTTCAGCGCCGAAGCGGTCACGCGCAACTCGTCCGCCGCCGCGTTCAATCGCGCAATCAACGCTTCTTCGGCCAGGTTTGACCAGTCGCCGAATCGCTCCAGCGCTCCGGCCGGCATGAGCACCGCCGACGCGAAATGATTGGCGAGCTGTTCCACGCGATTGCCCCCGATCTCCTTCGCTTCTTCCGAGTGTCCGGGCGGCATCGCGTCCCAGGTCAGGATATGGAACAGCTCGTGGGCAAGGTCGAAGCGCCGGCGCCCGACGACCTCATGGCGCGCGATCAGCACTGCATCCAGCTCGGGCAGGCGGCAGGCCGCGCCCGAGATGCCGCGAGGGGCGTCGACCATGAGGATCAGGATGCCGAGCTCTCGCTCCATGACGTCTGCCAACCGTGTCGCCGGCGCAACGCCGTGATCGAACTCGGCGGCGAACCGTTCGCCGGCCCACATGGCGTCCTCGAAGCTCGACCGACGGGTCAGACCGAGCGCGCGGCGCATCAGCGGGATCTCGTGACCGACCTTCGGCGCCAATGCCCGGAACGCTGCGATCCAGCATCCGGCACTGCGCTCATAGGCGCCGAGCTGTTCTGCGCCGACGCCGGTCTGGCGCCACGAGAAGCGGCCTTCGCCCGCGAGCAGGAAGGGATCGGTGAAGTAGTCCAGCGAGGCGCCCAGCTTTTCGACCGCGAGCAGCAGCTCCTGCGCCGTCACACGCCTCGTACCCGTCTCGATGGCCGAGACGGTCTGCCGATCCTTGAAGCCGAAGATCCGCGCGACGTGCTCCTGGGAGAGGTTGCGGTCTTCACGCAACGCCCTGATTCGTGCGCCGATCAGCTTTGCCGTCATCCGGACCTCCGCCCATCAAGGAGCTTGCGACCGGCAGTTTGCAACAAATTGACGCGAAATGGCAGCCGCGGACGATGGAACGTCGGAGCAGGGTGCGGACGAAGCCCGGGCAGACCGCGTTGACCCGGATTCCTTCCACTATATCAATAGATTACGAATACTGCATGGGCGCCTGCCCGTCCTCGGCGGCGGGGGCGCAGTACACCATCTCCCACCCGTGGAACACGACCGCCAGGCCCGTGAACCGCACCGTCGCCGGGAACCGGCGCGCGAGGCGTTCGTCCGCCAGATAGCGCTGCAATTGCGCCCCCGCCTCGCGAACTGCGGCGACGACCGCGGCTTCGCCCGCATCCTCGCTTCGCTTGAGGTACTTCAGCTCGATCAGGTAGCCGTGGCGCAGGCTCGGGTACTGGACGGCGAGCGGCTCCAGGCAGACGTCCGCGAAGCCCTTGGCGAGCTCCAGCTCGGTGTGCAGCACGAAATGGCGCGAGATGCCGAGGTAGGCGGCGAGGAAGCCCTGGATCACCTTCTCGCCGTCCAGGTAGTCGCGCACGCCGGTCTGCTCGGCGACGGCGCCCCGCAGGAAGTCGAACACGGGCTTCCACTCCCCGTCCACCGCCATCCGCCGCATCAGGCCGGCGAAGGTCAGCAGGTCCACGGACAGCACCCCCACGTCGTCGTAGGCGTCGCGCAGGTGGCCGTAGAGGAGCCGCCGCACCGTCTGGTTGGGGATGCCGAGCCGGGGCGTGCCGTCCGCCGCCCCGCGGATGCTGAGCAGCCCGAAGTAGTGCAGCAGGGAGAGGAAGTTCTCGCGCCGGTCGAGCCGTTCCAGAGGGAAGCTCGCCTGTACGTCGCCGTCCGCCGCGCCCTCGCCGATGACGTGCCGGAGCAGGTCGAAGTTGCCGTTCAGCCGCTTCGCGCCCTCGCTGGCCCGTTGATTCACCAGCAGCAGATGGCGGAGCTTGCCGTAGTCGATGCGCACGTTGGTGTCGATGAGGTCGTCCGGCATGGGCTGGTTCGGCATGGACTCGGCCAGGAAGTAGAGCACCATGTCGGTGTTGTAGACGGTGTCCTCGGCGCGCCTGGCGAACCGGTAGCCGTCGTACCACTCGCGCATCACGTCGAGCGCGGTGTCGACGTCGTGATCGAACGCGCCGCACTCCCGGTACGTCTCCAGGAGGCCCCGCACCTCCGGCTCGGTGAAGCCGAGCATGGCGTTGAACTCGGGCCGCAGGCTGATGTTGCGCCCGATGTTGAAGCCGCTGGTCACGTCGTCCAGGGTGATGGGCGAGACGCCGGTGACGAACAGGCGCTCAAGGCCGCCCGCCTCGCCGGCGCCGGCCTTGAGCGCGGCGAAGAAGTTGCGGTAGAACCCGCCGCCGTGGGTGAAGGCGTGGTACGCCTCGGGGCCGTGGTGGGCGAGCACGGTGTTGGCGAAGTTGTCGTACTCGTCGATGAGGACGTACAGGGGGATGTCCTGCTCCGTGACGTGCTCGAACAGCTCGCCGAGCTTGCCGTCGATGGAGCCCGGGGCCAGGATGCGCCGGGCCGCCGCCTCGGGGAACAGGTCCGTGTTCCGCCGCAACGTCCCCCGAAGCTTGATGTCGCAGTAGGTCTCGAAGCGCTCCTGCAGGGTTGCCAGGGTGTCGTCGAAGGCCGAGAAGTTGAAGCGCAGGACGACGTAGCGGCTGCGGTCCTCGGTGGGCCGCCGCCCGATGTCGGTACCGCCGAAGATGGCCTCGAACTCGTGCGCCCAGTGGCGCCCGTAGTAGCACTCCAGCACGGACACCCAGCAGGACTTGCCGAAGCGCCGGGGCCGGATGAGGAAGGCGTAGCGCTCGTTCTCCAGCCCCCGGAGGAAGGGCGTCTTGTCGACGTAGAGCCAGCGGTTCCGGCGGATGCGCCGGAAGTCCGCCTCGCCGTAGGGGATGCGCGGGCAGGGTAGGGTCACGGCTTCGTCCTTGGCCGGGCTCGGGAGCGCATCATGGCACAAAACCGCCGCCGACGGCGAGCCCGCCCGCCCGCCCGATCACGGCTGCGCCGGCTTGCGGGGGCCGGATCAGACCGCGGTGTAGCCGCCGTCGACGAGCCAGGCGGCTCCGGTCACGAAGGACGCCTCGTCGGAGGCGAGGAAGAGGATGACGTTCGCGATCTCCTCCGGTTCGGCGAGGCGGCCGAGGGGATGGGCGCCAACCAGATGGGAGTACGTCTCCTGGTTCGCGGTGAGGCTTTCGGTGAGCGGGGTGCGGACGAAGCCCGGGCAGACCGCGTTGACCCGGATCCCTTCGCGGCCGAGCGCGGCCCCGAGGTCGCGGGTGAGCTGGACGACCCCGCCCTTCGACTGCGCGTAGGGGCTGAAGCCGTCGGAGAGGCCGAGGCCCGGCGGATATCCGACGTGGCCCATGATCGACGCGAGGTTCACGATCGACCCGCCCGATTCCGATCCGGCTCCCCCCGCCCCGCCGCGGGCGGCCCGCATCACCTCGACCGCGGCGCGGCACATGAGCATCGTGCCCTTGAGGTTCACGTCGATGACCCGCTGCCAGCGCTCCTCGAAGCCCGCCTCGGCGGGGACCGTGCGGGCGGTGATCCCGGCGGAGTTCACGAGCACGTCGAGCCGGCCGAACGAGGCGCGCGCGGCGGCGGCGACCGCCTCCGTGTCTTCGTGCGAGGTCACGTCGCCCGCCGCGACCACGAAGCGCGGCGTCCCGGCCTTCGGGAGCGCCGCCGCGACGTTCGCACAGGCCTCCCCGCTCACGTCGTTCAGCACGAGGCGCGCCCCTTCGGCCGCGAACCGGCGCGCGCACGCGGCCCCGATCCCGGAGCCGGCCCCGGTGATCACCGCCACCTTGCCCTTCAGCCGTTCCGACATGAACTTGCCTCGAATTTGCCGTTGGGGGCCGCGTTCTCCCCACCGGGGACTGTAGCTTGGCCGTCTTCCGCGTGTCCAACCCGGCACCGGGGTGCCGCCGAAGCGGCGCTCGATCCTGGGGCGGGCTCAGGCGATGGGAAGATCTACCGCCTCGCCGTGTGCGGGGAGCTGGATTGGGGTGTGCGGCACCGGGCGGGCCCTCCGAGCGCTGCGAGGCGAATCCGGCCTTCGCACCTGCCGATGGGCGGGCGCATCGTCGGGGGTGCCGCTACTTCAGTTGGCGTCTGCCGCAGCGACGGCGATTCGGGCGAACGCCCCGGCGCGGAACCTGGCATTCCGGATCGAAGTTGCGGTTGCAAAGGCCCCCTCGATATCTCCCGCCTTGGCCTGTGCCTCTGCGATGTCAGCAAGCGCCCGAGTCCGACGTTCGGCGTTTTCGCTCTTCTCTGTTGCTTCCAGAGCGATAGCAAGGATTTCCCCTGCTTTCCTGGCATCGCCATTCTTGGTGCGCGACTTCGCGATGGCAACAAACGCCTGGATCCGATCGTCGGCCATTTCGATCTCCTCTGTGATTGCAAGAGCTTCCTCGAAATTGCCTGCCCTAGCCTGCGCCGCTGCGATTTCGGCAAGCGGTGAGCTTCGAAAAACATCAGTTTCGATTTTCTCTACAATTGCAACAGCTTCCTCGATATGTCCTGCCCGAGCCTGTGCCTCCGCGATGCGAATAAGCTTCAAGTCCCGATAAACTCCAGATTTGATCCCCTCTGCCGTTGCCAAAGCGATGGCAAGAGTTTCCTCTACCCCGACATCGCCATATCCGGCCTGCGTCGCTGCGATGTGAGTAAGCATTTGGACCCGAGGGTAGGCACCTTCGATCTTCCCTGTGATTGTCAGAGCGGTAGCAAGGATTTCCTCTGCCTTCTTGATATTACCATTCTTGGCTTGCGCTGCCGTGATAGAAACAAGCGTCCCGACTCGAAAGTAGGCATCTTCGATCTTCTCTGTTGTTGTCATAGCTATGGCGAGAATTTCCTCCGCTTTCCCGATATCGCCATTCTCGGCTTGTGCCCGTGCGACAGTAGCAAGCGCCCAGGCCCGAGAGGGGGCATCTTCGATCTTCTCTGCAATTGCCATAGCTGTGGCAAGAATATCCTCTGCTTTCCTGACATGGCTATACTCGGTCTGCGCTGCTGCGATGGTGGCAAGCGCCCCGACTCGGTAGGCATCTTCGAGCGTTTCTATGGTTGCAAGGGCTTCCTCGATGCCTCCCGCCGCTGCTTGTGCCTTTGCGATGTCAGCAAGCGTCGAGGAGCGAGAGTAGGCATCTTTGATCTTTTCTGCGGCTGTCACGGCCAAGGACAGCAAACAGGCGGGGGTGGGCGTTCGTGAGCAGACGAGAACGACCGCGTCTTCTATCGCGTCGACGAGTCCGGGCAGCGAAACGGTTCCGATGTTCTGGCCGGAGACCAACTCGACCGCAAGGCGGCTGGACGGGTGGCGGTCCACGATCGTGTCCAGCTTGCGCTTGGCGTCCTTCAGGAGCTCGAGCTTTCGAGTCGCGATGGCTTCCTCCTCTGCAACCTGGATGAGCTTCGCCGCCTCGACGAACAGCCGATTGGCGCGGGATTCGTCGGAAGCCTGCGTGGGATGGGCCACCAGCAGTGCACACACGACGACGGGAAACGTCCGCCACCACCTCGCTCGAGCAGCGGGTTTGGCGCAGGGAGATCCCTTCTTCATGATTCCAACGCTCCCGTCTCCGTCCATTTCGATGGTTCCTGGTATTCTATCGCCGCCATCCGCCGATCGGTATCGGCGAAACGCTGGATTTTCGCCGGTTTCAGCGAGTGACCGGAGATGCCAGGTTCGTGACCTTCCGTCTGCCCTCTCATTTTTGATAAGCCGGCTCAATGGTCTGCAACATGGGGTAGTGCTTGACGTTGAGCGTTTTCAACTCCGCATCCTCCAAGGTAGCGGTCGCCGCCACAATGGCATCCGCGAGGCCGACGCCATGCGACCGGCCATAGTCGCGTTTGTAGAGTCCACCGAGCTTCGCGATGTCTCCACTCACGGGGACGACGCGGAACAGTGACAGAAAATTCTCCAGGACGACCCGTTCCGTATCGTCTTTCCCATTCCTGACACCTGCATACAGCTCGGCGACGACGATGGACGACAGGATGATCCGGTCCAGATTGACGTTGACGAATGACACCGCCTTGTCGTAGCCGCGCAGGAAATCGATCAGGACGTCGGTGTCGAGCAGGACTGGCCGCGACATGATTCAGTCCCGGTCCCATCCGGCTCGCATCGCCTCGCAGTCGGGAAGATCGGAGCGGCTTCGCCAGATCCCGGCCGCCTCGTTCAATATCGCTTCCCGGCGAGAGCGGCTCGTTTGCTCGATGAAGCGGTCGACGGCTTCACGAATGAGCTCGCTTTGCCGCTTGCCTTCGTCCCGGGCGATGGCGGCAAGTTCGTCGCGCTGGTGTTCCGTCAGGTAGATCCGTGTACTCACCACTGAACTTCCCCCCCCTGCCGTATACGTCGGCATCATACCTCTTGCCGGAGATAGGCGCCATCCACCGACCAGAGGCTCGCGGGTGAGCGGCGTCGCTGACGGGGTGCGCGAGGCGCCCTTCGGGCAGCCGAAAGGTCCCCCTTGTGGTCGTCTTCTACGGCGCAGGCTCCTGGTGGCCGGTCGAGGTGCGTGCGCCGCGAGAGGCGGCAGTGTCGATGGCGGCGAGGGCTTCGGGCAGGACGGCCGCGAACGCGGCCCGCTCGGGCGCGGTCCCGACCGTGACCCGGATGCAGCGGTCGAGGGGCGCGACCCCCGGCATGCGCACGAAGACCCCGCGCGCTTCGAGCTCGCGGAGGAGGGCGCGGGCCCGGTCTCCGCCGCCCACGTCGATGGCGACGAAGTTGGTCGCGGACGGGAGCGGGACGAGGCCGAGGGAGCCCGCCAACCGGGCGTACTCCTCGCGGCCCGCCGCTGCCTCCGCGATCACCCCCGCCACGAACTCCGGGTCGCGGAGCGACGCGAGCGCCCCCGCCTGCGCGATCCGGCTCACCCCGAAGTGGTTGCGGACCTTGTCGAGCCCGGTCACGAGGTCGCGGTGCCCCACGCAGTAGCCGACCCGCGCTCCGGCCATGCCGTGCGCCTTGGAGAAGGTGCGAAGGCGGAGCACGCGCGGATCGTCCGGGGCCATCGGCCAGTCGGCGCCCGCCGGCGCGAACTCGATGTACGCCTCGTCGAGGGCGAGCACCACGTCTTCGGGGAGCGCTTCGATGAACGCCCGCACCCGTGCCGCGTCATGCCAGGACCCCATCGGGTTGTCGGGGTTGGCGAGGTAGACGAGCGGCGCGCCGCAGTCGCGGACCGCTTCCGCGAGCGCGTCCGGGTCCTCGTGGTCGTCGCGGTAGGGCACGGTCACGAGACGCACGCCGAGGCCCGAGACGTGGTAGTTGAAGGTCGGGTAGGCGCCCGCGGAGGTCACCACCGGGGCGCCCGGCTCGGTCAGCATCCGCACCACGAAGCCGAGCAGCTCGTCGATCCCGGCCCCGAGGCAGACCTCGCCGGGCTCGACCCCGTGATGCTCGGCGAGGGCCGCCCGCAGATCGTGGCCCTCCGGGTCGCCATACCAGGAGACGCGCTCGATCGCGGCGCGCATGGCCTCGGCCGCCCGCGGCGAGACCCCGAAGGCGCTCTCGTTCGCTCCGACCCGGAGATCGAAGGGGCGGCCGGTCCGCCGCTCGATGGCCTCGGGGCCGACGAAGGGAATGGTCGCGGGAAGCTCCCGCACGATGGAGCTGAAGGGGATCATCGGGTCGGCGGCTCGCGGTGGATTGCTCTGGAGGCGAAGAGGCCGGGGGCGGCTAACCCGGCGGTGCTGTTGAAGAAGCGCATGGCCCGATTATGGCGCTCGACAAGGTACGCGCGATTCCGCACCGAAGAATCGCCAAGCGTTCGACATGATCTCCTCATCGGCGAGGTCGAACCCGTCCATCTTCGTCAGAGCGTCGATCTCCTCTCGCCGCGCCGCGGCCTGTACGACCTGGCCCAACGCCCGGTCGATCGTCTCCTTGATCGAAGAAGCTCCGAGCAAGGTGCGCGCCTGCTCCAGCAGGTCGTCATCGATGCTGACGCTGGTCTTCCTCATGTCCCTCGTGCCGGATTACGATTCGCTGTCGCCAGTATATCTTGACCCCGATTTGGGGACGCCTGTGTCCCCTTCCCCCCACACAGGGGTGAAGCGCCCGTGAACGAAAAGTGCGGGCGAGACGCCCGCGTTCCCAGGAGCGCTTCCAACGACATGTCCGCGAAAGCCCTGCGGTGGGGTAAGACAGCTCCGAACAGCGCACGGGGCTCGAAGGGAATCGCGCGGCTTCGGATCAGGCGTCGACGAGGAGGACGTGGAGACGGCGCGGGCCGTGGGCGCCGAGCTCCAGTTGCAGCTCGATGTCGCCGGTGCGCGACGGGCCGGTGACGAAGTTGACGGTGCGCGGGGGGCCGCCGACCCCGGCCCGCTCCATCCGCTCGGACCGGAGGAGCGCCCAGACGTCTTCGAGGTGGGCCACGAGACGGTCGCGGGCGAGCACCGCGACGTGGGTCTCCGGGAGGAAGTTGAGGGTGGTCGGGGTCGTCCTGCCGGATACGAAGACGAGGGTGCCGGTCTCCGCGACCCCCGCGTAGGCCCCGGTCACGCTCACCCGGTCGCCGGCCTCCGCCGCGCGCCGGGCGACCGCGAACTCGTTCGACCACCGCACCCGTTCCAGCAGCGGGTCCGTGGTGGCGACGACCTCCTTGTCGAGCCCGAGCCCTTCCAGGTAGTCGGCGACGGCCCGCGATACGCCGTCGAGGCCGCCCACCGGGGCGCACGTGGCGGCCGCCAGCGTCACCTTCTCCGCGAACCGGGCTTCCAGGTCGCCTTCCACCGCCGGTCGGACGTGCGCTTCGTGGGCGGCGATGCGGGCTTCGACCCGCCTGGTCCGCTCCGCCGCCGCGCCCGGATCATGGCCGAGGGCGGAGCGCACCGCCCCGAGGATCCGCGCCCGGGAGCCGCCGGTCGTCGCGCCCGCGCGTCCGTCGCCGCCGTTCATCGCTTCCCGTTCCTCCGATGACGTACCGGGCCGCGTCCCCCGCGCAACCCTCCCGCCCTGAGCGCCGCGCACACGCGCAAGCCGCTCCGGGCCAGGGTGGTTGCGCGGCGGCTTCGTCCGGTCCGGACGAGCGGGCTGGAGCGCTTCGCGAAAGCCCCCCGCGCCGGGGCGGCCGACCGGCGCCGCCCCGGAGCGGGTACGGCGCGGGGGATCGGGTCGCACGCGCCGCCCCCGGGGCGCGCCGCCGGCTGCGCCGGTTCGCGTCCAACCCTCACCGCCGACGCCCCCCGGCCCGATCCGCGCGCGCATGGCCGTCCTCCCCGCGCCGGCGCCACGCGCGCTGGAACGTCTCGCCCTCCGGGGCCGGAAGGTCGCGCACCGCCGTCCAGCCGCTGGCGAGCGGGAGCCGGCGGAACGCGCCGCGCCGCCGCCCGAGCCATCCCATGACCCCCATCGCCGCCCCGGTGACCTGCCGGTAGAGGGCGGGCCGGCGCGCCAGATACCCCCACGCCTGGAGCGCGAGCCGCGAGGTCCGGGTACCGAGCCCGCGCTCGAAGCCGCGCGCGCGGAGCTTTCGCAGCATCGCCGGCAGCGGGATGCTCATCGGGCAGACCTGCTCGCAGCGTCCGTTGAGGGTGCAGGCGTTCGGGAGGTGTTGGGCCGCGTCGAGGCCCACGATGAGCGGGGTCAGCACCGACCCCATCGGCCCGGTGTACACCCACCCGTAGGCGTGGCCGCCCACCGCGTGGTAGACCGGGCAGTGGTTGAGGCACGCGCCGCAGCGGATGCAGCGCAGCATCTCGCGGAACCCTCCGGCCAGCATCGCCGAGCGGCCGTTGTCCACCAGCACCACGTGGAACTCCTCCGGCCCGTCGAGGTCGTCCCCCCGCCGGGGGCCGGTGGTGACGGTCGTGTACGACGACATCTCCTGCCCGGTGGCGCTCCGCGCGAGGAGCCGGAGGACCGTGCTCAGGTCCTCGAACCCCGGCAGGACCTTCTCGATGCCGGCGATGACGACGTGCACGCGGGGCAGGGTGCTGCTCAAGTCCCCGTTCCCCTCGTTGGTCACGATGACCGTCGAGCCCGTCTCCGCGATGAGGAAGTTCGCCCCGGTGATCCCGACGTCCGCGCGCAGGAAGTCGCGCCGCAGCACCTCGCGCGCCCGCGCCACCAGCTCCGCGTTCCCGAGCCCCGGCGCGCCGAGGCCGAGCGGGGCGTGATGCTTCGCGAAGAGCGCGCGGATCTCCTCGCGGGTCTTGTGGATCGCGGGGGCGACGATGTGGCTCGGGGTCTCGTCCGCGAGCTGGATGATGTACTCGCCGAGGTCCGTCTCGACGACCTCGAGGCCGGCCTCCTCGATCGCCTCGTTGAGGCCGACCTCCTCCCCCACCATCGACTTGCCCTTGGTGACGGTGCGCGCCCCGGCCCGCCGGCAGACGGCGAGGACCGCGGCCCGCGCCTCCGCCGCGTCCGCCGCCCAATGCACCCGCCCGCCGCGCGCGGCGACCTCCGCCTCGAACCGCTCGAGGTAGAGGTCGAGGTTCGCGAGGGTGTGATCCTTGATGCGACGGGCCGCCCCGCGCAGTGCCTCGAACTCGGGCAGGGCCTCGACGGCCTTTCGCCGGTTGCCGATGAAGCCCTGGCGGGCGCGGTCGAGGGCGACCCGAAGTCCGTCGTCCGCGAGCGCCCGCCCGGCGAGGCTCGGGAAGCGATGGGACTGCGGGATCATCGGCCCTTCTCCTCCGATGCGCGGCCGGCAGTACCGGACGCGAACGGGCGCGCTCCGCCGCCCCCGTCCCCGTCCCTGCCTCCGTTCCGGTCCCCGTTCCTGTCGTTGTCGTCGTTGCGGTTGCGGTTGCGGTCCCCGCCGGGGCCGTTACGGCCATTCCGCCGGCCCATCCCGCGCGCCGGCTCGCCGATGGCGCGGTCTGCCATACCGGCAAGGACCTCGGCCACGTGAAACACGCGCTCCGTCCGCCCTTCGCGGCCCAGGCGCCCCGCGATGTTGAGCAGGCAGCCGAGGTCTCCCGCGAGCACCGCATCCGCCCCGGTGGCCGCGACGTTCTCAACCTTCTCCCCCACCATGCGCCCGGAGACCCCCGGATACTTGACGCAGAACGCTCCCCCGAAGCCGCAGCACGCCTCCCGGTCGGGCATCTCGACGAGGTCGAGCCCGACCACCCCGGCGAGGAGACGGCGCGGTTGCTCCCGAATGCCGAGCTCGCGAAGGCCGGAGCACGAGTCGTGGTAGGTCGCGCGGCGGACCCCGTACGGGGCCACGGCGCCGCGAAGGCGCCCGACCGCGGCTGCCCCGCACACGTCCACGAGGAAGCTCGTCAGCTCCCAAGTTCGGGCGGCGAGACCCTCCGCCCGTTCGCGCCACCCGACATCGTCCGCGAACAGCCCCGGCAGGTGGCGCCGGATCATGCCCGCGCAGGAGCCGGATGGCGCGACCACGTGTTCGAAGCCCTCGAAGCGCTCGATGACCGAGCGGGCGATCGCGCGGGTCGTCCCCACGTCGCCGCTGTTGAAGGCGGGCTGGCCGCAGCAGGTCTGGCCTTCGGGAACCTCTACCTCACAGCCCGCCGCTTCGAGGAGGCGCACCGCCGCGAAGCCGGTGGACGGCCGGTAAAGATCGATCAGGCAGGTGACGAAGAGCCCGACCCGTGGCGCCGCCGCTGGCGCCTGATTTGAGCCCTCTCCTGCCATGGACGGGGATTGTTCCATGTCGGCCGGCCGGTCGCCAGAAAGGAGGGGCGGCAGAAGGGAGGAGCGACGGGCGCCGGCCAGTCTGCACGCCGCCCGGCAAGGCGCCGCCTTGCGCCGGACGGCCGCTCGGGCAACTCGGTCGCGGAGGCCGTCCGCGTCAGGACGTCGAGAGCGCCGGGAGGTTCGCGGGTGTTGGGCTTCTCGGCGCTGCGTCGCAATTCGTTACCCGAAGCGAATGCGCGTCGGGCTGGCGCTTGCGGGGATGACGGCGCTGGTGTCGGGGCGCGTGCAAGCCGGCGATCCCGAACGGATGCGCTCGCTGCACGGCCCGGTTCCCCCCGCATCCGCGGGGGCAGGCTCGTGCGCGCCGCCCGCACCGGCGCAATTTGCCCTTGCAGGAAGGCCCGTTTCGGGATCGATCCCACCCCGTCCCGTCGTCTCCGGCGCGCCCGGGCGGCGCGGCCCGTCGGCGCGAAAACCCCACCGCGCACATGCCTCCGAAGAGGAGGCGTGTGCGCTGTTCGTAAGCTGTTGATATAGGGAGAGTAGAGCGGAAGGCGAAATATTCTTTACCCCACCGGGACGGCGTCGTTCCAGGGTTTGGGGTCGGTTCGAGGGGACTTTGGGCGGATTTCACCCCACCGCGGGTGGTTCGCGGGTCGTACCTGGGCGCCCCCTCCCTGGGTACGCCGGCGTCTCGCCGGCAAAGGAAGGGGCGAAGCGCCCGTGAACGAACATGCAGCCGGCGGGACGCCGGCGTACCCAGGGGCCTTCGCCATTGGCGAAAACCCACCGCGCACGCGCCTCGAAGAGGCTCGGGATGACCGTCGCGAACGAATGGCGCTACACTCGCCCGCCTCGATCCTGCGCACGTGCGCAACGTCAAGCGACCATCCTTCGGAGGACCTGAACCCATGAAGCCGAAGCATTCACGACTACTGACCGGGCTCGCCGCCGCCGCGCTCGCGGGCGCGGTGTCCGCCCCCGCCGCCGCCGACGGCCACAACGTCTTCAAGGCGGTGGTGCATGCCGACCTCAAGAACATCGACCCGATCTGGACGACCGCGTACATCACCCGCAACCACGGCTACATGATCTGGGACACCCTGTTCGCGACGGACGAGAAGTTCGAGGTGCAGCCCCAGATGGCCGAGTCGGCCTCGGTGAGCGAGGACGGCAAGACCTACACCATCCGGCTCCGCCCCGGCCTCAAGTGGCACGACGGCAGCCCCGTGACCCCCGACGACTGCATCGCCTCCATCGAGCGCTGGGGCAAGCGCGACGGCATGGGCCAGCAGATGATGGCGGTGGTCGAGTCGATGGAGGCCGTCGACGACCTCACCTTCACGATCAAGCTCAAGGAGACGTGGGGCCTCGTGCTCGCCGCGCTCGGCAAGATGAGCTCCAACGTCCCGTTCATGATGCCGAAGCGCCTCGCCGAGACCGACCCCTTCGAGCAGGTCCCGGACAGCGTCGGCTCGGGCCCCTACGTCTTCGTCAAGGACGAGTGGGTGCCGGGCAGCAAGGTGGTGTACGTCAAGAACCAGGCCTACGTCCCCCGGCCCGAGCCGGCGAGCGGGGCGGCGGGCGGCAAGCTCGCCAACTTCGACCGCTTCGAATGGCACTACATCCCCGACCACCAGAGCGCGATGAACGCGATCATCAACGGCGAGGTGGACTACTGGGAGGCGCCCCCGGCCGACCTCGTGCCGGTGCTCGAGGCGTCGGAGGGGGTCAAGATCGTGCAGGCCGACCCCTACGGCAGCCAGGGATGGATGCGCATCAACCACCTGCATCCCCCGTTCAGCGACCGGACCGCCCGGCAGGCGATCCAGCTCGTGGTGGATCAGGAGACCTACCTGCAGGCGATCGTCGGCACGCCGGACCTCTACCGGGTCTGTCCCGCGATGTTCATGTGCGACACCCCCTACGCGACCGACGTGGGCTCGGAGCGGGTGATGATGCAGGACTTCGACAGGGCGAAGGCGATGCTGGCCGAAGCCGGGTACGCCGGGGAGAAGATCATCCTCATGCACCCGACCGACATCGCCACCCTGAACGCGGCCACCCAGGTGACGGCGCAGCTTCTCCGGCAGGCCGGCATCAACCTCGAGGTCCAGGCGATGGACTGGTCGACCCTGACCTCCCGCCGGGCCGAGAAGAAGAAGCCGGAAGAGGGCGGCTGGCACATCTTCCACACGTCGTGGATCGCGCCCGACCTCGTCAACCCGGTCGCCAACATCGGCGTCTCGGGCGGCGGCACGGAGAAGGCCTGGTTCGGCTGGCCGGAAGACGCCGAGATCGAGGCGCTCCGGCAGGCGTTCGCGCGTGAGACCAACCCCGCGAAGCAGAAGCAGCTTGCGGCGCAGGTCCAGGAGCGGGCGATGGACATGGTGACCTACATCCCCATCGGCCAGTACCTCCAGTACCGTGCGATGCGGGAGAACGTGTCGGGCTTCCTCCCGGCGCCGGTGCCGTTCTTCTGGAACCTGTCCAAGGGCTGATCGCGGCCCTCGACCCGCGATTCCGAGGCGCCCCCGGGCGGCCGTCCCGACCATACGGAAGGGACGGCCGCGACCGGGGATCGCCGGACGACGACGACACGCCTCCCGGGGAGCAGTCTCGTTCCCCGGGGCCATCGAAGGAGGGTTCCCCGCCATGAGCGCCACGCCGGCCGTCGCCCTTGGAGACGCTTCACCGGCCTTGCCGGCGCCGGCTGCCCCGCGCCGAACCGAAGCCGAGGTCGAGGTCGAGGTCGGAATCGAGGCCGCGGACCACGTCACCGTCACCCCGCTCGGGCCCGCCCTCGGGGCGGAGGTCAGCGGGCTCGACCTCTCCCGTCCCCTCACGGCGGCCGAGATCGACGCGGTGCGGGGAGCGATCCAGGCCCACCACCTCCTCTGCTTCCGCGGCCAGCGCCTCGACAGCCGCGAGCAGGTCGCGTTCTCGAAGCAGCTCGGCCCCCTCGAGGTCTTCCCCGAGCAGGACAAGACCAAGGGCGAGAACACCGTCTACAACGTGGCGAACGTCTCCCCGGAGGGCGAGCACCTGCCGGTGGACGACCACCGGGTAATCTACCAGAAGGTGAACGCCCGCTGGCACACCGACAGCTCGTACCGCTACCTCCCTTCGTTCGTCTCGATCATGTACGCCATCCGGGTGCTCCCGGACGGGGCGAAGGGCGGGGAGACCGAGTTCTCCAACATGCTCGCCGCCTACGACGCGCTCCCGGGTGAGCTCAAGGCGCGGATCGAGCCGCTCCACATGGTCCATTACTACGAGTTCGGGCGGCGCCTCTTTCGGGAGCTCCCGCCCGTCTCCCACCACGAACGCGAGCACGTCCCGCCGACCTGCCACCCGCTCGTCCGCATCCACCCGGAGCGCGGCTACCGGCGCTCGCTCTTCTTCACGACGAACGCCGGCAACGAGGTGGGCGGGATGTCGATGGAGGACGGGGTCGCCTTGCACCGCCGGCTCGCGAGCCACGTGTCGCGGCGCGAGCTCTGCTACCTCCACCGCTGGCGGCCGAACGACCTCGTGCTCTGGGACAACCGGGTGCTCATGCACCGGGCGAAGGGCTACGACATGGCCCGCTACCCGCGCGTCTTCCGCCGCACCACGGTGGCGGGCTCGGTCCCGGTCCTCGGGCCTTTCTCGCAGGCGGTCGAGGGCAAGGTCCGGCCCCTCTCCGCCCTTTAGAGCCCGGCCCGGCGGGCCGCTTCCGGCGCGCCCCGCGCCCCGCCAGGGCGGTGAGTATCCTCCGGGCCTACCACGAGGGGCGATGGGCAAGGCGGGGCGGCCCTGGCGGCCCTACCACCGGTATGCCTGATTCGCCCGAACGGACGAACGGACAGGGTCCGGGCCGGGGCCGGTTTGGAGCCTTGCCGGGCAGCTCCATTCAGATCGGCGTCTTCCGGAAATAGCGCACCCCCGCGAAACCCTCGAAGTCAGCGTCCAGAGTCCAGAGGATCGCACCGACGCTGCGGGCGGTGGCGAGGATGATGGCGTCGGCCATCGCCAGACTCTGCTCGAAGCCGAGCTTGGCGGCTTCGAGCGCGAGGGCCGGGGACAGTGGGACTTCCCTCGCCCTGTGCATCGGCGCGACCGCCCGGATGGCGTCGCCCTCGCCGCGTTCGCGGAGCACGACCCGGAACACCTCGTAGAGGCAGATGGTCGGAATGACCAGCCGATCCGGATCGGAGACAGGCTCCTCGAAGCGCGCAGCATTCGGGCCATCGGTGAAGTACTCGATCCAGCCGGAAGAGTCGACGAGATGGAGTCGATCCACGGCGTGAGGTCTCAAATCTCCCGATCCGGCTCCCGCTCGAAGCGGGTGTCCATGCCGACGAGAAATCCTCGCAGCTCGCCGATCTCGCGCACCGGAACGAGCTCGATCCGGTCTCCATAGGCGACGACCTGGAGACGCTGGCCGGCTCTCAGCCCCAAGGAGTCCCGCACCACCTTGGGGATGACCACCTGGAATTTCGGGGATATTTTCACCTGTTCCATTTTTCGGGCCATCGATCGGAGGATCGTCATACGGAATCTAACATGATCTGCTGCGGATCACGGCCGCGGCAGGTCCGGCGGAGAGGATCGGGCGGGCCCCGCGGGGCGCGTACTCGCGCGGCATTGGTACGCGCGTGAGGCGTGAACGGACCCGCTCCCGGCGCCGATGGAACCGGGCGGCGCTCATCGGCTACCGTAGCGGACCCCGGCCGCGGCCGGCGATCGCCCGCAATGCTCGGTCGTGACCCGCGGCGAACGTTCCGGCCAGAGAGACACCGCAAGGAGACCCCGAATGATCGAGAAACGGCGGTTCGGCCGCACCGGACACATGAGCACGGCGGCCATATTCGGCGCGGCGGCGCTCAAGAACGTGCGCCAGGGCGACGCGGACCGCGCCCTCGAGCTCCTGCTCCGGTACGGGGTGAACCACATCGACACCGCGCCCCGCTACGGTGACGCGGAGCTTCGGATCGGGCCGTGGATGCGCTCGCACCGCCGCGACTTCTTCCTCGCGACGAAGACCGGGCAGCGCACCCGCGCCGCCGCGCGCGACGAGATCCGCCGCTCCCTGGACCGGCTGCGGGTGGACTCGGTGGACCTGCTCCAGCTCCACTCGCTGGCCCATCCGGGGGACTGGGAGACGGCGATGGGACCCGGCGGCGCCCTGGAGGCGGCGGTCGAGGCCCGCGCCGAGGGCCTGACCCGGTTCATCGGGGTGACCGGGCACGGGTGGACCATCGCGTCGATGCACCGGAGAAGCCTCGAACGCTTCGACTTCGACTCCGTCCTGATGCCGTGGAACCTCGTCATGTCCGAGAGCGAGCGCTACCGCGAGGACTTCGAGGCGGTATGCGCGCTCTGCGAGGAACGGGACGTCGCGGTGCAGACGATCAAGTCGATCGCCCGCGGCCCCTGGGCCGCCACGGAGCCGAACCGCAACACCTGGTACCAGCCGTTCGAGGACCCGGCCGACGTCGAACCGGCGGTCCATTGGGTGCTGGCGAGGCCCCGGGTCTTCCTCAACACCGTCGGCGACCTGGACCTGCTCCCGCTCGTGCTCGATGCGGCGAGCCGCTTCGAAGCCTCTCCCGGCGACGATGCGATGCGCGCGGTCGTCGAAGCGCGCCGCGCGACGCCGCTGTTCGGGATCGCCACCTGACCGCGCCGCGCGACCGCGCGGCGGGCGCCGCCTGCCGGAGCGATGGGCGGCTCGGGAAGCGGCGGGCGACGGGCCGCCGGGGCCGCCGTCATCGGCCGTGGCGGTCGCGGACCGTGCGGTAGCGCGCGAGGGCGACCGCCCGCTCGCGCCCGTGATCGACGATGGGCGGCGGATAGTCCGGCGTTCGGAGGGACGCCGCCCACGGCCTGTGCGCGGCCTTGCCCGACAGCCCCGCGAGCTCCGGGACCCACCGCCGGACGTACTCCCCCTTGGGGTCGAAGCGTTCGCCCTGCCGGGTCGGGTTGAATATCCGGAAATACGGCTGGGCGTCCGTGCCGGTCGAGGCCGCCCACTGCCAGCCGCCGTTGTTGCTGGCGGGGTCGCCGTCCACGAGGCGGCGCATGAACCAGCGCTCTCCCGCGCGCCAGTCGATGTGCAGGTCCTTGGTGAGGAAGCTCGCGACGATCATGCGCGCGCGGTTGTGCATCCAGCCGGTCGCCGCGAGCTGCCGCATCCCCGCGTCCACCATCGGGTATCCCGTCCTCCCCGCCTGCCAGGCCTGAAGGCGCTCCGGGTCGTCGTCCCATTCGAGAGCGTCGCAGCCCGTCCGAAACGCCCCACCCAGCACCCGCGGGTGCGCGTCGAGGACCGCATGGTAGAACTCCCGCCACACCAGCTCGTCGATCCACGCCGCGACCCCCCGCTCGGCCTCCGGCTCGGCCTCGGCCAGAGAGAGCCCGGCGCGCACGCACTCGCGCACGGAGATCGCGCCGAAGCGCAGGTACGGCGAGAGCCCGGACGTGCCCCGGACCGCGGGCAGATCCCGATCGAGGTGGTAGCGGTGCGCCGCGCCGCCAAGAAACATGTCCAGCCGTTCGAGCGCCGGCCTCGCGCCGCCGGGCGGGATCGCCGCCGTATCCGCAGGTACTGCTTCCGACGCCGCTACCGCCGCCGTTGCCGCTGAGGCGCCGGCCCCGAGAGGCGCCAGCCGCGCACCGGCCCCCGACCCCACCGCGATGCCCGGCGGCAGCCTGGGAGGCGACGGGCGCTCGGGCGGCTCCGCACGATAGCGGCGCCGCCAGGCGCGCCGGTACGGCGTGTAGACGGTGTACGCCCCGCCCTGCGCGGTGCGGACCTCGCGGCCCTCGAAGACGACGCGGTCCTTGTACGTCCGCACTTTGACGCCGCTGCGCGCCAGCGCGGCGCGAACCTCCCGGTCCCGGCGCTTCGCATACGGGCTGTAATCCCGGTTCCACGTGACGAGGGCCGCCCTGCACGCCCGGGCGAAGGCCGGCAGGGAGCGCCGCGGGTCGCCGCGCAGGACGACGAGCCCGGAGCCCGCGGCTTCGAGGGCGGCCTCGAGGTCCGCGAGACACGCATACAGGAAACGCAGCCGCGGATGGGCCTCGCGGTGCGCTGCGAGCAGGCCGTCGTCCAGGACGAAGACCGGCGCGAGGGCTTCGGCCCGCCGGCAGGCGGCGGCGAGCGCGGTGTTGTCCTCGATGCGAAGGTCGCTCCGGAACCAGTGGATGACCCGCATCGCCGCCCCTCTCCCGCCAAGCCCCGCACCGGCGCCCGCTCACCCCCTCGCCGGAACCTCCGCGATGATCCCGTAGTGCTGCGGCTGGCGGTGGAGGGCGAGGTTGAAGATGTTGCCCTGGATCTCGCCGCACCGGTCGAGGTCGCAGTCGGCGACCACCACCTCGTCTTCGAGGGTCGTGCACGTCGCCGCGATCTCCCCGGTCGGGGCGATGATGCAGCTCTGGCCGATGAGGTCGCAGCCTTCCTCCCGGCCCGCCTTCGCGACCCCCACTACCCAGGTCCCGTTCTGGTAGGCGCCCGCCTGCATGGAGAGGTGGTTGTGGAAGTTCTGGAGGTGGTCGAGCTGGGGCGCGCGCGGGTAGTGGACCGGGGTGTTGTAGCCGAGCAGCACGATCTCGACGCCCTTGAGCCCCATGACCCGGTACGTCTCCGGCCAGCGCCGGTCGTTGCAGATGCACATGCCCACCCGCCCGCCGAGAGCGTCGAAGACCGGGAAGCCGAGGTCGCCCGGCTCGAAGTACGCCTTTTCGAGATGCTGGAACGGCCAGTCCGGCTCGTGGTTGTCGTGCCCCGGAAGGTGCACCTTCCGGTACTTGCCGGCGATGCGGCCCGCCGGGTCCACCAGGATCGAGGTGTTGAAGCGCCGCTTCCGGTTCCCTTCGCAGACGAGCTCGGCGTACCCCAGGTAGAAGCCCACCCCGAGCTCCCGCCCGAGGTCGAAGAGCGGCGCAGTGTCGCGGTTCGGCATCCCGGCCTCGTAGAAGGAGTCGAGCTCCGCCTCGTCCTCCATCCACCACCGGGGGAAGAAGGAGGTGAGCGCGAGCTCGGGGAACACCACGAGCCGCGCGCCCCGCGCGTGCGCCTCCCGCATCATCGCCATCATGCGGGCGACGGCGGAGGCGCGCGGCTCGGCGCGGGCGATCGGCCCCATCTGGGCCGCGGCAACGCAAACGGTCCTGCTCATGGCTCTCTCCTCGATGGCCCCGCTCCGGAAAATCCAGCCCCGCATGACGGCCCGGAACGAGGAACGAAGGCCGGGTCCGCGCCGCGTCGAGGCCGCCTGGAGCCTGCGCGCCGTGGGGACGCTTGTGTCCCGCCCGCATTCTCGTTCACAGGCGCTTCACCCCCGGACCCTTGGTCCGCTGGGGGCGGGACGCGCCGTTCCCAAGAGCGCCTGCGACGAGGTGTGCTCGGCGAAAATCCCCACCCGCGCACCTGCCTCCGGTCAGTGCAGGTGGCAGGCCACGTCGTGGCCGGCCGCGACCGTCCGCATCACCGGGACCTCGGCCCGGCACCGCGCCTCCGCTACCGGGCACCGGGTATGGAACGGGCAGCCGCTCGGCGGGTTGATGGGGCTCGGGATGTCCCCCTTCAGGATGATCCGCCGGCGCCTCGACCGCGGGTCGGGTACCGGGGCGGCGGAGAGCAGGGCCTGGGTGTAGGGATGCAGCGGCTCCTCGAAGAGCTTGCGCCGGTCCGTCAGCTCCACGATCTTGCCGAGGTACATGACCGCCACCCGGTGGCTGATGTGCTCGACCACCGCGAGGTCGTGGCTGATGAAGAGGAACGCGAGGTTCGCGTCCTGCTGGAGGTCCATCAGGAGGTTCAGGACCTGCGCCTGGACCGACACGTCCAAGGCGGACACCGGCTCGTCGGCCACGATGAGGGCGGGCTCCAGGGCGAGCGCCCGCGCGACCCCGAGCCGCTGGCGCTGGCCGCCCGAGAACTCGTGGGGGTACTTCACCATCGACTCGCTGGTGAGGCCCACCCGCTCGAACAGGGCGACGACCCGGTCGCGGACCTCCTTCTTCGCCACCCCGCCGTAGTTGCGGAGCGGCTCGGCGACGATGGTCTCCGCCGAGAGCCGCGGGTTGAGCGACGCGTACGGGTCCTGGAACACCATCTGCATCTGCCGCCGGAGCGACCGCAGCCGGTGGGCGGGGGCGCGGGTGACGTCCTCGCCGTTCAGCACGACCTGCCCGGCCGTCGGGTCGATGAGGCGCAGGATGGACTTGCCGGCGGTGGACTTGCCGGAGCCGCTCTCCCCCACGAGCCCGAGGGTCTCCCCGGCGCTGATCTCGAACGAGACCCCGTCCACCGCGAACACCGAGCCGACCCGCCGGCGGAGCAGCCCGCCGTGCACCGGGAAATGCTTCTTGAGGTCGCGGACCTCCAGCACGGGCCGCGCATCGGCGGCGGCAGCCCCCCCCGCCGCGCCGGCGACAGCGCCCGCGCTGCCCGCCCCGGAGCCGGCCCCCGGGCCGTTCACGCCGGCAGCGCCGGCCCCGCCTCCGACCCCGGCCACCGCTTCGCCGCCCCGCGCCGGACCGGCCGGGCTCATGACCGCCCCCTCGCCGCCACCGCCTCCCACTCCCAGCAGGCCGCGAGCCGGCCGGGCCGCAGCTCCTCGAGCGGCGGCGCCTCCCGGCGGCACCGCTCCGCCGCGAACGGGCAGCGCGGGGCGAACGCGCAGCCGACGATCTCCTCCCGGAGCGACGGCACGACCCCGGGGATCTCGTTCAGCCGGGTCCCCGCCCCTTCGAGGGTGGAGAGCTTCGGGATCGAGCCCATGAGCCCGAGGGTGTAGGGATGGAACGGCTGTTCGAAGAGGTCGTCCGCGCTCGCCTCCTCCACCTTGCGCCCCGCGTACATGACCACCACCCGCTGCGCGGTCTCCGCCACCACCCCGAGGTCGTGGGTGATGAAGACGATGGCCGCCCCGATCTTCTCCTTGAGCTGGAGCATGAGGTCCAGGATCTGGGCCTGGATCGTGACGTCGAGGGCGGTGGTGGGCTCGTCGGCGATGAGGATCGACGGGTCGCAGGCGAGGGCCATCGCGATCATCACCCGCTGGCGCATCCCCCCGGACATCTGGTGGGGGTACTCGTCGGCCCGGCGCCGCGGCTCCGGGATCTGCACCAGATCGAGCATCGCGACCGCCTCCGCCTTCGCCGCCCGCTGCGAGAGGCCCCGATGCAGCTCCAGCGACTCGGAGATCTGGCGCCCGACCGTCATCACCGGGTTGAGGGAGGTCATCGGCTCCTGGAAGACCATCGAGATCCGGTTGCCCCGGACCTCCCGCATCCTCTCCTCGCTCACCGTGAGCAGGTCCTCGCCGTCGAACCGGATCGAGCCCGACGCGATCTTCGCGGGTGGCGTCGGCAGCAGCCGGAGGACGGACATCGCGGTGACGCTCTTGCCGCACCCGGACTCCCCGACGATCGACAGGGTCTCGCCCGGGTCGACGTGCAGGGACAGCCGCTCCACCGCGCGCACGACCCCTTCGCGGGTCAGGAACCGGACGCTCAGGTCGTCGATCTCGAGCAGCGGGGAGGCGTTGGACTGGTTCATGGGGCTACATCCGCCGGGCGATGCGTGGGTCGAGCGAGTCGCGGAGCCCGTCGCCCAGGATGTTGACGGCCAGGACCGCGACCGCGAGGAACACGCCGGGGAAAAATATCATCCACGGGGCCACCTGCACATAGACCCGGCCCTCCGCCATGATGTTCCCCCAGCTCGGGATCTCGGGCGGCGTGCCGGCCCCGAGGAACGAGAGGATCGCCTCGATCACGATCGCGGACGCGCACACGTAGGTCGCCTGCACGATGAGCGGGGCCACCGTGTTGGGGAGGATGTGCATCCACAGGATCTTGGGCAGCCGGGTCCCCCCCGCGACGGCCGCTTCGACGTAGGGCTGCTCGCGGATGGAGAGGACGACGGACCGCACCAGACGGACCACCCGGGGGATCTCCGGCACCGTGATCGCGATGATGACGTTCCCGACCCCCGCCCCGGTGAGCGAGATGAGGGCGATCGCGAGGAGCACGCCGGGGATCGCCATCACCCCGTCCATCACCCGCATCACCACCGTATCGACCCAGCGCACGTAGCCCGCGAGGAGCCCGATCGCGAGCCCCGCGGCGACGCTGACGGCGGCCACCGCGAGCCCGACGGTGAGCGAGATGCGCGTTCCGTAGATGGTGCGGGCGTAGATGTCGCGCCCGAGGAAGTCGGCCCCGAACCAGAAGTCCGCGCCGGGAGGCCGGAGGCGGTTGATGGGGTTGAGGCGCACCGGATCGGGGGCGATGAGGGGCGCGGCGAAGGCCACGAGGGCGAGGGCCGCGAGGATGATCGCCCCCGCCACCGCCGTCGGGTAGCGCCGCCAGTAGTCGCGGAGCCGCGCCGCCAGCTCGGCCCGGCTCCGGCGGAGGGACGGTCCGGCCCGCATGTCAGTACCGGATCCTCGGGTCGAGTACGGTGTACGAGAGGTCGATGACGAGGTTCACGATCACGTAGGCGGCGGAGAATACGAGGATCACCCCCTGGATCACCGGGTAGTCCCGGCGCAGCACCGCGTCGATGGTGAGCCTTCCCAGGCCGGGGATGTTGAAGACGCTCTCCGTCACCACCACCCCGCCGATGAGGAGCGCGATCCCGATCCCGATGATCGTCACGATGGGGACGGAGGCGTTGCGGAGCGCGTGCCGGATGAGGACCGTGCGGTTGTCGACCCCCTTCGCCCGCGCGGTGCGGATGTAGTCCTCCTGGAGGGTCTCGAGCATGCTCGCGCGGGTGATCCGGGCCATCAGGGCCACGTAGATGACCCCGAGGGCGACGGTCGGGAGGGCGATCGAGTGCAGGAACGGCCCGACCCCGTCGGCGATCGGTTTGTACCCCTGCACCGGAAACCAGCCGAGCTTGAGCGAGAACACCCACATGAGCGCGTAGGCGATCACGAACACCGGGACGGAGAAGCCGAGCACCGCGAAGATCATGATGAGGCGGTCCGTCCAGGTGCCGGCCTTCCAGGCCGCGAGGACGCCCATCGGGATGGCGACGACGACGGAGAAGACGAGGGTCGCGGCGGCGAGGGCGAGGGTCGGCTCCAGGCGCTGCCCGATGAGGTGCGCCACCGGCAGGTCGGAGAAGATCGAGACCCCGAGGTCGCCGGAGAGGATCGAGCCGACCCAGGTGAGGAACTGGACGTGGACCGGGCGGTCGAGGCCGAGCTGGTGGCGGATGCGGGCGATGTCCTCCGGGCGCGCGTAGTCGCCCGCGATGACCGCCGCCGGGTCGCCCGGGGTGAGGTGCAGCAGCATGAACACCGCGACCCCGACCACCCCCATCACCGGGATGGTGGCGAGGATCCGATGCACGATGTATGCGTACACGCGGGGAGGAAACCGGAGAGCGGGGGGCCGGGGACCGGAGGCCGGGGAGAAGCCGCGCCGGGCCGGGCCGTGGACGGCGCACGGCCGGGGGACGGCGTGCGGCCGTCCCCCGGCCCCGCGTCCGATGCGCTTCAGGCGCGGCGACGGCGGCCGGTCAGTTCTTCTCGATGTTCCAGAAGAACGGCACCGGCGAGACCAGCACCCCGGAGAGCTCCTTCCGCCACGCCACGGGCTGGAACCACTGCCCGTAGTTGACGTAGGGCACGACCTCCTCGAACAGGCGCGCCTGGAGCTCGTCGATGATCGCCTTCTGCTTCGCCGGGTCCGCCTCGCGGGCGTACATGTCGCGGAGCTCCTCGGTCCTCGCGTCGGTCGGCCAGCCGAACCAGGCCGACTCGACGCCCCCGCCCGAGATCCCGATGTTGGCGATCGGCGAGGTCACGTCCGCGCCCGTCGAGTAGGTGTGGAAGACGTTCCAGCCGCCGTCCGCGGGCGCCTTCGTCTCCGCCCGGCGGGAGGTGAGGGTGGACCAGTCCATCGCCTGCACCTCGACGTCCATCCCGATGTCGCGCAGGACCTGCGCGGTCACCAGCGAGGCGTTGTTGAGCACCGGGATGTCGGTCGGCTGCATGAGGATGATCTTCTCCCCGTTGTAGCCCGCCTCCTTGAGGAGCGCCCGCGCCTTGTCGTGGTCGACCGCCGCGAGGGCCTCGACCCCGACCGAGCTCTCGTTCGGCGTCCCGCAGATGAAGTACGCGGGGCAGACCCGGTAGAGCTTCGGGTCGCCGACGATGGCGCGCAGGTAGTCTTCCTGGTTGACGGCGTAGAGGAGCGCCCGCCGCGCGCTCGGGTGGTTGAACGGGAAGTGGAGGTGGTTCGGGCGGAGCCACCCCTGGGTGCCGAGCGGGTCGATGACCGCGAGCTCGACCCCGTCATGCTGCTCGAGGAGCGGGACCATGTCCACGGCCGGGGTCTCCCAGAGGTCGACCTCGCCGTTCACGAGCGCGTTCATGGTGGTCGCGGGGTCGGGGATGTAGACCCACTCGACCCGGTCCACCTTGACCACCTTGCCGCCTGCCGCCGCGCTCGCGGGCTCGGAGCGGGGTACGTAGTCCTCGTTCTTGAGGTACACGACCTTCGAGCCCGGCACCCAGAGGTCCTTCGCGAACTTGAACGGGCCGGAGCCGACGACCTCCGGCACCTGCTCGAAGGCATCGACCTCGGCATGCTCCTTCTTCATCATGAACGGGGTGTTCGAGCTGATCTTGCCGAGCGACGCGAGCACGAGGCCGTAGGGCTCGTTCAGGGTGAGGGTGAAGGTGCTGTCGTCGACGACCGCCAGCTCCTTCGTGAACTGGATGAGCTTCTGGCCCATCCCGTCGCGCTTGCCCCAGCGCTTGATCGACGCGACGCAGTCCGCGGCGGTCACCGGATCGCCGTCGTGCCACTTGAGGCCGTCGCGCAGGGTGAAGGAATAGGCGAGGCCGTCGTCGCTCACCGACCAGTCGCCGACCATCTGCGGCTGGACGTTCAGCCCTTCGTCCACCGCGAACAGGGTGTCGTACACCATGTACCCGTGGTTGCGGGTGATGTAGGCGGTGGTCCAGATCGGATCGAGGTTCTTGAGGTCCGCGTGCGGGACGATCCGCAGCACCTTCTCGGCGAGCGCCGCGCCGGGGGCGAGGGCAAGGCCGGCCGCGACGCCGAGCGCGACAGCGGCGGATCGTAGTCTGCGAGCAGTCATGGACGATGTCTCCCGGAATCGAAGTGATGAACGGGCGAGGGTAGCACAGGCGCCGCCAGCGAAAAGGCCGCCGGCCCCGGCGCGGCCAAGGGGCCGCGATCCGGACGGATGGCGCATCCGGGGCGGCGGCGAGCCGCCCGTACGGACGGCCCGGCCCCCCAGCCGCCTCACCTCATGCGGCGGGCGATCCGCGGGTCGAGGGTGTCGCGCAGCCCGTCCCCGAGGAGGTTCACGAAGAGGACCATGACCGCGAGGCAGATCCCGGGGTAGAGGAGCATCCAGGGCTTGATCTGGAAGTAGACCCTGCCCTCGGCCATCATGTTGCCCCAGCTCGGGATCTCGGGCGGGGTGCCGGCGCCGAGGAAGCTCAGCAGGGCCTCCACGATGACCGCCGCCGCACACACGTACGTCGCCTGCACCATGAGGGGCGCGAACGTGTTGGGCAGGATGTGGCGGAAGAGGATCCTGGGCAGCCGCGTCCCGGAGGACACCGCGGCCTCCACGTAGGGCATCTCGCGGATGGTGAGCACCACCGCCCGCACGAGCCGGACCACCCGCGGGATCTCCGGCACCGAGATGGCGATGATGACGTTCTGGACGCTCGATCCGAACAGCGCCATCAGCGCGATCGCGAGGAGGATGCTCGGGATCGCCATGAGCCCGTCCATGACCCGCATCACGATCGCGTCGAACAGGCGGACGTAGCCCGCGAGCAGGCCGATCACGAGCCCGAAGGCGGTGCTGAAGGCGGCGACCGCGAGCCCCACGGTGAGGGAGATCCGCGCCCCGTAGACGGTGCGGGCGTACACGTCGCGGCCGAGGTGGTCGGTGCCGAACCAGCCCCGGCACGAGGCGCGCGACTCGAAGCCGAACGCCTCCATCATGCACGGAGGCTTGAGGCGCACGGCCGGGTCGAGGGCCATCGGGTCCGACGCGAGGTGGTGCGCGAACCCGGCCATGAGCGCCATCAGGAGGAGGACGCCGGCGCTCACCATGACGGTGGGGTTGCGCCGGGCGAACTCCGCCGCCATCGCGGCCCGGATCCGGACCGCCCCGCCCGGGTATGCGGCGCCTGCGACCGCGGCCATGGCTCAGGCCCCCCGTTCCCTGGCCGTCCGTGCTCCGGCCGTCCGTGCTCCGGCCGTCCGCGCTTCGCGGGGGCCGGGCGATTCGCAGCGGTTCATGGCGTTCTCCGGGGGCGGGCCGGGCTACCGCCCGGCCGGGGCGGTGCGGGCGATGAGTGCTTCGAGCGCCCGCATGGCTTCGGCGTGGCGGCGTTCGTCCGCCTGTGCGAGCCGGCGGGCTTCTTCGCGCGCGTCGCGGCTGCGCTGGTCCGAAGCGCGCTGCATGGCGCGGATGCCCCAGGCGACGACAGCGATCTGCCCGAGCCCGATGACGACGGTAGCGGCGACGTGCGCGCCGGCGATCCAGAGCCCGGTCCTGCGCACGGCGAGGGTGGCTTCCTGGAGAGCGAGGGCGGATTCCTGGAGGGCAAGGGCGGATTCCTGGAGGGCAAGGGTGGATTTCTGGAAGGTGAGGGTAGCTTCCTGGAAAGCGACGGTGGCTTCCTGGAAGGCGAGGGTGGCGACCTCGAATTCGGTCATGATCGATCTCCGGTGTGCGGCCGACAGGCTCCGGGAAGGGCGGAGATTACCGGCTTCGGCATCGGCCCCGGCATCAGTAGCGGATCCGCGGGTCGAACAGGGTGTAGGCGAGGTCCGCGAGCAGGTTGATGAACACGTACACCCCCGAGAACACGAGGATGATCGCCTGGATGACCGGATAGTCCCGGTGCAGGATCGCGTCCACCGTGAGGCGCCCGAGGCCGGGGATGTTGAAGACGCTCTCCGTCACCACCACCCCCCCGATGAGGAGGGCGATCCCGATCCCGATGATGGTGACGATGGGGACCGCCGCGTTCCGGAGCGCGTGGCGCATGAGCACGATCGGCGAGCTCAGGCCCTTCGCCTGCGCCGTCCGGATGTAGTCCTCGGTGAGCACCTCGAGCACGCTCGCGCGCGAGATGCGCGCGATGAGGGCGGTGTACAGGGTCGCGAGGGCGATGCTCGGCAGGATGATGCTCCGCAGGAACGGCACGAACCCGTCCGCGATCGGCTTGTACCCCTGGGCGGGCAGCCAGCGGAGCTCGATCGCGAACACGTACATCAGGATGTACCCGATCACGAAGATGGGGACCGAGAACCCGAGCACCGCGAACACCATCGTCGCACGGTCCACGAACGTCCCCGCCCGCCACGCGGCGAACACCCCGAGCGGCACCGCGACGACGATGCTGAGGATGATGGTCGCGACGCAGAGCGCGAGGGTCGGCTCGAGACGCTGGCCGATGAGCTTGGTCACCGGCAGGTTGGAGAAGATCGACACCCCGAGGTCCCCGTGGGCGAGCTGCCCGACCCAGCGGGCGAACTGCACGTGGATGGGCTGGTCGAGGCCGAGCCGGGCGCGGATCTTCTCGATGTCGGCCGGGCTCGCGTAGTCGCCGGCGATGATCGCGGCCGGGTCGCCGGGGGTGAGGTGCAGGAGCAGGAAGACGAAGACCCCCACCACCGCCATGACCGGGATGGTGGCGACGATCCTGCGCATGACGTAGGCGTACATTCCCGCCTCCCCGAAGACTGCGGCGAGTGTACGTCCGATCCCGCCCCCCCGGCAAAGCGGGCGGACGCGGCGGGCTGCGACCGCTCCCGGGGGGCGGGCCGCGGAGACCGCACTTATACTGGCGAGGCAGTCGAAACGGCGCGCGCCGCCGGGGCGGACCCGCCGGAGACCGCGGGCCGGGCCCCGCCCGGCGCATCGACGGCCGGGCCGGCCGCAACCTTCCGGGGAGGCGCATACCAGATGAGCGACTTTCGAAGCGACACGGTGACCATGCCGACACGGGCCATGCGCGAGGCCATGGCGGCGGCGGAGGTGGGCGACGACGTCTACGGAGAAGACCCCACCGTCAATGCCCTCGAGCGCCGGGCGGCCGAGATGGTGGGGATGGAGGCGTCGCTCTTCGTGTCGAGCGGGACCCAGGGGAACCTGCTCGCCCTCCTCACCCACTGCGGACGCGGCGACGAGTACATCGCCGGACAGCGGGCGCACTGCTACCGGTCCGAGGCGGGCGGGGCCGCCGCCCTCGGGGGGATCCAGCCCCAGCCCCTCGACTTCGCCCCGGACGGGACCCTGCCGCTCGGCGCGGTGCGGGCGGCGGTCAAGCCGGGGGACGACATCCACTACGCGCGGAGCCGGCTCCTGTGCCTCGAGAACACCCAGGGCGGCAGGGTGCTCCCCCTTGACTACCTGGCCGAGGCCGGCGCCCTCGCCGACGAGCTCGGTCTCGCGAAACATCTCGACGGCGCCCGCCTCTTCAACGCCGCGGTCGCGCTCGGGGTCGAGGCGAGCCGCATCACCCGCCACTTCGACACCGTCTCGGTGTGCCTCTCCAAGGGGCTCGGCGCCCCGGCGGGCACGATGCTCTGCGGCCCGCGCGACTTCGTCGACGAGGCCCGCCGCCTCCGCAAGATGGTGGGCGGGGCGATGCGGCAGATCGGGATCCTCGCCGCCGCCGGCCTCCACGTCCTCGAGCGCCACGTGGACCGGCTCGCCGGAGACCACGCGAACGCGGAGCGCCTGGGGGAAGGTTTCCGGGGCATCGAGGAGCTCGGCTTCGACGGACGCGAGGTCCACACCAACATGGTGTTCGTGGACATGGACGACGGCTGGCGGGACGATCTCCGCGAGCACCTCCGAAGCAACGGGATCCTCATCTCGTCGCGCAACCCGGTCCGCTTCGTGACCCACCTCGACGTCGACGAGGCCGACGTCGACGAGGTGGTGGCGCGCTGCAAGGCGTTCTTCGCCCGCAACCGGTGAGAGCAGCGGGCGGGCGACGGTCCTTCCGTGAGCCTCGGCCGGCCTGGCGCTCCGGGAGTGGCTTGGCGCTGGGCCGGGAGTGGGTCCGGCATCGTGACGCAGGGCCTCAGATGCGGTCCGGCGGTGTCCTCCGTACCATGAAGATTCGGTGGTTGCCGCAGAATTTTCATGGTACGGTGCCGGTCGATGATCCCCCGGAAGCAACATGTCGCCACCCTCCTTCAGCGGCTGCGGAGCTTTCCCGCGGTCGCTGTCCTGGGCCCGCGGCAGATCGGCAAGACGACCCTGGCGCGCCAGGTCGGGCGGGAGTACCGGGGCCCGGCCCATCGGCTGGACCTGGAGAGCCCCGCCGACCTGAACCGCCTGGCCGAAGACCCGGAGCTCGTGCTCGGCGACCTGCGGGGTCTGGTCGTCATCGACGAGGTGCAACGCCGGCCCGACCTCTTTCCCGTCCTTCGCGTGCTGGCGGACCGCCGCCCGAGGCGGGCGCGGTTCCTGGTGCTGGGGAGCGCTTCCCCGGACCTGCTCCGCCAGACCTCGGAAACGCTCGCGGGCCGGATCCACTACCACCGCCTGGGCGGCCTCGGCCTCGACGAGGTCGGCCATGATCGCATCACCCGCCGGTGGCTGCGCGGCGGGTTCCCGGAAGCGTGGCTCGCCCGCTCGAACCCGGCCGCCTTTCTCTGGCTGGAGAGCTTCGTGCGGACCTTCCTCGAGCGGGACCTGCCGTCCCTCGGCGTTCGCGTGCCCGGACCCGCCCTGCGGCGCTTCTGGACCATGCTGGCGCACTGGCACGGGCAGGTGTGGAACTCCTCCGAGTTCGCGCGCTCGTTCGGGGTGGCGGACACCACGATACGTCGATATCTCGACGTCCTGACCGGCGCCTTCGTCGTCCGCCAGCTGCAACCCTGGCATGCGAACGTCGCCAAGCGGCAGGTCAAGGCCCCCAAGGTCTACCTCCGCGACAGCGGGGTGCTGCACGCCCTGCTGGGGATTGACGACATGCGGTCCCTGAACTCGCATCCGAAGTCGGGGGCGTCCTGGGAGGGGTTTCTCCTCGAGGAGATCATCGACCGGCTCCGCCTCGAGGACGAGCACGTCCATTTCTGGGCGACCCACACGGGCGCGGAGCTCGACCTGCTGGTCGTCCGCGGGCGAAGACGGATCGGCATCGAGATCAAGCGGACCACGGCGCCCAAGGTGACGCCGTCGATCCGTTCGGCGGTGCGCGACCTCGGCCTCTCGGAGGTGGTGGTCGTCCACGCGGGCCGGGAGTCGTACCCGCTCGGCGCGAAGGTGAGAGGGGTGGCGGCGGCCCGCCTGGACCCGGACTTCGGCCTGTAGGGGCGGTGCGGGGAGCCGCCGCTCGGCTCAGTCGGCCGCCTCTTCGAGGTACGCCTCCATCGGCGGGCAGGTGCAGACCAGGTTCCGGTCCCCGTAGACGTTGTCCACCCGTCCGACGGGGGGCCAGTACTTGTCCTCGCGCTGCCACCCGGCGGGGTAGAAGGCTTCGGCGCGGGAGTAGGGGTAGGGCCACTCGTCCTCGCCCGCGAGGCGCATCGCGTGCGGGGCGTTGCGGAGCACGTTGTTCTCGGGGTCCGCCTCGCCCCGCTCCACCGCCCGGATCTCCTCCCGGATCGCGATCATCGCGTCGCAGAAACGGTCGATCTCGCGCTTCGACTCGCTCTCGGTCGGCTCGATCATGAAGGTGTCGGCGACCGGGAACGACATGGTCGGGGCGTGGTAGCCGTAGTCGACGAGGCGCTTCGCGACGTCGTCCACCGCGATCCCGCACGTCTTCCGGATCTCGCGAAGGTCGATGATGCACTCATGGGCCACCAGGCCGCCCGGCCCCCGGTAGAGGATGGGGTAGTGGGGCGCGAGGCGGGCCGCGACGTAGTTCGCGTTGAGGATCGCGATCCGGGTCGCCTGGAGCAGGCCCTCGTGGCCCATCAGCTTCATGTAGGCCCAGGAGATGGGGAGGATCCCCGCCGATCCCCACGGGGCCGCCGACACCGCCCCGATGGACGTGCCGCCGCGGTCGTAGGGGTTCGCATCCTCGACCACCGGGTGTCCGGGAAGGAAGGGGGTCAGGTGGGCGCGCACCCCGATGGGGCCCATCCCCGGCCCGCCCCCGCCGTGCGGGATGCAGAACGTCTTGTGCAGGTTGATGTGCGAGACGTCCGCCCCGAGGTCGGCCGGCCACACGAGCCCGAGCAGGGCGTTCAGGTTCGCCCCGTCCATGTACACCTGCCCGCCGTGCTCGTGGACGATGCCGCAGATCTCGCGGATGGACGCCTCGAACACCCCGTGGGTCGAGGGGTAGGTCACCATGAGGGCGGCGAGCCGGTCCCCGGCCGTCGCGGCCTTGGCCCGCAGGTCCTCGACGTCCACGTTGCCGTCGCCGTCGCACCCCACCACGACGACCCGGAGCCCCGCCATGTGCGCGCTCGCGGGGTTCGTGCCGTGCGCGGAGGCGGGGATGAGGCACACGTCCCGCTCCCCCTCCCCCCGGCTCTCGTGGTAGCGCCGGATGACGAGGAGGCCGGCGTACTCGCCCTGCGACCCCGCGTTGGGCTGGAACGACACCCCCGCGAACGCGGTGCACTCGCAGAGCATGAGCTCGAGGTCCCGGACGAGGCGCCGATACCCCTCGACCTGATCGGGCGGGGCGAAGGGATGGACCCCCGCGAAGCCCTCGAACGTCACCGGGAGCATCTCGGTCGTCGCGTTCAGCTTCATCGTGCACGAGCCGAGCGGGATCATCGAGCGGTCGAGGGCGACGTCGCGCGCCGCGAGCCGCCGGAGGTACCGCAGCATCTCGGTCTCGCTGTGGTAGCGGTGGAAGACCGGGTGTTCGAGGATCGGGTCCGCGCGGAGCAGCGCGGGGGAGAGGCAGGGGCGGGCCGAAGCGTCGAGGGATTCGACCGGGGGTACGTCCGCGCCGGGCGCGAACCCGGCCAGCGCCTCGGCGACGACGCGCGGCGTGGTGGTCTCGTCCACGGAGATCCCGATCCTCCGGTCGTCGACCTCGCGCAGGTTGATCCCCCGCGCCCGCGCCCGTTCGTGGACCCCGGCCGCGCCGCCCGGAGGCCCCCCGTCCCCGGGCGGGACCTTCACCGTCAGGGTGTCGAAGAAGGTCCCGTTCTCGACCTCGAAGCCGAGCCGCGCGAGCCCCTCACGGAGCACGAGGGCCGTGCGGTGCACCCGGCGGGCGATGCGCGCGAGGCCGGCCGGCCCGTGGTAGACCGCGTAGAACCCCGCGATGACCGCGAGCAGGACCTGGGCGGTGCAGATGTTGCTGGTCGCCTTCTCCCGCCGGATGTGCTGCTCCCGGGTCTGGAGGGCCATGCGGAACGCGGGCTGGCCGTGCCGGTCCACCGAGACCCCGATGATGCGGCCCGGGGTGGAGCGGCGGTAGGCGTTGCGGGTCGCGAAGAACGCGGCGTGGGGGCCGCCGCCGCCCATCGGGACGCCGAAGCGCTGGCTGCTGCCGACCACGACGTCCGCCCCGAGCTCCCCCGGCGAGCGCAGCATCACGAGGGCGAGGGGGTCGGCCGCGACCACGACCAGCGCCCGATGCGCCCGCGCGCGCGCCGCCGCCCCCGCGAGGTCCGGGATCCCGCCTCCCGACCCCGGGTACTGGACGAGCATCCCGAAGCACGGCCCGTCGAGATCGGCGGCCGGCCGGACCTCCACTTCGAGATCGAGGGGGGCGGCCCGCGTGCGGACCACGTCGATGGTCTGGGGGTGGCAGTCCGCATCCACCAGGAACCGGTTCGACTCGCTCTTTCCGACGCGGCGCGCCATCGCCATCGCCTCCGCCGCCGCCGTCGCTTCGTCGAGGAGCGAGGCGTTGGCGAGCTCCATGCCGGTGAGGTCGATGACCATCTGCTGGTAGTTGAGCAGGGCCTCCATCCGGCCCTGGCTCACCTCCGACTGGTAGGGCGTATAGGCGGTGTACCAGGACGGGTTCTCGAGCACGTTGCGCCGGATGACGGGCGGGGTGTGCGTCCCGTGGTACCCCATGCCGATGAGCGAGGCCATCACCCGGTTGCGGCCCGCGAGCCCGGCCAGGCGCGCGTACGCCTCCGGCTCGTCGAGCGGGGGCTCGAGGTCGAATTTGCGGGGGTGGCGGATGACGGCCGGGGCGGCCGCGTCGATCAGCGCCTCGACGCTCGCGAAGCCGAGCGCGTCCAGCATCGCCTTCGCGTCGGCCTCGTCCGGGCCGACGTGGCGCCGGAGGAAGGGGGCGGATTCGGTGACGTCGCCGAGCCGGTCGTCTCCCGCGCCCGCTCCCGTTTCTGCCGCTCCCATCAGCCGAGGCCCTCCACGTAGCGGAGGTATTCCTCCTCGGTCATGAGCCCCTCCATCGCCTCGTCGACGCCCCCGCCGGTGTCGATCCGCAGGAACCATCCTTCCCCGGTCGGGTCCTCGTTGACGAGGGCGGGCTCGTCGTTCAGCGCGTCGTTGACGGTGTCGACCGTGCCGGACACCGGCGCGAACAGCTCGCTCGCGGCCTTGACCGATTCGATGACCGCGGCCTCCGCCCCGCGCTCGAGCTCGTCGCCGACCTCGGGCAGCTCGACGAAGACGATCTCGCCGAGCTGCTCCTGGGCGTAGTCCGTGATCCCGACCACGGCGATCCCGCTGTCCTCGATCCGCACCCACTCGTGGTCTTCGGTGTATCGAAGGTCGCCCATCCCCTTCCCCCCTCGGCGCTGGCGGGGCGTCCTCGGGACCCCGTACCGCCCGCGCCGCGAGCGGTTCGGATTTCACCCCGTTGAATCGGCTGCGTCATACTACACGCAACTCGACCCCGTCGGCTCCCACATGATCGGTATGGCCGGACCTCGCCCCCGGAGAAGCGCTCCCTCCCGCCGATTCCCGTACCGGAGCGTCCTCGGGGCGGGCGGCGCGATCTGGGCCGTCGCGGGGGTCGCGGGCCTCCTCGGGTGGGCGATAGTGCGGCTCTCGGAGATCGCGCTCGGCGCGCTCGAGGAGCCGTTCTCCTGGTACCACTGGGCCGCGATCGGGGCGTTCGTCCCGTTCATGGCGTGGTCGGAAGGGCTCCGCGGCTTCCAGCGCCGGTTCTCCCCGCGGGTCGCGGAGCGGGCGATGCTCATCCGCGCGGCCCCGACCGCGGCGCGGGTGGTCTTCGCGCCGCTGTTCGCGGCCGGGTTCTTCGGCGGCTCGCGGCGCGACCAGGTGCGGGCCTGCCTCGGGACCGCCGCCATCGTCGCCCTCGTCCTCCTCGTGCACCGGCTGGACCAGCCGTGGCGCGGCATCCTCGACGCGGGGGTGGTCGCCGGGCTCTCCTGGGGGGTGGTGGCGACCCTCGCGCTCAGCGCCCGCGCGTGGCGGACCGCCGGGTGAAGGGGGAAGACGGGCGGGAAAGCTCCGGAGAGGCTCCAGCATGACGACGCTCCCAGAGAAGATGACGGCCATCGAGATCACGGCGCCGGGAGGCCCCGAAGCGCTCGTTCCGGTCGAACGCCCCGTCCCCCGGCCGGGCCCCGGAGAGGTGCTGGTGCGGGTCGCGGCGGCCGGGGTGAACCGCCCCGACGTGATGCAGCGCCAGGGCCACTACCCTCCCCCGCGCGGCGCATCGGACGTCCCGGGGCTCGAGATCGCGGGAGAGGTCGTGGAAGCGGGGCCGGGGGCGGGCGGGGCGCCCGACCGGGTCTGCGCCCTCGTCCAGGGCGGCGGGTACGCGGAATACTGCCTGGCCGCGGCCCCGCTCTGCCTCCCCGTGCCGGCGGGGCTGAGCGACACCCAGGCGGCGGCCCTCCCGGAGACGTACTTCACGGTCTGGACGAACGTCTTCGAGCGCGGGCGGCTCACGGCCGGGGAGAGCATCCTCGTGCACGGGGGGAGCAGCGGCATCGGCACCACCGCCATCCAGCTCGCGCGGGCGTTTGGGGCTACGGCATACGCCACCGCCGGCTCGCCGGAGAAGTGCCGGGCGTGCGAGGGGCTCGGCGCGGCCGAGTGCATCGACTACCGGCAGGACGACTTCGTGACGCGCATCGCCGCCGCGACCGAGGGGCGCGGGGTCGACGTGGTGCTCGACATGGTGGGAGGGGACTACTTTCCCCGCTGCGTCCAGTGCCTCGCGACCGAGGGCCGGCTCGTCCAGATCGCCACCCAGCGGGGGATCAGGAGCGAGATCAACCTGCTCGCGATCATGGTGAAGCGGCTCACGGTCACCGGCTCGACCCTCCGCCCGCGAAGCGTCGCCGAGAAGACCCCCATCGCGAACGCCCTGCGCGAACGGGTCTGGCCGCTGCTTGCGGACGGCAAGGCCCGGCCGGTCATCCACTCGACGTTCCCGCTCCACGAGGCGGCGGCGGCCCACGCCCTCATGGACTCGGGCGCCCACATCGGCAAGATCGTCCTGACCACCCACGCCGGATGGGAGCTGGAGCAACCCGCCGCGCCCGGATAGCGCGGACCTCGCCGGGCACACGAGGAGCGCATCTGGGAGCGCCAGCCCCCCCGCACCGCACTTTCGTTCACGGGCGCTTCGCCCCGGGCGGGCGGGACACAAGCGTTCCCACGAGGCGCCACTCCCAGATGCGTTCGCGAGAGGTGTGTCCGGAGAAATCCCCGCACCGCACATGCCTCGGACCGGGGCGTAGGGGAGAAGGGGGCCGCGGAGTGCGTGGTATCCTCGCCGCCCCGGCATTCGGGCGGCGGGGCCGCGCCCGACGGCAGGCTCCGCTTCGGGACCCGTGGCCATCCGGCCGCCCTCGCCGCGGCCGGTATCGTGCCGGACGCGCAGGCGGGCCGGCGGTGCCGGAGGGCGAGGACCCCCGGCGGACGCAGGCGCTTCAGGCGCCGCGCAGGCCGGGCGGCGGGATCCAGGGTTCAGGCGGGCAGGACGAGGGATGGACGGGGCTGCCAAGTGGACGTCGGCCGCGATGGCCGGGCTTGTCTTGTCGGGCGGGCTTGCGCTCGGGATCGCAGGGGCGGCCGACGACGACGGCGCCGCCATCCTCGAAGAGTACCGGCGGGCGGACGTGCGGTCCGAGGAGGAGGTGGGGCCGGTCCCCGCCGAGGTCCGGCGGGCGCATCTCGCGGCCCTCGCCGCCTACGACGAAGCGGTGGCTTCCCGCGACCCGAAACACCCCGGCTACGCGGCGGCCCGCGAGGCTTGGGAGCCGCTCGCGGCCAGCGGCGACCCTGCCTCCGCCTACCATCTCGGGATGCTCCACCTGTTCGGGCTCGGCGGGGCCTCGTTCGACCAGTTGCAAGCGGTTCGCCTGATCGAGGCCGCCGCGAAGAGCCGCTACCCGCCCGCCCAGACCTTCATGGGCCTGCTGGCCGAGCGGGGCCAGGGCCTGATGGTGGCCGCGGACGAGAGCCTTGCCCTCGCCTGGTACACGCACGGCGCGCGGGGCGGGCATTGCGCCGCCGTCCGCCGTCTGGTCCGGGCCTACGGGGAAGGCGAGCTGGGGGTCGCGCCGGACGCCGGGGCGGCCGACGATTGGCGCGCGCGTCTCGACGGGTGCCGGAAGCGATAGGCGTTTCCGGTCGCGGAAGCCGGCGAGCGGCGGCGAACGGCCGGGGGCCGGGCGCCGCGCCGGGAAGCAGCCCGCACCGCCGCGGACGCTTCAGGCGCTCCATCCGAAGGAGGAACCGAAGATGAAACGACCGTTCCATCGAGCCGGCGCCGCGGCCTTCGGCGCCGCCGCGCTGGCCGCCGTCCTGGCTGCCGCCTTGGCCGCCGGCCCGGCCGCCCGCGCCGAGCCGGTGACCCTCACCATCGTCCACGTCAACGACCTCGACCGTCTCGACGGGTCCGGCGGCTACGGAGGGGTCGCCCGGCTCGCGGCGGTGGTCAAGGAGGTCCGCGCGAACGCGCGCCACGTGCTCGTCACCCACGGCGGCGACGCGATCTCCCCGTCGCTCCTGTCGTCGTTCGACCGGGGCGCGCACATGATCGACCTCTTCAACCGGATCGGCTTCGACGCGATGGCGCTCGGCAACCACGAGTTCGACTTCACGCCGACGGTGACGGTGGAGCGTATCGCCGAGGCCGGGTTCCCGATGCTGTCCAACAACGCGCTCGATCCCGACGGCACGCTGGTCGACGGGGTCACCGATCACCTGCTCTTCGAGGTGGACCGCTACCGGGTCGGCGTGTTCGGCCTGACGACGGCGACGACCGCCGTCAAGTCGTCGCCCGCGCCGGTGACCTTCCGTCCCGCCGTCGAGGTCGCGGCGGAGCAGGCCGGGCGGCTGCGCGAGGCCGGGGCCGATCTCGTCATCGCCCTCGCCCACACCGACCGGGCGGAGGATGCGGCGCTGATGCGCCAGGGGGCGGTCGACCTCCTGCTCTCCGGCGACGACCACGACATGAAGGTCGAGGTCGGAGCCGACACCACGTTCGTCGAGAGCGGCGAGCAGGCGAAGTTCGTCACGATCGTCGACGTCGCCATGGACACGGTCGAGGGGCGGCGCGGGCCGCGCTTCGTCTGGCATCCGTCGATCCGGATCGTCAACACCAGGTTCGTGGACCCCGACCCCGACCTCCAGGCGGCGGTCGACGGCTACCTCTCCCGTCTCTCGGAGGAGCTGGACGTCGAGATCGGCGCTACCGAGGTCGAGCTCGACAGCCGGCGCAGCGTGGTGCGGGGGCGTGAGACCGGCCTCGCCAACCTGATCGCGGACGCCATGCGGGCCGCGACCGGGGCCGACGTCGCGCTGACCAACGGCGGCGGCGTCCGCGGGGACCGGGTCTATGCGCCCGGCACGGTCCTCACGCGGCGCGACGTGCAGTCGGAGCTGCCCTTCGGCAACCGCACGGTCGTGCTGGAGGTGACCGGGGCCGACCTGCTCGCGGCGCTGGAGGTCGGGGTCGCCGGGGTCGAGGACGGCTTCGGCGGGTTCCCGCACGTCTCCGGGATGGCCTATCGCTTCGACGCTTCGAAGCCGGCCGGCCGCCGCATCGCCGGCGTGACGGTGGGGGGCGAGCCGCTCGACCCCGCCCGCGCCTATCGTCTGGCGACCAACAACTTCCTCGGCCGCGGCGGCGACGGATACACCATGTTCGCCTCCGCTCCGCAGCTCATCGACGCCAATGCCGGCCGGCTGATGACCGCCCAGGTCATCGACGCGATCACGGCGGCCGGCGAGATCGCCCCGCGCGTCGAGGGCCGGATCGTCCGGCTCGACTGAACGGGCTCCCGTTGATGTCCGGCTCCCTGATCTGCGTGTTCGCGGGCGCGCGCCCGGCCATTGACCCCGCGCACGAGGACGCGGCCCGGGCAGTGGTCCGGGCCGTCTCCGCCCGCGGGCTCGGCCTGGTCTACGGCGGCGGGGGCGGCGGGATGATGGGGGTGCTGGCCGAAGCGGCCCTCGCGGCCGGGGTCCGGATCGTCGGGGTGGCGCCCCGCTTCCTCGCCGATCGCGAGCTGCTGGCCGCGGGGCTCGACGAGCTGGTCATGGTCGACTCCATGGCCGAGCGCAAGCACGTCATGTTCGAGCGCGCGTCCGCCTTCCTGACCCTTCCGGGCGGGATCGGCACCTACGACGAGCTGTTCGAGGCCATGAGCGGGAGCTACCTCGGCCTCCACGACAAGCCGTGCGGCGTGCTCGATGCGGGCGGGTATTACGACCCTCTGCTCGACCTCCTCGACCGGGGGATCGAGGCCGGTTTCATCGGCAGGAGCGCCCGCGACGCCCTGATCGTGGACGGGGACGCGGAGCGCCTGGTGGATCGCCTGCTTGCCGCCGCCGCGGCGCCCGGCCCCGGAGAATGAAGCGCCAGGCGCGAATGGGCCGCGCCTCTCCTGGGAGCGCGGGCGTCTCGCCCGCAGGGGTGTCGGGATCGACGCCGGGCGGCGCCTCTGCGGACACGACGTCCGCGCCCGCAGGACTCGCCGTTCCCGGGATGCCCGCGCCCGTAAAGGCCGCGCCGTCCCCGGGCCGAACACGGCCCGCCAGCCCGGCAGGGCGATAGTCGCGCGATGCTTCCCGATCGAAGCCTCTTCGCGTTCACCGCGGGGGTCCGCGGCCGGATCGCGCTCGCGGTCGCGGTCGGGCTCGCCGCCGCCCTGGTCGGGATCGGGCGGTTCGCCGCCCTCGGATGGCTGATCGCGGGGGTCTTCGCGGGCGAACCCCTCGGGGCGCTGGCCGGGAAGTTCGCCCTCGTCGGCGCCATCATGCTGCTCCGGGGCTGGCTCGAGTACTGGCGCAACATGATCGCGCACCGGACCGCGGCCCGGGTCCAGATGCACATGCGCGCGCGCCTGTACGACAAGGTGGCGGAGCTCGGGCCGGCGTGGTTCGGGCTCGAGCGCACCGGGAAGGTGCTGGTGTCGCTCGTGGAGGGGGTCGAGCAGCTCGAGACGTGGTTCGGCCAGTTCCTGCCCCAGCTCTGCGTGGCCGCGCTGACCCCGATCGCCGTATTCGCGTTCCTCGCGTTCCTCGACCTTCCGGTGGCGGCGCTCCTCCTCGCGTTCGCCCTCTTCACCCTCGTCGCTCCGGCCGCCTTCACCCGGTGGGACCGCAAGAGCAGCCAGCGGCGCCAGCGCGCCTACTCGGCCTTCGCGGCCGAGTTCCTCGACACCCTCCAGGGCCTCGCGACCCTCAAGGCGTTCGGGCAGAGCGGCGAGCGCGGCCGGCGTCTCGCGGCCCGCGCGGAAGAGATCTTCCGCACCACGATGTGGGTGCTCGCGGTCAACTCCCTCGGCCGGGGGATCACCGACGTCGGCCTCGCGGTCGGGGCGGCGGCGGTGCTCGCCTGTGGGGCCTTCCGGGTGGACGCGGGGGCGATGTCCCTCGCCGAGCTGCTCGTCGTGCTGATGATGGGGATCGAGGTGTTCCGGCCGCAGCGCGACCTGCGCGCCCTCCTCCACCAGGGGCTGGTCGGCACGGCGGCGGCCGACGGGGTGCTGAACCTCCTCGCCGGGCGCCCGATCGTGGAGTATCCCGCCGCGGAAGGCCCCGCGCCGGGCGAGGCGCCGGTACCGGGACCCGTGCCGGCGGCGGAGCTCGCCCCGACGGTGGGGTTCGAGGCGGTCGGGTTCACCTATCCCGGCGCCCGCCGCCCCGCCCACCGCGGCCTCGACTTCCGGGTCGAGGCCGGGGAGCGGGTCGGGTTCGTCGGGGCGAGCGGGGCCGGCAAGACCTCGATCGTCCGCCTGCTGCTTCGCCTCTACGATCCCGACGCGGGCTCGGTGCGGATCGGGGGGCGCGACCTCCGCGGCCTCTCCGCCCACGACGTCCACGGGCGGATCGCGGTCGTCAACCAGGACACGGTCCTCTTCCACGGCACGGTCGAGGACAACCTCCGCTTCGGCCGGCCCGACGCGACCTACGAGGAGCTCGCGGCGGCGGCGCGGGCCGCGAATGCCCACGGGTTCATCGAGAGGCTGCCGGACGGCTACCGGACGGTGGTCGGCGAACGCGGGGTGCGGCTCTCCGGCGGGCAGCGCCAGCGGATCGCGATCGCCCGCGCCATCCTCCGCGACGCTCCCATCCTGGTGCTCGACGAGGCGCTGAGCGCGGTGGATGCGGAGAACGAGGCGGTCATCCAGGAGGCCCTCGAACGCCTGATGACGGGCCGCACCACCCTCATCTTCGCCCATCGACTGTCGAGCGTCATCGGGGCGGACCGGATCCTCGTCCTCGACGGCGGGCGGGTCGCGGAGTCCGGCCGGCACGCGGAGCTGATGCGCCGCCAGGGGGTCTACTTCCACCTGATGCGGGGCCAGGCGGAGGAGAGCCGGAGGCCGGGGGACGTCGAGCTCGCCGCGCCCGCGGGCCGGCCTCCCGCCGAGGATCTGGCCCCCCTGTTCGCGGGGGGAGGTCCGACCGACGAGATCACCCGCGCGGAGGGTCTCGGGTGGTTCGGGGCGTTCCGCGAGCTCCTCCGCCACGTCCGCCCGTGGCGCGGGCGGCTCACCCTCGCCTTCGGGTTCGGGGTCGTCCGGGTCGCCTGCCTCATCGGGGTCGGGGTGCTGAGCGCGCTCGCGGTGGCCGCCCTCAAGCGCGGCGGGGACTTCACCCCGTGGCTGTACGCCCTGTTCGCGGCCGCCCCGGCGGCCGGGATCCTGCACTGGGTGGAGTCGTGGGTCGCGCACGACATGGCGTTCCGGATGCTCGCCCGGATGCGCATCGACCTCTACCGGAAGATCGACGCCCTCGCCCCCGCGTGGCTGCTCCGCCGGCGCTCGGGCGACCTCGTGGCGATGGCGACCCACGACGTGGAGCTGGTGGAGTACTTCTTCGCCCACACCATCGCCCCCGGCCTGGTGGCGGTGCTCGTGCCCGCGTCGGTCGTCGGCGTCCTGCTCTGGTTCGGCTGGCCGCTCGCCGCGGCTCTCGCCCCCATCCTCGCGGTGGTGGCCCTGAGCCCCTTCCTCGCCCGGCGCCGGGTGGACGTGCTCGGCTCGCGCGCCCGCGAAGCCCTCGCCGACCTCAACGCCCACGCGGTGGACACCATCCAGGGGCTCGGCGAGATCATCGCGTTCGAGCGGACCCCGGAGCGGCGCCGCGAGTTCCTCGCCCTCGCCCGGCGCCACGTCGAGCTGCGGCTCCCCTTCTTCCGGAGCCTCACCCTGCAGAACGTGGTGCTGGAGACCGCCACCGGGCTCGGCGGCCTCGTGGTGGTGGTGGCCGGGGCCTGGCTCGTGTCCGCCGGGCGCCTCGATCCGGCCCTCCTCCCCCTGCTCGCCCTCCTCGCGATGGCCGCGTTCCTGCCGGTGTCCGAGATCGCGTACGTCGGGCGGCAGCTCTCCGATACGCTGGGGGCGACGCGGCGGCTGTACGCGGTGCACCGGGAGCCGGTGACGGTGCGCGACGGTTCGGGGGTGGACTCCGGGGCGGGCGCGGGAGAGGACCCGGGAGCGGGCGCGGTTCGGGCCGAGGCCGTAGGCGCCGGAGCGGCGGAGCGCACCTCCGGCGGCCCCGCCGGTTCGGGCGATTCGGGCACCGCCGACAGCTCGGGGAACCCGGGAGCGGATGCTGTCCCCGCGACGGCGCGCGCCGCCGCCCCGCGGGAGACGGCGGCGGGGGGAATGGCGCTCGCGATGGAGTCGGTCGACTTCCGCTACCCGGGACGGGAGGACCGGGCGCTTCGCGAGGTCTCCTTCGACATCCCGGCCGGGATGCGCGTCGCCCTGGTCGGGCCGTCGGGCGCGGGCAAGACGACCGCCGCCCATCTCCTGCTCCGCTTCTTCGACCCGGAACGGGGAACGGTGCGCCTCGCCGGGCGCGACCTCCGGGATTGGCGGCTCGACGACCTCCGCGCCCGCATCGCCCTCGTGAGCCAGGACACCTGGCTCTTCAACGAAACCCTCCGGGCGAACGTCCTCGTGGCGCGGCCGGAGGGGGGCGAGGAGGAGGTCGCCCGTGCGGTCGAGCGGTCCGCCCTCGCCGACTTCGTGGCCGCCCTGCCGGAGGGTCTCGAGACCCCGGTGGGCGAACGCGGGGTGCGCCTGTCCGGCGGGCAGCGGCAGCGGGTCTCCATCGCCCGCGCGTTCCTGAAGGACGCCCCGGTCCTCGTCCTCGACGAGGCGACCTCCCATCTCGACGCGGTGAGCGAGCGGGCCGTGCAGCACGCGCTCGAGACCCTGATGCACGACCGCACCACGGTCATCATCGCGCACCGGCTGTCCACGGTGCGGAGCGCGGCCCGCATCGTGGTCCTGGACGAGGGCCGGGTGGCGGAGGTCGGCCGCCACGAGGAGCTGCTCGCCCGGCCCGGCCTCTACAGCCAGCTCGTCGGCCGCCAGCTCGCGGCGGTGGCCGACTGACCCTCGGCGGCCGGCCAATTGGCCGCCGGCGCGTTCCGCTCCCCCCGTTCCGAATCGTTGGACGATGCGCGGTACACTCCCGCGCGGCTCGGAGAAACCCCCGGAGAGAAACGGTGATCGACCTCTACTACTGGCCCACCCCCAACGGCTGGAAGATCTCCATCATGCTCGAGGAGTGCGGGCTGCCCTATCGGGTGGTCCCGGTCAACATCGGGCGCGGCGAGCAGTTCCAGCCCGAATTTCTCGCGATCAGCCCGAACAACCGGATGCCCGCGATCGTGGATCCGGAGGGGCCGGAGGGGCGGATCGCGATATTCGAATCGGGGGCGATCCTCACCTATCTGGCGGAGAAGTCGGGCCGGTTCCTGCCCGAAGCGGCGAACGCGCGCTTCGAGGTCCTGCAGTGGCTCTACTGGCAGGTCGGAGGGTTCGGGCCGATGGCCGGGCAGCTCAGCCACTTCGTGAACTACGCCCCCGAGCCGAACCCCTACGCGCACGACCGGTACGCGAAGGAATACGACCGGCTCATCGGGGTCATGGACCGCCGGCTCGCGGACCGCGAATTCCTCGCCGGGGATTACTCCATCGCCGACATGGCGACGTGGCCCTGGCTCCTCCCCTACAAGACGTTCGGGCAGTCGCTGGACGCCTACCCGAACGTCGTGCGCTGGCACGGGGCGATGAAGGCGCGCCCCGCCGCCCGGCGGGGGGTCGACGTGGGCAAGGAATGGCGCCGCACGGAGCCCCCGAGCGAGGAGGAGCGGCGGAACCTGTTCGGCCAGACCGGAGCCGGGCGGGCGGCGGGCTGAGGGCCGCGGGCGCGGCGGGGTCGAAACGCCCCGGGCGCGGCCCGGCGGCGCCCTGCCGCGCGGGCGCCGGGCGGCAGGTCAGGAGGCGGGCCGAGCCATCCCTTCGATGCGGGCGAGCAGCTCGGCGCCCGTGTCGCATTCGATGATCCAGTCGCCGACCTCGCCGAGCTGGCCAGGCGCCGTGAAACGGCTCAGCAGCCCCGACAGCCGGTCGCCCGTCCCGGCATCGAACTTCCGCGCCGCCAGCCGGCACAGCAACGCCCGCTCCTCGGCGCGGCCCTGCTCGATACCCTGCTCCATGCCCTGTTCCCGAGCCTCCCTGTACCACTCCTGCACCCGTTCGGCCAACATCGCCGGCTCCTCCTCCAGTTGCTCCAATCGCGGCGCCGTCGGCGACAGGCCCTCCGAACGGAGCCCGGCCGGCATGGCCACCCGCAGGGCCAACTGCAGGAACGCCCGCTTGAGCTCCCCGTCCTCCGGACCCCGGAGCCATTCGAGCAACGCCGCCACGGCCCGCTCCAGCGCCTCCGGCGAACGGCTGTTCTCGAACCCGATCAGCGCCGTCACCAGGTTGCCTCGCGGCAGATCGTCCTCCTGGCGCGCCCGCTCGTCAAGCACGAAGTAGCGAAACGAAGGCTGGTAGCGCGCCAGCGGCTCGTCGACCGGGGCCAGCAGCTTCGCCACGTCATCGGCCGCCATCCAGCGCGAACGCCCGTTGTAGAGCACGACCGGGAGCACCGGCGGCAGCTCCCCGTCCGGCCCCAACTCCCCCCGGCGAATGAGGTCCTGGTACAGCAGCCCCGCGTAGACCAGCATCCGAACCGCCATGTACGGCTCGGCGGTGGACTGGAACTCGAGCAGCACGAGCACGTGGAGCCAGCCCGCGTCGCGGAAGCGCACCCGCCACAGCCCGTCGCCCTGGCGGCGGCGCAGGTCCTCGCTCACGAACTCCGCCGGGAGCTTCTCCAACGTCTCGAAGTCGAGCCGGTCGCTCCACCCCCTGGCCGCGAACCCGCGCAGCAGGTCCTTGACCATCCGGGGATGGGAGAACAGGTTCTTGTAGGCCGCGTCGTGCATGGGGGGCACTGTAGCCTCGCCCCCTTTCGGTCGATACGGGCGCCAAGCTCGAAACGCCGGAGGGATCGGCTCGCATTTCGTGGGACGACGCCCCGCCCGCCGTAGGGCCGCGGCGCCTCCCGTCGGGGATTCGCCCTGTCCCGACGAGGCATACGGCCCTCGACCGCCTGCACCCGCCGACGCCGCGAAGGTTCATCGTCGCAGGGCGCATTTCGTCACCGTCCGACCCACACCCAGGGGGCTCGACGTCCTTGCGACGAAGATGTAGTGGGAGATGCGGGCTAGAATGTCCCACCGGCCTCCGGGGCTTCGCACGGTCGGCGCCCCCCGGCCGGAGCGCATGCAGGCGCCCCTTGACGCCCACCGGCTCCGAGGCGGGCGCCCGCCGGAACGAATGGGCAGGAGGAACGGAACATGCTCTCGACAGGTCCCCTCGAAGGCGCGAGCTTCGGCGTCGAGGCGGTCGGGATCGACGTCGCCCAGGGTCTCGACGACGAGACGCTCAAGGCCCTCGCCGACGCCGTGCACGAACATCGCCTGCTCGTCATTCGCGGCCAGCGTATGACCGAGGACCAGTACCTCGAGTTCGGGCGCTGGTGGGGCGAGCCCATCCCCCACGTGCTCGACCACCTGCGGATGCCGGGCTACCCGGAGATGATGGCGATCGGGAACTACGGCGGCGAGTGGAAGGACAACGAGGCGGTCCGCAACGGGGCCGCGTTCTGGCATACCGACCAGTCCTACGAGGCGGTTCCGTCGAGCGCGACGATGCTCTTCTCGATCAGGTCCCCGGAAACCGGCGGCGAGACGCAGCTCGCGGATCTCAAGAGCGCATACGACGCGCTTCCGGCGGACCTGAAGCAGCGCCTCGAGGGCCGCTACGCCTGGCACCTCTACGGTGCGAGCAGCGGGGAGGGGGACGAAGCGATCGCGAATCCCCTCATCACCGGCGAGCAGGTGGAGCGGGTCCCCGCCGTCCGGCACCTGATCGTCCGGCCCCACGACGTCACCGGGCGCAAGACCCTCTACGGGGTGGCCGGCACGCCCTACGCGATCGAGGGGATGGAGGAGGAAGAGGGGGCGGCGATCCTCAAGGAGCTCAAGCGGCACGCGCTCCAGGAGCGGTTCATCTACCGCCACAAGTACCGGGTCGGGGACGTCGCGATCTACGACACCACCCAGACCCTTCACTCGGGGACCCCGATCGAGCCCGCGAGGGACGAGCGCAACACCCGCCTGCTGTGGCGGATCAGCGTGCGCGGAACCCCCCGCGCCTGGCACTGACCCGACTACCGCCGGCCCTGCCTGGCCAAGGACGGGGGCGGGTTGAATGGCTGCGGGTCATGTTGCGCCTGGCAGTGGGGGGGTGCAGTATCCGGGCAGTGAAACGACGGACCCGAACCCGAGGAAAGGTGATGCCGGAGTCGTCCGAGGAACGGGGCGCCACGCCCCGGCGCGATGAGGCGCCGCAGGAACGCGTTGCGACGCGGCTTCCCCATGCGCGCTCGGCGCCGGAGGGTACCGAACGCGCCCTGCTTCATGGAACCGGGCTGCCGGGCGACCGGCCTGTAGCGGGGGAGATGGCCTGCGGTAAGGGGATGATCCGCCGGATGGCGGATCGATAGATGCTCTACGCGATCGTAGCCTTCGCAGGGGATGAGCCGCGTCTGCCGGACGGGGTGGAGAAGCATTTGCGGAGCATCAACGACCAGTACGCCCCGACGGCATGGTTCGTCACCTTCGATGGGACGGCGGACGAGCTCACGGATCTGATCTGGCCCGATGACCGCAACGAGACCGCGCACCCCATGCCGGAGGGGATCGTGATTCGCGTATCCTCCTACAACGGCTTCGCATCGAAGCGGTTCTGGGAATGGCTGGGGGTCCATCTGCCATGAGCCGTGGTGGGCCGGAGCGGAAGCCGGACTCTCTCGAAAAGAGGCAGGCCCCGACGGACGATTCGGGGCAGTGGGCGATGTTGGCGTTCAATCAGATTACCGATCGGCTCGACCGTATCGACGCTCGGCTCGACCGCATCGAGGGAGCGGTGGGGAACCTGAAGAAGGTGGTGTGGACGGCAGCGGGCGTGATCCTCGCCTTGGGCTTCATCGCCTCGGTCGTGTTCGGTTTCACGGACCTCGTTGCCAGGATGATCCCTGTCGAGATCACGATTCGGAGTCTGCCTGCCCCGTAGCGGCCGGGCGCGCTCCGGAGAGGAAGCCGCTCGGAGTGCTCGACTCCCGGTACGTGCGCCGTCGCCCGCGAGGGATGCGGCGGCGTAGCCCAAGGGGCATCGAGCCCCCGGCGCCGGGGTCCGGGTCATCGACGCTCGAATCAGCCGGCGGCGCCCGGCGCCGCGGCGCGCAGGCCCAGCATGTGGCAGATGGCGAAGGTGAGGTCGGCGCGGTTGAGGGTGTAGAAGTGGAAGTCGGAGACGCCTTCGGCGGCGAGGATCCGGCACTGCTCCCCGGCGACCATCGCCGCGACCAGCTTGCGCGCGTCCGGATCGTCCTCCAGCGTCTCGAACAGCCGCGACAGCCAGCGCGGCGTGGAGGCCCCGCACAGGCGCGCGAAGCGGGCGACCTGGGCGTAGTTGGTCACCGGCAGGATGCCGGGGATGAGCGGCGCCTCGATCCCGGCCCGGCGGACCCGGTCCCGGAAGCCGAGAAACCGCTCGGTGTCGAAGAAGAACTGGGTGATGGCCCGGCTCGCGCCCGCATCGAGCTTGCGCTTGAGGTTGTCGAGGTCGAAGCGCGGGCTCGGGGCCTCGGGATGGGTCTCCGGGTAGGCGGCGACCGAGACCTCGAAGTCTGCGATCCGGCGAAGGCCGGCCACGAGGTCGACCGCGTGGGCGTATCCGCCGGGATGCGGCGCGTAGCGGGCGCCGGGCTCGGGGGGGTCGCCGCGCAGGGCCACGATGTGGCGGACCCCCGCCGCGTGGTAGGCGCGCGCCGCCTCGTCCACCTCCTCGCGCGGCGCGCCGACGCAGGTGAGGTGGGCCGCCGGGGTGAGGCAGGTCTCTTCAAGGATCCGGCGCACCGTCGCGTGGGTGCGGTGGCGGGCGCCGCCCCCCGCGCCGTAAGTGACGGATACGAACCGCGGCTCGAGCGGAGCGAGGCGGAGGATGGACCGCCACAGGGTCTTCTCCATCGCTTCCGTCCGGGGAGGGAAGAACTCGAACGACACCCCAATGCCGTCCATCCCCGAGAAGCGGAGCGCAAGGGCGCTCAGCCGTTCGGGGACTTCGGCAGGCTCGATCTCCGGGGTCGCGACCATTCTGGACCTTTCCGACTGCCTTCCGGGGCCGTGATGCGCCGGGCGGGTGAGGGATCATCGCACGGTTCGTTGCCCTATCATGCGAGCGCGCGGGTTCGGGACGCCGGTTCGGGGCGCGGCGGCAGGCGCGTCGTACCTGCCGGGCGCAGAGGACCCGGGCGGGGTGGAATCGGGGGAGGAGAGCGATGGTCAAGCTGGTCGTCTACTTCAAGCGCCGGGCCGGCATGGAGGTCGAGCCCTTCCAGGAATACTGGCGGACCCGGCACGCGGAGGTGGTCCGCGGGCTGCCCGGGATCCGGCGCTACGTGCAGTCCCACACCCTCCTCGGGGGCTACCGCAGGGGGGCGCCCGCCTTCGACGGGACCGCGGAGGTCTGGTTCGACGACGTGGACGCGATCCGCGCGCTCGACGGCGCGGACGCGCTGCGGGCGGTGCAGGAGGACGAGGCGCGGTTCATCGACCGCTCCACGATGCGGACCCTCGTGACCGACGAGCGCCTGATCAAGGACGGCGACCCGCCGGCCGGCGGGGTCAAGAACGTCGAGTTCGTGCGCCGGCGGCCGGACCTCGGGGTCGAGGAATTCCAGCGCTACTGGCGCGAGACGCACGGCCCGCTCGCGAGCGAGATCCCGGTCATCGTGCGCTACGTGCAGAGCCACTGCCGCCGGGGCGGCTACGCGAACGGGCGCCAGCCCCCCTGTGACGGGGTCGCGATCACCTGGTTCGCGAGCACGGACGCGATGCGCGAATCGGCGCGGACCGACGCCTATGCCCGGACCCGCGCCGACGAGGCCAACTTCATCGCGCCGGGGGAGCTCCCGTTCATCATCACCCGGGAGCACGTCGTCATCGCCTGATCGCCCCCGCGCCTCGAACTCGTGTCCCTGCTCGTGTCATGGAGCCTCCGGGACAGGAGCGCAGGCCGCGGGGTCTCGCATGGATCGCATCCGCAGTGCCAACCGGCCGGCGTGAATATTCGGGGGGGAAGGTCGGCGCTTCAGGGGAAGCGGTCGAAGCGGAAGGGGGCGAGCGGCGCCGGCATCTCCCCGCTCACCAGCTCCTCGGCGGCGAGCCGTCCGAGGTACGGCCCCAGGGTCACCCCGCTGTGGGTGGCGATGACGTAGAGGCCGCGGACCCGGGGGACCGGGCCGATGATGGTGCGGTCGTCCGCGGGTACGGGCCGGACCCCGATCCGGACCGTGCACGCGCGGGCCAGCGTTTCCAGGGGAGCGCCCCCGCCGAGCCGCGGGACCAGGGCGCGCGCCCGCGCGAGGAGGGCGACCGCCCGCGCCTCCGCATCGTCCGGCGCCTCGCTCTCGGGGTCCGCGTCCTCGGAGCCGATGCGAAGGCCGCCCGAAGGCCCGGGGCGGACGTGGAATGCGTTGTCCCCGGTGTAGAGCACGTGGCGGACGAGCCGGAAGGGTCCGGTGTCCGGGACATCGACGAGGAGGCCGGGCCGGCGGGTGAGGAACGGACGGTTGCCGAGCTCCCCCGGCTGGAGCCACGCCCGGAGGAGGTCTTCGGTGTCGGGGCCGAGGGCCGCCACCACCACCGGGGCGGTGAGCCGCCCGCCCCCGCCGGCCTCGACCCCGCGGACCGCGCCGGCTTCGTCCCGCAGGAGCCCGGCGACCCGGCCCCGGCCGCCGCCCGCGATCAACGCGCCTCCCCGTCGCCGCACCTCCTCGCAGAGGAGGCCGACGGCGCGGGGCGCGTCGAGCCAGGCGTCGCCCCAGGCGAGGAAGCCCTCCGCGCCGTCCGGCAGGGCGGCGTGGGGTTCGAGCGCCCGCAGGCCGTCCGTGTCGAGGGGGGCGACGGGGTAGCTCCATTCCCGCAGCCGCGCCACCTGGCCGCGCAGCGCCTGCCGGCGCGCCTCGTCGCCCGGATCGGCCCACGCGATCATCCCGGCGGGATGGAGCCCGACGCGGCCCTCGCCGAACTCCCGCGCGAGGGCGCGGTAGTGCTCGGCCCCGCGCGCGTTCAGCCGGTGGTAATCCTCCCGGTCGGTCTTGGCCGTCGCGTTGATCCACGCGAAGCTCGCCCCGCTGGTCCCGACCCTCCCCGTCTCCCCCGCTCCCTTCGCTCCGCCGGACGCGGCGCCGACGGGGTTCGGGTCGAGGAGGGCGACGCGGGCGTTCGCGCGGGCGAGGGCGAACGCGGTTCCCGCCCCGACGATGCCGGCCCCGACCACGATCGCGTCGAAATCGCTCACCGGGCCGCGACCGGCGCGGCTAGCCCGCATACGTCACCGAGCCCCGCCGCGAGGGCGCGGAGACGCCGCGGCCGCGGGGACCGAAGCGCGCGCTGCCGATGCCGAAGGCCCGGGCAGGGCGGGGCGCCCGTTCCGCCGCTTTCGCCGCCGGCCCCTCCATCAGAACGGGACGTCGAGCGCTTCGCAGAGGAATCGCATGAAGCCGGCGGCATCGCGCATCCGGGCGGCCGCCAAGTCCGGGAACCCCGGCCCGAGCACGTCCTCCGGGGGAAGCTCGTGGCCGGCGATGAAGTCCTTCCGCCGGAGGTCCTCCGCGAAGGGATGGTCCTTCTCGAACCCGCGCGGGACCCGCTTGAGGCTCTCCCCACCGAGGCGGAACGACGCCCCGAACGCCGCGCCGTCCCGCACCTCGCGCCACGTGTCCGGCTCTTCGTCGATGCGGGAGCGGATCATGAACAGCGCGGCGGAATCGGGCCGCCACACCCCCGCCCCGAGGAACGCGCTCCCCGTCTCGAAATGGACGTAGAACCCGGGGGCATGGACGTCGCGGCCGAGCGCGTGGCGGAACTGGATCCCCACGTTGGTCTTGTACGGGGTCTTGTCGGGCGAGAAGCGGGTGTCCCGGTGGATCCGCATCAGGGAGCCTCCCGTCTTGCGGTCGTCCGCCCGGAAGTGGGGAGAGACGGCGGCGAGGGCCGGAGCCATCGCCCGGATGAACGCGCGGGCCGGCTCGCGCACCGTCTCCTCGTAGCGCTCCCGGTTCGCGGCGAACCAGGAACGCTCGTTGCGCGCGCGGAGGTCCTGGAGGAACGTCGCCAGCTCGGGGCCGAAGCCTCGGAAGTCCGCCATGATCGCCCATATCCTCCCCACAGCTCCGAGTCAATGTAGCAGAGAGGCGCCGCCGGGGCCGCCGCGCCTTGGGAACGAGGCGCGTGCGCTGTAGGGATTTTCGCCAATGGCGAACGCCCCTGGGTACGCCCGCAGAGGCCGCAGCACGGGGCGGCCGTCCCCGTCGGGGACGCCGCGAAACGCGGTATCATGGGCGCGGGCGGGGGCCTCGGGCTCCGCCCTCATCGACTTCAGGCCCGAAGAAGACGCCCCGCCCCGGCCGCGGGGCGGAAGGACGACGTGAGAGAGGGGTCGTCGGATGAAGCGCCGCCAGTTCCTGAGCACCGGCGCGGCCGCCGGTGCGGCCGTCGCGGGGGCCGCCGGCTCCGCGCCGGCCGTCTCGCGGGGGTTGCGGGAGCTCAAGCTCGTCACGTCGTTCACCGCCAACTTCCCGGGGCTCGGCACTTCCGCGGCCCGCGTCGCCCGGCGCATCACCGCCGCCACCGACGGCCGGCTCACCGTGCGCCTCTACAACGCGGACGAGCTGGTCCCCGCGTTCGAGGTGTTCGACGCGGTCTCGGACGGCTTCGCGGAGATGTACTTCTCGCTGGAGTACTACTTCTCGGGGCGGACCCCCGCGCTCAACTTCTTCACCTCGGTCCCGTTCGGGATGACCTGCCACGAGGCATGGGCCTGGCTCGGGTACGGCGGCGGCTACGCGCTGTGGCGAGACATCCACGCCGACTTCGGGACGGTCCCGTTCGCCGGCCCCGCCTCCGGGGTCGGGATGGGCGGATGGGCCAACCGGAAGATCAAGAGCCTCGGCGATTTCCAGGGCCTCCGGTTCCACATGCCCGGCCTCGGCGGGGACGTGCTGCGCGCCCTCGGGGTGGCCGCGGTCAGCCATCCCTCCTCGCGGATCCTGCCGGCCCTTCGCTCCGGCGCCCTCGACGGCGCCGAGTGGTTCGGGCCGTGGCGCGACCTCCAGTTCGGGTTCCACCGGGTGGTCAGGCACTACCACTGGCCGGGGTTCCACGAGCCGGGGACGATGGCGAGCTATGCCGTCAACCGACGCTTCTGGGAGAGCCTTTCCGCGGCGGAGCGCGAGGTCGTCACCGCCGTCCTCGAAGCCGAGGCGCACGTCCAGACCTCCGAGTACGACGGGATGAGCCCGGCCGCGCTCCATGCCCTGGTGTCGGAGCACGACGTCAAGCTGCACCGGTTCTCCAGCCCCCTGCTCCGCAAATTCGGGGAGGCGTCCTCCGAGGTCGTGAGCGGGGTCGGCGCGTCCGACCCGACCACCCGGAAGGTCTGGGACAGCTACCGCTCGTTCCGCAAGAGGGTCGTCAAATGGTCCCAGGTCGGCCTGCAGGGCTACATGAACGCCCGTTCGCTCCGCTTCAAGTACGGCTGACCGGATCCGTTCCCGCAGCGAAGCTCCGGGCGGTGGCGACGCTGCGGGCGGCACACGAGCGTCCCCGGGAGGCACGCTCCCGGGAGCGTGCGTGAGTGGAGTGCATGGCGTGAATCCCCGTCGCGCACCTGCCGCGGCCGTGGCCGTGCTCGCGGCTGCGGTCGCCTTCGCGCTGCTTCCGGTCGCGGCGTCGGCGCATCCCGGCGGGGTGGCGGCGGACGGCTGCCACAACCACCGGGCGAGCGGTACCTGCCACTGCCACCGGGAAGGGGCCGCCCGCCCCGGCTGCGAGGGCGAGGGCGGGGGCGGGGCGGGGCAGGGGGCAGGGAGTCCGCCCGTGCAATCGGACGAGCGGCCGAGAGGGACCCCGCCCGCGCCGCCCGAATGGATCCGGATCGCGAGCTGGAACCTCAACCTGCTCCACTGGCGAACGGGCGGCGCGGTGTGGCGCGGCGCGCCCGCCCGGAGCGAGGGCGACTACCGGACCCTCGCCCGCTATGCCCGCGGCCTCGCCGCCGACGTCATCGCCCTCCAGGAGGTCAACGGGCCGCGCGCGGCGGCGAGGGTCTTTCCCGCCCGCGACTACGACTTCCACTTCTCCGGCCGCTACGACTCCCGCTACGACGACGTCTACGTCGGGTTCGCGGTGCGCCGGGGAAGGTTCGATCGGGTGGCCAAGCGCGACGTGCCGGCCCTCGGGCTCGGGGCGGGCTCCCGCTACGAGCTTCGATGGGGGGTCGATCTCGCCGTCCGGCGCGGCGGACGGGAGCTTCGCCTGCTCAACGTCCATCTCAAGTCGCGCTGCTTCGCGAAGAGCCTGGAGGAGCCCCGCAGCCGCCACTGCCGGAAGCTCGCCCGGCAGATCGAGCCCCTCGAATCCTGGATCGACGCGCGCTGGCGAGAGGGCGCGCCCTTCGTGGTCCTCGGCGACTTCAACCGGGCGATGGACCGGCACGGGCCGCGCGACCACCTGTGGCGCGCCCTCGACGACCGCGACCCGCCGGGGTTGAAGCTCCACCGGCTGCCTTCCGGCCAGAGCCCGGCGTGCTGGCGAGGGACCTCCCGCTACCACCGCCACCCGATCGACTTCTTCGTGTTCGGCGCGCGGGCATGGCGGCGGGTGGACCCGGCCTCCCTCCGGCAGCTCGTGTGGACCGACGCGGACGCCGACCCGCGCCGCGGCCTGCCCTCCGACCACTGCCCGATCGCCGTCGACCTCCTCTGAACCGCCCCGGGGATCCCGGAGAGCGATCTGCCCGGGTCGGGCCGCGACGGCCGGGGACGACTGTCGCAGGGGGAAGCATCGCCATCAGCTCAGGTAGGAATGGCGGCAAGAAATTCGAATTCGAAGCGTTTCGCCTCCTCCAACCTTTCGGAGACCTGCGGCCATGCCTTCTCGATCTCTACTTGCTTGCGTCGATAGTCGTCCGGGCGCTTGCTGAACCGTCGATGTTTGGGAAGGGCTTTCATCTGGCCTTCCGGGTTGGGGTGACATTCCCAGCCGTCTCGCTGGATCACCTGGTTTTCCGGCCAGACGGCGGCGAGCACCCAGGCTTCCATGCTCTTCGAAGGTGTGCACAGGACAACCCCCTGCGGCGGACATCCGTGCTCACCAAGCCAGTTGAGAACCACCGCCCGCAGGGCGTTGGTGGTGTCATGCGGCGGCGGGCAAGGCTTCTCGCAAGGCAGGTCTTCGCGAGGCGCATCCCGAATATTGCCACTGGCGTATGTCTTCCCGGCTACGTCCGCGTCTACATGCACGATCAGCACGTCATGATGCCTCAGTGCCGAACAACCGGACACCCAGCCGCCGCCCTCACAGGCAGACTGGCGGCTCCAACGATAGACCCCGACCCACCCCACGCCTGTTCCTTGGTGCGGCGCATGGTCGAAAGCGGCGGATCCCTCCGGCTGCAACGTCTGAAGCTCGAAATCCGTATCCGGCAGCAAGGCGCCCAGGATCGCTTCAAGCGCGATTGCGTCGGTTGGTCCTTCGACAGCGGCTGCGATGCGCAACGGCTCAGACATTGGGAACACCTCCAAGGTCTCCCCTCACCCACAGTTGAGACAGGGACCAGCCTCGCTCCGCCTTCTGCTGAAGATCGTGATCGACGATCACACGACGGACCGAAGTGCGTCCCGACCTGGTCCTCGAAACCGTGAACAGCCGCACGCGCCCATCCTGCAACGGCAGGCCATCCAGAACCGATGGATTGTGCGTGGTCAGCAAGATCTGGCGCGGCTCGTTCGAGCCCAGATACCATTGGCACAGGCGCTCCATCAGGGATCGGGCCAGCCGGGGATTCAGCCCATGATCCGCGTTGTCCACGGCGCAAAGGGCAGGGCTTGCTTCGTGCCCGGCAACTACCGCGAGAAACAGGGCGTACAGGGCGCCTTCGGAAGCGTCATGGCCGGAGAGGACGTTCCGGTCCTTGCGCATGAACCGATCACGGAACCGGATCACGTAACTCGAAGATGCGGCCGCCGGAGAGAGCGGTAGTCGAGCGGAGGAGGTCGAGCCGAAGCTCTCGGCCCAATCCACGAGCTCCAGCGCCTCCCGGCAAATCCGCCGGCTGCGATCATCCTCCTCGCGTTGCTCGATCAGATCCCGGACAGCTCGCGGCAGGTTTCCTCCAGACAGGCCCACCGGTTGCCTCGGCTGTGTCTCCGGCGCGACGCCGCGCAAGACGGCGGTCGCCGGTGAAAAAATGACGTAGCCTTGCAGCAATCCCAGGAGATCGAGGGCGGCTCCCGCTGGGACTTCCACTGCCTTCAAGGCCGCCAGCCCTCGTTCAGGATTGGCTTTGCCTGCCTGGGTGGGCAAGCGTCCCACCAGACTGTTGTCACCGTCCTTCCATGACTCCGTCTTGAATCTCCAGGCGGGCGCCGGGTCCTTCAGGGGGTTGTGCAGCGATACTTCGTATCCGGCGCCCGCGCCGCTTGCGCCGAAATGCAGATGGGGTGGGAGTTTCGTTCCGCGCCTGGCGGGAAACGCGGACTTGTACAACGCGGGAAGGCCGGGACGGACGCCGCGGGCCAGCAAGGCTTGATCGTCGACCTTGCCGTCCGCGGCTGCGGAGAGGATCCCCAACGCTTCCAGCAAATTGCTCTTTCCGCTTCCGTTCGCGCCGATGAAGACGTTGACCAGCCCGAGATCGACCGTAACGTCATCCAGGGACTTGAAGGTCCTGACGGACAGTTGATCGAGCATTCGGCACGGCTCCCCGGTTTCGCGGCGCACCTTATCCGCGGCCCATCCTCGGGTCAAGCGGACGAATCGATGAGCTCCACGTCGTGCGCTTGAAGGCCGGCCAGGATTCCGGCGCCGGCCGGCACGCAGGCGCCGTCGGACGGCCGACCGGCAGGAGGCGCCGTTTCAAGGGAGCGCGGGCGAGCCGGCCGCGCGATGACGCGGCCCTTGGACGCGGCGGCGGCGACTGGTCCGGCTGAACGGAAGGTTCCCGTCAGGCCCCGGAATACTCCGTTTCGAGGTCGGCGATCCGGGCGCAGACCTCGCGCACGAACTCCGGGTGGCGGCGCGCCGTATCCCCCCAGAGGCCGGGCAGGCGGGCGAACTCCTCCTCGCGGCCGGGGGCGAGGAGCGGGCGGACCATCGGCAGCTTCGGGTCGACGTAGTCGAATTCGAGGCGCCCGGCTTCGAGGCGCCGCAGGAAGACGTACCAGCTCGCGATGGCGGTCGCCGCCAGGCGGGGCGCGACGCCCCGCGCGAAGCACGCCCGCACCGTGGGCAGCAGGAATACCGGGAACTTGCTCGCGCCGTCCATGGCGATCCGCGAGATTCGGTCGGCGATGGACCGGTTCCGGAAGCGCCTCTTGACCGAGTCGCGGTAGGCGGGAAGGTCGATCGGCGTCCCGTGATCGAGGGACGGCAGGATCTCGGTCGTCGTCAGCGCGTCGAAGAACGCGTCGAGAGAGGGTTCCCGGAGCGCCGCGTCATAGGTCTCGATGCCTCGGAGCGCCGCGAGATAGGCGAGCGCGAGATGACTGCCGTTAAGGATTCGTATCTTGGCCTCCTCGTAGGGGTGGACGTCTTCGACGAGCTCGGCGCCGGCCGCGTCAAGGTCGGGGCGGGCGCCGAGGAAGCGGTCGCCGATCACCCACTGCCTGAAGCGCTCGCAGTGGACCGTGAAGTCGTCGGCGATGCCGAACCGCTCCGCCACCTCGCTCGCGTGCCTCGCCTCCGGGCGGGGGGTGATCCGGTCCACCATCGAGCAGGGGAACGACACGTGATCGGCAATCCACGAGGCGAGCCCCGGCTCTCCGGCCGCGGCGAGGTAATCGCGGAGGTTCCGCTCCAGCATCGCGCCGTTCCCGCGCAGGTTGTCGCAGCAGAGGACCGTGAGGGGCTGCTCTCCCGCCGCGCGGCGCTTCCCGAGCGCGGCCCGGAGATAGGCGTAGATCGAGCTCTTCCCCGCGCCGTCGAGCTCGGCCCGGATCTCGGGGCTGCCGAGATCGATCCGGCCGTCGTCCCCAAGGCAGTAGCCGCTCTCGGTGACGGTCGCCGAGAGCAGCCGGACGCCGGGGTCGGCGACGACGTCCTCGGCCGCCTCCGCGCGCCGCGACCAGTCGAAGAACGCCTTGTGGGCGCGCACCAGGCGGAATTCCGAGCCGCCGTCCGGATCGTAGGACTTGACGACGTACGCGCCCCCGCCGGCGCGCAGCCGCGCCAGGCTCCCGGAATCGGCGGAGCGGAGGTTCACCCCGGCGACCGCCCAGCCCAGATCGCCCGTCCGCTCCATCATGTCGTCGAAATACACCGCCTGGTGGGCGCGGTGAAAGGCGCCCACCCCGAGGTGCACGACCCCGACCCGCGCGGCCTCGCGGTCATAGCCGGTGCGCAGCAGCGCCGCCTCTCGCGTCATTCGACCTCCGGTCCCGGGTTGCGGTCAGCGGGCGAGCCCCCGGCGCGCCTCGTTGCGGTAGGCGCGCGGGGTCATTCCCTTGATTCTCGAGAACTGCCGGTTGAAGTGGGCCAGGTTCCGGAACCCGACGTTGAAGCAGATCGAGGAGATGCGGTCGTCGGTCTCCTGGAGCTTGACGCACGCCTGCCCGATCCGGACCCGGTTGATGAATTCCGTGAAGCGGTTGCCGGTCGTCGCGTGGAAGCGGCGCGAGAACGCGCTCGGGCTCATGCAGGCCATCTCCGCGGAATCGGCGAGGGTCAGCTCCTCCCGGTAGTTGGCCACCACGTGCTCGATGACGGCAACGATCGTCGAGTGGTTCTTGAGGGAGCTCCGGTTGGTCACGCGGGCGGCCGACAAGGGCACGATCCGCGGCCACCGGCTCAACCGCGCCAGGAAGTCCAGGGTGAGGAGCACGCGCTTCAGGCCGGCGCCGTCGCGGATGCCGGCGAACCGCTCCCTCGCCTCGTCGAGGTCGAACCCGGCGAACTCGAGGCCGCTCGCCGACCGCTCGAGCATCGGCTTCAGCTCCCGGAACTCCGGCCAGGCGGATTCGGCCTTCGCGAGCCCCGCGTCGTCGAACTGGACCAGCATGTCCCGCGTCGCCACCGGGGCGCAGAACTCCGCGTCGGTCACCCAGTTGTGCGGCGCCAGGGGGCCGGTCAGGTACAGGCTGCCGGGCTCGAACACCCCGATGTGGTCCCCGACGAACGCCTTTCCCCGGGTCTCGACGATGAGATGCAGCTCGTACTCCTCGTGGGCGTGCCAGCGGCACAGCTCCGTCGGCCAGCCGTGTTCGAGGTAGCGGATGCTGCCCGCCGAGCGGTCGACGATCTCGATTTCCGGCACGATGATCGACATCCTTCCTTCCGCTTGCCCGCTTGCCCGCTTACCCGCTTACCCGCTTCCGCGGCCCTGGCCGGGGACGCTCCCCCGGCCCGCGGCCCCGGTCACGCAGGCCGTTCGCTCTTCGAGAGCCGCCAAGCCCGCGGCCGGCGGGATCACTTGACCGCGCCGAAGGTCAGGCCCTGCACGAGCTGCTTCTGGCAGAACCAGCCGAACACCACGATCGGGGCGCAGGAGAGGGTCGAGACCGCGGAGAGCTTCGCCCAGAACAGGCCCTCGGGGCTCGAATAGGAGGCGACCAGCGCGGTCAGGGTGCCGGCGTCCGAGGCGGTCAGGTTGATCGACCAGAACGCCTCGTTCCAGCACAGGATGATGCTGAGCAGCGCGGTGGAGGCGACGCCTCCCCAGGTGAGCGGGAGCAGCACGTACACGATCTCCCGGAACGTGCTGGCCCCGTCGATGCGGGCCGCCTCCAGGATCGCGAGGGGGACTTCGCGGAAATAGCTGAACAGCATCCAGACGATGATCGGCAGGTTGATCATCGCGAAGATGATCGCGAGCACCGTGCGGGTGTCGAGCAGCCCCGCCTGCTGGGCGAGCAGGTAAACGGGCATCAGCACCCCGACCGCCGGCAGCATTTTCGTGGACAGCATCCAGAGCAGGACGTCCCGGGTGAACCGGCCGCCGTGCACCGCCATCGCATAGGCGGCGGGAACCGCGAGCGCGATGGCGATCGCGGTGCCGCCGAACGCGGTCGCGACGGAGTTGACGGCGTAGCGGAAGTAGTCGCTCCGCTCCTGCACCAGCACGAAGTTGTCGAGCGTGGGCTCGAAGAGGAGCAGCGGCGGCACGGAGATCGCCTGCAGCTCGGTCTTGAGGCTGGTCAGCATCATCCACAGGATCGGGAAGAACATGACGAGGGCGGCGGCCCATGCGGCCCCGGTCCGAAGCCGCCGGCGGAGACTCCGCCCGGCCGCTGCCCTGCCGGGGGCCGCCTTGCCAGGGGTCGCCGCAGGAGCCTTCGCGGGGGCCGCCGCCGGGATCACTTGACCACCAGGCTCTTGCCGACCAGCCGGATCAGGAAGATCGCGACGACGTTGGCGAGGACGATCGCGATCACCCCGCCCGCCGAGGCGACGCCGGCGTCGAACTGGAGGAGGGCCTGGGAGAAGATGAGAAAGGCGAGGTTCGTGCTGTCGAAGCCCGGCCCGCCGCCGGTGGTGACGAAGATCTCGGCAAAGACCGAGAGATGGAAGATCGTCTGGATCATGACGACGACCGCGATGGACCGGGCGAGGTGCGGGAGGGTCACGTAGAGGGCCTTCTGCCACCCGTTGGCCCCGTCGATGTCCGCCGCTTCGAGCTGCTCCCGGTCCTGCGACTGGAGCGAAGTCATGAAGATGAGGAACGCGAACGGCGTCCACTGCCAACTGATCATCAGGATGATCGAACCCAAGGGAAAGTCGGCGAGCCAGTCCACCGGCTGAAGGCCGACCGCGCCGAAGGCGACCGCGAACAGCCCGTACACCGGGTTCATGAACATGTTCTTCCAGAGCAGGGCGTTCACCGTCGGCATGATGAAGAACGGCGAGATCAGCATGACCCGCACGATCCCGCGCCCCGGGAACCGGTGGTCGACGAGCAGGGCCAGCGCGAGCCCCAGGACGACGGTGACGGCGAGCACCGACCCGACCAGGAGCAGGGTGTTCAGGGCCGCGGGCAGGAAGGCCGGGTCGGTGAGGAAGAATTCGTAGTTGGAGGCGCCGACGAACCCGGTCCGCTCCGGGTAGAGGAGGTTGAACCGGATCGTCGAGAAATAGAGGGTCATGCCGAGCGGAACGACCATCCACAGGAAGAGCATGACGACGCTGGGCGCTTGCAGCACGTTTGCGAGCCGGCCGCCCATCATCGGATCTCCGCGGACCTCCGCCGCTGTCGCAAGAGGGGGGATGGGCGGCCCGGACGGACCGCCCATCCCCGAATCAGTCACCCTCCCCGGACGCCGAAGCGAAGGCCGCCGGGAACGGGGCCGGGGCCTAGTAGTACCCGGCCTTCCGCATCTCCCGGTCGGCGGCGGTCTGGGCGGCGGCCAGGGCCTCCTCGACCGAGACCTTGCCGGCCAGGGCCGCGCTCATCTGCTGGCCGACCGCGATCCCGATCGCCTGGAACTCCGGGATCGCCGCGAACTGCACGCCGGTGTACGGGGTGGGGTCCTGGGTGCTGTTCGAGGGATCGGCGGAGAGGATCGCCGCCAGCTCCGCGTCGGCGAAGACCGCGGCCGCCTGGAAGCTCGGGTTGTCGTACGTGCTCTGGCGCGTCCCGGTGGGGACCGAACCCCAACCGTTGGTCTCGGCCACCAGCTCGATGTACGCCTTCGACGTCGCCCATTCGATGAACTTCCGGGCGTCGTCCGCCTGCCTGGTGCCGGCCGGGACCGCGAGCGCCCACGCCCAGAGCCAGTTGGCCCCGCGGCGGGTGACCGCCACCGGCGCCTGGGCGAAGGCGACCTGGTCGGCGACCTTCGACTGCCGGGGATCGGAGATGAACGAGGCCGCGATGGTCGCGTCGATCCACATCCCGCACTTGCCTTCGTTGAACAGGGCGAGGATCTCGTTGAAGCTGTTGGCGCTCGAGCCCGGCGGGCCGTAGCTGGTGAGCAGGTCCACGTAGAAGCTGACCGCGTGGCTCCAGGCCGGGCTGTCGAGCTGGGGCATCCACTTCTCGTCGAACCAGCGCGCTCCGAAGGAGTTGGCCATCGTGGTCAGGAACGCCGTGTTGTCGCCCCATCCGGGCTTGCCGCGAAGGCAGATGCCGTACACCCCGGCGTCGGCGTCGTGGATCGCGGCCGCCACGTCCGCGACGTGGCCCCAGGTGGGGTTGTCCGGTATGGTCATGCCCGCGGCTTCGACCAGGTCCTTGCGGTACATGATCATCGAGCTCTCGCCGTAGAACGGGGCGGCGTAGAGCTTGCCGTTCGCCGACAGCCCGCCGCGCATGGCGGGGAGGAGGTCGTCGACGTCGTAGTCGGCGCCGAAGTCCAGCGCTTCGAGCCAGCCGCGCGCGCCCCAGATCGGCGCCTCGTACATGCCGATCGTCATGACGTCGAACTGGCCGCCCTTGGTCGTGATGTCGGTGGTGACGCGCTGCCGCAGGATCCCTTCCTCGAGCGTGACCCAGTTGACGGTGATGCCGGGGTTGGCCTTCTCGAAATGGCCGGTCAGCTTCTGCATCTCGATCATGTGGCCGTTGTTGACGGTCGCGATGGTGATCTCGCCCGCCATGGCCGCCGCCCCGAGTGCCGCTACCGCGGCCCCGGCGAACGTCGCTTGGAGCGTCTTCTTCATGTCTTTCCTCCTGGCCGTGCCGTTGTGGTGGACCCTGAAACCTATTGGCCGTCTGCGCACCCGTCCAATAGGATTCGGCTGCTTTCCGGTACTATTTTTTCACGATTTCGCCGATCTTCTCCGATTTCCGGCAGAAATTGCAAATTTCGCCGTCGTGCGTCCCGGCCTCCGCTGGCCGACCTGCCCGTATGGAACAGGACCGTTCCTCGCGGGTCTGCGGCGTTCGCCGGCCGCCCCGCACCGGGCCGGCGCCGCTCCCCGCGGGCTTGTGGCGGCGGCTCCGGCAGATGGCGCGCCCGCGCCCCGGGCGGCCTGCTCCCCGCGCGCCTGTGGCGGCAGCTCCTGGGAACGCTTGTGTCCCGCCCGCATTTCGCTGCGCCCGCGCGCCCGCGGCGGTGGCCATCCACCTCGGACGCGACCGCTCCGACGGCCGGCCTCCACCGCCCACGACCGGCCGGCGGGCCGGCAGACCGACGGCAACCCGGCATCCGGGTCCTCCGGCGACGGTTCATGCTACGCTCGATCCTCGGGCTCCGGGGGACGGAACGGGCCTCCGGATTCGGAAGGCGACAAGGCAATGCCGGAAGACGCTCGGACGAGGCCGGTCGCGATCGATGCGGTCCGGGGCTGGTTGTGGCTGGAGAGAGGAGGCGGACCCGCGGGCGGCGCATTCAAGGGTGCTACACTGCTTGGCGACGGAGGAACGTTGAACGATGTCCGCACCATCCGCGCCTTCCATACAGAGCATCACCCCGAAGGGGCTCCTTTCGTTCGGGCCTGACACGCCCCCGCTCGAGCTGCGACCGCTCAACGTGCTCATCGGGCCGAACGCATCCGGCAAGTCCAACCTGATCGACCTGCTGAGGCTGGTGAGGAGCCTGCCGTCCGACATGCAGGCGCCCATCCGGGGCGGGGGCGGCGTCGAAGGGTGGATCTGGAAGGGGTCTGCTCCGAATGCCAAACCCTCGCTGGAACTGGACGCGTTACCGTTTTCTTACAAACAGGTCCATCATCGCCTGGTGTTCCCGGGGACATCTGTCATCCCCGATCTCTGGCTCTGGTCCGAAGTGATCGAGGATGGAGACAGCATACTCTATCAATCCGATTCCATGGAAAATCGAATTCGTATGCGATCCGCCGACGGCGAATTGATCAATACTCCTTATCACGAACAGCACAGGCGGGACCAATCCGCCCTGGCGCAGTTTCGCTCCGTCAGCGATTATCCGCAGATTACCTGGCTGGGTTTCCTGTATGCGCGAATTCATATCTACGGAACCTGGGAATTGGGCCGGGGCGCGTCGCTCAGGAGGGCGCAGCCGGCGGACTCCCGCGGTGACGTCCTGATGGAGGACTGTTCCAACCTGGGCCTCTTTCTCAACCAGAGCCTGGGCACCGCGCCTGCATCCAAACGCCAGGTGGTCGAGGGGATGAAGGAGCTGTATCCGAGGTTCAGCAATTACGAGGTCGTCGTCAACGGCGGGGCGGTGCAGATCTTCTTCGCGGAGGGAGACATGTCGATCCCCGCCACCCGGCTGCCCGATGGCGCGCTGCGTTACCTGTACCTGCTGGCGATACTCTACAACCCCAAGCCGCCGCCCGTCGTGTGCATGGAGGAGCCGGAATTGGGGCTGCACCCGGACGTCGTGGCGGGCCTGGCGAAGCACCTGCGCGCCGCCAGCGAGCGGATGCAACTGATCGTCACGACGCATTCGGACATCCTGCTCGATGCGCTGTCGGACACGCCGGAGTCCATCGTCGTGTTCGAGAACGACGACGGCGCGACACGAATGAACCGCCTCGACCCGGACGGGTTGAGCGAATGGCTGGAGGAGTACCGGCTCGGCCAGCTCTGGACGAGTGGGCAGATCGGGGGCACGCGCTGGTGAGCGTCACGGTCTACGCGGAAGGCGGCGGGGACAGGGCTCAACTCAAAGCACAGTGCCGCAAGGGTTTCCAGAAGTTGTTGGACAAAGCGGGATTCGGCGGTCGCTTGCCCAGGGTTGTTGCCTGCGGCTCGCGCAACGATGCTTTCCGCGATTTTAGAATAGCTCTCCGTAAGAGAATCGAACACAAAGAGGACGAGTACCCCGTACTCCTCGTGGACAGCGAAGACCCGGTGGCGGGCGCCGACAGGTCCGATGCCAACCCGTCCGGCGCATGGCGGCATCTCGAGCGGCGCGATCGCTGGACGAGACCATCCGACGCCGCAGACGACCAGGCGCAACTGATGGTGACGACGATGGAGACGTGGCTGCTTGCGGACAGGCGGACGCTCATCGCCTACTTCCCTGCCATGAACGCAAACGCGCTTCCACCGGACGGCGATTTGGAGAGCCGCCGCAAAGAGGATGTCTCCGACACCTTGCGGAACGCTACGCGGTCGTCGAGCAAGGGCCGTTACCACAAGGGCCATCACTCGTTCGACCTGCTGGGCGAAGTCCAACCGAAGGAGCTGGAGGACAGGCTGCCGCACTTCCGCCGCTTCGTTGAAATGCTGGATGCGCGGTTGCCGTCGGCGTAGAAACGGAATCGGCGACTTTCCGTTCGGCGATGAAGGGCGATCCGGCTCGGGTGCGGTGGGCGCGGTCAGGATGACGCGCACGCCGTATCGGGCATCGTGTCACTTGAGATCGATGTACCTCACCGGAACCAGGCGATGGCCCGGCATGTCCACGGCGGCCGGCGCCTGTGCGAGGATCACGCAGCCGAGGAGGGGTTCCGGGTCCCCGTCCTCCGACTCCAGGAAGATCGCTTCGTTGAAGACGGGGCGGAAGCCCTCCATCCTGATCCGCACCGGGGCGCAGGCTTCGCCGCGCACGACCTCCCGATTGGCCAATTGCAGCTCCACCGGCTCCGAATGGCGGAAGGTTCCGAGACGTTCCTTCCATGCCGAGGGGAGGATCAGCGCGCCCGCGCGTGTATCGACGAGCATCCCGCACCGAACGGACTTGTCCCCGTCGAACGGGTTGGCGACCTCGGTCTGTACGATGATCCTCCCCATCGGGAACCCCTCGATGCAACGCCGCAGGAACCCCTGCATCCGGAGGGTCCCAGAGCATACCGGCGCTGCCGCCCGTCCGGCCCATCGGACGATGCGCCTGCCGCCGGCTCCATCCGCCGTCCCGCGCGATGCGGCGCGCCATCCACTCCATGCGCGTCAGGCGTCTCCTTCGCGCCTCACCGTTAAAATCAACGGAAGTTATTCCCTCATGCTCGTCTTCCGTGGCGCGCCAAGCCCGAACTTTTCGTGCCGGACGACGTCCCCTTTCTTCAGGGTCGGCATCGGTGGGTTCCCTCCGTTATTGCGGGCCGGATCCATCGCTCCGCATCATGCATACAGGCACGATGGCGGTGATGCGGCGGGCGGCGTCGGTGAAGTGCTGGACCTCCTCCGGGTGCAGGGGGCGGCCGAGGATGCCGGCTTCGCGGTAGGAGAGCCACTTCTTGAGGGCCTGGTAGCCGCCGAGCCTGTAGCGCCAGACGGCGGCGGGGACGTTGCGCCGGAAGGCGCGGGCGTTCAGGTACACGTCGAACGTGGTCTGGCCGAGGGCGGGGAGAGTACCGCCCAGGGCGGCGCGTTCGTCCGGGGTGAAGGCGCGCTCGACGATGCGGCCCTGGCCGGGCATGACCGCGCCGCCCGCTCCGAAGTGGCCCCACCCGGCGGTCAGGGCGAAGTCGCCGCCGGCCATGTTGCGCCCGTCCGTGGTCGCGGGCACGGCGATGGCGGCGACCTCCGGGCGCAGCGCGCCGGTGGTGACGCCCGGAACGGGGCGGTCGGAGTCGAGGAGGCGGGCGAGTTCCCGGCCCCGCGCGGCGGATCGGGCGAGTGCTTCCGCCGCTTCCCTCCTGCCGATCTGCCTGGAAGGCGCGGTCCGTGATTCCCCGGGGTTGGGGTCTGGTTCGTCAGACACGCCGTTCCCGGGAAAGGCGAAGTCCTCGGTCGGCTCATGGGCTTCATGAGCGGGGGACTCCCCTGGGAACGCGGGTGTCCCGCCCGCAGGCGGGCTGGTAAGACCGCCACGGGTCGATGCGGGCGAGACGCCTGCATATTGGTGAACCGGCCGTGAAGAAAATGCGGGCGGGACGCCCGCGTTCCCAGGAGAGGCGTCCGGATTGCTGGCGCGCGCCCACAGCACCCAGGCGGAGAAGACACCGTAGAACAGGGTCTGCACCAGGGTCGAGCGGAAGAAGCGCGTGCCCGGCTCGCCCTCGAAGCGCACCCCGAGCGCGTCTTCGAGGGCCTTGCGCACCGCTTCGAGGGACGGCGCGTCGCCCGCCGCGTCCACCCGCGCGAGCCCGTCCCGCGCATAGGAGGCGAGCAGCCACGCCAGGTCCCGGGGCTCGGCGAGCGCCGCCCGGTGCGACAGCGCCCGGCACAGGTACTCGCCCAAGCCCGCCCCGACCTCGCGGGCGAAGGCGCGCGGCTTCTCCAGCTTGCGGTGGAAGTCGTCCGCACTCTCGGCCAGCCGGAAGGTCTCCAGCTTCGCCGCCCGGCCCGCCGCGTCCTCGCCCACCAGCACGAAGTCGCGGGTGTTCGTCACCAGCACCAGCCGGTAGCGGCTCCAGTAGCGGCTGACCTGGTCGCCCGCCGCCGTCAGCCAGGCGTCGTCGTCCGCCGCCTTCACCTCGACCACCCCGCGCTCCGGCGTCTGGCCCGCACGCGGCCGGCCCCGCCCCCGTGGTGCCTGCTTCGCCGTGTAGAGGCCGAAGTCGGGATGGCCCGCGCCCTGGTCGGCCAGCTCGCCGACACAGAACACCTTGGGCTTGAGGGTCGCGCCGACGGCATCGAACAGGTGCGTGAGCGGCCCGTAGCTCGACCGCTCGCCGGTCCCGCCGCCCGATGCGTGGACCCGCCCCAGGTCGGCGAAGTACGCCTCGACCGCCGCCGTCAACCGGGTGCTGGTTCCTGTCATCGTCCCCATGGACGGCGGGGCCTGGGTCGCTCGCCTGAATCTCCGGTTCTCCCGGGCCGTTTGGCACGGTTACGGAGCGATCTTCGCGCCGAGGGCGACATCGTACCCGCCCCGGTCCGCCCGCGGGCCAGGGCGCTCGCGCCCGCAGTCATCAGCGGTTCGGACCGGCGACCTGGAACCCGAGTGCGACAGCTACCGTGCCTTGCTTCCTGTCCAGCGTGACGAACCATATCTCGTCCGGTCTCCGGGCGGCGTAAGGCGTCGTAGCGACATACCACAGGTCTGCGCCGCTCGTGGGCGCACACGGGCTGCGCCGCAGTGTCGGAATTCGTAACGGCGGCCGGTTGGGGAGGCTCCTGCGCCCCATTCCGACGCAGCCGGGGAGAGGCTGCGTCAAAGGAGCGGGTTCACCCACCGCAGGCCGGGGAACCGCGCCATGTCCGCGTCGGTGGAGTGGACCTCGGCCTGATGCTCGATCGCCAGAGCGGCCAGGTGCGCGTCCGTCGTCAGGTTGCCGCCGGTTCCCGCGGCTTCGATGAGCTGGAACAGGATGTCCGGATGACGCGCGCCGGGGTGGACGATGATTGCGTTGGGCCGGGCGAGCCAGGTTCGGACCCGAGCGCAGGCGTCCTCCACCTCCAGCGGGTTCTCGAGGACCCTCGGATGCGTCGCAATGCGAATGAAGCCCAGGATCACGATCCAGGGGATGCCGACGATGCCCGTGCCGTTCATCGATGCCTCCCACCACCCGCGGGCGGCCTCGTGCCGGCGGGAGCTCGAGTCGTAGGCGTACACCACGAGGTTGACGTCGGGAATGATCACCGTTCGAGCTTGCGGGAAGACTCCGCGGCTTCCAGCTCGTCCGCCAGTTGATTGAGCCGATCGGTGTCGACCCCCGTCCTGAAGGCGAAGGCGTGGGGCTCGACCTTGAAACGGGGCGGCCTGGGCGGCTTGCCCCGAGCGCCGAGGCCGCGCCGCAAGGCGTCGTTCACGACCGCCTTCATGCTCTTGTCGGTGCGCCGCATCTCCCGTTGGAGGAGCTGCTCGACGTCGGGATCGATCGTCAGTGTGGTTCGCATGAAGGCATCCTGATGTGCGCCTGGTTTGATGTCAAGATGCGGAACCCGGAGGTGGGGCGCGCCAATCTCGTGCAGATGGAATACACCGCATTCGATCTGCGCGAACCCCCGGGCCGCGCCGCCATGCCGCCGGCCAGCTCCTCGATGCGAAACGCCTTGGGCTCGAGGGCCGCGCCGCCGCCAACCGCGTGTTCGTTCCCGCCGCCGTCCGGGGGAAGGGATCAGGTCGAGGCGGCCTGCTTCGCCCAGTGCCGTTCGCGCAGCCGGCGGGTCATCCGCTCGTGGGCTTCCGGCGAGCCGTCGTGGAAGGTGCCCATCCATTTGTCGAGGTGCGGCAGGCTGTCGCCGCCGTAGTTGCACTCGAAGTACTGGTGGTGGAGGTAGTGCATGTAGGCCCCGACCTCCAGGCTCCGGCCGCGCTCGGAGCCGATCCGGTCGTACCCGCAGTGCCCCGCGGCCGGGGAGAACCCGAGGTGGCAGAGGTGGAACAGGGCATGGAACGGGTGCGAGGCGAGCACCCAGTGGACCGCCACTCCGGAGAAGTACAGCACGTGCTCCACCGGGTGCATGGAGAGCCCCGACCACGGCCCGATGTTGACGTTGCGGTGATGCAGGTAGTGGGCGAGCCGGTAGAGCGGCTTCCAGTGGAGGAGGCGGTGCACGAGGTAGAAGTGGACGTCGCGGATCAGCGGGATGAGGAGGACCAGGGCGACGAACCAGACCGGGTTCGCCGCCGCGCCCGCGAACGGCAGGAGCTCGTTGGCGAAGAGCAGCCAGGTCACCGCCTCCCAGGCGGTCCAGACCGTGACCCCGCTCGCCACGGACCAGAACACGTTCTCGCGGACCTGGCTGCCGAACCGCCGGGAGCGGGTTCCCGCCGGCTGGTCTCTCGTCGTGTACTTGTAGTCCACGCCCTGGCCCCGGAGCACGTAGAAGTAGAGGTGCATCCCGCCGAACCAGAGGAACGTCAAGCCGGCGTTGCGGGCGAAGATCGCCGCGACCCACCACCACTCGAACGTCCGCATCGCGTCGAGGGGCGGGGTCAGGAAGAGCCAGACCACCACCGCGATGCCGAGGTAGGCGGCGTTCCACGGCCAGAGGTAGCCGCGGAGCCACCTGAGCGCCCCCGACAGGCGCGGCGGCCACCGCATCGGCGCGGAACGCGCCTCGAGGTACGTCGGGCCCCAGTGGCCGCGCTCGTCGCGCGTCACGACGGTGCTCTCGCTCATGGCCGGCCTCCTTCGGGAGCGTTGCGGTCGTTGTGGTCGTTGTAGTCGTCAGGCCGCACGCGGGATGACGTAGGGCCCCTCGGGGATGATCGCGACCCGCGGGTCGCGGTGGCGCTCGATGCTCTCCGCGACCGCCTCCTCCACCGAGGCGGCGGCCCCCACCCCGGTGAGCGCCCGATCGGAGGGAGAGAGCCCGCCGGTGAAGAGCCGCACCCTGCCCCGCGCGAGGGAGCGGGTCTGCATCTGGGTCTGCCATTCGTCGACGTCGGCGTGGTCCTTGCCCCGGAGGCCGGCGAGGAAGGCGTCCGGGCCGGCCTCGACCAGCCGCCGCTGGGCGTCCCGGTACTCCGGCGAGCCGAGCCCCTCCGAGCACTCCGACGCGACGATGAGGTCGCCCCCGTCCCGGAGCGCGCCGAGCGCCCCCACCATCCCCTTGACGGTCTGGTAGTAGGTCTTGTCGAGCGGGTAGCCGGCCGCGCTCGTCACCACCGTCGCGAACCGGCGCGGGAGGGGGACTTCGGCGAAGCGGCGCACGAAGGCGACCGCGTCGAGGTGGCTGGCGCGGCAGTCGCCGAAGTTCACGAAGGCGAGCCGTCGGCGGTCGTCGATCACCGTGTTGAGCGCGAGCGCGCCCCCGATGCGGTCGAGGATCTCGAGCTGCTCGCGGTGCAGGGGGTTGCCGTCCAGCACGCAGTTCCCGGCGTGCGGGTCCGACATGAAGCGATGGTTGTGGAAGGTCGTGATCGTCTCCGCGTGGGCGATGCCGGGGGCGATGACCTTGCGCCCCCCGGAGTAGCCGGCCATGAAGTGGGGCTCGACGAGGCCGGTCGCGATCCGCGCCTCGGCTTCGACGAACCGGCGGTCGAGGCGGACCGGCGTGCCCCGGCGGGTGCGGCCGAGGTCGGCGTGGGCCGCGTCGTCGCCGGCGTCGTGGTTGACCACCCGGACGTGGCCCAGCACCCACGGATCTCCCACCACCTCCGCGAGCTCCGCGCCGAGGTTCGGCCGGTGGAGGCCGGTGGCGACGAGCACGGTGATGGAATCGCGGGGGACGCCGGCCCCTTCGAGGCGCTCGACGAGCGGGCGGAGGAAGAGGCGGTTCGGGACCGGGCGGGTGACGTCGCAGATGAGGATGCAGGCCGAGCGCGCCCCGGCCGCGGCCTCCGCGAGCCCGCCTTCGTCCAGGGCGGCCGCGACCGCGGCGGCGGGGTCCTCGACGAGCGGCATGGGCGGCTTCTCGATCACGGTCGGCTCGCACCCCTCGGGCAGCCGCACCGCGAGCGCCCCGCGGCCATAGAGAAGCTTGACCTTCATCTGTCTTCCCCCGTCCCTCGCCGACGTCCGCTTCCGGCCCGCGCCCGCGTCGGCGGCCCCGTCCGCGCCCGCGCTTGCGCCCGCGCGCGCCGTCGCGTACCAATTGGACCATGAATGCCTCGCCGCCGGCCAGCGCGCCGCCGGCGGCCGGCCGAACCCCGCGGCGCGCGCAGGAGATCCCCGAATGGCGCAGACGAAGTACCGCACGATCACCGACGGCCTGCTCTTCCCCGAAGGGCCGATCGCGATGCCGGACGGCACGGTGCTCGTGGTCGAGATCGCGCGCGGCGCACTCACCCGGGTGTTTCCCGACGGCCGCAAGGAGATCGTGGCCGAGACCGGCGGCGGACCCAACGGAGCCGCCATCGGCCCGGACGGCAGGTGCTACGTCTGCAACAACGGCGGGTTCGAGTGGCAGGTGGAGCCGAACGGGAACCGCCGCTCGATCGGGCAGGCGAAGGACTACGTGAGCGGCCGGATCGAGCGGGTGGACCTCGATACCGGAGCGGTCGAGGTGCTGTACGACTCGTGCGGCGGCCGGCCCTTGAAGGGTCCGAACGACATCGTGTTCGACCGCGCGGGCGGGTTCTGGTTCACCGACCTCGGCAAGGTGCGCGAGCGCGAGATCGACCGGGGCGGGGTCTACTACGCCCGGTCCGACGGCAGCCTCATCCGGGAGGTGGTCCACCCCTTCCTGACCCCGAACGGCATCGGCCTCTCGCCGGACGAGAAGACCCTCTACGTGGCGGAGACCGAGGGCGCCCGGCTCTGGGCGTGGCCGATCACCGGGGAGGGCGAGGTGGCGGCGGAGCCCTTCCCGCCGTCGCTGAACGGGGGCCGGCTCATCACCTGCGACGGCGGCTGGCGGCGCTTCGACTCGCTCGCCGTGGAAGCCTCCGGCAACGTCTGCGTCGCGACCCTCATGACCCCCGGCATCACGGTGGCGAAGCCGGGGGGCGGGACCCTGGAGTTCGTCGAATTCGACGACCCCTACACGACCAACGTCTGCTTCGGCGGCTCCGACCTGAAGACCGCGTACGTCACCCTCTCCTGGGAGGGGCGGCTCGTGGCGGCGGACTGGCCGCGGCCCGGCCTCCCGCTCAACTTCCTGAACACCTGACCGCCGGGCTGGCCCGGACAGACGCCCCTGCGCTGTTCACAAGATATTGATACAGGGTAAGGAGAACTGGGGTCGGGACGTTCATTACCCCACGGGGACGGAATTTTTCCGTGGCATCGGCGCCATTCGGAGCTGCCTTCACCCCCACCGCAGGGTTTTCGCGGACCCGTCGCCGGGAGCGTTCCCAGGAGGCCGTGCCGGGCGCGTGCGGGACGGGCTTACCTTCCATCCGCGTTCCCAGGGCCGCATGGATTCCCGCTACCCGCTTTCGCGGGCACAAGCTTCGCGGGAATGACGAGGATGGGGGCGGGACACAAGCGTCCCCGGGACGCGCCGTTCCCAAGGGCGCGCCTGCGAGAGGCGCGCCTGGCGAAATCCCCGCAGCGCACATGCCCCGGATATCTCAACAGCCTGATGCTGCTGCGGACGCCGGACCTTCCTCGGTGAAGGGTTGTCCTCCGTGACGGCCTTCCGGCTCACCGCTCCCGAGCTCGCGATCGCCCTGCCGGGCGCCCTGTGGGGGCTCTACTGGATCCCGGTCCGGTATCTGGAGGCCCGCGGGGTCGATGCGGTGTGGCTCACCCTCGGGGTGTTCACGGCGGGGCTGGCGCTCCTCGTCCCGGTCGTCGCGCGGCGGCCCGGCGCGAGGGCCGCGTTCACCCCGCGGATGCTGGTGACCGGCTTTCTCACCGGCGGCGGCTTCGTCCTCTACTCGATCGCGATCGCGCTCACCGAGGTGGTGACCGCGATCCTGCTGTTCTACCTGAGCCCGGTCTGGGCGACGGCGCTCGGCCGCTTCGTGCTCGCGGAGCGCCTCACCGGCGCCCGGCTCGCCGCGCTCGGCCTCGGCCTCGGCGGGCTGTGGGTGGTGCTCGGCGGGGAGGGCGGCGCCCCCCTCCCGCGCAACCTCGGCGACTGGTTCGCGCTGGCGGCCGGCGTCGCGTGGGCCCTGGGGAGCATTCGCGTGCACCAGGACGCCGCCGCCTCCCCCGTGGCGCACGTCACGTCCCTCTTCCTCGGCGGCGCGACGGCCACGGTGCTCATCGCGCTGCTGCTGCCGGTGGACCTGGGCCCCCCGGCGCGGCTCTTCGCGGCCGGCCCCGCGGCGATCGTCCTCGGCGTCGCGGGGATCACCGTAGCGAGCGCGATCGGCCTCCTGTGGGGGGTGCGGCTCGTGAGCCCGGGGCGCGCGGGGCTGCTCATGATGCTGGAGGTGGTGACGGGCCTCGCGTCGGCCGCCGCCTTCGCCGGCGAGCCGTTCGGCGCGGCCGAGGCCGCCGGTTCGGCCCTCATCGTCGCCGCCGCCATCGCCGAGGTGCGCCCGACAACGCCCCGCCCCGCGCGCAGCCCGTGACCGCCCGCGCCGCCGGGAGCGGGGCGACCTGGGAACGCGGGCGTCCCGCCCGCATCTGGGCGGGCTTCGCCTCCCGTGGGACGAAGACTCCGGGCTCCGTCGGCGCCGAGACGCGGGTTCGCCTGTGCACCCGGGCTTCGGCCCCCGGCATTCGATCCCGGGCTTCGGCTACCGGGCTCCCATTCCGGGATTCAGCGCCGGAGATCCAGTCCTTGGGGCTCAATTCCCGGCAGGGTGGACGACACCTTCCGGCGCGGGATTCATCGGGACGTGTCCCGGCTGCCCCGCGACCCGATCGAGCCACGCGCGGACCCGAGGGAGCCCCGCGAGGTCGAACCCGCCTTCGTCCGCCACGTGGGTGTAGGCGTAGAGCGCGACGTCGGCGATGCTCATCGCCTCCCCGCCGAACCAGTCGGTACGGCCGAGGCAGCGCTCCATGACCGCGAGCGCGGCGCGTCCGCCTTCCTGCCGGGCCGGAAGCTCGCGCCGCTGCGCCTCCGTCATCTCGAGGTGCTGGATCCAGTGGCGCGCCACCGCGATGAAGGGTTCATGGCTGTACTGCTCGAAGAACATCCACTGGAGGGTGAGGGCGCGGGCCAGCCGGTCGGACGGAAGAAAGCGCGAGCCTTCGGCGAGGTAGAAGAGGATCGCGTTCGACTCGGCGAGGCAGACCCCGTCCTCGAGCTCCAGCACCGGGATGCGGCCGTTCGGGTTCCGGGCGAGGAACTCCGGGGTCCTCGTCTCTCCCTTCAGGGTGTCGACCTCGACGCGCTCGTAGGCGCGGCCGAGGTGGGCGAGGAGCAGGCGCGGCTTGTACCCGTTGCCGGACAGATGGTTGTCGTAGAGGCGAAGCATCGCAGGGTCCTTCGGGAATTCGGCAGGCCCACGGGACGGCGGCCGAAGCCGTGCTCCGCAACGAGGGCGCGGCATTCTACCCGGACTCGGGACGGGCACGGCGCTGGCCCCGGCGCCGCGGCGACCGCGGCCCGACCGCTCGCCCCGACCGGCTCGTCGGCCCGGGCGGGCGCTGCCGAACGGGTATGATTGCCTCCCAAGGGCGCGGGCCGCCTGCGCCCGTGCGGCAAGGAGCGAGTTGTACGGCGGGGGACGTGATGGCTGACGCTGATCTGGCGGGCCGCATCCGGCGGGGCGAGGACCCGGCGCTTGAGCTCAAGGGCCTCGTGCTGGAAGGAGGCGGCGTCAGGAGCCCGGACCGGCGCGACTTCGCCGACGAGCTGGCCGCGATGGCGAACGGACGCGGCGGAACCGTGGTCCTCGGGGTGGACGACAGGACCCGGGAGGTCCAGGGCATCCCGCTCGAGGACCTGGATGCCGTCGAAGGCTGGGTCCGCGAGATCTGCAACGATTCGGTGACGCCTCCGCTCGACGCCGACATCCTCAAGCTCGAGCTGGAGGGCGCCGCCGGGGGGCGGGTTCCGGTCGTTCGCGTGGACTTGGCGCGCAGCCTGTTCGTGCACCGGAGTCCGGGGGGGTACTTCCGACGGCTCGGCAGCTCCCGGCGCGAGCTGGCCCCCGAGGCGCTTGCCCGGCTGTTCCAGGATCGCAGCCAGAGCCGCGTCATCCGGTTCGACGAATCCATCGTGCCCGGCACTGCCCCGAGCGACCTGCGCAATTCGCTGACCCGAAGGTTCTCGCGCGAGGACGCTTCGCCGGACACCCTGCGCAAGCTCCGCATCGTGGCCGACGACGATGACGGCGCGGAGAGGCTGACCCTCTCGGGGGTCCTGCTCTGCACCCCCGATCCGCAGCGGTGGCTGCCGCACGCCTCCATCCAGGCCGTCAGCTACGCGGGGGAGCGGACGGACGTCGACTACCAGACCGATGCGCGCGACGTCGGGGGGCCGCTCGACGAGCAGGTCGCGGAGGCGCTGCACTTCGTGCGGCGCAACATGCTGGTGCGGGCGGCAAAGGGGCTGGCGAGGTCCGAGCGCCCGCAGCTCAGTGAGCGGGCCGTGTTCGAGGCGCTGGTGAATGCGGTCGCCCACCGCGACTACTCGATCCACGGCGCCCGGATACGCCTGCATCTCTTCGGCGATCGGCTCGAGCTCTACGTTCCGGGCGCCCTCGTGAACACCCTTGCCCCGGACAGCCTGCATCTCCGCCAGGCCAGCCGCAACGAGCTCATCGTGTCCCTGCTCGCGCGCTGCCCGGCTCCGGCGAACCTCGGGCGCACCCGCATGATGGACCGGCGCGGCGACGGTGTGCCGATCATCCGCACCGAATGTGAGAAACTGTCGGGACGTCTTCCCGAGTACACACTGATCGACGACAGCGAGCTGCGGCTCGTGATGCAGGCGGCAGGGTAGTCGTGCGGATGCGGGCCAGCCCGTGCCGACCTCGGACGCTCCCGCAGGGTTCGCCGTTCCGGTGTGCGGGGCGGGCTGGAAGCCTGGCCGGCTCGACGGTGCTCGGGGGGAACCGACCCCGATGAGCGCCGCCAAGCGGATCGTCTGCCTCGCGAACTCCCGGAAGATCTCCGATCGATGCATCGCCGGCCGGGAGTGGGACGAGGGTAGAGAGGGAGCCGTACCAGGGCTTCGTCCACAAGCTCATCGCGGCGATCATCGAGCCGGACCGGCGATGGTAGGCGGCGGCGTGAGTGGGACGAACGGAGCAGTCCTGACGATCGGCCACTCCAACCATCCGCTCGCGACCTTCCTGGGGCTGCTGGAACGGCGCCGCGTCACCGCCCTGGCCGACGTCCGCTCGGCGCCGTACAGCCGCTTCAACCCCCAGTTCAACCGGGAGGCCCTTCGCGACGCCCTCGCGGAACGCGGGATCCGCTACGTCTACCTCGGGCGCGAGCTCGGCGGCCGGTCCGACGACCCCGCCTGCTACGAGGGCGGGCGCATACGCTACGACCGGGTCGCGCGGACGGACCGCTTCCGCGAGGGCCTTGCGCGGGTGATGCGCGGCGCGGCGGAGCATTGCATCGCGCTCATGTGCGCCGAGAAGGAGCCCCTCGACTGCCACCGGACCTTGCTCGTCGCGCGCGCGCTCGAAGAACGCGGGGTGGAGGTCGCGCACGTCCTCGCCGACGGCGGGGTCGAGCCGCAGGCCGCCGCGATGGAGCGGCTGCTCGTCCAGTCCGGTCTCTCACCCGAGGGCGATCTGCTCCGCCGGCAGCAGCCGCGCGAGGAGCTGATCGAGGAGGCGGTCGCGCGGCGGGCCGGGCGGGCCGGCCACGTCGGCCACGCCGTCGATCATCCCGCCCATCGTTCCACCGCCGATCGTTCCCCGGCCGCCCCGGCCGCGGTCCACCGTTCCCCCGCCGCTTCGGAGCAATAAGGCCGATGAAGGTCGCGACCATCGGGTTCACGAAGAAGTCCGCGCGCCGGTTCTTCGGTCTCCTTCGCGAATCGGGGGTCGAGCGTATCGTGGACGTGCGGCTCAACAACCGGTCGCAGCTCGCCGGCTTCGCCAAGAAGGACGACCTCGCCTGGTTCGCCCGCGAGCTGTGCGGGATCGATTACGTCCACGCGCCGAGCCTGGCCCCCACGAAGGAGCTCCTGGGCGACTACCGGCAAGGGCGGATCGACTGGGCCGCCTACGAGACCCGGTTCCGCCGCCTGATGCGCGAGCGGCGCATCGAGGCGACCGTGCCGAGGGAGGTGGTGCAGGGCGGCTGCCTGCTTTGCAGCGAGGACCAGCCCCACCAGTGCCACCGCCGGCTCGTCGCCGAGTACCTGGACGAGCAGTGGGGCGGGCTGGAGATCGAGCACCTGGGCGCCCACGCCGGGAGCAGCCGGGCGCCGGAGTAGGCGGCGGCCGTATCCGCCCCGTGGAGCCGCCATCGCGCCCGGGGCGAATCCATTTCTCGACTGGACAACGCTTGCGGCAAGTGCAGCGTCCGCCGCGCTTCGCGGCAACCGCTCATCCGAAGGGGTCGGGCGCGGCGCCGGGGGGCCGGCTCGCGCGGGTCAGACGATGCCGCGGTCGTGGAGCTCGCGGAGCGCCGCCTCGCCGAGGCCGAGGCGTTCGCCCAGGACCTCGTCGGTGTGCTGGCCGAGGGTGGGCGGGGCCTGGCGGTAGGTGACGGGCGTGCCCGAGAGCTTGATGGGGCTCGCGATGAGGCGGGCCGGCCGGCCCCCGGTCGCGGGATGGTCCATCTCCACCACCATCTCGCGCGCCTTGACCTGCGGGTCCGCGAACACCTCCTCCAGGGTGTTGATCGACCCGTGGCCGACCCCGGCCGCCTCCAGCCGCTCGAGCCACCACGCGACCGGCCGGGTCCGGGTGATCGCGTTCAGGGTCTCGGTCACCGCGTCGCGGTTGCGGACCCGCTCCACCGCGGTCGCGAACCGCTCGTCGTCCAGCAGAGGCCGGCAGTCCGCCGCCTCGCAGAACCGCTCGAACGCCGGGTCGTTCGCGACCGACAGCACGAAGTAGCCGTCCGCGGCCGGCATCACCTGGTAGGGCACGATGTTCGGGTGCTGGTTGCCGAGCCGGGGGGGGTTCTCCCCGGTCGCGAGGTAGTTCATCCCCTGGTTCGCGAGCCATGCGACGTGCGCGTCGAGCATCGAGACGTCGACGTGCTGGCCCTCGCCGGTCAGGTGCCGGTGGCGGACCGCGGCGAGGATCGCGACCGCCGCGTACATCCCGGACATGAGGTCGGCGATGGAGACGCCGACCTTCATCGGCTCCCCGTCCGGCTCGCCGGTGATGCTCATCACCCCGCCCATCGCCTGGATGAGGGCGTCGTAGGCGGGCCGCGCCGCGTAGGGTCCGGTATGGCCGAAGCCGGTCACCGAGCAGTAGATGAGCCCCGGGAAGTCGTCCTTGAGGTCGTGGTAGCCGAGCCCGTACTTCGCGAGGGCCCCGGTCTTGAAGTTCTCCGCCAGGACGTCGCTGCCGGCGATGAGCCGGCGGGCGATCCCCTGCCCCTCCGGGTGGCCGAGGTCGAGGGTGACGGAGCGCTTGTTGCGGTTCGTCCCCGCGAAGTACGCGCTCTCCGAGCTGTCCTCGCCGTCGGCCCGGGGCAGGTAGGGGGGCGCGAAGTTGCGGGTGTCGTCGCCCGCCCCCGGCCGCTCGATCTTGATGACCTCCGCCCCGAGGTCGCCCAGGATCTGGGTGCAGTGCGGCCCGGCCAGGATACGGGTGAGGTCGAAGACGACGAGGCCGTCAAGGGGGCCGTTCATTGCATTGACTTCCTGAATATCGTTCGGGCGAGGGGCCGACCGAGCTGCCGCACGGCGGTGCCGGCGGAGCGGAGCGGGGCGGGGCGCGGCTGGCGGTGCCCGGGCCTGCGGGGCGCGGCCGGAAGCGCGGAAGGTTAGCAGACGGCTTCGCCGCCCTGGTCCCGAGGCTGCGTGAGGCGGACACCCGCAGCTAACCCGCGCCCGGACTGCCTCCCTGTCCCCGATGCGCGGCACTCAGGCGCACCTCGATGCCGCGCGCGGCGAGGCGGGCCTTCGCTTCCTCGACGGTGTGGTCGCCGAAGTGGAAGATGCTGGCCGCGAGCACCGCATCCGCCCGCCCGTGGATGATCCCGTCGGCGAGGTGGTCGAGGCCGCCGACCCCCCCCGAGGCGATGAGCGGGATCCCGACCGCGTCGGAGACCGCCCGGGTGAGGGCGAGGTCGAAGCCGTCCCGGGTCCCGTCCCGGTCCATGCTCGTGAGGAGGATCTCGCCCGCCCCGAGGGCTTCCATCCGCGCGCACCACTCGACCGCGCCGAGGCCGGTCGGGCGCCGCCCGCCGTGGGTGTAGACCTCCCACCCCGCCTCCGGCGCGCCCTCGCGCCGCTGCCGCGCGTCGACCGCGACCACGATGCACTGGGAGCCGACCTTGCCCGCCGCGTCGGCGACGAGGCGGGGGTTCGCGACCGCCGCGGTGTTGATGGAGACCTTGTCCGCCCCCGCGTTGAGGAGCCTGCGGACGTGCCCGACCTCGCGGACCCCGCCCCCCACGGTGAGGGGGATGAAGACCTCGCTCGCCACCGCCTCGACCACGTGGACCAGGGTGTCGCGTTCGCCGGAGGAGGCGGTGATGTCGAGGAAGGCGAGCTCGTCCGCCCCCTGCTCGTCGTAGCGCCTCGCGGCCTCGACCGGATCCCCGGCGTCCACGACGTCGACGAACCGGACGCCCTTCACCACCCGCCCGGCGTCCACGTCGAGGCACGGGATGATGCGCGCGGCGAGCCCCATCAGCCGGACGCCCCCGTTACCCCTCGCGTCCCGGCGCCGAAATGCGGCGCGCTCCGGTTCGACACGGCAACGGCCCGGGGCCGGCCCCGGTCGTGTGCGCTCGCATGATCCGGACGCATCGCGATCTCCTGGTCGAGGGTCGAGGGTCGAGCGTCAAGAGGGTACCGGGGTCGGAAGACCGATTGAAGCCTTCGGTATTCGTGAGGCATGTGCGCTGTGGGGTTTTCGCCAATGGCGAACGCCCTTGGGTACGCCGGCGTCCCGCCGGCCTGTTCGTTCTCACACAGGCGCTTCGCCCTTTCGTGTGCCGGCGAGACGCCGGCGTACCCAGGGAGGGCGTACCCGGATACGACGCGCTGTGGGGATTTTCGGCAACGGCGCCCGGCAGGCGCCATAATCGGCCCATGCGTTTCTTCAGCGCCGCTGGACCGGTTCGGCCGGACGACGGCGACCGCTGGCGCGGTCGCTTGGCGATTCCGCGGGGCGGAATCGCGGACGCCTTGGCAAGTTCATAATCACCCCATGCGCTTCTTCAATACCGCTGGGCCGGTGCGACCGGACGAACACTACGCCATCCCGCCGCTGGACCGGGTGGACGTCGATGAGCTGCTGGGCCTGATTCGGGCCAAGCAGTACTTCGTGCTGCACGCGCCGCGGCAGACCGGCAAGACCTCCGCGCTCATCGCCCTCCGCGACCTGCTCAACCGCGGCGAAGCGGGCGACTTCCGCTGCGTGGACGTGAACGTCGAGGTCGGCCAGGTGGCGCGCGACGACACCGCGCGCGGCATCCGCTCCATCCTGGGCAGCCTGGCCGAGAATGCGCAGGAGCTGGGCGACGAATATCCCGAGGAAGTCTGGTCGGACATCCTGGCGAAGGTGGGGCCGGACAGCGCCCTCAACGTGCTCCTCGCCCGCTGGTGCCGGGCCGATCCGACGCCGCTGGTGCTGCTGGTGGACGAGATCGACTCGCTGGTGGGCGACACCCTCCTCTCGGTGCTGCGCCAGCTCCGCGCCGGCTACCAGAGGCGTCCCGGAGGCTTCCCGCAGAGCGTGGTGCTGTGCGGGGTGCGCGACATCCGCGACTACCGCATCCGGTCGAGCACCGGCGAGGTCATCGCCGGCGGCAGCCCCTTCAACGTCGCCGCGAAGTCGCTGCGCATGGGCGACTTCACCGAGGCCGAGACCCGCGCCCTGATGGCGCAGCACACCGAGGAGACCGGGCAGCGATTCTCGGAGGCGGCCGAAGAGGCGGTGTGGACCCAGACCCGGGGCCAGCCGTGGCTGGTGAACGCGCTGTGCGCCGGGGCGTGTTTCGAGAACAAGTCCGGGCGGGACCGCTCGCGGACCATCGAAGTGGACGACGTCTACGCCGCGCGCGAGGAGCTCATCCTCTCCCGGCGCACGCACCTCGACCAGTTGGCGCACAAGCTCGAGGAGGAGCGGGTGCGGCGGGTGGTCGAGCCCATCCTGAGCGGCGGGGAGGCGCGCCACCAGGTCCGCGACCTCGAATACCTTCGCGACCTCGGGCTCATCGCCGCCGCCGATCCGCCGCGCATGGCGAACCCGATCTACGCGGAGGTGGTGCCGCGCGAGCTGGGCTACATCCTGCAAAGCAGCCTGGACGTGCAGACGGCGTGGTACGTGGACGACGACGGGCGGCTGGACCTGACGAAGCTGCTGACCGCGTTCCGCACGTTCTTCGGGGAGCACTCCGGGCACTGGCTGGAGCGTTTCTCGGAGTACCCCGAGGCGGGTCCGCAGCTCATCTTGCAGTCGTACCTGCACCGGGTGGTGAACGGGGGCGGTCGGATCGAGCGGGAGTACGGTTTGGGCCGGGGCCGGACGGACCTCCTGCTGATGTGGCCGCGCGAGCCGGGGCAGCCGTCGGACCTGTGGGAGCGGTTCGTGGTCGAGTGCAAGGTGTTGCGGGACTCGGACCGCAAGAGTCTCGCGTGGACGGTCGAGGAAGGTGTGAAGCAGACCCTGGACTACATGGAGAAGTGTGGGGCGGAGGAAGGACACCTGGTGGTGATCGACCGCCGCACCGGGGCGAAGGAGCGCCGGCGCAGCGAGGCCGAAGCGGAAGGAAGAGGTCGCCGTCAGGGCGTAGTAGTCTGGATCCTGCAGGGCCAGGCGCAACGAGCTGCACGACGTTCACCGGAACGTCCGCGGGGCCGGGTTCCCGAGAGCCTTCGCGCAAGCTTCGCTCGGGCCGTGAAGACGGCGCCCGCTTCAAGGAGGCTGGCTAGAGGCCCCAGGGCGCGCCGCCCAGCTCGTTCGCGAGGGCCGCGGCGGCCGCGAAGTCGAGGGTCCCTTCGTAGAGGGCGCGGCCCACGATCGCCCCCGCGACCCCGGCCTCGGCCGCCGCGCAGAGCGCCCGGACGTCGCCCAGGTCGCGCACCCCGCCCGACGCGAACACCGGGACGTTGACCTCGCGCGCGAGGCGCTCGGTCGCTTCGACGTTCACCCCTTCCAGCATCCCGTCGCGCCCGATGTCGGTGTGGATGATCGCCTCCACCCCGCATTCCTCGGCGCGCCGGGCGAGGTCGTCCACGCGGAAACGGGTGAGCTTCGACCAGCCGTCCACCGCCGCCCGCCCGTCCCGCGCGTCGAGTCCGACGATGACGTGGCCCGGAAACTCGACGCAGGCGTCGGCCACGAAGTCGGGCGTGGTCACCGCCCTGGTTCCGAGAATGACGTAGCGGGCGCCGGTCGCGAGGTAGCCTTCGATGGTGTCGTCGTCGCGGATCCCGCCCCCGACCTGGACGTCGACGTCCGGGAACTCCGAGACGATCGCGCGGATGACCTCCGCGTTCCGGGGCGCCCCCTCGACCGCCCCGTCGAGGTCCACGAGGTGCAGTCGCCGCGCCCCCGCGTCCACCCAGCGGCGGGCGGCGGCCCGGGGGTCGTCGTCGAACACGGTCACCTCGTCCATCCGGCCCTGGCGGAGCCGCACGCACTTGCCGTCCTTGACGTCGATCGACGGGATCAGGAGCATCAGTGGGCCTCGTCCCAGTTCATGCCGTGGCCGGCCTGGACCTCGAGCGGAACTCGGAGGCGGCCGGTCCCCATCCGGTCCGCGAGCTCGTCGGCGGCCGCCGCCATCCGCTCCGCGACGGCGCCGGCCGCCGCCTCCGCCGCTCCCTCGGCGACCTCGAACACGAGCTCGTCGTGCACCTGCATGATCATCCGCACCTCGTCCTCGCGGCCGGAGGTCCACTCGTGCAGGGACACCATGGCCCGCTTGATGACGTCGGCGGCGGTCCCCTGCATCGGGGCGTTGATCGCGGTCCGTTCCGCGTACTGCCGGCGGGCGGCGTTGCGCGAGTTGATCTCGGGCAGGTGCAGCCGGCGCCCGAACACGGTCTCGACGTAGCCCCGGTCGCGCGCACGGAGCCGGGTCTCCTCCATGTACGCGCGCACCCCCGGATAGCGCTCGAAGTACCGGTCGATGTACGCCTGCGCCTCCCCGCGCTCGATCCCGAGCTGCCGCGCGAGGCCGAAGGCGGACATGCCGTAGATGAGGCCGAAGTTGACCGCCTTGGCGCGCCGGCGCATCTCGCCGTCCACCCCCGCTTCCTCGACCCCCCCCACCTCGGCGGCGGTCGCCCGGTGGACGTCGCGCCCCGCCGCGAACGCCTCCACCAGCCCCTCGTCGCCCGACAGGTGGGCCATGATGCGAAGCTCGATCTGGGAGTAGTCCGCGGCCAGCAGCCGGAACCCGGGCGCGGGGACGAACGCCTGGCGGATGCGCCGCCCCTCGGCGGTGCGCACGGGGATGTTCTGGAGGTTCGGCGCCGCCGACGAGAGGCGCCCGGTGGAGGCGACCGCCTGGTGGTAGCTGGTGTGCACCCGGCCCGTCACGGGGTTCACGCTCTCCCGGAGAGCCACCGCATAGGTCGATCGGAGCTTGGCGAGCGCCCGGTGGTCGAGGATGAGGCGGGGAAGCGCGAACTCCCGCGCGAGGTCCTGGAGCACCGCGTCCGCGGTCGAAGGCTGGCCTTTCGGGGTCTTCGCCCGGACGGGGAGCCCGAGCCGGTCCGGGTCGAACAGGATCGCCTGGATCTGCTTCGGCGACTGCAAGTTGAAGGGGCCGCCGGCCTCCTCGTGGGCTTCGCGTTCGAGCGCGTCCATCCGCCGTGCGAGCTCCTCGCTCAGCGCCTGGAGCCGTTCCGAGTCCACCTGCACCCCGCGGCGCTCCATCGCGGAGAGGACCGGCACGAGCGGCATCTCGATCCCTTCGTAGACCCGCGCGAGCCCGGACCGTTCGGCGAGCCGGGGGGTGAAGAAGGCGTGCAGGCGCAGGGTCACCTCCGCGTCCTCGGCCGCGTAGGGCCCCGCCTCGTCGAGGGGGACCTGATCGAAGGTGATCTGCTTCGCCCCCTTGCCCGCCACCTCCTCGAACTTGCGGGTCCGGACCCCGAGGTAGCGGGTCGCGAGGGAGTCCATGTCGTGGCGGGTCGCGGTGCTGTTCAGCACGTAGGACGCGAGCATGGTGTCGTGCGCCGCCCCGGCCATCGCGATGCCGTGGTTCGCGAGCACGCTCATGTCGTACTTGAGGTTGTGGCCGATCTTGGGCCGGGCCGGGTCCTCGAGGAGCGGGCGGAGCGCGCCGAGCACCCGCTCCTCGCCGAGCTGGTCCGGGGCGCCGGGATAGCGGTGCGCGAAGGGGACGTAGGCCCCTTCGCCGGGCGCGACCGCGAGGGCGACCCCGACCACCCGCGCGGCCGCGTAGTCGAGGCTGGTGGTCTCGGTGTCGAAGGCGAAGGCTTCGGCGGCCTCGACCCGCTCCATCCACCGGTCGAACGCCTCCTCGGTCAGCACCGTCTCGTAGGACGCTTCGGCCGCGGGCGCCCCGTCCACGGACGTTTCGTCCACGGACGCCCCGTCCGCCGCGGCGGGAGACGGGCCGCCCTCCGGCGCCGCTTCGCGGCCCGCCCCCGTCCCCGTCCCCGTCCCGTCCAGGAGCTCGCGCAGCAGCGAACGGAACTGGAAGCGCCGGTAGAGCGCCTCGAGGGCGCTCCGGTCCGGGGGGCCGGGGCGCAGGTCTTCCGGGCGCTCCTCGATCTCCACGTCGCGGCGGATGGTGACGAGCCGCCGCGAGAGGTCCATCCGGCTCTCCGCCCCGCCGTCCGCCTCCCCGTCCGGCGCGAGGAACGCGCGCAGGTTCTCGCCGACCTTCCCCCCGATCTCGTCCGCGTGGTCGCGGACCCCGTCGAGCGAGCCGTAGGCGGCCAGCCACTTGGCGGCCGTCTTCGGCCCCACCTTGGGGACCCCGGGCACGTTGTCCACCGGGTCGCCGACGAGGGTGAGGTAGTCCACGATGCGCGCGGGCGGCACCCCGAACTTCGATTCGACCCCGCCCTCGTCCAGAAGTGAGTCGTCCATGGTGTTGACGAGGGTCACCCGCTCGTCCACGAGCTGGGCCATGTCCTTGTCGTTGGTCGAGATGACCACCCGGCATCCGCTCGTCCGGGCGCGCTCGGCGAGGGTGCCGATGACGTCGTCCGCCTCCACTTCGGGGACGCAGAGGAGGGGGAGGCCGAGGCCGCGGATGATGCGGTGGAGCGGCTCGATCTGGGCGCGGAGCTCGCCCGGCATGGGCGGGCGGTTCGCCTTGTACGCGGGATACCAATCGTCCCGGAACGTCTTTCCCGGGGCGTCGAAGACGACCGCGAAGCACTCGCTCGGGAAATCGGAGCGGAGCCGGCGGAGCATGTTGACGACCCCGAGGATCGCCCCCGTCGGCTCCCCCTCGGAGTTGGTGAACGACGGCATCGCGTGGAAGGCCCGGAAGAGGTACGACGAGCCGTCCACGAGCACGATGGTGGGTGAGTCCGCCATGATTCATGCGCCCCGCGAGGCAGGGCGATGATAGCCCGATTTCCCGCCCGCCGCATTCCAGCGTCGGGCGGCGGGCGAAGCCGCCGGGACGGGAGGCGGCGGGCAGGGTCAGGATCGCCCTCGATGCCGGCCCATGATGAAGACCGTCACCAGCCCGACCACCGTGACGCCGCCGACGGTGGCCGCGGCAACCTCGAGGCCCTGGTAACCGAGGACGCAGGTGACCGCCAGCGCCGCAAGCGCGACGAGGAAGCCGTATCCCTGCCCCCGCCGGCTGTCCGTGGCAGCTTCCCGGAGCGCGAGCTGACGGACCTCCCGGGCGTCGGCCTGGTCGGTCTCCGCCATCCGCAGGATCCGTTCCGCGGCGCCGGGAAGCACGTCGTCGTATCCGCGCATGGTTTCCGGTGGCGGCAGAGGCCCGGAAATCCGCCGCTCTTCGTGCAGGACCTTGGTCGCCAGGAGGCCGGCAGCCCCTTTGGCCCGATCAGGCGGTGCGGCTCTGCCGCTCGCGGGCGGGCGCGGCCTCTTCCTTGACGTACGCGCACGCTTCCGACTCACGGCGGACCCTCTCGGTGGCGTTGTGGATGTACTTCCCTACCCGGCGCCAGGTTTCTCCGAGACGCTCTTCGGTCGTCCCGGCCGGGACGAAGCGCAGATAACGATCCGGATCCGGGTAGATGTCCATGATGCTCCCCGCTCCGCGGAGCAGGGCCTGCATTCTGCGGCGGATCATGGTGGTCCTCCCTGCATGGGCCGGAGGGTGTGGAGCCGCCCCTCCCCGCCTCGAACCGGCGTGCGGAAGGGGCTCCGGCCTGCGGAGGCGAACATAGCACAATGCGAAGGGGTGTGCGGGGGCCGGCCGCCCCGCGCGGAGCCGAGGGGCCGCCTGGTCGAAAACAGGCGAATTTCCGTCGTATCCGGGCAATTCGCGGGCGGCGTGATTCTGACATCGTCTCGCGCGCCGGGCCCGGGCGCCCCCCCGTGCGACAGGGGCCGCGAACGCTCCCGCCGCGTCGCAAGGATCGAGCCGATCCGATCGGCTCCCAACCATCCAGGCTACCGAGGACCGCCATGCTTCGCCAACCGGAAAGCGTCGACCAGTCCGACCGCATCGTCCCGATCAACCTCCGCCAGAGCGGCCGCACCCCGACCGAGCTGCTCATCTCGACCCGCGTGCGGAAGTCCCCCTACTGGCACCTGTCCCACGAGGCGGGCTGCTGGCGGGCCACGGTCTACAACCGCATCTACCACCCCCGCGGCTACGTGCGGCCCGAGGACGGCGGCGCGTCCGTGGAGTACGAGGCGCTGACGAAGCACGTCACCATGTGGAACGTCGCCGTCGAGCGCCAGATCCGGGTGAAGGGGCCGGACGCGGAGCGGTTCACCGACTACGTCATCACCCGCGACGCCACCCGCATCGAGCCGATGCACGCGAAGTACGTGATCCTCTGCAACGAGCGGGGCGGGATCCTGAACGACCCGGTCCTGCTCCGGCTCTCCGCGGACGAGTTCTGGTTCTCGCTCGCGGACTCCGACCTCCTGTTCTGGCTCCAGGGGGTCAACGTCGGGATGAAGATGGACGTCGCGATCGACGAGATCGACGTCTGCCCGGTGCAGATCCAGGGGCCGAAGTCGCTCGACCTCATGGCCGACCTGGTCGGCGAGGGCATCCGCGGCATCCCCTACTACGGCCTCCTGGAAGCCGAGATCGGGGGCGCGGCGGTCGTGATCTCCCAGTCCGGCTTCTCGGGGGAGGCGGGCTACGAGATCTACCTCCGGGACGCCACCCGGCACGCCGAGAAGCTCTGGTACGCGGTGCTGGAGGCGGGCGAGGCCCACCAGCTCATGGTCATCGCCCCCGGCCACCAGCGCCGAATCCAGGCCGGCATCCTCTCCTGGGGGCAGGACATCGACCACGAGACGGTCCCCTTCCAGTGCAACCTCGCCTACCAGGTGCCGCGCAGGAAGAAGGGCGACTACGTGGGCCGGGCCGCGCTCGAACGGATGCGCGGGGAGGTCGAGGCGGGGCGGCCCCCGTTCTCGATGGTGATGGCGGGGATGACGATGGGCGGCAAGCCGATCGACGACTACGCGCCCGACTTCTGGCTGGTGTCGGACGCGGACGGCGGAGACCCGATCGGGTATCTCACCTCGCCGTGGTACGCCCCGGAGCTCGGGACGAACATCGCGATGGGGTACGTGCCGGTCGGCAGGTCCGCGGTCGGGACCCCGCTCACGGTGTGGCTGCCCGACGAGTACGCGAGCGAGCCGGGGAAGCCGGATCGGGCCGAGGTGTGCGAGACGCCGTTCCGGCCGTCGGCCAATCCGAGCGCCCGCGAGCGCGCCCGCGAACGCGGCGAGGACGCCGCGGCCTGACCCGACCTGATTACGTACGAAGATCAGGTGAATGGTCCTTTTCGACCGTCATTCCCGCGGAAGCGGGAATCCAGGGACCTCTGGTTGAAGTGGATTCCCGCTTCCGCGGGAATGACGGGTTTTCGCAGGGCCTGGGCCCGGGTTTCCGCCGACCCCAGGGCGCAAGCTGAGCTTCGTGCGTAATCAGGTAGCCCGATGATGGCGGGCGGGCGCGCGCCCGCGGACGCGGCGAGGGCGCGGCGGCCCGGCCCGGCGGCGGCGGGCGGGCTCGTCGGCGGATTCGTCGACGGCGAGCCTCCGCTCGACCGGGAGCGCGTCTTTCGGGGCGGGCTGCTGGTCTTCCGCGGGCTTCCCGCGATGGTCGAGCTCGCCGCGCGCGGTCGCGCGATGGCCGAGGCCGCCTTCGAGCCCTTCCCCCCGCCGCTCGCCCAGGATTCGCTCGGCCCGGAGGACTTTCTCGCCCGGGCGGCGGCGCTCCGCCGCTCGTTCCTGCACGACGGGGAGGCCCGCGCGGCCTTCCGGGCGGTGATCGGGTCGCTCGGGCTCGATCCGGCGGCCACCTTCGCGGACCGGCTGATCCTCCGCCTCCAGCCGAGCGGCGCCGCCCACTCGGGGCGCCGGGTGCGCGACCTTCCCCCGCACCGCGACACCTGGGGCTCGAACCTGATGGCCCAGATCAACCTGTGGGGGCCGGTGTTTCCGCTCGATCCGGGGGCCACGATGGTGCTCTGGCCGGCCCTCTTCGACCGCGCGGTTCCCAACACCAGCGCGGAGTGGGACCTCGACCGGCTGCGGGAGGCGCCGGGCCGCTACCCGCTCCTGCCCGTGCTCCGCGGCCCGCTCCCCGGCGAGGCGGAGGCGGGGGTCGAAGCGGCGGGAATCGAGGCGGAGCAAGTCCCGGTCCTCATCCGGCCGGGCGACCTGCTGTGCTTCTCCGGCGCCCACCTCCACGCGAGCCGGCCCAACCGGACGGGGCGGGTGCGGGTGAGCGTCGACTCGCGTATCGTGGCCCTCGCCGACGTGCGGGCGGGGCGGGGGGCGGCGAACGTGGACGGGCGCGCCCCGCGCGTCGGACACGAGTGGTTCCACCGGGTCTCGGACGGCGCCTCCCTCACGGACTCATGCATGAAGCGCTGATCGCGGCCGTCCTGATCGCGGCCGCGATCTGGCTGTGGCGGGAGAACCTGCGGGCCCGCGAAGCCGCCACCCAAGCCGGGCGGAGGATCTGCGCGGCGAACGGGGTGCAGTTCCTCGACGAGACGGTGGCGCTCGCCAGGATGAGCCTCGCCTGGAACGCGCGGACGGCGCTCGTCCGGGTCTACCGGTTCGACTACAGCGCGGACGGGGCCGACCGCGCGGCGGGCCTCGTCGTCGTCCAGGGGGGCGCGGTGGTCCACGTCCAGCTCGCCGATCCGGGGACGCTGCACTGACCTCCCGCGCCGGCTCTCCGCGCCGATTCCCCTCCGGGCCGCGCACGGACTACCATAGCCCCCGGCAATCCGAGGCGGGCGCATGAACCTGACCCACCACTTCCTCATCGCCATGCCGTCGCTCCAGGACCCGAACTTCGTCCGCACGGTGACCTACGTCTTCGCGCACGACGAGGAAGGGGCCATGGGCCTCGTCATCAACCGGCCCGCGGGCTTCGACCTCGGGACGGTGCTCGAACAGGCGGGGATCGAGGCCGGCTCCGACGCGCCGGGCGACTCCGCCCAGCAGCTTCCGGTGATGGAAGGGGGGCCGGTCATGAAGGAGCGCGGCTTCGTCCTGCATCGCCCCGCCGGCGAGTGGGAGCATGCGTTCGCGGTGAAGGGCGAGGACATCGCGGTCGCCATGTCGCGCGACATCCTCGACGCGCTCGTCGCCGGGCGCGGCCCGCGGGACGTGCTCGTCGCGCTCGGCTACGCGGGATGGGGGCCGGGGCAGCTCGAGCACGAGGTCGGGCAGAACGCATGGCTGAGCGGCCCCGCCGACCTCGACATCGTCTTCGAGGCGCCGTTCGATGAACGCTGGGAGCGGGCCGCGCGCGGGCTGGGGGTCGAGCTGCACCGCCTGTCCGGGCAGTCGGGGCGCGCGTGAGGGCGGGCCCGCAGCTCCCACCGGCGGTCGGCTGCGGACGCCGGCCCGCGCCTCGTGCCGACGCGCGCTCCTTCCGGCCGGCGCAGCCCGGCGCCGGCCACACCCCGGCCTTTCCCCTCGACCTCCCCTACTCTGACCTTCGATCCGCGCGGCCTCGTGCCGGCGCCGGCGCATCGGCGCTCCGGGCGGACCGGCGGCCTCGCGACGGCAACCGCTGAGCAATGCCGGCCGGCGAGACCTTCCTCGGGTTCGACTACGGCGAGCGCCGCATCGGGGTCGCGGTCGGGCAGTCGGTCACCGGGACCGCGAGCCCGCTCTCGACCGTCGGCGTGCGCGGCGGGGAGCCGGACTGGGCCTCCCTCGACGGCCTCGTGGCCGCCTGGAAGCCGGACGGGCTGGTCGTCGGGGAGCCGCTCCACCTGGACGGCCGGCCCCAGCCCATGACCCGGCGCGCCCGGCGGTTCGGACACGCCCTCCGGGGCCGGTTCGGGCTCCCCGTGCACCTTGCCGACGAGCGCCTGACCACCGTGGAAGCGCGCGCGGAGCTTGCCGAACGGGGCGCGTTCCGCGGGTTCGGGGCGCGGCGGCGCGAGGTCGACCACCCGGTCGCGGCCCGGATCATCCTCGAATCGTGGCTGGGCGGGCGGCGCCCGCCCTCCGGGAGCGCGCCGAGGGCGGGGGGCGGCCCCTCGACCGCGCCGCCCACCGCCTCGTACCCGACCGGCGCGGGTCCGTCGTCCGGCCCGGGTCCGGCCCCGATCTCCGCGGCGGAAGGCGGCTGAGGCGTCCGTGCGCCCGACCGCCGCAGCGCCTGCCTCCGCCGCCGCCCCGGAGCCGTTCCACGTCATCGATCCGGCGCCGTTCCACCGGTCGTTCCTGGACGAGGTCTGCGCGCTCGCCACCGAGGTGCGCGCGGTCGCCAAGAGCCGGCCGGGGCGGCTCGGGCTGCAGGCGCTGCTCGGCGACCGCCGGGCGATGCTCTACTTCACCCAGCCCTCGACCCGGACGTTCCTTTCGTTCAACAACGCCTGCCACGTCCTCGGCATCCGCACCAGCGAGATCCGGGACCCGTCGACCTCGTCGGAGGTGAAGGGGGAGAGCCTCGAGGACAGCATCCGCACCTTCAGCTCGTACGTCGACGTCATCATCATGCGGAGCGGCGAGCCGGGCCTCGCCGCGCGGGCGGCGCGCATGATGGATTCGATCGCCCGTCCGGTGCCGATCGTCAACGCGGGGAGCGGCCCCGACCAGCACCCGACCCAGGCCCTCCTCGACATCTACACCCTCGAGCGCAGCTTCGCCGGGCGGGGCGGCATCGAGGGGAAGACGATCGGCATGATGGGGGACCTCGCGCGGGGGCGGACGGTGCGTTCCCTCTGCCATCTGCTGCGGCACTATCCGGGCGTGCGCCTCCGGTTCCTCTCGCCGGCCGCGTTCCGGATGCGCGGGGACGTGAAGGCGCTCCTCGACCGCCACAGCATCGGGTACGAGGAGACGGACTCGCCCGCCGACGCCCTGCCCGAGCTGGACGCCCTCTACCTCACGCGCCTCCAGTCGGAGTACGACGGGCCGGGCGAGGCCGCGCACTTCGACCATGCCCGGTTCGGCATCGGGCCGGACGAGCTGGCGCGCATGAAGCGGGACGCGATCGTCATGCATCCGCTGCCGCGGGGGCCGGAGCTCGACCCGCGCGTGGACGAGGACCCGCGCGCGATGTACTGGCGGCAGGAGCGGAACGGCATGTGGGTGCGGGCCGCCCTGCTCATCCGCATCCTCGGGGCCGGGGCGGCGTTTCGCGAGATCCGCCCGTGAGCCGGGCGCACCGGGGCACGATCTTCCTGGAGGAGGCCGAGGTGATCGGGCGCGACCGCCGGGCGGCCGGACAGCACGTCCTCAGGATGCGGGCGCGGGAGGTGGCGGCCCGGGCGGCGCCGGGCTCGTTCGTCCATCTTCGCTGCGCGCCCGGGACCGAGACCGGGGTCGGCCCCGGCCCCGCCCTCGCGATGCGCCGGCCCATGTCGATCATGCGGGCGGCGCCGGACGAGGGCTGGTTCGAGGTCCTGTTCAAGGAGGTCGGGGTGGGGACCCGCCTCCTCGCGCGGTGCGGGCCGGGGGATCGCCTGAGCGTCCTCGGGCCGATCGGCCGCGGCTTCTCGCTCTCCCCGGAGCGCCCCCGCCGCCTGCTCATCGGCGGCGGGGTGGGGACCCCCCCCATCCTGTTCCTCGCCGAGCGCCTCGCCGCGTCCCGCCCGGTGGTGCTCATGGGGTCGGAGGTCCCCTTCCCCTTCGACCTCCGCCCGTCTTCGATGCCGGAGGCCGGGCTTCCGGCCGGGGCCGCCCTCGGATGCCTCGAAGAGGCCGGGGTCCCGAGCCGGACCGCGAGCCGGGCCGGCTTGCCGGGCTGCTTCGACGGCCTGGTGACGGATCTTGCGCGGGATTGGCTGCGGGTGCGATCCTCGCACGAGCGGGTGGCGCTCTTCGCCTGCGGCCCGGAACCGATGCTGCGGGCGGTCGCGGCGCTCGGGAGGGAGTTCGGGGCGCCGAGCCAGCTCGCGCTGGAGGAGCATATGGCGTGCGGGACCGGCGGCTGCGCCGGGTGCAACGTCCTGGTGCGGACCCCGGACGGGCCGGCGATGAAGCGGGTGTGCGTGGACGGGCCGGTCTTCGACGGGGCCAGCGTGTTCGGAGACGGAGCCGATGGGTGAGTCCGGGGGCGAATCCGGAGACGGGTCCCGGAACGAGGCGAGAGGCGAGTCGAGGGATGGACCCCGGGCCGGACCCCGGGGCGGACCCCGGCCGCCCCTCGACGGCATCCGGGTCGTGGAGCTCGGGCAGCTCATCGCCGGCCCGTTCGCGGGCAGCATCCTCGCCTACTTCGGGGCGGAGGTCGTCAAGGTGGAGCCGCCGGGCGGCGGCGACGCGATCCGCGGCTGGCGCGTGCTCCGCGACGGGACCTCCTACTTCTGGCGGATGCTCGGGCGGAACAAGAAGTCGGTCACCCTGAGCCTGCGGACCGAGGAAGGCCGGGCCCTCGCCCGGCGCCTCATCGAGGGCGCGGACGTGGTGGTCGAGAACTTCCGCGCGGGCGCGATGGAGGGGTGGGGCCTCGGCCCGGACACGTTCCGCGAGTCCAACCCCGGCCTCGTCTACGCCCGCGTGTCGGGCTACGGCCAGACCGGACCCTATTCGGAGCGGCCCGGCTACGCCTCGGTCTGCGAGGGGATCGGCGGGTTCCGCTACCTGAACGGCTTCCCGGGCGAAGCCCCGGTGCGGCCCAACCTGAGCCTCGGCGACACCCTCGCGGGCCTCCACGCCGCGCTCGGGATCCTGCTCGCCCTGGTGGAGCGCGGGAAGTCGAGCCGCGGCCAGCTCGTGGACGTCGCCATCTACGAGTCGGTGTTCAACGTGCTGGAGTCGGTCGTCCCGGAGTACGACGGCGCGGGCCTGGTGCGCGAGCCTTCCGGCACGACCCTGACCGGGATCGTCCCCACCAACACCTACCCCTGCCGGGACGGCCGGCACGTCATCATCGGCGGCAACGGAGACTCGATCTTCCGCCGGCTCATGCGGGCGGCGGGCCGGGCGGACCTCGCGGACGACCCGCGCCTCGCCCACAACGCGGGGCGGGTGGAGCACGAGAAGCTCATCGACGACGCGCTCGCGGCGTGGACCCGGAGCCTCGACGCGGCCGAGGTGCTGGCGCGGCTCGGGGAAGCGGACGTGCCCTCCGGCCCCATCTACAGCGTGGCCGACATCATGGAGGACCCCCACTACCGGGCGCGGGAGATGTTCCACCGGGTGGAGATCGACGGAAAGCCCCTGGTCCTGCCCGCGCTGTCTCCCCGCCTCGGCGCGACCCCCGGGGGCACCGAATGGCCGGGCCCGGCGCTCGGTTCCCACAACCGGGAGATCCTCGAGGAGCGGCTGGGGCTCGGGGAGGCGGAGGTCGCGGCGCTGCGGCAAAAGGGCGTGCTGTGATCCGGGGGCGGGGGCAGGTGGCGGACTCTCTCGCGGCGGTCCGGGAGCGGATCGCGGCCGCGGAGCGCCGCTTCGACCGTCCGCCGGGGAGCGTGGCCCTGGTCGCGGTGGCCAAGACCAAGCCGGCGGACCTCATCCGCGAGGCGTGGGAGGCGGGGCAGCGCCAGTTCGGCGAGAACTTCGTCCAGGAGGCGGCGGGGAAGATCGACGAGCTTGCCGAGCTCGCCGGCCCGGGGGGCATCGAGTGGCACTTCGTGGGCGCCCTCCAGGCCAACAAGTCGCGGACGGTGGCGGAGCGCTTCGACTGGGTCCACACCGTGGACCGGGTGCGCATCGCGCGCCGCCTGAGCGACCAGCGCCCGGCGTGGCTCGCGCCGCTCAACGTCTGCCTCCAGGTGAACGTGAGCGGTGAGGTGTCCAAGTCCGGCGCGGACGTCTCCGAAGTGGACGAGCTCGCTTCGGCGGTGGCGGGGCTTCCCCGGCTGCGGCTGCGGGGCCTGATGGCCATCCCCCGGCCGTGCGCCGGGCTCGACGAGCAGCGGGCCGCGCTGCGCCCCCTGGCGGATGCGTACGAACGGCTTCGCGGCGGCGGCCATCCCCTCGACACCCTGTCGATGGGCATGACCGACGACCTCGAGGCGGCGGTGGCGGAGGGGTCCACCCTGGTCCGGATCGGCACGGCGGTGTTCGGCCCCCGAGGCGAGCCCCGCCCCTGAATCCCACGCTTGGCCCCGCGCCTGCATCTTGCGGACCCGGCCCCCATCGGAGCATTCCAGGCCGCGGGCTCGGCCTGCGCCTGCCGCGCCGCCCGGTTCGGTCGAGCCGGGGCCGCGGAGGGTCCCGGGGGCGGCGCGTCCCACAGTTTCGAGACGGTTCACGGGGCTGGTTGGCGGACTTCACCACCCGGCAGGTGGTTTACGGGTCGCACTTGGGCACACCTTCCCTGGGTACGCCGGCGTCTCGCCGGCACACGAATGGGCGAAGCGCCCGTGAGAACCAACATGCCGGCGGGACGCTGGCGTACCCAGGGGCGTTCGCCATTGGCGAAAATCCCACCGCGCACGCGCCTCGCTCCACGCCGGCCTTTGCCGGACGGCCCGAATCTTCCATAATCCCGCCCGTTCGTGAACGCGCGGAGTCGAGCATGGCCCGGAAGGTCGCCTTCATCGGCGGGGGCAACATGGCGTCGAGCCTGGTGGGCGGGCTCGTGGAGAGCGGCCACCCGCCGGCGGCCATCCTCGTGGCGGAGCCCGAAGCGGAGAAGCGCCGGGACCTAGCGGAACGGTTCGCGGTGGGGGTGACCGCCGACAACCGGGAGGCCGCCGCCGCGAGCGACGTGGTGGTGCTGGCCGTCAAGCCGCAGATCATGGCCGAAGTCGTCACCGGGGCGGCGGGAGCAGTTCGCGCGCGCGGGCCGCTCGTCGTCTCCATCGCGGCCGGGACCCGGATCGCCCGCATCCTCGAGTGGCTCGGCTATCCGGCCCCGGTCGTCCGCACCATGCCGAACACCCCGGCCCTCCTCGGGTGCGGGGCGACCGCGCTCTACGCGAACGAGGCGGTGAGCGCGGAGCAGCGCGGGGCGGCGGAGACCATCCTGCGGTCGGTGGGAACCGCGCTCTGGGTGGACGACGAAGACCTGCTGGACGCGGTCACCGCGGTCTCGGGAAGCGGACCCGCCTATTTCTTCCTCCTGATGGAGCACATGATCGGGACCGGGACGCGCCTCGGGCTGACCGGCGAGCAGGCGCGCGCCCTCACCCTGCAAACCGCGCTCGGGGCGGCGCGCATGGCGCTCGAATCGGGGCGGCCCCCGGAGGAGCTTCGGGTCGGGGTCACCTCCCCGGGCGGGACCACGGAGCGCGCCCTCGACCTCTTCCGCACGGGCGGGTTCGCCGAGCTGGTGGAGCGCGCCCTCACCGGCGCGCGGGACCGCTCGCGCGAGCTCGGCGGCTGATCGCGCCGCCGTGGGTTCTCCCTATGCCGGAAACGCGCTCACCTTCCTGGTGCAGGTCGCGTTCGGGATCTACATCTTCGTCCTCATGCTGCGCGTGCTGCTGCAGGTGTTCCGCGCCGACTACTACAACCCGCTGTCGCAGTTCCTGGTGAGGCTCACCGAGCCGGTGCTCGCCCCGCTCCGCCGTATCGTGCCGCGCGTCGGGCGGGTCGAGGGCGGCGCCCTCCTCGTGATGCTCGGGGCGCAGATGGTCGAGTTCTGGCTGGTGTACGGGGTGAACGGGATCGAGCCGTCGTTCGCGGGCCTCGCGGTGGTCTCGGCGGCGGAGCTGATCGAGCTCTGCACCACCATCTTCTTCTGGGCGATCCTCATCCGGGTCATCCTGAGCTGGGTGAACCCGGGCCTCCGGCACCCGGGGAGCGACATCGTCCACAGCCTGACCGAGCCCGTGCTCGAGCCGGCGCGGCGCGCCCTCCCGGCCATGGGCGGGTTCGACCTCTCGCCGATCCTCGTCCTCGTCGGACTCCAGCTCGTCAACCTGCTGCTCATCGCTCCGCTCCGCGACGCGGGCCGCCTGATGTTCTGAGCGGCGACCGGGGGCATGGCCGCCTCCCGGCCCGCGCCGCGGACGAACGAAGAACAGCCTTGGCTTCACTCAAGCCGGAGAGAGGCGAGGAGCGCGTGAGACGCGGGGAGAACGAGAGCGGTACGTCGCCGGCGGAGGCGGCGCGGCGGTTCATCGACCTCGCCCTCGAATGCGACGCGCTTCGCTTCGGGGAGTTCGCGCTCAAGTCGGGCCGCATCAGCCCCTACTTCCTGAATACCGGGCGGTTCCAGTCCGGGCGGGCGCTCGCCCGGCTCGGACGCTGCTACGCGGAGACCATCCTCGCGGCCGGGCTCGAATTCGACATGCTCTACGGGCCGGCCTACAAGGGGATCCCGCTCGTCGCGAGCGTGGCCGTCGCCTTCTTCGAGGCGGGGGCCGGAGACGTGCCCTATGCGTTCAACCGCAAGGAGGCGAAGGACCACGGCGAGGGGGGGGCCACGGTGGGTGCGCCGCTCGCGGGGCGGGTCCTCGTCGTGGACGACGTCATCACGGCCGGAACCGCCGCCCGCGAATCCCTCGCGATCATCGGCGCGGCGGGGGCCGTCCCGGCCGGGTTCGTGATCTCCCTCGACCGCGAGGAACGCGGGGTCGGGCGCAAGTCCGCCGCCCGCGAGATGCGGGAGGACCGGGGGTTGCCGGTGACGGCGGTCGCGAACGCGCGGCAGCTCCTTCGCGCCGTCGAGGAGCGCCCGGACCTCGCCCGCCACGCCCCGGCGATGCGAAGCTACCTCGAACGCTACGGCGAACGCTGAGCCCGCGTCCGCGAACGCAGCCGTTACCGGCGCCGGGCCTCCGGCCCGCCGGTCGACGAGCGGCCTTGCGGCGTGGCGAAGCCGAGCCTCGCACCGGCAAGGCATCCGGCGCACGCGGGGAGCGCACGGGGGGGCCGCCTGCGACGGATAGCGGCTCCCAGGCGTCGATGCAGGCGAGACGCCCGCGTTCCCAGGAGGCCCGCGCTCTCAGGGAGGCCATGCGTGCCCAAGAGCGCCGGAGGGTGAGCGAAGCGCGTGGACGACGTTCGGCTGCTCAAGCGGTGGCGGCCGATCCGGGAGGTCGGCGATGGATACCCTGGGAACGGTGCGTCCTGCGGACGCGGGCGTCTCGTCCCCCTTCGTCATTCCCGCGAAAGCGGGAATCCAGGCGTCCCGGGAACTCGGCGGGGAGGGCAGCCCGGACCGCACGCTTGGGCACGGCCCCCTGGGAACGCGGGCGTCCCGCCCGCATCGGGCGGCTGCGGGGCCACCGTGGCTCGTTTGCGGGCGGGACACAAGCGTTCCCAGGACCCTCCGGGCAGACCATCCTTCGATCACAGGGAGGATGGCGCCTCCAGACGTTCGGGAGGCTATCGGACCTCGGGCGGCCCGTTCCGTGGAGCGAGCACCTTGCGAAACGTGAGGGAGATGCGTCTCCCTCGTCTCACCCTGCCCGGCTCGGTCTTTCTTTGCGGTATCTCGTGCGTCCAGCGATACCGCGCATCGCCCTCCATGATCGCGACGCTCCGCCGCTCGAGCACCTGGCGGACCATTCTCCTGGAGCCCTTCTCGCGGAACACCATCTGCCAGGATTCCAGCAGGCTGATCGTGGCGATGCCGTCGGCGAAGCTCGGGCTGTCGACATGGGGGCTGATCCCCTGGGCGCACTCATATTCGTTGACGATGACCTGATCCGGGCGCTGGCGCACGAGCCCCCCATCCACGAGGCGCCGCGCGAGCTGGTCGGCCCAGGGGGGCAACGGCCCGAGGCGCATGGAAGGGGAAACCTTGCGGGCCTCGTAATCGTATCGCCAGCCGTAGTGCTGGACGCGCCGCTTGAGCTCCGAGCTCCATTCGCCCCGATCGATCGTAGCCACCAGCTCGGCTTCTTCGTCCCCGGTGAGGAAGTCCTTCACGTACCTGAGACCCGGAACTTCCGTCTCCTCGACTCTCGAACCGGGCGCCGGTGCAGCGGGTGGGTTCGGCAGGCGCCCGCGCTCGACGCCCTCGACCGCGACCAGCCGCCGGAACGAGTCGGCATCGAACCTTTCTTCGATGGCGGTCTCTTTCGGCACCCGTAACCTGACTTCGCCTTCGACTTCAAGACACGGGGCCGGCTCGTCTGTCACGCGCACCTTGCCGGAGCCACGGAGAGGAGCTTGGAAATCTCTCAGGACGAGCTCCCGATACGTGCACTGCCAATCCAGCCCTCTTGCGGCCTCCAGCGCCTCGCGCCGCGTCGCTTCGTCCTCGAAATCGGCGGCATACCACCTGCCCCGGGCCTTCTCCGGACACCGGGCGAACTCCGCTTCGCCCCAGGACAGTACGAAGTCGGGCGGCTCTTTGCGCCAGCCAGGTTCGGCGGAGGCAAGCGACGGCCAGTCGACTGCTCGCGCCGCGTCGGTGCAGGCGCGCAGTGCGAGGACCGCCAGTAGCTCGCGCTGGAACGCCCCTCCGCGAAAGTGGACATCCAGCCTCCGGTACCCGTGGAGGAGGCCGCACAGGGCCGCGGCCGACCAGGCGACCGCGGGAGGCAGGCCCGGAAGGTCCTGGAACCAGGTCTTGAACCTCATCGGATCGGGGCGGGTGAGCACCAGTTGGATGGCTATCCCCACCGGGCAGGACCGCCAGCCGTCCAGCCGGATCGTGGATTCCGCGCGCAAGATTTCGTGCGTCGACTCGAGCCAGGCGGAGATGTTGTCCGAGTCCGTCGAGCGCGCATGACGAGAAGCGGCGCGAGCGATGCGTTCTGCAAGTTCCCGGGATGCTATACCGCCTTCAGTCGGGCGGGTCGAGAGGGCATCGACCGCAGCCCGCCATAGGCGATCCTGGAGGCTGAGCGGCTCGGTTTCGTCTGGCAACGACGCCCAGGGCGGAAACCGCCACCAGGAGGCATCGACGTTGCCGGCCAAGTCTGGAAGCCGCGATCCATCGGAAGCCAGGGCCGTGGTGAGGAGGTCCAGCCACGGATCGATCCGAGGCACGGCCCACACGGCCATGGCCATGGCGCCGCGCACCGCATCCTCATCGTCGGGAATTGCAAACCGGTTGGGCAAAGGGGGATGCCAGTCAGGTCCGGGGATATCCTTGGGCGCCGCACCGATCCTGACTACTTCTTCCGGGAGTATCAGATTCGAACTGGACCGGGCCATCCCCGCGAGACGCACGCTTTCTTCCTTCGCCGAGACCATGATCTCCCGAATCGCGAACGCGGGAAGCACGCCCGGCCAATACAGCGCGGTGTTCGACGATTCGACCTCCCGGATCGAGCACCGTTCCCATATTCCCCCGCTTCTTCCTCCGCTTCGGAAGGCGAAGACTTCCAACGCGGGCAGCTTTGTGATGTCCAGCTCGAGGTGAACCGGTATCGGATGCCCTCCCTGGTCCGGCCCTCGTTCGGCAAGGTATCGGCCGACCCCGACCAGAAAGCCGCGCTGCGGCGTCAGGGGGCGCATCCATCCACCCTGAAGCGCATCGAAGAGGCGCCGGTGGTCCGTGGTCAACCCCAGCCAGCGGGCCTCCGGGACCTGTTCGTCGGTCGGGGGGAATGGAATCGTGATCTGGCCCTCGGGGGAGGCGCTCCATGCCCTATCGGCCGTGCGCCGCGAAGCCGCGGCCGGTCTCCCTTACGCCGCGCGGCGCCGCACAGCGTCCCGGTCGCCCGCGCCATCGTCGTAGCCGAGGAGGCGGACGCGCTCGAACTTGGCGTCCCGGACCTTCTCATGTGCCGCGTATCCACGCTGGTTGAAGTAAGCATAGAGGAGGACGCGGTCGGACGCGGACAGGCCGTTCCACGGCTGGTCGAAGTCGGCCTGGCCTCCACCGATGACCTCACGCGCGGCGACGTCGCGGGACACACCCAGGAGCGTGCCCTCTGTCGATCGGGGGTCGTCACGCACGCGCTCGATGATCTCGGATCGGCGCAGATCCTGGAGCCATTGGGGGAGTTCGACGGGCATCCGACCGGGGGGTGTTGCTACGACGGTTACGGAGAGGATGAGCGCCTGCCGTGGGCGGCGGCGGGGGTCGGGAGCGGGCCGTTCACCGGGCGTCCGGCGAGCCGCGGCTCTCGCGAAGGAGCGCTTCGAGCTCGGCGATTCGGGCTTTGGCGGCTTCGGCCTCCGCCTCGGCCTCTCGCCGGGCCGCTGCTTCCCGGCCGGCCCGGAGCTCTGCGTCTCGCCGCGCGACCGTGTCCCGTTCGGCCTGCGTCTCCGCGGCTTCGGCCCGCGTCTCGGCGTCTTGCCGCGCCATCGCGGCTTGCTCGGCTTGGCGCTCGGCGTCCCGGAGCGCGGGCTCCAGCTCGATCCAGGTGGGCAGGCGCCGGCCCGCGGCCGGGTCGAAGAAGTACCGCTCCTCGCCTTTCACCCGGAAGTCGAGGCCCAGGGTCTCGCTGCGAAGGAGCATCGCCCCGTCCAGCGACTCCACCACCGGCTGCGGCTCGTACCTGCCCCCCACCAGGCGGCGGCCCTTGAGATACACCCCCAGGTAATCCCCGGTGGGATCGTACTGCCAGTACTCCTGCACCCCCAGCCATTCGTACAGCTCCGCCTTGTGCCCGTCGTCCTCGCGCCACGTGCCCCGCGAGGCCACCTCCATCACGAAGGCCGGGACCGGCCCTTCCTCCCACAGCTTGTAGACCCACCGGCGGTGCTTGGGGACCCCGAACACCACGAACACGTCCGGCGCGACCCGGGCCCGCGGGTTGCCTTCTTCGTAGTAGATGAAGAGGTCGCCGGAGACGTACACGTCCGGGCGGTCCCGGAAGTAGTGGTCGAGCACGCCGAACGCGTCGAGGATGGCGCGGAGCTGCCAGTCGTTCTCGGCCATCGGCTTGCCGTCCCCGCTCGGATACTCAACCGCGGCGGGGGAAAGAACGTGCTGGGTGGTCATTGGCTGGCTCCTCCATGCGCTGGGGCGGGCTCGGGCGGCGCCCGCTCCCCGGCGACGATACCACGCTCATGTCCATGCCCCAAGCTGCCGCGTTCGGGAGCCGAGGCAGGTGCGCTGTAGGGTTCTTCGCCAAGCGTGCCTCTCGTGGACATCCCTGGGAACGCGGGCGTCCCGCCCGCATTCTCAGGTTTCCGGGGGCTCCGCCCCCGTGCGGGCGAGACGCCCGCGTTCCCAGGGTTCCGTGCAAGCACCGCCGTGGGGTGAAATCCGCCCAAAGGTCCCTCGAACCGACCCCAAACCCGGGAACAACGCCGTCCCCGAGGGGTTCCGCGCCCGGACCCGGAAGGGCCGGCGCAACCGAGGGAGGGAGCGGCGAAGGAGCGTCGGGCGCCGCGAGGCCGGGCGGGCACACCGCCGTGATCCGCCGAAGCCGGGCCGCCGCCAAGTGCAGGCCGCCGCCGACGGCGGTTCGGGGCCGCTCGGACCCGGCCGCAATCAGCCGGGGCGGATCATGGTGCCGGAGCCGGCCTCGGTGAACACTTCGAGCAGGGTCGCGTGCTCGACCCGCCCGTCCGCGATGGTCGCCGCCGCCGCCCCGCCCCGGACCGCGTCGAGCGCGCACTGCACCTTGGGCAACATGCCGCCCGAGATGGTCCCCGCCGCCCGCATCGCGGCCGCCTGGGCGAGGTTCATCTCGCTCACCGTGGCGCCGTTCTCGTCCAGCAGCCCCGGGGTGTTGGTGAGCAGGATGAGCTTCGCGGCCCGCATCGCCTCGGCGACCTTGCCGGCCACGAGGTCCGAGTTGATGTTGTAGCTGCGGCCGTCGGCGGAGAACCCGATCGGGGCGATGACGGGGATGCAGTCTCCCGCCACCAGATGATCGAGGAGGGTGGTGTCGACCTCGGCCACCTCTCCCACCAGGCCGAGATCGAGCATCTTGCCGCCATCGCCGTCGCCGCCGCCGTTGGCATCGGTGTCGGCAACGCCGCCCCCGCCCGCACCCCCGCCGGGGCGCTCCCCCCCGCCACTGCCGGCGGACCCGGCGGGCATGAGGAGCTTGCGCGCGGTGAGAAGGTTGCCGTCCTTGCCGGTCAGGCCGACCGCCCGCCCGCCCGCCTGGTTGACGTGGGAGACGATGGCCTTGTTCACGAGGCCGCCGAGCACCATCTCCACGACCTCCATGGTCTCCTCGTCGGTCACCCGCATCCCGCCCACGAACTCGCTCTCCTTGCCGATCCGGGCCAGCCACTCGCCGATCTGCGGCCCGCCCCCGTGCACGACCACGGGGTTCATCCCCACGCACTTGAGGAGCACCACGTCGCGCGCGAAGCTTCGGGTCAGCGCCTGCTCCACCATCGCATTCCCGCCGTACTTGATGACGAAGGTGGCGCCGGCGAAGCGCTGGATGAAAGGCAGGGCCTCGGCAAGCACGCGCGCGACGGCGGTCGGAACGGTTGGGTGTCCGGTCATGTCCTCGTGATTCCTGGTTCTGCTCCCGGCGCGCCGGAGTACTCGCCCACTCGGCCCGTCGCGGCGCCGGGGCGCCCTCGCGGCGAACATCGGGCGGGGTTGCGGGCCGTCAAAAGGGCGCCTCGAGGTCGGAGTCCAGCCGCAGCAGAAGCCCCCGCACGTCGCCCGCGATCCGTTCGAGCGCCGCCCCCGAATCCGCTTCCAGCCGGAGCGCGAGGCTCGGCGAGGTGTTGGAGGCGCGGATGAGCGCCCATCCGTCGGCAAGCTCGGCGCGCACCCCGTCGAGGGTGTCGAGCCGCGCGCCGGCGAATCCCGGGGCGCCGGGGAGCGCGTCGAGGAGCCGCTCCATGAACCTCTCCGGCTCGCCCTCGCGCATGTCGATCCGGATCTCCGGGGTCGAGATCCCCTTCGGCAGGGCGGCGAGCCGCTCCGTGGGGGATTCCGGGGAGGCGGCGAAGATCTCGAGGAGGCGGGCGGCCGCGTAGAGGGCGTCGTCGAAGCCGTACCAGCGGTCGGAGAAGAAGAGGTGTCCCGACATCTCCCCGGCGAGCGCCGCCCCCTCGTCCTTGAGCAGCTTCTTGACGTAGGAATGCCCGGTCCTCCCCATCACCGCCCGCCCGCCCCGCGCCGCGATGAACGCGCCGAGATGCCGGGTGCACTTGACGTCATGGACGAAGACCGCACCGGGGCGCCGGGCGAGGATCTCTTCCGCGTAGAGCATCATGAAGCGGTCCGGCCAGACGATCTCCCCCGCGCCGTCCACCACGCCGAGACGGTCGCCGTCCCCGTCGAACGCGAGGCCGAGGTCGGCGCGCTCCTCGACGACGGCCGCCGCGAGGTCCGCGTAGCACGCGGCGACGCTCGTGTCCGGGGGGTGGTTCGGGAAGCGCCCGTCCACCTCGCAGTGGAGCTCGATGACCTCATGGCCGAGGGCGCGAAGCAGGCGGGGGGCGATCGGACCGCTGATGCCGTTGCCCGCGTCGACCGCGACCCGGAGGCGCCGGCCCGCGGATATGCGGCTGGTGACCTCCCTCACGTAGTCCTCACGAGGGTCGTGCGAGGTGAGGGAGACGCCGCCGCGGGAGGCGGGCCGGCCGTCGCTCCCGCCCTCGCTCCGGCCTTCGCCCGCGTTCCCGGGGCCCGCGCCGGCACTCGCGCCGGGGTTCGCGCTGCCGTCGCCCCCGAGCCCGCCGCCCGGCAGGGGGACGCCGGGCCAGCCGTGAGCCTCGAGCCGTTCGCGGAGCTTCCGGATGCGTGGCCCGAACAGGGTCTCCCCGGCGACGGTGATCTTGAGCCCGTTGTACTCGGGCGGGTTGTGGCTCCCGGTGATCATGACCCCGCTCCCGATCTCCCGCGCCGCGAAGTAGAGGATCGGGGTCGGCAGCCGGCCCACGTCCACGACCGAGACCCCGCCCGCGAGCAGGCCGCCCGCGAGCGCATCGCGGAGCCGCGCTCCGGTCAGCCGGCCGTCCCGGCCGACGGCGATGCGGGTCTCCCCGCGCTCGCGCGCCTCGCGGGCGATGGACCATCCGACGGCGTGGACCAGCGCCGGGCTCAGCGGATCGGGTGCGATGCCGCGGACGTCGTAGGCGCGAAAGACCTCCGAGGGGATGCGGTGGCCGCGGGGGTCGGCGGCGGGGCCAGATGCGGCTGCGGGCGAGGTCTGGGGCGTCGGCATGGTCCGGTCGTTCCTCCTTCGTGTTCCCCCGGGTTGCGGGCCCGCCGTGCCGGGAAGCGCCTTGCGGAGCGGCGCCGATCCGCGGCGCGCCGCGGCGGTTGCGGGAGGCCGGATAGTGTAGGCGGCGGACGGCGGTATGGAGTAATGGCCCCCGGGTCGGGGGAAGGCGGCCGGCTACCGGCGGCCGGTGTGGCCGAACCCGCCCGTCCCGCGCTTCGTCTCCGCGAACGTCTCGACCAGCTCGAAGCGGGCGCGGGCGACGGGCACGACCACGAGCTGGGCGATCCGCTCTCCGGGCTCGATCACGTAGCGCTCGCGCCCCCGGTTCCAGCACGACACCAGGATCTCTCCCTGGTAGTCGGAGTCGATGAGCCCCACCAGGTTGCCGAGCACGATGCCGTGGCGATGGCCGAGCCCGGAGCGCGGCAGGATCACCGCCGCGTAGCCGGGATCGGCGAGGTGGACGGCGAGCCCGGTCGCGACGAGCCGCGTATCGCCCGGCCCGAGGGTCGCGGGCCCGTCGAGGCAGGCCCGCAGGTCGAGCCCCGCCGACCCTTCCGTCTCGTACTCCGGGAGCGGGAACTCCCGCCCGACCCGGGGATCAAGCGCGCGTAGCTGAACGTTCGGCAAGGAACCGCTCGCTGACGAGGGCGAGGAGCTGCCGGGCGAGCAGGGTCTTCGGCCCGGCCGGCAGGTCGGCCCGGCCGCCCCCCGGCCACAGCACGAGGAGCGCGTTCCGGTCGCTGTCGAACCCGAGGTCGGAACGGTCCACCCGGTTGGCCGCGATGAGGTCGAGGCGTTTTCGCTCGAGCTTCGAGCGCGCGTGGCGTTCGAGGTCCTCGGTCTCGGCCGCGAAGCCCACCGTGAACGGGGCGTCGTCGAGGGCCGCGACCTCGGCGAGGATGTCCCGCGTCGGCCGCAGATCGAGGCGGAGGGGGGCGGCCTCCTTCTTCAACTTGCCGGGGGCGGGTGCGGCCGGGGTGTAGTCCGCGACCGCCGCGGCGGCGATGAAGACGTCGCATCCGGCCGCGCGGGCCAGGACCTCGCGGCGCATCTCGGCGGCCGACCCGACCGGGACGACGCCGACCCCGGGCGGCGGGTCGAGCGATACCGGACCCGACACGAGCTCGACCTCCGCGCCGAGCGCGCGGGCCGCGGCGGCGACCGCGAACCCCATCTTGCCGGAGCTGTGGTTGCTGAGGAAGCGGACGGGGTCGATCGCCTCGCGGGTGGGCCCGGCGGTCACGAGGACCCGGACCCCGGCGAGCGGGGCGGCGGGAGCCTCTCCGTCCGCCTCGCCCAGCACGGATCCCCCCGGCAAGGCGACCCCGATCCCGGCCCCGATCCCGAGCCCGACCCCGGCGAGGAGCTCGGACACGACGTCCTCGGGCTCGCTCATCCGCCCCGGCCCCACGTCTCCGCACGCCTGCCAGCCCGCGTCGGGGCCGATGATCCGGACCCCCCGCCCGATCAGGACCGCCAGGTTGGCCCGGGTCGCAGGCGCGCGCCACATCTGCTGGTTCATGGCCGGCGCGAGGAAGAGCGGGGCGGGGGTGGCGAGGCACAGGGTGGTGAGCAGGTCGTCCGCGAAGCCGTGCGCAAGCCGCGCCATCAGGTTGGCGGTGGCCGGGGCGGCGAGCACCGCGTCCGCCCAGCGGGCGAGCTCGATATGCCCCATCGCGGCCTCCGCCGTCTCGTCGAGGAGATCGCGGTGGACCGGCTCGCCCGACACCGCCTGGAAGGTGAGCGGGGTGATGAACGCCTCCGCCCCCGCGGTCATCACCACGCGCACGTCGTGCCCTTCGTCCTTGAGGCGCCGGACTATCCCGGGGCTCTTGTAGGCGGCGATCCCGCCCGCTACTCCGAGGATGACGTTCATGAATTCCCACGAATCGCGAGACTGTTTCCCGGCAACGGCGAGAAAAATGCTTACTTCGGCGTCGCCGTCCCGGTGTTACCGTGCGGGCTCGCGATGCGAAGGGATTGTCCTGCAACGAAGGGCCGATGTCCAAGCCTCCGGATGCCGGCTTCGGGCGGACGTCCGGAACGGCGGTCGGAGAGCGGCCGCCAACCGGTTGGCGGCCCGGGCGATGGCCGGAGCGCCGGCCAGACGAACGGCGGGGCAACCGGAGAGCGGGGGAGCGGCGGCGAAGGGCGGCAGGCCGCGCTGCCGGGGCAGGGGAGGCGTCGGCGGGGGCGCGGCGGCCGGGGCGCCGCCAGGACGTGACCGAGGCGGGCTCGGCGGTCCTTTCCGAGCCGGGGCGCATCCGCACGGAAGAAGGTCGAACGGGAGCGACGACGACATGCTGAAGGAAGGCGCCGAGCCGCTGTCGAGCCAGAGGCCCGGGATCAAGAGCTGGCCGGAGTCGGAACGGCCTCGTGAGAAGCTGCTCCGGAGGGGCCCGCAGGCGCTCTCCGACGCGGAGCTCGTCGCCCTGTTCGTGCGCTCGGGGACCCAGGGCCGCACGGCCGTGGACGTCGCCCGGGGCGCGATCGTCGCCTCGGGCGGCCTTCGCGGGCTGCTGGACCTCGCCCGGGAGGACCTCTGCCGGCTGCCGGGCTTCGGGCCGGCGCGCTACGTCGAGCTCCAGGCCTGCCTCGAGATCGGCCGCCGCCACCTCGCGGCCGGGCTCGACCGGGGCGCGCCCCTCACCACCGCGAACGACACCTTCCGCTTCCTGACGGCGAAGCTCCGGCACCTTCCCTTCGAGGTGTTCTCGTGCCTCTTCCTCGACAACCAGCATCGCGTCATCGAGTACGAGGAGATGTTCCGCGGCACCATCGACGGCGCGACCGTGCACGCGCGCGAGGTGGTCCGCCGCTCCCTCATCCTCAATGCGGCAGCGGTGATCTTCGCCCACAACCACCCTTCCGGGATAGCGGAGCCGAGCGTCGCGGACCGGCTCCTGACCGACAAGCTCGTGGAAGCGCTCTCCCTGGTCAAGGTGCGGGTGGTCGACCACCTCATCGTCGGGGACGGGGAGTGCGTCTCCTTCCACGACCTCGGCCTGCTGTAAGCCGCCGTCCCCGCCCGGTCCGCTTGCCGCGGCGCTTCCCCAGCGACGCTCCTCCTGCGGCGGCGCTCCTCGCGGTCCGCCCGTTTACCGACGGGCGGCTTCCTCCGACGGTCCCTGCGGGCGGCGGGCCGGAGCCGTCCGGGTCAGCCCACCTCGACGTACTTCTTCGGCAGGTTCTTCGGGCGATACCCCGTGGCGGAGCCCTCCATCCGTTCGCGGACGCTGCGGTGAACCCGCGCCCCTTCGGGGATCTTCCGGGCGCGGCGGCCCCGCGCCTTCCAGATCCCGGCCCAGGACTGGTGCATCCGGTCGTGCGGGTCGGGGCGGCGGGAGGCGAGCCCCGCCCGGTCGATCCGCAGCCCGCGGGCGGCGGCCTTCCCGAGCATCCAGTGGAGCGCGACGTTCGACAGCCCGCGCTCCTCGTACCAGCCGCCCACGTCGGAATGGACGCCCGCGAACCAGACCTGCTCGACCGTCTGGCCCTCGGCGAGGTTCGATTCGTCCCACAGGCACGGCGGGAAGTCGCGGCGCTTCTCGTCGATGGCGAGCGCGTGGTACCCGGACCTCACCTCCGGGTTCAGGGTGTGGTCGTGCCACTTCCCGCCCGCATTCAGGATCAGGGACTCGACCGTGTCCCAGACCCCGATGAGCTCGATCGGGCACCCGCGCGCGAACGTGCTCCGAAACCCGGCCGCCACGTCGTCGTTGTCCCGGGTGTTGTAGATCCCGGAGGCGTACTCGACGAGGTTCTCGTGTCCCGCGTGCAGCAGGCCGCACTTGTGGAGCATCCCGGCGAGGGACCGCACGGTGAACGCGCCGCGGCTGAACCCGAAGAGGTACACCCGGTCGCCCGGCTCGAAGCACCGCATGAGGCGCCGGTAGGCGTCTTCGACGTTCTTCTGCAGGCCCGCCCCCGTCGCCTGGTCGCTCTTGGCGCGGAGCCCGCCCTTCTCCTCCTCGTAGTCCCATCCCCCCGTGCCGACCCCGGGGTCGTAGTAGGCGACCTGCTCGCGGTCCTTCTCGACGAGGGCGTAGGTCTCGACGACGTTCGTGTTGTTGCGCCCGTACCGGTTTCCGGTCCCGTCGCAGCAGATGACGACGTTCTTCACCGGGCGCCCTTGCTCATCGGGTGGAGCGGATCCGCTTGGGAGCGGGTCCGTTCTCGTGGCCCGCCGGCCATCGTGCGAAGGAGGCGCTCCGGCGCCTGCCGCTGGCCGGCCCGGCCCGGCCCGGAGACGGCGGGACGCGCGGACCGGCTCAGGCCGGCTGGACGGCGAGCCGGGCGCGGGGCCGCGGCTCGCGGATCGGCCAGTGGAGCCCCGCGGCCACGACCCCGAGGGCGACCGCGATCCACCACACGATGTCGTAGCTCCCCGCCACGTCGTAGACGTAGCCGCCGAGCCACGCGCCGAGAAAGCTGCCGAGCTGGTGTCCGAAGAAGACGAGGCCGAACAGGGTCGCGAGGTAGCGGATGCCGAAGAGCTGGGCGACGAGGGCGGTCGTGAGGGGGACCGTCGAGAGCCACATGAGGCCGATCGTGAAGGAGAAGACCAGCACGCTGACCTCGCTGACGGGGCTCAGCACGAAGGCCGCGATGACCACCGACCGCCCGAAGTAGAGCCCCGAGAGCACGGTCCGCTTGCGGTACCGCTCCCCGAGCACGCCGGCGATGATGGAGCCGATGATGTTGCCGATCGCGATGAGGGAGAGGCTGACGGCGGCGAGGTTGGACGACAGGCCCGCGTCCTCGATGAAGGCCGGGAGGTGGGTCTGGATGAAGACCACGTGGAAGCCGCAGACGAAGAACCCCCCGCTCAGGTACCAGAACCCGTCGTTCCGGCCCGCGCTGCGGATGGCGCGCCCCATGGACCGCTCCTCGACCAGGGGCGCGGCCGGGGATGCCGCCGAGGCCGGGTCGCCGGGCGCGGAGCCGCCGCCGGCCGCCGATTCGAGCTGCCGGCGCATCCGCCCCGCGAACGCGGCGGCGAGGGGGATGAGCGCGGCGCTCGCGACCGAGAGCATGAGCAGCGCCCACCCCCAGCCGCCGCTCCCGATGAGGAACTGGACCCCGTGGACCACCGTCGCCTGCCCGAGCGCGCCCGCCGAGCCGGCGAGGCCGAGGAAGAGGCTGCGCCTCGATTCGGGGACGGAGCGCCCCACCACCGAGAGCATGATCGGGATGCCCGTCCCCGACATCGCGATCCCGATGAGCACCCCTCCGTTCACCGCGAAGTCGAGGGGGCTGGAGGCGAAGGAGACGAGGAAGAGCCCCGCCGCGTAGAGGCCCACGCTGACCGCGATCACCCGACGGTCCCCAAGCTTGTCCGCGAGCGCCCCGGCGAACGGCTGCGCGGCGCCCCACACGAAGTTCTGGAGGGCGAGGGCGAGGGAGAACGACTCGCGGCTCCAGCCGAGGTCGGTGGTCATGGGCACGAGGAAGAGCCCGAAGCTCGAGCGGATCCCGTTCCCGACCAGCAGGATCACGCCCGCGCAGACGAGCACGATGACCGCGCGGCGAAGGTTCGCCGCCGAGTGGTCCGCTTGTGTCATGGCCATGCCGGCGTAGCTCCGATCCCGCATCCGGTTCCGCATCGGAGCGCCGCGACGGCGTGCCGGTGGGGATGGTCCGCGCCGGTGGGAGGAGGGGTGCAGCGGCTTATTCTAACCCCGGACGGGGGCCCGCGCCGGGGCTGGGCCGGGGCCGAGGCCCATGCGCTCGCGCAGCTCGCGAACGTCCTCCTCCGTGGCTGCGGCCCCGAGCGCCATCCGCGCGGGGCCGCCGATCCGTGAAGAACACCGCCGACATGACGAGCCACAGCGCACGGATCTTGTCCGCGGGCAGGCGCCCGACAAGTCTCCTCGCCAGGCGCACCGCTCGCGAGCGCTCCTGGAAATGCGGGTCAGAACCGCATGTGCAGCTCAAGCCCCCCGCCGTATCCGCTCGTGCCGCTTCCGCTCGTCTGGTAGCCCGCGGTGGCCCGCACCACGACGTTCTCATCCAGCTCGAACGCCCCTCCGGCCCCCAGGCGCACCGACGTCGGACGAGCCTTCGTCTCCAGCGCCTGCCCGCCGACCTTCACCTCCGTCTCGTCCGAGAACTCGCGCTCCACGTCCAGCGAGCCGAACAGGCGGCCCGAGGACCCTCCCATCGTCAGCTCCGTCTCCGCCATCACCCCCAGGCGGCCCTTCACGCTGCGGGCGCCCTCCACCGACACCGAAGCCCGCGGGCCGCCCATCGCCTCCATGTCCGTGAAGTCGTCCAGCCCGGCCTTCGACCACGACACCCCGCCGCGCGGCGTCACCAACGCCCTGCCCGCCGGCATTCGCGTGCCCACGTCCACGCTCAGCGCATATCCCGCGCCGTCGACGTCCTTCTTCAGCAGCCCGCCGTGCGTGTACGACTCGACGTCGACGTCGTACAGCGTCAGCCCCGCCTGCGCGTCCACGTACAGGTCCCCGGCCAGCCAGGTGGCGGACACCCCGCCCCCCATCCCGTCCAGCTTGACCTCGCCCACGCCGCTCATCTGCGCCTTGCCCCCGAGCGCGTGCGCCGACACCCCCACCCGGCCGTTCTCGCCGACGGGGAAATCGACCCCCGCACGCACGCCGCTCCGGCGGTGGTCGTAGGCGAGCTCCCCGGTCGTCGCCGCCTTCTTCGCCCGCCATTCGCCCCGCGCCTGCTCCACGCGCGCCCAGCCGCCGTTGCCGTCACGCGCCGCCGACGTCCGCTCCGCCCAGGACGGCAGGCCGTTCATCGCCAGCAGCACCGACGGCAGCGCCTCGTACAAACCGCAGCGTCCGTCCATCGCCTCTGTGCAGGAGAACGTCGTCTCGGGCTCCGGTTGCGGTTGCGGGTCCGGCTCCGGCTGTGGCTGCGGATCCGGCTCCGGCCGCGAGGGAAGCCCGCTGGTGTCCAACCGGCCGTCGGGGGTGACCGGCAACTCCTTGTCGTAACCGGTGGGCACGCCGTCCCGGTCCTCGCGGAAACGGACGGCCTCGACGTCCTCGGTGGGGCCCTCCACCCGCGCGTACGCCGCTTCGGCGGAATCCCGATCCTCGATCAGGCCGTCGGTGACCAGGGTCAGGGCCACCAGGGTCGCCGCGTCGTCGCCGCCACGGATGACGCGGTCGGCGCCGTTGGCCTCCACCTTCCCGTTCAGGCCCACGATGACGCTGCCGCCGCCGGTCAGATGCACCGCCGCACCGCCGCCCTCGCCGCCCGTCACCTCGCCGTCGACGTACACCACCGCCGGGCCCGGGTCGTTCACCAGGATCCCCACCCCGGAGGCCCCCGCGTGCACCTTGCCTCCCTCCATGACCAGCACCGCGCCCCCGCCCGCCAGGTGCACCGCCGCGTCCGTACCGCCGGTCACCGTGCCCGCAACGGTGACGAGCTGGTTGCGCAGGGGAACCGCATCCGCACCCTCGCCGTGCATCACCGCCACGAGCTCATTACGTCTGTTTTCGTCTGCCTTGCTGTACCCGGGCGTGTACTTCCTGGCCAGCCTCAGGCCCTCGCCCGCGTTCGCCACGTAGACGCCCGCCCTGGCGCCGGTCACGCTCGCGCCCTTGGCCACGGTGACGGAAACGCCGCCGTTCAGGTCGTGGGGCGTCGCGTAGTAGGCGCGGATGCCGTCCCCGCGGGTGGTGGTGATGTCGCCCCCGTTCATGGTGATGCGGACGTCGCCCACGTTGTAGCGCTCCAGCAGCTCCCTCACCGCTGTCTTGTAGGCGGCGGTGAAGCCCGCGTCCGCGTCGTCGAGCGCGGTGGTCAGACCGGCGCTGTCGCCCGCCGCCACCGCCTTCAACACCTCCTCCTCCTTGTCCGAGAGACCCTGCGCCAGCACGTTGCGCAGCAAGGCTCTCGTGAAGTCGTCATCCGTGCCCAGATACTCCGCGATCTCGTCGTCGTCCAACCCTTCCGTGCCGTCGGTCTCGATGGCGGTGAGGACCGCCGGCGCGACCGTGAGGTCGCCGTTCTCGAGCGCCGCCCGGAACGCCGCCACGTAGGCGTTGTCGCGGGCGGTGGCGCCCGTCGGCACGGCCGCCGTCTGCGCCGCGGCGTCCGCGATCGCGCCCGGGTCGTCGCCCTTGGCCACCTGCTCCGCCACGTCGCGCCAGGACAGGGCATGCGCCTCGATGCCCGCCGGCGCGTCCCAGCGGATGGTCTCCTCCACCGCCTTCCCGGCCGCCGACTCCCGGTCGAAGACGAGCGCCTCCCCGACGGTCTCCGCCTCGAAGCGGCCCTCGTCGGAGGACCCCTCCGCGTGCGAGAACGTCCCCGTCCAGGTGACGTCGATCAGCGGCTGGTCCGCCGCCGCGCGCGTCTCGCCCGACTCGCTGGCGTGCGGGACCGCGGCGTACACGCCCGTGCGGCGGTCCGAAATCGTCTCCCCCTGGTCGATGACGCAGGGTCCGTCCGCCGCGCAGTCGAACTGCTCCCTTGGCTGCGGGGGAAACTTGCTGGTGTCCAGCACGCCCTCGGCGGTGACCGCCAGCGACGTGGAGTAACCGGTGGGTACGCCGTCCCGGTCCTCGCGGAAACGGACGTTGCCTTCGATGTCCTCGAGGGAGCCCTCCACCCGAGCGTTCACGTCCTCCCGGTACGGGATCAGGCGGTCGGTGACCAGGGTCAGGGCCACCATGGTCGCCGCGTCGCCGCCGCCCCGGATGGCGTGGTCGGCGCCGTTGGCCTGCACACGCCCGTTCAGGCCCACGATGACGTTGCCGCCGCCGGTCAGATGCACCGCCGCGGCGCCGCCCTCGCCGCCCTTTACCTCGCCGTCGACGTACACGAGCGCCGGGCCCGCCGGGGCGTCCGCCAGAATGCCCACGCCCGAGGCCCCGGCGTGCACCTTGCCCCCCTCCATGACGATGACCGCGCCGCCGCCCGAGAGGCGCACCGCCGCTTCCGTCCCGCCGGTCACCGTGCCCGCCACGGTGACGAGCTGTTTGCGCAGGGCAACCGCGTCCGCGCCCTCTCCGTGCGTCACCGCCACGAGGTCGTCGGCGGTAGCGCCATCGTTCATGCCGAAGCCGTAGGTGTACTTCCGGGCCAGCATCAGGCCCTCGCCCGCATTGGCGACGTAGACGCCGGCGTTGGCGCCGGTCACTTCCGCGCCCTCGGCCACGCTGACGCTGATGGCGCCGTTGTTGTCGTGGGGCGTCGCGTAGTAGGCGCGGATGCCGTCGCCGCGGGAGGCGATGGAGCCGCCGTTCATGGCGATCTTGATGTTGCCCGGGTTGTAGCGGTCGAGCAGCGCCATCACTTTGCTCCAGTAGTCCTCGTCGTCAGCGGTGTCGTCCGTGAAGCCCGCGGCCGTGAGCGCGGCGTCCACGCCCTCACCCGTCGCCACCGCCGCCAGCACCGCCTTCTCCTCGTCCGAGAGACCGAACAGCACGAAGTACAGCGCGGTTCTGGCGACCCCGGTGTTCGCGCCCAGATACGCCACGATCTCCTCGTCGCTCAACCCTTCCGTGCCGTCGGTCTCGATGTCGGTGACGAGCGACGACGCCGCATCGATCTCCTTGTTCCTCAGCATCGCCCTGAATTGCGCCAGGATCGCCGTCCTCTTGGAATCGGCGTGCGTTTCCGACAGCAGATTCGTCTGCGTCCCGGCGTCCGCGATCGGGTTCGGGGCGTCGCCCGCCGCCACTACTTGTAGTATGCCTGTGCTGTCTGCGGTCCTCCGGGGCATGACCGCGGCCTCGACTCCCGCCGCCGAGCCGTAGAGGCCGTCGGTGGCGCGCTCGGCCTCTATGTACTGGGAGAAAACGACCAAATCGGAGACGTTCGCCGCGCTGAAGCGGCCCTCGTCGTTCTGGGCGACCATGGCCTTCTCCGCCTCCGTCGTCCCGTGCGAGAACGAACCCGTCCACGTGACGTCGATCACGTCGGGATTCCCCTCGGCCCGCGCCGCGACCTCCTCGCCCTCCGCGGCGACGCCGTAACCTCCCGCCCTGGCGTAGACGCCCGTGCGGCCCATCATCCTGCCGCCCTGGGTGATCTTCACCTGGTTGTCGGGCTCCTGGTTGTCGGGAGCCAGTGTTGTTGAATCCAGGTTGGCGTAGACGGCGTCGGACACCTTGGAGATGAGCGTGGCGCCGTCGGCGACGTCAACGATGACGTCGCCCGTGCCTCTGTTGAAGGCATGGACGACGTTGACGTGGGCGAAGTTGAGGGCGCTGCGGGAGGACTGGACCGTCCCGCCCTCCACGTTGACCCTCACGTCGCTCGCGTCGCCGGTCTTGTTCCAGGCGTAAATGGCGTGCGACGACTCGGTCCGCACGGTCCCGCCGGTGTTGGTGATGGTGACGGGGCCCGCGCCGTCCCTGTTGACGTAGATGGGGCGATCCGCCGTGACGTCGCCGCCGTTGGAGATCGTGACGGCGCCCGTATGGCCGTCGTTGTCAGTCACCATGATGCCGCGGTCTTTCGCGGTGATCGAGCCGCCGGTGGTCGTGACGGAGATGTCGCCCGAACTCCCCGTCTTCTGGACCTGGATGCCGTGCCGGTACATGGCCATGGCGCCCGCCTCGCCGATGTCGCCGCTGTTCGTGACCGTGACGCGGCCCTTGCCCCTGTCATCCTCGACCCGGATGCCGTCAAAATCCACGTCGTCCCCGGTCCTCTTGATGGCGCCGTGGTTGGTGATCGAAATGATCCCGGCGTTGGCGGGCGCCGTGCGGCGGACGAGGATGCCGACCTCGGCGGCGGTGATCGCCGCCGCGTTGATGATGGTGACGCCGCCCACCACGTTCGAACTCGGCAGGTCGCCGAGGATGCCGTGCCCGTCCCGGGAGGTCAGCGTGACGCCTTCGGAGACCTCGATGACGACGTTGCCGGCCTGGCGGTTCCGCGCTACCAGGGCCTCGTCGCGCGCTTCGACCGACCCGCCCATGACCGTGAGCTCGGCGTCGCCCGCGTTGTTGGCGGTCGTATCGTCTTCCTCGCCTACCGAGACCAGGATGCCGGCCTGGTTGGCAACTCTGATGTCGCCGCCCTCATGGGTGACGGAGGCGCCGGCGGTCGTGCCGGCGGCGATCTTCTTACTTGTCTTGACGGAGATGGCCAGGGAATCCGACGTGATGTCGCCGCTGTTGATGACCGTGGCGCCGCCGGCGGAGCCCGTGTGCTGCAGCAAGATGCCGTCCGCGCTGCTCTGGGTGGCGATGATGTCGCCGCGGTTGGTGATCTTGGCGTCGCCCAGGCTCCGGTAGTCCATTAAGATGCCGATTTTGGCGCCCGTCAGCGTGATGTCGCCGTGGTTCGTGATCGTCGCGCCTCTGGTGTGGGCGTTCGAGGTGGCCGCGCTGTAATCCAGGTAGATGCCCTCCTCCCCCGACGTGATGTCGCCGTGGTTCGTGATCGTCGTCGCCGAGTTGGTCGCGGTGGTGGTCCCGGGGTTCCTCCAGACCCAGATGCCTCTCTTGGCGGCGAAGATCGGCGCAGCGCTGGTGATGGTGGCTTCGCCGGTGCCGACGAGGCCGGCGCCGTCCAGCCGGACCTGGATGCCGTGCTGCTTCATCGGGGTGATCGCCGAGCCGATGGTCACCCCGCGTTTCAGGTCTACCGTCGTCCCCGAGAACTGGCCTTGGTCCAGGATGTAGACGCCGTTGTTCCGGTCTACGTCGGTGTTCGTGTTCGTCCCCTGGACGATGTTCACGACGTGGGCGGTTCCGCCCGTCGCGCCCCCGATGTTGAGCGTGAAGGGCCTGTTCTGGCCGGCGAGGGTGCCCACGTGGACGCCGACCGACTGCGAGGTTCCACTCGTGATCGTGGTCGTCGCGGCGCCGCTGCCCGCGATGTTGAGCGTGGTGCCGCCACTGCCATAGACCTCGTTTGCGCTGCCGCCGTAGTAGATGCCGTCGCTATACGACGTCATTGAGCAGGTGAGGGTGGCCAATTGAGGTCCCCCGCACTCCTGCGCCGCCCGCGCCGCCCCCGGCGCGAGGAGGAGCGTGGCGAGGAAGGCCAGGGCCGCGGCCGCGATGCCTCCCCCTCCCGCATGAAGAGGGGTCCGGGGTGTCCCGCGGCCGGGACCGTGGACGGACGAACGGCGCTTCGGTTGCTTGGCGGTCATTGGATTCTCTGTCCGTATGTTGAACGGTGCTGCCGGTGCTGCCGGTGCTGCCGGTGCTGCCGGTGCTGCCGGTGCTGCCGGTGCTGCCGGTGCTGCCGGTGCTGCCGGTGCTGCCGGTGCTGCTTACGCTGAATCGGTAAACGCAGGATGTCAACCCTAATCATCTGACCCTGATCGTCTGACCCTGATCGTCTGACGAGGCATGTACGCGGTGGGGTTTTTCGCGCCGGCGGCTGTCGCGACCGGGGCGCTGGAGACGGCGCGACGGGGCGCGAGCGACCCCGCGGCGGGCGGCAAACGCTCAGCCGCGCTTCACGTCGAGGAGCGCTTCGAGCTCCGCGACCCGCGCCTCCGCGGCTTGGCGTGCAGTGGCTTCCTGTTGGCGGGCCGCGGCCTCCCGTTGGCGGGCCGCGGCCTCCCGTTCGGCCCGGGCCTCGGCATTCCGACGTGCGGCGGACAACGGTAGCACGCTCATGGGGGCGCCCCCAACCGGATGACAGGGGCACAGGATGGACGAGAGCCGACGCCCGCGATACGGGCGATCGTCCCGTCGTTCGCAGGATTTCGGCGCGCCGCGCCGTCAGGGAAACGCCCCCTCGGGTGGGCGGCGGCGCACGCCGGCAGGTCGGATCGGGAAGGGTTGCCGAGACCACGGCGCGATGGCCCCCTGCCACAACCTCAGATCCCTCGCCAACGCCGGCGCTTTCCGAGGCATGTGCGCTGTGGGGCTTTTCGCCAGGCATACCTCTCTCGCAGGGCTCCTGGGAACGCTTGTGTCTCGCCCGCACGGGGGCGGGGCCCCCGGAAATGAGAATGCGGGCAGGACACAAGCGTTCCCAGGACGCCGCGCAAGCGTCGCCGTGGGGTGAAATACGCCAAAGAGCCTCTCGAACCGACCCCAAGCCGTGGAACGGCGCCGTCCCCGTGGGGTAAAAAATATCCCGCCTCCTGTTATCCTTATGCTATATCAATAGGTTACGAACAGCGCACGAGCCTCATGTCCCCTGCGCGCAATGGAACGACCCCGTCGCCCCTCGACCGCGGCGCCCGCAATCGCGCTCCCCCGTGCCTCCGGCCGCGCGTTCCGAGGGGGCAGGCCGCCACCGGGCCGTCCCCCGGCGCCCGCAATCGCGCTCCCCCGGCCCTCCGGCCGCGCGCCCGCCCGGCGCGGGCTACACTCCGCGCCTCTCACCCCGTCAGCGAGGGCGCGACATGGGAGGGCTGGTGCGGATCCCGCCGGGGCGCGGCAAGGCGGCCCGGCTCGAGGCGGGCGCGAGCGTGCGCCTCGTCAACACCCACGGCTCACAGGTCGTGGACGCCTGGGCGTTCAACGCCGGCGACCTCCGCGAGTTCATGTCGATGGAGGCCACCCGGGCGTGGAGCTGCCGGATCAACGCGGCGGTCGGCGACGTCTTCGTGACCAACCGGCGCCGCCCGATCCTCACCCTGACGGAGGACACGAGCCCCGGGGTCCACGACACCCTCATGTCGGCCTGCGACCGCTACCGCTACCACCTCCTCGGGTGCGAGGGCTACCACCGCAACTGCCAGGACAACATGGTCGAAGGGCTGTCGGAGCTCGGGGTGACCGCGCCCTTCCAGGTGTCCGGCTCGTGGAACGTCTTCATGAACATCCCGGTCGGCGAAGACCGGAATTCACTCGCGTGGCGCCCGACGGTGTGCTCCCCCGGGGACCACGTGGTCCTCCGGGCGGAGATGGACTGCTTCGTCGTGTTCTCGTCCTGCCCGCAGGACGTCCTCCCCATCAACGGCGAGGGCGGGCAGCCGCCCCGCGAGGCCCACTTCGAGGTCCTCGACTGAGGGAGGGCGGCGCGCGGCGGGCCGCCATCGCCGGTCAGCGCCCCTCGAAGACCGCGCCCCGCCCCTCGCGGAACGCCCGCGTGCCCTCGTCGAGGTCGCGGGTGTCGCCGAGGTCCCGGAACGAATCGGACTCGAGGCGGAGCGCCTCGTCGAGGCTCATGCCGTGGATCCGGTGCATGACCTCCTTCGCCATCCGCTGCGGGAGGGGGGCGCGGCTCGCGAGCCGGGCCGCGTAGTCGAGGGACTCGTCGAGGAGGCGGCCCGCGTCCACGACCCGGTTCACGAGGCCGATGCGGTGCGCGTGCCCGGCGTCGAAGAGGTCCCCGGACAGGATCATCTCCATCGCGTTGCCGAGCCCGACGATCTCCTTCAGCCGCACCAGCGCCCCGTCGCACGCATGGAACCCCCAGCGCGTGTCCTGGAGGCCGAAACGGGCGCCCGGCGAGCAGAAGCGGACGTCGGCGGCGAGGGCAAGCTCCAGCCCGCCGGACACCGCATAGCCGTTCACCGCGGCGACGATCGGCTTGAACACGGGGAGGTTCCGGGTGATGCCGCCGAAGCCCGGCCCGTTCGTGAAGCGGCGGCGGAACTCCGGCACGGGGGTGGTGGCGTAGGCCATCGTGTAGGTCTTGAGGTCCGCGCCCGCGCAGAACGCCCGGTCCCCCGCGCCGGTGACGACCGCGCAGCGCGCGTCGTCGTCCGCGTCGAACTCCCTCCAGCGTTCGATGAGGGCGTCGTTCGCCGCGAAGTCCATCGAGTTCATGCGCGCGGGGCGGTTGATGGTGATGAGGCGGACGTGGCCGTGCCGCTCGTAGAGGATGTCGTCGCTCATGTCGGGGCTCCCGTCGTCTGGCGGGTTCGGAGGGGTCGGTGGCATGGTGAGGGGCGGAGTGGGCGGCGGGGCGGACGGAGGGGTGAACCGAAGGGTGAGCGTAGCAGGCGCCGACTGCCCGGAGGCCGTGTATCGCGGATCCCACGTCGGCGACGGGGTTGAAACGGGTTTTGCCATGATGATACATATCGTTGAGATGTCTTTCGTGGAGATGTCCAGATGCCCGACACCGCCAAGCTGTTCTGGTCCGGCCGTTCCCAGGCGGTCCGGTTGCCGAAGGAATTCCGGATGGACGGCGACGAAGTACGCATCCGCAAGCAGGGGGCCGCGGTCGTGCTCGAGCCCATCGCGTCCGGGTGGGAGTGGCTCGACGCCATCGCGGGCGAGTTCTCCGACGACTTCTTCGCCGGGGGGCGCGAGCAGCCGGAGCCGCGGCCCCGGCCGGGACTCGACGACGTCTTCGAGTGATGCGCTACCTCCTCGACACGAACGCCTGCATCGCCTTGCTCGACAGGACATCGGCGCCGGGTCGAACCGTCAATCGTCGAGCAGGGCCAGCATGTCGGCGTGGATCCTGCGCCAGTCCCGGCCGAGGTCGATCCCTCGCGCCCGGATGGAGAAACCCTCCAGGCGGACGTCCACCTTCAGCGGCTCGTCCACCACCGGATAGAGCAGGATCCCCTCATGCCTGGGTCCGGGTCCCGACGTCGCTTCGCGGTTGCGCAGGTAGGCGAGAACCTGGTACAGGTTCTCCGAGCGGAGCTTTCTGTGGTCGCTCAGGGCCTGCTGGTAATACTTGGTGTCCAGCACGATCCGCCGGTGTTCCGATTCCAGGATGACGTCCGCCTCCATCCGCGGGATCATCGGGCGCTGGTCCTCCCGCGTGCCTGCGTCATCCCATCGGATCCTGCGCCCGCGGTGGTTCACCCGATAGTCGTCCCGTTCGCGGCGGTAGAACTCGATGGCGAAATCCTCGAACAACGACGGCATCCGGTATTCGTCCTTCCGCAAATCCCGGAACCTCGCCGCCCCCGACCTTTCCTCGACGATCAGGCAGTCGTGGACGAGCTCGCAGACCGACATCAGGAAGTGGTAGAGGCGGCGATTGCGGTCGAGCTGCACCCGCCGGAACACCCGGCGTTCCAGCCGCACGGGGCTGATGCCGTCGAGCTTGCCGTACGCCGTCCTGATATCCGGGCGCACTCGGCGAGGGTCGAGGTCCGGGAGCTTCAGCAGGGCCGCGAGGGTGGAGCGCAGGATGCGGTTGTGAAGCACGTCGTGGGAGAGCTCCTCGAACTCGCAGGCTGCCCGGCCGCGAGCGCGCAACGCCCGTTTCGCCGTCTCGCCGACCGACAGCTTTCCCCGGATGCCGGCGAGGTCTTCCCGGATCTCCCGGTAGCCGCGATCGATGCCTTGGCGGATCAGGCGGAACGTCCCTTCGGCCAGGACCTTGCCGAGCAGGTGGTGGGTTCCGTCCAGCCCGGCCAGCTCTTCCCGCCGGACGACGTCCGCCTCCCTGACGTGCCTCCACGCATAGCACAGCAGGTAGTAAAGGTTGGCGATGGGGATGGTGCGGATCACCGCCGCCTCCGGCCGGGCGCGACGTTCGGAGACGTGAGCCGCGGGCAGGAGAGATGCCTGGTGACGGGGACGGTCATGGCCGCAGCGCTTCCATCAGCTCGGCGACGGTCTCCGGGCGGTCGAACCAGTACTCGCGCAGCAGCGGTTCGATCTGCGTGTCGACGATCGTGCGGAACCAGCGTTCATCCGGCGAATCCTCATCATCGCTCGGAACGAAATAGCTGTGCCCGATCTGGAACCCTGGACCGAGATCCTCGTCTTCCCGAATACGCTCGTTGATCGCGGATATCCCGTCTACGATCCGGTTCACGAGGGATCTGTCGACCCCCGCCTCGATCAGATAATCCCTGAATTCCTCGGTACGGTGCGCGGGCCGCAGGGTCTCGAAGGCGAACCGGCGGCGCAGCGCATAGTCGACCATCGCGAGGGAGCGGTCCGCGGTGTTCATGAGTCCGAGCACGTGCACGTTGTCCGGTACGGAGAAGCGCTCGCCGGCGGCGCTGTACGTCAGGGGAATCTCGTACTCCGACCCTCGCTTGTCCGCTTCGATCAGCATGAGAAGCTCTCCGAATATCCTGGACAGGTTCCCCCGGTTGATCTCGTCGATGATGAAGACGAAGGGCGTATTCGGGCTCTCGCCTGCCCGCTTGCAGAATTCGAAGAACACGCCGTTCCTCAACTTGAAGCCTCCCGTCTCGGTGGGTCTCCAGCCCTGCACGAAATCCTCGTAGGCATACGACTGGTGGAACTGCACCATTTCGACCGGGCGGGAATCCTTGCGCCCGATCAGGCACCATGCGATCCGTCTGGCGATGAAGGTCTTCCCGACGCCGGGCGGACCCTGGAGGATCAGGTTCTTGCGCAGCGCGATGGAATCGAGGATGCGCGTGAATTGCTGGCGGCTGACGAAGACCCCCCGGAGCGCCGAATTGACGTCATAAGGCTCCGGATCCGCTTGTCTTCCTGCGGAAGAACCTTCTCCATCGATCATCTCGAAGACGAAGCGCACCCAGTCCATGTGAGGAGAAAAACGGGTCAGGGTCTTGGGGGTTATCCGTCTTTGTTGCGGCAGTTCAATTGGCTTCCGGCACGGATTCCATTCGACAGATCTGACGTTCTGATACTCCGGGCGCTCGGGATCGTGGGCATAACCACCCGTCACGGTCCCCCATCCGAGAACGACGCCTCTCCCTTTTTTTGAAATGACGATATCTCCAACCTTGATCTCGTCCGCAAACTGCCAGAGAGCGAGCGACGTATTGGATGGATTTGGTCCGTATCCGCTGTCGATCAACGCTCGATGGACGTCATCCCTCGATCCGTACTCGCTGACGTCTCCGAGATCGTCGGATCCGATCGCTGCGATACCCTGCTCCTGAAATGCGGACCAGTGCCGCGCGCCTTCTCCGGGGCTGATCAGCCAGACGTCCACTTCGCCGAAGCGCTCCCGGAACCATGCTTCGTCGTCCTCACCGGCTGACGGTGGATGTTCCGTGGCCGACGGGGTAGTGGGCTTCTGCCGGGCGTCCAGAAATGGCTGAAGGAGCTTCCGCAGAGGTTTCCGCCAGACGTCCCGAAACCGCGGCCGGTAAAAATCGACTTCCTGGTCGGGAAATTCGATCTCGAGCCGTTTCCGGACGTTCAGCAAGGTCCGATCCAGCGCAACGCGGCTGTCGTCGTCCGCGATTGGCTCATTCCACTTTTCGTGGAACGCCTTGACTATTTCTCTCTTGGCAGACCTCGAGGCTATCGACTCGAAAGAATCCGGGAACAGAAGATACAGAAAAACATGGCGAAGCTGCCGCGCAGGGGAATACTCTCGGCCATCCAACCATTCAGCGAAACGCCAAGGATCGGTCAGGAAGGACTCTCGCGATTCTTTCGGCAAGGAGAACCAGTCGACCATCGCTGTCACGAAGAACCGGAATTCAAGCCGTATGTGCGCCTTGTAGGCGACGCCCGTGTTCACTACTCCTTGATTCAGAATGGCGTCCGCATCCAGCGCCCACACGTCGTCCGGAAGCTCCGACCCGGACCATTCCCAGATCGACTTGATCCGGTCGAGCTTCGTTTCGCCTCTATGGGCGTCTGAAATCAGGTAGTACACCCACGCCATTTCGGACCACAGGCGTTTCGTTTCCAGGGAAGCGGGGGCCAACTGCCGTTGCAGTTTTTCGTAGAAATCGCCCTGCCCGTCGTCGGGCTGCTCGACGAAGTGGGCGCGCAGTTGCTCGAAGTTCCCTCGGGTCCACAGCCGTTCTTCCGAGAACAGTGATCCCTCGCCCAGAAGACATCGCTGCTTCCACCGTTCAGCAGCTTCGAGGATGGCTTCAGCGTGTTTCAGTCGGGCCATTGTGCCTCTCTTCGTGTTCGATGAGCGGTTCAGCGGCGAAGCGGCCGGGATTGTAACCAGACACGGGGCGAAACTCGATCATCTCCCATGGATCGGCCAGGCGAGCATGGATGCCGGACGCGCCCTGACCTGATCAGGGGTCGAGGGCGGCGAGCCGCTTCCCGACGAGATCGGCGAACGTGCCGAGCACCCGGAGGGTGAGGCCCCAGATCACCCGGCCCTCGAAGTCGATGCCGGGGTGCACCGTCTCCGCCCGCCCCGGGCGCGCCCACTCGATGCGGGTCGCGGCGGCGGGGTCGAACAGGTGGCGGAGCGGCGTCCAGAACGCCTCGCTCACCTCGTGGTTGAGGGTCGCCCGCCAGCCCGAGGCCCCGCCGCGGACGAAGTCCGGCCCCAGGTGGTAGACGAACGGTGAGAGGGACCCGCGCGGCCCGATCCGGTAGAGGGGCTGCGCGGGGAGGGCGCCAAGGCACTGGCCGCGGGTGAGGCGGAGCCCGATCTCCTCGAAGGTCTCGCGCTCCGCCACCGCCGCCGCGTCCGCGTCGCCCGGCTCGGCCCGTCCGCCCGGCAGGGCGACCTGGCCGGACCACGGGTCGCCGTCGCGCACCGTGCGCAGGATGAAGCAGGCTTCGAGCCCCTCGCCCTCGCCGGCGAGGGCCATCGCGACCGAGGCGTTGCGCCATTCCGGGGTGAACGGGGGGGCGGGGTCGTCGCCGACGCCGCGCCCCCCGGAGCCGCCATCGGGCGAGCGGCGGCGGGCGAAGGCGGCGCGGATGTCGGCGACGGTGAGCATGGCGATGGGTGCGGGCGATGCGCGGACCGGGGGCGGGTTGCGGGAGGGGGCCGTGGGGCGGGGGCGGCGGTCGGTCGCTTGCTCGTCGTCCCGGCGTCCCGGCGTCCGCCCGATGCGCTCGCGCTCCCCCCGTCCCGCCGCGCGCTCAGGCGCTCTCCGCCCGGCGGCGCTCGATCGCGTCCCAGACCGCGGCCTCGATGCACACCCCGTCCAGCCGGTCGATCTCCTGGATGCCGGTCGGCGAGGTCACGTTGATCTCGGTGAGCCAGTCCCCGATGACGTCGATGCCGACGAACACGAGGCCCCGCTCGCGGAGCACCGGGCCGAGCGCATCGCAGATCTCCCGGTCGCGCGCGGTGAGGGCGGCCTTGCGCGGGGCCCCGCCGGCGTGGAAGTTGGCGCGCGCCTCTCCCGCCGCCGGGATGCGGGCGACCGCGCCGGCGGCCTCGCCGTCCACGAGGATGATGCGCTTGTCGCCGTCCTGCACCTCCGGGAGATAGCGCTGCACCATCAGCGGCTCGCGCGAGAGCTGCCCGAACATCTCGAGGAGCGCGTTCAGGTTCTCGTCGCCCGGGCGGAGGTGGAAGACCCCCGCGCCGCCGTTTCCGTGGAGGGGCTTGACGATGATGTCGCGGTGCTCGCGGCGGAACGCGTGGACGTCGTCCGCCCGGTGGGTGATGAGGGTCGGCGGCATCAGCTCCGGGAAGTGGGTTGCGAACAGCTTCTCGGGCGCGTTCCGGACGCTCACCGGGTCGTTGACGACGAGGGTCGCGGGGTGGACGTGCTCGAGGAGGTGGGTGGCGGTGATGTAGGCGAGGTCGAAGGGCGGGTCCTGGCGCATCAGGACCACGTCGAACCGGGCGAGGTCCACCGCCTCGAACGCCCCGAGGGCCGCGTGGCCGCCCCGCTCGCGCCGGACCTCGAGCGGCTGGGCGTGGGCGGTCAGGCGTCGGTCGCGGAAGCTGAGGTCGGAGGGGAGGTAGTGGTAGAGGGCGTGCCCGCGGCGCTGCCCTTCGAGGGCGAGCGCGAACGTGCTGTCGGCGTCGATATCGACGCCGCTCACGTGGTCCATCTGGATGGCGACGGTGAGGGACACGGGCTGGGGGGCGGCGGAAGCGTTCCTGCGGTCCGGGGGCGGGCGGTATTCTACCCGCATCCCCCGGGCGCTCATGCTCGCATGGTGTTGGATCGTTCTCGGCCAGTCTTCCGCCCCGCCCCGTCTCGCGGCTAGACTTCCGCCGAGGTTCGCTCCGAACGGGCTCCGAAGAAGGAAGACGAACGATGCCGATGGCCGCGGTGATCCACGAGAAAGGCGCCCCTGGCGTGCTTCGCTGGGAGGAGGTCGACGCGCCTGCCCCCGGTCCGGGAGAGGTCCGGCTCCGCAATGAAGCGGTCGGGCTCAACTTCGTCGACACCTATCACCGCCGCGGCATCCCGCATCCGTGGCCGGTACCGCCGCTGCCGCTCGTGCTGGGCTTCGAGGGGGCGGGCGTCGTCGAGGAGGTCGGGCCGGAGGTCGCCGGGTTCGCGGCCGGCGACCGGGTCGCCTACGCCCTGCCGCCGCACGGCGCCTACAGCCAGGTCCGCGTGTACCCCGCGAATAACCTCCTCAAGGTACCGGCCTCGCTCGACCACCTCGACGACCGGGTCCTCGCCGCCTCGATGCTGAAGGGCATGACCGTGCAGTACCTCGTGCGGCGGACCTACGCGGTGGCGCCGGGGGACGTCGTCCTCGTCCACGCGGCGGCCGGGGCCACCGGCCTCCTCCTCTGCCAGTGGGCGAAGCACCTGGGGGCGACCGTCATCGGCACCGTCGGCTCGGCGGCGAAGGCGGAGCAGGCGCGCGCGGCCGGCGCGGAGCACGTGGTCATCCACGGCGAGGGCGACTTCGTCGCGACCGTGCGCGAGGTGACGAACGGCGACGGGTGTGCGGTCGTCTACGAATCGATCGGCAGGGACACGTTCCGGCGCTCCCTCGACTGCCTGCGGCCCCTCGGCATGATGGCGAGCTACGGCCATGCCTCCGGCCCGCCCGATCCGGTCGACGTGGTCGAGCTGGGCGCGCGCGGCTCGCTCTTCCTCACCCGCCCCGCGATCATGCACTACCTTGCGAAGCGCGAGGACCTGGAGCAATGCGGCGCGGAGCTCTTCGACGTCCTCGCGCGAGGAGCGGTGCGCCCCGCCGTGAACCACGTCTATCCGCTCTCGGAGGCGGCGGAAGCCCACCGCGCGCTGGAGGCGAGGGAGACCACCGGCTCGACCGTGCTCCTCCCCTGGGCCTGAGCCCGTCAAGGAGACGGGGAGGAGCGGAGATGCCGACGTTGATGGACGCCCGGGCGATGGAGTGGGAGGCCCGGGTGATGGAGCGAGGCCGGGAGCAAGGCATCGCGCAGGGGCGCGCCGAAGGCCGGCGCGAGCTGCTGCACCGTCAGGCCGAACGGCGCTTCGGCCCGGAGACGGCGGCGCGGCTTGCGGGCTACATGGCCGAGGCCGGCGGCGTCGAGGAGCTCCTCCAGGTGGGCGACTGGATCCTGGATTGCGCCACCGGCCGCGAGCTGCTCGACCGGCTCCGCCGCCCGCGCGATGCGTAGCGACTTCTTCACGGCAAGGATCTACTGCCCCCGCCGCCGTGGACGGATCCCGGGACGGTGATTTCGAGGCGGGTTCGGGAAGCGTATCCCGGCTCTACGGCCCCCGCCGCGTGCCGGTTTCCCGCATGGACCGGGCGGAAATCCCACGAAGATCGAGACGATTTCCTACGCACGTCGGGAGGGAGGCGGCTATTCCCGGCCGGCATCTGCCTTCACCATGCGCCGCATGGCCCGCCAGGACCGCGCCTACAAGCTGCTCTTCTCCCAACCGCGCATGGTCGAGGACACTCTGTGCGGCTTCGCCATCCCCCGCGGGAGCGCCGAGCTGGACTTCTCCACCCTGACCCGGATGAACGCGGAGTACGTCGGCCCGGACCTTCACAGCCGGCTCGGCGACATGCTCTGGCGCGTGGAGTTCGACGCCGCGAGCCCGCTCGCCGCGCCGCCCCTGGCCAACGGCGCACGGCCCTACCTGCTCGTCATGTTCGAGTTCCAGTCGGCGGTGGACCCGGACATGGCCTGGCGGATGCACGAGTATCTGTATCTGCTGCAACGCCACGCTCGGGGCCGAAGGGCGCGAACCCCCGGTGCTGGCCGTGGTGGTGCACAACGGCGACCGGCCGTGGACGGCGGCGGACGTGCGGGCGGGTCCGGTGGTGGAAGCGCCGGCCGTGTCGGACTGGGCCGGCAACCGGACCCGGACCTACGTGGCGCTCGACCTGCGGGGGCTGGCGGGCCGCGGCGCCGGGCTGCCTCCCGACAACCGGCTGACGACGCTGATCGGCCTGGAGACCGGTCCGGCGGAGACCCTGCCGGAGAGGCTGCGGGCGGCGTTCGAGCGCTACGGCGGGGAGGAGGAGAGAGGGCTGCGCGAGGGGTATCATGCGCGGGTGAGGGATTCGCGTTCGCCGCACGGGGGCGAGGGCTTGGCGTCGTTCCCGGAGCTCGAGCGGGCCTTGGAAAGGAAACGGGGAGGAGCGGAGATGCCGACGTTGATGGACGCCCGGGCGATGGAGTGGGAGGCCCGGGTGATGGAGCGGGGTCGGGAGCAGGGCATCGCGCAGGGCCGGCGCGAGCTGCTGCGCCGCCAGGCCGAACGGCGCTTCGGCCCGGAGACGGCGGCGCGGCTTGCGGGCTACATGGCCGAGGCCGGCGGCGTCGAGGAGCTCCTCCAGGTGGGCGACTGGATCCTGGATTGCGCCACCGGCCGCGAGCTGCTCGACCGGCTCCGCCGCCCGCGCGATGCGTAGCGACTTCTTCACGGCAAGGATCTACTGCCCCCGCCGCCGTGGACGGATCCCGGGACGGTGATTTCGAGGCGGGTTCGGGAAGCGTATCCCGGCTCCAGGGCCCCCGCCGCGTGCCGGTTTCCCGCATGGACCGGGCGGAAATCCCACGAAGATCGAGACGATTTCCTACGCACGTCGGGAGGGAGGCGGCTATTCCCGGCCGGCGCCTGCCTTCACCGTGCGCCGCATGGCCCGCCAGGACCGCGCCTACAAGCTGCTTTTCTCCCAACCGCGCATGGTCGAGGACGCCCTGTGCGGCTTCGCCATCCCCCGCGGGAGCGCCGAGCTGGACTTCTCCACCCTGACCCGGATGAACGCGGAGTACGTCGGCCCGGACCTTCACAGCCGGCTCGGCGACATGCTCTGGCGCGTGGAGTTCGACGCCGCGAGCCCGCTCGCCGCGCCGCCCCTGGCCAACGGCGCGCGGCCCTATCTGCTCGTCATGTTCGAGTTCCAGTCGGCGGTGGACCCGGACATGGCCTGGCGGATGCACGAGTATCTGTATCTGCTGCAACGCCACCAGCGCGGCAACGGCACGCTCGGGGCCGAAGGGCGCGAACCCCCGGTGCTGGCCGTGGTGGTGCACAACGGCGACCGGCCGTGGACGGCGGAGGACGTGCGGGCGGGTCCGGTGGTGGAAGCGCCGGCCGGGCCGGGCTGGGCCGGCAACCGGACCCGGACCTACGCGGCGCTCGACCTGCGGGAGCTGGCGGGCCGCGGCGCCGGGCTGCCTCCCGACAACCGGCTGACGACGCTGATCGGCCTGGAGACCGGTCCGGCGGAGACCCTGCCGGAGAGGCTGCGGGCGGCGTTCGAGCGCTACGGCGGGGAGGAGGAGAGAGGGCTGCGCGAGGGGTATCATGCACGGGTGAGGGATTCGCGTTCGCCGCATGGGGGCGAGGGCTTGGCGTCGTTCCCGGAGCTCGAGCGGGCCTTGGAAAGGAAACGGGGAGGAGCGGAGATGCCGACGTTGATGGACGCCCGGGCGATGGAGTGGGAGGCCCGGGTGATGGAGCGGGGTCGGGAACAAGGCCGGGAGCAAGGCATCGCGCAGGGCCGCGCCGAAGGCCGGCGCGAGCTGCTGCGCCGCCAGGCCGAACGGCGCTTCGGCCCGGAGACGGCGGCGCGGCTTGCGGGCTACATGGCCGAGGCCGCCGGCGTCGAGGAGCTCCTCCAGGTGGGCGACTGGATCCTGGACTGCGCCACCGGTCGCGAGCTGCTCGACCGGCTCCGCCGCCCGCGCGATGCGTAGCGGCCTCTCCACGGCAAGGACCCGCGACCCCCCACCGCCCTGCGGACCAGCTTCTTCGAGGTGCTCGATACCGTGGCGGCCATGGATGGCGTCCACCCGAAGGGCGTTGCGATCGGCAGCGATATCGTATTCGAGAACGGGACGCTGAACCCCCGGATACTTCGAACCGTCCACATCGGATGCGCCCGCGCGTTGGTTTGGCGCTGTCGGTGATGGTGGCGTTCGCCTTGGGTCAGGTGCGTGCTTGGCGCCCGGAACGGATGCGCTCGTTGTACGGCCCGGCGCCCCCCGCTTTCGCGGGGGCAGGCTTTGGGCCGACACCTACGGGGCAGGCTTCGCGCCCGGGTCGCCAGTCGCCAACCCGTCGGTCAGGGGAGCGGTGGCGACCGCTGCCCCGCGCCGACCGGACCGCGGCCGGATCGCGATGGCCGATCTCCGACTTGGGGCTATTAAGTGGACACAGGGCCACCGAGTGGGGAATCGTCCTCGGAGGCGGCAGAGGCCCACCGAGCGCTGGAGGTGAGGGAGACCACCGGCTCGACCGGGCTCCTCCCCTGGGCCTGAGCCCATCCCGGAGCCCGGCCGCCATCCGGGCGGGCAGGTCCGGCCTTCGGCCCCAAGCCGGGGACCGAGAGGCGACAAACGCTGTCAGGGTGATGGTCTTCGACCGGCCCGGCGCCGTGGGCGGCTTCGGCTCGCGCGCGACGAGGGCGGGGGCTCTTCTTGGGAACGCGGGCGTCCCGCCCGCACTTCGGCGCGCGCGCCGTGGGCGGGGTTCGTCGAGTGCTTCGGGAGTTCGGAGTCGACCCTGACGGCCGCGGGGGCAACCAACGCCCGGCTCACGGCCGGCGATCCTCCGTCACCGGCTTGGAATCCCGTCCCCGGTTCGGCCGAAAACGCCCTGCTGGCGCGGGTCCGTTGCGGATCTGGTATCGTCCGTCGCGAGCTGCCGGAAGATGGACCGCGAAAATGGACGACTCGCCTGGCAATGGCGTCCCCCCCGACCATGTCCTTGTCCACGAGACGGAACACGGACAGAGCCGGCTCGAACGCATTCCTCCTCTCGGCCCGATCGATGCCGAGATGTTGTCGGCTTTTCTCGAATCCGCATGGTCGGAACCGGGCCGCTGGCATCGCTTGCCTGAATCCGATCTCGCGTTCCGTGCGACTTCGGGGCGCAGCGCAACCGGATCGTTCAGCTTCGAAGTCCGGGACGACCGCTTTCCCGACGATCCTCGCTGCTTCCGTTACGAGCGCGACCGCTCCAGTCTCTCGTGCAGGACGGACCATGCGGTAGAGCTGCTCGACCTGCCGCACGACCACCGGCTCCCGCGCGACGTGGACTCATTCGCCCTGGCCGTCGCAGGGATCACTGCCGCGTGCCTGCCCGAGACACGAGAATAGTCGCTGGCCCATCTTGACGATGGCGCGGACGTTTCACGGCCGAGGCAGCCGGGCCGTTCCGTGGTGCGGCGTTCAGAATTCCTTGCCGTTCAGCAGGTTCAGGCGATCAAGAGCGTCAGCGAGCGCCTGTTGGTACCCTTCGCGATACGCACAATAGGGGCATTTGTGCCTGCCGACGCCGGACTGATTCTCGGGAAGCCGCTGCATGACGCGGTCCAGGCCCGACCTTCGGTCCTCATTGGCTTGGCCGGCATGATGCTCGCAGTCTTTCGACGTTCGACTCGGCACTAGAGTGACCCCTGATTCGCCTTCTGTACGAAATCCTCAAGCGACGTCAAATTCACCAGATGGGCATTATTCAGGTAAGGATTCAACCCTCCTGTGAGGTAGAACTCCTTGTACCTCCAGCCATTGCCTCCCAGCACCAGATGCGCCCGGTAGAAACGACCATCTTTCAGCATCGCATCGACGAGGCAGATGACCTCGAAAGGGATCTTCTGTTCGGCGGTTCCCTGCACCTGCTGCCACTTGAGGGAGACGAGATGAATCCTGCCGCCCCCATCCACGGCCAAGGTGTCTATCCGGTGTTTGGAGACTCCCAGACGCGAGCCGATATGCGCGTTGCGGGTGACCTCGTATCCTCCCATTTCGAGTGCGGGCAGAACCATCCGTTCCATGACGGAGCCGGTTCGGGTGTCGCGCGCGGGCATCCCTTCGCGCTCAGCGTTCACCCGCGCCGAGGGAGCTCGCTCGCAGGGCCGCCTCTCCCTCGCGTACGGACGACGAAGCGGAATCGGATTCGTGCGCGAGGCCCGATCCTTGGGCCGGCAGCGCGCGCTCCGTGTCATCGGGGCGGCTTCCCGGAGAGAAGGGATCGAGCCCGAGGCGCCTTGCGCTGATGTCGATGAATTCGGGGTCGATCTCGATGCCGATGAAACGGCGGCGGAGTTTCGCCGCAGCGACACCAGTGCTCCCCGAGCCCGCGAACGGGTCCAGGACCACGTCGCTCTCGTGGGTGCTCGCCCGGAGACACCTGTCGATCAAGGCCAGCGGCTTCTGGGTGGGATGCTTTCCGTACCGCTTCTCGGATGCGCTCGGAGCCTTGAACCGCCAGACCGTCTTCATCTGTCGGCCGCCGTTCTCCTGTTTCATCTCGTCGTAGTTGAACGTATACCGGTGCCGACTGCCCTTGGCCGACTTGCTCGCCCACAGCACGACCTCCGTCGAGTGCGTGAAGGTCCTGCATCCGAGGTTCGGGGGAGGGTTGGGTTTCTCCCAGATGATGTCGTTCAACAGCCGGAAACCATTCTGCTGAAGCGCCATGCCGACGCTCGGATAGACGTGGAGGGTGCCCGTCACCCAGATGGTGCCGGCCGGCTTCAGCACGCGGCGGCACGCGGCCGTCCACGCCAGGTTGAACCGGTGATCCGCCTCGATCCCTCGGCTCTCGTCCCAACTCCCCTTGTTGACGCTGACCATCCGGCCCGCGACGCAGGTGACGCCGCCGTTGGAAAGCATGTACGGCGGATCGGTCCAGACACAGTCCACGCTCTCGTCGGGGAGCCGAGACAGGACCTCCAGCGCGTCACCGGGATGCAGCCTGACGTCGCCGGAGGGCGATGACCAAACGAGGCCGTCAGGCGAGGGGGGGGCGTCTGTCATGCGGAGTGCCACGATGCCGGGATCGTGGCCCATGTCCGCCGATCTTTCAACTCTCCCCTGATCGCGAGGCAGGTGCGCGGTGGGGTTTTTCGCGCCGGCGGCTGGCGCCGACGGGGCGCGCCAGGGGCGCTGGGGATGGTGCGATGGGGTGCGATCGACCCCGAAGTGGAGCCGCAAGACCTCGCATCAGCCCTTCATGCAAGGGCAAAATGCGCCGGCTCGTGCGCGTCCGTTCCGGGCGCCCGGCCCGCACCTGACCCAACGCGAGCGCCATCATCACCGACAGCGCCAAACCAACGCGCGGGCGCATCCGATGTGGACGGCTCGAAGTATCCGGGGGTTCAGCGTCCTGTTCTCGAACACGTCATCGCTGCCGATCGCAACGCCCTTCGGGTCGACGCGAGTCGATGCCATCCATGACCGCCACGGTATCGAACCCCTCGAAGAAGCTGGTCCGCAGGGCGGTGGGGGGTCGCACGTCCTTGCCGTGGAGAGGTCGCTACGCATCGCGCGGGCGGCGGAGCCGGTCGAGCAGCTCGCGGCCGGTGGCGCAGTCCAGGATCCAGTCGCCCACCTGGAGGAGCTCCTCGACACCGGCGGTCTCGGCCATGTAGCCCGCAAGCTGCGCCGCCGTCTCCGGGCCGAAGCGCCGTTCGGCCAAGCGGCGCAGCAGCTCGCGCCGCCCCTGCGCGATGCCCTGCTCCCGACCCCGCTCCATCACCCGGGCCTCCCACTCCATCGCCCGGGCGTCCATCAACGTCGGCATCTCCGCTCCTCCCCGTTTCCTTTCCAAGGCCCGCTCGAACTCCGGGAACGACGCCAAGCCCTCGCCCCCGTGCGGCGAACGCGAATCCCTCACCCGCGCATGATACCCCTCGCGCAGCCCCCTCTCCTCCTCCCCGCCGTAGCGCTCGAACGCCGCCCGCAGCCTCCCCGGCAGGGTCTCCGCCGGACCGGTCTCCAGGCCGATCAGCGTCGTCAGCCGGTTGTCGGGAGGCAGCCCGGCGCCGCGGCCCGCCAGCTCCCGCAGGTCGAGCGCCGCGTAGGTCCGGGTCCGGTTGCCGGCCCAGCCCGACACGGCCGGCGCTTCCACCACCGGACCCGCCCGCACGTCCGCCGCCGTCCACGGCCGGTCGCCGTTGTGCACCACCACGGCCAGCACCGGGGGTTCACGCCCTTCGGCCCCGAACGTGCCGTTGCCGCGCTGGTGGCGTTGCAGCAGATACAGGTACTCGTGCATCCGCCAAGCCATGTCCGGGTCCACCGCCGACTGGAACTCGAACATGACGAGCAGATAGGGCCGCGCGCCGTTGGCCAGGGGCGGCGAGGCGAGCGGGCTCGCGGCGTCGAACTCCACGCGCCAGAGCATGTCGCCGATCCGGCTGTGGAGGTCCGGGCCGACGTACTCCGCGTTCATCCGGGTCAGGGTGGAGAAGTCCAGCTCGTCGCTCCCGCGGGGGATGGCGAAGCCGCACAGGGCGTCCTCGACCATGCGCGGTTGGGAGAAGAGCAGCTTGTAGGCGCGGTCCTGACGGGCCATGCGGCGCATGATGAGGGAAGGCGCCGGCCGGGAATAGCCGCCTCCCTCCCGACGTGCGTAGGAAATCGTCTCGATCTTCGTGGGACTTCCGCCCGGTCCACGCAGGAAACCGGCCCGCGGCGGGGGCCCTGGAGCCGGGATACGCTTCCCGAACCCGCCTCGAAATCACCGTCCCGGGATTCGTCCACGGCGGTTGGGGGCCGCACGTCCTTGCCGTGGAGAGGTCGCTACGTATCGCGCGGGCGGCGGAGCCGGTCGAGCAGCTCGCGGCCGGTGGCGCAGTCCAGGATCCAGTCGCCCACCTGGAGGAGCTCCTCGACGCCGCCGGCCTCGGCCATGTAGCCCGCAAGCTGCGCCGCCGTCTCCGGGCCGAAGCGCCGTTCGGCCTGGCGGCGCAGCAGCTCGCGCCGCCCCTGCGCGATACCTCGCTCCATCACCCGGGCCTCCCACTCCATCGCCCGGGCGTCCATCAACGTCGGCATCTCCGCTCCTCCCCGTTTCCTTTCCAAGGCCCGCTCGAACTCCGGGAACGACGCCAAGCCCTCGCCCCCGTGCGGCGAACGCGAATCCCGCACCCGCGCATGATACCCCTCGCGCAGCCCTCTCTCCTCCTCCCCGCCGTAGCGCTCGAACGCCGCCCGCAGCCTCCCCGGCAGGGTCTCCGCCGGTCCCGCCTCCAGGCCGATCAGCGTCGTCAGCCGGTTGTCGGGAGGCAGCCCGGCGCCGCGGCCCGCCAGCCCCCGCAGGTCGAGCGCCACGTAGGTCCGGGTCCGGTTGCCGGCCCAGCCCGGCCCCGCTGGCGCTTCGACCACCGGACCCGCCCGCACGTCCGCCGCCGTCCACGGCCGGTCGCCGTTGTGCACCACCACGGCCAGCACCGGGGGTTCGCGCCCTTCGGCCCGGAGCGTGCCGTTGTTGCGCTGGTGGCGTTGCAGCAGATACAGATACTCGTGCATCCGCCAGGCCATGTCCGGGTCCACCGCCGACTGGAACTCGAACATGACGAGCAGATAGGGCCGCGCGCCGTTGGCCAGGAGAGGAGAGGCGAGCGGGCTCGCGGCGTGGAACTCCGCGCGCCAGAGCATGTCGCCGAGCCGGCTGTGAAGGTCCGGGCCGACGTACTCCGCGTTCATCCGGGTCAGGGTGGAGAAGTCCAGCTCGGCGCTCCCGCGGGGGATGGCGAAGCCGCACAGGGCGTCCTCGACCATGCGCGGTTGGGAGAAGAGCAGTTTGTAGGCGCGGTCCTGACGGGCCATGCGGCGCATGATGAGGGAAGGCGCCGGCCGGGAATAGCCGCCTCTCTCCCGACGTGCGTAGGAAATCGTCTCGATCTTCGTGGGATTTCCGCCCGGTCCGTGCAGGAAACCGGCACACGGCGGGGGTCGTAGAGCCGGGATACGCTTCCCGAACCCGCCTCGAAATCACCATCCCGGGATCCGTCCACGGCGGCGGGGCCGCATGTCCTTGCCGTGGAGAGGTCGCTACGTATCGCGCGGGCGGCGGAGCCGGTCGAGCAGCTCGCGACCGGTGGCGCAGTCCAGGATCCAGTCGCCCACCTGGAGGAGCTCCTCGACACCCCCGGTCTCGGCCATGTAGCCCGCAAGCCGCGCCGTCGTCTCCGGGCCGAAGCGCCGTTCGGCCAGGCGGCGCAGCAGCTCGCGCCGGCCTTCGGCGCGGCCCCGCGCGATGCCCTGTTCCTGGCCTCGTTCCATCACCCGGGCTTCCCACTCCATCGCCCGGGCATCCGTTGAGAGGCATGTGCGCGGTGGGGATTTTCGCAAGGCACGCCTCTCGCGGGCGCGTCCGTGGGGATGTGGGTGTCCTGGGAACGGCGCGTCCTGCGTACGCGGGTGTCCCGCCCACCGCGGATCGAAGCCCCGGGAGAAAACGCGGGCGGGACACAAGCGTTCCCAGGATCCCGTGCAAGCGCCGCCGTGGGGTGAAATCCGCAATCGCCCGGGCCTCGACCGCATCCCAAGTGGGCGGTGTACTTCAGGTATCGGGGGCGGAGCGGCGCTGGCGGAGGGCTTCGTAGAGGAGGACCCCGGCCGCGACGGACACGTTGAGGCTCGCGCCGCCCGCCGCCATCGGGATCGCGACGAGGTGGTCGCAGCGCTCGCGGGTGAGTCGCCGGAGCCCGCCCTCCTCCGCTCCGAGCACGAGCGCGAGCGGGCCGCCGAGGTCCGCGCTCCAGGCCGGGGTCGCGGCGTCCGGGTCGGCCCCCGCGACCGTCATCCCGCGCGCGGCGAGGTCGCGGAGCGCGCGGGCGAGGTTCGGCGCTTCCACCAGTGGGACCCGCTCGGCGCCGCCCGCCGCGGTCCGCCGGACAGCGGCGGTGAGGCCCGCCGCCCGGCGGCGCGGAACCACCACCGCGGCCGCTCCCGCCGCGGCCGCGCTTCGCACGCAAGCCCCGAGGTTGCGCGGGTCCTGCACCTGGTCGAGGACGAGGAGCAGGGGCGGCGGCGCGTCCGGGGCGTTCCCGTGGATCGCCGCCTCCACCGCGTCGAGGACGGAGGGCCAGTCCGCCGCCGGACGGCCCCGCACCCGCGCCGCCACCCCCTGGTGGTTCGCGCCCGGAGCGAGGCGGTCGAGGGTCTTCCGGTCGCAGCGCCGCACCGAGAGCCCCGCCGCCTCGATCCGGTCCGCGAGGCGCGTCGCCCGGGGGCCTTGCGCCGCGACCCACACCTCGCGGATGGCGGAGGGATCGTCGTCGAGCACCGCCTCGATCGGGCGGATCCCGTGGACCAGCTCCGCCGGGGGCAACGGCATGGGGTCAGCCCGCCGCCGCGTCGGGCGGGGGAGAGCGAAGGGGCGGGGCGGCGAACCGGGGGCGCGGACGACGGCACGGGCAACGCCGGGCGTACCGAGCCGCCCCTACTTTCCGCCGCCGCCAGGCGTTGCCGGCTTCGGCAGTGAACGGCTGGACATTGCCGGCTGCCCTCCGGGGTGGCGCACGCCGGACGGCGGTACGCGCTTCGGAGGAAGCGCCACCGGCGGCGGCGCAAAGCAACGGCCCGAACGGCGCCCCGCTCGCGGAACGGACCGGCATCCTCAGAACCTGCGTTTCCGGTCCCGATCCCGGCCCCGGAATCGGCCCGGCCCCCGGCCTCGGCCGCGCCGGCCTCCGCGCCCCGGCCCGCCGTCGCGCCCCGCCGGCCCGCCGTCCGGGTCCACCGGCTCCAGGTGAACCCGCCGCTCGTCCGGGTCGGCGCCGGTGATCCGGACCTCCATCCCGTCGCCCACCGTGAAGCGCCGGCCCGTGGCTTCCCCCTCCAGGAACCGGCCGGCCCGGTCGAACCGGTACCAGTCCCCGCCGAGGGAGCGGACGTGGACCAGACCGTCCACCTGGAGCCCGTCGAGCCGGACGAACGCCCCGAACGAGACGACCCCGGTGATCCGCCCGGCGAACGAGTCCCCCACCCTGGTGCGCAGGTGCTGGCAGACGAGCCGGGACAGGGCGTCGCGGGACGCCTCCTCCGCCCGGCGCTCCGCCGCCGAAGCGCTCCGCCCGAGGGCCGCCATCTCCTCGCGCGTGCCATCGCCCTCCCCCCGCAGCGCCCGGTGCACCAGCAGGTCCGGGTAGCGCCGGATCGGGGAGGTGAAGTGGGTGTAGTGATCGAGCGCGAGGCCGAAGTGGCCGGCGTTGTGCGGTTGGTAGACCGCCTTCGCCATCGCCCGGAGGATCATCAGGTGCAGGATCTCCGCGTCGGCGCGCCCGGCCGCCTGCTCCGCCGCCGCCGCGAACGCGGACGGCCGCAGCTCCTCGCCCGGGTCGAAGTCGACCCCGGCCCGCCCGAGGAACGAGCCGAGCTCGCGCAGCCCCTCCTCGTCCGGCGGCGGGTGCACCCGGTACAGGAACGGGCTCCGGCCCCGGGCGAGCCGGCGGGCGGCGGCGACGTTCGCCGCGATCATGCACTCCTCGATGAGCTGGTGGGAGATGAGCCGGGGCGCGGGCTCGATGTGCGATACCCCGCCGTCACCGGCGAGGACGATGCGGGGCTCGCCGATCTCGAGGTCGATGGCGCCCCGCCGCCGCCGCGCCCGCCGCAGCGCCGCGTAGACCTCCCGGAGCGCCTCCAGATGGGGGAGAAGCCCGTCGAGCCGGCGGCGCGCCCCGGCTTCTCCGGCGAACACCGCCGCCTCCACCTCCGGGTAGGTGAGGCGCGCCCGCGAGCGCATGACCGCGTCGCGGAAGAAGGCCCTCGTGACCCGTCCCCGCCGGTCCACGTACATCTCGCAGGCGAGGCACAGCCGGTCGACCTCCGGGTTGAGCGAGCAGATCCCGTTCGAGAGCCGCTCCGGCAGCATCGGAACCACCCGCCCCGGGAAGTAGACGGACGTGCCGCGCCGGGCCGCTTCCCGGTCGAGGGCGGACCCCGGCGGCACGTAGTGGGCGACGTCGGCGATCGCCACGGTGAGCTTCCAGCCGCCCGGGCGCGGCGCGCAGTGGACCGCGTCGTCGAAGTCCTTCGCGTCCGCCCCGTCGATCGTCACGAGGGGCAGGCCGCGGAGGTCCGTTCGGTCGCCGGCCGCGGCCGCGTCCTCCGCGACCTCGAGCGGGACCCGCTCCGCTTCGGCCAGCGCGTCCTCCGGCCATGCGTGGGGGATCCCGTGGGAGCGGATCGCGATCTCCGCCGCCATGCCGGGCTGCTCCGGGTCGCCCAGGCGCTCGACGATACGCCCGGCTGGCCCGCCGCCGCCCCGCCACTCTCCGGCGGCGGGCGGGTCGGCGAGCTCGACCACCACCATCTCCCCGTCCGCGGCCTGCTGCCCGTCCGGGACCGCCACGTCGTGGGGAAGGTTCCGGTGGTCGGGCGACACGAAGGAGAGCCCGCCCGCGCGGAAGAAGCGGCCGACCACGACCCGGCGGCTGCGCTCGATCACCTCGACCACGGCCCCCAACCGCCGGACCGGCAGCCGGGGCCCCCGCCGGGAGACCCGGACCTCGCAGGCGATCCGGTCTCCGTGCATCAGGCCCGCCATCTCCCGCGCGGGGAGATACACGTCCTCGCCGCCGTCGTCGCGGGCGAGGAATCCGTAGCCGTCGCGATGGGCGATCACCCGCCCCCGCACCACTTCAGGGGCGTGCACGAACCCCCTTCCATCCGGGCGCCGCCCGAACGCCGGCCGCGGCCTGCCGCCCGATCCGCATTCGGGCCGGCTCCCGGAACGGGCGCCGGCCCGCCGCTTCGCGGCGAAATCGTGGCCGGGGCTTCAATGGCTTCTTGTCATTCGGCGGGCGCTGCCGTACATTGCCGCCCTTGCGGGCCGAGGTGGCGAAATCTGGTAGACGCGCTAGCTTCAGGTGCTAGTGGGGGCAACCCCGTGGAGGTTCAAATCCTCTCCTCGGCACCAACCGACCCCCGATCCGCGCCGATCCCCGAACGGCGCAGCCCTCCCTTCCAGCCGACGACCGACGACGCGGAGCGGCTCTCACCGCTTCGGAGCGGCTGTCGGCCCTCCATCCGGCGCAGATCGCCCCGCCCCATCGTGTCCATACCGCGTTCCCCGGGTCGGCGCGCATTCCGGCACGAGCGCCCGGCCCCGACCGCGGGAACGCCGCGGAGCCGTCGCAGAACGTCGGGCTCAGGGCAGGTCCATTCCGCGCTGGACCGCGGGGCGGGCCATCAGGCGCTCGTACCAGCGCTTCACGTTCGGGAAGTCGGCGAGGTCGACCTCCTGCCAGTCATGGCGGAACACCCAGGGCAGGGTCGCGAAGTCCGCGATCGAGAGGTCTCCGGCCAAGTGATCGCGGCCGTCGAGGCGCGCGTCGAGCACCCCGTAGAGGCGCCGGCACTCCCGGTAGTAGCGGTCGATGGCGTAGGGAACCTTCTCCTTCGCGGCCCGCTTGAAGTGGTGGACCTGGCCGAACATCGGCCCCACCCCGCCCATCTGGAACATCAGCCACTGGACCACCTCGTAGCGGGCGGCGGTCTCCCGGGGCATGAACCGCCCGGCCTTCTCCGCGAGGTACATGAGGATCGCGCCGGATTCGATGACCGTATAGGGCTTCCCCTCCGGGCCGTCGCGGTCGATGATCGCGGGGATCTTGCTGTTCGGGTTGATCGCGACGAACTCCGGGGTGAACTGGTCGTCGCGGGAGATGTCGATCGGGTGGAGCTCGTAGTCGAGGCCGCATTCCTCGAGCATGACGGTGGCCTTGCGGCCGTTCGAGGTCTTCCAGGTATAGCAATCGATCACGCGGGGGTTTCCGGTTCGGGGCAGGCGCGGCACTCTACCCCAGGCGCGCCGCTCCCGCCAGCCGTACGCGCCGCCCCGGGCGCCGGGAGAGGCGCCGGAAAGGCCCGCGGGCCGCCGCTGGCGGAGGCCCGTCCCGGGCCAGCCCCTGCGGGTCGCGAAGGCCGTTGGCAAGCGCCTCCGTGTCGCCGGACCCGGATTCCATGAGAACCCGAGTGGGCGCCGTGTCACGGAACGTCATGCCACCGCCCGCGCCCCCGGCTACGCGACGACCTCGTAGCCGGCGGCGGCGGCGGCCTCGGCGAGCGCTTCGCGGCCCTTCGCCGAGTACTCGAGCGGGTCGGCCTTCGCCGGGTCCTGCTCCGCCTCGACGAGGAGCCAGCCCTCGTAGCCGGCCGCCATCAGCGCGCGGGCGACCGCGCCGAAGTCGATCATCCCGTCGCCGGGGACGGTGAAGACCCCGGCCAGCACCGCGTCGAGGAAGGAATCCCGCTCCCAGTCGATGCCCGCCAGCACGTCGGCCCGCACGTCCTTGCAGTGGACGTGGCGGATGCGCCCGCCCCAGCGGGCGATCGCCGCGACCGGGTCCCCGCCCGCGAACCGGAGGTGCCCGGTGTCGAACAGGAGGCCGGTCTCGTCCGCGGTGCACGCGAGGAACCGTTCGACCTCCTCCTCGAACTGGACGACGGCCCCCATGTGGTGGTGGTAGGCGAAGGGCGCGCCGCACGTCTCGTTGACCCAGGCCGCGAACTCGTCCAGGCGCCGGCCGTAGTCCGCCATCTCCCGGTTCGTCAGGGACGGGCGGCGGGCGAGGGGCGTATCGCGCCGGCCCTGGATGGAGCGCGCGGTCTCGCCGTACACGAACGCGAACGCGCCGAGGTCGCGGAACAGCTCGACCTGGCCCCGCGCCCGCCGCTTCTCCTCCTCGACCGAACGGTCGAGGAGCTCGCCCGAGTACCAGCCCGAGACGAGCGCGAGGCCGTGCCGCTCCAGGATCGGCCCCAGCTCCGCCGCCGTCCCCGGGAACTTGCCGCCGGTCTCCGTGCCCGAATACCCCGCCTGCGCCATCTCCGCGAGGCAGGTGTCGAGGGAGGTGCCGCCGCCCAGCTCCGGCAGGTCGTCGTTCGACCACGCGATGGGGGCGACGCCGAGGCGTACCTGCTTCTTCACGGCCCTACACCCCGATCCGCTGGCGGGTGCGCCCCGCCTCGTGCTCCGCCCGCGCGTCGCGGACCGCTTCGCGGGCGCTCACCTCCGGCACCCCGAGGTCCCACCAGGCGTCGCCCGGGGTCCAGACCGTCCCGTCCGTTTCCAGGGCGATGACGGTGGTGCGGTCCGTCCCCCGCGCCCACTCGAGGGCCTCCTCGAGCTCCGCGACGCCCCGCACGGTGCGCGCCTCCGCGCCCATCGCGCGGGCGTGGGCCGCGAAGTCGACCGGGAACGGCTCGCGGGCGAGGCGGCTGTCGCGGAGGTAGTTGTTGAACGAGGCCCCGCCCTTGAAGGTCTGGAGCCGGTCGATCACCGCGAAGCCTCCGTTGTCGCAGACCACCACGATGAGCTTGTGCCCGGTGAGGACGGAGGAGTACACGTCCGAGTTCATCATGAGGTAGGAGCCGTCCCCGACGAGCACGTACACCGCCCGCTCCGGGTCGGCCATCGCGGCCCCCCAGCCGCCCGCGATCTCGTAGCCCATGCAGGAGTACCCGAACTCGAGGTCGAACGTGCCGGGCGACTTCACCTTCCAGTTCTTCATGAGCTCGCCGGGCAGCCCGCCCGCGGCGGTGAGGACGAGGTCGCGCTCGCCCGCCGCCCGGTTGACGGCCCCGACGACCTGGGCGTAGCTCGGAGCCGGGGCGTTGCCGGGGCGGGTGGCGGCGTCCACGGCGCGGTTCCATTCGGCGTACTCGCGCCCCGCCCGCGCCGTCCACTCCGGATCGGCCGACCAGTCGCCGAGGGCCGCGTCGAGCTCCGCGACCCCCTCGCGGGCGTCCCCCACCACCGGTACGGCCCGGTGCTTGACGGCGTCGAAGCGCGCGGCGTTGACGGCCACGAACCGCGCCTCGGGCGAGAACGCGCTCCACGACCCGGTGGTGAAGTCCTGGAGCCGGGTCCCGATCGCGAGCACGACGTCCGCGTCCGCGGCGAGCGCGTTGGCCGACGCCGACCCGATGACCCCGACCGGGCCCACGTTGACGGGGTCGTCGTGGACCAGCACGCCGCGGCCCGCCACCGTCTCCGCGACCGGGATCCCGCGGCGCGCGGCGAAGGCGGCGACCTCCGCCTCCGCGAGCGAGTAGCGGACCCCGCCGCCCGCGATGATGAGGGGGCGGCGGGCCGCCGCGAGGAGGGCGGCCGCCGCCGCGACCTGGTCCCGGTCCGGGCGCGGGCGCGGGACGACGTGGAGCGTCGGCTCGAAGAACGCCTCCGGGTAGTCGAACGCGATCTCCTGGGTGTCCTGGCAGAGGCCGACGAACGCCGGCCCGCAGTCGGCGGGGTCGAGCATCACCGCGGTGGCCTGCGGGAGCGAGGAGACGATCTGCTCGGGATGGGTGATCCGGTCCCAGTAGCGGGAGACCGACCGGAACGCGTCGTTGACCGACGTGCTCGGGGCGGCGAAGTGCTCGACCTGCTGCAGGACCGGGTCGGGTCGGCGGTTCGCGAAGACGTCCCCCGACAGGATGAGGATCGGCAGGCGGTTCGAGTGCCCGACGGCGGCGGCGGTCACCATGTTGGTGGCCCCCGGCCCGATGGACGAGGTCGCGACCATGATCTGTCGGCGGCGGCGCGCCCGCGCGAAGCCGAGGGCGGCGAGCGCCATCGACTGCTCGTTCTGGCCGCGCCAGGTCGGAAGCTCGTCCTGCACCGCCTGGAGCGCCTCGGCGAGACAGGTCACGTTGCCGTGCCCGAATATCCCGAACACGCCCGGGAAGAGCCGTTCGCGCCCCCCCTCCGTCTTCACCCACTGGTTGCAGAGGTAGCGGACGAGGGCCTGGGCCATCGTGAGCCGCACCGTCTTCGCTGCCATCTCTCTCCCTCCTCCGGTCCGTTCTCTCTCTCGTCTTTCGGGGGGCCTGGGCGACGGAGAAGCGCTGCCGCGCGCCGTGCTTCGGGCCGCGGCCGGCGCCGGTCCCGGCGGTCTCAGCCCGTGTCCGGGCCTTCGTTCCGACCGCCGCCGCTTCGCCCTCCCTCGGGCGGGCGCGGCCGGGGCCGGACGAAGATCGGGCCGCGCATGGTGAGGACCGCCTCGTCGCGCTGGTTCCGCATCTCCCAGTCCAGGTGGACGATCCCGCGGTCCGGGTCCGAGCGGGACCTCCTCCGATCCGCCACCTTCACGACGGCGCATACCGTATCACCCGGCCGGACCGGAGCCCGCCATCGCAGCTCGTCCAGGCCCGGAGAGCCGAGGCTCGCCTCCGGCGCGAAAGGCCGAAGGGCGGTGAACAGCCGGAACGCGAGCGCGCCGAGCTGCCAGCCGCTCGCGATGAGCCCGCCGTAGACGGACCGTTCGGCCGCGACCCGGTCCATGTGGAACGGCTGGGGGTCGTAGGCGAACGCCCACTGGAGGATCTCCGCCTCGCTCAGGGTCTTGCCCGGGGTGCGGAACACCCTGCCGACCGCGAAGTCCTCGAACCACCCGTCGTCCATCGCGCCCCCGGCTCCGTCGTCCGCCGCGCCCGCCAGCGCCCCGGCTGGCGGGATCGAATCATGGCACGTCGCGCTTCCCATGTCCCTTGCGGGCGGCGACCGAGGCAGGTGCGCCGCAGGGTTTTCGCCAAGCACGCCTCGTCGCAGACGCTCCTGGGAACGCTTGTGTCCCGCCCGCAGCGGACCGAAGTGAAGCACCGGGGAAAAATGCGGGCGGGACACCCGCGTTCCCAGGACCCGCCGTTCCCAGGGAGGTACCCGCACAAGCACCGCCGTGGGGTGAAATCCGCCCAAAGGCCCCTCGAACCGACCCCAAACCCTGGAACAACGCTGTCCCGGGGGGTAAAAGATATCTCGAACCCCGCTCTATACTTTCTATATCAACAACTTACGAACATCGCCCGGGCCTCGCCGGGGCCAGCGCCGTAGACGCGCGGGGAACGATCCTGTTCCATACGAGCCATGCACACCCTGCTCTTCCTCGAACCCGGCCATTTCCACGCGGCCCTCACCCTGCGGGTACGGAACCCCCGCGTGGACCGGCGCGTCCACCTCTACGCGGCCCCCGGCCCGGAGCGGGACGCGTTCATCGCCCTGGTCCGCTCCTTCAACTCCCGCGCCGTCGATCCGACCGACTGGGACCTGAAGGTCCACGAGTCCGCCGATCCCGAGCGGGCGCTCGTCGAGGAGCGGCGCGGCGGCGCCGTCGTCCTCGCGGGCCGCAACCAGCCCAAGCTCGGCACGATCGCGCGGCTGCACGCGGCCGGACTCCACGTGCTCGCGGACAAGCCGTGGCTGACCGACCGCGCGGCGCTTCCGGACCTCGCGCGAGTGACCGCGGGCGGGCCGCTCGCGATGGACGTCATGACCTTCCGGCATGAGACGGTCGCCGGCCTGGCCGCCCGGCTCGCGGCCTCGCGGGAGCTGTTCGGGAGGTTCGACACGCGCTCGGACGAGCCGGCGATCGACCTCCGCTCGACACACCATCTGCTCAAGTCGGTCAACGGCGCGCCGCTCCGGCGCCCGGCCTGGTACTACGACACCCGTATCCAGGGCGACGGGCTCGTGGACCTCCAGTCCCACATGACCGACCAGGCGCAGTGGCTCGTCGGCGACGGCGCGGGGTTCGACTACGAGCGGGACTTCGCGCTCGAGGGCGCGGACCGCTGGACGACGCCCGTGCCCCTCGACCTCTTTCGCGCGAGCACCGGGAGGAGCGACTTCCCGGATGCGCTCCGGGAGCGGGTGAGGGGCGGGGTGCTCGCGCTCGCCTGCAACGGGGAGATCCGCTACCGGCTTCGCGGCGTCCCGGCGCGCCAGCGCGCCGAGTGGGGTCAGCGGGAGCCGGAGGGCGGCGGGGATGCTCACCGCGCCGCCCTGCGGGGGGCGGAGGCGGCCGTCGTCGCCCGGCGCGGGCCGGAGACCGGGTTCCGGGCCGAGCTGCACGTCGCCCCGCGCGAGCCGGGGCCGCGCTTCGAGGCTCGCCTCGACGAGGCGCTCTCCGCGTGGGGGCGGGACCTCCCCGGCCTCTCGCGCCGCCCGTCTTCGCTGGGGTACGAGATCGTCATCCCGGACCCGCTCCACACCCCGCACGAGGCGCACTTCGCGATGGTCCTCGACCGGTTCCTCGACCATGTCGAGGGCGACGCCTGGCCGGCCGTGCTCGCCGACCGCATCCGGTCCCGGTACACCCTCCTCGCGGAAGCGCAGGAGCGCTGCGCGGAGGCGGCGGAACGCCCGCCCGACCCCACCGAACCGGGTCACCCACGCGAACCCGATTCCCCAGCGTGAAACGGCCTGGGCGCCTGGGCGCACGGTCTCGACATGACTTCCTGCGAGCCGGAGAATGCGCCCGCCCGCGGCGGGACTCGACGATCCGCGCCCCTGCGGTCGGCGGACCACGAAGAGGAGAGACGCAGATGCCGGACCGGAGACACGGCCACTTCCACTGGAACGAGCTGAACACCTGGAACGTGGAAGGGGCCAGGGAGTTCCATGCCCGGACCCTCGGGTGGACCTTCGATCGGTTCCCGATGCAGGACGGCGGCGAATACACGGTCTGCATGGCGGACGGGGAGCCGGTCGCCGGCATCTTCGGGCTCCGCAAGGGCATGGGCCTCGACGACGCGCCGAGCCACTGGCTCGCCTACGTCGCGGTCGACGACGTCGATGCCCGTCTCGGGGAGGTCGAGGCCGGCGGGGGCGCGGTCCACCGCCCGCCGTTCGACGTCCCGGCGGTTGGGCGCATCGCGATCATCCGGGACCCGACCGGCGCCGTGGTCGGCTGGATCACGCCCGCGGAGCCGGCGGCGGAATAGCTCGCGCCGGAACGGCCCGCGGCCGGCATGGCGGGCGCCGCGCCGGCCGCCCCGGAAGAAGGCGGCGCCCGCGTCCGCCGCCGGAGGCCGCCGCAGACCGGGAGGAGGCTCCGGGCGCGAGAGGGGAGAATCGACCGCCCCCCGCGCCGCGCGGCGGCGCCCGCGTCCACACCCGCGCTAAGATCCCGCCGCCCGGGCGAGCGCCGGGGCGCGAACCGTTGACCAGAACGACCGAGGAGACGAGACCCATGAAGGCGGTGGTGGCGACCGAGCGCGACAGGCTTTCCGTCGTCGACGTGGAGCTCGACCCTCCACGGAGCGGCGAGGTCCGGGTGCGGATGATGGCGACCGGGGTCTGCCACTCCGACCTCTCCATCCTGAACGGGACCATCCCGAGCGCGTACCCGGTGGTGCTCGGCCACGAAGGGGCGGGCATCGTCGAGGAGGTGGGCGAAGGGGTGGGCCACGTCCGCCCCGGCGACCACGTGGTGCTCTCCTTCATCCCGCAGTGCGGCGAGTGCTTCCACTGCGTCCACGGCGAGCCCTATCTCTGCGCGGTGGCCCCGAACGACGGCAACCTGCTCGACGGAACCACCCGGGTGCACCGGAACGGGGAGGACGTGAGGGTGATGTCCTTCCTCGGCAACATGGCCGAACAGGCGGTCGTGCCCGGCATCTGCGTCGTCCCCATCGAGAAGGACGTTCCCTTCCAGGCCGCCGCGCTCGTCGGGTGCGGGATCACCACCGGGGTCGGGGCGGCGATCAAGACCGCCGAAGTGCGTCCGGGCGCCACCGTGGCGGTGGTCGGGTGCGGCGGGGTCGGACTCTCCGTCATCCAGGGCTGCCGCATCGCCGGCGCGAAGCGGATCATCGCGGTCGACCTCTCCGCCGAGAAGATGGAGATGGCGAAGACGTTCGGCGCGACCGACACGGTTACCCCGGGCGGGCACGCGCTCCGCGAGATCATGGCCATGACCGACGGGGTCGGGGTGGACTACGCGTTCGAGGTGATCGGGCTCCCCGCCACCATCGAGACCTGCATCAAGGCCGCGCGGCGGGGCGGGACCGCGGTCCTCGTCGGGGTGGGACGGGCGGAGGAACGGTTCTCGGTGAACTCCCTCATCCTGCCGCTCACCGCCAAGACGATCCGCGGGTGCATGTACGGGAGCGTCAACTTCAAGTCGGACTTCCCGACCTACCTCGACCTCTACCGGCGCGGCCTGCTCGACCTCGACGGCATGGTGACCCGCACCTATGCGCTCGACGAGGCGCCGCAGGCGTTCGAGGACCTCGAGCGGGGGGTGAACGCGCGCGGGGTCATCCTCCACGGCTGATGGACGGGGGCGGGGAACGGGGCGGCGCGCACGTCGCCCCGTCTCCTCGGATCGCCTGAACGGCCTCCGCCCGCCGCCCGGACGGGCGCTCCCGCCGCCGCGGGACCCGCTGGCGCGGACGGCGGATGGAGGGGGCCGACGAACCGCAGCTACCGAGGCCGCCGGTCGCGGAAGAAGGCGCGGACGTCGGCGGCCAGCAGCTCGGGCTGCTCGAGCGCCGCGAAGTGCCCGCCCCGGGGCATTTCCGTCCAGCGGACGACGTTGTAGGCCCGCTCCACCCACTGCCGCGGCCCGACCAGGATCTCCCGGGGGAAGACCGCCATCGCGGTCGGGACCTCGACCCGCTCGCCCGGCGCGAGCGCGCCGCGGCCCCCGGTGTGGATGTGCTCGTAGTAGATGCGCGCCGCCGAGGCGATGCTTCCTGTCGTCCAGTAGAGCATCAGGTTCGTCAGGAAGTCGTCCCGGGGGACCGCGTTCTCGAGGGTCCCGCCGCAGTCGGTCCAGGCGGTGAACTTCTCGAGGAACCATCCGAGGAGGCCCGCCGGCGAGTCGTGCAGCCCGTACCCGAGCGAGGTGGGGCGGGTGCCCTGGATGGCGAAGTAGGCCATGTCCTCCGCGAACGCCGCGCGCGCCTTGCCGAGCCAGGCCTTCTCCTCGTCGTCGAGGGGGCGGGCGGCGCCGCCGGTCTTCGCCCGGTATCCCTGCATGTTGAGGTGGAGGCCGACGACGGACTCGGGATGCCGGAGGGCCGCAGACGAGGCGACGAGCGCGCCCCAGTCTCCGCCCTGCGCCCCGTAGCGCTCATAGCCGAGCACGTCGCGCATCAGCGCGTGCATGACCTCGCCGATCGCCCCCGGGTGCATGCCGGGCTCGCGCGGCGCCTCGGAGAACGCATAGCCGGGGAGGGACGGGGCCACGACGTGGAACGCATCGCCGGGCTCGCCGCCATGCCGCTCGGGATGGGTCAGCATCCCGACGATCCGGTGGAACTCGAAGAACGAGCCCGGCCAGCCGTGCTGGAGGAGGAGCGGAAGGGCGTCGGGGTGGGGCGAGCGCTCGTGCACGAAATGGACCCGAAGGCCCCCGGCGGGAGCGGTGAAGTGGCGCAGCCGGTTGAGCCCGGCTTCCGCCGCCCGCCAGTCGTAGCCGTCCGCCCAGTAGGCGGCGTAGCGCTGCACCGCCCCGAGCTCCGCCCCCTGCCGCCACCCGTACCCCTCGATCTGGTCCGGCCACCGGGTGCGGGCGAGGCGTTCGCGCAGGTCCGCCAGGGTCTCGTCCGGTACGTCGATCCGGAACGGTTCGGGTGCTGCCGTCATTCCTGTTCCTCCCGGTTTCCCGCGGCCCATCGCCTCCGCACGGTGATTCTGACCGGTTCGGGCGGCGCGGGCGAGGGCGGGAGCGAGAGCGATCAGGAATGAGCGACGTCCAGCCCCCGCGCCCGAGTCCGTCCGGGGAGCCCCGATTGACGGGGCAGGGCTCGCCGGCATCGCCGCGATCTACCAAAATTGTTGAAAACATTACGAAGTATGGTCATACTGCGGCCATCGGCCCCGGCTACCGCCTCCCCCTTGAACATCGAGCACCTCAAGACCTTCCTCGACGTTGCCCGCACGGGCAGCTTCCACCGTTCGGCGGAACGGCTCCACGTCAGCCAATCGACCGTGAGCGCGCGCATCCGCACCCTGGAGGAGCAGACCGGCCAGGTCCTCTTCCAGCGGCTCAAGAACGGCGCGGTGCTGACGGGGCCCGGACGGCGCATGGCCCCCTACGCGGACACCGCGGTCCGGGCGTGGGAGCGCGGGCGGCAGTATCTCTCGCTCGTGGAGCCGCAGCGCATCGAGTGCGCACTGGGGATCCAGTCCGTTCTCGCGGAGTGGCTCGCGACGGAATGGATCGGATGGGTCAACGAACGCCATCCCGAGATCGCGCTTCGGGTGGAGGCCGGCGACTCGGAGGCGCTCATGCGCCGGCTCGACGACGCGCTCATCGACATCGCGGTCGCGTTCCGGCCCCGCACCAAGCCCGGATTCAGGATCGAGACCCTGTACACCGACCGGCTCATCCTGGTGGCGAGCGACCGGCGGGCCCTCGACAAGAGCTGGGACGACGACTACGTCTTCGTGGACTGGGGCGATTCCTTCCGCGCCGCCTACGCGGACGCCTTCCCGGAGCGGAGGATGCCGTCGATCCGGACCCCCCTGCCGGGGGTCGCCCTCAACCACATCCTGCTCCAGGGCGGCGCGGCCTATCTCTCCCGTTCGATCGCGGACCCCTGGATCGAGGAGGGGCGTCTCCACGAGGTGCGCGACGCCCCGTTCTTCCCCATACCGGCCTTCGTGGTCTATCCCGTCGAGCCGGTGGACCAGGAGATGCAGTCGGTCGCCCTCGCGGGCCTGACCCATATCGTGCGGCATCGCCGGTAGGCGGGCGGCGGGCGGAGCCGGGCTGAATCACTCTCCGTCCGGCGCCCTTGACGGTAGACTACGGGGGTGAGCGTCGCGCCGGTTCCCGAGGATGCGCGCATCGATTCCGCCTACGCCTGGGTCCGGGTCTTTGCGTCGCTCGCGATCATGGCCGTCGGTTTCGGCGGGCTCTACTCCATCGTCGTCGCCCTCAAGCCGGTGGCCGTCGACCTCGGCGCGACCCGGGGCGGCGTCTCCTTCGCCTACGCGGTCCTCTTCACCGGCTTCGGCTTCGGCGGGATCCTGATGGGATGGTGGTCCGACCGGGTCGGCATCGTGTGGCCCGCCCTGACCGGCAGCATCGCGATGGCGTCCGGCCTGTTCCTGGCCGGCCAGGCGACGGCCCTGTGGCAGATCGTGCTCGCCTTCGGCCTCCTGGTGGGCTTCCTCGGGATGTCGTCGATCATGGTGCCGCTCGTCGCGAACATCACCCTCTGGTTCGACCGCCGGCGCGGGATCGCGACCTCCGTGGTGATCAGCGGCTCCTACCTCGCGGGCACGATGTGGCCTCCGCTGCTGCAGATCGGGATCGACGAGATCGGCTGGCGCGAGACCTGGACCCGGGTCGGCATCGCGTGCCTGCTGGTGATGACCCCGCTCTCCCTGCTGCTGCGCCCGAGAATGCGCGTGCCGCGCGATCCGGCGCGGGACGGCGCGCGGCGGCGGCGCGCGCTCGGATTCACCCCGACCGCGATGCAGAGCCTGCTGTGCATGGCGGGGCTCGGCTGCTGCATCGCGATGGCGACGCCGCAGGCCCACATCGTGGCCCACGCGACCGACCTCGGGCATCCGGCCGCGCGCGGGGCCGAGATGCTCTCGCTCGTCTTCTTCGGCGGGCTCGTGAGCCGCATCGTCTACGGCTGGGTCTCGGACCGGATCGGAGGGCTTCGCACCCTGGTGCTCGGCTCGCTGGGGCAGGCGGTGACCATCGCGTGCTTCATCCCGCTCGACGGGCTCGCCGCGCTGTACGTCGCGTGCGCGCTGTTCGGGCTGAGCCAGGGCGGGATCGTCCCCTCCTACGCCCTCATCGTGCGGCGCTACTTCTCGGCCGGCGAAGCCGGCTGGCGGCTCGGATGGATCATGCTGTTCACGATGCTCGGGATGGCGTTCGGAGGGTGGCTGGCCGGGGTGCTCTTCGACCTGACCGGCGCCTACACGACCGCCTTCGCGGCCGCCATCGTGTTCAACGTGCTCAACCTCCTCATCGCGGGCCTGTTCCTGCTGCGGTCGCGGATCCCGGTCTTTGCATGACCGGCCTCCACGGCGCATGATCGGGGGCGGGGGGCCGCGGCGCCCGCTCGATCGAGCCGAAGGGAGCCCGAAGACGATGCTGACGAAGACCCGGCTCGAGCAATACCGCGAGAACGGCTTCGTCGCCCCGACTACCCCCCGCTTGCGCGCTTCCTCGCACCCTTCCTTTGCCCATTCGGAATTCCATATCAACAGGCTATGAACATCGCACGGGTCTTGAGCACGAAGTGGCGAAACGAAGGCTGGTAGCGCGCCAGCGGCTCGTCGACCGGCGCCCGCTCCCCTACGACGGCCCTCCGCCGGCGCCTCCGGCCTCCTCCGCCGCCGCCCGCGCCCGGCAGATCTCGTAGCTCTCCCCCCAGGGCCTCAGCCGCTCGAACACGGCGCTCGCCGCCAGCACGTCGGCATCGGCATGGCGCCGCCCGACGATCTGCATCCCCACCGGGAGGCCGTCGACCAGGCCGGCGGGTACCGAGGCCGCGGGATGGCCGGTGAAGTTGATGGGGTAGGTGAGGCACCAGCCGATCAGCGGATCGACCGTCTCGCCGTCGATCTCGGTGGGGCCGAGCGTGTTGCCGTCATCGCCGTTCTCGACCGGAAGGCAGGCCAGGGCCGGCGTCACCAGCAGGTCGTATTCGTCCAGCACGCCCTGGATCGCGTCGTAGACCTCGGTGCGCATCACCTGATCGCGTATGACGTCGTGGATCGACAGCCCGTTCCCGACCTCCAGCCAGTGGAGGAATTGCGGCGGAAAGTCGTCCGCGTGATCCTTCAGCAGGTCGATGCCCTGCTCCTTGCAGGCGTCGAAGAACACCAGGTTCGGGGGGATCATCATCCGGCACCAGAGATCGCTCAGCTCCTGCTGGGGCCGCTCGATCCCGACCCTGACCTCCTCCACGCGCGCCCCCGCCTCCTCGAACGCCCGCACCGCCTTGCCGACCGTCGCCGCGACCCTCGGGTCCACCGGGAAGACGTCCAGATTGGCGCTGTAGGCGATCCGCATCCCGTCGATCGAACGCCGCGTCGCGGCGAGGTAATCGACCCTTTCGTCCAGGCTGAAGGGATCCCTCGAATCGTATCCGGCGAGCACCGACAGGGCGAGCGCCGAATCCTCGACCGTGCGGGTGATCGCACCCTCGAAGAGGAAGGGGTTCGCGCCGAGAAAGGCATGGGGCCGGGAGACGTGGGGCAGGCGGCCGGCCGACGCCTTGTACCCGTACACCCCGCACCACGCCGACGGGATCCGGATCGACCCGCCGCCGTCCGTTCCCTCGGCGAGCGGCAGCAGGCCGTCCGCCACCGCCCCCGCGCTGCCCCCCGACGATCCGCCGGTGTTGCGCCGGACGTCGAAGGGATTGCGGGACGGTCCGAACAGGTAGTTGTCGCACACCCCCCGGAACCCCAGGGTCGGGCTGTTGGTCCTGCCGAGGTGAATGGCCCCGGCCCGCTCCATGCGTTCGGCGAACGGACAGTAGTGATGGACCACGTGGTCCTTCATCGCCCGGATCCCGCCGTAGGTGCAGGGCCAGCCGGGCTTGAAGTCGAAGAGGTCCTTGATGGCCGACGGAACCCCGTGCAGGGGACCGAGCGCCGCCCCGGACGTCAGCTCCCGCTCGGCCCGCTTCGCCTGCTCCCGGGCGTCGTCGAAGGCCACGTGGACGAACGCGGTGATGCCGGGGTTGCGGGCTTCGATCCGTGCGAGGAAGGCATCGACCACCTCGACCGGCGAGAGGTCCCGGCGCCGGATCCGGCGGGCCAGCTCGGCGGCGGTCTCGTAAGCCAGCTCGTTCGACAGGGGCATGGGTCCTCTCCTCGGCAGCCGTCCCCGGCGGCAGTGTCGGCGGGTCTTCCGCCGGGCGGCCGTTCCCGAGCTCCCGGGCTCCGAGCTTCCGGGCTCCCGGCCCGGCTCGGGTAATCGCGCGGTTCAGGTCCGGACGACGGCCGTCGGCCGGTCCTGCTCGACCGAGGCGAACAGCGCATCGAGCACCCGGATCGCGTCGAGCGCGTCCCGGTAGTCCTGAACGAAGGGCTCGCCGGTGCGGACCGCCTCGGCGAAGTGCAGGAGCTCGTCGCGGAGATCGCCCGTGATCCGGCCGTGGACCTCCGGCCAGAGATGGGTGTCGGAGGCGGTCGGACCGTCCGCGGTGACGACGTGGAAACCCTGATCGCGCACGTCCAGCAGGGCGGCGCTCCTCGTTCCGATCACCTCGAACGCGGCGTGGTAGCCGGAAGGCAGGCCGTCCGGCCAGGCCCAGCTGTAGTCGAGGGCGCCGATGGCCCCGTTGGCGAAGTTCACCACCGCCTGGAGGGCGTCCTCGTTGCCGTTCGAGAGCTTCTGGACCTTCTGGGCGTAGACCCGGGTGATGGGAGAGCGGGCGACCCACTGCATCATGTCGACGTCGTGGACGCCGAGATAGAAGAGGATCGACGAGGCGGCGCCGAGCCGTTCGGCGAGACCGCGGATCGAGTTGCGTTTGGCCCGCAGATGGATCGGCTCGCCCAGCCGGTCCGGATGGGCGGCCTCGCGAAGCTGGACGTAGCGCGGATCGAAGCGCAGCACGTGGGCGACCATCAATCGCACGCCGGCCTGTTCGACCGCCTCGGCGATGGCCGCCGCCGCCCCGGCGTCATGGGCCATGGGCTTTTCCAGGAGGACGTGCTTGCCGGCCCGGGCGGCGGCCGTCGCCGGCTCGACGTGGCGCCGGTCCGGGGTGACGATGCTCACCGCATCGACGTCCTCGCGCGCGAGCAGGGCCGCCGCATCCCGGTGGTAGCCGGCGCCGAGCCGGTCGGCCAGGGGCTTCGCGGCCCGTTCGTCCGGGTCGGCGATCGCCGCCAGCCGGGTGTTCGGAAGCTGGCTCCACACCTTGGCGTGGTTGGCGCCCATGAAGCCGGCGCCGATGACGCCCATGCGCAGCGGCTCGGAGTTCATGCGGGTCGGTCCTCCTCGGTCGTGGTCGCGGCCGCGATGGCCGCGGGTTGGGAAAGCAGGCGCCCGGCCTGATCGAACAGCAGGCAGCGCGCGGGGTCGGGGGCCGCGTGGAGCCGGTCGCCGACCCGGGCCGCGAAGCCGGGTTCGGCCAGCGCACGCAGCCGGTGCCGGCGGCCGTCGTCCAGGATCACCACCGACTCCCGCCCGAGGTGCTCGACGGCGAACACCGTCACCGGCATCGTACCCTCCTCGGGCGCGGAGCGGACCCGGAGATGCTGCGGTCGGACGCCCAGGGTGGCGGGGCCGGCCGCCCCCCCGCGGCCTTCCACGGCCAGGGTGAAGCCGTCGGACACGAACCGCGGGCGGCCGTCGCGCTCCGCGATCTCGCCCTCGAGCAGGTTCATCGGCGGGGAGCCGACGAAGCCGGCGACGAACAGGCTGGCCGGATGGCGGTAGATCTCCTCCGGCGTGCCGATCTGCTGAAGCCCGCCGTCCTTCATCACCGCGATCCGGTCCCCCATGGTCATCGCCTCGACCTGATCGTGGGTGACGACGACCATCGTCGTCGCGAGGCGCTTTTGCAGGTTGACCAGCTCCGCGCGCAGGGTCAGCCGCAAGGCGGCGTCCAGGGCGGCGAGCGGCTCGTCGAGGAGAAAGGCGCGGGGCTGGCGGACGATGGCCTTGGCGGTGGCGACCCGCTGGCGCTCTCCGCCGGAGAGCTGGCTCGGCAGCTTGTCGAGCAGGGCGCCGATGTCGAGGGTCGCCGCCGCCTCGGCGACGCGCCGGGCGGCCTCCTCCCGGCCGAGGCCCTGCCGGGCCAGGCTCGCGCGGATGTTCTGCCGGGCGGTCATGTGCGGATAGAGGAGGGACGACTGGAACACCATGGCCACGTTGCGCCGGTGCGGGGGCGCCGCGGTCACGTCCTCCCCGTCGAACAGGACGCGCCCGGAGGTCGGAGCCTCCAGGCCCGCGATGCAGTTCAGGGTGGTCGTCTTGCCGCAGCCCGAGGGTCCGAGCAGGACCAGCAGCTCTCCGTCCTCGATCTCGAGGTCCAGCCCGCGCACGGCGGGGTGGCGCTGGAAGGTCTTTTGCAGGCGTTCGATCTGGATGCGGGCCATGGACGGATCACCGGATGCGGATCACCGAACCGGATCGACGAGGTTCATGTCGGCGATGTGCCGCTGGAGGAAGAAGGCGACCAGCGCCGGCGGCGCGATGGTGAGCGCGAGCGACGCGGCGAGGTGGGACGGCTCGGGATGCTGGAACAGGAAGCCGGAGATCGCGGTCGGCAGGGTGTTGGCGGTGGTGCCGTTCACCAGCATCAGCGCATAGGTGTATTCGTTCCAGGCGAACAGGAACGCGATGACCGCCGCCGCCGCCACCCCGCTTCGCCCGAGGGGCACGATGATCCGGAAGAAGGTCTCGAGGCGCGAGAAGCCGTCGATCCGGGCGAGGCGCTCCACCTCCGGCAGGTTTCGGAAATAGCCGATCAGCATCCAGGTGATGAAGGGGATGGTGATGGTGAGGGTAACGATGACGAGGCCGGTGAGCGTCCCCGCGAGGCCGAGGCGCACGTACATCGCATAGAACGGGATGAGGGTGGAGACCGGCGGCAGCGCCACCGCGAGCAGGATCGCGAACAGGAGCTTGTTCTTGTGGGGGAAGTCGATCCGGGCGAAGACGTAGGCGAGGGGCAGGACCACCAGCAGGGTCACCGCGGTGACCACCGCGGAGACGATGGCGCTGTTCCCGAGGCCCCGGATGATCTGGTTGGCCTGGCCCGAGCCGCGGCGGACCGTGCCGTCGGCGAGGACGTGGTCGAGGCCGAAGATGTTGAAGAAGGCGGCGGGCGTCGGCTCCAGGGGACGGAGCGGGGGCGGAAAGCGGGCGATCTCGTCGGGGGTCAGGAGCGAGATCCGGAGGAACCAGTAGATCGGCAGGAGGGTCCAGAACAGCACGACCGCGAGGGCGAGCCGGGACCAGGGCGTCGCCCGGCCCTGCCCGCCCCTGCCGGCGGGTTTCATGCGGTCCTCGCCGCCCGTCTTCCCCAGAAGACGTAGAGCAGGAGCGTCGTACCCAGGATCAGGGCGAGGAGCATGAACGACATGGCGGCCCCGTAGCCGAGATCCAGGTCCTTGAAGCTCTCCTTGTAGATACGGTAGGTCAGGGTCGCCGACGCGGTGCCCGGCCCCCCGCCGGACAGCACGAAGATGAAGTCGAAGAGCTTCATCGACAGCACGGTGGTGATGCAGGTGAAGACGAACAGCGTGAAGCGAAGCGGCGGCAGGGTGACGTTCAGGAACGTGCTGAACCGGGACATGCGGTCGATCGCCGCGAGGTCGTACAGCCGGCTCGGAATGGTCTTCAGGTTGGCGAGGAGGAAGAACGCGACCAGGGGCGCCATGTTCCACGCGTTGCCGATCGCGAGCACCTCGATCACCCACCGGCGGTTGACGAAGTTCACCGCCTCCTCGACGCCGAGGGCGTAGGCGATCGCGGTGCCGATGCCGGTCTGCCCCTTCGCCAGATAGGAGAACATGACCCCGGCGCCGTAGAGCGAGATGCACCAGGGGAGGATGACGATGGTGCGCACCAGGGCGCCGAACCGCCAGGGTCGGTTCAGCACCAGGGCGATCAGGAGCCCCGCCAGCATCGCCAGCGCCACGGATTCGAGGGTGAATCGGATCGTGATCCAGAGCGACTTCCTGAACTTCCGGTCGGCCAGCACGTCGGCGAAGTTCTCGAACCCCACGAAGGTCGCCTTGTAGCCGCCGAAGAAGACGATCTCGTGGAAGCTCATCCACAGGGCGTGGCCCAGGGGGTAGGCGACCACGAACAGGAGGAATACGAGAACCGGCAGCGCCAGCAGCAGGGAGAATCCGAGGTTCGAGAGCTCGGCGGTGCGCCGCGCTGCGTTCACGTCGAACGAGACCCCCGGATGGCGGCGGCGGAAGGGCGGACGGCGGCGGCTCGGGGCCGTGCGCCCGAGCCGCCGCCCGCCGATCGCGCCCGGCCGGGCTAGAGCCCGTACTTGCGGTTGAGATCGGCGATCTTCTCGTTGATCGCCTCGATGGTCTCGACGACGTCGCCGTCGTCCTGCACGAACTCCTGCAAGGTCTCCTTCAGCCAGCTATTGAACTCCTCGGCCCACACGACGCTCCAGATCCCCTTCGGGTACGGCGTGTTGGCGTAGACCTCCAGCACTGCCGGGATGTCTTCGGGGCGGGCGAGGGCGCTCTTCATCCGCTCCGCGGCCGCCTCGCTCTCCATCACCGACTTGTAGCCGGAGAAGAGCATGGACTCCTGCATCCAGCGGCTGCCGACGTACACCCCTCCCTCGTGGTCCTGGTAGCCGTACCAGCTCGCGAAGCGCTTCACGTCTTCCGTGTGGGCCTCGCTCCGCTCCCGGCTCGTCATCAGGTATACGGCGGAGTCGAGCAGCCCCCAGCTCTGGCCCTGATAGGGGAGCAGGCTGGCGTGGCCGGCGATCTGCGACCGGTCCGGGCGGTTGAAGGTCTCCAGATCGTACAGTTGCTGCGGGCTGAAGACGTAGCGTCCCGACGCATAGGCGTCGATGTAGGAGCTTTCGTTGTAGGTCAGCACTTCCTCGGGCACGAGGCCGTCGTTCCAGATGCGCTTCCAGTCTTCCAGCGTCTTGTAGGCCGGGCCGTCCGGGTCGGTGGTCAGCAGCGGCGCGTGCGTTTCGGGATGGGCGATCCGGCCGCCCCGGTTCATCACCTCGAAATCGAACGCCCAGGAGATGCCGTACCACTCGTTGATCCAGTGCGGCAGGAAGGGCTGCTTCACCCCCTTGTCCCGGATCTCGTAGAGCTGGTCGTAGAGCGCGTCCCAGTCCTTCGGGAAGTCGGCGTCGCCGTAGCCGAGCTCCGCGTACTTCTTGAGGTTGACGTGCATCACCCCGCGGGTGCTCACGAAGTAGGAGAGGCCCAGCAGCCGGCCCTTGTAGGTCCAGGCGTCGAGGATGTTGGGGTACATGTCCTCCTTGATGGCCTCGATGCCGGGCAGCTCTTCGGCCGGCATGATCCAGCCGCCGTCGAAATAGCGGCCGGCCTGGGACGGGTTGGCGTAGAGCACGTCGAGCTCCGCGCCGGCCATCAGGTTCTGCTCCATGAGCGCCGGGTAGTCGCCGGTCACCGTCGCGTAGTCGACCTTGCCGGCCTGCTCGCGGTTGTAGCGATCGACGTTGTCCTGCACGACGTCGGTCTTGTACTGCCAGCCGCGGAAGTAGACGGCCTCGCCGCTTCGGGCCGCCAGGTGGGAGTCCGCCAGGGCGGCGCCGCTCAGCAGGGCGAGCGCGGCTGCGCCCGCGGCCGCTTGAAGATTCATGATGCTTCTCCTCCTTTCAGGCCGATGGCTTCAAGGCGCGCCGCAGCTCGCCGGCCGCGGCCGGGCGGCGCGCGGGTGTCGAGCCTACATCGGCTCCTCGGGGTCCCGCAAGGGAAAGGGAAGAGCCGCCCAGGGCAATCGCATTTGGACATAAAATGCCGTTTCCGGGCCGCCAAGCCAGCCGGACCAGCCGTAGATGAACCCTTGGGACGCCCAATCATGCCTACCTCAGCGTTCCTCAACCGCGAAATCGGCCCGAAACGGGCTTGGTAACCGCCATTCGACGCTCGGAAATCTCAAATGCGATTGCCCTGAAGAGCCGCCGGAGGCAGGCGCGCTGCCGGGGTTTTCGCCAATGGCGAACGCCCCTGGGTACGCCGGCGTCCCGCCGGCACGTTCGTTCTCACCGGCGCTTCGCCCTGCTTGCGTGCGCCCCGCCGGGCGCGCTCAGAGCAGGCCGAACGCGCGCGGGAGGTACAGCGGGACGTCCGGGACGTAGGTGACCAGCACCAGGATGAGGGTCATCATCAGCCACGGCCAGAACATCCGGCGCGACACCTGCACGATGTTCCGCTCCGCGACGCTCGACGCGACGAAGAGGGTGATCCCGTAGGGCGGGGTCACCATGCCGATGGCGAAGTTCATGACCACCACCAGGCCGAAGTGCACCGGGTCGATGCCGAAGCCGACCGCGATGGGCATCAGCACCGGCACGAGGATCAGGATGGCCGCCAGGCTCTCCATGAACATGCCGACCGCCATCAGCACGACGTTGATCATCAGCAGGTAGGTCCACGGCTCGCTCGATACGGACCTGATCCACTCGGCCAGCGCGGCCGGCACGTTCGCGCTCGCCACCAGCCAGCCGAAGATGCTGGCCGTGCCGATGATCGTCATCACCGCCGCCGAGAGGGCGGAGGCGCGCAGGATCAGCCGCGGGAGGTCCCGGAGCGCCAGCTCCCGGTAGACCAGCATCGCGACGAGCAGGCCGTACAGGACGGCGACCGCCGCGGCCTCGGTCGGCGTGAACACCCCGCCCACGATGCCCCCGACGATGATCACCGGCATCCCGAGGGAGGGGAGGGCGGCCCGGAAGGTCCTGCCCAGGCGGGCGAGGTCGAAGGGCTGGGTCTCCCGGTACTGCGGCCCGCCCCGGCGGGCGTGCGCGTAGGCGGCGAGGAGAAGCCCGGGCACGGTCAGCAGGCCGGGGAGGATCCCGGCGAGGAACATCGCCCCGACGGAGAGGTTGGAGACCAGCGCGACCACCACCATCATCAGGCTCGGGGGGATGATCTGCGCGAGCGACCCCGCGCACGCGATCACCGCCGCGGAGAAGTCGATGTCGTAGCGCCGCCGGCGCAGCTCCGGCTGCATGATGGCCGATACCGCGGCCACGTCGGCCGACCCGGAGCCGGAGATCGCGGCGAGCCCGGTGGCCGCCACCACCGAGACCATGAGCAGGCTCCCCACGATCCAGCCGACGAGGGCGGTCGCGAATTCGACGATGCGCCGCGAGATCCCCCCCGCGTCCATGATCGCCCCCGCGAACACGAAGAACGGGATGGCCATGATCGTGAACGAGTTGAGGCCGTCGTACATCCGCTGGGCGACGATTGTGATCGGGATGTGCGGCTGCAGGATGAGCAGGGTGAGGGTGGCGGCGATGCCGAGGACGAAGACCACCGGCATCCCGGCGAGCAGCAGCAGCAGGAACGCGGAGAGGGCGAGGGTCACGGTCCGGCCTCCGCCGCCCCCGCGCCCTTGCGCGCCCCGAACGGGTCGCGCCAGCGGGCCGCCGCGGAGAGCACGATCTCGAGGCCGAAGTAGACCGCGCCGATGGGAATGCAGAGGTAGACGATCCACATCGGGACGAGGAGTACGGGGGAGGTCTCGAACGCCCACCCGAGCTCCAGCAGCGGCAGGCTGCCGAGCACCACCACCGCGAGGAACCAGAGGCAGCCGGCCGCGATCAGCACGGACAGGGCCCGCGCCGCGCCGCGCGGCAGCATCGCGGCGAGGGCGTCCACCGCCACGTGCCACCCGAACCGCATGGCGATGCCGGCGCCCATGAAGACCACCCAGATCTGGGCGAACCGGGCCGTCTCCTCCGTCCAGGAGATCGAGTAGTTGAACAGGTAGCGGCCGAAGACCTGGGCGAGCACGGCCAGGGTCATCCAGGCGAAGCAGACGACGACCAGCCCGCCCGCGAGCGCGCGGACGCTGCGAACCGCGCCGAGCGCGATGGAGCGAAGGACGCTCACGCGGGCCTGCCGGCGGACGCCCCGGAGTCAGCCGCCCCGCTCCGGCCCCGCGACCGGAGCCGGGCTCGGAGCCCGGCCGCCGCGGCGGCCGGGGGGAGGGGCCGGGCCGCCCGCCCGTGCCCGGCCGGCTGCTTCCGGACCCGCCGCGGCTCCCCGGCTATCGGGTGTCCTGGATCATCCGCAGGAGCCGCTTCTCGTCCTCGGTGGTGAGGAACTCGTCGTAGACCTTCGCGGCCGCCTCCCGGAAGGGCTGCGGATCGAGGGCCGTGATCGTGACCCCCGCCTTCTTCAGGTCCTCGAGCCGCTCCCTGTCGCCGGCCGCGTAGTGGTCCTGCTCCCAGACCGCGGCCTTGCGCCCGCCTTCCAGCAGGGCGGACCGCACGTCCGCCGGCAGGCTCGCGAACTTCTTCTCGGACATGATGATCGGCGCGGTCAGGATGGTCCAGCCGACCTGGCTCCAGTACGGCGCCACCTCGTAGAACTTCTTCTCGAAGTAGTTGGTGTTCGCCGCTTCGGCCCCGTCCACGACCCCGGTCTGCAACGAGGAATAGAGCTCCGCGTAGCTGATGGGGGTCGCGTTGGCGCCGAAGGCGTTGAACGCGGCCATGTGGTACTTGCTCTGCATGGTGCGGATCTTGAGCCCGCCGAGGTCGGCGAAGGAGTTCACCGGGGTCTTGCTCATGATGTGGCGGACCCCGACGTTGTAGACGCCGAGGAGGCGGATGCCCCGCTTCGAGACGATGGCGTTGATCTCCTGGAGCACCGGGCCGCGCAGCACCGCGATCATGTGGTCCTCGTCGCGGAACAGGAACGGCATGTCGAAGATCTTGAGCTCGGGCACGAAGTTGGTGAGCGGCGCGTTGGAAGGCGAGGTGATGTCCAGGCTGCCGGTGAGCACCTGCTTGATCATCTCGACCTCGCCGCCGAGCTGCATGTTGGGGAAGATCTCGATGGTGGCCTTGCCGTTCGTCGCCGTTTCCAGATGCTCGGCCATCATCTGCAGCCCGAGGTCCATCGGCTGCCCGGCGTTCTGCGAATGGCCGGCCTTGAGGACGACGTCGGCCGCGAGGGCCGGGGCCGCGATCATCGCCCCGACCGCCGCGATTGCCGCGGTGATGCGCTTGCCCAGGTTCGTTTTCATTTCTTCACCCCTCCGGTTTGCGGGAATCGGGAATCGGCGCCTCCTGCGTCCGACGGTCGATCGGGCCGCGGGTCACGCGGCCTCGTCCGCGAGCACCCCGAGGTCCGACAGCACCCGCCGCAGCGCGGCGGCGCGAGGCGCCGGCAACGGCTGGCGGGGCGGCCTCGGCGGGCCCATGGACCTGCCGACGAGCTCGAGCGCGGCCTTGGTCGCCGACACGTAGAGGTCGCCGGAGATGGCGTCGAGCAGCGGCAGCAGCCGGTGGTACAGCGCCCGCCCGGCCTCGGCGTCGCCGTTCGCGGTCAGCTCGTACACGTCGGCGGACATGCGCGGCACGACGTTGCCGCAGACCGACACCCAGCCCTTCGCGCCGAGCATGATCGACTCCCAGGCATGGTAGCCGGCGATCACCGTCATCCGGCCCGCGGCAAGGCGGCGGATCTCGTCGACGCGCGAGACGTCGCCGCTCGATTCCTTGACGTAGAGGACGTTGTCGATCTCCGCGAGGCGCGCCACGAAGCGCGGCAGGAGGTCGACGTTCGCGGTGTTCGGGTTGTTGTAGATCGTGACGGGGAGGGCGATCGCCTCGGCGATGCGCCGGTAGTGCGCGAACAGCTCGTCCTCCGTCGGGGAGCTGTAGTAGGGGGGGACGATCATCACCCCGTCCGCCCCCAGCCGCTCCGCCTCGCGGCTGAAGGCGACCGCCCGGTCGGTCCACTCGTCCGCGGCGCCGACCACCACCGGCGCCCGTCCCGCCGCCTGGCCGACGACCGCCTCGACGAGCGCGGTGCGCTCCTCCCCGGTCACGGACAGGAACTCGCCGGTGCTGCCGAGGGGGATGAGCCCCGGAACCCCCTCTTCGATCTGCCAATCGACGAAGCGGCGCGCCGCCGCGAGGTCCACGGCCGACCCGTCCCGGGTGAACGGGGTCACCATGACGGTGAGGCTGCCTTCGAAGCCGCCCACGACGCTCCCCTCCTCCTCGGCTCGGGCCTTCGTCTCACCTCGGGCGGGGCCGGGGGGTGAGCGAGAGCCCGGCTTGGGCCGAATGCCTGGGCCGAATATAGCGGCTCTCGCCGAACGGCGCCAATCGAGCCCGCCGCCGGGGAGGCCGCGTCCGCGGGCCGTCAGCCCGCGCTTCTCTCCAGGGTTCGGCGCCGATACTCCTGGTACGCCACCGCGGCCACCAGCAGGGCTCCGATCAGCACCCGCTGGACGTGGAAATTGGCGCCCACGAGCACCATGCCGTTTTCGATGACCCCGATGGTGAAGATCCCCAGGACCGTGCCGAAAATCGTTCCGATACCGCCGTAGAGCGCGGTGCCGCCCAGTACGACCGCCGCGATGATGTGCAGCTCGTAGTTCAGGCCGAGGTCGGGTGAAGCCGCGTTCAGGCGCCCGATGAGCAGGACCGCCGCCAGGCCGACGCAAGCCCCCTGCAAGGCGTAGATGAGGATCTTCTGGCGGTCCACGAGGATCCCGGTCAAGCCGCACGCCTCCTCGTTGGACCCGATCGACGTCGTGTAGCGTCCGAAGCGCGTGTGGTAGTAGAGCCACCAGCAGACGACCGCCACGCACACGGAAACGACGGCCGGCATGGGTACGGGACCCACGAACCCCTGGCCGAGGAAGACGATGCCCGACGGAAGGCGGGTGACCGCGGAGCCGCCCATCAGGATGTGGGTGAGTCCGCGCAACGCGACGAGCATGCCGAGGGTGGCGATCAGGGGGTTCACCTTCAGCTTGGTAATGACGATGCCGTTGATCGCGCCGAAGAACGTGCCGAGCGCCACCGCGGCCGCGATGCCGACCGGCGCCGGCGCGCCCGCATCGAGCATCTGCGCCGCCACGCAGCCGACGAATCCGAGCACCGACCCCACCGAGAGGTCGATTCCGCGGCTTGAGATGACGAACGTCTGGCCCATGGCGATGATGAGATACACCGCCACCTGCCGGGTGATGTTCATCTGGTTGAAGACGGAGAGGAACCGGTCGCTCCACAGGGCGATGGCCACGTACAGGACCACGAGGGCGATCAGGAGGGGATTGAGCTGGCGCATGGCCGGTACGACGCCGCCGCCCGTTCCGGTCCGGTTCATGCGGGGGCCACCTCAGGCGCCCCCTTCCATGATCAGGCTCACCACGTCCTGCTTCTCCACCTCGGCGGTGGCTACGACCCCCGCCACCATGCCGCCGCGCAGCACGATCACCCGCCGGGAGACGCTGAAGACGTGCTCCAGGTTGTGGCTGATGATCGCCACCGCCATCCCGTGCGCGCCCAGCTCGCGAATGAGGTCCAGGACCTTTCGCTGCTCCCGGACGCCGAGGGCGGCGGTCGGCTCGTCCATGACGACCAGCCGCGCGCGCTCCGACAGCAGCATCCGGCCGATGGCGGTGGCCTGCCGTTGTCCGCCGGAGAGCTGCCGCACCGGACGTTCGCAGGAAGGCAGCTCGATCCTGACCTTGCGCAGCAGTTGGGCCGAACGTTCCCGCATCTGCCGATGGTCCAGCAGGGGAAGGAGGCCGAGGAAGCGCCGCATCGGCTCCTGGCCCAGGAAGACGTTGCCGGCCGCGTCGAGGTCGTTCACCAGGGCGAGATCCTGGTACATGGTCTCGATACCGACGCGGCGCGCGTCCTCGGGGTCCCCGGGGTCGTAGAGGTCGCCGTTCCACCGCATCTCGCCGCCGTCCCGCCGGCAGGCCCCCGAGATCAGCTTGGCCACGGTCGATTTGCCGGCGCCGTTGTCACCGACGATCGCCACGGTTTCGGCCGGGCCGACGTCGAAGCTCACGTCCCTGACCGCCTGGATGGCGCCGAAATTCTTGCGCAGGCGGGACACCTGCAGAAGGGGAGGGGCGTTCTTCGACACTGCGGAGGGCACGTCGCGGCGCTTTCCGTTGAAGGCCCGGGGGCGGGCGGGGCCCCGGGCCCGCCCGCCCCCGGACGATTTGCGGGATCAGCGCCCGTAATGCTCCCGCAGGAACGCCTTGGCGTCGAACATCTCCCGCGGCACGTATTGGGCGATACGGTAGGCGGAGTCGCAGACGGGGATGTCGGCGTAGACCGTCTTCCTGATGGCGCCCTCGTTGCCCGTCAGGTGCAGGAGCAGGGCTTCGGCGGAGGCGCGGCCCATGGAGCGCGGGTCCCGGAACGGCGCGACGCCGATCTCGCCAACGGCCACCGCCTGCAGCTCGTCGATCGTCCCTCCCATGCCGACGACCGTGATCTCGCCCGGCTTCTTGCCGTTGGCGAGCAATGCGTTCTTGGCCGAGACGGCCATGTAGCTGTTCAGCCCGACGATGGCGTCGAAGTCGTGGGCGGCGAGGGCGCGTTCGGTTTCGTTGTAGGCGAGCTCGCGGTTGAAGTCGGCATGGGCCTCGTATACCACCGTCACCTTCACGTCCTTCGCCTCTTCGAGCGCCCGGAGCACGCCGCCCCCGCGCGCCTTGGAGATCTCGGACGCCGCGGGTCCCCACAGCACGACGATTTCGGGCTCGAAATTCCCCTTGGCGCGGAAGTCGTCGGCGAGCCACTCCCCGGCCTTGTAGCCCATTTCATCGTGGCTGTAGACGACCCAGTTGAGCACCGCGTCGTCATACGGCACGCCTCCTTCCGGGCGTTCGTAGTCCGTCATCAGGAGCTTGGCCCCGGATTCGCGGACGGCCATCAGGCCCGGTTCGTTGAGATCGAGCGAGGTCGGCCCGACCAGCACGTAGTCGAGCTGCAGGGTCGCGAAGTTCTCGAGGTTCTGGACCATCTGGGCATGGTTCGAGCTGGTGTCGGGCGCCGCTTCGAAGAGCGTGTACTTCAGGCCGGCCTGGTCCAGGTGGTTCCTGAACCCTTCGCGCAATTGTCCGAACAACGCCTGCAAGTCGATGCTGTGGGCGGCGAATCCGATCCGGATCTCACGATCCGGCAGCTGGGTCTGGGCGGCGGCCGGCGACGGGCCGGCGGCGAAGCACGCGATGGTGAAGGCGGCCGTCGCGGCAACCTTGTGGAAAGCTCGGCGTTGCATCGGATTTCTCCTGCATTTCCAGGGGTTGGGCGGCACAATGGACGTGTCCGTGCGAGCCTGCGGCGCCCGAGTGGAGTTCATCCTAATCAACTCCCTTGCACCAGGCAAACCACTCTCCGGGCTACCCGGGGCCGTTCAAACCGCATGGTCCGGCGGCTCATGGCTCCGGGTGGTGACCCCGAGCCCGGGCGCCGCGCCGCCCGCCTCGCCCCCGGCCTCCCCCACGTAGCGGTGGACCGGACAGGGGGCCTGCGCGAGCCCGACGCAGAACCGGCCGACGATCGGCTCGAGCCGGCGCACGAGCTCGCGCGCGCCGCGCCCCTGTTCGGCGTGGATCCGCTCCACCGCGCGCTCCACGTCCGCGCGGAGCTTCGCCATGTCCACGGTGAGCACCTGTCCCGCGCGGACGACCAGCCGCCCGCCCACCATCACGTGCATCACCCCCGCCCCGGTCTCCTGGAACACCACCTGGCGGGCGGCGTGGTTGAGCGGCAGGTACTGGATGCGGGAGAGGTCCAGGAACACGACGTCCGCCTGCCAGCCGGGCGCGAGCGCCCCGATCCGGGCGTCGAGCCCGAGGGCGCGCGCACTCCCGAGGGTGGCCATCTCGAGCGCCTCCTCCACCCCCAGCCAGTCGTCCGGGTCCGGCGACTGGATGCGGCTCGAGTAGCAGGCGAGGCGCATGGCCTCGAACATGTTGAGGCCGTCCGAACACGTGCTCGCATCCGTGCCGATCCCGACGGAGACCCCCGCGTCCAACATGCGGCGCACAGGGGCGACCCCCGCGCCGAGCCGCAGGTTGCTGGTCGGATTGTGCGCGACGTTCGCCCCCCGCGCGGCCAGCCGGCCGACGTCCTCCCCGTCCACCCACACCGCGTGGGCGGCGGTGAAGTCGGGCCCGAGGACCCCCAGCGCGTCGAGGTGCGCGGTCAGGGTCCGGCCGAACTTCGCCCGCCCCACCACCGCCTGCATCCTGGACTCCGCCAGGTGGCTGTGGATGCCGATGCCGTGTTCGTCGGCGAGGGCGCGGCATTCGCGGAAGAATTCGGGCGCACAGTGGTAGGGAATGGTGGGCGCGAGGGCGAGCCGCACCCGATCGCCCGGCAGCGCCCATCCGGCAAGCGCCGCCCGGCAGGCGTCGAGGCTCGCCGAGGCGGGGCCGGAACCGGCGCGCGCGACCGCCCTTCGGAGGTCGTCCGGCAGCTCGCCGACGAGCCCCGGCACCGCCTCCCAGAAGGTGCGGTCCGCCATCAGGGGCGCGACCACCGCCCTCATGCCGGCGTCCGCGTAGGCCTGGCCGACCGCGGCGAGCCCTTCCGGGGTCGGGGTCGGAAACTCGCTGTAGAGGTCGTAGCACGCCGTGCAGCCGTGCAGCAGCATCTCCACCGCCGCGAGCTGGGCGGCGAGGTACTTGTCCTCCAGCCGGAACTGCTCGCTCGTCAGGGGGCCGGCGTTGAGGAGGAGCTCCAGGGTCATCCGGTCCCCCAGCCCCTTCGCCATGCTCACGTCGCCGTGGGTGTGCGCGTTGACGAGCCCCGGCAGCAGGAGGGTCCCCGCCGCGTCCATCACGCGGGCGCCGGGCGGCGCGGACAGGCCGGGCGGGCCGATCTCGCGAATGACCCCGCCCGCGATCAGCAGGTCCGCGGGCCGGGCCTCGGGGCGGCGCGGGTCCAGGAGGCGCCCGCCGCGCACGATGGTGTGCCCGCCGTTCATCGTGGGCCGGGGGCCGGGGGCCGCGGCGGCGGACGGGCCGCCCCGCCCCGGAGCTCAGGCCGCCCGGTCCACCGGCGGCAGCAATTGCTCGAAGAGCCCCGCCTCGGTCAGGATCCTCCGCAGCTCCGGGAGCAGCTCCGCACGCAGGGGGAGGCGCGGCGGGCGCGGGTCGCCCATGTCCCGGCCCAGCATCCGGAACGCCGCCTTCATGCCGTGCACGTAGAGATGGTCGCCGAGGAAGTCGATGATCGGGGTCAGCTCCTTGAACACCTTCCAGGCCGCATCCCGGTCGTTCCGATCGACCGCCAGCTCGAAGAGCGCCGCGGACTTGCGAGGCATGACGTTCGCGCACACGGACACCCACCCCTCGGCCCCGACCATGAAGGACTCGTACCCGAGGTAGCCCGCGAAGACGGTCATCTTCCCCCGGCACAGATCGTTGATCCGGTAGACGCGCCGGGTGTCCGTGGTCGACTCCTTGATGTAGGAGACGTTGTCGATCTCCGCGAGTCGGGCGACCAGCGGGGGCTCGAGGTCGAGCACCGTCGAAGCGGGATGGTTGTAGAGCATGATCGGCAGCGAGACCGCTTCGGCGACGCGCCGGTAGTGGTGGAAGAGCTCCTCCTCGTCGATCCAGCAGTAGTAGGGGGTCAGCACCATGGCCGCATCGGCGCCGACCTGCTCCGCGTCGCGCGTGTAGCGGATGACGTCGTCGGTGCTCTCCGCGGCGGTCCCCACGACGACCGGCACCCGGCCCGCGGCCTGCTCGACGACGATGCGCGACACGTCGTGGCGCTCCTCGTCGGACAGGGACAGGAACTCCCCGTTGCTCGCGAGGGCGATGATCCCGTGGATCCCCTCCGAGATCTGGAAGTCGACGAGCCAGCGCAGCATTGCTTCGTCGACCCGTGCTCCACCCTCGTGGAACGGGGTCACGATCACGGTGTAGGTCCCTCGCAGTCGGGGCATGTCCGATACCTCCCGGCCCGGTCGGCCGATGGTGGGCTCCGGCGCCATCGTACCCGCCCGGGCTGCGGATCGGAACTCAAGTTTCGGGATTCGAAATGCCTTGAATCAGGCGATGGATTCCCGCTTTCGCGGGAATGACGCCATTTCAGCGAGACGCGCACCCTTACGCTGGCCGTCATTCCCCGTCGTCCTCGCGAAGGCGGGGAGAAGGCCGGGATCCATTTCGGTCAGCGAATCCCGAGATTCGAGTTGGGAATGGCTCCGGCTTCGGCGGATCCCGAGCGACGGCTTGATCCGCGCGCGATGGGCGACGATCCCTCCTGCCCCGCCGCCGCTGTCCCCCGGCAGGCTTGATCCGCGCGCGCCGGGCGACGATTCTCGCTCCCCATGAAGGAGCCTTCCCTCCATGCCGCCCATGCCGACCGGCCGGGCGGGCGCCTCCTCGGCGGCGGCGTCCGCCCCTCGGGCGCACCCGTGCGCATCGAGTTCGAGGGGGAGGCGATCCCCGCGTACGAGGGGGAGACGATCGCTGCGGCGGTGACCGCGGCGGGGATCCGCGCCCTGCGCCGGACCCGCCGGGGCGAAGCGCGGGGCGTCTACTGCGGCATGGGGGTGTGCTTCGAGTGCCTGGTGAACGTGGACGGCCGCGGCGGCCAGCGCGCCTGCATGACCCCGGTGCGGGCCGGCATGAGGGTGCGCGGGCAGCGCCACGGCGCGGGGCCGGCCGGCGCCCGGGGGGCGCCGCTCGCTCCGGCGCCGGACGGCGCGACGCCCGTCGTCGAGGCCGGTCTCCTCGTGCTCGGCGCCGGGCCGGCCGGCCTCGCCGCGGCGCACGCCGCCGCTGCCGCCGGGGCGGACGTCACCGTGCTCGACGAGCGCCCGGAGCCCGGGGGGCAGTACTACAAGCAGGTCGCGGCGAGCCACACGTTCGCGCCGGGGCGCCCGCCGGACCGGCAGCTCGCGGCCGGCCTCGCCCTCATCGAGCGGGTCCGCGGCGCAGGCGTGCGCCTGATCGGCGAGGCGACCGTGTGGGGCGCGTTCCACGACCCCGCCGCCGGTCTCGAGATCGGCGTACTCCGCGCGGGCCGGGTCGAACGGTACCGCCCGCGCCGGCTCGTGGTGGCCGCCGGCGCGTATGAACGGCCGTTCCCGGTCCCGGGCTGGACCCTGCCGGGGGTGATGGGGAGCGGCGCGGCCCAGACCCTCGCCCGCGCCTACCGGGTCGCTCCCGGCCGCCGGGCGCTCGTCGCCGGCCACGGTCCGCTCAACTTCCAGGTGGCGTGCGAGCTGGCCCGGGGCGGGGTCGAGGTCGCGGGTGTCGCGGAGACCGCGGCGCGGCCCGGACTACGCCACGCGGCCGCCGTCTGGACGATGGCGCGGAGCGCCCCCGATCTGGCCGCGGACGGCCTCCGCTACCTCGCGGCCCTCGCCCGCCGGCGGATCCCCGTCTTCTACCGGCACGCCCTGTTGCGGGCGGAGGGCGCGGGGGCGGTCGAGCGGGCCACCCTGGTCCGCATCGACGAGGCCGGCCGGCCCGTCGCCGGCACGGAGCGCGGCTTCGACGTGGACACCCTGTGCCTGGGCTACGGCTTCCTGCCGTCCACCGAGATCACCCGGCTGCTCGGGTGCCGCCATCGGGCGGACGGCGGGCGCCCCGGCGGGCTCGCCGTCGAGCGGGACGCGGACGGGCGGACGTCGATCCCCGGGGTGTACGTGGCGGGGGATTGCGGGAGCATCGGCGGGGCGCGGCTGGCCCTTGCGCAAGGAGCCCTCGCCGGTCTCGCCGCGGCGCGCGGGCCGGGTGGAGCGGGCGGGCCGGGCGGAAAGGACGGCCCCGCCCCCGGCCGAACCGCCGCCGCTTCGGCGCGGCGCGCGCTCGCCCGCGCGGCGAGGTTTCAGCGGGGGCTGTGGAAGCTGTTCGAGGCCCCCCCGCCCGCCGACGAATTCATGCCCGACGAGGCCGTGGTCTGCCGTTGCGAGAGCGTGCGGGCGGGGGTCCTTCGCGGGCTGATCCGGGAGGGGTTCGACGAGATCGGCGCGCTCAAGCGCCTGACGCGGGTCGGCATGGGCCACTGCCAGGGCCGCTATTGCGGTCCGGTGGCGGCGAGGCTGTGCGCCGACGCGACCGGCCGGAAGATGGATGAGCGGGCGTCGTTCGCGCCGCGCTTTCCGGCGAAGCCGGTCCCCGCGGCGGCGCTCGCGGTCGAGAAGGCGGAGTGGACGGAGGAGGGCGCGGGCCGGGCGCCGCCCGCCTCACCGTACCGCGCCGCGGGCGCGGGCGCTGCCGCCGACGCCGAGGTCGCCATCGTGGGCGGCGGCATCCTGGGGGCGTGCGCCGCGTACTACCTCGCCCGCGAAGGGGTGGACGTCGCCCTGCTCGAACGCGGCCAGCCGAACGGCGAGGCCTCGGGGAACAACGCCGGCAGCCTCCACGTGCAGCTTCTCGCCTACGATTTCGGCGAGCGCGCGCAGGCGGGCGGCGGCCCCGCCGCCGCGAGCCTGCCGCTGCAGCGCGAATCGGCCGCCATGTGGCCGGCGCTCGCCGAGGAGCTGGGCCGGGACCTGGAGATCGAGATCACCGGCGGCCTGATGGTCGCGGAAGACGCGGCCCATCTCGCGGGTCTCCGCGACAAGGCCCGGCTGGAGCGCCGCCACGGGACCGAGGTGGAGGTGCTCTCCGCCCGCGAGCTGCGCGACCTCGCGCCGCACCTCTCCGATTCCCTCGCCGGCGCCGCGTGGTGTCCCGCGGAAGGCAAGATCAACCCGATGAGCGCGGTCCCCGCGATCCTCGCCGGGGCCGCCGCCAGGGGGCTGCGGGTGTTCCGGGAGACCGAGGTAAGCGCCGTCGAACCCAGGGCCGGCGGCGGCTTCGAGCTGCGGACGAACCGGGGACGGTTCCGGGCCGGGAGGGTGCTCAACGCGGGCGGCGGATGGTCCGGACGGATCGCGGCCCTGGCCGGGGTGCGGCTCCCCGTCCGCGCCCACCCGATCCAGCTCGTCGTCACCGAACCGGCGCCGCCGCTCACCCGCGGCCTGCTCGCCTGCGCCGGCCGCCATCTGACGATGAAGCAGTTCCGGAACGGCAACCTCGTGCTGGGGGGCGGCTGGCCGGCGGAGGCGGACCCCGCGACCGGGCGCCCCCGGGTGCTTCGCGAGAGCCTGGAAGGGAATCTGTGGGCCGCGCAGCGGGTCCTGCCGGCCCTCGCGACGCTCCACGTCATTCGCTCCTGGGCGGCCATGAACGTCGCCATCGACGGCGCCCCGATCCTCGGCGAGTCGCCGGGCGCGCCGGGCCTCTACCACGCGGTGACCGTGAACGGGATGACCCTCGGCCCGTTCGTCGGCCGGGTGACGGCGGACGCGATGCGGACCGGCCGCCTCGACCCGGCCCTCGAATACTTCACCCTCGCCCGATTCGGCTGATCCCGGGGCCGGAGCCGTTCCCCGTTCGCCGCGAGGCCGGGACCCGGCCTTTCCGCGGTGTCGAGAGGGGTCGGCCCTCCCGGCCGGACGGCGGCCGGCGGTGCGCGGGGCGCGCGCGGCGGGTCGGATTCGGAGAGGGGTGCATCCCGTCGCTCCGCAGCGCGCGGGGAGACCGCGGCGCGATGCGATGGCGGAGAAGGCCGCGGACGTCGGCCGGTTCGTCAGGCCGGGCCGGGGATGGACGCGCCGCGGTCCGTCACGGGGAGGTTCGGGGAGGCGGACGGCGGCGGCGGAGGACGACCGGGCGGTCGATCACCTCGCGCAGCAGAAAGAGCTCGCGCAGCGACTCGGGCTGGCGCAGGCGGGCCCGAAGACGGCTCGACCGGCTCCTCCCGCGGGCGCTCCCGGGCGCACGCCCGGGGTCGCGGGGAACCGGGCGGACGCCGCCCGCCGCGGGGGCGCCGGGAGTCCGGGCGGGCGTGGGCGCGGGGACGACCCCGAACGGGTCGAACGTTTCCGGGCGGGCCGCGGCCGAGCCCCGCCCCGAGGCCGTGCGGGGCCGCGGCGCCTCCGACCGCCCTCGGGCGCCCGGACCGCCGCGCGCGGGCTCCGGCCCGCCGGCCGCCGGGTCGGGCGCCGGCCGGGGAGGGCCGTCCGCGGGCCGCCGCCACGGCGACTCCTCCTCGCGGTCGAGGTCCTCGAACGTCGCGTCCTCGGGGTCGGGGTCCGCATCGTCGTCGTACCCGTAGGCCCGGCGGTCGAAGCCGGCCTCCGGCGCGAGCTCCTGCTGCATGGCTTCGAGCCTCGCGCGGAGCCTGTTCAGGAAGTCCGCCATCTCCCCTCCTCGATCCGCCGCCCGGGTTGTGTCCCCCCGAGGATGCGGCCCGTCCGGGCTGTCCGGGCCGTCCAAGCCGTCCGGGCGGGCCGACGCAGCGCCCCCGTCCGGCCTCCTCCCTTCCGAGCCGCCGCCTTGCCGCGGCGGCCCGCCGACCCGCCTTCCATCGATCCGGCGGCGGCGCGCTTCAACCGCTCACCCTCAGCGCGGGTCCGCGCCCGAGGAAGGCGCCCCCGGCGCGCGCCCTTCGTCCTCGCCCCGTTCGCCGCCCGCGATGCTGCCCCGCATCCGGGTGTCGGCCTGGATGTTCTGCATCCCGTAGTAGTCCATGATGCCGAGGTTCCCGCTGCGGAACGCGTCCGCGATCGCCTTCGGCACCTCCGCTTCGGCGAGCACCACCTTGGCCTGGTTCTCCTGGACGAGGGCGACCATCTCCTGCTCCCGGGCCACCGCCAGCGCGCGCTGGCGCTCGGCCTGGGCCTGGGCGACCTGCTTCTCGGCTTCCGCCTGGTCGATCTTGAGCCGCGCGCCCACGTTGTCCCCGACGTCGATGTCCGCGATGTCGATCGAGAGGATCTCGAACGCGGTCCCCGAATCGAGGCCGCGCTCCAGCACCACCTTCGAGATCTGGTCCGGGTTCTCGAGCACCCTCATGTGGTTCTCCGCCGACCCGATGGTGGTCACGATGCCCTCGCCGACGCGGGCCACCACCGTCTCCTCGGTCGCGCCGCCGACCAGCCGCTCGATGTTGGTCCGCACCGTGACCCTCGCCTTGACCTTGAGCTGGATCCCGTCCCCCGCGATGGCGTCGATGGTGTTGCGGGCCATCGTGCCGGAGGGGACGTCGATCACCTTCGGGTTGACGGAGGTGTCGACCGCCTCCTTGACGTCCCGGCCCGCGAGGTCGATCGCGCAGCAGCGGTCGTAGGTCAGCACGATGTTCGCCTTGTTGGCGGAGATGAGCGCCTGCACGACCCGGACGACGTTGCCCCCCGCGAGATAGTGCGCCTCCAGGTCGTCGGCGGTGATCTCGATCCCCGCCTTCCGGGCGGTGATGCGCGCGGTGACGATGGTGCCGGGGTTCACCTTGCGGAAGCGCATGAAGATGATCTGGACGAGGCTCACCGGGGCGTTGGAGAGGATGGATTGCCACCAGAGCCAGAACGAGTTCCAGATGAGGGCGAACAGGACGAGGACGATGAGCGCCCCGATCGCGAGGCCGATGAGCTCGATGATCATGTCGGACTGGTCTCCTTGGGTTCCTGGGCCGGGCCTGGTTTCCGAACCGATTCCCCCGGCGGCCCCCGGACGGCCCACGCGGGGGGCGCCGCCGCGGTCAGGGCGGCGGTTGCGTCACGAAGATGATGGGGCCGTCGATACGCTCGACGACGACCTCGGCCCCCGCCTCGAGAACGGGGCCGTGCACCTGCACGTCGCACTCGCCTCCCTCGAACCGGGCCCGGCCGACCGGGCGGGCGGGGGTGACGAGCACCCCCGAGGTTCCGGGGCCGACCGCGAGCCGCGCGGCGACGTGCCGGTAGCCCGCATCCGCGACGACCTCGGACTTGGGCACGGCCGACCGCGACGATCGGATGCGGATGAAACCCCACCGGGCCGCGAAGAGCGCCCCGATCGGGATCAGGACGACGCTCGCCCATCCCGCCGCGTCGTGGGCCGCGAACGCGTACCAGATCGATCCTCCGGCGCACGCGATGGCCGCGACGAGGAGCAGCCCGAACGAGACCGCGAAGACCTCGAGGACCACCAGCGCGGCCGCCGCGCCGAGCAGCCCGAGCGATACGAGGAGCGCCGTCCAGTCGAGTTCCACGCGGTCCTCCCCTTCGGCCCGAGGGGCGGGTCGCGCCGGACCGCCGAGCCTCCATCGGGTCCATTCTAGGCCGGTAGCGCCCGATATGGGGAGCGTTGGGCGAAATGCCTACGCCCGACGGCCCCGCGGCTTACGAACGACGCGACGAAATCTCTGGCAGGACGCGCCGTTTCCCCCTGTTCCGGCCCACCGGGCGGCCCGCAGAATTCCCGCTCCGTGAAGGTGGACGGGACATGGGCAGGAGCACTCCGGCGCGGCGCAGGCCGGGCAGAACGAGACCGGGAGCGGATACGGGAGCGCCCGGGCCGCGCGGCCGGGAGACGGATGCCCGCCCGGTCGGGTCCTGGCGGCCGGAGCCGGCCGCGGTGGGCGGGCTCCCGACCGCGGGCGCGCCGGCGGCCGGGGCGGAAGCCGGGACGAGGGTCGTGACCGGGGCCGGAGCGGTAGCCGCGGAGGGCCGCGCGGGCGCAGGCCGGCGGGCGAACGCTCCGCTCCGACGCCCCGTCCCGCCCCTCGTCCCGGTTCCGGTCTCGGCCGCGCTCACGGCGCTGCTCCTTCTCGCCGCCGGCTGCGCGGGGCCGAGCCCGGCCGTCGAAGCGCGTGCGCCCGCACCTATCCCGCCCCTGGTCCAGACCCCGCCCCCGGTGCCGAAGCCGGGTCCGGGAGAGCCGGTCGAGACCTGGTCCGTCTCGGTGGAGGACGTCCCGGTCCGCGAGCTCCTCTTCGCCCTCGCCCGCGACGCTCGCGTCGACATGGACGTCGACCCCGGGATCGAGGGTCGGGTGACCATGAACGCGGTCGATGAGCCGCTCCCCGCCCTGCTCGAGCGGGTCTCCCGGCACGCGGACCTCCGCGTCGGGATCGAGGAAGGCGCCATCGTCGCCCGCCGCGACGAGCCCGTGCTGCGCACCTACCCGATCGACTACGTCCCCCTCGCCCGCGAGACGGTCACCGTGAACGAGGTGGGGATCGGGGTCGGAAGCGGGATCGAGGCGCCCTCCGGCGAGGAGAACGGCTCGGCCGCGAACGTGACGGCCAGGGCCGAGCACCGGTTCTGGGAGGCTCTGGTGGAGTCGGTGCGGGGGGTGCTCGGCGAGGCCCCGGACGGCTCCGCGCGCGTGTTCGCGCACCGCGAGACCAGCCTCATCGCGGTGCGGGCGAACGCCGCCGGCCATCGCGAGGTGGCCTTCCTCCTCGACCGCATCCTCGCCAGCGCGCGCCGCCAGGTCTTCATCGAGGCGACGATCGTCGAGATCGATCTCGACGACCGCTTCCGCGGCGGGGTCGATTTCTCGCGGGTCTTCGGGGAGACCGCGATCGCGTCGAGCTTCCTCGCCGGAAACCTCGCCTCCCCGCCCTTCGCCGGGCTCTCCATCCCCGACCTCTCGCTGACGATCCGGCTCCTCGACGAGTTCGGGGACGTGCGGGTGCTCTCGACCCCGCTCGTCATGGCCCTCAACAACCAGACCGCGATCGTCAAGATCGCGGAGAACCGGGTGTTCTTCACCTCCGAGGTGCGGACGGAGACACGCGATGCTTCGGTCGAGCGCAACGTCCGGACCAAGCTGCACACGGTGCCGGTGGGGCTCATCCTCCTCCTCACCCCGTCCGTCGCCGCGGACGACGAGATCATCCTGAAGATCCGGCCCACCGTCACCCGCGAGAGCGGATTCGTGGTCGATCCGAACCCGGAACTCGCGGCGGCCAGGGTGGTGAGCCGGGTCCCGGTGATCGCGGTGCGCGAGATCGAGTCCGTGCTGCGCCTGCGAAGCGGAGAGGTCGCGGTGCTCGGGGGGCTCATGCGGGAGGAGGAGCGCGAGGACACGGCCGGCGTCCCCTTCCTCTCCCGGCTGCCGGGGATCGGGGCCGCGTTCCGGTACCGGGACCGCCTCCATGCCAAGACGGAGCTCATCGTGTTCCTGCGCCCGACGGTGGTCCGGGAGCCGGACCTCGCGGGGGACTTCGCGAAGTACCGCCGCTGGTGGCCGGGCGCGGCCGGCGCCGGCAATGGCGTCGGCGTTCCCGGTCGCGACCGGACGCCGGGAGAGCGGACCGGGCGGCCGCCGGCATCGCGGGCGTCGGCGTCTTCCGGCCCGGACGGCCCGGATCGGCTCCGGATCGAGCGCTCGTGGGCCGGGAACCCCGTGGACGATCTCCTCGGCCGGGCCTGGACGGCGCTCGCGCACGGCGACCACCGCGCCGCGAGGGCTGCCTACCTGGGGGCGCTGGACACGCGCCCGCAGGATGCGCTCCCCGGCCTCGCGGCCGCCGCCCTCCGCGCGGGGAGGTACGGAGAGGCCCGGGCGTGGTGCCAGCGTCTGGCCGCCCTGGATCCGGAGAACGAGATCGGGCGGACCCTGGCGTTCGTGCTCGACCGCGGGCAGGACCCGGCTACGCGCGAGCGGGAGCTTGCGCGGCGGGTCGCGCTCGCGCCGGAGGCGGCCTGGCTCCAGGTCGCGCTCGGAAACGCCCTCGCCGGACAGGGCAGGTGGGAGGAGGCGGCGGACGCCTACCGGGCCGCCCGCCGGGCCGAGCCTTCGAACCCCGACCCGGCGTACAACCTCGCGGTGAGCGCGGACCGGCGCGGCCGGCCCCGGCTCGCCCTGGGCCACTACCGCGACGCGCTCGAGCTCGCCGTCCTCTCGCCCCCCGCGTTCGACGTGCGGGCCGTCCGCGAGCGGGTCGCGGCGCTCGAAGAGCCGCGGACCGAGGCGCTCCCGTGACCACGCGGGCCGGCGCGGCGGGAGGCGCCTCCTCCCTGGCCGGGGTCCCCGGCCTCGACCACCTCGGGACCCTCCTCGTCGAAACCGGCGCGATCAGCGAGGATCAGGCCCGGATCGCCCTCACCGAGCAGTCGAACACCGGCGCCCGGTTCGCGGACGTCCTCGTGAAGCTCGGCTTCGTCACCGAGGCGATCATCCGCGACGCGGTCGGCGGGGCCCTCGGGGTGGAGAGCGTCGACCTCGGCCGGGCGGTGGCCGAGCCCGAGGCGATGGCGGCGATCCCGGAGCCGGTCGCGCGGCGGTTCCTCGCCGTCGGCCTGACCCTGACCGGCGGCGAGGCAGGCGGGGCAGGCGAGAGCGGCGCGCCGCGGCGGCTCACCGTCGCGATGGCCGACCCCTTCGACGTGATCGCGCTCGACCACCTGCGTTCGCTCTTCGACGGCGGGGTGGAGATCGTCCCGCTCCTCGCCGGCCGCGCGGACCTCGAACGGTTCCTGGAGCGCGCCTGGCGCCACGACCTCTCCGTCACCGGGATCCTGCGCGAGATCGAGACCGGCGAGGCCGGCCCGGGCGGCTTCCCGGCGAACGCCGACGAGTACAGCCAGCCGATCGTGCGGCTCGTCGACGTCCTGCTGTCCGACGCGGTGAAGCGGGGGGCCTCCGACGTCCACTTCGAGCCGGAAGCGGGGTTCCTGCGGGTCCGCTACCGGATCGACGGGGTGCTGCGCCAGGTGAGGAGCCTGCACCGGGACTACTGGTCCGCCATCGCGGTGCGTCTCAAGGTCCTGTGCGGCATGAACATCGCCGAGACGCGGGCCCCCCAGGACGGCCGCATGACCCTCTCCGTCTCCGGCCACGACATCGACTACCGGGTGTCCTCCCTGCCCACCGCGCACGGCGAGAACATCGTGCTCCGGGTGCTCGACCGGAGCCGCGGGATCGTGGCCCTGGACGGGCTCGGCATGTCGCCCGGCGCGCTCGCGGAGCTCCGGCGGATGATGGAGCGCCCGGAGGGCGTGATCCTGGTGACCGGGCCGACCGGCAGCGGCAAGACCACCACCCTCTACTCGATCCTCGCCCACCTCGACCGCGAGGGGATCAACATCATGACCCTCGAGGACCCGATCGAGTACCCGATGGGCCGGATCCGGCAGACGTCCGTGAACGAGGCGGTGAAGCTCGACTTTGCCAACGGCGTGCGGAGCCTCATGCGCCAGGACCCGGACATCCTGCTGGTCGGCGAGATCCGGGACGCGGACACCGCCGCGATGACCTTCCGGGCCGCGATGACCGGCCACCAGGTCTACTCCACCCTGCACAGCAACTCCGCGGTCGGCGCCATCCCGCGGCTCCTCGACATCGGGGCGTCCCCCGGCGTGCTCGCCGGGAACATCATCGGGATCGTCGCCCAGCGGCTCGTGCGCCGGCTCTGCCCGGAGTGCCGGGAGCCCGTGTCGGGGGCGGCGCCGGGGTCGGCGGCGGAGGACCGCCGGCAAGGGCCGCGAAACAGGCGCCTGCCCGGAGGGGCGGAACCCGGGGCCGGGGCCGGCGCCGGCGCCGGGCCAGGCGCCGACGACGAGGGGGAGAGGCGGCGCACACGGCTCCCCCCCTTCCGACCGGTCGGATGCCCCCGCTGCGACCACCAGGGCTATCGGGGCCGGATCGCGCTCACCGAGGTCCTTCGCTTCGGCGCGGAGCTCGATGCCCTGGTGGCCCGCCGCGCGCCGGCCCACGAGCTGCTCGAGGCCGCGGAGCGGCGGGGGTTCGTGACCCTCGCGCGGGATGCGATGCGGCGGGTGGCCGACGGCTCCTCCACGATCGAGGAGGTCTCCCGGGTCGTCGACCTGACCCGGGAGCCTTCCGGGGCGGCCGAGCCGGCGTCCCGGGCAAGGCGGAGTCCTCTCGGACCCGCAGCCTCGTCCGCACCGGCCCCGGCCTCGACCTCGGCGCGGCGGAGCGCCTGATGGCCCTCGTCCCGATGCGCTACCGGGCGATGGACGAACGCGGACGCATCCGGCGCGGCCGGATGGAAGCGGCGAACGAGCTCGATCTCGAAGCCCGCCTTCGCCGGCTCGGTCTCGACCTCATCTCGTGTGCGCGGGCGCCCGGGGCCCGCGCCTGGTCGCTGCATCCACCGGTGCGCCGCGGCCAGCTCATCAACTTCTGCTTCCACCTCGAGCAGCTCCTCGCCGCGAGCGTCCCCATCCCCGAGGCGCTCGCCGACCTCCGCGACTCGGTCAAGGGCTTCCGCCTCCGGGAGGTGCTCACCGGCATGGTGGAGTCGGTCCACGCCGGCGCGAGCCTCTCGGAGGCGATGGCCCGCCACCCCGAAGCGTTCGACCCGATGATGGTGAACCTGATCCGCGCCGGCGAGTCGAGCGGGCAGCTTCCCGCGGTGCTCCGGAGGCTCACCGGGAGCCTGCGCTGGCACGACGAGCAGGCGATCCAGTTCCGCAAGGCGCTCATGGCCCCGGCCCTCGTGGCGCTGGTCATCGGCGCGGTCATCGTGTTCCTCATGCTCTACCTCGTCCCGAAGCTCGCCGCGTTCATGGAGACGATGGGCGACGACCTGCCGGCCCATGCCCGCGTCCTCATCGCGGTGTCGCGGCTCGTCCAGGAATGGTGGTTCCTCGCGCCGGCGGCCGGAGCGCCGTGGGTCGTGCTCGCCGCCGCCACGCGCCGGATCCCGCGCCTTCGCCGCGCCGTGGACGGGCTGCGGCTTCGGGTCTGGTTCGTCGGCCCCCTTCGCAAGAAGCTCCTCCTCGCCCGGTTCGTCAACTACTTCGCGCTCATGTACGCGTCCGGGATCTCCGTCCTCGAGAGCATCCGGCTCGGGGAGGGGCTGCTCGGCAACTTGGCCGTGGAGGAGGCGGCGCGCAGCGCGGCGACGCGGATCGCGGAAGGCGCGAGCATCAGCGAAGGGTTCGAGCGGGCCGGGCTCTTCCCGCCGCTCGTGCTCCGGATGCTGCGGGTCGGGGAGAGCACCGGGGCCCTCGACTCCGCCCTCTCCAACATCAGCTACTTCTACGAGCGCGACGTCCGGGACGCGGCGGAGCGGGTGCAGAAGCTCGTCGGCCCGGTGTCCACCCTGGTGCTGGGGGCGCTGCTCCTCTGGGTCGTGCTGTCGGTGATGGGGCCGATCTATGAGATGGTGGCCGGCATCGCCCTCTAGGAACGCCGGCCGCTGGGTGCTGATCGTCCGCGCAGGCGGGGTCCGCCTGTACCGGGGCTCGCCCCGCGCGCTCGCCCCGCCGGTGGACTTCGCGGCCGACGAGGCGGGACGCGCCGGGCTCCGGCGGCTGCTCGAACGCGGCCCGCCGCGGGTCGTCCGCCTCCTCGTCGACCTGGTCGAGGAGGACTTCCGGCGCGAGACGACCCCGCACGTGATCGGGCCCGCCCGGCGGGGCGTCCTCGCGACCCGGAGCGCCCGGCTGTTTCCCGGCGTCCCCCACGTCTCGGCCCGGCGGGAGGGACGGGCGCCGGGGGGACGGCGGGACGACCGGGTCCTGTTCTCGGCCGTCGTCCGCCCGGAGCGGCTCCAGCCCTGGCTCGACGCGCTTCACGGCCACGAGGTGGCCGGGGTCCATTCGCTGCCCATCGTCAGCGCCCGGCTGCTGCCGCTCCTCGGGGCGGAGGCGGGGCGGGTCCTCCTCGTCACCGCGAGCGGCGGAGGGGAGCTGCGCCAGACCCTCTTCGAGGACGGCCGCCTCGCGTTGAGCCGGCTCGCGCCCCTGCCGCCCGGGGGGTCGGGAGACCGGGCCCGGGGCATCGTGGCCGAGGTCGAGCGGCTCCGACAGCACCTCGATCGCTCCGGCCGCGCCACCGACGAGCTGCGGGTCCGCCTCGTCGGAGACGCCGGGCTTCTCGCCGCGGTCCGGGGGGCGGAGAGCCCGCCCGAGCTCTCCGAGGGGCTCGTCGACGCGCTGACCCTCGAACGCCGGCTCGGGGGTGGACCGGCGCGCCGCTCCGGAGCGGGGGCCGATGAAGGCGGCGACCCGGACGGCGGATGCGACCGGGTGTTCGCCCGCCTCGCGCTCCGGCGGCGCCTCCCCAACCACTATGCCCCGGCCGGGACCCTTGCGCCGCGCCGAACGAAGCAGGCCGGCCGCGCCCTCGGGGCGGCGGGGCTCGCGATGCTCGTGGCCGGCGCGGGGTGGAGCGGGGCGGTGTGGCGCCGCGCCGACGACCTCGCCGCGGCCGCGGCGGCCGTCGTCCGGGAGGCCGAGGGCTACGAGGCTCGCTACCGGGCGGAGCGGCGGCCGGCGTCGAAGGTCGCGCCGGCCGACCTCCGGCGCGCGGTCGAGACCGCGCAGCGCCTCGCCGCCGGCCGGGCCGGCGCGCTTCCCGTCCTCCGGACGGTGAGCGAAGCGCTCGCGGGATACCCCGACCTCGTGCTCGAAAGCCTCGAGTGGTCCGAGGTCTCCGAGCGCGACGGGTGGCCGGAGGCCCGGGACGGGAGCGCATCGCGGGAGCATTTCCGGGTCGTGCGCCTGCGGGGGCGGGTCGAGCCGTTCAACGGCCACTACCGGGCCGCCGCGGACGAGGTCTTCCGGTTCGCGGACGGGCTCGAGGCGAATCCCCGGTGGAGCGAGGTCGATGTGACGGACCTCCCGCGGGAGCCGGGCGGCGGCGGGTATCGGCGCCGGCCGGAAGCCGGCTTCGCGCTGAGGATGGTGCTGGATGTTCGGGACGACTGAGATCCGCTGGCGCCGTCTGCGGCTTCCGCTCGCGGTATGCGCCGCGGCCGCCCTCGCCGGCGGGGCCGCCGCGGCGGCCGCCTGGTGGCGCGAGCACCGCATCGCGGAGCGGATGAACGTGGCCGAGACCCGGCTCGACGCGGCGCGCGGCCGGTACTCGGCGCTTGCCGAGGAGGAGCGGACGCGGCGCCGGTTCGGCCCCCTGTACCGCCGTCTGGCCGCGGACGGTCGGATCGGCGAGGGGCAGCCCGCACGCCGGGTCGAAGCGGTGCGGAGCGCGGCGGCGGCGGTCCTCGCCGCCCGCCAGCGGACCGGCGCCGCGCGCGTCGTTCAACGCAGCGGTCCGGTCGAGGTGCGGGAGACCGGCATGTCGATCGACCTCGAGATGCGGCACGAAGCCGAGCTTCCGAGCTTCTTCGCGGCCCTCGACCGGGAGGCGCCCGGCCTCTTCACCGTTTCGGGCTGCCGCCTGCTGCGGGCGGGCGAGACGGGTCCGCCGCCCGCCTCCGTGGGTGCGTCGTGCCGGATCCGATGGCAATCCGTGGCCCTCTCCGGGGTGGAGCCCGGCTGGAGGCCCGCCGCGGGAAGGGACGACGGAGGCGATGCCGGGGTCGTGACCGGGGCTGACGACGGCGCCGGGAGCGGCGACGGCGCCGGGGCCGGATCGGGAGGATGGAGCGCTGAGCTGGCCGATCCGCCCCGCGAGACCTTCGGGCGGCTCTTCACGACCGTGGCGGAGCGGGCGGAGATCGAATCAGCCCCTCTGGCGGTACGAATCGCGGCGGGGGAAGCGCCCGAGGCCCCGGCGGAAGCTCCGGCAGGCATCCCGGAGGAGACCCCCGCCGGGCGGCCCGAGCCAGTGTCGCCGCCGACCCGCTGGGTCCGGGTCGGCGGGGTGGTGGCCCGCTCCGGCCGGTCGGTCTATGCATGGGTCGACGACCGGCGGGTCGCGTTCGACGGCCCTCGGGCAGCCCCGGCGGAGACGGCGGCCTCGGCCGGGGCGGCGGCTCCGGCGGGGGCCGAAACGCTCGGGGTTCGCCTGGACGCCGGGAGGCGCTCGATCCTGGTCCGGCCCGGGCAGCGGTTCGATCCCCGGACCGGTGCGGTGATCGACCCCATCCGTACGCCGAAGGGCCGATCGGAACGAGACCGATCCTTACGCAAGTCGTCCCGTGCGCCTCTCACGGATCCCCCGGCGCTTGAGCAGAATTGAGCTCCCGGCCGCGCCGCGAGCGGAGCCGGAACACGGGAGAGGGGCTCCGGACCCCTCGGCCGGTTTCGCCGTGGACCGGCCGGCCCCCGGTTCCGTTCAAAGCGCGGCCGGGTCAGACACCGGATCGGAGGGAGGAGGGGAGAGCTCGGGTGGACACGAAGCCTGCCGATTGGAAGTCGCCGCGAGAATGCGAACCGGATCCGCATCATTCCGAGCCCGCGAACCCCGCAGACCGTGCGGGCCGCCCGTCGGGCCATCCGGATCGCAGCACGGCGCGGCGCTCCTCGCGCTCGTGCTGGCGCTCGCCCTGGGGTCGGGGCTCGTGACCGTCGAGTGGCTGGAAGCGGCCGCGCGCTCGTCGCATGAGGCCCGGCGCACCGAGGCCGCGCTCGCGGCCGCCCGCGAAGCGCTCATCGGGTACGCCGCGTCGTATCCGGATCAGCACCGCGGACGCGCCGGCCCCGGCTACCTTCCCTGCCCCGACCGGACCGGGAACGGATCGCCCAACCCGCCGTGCGCCGCCGCGTCGCTCGGGCGGCTGCCCTGGCGCCGCCTCGGCCTGCACGACCCGCGCGACGGGTCGGGAGAGCGGCTCTGGTACGCGCTCGCCAAGCGGTTCCGGGCGAACGGCCACAAGCATCGGCCGCTCAACCACGAGACCGCCGCGGAGCTCGCGGTGGACGGACGGAGCGGGATCGCGGCCGTCATCCTCGCCCCCGGCCCGGCCCTGCCGTTCCAGGACCGGGTGGCGGATCGCTTCGACCCGGCCCAGTACCTGGAGGGAGGAAACGAGAACCCGCAGGACGGCGCCTACGTCTCGGCCGGAGCGCCGCCCGCCTCGCCGCACGAGCGGTTCAACGACCGGGTAGCCGCGATCACCCGCGACGAGCTGATGGCCGCGGCCTCGGGACGGGCGCTCGCCGCCGTCCGGGCGGCCTTCGAAGAGTATCGCGGCGCCCCCTGGAATACGGGGGCCCTGCCGTGGCTCGCGCCCTGGTCCGGACCCGTGGAGAGCGCGCTCCCCGTGCCCGGCGTCACCGCCGGCCGCCTCCCTCTCTCGTCGCCCGGCGGCACGATCGAGACCTCCTTCCGGGTCACCGGCTTCCCGGCCGGAGGCGCGACCTCCGGGTCCGGCACGGTCACCCCGGCCGCCCTGGGCCTTCCCGCCCAGGCCCTGGCCGTTCCGGACGGGCGCTGCGCGTGGAGGGCGGCAGGGCGGATCGATTGCGCGGGAGAGAGCCGGACCGTGTCGGGGCCGGGGCGGGAGCGGGTGTTCCGCTTCGATCTGCACTTCGCCGGAGATGCCGTGATCGAGCCCCCGGCCGCTCTCGACGTCCGCCGCCGCGGGGTACGGGGCGCCGAGTGGACCGCGGAATCGAGGATCGAGATCAGAGACCTCGCGGGCGGCGTGGAGACCGGGCGTGGAGAGGTCCGGTTCTCTCCGGGCCTCCTCCAGGGAACGCTGGCCGTCCATGGGGTCGCGTATCCGCTCGGGGTCGGCGCCGAGATACCCGAGTGGCTGCTCGAGAACGAGTGGCATCGGTTCCTGCTGGCCGCGGTCGCGCCGGCGTTCACGGCCGGCGGCCCGGCGGCCGGCTGCGGGACGCCGAGCGGGTGCCTGACCCTCGTTCGGACCGGATTCGACGGGCGGAAGGACGAGAGCGCCTCCATCGCGATCGCGGTCCTTGCCGGAGGGGCGCTTCCCCACCAGGACCGGCGGCGCCCGAACCTCGACCAGTGGTTCGAGGGAGGGAACGCCAACCCCGTCGACCTCCGGTACGAAACGAGGCATCGGAGCGGGTCGTTCAACGACCGGGTTGCGATGGTCCCGCCCCCGCCGGGGATCACCTCCCCATGAGCCGGGTGGTACGAACCGGGAGTGGGCCGGGCTCGCTCGGGACGGAAGCAGGAGGTCTCGAACCTCCGCGGACCGGCCCGGCGGCGGATCGGAGCGTATCGCGGGCACAAGGTGAAAGGCCCGCCGGAGGCCGGCTACGAGCCGCTGGCGGTCGGCGCGGCGCAGAAACGGCGGGCGGGACCGGTTTCGCGAAGTGGAACGACGCGAAGCAGCCCCCGCGAGCGGCGAAGGACATGGAGGGACTGTCGCTGATCGAAGTGGCGATCGCCCTCGCGGTGAGCGCCCTTCTGCTCGGGGGGCTGATGGTCCCGCTCGCCGCCCAGATCGACCGCTACCGGCTGCGGGAGACCGAAGCCGCCCTCGCGCTGGCCCTCGAAGCGCTGCTCGGATACGCGGCGGCGCACGACAACCGGCTGCCGTGCCCGGACGTCGACGGCGACGGCGCGGAAGATCGGCCCGGCTCGGCGGCGGCCCCCTGCCGCAGGGTCGAAGGCGACCTTCCGCGCGCGACCCTCGGGGTGCCGGGACGGGACGGGTGGGGCCGGCCGCTTCGCTACCGGGGCAACGACGCCTTCACCGCACCGGGGGGGATGCCCCGCCCACCGAACACCCGGGGCGGGCTTCGCATCGACAACCCGCGCACCTCCGAGCGTCTGACGGTGGGCGATCCGGAGGCGCCGGCCGCCATCCTCTTCTCGTGCGGGGCCAACGGCCGCCCCGACGGGGAGAACGACGGCACGGGCGGCGCCCCCGTCGGCTGCTCGAATCCCCTTCGCCCCGACCCCCGCTATGCCCATGCCGTGCCGGGCCGCGCCGGGTCCGGCGCGTTCGACGACGTCCTCGTCTGGATGTCGAAGAACGTGCTCCTCGGCCGGCTGGTGCGGGCGGGGACCTGGCCGTGAGCGGAGCCCGGAACCCACGACTCCCGATCCGGTCCGGGGCGATGCGGGCGGTCTCGGGCTCGGGGGTCGTGCAGGTTGCGCGGATCCTCCTCGGGGTCCCCCGGACCTCATGGCCGCCGTCGCCGGCATGAAGCACGGCGGATGCCTCGACGCAGGAGGAGATCACATGGACGCAAGGGAGGCCGCCGGCTTCACCCTCATCGAAATCGCCATCGTGCTCGTCGTCATCGGATTGCTCGTCGGCGCGGTCATGAGCGGCCAGGAGCTCATCGGCAGCGGCCGGGTCCGCAACCTCGCGGACTCGAGCGCCGGGATCCGCTCCGCGTACTTTGCCTTCGTGGACCGCTATCGCCGGGTCCCCGGGGACTGGAACGCGACCGAGGCCGGAGAAGCGCTCGGCGTCCCCGTGAACGGAGGCGGAAACGACAACGGCCGCATCGACAACGAAGCCGGGAGCGAGTGGACCGAGCCGAACGCCCTCTGGGAACAGCTCGCGAAGGCGGGGTTCCTGCCCGGAGAGTTCACGGGGGACGCGGTCGCGCCGACCCCGAACAACCGGCGCGCCCCGCTCAACCCGTTCAACCGGGTCATGGTGCTCGGCCGGACGGACGACTACCTCCACGCCGGCGGCGCCCCGCCGGTGCGGCTCAACCTCGTCCTCGGGCGCGGGATCCCGGTGGCGCTCGCGCGCGAGCTCGACGTCAAGATCGACGACGGGGTCCCGGACACCGGCGCGCTGCGCCTGACGGTGAGCAGCGGGGCCACGTTCGGCGAGGCGGCGGAGGGGGAGGCGGCCTGCGTCCGCGCCGGCGGGGCCGGCGCCCGGATCTACGACGTGGGCAGCGACAGCGAGGACTGCAACGTCACCTACCTCTACTGACCGACGACCGGGGGCGCGAGAACGGAGGCGAAACGTACCGATCCACGGTCCTGCCGTCCTTCCGACCGAGGCAGGAAGAATGCGGCGCGCGCGGCCCGGCGTCGGATCCCGATGCAGAGCGCAGGGCCGCCTCCGCGAGGGAAGCGGCGTCCACGCTTCTTGCGGTCACCGCAAAATGATGGATAATGCGGGCCGGGGCAGCGGAGGATATGCAGATTGAAGCCCGGAACAACATCACGGCGACTATCGACGAAGACGGGCGCCAAGTGATCCAGCGAATCGCCGCCGGATCGGTCCGCCTGCCCGTGCACCCTGGGCGCCGACCGGTTCGGGGTCTTCTTCCATGCGGATTCGATCGATCCCTCATCGAAATCCGCGGTGCCGGCCATGATTCGTAGAGGGACGGTTTCGAGATGACGTATCGAGGAGGGGAGATTTTCCAGGGCGACTGCCTGGAAGTCATGAATGAACTCGACGACGCCTCGGTCGATCTGGTCCTTTGTGACCTGCCCTATGGCACTACCAGAAACAAGTGGGACAGCGTCATCCCGCTCGATGAGCTATGGAAACAATACCGTCGCGTGGTTCGCCGCCGGGGGGCGATCATCCTTTCTTCCCAGGGGAAATTTACTGCGCGTCTCATTCTAAGCAACGAATCCTGGTTTCGCTACAAATTCGTCTGGATAAAGAGCAAACCTACAAACTTTCTCAACGCCAGACGGCAGCCATTGCGGCAACATGAAGACGTTTGCGTTTTCTATGGAAACCAGCCAGACTACACGCCTGTGATGTCGCAAGGTGAACCCTACGACAAGGGAACCAGGAAAGATCAGTACACCGGCAGCTACGGGGACTTTCGACCAGTGCAAGTCAAAAGCGACGGTGAACGCTTCCCAACGGATGCGTTATACTGCAAAACCGCCGAAAGCGAAGCCGGCGGTCGGGTATGGCATCCGACACAGAAACCGGTAGCCCTCGGGCGTTATCTGGTCCGGCTTTTCACCAGAGAAGGCGACGTAGTGCTCGACAACGCCTTCGGCAGCGGCAGCTTTCTTGTAGCCGCCGCATTGGAAGGTCGGCGTTTTGTTGGTATAGAGAAGAACGAGGAAGTTCATCTCTTCAAAAAGGAACGGATCGACTACATGGAGGTTGCGCGAATGAGGCTTTCGGAAGTCGAAACGGCAATGAGAGGCGCCGAAAAATCGCCCTCGTTGTTTGCAGACATGCCGTCCTACGGAAACCCGGTACGACTCGACCGGAGAGGCATGGTTGACGTCGACGCCGTGATTCGGCAATCGCAGGAGGTCAGGGTGTGAGCCGTATTGGAGTCCGCTACAATGAGCGATCCTGGGCAATCGACTTGATCGGCTGCCTTAAGGAGCTTACCAGGAAGTATAATCGTTCGATCCGGGACGCAGGAGGTGAACAAACGATACAGGCGGACGGAAACACTCTTTTTCCGGACGTGCTGCTTTTCGGCGACAAGGCCACCACGCGTATTCTTCAAGGCTGGGAGCTCAAGATGCCGGATACCAGCATTGATGACGATCAATTTCGACAAAACGCTGAAACGAAGGCACGGGCGCTTGGATTGGATAGCTTTCTGCTCTGGAACGTCTCATTTGCTCGTCTTTACATTCTCGATGCGCCGGCCGATACCTATCATTTGAAAATGGAGTGGTCGGAGCTTTCTGACGTCACAAGGCGGGCAAGTGTTGTAGCGAACAGAGCACGGTGGGAAAAATTGGCGGAAGACATCCTTGTCTATTTGAATGATCAGTTTGATGCGGAAGCCTTGGAAGGAAGACGATTCATTGAAGCGTACCAGAATGGCGGAATAACTTCGCTCATCCTGGAAAATACGGAATTGGTTGCACACGCGCTGCAAGATGCGGCAAAACGGGATCCGGCATTTCGAGCGGAAATGACGCTCTGGTGGGCCAAGTATCGTTCCGAGTATATTGGAACCGAAATGGAGGCCGTGCTTGCGCAAGCCGTGGTCTCGAACTGGATTGGGAAGATACTGTTCGCGCATATTCTGCGTGAGAACGACGAGAGAGCGCATCGCATTGGGAGCATTGATGAAACGACGACGCCGGCCGACGCTTTGGCGCTGTTTCGGAAACTATCGCAGCAAATTGATTTTTCTGCTATTTTCTCAAACAGTCTCGGTCTGTCCCTTCTTCCCGAGAAACCGTGGCGTGAAATCCGGCAGTTCAACCGCCTGCTCATGGACTTGCGAGTCGGATCAGTCGATCAGGCTCAGCTCTCCGGAATACTGGAAGGAACCGTAGAGGTCGCGAAGCGGAAGCTCCGCGGGCAATATCCTACGCCAATGGCGCTTGCACGCCTTCTTGTAAAATTGTGTGTACGCGACATCGTGTCAGACAGGATCCTCGACCCCTGTTGCGGCAGCGGGACCATCGCGCGAGCCGCTCTTGAAATGAAGCTCCGTGCGGCGGTTGCACCGGGAGGCGCATCGCGGTGCGTATTCGCCGGAGACCAGGATCCGCAGGCATGTCAGTTGGCGGCCCTTGGACTTGCCAAGCCGAGTCTGATGAACGTTCCGATACGAGTATTCCAGGAAGACGCCTTTACCCTGACCCATGAAACCCGAATAGAGCTTCGAGATCCATCGAATGGTGAGTGGTTTGAAGAACAGCTTGGTGGATTCGACGCGATAGTGTGCAACCTGCCTTTCGTCGCACAAGCTGGCCGAAGCCAATATGGCGAGGCCATCAGGAATGTCACCGCACGTCTCAATCAGGACGGGCAGCGGATTTCGGGCCGTGCGGATGTGGCTGCCTACTTGCCGTTTGCGCTGCATTCGGTTCTTGTCAAAGGAGGACGCCTTGGAATCATAATCACGAATGCTTGGCTGGGGACGGCATGGGGAGATTCGTTCCTCGAGGCGCTCAGCCATTACTACGACCTCAAACATGTGATTACCTCCGGCGCCGGAAGATGGTTCACAAATAGTGATGTTGTTGCGAACATTCTCATTTTGGAGAAGAAATGTTCTCCCGGGCAACGCAGTGGGCCAGTCAGTTTCGTCGTTCTGCGCCGGCCGTTGGAGGACCTGGTAGAAGAGGAAGATCAGGAAGTTGCCTCCGCTCAAATCGAGTTGGGACAGGCTCAATTCGAGACGATGACGATCCGTTCGGTAGAACAGGACACTCTTGCGCGTTTTCGAGGGTACGGCCTGGGTGGAAATGCCCAGTTCGTAAATTGCGATTGGGTTCTCCAGCTTCCCCTGGTTCCGTTGAGTGACCATTTCGTCGTTCGTCGGGGGGAACGGCGGGGGATGAACAGGCTATTTTATCCAGGTGGAAATCATGGCATCGAGGATGAATATATTCGTCCTCTCGCCAAGAGTCCAACCGACTTCACGCGACTGGTCGGGCCTGCCGCCAGAGAAGCGTTCTCCTGCTCCCGATCCGAAGAGGAGCTTCGCGCATTGGGACACCGTGGCGCGCTGCGCTGGATTGCACGATTTCGATCACCTTCCAACATTGCAAAGCTCGGTCGCAGGAATATGTATTGGTACGAAATGAAGGCCGATACACTGGCTGAATTGGTAATGTTCATAAATTATGGCGACCGGCTGTTTGCAGGTCGATTGACTCCACCAGCATTCATCGATCAACGGATGGTGCGTCTTGAACCCCGAGGAGTGGTGGGCATGGATCTCTGTCATGCGCTTCTGAACAGCTCCATTGGCATGTTCATGATGGAGGGATTGGGGTTCGGGCGAGGGCTTGGCGCCCTGGATTTGAACAAGGATCGCATCGAGGCATACATGAACATTCTGGACCCCACGAGGTTGGGTCGGGTGCAGAGGGCCAAAGTCAAGCAGGCATTCCTGCCGCTGCTGGAGCGGGAGGTGTTCACCGTGGAAGATGAGCTTGAACAGGCGGATCGGCAAGAGTTCGACGACACCGTCATCGAAGCATTCGGCCTCGATGTCTTGCGCAAAGATATCCATGAAAGTCTTCGAACGCTTGTCAGAATTCGGTTGGCCGCGGGTGCGTAGCCCTTCCTCCGGGCAAGGTCTATCCTGGTCTCAGGAAATACGATGGAAATGTTGTTGATAAGAAAGTGAATATTCCTGCAGCCCTGTCGAAGTCGTCTACCGTAGCCCATCTTTACCACCCCATCTCACAATATCGAATTATATCATATAGTTACTATGTTCGGCGTCGTCGAGTGGCACTACAATCGCGTGCTCAAGGGTCATTCAGACAACCGTCTTGCGGGTCCCTCCCGGAGCAGGGTCGATGCCCAAAGCTTCGTAGATGGCCTGTTGACGGGGTTCGGCGCGGGTGGCTTTACGCACGTGCAAGGTCGCGCCGTCGGCGCGTCGGAAGGTGGCGGTGATGCGCTGCTGGCCTTCGAGGATTCGGCGCACGGTGGTCCAACTGGCGCCCTGACCGGCTTGGCGCAGGCGCTGGCGGATCACCTGGACGAGTTGATAGGCGATGACGTCGCTCAAGACCTTGTGCAGATGCACGCGTTGGCGCGAGGCGGTGTGGATGGACAGCGCCGCCTCGGGGTCGAAGTGGCGGATGCGTTCGCGGCTGACCACCAGGTAGCGATACCGGTGCTCGCGCAGCCAGCGCACCCGGTCTTGGGTGGCGATGCCGCGGTCCATCACCACCAGGGCGCCGCGCAGGGCGTGGAGGGCATCGAGCATCCCGGCGAGGGTGTGGGGTTCGCGCACGTTGCCGGCGAAGATCTGCGAGCGGCGCACGAAGCCGCTGGTGTCGAGCACCAGTCCCAGGGTGAGCAGCGGGCAGTCGGTGCGCTTGTCCTTGGAGTGTCCGCGCCGGGCGTTGGGTTGCAGCCCCGCCTCGCCCTCGAAGTAGGTGTTGGTCAGGTCGTACAGCGTGACCGTCGGATGCAGGTCGAACAGGTCCATCGCCCGGTCGAACTGGACTTACCCCGATCTGGTGGACGGTTGAAGGCTTTCGCCGGTGCGGTGATGGGCGAGAGCCGGTAAGGGTAGATTGTGCTCGATCCCGGGGTCTGGGGGTCTGCACCGAGGGTGGTTTGGGACCCCGTCTCGCGCGCTCGCGGCGCGCTCGAAGTCGTTGGGGCTGAGATAGCCCAGGGCGGAGTGCCGCCGATGGGGGTTGTACCAGCCTTCGATGAAGTCGAACAGGGCCATCTTCGCTTCGGCTCGGGTGCGCAACGACCGCCGGTCGATGAGTTCGCATTCGAGCGTGGCGAAGAAGCTCTCGGCCATGGCGTTGTCGTAGCAGTCGCCCGCGGAGCCGGTCGAGGGACGCACCCCCATCTCCCGACAGCGGTGGCCGAACGCGAGCGAGGTGTACTGCGTGCCCTGGTCGGAGTGATGGATCACGGCCGTGGGGCGGCGCTGCGTGGCGGCCATGTTCAGCGCATCGAGGACCAGCTCGGTGCGAAGATGGTCCGCCATCGCCCATCCCACGATGCGGCGGCTGAACACGTCGAGCACCACGGCCAGGAACACGAACCCCGCCCAGGTCGGCACGTAGGTGATGTCGGCCACCCAGAGCCGGTCGGGGGCTTGGGCCTGGAAGCATCGCTGGACCAGGTCCGGCGCTGCCCGCCGGCCCGGATCGGGGCGTGTCGTGCGCGTGCCCCGGCGCCGGCTCACCCCCGCCAACCCCTGTTCACGCATCAGCCGTGCAACGCGCTTGCGGCCCACCGCACGGCCCCGAGCTGCGAGTTCGGCATGAACCCGAGGCGCGCCATAGGTCCCTCGTGAACGCTCGTGGGCCGCCCGGACCTCGCCGCGTAACCGGTCGTCGTCCCGGGCGCGACGCGAGCGCCCCCGCCCCCGCCACGCATAGTACCCGCTGGGGGAGACACCCAGCACCCGGCACATCGTGGCCACCTGATGTTCGGCTCGGTTCGCTCTCACGAGCTCGAAGACCTCCCGGGCACCGTCCCGGTCTCCCGAGCGAACCAAGCCGCGGCTTTTTTCAGGATCTCCCGCTCTTCACGAAGCTGGCGATTCTCCCGCCGCAGCCGACGCAACTCCTCACGCTCGGCGCTCGTCAGACCGTCCTCGCGACGACCCTCGTCGCGGTCCGACTGACGCACCCAGTTGCGGATCGCCTGCGCCGAGCACTCGAACTCCCGAGCCAGCTCCCCGGGCGTGCGGCCCGCCCGAACCAGCTCCACCATCTGGCGCCGGTACTCCGGCGCGTAGGCGACGCGTCTTTCTGCCATCTGGACACCTCCTCTGCACAATGTTCAGGTGTCCACCAAACCGGGGCAACTTCAAACAGGCGCCGTTCGATGGCTTCGCGGTGCGCCATCAGCGCATCGGAGGCGCGGTACAGCCGCATCGGTCCCATCGTTGCGAAGTCCACGCCCACAAGCTCGCCCAAGGCGCTGCGTTCGCCCAACCAGCGCCGGGCGGCCCGCTCCGAGCCCGGTCGGGCCATGCGTACGATGACCGAGCCCACGGCGGCGGCGCGCAGCGACGCTCCGACCCCCAGGCCTTCGAGCATGGCGCGCAGGCCGAGCTGGTCCATCGCCCACAGGCCGACATGCTCCACGCCCACGCAGCGGGGGCGGATGAGTTCCAGGGTATCGACGGCGATGGATTGGAAGTCGTGTCCTTGGCTCGCCTGCGAGGGGGCGGCCCCGATGCGCTCGCTGGCGAGCAGCCGGGCAGCGATGCGTTGGGCGTGTGATTCGAGCGCCGGGGGGAAATCGGGGGGCAGCGACCATTGACCGGCGAGGAGGTCGTCGATGCGCCGGCACAGGGTCGGCCACTGGCCGGGGGCGACGTCGAAGTGTCGTCCCAGGTTGAGCAGGGTGCGTTGGCGCACCTTCGAGCCGGTGCGCTCGGAGCGCACGAGGCGGAAGGTGAAGTAGTGCTCGCCGCGGCGGCGGGTCGCGGTGCGCCGGATGAACATGGGCGCAGGGTAGCGGTGGACAGGTTGGAGGGCAACAAGAGAAAATTATTTTATGGCACTACATCGGCTCCCTCGACGATGCATCAATCGGTTACGTCCGAAAATCGGCGAAATCAGGGCGAATCCCCCTCGATCTCAGAGCGCAGTGGTAAAGATGGGCTAACTGGTCTATGGGTCACGAAATAAAGGATACGTGTCTGGTGTAAACGGTACTCTGACTTCGGCCCCTCCATCCTCTGTTTCTTTTGCGAAAACACCGTTTGCTTCTACGACTCTCTCCACCAATGTTCCGATCCTTTCGAATGGTTCCTGAGATGGCCAGTTACCATAGCTGTCCATAATTTCGTTCAATATCCGCTCCAAGTCCAGGAAATATTCTTTGAACCAGCTTTGGTGAACCAATTCTTTCGTCTCGGGGAGGTGATCCAAGTTCAATTTCTGCCCCCGCATCGTACCTAGCAGATAGGATGCGAATTTCATCAGATTCCCGCACGTGTCGTGTTTATTAGATTCGGCTTTGTCCTCTGTAGAACCTGCCGAAACGTATCGTTGTACCCTTTCAATAATTCGTCTCTTGGCTCCATGTTTGCACATATGCAGCAGACAGCGAATTCATCCCAACATGCAAGGATCGTTCTCCATTTCAACCCTTCGATTATGCCTTTCATGGGCGACAGAACAAAATCAGGAAAACACGCGCTGAACGTGGCTGTCACCTCTACATGCGAGCACTCATGGCAGATAAGGTGGAGCGCCTGCGCGAAATATTCGCTTTCTGGATCCGCAAGAGACAGGACAGCTTCCGTTCGCAGAAACATTACACTCTTGACCTTCCCGTCCCGCACGACACTCGGTGTCATCGCGACTCCTGTTGCGTATTCTTCGTTTGTTGGACGGAGTGGTGCCCTCGTTTCCATTCCTCGATCCAATTCCAGAAGCGCGTTCCGATACTCCACCTCGGTCGCAATGGTGATGCTTTCGAGAGTGGTCAAGTCTACTTTCCGCCCGATTATTGCGGCGTATCGAGCTACAGTCCTCGCAAAGTCTTCGGCCTCGTCTCTACTGTTGAAGCCGCTCCCTCGTATATTTATGGGGAATTTTTTATTTTTGTCCGTGTCGTTGTCCATCTGAGGAAGGTTCTCGCGTTCAGACGGGCCAGGGCGGCGCGCCGGCGGCGGGCAGGGGGGGCAGCAGGAGCCGGAGGCTCGGGCGCACGAGGTCCAGCCACTCGGCGAGCGCGGGACGGGTCTCGCGGGGGTCGAGCAGTTCCTGCACCGAGAACGACTCCGCCCGCGGGAACGGCGACTGCTTCGCGGCGAAGGCCGCCTCGAGCTCGCGGCGCCTCGCCTCGGGGTCTTCCGCGGCCGCGATCTCGCGCCCGAAGGCGACGGCCACCCCGCCCTCCAGGGGCAGCGCCCCCTGCTCCACCGACGGCCAGGAGAAGACCGTTCCGTAGGGGCCGTAGTGGGCGGCCGCCGCCACCCCGTAGGACTTGCGGACCATCACCGACGCCCAGGGCACGCGGGTGCGCATGACGGCCAGGATGGCTTCCGTCCCGTGCCGGATCGTCCCCGCCCGTTCGGCGTCGCGGCCGATCATGAAGCCCGGCTCGTCCACGAAGCTCACCACCGGCAGGTGGAAGCGGTCGCAGAGCTCGGCGAAGCGCCGGACCTTCTGCGCCCCCTCCGCGGTCATCGCCCCCGCGTAGTGGCGCCCGTCGTTGCCGAGCACCCCGACCGGATGCCCCGCGAGCCGGGCGAGGCCGGTGATCTGGCCGGGGCCGAAGCGCCGGCCCATCTCGAACCAGGACCCGTGGTCGAGGACGAGGCGGATCAGCCGCCGCATGTCGAAGGGCTTTCGCCGATCGCGGGGCACGAGGTCGAGGAGCGCCTCCTCGGTGCGGCCCGGGTCGTCCGGTGATTCCGGGCGGTCCGGGCCGTTCGCGCCGTCCGCGCCGCCCGGGTCTCCCGCGCCGGGCGCCGCCGGGGGCAGCTCCCAGACGTTCGGGGGGAGGTAGCCGAGGAAGGCGCGAACCTGCGCGAAAGCGTCCGCCTCGTCCTCGGCGAGGTTGTGGACGACCCCGTTCGGCAGGTGGACGTCCGGGCCGCCCAGCTCCTCCTTGGAGGCCCGTTCTCCGACCGCCCGCTCGACGAGGGCGGGGCCGCCGACGAGGACCTGCGAGTTCCGGGTCATGACCGAGAAGTGCGCCGCGCAGAGGCGCGCGGCCGGCATTCCCGCGACCGCCCCGACGGCCACCGCCGCCACCGGCGCGGTCTCCAGGGTGCGGGCCATGGAGAGGAAGCGGTTGCGGGCGAGCACGGGCTCCCCGACCGGGCCGCGGCGCCCCGCCCCGGTGACCGACCCGCCCCCGCCCTCGTGGAACCGGACGAGGGGGAGCTTGAGCTTGAGGGCGAGGTCCTCGACGTAGACGCTCTTGCGAAGCCCGGAGGCGTTGGGGGAGCCGCCCCGCAGGGTGAAGTCCTCGCCGCCGACCACCACCGGGCGGCCTTCGATCCGCCCGGTCCCGACGACGTAGTTCGGCGGGGTGAAGCCGACGAGCCTCCCCGCGTCGTCGTGCTCCGGCTCCCCCGCCCCCTCGCCGTGCTCGCGGAAGGAGCCCTCGTCGAGCAGTCCGTCGATCCGCTCGCGGATGGTCGAGAGGCTCCGCCGCCGCTGCCGCGCGACGCCCTCCGGGCCGCCCTGGGCCTTCGCGAGCGCCCGCCGGCGGTGGACCTCCTCGACCTCGCCCCGCCAGTCGGACCGCTCCGTCATTGCTGCTGCTGGCCCGCCCCCGGGCCGCCGGAATGGGCACCGGGCATCCGCTGGATGGCGGGGCCCGCGTCCTCGGAGCCGAACGGCGGACCCTTCAGCTCCACCGTGTTGCCCTCGGGGTCCTCGACGTAGAGGGACGGGCCGTCGCCCCGCGCCCCGTAGCGCGCTTCGACCGGCCCGGCCCGGTAGCCGCGGGTCGCGAGGGTCCGGCGGATGGACTCCTCGTCGAAGGGCTCCACCTGGAGGCAGAAGTGGTCCATGTTGCGGGGGCCGTCCGGCGGCCCGCCGCCCTTGCGGCCGAGCTCGCTGTCGACGGGGACGAGGTCGATGAGCGAGGACCCGGCGCGGAGCTGCACCAGCCCGGCGTCGAGCTCGCGCTCGACGGGGCAGCCCAGGGTGTCGCGGTAGAAGTCGAGCATCGCGTCCGGGTCGCGGACCCGGAGCACGACGTGGTCGAGACCGGTGATGGGGATCATGGCGCTCACCAACTGTTGCGGAGCTCGCGGAGCCGGAGGAACACCGTCTTCCGGTCCGGCTGTTCGGGGAGGTCCGGGAACGCTTCGCGCAGCGCCGCGATCACCGAGGGGCTCGTCAGGCGGAAGAACGTGTTCACCCGCTTCTCGACCTCGAGGGTGGTCACCAGGGCCTCGTTCGGGTCCTGCCCCCCCACGTCGTCGCGCAGCCGCTTCGCCTCGGCGTTGTCGGGCTCCCGGTCGAGGGTGAAGCTGAGGTTGTTCTCGATGTAGTCGTGGCCGGGGTAGATGAGGGTATGGTCGGGGAGCCGCGAGAGCTGGTCCGCGAAGGTCGCGTAGAGCTCTTCCGGATGCCCTCCGTTGTGGCAGTTGCCGGCCCCCGCGTTGAACAGGGTGTCGCCGCAGAAGAGCGACGGGGGGTCGGTGCGCGAGAGGAGGCACACGTGGCTCATCGTGTGTCCGGGGGTGTCCAGGGACTCGAGCTCCACGGTGCGCCCGACCCGGATGACGTCCCCCGCGGCGAGCCCCCGGTCGATCCCGGAGAACGCCGCCTTCGCGTGGGCGAGGACCTTCGCCCCCGTCGCGGCCACCATCGCGTCGTTGCCCCCGATGTGGTCGTGGTGCTCGTGCGTGTTGAGGACCTGAGTCACCTCGAAGCCCCGCGCCTTCGCCCTGGCGAGGCACTTCTCGTGGTCGAGGGGGTCGACGGCGACCGCCTCGCCGGTCTCCGGGCACGCGATGAGATAGTTGAAGTTGCGATAGGCGTTGCCGGTCCAGATCTGTTCGACGATCATTTCTTCTCCTTCAAGATGGCGGATTGCGGTGGATGGCGGATTGCTGCAGATGTGGGTCGGGGTTCTTCGGGGGCCGGGGCCGCGTCCGGGGCTGCGGCTGGACCCGGGGTTCGGTTCAAGGGCCGGGCGCCGGAGCGGCGGCCGGGGCCGGTGCGGGGGCGGGCGCCGCCGTGTCCAGGGCCGGAGCGAGTACCGGCTTGCGGACGAAGCCGAGGCGGGCGGGAAGGTCGGCCGCACGGAGGAACCCGATCGGCGTCACCCCGCCCCCCTCCCAGACGAGGCCGAGACCGGGCGGGCCGCCCCGCCCCGCGGCGGCTTCGGCGAGCCGCGCCTCCCGCGCGTCGTCGTCCATCGGCGCGCCGTCCGGGAACCCGAGGCGCTCGGAGAGGGCTTCGAGGTCCCGGTCGTCGACGAGCCCCGGCCCGAGATCGGTCACCACCGTGAGGTTCTGCTCCTCGTCCAGGAATGCGGCCGTCGCCGCGCGCGCGGCCCGGCCCGTGTGGGCGGTGAGGGTACCCGCATCGTCGAGCCGATACACGAACGGCGCGTACTCGAGGGTGACGAAGACCCGCTGCGGGCCGTTCTGGAAGAACCAGCGGCCGGCCTCGTCGCGGGCGTAGTTGCGGTCGATGAACCGGTTGGCCGCGTCATTCCCGATGATCTCCCCCTCGAGGCGCCACCGCCCCCGGCGGTCGAGCCCGAGCCAGCCGAACACGGCCGGCACGCCGGGCCACCTCGCCATCGCCCGCAGGACGGCATCGTCGAAAATGGCGGGAAGCCTCCGGCCCCTCCTCCGACCCCCGGCCCGGATTGTCGACCGGGCGGCAGGCGGGCCGCAAGCGGCGGGCGGCGGGCGAGGCATGTGTGCGGTGGGGGGTTCGCGCCGGCACACCGCTCGCCGACCCCCTGGGTACGCCGGCGTCTCGCCGGCATCCGCGTTCCCGAGCGGTCCACTCCCGGGCCGGCGGGACGCCGGCGTACCCAGGAACGTATCCAGCGGCGCGGGACGCGACGAACCTCGAACGCCAAGGCGAGCGGGGGGCTGACGAGAACGCCGTTCCCACAGGGTAGAAAATATCTCGGCCCTCGCTCTCTATTCCCTGTATCAAGAGCTTATGAACAGCGCACCTGCTTCGGGAGCCGGAACGGAAGATCGAGCGCGGCGGGAACCGGTGGGAGACCTGAAATTGGGGGCAAGGGCAGGGACAGCGGGAGCGGGAACAAGGGCGGGAGGACGGAAATGATCGCGTTGCTGCAACGGGTGTCCACCGCCGAGGTGCTGGTGGATGGGGAGCGGGTGGGCCGGATCGGCGCGGGGCTCCTCGCCTTCGTCGGGGTCCGGAAGGACGACGAGGAGAGCGATGCCGAGCGCCTGGTCGAGCGCGTGCTCGGCTATCGGATGTTCGCGGACGGCCACGGGCGCATGAACCTCGGCCTTGCCGATACCGGCGGGGGGCTGCTCGCGGTGCCCCAGTTCACCCTCTCGGCGGACACCCGCAAGGGGACGCGGGCCGGCTTCAGCACCGGCGCCCCTCCCGACCGGGCGCGAACGCTCTTCGAGCGCTTCGTGTCGTGCGCGGCGGCCCGCCATCCGGTGGTCGAGACGGGCCGGTTCGGGGAACGGATGCAGGTCCGCCTCTGCAACGAGGGGCCGGTCACGTTCTGGCTGGAGACGCGCGGGCCGGGGGGCGGCCCTGCGGATTGAGGCGCGCCGACCGGACGAAGCCCGACCGGGGGATGGCCCGCGGCGGGCGCGCCCGGCCAAGGCAGGGAGATGGGCTGGAGTCCAGCGCGCCTTGCGCCGAGCGAAGGAAACGAGCCCGGAAGAAGGGCAGGAACCCCGTTTCTGGCTCGAAGTGGACATCGGGGCGGGCCCGGAAGGAGGACAGGCGCCCGAAGGCGCCTGTCTGTTGGGTGATCGCGGTGCGGGCGGGCTGCCCGCCCGCACCGCTCGCCCGGCGGGCCTACGCGGCGGCGTCGATGACCTTGGGGCCGGCGCCCGCGCCGATCGGGATCCGCCGGGGCTTCATCGCCTCCGGGATCTCCCGGACCAGATCGACGTGGAGCAGCCCGTTCTCGAGGCTCGCCCCGACCACCCGGACGTGGTCGGCGAGGCGGAAGCTCCGCTCGAACGCCCGCGCGGCGATGCCGCGGTGCAGGAAGCGCCGCGGCTTGCCGTCTTCCTCCTTGCCCTGGCGCCCCGTCACGTGGAGGGTGTTCTCGCGCGCCTCGATCTCGAGGTCGGACTCGGAGAACCCCGCCACCGCGAGCGAGATCCGGTACTCGTACTCACCGGTCTTCTCGATGTTGCAGGGCGGGTAGGTGGGGGCGGCCTGGTCCAGGCGGCTCACCGACTCGAAGAGGTCCATCATCCGGTCGAAGCCGACCGAGCTGCGGAAGAGGGGGGTTGCATCGAACGTTTTCATGGCTCACATCCTCCGGTGGAGCAACGTGACATGTGGGACCCGGTTCACGCGATCCCGCTTTCCGCCGGGCCCTCCCTCTCGGCAAGCGCCCGGACGATCCCCAACATGGGGCGCCCGCCGCAGGATTCAAGGGGCGGACCCGTCCGATTGCCCTTCTCCCCCGAGACCGACCCCGAGCCGCCCGCCCGGCCCTGAAGGCCCGTCCCGTCCTGGGAACGCTTGTGTCCCGCCCGCATTTTCGTTCCCCGGCGCTTCGCCCCCGGACCTCCGATCCGCTGCGGGCGGGACACAAGCGTCCGCAGGACGCGCCGTCCCCAGGGACCTTCGCGAGAGGTGTGCTTGGCGAAGAGCCCCACCGCGCACATGCCTCCGGGGGGGTCCCGAGCCGTTGAACGGAGCTGGCCGTGACTGTATGGTGTCGCCCGGTCACCAGATACCCCTGAAGAGCTCTGCAATGCAGGTTCGGGCGGATCCTGGACGGAGCGCCGACGGCGGGGTTCGGACCGTGGCGGTTCCGGCTCCAGCCCGCGGCCCTGACGGATTGGCCCATGCGTCGACATGAGAACCATGCCGATCTCGCGTAGCTACAGGCCGTTCCAAGCCGCGGCGGCCGGAAAGCTCGCCGGGCAGGGCAGGCGCAGAGCGCATCATGGCGCGTAGCGACCTGCTCGTCTCTCTCGTGCGGGCCGGGGCGGCCGGAGACCGGAGAGAGGTCACCACGGCGGTGGAGGCGATCATCGCCGAGGAACGCGCCAAGCAGCACAACGTCCTTGCGGACCGGCTGACCCGCGCGTTGCGGAGCAACGGCAACGGGACCCGGGCGGGATACACGGCGCCCGAGCCCACTGCGCGCGTCCGGGACTACGTGGCGGAAACCACGCCGCGCAAGCGTCTCGAAGACCTGTTCCTGTCGGACCTCTGCGAACGAGCCTGCCGGGAGCTCATCGAGGAGCAGCACCGCGCCAGCCTGCTGCGATCCCAATGCCTGGAGCCGCGCCACCGGATCCTGCTGGTCGGCCCGCCGGGCAACGGAAAGACGTCGCTGGCCGAAGCGCTCGCGGAAGCGCTCGCGGTCTCGTTCTTCGTCGTTCGCTACGACGCGATCATCGGCAGCTTCCTGGGGGAGACGGCGAGCCGGTTGCGGCGGGTGTTCGACTACGCCCGAACGACCCCCTGCGTCCTGTTCTTCGACGAATTCGACGCCGTCGGGAAAGAACGCGGGGACGTGAACGAGACCGGGGAGATCAAGCGTGTGGTGACCTCGCTCCTGATGCAGGTCGACGATCTACCGAGCTACACGGTCGTCGTCGCCGCGTCGAACCACTCCGAGCTGCTCGACCGGGCGGTCTGGCGGCGTTTCCAGATCCGGCTGGAGCTGCCCGCGCCCACGCAGGCGCAACTGGCGCGGTATTTCGATGCGTTCGCGCGCGGGTTGGACCAGCCCCTGGGACGAAGCTCGGCGTCGATCGCGAAGTCCCTGGGCGACGTCAGCTACGCGGAAGCGGAAGAATTCTGTCGCGACGTCCGCCGGCGCCTCGCCTTGTCGCCGGGAGAGGGATCGGCCAAGGCGGTGGTGGCCGAGCAGTTGGCGCTGTGGAAGGCGAGAGCCCGGCAACAGGACTGCGCCTGATCCGACGTGGCGGAATACCCTCTCCTTCCGCTGCCGCCGGCGGAGCCGGGCGAGCCGCCGGCCCCGGCGGGCTTCCCACAAGGCGGTTCGAGGTTGTCTCCCCAACGCCAAGGGCAACGCCTCGGTCCCGGGTTCGAGCGCCTTCGAACAGTTCTGGCTTCCGACGAGAGCGGGCTTTCGCTTCGCGCCGACCCGTCCAGCATCGCGCCGGAACGCGCGCTCGTATTCGAGGTCGCGGGCTCGATCCGCGATTTCCACCAGCTCGTCGCGAGAATCCAGGGCCTCGAGTTTCTCGACGATGAGGAGGCGGTCTTCGACCCGGACGAGGATTTCTTCGAGGTAGACACTCGCCGGGGCAGGAAGGGGCAGCCTCGGGAAGACAGGTCGGTGGGCGGCAGGCTGTATCTGGCCATGCCCGACGTCAGGGCGCTCCGGGAATTGCTCCGGCTGTGGGACATCTGGCAGAGCGAAGGGACTCTTCCTCGCGGCCACACTCCGTGGCGGGACATTTTCACAAACCTCCGCAACGTTCGGCCTTGGGGGCCTGTCGACCGGATCACGGACGAGACCATCGAGTTCTGGCGTGAAGACCTCGGGGCTGAACCATCGGAACCCCTCCGCATTGAAGTCGAGCTATGGTTCTACGATGGAGCGGACCGTAGAGCGGTGGCGTACCGGCGGATGGAGGAAGCGGTCGCCGATGCCGGCGGGAGCATCGTCCACCACGCGATCATCGAAGACATCCGGTACGAAGCGGCGCTGATCGATCTGCCGGGCTCGGAGATCGAACGCCTCGTCGCGCGCGAGGAAATCCATCTCGCGATTTGCGACGACGTCATGTTCCTGCGCCCGCAGTCGTCGCTCGACGTCCCGGAACGTGACGACGAAACGGAGTCCGGCGCGGCCCTTGCAGCCGAACCGCCCGACGATCGCCCACCCATTGCGGCATTGCTCGACGGCGTCCCGGTCCAGAACCACCAGTTGCTGGATGGCTGTCTCGAGGTGGACGATCCGGACGATCTCGAAGCAATGAGCGTCCTGTCGGAACGACATCACGGGACGGAGATGGCTTCCCTGATCCTCCACGGGGATCGGAATCTCGGGGAGCCTCCGATCTCGCGAAGGCTCCATGTGCGTCCGGTCATGTACGCACCGGGAAACGGCAATGACGAAGCACCGAGACACGATCGTCTCCTGGTCGACGTGATCTACCGTGCAATCAGACGCATGAAGGAAGGAGACGGCGAAGGCGAGGCGACGGCGTCGGAAGTGTTTCTCGTGAATCTCTCCCTGGGCGATCCGAGGCGCCCCTTCAGCCGCCCGATGAGCCCGTGGGCGAAGCTCCTCGACCATCTCGCGGAGCACTACGGGATCCTCTTTCTCGTGAGCGCGGGCAACGTGACATCGCCCCTGCCGGTGAGCACATTTTCCAACTGGCCGAGCTTCGAGGATGCTGATCCCGAGGAGCGGGAGTATGCGGTGCTTCGCGCGCTCGCCGACAACAGGGCGTATCGAACGCTCCTGTCGCCCGCGGAGGCGCTGAACGTCGTCACGGTCGGAGCGCGGCACGACGATGCCATCCACGGATATCGGGGCGTGATGGCGGTGGACCCCTACCCGGACGGCGACCTTCCGAACGTCAGCTCCGCGCAGGGTCTCGGTCACCGAAAGGTGATTAAACCCGAAGTCCACCTGCCCGGCGGGCGGGAGCAGGTGACCTTCCGTGCAGGTGGCGGAACCCTCGCCATAATTCGGGCAAGCGGAGGATACGGCCTCAAGGCGGCGGCTCCTGATGAAGGAGGCGCGCTCGACCGGGAGCGTCTGACGTCGGGAACGAGCGCCGCCACCGCCCTGGCGACAAGAGCCGCCCATCGAATCTTCGACGCGCTCATGGACACGGATGGCGGATCACTGCATGGAGACCTGGAGCCGCGGTATTACGCGGTCGTCATCAAGGCGATGCTCGTTCATCGGGCGAAATGGGGGAGTCGGGCGGACGTCCTGGATCAGCTCTACGGTCCCCGAGGGCAAGGACAGCCTGCCGCACGGCGCGACAACATCGCGCGTCTTCTGGGGTACGGGTTTCCCGACATCGAGGAAGCGGTGTCTTGCGCGCCCCACCGGGCGACGCTGCTCGGATACGGGACGATCTCGGCGAGGGAGGCGAAGATTCATCGGATACCGCTTCCCCCGAGCCTGGAAAGGGTCACCGAGCCGAGAAAGGTGACGGTCACGGTCGCATGGTTGTCGCCGGTGAACCCTCGTCACCAAGCGTATCGTCGGGCGAAGCTCGAAGCAGGCGCGGTGACGAATCTGGAGGCCGCCGCGGGCGTGAAGAGATCGGGCGGTCAGCCTCCGCACGCCTCGGTGTCCCGGGGTACCGTATTTCATGCTCGATACGAAGGCGAGGAAGCCATATCGTTCGTCGATGATGGGCGCGTGTCACTGCGCATCTTCTGCCGGGAACAGGCTGGCGCCCTGGATCAGCCGATCCGGTACGGGGTCGCGGTGACGATTGAGGCCGGTGAAGGCATCGCCGTGTATGACGTGATCAGGACGCGACTCGGCGTGCCCATTACTCCTCCGGCTTCGTAGAGGCTCCTCGCGAACCGGAGTCTTGCTCCGCCACGCTGAAGGAAGCGCTTCCCCGGCGCTCGAAAATCCGGTCGGCCCGCCGCCGTTCGGGTATTCGAGGGCGCTGCCGGCAGGAGCAGCGCTTCCGGGAGCGGGTGCGCGGGACGCGGTCCGGCGGGAGGGAACGCCCCCTCCGCCCGAGACCGGTCCCGGGCCCCGGGGTCCGGGTCAGCGGACGACGAGGCCGGGGCTTGCGAAGGCGGCGGCGATGGGTTTCGCCGCCGCGAGGTCGATCTCCGGGGTCCGGTAGTGCTCGGGGTGGGCGGCGGCGAACGAGGCCGCGAACAGGAGCAGGGAGTCTTCGCGCAGCCTCGGCCCGACGACCTGCAAGCCGACGGGCAGCCCCTCGATCGTGAGCCCGCAGGGGATCGACATCGCGGGCAGCCCCGTCACCGAGAACGCATACGCGGTGAGGAAGACGTCGTAGAAGCGCTCGACCTTGCGACCCCCGACCTCGTCGGGCAGGGGCCGGTCGAGCCGGAACGGCGGCGCCCCGACGGCCGGGGTCAGGATGAAGTCATGGCGTTCGAGGAGCGCCCGCACCCGGTGCCAGTAGTCGGTCCGCAGGCGTTCGGCGCGGGCCACCGCCTCCACGTCCACGTCCCGGGCCGCCTCGATCTGGTTGAGAAGCGGGCGGGTCATCACGTCGCGGTGGCGTTCGTAGCGCTCGGCGTAGCGCGCGATCATCCCGAACCCGCGGGTGCCGAAGATGATCTCGGCGAGCCCGGAGGTGTCGAAGAACGTCTCCTCCACCTCGCAGCCGAGGGCCTCGAGGTCGCGCGCCGCCCCGCGCACGAGCGCCTCGACCTCGGGCTCGACCGGCACGAGCCCGCCGAGGTCGATGCTGAGGGCGAGCCGCACGCCGGCGAGGTCGGACGGACGGGCGGGCCCGGCCGACGCGGCGGTATGGAAGTCCAGGCCCTGTTCGGGAAGCGACATCGGGTCGCGGTCGTCCGGCCCGGCGAGCACGCTGAGCAGTATGCCCACGTCTTCGACCGTCCGGGCCATCGGACCCTGGACGTGCGCCACCAGCGTGTCCCAGCCGAACTCGGTCGGGTAGAACGCCACCCGCCCCGGCGCCGGGCGGATCCCGACGAGGCCGTTGAAGGAGGAGGGGACCCGGATCGAGCCCCCGAGGTCGGTGCCGAGGCCCGCCGGCGCCAGCCCCGCCGCGACCGCCGCGCCCGTGCCGCCGCTCGATCCCCCCGCGGTGCGGTTGACGTCCCAAGGGTTGCGGGTGGTCCCGAAGACGGGGTTCGAGGTGTTGACGTCGTGGGCGAACTCGGGGGTGTTGGTCTTGCCGAGCACGATCGCGCCCGCGGCCCGCAGCCGTTCGACGCAGACGGAGTCCTCCTCCGGGACGTCGTGCTCCAGGATCTTCGAGCCGAACGTCGTGCGGATCCCGCGGGTGAAGATGTTGTCCTTGACGAGGATCGGAACCCCCTCGAGGAGCCGCGGGATCGCCCCGCCGGCGAGCCGCCGGTCGGCCGCGTCCGCCTCGTCGAGGGCCGCGTCGTTCAGGGTGCAGACCGCGTTCAGGGTCGGGTTGACCGCCTCCACCCGGGCGAGCGCCGACTCGACGACCTCGCGGGCGCTCACCGCGCGCCGGCCGACCTCCTGCGCGAGGTCGGCGGCCGAGTGCTTCGTCAGGTCCTGGTCCAATGCTTCTTCCCTCACGGCTTCACGAGCCGGGCGGCCGGAAGGCGCTGTGGTCCATGGTGATCACCCGCCGCGCGAACCGCCATTCCCCGTCCCGGCGGACGATCACGTCGTCGTAGGCCCCGACGTCGCTCAGCACCGGCGCTTCGCCGGGGGCGCCGTCGTAGCCGTGGAGGTAGCACCGCCCGCGCATTGCGCCGCCGTCCCCGACCGCCTCGAGAAAGAGGCCGCTGTTCCAGTGGCGGCGGATCCGATCCCCTCTCCGGGCCTTGTCCTGCCGCTTGAACTCGCGGAGGTTCTCGCGGCCCCGGACGTGCATCCCGATCCCCGGGATGGAGAGCTCGCCGTCTTCGGTGAAGCAATCGGCGTACCCGTCGGCGTCGCCCTCGTCGCTGCACCAGTTGTAGCGGGCGTAGAGGTTCCGGATCGCGGCATAGGCTTCCGCGAACCCCGCGGCGGTGGATGCGTCGCCCGATTGCGTCATCGCGGTCCTCCGGTCATGACGGTGTGATCCGGTCCTGCGCTCCGGCCCGATCCCGGGCGCCGCCCCCGGAACGTCCCGGCGGCCGGCCCCCGCGACGAACCGCGGCCGGGATTCTACAGGGTGCGGACGGGCCGACGGAGGTGGGGGGAGCACGCCAGCACACGATCAATACCGCCCGCCGCCGCCGAGGTAGCTTCGGAGGATGTCCGGGTTGTCCGCGAGCTCGGCCCCGGGGGTCGAGAACTCGATCTCTCCGTTCACGAGCACGTAGGCGAGCTTCGAGACCGCCGCCGCCACCCCCACGTTCTGCTCGACCAGCAGGATGGTCATGCCTCGCTCGTGGAGCCGCCGGATGGCGACCACCATCTGCCGGACCATGAGCGGGGAGAGGCCGTGGGAGGGCTCGTCCATGAGCAGCAGGCGGGGCCGGGCCATGAGCGCCCGCCCGATGGCGAGCATCTGCTGCTCCCCGCCCGAGAGGCTCGCGGCGTAGCCCCGGCGCCGCTCGCGCAGCACCGGGAACATGTCGAACACCTCGTCCAGGTCCGCCGCGATCGCGGCCCGTTCGCCCCGCGGGCGGGTGACGGCCCCGAGCGCGAGGTTGTCCTCGACGCTCATGCCCGGCCACACGAACCGCCCCTGCGGCACCTGGACCATGCCGGCCTTCACGATCGCCTGCGGGTGCCATCCCTCCATCGGGCGCCCGTCGATGGCGATCGTCCCCCGGCGCGGCGCGAGCAGCCCGCTCAAGGTGTTGAGGATCGTGGTCTTGCCCGCGCCGTTGCCGCCGAGCAGGGCCACCACCTCGTTCTCCGCGACCTCGAAGGTCACGTCGCGGATCACCTCCGTCACGTCGTACCAGACGCTCAGGCGCTCGACCCTAAGCATCGAGGTCCGCTCCGAGGTACGCCTCCGCGACCTCCCGGTCGGCCATGACCTCCTCGGCCGTCCCGTCCGCGATCCTGCGGCCGGAGTTGAGCACCGTGATCCGGTCGCAGACCCCCATGACGAGGCGGATGACGTGCTCGATCATCACGATGGTGACCCCGCGCTCGGACCGGATCCGGCGCAGCAGCTCGTCGACCTCGGTGACCCGGGTCAGGCTGAGCCCGACCGCGGGCTCGTCGAGGAGCAGCACCTGCGGCTCGCTGACGAGGGCGCGCGCGATCTCCACCAGCCGCTGCTGCCCGAACGAGAGGGCGGTCGCCTCGTCGTCGGCGAACCCCGTCATGCGCACGAAGTCCAGCGCCTCGCGGGCGCGCCGGGCCGCCTCGGCCTCCTCGCGGAGCACGCTCCTCATGCCGAAGGCGGCCGCGAGCGGGCTCGCCCGCATCTTCCCGTGCAGGCCGGTCATGACGTTCTCGAGGACCGTCATGCCCTTGAACAGCTTCGTGGTCTGGAACGTGCGCCCGATGCCCCGCGCCGCGATCCGGCTCGTCCCGAGCCCGGTGATCGGCTGCCCGTCGAGCCATACCGCGCCGTGGTCGGGGGGGTCGATCCCGCAGATCACGTTGAGCAGGGTGGTCTTGCCCGCCCCGTTGGGGCCGATGACGCCGCGGATCTCCCCCGGCGCCACGTCGATCTCCACCGAGTCGAGGGCCTTGAGCCCCCCGAACGAGATCGAGACGCCGCTCGCCCGGAGCTTGCTGACGGGCCTCTCTCCGTCTCCCTTTCTCTCCCGCGACCGGTCCCGCTCCCGCTCCTGCCCCCGTTCTCCGTCCGGCCCCGCGTCGGGCACGGCGGCAGGCGGGGTCCCGCCCGATGGCAGGCCGCTCCCGCTCATTCGTCGTGCTCCGTGCGGCGAAGCGGCTCCTTCCAGCCCGGCACGTAGCGCTTGAGCAGCGACACCGCGCCGCCCGGAATGACGAGCACGGTGAACAGGATGAGTCCCCCGAAGGCGATCTCCTGGAGGTGCCGGAACGCCCGCAGCACCTCCTGCAGCCCCACCAGGCCCACCGCCCCGAGCACGCCGCCCCAGATCGAGCCGAGGCCGCCGACGATCACCATGCAGAAATGGACGATCACCTGGAAGAGGTCGAAGGACTCCGGGGTGACGATGCCGAGCATCCCCGCGAACAGCCCGCCGGCGGTCCCCGCGTACATCGCGCTCACGACGTAGGCGATGGTCTTGTACCGGGTGACGTCGATGCCGAGGGATTCCGCCGCCACCTCGCTCTCCCGGATCGCGACCCACGCCCGGCCGACCCGCGAGCGGAGGAGGTTCCAGCCGAGCGGGACGCTCGCGACCACGATGACGTAGGTGAGGACGTAGACCCCGAGGTCGGCCCGCGCGGTGAACGGCTCGAAGTCGAGCGGCGGGACGCGGAACCCGGCCCCGCCGTAGGTGACGGAGTTCCAGTGGGTGAACACCCAGAGGGCGGCCTGTGCGAAGGCGACGGTGGCGAGCGCGAGGTAGAGCCCCCGGAGCCGCAGGGCGGGCATCGCGACCGCGAGCCCGGTGACGGTCGCGAGGGCGGCCCCGGCCGCGAGGGCGAGCCCGTAGTGGAGGTCCAGCTCCAGCTTGAGCAGCCCGGTGGTGTACGCGCCGACCCCGAACAGGGCCGCGTGCGCGAAGGCGAGCTGGCCCGCGTAGCCGAGCAGCATGTTGAGCCCGACCGAGAGCAGCACGTACATGAGGGCGAGGTTGCCGATGAAGAGGACATAGGGGTTCGCGACGAACGGGAGCGCCGCGAAGAAGACGAGCCCGGCCGCCACCACGTTCCGTCGGGAGAAGATCCGCGCCATCGAGGCTCCGGGCGTCAGGTCTCGCGGAGCCGGCGGATGCCGAACAGGCCCGCCGGCCGGAACACGAGCACCACGATGATGATGATGAACGCGGAGACCTCCTGGAGGCCGGTGTGGACGTAGCCCCCCGCGAGGGACTCGATGATGCCGACGAGGAAGCCTCCGATGATGGCTCCCGGCATGCTCCCGAGCCCGCCGAGGACGGTGGCCGCGAACGCCCGGAGCAGGAGGTTGAAGCCGACGTCCGGGGAGAGCAGGGTGAGCGGGGCCATCAGCACCGCGGCCGCGCTCGCGATGCACGCCCCGGTTCCCCAGGTCATGGTGTAGACCCGCTCCACCCGGATGCCGGAGAGGAACGCGGCGGTCGCGTTCTCGGCCGTCGCCTGCATCATCTTCCCCCAGCGGGTGCGGCGGAAGAAGATGGTGAAGACGACCACGAAGAAGAACGCGCCCCCGAGCACCAGAAGCTGCTGCGGGAACACCATGACGCCGCCGATCGGGATCGGGGAGGGGTCCACCGCGGCGGGGAACGCCACGTAGTCCCCGCCCTCGCGGGCGCCCCAGAAGAAGCGCGCGACCCCCTTGATGAGGAAGGAGAAGCCGACGGTCGCGAGCACCATCGTGAGGGCCGGGGCCTTGATGAGGGGCCGGTAGACGGTGCGGTCGCAGAGGACCCCGAGCAGGAACCCGCCGATCACCGCGACGACGAGCGACACGAAGTACGGCGCCCCCAGGATGACGAAGCACGTGTAGGCGATGAAGCCGCCGAACATGAAGAGCTCGCCGTGCGAGAAGTTGATGTGCCCGGTCGAGCGGTACACGAGCACGAGCCCGACCGCGACCATCGCGTAGAGCGCGCCGGTCGAGATCCCGCTCGCGAGGAGGTAGGCGAGCATCACGCGGGCGCGGGGTGGCGGAGGCCGGAGGGGGCGGCGGCGCAGGCGGCGGCTCGCGCCGAACCGGCGGCGGGGGCGCCGCGGCCCGGGCGGACGGGGAGCGGGCATCTCATTTCCGTTGCTTCAGCCCGCATGTCTCCCCGCCCCTCTGCTGCCGCGGACGCCGCTCCGTCCGCGGGGTGACGGGCCGGACGGACTCCCCCGACCCGCTTCCCGCCCGCTTCCACGGCGCGCCGCCCGTGCCGGCTCGGCCAGGCCGCCGGCGAATCCCGGCCCGGGCGGCTCTGCGGCCCGCCTCCGAACCCGAAGGCGGGCGACAGCTCGGCGCGCCGCCCTTGCGGATGAGCTTGGGCGCGCCGCACGCCAGCACGGCGTGAGACGTGCGGGCCAGCCGCGCGCGCGGGCCTCAGCGGGTGACCGCGGTGACCCCGACCCGCTGGGTGGCCCCGTCCACGAGCCCGAACCAGGCGGCGGTGTTGTGGCACTGGTGGTTGTTCGGGGTGCACGTGATCGGCCCGGCATAGGGGTCGGTCTGCACCGAGAGGTCGGTCATCGCCCGGCTCACCGACTCGCGGGTGAGGTCCCGGCCGGCCCGCTCGAGCGCCTCCACCACGAACTGCCCGCTCGCGATGCCGAACATGTGGTAGATGTTGAACGTGTCGTTCGGGAACGCGGCCTCCACCTTCGCCTTCCACCCGGCCATGGCCGGATCGTCCGCCGTGTATCCGATGGTGGAGACGGCGTGCAGCCGGTCCGCCGCGCCGGGGATGCCGACGTTCGAGGCGAAGACCCCCACGTCCCCTACCGTCGAGCCGCCGATGAGGAACGGCCGGTAGCCGATCTTGTAGGCGTCCCGGAGCACCACCGCCGCCGCCTTGGGGAAGAGGATGAGGATGACGGCGTCGGCCTGAGCCGCCTGGAGGCGCAGCGCCTGCGGGGTCGCGTCACTCGGGTCGGGCGCGATCTCCTCGTCCGCCACCGGCTCGATGCCCTGCTGCTTGAACGCCTCGATGAGCGGGTCGTAGCGGCTCCGGCCCCAGTTGTCGTGCTGGGCGACGATCGCGATCCGCTCCATCCCCTGGTCGACCGCGTACTGCACCTGGGCGTAGCTCTCCATCCATCCCGCGAGCATCGTGGTGAATATCCGGGGGTGCACCGGATCGGTCAGGGACGACGCGGTGGACGCGGTGATGACCCAGGGGACGTCGGCCGCGACGATCTCCGGCTTCGCGGCAAGGCTCGCGTTGGAGCAGGCCCCGCCGTGGATCATGAACACCTGGTGCTGGTGGATGAGCTTCTTGGCCGCGCCGACCGCTTCGGACGCCTGGCAGCGGTCGTCCTCGCGCACGTACTCGATCATGCGCCCGTGGATCCCGCCCGCGGCGTTGGCCTCCCGGTACACCGCTTCGACGCCGTTGTAGATGGTGTCCCCGAACTTGGCGTTGGGGCCGGTCAGCACCCCGAGCGCCCCGATCCGGATGGTGTCGTCGGTCACCCCGGTCTCGGCGCTTGCCGGGGCGGAGGCGATCGAGATCCAGGCGGCGGCGAGCGCGGCGGCGCCCACGGCGGCCTTCAGTTGCGATGGCTTCATCTTCGGTTCTCCTCTCCGTGGCGGGCTTGGCGAGAGAAAGGGGCCGCCGGCTCGATGAGGCGCCCCGTCCCGCTCCCGCGCGCAACGTCGTGTGTCGTGCGTTGCCGCCCGGGGGGAACGGGCTGCGAGACGCGGTCTTCTCCCGCTCGATGGCTGGCGGGCTTGCCGCCCGCCGTGCGGCCGATGGTAGGGAGCGGGCGGCGCGCCCGTCAACCGCGAGGGGCCGCGGGCGCCGCCGCCAGCCGGCGGGAGCCGCGGACCAGCCGCCGGAATGCCCTCCCGGCCCGCGGTCCGATCCCGTCCGGTCCGGCAGCGAGGGTTACACTCCGGGGCGCGCGGTTGACGCGAGCCCCGCCGCGGGCGGCAGGCGGCGCGCTTCCTGGCGCCCGGCCGTTGCCCGCGCCGGCCGCGGCGGCCATCGACCATCAAGCACCGAGCACGCTGCCGCGCCGCCCGGCAGCCCGGAGGAGACCCACATGCTGTTCGACGTCCGCACGTACACCTGCCGCCCCGGCGGCATCCGCAAGCAGATGGAGCTCTACCTGGAGAAGGGCTGGGAGGCCCAGAGACGCCACCTCGGGGAGCCCCTCTTCTACGGCGCCTGCGAGACCGGCGACCCGAACCAGTACGTCCACGTCTGGGTATACGAGAACGCGGGGGACCGCGAGAGGAAGCGCGCCGCCATGCAGGCGGACCCGGACTGGCAGGCCTACGTCGCGGCGAGCGCCGAGGCCGGCTGGCTCATCCAGCAGGAGAACAAGCTGATGGTGAATGCGCCGTTCTTCGAGTCCGGGGTCAAACCGAAGTAGAGGCGCGTGCGCGGTAGGGGTTTTCGCCAGGCACACCTCTCGCAGGCGCGTCCGTGGGGACGTGGGTATCCTGGGAACGGCGCATCCTGGGGGACGCTTGTGTCGCGCCCGCCGAGGACCGGAGGTCCGCCGTCCCGGCGGGCTGGCGTGGGGCCGCCGTCGGCGCCGGCGCCGGCGCGCCGTTCGCCCCGCTCACCGCCCTCGCGCCAACGGGGCGTGTCGGCGGCCTCGGCGGTCGCGCGGGGGGGAGGGGGCCACGAACGCAGGGGGCGCCACGCACGGCGCCACCCGCCGCCGCACCGCCGCGCCGCCGTTCGCCGCAAACGCCCGGCCTTGCCGCCTCCGCCGCCGCTGCGGGGCGAGAAGGGGTCACGGACGGATGGGCGCCAGGCATGGATCAACGCCTCGCCGCCCGGCTGCGTCTCAGGACCGGGGCCAGCGCCCGAAGGGCCTCGTTGACCGACGCACCGTCGGGAAACACGTCAAGCACCTCCGGCGAGATGACGACCACGTTCGCGCCTTGCGCGTACCTTCGCGCGGTGACGCCTCGCGTTCCTCGGGAGAAATCGTACTCCGGGCGCATGGTGTCCTCATCCTCGGCCATGCCTTCACCTCGTGCCTTCATATTGCCCCCTTTCATGCCGTGTGGCCGGGCGCGCGCTGATCAGGCGCGTCCTTGGCGGGCGCTCCGCATGACTGACGACCAGCAGCCGCCGGCGCGACGACATGCCCAACACGAGAAAGCGCTCCTCTCCCTGGGAGTGGTCGGGGTCCGGCAGCAGAACCGCCAGCGGGTCGCCGAACACGGTTGAAGCTTCCTCGAACGAGACGCCGTGATCCCGAAGATTCGCCCTGGCCCTGGTTTCGTTCCACTCGAACTCGTAGCCCGTGAGCATCGGCAGGCGCCGCCGCGGCGTCAGACGGCGGCCGGGCCGCGTTACCCGCCGTAGCCGTCCACTTCCAGGTTCACCAACAGCACCGTGGGCGTGGTATCCGCGCCCTGCCGGCGCCGGAAGGCTTCCACGGTGCTCCGCATCCGTTCCGGAATCCGCTGCTTCATCGCTCCGTCGCCTGCCCGCGGTGGTGTGGACAACGGGGCGATCCTACCCCGTCTCCGGCGCGGTTCGCACGGGCCGGCGCGGCGCCCCCAAGGCAATCGCTTTTGGGTTCGCTCACATCCGCCGCCGGGTGGCGCGGATGGCTCATGAAGCAGGAGAACAAGCTGATGGTGAACGCGCCGTTCTTCGAGTCCAGGGTCAAGACGAAGTAGGGGGCGCGAAGCAGGGGGGCGGGCCGGAGCCGGAGCGGAGGCCCGGGGCGGCGGCGTCCCGGACCGGCGAGGCGCGGGCGGGACCGCCGTGCGGGTCACGGCGGTTCATGCGGGCGAGACACAAGCGCTGGTCAGGGTTCCCGTCGGGTGGGCGGGAAGGCCCGCGTCCGGCCCGCCCGCGCGGGGCTTTGCGCCTCTCGGAGCCGACCGGCCGGCACGTGCGCCAGTCCGGCCCGCCCGTGCGCGGGACTCTGCGGCTTGGCGCCGCGCCGGTGTGAGCTTGCGGGGTCCGGCCCGCCCGCCCCTCGGCGCGGGGGACTTGGCGTAAACTCGCGCCATGCCCGCCGACCACGGCTACTTCTCCAGCCTGATCCGGCAGATCGCGGACCTGCTGCGCGGCCCCTGCCGCCCGCCGCAGTACGAGCGACCGATGCTGCCGATGACCGCGCTGCGCCGCTTCGACCGCGTGCTCGCGCCCACCAGGGCCAGGGCGCTGGCGGAGTACGAGCGGCTGCGGCGCAAGGACGGCAGGTTCGCCGGCGAGACCTTGGACAGCCTCCTCAGCCGGGCCGCCGGCCGGCGCTTCCACAACCGCTCGCCGCTCGACTTCGAGGAGATTTCGCTCGCCGCGGACGTGGACGACTGGTTCGAGCGCGAGGTACGCCCCCACGTCCCCGACGCCTGGATGGATCGGAGCAGGGACCGGGCGGGCTGCGAGATCAACTTCAACCGCCGCTTTTACGAATACACGCCACCGCGTCCTCCGGAGGAGATCGACGCCGACCTGAAGAAGGCGGAGCAGGAGATCGCGCGGCTGCTGCGGGAGGTCGTGGGGTGAGCAGTCACCTCGACTGGATCGACACGCTTCCTGACGAGTGGCAAGTGAAGCCACTTCACGCGGTAGCGGATTCCATGGTCAGCAGCGTCGACAAGCTGGTTTCCGACGACGAATCCCCCGTTCGTCTGTGCAACTACACCGACGTCTACCACAACGAGTTCATCACACCTGACTTGGATTTCATGCACGCGACCGCATCGGCGCAAGAGATCGAAAGATTCGGAGTGGCGGCCGGCGATGTTCTCATCACGAAAGATTCTGAGTCATGGGACGACATCGGTGTTCCAGCCTTGGTGGTAGAAACTGCTGATGACATCGTGTGCGGCTATCACCTGGCGCTGCTGCGTCCGCGCAAGAACACCATCCACGGCGCATTCCTGTTTCGATGCCTTCAAGCACGACCGGTGCAGGTCCAGTTGGAGCTGGCCGCCAACGGCGTGACCCGTTTCGGACTTCCGAAGTCGGGCCTCCGCGCCGCCTGCATACCGGTCCCTCCCCTGCCGCAACAACGCGCTATTGCCGACCACCTCGACCGGGAGACGGCGCGGCTGGACGCCCTGGTAGCGGCGAAACAGCGCCTGCTGGACCTGCTGGCCAAGAAACGCCGGGCCGTCATCACCCGCGCCGTCACGCGCGGCCTCGACCCGCACGCTCCGATGCACGATTCCGGCGTCCCTGCGACCGTTTCGTCATCGCAACGCAGGCTCAAGTACCTGGCGTCGATCAACGATGACGTTCTTGGCGAGGAGACGGCCGCTGATTTCGATATGCAGTACATCGACATCGGAAACGTCGATTCCTCCGGGCGCATTTCCGAGCTCGCATCCTACCGGTTCGAGGACGCGCCAAGCCGCGCCCGCCGACGGGTTCGCGACGGTGACGTGATAATTTCGACGGTGAGAACGTACCTTCAAGCGATCACACAGATACACGAACCGCCGGCAAACCTGGTCGTCTCGACCGGCTTTGCCGTGGTGCGCCCCCGCCGAGACCTGTTCGATGCCCGTTATTGCAGATTTGCGTTGCGGGAACCGACCTTCCTGGCGGAAGTCGAAAAGCGCTCCGTCGGCGTGAACTACCCGGCCATCAACGCCACCGATCTTGCGGACATTCCGGTCTTCGTACATACACTGCCGCAACAGCGCGCCATCGCCGATTATCTGGAGCGCGAAACGGAGCGGCTGGATGCGCTCATGGCGAAGGTGCGACAGGCCATCGATCTCGTCGAAGAACGCCGCGCCGCGCTCATCGCCGCCGCCGCGACCGGACAGCTCGACGTCGGGAGCGCGTCATGAAGGTCGCGACGCTTCGCATCGAACACTTCCGCGGCATCAGGCGGCTCGATCCCGATGGGGGCGATCTCACGCTCCCGATCGGCGAGAACAACACCGGCAGGACGGGGGTGCTCGACGCCTCGTGGGAGCGGTCTCCGGGACATTGGCATGCGCCGGGCTGCTCTCAGCGTACGACCTGATTGCGTACAGAGCTCCGGTAAATCAACCCGTCATTCCCGCGAAAGCGGGAATCCACTTCAATCGAAGGTCTTTGATTCGTGGGTGAGTCCAATTGCGCTGACGGGGAGTTGCGGCGCCGGCGAAGACGCCGCCGCTTCAGGGGGTCCGGGACCGTGCCTGAGCGGGGGCCGAGCCCCGGTCGAGGAGTTCGAGGAGGCGCCGGTTGAACGTCTCCGCCCCCTCGTAGGGGACCCAGTGGCCCGCGCCCTCGACGATGTGGACCGGGGTGTCGGGGTCGAAGCGGCGGAGCAGCGCCTCGCGCTCGCCGCGGGCGGGAAGGAAGGGGTCCCGGCCGCCCCAGATCGCCCCGAGCCGGGCGCGGACCGCGGGCAGCGCCTCGACGAGGATCGACGTGACGGCCGAGGTATGGGAGCGGATCCGGACCCTCGCCGCGTTCCGGACCTGCATCTCCAGGGCCAGCTCGTCCGCGTTCGCCGGGTCCGCGAAGAGGAGGGTGGTCATGTTGTGCCGGTGGACCTCCCGGAGCGCGTCTTCCGTCATCCCTTCCTCCGGCTTCCGCAGACGCCCCGGCCCGGCGAAGGGGAGCCCGAGGCCGGAGGCCCCGGCCATCGTGAACGTCTCGACCTGGGTTCCGAGCCGGGCCGCGGCGTGCGCCCCGACCATCGAGCCGAAGGAGAAGCCGACGACGTGGACCGGCTCCGACCGCCCGAGCAGCCCCTCGACGCCGGAGGCGATGATCGTGCCGCTGATGCGGACCAGGTCTTCGACCGGCTCCGTGACGGGAGGAAGGCCGGAGTCCCCCATGCCCGGGAGGTCGGCCGCGAACACGCGATAGCGGTCCCGGAGGGCGGGGACGTTCCGGACCCAGTGCATCCAGGACCCGGTGCCCCCGTTCAGGAGCACGACGGCCGGCCCCGCCTCGCCCCAACTGCGCCAGACGGTGGCGCGGTCGCCGAGGCGGGGCTCGAACCGGCGCGCCTCGGCCTCCATGCGGTCGAGGCAGGCCGCCGCCTCCGCGCGGGAGCGGATTGGCCTCATCGGCGGGCGGGCGGCGGGTGGCGGGGCGGAGGCCGGTGCGGGGCGGGGGAGGGCGGGGCGGGCGCCTTCAGGCGCGCACGATCAGGCCGAGGCTCCGTTCGAGGACCGCTTCCGCCTGCCGCTCGAGCGCCTCGGTGGACGCGCTGCTGATCGGGTGCTCGATCACCGCGAACGGGTAGTCGGGCATCCCGAGGACCCTGCGCATCTCGTCCGCCGCGGTGGTGAACCGGTCGGTCATGATCCCGATCGCGGGCACCCCCTGGCGTTCGGCGAGGATCGCGTCGTGCAGACTGCACGACGAGCAGCTCCCTCAGTCCCCGACCCCGGCGATCGCCGCGCTCCACTCCGCCGCCTCCTCCATGAGCGCGGGTTCGGCGGGGGCGCTGAAGCTCCTCTTGACCCGCAGCACGACGTCCGCCGCCCCGTACCGGGTGCGGAGGAGGGCCGCGAGGCGGGCGAAGAACGGGGCCGTGCCTTTCTTGCCGTTCGAGATGATGCCGACGGTGGCGCCGTCGAGCCCCGCCAGACGGGGGGCGGGGGCGAAGCCGGCCGCGTTCTCCTCGAAGGTCGGGTCGAGCACGCGCAGGGTCATGGGGTCGTCCTCATGATCATGGGGCTTCCGAGCGGCGTCCGCCTTCGTCGGCTGCCGCGTCCGCCGCGGGCTCTGCCGGCGGCTCGCAGTCGAGGCATGCGCCGACCGCCAGGGTCACCGCGCGGCTCTTGTCGCCGAGCCAGGGCGGGATGACCGCCCCGAACCCGCCGGCCGGCCCCCCGGCCGCGACCAGCAGCAGGTCGCTCGGCGACCCGAGCGCGCAGTACTCGCGGTCGCCGCGGCCCCCCACCACCCGCGCCTTGCCCACCGTGGCCCACTCGCGGCGGTGGATGCGGGCCCGCTCGAACAGGCGTTCGCGCACGTCCGCGCGCGACCAGCCGGCGGCGGCGAAGTGGTCGCGGAGCTGCGCCGGCATGACGACCGCGTAGTTGCCGGGCCAGATCGAGTACTGGCGCATGTTGGCCCGCATCTCGGCCGCGAAGGTCTCGAGGATCTCCTCGGGCTCGGTGGTCCACTCGTTCATGATCTGGCGCGGGGCGCCCGCCGCCATCACGGTGACCGCCGAAGCGCCCTCCGGGACCCCGCGCTCCGCCGCGAGCGGCTCCCAGGGGGAACCTTCCTCGTCCTCGGCGACGCAGAAGCTGAACTTGCCGGGATGCCCGAGGGTGGAGCGGTCGATGCCCCCCGGCCGCACGTCGAACAGGTTGATGAGGCAGAGCCGGACCGCCCGCCCCACCACCGCGCTCGCCCGGTCGCCGTTGCCGAGGGCGTTGAACGTCCCGTCCATGCCGAGCCGGAGGCGCTCGTCGCCGTTGACGACGATGAACACCGCGCAGCCGCCGGTGCTCGCGCTCGCCCCGTGGAGGGAGAACTCCTCGCGGAGCATGGCCGAGAGGGCGGTCACGACGACCGGGAAGTGGAGCGGGAGCGCGCCCGCCATGACCGCGTTGATCGCGGCCTTCTCGGCCGTCACCGCGCGGCCCCGGACCGGCTCGACCCCGAGGACGTGGCCGGGCGGCATCATCGCCGCGTCGAGGCAGGCGGCGACCGCATCCCCGGTCGGCGGGACGACGGGGAGCCCGTCGGTCCACCCGCGATGGTGGAACATCTCCTGGACGGCGAGGAAGTCCGGGGCTTCGTGGACGCTGGACGCAAGCTGCATGATGGACGACGCCGGCTCCGGTCGCTGGTTCGGGTCCCCCGCCCGCCCGGTAGGCGCTCGGGCGCGGGCGGGGCGAGGGGGCGATACTCTACCCTCTTCCGCCGCCTCGGAGCAGCGCGGGGCGAAGCGCGGGGGCACGTGCGCGGCGGGGATTTCCGCCCGGCACACCTCTCGCAGGGCGTCCTGGGAACGCTTGTGTCCCGCCCGCATTTTCATTTCCGGGGGCTTCGCCCCCGTGCGGGCGGGACACAAGCGTTCCCAGGACGCCCTGCCAGCGACATATCCGCAGAGGACCTGCGGTGGGATGAAGGCGCCTCCGGACTCTCCCGCGCCCCGTGCGAGAATTCGGCGCGTTCCGTCGCCATCCCCGATAAGGAGGCGTCTCGACCGCCATGCCCGACGTCGCCGGATTCCGCGCCAAGCTCGCGGCCATCGTCCCCTCCACGAACACGATCGTGGAGGCCGACTTCCACCACCTCTTCCGGATCCCCGGGGTCACCTTCCACACCGGGCGGATGTACATCGAGCGCCCGGCGCTCGATTCGGACGATGCGTTCGCGGCGCTCCTCGGCCAAGTGGACGCCGCCTTCGAGACCGCCCTCCGCGACGTGCTGACCTGCGAGCCCGACTACCTGGTGATGGGGATGTCGGCCCCGACCTTCTGGGGCGGGCGGGAGGGCAACGCGGCGTTCCGCGAACGGGCGCGGCGCCTCTCCGGGCTGGAGGTCACGACCGGGGCGGAGGCGTGCAGCGCCGCCCTCGCCGCGCTCGGCGCCCGGCGCATCGCGGTGCTCACCCCGTACCAGCCGATCATGCGCGAACAGATCGTCCGCTACTTCGAGGAGTCGGGCTTCCCGGTGACCCGCTACGTCGACCTCAGGTGCCCGAGCGCGACGGCCATCGCGGCGGTGGCCGAGGACGAGCTCCGGCGCGTGCTCCGCGGCCTCGACGGCCCGGACGTGGACGCCATCGTGCAGGTGGGCACGAACCTGTCGATGGTGGGCCTCGCGGCGGAGGCGGAAGGCTGGCTCGGCAAGCCGGTGATCGCGATCAACACCGCCATCATCTGGCACGCCTACCGGGCGAACGGGCTCGAAGACCGCCTCTACGGCCTCGGGGCGCTGCTCCGCGAGCACTGAAGAGGGGCTACGGCGGGCGCCGGGACCGACGGGCCCGGGTCCGCCTTCGAGCCCGGCGCCGCCGAACACGGCCCCGGGGCCGCATGGGGGCGAACCCCGCCGCGGCCTCCTGCCCGCCCGGCCCGGCTCCGGCCCCATGCGTGCCGTGAGATCACCCGAATTCCGATCACTTCGATCAGATTTCCTGTGCTTCCTGGTCACGCAGCCGCCGCGTCCCGCGGTCCTTCATGACAGCATGTCTGGCCGACGAGCCGGCCCATCCGGGATCGATGTCCATCCCCGCTCCGCAGTAGAAGTCGTTCTCCCATCCCCGGTCGTTGGGGTTGCTCGGGTATTTTCGCCCGCCTTTGCGGAAGACCGTTATCGTGCGCTCACGGTTGTTTGCCCGGGTGAATCCCGGTGACAGGAAGCATGGGATGCAGCGCCTCCGGCGTCCGGGTCTACCGGCGGGGGGCTGTCGTCCGTCCGTGGTCAGCGCCACGGGTCGTACCCCGTGGTCCTGACCGCACTCCTGATCGCGGCGGTCGCCCTCGTCTGCGCCTCGCGCGTCCTTCGGGCGGCCGGAGCGCTTGCGAGCAGGCCCCTCGCCTCGTCCGCGATCTCACCCCATCTCGGGCCTTCCGCCTCGATCCATTGCTGGAGCTCTTCCCCCGTGGCTCGCAGCCCTCCCCCGCGGACGTTCCTCGCCAGGGAGATCAGCGATCTCGCGTCGAGCGCCGGATGACGCACCCGGTCGCTGACGCACGCGCACATGGCCGCGGTCCGGATCGCCTCCTTCCCTCCCCCGAGCTCGGTGACGGCGCTCTCGGCGCGGTGTACGAGTGGCTTATCGCGGCCCCATATCTCCCGGATGCTCCGGTTGACGGCGTCGACCCGGATCGAGTTGAAGTTGTTCGTCGCAAGGATCGGCACGTCCCAGACGAGCCCTTCGGCGATGATCCTCAAGTCGTTCGGAGCCTGCTTGTCGCCTCGATGGCACCACGGCGGGAGCTGGATCGCGGCCCGGTCGTACTCCTCCCTCCTCTCCTCGTTCGCGTCGATCCACTCGAACGCCGGGTCGTTCCTCGTCTTCTCCGCCTTCCACCACCGCGCCGCGCCCTCCTTGGCCGCCATCATCGCGTCCACACGCACCCGCCGCGCCGCGGGAGGGTCCTTCATCGTGAGCCGGTGGACCTCCTCCGCGGCGGCGTGCCCCGCTTGCGCCTCCATCTCCTTGTCCACGGTGGGGAGCACCACGACCCTCTCTCCTTCGAGCGCGAGGAGCATCGAGAAGAACCTCCTCGTGGACACGCTCCGCAGCAGGCTCGTGTCCAGCGCCAGCCTCATCGGTTCTCCGCCTCCGACGCCTCGAGGATCTCGTCCGCGGTGTCCGGTCGGCCCCGTCCGTACAGATCGGCCGCCATCGCCCACAGGTGGTGGTGGGTCCCGTCCGCCTCGGCCCGGGCCGAGGCCTCGACGATCGCGCGTCCTTCGGCGCCCAGCCCCGCCTCCCGTGAGGCAAGGGCCGCCTGCTCGACCCGCCGGGTCTCGGCCTGCCGCGCGGAGATCGGACTCATTCTTCTTCCTCCCCGACGTCTCCCCGACGTGCCCGCCCTCCCGATGGACGCGCCCCCCGGGCCATGCAACGGCGCGAATTCTGACCGTTCGGCCGGCATTGCTGTCAATAGGGATCCTGTCCTGACGGTCCCCGCTTCGCGTGTGGTCGCGGGCACCCCTCTTGTCTGGTTCTCCTTGGCCGCTTCTCCCCGGGTCGTCCTCGTCGGCTGCCGCCCGCCGGTCCGCGAGGTCCGATCCGAATGCCCGTGTCTTTCGGGGATCCGATCCGAACTCGCGTACAGCTTGGCCAGGTTGGGGGCATGGATCGGGTCGGGCGCCCCCCGTTCGTGATCAGGGTCCCCGTGCAGGCGTGATCAGGATTCGCGTGAGCTCGCGCGTGCGCCCGAGGCCGCCGCCTCCCCGCCCGTCCCGAGGAGGACGGCCGCCCAGCGGGTCTCGTCGCTGGCGGCGAGGGCGATCTTGGCCGTGATGGTCAGGGGGACGGAGAGGAACATCCCGACCGGGCCGAGCACCCACCCCCAGAAGATGAGGGAGAGGAACACCACCAGCGGGGAGAGGCCGACGCCCCGCCCCATGAACCGCGGTTCGAGCACGTTGCCGAAGAAGACGTTGGCCGCGAGGTAGCCGGCCGCCGTCCAGAGCGCGGGCGACGGCCCGAGCTGGACGAAGGCGAGGAGCACCGCCGGCACGGCCGCGATGACCGACCCGACGTTGGGCACGAAGTTGAGGAGGAAGGCGAGCAGCCCCCAGAGGATCGGGTAGTCGACCCCGAGGAGGGTGAGCCAGAGCCACACCGCGGCCCCGGTGCCGAGGCTCATGAGGCTCTTGATCGCGAGGTAGCGGCGGACCGCCCCGGTGAATGCGTCCACGCGGGCTTCGGTGAGGCGCGCGTCGCGGGCGACCGCGTGGAGCTTCCCGGGGAAGGACGAGGCCTCGAGCAGGATGAAGACGACGGCGAGCAGGATCAGGAACGCGTTCGTCAGCACCGCCCCGAAGCCGTTGAAGAGCTGCCCCGCGAGCTGGAGGGCCCAGGCCGGATTGATCCGGTCCACGATCCACCGACTGTCCTGCGGGGGCTCGACGCCGAGCGCCCGGAGGGACTCCGCGAGCGAGCCGAGCTGCCCCTTCAGCCGCTCGGTGTAGCGCGGAAGGTCGTTCGTGAAGTCGTTGACCGAGGCCCCGACGGCGATCGAGAGCCCGAGCAGGGCCCCGACCACCGCGAGCACGACCAGGAGCAGCGCCGCCCCGCGGGGGAGGCCGCGCGCCTCCAGCCAGAAGAGGGGCGGGGTGCTGATGACCGCGATGAAGACCGCGAGGAGGAACGGGTTGACGAGCGCCTGGGCCGCCTTGAGCCCCGCCACCACCACGACGAACGCCGCCGCCGCGAGGAGGAGGGAGCGGATCGGGAAATGGGGCTCCGGGGGGTGCATCAGGCAGGGGGGAGAGGCAGGGGCGGAAAGGGCCGGGGGGCGAGTCGGGGGGCGGATCAGGCGGCGGCCCGGGCGGCGGACCCGGAGGAGAGGAGCCGGCTCGGCGCGCTGAAGCCGAGCGCCCGCGGCAGCCGCGCAAAGGCGTCCAGGAAGTCACTGGACATCGCCATCCGGGGTCTTCCGGTCATCGATCCTCAGGTCCTCTCCGGCGCGCGTCGTGCGCCCCCGCGCGAACGCCGTCCGTCCGGGCGGGGTTCGACGGGGTCGCGTACGACAGCGGCGGAAGCGTAACACCGCCGCCGGGTCCGCGACCCGCACCAGCCTCCCCGAGGCGCGTGCGCGGTAGGGTTTTCGTCAGGCACGCCTCGTCGCAGACGCTCCTGGGAACGCGGGCGTCCCGCCCGCATTGGGCGGCTGTGGCCCCGCCGCGGTTTGTTTGCGGGGGAGACGCCCGCGTTCCCAGGACACCCACGTCTCCACGGACGCGCCCGCGAGAGGCGTGCCTGACGAAAAAGCCCACAGCGCACATGCCTCCCGCGCCGCCGAGGGTGGCCGACGTCCCGACGCAGATCAGATTCTCGGGAGGCGCCCGAAGCCGGACCCGCAGGCGGCGGATGAGGCAGGCGAGGTCCGTCCCCTGGGCGCCGTCGAAGGTATGCAGCTCGTCGACCACCAGGTAGCGCAGGGTGTCCGGCCCGTTGTGCCGCCAGCGCCGGAAGTCGAAGGGACGGACCAGGAGGCAGTCCAGCATCTTGCAGCTCGTGAGCAGGACGTCGGGGGGCCGTTCGCGGAGGGTGTCGCGGTCGGTGATGACGTGGTCCCGGCCCATCGTGGTGTGTGGGGAGCGCTGGGGCCGGTTGTCGCGCCCGACGAAGAGCCCCGCGGTGACCTCGCCGCGGAGCGACGGGGTGCGGTCGATCGTCCGCGCAATGCGCCGCGCCTGGTCCGCCGCGAGCGCGTTCATGGGGTAGACGAGGACGGCCCTGATCCCCGGCGCCGGGGACTCGGCCCGGCAATGGTCCAGGATGGGGAACAGGAAGCACTCCGTCTTGCCGGAGCCGGTCTCGGCGGTGGTCGAGCGTCCGGGGGGGCGGGGGAGAAGCCGGCGCCGTTCGCGCCGGCGGCCCCCACGGCCGGGTGACCGGCCCTCGCGGTGGCCTCGGCCCCGCGGCCCGAACCAGCGCGCGCGGCAAGGCGCGAGAAAGCGGTGCGCTGGTACGGTACGGGTGAACCCGAGCGGGACCTCCGGGAAGGGCTCGCCGCCCTCGGGGGCCGGCTGGAGGGGCAGGGCGATGGAGAGGTACGGCCCCTTGGCGAGGCTCCCGGGCTCGGCCAGGAAGTCGTCCACGACGTTCGCGAGCGTCGGGTTGGACGGCCCGAAGCCGGTCGCGAGGAAGTCGCGGAGCGCGCCGGTGGCCTCGGAGGCGACGACGGAGGGGATCATGGGGGTGGGGGATGCGCTATTTCTTGTGTTCGGCCCGCGCGCCGCCGCTGAGGCTGAGGATGTGCTCGGTCAGATGATGCACGGTCGTGGAAGGGTTTCCCTCGGGGTCTCCTTCCTCCTCACGACGGACAAGCGCATTCTCGGCCCTTTCGACCGCGTCTGATAATTGTGCTTGATCACCTCCGGGTCGTCGAAGACCTTTCCTTTTCTGTTGCTGTAATCTGGACACAATTCACCGAGCTTCTTTTGGCATTCGTGTCGATCCAGCGGGGCATTGCATTCCTGATAGTGCAATATCCCCCAGAGCTCGAAGCATGGGTTGGAGATGGCAAGTCGAATCCCCTTTCTGCGCGCCATGTTTTTCGCTTCGTCGAATTGCGGATGTTCATCCCGATCGAACATCGCCCATACGGTATCCTGTCCGCCAAGTCGATCGCGTTTCGACCCTCTCGATTTTTCAATCGCACGTTTAACCACTGCCCGTGGATCGCCGGCACCGCCAATCAAGTCCAGTTTTGCGGACGACTGAGCCTCATGGAGACGCTTGAATGTCTTGAGGTAAAGGGGCTCTGTCACGGCGCCTTCGGAAACGACCACGATCCGCAGAGCCGGGCTGCGGACAGGAGCTTTACGGCCTGTGGGTCTCGCGACGGGGCTCTTGCGGCTCATTGCTCTGCCGCCGGAAGCCGATCGTCGTCGAAGGCGAGGAGGAAGTCGTCGGCGGCCGGAACCCCGCCGAAACGTCCGTGACGATAGGCCCTCTCGATGTCATCGCGCGAACGTAGCTTGAAGTCCGTCAACGGCGTGAACCCGGACGCCCCATCGCGGTTCTTGTCGGTCATCCAGATCTCGTCCTGCCGGATCAGCCCGCTGCCGAGAAGGGTGACGTCGTGCGTGGAGAAGACGAGCTGCGCCCCGTGCGGGTTGGAATCCTCCTTGTTGAACAGAGACACGAACGCTCGCGCGAGGCCCGGATGAAGGCTGGTATCCAACTCGTCTACCACGAGCAGCGACCCTTGCGCCAGCGCCTCCAATGCCGGAATGAGCAGTGAGATCAGCGTTCGGGTTCCCTTGCTCTCTAAATCGTAGCCCAATGTCCGAGTACCGCCATCGGAAGCTGCATGACTGAAACGGATCTGCTTGCGAAATCGCATTTTTCCGGACAAGGATTCTTTCAAGGAATTGCCCTCGTCCGGATCATCGAAGCGTTCAGAGAACATCTGCACCACATCCCGGAGACCCCCGAACATACTGTCGCTGTCTCCCCCGTCCTTGACCTCGATTCTGGTTATGCCGACGTCGGCCTGGTTGATCAACTCCACCAGGCGTTCAAGGTGCTCATAGCCGGCAAGGCGGTCGACCATTTTGGTTTCGTGCATGGCCCTTCCTTCCAGAAGGACCGCCCAGCTCTCCGCGAAATGTCGATACAGCTCCGTAAGCAGAGGGTGATTGTTCTGGGCCGCGGCTGAAAGAAACAGGCTGTTCGCGCGCGTCAGGCCCATGATCGTCCTGTTCTTTCCGGACAATCGGCTTCCAACCTTCACGCAAACCCTTCCGTCTCGTGTTTCGCGTTCGAAGATCAATCGGGTGCTCTGTCGTTCTTTGCGAACAATTCGATAGAGCCATTCTCTACAAAATTCCGTTGCCGTATACTCAAAACCGTATTCGTATACGCTCTCGGGCTGATCCGCCCCCCGTCCGTCCGCTCCCGGTCGGCCCACGGTAAAGGTGCAGTCGAACCGCGTTGGCTTTTCCTTGGTCGCATCGTCGAGCCGAAACGGAACCCGCCGAATGTGGTCCGTCGTATCCAGTGACTTGTGAGAGTGGACGACTACCCGCCGCATCTCGCCCATGGCGTCGATGAGGTTGGATTTGCCCGCCGCATTGGGTCCGTAGATCGCGGCGATGGGCGCCGCGGCTTCCTTCAGCGTCGGGACCGGGATGACCAGCCCCTCGCGCTTGATGCGCCGGGACGCGCTCAGGAGCAGCTCCTGGTAGTCGCGGATGGAGCGGTGATTGGCCACACCGAAGCGCAGCAACATGCGTTTCGCCTCCGATAACGGGCGTTGCGGGTGGAATCTGCCACAAACTGCTGCTAATGTCACGGGACGGGACGCGGATTCCACGAGAGAAGTCGATCTCATGGCGGAAGAAGACGGCAGCTTGCGGGGCGCCCCGGTCGCCCGAGCGGATGGAGGGGCGCCGGGAGTGGAAGACGACGACGGACCGCAGGCCGCCCCCGCCCCCGATGACGTTCAGCGTTTCGCCGTGCGCCGGTACAGCAGCGCGTTGCCGGTCTTGCCGCAGACCTCGCTGACCCCGGCCTTGCGGAAGCAGAACGCCGCCTGTTGGCCCAGGCGTCGGGGCGATCGCATCGCGCGGGCGAGGTCGAGGGTGGTGAACGGCTCCGGCAAGGCGGCGTCCACCAGCGCGAAGAGGTCGGCCATGCCCGTGAGCCGGTGCGTTTGCGCCACCTCCACCAGCCGCCGGTCGATGCGGGTCCAGCCGCGCCGGCGCCTTCCCCGGCGCCTGCCTCCGGATCCGTGGCGTTCCGGGTCCTTCACCCGGACGTCCTCCTCGACGGTCATCACCACGTCGATGGTCAGGTTGGGGTGGTCCAGCAGGGTGGGGATGCTCGTCAGGCTGTCGAAGACGGTGAACACGGAATCGTGCTTCGGCGACTTGCGCCGCCTGAGCGGGGCGGTCGGGATGGCCGGGGCGTTCGGGATGTGCGGAGCGTCCGGGTTATCCGGGGCGTCGGTGGCGTCCGTGGCGCTCGGGGTATCCGGGGTCGTCAGGGGGTTCGGGGCGTTCGGCGCATCCGGGGCGCCCGGGACACCCGCACCGGCCGGCATCGTGACGATGTATCGGTCCTGGGCGACCGGATACACCAGGGTCACGGCGAAGCGTTCGAGCAGCCGGGGCAGCTTCTTCTTCAGCGGCGAGAACGGCCCGGTGTGGACCTCGACGATGCGACCGCCGCCGGTCACCACGTCGGCCACGAAGCCGTCCACGGCCTGTTCCGTGACGCTGCCGGGCGCCGCGTAGCGGGCCTTCAACGCCCGATGCAGGGACCGTTCGTTCAGCTCGCCGATGCCGCTCGGCTTCTCCAACTCCGGCTCGCGTGTCGGCGGCGCGGCGTCCGCGGCGTCTACGGACAGTGGATGCGGACAAGCCCGAAAGCTCGGCGCCTTCGCGTCGTCCGGTGATCCGGTTCGGCTCATTCAGGCCGCGCCTCCGGCCAGATGCGTGAGCCGCGCCGCGGCCCGAATCTCCCCGCCCCTGCCCGCCAGGCAGCGAGGATGGGCTCCGGCTCCGGGCTTGAACAGGTTGGGAGGCAGGGTCGTGGAGCCATGATAGCCCCGAGCGTGCGGGCGCCATGAGCCGGCCGGTGTCCCGGCGTCGTCGGGTGGCCAGGAACCGGCCCCAGCCCGACCGGGAATCGGTTCGTCTTCAGCCATCCGGTTGCACGAGTCCGGCGAGGAGGTCGGCGAGCGGGCCGATCTCGCCTCGCACGCTCGCGTCTTCGAGGGCCGCCATGTAGGCGTCCCGCCGTTCGACCGGGATGACGGTCCACGGGTAGCCGCCCGCCGTCAGCATGACGTTCATCAGGAAACGGCCGATGCGTCCGTTTCCGTCCGGACAGGGGTGGACGTAGACGAACAGGAAGTGTCCGAGCACGGCCCGAACGGAGGGCTCCGGCTCCTCGCGGAGGAGGTCGAAGAACGCCGGCATCGCGTCTCGCACCGAAGGCGGGCTCGGCGGAACGTGCATGGAACCCCGGATGCAGACCTGGGAATTGCGGTATCCCGCGAGGTCGGTCGGCCGCGCGAGGCCCGCGGCTACGGTCGGCGCGAACATCTCCCGATACCAGGTCCGATGATCCTCTTCCGCGACCGTTCCGGGATTCTCGCCGCCGGCCGCCCGGCGGATACTTCCCCGCACGGCCCGGTAAGCCTGCCAGTAGCCGCGTGCGGCGAGCGCATCGCGGTCCGCCCGGTCTTCTTCGTTGCGGTCCGGGTTCCAGACCCCGCCGCGCACCCGGTCGATCAGGGCCGGGGTCACGCGATACCCCTCGATCGAGAGGGAGTGGTAGGCGTCCGTGACGTAGACCTCCTCGATCCGTTCGAGCAAGGCGTCGAGATCGGTCGGACCTCTGGCCAGGCGGGGCAAACGGTCGAGGATGCCGCCCCGCATCGCGTCCCACATCAGGCGCAGGCGCAGCGCCAAGGGGGAAGCGCCCCGGGGGAAGGCGAGGGCGCGAGCGGAGGCGAGGACCGGGGCCGGCGCCATCTCGAAGGGGTCGCGTTCGCGCACGGCGAAATCGGCCGCGCGCATCGCTCCAAGGATTTCGTCGGCGGCCCGCTCGCGGCCGATGCTGCGGAAGGCGCCGGCCAGCCGCCCGGCGACGGTGCTGTGGCCGCCGTCGAGGAGGCGGCGAAGCAGGTCGGACGGGTCGTGCACGAGGGCGAGCGCAGTGCGTGCATCCACCGGATTGTGTTGGAAGAACCGGGCGGGACACGCGACCAGCGCAGCGGGCAGGCTGAACGCGCGCATCCCGTCCAGCTCCGTGACGTCCCCGGCGTCGGGAATCGCGGCGCGGACTTCGAGCAGGGAAGTGCCGTGGAGTAGAGGGGTGATTTGGTTACGTCCCTTGGGCGCGCGTACGAGAAGCTGCTTCGGAACGACCCGGTTGCCCGCATGGAGCGCCAGGGACTGTTCCGGAGACAGGCTCCACTCGAGGCCGAACCGGGTGTGCAGGTACGCGGCGCAGAAGCTCCAGAACGACGCATACCATGCGGTGCTGTCTCCGGCGCCCCGACCCGGCGAGGCGGCGACGTACCATCCCTTGAGGACCGGTTGCAGAAAGCCGTGTCCGACCAGCCGCTCGCGGTGCGTGCGTGCAAGATCGGCGGAGCGGATGGCGACGACGCCGCGCTCCTGGAGCGAGCGCAGCGCATCCAGCGAACCGGCCAGCTTCTCCGAAGGCGCCGCCATCGCGCCGTGCTCCCGTTAGCTTTTCGTGCTGCGCCGATATTAGCTTATCCGGCAGAGACCTGCGGCTCGACGACGGTGTTCCGGCGCCGGGCGGCGCGGGGGCGGCACGACGGGGTTCCGGGCTCTGCCGCAGGCCGCGATCCAATCCCGGTTCGGGCGGGGGGCTCGCGGACCGCATTCACGCCCGGTTCGGAGGTTGTCCACTGCCCGGCGCTGCCGTATCCTCGCCCTGCGCTGCCCCTTTCGCATCGATCACCGGGCAGGCGGGAAGGGAGAGAGCCGAACGATGGTCAGCGTGTTCGACGCCGCCGCCTACATCCTCGGGGAGCAGGGCGCCATGACGACCTGGAAGCTCCAGAAGCTCGTCTACTACAGTCAGGCGTGGTCGCTCGTGTGGGATGACGACGCCTTGTTCCCGGAGGAGATCGAGGCTTGGGCGAACGGGCCGGTGGTCCGCGAGCTCTACGACGCCCATCGCCGCGAGTACCGGGTGTCCGACTTGGGGAAGGGCGACCCTGACGCGCTGACCCCCGACCAGCGCGAGACCGTGGACGCGGTGCTGGAGTTCTACGGCGACAGGTCGCCGCAATGGCTGAGCGACCTCACTCACATGGAAGACCCCTGGCGCTCGGCTCGCAAGGGCGTTCCCGAAGGCGAGCGCGGCGACAGCATCATTCCGAAGCAGGATCTGGCCGAATACTACGGCGCCCTGTAGCTGCCGTGGCCCGGAGATTCAGGAAGCGGGCCACGGCGCGTGCCCTGCCGCCCGGCGGCAAGGAGTCTCGCACGAGCCCCGGCCGCGATCCTTCGTCGCATGAGCGCGAAACGATCGTGTGAAGGTTCAGCATCGTGGATCAGGAGGGAACGTGGGGGTGTCGCAGCATTCCTCCCGGGGTCTGGTGGGACGAAGTCCTGCCGAAGCTGCAACACTTCGAATCCATGACCTGGGCCGAAATCATGCGCGCGGCGGGCGGCAGGGCGAGAGGAACCAACAGCCACTTCGTGGAAGTCGAAAACCTGAGTCGGCAAGCGAAGACGAGGCTTGCGGAGATCGGGCAGGACGATGTGTTGGAGTTGTTCTCCCTGCGCCTGGACTCGACGACACGCATTTACGGGATTCGTGACAGGCGGGCTTTGAAGCTGCTCTGGTACGACCCTCATCATGGCACGCCTTCGCGCGCCGTCTATCCTGTTCGAAATCGTTAGCTTGATGAATGTAATTCAAGGAACAGATTCGCGTCGATTGCGACGACGCCGGTCATTTCCGGGCCATCCCTTCTTCCAGTTGGGCGATCACGTCCACCGAGACGGCGGCCAGCCACTTCGCCGCGCCCTCGCGGTCCCCGGCATCCAGCAGCGCGTGATGGACTTCTATCGCATTTCCGGGCGGCCACTCCACGTCCGTTCAGCCGATCGGCCCCAGCACCGGCGCCCTTCCCACTCCTTCTCTCGCTTCTTCACGCTCTCGCCGGCTCATCGTGGCTCCCGCCCTCGTCGTCTTCCGGTGTTCACCGTCCGTCTTCCCGCTCGAATTCCATGCGTCCGCGCCCGGTCCATTCAGGCGGCGCATTCGGCCACGTGCGCCAGCAAGGACGGGATGCCGGGCTCGTAGCGGCCGTCCCGCGCCCACACCACGCCCCGGGCCACCAGCTCGCGGCGCGCCTGCCGAGCGTCCAGACCATCCCCGCGCCGTTCACAGCAGGCGGCCAGCGTGTCCGATACCTCGGCGCGGGGCACTCGATTGTCCTCGCCGGCGAAGAGCGGCGCCAGGGCGGCGGCGTATGGAAGCAGCCCGGCATCGTCCAGCTCGTCGACCCGACTGTCGTAGAAAGCGGTCCTGACGGATGAGAACGCCGCCAGGGCCTGATCGGCAACGGCGGCATCGACGTGCTTCGCGCCGCGCGCGTTCAGCGCCGTGACGGCGGCGGCGCCGACCTCCTGCACGAAATAGGGGTACAGGTTCGCCGCATCCAGCAGCCGGGCCAGGGGGGCCGCGTCCGCCGAGCAGCCCGAATCCTCCAATGGCTTCATCAGCGCATCCCGGTCCTCGCCCGGCTTCAGGCGACCGACCGGCATCCGCAGGGACCGCTCCCAGAAAGTCGTCCCCATGCCGCGCAGCGCCTGCTCGATGCCTGGCGTACCGGCCAGGATCAAGAGGAAGGGGGCTCCCATCCGGCGAATGCTCTGCGAGGCGTCCAGCAGCCGCCCCCCGACCTCCGGGGACAGCACGTGCGCTTCGTCCACCAGCAGGGCGAAGGGGCCTTCCGCGGAGCGGGATGCAAGCATTTGCCTCGCGGACGGCCCGTCGGCCCGATTCAGGTCCAGGTCCAGGCGGACGCCGAACAGGGTCAGGCGGCTGGGTGCGGCCCCGCCCACCCGCTCCGACAGGCGGCGCAGCGCTCCACGCCAGCCGTCGTCGGGGGCCAGGGCGTTCGCCAGCGCCCGCCACGACGCCAGTTCCTCGTGGGCCGTCGCCCGCACGACCCGGGCGCCGGCCTGCTCCAGGCGGTCCCCGATCACGTCGAGAAGCACGGTCTTGCCGTTGCCCCGAGGGCCATGAAGGATGACGTCCGCGGCAGGGGCGGCCCTCGCCTCGATTGCCGCCTCCGTGGGGGCCATGGCCCGAATCTCCCCGTCCCGGCCCGCCAGGTGGGGAGGATGGCTTCCGGCGCCGGGCTTGAACAGGTTGGGCGGCAGGGTCATGGGGCCATGATAGCCTCGATCTCCACGGTCCGGCGGATGCGGACGAGCCTGGAAAGAACGAACCCCCAACCGCCGCCGGCAGGCATGAGCAACCCGTAGAAGCCCCGCGGTTTCCGGACGCTGCCTCTACCTCAGCCGAACCGCCGTTCCGCTCGCCACCAGGAGCACCATGCCCTTGCCGCCGCCGGCCAGCGTCTCCGAAGGGTCGCCATCCCGCGGGGTCCCGTTCGCTCTGCGTGCTGTGCCGACGTTGGCTTGTCCAGCGCAGAGCCCGGCTTGATGCCGACGCCCCGATGCCCCCGGGACGAAGGATGGGGAGACGCTGCCTCGGCGCGGGAGCAGGGCTCCGGCCCACTTGACCGAAGTGGGGGTGTCGGTTGAAACTCCCGCCCATCGGCAACCGGAGAGACCGCCCGTGGTCGCAGAAAACGAATCGTATCCGGTCCCGGTTGGATTCCGCGCGCCACATCACTCCGATGCTCCGCGTGGCTCCCGGGAATCCGTGTCCGCGGGCGGGATTGGCAAACAGAGGAAACACAATCGAAAGGCCGTCCAGTTGCTGAAGAACTGGATGATCGAAGATGCTGAAGCGGAATCCGGCGCATGGGAATTGCTGAAATCCGAGCTGGATCGCGACAGACTTTCGGGCAGGAAGCTATGGACTTAGCCTCCTGTGCGATTCTGCTGGACACCGGCGTCGTGGACCGAGAGCGCCCGATGCGTTCCGGGCGGGACCCGCACCACGAACCGCCCGCTGCTGATGCGGCCCCGCGAAGGGCTCCGGCGGGGGTTCTCCACTGGCCCGCATGTCCGAGAGCACGCCGCTTACCAGCTCCCGAGTCCCCGACAGCGCCTCGTCGGGGGTCGGCGCCAGCCAGCTCGGCGGCGGGAATTCGGCGCACCGCCCCAGGCGCCCTCCATCCTCCGCCGACCAAGTGATGCGGCAGGTGTAGTGATCAGCCATTTCGATCCTCCAGATTTTTATTATTTTCAATGAATTGTCGCGTCCGATGCATCGCCGTCGCGCCCTCGTGGTCCTGGATGTTCCCCTTGGGGTCGCCGGGCCAAGGGGTGCGGTATGCCCGATGGCATCGGATCGCGGTGACGGGGGGATGGATCGTGCGCGGGCGGCTGTTGTATCCTGTCAACGGATGAGGGCGAAGCACCCGAAGAAGGGCGTCGAGAGCGCGCTTGCCGCCGCCGAGACGGCGGGGTGGACGGTGATGCCGGCTTCATCTGGTCATCGTTGGGGAGTGATGCGATGCGGGGAGGCCAGCCGTTCGGGGTGTCAGATGTCCATCTGGACCACGCCCCGCAGCGCCGGGTTCCATGTCAAGCAGATACGGCACTTCATCAGACGTTGCCCACATGGATTCGACCAATAGTAAGAGGTAGAAGCAGCCGATGCCAATACATCATTTCACGCTGATCGTCGATGGCCCCGATCTGCAGGCCGACGCGCTCATCAACAGGCTCTTCGAGGCCGGGTGCGATGACGCGGCGATAGGCCGGAGCGATGAGGTCCAGTACGCTGATTTCAACCGGGAAGCAACGAGCCTTGATGAGGCGGTTCTGTCGGCGGTCACGGACATTGCGCACGTTGAAGGTATCAACGTCGTCCAGGTCACTGATGCCGGCCTCGTCTCCATAACGGACATCGCAAGCCGCACCGGGTGCACCCACAAAATATACCGGCCATATGCGGACAGGGAATCCATAAAGCAGGAAATCCGCGATCTGATGGAGGAGGCGGGCATTGAGAATTGGGATGGTGAAGGCGCTCTCGCGCTCGACGTCAAAACCGTGGAGATTGCACAGAAATTAATCGATGAATTTCCAGGCCATGTCATCCGGCCTGATATCGCTGCTACGCCACATGGCGAGGTGGACTTCGATTGGACTATTTCCCGGGAAGTGATGCTCACAGTGAGTGTTTGCCCTTCTGGAGAAATCGCATTCGCCGGGCTATTCCAAGATACGCGGCTGAATGGTCGTGAGCCGTGGATGGGCAGTCTACCGCAATTCGTGGGCTGCTGCTTCGAACGTCTGCGCGAATTCCAGGACCAATGACGGTCAGGGCTTCGGGCTCACTTGCGAGATTTGCGGTGGAAGGGAATCGTCTTACCAGCTCCATCGTGAAGCCCAAATTGTTCGAACCGAACAAGGCGCTTCAGCTTTCAGTGTTCCGAACCGATGGCCTGCACTGCAAGGAGATCTGCGATCTGGGCGTGAAGGTCGCGGAGCAACATCCCACCTCACGGCGGCTCCACGGTTGGGGCGAGTTCGACGAATCCGCGGTAAACGACGCCGGCCTTCGAGTGGAGCATGATGAAGTCCCGCCGCGGCACGCCAACATCGTCGGTTGGCCCATGGACGTCTCGGAACGCAAGCAGCGGCAACTGCTTCTGGCTCGTCGTTCGCACCCTGTCAGGCTTGTTCCACCCATTCAAGTCGAGAAAACCACAGATGGCAGGAATCCTCCAGAGAGAAGCGATCAAGGAGTTGAATCGGGTACAGAAGAATGAGAGAAGCCAGGGTACTGAACCATAACCGATCACGGAGCCAAGCGGTTATTTTTCGTGCAATATCCGGGTTAGCTGGAAGCGGCGCTTCATCAGACGCTGCCTACACGGATTCGACCAATCGAAGGGCAGGAATAGCTGATGCCGGTCCATCATTTCACACTGATCGTTGGTCGTCGCAGACGTTGAGCACGTCGAAGGTGTCAACGTCGTCCGGATTGCTGCTGCCGGCGTTCGAATATAGCAGCATCTGGCGAAGCGGTTGTTCTTTCTCGGTGTTTCATTCTTCGAAAAGATCTGTATTCTTCAGGTCTGACGTACCGCCACGATTGAGGCACGACAAAGCCAGGAAATCTGTTTCTCAGAGCGTTCAGATCCATCGGATTCTTGTATTCCCAAACATCCATGATGCTCAAGGCGTACGCTATTGTCCGACCCGCGTAATAGGCGTCAAAATCCTGTTTGCCGATGCCCGCGAATGCGGATACCTGATCCCAGATCTCTTCGGGAGAACCACGCCATACTTGTCCAACGCGGAAACCGCCCCGGAGGCGTCTGATCGGACTGGAAACGTAAATAAACACGTAACGATTCTCTATGCAAGGAATAATGCGCCTCCGCAGTTCGGCTGTCTTCAGACCATCAAAGACCAGGTCTGCGTAACGAGGCTTCAATGAAAGCAGGAGAGGCTGCATGTTCATGACTGGGTCGGATACCCTTCGTTGAACAACCTCTGGAATATTCCAGGTGGAATTCTCGACGGAGACTGCACGACCAGGTTCGTCCGATGTTCCTGGTAAATGGCCTTCATTGTGACCAGTGGGATCGGTATTTGAAAGAGAAACGTGTGCGAAAATTTCAACGCCATGAGATTGGCTGAGAGATTGCCCTTACATGTCCGAACAATATCCCGCCATTCGAAAGTTCCGAATCTCCTGTATTTCCGATATAGTGCCTTCGGAGAGCCCACCTCGACGGCATCAAGGTGAGAAATTGCCACAATTTGCTGGTGCTGTGGTCCGCTCACGTACCATAGGATACGCGCCGGTGGCTCGAGCATCCTGTGATGGGTTCCGCTCCGATAGTAGACGTTCTTCCAACGAATCAGCACCTTGATCTTTCCACCAAAAAAATCGGACGCAGATTGATCTCTGTCAAAAAGATCCATCGCATAACTTGGCTTAATGGGTATAAGAAAAAAATTCAACGCTGTATCTTCCAATCCGAGGGGAGAGCACCATTTTTCGAATTGAAGGTCAGACATGCTCCTGTATTTGACGACAGATTCGGGCGACAATTCTGCAATCTTGAACAATGCTTTTTCCCGACCGATATGATCTGCCAGGCAAAATCTGGCGAAATGGTTTTTGTGCTCGACAAAACCCATTTCAATGAGATCGGGTATCAACTCGGCAGCAAGATGTTTCCTGCAAAATTCTACCATGCTTACTTTCTGATCAACTGCTTTTGAAATAATGTCTGCAATCAGGAAACGTCCAAACATGGACTGATCGGGAGAACGCGCCACCCTGCCCATGTGCACGGCTATCACTTTGTTGGATCTATTTTCGAGCACCCGAATGGCAACAATTTCGCCTTTGCATCGAAGTATATCACAGGTGTAACGGTTGTTATGAAGGAGAAAGAAATTCAATGTTTCAATAAACCTTCCCTTTCGTTCCTTGTTGCGCAGAAAGGAGTCGACACGAAGTTCTGCGAAGTCGCCGGATACCAGAGGACGCCATTCGAGATCTTGGCCGGCAACGCGGACCGGCATGACGACTTGTTTTTCAGATAACTCTCGGAGTTGGATTATCAAATCAGTCGGAGATACTACATCGACTTCTGTCAGATCGAAAATTTCCCTGGATTTTTTAAGGAGTGCGTTGTCTCTGGTTACAAAGGTGTTCGCATCTGATGCGGCCGTTTTTGCGATCTGTCGGATATCCGATATCTGGCGCGGATTGGCCTTCGGCAACAGTATGGACAAGATGCTTTCAAATTGTTCCGCAAGTGTCTGGTCATGATATATCATGTGGAAACCATGCGCCTTCTGCTTGCTAGCGTTGCGTTTCCTTTGATCTCCTTCCCTGTCTATCTCCACGAACATTTCATCGGTAACAGAAATAGCAATATGATCGATGAGAAAATCTGCAAGCAACATCTTTGAGGGTAGCGTATTGTCGTCATCGGGTTCTTCGAAGTCGAAGAAAACATTAGCATCAATGACAACACTGAGATGGTCTTCGTCTGACATATCAAACATATTCAGTTGATCGCTCGGAGCCAGAGTGAGCTCCCAGAGTTCAAGGTGATGACCGGCGGACGATCTACCAGGTTTGCTACCCAATGGGGCGAATCCAAGCCTGCGCCACACGGCATGCGCCGGATAATCACGGCGGCAACGGAGTCTGATCACTTTCTGAGTTGTAGCTGTCTCCTTTAGTTTATCCATCAATTTCCGTGCAATGCCCTGTCTCGTATATTCGTCCGACACGCAGAGCTGGACGATGCGGAAACGGTCGGGGTAAGATGCGTAGAGAAGATAGCCGGCAAGTCGGCCGTCGGGGGTTTTGGCTCCCAGCACACTGCCTTTATTTATATGATCAAGAATGACAGCTTCAGGAAGAAATCCAAGCGTTCGGCTGTGTCGCTTCATCAGAGCGTCAGTTTCGGCGAGATCCGTAGCCGAGAGATGTGAAATATCCATATTCATGACGACAGTGGACATGCAGAAGACGGCATCATGATCATTCGCTGTGGCCGATACGATTGTGAAACTGTGTCCATGCGGTTCGGTAGTCCTGTTCCCGGTGGCAGCGGTCGAAGGGGGGATGATACACGATTTCGCGGTGGGTGGGGCCGCTCGGGAGGGTGTCGTCGGTGATGCGGCGGGTGACGGTGGCGCCTGCGGGGAGGTCGCGGATGTCCTCCCAGCCGAGGGCGATGCCGGTCTGGGTCGTCGCGGGAGCCGCCTCCGGGCCGGTGTGGACCGTCCCGGGAGGCCCGGAGAGTGCGTGCCGGGAGCCAGCGGCGGGGATGCGGTCAGGGTCGGGGGTGCGAAGGGTGTAGCTGGTGTCGTCCTTGATGGCCTTGCGGGGGAGGCCGACGCCGGGGAGGCCCTTCGACGGGGTGAAGACGATGCGGCCGTTGGTGTCGTACCAGGTGCCGGCTTCGTACTGGCGCATGACGGGGAACTGGACGCGGTAGATGGTGAGGAGCTCGTCGAGGGTCAGGCCGAGGGCCATGGCGGCGAGGACGTCGATCTCGACGAGGGCCTGGCGATGGGCGTAGTCGGTGCGGAGCGCATACTTCCATCGCCATTCGGCTGTGAGGGCGGCGAAGTCATCCGGCAAGCGGGGGTCCTGCCGGGTCCAGGCGTCGGCGCGGAAGGCGTCGAGGGCGGTTCCGGATCCGGCGGGGTCGGAGCGCTGGTCGGAAGCGGCAGGGCTCCTGCCGGATGGTTCGTCCGTAGCGGCGCTGTTTCCCGCTCCACGGGTGGAGGGCTGGCTGCCGGGGACATCGGAGCCGTCGGGCGGTTCGTGCAGGGCGACGGTCTCCGCATCGTCGCGAGTGGCAGACCGGGCGGAAGCGGTTCTGGCACGGGCAGGCGGTTCGCCGGTGGTGGCCGTGCCTTCGGCGCCACGATTCGGAGGCTGGTCGGAGATGGTGGCGGCACTTCCAGACCGGGCCGGGCTGGCGATGGCGGTGTTTCCGGGATCATCCGCAGCCTCCTCCGGGGTGGCCCCGGCGTTTCCGGGCAGGGCAGCGCGTCCGAGATGATCCGGGGCAGGCGGAGAACTGTCCCACTCAGTGGATTCCCGCTTTCGCGGGAATGACGAGTTTTCGTGGAGCCCGTGCCCGGGTTCCCGTCGATCCGAAGCTGAAAGCCGAGCTTCATGCGCAATCAGGTTGGACGATGCGGTGGGTGGCGGCGGTTCGCTGTTGCAGATATCGGACCACAGGTCGGCGTAGTGGCTGGTCAGGCAGCAGAGGCGCAGCGCCCGGATGCGGAGGGCGTTTCGGATGCGCGGGTCGCAGGTGTCGGCCAACACCGGCAGCCGGCTGAGTTGTGATAAGCGTACATGTCCGACCCCGGCTGTCCGCATCGTGAAGTCGAGGACCACAGACATGGACAGAGCGGCGAAGTCAACGAGCGTACCGGCATTTCGAAAGGCAGTGGCAACACATGTAGTGATGGCGACGTCTCGGGGAATGAGTGCGGGAAGGTAGGTACGCTCCAACGTAGGACTGACCATCTCCCGGTTCACGACACGGTAGTACTCCGTCACCTTCCGGGGCGCATCTTCGCTCTCCGCCTGCGGGGGGCGGTCGCCGGTGTTCACGACGTGGCGCCCCGTCACCTTCCGGGACGCTTTTTCGCCCTCCGTCTCTGCGCCTTTCGTCTCGTCGTCCGTCGTCTCTTTGCCTTTCGCAGCTTCACCCTTCGCTTCTTCGCCCGGCTCCTGCCACGGCACCCTGGGTGTGCGCCGGTCGTACTCGTCCGGACTGCAAGCCGGCACGTAGTTCGTGCGGGGCAGGTAGTCTTCCGGCAGGATGGTGAGGTCCAGGACGTCGTAATGGCTGTTCTGGGTGCATTCCCGGCGTGGGGTCTTGTTGAGCGGGTTGCCGACGAAGAAGTGCGGACCCGACAGCACCAGCTCTCCCGGGGTCTCCGGGAATCGCGTCTCCCTGCGGATGATTCCGTCGCGTTGTGACATCGTCTCGTGCCAATGGGCGGTCACGTGGAACTCGCCTTTCAGGTCGCCGAGGCGCTTCGGGTATGCCGCGAACTTCCGGAGCAGTTGGAGCAGGGTTCTGGCGTGCAAGGCCGGCAGCCGCGCTTGGAGAGGCGGGGTGCCGGGCTCGTCGTACAGCTTCTCGAAGTGGTCGAGGGCACCCTGATCGACTTCGATGGCGCGGTGGGCGTGTCCGGCTGTATTCCAGCCTCCCGTATCGTCCTTGATGCCGGGGACGGGGCCGTGGCCGTCGTGGTCGAGGCAGGCATCGACGGTCGCCGGGGCAAACAGGTTGGCGATGTGGAAGAACGCGGGGGCAGAGCGGGCGCTGCCGTAGACGTTGATGCTGAACAACGTGTGGTGATCGACCACCTCAAAGAGCTTCTTCTCGTTCTGGAACTGGAAGTGCGCCCACAGCCTCGGGTACAGCGTTTCCCGGAACGTGCCGCCTTTCGGGTCGTCGTACACACCTTCGGGGTGCAGGAAGCCGGATACGCCGTCTTCGCTCCCGATCATCCACGCCTGCGGCAGGAAGCACTTGTACAGGTTGGTCTGCTGGCCCGCGAGCAAGGGGTAGTTCTGGCGGGCGTTCAGGAACGCCTGGGTCGCCTCGGCCTGCTCGAGCTCCGCCAACCAGTCGGCCCGCAAGCCGGGGCGCCGGTCGAACGCATCGCCGCGTAGCGCGGTGATCTCGGTCGCGGAATGCCGGCGCAGCACGAACGACGGGTTGTGGTCGCCCAGCACGCCGCCTTCCTCCCACTCCACCTTCACCCACGGGGGGTTGCCGAGCACCAGGTCGAAGCCGCCCCGGAGGCGGCCGTCGGGCCGCTCGCCGTAGAAGAGGTCCGCGAAGGCCAGCTCCCAATGGTGGAAGCGGTGGCGCCTGGCGAGGCCGTCCACGAACTTGAGGCGTGGGAACTGCTCGAACAGGCGGTCGAGGTCCAGCATCCCGATCTCGTTGGCGATGTGCTTGGCGATGTCGGCGGCGTGCTCGGCATACTCCTCGCCGAAGAGGTCGGCGGTCTGGTTGGGGCCGAGGCCGGGCTGGAACACGGCGCCGGTGAGCACCAGGGTGATCTTGTTCAGGAACTCGTCGCGGTCCGGCAGTTGGTCCGCAGCCTCGATCGGCCAGAACCACAGCGCGCACCAGTAGTCCATCACGAGCTTCAGGCGGCGGTAGGGGCTGGCGGTGCGGGCGCCGCCTTCGCTGAAGATGCCCTGGGCGCGGATGCGGTCCTTCCAGGTGTTGGTGGTGCGGCGTTCGCGCGCGGGGGCGGGCTGGCCCCAGACGGGCAGGGTGTCCTCGGTCTCGCGGTGGTCGCGGGCGAGCTGCTCGGCGTGGGTCGCCCACAGCAGGTCCACGCGGTCGGAGAGGGCTTCGAGCTCGGCGATCTGCTCGTCGGCAAAGGGCTTGAAGAAGCTCTTCCGCCATTCCCTGATGCGCTCGAAGCGCTTCGGCATCAGGGCCTTCGCGGCCTTGTCGGCGTAGGCGGCCATGCCGGGGTCGGGCAGGAGGAAGTGGTAGACGGCGCCGGCGGGGCGGCGGACGTGGTGGGTGCGGGGGGTGACGGGAGCGGCGGTGGCGGGGCCGTGGGTGGGATGCCCGTGTTGAGGGGGCGCCTGGATTCCCGCTTTCGCGGGAATGACGAAGGAGGGAGGGATGCGCTGTTCCCGGGATTCTGCGTTCGGCTCCGCGGCGTCACCGTAGCCGTGCGCGTCGTTTGCGTTGTTGCGGCCGTCCGGCGCGGTAATGCGGGCCGGGCGTTTCGCCCGCGGACGCCCGCGTTCCCAGGGGGCAGTGCTTCCGCTGGCCCCGGGACGCCCGCGCTCCGAAGGAGCGCGCCGTTCCCAGGGGGTGACGCGCTCCGGGGCGTGGTTGAACCAGAGGTCGCGCTTGCGGTTCTTTCGGCCGAGGGCGCTGGTGCGGAACACCTGCCGCCTCGCGCCCACCAGGGAGTTGCCGCAGACGAGCTGGTAGCCGAACCAGGGGACGCGCCCGCCCCGGTGGATGCAGTTCAGCCACAGGGAGACCTCGGCCAGCTCGCCCGCCACCGGGTTGAGGTCCACGCCGTACACGTTGCGGTCCGCGATGTAGAGCTTCACCCGCTGAAGCTCGTCGGCGTAGCTCGCGTGCGGGATGCGCCGGCCCGTCTCGCGCTGCTTGCGCTCCAGGTACTTCTCCGCGAGCTGGTTCACCGCCTCGTTGAGGAACGCGGCGGAGCCCATGGCCGGCTCGCATACGGTGAGGTCGAGGATGCGGTCGGCGGGCGCGTCGTCCGGGATCAGCTCGCGGAGCGCGTACTTGACCACGCTGCGGGTCAGCGCCTCCGGGGTGTAGTAGCTCGCGGACTTCTGCCGGTCGCGGCCCGCGAGGCGGTAGATGAAGCGGCCCCGCGGATGCACGCGGAGCTTGCGGCGGCCCTGCGCGTCGCGCTCGTAGACCCGTTCGGCCTCCGCGTAGCCGTCGAGCTCGCGCGCCGGGACGAACCAGGCGCTCCTGAGCACGTCGCCGTCCTCGCCCGCCTTCTTCACCTCGTAGAGGTCTTCCTCGGCGAAGAAGCCGCGATAGGAGAGCAGGGCCTCGTAGACCGCGCCGAGCTGGTTGATGCCGAGCTGGGCGTAGGAGATGCGCCCGCGCCGCTGCCGCCCTCGGCCCCGTCCGCCCCGGCCCCCGGCGGCGGTGCCGGGCGGACGGGTGAGGGACATCAGGCGGATCACCTGCTGGAGCACGCGGTTGCGGAGCTTCACCCGGTCGAGGAGCGGGGTGGAGCCGTCGCGGAACAGGGCGCTGTCGAGGGCGTCGATGCGAAAGCCGTGGGGGAGGTGGTGCGGGGCCGGGGTTGGATGCGGGGCCTGCGCGGGAGTCGTAGCGGGAGCGGGAGCCGCCGCCGGGGCCGGCGCCGTAGCCGGAAGCGGCGGGGGTTGCGGGTCGGGCGGGGGTTGCAAGCCGGACGGCGATTGCGGCTGCGAGCGAGGATCGGATTGTCGCGGGAGTGGGTGAGGGCCGGGCTGCGGGGATTGCGGGCGAAGGCCGGACGGCGGCGGTTGCGGACGGAGGCGACCGGGCTGCGGCGGGCGCGGGCGGGAGCGTGCTCCCGTTCCCGTGGCCAGCAGTTCGGCGGCGCCGCCCCGGTGGCTGCCGTCGAAGCCGTCCCGGACGAGGGTGAACAGGGTCCGGATGCTGTGGTGCAGGTAGTAGCCGTCCAGGGATTCTTCGCTGGTGAGGCGCACCATTTCGAGGTCGCGCAGGTGCTCCAGGCTGTAGCCCTTGCGGTACGCCTCCGAATCGACCGGGGCGTAGCCGAGGTCGGGCCGCGCCTCGATGTAGAACAGGAACAGCAGGCGGTACATGTAGCGCAGACATTCGAGGCCGAGGCGCCCGGCGAGTGCGTCGTCGGGGCGGTCGTAGAGCTGGTCCTTGAGGACCTCGCGGAGGTAATGGATCGCCTCGTTGCCGATCAGCTCGATGGATTCGCGGAGCGCGTACTTCAAGTCCTCGGAGACGGCGAAGGCGTGCTTGTGGCTGTTGTCGTCCAGGTGGTCGAGCAGGCTCCGCCCGCCGCCGGCCCCGCCCTCCGGGGGCAGCAGGCATTCGCGGTGGAGCAGGGCGGCGGTGGCCTTCAGGGTGGCGTCCTCGCGGCGGCCGAGGATCTCGTCGAAGTCGAAGCGCAGCAGCCGGTGGTGGGTCCACTTGCCGCGCTCGATCAGCAGCAGGCGGCTGAAGGAGAGCACCGGCACCCAGCGCGGCGGGCGCTCCTGGCCGAAGATGCGGCGGGTGAGGACGTCGCTCCAGCTCTCGCGGAGGAGGGCTTCGGGCGGCGGCGCCTCGCCGTGGAACTGGAGGCGGTGGGGTTTGAGGGAGAGCGGGTCTTCGCCCTCGGCGTGGGCGTCGAACACGCCGAGGGCGAGGAGTTGGGGGGCGGCGGCGCCGGTGCGGGGGGCGGAGCCGGCGCCGCGGCCGGGGCTGCCGGTGCGGGCCGCGCGGGCGGCGGCAGGGCGGATGGCGGCGGTGCGGGTCCCGGAGCCGGAGCCGGTGCGGAGCCCGCCGCTGGCGCTGGCGGTGGCGCCCGCGGCGCAGAGCACGGGGGCTTCGGCGCCGTCTTCCAGCAGGCGGTTGCCTGGCTGCCAGTCGCCGCCGTAGCCGAGCGCGGTGAGAAGCCGCCGGAACCAGCCGCGTTGCAGGCTCAGGCGGCGCTCGGCGCGGCGTTCGCGCTCGAACTCGCGGCGAAAGCGGACGTACTCGGGCGCGAGGGCGCGCAGCGCGCCGTAGGGGGTGCGGCCGCCCGCGGCCGGGCTTCCGTCGGCGGCCCCGCTGTCGCCCGTGATCGGGCCGTCGCTGGCGGCCCGTCCGTCGCCTGCGCCCCGGCCGTCACACGCAGTCCGTCCGTCGTCCGCGACTCGGCTGCCGCTTGCGGCCGGGCCGCCGCCGGCGGCGGCCTCGCGCCAGCGCTCCACGGTCTCCCGGATGTCGCCCGCGAAGACCTCGGACAGGTAGTGGTGGCTGTAGAACTCGTTCTCGTTGTGGATGCCGGCGAAGGTGGCGGCGATCTCGGCAGCGGCGGCGGCGGCGGGCACGGGAACGGACCTGATCGTACCGGATCGGCTCAACCCGCCGCGGGCGGCGGGTTCATCCAGGTGTCGATCGACAGCTCCGGGAGATGCCAAGCCCTCGACCCGAAGCGGTCGGGGTCGAGGAGCCGGGCGCAACAGGGACCAGGCGCAGCGAACATCGGATCGGCGCCCTTCCCGGGAGCGCGGGCGTCCCGCCCGCAACACGTCGAAGGCGTGGGGCTTTCGGGCACGGCATCAGCGGCGCGTCCCGACGGACGCGGACGTTCCTGGATTCCCGCTTTCGCGGGAATGACGGCTGAGAAGCGCCTCTGGAAGCGCGGGCGTCCCGCCCGCCTTTCCTCGGTGCGGACTTCCGACCCGCACTTGCGGGCGAGACGCCCGCGTTCCCAGGAGCGCCTGCGGCGAGGTGTGCTTGGCGGAAATCCTTACCACGCACGGGCCTCATGCAAGGCTCAGCCCGTGCGCGGGCCGACCGGCTCCGGCGCGGGGAGGACCCGGGCGAGCCAGGCGCCGACGTCCCGGATCTCTTCGGGGCACACCGCGTGGGGCATCGGGTAGGCGCGCCACTCCACGTCGTAGCCGAGGCGAAGGAGCGTGTCCCGCGACGCGAGCGCCCGCTCCACGCCGATGAGGGGGTCCTGCTCCCCGTGGGCCATGAACACGGGGAGGTCGGCGTTGGCGGCGGAGCGCTCCGCCGCGAGGGTGTCGGCGAGGGGCAGGTAGGTGGAGAGCGCCATCAGCCCCGCGAGGCGGCGGGGATGGCGGAGCGCGGTCTGGAGGGCGACCGCCCCGCCCTGGGAGAATCCGGCGATCACGATCCGTTCCGCGGGGACCCCGGCTTCGACCTCCGCTTCGATGAGCCCTTCCACCGTGCGCTGCGATTCGCGGAGGTGGCCCGCGTCGGAGACGAAGCCGTTCCCCTCGTCCCGGATGTCGTACCAGGCGCGCATCCGCATCCCGAAGTTGATGGAGACCGGGCGCGGCGGCGCGTGGGGGAAGACGAACCGGGTCCAGCTCCGGACCGCGCCGAGCTGGGGCACGATGGGCGCGAAGTCGTGGCCGTCGGCCCCGAGCCCGTGCAGCCAGAGGACGGCGGCCGTCGGGGCGCCGCTCCGCGGCTCGTGGATGACGGGGGGTTCCTGCACCGTTCCCATGTTGAAGCGATCGCCCGTGCTGTGCAACGCTCCCCGTCGACGCTCCGGCCGTCAGCGCCTCCGGGAACGCGGGACCGGCGCCGCGGGGAGCGGGCTCCCGCCCCGCCGCGTGGGCGGCGCGGGCAGCCCCGGGCATCGGGACGAGTACGAGTACCTGAAGGAGGCCAACATGCGTAAGCGAGCACCCGGCCCCGGCCGTCGCCGCGCGGGCGGCGCGGCGCTGGCCCTCGTAGCGGCCGGCGGGGCGCTGCTCCTCGCCCTCGGCGGCTGCGGGCAGTCCGGCCCCCTCTACCTGCCGAGGGGGTCGGAGCCTTCGCCCGGCGCGACCGTCCCCGCGCCGGGGTTCGTTCGTCAGGCCGCCGCCGCGGGCCGGGGGGCGCTCCAGGCGGCCCCGGTCCGGCCCGCGCACGGCTGAAGGCCGTCGTGCCCGCTCCGGCCTCCGCCGCCGCGCCTTCCCCGGTCGGCGCCCCCGCCCCTGCCCCCGCGGCGGCCGCGCCGCCCCCGGCGTTCGAGCCGTTCCCCTGGCGGGGCGCATCGCTCTTCGCCGAAGGCGTGCCGCTCTCCGAGCTCGCCGACCGGTTCGGGACCCCGCTCTACGTCTACTCCCGCGCGGGGCTCGAGGCGGCGTGGCGCGCGTTCGACGACGCTCTCGCCGGGATGCCGCACCGGGTGTGCTTCGCGGTCAAGGCCAACTCGAACCTCGCGGTGCTCGACGTCCTCGCCCGGCTCGGCTCGGGGTTCGACATCGTGTCGGGCGGCGAGCTCGACCGGGTGCTCGCGGCCGGGGGCGACCCGGCGGGCGTCGTCTTCTCCGGCGTCGGCAAGACGCGGCGGGAGATGGAGGCGGGTCTCGAGGCGGGGATCCGCTCGTTCAACGTGGAGTCGGCCTCCGAGCTCGAGCGGCTCGCCGAAGTGGCGGCCGGCCTCGGCCGGGTCGCGCCGGTCGCGCTCCGGGTCAACCCCGACGTCGATCCGAAGACCCATCCCCACATCGCGACCGGCCTCCGGAGCAGCAAGTTCGGGGTCCCGATCCGGGAGGCGCGCGGCGTGTACGCGAAGGGGGCGCGGACACGGTCCCTCCGGATGACCGGCGTCGGCTGCCACATCGGCTCGCAGATCACCTCCCTCGACCCCTTCCGGGCCGCGCTCGGCCGGGTGGCGGACCTCGTGGACGAGCTGGCCGGGGACGGGATCGGGATCACCGACGTCGACGTCGGCGGGGGGCTCGGGATCCGCTACCGCGACGAGACCCCGCCGTCCCCCGCCGAGTACGCCGGGGTGGTGCGGGAGGCCTTCGGCAGGCGCCCGGTCACCGTCCATCTGGAGCCCGGGCGGGCGGTCTGCGGGAACGCGGGCGCGCTCCTCGCCCGGGTGGAGTACCTGAAGGACAACGGCGGGGCGCGCTTCGCGATCGTGGACGCGGCCATGAACGACTTCCTCCGCCCCGCCCTCTACGGGGGGTGGTCGCGCATCCTTCCCTGCGAGCGGCGGGGCGGGGCGGGCCGCCGGGCGGCGGTCTACACGGTCGCCGGGCCGGTCTGCGAGTCCGGGGACTTCCTCGGGCGGGACCGGGAGCTCGACCTCGAAGAGGGCGACCTCGTGGCGGTCCTCTCCGCCGGGGCCTATGGATTCGTGATGAGCTCGAATTACAATTCGCGCCCCCGCGCGGCCGAGGTCATGGTCGACGGAGAGCGGGCGCACCTCGTGCGGCGGCGCGAGGAGGCGGCCCACCTCTACGCCCTCGAGTCGCGGCTTCCCCCTTCCCCACGGTGATCCGGCGGACGTGAACGTGAACGCGAGCCCGAACGTGAACGCTGCTGCGAACCCCCGCCCCGAGGCGCGCCGCAAGGCCGTCGCCCTCATCTCCGGCGGGCTCGATTCGATGCTCGCGGCGCGGACGATCCTCGACCAGGGGGTCCACGTCGAGGGCATCAACTTCTTCACCGGGTTCTGCGTCGAGGGGCACACCCACGCGATCCGCCGGCGCGCGAACGGCCGCGGCGCCAACCCGCGCAACAACGCGCTCTGGGTCGCGGAGCAGCTCGGCATCCGGCTGCACCTCATCGACGTGGTGGAGGACTACAAGCGGGTCGTCCTCAACCCGAAGCACGGCTACGGGGCGAACCTCAACCCGTGCCTCGACTGCAAGACCTTCATGGTGGGCCGGGCGCGGGAGTGGATGGAGGAGCGGGGCTTCGACTTCATCGTGACCGGCGAGGTCATCGGCCAGCGCCCGAAGTCGCAGCGCCGCGAGACCATGCCGGTGGTCGCCCGGGAGTCGGGGGCGGACGACCGGCTCCTCCGCCCCCTCTGCGCGAAGCGGCTTCCGCCGACCCTGCCGGAGCGCGAGGGCTGGGTGGACCGCGAGCGCCTGCACGACTTCACCGGGCGGTCGCGCAAGCCCCAGTTCGCGCTTGCCGCCGACTTCGGGATCGAGGACTACGCGCAGCCCGCCGGAGGCTGCTGCTTCCTGACCGACCGGCAGTACTCCGCCAAGCTCGCCGACCTCTGGGCGAGCCGGGGCCGGCGCGACTACGAGCTCGACGACGTCATGCTCCTCAAGGTCGGGCGGCACCTGCGGCCGCGGCCCCACTTCAAGCTCATCGTGGCGCGGGAGGAGGGGGAGAACCATTTCCTGAGCGGCTACCGCGGGCAGTTCATCCACCTGCGCACGGTGAGCTGCCCCGGGCCGCTCGCCCTCGTGGACGGCGAGCCGAGCGAGGCCGACCTGGAGCTCGCGGCCCGCCTGACCGCCCGGTTCAGCAAGGGGCGGGACGCGGAGCGGGTGGAGGTGGAGGTCGGGGGCGGGGGCCGGCCGAGCCGGCGGCTCCGGGTGGCGCCGATGGCCCCGAGCGCGGTCCCGTCCGACTGGTACGTCTGAAGGGGGCGCGCATGGCCCGGGCCACTCTCGACGCCCGCCGGCTGCTCTGCCCCCTCCCGGTCATCCGCACCCAGGAGCGGGTCAAGGGGCTCCGGCCCGGCGACACCCTGGAGGTGACCTGCACCGATCCGGGGGCGCTCCACGACATCCCCGCCTGGTGCCGCCTGAACGGCCACCGCTTCGCGGGCGCCGCGGACGGGGCCGGCCACGAGCTCGTCCTCACCATCGTCGTCGGGGGCGGCGGCGACGGCTGACGGGTTCCCCGCCGACGGCGGCGCGGTGCCGTTCGAGACTGCCGCCCCGGCGCAGGACGCGACCGGCTGACCGATCCAGCAGTGGCCCCCACCGCCCTGCGCCGCGCGGCGGCGGGTGCGACCCGGCGTTCTGGATGGAAGGCGTGCTCCGGATCTCCGAGCCGATGCGGACCGGCAAGCATGAATGGCGGCTGGCGCCGTACCGCGGCGCTTCCCTGCACTACGTCGGCGCGGAGGGGGACGAAGCGCCGCAGGGGCGGTGGGCCGATCGCCCCGGCCGCTGCGTGGGCTACGAACGGCGGCGCACGCCGGACCCGGAGCGGTGGCGGCGCGAGACCGAGTGGCCGCGCTGCGACGCGAACGACGGTCAGTTCTGAAGTTGCCCCGCTTTCGCAGGGGCAGGCTCTGGTGGGTCGCGAACATGCGCTCGCATCGCCCTCGCGCTTGCGGGGAGTACGCGGGGATCACCTCGACGCCGGGATGGCGCATCGCGCGCCCGAACCGGGTGGGACGCTGGTGGTGAACCACACGGCAAGATAATTCATCGCAGTCAGTAGATACGGGCTTGGGACAAACCGCCCCCTGGCTCCCAATCTTCATGAGGGGCAGTGAGTGGCAAAGTGCCATCTGCGATCGGGCTGCGTGCTCCTGTTCAACACGATCTTCCCCATCGACGCGCTCTCCGGCTCCGCCATACGGCCGGGAGCCGTGGTCGCCTACTTCACCCAGGCCCTCGTCGCGTTCGGAGTGGGGACCATCCTGTTCGGCGTCGCCGGGCTGGCGGACAGGGTGCGCGAGCTGCGCGCCGGCCCCGCCCGCGATGCGGAGGAGGCCTGACGTGAACGCGGACGCCGCCTGGAGCTTCCTGCTCGGCGCAGTCGTCGGCGCCCCGCTCTTCGTGCTCGGCGTCGTCCTCGCCATGGTCGGGCTGCGCCCGAGCTGACACGGCCAAGGAGAATGTCCATGAGACACGCTCTCGCCCTCGCCTTTGCCGGCCTCCCTCGCGGCGGGGAGCGCCGCCGCCTTCGGACGGAGCTGCACGACCTTCGACTACGGCGGCGGGGTCCTGCAAACGCAGTGCTACTGAGCCGGACGCTCTTCGAAACGAGACGCCGTCGCGCCCGCCGCCCGTAGCACGGCGGCCACCACGGCCCCGTATGGCCCCCCCGGCTTGCGCGGCGGCAGGCAGTGGGCGCCGCAGAGCGCTCCCATTGGCGGTAGCGGGTCAGCTTGAAATTGGCTTGCAACTCGAAATTGGGGTTGACCGCGCGGCGCCCTCTTCCGTCTTCTCCCCCTCCTGCCGCCATCCCCGCGGTACCGGCCAACGCCAGGAGACAGACGGTGCAGACACCCCATGAAATGCGTACCCGCATCATCGAGAAGGCGGGGAACGACCCGGGCTACCGGGCGAAGCTCCTCGACGATCCCAACGCCGCCGTAGGCGAGGAGCTCGGGGTCTCCCTCCCCGGCTCCCTCTCCATCCACGTCCACGAAGAAGGCGCTGCGACTCTGCACCTGGTCCTGCCGCCTTCCAGCCGCCTGAGCGAGCCCGACCTGCGGACCGTCGCCGGCGCGTCCGCCGAATGGGCCGAGGCCTGGAAGGAGTTCAACCATATCGACTGGTAGCGTCCGGGCGTCTGTCCTGCGTACGGCACAGGGGCGGCGACCGCCGCCCCTTGCCTTCCCCTGCTCGTGCTCCGGGCGGAGCGCTGCCCGCTTGTCCACGTTTCAAACCGACCCCCTACTCCATCCATTGGCCCGTCCAGGCCCTCCGGGCGTTCGTTCCCGGGCAGCGGGTCAGCTCGAAAGCGGCCCACTACCCGCTCCCGGACCGCCCTCCCTCCAGCCAGCCGACCGAGCCGCCTCCCTGTTACCATCGCCCGCCCTTCCCCCGAGGCTCCCCCGTGCCCGCCATCGTCTACGTGCTCTCCAACCCCGCGATGCCCGGGCTCGTCAAGATCGGCCGCACCAGCCGCGACCGTCTCCAGTCGAGGATGAACGAACTCCACGGGACCGGCGTCCCGCTCCCCTTCCGCTGCGAGTGCGCGGTCGAGGTCGAGGTCGAGGACGAGCGCGGCGCGGACGTCGAGATCGCCCTGCACGAGGCGTTCGCGACGCAGCGCGTGAGCCCGTCGCGGGAGTTCTTCCAGCTCCCGCCCGAACAGCCAGCGGCCATCCTGCGCGTGGTGGGCGGGGTGGACGTGACCCCCCGGATCGAGGATGCGACCGCCGCCTCGGACGAGCTCGGGCGGAACGCGGCGAGGCGCTTCCGTCCGCGTCGGCCGAATCACGACTTCGAGGAGATGCAGATCCCGGACGGCTCCGAGCTCGTGGGCCCAGGAGGGGCTGTCGCAGTCGTCTGCTCCCCCCGCAAGGTGCGTTACGAGGGTGAGGAGACCGGGCTCACCCGGGCCACCGGCATGGCGCTCGTCCGGGCCGGCCAAGAGCCGATCGTCCGCAACCCCTGTACGTATTGGTCGTTCCAGGACCGTTCGTTGGACGACATCTACAACGAGGCCTACGGACCTCCGGGCTGAGCCCCCGCCTCGCGCACCCGGGGGCGTCCCTTCCCGGAACTCATCCCACCTCCCGCCTCCGCCCGGAGCGCCGCGGGCGGGCCGGCCCGGAGAAGGGCCGAACGGGGGAGCGGATCGAGGCCGCGTTCGTGGTGCGCCTCCCCGAGTCCCTGCGCACGAGCCGCCCCGGAGACGCGGAGGACGCGGTGCAGGAAGCATCCTGCGGACTCAAGATCTGCGCGTCGAACGCGGACGGGACGCACCGGACGGTCTGGCCGCAAGCCCCCGGGGAATGGGCGGCGGCGAGCCTCCCGACCCTCGTCGATCTCTTCGAGGTCGCCGGGCTCTCCGAGCGCAAGGTCGCCGAGAGCCTGGACATGATGGAGACGGCGGTGAGAAGCACGGCCGCGATGCTGAGAGCCGAAGAGGAGGGCTACCCGGACCAGGGGAGGAAGATCGGCGCCGCGCTCCACCAGAAGGAGGGGGAACGGACCTGAAGGTCGAGGACGTCTGGACGACGACGTTGGCGCCCGGACTGGACGCGATGCGCAAGGAGAGAGGAAGGAAAGACGGATGAGGGCTGCCGTCGGGAGACGGGAAGGCAGGGAAAGGCGGACGGGGCGCGCCGACTTCGCGCCGCCGCCGCTCCGATCCGCCGCCAGGTGGTAGGCGCGGGCGTTGGCGGCGGACGCCCCGGCAGCTTCACACCGGAGGGGCGCCCTGATGAACGAGTCCGCCACCATGCACACCGGGCCGCTCGGCTCCACCGTCCACGTCCTTCGCGCCGACCCGGCCACCGTTGCCGCCCTCGCCGCCCTCGACTGGAGCCGGTTCTTCCGCCGGGTCTGCCTGGACCCGGTGCGAGGGGTCGTCACCCCGACGTCGCCCTCGCGCCCGCACGAAGACCTGACGGGGATGCTCGACCACGTCGTGGACGCCGCGGTGGGAAAATGGCGCCCACGGACGCCGGAGGAACAGCGGGCATGGCGATCAGGCCCTGGCGGCGCCTCGCGCCACTCGATCCGGAAGAGCGGGACCCGGCCGACCCGGAGCTCGAAGCGGATCTGCGCGCCTGGCGCGCCGCCCGGAGCACGGGTCCGGGAAGCCGCATCGGGGAGCGGACGGCGGAGGTCTGGGCCCGCGATCGCCAGCGCCGGTTCGCGATCGAGACGGGTGAGATCGAAGGCGTCTATCGGCTCCGGCGCGAGGCGAAGGAGCGGCTGGCGCGCGAGGGGCTCGAGACCGTCCGGGCGCGGGACCAGACCGAGCCCCGCCATCCGGAGAGCCGCCTGCGGGCGCTCCTGCTCGACGAGCTGGCCGCCCTGGAGCGGATGATGGATCACGCCCGAAGCGGCGCTCCGCTCGATACGGACGAGGTCCGGGGATGGCAGGCGAGGGCCACCCGCCATCAGGGCGATCGCCTGGTGGAGATCGGCGGGGAGGCGGAAGGGGAGACCTTGACGCGGGTCCGCGTGCCGACGACGCCGGGGAAGTACAAGACGAACGAGAACGTCGTCGTCTCCGGCGGCGTCGAGTACGGGTTCTGCCCCGCGGGCGAGGTGGAGCGGGAGCTCCAGGCGATGCTGCGGGTCGCCGCGGAGCAGCAGGAGGGGCCGAGGAGCACCGCCGCGTGCGGGGCGTGGATGCACGCGGCGTTCAACGCGATCCATCCGTTCCCGGACGGGAACGGGAGGACGGGCCGCCTCTTGCTCGCCTGGGTCTACCTGCGGCGCGGGGAGCCGCCCCCGATCGTCCATGATGAAGCGCGCGGGGAATACTTCGCGGCGATGCGGGCGGCGCACGGAGGCAGGGTCGAAGGGCTTCGCGATCTGGTGCACGAGAACGCGGCGGCCATGCTGAAACTCCACCTCATGGAGGCGGCGACGGCGAACGGCGGCCCGGGGGCGGCCCCGCTCGTGCGGCGGATCGCCGCCCTCAAGGCGCTGGACCCGAACGGAGGCGTGCTGGCCGAGGTGGCCGTAGAGGGGGTGGACCTCTACTGGCGCGCCGGAAGCAACGCCGACCTGGTGACGTCGATCGTCGCGAGCGTCCCGGACGAGCTGGCGATACGGGCGCTCGTCGAGAGCGGGGAGAAGACCGCCGGCGAGGCGGAGACGCTCGGGCGGGAGGTGCGTCGTCGCCGCGCAGCGCTGCCCCGCGGCAATCGCGGCAATCGACGCGGGGAAGGTTGAGCGGGAGCGACGTCTCGCCCGCGGCCCCCGCTCGGCTCTCCGACCCGCGCGCCGTCCCGCCTCTATGGCGCCCAGCCGTGAATCGCCGCCGCCCTTCGGAGGTCAGGCGTCTTCTCACGCCGCGGCATCTCCTCCCTTCCGGTTCTCGGGAGCCGGCATTCCATGCCGGGAACGCCGGGGGCGGGGGGAGCGGCCCCGCGCTCAGGCGGGGCCGTCGCGGTAGCCGTAGGGGGCGGTCTCCGCCTCGCACGCCTGCCACGCGCCGATGGCCCCGTTGGTGTCGAGGCTCCCGAGGCAGACCGCCGCCACGGACACCGCGAGCTTCAGGCCCCGCGCCACCGGCCAGCCTTCGTGCAGGCCGTAGACGAGGCCGGCCGCGAAGGCGTCGCCCGCCCCCACCGCGCTCACGATGCGCGAGTCGGGCCACCGCACGGAGGGCTGCGCGTGGAGGGCCCCCGCCTCGTCGACCGCGACCGCCCCCTCCGGGAAGTGGATGGCGGCCACCTGCCGCACCCCGAGCTCGCGGAGGCGCCGGCACGCCCGGCCCGCCGCCTCCCAGTCGAGCGCGCCGCCCGGACGGAGCTCGATCCCGCTCACCGCCTCGCCCTCGAGGTCGTTGATGACGAGGCTGTCGAGGAGCGGCAGGCAGGGGAGCACGATGGGCCGGACGACCTCCGCGTCGAGGCTCGCCATCTCCATGTTGGTGCGGAAGCCGAGCGCGCGCGCCCGTGCGAGCACCCGGGTCCAGCCGTTGCCGCCGCCGCCCGGATCGGGCCGGTCCAGGCGCGGGTGGAGCCCCGGCGCCCCGACGTGGAAGATCCGGCACCGCGACCCGCCCGGGTCCACGTGGCCCTCGTCCAGCAGGTCGGCGCATCCCCGGAAGCAGAAGAAGGTCCGCCGCCCGTTCGCCTCCGAGGTCATGACCTGCACGTAGATCTGGGGGGCCTCCCGGGTGAGGGCCATCCCGTCCGGCGCGATCCCGTGCCGGGCGAGCGCGTCGAGGACCACCTGGCCGTTCTCGTCGTCGCCGAGGAGGCCCTGGCACTCGACCCGCAGCGAGGGGTCGAGGCGGCGCAGGTTCGCCGCGATGTTGTAGCCCGGCCCGCCCGCCGCGAGCTGCCGGGAGGTGATGAAGGTCGCGTGGTCCTCGGCCGGATAGGACTCGATCGCCAGGTTGTGATCGGTGATGAACGACCCGAAGGTCAGGATCCCGCTTCGCTCCGTCATCCGGTTCGCCCCCTTCTTCCGGTTCTCCCGCTCTCCGGCTCGTCTCCCGAGCCCGTCTCCCGTCTTCCGGCGCCGCCGCCCGGGCCTCCGGCGCGATGGTCGGCTCCGTGATCCGGAGGTCCGTGCGCGGGGAGCGCCAGGCGCACCCGCACTATTCCGGGAGGTCCGGGAGGCGCTGATCGAGGGCCGGCTCCGTGATCCGGAGGTCCTCGTGGAGCGGGCGGCGGGGGGCCAGGCCCTCCGCCCGGATCGCCGCGTGGTACTCCCCGACGGCCTCCTCCGGCGAGAGCTCCCCGTCGACCACCCGGCGCATGTGGCGGACCATCTCGAGAGGCGATTCGGCGAGCTTGATCTTGCGCCCGAACAGGGCCACCCGGGCCCCGTCGCGCTGGGCGTCGGCGAGGAGCTGGAACGTGTCGCGGTTGGTGCCGGCCGCCCCGCCGAGGATCCCGACGACGAGCTCGGGGTCGTAGGAGCAGAGCTCGGACATCGAGCGCGGGCCGTTGTAGGCGATCTTGAGGAAGAGGGGGCGCTCGGCTCGGGTGAGCCCCGCGAGGGCGCGCAGGATGCAGTCCCCGACGTAGGCCCCGGTCTCCTCCAGGGAGGCGAAGCCCGTGTCCACGTTGGGGTTGAACACCTCCAGGAAGTAGCGCATCCCGCGCCGCTCCGCCTCCTCGCGGAAGGCCGCGAACGCCTCGAGGCTCCGGAGGTCGTCCTCGACCCGGTTGTTGAAGGTGATCGAGTAGAGGCCGAGGTCGCATCCGAGGTCGCGTGCCCGGGCGAGGGAGGCGGTCCGGAACGGCCGCGACGGCTCGCTCGGGTACGCCCCGCCCCGGATCCCCCAGATGTCCGTCGTGTCGTTGACCCGCATCGCGGGGGTGACCCGGGAGGCCGCGAAGAGGTCGCGCCCGATCCGCTCCAGGGTCGAGAGCGAGACGAGCATCACGTCGACGATGCCCTGCCGGGTGACGGCGCGGACCTCGTCGAGGTATCCGGCGAGGGGGCGGTACTCGTCGAGGGGGAGGCCGTCCGCGCCGCGCTCCGGCCCCGGCGCGGGCCGCCCGCCGCCCATGTCCGCGTCCTTCGCGTCCGCGATGATGAAGTCCGCCTTCGCGCCGCTTCCCCGGAGGATCGCGCCGAGCTTCCGATCGAGTGTCTTCATGTGTCTGGGTTCCCGTTTCGTTCCGCTGGCGCTGTTCGGCCGGTACGGTTGCGCCCGTTTCGTCCCGCCCGCGCCGACGCGCGCCGCGCCGCCTCCCGCCCCTTCCTCCCGGGTCCGTAGTATGCTCCGTCGGGCCGCCGGCCGGGGGCAGTGCGGAGCGCCGGCCGGAGCCCGGAGCTTCCGCCCGACCCCGCCCGCTCCCGGCGCGGGGAGCGGCGGGGCGGGCCGGCGGGTCGAGTATGGAGGGGCCTTCGATGGGGAAGTACGCCGCGGACCGGGAGGCTCTCGCCGCCCTCGTGGGGGAGGCCGAGGTTCACCGCGACGTTTACGTCGACGACGAGGTGTTCGCGCTCGAGATGCGCCATCTCTTCGCCAACACGTGGGTCTACGTCGGGCACGAGAGCGAGGTTCCGTCTCCGGGCGACTTCGTCACCACCGACGTCGGGACCCAGCCCGTCGTCATGGTGCGCGGCGATGACGGGGCGATCCGGGTCCTCCACAACCGCTGCCCCCACAAGGGCACCCGCCTCCTGACGGAGCGCTCGGGCAACGCCGGGCGGCATATCCGCTGCCCCTACCATGCGTGGACGTTCCGGACCGACGGCGGCCTCTACGCGATCCCGCTTCGCGGCGGCTACGACGGTACCGGGCTCGAGGGCCGCGCCGCCGCCCGGGGGATCGCCCGGGTGGGGGCGGAGCACACGTACCGCGGCTTCGTCTTCGCCCGGCTGAGCGAGGCCGGCATCGGCTTCGAGGAGTACTTCGGCGAGTCGCTCTCCAGCCTCGACAACATGGTGGACCGCTCCCCGGCCGGGCGGCTCGAGGCGGCGGGGCCGCCCCTTCGCTACCTGCACCGGTGCAACTGGAAGATGCTGGTCGAGAACCAGACCGACGCCTGCCACCCGATGGTCGCCCACGAGTCCTCGGCGGGGACCGCGGTCCGGCTCTGGGAGGAGATGCAGAAGCCCGAGGGCGCGAAGAAGCCGATGGCGCTGGAGGTCATCGCCCCCTTCGTGTCGCGCTACGAGTTCTTCGAGGAGATGGGGATCCGGGTGTGGCCGAACGGCCACGGCCACACCGGGGTCCACCACTCCATCCACTCCGACTACTCTACCGTGCCCGGCTACTTCGAGCGCATGGCGGAGGCCTGGGGCGAGGAGCGGGCGCGCGCCATCCTCGGCGAGAACCGGCACAACACCGTCTACTTCCCGAACACGATGGTGAAGGGGCCGATCCAGCTCCTCCGCCGCTTCCAGCCGATCGCGGCCGACCGCACCCTCGTCGAGAGCTACGTCTTCCGGCTCGTGGACGCCCCCGACCTGCTGCTCGAGCGGACCGTCATGTACAACCGCCTCATCAACGCCCCGACCTCCATCGTCGGGCACGACGACCTGGAGATCTACGAGCGCATGCAGGCCGGCCTCGTCTCCGACGGGATCGAGTGGGTGAACCTCGAACGGCTCCGGGCCGGCGGCGAGGACCACCGCGGGACCGCGGTCGTGAACGGGACGAGCGAGCGCCAGATGCGCAACCAGTTCGCGGCCTGGAAGCGGTTCATGGACCTGCCGGCGGGGGCGGGGGCGGGGACAGGGACGGGGAGCGCCGGATGACCGCTCCCGACCGCGGCGCCCTCGTGGACTTCGTCTACCACGAGGCGGCCCTCCTCGACGAGGGGCGGTTCGACGAATGGCTGGCCCTGTTCGCCCCGCACGGCCGCTACTGGATGCCCCTGGAGCCCGGCCAGACCGACCCCCTCCTCGTGACCTCGCTCCTCTACGAGGACCTCTTCATGCTCCGGCTCCGGGTGGAGCGGCTGAAGGGCGCGCGCACGTTCTCGCAGAAGCCGCCGAGCCGCGGCCACCACCTGCTGCAGCGCCCGCGGGTCGAGCGGTTCGAGCCCGAGGCGGGCCGGTTCGCGACCGCCACCGCCTTCCACTACGTCGAGACCCGGCTCGACGAGCAGGCGCTCTACGCCGGGTGGGCCCGCCACGAGCTCGAGGTCGTGGACGGGGCGCTGCGCATCGCCCTCAAGCGGGTCGACCTCGTGAACTGCGACGCGGCGTTCGGGAACATCCAGCTATTCCCCTGACGGGCGGGGCAGGCGGAGGCGGGCGGAGGCGGGCCGCCGCGGGGAAGGCAGGGCAGGGCTCATGAAGGACGGGTCGTGAGGACGAAGGACGGATCGTGAGGAAGGGGCGGTGAAGGAAGGGGAGGGGAGAGGCGCCGGCTCCGGCCTCCGCAAGGTCCGCGTCTGGGACCGGCCGACCCGGATCTTCCACTGGGTCCTGGTCGCGCTGGTGGTCGTGTGCTACGTGAGCGGGGACAACGGGCGTTACGACGTCCACGTTCCCGCCGGGCAGGCCCTGCTGATCCTCGTCCTCGCGCGGGTGCTCTGGGGCTTCGTGGGGAGCGAGCCGTCGCGCTTCCGGTCGTTCGTCCGCCCGCCCCGCGAGATCGCTTCGTACCTCCGGACCCTCGCGAAGCGCGCGCCGGGGGGCCGCCCCGGCCACAACCCCCTCGGGGGCCTCTCCGTCGTCGCGATGATCCTCGTCCTCCTCCTCCAGGCGGGCCTCGGGCTGTTCGCGGTGGACGTGGACGGGCTCCACGAAGGCCCGCTCAGCTTCGCCGTCAGCTACGACATGGCCCGCGCGGCGGCCGAGCTGCACGAGGACGTGGTGGATGTCCTCCTCGTCCTCGTCGGCCTGCACCTCGCCGCGATCCTCTTCCACCGGCTCTACAAGCGCGAGAGGCTCGTGAAGCCGATGGTGACGGGCTGGGCCTCGCTCCCCGACGCCGGGGCCGGGGCCGGCGCCGACGACCGGCCCGCCCCCCGCCTCGTCTCCGACTGGCGGGCGCTCCTCGTCCTCGCCGTCTCCGCCGCCGTCGTCCTCGGCGGCTTCGCGCTCGCGCAGCGCTTCCTGTGAACGGAAGCTCTCCCGCGCTCGAGACGGACCCGGAGGGGTATCTCGTCCGGATCGAGGACTGGTCCGCCGACGTCGCGGAGGCGATGGCCCGCGCGGACGGGTGCGCGCTGACCGACGCCCACTGGCAGGTGATCGACTTCCTCCGGGAGTACTACGCCGAGTACGGGTTCGCGCCCGCGGTCCGGATCCTCACCCGCGCGATCGCCCGCCGGCTCGGGCCGGACAAGGGCAACAGCCGCTACCTCTACCGGCTCTTCCCGGACGGCCCCGCCCGCCAGGCCTGCCGCTACGCAGGGCTGCCGAAGCCGACCGGGTGCATCTGACCGGTTGCCGACCGGGGAGGGCGGTTCGCGCCGGGGGCGGCGGCCAGGGGCGGAGACGGAGGCGGAGGGTGATGCAGCTCGCGGGGACGCTGATGGCGGGGTGGCTCTGGATCGCCGTCGCGGCGGCGGTCGCGGGCCTCGCGTGGAGGAAGCTCATATGGCTCCGCGCGCCCGCGCCCCTGCCGATGCCGCTTCCGCCGGCCCCCGCGACCTGGGCCGGGGTCGCGCTCCGGATGCTCCGCGAGGGGATGCTCTTCGAGACCCTGTTCCGGGCGAGCCGGTGGACCTGGCTCTTCGGCTGGCTCTTCCACGCGGCCCTGCTGCTCGTCCTCGTCCGCCACACGTGGCTCTTCGTCGACCCGGTCCCGGCCTGGATCGGGCCGCTGTTCGCGGCGGGCGGGGGGCTGAGCGCGGTCCTCGCCGCCTCCCTCCTCGGGCTCCTCGCCCGTCGCCTCTTCGTCGCGCGCGTCCGCTACGTCTCCGTTCCCTCGGACTACCTCATGCTGCTCCTCATCCTCGCCGTCGCGGGGAGCGGGGCGTGGCTCGGCCACGTAGACCCGCGCTCGCTCGGCCCGGCCCGCGAGTTCGCCTTGGGGCTCGTGCGCCTGGAGTCACGGCCCCTCCCCCTCGACCCCGTGCTCTGGCTGCACCTCGGCGGGGCCGGGCTGCTCGTCGCGCTCCTCCCCTTCAGCAAGCTCCTCCACGCGCCCGGCGTCTTCCTGACCCCCACCCGCCGGCGGCCGGACCGCGTGCGCGGGCGGCGCGCGGACGCCGCCCGGGAGCGCCCGGACCGGTGAGCACCCTGCACACCGTCAACCGCTCCCCCTTCGAGCATGGGGCGTTGGAAGCCTGCCTCGCCCGGGTGCGGCCGGGGAGCGCGGTCCTCCTCATCGAGGACGGGGTGCTCGGCGCGCTCGACGGTACCCGGTTCGCGCCCCGGCTTGCGGCGCTCTCGGTCGGCGGGGTCGAGTGCTTCGCCCTCGGCCCGGACCTCGCCGCGCGGGGGGTCGAGCCCGCCCGCTTGGCCGCCTGCGTTGGGGTGGTCGACTACGCCGGGTTCGTCGACCTCGCCTGCCGCTTCGCGAGGACGGTCGCGTGGACGTAGACCCCTTGCGACCCTGCCCCCCGACCGTGCGGGAGCGGACGCTGTTTCGGCGCCGGGCCGGCGGGCATCGGACCCCGGTTCGGGCCGGCGCGCCGCCCAGCCGATACCCTGGCGTGAGGTTGCGCTGAGCCCGTGGCCGCCCGGTTCCCGGTCCCGAAGCTCGCGCCGGGCGCCGCCGCCGGCCTCGTCTCGCGCCGGGCCGGCCCGGAGACCCAGCGCGCCCTCGGGTTCCCCGGCGAGCTGGTCCCCGACTGGGAGGCGGCGGCGGTCGCGGCGATGGGGGAGGTCGTCGCCGAGCGCGGGGCGCTCCGGCTCTTCCTCGACGCGTGCATGAAGTGCGGGGCGTGCACCGACAAGTGCCACTACTTCCTCGGGACCGGCGACCCGAAGAACATGCCGGTCGCGCGCCAGGACCTCTTCCGGGACGTGTACCGGCGCTACCACACCCTCTCGGGCCGGCTCGTTCCGTGGCTGGTCGGGGCGAAGAAGCTCACCCCGGAGATGCTCGAAGACTGGTACGCCTACTTCCACCAGTGCTCGCAGTGCCGGCGGTGTGCGGTCTACTGCCCGGTCGGGATCGACACCGCGGAGTTCGCGATGGCCGCGCGGGAGGTGATGGACCGCATCGGGATCGGGCAGCACTACACCAACGACGTCGTGGAGAAGGCGGGCCGGCTCGGGAACAACCTCGGCCTGCCGGGGCCGGCCCTCGCCGACACCCTCGCCGGGCTCGAGGAAGACGTCCTGGAGGAGACCGGGGCGGCGGTGCGCCTGCCCCTCGACGACCCGGGGGCGGACGTCCTGCTCGTGACCCCCTCCGCCGACTTCTTCGCCGAGCCGCACGTGGACGGGCTCATCGGCTACGCCAAGGTCTTCCACCAGGCGGGGCTGCGCTGGACCCTGAGCACCCAGGCGTCGGAGGCGGCCAACTTCGCGCTCTTCATGGGGAGCCGCGAGCACATGGCGGCGCTCGCGCGGCGCATCGTCGAGGCGGCCCGTGCGATGGGGGCTTCCCGGATCGTCTTCGGCGAGTGCGGGCACGCCTGGCGGGTGGGCCACAACCACCTCGAAGCGCTCGCGGGGCCGCTCGATTTCCTGGCCCGGGGCCGGGTCGAGCACGTGGTGGAGGTGACGGACGAGCTCATCCGGCGCGGGGCCCTCGCCCTCGACCCCGCCGCCAACGACCACCGCCGGGTGACCTACCACGACTCGTGCAACGTCGCGCGCGCCTCGCGGCTCGGCGACGAGCCGGGCGGCCAGTTCAGCGTCCCCCGGCGGGTGCTGCGGGCAGTCTGCAACCACTACGTGGAGATGGCCCGGAACACCACCCGGGAGGCGACGTTCTGCTGCGGGGCGGGGGGCGGCCTCCTCGCCGACGACCTCATGGAGTTGCGGGTGAAGGGAGCGGGGCCGCGCATGGCGGCGTTCCGCGCCGCCGAGGTCACCCACCTCGCCGCGATGTGCGCGATCTGCAAGAGCCAGCTCGCCCGAGTGTTCCCGGAGTACGGCTTCGACCGCGAGCAGGTGATCAGCGTCCACCACCTGGTCGGGGACGCGGTCCGGCTCGGGGCGAGGTCCTGATCCCGCGCTCCGGGGGCCGCCGGGCGCGGGCGCGGCGCGCCGGACGTCGAGGATGGATCGGGCGGGATGCGTTTGACGAGGCGAGGGAAGCGTCGAAGCGTCTTGGGGAGTTGGACGCGGGGCATCCGCGGTTGGCGGAACCCGGAGAGGCGGCCCACTATGGCACGCTGACGGGCGCCAGCAGGTCGATCCCGGTGTTGCGCTCCGGGAGCAGGAGATCCGCCAATGCGCGAGGAAGCGGGTCACCGTGCTCCATGCACGACTCCGCCATCTTGCGCGCAAGACCCTGCGCGATCTCGGCGGTCTCGGTGACGCTGCGTCCTTCCGCAACCAAGCCGGGAACGTCGGGACTCGTAGCCAGAAAGCCGCCTTCATCCAATGGTTCGACATGGAGCCGGATCGCTGCCTCATTCATGAGCATCGTCCTCGAAGTCGGAATGGCGGGAGTATAGCGCTCAGCGCCACCGCCGCCCGCTCCAGCACGCGGGTCCGGGCGACGAGCGCCGCGCCCCGGCTCGCGGCGCTCGCGCGACGCATCGTCGAGGCGGCCCGCGCGCTGGGGGCTTCCCGGATCGTCTTCGGGGAGTGCGGGCACGCCTGGCGGTGGGCCACAACCACCTCGAAGCGCTCGCGGGTCCGCTCGACTTCCTGGCCCGGGGCCGGGTCGAGCACGTGGTGGAGGTGACGGACGAGCTCATCCGGCGCGGGGCCCTCGCCCTCGACCCCGCCGCCAACGACCACCGCCGGGTGACCTACCACGATTCGTGCAACGTCGCGCGCGCCTCGCGGCTCGGCGACGAGCCGGGCGGCCAGTTCAGCGTCCCCCGGCGGGTGCTGCGGGCGGTCTGCAACCACTACGTGGAGATGGCCCGGAACACCACCCGGGAGGCGACGTTCTGCTGCGGGGCGGGGGGCGGCCTCCTCGCCGACGACCTCATGGCGCTGCGGGTGAAGGGGGCGGGGCCGCGCGTGGAGGCGTTCCGCGCCGCCGAGGTCACCCACCTCTCCGCGATGTGCGTGATCTGCAAGAGCCAGCTCGCGCGCGTGTTCCCGGAGTACGGCTTCGACCGCGAGCAGGTGATCAGCGCGCACCACCTGGTCGGCGACGCGGTCCGGCTTGGGGCGAAGTCCTGATCCCGCGTTCTGGGGGCCGCCGGGCGCGGGCGCGGCGCGCCGGACGTCGAGGATGGATCGGGCGGGATGCATTTGACGAGGCGAGGGAAGCGTTGAAGCGTCTTGGGGAGTTGGACGCGGGGCATCGGCGGTTGGCGGGGTTGGAGGGGAAGCTGGCTCGGGCGGAGGAGAAGTGACGCCAAGGGCGCTGCCTGATGCCGCCGCTCATAGGCAGGATCTTATAATTATTTGATTTTGTTCGAATTTTATCTTGAAATCCCATTCGGAGTCTCCTATCATGGGGTTGAGCAAAGCCACGAGGTTACGGAGACTCGAACGGGACGAAAGCATCTTATCGAATTCGCGGACCGATTCAAGCGGGTCCTGTCGGCACAAAGTGTCAACGCCTTGGGCCGTCTGACACGATATTGTCATCGCGAGCGGGTGATCCCGCCGCATCGCATGGCGATGAGCCTGTTGGCAAGCTGCGCGAGAGACCGGGTTCAGACCCTCGCCGACCTGCAACGGGATTTCAACGCGCTGTTCGGGACTTCGGTGGCCTACAAGCCGTTTCATAATCAACTGGCGAAACGGCAGTTTGCCGACTTCATGCGAGAGTTGGCGTGCAAGATCATTGAACGGTGGACGGTGCAGGTATTGAAGGCGCAGCCGGGCGGAGCTTTCAGCGAATTTGGCCGCGTCCTGATTCAGGACGGCAGTTCGTTCGCGGTCCACGACGCGCTGTCGAAACATTATCCGGGGCGATTTCGAGCTCGTTCCCCGGCAGCAGTGGAATTGCACGTGACCATGGACCTGCTGCGCGATTGCGCCTCGAAGATCACCCTCGCTACGGATACGGCGCCGGAGCGCCCGTACTTGCCGCGCGCCCACACCCTGAAGGGGGACTTGCTGGTGGCCGATCGGGGGTATTTCAGCCTTGATTACCTGCGCGAGGTCGATGCGGCGGGCGGGTCCTACGTGGTTCGGGGCAAGACCTCGCTCAATCCGGTGGTTCAGGCGGGCTACGGGGCCGGGGGCCGGGTCCTGAGAGGAATGCGCGGGCAGAGGCTCAGCGAGCTTCGCAAGAAAGGTCTCCTCGATTTCGACGTGGTTTGGGGCCAAGGGGACAAGGAGTTCCAGGCACGTTTGATTGTCAGTTGGAATCGGTCGAAGGGGCAGTATCGCTATCTGGTCACCAATTTGCCCCGCGACCGATCTACCCCCGAAGCGGTTGACCAAGCCTATCGGCTTCGTTGGCAAATCGAGCTACTTTTCAAGGAATGGAAGTCTTACGTCAATCTGCACGCTTTCAACACCGCCAATCCAGCCATCGCCGAGGGACTGATCTGGGCGGCGGTCGCCGCGGCGGCGATGAAGCGCTACCTTGCCCATATGACGCAGGTATTGCGCGCGGTGGAAGTCTCCACACGCAAGGTCGCCAGGTGCGCCCATCACGTCCTCACGGATCTGTTCAGAGTCTTGACTTCACAATCACCCGGCGATCTGCATGAGACATTGCGCGCGGCAATCGAATATCTCGCGAACAATGCAACCCGAGCACATCCCAAGAGAGAACGACGAACCGGGAGACTACAATTCGGTATCGTCCCAATCCTCGACATCGCTTAAGTACCTAACTTATGACTGGTGCATACTTGATCGGGCGTTCATGCCATGAACTACCGATTCAGTACTATCCTTACTTCAGGAGATTCTTGTTCGGTGTAACTGCTTTTACTACTCGACCAAACCTGCTGGTGGGTGTTTCCATGGCGAATCAGGCTTTCGGCGTTTAAGGAGCTCTGATATTTCCGCGGTGTCAATATCCAGAAACGCAATGGATGCTTGAGGTTGACCATGCATGTGGAATATCTGCCTCCTGTGAGCATCGGCACGAGGCCAGTAGGCGTTGCTTCCACCATATTTGCCATTGTTGACTAACACGACAAGTTGAAACATATGGTAATGCAAAGCAAGTGCCATCTGATCGAATGTCTTGGTATCCTTGTTGAGCGCCGGTATGGCAAACACATCGGATTTGTTCCGGAGATCGGCCGCCAATCCCAAGTCTGTCGCATCATAACAAATCGACGCCGAAAGCCGGAGAGGAGGTTGGCACTCGGACCATGGATAACCGATCAGCCATTGGCACGGGCGAAATCCCTGTACGTTGGGCTTCTGCTCGATCGGAGCAAGGTGATGCTTGCCCTGACGTCGGATTCGTATCTGAAGGCCATGGTTTCTGGTCCACTCGGGCATGATCCAAAGGGCTGAATTGATCACCGGCTTTCCGCTGAATATCTCCTGGTAGGTCAGCCCTGTCAATATCAACGTCCGGTAGGCTCGTGCAAACGGCACGAGGTGAGTCCGTACATCGTCGGGATGAACTGCCAATTCCGGCAAGATCAACCAATCGAGACGACTACCACGATCCATATGCGTATCACGCAGGTCCAACATTCGTTTGACGGCCTCAAGCGCAGTCGAAAGATGATTACGGTGTCTGCGACGAAAGCTCCTTTCGGACAAAGTGATATCTTTATTGTCGAAGGTATGCGGTAGGACGGTTTGCACCATACATGCCCTCAGTGGACGGGGTGAAGAGTCTTGAGTGGGGCGATCAATGACCATTGATAGCATGAGAACACCCGTCGCTGTTCCTCGTTTCTTCTTGAGGAATTCGATGCGCTCCTCGATCTTCGATTGTGTGCTCTCGATTCCCTGTTCGATCCAGTCGAATTCTTTCGGCACCCGACAACCTGGCCAGCATAGCAATGCCAATAGGAACTGTTCCATCCAATCGGTGATAGGTGCCCAATCGTCACCGAATGCCTGCTGGGCATTGAATAATCCGTAAAGTCGCTGATACCAATGACTTTTCACAGGATGATATGCCTTTAAACGTCTCTTTTGATACTCCGGAAGTATGATGGTAGTGAAGTCCGATTGCCGTGAAAGAATAAACCGCAAAAGGAAACCAAGTTGGAATTTCCAGCGATCACTTGGTTTACACCAACGTGGCACTGTATAGAGAGAAGCCTTGGTATAATCCTGGATCGGTGATACATCCAGATCATCCACTTCCCCGATATCTGAATCGCACTTCATTTTCAAATGAATTTGTCCTGGTGAGATATACTCCATCTCCATCAATTCCGAATCCTTAATCTTGTCCAGATATCTGATCGAAAACAGAAGCAAGGATAGTTCGTTTCTAAGGACTGGCATGTAGTCGTCGCCCTGTACGATACCGACCAAATTCTGCATATTCTGCACCTTGGAATCCATATCGACACATAAATCACGTCGAATGTCCGATGGCAAATCCTCGAAAAAGAAGCTATCGTTCGCACTGAATTCCAAGGCTAATGATGGGTCCCTCCGCGCGATTTCCATTTTTTGTGTGGTGGTCAATGCATTGGGTGTCCAATCGATAGATGTTTGAGAAAAATGAAAAGCGCGGTGCGACAGTATGATCAGGGTTGCGAAGTCCGAATCGGTAAGGGGATGTCGTTCACCGCGAAGAAACATAATCAATTTGTGATAGCGAGCTGTCTCGGCGCTCCGGCTCCTGCGAACAACTGGAATATCAGCGGGGTAGAATGCCGCAAGAAAGAGAAGAGCCTGTTGTCGGAGATACCAAGGAATACTCTTGGTGGAAAGTTTTGTCAGTCTCAAGGCTTCATCTCGGAGTACCTCTCGATATTTTTCGATACAAATACTCTTCGGCAAACACTCGTTGTCCTCCACGAAGCCAGTCTCCGTGGCGCCCGCCCGAAGAAGTTCGCTGAGGCAATACCAAGCAACCCGTCTTGATGGTCCACGCTTGCCACCTGATTGAGCAAACGGCATCAGTAGGTTGAGTACATCTTTCAGCACTGCTGCATCCGGCCAGATATCGAGTCCTACCCTGAGAAGACGAACATTCGATGGATCAGTAATCCATTTTGCAATCAGATTAAGGGCGAAGCTTTGCGCATCATCGTCAACATCCTGCTTAGTGCGTGTTCGCAGAATGGCTCCATCGGAGTCAGCGAACTCGGTGTCCGCTTTCTCTGCATCTTCTTCGCTGTGGCGGCTTTCATCAAGGAGTGGCCTGATTGACCGATATGTAGTGCGAAAGCGACTGGCGGAGAACCTGGCGACGGTTTCATCTCGCACATCCGGAAGAGGAGTGAATTTCCAGTCATTCGCAGCTACATCACGGATCGAGGCTTCCTGTGAGCGAATCAATCCATGCACGGCATCAAGAATCTCCGCACCAGCAATAGCGTCGAATCCGCCAGAAGCAGCAGATTGTATCCCGTCCATTCGGCGGCTCTGGCGAATGAGGGGTCGATGTGATCCGCCGAATTCGGCTACCTTCGTTTTATCATCAGAAAGTAACAATCCCGGTGCTTTTTCATTCAGCAAATTTTTTAGCCAATTGGTAACTGCATCCTGCACATCGCGCATGCTTGAATTTTCCGATCCAACTGCAACAACGATGCGCAGATCATCAACATATCGACAGCCATCTTCAAGACGAACGCCTTCTACGATTTCCTTGCCAATACTGTTTCGGAGCTTCTCATCAAACGAGACGAGCACGGCGTTTGCGAAGAAGCCTGCTGAAACCAAACCTTGGGGCAGTGCTATGTGGGAAAAATCTTCCAACTCGGCAGCTTGTGCATATTTCGTTACGTCGCGCTTATCACGAACATGCCATCCCCAATCCAGCACTCTTTCAGCGAAATCAAAGAAAGGAGCGGCATCATCATCGGACTGCATCTGCCGGAGCACCTTCATCAACTGCCCTGGGCGAACACGATCATAGAATTGACTCAAATCGGATTCAATAATAAAAATGCGCTGACCGTCTTTTCGTTCAATCGATTGTGCCACTACTGTCGGTCGCGTTATAAATGATCTGTAATCTTGAAAATATGAGCGATATAGTTTCGAGGAACCCCACCGATGACGCAGTTTACCGTCGATTTGGTCGCAGAACAGACGATTACCATAGGAACTGACCTTGCAACGGGATTCCGCTTTATCGTATGGGCTTCGCGGGTCGCCCTGTTTGGATTCGAGTTGGTCCGCCAGGCACAGCATCAGTGCCGTTGCCACTACTTGATCCCGCATACTCACGTAGGCGAGTGGTCGTAGGCGAGCTAGAGAAATTCGCGTTTCCTTTCTCGGCTGCCAAGAGCCCGCCGATATGTGCCAGCGCTGACTCTTTGGCGCTGGAACCAGACGAAGGGGATCACTTTTCCATTGATCGTGATTTTCGAGGCTCGCAGCGACATCGTGGATAAACTTCGGAAGGTTTACCGTGATCCAGTCGAGCTCGAGGGTGTCGACATACCAGTTGTGGTACCGGATATAGTTGGATGTCTTCTTCCATGCCTGGACAAGCACGAACTCCTGGCATAGCAGATCGAGGCGCGGACTCAGGACTTCAGGAGTCATGTCCACATCCCACAATCCGGCGAGCACATTCATCGGGGCTGTGACAGCACGGATCAATCATGCTGGGACAGGAGCCGATGAAGCACTGGTCCTCCTCGAACCACTCAATCAGCTTGCCATACTTTGTACTGTCGTTCATCGCCTGGTTTCCTCTATCTTCCATCGCACCCCACGCTCCTGACAGGCTTCGCGTCGTCGCCCCGGTTCCCGAAATGGATGACGCGCACCCCTTTGGGATGTCGATAGTTCCGGTGGCTGCGTCCACAGCCGGGGAGCGCCAGCTTGGAGAGCGAGGGCTCCCGCCACCGGGCGGCCCTGCGCCAGCGGCTCGTTCGCCCCCGCCTCCACCGGTGCTTCTGTGCTGGCCATGACGCCATTGTAGCCGTGCCCCCAGCAGGATCAACCACTCCTGGGAACGGCGCGTCCGCCGGCGCTCGTGTCCCGCGCGCAATTTCGTTCCCGGGGGCTTCGCCCCATGCGGGCGGGATCCGAGCGTTCCCGGCGAAGCACTCGCGAAGACCCTGAAGGCAGCTCCGAATCCGCCCCGATTCCGGGGGAAGAGCTCGGTCCCTGCTTCCACCTTTCCACAATCAAAAGATTACGAACGACACACGGGACTCGGCGCGGCCCGGCGGGGCGACCTCGTGGCAGGGAAGACAGGCTCGCGGGAAGGGGGTCAGACCTCGAACGGGGCCGGGTCGACGAAGCGGTCGAGCACGTTGCGGGTGATGCGGGAGATGTTGTTGTCGTAGCCGTTGTGGGAGAGGCTGCCGCAGTACGTGATGGAGCCCACCGAGAACACCGCGCCCCCCCGTCCGGTCTCGAAGAAGGCCATGTCCGAGCGGATGAGGGCGTCCGGCGGCTCGCCCGGCCAGGTGGAGATGTGGGTCAGGAGCTCTTCCGGGACCACCACGAACGTGTCCCCGTGCTGCTCGGAGGTCGCGAGGATCAGGGTGTTGGGCGGGGACCCGAGCCGGTGGTCGACCCGGTCCAGCTCGAAGCCGGCCGCCCCCCCTCCGCTCAGGCCGAAGTCGCCGAGGATCCGGTCCGGCACGCCTTCGAAGATCCACGCCGCGCGCGGGTCGTCGGCGCCGGGGGCGCGGACGTAGTACGAGCCGACGAACTGCCCCTGCCCCGAGAACCCCACCCCGGCGAGGCGCTGCGGCGGGCGGTCGTTGCGCCGCCACAGGCCCCCGTACTGGCCGTCGAACGCGTTGTAGTACTCCCCGGGCTCCGCCGCCCAGGCGCGGATCCCGCCTTCCGCGCGCCGGATCTCGACCGCGCCGGGGACGTCGTCGTGCAGCGCGACCCGCCAGTAGAAGCCGTTTCCGCCGAGGTACATCAGGCGCCTGCCTCCGTCGAGGAAGCGCGTGAGAGCGTCGAGGGTGCGGGCGGTGTGGTACTCCGGGTGGGACGCGGTGAGCACCACCTGGTAGGGGGCGATGAGGTCGTGGCCCTCGCGGTGGAGGTCCTCGTCGGTCACCACGTCGAAGCCGTGTCCGGTCGCCTCCAGCCAGTCGAAGAGGTGGGTGTCGGCCGGGTAGTGGCGAAGGCCGGAGCCGCGCCGGTCCACGTAGCTCAGGAACCCCGAACGCAGGTTGAGGACCGGCCGCAGGCGCGATGCGTAGCAGATCCCGCTGCCGTCGCGGTGGAAGTTGTAGGTCGAGAGCCCGTACTCGCGGTGGTCGTCGGCGGTCTGCTCGCGCGCGCGCCAGTCCCGGGCGCGGGCGCGGTACTCGTCGTTGGTGAGCTTCCGCGAGTAGTTGCCGTACACGGTGTACGTGAAGGTCGGGACGAGCACGCAGATCGGCGCGCCGGGGGCCCCGAGGCGCGGGCGCACGAAGAAGGGGATCATGTCCTCGTGCTCCCCGCACGAGAGCCGGGCCGCGTAGGCCCCGCTCGGGAGGTCGTCCGGGACGGTGTACGTGAAGTCGGTCTCCCAGCCGCAATCGTGGAGGTCGTCGTCGTGGAAGTGGATGGCCCCGTAGTGCGCGGGGGCGTGGCGCCAGCAGTGCTCCTCGCCGGTCCAGCCGGCCCCCTTCATGCCGCGGGCGGGGAGGTTGACCAGCGCGCCGTGCCAGCCGTTCGGCCCGACGTCGACCACCCGCTGGCTCGACATCTCGCAGGAGAAGTCCCAATCGGCGATGACCGGGGAGGCGGGGTCCGGCGCGCGGGGGGGCGGCGCCCCGGCCCCGCTCGGGCCGGATCCGACGAGGTACGGGCGCTCGATCTTGCCGTTGAAGCAGCCCCCGACGGGGTCGCCCCCGAGGGCCGCGATGAAGAGGTCCGACCCGGCGGCGGCGCCGCCGGGGGAGAGCGCTTCGGCCCGCTGGCGGGCCGTGCCGGCGTCGTCCACCACCCGGGTCCCGTCGAGCGGCGCCTGCCCCACCGTCATCGCCCCGGAATCCGGGTCCACGCTCCCCCAGACCCGGTACCAGGCCCGTTCCCGGAGCGGCTTCCCCACCGCGACTTCGAGGGCTGCCCCGCCCCCCGCCCGGGCCACCCTGAGCACCGCTCCGCGCTTGCCGTCGAGCACGAGGGCGAGGCCGGTACTCTCCGTGAGCCACGAGACGACCCCCTGCCCCTCGAGCGCGGGGAGGGTCGGCCAGACGGTGGCGACGACGGTCATCGCGCCGCCCTCCGGGCGCGCCCCGCGCACCCGCGCGAAGGAGCCGAGGCGCGCGTCCTTCGGGTGCGACGGCCAGCTTCCCTCGAAGTCGGACGAGACCGAAACCTCCTTGACGCCGGGTCCGTCCGGGTTCGGGTCGCCGCAGATCACCCGCACGAGTCGGGCCTCGAAGGGCTGCCCGGAGCGGCTGCTCACCTTGAACTCGACGGTCTCGCCGGGGCCGGCCGACAGCCGGTCGGCGTAGCCGATGAGGGGGATGTCGTTGGGGGTCATGGCGGGGGCGCTCGTTCGGGGCGGCTGCCGATACTACCAGCGGAGGCGCCGCGGCGGCGTGGGCGCAGGCGCAGACTCGCGCCGCCCCCGCCGTCGAGGCGGCCGCGTATCGGGGGCCGCCGGGCGCTCACCCGCCCGCGGACGAGCCGGCTTCGGGGCGAAGCTCGGGCAGGACGTAGCCTTCCGCCGCGAGCCCGGCCCGCACCGCCTTCTTGTCGATCTTGCCGGTGGTGGTGAGCGGGAGGGAGTCCCGGAACAGGACGTCGTCGGGAACCTGCCACTTCGCGAACCGCGCCGCGCAGTGCCGCCCCACGTCGTCCGCGCCCACCTCCGCCCCGGGCACGCGGACCACGAGGGCCACCGGGCGTTCGTCCCACTTGGGGTGCGGCTGCGCCACCACCGCCGCGAGCGCGACCCCTTCGAGCCCCACGATGTGGTTCTCGAGGTCGACGGACGAGATCCACTCGCCCCCCGACTTCACCAGGTCCTTCGAACGGTCCGCGATGATGAGGTACTGCTCCTCGTCGATGGCGGCGACGTCGCCGGTCACCAGCCATCCGTCGCGGAACTTGTCGGGCTGCGGGTCCCGGTAGTACTCGGAGCACACCCAGGGCCCCCGCACCAGCAGCTCTCCGATCGATGCCCCGTCGTGCGGCAGCGGGCGGAAGTCCTCGTCCACGATCTCCATCTCGAGCCCCGGACTCAGGAGCCCCGCCTTGCCGAGGTTGGCGAACTGCTCGTCTTCGCCGAGGTCCCGGTGGGCGCGCTTCGCGACCCGGCGCGAGACCGTGCCGAGGGGATTGGTCTCGGTCATGCCCCAGCCCTGGATCATCTCGATCCGGTAGCGGTCCCAGTACCAGCGGATCAGGGAGAGCGGCGGGGCGGAGCCCCCGCAGCAGAGGCGCCTGAGATGCGAGAGGTCGTATCGATCCGGGTCGGCCTCGAGCGCGGCGCGCACCCCCTGCCAGATCGTGGGCACCCCGGCCGACAGGGTGACCTCCTCCGACACGATGAGGTCGAGGAGCCTTTCCGGGGTCATGAAGCGGTGCGGCATGACCTGCTTCGCGCCCAGCATGGTCGCGGTGTACGGGAGGCCCCAGCCCATCGCGTGGAACATCGGCACGATGCCGCACGTGCAGTCGGCCCCGGAGAGGCCCATGACGTCCGTCATCGCCTCCGCCATGGTGTGCAGGTAGGTGGAGCGATGGGTGTACATCACCCCCTTCGGGTGGCCGGTGGTGCCGCTCGTGTAGCAGAGCCCGAGGGGGGCGTTCTCGTCGAATTCGGGCCAAGCGGCGTTCCGGCTGAACCCGCTCAGGAACGACTCGTAGTCGACCGCGTTCGGGAGCGAGGATTCCCACGGTCCGCCATCGGGTTCGCCGCAGACGACGTAGCGTTCGACCGAGGGGAGGTCGCCCGCGATCCGTTCGAGAAGGGGGGCCAGGTCCGCGTCCACGAAGATGATCCGGTCGGCGGCGTGGTTGACGACGTACCGCAGGTCGTCCGCGCCCAGGCGGATGTTCAGGGTGTGGAGGACCGCTCCCATCGAGGGAACGGCCTGGTAGAGCTCGAGGTGCCGCCAGCTGTTCCACATGAACGTCGCGACCCGGTCGCCCCGCTCGATGCCGAAGTCCCGGAGGCCGTTCGCGAGCGCCGCGGCGCGCCCGGCGGTCTCGGCGTAGGTCTGGCGATGCTTCCCGTTCGAGGTCAGGGTAACGATCTCGGTCTCGGGCGCGATCCAGGCCCCGCGGTCGAGCAGCCGCCACATGAGGAGAGGGGTTCTCTGCATCGTCACGTTCCGGCCCTCCCGAGCGGAGCTCCTGGTCGGGGCGAGAGTGTAGGCGAGGGCGGGCGGACCCGTCCCGTCCTTCCGGCGGTCCGGCGGGGCCGTCCCCGTGCGGCCGCTTCCGCGTCAGTCGCCCTTGAACTCGGGTCTTCGCTTGTTCACGAACGCGTCGACGGCGTTGCGGTGGTCGCTGGTCGCGAACGTCAGCATCTCGTAGCCGAGGCACGTGTCCATGACGCTGTGGGCGTAGCGCTTGAGGCCGACGTTCACCGCCGTCTTGGTCCAGCGGATCGCTCTGGCGGGGCCGGCGGCCAGCCGCTCCGCCATGCCGTAGACGCGAGCGTCCAGCTCGCCCTCGGGCACCGCGTGGTTGATGAGGCCGATCCGTTCCGCCTCGGCCGCGGTCAGCAGGTCTCCGGTCATCAGGTATTCCTTGGCCCGCGCGTGGCCGACCAGATGGGGCCAGGCGACGACCCCGCCGTCCCCGGCGACCAGCCCGAGCCGGACGTGCGGATCGCCGATCCGGGCGTTCTCGCTGGCATAGACGAGGTCGCAGAGCAGCGCCAGCGAGGCGCCGAGCCCGATGCAGGGCCCCGGAATGCGGGCGATGATCGGCTTTTCGAGATCGAGCAGGCTGAAGATCATGCGCTTGGTCTTCACCACGTTCGATTCGAGCGTTCCGGCCGTCGTCATCTCCCGGATCCAGGCCATGTCTCCGCCGGCGCTGAACGCCCGCCCGGCCCCGGTCAGCACGATGACGTCGGAATCGCCGTCGATCTGGACGTCGAGGAAGATCCGCGCCAGCTCCTCGTGCATCGGGTCGTCGACGGCGTTGAGGTCGTCGGGGCGGTTCAGGGTGAGGGTCAGGACCCGGCCCGTGCGGTCCACCCCGATCCGTTCGTAGCCTTCATAGTCCATGATCGCTCCTCGGTGGTCGTCCGGTCGGAAGGTCCGCGCGACCCGTCCGGCTCACGCGGCCCGACCGATCCGAGCCCGGAAGGGGATCATCCGCGGCTCCCGGAGGGCGGAGGGCGGCAAAGCCGGCTCGCGCGGGGCCGGCCCTCCGGGCCAGGAGCCTTCGCCGCGGAGAGTTCTCCCGAACACCATCCCCGCTTCCGGGGGAAAGAGAGAACCACCCGCCGAAGTCAGGACAGCTTCTCCACACCTTTCCCCATTCTTCGGATTTCTTCCCTATCAACGCCTTCCGGAATGGCTCGGTGGCGCAGGCTCCTGGAGGCCGGGGGGCCGCACCCTGACCCCGGCCAGCTCCTCGAAGTGCTCCATCAGCCCCCAGTACTCCCTTTCGCTCATCCCGCGCGCCTCGCCGGCCGTCCAGGCCTGGGTGGTCGCAGCCCCGTGGAACAGGGGCACGGACAGCTCCTTGGCAAGGGCGGACGCGAGCTTCACGTCCTTGATGACGGTCCTCATCGACCGCGACGCGAGGGACCCGGCCGCGGGCTCGGCGCTCTCGGTCAGGACCAGCTCGGAGACGTGGTCGAAGCTCGAGCTCGCTCCGCTGCTCGTACTGATGACCTCACGGAGCTTCCCGAGGTCGAGGCCCGCCTTGCTCCCGAGCACCAGGGCTTCCATCGCGGCCACCGCATTGGACGCCATGGTCAGGTTGTTCACCAGCTTCGCGGCGGCGCCCGCGCCGACGTCGCCGACGTGGATGATGCGGCCGCCGAAGGCTTCGAGGACGGGCCTCGCCTTCGCCACCGTGGACGCCGCGCCGCCCACCATGACGGTGAGCGTTCCTTCCTTCCGCTGGACCATGTCCCCGCTCACCGGCGCGTCCAGGACCTCGATGCCGCGCGGGGAAAACCGCCGGGCGACCTCCGTCATGACCCTCGGGCTGATGGTGCTCGTGTCGATGTAGACGCTGCCGGGCTTCGCCCCCTCCAGCACCCCGTCCGCGCCGAAGGCGACCCGCTCGCTCGCCTCGTTGGAAGGGAGGGAGGCCACCACGACGTCCGCCGCGGCCGCCGCCTCGCGCGGGGTGGCCGCCGCCCCGGCCCCGAGGCCCACGAGCGCCTCGACGGCATCTTCGCGGAGGTCGGCGACGGTCAGCTCGAACCCGGCCCTCACGACGCACTCGGCAATCGGCCTCCCCATGCCGCCGAGACCGATCATTCCTACCTTCATGGCTTGCCCCTTCTCGATGCGATGCGAGGGGTCTGGACCGGCGGCCCCCGCTTTCCGCCGAATCGGGAATGCGCGCCGCCCGCCTCGGCGCCGCCCGCCGGGCGCCGTCTCCGACCCGGCTCCCGCCGCCGCGCCCCCGCGGCGCTCACGAGGTGAACGTGACCCGGATCTCGCCCAGATCGCCGTACCGGATCACGGTCTCGGCCCCCGGCGCGGCGGCGAACGGTTCGTGCGGGCTGCCGGTGGAGACGACCTCGCCGGCCCGAAAGCCGAGGCCGCGCCGCGACAGCTCGTTCGCCGCCCAGTGGAGCGCCGCATACAGCTCGTCGAGGCTGCAACGCTTCTCCCCCTCCCAGGGCGGGCCGCCGGCGGGCTCGCCATCGATATACGGGCGGACCGGCAGCGCGGCCAGATCGAGGGTCCGCCATCCGTCGAGCGCGTCCCCGACCACGAAGGCCCCCGCGCAGGCGTTGTCGGCGTTCCCGAGGAGCATGGGCAGATCGAAGGGATGCGCCCCCCAGCGGGTGTCCACCGCGTCGATGGCCATGACGAGCGCGCCGACCGCATCGCGCACCTCCGCCTCGCGGTATGGCGCGTCGCAGGGCGGCAGGTCCCGATCGAGCCGGAACGCGAACTCGCCCTCGATCATCGGGGCGTTCCGGAAATCGGCCATGCGGAAGCGGGCGGGGCTCTCCTGGGTGAGCTCGCGGTAGAGGCGCCCGAGGAAGGGGGGATGGTCCACCCCCTGCGCCCGCCTGCCGGCCCGGCTGGTCCCGCCGATCTTCCACCCCGCCACCGCGTAGTCCAGCCGTTCGTCCAGGGCGTCCTGGATCCGCCAGGCTTCGCGGAGGTCCGCCGGCATCCGCTCCCCGGTCGCCAGCGGCGCGCTTCCGCCCTTCCTCCATGCCGCGGCCAGCATGTCGGCGACCGCCTCGATTTCGCCCTGCTTCATGTCTTTCGATCCCTTGGGTAAGGCCTGTTTCGCCCTGGCGGGCGTCTGTTGCCCGGCGCCCCGGACCCGAGCCCGGCGCCCGCGGGCTTCCCGGCCCGTCCCACCGGCGGCGCGTCAGTCCATCGTGGAGGGCAGCCACAGGGCGATCTGCGGGTAGGCGACCAGGAGGGCGATCGTCAGGACGTCCAGCAGCACGAAGACCGTGCAGCCCTTGAAGATCGACTCGATCCGCACCCCGGGCGGCGCGATCCCCTTGATCACGAACGCGTGCAGCCCGATCGGGGGGGTGATGTTGGCCAGCTCGCACATCTTGATGAGGATGATCCCGAACCAGATCGGATCGTGTCCGAGGGCCATGACGGCCGGCAGCACCACCGGCATGGTGAGCAGCATCATGGAGAGCGGGTCCATGATCATGCCGAGGGGGACGAAGAGGACGAGGATGACGATGAGGGTGCCGGTGGGGCCGAGCGGCCAGGCGAGGATGATCTCCGAGACCTCGACCGCAACCCCGCTCATGCGGATGAAGTTGCTGAAGACGATCGCGCCGAGCAGCAGGAAGAAGAGGGACGCGGTGGTCCTCGCGCCCTCGTAGAAGGTCGCCCGGGTGTTGGCCCACCGGTCGGGCCGGGTCATCAGCATCAGGAAGGCGACGACCGCGCCGGCCCCGGCCGCCTCGGTCACGGTGAACACGCCCGTGTAGATCCCGCCCACGATGGTCACGAACAGCGCGAATATGCCCCACGTCCCGCGGGCGGACTCGAGCCTCTCCGCCCAGCCGAACCGGCTCACCGTTTCCCCCGCCGATGCGGGGTCGATGCGCGCCTGGACGTGGATGCCCACCATGTAGATGGCGGCGGAGACGAGGCCGGGGACGAGGCCGGCCACGAACAGCTTGATGATCGACAGCTCGGTCAGCAGCCCGTACAGGACCAGCATCGCGCTCGGCGGGATCAGCATGCCCAGGGTGCCGGCGGCGGCGATGGTCCCGGTGGCGAGCGCATCGGAGACCCCGTAGCGCTTCATCTCGGGGATGCTGATGCGGCCCACGGTGAGCGAGGTGACGATGCTCGAGCCGGTGCACGCTCCGAACATGGCGCAGGCCCCCACGGTCGCGAGGGCCATCCCGCCGCGCAGATGCCCGAAGCACCGCTGCGCGAACTCGAAGGCGCTTCGGGCGAGGCCCGCCCGGAGGACGCAGGCGCCGGAGATGATGAACAGCGGAAGGATGATGAACCCGTACCTGGCCGACTGGTCGAAGAGCATCCGCGGCATGATCTTGAGCGCCACCTCCCACCCCAGCATCAGGACGTAGCCGGCGAAGCCGATGAACATCATGGCGAAGCCGATGGGCATCCTGGCCACCAGCAGGATCAGCAGGGCGAGAAAGAGGCCGACGACCAGAGTCGTTTCCACCGTCCATCCCCCCGATCAATGGTCCGCCGCAGGTCCGCGGGCCGCGAGCGGCCGTCGCCGCCCGCCGCGCGACGTTGGGGGACCGCGCGTTCCAGGGTCCATTACCGCGCGTTCCGCCGGAGGCCCGGCGCCTCCCTTCCGGGCCGGGGCTCCTCCCGCGCTACACGAAGGTCCCGTCTTCATCCGGCTCCGGCTCGATGGGCGCCGCCCCGAAGAGCTCCAGGATCCTTCCCGCGAGCTGCAGCAGGAGGACGAAGGCGAGGTACGTGCAGCCGATCGCGACGAACGTCTTCGACGGGTACAGGGGGAACTGCGCGAAGCCCGCCTCGTACTCGAGGATCGACCACGATTTCACGGCCTGCAGGATCGTGCCGTAGCTCGCGACCGCGAACAGGAAGAAGGCGCACGCCAGGGTCGCGACGTCGAGGACCCGCCGGGCGCTCCCGGAGAGGTGGCGCGCCGCGACGTCGACCGAGATGTTGTGTCTCGTCCACTGCACGACCCCGAACCCGAGGAACGTCAGCGCGACGAACAGGAGGACGCTCAGCTCGTAGAGGCCCACGATCGGTCGGCTGAGATAGCGGCCCCCGGCGTCGAGAAGGGTGCCCACCGCGATGACCGCGATGAGGCCCGAGGCCGCGATGGTCAGTATGAGATTCGCGCGCTCGACCCCTGCGGCGAGCGCGGCCAGGAGACGTCTCGTCCGGGTGACGGGCGACGACCTCAAGAAGCTTCCTCCCGGCCCGGCGGACCTGACCCGATCGGGGCTGTCGGCCCGGTCCGCCCGCCCGCGTCGACGGCGGGGCGGGCGGACCGGGCCTCGACGCGCTTCCCCGCCGCGCTCGCGCGCGCCGGGCTGCCTCGGCGGCCCATGCCGGAGGCCCGGACCGGGAACCGCCTTGGTCAGTTGTAGGTCGGGACGTCCGGGACCAGGTCGACGCTGGGGTAGACCGAGGTCTTGTCCAGGATCGCGGAGATCGCCTTGAAGCGGCTCACCGCCTCCCTGGCGGGCACTCCCTTCGCCTCCAGCTCTTCGACCTGGGCCGCGATCTCCTCGTCGATCTTCATCTTCTCCCGCCACGCGGCGAACTGCTCGTCGGTGAAGCGGACGAGGGGGTAGTCGTTCTCCTCGATCACCTTCTTCGTTCTGGCCGCGTCGAACGCGACCCAGCGGGTGGCGAGGATCGTCCACTCGTACCGCATGTCGGCGAGCATCTTCCTGAGATCGTCGGGCAAGCCCTCGAACTTCTCCTTGTTCATGATCATGTGGCCCGCGCCGTAGGGCCCGATCCGCGGGTCGACCAGGGTCGTCCCGGGGATGTTCTTCGCGTAGAGCGCCCAGCTCAGGCCCCCGGTCTCGGAGGTCCCGTCCAGGTTGCCGGCCCTCATCTGCTGCTCGATGTCGAACGCTTCGACCAGCACCGGAACCGCGCCCATGTTCTTGAGGCCCTTGCTGAAGACCGCGCCGTGGGCCCTGATCTTCTTCCCGACCAGATCGTCGGGGGAGCCGATGCCTCCCTTGAGCGCCATCCCCATCTGGGGGCCGGGCCGGATGTACAGGGGCACGACGTTGTGCTTGTGGAAGTCTTCCCGGGCGGGCTCCCAGGTGTCGTAGAGGTGCGTGAACGCGAGGGGCGGCACGTCGACGTACTTGCCGAGGAACGGGCCTCCGATGAGGAGCGTCCGGATCGGGTTGTCCGCCGGGGTGTAGAGGGGCGAGCTCCAGGCCATGTCGATGGCCCCGTCTCCGACCGCGCCCTGCAGCTCCTTGGCGCCGAAGAGGCCCTTCCAGTGCTTCTTGGCGACCTTGAGGCGGCCGCCGCTCCGCTTCTCGATCTCGTCGATGTAGGCATGCTCGACGTCCGCCCACGAGATGGTTCCGGGATAGTAGGTGGCGAAGCTGAGCTCGATGACGTCGTCCGCCAGCGCTGCCGGCGCCGCCGCCAGCGAGACGAGCGCCGGAAGCGCCGCCAGGCGTTTCCACCATGACCACGGGCCGGTTTTGTTCGTTGTCTTCATCGCCTTGTTCCTGTGTTGCGTATGGTAGTGGCGGTGTGGACCCCTCCCCTGTGTGGCGAACGTCGTGCGGCGGCGCGCCCGCAAGCGCCCTGCCGCGGCCCGGAGATACTAGTCAGCGTCCGGGGCGCTGTCCAATCCACCGACGGCCCGCTGCTTCGGGCTCGGGCCTCGATCGGCCTCATCCCACGGCTTCGAGACGGTTCACGGGGCTGGTTGGCGCACTTCACCCCACGGCGGGTGGTTCGCGGGTCGTACCTGGGTACGCCCTCCCCGGGTACGCCGGCGTCTCGCCGGCCCGGGAAGGGGCGAAGCGCCCGTGAGCACGAACGTGCCGGCGGGACGCCGGCGTACCCAGGGGCGTTCGCCATGGGCGAAAACCCCGCCGCGCACATGCCTCGGCGCCCGGCCAGCGAGCGTTGTGCGCCCGCGGGCGATTGGCTAACCTTGCCCGCGGGATGTCATGGAGATCACGATGCCGGGAAAATTGGCAGGCAAGGTCGCCATCGTGACCGGCGGCAACGACGGCATCGGGGCGGCGACGGCGCGCCGCTTCGCCGGCGAGGGCGCCAGGGTCGCGATCATGGCGAGGAGGGAGCCCGAAGGCCTGAAAGTGCAGGAGGACGTCCGCAGGAGCGGCGGGGACGCGACATTCATCCGCTGCGACGTGACGGACCGCGAGTCGGTCGATGCGGCGGTGGCCGCGACGGTCTCCGCCTACGGGGGCGTCAACGTCCTCGTCAACAATGCCGGCGGCGCCACCGGAGGGTTGTTCCCGGACGAGGACGACGACACCTTCGATGCGACCGTCCGCCTCAATCTGTACGGGACGTTCTACATGTCGAGGGCGGTGTGGCCCCATCTGGCGGAAGCGGGGGGCGGCGCCATCGTCAACGTGTCCTCGGTCGCGGCGGTCATCGCGCACAACAAGCGATCGTTCGACGCCGGAGGCGCGATCGGGCCGCCCTCGGCCTACGCCGCGGCCAAGGGAGGGATCGAGGCCTTCACCCGGTACATCTCGGCCAAGGGCGGGCATCTGAACATCCGGGTCAACTGCATACGCCCGGGCCAGATCCTGGTCCCGAGGATGGGGGAAACCCATCCCATCCGCCCTTACTTCGACATGCGCCAGCTATTGGACGGCCCGGGCCGGCCTGAAGATGCGGCGAACCTGGCGCTCTTCCTCGCGTCGGACGACGGCCGGTTCATCACCGCGGAGACCATCGACCTCGACGGGGGGTACGGGGCCAAGGTGTGATCTCGCCGTCCCGGGGCCGAGTCGAGGCTCGGCCCCGCCGATCGCATCGACCCTGCGCCGAACGCCTCCACGCGCCTTGGAGCGGCCGAGGGGCGAGGGGGCGGCCGACTCGCCAGAGCGGCGCGCTTCGGGTCCGGAGGCGAAAGAGCGGCGGGGAAGGGTGGAGGTATCGGCGAGCGGAGAGCCCTCGATCCCGGGAACCGCACCGGGGCGGCGGCGCTTCCGGGGCTTTGCCGGGTCCGGCATGGCCCTCCGCGCCCGCCGCGCGGCCGGTCTCGGCAGAGACGGGCGGCCCGGCTTCGCGCGGGACGGGGATGGGCAACCGCTCCCCGGAGCTGAACAGCTGTCCGTATGACACGAAGGCTCAGCGTCTGGATGGCGCTCCCTAGGGGACTCGAACCCCTGTCTACGCCGTGAGAGGGCGGTATCCTGGACCACTAGACGAAGGGAGCGGTTTGGCGGCGGCCCGGCTTCGTGCGCCCACGCCCGCCGCGCGGGTGATATTATCCCGCTTCGAGATGGTCCTCAACCTCCGTCGCGATATCGCCCTCGACATGGCGGCAGGCTCCCGCCTGCCGGTCCGGGGCGCCCGCCACCCCGCCCGCGGCCCGCGCTCGCCGAGCCCGGTCGGTTCTCCCAAGGTGCCCATTGCCGCTCCCCTGCCCTGACGATCCCGTCCCCGTCGTCGCGCCCGCGTCGGAGCACGGCATCTCCTCCGGACGGATCGACCGGAACGTCCGGCAGATCCTGGCCCGGCTCGACGAGGCGGGGTTCGAGGCGTACCTGGTCGGCGGCTGCGTCCGCGACCTCCTCCTCGGCCGGGCGCCGAAGGACTTCGACGTCGCGACCGCCGCGCGCCCCGAAGAGGTGCGCGCCCTCTTTCCCCGCTCCCGCATCATCGGCCGGCGCTTTCGCCTCGCCCACGTGCGCGCCGGGCGCAGCGTCTTCGAGGTGGCGACGTTCCGCGCGGGCCATGAAGCCGCTGCGGCCGGCCCTGCCGGGATGCTCCTCCACGACAACGTCTACGGGACGCGGGAGGAGGACGCGGTGCGCCGGGACTTCACCGTCAACGCCCTCTACTACGACGACCGCGACGGATCGGTCCTCGACTTCACCGGAGGGATGGCCGATCTCGGGGCGGGGCTCATCCGCGCCATCGGCGACCCGGCCGTCCGGTACCGGGAGGACCCGGTCCGGATGCTCCGGGCGATCCGTTTCGCGGCGAAGCTCGGGTTCCGGATCGAGGCGCGGACGGAGGCTCCGATCTTCGAGCTCGCGCCGCTCCTCGAGGGGGTCCCCGCCGCCCGCCTGTTCGAGGAGGTCCTGAAGCTGTTCCAGGGCGGGCACGCCCGGGAGTCCCTGCGCGGGCTCGACCGCTACGACCTGCTGCCGCGCCTCTATCCCGAGACCGCGGAATCGGTGCGCCGCGACCCCCGGGGGCGGGCGTTCCTCGAACGGGCGCTCGTCAATACGGACCGCCGGATCGCCGGGAACCTGCCGGTCAGCCCCGGGTTCCTGGTCGCGGCCCTCATGTGGGGGCCGGTGCGGGAGCGGGCGGAGGCTCTCCTCGATCAGGGCCGGGCGCGAAGCCGGCCGGAGGCCCTCGACACTGCGGCCGACGAGGCGATCGCGGTCCAGTCGAAGCGGACCAGCATGCCGCGCCGGTGGAGCGCCATGGCCCGCGACGTCTGGACGATGCAGCCGCGCCTCGAGAGCCGCCGCCCGCGGCGGGTGGATCTCACCATCGCCCATCCCCGGTTCCGGGCCGCTTACGACTTCCTCTGCCTGCGCGCGGAGGCCGGGGAGCCCGTGGAGGAGCGCGCGGCGTGGTGGACCGGGGCGCAGGGGGAGGGCGCGCGCCCGGGCCCCGGCCCCGAGCCGGAGGCCGAACGGCCCCGCCGCCGGCGCCGGCGCCGACGGGTTCGGGCGGCGTCAGGGGGGGCGGCATGAGGCGGGCGGTACCGGGCGCGGCGGCGGCCGTTCTCGCCGGGCTGCTGGCCGGCGCGGTCCCCGCGTCCGCATCCGCGGACTACGAAGCGGCCCGCAAGGCGTTCGAGCGCCAGGACGTCCGGGCCGGCGTCTCCGCCCTCCGATCCGCCGCCCACGACGGGGACGCGCGCGCCGAGAACCACCTCGGGACCCTGTTCGAGGACGGGCGGCTCGTGAAGCGCGACTTCGGGCGGGCGGTGTTCTGGTACCGGAAGTCCGCGGAACAGGGCTACGCCGAGGGCCAGCTCAACCTCGGCCGGATGTACCGGGGGGGCCTCGGGATCGAGCGCGACGAACGGCGGGCCGCGTACTGGTACCGCGCCGCGGCGGGGCAGGGGGCGGCGGAGGCGCAGTTCTTTCTCGGCGTGATGTACGAGGCCGGCCGGGGGGTCGAGCGCGACCCGGTGAAGTCGTGGATGTGGTTCAGCCTCGCCGCGGACCAGGGGGACGAGGACGCCCGGTTTCGGCGCGACCGGCTCGCCGCGGCCCTGAGCGGCGAGGAGCGGGCCAGGGCCGAGGGCGCGCTTCGCGGCTATCGGGAGGCGAAGGGCGGGCTCGGGCCGGAGCCGGCCCGGGAGGACGACGGCTCGGGGCCGGCGGCAGTGACGGCAACGGCCGCCGGAGCGCCGTCCGCCGCGCCCCCACCGTCGCCGCCGGCGGTGCGGGGAGACCCCCTCGTGTTCCGCATCCAGGGCGCGCTCATCGACCTCGGCTACGACCCGGGGGAGCGGGACGGCGACGCCGGGTCCCGCACCCGTGACGCGGTCCGGCAGTTCGAGGTCGATCACCGCTTCCGCCAGCGCGGGCGCTTGGACGAGCGCACCCTGCAACGGCTTCGCGACGCGCTCGAGACCGGGCGGCCGGCCGCCTCCGTGATCCGCGAGATCCAGACCCGCCTCCAGCGGCTCGGCTATTCGCCCGGGGAGGCCGACGGCCAGGCCGGGCCGCGCACCGCCCGCGCCGTCGAGGCGTTCCAGCGCGCGCAGGGGACCTCCGTGGACGGCCGGCTGAGCCTCGACCTGCTGCGCCTGCTTCGCGGCGCCGGGGGCTGACGGGGAAGGAGGGATCGTCGAACCAGGACACGAGGCCCGGGCGCTGTTCGTAAGTTACTGATATAGCGAGAGTAGAGAGGAGGTCGAAATATTTTTCACCCCACGGGGACGGCGTTGTTCCCCGGTTTGGGGTCGGTTCGAGGGGCTTTGGGCGGATTTCACCCCACGGCGGCGCTTGTGCGGGGTCCTGGGAACGCTTGTGTCTCGCCCGCACTTTCGTTCACGGGCGCTTCTCCCCCGGACCTTCAGGTCCGTTGCGGGCGAGACACAAGCGTTCCCAGGGAGGACGAACCCGGGCCCGCGCTCGCATCAGGTATTCTCATCCACGGGGCCGGGATTGTCGCTTGCGGCCCGGGCGGCTCTCCCTACACTACCCGACCGGATGTGGTCGGCGGGCTCCTCGCCGGCCGGCACGGGCCGAAACAGGGAGATCCGGATTCATGGCGGCGCAACCGGAAGCCATCCATCGGGCGGGGTCGGTGCGGGCGGAGCTTCGCTACGTCGTCGACACCGGCGGGAAACCGAAGACGTACATCGCCCCCCAGCGCTCCGGGAAGCCTTCCCGGCGCGAGGATACGGCGGACCTCCGCGAGATGCGGATCCACGACGCCTGGCCGCTCGCCGGCGAGGCGAGCCTCGACCGGGAGGGGTTCGAGCTTCACCGCCAGCCGTCCGGGGTCTCCGACTTCTACGACGACGAGGAGGTGGAGCGGGTCCACTATCCGGAGATCGAGGGGCTGATCCGGCGCGCGACGGGGGCCGTCCGGGTCGAGGTCTTCGACCACACGAGGCGGTCGGCGGGGGAGAAGCGCGCGGGGGTCCGGGACCCGGTGCGCTCCGTCCACAACGACTACACCCCGAAGTCCGGGCCGCAGCGGGTCCGCGACCTCTTTCCGGGCGAGGCGGAGGAGCTGCTGACCCGGCGCTTCGCGGTCGTCAACGCCTGGCATTCCATCCGGGGGCGGGTGGAGTCCTGGCCCCTCGCGGTATGCGACGCCCGGAGCATCCGCCCGCGGGACCTCATCGCGACCGACCTCGTCTACCGGGACCGGGTCGGCGAGGTGTTCAACCTCGCACACAACCCCGACCACCGGTGGTTCTACTTCCCCGCGCTGGAGGAGGACCGGACCATACTGCTCAAGTGCTTCGACTCCGCCGAGGACGGCCGTGCGCGCTTCACCGCGCACACCGCCTTCGAGGACCCGGAGAGCGCCGTCGGCGCGCCGCCCCGCGAAAGCCTCGAGCTCCGCGCGCTGGCGTTCTTCGGAGGCTGATCCCGGTCGGCGATGCGGCGTCCGCCCCCCGCCGCGCCCTGAACTGAAGCTCGGCGCGCGCCTTCGCGAATCGGGCTCACAAGCTCGAAGCTACCGGGGCGGGGCTGCCCGGGCGGCGTCCGGACAAGAAGCCGGGCTGGAAAGGAATGGCCTTCCGGGAGCGGACCCGGCGCCTGCGGGGTCCGGTCGGCGGGAACCCCGACCCTCGCGTCAGTCGGCGGCCGAACCCCGTTCGTCGAGCCTTCCCTGGACGTGCGATTGCCGTTCGGCGAGACGCTGCATTTCGGATCGGTGCGAGGCCATCGCATCCTCGAACCGGTCCATCCGCCGGTCGATTCGGGCCGTGGTGCGCAGCATGAGGGCGGCGAGCCCGATCCCGAGCGCGAGGCCGGTTCCAACCACCGACCCGATGATGCCGACGACCGCTGCGAAGTCGATTGTGATCACGGTTTCCACCCCTCGAAGCGTAGCATGTGGGCGGCCGGCTCCGTGCGATCCCGTGTAAGCTGTCGCGGCTGGTGCCGGAGGGGAGATTCGAACTCCCACGGGGTCGCCCCCAACAGATTTTGAGTCTGCCGTGTCTACCGTTCCACCACTCCGGCCGGGGCCGGATTCTAGCCCGGACGAGGGGGCGGGGGAGAGGGTGCGGGTCTCGGACTTCGACTACCGGCTCCCGGACGACCTCATCGCCCGCTATCCGGCGGAGCCCCGCACCGCGAGCCGGCTGCTCGTGGCCGCCGGCGAAGGGCCGCAGGACACGGTCTTCTCCGAGCTCCCGGCGTGGCTCCGTCCCGGGGACCTGCTCGTGCTGAACGACACCCGCGTCATACGGGCCCGGCTCCGGGGACGGAAGCCGACCGGCGGGAGGGTCGAGGTGTTCGTGGAGCGCATCGAAGGCCCGGCCCGGCTGCTCGCGCGGGTCCGGGCGAGCAAGGGGCTCCGGCCGGGCGGGGAGGTGGAGCTCGGTCAGGGCGTGCGCGCGGTGTGCGCGGGGCGCGCCGGAGATTTCCATCTCATCGACCTCGACCGCCCCGCGGCGGCGGTGCTGGAGCGCTGCGGCGAGGTCCCGCTCCCTCCCTATCTCGGACGCCCCGCCGAGCCCTCGGACGCGGCGCGCTACCAGACGGTGTACGCGCGCCGCGCGGGGGCGGTGGCCGCTCCCACGGCCGGCCTCCACTTCGATGCCGCGCTGCTCGACCGGCTCGCGGCCGCCGGGGTCGCGAACGCGGTCCTCACCCTGCACGTCGGCTCCGGCACCTACCAGCCGATCCGGGCCGAAGATCCGGACGGCCACCGGATGCACGGCGAGGCGGTGGAGGTCCCGGAGCGGCTCTGCGAGGCGGTCGAGGCGGCGAAGGCCGGGGGCGGGCGGGTGGTCGCGGTGGGGACGACGTGCGTGCGGGCGTTGGAGACCGCCGCCCGCGCCGGCCGCCTCGAGCCGTGGTCGGGGACCACGCGCCTCTTCATCCGGCCGGGCTTCGAGTTCCGCTGCGTGGACGCCCTGCTGACCAACTTCCACCAGCCGCGCTCCACCCTGCTGCTGCTCGTCGCCGCCTTCGCGGGCCGTGAACGGGTGCTCGGGGCCTACCGGCACGCGGTCGCGAAGGGATACCGGTTCCTGAGCTTCGGCGACGCGATGTTCCTGCCCGAGCGGGCGGCCTGAATGCCCGGCTCGCGGGCGACGCCGCGCCTCGCGTCCGGCCCCGGCCCCGTCTCCGTCCCGGTCCTCGCCTCGCGAGGGTCCGGACCCCGCTTCGCCGCCTGCCGGAGCCCGGCCCGGATCCCCGCCCGCCGGCCGTACCGCACACCCTCCCGCCCCCGCCTCCGCGCGCCGGCCCGGAGGCCGCCCGCGGGATGAACGCGAACCGCTTCCGCGTGCTCGCCCGGGACGGAAACGCCCGGTGCGGCGAGCTCCGGCTCGGCGGGCGCGGCCCCGTGGAGACCCCCGCGTTCATGCCCGTCGGGACCCGCGCCGCCGTGCGGGCGGTGGACCCCGAGGAGCTCCGGGCGAGCGGGACCCGGATCATCGTCAGCAACACCTTCCACCTGATGCTGCGCCCCGGCGCGGATCGGGTGCGCGCCCACGGGGGCCTCCACCGCATGATGGCCTGGGACGGCGCGATCCTCACCGACTCGGGCGGGTTCCAGGTCTTCAGCCTGGGAGGCCGGGTGCGCGAGGAGGGGGTGGACCTCCGCTCGCCCTGGGACGGCTCCCCGGTCCGCCTCGACCCCGAGCGGTCGATGCAGGTCCAGCGCGCCCTCGGCTCCGACGTGGTGATGGTGTTCGACGAGTGCGCCGCGTGGCCGGCCGAGCAGGCCGCGGCGGCGCAATCCATGCGGCGCTCCCTCCGGTGGGCGGCCCGGTCCCGCGCCGCCCACGGGGACAGCCCGGCCGCCCTGTTCGGCATCGTGCAGGGGGGGACGTGGCCGGACCTTCGCGCCGAATCTCTCGACGGCCTCCTCGCCATCGGGTTCGACGGCTACGCGATCGGCGGGCTCGCGGTGGGCGAGCCGATGGAGCAGCGCCTCGAGGTGCTCGACCGGCTCGCGCCCGACATGCCCCCGGCCGCGCCCCGCTACCTCATGGGGGTGGGCACGCCGGAGGACGTCGTGGAGGCGGTCTGGCGGGGGGTGGACCTCTTCGACTGCGTGCTCCCGACCCGGAACGCGCGCAACGGGCACCTCTTCGTCCGGGAGGGGGTCCTTCGCATCCGCAACCGCCGCTACCGCGACGACGTCCGGCCGATCGAGCCCGGCTGCGGATGCCCCGCCTGCGCGCGCTTCTCCCGCGCCTACCTGCACCATCTCGACCGGTGCGGGGAGGTCCTGGGCGCGCGCCTCGCCACCCTCCACAACCTCCACCACTACCAGATCCTGATGGCGGGCCTGCGCGGGGCGGTCCGGGCTGGAACGCTCGCGCGGTTCCGGCGGGAGTTCCGGGCGGAGCGGAGCCTCCCTGTGGCATAATCCCGCCTCCTTGCCGGAACCCATCCGGCGCCCATCCATCGAGGGCCGCTTCTTTCATGGACTTCTTCATCGACGACGCCTACGCGCAGGCTGGCGGGGAAGGCGGCACGGGCGGAATGCTCGCGACCTTCGTGCCCCTCATCCTCATCTTCGTGGTGTTCTGGTTCCTGCTGATCCGGCCCCAGCAGAAGAAGGCGAAGGAGCACCGGGCGATGGTGGGCGCCCTCGGCAAGGGCGACGAAGTGGTGACCAACGGCGGCCTGCTCGGCCGGATCACCGCGGTCGGCGACACCTTCGTCACCGTGGAGGTGGGCGAGGGCATGGAAGTGCGCGTGCAGCGCTCGGCGGTCGCGAACCTCATGCCGAAGGGGACCATCAAGTCGGCCTGAGTCCGTCGCCGAGCCTCGGGTCATGCCCAACCGTTACCCGCTCTGGAAGCACCTTCTCATCGTGGCCGTGCTGGCCGCGGGGGTCCTGTTCGCGCTGCCGAACGTGTTCGGGGAAGACCCCGCGGTCCAGATCTCCGGGGAGCGCGGGGTGGCGATCAACACGAGCCTCGCCGCCCGGGTGTCGAGCGCCCTCGAGGCCGGGGGGGCTCCCGCCCATCGGGTGACCCTGGAGGAGGGCCGGCTCCTCGCCCGTTTCGGGGACAGCGAAGCCCAGCTCAGGGCGCAGGACCTCCTCCGCGCCGACCTCGGCCCCGGCTACGTCGTCGCCCTCAACCTGGCCCCCGCCATGCCGCGATGGCTCGCCGCCACCGGCCTCCTGCCGATGTACCTCGGCCTCGACCTGCGCGGAGGGGTCCACTTCCTCATGGAGGTCGACATGCGGGCCGCGGTGGCCCAGGCCGAGGAGCGGTACGCCGGCGACGTGCGCACCCTCCTCCGCGAAGCCCGGGTGCGCTACCGCTCGGTGGCCCGCGGCCCGGAGGGGGGCGTTCGGGTGCGGCTTCGCACCGAGGAGGCGCGGGACGAGGCGGCGCGGCGCATCGCCCGCGAGTTTCCGGACCTCACCGTGACCGAGGACGCGGTCGGGGAGGACTTCCGGCTCCGCCTCGCGCTCGACGAGGAGGCGGCCCGGGCCACCCGGGAGTTCGCCCTCCAGCAGAACGTGACGACCCTCCGCAACCGGGTCAACGAGCTCGGGGTCGCCGAGCCGGTCATCCAGCGGCAGGGGGACCGCCGCATCGTGGTGCAGCTCCCCGGGGTCCAGGACACCGCGCGCGCGAAGGACATCCTCGGGGCCACCGCCACCCTCGAGCTCCGGATGGTGGACGAGGAGCACTCCGTCTCCGATGCGACCGACGGCCGGGTTCCCGCCGGGTCGCGCCTCTACCACGAGCGCAGCGGCCGCCCGGTGCTGCTCTACCGGCAGCTCATGCTGACCGGCGACTCCATCATCGACGCCGCGTCCGGGATCGATCAGCAGACCGGCTCCCCCGCCGTCTTCATCACCCTCGACGGCAAGGGGGCGCGCATCTTCTCCGATCGTACGAAGGACAAGATCGGCCGCAGCATGGCGGTGGTCTTCATCGAGAACAAGACCGAGGTCCGGCGGGTCGACGGCCGCGACGTGCGGAGCCGGCGCACGATCGAGGAGGTCATCAACATCGCGGTCATCCGCGACCGGCTCGGCAAGCGCTTCCAGATCACCGGGCTCGACAACACCGCGGAGGCGCGCGACCTCGCGCTGCTGCTGCGCGCCGGCGCGCTCGCGGCCCCCATCGAGATCATCGAGGAGCGCACGGTGGGCCCGAGCCTCGGCCAGGACAACATCGACCAGGGGCTGCGTTCGGTGATCATCGGGTTCTGCCTGGTGCTCGGGTTCATGGCGTTCTGGTACCGGCGCTTCGGGCTCGTCGCGAACCTCGCCCTCGCCGCCAACCTGGTGCTCATCGTGGCCGTCCTGTCCATGCTCCAGGCCACCCTGACCCTCCCCGGGATCGCGGGCATCGTGCTCACCGTGGGCATGGCGGTGGATGCGAACGTCCTCATCTTCGAGCGGATCCGCGAGGAGCTGCGCAACCGGAACACCCCCCAGGCGAGCATCCAGGCGGGCTACCAGAAGGCGTTCTCCACCATCCTCGACGCCAACGTCACGACCCTCATCGCGGCCGTGGTGCTGTTCGGCTTCGGCACCGGCCCCATCAAGGGCTTCGCGATCACCCTGTCCATCGGCATCGTCACCTCCATGTTCACCGCCATCATGGGCACCCGCGCGGTGGTCGGCCTCGTCTACGGCGGGCGCCGCGTCGCCGCGCTGTCCATCTGAACCGGGCCGGCTCCGTGCGCGACCTCTTCAGCCGCCTCCCCTACCTCGACTTCCTGGGGCGCCGCCGCGCCGCCCTGTACCTCTCGGCCGGGCTTCTCGCGGTGTCGGTCCTCTCGCTCGCGGTGCGCGGCCTCGACTTCGGGATCGACTTCACCGGCGGCACCCTGATCGAGGTCGGCTACTCCGAGCCCGCGGAGCTCGACCCGATCCGCGGCGCGCTGGCCGGCGCGGGCTTCGAGGAGGCGGCGGTGCAGCACTTCGGCACGGTGCGCGACGTGCTGGTGCGGATCGCGCCGCGCGAGGGGCTCACCCGCGCCGAGCTCAGCTCCCGGATCCTCCGCGTGCTCCAGGAGGACGAGGAGGTGACCCTGCGCCGGGTGGAGTTCGTCGGCCCCCAGGTGGGGGAGGAGCTGACCGAGGACGGCGGGCTCGCCATGCTCATCGCGCTGTTCGGGATCCTCGTCTACGTCTGGCTGCGGTTCGAGTACCGGTTCGCGCTCGGCGCGATCGCCGCCCTCGTGCACGACGTGCTCATCACCCTCGGCTTCTTCTCGGTGACGGGGCTGGAGTTCGACCTGACGGTGCTCGCGGCGGTGCTCGCGGTCATCGGCTACTCGCTCAACGACACCATCGTGGTCTTCGACCGGGTCCGGGAGAACTTCCGGCGGGTGCGCCGGGGGAGCACGGAGGAGGTCATGAACCGCTCCCTCAACCAGACCCTCTCGCGGACGTTGATGACCTCGCTCACGACCCTCCTCGTGCTCGCCGCGCTGTTCGTGCTCGGCGGGGAGCTCATCCGGGGGTTCGCGACCGCCCTCGTCGTGGGGGTGCTCATCGGAACCTATTCCTCGATCTACGTCGCGAGCGTCTCCGCCCTCGCCCTCGGGGTGAGCCGCGCGGACCTCCTCCCGGTGAAGAAGGAAGGAGCGGACGACCCGGCGGGTCCGTGAGGGTGCGGTGAGGCCGCCTTCCTTTCGCCGTGAACGGAGCGCCCGGCCCGGCGCACGGTCGCCCCGTGGCCGCTGAGCCGGTCCCCGGGGCGGCGCGCGGTTCGTCTCCCGCCGCGCCCGAGCCCCTGGTCGCCGTCGAAGGGCTCACCTTCCGCCGGGGGCCGAGGGTCGTCTTCGATTCCCTCGACCTGACCGTGGCGAAGGGCGAGATCACCGCCGTGCTCGGTCCGAGCGGGGTGGGCAAGACGACCCTGCTCAAGCTCATCGGCGGGGAGCTCCGCCCGGACGGCGGGCGCGTGCGGGTCGGCGGCGAGGACGTGCACCGCCTCTCGCGCTCCGGCCTCTACGCGCTTCGCCGGCGGATGGGGGTCCTCTTCCAGGCCGGCGCCCTCTTCACCGACCTCGACGTGTACGAGAACGTCGCGTTCCCGCTCCGCGAGCACACCCGGCTGTCCGAGGAGACGATCCGCGACGTGGTCCTGCTCAAGCTCGAGGCGGTGGGGCTCCGCAACGCCCGCGGCCTGTGGCCGCGCGAGCTCTCGGGGGGGATGGCGCGCCGCGTCGCGCTCGCCCGGGCCATCGCGCTCGATCCGGAGATCGTCCTCTACGACGAGCCGCTGGCCGGCCAGGACCCGATCTCGGCCGGCGTGCTCGTGGCCCTCATCCGGCAGCTCAACGACGCGCTCGGGCTCACCAGCATCGTGGTCACCCACGACGTCGAGGAGGTCTCCGCGATCGCGGACCGGATGCACGTCCTGTCCGGTGGGAAGCGCATCGCGACCGGCGCGCCGGCGGAGATCCGCGCCTCCGGCGAGCCCTCCGTCCGCCAGTTCATGCGGGGCCTCCCGGACGGTCCGGTGCCGTTCCACTTTCCGGGTCTCTCGGTCGCGGAAGACCTGCTGGGGGTCGCCGCGGGCGGCGGCGCAGCCGCGGCGCGCGCCTGAACCGCGGCGTTGGGCGGGCATCCCCTTGGCCGGCATCCTCATGGAGGCGTTCGCGTGGATTGGCCGGCTCGTGTTCGCCTGGCTCGAGGTGCTCGGGCGGGGGACCGTGTTCCTCGCGCGGGTGCTCGCCGGGCTTCCCGGCGCGGCGCTCCGGTGGCGGGAGCTCCTGCGCCAGATCGGGCGGGTCGGCGCGGAGAGCATGGTCCTCATCCTGGTGTCCGGCGCGTTCGTCGGCATGGTCCTCGGCCTCCAGGGCTACAACATGCTGGTGCGCTTCGGGGCCGAGGAGTCCCTCGGCCTCGCGGTGGCCCTCGCCCTGGTGCGCGAGCTCGGGCCGGTGGTGTCGGCGCTCCTCTACGCGGGCCGGGCGGGCTCCGCCCTCGCGGCCGAGATCGGCCTCATGAAGACCACGGAGCAGCTCGCGGCGATGGGCATGATGGCGGTCGACCCCCTGCGCCGGGTCGTCGCCCCCCGCTTCCTCGCCGGGGTGCTCTCCGTGCCGCTCCTCGCCGCGACGTTCAGCGCGGTCGGGGTGCTCGGGGGCCAGTTCGTCGGGGTCGGGCTGCTCGGGGTGGACGACGGGGCGTTCTGGTCCCAGATGCAGTCCGGGGTCGACTTCCGCGACGACGTCGCGAACGGGATCGTGAAGAGCGTGGTGTTCGGGGTCGTGGTGACCTGGATATCCCTGTTCCAGGGCTACGACTCGGTCCCCACCTCCGAGGGGGTCTCGCGGGCGACCACCCGTTCGGTGGTGTGGTCGTCGCTCGCGGTGTTCGGGCTCGACTTCGTCCTCACCTCCCTCATGTTCAACGACTGAGACCGACGAGGTCGGGGCGGGACCGCAGGCAGGAGCGCCTCGCATAGAATTCGACCCGACCGCCGGCGTGGGCCTTCTTCACGGGAATCCAGGTTCGGTGGCCAGCGATGCGGAAGCGTCCCGACCCGGCAGCGGACCCGGGCGCCCAGTGGAGATCGAGGCATGACGCGGGAGCGGAAAATCGAGGCGGCGGTCGGGCTGTTCGTGGCGGCGGGCCTCGCGGCCCTGCTCATGCTCGCGGTGCGGGTCGGCAACCTGACCCTGCAGAGCGGCGCGGGGGCTTACCAGGTGACGGCGAGCTTCGAGAACATCGGCGGGCTCAAGGTGCGGGCGCCGGTGTCGATGTCCGGGATCCGGATCGGCCAGGTGGCCGCCCTCGGATTCGATCCCGAGACCTACGAGGCGGTCGCCACGCTGGAGATCGAAGGCCGCTACGACCGGGTCCCGACCGATTCCGCCGCGAGCATCTTCACCGCCGGGCTGCTCGGCGAGCAGTACGTCTCGATCAGCCCCGGATCGGACGAGGAGTTCCTCGCCTCGGGGGGCGAGATCGGGCTCACCCAGTCGGCGGTGATCCTGGAGCGGCTGATCGGCCAGTTCCTGTCCAGCCAGGCGTCCGCCGGCGATGGCGGCTGAAGCCTTCGCCGTCGCCGCGGACGGCGCGGTGCGGGTCTCGGGTCCGCTCACCTTCGACACGGTGGAGGCCGTGCGGGCGGCGGCGGCCCGCGCGGGGCTGGCGCCGGCCCGGTGGCGGGAAGACGGGCTCCCGTTCGACCTCGCCGGGGTCGGGCCGGCCGACAGCGCCGGGCTCGCCCTGCTCGTCGCGTGGCAGCGCGCCGCCCGTCGGGCGGGCGGGCGGATACACTTCCGGGGGACCCCTCCCGCCCTGCGGGCGATCGCGGGGCTGTGCGGGGTGGACGGAGACCTGTTCGGGTAGGGGGGCATGGACGAATCCGACGTCAAGCGGCTCATCGAGGCCGGGGTTCCCGGCGCGACCGTGCACGTGGAAGGGGACGGCCGGCATTTCCGCGCCGTCGTGGTGTCCGCGGCGTTCGCGGGGCTTGCGCGGATCCGCCAGCACCGCCTGGTGTACGACACGCTGCGGGAGAGCTTCGACAGCGAAGCCCTCCACGCCCTCTCCATCGAGACCCGGACGCCGGAACGGTGGCCCGAGAGCGGCCGCTGAACGACCGCCGGCGGCCGCCGGTGGACAAGCTCATCATCTCCGGCGGGGTCCCGCTCCTCGGCGAGGTCCGGACCTCGGGGGCGAAGAACGCGGCGCTCCCGATCCTGGCCGCGACCCTGCTCGCCGACGGCCCGATGACGGTGGGCAACCTGCCCCACCTGCACGACATCACCACCACCATGGAGCTGCTCGGCCGCATGGGGGCCGACCTCCTCCTCGACGAGCGCATGCAGATCCACGCGAACTGCGCGAACCTCCGCGAGTTCACCGCTCCGCACGAGCTGGTGCGGACGATGCGGGCGTCGATCCTGGTGCTCGGCCCCCTGCTGACCCGGTACGGCCGGGCCACGGTGTCGTTGCCGGGGGGCTGCGCGATCGGGTCGCGGCCGGTGAACCTGCACCTCGAGGGGCTCGTGCGGATGGGGGCGGAGGTCCGACTGGAGAACGGCTTCATCCACGCCACCGCGCGGCGGCTCGCGGGGACCCACCTCGTCATGCAGCAGGTGACGGTGACCGGGACCGAGAACCTGATGATGGCCGCGACCCTCGCGAAGGGGACGACCGTCATCGAGAACGCGGCGCGCGAGCCGGAGATCGTGGACCTCGCCAACTGCCTGAACTCCATGGGAGCGAGGATCGACGGCCACGGCAGCGGCCGGATCGTGATCGAGGGGGTGGAGACCCTGTCCGGGGCGCGCTACGCGGTCCAGCCGGACCGCATCGAGACCGCGACCTACCTCGTGGCGGCGGCCATGACCGGGGGCCGGATCAAGGTCATGGACGCCCGCCCGGACCAGCTCCGCACCGTGCTGGACAAGCTCGCGGAGGCGGGCGCGGAGGTGACTGCCGGGCCGGACTGGATCGGGGTGGACGCCGGGGCCGGCCCCCTCGCCGCGGTGGACGTCACCACGGCCCCGTTTCCCGCGTTTCCCACCGACATGCAGGCGCAGTTCACGGCCCTCAACTCGGTCGCGCGCGGCGCCGCCACCATTCGCGAGACGGTCTTCGAGAACCGCTTCATGCATGCCTACGAGCTGCAGCGCATGGGGGCGGACATCGAGGTGCACGGCAGCTTCGCGGTCACCCGCGGGGTCGGGCGGCTGACCGGCGCTCCGGTCGCCGCGACGGATCTGCGCGCCTCCGCGAGCCTGGTGCTCGCGGGCCTGGTCGCGGAAGGGGAGACGGTGGTCGACGAGATCCACCACGTCGACCGCGGCTACGAGTGCATCGAGGAGAAGCTCGCCCAGCTCGGGGCGCGCATCCGCAGGGTGCCGATGTGACCGCCTCGGCCGAGGAGGGGCTGACCGTCGCGGTCGCGAAGGGGCGCATCCTCCGCGAGGCGATCCCGCTGCTCGCGGCGGCGGGGATCGCGGCGCGGGAAGACCCGCTCGAAACCCGCAAGCTGATCCTCGACGCGGACGTCGCGCCGGGCCGACCGCCGGTGCGCCTCGTCCTCCTCCGGGCGCAGGACGTGCCGACCTACCTCGAGTACGGCGCGGCGGACGCCGGCATCGCCGGACGCGACGCGCTCCTCGAGTATCCCGGCGAGGAGTGGTACGAGCCGCTCGACCTCGGCATCGCCCGGTGCCGGCTGGTGGTGGCGGCCCGGGCGGACGATCCGTGCGCTGCGGCGGCGCTGTCCTGCAGCGTCCGGGTCGCGACCAAGTTCGAGCGCATCGCCCGGCGCCACTTCGCGCGCTCCGGGGTCCGGGCCGAGATCGTCAAGCTCTACGGCTCGATGGAGCTTGCGCCCCACGTCGGGCTCGCCGACCGCATCGTCGACCTCGTCGCGACCGGGGACACCCTGCGGGCCAACGGCCTGCGGCCGGTCGAGCACATCGCGGACGTGAGCGCGCGCCTCATCGTGAACAAGGCGTCGATGAAGATGAAGCCGGCCGCCGTCAAGGAGCTGGTCGCGGCGCTGCGCGCGCAGGTCGCCCCTTCCCGTTGAACGTGCGCCGCCTCGACAGCCGGGACGCCGACTTCCGGAGCCGGCTCGCGGCGCTCGCCGACTGCGACGCGCCGGACGTCGAAGCCGGCGCGCGGGCGATCGTGGAGGACGTGCGGGTCCGCGGGGATGAAGCGGTCGTCGAGCACACCAACCGCCTCGACGGGCGCGCGGTCGCCGCCTGCGCCGAGCTGGAGGTTCCGGCGGGCCGCGCGGCGCGCGCCCTCGATTCGATCGATCGGAGGCTGCGCGAGGCGCTCGAGACCGCGGCGGCGCGCATCCGCGCCTTCCACGAGCAGCAGAAGGGAGGATCGTGGTCCCGCACGGAGGAGGACGGCGCGGTGCTCGGCCAGCGCGTGGTCCCCCTCGACCGCGCCGCCGTCTACGTGCCGGGAGGGCGGGCCGCGTACCCGTCGTCGGTGCTGATGAACGCGATCCCGGGGCGCGTCGCGGGGGTGGGGGAGGTCGTGATGACCGTGCCGGCCCCCCGCGGCGAGCTCGACCCCGCGGTGCTCGCCGCCGCCCGGCTCGCCGGGGTGGACCGGATCTGGACCATCGGCGGCGCGCAGGCCGTCGCCGCCTTCGCGTGGGGCACCGAGAGCATCCCGGCCGTGGACAAGATCGTCGGGCCGGGCAACGCCTGGGTGTCCACCGCCAAGCGGCTCGTGTTCGGCCGGGTCGGGATCGACTCGGTGGCCGGGCCGTCGGAGATCCTCGTGATCGCGGACGGGGCCGCCCCCCCCGAGTGGGTGGCGGCGGACCTCTGCGCCCAGGCCGAGCACGACGAGGACGCGCGCGCCGCCCTGGTCTCCCCGGCGCCCGGCTACCTCGACGCGGTCGAGTCCGAGCTGCGGGCGATGGTCCCCCGCTTCGAGCGCTCGGCGATCATCCGGGCGTCGCTCGAGCGCGCCGGCGCGCTCGTCCTCGTGCGCGACCTCGACGAGGCGGTCGAGGTCGCGAACTTCATGGCCCCGGAGCATCTGGAGCTCTCCGTGGCCGATCCCGAAGCCCTCGCGGAGCGGGTCCGGCACGCGGGGGCGGTGTTCCTCGGCCCCCATTCCTCCGAGGCGCTCGGGGACTACTGCGCGGGGCCGAACCACGTGCTCCCGACCGGCCGGTCGGCGCGCTTCTCCTCGCCGCTCGGGGTCTACGACTTCCAGAAGCGCATGAACGTGATCCGGTGCTCGGAGGCCGCCGCCCGGCGGCTCGGGGCGACTGCGGTGGTCCTCGCGGAGGCGGAGGGCCTGAGCGCCCACGCGCGCTCGGCCGCGCTCCGCATGGCGGACCCGGCGCGGGAGGCCGGGCGCGGATGGTAAGATCGCGCCCCGAGGGCGGCGGAGTCTTCCGGCGTCGTTGTGCGAGGAGAAGGTCCGGACCATGAGTACGGCTGGCGTCAGCGGCGGGAGACGCCGTTTCCTCACCGCCACCGCGAGCGTGGTGGGCGGCGTGGGGCTCGGGTTCACCGCGGTTCCGTTCATCAGCGCGTGGCAGCCGAGCGAGCGGGCGCGCGCGATCGGGGCCCCGGTCCAGATCAACGTATCCAAGCTGGAGCCCGGCCAGCTCATCACCGTGCTGTGGCGCGGGAAGCCGGTGTGGGTGGTGCGGCGCACCCCGGAGGCCCTGGATGCGCTCACCGGGCTCGACCCGGTCCTTCGCGACCCGGATTCGCAGGTGGTGGAGCAGCAGCCGGAGTACGCCCGCAACCGGCACCGCTCGCTCAAGCCCGAATACCTGGTCCTGGTGGGGATCTGCACCCACCTCGGCTGCTCCCCGCAGTACGTGGTCGCGGCCGGCGCGGGCCGCTACAACCTCGGGGACGACTGGCCGGGCGGCTTCTTCTGCCCCTGCCACGGGTCCAAGTTCGACCTCGCGGGCCGGGTGTATCCCGGCGTCCCCGCCCCCACCAACCTCGAGGTGCCGCCGCACCGCTATCTCGACGGCGGCCGGATCGAGATCGGGGTCGATCACGGCGCGCAGGAGTCGCTCTCATGAACCGGCTGCTCGGATGGATCGACGCGCGGTTCCCGCTCGTCAGCCTTTGGGAGGAGCACGTCTCGCGCTACTACGCGCCGAAGAACTTCAACTTCTGGTACTACTTCGGCTCGATCGCGCTCGTGGTCCTCGTCATCCAGATCGTGACCGGGATCTGGCTCACGATGAACTACAAGCCGTCCGCGACCGAGGCGTTCGCCTCCGTCGAATCCATCATGCGGGACGTGGAGTGGGGCTGGCTCATCCGCTACATGCATTCGACCGGGGCGTCGTTCTTCTTCATCGCCGTGTACCTGCACATGTTCCGGGCGCTCATCTACGGCTCCTACAAGGGCAACCGCGAGCTCGTCTGGCTGCTCGGCATGTTCCTCTACGTCATCCTGATGGCCGAGGCGTTCATGGGATACCTGCTGCCGTGGGGGCAGATGTCCTACTGGGGCGCCCAGGTGATCATCTCGCTCTTCGGGGCCATCCCGTTCGGGATCGGGGAGGCCCTCGCCCTCTGGATCCGCGGCGACTACGTGGTCTCCGACGCCACCCTGAACCGCTTCTTCGCCCTCCACGTGGTGGCCCTTCCGCTCGCCCTGCTCGCGGTCGTGGTCCTGCACGTCCTCGCCCTGCACGAGGTCGGCTCGAACAACCCGGACGGGGTCGAGATCAAGCGCAACAAGGGGCCGGACGGAAACCCGCGCGACGGCATCCCCTTCCACCCCTACTACACGGTGAAGGACCTGATGGGGGTCACCGTCTTCCTCTTCCTGTTCGCGATCGTGGTGTTCTTCATCCCCGAGTTCGGCGGGTGGTTCCTCGAGAAGGACAACTTCGTCCCCGCCGACCCGCTCCGGACCCCGGAGCACATCGTCCCGCTGTGGTACTTCACCCCCTTCTACGCGATCCTGCGGGCGATCCCGGACAAGCTGACCGGGGTCCTCGCCATGGGCGCCTCGATCATGGTGCTGTTCTTCCTGCCCTGGATCGACCGCCACCCGGTGAAGTCGATCCGGTACCGGGGGCCCCTGTTCATGGCCCTCATCGCGGTGTTCGTGCTGACCTTCCTGTTCCTCGGCTATCTCGGGACCCAGGCGCCGACCCGGGTGCTCGGCGAGCTCGGGCTCCGGTTCGGCGAGCTCTACTTCTCGTTCTTCGTCGTTCTCTGGCTGTACAGCCGGGAACGCCGGGCGGCCGCGCACGTCAACACGTTCATCGTGATGGCGGTCCTGATCGCGGCGGCGGACGTGCTCCGCTTCGAGCCGGGCAAGGTCGGGCTCATGCTCTGGAGCGCGCTCATCCCGGTCGCGTACTACGCGGCGTTCGTACTCGGGCCGATCGTGACCAGTCTGAACGAGCCGCGGCCGGTGCCGGAGAGGGTGGTGTACCGATGAGCTGGATGAAGCGGGGCGCGTGCATCGCCGGCCTCGTCGCGCTCGCCCTGGCGGGCGGAGCGCGGGCCGCGGGAGGGGCGCTGCCCCTGCTCGAAGCCAAGGTGGAGCTGGGCGACCGCGCGTCCCTCCAGCGGGGCGCGAAGCTGTTCGTCAACTACTGCGCGGGCTGCCACTCCGCCCGGTTCATGCGCTACAGCCGCATGGGGCGGGACCTCGGGCTTACCGAGGATCAGGTGCGGGCGAACCTGATGTTCGCGTCGGACAAGCCGGGCGACCCGATCCTCGCCACCCTGGGCGAGGCCGACGCCGGCGCCTGGTTCGGGCACCCTCCGCCGGACCTTTCGCTGACCGCCCGCGCGCGCGGGCCGGACTGGCTCTACACCTACCTGATGACCTTCTATCGCGACGAGAGCCGGCCGTTCGGGGCCAACAACCTCGTCTACCCCGACGTCGCGATGCCGCACGCCCTCGTCGAGCTGCAGGGGGTGCAGGCCCGGAAGGAGGACGCGGGGGACGGCCATGCCGCCCCGGCGGGGGCCGGGGAGCTCCTCGAGCTCGTGGAGCCGGGCAGCATGAGCGTGGCCGAGTACCGGCGTGCGGTCCGCGACCTCGTGAACTTCATGGTCTACGTCGGGGAGCCGGCCAAGCTCGACCGGTACGCCGTCGGGGGCTGGGTCCTGCTGTTCCTGCTCGTGTTCTTCGTGATCGCGCGGCTTCTCTACAAGGAGTACTGGAAGGATGTCCACTGATCCCGGCCCGGAGGAGGCCAGCGGCCGCGCGGGGCTTCCCGCCGGGGGAGGCGTGTGATCGGGGTGTCGGACCGGCGGCGCTCCGACCCCGCGGAGCCGGACGACTTCGGCCCCCGCCTCGGTCGGGGCGCGGTGATGTCCCTCTACTCCGAGGCCACGGAGCCGACGAGCCACGCGGTGCGCGTCGTCCTCGCCGAGAAGGCGGTCAACGTCGAGATCCACTTCGTCTCCGACCACGACCGGCCCGAGGACCTGCACGCGCTCAATCCCTACGACTCGATCCTGACCCTCGTGGACCGCGACCTGGTCCTGTACGAGCCGCAGATCATCATGGAGTACCTCGACGAGCGCTTCCCGCATCCGCCCCTGATGCCGGTGGACCCGGTGACCCGCGCCGCCAGCCGGCTGTACCGCTACCGGATCCAGCGGGACCTCTACGGCCTCGCCGACTTCATCGAGGGCGACGCGCCGGACGACGCCGACCGCGCCCGGAAGCAGCTCCGCGACCACCTCACCGCGCTCGCCCCGATCTTCGACCGCAGCCGGTTCTTCATGGCGGACGAGTACTCCCTCGTGGACTGCTACCTGGCGCCGATCCTCTGGCGTCTTCCCCGGTACGGGATCAGGCTTCCCCCCCGGAGCCGGGGCCTTCGCGCCTACGCGGACCGGGTGTTCGACCGCGAGGCGTTCGAGCGGAGCCTGACCGAGCTCGAAGAGGAAATGCGCTGACCTCGAACCGCCCCTACCTCATCCGGGCGATCTACGAGTGGATCGTCGACAACGGGCTGACCCCGTATCTCCTGGTGGACGCGGAAGGCGAGGACGTCGCGGTTCCGCGCGAATACGTCAAGGGCGGCCGGATCGTGCTCAGCGTCGCTCCCCGTGCGATCCGCTCGCTCGACCTCGGGAACGACGCCGTCTCCTTCGGCGCCCGGTTCGCCGGCCGGCCCTTCGAGGTGTACGTCCCCGTGCGCTCCGTGCTCGCGGTCTACGCCCAGGAGAACGGCAAGGGGGTCGCCCTGGGGGAGGAAGAGGACCCGCCGTCGGATACGCCTCCGCCGGATGCGCCGCCGAAGAAGGGGCCTCCCCGGCTGCGGGTCGTCCGGTAGGAGCGTTCGCAGGGAACGTCCGGCCCCCTTCGTCGTCGAAGGGTCGCGTATCGTCTCCATGCGGGCCTCCTCCACGGGGAGGCGGCCCAAGGGTCGGCAGGAGAGCCGGAAGCTCGACGTCCGCGCGCCCGTGGAAGCCGTTATCGCATGCCTTGCGCCACGACCCGGACCCGCGCGGGCCGAGGGCTACGTGTCCGTAAACTCGAAGAGACGGACGATCTCCCGGATGCCCGGAACCCGGCTGACGACGGCGGTCACCGCCTCGCTCTGCTCGCGGGTCACGAGGCCCATCAGGAACACGGCCCCGTCCTCGGTGACGACCTTGACGTTCACGGCGAGGGGACCCCTCAGCTTGTCGCTGGTCGCCATGGCGACCTTGATCCGGCCCGTGATCAGGGTGTCCGCGGCCCGCTTCAGATCCGTGGTCGGCTTTCCGACCACCAGCTCGTTCTGGATCCCCCGCACCCGATCCACCGCGCTCGCCTCGGCGACGGCCCGCTGCATCGCCTGCTCGTCGGGGACCTGGCCGGTGAGGAGGACGATGCGGTTGAAGCTCGTGACCTTCACGTGGTGGCGCTCGTCCTCCTTGAGACCGGCCAGATTGATCGCGCCGCGGGTCCTCCACTCGATGCGTTCGTCATCGAGCATCGTCTTCGGGTCGCGCTGGTCGACGGCCACCGCGCCCGCCCCGGCAGCCCCCGCCGCGCCCAGGATCACCGGGGCCGCACACCCTCCGAGGAGCGCGCCCAGCACGGGGAGGAGCGAGAGCTTCAACGTGAGCTTGAACATGTCCGGAGCGGGGAGAAGGCGTGGGTTCCCCCCATGATCGCACGGATCACGCATCGAAGGCGTTCCGCACCCAGCGAATCCCCGGAGCGTCCGGCTCGCCGGTCACCGCGACCACGTCGAACCGGCAGGCGGGGACGGGGCGCCGGTTGCGGAGCCAGGTGTCCGCGGTGCGCGCGATCCGGGCGCGCTTGGACCGGTCCACGCTCTCGGCCGGGTCCAGGAAACCCGACCCCCCGCGGGAGCGGACCTCGACGAACACCAGGACCTCGCCATCCTCCATGACGAGGTCGATCTCCCCGTAGCGGGAGCGGAAGTTGCGGTCCCGGCACACGAGCCCGTGCGCGGCGAGATGGCGGGCCGCGACGTCTTCGGCCCACCGTCCCCGGGCGCGCCGATCGGGGCGCGGGCTCATGGCGGAAGCGGCTCCGGGACCCCGCCGCGGAACCGGGCCCACCCCATCTCGATGCGTACCCGCGCGTTCGGCCCCACCGTCAGCCGCCCGGAGCGTCCGGCCAGCGCCGCTTCTCCGGGACGGTCGTCCAGCCGGTGGATGCGCTCCTGAAGCCGATAGGCGTCGGCCCCGAACGCATAGTACCGGGTGAACCCTTCGCCCGCCTCCGGCCAGAGCGCGAGGACCCGATCGCGCAGGGCGTCTTCGCCCGAGGCGGGGCCGAGCACCCAGGGCATGTCGGTGAAGACGACGCCGTCGAGGTCCAGGTCGTGCTGGGGCCGGGGGACCCCGCTGAACACGTGCGACGTCGAGAAGACCGGGAGGTCGGGGGCGCGAAGGAAGATGATCTGGGGGCGGAGGAGACGCGCTTCGCGGGGAAATCCGGCGAGGAAGACGAAGTCGAGGTCGCCGCGCGGAAGGGGCCGGTGGAGGATGGAGCGCCCGAGAGCGCGGCGGACCCGCGCGGCCCGCTCGCCGCCCGCGTCGATGCCGAGGAGCGCGCGGACCGGCTGGGCCAGGTCCTCCGCGGCCCCTCGGTACGCGGCGCGCTCGGCGACGACCCCGCCGGACGCCTCCCACCGGGCGGTGAACGCATCGGCGACGCGGGCCCCCCACTCCGTCTCCGGGAAGAGCACCCCGGCCCGGTCGTAACCTGCCTCGCGCGCGCGCGAGGCGACCGCGCGGGCCTCGTCCTCGGGCGAGAGGGCGAATTGGTAGACCGGCGGCCCGTCGGCCGGCCGGGCGGCGGGGTCGAGGGCGTTGAGCAGCAGAACGGGTGCGGCGCGCTCGGCGAGGGACGCGACCCGCGCGATGGCCTTCTTGCTGAGCGGCCCGACCACGAAATCGGCGCCTTCCGCGACGGCGGACCGGAAGACCGCCTCCGGCTCCGCGGCCCCGGTGTCGTACACGGAGACCACCGGACGGTCCGCGCGCGGGGCGCCGTACCAGGCGGCGAGAAATCCGTCGCGGATCGCCGCCGCGGCGGACGCGAAGGTCCCGGAGAGCGGAAGGAGGAGCGCGACGTGGCTCGGGGGCGAGCCGTCGCGCCGGACCTCGGCGAGCAGGCCGGGGAGGATGGACGGTTCGGCCGGGTGGTCCGGGAACCGCTCGCGCCAGCGGCCGACCGCGGTCGAGAAGGCGGGGAAGTCGACCCGATGGGCGCGTGCGATCCATTCGAGCTCGATCCATCCGGCGGCGCGCCGTTCCGGATCGCTGCCCGTCCCGGGGCCCGATCCGGGATCCGACCCGGGGGCGTGCGGCCCGCGCAGGTTTCGCAGCGACTCCTCCGGGAGCCCGCGAAGGAGGCTCCATAGCGCCCCACGGTTCGCGTCGGGATCGGCGAGTCGTGGGTCGAGCGCGGCCCGGAAGCGGATCTCGTCGGCGGGCCGGCCGGCCCGGTGGGCGGCGCGGGCCGCGAGCTCGAGAGCGTCGGCGGCCTCCGGCAGCGCGAGCATGGCTTCGAGGGAGGGAAGGGCGTCGGCCGCATCGCGCTCCGCCCCGCGCGCGAGGGCCGTCCGGACGAGGAGGAGTCCCCGTCGGGTACCGTCTGCGGGCGCGAGCCCGGCCGGATCGATGGCGCGGGCGATCTCGTCGGCGCGAACGGGCCGGCCGGCCTGCCGCCAGGCCTCGGCGGCGCGCAGGCGAAGGGCGGCCGCGTCCGCCGCCGGCGCCCGATCCGCTTCGGAGAGCCAGGCGGCCGCCGCTTCCTCGTGGCGCCCTTGCCGGGCGAGGGCGGAGGGCGCGGGGGAGGCGGCCGGCTCGGGAGGGGCGGAAGCGGTCCCGGTCTGGCCCACGCAGCCGGTGAGGAGGGCGGCTCCGGCGAGCCCGGCGGCGAGAACGGCGGCGATTCGAAGTGGGCTTATCATAGGGCGCCTCGGGCGCGGGAAGTATTCGCCGGGAGGGGGGACATGTCAACGAGCGCGGCTCCCCCGAGGGACGGGCATGGTCCGGAGGGCGAGGGGGCCGCCGCCGGCGTCCTCTACGTCGTCGCCACCCCGATCGGGAACCTCGCGGACCTCGGCGGGCGCGCGAGGACGGTCCTCGGCGAGGTCGACGTCGTGGTCGCCGAGGACACCCGGCACACCGGGCGGCTCCTCGCCCACCACGGCATCGCGGCCCGTCTCGAACCCCTGCACGAACACAACGAACGCCGCCGAGTACCGGCGATCGTGGCCCGGCTGCGCGCGGGGATCGCGTTCGCCCTCGTGAGCGACGCGGGGACGCCGCTCGTGAGCGACCCCGGGTACGTGCTCGTGCGGGCCGCCGCGGAGGCAGGCGTGCCGGTCGTGCCGGTCCCCGGGCCGAGCGCCTTCCTGTGCGCGCTCTCGGTCGCCGGGCTTCCGATGGAGCGGTTCGCCTTCGAGGGCTTTCTGCCGGCGGCCCGAGGGGCGCGGGCGGCGCGGCTCGAGGCGCTGGCGGAGGACCCGCGCACCCTCGTGTTCCACGAGGCGCCGCACCGGGTCGCCGCCTCCCTCGACGCGATGCGCGCGGCGTTCGGCGGCGCCCGCCCGGTCGTCGTCGCGCGCGAGCTCACGAAGCGGTACGAGTCGATCGTACGCACCACGCTCGCGGAGGCGGCGTCCCGGATCGGCCGCCCCCGGGGGGAGTACGTGCTCGTGGTCGGGGGGCGGGAGCGCACCCGCGAAGCGCCCGCGGCGGCCGAGCGGACCCTGGAGGTCCTGCTCGAGGCCCTTCCCCTCCGCCAGGCGGTGGACCTCGCCGCCCGCGCGACCGGCGCGCCGCGCAAGCCGCTCTATCGACTCGCCCTCGCTCGACGGTCCGCCGACGGGGAGCCCGCGGGGGCCGAGCCGCCCGGAGCCGGTTGCGAAGGGCGCCCGCGAGGAGGAGACTAGGCCCGCGGGAGTCGGCCGGGCAGCCGCTGCGCCGCGTCTCGCGGCGGGGAGGAAAGTCCGGGCTCCGCAGGGCAGGGCGCCAGGTAACGCCTGGGGGGCGCGAGCCCACGGAAAGTGCCACAGAAAACATACCGCCCGCCCCGTGCGGGTAAGGGTGAAAAGGTGCGGTAAGAGCGCACCGCGCCGGTGGTGACACCGGTGGCAGGGTAAACCCCGCCCGGAGCAAGACCAAATAGGGGAGCGACAGGCGTGGCCCGCGCCGCTCCCGGGTAGGTCGCTGGAGGCGCGCGGCGACGCGCGTCCCAGATGAATGGCTGCCCTCGACAGAACCCGGCTTACAGGCCGGCTCCCGCCTCCATTGCCCCCCCCCCCCCCACGGAATCGGCTCATGCGCGCCGTCCCGGTCCGGTCGGAGCCGGGCGGCGCGACCCTGCCCCTCCCCCCTCCCCCAGCGGGCTGGCTCTGACCCGGCCCCCGGCCCCGGCCTCCGGCGCCGGCTTCGCCTCCCGCCAGCGGCAGGACGTCCCCCCTGGCGGCCTCGGGCCGCAGCCGCCGGCGGTCGATCCGCCGGATTTGCGCCCGCGCGAATCGTCCTCCTCCGTTCGATTCTCATTTTATATCTGATATTAAAATTATAATTAATTGAAAAATTAATATTTTTTTCGAGATTACCCGATCCGCATCCTCCTCTCCCCGGATCGCCGGGGCGGCGGCGGCCCCGTCGGGACGGAAAAACTCTCCGACGTTGCTTGACAGGCGGTATCCCAGGTGATACCAAATGGGGCTAAGTGGAGACCAGTGGAAAATTCTGGTACAAAGTGGAATCCACATCCACGAGGGCGCCGGTCAGGCGGCGATGTTCCGGGGCGAGTCCAGAATCGTGATCGACGACAAGGGGCGGCTCGCGATCCCGAAGGGCCATCGCGACCTCCTGGTCGAGCGCTGGGGTGAGCCGGTGAGGCTCACCCTCACCATCGGACACACCCGGGCCATCGATCGCCATCGGTGGCTGGTGGCGTACCCGAGACCGGAGTGGGAGGCGTACGAAGCCGAGCTGAACAAGGTATCGCCGTTCGACGAGGCTCAGACGGTCGTCGAGCTGGTGGTCGGTCATGCCCATGACGTCGAGCTCGATCGCCAGGGACGGTTCGTCATCCCGCCGTTGCTGCGTACGGTCGCGAGCTTCGGTTCGCGCGCCCTGATCGTGGGGCGGGGCCGCGAGTTCGAGCTGTGGGACGAGGAGGCGCGGAACCAATGGCGAGAGGATTCGATAGCGTCCGCCGGCAAGCTCCTGCGCAATCCTTCGCCGGGGCTCCTCGCCATCAGCCGCCGGTGATCCATGCGCCGGTGCTGGTGGAAGCGGTGCTCGAGGGGCTCGCGCCGGGTCCCGCCGCGACGGTCGTGGACTGCACGTTCGGCCGGGGCGGGCACACCCGCGCGATGCTCGCCCGGATGGGTCCCGCCGGCCGGGTGGTGGCGATCGATCGGGACCCCGACGCGATCCGCGCGGGGTTCCGTCTCCGCGACCCGCGCCTCGAGCTGGCGCACGCGCGGTTCGACACCCTCGCCGGGGTCTGCCGGGAGAGGGGGCTCGCCGGCCGGGTCGACGGCGTACTGTTCGACCTCGGGGTCTCCTCCCCGCAGCTCGACGACCCCTCCCGGGGCTTCTCGTTCCGCCGTGAGGGGCCGCTCGACATGCGCATGGACCCCGGGGACGGCGCGCCCCTCGGCGCGTGGCTGGACCGGGTCTCGGAGCGGGAGCTGGCCGGGGTGATCGCGCGCTTCGGGGAGGAGCGGCACGCGCGCCGGATCGCGGGGGCCATCGTGCGCGCCCGGCCGCTCGCGACCACGACCCAGCTCGCGGCCGTCGTCGAACGCGCCGCGCTCTCGCGGAAGGCGGCCATCCATCCGGCGACTCGGACGTTCCAAGCCCTTCGCATCCACCTCAACCAGGAGATCGAATCCCTCCGGGCGGCCCTGCCCGCGGCGGTGGACGTGCTGCGCCCGGGCGGCCGCCTCGCGGTCATCAGCTTCCATTCGCTCGAGGACCGGGTGGCCAAGCGCTTCCTGCGTTCGGAGTCGAGGGAGGCGCCCGGCCCCCGCGGCCTCCCTTCCGCGCGCCGGCCCCGCCTGCGGGTCGTGGCCGCGCGGGTGCGCCCGTCGCCGGACGAGGCCGCGGCCAACCCGCGTTCCCGGAGCGCGGTGCTGCGCGTCGCGGAGAGGCTGCCGTAATGCCCGGCGCGCTCCGTCCCGTGCTCTGGCTGGCGGCGGCGGCAGTCCTGGCGCTGAGCGCGCTCTTCGCCGTCGTCGTCAAGCACGAGAGCCGGAAGCTGTTCGTCGAGCTCCAGACCCTCGAGCGGGCGCGGGACGAGCTGAACGTCAACTGGACCCAGCTCAAGATCGAGAGCGGCTACCTCGCATCCTACGACCGTATCCGGAGCGTGGCGGAGACGCGGCTCGGAATGGACCGTCCCGACCCGGGACGCACCGCCATCGTCAACCTGGAGTACTGACCGGCGTGCGCATCCTCCAGTCGAAGCCGCCTGGGGTCGGCGTCGAAGGGATCGGCGGGCCGGCGGGTCCTCCCCCGCTCCGGTGGCGGGTCCGGCTGGTGATGGGCGCGCTCGTCCTGAGCGGAGCGGCGTTGCTGGGAAGGGCGCTGCACCTGCAGATGAACCAGGGGGACTTCCTGCGGGACGAAGGCGCGGCCCGGCACGTGGGAACCGTGAGCTCGCACGCGCCGCGCGGGGTGATCCGCGATCGCCACGGGACCGCGCTGGCGATGAGCACCGCCATCGAGTCCGTCTGGGTGGACCCTCGCGAGGCGGTCCGCGCCCGGAGCCGCTGGCCCGAGCTGGCCGCGGCGCTCGGGCTCGACCCGGCCGGGCTCGACCGCAAGCTCATGGAGCGCGCCGAGCGCTCCTTCGTCTACCTGCGCCGCCACGTCAATCCGGAGCTGGCGGCCCGCGCCCGCGCCCTCGCCCTGCCCGGCGTGTACTCCGAGCGCGAGTTCCGGCGCTACTACCCCGAAGGGGAGGTCGTGGCCCACGTCGTCGGGTTCACCGACATCGACGGGGCGGGCCAGGAAGGGGTGGAGTTCGCATACGACGAGGAGCTTCGCGGCGTCCCGGGGGCCAAGCAGGTGATCCGGGACCGCCTCGGGCGCAGCGTGGAGGACGTCCAGAACGTGCGGTCTCCCGAGCCGGGGCGGGACGTGTACCTGACCATCGACCTCCGGCTCCAGTCCCTCGCCTATCGCGCGCTCAAGGCGGCCGTCGCGCGCCACCAGGCGGCGGCCGGCTCGGTGGTGGTGGTCGACGCCCGCACGGGCGAGATCCACGCCATGGTCAACCAGCCCTCGTACAACCCGAACGACCCGGCGAAGCGGAGCGGGCCGGCGACCCGCAACCGGGCCGTGACCGACGTGTTCGAGCCCGGCTCGACGGTCAAGCCCTTCGCGGTCATGGCGGCGCTCGAGTCGGGGGTGGTCCGGCCGCAGTCCGTGGTGGAGACCTCGCCCGGCTACCTGAAGCTCGGGCGGAACGTGGTGCGCGACCGGCGCGACCTCGGGCCCCTCGACGTCGCGACGGTGATCAAGCTCTCGAGCAACGTCGGGGTGAGCCGGATCATCCTCGACACCCCGCCGGACCGGTTCTGGGAGACCTACCAGGGGGCCGGCTTCGGCAGGGTGTCGGAGAGCGGGGCGGTCGGAGAGTCGCCTGGCGTCCTCAAGCGTTCGCGCCGGTTCGGGAAGTTCGAACGCGCGACCCTCTCCTACGGGTACGGCCTCGCGGTGACCGCGGTCCAGCTCGCCCGCGCGTACACCATCTTCGCCAACGACGGCGAGCGGCTCGATCTCCGGCTGGTGCGGGACGGGCCCGGCGCCGAAGCGCCCGCGCCCTCCGTCCGGCGGGTCATGTCCGAGGGGACCGCCCGCGAGGTGCTCGCGATGCTGGAGACGGTGGTCGAGGCCAGGGACGGGACCGGGCGCCGCGCCCGGGTCCGCGGATACCGGGTGGCGGGCAAGACCGGCACCTCGCGCAAGGCGATCGCGGGCGGGTACGCGGAGCGGCGCTACTGGCCCTGTTCGCCGGCCTGGCTCCGGTGAGCGCCCCGAGGTTCGTCGTCGCGGTGGTGATCGACGACCCGCGGGGCAAGAAGTACTACGGCGGCGAGGTGGCGGCCCCCGTGTTCCAGACCGTGATCGCGGACGCCCTGCGCCTCAACGCGGTCCCCCCCGATTCCTCCACCACCCCGCCCCGCAACGCGGCGGCGGAGAACTACGCGCTGGTCCGGGACTCGCGCGGGTAGGTTCCGACGGCATGAACGTGCGCACCCTCCTCGCCGACTCCCTGCGGCTGCCTCCGGGCCTTCCCGGCGATGCGCCGGTGCGCGGCCTCGCGGTGGACAGCCGCCGGGTCGAGCCGGGGTTCGTGTTCTTCGCGCGGCCCGGGCTCCGCACCCACGGCGCGCGGTACGTCGATGCGGCCTTCGGGGCCGGCGCGGTCGCGGCGGTCCTGCCGACCGGCGCCGTTACCGGCCCGTCCGCTTGTCCGGAGGTCGTCGAGGTCGACGACCTCCCGACGGTCATCGGGCGGGCCGCCCATCGCTTCCACGGCGCCCCCTCGGCGGGGATGGACGTCGTCGGGATCACCGGCACCAACGGGAAGACCACGGTCGCCCACTGCGTCTCGCGGGCGTTCCAGGCCATCGAGCCGCGCGCGCCCTGCGCGGTCATGGGAACGCTCGGCCACGGGCTTCCGGGGGCCCTCGAAGGCGCCGGCCTCACGACCCCCGACGTCCTCGACGTGCATCGCACCCTGGCCGAGCTGCGGGCCGCGGGGGCTCGCCGGGTCGCGATGGAGGTGTCTTCCCACGCGCTCGAGCAGGGCCGCGCGGCCGGGGTCCGGTTCCGGGCCGCGTGCCTCACGAACGTCGGGCGCGACCATCTCGACTACCACGGGAGCCTCGAAGCGTACGCGGCGGCGAAGCGGCGGCTGTTCGCCTGGCCGGACCTCGGGGCGGCGGTCGTCAACGCCGACGACCGGCTGGGCCGGGCGATCCTCGAGGCGGGGGATGGTCCCGGCCTGCGGCTGGGCTACGCGCTCGAGAACCGCGCCGCCGAGGTGCGCGGGCGCCTCGAACCCGGCCGCCCGGACCGGACCCGGCTCGAAGTCGCCCATGGGCGCCGCCGGGCGGTCGTGGAGAGCCCTCTCGTCGGCCGGTTCAACGCCTGCAACCTGCTCGCCGGGGCCGCGATCCTGATCGCCCTGGACGTGCCCCTGGCGCAGGCGGCGGCGGGGCTCGGGGCCGCCGAACCCCCGCCGGGAAGGTTGCAGCCGGTGCGGCTCGACGCTCCGAAGGACGGGAGCGTCCCGGCCCCGGCCGCCTACGTCGACTACGCCCACACCCCCGACGCGCTCGACGCGGTGCTCTCGTCGCTCCGGGCGCTTGCGAAGGGGGAGGTCCGGATCGTGTTCGGGTGCGGCGGCGAGCGCGATGCGGGAAAGCGCCGCCTGATGGGAGCGGCGGCGGCGCGCGGCGCGGAGCGGCTGTTCGTGACCAGCGACAACCCCCGCGGCGAGGACCCCCTCGCGATCATCGACGACGTCCTCGCGGGCGTTCCGGGCGGCTGCGGCGCCCGGGTCGAGGTCGAGCCCGACCGGCGCCGCGCGATCCACGCGGCCGTCTCGGGCGCCGGCCCGGACGACGTCGTCCTCGTGGCCGGGAAGGGCCACGAGACCTGGCAGGAGATCGGGGGCGAGCGGCGTCCCTTCGACGACGCCCGGGTGGCGCGCGAGGCGCTCGCCCGCCGGGCGGGGAGAGGGATCGGATGATCGAGATGGGGATCGGCGAAGTCCGTGCGGTGCTCGGCGCGGCGCCCGCAAGCGGACCGGAGGACGGGGAGATCCGGTTCCGCGGGGTGTCCACCGACTCCCGCGGCGATTGCGCGGGGACCCTGTTCGTCGCCCTGCGCGGCCCCAACTTCGACGGGCACGACTACGTCGCGGCCGCGGCGCGCGCGGGCGCGGCCGCGGCCGTCACGGAACGGCCCGGGGACGGGGAGGGGCTGCCCCGGATCGTCGTCCGGGACGCGCGCGCCGCGCTTCAGCGGCTCGCGGTCGCGTGGCGGCGCCGCTTCGACGTCCCGTTCGCGGCGGTCACCGGCAGCAACGGCAAGACCTCCGTCAAGGAGATGATCGCGTCGATCCTCCGGGTGCGCCATCGAACCCTCTCCACCGCCGGGAACCTCAACACCGACATCGGCCTCGCCGCGACCCTGTTCGGGCTCGATCCTGGGCACCGGCGGGGGGTGGTGGAGATGGGGGCCAACCACGCGGGCGAGATCGCGGAGCTCGCCGGGATGTGCGCGCCGCGGGTCGGGGTCGTGACCCAGTGCGCGCCGGCCCACCTCGAAGGGTTCGGGAGCGTCGAGGGGGTGGCCCGGGCCAAGGGTGAGATGTTCGAGTCCCTGCCGCCGGACGGGGTCGGGGTGGTCAACGCCGACGACCGGTTCGCGGACCTCTGGACGGGCCTGCTCGGAAGCCGGCGGGTCGTCCGGTTCGGTCTTCGGGCTCCGGCCGACGTGGGCGCGTCCTTCGCGCCCGCGGAGCACGGCTCGCGGATCGTCCTCGCGACCCCCGCGGGCGAGACGGCGGTCGACCTCGCGCTCCCCGGCCGGCACAACGTCATGAACGCGCTCGCCGCCACGGCCGCGTGCCTCGCCCTCGGCGAGCCCCTCGCCGCGGTCCGCGAGGGGCTGGAGGCGATGCGGCCGGTTCCGGGAAGGCTCTGCCTGCGCCCGCTCGCCGGCGGCTCGGTCCTCATCGACGACACCTACAACGCCAATCCGGGCTCGCTGCGGGCCGCCCTCGACGTGCTCGCCGAACGCGGCGGGGAGGGCTGGCTCGCCCTCGGGGACATGGCCGAGCTGGGGGACGAGGGGCCCGGCCTGCACCGCGAAGCGGGGCGGCTCGCCCGCGAACGGGGGGTCGCCCGCCTGTACGGCCTCGGCCCGCTCGCCGCGGAGGCCGCGCGCGCGTTCGGGCCGGAGGGGCGCCCCTGCCTCTCGCACGATGCGCTGGCGGCCGAGCTGCGGGCGGACTTGGGAGAGCGCTCCCCGGTCACCGTGCTGGTCAAGGGCTCGCGTTCGATGGCGATGGAGCGCGTCGTCAAGGCGCTCGACGACCGATGCTGATCGATCTCTTCGACCTGCTGGCCGGGCTGCACGGCGGCTTCGGGGTCTTCCGCTACCTCACCTTGCGCGCGATCTGCGGGGTGCTGACGGCGCTCCTCATCGCCCTCGCGGTCGGGCCGGCCGCGATCCGCCGCCTGCGCCGGTTCGGAGAGGTCGTCCGCGAGGACGGCCCCCAATCGCATCACGGCAAGGCGGGCACCCCCACCATGGGCGGGGCGCTCATCCTGCTCGCGGTCTTCGTGTCCACCCTGCTGTGGGCGGACCTCTCCAACCGCTTCGTGTGGGTGGTGCTCGCCATGACCCTGGCGTTCGGCGCGGTCGGGGGGCTCGACGACTACCGCAAGTTCACCCGCGGCCGGGGCATGTCGGCCCGGCTCAAGTTCCTCCTGCAATCGGTCGCCGGCTTCGCCGGGGCGCTCTTCCTCTTCGTCTCCGCCGAGGGGGCGAACGAGCTCCAGCTCATCGTTCCCGTCGTCAAGGACGTGGCCCTCGAGCTCGGCTGGCTCTACGTCCCGCTCGCCTGGTTCGTCATCGTGGGCACGAGCAACGCGGTGAACCTGACCGACGGCCTCGACGGTCTCGCGATCGGTCACACCGTCCTCATCGCGGGGGCCCTCGCGGTGTTCGTCTACGTGTCCGGGCACAGCGAGTTCGCGACCTATCTCGCGTTCCCCGCCATCGCGGGGGTCGGCGAGGCGGCCGTCGTGTGCGCCGCGATCGTCGGCGCGGGCCTCGGGTTCCTGTGGTTCAACACCTACCCGGCCCAGGTCTTCATGGGCGACGTCGGCGCCCTCGCCCTCGGGGCGGCGCTCGGCACGGTCGCGGTGGTGTGCCGCCAGGAGATCGTCCTGTTCGTGATGGGCGGCGTATTCGTCATGGAGACGGTCTCGGTCATCCTGCAGGTCGCCTCCTTCCGGTTGACCGGCCGCCGGATCTTCCGGATGGCGCCCCTCCACCACCACTTCGAGCTCAAGGGATGGCCCGAGCCGCGGGTCATCGTCCGCCTCTGGATCGTCACCCTGGTGCTCGTCCTCGTCGCGCTCACGACCCTCAAGGTGCGGTAGGTGGGCCGGTCGGGACACGGGCGGACGGTGGTGGTCGGGCTCGGCGACACGGGTCTCGCGTGCGCCCGGCACCTGCACGCGCACGGGGTCGACGTCGCGCTCTCGGACAGCCGCTCGCACCCGCCCTGCGCGGAGGAGGCGCGACGGTCGCTGCCGGGGGCGGAGGTCCGGCTCGGCGGGTTCGATCGGGAGTGGTTCGAGCAGGCCACGGAGCTGGTGCTGAGCCCCGGGGTGTCGCCGCGCGAGCCCGCGGTGGCGGCCGCCGCCGATCGCGGGGTTCCGGTGCTGGGCGAGGTCGAGCTGTTCGCCCGCATGGCCCGCGCCCCGGTCGTCGCGGTGACGGGGACGAACGGCAAGAGCACCGTGTGCGCCTGGGTCCACGCGATGGCGGAGGCGGGGGGCGTGAACGCGGCCATCGGCGGGAACTTCGGCCCGCCCGCCCTCACCCTGCTCCCGCGCGATCCCGAGCTCCACGTCGTCGAGCTCTCGAGCTTCCAGCTCGAGACGACCCGGTCCCTCCGTCCGCGCGTCGCCGCGCTTCTCAACGTGAGCCCCGACCACCTCGACCGCCACGACGGGTTCGAGGCGTACCGGGCGGCCAAGGCCCGCGTCTTCCGGGGCGCGGCGGCGGCGGTGGTCTGCCGCGACGATGCCTGGCTCGCGGCGCTCGGCGCGCGCCTTGCCCATGAGGGAACGCGGGTCGCCGCCTTCACCGGGGGGCGCCCCCGCGAGGGCGAGTACGGCCTGGTCGAGCACGGCGGCCGGGCCTGGCTCGCCCACGGGACGGAACGGCGGCTCGCCGTCCGGGAGCTCGCGCTCCGTGGGCGCCACAACGCGCTCAACGCCCTCGCGGCGATGGCGATCGCGGACGACCTCGGGATCGACCGCGACGCGGTCGACCGCGCGCTTCGGACCTTCCCCGGACTCGCGCACCGCTGCGAGCCGATCGGCTGCGCCGACGGCGCGCGCTGGTACGACGACTCCAAGGGGACGAACGTCGGGGCCACCGTCGCGGCGGTGAACGGCTTCGACGTCCCCCTCGTCCTGATCGCGGGAGGGGACGGCAAGGGGGCCGACTTCCGGCCGCTCGGCCGGGCCCTGCGCGAGTCCGCCGGCCGGATCCGCGAGGTGGTGCTCCTCGGCCGGGACGCGCTGGCGATCCGGCGCCTGGTGGAGGGCCGGGTCCCGGTCGTGGAGGTCGGCACGATGGCGGAAGCGGTCGCCCGCGCGCGCGCGGCGGCCCGTCCGGGAGACGCGGTGCTGCTGTCTCCGGCCTGCGCGAGCTGGGACATGTACCGCGACTACCGGGAGCGGGGCCGGGACTTCCGGGCCGAATTCCTCGCCGGCGGACGAGGCGGGCCGGGATGAATCACGCCGTTCCCCTCCCCCCCGACCGGGCCGAGTCCGGCGGCTGGCCGGTCGACGCCGGCCTCGCGGTCGCCGCCGCCGCGCTGATCCTGACCGGCCTCGTGATGGTCGCGTCCGCGTCCGTCTCCATCGCCGAAGGAAAGTTCGGAGCGCCGCTGCATTTCTTCTGGCGCCAGTCGGCCGCCCTCGTGGTCGGGATCGGGTGCGGCGCGGTGGTGGCGATGATCGATCCCCGCCACTGGGAACGGTTCGCCAACCTGGGCCTCCTTGCCGGGATCGCCTCCCTGAGCGCGGTGCTGATCCCGGGCCTCGGGCTCGAGGCCGGCGGGGCGGTCCGCTGGCTCGACCTCGGGGTCGCCACCTTCCATCCGGGGGAGGCGATGAAGATCGTGTTCGTCGTCTACCTGGCCGCCTACCTGGCGCGGCGCGGGGACGACGTCCGGACCTACGGGCGGCATACGCTCGTCCCGTTCGCGGTGTTCGGCCTCGTCGGCGCGCTGCTCCTCGCCGAGCCCGATTTCGGGACCGTCGTCGTCCTCGGGTTCACCCTGCTCGGGATGCTCTTCATCGCGGGGGTCCCCGTCCGCACGTTCACGGCCTGGAGCGGCGTCCTCCTGGTCGCGATGACCGCGCTCGCCGTCGCCGAGCCCTATCGCATGCGGCGCTTGCTGACCTTCCTCTCCCCTTTCGACACCCCTTACGGCGACGGGTTCCAGCTCGTCCAGGCGCTCATCGCGGTCGGCCGCGGCGAGTGGTTCGGGGCCGGGCTCGGCGGGAGCGTGCAGAAGCTCTTCTACCTGCCGGCCGCGCACACCGACTTCCTGTTCGCGGTGGTCGGGGAGGAGCTGGGCCTCGTGGGGATGGCGGCGGTCATCGCGCTCTTCGCGGTGCTCATCTTCCGGGCCTTCGTCATCGCCGGCCGGGCCATGGACAGCGGGCGGCCGTTCCACGCGCATCTCGCGTACGGCCTCGGCCTCTCGCTCGGGGTCCAGGCCTGGATCAACATCGGGGTGAACATCGGCGCCCTGCCGACCAAGGGGCTCGCCCTGCCGTTCATGAGCTACGGCGGGAACAACCTCGTCGCGAGCTGCATCGCCCTCGGGCTCCTCGTGCGCATCGATCGCGATGCGCGGGGAGGGGACCGCCGATGACCGGCGCGCGGGTGTGCATCTTCGCCGGCGGGACGGGAGGCCACGTGTTCCCCGCGCTCGCGGTGGCCGACCGCCTGCGCGAGGAGGGCTGGTCGGTGAGCTGGGTCGGTACCCGGCGCGGGATCGAGGCTCGGGTGGTCCCCGGCGCCGGCCTGCCGCTGCACTTCATCGCCTCGCGGCGCGTCCGCGGCGCGCGGCGCGCGCGGGGGCTCGCCGCGACCGTCGTGGCCCTGGTCCAGGCGGCCGCGATCCTGCTCCGGGTCCGCCCCGCGCTGGTCCTCGGCATGGGCGGCTTCGTGTCGGCGCCGGGCGGGGTCGCGGCCTGGCTCCTCCGCCGGCCCCTGCTGATCCACGAGCAGAACGCGATCCCGGGCCTCGCGAACCGGGTGCTCGCCCGCCTCGCGACCGGGATCATGGAGAGCTTTCCGGGCGCTTTCCCCCGCCGCGGCAAGGGGTGGCTCCGCACCACCGGGAACCCCGTGCGGGCCGCCTTCGCGGCGCTCCCCCCGCCCGCCGAGCGGTTCGCCGGACGGGGGCCGGCGCTGCGGGTGCTCGTGCTCGGGGGGAGCCAGGGCGCGGAGGCCCTCAACCGGTCCGTGCCGTCCGCCGCGGCGCTCGTCGCCCGGCCGCTCGAGATCCGCCACCAGGCCGGCGAGGGCCGGGCCGACGCGACCCGGGACCGCTACCGGGAGGCGGGGGTCGAGGCGGCGGTGACCCCGTTCGTGGACGACGTGGCCGAAGCCTGCGGCTGGGCGGACGTGGTCGTGTGCCGGGCCGGGGCGAGCACGATGGCGGAGCTCTCGGCGACCGGGGTGGGCTCCATCCTCGTGCCTTATCCGTGGGCGGCCGACGACCACCAGACCGCCAACGCCCGCTATCTCGAGCGGCGCGGGGCGGCCTGTGTGGTCCCGGACGAAGGGGAGATCGCCCCGCGGCTCGCCGCCCTCCTCGGCGAGCTGGCCTCCGACCCCCCCCGCCGCCTCGCCATGGCCGAGGCGGCCTGGCGGAGCGGGCAGCGGGACGCCGCCGAGCGGGTGGCCGCGTGCTGCCGCGAGTTCGCCTCCCCCCCGGAGTTCCCGCCGGAGCCGTCGGAGTCCCCGGGCCCGGCAGGAGAGGCGGCGTGACCGCGGTCCGCCACGGCCTCGACCGCATCCGGCGGATCCACCTCATCGGGATCGGCGGGGCGGGGATGGGCGGGATCGCGGAGGTCCTCCATACCCTCGGCTTCGAGGTCAGCGGCTCGGACGTCCACGAGAACGAGATGACGGAGCGGCTGTCCCGCCTCGGGATCCGGGTCCACGTCGGCCATCACGCCGACCATGTCCGGGACCGCGACGTGGTGGTCGTCTCCACCGCCATCCCGGTTGGGAACCCCGAGTTGGAGGCGGCCCGGGAGCGTCAGGTTCCGGTCGTCCCGAGAGCCGAGATGCTGGGCGAGATCATGCGGTTCCGGCACGGGATCGCGGTCGCGGGCACGCACGGCAAGACCACCACCACCAGCCTGGTGACCAGCGTGCTCAGCGCCGGCGGGCTCGATCCGACGTTCGTCATCGGGGGGCGCCTGCTCGCGTCGGGGGCGAACGGGCGGCTCGGCGACGGCGAGTACATCGTGGCCGAAGCCGACGAGAGCGATGAATCGTTCCTGCTCCTGCGGCCGGAGATGGCGGTCGTGACCAACATCGACCAGGACCACATGGGGACCTGGGACCAGGACGAGTCCCGCCTGCACGCCGCCTTCGTCGAGTTCCTGCGCCACCTGCCGTTCTACGGGCTGGCGGTCCTGTGCGCCGACGATCCGGGGGTGCGGCGGTGCTGCCGCAGGTGTCGAGGCCGGTCGTGACCTACGGCTTCCACGAGGACGCGGACCTGCGGGCCGTGGACGTGGTCCCGGACGGGACCCGGACCCACTTCCGGATCCCCTCCGGCGAGCTTGGGCCGGAGGTCGCGGCGACCCTCAACCTGCCGGGCCGCCACAACGTGCAGAACGCGCTCGCGGCGGTCGCGATCGCGCGGTCCCTCGACGTGGACGACGACCACGTCCGCGAGGCGCTGGCCGCCTTCCAGGGGATCGGGCGCCGTTTCGAGGTGTGGGACCGGGTCCGGATCGGCGGGCGTGAGGTCCGGCTCGTCGACGACTACGGCCACCATCCCCGCGAGATCGAGGCGACCGTCGCGGCGGCGCGGGAGGCATGGCCGGAGCGGCGGCTGGTGGTGGCCTTCCAGCCCCACCGGTACACCCGGACCCGCGACCTGCTGGACGATTTCGCGCGGGTCCTGAGCCCCGTGGACGCCCTCCTCGTCGCCGCCGTCTACCCGGCCGGCGAAGAGCCCATCCCCGGAGCGGACGCGCACGGCCTCTGCCAGGCGGTCCGCGCGCGCGGGGTGGTGGAGCCGGTCTACGTGCCGGGGATCGGGGAGCTGGAGGCGACGCTTCGCGGGGTGGTCCGCCCCGGCGACGTGCTGATGCTGCTCGGGGCCGGCGACATCGGAACGGCCGCCGCGCGCCTCGCGGAGACCGGCGAGCCGTGCGGGGCCGGCTGATGCGCAACGTCCCGATGGCCCGCATGACCACCTGGGGGACCGGAGGGCCGGCGGATCGCGTCTACGCGCCCGCGGACGTCGAGGACCTCGCCGACTTCCTCGCCGGGCTCGGTCCCCGCGATCCGGTCCTCTGGGTGGGCCTCGGGAGCAACCTCCTGGTGCGCGACGGCGGGGTCGACGGGGTGGTCGTCCTCGCCGCCCGCGGCCTCGGCCGGATCGAGGAGTCCGGCGAGCGCCTGGTCCGGGCCGGAGCGGGCGTCCCCTGCGCCAAGCTCGCCCGCTACCTCGGCGCGAAGGGGTATGCCGGCGGCGAGTTCCTCGCCGGGATCCCGGGAACCGTCGGGGGCGCCCTCGCGATGAACGCCGGCGCGCATGGGGGGGAGACCTGGGACCTCGTGCAACGGGTCGAGACGATCGACCGGGGCGGGCGCCGCCGCCGGCGCGCGCGGCGCGAGTTCGAGGTCGGCTACCGGAGCGTCGGAGGCGCGGTCGGGGAGTGGTTCACCGGCGCCGATCTGCGCTTCGCCCCCGCGGACCCCGCGGCGGTGCGGGCCCGCACCCGGCGGCTGGTCCGGGCGCGGGCCGCTTCGCAGCCGGTCGGGCAGCGGAGCTGCGGGTCGGTGTTCCGCAATCCGCCCGGCGACCACGCGGGCCGGCTCGTCGAGGCCTGCGGCCTCAAGGGCGCCCGGATCGGGGGGGCGGTGGTCTCGGAGAAGCACGGGAACTTCATCGTCAACGAGGGGGCCGCCTCGTCGTCGGACATCGAGGCGCTGATCGCAAGGGTGCGGTCGCGGGTGTTCGACGAGACCGGGGTCGACCTCGAGCCGGAGGTCCGGGTGGTGGGCCGGCGGCCGTCCGGGAACGGGCGCCCGAAACCGGGGGGGCGGCCGTGAACGCCTCGGGTCGGCTCGCCGTTTCGTCCTGCGCCCTCTCCGCCCTGCTCGCCTCGTTTCCGATCGGCAGGCTGCCGGAGGAGTCCTCGATGCCGGAGCGGCCGGGCGCCGTCCTGCCTTCCTTCGCCATCTCCGACGTCCGGATCGTGGGGAGCCTGCGCTGGGTCTCGCCCGAGGAGCTGGAGCGGGCCATCGCCGGCCGGCTCGACGGCGGCTTCTTCCGGGTCGACATCGCCGCCGTCCGCGCGTCGGCCCTCGCGGTGCCGTGGGTGCGCGACGTCTCGGTGCGGCGGGTGTGGCCCGGGGAGCTGCACGTGACGGTGGTGGAGGACCGGCCGGTGGCGCGCTGGGCGGGAGGGGGGCTGGTCACGGATCGCGGCGCCCTGCTCCCCGCGCGGACCGCGCGCGGATCGTTGGGGCTGCCGGTGCTCGACGGACCCCGCGAGGCGGTCCCGAGGCTCCGGGACGGCCTCCGGGAGTTCGGCTCGATCTTCGACGGCATCGGCGGCGGCATCGCGCGGCTCGAGCGCTCGGCGGCCGGCAACTGGAGCCTCGAGTTCGCCGACGGGGTGCGGCTGGTGTTCCGCGACGGGCAGGAACGGCAGGTGCGCCGTTTCGCCGCCGTCTACCTGTCGGCCCTGATCGGCCGGCGCGAGTCCATCGAGCGTATCGATCTCCGCTATCCGAACGGCTTCGCGGTCCGGTGGCGCAGCGGGGAAGACGCACATTCAAGGGTGCAGGGATGAGAGCGGGAACGAAGAAGAACCTCATCGCGGGGCTCGACATCGGTACCTCCAAGGTGGTGGCGCTGGTCGGGGACGCCTCGGAGTCGGGCGGCGTCGAGCTGCTGGGGATCGGCACCGACCTGTCGCGCGGCCTGAAGCGCGGCGTGGTGGTGGACATCGAGAACACCGTGAAGTCCATCCGGAACGCGGTGGAAGAGGCCGAGGTCATGGCCGGACAGCCGATCCGGTCGGTCTACGTCGGGGTGGCCGGCGGCCACATCCGCAGCCTCAACTCCCAGGGCATCGTGGCGATCCGGGACGGCGAGGTGAGCGCGGGCGACATCGACCGGGTGATCGACGCCGCGCGGGCGGTCCCGATCTCCGCCGACCAGAAGGTCCTGCACATCCTCCCGCAGGAGTTCGTCGTCGACGACCAGGACGGGATCCGGGAGCCGGTCGGGATGTCGGGGGTTCGCCTGGTGTCCCAGGTGCACATCGTCACCGGGGCCGCGAGCGCCTCCCAGAACATCGTCAAGTGCGTGCATCGGTGCGGCCTGGACGTGGAGGACATCGTGCTGGAGCAGCTCGCCTCGAGCCAGGCGGTGCTGATGGAGGACGAGAAGGACCTCGGGGTCTGCCTGGTCGACATCGGGGGGGGCACGACCGACATCGCGCTCTTCGGCGGCGGCGCGATCCGGCACACGGCGGTCATCCCGATCGCCGGCTCGCAGGTCACGAACGACATCGCCCTCGCCCTTCGCACCCCGATCCCTCATGCCGAGGAGATCAAGATCCAGTACGGCTGCGCGCGCGCGGAATACACCTCCGAGGACGAGACCATCCAGGTGCCCGCGCTCGGGGACCGGCCCTCCCGCCGCCTGCCGCGCAAGGCGCTCGCGGAGGTCGTGGAGCCGCGCTGCGAAGAGCTCCTCGGCCTCGTGCGCGACCACATCCGCCGCGCGGGCCTGGAGGGGGTCGCCGGCGGGGTCGTCCTCACCGGCGGGAGCGCCCGCCTGGAAGGGCTGGTCGAGATGGCCGAGGAGGTGTTCGAGATGCCCGTGCGCCTCGGCCATCCGAACTCGGTGACCGGGCTCGGGGACGTGATCCGCAACCCCGTCTACGCCACCGCGGTCGGGCTGCTGACCATGGACCACGAGGCCCACAACCACCACAACCACCTGGAAGCAAACGGGCTGCGGGGCGTCTTCGGGCGCATGCGCGGCTGGATCCACGGCGATCAATAAGGAGCGAGGAACCATGTTCGAAATCGTCGAAACCAACTCTACGGAGAAGGCGAACATCAAGGTCATCGGGGTCGGCGGCGGCGGCGGCAACGCCGTCGAGCACATGATCGCGACCACCATCGAAGGCGTCGACTTCGTCTGCGCGAACACCGACGCCCAGGCGCTCGCGAAGTCCTCCGCCCCGGTCCACGTGCAGCTCGGGACCAACCTCACCAAGGGGCTCGGGGCGGGGGCGGACCCGGAGCTCGGACGCTCCGCCGCGCTCGAGGACCGCGACCGCATCGCCGAGATGCTCGCCGACACCGACATGCTCTTCATCACCGCCGGAATGGGCGGGGGCACCGGCACCGGGGCGTCGCCGGTCATCGCCGAGGTGGCGCGCGAGCTGGACGTGCTCACGGTGGCGGTGGTCACCCGGCCCTTCCCGTTCGAGCTCGGCCGGCGCATGACCATCGCGGCGGCCGGGATCGACGAGCTGTCGAAGCAGGTCGACTCGCTCATCGTGGTCCCCAACGAGCGGCTGATCAGCGTGCTCGGAAAGGGAATGACCCTCAAGGCCGCCTTCGCGGCGGCGAACGACGTGCTCCTCGGGGCCGTACAGGGGATCTCGGAGCTCATCATCCGCCCCGGTCTCGTGAACGTCGACTTCGCGGACGTGCGGGCGGTGATGGGCGAGAAGGGCCGGGCCATGATGGGGGCGGGCCGCGCGACCGGCCAGGATCGAGCCTTCGAGGCGGCGAAGAAGGCGACCACCTGCCCGCTGCTCGAGAACGTCGATCTCCACGGCGCGCGCGGCATCCTGGTCAACATCACCGCGGACCCGAACCTCGGCATGGACGAGTACGCGGCGGTCGGCGAGGTCGTCGAGAGCTTCGCCGCCCCCGGGGCGAACGTCATCACCGGGACCGTCATCGACGAGAACGCGGGCGAGGAGCTCCGGATCATCGTGGTCGCGACCGGGCTCGGCCTCAGCGGCGGGGGATCGTCCTCGGTCGAGAAGGTGTCCAACGTGGCGGTGCTGCCCGTCTCCGGGGCCGCCGCGGAGCCCGATCCGGTCGGGCTCCCGTCCCCTCCCGGGCCGGAGGTCGGGGCGGCCGAGGGGGCCGGGCAGCGGAACTACTTCGACATACCGGCGTACATCCGCCGCCGCCCCCCCGAAGGGCCAAGGCTATAGTCCAGCGTGGACAATGTGTTAGTCTCTACCTTGGACTTCCGTTCAAGGTAGTGGGGATGAATGGTGCGGCGGGCGCCGTGAAGAAACGTCTGCTTGCGCGGGCGAGACGGTGGCAGATCGGATGGGGGCGTGCTTCGTGATCCGGCAACGTACACTCAACAACGTCATCCGGGCGACCGGAGTCGGGCTGCATTCGGGCGAGAAGGTCTACCTCACCCTGCGCCCCGCGGCGCCGAATTCCGGGATCGTGTTCCGCCGGATCGACCTGGCGGAGCCGGTGGAGATCCCCGCCCGCGTCGAGAACGTGGGGGAGACGCACCTTTGCACCACCCTCGTCTCGAAGGGGGGCGCCCGGGTCTCGACCGTCGAGCACCTGCTCTCGGCGATGGCCGGCCTCGGGATCGACAACGCCTACGTCGACCTGAGCGCCGCCGAGGTCCCGATCATGGACGGCAGCGCCGGGCCGCTCGTGTTCCTCCTCCAGTCCGCCGGCATCGAGGAGCAGCCCGCGCCCAAGCGGTTTCTGCGGATCCTGCGGAAGGTGCGGGTGGAGGACGGGGACAAGTGGGCGGAGCTCCGGCCGTTCGACGGGTTCAAGGTCGAGCTCACGATCCGGTTCGACATGCCCGTATTCGAGGACTATCCGGACACCGCGAACATCGACTTCTCCACCACGTCCTTCGTGAAGGAGGTCAGCCGCGCGCGGACCTTCGGCCACGTGGGGGACCTGGAGCGTTTGCGCGAGAACAATCTCGCCCGCGGCGGCAATCTGGACAACGCGGTCCTCTACGACGACTACCGGGTCCTCAACCACTACGGACTGCGCTACAACGACGAGCTGGTCAAGCACAAGGTGCTCGACGCGATCGGCGACCTCTACCTCCTCGGCTACAGCCTCATCGGGTCCTTCGTGGGCTTCAAGTCGGGCCACTCCCTCAACAACCGGCTGCTGCGCGCCCTGCTGGACGACCGGGAGGCGTATTCGATCGTGACCTACGACGACCCCGCGGACCTTCCCATCATCTACGGCCGTCCCGTCGCGGCCGACTGATCCCGGATGGAGAGGGGGCGCGGCCGCGCGCGGACCCGGCGCCGGCCGGCGGGCGTCCTCTCGCCGCGAGCCGCATGAGGACCCGCGCAAGCCGCGGGTTGTCGATGGAACGCGCGACGGACTGGAGCACCCCGGCCGCGAAGGGAGAGAGGGGCCGGGGGGGCGCGGGAGGCCCGGTCCCGGACCCCGTCGCGGCCTCCGCCTCCCGGACGACCACCCGGACCTCCCGCAGCCGCGGCAGCTCGGTGCGGAGCGCGGCCCGGACGTCGGGCGCGCGGAACCGGGCGATCGAGGCCCAGGCCGGCGAATCGGCGGTCAGGACGAGGGAGCTCGGGGACAGCCGGCCGGCCCGCACGTGGGGCGCGGACCTCTCGCCGAGGATGCGGTGAACGGCCCGTTCCACCCGCACCAGGAGGCGAGCCTTCGCGGCGAGCGCGGCGGATGGACCCGCCCCCCGGAGGATCGAGCCGATCCGCCGGGGCGCGGGGGGTTGATCCGGCGCAGACGGTTTCCACATGGAGGAGGACAGGCGGTGGTCTCGCGCGGCGTCGGCAGGATCGGCGGCGGCTGAACCTCCCCCTGCCCTCGGCCGCTCAGGAGCTCGATAGTACATGGTGGCGAACGTCCTGCGCCGGGTGATCGGATCGCGCAACGAGCGTCTGCTGCGCCGGTATCGCCGCACGGTGGCCGCGGTCAACGCGCTGGAGTCCGGCCTGCGGGGCCGGGAAGACTCCGGGCTCGCCGCCGTCACCGAGGGCCTGCGCGCCCGGCGGGCGGGCGGGGAGCCGCTCGACGCCCTGATCCCCGAAGCGTTCGCGGTCGTGCGCGAGGCCGGGCGGCGCGCGCTCGAGATGCGCCACTTCGACGTGCAGCTCATCGGCGGCCTCGTGCTCCACGAGGGCCGGATCGCGGAGATGCGCACCGGCGAGGGGAAGACCCTGGTGGCGACCCTGGCCGCCTACCTGAACGCCCTCGGCGGGGACAGCGTCCACATCGTGACCGTCAACGACTACCTCGCCCGCCGCGACGCCGACTGGATGGGCCAGATCTACCGGCTCCTCGGCATGACGGTGGGGGTGGTGGTTCCGGGGCAGGCGCCGGGCGAGAAGCGCGAGGCGTACCGGGCCGACGTCGTGTACGGGACCAACAACGAGTTCGGCTTCGACTACCTGCGCGACAACATGGCGTTCTCCCTCTCGGAGAAGGCGCAGCCGCGCCTCGCCTACGCGATCGTCGACGAGGTCGATTCGATCCTCATCGACGAGGCCCGCACGCCGCTCATCATCTCCGGGCCGTCGGAGGAGAGCTCGGAGCTCTACCAGCGCATCAACCGCCTCATCCCGAAGCTCGAACGCCAGGAGCGCGAGCCGGTGGACGAGGAGGACCACGTCCCCGGCGACTACCTCGTGGACGAGAAGACGCGCCAGGCGCACCTCACCGAGTCCGGCTACCGCCGGGTGGAGGAGCTGCTCGGCGAGGAGGGCCTCCTCGGCCGCGACGAATCGCTCTACGACACCGCCAACGTGATGCTGCTCCACCACTTCGACGCGGCCCTCCGCGCCCACTCCCTCTACCATCGGGACGTGCACTACCTGGTGCGGGGCGGCGAGGTCGTCATCGTCGACGAGTTCACCGGCCGGACCATGGCCGGGCGGCGCTGGTCCGACGGCCTGCACCAGGCGGTGGAGGCGAAGGAGGGGGTCGAGATCCGCCAGGAGAACCAGACCCTCGCCTCGATCACCTTCCAGAACTACTTCCGGCTCTACGACAAGCTCGCGGGGATGACCGGGACCGCGGACACCGAGGCGGCCGAGTTCCAGCAGATCTACGGGCTGGAGGTGGCGGTGATCCCGACCCACCTCCCGATGGTCCGGGACGACCGGGCCGACCTCGTCTACCTCAAGCGGGATGAGAAGTTCGGGGCCATCGTCGAGGAGATCGGGGAATGCCGGGAGCGGGGCCAGCCGGTCCTCGTCGGCACCGCCTCCATCGAGACCTCCGAGTACCTCTCCTCGCGCCTCGGGCGCGAGGGGGTTCCCCACCAGGTGCTGAACGCGAAGCAGCACGAGCGCGAGGCGCTGATCATCGCCCAGGCCGGAAAGCCCGGCACGGTGACGATCGCGACCAACATGGCGGGCCGCGGCACCGACATCGTGCTCGGCGGCAACTGGCGGGTGGAGTTCGGCGAGGACGCGGGCGAGGAGGTCCGGTCCGAGTGGCAGGAACGCCACGACGCGGTGCTCGCGGCGGGCGGGCTCCACATCGTCGGCACCGAGCGCCACGAGTCGAGGCGGATCGACAACCAGCTCCGGGGCCGGTCGGGGCGCCAGGGAGACCCCGGCTCGAGCCGCTTCTTCCTCTCGCTCGAAGACGACCTCATGCGGATCTTCGCCGCCGAGCGGGTGTCCGGGCTCATGCAGAAGCTCGGGGTGGAGGAGGGGGAGGCCATCGAGCACCGCTGGGTGACGAAGGCGATCGAGAACGCGCAGCGCAAGGTGGAGGGGCGCAACTTCGACATCCGCAAGCAGCTCCTCGAGTACGACGACGTGGCGAACGACCAGCGGCGCGAGATCTACGCGCTGCGCGACGAGCTGATGTCGACCGACGACGTCTCCGAGATGTACCGGACGATCCGCGCGGACGTGGTGAACGCGATGATCGACGTCTTCATCCCCCCGGAGAGCCTCGACGAGCTGTGGGACGTCCCGGGCCTCACCCGCGAGCTCGCCGACGCGTTCGGCCTTTCGCTCGACGTCCAGGGCTGGCTCGACACGGAAGACGAGCTCCACGAGGAGCCCCTGCGGGCGCGGATCCTCGAGGCGTTCGCCGCCGCCCACCTCGAGAAGGAGAAGGTGGTCGGGTCCGAGACCATGCGGGCCATCGAGAAGACGGTGATGCTGCAGGTCCTCGACGTGATCTGGAAGGAGCACCTGGCCGCGATGGACTACCTCCGCCAGGGCATCCATCTGCGCGGGTACGCGCAGAAGAACCCGAAGCAGGAGTACAAGCGCGAGTCCTTCGAGATGTTCCGCGCCCTCCTGGAGCGGTTCAAGACCGAGGTGACGAGGCTCCTCGCGCGCGGCGAGATCCGGGAGACGGCGCCCCGCCCCCCGGCGCCGCCCCCGCCACCGTCGCCCGTGCCGGTGGAGTACTCGCACGCCGAGGCGAGCGCGCTCGCGTACGAGGCGGAGATGGCCGCGGCGGGCGACGAGAGGGCGGCGCCCCCGGGGCCGGGGCCAGCTGCGGTTGCGGCCCAGCCCTTCGTGCGGGCGGGCCGCAAGGTCGGCCGCAACGAGCCCTGCCCCTGCGGCTCGGGCAAGAAGTACAAGCACTGCCACGGCCGTTTGCACTAGGTCGCGACCCGATCGCCGCGGCCCAACCCACCGCTCGCGCCCGGCATGAGAAAGCCTCCCGGCGCACCGACGCCGGAGCGCCCCTGCACGGCCTCGATACCCTGCCCGGCGAGCTCGCGACCCGCTGTCGAAACACCTGTCCGGTTCCGGCCGACCCCTCGGTCCCGCCCCTGTCTCTGCTTACCGAGCCAACACCGACTCAGCGCCGTGCTGCACACCTCATCGAATCGTTCCCAGTACCGGGAACCTCCGAAAGCTGAAAAAATAAAATCCGAACAATCAGTTGAAACCTGTCCGACCCGGGGAACTCCGATCTGACCTCCCCCGATTTCCTTGGGACGCCGGCCGCACCGGCCTCCACCGTGGCTGATGGGAAGCGCGCATCGCCCGCCATCGGGAGGGCGACGCCTCGATTGCCGTCAGGGCCGACTTCGAGTACCTTTACGGTCGGCCGTATGAGGGTCGGAAGAAGGTGCGGATCGAGGGATCTTTTACCGTCGAAAGCCTTTCCCCCCACCGCACCCTCGCGGCGGACGAGAACGACGCGCTCATCGACCGGGTGGCGGATACGGAAGGCCGGTACGGAAAGGAAACGGAAGAAGCCGGCTTCACCGCCATGATCCTCGAGAACCTCAAGACCGCCGCCGTCCAGCAGGTCCATGAGGAGGACCGGACCACGTTCACCCCGCTCTTCCCCTGGCCGGGCCGCTTCGTCTGCGCCGAAGGCCGCTGCGTCGAAGGCGGCAGCGGGGAGGACGATGGGAACGCCGGCCCGGAGAAACGCGCCGCCGTCTTCGTCGGCCCGGAGTTCGGCACCGTGTCCCGCCCGGACCTGGCCGCCGCCGCCCGCGAGGCCGGCGACGCCCGCTTCGACGTCCTCGTCGCCTGCGCGTTCACCTACGACGCCCACTCCTCGGAGTTCGACCGCCTGGGCCGCATCCCCGTCCTCAAGGCGCGGATGAACGCGGACCTCCACATGGCGAACGACCTCAAGAACACCGGCGAGGGCAGCCTCTTCGTCATCTTCGGCGAGCCGGACGTCGGAATCCTCGACGTTGCGCCTTCCCCAGAAGCCGGGGAAGGCGGGCCTTCTGCCAGAGGCGGGGGCGAACAGGGTGAGCGCATCCAGGTCCGGATCAACGGCGTCGACGTCTTCGACCCCAACACCGGCGAGGTCCGCTCGGACGATCCCGACGGGGTCGCCTGCTGGTTCATCGACACCGACTACGACGAGGAGAGCCCTCTTCGTCCGCCATGCCTGCTTCCTCGGCGCGAACGACCCCTGCAAGGCGCTGAAACCACCCTCAAGGCCGAGATCGACCCCGACGCCTGGACGGCCCTCCGTCGCGCCGTCTCCCACCCCTTCCCCAAACCCCGCTCCGGCCACATCGCGGTCAAGGTCATCAACCACTTGGGGGACGAAGTGATGAAGGTCTTTCGGATATGAATATCACCCAGAGATTGAATTCGATAGCGGTTCGTGGATATCGCTCGATCAAGGACATGCACTTGGAGCTTCGCCCGCTCAACGTGCTCATCGGGGCCAACGGAGCGGGCAAGAGCAACCTGATCTCATTCTTCAAGATGATGAACGAGATGATGGCCGGGCACCTCCAGCGCTACGTCGCTTCGACGGGACATGCCACGTCCAACCTGTACTTCGGCCCCAAGGTCACGTCGCGGATCGAGGCCGATCTGGAGTTCCAGACGATGACCGGTGCCGTCAATACGTACCGGTTGCGGCTTGCCCATGCAGCCCGGGATTCCCTGATCTTCGTCGAGGAAAGCCTTGAGTTTCAAAATCCGGGATTCCCGGATCCGAGAGTCGAACTGTTGGGAGTGGGCCACCCGGAAACCCGGATTGGAGATACAGCCGATCGGAGTGATCCGACGGCGGGAATCTTTCGGGGACTACTCCAAAATTGCCGCGTCTTCCACTTCCACGACACCGGATCCGCATCGAGGGTTCGGAATTCCCGTTACGCAGGCGACAGCCGTTGGCTCTTGCCGGACGCCGGCAATCTGGCCCCGTTTCTCCATCGGCTGCATTCGAAGAATCCGGGCGCTTATCGCCGGATCGTCGATACCGTCCGGCAGGTCGCTCCTTTCTTCGACGACTTCGCTCTCGATCCGACCGAACCTGGAGGGAACGACATCTTGCTGAACTGGCGGCATCGGGAGGAGCCCGACCTGATCTTCGGCCCGCACCAGATTTCGGACGGCACCCTCCGCGCGATCTGCCTGTTCTCCCTGCTGATGCAGCCGGAAGACGATCTGCCGTTGTTGATCGTCATCGACGAGCCGGAACTCGGCCTTCACCCTTATGCGTTGAGCATCCTCGCGTCCTTGTGTCGATCCGCGAGCGCTCATGTCCAGATCCTGATCAGCACCCAATCCAGCACGTTCGTCAATCACTTCGATCCGGAAGACATCGTGGTCGCCGAATATGACGGCAAGACTTCCAAGTTCTACCGGCAGAATGCCAAGAATCTGAAAGCCTGGCTGGAAGAGTATTCCCTCGGTGAAGTCTGGGAGAAGAACGTCATCGGCGGTGGACCGCACTGATGGCACGGCTGTATCTCTTCGCCGAAGGCCGGACGGAGCAGACGTTCGCGGACACCGTGCTGAAGCCGCACCTTGCCAAGTACGAAGTGTTCATGAACAAACCGATCCTGATCGCACACGCGCACAAGAGACATCGGACCCATCGGGGAGGCGGCGGGAACTTCCAAGCGATGCAGAATGACATTGTCCGTCTTCTGAAACAGGACTCCAGGAAAGACGTCTTCTTCACGTCGATGATCGATCTCTACGCGCTGCACAAGGGCTTTCCCGAAGCCGAAAAAGCGGAGCAATACCGGAACGATCCGTACAGGCGTGTGGAGATTCTGGAGGAATCCTGGGCGAGGGAAACGAACGACCCCCGCTTCATACCCCATATCCAGCTGCACGAATACGAGGCATACCTGTTTTCGGATATCTCCATACTTTTGCGTTACTACCAGGGCCAGGAGAGAGCAATCGGCAAACTGGCGAAAGTCGCCGACAGCCTCGACTCACCGGAGCTGATCGACGATGGGCCGCACACCGCACCATCGAAGCGGATCATCGATCACCTGCCTCGCTACGAGAGCGACAAATCGATGGTAGGGGTCCAGGCGGCGGAGCAGATCGGCTTGCCGAAGATCAGGTGCGAATGCCCCCACTTCGACGGATGGCTTGATCGTCTCCAGAATCTCGCTGTATGATGCCACGAGCATGGGCAGTATGATTTCGAACAGCAACGGCGAGGGAAATCATGGATATTTTCGGCGCCGGGCGGTTTGGGAAGTTGCCGAAATCGATATGGTCCTTCCTCGATTTGCTCCGCAGGACCCGCAACGACCTGGCGCATATGTCCCCGGTCGAACTACGGCAAATACGAGAGATTTGGCCACTAGTGTCCCAAGAATTAGTTGAATAAATTCAATTGGTTGACTGCCTCGCTACCTTCCGTCGTGCTTCTCAGATCTGTAACCATTTGTAAAAATGGAACTTTCTCGAACAGAGTCAGACTCAGAATTTGGAAAATCGTGTGGAGATTCTCTTCCATGTTCAAACGTTTCTTCATGATTGCCACCAACAAATATACCGTAATTGCTATCCATATCTGACTCTTTACTGCGTTTTCCGAGGTCCCAAAAAACGACTTGATGCGAAGGTTCTGTTTGATCCACTTGAAAAACAGCTCCACCTGCCAACGACTACGGTATAACTCCGCGACCGTCTGGGCCGGGAGGACGAAATTGTTGGTCAGAAAATCAAATGTCTTGCCGGTTTTCAGATCGTGATACTTGATGCGACGCAACCACTGAGGATAGCTCTGCGAAGTCTTCACGCCTGTCAACACTATACTTTGATCACACCGCAGACCCGCTGATTTATCGACCGCACGAGATGCACGTCGCCGATACTTCAGGTTGGACTTGGCGCGGATAACGAAAAACGCCCCTCGCGCATGAAGAGCATACAATCGCTCAAAATCCACGTAACCCCTGTCCATGACGTAGAACGCACCGGCCTCCGGGACCAATAGATCCAGAACCTTCACGTCGTGCAGCTTGCCATCAGAAATATGTATGAACGTCGGTATGTTACCGCATAAATCCAATAACGTATGGAGCTTGATCGCAGATTTGGTCGACCGAAACAACGCCCATGGGAATACCGACAAGCACAAATCGATCGTCGAAGAATCCAGCGCATAAACGGTATCGTCCAGATCGAGTCCCAGATCGTCGTCGGCATAGAGTGGACGCGCAATACGAATCAACGCCTGGGCAAGCTCTGCATATATCCGCCAGTCGCGCACCTTATTGGCATTGGCCAAGGTGTTGCGTGACACCGCGCCGCGGATCCCCATATGATAAAGTTTGTCCTGATGTGCCCGCAGGCAAACCTCTATATCACGCAAGCTTTCACGATAGGTCAACTGGGCAAATGCCATACATAGAAACTGATCAAGACAAGTGAACGATTTGACGTAACGGTTGCCTTGATACCGATGAACGCATCGGCGGAACGTATGCATGGGCAGATGGTCCATTACCTGGGAAAAGACGAATTGGCCGGAATACATGTCGCATCCCCTTGGTCAAGAGGGAGGCAGCATGTCTGAAACAGCTCTTGGAGTTCAAGTCGATGACAGCTTCCTATTGCTATTTGGCGTATATGAAACAACAAGTTATGACGTCAGATCATAAATTTCTTGGGACAGTAGTGAGATTTGGCAAGGGAACGACGTCATCGGCAGGCGCTTTCGGCGGCCGGTTCGCAGCGCCGCGCAGTCACCGACAAAGAAGCTTCCATAGTATTTCGTGAAGTCGATTGCGGCCGGAATCTTCATCCGGCCGTCTTCTCGCCGCCCGGACCCGGTATGATCTCATTCTGCGCCCGAACCGCGTTCGGCGAGCCTGCCTTCAATGCGGGTTTGCCCCTCGGTGAGATCGCGCAGCGCCTTCTGCGTGGCGAGATCACGTACAGTGGCTTCGGCGCGAATGCCTTCGATTTGGACTTGGAGCCCGTCAATGGCGTTCACGATCAGAAAGGCAGCGGCGAGGATGGTTCCGATGATGCTGCCGATCGCGCTGATGGTTCCCCAATTCCAACCACGATCGCGGCTGTGTCCCGTCTTCTGATCACGGGCGGTCGGGCCGGTTTGGAGGTTTGCGGCGCCTGCCAATGGTGATCCTCCTGATCGACGCGCGGGTCCGGAGCGCGTGAGCAGGCATCATACTTCCATCGTAGCGACCGGTTCGGCCTGCCTCCTCAGCGCGGTGAGCTACGAGGACGGGGGACGGCCGGCCCCGGGCGAACCGCTCTCGGGGGCGGCGAGGCGCCGGGCGACCCAGCAGTGGAAGTGGTGGACCGGCGGGTCCAGCACCGGGCCGAACACCCCGCCGTCGAACGCGGGCGAGTGCCGGCCGCGCTGCATCCCTTCCACCACCGCCACGTCTTCGCCCAGGATCGCCGCCCATCGCGCCCGGATGGCGGACCGGGCCGACTCGAACTCCGGGGCCTCCGCCGCCTCGTCGACGAAGTAGGACCGCCACCGTTCGACGGTCCGGTCCGGGGCCGCCGGCTCCAGCACCATCGTCCAGAAGTGGTCCCCGTGGCCGGAGACGAACACGTTGGGATAGAGGCTCGGGTACTCCCCGGTCCGGGCCGGCCACGCCTCGATCCGCGGCAGGGGCGGGCTCTCGTGGGGGACCGTGTCGTAGGCCAACGAGCCCTGCCCGGCGAACCCCGCCTCGTCAAGGAAGCAGTAATGGTCTTCGAGCGGGGACTGGCGGTTCAGGGACGGGTGGATCCAGGGAAGGTGCGCGGCGTCGAGGTTGTTCTCGATCGCGAGCTTCCAGTTCCCGCGTACGTCGAAGCGGATCTCTCCGTGGGTGGCGGCCGGGCGCAGGCGCCGCTCGTACCCCGCCCCGCCCAGCCGCGCGAAGCGGTCCGCGAGCGGTCCGACCCAGGTCTCGAAGGGCGCCGCGTCCCCGGAGAGGTTGACGAACACGAGGTCCAGCCACACTGCGCTCCGCACCTCCCGGAGCCCGTGCGCGGCGCGGTCGAAGCCCTCCGCCTCGTGCACCCCGAAGCCGCCGAGGTTCGGGGTCCCGATGAGACGCCCCCGAAGGTCGTAGGTCCAGGCGTGGTACGGGCACCGGATGGCCCCCGGCCCCCGTCCGGGCTCCCGGACCAGCTCGTTGCCGCGATGCGAGCAGACGTTGTGGAACACGCGCACCGCCCCGCCCGGCGCGCGGACCATGAGGAGCGGCAGGCCGAGGAGCCGGGCCGGGTGGAGGTCGCCCGGCCGCGGGACGTCCGCCGCGTGTCCGAGGCCGGCCCACGAGGGGGCGAAGATGCGTTCGCGTTCGACCCGGAAGAACTCGAGGCTCGTATAGGCGCGGCTGGCGAGCCCGGCCGCCTCCCCGATGGGCCGTTCGACGGCGGCCGCGAGGGCCGGGATCGCGAGGTCCGCGCTCATCGCCGCCTCGCGGACGAGCCCGCCGGCCGCCGGCTCCGCGCGGGGTATGGAGTGCGCTCTTGCACGGGTTCGGGAATGCCGTTGCTTTCTCGCCGCCCATCGGGATCATAAGCGCAAATGACCTCCGGATCGGCAGATCGCGCGCCCCCGGGCGGCCCGTCCGGGCCGCCGGTCCACGTCGCGGTGGGCGTTCTTCGCCGGCCCGACGGCAGGGTGTTCGCGGCCCGGCGCCTCCCCGGCCGCCATCTCGCCGGGCAGTGGGAGTTCCCCGGCGGGAAGCTGGAGCCGGGCGAGCCCGCGCGCGCCGCGCTCGAACGCGAGCTGCGCGAGGAGGTCGGGGTGGAGGCGCTCGCCGTCCGGCCGCTCATCCGGTTCCCGCACCACTATCCGGACCGCCATGTGCGGCTCGAGGTCTTCGAGGTCTCCCGCTGGCGGGGCCGGCCGCATGGGCGCGAGGGGCAGGCGGTCGCCTGGCTCGCGCCGGGGGAGCTGCGGCGTCGCGATCTGGTCGCGGGGGCGGTTCCCATCGTGGCCTCCCTCGAGCTTCCATCGCGCTACCTCATCACCCCCGAGCCGGACGCCGGCTTCGAGGCGGCGCTTCGCGAGCGGCTCGAATCGGGGGTCCGGCTCGTCCAGCTCCGCGCCAAGTCGATGCCGCGGGCCGCGCTCCTCCTGCTCGCCCGCCGCGCCGCGCGGCTCGCCGAGCGGCATGGGGCGAGGCTGTTCCTGAACGGGGACCCGGAGACCGCCCGCGCCGCCGGCGCCCACGGCGCGCACCTCCCGGGCCGGGTCCTTGCCCGCCTCGCCGAACGCCCCGCCTGGCCCGGATTCGGGCTCGCGGCCTCGTGCCACGACCCGGGGCAGCTCGCGCGCGCCCGCGCGCTCGGGGTGGACTTCGCGGTCCTCTCGCCGGTGCGGGCGACCCCGGGGCACCCGGAGGCGCGGCCCATCGGCTGGGACGGCTTCTCGCGGCTGGTCGAGCCGATGGACCTCCCGGTCTTCGCGCTCGGGGGGCTCGGCCCGGGGGACCGGGAGGCCGCGTGGGCCGCGGGAGCCCAGGGGATCGCCGCGATCCGGGGCCTCTGGAGCCGCGAATGAGGCGCGCCCGCGAGTAGTGTGTCGGGCAAAAATCCCCACCGCGCACATGCTCTCGGTAGGGCTCCCGGCTGGCGGCCCCCGCGTCCGCCAACCGCTCCACCCGCAGCCAGCCCGCCGCCGCGAAGCCGCCGAACCGCGAACGGCGCGAGACCGTATCCGACGACCGGCGTCCCGAATCCCCCATCAACGACGAGACGATTGCTGACGAAGATCGGGGAGATCGCCTCTATACCGCAGTGACGACGCAGGCCGAAGATGGACCGGCGCCGGGGAGACGGCGCCGGTTTCAAGCACCTGGCCTTCCACATGACCTTTCCTGAACCGTCGTTCCATCGCGCTTCCCACCGCGGCCGGTCGGAATCCCCCCGCCCGGGCGCCGCCGCGCCGCCCGCCCGCCGTCCCGGCGGGACGGATGCGCCGGCGTCGGTGGCGTCACGCCGCGGCCTCCGCTAGAGTGGACGCTCCGGCGCTTCGGAGGGATCCGGATGAACCCGCTCGCTCTCTCTCGCCCCTGTCATTCCCCGCCGCTCCCGCGGAAGCGGGAGGAAGGCGGGAGCCTGTCCCCTCGCCCTTCCCCGGTCGTTGACTACCCGGACTCGGATGGTCAGCCGGTGGCGGAGACCGACTTCCAGCGCGGGCCGCTCTGGTATGCGAACGACGTGCTCGCAAGGCACTTCCGCCACCGTGAAGACGTCTACGTCTCCGCGAACATGTTCGTCTACTACGAAGAAGGCAAGCCCGGATCGGTGGTGGCCCCGGACGTGTTCGTGGTCCTCGGGGCCCCGAAGTACGATCGGCGTTCGTACAAGATCTGGGAGGAGCCCAAGGGGCCGGACTTCGTGCTGGAGGTCACCTCCCACAGCACGCGGAGGGTGGATGAGGGGCCGAAGCGCCGCCTCTACGCGGCGCTGGGGGTGGGGGAGTACTGGCAGTTCGACCCGACCGGGGACTATCTCGTACCGCCGCTGAAGGGCGGTCGGCTGTCCGGGGGCGGTTACGTCCGGTTGCCGCTGCGTCCCACGCCGGACGGAGCCCTGTTCGGGCGCAGTGAGGTACTGGGGCTCGACCTTGGCCTGGTGAAGGGGCGGCTTCGGCTGCGGAACCCGGCGACAGGCCGCGACCTGCTGTCCTCCGAAGAGCTGGAAGAGCGCGTCGCACAGGAGGCGAAGGCCCGCCAGCAGGAGACGAAGGCTCGCCGGGCCGCGGAAGCCCGCGTTGCCGAGCTCGTCGCACGGTTGCAAGGGACGGATCGGCCTCCGTCGTCGGAGCCGGACGACGCGGCCTGAGCGAGAGCGGCGGTCGGGACCTCCGACGTCCCGCCGGCCCGGGGGCGAAGCGCCCGTGGGTGAAAATGCCGGCGGGACGCCGGCGTACCCAGGAGCATCCGCGGGCGGCGCGCCGGGCGAAAACCCTGCGGCGCACATGCCTCGCCAGAGCCGGGAACGAGGCGCCGTTCCGGCTATAATCGCGCCCCGTTGCCCACCCTTCACCCGGAGCGCCGCCCGGCATGACCTTCGTCGTCACCGAACAGTGCATCAAGTGCAAGTACACGGACTGCGTGGAGGTCTGTCCGGTGGACTGCTTCCACGAGGGTCCCAACATGCTGGTGATCGACCCCGACGAGTGCATCGACTGCACGCTCTGCGAGCCGGAGTGTCCGGTGGAGGCGATCCTGTCCGAAGACGACCTCACCGAGGAGCAGCGCCCCTTCCTCGAGCTGAACGAGGAGCTGTCCCGGATCTGGCCGGTGCTCACCGAGAAGAAGGACGGCCCGGAGGACGCCGCCGACTGGGAGTGGGTGGAGGGCAAGCTCCAGCACCTGGAGCGCTGACCGGGCGCCTTCTCCGCGCGCCCGGCCCGAGCCGTCCCGGTACTGTCATTCCCCGTCGTCCTCGCGAGAGCGGGGAGAAGGCGGGAATCCATGTCCTTTTCTTCCCCCGCGCGCCCGGACGGACCCGTGACCGCGGCCGTTGCCGTGGATTATGCTTCCGCGCGACGGCCGCCGGGTAGGCCGGGTAACCGTGCGCCGGGGCGTCCCGCCCCGATGCGCCACCGCGCCCTCCCGGTAGATGGTGGATCGGCCAACCGCCGATCGACGTACTGCATCAGGTCAGCGTCCTGTCCCGGCGGCCGTCATTCCACCTTCCCCGTCAGCAGGGCGTAGCGCGGGTCCCGGAGGTTCTTTCCCCCGGCCCGCCCGGACGGAGGACCTTCCGCGCCCGGTCGGGTTCGCCCCGGTCCGCTCCGGCTCGCCCCGGCTCGGCGCCGGCGAGGCTCCTTCTCCCCGACCGTCCCGGCGCCCCGCCGCGGAGAGACCGGGCCGGTTCGGGTTAGACTCGCCCCATGTCACCCCCGGCGGGCGAGATCGGTCGGCACACCCCGGTCATGCAGCAGTACCTCCGCATCAAGGCGGAGTTCCCGGACAAGCTGCTCTTCTACCAGATGGGGGACTTCTACGAGCTGTTCTTCGACGACGCGCGCCGCGCGAACGAGCTCCTCGACATCTCCCTCACCGCCCGCGGGAAGACGAACGGCCAGCCGATCCCGATGGCGGGCGTGCCCGCGCATTCCGCCGAGGGCTACCTCGCGCGGCTGCTGCGCAAGGGGGTCTCCGTCGCGATCTGCGATCAGGTCGGCGACGCGGCCGCGAGCCGGGGCCCGGTCGAGCGCCGGATCACCCGGGTCCTGACCCCAGGCACGGTCACCGACGACTCGCTCCTCGAGGAGCGCCGCGACCGGCTGCTCGCGGCGGTCCATCCCGGCCCCGGAGGCGGGCGCGGGCTCGCCGCGCTCGACATGTCGAGCGGCGACTTCTTCGTGATGGAGTGCGACGGGGACGACGCCCTCGCCGCCGAGCTGGCGCGGCTCGCCCCGGCCGAGATCCTGGTCGCGGACGAACACCTGCGCCCCGGCGGGTGGGCGACCGGCGGCGTCCTCGCGAGCCGGGCGGGCAGCCTCACCGCCCGCCCGCCGTGGCTGTTCGAGCCGGTGAGCGCGCGCCGGCTCCTCCTCGACCAGTTCGGGACCCGGGACCTCGCGGGGTTCGGGTGCGAGTCCCTGGACCTCGGGGTCGGGGCTGCCGGATGCGTCCTCGACTACGCCCGCACCACGAGCCGCGGCCCCCTGCCGCACGTCCAGGGGCTCCGCACCGAGCGGCGCGAGGACACCGTGGTCCTCGACCCGGTCTCGCGGCGCAACCTCGAGGTCGTCGAGAGCGTCTCGGGGGACGCGGACCGCTCGCTCGCCGGGGTCCTCGACCGCACCGTGACCGCGATGGGCAGCCGGCTCCTCCGGCGCTGGCTCGGGCGGCCCCTCCGGGACCGCGGCACGGTGCGCCGGCGCCAGCAGTTCATCGGGGCTCGGATCGAGGCCGGGGGGGCGGAGCCGGAGACCGGGGAGGACCTGCGCACCGTCGGCGACCTGGAGCGGGTCCTCGCGCGGGTCGCGCTCCGGACCGCCCGCCCCCGCGACCTCGCCCACCTCCGCACCGCCCTCGGCGCGTTCCCCGCGCTCCGCCAGCGGCTCGAACGGGTCGACGGGCCGCTCGCGGCCGAGCTCGCGGCCCAGGTCGGCGACTTCGGCGCGCTCCGGGCGCACCTCGCATCGGCCATCGTCGAGGCCCCTCCGATCACCATCCGCGACGGCGGGGTCATCGCGGCCGGGTTCGACCCCGAGCTCGACCGCCTGCGGGAGGTCGGGGACGACGCGGCGGGGTTCCTCGCCGATCTGGAGGCGCGCGAGCGCGCCCGGACCGGGCTGCCGGGGCTCAAGGTCGGCTACAACCGGGTGCACGGCTACTTCATCGAGGTCTCGCGCGCGAACGCCGACCGGGTCCCCGCCGAGTACGTCCGGCGCCAGACCCTCAAGTCCGTCGAACGCTACCTCTCCCCGGAGCTCAAGGCGTTCGAGCGGGAGGCCCTCGGGGCGCGCGAACGTTCGCTCGCGCTCGAGCGCAAGCTCTACGAGGGGGTGGTCGAAGCGGCGGGGGCGGAGATCGATCGCCTGCAGGCGAGCGCCCGCGCCCTCGCCGAGTTCGACGTCCTGTCGAACCTCGCGGAGCGCGCGGTCGATCTCGACCTCTGCCGCCCGGAGGTGGGCGAGGCGCCCGGGATCCGGATCCGCAAGGGGCGGCACCTCGTGGTGGAGGCGCTGGGAGACGCCGCCTTCGTGCCGAACGACCTCGACCTCGGCCCGGAGCGGAGGATGCTCGTCGTCACCGGCCCCAACATGGGCGGGAAGTCGACCTACATGCGCCAGGCCGCCCACATCGTGCTGCTCGCCTTCGTCGGGAGCTACGTGCCCGCCGAGTCCGCGGTCATCGGCCCGGTGGACCGGATCTTCACCCGGATCGGGGCCGCGGACGACCTCTCCGGGGGGCGCTCGACGTTCATGGTCGAGATGACCGAGACCGCGAACATCCTCAACCACGCGACCGCGGAGAGCCTCGTCCTCCTCGACGAGATCGGCCGCGGGACCAGCACCTACGACGGGCTCGCCCTCGCATGGGCGACCGCGGCGCACCTCGCGGCGCGGCAGCGCTCGTTCACCCTGTTCGCCACCCACTACTTCGAGCTGACCGCCCTCGCGGCCGAGCACGACCCGGTCGCGAACGTGCACCTGCGGGCGGTCGAGCACGACCGGGGGATCGTGTTCCTCTACGAGGTCGCGCCCGGACCGGCGAGCCGGAGCTACGGGATCCAGGTCGCGGAGCTCGCGGGGGTCCCGCCGCGGGTGGTGCGGGAGGCCCGGAGGAAGCTCGACCGTCTGGAAGCCGACGCCGCGGCCGGGCCGGACCGTGCCCAGCTCGACCTCTTCGCGCCGGCGCCGGAGGCCCGGTCCCCGCGGGCGGAGGCCGGGCCGGGAGGAGCGGGCGGGCCTGGCGCACCGGATGAACCGGACGCTCCGGCCTCCCCGGACGCCTCGGCCCTGCCGGCCCCCTCGGCCCCCCTCGAGGCCCGCCGTCGCGCGCAGGCGGACACCCTCCGGGACGCCTTCGCGGCCGTCGACCCGGACGACCTCAGCCCGCGCGAGGCCCTCGAGGTCCTGTTCCGGTTCAAGGAGATGGCCGGGGGCGGACCGGGTTCGGGGATTGAATGAGCGGGGTTCGGCCCCAAATTCGGCGCAAGCCCCCGGCGGCAGGCAGGAGCGGGAGTCAGGCATGAGCGGCGCGACCCGGAGCGAGACCCGGCACGATACCCGGCGCGAGACCCGAAGCTACGAGGCGGAGGTCGGCCAGATCCTCGACCTCATGGTCCGTTCCCTCTACAGCAACAAGGAGATCTTTCTCCGCGAGCTGATCTCCAACGCCTCCGACGCGGCCGACCGGCTGCGCTTCGCGGCCCTCGCCGACGAATCCCTCTACGAGGGCGAGGGCGACCTCCGGATCTCGATCCGCTTCGACCGCGAGGCGCGCACCCTGACCGTCGCCGACAACGGGATCGGGATGTCGCGCGACGAGGTGGTGGAGAACATCGGCACCATCGCGCGCTCCGGGACCCGGCGCTTCATGGAGTCGCTTACCGGGGACGAGGCCCGCGACGCGCAGCTCATCGGACAGTTCGGGGTCGGCTTCTACTCCATCTTCATCGTGGCCGACCGGGTGGTCCTCACCTCCCGCCGGGCCGGGGCCCCGGCCGGCGAAGGGGTGCGGTGGGAGTCGGACGGGCGCGGCGAGTTCACGGTCGAGACGGTCGAGGCGCCGGCGCGCGGCACGGAGGTCACCCTGCACCTCCGCGAGGGAGAAGACGACCTCCTCGACGGCTACCGGCTGCGCGGCGTCGTGCGCAAGTACTCGGACCACATCTCGTTCCCGATCCGGATGGCGAAGGAAGGCGGGGCGGGGGATGCGGACGAGGGCGGGGACAGCGACGGGGACGGGGACGAGGGCGGCAAGGACGCCGACGAGAAGGCGGCCGGCGGGGAGGCCGCGCCCGCGTCCGAGGAGGAGACCGTCAACCGGGCCACCGCGCTCTGGGGCCGACCCCGCCAGGAGATCTCCGCGGAGGAGTACGAGGAGTTCTACAAGCACGTCGCGCACGACTTCGAGGCCCCCCTCGACACCATCCACGCCCGGGTCGAGGGCAACGTCGAATACACCGTCCTCCTCTTCGTCCCCGGGCGCGCCCCGTTCGACCTCTGGGACCGCAACGTCCGCCGCGGGCTCCGGCTCTACGTGCGGCGGGTGTTCATCCTGGAGGACGTGGGGGACCTGCTCCCGGCCTACCTCCGCTTCGTGCGCGGGGTCATCGATTCGAGCGACCTCCCGCTCAACGTCTCGCGCGAGATCCTCCAGTCGAACCGCCAGGTCGAGGCGATCCGGGCCGGGACCGTCAAGCGGGTCCTCGGCGCGCTCGACAAGCTCGCGGGCGGCGACGAGGAGAAGTACGCGAAGTTCTGGGGCGAGTTCGGCAAGGTGCTGAAGGAAGGGGTGATCGAGGACCACGCGAACCGGGAGGCGGTCGCGGCCCTCCTCCGGTTCCATTCGACCGCCGCCGAAGACGGCGCGCCCACCGTATCCCTCGCGGCCTACCTCGAACGGATGCGGAAGGGCCAGGAGGCGATCCACTACCTCACCGCCGACAGCCTGGTGGCGGCCCGTTCGAGCCCGCACCTCGAGGTGTTCCGGAAGAAGGGGGTGGAGGTCCTGCTGCTGACCGACCCCGTCGACGAATGGCTCGTCGGCCACCTCCCGGAGTTCGAGGGCAAGCCGCTCCGCTCCGTCAGCCGGGGCGACCTCGACCTCGCGACCCTCGGCGAGGACGACGAGGCGGCGAAGGGCGAGGGCGACGGAGACGGGAAGGACGCCGAGAGCGGGGAAGGCGGCAAGGACGGCAAGGTTGGCGCTGCCGGCGACCGCGAGGCGCTCGTCAAGCGGATCGGGGACGCGCTCGGGGACCGTGTCCAGTCCGCCCGGGTGAGCCGGCGCCTGACCGATTCGCCCGCCTGCCTGGTCGCCGACGAGCACGCGCTCGGCGCCCACTTCGAGAACGTCCTCCGGGCGGCTGGACAGGAGATCGAACGCTCGAAGCCGATCCTGGAGGTCAACCCGGACCACCCCATCGTGGGGCGGATGAGCGGGCAGGAGGGGGAGCGCTTCGCCGACTGGGCGCGGATCCTCCATGACCAGGCCCTGTTGAGCGAGGGCGGCCAGCTCGAGGACCCGGCCGGGTTCGTGCGCCGCCTGAACGACATGTTCCAGGCCCTCGCCGACGGCCCGGAGGGCGGGGGCGATGCGCTGTCCGATGCGGGAAGCTGAGGTGCCCGCGCAGCTTGGGGCGCGGAGGGGAGGGCCGTCGCGAAGCGGGCGCTCGGCGGCGCTGCCGCCGGGAGCGGCCTGAGCCGTGGCGGAGCGGTCGTTCGGCGGGAAGGGGCTGCGGACGGTCGCGGACTTCGTGCGTTTCGGGGCGAGCCGGTTCCACGAGGCCGGGCTCTGCTTCGCGCACGGGATCGACGACGCCGTCGACGAGGCGCTCGCCCTCGTGCTCCACGCGCTGCACTTGCCGGCCCGCCCGCCGCTCCCGTCAGAGCTCTTCCACACTCGCCTGACCCCCGCGGAGCGCCGGGAGGTTCGCGCGCTCCTTCGCCGCCGGGTCGAGGAGCGGATCCCCGCCGCCTATCTCATCGGCGAGGCGTGGTTCGCGGGCCTTCCGTTCGAGATCGATCAGCGGGTGCTGGTCCCGAGGTCCCCGCTCGCGGAGATCATCGAGGGACGGTTCCAACCTTGGCTCGACGGGGGGCGGGTCCGGCGGGTCCTCGACCTCGGGACCGGCAGCGGATGCATCGCGGCGGCGTGCGCCCACGCCTTCCCCGAGGCGCGGGTCGACGCGGCCGACGTGTCGCCGGGGGCGGTCGCGGTCGCCCGGCGCAACGTGGCCCGGCTCGGTCTCGGGGAGCGGGTGCGGGTCGTCGAGTCCGATCTCTTCGAGGGCCTGGAGCGCGAGCCGCGGCGCGGGCCGGAGCAAGGACCGGGGCGAAGACCGGGGCGCCGCCCGGATCGGGAGCCGGGCCAGGGGCCGGAGGATGGGCCGGACCCCCGGGCCGACGGGCGCTACGACCTCATCGTGAGCAACCCGCCCTACGTCCCGGACGAGGAGATGGCCGCGCTCCCCCCCGAGTTCCGGGCCGAGCCGGCGGCGGCCCTCGCCGGCGGGGCGGACGGGCTCGACGTGGTGGGGCGGATCCTCGAAGAGGCGCCCGGGTGGCTCGCCCCGGAGGGGGTGCTGGTGGTGGAGGTCGGCGCGTCCCCGGTCGTCCGCGCCGCGCTCGAAGCCCGCTTCCCGTCGCTGCCCTTCGTGTGGCTTCAGCCGGAGCGAGGGGGCGAAGGCGTCTTCCTGCTGCACGAGCACGATTTCTGACCGCGCCGGAGGCCGCTACCGCCGGGTGAGCCCCGTGGGCTGTTCGTAACGTATTGATATTGGGGGAGGAGGGCAGGGGTCAAAATATCTGTTGTCCCACGAGATCGGCCTCTTCCTCCGGTTTCGAAGCGGTTTGGAGCCGCTTTCACCCCACTACGGGCATGTCGCTGGGAACGGCGTCCTGGGAACGCGGGCGTCCCGCCCGCATTTTCTCCCGGGCGCTTTGCCCCCGGACCTTCGGTCCGCTGCGGGCGGGACGCCCGCGTTCCCAGGACGCCGTTCCCAAATGCGCCTGCGGCGCACACGCCTCGGGGTCCGAACGCGCCGCGCCGCGCGCTGGCTGCCGCGCATTCCTTACAATCGTCGCTGGCAGGAGCGGGACGGGGCGGGACGCGCGTGGCCGGCAACACCTTCGGGACCCATTTCACGGTGACCTCGTTCGGCGAGAGCCACGGCCCGGCGATCGGGTGCGTGGTGGACGGGTGCCCGCCCGGCCTCGCCCTCGCCGAGGCCGACATTCAGCCCGACCTCGACCGGCGCCGCCCCGGCCGGAGCCGCCACACCACCCAGCGGCGCGAGCCGGACCAGGTCCGGATCCTCTCCGGGGTGTTCGAGGGCGCTGCCACCGGGACCCCGATCGCCCTCCTCATCGAGAACGCCGACGCGAGGTCCCGCGACTACTCCCGCATCCGCGACGTGTTCCGGCCCGCCCACGCCGACTATGCCTACCTCGCCAAGTACGGGGTCCGGGACTATCGGGGCGGGGGCCGGGCCTCGGCCCGCGAGACCGCGGTGCGGGTCGCGGCGGGGGCGATCGCGAAGAAGTACCTCCGCGAGCGCCTCGGGTGCACGGTGCGGGGGTGGCTCGCGCAGCTCGGGCCGCTCCGGCCGGCCCGCATCGACCTCGACGAGGTGGACCGCAACCCCTTCTTCTCTCCCGACCCGGACCTCGTGCCCGAGCTCGAACGCTTCATGGACGCGCTTCGCAAGGAGGGGGACTCCATCGGGGCGCGGGTCACGGTGCGGGCGGCCGGGGTCCCGCGCGGGCTCGGGGAGCCGGTCTACGGAAAGCTGGACGCCGAGCTCGCCTCCGCCCTGATGGGGATCAACGCCGTCAAGGGGGTCGAGATCGGGGCCGGGTTCGCCTCGGTCGAGCAGAAGGGGACCGAGCACCGGGACGAGATCGCCCCGGAGGGGTTCCTCGGCAACCACGCGGGCGGCATCCTCGGCGGCATCTCCACCGGGCAGGACGTGGTCGCGAGCATCGCCCTCAAGCCCACCTCCAGCCTTCGCCTGCCGGGCCGGAGCATCGACCGGAGCGGCCAGCCGGTCGAGGTGGTGACGACCGGGCGGCACGACCCCTGTGTCGGGCTCCGGGCCGCCCCCATCGCGGAGGCGATGGTCGCCCTCGTGCTCATGGACCACTGGCTTCGCCACCGCGGCCAGAACGCGGACGCGCCCGCCGCCGCCCCGTCGATCCCGGCCGCCGCCCCGGACTCCCGGGGTCCCTGAAGCCGGCCACGGTCACGCGCTCTGCCCGAGGCGGCCCTGGGAACGCCCTTGCTGCATCCGCAGCCGGGCTGCCGGCTTGCGATTGACGTCCATGCGGGCGAGACGCCCGCGTTCCCAGGGGGCCTTGCCTGCGTTCCCGGGGGCGGGCGGGCCGCTCCCGCGTCGGTCAGAGCCAGCCCCGGTCGCGGAGGGCGGGCGCGAAGGAGCGGCTGACGGGGACCCGGCTCCCGTTCACGAGGCGGAGGGCGATCCGCCCGTTGCGGCGCTCGACCCCGGCGACCGCGGCGCGGGCCACCCAGTGCGAGCGGTGCACCTGTGCTCCGTCGATGCCTTCCACCTCGCGGAGCGCGTCCCGGAACCGGAGCAGGAGGAGATCGCTCCCCTCCTCGGTGTGGACCTCCACGTAGTGGTCCTGCATGTGCAGGTGCAGCAGGCGGCGGCCGAGGCGGGCGGGGAGCCGGTCGAGGAACGGCGCTCCGGGCGGAGATCCGGGCGGCGCGCCGGAGGGGGCATCAAGGGGCGGCCGGGCCGCGTCCGGTCCGCCCGCGCCCTCCGGCCTCTCCGCTTCCTCCCGGCCCTCGCCCTCGTCCGTCCCGGCCCGTCTGCGTCTCGCGACGACGAAGCAGGCCACGAGAAGGTTCAGCATCAGGTGGATCGCGAGGACCTGGAAGTAGAGGGTCGCGAGTTCGGCTGCGCCGGTCATTCGGTGGTCCATCCAGACCGCGACGAGCAGCCACACCACGCCGGTCCCCGGCACCGAGGCCGCCGCGCTCCCGGCCGCCACGATCCCCGCCCAGGCCGCCCACCCCCGCCTCTCGACGGCGACCCCCGCGGCGAAGCCGACGATCATGCCGAATATCCAGTTCACCCCGATGGCGAGGGTCCAGAAGCCCGCCCGGTCGGTGAACGAGAGCCGGCCCCAGGTGTCGAACGGGCCGAGGAAGGCGAGCACCGAGATCGCCGCGATCAGCCCGAGGGCGTGGTATCCCGGCCGAAGCCGCGGCGGCGTTTGCCGCATTTCGCGAAGCGCGAATTGCAGGACGTCCTTCATTCGCGAAAGGGATCGCCGGTTCGCGAAACTCCGCTTGCCGCCATCGACCCTCCCCATGAGCATTCCGGTGCGGCGCGCCTCCCGGCGAGGCCGCCGCAGCGTCGATCATCGCCCTTTTGAGGAGGAGAGACCATGACCCGCACCTTTCTCGCCGCCGCCACTGCCGCCGTCGCCGCCCTCGGCGCCCTCGCCAGCCTCGTCGCCGCGCCCGCCCTCGCCGCGGAGCTCCTGATCGAGGTCCGCGGGGTCCGCTCCGATGCGGGGCGGGTCTACGTCGCGGTCCACGCCCCGCGTGAAGGGGAGGAGTTCCCCTACGCGGAGGGCATGGTCGCCGCGATCCACCAGCAGGCCCGCGCCGGCGACCTCCGCTTCGCGCTCCGCGACCTGCCGGACGGGCGCTACGCGGTGAACGCCTTCCACGACGAGAACGACAACGGGGACCTCGACACGAACATCCTCGGGATCCCGAAGGAGGGGTACGGGTTCGCGAACGATCCGTCCACGAGCTTCGGCCCCCCGGACTTCGACGAGGCGGCCGTCGCCGTCGGCGAAGCGCCCGCGACCGCCGCGATGACCCTGCGCTACTAGGCCCCCTGGAGGCGGGGACCCTCATGCCGCGGAGCCGGCTTTCGCCCGCCGCGCGAACCGGAGGCGGCGGCGCGCCCCTCGGGCGCAGGCGCCTCGCCTGCATGGCTGTCCCGGGCGGGCCGCCGGCCCGCCGCCCGCGGGCGGAACCCGAACGTTTCCAGGACGCCCGGCCTCGCCGACCCGGGGTCGCGCCCCGCCGGCGGCCGGCGTCCGAAGACGGAGGATTCGATCGATGACGATGAACACGTGGAGTCGCCGGAAGCTGCTCGGCTCGACCCTGCTCGCGGGGGCCGCCGGCCTCGCGAACACGACCATGCCGTTCGTCCGGGCGATCGCGGGGGAGGGGGCGGCGGGCGGCGGCGACTGGTCCGCCGACTTCGCCGCGCGTCTTGCCTCCCAGCCGCTGCTGCTCGGCTGGAAGGGTCCCCGCGCCGACCGTCTCGCCGGCCCGGCGCGGGTCGAGGGGCGCCTGCCGGCGGAGCTCCGCGGCACGCTGTTCCGCAACGGCCCGGCCGTCCATGAGCGCTTCGGTCTCCGCTACCGCCACTGGTTCGACGGGGACGGCATGGTCCAGGCGTTCCGCTTCGACGGCGCGTCGGTCACCCATCGCGGGCGCGTGCCGCACACGCCGAAGCTCGCCCGGGAGCTGGCGGCGGGCCGCCGTCTCTATCCCGGGTTCGGAACCCCGGTCCCGCGCCCGGCCTCGATACGCGGCCCCGACGACCTCAACACCGCCAACATCTCGGTCCTCGACCATCACGGCGAGCTGCTCGCCCTGTGGGAGGGCGGGTCGGCGAGCGTGCTCGACCGCGAGACCCTCGCCTGGCGGAGCTTCAAGTCCTGGGGCGAGGGCCTCGAAGGCGTACCGTTCACCGCCCACCCGAAGGTCGAGCCGGACGGGACCCTGTGGGCCTTCGGCGTCAGCCTGATCCCCGCCATGCGGCTCGTGCTCTACCAGATCGCCGGAGACGGATCGCTCGTGAAGGCCCAGGTGATCGACGCCGGGCCGCTCGGCATGGCGCACGACTTCGTGGTGACCGAGCGCCATCTCGTGATCGTCGTTCCCCCCGTCGTGTTCGAGCCGGAGGCGGTCGGCGGCGGCGTGCTCCTGGACGCCCTCGCGTGGCGGCCGGGGCTCGGCTCGCGGGTGCTCGTGGTCGCCAAGGACGACTTCGACGACCGCCGCTGGCATCAGCTTCCGGCGGGTTTCGGCTTCCACCACGGCAACGGGTGGGAGGACGCGAGCGGGGCCGTCCGCTTCGATCACTGCGTGGCGGACGACGCGACGCTGATGAGCGAGCGGTTCCGGTTCATCATGCGCGGCGAGCTGCGGCCCGCCGCGCCGGAGCGCTACACCCGCTTCACCCTGTACCCGGACGGGCGTTCGGAGGTCGAGGCCACGCCGGAGTGGGCGGAGTTCCCCCGCGTCGCGCCCGCGATGGTGGGGAGGCGCAACCGCTACGTCTACACCCTCGGGGAGTCGGGGGAGCCGGGGGCGGCGCTGCTTCGCCGGATCGAGAAGCGCGACCTCGAACGCGGGACCGTGGAGGCGTTCGACTACGGCCCCGGGATGATCCCCGAGGAGCACGTCTTCGTCCCGAGGCGCGATGCGGCGGCGGAGGACGACGGGTGGCTGGTCGGCACGTTCCTCGACTACGCGCGGGGGGTGAGCGGGGTCGCGGTCTTCGACGCTCGCCGGGTCGGGGAGGGGCCGCTCGCCCGCGCCCGGCTCGACTACCCCCTGCCGCTCGGCTTCCACGGCCACTTCAGCCCGGCCTGAGCCTTCTTCCGGTCGGGACCGGATCGGCTACAATCGGGCGAAGCGATGGACCAGCGAGGCCCGGCCTCGCCCTCGCGGCCATCGGCAAGGGAAGCGGATCGGGAAACGGTTCGGACGGCATCGCCGCAGGTGAGGCGTCATGGAGCAACGGACGACCGGGATCGGCGCGAAGAACGAGTGGCTGCCGCCGGGCGGCGCCGCGCGATTCGGAGCCATGCACGGCTTCAGGGAGCCGGACGACCTGAAGCTCGCCACCGGCGCCGACCCCCTCCTCCTGGAGCTGATTGCAACCCCCGCGTTCCGGCGCTTGAAGAACGTTCGTTTCCTCGGAGCGATCGATTACCGCCTCGTTCCCCGGCCGAACGGAAAGCCGGGGGCGACCAGATACACCCGCTACGAACACAGCATCGGCGTGATGCAACTGGCGAAGCTGTATTGCGACGTTCGGGATCTGCGCCCCGAGGACCGCCGATTGGCCTGCACAGCCGCCCTGCTGCATGATCTCGGACATCCTCCGTTCTCCCATTCCATGGAATCCGTCTTCAAGGAAGAGCTCGGCATCGATCACCACGCGGCCACCACGGACATGATCCATGGCCGGGTCTCCACCGGAAGAGACGTCTTCGAGGCGCTCCGCCGCCACGGCATGGATATCGAGATGCTGACCTCGGTCATCTCCGGCGAGGCCCTGGAGTTCGAAGGCTTCTTTCACGGTCCGATCAATTTCGACACCATCGAAGGGATCCTTCGATCCTGTATGTACGTCCAGCAATCGTCAACGGTTCCGGATCGGTATGCCGTGACGAAGGCAGCCGTGGAACGGGCGACCGACGATGACCGGCGCGCGGTGGATCGATTCTGGAAATGCAAGGGTTGGGTCTACGAGAACGTCATCAATTCAAGAGAAGGAGTCCTTTCCGACTTCGCCTGCAAGACATTCCTGCGGCGGAATCTCGGCCGCGTCGACCGCGGCAGCTATTTCGGAACCGAGGCGGACCTCTTCCGGAAGCTGCCGGGCTTGAGGGAGCTTCTCATGGGTCCTGCGTTCAATGAGGACTTTGTGCGGCTCATCGACGAACCCGTACATTACAGGAGCCGCCATTACCATGTAAATCAAGACGGCGACTTCTTCGCCCGGCAGGACGACGTCCGCTACCAGCATCGCCGGAGCGACCGCGTCCTGGCCCTTGTGAACGGCTCCGGACCAATGGAAGTCGAGAGGATGAATCAATGGCAGGGAGGTCTCTTGGATGAAGCCGACGCCCGCGTATAGCCGCTGCTCGGAATATTCCCAATCCACGCTGGATGAGCTCCGGGCCCGTCTCGCGAAGCTGCCGCTCGGGGACCGGGTCGTTCTGGTCTGCGGCTCCTACGCCCGGCGCGACGCGTCGGAGAGCTCGGATATCGACTTCTTCATACTGTCGAGCGATACGAACGGGAGCTCCTCGCCGCTCGACGAGGTGAGGGGTGTCATCAAGGAGGCGGTACCGAATGAACCGTCGGAGAACGGCGCCTTCGGCGGCGGCGTGAATCGAGGGACATTGCTCGGAAATATCGGCGGCGATGACGACACGAACCAGAACATGACCCGCCGCATATTGTTTCTTCTCGAAGGCGAGTGGTTGTACAATCCGGAGGGATTGCGGGACTTCCGCCGCGAAATCCTCGAACGCTACATTCGCGAAGACATGTCGGATCATCAGTTGGCGTTGTTCCTGCTGAATGACGTCATCAGGTACTATCGAACCGTCGCGGTAGACTACGAATTCAAGATCGCGAAAGGAAAGGCATGGGGAATTCGCAACGTCAAGCTCGTCTTCTCCAGGAAGCTCCTGTACGCGAGCGGCCTGTTCAGCGTCGCCATGACGGCAGGCCGCACCCGGGAGGACAAGATCAGGATACTCGAGGACTTGTTCGAGCTTCCGGTCGTGGAACGGATGATCGCGATATGCGGGCGTTCGAGAATGGAGGCGGTTCTGGATGGTTACAATCTCTTCCTCGAGAAGCTGGAGGATCCCGATACCAGAGAGCGTCTGATCAATCTGGGAACGTCGGAACGGAGCTATCCCCTTTTTCGTGACCTCAAGCACGAGGGACATCTCTTCACACGCGAGCTGTTGAAGCTGTTCGAGAACACCTTCGATTCGACCCATCCCATTCACTGGGCGGTAAGGTTCTGAACCTCCCGGTGGGAGGGGTCGAAACCGAATGCGCGCATCCGTGGTCGGATTGTGGCGGCGCCGGAGGAGCCGGCCGGCGCCGAGGTGATTCTGGGTCGAGGCGGCTGACGCCGGAGCCGCGGTTGCCGGGGGACGGTCCCGAATGCTCCAATGTATCCGGGATGGACATCCGGGCCGGGGCATCGCCATCGTTGCCGCGCAGCTCCGGGGCAGGCGTCATGGGGATGTGCGAGCCGGAACGGTCCATCCTGGTGATGCGGGCCGGAGAGGAGGTCCACCGCAACGAGCGCGGGGGCGAGAGAGGGAGAGCGGCGCATGGCGCGGGGAAGAGACAGGACGGCGGCGGCGGCGGGGCGACGACCGGCTACGAGGCGGAGCTCTGGGCGATGGCCGATGCGCTCCGCGGCTCGATGGACGCCGCCGAGTACAAGCACGTCGTGCTCGGGCTCATCTTCCTCAAGTACATCTCCGACGCCTTCGAGGAGCGCCACGCCGCGCTGCTCGCCGAATGGGGCGAGGAAGCCGCCGAGGACCGTGACGAGTACACCGCCGAGAACATCTTCTGGGCCCCGCCGGAGGCGCGCTGGGCGGGCCTGAAAGCGAAGGCGAGGCAGGCGACGATCGGCTGGCTCGTGGATGACGCGATGGCCGCGATCGAGCGCGACAACCCCGCGCTTCGGGACGTGCTGCCCCGGGACTACGCCCTCCACGACCTCCTCCACGGAGCGATGACCGTGCGTACCAGCTTCATGCGCAAAGGAAGCTCCGCTCTTTGCCGCCGCCGACCATCCGTCGGGCGACCGGGTGGCCGGCCGGGCGCGTTGCGAATGGCGGAAGCCGTGAACGAAGCGGCGGGTCGGCGCGCCGCCGGGGCCGCCGGATACACCGTCGAGGCCGGCGCCTGCCACGGAGACAGGCAATGACCCACAGCACCGAGGACATCCTCCGTCAGCTCCAGGTAGGCGAGGACAGCGGATGGGAGTTCAAGCAGGTCGAGTTCACCGGAAACCGTCCGGTCCGCCCGAGCCGGGACGCCTGGGCGGACGAGATCGCGGCGTTCGCCAACGCGCGCGGCGGCGTGCTGCTCTGCGGCGTCACCGACGACGGAGAGGCGCAGGGTATGTCCCGGGAGCAGATCGTCGCGCTGGATGCCCTGCTGGTCGAAGTCAGCGCCGATTCCATCAAGCCGTCCGTCCGCGTCCACACTTGGCACAGGATGCTCCCGGAGGGCGAACGGGTGCTGCTGCTCGAAGTCCCGGCAAGCGATTCGCAGCATGACAGCCCCGGCGGAAGCTATGTCCGGGTGGGCGCCTCGAAACGCAGGATGACGAACGACGAGCGGCTGCGTCTGGCGCAGCGGCGAGGGCAGGCGCGCTTTCGCTGTTTCGACGAGCAGACCGTTCCGAATACGGGCTTCAGAACGCTGGACGAGCCGCTCTGGCGCCCGCTCCTGAGCGCCGAGGGCGCGGCGAATCCCGAGCCGGCGCTCGCCAAGCTGGCGCTGCTGGCGTCGGACGAAGCAGGGGCGACGCGCGCGACCGTGGCCGGCGTGTTGCTATGCACCCGGAACCCCGAGGAGTGGCTGCCCAACGCCGGCGTCACGGCGACGCATTACCAGGGGAGGGACCGCGCCTCCGGCCAGATCGACGCGCAAGAGATCGTCGGCCCGCTGAACCGCCAGATCGCCGACGCGATGGTCTTCGTGGCCCGGAACATGCAGGTCGCGGCGCGCAAGGAGCCGGCCCGCGTGGACCTGCCGCAATACAGCGAGCGCGCGCTGTTCGAGGCGCTGGTCAACGCGGTGGCGCATCGCGACTATTCGATGCGCGGCAGCCGGATCCGCCTGTCGATGTTCGAAGACCGCCTGGAGATCCAGTCGCCCGGCTCGTTGCCGAACAACCTGACGGTGGACAGCATGGCCACGCGGCAGGCCACCCGCAACCAGACGTTGACCTCCATGCTCGGGCGGATGCCGGTGGGAGGGGTCCGGGGCTCCGAGGAGAGGCGCTATTTCATGGAACGGCGCGGGGACGGCGTTCCGATCATCGTGCGGGAAACCCGGGGGCTTTGCGGGAGGCCGCCCGAGTTCCGGGTGATCGACGAAGCGGAGGTCCGCCTCGTCATTCCCGCCGCGCCGCAGGAGCACAGTCCCGCCCGCGCCGTCGTCAGCGTGCGAAGCGCCGACGCCGGGGAGCCGCTGGCCGGCGTCGACGTCCTGGCGCTGTTTCCCAACCACACCTGGAAACGCGCCGCCACCGACGAACACGGAGAAGCGGCCCTGGACCTGCACTCCGGCCATCTGCCGATGACGGTGTTCGCCGCCGTCACGGGCTTCTCCGCCCGGGTCCGGCATGACTGGATACCCGCGGAGGGTCGTCTCTCCCTCGCACTGGACGCCTTGCCCGGCGGCGGCGCAGTCCTCTTCCCCGAGGCGCCCGGCGCGCTTCCGGGGCTCGCCGGCAGGCTGGACCCCGTCCGCGACAGCCATGACCGCACCTGGCTGTACGCCTCCAACGTCACCATCAACCAGGGCCAGACTCAGCCCGTCCACTTCATTCCCGGCGAAGACCTGCGGCTCACGGACGCCGATGGAAGGGAAGTGTGGGCGCGAATCATCGAAGTCACCGGCCGGTCGGCGCTGGTGGAGTATCGCCCGGCGGCGGGGGAAGCAGGGCGGACTCGGAGATCAAGCGCCCGTAGGCGCCGGTGAGCGGTGACCGCTGGCGCGGTCGCTCTACTTCGCGATGATCACGTCCGCGATTACCTCGAAGGGACAGACGACCCTGCCCAAGCCGGTTCGGGAGGCGCTGCGGGTGGGGGCCGGGGACCGTGTGCGCTACGTCATTCTCGACAACGCGGTCCGGGTTCTGCCCGTGCGGCCTGTCGGGCGGTTGTTCGGCGCACTGAAGCATGACGGCCCGCTGGTGACGCTGGAGGACATGGAGCGCGCCGTCGCGGAGGGAGCGTGCGAGGCATGATCGCGTTCGGCGCCAACCATCTGCGTCCGCTGCCCGGTGGACGACGATGCGGACCAGGCGCGGGCGGCCTTCCGCGAGGGACCTGGGCCAGTATCATGAAGCAGGCCGCGCTCAAGGAGTGAACGAAGAGATGCAGTACACCATCGTCATCGAGGAATCACCGAGGAACCATGCCGCCTACGTGCCCGACCTGCCCGGCTGCGTCGCGACCGGAGCCACCCGGGAGGAGGTGGTCAGCGAGATCCGGCAGGCGATCCGGTTTCACATCAAGAGCCTGCGCGAACACGGCGAGCCGGCGCCGGAACCGCACTGTACGGCCGCCGTTGTCGAGGTGGCCGCCTCTGCGGACGCAGGCGCCGTCGCCGGGTGACGGCCCCGGGTGCTTCAATGCGCTCGGGAGGGACGTGCACACCATCCCCATCGTTGCCGCGCGGCGCCGCCGGCAGGCGTCATGGGAAGACGTGGGGCGGAACGGTTCGCCCTCGTGGTGCAGGCCGGAGGGGGCTGGCGCGCTGGCCGACGTGATCGGGGCGGGGGATGAGGCCGCGGAAGATGGCTGAAACGTCCAGGCGGCTGCATCTGAAGCCGAGGCACCGGGCGGCGATCGAGGCGTTGCTGAAGACTCACCTGCCCGGCGTCGAGGTTTGGGCCTACGGGAGCCGCGTGAACGGGCGGAGCCACGATGGCAGCGATCTCGACCTGGTGCTGCGCGACCCGGAGCTCGCCAGGATCGGCGCCTCGCGGCTGACGGGCTTGACCGAGGCGCTGCGGGACTCCACGATCCCGTTCCTGGTGGAGGCGCGCGATTGGGCCAGCCTGCCGGAGCGGTTCCACCGGGAGATCGAGCGGCGCCACGTGGTGCTCGCTGTCGGATCGGACCGGAGACGGGGGATTAACTGCGAAGGATCGGCGGCGCCCGCGACGATCGACTACGACAGGTTCCGCCGGTCGCTCAAGGACCTCGAAGAACAGTACGTGAACTACCGGAACCCGTCTGTCCCCCGCTCGGCGCTCGACCAGGAAGGGATCGCCGAATCAGTCATCCAGCGCTTCGAGACCTGCTACGACTGCCTGTGGAAGGTGCTGAAGCGCTACTTGATCGAGGTCCTCGGCGTCGCGGCCCCGCCCAACAGCCCGAAGCCGATCTTCAGGCTTGCCCATCAGAACCACCTCTTCCGCGCGCCGGTGGAGCAATGGCTCCTGTACGCCGACAAGCGCAACGACACCGCCCACGACTACGACTGCGAGAAGGCCAAGGCCAGCCTCGAGGTCGTGGCCGGCTTCATCGGCGACGCCATCGGCCTCTACCAGGCCATGAGCGGCGAGACGTGGGCATGACACCCGCCATCGACATCACCGCCGAGCAGCGCCGGACGGTCCTGGCCTTGCTGAACCGGCACTTGCCGGACACGACCGTCTGGGCCTACGGCTCCCGCGTCAAGTGGACCTCGCGCCCGGAATCCGATCTGGATCTGGCGGCGTTCGCCCGCCCGGAGCAGAGCGCCCAGGTGGCGGACCTGCGGGAGGCGTTTGAGGAGAGCAACCTGCCGTTCCGCGTGGATCTGTTCGTGTGGGATGATGTGCCGGAGGGTTTCCGTAAGCGTATCGAGGCGGTGCATGTGGTGTTGATTGAAGGTCAAGTAAATGCCGAATATATCCGGAAACCGAAATACGGATGGCAGGAGCATGAAGTGAGCGATCTGATCAAATCAGGTTCGCTTGAGATAGGCGACGGATATCGCGCCAAAAATACTGAACTGGCAGCCTTGGGAATACCGTTCGCTCGTGCGGGAAACATCAATAATGGATTTCAATTCGATGGTGCTGATTGTTTTCCGGAGGAAAATGTGAATCAAATCAAGAACAAAACAAGCAGATTGGGGGATGTCGTTTTCACATCGAAAGGAACCGTCGGGCGATTTGCATACGTTCGGGAAAATACACCTCGATTCGTCTATTCTCCACAATTATGTTTTTGGAGATCACTTAATCCAGAGTTGATCGATTCACGTTTTCTGTTCTATTGGATGTCTGGTCAGGAATTCTTCGACCAGTTCAAGGAGGTTTCAGGGCAGACGGATATGGCAGAATACGTGAGTTTACGAGATCAGCGCAGGATGCGTATCACTCTGCCATCCATGCGGGAACAACGCGTCATCGCCCATATCCTCGGGACGCTGGACGACAAGATCGAATTGAACCGCCGCATGAACGAGACCCTGGAGGCGATGGCGCGGGCGCTGTTCAAGTCCTGGTTCGTGGACTTCGATCCGGTCCGCGCCAAGATGGAAGGCCGCGATACCGGCCTGCGCAAGCCGATCGCCGACTTGTTTCCCGATCGGTTGGTGGATTCGGAGCTGGGCCGAATCCCGGAGGGATGGGAGGTTTCGGAGATCGGCGCTGAAGTCGATGTTCTCGGGGGTGCGACTCCCAGTACCAGGGAACCCGCGTACTGGAACGACGGAGAGCACCATTGGGCGACACCAAGGGATCTTTCGAAGTTGTCATCGTTAGCGCTGTTGGAAACGGATCGGAAGATCACCGATGCAGGCGTGCAGAAGATCAGCTCAGGCCTTTTCCCGATTGGGACAGTGCTGTTGTCTTCGCGCGCTCCCATCGGCTACTTGGCCATCACCGGGATGCCGACCGCCGTAAATCAAGGCTTTATCGCCATGATCTGCGAAAGGCGACTGCCGAACTTGTATGTACTGTTTTGGTGTCACGAGAATATCGAGCATATCAAGGGCATCTCGGGAGGTTCTACGTTTTCCGAGATTAGCAAGAAGACGTTCCGCCCTCTCTCTGTAGTGGTTCCGTCGAAGGGCATCTTGCGTGTTTACGAAGACATGGGACGATCGTTGTACGATCGAGTAGTCTCGAACACCAGGGAATCCGCGCTGCTGCTTTCCTTGCGCGACGCTTTGCTTCCCAAGCTCATATCCGGCGAAGTCCGCATCCGCGACGCCGCGAGACAGGTGGAGCGTGTCGCATGACCAGCCCGCATTTCAGGCGACAGCAACGGGCAATGCTGCGAAAGGTAGCTGCCTTTCTCCTGGCTTTCGTGGCGTCCTTGGCGGCGGCGGCAGATCAAGCACCCCTCCCTTCGCAGTCGGTCGAGTCGTCCGAAGCCCGCACGACCCCCGACACACGAACCGGATCGCCCGGTGCCGCATCCCCGAGGCCGCAGCCTGTCGCCATGCCGGGTTCGCCGGACTCTAACGCCACAGCCGAAGTCGAAAATCTGCGCCGTTTCAATGAGCTTAGACGCGAAATACTGGACTATCGGGCAAAGACCGTCGATTGGTGGCTCGAAGCCACAGCTATCTTCCTGACGCTGCTCGGCATCGTTGCCGCCATTGCCGTCTATCTCAGCTTCAAGAGACTCCGCGATTTCGAGACTCAAGCACGTAGATACGTGGATCGGATCGAGGCTTTGCACGATAAGGCCGAATCACGCTTTAAAGGGTTTACGGCTCAATTCGTCCAAGAAAACCCGGACAAGGCTCGCAGGGCTACGGAGAATGCCCAAGAGAACCCACCGGAATCCCCGATTGACCAAGCTGTTGCCGCTGCGGTTCAGCTTCAACAACTCGAATTGTTTGAAGAATCTATCGAGAAGTGGCACGCAATCGCCATTATCTCGGAAGGTACCGATAAAGACCTTGCGGCTAGAGCTTGGTTTTCCATCGGTTATCTCCGACAAAAGCACAATATCGGTACCCTTGGAGCAGCTATAGACGCTTACGACAAGGCAATCCGCCGGAAGTCGGATTTGACCGAAGCCTACAATAACCGGGGTAATGCGAAGGACAACCTTGGTCATCGTGAGGATGCCATCGCGGACCTCGATGAGGCAATCCGGCTGAAGCCGGACTACACCGAAGCCTACTACAACCGGGGTAACGTGAAGGGCAATCTCGGTCGCCATGAGGAGGCTATCGCGGATTACGGTGAGGCAGTCAAGCTGAAGCCTGACTTCGCTATTGTTTACAACAACCGGGGTAACGCGAAGGGCAACCTAGGGCGGCATGAGGAAGCCATCGCGGATTACGACGAAGCAATTCGCCTGAAGCCTGGCTACGCCAAAGCCTACAACAACCGAGGCAAGGCGAATCTCTCCCTGAGCCGCGTGGACGAAGCCCGCCGGGACTTTGAGACCGCCATCACCCTCGCCCGGGATGCAGGCGACGAAACCTTGGCGAGCGATGCTGAAAGCGCTCTCAAGGAACTGCTGGGCGGGCAAGCCCCGTGACAGCGCCATGACGAGCATTGCCTCCCTCGGCTCCACGGTCGCGTACTCGGGAACCGCGAGCCCCGTGCGTTGGGAAGGGCGGGTCGTGGAAGATCGGGAGCGGTTCGGGCGCTATCTGCGCGAAGCCGTGCGCCCGCGGATCACCGACGGGGCATCGTCTTTCGACGCCGAGCTACAGGGCCTTGCGACGACCGGCTTGGAAACCCGTTTCGTGGAACGCCTGCTCCGCGCCGTTCCCGATCCGGAAGGTTGGGAGATCGGCGAGGCGTTCGCGGAATGTGCGCTTCGGGACGACTCGGGACGTCAAGTGCATTGGCCATGGAACATGGTGCGGGATCGCCGCACGTCGCGGGCGAGTCTTCCGGGGGCCGATCTGGTTGGGTTCCATTGCGACGGACAGGACGTGTTTCTTCTGTTCGGGGAGGTGAAGACGTCATCGGACGCTCGTACCCCGCCGGGGGTGATGAGTGGAGGCAGCGGCATGGCGTGGCAGCTCGAACAGAGCGCCGGGCGTCTCGACGTCCAGCACGCCCTGTTGCAATGGCTGTATGCCCGGTGCCGGTCGGAACCCCGTTACCTTGAGATGTATCGGGAGGCCGTCGAACGGTATCTGCGGTCGGAGGGAAAGGCGCTGCTGCTCGTCGGGGTGCTGGTTCGTGACACGCCCCCGAGCGAACGCGATCTGAAGGCGCGGGGAGAGGTGCTGTCGCGCCGGGTTGCCGATCCGACCCACGTCGATCTCGTCGCGTGGTATCTGCCGGTCCCGATCCCGGGCTGGCCGGCGATCTTGCAGGAGAGCGCCCCATGACCTCCGCATCCTGGATCGTGGACTCGCTCGGCGTGGAGAAGGTCCGCGATGCCACGACCGAGGCAGGGCGCCGCCGGCTCCGGGACGCCCTCGGCATCGGCGGCGCCGGACCTCTCGACGACGATGACCTTCGCTTCGTCGCCAACGCGCTCGAGCTCCACGTCGCCGTTCTGCTCGATGACGGAGACGCCGCGGACCTGTGCGCTGCCGCCGCGGAGGCTTTTCAGGTCGCCCGGGTCCTGCCGCACGAAGGCGCGCCCGTGGAAACGGCGCAGTCGCTCGTGCGGTTGGGGTGCCTCGGCGTTCTCGGCGATCGGGGCGCGGACGTCAAACGGCTTCTGGTTGCGAACGGATGGCCGGCGCTGCCGCGGGACGCGGACGATTGGGGGCAGCGCGTCTGGTCCGCGATCCTGGACGTGTGGCTGCGCCTCCTCCGCAAGCAGGGTTGGGACGATCTCGATGCGGTGCAGGCGCAAGTCGCCGGCCTTCGAGCGAGCCAGCACGACTACGAGCCGGGGTTCCTGCACGAGGCGGAGCAGCGGCGGGATGCCGGACCCGCGTGGGAGCTCATGACCACGTATCACCTGGCGAAGGCGGCGGAGATCCTGGGCCAGTTCCTGTCCCAGGGGTCCGTCGATGGGCGCTACGACGTCCGGGAGCAACTCGAAGCGCAGTTCGACCGGGCCATCGCGGCCGCTGCCGCCGGGCGGCTCATGGAGCGGGAGACGTTCGCGCGCCTGCTCGCCCGCACCGCCCGCGCACTCGTCGACGGCAGCATCTGGACGGTCACCCGCAGCGTGAACAGCCGCGTCTCGCGGTTCGTCGAATCGATGACCTCGCGGGACCGCCGGCAGCCGATCTTCGAGATGCTGCCTCCGCAGCGGCGCACGCTTCGTGAACAGAGGCTGCTCGGGTCGGGGGATCGCTCCGTCGTGGTGAGCCTGCCCACGTCGAGCGGCAAGACGTTCATCGCCCAGCTCCGGATTCTCCAGGCGTTGAACCAGTTCGACCGCGAGCGCGGGTGGGTTGCCTACCTGGCGCCGGCCCGGGCGCTCGTCAATCAACTGACCCTTCGTCTGCGGCGGGACTTCTCGGACCTCGGCATCACCGTCGAGAAGGTCAGCCCGGCCTTGGAGATAGACGGCCTCGAAGCCGACATGCTGGTGGACGCCGACCCCGAGCGGCAGTTCCGCCTGCTCGTCACGACGCCCGAAAAGCTGGACATGATGCTGCGCGGCGATTGGGAGGGCCGGATAGGTCGCCCTCTGACCCTCGTCGTCGTGGACGAGGCGCACGGGCTGGCGTCCGGCCCGCGCGGCCTGCGACTGGAGTTGCTGCTCGCGACGATCAACCGCGAGTGCCGGCACGCCCAGTTCCTGCTGCTCACGCCCTTCATCCCCAACGCGGGTGAAATTGCCGAGTGGCTGGCTCCCGACAGCCACCGGAGCATCGAGCTCGGGGTGGACTGGACGCCGAACGACCGGGTGGTCGCCATCGCCCGGCCACAGAGGGGCAAAGCGCCCGGTGACTTCGGGATCGAGCTGCTGGCCCGGCACACGAGCCGGAAGACGATCGAGGTCCCGGAGCCGCTGACGCTCGAAGAACGCCGTCCGTTGGGGCTGTCGTGGTCGAAGGTCTCAACGTCGCCGGGCCGGCTCGCGGCGGCCACGGCGCAGGTTCTGAAGCGGCGCGGCACGGTCATCGTCCTCGTCGACCAGCCAAGACGTAGCTGGAGCGTGGCCGAGGCTTTCCAGGTGGACGGGAACCGCATCGCTCACGGGAGCGAGGATCTGGGCCACATCCAGCAATTCCTCGCCGACGAGATGGGGCCGGACTTTCCCTTGGCGCCGCTGCTGGAGTACGGCGTCGGCGTGCATCACGCCGGGCTTTCCGACGACACGCGGACGATCGTCGAGTGGTTGACGGAGCGCAGCGAGCTGAAGGTTCTGGTGGCGACCACCACGATAGCCCAAGGCGTCAACTTCCCCGTCTCGGGTGTGGTGTTCGCCAGCCACCAGTATCCCTACGGCCAGGAGATGCCGCTCGAGGACTTCTGGAACGTCGCCGGGCGGGCCGGCCGCGTCGATCAGGGCGACCTCGGCGTCATCGCGCTGGCGGCCCACGACGACGCCAGGCTCCGAAAGCTCGATGCCTATATCGAGAGGTCCGTCGGCGAGCTCGCCTCGACGCTGGTCGACATGGTGCAGAAGGTCGAAGACGAAGGCGATCTGCTTCAGTTGGAGAAATTGTCGTGGCGGCCCGAGTGGTCGTCGTTCCTGCAGTACCTCGCGCATACGTACAGGCAGATCGGCAGCCACGAGCGCTTCGCCGCGGAAGTCGAACAGGTCCTCCGGGGCACGCTCGGGTTCCGGACCTTGCGCAGGAGCCACCAGGGTTGGGCCGACCGATTGGTGCGCGGCGTCTACAACTATGCAGGCCGCATCGAAGGGAAGCCGCTGAAGCTGGTGGACGCGACCGGGTTCTCGTGGGAGACGGTCAACGGAACGCTGGCCCGCCTGAAGGATGCGAACGTCACGAGGGATGCGTGGTCACCCGATCTCTTCGGCCCCCGGCGGCACGATCTGCAACGGATGGTCGGGGTGCTGCTCGAGGTCCCGGAGCTCCGGCAATCACTCGCAGAGGTGACGGGAGGCCCGTACCCGGACGGCGACTCCCTCTCCCGAATCATCTGCGACTGGGTGCAGGGCCGCCCCCTTTCCGACATGGCCGCCGATTATTTCGCGGGCAAACCGGATCGCGGCGATGGAGAAGCTGGCCAGGCCGATGCCGTGACGGCGATGACCCGGTGTTGCCAGAGCATCTTCGGGCGGCTGACGCAAACCGCGTCCTGGGGCTTGGCCGCGCTCCAATCCCTGACGGTCGGGGATGCCTTCGATTCGTTGCCGGCCGACGAGCAGCGGATGCTGCGCAACCTGCCGGCCCGCGTCTATTACGGCGTGAACTCGGACGAGGCGATCGCCCTTCGGCTGCTGGGCGTGCCCCGCACCGCCGCCGAGCCGCTGGCGCGGCGACTTGGCGTCGGCGCGGCCGAGCCGCTGCACGAAGTCCGGGCCAGGGTGCGTAGCGCTGGTGTGGACACTTGGAAAGCCGCCCTCGGCCCCGGAGGAGCGAGCCATCATCGGGTCTGGTCGATCATCGAAGGCGAGATTTGACGGACGGTGCCAAGGAATACAGGGTCGGACCGGCCAGGAAGGAAGGGAAGCGCCAGCGCCCGGAGTGCTCCCCGAAGAAGGTGTGGAACGCCGTCAGCAGCTTCGGATGTACCCCAATTCCCGCGGGATCACCTCCGCGTAGATCGGGTTCGCGATGCGTGGCGGGGAGTCCGGGGAGATGAGGCCGAGGTCGCGCACGTAATCGAGGTCGCGGCCATCGTACCGCGCCTGGCCGCCGCTCAGGATGGGCTCGACGACCCGCCGCACCCTCTCCTCCTCGAGCTTGTGCGCCAACTGGTCGAGGTGCGTGCGCCGGGAGAGGATGAGGGTCTCGCGCGCGGCGTAGACGTCGTCCTCTTCGATGGTCCGCGAACGATCCCGTCCCGCCTTGTCCTCGAAACACGCCCCGGCGCAGAGCGCGTTCACCAGCCACGGCTGGCCCCGGGTCTGGGTCCATATTGCGCCTTGCGCCGCCTCCGAGAAGCGCTGCCCGGTCTCCTCGGTGTGCTGCGCCATCAGGGCGCGCGTCTCGGCTTCCGTGAAGTCGCCCATCCGAAACGACTTCGCGACGATGTTGAACGGGCTGCCGCCGGCGATGATCTCGCCCTCGGTCGACCGGATGCGGTAGTCGCGGACGTCGTGCACCCCGCACAGCACCACGCTCTGCGGGAAGCCTTCGGGGCGATGCGTGTAGCCGGCGCGGAGCTGGCGCAGCACCGAGAGCAGGGTGTCGCCCACCAGCGAGTCGATCTCGTCCACCAGCAGCACGAGCGGGGTCGGATCGGCCAGGCACCAGTGCATCAGCACGCCCCGCAGGGCGTCGTGGGGGCCTGCCTTGGCCAGCATGTCCGGCCAGACGTCTTCGAGGTAGTCGTCGCCCAGCAGCAGCGCCTGCGACGCCATCATGCTCAGGATGGCGTGGATGCCGCCCTCGGTGTCGTCGCGCGCGACCTGGGCGACTTCCGAGTCGATGTGTACGCAGCGGAAGTTGCCGGCCGAGCCGCTGTTCAGCAGGTCCCGCAGGGCGATGAGGGTGGAGGTCTTGCCGGTCTGGCGCGGCGCGTGCAGCACGAAGTAGCGGTTGGTCCGGATCAGGATCAGCAGCTCGTCGACGTCCATCCGATCCAGCGGCGCGATGGCGTAGTGGTCATCCGGACGAACCGGCCCTTCGGTGTTGAAGAAGCGCATGGGCCAATGATAGCGCCTGCCGCGCCCCGCCGCGCCCGCTGCCGGGAGGCATCTGCGCGGATACGTCTTTGGGAACGGGCGTCCTGGGAACGCGGGCGTCCCGCCCGCAGCGGACCAGAGGTCCGGGGGCGAGGCGCCCGGGAGAAAATGCGGGCGGGACACAAGCGTTCCCAGGACGCCCGTTCCCAAGGACGCCCCTGCGGCGAGGTGTGCTTGGCGAAAATCCCCGCCGCGCACGTGCCTCGAAGGAGCTCCTGGCTGGGGACTGGGGCATAATTCCCTCCGGGCAACCGGTCACCGCTCATCGAGCGTGCGGACCTCGATCGGCTCGGACGTCGCGTCCCGGAGTCCGCCCAGAGACCGGGACCTCCCCTCACGCGCAAGGAGCGATGAGATGGACAGCGGAACCCCCACGTCGCACCCGGACTGCGACGTTATCGTGTACGAAGCCCCCGGCGGCGAGGCGCGCGTCGACGTGCGCCTCGACCGGGAGACCGTCTGGCTGACACAACAGCAGATGGCGGATCTGTTCGGGCGCGATCGCTCGGTCGTCGCCAGACACATCCGCAACGCATTCAGGGAGGGGGAGCTGGACCCGGAGGCAACCTGTGCAAAATATGCACAGGTTCAATCCGAAGGCGGGCGGACCGTCTCGCGCGAGATAGACCACTTCAATCTCGACGTCATCATCTCCGTCGGCTACCGGGTCAAGTCGGTGCGCGGGACCTGGTTCCGCCAATGGGCCACCCGCGCCCTGCGCGATCACCTGGTCCGCGGCTATACCCTGAACGAGCGCCGCCTCGCCGAGCGCGGTCTGCGGGAGGTTCGGGAGACCCTCGACCTCCTCGCCCGCACCCTGCGGGGCCAGGCGCTCGTGGACGATACCGGCCGGGCCGTGCTGGAGCTCGTCACCGGGTACGCCGACACCTGGCGCCTGCTGCTGGAGTACGACGAGGACCGGCTGACGGCCCCTCCCGGCGCCAAGCCGTCCGTCGGGGTGCTGGATCATGACCGCGCCACCGGGGCGATCGCAGGGTTCAAGCGCGAGCTGATGGCGCGCAACGAGGCGTCCTCCCTGTTCGGCCAACCTCGCGGCGACGCCCTCGAATCGATCCTCGGCAACGTCGAGCAGACCATGTTCGGCGAGCCCCTTTACCGCTCCCGCGAGGAGAAGGCGGCGAACCTCCTCTATTTCGTCGTGAAGGACCATCCCTTCACCGACGGCAACAAGCGCATCGGCTCCCTGCTGTTCCTGCTCTACCTGAAGCAGGAGGGTGTGGAGCACGGGCTGAACCCCCAGGCGCTGACGGCGCTCACCCTGCTCATCGCCGAGAGCGCGCCCGCGGCCAAGGACCTGATGATCCGCCTCGTCGTCAATCTGCTGGCGGAACCCGCCGGGTGAGCGGCGTTTCGGGCTTCGCGCCCGGCGCCGCCTCGACCCCGAGGTCGGCGTCTCCGAATCCGATGTCGAAGGAACCGCCCTCGCCTGGCCGGACGACGTATCGACGGCCCCGGGAGACGGGGCGACGATCCGGACGACTTCACTGCTCCGCCCCATGAGCCGCCGCGGGTCCGGCGCCTGAAGGCGGGGCCGCCTCGTTGTCCGCCCGCTTCCCGCGGTGACGAGGCGATGGAGCGAGACCCTGAAGCCTGAAGCCTGAAACCCGGAACCTGAACCCTGAAGTCTTGCCGCTTCCGTCGCTTCAGGGTACTTTTCCGAGCTATGGACCTCCTCGCCGCCCTCAAGCGCCCCGAAGGGAAGACCCTGGAATTCAAGCGCGATCTGTCCTCTCCGGACGCGGCGCTACGGACCGTCACGGCCTTCGCCAACACCGCGGGAGGCACGTTGCTGGTCGGCGTGGAGGATGCGACGCGCCATGTCCGGGGGGTGCGCGAACCGCTCGACCTCGAAGAGCGGCTCGCGAACCTGATCAGCGACCGGATCGCGCCGCGTCTGGTTCCCGGCCTGGAGATCCTGCCCTGGCGCGACACCCACGTGTTGGGGGTCGAGGTCCATCCGAGCCCGAGCCGCCCGCACTTCATCAGGCGCGAAGGCCCCGAACGCGGCGTCTACGTGCGCGTCGGCTCCACCAACCGCCGCGCGGACCGGGAGCTCATCGAAGAGCTGCGGCGCTTGGCGCGCGGCGAATCCTACGACGAGCAGGCGATGCCTGAACTCGACTCGGAAGCGATCGACTTCCGAGCGGCTTCAGAGTCGTTCGCCCCGGTTCGGAAGCTCCGGTGGGCGGACCTCGAAACCCTGCGGCTGCTGGCCCGGCATCAGGGCCGCGAAGTCCCGACCGTGGGAGGAATGCTCCTGTTCGGCAAGGAACGCGGGCGGTATTTCCCGGACGCCTGGATCCAGGCCGGTCGTTTCCGCGGAACCGACCGGAGCCGGATCGACGACCACGTCGAGATCGGCGCCCATCCGGTGCGTTCGGTCGAGGAAGCCATCGCCTTCATCGAGAAGCACGCGCTGCGCGGCGTGGAGGTCGGAAGGGTGCGGGCGCGGGAGCGCTGGAGCCTGCCGCCGTCCGCCGTCCGGGAGGCGGTCATCAACGCCGTGGCCCATGCGGACTACGCACAACGCGGCGCCCCGGTCCGGGTGGCGATCTTCGATGACCGTCTCGAAGTGGAGAGCCCGGGCCTGCTGCCGTTCGGGTTGACGGTGGACGACCTTCGCCGGGGGGTCTCCAAGCTGCGCAACCGCGTCATCGGCCGCGTATTCCACGAGCTCGGCCTGATCGAGCGATGGGGCAGCGGGGTCCAGCGCATGATGGCCGCCTGCCGGGAGGCGGGGCTCGCCGAGCCGGAGCTGGAGGAGATCGGGACCCGTTTCCGGGTGACGCTGCGCATGGCCGGGGGCGAGGGCGGGGGCAGAGGCGGAGGCAGAGACCGGACCGTCGATGAAGTCGAACGCGCCGTCCTTCAGGCTCTGGAGAGCGGAGACGGCCTGTCCACCCGTGAGATCGCCGCCGCGATCGGCCGCACCCCCCGCACCGCCCGGAGCAGGCTGATCAGGCTCATCGGACGCGGGCTGGTGCGGGAGATCGCCACCGGTCCCCACGACCCGCGAAAGCGCTATTACCTCGCGTAACCACATGGACGGCCGATCCCCCGCTGGTCCCGAACGGATGCTCCCGCCGCCGTGCGTCGGCGTTCGAGCGCCCCGCCCTCCGCCGCCGGGCCGTTCCTTGTTCGGCGCAGCGCCTGGATCGGGAGATCGAGGTCGTCCGGGCGGGTATGGGTACGACGGCAGGCCGTTTTCCGAGCGACGGGGCCGGGACCCGGGCGGCGGCCGCGCTCCTCTCGGATGGGGCGGCGAACAGGGAATGGCCCTGCCCTCGCCCTTCGCGGAGAGCGCGCCTGGGGGCAGGACCCCGATGATCCGCCTCGCCGCCAATCCGCCGGCGGCGCCCGTCGGGTGAGCGGCGGCTCCAAATCCGCGGCCGGCACGGCCTCCGGCTCCGTGGCCGGCGCCTCCACGGTCGGCGTCTCCGAATCCGACGTCGAGGAGGCCGCCCTCGGCTGGCTCGCGGGGCTCGGCTGGTCCGTCGCCCGCGGCCCCGACGCCGCCCCCGGCGCGCCGGGGGCGGAGCGCGGCGATTACGGCGAGGTCGTGCTCCGGGAGCGCCTGCGGGCCGCGCTCGCCCGCCTGAACCCGGGCCTGCCGGACGAAGCCCTGCGCGACGCCGGGCGCAAGCTCACCCGCCCGGAAGGGACGACCCTCGTGGCCCGCAACCGCGCCTTTCACCGCATGGCGGTGGACGGGGTGACGGTGGAGTACCGCGACGGGAGCGGCGCGGTCCGGGGCGCGCAGGCCCGCGCCATCGACTTCGACCGCCCGCTCGCCAACAACGACTGGCTGGCGGTCAACCAGTTCACCGTGGTCGAGAACCGGCGCGAGCGCCGCCCCGACGCGGTGCTGTTCGTCAACGGCCTGCCGCTCGCGGTCATCGAGCTCAAGAACCCGGCCGACGAGAACGCCACCATCTGGTCGGCGCACCGGCAGTTGCAGACCTACCAGGCGGACGTCCCCTCGCTGTTCGCCTTCAACGCCGCGCTCATCGTGTCGGACGGGCTCCAAGCGCGCATCGGCGCCCTGACCGCCGGCCGTGAGTGGTTCAAGCCCTGGCCCACGATCACCGGCGTGAGGCCCGCCGACCGGCGCCTGCCCCAGTTGCGGGTGATGCTCGAGGGCGTGTGCGCGCCGCGCCGCTTCCTGGCCCTCGTCCGCGATTTCATCGTGTTCGAGGACGGTGGCGGCGGTAGCGGGGGTGGTGGTAGCGACAGCGGTAGCGGTGGCGGCGGGGGTAGCGGAAGCGGGTCCGGGGGAGCCGGCGGAGGCGCCGAAGGCCGGGGCGGGCCGCTGGTCAAGAAGATGGCGGGCTACCACCAGTTCCACGCGGTCGAAGCCGCCGTCGCCGAGACCCTGCGCGCGACGGAGCTTCAGCGGGCGGCGGCCGGGGACCTGATGGTCCGCGAGGAGCCGGGCCGCTACGAATCGGGCCGCCGCCCCGGCGGGGCCCCCGGCGACCGGCGCATCGGCGTCGTCTGGCACACCCAGGGCTCGGGCAAGAGCCTGACCATGGCCTTCTACGCGGGGCGCATCGTCCGCGAGCCGGCGATGGAGAACCCCACCGTCGTCGTGCTGACCGACCGCAACGACCTCGACGACCGGCTCTTCGCCACCTTCGCGCGCTGCGCTGATCTCCTCCGCCAGCCCCCCGTGCAGGCGGCGAGCCGCGCGGACCTCCGCGCCCGGCTCGCGGTGGAGTCGGGCGGGGTGGTGTTCACCACCATCCAGAAGTTCCTGCCCGGGGAAGAGCCGGAGGAGGAGGGCGCCCGGCGACCGCTGGCTGGAGCCCCGCGATTCCGCGCCGCGGAATCGCCAAGCGGCCGCGCCAGAGGCCGCCGGTCCCCGCTCTCCGAGCGGCGCAACGTCGTGGTGATCGCCGACGAAGCCCACCGCAGCCAGTACGACTTCATCGACGGCTACGCCCGCCACATGCGCGACGCCCTGCCCAACGCCTCGTTCATCGGCTTCACCGGCACGCCGATCGAGGTCGAGGACGCGAGCACCCGCGCCGTCTTCGGGGACCACATCAGCATCTACGACGTCCGGCGCGCGGTCGAGGACGGGGCGACGGTGCCCATCTACTACGAGAGCCGCCTCGCGCGGCTGGCCCTCGACGAGCGCGAGCGCCCGCACATCGACCCCGGCTTCGAGGAGGCGACGGAGGGCGAGGAGACCGGGCGCCGCGAGCGGCTGAAGACCCGGTGGGCGCAGCTCGAAGCCGTCGTCGGGGCCGGGAAGCGGGTGGCGCTCGTCGCCCGCGACGTCGTGGACCACTTCGAGCGCCGCCTGGAGGTCATGGAGGGCAAGGCGATGATCGTCTGCATGAGCCGGCGCATCTGCCTCGACCTCTACCGGGAGCTCGTGCGCCTGCGCCCGGAGTGGCATGGGGACGGGGACGACGCGGGCGCGTGCAAGGTGGTGATGACCGGGGCCGCCTCCGACCCGCCCGACTGGCAGCCCCACATCCGCAGCAAGCCCCGGCGCGAGGCGCTGGCGAGGCGGTTCCGCGACCCTGCCGACCCGCTCCGCATCGTGCTGGTGCGCGACATGTGGCTCACCGGCTTCGACGCCCCGAGCCTGCACACGATGTACGTGGACAAGCCGATGCGCGGCCACGGGCTGATGCAGGCGATCGCGCGGGTCAACCGGGTGTTCCGCGACAAGCCGGGCGGCCTCGTGGTCGACTACCTGGGCCTCGCCCCCGAGCTGAGGCGCGCCCTCGCGGCCTACACCGAGAGCGGCGGCACGGGCGCAGGCGCGATCGACCAGGCGCAGGCGGTGGCCGTGATGCGGGAGAAGTACGAGGTCTGCTGCGGCCTCTTCCACGGCTTCGACCGGAGCGCGTGGGTCGACGGCGCGCCGGCGGAGCGGATGATCGGCCTGCTGCCCGCCGCCCAGGAGCACGTGCTCGCGCAGGAGGACGGCAAGGAGCGCTGCGTGCAGGCGGTGCGGGCGCTGTCCCGGGCGTTCGCGCTCGCCGTGCCGCACGAGGAGGCGCTCCGCATCCGCGACGAGGTGGGGTTCTTCCAGGCGGTCGGGGCGGCCCTCGCCAAGCGCGCGGGCGCCGACGAGGCGCGCTCGGAGGAGGCGCTCGACCACGCCCTGCGCCAGCTCGTCTCGCGCGCGGTGGCGCCGGACGGGGTGATGGACGTGTTCGCGGCGGCCGGCCTCGCGAAGCCCGACATCTCGATCCTGTCCGACGAGTTCCTGGCCGAGGTGCGGGGCCTGCCGCAGCGCAACCTCGCGGTCGAGCTGCTGCGCAAGCTGCTGCAGGGCGAGCTCGCGGCCCGCCGGCGGAAGAACGTGGTGCAGGCCCGCTCCTTCGCCGAGATGCTGGAGCGGACCATCCGCCGCTACCAGAGCCGCGCCGTCGAGGCCGCGCAGGTGATCGAGGAGCTGATCGGCCTCGCCCGGGAGGTGCGGGCGGCGGCGGCCCGCGGCGAGGCGCTCGGGCTGTCGGAAGACGAGCTGGCCTTCTACGACGCGCTCGGCGTCAACGACAGCGCGGTGCAGGTGCTGGGCGACGAGACCCTGCGCCGCATCGCCCGCGAGCTGGTCGAGACGGTGCGGGCCAACGTGACCATCGACTGGACCCTGCGCGAGAACGTGCGCGCCCACCTCCGCCGGCTGGTGCGGCGCGTCCTTCGCAACCACGGCTACCCGCCGGACAAGCAGGAATCCGCGACCCGCACGGTGCTGGAGCAGGCCGAGGCCCTGTCCGCCGGCTGGGCGGCGGCCTGATGGCCCGGTCCCGCGCCGGGCTCGGCCGGATGCAGCCGGAATGCCTCGCGTTATGACGCGGGCCGGTCGCCTTCGCATGACCGGCATGGGAAGCAGGGTGGCGGGTCCGGCCTCCGCCGCCGTGCTTCGAGAAGAGGCCAACGCCTTCCTGCCGATCGAAGCCGAGCCGCCCCGGGGCGGTGAGGCCGGGCTGCCGATGCTTCAGGGAGGCGGCGAGATTGTCTGAACCCGGATCGGCAGGTTCGGCCTTCCATCGCTTCTTTGTCGAGCTGAGCGATGGCAGGGACCCGCGCCGATGGCAATCCGAGGTATCCGGCTCTTCCGCCTGCGGGAATCGCCTGATCCGTTTCCCCACGGGCTTCGGCAAGACCCTCGGCGTGCTCGCGGCCTGGACTTGGCATCGGGTGCGCTTGGGGAACGATGATTGGCCGCGCCGCCTGGTCTGGTGCCTGCCGATGCGGGTGCTGGTGGAACAGACCGAGAACGAGGTTCGGTCGGCGCTCCAGCGTGTCGGGCGGCTATGGGATGGCGAGGGCGCCCATGACGGCAAGGTCGGCGTGCACCCGATCATGGGCGGCGCCGACTCCGGCGGGTGGCATCTGTATCCCGAAGCCGACGCGGTGCTGATCGGAACGCAGGACATGCTGCTTTCGCGCGCGATGAACCGCGGCTACGCGAGCCCCAGGGCGCGCTGGCCCATGGAGTTCGGGCTGCTGAACCAGGACGCCCTCTGGGTGATGGACGAAGTGCAGTCGATGGACGTGGGCCTTGCGACTTCGGGGCAGCTTCAGGCGTTTCGGAACGAGGACCGAAGCGCGGGCAAGACGCTGCGGCCTTGTTTCACGTGGTGGATGAGCGCGACTTTGCAGCGCGGCTGGCTGGAGAAGAGTCCGGACACCGCCGGCCTGGCCGGGGAGCTTGCACGGAATACGCACCGGATCGAGCCTGAAGACCGGAATGGGCCTCTATGGGAGGACGTGACCAAACCGCTGGAAGTCGTCAGGTTTGCCAGCTCGAAGGCGCTCGCTCGGGACGTATCTCTACGCCACCGCGACCGTGGCTGCGGAAGGGAAGGGCCGACCCTGGTCGTTCTCAACACGGTCAGGCGCGCCGTCGAGGTCTGGGAGGCTCTGAACGCGGACGAGGCGATCGAGGCGGCGGGCGCGGACGTTCGCCTGATCCACAGCCGATTTCGTCCTCCCGAACGCAAGTCCTGGGGCGACGCCTTCCTCGACCGCGCGGCATGTGCGCCGGGGACGAACCGCATCATCGTCTCCACCCAGGTGATCGAAGCGGGTGTGGACGTCTCGGCATCGCTGCTGGTCACGGAGCTCGCTCCCTGGACCAGCCTCGTGCAGCGTTTCGGCCGTTGTGCGCGGTGGGGCGGCTCGGGTCAGGTGGTCGTTGCGGACCTCGGGTACGAGAGCGACGGGCAGGCCGCCCCTTACGCGAAGGATGCGCTCGATGCGGCGCGCGACGCCTGCAGCGGGCTGCCGGACGCGGCGCCGGTCCATCTCGAACGCTTCGAGGAGGAGAACGAAGCACGGCTGCCGCGCCTCTATCCGTATGAGCCCGGACACCTGCTGCTGCGCCGCGAGTTGGACGACCTGTTCGACACCTCGCCCGACCTGTCCGGTGCGGACGTCGACGTGAGCCGTTTCATCCGGTCGGGCAACGAACGCGACGTGCAGGTGTTCTGGGCCGAGGTCGGCGATGAAGGCCCGTCGTCGAGCATGAAGCCGACGCGGGACGAGCTTTGCAGCGCGCCCTTCCTCGAAGCCCGCGACTGGCTGTGCAAGCCGAAATCGGAGGGCCTGAAACCGGGCGTCCGGGCATGGGTCTGGGATTGGCTGGATCGCGGGTGGCGCGGGGCCGTCCGCCGCGACCTCCATCCCGGTCAGACGGTGCTGGTGGAATGCAGCGCGGGAGGCTACCGCCAGGACCGGGGATGGGACCCGGGCTCCACGGACCCGGTGGCGTCGGTGGAGCCCGGTGCGGCGGCGCGCCATGAGAGCAGGCCTTGCTGGACGCGCGATCGCGACGGCTGGCGCCCCGGTGCACGGCGCGTTCGCGCGCTCCCGCCCGAGGATCACGCCGACGCCGCCGAAGACGACGAATCGCTGAGCGTGACCGGCGGCTGGCAGACCATCGCCACCCACGGCCTGCGGGTCGGCGAGGAAGTCGAACGCATCGCGGCAGAGGTCGCGCCGGACAAGGCCGGGCTGCTGCATCTGGCCGGGCGCTGGCACGATCTCGGCAAGGCGCACGCCGCGTTCCAGGGCTCCATCCAGGCCGATGGCCGCCCCGCACGAGACGACGTCGCCAAGGCGCCGGACGCCGCCTGGCCGTGCAGCACCCGCGACATGTACCGGATCGGTCCCGGCGACCAGCGGCGCGGATTCCGGCACGAGCTGGCGAGCACGCTCGGCCTGTTCGGCGTGCTCCAGCGCCACGAACCGCAGCATCCGGCGCTGCTCGGTCCCTGGCGCGACTGGTTCGAAGCGATGGGGGAGGAGGGCGGTATGGCCGGGCGCCGTGCAGGGGATACGCGCGCCGCCGGGCCGACCGCCGTCGAGCGGGAGATCCTCGATCTGGGCGCCGACGAGTTCGACCTGCTCGCGTATCTCGTCTGCGCCCATCACGGCAAGGTGCGAATGGCCTGGCACTCGAGCCCCGCCGACCAGAAGGCGAACGATCACGGGCTCCGTATCCGGGGCGTTCGGGAAGGCGACGTGCTGCCGCCGGTGCTGTTGGCCGGTCCTGACGGTGAGCGCCACCAACTGCCCGCCACCGCGCTGGACCTCTCCCCCTCCGAAGCGGGCTTGAGCGGCCGAACGGGCAGGAGCTGGGCCGAACGGGTGCTGAATCTGGTGGAGCGTTTCGGCCCGTTCACGCTGGCGTGGCTGGAAGCCCTGCTGCGCGCCGCCGACCAGCGCGCATCGAAGGGAGAGGCAGCGGATACACTGTTGCAAGCGCGGGAGAACGGCAATGCCGGACACGGGTTGGAAGGAGGCGATCGAACGTTGGCGCAGCCTGCCGGAGGAGGAACGCCGCCGTCGGCATCAGGAGGCGATTCCCCGCCGCGTCGCCAACTCCATGGCGATGGAGGGCGAGCCGGTGGACGAGGCCTGGATCCGGGAACGACTCGCCCGCCGCATTCGGCCACCCGCTACGTCGAAACGACCGTCGGCATCCTGAGCTACCGGGAGCTCGCTCCACTGCTCGCGGAGCGGGTCGCCGACGCCGAGCTCGCCATTTCCAACCGGATGTTCGCGGATCTGCCCGTGCACGACCTTCTGCTCGACCTCCACCGGCGCATCTGCATGGACCTGATGCCGGACGCGGCGGGACGGTGGCGCCTTCGAGACGTCCGCGTCGGTGAACATCAGCCGCCGCCGCACTGGCAGGTCCCCATGCTGATGCACGACTACGCCGCCGATCTCGAGGCCAGAATGGGCAGCGCGGACGACGGCTCCGGCGATCGGTTGATGGATGATCTCGCGTTTGCCGAAGGCCGCCTCCTGCACGTCCACCCGTTCGAGGACTTCAACGGTCGTGTCTCCCGCCTGTTCCTGGTCGAGCTGCTGTACCGCCTGGATCTGCCGGTGATCGATCCGGCCGCATCGTCGGAGGAGGAGACCGCGCGCTACTTCGCCGCCTTGCGGGCGTATGACCGGCGCGACCCGCGGCCCCTGTCCGCGATCTGGCGGCGCCGCTTCTCGCAAGGGCGTTCGCGATGATCCACGTCCATGATCTCGGCGGCTGCGCGCCCGCGCCGCTGGCGCACTACCTCAAGGCGCTCGGTATCCTGCGGCTGGTCGCGGAGCAACGCGACGACGAGGCGCGCGGGTGGTGGGAAGGGAATCGTTTCCGGCTCGCGACCAGGCTGGCGAAGGACGAGCTCGAAGGGTTCTTCCTGCGTGACTACCGGCCCACGCCGATGTTCAATCCATGGGGCGCTCGTTCCGGTTATTTTGAAGGCGGATCGGAGAAGAGCGCGAGAACGTCATTGAAAAAAATCGAAGATTCGAAGCAATCTCGACTGGAGCCTTTTCGCCGGACGATTGGGACGGTCCGTTCGGTTGTTTGCGGGACAACGACAGGCCAGAAACCGTCGAACAGGGAAAGAGACGAGCTGATTCTGGCGCTCCGATTGAACGCCAGAAGCGCAGCGTCTCTTTGGCTCGATACGGTCGTTGCGGTGGTCGGTGCGGGCGACAACGTGTCGTTGGCGCAGCCGCCGATATTTGGAACGGGCGGAAGTGAAGGCAGTGGAGGTTACCCTTCTGCGTACATGTCGGCCATTGTGGAGGCCATGATCGATGGCAAATGGGATCACGCGATCCATACCACACTCTTCGGCGAGAACGGGTTGAAGTGCGACTGGGAACAGTCGATGGGCCAATTTTCCCCAAGCGGCGCTTCAACGCCTTGGGACATGCTGTTCGCACTTGAAGGCGCCTGCGTGCTGAGATCATCGGTGGGCGGGAGGACGTCAACCAACAGCCGGAAATCGATGTCCTCTCCCTTCCATGTCGCGCCTCATTCGGCTGGTTATGCAAGCGGTTCGCGCCTGGACGAGAAATTCCTGAACAAGGGCAGAGAGTACCCCGGACGAGGTGAACAGTGGTTGCCGATGTGGGGAAAACCGTCCAGGTTCTCCGAAGTTCAGCAGATATTCTTGCAAGGTCGTGCGGCAACCAGGGTTGGCCGTGCAACCGATGGATGGACCATGGCCAGGGCTGTTGCCGGCTTCGGGGTCAGTCGAGGGATACCGGAGTTCATCCGGTACGGATATCAGCAGCGAAACAACCAGGCCACTCACTTCGCCGTACCCCTTGGGCGTTTTCGCGTGCCTGACAGAGAACCAACTGCGTCATCATGCCTCGACGATCTCGATCAATGGCTTTCTTCCCTGCATCGTGAGGCGCATCCGGCCGATGATCGGAAGGCGAAGGCAACCCCTGCCCGATTGACGAGCGCGTATCGTCGTTTGAAGGACAGCCTCCTTTCGGTTCTTCAGGAGCAGGCCACTGCGCGGCGGTGGCAGGATGTCCTTCTGCGCCTCGATGACATGGAAGCGGTCATGCGGCAAGGCAGCGGCTTTCGGGCCCAGCCCGTACCGCGCCTGCGCCCGGAGTGGGTTACGGCGAGTTACGACGGCACGCCCGAATTCCGCCTGGCCCTCTCCTTCGCACTTCAGTCGTGCGCCTATCGTGTTGGCGGACGACGGGTTGAAGATCACGTCCGCCGCCATTGGCTCCCGCTGGAACGGAAACGCCCTCGATTGCCCCTGGACCCCGAGCGAAGGCTACGCTTCGCCACGACCGGCGCCGGCTCCACGGCAAGGCTCGAAGTCTCGCCGGAAGTCGTGATGCACGGCCGCCGGGGCATCGACGATGCCATCGCCCTCGTCGAGAGGCGCTTGGTGGAGGCGTCGCAGCGCGGAGGCCGCCATTTGCCGCTCAAGGCGGCGCCGAATGCCGCTGCCGGGATTGCCGATCTCGCCGGTCTGCTTTCCGGCAGTGTGGACCCGAACCGGACCCTGGCCCTCGGGCGGGCGCTCATGGCGCTGGACCGTGAGAAATGGATCGAGCGATCCATCCCCATCGAATTGCCGCGCGCCCCGGACCGGCCCGACGAAGATTGGCCCGATGACGCCTGGTTGGCGATCCGTCTGTGCGCGCTTCCCTGGCCGCTCGGGACGCGCTCCGGGTTCGAGCTCGACATCGGAGCCGATCCGGCGATCATCCGCCGTCTTGCCTCCGGTGACGCTGCTTCCGCGGTTGGCATCGCCTTACGGCGTCTGGGCGCGGCCGGCGTGCGCTGCACCGTGCGCGCTGGCGCCGTGGCCGTGCCCCCCGACACCGCCCGGCTATGGGCCGCCGCTCTGGCCTTCCCCATCACGAAGTCGACGGCCGCACGGTTCCTGCGTCGTCTCGACCCAAGCAAGGAGTGAACATGACCATTGACCTGAAGCCTCTTCAAGACGCCAAGCGCCTGCTGTTCAAGATTCCGCTGGAGCCTCTCCTGGGCCGGCGGTTCCAACCCGCGGGGTTTCCTTCTCTTGGCGCCGCGACGTTTCAGACCGGCGACGGCGATAGTCTGCTGGTGGAGTCCGCGCAGAGCATGGCCAATCATCTGGAAATGACCATCTGGGACGTTGCCAGGAAGGACGTCAAGGAAGAAGTGGACGGACTTTCGCATGTGCGCGTAATGCACAAGGGCGAATTTCTGACGGATACGATTCTGGAGTCCCACAGGTTGAACAGTCCGTACCTGCTGGAAGGCAAGAACAAGAAATTCTTCAACACCCTCAAGGGCGATCTCGGTGTGCTGGAAACCGGCCCCATCGATCGTCGGAAGCTCGCCGAAGCACTTTTGAAGTACGACGTCAATTCGTTGTTGCACGGCGTATTCCTGGCGAAGAAGGAACTGGCGGGAGGCCGTCTGCGCGTCGCGCGCGCCCTGTCGGCCTTCATCGAGGCGGACGGCGTGCGCGTCGCCGCTTCCGGCGGCGTGAAGAACGATCACGTCAACCCGTCATGGCCGGAAGCGGAAAGAAGAAAAGGATTCGGCAACGTCCCGTTCGCACGGGATGAATACACCGCCGATCGGATCACCCTGTTCGTCAATCTGGATCTGGCGCAGATCCGCGGCTACGGGCTGGGAGATGCGGCAGAGCGGCTGCTGATCCTGTTGTCCCTGTACAAGCTTCGCGCGCTGACCGGTGAAGGAATGCGGCTGCGAACGGCCTGTGACCTGCGGGTCCGGGATGAAGAGATCCGGGCTGTCATGCCCCAAGGATGGGCTCTTCCTCCATTCGAAGAGCTGGCACGAGATCTGAAGTCCGCCATCGCCGAATGCAGGGACCGCATGACCGTCACCTCCATGACGTTCGAAGACGAGCTCAGGAAGGGCAAATCCGAGGATCAAACCGGGCCGGATGACGCTGGCGGTCAGGAACAAGGCAGCGGATAGGGTCATGTCACTGTCCATTGCCTTTCGCTTCCTCGCCGGGCGCTACCACGCCACGCCGTTTGGCCACCACGTCAACGAAGGGTTGATCGAGTGGCCGCCCTCGCCGTGGCGGCTCCTCCGCGCGCTGATCTCCGTGGGCTACACGTCCGGCGCCTGGAACGGCGCCGGTCCGCCAGCCGCCGCCCGCGGGCTTTTCGAAAAGCTGGCCGCCGAACTTCCCGGCTACCGCCTTCCGCCCGCGGTCGGCGCCCACAGCCGACACTACATGCCCGTCGGCGCGCTGGATGGCGGCACGAAGAGAGAGAAGACGACGCTGGTGTTCGACACCTGGGCGCGGCTCGGTGACGAAGAGCTGACGGTGACCTGGAAGGACGTGCGCCTGGACCGGGCCGAGTCCTCCCTCCTGGATGACCTCGTGCAATGCCTGAATTACCTGGGGCGCTCCGAGAGCTGGATCGAAGGCCGAGTGATGGGGGAGGGCGAGCCCGTACCGGAAGCCAACTGCTTTCCCGAGCGGCGCGGCGAGATGCCCGGTCACGGCTGGGAGCCGATCACCCTTCTCGCGCCTGCGAGTGTTTCCGACTTCGCGGCCTGGCGGGCGGAGCAACTCGCTGGAGCGCTGGCCGGCCGGCCGCCGCCGGACGGGCGGAAGCCGTCGAAGGCGCTGCTCCGCAAACGTGAAAGGGCTGCCGAACCCTGGCCCGCCGACCTGCTGGAATGCTTGCAGAAGACTACGGCGTGGTGGCGCTCCCACGGGTGGAGCCGGCCCCCCGGCAGCCGGCCCGTCACCTACCTGCGGCCATCGGACGCAATTGCGGTCGGAGCGCCGAGGGCGAAGAGAACCGTCCCGCCCGAGCGCCGGGTCGAAGCCATGCTCCTCGCCCTCACCAATGCCAGCCGGAACGATCATGCCCTGCCGCCGGTGATCCGGACCCTGCCGCAAGCCGAGCTGCTGCATCGTGCGCTCGTCGGCAACGCGGCTCGGCGCGGACCGGCCCCGCTCGAGCTCACCGGACGGGACGGGGAAGGCCGGCCGCTTCGAGGGCCGCACGAACACGCGCACGTCAACCCTCTCGATCTCGATGGCGACGGTCACCTGGATCACATTCTCGTCTGGGCGCAGATGGGCCTCGGCGCCGAGACGCAAGCCGCCGTCCGCGCCGTGCGGAAGACGTTCATGAAAGGCGGCATCGAACCGCTGCGCGTGGCGCTGGCGGCGGCAGGCGACCTGTCCGATCTGGCTCGGCTGCCGGGCAGGTATGGGCAACGCATCGCCTCCATCGTGGGCGGTGCGGAGACCTGGCAATCCGTGACCCCCTTCGTTCCTCCCAGATACGTCAAGGCGAGCGGCAGGAATACCCTCGAAGGCCAGGTACGCGCCGAGCTGCATTCGCGGGGACTTCCCGAGCCGGCCGCGGTCCATCAGCTCGCGCCGGCGCCCCGGCGCCGGCGCGATGCCGCACCCGTCGCGGGAGCGGCTGCTGGAGCGGGGGAGACGGCCTGGAGCCGCTTCCGTCACTTCATCCTTTCGCGTCGGCGCGGGCCGGAGCCGCCGCTCGCCTGCGGGTTCTCCATCCGGTTGGAGTTCGAGCACCGGGTATCCGGTCCCATCGCGCTCGGCTATGGGTCGCACTTCGGCCTGGGGTTGTTCGGACGAAGCACGAAAGTTCGTTCAGGGGGCGCATCGGCAGGATGAGCGGTTGGCCGTCCCCCGCCCTCCACCTCCCGCCACATACGCGACACCTTGCCCAACGCCTCGTTCATCGGCGTCATCGGCACGCCGATCGAGCTCGCAAGCCGGGCTTCGTGTGTAATCAGGTAACGACGTCCATATCAGGGGATCGGTAGATCGTGCGGATGAATCCGATCCGGGACGAGAAGGAGGCCGCCGCCTTCGGGGGCCGCGGATGACCGCGGGAGGAGGAGGGACCCGACCGGGCGGCGGCGAGTGGCGGCTCGGGGCCTGGTACTTCTCGTACTTCGCGGCGGCCGGGGTGTTCCTGCCGTACTTCTCGGCGTACCTGCTCGACCGGGGCCTCGAAGCGCGGGCCGTCGGCGCGCTCTTCGCGGCCCTGACGGCTGCTAAGCTCTTCACCCCGTGGGTGTGGGGGTACGCCGCCGACCGGACCGGGTTGCGCCGGCGGGTGGTGTGCGTCGCGTCGGCCGGGGCGCTCGCCGCGTTCGCGGCCGTCGCGGCGGCGCCCGGATTCCCGAGCCTCTTCGCGGCGCTCCTCGTCTTCGGCTTCTTCTGGCAGGGGGCGCTGCCCCAGGTCGAGGCGCTGACCCTGAACCGCCTCGGCGAACGCGCCTCCCGGTACGTCCACGTCCGGCTCTGGGGCTCGGTCGGCTACGTCGCGGCCGTCGTCGGGGTCGGCGCCCTGCTCGAACGGCTCGCGGTCGCCGCCGTGCCCTTCTTCGTGCTCGCGGGGCTCGCCCTGGTCGCGGCCGCCGCGCTCGCCCTGCCGGCCGATGCGGCTCCCGTCCGTCCGGCGGGCGCCCCATCTTCGGCCCCCCCGAACCCCCGGGGGCGGCCGGACCCCGGAGAGCGGCGCCCGCGCGTTCCGGGCTGGCTGATCGCGTTCTTCCTCGCGAGCCTCGCGATGCAGGCGAGCCACGGCGCCTTCTATACGTTCTTCACCCCGTTTCTCCTCGACCACGGGTATCGCCCCAGCTCGATCGGCGCGCTCTGGGCGCTCGGCGTCGTCTGCGAGATCGTCCTGTTCGTCTTCGCGCACCGCTGGATTGAACGCTACCCGGCGGAGCGGCTCCTCCTCGCCTGCTTCGCCGCCGCGGTCCTGCGCTGGGGGCTGACCGGGGCGCTCGCCGACCACCCGGTATGGCTCACCGCGTCGCAGGTCCTCCACGCGGCGACCTTCGGCCTCCATCACGCCCTCGCCATGCACGTCCTCCGGCGCGCGTTCCCGGATCGGCGTCTCGGGCGCGCCCAGGCGGTGTACGCGAGCGTCTCGTTCGGGGCGGGGAGCGCGGTGGGGAGCCTCGCGGCCGGCCAGCTCTGGACTTCCTTCGGCGGCGAGACCGCCTTCTTCGGGGCGGCCGTCATCGCCGCGCTCGGCGCGGCGCTCGTCCGCGCCCTCGTCTGGCCGGGACTCGCGGGAATGGGCCGGCGGTCTGTATCCGAACCGCCAACGGAACGATAATTCGCGCCGATCGCTTCGCGCGAACGAATGAGCGAGGAGGAACCTTGGAACCGATACGCATCGGGGTGCTCGGGCTCGGCACGGTCGGGGCCGGCACCGTCAACGTGCTGCGCCGCAACGCGGGCGAGATCGCGCGCCGGGCCGGGCGCGGCATCGAGGTGACGCGGGCCGCGGTGCGCGACCCGGGCCGGGCGCGCGGCTGCGACCTCGCCGGGATCGACCTCACCGGCGACGCCCGCTCGGTCGTGGACGACCCGGGCATCGACGTGGTCGTCGAGCTCATCGGCGGGACGGACGCCGCCCGCGACGTCGTGCTGCGGGCCATCCGGCAGGGCAAGCACGTGGTTACCGCGAACAAGGCCCTCATCGCCCTGCACGGAAACGAGGTCTTCGCCGCCGCGCGCGCGGCCGGCGTGATCATCGCCTTCGAGGCGTCGGTGGCCGGGGCCATCCCGGTGATCAAGAGCCTCCGCGAGGGGCTCGCCGGCAACCGGATCCGGTCGCTCGCGGGGATCATCAACGGCACCGCCAACTTCATCCTCACCGCGATGCAGTCCGGGGGGCGGCCGTTCGCCGAGGCGCTCGCTGAAGCGCAGGCGCTCGGCTACGCGGAGGCCGATCCGACGTTCGACGTCGAAGGCATCGACGCCGCGCACAAGCTCACCATCCTCGCGTCCATCGCGTTCGGACACCCGCTCCAGTTCGACCGGGTGTACGTCGAGGGCCTGGGCGCGGTCGAGCCGGCGGACGTCTCCTACGCGGACCAGCTCGGATACCGGATCAAGCACCTCGGCCTCGCCCGCCACACCGGGCGGGGCATCGAGATGCGGGTGCACCCGACCATGGTGCCGAAGCAGCGGCTCCTCGCGTCGGTGGAGGGGGTGATGAACGCGGTCCTCATCGAGGGCGACGCGGCGGGGCCGATCGTCTGCCACGGCGCGGGGGCCGGGGCCGAGCCCACCGCCTCGTCCGTGGTCGCGGACCTCGTGGACGTGGTCCGGACCCTGACCACGGACCCGGACCAGCGGGTCCCCCACCTCGCGTTCCAGCCCGACCGGATCGCGGACCTCCCGGTGCTCGCGATGGAGGAGGTCGAGTCCGCCTGTTACCTCCGCATGTTGGCCGAAGACCGCCCCGGGGTGCTCGCGGAGCTCGCGAGCATCCTCGGGGAGCTCGACATCAGCATCGAGGCGGTGGTGCAGCGCGAGCCGCCGCGCGGGGTGAGCCAGGTGCACCTCATCATGCTCACCCACCGGGTGCGCGAGTCGCGCATGAACACCGCGCTCGCGGGGATCGAGGCGTCGTCGTGCATCGAGGGTCCGGTCACCCGGATCCGGGTCGAGCACTTCGACGCCGATTGAACGGCCGGTCGAACGGCCGGCCCCGGGGCGCGGACCGCCGCCCGCCGTCCGCCGCTGCTTCCCGCCTACATGACGGCGCTCGATTACGCACAAAGCTCGGCTTGCGCTCTCGGGCGATGGAAGCCCGGGCCCAAGCCCTGTGGAAGCCTGTCATCCTCGCGAAAGCGGGGGGAAAGCGGGAATCCACTTCAATCAAAGGTCCCCGGATTCCCGCCCCCGCTTCCGAGAGGATGTGCTCTCGCGGGGATGACGGGTTGAAAGAAACCATGTACCTGATCTCTATACGTAATCAGGCGATGGCATGAGGACGGCCGCCGCGAAGCGCGAGGTGACGGTGCACGTTCCCGGCCTCCTCGGCCCGTGGCCGCGGGCGCTCGCGGGCGAGATCGTGCGCGGCCTCGATCTGCCGGGTCTGGTAGGGCTCCTCGCCCGCGCCCGCCCGGGCGGGCGGTGGCGGCGTTCCGGCGGGTCCCTTCGCTCCGGCGGGGCGGGGGAGTTCGAGTCGTTCGAGCATCTTGCATTCGGCGCGTTCGGCTATCCCGTGCCGGCGGGCGGCGGCGACGCGCCGGCCGCGGCCCTCACGTGGGAGCGGGACGCGGCGGGCGCACACTCCGGAGGGGCCGCCGGCCCGGACGGACGCTCCCTCGTTCCCCTCCGGGCGGACCCGGTGCACCTGCGGCCCGATCTCGACGCCGCGCGCCTCTTCGACTCCTCCCACTTCTCGCTCTCCCGCGACGAGGCGGCCTCGATGGCCGATGCCCTCGACCGGCACTTCGCTCCGGAGGGGGTCCGGGTCGAGGCGCCCCACCCAACCCGCTGGTACGTGCGGGTCGGGAAGGAGCCCGACGCGGTCTTCCGGCCGCCCGGCGCGGTCGCGGGGCGGGGCGCCGGCGGATCGCTTCCGGCGGGGAACGAGGGGGCGGTCTGGCGGCGGCGGATGAACGAAGCCCAGATGGTGCTCCATGCCCACCCCGTCAACCAGGCCCGCGAAGCGCGGGGGGAGCTGCCGGTCAACAGCGTGTGGTTCTGGGGGGCGGGGGCGCCGGGTCCGGTTCCCCGCCGCCGGTTCCACGAGGTCGTGGCCGACGACCCGCTCATCCGGGCGCTCGCCGAACGAGGCGGCGCCCGGGTGCATGGACTCGACCGGGATCCCGCCGCCCCGGGCGAAGCGGCGGGCGAGGCGGTGGCCGGCCACCGGCTCGTCGCGCCCGGCGACGGCTGCTACCGCGCGGTCGCCGGGCGCGACGTCGAGTCCTGGCGCCGGGAGCTCGTCCATGCCGAGGAGCGCTGGTTCCGCCCCCTGCTCGACGAGGCGGTGGCCGGGCGGGTCCGGAAGGTCACCGTCGCCGCCGGGCTCCGGACCGGCGAAGCGGTGTTCGAGGCGTTCGGCCGGCGGGCGCGCCGCGCGGACGTCCCCGCCCCTCCGGGCGGTCTCGCCGCGTTCCTCCTCGCCGAGGAGCCGGAGACGACCCGCTGAGGCGCTGAGGCTCCCCGGAGGACGCGGCGAACCCCTGGCGGAGGAGCGGCGGCGGACGCCCTCGGCGGGGCAGGGTCTCCGGGGCTTCCTCGCCGCACCCTCCGGCCGCCCCCGGGACGCAAGGCTTCTTCATGCCGGCCTCTTGGCCAGGCATCGAGGTGTACTGCTCTTCTTGGGCACGGTGTCCTGGGAACGCGGGCGTCCCGCCCGCACAAGCCTCCCGCCACGGCCCCCCCCTGAGAACGGCGTGTCCCGAGCGGACACGATCGTCCCCGAGGACGGCAGTCCTGAGAGCACGGGCGTCCCGCCCCCGTCCTCGTCATTCCCGCGAAAGCGGGAATCCATGCGGCCCGGGAACAGCTCCCCTGGGAATGCGGGCGTCCCGCCCGCATTGGGCGAAGCGCCCGGGAATGAAAATGCGGGCGAGACGCCCGCGTTCCCAGGACGCCGTGCCCAGTATCTGCCGCCTTGATTTTCGACCGGACAGCGTGGCCTGTGACAAGCGGATTCGAAGCGTGAAAAAGCCTTCCCCCAAGGTGTTCTGGGGGCGCCGCCGCGGGCCTCGCCGTGCTACCATCCGCGCCCGTCGGAGGAGAGTGATTCATGGTCGAATTCAATCTGTTGGCGACCCGCATCCAGGCCCTGCAGGAGCGCATGACCGCTCTCAGGGGGTATCTTTGACGTCGCCGCGAAGCGCGAACGCCTCGCGGAGGTGCAGCGCGCGCTGGAGGACCCCGCGGTCTGGGGGGACGCGGAGCGGGCGCAGCGCCTCGGGCGCGAGCGGGCCGGTCTCGAACGCGCCGTCGATACCGTGGACCGGACCGACGCCGCGCTCGCCGATGCCGCCGAGCTGCTCGACCTCGCGGCGGCGGACGGCGACGAAGACACCGCCCGGGCGCTCGCGGAGGACGTGGAGCGCCTCGATTTCGAGGTCGGTCGGATCGAGTTCCGGCGCATGTTCTCCGGGGCCATGGACGGTCGCAACGCCTTCCTGGAGGTGACCGCCGGCTCAGGCGGAACGGAGGCGCAGGACTGGGCGGCCATGCTGCTCAGGATGTACCTTCGCTGGGCCGAGCACCGGGGCTTCGAGACCGAGCCGCTCGAGGAGTCCCACGGCGAGGTGACGGGGTTCAAGAGCGTCACCGTGCGCGTCTCCGGCGACCACGCCTACGGGTGGCTCCGCACCGAGACCGGGGTGCACCGGCTCGTGCGCAAGTCGCCCTTCGATTCCAGCAACCGCCGCCACACCTCGTTCGCGGCGGTGTTCGTCTCCCCGGAGGTGGACGACGACATCGACGTCGACGTGAACCCGGCCGACCTTCGCATCGACGTGTACCGCGCGAGCGGGGCCGGCGGCCAGCACGTCAACCGCACCGAGTCCGCGGTCCGGATCACCCACCTTCCGACCGGCATCGTGGTGCAGTGCCAGAACGACCGCTCCCAGCACAAGAACCGCGCGACTGCGATGAAGCAGCTCCGGGCGAAGCTCTACGAGCTCGAGGTGCGTCGCCGGAACGCCGAGCGCCAGGTGGTCGAGGACGCGAAGGCGGACATCGGATGGGGCAGCCAGATCCGCTCCTACGTCCTCGACCAGTCCCGGATCAAGGACCTTCGCACCGGGGTCGAGACGGGCAACACCCAGGGGATGCTGGACGGGGACCTCGACCCCTTCATCGAAGCGAGCCTCAAGGCGGGGGTCGGGGCGTGAGCGGCGGCGCGGGTACTGGGCCGGGCGCGGATGCGGGGGCCGGGCCGGGCGCGGGAGGAGACGGCGGCAGGAAGGGGCGCGGCGGGCCGCGTCGAGAGAGGGGCGGAACGAGCCCGTCCGGGCGGGCCGCGGGCGGTGCCCCGGCTCCGGCTCCGGCCCCCGCCCCGGAGAACGAGCAGGTCGCGCGCCGCCGCGAGAAGCTGGCCGCCCTTCGGGAGGCGGGCGACCCCTACCCCAACGACTTCCGGCCGACCGCGACCGCGGCCGACGTGCGCGGCGAGTGCGAGGGCCTCGACGACGACGCCCTCGCCGCCCGCCGCTTCCGCATCGCCGGGCGGATGATGACCCGGCGGGTGATGGGCAAGGCGAGCTTCGCCCATCTCCAGGACGGCTCCGGGCGCCTCCAGCTCTACGTCCGGCGGGACGACCTCCCCGACGGCGCCTACCGGGATTTCCGGCGCTGGGACGTCGGCGACCTCGTCGGGGCGGAAGGGGCCGCGTTCCGCACCCGCACCGGGGAGCTGTCCCTGCGCGTCGACACCCTCCGGCTGCTCGCGAAGGCCCTCCGCCCCCTGCCCGAGAAGTTCCACGGGCTCACCGACCGGGAGACCCGATACCGTCGGCGCTACCTCGACCTCATCATGAACGAGGAGGCGCGCGAGACGTTCCGCACCCGCGCCCGGGTGGTGGAGTTCGTGCGCCGTTTCTTCCTCGAGCGGGGGTTCCTGGAGGTCGAGACCCCGATGATGCACCCCCTCGCGGGCGGTGCCGTGGCCCGCCCCTTCGAGACCTGGCACCACGCGCTCGACACGCCGCTCTACCTGCGGATCGCCCCCGAGCTGTACCTGAAGCGCCTCGTCGTGGGAGGGTTCGAGCGGGTGTTCGAGATCAACCGCAACTTCCGCAACGAAGGGCTCTCCACCCGGCACAACCCCGAGTTCACCATGCTGGAGTTCTACCAGGCGTATGCGGACTACCGCGCGCTCATGGACCTCACCGAGGCGCTGCTCCGCTCGCTCGCCGGAGCGGAGGCGCGGCGGCGCGGGGCAGGGGGCGGCGGCGGGGAGGGGGGCGGGGACGGGGATGGCGAGCCCGCCATCGAATGGCAGGGGAGCCGGATCGACTTCGGCCCCCTCTTCGAGCGCATGAGCGTCCGCGACGCGGTGTTGCGACACGCCGCCGGGATCACGGCGGAGGACCTCGACGACCCCCTTCGGATTCGGGAGGCGGCCCGCGCGCGCGGCATCCCCCTCGACCGGGAGGCGGGCCCCGGAAAGGCGCTCGTCGAGCTGTTCGAGCACGAGGTCGAGCCTCGCCTCGTCGCCCCCACCTTCATCACCCACTATCCCGTCGAGGTCTCCCCGCTCTCGCGGCGGAGCGACCACGACCCCTCGGTGGCCGACCGGTTCGAGCTCTTCATCGGCGGGCGGGAGATCGCGAACGGCTTCTCCGAGCTGAACGACCCGGACGACCAGGCCGAGCGGTTCCGCGAGCAGGCGCGGCAGCGCTCCGCGGGAGACGAAGAGGCGATGCTGTACGACGAGGACTACGTGACCGCTCTCGAGTACGGGATGCCGCCCACCGCCGGCGAGGGGATCGGGATCGACCGGCTGGTGATGCTCTTCACCGGGGCCGCCTCGATCCGGGACGTGATCCTGTTCCCCCACCTCCGCCCGGCCGGAGGGGCGGAGCCCGGCCCGTAACCGGATCGGGCCGTGCGGGGCGCGGCGGTACGAAGGGCGGCGGCGGGCCGGCCTTCCCGCGCCGCCGGGCGCCCGGCCCGGTCCGGCGGCGGCGGGACGACGGGGCCGGGCCCGGAGGAGGCGGCGAAGTGAAGCGGGTGTTCACCTCCCACGACCCCATGCTCGCCGGCTGTCTCCGGGCCATCCTCGAGGAGCACGGGATCGGGTGCGTCCTCAAGAACGAGTACCTGCTCGGCGGCGCGGGCGAGCTGCCCCCGAACGAGTGCTGGCCGGAGCTCTGGGTGGTCGAGGACGGGGACGAGGCGCGCGCGCGGGCGATCGTCGAGGAGGCGCGGCGGGCCGAGGCGGCCGGGGCGGGGGAGGGCTGGCGCTGCTCCGCGTGCGGCGAATGGATCGAGCCCGAGTTCGGGGACTGCTGGCGCTGCGCGGGCGCTCCGCCTGCCGCCGGCCCTGCCGCCTGACCGCCGTCCCGAGATCACGCCCCGGCGCCGGGCTTCCTCCGCCCCCGGGAGGCTCACGGCATCACCACGCGCGGCCGGTTCGCCCGTTCCTCTCCTGCGTCATCCGACCTGCTCCGACCTGCTCCGAACAGGCGTGAAATGATCGCGGCTATCGGCCTCCGAGCCATTGCCCGAGATCGGGGTTCAGGCCATACTCCACGAACGGCGCGCCGCTCGGAGGCTCCCCGCCATGTTCAAGCTCAGTCAGGAGACCATCGCCATCGTCACGGTCGGGCTGACCCTGCTCGGCTCCAGCCTCTACGCCACCGCACGCATCGAGGATCGCATCCGCGACGAGGTCCGGGCCGTGCGCGACGAGATCCAGTCCGTCAGGGCCGAAAGCAGCGCCGACCGCCGAACCCTCCGCGAAGAGGCGCACGCCGATCGCGAAGCCATCCGCAAGGAGGCCCGCGCCGACCGCGAAACCATACGAGAGGAGGCCCGCGCCGACCGCGAAGAGGCCCGCGCGGGCCGCGAAGCCATACGAGAGGAGGCCCGCGCCGAACGCGAAGCCATCCGCAAGGAAGCCCGCGCCGACCGCGAAGCCTTCGAGAGGCACATCATCCGGCTGACCCAGGAGCAGGGCCGGATTGCCGGCATCGTCGAGCAGACGCACACCGCCGCCCGGTAACGCCGCACTCCTCCGCGGGCTGCTTTCTTCCATCTGGAAAGCGGGGCTGTTGCGATGCCCGCCCCTTGCTCCGAGGGCCGGTTGCGCTTCGAGCACCCTCGCCAAGCCCGGCGCGTCCCCCGCGCCCGCACCGGCCTGAAGACCGTCGCCGAGACCGTCGGCGCCCTCATGGTGCGGCGAGCAAGGAATGGCCCTGCCGGCCAGGTGAGCGGAGAGATTCCGGGCGCGCGGATCGACTATCATCCCGACGCGCGCCCGACGAGCCGATCCCCGCCCTCCGAAATTGCTCACGTATCCCGAGATCGATCCCGTCGCCATCGCCATCGGGCCGGTGGCGATCCACTGGTACGGCCTCGCTTGGGTCGCCGGGGTCGGGATCGGATGGCGGCTCGGCCGGCGGCGCGCCGCCCGCGAACCCTGGCGCGGCTGGACCCCGCAGCAGGTCGACGACCTCGTGTTCCTCGTCGCGCTCGGCGCGGTGCTCGGCGGGCGCATCGGCTACGTGCTCTTCTACGATTTCCCGCACTTCCTCTCCGACCCGCTGGTCGTCGTCCGGATCTGGGAGGGGGGGATGTCCTTTCACGGCGGGCTCCTCGGGACGGTCGCGGCCGCCGCATGGTTCGCCCGCCGGCACGGCTTCGGGTTCTTCCCGGCGTGCGACTTCCTCGCCCCGCTGGTTCCGCTCGGCCTCGGCGCCGGGCGTATCGGAAACTTCGTCAACGCCGAGCTGTGGGGCAAGCCGACGGACGTCCCGTGGGCGATGGTCTTCCCCGGGGCCGGACCGCAGCCGCGGCATCCGAGCCAGCTCTACGAGGCGGCGCTCGAGGGGCTCGTGCTGTTCGCGATCCTCTGGTGGTTCTCCCGCCGGCCCCGCCCCCGGATGGCGGTGTCCGGGCTGTTCCTCGCGGGCTACGGGGCCGCCCGGTGCCTCGTCGAGCTTGCCCGGGAGCCCGATGCCCACCTCGGCTACCTCGCGTTCGACTGGCTGACGATGGGCCAGCTCCTGTCGGCCCCGATGGTGCTCGCCGGGGCGGCCATGCTGTGGTGGGGCCGGTGCGCGCGCCATGAGGCGGCGCCTTGACCGTCTCCGGCGGCAGCCGATCGAACGCCGTCCTCCGGGTGCTCACGGCCCCCGCGCGGTGAAGCAGTACCTCGACCTGCTAGCCCGCGTGCGCCGGGAAGGGGTGCGCCGGGCGGATCGGACCGGCACCGGCGCGCTGAGCCTCTTCGGCTGCCAGCTCCGCTTCGACCTCGGCGACGGGTTTCCCCTCGTGACGACCAAGCAGGTCCACTTCCGCTCGGTGGCGCACGAGCTCCTGTGGTTCCTCTCCGGCAGCACCAACGTCGCCGACCTCCACCGCCACGGGGTCACCATCTGGGACGAATGGGCGGACGAGGACGGCGACCTCGGGCCGGTGTACGGGCGGCAGTGGCGCTCGTGGGAGGCCCCGGACGGGCGGTCGATCGACCAGATCGCGGCGGTGGTGGAGGAGATCCGCCGGTTCCCCGAATCGCGGCGCCTCGTGGTGTCCGCGTGGAACGTGGCGGACCTCGAACGGATGGCCCTGCCGCCGTGCCACCTGCTGTTCCAGTTCCACGTCGCCCGGGGGCGGCTCTCGTGCCAGCTCTACCAGCGGAGCGGGGACCTCTTCCTCGGCGTGCCGTTCAACATCGCCTCGTACTCGTTGCTGACGATGATGGTCGCGAAGGTGACCGGCTACGAGCCCGGGGAGTTCATCCATACCTTCGGGGACGTCCACCTGTACTCGAACCACCTCGAGCAGGCTGACCGGCAGCTCGCGCGCGAGCCCTTTCCCCTCCCCAGGGTGCGGCTCCGGCGGGCGCCCCGGTCGCTCCCCGAATACCGTTACGAGGACGTCGAGCTGGTGGGCTACCGGCATCGTCCGGCGATCCCCGCCCCCGTCTCGGTATAGCCGGTGGTCGTCTCCGTCATCGCGGCGGTGGCCCGCAACCGGGTCATCGGGGTCGACAACCGCCTCCCGTGGCATCTGCCGGCGGACCTGCGGCGTTTCCGCGCCCTCACGTGGGGGAAGCCGATCGTCATGGGGCGCCGGACCCACGAATCCATCGGGAGGCCGCTCCCTGGCCGGCGCAACATCGTGCTCACGCGCTCGGGGCGGGCGCCGGACGGGTGCGAGCGGGCCGGCTCTCTCGCGGAGGCGTTCGCGATGACCGCGCGCGTGCCGGAGACGGTGGTGATCGGCGGCGCGCGCTGCTATCGCGAGGCCCTGCCGACGGCGACCCGGATGTACCTCACCCGGATCGACGCGGACTTCGCCGGGGACGTCTGGTTCCCCGAATGGAGTCCGGACGAATGGGTAGAGCGCGAGTGTGAACGCGTCGCGCCCGGCGGGGCGGAACCCTTCGGCTACGAATTCGTCACGCTGGAGCGGCAGTCCACCGAACGCGCCTCCCCGGTCTGAAGGTCGAGGGCGGTCAGCCGGCCGCCCCAGACGCACCCGGTATCGACGTGCCGGACCCCCTCGCGCTCCGCGACCGCCGGGTCGAGGTCGAGCGCGGCCCAGTGGCCGAAGACGAGGCGCTCCCCCCGGGACCGGCGGGCGGGAGCGGAGAACCACGGGACGAGCCCGTCCGGCCGCCGCGCTTCCGGCGGCCCGGCGAACGAGAGTGCGAGCCGGCCGTCGTCCGTCACGCAGCGGATGCGGGTGAGGGCGTTCACGGTGTAGCGGAGGCCGCCCCAGCCGCCGGCGCCCCCTGTTTCCTCCCCGGCTTCCTCCTCGGACGCCTCGTCCCCGTACAGGTGGGCGAGGAACGCCGCGGCCTGCTCGCCGGCGAGGACCCGTTCGACCTCCGCCGCCCGCTGCCGGGCGGTGGCGAGGTCCCACTGCGGCGGGAGCCCGGCGTGGACCATGGTCCACCCGATCCCGGGGTCGTGGTGCAGGAGCGGCCGGCGGCGCAGCCAGTCGAGCAAAGGCTCCCGGTCCGGCGCTTCGAGCACCGCCCGGAAGGTGTCCGACGCGCCGCACGGGCGCGCCCCGTGCGCGACCGCCAGGAGGTGCAGGTCATGGTTGCCGAGGACGCATTCCGCGCCCAGCCGCATCGCCCGGCGCAGGACCCCGAGCGAGTCCGGTCCGCGGTTCACGAGGTCGCCGGCGAGCCAGATGCGATCCGCGGCGGGGTCCGGATCGAGGGTGTCGAGGAGCGCGTCGAATGCCTCGAGGCACCCTTGGACGTCTCCGATCACCCAGGTGGCCACGATCGGGCCGCTCAGTGCAGGGTGGCGCCGGGGCCGAGCAGCCGGAAGACGGGGATCGGTGCGAGGAAGGAGTGGCCGTCGTCGGCGAGCATCGTGTACTCGCCGTGCATGGTCCCGATCGGGGTCCGGAGCACGGCCGCGCTCGTGTACTCGAACGCCTCCCCCGGCCGAAGGTGCGGCTGCTCGCCGACCACCCCGTCGCCCTGGACCTCCTCCACGTGGCCGTCGCCGTGGGTGATGACCCAGTGCCGGGAGAGCAGCTTCGCCGCGGACCGGCCCACGTTGCGGATGGTGATCCGGTAGGCGAAGAAGTACTGGTTCGCCTCCGGGTTCGAGCGGGGCGCGATGAACGCCGCCTCTGCCCGCACGTCGATGCTGTAGTCCGAGTCCGCCACGAGGGCCGGTACTCTACGGCCTCGCACGACGAACCGCAACACCGAGCCTTGTCCAATGAGAAGTGAGCCTGAAGCGGGAGATCGATTCCAGCGAGAAGTGAGCCTGAAGGGGCGGGGTTGGGGATCAGCTGCTGTTCGCCAGCGCCGTGCTGTCCCCACACTTGAACTTCCACCGTCCCTGCCTGTTCGCCACCGCCGTTGCCGACGCCAGCGGCAAGACCAGCAAGGTCTACCGCGACCGTGACGTCGCCACGCCCTACGAGCGGCTGAAGTCCCTCGACGGGGCCGAACGCTTCCTCAAGCCCGGCGTCTCGTTCGCGGCGCTCGACGCCCAGGTTCATGCCGCGAGCGACCTGGAATCCGCCCGTCGCGTCCACCACGAACGCGATCGGCTGTTGCGAGCCATCCGCGCCGCGTGGCCGAGCGCAGCATGAGAACCGTCCTTGGCGCCTGCGAGCTACCGGGGCCGGCGTTTCTCGCCGCCGCTTCCCCAGCTCGGGGGGGCCCACCGCGCTGGGGACGACCTGTGCGCCTGCCGCGGGCAGGGTTCGCCGAGCGCCGCCGCCGGGGGGCCTGTGGATTTGTGGACGAGTCCTACGGACCACCACGAGCCCTTCGTGCTGTGTGGCCGGCCTTAAGGCCCCCGGTTCAAACGGGTTCACACGCCAGCTACAGCCCCGCCCACGCCTCTCGCATAATCCGCTGTTCCAGAATGCCCTCCGCCTCATGGATCATCAAACGGAGTTGCGGTACGAAGAATTTCGCGTTGGATGGAACCGCCAAGCGCCGGTTTCGATAGACCCTGAACTGATGCCGCGCCCCGGAGAACGGGCCGTCGAAACCCGGTTGGCGCGGCCTGCGGATGAACACATTGCGCCTACGCGGCGTCCAGCGGCTCACGCGCCAGCGCTCCGTTGAGGTTCAGCCCGGCGAGCACCGGCAGGTCATGCCCCATCCTGAGGCCAAGGAGCAGCCAGTCCTCCAGCGTCGATTGCAGCAGGCGCTGACATTCCATCAACGTGTCGCCGAACGCCGCAACCCCTTGGCAGGCAGGGATTCTGCCCGCGAAGGCGCCATCGTCGAGCTTCCCGAACGTGGCGGACGACATGGCAGTCTCCACATAGTCGCTCAGGATACATCCGGTGGCCATTTTACTTTTGTCCTCCCTTGGTTCCGGTTGACGACCGGAGAAATGACTGACGCGCGGGCGGCCCGGCAGAAGGCTTGGTTCATTGCTCCATTACCCGGCAGCGTCTCAGGACGGGAGTACGCGGTGTTGACGGTGCGGCACAGATCCGCCCGCCACGCCCGTCGCGGCCGGCGGGTATTGATCTCCGCAAGATCGGTGGCTATCTGCAAGAGGTGCTCCGGATCCACGGCGCACTACTCCGGCTCTTCCCCGACCTCAGATTCGGCCGTGAACGAGACGACGGGAAACGCATCCACGTCTACGACCTGAAGTTCGGTGCGCAAGCGGCCTATCAGTCGAATCCGCGCCAAGGAGTCCGGCAGGCCCTTGGCGCCGTCGCCGTCATCGTAGGTGAGGTGTATCAAGAGGAGCTCGTCACCGTAGCCGTCCACTTCCGGGTTCACCGACAGCATGCTGAGCGTCGTATCCGCGCACTGGTTGTGCAGGAAGGCTTCCACGGTGCCCCGCGCCCGTTCCAGAGTCTGCTGCTTCATTGCTTCGCCACCTGCCTGGCGGCCTGAACAATGGGGAGTCTACTACACCACCTCCCGCCGACATGAACCTTGCCGTGCCCCCTCTCCCCCGATACGCCGCCGACGGACTGGCTGGCAAGGGTGGGCCGCGCCAGCGCCGAGACTTGGAGCGTCAAGGGGTCCCGGTCGTCGCCCGCGGCCCGGTTCGCGTCCGCGTTCGCGTCCTGGGCGGTGACGTCGATGGCGACCGTCTGCGTCCCGCTCGTGAGGGTGGTGGGGGGTGGGGGCGTGCCGCAGATCTCGCACGGCTCCGTGCCGGGGCAGCTTCCGGTGCCGTCGGCGTCGAACACCAGCCCCGCCGGGAAGGCCGGCGACGGCACAGGTGACGGCCCCGTTGCCGCCGGTGGCCGCCGGCGCCTGGAACTCGGCGACGGGGCGGTTGCGGCAGAAGCGCTTGGCGGGGACGGAGGCGCCGGCGGTGTGCTGGCGACCGACCCCGACCCTCTCCCTGCCGCGGGGAGGCAGGAGGAGGCATGGCGTCACACCGCTTCGAGCGCCTTCGGGACCTTCTTCACCTTCTTGAGCGCCTGCCTCTTGAGCGCCTGCCGCTCGATGGCGTCCGTGGTCCAGCCGTCCTCGCCCAGGAGCGGGGCCTCGGCCACGTCCCCGGCCCCGTCTTCGCCAGGGATGCGGCACGGCCCCGACCCGACCAGCGCCCTCTGCGGGCGGTCGCAGGCGCCATGGTCGTCGTTGGCCGAGACGAGGCCCCGCAGGGCCGTGGGGTCGTCGGCCAGACGGCCTTCCGCCAGCCGTTTCGGGGCGGTCCGCGCCTCGGTGGCCGCACGGGGTGGGGCAGCCGTCGGACCGGTGGGAGCGGTTCGTGGTGGTATGATCCACCGCGTTCGATGTCCCGACTGCGGCCCATGAACATGGGAGGCTTCGGATGAGCGCCACCGCAACGGGTTGGCCCTGGGCAACGGATATGCCGGAGGCCGCCGCCCCGCCGCCAGCCGGGGAAGGAAGCCTCCTGTCCAGGTTCGGCTCGGGCCGGACGCCGGACGGGACGCGCTTGATCCGGGCCTTCGGCCTGTCGCGGCTCGAGGTCGCGCAGTTGGCCGCCACGGACTTCCCCAATCCCGATCTCCCGTTCCGCCGCGTCTCCATCGATCCGGTCAGGGGCGCTGCGGTGATGATGGCCTCGAGCCGGCTGCACGAACGCATCGCGGTGCGGCTCGACAAGGTGGCGGAGGGGCTCGGCGGCGGCGTTCCGGGCGGCGGGCGGCGCGTGGAGCAGCTACGCGGCACGCGATGGCGGGACCGGGAGGGGCCGCAAGGCGCAGGCGCGGAGGCCGGTTGCGCCTTCTCATAGGTAGGATCATATAATTATTTGATTCTGATTGGATTTTGTCTTGAAGTCCCATTCGAAGTCTCCTATCATGGGGTTGGGAAAAGCCACGACGTTACGGAGACTCGAATGGGACGAGGGCATGATAGCGACTTCGCGGACCGATTCAAGCGGGTCCTGTCGGCACACAGCGTCAACGCCTTGGGACGGTTGACGCGATATTGTCATCGCGAACGGGTGATCACGCCGCATCGCATGGCGATGAGCCTGATGGCAAGCTGCGCGAGAGGGCAGGTTCAGACCCTGGCGGATCTGCAACGGGATTTCAACGCGCTGTTCGGGACTTCGGTGGCCTACAAGCCGTTTCACAATCAACTGGCGAAACGGCAGTTTGCCGATTTCATGCGGGAGTTGACCTGCAAGCTCATCGAACGGTGGACGGTGCAGGTATTGAAGGCGCAGCCGGGAGGGGCCTTCAGCGAATTTGGCCGCATCCTGATTCAGGACGGCAGTTCGTTTGCGGTCCATGACGCGCTGTCGAAACACTACCCAGGGCGGTTTCAGCCTCGTTCCCCGGCGGCGGTGGAATTGCACGTGACCATGGACCTGTACCGGGACTGCGCCTCGAAGATCGCACTCACTGCGGACACGGCGCCGGAGCGCCCACACTTGCCGCGCGCCCACACCCTGAAGGGGGACTTGCTGCTGGCCGACCGGGGATACTTCACCCGCGATTACCTGCGCGAGGTCGATGCGGCGGGCGGATCCTACGTGGTTCGGGGCAACACCTCGCTCAATCCGGTGGTGCAGGCGGGCTACGGGGCCGGGGGCCGAGTCCTGCGAGGAGTGCGCGGGAAGAAACTCGGCGAGGTTTGCAAGAAAGGTCTTCTCGATTTCGACGTGGTTTGGGGTCAGGGGGAGAAGGCGTTTCGGACACGTTTGATCGCCAGTTGGAATCGGTCGAAGGGGCAGTATCGCTATCTGGTCACCAATTTGCCCCGCGACCGATATACCCCGGAAGCGGTTGACCAAGCCTATCGGCTTCGTTGGCAAATCGAACTGCTTTTCAAAGAATGGAAGTCTTACGCCAATCTGCAAGCTTTCAACACCGCCAATCCTGCCATCGCCGAGGGGCTGATCTGGGCGGCGGTCGCCGCAGCGGCGATGAAGCGCTACCTGGCCCATATGACGCAGGTATTGCGCGCCGTGGAAGTCTCCACACGCAAGGTCGCCATGTGCGCCCATCACGTTCTCACGGATCTGTTCAGAGTCTTGACTTCACAATCGCACGGTGATCTGCATGAGACACTGCGGGCGGCAATCGAATATCTCGCGAACAATGCAGCCCGAGCACACCCCAACCGAGAACGACGAACCGGACGATTACAGCTCGGTATCGTCCCAATCCTCGACATCGCTTAAGTACCTAACTTATGTGCGCCTTCTACGTCGGCGAGAAAGCCGAAGCGTACATCCGCGCCGAGGCATTGGGAGACGAGCAGGCAGACGCCTTTACGGAACGGCATCCGCCCGACCTGGTCGTGGAAATCAACGTCTCCCACACCGACGAAGGCAAGCCGGCCTGGTATCGGCGTCTGGGGGTCACGGAGCTTTGGGCCGTAGCTGCCGGCAAATCACCGGATTGGCTTGAGGTTGAATTCCTGGACCTGCAAGCCCCGGGCAGTGTCGCTGCAAGCCGGGAATCCAAGGTCATTCCCGGAGCACAGCCTGCCGACGTCAAGGATGGGCTGCGAATGCTCCAGGACGCATCGATACCGGTGATGGAGGGTCCGCGCCGCATTGCAAACGCATTTGCGCGGAGGTTGGCGCAACGGATGGCGACGGGTGGTCGGAATTGAGCGAGGGTGGCGATACGTTACGCATCGGCGTACCCTCCCCCATCGTGATTTGAGCGAGCAATGACGAGTAGAGGTAATACGGCAGACGCTCAACATTCCCGGTCTTCAGCCGACGATGTCGTTCAGAGGCATCAGATCAAGTCCGAGAAGCTTTCAATCAGCAGCCGAAATCGATGATGTTCCGCCCATGCTTCCTTGAGTTCATCCGCCTCCGTTGCATTTTTTCGAAGTGCTCGTGGGCAAGGGACTAATACCCCTGCTCCACCAGCCATTCCCGCGTAATGCTGGACAAACTGGCAGTTCGGGATGCCAGAAAAGCACGGTGTTTCCTTTCACGGTTGGTTTCTTGTTCTGGATATCCGGAAATCGCCCCGGAAACCATGACAAGCCACTCCAATCTCTTCTTCAGATGATGGGTGGCGTTGAGGGACAGGTCATCGATGGTTTGTTGAGCCTTGTCCCTGAGATCAGGACTCAGCTCAGATTTGGGGAGTATTTCCCCGGTCTTGGTGTCAAATTGAAAGAATTTCTCCGGGCGCTCCTGTCCGGAACAAGGATCGACATAGCCGCTCGGCGGCCATTCATCTCCTTTCGACCAATTGCAGTCATGGCAGGCGAATACCCAGTTCGACCACTGATAAACTCGTTCCGGGAATTTCGATTTGGGGCGGAAGTGGTCTACCTCCCCTCTGCCCCTTTCTTCACAGTAGGCACACAATCCGGAAAAGACTCTGCACAAGTCACCGCGAAAGTCGCGCCAGCGCGAATCGCCGGGTTTGCCACCCTTTCCCTGGAAATAATCGACCCATCGAGGCGTGTAGTGCGCGCGAACCGCCGCCAAACCGGCCGGCTCCGGACCGCGATCTACCCAGTGCATTATTCGCCGGTTTCCCCGGGGGTTTGGGCATCACCGTCTACGACGACGGAAGGCGCTGGCTCCTTGGTACCGCCGGACTCGGCCCTGGCCCTCCGGAGTTGCTCGGCAAATTCCTCCGCTTGCGCAAACTGGGGGCCGCTCGACAGACTCCGGTTGACGGTGTGCCGCAGTTTCTCCAGCTCTGCCGACTCATCGGGAGTCAGGGTCTGCTTTCGCCGTAGCCCCTGGAGCCGATCCAGGTGCCCTGCGGTTTCCAGGTCGATGGGATCGGGCACATCCAGCAGAGTACGGGTAATTTCGTCCATGGACCAGCCGAGGATGTCTTCCTCGTTACGGGATACGGCAACCTTGCCCTCTTCATCCCGGTGCAGGAGCTGTGCTTGGCCTTCCTTCAGGCCGGCCAGCATCAAGGGCGAATGGGTGGAGCAAAAGATTTGCAGCTTGGGGAAATTCCGAATCAAGGCAGGGATAATCCGGCGCTGCCATGAGGGGTGCAGGTGGGCGTCGACTTCGTCGACGACGAATATGCTTGACCCATCTTCCAGGTTGTCGGGAAAGTCATGGTGTTCGGCGTAACCGACAAGGAGGTGGGCCAGCCACTGGATTATGGATTGAGTGCCTTGGCTGAGGACATTGAACGGCACATCTCCATCCGGGGTGCGAAATTGCGGAAACAGGCCATTTGCGTCCTCGGCGACGCCCAGGAACTCGACAGGGAATCCCTCGGTAATTTCAGAGGCCAGCTTGCCAATTTTGACGATGAGCTCGCGGTATGCTGGCTTGCTCCTTCGGTAAGACCGATAATCCAGATCGATTATTTTCTGTATTACATCCTCGTCCGTGATCAGGGAGGCTCTCCGGTCCTCATGTAACGAATCTTTATTACTTCACAAGCCATTCCTGGCCGTAGGCCCTGGCGATCTGAAATCGGTATTCAATCGCAACGATGGAATGAACTCGGCATATCCGACCGACTCGATAAAATGAAGGTATTGTTTCGTCTGTTCCGGGTTCCAATAACCACTGTCGTCGCCCAACAAAACAGGAAGTTGGCCCTTCAATTCCAGGTGTGAGCCATTCATCTGTCGAATTTGAAAACTCGCAGGATCTTTTTTGAGAAGTTTTAGAGGGAATCCGAAATTTTGAACAAGAATATCCCCTAATGCCCAAAGAACCGTCGACTTCCCCGAATTGTTCGGCCCGGTAAAGACATTCACCTGCTGGTCGAACTCGAACTCGACGTCGTCGAAAGGGCCGACATTGGTCAATTTCAGGCTGCCTATTGGCATTGCGCACCTCGCCGCCGACATGACACGGCAATCAATGATGGCCTGCCGAAGACCTCCGCCGCCGCCCGATCGGCCAGCGCCTCGCCGCTCGCTGGCGCCGGAGCGGCGCTCGCGCGCGGTTCGTCCTTCACGGTCGGCGCGGGAACGGTCGTGCCGAAGGCATGGGCGGTGGACGGGGATTGTGGCCCGTGACCGGCGGAAGGGGCGGGAAGCGACGTGTGGCTCGGCATGGCGACGATCCTTCCTCCTTTGTCGTCTCGCGGGCGCGACCCGGCGGTTCCACAACCGTCGGGCCTGGATTCTACCCCTCGCCCCCCGCAACGCAAGGGCAGACGTTGCGCGGCGGGCCATCGGCGCCGGGGATGGACGGCCGGCGTTGGCGGTGTGCCGTTGACTGGTCTCGATCATCCACCTTCCACGCGGGGTGGCGGGCGTCTCGCGGTCGCGCCGTCACACCGCTTCGAGCGCCTTCGGGACCTTCTTCGCCTTCTTGCGCGCCTGCCGCCCGCTGGCGTCCGTGGTCCCGCCATCTTTGCCCAGGAGCGGGGCCTCGGCCATGTCCCCGGCCCCGTCTTCGCCAGGGATGCGGCACGGCCCCGACCCGACCAGCGCCTTCTGCGGGCGGTCGCAGGCACCATGGTCGTCGTTGGCCGAGACGAGGCCCCGCAGGATCGCGAGGTCGTCGGCCAGACGGCCTTCCGCCAGCCGTTTCAGGGCGTTCCGCGCCTCGGTGGCCGCGCGGGGCGGGGCAGCCGCCGGACCTGTGGGAGCGGTTCGTGGTGGTATGATCCGCCGCGTTCGATGTCTCGACCGCGGCCCATGAACATGGGAGGCTTCGGATGAGCGCCACCGCAACGGCTTGGCCCCGGGCAACGGATATGCCGCAGGCCGCCGCCGCGCCGCCAGCCGGGGAAGGAAGCCTCCTGTCCAAGTTCGGCTCGGGCCGGACGCCGGACGGGACGCGCTTGATCCGGGCCTTCGGCCTGTCGCGGCCCGAGGTCGCGCGGTTGGCCGCCACGGACTTCCCCAATCCCGACCTCCCGTTCCGCCGCGTCTCCATCGATCCGGTCAGGTTCCGACGGTGCTCTGTGCGAAGACCGGGGCGATGACGGCGGCACCGAGGCAGTGGGATCATTGTAGTGCCCTTCTTGACGCGTAATGGATGCTTCGGATGACCCCTTTTCGTCATGCCTAAGCAATAGCCTTGGATGTCGAGTTCCCGGAGTGTCTGAAGAACGTAGTAGCTGCGACACCAAAGCGTGCAAAAATCGCCGCCCCAAGCGCAAACCACTTTTCCCTTGGCGGCATGGACTGACTGGATGGCCCACTTAATAGCAGCGTCGTTGTACGGACCAATAATCTTATCCGGACGATACAATAAGCTTTCCGGGTTTGCAGAACGAAATGCAAATAGATTCACGACCGTCAAATCACGACATCTGTGAAACCGTGCAATATTGATGCAACGAGCAACCGTTTTGTCATTGTCAGCACGAGCGTCCGGTCTCCCCAAGCTAAGCGCATCTGACGGGTTGAGCATGATGAACAGGACCTTGCCTTTACCCTTGCCAATTTTCCGATGCAACCAATACCTGTAGTAGGTGTCCCGGCACCTGGGCTGTCCGTAGAAAGACCGGTTTATCCGTGGTTTCATTTATGCGACCCGCCCAACAAACTATCAGCCACACTGTCGAGAAACACTTCAAGGACCTCCGGCAGGATGGCGACCACGTTCGTGCCTTGCAGGCACCCGCACGGACTGCCGTTGTGGCGCAAGGATGCCCGTGCCGCCGGTGTTGCGGCTTCCCCCGCTACGCCCACCTCCGCCGGTTCACACATCGGCCCTCACCTTCATCAGTACGTGGATGGCGAAATCGCGGCGGACGCTGGCTGGCGTTGCAAGAAAGCCAGCGATCGCCGTTCGAGCATCGTTGATGTCCGCGAGCACATCGGATTTGCTGAACGGGTAGTCCGGATCGTAGTCCGACAAGTGGCGTCTGCCCTGCAACTCGGCGAAAGTCTGCCCAAAGCCCTGCATCTCCTCCGGAAACGATGGCGGCACGTTCTCGCAGCGGGTCCTGGCCTGCCTGTGCTCCAGCGCACGGTACACCCGCCGCCACATCGGCCGGTTGCCGACCGAACGAGAGCGGCCAGCCAAGCTGTCCGCACAGGTGCGCGCCAGACAGTGGAACATGGCGTAGTACGCGGTGCTGACGGCACGGCAAAGATCCGCCCGCCGCGGCCGGCGGGGGTTGGCCTCGGCAAGGTCGATGGCGATCTGCAGGAGGTGATCCGGCTCCACGACGCGCTACTCCGGCTCTTCCCCGACCTCCGATTCGGCGGTGAACGAGACGATGGGGAACGCCTCCACGTCCGCACCTTGGAGCTGCGCGCGCAGGCGGGCCTTCAGCCGAATCCGCGCCAGGGAGTCGGGGAGGCCCTTGGCGGCGTTGCCGTCATCGTAGGTGAGGCGTATCAAGAGAAGTTCGTCACCGTAGCCGTCCACTTCCGGGTTCACCGACAGCATGCTGAGCGTCGTATCCGCGCACTGGTCGTGCAGGAAGGCTTCCACGGTGCTCCGCGCCCGTTCCAGAGTCTGCTGCTTCATCGTTTCGCTACCTGCTTGGCGGTCTGGACAGCGGGGAGTTTACCCCACCTCACGCCGACGTGAACCTTGCCGTGCCCCCCTCCCCGATACGCCACCGCCGGACAGACCGGCAAGGGTGGGCCGTGCCCGCACCGAGACCTGGAGCGTCAGGGGGGGCCGGTCGTCGCCCGCGGCCCGGTTCGCGTCCTGGGCGGTGATGGCGATGGCGACCGCCTGCGTCCCGCTCGTGAGGGTGGTGGGCGTGCCGCAGACCTCGCGCGGCTCGGCGCCGGGGCAGCTTCCGGCACCGTCAGCGTCGAACGCCAGCCCCGCCGGCAGGCCGGCGGCGGGGCAGGTGACGGCCCCGTTGCCGCCGGTGGCCGCCGGTGCCTGGAACCCGGCGACGGGGCGGTTGCGGCAGAAGCGCTTGGCGGGGACGGAGGCACCGGTGGTGTGCTGGCGACCGGCTCCGACCCTCTCCCTGCCGCGGGGAGGTCGGGGGCATGGCGTCACACCGCTTCGAGCGCCTTGCGGACCTTCTTCGCCTTCTTGCGCGCCTGCCGCCCCCGGTCCCGCTGGCGTCCGTGGTCCTGCCGTCCTCGCCCAGGAGCGGGGCCTCGGCCATGTCCCCGGCCCCGTCTTCACCAGGGATGCGGCACGGCCCCGACCCGACCAGCGCCTTCCGCGGACGGTCACAGGCGCCATGGTCGTCGTTGGCCGAGACGAGGCCCCGCAGGGCCGTGGGGTCGTCGGCCAGGCGGCCTTCCGCCAGCCGTTTCGGGGCGTTCCGCGCCTCGGTGGCCGCGCGGGGCGGGGCAGCCGTCGGACCTGTGGGAGCGGTCCGTGGTGGTATGATCCGTCGCGTTCGATGTCTCGACCGCGGCCCATGAACATGGGAGGCTTCGGATGAGCGCCACCGCAACGGCTTGGCCCTGGGCAACGGATATGCCGGAGGCCGCCGCCGCGCCGCCAGCCGGGGAAGCAAGCCTCCTGTCCAAGTTCGGCTCGGGCCGGACGCCGGACGGGACGCGCTTGATCCGGGCCTTCGGCCTGTCGCGGCTCGAGGTCGCGCAGTTGACCGCCACGGACTTCCCCAATCCCGACCTCCCGTTCCGCCACGTCTCCATCGATCCGGTCAGGGGCGCGGCGGTGATGATGGCCCCGAGCCGGCTGCACGAACGCATCGCGGTGCGGCTCGACAAGGTGGCGGAGGGGCTCGGCGGCGGCGTTCCGGGCGGCGGGCGGTGCGTGGAGCAGCTACACGGCACGCGATGGCGGGACCGGGAGGGGCCGCAAGGCGCAGGCGCGGAGGCCGACTGCGCCTTCTACTGAGGGGGGCGGCAAAGACTGCACATCCCGGGAATACCCCTTCCCCCCGGGATGCGGGATCCCGCCTGCCCGTGGGCGGCCGCTCCCGCCTTGCGCCGCAACACGCGATCGGCCTGGACCGGAATACTTGGCCGACTCATGCGGTGAGATTATGAAACCAATCCACCATCGCTTCCACAGCATTGTTTTCATCCCACCCGGTTGCCGGATGGGGGAGATCATGACAAGACTCGACGTCCAAATGTTCGAGGTACGCTTTGGCGGCGTCACCACAAGATACGAACTTGACGTTGATCCTCCCAAGACGACGTCTGACTCTCCTGATTCGATTCTTCAAATCTTCTTGAATCAATGCTACAAAAAACTGATGTTTTTTCCACCGCCTATCCACGCATACACCAGGATTTTTGCGAATGACCCTAAAGGCTGAAAGCAACTCTTGTGGAACCTGGCGCCGAACCGAGTATGGATACAGCTTCTTCTGCAAGGGCAGCCTGCTGACATTCATGACCCCGATGCGCTGGAAACACGGAAATTGATCAAACAATTCGCAGTGCAAAATTTCGCCGACAGTATAAGGGCATTCTTCGTCTTCTGACGGCATACAAAATGCGTTAAAGGCAATCCGACCACTCCTGCCCGCCAAGGGATGACCGGCAAGGACCTCCATGAAATGGGGAGATTCAAACAGCATGATCACTTGCCCCTCACAACGGTTGAGGTGGCAGGTAAGGTCATTCACAACGAAGTGCCGCAAAAGACTTGGAAGGCCACCGGAATTAAAGGCGCCTTCAATCGTTGTTGGTGATCGTTCGTTTGGCATGTTTCATGCTCGTGTGCAAGGAAAATGAAGTGATGAGGATCTGCGATCTCCACGGCCACGCCGCTACTGCCCGCAACACCCTCATCTCACGCATCGGCCCTCACCTTCATCAGCACGTGGATGGCGAAATCACGGCGGACGCTGGCCGGCGTTGCAAGAAAGCGGACGATCGCCGTCCGGACGCTTTCGATGTCCGCGATTACGTCGGACTTCCTGACCAGGTAGTCCGGGTCGTAGTCCGCGAAGTGGCGCCTGTTCTGCTGGGTCGCGAACGTCCGCCCGAATTCCTGCACTTCGTCGGGAAACCAGGACGGCACATTCTCGCAACGTGCCCTCGCCTGCCTGTGCTCCAGCGCCCGGTACACCCGCCGCCACATCGGGCGGTCACCAACCGGGCCGGCGCGGCCGGCCAAACTGTCCGCGCAGGTGCGCGCCAGGCAGTGGAACAGGGCGTAGTACGCGGTGCTGACGGCCCGGCACAGATCCGCTCGCCGCGGCCGGCGGGTATTGATCTCCGCAAGATCGGTGGCTATCTGCAAGAGGTGCTCCGGATCCACGGCGCGCTACTCCGGCTCTTCCCCGACCTCCGATTCGGCGGTGAACGAGACGACGGGGAACGCCTCCACGTCCACGACCTGAAGTTCGGTGCGCAAGCGACCTATCAGTCGGATTCGCGCCAAGGAATCCGGCAGGCCTTTGGCGCCGTCGCCATCATCGTAGGTGAGGGCTATCAAGAGGACTTCGTCTCCATACCCGTCCACTTCCGGTTCAATCGACAGCACCGCCAGCGTCGTATCCGCGCACTGGTTGTGCAGGAAGGCTTCCACGGTGCTCCGCGCCCGTTCCAGAGTCTGCTGCTTCATCGCTTCGCTACCTGCCTAGCGGCCTGAACAATGGGGAGTCTACTACACCACCTCTCGCCGACGTGAACCTTGCCGTGCCCCCCCCCCCCCCGATACGCCGCCGCCGGACAGGGCGGCAGGGGTAGGCCGCGCCCGCACCGAGACCTGGAGCGTCAGGGGATCCCGGTCGTCGCTCGCGGCCCGGTCCGCGTCCGCGTTCGTGTCTTGGGCGGTGATGGCAATGGCGACCATCTGCGTCCCGCTCGTGAGGGTGGTGGGGGTGGGGGCGTGCCGCAGATCTCGCACGGCTCCATGCCGGGGCAGCTTCCGGTGCCGTCGGCGTCGAACGCCAGCCCCGCCGGGAAGGCCGGTGGCGGTACAGGTGACGGCCCCGTTGCCGCCGGTGGCCGCCGGCGCCTGGAACCCGGCGAAGGGGCGGTTGCGGCAGAAGCGCTTGGCGGGGACGGAGGCGCCGGCGGCGTGCCGGCGACCGGCCCCGACCCTCTCCCTGCCGCGGGGAGGCAGGAGGAGGCATGGCGTCACACCGCTTCGAGCGCCTTCGGGACCTTCTTCGCCCTCTTGCGCGCCTGCCGCCCGGTTCCGATGGCGTCCGTGCTCCCGCCGTCCTCGCCCAGGAGCGGGGCCTCGGCCACATCCCCGGCCCCGTCTTCGCCAGGGATGCGGCGCGGCCCCGACCCGAACAGCGCCTTCTGCGGGCGGTCGCAGGCGCGATGGTCGTCGTTGGCCGAGACGAGGCCCCGCAGGGCCGTAAGGTCGTCGGCCAGACGGCCTTCCGCCAGCCGTTTCGGGGCGTTCCGCGCCTCGGTGGCCGCGCGGGGCGGGGCAGCCGCCGGACCTGTGGGAGCGGTTCGTGGTGGTATGATCCGCCGCGTTCGATGTCCCGACCGCGGCCCATGAACATGGGAGGTTTCGGATGAGCGCCACCGCAACGGCTTGGCCTTGGGCAACGGATATGCCGGAGGCCGCCGCCGCGCCGCCAGCCGGGGAAGGAAGCTTCCTGTCCAAATTCGGCTCGGGTCGGACGCCGGACGGGACGCGCTTGATCCGGGCCTTCGGCCTGTCGCGGCTCGAGGTCGCACGGTTGGCCGCCACGGACTTCCCCAATCCCGACCTCCCGTTCCGCCGCGTCTCCATCGATCCGGTCAGGGGCGCTGCGGTGATGATGGCCCCGAGCCGGCTGCACGAACGCATCGCGGTACGGCTTGACAAGGTGGCGGAGGGGCTCGGCGGCGGCGTTCCGGGCGGCGGGCGGCGCGTGGAGCAGCTACGCGGCACGCGATGGCGGGATCGGGAGGGGCCGCAAGGCGCGGGCGCGGAGGCCGATTGCGCCTTCTACGTCGGCGAGAAAGCCGAAGCGTACCTCCGCGCCGAGGCATTGGGAGACGAGCAGGCAGACGCCTTTACGGAACGGCGCCCGCCCGACCTGGTCGCAGAGATCAACGTCTCCCACACCGACGAAGGCAAGCCGGCCTGGTACCGGCGTCTGGGGGTCACGGAGCTTTGGGCCGTAGCTGCCGGCAAGTCACCGGATTGGCTTGAGGTTGAATTCCTGGACCTGCAAGCCCCGGACGGTGTCGCTGCAAGCCGGGAATCCAAGGTCATCCCCGAGGCGCAGCCTGCCGACGTCAAGGATGGGCTGCGAATGCTTCAGGACGCCTCGATGCCGGTGATGGAGGGGCCGCGCCGCATTGCCAACGCATTCGTGCAGAGGTTGGCGCAACGAATGGCGAGAGGTGGTCGGAATTGAGCGGAGAGCAGGCAATACGTGCTGCCCGCCCACTGGTACGTGGCGAACCCTGCGCTGCTGGTGCCCAGGTACTGATGCGATTGAAAGTGCGGCGTGTTAAGATGTGCCGAAGGTTCAGATACGCTGAGCCGACGGGTCCAGTTGATTGTACCTGGATCCATGGCCAATTTTTCTTAATATAACTACAGGAGGCAGGAATGCGAATTAAATTGAGTGTCGAATGGCCAAATAGTCGGGTAGTAGACGTCGAATACGATCTGACATATGAAGAAAGACATGTTTTTTCTCAATGTAGCAATTATGTGCGGGCCGATGGAGGCAACTTAATTATTCATGGGATTTTCCGTCAGCAATTTCGTGTGCAGGATAAAGAGAGATACTGCATCTCCAGAAGGCAAAATGGAATTCAACTAGATTACCATGAGGATACTTCACCAAAAACGAATTGCCATACAAATATTGTTCTGCTTCTTGAGTCTCCGCATAAAGACGAGTACGATTACCGTAACGAAGGCCGAGTCATAGCCACACCCAGAGCGCCGGCCATGGGCCAAACAGGTAATCTTATACGTGAACATCTTGCTTGCGTGCTTAAGAATATCGCAGTTCCAGGTGATCGTATCATTATTGCAAATCCAATACAGTTCCAAGCATCTCTATATGTCATTCACAGAAATAAAATCTGTAAGGAGAGACGGAGAAAACTGACTAATGCTGTCTGGAAAAGTCTATGGGGTATTCGTGAAATCCGAGAGAGATTTCTGACGAGAATAGACAGCTATAACCCCCGCATCATCATCAACGCCTGTACCAGTGCGGGAAGATTGAACGAAATCGTGGATAAATTTCTGGAATGTCAATTACCAGATGTCTGTTGTTACCAGACTAGCCACCCTGCTTCGTGGTGGGCCGGATGTTCTTATCGTAAAGCCATTCCCTGTCGACCTGCACCCTCATAAGACAGCGATGCAAATCGGGATGTTGCAACATACCCTAGTCGCTTCGATTTTTATCTTTGTGGTTGCATCTCTCGTGATGACGATAGCTTCAACCATCTTACAGCCAGCAAAGCCGTTCATCGCTCCATCAGAGCCCGCTCTCTCAATCCGCATTGATGGTGCCGGCACCGTCTGGCAGGAACTGCGGTGACAACTGCTCTTGCTGGTGATAACGGCGACCTTCTCGGCAAGCACTAATGACTGAGAATCACTCGCTGCGACCTCGGCTAAAGACGGACGACGAACGGAACTGCCCGCCGTGGAACGGAAACGACCGATCCGGCGCAGATCGTCCTGTTCGTCGACGAGATCGACACGCTACAGGACATCCTCTCGCGCGCGTTCATCGATAATTTTCACAAGATTTTTGATATCATCGCAATTTCTCTCTTGTAGCCAGCTATTTCGCGACGGATGAGGTATAAGGCAATCATAAGATTCTACGTAATTTTGGTAACTACAGTATTCGATTGCCCAATCAAAAAATGCCTTGGCTACTTTTCCGCATGGAACGACCATTACGTTTTGCCCAAGCTGGTTAAGCCGTTCGATCAGGTCATCTCGAAGGGCCTCATACACCTTTGAAGAGGCAAGATCAACATCAAGGTTTCTGAGAAACTGAATTCCATATTCCGATTCTTTTGTTTCTAGTTTTGATTTGATATCCTTGAAATAACACAGGAGCTCGCGGTACTGCCAGCGAGCACCGAGACAATACGCCTTGCTGTTCAGAGGCAGGCGACTGACGTTCATCAACCCAAGGCTGTTGAGCACGCTACAATTTACGTCGTCAGCATTCATGTACTGAGGGCCCTCGTGCAGCAAGCAGCCGATGGGTTCCTCCCTCCCATTGAAATCGCGGAGATTGCGGGCGAATGCCTTTGTGATCCCCTCGCCGGAATCTCCGGCCAAGGGATGCCCGTGACTGATCTCGGCATGATGGGGCGACTCGCATAGCAGCACCGTTCTTAGCGCCTCCGATGCGTCCAAGCTGTCCTCGACGAGATATTCTTTGAGATCCTCGACCTTCTTGCCCAGAGCTGTTGCGATGTCGTCCCAGAGATACATGCTCATGCTCCCGTTGCATCCTGTCGAATAAATTGACCCTACTCGCAATAGCGCCACAATGCAATATGACGGGTCGTCCAACCCGGAAATTCCATGAAGGGAGTGTCGTCCGGATCCATAAGTATTTATAATTCAATTGGTTACGCTGGATATAACCAGAAGCTGGACAGGGGTGTCCCGTTCGCTGTAGAGCTTGGAGGTGACAATCTCCTGTGGGATTGGGCTCCAAACGGCCTTGTCCGAGGGGTTGAAGAGGGAGGATGGGTGCTTCAGGGCGCTCATGAGCTGGTGCATGTCGCGGTAGCCTCGCAGGCGTCGGAAGGGTTGCTCGGCGTCGAGCACAGCGACGCTGACCCATCGCTGGAGCAACTCCACCTTACCATAGGCTTCGATGAGCGTAATCAGACTATTGAGGAAACCGTCAAAATCCTGGTTCTTGCGGGGAGATTGTATATCCTCGAACGCGGTGTCAAGAAGCGCTTCCTGTTCGGAGAAGTGGTTGTCTACAAGAGCTTTCAGTCATTCGCGATCTTCGGCGTATCGCGAGACTATTGATCAAGCAGCTTTTGCGAGAAGTGCTAATTTGGAGCAAGTGCATGGGCCGATTCGTTCGACAAGTTTGCGTGTAAAATCTGCACATTCGTACCTCCTTCTACTTCCTTATAGTCTCAGTTCGCTATACTTAGACAGGCAAGCGTTCTGCCCGGTCACCCAGGTTATCAATCTGATCCACGACGCGCTCCAGTGCCTCCAGCTCCTTCTGCTCGACTTCTCCCCAGAGCTTCAGGCTCCTATCCAACAGCGCCCATTTCATAGAATGGAAACCGTTCCATACAAGCCCATGCCACGCTGCGTAGTTCAGATTGAGGATGTTGTGGGTAATATACACCTTGGCCCCATTTACCGCTGCCACTGTTCCATAAGCCATGGCGAGCATCATCCTGAACCGGGGATTCATCCTCATGGGTATCGTGTCCATCAGAGCTTCCCCGAGTGTCGAGCCTGTGAGCTTGACCTGTTTGACGGCGTAGAAGACGCGCATCATCACCTCCATGATCAGTACAGGAATACTAGTCGCGACAAATTGGCGCAAGTCGTACCCGTTGACATACATATATTCGATCTGTTTACCCAGGTCGGAGTCTCCCATTGGAAGGCCGTTAAACATGGGGAGGATGCCCATAAGGGGAGCGGGCAATCCCATACCCCTGTTGCCTTTTGCAGAGGGGGCATTGACATCCGATAGAAGATGCCCGAACAGGCGGCCAAGCAGTGGAAACAAGCCGCCATCCACAGGTCCCGCGGTAGCTGGGTATATCTTCAGGCGGCCGTCACTCCCAACCACCGTGCACGTGCCGCGTTTCATGTCCAAAACGCCGAACAGAAATCCCAGAATTGGGTCGTGGGACAATGACCTCAGCCGATGGTTCCAAGGGTTCAACGTTCGTGGTGGCGCCCCTAGCAACTGATCCACTGTTCTCGAATCTGCGCCGCCGATGGTAAATTCACTGAATTTCTCACTCACCTTGGGAGGTAGCAGGTGATTGAACGCCTGTTGCACCCATCTGTTGAACACACCGTCCACCTCCTTCGTCCATTTGGTGGTCGGCTTAGCAGGAGCCTTTACGAAGAGCAAGTCAAGCATCGACGCGAACAGGCCGCATCCCCCGGCAATGGCGTAGTCCCACCTGTCGAGGGCATAGCGGGCGTTGAAGTCTTCGATGTGGGCTGCGATACGCTCATCCACGATTGCCCAATCGCCGGAAGTCAGGATGTCGTCCAGGCGGGCGTCCTCCGGGAACTCCGCCTCTGCCTCAGCGTAGATGGTCTCCGCGTCAACGTCAGGGAGTTTCCTGTGCTCACTCATTGCATCAAGGTGAACCTGATTTCTCTTCCTGAAATCCGGCGTCGACGTATCCACGTCGCCTAAATCTGCCAGCCGTTCTTTGATAGCGCGAATATCCTTGCCGATGCCGCCTTGGGCTTCCTCAATGGCATTGGACCGCCGTTGAAGAAGCTTAACGGCTTTGATCTGTCGCTGTTCATCTTTATTATTCATGAACGTACCCTCAATTATGGTCTTCGATTTTCAAGTTCAGTAATCCACGCCTTGATCTCGGCCAATTCCTCGCGGAAGTACTCGGCATTCTCCATCAGCCGTTCCTGGATTGCGTAGAGCTTCAGGATAGCTATATTCAAGGCTATTGCCAGTTTGGCGTCCCTCCGATTCTTGGCGATGGCATAGCCGCCAACTCCCAAGACAGCTAGCGGTACTCCTAGAACAACTACTCCAGCCGGCATTCCACCTCCGACGAGCCTGCCTATTGCCGCCAACGCGGAGGTTATCCCGGGACCCGACAGTCCCGGCGTTCCCAAGAAACGGAGGGCGGCGTACGATGCTCCACCTCCCAACATGGCGCCCACTGCCGCCGCCGCTACATCGACCACCTCTGGGTGGTTGCGTTGGAGTTCATCAAGTGCCTCTTTTATATCTTCATTTGCTTCGTCCTTCATCTGCTGAATATTTTCGGGGCTAAATTCAACTCCCATGATCGGCTCCTCCTATCTGTGGGCCTGTCGTTCGGACCAAGATTCTACTCCTCCCTTCCCGCAATGCAAGCGCAGACGTTCCGTGCCAAGCCGTCAGCGCCGGGGATGGGCGGCCGGTACCGGTGGTGCGCCGGCTGCCGGCCACGGGCATCCCGCCGCCGCGCGGACCGCGGAACGTTACGCCGTCACACGCGGTCACACCGCTTCGAGCGCCTTCAGGACCCTCCTCGCCTTCTTGAGCGCCTGCCCGATGGTGTCCGTGATCCCGCCGTCCTCGCCCAGGAGCGGGGCCTCGGCCAGGTCCCCGGCCGTCTTCGCGAGGGAGGCGGCGCGGCCGACCAGGACCTTCTGCGGACGGTCGTAGGCACCATAGTCGTCGTTGGCCGAGACGAGGTCCCGCAGGGCCGGGAGGTCGTCGGCCAGACGGCCTTCCGCCAGCCGCTTCAGGGTTTTCCGCGCCTCGGCGGCCTTGCGGCCGATGGCGCGGGCGGCGGCTTCCGCGTCGAGCAGGTTCGACGCGGCCTGTTCCACCGCCTCCTCGCTGGCGCGCGGTGGCAGCACGAATCCGTTCACGAGCAGCGCCGGCGCGGCGGCCACCCGGCCAAGGATGACCACCGTGCCCTCGTCCTTCGGCAGCAAGGCGCCGCCGCGGAGCCAGGCCAAGGTGGCGTTGCCGACCGCTACGTCGGAAGGCACGGGGACGGCCGGGCTGCCGGATGCGGGCGGGAGCACCCCGGCGCTGCCGCAGGCGGCAAGGGCGGCGAGGGCATCGGGGCCGAGAGAGTCCACGCCGCCCGCGACGACGTCCGCCATGCGCGCCGTGATCCGGCGGAGCTTCGCCGACTCGGGGGCCGACCCCGGGGCCGACTCCGGGACGATCTCCCGGGCCGCCTCCGCCAGGGTCGGCGGGAGGCCGGCATCGCCGGGATCGACGTTCCTGATCCGCGCGAACGTCTCCTCGAACGGGATCAGCGCGTTCTCGAACGCTTCCGCCTTCTGCCGGCCCAGCGATTCCAGCTTGCCTTGCGTCTTCTCGCGGCGTACTTCGAGGAACCGCCGCGCCTTGTAGAGCGTCTCCCTCGCGCCCTCGACCTCGTGAGCGATCTCGTCGAGGCCGCGCGGCGTGGCGGGGCAAATCGCACGCTGGTTCTCCATGAACATTCTTACCCCCACGTAGGTGACGAGGGCGGTGACGCCGCCGGTGACGACGACGGGGATTACGGGGAACGGCATGGCTCAATCCTCCATTGGGATGGGGTTGGTTCGGAGTGGATTCCCGCTTGCGCGGGAATGACGGATCCCGGATTCATGCAACACCCGGGTCTATTCTTCGGGCTGTTCACTGGAAGAGTGGTCTCGATCCGGATTGGATCGCTTTCTCTTCTCCAGCTTCTTCATGCGCTTCTTCAGCCGCTTCCTTTCCTTCTGCCTCCGCTTCTGCTCCTGCATTGCCCGTTTCGCGCTCTCCGCACGAAGATACGCGACCATGATCACGGCCGGGACGGTGACGCGGTAGGCCGGCCCGGCAATGTCCACCAGCAGCCAGGCGGCGGACAGGGTCCAGCCGATCGGCCCGGCGAAGACGGACATCAGGCGCCCCAACGCGGCGCTCGCTCCGAGGGCCAGGCCGCGGCCGATCAGGGCCGTCACGACGGCGTTGGCCACGATGGGGGCGATCCTGTAGGGCGCGAATACCCCAAGGCTGATCGCCAGTTGCAGGGCGATGGTGACCGCCTCCGGCGTGTAGCGCATCGGGCTGAGCTTGAGGTCGTCACAGACCGCCTCCAGCTCCTCGGGGCCCATCTCCTTCATCGAGTCGGTCAGGACCTTCATCAGAAGGTTGAGCTCGATGGTCTCGACGCTCGCGCCGCGGTGGAAGTTCACCTTCATCTTGTCGCAGACGTCGATCAGCACCTCACGGTACAACACCCCCTTGCCGCCCCTGAAGAGCGTCGCCAGCGTGTTGGTGCCGAAGCACTGGATTTCGGCCGCTATCAGGTCCCAGTACTCATGATGATCCGGGCTGGATTCCTTGTATCTCTCGTGCGTGGTCAGCTCCTCGGTCAGGCGCTTCCCGTCCTCGGTCAGGATCCGGACGAGCGCTTCGAGGTCGGCGCTCGGCACGTTCGCCAGGAACTCCAGGTCGGGGTCTTGACGATACGCCATTATGCAGCCTTCCTCTCGTGCTCCGCCCGGATCGTTCTTCGCCGGGCGGCATCGGGAGCCGACGATATGAGGCTTCGCCCGCGACGGTCAACGGACACTTTCGGACGTTTGCACCCTTTGTCCGCCCGGTTGCTGCATACGTCGAGGACCCGCGATTCCCGGGCAAGCGGGAGTCCAGGGATGTTCATGGTTGAAGTGGATTCCCGCTTTCGCGGGAATGACGGGAAGCGCGGGAATGACGGCGGGCGCGGGGAAGGCGGCAGGCGCGCGGGAGTGACGGCTTGAGCCTGCGGGGATGGCGGCTCGTGGCGCGCGCGGCGCGGCCCGGCCCGCATGGACTTGATTGCCCGCCACTCCCATCGGGACGACTCGTAGCTCATGGCGCGCGCGGCCTACACGCCGCCCCGGCCGGGAAGCCCCGTGTCTTCCGCAACCGGGGCGCGGCCGTCTTCTCCTTCCCGCCCGGGCTCGCCCGCCTTCCAGCTCCCGATCGAGCGCGGCCCGACCGGGAGGCCGCGCGCGCTCCTCTCCCGCAGCATGGCCTTCGCTCCGTCGCTCAGCCGGCTTTCGAGCCATCTGGCGCGCTCGCCCTTCGCTTCGTCGGAGCGCAGCTCCTCCGGGATGTCGTCCAGGCGCACGTCGCCGTACTCCAGCGCCCATCGGGCGAGGTGCGAGCCGCCCGTGAGCCGGTCGAGGTACGCCTCGCAGATACGCCCCTGGGGGCCGCTCCACAGGTCCGTGACCATCGGCTCGGCGGCGCCGGCGGGGAGGTCCGCGGCCAGCGCGCGCAGGTACTCCCCGAACGTACGGGGGAAGTGCTCGGGAAGGGGCTGGTCCTCTCCGGCGGGGATGTCCTTCAGGGCCTCGTCCTGGTGGACGACGGCCTTGATGCGGCTGGAGATCTGCCGGTCGAAGCGCTCCAGTTGGTCGTTCAGGTCCGCGAGCCTGCGCTTCTGCCACCCGATGCACCGCTCGACCAGCAGCACGAACATGAGCGGCGCCAGGGCGATGACGCGCTGCTCGTTCCACCCGTACCGGTGGCGGATCAGGTCGAAGGCGAGCCGCAGCTCCGGGCGGAACTTCCCGCCGACGGGGAAGGTGTCGCCGACCTCCATCGGCCTGGACGCGGACCGGACGTACTCGGGAAACGGAAGGTCGCCGGTGAGCTCCCCGACCTCGACCCGCAGGCCGTCGGCGAGCACCCTCACCGTATTCTGCCGCGGGGTCCCGCTCTCCCCCGACTCGAGCCGGGTGATCGTCCGTTCCGTGATCCTCCTGGGCAAGCACGCTTGCGCGAGCTGCGCGCGGCTCAGATGCCGACATTCCCGGATGGCCCGGAGGCGTTCGGAGAACTCTGTCATTCTTCTGTCTCCGTGGACAGCGACATCAAGGGATGATTATCACATCATGTTGCTCCTCTCTCGACATTCAACGGGACATTTTCGGACGTTTATCCGTATTTGGCGGCCTCCAGCCGGACATGGAGGCATACGTGACCGGAGGATTCCGAAGTCGCGGGAACGAGGCGGCGGCCCCGCGAAGGCTTCATGCCGCGCCGACGGGCGGTCGTGGCCGGGGGCGGGGCGGGCCGGATCGGGCGCGGGACACGCCGGGCCGGGCTGCAAGGAACGGTGCGTCCGCACCCGGACGGCCGGGGGGCGCACGTCGATGCGGGCGGGACCGCCCGGGTCCGTCAGGACGCGACGATCCCGGGAAGAGGAGCAACCGCGACCCGGCCGCGGGCCGCCTCTGGACGGTTCAGTAGAGGATGTTGCCGTCCGGGTCGTGGATCACCGCGTCCGCCTCGACCTCGACCATCATCCCGGGGGTCGTCAGCACCGCCCCGATCCCGGTGGTGACCGGGCGCACGTCCGCGAAGATCTCGCCGTGCGCCCGCACGTACTCGCCGCCCGCGCGCATGTCGGCGAGGTAGGCCCGGGTCCGCACCACGTGGCGCAGCTCCGCCCCGACCTCGTTCAGCGCGCGCTCGACCCGCCCGAAGGCGTAGACCGTCTGGGCGTAGGCGTCGCCGGGGGCGTGCAGCCGCCCCGAGGGCTCGATCGCGGTCGTCCCGGCCACGAAGACGAGCGGCCCGACCCGCTTGGCCCGCACGTAGGCGCCGACCTCCTCGAACCGCCCGCCCCCGGATGCGCTCCGCACGGTCACGCCGCCGGCCCCGGCCCTTCGCCCGAGAATGCGGGCGGGACACGAGCGTTCCCAGGACGCCACGAAACCGGCCCCGGCCCCAACCCCGGCCCCGCCGGCCGTTCGCCCTCCGCGACCCGGGCCCGGACCGCGTCGGCCGCCCTCGCGAGCGCGCGCCGCTCGGACTCCTCGAGGGGGATCTCCTCGATCTCGATGAGGCCGCGCGGCCCGAGGAGGCAGGGAACCCCGAGCACCACCCCTTCGAGGCCGTACTCGCCGTCCAGCCGCACGGAGACCGGCACCGTACCCGCCCGCGCCCCGCGCAGGTGGTCGAGCACCTCGACGACCGCATGGGCCGGGGCGACGGAGGCGGACCCGGTCTTGCGAAGCGCCACCACCTGCCCCCCGGCCGCGACGGTGCGCTCCACGCACGCCTCGATCCGCGCCCGGCCCAGCCACCGTTCGAGCGGCGCGCCCCGCACCCGGGCCCGCGACACGACGGGGACCATCTCCGGCCCGTGGCATCCGAGGACCATCGCCTCCACCTCGTCCACCCCGACCCCCGCCTCGCGCGCGAGGGCCTCCCGGAAGCGCGCGGAATCGAGGGTCCCCGCCATGCCGAGGACCCGCTCGCGCGGGAACCCGGTCGCGTGCAGCATCTCCGCGGTCATCTCGTCGAGCGGGTTCGACACCACGACCACCACCGCCCCGGGCGCGGCGGTCCGGATCGTCTCCGCGACGGCCCGGATCGTGCGGCGGTTGGCTTCCCGCAGGTCGGCGCGGTCCATCCCCGGCGCGCGCGGGCGGCCGGCGGTCACCACCGCCACGTCCGCCCCGGCCGCGAGCGCGAGGTCGGTCCCGCCGGAGACCGCGCTCCGCGAACGGGTGAGCCCGGAAGCGTGGGCGAGGTCGAGGGCCAGCGCCTCGGCGAGGCCGGGGACGACGTCGACCACGGCGATCTCCTCCGCCATGCCGGCGCTCGCGGCGAGCTGGGCCACGTTGGCCCCGACCCCGCCCGCCCCGATCAGCGCGAGCCGCCCGAAGCGGACCGGGCTCCGCCCCTTCGGGCGCCCCGGCGGCATCCACTTCGCGCCGCGGCGGTAGAGGCCGCGCACGAGGGCGGCGGCCCCGTCCGGGGCGGGGGCCGCGGGCCGGTCGAGCGGCCCGGCGCGGAGCGAGACCCGCAGCCTCGCCGCGGAGTCGCGGGCCTGGTCGGTGACGATGGCCCCCGGCAGGACCTCGAGCCAGCGCCGGCCGCGGCGGCTCGCCCGCTCGACGTGTTCGGCCCCGATCACGCGCCGGCCGCCCCCCGCCATCAGCCCGCCGCCCCCTCCTCCCGGCCCTCGACCCCGCCGATGGCGGCGGCGGACCCCGCCATCGCGGTCTCGACCGCGGCCTCGCTCCCGCAGATGAACATGCGCCCGTAGCGGCCCACCGCCCGCACCTCCACGACGTCGATCTCCGCCGCCTTCTCCGCCTCGTTCGCGGCGAGGGCGACGTAGGCGGCCGGGGCGCACTCGAAGACCCCGAGGGTCCGCCCCGGGACGAGGAGCGACCCGGACGACCACTTGTTGAGGAGCTGCGCCTGGTACGGCTCGACGGAGGTGATGATCCGGGTGGACTCGACGGCGGGCCGGAGGCGGTCGGACATCCCCATCCCGAGCCGCGCGAGGATCGCGTCGCGGGCGGCCGTCACCTCCGCGTTGAGGGGCGAGCGCAGGATGAAGAACCCGAACTCGCGCTCGACGATCTGGCTCGTCGCCTCGACCCGGCTCGCCTTCAGCGCCGCGTCCACGAGGCCGAACACCTCGTTGCCGGGGGCGAGCTCGCCGATGAGGATGGTGTCGCCGGCGAGGGGGATCGAGCCCTGCACGGTCGCGCCGGTGTAGGCCGCGAACTTGGGCTGGAGCCGGTCGATCTGCACGAGGGCGCGGATCGTCACCCGCTCGTTCATGTCCGCCCGCCCCGCCCGGCGGCGGCCGGCCGGCCCCACGCCTCCGGCGCGCCCCCGGCGCCCCCGGCAGCGCCCTCGGCGCTCTCGCCGTCCCCGGCGCCCCCGACGCCCCCGGCGTCCGGCGCGCCGTAGAGGTCGTAGAGGTCCCGCCAGGGCCGCGACTCGTACGCCACCCGCTTGATGTTGATGAGGTGGAGCGCGGTCACGTTGTCGCTGACGATCGACCCCGACCAGGTACCGGTGCCCAGCATGAAGCTCGGCTCGAGCCCGGTCGAGAACCCCATGCCGCCCGCGATTGCCGGGGTGTTGACGAGGACCCGGCCGGTCGGGACCCGGCCGAACGCGGCGACCGTCTCCGGGTCGTGGGCGTGGATGACGCTGGTGTGCCCCCATCCCCCGAAGCGCACGACCGCTTCGGCGGCCTCGATGCCCGCCGCCGGCTCCGCCGCCTCGTACCAGGCGAGGACCGGGGCCAGCTTCTCCGCGGAGAGGGGGTGGTCGGGCCCGATCCCGGCCGGCTCCGCCACGAGCACCCGGGTCCGAGGCGGGACGTCGAAGCCGGCGAGCGAGGCGAGGCGCCGCGCCGACTGCCCGACGTTCCCGACCACCGGCGCGCCGCGGCGGTCGAAGAGGACCGGGGCGAGCCGGGCCGCCTCCGCCGAGGTGCAGAAGTACGCCCCCTTGAGCTTCATCTCGTGGCGCAAGCCCCGCGCCGCCGGCGCGTCCGCGATGACCGCCTGCTCGGCGACGCAGGCGGTCCCGTAGTCGAAGCTCTTGGAGGTGACGATCTGCTCGGCTACTTCGCCGAGGTCGCCCGCCGCCGACCGGTGCACGTAGACCGGCACGTTGCCCGGCCCGACGGCCAGGGTCGGCTTCCCGGAGGAGTAGGCGGCCCGCACCATGGCCGCCCCCCCGGTCGCCATCACCACCGACGCGCGCCGGTGCCGCATCAGCTCCGCGGTCCCCTGGATCGTCACCTCGTCGAGGCACTGGACGAGCCCCGGCGGCGCGCCCGCCTGCTCCGCGGCGCGCGCGAGCACCGCCGCGGTCGCGGCCCCGCACCGGACCCCGCGCGGATGGGGGGCGCAGACGATGGCGTTGCCCGCCTTCACCGCGGACAGGGTCTTGAAGATGATCGTGGCCGTCGGGTTGGTGACCGGGATGAGCGCGGCCACCACCCCCATCGGCTCCCCGATGGCCGCGACCTTCGCCGCCTCGTCGCGCCACAGCACCCCCAAGGCGCGCACGTTCCGCAGCCATTCGGCGACCGACAGCGCGTTGAACAGGTTCTTGATCCGCTTGTCCGGAACGTTCCCGTGCCCGGTCTCCTCGACCGCCAGGCGGGCGAGTCGCTCGGCCTCCGGCTCGATGGCGAGGGCCATGCCCTCCACCATCGCGTCGATGGTCTCGGGCGGGGTCTCGCGGAACGCGAGCCACGCCTTCCAAGCCCGCTCGGCGGCGCGCCGGGCGGCGGCGATCGAACGAAGGTCCGCGTCCATCAGCGCTCTCCCCGCCCGCGGTCCCCGCGCGCGATCGCGTCCATCGCGCGACGGGCGTCGTCGAGGTCGCCGACCCCGATGCCGACGGTGTCAAGCCGCCGCCCCGCGTGGGCGAGGCCGCCCCCGAGCACGGTCTGGGCGAGGGTCGTCATCGCGTGGGTGACCGGGACGTCGACCCCCGCGACCTCCGCCGCGGAGACGAGTGGGGCGAGGGAGCCGACGACCGCGCAGCGCACGAGCCGGCGGGCGTGGGCGGGGTCCGGCCTCGGCCGCGCCTCCTCGCCGGCCGGCGCGCCCGCGAAGGCGTCGAGCCACTCGCCGGTCTCCGGCAGGTCGCGGACCCCGAACCGGGCCGCCGTCCGCCGCCGCTCCCGCGCCATCGCCGCGACGACCGCGCGGCCCCGTTCCCCGACGAGGGCGCGGAACGTGTCCCGCTCGGGGAGGGGCTCCGCGCCCGGGGGCAGCGCCGGCCCCCCGGCGGGGGCGGCGGGGCCCCCGAGGAGGAGGGCCGGGACTTCGACGAGCCCGCTCCCGTCCGCGAAGCCGCTCTCGGCCACGCTCCGGGCCGGGACGAGGCCGGGCAGGAAGCGGGCGAGGCCGCGCAGCACGTCCTCGCGCCCGCTCGGCAGCACGCCGGCGGGGGCGGGGCGGGCGCGGGTGAGGTGCAGGGTCGCGCCGTCCTCCCGGATCCAGAAGGGGAGGGCCTGGACCTCGGCGAGGACCACGTCCGCCTCGCAGCCCCCGACCCGGAGGTACCAGGCCGCCTCCAGCGCGCCGAGTGAACGCCCGGGCGCGAGGGCGAGGACCTGCCCGTCCGCGACGTGCTCGGCGAGCACCATCGCGTAGGTCCGCTGCTTGAGCACCGGCCCGGTGACGAACACGAGGTCCGCGCCGTCGAGCGCCTGGTCGAGCGCGGCGCTCAGCCGGATGGAGGGGCCGCCGTCCTCGCGCCCGGCCGGGAACGTGCCGACCGGGCCCGCGCCCCGCAGGGTCGCGCCGCCCGCGCTCCGGATCGCGGCGAGCTCCGCCCCGTAGGCCGAGAACAGGGTGACCTCCGCCCCCTCGGCGAGGCAGAGGCTCGCGAGGAGCCGCCCTTCGGGGCCGCCGCCGAGGACCGTCACCCGATCGAAGGCGGGAGCGGCCGGCGGCCCCGGCCGCGCGGGCCGCGCCGCCATAGCCTCCGCGAAGGCCTCGAACTCCGCCGTGCTCACCCGCGCCCGCCTCGCGCCGCCGTCCCGGACCCGGATGGCGGCCTGGGGTCAATCCGCCGCCTGAGCCGGATCCGGAGCCGCGGCCGTCAGTCCGCGCCGCCGGAGAGGTCGTCGAGGATGGCGCCCAGGTCGTCGTGCGGGCGGGGGATCACGTGGACCGCGATCACCTCCCCCACCTTGTCGGCCGCGACCCCGCCCGCGTCGGTGGCGGCCTTGACCGCCCCCACCTCGCCCCGGACGAGGGTGGCGACGAGGCCGCCGCCGCTTCGCGACTGCGACACGATGCTCACGTTCGCGGCCTTGACCATGGCGTCCGCCGCCTCGATGGCCGCGACGAGGCCCCGCGTCTCGATCATGCCGAGGGCGGAATGGCCGGCGGGAACTTGCTGGTTCATTCGGATGGCTCCTTACTTGCGTCTCTGGCGGCTCGAACGCGCGGGGCGCGCGGCCTCGGCCGGCGATGGAGATGGCGGCGGCGGGCCGGGCGATCCGGGCGGGCCGGGCGGCGTGGGTAGCACAGGGGGCCCGGACAGCGCGGCGAGGTCCACGTTCCGGTCGCCGACCGAGAGCTGGTCGATGAACCCGACCGCGGTGGCGTCGGTCGGGACCCCGGCGGTCTCCGCGGGCACGCGGGCGGCGGAGCCGACGGCGACGAGGACGAGGTCCCCCGGCCCGGCCCCGCAGGCGTCCGTGACGACGGCCGCCCGCTCGAGGACCTCGCCCTCGGGGTCCACGTAGTCGGCGACCAGCATCCGGACCCCGGTGAGCTTCGCGGACTTGATGGACGCCGAGACCCGGCCGGTGATCCGCGCGAGCCGCATCAGAAGTTCCGGAGGTAGCGGTCCGTCTCGACTTCGGTGACCTGCCCGTCCAGGAAGGCGAGCTCCCGCTCGGCCTGGCCGGCGAGGATCTCGAAGCGGTACTCGCCGAGGACGCCCTTCAGGAACTCCGACTCGCGGGCGGCCCGGAGCGCGGTCTCGAGGTCGGCGGGGATCGGGTCGGCCTCCGGGAGCTCGTAGCCGTTGCCGTCCGTGAAGTGCCGCGGCTCGAGCCCCCGCTCGATCCCGTCGAGCCCCGCCGCGACCTCGCACGCCATGAGGTAGTAGGGGTTGCAGTCCGCCGAGCCGTCGCGCTTCTCGACGCGGACCGCGTCCGGCGCGCCCTCGATCACCCGCAGGCCGACGGTGCGGTTGTCCACCCCCCAGCAGTTGTTGACGGGGCAGAACGTGTAGGGCCGGCGGCGGCGGTAGGCGTTGGGCGTGGTGGCGGACGCGAGCGCGGTCTCCGCCATCCGCTCCTGGAGGCCGGCGAGGAAGGCGCGCCCGGTCGGGGACAGATGCCCGTCCGCGCCCGCGAACGTGTTCGCCCCGTCCCGCCAGAGGGAGTAGTGGGTGTGGAAGCCGCTGCCCGACTCCGCGGCGAAGGGCTTGGACATGAAGGTCGCGAGGTAGCCGTGGCGGGCCGCGATCTCCTTGACAAAGGCGCGGAAGGCGATGACCCGGTCCGCGGCCTCCAGCACCGGCCCGTAGCGGATGTTGACCTCGACCTGCCCCGGCGCGTACTCGGGGTTCGACTGCTCGATGGGGATCCCGACCCCGGGGAGCTGGCGCCGGATGGGGCCGAGCACGTGCTCCAGCTCCGCCGCGCGGCCGAGGCCGTACACCTGGTTCCCGACGTCGACCGGGCGCCCGGTCTCCGGGTCCAGCAGGTAGAACTCGAGCTCCGCCCCGACGGAGACCTCGAACCCCATCGACTCCGCGCGGGAGACCTGCGCCTCGAGCGGGCCGCGGGGGTCGATGGGGACGGGCTGGTGGTCCGTCCCGACGGCGCGCCCGAAGCAGAACGCGCAGCCCTCCTCCCAGGGAACCGCACGGACCGGGCCGGCGGGGACGATGTGCATGTCCGGGTACCCGTTCTCCATGCTGACGTAGGGGGTGTCCCAGACGTCGCTCGTCATGTCGACGGCGAAGATCGCGACCGAGAGGGCGACCCCGGACTCGCTGACCCGCGGCCACTGGTCGGCGGGGACGCGCTTCCCGCGCAGGATGCCGTTCAGGTCGCCGACGCCAAGGGCGACGGTATGGGTCCCGTCCGGGAGCGGGAATCGCTCGCTCGCCATTCCGTTCTCCTCCATTGCGGTTCGGGGCGGAGGGGGCCGCCGCCAGTATGCGCCTGTATCCGGGATGCCGCCTGTATACTGTATTCATCCGTTCGGAGAAGCAAGCCATAGCCATGAAGGGCGATCGGCCCGAGGCGACGGTGGTCGGGGGCGGGATCGCCGGGGTGATGACCGCCCTCTCCCTGCTCCGCCGGGGCTGCCGGGTCACCCTCGTGGACCGGTGGGAGCCGGGGCACGGGCGGGCCAGCTCCTCGGACTACACCCGGATCCTGCGCGCGATCCACGGCAGCGACGAGCTGTACACCCGCTGGGTCCGGGAGGCGCGGCTGCGCTGGCTGGAGCTGCAAGCGGAGCTCGGGTGCGCGCTGTACGTGGAGTGCGGCGCCCTGGTGCTCGCCGGGGAAGGCCACAGCGCGTGGGAGGACTCGACGTTCCCGACCTTCGAGCGGCTCGGGGTCCCCCACTTCCGCTTCGACGTCGACGAGATCCGACTCCGCTTTCCGCAGTTCCGGTGCGCCAACGTCGCCTACGGCCTGTTCGAGCCCGAATCGGGGCTGCTCATGGCCCGGCGGGCGGTGGTCCGGACCGCGGAGCTGTTCGCGCGCGAGGGGGGCGGGATGCGGCGCGGGCGGGTGACCGTGGACGAAGCGGAGCGGCCGTGCCTCGACGGGCGGCCGATCGCTTCGGACCTCGTGGTCATGACCGCGGGGCCGTGGCTCGGGGACCTCTTCCGGCGCACCGTCCGGCCGATCTCGAAGGTGGTGCGCCAGGACATCGTCTATACGTCCACGCCGGACGCGGACACCGCCTACGACGCGGAGCGGATGCCCTGCTGGGTCGATCACGGCTACGGCGCCTACGGCACGCCGTCCGTGGAGGGATGCGGGGTGAAGGCCGCGATCGCGTGGGAGGAGACGGTCATCGACCTCGACGAGGACGCGCGGGTGGTGGAGCCGTCGGCGTTCCACCGCACCCGGCAGTACCTCCGGCACCGGTTCCCCGGGCTCGCCGGCCAGCGGGCGGTCGATCAGAAGGCGTGCCAGATCGCGATGACCCCGGACACCCACTTCATCGTCGACTTCCATCCCGAGCACGGGAACGTGCTCATCGCGGGAGGGTGCTCGGGGCACCTCTTCAAGCACGGCCCGGTGTTCGGGGACTTCGTGGCCGGGGTCGGACTCCGCGAGTGGGGCACGGCGGACCGTTTCCGCCTCGGCCCCCGGCAGGGCCTCTCCCTCGCCGAGTCCCCCTCCGGGCGCTGAGCGGCCCGGCGGCGCCAGCCTGCGGGCTGTAGGCGCGCCCGGCGACGGCGCCCGCGGCGCGGCCCGAACCCGCCTCGGCGTTCCGTACCGACGGCCGGCGGCAGGTCAGGACGAGGGCTGGACCATCCGCTCCGCGCGCGCAAGCAGGTCCGCGCCCGTGTCGCAGTCGATCAACCAGTCCCCGATCTCGTCGAGCTGGCCGGGCGCCGCGAGGCGGTCCAGCAGCCCCGACAGCCGGGCGGCCGTACCGGGGCCGAACTTCCGCTCCGCCTGCCGGCACAGCCGCGCCCGCTCCTCGGCGCGGCCCTGCTCGATCCCTTGCTCGATTCCCTTCAAGCGAGCCTCCTCGTAATACTCCTTCACCCATTCGGCCAGCATCGTCGGCTCCTCCTCCACTTGCCCCAACACTTCCTCCGATACGGAGCCGGACGGCTCGGCCACCTCCGACACCCATCGCAGGAATGACCGCCTGAGCTCCGGCTCATCCCCGTCCCGGAACCAGCCCGGCAGCCGCGACACGGCCCGGGCCAGGTCCTCCGGCGAACGGCTGGCCTCGAACTCCACCAGCGACGCCACCAGGTTGTCCTCGGGCAGATCGTCCTCCCCGAGCCCCCGTTCGTCAAGCACGAAGTAGCGCAGCGACATCTGGTACTGCGCGAGCGGCCCCTCGACCGGGGCCACCAGCTTCGCCACCTCGTCCGCCGCCCGCCAGCGTGAACGACCGTTGTACAGCACCACCGGCAGCACCGGGGGAAGCTCCCCGTCCGGCCCCAGCTCCCGGCGGCGAATGAGGTCCTGGTACAGCAAGCTCCCGTACGCGAGCAGGCGAACGGCCATGTACCGGTCCGGAGTCGACTGGAACTCCAGCAACACCACCACCTGGAGCCACGACGAACCCTGGAGCCGGACCCGCCACAGGCTGTCGCCGTGGCGGCGGCGCAGATCATCGCTCACGAACTCCGCGGGGAGCTTCTCCAGGGTCTCGAAGTCGAGCGTGTCGCTCCATCCCTTGGCGGCGAACCCGCGCAGCAGGTCCTTGACCATGCGCGGATGGGCGAACAGGTTCTTGTAGGCGGCGTCCTGCATCCGCCCAATGTAGCCCCGCCCGGCTCCGGGCGATGCCGCCGGATGGCTCGAATCGACCGGGAGATCGGCTCGCGTTTCGTAGGAAAACGCCCCGCCCGCCGTCGGCAATGCGGGCGAGACACAAGCGCTCCCGGGGGCCGGCCCGGAGACTCGCTCCGGGAGCGGGCGCCGGAGCGTGCTGGGACCGGAGCTACCTCTTCGCGATGACCCCGCACGCGATGCGCCCGCCCGCGCCGCCGATCGGCTGGGTCAGGTGGTCGTCCGGCCGCTCGTGGACGATGACCGCCGATCCGTCCGCGTCCAGGAGCGCGGGCAGGCCGCCGCCCGCCGCCACCGCGACCCGGGTCGTGAAGAACTCCGCCCTGACGGACCCGTCGGCCGACACGAACAAGTTGGGCAGATCGCCGTTGTCCGGCCCGTCCGGATGGCGAAGACCGTGCTTCGCCCCGGAGGGATTGATGTGGCCCCCGGCGGCCTTGAAGTCCGGAGCGCAGGCGCCGGTACCGTGCAGGTGGATGCCGTGCGCCCCGGGCGGAAGGCCCTCGACCTCGACGAACACGAGAACGCCGGTCGGCGTCTGCTCGAAGACGGCCTTGCCGATGACCGCTCCTCCGGCTTCGACGACGTCGGCCGCGGCCAGATCGGCGGCGAGTGCGCCGGGCAGCGGACCGATGGCGGCGACGAGTGCGGCGGCGACGATGGTTCTCACTGGATTACTCCTCGGGTTCGGACCTCGGTACGAGCGATCCGGGGCCGGCGCCGGCCCCGGAGCCGGTGAACCCCTCCGCCCCGCACCCGATCGCGGCCGGTATTGCCGGGCGAGGGGTCAGATGCTGAGGTCGAGCAGGTTGTAGTCCTTGAGAGCGGCCTTGACCTCCGGGCGCCACCGGCAGACCTCGCCCGACCCGGCGAACGGCTGGTAGACGAACGGCGTCTCCTCGGGGAAGCGCTGGCGGCGGGCGTCGATGGCGTATCCGATCATGCGCGAGCGGCGGCGGATCCGCTCCTCGTCGTAGACCGCGGGCGCGTTGTGGAGCCCACCGCCTTTCACCCCGAGCACCGAGGCGCGCCGGTGGAACCCGAAGTTGACGGTCACCCGCCACCGGTCGCTCGTGTTGGCGAACGAGCCGTGCAGCACCTGCCGGTTGCAGATGGCGACGTCGCCCGGCGCGCAGACCATCGGGACCGCGTCGGGCAGCCGCTCCGTCCCCGCCTCGGCCACCATCGCCTCGATGTCCACCTTGCCGAGCCGGTGGGTGCCCGGCACGACCCAGACCCCGTTCGCCGGGGTGCAGCCGTAGAGCTGGGCCATGAAGTTGAAGCCGTGGGAGCCCTGGTCCCAGTCGGGGCTGCTCCAATGGGTGACCCCGTCCTGGTGCCACGCGACCGAGGCGCCCCGCCCCGGCTCCTTGATGAACAGGGCGTCGGTGAAGGGCACGAAGTCGTCGCCGTTGACCGCGGCGGCGACCGCCAGCAGCTCCGGGTGGCCGCAGGTTCGCAGGCACGCCTCCGAGAATTGCAGGGAGCCGAGGATCAGGTAGACCACTTCCTTCGGAGCGCCGGGCGGCGGAACGGGCTCCGTCATCTTCACCGGGTGCCGGCCGTTCGCGAGGTCGGTGCCGCCGAAGGGATCGCCGAGCGGCCGGGACCAGAAGAGGGTCGGCGCCTCGCAGCCGACCGCGAGGGCGGGCCGGCCTTTGGCGTCCACCGGGGAGCCCTGCGCGGACGGGAGGCGATCCAGGATGTCGAGGAGGTCGGCCTCGAGGTCGTCCAGCTCCTCCTGGCCGAGCACCCCTTCGAAGACGTAGAAGCCGCAACGCCGGTAGGCTTCGAGGATGTCCGCGGAGAGCGCCCCGCGCGCGTCGAACCGGATCGGGCCGCGGTTTCCGAGCTCGCGGGCGCGGCGTTCGCCCTCGTGAAGATAGGCCTGCATGGCCGCTTCGTCCGGTCCGTAGTCCGCCCGCGGCGGCGCCGGTCCCGCCGCCGGCGCTCGCGCCGCCGCCACCGTAGCCGAAGTGCTCATACCGCCCCCCTTCGAGAACGCGCTCCCGCCTCGCCTCCGTGAAGCATAGGCGAACCTCGATCCCGCCTACAACCGGCTCCGGGCCTCCGCTCCCTCCCAAGGCGACTTCGCCCTGGCCGATTCGTGGCCGGGCATCGGGGGAGGGACGCCGTTCTTCCCGGGGGGCGGCGCGTCCGGGCGCGGCTCCGACCGGCGCCTCGACCGCGGCCGCGATCCAGGAAGCCTCGCGTCTTCTTGTTGACAGCCCCGCCCGGGATCGATCAAATTCGCCCGGCCGGGCTCGACCCGGTGTTCCCAATCAGGAGCGCCCGCGTGGGCTCCGGCGGCGCGCGCCGCCGGGCCGGGGCGCAGGCCGCCACCAAGAGCGAGGCAAGACCCATGAGCTCCACCCTGCGAAGCGCCGGCGAGCCGGCGCCGGCGTTCCACCTCCCGAACCAGGACGGCGTGCCGAGCGACCTCGCCGACTTCCGGGGCCACTACCTGCTCCTGTGGTGGTATCCCAAGGCCGACACCCCCGGGTGAACGGTGGAGGGAAAGGGGTTCCGTGATCGAATCCAGGATTTCTCCTCCCGCAACGCGGTCGTCGTCGGGGTGAGCTGCGACCCGCCAGCGGACAACCGGGCGTTCCGCGACAAGTTCGCCTTCCCCTTCGACCTCCTCTCCGATGAGGACCGGTCGGTCTCCATGCGCTACGGGGCGGCGGAGAGCGCGGACCAGGAGTACCCCAGGCGGGTGAGCTACCTCATCGACCCCGAGGGGAGGATCGCGCGCGTCTACGGGGCGGTGAAGCCGGCCGAGCATCCGGCCGAGGTGCTGGCCGCGCTCGACGAGCTCGGCTGAACGGCGCGGGCGGCCTGCGGTGTGGTGAGGATGCGCGTGTGAGGACGCGATGGGCGCGCGGGTAGGGGTCGACGTCGGGGGGACGAACACCGACCTCGTGCTCGAGTCGGAGCGCGGGGTGTTCGTCCACAAGGTCCAGAGCACCCCGAACGACCAGTCCGAGGGCGTGCTGAAGGGCCTGCACGAGCTCTGCGAGATCGCCGGGGTCACCCGCGACGACGTCGACCTCGTGGTCCACGGCACCACCGTCGCGACCAACATCACCATCGAGCACAACGGCGCGGAGGTGGGGATGCTCACCACCCGCAACTTCCGCGACGTCCTGCACATCGCCCGCCACAAGCGCCCGCACAACTTCTCGCTCCACTTCGACGTGCCGTGGCAGTCGCGCCCCCTCGTCAAGCGCCGCAACCGCATCCCCGTCACCGAGCGCATCCTGCCGCCGGACGGGCGGATCGGGACCCCGCTCGACGAGAACGACGTGCTCGAAGCGGTCCGCGTCTTCCGCAAGCGCGGCATCCGCTCCGTCGTCATCGGCTTCCTCTTCTCCTTCATCAACGACGAGCACGAGCGGCGCGCCCGCGCCATCGTCGAGCGCGAGATGCCGGACGCCTACGTCTGCTGCTCCTCGGAGGTGGCGAACGTGCTCCGGGAGTACGAGCGCTTCTCCACCGCCGCGATGAACGCGTTCATCGGGCCGAAGACGAGCCTCTACCTCACCAACCTCCGGGACCGGCTCGCGCGCCAGGGGTTCCGTGCGAACCTGCGCCTCATCCAGTCGAACGGCGGGGTCTCGACGGTCGAGGCGTGCTCGCGGCGGGCGGTCAGCATCCTCATGTCGGGGCCGGCGGGCGGGGTCATCGGCGGGCGGGCGGAAGGGCTCCTCGCGGGGGCCGGCAACGTCATCACCGTCGACATCGGCGGGACGTCGGCGGACATCAGCACCGTCCCCGACGGGCGCATCAAGATCATGAACCCGCGCGACTCCTACGTGGGCGGGCATCCGATCCTCGCCCCCATGATCGACCTCGTGACCATCGGGGCGGGGGGCGGATCAATCGCCTACATCGACTCGGCGGGCGGGTTCCACGTGGGGCCGCGCTCGGCCGGCGCCGACCCCGGCCCCGCCTGCTACGGCAAGGGGGGCGACGAGCCGACGGTCACCGACGCCCAGGTCGCCCTCGGGCGGCTGGACGCGGACCGGATGCTCGGGGGCGACCTTCCCGTCGACCCGGACCTCGCGAGCCGCGCCATCGAACGGAAGGTCGGGCGGAAGCTCGGCCTCCCGGTCAAGGATGCGGCCCTCGGCATCATCCGGGTGATCAACTCCAACATGGCGCTCGCGATCCGGTCGAGCTCGGTCGCGCGCGGGGTGGACCCCCGCGAGTTCTCCCTGGTCCCGTTCGGCGGGGCGGGGCCGCTCCACGGGGTCGCGCTGGCCGAGGCGGTGTCGGCGCGGGACGTCCTCGTACCGGTCGCGCCGGGGATCACCGCCGCGATGGGCCTGCTGGAGACGGACATGCAGTACGAGCACGTCCGTTCGTTCATCACCTCCCTCACCCACGTCGATCCGGCGGCCGTGGACCAGCTCGACGCGCTGGTCGAGGAGCTGGTCGGGCACTGCCGGCGCGACCTCGAGAACGACGGGGTCCCGCCGGACCGCCAGACCTTCCAGCGGTTCGCGGAGTGCCGCTACCACGGCCAGGGGTTCGAGCTGCGGGCGGAGATCCCGGAGGGGCGGCTGGGGGCCGGCGGGGTCGAGCGCATCGTCGAGAGCTTCAACACCCAGCACCGCCTGGACTACGGCTACGCCTTCGACGACGCGGAGGTGGAGCTCATCACGGTGCGGGTCATCGGGACGGACCGGATCGAGCCGCTCCGGCTCCGGCCCCTGGAGCGGGCGAACGGCGCCTCCTGCGACGCGGCGCTCCTTTACTCGCGGCCGACGACCTTCGACGACGGCGCGACCGCCGACACCCCGCGCTACGACCGCGGCCAGCTCAAGGCGGGGCACCGGGTGGCGGGGCCGGCGGTGCTCGTCCAGCAGGATTCGACGGTCCTCGTCCCGCCCGCCTACGCGGCCGAGGTGAGCGAATACGGCAGCCTGCACGTGCGCCGGACCTGACCGGGGCCGGCGAGGCCGATACCGGCGGGCCTGAAGGCGCGGCGGGAAGCGCCCGGGACGAACCCGGCGCGAGCCCGAGACGGACCCCGGACGAATCCGGGACGAACGACGAACGAGGAGCAAGTCATGGCCCACCGGGAGCTCGACCCGATCACCTTGCAGGTCATCAGCGGGGCGCTCGACACCATCGCCGAGGAGATGGGGCACGTGCTCTACCGCATGTCCTTCTCGTCGATCATCCGCGAGTCCCAGGACCTCGGGGCCGGCCTGTTCGACACCGAGTACAACACCCTGTGCGAGTCCGAGTCGACCCCGCTCCACATCGGGTCGCTGCCGGGCTACCTCGAAGGCATCGAGAAGGTGGTGCAGGGAAGCTGGGCGGACGGGGACGTCGTCATCCACAACCACCCCTACTACGGTTCGAGCCATTCGCCGGACATCGCGGTCGTCATCCCCATCTTCTACCGCGACCGGCTGGTCGGCTACTCGGCGAACACCGCCCACCACCTCGACATCGGGGCCGCCACGCCGGGGCTCATCATCGACATCCCGGACGTCTACGCGGAGGGGATGCTGTTCGCGGGGACCAAGCTCTACGAGGCGGGCCGGCGCAACGAGGCGATGTGGGACTACATCCGCAACAACTCGCGCGCGTCGCGGCAGCTCCTCGACGACCTCGACGCCCAGATCGCCTCCGCGCGCCTCGGGGTCCGGCGCTTCGTCGAGCTGATGGACCGCTTCGGCTACGACGACGTCATCGCCGCCACGCGCCAGCTCATGGACTACACCGAGCGCGTCCTTCGCCAGCGGATCGCGGCCATCCCCGACGGGGAGTACCGGGCGGAAGGGTTCCTCGACGACGACGGGCGGAACCGCGACGTGCGCCTCCCCGTCAAGGTGTGCGTGCGGGTCCGGGGCGACGGCGTCGAGGTGGACCTCACCGGCTCGGCGGACCAGGTCGAGACGGGGTTCAACGTCCCCTTCGAGGGCTCGACCAAGGTGGCGTGCTTCTGCGCGATCCGCTCGCTCCTCCTCGACGCGGAAACCTCCGAGATCAAGGTGCCGTCGAACCAGGGGTCGTTCCGCCCGATCGACGTCGTCGCCCCCGAGGGCTCCATCTTCAACCCGCGGTTCCCGGCCGCCGCGGAGGCCCGCTTCTCCCAGATCAACCGGGTCATCGACCTCATCTACAAGGCGCTGAGCCCGGTGCTGCCGGACGAGATCATCGCGGGGAGCTCCGCCACCCTCTCGTTCGCCGCGTACTCGGGGGTCCGCCCTTCCGGCGACTACTGGGTGTTCCTGGAGGTGAACGAGGGCTCGTACGGGGGGCGTCCCGCCTCGGACGGGCCGGACAGCATCGACAGCCTCATGGCGAACACCCGCAACAACCCGCTCGAAGACCTCGCGATGCACCTCCCGATGGTCTGCGACCGCTACGAGCTGAGGGACGACGTGATGCCCGCCCCCGGGCGCTTCCGGGGCGGGCTCGGGGTGGTCAAGAAGCAGCGGATGCTGAACGACGGGTTCATCACCCACGAGGCGGACCGCCACGAGGACCCGCCGTGGGGGGTCTTCGGCGGCTGGGACGGCGCGGGCGGACGGCTGGAGATCTACAACGACACTCGCCCCGGGGACGGGCGCGCCATGCCCGCGAAGTTCTCCGGGCTCCGGGTCGGGCCGGGGGACGTGATGGCCTTCTACGGCCCGAGCGGCGGCGGCTACGGCGACCCGCTGGACCGCCCGCCCGGAAAGGTGCTGGAGGACGTGCTCGACGGGTTCTACACGAGCGAGGCGGCGCGCTCGACCTTCGGGGTGGTGGTGGACCTGGAGGCGGAGCGCGTCGACGAGGCGGCCACCGAGGCGGCGCGGCGCGCGCTCCGGGCGCGGACGACCGAGGAGCGGGCGGGGGCGAGCACCGACCTCGGGCCGGCGGCGGAGGCGGTGGGGCCGGAGGCCGCCCGTCCGGCGGCGGCCCGCCCGGCGACACACACTGCCTCTGCCCCGGCGTCCGCCGCCGCCGGTAGCGTCCGCCCCACCGGGGCCGATGGCGGCCGTCCCACCGGGGCCGCGCACTCATCCGCCGCGATCGGGAGACGAGCCCGCGCCGCCGCCGCCAACGGGGCCGCCGCTCCAACGGCTCACGACGAACGCCGGGCGCCGGCGTCCGCGCCATCGCACCCCCCGGCGCCGCCGCCTCCGGCCGCGGCTACCGCCGCCGCGGCCCCCCGGCCGGCCAATGGAGCGCCCCCCGCGAACGGAGGGATCAGCGGCAACGACACCGCCCGCTCGCTCAGCGCCCGCTACGGCGACGGCTGGAGCTTCGAGATCGTGGGCTACCACCTCGGCGGCGAGGAGGTGGAGGTCACCGGACAGCTCCGCGCGAACGGCAGCTCCGTCCAGCGCACCGCCCGCGCGAACGGCCCTGCCCTCGGCCTCGGCGAGCGGCTGAAGCGCGCGAGCGAGACATGCCTGCGCGACTGCGCCGCCGCCCTCCCCGCCGGCCCCTGACCTGACGGGCCGGCGGGCCTCTCCGGCGCCCGCCGGCCCAGGCCATTCCGCCCCGCAGGCCGCTGGCGACGGTTCGTCCGTTCCGAACTCCCGGTTTCGCGGGAGGAGAAGAGGGCGAAACCGGCCCGGCCTGCCTCCTCTCCCCAAGGCCTTTCCTTGTTCGCCGCACCATCCGAAAGTAGCGCGGTCGCCGCCCGGATTCCGGCCCCCCGCCGCTCGAAAAATGGCCTTTCGTCATGCCCCCGGGCAACCCCGACGGCCCGATTCAGGCTCCGTGGCGAACGGAGAATGGCCGTGGCCTCCTCCCCGTTCCCGCATGGCGGGAGCGGCCGTCAGGGTTACAATGGGCGGAAGTGAAAAGGCCCTGTGGATCCGAAATGGAAAAGGTCTTCATCTACTGGGACAACTCCAACATCTTCATCAGCGCGCGCGAGGTCGCGGTGGAACGGGAAGGCGCCGCCGCCCGCCACCGGGTGCGCGTCCACTTCCGGAATCTCCTGGAGCTGGCCCACGCCGGACGCGGCATCGAGCACGCAATCGCGGTCGGGTCCGTTCCCCCGGAGCTCCGGCACGTCTGGAATCGTCTGGAAAACGAGGGGGTCACGGTACAGCTACTGGAACGCGGAGCGATGCAGGGCCGGGAGCAGGGCGTGGATCAGACCCTGCAAACCGCGATGCTGCGCGACGCCTTCGACCACAACGGGGACCCCGGGATCGCGGTCCTGCTGACCGGGGACGGGAGCGGCTTCATCGACGGGGTCGGGTTTCATGCGGACCTGGAGCGCATGCACGGCCGGGGATGGAGGGTCGAGGTGCTGTCCTGGCGGCATAGCTGCAACCGCCGGATGCGGGAATGGGCGGAGCAGAACGGAAAGTTCGTAGCCCTGGACGATTTCTACGAGAGCGTCACCTTCCTCGAACCGCCGATGCCGGGCGATCCGGTCGGCGGACCGCGCCACGCGGCTCCGGTCGATTTGCAGAGGCGCCCCTGACCCTCCCCCGGAGGCCCGCCAGCGACAACCGCCTTCGCGGCCCTGTCGGCCTTGCCCCAAAGAAGCGGCATGTGCGCTACGGGGATTTCGCCAAGCACCCCTCGTCGCAGGCGGGTCCTGGGAACGGCGCGTCCTGCGGACGCGGGCGTCCCGCCCGCATTCTTGTTCACGGGCGCTTCACCGCCCTGTGCGGGCGGGACACAAGCGTTCCCAGGACACGCCGTTCCGCCGGAGAAGTCACCCCGGCTTGCGGGGTCGGGGTACCGCGCCTAGGATCGGAGCCGGTCCAAGGCCGCAATCGGGCGGCGCGTCATCACATCGGAGGAGAACGGCATGAGCAGCAGCGCAGCGGCGGTAGTCGAGCTGCCCGAGGCGGCGGAGCGTTCCGAAGACTTCGTCCTCGCGAAGAAGAACGAGGCGACCTACGTCAAGGGGCGGCGCGACTGGATGAAGTATCGCGAGCTCGGCGTCACCGAGGCGAGCGGCGGGCGGCTCCGCGCCCAGGTGACCTCGGCGTCGCAGGGCCTCTCGGCGCCGACCGGCTGGCACGTGCACCATTGCGAGGGGCAGCTCGTCTACATGCTGGACGGCTGGGTCGACCTCGAGTTCGCGGGCGGCAGGATCGTGCGGATCGAGCCGGGGGACAGCATGTACATCCCGGGCGGCACCCCCCACAACGAGATCGCGACCTCCGACACCTTCGAGCTGGTCGAGGTCAGCCTGCCCGCCGACATGGGCACGGAGCCCTGCGACCCGCCCGGCGCGTGAGCCTCCGGGGCGCCGGCCTCCTCCGGCCGGCGCCCCGTTCCGCCCCGCTCCGCGCCCCCTTCCCCCGACCGCCGGCTCGGCGAGGCCGGGCCCGCGGGCTTGGCTGCTCCCGGTAAGGAGCGCCCCCCCATGCGCAAGCCCGCATCCATGAAGGCCCTCGAGGCGCTTGGCCGGGTCCGGCTATCGGAGCATTTCTTCATGCGCGAGATGCTCTACAGCGAGATCGCGAGCTTCCACGGGATCCCGAACGTCCCCGACGACCCCGACCTGGCCGTCGCCGCCGGCACCCGGCTCTGCGAGGAGCTGCTCGAGCCCCTGCACGCCACCTTCGGACACGTATCGGTCCGTTCCGCGTTCCGCTCCGCGGAGGTGAACACCTACGGCGCCGCCCGGCAGGACCAGGGCTATTCGTGCGCCCGCACGGAGTGGAACCGCTCCCGCCACGTGTGGGCCCGGCGGGACGACGAGGGCTGCATGGGGGCGACCGCCTGCATCGTCATCCCCTGGTTCATCCCGCGCTTCGAGGCAGGCGCGCCCTGGCAGGCGCTCGCCTGGTGGGTGCACGACCACCTGCCGTATTCGGACATGACGTTCTTCGCCGCGACGGGCAGGAACTGCGCGTTCAATCTCCGGTGGCACGAGAAGCCGACGCGCCGTATCGAGGCGCTCTCGCCGCGCAAGCTCCTCCTCACCAAGCCGGGCATGGCGAACCACTCGGGCGACCACTCCCCTGAGTACCCCGGCTTCCCGAAGCTCCGACGCTACTGACCGGCCATCCCTCCTCCGCGCTCCACTGAAGGGCTCGCGGTGGCGACCCGCAACGTCCGGGACTTCGAGGACGTCGACGTGGAGGTCGTCGATCCGTGGACGGCGGCGTGAGCGGGGCGACCGCGGCCTTCGCGCGCGTCAGGATCGACGCCCGGCTCCGGGCCGGCGCCGGACGGCCGTTCTCCGGCCCGGAGCGAGCGTGACCGGCCCGGCCCGGATCAGGCGGGCTCGCACTTGCGCTCGGATTCGGGTTCGGTTCCGACCCCCGCCCCGGACGCTGCCGGCTCGACCCGCGCCGCGCACAGCTTGAAGCCGGGGATCTTGCCGAAGGGGTCGAGCTCGGGGCTGGTGAGGACGTTGGCCGCCGCCTCGGCGAAGCAGAAGGGCACGAACACCATCCCCTCCGGGACCGCGGGGTCGCGCCGGGCCGCGATCTCGATCGCGCCCCGCCGGGTCGAGATCCGCACCGCCTCGCCCGCCGCCACCCCCATCCGGGCGAGGTCCGCCGGCGAGAGGCTCGCCACCGCCTCGGGCTCCAGCGCGTCGAGGATCCCCGCCCGGCGCGTGATCGCCCCGGTGTGCCAGTGCTCGAGCTGCCGCCCGGTGGTGAGCGCCATCGGATACTCGTCGTCGGGCTCCTCGAACGACGGCACGACCTCCGCCGGCACGAGGGCGGCCCGCCCGGTCGCGGTCGGGAACCCGTCGCCGAAGACGACGTCCTCGCCCGGCCGGTCCGGCCCGAGACAGGGATAGGTCACCGCGCTCTCGCGCTCCAGCCGCTCCCAAGTGATGTTGTCGAGGGACGGCATCACCTCCGTCATCTCGCGGAACACGTCGCGCGGGTGCTCGTAGCGCCAGTCGAGCCCAAGCCGCCGCGCGAGCTCCTGCACGATCCACCAGTCCTGGCGCGCCTCGCCGGGCAGCGGCAGCGCGCGGCGCCCGAGCTGGACCTGCCGGTTCGTGTTGGTCACCGTCCCGTCCTTCTCCGGCCAGGCCGACGCCGGCAGGACCACGTCGGCGTGGAACGCGGTCTCGGTGAGGAAGAGGTCCTGCACCACCAGGTGCTCCAGCTTCGCCAGGGCCTCGCGGGCGTGCCGCACGTCCGGGTCCGACATCGCGGGGTTCTCCCCCATGACGTACATGCCCTTGATCCCGCCGTCGAGGATCGCGTGCATGATCTCGACCACGGTGAGGCCCCGCTCCGGGTCGAGGCTCGTGCCCCACGCGTCCTCGAAGCGGGCGCGCACGTCCGCCGCGTCCACCGCCTGGTAGTCGGGATAGACCATCGGGATGAGCCCGGCGTCGGAGGCCCCCTGCACGTTGTTCTGGCCGCGGAGCGGGTGGAGCCCGGTCCCGGGGCGGCCCACGTGCCCGGTGATGGCGGCGAGGGCGATGAGGCAGCGCGCGTTGTCGGCGCCGTGCGTGCTCTGCGAGATCCCCATCCCCCAGAAGATGATCCCCGCCTCCGCCTTCGCGTAGGCGCGCGCCACGGTGCGGAGGGTGTCGGGGTCGATGCCGCACGCCGGGGCCATCGCCTCCGGGGTGAACGGCGCGACGTGGCGCCGCAGGTTCTCGAAGCCCTCGGTCCGGGCCGCGACGTACTGCTCGTCGTACAGCTTCTCGGCGACGATGACGTGGATGAGGGCGTTCAGCAGGGCGACGTCGGCCCCGGGGCGGAACTGGAGCGCGTGGCGCGCGTGCCGGGCGAGGCCGTTTCCCCGCGGGTCCATGACGATGAGGGTCTTCGACTTCGCCGCCTGCTTGAAGAAGGTGGCGGCGACCGGGTGGTTCTCGGTGGGGTTGGCGCCGATGACGATGATGACGTCCGAGTCCGCGCACGACGTGAAGGGGGCGGTGACCGCGCCCGATCCGATCCCCTCGAGGAGCGCGACCACCGAGGAGGCGTGGCAGAGGCGGGTGCAGTGGTCCACGTTGTTGGTGCCGAACCCGGTGCGGATCATCTTCTGGACGAGGTACGCCTCCTCGTTCGACCCCTTGGCGGAGCCGAACCCGGCGAGGGCGCTTCCGCCGTCCCGGTCCCGGATGCGCCGGAGGCCGGCCGCCGCCCGGTCGAGCGCCTCCTCCCAGCCCGCCTCGCGGAAGTGGGTCCAGGGGTTCGCGGGGTCGACCTCGCCGCTCGCGGACTTCGGCGCGTCCTCCCGCCGGACGAGCGGGCGGGTCAGCCGGTGCGGGTGCGCGACGTAGTCGAACCCGAAGCGCCCCTTCACGCACAGGCGCTGCTCGTTCGACGGCCCGTTGCGGCCGGTGACGGCCGCGATCCGGTCGCCCGGGGCGGCTCCACCCGCGGCGGGAGCGCCTGCGGCGGGGTCGCCCGCGGCGGTGCCGTCCCCGGCGATGCGGTAGGTGATCTGGCACCCGACCCCGCAGTAGGGGCAGACGCTGTCCACCTCCCGGAGCGGGAGCCGCCGATCCACTCCCGCCTCGTCCACGAGCGACGCCTCCATGAGCGCCCCGGTCGGACACGCCTGCACGCACTCGCCGCACGCGACGCAGGTGCTCTCGCCCATCGGATCGTCGAAGTCGAAGACGATGCTCGACCCGTGCCCCCGGTAGGCCATGCCGATGACGTCGTTCACCTGGACCTCGCGGCACGCCCGCACGCAGAGGTTGCACTGGATGCAGGCGTCGAGCGCGACCCGCATCGCGGGATGGGAGGAATCGGGGGCGGGCGGGGACTCGCGCGCCGGGAAGCGGCTGCCCCCGTCGAGGCCGACCCGCTCCGTCCAGGTCCAGAACCGCGAGTCGTGCTCGCGGGCGCGCTCGCGCGCGGGCTGGTCGGCGAGGAGAAGCTCGAACACGGTGCGGCGCGAATGCCGGGCGCGCTCGGTGTCCGTCCGCACCTTCATGCCTCGCGCCGGGAGGCGGATGCAGGAGGCGGCGAGGACCCGCTCCCCCTCCACCTCGACCATGCAGGCGCGGCAGTTGCCGTCCGGCCGGTAGCCGGGCTCAGCGGAGTGGCAGAGGTGGGGGATCGCCACCCCCTCGCGCGCGGCGACCTGCCAGATGGTCTCCCCGGCCGCGGCCGCGACCTCGCGCCCGTCCAGACTGAAGGCGACTGCCTCGCTCATGGCGCCTGCTCCCTCGGCTTGCACACCGTTCGTTTGGCCGGCTGGCTGGCTGCGGCGACGACGATCGCCGCCGCCGCAGCCGAACGGCAGCCCCGAAGGGTAGCGAGTCCCGCCGGACATGGAAAGATTCGGGGAGGCCGCGCTATCTTGGGCCTCCTCCGGGCTCGGGTTGCACGGGAGGGAGGGAAGGCATGGAGAAGGTCCGACTCGGACTCATCGGCGACAACATCGCCGCCTCGAAGGCCCCGCGCCTGCACGCGGCCGCGGGCCGGATGCGCGGGGTCGAGGTCGCCTACGACCTGCTGGTCCCCGCCGAGCAGGGCGCGGGGTTCGACGAGCTGTTCGACCGCTGCGCGGCCGGAGGCTACCGGGGGATCAACGTCACCTACCCCTACAAGGAGCGGGCGGCGGCGCGGGTCGGGATCGAGAGCCCCCTCGTTCGCGCGATGGGGGCGGTCAACACGGTGGTGTTCGGGCCGGACGGCCCGCGGGGGTTCAACACCGACCACACGGGCTTCGTCGCGGCGTGGCGCGCGGCGTTCGGGGCCGCCGCCCGGCCCGGCGCGGTCTGCCAGGTGGGCGCGGGCGGGGCAGGCAAGGCGGTCGCCTTCGGGCTCGCCGCGCTCGGGGCGGAGGCGATCCGGCTCTTCGACCTCGACCGGGGGCGGGCCGAGCGCCTCGCGGCGGCGCTCCGGGAGGCGCGGCCGGAGACGGAGGCGACCGCCGCCACGAGCCTCGAAGACGCCGCGCGGGGGGCGCGCGGGATCGTCAACTGCTCCCCGGTAGGCATGGTCGGCCACGAGGGAACGCCGATCCCGCGAGACCTCCTGCCGGGGGCGGCGTGGGCCTTCGACGCGGTCTATACCCCCGTCGATACCCGTTTCCTCGCCGACGCGGCGGCGGCCGGCCTCGAGACCCTGAGCGGCTACGAGCTGTTCTTCGCGCAAGGGGCGGACGGCACGGAGATATTCCTCGGGGGCCCCGTCGACCGCTCCCGGCTCCGGCGGGCGCTCGCCCCGAGCGCGTGAACGGCCCCGCCGCGAACCGCGCCCGCAAACCGGCGCGTCCCGGGATCGGCGCGTCCCGCAGACGCGGGCGCCTCTCGGGATCGCAGGCGTCCTGGGAACGCGGGCGTCCCGCCCGCATGGGCCGTCGGGCCTTGCACCGCGCTGCACCTTTCATCGCGCTTGCGCCCTGCACCCTTCTGCGGGCGAGACACAAGCGTTCCCAGGACGCCTGCGATCCCTACCCCCCGGCGAATAGCGCATCCACGTCGAGGGCCGCCTCGATCCCGTCCGCGAGCTCGTCGAGCGCCCGTTCGACAGCGGGCTCGTAGGCGAACGCCGACGACGCCCCGGCGCGATGCCCTCCAGCCACCGGGCGCGGAATTCGTCCCCCGCGAAGAGGCCGTGCAGGTACGAGCCCTCGACCCGGCCGTCGACGCTCACCGCGCCGTCCGGGCGGTTCGGTCCGCCTTGGCCGCTTGGGCCGCCCAGGCCGCCCGCGAGGTGCGCGAAGGGCCGCGCCGTATCCGGGCCGGTGGTCGTACCCATGTGGATCTCGTACCCGGCGAGCGCCGCCCCGCTCCGCGCGCAGGTTCCGGCCACCGGGCGCACCGACTTCTCCCCCCGCATCACCGTCTCCACGTCGAGCAGCCCGAGGCCGGGGGCCTCACCGGCCGGGCCGTCGACCCCGTCCGGGTCGCGCACCCGCCGCCCGAGCATCTGGTAGCCGCCGCAAAGGCCGATCACCCGCCCCCCGCTCCGCGCGTGGGCGATGACGTCGTGGTCCCACCCCTGCGACCGCAGGAACGCAAGGTCGCCGAGGGTCGACTTCGTTCCCGGCAGGAGGACGATGTCGGCATCGCGCGGCAGGGGCGCGCCCGGCGGCACGAAGGCGAAGTCCACCGCCGGCTCCAGCCGGAGCGGGTCCGCGTCGTCGAAGTTGGCGATCCGCGAGAGCCGCGGAGCGGCGATGCGCACCCGCGCTCCCGCTCGTGCGCCCGCCTCCGGGGCGGCGCGCCGCCCGCCGGGGCGCCGGTCGCCGGGGCCACGCCCGCCGGGCCGTTCGAGGACCGCCGCATCCTCGGGCGGGAGCCGCCCGGCCGCGTCGAGCCAGGGGACGACCCCCCGGCACGGCCAGCCGGTATGGCGTTCGATCTCGCGCACCCCGTCCGCGAAGAGCGCCGGATCGCCCCGGAGCTTGTTGATCGCGAAGCTCGTGATCATCGCCGCGTCGGCGGGGTCGAGCACCGCGCGGGTCCCCGCCACGGCGGCGATGACCCCGCCGCGGTCGATGTCCGCGAGGAGGCACACCGGGACCTCCGCCCGGCGCGCGAACCCCATGTTCGCGATGTCGCGGTCCCGCAGGTTCGTCTCCGCCGTGCTCCCGGCCCCCTCGACGACCACGAGGTCGAAGGCGCCGGCGAGGCGGTCGAAGCTCTCCATCACCGGGGCGAGGAGCCGGTCGCGCCGGGCCAGGAAGTCCGCCGCCTCCAGGGTCGAGACCGCGCGTCCGTGCACCACTACCTGCGAGGTGCGGTCGGTCTGGGGCTTGAGCAGCACCGGGTTCATGTCCACGGTCGGGGCCAGCCCGGCCGCCCGCGCCTGGAGCGCCTGCGCCCGCCCGATCTCGCCCCCGCCGGGGCACGCCGCCGCGTTGTTCGACATGTTCTGCGGCTTGAACGGGGCGACGGAGAGCCCGCGCCGGCGCGCGATCCGGCAGAGCCCCGCGACGACCGTGGACTTGCCCGTGTCCGAGCCGGTCCCCTGGATCATCAGCGCCCCGCCCCTCATGCCGCCCCCGCGCCCCGAGCCGGCCTCCCGCTCACGCCCCGACCTTCTCCATCAACTGGCCGCGCACGTCCCGGCCCGCGACCTCCTTCTCCGCCATGAGGAACAGGCACTTCCCGGCGCTCTCACGCTCCCACAGCGCGCCGACGGCCCGCTTCCCGGCGGTCTCCGGCCCGTCCACGATGTGCGCCCCCTTGTACTCGACGACGAGGAGACGCCCGTCGTCGAGCCGCGCGACGAAGTCGGGGTAGAACCGGCCCGCCGCGGTCGGCAGCCAGAAGGAGGCCGGGTCGCGCGCCGCGTTGCGGACCCAGCATTCGAGCCCCGGCAGGCTGTCGAGGGCCTGGGCGCACCGGACCTCCTCGCCGTCGTCCACGCCGTCGAACGCGGGAACCCGGTCCGCCCCCAGGAAGTGCTTCCGGGGCTTCCAGCGGCCCCGGTAGCGCCGCTGGTCGCGGTACATGTCTTCGCGGAAGGCGAAGGCGTGATCGAACGAGACCTCGACCCTGGCCTCCGGGGCGAACAGGCGCCGCCGCCAGGCGGTCTCGCGCTCCCGCCGGCGGACGGCCTCGATCCGGTCCCGGACCTTGCGGGCGAGCAGGAACTTGGCGCGCATGAGGGCGGAGACGTGCATCCCGCGCACGTCGATCAGGTGGGCCACGAGGTCCCCGAGCCACCGGGTCAGCTCGCTCTGGCCGACGTCCGGCTGCCGGGCCTGCCGGTCGAGCCAGCGCACGAGCGCCTTCGGGGTCCAGCCTTCCACGTCCACGTTCAGCGCGGCCTGCTCCTCCTCGCGCGCGAACTGGTAGGCGATGCGGTGGCCGTCGAGGTCGATCTCGAAGCTGCGCGCCGTCTCCCGGATCGTGAACTCGCCCTCGTCCATGCGCGGCGAGTGATCGAGGAGCGACCAGTCGTGAAGCTCCATGAAGAGGTCGGTGTCGGCGAATTCCAGCACGCCCTGCGCCGCGGACATGAGGCGCGGCGCCTTGAGCTCCCCGCCGCGCCCGGCGGGCGGCCGCCGCGAACCCGGCCGATCTCCGAAGCCGCGCCGATGCTTCTCGACCGCTCTGGCGAACCCCGGCTGCGCGCCTGCCGGCAGCGACCCGCGGACGGCTTCCTCCAGGCCGCCGTCGATCCGTCCGGCGATCTCGATCTCGATCTCCCCGGCCCCGGTCTCGCGCACGGTCACGCCGCCGCCGCTCCGCTCCAGCGCCTTCAGCGCGGACAGGGCCTCCGGGGGCGGGGCGGCGACCGTGTGCCGGAACGCGGCTTCCGGCTCTTCCGGCGGACCGAGCGAATCGAACGGGCCAAACAGTCCGCCCGGCCCGACCAGCTCGCCCTGTACCGGCTCGATCTGGTCGTGCGCCTCGTCCTCCTCGAAGCCCATCGCCACCAGCCGGTCGGCGAGCGCCTGCGCCGCCGCGCCGAAGGACGCTTCGGACACGAAGGCATACGCCCGGTTGAGGGCGGGGACCTTGCGCCGCGCGGCGTAGGGCATCCGCAGCACCCGCCCGAGAAGCTGCTCCACGTCGAGGGCGCTGCGAATGCGGGCGACGGAGCAGAAGACGTAGGCGAAGGAGCAGTCCCATCCCTCCTTCAGAGCCTCGATGGTGACGACGTATTCGATCCGGCAGGCGCGGTCGAAGAGGTCGATGCCGTCCAGCTCCCGCTGGTCGCCGGTCGCGACCGCGATCTTCTCCCGCGGGATCCCCTCGACCTCCGTCAGGTGGGCGATCAGCGCCTCGACCGTCACCTCCTGGTCCTTCGGCTGGGCCTGCAGGAGGACGAGGGGCCGGACGTGGTCCGGCTCGTCCTTCGCGCTCGCGGCGAGCGGCGCGCGGGCGGCGATGGCGCCGCTCACCGCCCCCTGCCAGGCATCGTGCTCGGAGAGGAGGATCGGCAGCTTGATCATCGCCTCCGCCTTCAGCTCCCGGGCCGGGACGCTGTGCAGGATGTTGTTGATCGGCCGGCCCTTCCGGTCCCGTGGGGTGGCGGTGAGCTCGATGATCGCCGAGGGGTTCACCCGCGCCTGCATCTCCCGCGTGAGGCCGGTGACCGCGTTGTGGGCCTCGTCCACGATCATCAGCGGCCGGTGGACGTGGAGCAGGTTCGCGAACGAGAGCTTGACCCCGCCGTCCGCCAGCCGTTCGAGGCCCGGCGCGGCCTCCGGGACCGCGGCGAAGTGCGGCTCCAGGTGCTCGTTGTGGGCGTAGACCTTGCGGCCCTCGGTGCTCTTGACCCGCAGGGTCTGGATGGTGCCGACCACGACGCAGCAACGGTCGCGGAGGTCGTGCGGGCGGAGCTGGGGAAAGTCGGCGACGTCGAACACCCGCACCCGGCCCGAGAAGGCTTCGTCCAGCGCCTGCCGGTACGGATGGCGGGGGTTCTTGAGCGCCTGGACGGTCTGGGTGCGGATGACGTTGGACGGCGTGAGCCAGAGCACCGGGGGATGGTCCTTCTCGATCCACGCGTCGCGGGCGACGGCGACCGCATGGGCGGCGAGGATCGTCTTGCCGCCCCCGGTGGGGAGCCGCAGGCAGACGTAGGGGACCTCCGGCAGGCCGGCGAGCGGGGTGTAGGGGCCCGCGTAGCGGCCGAGGCGCGCCGCCTGCTCGGGGGCGCGCGTGATGGCCTCGTAGGCGTTCTTCGGCCCGGCGACGCGCGCCTCCTCGAAGAAGCGGCGGAGGACGTCGAGGGTGTCGGCCTGGTACTGCTTGAGCTGCATCGGGATCAGGTCCGCGCCCGGACGTCGTAGGGGGTCTGCTTGAAGACGATGCGTTCGCGGGCCAGGGTCGGGGGCGTGAGCCGCGAGTGCTCGCCGTAGACGGTGAGCGGGTACTCCGGGGCGCCGCCGTCCGGCCCGGCGAGGTCGGGGCGGGAGCGGACGATCTCGGCGCGGATCGCGCTCAGGGTCGCGCGGGTGAGCACGTTGCCGCCGCGCGGGCGCCGATCCCCGAGGACGCCGTTGTAGAGCAGGGCGTAGGCGCAGCCGTCGTGCAGGCCGAGCAGCGGGGACTCCCGCTCCCGGCTGCCGTCGGGGCCGCCGCCGTTGCCGCCGCCTCCGTCCCGACCGTTCCACGGCCGGTCGGTCTCGCTGAACCAGACGTGCGCAGCGAGGACGGGAAAGCGGACGTCCCGCCGGACCTTCCCTTCCTCGTCGAACACCGGCGGGCCGAGACGGCAGAAGCGGAACCCGCCCCCGCCCTGCCAGCCGACGCGCCCGGAGACCCCGCCCCGCTCGCCCTCGATCACCTTGCGAAGGCGCGGCGCGCAGTGGGTGACCGCGTGCTCCCCCATCTCGATGCCGATCCAGCGCCGCCCCATCTTGTGCGCGACCGCCGCGGTCGTGCCGGAGCCGAGGAAGGAGTCGAGCACGAGGTCGCCGGGGTTGGTGGCGAGCTCCAAAATGCGACCGACCAACATTTCCGGTTTCGGATTTCCGAAAACTTCCACCCCTGGAAATAAATTCTTGAGATCAGTGCTTGCAAGTTTATTGCTTCCCACTTCGTGATGCTGCCACCATGTATTCGGCGTAAGGCCGCTGTCCATTTCAGCCAGATATTTCTTGAGCATGGGGCGACCTTCGCCTTTGATTCCGAAGGTGATCCTGCCGTCCAACAGCCAAGATTCGTATACTTCACGATTGCATCGCCAATACCGATTCTTCGGCGGAAGAAATTTCTTGCCCGATGGTCCTGTTATCTCGAACCGACCGGCAGCGTAAAATTTGCCAGCGGAGAGATTCTCCGCCTTCCAAGGCCCTCTCGGATCATGATCCGGATTCTTGAAGGTCGCCCTTTGTTCTTCAGTACGTTCGATCTTGCCGAGGGAAAATCCATCGAAATTGAGTGCATAAAGAAGGATATGATCATGGGTGTCGGAGATAAATTTCGCAGTCTGGTTCGATGTATAGGATTTCTGCCATACAATATTCGCCACAAAATTCTTCCGCCCGAATACTTCGTCCATCACGACCTTGAGATAATGACCCTCATTGTCGTCGATCGAGACCCAGATCGAGCCGTCTTCGGCCAGCAGCTCCCGCAACAGCTCCAGGCGCGGCAACATCATGGCCAGCCACTGCGTGTGCTCCAGGTTGTCGTCGTAGTGCTCGAAGGCGGAGCGGGTGTTGTACGGCGGATCGATGCAGATGCACTTCACCCGCCCGGAGTAGAAGGGGAGCAGCGCCTTCAGGGCCTCCAGGTTGTCCCCCTCGATCAGCAGGTTGCCCGAACCGGCGTCTCCGGCGGACAGCTCCGGGGCCTCCTCGAGCAGCCGGTACGGCGTGCGGGCGGCGGCGCGGGCGTCTTGCTCTCGGGTCAGCCAGTGCAGGATCGGCATGACTCAGGGTCCATCGAAGGGCGGGCGATTATATCTTCCGGGCCGCCTGGCCGGGGCTGGTCGGGAGGGGCAGTCGGGCCGTGGCGGCGAGCCCGGGGACCATCTCGCTCATGTCGGGGTTCGCCGGGCGGGCCGTCGGGCCGCGGCGCGGGTGCGGCCCGGATGCCCGGGCGCGCCGGCGCACCGCCCTCCGCGCGCCGCCGGCCCCCTCTCGCCCATCACGGCTGGCCCGATGTCCGCGTCCATATCGCCGGGAGCAGGACGGCGACCGGCTTCCCGACGGGTCCCGTCACGGCTGGCTCGGCGCCTGCGTCCATATCGCCCCCTGCACATCGCGCCGAAGTCTTACGAACGACGAGACGATCGCCCATATCGCGAGCGTAGGTTCTCCCGCATCCTGTGCCCTTGCAATCCAGCTTGGGGCGCCCCCCATGACCGTGGTAACGTTGTTCATCGCCCGTACTTGGAGAACGCCGGCCCGCGTTCAGCGGACGCCGCCCCGACCTCGCGAGAGCCGCTTCCGGGGCGCGCCGCCCCACCGTCACGAGGGAACTGCCCGTGCATCGACCCGCTCCGTCCACCTTCCCCGCCGCCGCTCCTTCCCCCCTCTCCCGCGCCGCGGTTGAGGTCGAGTACCCGAGCTCGGACGGCAAGCCCTTGGCCGAGAACGACACCCAGCTCGCCGCCATCTGAGCTTCGTCGCACGACATGGACCGGCTCAAGTTGCCCCCGATTCCGGCGGTCCCGGGTTCCGTAGCTGGCTTTTCGCATCAACCGAACCCACTATCCTTCCTCCCCTGCGTAAGGTTGACCTGACGGTCCGTGATTCTCAATCCTCCGGAGTAATCAGGAGATCGGGGCGGGAATCGCGTAGGTCTTCCACTTCCTCGGCCCAAACCTTCACGTCGCCCAGGAGGTGGAGTCGCCGAAGAGAGGCCAAGCGCGTAAGCGGTGACAGATCCAGAGCCCGGGTTGCGTATAGACCGAGTTCCTGAAGTGCCGGGAGGTTCGCCAAGGGGGTGAGATCCAGCGCCGCCTTTGTCCCGAGAGTGAGGGATTGAAGTGTAACGACGTCTGCCAGCGGAGAATAGTCGGATATTCTTTCATTATGCTCCAGCGCCAGATAACGAAGTGACGTGCAGTCTCTGAGTGGCGAAATATCCGAAACCGACGTGTGTACCAAAAATAACGATTCGAGATTCGCGAGTTTCGCAAGCGGAGAGAGGTCCGAAAATGGTACTTCATCACATCTAAGCGACCGCAACGTGCCAAGATTTGCTAATGGTGCAATGTCCGAGACTTCGCTATAAATTAGCTCGAGATTCTCAAGCGTAGGCAGAGTTGATAGCTGTGCGAGATCCGAAAGTCCCGACCCAAACAGGGTAAGTGATTGAAGCTTCTGGAGGTTCGCAAGTAATCCAATATCTATCTCCTCTATGTTCCAAAGTTCGAGCGATTGGAGATTAAGTAGCTTCGTGATTACCTCGAAATTCCTGATTTTCATTTCAGGCAGGACGAGCGACTGGAGTTCCGAAAGGTTCATCAAGGAAGAAAGATCAGATACCGGAGTTCCTCCCAAATAGAGTGAACGAAGCTTGGTTAGATTTTTTATCGGTGACAGATCCGAAACCTGCGTTTCCATCAAATTGAGTGATTGCAAACCGGTAAAATTCGCAAGCGGAGAAATGTCCGAAATTCCACTCCAGCTCAAATCAAGCGCCCATATATTCAGCTTCTGCATCTGCCGGTTGATTTCTTCAAATATCCGCTCGTTCCACCGAACATCCTCACCCAACAGGGTACCGAAAGTATTTTCCCAAAGCTCAGAGGATATCCGAAGCTGGACCCCTACAGAGCAGGCGAGCGCAAGGTCTCGCCCTTCGGGTGTCAATCCGGAGCGGGAATTGATCACCAGACGAGCCAGAAGCTCGCCCAGGTTCAGGATTTGCATATCCTGATATTCATCATCCTGATCGAGGTCTACATCGTTCAACCGGGAGAAATCCTCACCGAATACGCAGTCGAGCAGATCGGCGTGCCAGTCGTCCTCTTCCTCGGACGCGAGCAGCTCGAACAGGAAGGAGAAGGTTTCCCGCCAGACGCTCAGACCGGCCCAGTCCGCCAATATCCCGCGGTCGAAGTCCAGCCTCGACGGATTGCCCTTCGCCCACCGGAGCCTCGTGACTTCCCGCCTGAGCGCCACCGCTGCGAAATACTCCTGAAACGAAAGATGAACGAAGGCGTAGCGACCCTCGCCGCGAGGCAGAAACAACCCACTCCGGCGCCCGACGATCTTGAGAAAATCCTCGGCCGACGGCGTGTCCGGGAACGCGGCGCTGCGCCCCATCTCCTCGCTCAGCCAGCCCTTGACCGTGGCCGCATCCATGAGAATGGCGGTTTCATCCGACCCTCCCTCCGACATCCGGCGGCACTGCATCTCGAATCCAACGCGGGCCAGCCATCCCTTCTTGCGCGGCAGGTCGTGGGGGCCCGCATCAAGGCCGCGGAACTTGTCGATGGACTCCAGATACGCCTCCGCGATGCGCTCGTACAACAATGCACGGCCGTGCGGAAGGGTGGCCTCGATCCGGTGGATCAGGGCCATCATGGTCAGGAGGTTGGGAATGCGGGCCAGACGCAGGATCGACTCGTCGGCATGAACCGCCCGGACCAGATGGCTGGCGTTCGCTCCTGCCCGGGTCGCCGCCGCTTCACGGTGGATATACCAGTGGCGTGCAAACGCCGCGATCCGTCGATCATCGAATGGAGCGACGTAACGGATAACGGCTCGTCTGCTCCTCGATGTCCATCTGGTGGGCGTCCGCAAAAGCCCCGTTTCTTCCCCCCCCGAAATCGATCCGATGTCCGCCAATGCCTGACGGCGCTCGCGCGGCGCTCTTCGTGGGAAAGCCCCATGCAGATCACCGGCCGAACCGTCTTGGTGCCCCCCCTCACCCGACCGATCATGCTCCCTATCGAACGGGACCTCCTCGTATCCGACGATCCGGGAGGTCAGAAGCCAACGGCAATCGGGATAGCGGGCAAACCCGTCGAAGACGGCGTTCCGGAGGTTCTCGCGCGCTCTCCGGTCGCCGAGCTCGTCGATGCCGTCGAGCAGCAGGAACGCCCTCCCTTCCTCGAGGGTCCGCATCAGGTAACGGCGTTCGTCTCCCAGAAGCGGCTCGCTCATCTTCCGGCTCAGGAAGGCGTCGAGCAGTCCGTCGAAATCCCTGACCCCCTGAACCGGCAGCTCCCTCAACACCATGGGCAGGGGCAAGTACCACCCGACCCGCTCGATCAAGGGATTGGTCGCCGGACGCGCGAGCAGCCAGGCGACGAAGTTCAGGAAGGTGGACTTCCCTATCCCCGGATCGCCGAGAAGCACGAGCGGCGAATCCTCCGCCAGCGCGTCGAGCAGGGTCTCCGCTTCGCCGGTCCAATTCTCCGGATTCTCGTCAGGCGAGACGTACCGGCGGGTCAGGAGGGGCTCGACGAACAGTCGGTCGATGAGGACGTCCGGGTTGTCGCGGCGGTCCGGAAGCCCGAGAAAGCGGATATAGCACTGCCATTCCCGGACGTTGGCCAGATAGGGACGAATGACCGGATTCGTGAAATAATCCGGTATCGCATAGCGGGTTCTTTCGATCGCTGCTTGCTTCATGTCGCTATTCCATGGAGATAGCGTTCGAAATTTCTGGGATCTACCCCACTCCCGATATGCAAAATCAGCGACTGCATCCAGAAGACGTTTGCTTCGGCTGGATCAGGATAGGTGCTCTCCATTTCCGCCGGGTTCAGTACCCCAGGCCCCCCTTCCGCGCCGGGAGTCTTCAATGGCCGCCGCAGCGGCGCAAGGAATTCGTAATGCGGTTGCGGCTCTTTCACTCCTTCCGGCTCGCGGCACCACTCGTAGATGATGTCGTACAGGTTCGGATCCGCTTCCCACCTCACGTAGAGGTCGTGATGAAACTGGTAGACGTAGGCGACGATCACAAGAAGCTGCATCTCCTGGATCGTCGCAGGGTCATCCCTTTCCGGCAGCCGCGACAGCCTTCCGATCAGGTTGGCGAGCCCTTTGAGGCGCCTCGGGTTGGGCGGCAGGCATTGCCGGCCCGCTTCTTCCATTCCCTGCCGGATCCGATCCCGGACTTCGGCATCGTCCACCGTTTCTGTCAGCAGATCATGCAGCACCCGTTCGGGCCGGCGGATCGCGGGGAGCCGCCAGACGTTCTGGCACAGCTTCTCCATGTACGCGGCAGCGCGCGACCTGGCGTCGTCATCCCCGGTCTTCATCCGCTGGGCGATGGCTTCCTCGATCGCCTTCTGGTTCATCCCGAGGACGAAGACACAGTTGTCGAGGGTGAGGTAGACCTTCAGGCCTTCAAGCAAGCGATAGGCGGCTTCCGGCTCGCAACGGTCGATGTCGTCGATGAAGACGACGAGCCTCCGCTCGTCCGTGTGGTCGCCCTCCCGGAGGAGCTGACCTATGGCTTCGCACAGATGTTCGCGCAACGTATGCGACGGCAGCTTTGCGGCGAGGTTCTCGCTCTCCCACTCCCGGCTTGCCTCCCGAAATTTGGAGTACTGGAAGCCGATCTGCTTCGTTAATTCCTCCAACGAGAGCAACGCGCCGCGGATAGCCACCTTCGCGGCTCGGGGCGCCGAATCAGCCACGCGGCTCCGCCAGGAGAGCTGCGCGCGTATTTCATGCAGCAACGCGACGACCGGCGCCGCTTCGTGCTGATACCTCCAAGCCTCGAACCAGACCGTCCGGATTCCCTCGCGGTGTACCCCGCCTTTCTGTGTCGCCTCCTCCCCTCGATCTTCGGCCGCTCTCCTCTTCTCGTCCATATCCTTGGTGACCGATTCAGGCTGCTGCGGGCAGTCGCCGGTGAGATACCACTGAACCTGATGCAGGAAGCTCGTCTTCCCGAGCCCCCAATCGCCGTGGACGCCGAACACCTGCGGCGGGGTACAGCGGGCGATGGCCTCCCCGACCTCCTCGATCAGCCGCCCCCGCTCGAGGGCGTCCTCCAGGGCCGGTTCGTCGTTGTGCAACGCGGCTCCCCTCCGGCTTCAGGCTGAAGGGCCGGGATGCACGCCCCGGCCGGATGGGGGGCCACCGGGAGCACTGCCGGCCTGCTTCGCGATGGACGAGGCGACGTTCGGGTGGAGCGGGTTGACGATGACCTGCCTGGTCCTCGGCACGACGACCAGATCCATGTCTTCCATCGGGATTACCCCCAACAAGGGCTCGTCTCCCATGACCAGCGCGCCCGCAAATCCGACCCGATCCTGGTAACGCAGCTCGATCGGGCCGACGTATGGAACGAGCTTCCGGCTCCCGTCCGCCAACGTGACCTCCTTGGCATCCCTCTCTTCGAGCCGTAGCCGGTTCCTGACATGCTGCGGAATGCACATATGAACCGCCCCCGTGTCCGCCAGCGCGTCGATCTCCACCGCCTCCAGCTCCGGTAGCCTCGGATTTCGTAGCTGGAGCTTCGCAGTGGCCAAACCCATGATCTTTCCTTCCCTGCGCTCGTTCAATGAGATCGGGTCGATTCCAGTCCAGCAAAGGGCGGTTCGGAGATCGGGCCGCCGCTACGCGGGCCGCATGGGGGGCTCGCGGCGGATGAACCCCTCGAACAGCCCTTCGAGACGCGCCATGCGATCGCGCAGACCAGCAACGCCGCGATGTCCACCGCCGACGTCACGATCCACGCCCGCGCCGCCGCGATGTACGCCGGCGACCTCGCGATGCAGGCTCCACAGGAACCCCAGGAGCATGACCGCAGCGGCGATGATGGCGATGAGCTCGGGCGGCATGGCGGGTGCTCCGGTGGCGGCTACGCGGGTCCGGGCAAAGGATACGCGCGACCGGCAGGTCTGCGCCAGCCTTCGGGGCGGGCGGTCCGGTCCGGGTGGTTTCGGCAGTGTGGAGGTACTGGGATCTGCCCGCCAACCCTGAGCCTGCCATGCGGGCGAGACACAAGCGTTCCCAAGACGCGCCCGGGAGAAAGTGCGGGCGGGACGCCCGTGTCCCCCGGGACACGCCGTTCCCAGGATTGCCGTCTTCGGGGACGCCCGCGCTCTCCGGGCCGCATGGATTCCCGCTTTCGCGGGAATGACGAGGGCGGGGGCGAGACACGAGCGTTCCCAAGAGCTCGCGCCTGATTCCGGTGGGCAGCAGGCCTGCGACGGCCCATGCGGTCGAGACCGCCCGCGCCCGCGAGGCGCGTCGCCAGGCGCCCCCGGCCGATGGCCCGTCTCACGCTCCGGGGCGGGGCCGGGATAGACTGCCGCCTCCCGGCCATCATCAGCAGCAGGTCGCCCCCGTGTCCAGCAGCCACGTCTCTCCCTACCTCACCGTCGTCGGCGCGAGCGCGGCGCTCGACTTCTACCGCGAGGCCTTCGGCGCGGTCGCGACCGGCCCGCGGCTTACCGCTCCCGACGGGAGCATCGTCCACGCCGAGGTCCGGATCGGAGACACGACGGTGATGCTGTCGGAGCACAACCCCGCCTTCGGCACCGCCGACCCGCGCTCGCTCGGCGGTACGCCGGTGCGGCTCGCGCTCACCGTCGAGAACGCCGACGCGACGGTGGAGGCGGCGGCCCGCGCGGGGGCCAAGGTCCTGATCCCCGTAGGCGACCAGTTCTACGGGCATCGCGCGGGACGCATCGCAGACCCGTTCGGGCACGTCTGGATCGTCTCCCAGATGATCGAGACGCTCTCCGAGGAGGAGATGCAGCGCCGCCTCGACGAGATGGCGGGAGGCTGATCGAGCCGGTCGAACCGGGAGGACGCCGCGCCCCGCCCCGCCTCCTCCCCCCGGTCACGCCGACGCGCGGCGCCGACGCCCCGACCCGCTACCCTCGCCATTCCGCGCCGGGCGCGAAGGGGTTTTCGGGCGGGCTCATCGGCTCCGTATACCAAATTTAGCGGATTTATGAAGATTCGATAAATCGAGTAACTTCGGCATAATTTTCGGAAGCCGATCGTCGGGCGCCGTGGGCGTTGCGGGCGCCGCGCTCGCTGCCGGAGCCGTGATTCCCAGCCGCTGCCGTGGGCGCGGCCGGGCGCTGGCCTTTGGCTCGGGGGGCACCTTCGGCCCGCCCGCTACGGCCGCCGCCAAGCCAGGCCCATCCGGGGCCGACGGGCCGCGCCGGCTCAGCCGCCGCCCGCGATCTCCTCGAGTACGAGGTGGGCGGAGTTCGAGCGGGGCCGCCACAGCCCGCGCTCGACCGCTTCCGCGAGGCGCTCCGCGATCTCCCGGAGCGCGGCCGGATTGTTCGCGTCGAAGAAGGCGCGGACCTCGCGATCCTCCACATACGCCTCCAGCACCGCGTCGAAGTGGTGGTCGCCGACCGCGCGGGCGGTCGCCGCGAACGCGAACAGATAGTCCACCGTCGCGGCCATCTCGAACGCGCCCTTGTAGCCGTGCCGCATGACCCCCCGGATCCACTTCGGGTTGACCACCCGGGCGCGCACCACGCGGGCGATCTCCTCCTCCAGCCGGCGCACCCGCGGGCTCTCGGGGCGCGAGTGGTCGTTGTGCCAGACCGCCGGACGCGCCCCGGACAGGTGATGCACCGCCGCCGCCATGCCCCCCTCGAACTGGTAGTAGTCGTCGGAGTCGAGGAGGTCGTGCTCGCGGTTGTCCTGGTTGTGGACCACCGCTTCCACCCCGCGAAGGCGCGTCTCGAACATCGCGTGCTCCGCCGACCCTTCGGCTTCGCCGCCGTAGGCGTAGCCGCCCCACACGATCCAGGCGCGGGCGAGGTCGGCCTCGTCGCGCCACCCCCGCTCGTCGATGAGGGCTTGGAGCCCCGCCCCGTAGGCGCCGGGCCGCGCGCCGAAGACCCGGTAGCCGGCCCGCCGCTCCGCCTCTGCCCGTGCCGCGCCGCCGGCCGCGAGGCGCGCCGTGTCGGCGGCGTAGGCGGCGGCGAGCGGGTTGCCGCGCGCGGGCTCGTCGAGGCGCGCGACGGCCCGCGCGGCGGCGTCGAACAGCGCGACCTGGGCCGGGAACGCATCGCGGAAGAACCCCGACACCCGCAGGGTCACGTCGACCCGCGGGCGGTCGAGGAGGTCGAGGGGCAGCACCTCGAACCCGGTGACCCGCCCGGAGCCGGGCTCCCACGTCGGGCGCACCCCCATCAGGGCCAGGGCCTGGGCGAGGTCGTCGCCCCCGGTTCGCATGTTCGACGTGCCCCACGCGGAGAGCGCCATCCGCCGCGGCCACTCCCCGTGCTCCTGCCGGTGGCGCTCGACGAGGAGCGCCGCCGACTTCCAGCCGAGCCGCCAGGCGGCCGGGGTCGGTACGGTGCGGGTGTCGACGGAGTAGAAGTTGCGCCCGGTCGGGAGCACGTCGGGGCGGCCCCGGGTCGGGGCGCCGGAGGGGCCGGGCTCGACGAACCGGCCCTCGAGGGCGGTGAGCACGCCCCGGGTCTCGGCGGCCGCGCACGCCTCGACCGCGGGCCGGATCCGCTCGTTCGCCTCCGCCAGCACCGCCCGGGTCCCGCCCCACGACGCGGGGCACGCACGGAACCCGCCGACGAGGGCGCGGGCGAGCGCTTCCAGACGCTCGACGGTGTCGCCGGCGGTCCGCCACGGCGGCGGGCGGACGGTCGGGGGGGGCGGCCCGGGCGGGGCGGTCGGGCCATTCAGGCCGTTCGAGCCGCTCCGTGCGTTCGGTCCGCTCGTCCCGTTCGGGCCAGTCCGGCCGTCCGCGCCATCCGGGCCGCTCGGGCCGTCCGAGCTATTCGGGCCGCTTGATCCGTCCGGGCCGTCAGGGTTGTCCGTGCCGTCCGGAGCATCCAGGGCGTGCGCGAGCGCCGCGGGCCGGGGTCCGGTCCACGCGGCCCCGAGGTCGCAGTCGAGGGGGTCGAACCCGTCGCCGTCGAGCCCGAGGTCGCGGGCGAGCGCCCGCGTCAGGGACGCGCCCGCGCCCTCGTCCGCGCCGCGCGGCAGGCGGACGAGGGCGACGAGGAGGTCGAGGAGCTGCTCCCCGCCCGGGCTGCGCCCGAAGACGTGCAGGCCGTCCCGGATCTGCATCTCCTTCAGCTCGCAGAGGTAGGAGTCGAGCTTGGACAGGGCCTCGCCGGCCTCCTCGCCGGGGGCGATGCCGCAGTCCCGGTCGAGCCCGAGGCGCCCGGCGAGATCGAGGATCTCGTCGCGCAGCACGGCCAGGCGCCGCGGGTCCACCCCCGCCGCCTCGTAGTACTCGTCGACCAGGCGCTCCAGGTCCGCGAGCGGGCCGTAGCTCTCCGCGCGGGTGAGGGGCGGGGTCAGGTGATCGACGATGACCGCCTGCGCGCGCCGCTTGGCCTGCGACCCCTCGCCGGGGTCGTTGACGATGAACGGGTAGACGTGCGGCAGGGGGCCGAGCGCCGCCTCCGGGTAGCACTCGGCGGAGAGGGCGAGGGCCTTGCCGGGCAGCCATTCGAGGTTCCCGTGCTTCCCCATGTGCACGACCGCGTGCACCCGCGCCCGCCGCCGCAGCCAGGCGTAGAACGCGAGGTAGCCGTGGGGGGGAACGAGGGCGGGGTCGTGGTAGGTGGCGGCGGGGTCGATGTGGTAGCCCCGCGCCGGCTGGAGCCCGACGACGACGTTGCCGAAGCGAAGCGCCGGAACCGCGAACGCCCCTTCCGTCCTCGCTCGATTCGCTGCCGCCGCGTCACCCGCTGCTCCTGCTTCACTCGCTGCTCCCGCCCGAGTCGCCGCCCCTGCTTCCGCCGCCGCCTCCGCTTCGATCGCGCCCGCTTCAGTCGTGCCCGCTTGATCCGCCCTCGCCGTCTCCCGGGCCGCCCCCGCATCGGCCCCCGCCGCTTCACTCGCTTCCGCCGTGTCCGTCCCCGCCTCCTCCCCGGCCGCCGGCAGGAAGTACGGATCGTCCTCGGGGTTCCCCCATCGCGCGCGGACGGCCTCGCGCACCGCCCCCGGCAGGCCGGCGAAGAACGCGAGGTAGTCGCCGAGGGGAAGCCGCTCCCGGACCTCGCGCCCGGACGCGCCCGCGTTCGTCGGGCCGGCGGCGATCGCCTCGATGAGGGCGTTGCCGCTCGCGGGGACGCCGTCCACCGCGTACCCGGCGGCGGCCAGCGCCCGCAGCAGCTCCACGGTCCCCGCCGGGGTGTCGAGCCCGACCCCGTTGCCGATCCGCCCGTCCCGGTTCGGGTAGTTCGCGAGCACGACGGCGATGCGCCGACGCGCGGGCGGGGCGGCGGCGAGGTCGATCCACGCCCGCGCGAGGTCGGCGGTGAACGCGACCCGGTCGGCCCGCGGGGCGTAGGCCACGATCGGGCACTCGGTCAGCGCGTCGAAGCGCGCCTCCGCCTTGAACGACACCGCGCGCGCGAGGACCCGGCCGTCCACCTCGGGCAGGGCCACGTTCATCGCAATGTCGCGCGCCGAAAGCCCCTGCGCGCCGCGCGCCCAATCCTCTTCGCGCCCCCCCGCGAGGACGACCTGGAGCACCGGGCCGCCGCACGCATCGAACGGCGTCCGGCGCCGCTCCGGCGCGCCCGGCGTCGCGACCGCGAACCCCGTCGCGTTCAGCACGAGGCGCACCCGCGCGTGCCCGAGCATGGTCTCGACGAGGTCCGCGGAGACCGGGTCCTTGAGGCTCGACACGTAGAGCGGGAGCGCGTTCACGCCGCGCGCGCGAAGGGCGCGCACGAGGGCATCGACGGGGGCGAGGTTGGCCGCCTGGACGTGGGCGCGGTAGAAGACGACGGCGGCGGCGGGAGCGCCCTCGACCCAGCGCGAGACGACCTCGTCGAGGCCGCACGCCCCGGCCTCCGGGTGGTAGAGCCCGGCGCGGGGGAGCGGCGCGGGCTCCCGCCACTCGCTCGGACGCCCGATGAGGTCGGCCGCGAAGGCGAGCAGGTTGCGGGCGTTCGCCGGCCCGCCGTGCACGCAGTACTGCCACAGGCGATGCGTGCTCTCGGCCGACACCGAGCCGAGGGAGGCAAGCTCAGGGTCCGGCTGGTCGTCTCCGGGGAGGAGGGCGAGCGGGATTGCCCTGGCCCGGCAGGTCTCGACGAGCTGCTCCACCCCGTAGGGCCAGTAGCCGGCCCCCCCCAGCACCCGCGCGACGACGAGCCTGGCCTTCGCGACCACCGACTCGACGTAGAGGTCCACCGACATCGGGTGGCCAAGCTGCATGAGGTTCGCGAGCCGGAGGGAGGGGAAGCCCCCCTCGCCGCCGCCACCGCCACCGGCTCCGCCCCCGACTCCTGGCCCGAACCCGGCCCGTGCGCCCGCGAGGCTCGCGAGCTCGGTGTCGGCGGCGGAGAGGAATACGACGTCGCCCGGGGTCTGGCCGAGGTCGACCGCCTCGGTCTCGTCGACCGCCGCTCCCGCCTTCGCGCGCAGCAGGTGCACCGGTCGCCTCCTCCCCCCGCCCGGCGGCTCGGCCCCCCGGGCCGGCGCTCGGCCGGCGCCCGGTCGGCGGCTCAGCCCGCCCGGAGCATCTCCCGGATGCGCGGCTCGTCGAGCCCTGTCTCCCCGATCACCACCAGCCGGGAGCGGCGCTCCTCGCCGGAGCGCCATTCCCGGTCGTAGTAGTGCCGGACCCTCTCGCCGACCCCCTGCACGAGCAGGCGCATGTCCTTGCCCGCCACCGCCGCGAACCCCTTGACGCGGAGGATCCCGTGGGCGGCGACGGCGCGGGCGACCCGGCCCGCGAGCGCGTCCGGGCTATCGACCTCGCCCAGCTCGACGCTGAACGTCGTGAAGTCGTCATGGTCGTGCTCCCCCTCCTCCTGGTCGAGGTGGGAGGGGCGGGAGTCGAGGTCGTCCTCCGCCGCCGCCCCGAGCCCGAGGAGCACGGCCGGGTCCACCGCGCCCTCGCGCGCGACGACCCGCTTGACGGCCGGGCGCAGCATCGACCCGATCTCGGCCCCGATCCGGCCCATCTCCGCCTCGTCCACGAGGTCGGCCTTGTTGAGCACGACGAGGTCCGCGCAGGCGAGCTGCTCCTCGAGCAGCTCCTCGAGCGGGCTCTCGTGGTCGAGGGCGTCGTCGGCCTCGCGCTGGGCCTGGACGGCGGCGGGGTCCGTCGCAAAGAGCCCGGCCGCGTAAGCCGGGGCGTCGACGACCGCGACCACCCCGTCCACGGTCACCCGCGTGCGTATGCTCGGCCAGCCGAACGCCTTGACGAGGGGCTTGGGAAGGGCGAGGCCCGAGGTCTCGATGACGATGTGGTCGGGCGGGGTACGGCCGCGGTCGAGCAGGGTCTCGATGGCGGGCAGGAAGTCGTCCGCGACGGTGCAGCAGATGCAGCCGTTGGCGAGCTCCAGCACGTCGTCCTCCGCGCAGCCCTCGATGCCGCAGCCCTTGACGATCTCCGCGTCGACCCCGAGGTCCCCGAACTCGTTGATGACGAGCGCGAGGCGCCGCCCGTTCGCGTGGGCGAGGAGGTGGCGGATGAGGCTCGTCTTGCCCGCGCCGAGGAAGCCGGTGATCACGGTGGCGGGGGTGCGGGTCGTCATCGGCGATGGCTCATGGTCGGCTTCCGCTCGGGTCGGGGTTGGGTCGGGCCGCGCCGGTTTCGGCTCGGCTCAGGCTTCGGCTCGGTTCGGCCCCCGCTAGGCCGGACGGCAGATTGACCGCCGGATAGCCGTATTTTCGGCCCCCGCGCGCGCCCCGCGAGGCCGCCCAGCCCCGCCTCAGCCCGGCTTGAGGACGAGGGGGAGCCCCGCGGCCACGAGGACCACCCGGTCCGCCCGCTCCGCGAGCGCCTGGTTGAGCCTCCCGGCATGGTCCCGGAAGGCGCGGGCCATCGGGTTGTCCGGGACGACGCCGAGCCCGACCTCGTTGGCGACGAGGACGACGGGCGGCGCCTCCGGCGCGGCCAAGGATTCTAAGAGACGCCCGGCCTCGCGGTCGACGTCCCTTTCCGCGTGCATGAGGTTGCCGAGCCACACCGTCAGGCAATCGACCAGCACCCCGGGCCGGTCTCGCTCCCGCGCCCCCACGCGAGCCTGTGCGCGGAGCGCCCCGGCGAGGTCGAGCGGCGCCTCCACGGTGGTCCACCCGTCCCCGCGCCGGGCGCGGTGCCGGGCGATGCGGTCCCGCATCTCGTCGTCGATCGCCTCCGCGGTGGCGACGTAGACCGCGCCCGGCCCGGCGAACAGCGACTCCGCGTACGCGCTCTTGCCCGAGCGCGCGCCGCCGAGCACGAGGGTGAGGGGAGGCAGGGGGGCAGGGGACATCCGGAGACAGGAGGAAACCGTCAGGCGCCGCCAGCCGCGACCACTTCCACCAGCTCCGCCACGACCGCAGCTTCGTGCTCGTCCGCGCCGGTGAGGACGATGGGATCGAAGTCGGGATTGAGCGGCTTCAGGGTAATCTTCGTGTGCGTCCAGGCGGGGCCGTCCGCGTCCCCGGCCTTTTCGCTCTCGTAGCGCTTGACGGTATAGCGCGCGCCCGTCTCCGGGTCGGTCGTGTCGCGGAGCCGGACGAGCACCGTCTTCCCCTGGCGGGTTCCCTCCACGGGGGCGCGGAACAACGCATGGGCGCCGTCGGGAACGGCGGGCTCCATCGAGCGGCCGACGATGCGGGCGACGAACATCCCCCGCCGCAAGCGCCGCCCCGTACCGAGGTCCACCCACTGCCAGTCCTCCTCCGCCTCGACGGTCTGCGGCTCGCCGAAAGCGCCGGCCGCGACCGCCAGCGGCACGAGGGGGACGCAGGTGACGTAGCGCTCCTCGGACCTCCCTTCCACGATCCGGAGGCCGCCGGCCCCCCAAGCCTCCACTTCCTGGGAACGCGGGCGTCCCGCCCGCAGCTCCGGTCGAGGCGCGGCGGGCAGGCGAAGCCCGTCGGCGGGCTCGGGCGCGATACCGGCCGGCTCCGATGGCCCGCCCGCCCGCAGCTCCGGCCGCAGCCGCCGGTACGCCTCGGACGCCATCCACGCGCTCACCTCCTCCCGGAACGGCTCGTCGTTCATGTAGCGGATGAAGATCTCCTCGTTCTGATCCATGCGCTCGGTGAACAGGCGCTCGATCAGCTTCCCGAACACGAGCTCGAACCGGCTCTCGGGATTGACTGCGGCGGTCTCGCGGAGCGCGTCGTCGGAGACGGCCGCCTCGACGATCTGGTCGAAGAAGAGCTGATCGGCCTCGTTGAAGTCCGTCCCGAAGCGCTCGTTGACGACGTGGATGAGCTGGGACAGCGGGGCCGCCTCCTCGCGCGCCGCCCCGCCCCCCACCTCGGTCGGCCCGTCGAGGGCGCGCGCCGCGTCCCCCTCCCCGAGCCGGATCGAGCCTTCGCTGATCTTCTGCAGGCGGTAGTACTCCAGGCGCACTTCGTCGTCGAACCGGTACGCGGGGCCGGAGCGCCGGCGCGGGAGCTTCGCCGCGAGATGGCGAAGGTAGGCGTGGAGGCGTTCGAGGTCCGAGTCCTGGTACGGGATCACCTGGCTCAGGAAGCCGTAGAGGTTGCGGAACGCCTGCGCCTTGCCGCGCCAGAGCTCGGCGTCGTCCTCGCGTTCCTTCAGCAGGCGGGCGAAGCGGGCCGCCGCCCGGTCCAGCACCGCGTTCATCGCCTGGTGGTCCAGCGGGCTCTGGCGCCGCCGGGGCTTGAAGAATATCTCGCAGAACCGCGCGACCTCCTCGCCCAGGTAGATGCCGGAAGCGTCCAGTTCCTCCCTGATCGCATACATGCGGGCTGGATCGACCTCCTCGCCCATCTCCGCCCCTTCGTAGTACGTCCTGAACGCGGCGCGGATCTCGTCGGGGTCGTTCACGAAGTCGAGGACGAACGTGTCCTCCTTGAAGGGGTGGGTGCGGTTCAGCCGGGAGAGGGTCTGGACGGCCTGGATCCCGGCCAGGCGCTTGTCCACGTACATCGTGTGCAGGAGGGGCTGGTCGAACCCGGTCTGGTACTTCTCGGCGACCAGCAGCACCTGGTACTCCCCGGTCGCGAAGCGCTCCGGCAGCTCCTTCTCCCGGACCCCGGCGTTCATCTGCTCCTCGGTGTACGTGACGCCGGGGGCCGTGTCGTCCTCGACGACCCCCGAGAACGCCACCAGCGACCGGATCGGGTAGCCCCGGCCCCGGATGTAGCGGTCGAAGCGCTGCTTGTAGCGGACCGCCTCCAGCCGCGAGCCGGTGACCACCATCGCCTTGGCGCGCCCGCCGATCCGGTGGCGGGTCGCGGCGTTGAAGTGCTCGACCATCACCTCCGTCTTCTGGGCCATGTTGTGCGGATGGAGCCGCACGAAGCGGGCGAGGGCGCGGGCCGCCTTCTTCCGCTCCACGTTCGGGTCGTCCGCGCACGCCTTGAGCAGCCGGTAGTAGGTGGAGTACGACGTGTAGTGCGCGAGGACGTCGAGGATGAACCCCTCCTCGATCGCCTGGCGCATGGTGTAGCGGTGGAACGGCTCGCCGCCCCGCCCGAAGACCTTCAGGGTCTTGTGCTTCGGGGTTGCGGTGAAGGCGAAGAAGCTCAGGTTCGGCTGCCGGCCGCGTCTGGCGATGGCGAGGAAGAGTGCTTCCAGGTCTTCTCCATCCTCTCCGCCGCCGTCCTCTCCTCCATCCGCTACGCCTTCGAGGCCCGGGTTGCCTTCCGACCCTTCCGGCCCCGCGCCGCCATCGAGGCCGCTCTCTTCGGCCGCCTGCCACTTCGCCCGCGCGCGCAGCGCTTCGCCGCCGAGCACCTCCTTCAGGGCGGCCGCCGTCTCGCCGCCCTGGGAGCTGTGTGCTTCGTCGATGATCACCGCATGGCGGCGGGCCGGCAGCGCGCCGGGGCCAATCCCGGCGTCGCGCCCGGCTCCTGCCCCAACGACCCTCCCGGCGCTGATCCCGGCTCCGCGCCCGAACCCGGCCTCGGCACCGCTCCCCTTGCCGCCGACCTTGGCTCCGATCCCGGCCCCGGCACCGCCCCCGGCACTGGCTCCGGCCCCGGCACTGATCCCGCTCCCGGCACCGACCTCGGCACTGGTCACGCTCCCGGCTCCGGCACTGGCCCCGGCGCTGACCTCGGCGCCGGCCCCAGCCGCCTCCCCCGCCGCCTCCCGCTCCTCGGCCATCCTGAGAAGATGGCGGGAGACGAAGGGGAACTTCTGGAGCGTAGTGATGACGATCGGAACCGCGTCCTCCAGCGCCTCGGCGAGCTGGCGGGAGCCTTCGTCGATCTTCCGCACCACCCCGCGCTTGTGCTCGAACTGGTAGATGGTGTCCTGGAGCTGGCTGTCGAGCACGACCCGGTCCGTGACCACGATCACGCTGTCGAAGACGCGGGCGTTGCCCTCATCGTGCAGGGAGGCCAGGCGGTGCGCGAGCCAGGCGATGGTGTTGCTCTTGCCGCTGCCCGCGGAATGCTCGACGAGGGCGTTGTGCCCGACCCCCTCGCGCCGTGCCGTATCCACGAGCCGCCGCACCGCTTCGAGCTGGTGGTAGCGGGGGAAGATCATCGTCTCGACCTTGACCCGGCCCCCCTTTTCGTCGCGCTTCTCGTCGGTCTGGAGGTGGACGAAGCGCGCGAGCAGGTCGAGCAGGCTGTCGCGCGCGAGGACCTCCTCCCAGAGGTACGAGGTCCGGTAGCCGCGCCCGTGCGGGTCGGGCGGGTTGCCCGCGCCCCCGTCGCATCCCCGGTCGAAGGGGAGGAAGTGGGTGGCCGCGCCGGCGAGCCGGGTGGTCATCAGCACGGATTCGGTATCGACCGCGAAGTGCACGAGCGTGCGCCGCCTGAACTCGAAGAGCGGGGCGCGCGGGTCGCGGTCCCGCCGGTACTGCGTGCGCGCATCCTCGACGGTCTGGCCGGTGAGCGGGTTCTTCAGCTCCAGGGTCGAAACGGGTATCCCGTTCAGGCTGAGGGTCACGTCGACGGAGTGCTCCGAGCGCGGCGAGAAGCGGAGCTGGCGGGTCAGCCCGACGCGGTTCGCGGCGTAGCGCGCTTCGAGCTCCGGATTGAGCGCATGGGCCGCCTTGAAGAAGGCAATACGCAGGGTCCGGCCGTAACACTTGAAGCCGTGGCGCAGGGTCGCCAGGGCGCCGTTCCGGTCCATCCACTTGCACAGATCGGCGAGGACCTGCTCGCCGGTCCCCTCGCCGAGGAGGGCTTCCAGCCGGCTCCATTCCCTCGGCTGGGTCTCGCGGATGAACCCGAGCACGGTCTCGGGGAAGACGGCGCGCTCGCGGTCGAAGCCGCGTCCGGGAACGGGCACGTACCCGTTACCGAGGAGATGGGCTTCGATGACGGTCTCGAAGTCGCTCTCGCTGGTCCGGCTCATGTCATTCCCGCTTCCAGATCATCGCTCCCGCTTCAGGCCGTCGTTCCCGCTTCAGACCGTCCTTCCCGCGCAAGCGGGAATCCAGGGATTCTTGCACGGACCGCCCTTCACGACGCCGCCGTCGGCTCCTCGCCCACTTCCGGGGGAATGGAGGCGGGGTCGACGAATCGGACGAGCCGGTGAAGGTCGCCCTTCCTGAGCAGCCTCCCCGTCCGCTCCTCCAGCGGCGCCTTCCCCTTCGCGTCGAACCACGTCCTGACCGCCTGCGACCAGAGCGCGATCGCCTGGATCGCCGTGGTCTTCCCGCAGTTGTTGGGGCCGATGAGCACCGCCGGATGGTCGAGCTCGATCCGCTGCCGGCCGCCGAAGCGCTTGAAGTTCTCGATCTCGATGTAGTGGAGCAGCCTCATTCCATGCTCCTTGCATCACAACGCTCTCAGCTCGTCCAGGAGCGCCCTGGCGTGCGGACAGGCGGCTTCGACACGGGCCGGATCGACTCGCGCCAGCAACTCGAACGAGACCTTGCCTTTGGTATAGCGCTTGCGGCATGAGGCGGTCGCGCGTTCGAGCGCTTCGAGGACCCTCGGCTTGGGCACGTCCTCCAGATTGGGCCATGCCCGGAGCGCGTTCTCCCCGAACCCCGCGCCGAAGTACTTCCGCAGCGCCTCGCGATCCGCGAGGAACCAGGTTTCCATGACCTGGACCATCAGGAACGCCCGATCGTCCCCTGCGCCAGCGGGCCGGGTCCAACCGTCACGAGCGCGCAAGTGCTGCCAGACCGAGTCCTCCCGCGCAACCGGACCCTCGCTGTCCACGAGGAGGAACGGGATCGTGCCGGGAGGTCTGCCCGAGACGGCAGTGGCGAAGCGGTCGAAGGTTTGTTGGCGCCCGGCTCCCCGGACGATCTTCGTCTTGCCGCCAACGCCGGCGGAGTGGAAGAATTCCTTCCAGCCCTCCCGAAAACGGGCGCGAAGATCCCTGCCCTCGCCGCCTCCCTCGATGTAGAGTGTCGCGGTCACCATCGGTTGCCGCCCAGCTCGCCAGAGGTCCAGAGATCGCCAAGCCTGTAGTCCTCCAGCCACTTCGCCAGATCGCCCTTGTCGAGACGCCGCATCTCCGTCTGTCCTTCCCGCTTCTCACAGACGACGACGCTCTCCGGCTGCTCGGTCAGCGTGTCGACAAGTATGTCCGAGTGGGTCGTCACGACGAGCTGGGTACGCTCGGACGCCTCTCGCATCAAGTCGCTCAACGTGGGGAGCAGATCCGGGTGCAGACCCAATTCCGGCTCCTCGATACAGATCAGGGGAGGCGGTTCGGGATGCAGCAGGACCGCCAGCAGGCAAAGGTAGCGTAGCGTCCCGTCCGAGAGGCGGGTCGCCGGGATCGAGCGATTCCCGGCTTCTTCCAGGAACAACGCCACCGTGCCGCCCGTCACGGGGCACTGCACGTCTTCGACGCCGTCGAAGAGCTTGCGCAGCGCACTCAGAAACGCTCTCTTGTTCACGCCGTGCAATTGCGACAGCACGAGCGGCAGGTTCCCGCCGCCCTCGTCCAGAAAATCGCTGCGCTCATGCGCGCTGCATGGTTGGCGCAGTTTCGCATCTGGACCGAACGACCAGTTTCGATAGAAGCGCACGCTCCCGTATTGCTCCTTCAGATGCCATAGTGCTGAATACCCTGGACCAGCAACATGCGCCAGCAGGGATTCCTGCGGTTTAAATTCGCTTGCGAATTCGATTGCACCCGGGCGGTAGCGGGCTACCATGAGCGGGGACGACCATTCGCCTGGGCGCACGTTCTCGGATTCCGCCAGTGCGCGTGCGTTGGTCTCCGCCATCTCCAGGGCAACTTGCACGTCTTGGGGAGGACGATAGTAAGATTGGCCAATATGCTCCTCTGGGTGTTTCCTCGAAGGCTCCACCCGTTCATCGGCCACCAGTGGACGGCCGCCCTGGTCGGCCAACGTCAGCGAATGTTGCAAAGTTTCAGTCGGTGGATAATCAACGGTGGCCTCCAAGGCAATCGAATCCGGGGCATCCGGCCCCTTCCACAGCCACTCCCGGACACCGCCCATACGCGAAATTGGCTCCGAGATACCGCGTGGCGCGGCCTGGAGCAATGAGATCGCCTCCAACAGGTTCGATTTCCCCGAGCCGTTCGGGCCGATCAGGACGGTCAGCGGCTCCATCGGCAGGTCGATCCCGGCCGGCCCGAAGGACAGGAGACCGGAGAGCTTCAGCCTGTGGATCAACATGCTCGTTCTTCGTTCAACGTACCCCGGCGCGCAGGTCCATCCCGGAAGACGACGCCACCCCTTGCTCGGCCAGAACCGGGGCACAGTATATCCTCCCGCTCGATCGTCTCGCAGGCGGTACGCCCGATTGGGCTCACGCCACGTGTCCGAGCACGAACCGCACCTGATCGCACCGCCAAATCCAGAATAAATTCATACAGTTGTCGTTCATCCCGATGCGGACGGGCCAACCAAGCCCGACTGGCCCCGATCAGAGGCGGAGCATCAGGGGCGCGCGGCCGGCGCTGCGGCAAGCGAGCGCTGCGGAGCCGGTCCCCGTGGCCATCGGGGCGCACCTGCTACCCGTCGGGCAGACCGGCAAGCGGATGAGGAAGTGCGCGGCGGTCCATTACGCGGCGTCCGGGAGCTTCAATCCCAGGCAGCGTCTCGCGAGGTCCGTTTCCAGCGCCTCTATCCTGGCTTGGCAGGCTTCGCCGTGCGCGTTTCCGACCTCGTCCTTGTCCTTGCACTCGCGTACGGCGTCGCTCAGCGCATCCTGGAGCCTGCCCGCCACTCCCTTCACGATCCGCACCGCTTCTTCGGTCCCGAGCGCCGTCTTTCCGGCGAGTGTGCCGACCGCCTCGGCCCCGAACGCATCCGGCGTCTCCGCGCCTCCCGCCGGCAGCGCGAGCCGCCTGGTCACCCACTGCGCTCGACCGCTCGAGCTCGACGCGTCGTAGACCGGCGCGAGCCGGACCGGCCCGCCCAGGCGCGGGTGTCGTATCCCCAGATTCTTGCGGTGCATGTCGGTGTGCCCCAGCAGAACACACGCCCCGATGGCTTCGATCCCCTTCTCTACCTCCCCCGCCGCTCCCTCTCGGGCCAGCAGCGCCAGCAGATCGTCGAGCCCCGGATCCGGTCGCTCGAATGCGAACTTCTCCCGCCGGCCCACCCCGGCGGCCTGCGCCCACTCCTCCTGATGCCGGCGGCCGATTCGGCCTTGTGCCGGGGTCCGGATCCGGTCGCTTCGCTCGCTGACCACGACTTGCAGCCCGTCGATGACGCGCGCCCACGTCGGGGCAGCGCGGATCCCCGCGAGCCTCAGCGTGGTCTGCACGAGGCTTTCCATCGCCGCCTCGCCTGGGTTCCTCGGATCGTCCTCCACCTTCACGATGTGCGTGCTCAACAGGCCGTCCGCCGGGCGCGGCCGCCGCCAAACCCCTCCCTCCATGTCTCCCTCTACGTGGACCCCGAGCTTCCCCTTCATCCCGCTCAGCGACGTCTGCCCGAGCTTCGGATCCCAATCCAGGTGGCGCCTGCCGTTCGTGACCTCGTAATCGGCCCGGCGCAGCGCATCCGCGAGACGCTTCCAACCGCCGGAGGCTTCCGGGGCCGGGGCCTCCCATTCGATCTCCCGCCCGCGTCCGTCGAGCGCCCGGAACGACACGCCGCCCGCGTACTCGCGATCCGCGTTTCCCCAGATCCTCGCGGCCACGTCCGGCTCCCGCACGTTCGCCTCGCCGTGCATCTTCAGGAAATGCTGTGCCCGCTCGCGGTATACGGTGCTCGCCTCCCCTTCGGGGATGAGGTGCTCCAGCCACTCCCGCACTGCCTCCGCATCCGGCTCCACCTCCCTCCATCCGGCCGAGAGCAGGGAGACGTCCCCGACGCGCTCGACACGGCTTTCATGCAACGCCGGCCCTTGCCCGTTCATGATTCGCATCAGCGAGGTCCCCAGCAGTCGCACTTCGAGCATTCCATCCATCAGTTTTCCCTTCCTGCACTTGCCGGCCCCGGTCCTGAAGCACGCAGCCGCCGGGTCTCTACCCGTCGCGGTGGTCGGGACCATTCATCACCGCATCCAGGAAACCTTTGAAGCTCGGGCTCCTCGCCGCGATGGTCGGCGCATCGAGCACCCTCGCGATCTCCTCCGAGACCCTGGCTGTATAGACTTGACCATCAAGCAGATGCTTCAGATGAAGCTTGGGGTTCTGAATCTCGTCTGGCTTGGTGGTATCGACGTTCCCGAGTGCTCGGCCGTCGAGGCAACCTCGCAGATTCGCGGCATCGGCAAAGTACCAGGCTTCGAGATGCCACTGTGCATACGCGCACCGGATCGCTACTTCGATCTTGCCGCCCAAGCGCTCGGAAAGCGCACCGAAAGGACGCAGGACCTTTTCGGGAGGCTTCCCATCCACATCCAGGAGGACGATGAACTTGTCTGGAGAAGGGTCAACGCCCAAACGTCGATACCATGCGGCGTTTATCAACCTCACCGCCATCTCGACGCTGAGTGCCCCGTTTCGCGGGGGAATCCGTACCTCCTCCACGGAGACACCCCGATCACGCAGATGGGCAAGCAGATGAGGAAGCGCACGCCGCTCCGTTTCCCCCGAGGCCAGGATGATTACTCTCTTGGTCACTTCAATCAGCTCCGAAGCCCTTCGTCTCGTAATACTGCCCTAGCCCGAATTCCGACTCTTCCAGAGCTTTTCGCACTCCGTCCAAATTTTCCTGCGGCAGGACGATCGTTCCCCTCTCCTTGTCGCGTTGCACGACACGGACGGCCTCCGGTTTGTTCAAGTAATCGAGCAACAGGGGGGAATGGGTGGTCACCAGAAACTGGACGCGCTCTCGTGCGTTCAGCAGGTATTGGGCAAAGGCATCCAGCGCCGCGGGATGGACGTAGTTTTCAGGCTCCTCGATTCCCATCAAATTCGCCTCGGTTTCCGCGAGAAGCGCCGTCATCAGCGCCAACATACGCAGCGTGCCGCTGGAAACGCCCATCTGGTGCACGCGGTAGTGAAGCCCCGGCTCGTTTTGCAGGAAATAGAATCGACCTTCCGACTCCCGGGTCTCTATCTCGGAGGGAAGCCCAACGATTGCCCGGGTTGCGGCAACAATTTTCTCCAGAGCTTCCGGCGACGATTGATCAAGCACATACAACGTCTCCCCCAGATTTCGGCCGTACGGATCGAGTCTTCCCGACTCCACAGTGGTCCAATCACGGCGGAGCAGGAACGGGCTGGGATCGAAGAAGCCCCACCTGCCGACGAATTCCGCGACGTCTCGGGCCGGGAACGACGCATCCGCCGCCGCCGCGGCCAGGGCGCACGCCGTCCCATTCTGTTTCAGCGTGACTCGCTCGCCTTTCTCTCCCGACCACCACCAGCCGGCGCCCCGGCTGGAATCGAGTAGCTTGACGGGCGGCTCCTGCGGGCGCGCCGCACTGATTTCTTCCTCGACGTAGAACCCGTAGGCGCCCTCCTTGACGAGCCGAACCAGCCATTCATAGGTCCGATCTTCACCTTCCAGATGCACCACGAGCTGAATCCGGTTTGCTACGTCCCCTTTCCAGGCAAGGTGGATCATTCCGCCCCGGTGGAACACCGGCGTCTGGAAATCACGTGCCCGCACCCCTTCGTGCAGGAATCGAAGCGCGTCGAGCACGGTGCTCTTGCCCGACGCATTCGCGCCGATGAACAGGTTGAGGTCGCCATATGCGATGCTTCCCTCGCGCAGGCTGCGATAGTTTTCGACCGTCAATCTGGATAGCTTCATTCGTCCAACTCCTTTGCCAGTCCCAAGCGTAGCACAACGTCGCTCGGATCGCGGCCCGGCTGATCGGCGGGTAGCTTATCACGATCTCGTCCGGCGCTCTGGCGGCTGCCGGATTGTCGAGCACGACGGTCACAAGGGCATGGGGCCGGCGGTGCGGCCCCCATGACAGGCTGTGGTATCGACGATCCAGGTCTTGCCGGACCCCGGGCCTACCAGCACGAGAAACGGGCCGTCGTTCCACGACACCGCTTGCCGCTGGTTGTCGTTGGGGAAGTCGAAGGCCGTCGCCAGCCGGTCGCTTTCCCTTTCCACGAATGTGCGCCGCATTTTCCCCTCAGACAGGTTCATGCCGATTCAGGTACAGTGTGCGCGACTCTCGGCCGGTAATGTCGATCTCCTCGATTTCTTCATCGCAATGAAACCGATACCGCCCGCCCACCTGCAAACCGTCCAGACTGGGTCCGTGGCTCGCGATCTTTCCGGTCCGCCGCCCTTCGTCGGTAAGCAGGCCCCATGCTCCACTGCCGCGGTTGAATCGTTCGAACGCTCCCTCTACCGTGACCTCTTCGCTGGCCAGCTTGTCCACCGTCGAAAGCGCCTCCGCCAAGCGCCCCGCGTCGACCTGAGATACGGAGCGAGTCACTGGCCGATCGAATGCCGGTTCCGCCCAGGAATACCGCAGGCCCGTCCCCGACTGCGCCAGGAAGCGCAACAGCTTCAGGTATGCTCCCGCCAGATGCCCGCGATTTTCCTTGGCGACGGCAAGCGTCGCATCGGCATTTTCAGTGTTCTCGAAGAGCAGATCGACACGCGGCAAGGCCCGGCCCAGGTCGTTCTCGCCAAACAGGTCGGGCAGATTGGACGCCTCCAGAATGACCTGGAACGACCCTGCGGCAGCCGGAACCACGACGTCCAGCACGTCGTCGTCCCGACGGCGGTGATCAATCCCGATTGCGGCCCGGTATGCATACCTCACCAGCGCCTGAACGCGATTCAGGATGCCGGTGAGAGTATTCACGCGGATGCGATGCCGCGAGGCCGCCTCGGGCGGTTCGGTAACGAGCTCGATTACGAAGTTGTTTCGCTCCCGGGCTTCCCTCAGTACGTGATTGTCTGCGGGCCTGTCGTACAACAGGAATCCCGGATCGGGAAGAAACCCGCTATCTGCGAGAGGTGTGGCCAACCTTTCCAGCCGCAACGGCTGATCGATGGCCGAGTCCACGGCCGCCAAGTAGTGTTCGTCCGGAACCGATTCGAGCAGAAGCGACCTCAAGTCGATGGCGCCGGAACGAAACAGCCGAAGCCGGTCGGGCGCAACCCCCGCGACAAGGCAGCGCTCCTCTTGCCCCCGCATGGCGTTCCCGGCGGCGCCGGGAGGCTCGGAACCCACCATCACGGCGATGTAGTGGCCTCCTATGGCGTCGCGAGCCTCGAAGACTTGAGGACCGTCGTAGTAGAACAGCGTGCTGTGATGGACAATCGTCTTCATGTCGCCTCCACCGCGCACCGGCTCAGGATGTCGAACTCGGCCAGCGGCCACCAGGTATGATGGGATCGTCCTCCGGTCTGCTGTATGCTGCCCGCACCCGGTTCCAGTTGGACGCGGCATATCAGTCGCCCGCGGAAGGGCGGCAGCTTCAACGCCCGTTGGGAGTCCTCCCGTCCGGAGAACACCGACAGGCCCCGGGCGTGTCATTCGCTCACCCCGTGAAACTGGTGGAACGGCTTCTCCGCGCGCTGGGAGCGGAAGTCGTCCGCGGTGGGAGGATGCGTCCTTACCAGCCGGAACACCGCTTCCGGCGAAGTGATCTCCCGAGCCTCGTCCGGCGGGCAGCCGGGCGGCAGCGATTCACGGTACCGAGGTTCGGTCATGGTCCCTCCCACGATACCATCATACGCTGAGAGCAGCCCGGCGCGGGCCGACGTCCCGAAGACCGCGCCCGCGGGTCGTCGAGCACCCCCGTCCTGCCGGTGTTGTTCTGCCCGAACGGGTGCGTGAGATCGCCCCCATCGGGATCGAGCCGCCTGATGCCGCGGAAGTGTTCGATGCGAAGCGTCGCGACCCTCATGACGCGCTCCCAACGTCGAGCTGTCCGGTCACGGCGGCGGCGATGAGCGCGGCGCGACGCTCCTCGACGAGATCGATGGCCTGCCGCACCTTCGCCATGAGTGTATCCAGCCTCGCCGTCTCGCGGTCGAGGTGGTCGGCGATTGCGCGCTGTTGCGGTAGTGTATGTACGAAGACCGGAATGTCCGTAAGGTCGGTGGCGTTGATGGCAGGGTAGTTCACGCCGACGGAGCGCCTTTCGACTTCCGCCAGGAAGGTCGGTTCCCGCAACGCAAATCTGCAATAGTGGGCATCGAACAGGTTTCGACGGGGGCGCACCACGGCAAAGCCGGTCGAGACGACCAGGTTTGCTGGCGGTTCGTGTATCTGTGTGATCGCTTGAAGGTACGTCCTCACCGTCGAAATGATCACGTCACCGTCGCGAACCCGTCGGCGGGCGCGGCTTGGCGCGTCCTCGAACCGGTACGACGCGAGCCCGGAAATACGCCCGGAGGAATCTACGTTTCCGATGTCGATGTACTGCATATCGAAATCGGTGGCTGTATCCTCTCCAAGAACGTCATCGTTGATCGACGCCAGGTACTTTAGCCTACGTTGCGATGACGAAACGGTGGCCGGAGCGCTAGAATCGCGCATCGGAGCGCGCGGGTCGAGTCCGCGCATGACGGCGCGGGTGATAAGGGCTTGGCGCTTCTCGGCCAGCAGGTCCAGCAGGCGCTGTTTCGCCGCCACCAGGGCATCCAGCCGCGCTGTTTCCCGGTCGAGGTAGTCGGCGATGGTGCGCTGCCTTGATAGAGGATGCACAGAAATCGGGATGTCTGCGAGGTCCGTGGTATTGATCGCGGGATAGCTCACACCTACAGAACGCTTTTCCACTTCCGCCAGGAAAGCCGGCTCCCGCAGTGCAAACCTGCAATAGCGGGCATCGAATCTGTCGCGAAGCGGGCGGACCACTGCAAAACCGGTGGAGACGACAAGGTTGTCAGGTGGTTCATGAATCTGTGTGATCGCTTGCAGATACGTCCTCACCGTTGAAATGATCACGTCACCGTCCCGCACAAGCCGGCGGGCGCGGCTTGGCGCGTCCTCGAACCGGTATGACGCGAGCTCGGAAATGCGTCCCGAAGAGTCTACGTTGCCGATGTCGATGTACGACATTTCGAAGTCTGCGTCGATGTCTTGCCCAAGAACATCGTCGTTGATCGACGCAAGGTATTTGAGTTTACGCTGTAAACCCGATTGTTGCGCAAATGGAAGATCCATGATTCTTCCTGTCGTACGGGAGGCAGGACCGAGCAAGCCCGTCATTTCCCGTCACCCTCGCGAAAGTGGGGAGAAAGCGGGAGTCCAGAGACTTTCATGACTGAAGTGGATTCCCGCTTTCGCGGGAATGACGGGATAAAGAAGACCGTCAGCATGTACAGCTTACCCTCACTGGCAATGAGCATCAGCCCCACGCTGCTTCGGCCTGTCAATTCCATAGCTCGCACGGCGAACGCATGTATGGACAGACATTTTCTGTACCTGGCAGGTAAAGCCACAGCCGCCGCGGTCATGCCGTCACCTCCCGCAACAATCGCGTGATCTCCTCCTCCGCCTGCTTCAGATCGGCGTCGATCTCCTCCAGCGGGCGCGGCGGCGTGTACTCGTAGAAGTGGCGGTTGAAGTTGATCTCGTAGCCCACCCGGTCCTTGCTCCGGTCCATCCAGGCGTCGGGGACGTGGGGGCGGACCTCGCGTTCGAACCAGTCGTCCACATCCTCGGCGAGGGGGATCTTCTCGAAGTCGCGCAGCTCCGAATCGGGCTCGAAGCCCGGCTCCCGCCCGCCCTTCGCAACGGGCTCGGCTTCCGGGTCCTTGTGGGTGAATACGTCGCGGAACAGCCGCTGCTCCGCCTTCTTCCAGCGCGAGCCGCGTGCGTGCAGCAGGTCCGCGATGCGCTCCCACACCGCGTTCCAGTCGCGCATCGGCTCGCGGCCGAGCGCCCGGTCGATCTCCTGGACGTCGTCCAGCAGGAACGGACAGGCGTCGAGGAAGCGGGCCTTGTCGTCGAACGTCATCCGGTAGCGGAGCCGCAGCGGCCGTTCCACGGTGACGCGGGTGTAGCCGAAGTCGGCGTTCGCGAAGACCTTCGAGCGCCCGCCGTCCCCGAAGCGGCCGTAGAGGCGCACGATCTCGTCGATCTGCCCGGCCGCGAGATGCCGGCGCTTGTCGCCCAAGCTGCGCCGGCTCTCCGCGCTGCCACCGGGGGTCCAGAGGTCGCGCGCGTCGAGGAGCTGGATCCGGCCCCGGCGGCGCTCCTCCTTGCGGTTGGTGACGATCCAGACGTAGGTGCCGATCCCGGTGTTGTAGAACATCTGCTCGGGCAGGGCGATGACGGCTTCGAGCCAGTCGTTCTCGATGATCCAGCGCCGGATGTTGCTCTCGCCCGAGCCCGCGCCGCCGGTGAACAGCGGGGAGCCGGAGAACACGATGGCGAGCCGCGAGCCGTGCCGGTGCTCCTCCGGGCGCACCGGCTCGAACTTGGCGATCATGTGCTGGAGGAAGAGGAGCGAGCCGTCGTTCACCCTCGGCAGCCCGGCTCCGAAGCGGCCCGCGAAGCCTAGCCGGTCGTGCTCGCGCCGGACCTCGCCCTGCTGCCGCTTCCAGTCGACCCCGAAGGGCGGGTTGGTGAGGAAGTAGTCGAAGGTGTCGCCCGCGAACCGGTCCTCGATGAGGCTGTCGCCGAGGCGCACGTTGTCGCCGCCGCTGCGGCTGCCGCTCCCGCTGCCGCCGCTCCCGCCGCCGTTGTGGTCCACCTGCTTCATCAGCATGTCGGAGGCGGCGGTGGCGTAGGCGCGCTTGTTGTAGTCCTGCCCGTAGACGTAGAGCCGGGCCTCCCGGTGGTGGTCGCGCAGCCAGCCCTGCGCCTCCGCCAGCATCCCCCCGGTGCCGCAGGCGGGGTCGAGGAGGGTGCGCACCACGCCGGGGGTGGCGAGGAGCGCGTCGTCGTCGATGAACAGCAGCCCCACCATCAGCCGGATGACCTCGCGCGGGGTGAAGTGGTCGCCCGCGGTCTCGTTGGCAAGCTCGTTGAAGCGCCGGATCAGGTTCTCGAAGATGAGCCCCATCTGCTCGTTCGGCACCCGGTCGGGGTGCAGATCGACGCTGCGGAACCGCGAGACGATCATGTAGAGGATGTGCGACTCGCGCATCTTCTCGATCTCCGCCTCGAACTCGAAGTACTCGACGAAGATGCGGCGCACGTCGGCGGAAAAGCCCTGGATGTAGCTCACCAGGTGGTGGGCGATGTGGTCGGGGTCGCCCTTCAGCTTCTCGAAGTCGAGCGGCGAGCGGTTGTGGAAGCGCTGGCCGGCGGCCCGGTTGAGGAGGCTGTCCAAGGCCTCGCCGGTGAACCGGCCGCCCCTGCGCCGCTCGTACTCCGCCAGCACCCTGGCCTTGGTGGGCGCGAGCACGCAGTCGAAGCGGCGCAGCACGGTCATCGGCAGCATCACCCGCTCGTACTGCGGCGGGCGGTAGGGGCCGCGCAGCAGGTCCGCGATCTGCCAGATCAGGTTGGCGAAGTAGCCGTGGTCGGCGGGCATGACGCGAGTTTACGCCATGTCTGCCGCGCCGGGGGGCGGCGGGCAGAACCCCGCAAGCTCACCGACGCGGCGCCAAGCCGCAAAGTCCCGCGCGCGGGCCGGACCGTCACCGAGGCCCCGGAGCTCGCCTCGCTGCACGATTGGCTGGAATCGAACCTTCCTGGGGCCGGGGGCTATGGCTCCCAATCCGCGACCACCGAGAGGCAAGGGCTCGGGTTCCTGGGAACGGTGGCCGCGGCCGCGGTGGGGTTCGGGATCGGGAGCTGGCTGTTCGGCGGCGAGGAAGGCGAGGAATGATCCGCGGCCCCGAGCCGGACTTCGGACCGGCCGGGAGCCTGCGCCGCAGAAAGGTTCTCCCAAGATATTCCCCCTCGACTTCCGGGACCGGCCCGAACGCGGTCATGGCGCTCCGGACGGGCGGGTGACGAGGACCGCGTCGAGGGCGAGGGCGCCCTCGCCCTCGGGCCGGACGAGGAAGGGGTTGACGTCGAGGCTTTCGAGCGTATCGGCGTTCGCGGCCGCGAAGCGCGAGAGCCGGGAGAGGGCCGCCGCGAGAGCGTCCAGGTCGGCGGGGGGCCGGCCGCGGAGCCCGGTGAGGAGCGGGTAGGCGGCGACCTCCCCGATCATGGCCCGCGCCTCGGCCTCGTCGAAGGGCGCGGCGCGGAAGGCCACGTCCTTCAGGGCCTCGACGAAGATGCCCCCCAGCCCGAACATGACGAGCGGGCCGAACACGGGGTCGCGCTGCACCCCGAGGATGGTCTCCACCCCGCCGGTCACCATCGGCGCGACGAGGCATCCGTCGATCGCGGCGTCCGGGCGGGCGGCGCGGGCGGCGGCCACGACCTCCCCGAACGCCGCCTCGGCGCCCGCGCGGTCCGCGACCCCGAGCCGCACCCCGCCGACGTCGCTCTTGTGCGCGATGTCCGCCGACAGCACCTTGAGGACGACCGGAAAGCCGAGCGCGGCGGCGGCCTCCCCCGCCTCGGCGGCGGTCCGCGCCCGGCGCGCGGGCGCCGTCGGAACCCCGGCCGCCGCCACTGCCTCCAGGGCGGCAAGCTCGTTGACCGGCCCCGCCGGCAGGGGCGGGCTCGCCGCCGCCCCCGGCACGGCGGGCCGCGGGCGGCGCCGCTCGCGGAACGACCGTGCGAACCCCGTGAGGGCCGCGATCGCGCGCGTCGCGTGCGTCGCCTCCTCGTACACCGGGACCCCCGCCGCTTCGAGGTCCCGCGCGTAGTCCGGGGTGCAGTACCCCGCCACCGCGAAGTGCATCGCGGGGTTCGCGGCCTTGCGCTCGATCCAGGCGCTCCGGGTCGCTTCCATGAGGGCCGGATTGCGCCCGATCGACCCCTGGAAGCTCACCACGCTCCCGTAGTCCCCGTGCCGGGCGGCGAGCTCGACCGCCTGGTCGAGCAGGGTCGGGTCGTTGAGGATCTGCCCGGTCACGTCGATGGGGTTGCGGGGGGCCGCGAAGGGGACGAGGTCGAGCATCCTGCGCTGCGCCGCCTCCGGCATCGGGGCGACCTCGAGCCCGCGCCGGTTCGCGTCGTCCGCCATCAGCACCCCGACCCCGCCCGAGACGGTGACCAGCGCCACCCGCTCGTTGACCGGGCGGGAACCGATGACGCAGCTCCGCGCGACGTCGAAGAACTCCTCGATGCTGTCCGCGCGGTACACCCCGAACTGGCGGAAGAGTGAGTCGTACACCGCGTCCTCGCCGGCGAGCGCCGCGGTGTGGGAGGCCGCCGCCGCCGCGCCCGCCTCCGTGCGCCCGAGCTTGACCGCGATCACCGGGGTCTCGCGTTGCCGGGCGCGCTCCAGGGCGGCGAGGAACTTCGCCCCGTTCCGGCAACCTTCCATGTAGAGGAGGATCGCCTCCGTGTCCGGGTCCTCGGCGAGGAACGCGGTGCAGTCCCCGATGTCCACGTCCGCCTCGTTGCCGGTGGTGAACATGTAGCTCAGGGAATGTCCGCGGTCGCGCGCGAGCATGTAGGCCACGCCGCCGAACGCCCCGCTCTGGCTGACGAGCCCGATCCGCCCCGGCGCGACGTCCTCCGCGAACGCGGGATGGAAGGAGGCCACCGCGCGGCTGCCGAAGTTCACCATCCCCATGCAGTTCGGCCCCATGAGCCGGATGCCGGCCTCGCGGGCGAGCCCCGCCATCGCCTCCTGGGCGGCGTGCCCGCCCACCTCCGCGAACCCGGAGGTGAACACCACGAGGGCGCCGACCCCCTTCTCCGCGCACTCCTCGAGCACGCCCATCACCGCGCCGGGGGGAACGGTGCAGATGGCGAGGTCCACCGGCGCCGGGATTTCCTTGACGCTCGCGAACGCGGGCAGGCCCTGGATCGTCTCCGAGCGCGGGTTGACCGGGTAGACGGCGCCCTCGAAGCGGTTCGCGATCAGGGCCGCGACCGGGCGCCCGCCGACCTTGGTGGGCGAGGAGGAGGCCCCGAGCACCGCGATGGACCGGGGGCGGAAGAGGGGTTCGAGGGACGGGAGGTCGATGAGGGCGGATTGATCGGACATTGGGGGCTCGGCGGACTCGGCGGGCGGCGGGCGGCGGGCTTCGAGTGGCCTGGGGCGCGGCGTGGCTCGCCCCGGCGCTCCGTGCCCGACCGCCGGCAGGTCAGGACGAGGGCCGGACCATCCGTTCCGTGCGCGCGATCAGGTCCGCGCCCGTGTCGCGGTCGATCATCCAGTCGCCGACCTCGCCGAGCTGGTCAGGCGCCGCGAGACGGTCCAGCAACCCCGCCGGCCGGGCGGACGTCCCGGGGCCGAACTTCCGCTCCGCCCATCGACACAGCAGCGCCCGTTCCTCGGCGCGGCCCTGCTCGATGCCCCGCTCCAAGCCTTGCTCCATGCCCCGCTCGATCCCTCGCTCGATGCCCTGCTCGATGCTCTTCAAGCGAGCCTCCTCGTAATACTCCTTCGCCCATTCGGCCAGCATCGTCGGCTCCTCCTCCATTTGCCCCAACACTTCCTCCGAGACGGAGCCGGGCGGCGCGGCCAGCTCCGACACCCATCGCAGGAACGACCGCCTGAGTCCCGGGTCACCCCCGCTCCGGAACCAGCCCGGCAGCCGCGACGCCGCCCGGGCCAAGTCCTCCGGCGAACGGCTGGCCTCGAACTCCACCAGCGACGCCACCAGATTGTCCTCGGGCAGATCGTCCTCTCCGAGCCCCCGCTCGTCAAGCACGAAGTAGCGCAGCGACGGCTGGTACCCCGTGAGCGATCCCTCGACCGGGGCCACCAGCTTCGCCACCTCGTCCGCCGCCCGCCAGCGCGAGCGACCGTTGTACAGCACCACCGGCAGCACCGGGGGAAGCTCCCCCTCCGGCCCCATCTCCCGGCGGCGAATGAGGTCCTGGTACAACAGGCTCGCGTAGGCCAGCATACGAACGGCCATGTACCGGTCGGACGTGGACTGGAACTCCAGCAGCACCAGCACCTGGAGCCAGGACGAGCCCTGGAACCGCACCCGCCACAGGCTGTCGCCTTGGCGGCGGCGCAGGTCCTCGCTCACGAGCTCCGCGGGAACCTTCTCCAGGGTCTTGAAGTCGAGCATGTCGCTCCACCCCTTCGCGGCGAACCCGCGCAGCAGGTCCGCGACCATGCGCGGATAGGAGAACAGTTGCTTGTAGGCGGCGTCCTGCATCCACCCAATGTAGCCGCGCCCGGCTCCGGACGATGCCGCCGTCTGGCTCGAATCGCCCGGGAGATCGGTTCGCGTTTCGTAGGAAAACGCCCCGCCCGTCGTGGGGAGAAGGACCCCGAGCTTCGCTTGGAGACGGACGCGGGCCGCGCCGCCCTCACCCTGGACGCCCCGGAGGACCTGCGGCGCCGCTTCGGCTTCTTCCCGCGCGAGGTGGTCCCGGACCAGTGGCGCTTCGTCCTGACCTCCGACCCGCGCCGCATGAGCGAGGCCATCGCGGAGAGCCGCCGCAACGAAGCGGCGTGGCCCCGCGTGCACTACCTCTGGCGCCTGAACCCGGTGGTCGGCTGGCTGAACGACCGCATGTCCGCCGCCTTCGGCCGGCACGAGGCCCCGGTGCTGGCGGGCGTGCCGGGGCTCGCGCCGGACGAGACGGTGTTCGTGCTCTCGGGGCTGGTCCCGAACCGCCGGAGCCATCCCCTGGTGTACGAGTGGATCGGCGTCGCGTACCGGGGCGGCCGGTTCGAGGCGCTGGTCGCCTTCGACGACCTGCTCGCGCGCACCGGGCTCGGGCGCGGCCCCGTCCCGAACCGCGGCCCCGCCGCGAACGGCGGCGGGCAGCCGCCGGCGGCCCTCGACGCGCTCCAGCGCTGGCTGCCGGAGGCGGTGGCGAAGGCCCGAGAGTGGGTCGTCGGGCGCCGCGGCGCCTTCGAGAAGCGGATCAACGCCAAGCTGGACCACGCGGTGGCGGCGCTCGATGACCTGAAGGCGCGCCGGCTCCGCCAGCTCGAGCTGCGGCTCGCGGGGTCGGGCCAGGCGGAAGCCATCGAGCGCGCGCGGGCGGAGCGAAGCCGCCACGAAGTCGAGGAGATATTCGACGAGTACCTGAAATGGATCCAGGACGCGATGACCACCGAGCCCCGGCCCTGGATCAAGGTGGTCTGCGCCATGACCGGGGAGCGGTGACGGGGAGGGTTCCGGCTGAACCCGCAAACGTCGGAACGCGCCGATTCCGGGGCGTATGGGCTCCCGCTCTCGCGAAGCCTGCCCCCGGCTCGAACGGGGGAACGACGGCGCCGGGGCCGCGGGAACGGCTCGGGGGGGAGGGCGGATCACCCGCGCCCGTCGGGATGCGCCGATCCCAGGATGCGCCGCCCTCTGGGAGAGGGATGCGAGCCAACGGAGGAGAAGCCGCCGTAGCGAAGCATGGCGGTCGCGGACGAGGAAGCCAGGCCCCGTTCATGCTCACCTTCTCATTGGCGCAACGCTTCTTCTTGACACCTTCGATCCCATAAGATACGTTCGCCCTCGTTGCAGGCTGTCGTTGCTCATTGAGCATTCGACCATCGCATACGGAAGCATCATGACCCCAAGCCAGCCCCGAATCGAAGAGGAAATCGAAGGTCTCGTCGATCCTGTCACGGACGTCGACGAGAACGTGTATCCGCTCGATGACGTCATGGTCCGCTCCGAAACGCGCACGGTCGCGGAGGTGGTCAACCGCATAAAGCGCAAGCGCTACGTCCTGGCCCCCGATTTCCAGCGTGACTTCGTATGGGAGCCCTCCAAGCAATCCAAGCTCATGGAAAGCTGCCTCATGCGCATACCGCTCCCTGTTCTCTACGTTGCGGAAGGTAAAGACGGGAGAATCGTGGTCGTTGACGGGCTTCAGCGCCTGACGACGTTCGTTCGTTTCCTTGATAACAAATTGGCGCTGACCGGGCTGGGCCGTGAGAATTCGTTGAACGGAAGGCGCTTCTCCGGCCTGCCGATACATCTTCGGGAACGGGTGGGGGACACGCAACTGACGCTCTACATCCTCGACCGGGATGCGCCGCAGCGGGTGCGGCTCGACATATTCGAGCGTGTCAACAGCGGCGCCATCTTCACCCGCCAGCAGATGCGCAACGCCATTTACAACGGACCCGGTACGCGCTGGCTCTCGGACATGGCGAAGAAGAAGAGTTTCCTGACGGCGACCGGCCGATCGCTGAACGCCAAGACCATGCGCGACCGGGAGGCAATCAACCGGTTCGCCGGGTTCTGCCTGCTCGGTTGGGAGTCCTACGTCAACGGTGACATGGACGAATTCCTGGCCCAGAGCCTGGAGCTTCTCAATGACGAAGACGATGAGGCTCTCCATGAAATGGAAAGGGCGTTCGTCCAGTCCATGAACAAGAACTACGAATTGTTCGGCCGTCACGCCTTTCGGAGATCCCTGGCCATGGACAGGAGGAAGCGATCCGTCATCAACATCTCCCTGTTCGACGTGTTTTCATGGGCGTTCACGCATATACCCCGCGGGATGATCAATGAATATGGGGATGAAATAGAGCAAACCGTCATCAATCTGGTTCTGGACCCGGAATTCGAAGACGCGGTCACCTATTCCACGAACAGCACCAAGCAGGTCGATACCAGGTTCGACATGGTCGAACAGGCGCTCGGTCCTTACATGTCGGAAGGACATTCCAGCTCCAAACAGCCTGGCATCCGGGGTTTACCATCATGATGATCACCTCGATAACGCTGGAAAACTTCAAGTGCTTCGAAGCACTCGAGCTCCCGTGCGCGCCGCTGACGGTGCTGACCGGGTACAACGCGGCCGGCAAGTCCAGGACCCTGCTTCCCGCTTCGCCGTCGATCCGCTATGCGTCGTTCATGGGCTGGAGGAGGAGCCCATCGGCCGCGTCCCCGTTGCGAACTTCCATGAAACGAACGCGCTTGCGGATGCGCTGCGGGCGGCGCGACCGGAGCCCGAGACCTGGCCGGAACTGCTCGCGGAGGCTCGCGCCCGCTTCGATCGCCTGCACATAGGCAGTCACTGTGACCGCGTCCTCGCACGCCCCCCCTTACCATCCACCGGGAGGGAGGAGGATTCTCGAGCTGCTCGACGTACTGCAACGGCTGATGACGGAAATGAACAATGACGGCAGGCTCTCCGAGGCCGGCGAGGAATTGCGAAACACGTACTTCGTCGGGGAAAGATCGTGGTTCTCGGACGAGTCCGAAACACGCAAGCGCTCCCCGGAGACCTTCACCTTTCCCGACCCCGACGGCGATGGAACACTGGTCTGCTTCTGGCGCGACAAGGTCTCCACGCGGGCCTTCCGCATCCACTTCGAGTGGCCCGTCTCGCCGCCCGTCCGGCGGCTCCGCGTCGTCTATATCGGGCCGCATCTCTGACCCCAGGCGGCGGCGAGGGCTTCCGTCGGCCGTTCGCCCCCGTTCGCTTCACCCCCCGAGCCGCGTGCCACCGGCTGTTTCGGCCCCGCCGCCGGAGAGCCGAAGCCGGGATGTTCCTCGCCCCGAGCGCCGCTCACGGCCCTTGCCGCGCGGCGAGCCCTTGCGCCAGGAACGTGGCGGCCAGTTGGTTCAGGCTGACCCCCTCGCTCGCCGCGCGTCTGGCGAGCTCCGACCTGATACAGACCATTCGTGATACCGTTGGGACAATGCTCGACAGGGCGATGACTGGACGGAACATGGCCAGCCCGAAGTACGCAGGCAGCGCCCCGCCCGCCTTCGCGCGGGTCTTCATGAACGGGAGGTCCCAGGCGGTGCGTCTGCCGCGGGAGTTCCGCTTCGATACGGACATGGTCGCCGTCCGGCGCGAGGGCCGCAACGTGATCCTGAGCCCGCTCTACACGGACTGGGACAACTACCTTCGGAACGCGCCGCGGGTCGGGGAAGACTTCGTTGCGGCGATGGACGAGCTGCGGCGGAACCCCCTGCCACTGGAGGACCGGGAGCCCTTCGTTTGATCTCCCATCCGTCGAACAACCTGCAACGAGGCGACAGGAACTCGTCCGCCAATCGACCTCCCGACGCCAGCGACATCGGCCTCCCTTGGGAACGCGGGCGTCTTGGGGCCAGCGGGAGCACCGCCTCCTGGGAACGCGGGCGTCCCGCCCGCATTTTCATTTCCGGGGGCTTCGCCCCCGGGCGGGCGGGACGCCCGCGTTCCCAGGAGCGCCTGCGGCGTCGGCCTGAGCGCCCGCGGTTCAGACGCCGGGGGGCGGGGCGGCGCGGCCTGCCGTCCTCCTCGGACCGCGGCCGCCGCGTGGGCGCTTCTCCCGCTGCCCCGCGCGCCGCCGGCTCCTCGGCAGCGGGGCGGACGGGCGCGGCTTGACCAGCATCGACTCGTCCACCCGCTCGGTCGGGAGCCGCATCCCGAGAAGCTCTTCGATGTCCGCCAGGGAGTAGACGAACCGGTCGCACGCGAGGCTCACCGCCTCGCCCTTCTCCCCCACCCGGGCCGTCCGCCCGATCCGGTGCACGTAGTCCTCCGCGTCCTGGGGAAGGTCGAAGTTGAACACGTGGGTCACCCCCGGGACGTGGAGACCGCGGGCCGCCACGTCCGTCGCGACGAGGACCGGGAGCGCGCCGGCATGGAAGCGCTCCAGCAGGGCGAGCCGGCGCCGCTGCGGGACGTCCCCCGAGAGCACCGCGGCCGAGTAGCCGTTGCCTTCGAGCATGCCCCCGAGGCGCTCCGCCATCTGGCGCGTATTGACGAACACGATCGCCCGGTCCACGCCCGGCTGCCGGAGCAATCCGAGCAGGAGGGGGATCTTCTCGTCCTGCCCGACGTGGAAGAGCCGCTGGGTCACCTCGTCGACGAGCACCCGGTCGGGAGGCCGGGTGTCGATGAGGGTCGCCTCGTTCATGTGCTCGTAGGCGAGCTCGAGCACCCGCTGGGAGAGGGTCGCGGAGAAGAGGAAGCTCTGCCGCCGGGCCGGGGGGCGCAGGCGCCGCAGCAGGTAGCGGATGTCGCGGATGAACCCGAGGTCGAACATCCGGTCCGCCTCGTCGAGGACGAACACGTCCACCGCGCGCAGGTCGTAGAGGCGCTGCCGGTGGTAGTCGATGAGGCGGCCCGGGGTCCCGATGAGGACGTCGAGCCCCCCCTCGATCATGCGCCGCTGGCTGTCGTAGCCGGCCCCGCCGAAGACCACCCCCATCGCGAGCCCGGTATGGCGGCCGATGACCTCCGCGTCCTTGTGGATCTGGATGGCGAGCTCGCGGGTCGGGGCCACGACGAAGATCCGGGGGCGGCACGGGGGGCCGCCGCTCCGGGCGGCGCGGGAGGAGCGCTCCGCGTTGGCCGCGCCGCCCTCCGCAGCGCCGCCCCCCTCCGTCGACTCGGCGAAGGGAGGGCTGCCGAGGACCCGGTGCATGGCCGCGATCAGGAACGCCGCGGTCTTTCCGGTGCCGGTGCGGGCCTGCCCCGCGACGTCGCGGCCCGCGAGGGCGAGCGGCAGGGTCTGCGCCTGGATGGGGGTGCAACGTTCGAATCCCGCCTCCCTCACCCCCTTGAGAAGCGTCGGATCGAGGCCCATTTCCTCGAACCCGGTGTCGGAGAAGATGCCGGTTGGGCCGGCCGGATCGGCCTCGTCGGGCCGCTTGCAATCGTTGTTCAACTTGTTTCCAATGGGGGGCGCGCCCCCTCTAGTGAACGGGAGAAGACCGGAATGAGCGACAAGATCGTCCACCTGTCGGATGCGGCCTTCGAGCAGGACGTGCTCGAGTCCGCGAAGCCGGTGCTGGTGGATTACTGGGCCGAATGGTGTGGACCCTGCAAGATGATCGCGCCGATCCTCGAAGATATCGCGGAAGAATACGACGGTCGGGTCACGATTGCAAAGCTGAACATCGACGAGAACCCGTCCACCCCGCCGAAGTACGGCATCCGCGGCATCCCGACCCTCATGCTGTTCAAGAACGGCGCCGTGGAGGCGACCAAGGTCGGCGCCCTCTCCAAGTCGCAGCTCACCGCCTTCCTCGACAGCAACATCTGAGCCCGGCCCCGAGCCCGCGCGGGCTCCGGGGCCGTCGCGAAGGCGTCCCGTCTCCGCTCCCGGCCCCCGTCCGGGCGTGCGGTCGAGGACGGCGCGCCCTGCCTCCGAATCGAGGCATGTGCGTAGCGGGGTTTTCGCGCCGGCACACCGCTCGCCAATGCCCCTGGGTACGCCGGCGTCTCGCCGGCATGCGCGTTTCCGAGCGCTCGACCCCCGGGCCGGCGGGACGCCGGCGTACCCAGGAGCGGGTCGAAGCGGCGGCGGGGCGGGGCCTTCAGTCCGCGAAGTCCCGCAGAAGCTGCCCGGGGCGGGCGCCGTTCTTCATGACCCCGTCCTCGTTCACCACCCGGCAGCCGTTGATCCAGACCCCGCCCACCCCGATCGGCGGGGTATCGACGCGGTCCGCGCCGGCCGGCAGGTCCCACTTCCGGACCCGCTCGCCCCGCCCCACCGTGTCGGGGTCGAAGAGCAGCAGGTCGGCGCACGCCCCCGCCTCCAGGCGGCCGCGCTCCTTGATCCGGTACACGTCCGCCACCCGGCTCGTCACCGCCCGGACCGCGTGCTCCAGGCTCATGTCCTTGCGGTCCCGCACCCAGTGCCCGAACAGGTGCAGCCCGAAGCCCGCGTCGCAGAGGAACGACAGGTGGGCCCCGGCGTCGGAGAGCCCCACCACCCCGTGCGGATGGTTGAGGAGGTCCCGCACCCGGTCCTCGTCGACGTTGAACAGCTTGCAGTCCACGAGCGAGCCCATTTCGCCGTCGAGGCAGTAGTCGAGGAACCAGTCGAAGGGGTCCTTGCCGGCCTCGCGCGCGAGGTCGCCGATCACCCGGCCCGAGAGCGGGCGGTTCTCCGGCTTCGCGGTCTCCATGATCCGGGTGTGGTCCCACTGGTGGTAGGAGAAGCGGTTGGGGACGCCGGTGGTCCGCGCCTCCGCCTTGACCGCCTCCCGGAACGAGGGGTCGGCCAGCACCCGCCGGAACGCCTCCGGGCTCGACGCCTCGATGGCGGGGCGCCACGCGAGGAACGCCTCCAGGGGATAGGGATGGTCGAGGCAGAACTCCATCCCGAGAGGGAAGCAGCCGACCTGGCCCCAGAGCTCCCGGCCCCGGCCCTTCGCCTCCGCGATCTCGCCGAGCTCGCGGAACACGCGCTCGGGGTCGTTGGGGTCCACCAGCATCGCCGCGACCATCACCGGGCGGCCGTTGCGGGCCGCGATCTCCTCGAGCCAGGGGACGGTGCTCGTCATGCCCTTCGTCAGCATGAAGACCCCCTTGCCGACCTCGCCGAGCGCCCCGGTCAGCTCGAACATCTCGTGCTCGTCGGCGAGGCGCGAGGGCATGGGGATCCCGTTCTCGCCGTTGTGCTGCTCCAGGGTGGTGGTGGAGAAGCCGATCGCCCCCGCCTCCATCGCGCCCTTGACGAGCCGCTTCATCTCCGCGACCTCGCCCGCGCTCGCGGCGCGCGCCGAAGCCTCCTCGCCGAGCACGTAAGTCCTGACCGACGAGTGGCCGACGAAGCAGGCGACGTTCGGGACCGTGCCCTTGCGCTCGAGCATCGCCAGATACTCGGGATACGTCTCGAAGTCCCAGTCCACCCCCTCGCGCAGGGCGTCGATCGACATGCCCTCGACGTGGGTGAGGTTGCGCAGGGTCCGGTCGCGGTCCGCCTCGCGGCAGGGGGCGATGGTGAAGCCGCAGTTGCCGGCGACGACCGTCGTCACCCCGAGCCCGACGGACGGGGTCGCGTAGCTGTCCCAGGTGAGCTGCGCGTCGAAGTGGGTGTGCAGGTCCACGATCCCGGGGCAGAGCACCCGCCCCTCGGCGTCGACCTCCTCGGCCCCCCGGCCCACCTCCGGGCCGATGGCCGCGATCCGCCCCTCGCGCACCGCGAGCGACTCCCCCTCCCGGCGCGGGCTCCCGAGCCCGTCGATCACCGTCGCGTTGCGTATCACCAGGTCATGCACGGCTCGTTCCTCCGTTTGGGGTTGGGGCGATGGCCCCGGACTTGCGGCGCGGGGCCGCGCGCGCGGCGCAGCCGACCGGGTCGACCGCCGCGGGCCTGCTCAGGTCCGTTCAGGTCCGGGATCGTTCGGATCCGGGTCCGGCCGGCGGCCCGATCCACGCGGCCGGCTCGGGCCGTCGGCGAAGGCCGCCGGTTCGGTTAGATTATGGCCCAGCCGGACACGGGGAGAAAGAAGGTCCCATGGAGCTCTACGACGTGATGCGAACCACCTTCGCGGCCCGCTCGTACACCGACGAGCCGGTGCCGGACGAGGTCATCCACCGGATCCTCGACCACGCCCGCTTCGCGCCGAGCGGCGGCAACCGCCAGGGCTGGCATGTGCTGGTGGTGCGGGACGCGGGCGTCCGCGACACGCTCGCGGACCTCGCGGTCCCTGCCGCGAAGCGCTACACGGCCCAGATCGCGGCCGGGCAGAGCCCCTGGAACTCGGTGGAGCCGCTCGCCCCCACCCCGGAGGAGATCGAGCGCACCGCGCCCCCGAGCCGCCTGACCGAGACGTTCCGGGAAGCCTCCGTGGTGCTCGTGGTCTGCGTCGACCTCCGGCTCGTCGCGTCCACCGACCAGTACCTCGAACGGGTCGGGGTCATCAGCGGCGCCTCCATCTATCCCTTCGTCTGGAACGTCCTCATGGCCGCCCGGCACGAGGGATACGGCGGCACGATCACCACCCTCGCGGTCGCGCAGGAAGGGAAGGTCAAGGAGCTGCTCGGGGTGCCGGAGAACGTGGCGGTCTGCGCGGTGGTCCCGCTCGGGCGGCCGACGAAGCAGCTGACGAAGCTCCGGCGGGGGCCGGTCGAGGGCTTCGCGGTGCGCGAACGCTGGGGCGGCGAAGCCCTCACGCCGCCGGGCGGCGGCACGTGAGCCGCGCACGTCCCGACCCGGCGCGGCCGCCCGCGCCCCGCCCGGAGCCGGGGCGCGGGGCGGGCGCGAGGCCCGCGGCCACCGCGACCCGGGCCGCGCCCGCACCCGCGCCCACACTGCCGGGAGAGCGGAGGATATGAACGAGGTCGTGCGCGTCGAGCGGGACGGCGACGGGGTCGCGGTCCTCACCCTCAACCGTCCGCAGGCCCTCAACGCGGTCAGCATCGAGCTGGCCGAGGCCCTCGTCGCCGCGCTCGAGGACTGCGGGGCGGACCCCGCGACCCGCGCCGTCGTCCTGACCGGGGCCGGCGACCGGGCGTTCTCGGCCGGGGTGGACCTCCGCGAGGCGAGCGCCATGGAGGTCCCCCGCATCGAGGAGTGGTTCGGGACCGTGTGCCGCGCCTATACGAGCATCCTCGCCGTCGACAAGCCGGTCGTGGCCGCCCTGAACGGGCTCGCGGCCGGCGCGGGGTTCCAGATCGCGCTGGTCTCGGACCTGCGGGTCGGGCATCCCGGGATCCGCATGGGCCAGCCCGAGATCAACGCCGGCCTGCCGAGCGTCATGGGCTCGTACTGGATGACCCTGCACCTCGGGTGGGCGAAGAACCAGGAGCTCTCCTATACCGGGCGCTTCATGGACTGCGCGGAGTGCGAGCGCCTCGGGCTCCTCGCGGCGGTGGTGGAGGCGAGCGAGGTGCCCGGACGGGCGAGGCAGCTCGCCCTCGAGCTCGCGGCCAAGGCCCCGGTCGCCTTCCGCCGCACCAAGGCCCGCTTCCGGGAGCTCGCCATGCGGGGGTTCGAGGAGGCGTTCCGGGCGGGGACGCTCGGGCAGCAGGCGGCCTACGCCAAGGGGCAGCCCCAGGCCATCATGGCCGGGTTCCTGAAGCGCCGGCGCTGAGGGGCGGGGCCGGCGCGCGGACGCGGCCCGCGCCGCATCAGCCGGATGCGGACCGCATCGGGCCGGGCCGGATGGCGCCAGGGCGAGGCATGTACGCGGTGGGGATTTTCGCCAAGCACACCTCGTCGCAGGGCGTCCTGGGAACGCGGGCGTCCCGCCTGCATTCTCATTTCCGGGGGCTCCGCCCCCGTGCGGGCGAGACGCCCGCGTTCCCAGGGTCCCGCGCATGCGCCGCTGCGGGGTGAAGCCTCTCGCGCCGGGGGGGCGAGAGACCTGAGGAGAGCCTGAACGATGGCCGAGACCGCTCTCGCGAACCCCGGCGCGCGCTGGCGTGTGCCGGTCACCTCGGTCGCGGTGTTCGGGCTCGGGGCCCTCGTCGCGCTCGCGGCGGGGGTGGTCCTCTGGCTCGGGCTCGGGAGCGCGCTCGAGAGCACCCGAAGCCTCGTCCAGGAGCGCTCCAACGCGGTGCTCGACACCTTGGAGCGCCGGATCGAGACCCATCTCCAGCCGGTCGCGGAGCAGGCGGGCTGGATCGCCTCGCTCGCCGCCGCCGGCACGCTCGACCTCGAGGATCAGGCCCGGCTCGACGCGTTCATGTCCGGCGCCTTCGCGGCCACCCCCCAGGTGGCGGGGATCGGGTTCTTCCGGCCGAACGGGGTCGGCCGCGTGTGGTACCGGGGCGCACGGGCCGCGGAGGCGGAGGACCAGGACCGCTCCGCCGACGAGACGTTTCGCGAGTGGCTGCGCGCCGGCAGATGGGCCCGGACCTCCGCCTGGCAGGAGCCGCTCTGGGTCGACGACCTGAACACGACCACGGTGCTGCACGACTCCCCCCTTTGGCGGGACGGGCGTTTCCTCGGAATGCTCGGCCAGGTGGTTCCGGTCGCGGACCTCTCCGAGCATCTGGTGGGAGACGACCCCCCCTCCGCCGCGACCCCGTTCGTCCTGCACCGCGGACGCGAGGTGCTCGCCCATCCCCGGCTCATCGACTGGTCCCCGCCCGACACGGGAGGCTCGAAGCCGCTCGCGACGGTCGACGAGATAGGCGACCCGGTGCTCGCCGCCCTCGGCACGGACGCGACGCGCGAGGGCAGGTGGCTGGTGCGCTCGGGGCCGGAGATCGACGTGGCCTGGGTGGTGCTGGACGACGTCTGGCACCTCGTCCTGCGGCGCGCGGCGCCCCGTTTCGGGGACTGGACGGTCGGCGTCCACCTCGACACCAGCCGGATCGAGGACGCCACGGTCGCCCGGCCGCTGTGGGCGGCCGGGGCCGGGCTCGCGGTCCTCGTGGCCGCGGTCGTGCTCGCGGTCTTCGTCGGGCGGCGGATCAGCCGGCCGGTGCGGTCCATTGCCGCCGCCGCCCGCGCCGTGGAGGACGACCGGCTCGACGCCGTCCCTCCGCTCCGCCCGAGCCGGATCCGCGAGATGGACGACGCCAACCGCTCGTTCAACCGGATGGTCGAGGGCCTGCGCGAGCGGCAGGTCATCCGCCGGACCCTGGGCCGCTACGTGCCGGAGAAGGTCGCCCACGAGCTGCTGTCCGCCGGCGGGCGGATCGAGCCCACGGAGGCGCGGGCCTCGGTGCTGTTCTGCGACCTCGTGGGGTTCACGTCCCTCACCGAGGCCCTCGGCCCGAGCGGGATCGTGGAGGTCCTGAACGACTGGTTCTCGCGCATGACGGAGATCCTCGAACGGCGGGGCGGGGCCGTCATCCAGTTCCAGGGGGACGCGATCCTCGCGACCTTCAACGTCCCCGTCGCCGACCCGGACCATGCCCGCCACGCCGTCCGGGCCGCCCTCGAGATGCGGGCGGCCACCCGCGGGCTGAGCGCGGGGGGGCGGACCCTCGAGTGCCGGATCGGCATCGCCACCGGGGCGGTCACGGCGGGGGCGGTCGGGGCTTCGGGGCGGCTCAGCTACACCGTCTACGGGGACGCGGTGAACCTCGCGGCCCGGCTGGAGGCGCTGAACCGCGAGCACGGCACCGCGGTCCTCCTGAGCGGCGAGACCGCGCGCGAGGCCGAGGGCCTGCCCGTCGAGCCGGCCGGCGCGGTGACCGTGCGGGGGCAGTCCGTATCCACCCGCCTCTTCACCGTGCGCGAGGAAGCGCCCGAACCACCCCCACCCCCACACCCACAAGGCTCGATGCCCGAACCGGGGTCCGGCCGGAGGAGCGAGCAATGAGCGGAATCGAGCGGATCATGGTCCCGGGGCTCCTTGCCCCGGTGAGCCACTACTGCCACGCGGTGCGGTCCGGCGACCACGTATGGATCTCGGGCATGGTCGGCGCCCGCAAGGACCGGGACGACCTCCCCGAGTCCGTGGAGGAGCAGTTCCGGATCGCGCTCGCCGCGGTCGATGCCGCGCTCCGGGCGGCGGGCGGAACCGGGCCGGAGAACGTCGTCAGGGTGACGGTGTACCTCACCGACGTCGCCGACCGCGCGAAGATCAACCCCATCCGGGAGGAGTACTTCGGCGAGCACCGGCCGGCCTCGACCCTCGTGGAGGTTTCCGCCCTGGTGTCGCCCGCCATGAAGGTCGAGATCGAGGCGGTGGCGTACCTCGGCGGGTAGCCCGCTCCCGCCGCCCGAACGGCGGGGCGGCGGGGCGGCGGCGCGGCCCCCGGTCGGGCGGGGTCCCCGAGCCGGCGCAGGCGCCGGAGCGGGCGGCGGGCCTCGGCGGCGCCCCGCGCGGCCCCGGCCCGCGGACGACGGCCGGCGGGCCGGCGCGGACGCCGAGCCGGGGGCCGGACCTCCCGGAGCGGAACGCCATCATTCGGATTGGAGTGAAGGGGCGGCCCCGGAGGCCGGCGCAGCAATGCAGGAACGGACGTACGACTACGTGATCGTCGGGGCGGGCTCGGCCGGGTGCGTGCTCGCCAACCGCCTGTCGGAGGACCCGGACGCACGGGTCGCGCTGCTCGAGGCCGGCGGGAAGGACCGCTACTTCTGGATCCGCATCCCGATCGGGTACCTCTACACCATGAACAACCCCCGCACCGACTGGCGCTTCCGGACCGAGCCGGAGCCGAGGCTGAACGGGCGCGCGCTCCCTTATCCGCGGGGGCTCGGGCTCGGCGGCTGCTCGTCCATCAACGGGATGATCTACATGCGCGGCCAGAGCCGCGACTACGACCAGTGGCGGCAGCTCGGCAACGCGGGCTGGGGCTGGGAGGACGTGCTCCCCTACTTCCTCCGCTCCGAGGACCACGTCGACGGCGGGGACGAGTTCCACGGGGCGGGCGGGGAGTGGCGGGTCGAGCACCCGCGGATCTCGTGGGAGCTGCTCGACGCGTTCCGCGAGGCGGCGGCGGAGGTCGGGATCCCGAAGATCGACGACTTCAACCGCGGCGACAACGAGGGGTCGAGCTACTTCCAGGTGAACCAGCGGACCGGGACGCGCTGGAACACCGCCCGCGCGTTCCTCCGCCCGGTGCGGGGGCGGGCGAACCTCGACGTCGTTACCGGAGCGCGGGCGCGGCGGATCATGATCGAGGAGCGGAACGGGGAGCGGCGGGCGACCGGGGTCGAGGCGCGGGTGGGCGGCGGCGGGCGCGGCGCGGGCGGGCTGGACGGCCAGGGGGGCGCGGACGTCGCGTTCCGGGCGCGGCGCGAGGTCGTGCTCGCGGCGGGGGCGATCGGGTCCCCGCACCTCATGCAGGTGAGCGGGATCGGGAGCGGGGCCCGGCTCCAGGCGGCGGGCATCCCGGTGGTCCACGACCTCCCGGCGGTGGGCGAGAACCTGCAGGACCACCTCCAGCTCCGCCTCATCTTCCGGGTGAGCGGCGTGCGCACCCTGAACGAGTGGTCGGGCCGGCTCACCGCCCGCATCGGCATGGCCCTCGAGTACCTCCTCTTCCGGCGCGGCCCCCTCACGATGGCGCCGAGCCAGCTCGGCCTGTTCACGAAGTCCGACCCGTCGCGGGAGACCGCGAACCTCCAGTACCACGTCCAGCCCCTGTCCCTCGACCGCTTCGGAGAGCCGCTGCATCCGTTCCCCGCGTTCACCGCGTCGGTGTGCAACCTCCGGCCGGAGAGCCGGGGGACGGTGCTGGCCGCGAGCCCCGACCCGTTCGCGAGCCCCGAGATCCGCCCGAACTACCTCGCGACGCCGGGGGACCGGCAGGTCGCGGTGGAGGCGATCCGCCTCACCCGGCGGATCTGCGCGGCGCGCGCCCTCGCGCCCTACCAGCCGCGCGAACACCTGCCGGGCGCGGCGCTCGTGTCGGACGAGGAGCTTGCGCGGGCGGCGGGCGAAGTCGGCACCACCATCTTCCACCCGGTAGGCACCGCACGGATGGGCCGCGGCGGGGCGGTGGACGATCGCCTCCGGGCGCACGGCATCGCGGGGCTCCGGGTCTCGGACGCCTCCGTCATGCCCACCATCACCTCCGGCAACACCAACTCGCCGACGATCATGATCGCGGAGAAGGCGGCCGACTACATCCGCGGCGGCGCCTGATCCTGGTCCCGGCGCCACCCATCCGGACCGTCCGAATCCGGACCGTCCGCGCGAACCAGCTCCGCGGCGACGCTTGCACGGAACCCTGGGAACGCGGGCGTCTCGCCCGCACGGGGGCGGAGCCCCCCGGAAATGAGAATGCGGACGGGACACAAGCGTTCCCAGGGATGTCCGCGAGAGCCACGCTTGGCGAAAATACCCCATCGCGCACATGCCTCGTCCAGGAGGCTATGACTGGACAATTCCGATGCGATGGATCAACCTCGCCGCCGCCCCGCCATCGACCCGGCTCCGGAGATCGAGCAGACAGTTCCCATGAACCTCTCCATCCTCTCCCTCATCCCGCTGCCGGAGCGCATCCAGGAGGAAGTGCGCGCCGTCGACCCGGCGGTCTCCCTCGTCATGGCCCCCGGATGGTTCGACGGGGAGATCCGGGAGACATGGCCCGCCTTCACCACGGATCGCTACCTGCGCACGGAGTCGGGCGGCCGCGGGACGCGGGAGGAGCGCGACGCGCTGCTGGCCGAGGCGGAGGCGGTCGTCATCGGCTTCCCGTTTCCGCTCGACCTCCGGGCGCGGGCCCCGAAGCTCAAGTGGGCGCACCAGCGTCCGGCCGGGGCCTCGAACCTGCGGCGCGGCGACCTCTGGGGCTCCCGCGTGGTCGTCACCTCGTCGCGCGGCCACGCCCACAACCTGCCGATCGCGGAGTACGTGCTCGCCGGCATCCTGCACTTCGCGAAGGGCTTCCCGGCCGCGAACGCCGAACGGGCCGAACGGCGGTTCCGGGCCGCCGCCTGCGAGCCCTTGCAGCTCGCCGGCAAGACGGTCTGCGTGGTCGGGGCCGGGGGCATCGGGCGGGAGGTCGGGCGGCTCTGCGCCGCGGTCGGGATGCGGGTCGTCGGCACGAAGCGGGAGCCTACCCCGCCCGGCGAGGGGTTCAGCGAGATCCGGGGCCCCGACGGCCTGCTCCCGCTGCTCGCGGAGAGCGATTTCGTCGCCGTCTGCTGCCAGTGGACCCCGGAGACCGAGAAACTGATCGGAGCCGAGGCGTTTGCGGCGATGAAGGTGGGGGCGGTCCTCGTCAACGTCGCCCGCGGGGAGATCGTCGACGAGGAGGCGCTGATCGCGGCGCTTGGGGCGGGCAAGCTTCGCGGCGCCGCGCTCGACGTCCACGTCGGGGAGTTCGACCACCCGCCCGACCCCCGGCTCCGGGGAGACGAACGGGTGCTGCTCACCCCGCACATCTCGGCCGCGGCCGACGTGAGCAGCCACCGGGGGGCGGACCTCTTCGTCGAGAACCTTCGCCGCTACGTCGCCGGCGCGCCCCTGCGCAACGTCATCGACTGGCGGCGCGGCTACTGATCCCCCCGCACGACGAAGGCCGCGATCTTCCCCGGAACGTCCTCTGGCGAAACAGCCGGATTCGGCATCGTCGAGAGCTCCGATCCCCGATGACCGCCCCACCATCAAAAGTGGACTTACCCCGAGCGCGCGGACTGCATCGTGTACACCGAGAAGGAGGTGCGTTGCCGATGCCCGAGCACGGAGGAGGAACGCGACCTGGCGTTCCGGGGGTTCGATTCAGGGCGCAACGCGCTCAAGTACCGGTGTCCGGCGGCGACGCACGACTTCGCGTGCGAGGGCCGGGCGGCGTGCGAGCGAATGGGCGGCGGCCGGGCGCGAGAGCACGGGCGCGTGGCGCGCATCGGGCTCGACCGGCACGACCGGCGCATCTTCACCCCCACCCCTTACGGCAGAGAGGAGCCCGCTGGCTGAACCAGGACCCCCACTCACCCCTTCGAAACGCCCTCCTTCAGGCTCATTTCGGTATTGGAATAGGCTCACCAGGCGCCGCGTGCTCGGGGTCGCGCGGCCGAAGCCTCCGGCGATCCATATCGCAAAGCTCGCCGAGCGGCGCCGAGGGACAGGGCTTCATTTCGCGCCCGCTTCTCCCCTGGCGGCGGGCGCCGCCCGGCAGGCAATCCGGAGACCTCCCCCGTCCTCTGCTCCGGTTCTCACTGGCCGGAGGGAGCCTTGGCCGGAGGAGGCCATTCGCCCGCCAGCACTTCGAGCTTCGACTCCACGCGCGCCATCCGCTCCCGGAGCTCGCCGACCCCGGCGCGCAACTCCGCGATGGCGCGGGCCCGCGTCGGGGTCGAGGGGCGGTGGCGGGCGGCCTCCGTGGGCGCGAGAACCCGGTCGAGGTTGCCGTCGCGCAGGCGCCGAACGGCCCGTGCGGGGAGGATCGGGTCAGTCGCCCGGCTCCGGCCGGCGGCCGGTGATCGCGTCCCGCAAGCCTTCGAGGAGACCTTCGAGCCGGGCGACCCGTTCGCCCAACTCCTTGGAATCGCGCGCCGTGCGCTCGCCCAGCGCCTTGGAGTCGCGCGCCGTGCTCTCGCCCAGGTTGCGGAGATCTTTCGAGAAGCGGTCGCTCATGCCCCGCATGTCGCGCTCGAGGGCGCGCATGTCGCGCGACAGGCGCCAGAGAAAGCCGACGACCGCGAGCCCGAATACGACGATACCGATCAGCTCGGGGGAAGTGTTCACGGGCGCACCATAGCATGAGGCGTTCGGAGGACCGTTCTCTTCCCCGCCTTCGCTCAGCCCAGGTGGAAACGCTCCAGGCCGCGGTAGGCGAGGGCCTCCGCGACCTGGCCCGCCCGGGGCCGTTCGCTCCCGTCGAGGTCCGCGATGGTGCGGGCCGTCCGCAGGACGCGCTGGACGGCCCTCTCGGAGAGCGCGAGCCGGCGGGTCGCGGTGCGAAGGAGCGCGCCCGCGTCGGAGTCGAGGGGGCAGTAGCGGGCGATCTCGGCCGGACCGAGGTCCCGGTTGAGCTTGCCGCCGCGGGCGATCTGGACCTCGTAGGCGCGGGCTGCCCGGGCGCGGACCGCGCCGCTGGTTCGCTCCGGGCCGTCCGTCGCCCGGACCCGCCCGCCGCCGCCGCTCGCACCCCCCGCACTGCCGACCGTTTCCTCGAGCGGCTCCCGGACCATGGGAAGGTGCAGGTCGAAACGGTCGAGGAGCGGCCCCGAGACCCGCGCCTGGTAGCGCCGGACCGCCTCCGGGAGGCAGCGGCACCGGTTCGAGCCGTCTCCCAGATAGCCGCACGGGCAGGGGTTCATGGCCGCCACGAGCTGGAAACGGGCGGGAAACTCCGCCTGGCAGGCGGCCCGCACGATCGTGACCCGGCCCGATTCGAGCGGTTCGCGCAGCACGTCGAGGATGGCCCGGCCGAACTCCGCCAGCTCGTCGAGGAACAGCACGCCGTGGTTGGCGAGCGAGATCTCGCCCGGCCGGGGCGGCGCCCCGCCTCCCACCAGCCCCACCGCCGAGGTCGTGTGGTGCGGGGCCCGGAAAGGCCGCTCCCGCCACGCGGCGGGGTCCCGCTCCAGGCGCCGGGCGGAGTAGATGGCCATCGTCTCCAGCGCTTCGGACTCGCTCATGGGCGGCAGCAGGCCGGGCAGACGGGTGGCGAGCATGGTCTTCCCGGTCCCGGGAGGGCCGACCATGAGGACGTGGTGGCCGCCGGCGGCGGCGACTTCGAGGGCCCGCTTGGCCATGTCCTGCCCCCGCACGTCCGCGAGCTCGAGCCCCGCCGCCCGCTGCGATTCCGGAACCGGGGCGGAGAACGGCTCGATCGCCGGGGCGCCCAGCAGATGCCCCCGCGCCTCGGCGAGGTGGGAGACCGGGAACAGCTCCACCGCGCGCGCGAAGGCCGCTTCCCGGGCGTTGCCGGCGGGCAGGATCAGGCCGCGGGCGGACTCGCGGGCCGCGACCGCACAGGAGATCGCGCCCCGCACCGGCTGCACCCTCCCGTTCAGGGAGAGCTCCCCGACGACCTCCACCCCGGCCAGGCGCTCGGCCGGAAGCTGCCCGGAGGCGGCGAGGATCCCGAGGGCGATGGGCAGGTCGAACCGGCCTCCTTCCTTCGGGAGGTCGGCCGGGCCGAGGTTGATGACCACCCGCCCGTTCGGGTACTGGAAGTCCGACGCCACGAGGGCGGCCCGGACCCGGTCCTTGCTCTCGCGCACCGCCGCGGCCGGAAGGCCCACGAGGGAGGTGCGGGGCAGGCCGCCGCTCAGGTGGACCTCCACGGAGACGAGCGGGGCGTCAAGCCCGAGGAGCGCCCGGGTGCGGGCGAGGGCGAACGCCATCCCGGCGAACGGTCAGGCGGGGGAGGTCCGGCCGGAGCCGGAGGAACCGGCCTCGATCGCCTCGATCCGTTCCTCCAGCGCCTGCATCCGGGCCTGGGCCTCGGCGAGCGTCTCGAGATGTTCGTCGAGCTCCTCGCGGGTCACCACGTCCATGCGGGCGAGCGTGGCGCCGATGGCCTCTTCGAGGTTGCGGCGCAGGTCGCCGCCGATCTCCTCCACCGGAACCGCCTCGCGCACGCGGCGGATCACGTCCTCGATGATTCGGGTGGGCATCGCCGTCCTCTCTCCTCTGGCAGGCGGATGGGACCATAAGGCGGGCGGGAGGCGCCGACAAGGGGAATATCTCCCGCCGTTCGTCGGAATTCCGCCCGCATCCACGGGGGCGGCGTCCGACACTATGCGGCCCGCGCCTGCTCGTCGCGTAAGATCGGGGCGAGACCGGGACGAACGAAGAGGGGCGGGAGAGGTGGCGCACCCCCCCGATCGCTACGCGGTGACCGGCCATCCCATCGGCCACTCGAAGTCGCCGTTCATCCACCGCTGGTTCGCGGCCGCGACCGGGCAGGGGCTCCGCTACGACGCGCTCGCCTCCCCGCCGGACGGCTTCGCGGAGGTCGTGCGCCGGTTCCGGGACGCGGGCGGGCTCGGGATGAACGTGACCCTCCCGTTCAAGGAGGAGGCGTTCGCGCTCGCCGACGTCCGCACCCCCCGGGCCGAGCTCGCCGGCGCGGCCAACACCCTCTCGTTCCGAGGCGGCGGCGCGGTCCACGGAGACAACACGGACGGGGTCGGGCTCGTCCGGGACCTCCGCGACAACCACTCGGTCGCGCTCGCGGGGCGCCGCATCCTCATGGTCGGCGCGGGGGGGGCGGCCCGCGGCGCGCTCCCCGCCCTCCTCGACGAAGGGCCGCATCGGCTCGTGGTGGTCAACCGTTCGCCGGAGCGGGCCGCGGAGCTCGCGGCCCGGTTCGCCGGCGCCCTGGTCGAGGCCTGCGGGTTCGGGGACCTCGGCGGCGCGGAGTTCGACGTCGTGATCAACGCGACGTCGGGCGGGCTCGCCGGCGAGCGGGCGCCCCCGGTCCCGATCTCCACCCTGCGGCCCGGCGGCGCGGCCTACGACATGGTGTACGCCCGCGAGCCGACCGCCTTCCTGCGCTGGAGCCGCGCCGCGGGCGCCTCCGTCGCGGTGGACGGGGCGGGCATGCTGGTAGAGCAGGGGGCCGAGTCCTTCCGGTCGTGGCGCGGCGTGCGGCCGCCGACGGGCCAGGTGATCGAGGCGCTTCGGGCGGAGCTCGACCGGGGCGGTTGATCCGGCCGCCGGGTTGCTCCGGGCGGGCGCCGCGCCGCCCGGCGAGGACGTCGGAGCGGATACCCCGGAGCGCCGCGCCCGTTCCGCGCCGCCCGCCCCGTCACCCGGGATCCGCCGCCGCGCGCGCGAGCTTCGCGAACTCCTCGAAGGTCAGGGTCCCCGGGCGCCGGCCCGGATCGATGCCACAGGCGCGGAGGGCCTCCTCGTCGACCATGCCGCGCAGGGCGTTGCCGACCCTCTTTCGCCGGTGGGCGAAGGCGCGGGTCACCACCCGGCGAAAACCCTCCACGTCGCCTGTCGGGGGCGGGCGAAGGAGCCGGAGCCGGACGAACGCCGACCACACCCGGGGCGGCGGCCGGAACGCCTCCGGCGGCGCCTCGAACAGCGCGGTCGCCTCCGCGTGGCGCCGGACCATGAGGCCGAGCCGTCCGTACGCGGCGGTTCCCGGCTGCGCGGTCATGCGTTCGACCACCTCGCGCTGCAGCATGAAGTGCATGTCCTCGATGCAGTCGGCCTGCTCGAACAGCCGAAAGAGGAGCGGCGTGGAGAGGTAGTACGGGAGGTTCCCCACGACGCGCAGCCGGTTCCCGCCTCGCACGAGGCTCTCGAACGGCCAGGCAAGCGCGTCCCCGACGTGCACCCGAAGACCCGGCCGCGCGGTCAGGGCCTCCGCGAGCGGGCGATCGATCTCGATGACGTCGAGCGCGCCGGTGCGGGCGAGGAGGGGAAAGGTGAGCGCTCCGCGCCCTGGGCCGATCTCGACGACCGCCTCCCCCGGGCGGGGGGAGATGGCGGCGAGGGACCGTTCGATGACCTCCGGGTCGTGCAGGAAGTGCTGGCCCAGCCGCGTCCGCCGGGGCGCCATTCAGCGGCCGAGAAGGATGCGGACGAACGCGTTGTCCCGGAGCTGGGTCAACCAGGCGGTGAGCTCCTCGTCGGCCTTGCGCTGATAGATGGCCTGCCGCGCCCGGGCCCGGCGCACCTCCTCGGTGTTGTCGTGGTCCCGCCGGGCCAGCACCCGCAGGAGGTGCCATCCCCACGAGCTCCGGAAAGGCTCGCTCAGCGCCCCTTCCTGCATTGTGTCCATGACCGCCTGGACGTCCGGGGTGAGGTCGCCCGGGTTCAGCCATCCGAGGTCCCCGCCGCGCACCGCCGAGGCGGAGTCGTCGGAGTGGAACCGGGCCAGCTCGCCGAAGTCCTCGCCCTCGACGATGCGCCTGCGAAGCCGCTCCAGCCGCTGCCGGGCGTCGTCGTCGGTCACGAGCGGCTTGACGGTGACGAGGACGTGGGCGGCGTGGGTCTGGCGGACCACGCTCCGGTCGGCCGGGCGGACGTCGACGAGCTTGACGATGTGAAAGCCGCTCGGGCTCTCGATGACGCCGCTCGTCTGCCCGGGCCGGAGCCCCGGAACGACCCCCGTGAACAGGGAGGGAAGGGCGTCGGCGGAGCGCCAGCCGAGCATCCCGCCTTGGGCCGCCCGTCCGCCGGACGAGTGGCGGCGTGCGAGGTCCGCGAAGGACGCGCCCGCCCGAAGGCGCCCGAGCAGGTCTTCGGCCGTCGCCCGCGCGGCGGCCGGGTCGTCCGGATCGGCCACGAGGATGTGGGCGAGGAGATACTCGTCGCCCTGCTCGGGCGCCTGATCGGGCCGGGCCAGGAAGCGGTCGACCTCCGCTTCGCTCACGCGGATCCGGCCGAGGATCTCCCGTCGCCGCAGGTTCTCCACGATGAGATCGTTGCGGATCCGTTCCCGGAAATCCGAGAACGGGATGCCGCCCGCCTCGATCGTGCGGCGCAGGTCCGCGACGGCGGCGTCGTGCCTCCGGGCAATGGATTCGATGGCCCGTTCGAGGGCGTCGTCCGAGATGCGAAGACCCAGCTCCTCGGCGATGCGGAGCTGGAGCCTCTCGGTGACCAGCTCGTCCAGCGAGCGGCGAACCAGTGCATCGCGGCCGGGAAGATCGGAGGGGGTCTGTCGAAGGTCGAAGACGAGGTGGCGGAACCTCCGCTCGACCTCGCTCACCAGTATGGCGTCGCCGTTGACTACCGCCGCGACCCGGTCCAGCTCCGAGGCCGGGGCCGGCGGGGCGGCAAAGACGAGGGCGGCGGCCGCGGCGAGCGCGACGCGCGGCGGACGGAGCGAGCGAGGGTGCATGAGGGTGCGGTCTCCCGGCGGATGGTCAGAAGGGGTTCCGGTAGCCCGGAATCGGACGGATCCGGGAACGGTCTTCGCCTTCGCGACCGGCCCCGAACCCGGTCAGGCCCTTCAGCTCCAGTTGCAGCATGATCGCCCTCTCGTGCTCGGTGCGGCCATCGGCGAGATAGCGCTGCGCGACCACCCGCGCACGCCAGCAGCACGAATCATATTCGAGGCCGGCGTAGATTTCCGTCATCGTGTCCTCTTTCAGTGCGTGGCTCGCGCTGCCGAGGACCCGGAGGTTCCGCCCGAGGTCCCGGTGCGCCGAGACGCTGACCGCCTCCGTCATCGCGTCGACCGATTCCTGCACCAGGCCGGCGGAGGTCGTCTTCAGGGGGAAACGCCGGTAGCCGAGGTTGACGATCCGCTCCGGGGACGGGTGGTACCGGAGGTCGAGGGAGATCGCCCGGTACCGGGATCCGCCGCCGCCGGCCTCGATCACGCCGCCGATCGTGAAGGCGCGGCGGGGCCGGACCCGGGCTGCGCCGATCCAGGTGGACAGGCGCCGGTCGCCGGCGTCCATGCCGGCCGATCCTTCGCAGCCGGCCGCGCCTCGATCGGGGTCCGCGGTCGTGCAGAGCCGGACGCGGCGGTCCCGGAAGTGCTGCATCCTTCCGAACCTCGCCCCGAACACCTCCTCCCCTCCCCCGTCCAGGAGGCGGCTGTCGAGGGCCAGGGTCAGCCGGCTCGCGTCGCCGATCCGGTCGGCGCCGCTGAAGCGGTTCTCGCGGAACATGTGGTCGTAGCCGAAGGTGAGGCTTCCCGCGTCGAAGAGCGGGAGGTGGTCCTGTTCCCGGTACGGCACGCGCAGGTAGAACAGCCGCGGCTCCAGGGTCCGGGTGAAGCGCCGCCCCCGGATCGTCATGGTCCCGTGATCGAAGTAGAGGCCGCCGTCCACGCTGAACGACGGCGCTACCCGGTCCGGGGAGATCGGAGCGTTCTCGGCGGCGTCCCGCAGCGCGTAGCGGGTGAAGCGCAGGGTGGCCCGCGGCAGCAGGTAGCCGCGCGGGGTGCGCAACGGAAGAAACGCGGACGGACTGAGGTCGATGCGCGTGCCGGTGGCGACCCGGTCCGAGCGGTGGTCGAAACGGACCGCCTCGCCGCGAAGATCGACGTTGATCCGCCGATTGTGCTCCGGAGATCGGGTTTCCAGGGCCAGGCGCGGGACGGTCCGGTAGGGATCGCTGCGGTGGGGGGCGTCCCTGAGGAGCTGGAATTCCTCGACCTCGGCCCTGAACCTGAAGGGCGCCAGCTTGTACGTGAGCCCGGCGAAGCGGGTGAGGTGGCTGGTGCTGGTGACCGCGGTTCCCGTCCCGAGGTCCCGCAGGAAGTCGACGTCGGACGCCCGCGCGTACTGCGCCCGGGCGTCGAGCCTCGGCGTCAGCCGGTGCCGGTGCCGGTACGAAAGGAGGGAGCGGGAGTCGCCCGTCACCCGGTCTTCGGGCAGGGCCTCCACCACGAACGCGCCCGTGCCCCCCTCGGTGAGGTAGCGGAGCTGTCCTTCCAGCACCGGGCCGCGCCGGCTCGTGAACCGCGCTCCGACGGTGGCGTCGTAGTTCGGTGCGAGGTTGAGGTAGTAGGGAACCCTCAGGCTCGTTCCGACGTTGTCCGCCGTCTCGTAGGTCGGGACGAGGAACCCCGACTTGCGGTCGCTGCCGAGGGGGAACGAAATCCACGGGGTATAGAGGACCGGTACGTTGAAGATGCTGAGGCGCGCGTTCCGGGCCGTGCCGACCCCCGCCTCGTGGTCGAGCCGGACCGAGTTTGCCTTCACCACCCACGCGCTGGAGCCGGGGTCGCAGGTGGTGAACGGTCCACGAGTGGAGACCGTGACCCCGCCTTCGTGTTCGATCCGGTCCGCCTCGCCCCGGACGTGCGAATCCGGGTGGGTGAACGTCGCATCCTCCATCACCACCCGGCCGGTCTCGAGGTCCACGCGCAGCCGGTCGCCTTCGAGATACACCTCCCGCTCGCGGACCGTGACCTCGCCGCTCGCCTCCGCGCGGGCGGCCGCCCCGTCGTAGTCCATGCGCCGGGAGGTGATGGTGCGCTCGGGGGTGGTGAGCACCACGTCGCCCTCGGCCACCGATATCCCATCCCCCCCCAGGCGCACGGAGTCGGCCTGGAGCGTGGATGCCCGAAGACCGTCGTTCGGGGGCGGCGGCAGGGTAGAGGGAGCGCAGAGGCCCCACTCGGCCGCCCGCGCGAGATGGGTCGGCGCGAGGGCGAGGGCGCACGTCAGGGCGAGCGCGCGGGCAAGCGCGCCGGCGGGGGCCGCGGCCGGCCCGCCGGTGCGAAGCCGCCGACTCAGGGCCGCGTCCATTCCGGCGCGGGAGCAGCGGGTGGTCCAAGGATGGCTCTTTTTCCGTGAAGAATAAAAAAAATCAGATAGTTGTACATGGATTTGAACCGAATTCGCTCATCTTCGCCGATCCTCGTCGGAGGATTGGCCCCGGGGCAACGAGTGATTCCGGTTCCCGGTCCCGCTACCGGCGATTGCCGGAGGCCGAAGCGGAAGGCCGGGAAGAAATTCGCCCCGGCGGGTGAATTCGGCGTCGCCCGATGCGTCATTCGACCCGCCCCTCCTCGTGCTAACCTTGCGCCCACCCATCGAGTCCCGGATGCTGCGGATGCCGGAAGCGCCGGAAGCCCGACCCTTCGTCCCCATCGAAATCGCGGTGCTCACCGTCTCCGATACCCGGACGGAGGAGACCGACACGTCCGGCCGCCTCCTCGTATCGCGCCTCGAAGCGGACGGCCATCGGCTGGCGGAGAAGGCTATCGTAACCGACGACGTGTATCGGGTCCGAGCCTGCGTGTCGCGATGGATCGCCGATCCGGGGGTGCGCGCGGTCATCGCGACCGGGGGCACCGGCCTCACCGGCCGCGACGGTACGCCGGAAGCGGTCCGCCCGTTGCTCGACAAGGTGATCGACGGGTTCGGGGAGCTGTTCCGGGCGGTCTCGTACGAGGAGATCGGCACGTCGACGGTCAACTCCCGCGCCCTTGGCGGGGTGGCCAACGGCACCCTCGTCTTCTGCCTTCCCGGCTCGTCGGGCGCGTGCCGGACCGCCTGGGACCGGCTGCTTCGCGAGCAGCTCGACCACCGTTTCCGCCCCTGCAACCTCATCGAGCTGCTGCCGCGCCTGACGGAGCGCTGACGGTGGGGGTAGAGGCGGAAGCGCTGAAGGCGGCGGCGCGCATCCGGGTGCAGGCCGAGCCGTTCGACGCCGGCCGCGAGATCGGGCGGCTGCACGAGGGGGCACCCGGGGTCGGGGCGGTCGCCTCGTTCGTGGGGGTGGTGCGCAACGAGAACGACGAGCGCCCGGTCGCTTCGATGTTCCTCGAGCACTATCCGGGCATGACGGAACGCGCGATCGAACGCATCGTCCGGGACGCCCGGTCGCGCTGGCCGCTGCCCGCGGTGACCGTGATCCACCGGGTCGGAACCCTCTCGCCGGGGGATCCCATCGTCCTCGTCGCTTGCGCGTCGCCGCACCGGGGCGGCGCGTTCCAGGCCTGCGAGTTCATCATGGACTTCCTCAAGACGAAGGCGCCGTTCTGGAAGAAGGAGGCGACCCCGGACGGCGGGCGCTGGGTCGGGGCGCGCGGCTCCGACCTCGACGCGCTCGGGCGGTGGTGACGGGCGGGGCCGCGCTCTGAACGGACCGCGCTTCGAACGGGAGGGAATGCGATGACCCGATACTTCACCGAAGAGAGCTCCGCCGAGACCGTCATCGCCCGGCTCGCGGAGTGCCCGGACCCGCGGTTCCGGCAGGTCATGGAGTCGGCCGTCCGCCACCTCCACGCCTTCGTGAAGGAGGTGGAGCCGTCCCTGGAGGAGTGGCGGCAGGCGATCGGCTTCCTGACCGCCACCGGGCAGAAGTGCGACGACCGGCGCCAGGAGTGGATCCTGCTCTCCGACACCCTCGGCGTCTCCATGCTCCTCGAAACGATCAACCACCGCGCGCGCGACGGCCGGACGGAGGCCACGGTGCTCGGCCCCTTCCACCTGGACGGGGTCGGCGTGCAGGAGATGGGGTACGACATCTGCCGCGACGGCAAGGGCGAGCCGTGCCGGGTCTCGGGCCGGGTGATGGACGCGGAAGGTCGGCCCGTCGAGGGGGCGGTGCTCGACGTGTGGCAGACGAACGGCGAGGGCCGCTACGACGTGCAGCAGCCCGGCGAGCAGCCGCCGATGAACATGCGCGGCAAGTTCGTGACCGGGGCGGACGGGCGGTACTGGTTCCGCACGACGAAGCCGGTGTCGTATCCGGTGCCGACCGACGGCCCCGTGGGCCGGATGCTCGACGCGACCGGCCGCCACGCCTGGCGTCCGGCCCATATCCACTTCATCGTGACCGCCGACGGGTTCGAGCCGGTGGTGACCCACATCTTCGTCCGCGGCGACCCGTACCTCGACTCCGACGCGGTCTTCGGGGTGAAGGAGTCGCTGATCGTGCCCTTCGAGCCGGAGGAGGGCGGGGGCGGCGCCGACGGCGGGCCGGGCGGTGGGCGGCCGTGCTGGACGGCGAAGTTCGACTTCACCCTCGCCGCCGCCGATGCGGACGCGCCCGCCGCGACGGCCGTGGCCGCCGGATAGCGGCTCCCGCTCCCGTCAGCCCCGCCGCGGCTTGCGCGCGGGCAGGGGCGGGGGCGGCGCGTCGAACACCACGTTCGAGGCCCCGGCATAGACGAGGAAGTGCCGGGCCTTGGCCCGCGCGATCATCGTCACCCCGGTGATCTCGGCGAGCTCCAGGCCCATGTGGGTGACCCCCGACCGGGACAGGAGCACCGGGATCCCCATCTGCGTGACCTTCATCACGATCTCGGACGTGAGCCGGCCGGTGGTGTAGAAGATCTTGTCGCCGCCGCCGATGTCGTCCAGCCACATCCGGCCCGCGATCGCGTCCGCCGCGTTGTGGCGGCCGACGTCCTCGACGAAGTGGAGGATCCGCGCGCCCTCGCAGAGCGCGCAGCCGTGCACCGCTCCGGCCTGGCGGTAGACCTCGTTCCAGGCGCCGATCTCCCGCAGCAGGTCGTAGACGAGGGATTGCCGCACCTCGACCTGGGGGACCTTCGAGTCGTAGATCACGTCGATGGTGCAGCTGAACACGGTCCCCTGGCCGCAGCCGGTGGTCACCGTGCGCCGGGCGAGCTTCTCCTCGAGGTCCACGATGCCGCGGCCGCTGGCCGTCCGCACGTGGACCGTCTCGAAGTCCCAGTCGACCTCCACCGACTCCACGTCGGAGAGCCGCTCGACGAGCCGCTGGTTGCGGAGGTAACCGAGGGCGAGCGCCTCGGGGTGGGTGCCGAGGGTCATCAGGGTGACGATCTCGCGGTCGTCGACCTTGAGGGTCAGGGGCGACTCGCCCGCGACGTGGGCGGGCCGGGGGCTCCCGTACTCGTCCACGACCGTGATCTCGTGGGTGGGGGCGAGGCCCGCCTCGGTCATGCGGGGGCGCCCGGGTACCGATGCCGACAATGCCGCCGCCGCCGCTGGCGTCCCCGCCCCCGCCTCCGTGACGGCGAGGGCCGCCGTCGCCGGCGGGGCGGCGGGGCGGGCGGTCACGTCGGCGGTCACGGCCCCGCCCCGGCGACGCCGCCGAACGGCTCGACCTCCACCTCGCTCCCGGGCGCCGCGCCGCCGCTCTCGAGCGGCAGCACGATGAAGCAGTTCGCCTCGTGCATGGAGCTGAGGATCCCGGACCCCTGCCCGCCGGTGCTCCGCACCGCGAGGACGCCCGTCTCGTCGTACCCGAGCACCCCTCGCTGGAACTCCACCCGTCCCGGCCGCTTGCGGAGCCGGGAGGCGCACTTCACCCGGAACCGGATCGGCGCCGCGGCGGGCTCTCCCATCATCCGGCGCAGGGCCGGCTGGACGAACTGGTAGAAGGTCACCATGACGGAGACCGGGTTGCCGGGGAGCCCGAAGAAGAGCGCGCCGCCCACCTTCCCGAACGCGAGCGGGCGGCCCGGCTTCATCGCGATCTTCCAGAAGCCGACCTCGCCGGTCCGCTCGAGGGTCTCCTTCACGAAGTCCGCCTCCCCGACCGACACCCCGCCGGAGGTGATGATCGCGTCGGCTGCCGCGGCGGCCTCGCGGAACGCGCGCTCGACCTCCTCGCGCGTGTCGCGGACCACCCCGAGGTCCAGGACCTCGGCCCCCAACCCGCGGAGCATGGCGAGGAGGGTGTAGCGGTTGCTGTCGTAGACGCAGCCGTCGGAGAGCGGCTCCCCGAGGGAGCGGAGCTCGTCGCCGGTGGAGAAGAAGGCGGTCCGCACCCGGCGCCGGACGCTCGCTTCGACCGTCCCGAGGGATGCGAGCACCCCCAGCTCCGCGGGGCCGATCCTCTGTCCCGCGGGCAGGACTTCCGTCCCGCGGGGAACGTCCTCCCCCGCCTCGCGCACGTTGTCCCCCGTGCGGGGCCGTTGCTCGAAGCGAACGGCCGCGCCGTCCGCTTCGAGGCGCGCGTTCTCCTGGATGACGACCGCGTCCGCGCCGCGCGGCATCACCGCCCCGGTCATGATGCGCACGCACTCCCCGGGGCCGACCTCGCCGGGGAAGGGCCGGCCCGCCCAGGCGGTCCCGAGCACGTGAAGCACCGTCGAGCTGCCGCCGCTTCCGTCCCCGCCATCGCGGCGGCCCGCGTCGGCGGCCCGCACCGCGTACCCGTCCATGGCCGAGTTGTCGTGCGCGGGCACGTCGATGGGGGAGTGGACCGGCTCCGCGAGCACCCGGCCCAGAGTCTCCCGGACCGCGACCCGCTCGACCCCGGAGACCGGGGCGGCCAGGGCGTGGATGTGTTCGAGCGCCTGCTCCACGAGGAGCGAGGACGGGTCGAAGTCGTCCATGCAGGAGGGATCCACGGCGGCGAGGGGGAGGGGATTCGGCATCGGGTCGCGCCTCACGGGGTCGGGGCCGGGGCTGGAGTGGGAGTCGAGGACCGGGCCGGGGCCGGGGTCAGGAAGCGTTCGACGATGAAGCGGGCCACGAGGTCCGGGCGGTCGAGGTCGAGGCGGGGAAGACCGTGCGCGCCGCTCGCCGCCGCGGCCCCGGGGGTCGCGACCGCCACCACGAAGGGGTCGTCCACGAGCGGAAGCTCCTCCCCGCGGGCGACCGCGATCTTCGGCGTTTCGGAGTGCTTGAAGCCTTCCACGAGCACGACGTCCACCTGGCGCAAGTCTAGTCGATCGACCAGTTGGTCCAAGGTCGGCTCGTGCGGCGGGTCGGTCTCGGTGACGAGCGCCCAGCGGCGGCGCGAGCCGACGAGGGTCTGTACCGCCCCGGCGCGGCGCAGCTCGTAGCTGTCCTTTCCCGGCTGGTCGACGTCGAAGGAGTGGTGCGCGTGCTTGACCGCCGCGACCCGGACGCCGCCGGCCGCGAGCGCCCGCACGACCCCCGTGACCAGGGTGGTCTTGCCGCTGCCGCTATAGCCCGCGAAGCCGACGACGGGGACCCGGGGCAGCGCCTCCCCGGCGGCGGCGTCCGGCCCTGCTCCCGCCTCGGAGCCGGAGGCGGCTCCGTCGCCGCGGACCGCCGCGGCCCTCCGCCCCGGCGGATCGGCCCCTGCGCCGGAGGGGCCGCCCGCGTCTTCGCCCCGGCTGGCCGTCATGAGGGGCCTCCCCCGGGTTGCGCGAGCCGCGCTTCGAGGCGGGTGCGGTCGTCCTCCCGGTTCACGTTGAGGAACATGTCGGGGAGGTCCGAGAAGTCCACGACCGCGGTCTTCTCTTCCGCGAACCAGCGGTCGATCTTGCGCTCGCCGCGCGCGAGGAACGCCTCGAGTCCGGGGAGCGCCGAGCGGCGCAGCAGGACGAACACCGGGTGCAGGCGCTCGCCGTCGTGGGCGACCGCGACGTTCGCCTCGCGCGCCGCGAGGGCCGTGTGGAGCCGGGGTCCGAGCGCAGGGCTCACGAGCGGAGAGTCGCACGGCGCGACGAGCACGAGGTCGGTGGCCGCGGCCCGGAGGGCGCTCGCCATGCCCGCGAGCGGACCCTGGAACCCGTCCAGCCGGTCCGGGACGACGGGGTGGCCGTAGCGGGCGTAGCGGTCGGCGCTGCGGTTCGCGTTGATGGCGACCGCCCCCGCCTGCCGCTCCAGCGCGGCGAGGACGTGCTCGACCATGGGCCGCCCGGCCACCTCCACCAGCCCCTTGTCGGCGCCGCCCATGCGCGCCCCGCGCCCCCCGGCGAGGACGACCCCGGTGACCGCCTCGCGGGGATAGGCTGCCGGCCGCGCGGCGGTGTTCATCCCGGGGAGGCTTCACCCGGCCGGAGGCGGCCCGCCCGGGGGCGGGGTGGGCTCGCGCCGCACCGCCGCCGCCTTCGTTTCGCAGGTTCTCCTCTGCGCTTCGCGGGATCCGAGATATTTCCCATGAGGATGGCGTTGTTCCGGGGTTTGGGGTCGGTTCGAGGGGCATTTGTGTGGATTTCACCCCACGGCGGCGCTTGTGCGGGCGTCCTGGGAACGCGGGCGTCTCGCCCGCATTTTTGTTCACGGGCGCTTCGCACCCCTGTGCGGGCGAGACGCCCGCGTCCGCAGGACGCGCCGTTCCCAGGACGCGCCGACGAGAGGGGCGCCTGGCGAAATCCCCGCCGCGCACATGCCTCGTGGAAAGGGAGCCGGCCGGGAAGCGGGGGAGGGGGGGCCGCGCATCGCGGCTCAGCCGCCGATGTAGGACATTTCGATCCGCGGCGCCTCCACGGCGACCGGACTGGCGGCGACCGGGGGCGCCGCGCCCGGCTCGCGGGTGGCGGCGGTGCGAAGCTCCGAGTAGCGGTCGTCGCGCCGGCCCCAGACGTGGGCGAGGCGGCTCCGCAACTCGTCGTCGGAGGCGCCCGCGCGGAGGACCGCCCGCAGGTCGTGGCCGGAGGTCGCGAACAGGCACGTATAGAGCCGCCCCTCGGCGGAGAGCCGCGCCCGCGTGCACCCTCCGCAGAACGGCTGGCTCACGGACGCGATGACCCCGATCTCGCCCGCCCCGTCGCGGTAGCGCCACCGTCTCGCGACCTCCCCCGGATAGTTGGCGCCGATCGGATCGAGCGGGTGCCGCGCGTCGATCCGCTCCACGATCTCCCGCGCGGGGACCACGTCCGCGAGCTCCCAGCCGTTCGAGTTGCCGACGTCCATGTACTCGATGTAGCGCACGATATGGCCGGTTCCCCGGAACCGCTCGGCCATCGGAACGATCTGGTCCTCGTTGCCGCCCCGCTTGACGACCATGTTCACCTTGACCGGGGCGAGGCCGGCTTCGGCCGCCGCGTCGATGGCCCGCAGCACCCCCGAGACCGGGAAGCTCACGTCGTTGATCCGCTGGAAGACCGCATCGTCGAGGGCGTCGAGGCTGACGGTTATGCGCCCGAGACCGGCTTCGCGGAGGGCGCGGGCGCGGGCCGGGGTCAGGAGCGACCCGTTGGTGGTGAGGCTCAGGTCCTCGATCCCCGGGATGGCCGCGAGCTTCTCCACCAGGGTCTCGATCCCCCGCCGCACTAGGGGTTCGCCGCCCGTCAGGCGGATCTTGCGCACCCCCTGCGCGACGAAGAGGGCGGCGATGCGGGCGATCTCCTCGAGGCTCAGCACTTCCTTCCGGTCGAGGAAGGCGTGGTCCGCCCCGAACACCTCGCGCGGCATGCAGTAGACGCACCGGAAGTTGCACCGGTCGGTGACGGAGATGCGAAGGTCGCGGAGCGAACGCCCGAGCGCGTCGGCGAGCGGCGGTCGGCCCTCCCTTCCGTTCACGGCCATTCCCGTTCCCTCCGTCCTCCCTTCGCCGGCCGCGCCGTGGCCGGCGCCCGGGACGAGGGCGGCGGCGCGCGCCGGCCGGCCGGCCCTGCGTGTACCCGCGTCATCGCCGTCGTTCGCCCCGCGGACGGCCGGCGCAGGCCGGGCAGCGGGGGTTGCGGCGCAGGCGCACGGCCTGCCACTCCATCCGCAGCGCGTCGAGCGCGAGCACCCGCCCGTCGAGGTCTTCCCCGATCCCGAGGAGGGTCTTCACCACCTCGGTCGCCTGCACCGTGCCGATGATGCCCGCGACGGAGCCGAGCACCCCGCTGTCGGCGCAGGTTCCGGGCGGCGCGGCGGCGGTCGCGCCGTGCAGGCACTCGTAGCACGGGCCGCCCGGGCGGTCGAGGCGGTAGACCGCGACCTGGCCCTCCATGCGGATGACCGCGCCGGAGACGAGGGGCCGCCCCGCGTCGATGCACGCCCGGTTGAGGGCGCGCCGGGCCTCGAAGCTGTCCGTCGCCTCCACCACCACGTCGGCCGCCGCAACCTGCCCGAGGAGCCGTTCGCCGGAGAGGGCGCGCGCGATCGCGTCGATGCGGACCTCCGGGTTGAGGGCCGCGAGGGTGCGCGCCGCGGAGCGGACCTTGGGCTCGCCGAGGGAGGCGGTGGTGTGCACGATCTGCCGTTGCAGGTTCGAGAGGTCCACCGCGTCGTGGTCCACGAGGACGAGGCGGCCCACCCCGCTCGCCGCGAGGTACATGGCGATCGGCGACCCGAGGCCGCCCAGCCCGACGAGGAGCACCCGCGACGCCCACAGGCGCTCCTGCCCCTCGACCCCGATTTCGGGGAGCATGATCTGGCGGTTGTACCGCAGGAGCTGCTCGTCCCCCAGCTCCAGGGGGGGCGGCGCACCGGCGGATGCGGGGAGGGCGGCGGCAGCCGTGGTCATGGCCTCGAAGGTGGGGATGCGCGGCACCGGATCAATTGTATACCCGCCGCGGCGGGGGGAACCGGGCCGTACAGCGAGCGCATCCGTTCCGGGCGCCCGGCCCGCGCCTGACCCAACGCCAGCGCCGTCGTCACCGACAGCGCCGAACCGACCCGCGTGTGCATCCGGGGCGACTCCAATCAAAGGCTTGCGACTGGCGCACATGCCTCGCCGGCCTAGGCGGCCGGAGACGGGAGGGGATCAGGAGGAGGCCCCGCCGGCCGCGAGCCGCGCGTAGTCGCCGACCAGCAGGCGCCAGGGCGGCTCGTCCTCCTCGATCTCGGGGAAGCGCCCGACCGGCTGGTGGAAGCGGTTGTCGTTCACGTCGTCGTTGACCACCGACACCTCGCCGAGGAGCACCCGCCCGCGGGGGGCGGTGAGCTCGTGGTAGCAGCCGGGCTCGAGGGTGACGCTCTCCCCGGGCCGGAGCTCGAGGACAGTGCCGGCCGGCACCTTGCGCCGCACCCCGTCGAGGCAGAGGTTCACGTCGGTGTCGGCGAACGAGCCGTCCTCCGCGGCGTTGTGCACCTCCACCCCCATCGTCCCGCCGGCCCGGACGATGATGTCCTCGACCTTGATCCAGTGGTGGTGGGCGGGGCAGTGCTGGCCGGGGTCGAGGAGGAGCGCCTTCTCGCAGTAGGTCTTGCCCACCCCCGCCCGGAGGTTCGAGAGCCGGCCGTTCCGCATCGTGAAGAGGAGGAGGCCGCAGGCGCGGTAGTCGCCGAGGCCGAAGTCGGTGACGTCCCAGCCGAGCCCGCACTCGACGATCTCCGAGACGTCGCCGACGGGGCTCGCCCAGTCCTCCTCGGTCCAGTATGCGAAGGGCGGGAGCCGGAAGCGCTCCGCCTCGAAGTACGCTTCCGCGTCGCGAATGAGCGCGTTGATCTCGGAACGCAGCATGTCTCCTCTCCTCCTGTCTGTACGAGCTGTCCGACTGTCTGCATGAAGCCCGCGGCGAGGCTCGGCAGGAAGCCGAACCGCCTCCGCATTCATGGCGCTTCGCGTTTCGTCCGTCCGAAGGGTCGGGGTAGCATAGTCCGGCCCCGCCCCGGATCCGAAGCCGAGTGGAAGAGAAGCCATGACCACGAGCAACGCGGCGAACCCCGCCTCCGACCCGATCACCCTCGAGGTCGTGCGCAACAAGCTTGACGGCATCGCGAACGAGATGCAGTCGACCCTGGTCCGGAGCTCGTTCTCGCCCATCGTGAAGGAGGGCCTGGACGCATCGGCGAGCCTCTTCACCCTCGAAGGCGAGACCCTGGCCCAGGCGACGGCCATCCCCATCCACCTCGCGACCCTCATCCCGGTGGTGCGGACGGTGCTCGGGAAATACCCGGCGCGCACGATGCGCGAGGGCGACGTCTACATCATGAACGACCCCTACCGGGGCGGGACCCACCTGCCCGACATCGCGCTCGTGATGCCGGTCTTCGCGGGCGGGCGGCCGATCGCCTTGAGCGCCGCCATGACCCACCACCAGGACGTGGGCGGCATGTCGCCGGGCTCCGTCCCCCCGAACGCGACCGAGATCTTCCAGGAGGGGATCCGCATCCCGCCCCTGAAGTACCGGGACGCGGGCGAGGTCAACCGCACCCTCGTCGACCTGCTCTGCCTCAACGTGCGGGTGCCGGAGACGTTCATGGGGGATCTCAACGCGCAGGTGGCGGCGTGCTCGATCGGGGCGCGCCGGGTGGCGGAGCTCGCCGACCGCTACGGCGCGAACCGCCTTCCCGCGCTCACCGGGGAGCTCCTCGCCCGCTCCGAGCAGCTCGTGCGGCGGGCCGTCGAGCGCCTGCCGGACGGGCGTTACTCGTATGTGGACTGGCTCGACAACGACGGGGTCGCGCTGGACGACCCGGTGCGGGTGGAGGTCGCGGTCGAGATCGCGGGGGACCGGGTGGTCATCGACTTCGAGGGGACGAGCCCGCAGGTCCGGGGGCCGTTCAACTGCGTGCCGTCGGGGGCGTATGCGGGGGCGTACTTCGCGGTGCTCGCGATGAGCGACCCGTCGATCCCGATCAACGGCGGGTGCTTCCGGCCGATCGAGCTTCGCCTCCCCGAGGGGAGCCTCGTCAACCCGCGCGAGCCTGCGCCGGTGAACTCGCGCACGTCCACCATCAAGCGCATCGCGGGGACGATCATCGGCGCCCTCCGCCAGGCGCGGCCCGAGGGGGCCCCGGCGGATGCGGCGGCGGCGCTCCACGTGCTCGCGTTCGGGGGCGCCCGCGAGGACGGGTCGCGGTACGTGGTGGGCGAGCTCATCGCCTCCGGGAGCGGCGCGAGCCGGGGGCGGGACGGGGTCGACGTCATCGAGACGGACGGCTCGAACTGCATGAACCTTCCGGTGGAGGCCCTCGAGATGGACGCGCCGATCCGGGTGCGCCGCTCGGAGCTGCGCCCCGACTCGGGCGGGCCCGGGGCGTTCCGGGGCGGCCTCGGCATCCGCCGGGAGTACGAGGTGCTGGCCGGCGAGGTGGTCTTCACCCACCGGGGCGAGCGGCATCGGCATCCGGCGCGGGGGGCGGCGGGGGGCGGGCCGGGGGCCTGCGCGCACTCGGTCATCAGGCGCGCGGGGGGCGGCGGGGCGGAGGAGGTCATCCCGTCGAAGACCCTGGTCCGGCTCGCGCCCGGGGACCGGGTGGAGGTCAACACCGCGGGCGGGGGCGGCTACGGCGACCCGGCGGCCCGGCCCGCCGACCTCCTGGCCGCCGACCTCGCGGGCGGCAAGGTCAGCGGGGAGGCGCGCTGGAGCGCCGGGGCGGGGGCCACGACGGGGGTGGAGGCGGCGGCGGCGGACGACTGAGCGGCGTTCCAGTCACCGTGTCCCCCTCGTCCATGGTCTGATCCTCTCCCGCATGGGCCACCGGCAGAACCGACCCCTGCGGGGCTCCATCGCCTTCGTCGTCGGTCAAGGTCAGCGCCGCTCCGGTGACCGTGCCGATGCCCTGGCCGTTCTGCGTGGTCCCCGACCACCGTCGTCGTGACGGTCATCGGCTTGTCCGGCGCGTCCATCGTGTTGGCGACCGCATCTCGCGGCACGGGCCGGGGCCATCGTACCCCTGCCCTTCAGGCGTCCGTTCCGGCGCGGGAGTGCGCGCGCCCCGTTGCCGGCGGCGGCTCGGCGACGTGGGCCCAGGAGCGGTAGGCGCGCGCATGGAGGTCGACGTCGTGCACCCGCAGCACCTCCACCCCGCGCGCCGCGAGCGCGAGGGAGGCGCCGAGGGTCTCGGGGTCGCGTTCCGCGGCCGGCCGGCCCACGCCGCTGAACCAGACCTTGCGCGAATGCCCGACCAGCACCCGGAACCCCTCCGCCCGGAACCGGTCGAGGGCGGCGAACAGAGCCAGCGCCTGCAGGGTGTCCTTGCCGAAGCCGATGCCGGGATCGAACAGGATCCGCGCGGGGTCGAGCCCGTCGGCCTCCCACTCGCGGCGGCGGCGCGCGAGCCAGCCTGCGAGGGCGTCGGGCGCGAGGGGCTGCGGCGGCAGCTGGCGCGCCGGGTCGGCGGGGACGGTCACGGTGTGCGCCGCGACCCACTCGGCACGGCTCTCCCGCGCGAGGCGTCGCATCTGCGGCGCGCCGAGGCCGGAGACGTCGTTCACCATGTCCACGCCGAGGGCGAGGGCGCGCTCCGCGACCTCCGGGCGGCGGGTGTCGACGCTGATCCGGGGGCGGAGCCGCGTGGCGCGGAAATGGGCGACCGCCTCGCGCAGCGGGGCTTCGAGCCGCCTCCATTCCTCCTCCGGCGTTGTCGGCCGGGCGGCCGGCCGGGTCGATTCGCCGCCGAAGTCGATCCAGTGGGCTCCGGCCGCGGCCAGCTCGTCCAGCTTCGCGGCCAAGCGATCCGCGTCGAACGCGCCGCCGTCGGACCTGCCCGCGCCGCCGGACGATGCGCCCGCGTCCGCGCCCCCGCCCGAGAACGAGTCCGGGGTGCAATTGACGACCCCCATCCAGAGGGGGATGGGCCGCACCCGGCCCGCCCATTCGAGCACCGTCGTCGCCCCCTGCCCCGGGATGGTCATCCGCGGCGCGAGGTGGGCGAGGGGGGTGAGGACGAAGCTCCGCTCGAGGAGGTCCCGGTGGGGGATGGTCAGGCGCTCGGTCCGGATCCTCTCCCGCCCCCAGAGGAGGACGTCGACGTCGGCCGGCCGGGGCGACCAGCGCGAGGCGGCGGGGTCGCGCCCCAGCCGGGCTTCGATGGCCTTGATCTCGCGGCGCCAGTGGTCCGGGTCGGCAGGGGCGATCCGGGCGCGGGCGACCAGGTTCAGGAAGGGCCGGTTCCAGCTCGCCGGGGCGCCGGCCGGGAGCAGGGCGGGGGACTCGACGACGGGCGAGGCGGCCACGTCCCGCGCCCCGGCCCGCTCCAGCGCGCGGAGCGCCGCTTCGAGGTGGGCGAGCCGGTCCCCCTGGTTGGAGCCGAGGCCGAAGTACACTTCCATGCGCGGATTTCCCGGGGCTGGCCCGCGTATTTCACCGAACTTCGTCGCGAGGCGCCGCGAGGCCGCCCGCCCCGGCCCCGCGGCGGCGGGCCGCAAGAGCGCTCGCGCCGCTCCAAGCGTAGCCTACACTGGACGCACATTACAGGTTGGACTTCAAGAGGCGCGTGCACGGTGGGGATTTTCGTCAGGCACACCTCTCGCCAACCCCCCTGGGTACGCCGGCGTCCCGCCGGCCCGGGGGTGGAGCGCTCGGGAACGCGGATGCCGGCGGGACGCCGGCGTACCCAGGAGCGTCCCCAGCGACGCGGGACGCGATGAACCTCGAACGCTGCGACGAGCAGGGGGCTGACGGGAACGCCGTTCCCGTGGGTAGAAAACATCTCGTCCCTGCGGCCGTCGGCGACCCCCGCTGCCGGTGGGCAGGCATGGCGGGGCCGACCCGACCCTTGAGGTCCGCCCTATGAGGCGCACCTGTCTCGCCGACTTCCCGGCAAGCGGACGCCGGCCGCGGCGCCTGCCCGTCCCCGCGACGGCGGGACACTCTCGCGACGAAGGCCGGGGAGGTATACGGGCCGGGGACCCCGCGGTCGAAGCGGCTCGGAACAGGGTACGGCCCGCGGCCGCTTGGGCGTCAGTACCCGCAGCACGAGACCGGCGGGCTTGCCGGGGCGGAGGCGGCGATGGACGATGACCGGCTGGCGGCGGCCAAGCGCGCGCTCCGCCGCGAGGCCGCCGCCGCGCGCGATGCGGCGTCCGACCGGGCGGCGGCCGCGGCCGCCGCGTGCGGCCATCTCGGCGCGCTGCCCGCCTACCGGAAGGCCGCCGTCGTGCTCTGGTACGCGAGCATGCCTTCGGAGCTCGCGACCGCTCCCGGCATCGAGGCCGCGCTTTCGGAGCGCGCACCCCCGGGGGGCAGGCGGGTGGTGGCCGTGCCGTGGTGCGACGGCGACGACCTCGGGCTCTGGAGGATCGAGTCGCTGTCCGAGCTCGTGCCGGGTACCTGGGGCATCCCGGAGCCGCCCGCCGACCGCCGGGGGGACCCGGAGCGGCGGGTCGCCCCGGAGGCGATCGACCTCGTCGTCGTCCCCGGGCTCGCCTTCGACCGCCGCGGCCGGCGCCTCGGCCACGGCAAGGGCTACTACGACCGTCTGCTCGCCCGCTCCCCGGCCGTCCGGGCCGGGCTCTGCTACGCCGCCCAGGTGTTCCCCGAAGTCCCGGCCGGCCCCCGCGACGCGGTGATGGACTTCGTGGTCACGGAGGAGGGCGCGTTCCGCGTCCCCCGCTGACGAGCCGGGGGCGGTGCGCCGAAGGCATCGGCGCGGGGGCCGGACGCCTCGACGGGGGCGGCGAGCGGCCTGCCGCCGGAGACGGCGCGGGCCGCATCGCGGAGCGCGTCAGCGGTGGGTCGGGATGCTGAAGTCCGCCCGCTCCCGCGCCCCCGACGGCCAGCGCTGGGTGATCGTCTTCAGCCGGGTGTAGAAGCGGACCCCTTCCGGGCCGTGCATGTAGTGGTCCCCGAACAGGGACCGCTTCCACCCTCCGAAGCTGTGGAAGGCGGACGGCACCGGGATCGGGACGTTGACCCCGATCATCCCGATCTTCGCGCGGGTCGTGAAGTCCCGCGCGGTGTCGCCGTCGCGCGTGAAGATCGCGGCCCCGTTCCCGTACTCGTGGTCGTTGACGAGGGAGAGGGCCTCCTCGTAGCTCTCCGCGCGCACCAGGGACAGCACCGGGCCGAAGATCTCGTCGGTGTAGATCGACATCTCCGGGCGCACCCGGTCGAAGAGGCATCCGCCGAGGAAGAAGCCGCCGTCCGCCGGCCCGTCTCCTCCGCGGCCGCCGCCGTTTCCGTCTCTGCTCCCGTTCCCGTTCGTCGGGCCGGCCCCGCGGCCGTCCACCACCAGCGCCGCGCCCTCCTCGACCCCGGCATCGACGTATCCCCGGACGCGGGCGCGGTGGGCGCCGGTCACCAGCGGCCCCATCTCCGCCTCCGGGTCCCGGTAGCCGCCGATGCGCAGGTCCCGGACCCGGGGGGCGAGCCGTTCGACGAGGGCGTCCGCCACCTCGTCGCCGACCGCGACCGCAACCGAGACCGCCATGCACCGCTCCCCGGCCGACCCGTAGGCGGACCCCATCAGGGCCTCCACCGTCTGGTCGAGGTCCGCGTCGGGCATCACCACCAGGTGGTTCTTGGCCCCGCCGAGGGCCTGCACGCGCTTGCCGGCTTCGGCGGCGGCCCGGTACACCCGCTCGGCGATGGGGGTCGAGCCGACGAAGCTCACCGCATCGACCTCCGGGTGGGCGATGAGCGCGTCCACCGCCTCCCGGTCGCCGTGCAGCACGTTCAGCACGCCGGGGGGCAGGCCCGCTTCCGCCGCCAGCTCCGCGATCCGCACCGCCGCCGACGGGTCGCGCTCGGAGGGCTTGAGGACGAACGTGTTGCCGCACGCGATCGCGACCGGGAACATCCACATCGGGACCATGGCGGGGAAGTTGAACGGGGTGATGCCGACGCATACCCCCAGGGGCTGGCGGAAGGAGTAGCTGTCGATCCCGGCCGCGACCCCCTCGTTGTGTTCGCCCTTGAGGAGCTGGGGGATGCCGCAGGCGAACTCCACCACCTCGATCCCGCGGGTGACGGAGCCGCGCGCGTCGTCCAGGGTCTTGCCGTGCTCGGAGGACACGATGCGGGCGAGCTCGTCGAGACGGTCGCGGAGCAGCATCTGGAAGCGGAACAGGATGCGGGCGCGCGCCGGGGGGGCGGTCGCCGCCCAGGCCGGGAAGGCCGCGCGCGCGGCCCGGACCGCCGCATCCACCTCGCCCTCGGACGCGAGGGGAACCCGCGCCTGCACTGCGCCGGTGGAGGGGTCGAATACGTCGCCGAACCGGTTCCCGCTCGCGGCGGCCCGCTTGCCGTCGACGAAGTGATCGATGGTGGCGGTCATGAAACTCTCCTGCCGTTTCCGTCCGAGGCGCGAACGATATCGCATCCCGCGCCCCGAGGGGGCGCCCGCTCCCTGGAACGAGGCATGTGCGCGGTGGGGATTTCGCCAAGCACGCCTCTCGCGGGCCGTACCTGGGTATGTCATCCCTGGGTACGCCGGCGTCCCGCCGGCAAAGGAAGGGGCGAAGCCCCCGTGAACGAACATGCCGGCGGGACGCCGGCGTACCCAGGGGCGTCCGCCATTGGCGAAAACCCCACCGCGCACAGGCCTCGGTCGGGGATAGACTTGCACGGTCGATGAAGGGGGAGCCGCCATGGCGCGAGTGCGCGACGTCGAGATCCACGAGGTCCCCGCGGACCTTCAGCCCGTCTACCGCCGGTACGCGGAGTCCTACGGGCCGTTTCTCAACCAGGTGAAGGTGTTCGCCCACCGGGGGCCGGCCCTCCGGCACGTCATGGGGATGCTGCTCGAGCTCGCGGACGAAGCGGTGCTGCCGAAGCGCTACCTCGAGATCGCCCTGGTGGCGGTGTCGAAGGTGAACGAGTGCGCCTACTGCGTCGCCCATCACGCCCCCCGGCTCGTCGAGCAGGGGCTCGACCCGGCGAGCGTGGCCGCCATCCTCGACCCCCAAGCGCCGGGATTCGACGAGGTGGACACCCTGGTGCGCGACTATGCGGTTGCGGTCACCAGGGACCCGCGGCGGATGCCGGCCGGGCTGGTGGAGCGGCTGAAATCCCACTTCAGCGAGGAGCAGGTCGTGGAGCTGACCCTGCGCACCACCCTGTGCGGGTTCTTCAACCGCTTCAACGAGGCGCTCGGGATCGAGATGGAGGAGGGGGTCGTCGAGGACATGCTCGCGGCCGGCTTGCGGCTTGACGATCTTCCCCATCCGGAGCCCCTGGCCGCGGGCGGCGGCTGAGGCGGGGCCGGGACGGCGACCGGCCCGGCGGCCCCTTCGGCGGGATCGATGCCGGGGGGATCGGCGGTGGCGGCGCCTCGCACTTCCCGCGCCCCGCAGGTCCGCGCGCTGGAGCGGGGCTCGCGCGCCAGTGTGAACGGTGGAGGCTCCACGCGGCCATCGCGGCCATCGCGGCCGTCGCGGGCCGGGGTCGGGGTCTGCGCCGGGGCCGGAGCCGCCGCCCCCTGCGCGCGCCCCTCCGATCCCGCCGCTTCCGCGCGCGGGGGCTCGACCTTCCGGCAAGCGGGCGATTGAAGGGTGCGGACCCGCTACTACCGGATCGCGCTCCTCCTCGTCATCGCGAGCTCGGTCGCCAACTCCGCGAACGGCCTCGTCGTCCGCTCCCTCGAGTCGGCGGACGCCTGGCAGATCGTCTTCTACCGCTCCTGGTTCCTCGCCGGGGCGCTCGCCGTCGTCTTCGCGATGCAGAGCCGGGGGCGGGTGCGCGCGGCGCTTCGCGATCTCCGCCCGTGGATGGTCGTCGGGAGCTTCATGATCGCGGCCGTCAACACCTGCTTCATCCTCTCCATCACCCACACCACGGTGGCGAACACCATGTTCCTGCTGAGCGGGGCGCCGTTCTTCGCCGCGCTGCTCGGGTGGCTGGTGCTGGGGGAGAACGTCGAGCGCGGGGTGTGGTGGGCAATGAGCGTCGCGCTCGCCGGGATGGCGGTGATGCTGTGGGACGGGTTCGGCGCGGGGACCCTCTTCGGCAACTCGCTCGCGCTCCTCGCCGCGTTCTGCTTCGGGGCGTTCGCGGTGGTCCTGCGCAAGGGGCGCGGGGTCAACATGCTGCCGATCGTCGTCCTCGGGGCGGTGCTGGGCGGGGTGAGCGGCGGGGTCATGTCCGGCGGGGCGCTCGCCGTCCCGCTCCGAGACGCGGCGCTCCTCTTCCTCTGGGGCGCGCTGCTCTCCGGAACCGTCCACGTGATCTTCACCTGGGGGTCGCGGCACGTCCCCGGCGCCGAGCTCACCCTGCTCATCCTCATCGAGTTCATCCTGTCCCCGATGTGGGTGTGGCTGTTCATCGACGAGCGGCCGAGCCTCGCGACCCTGGTCGGCGGGGCGCTGGTCCTCGCCTCGGTGGCGAGCCGGGCGATCGGGAGCTTCCGGCCCCGTGCTTCCGTCTCCGTCGGCGGTCGTCCGCCCCCGTCCCGGCGGCGCCCGCCCTGAGGCGCGCCGGCGCTCCTGATCCAGCGCAAATGGTCGGACGCCGTGTGTCGGCTCCTTTCTATTCCTCCTTCGCTTCCCGGATCCGTTCCCTCGGGGGCCCCGAAGTCGGGTCTTTTGCAATCTCCGGGCCGTGCGCTTTCATGCGTTCCCCCGTTTCCTGCGCTGTCCGTTCTTGCTCACTTTGGGACGGTTCCGTTCATCGGTTGCCGTCTTCCCCTCATCGGTTCGCGTCGATCCGCTTCGACAATGCCGCCCAGGATGCGCGACGATCGCAGTGCGGCAAGGAATTCCGCCTCGTCCTTGCAGGCGGAGGCCGCCTCGAACACCGCGTCCACCGACGACTCGGCGAACACCGGATCGGCCAGGAACCCATCCGAGACCTCTACCCCTCGCGAGCTCAGCATCCGGTGGGCCATCTTCGCCAAGGTCACCGCTTGGCCTTCCTCCCGGCCTTCCTCGCGGCTCTGGACGCGCAGGGAGCGCAGCATCGGATCGTCGTCCGGCCCCGTCCCCTCCCGCGCTCCCAACGCCCGGCCCACCCGCTCCAGCACCTCGCACGTCCGCGCCGAACGCACCCGCTCGTTGAACGACACGTGCAGCTCGTCCGCGCTCCAACCCGGAAACGCCAAGCTCTCCGGCGACTCCCGGTACACGCCGTCTTCCAGCACGTGGATCGTCAACCCCGCGCGCCGGCGCTTCGGTCGGCTCGCCGCCCGGTAGTTGGGAACCTCGACCCACACCTCCGGGAACCCCCACGCCTCATACAGCCGGAGCTTCCCCCGGTACACGTTCGTCGTGTGGTCCACTTCGAGCACCACGTCCGGCAGGTCGTGCTTGCCCACCTCCATCGCCACCGCCCCCGGCAGCCGGGCCCGTCGGGGATGCAGGTACACCGACTGGTCCGCCTGCAGGATGCGCCGCGCATCGCCCCACTCGTCGCGCACCATCAGGTCCATCGAGCCGTAGCAGGTCATGGGCGAGCCGCGCATCTGGGCGATGCGCTCCACCAGGCTCGGCAACGCGCCCCCCGGCTTCTCGTGCCAGGGGCTGCTCGGCTCGCAGACCCAGGCGGTCTCGGTGGCCCCGTCCCAGAACTCCAGCCGCCCGTCCCAGGTCTCCAGCGCCTCGCGCGGGAGGTGGACCGGTTTGCAGCCAGGGAACGCCAGCTCGGAGGAAGGCGGATGGTCCGCCAGCGGGTTGCGCCGGCGCGCGCGGCGCCGGAGGAGCGACGGGCCGGGAGCGGCGGATTCGGTGAGGTTGGCGCTGGCCATGAGGTCGTCCCGTGCCGGTGGAGGGAGGGCCGGAAGGATCGGACTTCACCCCGTCCCGGTCAACCCTCCGTTCCCGGAGAGGCATGTGATCTGTGGGGTTTTCGCGCTGTGAGGCCGCGCCACCCGGGCACGCCCGGGGGCGCTGGTCCTCGCCTCGGTGGCGAGCCGGGCGATCGGGAGCTTCCGGGGGCAGGGGAGGTGAGCAGTGGGGGCTGTTCAGTCCGGCTCGGCCTGATCGATTGTTCGGGACACGTCAGCGTCGTCCCTCCGTGTAATCGTGCAGCGTCACCACCGTACCGCCGTGCCCGGTCGTCACCAACGCATTCGCGAAGCGGGTATCCGCCGTCACCAGTCGGGCATCGACCTGATGCGCCAGCGCGAGGTAGGCGCAATCGTAGACCGGTCGATCGAGTGCTACCGCCAGACGAACCGCGTCCGCGCAAACCGTCTCGTCGGAACTCCAATGAACCGGCATCTCCGGTACGGCAGCCGTCAGGATGCCGGCCTGCCCCCGTTCGATCTCGCCCGTCCGGGCCTTGCGCCACAGCGCATTGGCGATCTCGGACGCCATCAGCCTCGGTGCGTGGAGCTCATCGCCGCCCGCCAGCAATCGATCCGCCGCGTCCGAGCCCTCCTCCGCGACCAGCCATTTGACCGCGACACTGGCATCGACGACCAGACGCATCAGATGACCCGGTGTCCGGTGTCCCGGTCCTCCCGGATCAGGATCTCCGATGGGGTTTGCAGGCGTCCTTCGGTCTCGCGCCGCAGCTGCGCCGCCAGCGCCAGGAAGGATGCGCGCTTCGCCGGCGTCTCTCCCTCGACCGCGCCTTCGAGAATGTGACGCGCCTCCCCTTCCAGGGAGCGGTGGTTCCGGGCGGCGCGTTGTTCGAGACGCCGGACCACGTCGTCATCCAGCCGCCGCACGTTGATCGTGGCCATCGCATCCCCCGCAACCACTTGCTGTCGATTCGACATCATGCCATAGACAGGCGCTGCTTCCGCGATACGTTCAAGCGTCGCGCCGGCATCGTGCCCCGCGTTTGCTGCTTCCCTTCACCGACCCGGGCCGCGCTCCCGCGCCCGTGCCACGGTCGCGCCGCCCTCGTGCCGGTCAGCCGAGCCCATTGTCGACGCCGAGACCGGTTCGCGCCGGGAGGCGGCGCGGGCCGGGGAGGGGAGGGCTCAGGGGTAGTGGCGGGCGAGGTACCCGGCGCTGAACTTGCCGCTTCGCCGGTCCGCCTCCCGGTCGTCCGCGGCGCGTTCCGCGGGCGGGCCGAGCCCGCCGGCCCCCGGGGTCTCGATGACCACCCGCTCGTCGGCGCGGATGGGGATGTCGCCCGACTTGTCGCCGAGGGTCCGCTCCGCCCCGCCGTCCGCGACGATCGCGAACCGCCCGCGGGCGCCCGTCCCGCCGCCCGCGAGGCCCCACGGCTCGTGGCGGAACCGCTCCCCGAGCCCGTTGAACGTGCAGTCGTGCCCGACCGGGCGCACCACCCGGCGCAGCCCGAGCCCCCCGCGCCGGCGCCCCGCTCCGCCCGAGTCGGGCACGAGGCCGTACTCCTCGACGAGGAGCGGGTACTCCATCTCGATCGCCTCCACCGGCAGGTTGGAGGTGTTGGTCATGTGGACCTGCACCGCGTCCTTGCCGTCCCGGTCCGGGCGAGCGCCCATCCCGCCCCCGAGCGTCTCCAGGTAGACGTAGGGGACGCCCGTATCGGGGTTCGTGCCCGCGAACACCGCGGTCGTGTTCGCGCCGTTCGCGGCCGCCGGCACCCGGTCGGAGAGCGCCTGCGCGAGGGCGCCGAAGATCACGTCCACGACCCGCTGGCAGGTGTTGGCGCGGGCCGCCACCGAGGCGGGGAAGACCGCGTTCACGATGGTCCCGGCGGGCGCGCTCACCTCGGCCGTGTCCAGCACCCCCTGGCTGTTCGGGATGTCGGGGTCGAGGAGCGCCTTCAGCGCATAGCAGGCGCTCGCGTGGGTCGCGTTGACGGTAGTGTTCATGTTGCCGGGGACCTGCTCCGAGGTTCCGGCGAAGTCGAAGCGGACATGCTCGCCGGCGACCTCGATCCGCACCCGGATGGGGAGGTCGAAGCGGTCCGTGCCGTCGCTGTCGAGCCGGTCCTCGAACTCGTAGGCCCCGTCCGGCACGGTCGCGATCGCGCTCCGCAGGCGCCGTTCGGCGCGCTCCATCATGAGGTCGAAGCCGCGCATCACGGTGCGCGCGCCGCGCGCCTCCACCAGCTCCAGCAGCCGGCGGGCGCCGAGGCGGCAGGCCGCGATCTGGGCGAAGTAGTCGCCGCGCCGCTCGTGCGGCACCCGCACGTTGAGGAGCAGGAGGTCGAGGAGGTCCTGTTGCAGCGCGCCGCGCCGGAACAGGCGCACCACCGGGATCCGCAGCCCCTCCTGGTAGATCTCGGTCATCCCGCCCGCCATGCTGCCGGGGGCCATGCCGCCGATGTCGGCGTGGTGGGCGATGTTGCAGACGAACCCGACCAGGGTCCCGCCGCTGAAGACGGGAAGGGCGAGGTTCACGTCCGGCAGGTGGGTGCCCCCCGCCGCGTAGGGGTCGTTGGCGACGAACAGGTCCCCTTCGTGGAGGTCGTCCCCGAACTTCGCGAGCACGCTCTCCATGAGCCCGCTCATCGACGCGATGTGGAGGGGGAGCGACTGCTCGGACTGGGCGACGAGCCGCCCCCGCACGTCCATGATCGAGGCCGAGTGGTCGCGGCGCTCCTTGATGTTGGTCGAGTACGCGCTCTTCATGAGGGCGAAGAAGCACTCGTCGGTGATGGAGCGGAGGGCGTTCGACAGGATCTCGAGGCCGACCGCGTCGAGCTCGAAGCCCGAGGACGCGGAAGGAGCATCGGTGGATGGGGGCTTCGGCGAGGTCGGGGCTGTCGAGGAGGCGCCGGAAGGTGGATGCGGCTGCGGCTGCGGCGGCGGTTGCGAGGGGGAGAGGGAGGGCGCGGCCGCAGCCGAAGCCGCGGAGGAGCGGGAGGGCGGCGGCGAGAGCGAGGCCGAGGGTGAGGGTGAGGGCGAAGGGGAAGGCGAGGGCGAGGCCGGGGGTGAGTCCGGGGACGGGGGTACGGTCGTGGTCATCTGCATCATGCTCCGCCGAGGGTGATGGCGAGGTTCGCGTGTGCGTCCACGCGCGCGAGGTCGCCGGGGTGCACGACGGTGGTCGCGTCGAGCTGCTCCACGATCGCGGGCCCCGCGATCTCGACCCCGGGCCGGAACCGGCGCCGGTCGAAGACGGGGGTGTCGTGGGGCGCGTGCGGGCCGAACCATACCGGCCGGACCTCGACCGGCGCGGGGGCCTCCGCCGCTCCGGGGGCCGCCGCATCCGCCGGGCCGCGGCGCCGGGTGCGGCCGAAGGCGGTGAGGCGGACGTTCACCACCTCCACCGGGTCGTCGGGGTTGTGGTAGCCGTAGGCGACGTCGTGCACCTCGAAGAACCGGGCCTCGATCGCCGCGACCGCCTCCGGGGCCGGGAGGCCGTCGAGGGCCGCGGGCGGGCCGGAGGCCACCGGCACCCGCAGCTCGAAGTTCTGGCCGACGTAGCGGGTGTCGAGGTGGAGCTCCACCTCCCGGTCCGGCTCCGGGACCGCCTCCTCCCCGAACCAGGTCCGCGCCCGCCGGGCCAGCTCCGCCACCGCGCCGGCGAGCTCCCCCGCCGTCTCCGGCTTCAGCTCCACCCGGCGCCCGAGCACGAAGTCTTCCTTGAGGTCCGCGATGACGAGGCCCTGCGCGCAGACGATGCCGGGGACCTCCGGGGTCAGGATCTCCCGGATCCCGAGGGCGACGGCCACGTCGCGGGCGTGGAGCGGGCCGGCCCCGCCGAAGGCGACCAGGGTGAAGTCGCGCGGGTCGTGGCCGCGCTCCACGGAGATGGTGCGGATCGCGCGCACCATGTTGGCGACCACCACCCCGATCGTCCCGTGCGCGGCCCGCTCCACCCCGTACCCGAGCTCGCCCGCGATGCCCGTGAACGCGCGCGCGGCCCGGTCGCGGTCGAGGGTCATCCGGCCGCCGAGCAGCCCCCGGCCCGCCGACAGCCGGCCGAGGAGGAGGTTGGCGTCGGTGACGGTGGGCGCGGCGCCGCCCCGCCCGTAGCAGGCCGGGCCGGGGTCCGCCCCGGCGCTCTCCGGCCCGACCTTGAGCAGGCCGTCGCGGTCAAACCAGGCGACGGAGCCGCCGCCCGCCCCGACCGTCTGCACGTCGATGCTCGGGAGCCGGATCGGGAGGCCGGCCACCGCGCGCTCCAGGGCCACGTCCGCCTCGAGGCCCCGCACCAGCGAGACGTCCGCGCTGGTCCCGCCCATGTCGAGGGTGATGAGGTCGCGGGGACCCGAACGGCGCCCGGCGTCGATCGCGCCGACCACCCCGGCGGCGGGGCCGGAGAGGGCGGTGCGCACGGGCAGGGCGCGGGCGCGGGCCGGGGACATGAGGCCCCCGTTCGACTGGTTGATCCCGATGCGGGCGTGCGGCACGCGCTCGGCGAGCCCCGCTTCGAGGCTCGCCATGTACTCGTCCATGACCGGTTGCAGCCATGCGTTGAGGACGGTGGTGGAGCAGCGCTCGAACTCCCGGAACTCGGGCTGGACCTCCGAGGAGAGCGACACCCGCAGGTCCGGGCGGGCGGCGCGGATCGCGGCCCCGAGCCGGGCCTCGTGCTCCGGGTTCTGGAACGCGAAGAGGAGGCAGACCGCGCAGGCGTCCGCCGCCTCCCCGATCTCCCCGAGGCGGGCGACCGCTTGGGCGACCGCCGCGTCCGTGAGCGGCCGGACCACACGCCCCCCGGAGGTGATCCGCTCCTCCACTTCGAGGCGCCGCTCGCGCGGCACGAGGGGCGGGGGCTGGTCCCGGTAGAGGTCGTACATGTGGGGCCGGATCTGGCGGCCGATCTCCAGGAGGTCGCGAAAGCCGGCGGTCGTGAGCAGCACCACCCGGCCGCCGCGGCGCTGGATGATGGCGTTGGTGGCCACCGTGGTCCCGTGCGCGAGCCGCCGCACGTCCGGGAGGGGGACCCCCGCTTCGGCCAGCTCGCCCAGCCCTTCGAGAACCGCCCGCCCGGGGTTGTCGCGGGTCGATGGCCGTTTCGCGACCCGGACCTCGCCGTCTCCGGGGCCCACCGCGTAGAAGTCCGTGAACGTCCCTCCGACGTCCACCCCGACGATCCAGCTCACGCGCTCCGACCCCTCCGCTCGTCCATCCGCCGATCCGATGTGAATCCACGGCTCGACGGGCCATTGTGCCTGAAAACGGAGGCGGCCATGCGCGGGCAGGTTCAGGAGCCAGGACCATTTCCTGTTCGTCGCAGAGCCCGAATCGGGCCGTCGGGGTCGGCCGGGCGGGCATGACGACGGGCCGTCTTTCGAGCAGGGAACGGGCTCTGGTGCAGGCTTCGCCGGAGGGCAGGGGACCGGTCCGAGAGTCCGGGGCTGAGGCTGGACCGTGGTGGGATGCGCTGAAATTCTCCTTCCAACAAGGAGAAATTTGGTCTAGATTCTCCTTCTGAAAAGGAGAGATCGGACGATGGCGGAAACCCACCTCCCCGCTCTGACCCGGGCCCTTGGCGACCAGCTCGCCGAATCCGTGCGGGCGCCTCTGCCCGCCTACACCCGGCGCCGCACCTTCGGCCGGGTGCGGCTGCCGGGCAAGGCCACGGCGATCGTCGGGATGCGCAGGGCGGGGAAGACCACCTTCCTGCACCAGCTCCGCTGCGAACGCATCGCACGGGGCGCCGCCAGAGAGCGTGTGCCCTATCTGTCGTTCGAAGATGAGCGATTCGCGGGCCTCGACGCCCCCCATCTCGGTGCGCTGGTCAACGAGTACCACCGGCGGTTCCCCGGCTCTCCAGGGGCGCGCTGTTTCCCCATGCCTGCAAGCGGCTGCTCACCCTCACGCGGGACGGGCTCCCGGCCGAGGCGCCCGCGGACGTGGAGGCCCAGCCCGCCTGCGAATGGCTGCTCGCCCCGCCCGCGCCGCCATAGCCGGGGCGCCTCACTCCTTATCCGAGACGATCTCCAAGGTCACGAGGCGGCGGCGATCTCCTTGTCCAGCTCCTCGGTCGGATAGTCCGCGACAGGAACCCCCGTCTCGCCCAGCAGGGCCACGAATTCCTCCGCGCTCAGCCCGGCGAGCCGGGCGGCCTGAACGAGGCTCAGATGGCGCTTCTCGAAGAGGCCCAGCGCCAGGGTGCGGTGGAGACCGAGCCCGAGGAGGCGTTCGTCGAAAGGCACGGCCAGGATGGCGGGGCGCCCGCGTTTCGTGATCAGCGCGAGACGTCCGTTCTCCGCGTCCCTGAGAAGCTTGCCGGAGCGCTGCCGGAGATCGCGCACGCTGAAGACGTCGAGAGGGTCCATGAGATCGCCGGTTCCGGAATTGTGCTCACGAAACGCAGCACATGAGAGGTCCGGGGACGTCCCGCGCTGACGTCGTGCGGCGCCGGTCCGGCGTCCGGCGCCGCACGCGGCGCCAAAAACGGCGATGCGGCGCTCCGTCTCCCCGATGGACGGATGGTGCGCGAACCGGGGAGCCGTCCGGTTTCTGCGGCAGGGGCCGGTAGCGGCGACCGATGCACGTGCAGTCGCCACTGCGTTCGTGCGCACCACCCGGCGCCTCGAACGCGGCCGGCGTCCCGGCGCCGATGGCAGCCTGAAGCGGTGAGTTCATGGCGGAACCGCACCTCCGTTCGCACCGTCCTCGCCGTCCCCTCGGCGTCCGGCTCCGCCCCCGACTCCGGGCGGATCTCTCCTTGCGCTATGCGGAGCACTCATGAAGAATCAGCCGAGGATTACGGCGATACCGCGAGAAGAAAAGTCTTGCCGGACCCGCGGGCCATGCGCCTTCTTTCCTGGAGCCTCACCCCCCAAGCGCAAGAGGGACGTCGATGGACACCACCCCGGAGAACATGGCCGCCGCGCTGCCCGACGCCGAGCGCGTGCGCGAAGCGAAGGCGAAGCTCGCCGAAGCGGGCGTCCGCTACGTGCTCTCGTGCTGGATCGACATGCTCGGCGTGCCGAAGACGAAGCCGGTCCCGCTGGCCGACTTCGAGAACCTGTGCATGGGCAAGGGGCCGCAGTTCGCGGTGCACTCGGTCTCGTTCGTGCCGGAGCTCACTCCGGCCGACTCCGACCAGATCCCGGTCCCCGATCTCGACACCCTGACCATCTGCCCCTGGGACCGGACCTGCGCATGGATGTTCGCGGACCTGTGGTGGGAGGACGCCCCCTACAACCTCTGCCCCCGGCACGCGCTCAAGCGCATCGTGCGCGACGCGGCGGCGAAGGGCTACGCGGGGTTCGCAGGCATCGAGCCCGAGTTCATCGCCATGCGCTGGCGCGACGGGCAGCCGGTCAAGGCGTTCGACGACGATCCCCCGCCAGGCGAGGGGCTGCGGCCGAGGCGGCAGGCGTTCGGCTACGACGCCGAGCACTCCATCGACTCCATGGGGTTTCTCGGCGCCCTCATCGACGTCCTCGACGAGCTCGGCTGGGGGCTGAAGGACGTGGTGGCCGAGGGCGCCTATTCGCAGTTCGAGCTCGACTTCGGCTACACCGACGTGCTGCGCATGGCCGACCGGCTGGTGTTCCTGCGGGCGCTGCTCAAGGAGACGGCCAAGAAGCACGGCATGTTCATCACCTTCATGCCCAAGCCCACCACCGGCGACTGGCGCTCCGGCGCCCACATCAACTTCTCGATGCAGCGCACCGGCGAGCCGGGGGCGAACCTCTTCGAGAAGCCCGGCGGCGGGTGGAGCGACGCGGTGTACCACGCGGTGGGCGGGCTGCTGCGCCACGGTGGGGCGCTCACCGCCATCGCCTGCTCCACGGTCAACTCCTACAACGGGCTGGTTCCCCGGGTCGGCGGGTTCGAGGGCGGGACCGTGACCTGGGCGCCGACCCACATGACCTACGGCAACAACAACCGCTCCTGCATGTTGCGCCTGCCCCAGAACCGCTACTGCATCGAGAACCGCGCCGCCGACATGTGCATGAACCCCTACCTGTCGCTCGCGATGACCACCGCCGCGGCGGTGGCCGGGGTGACCGAGGGCATCGATCCCGGGCCGCCGCTCGACAAGGACCTCTACGCGCTCAGCGACGAGGAGATCCGCGCCCACGGCGGGCAGCGCCTGCCGCGCAACCTGCTGGAGGCGACGGAGATCCTGAAAGGCGACCCGCTGGCGGCCGAGGCGCTCGGCCCCGTGATGCTCAATTCCTTCCTGCGCTACAAGGTGGACGAGTGGGAGCGCTACCACCAGACGGTCACCGACTGGGAGGTGCAGGAGTATCTGCGGCTCTACTGAGCGGCGAGCGGGAGAGGGCCGCGGCGGGCGCCGGGGGCTTCTCCCGGGGTCGGCGCGTCCTGGGAACGCTTGTGTCCCGACCGCAGCGGACCTGAAGGGGGGTGGAGCGCCCGTGAACGAGAATGCGGGCGGGACACAAGCGTTCCCAGGACGCGCTCCCGGTGACGACGGGTCCGCGAAAGCCCTGCGGTGGGGTGAAGGCAGCTTGAGCACCTGCGTATGACCGCGGACTACGAGGTGTTCGAGCTCGGCGACGTGGCCCTGCAATCCGGCGCTTCTCTGCCGGATGCGAAGCTCGCGTACAAGACCTATGGCTCGCTCGGCGCGGGCCGGGACAACGTCATCGTCATGCCGACCTTCTACACCGGCGCCCACACGCGCAACGAGGGCTACCTCCGCGCGGTTCCGGCCCTCGACCCGTCGCGGTACTTCATCGTGTCTGTCAACCTGTTCGGCAACGGCCTGTCGTCCTCGCCGAGCAACACGCCGCCGCCCTTCGACGGCCCGCGCTTCCCCACCGTCACCCTCCACGACAACGTCGCCTGCCAGCACCGGCTGCTTACCGAGGCGCTGGGGGCGGAGCGCATCGCGCTGGTCCTGGGATGGTCGATGGCCGGGTGCCAGTCGTACGAGTGGGGAGCGCAGTTCCCCGGCATGGTCGACGCGATCCTGCCGTTCTGCGCTTCGGCGCGCACCTCCCCGCACAACAAGGTGTTCCTCGAAGGGGTGAAGGCGGCGCTCACCGCCGACACTGCCTTCGCGGGCGGCGACTACGCCTCGCCGCCCGTGACCGGCCTCAAGGCGTTCGGGCGGGTCTACGCGGGGTGGGCGTACTCGCAGACCTTCTTCCGCGAGCGGCTCCACCGGGAGCTCGGCTTCGAGACGTACGAGGAGCTGCTCCTCGACTGGGAGCGCGACCACCTCGCGTGGGACGCCAACGACCTGCTGGCCAAGCTCCGGACCTGGCAGCTCGGTGACGTGAGCGCCAACGAACGGTTCCGAGGCGATTTCGAGGCCGCGCTCGGCGCGATCCGCGCCCGGACCATCCTCGTCCCGTGCACTACGGATCTCTACTTCCCGCCCGAGGACAACGCCATCGAGGCGAAGCACATGCCGAACGCCGAGCTTCGCCCCTATGACTCCCCTTGGGGGCATTGCGCGGCCACCCCGAGCCGGGAGGACAGCGGCTTCATGCGCTTCCTCGACGCCTGCGTCTCGGAGCTGCTGGCGCGGTAGAGGGCGGACCCCGTTCCCTCTCCCGCGGGCCGTAGCGCGGCGTCGAGGCCGTCCGGTTCGCGGCCCTCGCCCGGGTCCATTGGCGTAACCACCGTCGGCTCCGGGGGTCGATCGGATACCCGCCTCCGACAGCGCTCGAGGCGCACCATTTCCGACAACCGCTCGAGCCCGCCGAGGCGGCCTCACGCAAGCAAATCACTCTTCGGGATCCCCGGCGGGGTTCAGTCGCCGCATCGTCGTAGACGAGCGCAGGGGAAACGTTTCGGGTTCATGGTGATTACTGGCTGCGGTGGTAGTTTCGGAGATGCTCAGCACCAGGGGTTGTAGCCGGTGTCCCGGACGGCGCTCCGCACTTGGTGAAGGCGCCGGTCCTGCGCCCTGCGCGCTTGGCGCGCCTCCTCCTTCGCGAGCTCACCGCGCGCCTGCCCCATGATCTCCTCCCACTGGTCGTGGGTGTGTTCGATCCACGTTCGCAGCCTTCGTCCCGTCGCTTCGAACCCGCATCCTCGCAAGTGTTCCGCCAGAGTGACGACGGAGCCCGCGTCCGCCGCTGCCGGCCTCGGCCGCGCGCTGATACAGGCGGCGAGCGCCGCCCTTGCAGCCGCTCGTGCCGTCGTGTCCTCGCCCTTGCCTTTGCGAACCGCTTCGGTCACCGCCTCGTCGGGGCGGTAAACCATGGCGCTGCCGCAGACGCCGGCTTCGATCACGCAGCGGTTGACCTCTTCGATGTCGAGTGAGGTGAAGTTGTTCGTAGCGAGCAACGTCACGTCCCATTCGAGAGCTTCGCCGATGAGCGCGAGGTCGTTGACCGCCTCCCCGCTATCGCGGTGGCACTCCGGGCTGAGGACGGTCTGGCGCGCCAGGTAGCGGTCGGCCTTGCTCCTTGCCGGATCCACGAACTCGAACGGACTGTCGTTGCGCCGCTCTTCTTCGAGCCACCATTGTCGTGCGCCGGCGTCCGCCGCCATGATCGCTCTCGTAGCCTGAGCTGGATCCCGGGCGGGCTTTACCCGCAGCAGGCGGATGACGTCCTCGCGCGCGGCCAGCCCGATCTGCTTCGATCCCTCCTCACGCGCGGTCGGCAGCACCACGATGCGCCCGCCCTGCTGCTCGACCAGGGCACACAGGAAACGGCGGGCCGCGGTTGCCCGCAGGAGGTTGGTGTCCGGAGCGATCCTCAACATCGGGCGGCGCGGGATGAAGTTGCCCCGGTTTGGTGGACACCTGAACATTGTGCAGAGGAGGTGTCCAGATGGCAGAAAGACGCGTCGCCTACGCGCCGGAGTACCGGCGCCAGATGGTGGAGCTGGTTCGGGCGGGCCGCACGCCCGGGGAGCTGGCTCGGGAGTTCGAGTGCTCGGCGCAGGCGATCCGCAACTGGGTGCGTCAGTCGGACCGCGACGAGGGTCGTCGCGAGGACGGTCTGACGAGCGCCGAGCGTGAGGAGTTGCGTCGGCTGCGGCGGGAGAATCGCCAGCTTCGTGAAGAGCGGGAGATCCTGAAAAAAGCCGCGGCTTGGTTCGCTCGGGAGACCGGGACGGTGCCCGGGAGGTCTTCGAGCTCGTGAGAGCGAACCGAGCCGAACATCAGGTGGCCACGATGTGCCGGGTGCTGGGTGTCTCCCCCAGCGGGTACTATGCGTGGCGGGGGCGGGGGCGCTCGCGTCGCGCCCGGGACGACGACCGGTTACGCGGCGAGGTCCGGGCGGCCCACGAGCGTTCACGAGGGACCTATGGCGCGCCTCGGGTTCATGCCGAACTCGCAGCTCGGGGCCGTGCGGTGGGCCGCAAGCGCGTTGCACGGCTGATGCGTGAACAGGGGTTGGCGGGGGTGAGCCGGCGCCGGGGCACGCGCACGACACGCCCCGATCCGGGCCGGCGGGCAGCGCCGGACCTGGTCCAGCGATGCTTCCAGGCCCAAGCCCCCGACCGGCTCTGGGTGGCCGACATCACCTACGTGCCGACCTGGGCGGGGTTCGTGTTCCTGGCCGTGGTGCTCGACGTGTTCAGCCGCCGCATCGTGGGATGGGCGATGGCGGACCATCTTCGCACCGAGCTGGTCCTCGATGCGCTGAACATGGCCGCCACGCAGCGCCGCCCCACGGCCGTGATCCATCACTCCGACCAGGGCACGCAGTACACCTCGCTCGCGTTCGGCCACCGCTGTCGGGAGATGGGGGTGCGTCCCTCGACCGGCTCCGCGGGCGACTGCTACGACAACGCCATGGCCGAGAGCTTCTTCGCCACGCTCGAATGCGAACTCATCGACCGGCGGTCGTTGCGCACCCGAGCCGAAGCGAAGATGGCCCTGTTCGACTTCATCGAAGGCTGGTACAACCCCCATCGGCGGCACTCCGCCCTGGGCTATCTCAGCCCCAACGACTTCGAGCGCGCCGCGAGCGCGCGAGACGGGGTCCCAAACCACCCTCGGTGCAGACCCCCAGACCCCGGGATCGAGCACAATCTACCCTTACCGGCTCTCGCCCATCACCGCACCGGCGAAAGCCTTCAACCGTCCACCAGATCGGGGTAAGTCCAGGAGATGCGCTCGGCGAGCGCCGTCTCGCCTTCCAGGTGCAGCGCGACGACGGCGCGCCCCAGCCAGGGGCCGGCGCACTCGGCCGCGTCGCGCAGCGTCTCCGCCACCAGATCCGCGCTCTCGCGGCCGCCGCTTTGCCCCGCCGCCTGACGCGCCTGTTCGAACCTTCGTTCTTCGCTGGCGCGTGTCTTCGGCGCGTTTGCGTTCGCTTTCACGGCTGTCTCTCCCTTTGGGGGGCGCGTCCGGGGACGGAGTTTACTCTCTGGATACGCCCATCTCCGGGCGGTGTTATGCCTCTGCGCCATCCACCTGCTTCCAGGGAGCCGGAGGAGCCAAGGAGCCGCTCCGTTGCCGTTTCCTTCCCTCGTGGATTGGGTATCCGGCGGCTCGTAGCGACGTTCTCGTCGCCTCCGGTGGGCCCTGCGACCATCGGATTCCGGGATATGATCGGGATCCATGTCGGAAGTGGTCGGGTTCAGGGGTGGAGCGGGCCGGATCGGGGCTGATCATGCTTGGAATTCGTGCGGATCGGTGATCGGAATTCGCGTGGCTCCACCGCGGTTGGGAGACCTCTTCCGCGCCTGCGCGGCGGACGCCGCCGTTCGCGCGCGGTCCAGGTCCTGGAGGGATAGCGGTTCGGGCGGCCCGTCGCCCCGTGCGGCCGATCCGCTGGCCGCGGAGGCCCGGCCGGCGAGGTCCGCACGAGGAACGTTCCGCATTGTGAGTGCTCCATGCCCAAGCTGCCCGTGACGGCGCCGGACCCGGCCGATCCGCGGGCAGGAAGCGCAGGCGCTTCGCGCGAGCTCCTCGCCGCCGTGCGCGACGCGCTCCGGGCGGTGCGCGAGCCCGGTCGCGCGGCCGGGCAGCAGCGCTACATGAAGTCGGCGATGCCGTTCCTGGGGGTGCGGGTCCCGGTCATGCGAAGGGCCGCAAGGGCCGTCTTCGACCGGCATCCCCCGCCCACCGTCGAAGTCTGGCGGGCGACGATCCTCGCCCTGTGGCGGGAAGCGGGATATCGCGAGGAGCGCTACGCGGCGATCGAGCTCGCCGTACACCGGCCCTTCCTGCGCTGGATGACGATGGACGCGACCCCCATGCTCGACGAGCTCATCGTCGACGGGGCGTGGTGGGACTACGTGGACCGGATCGCCCCGGCCGGGCTCGGACACATCCTCGTCTCGCAGCCGCAGCCGATGGGCGCCCTGATGCGCGCCTGGGCGCGCGACGAGAACGTCTGGCGCCGGCGGGCGGCCCTGCTCTGCCAGCTCGGCTTGAAGGAGGACACCGACCCGGCGCTCCTGTACGACTGCCTGGTAGCGTGCTCCGGGCACGACGAGTTCTTCGTGCAGAAGGCGATGGGCTGGGCGCTCCGCGCCTACGCGCGGGTGGACCCGGCCGGAGTCCGGCGCTTCGCCGCGTCGCACGAAGCCTCCCTCTCGAAGCTGACCCGCCGCGAAGCCTTGAAACACATCGGCTGATCGCGGCCCCTGCCGGGAATGAACGGTTTGGGTGAAAGGCGCGCCGCGCCGCAGTATCCAATGGCTTCCGTGCTGCCGGACGCACACGAAGCCCGCGCGGCCGAGAGCCAGAACGCACTCCCGGTCCGATGCGATCGGCAATCTCAAATGGCAACCACCATGGCTTCAAAGCTGTCGTCGGGAACCGGTACTCCGTCTGCTGTCAATACGAGCTCGTATCCTTCGATAGCTTCCCTGATGTTCGCCAAGGCTTCCTGCCTGGTCCGCCCTTGGCTGATGCAGCCGGGGAGGCTCGGGCATTTCGCGACCCAATAGCCATCTTCGCCGGGGTAGAGCAACGCCTGTCTCATGATTACCTCTCTCGAGCGCTACGCACTTTCGTGTACCGGTGCTCTCTCCGCTGGGGTCGGTTCGTGATCGCTGCTCGACGGCATTTCGTTCCTTCCTCCCGATGGCGAAGGCCCGTCCTGAGCGGGTTGGTCGGGGCGCGGACGCGCGCGGGCGCTGGAACCGCTGCCGTGGCCCAGTATCTGAGCGGCGATGATTCCGAGATCGCCGCCGCGAGCTTCCCTTTTCTCATCAAGCGCCGCCAATTCGTGAGGGTCGGCCTTCGCAAGCACCTTGATGACGACAGGAAGGGCGTCCGCGCGAGAACGGAATCTGTCGGCCGATATCTGCCGGAACTCCAGGAAACGCTTGACCTCTCGAAGCCCGGGCAGGAAACGCTTGTCCTCGTACGCAAGCGCAAGCCTCCGGATCAGGGGCTCGGCATCCGGATTCTCCGGATTGGCCTGCCGGATCATCTCGTCGACACTTTTCCTGGGTCGAGGCTGAGCCCTTCTCCGCCTGGATCTACCTTCCTCATAAGCCTTGACCTCGGAATCGAGTGTGGCAAGATCGAATTCTTCAATGGATGAAAGCACTTCGCTCACTCTCGGCTTTCCGTGCCGTGCGATTAGCAGCCGGAGCTCCAACCCGAGAAGAGCCTTGTCCGGATTCATGGGGTTCTCCTTTTGATGCCGAGTTTTTGGAAAATTTCGTTCTCGAGTAGTATGAATTCAAAGGAGACATCGCTACGAACGTGACTCGTTCTCGCCAAAGGAGCCCCTGCTCGCGCGGCCTTCGGATAGGATGCGGAGTATCTTATCTGATTCTGGAATACATGCCAGCCATGTTCCCTCGCGACATTCCTGACTTCGGTGATTGATCGTCGTCCCTCGGGTCCTTGCGAGTAGGAAGACGAGTGGTTGAAAGACCAGCCCGGCGATCTCGATTTCATGATCGTCGTTTTCGATCTGGAACTCCTGAAGCGACCGGGCGAGCAAGGGCAGGCCGATGGTGGCCATGAACTCGGGCTTCACCGGGACGATGACATACCGGCTTGCGAAGTAAGCGGCGTCCGTCAGAATCGACTCGGTGGGAGCGCAGTCGATAAGAATGAGGTCGTAACGATCGCTGATTCGCGCCAGGGCCTTGGCGAGTCGCCGCTCCTTTCCCGTGGGATTCTTGAGGGTGCGGCTCAGCTCAAGGCGGGAAGGGAGCAAGTCGAGAGAGCTGGCTCCCCCCCCATAACCTGCCTTCTTGACGATTACTTCGTCGAGGTCGATTGGACGCGGCGAACCGTATGCTCCACCGGCAGGAACATAGTCATCGAAGACCTGCGCGATGGTGGGCCGATTGTCCCCGATATGGTCCACGTAGCGTCAAGGTCCCATCAGGGACTGGCTCAAGTTCGACTGCGGGTCGAGGTCTATGGCCAAGACCCTGTAGTTCTCCCTGTCGGCTGCGTGCGCCAACTGTGACGCGATGGTCGTCTTGCCGACCCCGCCCTTCATGTTGATCAAGCTGACGGTTGTTGCCATGCGTCAAGTCTCTCCTGCCCTCCTGTCGGGCCGTAGGGCTACGCCTGCGCCTTGCGGCGCTCCGAGGCCAGGACGGCGAGGGCGTCGGACCAGGCGTCGAAGGTCTGCCGAACGTCGTCGTCCGTGTGGGCGATGGAGAGGTAGTACTTGGTGTCGCCCTTGATGACGCCCCGTTCGAGCAGGAGCTCGTTCAGGCGCCGGCCGAGGGCCGCGTCGCCGCGGAGCGTCCCCCGGTAGTCGGTGATCGGGCCGGACGCGAACACCGCCTCGAAGCAGGCCGGGACGCCGAGGACGGTGGCGGTGAACCCGTGCTCGCGAAGCCGTTCGTCGAACCCCTCCATCAGCCGGGTACCGGTCGCGTTCACCCGCTCGTACGTGCCGGGCTCGCGCAGCACCTCCAGGGTCGCGAGGCCCGCCACCGCCGCGACCGGGTTCCCCGAGAGGGTGCCGACCTGGAACAGGAAGCGCTCCTGCCCGACCCGGCCCGCGTCGAAGAGGGCCATCAGCTCCTCGCGGCCCGCGACGGCCGCGAGGGGGTAGCCGCCGCCGCACGCCTTGCCGAGGGTGCAGAGGTCCGGGGTGACGCCGTAGTGCTCCTGCGCCCCGCCGTAGGCCATGCGGAAGCCGGTCACCACCTCGTCGAAGATGAGCACGATGTCGTGCTTCCCGGTCAGCTCGCGAAGCCCCGCGAGAAAGCCCGCGACGGGCGGGATGATGCGCTGCACGGGCTCGACGATGATCCCCGCGATCTCGTCGCCGTGCTCCGCGATGAGGTTCGCCACCGCGTCGAGGTCGTTGTACGGCGCGACCAATACCTCGTCGCCCACTCCGTCCGGGATCCCGGCCGAATCCGGGATCGGACGCGGGAAGTTGCCGGGCCGCTTCGGCGCGAGGCTCTGGAGGCTCGTGTCGCTCATCCCGTGGTAGCCGCCTTCGAACTTGAGGATCTTGTCGCGGCCCCGGAAGGCGCGGGCGAGGCGCATCGCGTAGGCGTCCGCCTCCGTCCCGGAGCTGACGAACCGCACCTGCTCGGCGCAGGGCACCGCGTCGACGATCGCCTCCGCAAGCTCGATGGCGTACCGGTTGTTGGCGAAGAAGGTCGAGCCCAGCTCGATCTGCTCGCGCACCGCGGCGGTCACCCGGGGATGGGCGTGGCCGGCGAACATCGGTCCGGAGCCGATGAGGTAGTCGATGTACTCGTTCCCGCTCTCGTCCCACACCCGGCTTCCCTGACCGGAGCGGAGGATGACGTCGGCGCTCGTGTTGCCGAGCCCGCCGGCCGGCATGAACCGCCGCGCCTTCTCCACCAGGGACAGCTCCTGATCGCTTCTCGTCAGCATTTCGTTCGTTCCTCGCGGCGGTGAAGGCTCGTCCTGAGCGGGTGGGTCCGGGTTCCGGCCCGGATACGGTTGCGGTCGTGGCCGGGGCCGGGGCGCGCGCGGCGGCGGTCCGTCCGGGGCGCGCCCGCGCCGGTCACGAGAGCCAGCGCTTGCGCCGACGGTAGTGCTTCACGTCCCGGAAGCTCTTGCGCGCCCCGGCTTCCGAGAGCCCGAGATAGAACTCCTTGATGTCCGCGTTCTCGCCGAGCTCCGCGGCCCCGCCCTGGAGCACGATCTTGCCGTTCTCCAGCACGTAGCCCTCGTCCGCGATCGAGAGCGCGAGCGACGCGTTCTGCTCCACCAGCAGGATGGTCACGTTCTCCCGCTCGCGGAGGCGCTTCAGGATCTCGAAGATCTCCTCGACCAGCATCGGCGCGAGCCCGAGGGACGGCTCGTCGAGCATCAGCAGGTTGGGTCGGCTCATGAGGCCGCGCCCGATGGCGAGCATCTGCTGCTCGCCCCCCGAGAGGTAGCCGGACTGGACGGTGATCCGCTCCCCGAGCCGCGGGAAGTAGGAGAGCACCCGGTCCACGTCGTCGCGCACCTGGCGCCAGTCGCGGTTCGTGTGGGCCCCCGCGATGAGGTTCTCGCGCGCGTTCAGGTGCTCGAACACCCGCCGCCCCTCGAAGACCTGGGCGAGGCCGAGCTTGACGATGGCGGACGGGTCGCGGCGGTCGATGCGGGTCCCCTGGAAGTCGATGGAGCCCCGCGTCACCTCCCCCCGCTCCGACTTGAGGAGGCCCGAGATGGCCTTGAGGGTGGTGGACTTGCCGGCCCCGTTGGAGCCGAGCAGGGCGACGATCTTCCCCTCCGGGACGTGCAGGTAGACGCCCTTCAGCACGAGGATGATGTTGTCGTAGATGACCTCGATGTTGTTGAGGGTCAACATGCCGGGCGCGGTCCTCGAAGTCCTCGAAATCGTTTCACGCCGCCAGCCGGCTCGGGGCTGCGCGCGGCGCGCGCGAAGCCGGCGGACCGGGGCGCGCCCCGGCCCGCCGGCCTCCCTTGCCCGTTCCGCCGCCTAGGCCTTCGGCGGCTCGGCCTTCTCGACGTGCTCCATGATCACGTCGCGGTAGCCCTGCATCCAGTCCGTGAGCGGGACCCACTTGCCCCCCCGGACCTGCCACACCTGGACCCAGCCGCCCCCCTCGTGGTCCTCCGGGGTGAGGTTGAGCGGGGGCATGAAGCCGCCGAGCGTGAAGCCGCTGATCGACTCGAAGCCCTTGCGGACGTCGTCGCCGGTCACGTTGTCGGCCCCGACCGCCTCGATCGCGTTGAGGATCGCGCGCGCGTGGAGCGCGCCGATGAAGACCCCGCGGTTGTAGTACACGCTGACCGCCATCTTGTCCTCGGGCAGCGGCTTGCCCTCCTCGGCGTACATCGCCTTGATCCGGTCGATGACCTTGTGGTTCTGGCCGACCCCGGCGAATTGCAGCGCCTGGTAGCCCTCGGCCGCCTCCCAGCCGGCCGCCGCCATGTCGGCCTCGGACGCCGCCCACACGAAGCCGATGACCCGGTTCATCGGGAACCGGAGCCGGCTCAGCTCCTTGATGGAGACCGCGGGGGCCTTGCCGAAGGTGTGGTTGATGACCCAGTCCGCCTTGTAGCGGCGCACGATGTCGAGCACCTGCGGGCGCATGTCCACCCCCGGCGGCGGCACCGCGTACTCGCGCAGCTCGAAGCCGACCCGGCTCTGGATGTCGTGCAGCACCTCCAGGGGCTCCCGCCCGGCCGGGTTGTCGTAATAGAGGTAGGCGACCTTGGGCAGCCCCTGCTGGCCGGACGCCTTCCACTCGTCCATGAGGAACTGGACGGCGGCCCCCGCCTGGGACCAGTAGGTCGCCGCGACCGGGAAGATGTAGGGGTAGCTCTTGCCGTTCGCGGCCCCCGCGCTGCCGAAGCCGGGCGAGGTGCCGGGCACCTTGTCCGCGGTGAGCTTCGGCGTGAGCGCATACGTGTGCGGGGTGCCGTAGAGGCCGTAGGTCACGTGCCCCGACTCCTTCGACCGCTCGTAGGCCTCGACCCCCCGCGGCACGTTGTAGCCGTGGTCGATCTCGAACGCCCGCACCGAGTTGCCCTCGCCGAACATCCCTTCCTTGTTCGCGAGCCGGATGTAGTCGTGGGCGCCGTCGCAGAGGTAGTTCCCGACCAGCTGGGTGGGGCCGGAGCGGTCGCACTGGAAGCCGATCACGAGCTCCCGCGCGTTCGCGGGGCCGGTCGTCGCGGCGACCGCCGCCAGGGCCGCGCCCGCCAGGGCGAGAGAGGCGAATCGTGGATGTTTCATGTCGTCCTCCTCCGTATGTATGGAGATTGAAAGCGGGTCCAGCCCGTCCCGAAGCCTCGCCGACTATACCCCACTACACGTAGGGGAAGGGCCACACCCGGAAGTAGTCCGTGAAGTTCCGCCACATCTTCGCGAGGCCGTCCGGCTCGACGACCAGGAAGAACATGATGAGGCCGCCGAACATGATGAGGTTCCACTGCGGCATGATGGCCGAGGCGGCGGCGTCGTCCCAGCCGAACACGGCCCCGCCGACCCCGCGGAGCAGGAAGTCGAGGACGATCGGCAGCATCGTGATGAAGATCGCCCCGAAGATCGACCCGAGGATGCTGCCCAGGCCGCCGATGATGCACATCGCGAGGAACTGGATGGAGATGAGCAGGGTGAAGCTCTCGAAGTTCGCGATCTGGTAGAAGTAGGTGTAGAGCACCCCGGTGATCCCGGCGTAGAACGAGGCGATGCCGAAGGCGACCAGCTTGGTGCGGAAGATGTTGATGCCGATGATCTCGGCCGCGATGTCGCGGTCCCGCACGGCGATGAAGGCGCGGCCGAGATGGGAGCGGAACAGGTTGAGGGCGAACAGGATGCCGACCGCGAGGACGATGTAGACGAGGTAGTAGTAGTGGAGGTTCGACTCCATCTTGCGGGTCACCAGGCCGCCTTCCCCGAGCCAGGGGAAGGTGGGTGCGGCGATGTAGATGGAGGCCTGGGCGCCGCCGCTCAGCCACGACCAGTGGTTGATGATCCACTCGATGATGAGCTGGGCGGCGAGGGTGGAGACGGCGAGGTAGAGCCCCTTGATCCGGAGCGAGGGGATGCCGAAGAACATGCCGGCGAGGGCCGCCGCGAAGCCGCCGCCGAGCATCGCGACGAGCCAGTGGGCGCCCGGGAACTCGCGCAGGATGACCGCCGCGGTATAGGCCCCGACGGACATGAAGGCGGCGTGCCCGACGGATATCTGCCCCGTGTAGCCGACGAGGATGTTGAGCCCGAGCGCCCCGAGGGAGGCGATCCCGATGAGGTTCAGGATCCCGAGCCAGTACTCGGACCCCTGCCACGGGACGATCACGAAGACGACGAGCGCGATGAACGCGATCGTGATCTTCGGGAGCGGCGTGCGGTAGAGCGCGAGGTCTTCGGCGTAGGTGCGCTTGAAGGCCCCCGTTTCGCGGTTGATCACGGCTCGTCCTCCCCTGCGCCCGCGCCTACACGCGCTCGATGATCTTCTGGCCGAACAGCCCGTAGGGCCTGAACATGAGGACGAGGATCATGAGGACGTAGGGCGTCAAGTCCTTCGTGCCGCCGCCCACCAGGGGGTCGAGGAAGCCGGCTGCGAGGCTCTCGACGAGCCCGATGATGAGGCCCGCGACGATGGCGCCGATGATGCTGTCGAGCCCGCCGAGGATCACCACCGGGAACACCTTGAGCCCGATGAGGGCGAGCTGGGTGTCGACCCCGCTCGCATTGCCCCAGAACACCCCGCCGATGAGGGCGACCACCCCCGCGATGGCCCACGCGATGCCGAAGAAGGTCTTGACGTTGATCCCCATCGCGAGCGAGACCTGCTGGTCGTCGGCGATGGCGCGGAGCGCGATGCCGTAACGGCTCTTGATGAAGAACCAGCCGACGGCGGCAAACCCGAGGCCGGAGAAGACGGCGGCGACGAGCTCGACCCGGTTCAGGAGCAGGTCGCCGATGAAGATGGGGTAGTCGTCGATGGGGAGGGGGACGGACCGCGTCTCCACCCCGAACAGGAGCTGGGCCATGCCTTGCAGGAACGAGGCGAGCCCGATGGTGGCCATGATGACCGCGACCACCGGCCGGCCGATGAGGTGGCGGAGCACCGCCCATTCCACGAGCAGGCCGACGACCACCATGACCCCCAGGGCGAGGACGGCGGCGACCGCGATGTGGAAGTCGAGCGAGAGGATCCAGAACGCGATGACGTAGCCCGCGAACATCACGAACTCGCCCTGGGCGAAGTTGATGACCTGGGACGCCTTGTAGATGAGCACGAACCCGAGCGCCACGATCGAGTAGAGCGACCCGATGAGCAGCCCGTTCAGCATGAGTTCGACGTAGTACACCCCGTTCTCCCCTTCAGTGGCGGCCGGCGGCGCGGCGCCGCGCCCCTCCCCGGCCGGGTCGCCGTCCCCTGCGCCGCGCCCTCAGTCGGCCGCCGCCCGCACGTCGTCGCCCGGCCCCTCCGGGCCGGCGTCCATCACCCGGAGGTCCGCGTGGATGGACCCCGTGGACCCGTCCTCGTAGGTGACGGTGATGTCCGTCTCCACCCGGTCGCCGTCCCGGTACAGCGCATCGATGAGCGCCCCGTACCGCTCCGCGATCACCCCCCGGCGGATCTTGCGGGTGCGGGTGATCTCCCCGTCGTCCGCGTCCAGCTCCTTGTTGAGGATCAGGAAGCGCCGGATCCGGGCCCCCGCGAGGGCGCTGTCCGCCTCGAGGCTCCGGTTGATGCGGTCCACCTCGCCGTGGATGAGCTGATACACCTCGTCCTTCTGGGAGAGGTCCTGGTAGCCGGTGTAGGCGACGCCGCGGCGCTCCGCCCAGTTCTCCATCGCCTCGAGGTCGATGTTGACGATGGCCGCCACGTAGTCGCGGTCCTTGCCGAGGGTCACCGCTTCCTTGATGTAGGGCGAGAACTTGAGCTTGTTCTCGAGGAACTGGGGCGCGAACATCGTGCCGTCGTTCAGGTGGCTCACGTCCTTCGCCCGGTCGATGACCCGCAGGTGCCCGCGGTCGTCGACGAAGCCCGCGTCCCCGGACGCGAGCCAGCCCTCGCCGTCGATGGTCTCCCCGGTCGCCTTCTCGTTCTTGTAGTAGCCGTGGAACATCTGCGGGCCGCGGAGCAGGATCTCGCCCGCGTCCGAGATGCGGATCTCGGTCGAGGGGAGCGGGCGCCCCACCGTCTCGGAGTTCGCCTCCCCGTCGGGCTGGTAGACGCAGGCCGACGTGGACTCCGTCATGCCGTAGAGCTGCTTCAGGTTGATGCCGATCGCGCGGATGAAGTCGAAGGTGTCGGGCCCGAGCGGGGCGCCGCCGGTATAGGCGCGCCGCACCCGGGTCATGCCGAGCAGGTCCCGCAGGGGGCGGCGCACGATCCACTCGCCCGCCCAGTCGAGGAGGGCGAGGCCGCCCGGGACCGGTCCGCCAGCCTGGCGCATCCGCTCCACCCGCACCGCCACGTCCATGAACTTGCGGTACAGCCCGCGCTTCAGCCAGTCGGCCTCGTCCATGAGGACCTGCACCCGCGTCAGCATCCCCTCCCAGTAGGCGGGGGGGCCGACCATGACCGTCACCCCGATCTCCCGGAAGTCCCGCCGCAGGGTCTCCCGGCTCTCCGGGCAGTTGATGGTGAGGCCGAAGCAGACGGCGGCCGCCACCGACAGCCACGAATCGCCGACCCACGCCATCGGCAGGTAGGCGATGAGCTCGTCCCCGGTGCGCCAGTCCTCCGCGAGCCTCGACTCCTCGACGGACGAGAGCAGGTTCTCGTTGGTGAGCATCGCCCCCTTGGGCGCGCCGGTGGTGCCGGAGGTGTAGCAGAGCATCGCGGTGTCCGCGCGCCTGCCGGCCGCGAGCTCGCGGTCGAAGTGGTCCGGGCGCTCGCGCCCGAAGCCGTCGCCCAGCGCCTGCACGTCGGGGAAGTGCGCGAGCCACGGGTCGTCCACGAGCTCCAGGCCCCGCGGGTCGTCGAAGATCACCTTCTCGACGTTCCCGAGCCGGTCGCGGAGCTCGAAGAGCTTGTCCACCTGCTCCTCGTTCTCGGCCACGATGATCTTCGCTTCCGCGTGCTCGAGCACGTAGCCGAGCTCGGCGGCGATGGAGTCCTGGTAGACCGCGAGGGAGATGCCGCCGAGCGACTGCGCGGCGATCTGCGCGAAGTACAGGCGCCGGCGGTTGTCGCCGATGACCGCGAGCTTGTCGCCGCGCCGGAACCCGAGCTTCGCGAGGCCGAGGGCGAAGCGGCGGACCTCCTCGGCGTACTCCGCCCAGGTCACGGTCTGCCAGATGCCGTACTCCTTCTCCCGGATCGCATCGCGGTCGGCGAGCGGGCCGCGCGCGTTCGATTGCAGGATCCTGGCGAGGGTGTCGTCGCTCATGCTTCGCTCCGATCGCGTCGGGGGCCGGGTCGGTCGGGCCCGGTCAGGCCGCGTGCTCCTTGCCGAGGTACGCCTCGATGACGACCTCGTCGTTGCGGACCTGCTCGGGGGTCCCCTCCGAGATCTTCCGCCCCTGGTCGAGGACGATGATGTGGTCGGAGATGTCCATCACCACCCCCATGTCGTGCTCGATGAGGATGACGGCGGTGTCCGACATCTCCACCACGTCGAGGACGTAGCGGCAGATCGACTCCTTCTCCTCCAGGTTCATCCCCCCCATCGGCTCGTCGAGGAGGAGGACCTTCGGATCGGCGGCGAGGGCGCGGCCCAGCTCCACCCGCTTCTGGAGGCCGAGGGGGAGGCTCCCGGCCGGGGCGGTGCGGATGTCGGTGATGTTGAGGAAGTCGATGACCTCCTCCGCCCGGCGCCGGTGCTCGATCTCCTCGTTGCGGGCCGGCCCCCAGAAGACCCCGCACTTGAGCACCCCGCTCCTCATCAGCATGCTGCGCCCGAGGAGGATGTTGTCGAGGACCGTCATCCCGGCGAAGAGGGCGACGTTCTGGAACGTGCGGGCGATGCCGTGGCGGGCGACCTCGAAGGCCCGGCGGCCGGTGATGTCCGCGCCGTTGAGGACCACGCGCCCGGCGTCGGGGGCGTAGACCCCGCTCACCACGTTGATGAGGGTGGTCTTGCCGGCCCCGTTCGGGCCGATGATCGCGAGGATCTTCCTCGACTCCGCGGTCAGGGTCGCTTCGCTCAGGGCGAGCACCCCGCCGAACGACTTCGCGGCGTCGATGACTTCGAGACGATTGCTCATCCGCTCCGGCCGGTCCGCGGGACAGGGAGGCCCGGGTCGGGGGCCGGGCGACGGCGCGTTTTACCGTGCTTTCGTTGGCGGGTCAAACTCTCGGTGGAAGGAGGCATGTGCGCTGTGGGGTTTTCGCGCCGGCACACCGCTCGCCAACCCCCCTGGGTACGCCGGCGTCTCGCCGGCATTCGCGTCCCCGAGCGCTCCGCCCCCGGGCCGGCGGGACGCCGGCGTACCCATGAGCGTTCCCAGCGACGCGGGACGCGATGAACCTCGAACGCTACGGGGAGCAGGGAGTTGACGAGAACGCCGTTCCCGTGGGGTAGAAAATATCTCGACCCCCGCCCTATACCTTTTATTTCAATAGGTTACGAACAGCGCATATGCCTCGGAAGAAACCGCTGCGGCCGGCTGCCGCGGATGCGGAGGAGCGGGGTCCGAGGGGCCGGCGCGTGGCGGGCCGCCGCCCGACTATAATCGCCCGTCGTCCCTCGGCGAACGAGGGCCGGGCGATCGGCCCGCCACGGGGTCCCTCCATGTCCAGCGCCGCTGCCGCCGCCGCGCGCGAGCTCCCGGAAGCGCCCCCGCCCCCGAGCCTCGCCGTCGACCTCGCCGGCCTCACCCTCGCCTCCCCGGTCGTCCTCCTCTCCGGGTGCGTGGGCTTCGGCGAGGAGTACACCCGGGTCGCGGGCTTCAGCAACCGCGACGCGGGCGCCGTCTGCCTCAAGGGCACGACCTTGGAGCCCCGGCTCGGCAACCCGCCGCACCGGGTGTACGAGACCCCGTGCGGGATGCTGAACTCCATCGGCCTCCAGAATCCGGGCAGCCGCGAGGTCATCGACCGGATCCTGCCGGGGCTCGACTTCGGGGAGACGCGCTTCTTCGCCAACGTCGCGGGGGCTACGCTCGGCGAGTACGAGGAGCTCGCGCGCCGGTTCGACGACTCCCCGGTGGACGCCATCGAGATCAACATCTCCTGCCCGAACGTGGAGGAGGGGGGGCTCATCTTCGGGAACGACCCGGTCATGTCGGCGCGGGTCGTCGAGGTCTGCCGGCGGGCGACGTCCAAGCCGCTCTTCACCAAGCTCTCCCCGAACCAGACCGACGTCGCGGAGAACGCGCGCCGGTGCATCGAGGCGGGGACGGACGGCCTCGCGGTCGTCAACACCTTCGTGGGGATGGCGATCGACGTGGAGACCGGGCGGCCGGTGATCGGCGCGGTCCGGGCCGGCCTCTCGGGGCCCGCGATCAAGCCGCTCGCCCTCCACCTCGTGTACGAGGCGCATCGGGTCGCCGCCCCGCACGGGGTCCCGATCATCGGGCAGGGCGGGGTCGGGAGCGCGGAGGACGCGATCGAGTTCCTGCTCGCGGGGGCGGGCGCGGTCGGGATCGGGACCGCCCTCTTCTACGACCCCCTCGTCTGCCGGAAGGTGAACGAGGGGCTCGCGGAGTGGCTCGTGCGCCGCGGGGTCGGCGGGGTCGCGGAGACGGCGCGGGCGATGCGCGCGGCCGCGGCCGGCGGAGGGGCCGGATGAGCCGCACCGGCGCCCGCATCCCCGCCGGTCCGGGACGGGAACCGCCCGCGGCGCTGGCTCCGCTCCCGGGAACGCGGGTGTCCGTCCCGCAAACGGGCCGATGCGGGCAGGACACAAAGGTTCCCAGGAGCGGGACGCTCGGCGCGCGCCCGGTCGCGGTTCCGGTGGTCGTATCGTCAGGTGGGCGGGTGCGAGGTCCGGACGCGGGTACGGACGAGCGCCCGGGACCGCGGCCTCCCCGGGGAGCGGGGGCCGCCGCCCGGCGCGTTCGCCCGCCTGACGTGATCCGTATCTGATGGGGCGGATAGTCGGCGGCGCCGGGGGTCGCGGCTCCGGTCGGCGCCCGGCATGACGGACACGGTGGAGCGATTTGAGGGCCTGCTCGCCGCGGGCCGGGACAGCCCCATGCTTCGCCTCACCCTGGGAGCGGAGTACCTCAAGCGGGGGGACCTCGAGTCCGCCATCCGGCATCTTGCCCGCGCGGTCGAGATCGATCCCGAGTATTCGGCGGCGTGGCAGCACCTCGGGCGCGCCCTGGAACAGGCGGAGCGCCCCGAGGAGGCCGGGTCGGCGTGGCGGAGCGGCATCGACGCGGCGGACCGGCGCGGGGACGCACAGGCCGCCAAGGTCATGCGGGTGTGGCTCCGCCGCCTCGAACGGCGCGGGGCGGCGAATCCCTCCGGGCCGCCCGATCCGGCCTGACCGCCCTCGCGCTGTTCGTAGCCTCTTGATATAGAGAGGGAGAACAGGGATCGAGACACTTGTTGCCCCACAGGGACGGAATCTTCCCACGGTATCGGCGCCATTCGGAGCCGCCTTTACCCAGCCGCGGGGTTTTCACGGACCTGTCGCTGGCAGGGCGTCCTGGGAACGCGGGCGTCTCGCCCGCATTCTTGTTCACGGGCGCTTCACCTCTGTGCGGGCGAGACGCCCGCGTTCCCAGGACGCTTGGATTCCCGCTTTCGCGGGAATGACGAAGGTGGGCGGAACGCCCGTGTTCCCAGGAGCGCCGTCCCCAGGACGCCCTGCGAGAGGCGCGCCTGGCGAAAATCCCCACCGCGCACCTGCCTCGCCCGGAACGGCGTGACCACCGCCCGGAACGTATCGGGTATTCTGGACCCGCGGCGTGAAGCCGCCACACGGGGTCTCGCGGCGGGGGCGGCGGGCGGATGGTCGAGGTCGAGGCGCTCGAACACGGGTTCGGCAGCAGGCCGGTGCTCGACCTGCCCTCCTGGCGGGTCGGAGCGGGCGAGCACTGCCTCGTGGTCGGCCCTTCCGGCTCGGGCAAGAGCACCCTGCTCCACCTCCTCGCGGGGGTCGCCGCGCCGCGCGCCGGCGCCGTCCGGGTCGCGGGGCAGGACCTGGCCGCCCTCGCGCCCTCCGCCCGCGACCGGTTCCGCGGGCGCAAGATCGGGCTGCTCCTCCAGACCTTCCACCTGCTCGACACCCTGAGCGTCTTCGACAACGTGCGCCTCGCCCGCCGGCTCGCCGGTCTGCCCGAGGACCGGACCCGCTGCCGCGAAGTGCTCGAAGCGCTCGGCGTGGCCGAATTCGCCCGCGCCCGCCCGTCCACCCTCTCGCACGGGCAGGCGCAGCGGGTCGCCCTGGCCCGCGCGGTGGTCAACCGGCCGGCCGTCCTCCTCGCGGACGAGCCGACTTCCAGCCTCGACGACGAGAGCTGCGGGCGGGTCGCCGCGCTCATCGAGGCGGAGGCGGCGCGGCACGGCGCCACCCTCGTCGTGGCGACCCACGACTCGCGGCTCCGCAGCCGCTTCGAGCGGCGGCTCGTGCTCGGCGCCGGGGGGGCGGGGGGGTGAACGCGCTCGCGCTCGGGCTCCGCACCATCGCGCGCCGTCCCCTGCCGGCGGTGCTGACCGTCCTCCTCCTCACCCTCGGGATCGCGATGGTGGTCGTGCTGCTCCTCTTCCAGCGTGCGCTCGAGGACCGGCTCGGCCGCGACGCGCGCGGCATCGACCTCGTGGTGGGGGCGAAGGGGAGCGGGCTCCAGCTCGTCCTCTCGTCCGTGTTCCACATCGACGTCCCGACCGGGAACGTCCGTCTCGCCGAGCTCCGCGACATCGCGCGCCACCCCATGGCGGCGGGCGTGATCCCGCTCTCGCTGGGGGATGCGTACCGCGGCTTCCGCATCGTCGGCACGTCCCACGACTACGTGCGCCACTACTCCGGGGAGCTCGCGGCGGGCCGTCTCTGGGAGCGCTCCATGGAGGCCGTCGCGGGCGCCCGGGCCGCCCGCGGGGCGGGCCTTCGCGCCGGGGACTCCTTCGTCGGGTCCCACGGCCTCGAGGGGGAGTCGGGGCTCCACCACGATGACCATCCGTACCGGGTGGTCGGGGTGCTGCAAGAGACCGGAACGGTCCTCGACCGCCTCATCCTCGTGAACAGCGAGTCGGTGTGGGAGGTCCACGCGGTGCACGGCGGTTCCGGGGCCGGGGCCGGGGCCGGGACGGCTGGCGGCGGCCCCGCGGCCGGACGCGGCGACGGCGACGGGCGCAGCCATCGCGAAGGCCGGCGGCCGGAGGGCGGGGCGGAGCCACCGACCGCCGGCGGTGCGCAAGCCCGTGGGGCATCCGCCGGCGGAGCGGAGGAGGGCGCCGGGGGCCGCGGCCTCCCGGCCGGGGACGCGGAGGTGACCGCGATGCTGGTCCGCTACCGGACCCCGCTCGCCGCCATCACCCTCCCGCGCGCGATCAACTCCGGCACGGCGCTCCAGGCCGCCTCCCCGGCCCAGGAGATCGCCCGGCTCTTCTACCTCGTCGGGACCGGCCTCGACGCGTTCCGGGCGTTCGCCGGGGTGCTCATCGCCGCCTCGGCCCTGAGCCTCTTCATCTCCCTCTGGCACGCGATGCACGAGCAGCGCTACGACCTCGCGGTCATGCGGACCCTCGGCGCCTCGCGCGGCCGGGTCCTGCGCTTCGTCCTCGCGCAGGGCGCCGCCCTCGGGGTGGCGGGGGCGGTGCTGGGGACCGCGTTCGGCCACGGGGTCGGGTGGCTCGTCCGGGAATGGCTCGAGCGTTCCCGCTCCCTCTCGATGGGGGTGCTCGGGTGGGCGCCGGAGGAGGCGCTCGTCGCGGCCGGGGCGGTGCTCATCGCCCTCGCCGCGTCCGCGGCGCCCGCGGTCCGCGCCTACCGCCTCGACGTAGTGTCGGTGCTCGCCGAACGCCGCTGAACCGCCGAAGGACCTGAAAATGGCCTTCTCCATTCCGTTTCCCGAGCTTGTATCAGCCCCGGCTCCTGCCTATGATTCTCTCCTTGCGATACCACGTTCCAGGCTGCGAAACATCGGGATGAAGACGGTCAACGTCCGTCAATTGGAGCGCAATCCGTCCGCCGCGCTTCGCGAGGCGCGCGAACAGCCCGTCCTCGTGCTCAATCGAGACCGGCCGGAAGCGCTGCTGGTGCATCTCGGCGAGAACTCGCCTCTCGCCGAGCCGGGCATCCGCCGGTCGCTGGCCAGCGCGCTGTATCGGGACGGGAGCCTTTCCCTGGGCCAGGCGGCGCAGCTTTCCGGCATCGCGATCGCCGAATTCATCCGCCACGTATCGCGGCTCGGCGTTTCCGTGGTCCAAGGCACGGCCGCCGAAGTGCGGGAGGACACGGAGGCGGTCGCCGCATGGAGGAACGACTCGTCGTCTCGGATGCGAGCCCCCTGATCGGGCTCGCGTCGGCCGGCGCGTTCGATCTGATCCGAGGTCTCTTCGTTCGGGTGTGCGGGGTCAGCCCGCCGAGCGGGCGCCGTTGAGGCGGTAGTGGAGCCCGGTTCCGAGCGCGTCGTCTTCTTCGAGCAGCTCGAAGCGGCCTTCGAGGAGCACCGGCTCGAGGGTGTAGCGGACCCCTTCGTCGCACTTCACCTCGACCAGCCCCCGCGCGCTCGCCGGCAGGCAGAACGGGCAGCTCGGCGGCAGGGCGCTCAGCAGGAAGTAGCGGTGGGTCTCCCCGGCCTCCAGCGGGTACATGAACCCCCGGATCCGGACCACCGCGCCGTCCTTCGCCCGCAGCGATTCCGGGTAGGAGACGTGGAAGATGGTCTGGAGCGGGGCCGGGGTCTCGACGGTCACGTCGAGGTTCATCAGCTCCTCCCACGTCAGCGCCGCGGCCGGCGCCTCCAGCGCCTGGTTGTGCACGTCGTGGCCGGGAACCGGCTCGCTGGCGCGGCTTCCGAAGGGGTTGAGGGCGGAGGCGGGGGCCGCGGCCAGGGCGAGCGCGAGGGCGAGCCCCGAGGCCGCCAGCGCGGGAAGCGCCGCCGGGAGGCGTGTTCGTGAGCGCATCATGTCCTGCTCTCCTGGAGGAGCCGGCGGCGGCGCTCCCGCCCCGCCGCTCCGGGCTCGTCAGGCATCGCCATCGTCTTCGCCGTCTTCATCGACACGAGGATGCCACTCGTTGTCGCCGCAGTCGTTGCAATAGCGAGCATCCCATCTCGCCGGATGGAACAGCATGCCGCAACCGTCGCATTCCTGCTGGCGAGAATAGTCGGTGGTCGACATCGGCGAACCTCTCGGTTCGTGTACGGCCCCCCGAGTCCGCCGGCGCCCGGCGGGGGGTCCCCCGCCGGGCGCCGGTCGAAGGTGGTCCGGACCGTCAGCGCACCGCGATCGGCGAGCCGTGCGAGCCGGTGCCGCCCCGGATCGGGGACGGCGAGTAGAGGTACGCGAACACGTACGTCTTGTCGTCCGCGAGCTGGGTCAGGGCCAGGTTCTCCTGGGTGACGATGCCGTGGCGGGTCTGGAGGTAGTTGTGCACGCAGAACGCGCACGCCGGCTCGTCCGGATAGGGGACCGGGTCCGTCGCCGGCCACGTGTCGCCGGCCACCACGCCCGCCTTCACGTCCTCGGCCACCCAGCGCGCCACGTCCATGCAGATGCCGGGGGTGCCCTGGTTGTAGGCCGCCGGATCCTCCCAGTGCCGCTCCCAGTTGTAGCGGAAGAGGAGCGCGTCGCCCTCCGCGAACTGGAAGTCGGCCATGCCCTGCATGTCCAGCGTCTTCTTCAGGTCGTCCATGTTGGCGCACGTGCCGTGCTCCATGTCGCCGTGGACCAGGGTGAAGTCGATGAGGACCCCGCGGGCCACGATGGGGTGCAGCTTCTCGGTGCCGAGCTCGGCGAGCCCGTAGGCCCCCTGCATCTGCTGCACGGTGTAGCCGTTGTAGAAGCGCATGTTGGTCTTGTCGCCGTCCGCGCCGACCTGGACCCCGACGTGGCCGAGGCCGTCGAACTGGGTGCCGGCCTGGCCGATCTCGGTGGCGAGGAACTCGTCGTGCCAGATGATCCGGTTCTGGCCGACGGGGCCGCCGGTGGGCGAGGCGGGGATCCGCAGCACCCACTTGCGCGCGCCGAACATCGGCATCCCGGTGTGGTACTCGTGCCCGAGCCGGTAGGTCTTGCCTTCCTTCACGGCCGCGAGCGCCCGCTGCACGACCTCGGGCTTCTTGTACCAGTTGGTCGAGCCGGCCTGGTCGCCTTCGCCCCAGATCGGGTGCGGCCACCAGATGCTCCCCATGGGGGTGTCCATCGTGTCGCCGTCCACCCACGGCTTGCCGGCGCAGTCCTTCCAGTCGTCCACGCAGGCGGCCTGTGCGGAGGCGACCGCGAAGCCGGCGGCGACCGCGAACGCGGCCGGGATCAGTTTCTTCGTCATGGCTCTGGTTCTCCCTCTCTTGAGTTCGTCCTCCCGGAGGGTCCGATCGGCCCCGGTCGGCGGAAACGAAGGCCCCTCGCCAGGATGACCGGGCGAGTATAGCCCGGTTCCGGGAGGCGCGTACCAGACCCCGGGCGTCGGATCAAGCATGGGGCCGGCCCCGGTCAGACCCGCCAGAAGCCGGGGGTGAGGACGACCAGGAGGGCGAACACCTCCAGGCGCCCGAGCAGCATGGCGAAGCTGAGCAGGAGCTTCGCGGCGGGGCCGATCCCGGCGTAGTTGGCCCCGACCGCGCCGAGCCCCGGCCCGAGGTTGTTGAGGCAGGCGGCAACCGCCGAGAACGCGGTGACCTGGTCGAGGCCCGTGGCCATCAGGGCGAGCAGAAGGAACACGAAGACGACGACATAGGCGGCGAAGAACCCCCACACCGCGCCGACCACCCGGTCGGGCAGGGCGGTCTCCCCGATCTTGATCGAGACCCGCGCGTTGGGGTGGATGAGCTGCCGGATCTCCCGCAGCCCCTGCTTGACGAGGAGCAGCACCCGGATGACCTTGAGCCCCCCGCCCGTCGACCCGGCGCAGGCCCCGACGAAGCTCGACAGCACGAGCAGGACCGGGAGCATCCCCGGCCAGGCGGTGTAGCCGCTCGTCGTGAAGCCGGTGGTGGTGGCGAACGCGACGGCCTGGAAGGCCCCGAAGCGGAGCGCGTTCAGCGGGCCGTCGAACGTGCCCGCGGCGTACAGGTAGGCGCTCGTGCAGACGATCATGGCCGCGAGGAACCAGCAGTAGGTCCTGAGCTCCGCGTCCCTGAAGTACGCGGCCGGGCTCCGCGCCCGCCAGGCGACGAAGTGGAGCGCGAAGTTGATCCCGGCGAGGGCCATGAACACCATCGCCACCCCCTCGACGGCCGGGCTGTCGAAGTGCCCGAGGCTCGCGTCGTGGGTCGAGAACCCGCCGATCGCCACCGTCGAGAAGCTGTGGGCGAGGGCGTCGAACCAGTCCATGCCGGCCGCCCGGTAGGCGAGGGCGCACAGGATGGTCAGCCCGAGGTAGACGTACCAGAGGGCCTTGGCGGTCTCCGTGATCCGGGGGGTGAGCTTCTGGTCCTTCATCGGCCCGGGGGTCTCCGCCCGGTAGAGCTGGAGGCCGCCGATCCCGAGCACCGGCAGGATCGCGACCGCGAGCACGATGATCCCCATCCCGCCCAGCCACTGGAGCATCTGGCGGTAGAAGAGCAGGGAGCGGGGAAGGGAGTCGATCCCGGTGATGACCGTCGCGCCGGTGGTGGTGAGCCCGGACACCGCCTCGAACACCGCGTCGGCGACCGGCATCGAGGGCTCTTCGAGGAGCAGGAACGGCACCGCGCCGGAGAGGCCGAGCACCACCCAGAACGCGACCACGACCAGGAACCCGTCCCGGATCCGGAGCTCCCGCCGATGCCTTCGCACCGGCCACCACAGGAGGACCCCGGCCCCGAGGATCGTCGCGAGGGCGATCGCGAACGACACGGCGTTCCCGTCGGCGTAGAACCAGGCGGCCGCGAGCGGCGGGACCATGGTCAGGCTGAACAGCCCGAGCAGGAGGCCGAGGATGCGTTGGACCGCGAACCAGTGCATGGCGGGAGGGCGGGCGGATCAGGGATCGGCCCGCGTGTTCCGCCGCGCCCCCGCGGCGGGCATCCCGCCCGCCGCGGACCGGAGTGAAGCGCCCGGGAGAAAGTGCGGGCGGGACACAGGCGTTCGCGGGAAGCGCCGTCCCCGGGAGCGCCTGCGGGCAGTGCGCTTGGCGAAAATCCCCACCGCGCGCATGACTCGCGTTTCGCGCTCGCTTGCGGGCCGGAGAAGCCATCCCCGGCCGGCCCGCCCGCCCCCCGCCCTTGGCGGGACCGCCCGGCGCCCGCAGGGTGGCGGCCCGCGCGGGTCCCGGGTCACCGCGCTCAGAGGGCGTCCCCCGGCGGGATCTGGAATAGCTGCTCGACCTCCGGGACCCGCTTCTTGTCCAGCAGGAACAGGATGACGTGGTCGCCCCTCTCGATGACCGTGTCGTGGTGGGCCATGATCACCTCGCCGTCGCGCACCAGGGTGGTGAGGGTGGTGTCCGGGGGCAGCTTGATCGCGCCGACCTCCCGGCCGATGACCCGGGACGTCTCCCGGTCGCCGTGCGCGATGGCCTCGATCGCCTCCGCCGCGCCGCGCCGCAGGGAGTGGACCGCGACCACGTCGCCGCGCCGGACCCGCGCGAGGAGGGTGCCGATGGTGGTCTGGGCGGGGGAGATGGCGACGTCGATGCTGTTCCCCTGCACGAGGTCCGCGTACACCCCGCGGTTGATGAGGGCCATGACCTTGCCGGCCCCGAGGCGCTTCGCGAGCATGGCGGAGAGGATGTTGGCCTGGTCGTCGTTGGTGACCGCGCAGAACACGTCGGTCCGGTCGATGTTCTCTTCGAGCAGCAGGTCCTCGTCCACCGCGTCGCCCTGCAGGACCACCGTCTGGTCCAGCTCCTCCGAGAGACGGGTGACCACCCGGTCGCTCCGCTCGATGAGCTTCACCCGGTAGCCCGGCTCCAGGGCCCGCGCCAGCCGCCGGCCGATGTTGCCGCCCCCCGCCAGCATCACGGTCCGGACCCGGCTCTCCTGGTTGCGCAGCTCCCCGAGGACGTTCCGGATGTCCTTGCGCGCGGCGACGAAGAACACCTCGTCGTCGGCCTCGATGACCGTGTCGCCGTCGGGGATGATCGCCCCCCCGCGGCGGTAGATGGCCGCCACCCGGGCGTCCACCGTGGGCAGGTGGGCGCTCAGGGCCCGCAGCGCGTTCCCGACCAGCGGCCCGCCGTGGTAGGCGCGCACCGCCGCCATGAGCACGATGCCGCCCGCGAAGTCGAGCACCTGGAGGGTCCCCGGGTGCTCGATGATCCGCTCGATGTGCCGGGTGACGACCTGCTCGGGGCTGATCAGCTCGTCGATGGCGAGGCATCCGGGCCCGAACAGCGACCGTTGCTGGAGGTAGGAGGTCGCGCGCACCCGCGCGATCCGGGCCGGGGTGTTGTACAGCCGCCAGGCGACCTGGCAGGCGATCATGTTGGTCTCGTCGCTGTTGGTGACCGCGAGCAGCATGTCCGCGTCCTCGGCCCCGGCGCGGCGCAGCACGTCCGGGTGCGACGCGAATCCGGACACGGTCCGGAGATCGAAGTGCTCCGCGAGGTGGCGCAGTGCGTCCGGGTTGCTGTCGACGATGGTGATGTCGTTCGCCTCGCCGGCGAGGGACGCCGCCACCGAGCTGCCCACCTGCCCGGCGCCGAGGATGAGGATCTTCATGCGGTGAACCGCGCCCCCGCCGGGCGGCGATCGATCCCGAGCTGCTTGAGCTTGCGGTAGAGGTGGCTCCGTTCGATCCCGATGCGGGCCGCAATCTCGCTCACGCTGGCCCCCGGCCGGGCAAGCTGGTGGCTGAGGTAGGCCCGCTCGAAGCTCTCGCGGGCTTCCTTGAACGGCAGGTCGAAGTCCTCGGCCGGGGCCGCCGGCCCGGCGGCCGGCCCGAGGGCCAGCTCGACGTCGCGCGCGTCGATGTCCGGCCCCTGGCCGAGGATCATCAGCCGCTGGACCACGTTGCGAAGCTCGCGCACGTTGCCCGGCCAGGAGTGGTTGCGGAGCCGGTTCTTGGCCGCCACCCCGCAACGGCGGAAGGGGACGTTCTCGCTGGCCGCGAACTCGTCGATGAACCGCTCCACGAGCGCCGGGACGTCCTCGGCGTGCTCCCGGAGCGGCGGCGCCTCGAGCGGAACGACGTTGAGCAGGTAGTACAGGCCCTCGTGCAGCCGGCCCTCGGCGACCTCTGCCGCCAGATCGCGCCGGGAGGCGGCGATGATCCGCGTGTCCGCCTTCACCGGCTCGCGCCCCCCCGCGCGGTGGAACCAGCCGTTCTGCAGGGCCCCCGCGAGGGTCGCCTGCATCCCCGGCGGCATGTCCGCGACGTCCTCGAGGAACGCGGTCCCGGCGTTGGCGCGTTCGAGGGGGCCGTAGTGGACGGCGGCGCCGTGCTCGGAGCCGAACAGGTCCTCCGGCCCGGCCAGCCCCGCGACCGGTACGGCGACGAACGGGCCGTCCCGCCGGGGGCTCTGCGCGTGCACGTGGCGGGCGAGCCGCGACTTGCCGGCGCCGGACTCCCCGGTCACGAGGATCGGCGCGTCGTGGGCCGCCGCGCGGGCCGCCCGTTCCCGCAGCTCGTTCATCGCGGGGCTTGCGCCGACGAGGTCCGTCCCGGTCTCCGTCCGCCCCCGCAGGCGCACGTTCTCGCGGGTGAGGCGGTCCGCCTCCAGGGCCCGCCCCACGGTCAGCACGAGCTTGGCGAGGGAGATCGGCTTCTCGAGGAAGTCGTAGGCTCCGAGCCGGGTCGCCTCGACCGCGGTCTCGATCGTGCCGTGGCCCGACATCACGATGACCGGCGCGTCGAGGCCGCTCTCGCCGGACCATTCCCGGAGGAGGGTGATCCCGTCCGTGCCGGGCATCCAGACGTCGAGCAGGATCACGTCCGGCCGCCGGCCCCGGCGCAGCTCGCGGGCGGCGTCCGCGCCGTCCGCGGCGTCCACCCCGTAGCCCTCGTCGCCGAGGATCTCGGTGACGAGGGCCCGTATGTCGGGCTCGTCGTCGACGACCAGCACGTGGCCCCGCCGCTCAGCCACGCCCGGCTCCGGAGGCCGCCGCCTCGACGGAGGCCGCCGGGGCCGCCTCGGTCTCCGGCTTCGCCGACCGCGCCCCCGCCGCCGCCTTCGCCTCCGCCGCCGGCAGCCGCACGACGAGGCGGGCGCCGCCCTCCGGCCGGTTCTCGGCCGCGACCGCGCCGTCGTGCTCCTCCACGATCTTCTTCACGATCGCGAGCCCGAGCCCGGTCCCGCGGGGCTTGGTGGAGACGTAGGGCTCGAACAGCCTCCCCGAGACCGCGCCGCCGATGCCCGCTCCCCGGTCGTCCACCCGGACCTCGACGAATTCGCGCTCCCTGTCCACGACCCGCCGGGTGCCGACCGTGATCGGCTCCGATCGCCCGCTCCGATCCCCGCGCTCCCGGTTGGCGAGGGCTTCGCCGGCATTGCGGATGAGGTTGTGGAGCACCTGGCGGAACTGCCCGGGGTCGACCTCGACGGCCGGGAGCGGCGCGTCGAGGTCCAGCCGGAGCGCTTCCCCGCCGTCCTCGCCCCCGTACAGCTCCGCGACGTCGCTCACGAGCTCGTTCACGTCGACCGGCCGCGCGCTTCGGACCGGGGTGCGCGCGTACTTCGAGAACGCGTTCACCATCTCCTTCAGGCTCACGACCTGCTGCACGATGGTGCGGGTCAGCCGGTCCAGCGACTCCGCGTCCGGCCCGTCCATCGAGCCGAGGTACTTGTGGCGGAGCCGCTCCGCGGAGAGCTGGATCGGGGTGAGGGGGTTCTTGATCTCGTGGGCGAGCCGCCGGGCGACCTCCTCCCACGCCTGGCTGCGCTGGGCCTCGATGAGGCGGGTCACGTCGTCGAAGACGATGACGTGCCCCGGCCCGGCCGCCGCGTCCGCCCCCGGCAGCACGGTGCCCCGGCAGGTCAGGATCTGCCGGCCGCGCGGCCCCTCCATCTCGACCTCCTCGCGCCAGTCCGGCCGGGCCGCGAGGACCCGTGCCCCCACCCGCTCGGCGAACGCGGCGAGCCGCGGGTTCAGCCGGTCCAGCCGGTGGAGGGGAGCCCCCGACTGGCGTTCGAGGGGCGCGTCGAGGATGTCCTTCGCCATCTGGTTGAACGTCACCAGCCGGCCGTCGGGGCCGGTGGTGAGCACGCCCGACGACAGGCGCGACAGCACCGCCTCGAGATAGGTGCGCTGCTCCTCGATCTGCCGCCGGCCGTCGCGGGCCTGGTCGCGCGCCAGCGAGAGCTTGCGCGTCATGTCGTTGAAGGAGTCCGCGAGGAACCCGATCTCGTCCGAGCCTTCGTCCGTCAGCCGCCGCTCGTAGTCTCCCGCCGCCACCGAGCGGGTCAGCTCCGCCATCCGGCGCAGCGGCGCGGTGAGCCGGCGCGCCGCGAACACGGCCGCCCACACCGCGCTCAGCAGGCTGACCAGGAGGACCAGGGAGAGGGTCAGCATGAAGGAGGTCTTGAGCGGCGCGCGATGGTAGATGAGGTCCCGGTAGCGCTCGAACGCGGTGCGCACCCCGGACTCGAGCTCGTCCGTGCGCTTCGCGACCGGGAACAGGGCCTGCACGAACCGCGGGTTCCGGTCGAGCGCGGGGCTCGACATGTTCACCACCACCCGGAGGATGAGGCCCAGCTCCTCGATCGGATCGAGCCCGATGTAGGCGCCGCTCTGCCGGACCTGGAGAAGCACCGCCTCGTCCGGCGGGGCCGGCACGAGGGCGGTGCTGTTGGCGCTCGTCGCGATCACCCGCCCCTTGGACGACATGAGGCTGACCTCGGACGCGCCGAGCATCTCGAACGTGTCGTGCAGACGGTCCGTCGCGTCCGGCTCGGGGAGGCCGGAGAGCTGCACCGCGAGCAGCTCCACCTGCTTCAGGCGCTCGCGCATGTTGTGGTGGAGCGAGGCCCGGCTGAGCTCCAGGGCCCCCTCCAGGGCCTGCTCGGTCCTCACGTCCAGCCAGTTGTCGACGCTGCGATGCAGGAACTGGACGGAGAAGAGGTAGATGATCATCACCGGGGTGACCGCGAGCAGGCTGAATATGCCCACCATCCGCACGGTCAGCCGCGCCCCCGGGCGGTTCGCCCGGACCTCCCGCGCGATCCGCGCGAGGTCGCGCACGAACAGGGCGGACAGGACCGCGATCCCGACGACGGTGAGCGCGATGAGGGGGGTGTAGAACTCCCCGAACCGGGTCGGGTTGCGGGTGGCGTCGCTCAGCATGAGGAGCGAGAGCAGGGGGAACCCGACGAGGGCCGGGAACCGCCACCCGCTCCGGCGCGGGGGGCGGGGCGCGGGAGCCGCCTCGGGCGCCGCGGTCGTCATGGCCGCTCCTTGGAGATGCACGCGTGGAAGAAGCCGTCCATGTCGGACTCGCCGGGAAGGATCTGGCGCCCGGGGCCGCAGGCCCGGCCCCAGCGGATCCCGACCGGCTCCGCATCGTCGTGGCGCTCGAGGAAGCTCGCTATCTGGCCGGCGCCTTCCTGCAGCAGGACCGAGCACGTAGCGTACACCAGCCGCCCGGAGGGGGCCAGCATGGCCCACGCGGCCTCGAGAAGCGCCGCCTGCCGCGCGCCGAGCGCATCGAGGTCCGACGCCCGGCGGTGGAGCTTCACGTCCGGGTGGCGCCGGATGACCCCCGACCCCGAGCAGGGGGCGTCGACCAGGATGCGCTCGAACGGGGCGCCGTCCCACCATTCGGCGGGGGCGCTCGCATCCGCGGCCACGAGCCTCGCCCGCCCGCTGGTCCGGGCGACGGCGCGCTCGGCCCGCGCGAGCCGCTGCGGATCGACGTCGACGGCCACGAGCTCCCGGAGGCGCGGCTCCTCGTCCAGGATCTGCGCGGTCTTTCCCCCGGGCGCGGCGCATGCGTCGAGGACCCGCTGACCGGGCTCGAGATCGAGCAGCGGCACGGCGAGCTGGGCCGCGGCGTCCTGCACGCTCACCGCGCCCTCCGGGAAGCCGGGCAGGGCGTCCACCCCGACCGGGCGGAGCAGCACGATCGCATCCGGCGCGACCGGGTGCGGCGACCCCTCGACCCCGGAGCGCCGGAGCGCGTCGAGCCGGGCGGCGCGGCCTCCCGCGCGCCGGGATGCGCGCAGGGTCATCGGGGCCCGCGACGAATTCGCGGCGAGGATCGCTTCCCAGTCGTCCGGCCAGTCCGCCCGCACCCGGTCGATGAGCCATCGGGGATGGTCGAAGCGCGCCTCGAGGTCGGGGGTCCCCTCCAGGTCTTCGAGGAGCGCGGCGCGCTCCTTCGCGGCGCGGCGGAGCACCGCGTTCGCGAGCCCGCGCCGAGCGGGCGACCGCCCCGTGAGCCGCACCGTCTCGTGCACCGCCGCATGGGAGGGGACGCGGGTATGGAGGATCTGGTAGAGGCCGAGCAGGAGGACCGTCTCGAGGCGCGCTTCGAGGCGCCGCCGGGGGCGGTCGAGGAGCCTCGCGAGCACGTAGCGCAGGGACGGCAGGCGCCGGACCACCCCGGACGCCAGCTCCCGCGCGAGGGCGCGTTCGCGCGGGTCGGACATGCCGGGGATCCGGGCCTCGACGGCGTTCGTGAGGGAGCGTCCGTCGTGCAGGACCTCGCCGAGGACCGCGAGCGCGGCCTCCCGGCCGCCGGCCGCTCCTCGGGCGGGGGGAGCCGGGGAGGCGGAGGGGGAGGGGGCGGGCGGGGCCCCCGGTTCGGAGGGGTTCATCCGGGGCTCGGGGGCCGGGCCGCCCCGTTCCCGAGGCGCTGTCCGGGGGCGATGCTCCGACCGTTCAGGAGCTCGCGCGCGCTCATCGGCCGCTTCCCCGCGCGCTGGACGCGCAGCACCCGGAGCCGCCCCGCCCCCGTCTGGACCTCGATGCCCCCGGCGTCGGCCCGGACCACGGTTCCGGGGGGCGGAGGGTGCGGGTTCCGATCCGCGGCCGTTTCCGGGGCCGCATCCGTCTCCATCTCCGTCTCCGCCTCGGCCTGGAGGATGCGAAGCGGCTCCCCGTCGGCGTAGGTGAAGGCGACGGGCCAGGGGTCGAAGGCCCGCACCATGCGTTCGAGGTCGCTTGCGCCGCGTGACCAGTCCATGCGTGCGTCCGCCTTGCGGATGCGGGGGGCCAAGGTCACGGCCGACGGGTCCTGGGGGCGCGGCGCGAGCCGGCCGGCTGCGATGCCCGCCATCGCCTCTCCGAGCGCCTCCGCGCCGATGCGGGCGAGCCGCCCGGTGAGCGAGCGCGCGGTGTCGTCCGGCCGCACCGGGCAGGCCCGGGCGAGGAGGACGCCGCCGGTGTCGACCCCCGTGTCCATCTGCAGGATGGTCGCTCCCGTCTCGGGGTCCCCGGCGAGCAGCGCATGTTGCACCGGGGCCGCGCCCCGCCACCGCGGCAGCAGCGACGCATGGACGTTGACGCACCCGGCGGCCGGGACGCCGAGGACTTCGGGAGGCAGGATGAGCCCGTAGGCGGCGGTCACGACGAGGTCCGGGCGGTAGCCGGCGAGGCGCTCGCGCGCGGACCCGGTGCGCAGGCTCTCCGGCTGCTCGACCGGCAGGCCCAGCTCGGCCGCCGCCGCCTTCACCGCGCTTCCCGCCAGCCGCCGGCCGCGCCCGGCCGGGCGGTCCGGCCGGGTATAGACCGCCGCGATCCGATGGGGGCCGGCCGCCAGCGCCCGCAGCGACGGAACCGCGAACTCCGGCGTGCCCGCGAAGACGACGATCACGGGTCGCCCGTCAGGCGACGGCCTCGCGCTGGCGCCTGAGCGCCCGCTTGCGGATCCGCTGCTGCTTGAGCCGCGACAGGTAGTCGACGAACAGCCGGCCGTCGAGATGGTCGATCTCGTGCTGGAGGCACGCGGCCAGGGTGTCTTCGGCCTCGATCGACACCGCCCGCCCGTCGCGGTCCAGCGCCTCGATCCGGACCTGCCGGGACCTTGAGACGGTCTCGTAGACCCCCGGCACGGAGAGGCACCCCTCCTCGAACTCCGCCCGCGCGTCGTGCGCCTCGACGACCCGGGGATTGACGAGGGCGAGGGGGGCGTTCCGGCCCGGGGAGACGTCCGCCACGATGACCCGCCGCGCGACCCCGACCTGCACCGCGGCGAGGCCGACGCCGCGCGCCGAGTACATCGTCTCCAGCAGGTCGTCGGCGAGCTTTCGGACCGCCCCGTCCACCGCCTCGACCGGGGCGGCGACGTTGCGGAGCCGGGGGTCGGGATGATGGAGGATGCCGAGCCGGGCCATGCCCCCGATTATAGCTTTCCCCCGGTCACGGGCCGGGCTTTTCACGGGGCAGGTGCGAGGCGGGTCTTTCGCCGATGGCGAACGCCTCTGGGTACGCCGGCGTCCCGCCGGCCCGGGAAGGGGCGAAGCGCCTGTGAGAACGAAAGTGCCGGCGGGACGCCGGCGTACCCAGGGATGGTGCGCCCAGGTACGGCCCGCGAACCACCCGCCGTGGGGTGATATCCGCCCAAAAACCCGACTTGTGAACAGCCACATGTCTCAGTGGAGCCGGTCCGCGCATGAGACCCGTTACGGTCGGGCCGGATCGGCGCCTCTGGGCACGGCGTCCTGGGAGCGCGGGCGTCTCGCCCGCACAGGGGGAAGCGTCGGGCTGCGGACCCGGCGGTGGAGCGACTCAGGGCGTCCCGCCCGCAGCGAATCGAAAGTCCGGGAGAAGCGCCCGCGAACGAAAATGCGGGCGGGACGCCCGCGTTCCCAGGACGCCGTGCCCAGGACGCGCCTGCGAGAGGTGGGCTTGGCGAATATCCCTGAAGCGCACTTGCAGCCTCGATATCGAGACGGGTTCCGGTATGATCCCGCCACCGGAGGCTGTGCGGGGAGAACGGGGACGGCGCATGGACGCGGAGCGCACGGAACGCGAGCGGGCCCTGCTCGCGCTGGCCCGGAGCCGCGCGGCGGCTCGGGAGCGCGGGCGGAGGAAGCGCCCGGCCCGCGACGCTGCCCGGAGTCCGCCGGCTTCCCGGGAGCCGTCCGGGGGGCGGGCGCGCCGCGGGGTCCGTGAGGAGGGTGACGACCTCGCGCGCCTCCACTCCCTCGGGGCGCGCGTCATCGGTACTCGCGACCCGGAAATGCCGCCGCGGCTCCAGGCGATCCCGGACGCCCCGGAAGTGCTGTTCCTGCGCGGCGACCCCGGCGCGCTGTCCGCCCCCCAGGTCGCGATCGTCGGCAGCCGCCGCGCCACCCCGGCCGGGGCCGCCATCGCCCGCCGCCTCGCCGGGGAGCTCGCCGCCCGCGGGGTCGTCGTCACCAGCGGCCTCGCGCAGGGCATCGACGCCGAGGCGCATCAGGGGGCGCTCGACGCGGGCGGGAGGACCGTCGCGGTCCTCGGCAGCGCCCTCGACCGGGTCTACCCCGCCGGGCATCGTCCGCTCGCGGAGCGCATCGCGGGCCAAGGGGCGGTGGTGTCGGAGTTCCCCTTCGGCGCCCGCCCGGCGCCCTGGAACTTCCCGTGGCGCAACCGGCTCATCAGCGGGCTCTCGCTCGGGGTCCTGGTGGTGGAGGCGGCGGACCGGAGCGGCTCCCTCGTGACCGCCCGGCTGGCCGCGGACCAGGGGCGCGAGGTGTTCGCGGTGCCCGGGTCCATCCTGAACCCCCTGACGGTCGGCTGCCATCGGCTTCTCCGCGACGGCGCCAAGCTGGTGGAGAGGGTCGAGGACGTCCTCGAGGAGCTCCCCCCCGACGTGCTGGCCTCGCTCGCCTCCGATGCCGCGGACGCGCGCCCGAACCGCGGCGGCGGGTCCGGCCCGGGGCCGGGCGGGGAAGGGGAAGGGGAAGGCAAGGAGGCGCCCGCGCCCGGCACGGACGAGGCGGCGGTGCTCGACCGGCTCGGCTACGAGCCGGTCGGCGTCGAGACGCTCGCCCGCCGGGCCGGACTGCCCCCGGAGCAGGTGTATCCGATCCTGCTGACCCTAGAATTCGGCGGCTCGGTGCGGAGGGACCCCGCCGGCCGCTACATGCGGGTATGCTGACCGCCCGCGCCGCCCACGAACCGGACCCCCGAATGGCCGCTACCCGCTCCTCTGCCCGACCTGCCGCCGCCCGCGGATCGAAGCGCGCGCCGGGGGCCCCGGCCCGTTCCCGCGCCGGGAAGGCGGCCGGCGCCGCTAGCCCGGCGCGCGGCGGGAGGCTCCTCATCGTCGAGTCGCCGGCGAAGGCCCGCACCATCGGGAAGTACCTCGATTCCGACTTCACGGTGCTCGCATCCTACGGGCACGTGCGCGACCTCGTTCCCTCCACCGGCGCGGTCGAGCCGGACCGCGGCTTCGCGATGCACTTCGATCTGGTGCCGCGGGCGCAAGCCCACGTGGACGCGATCGTGAAGGCGATGCGCCGCGCGAGCGCCCTCTACCTCGCTACCGACCCGGACCGCGAGGGCGAGGCCATCTCCTGGCACGTCACGAAGCTGCTGGAGGAACGGGGGGTTCTCGACGGCAAGCCGGTGTACCGGGTGCAGTTCCACGAGATCACCCGGCGCGCGATCCGCGAGGCGATCGAGCATCCCGGCGCGCTCCAGGACGACCTGGTGAGCTCCCAGCTCGCGCGGCGCGCCCTCGACTACCTGGTCGGGTTCACCCTGTCGCCGGTGCTCTGGTCGAAGGTCCGGCGCAACCTGTCGGCGGGGCGGGTGCAGAGCCCGGCCCTTCGCCTCATCGCCGACCGCGAGTCCGAGATCGAGGCGTTCGAGGCCCGCGAGTACTGGACCTTGCTCGCGGACGCGCCGGGTCCGCCCCCCTTCTCCGCCCGCCTCGCGCAGTACCGGGGGGAGAAGGTCGAGCAGTTCACGTTCACCGGGGAGAAGGAGGCGTTCGCCGCCCAGGCGACGCTCAGGCTCCACGCCGCCCGCGGGCTCGAAGTGCTCTCGGTCACCCGGAAGAAGCGCCGCCGCGCCCCGCCCGCGCCGTTCACCACCGCGACCCTGCAGCAGGAGGCGTCGAACCGCCTGGGCTTCAACGTGAGCCGGACCATGCGCGTCGCGCAGGAGCTCTACGAGGGGGTCGGCGGCGAGGGGCTCATCACCTACATGCGCACCGATTCGGTGAACCTCGCGCCGGAGGCGGTGGCGGAGCTGCGGGCGTTCATCGCGAGCCGGTTCGGCGCGGACGAAGTGCCCGCCAGCCCTCCCCGGCACCGCACGCGGACCCGCAACGCCCAGGAGGCGCACGAGGCGGTGCGGCCCACCTCGCCGGAGCGGACCCCGGAGTCCCTTCGCGGAACGCTGTCCCGCGACCAGCAGCGCGTCTACGAGCTGGTCTGGCGGCGGGCGGTGGCGAGCCAGATGAAGCACGCGGTGATGGACGACGTGACGGTGGACCTCGGCTGCGGCGAAGGCAACGTCTTCCGCGCGACCGGCTCCACGGTGGCCTCCCCCGGCTATCTCGCGGTGTACGAGGACGCGCCGGCGCAGCCGGCGGGCGGCCGGGCGGCGGGCGCAGCGCCCGGCGGTGGGGCGGACGAGGCGGCCCCCGCCGACGGCAAGCCTCCGCCGCCGGTGCGGCTGCCCGCCCTCGCCAAGGGCCAGACGGTGACCGTCTCCGACGTCCGGGCCGAGCAGCACTTCACCCGGCCCCCGCCGCGCTACACCGAGGCGACCCTGGTCCGCGAGCTCGAACGGTGCGGGATCGGGCGCCCCTCGACCTACGCCGACATCATCTCCAAGCTCCAGCAGCGCGAGTACGTGGAGCTCCGCAAGCGCCGGTTCCACCCGACCGACGTCGGGAGGGTGGTGAGCCGCTTCCTCACCGAGCATTTCCATCGCTACGTCGACTACGGGTTCACGGCGAGCCTGGAGGACGACCTCGACGCCATCTCCGAGGGCCGCAAGGCGTGGATCCCGGTGCTGGACGAGTTCTGGCGCGACTTCGAGGCCCAGGTCCGCGACAAGCAGAAGACGGTGACCCGGCAGCAGGTCACCCAGCAGGTCATCGACGAGGAGTGCCCCGAGTGCGGGCGCCCGCTCGCCATCCGTCTCGGTCGGAGCGGCAACTTCATCAGTTGCACGGGCTTTCCCGAGTGCCGGTACGCGCGGAACCTTCCCCGGGACGGGGAGGACGAGTCGGAAGGCGGGCCGGAGGGCGGGAGCGAGCCGAAGATGCTCGAGGGCCGCCAGTGTCCGAACTGCGGCCGCCCCCTCGTGGAGAGGACCGGGCGCACCGGGAGGTTCGCCGGGTGCAGCGGCTACCCCGACTGCCGGCACGCGGAGCCGATCGAGAAGATGCGCGAGACGGACATTGCCTGCCCGGTCTGCGGCGAGGGCACGCTCCGGGAGCGCCGCTCGCGCCGCGGCAAGCCGTTCTTCTCCTGCTCCACCTACCCGAAGTGCGACTACGCGACGTGGGACGAGCCGATCGACGAGCCCTGCCCCCTTTGCGGCTGGCCGATCCTCACCCTCAAGCAGACCCGGCGGCGGGGGGCGGAGAAGGCGTGCCCGCAGCGCGAGTGCGGCCACCGCGAACCCGTCGAGGAGCCTGCCGCGGCGTTGCCCGAGGCGGGCTGAGGCCGCAGGGCCGTTCCTTTTTCGTCTGGTCAGTCCGCAAGTTTCGTCTGATTCAGTCCGCCAAGATGCGCGATCCCGGACCGGAGCGCGGCCCTTTCCTCGGGGGCGCGGCCCTGAGGCTCCCGCCAAGGCGGGCTCGACCGCCTGATCCAGCCCTCACGGCGAACAGGGAACGGCCTTGGCGGACACGGCCCTGGCCTGCCGGGGCCGGACGATGACGGACCGTTTCGTCGCCGTGCTGATGGGGTCGGACTCCGACCTTCCCGTCATGCGGACCACGTTCGAGGTGTTCGAGCGCCTCGGCGTCGTCTACGAAGCCCGGATCACCTCCGCGCACCGGACCCCGGAGGACACCCGCGCCTACGTCCGCGACGCCGGGTCGCGCGGCTGCGCGGTCTTCATCGCGGCGGCGGGGCTTGCCGCCCACCTCGCGGGCGCGGTCGCCGCGGAGACCGTCCGCCCCGTCATCGGGGTCCCCATCGACGCCGGCCCCCTGAAGGGGCTCGACGCGCTCCTCTCCACCGTCCAGATGCCCGCCGGCATCCCGGTGGCGACGGTCGCCATCGGCCGGGCGGGGGCGCGCAACGCCGCGTGGCTGGCGGCGCAGATCCTGGCCGTGGAAGACCCTCGCGTCGCGGAGCGCCTGCTCGAAGAGCGCGCCGCCGCCCGCGAGGCGGTGGCCGCGAACAACGCCAAGCTCGCCCAGCCGCAGTGAAGCTCGCCCGCGCGGTCGAGGTCCTGCGCGCGGGCGGGGTCGTCGCCTATCCCACCGAGGCGGTGTACGGGATCGGCTGCGACCCCTGGCGCGAGGACGCGCTCGAGCGGGTCGCGGCGATCAAGCGGCGCTCGCTCGACAAGGGCTTCATCCTGGTCGGGGCGGACGCCGGGCAGCTCGCGCCCTTCGTGCGGCCGGACTGGGTGGAGTGGGTCGAGGGGCGCCTCGGCGGGGCGCCTCCGCGGCCCTCGGACCCGCCGGTGACCTGGCTCGTGCCGGCCCGGGCGGGCGTTCCGGGCGGGGTGACCGGCGAGCCGAACGGCGCCGGCCCGCGCGTGGCGGTCCGGGTGACCGCCCACCCGGTCGCCCGCGAGCTCTGCCTCGGGCTCGGCGGGGCCATCGTCTCGACCAGCGCCAACACCGCCGGCGCGCGCCCCGCCCGCTCGGCGCTCGCTGTCCGGCTGCGGCTCGGGCGGCGGCTCGACCTCGTCGTGCCCGGCCCGACCGGGGGCCATTCCCGCCCGAGCATGATCCGGGACGCCGAGAGCGGCCGAACCCTCCGGGAGTAGGCGGCCCCCTGGGAACGCTTGTGTCCCGCCCACCTTCGTCATTCCCGCGAAAGCGGGAATCCATGTGTCCTGGGAGCGCGGGCGTCTCGCCCGCATTTTCGCTCACGGGCGATCACCTCTGTGCGGGCGGGACACAAGCGTTCCCAGGACGCCGTGCCCAAGGGCGTTCCCAGGACCCGCCTGCGGCGAGGCGTGGTTGGCGAAAACCCCACCGCACACATGCCGCCTGCCGCCCTTCGCCTACCGTCCGGTGCGCGTTCGTGTGATACTCCGGCCGTTCACGGCCCGGCGGGGCCGGATTCCGGGGGCGGCCCGCCCCCGAAAGCGGGCAGCACATCCACATTCAGGGAGTAAGGAGGAGGTCAATGGTTTCGATCAGAATCAACGGCGTCAACCGCCGGTTCCACGGCGACCCGAACATGCCCCTGCTCTGGTACGTGCGCGACGAGCTGGGGCTGACGGGAACCAAGTTCGGGTGCGGCATGGCCCTCTGCGGCGCGTGCACCATGCACGTGGACGGGGTCGCGCTGCGGAGCTGCGTCACCCCCGTCTCGTTCGCCGACGGGAAGGAGGTGACCACCATCGAAGGTCTCGACCCCGAGGGCAACCACCCGGTGCAGCGGGCGTGGCGGGCGCACAACGTCCCCCAGTGCGGATACTGCCAGTCGGGGCAGATCATGTCCGCGGCCTCCCTGCTCAACCGGAACCCCGACCCGAGCGACGACGAGATCATCGCCGAGATGGCGGGCAACATCTGTCGCTGCGGCACCTATCAGCGCATCTTCGCCGCGGTCCGCACGGCGGCGCAGGAGGTCTAACCATGTCAGGCATTCAGAACCTCAGCCGGCGCGACTTCCTGAGGAACACCGGCGTCACGGGCGCGATGGTGCTCGGCGCGCAGGTGGTCCCGAGCTCCCTCATCGCGGGGGCGCGGGCGCAGTCCGCGGGCGCTTCGGTACAGCCCAACCTCTTCGTCTCCATCGCCGGCGACGGGATGGTGACCATCACCTGCAGCCGCTCAGAGATGGGTCAGGGGGTGCGCACCGGCATCCCGATGATCCTCGCCGATGAGCTGGAGGCCGACTGGCAGCGGGTGAGCATCTGGCAGGCGCCGGGGGACGCGGAGAAGTACGACCCGGCCGGGAAGGATGGCCAGAACACGGACGGCTCGCGCAGCACCCGCCACCATCTCGACGTGATGCGCGAGCTCGGGGCGGCGGGGCGGTACGTGCTCGAGCAGGCGGCGGCCCGCAAGTGGGGCGTCGACCCGGGCGAGGTGTACGCGAAGGACCACCGCCTCCACCACACCGGCTCGGGCCGCTCGTTCGACTTCGGGGAGGTGGTGGACGCGGCCGCGGACGTCGAGGTCCCGACCGGCGCGGACGCCCCGAAGCTCAAGCACCCGTCGCAGTGGAAGTACATCGGCCGCGACATGCCGGTGGTCGACAACTACGACATGAGCACCGGCGGGGCCGACTTCGGAGCCGACGTCACCATCCCCGGCATGAAGATCGCGGTGGTGGCGCGGGCCCCCGTCTACCGGGGCAAGGTGAAGTCCTTCGACGCCGCGGAGGCGCTGAAGGTCCAGGGCGTCGAGCAGGTGGTCGAGATCCCGGCCCTCCCGGACGACAAGCCGGCCGAGTTCCGGGCGCTCGGGGGCGTCGCGGTGATCGGTACGAACACCTGGTCGGTGCTCGAAGGCCGCCGCAAGCTCGCCATCGAGTGGGACGACGGCCCGAACGCCGCCCACGACTCGAGCACCTACGACGACCAGCTCCGCGCCGCGGCCCGCGCCGGCGGGCACGTCATCCGCGACCGGGGGAACGTCGACGAGGCGTTCGCCGCCGCCGACCAGGTGCTCGAGGCCGAGTACTTCGTGCCCTACTTCATCCACACCCCGATGGAGCCGCCGGCCGCGATCGTGGACGCCAACGCGAGCCCGGTGAAGGTCATCGCCTCCACCCAGTCCCCGAACGAGACCCGGCAGTACGTCGCCGAGGCGCTCGGGGTCGAGAAGTCCGGGGTCGAATGCCAGGTGACCCTCCTCGGCGGCGGGTTCGGGCGCAAGTCCAAGCCCGACTTCGCGTGCGAGGCGGCGATCCTCTCGCGGATGGTCGGCGCTCCGGTCCGGGTGCAGTGGACGCGCGAGGACGAGATCCGGAACGGCTACTACCACGCCGCGAGCGCCCACCAGATGAAGGCGGGCCTCGACGCTTCCGGCAAGGTCACCGCGTGGCGCCACTCCGGGGCCTGGCCGTCGCTCATCGGGCTCTGGGCGCCGGCGGCGAAGACCGGCCACCCCATCGAGTACGGGCTCGGCCTCATCGACACCCCGTACGACGCGGTCCCGAACCTCCGCATCGAGAACGGCGAGGCGGACGTGATGATCCGGATCGGCTGGTACCGCTCGGTGAACAACATCCAGCACGCCTTCGCGATGAACTGCTTCGCGAACGAGCTCGCGGCGGCGGCGGGCCGGGACCCGGTCGAATTCCTCCTGGAGCTGATCGGCGAGGCGGAGGTCATGGACCTCGCGAAGGACGGGGTCGAGGATCCCTGGAACTACGGGGACTCGGTCGAGGACTGGCCGATCATGCCGAAGCGCCTCTCGAACGTCCTCCGGGTGGCGGCGGCGAAGTCGGGATACGGCAAGCCGATGCCGGCGGGGCACGGCCTCGGGCTCGCATGTCACCGCAGCTTCCACAGCTACGTGGCGTCCGCGGTGCACGTGGTGGTCCGGGACGACGGCTCGTTCCACGTCCCGCAGGTCGACATGGCGATCGACTGCGGGCGGTACGTGAACCCCGAGGGGGTGAGGAAGCAGATCGAGGGCGCGGCCATCTACGGCAACACGGTCGCGCGCCACGGGCTCATCTCCACCACCCGGGGGGCGGTCGACCAGAGCAACTTCCACGACTACCCGGTGACCCGCATGAACGACGCTCCGCTCGACGTGCGGGTCCACATCGTGGAGGACTTCGTGCACCTTCGTCCCTGCGGGGTCGGGGAGCCGGGGGTGCCCCCGTATGCGCCGGCGCTGGTGAACGCGATCCACGACGCCACCGGCAAGCGGATCCGGAGTCTGCCGATCGGCGATCAGCTCAAGTCCGCCTGACGCGGCCGAAGAGCGGCGGGGCCGGGCGCGCCGGCCCCGCCGACTGCGGGGCCAACACCGATCGATCCGGCTGAATCGTCTCCCGGTCGTTGACATGCCCGCGTCAGGGGGCGAAAATGGCCTGCTTCGTCGCCGGTGGGGTTCCCGAGTGGTCAAAGGGATCAGACTGTAAATCTGACGGCTCAGCCTTCGGAGGTTCGAATCCTCCCCCCACCACCAGCCGGTGGTCGGCGTCCGGCAGCCGCCCCGGCGCGCGATGCGCCGGGGGCCCAGTGACCTCGCGGGTGTAGTTCAATGGTAGAACCTCAGCCTTCCAAGCTGATGACGTGGGTTCGATTCCCATCACCCGCTCCAGCCGCCGCGCGGGCGAGCCGAACCCCTCCTGGCCCACATAGCTCAGGCGGTAGAGCACTCCCTTGGTAAGGGAGAGGTCACTGGTTCGAGTCCAGTTGTGGGCACCACCCCCGGCCGGGGCCCCGGCCGCCGCGCCGGGAGGCTGTCCCGGTCCGGGGCGGAGGCCCCGGAGCCGCAACCACCAGTCCAAATCCTGAAGGAGCAACGAGTTGGCCAAGGCGAAGTTCGAGCGCACGAAGCCGCACGTGAACGTGGGCACGATCGGGCACGTGGACCACGGCAAGACGACCCTGACGGCGGCGATCACGCGGGTGATGGCGTCGCGGCACGGGGGCGACGTGAAGGATTTCGAGGAGATCGACAACGCGCCGGAGGAGAAGGCGCGTGGGATCACGATCGCGACGGCGCACGTGGAGTACGAGAGTCCGGGTCGGCACTACGCGCACGTGGACTGTCCGGGGCACGCGGACTACGTGAAGAACATGATCACCGGGGCGGCGCAGATGGACGGAGCGGTCCTGGTGGTGTCGGCGGCGGACGGCCCGATGCCGCAGACGCGCGAGCACATTCTGCTGGCGCGTCAGGTGGGGGTTCCGTACATCGTGGTGTACCTGAACAAGTGCGACATGGTGGACGACGAGGAGCTTCTGGAGCTGGTGGAGCTGGAGGTTCGGGAGCTGCTGGACAAGTACGAGTTCCCCGGTGACGACACGCCGGTCATCCGGGGCTCGGCGCTGCAGGCGCTGGAGGGGGGCTCGGGGGAGCTGGGCGAGGGTTCGGTGGACGCGCTGATGGAGGCGCTGGACTCGTACATCCCGGAGCCCGAGCGTGCGGTGGACGGCGCGTTCCTGATGCCGGTGGAGGACGTGTTCTCGATCTCGGGCCGTGGCACGGTGGCGACGGGCCGTGTGGAGCGCGGGAAGGTCCGGGTAGGCGAGGAGGTGGAGATCGTCGGCCTGCGCGAGACGGAGAAGACGACGTGCACCGGTGTGGAGATGTTCCGCAAGCTGCTGGACGAGGGGGTTGCGGGGGACAACGTGGGGGTGCTGCTGCGGGGGGTGAAGCGCGACGGGATCGAGCGTGGCCAGGTGCTGGCGAAGCCGAAGTCGATCACGCCGCACACGCACTTCGAGGCGGAGGTGTACGTGCTGTCGAAGGACGAGGGGGGCCGTCACACGCCGTTCTTCGACGGCTACCGCCCGCAGTTCTACTTTCGGACGACGGACGTGACGGGGGCGGTGACGCTTCCGTCGGGGGTGGAGATGGTGATGCCGGGGGACAACGTGCAGATGACGGCGAAGCTGATCTCTCCGATCGCGATGGAGGAGGGCCTTCGTTTCGCGGTGCGCGAGGGCGGTCGCACGGTCGGCGCCGGCGTCGTCTCCAAGGTCATCGAGTAGCAGCCGACTTCCAGGCCAGTAGCTCAATCGGCAGAGCAGCGGTCTCCAAAACCGCAGGTTGGGGGTTCGATTCCCTCCTGGCCTGCCAACCTTCACCGACAGGCGACACAGGAACCGGCGCGGCAGCATGAACGCTCGTCTCGAGAAGACGGCGACCCTCGCGGACACCGTGAAGTGGGTCGCGGCGGTCGGGCTGTTCGTGGCCGCGATCGCCGCCTTCTACCTCTTCCCCGACGAGTCGCTGCTCCTGCGGGTCGTCGGGCTGCTGGCCGCCGCCGGCCTCGCCGGGGCCATCCTCTACACGACCGCGAAGGGCCGGGAGGGGGCGCGCTTCCTCCGCGACGCGCGCACCGAGGTCCGCAAGGTGGTCTGGCCGACCCGCACCGAGACCCTCCAGACCACGGGCATCGTGATCGTCATGGTCTCCCTGCTCGCGGTCGTCATGTGGGGCTTCGACAGCCTGCTCTCGGTGGCGGTCAAGTCCCTGCTCGGGTCCGGCTGAGAGGGGCCCGCCGCCATGCAGTGGTACGTGATACACGCCTACTCGGGGTTCGAGAACCGGGTCAAGAAGCTGCTCGAGGAGCGGGTCGCCCGGGCGGGCGAGGTGCGGGACCAGTTCGGGAGCATCCTCGTCCCCACCGAGGAGGTGGTCGAGATGCGCTCCGGCCAGAAGCGCCGGAGCGAGCGGAAGTTCTTCCCCGGCTACGTCCTGGTCGAGATGGAGATGACCAACGAGTCGCGGCACCTCGTGAAGGGGGTGGACAACGTGCTCGGCTTCATCTCCGGCGCCTCCGGCGAGCCCGTGCCCATCACCCCCCGCGAGGTCGACCAGATCCTCGACCGGGTGCGGGAGGGCTCCGAGCAGCCGCGTCCCAAGATCCTGTTCGAGCCGGGGGAGGTGGTGCGGGTCGTCGACGGCCCCTTCAACGACTTCAACGGCGTCGTCGAGGAAGTCAACTACGAGAAGAGCCGGCTCCGGGTCGCGGTCCTCATCTTCGGGCGTTCGACCCCGGTGGAGCTCGACTTCGCGCAGGTGGAGAAGGACTGAACCGATGGCGAAGAAGATCAGCGCCTACGTCAAGCTCCAGGTGCCCGCGGGCCAGGCCAACCCGGCCCCCCCGGTCGGGCCGGCCCTCGGCCAGCACGGGGTCAACATCATGGAGTTCTGCAAGGCGTTCAACGCCCACACCCAGAGCGCCGAGCCAGGCCTGCCGACCCCGGTGGTCATCACCGTGTTCGCGGACTCGAGCTTCACCTTCATCACCAAGACTCCGCCCGCGGCGGTGCTCCTGCGCAAGGCGGCCGGGATCGAGAAGGGGAGCGGGGAGCCGAACGTCGCCAAGGTGGGGAAGGTCGGCCGGGACGCGCTCGTCGAGATCGCGACGGTCAAGATGCCGGACCTCAACACCGACGACGTGGACGCGGCGGTCCGGATCATCGCCGGGACCGCCCGCAGCATGGGAATCGAGACCGAGGGGGTCGAGTGACATGTCGAAACGGCTTGCCGCCATACGCGAGAAGGTCGATCGGGGCCGGTTCTACGAGCCGGACGAGGCGCTCCGCCTGCTCAAGGAGGTCGCGAACCCGAAGTTCGACGAGACGGTGGAGGCGGCGGTGAACCTGGGGGTGGACCCGCGCAAGTCCGACCAGATCGTGCGCGGGGCGACGGTGCTGCCGAACGGCACCGGCAAGGAGGTCCGGGTGGCGGTCTTCGCCTCCGGGCCGCGCGCCGACGAGGCGCGCGAGGCGGGGGCGGACCTGGTCGGCCTGGAGGACCTCGCCGAGAAGGTGCGCGGCGGCGATCTCGGCTTCGACGTCGCGATCGCGACCCCGGACTCCATGCGCGTGGTGGGCCAGCTCGGGCGCATCCTCGGGCCGCGGGGCCTGATGCCCAACCCGAAGACGGGCACGGTGACGGACGACGTGGCGACCGCCGTCGCCAACGCCAAGGGCGGCCAGGTGCAGTACCGGACGGACCGGGCCGGGATCATCCACTGCCCCATCGGCAAGGTGTCGTTCGAGGTCGAGTCCCTCCGCGAGAACCTTGCCGCCCTCGTCGCGCAGCTCGTGCGGGTGAAGCCGGCGGCCTCCAAGGGCGTCTACCTGCGGAAGGTGACCGTCTCCAGCACCATGGGGCCGGGCATCGCCGTCGACAAGGCGGGCCTGTCCGCCTGATCGAATCCCAAGCCCCCGGCCCGGGCGGTCGCCGTGCGATAGGCGGCTGCCGGGGGCGGGCGGGCGGGCGTGACGAATCGGAGGGTGTGAATCCATGCCGTTGACCCTGACCCAGAAGAAGGCGGTCGTGGCCGAGGTGGCCGAGGCGGCGAAGGGCTCCGCGTCGATCGTGGCCGCGGAGTACCGCGGGCTCAACGTCGCCGAGATGACGGAGCTTCGGAACCAGGCGCGGGCGGCCGGCGTGTACCTGCGGGTGGTGCCGAACAACCTCGCCAAGCGGGCCGTCGAGTCCACCGAGTTCGAGTGCATGCGCGAGGGCCTGCGCGGCCCGCTGGTGCTGGCGTTCGCCGGCGAGGACCCGGGCTCGGCGGCGCGCGTCGTCCGCGACTACCGGCGCACCAACCAGAAGCTGGAGATCCGGCTCGCCGCGTTCGGCGGGAAGCTGATCGACCCGGCCGACATCGACGCCCTGGCGAACATCCCGACCCGCGACGAAGCGCTCGCGCGCCTGATGACCGTGCTCCTCGCGCCGGTCACGAAGCTCGCCCGGACCCTGGCCGAGCCCCATGCCCGGCTCGTGCGGGCGATGGGCGCGGTCCGCGACCAGAAGAAGGCGGAGGCGGGCGGCCAGGAGGCGGGCTGAGCCCACGACACGACGCCGCGGCGCGTATCCGTATCCCTCGCCCGGAACGGAGCCGCCCGGCAACCGGAACCCAGGCAACACCCGGCCTCGAGCCGGCGGATGGAGAGAGACGAAATGGCCGTGAACAAAGAAGAGCTCTTGGACACCATCGCCAACATGACGGTGCTGGAGGTCGTCGAGCTGGTGGAGGCGATGGAGGAGAAGTTCGGGGTGTCGGCGGCGATGGTCGCGGCCGCCCCGGCGGCGGCCGCCGCTGCGGAAGCGGCCCCCGAGGAGGAGGAGCAGACCGAGTTCGACGTGATCCTGACGAGCTTCGGCTCGACCAAGGTCGGGGTCATCAAGGCGGTGCGCGCGCTGACGAGCCTCGGCCTCAAGGAGGCGAAGGACCTGGTCGAGAGCGCCCCCGCCCCGATCCGCGAGGCGGTGTCGAAGGACGAGGCCGAGGACGCGAAGAAGCAGCTCGAGGAAGCGGGCGGCACGGTCGAGGTCAAGTAGGGGCCGCGCGCCGCGCCCGGCAGCCCGATCCCGCCCGTCCCCGCGAACCGCCCCCGAGGTATCCCGATGACCGAGTCCAGCCAGGAGCCGAAAGGCCCCCGGACGTCCAGCGAAGGGCCGCTGCCCCGCGCCAGCGATTTTGGCCGGGAGGCCCGGGAGCGCCAGGCGCGTTTCCGGGGCGGGTCGCCATCGATCAGCGCGCCGGGGCGTTCCCCGTCGGACGACAAGGGCCGGCGTTACGGCCATCTGCTCGCCATCGGCTCCGAGGACGAGAACCTGTACCCGTCGCTGCGGGGCGACGAGGGGGCGCGCCGGTTCTTCGCGGAGCGCGGGATCAAGTGGCACCGGACGTCCCGGAGCGGCGACGTCCCCGGGGGGGACGGGCCGACCCGCAACATGGCGAGCTCCCAGGTCGCGTGCCTCAACTTCCTGATGCCGCTCGCGGGGGTCCCGGACGCGTTGGCGGCGGCGCTCCGCGCCATCGACGACGACGTCAAGGGCATCGTCGACATTTGCCACAAGGACCGATCGGCGCCCGTGGAGTTCGAGTGGATCGGCCCGGAGGACTCGCTCGAAGGGAACCGGAGCCGCGGCGCGAACAGCACCAGCGTCGACGCCTTCGTCATCGCCGACACCGGCGCGGGGCGGCGCGCCTACCTGATGGAGTGGAAGTACGTCGAGGAGTACAGGTCCGGCGACGACAAGGGTGCGGGATCTCAGGGCGAGACCCGGAGGGCCAGATACTCCGATCGGTACGCGGCCGAGTCGTCCGCGTTCCACGGCGAGGTTCCGATGGGCGAGCTGCTCTACGAACCCTTCTACCAGCTCATGCGCCTTCGCCTCTTGGCGGACCGGATGGTGGCGGACCGGGAGCTGGACGTCACGGATGCGAAGGTGGTCGTGGTGGTCCCGGAGGGCAACTCCGCGTACCGGGAGCGGATCACGTCTCCGCCGTTGAGGGAGCGGTTCCCGCAGCACACGACGGTCTCGGACGTCATGCGGGCGACCTTGAAGGACCCCGATGCGGCGTTCGCGTCGGTCTGCCCTTCCGTGCTGGTGGACGCCGTCGAGCGCAACTGCGGGTCGAACCCCGCGGTCCAGGAATGGGCGGCGTACCAGCGGGAACGCTACGGGCTCCGCCCGGCCCCTCCCGTCGTCAAGGCCCCGGAACGGAGCGAGGTAGTGAGCATGTCGAGCACGTCCGCCAGGAAGAACGGGCCGCCGAAGGCGGGGAACGGGTCGTCCCGGCCGAAGAAGAACGGGCGCTCCGAGCCGCGGGCCTACTCGTTCACCGAGAAGAAGCGGATCCGCAACGGCTTCGGCAAGCGTTCGAGCATCCTGGACGTCCCGTTCCTCCTCGCGACCCAGCTCGACTCGTACCGGGACTTCCTGCAGGCGGACCTCCAGCCGGGCGAGCGCCGGCGGATCGGGCTCCAGGCCGCCTTCGAGTCGGTGTTCCCGATCGAGAGCTACTCGGGCGACGCCCAGCTCCAGTTCCTGGAGTACCGGCTCGAGCCCCCCGTCTTCGACGTGAAGGAATGCCTGGTGCGGGGCCTCACCTACGCGGCGGCGCTCCGGGTGAAGCTCCGCCTCGCCCTCCTCGACAAGGAGAGCGCGGGCAAGGAGCGGAGCATCCGCGACCTCCGCGAGCAGGAGGTCTACATGGGCGAGATCCCGCTCATGACCGACACCGGCACCCTGGTCGTCAACGGCACCGAGCGGGTCATCGTGTCCCAGCTCCACCGCTCGCCGGGGGTGTTCTTCGAGCACGACAAGGGCAAGACCCACTCCTCCGGGAAGCTGCTGTTCTCCGCCCGGGTGATCCCCTACCGCGGCTCCTGGCTCGACTTCGAGTTCGACCCCAAGGACCTCGTGTTCGTCCGCATCGACCGGAGGCGGAAGCTCCCCGCCACCGTGCTCCTGCGGGCGCTCGAGTACAAGGAAGGGGACAAGTGGGTCCCCTGGTTCAAGGACAACGGCGAGATCCTGGACGTCTTCTTCAAGACGGATCGCTTCGAGCTGCGGGCGAAGCAGGTCCGGGTCATCCTCCAGCCGGACCGCTGGCGCGGGGAGACCGCGCCGTTCGACCTCGTGGACCGGGACGGCAACGTCATCGTGGAGGAAGGGAAGCGGGTGAACTCCCGCCACGTCACCCGCCTCAAGGAGGCGCGGGAGGCCGGCTTCCGGTCGCTGCCCGCGCCGGACGACTTCGCGGTCGGGAAGGTGCTCGCCCGCGACGTGGTGAACAAGGAGACCGGGGAGGCGATCGCGAGCGCGAACGACGTGATCACCCCGGAGACCCTCGAGAAGTTCCGCGCGGAGAACGTCCGCCGCTTCGACGCCCTGTACGTGAACGAGGTGGACGAGGGGCCGTACCTCTCCGAGACCCTGCGCCAGGACGTCACCGGCACGAACCTGGAGGCGCAGGTCGAGATCTACCGGATGATGCGCCCCGGCGAGCCGCCGACCAAGGACGCGGCGCAGTCCATGTTCCGCAACCTGTTCTCCAACGCGGAGCGCTACGACCTCTCCGCGGTCGGCCGGATGAAGTTCAACCGGCGGCTCGGGCGCCAGGACTCGACCGGCGAGCGCGTGCTCTCGCCGCAGGACATCGTGGACGTGCTCAAGGCCCTCATCGAGATCCGGAACGGGCGCGGGCAGGTCGACGACATCGACCACCTCGGCAACCGGCGGATCCGCAGCGTGGGCGAGATGGCGGAGAACCAGTTCCGCATCGGGCTGGTGCGGGTCGAACGGGCGGTGCGCGAACGGCTGAGCCTGTCGGAGACCGAGGAGCTCATGCCGCAGGAGCTCATCAACGCGAAGCCGGTGTCGGCGGTGGTCAAGGAGTTCTTCGGGTCGAGCCAGCTCTCGCAGTTCATGGACCAGAACAACCCCCTCTCGGAGGTCACCCACAAGCGGCGCATCTCCGCCCTCGGGCCGGGCGGCCTGACCCGCGAGCGGGCGGGCTTCGAGGTCCGCGACGTGCACCCGACCCACTACGGGCGGGTGTGCCCCATCGAGACCCCGGAAGGCCCGAACATCGGGCTCATCAACTCGCTCGCGGTCTACGCCCGCACCAACGAGTACGGGTTCCTCGAGACCCCGTACCGCAAGGTGGCCGACGGCCGGGTGGGCGAGGAGATCGAGTACCTGTCGGCGATCGAGGAGGGGCAGTACGTCATCGCCCAGGCCAACGCGTCGCTCGACGAGGGCGGGCGGTTCGTCGACGACCTCGTGACCTGCCGGCACCTCAACGAGTTCACCCTCACCTCGCCCGACCGGGTGCAGTACATGGACGTGTCGCCGCGGCAGATCGTCTCGGTGGCGGCGGCCCTCATCCCGTTCCTGGAGCACGACGACGCGAACCGCGCCCTCATGGGGTCGAACATGCAGCGCCAGGCGGTCCCGACCCTGCGCACGGAGAAGCCCCTGGTCGGCACGGGCATGGAGAGCGTCGTCGCCCGCGACTCGGGGGTGACCGTCATCGCGCGGCGGGGCGGGGTGGTCGACTCGGTGGACGCCTCCCGGATCGTGGTCCGGGTGGACGACCGCGAGGCGGAGGACGGGGAGGCCGGCGTCGACATCTACAACCTCACCAAGTACCAGCGCTCGAACCAGGACACCTGCATCAACCAGCGGCCCCTGGTCGCGGCCGAGGACGTCATCGAGCGGGGCGACGTGCTCGCGGACGGCCCCTCCACCGACCTGGGCGAGCTCGCGCTCGGGCAGAACGTGCTCGTCGCGTTCATGCCCTGGAACGGCTACAACTTCGAGGACTCCATCCTCATCTCCGAACGGGTGGTGCAGGAGGACCGCTTCACCACCATCCACATCGAGGAGCTGGTGTGCGTGGCCCGCGACACCAAGCTCGGCCTCGAGGAGGTCACCTCCGACATCCCGAACGTGAGCGAGAGCGCGCTGTCGAAGCTCGACGAGTCGGGGATCGTGTTCGTCGGGGCCACCGTGGCGGCCGGCGACATCCTGGTCGGCAAGGTGACCCCGAAGGGGGAGACCCAGCTCACCCCGGAGGAGAAGCTGCTCCGCGCCATCTTCGGGGAGAAGGCGTCGGACGTGAAGGACACCTCGCTTCGGGTGCCGGCCGGGATGAACGGCACGGTCATCGACGTGCAGGTGTTCACCCGCGACGGCATCGAGAAGGACGCCCGCGCCAAGGACATCGAGGAGATCGAGCTCGAGCGGGTTCGCAAGGACCTCCAGGACGAGTTCCGCATCGTCGAGGAGGACGCCTACCAGCGCCTCGAGACGCTCCTGATCGGCAAGGTCGCCGAGGGCGGGCCGAACGATCTGGCGGCAGGCGCGCGGGTGCGCGCGTCCTACCTCCAGGGGCTGCCGCGCGAGCGGTGGTTCGAGATCCGGATGCGGAGCGAGAGCGTCAACCGCCAGCTCGAGCGGACCCAGACGCAGCTCTCGGACCTGAAGGAGGAGCACAAGCGGCGGTACGAGGACAAGCGCGGCAAGCTCACCTCCGGCGACGACCTCGCGCCGGGCGTGCTCAAGATGGTCAAGGTCTACCTGGCCGTCAAGCGGCGGGTCCAGCCCGGCGACAAGATGGCGGGCCGGCACGGGAACAAGGGCGTCATCTCGATGATCGTCCCGGTCGAGGACATGCCCCACATGGAGGACGGCACCCCGGTCGACATCGTGCTCAACCCCCTCGGGGTCCCGTCCCGCATGAACGTCGGGCAGGTGCTCGAGACCCATCTCGGCTGGGCCTCCCACGAGCTCGGCCGCAAGCTCGGCAAGATGCTGGACGAGGGAAGCGAGGCACCCGCCATCCGCGAGTACCTCGACCGGATCTACACGGTCGGACTCGATGGGTGTGAACTTGGTGCGCGACCGGAGGAGGCTGACGACACTCCACCAATCGACCACGGTGGCGTCGGGCGTGAAACCGGCCAACAATCGGAAGGAGTTGACGAGGACAAGAAAATTGTTGCCGATTGGGCTGCTCTGCTCAATCGTAGTGACGTGTTGATCGCAGACACCGAGTTCGATCCCAGTAAGAGAGAGCAGGGAGAGGTATACGAGGCCGCAGTACTTGATACCAAGGGAAAGCTTCAGTTCCTGTTCGGGCGCAATGCGGATCCGGACTGGCAGGAGTGTGTCAAGGTGCTGAAGCAGGCGCATACACTACTTGCATGGCACAAGGTGGACGTCTCCCGTCTAAAAAACACCGTAGGGAAGAGCGGTCTGGAATGGCCAGAGGAGCTCGACTCGAAGTGGCGCGATGTGCGAAGCGATTACCTGCGGCTGCGGAAGCTGCCGGGTAGAACACCAAAAACGGGACTGGCAGATGTCCTGGAGCAGGAGGGTGTGCCTACGCGAGGGCTGAATCTTCATAACGCGGAAGATGACTGCCGAGCGGTGCTTGCTCTCATGGAGAGATTGACTCTGTCAGGAGCGAAAAGAGTCGTTGCCTTGATGAAGCCCGAGTTCGATACGCCTGATTTCATTCGGAAATCCGAAGGGTCGTTCCGTGCGGGTGGTTCCCACAACCAACGGATTGGGACGTTCCTGAGTGAGCACAGCGTGGAGTTGGGTATCGTCAAGATCAGGGGAGATAAGCGGGTTCAAGACGACGATGGCCGTCCCACGACCGCGGCCGATTGGCGGAAGACGTCCGAATCGTCCGTTGTCGCCGCGCCCGACAGCCCCGCCATCCCGGCGCCGCTCGGTGACCCCGAGATTCCGCCGTCTCCCCTCGCCTCGCTCAGCGACGAGGAGCTGCTTGCGCTCGCGGCCAACCTCCGGGGCGGGATCCCGATGTCCACGCCGGTCTTCGACGGGGCGTCGGAGGGGGAGATCAAGGCGCTGCTCGAGCTCGCGGGCCTGCCGGTGGCCGGCAAGACCCGCCTCTTCGACGGGCGCACCGGCGAGCCGTTCGACCAGGAGGTCACCGTCGGCTACATGTACATGCTCAAGCTCAACCACCTCGTCGACGACAAGATGCACGCCCGGTCCACCGGCCCCTACAGCCTGGTGACCCAGCAGCCGCTCGGGGGCAAGGCGCAGTTCGGCGGCCAGCGCTTCGGCGAGATGGAGGTGTGGGCGCTGGAGGCCTACGGGGCCTCGCACACCCTGCGCGAGATGCTGACCGTCAAGTCCGACGACGTGAACGGGCGGACGGTGATGTACAAGCACATCGTCGACGGCGAGCACCGGATGGACGCGGGGACCCCGGAGTCCTTCAACGTGCTGACGAAGGAGATCCGGTCGCTCGGCATCGACATCGAGTTCCGGCGGCACCGGTCGGAGGAGCGGCCGTACCAGCCGTCGCTGGAAGACGTGGGAGGGCACTTCAAGGGGACATGAGGACACGCGGGGACGAAGGCGCTACGACGACGGGTTCGGACAGGGTCAGGAGGGACGTGAAGTGAGGGATCTGGTCAATCTCCACCAGCAGCAGTTCGGCGGCGACAGCTTCGAGGCGATCCGGATCGGGCTCGCCGCTCCGGAGAAGGTCCGTTCGTGGTCGTTCGGGGAGGTCAAGAAGCCGGAGACGATTAACTACCGCACCTTCAAGCCGGAGCGCGACGGGCTCTTCTGCGCCAAGATCTTCGGCCCGGTCAAGGACTTCGAGTGCCTGTGCGGGAAGTACAAGCGCCTGAAGCACCGCGGGGTGGTGTGCGAGAAGTGCGGGGTGGAGGTCGCGGTCGCCAAGGTCCGCCGGGAGCGGATGGGCCACATCGAGCTCGCGAGCCCGGTCGCCCACATCTGGTACCTCAAGTCCCTCCCGTCGCGCATCGGGCTGGTGCTCGACATGACCCTCCGCGAGATCGAGCGGACCCTCTACTTCGAGGCCTACGTGGTGGTCGAGCCGGGCATGACGGACCTCGAACGGGGCCAGCTCCTCACCGACGAGATGTACCACGACGCGCTCGAGCAGTACGGGGACGAGTTCGACGCCCGCATGGGCGCGGAGGCGATCCGCGAGCTCCTGCGCACCACGGACCTCGCGGGCGAGATCGAGAAGGTCCGCGGGGAGCTCGAGACGACCGGCTCGGAGGCGCGCACGAAGAAGCTCACCAAGCGCCTCAAGCTCCTGGAAGGCTTCAAGAACTCCGGCAACAAGCCGGAGTGGATGGTGCTCAAGGTCCTGCCCGTGCTGCCGCCCGAGCTCCGCCCGCTCGTGCCCCTCGAAGGGGGCCGGTTCGCTACCTCCGACCTGAACGACCTCTACCGGCGGGTCATCAACCGCAACAACCGGCTCAAGCGCCTGCTCGACCTCAACGCGCCCGAGATCATCGTGCGCAACGAGAAGCGGATGCTGCAGGAGTCGGTGGACGCCCTCCTCGACAACGGGCGCCGGGGGCGCGCCATCACCGGGTCGAACAAGCGGGCCCTGAAGTCGCTCGCGGACATGATCAAGGGCAAGCAGGGGCGCTTCCGCCAGAACCTGCTCGGCAAGCGGGTCGACTACTCGGGGCGGTCCGTGATCGTGGTCGGGCCGACCCTGAAGCTCCACCAGTGCGGCCTGCCCAAGAAGATGGCCCTGGAGCTGTTCCGCCCGTTCGTGTACGGGAAGCTCGAGCGGCGCGAGCTCGCGACCACCATCAAGGCCGCGAAGAAGCTCGTGGAGCGGGAAGGCCCGGAGGTGTGGGACATCCTCGAGGAGGTGATCCGCGAGCACCCGGTCATGCTCAACCGCGCCCCCACCCTGCATCGCCTCGGCATCCAGGCCTTCGAGCCGGTGCTCATCGAAGGCAAGGCGATCCAGCTCCACCCCCTCGTGTGCGCCGCGTTCAACGCCGACTTCGACGGCGACCAGATGGCGGTGCACGTGCCGCTCTCGCTCGAGGCCCAGCTCGAAGCGCGCACCCTGATGATGTCCACCAACAACATCCTCTCGCCGGCGCACGGGGCGCCGATCATCGTGCCGACCCAGGACGTGGTGCTGGGGCTCTACTACATGACCCGGGAGGACGCCGCCGCGAAGGGCGCGGGGTCGGCGTTCTCGGACACCGCGGAGGTGCACCGGGCGTTCGAGGCCGGGGCGGTCGGGCTGCACGCCCGCATCCGGGTGCGGATCCGGGAGGCGGACCCGGAGGGCGGGGAGCGCCGGACCCTGGTGGAGACGACGGTGGGGCGGAGCCTCCTCTACGACGTGGTCCCGGACGGCATCCCGTTCGAGGCGGTCAACCAGGACATGAACAAGCGGGCCATCTCGAACCTCATCGACGTCTGCTACCGGCAGGTGGGCCTGAAGGAGACGGTCGTCTTCGCCGACCAGCTCATGTACACCGGGTTCAGCTACGCGACCCGCTCGGGGATCTCCATCGGGGTCGAGGACATGGAGACCCCGTCGTCCAAGCCCGATATCCTCAAGAAGGCCGAGGCCGAAGTGAAGGAGGTCGAGGAGCAGTTCCGGTCCGGCTTCCTCACCAACGGCGAGCGCTACAACAAGGTGGTCGACATCTGGTCGCAGACCAACGACCAGGTGGCGGAGGCCATGATGGAGAAGATCGGCTCCGAGGTGGTGCGCGATGCGGAAGGCAAGGAGGTCCGGCAGCCGTCGTTCAACCCGATCTTCACGATGGCGGACTCCGGGGCGCGCGGCTCGGCGACCCAGATCCGGCAGCTCGCCGGGATGCGGGGCCTGATGGCGAAGCCGGACGGCTCCATCATCGAGACCCCGATCGACGCGAACTTCCGGGAAGGGCTCAACGTCCTCCAGTACTTCATCTCCACCCACGGGGCGCGCAAGGGGCTCGCCGACACCGCCCTCAAGACCGCGAACTCGGGCTACCTGACCCGCCGGCTGGTGGACGTCGCCCAGGACCTGGTGGTGACCGAGGACGACTGCGGCACGGAGGAAGGGCTCCTCATCACCCCCCTCATCGAGGGCGGGAACGTGGTGGAGCCGCTCCGCGAGCGGGTCCTCGGGCGGGTGGCGGCGGTCGAGGTCCGGGGCGTCTCGGACGACGGCGAGGAGCTGGTCATCCCGGCCGGCGCCCTGCTCGACGAGCACCTCGTGGACCAGCTCGACACCCACGCCATCGAGGAGGTCAAGGTGCGCTCGCCGATCACCTGCGAGACCCGGTTCGGGATCTGCGCCCGTTGCTACGGGCGGGACCTCGCGCGGGGCGAGCTCGTGAACCACGGCGAGTCGGTCGGGGTGGTCGCGGCCCAGTCCATCGGCGAGCCGGGGACCCAGCTCACCATGCGCACCTTCCACATCGGGGGAGCGGCGTCGGCGGAGGTCGTGGACGACAACATCACGACCAAGTTCGAAGGCCGGGTGAGGCTCCGGAACGTCCGCCTCGTCGCCCGCAGCGACGAGACCCACGTGGCCATCTCGCGCTCCGGGGAGCTCGCGGTGCTCGATGCGAACGGGCGCGAGCGGGAGCGGCACCGGGTGCACTACGGGGCGGTCCTCTCCGTCAGGGACGGGGACCGGGTCGAGCCGGGCCGGATGGTCGCGAGCTGGGACCCGCACACCCACCCGGTGATCAGCGAGGTGACGGGCCGGGTGCGGTTCCGCGACATCGTCGACGGGGTGTCCGTGCAGCGCCAGTTCGACGATCTGACCGGGTTCGAGAGCCTCCAGGTGCTGGACGTCCGGCAGCGGAGCGCGGCGGGGGTGGACCTTCGCCCCACCGTGTTCCTGGTGGACGGCGACGGCGAGGGGGATGGCGAGGGCAAGGAGCTCACCCTTCCGGGCACCGAGATCCCGGCCCAGTACGCGCTGCCCGCGGGGGCGATGCTCAGCATCGCGGACGGGGACCGGATCGAGGTCGGCGACGTGATCGCGCGGGTGCCCCAGGAGTCGTCCCGGACCCGGGACATCACCGGCGGCCTGCCCCGGGTCGCGGACCTGTTCGAGGCCCGCCGGCCCAAGGAGGCGTCGATCCTCGCCGAGAAGACCGGGGTGGTGAGCTTCGGCCGGGAGACCAAGGGCAAGCAGCGCATCGTCATCACCGACGAGCGGGGGGAGAGCCACGAGACCCTGGTCCCGAAGTGGCGGAACATCCTCGTCTTCGAGGGCGAGCACGTGGAGCTCGGTGAGACCATCGTGGACGGCAGCCCGAGCGCCTACGACATCCTGCGGCTCCTCGGGGTGAGCGCGCTCGCCAACTACGTCGTCAACGAGGTGCAGGAGGTCTACCGCCTGCAGGGGGTGCGGATCAACGACAAGCACATCGAGGTCATCGTCCGCCAGATGCTGCGCAAGGCGGAGGTCCTCGAGCCGGGCGGCACCGGCCTCGTCCCCGGCGAGCAGGTGGACCGCTCCCGCATCCTCGGCATCAACGAGGCGGCCAGGGCGGACGGCCGCGAGCCGGCGTCCTGGCGGCCCGTGCTGCTGGGGATCACGAAGGCGTCCCTCTCGACGGACAGCTTCATCTCCGCCGCGTCGTTCCAGGAGACCACCCGGGTGCTCACCGAAGCGTCGGTGAACGGACGGGTCGACGACCTGCGCGGGCTCAAGGAGAACGTGATCGTCGGGCGCCTGATCCCGGCCGGCACCGGCTTCGCCCAGCAGCGCGAGGCGAGGCGCGAGCTGGAGGAGATGCCGGAGGAGGAGGAGCTGAAGGCCGCCCGGTTCGAGGAAGTCGAAGCCGGGCTGGCGAGGGAGCTGGCTTCGCTGGCGGCGGCCGCCCCCGAGCGGGGCGAGGCGCTGCCCTGACGGCGGCGGCCCGCCGTGCGGCGGTTCGCCGTCCGGCCCGCTGCGCGTCGCCGCGCGCCGGGATGAAGAAAATCGGAGGAAGGCGCTTCCCCCATGTTGACATGAGCCCGGTTCGTCCCTAGACTCCCCGGGCTTCGCGACAGGCAGGGGTTCCTGCCTGTCGTTTTTTTCCCGGCCCCCGCTTTCGCTCGGCTCGAAAGGGGGGGGCCATCGTCTTCGGATACCGGGCAAATGGCTACGATCAACCAGCTCGTGCGAAAGCCGCGCAAGCGGCAGACGAAGAAGACCAACGTGCCGGCGCTGCAGGGCGGCCCGCAGAAGCGGGGGGTGTGCACGCGGGTCTACACGACCACCCCGAAGAAGCCCAACTCGGCCCTCCGCAAGGTCGCGCGGGTGCGCCTGACCAACGGGATGGAGGTCTCGACGTACATCGGCGGCGAGGGCCACAACCTCCAGGAGCACTCCGTCATCCTCATCCGGGGGGGGCGGGTGAAGGACCTCCCCGGCGTGCGCTACCACACGGTGCGCGGCGCCTTGGACGCGTCGGGGGTCTCGGCCCGCCGCCAGGGCCGCTCGAAGTACGGCGCCAAGCGGCCGAGGGGCTGAACGATGCCGCGCAGAAGGGTCGCCGCGCAGCGGGTCATCCTCCCCGACCCGAAGTACAAGGACGGGTCCGTCGCGAAGTTCATCAACACCCTGATGCTGAACGGCAAGAAGTCGATCGCGGAGCGGGTGATGTACGGCGCGCTCGACCTGGTCGCCAGGCGCACCAAGAAGGACCCGCTCGAGGTGTTCGAGGCGGCGCTGGACAACGTCCGCCCCCAGGTGGAGGTGAGGTCCCGTAGGGTCGGGGGCGCGACCTACCAGGTGCCGGTCGAGGTGCGGCCGCTGCGCCGGAGCGCCCTCGCGATGCGCTGGCTCGTGGACGCGGCCCGCAAGCGCGGCGAGAAGTCCATGGGCCAGCGGCTCGCGGCCGAGCTGATCGAGGCGTCCGAGAACCGCGGCTCCGCGGCCAAGAGGCGCGAGGACACGCACCGCATGGCCGAGGCGAACAAGGCCTTCGCGCACTACCGCTGGTAGTCCCCCGGCCTTCCGCGCTCGCCATCGCCCTCCCGGAAACCCCGCCATGAGCTCGGTCGCCAAGCAGATCAACCTCGTTGCCGGGCAGCGCACGATCCCCATCGAGCGCTACCGCAACATCGGGATCATGGCCCACATCGACGCCGGGAAGACCACCACCACCGAGCGCATCCTCTTCTACACCGGGGTGTCCCACAAGCTCGGCGAGGTGCACGACGGGGCGGCGGTGATGGACTGGATGGTCCAGGAGCAGGAGCGCGGCATCACCATCACCTCGGCCGCGACCACCTGCTTCTGGTCGGGCATGGCCGGGCAGCATCCCGGCTCCCGGATCAACATCATCGACACCCCGGGGCACGTCGACTTCACGATCGAGGTCGAACGCTCGCTCCGGGTGCTCGACGGCGCGGTGGCGGTGTTCTGCGCGGTGGGCGGGGTCGAGCCGCAGTCGGAGACGGTCTGGCGGCAGGCCGACCGCTACCAGGTCCCGCGCCTCGCCTTCATCAACAAGATGGACCGGGCGGGGGCGGACTTCGAGCGCGTCGCGGACCAGATCCGGACCCGCCTCCGCGCGGTTCCGGTCGCCGTCCAGATGCCGATCGGCGCGGAGGATTCGTTCGAGGGGGTCATCGACCTCGTGCGCATGCGCTCGATCCGCTGGGACGGGACGGGCCTCGGCGCGGCCTTCGACGTTGGCGAGGTCCCGAGGGACCTCCAGGAGGAGGCCGAGCGCCGGCGGGAGCTTCTGGTCGAAGCCGCCGCGGACGCGGACGACGCCCTGATGGAGCGCTATCTGGAGACGGGAGAGCTGTCGGCGGACGAGGTCCGCCGCGGGCTGCGAGCCCGGACCCTCGCCAACGAAGTCGTCCCCGTCCTGTGCGGCGCGGCGTTCAAGAACAAGGGGGTGCAGCCGCTTCTGGATGCGGTCGTCGAGTACCTTCCGGCCCCCGACGAGGTGCCTCCGATCCGCGGGACGGTGGGTCCGGGGGAGGAGCAGGAGGAGCGGCGCGCCTCCGACGACGAGCCCTTCGCGGCCCTCGCGTTCAAGATCGCCACCGACCCCTACGTCGGTACCCTGACCTTCTTCCGCGTCTATTCCGGGGTGCTGGAATCGGGGGACCGGGTGTACAACCCGGTCAAGGGCCGTTCCGAGCGGGTCGGCCGCCTCCTTCAGATGCACGCCAACCACCGGGAGGAGATCTCCGAGGTCCGGGCCGGGGACATCGCGGCCGCGGTGGGCCTCAAGTCCGTCGCGACCGGCGAGACCCTGTGCGACGGCCGGGCGGCCGTCACCCTCGAACGGATGGAGTTCCCCGACCCCGTCATCTCGATCGCGGTCGAGCCGAAGACCAAGGCGGACCAGGACCGGATGGGCGTCGCGCTCGGGAAGCTCGCCCAGGAGGACCCTTCGTTCCGGGTCGCGAGCGACGAGGAATCGAACCAGACGATCATCTCCGGGATGGGCGAGCTGCACCTCGAGATCATCGTCGACCGGCTCCGGCGCGAGTTCCGGGTCGCCGCGAACGTGGGCCGGCCCCAGGTGGCCTACCGGGAGACGATCCGGAAGGGGGTCGAGCAGGAGACCCGCTTCGTGCGCCAGACCGGCGGACGCGGCCAGTACGCCCACGTCTTCCTGCGCCTCGAGCCGACCGAGCCCGGTACGGGCTTCGAGTTCGTGGACGAGGTCACCGGCGGGGTCGTCCCGCGCGAGTACATCCCGGCCGTCCGCCGGGGCGTCACGGAGCAGATGAAGAACGGCATCCTCGCCGGCTTCCCCGTGGTCGACGTCCGCGCCACCCTCTACGACGGCTCGCACCACGAGGTGGATTCGAGCGAGGTCGCCTTCCGGGTCGCGGGCTCCCATGCGTTCCGGGACGGCGCCCGCCGGGCGGACCCGGTGATCCTCGAGCCGATGATGAAGGTGGACGTCATGACCCCCGACGAACACCTGGGCGACGTCATGGGCGACGTGAGCCGGCGCCGGGGGACCGTGCAGGGGATGGAGGAGTCGGCCGGCGGGCAGGTCATCCGCGCCGAAGTCCCCCTCGCCGAGATGTTCGGATACGCGACCGACCTCCGCTCCCTCACCCAGGGGCGGGCCACCTTCAACATGGAGTTCCGGCGCTACCTCGAAGCGCCGGCCTCCGTGGCGGAAGCCGTCATTCAACACAGCTAGCAGCAGCCGGATTCAAGGAGATTCGAGTTGGCCAAGGCGAAGTTCGAGCGCACGAAGCCGCACGTGAACGTGGGCACGATCGGCCACGTGGACCACGGGAAGACGACCCTGACGGCGGCGATCACGCGGGTGATGGCGTCGCGGTACGGGGGCGACGTGAAGGATTTCGAGGAGATCGACAACGCGCCGGAGGAGAAGGCGCGTGGGATCACGATCGCGACGGCGCACGTGGAGTACGAGAGTCCGGGGCGCCACTACGCGCACGTGGACTGTCCGGGGCATGCGGACTACGTGAAGAACATGATCACCGGGGCGGCGCAGATGGACGGAGCGGTCCTGGTGGTGTCGGCGGCGGACGGCCCGATGCCGCAGACGCGCGAGCACATTCTGCTGGCGCGTCAGGTGGGGGTTCCGTACATCGTGGTGTACCTGAACAAGTGCGACATGGTGGACGACGAGGAGCTTCTGGAGCTGGTGGAGCTGGAGGTTCGGGAGCTGCTGGACAAGTACGAGTTTCCCGGAGACGACACGCCGGTCATCCGGGGTTCGGCGCTGCAGGCGCTGGAGGGGGGCTCCGGGGAGCTGGGCGAGGGTTCGGTGGACGCGCTGATGGAGGCGCTGGACTCGTACATCCCGGAGCCCGAGCGGGCGGTGGACGGCGCGTTCCTGATGCCGGTGGAGGACGTGTTCTCGATCTCGGGCCGTGGCACGGTGGCGACGGGCCGTGTGGAGCGCGGGAAGGTCCGGGTAGGCGAGGAGGTGGAGATCGTCGGCCTGCGCGAGACGGAGAAGACGACGTGCACCGGTGTGGAGATGTTCCGCAAGCTGCTGGACGAGGGGGTTGCGGGGGACAACGTGGGGGTTCTGCTGCGGGGGGTGAAGCGCGACGGGATCGAGCGTGGCCAGGTGCTGGCGAAGCCGAAGTCGATCACGCCGCACACGCACTTCGAGGCGGAGGTGTACGTGCTGTCGAAGGACGAGGGGGGCCGTCACACGCCGTTCTTCGACGGCTACCGCCCGCAGTTCTACTTTCGGACGACGGACGTGACGGGGGCGGTGACGCTTCCGTCGGGGGTGGAGATGGTGATGCCGGGGGACAACGTGCAGATGACCGCGAAGCTGATCTCTCCGATCGCGATGGAGGAGGGCCTTCGTTTCGCGGTGCGCGAGGGCGGTCGCACGGTCGGCGCCGGCGTCGTCTCCAAGGTCATCGAGTAATCGTCGGGTAGCCGGAGCCGGCGTACCGGGGGGCCGCGTCCATGAACCAACGCATCCGCATCCGCCTCAAGGCGTTCGACTACCGGCTGATCGACCAGTCGGCGCAGGAGATCGTGGAGACCGCCCGCCGGACCGGGGCCCAGATCCGGGGCCCCATCCCGCTCCCCACCCGCAAGGAGCGGTTCACCGTCCTCATCTCCCCCCACGTCAACAAGGACGCCCGGGACCAGTACGAGCTACGCACCCACAAACGGCTGGTCGACATCCTCGACCCCACCGAGAAGACGGTGGACGCCCTGATGAAGCTCGATCTCGCGGCCGGGGTCGACGTACAGATCAAGCTCAACTGAATCGGCGCGGCGACCGGGCGGCAATCATGGATCAAGCGGGCAATCCGGGCCTGGTGGGCCGCAAGGTGGGCATGACGCGGGTGTTCACCGAGGACGGGGCGTCCATCCCGGTCACCGTCATCGAGGTGCAGCCCAACCGGGTCACCCGGGTCAAGCGGTCGGAGACCGACGGCTACGACGCGGTCCAGGTGACGACCGGCGCGCGCGCCGCGAACCGGATCAACCGCCCCGAAGCGGGGCATTTCGCGCGCGCCGGGGTCGAGGCGGGGCGCGGGCTCTGGGAGTTCCGGATCGATCCGTCCGCCCTCTCCGGGGAGGGGGGGATCGAGGCCGGCGGGGAGTTCACGGTCGGGCGGTTCGAGCCCGGCGCACGGGTGGACGCGACCGGGACCACCATCGGCAAGGGGTTCGCCGGGGTGATCAAGCGCCACCACTTCCGCAGCCAGGACGCGACCCACGGCAACTCCCTCTCCCACCGGGCCCCCGGCTCCATCGGCCAGAACCAGACCCCCGGCCGCGTGTTCAAGGGCAAGAAGATGGCCGGGCGCCTCGGCAACGTCCGCCGCACGGTCCAGAACCTCGAGGTCGTCCGGGTCGACGAGGAGCGGGGACTGCTCCTCGTCAGGGGCGCCGTCCCCGGGCCGAAGGGGGGGGACCTGCTGGTGCGGCCCTCCGTGAAGGCGCAGGCGGGGGACGGCTCGTGAAGCTGGAGGTCACCGGCGGCCAGGCCGTCGAGGTCGCGGACCGCGCGTTCGCGGCCCCTTGGAACGAACCCCTGGTGCACCAGGCGGTGACCGCGTACTTCGCCGGCGGGCGGGCGGGCTCCAGGGCCCAGAAGTCGCGCTCGGACGTGCGCGGAGGCGGGCGCAAGCCCTGGCGCCAGAAGGGCACCGGGCGCGCCCGCGCCGGCACCATCCGAAGCCCCATCTGGCGCGGGGGCGGGGTGACGTTCGCGGCCCGGCCGCGCAGCTACGACCAGAAGCTCAACCGCAAGATGTACCGTGCGGCGCTCCGCTCCATCCTCTCCGAGCTGGTGCGCGAGGAGCGCCTGACGGTGATCGCCTCCTTCTCCCTCGATGCGCCGAAGACCCGCGACCTCGCCGCGAAGCTGAAGGAGCTCGGGCTCGAAGACGTGCTCATCGTGACCGGGGACGAGGACCGAAACCTCGCCCTCGCGTCGCGCAACCTCCGCCGGGTCGGGACCATGCCCGCCGGGCGCGTCGATCCGGTGAGCCTCATCGCCTTCTCGCGGGTGCTGGTCACCGAGCCCGCCCTCCGCTCGATCGAGGCGCGGCTCGCATGAACGAAGAGCGCCTGATGCAGATCCTGCTCGCTCCGGTCGTCTCGGAGAAGAGCACGCGGGTCGCCGACGCGCACCGGCAGGCGGTCTTCAAGGTGGTGAAGAACGCGAGCAAGTCGGAGGTCCGGCGGGCGGTGGAGCTGATGTTCGGGGTCGAGGTGGAGCGGGTGACCACCGCCACCGTGAACGGGAAGCGCAAGGTGTTCCAGCGCCGCCCCGGCCGGCGGTCGGACTGGAAGAAGGCCTACGTAACCCTGAAGCCCGGACAGGACATCGACTTCCTCCAGGGAGGCCCCGAGTAATGCCGATCGTCAAGGCCAGGCCGACTTCCCCGGGCCGGCGGTTCGCGATCCGGGTCGTGACCCCCGGGCTGCACAAGGGCAAGCCGTGGGGCCCGCTCACGGAGAAGAAGAAGCGCACCGGGGGCCGCAACAACAAGGGCCGGATCACCGTGCGCCACCGGGGAGGGGGGCACAAGCGGAACCTTCGCATCGTCGACTTCCGCCGCGACAAGGACGGGGTCCCGGCCCGGGTGGAGCGCCTCGAGTACGATCCCAACCGGTCCGCCCACCTGCTGCTGCTCCTCTACGCGGACGGCGAGCGCCGCTACGTCATCGCCCCGCGCGGGGTGGAGGTCGGAGCGAAGCTCCAGTCGGGGGCGGACGCCCCCATCCGCCCCGGCAACTGCCTGCCCCTTCGCAACGTCCCGGTCGGCTCCACCGTCCACTGCGTGGAGCTCAAGCCGGGCAGCGGCGCGCAGCTCGCCCGCAGCGCCGGCGCCTCCGCCCAGGTCGTCGCCCGGGAAGGGCGGTTCGTGAGCCTGCGGCTCCGCTCGGGGGAGATCCGGCGCGTCCCCATCGAGTGCCGGGCGGTCCTCGGGGAGGTCGGCAACTCGGAGCATGGGCTGCGGTCGCTCGGCAAGGCGGGGGCGAAGCGCTGGCGCGGGGTTCGGCCGACGGTGCGTGGGGTGGCGATGAACCCGGTGGACCACCCCCACGGCGGGGGCGAGGGCCGCACGTCGGGGGGCCGCCATCCGGTCACCCCGTCCGGCCAGCCCACCAAGGGCCACAAGACGCGCCGCAACAAGCGCTCGGACAAGATGATCGTCCGCCGCCGCGGGCGCCGCTGACCGAGGAGGGCTCTCTGGTGCCACGCTCGATCCGCAAGGGACCGTTCGTCGACCACCACTTGGTCCGCAAGGTGGAGGCCGCGCGCGCCCAGCACTCCCGGCGCCCGATCCGCACCTGGTCCCGGCGCTCGATGATCGTGCCCGACATGGTCGGGCTCACCATCGCGGTGCACAACGGCCGCCAGCACGTGCCGGTGCTGATCACCGAGAACATGGTGGGGCACAAGCTCGGCGAGTTCGCCCCGACCCGGACGTTCCGGGGCCATGTGGCGAACCGGCGGACCAAGAGCTGAGCGTCGGGGGCGGGACGATGGACGTGACGGCGCGGCTGCGGTACACGAGGCTGTCTCCCCAGAAGGGACGGCTGGTCGCCGACCAGATCCGGGGCCTTCCGGTCGAGGAGGCGGTGGACCTCCTGCGCTTCAGCCCGCGCAAGGCGGCCCGGATCCTGCACAAGGTCCTGGAGTCGGCCATCGCGAACGCCGAGCACAACGAAGGGGCGGACATCGACGAGCTGACGGTGAAGACCGTGCTCGTCGACCAGGGCCCGGTGCACAAGCGCTGGAAGCCGCGGGCGCGCGGGCGGGTGAACCGGATCAGGAAGCCGACGAGCCACGTCACCGTCACGGTGTCCGATCGGCAATGAACGTGAACGGAGAAGGGCCGCGGGCTCCTTCGCTCCGCGCGGCGGGTTGAGGGACGGACGGCAGAGGGGCCGGAGAGATGGGACAGAAGGTACATCCGGTGGGCATGCGCCTCGGGATCGTCAAGGACTGGTCGTCGACCTGGTACGCGGGCCGGCGGGACTACGCGGACTTCCTCAACACCGACCTCGAGGTGCGGGACTACATCCGCCGCCGGCTCGCCCACGCCTCGGTCAGCCACATCCAGATCCGGCGCCCGGCGCGCAACGCCCGCATCGTCGTCCACACTGCCCGGCCGGGCATCGTGATCGGCAAGAAGGGGGAGGACATCGAGAGGCTCCGCCGGGACGTCGCCCGGATGATGAGCTGTCCGGTGCAGATCGGGGTGGAGGAGATCCGCAAGCCCGAGCTCGACGCCCGCCTCGTGGCCGAGAGCGTGGCCAACCAGCTCGAACGCCGGATCATGTTCCGCCGGGCGATGCGGCGCGCGGTCACCAACGCCATGCGGCTCGGTGCGGAAGGGATCAAGGTGATGGTGGCGGGCCGCCTGAACGGGGCGGAGATCGCGCGCTCGGAGTGGTACCGCGAGGGCCGGGTTCCGCTCCACACCCTGCGCGCGGACATCGACTACGGGCTGGCGGAGGCGCGCACCACGTACGGGGTCATCGGGGTGAAGGTCTGGATCTTCAAGGGTGAGGTCCAGCACCAGGACGCCCCTCCGGCGGAGGCGGCGTCCCCGCCGCCCGCGCGCTCCGAAGCGCCGGCCCGAAACTGAGGAACACAGGCGATGCTGCAACCGAAGCGTACCCGCTACCGCAAACAGCAGAAGGGCCGCAACCGGGGCCTCGCCCAGTCGGGGAACCGGGTCAGCTTCGGCGACTACGGGCTCAAGGCGACCGAGCGGGGGCGCATCACCGCACGCCAGATCGAAGCCGCGCGGCGGGCGATCACCCGCCACGTCAAGCGCGGGGCGCAGATCTGGATCCGCATCTTCCCGGACAAGCCCATCACGAAGAAGCCGCTGGAAGTGCGCCAGGGCAAGGGCAAGGGCAACGTCGAGTACTGGGTGTGCCAGATCCAGCCGGGGCGCATGCTGTACGAGATGGAAGGGGTCAGCGAGGAGATCGCCCGCGACGCGCTGCGCCGCGCCGCGGCCAAGCTCCCCGTCGGCACGTCGTTCGTGACCCGGACGGTGCTGTAGGGATGAACGTCGCCGAAGTACGGGGCCAGGATGACGCCGCCCTCGACCAGGAGGTCCTGAAGCTGCGCCGGGAAGCGTTCCGGCTGCGGATGCAGGGCGCGACCGGGCAATCGGTACCGAGCAGCCGGGTGAGGGAGATCCGCCGCACCATCGCGCGCATCAAGACGGTGCTCGGCGAGCGGCGGAGGGCCGCGGTTCCGGCCCCCGACGGGGGAGCAGGCGCATGAGCGGGAGCGGTACGCAGGTCGTCGAAGGCCGGGTGCTGAGCGACCGGATGGACAAGACGATCACCGTGCTCGTGGAGCGCTCGGTGAAGCATTCCCTGTACAAGAAGTACGTCCGGCGTTCGACCCGGCTCCACGTGCACGACGAGGACAACGAGAGCCGTACCGGCGACTGGGTCGCGATCGCCCCGTGCCGTCCCCTCTCGAAGACGAAGAGCTGGCGGCTCGAGCGCATCGTCAGCCGGGGCGAGGGCGGCGGCGCATGATCCAGATGCAGTCGGTGCTGCGGGCGGCGGACAACAGCGGGGCCCGCCGGGTCATGTGCATCAAGCTCCTCGGGGGGTCGCGCCGCCGCTACGCGGGGATCGGGGACGTCATCAAGGTCACCGTGAAGGAGGCGATCCCGAGGGGCAAGGTGCGCAAGGGCGAGATCTACAACGCGGTGGTGGTGAGGACCCGCACCGGCGTGCGCCGCCCGGACGGCTCCCGCATCCGCTTCGATCGCAACGCGGTCGTGCTGCTCAACAACCAGCACCAGCCGATCGGCACCCGCGTCTTCGGCCCGGTGACCCGCGAGCTCCGGAGCGAGAAGTTCATGCGCATCATCTCGCTCGCGCCGGAGGTGCTCTGAGCATGGGGATGCGCAGGGTTCGCCGGGGCGACGAGGTCGTGGTGACCGCGGGGAAGTACAAGGGCACCCGCGGTACGGTCCAGCGGGTGTACCCGGACTCCCGGGTGCTCGTGGACGGGGTGAACGTCGTCAAGCGGCACATGAAGCCGAACCCCCAGCGCAACGTCCCGGGCGGCATCGTGGAGGAGGAGCGGCCGATCCACCTCTCCAACGTGCTGCTCTACAACCCCGAGACCCAGAAGGGGGACCGGGTGGGCTTCCGCCGCCTCGCCGACGGGCGCAAGGTGCGGTACTTCAAGGGCAACGGCGAAGTGGTGGACATCTGACATGGCCCGATTGAAGGACCATTACCGCGGCACGGTGGTCGGCGCGCTCCGGGAGCGGTTCGGCTACTCGAGCGTGATGGAGGCGCCGCGGCTCCGGAAGATCACCCTCAACATGGGGGTGGGGGAGGGCGCGGGCGATCGCAAGGCGCTCGAGAGCGCGGTGGCGGACCTCGCGTCCATCAGCGGGCAGAAGCCGATCGTCACCCACGCGCGCAAGTCCGTGGCCGGGTTCAAGATCCGCGAGGGCTGGCCCATCGGGTGCAAGGTGACCCTGCGCGGCGAGCGGATGTACGAGTTCCTCGACCGGCTGATCTCGGTGGTGATCCCCCGGGTCCGCGACTTCCGCGGGTACAGCCCGCGCGCCTTCGACGGGCGGGGCAACTACAGCTTGGGGATCCGCGAGCAGATCACGTTCCCGGAGATCGACTTCGACCGGGTCGACAAGATCCGGGGGCTGGACGTGACCTTGACCACGTCCGCCCGAACGGACGAGGAAGGCCGGGCCCTCCTCGACGCCTTCAAGTTTCCGTTCCGGGCCAATTGAGCATCATGGCGAAGAAATCAGTCATCAACCGGGAAGCGAAGCGGGTGCGGCTCACCCGCAGGTACGCCGGGAAGCGGGACGCCCTCAAGAAGGCCGCCCGCGACCCCGAGTCGAGCCACGAGGAGCGGTACGCCGCGCGGGAGGCGCTCAATCAGCTCCCGCGCAACGCGAGCCCGACCCGGCTGCGCAACCGGTGCCGCGCCACCGGGCGCCCGCGCGGCTTCGTGCGGAAGTTCGGGCTGTCCCGGACCAAGCTGCGGGAGGCCGCGATGCGCGGCGACATCCCGGGGCTGGTCAAGGCGAGCTGGTAGGGGAGTCGTGCGATGAGCCTCCAGGACCCCGTAGCGGACATGCTCACCCGCATTCGCAACGGCCAGGCGGCCGGCCGGCTGCGGGTGTCGATGCCGTCCTCGAAGCTGAAGACGTCCATCGCCGCGGTGCTGCGCGACGAGGGGTACATCCAGGACTTCGAGACGTCCGAGAACGAGCGCGGCCACCTCGTGCTCTCGGTCCGTCTCAAGTACCACGAGGGGCGCCCGGTCATCGCGTCGATCGACCGGGTGAGCCGGCCGGGTCTCAGGATCTACCGGGGCAAGCGGGACCTGCCGGTCGTCATGGGAGGGCTCGGCATCGCCGTCGTCTCGACCTCCCGGGGGGTGATGGCGGATCGCGCCGCCCGGACCGAAGGTCTCGGCGGCGAAGTGCTGTGCACGGTGACCTGACGTGTCCCGGATCGCAAAGGCCCCCATCGCAGTCCCCGCCGGGGTCGACGTCCGGGTCGACGGCCGGGAGGTCGAGATCGAGGGGCAGCGGGGCTCGGTCCGCCACCGTCTGCACGCCTCGGTCGTGCTGGAGCAGGCGGCCGGGGAGAACGGGCCGGAGCTGAGGGTTCGCCCCGGCGACGAGACCCGGGGGGCGGTCGCCCAGGCCGGCACCGCACGCTCCCTTCTCGGCAACATGGTGATCGGGGTGACCGAGGGGTTCGAGCGGCGGCTGCAGCTCGTCGGGGTGGGATACCGCGCCCAGTCGAACGGCGGGCGTCTCGACATGGCCCTCGGCTATTCGCATCCCGTCGAGTTCGAGCCGCCGGAAGGGGTGACGGTGGAGGCGGCCAGCAACACCGAGGTCGTGGTGCGGGGGGTGGACAAGCAGAAGGTCGGCCAGGTCGCGGCGATCATCCGCGGCTTCCGGCCCCCGGAGCCCTACAAGGGCAAGGGCGTGCGCTACAAGGACGAGGTCGTGCGCCGCAAGGAAGCGAAGAAGAAGTAGGCGGCGAGGCGCGATGGACAAGAAGAAGGCGAGGCTCCGGCGGGCGCGCCGGACCCGGGCGGTGATCCGCAGGCGGCGGGCGCACCGGTTGAGCGTCAACCGGTCCCCGCGCCACATCTATGCCCAGGTGTTCGAGCCGGACGGCTCGAGGGTCCTCGCCTCGGCGTCGACCCTCGACAAGGAGGTGCGGGCGAAGGTGGAGGGGTATTGCGGCAACGCGGCGGCCGCCGCCCTGGTGGGGCAGGCGATCGCGGAGCGGGCGCGCAAGGCCGGGATCTCCCGGGTCGCTTTCGACCGGTCGGGCTACAAGTACCACGGGCGGGTGAAGGCGCTGGCGGAAGCGGCGCGCGAGCACGGGCTCGAGTTCTAGCGAGGCGGCTTCGATTCGATCCGCGCCGCCGGGCGGCGCGCGGTCGAGGGGCAGGACAGGACCAGGACCATGGCGCAATATCAGCAGAGGACGGGCCGGGGCGGCGACCGTGACGACGACCTCCTCGAGAAGCTCGTCAACGTGAACCGGGTGGCCAAGGTGGTCAAGGGCGGTCGGCAGTTCGGGTTCTCCGCCCTGACGGTGGTGGGTGACGGCAAGGGCCGGGTGGGGCTCGGCCGCGGCAAGGCGCGCGAGGTGCCGGTCGCCATCCAGAAGGCGATGGAGTCCGCCCGCAAGTCGATGGTGCGGGCGCCGCTCAAGAACGGGACGCTCCAGTACCCGGTGACCGCGCGCCACGGGTCGGCGAAGGTCTACATGAAGCCGGCGTCGGAAGGCACCGGGATCATCGCCGGCGGCGCGATGCGGGCGGTGTTCGAGGTCGTGGGGGTGCGTGACGTCCTCGCCAAGTGCATCGGCTCCAACAATCCCATCAACGTGGTGCGGGCCACCGTGCGCGGGCTGTCCGAGATGGTCGACCCCGCGGACATCGCCGCGAAGCGCGGCAAGACGCTCGAAGAGATCACCGGCTGACGGGCGGGCGGGGCGGAACGATGGCGGTAGAGAAGGCGCCGGCGAAGGACGAGCCGGGGAAGAAGGGGCCGGGCGGCGGCCGGGTCAGGGTCACCCTGGTCCGCAGCATGAACGGCCGGCTGAAGCGGCACCAGGCGTGCGTGCGCGGGCTGGGTCTCCGGCGGATGCACCACACCGTGGAGGTCGAGGACTCCCCGTGCACCCGCGGGATGATCCGGAAGGTCGCCTACCTGCTCCGGGTCGAGGAAGCGCAATGAGGCTGAACGATCTCAAGCCGGCCCCCGGCTCGCGCCGCGCGGCCCGGCGGGTCGGACGCGGCCCCGGGTCGGGAGCGGGGAAGACCTGCGGGCGCGGCCAGAAGGGCCAGAAGTCGCGCTCCGGCGGCGGGGTCGCGGCCGGGTTCGAGGGCGGCCAGATGCCCTTGCAGCGGCGCCTTCCGAAGCTCGGCTTCACGTCGCGGAAGGCGCCGTTCAACGGCGAGGTCAAGACCGGGTCGCTTGCCCGGCTGGACGGGGACGAGGTGAACCCGGAACGGCTCCGGGCGGCAGGGCTCGTCAAGCGGCGAGCGGCGCGGATCAAGATCATCGCGGGCGGCGAGCCCGGCCGGGCGTTCACGGTGAGCGGGGTCGCGGTGACCGCGGGGGCGCGGGCCGCCATCGAGGCCGCCGGCGGGGCGGTGGACGGCTGATGGCCCGCCGCGCGCTCGAATCCACGCGCGCCCGCCCGTCGCTCGGCGGCGGCAAGATGTCGGAGCTGCGCCAGCGGCTGCTGTTCGTCCTCGGCGCGATCCTCATCTTCCGGATCGGCTCCTTCATCCCGGTCCCCGGGATCGACCCGGTCGCGCTCGAAGCGCTCTTCGAGCAGCAGCGCGGGACGATCCTCGACATGTTCAACATGTTCTCGGGGGGGGCGCTCAGCCGGTTCTCGATCTTCGCGATCGGCATCATGCCGTACATCTCCGCCGCGATCATCATGCAGCTCCTGTCCGTGGTGCATCCGAAGCTCGAGCAGCTCAAGAAGGAGGGCGAGCAGGGGCGGCGGAAGATCACCCAGTACACGCGGTACGGCACGGTGCTGCTGGCCACGTTCCAGGCCCTCGGGGTCGCGATCGCCCTCGAGAGCCAGAGCGCGGGCGGGGCGCCGGTGGTCATCGTGGCCGGCCTCGGGTTCCGCATCACCACCGTGGTGACCCTGGTGACCGGGACCATCTTCCTCATGTGGCTCGGCGAGCAGGTGAGCGAACGGGGGATCGGCAACGGCATCTCCATCATCATCTTCGCCGGCATCGTGGCCGGGCTTCCCTCGGCCGTCGGGGGCACCCTGGAGCTCGCCCGCATCGGGGAGCTGCACGTCCTGCTGGTCCTGCTCCTCCTCGTCCTCGCCCTCGCCGTGACCGGCTTCGTCGTGTTCGTGGAGCGGGGCCAGCGGCGGATCACCGTCAACTACGCCAAGCGCCAGATCGGGCGGCGGATGTATGCCGGCCAGACCAGCCACCTGCCGCTCAAGCTCAACATGGCGGGGGTGATCCCGCCGATCTTCGCGTCGAGCATCATCCTGTTCCCCGCGACCCTGGGCGGCTGGTTCGGCAGCTCCGAGGAGCTCGCCTGGCTCGGCGACATCTCCACCACCCTGTCGCCGGGCCAACCCCTGTACGTCCTCTTCTACGCGGCCGCCATCGTGTTCTTCTGCTTCTTCTACACCGCCCTCGTATTCAATCCGCGCGACACGGCCGACAACCTCAAGCGGTCGGGGGCGTTCATCCCGGGGGTGCGCCCCGGCGAGCAGACCGCGCGCCACATCGACGGGGTGATGACCCGGCTCACGGTCGCGGGCGCCGCCTACATCACCGCGGTCTGCCTGCTCCCGGAGTTCCTGATCGTCCAGTGGGCCGTCCCGTTCTACTTCGGGGGCACCTCGCTGCTCATCATCGTGGTGGTGGTGATGGACTTCATGGGCCAGGTCCAGGCCCACATGATGTCGCACCAGCACGAGGGGCTGCTCCGCAAGGCGAACCTGAGGGGCTACGGACGCACCGGGGTGGTGCGGTAGACGCGGCAGCGGGCCGCCGGAAGCCGGCACGGCAGGCGAAGGGCGGCGGACAAGCGGGCCGGGAACCGGCCGGGGAGGGAGAGATGAAGGTGCGGGCTTCGGTCAGGAGGATGTGCCGCAACTGCAAGATCGTGCGAAGAAAGCGGGTGGTGCGGGTGATCTGCACGGACCCCCGGCACAAGCAACGGCAGGGTTGAACGAATCATGGCGCGAATCGCGGGCATCAACGTCTCGGACCGCAAGCACGTCTGGGTGTCGCTGACCGAGATCTTCGGTATCGGCCGCTCCCGGTCGCTCGCGATCTGCGAGGCCACCGGCGTCGACCCCGGCGTCCCGGTGAAGGACCTGGCCGACCCCGAGCTGGAGAGGATCCGGGCCGAGGTCGCCCGGTACACCATCGAGGGCGACCTGCGCCGAGAGGTCGGCATGAGCATCAAGCGGCTCATGGACCTCGGCTGCTATCGCGGGCTGCGCCATCGCCGCGGCCTCCCCGTGCGCGGGCAGCGCACCCATACGAACGGCCGCACCCGCAAGGGGCCGCGCCGTCCCATCCGCAAGTAACCGGCATGGCGACCAGACCCAAGGCACGCACCCGGCGCCGCGTCCGCCGCGACATCGCGGACGGAGTCGCGCACATCCATGCGTCGTTCAACAACACCATCATCACGATCACGGATCGGCAGGGCAACGCGCTCGCCTGGGCCACGGCCGGCGGGAGCGGGTTCCGCGGCTCGCGCAAGAGCACCCCGTTCGCGGCCCAGGTGGCCGCGACCCGGGTCGGCGACATGGTCAAGGAGTTCGGGATGCAGAACCTGGACGTGCGCGTCCGGGGGCCGGGCCCGGGCCGGGAATCGGCGGTCCGCGCCTTGCACGGGAGGGGCTTCCGGATCATGAGCATCACGGACGCGACGCCCATGCCCCACAACGGGTGCCGCCCGCCGAAGAAGCGCCGGGTCTAGCCGCGGAACGGCCCCGGCACTCCGAGGAGCAACCAGACGATGGCGAGATACCTGGGCCCCAAGTGCCGGCTGAGCCGGCGCGAGAGTACCGATCTCTTCCTGAAGCAGCGAGGGAGATCGATCGAGGCCAAGTGCCGGTTCGAGACCCCGCCCGGGCAGCACGGCGCGGGCCGCCGGCGGCCCCGCCCCCGCCAGACCGACTACGCCCTCCAGCTCCGCGAGAAGCAGAAGCTCCGGCGGCTCTACGGGGTGCTGGAGAAGCCCTTCCGCAACTACTACCACATGGCGGCGCGGCGCAAGGGCGCGACCGGCGAGCTCCTGCTCCAGCTCCTCGAACGCCGGCTGGACAACGTGGTCTACCGCATGGGCTTCGGCTCCACCCGGGCCGAGTCGCGGCAGCTCGTGTCGCACAAGGCGATCACCGTGAACGGCCGGGTCGTCAACATCGCCTCCTTTCTCGTATCCCCCGGCGACGTGGTCGCGGTGCGCGAGAAGGCCCGCAAGCAGGCCCGCATCACGGAGAGCGTCGAGATCGCCGAACAGTACGGGTTATCCGGCTGGGTCGACGTCGATACGAAGAAGCTCGAGGGCGTGTTCCTCAACGTCCCCGAGCGCTCCGATCTGCCCCCGGACATCCAGGAGCAGCTCGTCGTGGAGCTCTATTCCAAGTAGCTCCCGCTCGCGGGAACCCATCATTCAGGAACGTTGCAGGGGCCGCTCCGGCGGCCTCTGGGCGGGAGAGAAAATGCAGGCAAGCGCACCCGAACTGCTGAGGCCCCGGCTGGACGTCCGGCAGCTTGGCCCCAATGCGGCCCGGATCACCCTCGAGCCGCTCGACCGAGGTTTCGGACACACCCTCGGGAACGCATTGCGGCGGATGTTGTTGTCGTCGATGCCGGGCTGCGCGATCACGGAGGTCGAGATCGAAGGCGTGCTGCACGAGTATTCGACGATCGAAGGTGTGCAGGAGGACGTGACGGAAATCCTGCTCAATCTCAAGGAAATCGCGGTTCGCACGAATGCCCGCAGCGAGACCGCGCTTTCGGTGAGCGCGAAGGGTCCTTGCGTGTTGCGCGCGGGAGACGTCCAGGTCGGGCACGACGTGGAGATCGCCAACCCCGAGCACGTGATCGCGCACCTGATGAAGGAAGGCAAGCTCGCCATGACCATGCAGGTGGCGATCGGACGAGGGTACGAGCCCGCGTCCGCACGCGCCGACGCCGACGATTCCGAAGGGCTCGTCGGACGGCTGCCCCTGGACGCTTCCTACTCGCCGGTGCGCCGGGTCAGCTACCAGGTCGAGGACGCCCGCGTGGAGCAGCGCACCGATCTCGACAGGCTGGTGATGGAGGTCGAGACGAACGGGACCATCGACCCCGAGTACGCGGTCCGCTATGCGTCGAGCCAGCTCCAGAACCTGCTCTCCGCGTTCTCCGCCCCCGACATCACCGTGGACGCGGCCGCGGGACGGCGTGCGGCGGAGATGGACCCGGGGCTGCTCCGCAAGGTCGACGAGCTCGAGCTCACCGTGCGCTCGGCGAACTGCCTCAAGGCCGAAGGGATCGAGCGGGTGGGCGATCTCATCCAGCGCACGGAGACCGACCTCCTCCGTACGCCGAACCTCGGCAAGAAGTCCCTCACCGAGATCAAGACCGTCCTGGCCGAGCAGGGGCTCTCCCTCGGGATGACCCTCGAGAGCTGGCCTCCGGCGGACTTCCTGCAAGAGCAGCAACGCGGTTCGGCGCGGGCCGAAGCCTGACGACGCCCGTCGAGGAGGGCCCTGCCATGCGACACCGAAAGAGCGGCCGCCGCCTGAACCGCACCTCCGCCCATCGCAAGGCGATGTTCCGCAACATGGCGGTGTCGCTCGTGGCGCACGAGGCGATCCGGACGACAGTACCGAAGGCGAAGGAGCTGCGCCGCGTCGTGGAGCCCTTGATCACGCTGGCCAAGCAGGACCATCACTCGCGGCGCCGGCTCGCCTTCAACCGGATCCGGAGCCGCGCGGCGGTCACCAAGCTGTTCAACGAGCTCGGGCCTCGCTACCTGGACCGGCCGGGCGGATACGTGCGCATCCTTCGCCACGGGTATCGCGCGGGGGACGCCGCCCCGATGGCGGTGGTCGAGCTGGTCGACCGCCCGGTTCCGGACGAGGGCGAGAACGAGGGGGGATAAGGCAAGGCGCAAGGCCGTTCCTTGTTCGAGGCATGTGCGTGGCGGGGATTTTCGCCGGGCTCGCCTCTCGCCGACATCCTTGGGAACGGCGCGTCTTGGGAACGCTTGTGTCCCGCCCGCAGATGAGGGCGAACCGCACGTCTGGGCACGGCGTCCTGGGAACGCGGGCGTCCCGCCCGCCCGCGCCCGTCCCGCGGCGCGTTCGCACGGCGGCAACCGGGAGCCGCCGTGCGCCCGGTCCCCTCCCGGGGTCGACGACGGCCGCTCGGAACCTTTGCCGCCGTCTCCGCCGCGGCCCAGCCCGGCGGATGGCGGAGCGGGAAGCGGGAAGCGGCGGGTCAGAGACCGAGGCGCTCCGCTACCCGGTCGAGGCGCTCCGCCCCCCAGAAGAGCTCCTCGCCGACCAGGTAGCCCGGAACCCCGAACACCCCCTTCGCTTCCGCATCGCGCCCGATCTCTTCGAGACGCCGCGGCCCTTCGTGCTCGAGATATTCGCGGAACCCCCGCACCTCCACGCCGCACGCGGCCAGGGTGTGCTCGATGACCTCGGGGTCCTCGATGTCGAGCTCGCGGCGCCAGAACTTCTCGTACACCGCGTCGTGGTAGGCGCGGAAGCCGCCGTCCCGCTCCTTCGCCCAGAGAAACCCGACGTGGGAGCAGGTGCTGTCGAAGATCTTGCGGGGCCCGCGGAGGGTGAGGCCCCGGCGGTTGGCCTCCCGGCGGCAGTCCATGTAGCTGTACCGGACCCTTCGCCACTGGTGGTCGTTCCGGCTCTGCGACAGCACGCGCCCCTCGGCGTCCACCTCCGCGGAGCCGAGGAAGTCGGGGATGTGCAGGGAGTACGGGAGGACCTCGAGCTCCGTACCGGCCCTCTCCGCGAGGGCGAAGGTCGCCTCCTGCGCGAGGAAGGCGTAGGGGCTCTTGTAGTCGAAATAGTGGATGAGCTTCATCGGCGGGGGCCCTGGCGAAACCGGCGCGATTATGGCACGGCGCTCCGGGCCGGGGAGGGGTCGGGTTCGCCGGGCGGCGGGCGCAGCCGGCGCGACTCGACCAGGGGCAGCCCGGATCGGCGTTGGCGCTCCGGCCCCGTCGGCCCCGGCGCATCCGCGCCGGCCGGCCAGCGGAACGGCGATCCACCGTGAACGGCCTCTCGGTATTCGCGGAGCGGATCACGGTCGTCTGCGACCTCGACGGCACCCTCGTCGACAGCGCGCCGGACCTCTCCGGCGCGCTCAACACCGTCCTCGCCGAGCACGACGTTCCGACCGTAGCGCCCGAGGAGGTCCGGGACTTCGTCGGCGCCGGGGCGCTCGCCCTTATCCGGCGGGCGCTCGCCCGCTCCGGGGATCTGGAGCGGTGCGACGCGGACCGGATGCTTGAACGCTTCCTCGACGTGTACCGCTCGCGGCTCACGCGCGAATCGCGCCCCTACCCCGGGGTTCCCGACGCGCTTCGCACCCTCGCTGGCCTCGGCCATCCGCTTGCGGTGTGCACCAACAAGCCGGAGGACCTCGCCCGCCGGATGCTGAGCGAGCTCCGCCTCGACTTCTTCGGCGAGGCGGTCGTCGGCGGCGATACCTTCGGCTTCCGCAAGCCGGACCCGCGCGCGCTCGAAGCGGCCGTGTCCCGGGCGGGCGGCGACCCGGGGCGGTCGGCGCTGGTCGGCGACAGCCGGACCGACGTGGAGACGGCGCGGAATGCCGGCGCGCCCGTGATCCTCGTAAGCTACGGCTACCGGACGGACCCGGTCGACGTCCTCGCGCCCGACTTCGTGGCGCACGAATTCAGCTCGGTACCCGAGCTCGTGCGCCGTCTCGACGATGCCAGGGCCGCCGATGCCGGGGCTGCCGACTGACCCGCCCGCCGGGGATTCTCGGCCGGGGGCTCGATCCCCGTGCGCTGTTCGTCACCTGCCGCCTTCCCCCCATCGCAGGGCCTTCGCGGACCCGTCGCCGGGAGCGCTCCTGGGAATGGCGCGTCCTGCGGATGTGGGCGTCCTGGGAACGCTTGTGTCCCGCCCGCATTTTCTCCCGGGCGCTTCGCCCCCGGATCTTCGGTCCGCTGCGGGCGTCCCCGAAGACGGCAATTCCGGGAACGGCGTGTCCCGGTGGGACACGGGCGTCTCGCCCCTGTCCTCGTCATTCCCGCGAAAGCGGGAATCCATGCGGCCCGGGAACGCGGGTGGAAGGGAAGCCCGGCCCGCACATGCCCGACACGGCCTCCTGGGAACGCGGGCGTCTCGCCCGCATTTTCGTTCACGGGCGCTTCTCCCCCGGATCTTCGGTCTGCATGCGGGCGAGACGCCCGCGTTCCCAGGAGGCTCCCGCGAGAGGTGTGCCAGCGCGAAAACCCCACCGCGCACATGCCTCGGCTCGGCCTTGCGAGCGCTTCGGGTCTCGTCTCGGGCTAGAATCCCGCTTCCGGGTACTCTCGCGCCCGAACCGGACCGCCGCCCTCGCGGGTCGATGGAAGCATGACGACCATCCCAGCCGACGACATACTCGAAACCGCCGCCCGTTGGCGCGAGGAAGGCCGGGCCGCCGCGCTCGCGACCGTGGTCGAGACCTGGGGCTCCTCCCCCCGGCCGGTCGGGAGCCAGCTCGCAGTGGGAGGCGACGGCGGCTTCATCGGGTCGGTGTCCGGCGGCTGCATCGAGGGGGCGGTGGTGCGGGCCGCGCTCGAGGTGATCGAGGCCGGCCGCCCCCGCATCCTCGATTTCGGGGTGACGGACGAGCAGGCGTGGGATGTGGGTCTCGCCTGCGGCGGCAAGGTCCGGGTCTTCGTCGAGCGGCTGGAGTAGCCGTAGTTGCGGCGCGAAACGTTGCACGCGGTCCTCGCCGCGCGGGAAGCCAAGCGTCCGGCGGTGCTGGTCAGCGATCTCGACTCCGGCGAGCAGCGGCTCTTCCACGCCGACGCGCCGGACGCGCCGGGCCTCGAGCCGGCGGTCCGCGCCGCCTGCCTCGAGGCGCTGCGCTCCGACCGCAGCCGGACGCTGCCGCCGGAGGGAGAGGGGGGCGCCCTCTTCCTCCAGGTATTCAACCCGCCGCTTCGGATGGTCGTCGTGGGCGCGGTGCACGTTACCCAAGCCCTCGCGCCCATGGCCGCCCTGCTCGGCTACGAGGTCACGGTGGTCGACCCGCGGCGCGCGTTCGCGACCGGCGAGCGGTTCCCGGGAGTCGCGGTGGACACCGACTGGCCCGACGACGCGCTTCGCCGCCTCGCCCCGGACCGGCGCACGGCGGTGGTGACCCTCACCCACGATCCCAAGCTCGACGATCCGGCCCTCGAGACGGCGCTCGCGAGCGACGCGTTCTACATCGGGTCGCTCGGCAGCCGGCGCACCCACGCCGCCCGGCTCGCACGGCTGCGCGCGCGCGGGTTCGACGATCCGGCCCTCGCCCGCATCCACGGCCCCATCGGGCTCGCGATCGGCGCGAGGTCTCCGGCCGAGATCGCGATCGCGGTGACGGCCGAGATCACCGCGAGGCTCCGGGGAGCGCCGCCCGCCGCAGAGACCCGGTAGCGGCCCGGTAGCGCCCGTGCGCTTCGGCCCGACCCCGCTCGCGGACGCGGAAGCCGCGATCCTCGCCCACGGATTCCGGCTGCCCGGGCGGGTGCTCAAGAAGGGCCGGCGGCTGTCGGCGGAAGACGTGGCGGCGCTCGACCGGGCCGGATACGACTCGGTGGTGACCGCCCGCCTGGACCCGGACGACGTCCCCGAGAACGACGCGGCCCGGGAGCTCGCGGAGGCGCTGGCGGGTTCAGCCGCGGGAGCGGGCGCCGGGGCGGAACCGTGGGCGGGCGCCGGAACGGAACCGGGGGCGAGGGAGGGAAGCGGCCTGGTCACCGGGGCCGCGTTCACCGGGCGCTGCAATCTGCTCGCGGCGGCGCGCGGGGTGCTCTGCGTGGACGGGGAGGGGGTCGCGGCGTTGAACGCGGTCGCCGAGGAGCTCACCCTGGCGACCCTTCCCGACGAGACGGTGGTGGACCCGCGCCGCCTCGCGGCCACCGTCAAGGTGATCCCCTTCGCGGTGAAGCGGTCGCGCCTCGATGCGTGCCTGCATATCGTGGCGGAGCGCCGAAGCATCGTCCGGGTGGCGGGGTTCCGTCCCCGCCGGGCGGGGCTCGTGCTCACCGTGCTGCCCGGCTCCCGCCCTTCGGTGCTCGACAAGACCGCCTCCGTCCTTCGCGACAAGCTCGCCAGTGTCGGCGCCGACCTTCAGGCCGAACGCCGGTGCCCGCACGCCCCGGACGAGGTGGCGTCGGCGCTCGCCGGCCTCGTCTCCGCCGGCTGCGAGCTGCTGGTCGTGCTGGGCGCGTCCGCGATCACGGACCGGCGCGACGTCGTGCCCGCCGCGATCGAGATCGCGGGCGGCGCGGTGCACCGGCTCGGCCTTCCGGTCGATCCCGGCAACCTCGCCCTGTACGCCCGGATCGGCCCCGTCCCGGTCGTCGGCCTTCCGGGCTCCTCGCGCTCGCCGGCTCCGAGCGGAGCGGATCGGCTCCTCGGGCGGGTCGGGGCGGACCTGCCGCTTACCGGCTGCGAGTTCGCGGCGTGGGGAGCGGGCGGGCTCCTCAAGGAGCAGCTCGGCCGGCCCTCGCCCCGCAGCGCGCCCTCGGATGCGGCGGCCGTCGCGTCCGCGCCCCCGTCCCGCGAGGTCGCGGTCATCGTCCTCGCGGCCGGCCAGTCGCGGCGCATGGGCAAGCGCAACAAGCTGCTGGCGCCGGTGGACGGCGAGCCGATGGCGCGCCATGCGGTGCGCGCCGCCGCCTCGGCGGCCGGGGGCGGGCTCCCGGTCGTGGTGGTGACCGGCCACGAGCGCGCGGAGGTCGAGGCATCGCTCGCCGGCTTCGACGTCGCCTTCTCGCACAACCCCGACTACGGAGCGGGCCTCAGCACCTCGCTCGCCCGCGGGGTGGCCGCCCTCCCGAGCGGGGTGGAGGGGGCCATCGTGTGCCTCGCCGACATGCCGGGGGTGCGCGCCCGGCACCTCGAAATGCTCCGCGAGGCGTTCGACCCCGGGGCGGGGGCCGCGATCTGCGTGGCCACGCGCCGGGGCAAGCGGGGCAACCCGGTGCTGTTCGCGTCCCGCTTCTTTGCCGAGATGTGCGACGTGGAGGGGGACGTGGGCGCCCGGCACCTCATCGGGGCGTATGCCGACCTCGTGCGGGAGGTGGAGATGCCGGACGACGGGGTGCTGCTCGACATCGACTCGCCGGGCGCGTTGCGGGCCTATCGCTCCGGGGCCGTGGACGCGGGCGCCGCCGGGGCCGGGGTGGAGATAGGGATCGGGGTCGGGATCGGGACCGAGGCTGGAGCCGGGGGCGGGACGGAGACGGGAACGGCGGACGGTGGCTGACCTCCCGTACCACGCCGCGATCATGAGCGCCGCCCGCCGGGCGAGCGGCAAGGGCCGGCTCGACTCCCCCGACGCCTCCGCGACGGTGGACAACCCGCTGTGCGGCGATCGGGTCACCATCGACCTCCGGCGGGGCGATCTCGCCGGAGGCGGCCGGATATCGGAGATCGGCCACGTGGTCCGCGGCTGCGTGCTCTGCGAGGCGGCGGCGACGGTCATCGTGGAGGCGGGGACGGGGGCGGCGGAGCCCGAATTCCGCGCCGTGTCGGAGCGCGTCCGCCTCATGCTGGAGCAAGGCGGGCCGCCGCCCGAGGGAGTGTGGCAGAAGGCCGGGATGTTCCTTCCCGTGCGCCCCCACCCGAGCCGCCACGACTGCGTGCTGCTCCCGTTCCAGGCCCTTCTCGAAGCGCTCGACGGCGGCGGCTGACCTTCTGCGGGTACGTCCTTGGGAACGGCGCGTCCTGCGGACGCTTGTGTCCCGCCCCCCTTCGTCATTCCCGCGGAGCTTGTGCCCGCGAAAGCGGGAATCCATGTGTCCTGGGAACGCGGGCGTCCCGCCCGCACAGACGCGAAGCAATGCGGGCGGGACGCCCGCGTTCCCAGGACGCGCCTGCGACGAGGCGCTCTTGGCGAAAATCCCCGCCGCGCACCCGCCTCGGGTAGCGCAAATTCGCCCCAACGGTGCGACACTAGCCGCGAGCGGCGGCAATCCTGCCCCGTTCCTGGGTCGACAGCGCCCGCGCGCACGGGCGCAGGAGGAGGAGAAGATGTCCCTGGTGTGGCTCGATCACGTGAACATCCGGACGGCCCGGCTGGAGGAGATGCGGAGGTTCTACTCCGAGGTCCTCGGCCTCGATGACGGCCAGCGCCCCGACTTCGGGTTCGACGGGGCGTGGCTCTACCTCGGCGACAAGGCCTGCGTACATCTCGTCCCGGCCAAGAAGTCCCCGGCCGCGCGGGACCCCGGCATCGAGCATTTCGCCTTCCGCTCCCTCGGGGCCCCCGACATGGTGAGAAAGCTCCAGCGCCGCGGGATCGGGTTCAACGTCCTGTCCCGGAAGAAGCTCGGGGTGCTCCAAATCAACCTCTACGACCCGGACGGGAACCACATCGAGCTCGCCTACCCGGGGCGGGAGATCGCGGCCCTGCCGAAGAAGTACCAGGCGGAAGGCGAGCCGGTGGTCTACGAGCCGCCCCAGCGGCAAGCCGCCTGACCAGCCCCGCCGCCTGCACGAGGACCGGGCCTTCGCTCCGGGGTCCGCCCGGGGCGGGGGGCCGCCCGGAGGATCGACCCATGCCTATCGACTCGGCGCTCGTCGGCTCCCGCACCGGCGTCCACCGGCACGACGTGGACGCTCGCTGGACCATGGCCTACAGCGCGGCCCTCGGCGACACCGGGCCGCACTACCTCGACACCACCTCGGAGGTGGTCGCCCATCCGCTGTTCACCATCGCCCCGGAGTGGGCGGTGCACCTCGAGGCGCGCGACCAGCTCGCCGAGAGCGGCCTCACCCCGGACGAGCGGCTGCGCAGCGTGCACGCCACGCACGACTGCCACGTCCACCGGCTCGTTCGCCCCGGAGACCGCCTCGACACGCGGGCGACGGTGGCGCTCGTCGAGGCGCGGCGCCCGGGCGCCTACGTGGTGACCCGGCTCGACACCACCGGCGCCGACGGCGAGCCGGTGTGCACCACGTACCAGGCGAGCGTGTACCGGGGGGTCGCGGTCGAAGGCGGAGACCGGGCGCACGCCGAGCCGCCGCCCGTCCCCGCCGCCGCGGCATCCGCCCCGGCGTCGAACGGCGGCCCCGCGCCGCTTGCCGAGATCCCGGCCCCGGTACCCGCCAACCTCGCCCACGTCTACAGCGAGTGCGCCCGGATCTGGAACCCCATCCACACCGACGCGGCGGTCGCGCGGCGCATGGGGCTGCCGGGCATCATCCTGCACGGCAGCGCGACCCTGGCGCTCGCGGTGTCGCGCATCGTGGACTACGCGGCGGGTGGAGACCCGAGGTCCGTCCGGCGCCTCGGCGGCATGTTCCGGGGCATGGTGCTGATGCCGAGCGAGATCCGGGTGCGGGTGTTCGCGGACGAGGCGGCCCCCGAAGGCCGCCTCGTCGCTTGGGACACTCTCAACGCCGAAGGCCGGCCGGCCATCGCCAACGGATTCCTCGTCTTCGCGCAGTAGGCTCCGCACGAGTACGGACCCGCGGCCTTCCCGTGATCGAGCCCATCCATCATGCGATGACTCTCCGCGCGGCCTCGGCGGTCCGGGAATCGGGCGGCATGGCGCGCCGAGGTGTTGCGCCGCCTCCGGCGGCCGCGGGCTCGGACCTCGTTCGCCGCCCGGACGGCGGGATTCGGGGGACAAGGTGAGGATACGGTCGATCGATATCGCCGGGTTCCGGGGCATTCCGCGGCTCTCGTTGGATTTCTCCGAGCGGATCAACGTCCTGGCGGGTATCAACGGCGCCGGGAAATCCGCGGTGCTCGATTGTACGGCGATCATGTTGTCCCGCTTGATCGGTCGGATCCGATCCTCCACCGGAACGGGAAGGTTCTTCTCGGAATCGGACATAAGCAATGACGTCCACGAGACCCGGAACTCGATTTCGATTATTTTCCAGGGAGAGACCGTCCAGTGGCGTGTGACGAAGGGTCGCAAGGATCGTCGCAGGCAACAGATCACAAGGCTCGAGCAGTTGCGGAGCCACGTAGAGATTTTGCGTTCCGGATTGGAAGAGGATGAGCACTCCGATTTGCCTCTCGCCGTATATTACCCGGTGAATCGTGCGGTGCTCGATATTCCGCTCCGCATCAGGACGAGACATCGTTTCAATCGACTGGCGGCATACGATCAGGCATTGTCGGGAAGATCGAGCAGCTTCAGGGTATTCTTCGAGTGGTTCAGGGGGCAGGAGGACCTGGAGAATGAATACAGGGTGGAAAGGCCCCGGTTTCGCGACCACCAGCTACAAGCGGTGAGGACCGCCATTGAACTTCTTCTCCCCGGATTCAGGAACCTCAAGGTGAGGCGATCTCCGCTGCGGATGGTCGTCGAGAAGAACCGGGAGGAGTTGATCGTCAACCAGCTCTCGGACGGAGAGAAGTGCGCCCTCGCGATGGTCGGGGACCTCGCGCGGCGAATGGCGATTGCGAATCCGCATCGGCGGGATCCGCTCGGTGCGGAAGCCATCGTCCTGATCGATGAAATCGACCTGCACTTGCATCCCGCATGGCAGCGCACGATCGCATCCACCCTGGAACGGACGTTCCCGAAGTGCCAGTTCCTGCTCTCGACGCATTCGCCGGCCATACTCAGCCACCTGGACCCGGACAGCATCTGGATGCTGGAGAGGACGGGCCGCGGCGTCGAAGCAAGGCGGCCCAGCCATGCATACGGCCAGACCGTGGACCGGGTTCTCGAGGACGTCATGGGCGTTCCCGCGCGGCCCAGGGAGGTTGGAGACGAGCTGTCCAGGCTGTTCCTGGCGATCGAACGGGGAAAACTGAAGAAGGCCAGACGGATTCTGCGCGAACTGGAGGGTAGAATCGGAGCCGATCCCGATCTCGTCAAGGCCGACGTGTTGATCCGGCGAAAGGAGGTTGCGGGAAGATGAAACGAATCATGAAGGAGCCTGAGCCCGCGGAATTTTCGAGTTGGAAGGAACAGGACCGTTATGGCCCACCGGCCGCGATGGAAGAGGGTTCCTGCGGCGATCAGGGAGACGGTCCACGAATCGCTCATGCGTGAACAGGGGTTCATATGTTGTTATTGCGAGTCGAGGATCGCGATGGGCGACAGCCATATCGAGCACTTTCGGCCGGTAAGCAAGTTTCGGAAGAGACAACTGGACTACGACAACATGCACTGCTCGTGTCAACGCGATCCTTCCCGAGGCGAGCCGCGTCATTGCGGACACCGGAAGGGGAGCTGGTTCGACGAGGACCTGTTGATCTCGCCTCTGGAAGCCGGTTGCGAAGATCGGTTCAGGTTCACTGCCTACGGAGACGTGTTCCCCCGGTCGGACCATGATACGGCGGCTGAAACCACCATCAAGAAGCTCGGGCTGGATTTGCCGAAGCTCCGGGCCCTGCGCGCCGCGGCAATAAACGCGGCAATAGACAAGTTGCACGCCGCATCGAGCGAAGAGATCGAACGGCTCCTGGAGGGACAGGAGGATGGACGATTGCTCCCGTTTCACACGACCATCGCGCAAGTTCTGTCAGGGTAGAGGCATGTATTCTGTCCGTAACTTATTGATATAGAATGTGTAGAATGGGGTTGGAAATATTTTTACCCCCCGGGGGCGACGTTGTTCCAAGGTTGGGGCATGTGCGCTGTAGGGTTTTTCGCCAATGGCGAACGCCCCTGGGTACGCCGGCGTCCCGCCGGCCTGTTCGTTCACGGGCGCTTCGCCCCTTCCTTTGCCGGCGAGACGCCGGCGTACCCAGGGGTGTTGGCGAGCGGTGTGTCGGCGCGAAAACCCTCCATCGCACATGCCTCTCAGGGCATGTGGGCGTTGCGCTGGACCGGGATATGCGTCATCGTGCGCAGCTTCGGAGAACAACGAGGCGCTACGCCCATGAATCGGAATGACGCGCTTCGGGGCCGTGGGCGCCTCGGACACAGCGGGCGGCGTGGCCTCCGACTCGTGGCCGTGCTTCTCGCATGGTCCTGGCTCTGCCTCGGGGTCGGGACCGCGGAGCTTGCCGAGGCGGCGGGTGCGGACGGGAGCGGCTCCGTCGAGCGCACCGAGAAACATGCGGTGCGGGTGAACGTGCTGACGCGCGGGCTCGAGCACCCCTGGTCGCTCGCCTTCCTCCCCGACGGGAGGATGCTCGTCACCGAACGGGCCGGGCGGCTGCGCTACGTGGCGGCGGACGGCGTGCCGGACCCGACCCCGATCGCCGGGCTCCCGGAGGCGGTGACGGAGCGGGGGCAGGGCGGGCTGCACGACGTCGTCCTGCACCCGGACTTCGGGCGCAACCGCCTCGTCTATCTCGCGTACAGCGGCCGGGGCGCGGGGGGATACGGGACGGAGCTCGCCCGCGCCCGCCTCGACGGCCACCGGCTTGCGGACGTGGAGGTCCTGTTCCGCGCGCTTCCGAAGTCGCGCGGCGGGCGGCATTTCGGCGGGCGGGTGGTCTTCGACCGTGCCGGCCACGTATTCCTCACCCTCGGGGACCGCGGCGGCCGGCCGCGCGCGCAGGACCTCGGCGACCACGCCGGCTCCATCATCCGGCTCACCGAAGACGGCCGGGCGCCCGAGGACAACCCGTTCGTGTCGACCGCCGGGGCGAGGCCCGAGATCTTCACCTGGGGCAACCGCAACGTGCAGGGCGCGGCGATGAACCTCTGGACCGGCGAGCTCTGGACCCACGAGCACGGCCCCCAGGGCGGCGACGAGGTGAACGTCGTCCGGGCCGGCGTGAACTACGGGTGGCCGGTCGTCACCTACGGCAGGAACTACGGCATCGGCACGAAGATCGGCGAGGGGACCCACCGGGAAGGCATGGCGCAGCCGCTCCACCAGTGGACCCCGTCCATCGCCCCCTCGGGAATGGCGTTCTACGACGGGGACGAGTTCCCCGGCTGGCGCGGCAGCCTGCTGGTCGGGTCGCTCAGGTTCCGGCTCCTCGCGCGGCTCGAATTCGAGGGGGAACGCTTCGTTCGCGAGGAGCGGATGCTGGAAGACGCGATCGGCCGGATCCGGGAGGTGCGGGTCGGGCCGGACGGCCTCATCTATCTCCTGAGCGACGAATGGGACGGGGTCGTCGCCCGGCTCGAACCCGCCGACGACTGATCCGCGGCCGGGGGGCGACTCCGCGACACGGCCCCGCCCCGGCCTTCCTCCGGCGCCGGGTCGCCGAGTGTTCCGGGCCTTGCGCGCCCCCGGGTCTGCCTTCAGGCGCGGGTGGGGTCGGGGGCGGTCCGCACCAGGAGCTTTCCGAAGTTCCGCCCCTCGAGGAGGCCCATGAACGCGCGCGGGGCGTTCTCGACGCCCTCCACGACGTCCTCGCGGTAGCGGACCTCGCCGCTTCGCACCCACCCGCCCATCTCGCGGTGGAACGCCTCGGCCTCCCCGGCGAAGTCGTAGACGATGAACCCCCGGATGAGGAGCCGCTTCGTGAGCGAGGCCCGCATGAGGTCGGTGACCGCGGCCGGCCCCGAGGGCGGGTCCCCCGGCTTCGCGTTGTACTGCGCGATGAGCCCGCAGACCGGCACCCGGGCAAAGGGGTTCAGGAGGGGCAGGACGGCTTGGAACACCGCCCCGCCCACGTTCTCGAAGTAGACGTCGATCCCGTCCGGGCAGGCCGCCGCGAGCCTCCCCGCGAGGTCCGGGCCGCGGTGGCTCACGCATGTGTCGAAGCCGAGCTCGTCCACCACGTAGTCGCATTTCGCCTTCGCGCCCGCGATGCCGACCACCCGGCAGCCCTTGATCCGGGCGATCTGGCCGACCACCGCCCCCACCGCCCCGGACGCGGCGGAGACCGCCACCGTCTCCCCCTCCTTCGGCTGGCCGATCCGGAGGAGCCCCATGTACGCGGTCATGCCCGGCATCCCGAGGACCCCGACCGCGGTCGAGACGGGCGCGGTCGCGGGGTCGATCCGGCGAAGGCTCCCGCCCGCCCTCGCCGTCGAATGGGTCTGCCAGCCGGTGAACGAGTTGACGAGGTCGCCCGCTCCGAACCCTTCCGCCCGCGATTCCAGGACCTCGCTCACCCCGCCGGCCGGCATCACCCCGCCCAGCTCGACCCCCGGCGCATAGCCCGCGCCCGCCTCGTTCATGCGGCTCCGCATGTAGGGGTCGAGCGAGAAGTACAGGGTGCGGAGGAGGACTTCGCCGTCCCCCGGGGTCGGGATCGGCCCTTCTTCGAGGCGAAAGTCGGTCTCCTTCGGGGCCCCGTCGGGGCGGGCGGCGAGGACGATGCGTCGGTTCCGGGTCATGGTGCGTTGGCTCCGGTGGCTTGGCTCATGGTGGACCCGATCTCCCGGTGCAGGACGAGGTCGGCGACCTCGTCGAGGTCGGTCGGGTCGCGGTTCAGGATCACGAGGCGCGCGCCGCGCCGCTTGGCGAGGACCGGAAACCCGGCCGCGGGATAGACCACGAGCGACGATCCGATGGACACGAAGAGGTCGCACGCGTTCGTCTCCTCCTCGGCCCGCGCCATCTCCGCCTCCGGCATGGCCTGGCCGAACGAGATGGTCGCGGCCTTGACGTAGCCGCCGCAGCCGCCGCAGAGCGGCGCCTCGCCGTCCCGCTCGAACCGCTCGCGGATCGGGTCGAGCTCGTAGCGCTCGCGGCAGGCGAGGCAGCGGGCGTAGGTGGAGTTCCCGTGCAGCTCGATCACCCGTTCGTCGGGCACGCCCGAGGCCTGGTGCAGGCCGTCGATGTTCTGGGTGATGACGCACGACGCCTTCCCCGCCCGCACGAGCCGGGCGATCGCCGCGTGGCCCGCGTTGGGCTTCGCTGCCCGCAGGGTCTTGTCGGTCTCGAACTTGCGCCGCCAGGTCTCGCGGCGCGCCTCGTCCGAGGCCATGAACTCGCGGAAGTCGATCGGCCGGAACCGGGACCAGATCCCGCCCGGGCTCCGGAAGTCGGGGATCCCGGACTCGGTGCTGATCCCGGCCCCGGTGAAGAACACGATGCGGCGGGCGGCGGTGAGCAGCTCGCGAAAGCGCGCGAGGTCGGGGTCGAACACGCTGGTCAACGGCGAGTCCTCACAGGTCGCTGCCGACCCCTCGCCGATCCAGGCCGGACCCCGCGGCCGGCGGACCCGGCCTCCGGCCAAGCTGGCCAATCCGGTCGAATCGGTCGAAGGGACGCCGCGGGTCGGGAGCGGGGATGGGTCGGCGCGGCCCGGCCTCGCCCCCTGCCTCGTCCGGACCGGCGGGCGGGGCCGCTCCGGTCGCTCACGCGGCCAGTCCTGCAGCCGATCATGCGCCCGCTCCCGCCACCGCTCCGCCCGCTCTTGCCCCCGCTCCCGCCCCCGGCGGCGGCCGGGTCGCGTCGAGGAGCAGCCGGAACGGGACCAGCAGGGCCAGGGCGAAGCCCGCCTTGACGGCGAGGTCCCCCAGGGCCCAGGTGGTCCACGGGAGCCCGGTCCCCGCGAATGCGAGCGAGAAGAAGAGGACGGTGTCGAGGGTCGAGCCGAGCGCCGACGAGACGAGCGGGGCCTGCCACCACCTCGCGTTCCGCAGCCGGTCGAACACCTGCACGTCGGCGAGCTGGGCGACGAGGAACGCGCCGCCGGAGGCGGCCGCGATGCGCGGGGTCGCGAGCCACGCCGAGAGCGCCACCGCGCACGCGAAGCCCACCAGCACCACCCGGCGCGCGCCGCGCGGGCCGAAGCGCCGGTTGGTGAGGTCGGTCACGAGGAAGGCGAACGGGTAGGACAGGGCGCCCCAGGTGAGCCAGTCGTTCAGGGGATACTGGACGAGCACGTTCGACGCGGTGACCACCGCCGCCATCGCGGCGATGCCGAGCGCGAGCCGGCGAAGGCCCATCGGCCCCTTCCCGGCCCCGTCTCGCCCGCACGCGGTTCCCGTCACCGCCGGCGCCGCATGGCCGGGATCACGGTCATCCCGTAGGCGTTCAGGGTCTCGTCCTCCCGGTCGTGCATCAGGTAGATCGCGAACTGGTCCACCCCGAGCTCGCGCAGCTCGTCCAGGCGGCGGATGTGGTTGGACGGCGATCCGAGGATGCAGAAGCGGTCCACGATCTCGTCCGGAACGAACTCCGTGTGCGTGTTGCCGGCGCGGCCGTGGTCGGCGTAGTCGTAGTCCTGCCGGCCCACGATGTAGTCGGTGAGGGCGGCCGGAATCGATGACCCGTCCTGGCCGTAGCGGGCCACGAGGTCGGCGACGTGGTTCCCCACCATCCCCCCGAACCACCGCACCTGGTCCCGCTGGTGGGGGAGGTCGTCGCCCACGTAGGCGGGGGCGGCCACGCAGATCTTGAGTGTGTCGGGGTCGCGGCCGGCGGCGGCGGCCGCCTCGCGGACGCTGCCGATGGTCCACGCCGCGACGTCGGGGTCGGCGAGCTGGAGGATGAAGCCGTCGGCCCGGCGGCCGCACAGGGCGAGCGCCTTCGGCCCGTACGCGGCCATGAGGACGTCGAGGCTCCCGCCGTTCCGCCACGGGATCTTCTGCGTCTGCCCGTGGCAGGTGACCTCCCGCCCCTCCGCGAGGCCCTTGATGACCTCCATCGCCTCGGACAGCTCCGCGAGCGAGCAGGGGGGGCGGCCGATGACCCGGAGGGCGGAGTCCCCCCGGCCGATCCCGCACACCGTGCGCTCGCCGAACATCTCGTTCAGGGTCGCGAACAGCGAGGCGGTCACCGTCCAGTCGCGGGTGCCGGGGTTCGTCACCATGGGCCCCACCTTCATCCGGCGGGTGGCCGCGAGGATCCGGGAGAAGATGACGAAGGGCTCCTGCCACAGGATGTGGGAGTCGAACGCCCAAGTGTGGGTGAATCCCAGCGTCTCCGCCCGTTGGGCGAGGTCGATGGTCCGCGACGCGGGAGGGTCGGTCTGGAGAACGATGCCGAATTCCATGGGTCCTGTCCGTCCGGGCTGCCGCAATGGTAACTGCTGCGGCCCGGCGCCGACGCCGCCGCCGGCTTCGGGGGTCGCGGCTTGGCCTGATCCGGTCCGGTTTCTTCGCCGGGGCCGGTGCTTGCCCCGATCCCTTCAAAGGGTGATCCTCCCCCGGGGCTCTCCGCACCGCTCCTCAGAGGCCCATGCGCTGTTCGTGAGCTGCCTTCACTCCCATCGCAGGGCTGTCGCGGACCTGTCGCGGGCGCTCCTGGGAACGCGGGCGTCCCGCCCGCACAGGGAGGTGAAGCGCCCGTGAACGAAAATGCGGGCGAGACGCCCGCGTTCCCAGGACACATGGATTCCCGCTTTCGCGGGAATGACGAAGGTGGGCGGGACGCCCGCGTTCCCAGGATGTGCTCCCAGCGAAGCGCTTGGCGAGAATCCCTGCCGCGCGCCTGCCTCTTCAGGGCTCGGATCGGTCCGGCTCGGGGGGAGCGCCCGTCGGCGGCCAGCGTTCGAGGAAGCGGTCGATCGCCTCGACGGCGCCGCCCGCATCCAGCTCCTCGGCCTTGCATCTGATGATGGCGAGGGTGAGCTCGCTCAAGTCCCGGTCGCGCCGCCCGCGCCTCGCCTCCCGGTGGAGGCTCCGGAGCTCGGCGAGCACGTTGCCGCGCGTCATGTTCGGCTGCCCGAGCCGGCGGTCGGCTTCCTCGAGCCGCGCCCGGAGCGCGTCGGCGAGGGCGCGCACCTGGTCCACCGGGAAGCGCCGCTCCGCGTCCTTGCAGACGTGGACCGCGTCCCGCTCGAGCTTCGCGACCTCGTAGGCCCTGGTGAACGGCCAGCGTATCGCCATGTTCGGGCTCCGGGCGGGTGGTCGAGGCAGGCGTCGGGGCCGGGGCAGGGGCCGGGCGAGGGTGCGGCTCGGGAGGGCGGGTCCGGGGGCGCTCAACCCACGCGGGGCGGGTCAGGGAGCGAAGCGGTGCAGCCCGCCGGGCGGCATCCGGGGCGGCAGCCCCTTGTGGTGGACCTCTCGGAACGCGGCCGGCCCCTCGTGCGCGATGCGCCAGACCCCGTCTCCGTTCTCGCGCCAGTACTGCCACCATCGGCGCCCGCCCGCCCGCCCGCTTCGGAACTCCACGAGGAGCATGGCCGCCCCGTCCCCGCCCGCGACCGGGTAGCCGTAGATGCCGAGGCCCTGGCTCACGCCGATCAGGTACGAGATCCGGGCCAGCCAGTCGTTCCGGCGGCGGTCGTGCTCGTCCGGCGCCAGCCAGCGCAGCCGCTCGCCGATGATGACCGGGATGCTCCGTTCCCCGGCGGCCCGCACGAGCGCCTCGAGGGCCGGGTTCGAGACGACCAGGCAGCCCCGGCTCCACCGAGGCGCCCGGCTCCTGATGCCGCGGTGCTCGCCGTGGATCCAGATCCCGTACCCGTTCCGGCGGCGCCGCTCGTCCCACCCGTTGGGATAGTTGAGGCCGAGGGCGCCCGCGCCGTACAGCTCGGGCAGGTGCCGGTCCCCCACCCGCATGGTCAGGAAGTAGACCCCGAGCGGGGTCTTGTCGTCGCCTTCGCGCCGCTTGCCGGCTCCGCCCCGCCCGATGGAGGCGTACCAGTCTCCGATCATCGTCCACCGCCCTTCGGACCGGTCGAAGAGATGGAGGCGCGAACGCGAGGTGTCCGCGACCACCACCTGCATCCGGTCCGAAGCCGCTTCGATGAGGACGGCGGGCAGGTGGCCGGGCCGGGGGCGGTCGAACCAGTAGGAGAGCCGTGCATACGCCTCGCGGCGCGGCTCGCTCATCGGATCGGGGTCCGGGCGGGGGGCGAGATCGGCCAGGGTCTCGGTGAGGTCTTCGGTTTCGAGCAGGGAGGCTTGGAGGATGCGCGCGGCGAGGAAGTCCGGGTAGGCGGCGGTGACCTGGTACAGGGACTCCAGCCCCTCCGCACGGTCCCCGCGGTCGAAGCGGTCGAGCGCCGCGAAGAGCTCCGCCTCGCGGAGGTCCATGGCGCCCGCCGTCCCGGCGGCGGCCAGCAGCCAGAGCACCGACCCGATCGCGAGACGAGCGAAACGCCCCGGCGCTCCCGCCCGGCGTTGGAGAACCATCGACGCCGCCCCATCCCGCCAAGTACGGGCCGCTATGGTACGTCCTCGGGCGCCTCGCGGCCACCGGCTCCGGCCAGAACCCGGGCCTCCGAGAGGCCGCTCGCCGCGGGGGAGGGGGAACCGGCGCCAGCGTTGATCCCGCGCGCCCCGGGGTCCGGACGAGGCGGGCGGATCGAAACCCCGTGCGCCGTAAAGTCCCCACCGCGCACCTGCCTCGGCTCGAGCCTTCGCTTGCGCTTGGGCCTTCGTTGCGACAGTCTTGCGGCCTCGCCCTGCCTGATAGCGCCCATGTACCTCTACGCGGACCTTCTCCGGCGGGCCGGCGCCTCGAACCCGGTGCGGGTCGGGCTCATCGGGGCCGGCAAGTTCGGCTCGATGTTCCTGAGCCAGGCGCCGACCACTCCGGGCCTCCGGGTCGCGGCGATCGCCGACCTGGAGCCCGAGCGCGCCCGGGCCGCCTGCCGCACCGTCGGCTGGAGCGGGGCAAGGGTCGCCGATACGCACTTCACCGACGACGCCGGCTCGCTCCTGTCCCGCCCCGACGTCGACGTGGTCGTGGAAGCCACCGGCCAGCCCGAGGCGGGGGTCCGCCACGCCCGGGGGGCGTTCGCGGCCGGGAAGCACCTCGTGATGGTGAACGTCGAGGCGGACGTGCTCGCCGGCCCGCTGCTCGCCCTCGAGGCGGAGCGGGCCGGGGTCGTCTACACGATGGCCTACGGGGACCAGCCCGCCCTCACCTGCGAGCTCGTCGAATGGGCGCGCTGCTCCGGGTTCGACGTGGTCGCGGCCGGCAAGGGCACGAAGTACCTGCCGAGCTACCACGCCTCCACCCCCGACACCGTCTGGGAGCACTACGGCCTCACCGCGGAGGAGGCGCGGGCGGCAGGGATGAACCCGCGGATGTTCAACTCCTTCCTCGACGGCACCAAGTCGGCCCTGGAGATGGCGGCGATCGCGAACGCGACCGGCCTCGCGCCGCCCCCCGAGGGGCTCGGCTTCCCGCCCTGCGGCATGGACGACCTCGCGCACGTGCTCCGCCCCCGCGAGGAGGGGGGCCTCCTGCACCGGAAGGGCCAGGTCGAGGTCGTGTCGTCGCTCGAGCGCGACGGCCGGCCGGTCGCCCGCGATCTGCGCTGGGGCGTGTACGTCGTGATCGAGGCCCCGAACGACTACGCCGCCGCCTGCTTCCGCCAGTACGGCATGAACACCGACGCGAGCGGGCGGTACTCCGCGATGTACAAGCCCTTCCACCTCATCGGGCTGGAGCTCGGGGTCTCCATCCTCTCCGCCGCCCTGCTCGGCCGCCCGACCGGGGCTACGCGGGGGTTCGTGGGCGACGTCGCGGCCGCCGCGAAGCGCGGCCTCGCGCCGGGGGAGGTCCTCGACGGGGAGGGCGGGCGCACGGTCTACGGCCGGCTGCTGCCCGCGCGCACCGCGCTCGACCGCGCGACCCTCCCCATCGGCCTCGCCCACGGCGTGCGGCTCGTGAACCCGGTCGAGGCCGGGGAGTGCATCGCCTGGTCGGACGTCCGGGTGGACGAGGCGGCCGAAGCGGTTCGGGCGCGGCGCGAGATGGAGGCGCGGTTCGGGGAGCGGGCCGCCCGCGCCGCCGCGTAGCGGGGCCATTCCTTGTTCGCCGCCCCCTCCGAATAAGAGCGCGGTTTCCGCCTGGATTCCGACCCCGTCGCGCGAAATACGGCCTGCCGCCGTGCCCGCCCGGACGACCTCGACGTCCCGATCCGGGGTCTGCGGCGAACAAGGAACGGCCTTGCGGCATGAAATCCGATCTTGACGGGCGCATGAGCCGGGAGGTGCGGTCCGCGGAGGCCGGGGAGGGCATCGGCGCCTTCGTGCCGGGGACGGACGTCCGTATCCCCGGGCGCGCGGGCGGACCGCTCTCCGGCCTGACGTTCGCGGTCAAGGACCTCTTCGACGTCGCGGGCGAGCCGACCGGGGGCGGGAACCCGGACTGGGCGAGGACCAACCCGATCCCGGAGCGGCACGCCGCGCTCGTGGACCGCCTGTTGCAGGCCGGCGCGGACGTCGCCGGCAAGACGATCACCGACGAGGTCTCGCTCGGGATCCTCGGCGAGAACCCGTTCCACGGGACCCCCCGCAACCCGGCGGCCCCCGGCTTCGTGCCCGGCGGCTCGTCTTCGGGCTCCGCCGCGGCGGTCGCCGGGGGGCTCGTCGACTTCGCGCTCGGCACCGACACCGGCGGGTCCGTGCGGGTGCCGGCGAGCTTCTGCGGCCTGTACGGGCTGCGGACGACCCACGGGCGGGTCGACCTCGCGGGGGTGATGCCCCAGGCCCCGAGCTTCGACACCGCGGGCTGGTTCGCGCGCGACGGCGCGACCCTGCTCCGGGTGTCGGAGGCCGCGCTCGAGGAGTCGGCCGCGGCGGACCCTCCCGCCCCTGCTCCCGCCGCCGCCGATTCCGCGCCCCCCGGCCGTCTCCTCGTCGCGCGCGACGCCTTCGCCTTCGCGGACCCCGCGGTCGAGGAGGGGTTGCGGGGCGTTCGCGCGCGGCTCGCGGGCCTCGCGGGAGCGGTCGCCGACGTCGCCGTCGCCTCCCCGGGGCTCTCGGTCTGGGCGCGCGCGCAGCGCACCCTCCAGACCCCGGAGGCGCTCGCGACCTTCCGGGATTGGATCGAGCGCGCCAACCCGCGCCTCAGTATGAGGGCGGCGCGTATGCTGGTCGCCGCCGAGTCGGTGACCCGGGCGGAGCGGCAATGGGCGGGGCTCGTGCGCCGCGAGGCGCGGGGCCGTCTCCACGACCTGCTGGAGCCGGGCGCGGTCCTCTGCCTGCCCACCACTCCATTCCCGGCGCCGCCCCTCGGCCTGCCGCTCTCCCGGCACGAGGAGGCGGGCCTTCGGATCGCGGCGCTCACCTGCGTCGCCGGGCTCACCGGCCTGCCCCAGCTCTCCGTGCCGGGGGGGCGGGCCGACGGGCGCCCGGTCGGCCTTTCGCTCATCGGCCCGCCCGGCTCGGAGCTTCGGCTCGCCGCGCTCGCCAAGGCCCTGGAGGAGGCGCCCCCGTGAACGCCCTCGCTCCCAACCTGCCGGAGGTCGTCGAGGAGGTGCGCGCCCTCTTCGAACGCTACGAACGGGCGCTCGTCGAGAAGGACGTCGCGGTGCTCGACGACACCTTCTGGCGGAGCCCGCACACCGTCCGGTACGCCCTGCACGAGAACGGCTACGGCTTCGACGAGATACATGCCCACCGGGTGCGCCGGCCGCCGGGGCCGGGCATCAAGGAGCGGCGCCTCCGCCTGGAGGTCCTGACCCTCGGCCGCGACTTCGCGACCGTCAACCTGGAGTTCAAGGTCCGCGGGCGCGGCCTCGTCGGCCGTCAGAGCCAGACGTGGGTGCGCTTCCCCGACCTCGGCTGGAAGGTGGTGGGCGCCCACGTCTCGACGGTGGACGAGGAGCCGCTCTGGTAGCCTTCGCCCGGGGCTCGGCGGGGGCGGGCTGACGGGCGGGGACGAGGCGGAGGCGGGGGCGCGGAGCGGCGACCGCCCCTTCGGACCCGCGTGCTCCTTCGGGCTCTCGCTCCCCGTACCGCGCAGCGTGTGTCGGAGGGCGAGGGCGGGGCGGGCGCGCCGCGCCGGGTGCATGATCTCCCGATCGGAGGGACGCAGGAATGACCGAGACGTCCACGGGCGCCGCCGGGTTCGCGCGCCGGCTGTGGGAAGCGCGCCGGGGCGGCTACCGGATCCGGGTCGAGGAGGGGGAGCGCCCCGCCGGCGAGGCCGAGGCCTACGCGGTGCAGCGGGGGATCACGGAGGTCTCCGGATGCGAGGTCGCGGGCTTCAAGATCGGGGCCACCGCGCAGGCCGCGATGGACGTGCTGGGGGTCGCAGGCCCCTTCTTCGGCCCGCTCTACCGCGAGACCTTTCATCACGACGGGGCGGCGATCCGCCTGCCGATGGCCCATGCGCCCGGGGTGGAGGCCGAGTTCGTGGTCGGGCTCGCCTCGGACCTGCCGCCGCGCGCCGCGCCTTGGGCCCTCGAGGAGGTGCGCCGGGCGGTGGCCTGGGTGGCCCCGGGCCTCGAGATCGTGGGCGCGCGGCTCGAAGGCGGGCTTGCCGGGGCCGGGGTGCTCGCGATCGCGGACGGCGCCGCCAACATCGACTTCGTGCTCGGGCCGACGGACGGGGACTGGCGGGGCGCGGACCTCTCGTCGCACCCGGTCGTGCTCAGGGTCAACCGTGCCGAGGCGGCGTCGGGAAACAGCGGGATGCTCGTGTTCGGGGACCCGGTCGCGGGCGTTGCGTGGCTCGCGAACCGGCCGGAGGTCGCGCCGCGGGGCCTTCGCGCCGGCGATGCGGTCACCACCGGGACCTGCACCGGGATCCGGCCCCTCTCGCCGGGCGACGAGGTGGTGGCGGACTACGGCCCGCTCGGCGCGGTGAGCGCGCGCTTCGAGGCCTGAGCCGGGCGGGCTGCCTGGCGCAGGAACCGGGGGACGATCCGGGGCGGCCCCCGCCGCCGCCCATCGTCGGCGCGGAGGTCGCTTCGCGCCGTCCCGACCCCCTCCGGGCGAAAGCCTTTCCCCCGCGCCGAAGGCCGGTGGAATCGATTTACCGGCCGAGGGCGATCGAGCGCAGGCGGCCGCTTCGCTCCTGCGCCGCCGCCATCATCAGGGTGAGGTCGCTGCCGCAGAGGATGAGCCGCATCCCCATCCGGATGTACCGCTCCATGAGGGGCGGCTCGTAGACCCCGCCGAGCCCCGGATGCTTGCCGTGGGTCCGGCAGGCGGCGACGACCCGCTCCATGACCTCGTGGATGCGGTCGTCCCCGACCGCGCCCGGGATGCCCATCTCGGTGCAGAGGTCGTTCGTTCCCACGAGGATCGAATCCACCCCCGGCACCGCCGCGATCGCCTCCACGTTCTCCACCGCCGTCGGCGTCTCGATCATCACCACCACCAGGGTGGAGTTGTTCACCGAACGGGTGACCTCGGCCTGGGGATGCGCCTCGAAGCCGACCTGCGGCAGCCGCCCCGTCACCGAGCGGTGTCCGACCGGCGGATACTTGCAGTTGCTGACCATCTCGGCCGCGACCTCGGGCGTGTCGACGTGGGGCACGACCACCCCTTGCGCGCCGCCGTCGAGGGCCCGGCTCGCATGGAAGTGCTGGAACCCCGGCACCCGGACGATCGGCGCGATGCCCGCGTCCTGGGCGGCCACGCTGATCTGGGCCGTGGTGTCGATGGACATGGAGTTGTGCTCCATGTCGATGAACAGCCAGTCGTAGCCGCAGGCCTTCATGATCTTGCCGACGTCGACGGTCCGCGCCTGCCGCAGCCCGACGCCGAGGGCCAGCTCGCCCGATTCCAGGCGGTTCTTCGCGGTGTTGGTGATCTTCATCGTCTGCCGTGGATCCTCTCTACCGTGGGTCCTGTGTGGGCGAGGGGCGCCCGGCGGCCCCCCCGTCGAGCAGCGCGCTCCGGAACCGGAGCTTCTCGGAGGTCGGGTCGAGGTCCCGCTTGTGCGGGGGCGATTCGTTGGGCCGGACCCGCATCAGCACGAAGGAGGCGCCGTTCCCTTCGCGGATGAGGCGCGAGGCCTCCGGTATCTCCTCGGCGCGGCGGACCGTGCGCGTGGTCCGGATGCCGGCCCCGATGGCCATCTGCTCCAGGTCCACCCCGAGGCTGGTATGGCTCTTCTGGTAGCCGGTCTCCCCGTAGCGCCCGTTGTCGACGCAGACGATGGCGAGGTTCGGCGGGTTGACCACGGCGGCGGTGGCGAGCGAGCCGACGTTCATGAGGAGCTCGCCGTCTCCGGTCACCACCAGCACCCGGCGCTCGGGGCGGGCGAGGGCGAGCCCGAGGCCCATCGCGGTCGCCGCACCCATCGCCCCCGCGAGCGCGAACACGTGCGGCGCGTCGCCGCTCAGGAAGGTGAGGTCGCGGGCGGTCCCCGCGAGCCCGGCCACGACGAGGAAGTCCTCGTGGCGCCCGACGAGCCGCGGCACCGCCTCGTTGCGGTCGAGCGAGAAATCCGGTGCGTGCTCCACGGGGCCGGCGCCTCCTTCAGAACGGCTTCGCGCCGATGAGCTTCTGGGTCAGGAGGACCGCGACCGCCTGCCCGGACTGGAACACCATCGTGGCGGCGGCGCGGACGGCGGCGGCCGCCTCGCGGGGCTCGTCGGCCCGGACGCAGATGACCCCCATCGCGCCGAGGACCGGCTCCACTGCCTGCCCCATCGGGACCTGCCAGGGGTTCCCCTCCCCGAAGTCGCCCCTCATGCTCACCAGCATCAGGAGCGGGAACTGCCCCCCCTTCGCGAGCGACAGGAAGTTGACGCAGTTGCCGACCCCGCTCGACTGCATGAGGAGGACCCCGCGCGCGCCCCCGAGATGGGCCCCGGCGAGCAGCCCGACCCCTTCCTCCTCGGTGGTGAGGGGGACCGAGTGCACCGCCCGGTCCGCGAGGGAGAGGTCGATGAGCGCCTTGTGTCCGGCATCCGGGACGTAGGCGAACTGGGTCACGTCGAAGCCGCGGAGCACCCGGTAGATCTCCTCCGGCCAAGCCGCGCCGCCCGGCGGCTCTCCGCGCTGCTCCCCCGTGGCCATCGCCCGCTCGTTCACCCGCGATCCTCCCCTGCGGCGCTTCCCTCGCCCGCCGCTCGCGGAGGGCGAGCGCCTCGCGCCCGTGGGGCGCGAGGATACCGGAACGGGAGGCGGCTTGCGCGCTCACTCACCTCGTCCGAGGCATGTGCGCTGTGGGGTTTTCGCGCCGGCACACCGCTCGCAAGCGCGTCCTGGGAACGCGGGCGTCTCGCCCGCAGCGGACCGAAGTGAAGCGCCGGGGCAAAGTGCGGGCGAGACGCCCGCGTTCCCAGGAGTCCCGCGCAAGCGCCGCCGTGGGGTGAAATTCGCCCAAAAACCCCTTGAACCGACCCCGAACTGTGGAACGACGCCGTCCCCGTGGGGTAAAAAATACCTTGAACCCCGCTCTCCATTTTCTATATCAATAAGTTACGAACAACGCACGAGCCTCGACGCGCTCCCGGCGATGTGCCCGCGGGCATGGCCAAGGCCGCGCAATGGCCGGCGAGACGCCGGCGCACCCAGGCGGGCGGGCGGAGCGCCGCCGCGCCCCTCGTGGAGGACCCGCGGGCGTACCCAGAAGGGGGCGCAGGATGGATGGCGAACGCGGGTCAGGGGACCGCGTTCGCGGCTGTCGCGCGGGCATGGGCGGGGCGGGCGACGGCGCGCTCCCGGTAGGCCAGCCACCGTTCGGGCAAGGGCGCGTCGTAGGACAGGGCCCAGTCGAGGCAGGTCGTCATCACGATGTCCGCGCCCGAGAACCCCTCCCCGAGCAGCCAGGGCCGCCCGTCGTCGAGCTCGCGCGCGGCGGCGGTGATCATGCGGTCGAAGTAGCCGCGGGCGGCGGCGTTCGCGGTCGGGGCCTCGCCGTAGATGTGCGCGAGGGCTTCGTGGCGCCGCAGGACGTAGAGCGTGGTGGCGTCGATCTCCATCGAGATGAAGGAGAGCCACTCGAAGTACCTGGCGCGCTCCGCGCCCTGGGCCGGGATCAGCCGGCCCTCGCCGTAGGTCTCGGCCAGGTAGGTGACGATGGCCGCGCTCTCGGAGAGCACGAGGCCGCCATCCTCGAACACCGGGATCTTCCCGCGCGGGCTGAGCCGCCGGAAGGCCGGGGTCTCGGTTTCGCCGGAGCGGGACTGGATGCGCTCGCTCCGGTATTCGAGCCCGAGCTCGATGAGCGCCCAGTGCGCCCGGAGCGCCCGCGCGCTCCCGACCCCCCACAGTACCCGCCTCTCCGCCATCGCCGCGCCGCCTCCGTCTCTCCGGCCCATCAACCCCGGGAGCATACCCCGTCGGGCGTCCCGCCGGGCGCCCCGAGGCCATGCCGCCGGTGCATGGTCGCGGATGTGGAGCGGCCGAACCCGAAGGAGCAGCATTTCTTCTGGGAACGCTCGTGCCCCGCCCGCTTTGGTCGTTCCTGCGAGCTCAGCGCCGTCAGTCCCAATCCTCCCTGTAGAAGCGGGGAGCAAGCGGGAACCCAGGACGCGCCGTTCCCAAGACGCGCCCGCGAGAGGCGTGCTTGGTGAAAATCCCCACCGCGCGCCGGCCTCGAGCCTGGCCGGGTCTTGTTCCCGGTCGGCGGCGTCCGTATCGTCCCGCGCGGTCCCGGGGGGCCAGGCGGCTCCGGGAGATTCCGGACCGTCCAAGGCGGCGCCGGGCGGTCCTGGACGGCGGGCGCGGATGTCGTACTTTCTGGAGCTCAGCGTGAACGGCGCGGTCGCGGGCTCGCTCTACGCGCTCGCCGCGCTCTCCTTCGTGGTGGTCTACAAGGCGACCCGGGTCATGAACTTCGCGCTCGGGGAGTTCGTGATGTTCGCGACCGGGCTCGTGGCCGCGGGGGTCAATGCGATGGGCCTCGCCCTCGTCCCCGCCCTCGTGTTCGGCGGGGCGGGGATGTTCGCGGTGGCGGCCGGGTTCAACCGGCTCGTGCTGCGCCACCTCATCGGGCGGCCGGTGATCGGGATGATCATGGTCACCATCGGGTTCGGCGCGGTCCTGCGGGCGGTCGCGGCGTTCCTGTTCAGCGGCGTCCCCCGCGACGTCGACCTGCCCCTGCCGCGCGGCGCGGTGGAGGCGGGCGGGGTGCTCCTGTCTTCCCACGAGCTCGCGGCGGCCGGGATCGCCCTCGCGCTCGTCGGCGCGGTGAGCTGGTTCTTCGCCCGGACCCGGCAGGGGATCGCGCTCCGCTGCGTCGCGGACGACGACCAGGCGGCGCTCGCCATGGGCATCGACGTGAGGGCCGCGTTCACCCTCGTGTGGGGGCTCGCCGGGGTGGTCGCGGTCGCGGCCGGGGCGCTCTGGACCTACGCGACGGGCGGCGGCTTCAACATGGTGCTGGTCGGCCTCAAGGTGTTCCCCATCGTGATCATCGGGGGGCTCGACAGCATCGCGGGGGTGATCGTCGGCGCCATGCTGATCGGCTGGATCGAGACCCTCGCGGCCGGATACCTGGACCCGGTCCTGGGCGGAGGGTTCAGCCACGTCACGTCGTACCTCCTCCTCATCGCGATGCTGCTGGTGCGCCCGTCGGGCCTGTTCGGGCGCGGGGCCATCGACCGGCCGTAGACTGATTTCGAGGGGCGGCGCCTCCGGCCGCTCAGGGCGCGGTTCCGGCCAGCGCCCGGAGGTGGTGGTCGGCGTCCCCGAACTGGCTGTCGATGAGGATGAGGCGCTTGAAGTAGTGGCTGATCGGCATCTCGTCGGTCATGCCCATGCCGCCGTGCAGCTGGATGGCCTCTTCCCCGACGAGACGCCCGGCGCGGCCGATCTGCGCCTTGGCGGCGGCGACCGCCCGTCGCAGGTCCGCTTCCTCCGTCTCCGGGTCCGCGAGCCGCACCGCCGCCATGCAGGCCATCGAGTGCGAGAGCTCGCAGGCCATGTACATGTCGACCAGGCGGTGCTGCAGGGCCTGGAAGGAGGAGAGCGCGGCCCCGAACTGCCGGCGCTGCTTGAGGTACTCGACGGTGTCCCGGCGCATCCGGGCCATGATGCCGGCGGCCTCCGCGCACACCCCGACGATCCCTGCGTTCACCGCCCCTTCGACGATGGCGAGCCCCTCGCCGGGGCGGCCGAGCACGTCGCCCGGACCGGCCCGCACCCCGTCGAGCGCGACCTCCCCGGCGCGCTGGCCGTCCATCGTGCGGTACTCGCGCACGTCGAGGCCGGGGGCGCTCGCGTCGAGGGCGAAGACGGTGAGCCCGCCCGGGTCCCGGGAGCCGCCCGCGGTGCGGGCGCTCACCGCGATGACGTCCGCCGCGGGGGCGTTGAAGACGACGCTCTTGGCCCCGGTCAGCCGGTAGCCGCCGTCCTCCGGATCGGCCCGGGTCTCCACGTTCGCGAGCTCGTAGCGGGACTGGCGCTCGACGAAGGCGAACGCGGCCTGGAGCTCGCCGGCCGCGAGGCGGGCGAGCCGGGCGCGTTGTCCGGACCCGCCGCGCTTCAGCAGCTCCGCGCCGACCACCACCGTGGCGAGGTACGGCTCGACGGCGAGCCCCGCCCCGAGCCCTTCCATCACGATCCCGGTCTCCACCGGGCCGCCGCCGACCCCTCCCGCCTCTTCCGGGATCCCGAGCCCGAGCCACCCGAGCTCCGCGAACTTGGCCCAGAGCGCCCGGCTGAAGCCGTCCTCGCCCGCCGCGAGACCGCGCCGGACCTCGAAGGGATACTCCGCCGCGACGAGCTTCTCGACGCTCTCGCGAAGGAGGTTCTGTTCGTCGGTATACGAGAAGTTCATGCCCATCGGCCTCCTCGGCCCCGCCGGGCTCCATGAAGCCGGCTCACGTTCACGGTCGGATCGAGTGCTGCCCGAGGCGCGCTCCGGAGCCCCGATCCGGTCCGTGGCCGGCCGGCCGCGCGCCGTTCACGTCCATGCGGGCGGGGCGCCGGGCTCCCCCGCGACCCGGCCCGAGAGGCCCCCTTTGCTCCGGGGCGGCGCTTCGTCAGAGCCCGAGCACCATCTTGGCGATGATGTTGCGCTGGATCTCGTTGCTGCCGCCGTAGATCGACGCCTTGCGCCAGTTGAAGTAGCGGGCCGCGAGCCCCGGCGCGTGCCCGGGGCCGAGCGGGGCCTCGTTGGCGCCCGGCTCCGACGGCGGGTACTCGGGGTGGGCGTAGTACCCGACGGTCCGCATCAGCACGTCGGTCAGCGCCTGCTGGATCTCGGTCCCCTTGATCTTGAGGATGGACGCCTCGGGGCCGGGGGCCGCCCCCGCGTTCATGGCGGACACGATCCGGAGGATGGTGTACTCGAGCGCCATCAGGTCGACCTCGATCTCCGCGAGGCGCTCCCGGAACCGGGGGTCTTCCGCGAGGGGACGCCCGTGGCTGGTCTCGCTCTCCGCGATCTCGCGGATGCGCCGGATCTGGGCCTTGGAGCGCGCCACCCCCGCAATGCCGGTGCGCTCGTGCCCGAGCAGGAACTTGGCGTAGGTCCAGCCCTTGCCTTCCTCGCCGACCAGGTTCTCCGCCGGGACCCGGACGTCCTCGAAGAAGGTGTCGTTGATCTCCTCGCTGCCGTCCATGGTCCGGATCGGGCGCACGGTGACCCCGGGCGAGTGCATGTCGATGAGGAGGAACGAGATCCCCTCCTGCCGCTTCCCCTCCTGGCTGGTGCGCACCAGGCAGAATATCCAGTCCGCGTGCTGGGCGAGGCTGGTCCACGTCTTCTGGCCGTTGACGACGTAGTGGCCGCCGTCGCGCACCGCGCGGGTCTTGAGCGAGGCGAGGTCCGAGCCCGCCCCGGGCTCGGAGTACCCCTGGCACCACCAGTCGTCGCTCGCGAGGATGCGGGGGAGGAACCGGCGCTTCTGCGCCTCGCTGCCGAACGCGATGATCACCGGCCCCACCATGTGCACCCCGAACGGGATCGGCGGGGGCGCGAACGCCGCCTCCATCTCCTCCTCGAAGAGGTAGCGCTGGAGCGGGCTCCACCCCGTGCCGCCGTGTTCGACCGGCCAGTTCGGGGCCATCCACCCCCGTTCGTGCAGGATCTTCTGCCACCGGACGTGGCGTTCCTTGTCCATGCGCGCGCCGGTCCGGGTCCCCTCGCGCACGTCGTCCGGAAGCCGTTCGCGGAGGAAGCCGCGCACCTCCTCCTGAAACGCGCGTTCTTCGGGAGTCAGGACGAGGTCCATGGTTCGAGCCCCCACTCTGTTTACGTCGGATCCGACCGCGGCGGCAGCGCGCTCGCCGCCGTTTCCGCCGACCCGCCCCCGTGAGGGGAACGCCGGCCCGCCCGGCGGGCCTCCGCCCGCTTCGTTCAGCGTCTTCGATTCATGCTACCACGCGGCGGCGGCCACGCCGTCGAGGCCTGTCCGCCGGAGCGAAGTCTTGCGAGGAACGCTCGCCCATCGTCCATGCCTCTTCAGCGGCGGGGCGGAGGGGGATCAGGGCCTGCGGATGCGAGTGTGGAAGTCCCGCTCGCTGTCGCAGGCGAGGGCTGCGGCGACCGCCTCGTCTTCGGGCGATTCGGCGAAGCCGGGCGCGTCGGCGGGAAATCCCGCGGAGACCTCGATGCCGCGCGACGACAGGATCCGGCGGATCGTCTTCGCCCGCCCTTCCGCCAGACCCGCGGCACGGCCTTCCGCCAGGCCTTCCTCCCGGCCCGCGGCCCGCCCTTCTTCCCGGCTCTCGCCGCGGAGGGAGCGCAGAAACGGATCGTCGTCCGGCCCGGTCCCCTCGCGCGCGCCCAGCCTCCGGCCCAGGCGTTCGAGGATCGCGCAGGTCCGCTCCGAGAACCCGATCTCGTTCATCCCCTCGTGGACGTCCTCCGCCCGCCAGCCGGGGAACGCCCGGCTCACCGGGGACGCCCGGTACGCGCCGTTCCGAAGCAGACGGATCGTGAGCCCCGGCCGGAGGCTCGCCGGGCGGCTGCGCGAGCCCTGGTCCGGGACCTCGACCCAGAGCTCCGGGACTCCCCACGACTCGTAGATCCGGAGCTTGCCGGGGCGGACGTCGGTGGTGTGGTCGACTTCGAGGACCACGTCGGGGTAGCTGGCCCCGACGACGAGGAGCGGGTCCCCGTATTCCTGCTCGACGAACGCCGAGCGCAGGTACACGGTCTGGTCGGGATGGAGCACGAGCCGCTTCCCCGGAGGGTCGCCGTCCCGGACCATTCCCATGGCCCCGTAGCACTTGATGGGGGAGCCGCGCGCGGCGGCGATGAGGGCGGCCATCTGCGCGAGCGCCTGCGACGGGCCCTCGTGCTCCCAGGTCGGCCCCTCGCGCAGCCTCCAGGCGGTGTGGCTGGCGGCGTCCCACATCTCGAGCGGGTACTCGGAGCGGCGGTATTCGGCGAGGGTCATGGGGACGCGGTCACAGCCGGGGAACGCCAGCCCGGAGAGGGCCGGGTTCTCCGGGCGCGCCGCAGGCCGCCTGCCGGCCCCCGGCTCCGCCTCCGAAGCCCTCCCTTCGTCTATGGTCCTTTCGTGGAGCGCCGCCATCCTCGTCTCCCTGCGCCTCGGCCCGACCGACATTGTAGGCCGCATCCGATGGGCCGGATCGCCGGGCAGGGGGTGTTGCCCGATCAAGGAGCAATTACGACCGGGCGCCTCGCGCCGAAGTCTTACGAACGACGGGGCGACCGCCCATATCGCAAGCGTGGGGTTATCGTCCATCCTGTACGCCGGCAGTCCGCCTTGGGGCGCGACCGTGACCGTGGCGCCGTTGTCCATCGCTCACGTCCGGGGCGCGCCGCCCCAAGGTTGTGGGAGGAGGGCAAGGGGCCGGACTTCGTGCTGGCCTTCACCCGGCGGTCGGGGTTGGTCTTGCGCAGCTCGGATGCGACGTTGGTGTCGAGCAGCCATCCGTTCAAAGGCCGGCCTCACGGACCGGGCCTTGGACGGATTCAGCCCCGAAGTCCAGTCGATTCAGCGGGGAGCGGGACAGAAGCTCATGCAAGCTGGTCTCCGCGGGAACGAGGAGACGGTCGAATTCGTCCGCCCCGACGATGACTGCCGCGTCGCAGCCACGCACCGTCACCCGTTGCGGCTGGCCTGCGGCTGCGAGGCGGACGATCCTGCCGAGCCGTGTTTTGGCTTCCCCCAGCTTCCAGCGGGGAAGCTCCGTTCGCCCTGTGTTGCTTGAAGGAGACTCCGCCATCCCGATCGTCCGTGTGGGCCATCTGGTCGAATCCTGGAAGAAGGGTTCGGGCGGTGTCAAGCGGCAGCGGATGCGCCGGCTTACAGCCGGTCCGGCAGGCCGCGGCTGTCCGCTCCGCCGCGTCCCGAGCCGGGGGGCCGATTCCCCCACCAGCGCCGCTCCCCGACGCCTTCGGATCGACCGCCCCTTCGCGCTGCTACCGCCCCCCAGCCTGACACGTCTCAGGGGGCTTGGAGGACCTTCCGAACCTTGTTCATGTCAGAATATCGGCGACTAATATCAATGACATAAAAACAACGACAGGCTCGATCCGATCCCTGGCGGGCGGGGGGTTGACATCGGTTGAGGGATTGATGCAGCCTTCTGTCGCCCGCACAGTCCGCGTGGATCTGGTCAACAGGAACCAGGCAGAAATGCTACCCCCCCCCCCCCCCCCCCCCGAAACCGAAGCAGCGGACGCTTGAGCGCTTAGGCGGCCCTCGTAGCGCGGGCTCGTCGCGCTTCGTCCCCACAAGCAAGACCTCGATCGGCGGCAGACGGCCCCATCCGGGAGCCGGCCCTCGACGCTGTCGGGCGCGGCCGTCCGGCCCGGCCGGCGCCTCCTTCCCCCCTGCCTTCGCCCGGCGCCTCCGGGGACGGCGACGGAAAGTAAGCTCGATTCGCCGGGGTCCGTGTGCGTATCGACGTCCGGACGACGTCGCCCGGGACTCTGCTTCGTCACGGACGGAACGAGCTCGCGCCAGCAAAGTTGATGGGAGCCAATGACGTGTCTTCGGAAGCCAATGACGTGCCTTCGAAATCAGGAAAGGCGGGAGCGGAAGAGATGCCTGATTTCTCGGGGGTGGCTTAAGATTATCGGAAGCGTGCCCTCGGGTCGCTCAAGGGTAGCCGCAGGTATCTGTGGGTGATCTTCGGTTTGCTTGTCGGAACGATCTATCTCGCGCTCTATATTGATGAATTCGTGGGGGAAGTTATCGGTACCCTGGAGGCAGCCAGGGAGCCTCCAACGCTTCCGAACCCGGTGGAGCTCGAGGACGTCGCGAGCTGTGGCGGAACCACCATTGCCGTCGGTGGTCGTGGAGCTATCCTGATCTCCACTGATGAAGGGACGAGCTGGAAACATTCCAACAGTGGAACCGAGAGCAGCCTCTATGCAGTCGCATTCAGCGGAGGCTGTGAGACCGTCGTCGCGGTGGGTGAAAGTGGCGCCGTCCTGGTTTCCACCGATGACGGCGGCGCCTGGAAGGCCCCGGAAACCCATACGCAAAACGACTTCAACGATGTCGCGCTGAGCGGCGACGGCAAGACCGCCATTGCCGTGGGCGACAGGGGCGAAATCCGGTTCTCCGAGGACATGGGAAAGAATTGGAATAGCCCCGGCAACGTCACGGGGAAGCACGTCTACGGTGTTGCGTTGAGCGATGACGGCCGCACGGCAGTGGCTGTGGGCCGGGACAGCCTCATGATAATTTCCTCCAATGGGGGCAGGAAGTGGCGCGATGGCGGAGGCCGCAAGGCCTGGAAAGCTAGTGGCGGCGAAGAATCCGACGATTTCGAGGCGGTGGCGCTCGGCGGCATGAATGGCAAGTCCGCCGTCGTCGTGGGGGACAACGGCGCCATCCTGTTTTCCCCCGATGCTGCGAAGGTTGGCGGCTGGGTCTCCAATAACAGAAGAGACCGAAATAACGACTTCACGGACGTTGCATTCAGCGGGAACGTCAGCACCGCCGTCGCCGTGGGCCGGCGAGGCGTCGTCTGGGCGTCTACCGACGGCGGGAAGACCTGGAGCCGACGAGAGAGCAGGGTAGGAAACAGCCTCGAGGCCGTCGCGCTGAGCGGCGATGGTAAGATTGCGGTCGTCGTGGGGCGTGACGGCGACGTTCTCGTCTCCGAAGATTCGGGGAAGAGGACGTGGACGTCCAGGGAAAGCAGCACTGCGAACCGGCTGTACGCGGTTGCGCTCGTCCACGAACCGAACAGTGGGAGCAGGGCGAGGGCGCTGGTAGTCGTTGGCGAAGATTCGATCATCTTGCGATCGGAGTCTTACTCCTCGGAGCCTTCCTCCGGAGAAATTTTCCCGGTAATGGAAACGGTTTGGAGCAAGGTCGATGCAAGACGAGAACAGCAGGCACGGGCGGAAGACGAGGCGCCCGGTGCGGGGAGGCGTTCCGATCCGGGCAAGCCGTCCGGCGAAAAGTCTCTGCAGCCATGGTGGATCAATCTGACCGACCATTTTCAGCACTATTCCCTGCTCGTGGGAACCATCGTGCTCTTCATGTTCATGGCCCAGAATCTGTTCGGCCTGGTCCGGTACAACCTGCGGATTGCGGCATTCTACCATGCCCGCCGGGACGCCATCCTGCTAACCCGGGTGACAGAATTCCCCAACTCCAAGGACATCAATGAGCTCGATCAGCTCATGCAGGCCCTTTCGCCCGACACCCTGGAGATCGGACGGCCATCCAGGACCATGATGGACCGCATGATGTGGATGGTGGATCGGCTCATCGCCGGAGGCAGGTACGGGCACGGAAAACGGTCGGGCGGGCCGGGTACCGGCGCCTCGAACGATTGACAACGCCCGTGGATGCGCCTGCTCGACCCCCATCCGACCCGAGCTCCGCGAGGCGAACGGCGAAAGGACCAATTCCCGCCAGCCCCGAGCCCCGGAATTCGAACCGGCCACGGCGCGCCGCCCACCGGTCCAACGGGAGATCGAACTTCATGAGATGCCTGCAGGGCCTGCCCCCGTGGAGACAGGGGGGCGGGTCCGACATCCACCGCGCATCGAGGCGGCCCACCGTGCGCTCCCGGTTCACCCGGCTGGCCGGGTCGTGCTTCCGACCGGCGCTCGCTGCTGCCCACAACCGGAGCTCCGCCATGAAGACCCTGCCGCAGATCGCCTGCGTCCTGCTGTCCGCCATCCTGCTCGCCGCGTTGCCGGCTCCCTCGTCCGCGCAGTGGCGCCCGAACGACGAGCTGCGGGACGGGGCCTTGGGCGACCACCGGGCGGGCCGGGTGCGCGAGCTCCTCGTGAAAGGCGCGGACCCCCAACGTCCCCGGTTTGTTGGGCAATACCGCGGTGCACAATGCCGCCGCGTTGGCCGCCGTGTTCGCGCTCGAAGTTCCTCCACGCCTCGTGGAGCTACGACTTCCTCCTCGACATGATCCGCTCCACCCGGCGGCGGATGTGAGCGAACCCAAAAGCGATTGCCCTGGGTGGCGACCCTGGAGAGCCTGACGGAGGCGACGTTCACCCGGGGCCGGGCGCGGCTGCTGGACCGGGTGAACCTCGATCTCGACAAGCTGCGCCTGCTGCTGCGGCTGGCCAAGGACCTGCGCTACCTCGACCGGCGGCGCTACGAGCACGCCGCGCGCCGGCTCGACGAGGTGGGCCGGCTGGTGGGCGGGTGGAAGCGGGCGCACCGTGGCGCGTCCGGTTGACGGCCTGTTTCCGCGCATCGCCTCGTTCGAGGCGCTGGAGGCGGCGGCGCAGCGCGCGGCGCGGAGCAAGCGCAGGAAGCCCGGCGTGGCCGCCTTCCTCGCTCGCCGGGAACCGGAACGACAACGTCGGTTTCCGAGTTGCCAGCACGGCCCGCCCGCCGGAGTCCCCACACCCACGGGTACGGGGAGCGCGCCCCGGGCCGTCCAGGGCCGGTCATGACGAGCGCACCGCGCCTCGCACGGAGCGCGCGGTGCAGGCGGCGCCCGCCCTGGGCCTGCAACGGCCGGCGGGCGCCGCCGTTTTCCGGGATCCGATCGGACACCCCTTGGCGCGTCCGCCGCGGAAGGTCGACGAGGCAGGGCGGCTTGGCGGCCTCGGCTACCAAGCCGCGGGAACGAACAATCGGAAGGCTGCACCATGTCCTGCCGACTGGGCCAGCTTGCCGTCGCAGGTGACGATCGGCGCGTCGAGCAATTCGGCAAGGGCAACGTATGCCGCGTCGTAGGCGGTCAGGTTGTCTCTCAGCCGCCATATGGATGGACGGAGAAGTTCGTGTCCATAGCGGGTAATCGCCAAGCCTTCGAAATCTTCCAAAGCCTGTTCGGCTCTTTCGAGGGTGAGGAGACGTGTGCGGTGAAACCTGCGGATTACATGAAGCACTTCCAAATCAATCAAATGGGGGGCGGCCAGGGGTTCTCCGGAGGAGAATGCGTGCTCCTCGATCGTGAAGCCGACAGGCGTTGCCATGAGCAGCTCCACGACCGCCGAAGCGTCGAGCACCAGCATCGAGACAGGCTATCGGGCCGGCGCTAGTCGCGCTCGCGCAGGTCCCGGATGACCTCGGCCGCCGTCGGGTCCAGGTGGACCGGCTCTCTCAGGCGCAGGCGCTGACGAAGTTCGCGTAAAGTCGGCCGTTTCGCGATCAGCTCCAGCTCGGCCAGCACGAAATCCGACAGCGACGATCCCTCGGCGGCGGCCTTCGCTTCGAGGACCCGGTGAAGCGGTTCCGGGACGTTGCGTACCTGTAGATCCGGCATGTGCCCATGATACAGACCATGCGACGCGCATGTCGAACGCGAGACCTGCCGGCAATGCATGGGTCTCCGCCGCTCCGTTCCGGGACCGGGTGGCGCACCATGCGCTGTGCGCGCGGCCAGCGACCCGGCCGGGAGCCCGCATGGCTCGCGGGAGCGACCCGCGGAGGCCCGGCGGTGGGGCGGAGGGGGATCAGGGCCTGCGGATGCGCGCGAGGAAGTCCCGCTCGTTGTCGCAGGCGAGGGCCGCGGCGACCGCCTCGTCTTCCGGCGATTCCGCAAAGCCGGGCGCGTCGGCGGGAAATCCCGCGGAGACCTCGAGGCCGCGCGACGACAGGATGTGGCGGATCGTCTTCGCCCGCCCTTCCGCCCGCCCTTCCTCCCGGCTCTCGGCGCGGAGGGAGCGCAGAAACGGATCGTCGTCCGGGCCGGTTCCCTCGCGCGCGCCCAGCCTCCGGCCCAGGCGTTCGAGGATCGCGCAGGTCCGCTCCGAGAACCCGATCTCGTTCATCCCCTCGTGGACGTCCTCCGCCCGCCAGCCGGGGAACGCCCGGCTCACCGGGGACTCCCGGTACGCGCCGTTCCGAAGCAGGCGGATGGTGAGCCCCGGCCGGAGGCTCGCCGGGCGGCTGCGCGAGCCCTGGTCCGGGACCTCGACCCAGAGCTCCGGCACGCCCCACGATTCGTAGATCCGGAGCTTGCCGGGGCGCACGTCGGTGGTGTGGTCCACTTCGAGGACCACGTCGGGGTAGCTGGCCCCGACGACGAGGAGCGGGTCCCCGTACTCCTGCTCGACGAACGCCGGGCGCAGGTACACGGTCTGGTCGGGATGGAGCACGAGCCGCCTCCCCGGGGGGTCGCCGTCCCGGACCATTCCCATGGCCCCGTAGCACTTGATGGTGGAGCCGCGCGCGGCGGCGATGAGGGCGGCCATCTGCGCGAGCGCCTGGGACGGGCCCTCGTGCTCCCAGGTCGGCCCCTCGCGCAGCCTCCAGGCGGTGCGGCTGGCGGCGTCCCACATCTCGAGCGGGTACTCGGAGCGGCGGTACTCGGCGAGGGTCATGGGGACGCGGTCACAGCCGGGGAACGCCAGCCCGGAGAGGGCCGGGTTCTCCGGGCGCGCCGCGGGCCGCCTGCCGGCCCCCGGCTCCGCCTCCGAAGCCCTCCCTTCGTCGATCGTCCGTTCGTGGAGCGCCGCCATCCTCGTCTCCCTGCGCCTCGGCCCGGCCGACATTGTAGGCCGTATCCGATGGGCCGGATCGCCGGACGGGGGGTGTTGCCCGATCAAAGAGCGAAAACGACCAGGCGTCTCGCGCCGAAGTCTTACGAACGACGGGGCGATCGCCCATATCGCAAGCGCGGGCTCTCGTCCATCCTGTGCGCCGGCAGTCCGCCAGGCCCGCTACGAACGCTTCCGTGTCCGCCGCTGAAGGCTGGAGCTGGCGTCTTTCGCGCGCCCGGCGGAAACGGAAGGCGCGGACTCCGGGCCGGCGGCGGGGCTCCGGCCCTGGAACGGCGCCCGCGTCCTCGGCGTGAAGGGGGCCTGGTTGGACGGACGGACGAGTACGGGTTGGGGCGCCGCGAGCGCCGTGTTATCGTCGCCGCGGAACCGGGCCCGCCCGGCTTCCTCCCGTCGTATCGAGGCGCTTGCCGATGCCCCTGATCCAGGCCGTTCCGCTCCCCGCCGCGGTCGAGTACCCCTCCTCGGACGGGAAGCCGATGGCGGATAACGACACCCAGCGGGCCGCGATCATGTACGTGATCGGCGTCCTCGAAGTGCGGTACGCCCACCGCCCCGACGTGTACGTGTCCGGGGACCTGCTCCTCTACTACGAGGAGGGCGACCCGAGGGTGTCGGTGGCGCCGGATGCGTTCGTGGTGTTCGGAGCGGAGGACCGGCCGCGGCAGACCTACCGGCTGTGGGAGGAGCCGAAGGCGCCGGACTTCGTGCTCGAGGTGGCGTCGCGGAGCTCCTGGCGGGAGGACGACGGTCCGAAGGCCGCCCTCTACCGGTGGCTGGGAGTGCGCGAGTACTGGCAGTACGACCCGACCGGGGAGCACCTCGGGACGCGCCTGAAGGGCCGGCGCCTGGTGGACGGCGTGTACGGGCCCCAGCCGGTGCTCGAGTCTCCGGACGGCGCCCGGCGCCTCGAGAGCGAGGTCCTGGGCCTCGAAATGCGGGTGAGGGGAGAGGAGATGTATTTCTTCGATCCGGTGGCGGGGCAACGTCTCCTCGGCCACCGCGAGGAGCACGCTGCCCGCCTTCAGGAGCACGCCGCCCGCCTTGAGGAACGCGCCGCCCGTCTCCAGGAGCGCGCCGCCCGCCGGGCCGCGGAGGCGCGGGTCGCGGCGCTCGAAGCGCTTCTTCGCGGGAACGGACGCTCGCCGAAGCCCGGGCGGGGAGGGCGTCCGTAGTCCGCGACGCCCCGCCGCCCTTCCCGACCCCGACCGAACCCGCTCCGATCCCCGGTGTTGATGAACGCGCCGCGCCCGCGCCCGGACTGGGCGTTGTTCCTCGATTTCGACGGAACGGTCGTCGACTTCGCGCCCCGCCCCGATCAGGTCCGGCCGGGGCCGGACCTCGCGCCCGCGCTCCGGCGGGCGGCGGAGGCCCTCGGCGGGGCGCTCGCGGTGGTCACCGGGCGGCCCATCCGCGAGATCGACCACTGGCTCGGCGGGCGGGTCGCCGCCGTCGCGGGGGTCCACGGGGCCGAGCGCCGGAGCGCCGACGGCCGCCTCGCGGCCGCCGTCCCGGACACGCTTCCTCCCCCCGTCGCGGCCGAGGCGGCGCGGGCGCGGGAACGTCTCGCCGCGGTCGCGGCCGCCAACGCCGGGGTGGTCTTCGAGGACAAGGGATGCGCCTTCGCCCTCCACTACCGCGCCGCCCCGGAGCGAAGGGAGGCGTGCGTGGACGCGGTGAAGTCTCTCCGGAGCCCCGCCTTCGAGGTCCTCGCGGGCGACGCGGTGGTCGAGCTTCGGCGCCGGGGCGTCCACAAGGGAGCGGCCATCGCGGCGTTCATGGCCGAGCCGCCGTTCGCCGGCCGGACCCCGGTCTTCGTGGGCGACGACGTGACCGACGAAGACGGGTTCCGGACCGTCAACGACCTCGGCGGGGTGAGCGTCCTCGTCCTCGCCGGCCCCGCCCGGCCCACCGAGGCCCGCCACCGCCTGCCCGGCGTCGCGGCCGTCCTCGCGTGGCTGCGCGGCGTCCCGGAGGCGGTGGGGGCGTGATCCGGGAGCCCGAAGCCGGCCTCGACCTCGGGGTCGTCGGCAACTGCGCCTTCGCCGCCCTCATCGACCGGCGCGCGAGCGTCGCGTGGGCCTGCATGCCGCGCTTCGACGGCGACCCCCTCTTCGCGGGCCTCCTCGAAGGCGGCAGCCCCGAGGACGAGAGGAGCCGCTTCGACGTCGAGATCGAGGGGTTCGACCGGAGCCGCCAGGCCTACGTCGAGAACACCCCGGTCCTCGTCACCACCCTCCGCGACCGGGAAGGGCGCGCGCTCGAGGTCACCGACTTCGCGCCGCGCTTCTCGCAGTTCGGGCGCCGCTACCGCCCGGTGGCCCTGGTCAGGATCCTGCGCCCCCTCGAAGGGCAGCCCCGCATCCGCATCCGCGTCCGGCCCCGCTTCGGCGACGTGCGCCGGGCCGCGGAGGTCACCCGCGGGTCCAACCACGTCCGCTACGTCGGCTCCGACCTCGCGGTCCGGCTCACCACCGACGCGCCGCTCGCCTACGTCCTCGACGAGTCGTGGTTCTATCTCGAGGAGCCGATCACCCTGTTCCTCGGCCCGGACGAGAGCCTGACCCGTCCGGTGGGGGAGACCGGGCGGGACTTCCTGAACGCCACCGCCGCCTACTGGCGGGAGTGGGTCCGGCGCCTGCACGTGCCCCTCGAATGGCAGGAGGCGGTGATCCGGGCCGCGATCACCCTCAAGCTCTGCTGGTTCGAGGAGACCGGCGCGATCATCGCCGCGATGACCACCTCCGTGCCCGAGGCCCCCCACACGGGCCGCAACTGGGACTACCGCTACTGCTGGGTGCGGGACGCCTACTACGTGATCCGGGCCCTCAACGAGCTCGGCGCGGTGGACGTCCTGGAGAGCTACCTCCGCTACGTGCGCAACCTCGTCGGGGCGGCGGACGGCGGCCACATCCAGCCGGTGTCGGGGATCGATCTCCGCCAGTCCCTTCCCGAACGGGCCGTCGACGCGCTCCCCGGATACCGGAGCATGGGGCCGGTGCGTTTCGGCAACGCCGCCTACCGGCACGTCCAGCACGACGTGTACGGGCAGGTGGTGCTCTCCAACGCCCAGGCGTTCTTCGACCGGCGGCTCCTGCGCCCGATGGACGAGCGCGACTTCGCCCGGCTCGAGCAGGTCGGCGAGCGGGCCTTCCGGGTGCACCGGGAGCCGGACGCGGGGCTGTGGGAGCTGCGCACCCGGGCGAGCGTCCATACCTATTCGAGCCTGATGTGCTGGGCCGCGTGCGACCGGCTGGCCAACATCGCGGATCACCTCGGACGGGCGGAGCGGGCCGCGTTCTGGCGGGAACGCGCGGGGACGGTCCGGGCGTTCATCGAAGAGGAGGCGTGGAGCCCGCGGCTGGGCTGCTACACGGGCGCGATCGGCGGCGAGGACATGGACGCCTCCCTCCTGCTGCTCGCGGACCTCGGCTTCCACGAGCCCGGCGACCCGCGCTTCCAGGGGACCGTGCGGGCCGTCGAGCGGACCCTGCTCCGCGGCCGGCACATGTTCCGCTACGCGATGGAGGACGACTTCGGCCGGCCCCGGACCGCCTTCAACATCTGCACCTTCTGGTACATCGACGCGCTCGCGGCGATGGGCGAGTCGGCGCGCGCCCGCGAGCTCTTCGAGGAGATGCTGGCGCGGTGCAACCACGTGCGCCTCCTCTCCGAGGACATCGACCCGGACACCGGCGAGCTCTGGGGGAACTACCCGCAGACCTACTCGCTCGTCGGGATCATCAACAGCGCGGTGCGCCTCAGCCGCCCGTGGACGTTCGCCCGGTGAGCCGTCTCGTCGTCGTCTCCAACCGGGTCAGCGCGCCGGACCGGAAGGACCGGGGGGCGCAAGGCGGCCTCGCGGTCGCCATGCACGCGGCCCTGCGGCGCTATTCCGGGGTGTGGTTCGGGTGGAGCGGAGAGGTGGGCGAGCGCCCGGGCCCCGCCGCGTTCCGGGAGGCGGACGGCTTCACCATCGCGACCATCGATCTGACGCCGGACGACTACGACGAGTACTACAACGGCTACGCCAACCGTTCGCTCTGGCCGCTCTTCCACAACCGGATGGGGCACACCGCCTACGACCGGCTCTACGACCGGGGCTACTTCCGGGTGAACGCGCGCTTCGCGCACGCGATGGCCCCCCACCTGCGGCGGGACGACCTCATCTGGGTCCACGACTACCACCTCATCGCCTGCGCGGAGGAGCTGCGGCGCATGGGGCGCTCGCACCGGATCGGCTTCTTCCTCCACATTCCCTTCCCCCCCGCGGACCTGCTGACGACCCTGTCGAGCCACGAGGCCCTCGTCCGCGGGCTCTTCGCCTACGACCTGGTGGGCTTCCAGACGGCGGCGGACCTGCGCGCGTTCCGGGACTACGTGTCGAACGAGGCGGGCGGGGTCGTGCACGGGGACGGGCGCCTCGAAGCGTTCGGCCGGACCCTCCGCGCCGGCGCCTTTCCGATCGGCCTCGACCTCGACGAGTTCCGGGCGCTCGCGGCGTCCCGGGAGGCGGCGCGCCAGGAGCGGCGGATGCAGCGCAGCCTCGCGGGCCGGAAGATGATGATCGGCGTGGACCGGCTCGACTACACCAAGGGCCTCGACAACCGCTTCCTCGCGTTCGAGCGCCTGCTGGCCGACTACCCGGAGCACCACGGGAACCTCCTGCTGCTCCAGATCGCGCCGCCGTCGCGGGGAGAGGTGCCGGAGTACGGGGCGATGCGAAGCGAGGTCGAGCACGTCTGCGGGCGGATCAACGGCCGTTTCGCGGACGTCGACTGGGTACCCATCCGCTACGTCCGCCGGGGCTATCCGCGGCGCACCCTCGGGGGGCTCTTCCGCGCCGCGCACGTCGGGCTGGTGACCCCGCTCAAGGACGGGATGAACCTGGTGGCCAAGGAGTTCGCGGCCGCCCAGACCGAGGAGGACCCCGGGGTGCTCGTCCTGTCGCGCTTCGCCGGGGCGGCGCGCGAGCTGGACGGCGCGCTGATCGTGAACCCCTACGACCCCGCGGTGCTCATGGACGCGATGCAGCGCGCCCTCAACATGCCGCTCGAGGAGCGCCGCGAGCGGAGGGACGGCATGGACGCCGCCCTCCGGCGCAACACCGTCGCCGACTGGCGGGACCGGTTCGTGTCCGCGCTCCGCGAGACCCCGCCCACCCGCCTGGGCGGCGGCTGACCGGAGCGGATCGGACCGTGGCGCCGCCGCCCTTCCCCGAGCCGGAGGACCTCGACCCCGAGACGATCCTCCGCTGCTTCGCCCAGGCCGAGGCCCGGCTTCCGGCCCCGGCCCGCCGGGGGGGCGGCGATCCGGCGGAGGGACTCGCGGCCCTCGCGGACCGTTACGACGCGTTCATCCTCGACGGCTATGGGGTCGTCAACGTCGGGGCGGAGCCCGTGCCGGGGATCGTGGACGCGGTGGCCGCCCTCCGCGGGGCCGGGCGGGCGGTGATGGTCTTGACGAACGGCGCCGGGCGCCCGGTCCGCTGGACCGCCCGCCGCTACGCCGAGTGGGGGGTCGGGGTTCCGGAGGGCCTCGTCGTCTCGAGCCGCGACGCGCTCGAGGCGGAGCTCGCGGCGCGCCCCCGGCAGGGGCTCTGGGCGGTGATGGCGAAGCCCGACTCGGAGCTCGGGACCCTGCCGGCGGAGACCGCCCTTCTCGGCGACGACGACTCCCTCTACCGGGAAGCCGACGGGTTCATCCTCCTTCGTTCCGGGGAGTGGACCGCGGCGCGCCATCGCCGGATGGCGGCGGCCCTGCGCGAGGCGCCGCGCCCGGTGCTCGTCGCCAATCCCGACGTGAGCGCCCCGTATCCGGACGGCTCCTTCTCCGCGGAGCCCGGCTACTGGGCGTTTCGCCTGGAGGCGGAGACGGGGGTACGGTGCGAGCGGTTCGGGAAGCCGTTCCCGGGCGCCTTCGACCTCGCGCTCGCCCACCTCGGGGACGCCGGGCTTCGCCGGGAGCGGGTCGCGATGGTCGGGGACGGGCTCTACACCGACGTCCTGGGCGGCCTCGCGGCGGGCCTCGGGACGGTGCTCGTCACCGACCACGGCCTCGTCCGGGGCCTCGACTGGCGCAGGTGGGCGGAGGAGGCCGGCATCCTCCCCGACCACGTCATCCCCGGACCCTGAGCGGCCCCGTGGCCGGCGCGCCGGAGGGCCTCGACCGGCGGGTCGCCGACCGCTTCGAGCAGGTCGCGACCACCTCCGCCCGCTACGCCGCGTGGGGGCGGACGGTGGCGGTGGCGGTGGTCGGGCTCTGGCTCGCGTGGAGCATCCCGGCGCCCCGCTACTACTACTATGCCGCCCTGCTCGCGGTCGTCATCGCCATCGGCTGGCTCAACTTCGGGGTCTCGAAGCGTTTCGGAACCGGCCACTGGCTCGCCTACGTGTCCGCGTTCTTCGACATGGGCCTCCTCACCTTCGCGCTCCTCTCCGACAACCCCTTCGAGGAGGTCCCGCTGCCGGCCGCGCTCCTCTACCGCTACGACGGCTTCGTCTTCTTCTTTCTCCTCTTCGCGGGGGTGCTGCACAGCTACTCGCCGCGGCTCGTGCTCTGGTCCGGGGTCTCGATGGCCCTCTGGTGGTCCGGGGCGCTCGCCCTCGCGGTCCAGGCCCCCGGCGTCGTGACGGAGTTCAGTCTTCCGGGCGCGGCGGAGATGTCCCGCCTCCGTCTCGTCGAGCGCGCCCAGGAGTCGGACTTCATCGAGGTCCTGGGGCGCCTGCAGGAAGCCCTGGTCGCAGTGCTGGCGGCGGTGATCGCCTCGTTCGCGGTCGCGCAGTCGCGGCGGCTGGTCTTCGACAACGTGCGCGCGGAGCGGGCCCGGGAGAACCTCGCGCGCTACTTCTCGCCGGAGGTCGCGGCCGAGCTGGCGAGCGACGAACACGACCTCGGCGCGGCGCGGCGCCAGGACGCGGCCGTCCTCTTCGCGGACATCGTGGGCTTCACGCGTCTCTCCGAATCGCTCGGCCCGGAGGGGACGATCGCCCTGCTCCGGGAATGGCACGGGCGCCTGGGCGACATCGTGTTCCGGCACGGCGGCACCCTCGACAAGTACATCGGCGACGGACTGATGGCGACCTTCGGTACCCCCCATGCCCGCCCGGACGACGCGAGCCGGGCGCTCGCCGCGGCCCTCGATATGGCGGCGGCGGGTCGGCGTCGGCGGGCGGGCGGCGGGCCGGGAGCGGAGGCGGGCGCCGGCGCCCCGGCGGACCCGGACGCGGCGCCGGGCTCGGACGATTCCCGGCGCCCGGAGGGGGCCGTTCCGGTGCGGATCGGGATCGGGCTCCACTTCGGCCCGGTGGTGCTGGGGGACATCGGCAACGAGCGCCGGCTCGAGTTCGCGGTCCTCGGCGACACGGTGAACGTCGCGAGCCGGCTCGAAGGGCTGACGCGCGAGCTGGACGTGGACCTCGTCGCCTCCGGGGACCTCGTGGCCCGGGTGCGGGAGGAGGGCGGTCCGGCCGCCGAGCGCCTCGTGTCCGTCGGCGAGCAGCGCCTCCGGGGCCGCGCCGAGCCGGTCGAGGCGTTCGTGCCCCGGGACCCCTGAGCGCCGGCACGGTCCGCGGTTCGCCGACCGCCGGCCGGCCGCCGCTTCGTTCCGCCGCCGCCTCGCCCTACGGGTGGTCGGCGAGGGCGCGCGGGGCGAGGCCGCCCATCGACGCGGCGAGCGGGTCCGCCGCCCGGGCGGCGCCATCCCCGCCGGCGGACGGACCCGGAGCGGGCGCCGGGACCGGCGTATCGAACGCGTAGCCGGGGTCGGTCTGCTGGCGCCGCCACGTTTCGCGCATCTCCCGCCACGCGCCGACGAGGGTGCGCGGCGCCGGCATGTCCCGCGCGACCGCGCGATGCAGCCGCTTCAGGTGGTAGCACGGCACGGCGGCGTACATGTGGTGCTCCAGATGCCAGTTCATGTGCCAGTACAGGAACCCCGACAGCGGGTCGAGGGTGATGGTGCGGACGCACTTGCGGAAGTCCGCGACCCCGCTCCGCAGGCCGCAGTGCATGGGCACGCCCACGAAGTACCGGAGCCAGTTGGCGATGAACACCGAGCCGGAGACGAGCACGGCGACGATCGGCTCGCCGGCCGCGAGGGAGGCGGCGACGACGGCCGCGTGGAACACGAGGACCAGGCGCGCCCAGGCGACGGCCTTCCGGGCCTCGCCGGGATGCCCCTCGTAGAGCTCCGGCCCCCACGAGTTGTACGGGTTGTCGAGGCGGTGGAGGGCGAGCCGGCCGAAGCTCTTCAGGGTCGGCATGATCCCCCGGGACTGGTATCCCCCGGTGACGTTGACCGTGAAGAGCTGGAGCAGGTAGAGGAAGCGGAGCGAGGGCGTCTCCGGCATCACCTCCTCGCGGTCGCCCTCGACGAACAGGGTATAGCGGTGGTGGTGGCTGTGGCTGAACCGGTACACGTGGAAGTTGAGCCACCCGAGGAGCGAGAAGATCCGGAGGAACGCCTCGTTGAGCTGCTTCGTTCGGAACACCGTCTTGTGGCAGAGCTCGTGATGGGGGGCGGTGAAGAAGGAGGCGACGGTGCCGTGCGCGAAGAGTGCGAGGAGGAAGCCCCACCAGACCTCGTGCGCGAAGAGAAGGTACGCGGCGAGCCCGGCCAGCGCCCAGAGGCCGAGATGACCGATGGCGAGGAACAGCCCGCGCAGATCGCTCGGCCGGGCGAGCTCGCGCAGCGTCCGGCGGTCGATGGGACAGCGATACCAGCGCACGTCCAGGTTGCGGCGCACGTCGGCGAGCGGTGGAAGCTGTCCGGACTCCAGGCCTTCCGCGACGGGGTTCATGTCTCCTCCGATGGCGCCCGGGTATTCGATCGGGCGGTCGTTCGTTCCAGGATGGCCGGTCGTTTCAAGGCGGCGGCCTCAGTCCGGCTCCGCGCCGCCCTCCCGGCCACGAGTCCCGGCCGCGGGTCTCGAGCCGCTCCAGAAATGTCCCGATCTCCCTGGCGTCAAGGAATTCGGCGCGCTCCCGGGGACGCGGCCGGCCCCGTCAGAGAGGACCCGGCGGGCTGCGGCCTTCGTGAAGGAGCGCTTCGAGCTCGGCGATCCGGGATTCTGCCTCTCGCCGCGCCGCCGCTTCCCGCTCGGCTCGCGTCTCGGCGGTTTCGGCTCGCGTCTCGGCCTCGTGCTGCGCGGCGGCCTGCTCGGACAGGGTGAGGAGGCGCCGGCCCGCGGCCGGGTCGAAGAAGCACCGCTCCTCGCCCTTGACCCGGAAGTCGAGGCCGAGGGTCTCGCTGCGAAGGAACACGGTCCCGTCCAGCGAATCGACCACCGGCTGCGGCTCGTAGACGTCCCCCACCAGGCGGCGGCCCTTGAGACGCAGCCCCAGGTAGTCCCCGGTGGGGTCGTACTGCCAGTACTCCTTCACCCCCAGTTGTTCGTACAGCTTCGCCTTGCGCTTCTCGTCCTCGCGCCACGTTCCCCGCGACGCCACCTCCATCACGAAGGCCGGGACCGGCCCTTCCTCCCAGAGCTTGTAGACCTGCCGGAAGTGCTTGGGGACGCCGAACACGACGAACACGTCCGGCGCGACCCGCGCCTTCGGATTGCCTTCTTCGTAGTAGATGAAGAGGTCGCCGGAGACGTACACGTCCGGGCGGTCCCGGAAGTGGTGGCAGAGGACGCCGACCGCATCGAGGATGGCGTGGAGCTGCCAGTCGTTCTCGGCCATCGGTTCGCCGTCCCCGCTCGGATACTCAATCGCGGCGGGGGAAAGGACGTGCTGGCTCATCGGATGGCTCCTCCGTGCAGCGGGACGGGCTCCGGCGGCGCCCGATCCCCGGCGACGATACCATGCTCATACCCCTGTCCCAAGCCGCCTTCCGGGGCCTCGTCCCGGAGCCGCAATGATGGCGCAGGAGAGGAGGCCGCCGTGTAGGGCAGGGTCTCGATCTTCGTAGGATTTCGCCCCGGCGTACCGCCGCCGGATGCCCGCCCTGCTCGAGGTTTCGGGATGGCCGGTCCGGGTCGATGCGGGGGGTTCCCGCAAATCTCATCGACGGCCATCGCGCGGCTCCCGTCCGGATCCGTGCTCCTCTCCGTGACCGCCCGCGCCGGTTCGGGCGCGATGGAAGCCTCTCGGCGGGGCGAGGCGGAAGGCGGTCAGCGCGCGGCGCGCCGGGCTTGCGGCAGGGCCGGCGATGGGCGGAGGCGCTCCACCGCCTCGTGGACGAGGCGCCGGCCGACCTCGCCCCCCAGGGTCAGGATGGACTCGGGGTGGAACTGGACGGCCGCGATCGGCAGGGTCCGGTGCTCGATCGCCATGACGACCCCGTCCTCGGTGTCCGCGGTGACCTCGAGGCATTCGGGCAGTCCGTCGCGCTCCCCGAAGAGGGAGTGGTAGCGCCCCGCCTCGAACCGCTCCGGCAGGCTCGCGAGCAGCCTTCCGCCCCGCCAGCGGATCGTGGAGGGCTTCCCGTGCATCGGGTAGCCGAGCACCCCGAGCCGCCCGCCGAAGTACTCGACGATCCCTTGCAGCCCCAGGCAGACCCCGAACAGGGGGAGGCCGCGCGCGAGGGCCGCCCCGACCGTGGCGGCGACCCCGAAGTCCGACGGCGCGCCGGGGCCGGGGGAGAGGACCACGAGGTCGGGGGCGATCTCGTCGATCCGCTCGGGCGCGAACCCCGCCCGCAGGGTGGTGACCTCCGCCCCCGTCTCGCGGAAGTAGGCGGCGAGGGTGTGCACGAAGGAGTCCTGGTGGTCCACCATCAGGACCATCCGCCCCGCGCCCGGGCGCTCCGCCCCCCCTCCCTCGGCGGCCGGCTCGGCCGGCGGGTCCGGCCGCGCGATCGCGTCGAGCAGGGCGGCCGCCTTGAGCCGGGTCTCCGCCTCCTCGGCCTCCGGGTCGGAGTCGACGAGGAGGGTCGCCCCGGCCCGCACCTCCGCCGCGCCGTCCCGGATCTGCACGGTGCGCAGGGTGAGCCCGGTGTTCATGTTCCCGTCGAACCCGATCCTTCCGATGGCCCCGCCGTACCAGCGCCGGACGGACTTCTCCCGGTCCTCGATGAACTGCATCGCGGCGTGCTTCGGCGCCCCGGTGACGGTGACCGCCCAGGTGTGGGCGAGGAACCCGTCGAAGGCGTCGAGCCCGTCCCGAAGCCGCCCCTCCACGTGGTCCACGGTGTGGATGAGGCGCGAGTACATCTCGATCTGGCGCCGCCCGATGACCCGCACGCTGCCCGGCTCGCATACCCGCGACTTGTCGTTCCGGTCCACGTCCGTGCACATGGTGAGCTCGGACGCCTCCTTCTCCGAGGAGAGGAGCTTCAGTATCTGCTCCGCGTCCCCGATGGCGTCCGCCCCGCGTGCGACCGTGCCGGAGATGGGGCAGGTCTCGATCCGCCGCCCCTCGACCCGCACGTACATCTCCGGCGAGGCGGCGACGAGGTACTCGCCCTCCCCGAGGTTCATGAGCGCCCCGTAGGGGGCGGGGTTGCGGGTGCGAAGCCGCCGGAACACCTCCGAGGGCGGGGCGGGGCAGCGCGCGAAGAACGACTGGCCGGGCACCACCTCGAAGAGCTCGCCCCGCCGGAAGCGCCCGTGCGCCTCGCGCACGCAGTCCGCGTACTCTCCCGGCCGGTGGTCCGTGTCCCGCCCCACCGTCTCCGCCGCCCGCCACGGGGTGTCCGGCCCGGTCCGGGGCCGGCCGGCCGTCGAGCCCGCGCCGGTCGTGAACTCGAAGCGGCGCCACTCGGCCGTCGCCGCCTGGTGGTCCACGACCAGGATCTCGTCGGGGAGGTAGAGCACCAGGTCGCGGTCCGCCTCCGGGCGGGGGCGGCGGAGCTCGATCGGGTCGAACTGGAACGCGAGGTCGTAGCCGAAGGCCCCGTAGAGGCCGAGGTGGGGGTCGTCCCCGGCACGAAACCGGGCGCAGACGGCCCGGAGGGCGGAGAAGACGGTCGGCTGCCGGCTCCGGTCCTCCTCGGTGAAGCCCGGCTCCGGCTCGCGCACCGCGAACGCGACGGCCGCGCCGCCGCGCCGCTCGACGGAGGCCACGTGCGGCTCCCCGGCGAGGGCGGCCTCGATCGGCCGGAGCAGCGCCTCGCCCCGCTCGTTGAGCGCGCGGACCGCGCCGCTTCGCCCCCGGGCAGTGATCTCGATCGGCGGGTCCGCGAACCCGATGTCCCACCGGGTGTACCGGCCGGGGTACTCGTAGGACGACGCGAGCAGCGCGCCGCGCCGGCCGTCGAGGCGTTCGGCGAGCGCCGCCGCCGGCTCGGACGCGAGGGGGACCGGCGCGGTGCGCCGGACGACCTCCACCCCTCCCGCGGTGCGGAAGCGGTGCTCGCGGTCCGGGCCGTCGAACGACATCGGGCGTTTCCTCTTCGGTAGGGGCGGGCAGGGCGGAGGAGTCGCTCGGGCGGCGGGCCGGCGCCGCGCGCGGCAGCGTGGCCGACGCCGGGCGGACTACGGTTCGCGAGCCCGCCCGTGGGCCGCCGATTGTACCGGGGCACTGGCCGGGGCCGCGTTCCGATCCATAATCGGCGGACGGAATCGGCAGCGAGCCCGAACCCAAGTCCGGACTTGGGCCGGATCCCGCGCCGGCTCCCGACCATCCCCGACCCACAGGCTGGAGACCGAAGCGAATGAACCCCGATACCTGCGAGCTGCTCCTTCGAGGCGGAATGGTGATCGACGGGACCGGCGCGCCCCGCCGTTTCGCCGACGTGGCCGTCGACGGCGATCGGATCTCCGCGGTCGGAAGGCTGGACGCGATGCGGGGCGCGCGGGAGATCGACGCGACCGGGCTCGTCGTCTCCCCGGGCTTCATCGACACCCATACCCACGACGACCGGGCGGTCCTCTCCGACCCGGGGATGGCCTGCAAGGTGAGCCAGGGGGTGACCACCGTCGTCACCGGGAACTGCGGGGTGAGCCTCGCCCCGCTCTCCGGCCGCGAGCCCCCGCCGCCCCTCAACCTGCTCGGCGGGAAGGACTGGTACCGCTTTCCCACCTTCGCCGCCTACCGCGAGGAGCTCGAAGGCTCGCCGCCCGCGCTCAACGTCGCCATGCAGCTCGGCCACAGCGCCCTTCGCGCGCAGGTGATGGACGGGCTCGACCGGCCCGCTGTCGAGGGCGAGATCGAGCGCATGGTCGAGCTCGCCGACGAGGGGATGCGCGCCGGGTGCATCGGGTTCAGCACCGGTCTCGCCTACCCGCCGGCGCGGGCCGCCCCGACCGAGGAGGTCATCGCGATCGCGCGGCGGGTCGCGGCCCACGGCGGCATGCATTCGACGCACATGCGCGACGAGGAGGGAGGGGTTCTCGACTCGGTGCGCGAGACCATGCGCATCGGCCGCGAAGCGGGGCTCCCGGTCGTCATCTCCCACCACAAGTGCGCGGGCCGGGAGAACTGGGGCAGGACCCGGGAGACCCTCGCGCTCATCGCGGAGGCCCAGGCCTCGCAGTCCATCGACCTCGACGTCTATCCCTACGTCGCGGGCTCGACGGTGCTCCTCCAGGAGATCGTCAACCGCTCGGAGAAGGTGATCGTGTCCTCGTCCGAGCCTTGCCCCGAGGCGGCCGGGCGTTTCCTCGACGACGTCGCCCGCGAATGGGGGTGCAGGGTGGAGGAGGCGGTGGCCCGCCTCCAGCCCGCGAGCGGGATCTACTTCATGATGGACGAGGACGACCTCGCCCGGATCATCGCGTTTCCGGGGGCGATGATCGGCTCCGACGGCCTCCCGCACGACGTCTTTCCGCACCCGCGCCTCTGGGGCACGTTCCCGCGCGTGCTCGGCCGCTTCGTCCGGGACGAGGGGCTGATCGGGCTCGAGGACGCGGTGCACCGGATGACCGGCAAGCCGGCCGCGGTCTTCGGGCTGCCCGGGCGCGGGGCGCTGCGCGAGGGGGCATACGCCGACCTCGCGGTCTTCGACCCGGACGAGATCGCGGACACCGCCACGTTCGAAGACCCGATACGGCCCGCCGCGGGGGTCCGCGCGGTCTTCGTGAACGGCCGCGAGGTGTGGGCGGAGGGCGCCGCGGCCCCGTCCGCGGGGCCCGCCCCGGGACGCCTCCTTCGCCGGGAGACGCCCGCGGGGCCGCCCCGCTGACGGTCCGCCGCCAGAGCCACCGGCCCGCCCGCCGGACGGGGCGTCTCGCCCCGCCCCTTCCCCCGTCCGCCCGCGCCGGTCAGGAGCCCGCGCGGATCGCCCGCTCGTCCGCGCCGAGCGCCTTGGCGAGGGCCGCGAGCTCCTGCTCGACCGCGCCGCCCGCCGGCGGGCTCGCCGCCCCCGCGAGGTTCAGCACGAGCTTGCCGCCCTCCGGCCGGTACTTGAGCCGGGTGCGGCCCAGCAGCTCGGCGGAGCCCGCCGACAGCCGGTAGGCGAGGCGCATGGCCCGCCCGAGGACCTCCGCGCGCCGCCGCCCGTCTTCATCGAGGAGCGGCCCCAGCCGCTTCGCCGCCGCGGACGCGGCGGCGTTTCCCCCGTAGCGCCCGAACACGGCGAGGCCGAGGAAGACCCGCTCCCCGTGCCCGGCCGCCAGGTAGTTGTGCCGGGCCACCCGCAGGAGCCCCTGCTCGGCCCGGTACTCGGGGTGCTCGCGCCACGAGACGTCGGCGAGGTGGCAGGCGGCGCGGGCGAGCCGGCGCCACCGCCTCTTGCGGACGAGCGGGGACAGCCAGTCGAACAGCGCCTCTGCGAACTCGGGGAAGCGCGCCTCCCGGCGCCCGAGCGCCTCGGCGGCCGAGAGGAGCACGTCCGCCGACTGCTCCGCCGCCGGCAGCCGGGAGTGGACGAGGCCTTCGCGCACCCCCGTGGAGCAGAACCGGACCGTGTGCGGGCGGACCGTCTCCAGCAGCTCCGCGAGCAGCATGGCCGCGTAGGGGAGGTGCCGGGCCCGCCGCCGGTTGACCCCGGGGGTCCGTCCGAGGGCGGTCGGCGGGAGCCGGCTGATCGAGCCCGCGAACTCCGCGGTCTCGCGCGCCGGCGGGGCGTAGTCGTGGATGATGTGGAGGGGATGGTCGGTGCGGTCGATGTGGAGCCGCGCGAGGGCGCGCCACGACCCTCCCACCGGGTAGAAGCTCTCCCGCCGGCGTTCGCCGAGCCATTCGATCCGCGAGAGGTCCTCGCGCAGGCGCCGCCGGACCTCCTTCGGGTCCTCGGCGTAGGCGTCGGACATGCGCACCGTGCCGAGCGGGAGGGTCGTCTGGCGCCCGACCCGGCCGCCGTCGATCTCCACGAGCTCGAGGCTCCCGCCCCCGAGGTCCCCCGTGATCCCGGTCGCCCCCGGCATCCCCGCGACCACCCCGAGGGCGGAGAACCGGGCTTCTTCGGCGCCGTCAAGGACCCGGACGCGCGCCCCGCAGGCGGCCTCGACGTCCTGGACGAAGCGGGGACCGTTGCGCGCCTCGCGCACCGCGGCGGTCGCGATGAGCTCGGTGTCGCCCACCCCGAGCGACCCGGCGAGCCGCACGAAGCGGGTCACCAGCCGGGCCGCCTCCTGCATCGCCTCCTCGTCGAGGAGCGCGCCCGCCGCGAGCCCGCGCCCGAGCGCACAGAACCCCCGCTCGTTGTAGAGGGGGACGAGGGCGTTCTCCAGCCGGTCGAAGATCACGAGCCGGATGGAGTTCGAGCCGACGTCGATGACGGCCACCGCACGGGCGTGCGAGGGCCGCGGGTGCGCCACGGCGGGGGGCTCCATCAGGCGCGCGCGGCGCTCCTCCTCGCCCGCGGCTTGCCGAGAGCCGCCCCGCGCCCCGACAGGCTGGGATGGGTCATGAAGTACTCGTGGGCGGAGAACGGCCTTCGGCGGGGCTTCAGGCGGGTGTAGGTCCCGTCCGGACCGAGCCGCCAGCTCTGGGTCTCGTCCGCGAGGTTCGCCCGGATGATCCGCTTGAGGACCTGGCGGTGCACGGTCGGGTTCTCGATGGGGACCAGGGTCTCGACCCTCCGGTCGAGGTTCCGGGGCATCCAGTCCGCGGACGAGATGAACACCCTGGCGCCGCCCGCGTCGAGCCCGTGCCCGGCCGCGAAGCAGACGATCCGGCTGTGCTCGAGGAAGCGTCCCACGATGCTCTTCACCCGGATGTTCTCGGAGAGCCCCGGCACCCCGGGGCGAAGGGAGCAGATCCCGCGCACCACGAGGTCGATGGGGACCCCGGCCTGCGACGCCCGGTACAGGTGCTCGATGATCGCGCCGTCCACCAGCGAGTTGAGCTTCGCCACGATGCCGGCCGGGCGGCCCGCCGCCGCGTGCTCGATCTCCGCGTCGATGAGCTCGGCCAGCCGCTCGCGCAGGTTGAGGGGCGAGACCGCGAGCTTCTCGAAGCGGTCCGGCGGGGCGGTGCTCGTCATGTAGTTGAAGAGCCTGGCGGCGTCCCGGCACAGGGCCCGGTCGCAGGTGAAGAACGAAATGTCGGTGTAGACCCGGGCGGTGACCGGGTGGTAGTTGCCGGTGCCGAAGTGGGCGTAGGAGCGAAGCCCGTTCCACTCCCGGCGCACCACCAGGGAGACCTTGGCGTGGGTCTTCAGGCGCACGAAGCCGTAGACCACGTTGACCCCCGCCCTCTCCAGGTTGCGCGACCAGCGCAGGTTCCGCTCCTCGTCGAACCGGGCCTTGATCTCGACGAGGGCGGTGACCGACTTGCCGGCGTAGGCGGCGGCGGCGAGGGCGGCGACGATGGGGGAGTCCTCGCTCGTCCGGTACAGGGTCTGCTTGATGGACACGACGTTCGGGTCCGCCGCCGCCTGGCGCAGGAACTCGACCACCACGTCGAACTCCTCGTAGGGATGGTGGACGATGAACTCGCCCTTGCGGATGGCGGTGAAGCAGTCCCCGCCGTAGTTCCTGACGGGCTCGGTGGCGCGCGGCGTGAACGGAGGGAAGAGGAGGTCGGAGCGCGAGTCGAGCACCAGCTCGCTCGTGTCCGCGAGGCCGAGCAGCCGCTGGCGGACGACGAGGTCCTGCGAAGCGACCCCGGCCTTGTCCATCAGGAAGGACTCGAGGTCGGCCGAGATGTCCCGGTCGAGGGTGAGCCGGATGACCGCGCCCCGGCGCCGCTCGCGGAGCAGGCGCTCGAACTCCCGGACGAGGTCCTCGGCCTCCTCCTCGATCTCCACGTCGCTGTCGCGGAGCACCCGGCACACCCCCGAGTCCTCGATGCGGAATCCGGGGAAGAGACGGCCGACGAAGGCCCGGATGACCTGCTCGACGGGGATGAAGCGCTCGTCCTTGCCGCGGAGCCGGACGAACCGCCGGATCCCCCGGGGGATCGGGACGAGCCCGAACATCGGCTCCTCGGGGTCGCGGACGCACCGGACGACCAGGCTGAACCCGAGGTTGGGGATGAACGGGAACGGGTGGGCGGGGTCGCTCGCGATGGGGGAGAGCACCGGGAATATCTCGCTCATGAAGTGCTCTTCGAGGGCCGTCCGGTCGGTGTCCTCGAGCTCCGACTCGTCGAGCACGAATATCCCGTTGCTCCTCATCTCGGCCGCCAGCGCCTCCCAGCGGTCCTGCTGGTCGTCCATCAGGGCTCGGGACCGGACCGCGATCGCCGCGAGCTGCTCCGCCGGGGTCATACCGTCCTGGCTCGCGACCGTGACCCCGGCCTCCACCTGGCCGTTCAACCCGGCGACCCGCACCATGTAGAACTCGTTCAGGTTGGCCGCGGAGATGGCGAGGAACCGCACCCGTTCGAGCAGGGGCACGCGCGGGTTCCGGGCTTCTTCGAGCACGCGCTCGTTGAACGCGAGCCAAGAGAGCTCGCGGTTGATGAAGCGTTCGGGCGAGTCGGCTCCGAGGGCCGGCAGGGCAGGGGTCACGGGGGCGGCTCCGGCGGCGGCGAGGCGGAGAGGCAGGAATCTCCGGGATCCTGCCCATAGAGTCTATTACGACTCCGGGCAAATCTCGCCTTCCCCCCCGTTCCGGCGCATGAGCCGGGCGGTGACCCGGCTACGGTGAGGCTCGCCGAATCATCCGGGCGGCCGGTCGTCCGAGGCGTCCGCGGCCAGTTGCCGCAGGCGCAGACCCTCGAGGAGGCCGCCGAGAGCGCCTTGCTGCTCGGTCAACCGGATGATCTGCTCCTCGAACGCTTCCCGGTCGGCGCGCGCTTCGGCCCGGACGGCTCGAAGCTCGTCGCGCAGCCCGCCGGTGGTGAGGAATTGCGCGTCCACGCCCGGAGCCTGGCGCGTCGAGCGGGCGCCCCTCCCCCGCGAAGGCGGGGCCGGTCGGCGCGCGGTGTCCGCGCCCCCGCGGCTCGACGGCGTTCAACCGCCCGGCCCCCTCTCCAGCCCGCCCGCGTGGCACTCGAGGAACGGCGTCTCTTGCTCCCCACACGCCCCGTAGCGAAGCCGCCCGTCCGCCTCGAACCTGGTCAGCGTGAGAGCCACGGGACGCCCCCGGTGGTGCTGCAGGACCACCGCGGCCCCGTCCGCCGTCCTCCCGACGAAGAACGGGGCGTCGCCGGGGCCCATCCTGGCCTCGAGCTTCGCCGCCCCCTCCATGCCTCCCATGTGCACGAAGGTCCCCGAGCGGCGGTGCTCGACCTCGATCCCGCACCGCTCGCCGGTGAACCGCGCCCCCGTCCACCAGTTGGCCGGGTCCTCCACCACGACTTCGCCTGCGACCACGCCTTCAAGGACCTCGCGGACCGGGCCTTGCGCCCGCGCGGCTCCGGCCGCCTCGATGCGTTCGCGCGTCCAGCAGTCGAGCCCGGGGTCTACGCACCCGCCCGCGACGGCCGCCCACCCGAGGGCCAGCAGAACGGCGCGCCTCCGGCCTCGGCGCGAGTGCTCCGGCATCTCACGTCCCATCGTCTCCCTCGCCGTCGGCTCGCGGACCTCGCCTCGCACAGGATGCCACGATCGTGCGACGAGCCGGAGCCTTGTGCGCTGTGGGGTTTTTCGCCAATGGCGAACGCCCCTGGGTACGCCGGCGTCCCGCCGGCATGTCCGTTCCCGTGGCGCTTCGCCCTTCCCGGGCCGGCGAGACGCCGGCGTACCCAGGGATAGGGGCCCAGGTACGACCCGCCGTGGGGTGAAACCTTCCCAAAAGCCCCTCGAACCGACCCGAAACCGTGGAAGAACACCGTCCCCGTGGGGTAAAAATTTTCCCGAATCCCGTTTTTTAAAATTTATATCAATAGGTTATGAACAGATCAGGGACCTCTGGCAAGGGGGGTTGACAACGTTCTTCTCATAAGAGCCTGCATGGGCCTCCGGTGAGCCAAGTCCATGAGGGAGGACGATGCGCCGCACATCATCCACGAAGCCGCCGTTCTCGCGAGTCGCGTTCTCCGGCCGTGCATCCCGGGTTCGTCCCGGGCTGGCCCGGCTGCCGCGAACTCCGTCCCCCGGCCCGCGCCTTGCGTCGACCGCACCGGCCGCGAGCCCGGCGCAGCGCACCGCCGGCAGCGCCATCCATGCCAGGACCGTTCCACGGTCGCTCCACGACCGCTCCCGGCTGGCAGAGCGTCCCACCGCAGACCGCAGGAAGAATCCCATGCGCCGCTCCCGAACGACCCTTGCCCTCGTCGCCGTCCTCTCCCCCGTCCTCACCGTTCCCGCTCCCTCCCATGCCGCCGACACCCTCGCGGAGTGGGCCTTCGACCGGGCCGGCTCGTGCATGACCTCGCTCTCTGGGAAGGACTCGGCCGATTGGGACGCCGGCTCGCGCTGCGTTGGGGACCGGCTCGGCGGGCTCCTGGTGGACGCGGCCGCCCGCCTTGCGACCGAGCAGGGGCGCAGGGTGTTCGGAGAGAACTTCAGCCTCGTGCACCGCATGTCCTGGTCCCCGCTCGGCCAGGGGCTGGCCGGGGAGCTGGACGCGGTCGTCCCGCTCGCGTACCACGGGCGCGCGCGGCCCGGCGACGACGACGCGCCGGCGCTCCCCGGGAGCGCGTTGTTCCTCCAGCAGGGCATGACCCGCTGGACCGACGAGCACGGGCTGCGGCGCAACGACGTGCGCCTCGGCGGCGCATGGCGGTTCGCCGCGGGCGCGGGCGTGGTGTTGGGGGCGACGGCGCTGGTGCAGGAGAACCTCGAGCGCGGGCACCAGCGGTTCGTGCTTGGCACGGACTACGCCGGGCCGTGGGGCCACGTCTCGTTGCAGCACTACGTCCCGACGACCGAGTGGCGGCCCGGTCGCTCGGGCTACGAGGAGCGTGCGGTCGGGGGGACCGAGCTCAGCGCGCGGTTCGGCCTGACCACGACCGTGTCGCTCGACACCGCGCTGGGCCGTTGGGAGCGCGACGACGCGGGGCGGTCCGCGGTCGACGGGCGCCTCGGCTTCGGCTGGAGGCCGCATCCGTATCTCCGCATGGACGCCCGCACCGGCCTCGGCTCCGGCGCGGACGGCGAGTCGTACACGTTCTCCCTCGACATCCCGTTCGGAGGCCCGCGCAAGCGGACGAAGTGGGAGGGGCTCGGCGCCTTTGCGATGGCGCGCACCGCGACGGCGGGCGACCTGTGGCGTCCGGTGGAGAACGAGGGGCGGATCCGGACCATCGAGCGCGAAGCACGGCAAAGCACCGAGGGGGAGGGCGTGACGGTGCGGTTCCTCCAGTCGTCCGCGGCGACCGGTGGGACCGTCTCGGTGGAGGTGGCCCTGTCCGCCCCCGCGTCCGGGGAAGTGCGCCTGTCGGTGCGCCTCGCCCCGGGGAGCGGGGACAACCCCGCGGTGGCCGGCGTGGACTACGTCGACGAGCCAGCCCTCGTCACCATCCTCCGGGGCGCCACGTCCGGGCGGGCGACGTTCCGGTTGCTCAACAACCCAGACTTGGACACCGACCGGACCTTGAGCGTCACCGTGGCCCGCGCGGCCTGACCCAGAAGAAAGACGCGAAGACCGCCTGAAGCACACCGACCGGCCCTGCCGGGAAGGGAGAGAGAACGATGCTGCATGAACGGACAGACCCTCATTCTCCACGCTCCTTCAAGCGTATCGTGCAGCTTGCGGTGGTCGGCCTCGCGCTGGCGGGATTGACGGCCTGCGGGGGCGGGAATGGGGAACCGCCGCCGGGTGGGGAACCACCGCCTGCGTGCCCGCAAGGCCAGGTCCGCGGGGACGATGGCCAATGCATGCCGGAAATGCCCGGCGAGGGGGGCGGGGGTGAAATTCCCATTACGCGGGCGACCAAGAGCTGTCTTTTCCCCGTTAGCGGCGGCAGCGGCCTCGGCGGTCTGTGCCTGGGTCCCGTAGATCTGAATTGTTCAGAGACGAGTTCACAGGTCAACCCGATTTTGATTGGCTTGGTGGGGGCACAGGCACAGCTTTCACCTCCTAGTGAGCTACAGCAGTGTCCGACATCTGGTAGTGAATACAGAACGATCGTCGAATGCAGACCCCCCGCCCCCGCCGCCAGCATGTTCCATTATTGGACGGAAGCGCGGGGTGCACAATATATAGAGGCGGACAGAACAGGTTGTGAGTCGGTGGGGGCGTCGTCGTTTCATATTCATAAACAGCAACAGCAACAGCCACAACCGGAGCCGGAGCCGGAGCCGACGGGGAATATGTTTACGTTCACTGCCACAGACGCCTGTAATGATGGAAGGCCGGTGGAGTATCGCCTCTTCGAGCAGATCGGAGACGTGACACCAAGCTCGAGACGTCATCCGGGCGGTAACCAGTTCTTTGTCACTCGCGACTTGGGGCAGGCAGGAACAACTCGCATACCGTGCCAAGCTGGAACGAATATATGCTACGGCGGTCAAATCCAAGGTACTTCGTCCCATTTTGGTGTTGGTATGGATGGAAGTAGAGGGTGTACAGGCTGCTGTAGATCCTGTGGCTCCACCAGGATGGAAAGGTTCGGCTGCCCGCAGCAACAGCCACAACCGGAGCCGACGACGCAGACTCAGTATTCGGCTCTTTACTGGGGGCGAGTGGAGGTCAGTAGAAACAACTGGAGCTACTCCTGGGCTTTTGGCTCTGGGACCAGCGCCTCCGCGGCCGAGAGCGATGCGAAGAGACAATGTGAAAGTGGTTTTCGAGGTAATTGTGAAAGGAAAATACCTGGGTACGCCAATGCTTGCGGTGCGATCGCAGTAAGCGAATGCCCCGAAGGCTGCGGTTCCCCAGCCTTCGGTTACGGCGCTGACAGATTACGGCGCGAGGCCGAAGATGAAGCAGTTCGCGTCTGCGAGAGGGGTGCTACTACTGCACTCACCCGCGGCACATGTCGCGTTGCCACGGGCAGGGAGCGCCATAGCAGACAACTTACTACCGGTGTGCAATGCGTCGGAACCGCGGCGCAATAATCGCAGGAACGGGCCTGCGGATGGCATCCGTGGAAGCGGTTGCATCTGTACGGAACCGGAATCCCCCCCGAGGAGCCGGGAGTGCCGGCGTCAAGGGGCCATGCTTCAGGCGGCTCGGGCCGGCCTTGGCCGGGCTGTTTGAAGGGGGGAGGAAGGTAGCCGCCTTCGCGACGGCGCCTCCCGGTCTCCGGGGCTGTTGCTGGTCCGCTCCCTTGTTGGCGTTCCGGCAGGTCCAGACCCAGCACGGGCAAGGTCGCGAGGAACTCCGTCACCAGCGTGGTGTTCTGCTCCGGCGCTCGGGATTTTTCGGCGCCACAGGCAAGCTCCGATGCCGTGATCCAGGTGGTTGTGGCGTCATCGGCGACCGTTCTCCGTTTCTCGATGACCTTTTCGTTGCCGCGAAGGATCTCGATGCAGACGTCCGAGTCGAGGATCTTCAAAGCTCGATCTCGCGTCCGCCCGACCGGGCGGAATAGAGGCCGCCGACCTCATCCTCGACCGGAACGTCCGAGATCCATCGGCCGCCCAAGCGTGACCACGCTTCCGCCTGCGTGAACGCGAGTGTCCGGCGTTGCTCTGCCGGGTGGGTCCGCTGCGCCGAGAGGCTCAGATCGAGGAGGCGAATGATCTCCTTGTTCATGCTGCGTCCCTCCGTTGCCGCCCGCTCGCGGAGCCGGGCCAGGAGTCGATCCGGGACGCCCTTGATGGTGATGGAGGCCATTCGGTGGAAGCTGCAAGGAGGGAGAGCAACCATCCTGGTTCCATATCCGGACGGAGTCAACCTTCACGAGGCACCTTCACGAGGCATGTGCGCTGCAGGGTTTTCGCCAATGGCGAACGCCCCTGGGTACGCCGGCGTCCCGCCGGCCTGTTCGGTCTCACAGGCGCTTCGTCCCTTCCTGGGCCGGCGAGACGCCGGCGTACCCAGGAAGGGGCGCCCAGGTACGAGCCACGAACCCCCCGCCATGGGGTGAAATCCGCCCAAAAGTCCCTCGAACCGACCCCAACCCTGGAACAACGCCGTCTCCGCGGGGTAAAAAATATCTCGAACCCCGCTCTCCACTATCTATATCAATAGCTTACGAACAGCGCCCGAGCCTCTTCACGGACGCTCTTGACGGATGCCCGGCATACGCTTCCGAACTGCCGCGCGGCGCGAAGCCGGGGCGTCGAGCCGGCGGCCAACACCAGCGCGGAGACGGGCCGAGGCGTCCGGTGTGTCCTGCCGGCGGTGGGCCGCACCGGCGCTGCTCCACGCCGCGCACGTTCCCGCCGCCCATCATCGACTCGACGACGCGGCTCGTGACGTCGTCCGGTGAGTTCGGATCGAGCACGGGCGGCGGGCCGGCGCGGCGAGTGGCGCGCCGGTGGAGACCGTGGCGATGGTGTCGTCGCGGGGATGGAGCAGAGAGCGACCGGCGCGCGGGTGGAGCTCGAAGCCGCAGGCGTCGACGCACCGTTGCGCCGTTTCGATCTTCAGGCTGGATTGGCCGCTCCATGGACGTCCCGAGCGGCGACGGGTCAGGGGTCGTACACGGTCAGCCTCCTCTTCGGCCGGTTCGACCGGTTCGGCCGGGCCCGGAACGTCGAGTCGTCGCGGCGGCGCATGGTCGCGCCGACCCCTCTCTTATCCGGTTCGGTCTCCGGCCTGGCGGCCGGCCCGTGACCCCTGTCCCATCGGTCATGGGCGCGACGTTCCGCACGGCGGGGCCCTGTCCATGAGGCGGCGTGTCTCAGCCCAGCTTGCGTTCGGCCACACGCCGGCCCGGCCTTTCTCGAAGGAAGGCCGCGCCTTCCTCCATCCGGCGGCCCGAACGGCCGCCAAGGCGACGGCGCCCGCCCCCGAGCCACCCCGTTCCGGCTCAGGCGAGCGCCGCCCCGTCCGGTACGATGCCGGTCGTCGCGTACCGCCACAGCGCCACCAGCAGCTTGCGGGCGAGGGCGATGACGAACACCCGCCGCACCCGGCCCACCGAAGTCCCGGCGCGGGCGCGAAACCACTTCGAGAGCGCGCTTTCCGGCTGGCGCCGCAGCCAGCGCCACGCCAACTGGACCATCTGCGCGCGCAGCCACGGCGGCCCGGCCTTGTCGATGCCCTGGCTCCGGGCCATGCCGCCGCTCGCCCACGGCGCGGGGGTGAGCCCCGCCCAGCCCGCGAGCTCACGGCGGTTGCGAAACCCGCGGCAGAACACTTCGCGCACGAGGAGCACGGCGTCGTTGGCCCCGACCCCCTTGAGCCCGACGAGGCGGGCGATCATCGTGCCCGATTCCCCGCCATCCTCCGGCGGCGCCCCGGACCTGGCTTGCTTCTCTCCATCGCCCATCGGCGCCGCCCCGGACCTGACCCGCATCTCTCCGTCATCCTCCGGCGTCGCCCCGGAGACTGCCTGCTTCCCCCCATCGTCCACCGGGGCCGCGCCGGATTGGGTCCGTTCCGCGACGACCCGCGCCGCCCCGGAGACAGCCCGCGCCACGATACGGTCACGTTCGGCCTCGACCTCCGTGATCTGATCCTCGACCACCGCCAGGAGAGCGCTCGCTCGCCGGACCTCCGCGTGCAGGCCCGGCGGGAGCGGCGTCCCGTAGCCGGTGCGCGCCGCGTCCAGCCGCTCCGCGAAGTCCTTCTTGCGCGGGGCGAGGTCGAAGACGCCGTGCAGCATCAGCAGCCTCTTGATGGAGTTGGTCAGCATGGTGCGCTGCTTGACCAGGCGGCGGCGTTCGCGCAGCAGGCGCCGACGGTCCTCCTCCTCCACGCTCGGGACCCGCACCGTGCCCGGCGCCTGCGGCTCGCCGCGGTCGATGGCCATCAGCGCCCGGAGCATCCTCGCCGCGTCCAGCCGGTCGGTCTTGACCCGCTTCGCCCTGCGGTCCGCCGGCAGGCTCGCGGGGTCGAGCACGAACGTTTCGACCCCGAGCCGGGCGAGCCGGCGGGCGAGCCAGAAGCCCTCGTAGCCGGCTTCGTAGCCGCACAGCACCCGTGGGCGGAGGCCGCGTTCGCGTTCCAGGGCATCGCGTGCCCGGTCCATCAGCCCGGCCAGCGCGGCGGTGTCCGCGGCCGGGATGGCGTGGAGTCCGACCCCGCCCGCGTCCGGGGCGTGGATGGCGACCACCCAGCGCTTCCGGCTCACCTCCACCACCGCGTAGAGCGTGCCGCTCGATGCGGGCGCGTTCCGCGCTCCGCCTGCCTCGTTCGTCGTTCCCATCGTCGTCTCTCCTGTCCGGTGAACACCCGGCCCCATCGTGCCATCGCGGGGTGCGGAACGGCGCGTCCTGGGAACGCTTGTGTCCCGCCCGCACTTTTCCCGGGCGCTTCGCCTCTGGACCTCCGATCTGCTGCGGGCGGGACGCCCGCGTCCGCAGGACGCGCCGTTCCCAAGGCGCGCCGTTCTCAAGGGCGTACCCGCGCAAGCGCCGCCGTGGGGTGAAATCCGCCCAAAAAGCCCCTCGAACCGACCCGAAACCGTGGAAGAACACCGTCCCCGTGGGGTCAAAAATATCTCGAACCCCGTTCTCCCCTATCTGTATCAATGGGTTACGAACATCGCACGGACCTCTGGCAAGGGGGGTTGACAACGTTCTTCTCATAAGAGCCTGCATGGGCCATCGGTGAGCCGGGTCCATGAGGGAGGACGATGCGCCGCACATCATCCACGAAGCCGCCGCTCTCGCGAATCGTGTTCTCCGGCCGTGCATCCCGGATTCGTCCCGGGTCGGCCCGGCTGCTGCGGACTCCGTTCCCCCGGCCCGCGCCTCGCGCCGACCTCCCCGGCCGCGAGCCCGGCGCAGCTCACCGCCGGCAGCGCCATCCGGGCCAGGACCGTTCCACGGTCGCTCCACGACCGCTCCCGGCCGGCAGAACGTCCCACCGCAGGAGGAACCCCGTGCGCCACTCCCGAACGACCCTCGCCCTCGCCGCCGTCCTTTCCCCCGTCCTCGCCGCCGCTCCCGCTACCTCCCATGCCGCCGACACCCTCACGGAGTGGGCTTTCGACCGGGCCGGCTCGTGCATGACCTCGCTCTCCGGGAAGGACTCGGCCGATTGGGACGCCGGCTCCCGTTGCGTCGGGGACCGGCTCGGCGGGCTCCTGGTGGACGCGGCCGCCCGCCTTGCGACCGAGCAGGGGCGCAGGGTGTTCGGGGAGAACTTCAGCCTCGTGCACCGCATGTCCTGGTCTCCGCTCGGCCGGGGGCTGGCCGGGGAGCTGGACGCGGTCGTCCCGCTCGCGTACCGCGGCCGCGCGCGGTCCGGCGCCGACGCGCCGGCGCTCCCCGGCAGCGCGCTCTTCCTCCAGCAGGGCATGACCCGCTGGACCGACGGGCACGGGCTGCGGCGCAACGACGTGCGCCTTGGCGGCGCATGGCGGTTCGCCGCGGGCGCGGACGTGTACGGGGCGACGGCCTTGGTCCAGGAGAACCTCGAGCGCGGGCACCAGCGCATCGTGCTCGGCACGGACTACGCCGGGCGGTGGGGCCACGTCTCGCTGCAGCACTACGTCCCGACGACCGAGTGGCGGCCCGGTCGTTCGGGCTACGAGGAGCGCGCGGTCGGGGGGACCGAGCTCAGCGCGCGGTTCGACCTGACCACCACCGTGTCGCTCGACACCGCGCTGGGCCGTTGGGAGCGCGACGACGCGGGACGGTCCACCGTGGACGGGCGCCTCGGCTTCGGCTGGAGGCCGCATCCGTACCTGGCGCTGGACGCCCACACCGGCCTCGGCTCCGGCGCGGACGGCGAGTCGTACACGTTCTCCCTCGACGTCCCGTTCGGCGGCCCGCGCAACCGGACGAAGTGGGCGGGGCTAGGCGCCTTCGCGATGGCGCGCAACGCCACCGCGGCCGACCTGTGGCGCCCGGTGGAGAACGAGGGGCGGATCCGGACCATCGAGCGCGAAGCACGGCGGAGCGCCGAGGGGAACGACGTGACGATACGGTTCCTCCAGTCGTCCGCGGCGACCGGCGGGACCGTCGAGGTGGAGGTGGCGCTGTCCGCCCGGGCGTCTGAAGACGTGCGCCTGTCGGTGCGCCTCGCCCCGGGGAGCGGGGACAATCCCGCGGTGGCCGGCGTGGACTACGTCGACGAGCCGGCCCTCGTCACCATCCGCCGGGGCGCCACATCCGGGCGGGCGACGTTCCGGCTGCTCGTGAACCCCACGCTCGACACGGACCGGACCTTGACCGTCACCGTGGCCCGCGCCTGACACCCGAAGACGACACCTCGAATCCAGCGTGAATCCAGCCGGCCCCGCCGGGTAAGGAAGAGAGAACGATGCTACGTGAACGGACAGACCCTGCCTTTGCACGCGCCTTCAAGCGCATCGCGCAGCTTGCGTTGGTCGGCATCGCGCTCGCCGGATTGACGGCCTGCGGCGGCGGGGGGTCTTCGACACCAAAGGCAGCGACCCCGGCGGAGACACCGACCCCGACCCCGCCGGAAATCCCCATTACACCGACCCCGACGGACCTGCCGCCCCCGACAGAGGCCGAGTTGGCGGCGGCTACTGTCCTCAGCGCCGGGGAGACCACCTCCGGCACTCTCGAATCTACGGACGCAGTGAAGTACTACAGCCTGGGCATCGACGAGAGGAGAACGATCGAATTCACGCTTGATGCGGAGGAAGGCATCGAGATGACGATCCTGGACGAACATGGGAACATCATCACTTCCGGGGTGACCTCGAGCCCGCTCACGAGGATCCTGACTCTGGCGGAGGGCAAATATTTCATTCGGATACGGGACGCGATCAAGAAAGCACAGGACAGGACATTTCGATTTCTCGCCAAATATGGCGTTGATCCCGTCTCACTCATAAAATCCAGCATCAACCTCGTCAGGCTCATTCCGCACGTCAGAGTGACAATACAGGGGACCACGTACGAATTCGATGCGAGGGACCATCTTCAGACCCCCGACGGCCGAAAAATCAACTTCCGTCTGGCGGCCAGCCGAGGCGGTGTCAGGGTTGCGCTTGAGGGTACTACGGCGAGGTTCCAAGCCACAGGAGAGGCGGTGCCTGGGGACCTCGACTTCACCCTAACTGCGTGCGTTCCAGACACGGGCGAGTGTCGCACCGAGCTGGTTCGGGTGACCGTCGATCAGCACACCCGTGGTCTGCGTGTCAAGCCCGAATTCTCCACATCGGGAGGCTCCTTCACCATGCAAGGCGGGCTAGATGGGGGGAGTCCTGCCCTAACCTTCCCGAGTACGTCTCAAGTAACGTACTTGAGGAACTACTTCGAGTACGAGGATGAGCCCGGACAGGCAGAATCACCGGCATGGTGGCGTGAGAGGCGCGCATGGAGCTACGCCGCGGCCACTCAACCGTCTCCCGCCGCAGGATGGAGGGCCGAAATTGCCGGAACCAGCCCCAATCAACTGCTGAGGGTCACCGGACCGGTGTCGTCCAACACGCAGTCCGCCAAGACGATCAATGTCGCCGTGACCGTAACAAAGCGAGTGACCGCAACGGTAGAGGAGACCGCCACGGTCCGATTCACTTTCTCCTTGGAGGAGGTGGAGGAACCCACGACGCCGGGCGGGACGCCCGCGCCCGTCTCTGCTGCATGTGAAAGGATGCTGGGATTGTACGCTGAATGGGTAGCAGCAGAAGCCGAGAGCCTTCGGTTGTCTACGTGTACCGACAACGTCATCAGCGACGCCGCTGCTTACCATGAGCAACAACTGAATGGAATAAGAAGTGGTAATTCTCCGCTGCCGTCAGAGGTCATCAGAGGGGGACTACAGTGGTGCCCCGTTGATAAAGGTTACGTGGCCCCACCGGCGCTGGTTGCTGCTCGTCAAACCGGCTCCGCAGCGGCCGAGGCGTATTCTGCCGCCTATCGTGAACTGGAGAGAGCCAATCCTGGTCGAGCGGGAGGAATCTGTGGGTACGGATCAGGATGATGGCCGTACTCGAGGCGCCGGTGGGGGGTCGGCGTCAGCTCGGACATGATTTCATGGGGAAGTCATGTTTCAGGCGGGTCGGTTGGTCAGGACGGTTCTCTTCCCTGGAGGAGGAAGGTCCGCTACCTTGCGGCTTCGTCAAGGCACAAGCGGAGTCGTCGACCGACCACGACACCAGGAGAGGGGGCAGTGACCGGCGCTCGGGTTTCGAGAAGAATGGGAATCCTTCCGGACTCGTCGTTACCTTCCGATCGTCACGTGCAGGAGTAAGCTCGAATGCACCCGGACAATGAGAAAGGCAAGGACGATCAGGCAGGTGGTCCGGATCAATCTCCGGTGCTGGCCAGATGGGCCAGGATCGAGAGCGAGCTCGATGACATTCAGGACCACATCAATCGCGAAAAGAGATCGGTTCAGCAGCGGATCTCGAAATGGGCGGGGATAGTCGCCCTGTCGATCTCGATTGCTGTTGGCGGGTTTACCATCTACGATAACCTGTTTTTAGGCCCCAAGCAGAGACTGGCTCAAGATCTGGCGCAGCTTGGTGATATCATTTCCCAGTTGTCAGAGTGAATCTGGATGTTGAATCCAGAGCATCTTCCACGGGAATTGGTTCTGCCGGTATGAATTTCAGTCTAATAGGCAACGGAATAAAATTGCCATTGACGTTGAGCGCCGTGGAGATTATCGAGAAACATCCCGAACACGTCCCTATTTTCGCGTTCATGACGATCATCCCGGAACTTTCCCAGGCGGAGTATCACGATCGGGCGATCTCGCTCGGTGAGAGGGCCATAGAACGAGTGGGAAAGGAGAAAATTAACGCCGCCGTCCTTTCTGAATTTACCCGGCAGGTCGCCACCGCTCATATGAGAAGGGGAAAGGATGGAGACAGGGAAGATGCGAGAAAACTCTATCTCGAATCGATCGAGAAGGCCAAAACCCTGGGGAATATCAGCAGACCGTCGATAATTTCGAACGCGATCCGTGACTGGAGCCAAATGGAAGCAAGGCATGGCAACTGCGATGAGTCGATGGAGATATTCGGGAAACTGGTCACCGATATCGATGAATCGACCGGTCGCGCAGTTCGATGTGCCACTGCAGCAGGTATCATGCGTGCCATATACCTGTCACAGACGTGCGATATGGAAGGATATCAAAATACGTTCGCAAGGATGAAATGCAAAAATAATCCCGGCGGGACATGGCCTGGTCGATGGAGCAATTAAAATGCCTACTGTTCGGAAGCACAATGCGAGCATCGAAAGGATCATGGCGGCCTGCATGGCCATGACGCTGGTGTCCGGTTTGATCTGCGGCAGGACGGCGCAGGCGCAGGATATGGCTCCGTACTGCCCGGTTCCGGTTTTCGAAGTTCCATATCACCCTTTGGGGGGTCAGGCTACGATGGACATGTTGGGCAGGCCCGTGATACTGATCGATCCGACCCTTGCACAAAGATTGCCATTTCCACATGGACAGAATTTCCACAGGTTCCTGCTTGCGCATGAGTGCATGCACCATCTCAGGGGCCATATAATCAACCTCGCGCAAGCAGGCGTCTTCGGCGGGTATATTCTGATGCAGACGTCACACGCCCTGGAAATGGATGCCGATTGTGAAGCAGCAAGAGAGCTGAGCAGAAGGGGTGATTCCGGCGCCGTTGCATCCGCGATTTGGGTCTTCATGAACTCCAATCCGTTTCCCACGTATTCACATCCGGGAGGTCCGGTGCGCGCGCACAATATCGAGCAATGCGCACGCCGTTAGCATCTTTCCGGCGGACCATCCGCCTCGGGCTCCGGATGGTCAGCCACGAGCTGCCGCAGCAGTAGGCCCGGCGTCCGGGTCCGCCGGAGCCCGGCGGGCGGCCCATCCGGCCCCGCCGAACCGCCTCACGTCGGCACGGCCGGCGGACGGCCGAGCCGGCGCGCATCATGGGGCGGGCCGGCCCCCGGGCGAGGGGGTAAGATAGCGGCGGCACGGCGGCAGGGGGACGAAGCGTGCGTTGCGAGGTCATCGCGGTCGGCACCGAGCTGCTGCTCGGACAGATCGTGGACACGAACTCGGCGTGGATGGGCGAGCAGCTCGCGCTCGCCGGCATCGACAGCCACTTCCAGACCAAGGTCGGGGACAACCACGAGCGCATGGTGGGCGCCATTCGCCTCGCCCTCGGGCGGGCCGACGCGGTCATCCTGTGCGGGGGGCTCGGCCCCACCCAGGACGACATCACCCGCGACGCGATCGCCGAGGTCATGGGCGTCGGCCTCGTCCGGGACGACTCCGTGGCGGACCGCCTGCGCGCCTACTTCCGGGCGCGGGGCCGCGAGATGCCGCTCAGCAATCTCCGTCAGGCCGACGTTCCGGTCGGCGCGAGCCGCATCCCCCAGATGCCGGGGACCGCCCCCGGCCTCGTCTGCCCCATCGGCGAGAAGGTCGTCTACGCGGTGCCGGGCGTGCCCTACGAGATGCGGATCATGCTGGAGGGTACGGTCCTCCCGGATCTCAAGCGCCGGGCCGGCGTCTCCTCCGTTATCCGGAGCCGCACCCTTCGCACCTGGGGGACCTCCGAGGCGCGCCTCGGCGAGCTCTGCGCGGACCGGATCGCCGCCCTCGAAGACACCGGCCGCGCCACCATCGCCTTCCTCGCGAGCGGGATCGAAGGGCTCAAGGTGCGGGTGACTGCCAAGGCGGAGAGCGAGGAGGCGGTGGCGCTCGTCCTCGACGAGGAGGAAGCGCATCTGCGGCGCATCCTCGGCGACCTCGTGTTCGGGGTGGACGACGAGACGATGGAGAAGGTCGTGCTCGGCCTCCTCGGGGAGCGCGGCCTCACCCTCGCGGTGGCCGAATCGGTGACCGGCGGGATGGCCGCGATGCGGCTCACCGCGGTCCCGGGGGCGAGCGCGGTCTTCCGGGGCGGGGTCGTCGCCTACGCGAGCGAGGTGAAGCACGACCTCATCGGCGTCCCGCCGGGGCCGGTGGTGTCCCTGGACGCGGCGCGGGCGATGGCCGCCGGCGCGGCCGCCCGCCTCGGGGCGGACGTCGGCCTCGCGACCACCGGGGTGGCCGGCCCCGAAGGGCAGGAGGGGCACGCGCCCGGCACGGTCTTCCTCGGCCTGCACCGCAACGGCGAGGGGGAGGCCCACGAGGTGCGACTCCCCGGAGACCGGGAGCGGATCCGGCAGTATGCGGTCATCGCCCTGCTCAACCTCCTGCGGCTCCGGCTCGTCGGATCGAGCCTGCCGGTCGTGCCGCGGAACTGACGCCGGCTTGTCCGGAGCCGGGATGGAGCCGGAGCGAGACGCGAGCCGGGAGCGGGGAGCCCGCGGGCGCACCGCGCGCCATGACCCGCATATCTCGCCAGCCTTCTTCTTGAGGGCGGCCCGACACGGCAGCGGGCCGAGCGCGTGTGCGCGCTGCCGAAGGCATGGCCGACCCCGGCGCAGGCGTGCTCCTGGTGCGGCCCGCAACGGGCCGTGGCCCGTCGCGGTGAGCGGATCGGCGCCCACGACAGGAGGCCGGTGAGATATGGCGGCCAGACGCTCCGGGGACCTTCGGCCCGTCCGGGGCGCTCCGGAGGGAAGCCTCGACCCCGAGCGCCTGCTGCGGCGGATGTTCTCCGCGGCGGTGGACGCGGTGAGCGCGGATGCGTGCGTGCCGCCCGCGCTCCCCGACCCCCCGGCCGGGGGCCGCACGGTGGTGGTCGGCGCGGGCAAGGCGGCGGCGGCGATGGCCCGCACGGTGGAGCGCGAGTGGCGCGCGCGCGGATACCCGCCCCCGCAAGGGCTGGTCGTGACCCGCTACGGCCATGCCGTGGAGTGCGGTCACATCGAGGTCATCGAGGCGGCTCATCCTGTCCCGGATGCGGCCGGCCGCGAGGCGGCGGAGCGGATCCTCGGCCTCGCGAGCGGTCTCGGCCCGGGAGACCTCCTGCTCTGCCTCGTCTCGGGGGGCGGCTCGGCCCTTCTCGCCGCCCCCGCTCCGGGGGTGTCCCTCGACGACAAGCAGGCCGTCAACCGGGCGCTGCTCGCGAGCGGGGCGAACATCACGGAGATGAATACGGTGCGGAAGCACCTCTCGCGGATCAAGGGCGGGCGGCTCGCGGCCGCGGGCTACCCGGCGAGGTGCCATGCGGTGCTCGTCTCCGACGTCCCGGGGGACGACCCCGCGACCATCGCCTCCGGGCCGACCGTCGCGGACCCGACCACGGTGGCGGACGCCCGCGAGGTCGCGGAGCGCTACCGCGTGCCGCTTCCCGCCTCCGTCGAAGCCTGGTGGACGGCGCCGGGGGCGGGGGCGGAATCCCCCAAGCCCGGCGACCCCCGCCTCGCCCGCAGCACCGTGGAGGTGGCGGCTCGCCCCCAGCAGGCCCTGGAGGCGGCGGCCGGGGCGGCGCGCGCCGCCGGCTACAAGGCGGTCATCCTCGGCGACGCCATCGAGGGCGAGGCGCGCGAGGCGGCCCTCGTGCACGCCGGCATCGCCCGCCAGGCGAGCCGGTGGGGGCAGCCGGCCCGCCCCCCCTGCGTGCTCCTCTCCGGGGGGGAGACGACGGTGACCGTCCGGGGCGGCGGGCGGGGCGGGCGCAACGCGGAGTTCCTGCTCGCCCTCGCGGCCGCCCTCGACGACCTGCCGGGCGTGTTCGCCCTCGCCGCCGACACGGACGGGATCGACGGGACGGAGTCGAACGCGGGGGCGATCTACCGGCCCGGACTCGTGGCGAAGGCGCGGGCGCTCGGGCTCGACCCGCGGGCGGCGCTCGACGCGAACGACGGCTACGGGTTCTTCGCGGCCCTCGGCGCTCTCGTCGAGACCGGGCCGACCCTGACCAACGTCAACGATTTTCGCGCGGTCGCGATCGCGGCCCGAGGGCCCTGAGAAGAAGGGTTCGCGGGGGCTCGATCGCGCCCGCGCCGCACCGGCGGGGAGAGGACCATGCTGCGTTCGCGCAAGGCCAAGATCATGGCCACCCTGGGGCCGGCGAGCGATGAGCGGGAGGTCATCGCGGCCCTGTTCCGCACCGGGGCGGACCTCTTCCGCCTCAACTTCAGCCACGGGGAGGCGGAGGACCACCGCCGCCGGGTGGAGATCATCCGCTCGGTCGAGCGGGAGGAGGGGCGCCCGATCGGGATCCTCCTCGATCTCCAGGGGCCGAAGTTCCGGCTCGGGACGTTCGGCGGGGACGGGGCCGCGGAGGTGCGCGAGGGAGACGCCTTCCGGCTCGACCTCGAAGATCGCCCCGGCGATGCGGGGCGGGTGACGTTTCCGCATCCCGAGCTCTACCCGGCCCTCGTCCCCGGCACCACCGTGCTCGTCGACGACGGCCGGCTCCGGCTGACGGTGGTCGCGCACGGCGCGGACTTCGCGGAGACGGAGGTCGCGGTCGGCGGCGAGCTCTCCGACCGCAAGGGGGTGAACGTGCCCGGGGCGGTCCTGCCGCTGTCCGCGATGTCGGACAAGGACCGCCGCGACGCGGCCCTCGGCCTCGAGCTCGGGGTGGACTGGATCGCGCTCTCGTTCGTGCAGCGGGCGGCCGACGCCGACGAGCTCCGGGCGCTCGTCGGAGGACGGTGCCGGGTGATGGCGAAGCTCGAGAAGCCCGCCGCCCTCGAAGCCTTGGACTCCATCGTGAACGCGTTCGACTCGGTCATGGTCGCGCGCGGGGACCTCGGGGTGGAGATGCCGCCGGAGACCATCCCCACCGCGCAACGCCGGATCGTGCGCGCGTGCCGGGAGACCGGGAAGCCGGTGGTGGTCGCGACCCAGATGCTCGAATCGATGGTGAGCTCCCCGATCCCGACCCGGGCCGAGGCGTCGGACGTGGCGACCGCGGTGTACGAGGGGGCGGACGCGGTGATGCTCTCGGCCGAGACCGCGGCAGGCCGGTATCCGGTGGAGTCGGTCGAGATCATGAACCGGATCATCGAGCAGATCGAAGGCGACGAGTACTACCGGGCCGGGGTCGAGGGCGAGCGCACGAACCCCGATCCGACGGTCGCGGACGCCATCTGCTACGCCCTCCAGGGCGCCGCCCAGGTGCTCTCCACGCCCGTGGTGGCCGCGTACACCGCGTCCGGCTTCTCCGCCGAGCGGGCGGCGCGCGAGCGGCCGGCGGTCCCGATCCTCGCGCTGACCCCGTTCCTGGAGACCGCCCGCCGGCTCGCCCTGGTGTGGGGGGTGCACCCGGTCCCGGTGCGCGACGTGGCGGACGAGCACGAGATGGTGGAGGTCGCGTGCGAGGCGGCGGTGAGGGAGGGCGCGGCCCGGCCGGGAGACCGGCTCGTCATCGCGGCCGGCGTCCCCTTCGGCGCGTCGGGCACGACGAACATGATCCGGGTGGCCGAGGTCCCCGGCGAACGCGGCGGATGAGCCCCCTGCCGAGCCTCCTGCACGGTTCGCAAGTGATCGAGGCCCGTGCGCTGTTCGTAAGCTCTTGATACAGGGAGTGGGGAACGAGGGTCGAGATATTTTCTGCCCCACCGGGACGGAATCTTCCCGTGGTATCGGCGCCATTTGGAGCTGTCTTCACCCCACCGTAGGGCTTTCGCGGACACATCGCTGGGAGCGCTCTTGGGCACGGCGTCCTGGGAACGCGGGCGTCTCGCCCGCACAGGGGCGAAGCCGACGCGCTAGTCTCCCGCCCGGTGGCGCAGGGGATGTCCCGCCCGCAGCAGACCGAAGGTCCGGGGGAGAAGCGCCCGTGAACGAAAGTGCGGGCGAGACGCCCGCGTTCCCAGGACGCCGTGCCCAGGAGCGCCCGCGAGCGGTGTGCTTGACGAAAATCCCCACCGCGCACTCGCCTCTGATTGGAGCAGCTTGGCGGGATGCAGAAGATACCGTGAATTCTCGACGCAACCCTCTATAATCCCCGGATCGGCCTTGGGCGGCGCCCACGGTGGGCGCGGCGGGCGCGTCGCCCGGAGCGCCGCGCCGTGAGCCGGGCGGGCGCGCCGCGGGGCAATCCGGCAGTGGAATCGACGTGACGAACGAATCCTCCTACAGGATCGACGACGTGCGCATCGAAGACGACTTCAGCGTCGCTTCGCCGCGCGAAGTGCTGGGCGAGCTTCCGGTCACGGAGCCCGCCGCGCGGACGGCGTTCGAGGCCCGCCGGGAGGTCCGGCGCATACTCGAAGGCGAGGACGACCGCGCCATCGTCGTCGTCGGGCCGTGCTCGATCCACGATCCGGAGGCGGCCCTCGACTACGCGCGGCGGCTCGCCCCGGTGCGCGCGCGGCTGGCCGGGGACCTCCTCGTCATCATGCGGGTCTACTTCGAGAAGCCCCGCACCACGGTCGGCTGGAAGGGGCTCATCAACGACCCGGACCTCGACGGCACGTTCCGGATCAACCACGGGCTCCGGGTCGCCCGCCGCCTGCTGCTCGACCTGGGCGGGATGGGCCTGCCGTCGGGGGTCGAGTTCCTGGACGTGTTCACCCCCCAGTACTTCGCCGACCTCGTGGCGTGGGGGGCCATCGGGGCGCGGACCACCGAGAGCCAGGTGCACCGGCAGCTCGCGTCCGGGCTCTCCTGCCCGGTCGGGTTCAAGAACGGCACGACGGGCAACGTCAAGGTCGCGGTGGACGCGATCGGGGCGGCGCGCTCCCCCCACCACTTCCTCGGGGTCACCAAGGAGGGGCGCGCGGGGATCTTCCGGACCACCGGAAACCTCGACTGCCACGTCATCCTGCGCGGCGGGGACCGCCCCAACTACGGGGCGGAGGACGTCGCGACGACCGGCGCGCTGCTCGAAGCGGCCGGCCTCCCGGCCCGGGTCATGATCGACTTCAGCCACGCCAACAGCGCCAAGCGGCACGAGCGCCAGCTCGTGGTGGGGGAGGACGTCGCGGCCCGGGTCGCGGGCGGCGACCGGCGCATCGTCGGGGTCATGATCGAGAGCAATCTCGTGGCCGGCCGGCAGGACGTCGAGCAGGGCAAGCCCCCCGCGGTGTACGGGCAGAGCATCACCGACGCCTGCCTCGGCTGGGAGGACACCGAGCCGCTCCTCGACCGCCTCGCGCGCGCGGTCCGGGCGCGCCGCGGCGCCTTGAGCGCCGCCGCCGACTGAAGCTGCCGGGGCCGCTCCGGCTGCGGTGCGGGCCGGCGCGTCCGTCGCGGCCGAGGCCCGGGGGTCGAGGCCCCGGGCGGCTACCCCACGAGGGTGCGGGCGAGGGCGTAGATCTCCTCCACGTCGAGCACCTGGTCGTTGCGCTCGAAGAGCCGCGCGATGCACGCCCGGTGCAGGCGGAGCTTCAGCGAGCCGATGGCAAGGCCCCCGTAGGCCCTCTTGCCGTGCCGCGCCTCCCCCCGATCGAAGGGTTCGATGCCCTCGATCCCGGACGGCGGCGCAGTGCCTGGATCGGCCAGCATTTCCAAGGTGTGATGCTCGCGCCACACCGCTTCGGGGAGGAGGCGCACCCCGGCGGCCCCGGTCGCCACCACGATGCGGGCGCCGGCAAGGGCGCCCGCGAGCGAGTCCTCGTCGCGCACCGCGACGGGCTCGCACGGCGCCTCGAACCGCTCCGCGACCCGCTCCGCCGCGGCCTTCGCCCGGTCGAGCGCGCGCGAGCTGAGGCGCACCGCGGCCCCCGCCCGTGCGAGCAGGCCCGCGATCCGCTGTCCGACCGGACCCGTGCCCGCGAGCACCACCGCCGACTGGCCCGCGAGCGGGGCGCCGCTTCCGCTTCCGTCTTCGTGTTCGGCCAGCATGAGGGCGACGGCCGCCGCCGCGGTGGTGTTCGCGCCGTTGCTGTCGAGCATGACCGACACCCGGAACCCGCCGTGGAAACGCCGGCGGACCGCCGCCAGCAGCGCTTCGCCCTCCGCAAGGTCGCTCCCCCCGACGAAGAGGGCGGAATGCTTCTTGTGCGCGGGGGCGCGGGTGTAGATGACCCCCTCCACGGCCGGCCCGCAGCTCTCCGGGGTGACCCCGGCAAGCGGGATCAGGCGGTCCGCGCCGCCGTCGTAGGCGACCACCGCGTCGAAGGTGCTGGGAAGGGGGTCGGTGTCGAGCTGGAAGAGGAGCTTCTTCATGTCGGGCGCGTGCTATGGTTGCGGGGAGGAGGGCTCCGGCCCCAGGGGCGGCTCGGGAACGCCGCCCGCGGGCCGCCGCCGGACATCCCGGGAGACATCCTGACGAACGCCATGATAGTGGATCGGACCATCCGCGGCTTCCTGGAAGACCTCGCGTCGTCCGCCCCGACGCCGGGCGGGGGCAGCGCGGGGGCGCTCGTCGGCGCGGTCGGGGCCGCGCTCCTCGCCATGGTCGGCAACCTCACGGCCGGCAAGAAGGGCTACGAAGCGGTGGACCGCTCGATGCGCCGCCTCGTGGAGGAGTCGGACCGGCTGCGGGGCGAGCTCGCACGCCTCGCGGACGAGGACGTGCGGGTGTTCGGGCAGGTGATGGCCGCGTACCGGATGCCGCGCGGCGATGACGGCGAACGCGCCGCCCGCCGGTCCGCCATCCAGGCCGCCCTTCTCGACGCGACCGAGGCCCCGCTCGCGCTGGCCCGGGTCTGCTCGCAGGTCATCGAGCTCGCCGCGGTCGCGGCCGAGGAAGGGAACGCGAACGTGGTGAGCGATGCGGGGGTCGGGGTGGTCGCGGCGCACGCGGCGCTCCGGGCGGCCGCCCTCAACGTGTACGTCAACGCCGGCTCGATCGAGGATCGGGGGTTCGCGGAGAACGCGGCGGCGGAGATCGAGCGCCTGCTCGAGGCGGGGGCGGAGCGCACCGAGGCGGTGTTCGCGCGCGTCCGCGAGCGGCTTTGACGACCTCGGCCCGCCGCGCGCCGTCGGCGCTGCCGGCGCGGCCGCCAAAGGAGAGAACATGAGCTACATCTTCATCGCCAGCATGGACGTCGACCCGGACAAGGAGGCCCTCTTCAACGAGGTCTACGACGAAGAGCACATTCCCTGCATCCTCGAGGTGCCCGGGGTGCGGAGCGCGACCCGGTACACCGCCGAGCCCTTCGAGGTGGAGATCGGAGGGGAGCGCAAGCGGATCGAGCCCGAAGGCCCCCGGTACTCCGCGGTCTACGAGATCGACGGCCCGGAGGTGCTGCTGAGCCGCGAATGGGCCGCCGCGGCCGAGAAGGGGCGCTGGCCGGGCGAGGTCCGCCCGTACACCCGCAACCGGCGCCACGAGATCCGCAAGCGGATGTAGTCCGTCCGGCCGCGCGCGCCGGCGTTCGCTCCGGGAGGGGAGGGCGCCGCGGGAAAGGGAAGCGCCGCCCGCCATCGACGCCGGTGTGCTGTGGGGTTTTCGTCAAGAACACCTCTCGCGGGTGCGTCTGCGGGGACGTGGGCGTCTTGGGAACGCTTGTGTCCCGCCCGCAGCGGATCGGAAGTCCGGGGGCAAAGCGCCCGGGAAAAGTGCGGGCGAGACGCCCGCGTTCCCAGGAGCCCGCGCAAGCGCCGCCGCGGGGCTGTGGGCTACTCGGGCGCCGCGGCCGCCGGGATGCGGCGGCGGGGGTCGACGCGCGCGGTCTTCACCGCGTGCTCCGTGGTCTGCATGATCTCGATCGGATAGCCGGAGATGAGGACGCTCGTGCCCGGGTCGGGGATCGACTCCAGGTGTTCGAGGATGAGGCCGTTCAGGGTCCTCGGCGCGAGCGGGCCGTCGCCCGAGAGGGAGGAGCCGAGGGCGCGGTCGAGGTCGCGGATGCTGGTCCCCCCGTCCACGAGGAAGGTGCCGTCCTCCTGGGGATGCACGTCGGCCGTCATCGCGGCTACCCCGGTCGCGAACTCTCCCACCACCTCCTCCAGTATGTCCTCCGGGGTGACCAGCCCTTGGACGTCGCCGTACTCGTCCACCACGAGGGCCATCCGCTCCTGCCGGGACTGGAAGGCGCGGAGCTGCACGTCGAGCGGCGTCCCGAGGGGGGTGAAGTAGGGCTCGCGGGCGGCGGCGGCGAGCGCTTCGAGGCTGAATTCGCCCCGCGCGATGGGGCCGATCATCCGGCGCAGGTGCACCACCCCTTCGACCGCATTGACGTCCCCCCGGTAGATCGGTAGCTGGGTGTGGGGGCTGGCGAGGATGGCCTCCCGGAGTGACCGTTCGCCATCGTCGAGGTCGAGGCCGGCGATCTCGTTCTGCGGCACCATGACGTGGTCCACGGTGACCTTCTGGAGGTCCAGGAGGCCCACCAGCATGGAGCGGTAGCGGTCCGACATCCGCAGGCCCGCCTCGCTCACCACCGTCCGCAGCTCCTCCGTGCTCAGCCGCTCCTCGCCGCGCTCGGCGACGCGCACCCGCAGCAGCCCGAGCAGCCCGTTCGACAGCCAGTTCACGGCGCGAACCAGGGGGTAGACGATCCACAGCAGGGGCGAGAGCACCCGGGCGGCGGGAAACGCGAACCGTTCCGGCTGGACGGCCGCCGCGGTCTTGGGCGCGACCTCGGCGAAGATGACGATGACGACGGTGAGGGCGACCGTCGCGAGGGCGATCCCGGCCTCCCCGAACAGCTCGAGGGCGGCCCAGGTCGCGAGTGAGGACGCGAGGATGTTGACGAAGTTGTTGCCCAGCACGATGAGCCCGATGACCCGGTCCGGCTGCTCGAGGAGCCGGCGCGCGCGCTTCGCCCCCGGGTGGACGCGGGCGAGGTGGCGCAGCCGGTAGCGGTTGAGGGCCATGAGCCCGGTCTCGGACCCGGAGAAGAAGGCCGACACCACGATGAGGACCAGCAGGGTCCCGATGAGCGCGCCGAGGGAGAGGTCGGTCATCTTTCGCGGGGGGGCGGGCGGCGGGTTAGGATCGCGGCATGTTCGAGACCATCAGCGAGCGGCTCTCCCGCACCCTCGGGAAGCTCCGCGGGGGCGCACGCCTGACCGAGGAGAACGTCGGCGACGCGCTGCGCGAGGTGCGGCGCGCCCTGCTCGAGGCGGACGTCGCGCTGCCCGTCGCCCGTGAGTTCCTCGGCCGGGTCCGCGAACGCGCGGTCGGGCAGGAGGTGCTGAAGAGCCTGACGCCAAGCCAGGCCCTGATTGGCGTCGTGCACGACGAGCTCGTGCGGCTGATGGCGGCTGAGCATGGCGATCTCGCCCTGAACGTTCCGCCCCCCGCCCCGCTCCTGGTCGCGGGGCTGCAAGGCTCGGGCAAGACTACCACTTGCGCGAAGCTCGCCCGATGGCTCGGCGAGCGGCACGGGCGCAAGGCCCTGCTCGCGAGCTGCGACGTCTACCGCCCCGCCGCCATCGAGCAGCTCCGGGTGCTCGCGGCGGAGGTCGACGCCCCGTTCTTCGAGACCGGGGAGCGCGACCCGGTGGAGATCGCCCGCGCGGCGGTCGCGGAGGCGCGCCGCCGCTTCGTCGACTTCGTGATCCTCGACACCGCCGGAAGGCTGCACGTCGACGAGGGGATGATGCGCGAAGCGAGCGCGATCCACGCCGCGGTGTCCCCGGTCGAGACCCTGTTCGTGGCCGACGCCATGACCGGACAGGACGCGGTGAACGTCGCGCGCGCGTTCGACGAGGCGCTCCCCCTCACCGGGGTGGTTCTCACCAAGGCGGACGGCGACGCCCGGGGCGGAGCCGCGCTCTCGGTGCGCTGGGTGACCGGGAAGCCCGTCAAGTTCCTCGGTGTCGGCGAGAAGCTGGACGGGCTCGAAGCGTTCCATGCGGACCGGATCGCCTCGCGCATCCTCGGCATGGGCGACGTGCTGACCCTGATCGAGGAGGCGGAGCGCAAGGTCGACCGGGACAAGGCGGAGAAGTTCGCCCGCAAGATGGGAGCGGGCAAGCGCTTCGACCTCGAGGACCTCCGCGACCAGGTGCGGCAGATGCGCGACATGGGCGGGATGCGGAGCGTCATGGAGCGGCTTCCGGGAATGGCGCAGCTCCCGGCCGGGGCGATGGATCGGGTGGACGAGCGCGAGTTCGTCCGCACCGAGGCGGTGATCAACTCGATGACCCCGCACGAGCGCCGCCAGCCGCAGGTGATCCGCGGCTCGCGGAAGCGGCGGATCGCGGCTGGCGCCGGCGCCACCATCCAGGACGTCAACCGCGTGCTCAAGCAGGCCGACCAGATGCAGAAGATGATGCGGCGGATGCGCCGCAAGGGCGGCCTCTCGCGGATGATGGGCGGCCTCGACCCCGGCTCTCTGCCGGACCTCCTCTCCGGGGCGCCTCCCGGCGCGGCGGCCGGGCCGGGCCTTCCGGCCCGGCGCCGCGGGGGCAAGCGCCGCCGGCTCTCCTGATCCGCGGCCCGCGCTCCCGATGCATTCGGCGTTGCGGGGCGGGGGGCGAAAGGCTACACTCCCGCGCTTTCTTCGCGGCAGGGGCGGACACGCGGCCGATGGTCAAGATCCGATTGGCGAGAGCGGGGGCCAAGAAGCGGCCCTTCTACCACCTCGTGGCGGCCGACAGCCGGAGCCCGCGCGACGGGCGCTTCATCGAGCGGCTCGGCTTCTTCAACCCCATCGCGGTCGGCGGCGAGGTTCGGCTCCGGGTGGATACGGAGCGGGTCGAGCACTGGGTGGCCCGCGGCGCGCAGATGAGCGATCGGGCGGCGAAGCTCGTCGTGGAAGCGCGCGCGCAGGGCGCACTGGCCCCCGAAGGCGACGCCCTGGATGGGGAGGCCGCTTCGAGTCGGGCGGCGCCGGCCGGCGAGGCCGGGACGGGAGCGGAGGCTGGGGCCGGAACCGAATCGGAAGGCGCTTCCGGGGATGGGGAGCCCGGGGCGCAGGAGGGCTCCGAGGCTTCCGCGGCGCCCGGCTGAACGGATCGCAGGGGAGCAGCAGGCCCCGCCGATGGGCCGTCCCGCCGTGGTTCCGGTGGGCACGATCGGCCGCGCGCACGGCGTCCGGGGCTGGGGCCGGGTGCGCTCCGACATGGAGCCGCCGGAGGACCTCCTCCGGCACGACACTTGGCTCCTGGAGCGCGACGGGCGGTGGATGCCGGTGGCGGTTCGGGCGGCGCGGGCGCATGGGGGCGCCTTCGTGGCGCGCCTCGACGGGATCGAGGATCGCGATGCGGCCGCCGCGCTCGCCGGCACGCGCCTCGGGCTGCCGCGCGATGCGCTGCCGGCCCTCGACGATGGGCAGTATTACTGGGTGGACCTCATCGGGCTCGAGGTGCTGGACGATGCCGGAGAGCCGCTCGGGGTGGTGCGGGAGATGATCGAGACCGGCGCGAACGACGTCATGGTGGTCCGGCCCGGCCTTCCGTCGTCGTCTTCCGTCAGCGTCCCGGGCTTGACCCCGGGACTGAACCCGGACCCCGGCCCGGGACCGGATCGGCTCATCCCCTTCCTCACCGGAGACGTGGTCCGGGAGGTGGACCTCGGCGCGGGGCGCATCCGCGTGTCGTGGCGGGACGGGGAGGGCGAGGCATGGAGGAGTCCCGGCCCGTGAACGTCGCGGTGGTGACGATCTTCCCCGCCATGCTCGACGCGCTGCGGGTCGGCGGGGTGACCGCGCGGGCCGCGGAGCGCGGGCTCTTCGCGGTGACCGCCTTCGACCCGCGCGACTTCGCCGCCGACCGGCGCCGCACCGTCGACGACCGCCCCTACGGCGGCGGGCCCGGCATGGTGCTGATGTTCGAGCCGATGCACCGCGCCATCGAGGCCGCCCGCGCCGGCCTCGGCGGCCCCGCCCGGACGGTGCTCCTCGGCCCCCAGGGGAGGCCGCTCGACCAGGCCGCGGTGCGCCGCCTCGCCGCCTGCGAGCGCCTGGTGCTCGTGTGCGGACGCTACGAGGGGGTGGACGAGCGGCTCGTCGAGGCTGCCGTGGACGAGGAGGTCTCGCTCGGCGACTTCGTGCTGAGCGGAGGCGAGCTGGCCGCGCTCGCGCTCATCGACGCGATGGTCCGGCTCCTCCCCGGAGCGCTCGGGCACTGCGATTCGGCCGCGGAGGAATCGTTCACGGACGGGCTTCTCGACTGGCCGCACTACACCCGCCCGGAACGGCTCGGGCCGGAGCACGGCGGCCGCTCCGTCCCGTCCGTGCTGCTCGGCGGGAACCACGGCGCGGTGCGCCGCTGGCGCGAGAAGCAGGCGCTGGGGCGCACGTGGCTGCGCCGGCCCGATCTCCTGGACGTGGACGGCCTCGATTCCAGCCGTCAGGCGCTCCTCTCGGAATTCATCGCCGAACGTCGCCCCGAACGTCGCCCGGAAGGGTAGCGGGCGGGAGGGTCGGACTCCGCGCGCTCCGTACCGTCCACGGTCCGACCGCGAAACCAGACACGCAGCGAAGCAACCATACGGACCTTTGAATCATGGCCAACGTCATCGACGAGATCGAACGCGAGCAGATGGTCGCCGACGTCCCGGACTTCGCGCCCGGCGATACGGTGATCGTGCGGGTCCGGGTCCGGGAAGGCGCCCGGGAGCGCGTCCAGGCCTTCGAAGGGGTGGTCATCGCGATCCGCAACCGGGGCCTCAACTCCGCCTTCACCGTGCGCAAGGTCTCCCACGGCGAAGGGGTCGAGCGGGTCTTCCAGACCCACAGCCCGGCTCTCGCGGGGATCGAGGTCAAGCGCCGCGGGGCGGTGCGGCGCGCGAAGCTCTACTACCTGCGCGAGCGCTCCGGACAGTCCGCCCGGATCAAGGAAAAGCTGAAGCGCAAGTGAGCGACGCGGACACCATCGAGGGGTTTCTCGACACCCTCTGGATGGAGCGGGGGCTGAGCGAGAACACCCTCAACGCCTACCGTGCGGACCTCACCGACTTCGCCCGGTTCGCGAACGCCCGCCGGCTCGGCCTGCTCGAGGTCGAGCGCGGCCACGTGCTCGACTACCTCGTGTCCATGATCGATGCGTCCCCGCGCACCACCGCGCGGCGGCTGTCGGCGCTGCGCCGGTTCTACTCGCAGCAGGCGCGGGCGGGGACGATCGGGCGCGACCCCATGGACCGGGTCGACACCCCGCGCCTCGGACGCCCCCTCCCCGGGTCGCTGAACGAGCAGGAGGTCGAGAGCCTCCTCGCCGCCCCCGACGTCCGGACCGCCCTCGGCTTCCGGGACCGCGCCATGCTCGAAGTGCTCTACGCGACCGGGCTTCGGGTGTCGGAGCTGGTGGGCCTGGGGGCCGGGTCGGTCGGGATGCGCCAGGGGGTCGTTCGGGTGACCGGGAAGGGAGACCGGGAGAGGCTCGTGCCGCTCGGCGAGGTCGCGCTCGACTGGCTCGACCGTTTCTTCCGGGGTCCGCGCTCGGAGATCCTGGACGGCCGGGTCACGGAGGCGGTGTTCCCGACCCGTCGCGGCGCCGCCATGACCCGCCAGGCGTTCTGGGCGCTCATCAAGCGGTACGCGGCGAATGCGGGGATCGTCCGCCCGGTCACCCCCCACACCCTCCGCCACGCCTTCGCCACCCACCTCCTCAACCACGGCGCGGACCTCCGGGTCATCCAGCTCCTGCTCGGGCACCGCGACATCTCGACCACCCAGATCTACACCCACGTCGCCCGCGAGCGGCTCCAGGGCCTCCACGCCGAGCACCACCCCCGCGGCTGATCCGCGCCGCGCCGCCAGCGGCGGCCCGGAGTCGCGGCGTTGCCCGCTTCCGCCTCATCCTGTTCCGAGACCGGGCGCTGTTCGTAAGCTATTGATATAGAAAAAATAGAGAGGTGGGTGAGATATTTTTTACCCCACGGAGACGGTGTTGTTCCTCGGTTTGGGGTCGGTTCGAGGGGCTTTTGGGTGCTTCACCCTCCGGGAGGTGGTTCGCGGGTCGTACCTGGGCACGCCCTCCCTGGGTACGCCGGCGTCCCGCCGGCCCGGGAAGGCGCGAAGCGCCCGTGAGACCGAACATGCCGGCGGGACGCCGGCGTACCCAGGGGCGTTCGCCATTGGCGAAAATCCCCGTAGTGCACACGCCACCGTTCCGGGCCCGGAGCGAGCGCGCGGGCCCCGGGGGCGTAGAATGGGGCATGGCTCGCTGCGGAAGGAAACGATGATGGGTGCTCGGGCGTGGTGCGCGGGGCTGGCGATGCTCGCCTTCGGCTCGGGGCTCGCGGCGGGGCAGGCCGGGGAGGAGGTTCCCGCGGCGGTCGGGGAGGCGGTCCGGAGCCTGGCGGGGGAGGTCGGGCCCGGCGCCGTCCGGGAATCTCCCGTGCCGGGGCTCTACGAAGTCCGCGCCCGGGACGAGGTCTTCTACGTGAGCGCGGACGGCCGCTACCTCTTTCACGGCAACCTCTACGGGGTCGCGGAGGGGCGCAACCTCACCGAGGAGGCGCGCCGGGAAGTGCGGGTGGAGGTCCTCGACCGGATGGACGAAGACGCCCTCATCGTGTTCGCCCCGTCCGGCGCGACCAAGCACCGGCTGACCGTGTTCACCGACGTGGACTGCCCGTACTGCTCGAAATTTCATCTCGAAGTGCCGGATCTCAATGCCAGCGGGGTGGAGGTGCGCTACGCCGCCTGGCCCCGGACGCCCCCCGGCACGGAGAGCCACGACCGCTCCATATCGGTATGGTGCGCCCGCGACCAGCGCCGGGCGATGACCGACGCCAAGGCCGGCTTGGCCGTCGCGCCCGCCGCCTGCGACAACCCGGTGCAGGAGCACTACGAGACGGGGAGGAGGCTCGGGGTCAGCGGAACCCCGACCCTGTTCACCGAGGACGGAGCGCGCATCGGCGGCTACGTGCCCTGGCGCGAGCTGGTGGGCCGGCTCGAGGCGGGGTGACCGGCTCGATGCGGGTCATCATCGTCATGCTCGGGGTCATCGCGGTGCTGGTGTGGCTCGGGGTGGAGCTTCGCGGGCGCATGAAGGACCTTGCGATGCTCTGCTTCGGCCTCGCGGCCGTCGCCGCCGCGCTGCTCGTCGGGGCGGTCTTCGGCATCTACGGAGCCTGATGAAATGACGGTGGAGCTCCGGACCCGGCCGGACCGCTACCGCCACTGGTCGCTCGAGGTGGACGGGCCGGTGGCGGTCCTCCGGCTCGCGGTGGACGAGCAGGGCGGCATCGGCCCCGGCTACGAGCTCAAGCTCAACTCCTACGACCTCGGGGTGGACGTCGAGCTCCACGACGCGGTCGAGCGCCTGCGCTTCGAGCACCCGGAGGTCGGGGCGGTGGTGGTGACCTCCGCCCGCGAGCGGGTGTTCTCGGCGGGGGCCAACATCCGGATGCTCGGCCGCTCGGGCCACGCCGACAAGGTCAACTTCTGCAAGTTCACCAACGAGACCCGGAACGCCATCGAGGACGCCTGCGCGCATTCGGGGCAGCGCTACCTCGCGGCGCTGAACGGGGCGGCGGCCGGCGGCGGCTACGAGCTGGCCCTCGCCTGCGACTGGATCCTGCTCGTGGACGACGGCTCGAGCGCGGTCTCCCTGCCCGAGGTGCCCCTCCTCGGGGTCCTCCCCGGCACGGGCGGGCTCACCCGGGTCGTGGACAAGCGCAAGGTGCGCCGCGACCACGCCGACTTCTTCTGCACGGTGGAGGAAGGGGTGAGGGGCCGGCGCGCGCTCGACTGGCGCCTCGTGGACGAGCTCGCGCCGCGTTCGCGCTTCGACGAGGCGGTCCGCGAGCGGGCCCGCGCGCTCGCGGCCGGGCGCCCCGCCGAGCGCGGGATCGCCTGGCCGGACCTCGCCTGCGAGGCGGGGGCGGACTCGCGGCGGTACCGCCATCTCGAGGTCGCGATCGACCGCGCGGCCCGGACCGCGGACCTCGTCCTCCTCGGGCCGGAGCGCGCCCCCCCGGACGATACGGCCGGGATCGTGGCGGAAGGGGAGGGCTTCTGGCCCCTCGCGCTCGCCCGCGAGCTCGACGACGCCATCGTGTGGCTCCGCCACAACGAGCTCGAGATCGGGACCTGGCTCCTCCGCTCGCGGGGCGACCTCGCGCGGGTGCTCGCCCACGACTCTCTCCTCGACGCGCACCCCGGCCACTGGCTCGTGCGCGAGGTCCGGCTGTTCTGGAAGCGGGTCCTGAAGCGCCTGGACGTGGTCGGCCGGAGCCAGATCGCCCTCGTCGAGCCCGCGAGCTGCTTCGCGGGCACGCTGCTCGAGCCGGTGCTGGGCGCGGACCGCGCCTACATGCTCCGGGGCGAGGAGTACGGGGAGCGGCCGGTCTCCCCGGCCGAGGTGGCGCTCGGCCCCCTCAACTTCGGGGCGTACCCGGCGGTCAACGGCCTCACCCGGCTCGCGATGCGCTACCCGGAGGAGGCGCGCCTCCCGGACGCGCTCCGGGAGGCGATCGGGCGCCGCCTCGATGCGGAGGCGGCCGAGGCGCTCCGCATCGTCACCTTCACCCCGGACGACATCGACTGGGAGGACGAGGTGCGGGTCGCCGTCGAGGAGCGGTCGAGCTTCTCCCCCGACGCCCTCGTCGGCATGGAGGCGAGCCTGCGCTGCCCGGGGCCGGAGACGATGGAGTCGAAGATATTCGGGCGGCTCAGCGCGTGGCAGAATTGGATCTTCCAGCGTCCCAACGCGGTGGGGGAGCAGGGCGCGCTACGGCGCTACGGCACGGGGCGCGGGGCCGAATTCGACCGGCGGAGGGTATGAACATGGCGAGCGTCGACCTCAACCAGCGCATCCCCAACAACGTGGGCCTCGGCGACGACCGGCGCCTCCGGCGGGCGCTCGAGGCCTGGCAGCCGGCCTACGTCGAGTGGTGGAAGGAGGCGGGCCCGGCCGGGCTCCAGACGAGCGACGTCTACCTTCGCACCGCCGTCGACGTCGATACGGGCGGCTGGGCCCACTACGACTACGTGAAGATGCCGGACTACCGCTGGGGCGTCTTCCTCGCCCCGCCGACCGCGGACCGGGTCATCGGGTTCGGCGACCGCAAGGGCGAGCCGGTGTGGCAGGAGGTCCCCGGCGAGCACCGGGGCGCCCTCCGGCGCATCATCACCGTGCAGGGGGACACCGAGCCCGCCTCCGTCGAACAGCAGCGCCGCCTCGGCGAGACCTGCCCCTCGCTCTACGATCTGCGCGCCCTGCTCCAGGTCAACGTGGAGGAGGGGCGCCACCTCTGGGCGATGGTGTACCTGCTGCACGCCTACTTCGGCCGCGACGGGCGGGACGAGGCCGACGCCCTCCTCGAGCGGCGCTCCGGGGACCGGGACCGGCCGCGGATCCTCGGGGCCTTCAACGAGGCGACCCCCGACTGGCTCGCCTTCTTCATGTTCACCTACTTCACGGACCGGGACGGGAAGTTCCAGCTCGCCGCCCTCCAGGAGTCCGGCTTCGACCCCCTCGCCCGCACCTGCCGGTTCATGCTGAAGGAGGAGTCCTACCACATGTACGTCGGGGAGTCCGGGCTCACCCGGATCGTGCAGAGGACCGCCGACGCGCTCCGCGGATCCCCCGACGCGAACCCGCGGGCCCTCGGGGTCATCGACCCCGAGACCTTCCAGAAGTACCTGAACTTCCACTACTCGGTCACCCTCGACCTCTTCGGGGCGGAGGTCTCCACCAACTCCGCGAACTGGTACTCGATGGGGCTCAAGGGCCGCTACCGGGAGGGGCGGATCGACGACGACCACCGGCTCGACTCGACCACCTATCCCATGCTGCGTCCGGCCGAAGGGGGGGGCGGCTTCGAGACCGGGGAGGCGCCCGCCCTCAACGTGCTCAACGAGCGCCTGCGCGACGACTTCATCGCCGACGTCGAGACCGGGGTGCGGAAGTGGAGCCGCATCCTCCGCGAGGCCGGGGTGGACTTCGAGCTGCGCCTGCCCCACCGGGCGTTCAACCGTCGGATCGGGCTCTTCCGGGACGTCCACGTGACCCCGGAGGGGGAGGGCGTCCCCGAGGAGGAGTGGCGCCGCCGCGAGAGCGAATGGCTCCCGACCGCGCGCGACCGGGAGTACGTCGCGTCGCTGATGCCGGAGGCGGTGCGCGAGCCGGGGCGGTTCGCGAACTGGATCGCGCCGCCCGAGCGCGGGGTGGACCGCAACCCCGTCGAATTCGAATACGTGCGGTTCGCCTGAGCCGCGCCGAGAGGGCCATGTACTCGAGCGTCGACCTGACCGTACACCCTCCCCGGGTCGAGATCCCCCGCGAGTACAACGCGGCCCGGGACCTCGTCGACCGCCACCTCGGCACGGAGCGGGCCGGCCATCCCGCGGTCGTCGACGCCGACGGAACGTACACCTACGCGGAGCTCGCGGAGCGGGTCCGCCGGGCCGGCAACACCCTGCTCGGCCTCGGGGTGCGGATGGAGAGCCGGGTGGCGATCTGCCTGCTCGATTCGGTGGACTTCCCCGCGGTGTTCCTCGGGGCGATCCGGATCGGGGCGGTCCCGATCCCCCTCAACACCCTGCTGACCGCCGCCGACTACGACTACATGCTGCGCGACAGCCGCGCCCACACCCTGGTGGTGAGCCGGGAGCTCCATCCGTCCTTCGCCCCCATCCTGGCCGGGCAGCCCTGGCTCCGCGAGGTGGTCGTCGCGGGCGAAGGCGATGGCGATGGCGATGGCGGCGGCGGAGGCCGGCCGGACGGGGGGAGCGGACCGGGCGCGCACCGCCTCGCCGACCTCCTGGCGGCGGCCTCGCCCGACCTCGAGCCCGCCCCCACCACCTCGGACGACGTCGCCTTCTGGCTCTACACGTCGGGGACGACCGGCGCCCCCAAGGGGGCGATGCACCTGCATCGCCACCTCGTCCATACGGTGGCCGGCTACGGGCTCGCGGTGCTCGGGGTCGAGCCGGACGACGTCGTGTTCTCGGCCGCCAAGCTGTTCTTCGCCTACGGGCTCGGGAACGCCCTGACGATCCCGCTCTACGTCGGCGCGACCGCGGTCCTCTTCCCGGGGCGCCCGACCCCGGATGCGGTGATGAAGGTGCTGCGCGAGCGCGAGCCGACCCTTTTCTTCGGGGTGCCAACCCTCTACGGGAACATCCTCGCGGACCCCGCGAACGATCGGGCGGCGGGCTCTCTCCGCCTTCGCCGCTGCATATCCGCGGGGGAGCCCCTGCCGGTCGGGGTCGCGCGAGCGTGGGAGGAGCGGTTCGGGATCGCGCCCCTCGACGGGATCGGCACCACCGAGCTGCTGCACGTCTTCCTCACCAACCGCCCCGGCGACCACCGCTACGGGACGACCGGGCGCGAGCCCGTCCCGGGATACGAGGTCGCGCTGGTCGGTGAGGACGGGGAGCCGGTCCCGCCGGGAGAGATCGGGGAGCTCTCGGTGCGCGGCGAGACCGCGGCCGTCGCCTACTGGAACCAGCGGGAGAAGAGCCTCCGGGCCTTCCACGGCCCCTGGACACGGACCGGGGACAAGTACCGCCGGGACGAGGACGGCTACTACGTGTGCGCCGGCCGCACCGACGACATGCTCAAGGTCGGGGGGATCTGGGTCTCGCCCTTCGAGGTCGAGGGGGCCCTCATCGAGCACGACGAGGTGCTCGAAGCGGCGGTGGTGGGATGCGAGGACGGCAGCGGCCTCGTCAAGCCGAAGGCGTTCGTCGTGCTGACCGACCCCGCCCGCGCCTCGCCGGCGCTCGCGGCCGACCTCCAGCGCTTCGTCAAGGGGCGCCTCGCCCCTTACAAGTACCCGCGGTGGGTCGAGTTCACCGCCGATCTGCCGAAGACGGCGACCGGCAAGATCAAGCGATACCAGCTCCGGGCGTGATCGATTCGGGCTTCCTCCGCGCGGCGGGCGGCCGGATCGAGTACGCCCGCTGGGGAGCGGGGTCGCGCGGCGGCGCGCCGCTCGTCCTGCTCCACGAAGGGCTCGGCTGCGTGGGCATGTGGCGCGACTGGCCGGCCGACCTCGCGCGGGCCGCCGGGAGGGAGGTCTTCGCCTACAGCCGCTTCGGCTACGGCGGGTCGAGCGCGGCCGAGCTGCCGCGGCCCCTCGACTTCATGGAGCGGGAGGCGCGCACCGTCCTCCCCGAGGTGATGGAGCGGGCGGGGGTCGGCGGGGCGCCGGTCCTCGTCGGGCACAGCGACGGCGGGACCATCGCCCTCCTCTGCGCCGCCTTCGGGGCGGCCCCGATCGCCGGGGTGGTGACCCTTGCCGCCCATGCATTCAACGAGCCGCGCTGCCTCGAGGGGATCGCGGCGGCGCGGGAGGCGTTCCGCCACGGGGGCCTCCGCGAACGGCTCGCCCGGCATCACGGCGAGGTGACCGACGACGCCTTCCGGGGGTGGTGCGATGCCTGGCTCGATCCGGAGTTCGAGCACTGGACCATCGAGGAGGAGCTCGCCCGGGTGAACGTTCCGCTCCTCGTGGTGCAGGGCCGCGACGACGCCTACGGGACCCTTCGCCAGGTCGAGGTCATCGCGGAGCGGACCGCCGGCCCCTGCCGCACCCTCGTCCTCGACGACTGCGGCCATTCCCCGCACCGGGACCGGGCGCGGGCGACGACCGGGGCGATCGTCCGCTTCCTCGAAGGGCTCTAGCGGGCAGGCGGCCGGCGGTGCGAACCCTCTACACGATCGCCCTCTACGCCGCGATGCCCGGGGTCTGGGTTCGCCTCGCGTGGCGCGCGCGCCGGGACCGGGACTATCTCCGGCACGTCGGCGAACGGCTCGGGTTCGGCCCCTCCGCCGGCCCGGGCGGGATCCTGGTGCACGCGGTGTCGGTGGGGGAGGTCCAGGCCGCCCTTCCCCTCCTCGACCTCATGCTGGAGGAGCGCCGGGGTCCGATCCTGCTCACCACCACCACTCCCTCCGGGCGCCGCCGGGGCGAGTCCCTGTTCGCGGGCCGGGTGATGCAGCGCTACCTGCCGTGGGACCTTCCCGGCGCCGTCCGGCGGTTCCTTGCCCGCGCCGCGCCGCGCGCAGTCATCGTGCTCGAGACCGAGCTGTGGCCGAACCTCATCCACGCCTGCTCCGAGCGTTCGATCCCCCTCGTCTACGTCAACGCCCGGCTCTCGGAGCGCTCCGCGGCCGGGTACCGCCGCTTCCGGCGCCTGTTCGCGCCCGCCCTCGCCCGGGTGAACGCGGTCGCGGCCCAGACCCGGGAGGACGCGGCCCGCCTCGTCGCGACCGGGGCCCGCGCGGACCGGGTGGTGGTCACCGGGAACACCAAGCTGGACGTCGGGGCCCCGGCCGCCGCCCGCGAGAGCGGGCAGCACCTGCGGCGCCGGATCGGGGCGAGCCGCCGGGTCTGGATCGCCGCGAGCACCCACGAGGGCGAGGAGGAGGCGGTGCTCGCGGCGTTCGCCCGGGTGCGCGAGGAGGTGGAGGGGTGCCGCCTCATCCTAGTCCCGCGGCACGTGGAGCGGGCCGGGCGCATCGCGGCCCTCGTCCGGCGCCGCGGCTACACGGTGTCGCTGCGCACCGGCGGCTTCGACGAGGCCGCCGACGTCCTCCTCGGCGACACGATGGGAGAGCTGCCGGTCTTCTACGCCGCGTCGGACCTCGCGTTCGTCGGCGGGAGCCTCGTCGACGTCGGGGGGCACAACCTCTTGGAGCCGGCCCTGCTCGGGGTCCCCGCGCTCACCGGGCCCCATACCCGCAACTTCGCGGACCTCGCCGCGTCGCTCCAGGCAGCCGGGGCGGTGCGGACGGTCCACGGGGCGGAGGACCTCGCCCGGGCGGTCGTCGACCTCCTGCGGGACCCGAACCGCCGCTACCGCATGGGGGAGGAGGGCCGGAGGTTCGTGCTCTCGAACCGCGGGGCCCGGGAACGGACCATGGCCGTCATCGACCGGCTGCTCGAAGCATCACCCTGAATCGCCCTGAAGGGACGGGAAGACGTGACGCACACCCTCGTTCTGCTCCGCCACGGCGAGAGCGCTTGGAACCTCGCGAACCGTTTCTCGGGGTGGACGGACGTCGACCTCACCGAAGCCGGGCGCCGCCAGGCCCGGACGGCCGGGGCGCGGCTGCGCGACGGCGGGTTCGAGTTCGACGCGGCCTTCACCTCGGTGCTCAAGCGCGCGATCCGCACCCTCTGGATCGCCCTCGACGAGATGGACCGGATGTGGCTCCCGGTCCATCGCGACTGGCGGCTCAACGAACGCCACTACGGGGCGCTCCAGGGGCTCGACAAGGCGGAGACCGCCGCCCGCTACGGCGAGGACCAGGTCCTGCGGTGGCGCCGCAGCTACGACGAGCCGCCCCCCGCCCTCGACCCGGACGACGAGCGCCGCCCGGGGAGGGACCCGAGGTACGCGGGGGTCCCGGACCTGCCGCGCACCGAGTCGCTCAAGGACACCGTGGCGCGCATGATGCCGCTCTGGGAAGGGGTGATCGCGCCGCGGGTGCGGGCCGGGGAGCGGGTCCTCGTGTGCGCGCACGGCAACTCCCTCCGGGCGCTCGTGAAGCACCTGGGAGGGCTCTCGGAGGAAGAGATCCTCCGGGTGAACATCCCGACCGGGGCGCCGCTCGTCTACGAGCTGGACGACCGGCTCCGGGAGGTCGGGTGCCGTTACCTCGGCGACCCGGCGGAGATCGAGGCGGCCATGCGGGCGGTCGCGGAGCAGGGGAGGGCGGCCCGATGACGGAGGAGTTGACTTTCGAGGAGTTCCAGCGGGTCCGGATCCACGCCGGCACCGTTGTCGAGGCGGCCCCGAACCCGAAGGCGAGGGTCCCCGCCTACGTGCTGCGGATCGACTTCGGGCCGCTCGGGATGCGGACCAGCTCGGCCCAGATCACCCGGAACTACTCGGCCGAAGAGCTGGTCGGCCGCCAGGTCGTGGCCGTGCTCAACTTCCCCCCGAAGCGGGTGGCGGGGGTCAAGTCGGAGGTGCTGGTGCTCGGCGCGGTGAGCGAGGAGGAAGGGGTCGTCCTTCTCCGCCCGACGTCCCCGGTCGCGAACGGCGCGCCGGTGGCCTGAGCGCGGCCCCGGCCGGCGCCCGGAAGATGGCCGACGCCTTCCTCACCCGCCGGCAGGCCGACGTGCTGGCCTGGCTCCGGGACCACCGCCGCCGGGGCGGACGCCCCCCGAAGCTCGACGAGGTCTGCCGCGGCCTTCGGCTTCGCTCCCGGGGCTCGCTCCACAAGCACGTGCAGGCCCTCATCGAGGCCGGGTTCGTCGAGCCGATGCGGGGCCGGCGGCGCGGGGTGCGCCTGCGGGAGGACGCGGCGGCGGGGGAGGTCCCCCTCGCCGGCACGATCGTGGCGGGCCGGCCGATCGAAGCGGTCGAGACCCCCGAGAGCGTCGAGGTCCCCGCTTCCCTGCGCGGGGACCGCCCCTGCTTCGCGCTGCGGGTGCGCGGAGACTCGATGATCGGGGACGGGATCCTCGACGGCGACGTCGTGATCGTCGAACGCCGCGAGGAGGCCCGCAACGGCGAGATCGTGGTCGCGGTCGTCGACGGGGCGGAGGCGACCCTGAAGCGCTTCCGGGCCGTCGAGGGCCCGCCGCCCGCCGTCGAGCTCCGGCCCGCGAACCCGGGGATGCAGGCCCTTCGCTACCCGCCGGACCGGGTGCGGGTGACCGGGGTGGTGACGGGGCAGATGCGGAGCTACCGCGCTACTCGAGCCACCCGTTGATCGCCTCGAGGTCTTCCAGCACCAGGGCGCCCGCCGCGCGGCGCAGCCTGAGCGCGTCCCGGATGTAGTCGTAGCGGGCGGCGGCGAGGTCGTTCCGGGCCTCGAAGAGGTCCCGCTGGGCGTCGAGCACGTCGACGGAGGTCCGGGTGCCGACCTGGAACCCCGCCTCGACCGCGTCGACCGCGCTCTGGCTCGACACCACCGCCTGCCGGAGGGCCCCGACCCGGGCGATCGCGGACTCGACCCCGAGGTACGCCTGACGGGTCTGCCGGACCGCCTCGCGGCGCGCCCGCTCCAGCGCGTGGGTCGCCTCACGGTGGCGGGAGCGGGCCTGGCGGGTCTCGGCCGACACCCGCCCGCCGGTGTAGATGGGCCACGCCAGCCGCAGTCCGACCGAGGCGGAGCGCCGCTCCGACCCGACCGGCTCCCGGTTCCGGTCGGACGCCTCCGCCCGGCCGAAGAGGTCGAGGGTGGGTCTTGCGCCCGCGCCGGCGAGCCGGATGGCGTCCTTGGCGACCGCGACCGCGAAGCTCGCCGACTTGACGGGCAGGTTGCGTTCGAGGGCGGTGCGGGTCCATTCGTCGATGTCGGAAGGGTCGGGCACGACGAGGGGGATCTCCTCGCCGAGGGGGGCCAGCGCCTCCGGGTACTCCCCGATGACCTCCCGCATCGCCTCGCGTGCGTTCCCGAGGGCGTTCTCGGCCTCGATCGCCCGCGCGGACGCGAGGTCGAAGCGCGACTTCGCCTCCTCCACGTCCGTGATCGCGACGAGGCCGACCTCGAAGCGCTGCTGCGCCTGCCGTAGCTGCTGGCCGATCGCCTCGCGGTTGGTCTCGGCGAAGCGGAAGTCGTCGCTCGCCTCCAGCACCCCGAAGTATCGTTCCACGACCCGTTCGATGAGCTGCTGGGCCTGCACCGCGTAGTCGATCTCCGCCTTCTCCTCGTTCGTCCGGGCCTGTCCGAGGCGGATGTTCCGGTCCGGCCGGTACAGGGGCTGGGTCACGTCGAGCGAGAGCGAGAAGGTCGAGAAGGTGTCCTGGGAGGGTGCGGGCTCGTCGACGTCGTCGCGCTCCAGCACCCCCGAGGTCCCGAGCGAGACGTTCGGGAGAAGCGCGGCCTGCGCGATCGCGACCGACTCGAGGGTGGCGTCTCGATCCGCCGCCGCCGCCAGGAAGGTCGGATCGCTCTCCGTCGCGAGCCGGTACGCCGCGGCGAGATCGAGGGTCTGCGCGCCGGCCGCCGTCGGGGCCGCCGCGAGCAGCGCGGCGGTCGTCAGCGACAACGCGGATGGGATGACGAATCGCTTGTTCATGCCGGATCCTTTCAGAGTTCGAAACGGTTGGGGCGGGCTGCGCCCGCGAGCGGCGGGAGGACGGTCTCGAAGAGGCTTTCCGTGGCCCAGTCCCCGGCGCCCGTGCGGGTCACGAGGCGGGCTTCCATCGCCGGCTCCTCGCCGACCACGACGAACAGCCGGCCGTTCGGCTTGAGCTGGCGGAGGAAGGCTTCGTCGAGCACCGGAAGGGATCCGGTGACGGCGATCGCGTCGTAGGGCGCCGACGCCTCCCAGCCCCGGACCGCGTCGCCCTCGATCACCTCGACGTTGCCGTACTCCGCGAGGCTCCGCTCCGCGCGCGCCTTGCGCTCCGGGGAGATCTCCACGGTGGTGACGCGGCGGGCGAGCCCCGCCGCGAGGGCGGCGAGGTAGCCGCTGCCCGTGCCGACCTCCAGCACGTGGTCGCGGGGGGTGAGCGCGAGGGCCTGCAGCAGGCGCCCTTCCTCGCGGGGCGGCATCATGACGTCGCCCTCCCCGAGCGGTATCCTCGCGTCGGCGTAGGCGAGACGGAGGTAGTCCTCCGGCACGAACCGCTCGCGGGGGGTCGCGGCGAGCCGATCGAGCACCGCCTGGTCCAGCACCTCCCAGGGCCGGACCTGCTGCTCGACCATGTTGAACCGCGCCCTCTCGAAGTCCATCCCGTGCTCCCCGTGCGCCCTACCTATACGCGACGTTGGGCCGAAATACAAAGGCGGACCGGATGAACCACCTCGCCCACGCCCTGCTGGCCGCCGAGGCCCCCCTGCTGCTCGCCGGCAACCTCGCGGGCGATTTTGTCAAAGGTCGGCTCGATCGTCTCCCCCCCACGCCCCTGATGGCCGGAATTCGCATGCATCGCGGCGTCGACGCCTACACCGACCGGCATCCGGTCTTCAGGCGGAGCCGGGGCCGGGTGGCGCCGCGCCGGGTGTCGGGGGTCATCGTGGACGTCGCATACGACCATTTCCTCGCGATGCGCTTCGACCGCTACTCCGACCTCCCGCTGGAGGCGTTCGCCGCCCGGACCTATGGGATCCTCCTCGAGCACCAGACGCTCCTGCCGCCGCGCCTGCGCGGCCTCCTGCCCCGGATCGCGGCCGAGGACTGGCTCGTGTCCTACCGCTGGCTCGAAGGCGTGGAGCGGACGTTCGCCCGGCTCTCGCGGCGGGTGGCGGCCCTCGCGGCGGGGACGGACCAGATCCGGGCCCGGTACGAGCCGCTCGAAGCCGATTTCCTCGAATTCTACCCGGAGCTCGCGAGGTTCGCGGCCGGGCTGCCGAGGCGGTAGCCCGAAGGCTGGCATTCGGAGGGTCGGCGGCCGCAACGGCGGGCGTTCCAAGCTAAGATCGCGCCCCATGGAGCCCCCGTCCGACCACCCGACCGCCCCCTCCGACTTCATCCGCCGCATCGTCGCCGACGATCTGGCGCGCTCCGGCGGGCGGGCGGTGACCCGCTTCCCGCCCGAGCCGAACGGCTATCTCCACATCGGCCATGCGAAGTCGATGTGCCTCAATTTCGGGGTCGCGGAAGAGACCGGGGGCCTCTGCCGCCTCCGCTTCGACGACACCAACCCGCTCCGGGAGAGCCGCGAGTTCGCGGAGGCCATCGAGGACGACGTGCGCTGGCTCGGCTTCGGATGGGAGGGCGGGCCGAGACACGCCTCGGACTACTTCGAGGAGATGTACGGCTACGCCCAGGGCCTCATCCGGTCCGGGTGCGCCTACGTGGACAGCCGGTCGGCGGAGGAGATCCGCAGGACGAGGGGAACCCTCACCCGCCCCGGCGAGGAGAGCCCGTGGCGGGGCCGCCCGGCCGAAGAGAGCGCCGACCTGTTCGCGAGGATGCGCGCCGGGGAGTTCCCCGACGGGGCGCACGTGCTCCGGGCCCGGATCGACATGGCCTCCGGCAATCTCAACCTGCGCGACCCCGTGCTGTACCGCATCCGCCACGCGGCCCACCCCCATACCGGCGACTCCTGGCGGATCTACCCCACGTACGACTTCGCCCAGGTGCTGTCGGACGCGATCGAGGGGGTCACCCATTCTCTTTGCACCCTCGAGTTCGAGGATCACCGGCCCCTCTACGACTGGATCCTGGACCACGCCCGCCCGCCCGCCCGGCCCCGCCAGATCGAGTTCTCCCGGCTCGACCTCGAGCACACCGTGATGAGCAAGCGCCGCCTCGCGCAGCTCGTCGAGGAGGGCCATGTGGACGGCTGGAGCGATCCGAGAATGCCGACCCTGCGCGGCATGCGCCGGCGCGGCTATCCGCCCGCCGCGATCCGCGACTTCTGCGGGCGGGTGGGCGTCACCCGGAAGGCGAGCCGCACCGAGATGGGCCTCCTCGAACGGTGCGTGCGGGACGAGCTCGACCGGACCGCCCCCCGCGCGATGGCCGTGCTGCGCCCGCTCCGGCTCGTCATCGACAACTATCCCGAGGGAGCGGTCGAGGAGCTGGAGGCCCGCAACCATCCCCGAGACCCCGACGCCGGGGTCCGCAAGGCCCCCTTCGGGCGCGAGCTCCTGATCGAGCGCGACGACTTCATGGCGGAGCCCGTCCCCGGCTTCCGCCGCCTGGCGCCCGGGCGGGAGGTGCGGCTTCGCTACGGCTACGTCGTGCGCTGCGAGTCGTTCGAGACCGATCCGGGCACGGGCGCGGTGTCGCTGGTCCGCGGCGTCTACGACCCGGCCACCCGCGGCGGCCGGACGCCGGACGGGAGAAAGGTGCGCGGCACGATCCACTGGGTGTCGGCCGGCCATGCGGCGCCCGCGGTCCTGCGGCTCTACGACCGGCTGTTCGCGGTCCCCGAGCCGTCCGGACCGGAGGACCTCAACCGGGAGTCGCTGGAGGTGGTCGATACGGCGCGGATCGAGCCCTCCCTCGCGGCCGCCCGGCCCGGCGACCGCTTCCAGTTCGAGCGCCTCGGGTACTTCTGCCGCGACGAAGACCTCGGCTTCAACCGGACCGTGACCCTGCGCGACGGCTGGGCGCGGCGGCGGGCGGGCTGATCCGGCCGCGCGGCCGCCGCCCCGCCGCCGGACCCCGGCGAAGCCGCCGCCCGCGATGAAGCCCGAGCACCTCTACGCCTACCGCTACTGGAAGTGGCGGGTGCTCGGCGGGTTCTGCGTCTTCTACTGCGTCAACTATCTCGGCCGGTTCAACTTCAGCCTCATCCAGCCCCAGGTCATCGAGGACCTCGGGGTGACCGCGGCCGACACCGGCTTCGTCAACTCGTGCATGTTCTGGGGGTTCGCGCTCGGCGACCTCGTGCACGGGCGCCTCGGGGAGCGGTTCGGCTACCGGCGGGTCGTCCTCGCCGGCGCGCTCGCCACCGGGGCGTTCAACGTCGCGGCGAGCTTCGGGGACGACGTGGCCTCGCTCGCGGTCCCGTGGGCGGTGGTGGGGTTCGTCAACGCCGCGACCTGGGCCCCGGCCATCGGTCTCATCGCCCAGTGGTGGTCGCGCCGGGAGCGCGGGCGGGCCCTCGGGTGGGTGCTCACCGCGGCCGGCATCGCGCTGCTGCTCGTCTGGATCGTGAGCCCCGCGGTCGCCGGCGCCTGGGGCTGGCGGGCGGCGCTCCGCTACCCGCCGCTCCTCATCGCGGCGCTCGGCGTCGCGTTCTGGTTCGTGGCCCGGGACCGGCCCGCGGACGTCGGCCTTCCCGCCTATTCCGAGGAGGACCAGGTCTCGCGCGATGCGGAGAGCGCGGCGGAGGGCCGCGCCCACGGCCTCGCCGCCTACGTCCACCTCCTCTCCAACTGGCGCTTCTTCGTCGCGTGCCAGGTCAAGGGGCTCGACAACGTGGTCCGCTACGGCATCGTCTCCTGGGCCCCGGTCTACTACGTCCAGGTCGGGGGGTTCGACCTCGCGACCATGGCCTGGGTGACCTTCGCCTACCCGGTGGGCTACCTGTTCGCGCCGCTCACCGGGGGGGCGATCTCCGACCGGGTGTTCCGCAGCAACCGTTCGATCATGATCGCGATCGCGGGGGCCGCGAGCGGGGTGATGATGCTGTGCATCGCGGTCAGCCCGGCGGACGACGCCGCGCTCGCCGCGACGCTCCTCTTCCTCGGCGGGTTCACCGTGAACCTGTCCCCGGTGGCGGCGCTCGCCGTGGACCTCGCGGGACGGCGCCTCGCGGGCACCGCGTCCGGGGTCCTCGACGCCCACGGCTACGTCTATGGAGGGCTACAGGCGTGGCTCTTCGGCCTGCTCGCGGTCTCCGGCGCCTACGGGTGGTTCTGGGTGTTCGCGGCCATGGCCTTCACCCGCTTCGTCGCGGTCGCCGCGATCTGGCGCGTCCGGGCCTGAGCCCGGCGCGCCCGGGGGCGCGCCCGGCGTGTTCGGCCCCGGGCGGCCGCGGCCGGAGGGGTCGGCGAAGCGGTCATTGATCCGCTGGACGTAGCGGCTGGCGTCTTCGAGGACGTCCGTGATCCGCTGTCTCGCTCCGCTTCCCCAGCCGGCCGGGGCGCTGATCCACATGGTCCGCCACGCCGCGGTCCCGTGCTCGAACGCACGCGCGACCCACTCCGCTTCGATGGGCGAATCGCCCGCCTCGTCGCGGAGGAGCCGCCGTCCGAACGCGCGCGCCGCGATCCTCCGCACCCGGAAATGCGCCCAGCCGGCGGCGGCGAGCAGGACCGCGGCCCCCAGAGCGCTCCCGAACCCGGCCGTTCCCAGCCAGCCGATCGCCGCGCCGAATCCGATCCAGGCGCCGACCCCGACCGCGACCGCCGCGAGCGCCGCCAGCAGGCCCGCATCGACCCACAGCACCCACCGCCGCCATGCCTTCCGGGCCCGCTCGAGCGCGGGAACCGCCTCGTCGCGGATGGCGAGGGCGAGCTTCTCCAGCATTCCGATGACCCGGTAGGCGCGTTCCACCTCTACCCGCTCCATGCGGTTGCGGATCTCCGCGAGGTCCGCGTCGCGCTTGGCCTGGAACCGATCGCGCAGACCCTCGCTCTCGATCGGGACGGCCGACGCCTCGTCGTAGATCTGGTAGAAGCGTCCGGCGGTCAGTCCGCTGGAGGCGAGGGCGCGCTGCCAGGCGCCGAAGACCTCCTCCGGGTTGTCCTCCCGCGCCGTGTTGTCCACCTGGTTCAGGATGTACAGGAACTTGCTCGAGTCGGCGCGCCCGACGACCCGCTCCACGAGGTGGCGCAGGGTGTCCCGCATCGCGCCGGGCTCGGGATGCCGGGCGTCGAAGAACACGAGCACGAGGTCGGCGAGCCCGATGATGTGGTCGGAGATCCGAAGGACCGAGGTGCGCTGCTCGTCGGCGTCGAACCCCGGGGAGTCGATGATGATCTTCCCCCGGACCTGCGGGCTGGAGGAGGTCTTGAGCTGGAGGTAGGCGTCGATGCGCCGCCCCTCGCCCGACGCGACCTCCTCGATGTCGCGGCTCACCTGGTAGAACGGGAACCTCGGGTCGGCGTCGAGGGCGAGGCCGGGCAGGGCCTGCGGCGCGCCCTCGCCGGCGCTGAAGCAGATCGCGGTGAAGCGGTCGTCCACCGCCTGGTTGCCGGAGACCTGGACCGTCTGGCCGAGATAGCCGTTGATGAAGGTGGACTTGCCGGCCGAGAAGGTGCCGAGCACGGCGATGAGCGGCCACCAGGGGACCTGGCTCGCGAGGGACTGGTCGGGGGGAAGGAGGCCCAGCTTCCAGGCGACCTCATCGAGGCGCCGGAAGGTGCGCACCGCGTCGAGCAGGATCGGGTTCTCTTCGCGCAGGAGTCCTTCGAGGCGATCGAGCCGCTGGGCGAGGGAGTCGTTCATCGGACTGGGTCCTCCTGCTTCGCGACGGCCCGCCAGGACCCCGAGCGTCCGCCCGACTTCTCCAGCAGACGGACGCCGGTGATGGTCATGCCGCGGTCCGCTGCCTTGCACATGTCGTAGACGGTGAGGAGGCCGATCTGCACCGCGGTCAGCGCCTCCATCTCCACCCCGGTACGGCCCACCGTCTCGGCCCGCGCCCGGCAGCACACCGCCGCCGCGCCTCCCTCCTGCACGGTCTCGAGGTCCACCTCGATCCGGGTGAGGGGGAGGGGATGGCAGAGGGGGATGAGGTCGGCCGTCCGCTTCGCGGCCTGGATGGCGGCGATGCGGGCGACCCCGAGCACGTCGCCCTTGCCGTGCCCGCCCTCCAGGATGAGGCGCAGGGTCTCCGGGCGCATCTCGATCCGGCCCTCTGCAACGGCCGCCCGGCGGGTCTCTTCCTTGGCCCCCACGTCCACCATGTGCGCCGCGCCGTCGCTTCGGAAGTGGGTGAGCATGGCCGCCATTCTAACGGGGCGGGCGGCCGGTTTCCGCCGGCTCTCGCGCTCGAGGCCTGTGCGCTGTAAGGATTTTCACCAAGCACGCCTCGTCGCAGGGCGTCCTGGGAACGCTTGTGTCCCGCCCGCATTCTCATTTCCGAGGGCTCCGCCCCCGTGCGGGCGGGACGCCCCGCGACGGTCGGGTCGCGGTCGACGCCGTCCGGGCTCCGCCCCCGTGCGGGCGGGACGCCCGCGTTCCCAGGACACATGGATTCCCGCTTTCGCGGGAATGACGAAGGTGGGCGAGACGCCCGTGTTCCCAGGAGCGTCCCCGGCGACGCGGGACGCGATGAACCTCGAACGCTACGGCGAGCAGGGGGCTGATGAGAACGCCGTTCCCGTGGGGTGGAAAATATCTCGATCCTCGCTCTCCATCTTCTATATCAATTACTTACGAACAGCGCACGGGCCTCGGGAAAGGCCCGCGATTGCCGGGGGGCGGGGCCGGGGGGTATAGTGGCCCCGCGATGGCGGTCACGGTCAGGTATTTCGCGAGCCTGCGGGAGCGGATGGGGCGCGGGGAAGACCTCCTGCCCCCTCCCTTGCCGGCGACCGTGGACGAGGTATGGAGCCGGGTCGGCGGCGGCGAGCCGCTCGCCGGAAACGTGTTGACCGCCGTCAACCTCGAATACGTCGACCCCGGTCACCCCGTCGCCGACGGGGACGAGGTGGCGTTCTTCCCCCCCGTCACCGGCGGCTGATCCCGCTCTTCTCCGGATCGGAGCGCCTGCAGGACATGGGCGCGCAGGTCTTCCTGCTCCCCGGCGGTCAGCGGCCGTCCGGCCCGGCCGGTGATCCGGAAGACGTCCTCGACGCGCTCGCCGACGGTGGCGATCTTCGCCCCGTGGACCGAGGCTCCGGCGCTGGCGAGCGCCCGGCCGATGCGCGACAGCACCCCCGGCCGGTCCCCGCAGACGATCTCCATCACCGTCCGTCCGTCGGCGGGCCGCTCGTCGAACGTGACCCGCACCGGGATCCGGAAGCTCTTCACCTGCCTGCGGGGCAGCCGGCTGGTCGGGTAGGCGGCCTTCTCCGGCTCCCCGAGCCCGCGCGCGAGGAGCCGGCGGATCTCCTCGCGCCGCTGCGGCTCCTCGATCGGCTCGCCGGTCGGCTCGGCGACGGTGAACGAGTCGAAGCACATGCCGTTGCCGGCGGTGAACACCCGGGCGTCCACGACGGTGAGGCCCGCCCGCTCCAGGAGCGCCGCCGCCGCCGCGAAGAGATGGTCCCGGTCGGGCAGGTGGAAGAAGACCTCCGTGCGCTTGCGGTGGGTCCTCACCGCCACGACCGGGGCGGGAGCGGGGGCGGGGTCCTTCCCCAGGACCTCGACCGCGTGCCAGGCGATCGCTTCCGGCGGGGTCAGGACGAAGTAGTCGGGCTCCAGGGTCTCCCAGAGGTCCTTGATCCGGGAGGCCGCGGGGCCGCCGCCGGACCCGGCGAGCTGGCGCCGCGCCTCGTCCCGGCATTCGCGCGCGATCTCGGCCGCGGCCGCCGGCCGCCGCCCGTCCACGTCGTGGAGGAGGACCCGGTGGGCAGACTGGTAGAGGTCCCGTAGCAGGGCGTCCTTCCAGTCCGTCCACAGGTTCGGGTGGGTCGCCCGCATGTCCGCGACGGTCAGCAGGTACAGGTAGTCGAGCCGGACCGCGTCGCCCACGAGGTCCGCGAACCGGCGCACCACCGCGGGGTCCGAGATGTCCTCGCGCTGGGCGGTCATCGACATCGAGAGGTGATGGCGCACCAGCCATCCGACCAGGCCCGCGTCGTACCGGCTGATCCCGTGCCGCTCGCAGAACGCGGCGGCGTCGCGCTCCCCGGCCTCGGAGTGGTCCGAGCCGCGTCCCTTGGCGACGTCGTGGAAGAGGCCCGCGAGGTGGAGGAGCTCCGGCTTCGGCAGGGTGTCGAAGACGTCCGAGCAGTGGGGCAGCTCGGCGCGCAGGTCGGGGCGGCCGAAGCGGCGCAGGTGCGCGACGGTCCTCAGCAGGTGCTCGTCCACGGTATAGGCGTGGAAGAGGTCGAACTGCATGAGGCCCGTGATCCGGCCGAACTCGGGCAGGTAGCGGCCGAGGATCCCGCAGGCGTGCATGCGCCGGAGCGCGCGGGCGAGCCCGCGCGGCTCGCGCAGGATCTCGAGAAAGAGGCTCCGGCAGGCGAGGTCGCTCCGGAAATCCTCGTCCACCAGATGCAGGGAGCGGCGGATCTGCCGGATCGTGGACGCCCGCACCCCCTCTATCTCCGGCTGCCGCTGGAGGAGCAGGAAGATCTCGAGCAACGCGAACGGATGGCGCCGGAACACCCCGTCGTCCACGGTCTCGATCCGGCCGCCGCGGACCTGGAACCGCCGGTTGAGGCGCCGCACGCCGCCCGAGCGGCCCTGCCGGTCCACGAAGCGCTCGCGGAAGAGCTGGAGCAGCAGCTCGTTGCGCTGGCCGACGGACCGGACGGTCCGGTAGTAGCGCTTCATGAACTGCTCGACGCCGAGGTTGTGGTCGGCGTCGCGGTATCCGAAGTGGGCCGCGATCGCGATCTGCCGGTCGAAGAGCAGCCGGTCCTCGCGCCGGCCCGCGAGGTAGTGGAGCGCGGTCCGCGCCTGCCACAGGAACTCCTGGCCGTCGCGCAGGCTCCGGAACTCCTCCTCGGTGAGGAAGCCGTGGTCGAACAGGTCGCGGAGCCCGGGGCCCGCGCCGCCCTGCGCGCCGAAGTAGCGTCGGGCGACCCAGGCGATGGTCTGGACGTCGCGAAGCCCCCCCGGCCCCTCCTTGACGTTCGGCTCGAGGTTGTACGCCGAGTCGCGGTGGCGGAGGTGGCGCTCGCGCTGCTCGCGCTCCTTCGCCCGGAAGAACTCCGCGGCCGGCCACATCCGCGAAGGCGCGACCGCGGCGCGCATCTCCTCGAACAGGCCGCGCGACCCGGCGAGGGGCCGGGACTCGACGAGGTTGGTGATCACGGTGAGGTCGCGGCGGGCCTGCGCCGCGCACTCCGGCACGCTCCGCACCGCGTGCCCGACCTCGAGGCCGAGGTCCCAGGCCGCGGCGACGAACGATTCGATGCGCGGGTCCGTTCCCCGCCGCTCGAGCGCGGCGGCCCGCCGGGCGCCGACCAGCACCAGCAGGTCGACGTCCGACCCCGGGTGCAGCTCCCCCCGCCCGTAGCCTCCCACCGCCACGAGGGCCGTGTCGCCGCCGGCGCTGGAGTCGCCGTCCAGCCCGAGACGCTCCCACGCTTTCCGAAGCGTCTCGTCCACCGCCGCCGCCCGCGCCCGGACGAGCTCGCCGGCCGGAGCGCCCGCCTCGAACCGGGCCCGGATCCCGGCGCTCCGGCGCTCCAGGGAGGCTCGGAGCCCGCCGTCGACGCCGGTCAAGCCGATGCGCCGCCGCCGGGCGCGCCGCTACCGGTCTCGCCCTCGCCGGGCGCGCCCCGGCCGGGGCGGGTGAGGATCTCGCAGCCGTCCCGCGTCACCAGGATGGTGTGCTCCCACTGGGCGGAGGGCCGCCGGTCCCGGGTGATCACGGTCCATCCGTCGGGCAGGATCTTCACGTGGCGCTTGCCCGCGTTGATCATGGGCTCGATGGTGAAGGTCATGCCTTCCTCGATCCGCACCCCCTTCCCGCGGTCGCCGTAGTGGAGGACCTGCGGGTCCTCGTGGAACACCCGGCCGATGCCGTGGCCGCAGAACTCGCGCACCACGGAGCAGTTGTTCCGCTCCGCGTGCCGCTGGATCGCGTGCCCGACGTCGCCGAGCCGCGCCCCGGGACGCACCTGCTCGATCCCCCGCCAGAGGCACTCGAGGCTGATCCGGGTGACCCGCTCGGCGATGACGGGCGGCTTGCCGACGAAGAACATCCGGCTCGTGTCGCCGTGGTAGCCGTCCTTGATCACCGTGACGTCGACGTTGACGATGTCGCCCTTGCGGAGCCGGCGGTCCCCCGGAATGCCGTGGCAGACCTCGTGGTTGATCGAGGTGCAGATGGACTTCGGAAAGCCGCGGTAGTGGAGGGGGGCCGGGACCGCGCCCTGCTCGTCCACGATGTACCGGTGGCAGATCGCGTCGAGGGCCCCGGTGGTGACCCCCGCGGCCACGTGCGGCCCGATCATCTCCAGCACCTCGGCGGCGAGCCGGCCGGCGACGCGCATCTTCTCGATTTCCTCGGGGGTCTTGATCGAAATGGCCATACCGGGGGTGGGCGAACCTGGCGAACGGGGAGGCCGGATATGGTATAAATGCGCCCCCGCTGCGGGCAAGCAGGACAATCCGCACACGCATCGTCACGTGCGTCCGGGTGCCTCGGAAGAGGTCGGCGCATGGGGTGCGTGGAGGCGCAACCCGAACCGACAAGGAGCCCCCATGTCCATCGTCTCGATGCGCGACATGCTGGAGGCCGGAGTGCATTTCGGCCACCAGTCGCGGTACTGGAACCCGAAGATGGCGCCGTACATCTTCGGGGAGCGCAACCGCATCCACATCATCAACCTCGAGGTCACCCTCCCGCTCTACCGGGAGGCGATCAACTTCCTCGGCCGGATGGCCGCCAGCAACGGCGCCATCCTGTTCGTCGGCACCAAGCGCGCCGCCCAGGAGGTGATCCGGCGCGAGGCGATCCGGTGCGGCATGCCCTACGTCGACCAGCGCTGGCTCGGCGGCATGCTCACGAACTTCAAGACGGTCCGGGCCTCCATCGCCCGCCTCCGGGAGATGGAGGCGATGGAGGAGGACGGCCGGGTGCAGCGCATGAGCAAGAAGGAGGCGCTGAGCTTCCGCCGGGTCCTCGCCAAGCTGCAGCGCAGCCTCGGCGGGATCAAGCACACCGAGTCGCTGCCGGACGTCCTCTACGTCGTCGACGTGGGGCACGAGAAGATCGCGGTGCAGGAAGCGGACAAGCTCGGCATCCCCATCGTGGGGGTGGTGGACACCAACCACGAGCCAGACCGCGTCGACTACGTGATCCCCGGCAACGACGACGCGGCCCGTGCGATCGAGCTCTACACCGTCGGGGTGGCCGACGCGATCATCGAGGCGCGGCAGGCCGCGCAGCTCCCGACCGGCGCCGTCGCGATGGACGATCCGACGGGGCCGGCGAACGCCGCGGCCGGCAACGGCGCGGCCGCTCCCGTCGAAACTTCCCCCGCTCCCGCCGAGTCTCCGCCCGCCGCGGCCGCCGCCGAGACGCTCTCCGCCGGGCCGACGGGGGGGAGCTGACGATGGCCGGGGTGAGTGCGGCGCAGGTGAAGGCGCTCCGGGAGCGGACCGGGGCCGGGATGATGGACTGCAAGCAGGCGCTCGTGGAGGCGGGCGGCGACCTCGACGCGGCCGTCGAGGCCATGCGCAAGCGCGGGCTCGCCGCCGCGGACCGCAAGGCCGGCCGCATCGCGGCGGAGGGTCTGGTCGCGATCGCGGGCGACGGCGCCCGCGGCGCGATGGTGGAGGTCAACTGCGAGACCGACTTCGTCGCGCGCGAGGAGGAGTTCCGGGGGTTTGCCCGCGAGGTCGCACGGCTCGTGCTGGAGAACGAGCCCGACGGGGTCGAGTCCCTCGGGGCTCTCCGGCTCGACGGCGGCGCCACCGTCGATGAGCGCCGCCGGGAGCTCGTGGCCCGGATCGGGGAGAACGTCTCGGTGCGGCGGTTCGAGGTCCTCGACGGGTCGGGCGGCTGCGTCGCCAGCTACTCCCACGGGGGGCGCATCGGGGTCCTCGTGGCGCTCGACGCGAAGGACGATCCCGGCGCTGTCGGCAAGGACGTCGCGATGCACGTCGCGGCCAGCCGGCCCCTCGCGGTGAGCGAGTCCGACCTTCCCGCCGATCTCGTGGAGCGCGAGCGGTCGATCATCGAGGCCCAGGCGGCCGACACCGGCAAGCCGCCCGCGATCGTGGAGAAGATCGTGGCCGGAAGGCTCCGGAAGTTCGCCGCGGAATCGACCCTGCTCGGCCAGCCGTTCGTGAAGGACCCGGACGTCAAGGTCGCCGCGCACCTTGCCGCGCGGGGCGCCGCCGTCCGCCGCTTCGTCCGGTTCGAGGTGGGGGAGGGGATCGAACGCCGGGAGGACGACTTCGCCTCCGAGGTCATGGCGCAGGTCCGGAAGAACACTTGACCTACGATCGCGTGCTCGTGAAGTTGAGCGGCGAGGGCCTGCTCGGCAAGGTCGGTTACGGCATCGACCCCGGGGTGCTCGAGTCCATCGCCGGGGAGGTCCGGAGCCTGGTCGACGCCGGGGTCCAGCTCGGGATCGTCATCGGCGGGGGCAACATCTTCCGGGGGGCGGGCCTCGCCGCGTCAGGGATGGACCGGACGACCGGCGACCACATCGGCATGCTCGCGACCGTGATCAACGCCCTCGCCCTCCAGGACGCGCTGGAGCGCCGCGGGATGCACGTGCGGGTGATGTCGGCGATCCGCATCAACGAGGTCTGCGAGGACTTCCTGCGGCGGCGGGCCATCCGGCACCTGGAGAAGGGGCGGGTGGTGATCCTCGCCGCCGGCACCGGAAACCCGTATTTCACCACCGATTCGGCCGCCGCCCTGCGGGCCGTGGAGCTCGAGGCGCGGCTCATGATCAAGGCGACCCGGGTCGACGGGGTCTTCTCCATGGACCCCGAGAAGCATCCCGGCGCGGTGCGCTACGATCGGCTGAGCTACGACGAGGTCATCGAGCGCAAGCTCGGGGTGATGGACGCGACCGCGATCGTGCTGTGCCGCGACCACGCGATGCCGATCCGGGTCATGGACATGGCGCGCAAGGGCGCGCTGCTGCGCGCGGCCCGCGGCGACCCCGTCGGCTCGCTCATCGGGGCCGCCCCGGACACGGAGACCGCCCATGCTTGACGAGGTGGAGAAGGATGCGGCGGCGCGGATGCGCAAGAGCGTCGCGGCGTTCTCGGGAGAGCTCGCCCGGGTCCGCACCGGGCGCCCGAGCCCCGCCCTCATCGAGCACGTCAAGGTCCCCTACCACGGCTCGGAGGTCTCCCTGAACCAGCTCGCCACCATCGGGGTGGCCGACGCCCGGACCCTCAGCGTCTCGCCGTGGGAGAAGTCCGTCATCCCCGCGGTGGAGAAGGCGATCCTCGGCGCCGGCCTCGGCTTCAACCCGGTGACGGCCGGCGACGTCATCCGGGTCCCGGTCCCGCCGCTCACCGAGGAGCGCCGCCGGGACCTCATCCGGATCGTCCGCCAGGAGGCGGAGACCGCCCGCGTCGCGATCCGGAACATCCGCCGCGACGCCAACCACATGCTGAAGGAGCTGGTGAAGGAGAAGGAGATCACCGAGGACGAGGACCGTCGGGGCGCGGGCCGGATCCAGACCGCGACGGACCGCTTCGTGGGCGAGATCGACGAGCTGTTGAAGAAGAAGGAAGCGGAGCTGCTCGATGTCTGAGGCAGCGCCGTTCGCCCGGGAGCGCCGGGCGGGCCGGCTCGGACCGCCGGAGCGCGCGTCTCGCGAGCCGGTCGGCGAGTCCGGGCGCGGGACCCTGGGCAGGCCGCGGCCGGACGGCGGGGATCCGGTCGGACGGCCCCGGCACCTCGCGATCATCATGGACGGCAACGGCCGGTGGGCGCAGGCGCGGCGCCTGCCGCGCGTGGAAGGCCATCGAGCCGGGGCCGCGGCGGCCCGCGAATGCGTTCGGGCCTGCGCCGAGGCGGGGATCGAATACCTGACCCTGTTCGCCTTCAGCAGCGAGAACTGGGCGCGCCCCGCCGAAGAGGTGGAGCAGTTGCTGGCCCTGTTCGGGCGGGTGCTGGAGGGAGAGTCCGACGAGCTGGCCGGGAACGGGGTCAACCTTCGCTTCATCGGAGACCGCGGCGCGTTCCCCCTTGCCCTGCGCAAGACCATGGGCCGCATCGAACGCCGGACGGCCGGGAACCGCGGGATCCGCCTGGTGATTGCCGCGAACTATGGCGGGCACTGGGACATCGTGAACGCGGCCCGCGGGATCGCGAGAGCGGTCGAGCAGGGCGAGATGAGGGCCGAGGCCGTGGATCGGGCGGCGTTCGAGTCCGGCCTCGCGCTCTCCGGGCTCCCTTCGCCGGACCTGCTGGTCCGCACCGGCGGGGAGCAGCGGATCAGCAACTTCCTGCTGTGGAACCTCGCCTATACCGAGCTCTGCTTCGTGCCTACCCTGTGGCCCGAGTTCGATCGGGCCGCCCTCGGCGACGCGATCCGGGAGTTCGGGGAGCGGGAGCGCCGGTTCGGACGCACCGGCGAGCAGGTGGCCCTCGCATCGTCGGACGCGGCCGGTGCGAGGTGAGCGAGACGCGGCGGCGGTGGCTGACCGCCATCGGGCTGGTTCCGGTCGTGTGTGTCGTCGTCCTGGTCCTGCCTGCCTTCGCCTTCCAGGCCGCGCTGCTTCTCGTCGTCGCGGCGGGGGCCTGGGAGTGGAGCCGCCTCTCGGGGATTGCCCCGGCCTGGGCCTGCGCGGCGGCGGCGGCCGGCTCCCTCGGGCTCGTGCTCCTCTCGGACTCGGCGCCGCTGGATGGGTCGGCCGGCTGGGCCGGGCTGGCCGGATCGGGCGGGCTCGCATGGGTGGGGGTAGCGTGGTGGCTGGCGGCGCTCGCCGCGATCGTCCGTTTTCGCGGCCCGGGGCGGACCCCGGGCCGCCCCGCGCTCGCGCTCGCGGGCTGGCTCGTTCTCGTCCCGGCCGGGGCGGCCCTCGCGGCGGTGCACGCTGGCCCGGACGGGCCGGCCCTCGCGATGACCCTGCTCGTCGTCGTCTGGGCGGCGGATACCGGCGCCTGGTTTGCGGGGCGGAGGTTCGGGAGGGTCCGGCTCGCTCCCCACGTCAGCCCCGGAAAGACCTGGGAGGGGGTCGCGGGCGGGATCGCCGCCGCGTCGGCGGCGGGCGCGGCGGCCGCCTGGTGGCTCGGCCGCTCGTGGGCGGAGGTCCTGCCGGCCGCGGTCCTCGCGTCGGGCGCCTCCGTCGTGGGCGACCTCTACGAGAGCATCGCCAAGCGGCGGGCCGGGGTGAAGGACAGCGGCCGGCTGCTGCCCGGCCACGGCGGCCTCCTGGACCGGATCGACGGGCTCACCGCGGCCGCCCCCGTGTACGCGGTCGTGATGGCCGGGTAGGGCCGGGGACGGGATCCGCGCTTCATGCGTCTCGCGGATGCGGATGGCGGGATCCGTGCAGAATCGGTTTCCGAATCGACGCGCCGGCGCAGGGGTAGCCGCGGAATGGGTGTCGAAGGGCTGGCGATCCTCGGGTCCACGGGCGCCATCGGGGCGAACGCCCTGTCGGTGGTCTCCCGCCATCGCGACCGCTTTCGCGTCGTCGCCCTCGCGGCCCGCAGCAGCGTCGCCGCGATGGAGGCCCAGTGCCGCGAGCACCGGCCCGAGCTCGCGGTGCTCGCGGACGAGGCGTCCGCGGCGGAGCTGCGCGCCCGGCTCCGCGACACCGGGGTGCGGGTGCTCGCGGGCGCCCCGGCCCTCGAGGAGGCGGTGGTCCTGCCCCAGGTGCGGCACGTGCTCGCCGGGATCGTGGGCGCGGCGGGCCTGTTGCCGACCCTGGCCGCGGCCCGCGCCGGGAAGAGGGTCCTGCTCGCGAACAAGGAGGCGCTGGTCATGTCGGGGCGGCTCTTCATGGACGCGGTGCGCAAGGGGGGGGCCGAGCTCGTTCCCATCGACAGCGAGCACAACGCCGTCTTCCAGTGCCTGCCGGCGGACCCCGGGCGGGCTCGCGTCCGGCGGATCCTCCTCACCGCTTCCGGCGGCCCGTTCCGCCATCGGCCGCCCGAGGACTTCGGGTCCGTGACCCCGGAGGCGGCCTGCGCCCATCCGAACTGGGAGATGGGCCCGAAGATCTCGGTCGATTCGGCGACCATGATGAACAAGGCCCTCGAGGTCATCGAGGCGTGCTGGCTGTTCGACACGGCCCCGGACCGGGTCGAGGTCGTCATCCACCCCCAGAGCACCGTGCATTCGATGGTGGAGTACGAGGACGGGTCCATCCTCGCCCAGCTCGGCGCGCCGGACATGCGGACCCCGATCGCCCACGCGCTCGCCTGGCCCGAGCGGATCGAGTCCGGGGCGCCCGGCCTCGATTTCTCACAGCCGCTCAGGATCGACTTCGAGCCGCCCGACTTCGACCGGACCCCGTGCCTGCGCCTCGGCTACGAGGCGGCCCGCGCCGGGGGCACCGTGCCGGCCGTGCTCAACGCGGCCAACGAGGTGGCGGTGGCGGCGTTCCTGGAGCGCCGCACGACCTTCGACGCCATCCCCCGGGTGGTGGAGGAGACGCTCGGCCGCTCCGTTCCCCGGGCGGCGGACACCCTGGACGCGATCCTCGACGAAGACGGGGCGGCGCGGGAGATCGCCGCCGCGCTCGTCGGCTGACGGGGGCGCGGAGGCGGGATCGGACGGGTGGGGCTCTCGATGGATTTCGTCGGCGCGGTCGCGTCGTTCGTGGCGGCGGTGGGCATCCTCGTGACCGTGCACGAGTTCGGCCACTTCTGGGTGGCGCGGCGGCTCGGGGTCCGGGTGCTGCGCTTCTCCGTCGGCTTCGGCCGGCCCATCTGGATCCGCCGGGGGGCGAGCGGAACCGAGTACGCCATCGGGATCCTCCCGCTCGGGGGCTACGTCAGGATGCTGGACGAGGGGGACGGCGACGTTCCCGAGGAGGAGCGCGACCAGGCCTTCAACCGTAAGCCGCTGTGGGTCCGGAGCGCCGTCGTCCTCGCCGGCCCCGCCTTCAACTTTGGCTTCGCGGCGCTCGCCTGGTGGCTCGTATTCATGGTCGGGACCGCCGGTCTCAAGGCCGTGGTCGGCGAGGTGAAGCCGGGCTCCATCGCGGAGCGCGCGGGCCTTCACCCCGGCGCCGAGATGGTCGCGGTGGAGGGGCGCGAGGCGAGGACGTGGTCGGCGGTGGTCACGGCCACCCTCGGGGCGGCCCTCGACCGCGACCGGGTGGAGGTGCGCTGGACGGAGGGGGAGGGCGGGACGGCCGCCGGCCGCCTCGACCTCGGCGAGGCGGCCCTGGACGACCTCGCGGGCGGGAGGTTCTTCGAGACGCTCGGCATCGAGCCCGGGATGCCCGTGAGCCGGCCCGTCATCGGGGCGGTGAACCCGGGCGAGCCCGCCGACCGGGCGGACCTGAGGCCGGGGGACGTCGTCGTGCGCGCGCTCGGCCAGCCGATCGCGAGCTGGATGGACTGGGTCCGCTTCGTACGGGCGAGACCGGGCGCCGCGTTCCCCGTCGAAGTGCTGCGGGACGGGGAGATCGTGACCCTGTCGCTCGAGCCGGCTCCGGTGCGGTCGGACGGGGAGACGGTCGGGCGGATCGGGGCCGCCCTCCACCCGGAGGCGATACCGGCCCGGGACGACTGGTACGTGACCGAACGGGGAACGCCGTGGGGGGCGGCGGAGCGCGCCCTCGCCCGGACCTGGGAGATCACCTCGCTCACCGTGGGGCTGCTCTGGAAGATGGTCCGCCTGGAGGTCTCGTCCGAGCACCTGAGCGGCCCGATCACCATCGCCCGCTACGCCCGCGACTCCGCGAGCGACGGCTTCGTCCGGTTCGCCGAGTTCCTCGCCATCGTGAGCGTGAGCCTCGGGATCCTCAACCTCCTGCCGATCCCGGTCCTCGACGGCGGCCACCTGCTCGTCCACCTGGCGGAAGCGGTGAAGGGCGGGCCCCTGTCGCCCCGCACGATGACGCTCGGCTACCAGGCCGGCATGGTCCTCCTCGTTGGCCTGATGGGCCTCGCTCTCTACAATGACGTCATGAGGCTCTTCAGTTGATGGGCAGAGGATTCATCCCCCGGCTGGCCGCGGCCTGCCTGCTGGCGGTCCTGCCGGCCGTCGCGCTCGCCCAGTCGTTCGTGGTCGAGGACATCCGCGTGGAGGGCCTGCGGCGCGTCTCCACCGGCACGGTGTTCAACGAGCTCCCGATCGCCGTCGGCGACACGGTGGACGCGGAGGACACCGCGGAGGCCATCAAGCGCCTGTTCGCGACCGGCTTCTTCGACGACGTGCGGATCGAGCGCGACGGCGGGGTCCTCGTGGTGGTGGTCGAGGAGCGTCCCTCCATCGCGCGCATCGACTTCTCCGGCAACGAGACCCTCGAGACCGACGATCTGCTCGAATCGCTCCGGGGGGTGGGGTTCGCGATCGGCCGCACGTTCGACCCCGCGGTCCTGAACCGAACGGTCCAGGAGCTCCGCGAGACCTATTTCGCCCAAGGCCGGTACTCCGCGGAGATCGAGGCGACGGTGACCCCGCTCGAGCGCCACCGGGTGGGCGTCTACTTCGACATCGACGAGGGAGACGTGGCGCGCATCCGGCGGATCAACGTCGTCGGCAACCGATCGTTCGAGGAGGACGATCTCCTCGACCTCTTCGAGTCCACGACCCGGACCGTGTTCTCCCGGCTCACCGGCTCGGACCGCTACTCGAAGCAGAAGCTGGCGGGAGACCTGGAGCGCCTTCGGACCCACTACCTCGATCGGGGCTACATCAACTTCTCGGTCGATTCCACCCAGGTCTCCCTCACCCCCGACAAGCGCTCCATCTACATCACGATCAACGTCTCCGAGGGAAAGGCCTTCGAGGTCGGCGCCGTCGAGCTCGCCGGCGACCTGATCGTCCCGCCCGAGGAGCTCCTGCCCCTGGTGGAGACCCGCGAGGGGGAGGTCTTCAGCCGGAGCAACGTGGCGGAGACCGCCGCGAACGTGAAGACCCGCCTCGGCGACGAGGGATACGCGTTCGCCAACGTGAACCCGGCGCCGGAGGTTCGCGAGGAGGAGGGCGAGGTGGACCTCGTCTTCTTCGTCGATCCCGGCCGGCGGGTGTACGTGCGGCGCATCGAGTTCCGGGGCAACCACGAGACCCGGGACGAGGTGCTTCGGCGCGAGATGCGTCAGCTCGAGGGCGCGTGGGTCGTCAACCGCGACCTCGACCGCTCCCGGCAGCGGCTGCTCCAGCTCGGATACTTCAGCGAGGTTCGCATCGAGACCCAGGCGGTCCCGGGAACCGACGACCAGGTGGACGTCATCGTCCACGTCACCGAGCGCGCGTCCGGGGCGCTGCTCCTGAGCGTCGGCTACGCGCAGGACCGGGGGGCGCTCCTCAACGTATCCGTCACCCAGGAGAACCTGTTCGGGACCGGAAACGCGGCGTCGCTCACGTTCAACAACAGCAGCAGCGAGAAGGAGTACGGGGTCTCCTACACCAATCCCTACTTCCGGCCGGAAGGGATCAGCCGCCGGCTCTTCGCACGCCACGAGGAGAGGGACGGGCTGGAGCTGGGCATCTCGGACTACACCACCAGGCTTACCGGCGGCGGGGTGGACTTCGGGATCCCCTCCACCGAGTACGACCGGTTCCACGTCGGTCTCTCCGCCGAGGTGATCGACTTCATCCCTGGTCTGAGGCGTTCGAGAGAAATCGAGGAGTTCGCAAGAGAAAGCACCGGCGACGCCGTACGCGGCGGCGACTACCTGGAGCTGCTCGGCACCGTGCGCTGGTCGCGCGATTCCCGCGATCGCCGGATCCTCCCGAGTGAGGGAGGCTACACCTCCGCCGTTGCGGAGGCGACGCTCCCCGGCAGCAAGCTCGGCTACTACCGCACCCGCCTGTCGCACCAGAGCTTCTTTCCCATCACGGAGGAGTGGATCTTCATGGCGGAGGCGGAGGTGGGCTACGGCGACGGCTATGGGAGCACGAGGTCGCTGCCGCTCACCAGCCACTTCTTCGCCGGCGGCCCCCGGTCGGTCCGGGGCTTCAAGTGGAACTCGCTCGGACCGCGCGACAATCCGATCGCCGGAGGAGGGGGGACGCGCAGGCCGATCGGGGGAGACTTCCTCACCTTGGGGAGGGCGGAGCTCATCGTGCCGCTTCCGTTCGTGGACAAGTCCACCCAGTTCCGGCTGACCGGCTTTCTGGACGCCGGAAACGTCTTCGAGTCGTTCGACGATTTCGACAGCGGCGAGATCCGCTACTCGACCGGGCTCTCCACGATCTGGTTCGCCGGGATCGGCATCATCACCACGAGCTGGGGCATCCCGTTGAACGACAAGGAGGGCGACGACACCCAGCGCTTCCAGTTCACCCTCGGGACGAGCTTCTAGTGAAGACGGCCCTGCTTCAAGGAGTCCAGGTGTATCGCACGATGCGACGGTGTGGGTTGCTGGCGGCCGCTCTCGTGTGCGCGGCCGCGGGACCGGCCGGGGCGGCCGACATCAAGGTCGGCTTCGTCGACGTCTCGAAGGTGCTCGACCAGTCCCCCCAGGCGGAGGAGGCGCGGCAACGGATCCAGGCCGAGTTCGCCCCCATCGACCAGGAGATCCTGCGCCTGCAGCGCGAGCTCCGGGCCCTCGAGGAGCAGCTCGTCCGCGACGGCGCGGTCATGGCCAGCTCCGAGCGCCAGCGTCTCGAGCGCGAGGTCCTCTCGCAGACCCGCAGCCTTCGCCGCAACCAGGAGGAGTTCCGGGAAGATCTGAACCTGCGGCGGAACCAGGAGCTCCAGAAGCTGCAGCGCCAGGTGGTGCTGGCGATCCGGGCGATGGCCGAGTCCGAGGGCTACGACCTCGTGATCAGCGACGGGGTGCTGTTCGCAAGCGAGCGCGTGGACATCACCGGGACGGTGCTGCAATGGCTCGTCGAGGAGCACAAGCGACAGGGCGGGAGCTGAGCGGCGGCGATGGGCGGCAGGGAGTGGCCCCTGGGAAGCTTGGCGGAGCGGCTCGGCGCCGAGCTTCGCGGCGACCCGGACCGGGTCGTGCGGGCGATCGCGCCGCTCGGGGCGGCCGGAGAGGGGGACCTCTCGTTCCTCGCGAACCGGCGCTACCTGAAGGATCTTCGCACCACCCGGGCGAGCGCGGTGATCCTCGGCCCCCGGGACGTCGACGCCTCCCCCACCGCCGTGCTCGTGCTCCCGAACCCCTACCTCGGCTATGCGCGCGCCGCGGCCCTGATGGACGACCCGCCCGCCGTCGCGCCCGGGACCCATCCGAGCGCGGTCGTCGACCCCGGCGCGGACGTGTCTCCCGAGGCGAACATCGGCCCCCTTGCGGTCGTCGGGGCCGGGGCGAGGATCGGCGCCGGGTCCCGGGTCGGGCCCGGCTCGGTGGTGGGGCCGGAAGCGTCCGTCGGCTCCGGGACCCGGCTGGTCGCGAACGTGACGGTCTGCCGGGGGGTGCGGGTCGGGGCGCGTTGCCTGCTGCATCCGGGGTCGGTGATCGGGGCGGACGGCTTCGGGCTCGCCAACGACGAGGGCGCGTGGGTCAAGATCCCCCAGTTCGGGAGCGTGCGCCTCGGCGACGACGTCGAGGTCGGCGCGAACACGACGATCGACCGCGGGGCGCTCCAGGACACCGTCATCGGGGACGGGGTCAAGATCGACAACCAGGTCCAGATCGCCCACAACGTCGTCGTCGGCCCGGACACCGCCATCGCGGGCTGCGTCGCCATCGCGGGCAGCGTCCGGATCGGGGCGCGTTGTATCATCGAGGGGGCGGTGATGATCTCGGGGCACCTGGAGCTCGCGGACGACGTGCGCGTCACGGGGGGCAGCGCGGTCGCGAAGTCCATCCCGCGAAGCGGGGTCTGGTCTTCCGGGATGCCCGCGCAGGAGAGCCACGTCTGGAGGAAGATGTGGATCCGGATGCAGAAGCTCGACGACTTCGCGCGAAGGCTTTCGCGGCTCGAGCGGCAGGGGGCGCAAGGCAGTCCGATGAGTGAGATCGGCATCGTCGAGATTCTCGACCGCCTCCCCCACGCCTACCCCTTCGCCCTGCTCGACCGGGTCCTCGAGTACGAGCCGGGGGAGCGGGTGGTGGCGCTCAAGAACGTGACCTACAACGAGCCGTTCTTCCCCGGCCACTTCCCCGAGGCGCCGGTCATGCCGGGGGTGCTCATCCTGGAAGTCATGGCCCAGGCGACGGGGATCCTCGCGATGGGGATGCGCAAGGAGGAGACCCGCTACTACATCGTGGGCGTCGACAAGGCCCGGTTCCGGAGGCCCGTGACGCCCGGCGACCAGCTCATCGTCGACATCCGCCGCCGGCAGAGCTCGCGCGGGGTCTGGAAGGTCGCCGGGGAGGCCCGGGTGGACGGCGAGGTGGCGGCGACCGCCGAGCTGATGGGGGCGATCAGAGGAAGTTGATTCATCCGACCGCGATCGTCTCGCCCGGGGCGCGGCTCGGCGCCGAGGTCGTCGTGGGTCCCTACGCGGTGGTGGGAGACGACGTGGAGGTGGGCGACCGCACCCGCATCGACTCGCACGCGGTGGTGCAGGGGCCGACGCGGCTCGGCGCCGACAACCGCCTTCATCCCTTCGTGTCCCTCGGCGGCGACCCGCAGGACAAGAAGTACGACGGCGGCCCGACCCGGCTCGAGGTCGGCGACCGGAACGTCATCCGCGAGTACTGCACCTTCCATCGGGGCACGACGGGTGGCGGCGGGGTGACCCGGATCGGCGACGACAACTGGATCATGGCCTACGTACACGTCGCGCACGACTGCCGGGTCGGGTCGAGCACGGTGATGGCCAACGGCGCGACCCTCGCCGGCCATGTGACGGTCGACGATTTCGCGACGCTCGGCGCGTTCACCGTCGTCCACCAGTTCTGCGCCATCGGCCGGCACGCGTTCAGCGCCATGGGGTCGGTCGTCTTCAAGGACGTCCCGCCCTACGTGACCGTCGGCGGGAACGCGGCCGCCGCCCACGGCATCAACCGCGAGGGCCTGCGGCGCGCCGGGTTCGGCCCCGGGACGATCCAGGCGCTGCACCGGGCCTACCGGCTGGTCTACCGCAACGGCCTCCGGGTGCCCGAGGCCCTGGAGCGTCTCGAGGAGATGCGGGAAGGCTGTCCGGAGGCGGCGCCCTTCATCGAGTTTCTCGCCGCCTCGACCCGCGGCATCGTCCGCCAGGGGCGGCGGTGACGGGGCCCGCCATCGCGGTGGTCGCGGGCGAGCTGTCGGGCGACCTGCTCGGGGCGCGGCTCATGCGCGCCATCCGCGCCGCCGAGCCCGAGGCCCGGTTCAGCGGGATCGGCGGCCCGGAGATGGAGGCCCTCGGGTTCCATTCCTTCCTCCCGATGGAGCGCCTCTCGGTCATGGGCCTCTTCGAGGCCGTCGGGCGCTTCATCGAGCTGATCCCGGAGCGGCGGCGCCTCGCGAGGCGCCTCGAAGCCGCCGCCCCGGACGTGTTCGTCGGGATCGACGCGCCCGACTTCAACCTCTCGCTCGAACGCCGCCTCCGGACGGCCGGGATCCCCACCGTCCACTACGTCAGCCCCTCGATGTGGGCGTGGCGGGCCTATCGCGCGGCCAAGGTCCGGAGGGCGGTCGACCGGATCCTCACCCTGTTCCCGTTCGAGGCCGAGTTCTGCCGCCGGAACGGCGTCAATGCCTGCTTCGTCGGCCACCCGCTCGCGGAAGAGCTCGGGCCCGAGGACCGTTCCGCGGCCCGCCGCCGCCTCGGGCTGCCCGAGGACGGGCCCATCGTGGCCCTCCTGCCGGGAAGCCGTTCCCGCGAGGTGCGCCACGTCGGCGGCCCCCTGCTCGAGACCGCGGCGTGGCTGCACCGGCGCCGCCCGGAGCTGCGCTTCGTCGCGCCGATGGCGAGCCCCGCGCTCGACTCGGAGTTCCGGCGGATGGCGGAGGTCCGGGGCGGGCCGGCGGTGACCCGGTTCGACGGCGAATCGCGCGCGGTGATGAGCGCCGCCGACGTCGTGATGCTCGCGTCGGGCACCGCCTCGCTCGAGGCGATGCTCCTTCGCCGGCCGATGGTCGTGGCCTGGCGGGGGCTCGCGCCGACCTGGTTCGTCATGCGGCGCTGGCTGGGCCGGAACATCCGCTTCGTCGCGCTCCCGAACCTGCTCGCGGGGCGGCGCATCGTGCCGGAGCTCCTGCAGGACGAGGCGCGCCCGGAGCGCCTGGGGCCGGCCGTGCTCCGGCTCCTCGAGCGGGGTCTGCCGGTGGAGACGGGCTGGGAGTTCGACCGCATCCACCGGGAGCTCCGGTCCGGGCGGGAGAGCGCGGCCGCCGCGGTGCTCGCCGCCGCCGGGCGAACGGCCCCGGAGGGCCGGGCGTGATCGCGCGAGCGCCCGGCCTGATCGCGGGGGTGGACGAGGCAGGCCGCGGGCCGCTCGCCGGGCCGGTGGTGGCGGCCGCCGTGGTCCTTCCCCCGGACGGGGCCCCGGAGGGGCTCGCGGACTCGAAGACCCTCGCCCCGGCGCGGCGGGCCGAGCTGGCGGAGCGGATCCGGGAACGCGCCCTCGGATGGGCGCTCGGGCAGGCGGCCCCCGCCGAGATCGACCGGCTGAACGTCCTCGAGGCGACGCTCCTCGCGATGCGCCGGGCGCTCGCGGGCCTCGCCGCGGCCGGAGCGGCGCCGGCGCTCGCGCTCATCGACGGGAACCGCCGCCCCGCCGGCCTGCCGTTCCCGGCGCGCGCGGTGGTCCGGGGCGATGCGTCGGTGCCGGAGATCAGCGCCGCCTCCATCCTCGCCAAGGTCTACCGCGACCGCGAGATGGAGCGCCTCGGGCGGCGCTGGCCCCAGTACGGCTTCGCGGCCCACAAGGGGTATCCCACCCCCGCCCACCTCGAACGGGTGCGGCGCTTCGGCCCGTCTCCGGTCCATCGCCTGACGTTCGGCCCGGTGCGCCGCGGCCGCGGAGCGGAGCGTTGAGCGGGCCTGCCGGGTTCGTGCATCTCGTGGTGCACACCGAGTACTCGCTCGTGGACAGCGTGGTCCGGATCCCCGCCCTCGTCGAGGCGGTCCGGGCGCATCGGATGCCGGCGGTGGCGGTCACCGAGGCGGCGAACTTCTTCTCGCTCATCAAGTTCTACCGGGAGGCGGAGCGGGCGGGGGTCAAGCCCATCGTGGGGGCGGACGTGCGGGTCGCGCCGGCGCAGGGCGAGGCCCACCGGCTGGTGCTCCTCTGCCGGCACGCGGAGGGCTACCGCCAGCTCTCCCGGCTGCTGTCGCGGGCGTACGTCGAGGGCGAGGGGACGATCCCGCTCCCCTGGCTCGACGGGGCCGGGACGGAGGGGCTCATCGCGGTCTCCGCGTTCCGGGAGGGGGCGGTCGGCCAGGCCCTCGCCCGCGGCGAGCCGGCGCTCGCGCGGCGTCTCGCGGACGAGTGGCTCGCGCGGTTCGGGGACCGCTACTACCTCGGGCTCGAACGCCTCGGGCGGGAGGGGGAGGAGGCGCTCCTCGACGACACCGTCCGCCTCGCGGCCGGGTGCGGGGCGCCGGTGGTCGCGACGAACGACGTGCGCTTCCTCGCCTCCGGGGAGTTCGAGGCGCACGAGGCGCGGGTCTGCATCCAGGAGGGGTGGATCCTCGGCGACCCCGACCGCCCGCGCCGCTACACCGAGGAGCAGTACCTGCGGAGCGCGGACGAGATGCGGGACCGCTTCGCGGACGTCCCGGAGGCCATCGATAACACCCTGGAGGTCGCGCGCCGGTGCAGCGTCGAGATCGAGCTCGGGAAGGAGAGCCTGCCCGCGTTCCCGGTCGCGCCCGGCGAGACCACCGAAGGCCGTTTCGCCGAGTCGGCGCGGGCGGGTCTCGAACGGCGTCTGCGCGCCGGGGCGGACCCCGCCGCGTACCGCGAACGGCTCGACTACGAGGTCGAGATGGTCACCCGGCTGGGGTTCGCCGGCTACTACCTCATCGTCGCGGACTTCGTCGCCTGGGCGCGCGCGAACGGGGTGCCGGTCGGCCCCGGGCGCGGCTCCGGGGCCGGGTCGCTCGCGGCCTGGGCCCTCGGCATCACCGACATCGACCCGATCGCCTACGACCTCCTCTTCGAGCGTTTCCTCAACCCCGAGCGGATCTCGATGCCGGACTTCGACATCGACTTCTGCATGGAGGGGCGCGACCGGGTGATCGAATACGTGGTCGGGCGCTACGGTCCGGACCGGGTGTCGCAGATCATCACCTTCGGCACGATGGCGGCGAAGGCGGTGGTGCGCGACGCCGGGCGGGTGCTCGGCCTCCCGTTCCCCTTCGTGGACATGATCGCGAAGCTCATCCCCTTCGACCTCGGGATCACCCTCGACCGGGCGCTCCGGGAGGAGGCCGCCCTCCGCGACCACTACGACCGCAACGACGACGTCCGCTCCCTCATCGACCTCGCCCGGTCGCTCGAGGGGCTCGCCCGCAACGCCGGCCGCCACGCGGGCGGGGTGGTCATCGCCCCCGGCCCGCTCACCGACTACACGCCGCTCTTCCGCGACCCGGACGGCGGGTCGCCGGTGACGCAGCTCGACAAGGACGACGTCGAGGCGGTGGGGCTCGTCAAGTTCGATTTCCTGGGGCTCAAGACCCTGACCGTCATCGACCGCGCCGCCGCGATGATCGACGCGGCCCGGCCCGGCGAGCCGCCCCTCGACGTGGGCGCGCTGCCGACCGACGACGCGGAGACCTACGAGCTGATCCGCTCGGCCGCCACCACCGGGGTGTTCCAGCTCGAGTCGCGGGGGATGCGCGAGCTCCTGCGGGGGCTCAAGCCGAGCCGCTTCGAGGACGTCGTCGCCCTCGTCGCCCTGTTCCGGCCGGGGCCGCTCAAGTCCGGCATGGTGGACGACTTCATCGAGCGCAAGGAGGGGCGGGCGGAGGTCTCCTACCTCCTCCCGCAGGTGGAGCCCATCCTCCGGTCCACCCACGGGGTGATCCTGTACCAGGAGCAGGTGATGCAGATCGCCCGCGAGCTCGCCGGGTACAGCCTCGGGGGGGCCGACGTGCTCCGCAAGGCGATGGGCAAGAAGCTGCCCGAGGAGATGGCGCGGGAGCGGGCCGCGTTCGTCTCCGGGGCGACCCGGCGCGGGGTGGACCCCCACGTCGCGAACTCCCTGTTCGACCTCATGGAGCACTTCGCCGAGTACGGGTTCAACCGGGCGCACTCCGTCTCCTACGCCCTCGTCTCCTACCAGACCGCGTGGCTCAAGCGCCATCACCCGGCCGCGTTCATGGCCTCCGCCCTCACCGCGGAGATGGACAACACGGACCGGGTGGTGTTCCTCGTGGACGACTGCCGCGACCTCGGGATCGCGGTCCGGCCCCCCGACGTGAACACGAGCGCATGGGGGTTCGAGGCGGACGGCGCGGAGCGGATCCGTTTCGGGCTCGGGGCGGTCCGGGGGGTGGGGCGAAGCGCGGCCGAGAGCATCGTCGAGGCCCGGGAGGCGGGCGGCCCGTTCGCCGACCTCTTCGACTTCTGCCGCCGGGTGGACCCCCGCCGGACCAACCGCCGGGTGCTGGAAGCGCTGATCCACGCCGGCGCCCTGGACCGGCTGGGCCCGGGGAGGCGGGCGATGACCGAGGTCCTCGGCCGGGCGATGCAGTCCGCCGAGCGCGACGCCCGCGATTCCGAGGCTGGCCAGACCGACCTCTTCGGGGGGAGCGCGCCCGCGGCGGAGGGCTACCCCGAGGTCCCGGAGTTCGAGATGGCCGACCGCCTCGCCGGCGAGCGCCAGACCCTCGGCATCTATCTCTCCGGCCACCCCGTCGAGCCGCACGAGGCGGAGCTCCGCGAGTTCACGAGCGGCCGCCTCGCCGACCTCCGCCCCGGCCGGGAGAGCGCGCAGGTCGCGGCCGGGCTCGTCCTCTCCGTCCGCCCGATGAACACCCGCCGGGGCCGGATGGCGTTCGCGATGCTCGAGGACCGGAGCGCGCGCCTCGAGCTGGTGGTGTACTCGGACCTGTTCGCGGACGACCGGAAGCTTCCCCCCGAGCGGCGGCGGCTCGTCAAGGACCGGATCCTCGTCGCCGAGGGCACGGTGGAGGAGAGCAACGGCGAGCGGTCCATGCGGGTGAGCGCCCTGTACGATCTCGACGAGGCGCGGGCCCGGTTTTCCCGGCTTCTCGCCATCGATCTGCGAGGCTCCGGGAACGAGGGGGTCGGCGAGGCCCTGCAGGCGGCCCTCGCCCCCTGGCGCAACGGCCCCACGCCGGTGCGCATCGGCTATCGCTGCCCGGTGGCGCGGGCCGACATCGACCTCGGACCCTCGTGGCGGATCCGCCCCTGCGGCGAGCTCCTCTCCCGGCTCCGCGAGGTGCCGGGGGCCGAGGCGGTCTCGCTGGAGTACCGATGAGCGACCCCTCGCGGCGGCTCGACGTGCTGGAGTTCGAGCGCCCCATCGCCGAACGCGAGGCGCGGCTCGAGGTGCTGCGGGCCACCGCCGCGGGCTCCGAAGGGATCGAGGCGGTGCGCCGCCTGGAGGCGGAGGTGCGGGAAGAGACGGCCGCGATCTTCTCGAACCTCTCGCCCTGGCAGGTCGCCCAGGTCGCGCGCCATCCGCAGCGGCCCTACACCCTCGACTACGTCCAGCGCATGTGCTCGACCTTCGTCGAGCTCCACGGCGACCGCGCGTTCGCGGACGACCGCGCGATGATCGGCGGCCTCGCCCGCCTCGGGGGCCGGGCGCTGGTGGTGGTCGGGCACCAGAAGGGGCGGGACACCAAGGAGAAGATCCGGCGCCAGTTCGGCATGCCCAACCCCGAGGGCTACCGCAAGGCGCTCCGGCTGATGAAGCTCGCGGAGCGCTTCCGGCTCCCGGTGCTCTGCCTCATCGACACCCCGGGCGCGTATCCCGGCGTCGGGGCCGAGGAGCGCGGCCAGAGCGAGGCCATCGCGCGCAACCTCGTGGAGATGGCGCGCCTTCGCAGCCCCGTGGTGTGCGCGGTGATCGGGGAGGGCGGCTCCGGGGGGGCCCTCGCGATCGGGGTCGGGGACCGGGTGCTGATGCTCGAGCACAGCGTCTACTCCGTCATCTCGCCCGAGGGATGCGCCTCCATCCTGTGGAAGAAGGCCGAAGAGGCGCCGCGGGCGGCCGAGGCGATGGGCATCGACTCGAAGCGGCTGCACGAGCTCGGGCTCATCGACCGGGTCCTCGAGGAGCCGCTCGGGGGCGCCCACCGGGACCCCGACGCGATGGCGGAGCGGCTCGCGGCGGCGGTCTGCGAGGAGATCGAAGCGCTCGACGGGACGGACCCGGACACGCTCATCGCGCGCCGCTACGAGCGCCTGATGGGCCATGGCGCCTTCGCCTGAGCGGAGCCTCGTCCTCGAGTCGGTGCGCGCGGCGCTCGGCGCAGGGTCCGCCGGCGGGTCCGCCGGCGGGTCCTCCGGGGAATCGCCCCGCGAGCCGATCCCCGCCCCCGAGCGGTCATGGGTCGCCTTCAGCGGCGGGCTCGACTCGACCGTCCTCCTCGACGCGGCGGCCCGGGCGCTCGGCGGCCGGGCGGCGGAACGTCTGGCCGCGGTGCACGTCAACCACGGCCTCGCCCCGGACGCGGGCGCTTGGGAGGACCGCTGCCGGGCGGCGGCGGCGCGGCTCGGGGTCCGGTTCGAGGCCCGTCGCGCGGTCGTGCGGACGACCCCGGGCGGCGGGAGCCTCGAAGCGGCGGCCCGTGCGGCCCGCTATGGCGCGATCGCCGAGGTGGTCCCGCCCGGCGAGCCGGTCCTGCTCGCCCACCACCGCGACGACCAGGCGGAGACCGCGCTGCTCCGCATCCTGCGGGGGGCGGGGCCGGCGGGGATGGCGGGCATGAGGCGGGAGGCCGCGCTGTGCGGCCTGCGGCTGGTGCGGCCGCTCCTCGCGGTCCCGCGTTCGGAGCTCCTCGCCTATGCGAAGGCGCGCGGGCTCTCGTGGGTCGAGGACCCCGGGAACGCGGCGGACGCGCACGACCGGAACCACGTGCGGCATCGGGTGCTCCCGGCGGTCGCGGAGCGCTGGCCGGGCGCCGCGGAGACCCTCGCGCGGCTCGCGCGGCGGTCGGAGGAGACGGCCGCGATGCTGGACGCGCTCGGGGCGGCGGACCTCGCGCGCGCGAGGGGGAGCGCGCCGGGCGCGCTGGACGCGGCCGCGATCGCCGCCCTGCCGCCGCCCCGCGCCGCGAACGCGCTCCGGACCTGGCTCGTCGCCCGCCACCGGATCCCGCCGCCCCCGCGGCGCTGGCTCCGGGTGCTCGCCGAAGAAGTGGCGGCGGCCGGCGCCGACCGCCGGCCGGAGGCGGTGCGCGCCGGCGTCTGGGTGCGGCGCTACCGGGGGGAGCTCCATACCGGGCGGGTACGCCCCCCGCCGCGGCTCCCCGAGAGCGTGCGCTGGCGTCTCGACGGCGCGCCCCTCGACCTCCCCCACGGGCGGCTCGCGGCGGTGCGGGCGACCGGTGAAGGACTCGCGGCGGCGCGGCTCCCCCCGTACGTGGAGGTGCGTTTCCGGCGGGGCGGGGAGCGCTGCCAGCCCTCCGCGCGCGGGGTCACGAAGCCCCTCAAGCGCCTGATGCAGGAGCTGGGCGTCCCGCCCTGGGAGCGCGGGGCATGGCCACTCCTGCTCGTGGGCGACCGCATCGCGGCCGCGCCGGGGCTCTTCGTCTGCGACCCCTTCACCGCGCGGGGCGGCGAGCCGGCTTGGCGCGTCGAGTGGACCCCGCACGAGCCCGCCGAAGCTCCCTGAAGCCGGTCCCGGTGGCGCCCCCCCCCCCCCGAGAAGCGCCCGGGTCTTGCCCGCGGCGGAGCGCCGAGGCCCGTGTTCTGTTTTTAAGATATTGATATAAAAAGAGAAAAAAGATACCGAAACATCCATTACCCCACAGGGACGGAATCTTCCCGCGGGATTGGCGCCATTCGGATCTGTTTTCAGGGCTTTCGCGAGTGCTCTGTGAACGGCGCGTCCTGGGAACGCGGGCGGCCTGCCCGGAATGAGGACCGTGCCGAGGGGAACGATGGGGAATTCGGGGGCTTCGCTCACGATCACGGTCGCCGCTCACGGCCTTCCAGTCAGGGCGTGCGGCAAGTCCACCCCCGCTCCGACCCCGTCCGGCGGGTCCCGCCGCGCGTAGTGGGTTGATCACGGCTCGGGCCGCCGCCGGAGTCGTCACGGACACGGGCTCGTCGGAGGTTTTCGGGTGCGTGTAACGCATATAGGATCCCCGGCCGTTCGGCAGAACCGGGAGGAGCGATGTCGGAGCTCACATTCGAGCGGCTGCGCGACGCGGTGGCCGGCGGCGCGGTGGCCCTGCGCTCGCGCACCACCTTGCAGCCCGCGGGCGGCGAAGGAGACAAGGTGTTTCCGCCATCCTACGCAGTCGAAGCCAGCGCCGAACACAAGTACGCGATCGAAGACCGCCAGATCGGCGATTCCGACAGGGTGTCCACGACCGTCCTGCTGGACTCGGTGGCGTCGCAGGCGAACCGGGCGGAGCTCGCCTTGCTCGAAGGCTGGGAGCGCGGCGAGCTGGCGTTTCCCGTCCCCCACGTCGATTTCTCCGGAGACGGGGGCGCGACGGATTACGACCGGTTGACCGTCCTCGAAGCCCCGCATCGGCTGGCGGACGCCATCTTTCGCGACAGCCTGCTGGACGGGACGCTGTTCCGGCTCTCCGCCATCGGGCGCGCGATCACCGACGCCACCCCGCGCGACGCCGTCGTCCTGTTCCGCTATTCCCCCACCTCACTGCTGTTCGGCATGTGGGATTCCACCGGTCCGAAGGGTGGGCTGGGAGCGAAGTTCCAGCGGGCCTACGTCTCGGAGATCGTGGGTTTCGACGCCAGGGTCGGCAGCAAGGTCGGCAGCCGCATCGACCCGCTCCGGATCGAAAGGGTCGAACCGGACGATCGCATGTACAACCATGCCGACCCCGACCACGTATGGACGCACGATCCCGACGAAGCGGAGAGAGACACGGAAGGCAGGCCCGTCCCCGCCTCCCGGGGCAGCGAGAGAGGTGAGGCCGGTCAGCCATCCAAGATCAATCACAGCAACTTCCCACCCACCATCGATTCGACGGCGGGCGGGGTGACCATCTCCGAGGCGCGCCAGACCACGGTGTTGTCCTTCGCCGCACTTCGTCGGCTGCGGTTCAAGGGGCACGATCGCGAGGCCGAAACGGCGGCCCGCACCGCCGTCGCGGCGCTCGGCGTCGCCGCCATCGCGTATCAGCACGAAATGGATCACGACCTGCGGTCCCGCTGCCTGCTGATCCCGACGCATCCCCCGCGCCTCGAATTGTTGGGCCGGGATGGAACGGCCGGTGAGGCGGCGGACGTGGACCGGGGCTCCGCCGCCCGCATCCTCGCCTCCGCCGCCGCGCGGGCCGCGGAGTTGGAGATCGGCTGGGAGACCGGTGACGTTCGTCTCCTGCCCGCGCCGAAGCTGCTCGAGCTCATCCGGCGCAGCCGCAAGGCTTCCACCGCCGAACCGCCTGCGGGATGAACCCGTGCCGAACGCCGGCAATTTCTGTGTCGAGGTCAATTTTCTGACCGGCCGCTACGTCGCGACCTCCCACAACGACCGCCGGCAATCGGAATGGCCGCCGCACCCGGCGCGCCTGTTCTCGGCGCTCGTGGCGGCGTGGGCGGATGCGGACGAACCCGATCCTTCGGAACGGGCGGCCCTGGAGTGGCTGGAAGCTCAGGGAGCGCCCGCGATCTCGGCCTCGGACGCGGTTGCCCGCAGGGCGGTCTCCCATTTCGTGCCGGTGAACGACGCGGCAGTGGTCAGCGGGGCCTTGTACGAACGGAAGGCGGCTCGTATCGACGGCCTGGAAAAGGAGCTGCGCCGGGCGCTCGACCCGGAAGACGGGAGCGCGAAGAAAGCGGCGCAGATTCGGCGGCGGCTGTCCAGGGAAGGGGATGTTGCAACCCAGGTCAATCGCGCCGGCAACACGAATCCGTCTTCGGCGGAGGAAATGCTGCCCGACGGCCGGGGCAGGCAGGAACGATTCTTTCCGTCGGTCACGCCCGACAGGGCGCGCGTGGCCTATCTCTGGAACCGCTCTCCCCCCGGCGAGGTGGGCGGGGTCCTCGACCGGCTGCTGTGTCGGGTCACCCGGATCGGGCATTCGTCCTCCCTGGTCTCGTGCCGGGTGGCGCGCGAGCCGCCCGGGATCAGCCACCTGCCGGGCGAGGACGGCGCCAGCCTGCGCACTGTCGGGCGCGGCCAGCTCGCCGAGCTCGAACGCCGGTACGAACGCCACCGCGGCGTTTCGCCCCGGTCGCTGCCTTATACGGACGTCCGTTATTGGGCCGCCGAGGACCCCCGGCCTTCGGAGCGTCCACACCAGCCGAACACCGTCGGCGAGTGGATCGTGTTCGAGCTCCACCACGGTTCGCGCGCACTGCCGGCTTCGAGGGCGGTGGAGCTGGCGACGACGATGCGGGCGGCCATGTTCCACTACGCCGAAGACCCGATACCCGAGGGGCTCAGCGGCCATGGACCGGATGGCGCGCCCGCCGCCGCGCCGCACGTCGCGTTCCTGCCCATCCCCTACGTCGGGTTCCCACATGCCGACGGCCGGTTGCTCGGGGTCGCGCTGTCCGCGCCGAAGACGCTCGACGAGACCTCGCGCCGGGCGCTGTATCGCGCCGTCGGAACCTGGGAGCAGCAGGCCCGGGAGGCTTCCGAACCCTTGAAGCTGACCTTGGGCGCGCGCGGCGCCGTCCACATGTCCCGGGTGCGCGGACCCACCGCCACGGTTTCCTTGCGCCAGCATGTCTGGCATCGCCCTTCCCGCCAATGGGCGTCCGCAACGCCGATCGCGCTGCCAAGACATCCCGGGACGCTCGGCCGCGGGACCGAAGCCGCGCGCGCCAAGGCTTGGCGAGCGGCCGAGAAATCGGTGAAGGACGCCTGCGCACATGTCGGGCTGCCCGAACCGCGGGCGGTGGCGGCCGGCTTCAGCCCGTTCATCGCCGGCGCGCGCCCGGCCCCGCGCTTTCCGCCGTTCAGCCAGAACGGGCGGGACGGCCGGCCGTTCAGGCGCCAGCTCGTCCAGGCGTCGATCACGTTCGACCGCCCCGTTTCCGGGCCGCTGATGCTCGGGGCGGGCCGGTTCCTCGGGCTGGGCCTGATGCGCCCGTCGGGCGTGGCGGAGACCCGCAGCGCCGGAACGGACGATGCCGATGGATGACCGTGCGCTGACGCCGGACGACTTCGCCGCCTTCTTCCGCGGAGTCCACGGCGAGGAGCCGTTCCCCTGGCAGAGGCGCCTCGCCGCCCGGGTGCTCGAGAGCGGTGTGTGGCCCGAGGTCATCGACCTGCCGACCGGTACGGGCAAGACCGCCGTTCTGGACGTGGCGGTGTTCGCCCTGGCCGTGCGGCCGGCGGATTTTCCCCGGCGCGTCGTGTTCGTGATCGACCGCCGCATCGTGGTCGATCAGGTCTTCGAACGGGCGCGCCGGGTCCGGCGGCAGGTGCAGAAGGCGGGAACCCCCGTCCTTCGCCGCGTCAGAGACGGCCTTGCCGCGCTTTCCGACGGGGAGCCGCTGGGGGTGGCGGCGCTGCGCGGCGGCGTTCCGCGAGACGGCGAATGGGCTCACCGGCCGGATCAGCCCTGGGTCATGGTCTCCACCGTGGACCAGTTCGGCTCGCGGCTGTTGTTCCGCGGCTACGGCGTGAGCGGGATCATGCGGCCGATCCATGCCGGGCTCGCCGGGAACGACTGCCTGGTGATCCTGGACGAGGTGCACTTGAGCGTTCCTTTCGCGGAAACGCTGGCCCAGGTCGCAACACTGGGGTCCGGGAAGCTGCCCCGGCGGTTCGAGGTGGTGGAAATGTCCGCGACGCCGAGCAGAGCCGCGGCCAGAGCCGAACGCTTCGGCCTGGAGAGCGGCGATCTCGAGGGGAGCGCGGAGCTGCGCCGCCGGGTGGAGGCCGCCAAGCAGGCGGAGCTCGTGTCGGTCCGGGACCACGACGCCCTGCCCGCCAGGGTGGCGAAGATCGTCGGGAAGATCGTCGGATCGGCAGCGAGGACGAAGCCGGGTGGCGCCGTCCGCAGCCTGGGGGTCGTGGTGAACCGGGTGCGAACCGCCCGCGAGACGCATCGCGTTCTCGAAGAGGCGGGCCATGCGGTGCATCTCGTCACCGGGCGGATGCGGCCGCTGGACCGGGCCGGCGTTCTGGACCGGATCGGCCCCGCCGTGTCGCCAGACGGAGAAGACCGCCCCGACGGGCTCGCGATCGTGGTCGCCACCCAGGCGATCGAGGTCGGCGCCGATTTCAGCTTCGATGCGCTGGTGACGGAATGCGCGCCGGTCGACAGCCTGCGCCAGCGCTTCGGCCGTCTCGACCGTCGCGGGACCCGCTCGGCCCGGACCGGGAAAGCGGCGCGCGCCTGGATCGTCGGGCCGAAGTCCGTCGTCTCCTCCAGGAGGCCGGACCCGATCTACGGCGAGTCGGTCAAGGCGGCCTGGGAAGAGCTCGAGCGTCGCGCCCGAGCGGGGCCGGTCGACGTCGGCCCGCTCGCGCTTCTCGACTTTCCGCCGAAGGCTTCCGCCCCCAGGGACCGCGCGCCGCTGCTGCTGAAGACGCATATGGATGCGTGGGCGCAGACCGATCCGGAGCCGCTCGTACAGCCGTCTCCGGAGCGGTTCCTCCACGGCATCGGGCAGGATCGGTCGGCGGACGTCTCGATCCTGTGGCGATGGGACCGTTCGGCCGATGCGCTCCGCCTTGTCCCGCCCCGGCCGGCCGAGTTCCTGCAAGTCCCCATGAACGCTGCCCGGTCCTGGCTCGCCGGGGGGCGGGAAGTGGACGTGGCCGACGTCGCGCACGGGCCGGGCGGAGACGAAGATCTGCCGCGCGATGGCGGCGGCCCCGGCGATTGGGTGCGCTGGGCAGGGTTCGGCAAGAAGCCCGAACGAGTCGGGCTCGCGGAGATTCGTCCGGGCGACGTCCTCGTCGTGAGCCCGGACCGGGGCGGCCTGCGCGCCGGGACCTGGGACCCTTCTTCCAGGGAAGAGGTCGAGGACCTGGGGGATTTCGCGCAGCTTGAATACGGCCGCAGGGCAACCCTGCGCCTCGACCGCAGGCTGCTGTCGGGCATGGCGGACCCGCCGTTACCGAAGGACGAGTCGGAGGCGGATGCCCCGGCCCGTGAGCGCATCGGGCGGTGGCTCGATGGTCTGCGCGAGGCCGGGCCCGGCAGGCCGGCCCGCCGCCTCTCCGAAATCGTCGACAAGCTGGGCGGGAACTTCGAGATCGAGGTGGCCGGTTCGGGAGAAAGGGATCCCGCCGGCTCCTGTTACGTCCTGGTCGAACGGCGCCCCGGCACGGGAAAGCCCGTGGTCGATGGGACGCTCATGGACGGTTCGGACGAGTCCGGCTCCATGACCGGCACGGGGGTGACGCTCGAACGCCACCTCGAAGGGGTCGGAGACCGGGCCGAGCGGTTCGCCAGGCGGCTCGGCTTGGCGGAACTCGCCGGCGATCTGCGCCTCGCAGGCCGCCTCCATGACCTCGGCAAGGTCGACCGGCGCTTCCAGGCGCGGCTGGTCGGCGGAGACCGGGTCGAGCTGGAAATACTGGAGATGCGCAACGAGCTCCTGGCCAAGTCGCTGCCGGGCGCGTCGCGCGGGCGTGGCGGATATCCGTCGGGGATGCGCCACGAGGCGGCGAGTGTCGCCATGATCGAATCGAATCGCGCTGTGCTGGGGTCCGCTCGCGACCCGGATCTGGTGCTCCATCTGGTCGGTACCCATCACGGCTTCGGGCGGCCGTTGCCGCCCATCGTCGAAGACCCCGAGCCGCAGACGCTCCGCCACGTCTTCGACGGCCACGCGCTGCGGGCGAGCTCCGACTTGGCGGAGAGCGGGTTGGCTCTGGACATGGCTGATCGCTTCTGGCGCCTGCTGGAACGCTACGGTTACTACGGGCTGGCTTGGCTGGAAGCCATCCTGCGCCTGGCGGATCACCGCCAGAGCGAAGAAGAAGGGGCGAAGGCGCCGTGAACGAAACCCGCCTCGCGGGGCTTGAGGGAACGAACCCGCTCGGCTTCCTCGCCGCCCTGGGCGTCCAGGCGGCCTTCGCCTCGCAGCCCGAACGCCCGCGGCTATGGTGGAGCGCCGACGTGACCCCGCGCGCGGTCGTGGACGGGGATTTTATCGTCGAGAGGATCGCCGGCCAGGCGCTCGAAGCCTTTGCCGAGTGGAAGGACAGCCCGGTCCTGGCTCCGGGCCGAATGCGGAGAGGCGACGAGCTCAAGCTTTCGGCGGAGGACTTGCGCGCGTATCTGGACCAGAGCCGGGGCGGCGGTCCCGGATGTACCCTGGCGGCTGCGCTCGTGGCGGAAGGGAGTATGGACAACCAGGGCGCGTCCAAGCCCTCCGACCTCTATTTCACGGCCGGGCAACAGAAGTTTCTGGGCATGGCGCGCGATATCCTGGGCGGGGCGTCGCGCGCGGATCTGATCACCGGCCTCGAAGGCCCGTGGACCTATGAAAGCCGACTCCCATCCCTCATGTGGGACGTGGCCGACGACCGGGACCATGCCCTGACCGCCAACGACCCCTCGAAGGAGAAGAAGCGCACCAATCCCGGCCCCGAAGCCCTGGCGATATTGGGGTTGAGCCTGCATCCGGTGTTCACGGGCCGCGACCGGACGCTCACCCAGGGGTGCTCGGGATCGTGGAAATCGGGAGCCTATTCCTGGCCGCTCTGGCGCAGACCGGCATCGCCCGACGCCGTCCGGTCGCTGCTGGCCCATGCTTGGGAATCGGACCAGGAGCCGGGTGGCGGGAGCCGCCGTGATCGGTTTCGCTCCTGGGGCGTCGCGCTGGTTTTGAAGTCGCCGATCCGCCGGTCCGGCCAGGGCGGCTACGGCACGTTCGGCCCATCGGAAGTGGTGTGGCGGGCGCCTGGCTCGCGCTGATCCCCCGGGGCCGCGGCATCGCTGTCCCGCCATCGACGCCGAGCCCTTGCCCGGTGACCCGGCCCGCCTCCTCGCTGGCGAGAAAGTCCAGGGGGAGCCGCCGCCCGAGGACGGACGGGAAGCTGAATCTGCTCGTCGTTCGGGCGTGCGCTTCAGATCTGGATTGAGCCGAGTGGGTAGTGATTGGCAAGTGGCGGCCGGTGGCTCGTGGCCGGCAAACGGTCGCGGCCGAGGCCCCGAGGCGTGGCCCGGAGGCATTCGCTCAGGCCCCCGGCGAGTCGAGAATCACGGCCGGCAACCCGCGACCGGCCGAGGGCGGTAGACCCGGATTCAGCCCGCTCACGGCCGAGATATCTGGCGACGTACAGGCCCCGATACAGGTTCCCCGACGCGACATGAGCCCGCCTTCCCAGATCGCCCTGCCGCTCTTTGCACCGGCGCGGGCCGACGAAGAGGCGCTCGTTCCCGTCCGCATGGTGAACGAGTGGGTCTACTGCCCGAGACTCGCCTACCTGGAGTGGGTGGAAGGAGAATGGGCGGACACCGGCGACACCGCCCAGGGCCGGCGGGTGCACCGCCGGGTGGATACGGAACGGGGCCGCCTGCCGGGTCCGGAGGAGGGCGACGAGGAGCTTGCCCGGGCGAATTCGGTCACCCTTTCCTCCGAAGCCCTCGGGATCATCGCGAAGATGGACGTGGTCGAGGCGCAGGGCGACTGCGTCGTCCCCGTTGACTTCAAGAAGGGCAAGCGGCCGCACGTGGCGGCGGGCGCGTACGAGCCGGAGCGGGTCCAGATCTGCGCCCAGGGCATGATCCTGGAGGACAACGGATACCGGGCGAGCGAGGGGGTTCTCTGGTTCGCGGGATCACGGGAGCGGGTCTACGTCCGCTTCGACGAGGAGCTGCGGGAGCGGACGCGGGCGGCGATCTCGGAGCTTCGGCTCGCGGCTTCGTCCGGCCGCCGTCCCCCGCCCCTGGAGGACAGCCCGAAGTGCACGCGGTGCTCCCTCGCCGGGATCTGCCTTCCCGACGAGACGAACTTCTTCGACAAGGGGCGTCCGCCCCGGCCCCTCAACCCCGCCGACGACCCCGCGCTCCCGCTCTACGTCCAGGCGCCGGGCGCAAGGGTGCGCAAGCAGGGGGAGCGGCTGGTGGTGGAGGCGGACGAGCAGAAGGTCGAAGTGCCTCTCATCGACGTGTCGCAGGTCGCCTTGCTCGGGCCGGTCGGGATCACCACCCCGACCCTGCACGCCCTGATGCGCGCCGAGGTCCCGGTGAGCTGGATGTCGTCGGGCGGATGGCTCCTGGGGCATACCGTCGGAACCGGCAACCGGAACGTTGCGGTGCGCGAGGCGCAGTTCCGGGCCGCCGGCGACGAGCGCCGGCGCATGTCCTTCTCGCGCGAGCTCGTGGCGGCCAAGATCAGGAACTCGCGGACGATGCTCCGCCGGAACTGGCGGCCGGACCGCCCGGCGGACGAACGGGAGCGGGTGCTCGCGAGCTTGCGGCGGGTGGCGGACCACGCGCGGACGGCGCCCGACGAATTACGCCTCCTGGGATACGAGGGGGAGGCGGCGGCGCTCTACTTCGGGCACTTCGAGGCGATGCTTGCGCCGGGCGGAACAAGCGATCTGCCGGCGTTCGAGTTCGCGCGCCGGACGCGGCGCCCCCCGATGGACCCGGTGAACGCCCTGCTCTCGTTCGGCTACTCGTTGCTGACGCGGACCCTGCTCACCGCGCTGGCGGCGGTGGGACTCGACCCGTACATGGGCCTCTACCACCGCCCTCGGCACGGACGACCCGCGCTCGCCCTCGACCTGATGGAGCCGTTCCGCCCGATCATCGCCGACTCCTGCGTGCTCCAGGTCATCAACAACGGGGAGGTCCGCAGCGGCGACTTCACGACCAATGGACCCGCCTGGGCGCTCAACCCGGCCGGGCGAAAGGCCCTTATCGCGGCGTACGAACGGCGGCTGGACCAGGAGACCACCCATCCGGTTTTCGGCTACCGGATATCCATGCGGCGTCTGCTCGACGTGCAGGCCCGGCTCCTCGCCCGCCATCTGCAGGGGGAGATCCGCGCCTACCCCCACTACCTCCCGAGGTGAAGGAGCAAGGCATGGCCAGGGAGAGACTCTACGTGGTCGCCTACGACATCGCTGACCGCAAACGGTGGCAGAAGGTGTTCAAGACGATGAAGGGTTATGGCCACTGGTTGCAGCTCTCCGTGTTCCAGTGCCGGTTGACCGCGCGCCGGCGGTTCGAGATGACGGAGCGTCTGGAGGAGGCCATCAAGCCGTCGGAAGACCACGTGGTGATCCTCGATCTCGGGCCCGCGGACCGGGTAGAGCCGCGGGTGGAGAGCCTCGGGAAGGGCTATGAAGCGCCGGAGCGGACGGCTATCATCGTCTAGCAGGGCGTCTTCGCGCCTGCCGGTCGCTGCGCGAGCGCTCCGGTGCGCGCCGATCACCGGGCAGCGCTCGAAGCGACGCAATGCGTTGAAAGACAAGTCGATCTTTGACAATTCGAGCCCTGAAGCTGCTGCCGATGACCTGCGGCGGAGGTCAATCGGCGGCAGCCCTCGCAAACCCGTTCGTCCCATGTCACAATTCAATCGCTTGGGAAGATGGGCATTCCCCGGCAGACACGCCGGGGCCTCATTTGGGAAGATGGGCATTCCCCGGCAGACACGCCGGGGCCTCATTGAAGCTGGAATTAGCCGAGGCACGCCATTCTACACGTAGCGGCCATTCCCCGGCAGACACGCCGGGGCCTCATTGAAGCTAACCTACCAAAACGCCGCGAAGGGGCTGAATGACGCCCATTCCCCGGCAGACACGCCGGGGCCTCATTGAAGCACGAGCTCGCGGTGGACCTCCGCGACCAGGCTCTCCTGCATTCCCCGGCAGACACGCCGGGGCCTCATTGAAGCCCCCACACGTCGTGCGTCTCGTCGTCCTCGTCGACCCCATTCCCCGGCAGACACGCCGGGGCCTCATTGAAGCCAGATCAGGGTCGATACGCGGGCAGCGCTGCGCCTAGTGCATTCCCCGGCAGACACGCCGGGGCCTCATTGAAGCCGCCTCGAGGCCCCGAGCTCCGCGGCGTGCTGGCGCCGCATTCCCCGGCAGACACGCCGGGGCCTCATTGAAGCCACTTGACATTACCCCGTGTCAGTGGTAGATTTAAGCAGCATTCCCCGGCAGACACGCCGGGGCCTCATTGAAGCCGCCCGTCAGGGGGAGAGGTTGTTCTCTGCGTGGGCGCATTCCCCGGCAGACACGCCGGGGCCTCATTGAAGCTCGGGCACAAGCGGCAATTCGTGTGGCCGGCCCGGTCCACCATTCCCCGGCAGACACGCCGGGGCCTCATTGAAGCGACGTGCTGGTCGACCTCCCGTCCGGCCGGCGGGGCCGGCCCCATTCCCCGGCAGACACGCCGGGGCCTCATTGAAGCAGACGATGCCGGGGGCGATCAGGGCCTCGCCCACGTCGCATTCCCCGGCAGACACGCCGGGGCCTCATTGAAGCGTGATCGTCCGCACGAATGGAGTGACGAAACGCAGCTCGCATTCCCCGGCAGACACGCCGGGGCCTCATTGAAGCGGCACACGCCCGCTGAATCCTTCCGGTAGCAGACCCACATTCCCCGGCAGACACGCCGGGGCCTCATTGAAGCGTGTAAAGTTCCCGCGAAACCCCTTGACACCTACCGACATTCCCCGGCAGACACGCCGGGGCCTCATTGAAGCACGAGCGCGAGGGAGCTGAGCCCGGTCACGATCTCACCCATTCCCCGGCAGACACGCCGGGGCCTCATTGAAGCCAGCTTCTTCAACCTCTTGTCTACCTGCGAGCTCATATTCCCCGGCAGACACGCCGGGGCCTCATTGAAGCCAGCTATCCAGCGGGGATTGAAACCACTGATTAGAACATTCCCCGGCAGACACGCCGGGGCCTCATTGAAGCGATGCTCACCGGGGGAGGTCCAAGGTTTGCAGGAGGACGTCATTCCCCGGCAGACACGCCGGGGCCTCATTGAAGCGTAGAATTCGGGCCGGCGAAGTAGTAGTGCCGCCCGCCATTCCCCGGCAGACACGCCGGGGCCTCATTGAAGCGGGACGGCGGAGACGGGCCGGGCGCGGTGGGTGTACCATTCCCCGGCAGACACGCCGGGGCCTCATTGAAGCATCTCCAAGGACCACCTCAAGCGCGAGCTGGTGGCGCATTCCCCGGCAGACACGCCGGGGCCTCATTGAAGCTCCAGGCCGAGCGTGCTCTTGATGAGGTCGAGCGCCGCCATTCCCCGGCAGACACGCCGGGGCCTCATTGAAGCAGCCGCCGCACCCGTCCTCCTCGCAGGCGCAGCAATCCATTCCCCGGCAGACACGCCGGGGCCTCATTGAAGCCGGCTCCCCGGCGCTTGCAGGTTCGCTTCGCGAGGCCATTCCCCGGCAGACACGCCGGGGCCTCATTGAAGCCCTTCCCCACCGGAGAAGCCAATGACAACCTCGCAGTCCATTCCCCGGCAGACACGCCGGGGCCTCATTGAAGCTCGCCCCCCCCCCCCCCCCGCCCGGCTTCTAGGCTCCCACATTCCCCGGCAGACACGCCGGGGCCTCATTGAAGCATCTCCAAGGACCACCTCAAGCGCGAGCTGGTGGCGCATTCCCCGGCAGACACGCCGGGGCCTCATTGAAGCTCCAGGCCGAGCGTGCTCTTGATGAGGTCGAGCGCCGCCATTCCCCGGCAGACACGCCGGGGCCTCATTGAAGCAGCCGCCGCACCCGTCCTCCTCGCAGGCGCAGCAATCCATTCCCCGGCAGACACGCCGGGGCCTCATTGAAGCCGGCTCCCCGGCGCTTGCAGGTTCGCTTCGCGAGGCCATTCCCCGGCAGACACGCCGGGGCCTCATTGAAGCCCTTCCCCACCGGAGAAGCCAATGACAACCTCGCAGTCCATTCCCCGGCAGACACGCCGGGGCCTCATTGAAGCTCGCCCCCCCCCCCCCCCGCCCGGCTTCTAGGCTCCCACATTCCCCGGCAGACACGCCGGGGCCTCATTGAAGCGCGAGGCTCCCGGCTCCCCGGCATCGATGCCGCCGCGCATTCCCCGGCAGACACGCCGGGGCCTCATTGAAGCACGTTCCACTCGGGGCGAACCTCCCTTCGTCGGGATCCATTCCCCGGCAGACACGCCGGGGCCTCATTGAAGCCATGTCGTCGGCCGTCACCAGGGTGTTCTGGGCGCCATTCCCCGGCAGACACGCCGGGGCCTCATTGAAGCGGCGACTTCTCCCCCGGCTGCTACGCCTGGCTCCTCGGCATTCCCCGGCAGACACGCCGGGGCCTCATTGAAGCAAGCAGACTTCGCATTTGCCGCAAGCGACAAACCCCGCATTCCCCGGCAGACACGCCGGGGCCTCATTGAAGCTGCTTCGTCCAGGAGATGTTCCACACCGTCGGACCTCGCATTCCCCGGCAGACACGCCGGGGCCTCATTGAAGCGACCGCCTGATCAACTGCGTCGAGGCAGGGAGGATCAGCATTCCCCGGCAGACACGCCGGGGCCTCATTGAAGCGGCTACACCTACCGCCTCGAGGGCTATCCGCTCGCGAGCCATTCCCCGGCAGACACGCCGGGGCCTCATTGAAGCTTGCGTCCGATGCTGAAGTCCTCGACCACCTGGAAGCCATTCCCCGGCAGACACGCCGGGGCCTCATTGAAGCCCGACCAGCGCGAGGCCGCACGCCGCCCGGTCGTGCACATTCCCCGGCAGACACGCCGGGGCCTCATTGAAGCATCCCCCCGCAGAACATCACAGCTGGGGCGCTCACGTCATTCCCCGGCAGACACGCCGGGGCCTCATTGAAGCGTATCCGAGATGCTGCGCCACGGCGACCATCGTCTCGGGCATTCCCCGGCAGACACGCCGGGGCCTCATTGAAGCTGCCTCGCGATCTCGCCCGCCCGCCCGGCGTCGCCGTCATTCCCCGGCAGACACGCCGGGGCCTCATTGAAGCGAGCGCGGCATGGGGCGGATCGAGCGGCGCCTCGCGGAGGCATTCCCCGGCAGACACGCCGGGGCCTCATTGAAGCCGCGACAGCCGGAATCCGAAATCGAGTGTCGCGCTACCATTCCCCGGCAGACACGCCGGGGCCTCATTGAAGCCGCGAGACGATCCAGATCGGCGCGGGCGGCGGGGCCGCATTCCCCGGCAGACACGCCGGGGCCTCATTGAAGCCCCGCGGACGAAGACCTGCTCGCGGGCCTGCTCGGACCATTCCCCGGCAGACACGCCGGGGCCTCATTGAAGCGGGAGGAGGTTCAACGAGCCGATCATGGCGCTCGCGGCATTCCCCGGCAGACACGCCGGGGCCTCATTGAAGCCTCGTAGTCCTCCCACCGCAGGGAGGTGAGCTCGGAGCATTCCCCGGCAGACACGCCGGGGCCTCATTGAAGCTAGTAGTCGTTCGGCATCAGACTAGACTCCTCTAACGTCATTCCCCGGCAGACACGCCGGGGCCTCATTGAAGCCGGAGCGTCCACCCCCATTCCTTCGTCACCAGGTTCCCCCATTCCCCGGCAGACACGCCGGGGCCTCATTGAAGCAGGGCGACGATCGGGATGGCGAGATCGCGCCGCAGGGTCATTCCCCGGCAGACACGCCGGGGCCTCATTGAAGCGGCGATCGCCGAAAGCGCCCGCATCGCGTCGTGCCAGGCCCATTCCCCGGCAGACACGCCGGGGCCTCATTGAAGCTAGCTCTAGATTCGGGCGCCGGACGGGTATCGTCGCCCGCATTCCCCGGCAGACACGCCGGGGCCTCATTGAAGCGGTCAAAGAATTCAATGACTTGAAGCCCTCCTCCACAGCATTCCCCGGCAGACACGCCGGGGCCTCATTGAAGCTTTTGTCCGCCTACAACCGGGGCCTGCTCGGGCCGGCTCCATTCCCCGGCAGACACGCCGGGGCCTCATTGAAGCGCGTCGCGGAGGTAGTCCGTGCGCCAGAGCTCCCACCATTCCCCGGCAGACACGCCGGGGCCTCATTGAAGCAGTATCGAGCATGAAGCGCATCGTCCCCCCGCGCGAGCATTCCCCGGCAGACACGCCGGGGCCTCATTGAAGCCGGCGCCTCGACGGCGCCCAGTTCGGCCGCATCACCGACATTCCCCGGCAGACACGCCGGGGCCTCATTGAAGCCTTGGGGGTCGCGAACAGTCCGGACTTGAACCTCTACCATTCCCCGGCAGACACGCCGGGGCCTCATTGAAGCGAGATCTGCTCGTCGCACCACCTCGCCGCGCGCTCGCATTCCCCGGCAGACACGCCGGGGCCTCATTGAAGCTTCAGCAAAAAACAAAAAAAATCCCCCATGCCCGCTTCATTCCCCGGCAGACACGCCGGGGCCTCATTGAAGCGGAACGTCGTCGACGAAGCGGACGCCATGACCACCGCGACATTCCCCGGCAGACACGCCGGGGCCTCATTGAAGCTCACTGCCCGTCCCCCGCGACGTCCGTGTGGCGGGGCATTCCCCGGCAGACACGCCGGGGCCTCATTGAAGCCGACCTGGACGCGACGAGGCGGCTCATCGTCGGCAAGCATTCCCCGGCAGACACGCCGGGGCCTCATTGAAGCCTGGGCGACCTCGAACGGACCAACCCCCTGTGGTGGTCCATTCCCCGGCAGACACGCCGGGGCCTCATTGAAGCAGCTGATCCTGCTGGCGGGTGAACGCCCGCTCGGCACGCATTCCCCGGCAGACACGCCGGGGCCTCATTGAAGCGGGTTGCTTGGCCATTGCGAAACCCTAAACGTTCGAGCATTCCCCGGCAGACACGCCGGGGCCTCATTGAAGCCCGGCCCGGGTCGTCGGCTCCCCGGCCCCCGATGGCATTCCCCGGCAGACACGCCGGGGCCTCATTGAAGCAACGTGGGCGCGGCGGGCGCGGCAACGTGTTGCCGATCATTCCCCGGCAGACACGCCGGGGCCTCATTGAAGCTCCGCGAGGGAAGCGGATTCGCGCATGTGCTCCGTGATCATTCCCCGGCAGACACGCCGGGGCCTCATTGAAGCTTGGGAGCGCTTGGCGGGCCGGAGGGTTGGCCCGCGTCATTCCCCGGCAGACACGCCGGGGCCTCATTGAAGCCGTGATCGTCCAATTCGCGAACACGGCCGCATCCCGCCATTCCCCGGCAGACACGCCGGGGCCTCATTGAAGCAACCCTCGCTGCGGGTAACGAGTTGGACGACAGCTACTCATTCCCCGGCAGACACGCCGGGGCCTCATTGAAGCGAGGCCGAGGAGGACGCGGGGGGCGCCGCCGTCTATCCATTCCCCGGCAGACACGCCGGGGCCTCATTGAAGCGCGCGCCTCGCGAACCCGGTCTTCACCGGGAATCCCCCATTCCCCGGCAGACACGCCGGGGCCTCATTGAAGCTCGATTACGGTCACGGGATGGTCGGCCAGGAGGTCCCATTCCCCGGCAGACACGCCGGGGCCTCATTGAAGCTCAGAAAAATTAGATGCAGGATTTAGAAAATTAGAGACATTCCCCGGCAGACACGCCGGGGCCTCATTGAAGCTGCGTCCCACCATACCCACAGACCGACTCGATTGCTGCATTCCCCGGCAGACACGCCGGGGCCTCATTGAAGCCGCGCCATCGCGGCCGATGAGGGTATCTCGCATTCGGCATTCCCCGGCAGACACGCCGGGGCCTCATTGAAGCCGGCTCGCATGGATCTGTAGCGGGCCGACGTGGCCGGTCATTCCCCGGCAGACACGCCGGGGCCTCATTGAAGCTGAACTTTATCGCCCGGGAAATCATGCCTACCGAGCCATTCCCCGGCAGACACGCCGGGGCCTCATTGAAGCGCCGGCGACGCGCGCGTTGCGAAAGGTGCGCCGCGCCATTCCCCGGCAGACACGCCGGGGCCTCATTGAAGCTTCGCCGAGTGGAAGGCGGACATGGAAGCGCTCGGCATCATTCCCCGGCAGACACGCCGGGGCCTCATTGAAGCCTCGAGACCACGCGCCAGCTCGCGGCCGGACAGGTCTCCATTCCCCGGCAGACACGCCGGGGCCTCATTGAAGCGACCTCATGCGCCTCGGACCTCGGCGAGCGCGCGGCGATTCCCCGGCAGACACGCCGGGGCCTCATTGAAGCTCCGCGGGGAACCCGAGTCGTTCGACGAGAAACCAGTGCATTCCCCGGCAGACACGCCGGGGCCTCATTGAAGCATTTCCTGCGGCGTCCTCGGGATCGGGACCGACGCCGGCATTCCCCGGCAGACACGCCGGGGCCTCATTGAAGCCTCGCGCCGGGCGGCCCTGTGGGCCTGCTCGGCCTCATTCCCCGGCAGACACGCCGGGGCCTCATTGAAGCCTTATTGGGGCTCAGAGGCGCGCCTAGAGGGCTACGCGCCATTCCCCGGCAGACACGCCGGGGCCTCATTGAAGCTCGTCGTCGAGCGGCTGCGGGCGGTCGTACCACGGGCCATTCCCCGGCAGACACGCCGGGGCCTCATTGAAGCGGGGGTTCCGGTGACCTGCGCGCCGCACGTGGACCGCCATTCCCCGGCAGACACGCCGGGGCCTCATTGAAGCTCGATGGCGCGCTACGCCCGGTTCGTCGAGGGGGTGCATTCCCCGGCAGACACGCCGGGGCCTCATTGAAGCCCGAACTCCTCGTCGAGCTTCCCCATCTGGCTGAGCAGCATTCCCCGGCAGACACGCCGGGGCCTCATTGAAGCGCAGTAGGAAACTGAAATGGCAAAAAGACGAACATGGCATTCCCCGGCAGACACGCCGGGGCCTCATTGAAGCCTTCGGGCCGGGGTTCCCGGCCCCGCCTATTGCCCGCCATTCCCCGGCAGACACGCCGGGGCCTCATTGAAGCACGGTGTCGGGTGTGGTGTCGTTCGGCGACAGCGTGGCATTCCCCGGCAGACACGCCGGGGCCTCATTGAAGCCGGGCGACGAGATCGAACGGCGGGTCGTCGCGGTAGGTGCATTCCCCGGCAGACACGCCGGGGCCTCATTGAAGCGGCCCCGCGACGTGGCAGGAATGCTGCAAGTTCAAGCATTCCCCGGCAGACACGCCGGGGCCTCATTGAAGCGAGAACAGGAAGGCTGCTGAAACGCAGGAGGAAGGCATTCCCCGGCAGACACGCCGGGGCCTCATTGAAGCACCCTCGTCGGGTTCCAGCGACGCGGCCTCCCCGACCCATTCCCCGGCAGACACGCCGGGGCCTCATTGAAGCGCGCGGTCCTCGCGCCGATTGTGACTTTCCCCTAGCGCCATTCCCCGGCAGACACGCCGGGGCCTCATTGAAGCATCGGTCCGTTCATGTCGGATGACTGGTTCATCAGCTTCATTCCCCGGCAGACACGCCGGGGCCTCATTGAAGCGCGAGGGCCTCGCGGAGTTGGTCGAGGAACAAGCTGACCATTCCCCGGCAGACACGCCGGGGCCTCATTGAAGCCAATGTCGGAGTGGCGTTTCGCCACGTTGAAGGAGCGGCATTCCCCGGCAGACACGCCGGGGCCTCATTGAAGCGGGCTGACCCCGGCGGACGTGCAACGCCTCGGCGAGCCATTCCCCGGCAGACACGCCGGGGCCTCATTGAAGCGTGACCGCAACGGCATCGCTCGCGTACCCCTTGGGGACCATTCCCCGGCAGACACGCCGGGGCCTCATTGAAGCAAATACTCGCGGAGCTCCTCGCGCATCTTCGGCGGGCATTCCCCGGCAGACACGCCGGGGCCTCATTGAAGCTGCGTAGGGTGCCGGCGTGTAGCGCCCCCCCTCGCCGGCCATTCCCCGGCAGACACGCCGGGGCCTCATTGAAGCGTCTGGGTGTGCGGCAGCCCTCGAAAGGCCGTCGTGCCCATTCCCCGGCAGACACGCCGGGGCCTCATTGAAGCATCATCATCGCTATGATGGCGGCCTCTATGGGGCCGACATTCCCCGGCAGACACGCCGGGGCCTCATTGAAGCCAGTTCACCGGTCTCGTGAACGTGGAGGTTCGGACCCATTCCCCGGCAGACACGCCGGGGCCTCATTGAAGCCTCGAGATGCTGAAGTCCTCGACGACTTGAAAGCGCGCCATTCCCCGGCAGACACGCCGGGGCCTCATTGAAGCACTCCGGCCGGGGAACGGGCGGCGGCGGCGGTGGCGCATTCCCCGGCAGACACGCCGGGGCCTCATTGAAGCCACGCCCCGCAGCCTCTCGGCCGCGACTCGCTTGCTCCATTCCCCGGCAGACACGCCGGGGCCTCATTGAAGCAGCCGCGCCAACGCCGCCGAGCACGCCGGCGAGCACGCATTCCCCGGCAGACACGCCGGGGCCTCATTGAAGCGTCGAGGAGTACCTCGTCGACTACAACGCGACGCAGGCATTCCCCGGCAGACACGCCGGGGCCTCATTGAAGCCACGGTGTCGGCATGGAAGGGATATATGCTGAAGGCATTCCCCGGCAGACACGCCGGGGCCTCATTGAAGCGTCATCAGCACGCGGCCGGCCTCAACGGCCTTCCGCGCATTCCCCGGCAGACACGCCGGGGCCTCATTGAAGCGCGAGCATCGCCGCGTTCGCGGCCCACATCACCCCGGCATTCCCCGGCAGACACGCCGGGGCCTCATTGAAGCTGATCTCCGGCGCCCGTGGATCGAGATCGGGGCGGACATTCCCCGGCAGACACGCCGGGGCCTCATTGAAGCCGCATATAAGCCCCCGTTCGTCCTGTGGCTGGTGCTGCATTCCCCGGCAGACACGCCGGGGCCTCATTGAAGCCGGCGAGGTCGGCTTCCTCTTCGGGGGTGAGCCGGTACATTCCCCGGCAGACACGCCGGGGCCTCATTGAAGCGGGGGTGAGCCGGTACTCGAGTTCGCGCGGCATGTCCATTCCCCGGCAGACACGCCGGGGCCTCATTGAAGCAGGAGTTGCACGTGGTCAAGGTCACCGGGGATGATCTCCATTCCCCGGCAGACACGCCGGGGCCTCATTGAAGCGTGGCGGTCGGGCGCGGGGTCGTCAGGGACGAGGAGCCATTCCCCGGCAGACACGCCGGGGCCTCATTGAAGCCGCTACGGGATCGTCTGGCCGGACGGGTCCCTCACGCATTCCCCGGCAGACACGCCGGGGCCTCATTGAAGCAGTCGGTTGCCGTCCGCGAAAACCACCATCATGCCGTCATTCCCCGGCAGACACGCCGGGGCCTCATTGAAGCCCGCACCCCCGGGCCGCTTATGGCGGCGGACAAGGACCATTCCCCGGCAGACACGCCGGGGCCTCATTGAAGCTAGGGATCTCCGGCCTTGTACGGCATCAACGTCACCGTCCATTCCCCGGCAGACACGCCGGGGCCTCATTGAAGCAAATCAGGTATGCCCCCAGCGTACCATATCCCCAACTCATTCCCCGGCAGACACGCCGGGGCCTCATTGAAGCTCCGCGACGCGCTACCACTCCGGCCCGGTCACCATCCATTCCCCGGCAGACACGCCGGGGCCTCATTGAAGCGCCTTCTTCACCTTCATCGCTTCCTGGATCGCCGGGTCGCATTCCCCGGCAGACACGCCGGGGCCTCATTGAAGCGCGATGGCGGGATCGCTGGTCGAGATAGACGGACGGCATTCCCCGGCAGACACGCCGGGGCCTCATTGAAGCGAGGGGCATACCTGGCTCGGGGCGAAGATCAGTCCCGCATTCCCCGGCAGACACGCCGGGGCCTCATTGAAGCCTCGAGTCTGACGATCTGCTTTGCCTCCTCGGCGCCATTCCCCGGCAGACACGCCGGGGCCTCATTGAAGCGGCCTGCACGTGCTGACCGAGGTGGAGGACACCCGGACCATTCCCCGGCAGACACGCCGGGGCCTCATTGAAGCGTCGGGAAGTTGGCGAGGATGCGCCGGCCCCGGCCCGCATTCCCCGGCAGACACGCCGGGGCCTCATTGAAGCCGACATCGCTGACGGCTTCTCCGCGAACTTCGCCCACCATTCCCCGGCAGACATGCCGGGGCCTCATTGAAGCGGGCCGCCCACCGCCCGCGCCCTGTACCACCTGGCGCGCATTCCCCGGCAGACACGCCGGGGCCTCATTGAAGCCGCCACGACGTAGAACTGGTCTTCCGGGGAGAGGTCCATTCCCCGGCAGACACGCCGGGGCCTCATTGAAGCGTGCGCTTTGGTGCCCTTCGCGAGCAGTTGACCCTGCATTCCCCGGCAGACACGCCGGGGCCTCATTGAAGCAACATGTTGTAGAGGGCGGACGCGCGGATGTTCTCCGGCATTCCCCGGCAGACACGCCGGGGCCTCATTGAAGCGGGACCTCGTTCAAGTTCGGGCAGGCGGACGGGGTGATCATTCCCCGGCAGACACGCCGGGGCCTCATTGAAGCCCGGGCGGCGGACCGTGCTGCCTCTTGCTGCGGACCATTCCCCGGCAGACACGCCGGGGCCTCATTGAAGCCTTTCGGATCGCGTGGCGAATGACCGTCCGCACCCACCATTCCCCGGCAGACACGCCGGGGCCTCATTGAAGCGGGAGATACCGGCCGTCCCGGGCAACTCCGCCATCGACCATTCCCCGGCAGACACGCCGGGGCCTCATTGAAGCGAGTCCGTGTGCCGCTGCATGAATGCGCGAGTGGCCTCATTCCCCGGCAGACACGCCGGGGCCTCATTGAAGCCAATCGATTCGATCGGAGTAGATCGAGTCCTTCAGCCGCATTCCCCGGCAGACACGCCGGGGCCTCATTGAAGCGGGCGGTAGGGCGGCGACGGTCCACGTCCCGCCTGCTGCATTCCCCGGCAGACACGCCGGGGCCTCATTGAAGCCGGTCACGGGATGCGCGCCGAGGAGGTCCCGAACCAGCATTCCCCGGCAGACACGCCGGGGCCTCATTGAAGCGTCAACATGGTCAAGGAAGGCCCCGACACCGTTCGCACCATTCCCCGGCAGACACGCCGGGGCCTCATTGAAGCGCGGGCCTTCAATGAGGCCGGAGCGCGCGCGCCCCGCCATTCCCCGGCAGACACGCCGGGGCCTCATTGAAGCCACGAGCCGTGGGGGCGTTCGTGAGCTTCGATGCCGGGCATTCCCCGGCAGACACGCCGGGGCCTCATTGAAGCAACATCCAGTCGTCGGACGGCCCCGGTGTGCGGGCCGCATTCCCCGGCAGACACGCCGGGGCCTCATTGAAGCGTGCGCACCACCGCACGGGCGACCTCGCGGGCCGTCCATTCCCCGGCAGACACGCCGGGGCCTCATTGAAGCGAGTCGCAGCCGGCAGCGCTGCAGGCGCGGATCAACGCAGCATTCCCCGGCAGACACGCCGGGGCCTCATTGAAGCGACCGCAACGCCCGGCGCAGCGGGGGCGACATGACCCCATTCCCCGGCAGACACGCCGGGGCCTCATTGAAGCGACGATCTCCCGCACTTCGAGATCCGGGTCTGACCCCATTCCCCGGCAGACACGCCGGGGCCTCATTGAAGCTTGTCCATCCACCGCCCGAACACGCGGTACTCGCCACATTCCCCGGCAGACACGCCGGGGCCTCATTGAAGCGAGGGTGCGGACGCGCGGAGGCTCGCGGCGCGGGCGCACATTCCCCGGCAGACACGCCGGGGCCTCATTGAAGCGGTCAAGACCTCCTCGCGCCGCCGCCGCCACTGCCGGCATTCCCCGGCAGACACGCCGGGGCCTCATTGAAGCCGTGCGTGATTGGTCTCGACCTCTCCCGGCGCGCCGACATTCCCCGGCAGACACACCGGGGCCTCATTGAAGCGCGGTCGTGAAATGCCCCGACACGTGCTTCGACAACGTCATTCCCCGGCAGACACGCCGGGGCCTCATTGAAGCAGGAACGACACCATCGAGCCCGCGCCCAGCAGGACGCATTCCCCGGCAGACACGCCGGGGCCTCATTGAAGCAAGGGAGAAGTCCCGCTGAGCGGACATTCAGTGCAGCATTCCCCGGCAGACACGCCGGGGCCTCATTGAAGCGCGGGGGCGGCCGCCTCCATCACCGACGCGCCCGAGCATTCCCCGGCAGACACGCCGGGGCCTCATTGAAGCATGAGGAATTTGGGGGAAATCCCCTTTTTCCCGGAACATTCCCCGGCAGACACGCCGGGGCCTCATTGAAGCACGAGGTCGCGCGCCGCCTGGAGCTCCGGCCCGAAGCATTCCCCGGCAGACACGCCGGGGCCTCATTGAAGCGGCGGCGCCCGCGAGCTCGCCCATCAGGTCCGCCGCCCATTCCCCGGCAGACACGCCGGGGCCTCATTGAAGCCAGCGCGCCCTTATTGACGCGGCGAGGGTTATACAGCATTCCCCGGCAGACACGCCGGGGCCTCATTGAAGCGGCCACGTGCCCCTCATCCTCTCGGAGATGTACGCCTCCATTCCCCGGCAGACACGCCGGGGCCTCATTGAAGCCGAGGGACGCGATGATGGTGGCGGGGGCGGAGTCCGCATTCCCCGGCAGACACGCCGGGGCCTCATTGAAGCTCGACGGGGAAGACCGAAGCGCTGTCGGGGTCGGCCCATTCCCCGGCAGACACGCCGGGGCCTCATTGAAGCGATGGCTCCCCGCCGTGCCCGATGCCGGGGCTGCGCTCTGGAAAATCGTTGTGCGACCCCGGCGCTCCCGGGGAATCCGGCTCTGCTTCCGGTCGCGGTTGCGCCGACGCTGGCGATGCGGCCGGCCGGTCCGTTCGGGCCGTTCGCATGTTGAGTTTTGGATTCGAGCTGGTCATCATCGGCATCGGAGATCGGCCCGGCGCTGGGCGGCTGCTCCGAGGAGCAGCCCGGCCGCTTCGGCCGCGTACGCCCCGAGGGCGAGGCCCGTCGACGGGAGCGAGAGCGGCTGCGGCCGAAGGGATCGGAGAGAGGCGGAGCGGAGAGCGAGGAGACCGGGAGAATGGCGATGCACGTCGAAGGCTTCGTGGAGGCGCCCGGACGGGCGGAGCGGGTCCGGCAGGTCCGCGAGATGATCGACCGGCTCGGGGTCGACTACCTGTACCTCCAGTTCGTCTCGATCACCGGCCGCATCTGCGGCAAGGGCATCCCCGCCGACCACTGGGAGAGCGCCGCCGAGCGGGGCTTCCAGCTCGTGTACGGCGCGACGGTCAACCTCTTCCTGAACCGCCGCGGCGAGTACCTCGGCTACGGCCCGCACGACAAGGAGCTGGTCGGGATCCCCGAGCCGGAGACCTTCTGCCAGCTCCCGTGGGACAAGCGGGTGGCGCGCCTGTGGTGCACCCTGTTCCGCAACCGCGAGGAGCGCGAGGCGCCGGGGGCGTTCCTCACCGCGGACTGCCGCGGGAACCTGCGCCGCATCCACGACGAGTTCCAGCGGGAGCACGACGGCCTGCACCTCCGCCACGGCACGGAGCCGGAGATGATGTGGCTGAAGCGCGGCCCCGACGGCAAGCCCGACGGCGGGTTCTCGAACCCCTACTGCTACCACATCGACCAGTTCGAGAGCCTGCGCCCGGTGTACCTGCGGGTCATCGAGTACTCGCGGGCGATGGGGCTCGACATGATCCAGGGCGACCACGAGGACGCCCCCGGCCAGCTCGAGCTCAACTTCACGTTCGACGACCCGCTGCGCACCGCGGACCGCCTCACCACCTACCGCCAGATCTGCGCCCAGGTCGCCCGCGAGAACGGCCTCATCGCCTGCTTCATGGCGAAGCCGTTCATGGGGGTGTCCGCCTCCGGATGCCACCACAACATCAGCTTCTGGAGGGGCGGGGAGGAGTCGGTCAAGGCCCTCGGGAACGACCCGGACGCCCTGCCCGGCATGGCCGGGAACTTCACCTACCTCTCCGGCGGCGAGAACACCTTCCTGCCGGACACCGACGACCCGCAGCTTCCCGGCAAGCTGGGATTGCAGGTGGTGGGGGGCATCGTCACCCATCTCGGAGCGCTCACCGCGATCGGCTGCTCCACCGTCAACTCGTACCGGCGGCTCTGGGACACCGGGTTCTGGGCGCCGGTCTTCGCCGACTGGGGCTACCAGAACCGCACCACCGGCCTTCGCATCTCCGCGCCGGGGCGGTTCGAGTACCGGGCGGTCGACTCGATGGTGAACCCCCACCTGATGGCGGGAGCCATCATCAAGGCGGCCGACGACGGGATCCGCCGGGACGTCGACCCCGGCCCGCCCGAGGACCGCAACATCTACCAGGCGATGGAGGAGGGGAAGCAGGTCAGGCGCCTGCCGATGACCCTCGGCGATTCGCTCGCGGCCCTCGCGAAGGACGACGTCATCCGGTCCGCCCTGCCCGGGGAGATGTACCGGCTCTACGAGGAGTACAAGCGGGACGAGTGGGAGCGCTTCCTCCATACCAGCACCGAGTGGGACATGAACACCTACCTCGACTGCCTGCCGTGAGCGGCGGCCGGCGGGACGCGGGGTTTGCGTGCATGGCTCCAGGACGTGGAGAGGGGTTCGGGCGCCCGCCTCGGGCGTCGGCGTCGGCGGCAGTATGCGGCCGGCGCGTCCTTCCGGGACGTGTGCGGCCTTGGGAACGGCACGTTTCTGGGAACGCTTGTGTCCTGTCCGCAATCGCGAACCGGAGGCCCGCTGCCCTCCCTCCGGCCCGCCGCCGCAAGCCCGCCCCGAGGCCACGCCGGTGAGAGGCCCGCGTCCTCGGGGGCGTGGCGCCGTTCGCGGGGCGGAAGCCGTCTCCCGGTTCCGGTGACGGAAGGGTAGAGGACGCCCCTGCGGCCCTCACGACCTTATCGACGAAAGAACGAAACGGAAGACACGGACATGTGCGGAATAGCAGGCGTCATCCACCGGACCGGCGCGAGCAGCATCGGGGCGGAGATGACCTCGATGCTGCAGGCGCTGCGCCATCGCGGCCCCGACTCCACCGGCTTCGCGCTCTACGGCGCGCCCGCCGAAGGCGACCGCGTGATGCGCTTCAAGCTCGCCGAGCAGGAAGACCTGGGCGCCGGTTTCGGCATCCACGCGCGGATCCGCGAGCGGGTCGAGGAGGTCGACCGCCGGCTCGCCGAGCTCGGGGCCGTGGTCAAGGACCGCGCCGCGGCCACCGAGTACGCCATGCGCTACGTGATCGCGTACGACGGCGACCTCGAGCACCTCGCCCGCTACGTCGAGGACGTGGAGGGCGCCGAGATCCTCTCCCTCGGGAGCGCGCTCGAGCTCGTCAAGGACCTCGGCGACGCCACCGTGGTCTCCGGGCAGTACGCGCTGGGCGAGGTGCGCGGGACCCACGCCATCGGCCACACCCGCATGGCGACCGAATCCGACGTCGACATCCGCTCCGCGCACCCGTACTGGGCGTTCCCCTACAACGACGTCTCGGTGGTCCACAACGGCCAGCTCACGAACTACTGGCTCAAGCGCCGCGAGATGGAGCGCAAGGGCCACCGCTTCGTGTCGGACTGCGACTCGGAGCTCCTCGCGGTCTACACCGCGCACCACCTCGCGCACGGGGTCACCCTCGAGGAGTCGCTGGAGCGGTCCATCCGCGAGATCGACGGCGTCTTCACCTACCTCGTCGCGACCCGCGACCAGCTCGGCATGGCGAAGGACACGATGGCCGCGAAGCCGCTCGTGCTCTACGAGAGCGACGACCTCATCGCCCTCGCCTCCGAGGAGGCGGCCATCCGCGCCATCCTGCCCGACGAGATCGACACCACCGACCCCTACGACGAGGAGACCCGGGTATGGCAGGCATGACCCCGGCCGGGGAGCGCACGTCTCCCGCCCGCCTTCGCCGCTCGCGCGGCCCCGCCGCCGTCACTCCCGCGATGGTGGGAATCCATGGGTCCCGGGAGCGGCGCGGCCCTTCGGGACGCGGGCGGCTCGCCCGCAGCGGACGGGGAGCCCCGGCATGGCGGCAGGCATGAAGTCGCAGGACGACCGCTCCTACGAGATGGGGCTGCACGCCGAGCAGCTCGCGGGCCGGACCCAGCAGGTCTTCTTCCGCCCCGAGGAGGAGGAGCGATTCCTGTACCCTTGGGCGCCGGACGTCGACTACAACCGGCGAACGGAGATCGACGCCGACGCGATGACCTCGACGGAGGTGAACGCGAAGCTGCGGGCCCTCATGAACGAGGGCTACGGCTCCATCGTGGTCCGCAACCCGCGCGGCAAGCACTCCCTCGGGGTCGGGATCCTGAACCGGCTGAACCTCATCTTCGAGGGCTCCCTCGGCTATTTCGCGGTCGGGCTCATCGATGGCCCGAACGTCCGGATCCAGGGACGTGTCGGGTGGTCGTGCGGCGAGAACATGATGGCGGGGACGGTCCTCATCGAGAAGAACGCGGGCTCGACCTTCGGGGCCGCGATGCGGGGCGGCGACCTGGTGTGCCGGGGGTCGGTGGGGTCGCGGACCGGCATCGACATGAAGGGCGGGACGATCATCGTCGGCGGCGACACCGGCGCGTTCTCCGGTTTCATGATGCAGCGCGGGCGCATGGTGGTGTGCGGCAACGCGGGCAAGAACCTCGGCGACTCGATGTACGACGGGACGATCTACGTCGGCGGCGAGGTCCGCGACCTCGGGGTGGACGCGGTGCCGGCGGAGCTGACGGACCTCGACCGGGCGTGGCTCACCCGCAAGCTCCGGCAGTACGAGCTGCTCCCGGACCAGGGCGTGGACCACTTCACGAAGATCGTCGCCGGCAAGCAGCTCTGGAACTACGACAACCTCGAGCCGGCCGAGAAGAAGCTGATCCTCTGACGGCGGGCCGGCTGACGGCGGACCGGCGGCGGGCCGGCGGCGAGCCGGACGTTCCGGCGGCGGGCCGGCCCGGCGTTCCGTTCCGAAGTTGCGGGAAACGAGGGAGAGGGGGAGACACCGACATGGCGAAGAGCGAGACCGCGCCGAGGCCCGATCCGGCCCCCGCCGGCCCGAGGCGCAACACGAGCGTCCTCGGGAGGAGCCGCATCTTCACCCGCGAGGTGATCGACGACATCCACATCAAGTCCGAGCTCGGGCGCTACCGGATGCGCGGCTTCTCGATGTTCAAGCCGATCCCGCACTGGGACGATCTCACCTTCCTCCCCGGCACCCTCACCCGCTTCGTGATCGAGGGCTACCGGGAGAAGTGCGACACGAAGACGGTCATCGGCCCGCGCGCGAAGGTCCCGCTGGAGCTCGACGTTCCGGTCTACGTCACCGGCATGAGCTTCGGCGCGCTGTCCTACGAGGCGAAGACCGCGCTCGCCCGCGGCGCGACGATGGCGGGGTCCGCGACCTGCTCGGGCGAGGGGGGCATGATCCCCGACGAGCGGCGCTACTCGACCAAGTGGTTCTACCAGTGCATCCAGTCCCGCTACGGGTTCAACCCCCACCACCTCATGCTCGCGGATGCGTGCGAGTTCTTCATCGGCCAGGGGTGCAAGGTGGGGCTCGGCGGGCACCTGATGGGGCAGAAGGTCACCGACCAGGTCGCGGAGATGCGGAGCCTCCCCGCCGGCATCGACCAGCGCTCCCCGGCGCGCCATCCGGACTGGCTCGGCCCCGACGACCTCGCGCTCAAGATCGTCGAGATCCGGGAGGCGACGGACTGGCAGATCCCGATCCAGCTCAAGCTCGGGGCGGCGCGGGTCTACGACGACGTGCGGATGGCGGTGAAGTGCGACCCCGACTCCATCTACATCGACGGGATGGAGGGAGGCACCGGGGCCGGCCCCCACCTCGCGACGGAGGAGACCGGGGTTCCCGGCATGGCGGCCATCCGCCAGGCGCGCCGGGCCATCGACGACCTCGGCAAGCGGGGCGAGATCTCCCTCGTCTACGCGGGGGGGATCCGCAACGGCGGGGACGTGGCCAAGGCCCTCGCCCTCGGGGCGGACGCGGTCGCCATCGGGCACTCGGTGCTGATGGCCCTCAACTGCAACAAGGACATCCCGGAGTCCGACTACGAGACGGAGATCGGGGTCGAAGCCGGCTACTGCTACCACTGCCACACGGGGCGCTGCCCGGTGGGGGTCGCGACCCAGGACCCGGCGCTCCGCGCGCGCCTCGACCCGGACGAGGCGGCCGAGCGGGTCTACAACTTCCTGCACACCCTGACCATCGAAGCCCAGATGCTGGCGCGCGCGTGCGGGAAGACGGACGTGCACAGCCTCGAGCCCGAGGACCTCGCGGCCCTCACGATGGAGGCGTCGGCGATGGCCGGCGTCCCGCTCGCGGGCACGAGCCACACGGTCGGCGTCGAGGACTATCATCACCTGTAGGGGCTTTGCCGAAGTAAGGGGTGAGGTGGTTCCCGTCGGTTGGAGAGGGGCCGAAAATTACCCGTGTCGGAACCCGACGGCCGCAACGGAGAACCCCATGACCGAGTACGAAGCCGCCACCCTCGCCTTCCGCACTGCGAGCCTCGCCGCCCAACACGCGGGCTTGTGGATCGCCGCTGCGCACGTCGCGGTCGGCCTCATCCAGGCGGGCATCGTCTGGTACGGCATCCGCGCCATGACGCGGGCCGGAGAACGGCGCGCCAGGGACCAGGACCAACGCCACGCCGAAGCCATGCAGGCGTTCGACCTCCAGCGCCAGGCGCTTGAAACCCTCATCGCCCGCACCGCCCCGGCCGGGCAGTAACGAGAGCACCGCGCCATGACCAGTCTCACCGATCCCGAGCGGGCGCCCCGCGCGGCCGAGGCCGCCGCGGCCCCGGCCAGCAATTGAAGAACCCGCCGGTCCGGTCAGACCCCCGCCACGAGACAGGAGAGAAGCATGGCAGGCAGCAGCTACAAGGGCTCCGAGCTGAGGAGCGTCGACCAGTTCATCGCCGGCGACGGGCTCGACTCGGAGCGCGAGAAGGAGATCGGCCAGCACATCGGCTACCGCTACGACGTCAACCTGGTCCCCGACTACGATCGCCTGACCCCCTTCCTCGAACGCTACATGGAGCTCATGGGATGGGAGGACCTCAACTGGCTCGAAGACGTCCACATGGGCTACGAGGAGGGGCACGCCGCGGTGTTCGACCGCAACATCAACGGCTGGGTGCGGGTCCCGGACGACGTCGAGCTGCCCGACAACCAGCAGGACCGGGACATGATCGCCCGCGAGCTGCTCATCAAGTTCCAGATGTCGGAGCGCCACCCCATGGTGCAGCTCCGCGAGGCGTACCGGAAGTTCTGAGACGCGAAACAGTTCTGAGGCGCGGGAACGGATCGCGAGATCGGGGCGCGAGGGCGTCCGGCGCCATAAGGGAGAGACGGGGTAATGACGACGACACGTGAAGTGCGGATCGGGTGTGTGCAGACGAGGCCGCTCGCCACCTTCGACGAGGCCATCGAGGAGGCCCGGCGCCTCGCCGGGGGCGCGGTCGCGGCCGGCGCGGAGCTGGTGTGCCTCCCCGAGTACTGCGGCGGACTGAAGAGCGAAGAGGGGCTGTTCGCGCCGCCGACCGCCCCGGAGGCGCGCCACCCGGTGCTCGATGCGCTGCGCGGCTTCGCGAGCGATGCGGGGGTGTGGATGCTGGTCGGCTCCATCGCGGTGGACGGCTCCGGAGGCCGGCTCCTCAACCGCGGCTACGTGCTCGACGATCGAGGGGACGTCCGCGCCCGCTACGACAAGGTCCACCTCTTCGACGTGGACCTGTCCCCGGCCCAGCGCTACCGCGAGTCCGCGGTCGTCGCCCCGGGGGGACAGGCGGTCCTTGTGGACACACCGTGGGGCCGGCTCGGCATGACCATCTGCTACGACCTCCGCTTCCCCCAGCTCTATCGCGCGCTCGCGCAGGCGGGAGCGGAGATCCTCGCCGTGCCGGCTGCCTTCACCAGGGTGACGGGCGAGGCGCACTGGCACGTGCTCAACCGCGCCCGCGCCATCGAGAACTGCGCGGTGGTCGTCGCTCCGTGCGCAACGGGGCCGGTTCCGGGCGGCGGCGCGGCCTACGGCCATTCGCTCGTCGTCTCGCCGTGGGGCGAGGTGCTTGCGGACGGCGGGGAGGACGCGGGGCACGTCGTCGCGACCGTCGACGTCGAGAGCGTGACGACCGCCCGCGCGCGCATCCCGAGCCTCGGGCACGACCGGCCCTTCGCCGGACCGGAAACCCTCGTTCGGGAGCCCCGCGCCGCCGCCTGACCGCGGCCCCGGTGCGCGGAGACCCACCGCCCCTCCGGTCGGTTCCCGACGCGGGCCGAGGGTCGATGCAACCCGGCGCCGGCGTGGCGCGCCTCGACCGCGCCAACGAGGAGCTTCGCGACCGGTTCCTGCGCTGGCAATGCCGGGTCCGCCAGATCGCGATGCGCCGTCACGGCGGTCGCCCGACGAGCGGGATGACGCCGCTCGCATCCCCCGCTCCGGCTTCGACGCAGGCTGTGGAATCGGCTTCGGGGCGCGGATCGTCCCTGAATTCGGGACCGGTCCCGGGCTCGGCCCCGGGCGGCGACCCCATCGCCCGGATCGTCACCGTGCTGTGCAAGCGGCCCGAGCACTCGGCGACGATGGAGCTTCGCCATCTGGCCCGGCGCACGCACGATCCGGCGGAGCGGCGCGCGGCCGCCCTCGAGCTCCTGGCCGAGCGCTACTACCAGGCCCCGCGCGAGTTCTCCGACACCCTCACCGCGAGCTTCCCGCCCGCCTCCGAGACCGCCGCGAAGCTGCTGGCGGGCGGGGAATGCCGGCTCGACTTCAAGCAGTTCCGCCAGCGCTTCCGCGTGCACTGTGCGGTCCGGCGCCTGTCCGAGCACGACCCGCTCCGCGAGGCGACGTTCTGGCACAACCTGCTGTTCAACCGGCGCCTGCCGGCGGACTGCATCGTCCTCGGCTTCGTCCCCGACTGGGGGCGGAGCGATTCCGACCCGCCTCCGCCCTGAGCGGCCGCTCCACCGTTCCGGGCAGAAGGAGCGCCGGGCGGCGCTTGCGCGGGGTATGTCTTGGGAACGCGGGCGGCCCGCCCACCTTCGTCATTCCCGCGAAAGCGGGAATCCATGTGTCCTGGGAACGCTTGTGTCTCGCCCGCACTTTTGTTCACGGGCGCTTCACCCCCCGGACCTCCGGTCCGCTGCGGGCGGGACACAAGCGTTCCCAGGACGCGCCGTTCCCAGGAGCGCCCAGCGAGAGGCATGCTTGGCGAAAATCCCCGCCGCGCACATGCCTCGGCCGCTCCCTCGCTCCCTCGCTGGTGGCGCCGCCGGTCCGGTCCGATCTACGCTTGGCGTCCACGCGGACGAGGCCCGATCTCGAACGATGCGGCGAATGGCGAGGCAAGACATGACGGAAGAAGCGGCGTTTCCGACCGGGCCGATGCGCCTGTTCTACCACCCTGCGAGCAGCGCCTCGATGCGGGTGACGCTCTACCTCGGCTGCCGCCGCGTCCCGTCGTCGGTGGTCGAGCTGGTCAGCACGGGGTTCGAGACGGACCACCGGGGGATCCCCGTCTTCACGATGCCGGAGGGCGACCCCGAGACCGGGAAGCTCGGGACCACCGACCTCACCGCCTTCAACCCGGAGGGCCGCGTTCCGGTGCTGCTGCTTGCCGACGGCCGCAAGATGACCCAGTCCGGCCCCATCGTGGATTACCTCGAGGACACGATCGGCCCGGGCGGGGGCCGGCCGCTGCTGCCCGAGGACCCCTGGCTGCGGGCGGAAGCGCGCCGTATCGCGTGGATCATCGCCGCCGACACCCAGCCCTACCAGAACATCCCGTTCATCATCCAGGCGATCGGCGAGTGGGGCATGGTGAAGGCCCCTCCCGCCGTGCATCCGCTTCGCCTGCACTTCATCCGCCGGGAGTTCGGCGCGCTCGAATCGATCCTGGAGCGGTGCGCGGGGCGCCATGCGGTCGGCGACGACCTCACCCTGGCCGACTGCTTCCTCGTGCCCCAGGTGCGCAACGCCCTCCTCGCGGGCATCGACCTCGCCGCCGAGTTTCCGAATCTGGCGCGGGTCTGGGAGAACGCGATCGCGGTCGCGGAGGTCGCGGCCGTGCTCGAAGCAGCGGGCGGGATCGTACAGCCGCTCGCCTTCGACGCGGGGAAGTTCGAGGTCTACGCTGCCTCTCCGGGGCTGGCCCCCGCCGCCGCAGAATAGGGCGGCGGCCCGCCGCGCTCTCCGGGCGCTTCTTCCCGCACCTGAAAGACGTTCCGCATCCGGCGGCGGACGATGCGGGCGACCGCCTCCGTCCGTTCGCTGCGGGTGAGGCCGCGACGGGGGCCGCCCCGCCGCCTACCCCGCGGGGGGCGGGGCGCACACGCTCTCGTAGGGGTGGCGCTTCGTCACGAGGCCGTTGTAGGCGAAGACGTCGAGGGTCGCCTCGAACGCCTCGCGGGTGATCTCGACGTGCGGGGTCCAGCAGCCGAGCTTCTGGTAGATCCCGATGCACCGGGCGAGGACCTCCCGGTCGATGTCCGGGAAGTACGGCTGCTCGGCGGCGGCGATCTCCGCGGCCGGGGCTTCGTTGAGGTAGCGCCTCGTCTTCCGGTAGGCGCGGACGAAGGCGGCCGCCATGTCCGTCTCCAGCCACGCGGGGGTCGTGGCGAGGCTCGAGAAGCCGCACGGCCCGATGACCGGCCCGATCTGGGCGACCACATGCCCGACGCCGTCCGCTTCGAGCTGCTGCGGGAAGGGGCCCTGCTGCTGCACGTACGCGCCCTGGCCCTCCCGGAACGCGGTGTCGATGGCGGCGGCGCCCCCTGGGTGGATCGCGCGGATGCGCGAATAGTCGATGCCCGCACGATGGCAGGCGTACTTGAACATCGCGAGCGGCTGGCCGCCGCCGAAGAGGACCACGTCCGCGCCCTCGAGCCGGCGCCACGTGAACCCGGGGCCGGGCTCGCGCGCGGTGAGGAAGAACCCGTCCATCTCGTTCACCTGCGCGAAGTGGGTGGTGGTCGGGGTCTCGCCGCGTTCGAGCGGGCCGAACCCCTGGCTGAGCGCGGACTGCACGACGTGGGCGGAGCCGTCCTCGAGCGCGGCGAGCGCGCTGACCCCCGGCGGCGAAACCGACCACTCGGGATCGAGGCCCTCCTCGCGGAGGAACCCGCCGGCCATCGTCGCGATGAGCGGCGAGTAGAACGCTGAGAAGAGGGTGAACTGGAGGTTGATGCGGGTCATTCGGGTCACTTCCGGGGTGGCGGGCCGCAGCCCCCGGGCCGCCGGGGCGTCCGGGGCGGCGGATCATACCGCCCGCACGATCCTTGGCGGGCGGCGGCTTCCGATCCATCGCTCCGATGCGGCCCTCGGTCGAGGCATGTGCGCGGTGGGGATTTTCGCCAAGCACACCGCTCGTGGGTGCTCCTGGGAACGGCGCGTCCTGGGAACGCTTGTGTCTCGCCCGCACAGGAGCGTGAAGCGCCCGTGAACAAAAATGCGGGCGGGACACAAGCGTTCCCAAGAGCGCCCGCGCAAACGTCGCCGTGGAGTGAAAAATATCTCGAATCCCGATCTCCACTCTCTATATCAATAGGTTACGAACAGCACACCGGGTCCTTAAGTGGTCACCTCGAACTCCGCGGGCAGGTCGAAGCCTTCGATGGCGAGCACCCGGGCGGGTGCGCCGTCCAGCCCCGCGAGCTTGATCGGAAGGGCGACGACGGCGAGCCGTTCGGCGCGGATCGCGGGCAGCCGGTGCACGTACTCGATGTTGTAGATTTCCTCCCCGAGCAGGGTGTGGTGGACGACGCAGTCCTCGCCCCGGAACGCGCCGCCGCGCACCGCCTCCTCCTCGGAGAAGTCGTAGACGACCGCGTTGACCCCCCGCTCGACGAGCCACCGTGCGCCGTCCGCCCGGAGCCAGGGCCCCTCGCTCCAGAACGCCGGCTCGCCCCAGCACCGATCCGACCAGCCGGTCCGGAGGATCGCGATGTCGCCCGGCCGCAAGTGGCGGCCACGGTCCTCGAGGGTGTCGCCGCCGATGCCGGCGTTCGCCCCGTGGTCCGAGAGATCGATGAGGGCGGCGGGCCCCATCAGCTTCCCGAGCGGCGCCCGGTCGATGCCGGAGCCGCCCTCGATGAAGTGGTTGGGCGCGTCGACGTGGGTCGCGTAGTGGCAGAACATGGACACCGTCGAGCCCTGCCAGCCGCAGTCCTCGAAGCGGTAAGGCGTGTCGAACCGGACCTCGAGCCCGAGGCGGCCGTCCCCGTTGTGGACGGGGATCGAAAGGTCGATCACGTGCATGGCGCTACTCCTGGTCACGGGGCTGCGCCCCCGGTCGGCGGCCCGCCGCGCCGGCCCCGCCCCATCGCCTGCGGACGGCTCACCGACCCGTGGGCTGCGCTTGCCGCCCACGTTGCGTCAGGCGGTACATCTGGTTCCGGTCGTTGGGAGCGTCGGGGCGGGTCATCTCCAGGTAGCCGAGCTCCAACGCGGGCGACAGGTACCGCTGCCGCAGCGATTTGCGGTCTCTCAGCCCGAGCGCAAGGAGGATTTCCTGTAGGGACATCTCTCCGTCGAGCACGGACAGCAGGCGCCTTACCTGGGGGGTTGCCTGGGGTTCTTCTTGGGGGCTTTCTTGGGGGGTAGCTTGGGGGCTTTCTTGGGGGGTTTCTTGGGGGGTACGGAGAGCCCCAAGAATGGCGCCCAGCATGTAGGCGATGAACGGGGTGCTCTCCCCGCGGGCGGAGCTGTCCCGGATGGCCTCGTAGTATCCGCGCTGGCTCGCGTGGATCAGGCTCTCCACCGGAACGTCCGCGAAGAGAGGCTTCCAGCGGGTCAGGATCAGGGTCTGCCAGAGCCGGCCCATCCGTCCGTTGCCGTCGGCGAAGGGATGGATGAACTCGAACTCGTAGTGGAAGACCGAGCTCGCGATCAGCGGATGCTCGTCCGTGCCGCCCACCCATGACAGCAGGTCCGCCATGAGGTGCGGGACCCGGTCGGCGGGCGGGCCGATGTGGTGGACTTCCCCGGGCCCGGCCACGACCACCGGGCCGCGCCGGTAGCGGCCCGGCGCGTCCAGCAGGGCGGCCATCAGGACGCCGTGGGCGTCCAGCAGGTCGGTCTCGCTCGCCGGGCTCCACTCCGGGTACCGGTCGTAGGCCCTGAAGGCGTTGCGCGCCTCCTGGACCTCCCTCGGCGGGGCGATGACCGGCCTGCCGTCGAGAAGGGTCGAGACCTGCTCCTCGCTGAGGGTGTTGCCCTCGATGGCGAGGGAGCCGCGGATGGTGCGGATGCGGTTGATCCGCCGAAGCCGCGGCCCCGGAGGCTCCCCGGACGCCCCCATCCGACCGATGGCCTCTCCGATCCTCTCGATGAGAGAGACGATCTCCGGGGTGATGGAGTAGGGCGGAGCCTCCTTCATCGCCCCGCCCCCTTCAGCCGCCGGGAACGCCGCGGGTGTTGACGTAGAGCGCGTAGAGGGACTGGCTCGCGGCCATGAACAGGCGGTTGCCCTTGCGCCCCCCGAAGCAGACGTTGGCGCAGCGCTCGGGAAGGGCGATCCGGCCGATGGGGGCTCCGTCCGGCGCGAACACGAGCACCCCGTCGAGCGCCTCGCTCCCCATGCCCCAGCCGCACCACAGGTTGCCGTCGACGTCGCAGCGCATCCCGTCCGGCGTGCCCCCCGGCCCCGCGTCGATCAGCGCCTCCCGGTTGACGATCGAGCGCCCGTCGGCGGCGACGTCCCAAGCGAGGATCCCGCGGTGGGGCACGCCGCGCGACTCGACCACGTAGAGCCGCCGCTCGTCGGGGGAGAAGCAGAGCCCGTTCGGCCCCCGGACATCGTCCGCGAGGCAGGTGATCTCCCCGCTCTCCCCGTCGATGCGGTAGACCGACTCGGGAAGCTCCGCCTCCGCCCGGTGCCCCTCGTAGTCCCCGAGGATGCCGAAGGGCGGGTCCGTGAACCAGATGGACCCGTCGGACTTCACCACCACGTCGTTGGGGGAGTTCAGGCGCCGCCCCTCCACCCGCTCCGCGAGGACCGTGATGCTGCCGTCGTACCCGGTGCGGGTGACCCGCCGCTCCCCGTGCTCGCAGGTCACGAGCCGGCCCTGCCGGTCGCGCGTGTTCCCGTTGGCGAAGCCGGAGGGGCGCCGGTACACGCTGACCGCGCCGGTCTCCTCCTCCCACTTGAGGACCCGGTCGTTCGGGATGTCGCTCCAGAGGAGGTAGCGCCCGTCGCCGAACCAGACCGGCCCCTCCGACCAGCGGCAGCCGGTATGGAGGCGCTCCACGGCCGCGCTGAAGATGCGGTAGCGGTCGAAGCGGGGGTCGAGGGTCTCGATCGCGGGGTCGGGATAGCGGGGATGCGGGCGCCAGCCCGCGCTCGGGGGATGTTCGGGGCTCATGGCGGCTCCTGTCGCAGCTCCTGGTCCGGGCGTTCGTCGGGGGGAGGTGGGCGGGCTTCCGGGCGGCCTGGGGCGGGTCCGGGCGGCTCCGGGCCAAGGGCCGGGGGCCGGGGCCTCGCCGCGCTCAGGCGGACGCGGCCCGCACGTAGTCGGGCCGGCGCTTCTCCCGGAAGGCGGCGATCCCCTCCTGGTGCTCCCAGGTCCGGGAGCGTTCGATCTGGGTCCGGGCCTCCGCCTGGAGGGCGGCCCGAAGCGCCTCGCGATCCTCCATCATCGCCTTGAGGGCGGCGTACCCGCCGAGAGCCGAGGCGGCGAGGGCGCGCGCCCGTTCGAGGGCGACGGCCATCACCTCCCCGTCCGGGGCGCGCACGTCGGCGAGCCCGAGCCGATGCGCCTCGTCCGCGTCCACCCGCTCCCTCGTGAGCGCGAGCCGCCGCGCCGCGGCGTGCCCGACCCGGCGCGGCAGGGTGTAGGTGAGCCCCCAGTCCGGCACGAGCCCGATGTTCAGGAACGACACCGTGAACTTCGCGCTGTCCCCGGCGACCACCACGTCAGCGAGGCAGGCGAGGCTCGCGCCGGCCCCGGCCGCGTGCCCGCGCACCGCCGCGACGACCGGCTTCGGGAAGGCGATGGCAAGCTCGGCGACCCGCGCCATCTCGGCGAGCCGCTCCTCCATCGCGGACGGGTCCCGGCTCCCCATCGTCTTCACGTCGCCCCCGGCGCAGAAGTGCCCGCCCGCCCCGGTGAGCACCACCGCCCGGACGGCCGGGTCCCCGGCCATGCCCTCGAAGCCCTCGGCAAGCCCGCTCCGGATCTCGGGCGAAAGCGCGTTCCGCGCCTCCGGCCGGTCGATGGTGAGGACGGCGACGCCGCCCTCCTGGTCTTCTCGTCGCAGGGTCATGGCGGTGCGGCTCCCCCTTCGTGATTCGGACTCTGGTGAGGCGAACGGAGCGCGACCGCGCGTCGATGCCCCCGCCCGCGAGATTCTTCGCTCGCCGGGCGGCATGTCAAGGCCGGACGGACGGTGTGGCGGGTGCGCTGACTGCGGCGGCGCCGGCCCGGATCCCTGCCGGTGCCCTCTCTGTGTGGCGGTGTCGTTGCCCAGGACCGGAATACGCACCGCCGCCGCGAAGATGCGCCTGATGGAGACCCACGAGCGCGCGGTCGGGATGCGGTTCTTCCGCAACCCGGCCGACCCCTCGATCCGGGGCGGGCACGAGACGTCAGTCGGGATGCTGCTCCGGCGCGAGGGGTTCCGGTGGCTCAAGCCCGCCACCGGGCGGCCGAGGATGAACCGCCCCGGGCTTCCCGAGACTGCACTTGTCGAGTCTTCGGGAGGAAAGGGCAGATGGACTCATGACGTCTAGAACTGCCGCACGAACTGCACTTCGACGCGATTGCGCCGGTAGTCGTGTAGCTGTGCATTGGATTCGCGCGCTTCGTTCGTCAGCACGAGCTGCGGGCTGAATCCGCGCACGGTAAAGGCCCGGTTGAAAATCGATACGCGCAGGATCCGGGTCCGGTCGGCCCGGGATGCGCCCGCGGGGGTGAACGGAGCCCAGTCGCCCTTGAAGCGGGTCCGGCGCAATTCGACGCTGCCGCGCAGGGTGACGACCGGCAACGCCATCAACAGGCCCATCCGCGCCCAGCGGGTGGCATTTCGCCGGAGCACCGATTCGGGGCGTTCGCGTGCATGGCCGATCGTCACGTCGGTTCGCACGGTCGAGGTCAGGAGCCAGGCGGCCCCAAGGGAGAGGGTGGCCTGCGGCCCGTCCAGGGACCCGCTCCTCCGGTACTCGTGCTGGCGCCAGGCGGCGCGCAGGTTCGCCGTCAGGCGCCGGGAGAGGCGGCGCTCGCCCTCGAGGCGGGCGCCGAGGCCGTCGCTCTCCGGCTTGCCGGCGGTCCAGCGGCGCTGGACGCTGGCGAGCAGGCTCGCCTCGGTGTCCCGGTCGATCAGCCAGCGGGGTCCGACGTGCCCGGACAGGAAGGTCTGGTCGAAGTCCCTCCCGGCGTATTCCCGGCGGGCGAGGTCCACGCCCGCCCGCAGCCGCAGCCTCCGGTGGAGCGGATGCTGGTACTCGCCGCCGCTCCACAGGATGACCCCCACCCCCGAGCGGGCGCCCGCGTCCGCGTCGCGGCGGAACGGCACGCCGCGGATGTGGATGACGTCCGACCCCGAGGCCGCGTTGAGGTTGCTGTCCGGAGCGAAGACCGCGCCGAAATAGCCGCTCCAGCGCCGGCGCGCCCGGATCGCCTCCAGGAAGCGGCGGACGTTCGCCGCCATCGCCGGCGGCGGCCCGCCGGCCAGCACGCGCTCGAAGTGTTCGCGCGAGAGATCGTCCTCGCCCTTGAGGAAGAAGGCGCGGGCCAGCTCCAGGCGCACGCGCACCAGGCCGGGCCGGTCGACGAGGATGGCGCGCAGTGCGGCGACGGCCTCGTCGAGCAGGGCGGCCCGTTCCCCTTCTTCTCCGGCGCCGGCCTGCTGCGAAGCGCCGACGGCGGCGAGGCCGACGAGGAACAGGACGTCGGTGCGGTCCGCATGGTCCGGGGCCAGCGGACGCAGAATCGCCAGCGCTTCGGGGAACCGGCCGTCTTCGATCAGCGCCCGGGCGTCGTTGACCCGGGGGTCGGAGGACAGATGGGGGCGCTCGGAAGCGGACGAGGCCGAAGCGGGAAGAAGGACCGCAACCGCGAGGATGCAAACCCATTTCATCGTCGGCACGGAGAAAAAGGAAGGGCAGCCGCGCGGCTGCCCTTCCCCCGTTTCGGACCGGTGCGATCGGACCTCGCGTTACTGCTCCTCCCGCCGCCGTGCCTCGTATACGCCGACGAAGGATTCGCTGCCGTCGGCGGTCGCGGCGCCGAACGTACCGGCGACGGAACCGGGATGATCGCTCGCGGCGGCCCCGTTACCGTAGAACTGGCCGCCCCACTTGCCGGTAAACGCGGAGTCCGTCCCCTCGGTGGAGGTGTTGCCCGTGAAGAAGCCGCTGTCGGCGTTTCCGATTTGCGCGGTCCCCAGCGACACGCTGACCCCGTCGTACCAATCCGACTCCGGCCCTTCTCCCCTGATGTTGGAGACGGTTCCGCTGATGCTTCCCAGGCTGCTGGCGTCGCCGAAGTTGGCGGTCAAGCTCACGTCGGCATCGAGGAAGTAGTTCCGGTTCTTTCCCTGATGGGAATACACCGCGGTCGCGCCGAACGCCTGCGTGTACGTCGTCGTGCCCGTCAAGCCCGCCAGATTGGCCTGCCGGAAGGGGTCGTTGCCGTCCACGAAGGCGCCGAACTCGTAGTCGGCCACGCTGGCGGCATCGGTCGGGACCCGCACCCAGATGCCGCCGGCCAGATAGTCGGCGTCTTGCCTGAGTTCGGCGCCGCCAGCAGCCTCCGCAAAGTTCTGCGAGAGCTGGGCGATTCTCCGACTCGTACCGCTTCCCTCGGTCACGAGAGTGATGCGCACACCATTGATAGTGGTGTTGACAAAACGTTGGTTGCCCCCGGCGCGACTGTTGAGAACCCCCCCCTCAAGAACAACCGCGGTGCCGTCGATGCGCAGAGTGTACGTCACGCCGTCGACATCGTAAGTGCAGGGATTCCCGGCCGACACGGTGCCGCCAACTCCACACGAGGACACTTGCGTCGGCGCCTCGATGTCGGTGTAGACGTAGGCATACAATCCCGGACCCGTTCCACTGCCTCGGCCGCCTTCTGGCGCCTGATGGAACTCGACGCCCTTCCAGAGCCTTCCACTCGGTTCATTCAACACTTGAGCGCTGTCCCTGTCGACGGACCATCCGCCGGCCTCCCGCACCGTCCAGCTTACCGTTCCTTCCGCGTCACGCTCCACACGCACCGAAACGCTGTCGGTGGTGGCGCCGTCGCCGGTCGAAGATTGCGTGACGCTCCCCGAGTTGGGCGTGTTTCCGGCCGCCTCCGCAACCGCGGCTCGGATGTGCCGTCGTTGGGCGGCGTCCGTCAACGCAGAGTCGAACGTGTAGAACCACGTTCCCAAATCGGCGCGCGGTGGTACCGACGTGAGTGGGTCTGCCGGCTCGGGGTCTGGCGCCGGCTCGGGGTCTGGCGATGGTGTGGATGGCGTCGGTGCCGCAGGGGTACCCGGCAGGCCGTTGATCCGCCAACTCCCATTGGTCTTCGTAGCGCTGAAGTCGTTCAAGTTGATAGAACGACCGCTACATATGCTACCAACACAGCCGGATCCATCCGCGCGGACTTCAAAGGTAAACCTGCTTCCCCCTCCTTCGTGACGACAGGATTCGCCCGCGGATAGAGAGCCACCGACCTCACATGCGGACGGCGCGGACGGCGCGGACGGCGCGGACGGCGCGGACGGCGCGGACGGCGCGGACGGCGCGGACGGCGCGGACGGCGTTTTGGAGCTGCCGCCCCCACATCCGGACATTGCCAGGGCGGCGGCCATGGTCAAGCCGACGAATCGTGCCGTGTCTCTCGTGTTCATCGCGTTCTCCCCTTGCCGAAGGCCAAGGCCGAACCGCCCCGGGAAACCCGGAGGCGGTGCGGCGACAGCCCTTTGTACCCCCCCCCCCCCCCCCCCGGTGTCAACCCCCAACTTGGCAGAGACATGTGCGCTGTGGGGTTTTCGGGCCGGCGGCTGGCGCCCCCGGGGCGCGCCGGGGGTGCTGGAGACGGCGCGACGAGGCGCGAGCGACCCCGCAGCGGGTCGCAAAACCCCGGATCGGGCCTTCGTGCAAGGGCAAAATGCGCCGGTGCGGGCGATGCGCGCGAGCCGGCCCCCCCGCTTTCGCGGGGGCAGGCTCTGGCCCGCGGGACCGGACCGGGAGAGACTTGGGGGCGGAGCCAGCCGGTCAGCCGGTGTCGGCCCAGAGCCTGCCCCCGCGAAAGCGGGGGGAACCGGGCCGTACAGCGAGCGCATCCGTTCCGGGCGCCCGGCCCGCACGTGTCCCAACGCCAGCGCCATCATCACCGACAGCGCCAAGCCCACGCGCGTTCGCATCCGTGAGGAACGACACCGTGAACTTCGCGCTGTCCCCGGCGACCACCACGTCGGCGAGGCAGGCGAGGCTCGCGCCGGCCCCGGCCGCGTGCCCGCGCACCGCCGAGACGACCGGCTTCGGGAAGGCGATGGCGAGCTCGGCGACCCGCGCCATCTCCGCGAGCCGCTCCTCCATCGCGGACGGGTCCCGGCTCCCCATCGTCTTCACGTCGCCCCTGGCGCAGAAGTGCCCGCCCGCCCCGGTGAGCACAGGCCACCGCGGGGTTCTCGCGGACATGTCGTCGGTGGGAGCGCTCCTGGGAACGCTTGTGTCTCGCCCGCATTTTCGTTCACGGGCTGCTTCACCCCCATGTGCGGGCGAGACGCCCGCGTTCCCAGGATGGCGCGTCCCCCGGACGCGGTGGATTCCCGCTTTCTCCCCGCTTTCGCGGGGATGACAGGGAATGACGGGGGGGCGAGACACAAGCGTTCCCAGGAGAGGATGCGGGCGCGCTTCCTCAGGTTACGATAGCTCCTCCCTCGGCCCTGCTCGGAACGGTATAGGCGCTCATATGAAGACGCACGCGCGCGCGGTCGTGATCGGGGGCGGGGTGGTCGGCTGCTCGGTCCTCTACCACCTCGCCAAGCTCGGCTGGACCGACGTGGCCCTCGTCGAGCGCTCCGAGCTCACCTCCGGCTCCACTTGGCACGCGGCGGGGGGGATGCACACCATCAACGGCGACCCCAACGTCGCCAAGCTCCAGAAGTACACGATCGACATCTACCGGGAGATCGAGGAGCGGTCGGGCCAGGCCACCGGCCTGCACATGACCGGCGGGGTCCTGCTCGCGGCGACGAAGGAGCGCTTCGAGTGGATCAAGGGGCTCGCCGCGAAGGGGCGCTACCTCGGCATCGAAGCCGAGATCATCACCGCCCGCGAAGCGCACGCGCTCATGCCGCTCCTCGACCCCGCGTGCTTCGTGGGCGGGATGAGGACCTTCGTCGACGGCCACCTCGACCCGTCCGGGGTCACCCACGCCTACGCGCGATCCGCCCGCCTCCTCGGCGCCGAGGTGTACCGGCAGACCCGGGTGGAGTCGCTCGCCCGCGCCCCCGACGGCCTCTGGCGGGTGATCACCGACCGGGGGGAGATCCGCGCCGAGCACGTGGTGAACGCGGCCGGCCTCTGGGCGCGGGAGGTGGGGCGGATGGTCGGGCTCGAGCTCCCGGTGCTCGCGATGGAGCACATGTACCTCATCACCGAGGACATGCCGGAGGTCGCGGCGATCAACGAGTCCACCGGCAAGGAGGTGATCCACGCGGTGGACTTCGACGGCGAGCTCTACCTCCGCCAGGAACGCGGCGGCATGCTCATGGGGACGTACGAGCAGGCGTGCGCGCCCTGGTCCGTCCACGAGACGCCGTGGGACTTCGGCCACGAGCTCCTCCCCGCGGACGTCGACCGGATCGCCCCCTCGCTCGAGGTCGGCTTCGAGCACTTCCCGGCGTTCCGGGACGCGGGGATCAAGCAGATCGTGAACGGGCCGTTCACCTTCGCCCCCGACGGCAACCCCCTCATCGGGCCGGTGCGGGGCCTCGACGGGTTCTGGGTCGCGTGCGGGGTGATGGCGGGGTTCTCCCAGGGGGGCGGGGTCGGGCTCTCGGTCGCGAGCTGGATGATCGACGGCGACCCGGGCGCGGACGTGTTCGCGATGGACGTCGCCCGCTTCGGCGACTGGGCGACGATGGCCTACACCCACGACAAGGTGAAGGAGAACTACTCGCGCCGGTTCTCCATCCGCTACCCGAACGAGGAGCTGCCGGCCGCGCGCCCGCTCCGGACGACGCCCATCTACGACCGGCTGCGCGAGGCCGGCGCGCAGTTCGGGGCCGCGTGGGGGCTCGAGACGCCCCTCTGGTTCGCCCCGCGCGGGGTCGAGGACGTGTTCTCCTGGCGCCGCTCGGTCGATTTCGAGCATGTCGGGGCGGAGTGCCGGGCGGTGCGCGAGCGGGTGGGCCTGACCGAGACCTCGGGGTTCGCGAAATACCTCGTCACCGGCCCCGGCGCCCGCGAGTGGCTCGACCGGATGCTCGCCTGCCGCATCCCGCGGGAGGGGCGTATCGTGCTCGCCCCGATGCTCAAGGAGGACGGCAAGGTCATCGGGGACTTCACGCTTGCGAACCTCGGGGGCCGCGGCTTCTTCATCGCGGGCTCGGGGCCCGCCGAGGAGTACCACCTCCGCTGGTTCCACCGGCATCTGCCGGGGGACGGCTCGGTGGAGATCCGTCCCCTCGGAACCGGCTGGTGCGGGCTCTCGATCGCCGGGCCGGCCTCGCGCGAGGTGTTGCAGTCGCTGACCCGCGGCGACGTGTCGGCGGAGGCGTTCCGGTTCCTGGACCTCCGGGAGATGGACCTCGGCATGGCCCCCGCGGTGGTCGGGCGGATCACCTTCACCGGGGACCTCGGCTACGAGATCTGGTGTGAGCCGGACTACCAGCGCTACCTCTACGACCGGCTGCTCGAGGCAGGCGAGCCGCACGGCATCCGGCTCTTCGGGGCGCGCGCGCTGAACGCGCTCCGGCTCGAGAAGGGCTTCGGGAGCTGGATGCGGGAGTTCCGCCCGATCTACGGGCCGCTCGAGGCGGGGCTCGACCGCTTCGTCGCCTACGGCAAGGAGGCGGACTTCATCGGCAAGGCCGCCGCCGTCCGGGAGCGCGAACAGGGCGGGGCGCTGCGGCTCCGGGTGTTCGTGGTCGATGCGGCCGACGCGGACGTCATCGGGGACGAGCCGGTGTGGCGCGGCGGCGAGGTCTGCGGCTGGGTGACGTCGGGCGGGTATGCCCATCACTCCGGCGCGTCGGTCGCGCTCGCCTACGTGCCGAAGGAGCGGGCGGAGGCCGAGGACGGCTGGGAGATCGAGCTCCTCGGCGAGCGGCTCGGGGCGCGGATGCAGCGCACCGCGCTCTTCGATCACAATGGGGCGCGGATGCGTAGCTGAGGGCAACCGCTGGCGCGGTTGCTTGGCGATTCCGCGGAGCGGAATCGCGGGCGCCCGCACTGACGCTGCGGATGGGCGCCGTTGGCGCGGTTGGTGGTGATTCCGAGGGGCGGGAGCGCGGGCGCCCACGCCAGCGCGGTAGAAGGAGGGGGACGGTCCTGTTCCATACGAGGCAGCTTCCATGAGTTCCTGGCCCCGCGTCGGCGTCGTCGGCGGCTCCCTCGGCGGGCTCACCGCCGCCCTCGTGCTGCGCGACCTCGGCTGCGAGGTCGACGTGTTCGAGCGTTCGAGCACCGCGCTCGAGGCGCGGGGGGCCGGCATCGCCACCCATCCCGCGACCACCCGCTACTTCGAGGAGTCGAGCGAACTCGATGCGAGCCTGGTCGAGATCGAGCTTCCGTGGCTCCAGTTCCTCTCCGCGAGCGGCGAGCTGGTCTACCGGGAGCGCATGAACTACCGCTTCTCGTCGTGGACCACCGTGTACCGGGGGCTCATGGGGGCCTTCGGCGAACGGCGCTACCACCTCGATTCGGAGGTCGTCGGCTTCGCGCAGGACGAGCGCGGGGTGACCGTCCGCTTCGCCGACGGCGCGGCCCGCACCCTCGACATGCTGGTGTGCGCGGACGGCATCTCGTCCGCCGCCCGCACGAAGCTCCTCCCCGACGCGGGGACGCGGTACGCGGGCTACGTCGCGTGGCGGGCGATGATCCCGGAGTCCGACCTCGGGCCGGCGAGCTTCGACGTCCTCCGCGACGGCCTCACCTACTGCGTGCTCCCGGACGGGCACGTCCTCGTCTACCCGATCCCGGGCCTCGACGGCGCCCTCGAGCCGGGGCGGCGCCTCGCGAACCTCGTCTGCTACCACAACTACGCGGAAGGCGGGGAGATCGACGACCTCATGACGGACCGCTCCGGCGAGCGCCATGCCCTGTCCCTCCCGCCGGGCGCGGTTCGCGAGGAGCACGCGGCGCGCTTCCGGGAGTTCGCGCGCGAGCACATGCCGCCCGCGATGGCGGAGGTCCTCTTCAAGACCTCCGAGCCCTTCGTCCAGGTGATCTACGACATCGAGGTCGCGAGCATGGCGTTCGGGCGCGTCGCCCTCATCGGGGACGCGGCGTTCGCGGTCCGCCCCCACGCGGGCGCGGGCACCGCCAAGGCCTGCGAGGACGCCTGGACCCTGCGCGACTCTCTCCGCGATGCGGGCGGCGACCCGGTGGCCGCCCTCGCCCGCTGGGAGCCGGGGCAGCTCGCCCTCGGGCGGAGCCTCCTCGCGCGCACCCGCGAGATGGGGGACCGCTCGCAGCTCCACCACACCTGGACCCCCGGCGACCCGTCGCTTCGCCTCGGCCTCTACGGCCCGGGGAGGTAGCCGCGACGGCCCGCACGGGTCCGGGCCCGCCCGCGCGGCTTCCGGACCAAGCGCAGGCGGGGAGGGCCGCCGATCTCGCGGCGCCGTGCCGGGCGGGACGCCCGCGTCCCGAGGACGCGCCGTTCCCAAGAGCGCTCCCGGCGACGTGTCTGCGAGAGCCCTGCGGCGGAGTGAAGGCAGCTCCGAACGGCGCCGATGCTCCGGGAAGATTCCTCCCCGTGGGGTAACGACTGTCTCGACCCCTGTTTCCCCTTATCTGTACCTGATCCTGATTACGTACAAAGATCAGGTGAACGGTATTTTTCAGTCCGTCATTCCCGCGAAAGCGGGAATCCAGGGGCTTTTGATTGAAGTGGATTCCCGCTTTCGCGGGAATGACGGGCTTTTGCGGAGCCTGTGTCCGGGTTTTTATCCTCCTGACCTGAGATCGCAAGCTGTGCTCTTTGCGAAATCAGGTATCTATATCAATATGTTACGAACAGCATACGGGGCTCTACTCCCGCTCGGACGCCCACCGGGGGGCGAGGTCGTGCTCCACCCCGATGCGGTCGAGGACCCGGGCGACGACGAAGTCCACCAGGTCGGAGACCGACCCCGGACGGTGGTAGAAGCCGGGGTTCGCGGGGAGGATGGCGGCCCCGGCGCGCGCCAGCCGGAGCATGTTCTCGAGGTGCACCGCGGAGAGCGGCGTCTCCCGGACCACGAGGACGAGCCGCCGCCCCTCCTTGAGGGCGACGTCGGCCGCCCGCTCGATGAGGTTCCGGCTCGTCCCCGCCGCGACCGCCCCGAGGGTGCCGGTCGTGCAGGGGCAGACCACGACCGCCGCGGGCGGGTTGGAGCCGCTGGCGGGCGGCGCGAACCAGTCGTCCGTCCCGAACACCCGGAGCGGGGCGTCGTCACGGCCGAGGTGGGCGAGCAGCCCCTTGCGGATCTCGGCCGGGCTCTTGCCGAGACGAAGCGGGGTCTCGGTGTTGACCACCATGCGCCCCGGCCCGCTCAGCACCACCTGCACGGCGCGCTCCGCGCGGAGCAGCGCGTCGATGAGCCGCAGCCCGTAGGCCGCTCCGGAGGCGCCGGTCATCGCGACGAGGACCGCGTCCCGGTCCCGGCTCCGGTCCCTCGCCCCGCGCCCGCTCCGATCCTCGGCCGGGTCCGCGGCCCGGCCTTCGTTTCGGCCTCCGGCTCGATCCGCCGCCCGATCTCCGGCCTGATCCCCGGCTGAACCCTCGCCGCCCCGGCTCACGGCGCGTCCCCGTCGGCAAGGCGCGCGAGGGGCGTCCCCGGCTTCCCGGATATTCTCATCCACGTGGGCTCACGGCGCGTCCTCGCCGGCAAGGCGAGCGAGGAGCCGCCGGTGGAGGCCGTCGAAGCTGCCGTTGCTCATCACCAGCACGTGGTCTCCGGGCCGGACCAGACGGACGATCTCGCCGATGAGGGATTCTACGTCGGGGCGGACCCGGGCGCGCGGGCCGAGCGCTTGCGCGAGCGACCAGTCGAGCCCGCCCGGGTCGAGCGCGAGCGCCTCGTCGGCGGCGGCGAGGCTCGGCCCGAGGGTGTCGCGGTGGACCCCGCGGCGCATGGTGTTGGAGCGCGGCTCGAGCACCGCCACGATCCGCGCCGCGCCCCCCGTCCGGGCGCGGAGCGCCGCGACGGTCGCGCGGATCGCGGTCGGGTGGTGCGCGAAGTCGTCGTAGACCGTGACCCCGCCCGCGGCCCCGACGGTCTGGAGGCGCCGTTCGACGCCGCGGAAGTCGCGGAGGGCGGCGGCCGCCTCGTCGAGGTCCACGCCGGCCGCGCGGACGGCCGCGAGGGCGGCGGCCGCGTTGTGCAGGTTGTGCTCGCCGGCGAGCCTCCACCCGACCTCGATCCTCCGTTCGCGCCCGGCCCCGGTCGTGCGGACCTCGAAGCGGGAGCCGTCCGGCGCGAGCGCGTGCGTCGAGAGCGCGCCGCCTCCGGCGTCGTCGTCCCGGCCTCCGCGGCCGCCCCCGCCGTCGGTCCAGCCGCCGCCGCGGCCTCCGATCCGGACCACCTCCGTCCAGCATCCCATGGCGAGCACCCGCTCCACCTCGGGGCCGCCGGCCACGATGCGCCCGCTCGCGGGAATGGTGCGGACGAGGTGGTGGAACTGCCGTTCGATGGCCGCGAGGTCGTCGAAGATGTCCGCGTGGTCGTACTCCAGGTTGTTGATGACGAGGGTGCGCGGCCGGTAGTGGACGAACTTGGATCGCTTGTCGAAGAACGCGGTGTCGTACTCGTCGGCCTCGATGACGAAGTGCTCGCCCGCGCCGAGCCGGCCCGGGGCGCCGAGGTCCGGCGCCGCGCCCCCGATGAGCCAGCCGGGTTTCCGCCCCGCGCGCTCCAGGATCCAGGCGACGAGGCTCGACACGGTGGTCTTGCCGTGGGTGCCCGCGACCGCGATCACGTGGCGGCCGAGGAGGGCGTGGCGGGCGAGCCACGCCGGGCCGGACTCGTAGTCGAGCCCCGCGTCCAGCATGTGCTCGACGGCCGGGTTGCCGCGCGTCATGGCGTTCCCGACGACGACCCGGTCCGGCGGGGGCTCGAGGTGCTCCGCCCGGTATCCTTCCCGCACCGGGATGCCCGCCCGCTCGAGCACCGTGCTCATGGGCGGGTAGAGGCCGTGGTCGGAGCCTTCCACCTCGTGCCCGAGCTCGCGTGCGATGCAGGCGAGAGCGGTCATGAAGGTCCCGCCGATCCCGAGGACGTGGATGCGCATGGAGTTGGCGGGATCGCTCAGGGGTCGCCGAACAACTGGTGGATGACGAGGGTGGAGAGCCAGAACAGGGCGATCGAGAGCCCGATCCCGGCGGGGAGGCGCACGGACAGCGCGTGGCGCAGGATGTGGCCCCCCACCACCCAGCTCCAGACGAGGAAGACGAGCCACGGGATGACGAGGATCGCCCCGGCCCCGGATCCGGCCCCGGACCCCGCGTCCGCCGCCGGCCCGCCCGCCTCCAGCAGCGCCACGAGGGGCAGGGCGACCGCCTCGAGCACCGCCCCCGTTCCCGCCAGGGCGGCGCCGGTCTGGAAGAAGCGCCCGGCGACCCCGCGCACCGAGAGGAGCGCGTAGGCGAGAAGGCCGAAGATCAGGGTCCCGGTCACGCTGATCGCGACCGCGGTGAGGAACGGGTAGTGGAACGCGGTGACCAGGACGCCGAGCCCGACGTAGGCCGCGACCGAGACGCCGAGCAGGAACGGCGAGGCCGGGAGGTCCTGCGGCCCGAGGCGCAGCAGGCACATTTCGACGAACGGTCTGGCGAGCGCGAGCAAGGATCGGCGTCCGCGGTGGTGGCGAGGCGCGGCCGGCCACGAATGCGGCTATTCTACCCGCCCGGACGGGAGAGGAATGGACGATGTCCGCGTGCGTGTCCCTCGAGCCCTTCGCGCTGCGGGTGCTCGACGATTCGATGGCCCCGGACCTCCCGGCCGGCGCGGTGGTGGTCGTGGACCCGGGCGAGCCGCCTGAAGACGGCAGCCTCGTGGTCCTGGAGCACGACGGAGAGGTCCGGCTGCGGCGGCTCCGGCTGGAGGCGCCGCGGGCGGGCGAGGCCGGCCGCGCGCGATTCGTGTCCCCGGCGGGGCCGGACCTCGCGCCGGAGGGCGGCTGGCGCCGCGCCGTTCGAGGGGTGGTGACGGGGGTGCGGCTTCCTCGTGAGAGGGCGGCCGTGCGCCCTCTCCGGGACCGCCGCGTGGGCTCCTCCGACCGCCCGGCGGGGCGGTAGCGGTCCGGGGGGGCCGGCCCGGGGGGGACGCGGAGCCCGGACGATCGGGATCGGGACGGGAATCGAGCTTCAGGACTCATGACCTTGCGCTACAGCCTTCCGAAGCTGCGCGGAGACGTGCTCCGCGGAGACGCACTGGGCGGGATCACCGCCGCGTTCGTGGCCCTGCCCCTCGCGCTCGCCTACGGGGTGGCCTCCGGCATGGGGGCGGCGGCGGGCCTCTACGGCGCGATCGCGGTCGGCTTCTTCGCGGCGCTCTTCGGGGGCACCGCGACCCAGATCTCCGGCCCGACGGCGCCGATGGCGATCGTGATGGGGGTCGTCATCGCGACCCATGCGGACACCCTCCCCGAAGCGGTGGCGGTGATCGTCCTCGGCGGCCTGCTGCAGGCCCTGCTCGGCGCGCTGAAGCTCGGCCGTTTCGTGGCCTTCACGCCCCACGTGGTCGTTTCGGGCTTCATGTCCGGCATCGGCGTCCTCGTCATGGCGATCCAGGTCCTGCCCTTCCTCGGATCGGACCCTGTGCCCGGCGGCGCGGTCGGCATGATCCGCGCCCTGCCGGAGGCGTTGGGCCGGATCGAATGGAGCGCGGTGACGGTCGGGTGCGTGACCCTCGCCGTCACCGTCTTCTGGCCCCGCCGGCTCGCCAGGTACGTGCCCGGCCCGCTCGCGGGCCTCGTCCCGGGCACGCTCCTCGGCGCCTTGTGGCTGAGCGACGCGCCGGTCGTGGGGGCGGTGCCGGCCGGCCTGCCGGCGTTGCAGCTCGAGATGCCTTCCGTCGAGTTCCTCGCCCGCGCGGTCGAGCCCGCCGTCACCCTCGCCCTGATCGGCTCCGTGGTCAGCCTCCTCACCTGCCTCGTGGCCGACTCGCTGACCCGGACGAGCCATGACCCGGACCGGGAGCTCGTCGGCCAGGGGGTCGGCAACATGGCCGCGGGGCTCGTCGGGGGGCTCCCCGGGGCCGGCACCCCGGTGTACACCGTGCCGAACATCCGCGCCGGCGGGAGGACCCGGGCCGCGGGGGTCGTGTTCGCGGCGTTGCTGCTCGCGCTCCTGCTCGGGCTCGGGCCGTACGTCGAGTCGATCCCCCTCGCCGCGCTTGCGGCCGTCCTGATCAAGGTCGGCTGGGACCTGGTCGACTGGTCACTCCTCACCCGGCTGCACCGGATCCGGCGCGACCACCTCGTGGTCATGCTGACGACCCTGATCCTCGCGGTGTTCTTCGACCTCATCGTCGCGGTGGCGGCCGGGCTCGTGATCTCGGGGCTCACCCGCGCGGGATGGCTGGAGGAGACGGAGCACGACAGCGTGGTCTCCGTGCCGCTCCTCGACCAGATGTTCCTGTACGACGGGGAGGAGGTCGAGGGGGCCGACCCGTTCTCGGCCCAGGTCGGGATGGTGGCGCTCCGGGGGACCCTCACCGTCACCTCGTCGAGGCGGCTCGTCAAGACGATCAGCATGGACCTCAAGGACCACGAGCTGGTCATCTTCGACTTCTCGGAGGCCGCCTACATCGACGACAGCGCCGCCCTGGTGGTCAGGCAGCTCATCGAGATCGCGGCGGACGAGGGCACCCCGGCGCTCGCGATGGGGCTCTCCGGCGACGTTGCGGAGACCCTCGCCTCCCTCGACGTGCTGCGGGGGATGCCGGCGGAGCGGATCGTCGAGGACATCGACGGGGCGCGCGAGGTCGCGAAGGCGCTCCTCGGCCTCGAGCCGCCGCCGGGCGCCTGATCCGGCCTCCTGTGCGGACGTTTGAGCCGATCTGCGCGGAACATCCGGGTGACCGGCCCCTGGGAACGCTTGTTTCCCGCCCCCATCCTCGTCATTCCCGCGAAAGCGGGAATCCACGCGTCCTGGGAACGCTTGTGTCCCGCCCGCACAGAGAGGTGAAGCGCCCGTGAACGAAAGTGCGGGCGAGACACAAGCGTTCCCAGGGCGCCCACGTCACCACGGACGCACCCGCGAGAGGTGTGCTTGACGAAAAACCCAACTGCCCGCGGGCCTTGGCGCAGCGCCCGGCTTGCCGGTAGCGGGTCAGCCTGGGGAATGCCGCTCGAGCTGGCGGCGGTCGCGCTTGGTGGGCCGTCCCATGCCGGCCGCGAGGCGCCGCGCCCGCCGTTCCTCGCGCTCGCGCTCCCGGCGCTCGACGCTCTCGGGCAGCTCCTCGTAGAGGGTTCTCGCCTCGCTCGCGGGTCCGCGCCGCGCCGCCACCTCGAGTACGGCGACCTCCCAGCGAAGGTCGCCCCGCCGGACGTCGAGCCGGTCACCGGCCCGCACCGCCTTCGCCGGCTTCGTGCGCTGGCCGTTGAGATGCACCTTGCCGCCGGTCACCGCGGCGGCCGCGGAGCTCCGGGTCTTGAAGAAGCGCGCCGCCCACAGCCAGCGGTCGATCCGGAGGGCGGGGGAAGCGACCGGGGCCGGGGGCCCGGGGCCGGTCTCGCGGGAGGAGCGGGACAACGCGCGGCGGGACTGCGGCTCAGAAGCCCGCGAGTTGCTCGCCGGTCGGCTCGGCGCAGCAGTACCAGGGCTCGGAGTGGCAGGGGATCGGCGCGCCGAGGTCGCCCGGAAGGGCGGGGGCGGGCGCCCCGAGGGCCTCGTGGGCGAGCGCCCAGGCGGAGGCGAACGTCTCCTCCCGGGAGGCCCCGTTCCCGCTGTCGCGCTCGATCAGGTCCGCGACCCGCGCCTGGAGCGCGTCCACCCGCGGGTCGGGATGGCGCCACGGATAGCCGAGGAGGGCCCGGTCGAAGGGGCCGACGAGGTCCCGGACCTCGGGCAGCTCGAGCAGCCGCGAGCCGTCCGGGACGAGCAGCCGGATGGAGAGCTGCACCGGCGGGACGCTCGCGACGAGCCCGAGGGCGGCGATGCGTTCGAGGAGGTCCCGGTACCCGGCGAGGGTGGTCCAGGGGGTGAAGGCGACGAAGGTGGGGGCGAGGGCGATCCCGGCCGCGCGCATCAGGCCCGCCGCGGCCTCGAAGTCGTCCGTCGTGTGGTTCTTGCGGAGCCGAGAGAGGATTTCGTCGTCGACCGCCTCCACCGCCGAGGTGATGAAGAGGCAGCCCGCGTCGCGGAGGGCCGGCAGGCGCCCCCGGTAGCGGAGCAGGTGCTCGATCTTGATGGTGGCGTCGAACGTGAGCCGGGGGTGTTCGGCATGCATCGCGGCGACGATGCGAAGGGCGTGGGTCGGGCCGTTGAAGAAGTCCGGGTCCCCGAACGAGATGTGCTCGGCCCCGGCCGCGACCTGCTGGCGGACGTCGGCGAGGACCACGTCGCGGGGCACTATCCGGAAGCGGCCGTCGTACACCGGGACGATGGGGCAGTGGCGGCAGAGGTGCTTGCAGCCGCGGCTCGCCTCCGCGAAGCCGACGGTCCGTTTGCCGCCGTCCGGGAGCTCGAGCTTCGCGTACTGGTCGAGTGGAGGGAGGCCGCTCCGGTCGGGAACGAGGAAGTCGATCTTGCCGAGATGGACGCCGCGCGCGGGGTCGTCGTGCGAGCCGGCCCCCGGCATGGTCTCCCCCTGCCGTCGGCTCCCGGCGCCGAGGGTCGCCGCCCCGTCCTGATTCACACCCGGCCCGCCCCTTGGTGATGGGGCCGGTGTCCGGTCCCTGGCTCCGGGGGCCGCCGCTCCGTCCCGGTTGGCGTTGCATGAATCGCCGATCCCGTACCCTCGGTTTCGCGCCGCCCGGGACCCCGCATCCGGCATATGTTTCCGATGCGGGGTGGAGTCGCCTCCTGCGGCCCCGGCGGCCTGTTCCCGGGCGCCGTTACGGGCGCTGGCGTTGGTGTGGGCGCCGGTGGCGGCGTGGGCGCGGGCGCGGGCCTCGGAGCGACCAGGGCGGCGGCCCGGATCGGGTCCTTTGCCGCGACCGTCACCGTGACCGGGGCCGGGGCCGTAGCCGTCCCGGCACTCGCGGGCGAGGGCGACGAGGGCCGGCTCGACCTCCCCGCCGAGCACCGCCTCGGCCCCGAGCTCGCGGAAGTAACCCTCGTTGACCGGGGCGTACAGCCCGAACACGGCGAGCCGGGCGCGGGGCGCGAGGGCGCGGAGCCGGCCGAAGGCGGCGGCCGCGATCCGCCCCGCGGTGTGCATCGGGAGGTGGACCGCGACGAGCCCCGCGCCGCCGAGCGCCTCTGGATCGAGGCGTTCGCGCGAGAGGTCGATGCAGCGCACTGGAAAGCCCGCGCCGCGCAGCCACGCCGCCGCCTCGGCGAGCCCGAACGGCTGGCGCCCGAGCTCGTAGGGGCTGACGAGCACCACCGGGAAGCTCTCCTCGGCCGCACGCCGGGGGGCCGGCTCTCCGGCCGCCGCCCCGTTCGCCGTCCCTTCCGCCACGCTGGGCGCCGCATGGCGCATTGCCGGCGCGGAGCCTTCCCGGGGGGCGGGTCCCGTCATGCTGTCGCGGCGTCCGTCAACCCGGGGTCCTGCCGGTCCCAGGGCGCCGGCACTGCACGGCGTTTCACGCGCGCGGCGCTCGACGGTGGATACGACGTCCTGCGCGCCTTCTCTTGCCACCGAGCGGGCCGGGACGCAGCTCGTCAGGAGGGGCGGTCAAGGCGTTCCGCCCGGCCGAGCAGCTCGGCGCCCGTGCCGCACTCGATGATCCACTCGCCGATCATGGCGAGGCGATCGGGGTCCGAGAAACGATCCAGCATCCCCGAGAGCCTTTCGGCCGTTTCAAGGTCGAACTTCCGCTCCGCCATACGACACAGCAGCGCCCGTTCTTCGGCGCGTCCGCGTTCGATGCCGCGTTCAAGACCCAGTTCGAGCCCCTGCTCCCGGCCTTGGCGAAGCCACTCCTCGGTCCATTCCTTCACCCGTTCCGCCAGCATCGCTCCTCCTCCTTCCAGCACCCGCACCACCGGCAGGGCGGCCTCGTCGAACCGCCCTCCCGGCAGCACCACCTGACGAATCCACCCCACGAACGCGCGGCGCAGCTCGTCGTCCTCCGGGCTCCGCAGCCAATCCGACAGCGCCGCCAGCACTTCCGAAAGGCTCTCCGCCGAGCCGCTGTTCTCGAGCGCCACCAGGGCCGACACCAGATTCCGGCGGGGAAGATCGTCCTCCCCCCATCGCCCCTCGTCAAGCAGGAAGTACCGCTGCGACGGCTGGAAGCACGCCAGCGCCTCCTTTGCCGGAGCGATGAGGTCCGCCACCTCGACCGGGGCGGTCCAGCGGGGGCGCCCGTTGTACAGCACCACCGGCAGCACGGGGGGCAGCCGCCCGTCGTCGTCGAGCGCCCCGCGACGGATGAGGTCCTGGTACAGCAGGCCGGTGTAGACCAGGGTGCGCACGGCCATGTACGGGTCGACGGTGGACTGGAACTCGAGCATCACCAGCAGGTAGAGCCACGTCTTCTTGTGGGATTGGACCCGCCACACCACGTCGCTGCGGCGCTGGCGGAGGTCGTCGCTCACGTACTCCGCGGGAAGCTTCTCGAGCGTCGAGAAGTCGATCTCATCACACCACTCCGGGGCGGCGAACCCGCGCAGCAGGTCCTCGACCATCCGGGGCTGGGAGAACAGGTCCTTGTACGCGGCGTCGTGCATGGGGGGGACGATAGCGCCGCAGCGTCGCCCGCACTACGGGCGTCCGGCTCGAGAAGACCGGGAAATCGGCGCGATCTTTGTGCGCCGATCTCTCGGGCGGGCCGCTCCCCTGGCCTACGGCGCGTCATCTCGTCCGCGCCGGGGAGAGGCCCGACGGGAGACGCCCCGCCCCGGGGGCCGCGTGGTACATTGCCGGCGCATCGACTTCGGGGGGTGCGGATCCCGTCATGCGGTTCGCGGTGCTCGTCAACTCGGGACCCTACCAGCACCAGGGCGCCGACACCGCGTGGCGTTTCACGCGCGCGGCGCTCGACGGCGGGCACGAGGTCCTGCGCGTCTTCTTCTATCACGACGGCGCGAACAACGGGAACCGCCTCTCGGTTCCGCCCCAGGACGAACGCAACGTGGGCGCCCGCTGGAGCCGGCTCGCGACCGAGCGGGGGCTCGACCTCGTGGTCTGCGTCGCGGCCGGGCAGCGGCGCGGCATCCTCGACGCGGCCGAGCGCCGCCGCCACGGCAAGGACGCGGACGTGCTCGCGCCGGGGTTCCGGATCGCGGGCCTCGGCCTCCTCGCGGAAGCCGCCATCCTGGCCGACCGCTTCGTCACCTTCGGCTGACGGACGGATGCCGGAGCGGGTCCGGAAGCGCTTGCTCTACCTCATGCGGCGGCCCCCGCACGGCTCGATCTTCGCCCAGGAGGGCCTGGAGACGGTGCTCATCGGGGCGGCCTTCGAGCAGTCGGTGAGCCTCCTCTTCCTCGACGACGGGGTATTCGTGCTCAAGCGCGGGCAGGACACGGCGGGGGTCGGGCTCAAGGACTTCGCGAAGGGGTTCCGCGCGCTCCCGGACTACGACGTCGAGCATCTCTACGTCGAGGATCGGTCGCTCGCCGAGCGCGGGCTCACCCCGGCCGACCTCATCATGGAGGTCGAGACGGTGACCCCGGAGCAGGCTAGTGCCCTCATCGACGCGCACGACGTCGTCCTGAGCTTCTAGCCCGGGCGGATCTGCTCCGTGCGGCCCATGCACCAGCAAGGTCGAAGTCGTCCCTGCGGCCCGGGAACGTCGGGAAGCGGTAGCGGCTGCCTGTCGGCGTCGAAGTGGCCGGACAGATTGGGGTGCGTTGGTGATATGGGCCTGTCCCAGGATCGAAGATTGTGGCGTCCACGTTCTGATGTACAAGTTGAGTGCACGGAGAATCAACAAGTTACTGGCCTCATCGGAGCTGATGCAGATGCGATGGCAATTCAGGGACGGATTCATGTTGACACTGAGTTCTCGGAGGGTAAGATCCCGCTCCGCTCCGTGGCAAGGGATCGGAGCGCAAGTAATCGAGAACCGCCGAGGAGTGAGAAAATGAAAGACGCCATCTGGTTGTCTTATGATCTGGGAGTTAGCGGAGACTACGAAGGCATGTATTCCTGGCTCGATAATCACGATGCCAGGGAATGCGGATCGAGCACCGCATTCCTGAAATTCTCCCATCAAGGCGATCTGATGGAAGATCTGAAGAAAGAAATCTCTGACAACGTTGAACTGAAGAAGCGCTCGAGGATATATGTCGCTCACGAGCGTGACGGCAAGCTGCGAGGACGTTTCCTGATCGGTCGGCGGAAGGGCGCGCCTTGGGAAGGCTACGGCAACCAGGGTGTCGTCGAGGAAGATGCAGGTGACGCATGATGAATTCGGGCCGGGGAGGATTGCTGGTGGATACCGGATTCTTCATTGCACTGTACGATGCGAGAGATCAGCACCATGATCGGCTCTTTCGAAAGAAGAGTGGTTGGAGATGCTTCCAGTCATCCTGCCGTGGCCGGTATTGTACGAGACGATAAACACACGTTTTTCCAGAAGACGAGACGTCATGATGCGGCTCGATGCCATAGTCACCCATCACCGCACGGAATTGCTTGATGATTCACGATACCGGGACGAGTCATATCAAGCGGTTATCGAGTCCACACGCCGGGGTCCTCGACTGAGTCTGGTGGACGCCGTACTTCAGGCTGTAATCGAAGATACCAATGTTGACGTTTCGGCGATGTTGACGTTCAATCCGAGAGACTTCAGTGAAATCTGTTCGCGTAATTCGGTCGAGTTACTTTAGGCCGCAGTTCCCCCGGAATTCGGGGTCCGGATCGGGGGTAACCCCATTGCATTCAAATCGAGAACGCCTCGTTGTCGAGACTCATATGTAGGTTCTTAAGCCGATCTGCGTGGAATCCGGGTGACAAGCACCCCGAAATCCCTGTTCCAAAGCCGGAATGACCAAGGGCAACCGGGAGATTCCGCTTAAGTACCTAACCTATGTGTCGAGACTACCGGCCGGGGCCGTCCGCAACGTATGACCTGATTACGTACAAAGCTCAGGTAAATCAGCCCGTCATTCCCGCGAAAGCGGGAATCCACTTCAATCGAAAGTCTCTGGATTCCCGCTTTCGCGGGAATGACGGATTTTCGCAGGGCCTGTGCCCGGGTTTCCATCGACGCCAGAGCGCAAGCTGGGCTTTGTACGTAATCAGGACGCATGAAGCTCATCGACGCTCGCGTTGCCTTCCAGCCGATACCGGCCGCCGGGCTCGAGGTCGCCGTGAACCGGCAGGAACCAGCGCGGAATGCGCTGGCGGTTCGTCACCGCGTCCCAGAGGTCGTCGACCGTCGTGCCGCAGCCGCGCGACAGCGTGACGGCGCCGTCCGTCCGTCCGTCGCGCTCGACCATCGACACCGAGCGCTCCGGCGCGGCGAGGTGGCTCTCGACGTCGAAGTCCATGATCCCGATCCGTGTTTCGACGAGGTTGAACCGGTGGAAGCGAAATTGGCGTCCCCAACGGGATTCGAACCCGTGTCTCAGCCTTGAAAGGGCTGAATCCTGGACCTCTGGACGATGGGGACGCGACAGGTTCGGGGCCGTCGCCGAGCATTCGCCTCGTCTCTCGCGACGCCGCGCGGGACTTCAGTATATGCCGCCCGACTCTCCGGGCACAATGCAATGCCCGGTTTCCCGGCGCGGAGGCGTCCAGCCGCTCTGCACGGCCGTCGCGCGTCCGTCGCGCGCTGCCGAGGCCGCATGGGCCGGGGCGTCCGCCGCGCCGGGTGTCGTCCGCAGAGCTCGTGTCCGGACAAGGGGACGACGGCCGCGAGGACTGGACGACGGAGCGCCCCTGCACAGCCTCGATACCCTGCCCGGCGAACTCGCGACCCGCGGTCGCAACACCTGCCGGGTTCCGGCCGGCCCCTCGGCTCCGCCCCTGTCTGTGCTCACCGAGCCGACGCCGACCCAGCGCCGCGCTGCACGCCTCATCGAATCGTTCCCAGTACCGGGAACCTCAGAAAGCTGAAAATTTCATATCCAAACAATCAGTTGAGCCTTGTCCGGTCCGGGGAACTTCGGTTTGGCGGCCGCGCAAGCCCTGCCGTGTCCGGACGATCACCCCGCGCCCGGCCTGCCGGGGCGTGGCGGCGCACCGGACGAACCTTTCCCGGGTCCTCTCCGGTCGGATCCGGAACCGAACTCATTTCGTTGATCAGAAATCATAATTCACGATCCGACGCCTTCGTGGCCCCCCTCCCCCTCGACCGTTCTGTCCCCGCTCCCGGAAGCCAAGGGAAGCGCGCGATCCGGTATCGTTCCGTCCTGGCTGGCGCAGGGGAGGGCGGGACATGCTGAAGCGGATCCGTATCGAGGGGTACAAGTCTCTGTCCGATCTGGAGGTCCGGCTCTCGCCGCTCACCCTGTTGTTCGGCCCGAACGCGGCCGGCAAGAGCAATTTCCTGGACTCCCTCCAGCTCCTGTCCAAGCTCGCGACGAGCCGGACGCTGAAGGAAGCCTTCGACCCTCCCTACCGGGGCAAGCCGCTCGAATCCTTCACGGTCGGAGACCGAGGGCTCCGGGGGTTGATGGGAGAGGAGCGGCTGGTCTTTTCCATCGAGGCCGACCTGCGCCTGTCGGACGCGGTGGTGGAGGCCGTCAACCGACAGATACTGGAAATGCGCCGCCCGAGCGGCGACGTCCGATCCGGGGGGACAGGCCACACCCCCGCCCGGGTCCGTGAGCGGGACCTCCGCTACCGGGTCGAGATCGAGATGCTGCCCCGATCGGGCTTCCTGCGTACGGCCGATGAATACCTCGCGGCCCTGAATTCCAGGGGAGAACCTACCCGCAGGCGCAAACCCTTCATCGAAGGTCAAGGCGAGAAGATCCACCTGCGTCAGGAGGGGCAGGCGCACCCGATCGACTACGAGCGCCATCTCGACCACACGATCCTCTCGATGCCGCATTATCCGCCGCACCATCCCCACCTGGCGGCGGCGCGCCGGGAGCTCGAGAGCTGGCTGTTCTTCTATTTCGAGCCGCGCGAGCGCATGCGCGCCGCCAATCCCATCAAGGAGGTGCGCCACATCGGGCTGATGGGGGAGGAGCTCGCCGCCTTCCTCAACACCCTGAAGGCGCACAAGCCCCGGCAGTTCGAGGCGGTCGAAAAGGCGTTGCGCACGATAATGCCCAGCGTGGACGGCATCGAGACGGGGGTGAGCGACCTTGGCGAGGTCGATCTGCATCTCAAGGAGAGCGGGATCTCCATTCCGGCCCGGGTGTTGTCCGAAGGGACGCTCCGGTTGCTCGGGTTGCTGGCGCTGACCGGCGCCGACGAACCCCCCTCGCTGGTGGGGTTCGAGGAGCCCGAGAACGGCCTCCACCCGCGCCGGATCGAGATGATCGCCGAGATGCTGAAGACACGTTCCGGCCTTGGACCCACCCAGTACATCGTCACGACCCACTCTCCGCTCCTGCCCGATCTGTTGTCGGACGATTCCCTGTTCGCGGTGCGTCGAACTGGCCGCCGAACCCGGATCGACCCATCCTCCGTCTGGCCGCCGCTCGGGCCACAGGGCCGGCGCGGGGACATCGGTCGAGCGCTCGACGGCGGGGATGCGAACCCCGCGGGGGACGACGGACACGAAAGGCTTCCCGTCTCGGATCGGATCCTGAGAGGCGACTTCGATGCGTGAGATCGCGCTGTTCGGCGAAGATTTCGCCCATCGGCAGGTGACCGGGGCTCGGCGACAATCCGCGAATCCGCAACCCGTCATCGCGCCCGGGAGGGCGCGGCCATCGGGTCCTGCCGTACCCGCGAGAACTCGATGAAGAATCGGACCGGGCCTTCCGCCTCCACCCGGTGCCGCACTTCCGGAACGATGATCGCGCTCGAAGCCGGATCGACCCGGAACGAACGGTGGATCGGCGGGCCGGCGTGATAGCGCAGCACCCCGCGCACCACCCGGATCCTGGCCCATACCCCGCGCTTCGTGGCGTGATCGGACTTGAGCCCGGCCGGAAGCGTCGCCTCGTCGAACTCCGGGGTCCGGCGAAAGGCGGCGCAACCCTCGGGCCATTCCATCCGGTCGCAACGCACGCAATCGAGCTCGGCGCCGATCTTCGCCGCTCGCCCGGCCTCGCTCACCACCCAGGGGCGGCTCACGAAGGGCGGGCGGTGGCGCGCGTGCTGGCCGTGGCCGCAATCGAGGTCCGCGACCCAGTCCCCGGCCTCGTCGAGGGAAAAGCCGACGATCCCGCGCTTCACGGGGTACGCGCCCGCCCCCGGCGTCGCGCCCGCCGCCGCGCCCGCTGGGTATCCGGAGCCCGTCGGGGCGTTTCGGATACCCGCGGCATCCCGCGCGCGAGAAAGTGAAAGTCGCCCCCCGGATTCACACCAGACCTTCTTCCATCCCCGCGGCCTGTTGGGCCTCCCGCGCGGATTCCGCCTCCGCCCGAAGCTCTCCGATCTGGCGCTGCAACGCCGCGCCGTGTCGTGCCCGGTCCCGTTCCGGGGGGGCCGGCCGGCGCCCTCCGCCCCGTGAACGGTAGGGCTCGGTCTCCGTAACGCCTTCGAGAATGAAGTGTCGGTTTCTCCCTTCGGTGCCGTTCGCCATCCTGAAGTCGCCTTCTTCCGCTACGCTCTGTTCTCGTCAAGCCTCTCGGCGATGCTCTTGCGCTCCCGGAGCATCGCCCGGATTTCCGCTTCACGGACCCCGGCGCGTTCGTGGATCAGCGCGTCCTTCAGGACCTCGTTCGCGGCGTGGGTGACCTCCGCGTAGCTCAACCCTGCGGCCAGGTCGGCGAGGGTCCGCCACCGGGTTCCCTTTGCGGCGGAGCGGCCGAGGCGCGTTTTCAGGAGGCTTGCAATCTGCGGCTTGTCGGGCAGATCGTAGTACAGAACGTCGTCGAAACGGCGGAAGAGGGCCGGGTCGAGGATGCCGGGGTGGTTCGTCGCCGCGACGACGAGGCTGTGGGAACGGTCCTGCTCGATCATCTGCAAGAAGCTGTTGAGAATCCGGCGGATCTCGCCCGTGTCGTTGGTGAGTCCGCGTTGCGATCCGATGGCGTCGAATTCATCGAAGAAATAGACGCCCCGGGTCCGGCCCGTCGCGTCGAAGATCTGGCGTAGCTTGGCCGCCGTCTCTCCCATGTACCTGGTGATGAGCCCGTCGAGCCGTACCTGGAGGAGAGGCAGGCCGAGCTCTCCGGCCAGGACGGATGCGGTCAGGGTCTTGCCCGTGCCGGGAGGGCCGGTCAACAGAAGCTTGCGCCGAGGCGAAAGGCCGTGCTCCAGGATCCGCCCGGCATGGCGCTGCTCGCGGATCACGCGCCGGAGCTGGTCTGCAAGGGCATCTCCCAGGATCATCTCTCCCAACCGGTTCTTCGGACTGGACGCTTCCAGGAGGTTCGCCAACTCGCCGCGCGGACGGCCAATCGGCGTCGGCGCACCGGCCCCGCGCCGACGCTTGGCCTCGTCGATCACGGCGCGCAATTCCTCGGCGAGCTTGCCGTGGCCCAACTTCGCTTCGTGGGCGGCGACCTGCATGGCGACGGAGCAGAAACGATCGTCGTCGCCGTCGAGATGCGACTTCAGCAACGCCTTGAGCTGTTCAGCGCTGGCCATGGGACACCCTCCGGCGTGGCGTGGGTCGGTTCACACCAGGAACACTTTCATTACTTCGTCGCCCAGGTGGTTGATGACCTTGACGGCGATGCGGCCGGAGGCGGGCTTGTCGAAGGGGCGGGACAGGTCGCTGTGCAGGGTGGCCCACGCGTCGGGGTCGACCTCGGCCTTCAGGGTGGTCTTCAGCGCGCGGTAGGGGTCGTTCGCGCCGAGGAAGTAGGCGTGGCGGACGAAGAAGCCTTCCTCGTCGTAGTCGGTGTCGATGAACCAGCAGGCGATGCCCTCGGGGCCGTCGCTGCGTATCTCGCCGGTGTTGGGGTGGAACACGTCCACGCCGTTGATCCTGACCTGGAGACGGCCCGCGTCGTCGCCCTCGGCCGGGAGGACGTCGATGTCCGGCTCGCCGAAGACGACGAAGAGGTTGCCCTTGCCGGTGTTCTTCAGGTCCTCGGCCATGTGGAGGTCGGCGTTCATCCGCGCCTTGAGCACCGGGATGCGGCCGAGCTTGTCGAACTCCGCGGAGTGGGCGTCGTAGTTGAACGCGCAGGCGATGAGCACGTCGAAATCGGCGTCGCCCGCCTCGCGGGCGGCGGCGACGAGGTCGGGCCTCGAGACGGTGCCGAACTCGGGGCCGATGAAGATGCCGGCGCGCCGCTCCCGGCCCCGGTCGCCCTGGCCGCCTTGGCCGCCCGGATCGCCCGGGTCGCACTGGACGTCCCGATCGCCCGGATCGCTCTGGCCGCCCTGCACGTACCGGCCTTCGGCGCAGATCCGGCGGCCGGGCCACGGGATCAGGGTGTTGAAGGTGATCCGGTCGTCCTTGTGGGCCTGCTGCACGCCGGCAGTCTTGAGCTGCTCCAGGATCATGGAGGTGAAGTCGGCCCCCTCGCCGTAGGCGGGGCGGGGCTCCGCCGCGCGGTCCATGAGCTCGTCGTTCTCGTCGACCAGCGAGACGCGATGCGGCGACAGGCTGTCGACGGTGAACGGCCCGGCGACGCGCACGACGTTCCGGTCTTCGTAGGGCTTGTCGTAGAGGTATTCGTAGTCGGCGTTGGCGGCGATGGCGGCGTCGATCTCCCGCTGCCGGGCGACGCGCTGCTCCCACCATTGAGTGTGCAGGGCGGCGGGCGTCTCCGGCCAGGGGTCGGCGGGACGGGGCGGGAGGGTGTCGAGGGTGTAGCTGCGTCCGAGGCTGGCGTTGAGGTCGCGCAGAAGGCGTTGCGCCCGCCCGGCGGAGTGTCGGGTGTCGGGGGGTGTCGGACTGCCGCCGATCCTGGCGGTGGGGGGAGGGTGCGGCTGCGCGCGCGAGGGGTCGGGGCGCTTGCCATTGGCCGAGAGGCCGGCCCGGGTGTGTCGTTGCGCGCGCGGGACGTCGTCGGGCCGTTCACTTCCGAGCTCCGCCCGGAGGCTGGAAAAGAGCGTCTGGGCCGCGGGGCTCCAGGGGTCTTCGGGATAGCGGGGGATATCCCACTCCTCCCAGCTCGTGTTCATCGCCTCGTTGAGCTGCCGGCGCAGGGGCTCCAGCGTCTGCTGGCGCTTCTCCCAGATCACGTCGATCTCGGCGTTGTTGGCGATCGACTTCAGGGTGACGTGCGGGACCCGCTCGTAGACGAAGCCGTGGCGGACGTTGCCGTGGGTGGGCGCTTCGGACGGGGCCTTGCCGGAGAGCTCGGCTTCCTTGCGCTGCCCTTCCGGGCTGTCCGCGAGGAGGTAGTAGGGGTAGCGGGCGCCCATGACGCGGGCGCGGGCCAGCGCGAGGGCCACGCGGGAGGTGTCGATGGTGATCCAGCGCCGGCCCCACTGCTCGGCGACGTAGGCGGTCGTGCCGGAGCCGCAGGTAGGATCGAGGACGAGGTCGCCGGGATCGGTGGTCATCAAGATGCAGCGTTCCACCACGCGGGTAGCGGTTTGTACGACGTATGTCTTACCCCTTGCACCTCCGACGTCAGACCAGATAGAACCCAATCGAACCACCGGATAGTCGTCCCAGAAATATCGCATTCGGATTTGCATTTTCTGCTTAACGATACGTCCCGCACGAGCTGTACGTTCCAGAGCCTCTGGCAATACTCCCCAATGACGGTTTGCTCCGGGAAAGAAAGTTTGCCCTTCGAACTCAAAATTGACCGTCGTAGTATCACGTTGGCCTTCTGACGTTATTGGGTAAGCATCAAAATCCGTTCTATCCAAAACAGAAAGTGCCAAAGTACTATTGGATGGCTTTCCATCTCGTTCACGGAATAGTGGTCGAAATTTAGCCACATCTAATTTCTTCGCAAACCACACAATATAGTCTACATTTGTCTGAATAAACTCACCCGTCACACTCCCTGTTTTTTGAACACCGATCGTGCAGATATGATTGTGCTCTCCAAACACCTCGTCCATCAGCGCCCGCACCCGATGGACGTTCTCGTCCCCGATCTGCACGAAGATCGATCCGCTTTCGGCCAGCAGGTCCCGCGCCACCGTCAGCCGGTCCCGCAGGTACGTGAGGTACGAGTGGACCCCGTCCCGCCACGTGTCCCGGAACGCCTTGACCTGCTCCGGCTCGCGGGTGATGTGGTCGGTCTTGCCGTCCTTCACGTCCCGCTGGTTGGTGGACCACTGGAAGTTGGAGTTGAACTTGATGCCGTAGGGCGGGTCGACGTAGATGCACTGCACCTTCCCCCGCAGCCCCTCCCGCTCCGCGAGGGACGCCATCACTTGCAGGCTGTCGCCGAGGATCATCCGGTTCGACCAGTTGGCGTCGTGCTGGTAGAACTCCGTGCGGGCGTTGCCGTCGGGCAGGCCGTTGAAGTCGGCGAAGAGGTCGGGGTGGTCGTCGCCCGCCTGCCCGTCGGCCTGGCCGTGCCGGGCCAGGTCGTCGATCAGGGCCTTGGGGTGGACCTTCTCCTGGATGAACAGCGGCGGGGCCGGGACGACGAGGTCCGACCAGTCCTGCGTGTCCTTCCCCCGCCAGACGAGCTGCGGGTCGAGGTCGCGGTTGCGGCGCTGGTATGCCACCTCGATCGGGTTCTGGTCGTCCTTCGCCATCACCGACTGGTGCTCGGCGGTCGGGATGTTCTTCCGCGACGCCTCCCCGTGGGTCAGCGTCCGGACCTGCCTGGGCTTCTTCGGTTTCCTCGCCATGGTTCTGCTCGTCGTCCTGTGCTCCCCAGATAGTAGCATGTTGAACGGTGAAGGACAGGCATCCCTCGACCGCCTCGTGGACGCTCTTCGGCAGCTCCCCGATACCGTCTCCTTGGGCTGGGCGCCCGGGAATGGGCGGGACTTCCGCCCAATAGCCGCCTTCCTCCGCCTGGTGGATCGCAACATCCGGCTTCAGGGCTTTCCTCCTTGGTCTCTAGTGGGAGGCGTTTTCGATGATCGCCGACCGGTGTTCTACCGGCAACCTTACACGTAGTCCGGATTTTGGATCTCGAGCTGCATCGGAACCTTGTCTCTGCGTCTACTTGGCGCTCGCTCTCCATATCGAGGGATGTTGCGTCAGTCCGGCCCTGATCGAGCGGGTGCGCGGCGGGGCCTGGAACCCGGAGAACCGCACCATCTGATACGACGATCCACCTCTAGTTCGCGGTTGATTCGACCAAGGGGATTTCCGTTGCGAAAGAAAGATCTGATTATTGATGGATGTCCGCTTTTCACTACTCGGACATTTCCTTCTGGGATATCTTGGCATATTCGACAGGTATCGATCCATTCTTCAAGTTCTTGGGCCTTGCCACCGAACAGCGCGAAGACGATTCGCCTTCTCCGAGCCTCTTCCACCAGCACGGAAATCACTCGATGCATTACCGGACACCAGAATGCTTTATGCAAGGAACGCTGATTTTCTACCGCTTTCCAACAGCTTCCACGGATCAACTGATCTCCCTTTTTGGCGCTTATGGTTGGAGTCTGATTGATCCAGAGTACGCCTTGCTCAACCAGATTTCCAAACATGGCGTTAGGCTCGGGAAGCATAACATGTCCGCATCGCAATGCTCTCCGTAGTCTCTGCTGATGGCCCTTGAATTCATGAATGCACAAACCGCTATAACTCAGCGCGGCAGCGGCGTAGATTAAACTCCGTAAACTAGGCGTTACGCGGCCACCAACAACCAACTCTTCGCTCCAACTAGTTATATCATCTTGCTCGAACGAACGGCCGGTTGCGCGATCTGGATCTGGATAAGGATCATTTCCAACTACGACGACCTTGACATTGGAAGGAACAATCCCATTCAGAGAATAAAACACACGAGACCTATTCGGTATAACTCGCACATTTCCAGTAACGTGTACTCTTTCATGGATGGCGCAGAGATTTGGGTGTACGTTTCCCAATCTTCCGCGCCAACCATCGGGAATTATATTCGACCATCCTGTCGCATAAGGCTTCAATCTATTTTTCAATCTAGGCATCGCTTTCATCCAGAGTTCATAGAGTTGGTTGCCGCCTCGATCATCATCCCGGTCCACGACCGTACATGGCTTCCCACACCAGCGCCGCCACGTCCCGTCATGCCAGGACCCCTTCGATCATCCCGTGGAACGCCGCCTCCACCTCGGCCCTGAAGTCCTCCTCCATCCCGTACACGTCCCGGAACTCGGCGAAGGCCCAGCGGCCGAACGCGCCCAGACGGTTCACGCCCGGCGTCCAGAAGGTCTCCATCGCGGCCTTCTTCTCCTTCGCGTCCTCGCGCCGGTAGCCCTTGATCTCCACCACCAGATGCAGCGGGTCTTCTTCGCCCCGGCCGTCGTCCACCACCACGATGAAGTCGGGCCGGTAGCGCCTCGCCTCCGAGCCGAACCGGTAGGGGGCCTCGAACCCGAGGTTGTCGTTCTTCACGTAGGCGCGCACCCGCGGATGCCCTTCGGCCACGCGGCAGAACTCCGCCTCCCAGTCGCTGTCGCAGACCGCCCAGTTGACGTGGCTCCGCCCGGCGGCGGTCTCCCACCGCAGGGTCTTCGACGTCCGGAAGTTGACGTTCGCCGTCGAGCCGGCGGGGTTGTACGGGTCGAGCACCGCCCGGACCGGGCGCTCGCCTTCGTGCCTCGCCACGATGGCGCGGGTGATCCGCTCGCAGGCGACGTCGGCCAGCTCCTGGTACATGAGCTGGGCCGGGTACGCGCCGCCCTTGCACACCAGATGCCTGTCGAGCCACTGCCGGGTGATGCGCTTGAGCTGCCCGAAGAGGTGGAGCTTCGGGGCTTCGCCGGGGTCCCGCCATCGGGTCTCCAGCAGGCGCTTCGTCAGGTGGTAGAGGAGGGTCGAGCGGCGCAGCGCGCGGGTATGGACCAGGTTGAGATCCACCCCCTCGCCGATGATGCCCCGGTTCAGGGTCTTCGACGGCCCCACGAGGTCGGGGGTCAGCTCCATCGTCGAATTTTCGTCGAAGCGCGCGGACAGCCGCTCCTCCGGCAGCTCCACGCGGTAGCCCTCCACCCGCGGGAAGCGGATCTCGCAGGCGTCGCGCTCCGGCGTGACCGCCTTGACGTGCACGGTCTGGCGCGGCGGCTGCGGGGGGGTGACCACCGGCTTCGCGGTGAAGTCGAAGGGGATGCCGAGCACGTCGGCGTACTCGACGTTGAAACGCCCTTCCTCGTTCAGGTCGTAGGACTGCCGGCGCAGCGCCCGCCCGACCACCTGCTCGCAGAGGAGCTGCGTGCCGAAGGCGCGCACGCCGAGGACGTGGGTCACGGTGTTCGCATCCCATCCCTCGCTCAGCATGGCCACGGAGACGACACAGCGGACGTTGCTCCCGAGCTGGCCCGGCTTGCCGACGGTGTTCATCACCTCCCGGAGCAGGTCGTCGTCGGAGAGGTGCTCCGCCTGGCGCCGGTCCCCGGTGCGCTCCACGATCTCGCGGCGGAAGCGCTCGATCTCGTCCGCGGCCATCTTGCGGAAGTTTGCATCCAGCGCCTCGCCCGATTCGAGCTGTTCGCTGTCGATGAGCAGGGTGTTGGGGCGGGGCAGGGGAGCGCCGTCCTCGCCGAAGTTCCGGAACAGCGGCAGCCGGCCCGGGACCAGGGCGGGGGCGGCGGCGCCGTTCCCGCCGCCGTTCCCGTCCCCGTTCGTGCGGTGGAACCCGGAGACGTAGTCGTAGACGAGCTTGGACGTGGACGTGTTGTTGCAGACGATGATGAAGCACGGGGGGACTTCGATGCCCGCGTCCCGCCAGAGGCCGAAGGTCTTCTCGTAGTGCCCGTAGAGCGCTTCGAGCGCGGTTTGCAGCTCCACGGGGAGGCTCAGCGGGTCGAGCGCCTTCGCCTTGCCCCGCCCCCGCTTCGGCATCTTCTTCCCGATGTGCTCCCACAGGTTGCGGAACTTCGGGGCCTCGCCGCCCGGGATGTTGTCCGCCACCGGCACGCGCGGCAGCTTGACGATGCCGCATTCGATGGCGTCCATCAGCGAGAAGTCGCTCATCGTCCAGGGGAACAGGGTCCCTTCGGCGTAGCCCGACCCCCGGAGGAAGAACGGGGTGGCCGACAGGTCCACGACGCGCCGGACGCCGAGCTTGCGGGCCACGCCTTCGATCCCGCCCATCCACAGGCGGGCGTGACGGCGGTTCCGCGCGGCCTCCTTCCGGTCGTCCGCGGCCAGCGCGCCCTCCTCGTCCGTGTCCGCCGGCCTTGCCCGGTAGCAGTGGTGCGCCTCGTCGTTCAGGACCAGGATGTCCTTCATGCCCATCAGCGCGGGCATCACCCGCTGGAGCATCTGCCCCTCGGTCTCGGAGGAGCGGACCTCCGGGCCGCGGCCCTGCAGCAGCGCGCGCCCGCCGCTCGACAGCGGCAGGGTCTCGCGCCGCCGGAAGGCGTGGAAGTTGGTGATCACGATCCGGGCGCGGTCGAGGTCGGCGAGCATGTCCGCGGGGACGAGCTCGCGGTGGCGGTAGTAGCTGTCCGGGTCGTTCGGCTGCAGGACGCGGAGCCGGTCGCGGATGGTCAGGCCGGGGGCGACGACGAGGAACCCCCGGCTGAACCGCCGGCTGCCGGGGCGGCGGACCGCGTTGACGGTCTGCCAGGCGATGATCATCGCCATGACGGTGGTCTTGCCGGCCCCGGTCGCGAGCTTCAGGGCCAGCCGCGACAGCCCCGGGTTGGCGCCGGCGTTGGCCGCGTCGAGGTGGTCGAGGAACGTCTTCGCGCGGCGGCCCGCGCGCGGCGCCACCTCGGTGATCCAGATCAGGGTCTCGACCGCCTCGATCTGGCAGAAGAAGGGCCGGATGCCGCTGAAGTGGTGGCGGCGCCAGCGCCGCAGGAGGCGGGCCGTCTCCGGGGTGACCTGCCAGTCGCCCGGGTTCGGCAGCGCCCGCCACCGGTCGATGTGGCCGCGCAGCTCGTTGATGATGGGGGTCGGGTCGTACTGCTGGGCGGTCGTGGAAACCCCGGTGCGGTCCTCGAACTCCAGGACGTCCTGGGCGGCCGCCTTCCTCCGCTTCCGGGGCTTCGGGATGGGGGTGATGAACTCCGCCCGCCGCCGCTGCTCGAGGATGCGGCTCGTCGGCTGTCCTTCCTGGTCCAGCTCCCAATGGCGGGCCGGGTACTCGTAGGGCGAGTTGACGACCGGCCGCTCGAAGAAGGCTCCGCTCATGGACGGCTCCGTAGCGCGCCGTCTTCGTCTCCGTCCCTGTCTCCGGGGTTTCGCACCGGACGGCCCGCAAGGCCCGGAAGGCCGGCACCCGTTCCTGGTCGGGCTCGCGAGCCGGAGCGGGGGGCGCTGGCGGCGGTTGTCCGGCAGGCTGGAGTCACTGTCCAGGAATCGCGGGGCGCGCCAGGAAGCGGAGGCGCCGGTCGTTCGCGCGGGTCTGGATGGCGAGGCCGTTTTCCCGGCAATTCAGCGAAGCCTTGCTGAACCCCGTCATCCGGGCAAACCGTGCCCGCGTCATCCCGCAGCCTCTCTGGTGAGCCGGACCTCGCCGGGCGGCAGAACGCCAAGATGGCGGCAGACCGCATCGTGCTTCAAACGTTCAGCCGACTGATCGAGGTATTCGAACTCGCAGGCGCCGCACCGGCGGACCGGCACGTTCACCGTCAGCTCCGCCTCCGACTTTCCGGACCCGTAGCGGAACGTGTGATCCTTCCATGACGTGGCGACCCCTCTGCGACCGCAAAGCGGACACGTGGCATACCCCGCGACCGCGCGGGGGGTGGGCGGGTTCGTCGATTGGCGGGTCATCGGGCGCGCCTCTCGGTCAGCTCCTTCTCCACGCGAAGTCTCCGGTCTTCCGCGCTCCGGGTCTTCTGGGGGAGCCACAGATCCGCTTCGAGCGCCCCGATCAGCTCGCCTTCCTTCCCCGCCCAATCCTCACAGGTCTCCCGGACCAGCCGCGCGGTTCCGGGCATCCTCGCATTCTCCAGATGCCCGGCAAACGCCACGAGCTTCGCCGCCAGCTCCCGCCCCGCGTATCGCCCGACGTCGTTCGGCCGGCAGGCGCCATAGGCGATCCGGGCGGCGGCGGGGATCCCTTCCCGATAGACGTCGCCGCAGACCCTGGACTCCACCAACGCATCCGCGGACCGGATGAACGGCCTTGCCGCATGCAGGAACCGCCCGTCGCGGTTCTTTCCGGCGATCCATCCGTCCACCGAGTCACGGTCGACCAGGCCCATGTTGTCGGTCCCCACCATCTCGGCGTTTCGCAGCAGGGCCTGGGCGATCACCAGCGGGTCTCCGCTCTGCCCCGGAATGACGACGTCGGCCTCTTCCGGCAGGGCGTCCATCGCGAGCTCGGCCGCGACCATCCTGTCTTCTTCTTCCAGGCGCGGGAACGTGTACACGCTGTCGTTCGCCTGCTTCTCCTCTTCGATCCACCGGGCGAACGCCTCGGTCTTCACTTCCTTCCGCCGGAGCGCGTCTTCGAGGACCCATGCCTTGCGCTCCTTCTCGGACCACTCCCTTCGCATGACCCTTGCCGTTGCCCGGCTCTCGCGCCTCGCCTGTTTCGCGGCCACGTTCTGGTAGACCTTCGGGCTCTCCCTGGCCGCCTCCGCGGGGACGATCACCGTGCTCCCGCGGTACTCCTGCACGGCCGAGAGCATCCTGCGCGCCGATTGGCGTATCAGCAGCACGCTGTCGATCGCGCAGGCGCAGGCCGGGGCTCGCGCGGCGGTCGCCGCCTCGATCACCCTGCCGCCCCGCGACCGTACATGGCCTCCCACATCAGCGCCGCCACGTCCCGGTCACCCCTTTCCTCGGCTTCGTCCCAGAGAATCCACAGCCCGGACGGTGCCGCCGTGTCTTCTTCGTTCCGTACTTCTTCGCGACCGCCCGGCTCGTTGCCGCGCCGCGGCGCCGTCGCCTCCGGCCCCCCGGCACTCTCTGCCCGCCCCGGTTCCCGCATCGCCCTGGTCCTCTCCGGCCCTGCCGTTGCCGTCCGGCGTCTGGTGCCCGTCCACGGATGATCCCGTATTGCCCTTGCTCCCGGGCGGCGGTCCTCGATCCTGGAAGCGACAGGCTCCCGAGTCGCCGCGTTTCCCCCGGCAGGAGGAGGACCCGCCGGGGGCGGAGGCCCGGCCAGCGGCGGGGCGGGCGGTTGGTTGGTCAGCTCCGCTTCTCGCGGAACCGGCGGTGGCAGCCGCCGCAGCCGTTCTTTCCGAGGTCGCCGAACGCGGCCCCGATCCGGCTCTGGTCCTCCGAGGCGAGGGCGGCCTGGAGCGCCGACGCCTTGTCGCCGAGCAACTCGGCGCCGGCGACGAAATCGTCCCACTGCTCCCAGATGGCTTCCTTCGACTCGGAGTCGGGGAGGGCGGCCATGCCGCTTCCGGCCGGGAAGAGGGCGGGGAGGGCGGGCGCCGCGTCCGCGATGACCGCCGCCGCCGTCGATGCCTCCTCCGCCGTGCCTCGGCCGCCCGCGAAGCCCTTGAGGATGCGCATCGCGCGCCCCAGGGTCTTCATCGTCCGGCTGCGCTCTTCGGCCACCTGCCGGGCCTCTTCCTCGCTCGCGACCTGCCCCTGGCCGCTCGCGCCGAGCGCCACGAACGCCGCAAGCCCGGCCCCGATCGTCCACTTCCACGTTCTGGTCGGCCGCATGTCGTTCCCTCCCTTCGCTGATCGATGCCCCCAAGCATACCCCAGGGCTGGGGCGCCAGGACGGGGGCAGGTCTGGAGCCAGCAGCCGCCCGTCGTGGCGACGCGCACGGCAAGAGCGGTCTTCGGCCTCTTGACTTCATGTAAAAACTATCACCATGATAGGAAATGGAGGAAGAAACGCTCCCTTTCCCGAGACGATGGAACCGCCGGGGGATCGAGGCGGAAATCCAGAAATTATCAAGAGATACCAGGAATATACATTGGTCTGAACATGCTGAGGAACGAATGCTGGAGAGAGACGTGAGCACCCGACAGGTGTTGAGCGTGATCCGTCAGGGCAAAGTCCGGAGGGGACCAGACCAGGACCAGTTCGGGGACTGGCGGGTGACCGTCAGGAAGCGCAGCGCAGCGGGGCAAACGGTGGAGGTCGCGTTGGCGCTGCGGGAGGGCGAGCACGGGAGCGCCCTGACCGTCGTTACGGTGATGTGACGATCCGAAACGGGACACACACGGGGGAGGACGTGTTGACGGACAGCTACCACTACCGGGCCTGCGGGCTCGAGAACGTGTACCTGCTCAACGGCTTCTCGATCGAGGAGACGAGGCATGGGCGGACGGTGGCCATCGACGACATGGACGGCCTGCACCATGCGATAGGCAGGCGCCTGGCCCAGGAGAAGAAGGAGCTCACCGGCCGGGAGCTGCGGTTCCTGCGGCGCGAGCTGGGGCTGTCCCAGCGGGGGCTCGGGGCGCTGCTGAGCAAGAGCGGCCAGGCGGTTGCACGGTGGGAGAAGGGACACAACCGGATCGACGGTGCGGCGGAAGCCCTATTCCGCCTGCTGTACCTGGAGCACGCCGGAGGGAACCGCAAGATCAGGGCGCTGCTGGGACGGCTGGCGGGGCTGGATGAGCTGGCCGGGGACCCGGAGATGAGCTTCGAGGAGACCGGGAGCGGATGGCGCCCGCGCATCCCTGAACGGTGCTCGGAGGGCGGCGGCGCGAGGGGGCCGGTTCCGGTCACGCCCGGCTCGGCTCATGCGGTGGCGGGTGGGCGGCCCGCGGGTTGAGCTGCGCGGGCGCCGCGCCCGCCCGGCGTGACGCGCATCCGGGCCTGAAGCCTGAAGCCCGCGCCCCCCTCGCCCGCGCCCGCCTCCCGGCGCGGGTGGGACGCGCCTACAGGGTGCCCGGGAACGCCCCTCCGTCCAGCAGCAGGTTCTGGCCGGTGATGTAGCCCGCGTGGGCGCTGCACAGGAACGCGCACGCGCGCCCGAACTCCTCCGCGGTTCCGAACCGGCCGGCCGGGTTGGCCGCCGCCGCCTCGGCCTTGATCTCCTCCGCGGGCCGCCCGCTCGCCTTCGCGCGCGCGGCGAAGGTCCCGTTCAGCCGGTCGGTGTCGAAGGGCCCCGGCAGCAGCCCGTTGATGGTCACGTTGCGGCGCACCGTCGTCCGCGCGACCCCGGCCACGAATCCCGTGAGGCCGGCGCGCGCGCCGTTCGAGAGCCCGAGGATGTCGATCGGGGACTTCACCGCCGCCGAGGTGATGTTGACGATCCGGCCGAACCCGCGCTCCATCATCCCGTCCACCGTCGCGCGGATGAGCTCGATGGCGGTCAGCATGTTGGCGTTGAGCGCGGCGTTCCAGTCGTCGAGGGTCCACTCCCGGAAGTCGCCGGGCGGGGGGCCGCCCGCGTTGTTGACGAGGATGTCGGGGTCGGGGCAGGCCGCGAGCACCGCCGCGCGTCCCTCCGGGGTCGTGATGTCGCCGGGGACGGCGGTCACCCGCGCCCCGGTACCGGCCCGGATCGCAGCCGCCGTCTCCTCCAGGGCCGAGGCGGTGCGCGCCGTGATCCAGACCTCCGCGCCCTCCGCGGCGAGCGCCTCCGCGCACCCGCGCCCCAAGCCCTTGCTCGCCGCGCAGACGATCGCGCGGTGCCCTGCGATACCGAGATCCATCGTGTTGCTCTCCGATTCGGTGGGTTCGTCGTCCGGCCCCGCGATGCGGGCCGCCCGGTCAAGCCCGGCTCGAACGCCTCCTGCCCTGCGTCCCGGAAGGCCGGAGCCGGGGCCGGAACCGCCGACCCGGCTCAAGCGCCCGCGTCGGTGCGGCGCCGGGCCAGGTGGGGTGGAGGCGGTCGGGGCGACGGACGGGGCGGGAGGGTATCACCCCCCGCCTGCATTCCGCGTTCGTTCGAGGAGAGGCATAGGCGAGGCGGGTTTTTCGCCAAGCACGCCTCTCGGGGGCGACCCTGGGAACGCGGGCGTCCCGCCCGCAGCGGACCGAAGTGAAGCGCCGGGGAAAAATGCGGGCGGGACGCCCGCGTTCCCAGGACGGCGCGTCCTCCGGACGCGGTGGATTCCCGCTTTCGCGGGAATGACGGGGGTGGGCGAGACGCCGGCGTACCCGGGGGCGTATCCAGCGACGCGCCCGCAAGGACCCCGTCGTGGGGCGAAGGCGGCTCCGGCGCTCCGAAGCCAGGGGGAGAGGCCGTTTCCGCAGGGGCAGGAAATATCTCGACCTTTGTTCTTTCCTTTCCCTTTATCAATATCTTATGAAAAACACACGAGGTTCATTCGAGGGCGAAGCCCTGGCGGCGGAGGTAGTCCCGGAATCCGGGCCGGGCCGGGCGTGAGTACTGGCGCGCCTTGTCCTCCGACCAGCCGTAGAAGTCCGCCGCCCCGAAGCGGTCCGCCTCGCGCTGGCGCTCGGGCGGGATGCGGTAGCGCGCGTCGCGCCGCCGGTCGTAAGCCTCGATCTCCTCCTCGATCCGGGCCCCGTCGTAGGCGTCCTCGTGGACGGCGAGGGCAGGGGGAAGGCGCATGCTGACGTAGCCGGCCCGTTCCGGCCATCCGACGCAGAGCCCGGCGACCGGGAACACCCCCGCCGGCAGGGCGAGCAGCTCGGTGAGCCGGTCGATATGGGTCCGGACCTCGCTGATCGGGCAGCAGCCGAGCCCCGCCGCCTCCGCCGCCAGGGTGAAGGTCTGCATCGCGAGGGCGGCGTCGACGGCCGCGTTCATGAACATGTCCACGTTGTCGTTGGGAAAGGGCTTGCCGCGCAGGGCGGTGGCCCGCCGCAGGCGGAGGTTGTCCCCGCAGAAGACGAGGAAGAGGGGGGCTTCGCCGATCCAGGGCATCGCGGGCAGCCAGCCCGCGATTCGGGCCTGCTTCTCCTCGCTCCGCACCCGCACGATCGACGCCTGCTGGAGGTCGGACTTCGAGCTGGCCGAGAGCGCGCAGGCGAGCAGCGTCTCCACCAGCGCCTCGTCGATGGGCTCGTCGCGGTACCGGCGGTGGGTGCGGCGTTCAAGGACCCGCACGAGCGCGGGCTCGCCCGGTAGCGCGGGCGCGTCGTGGACCCCCTCGCCCGGGGGGAGCCCGAACCGTTGCTCGATCGACCGTGCGATGGTGCTCGTCATCCCGTTCTCCTTGGGGGTCCTTGGCCATGCCCGGGCCCGGAATCGGCTGGTTGCGCCCCGCGTCTTCTTCGAGCGGGCGGGGCGCCCTTTGCGACAACGCGCGGGCCTTCGCTCCTCGCGCCGTCTTCCTCGTGCGGGCGGGACGCCCGCGTTCCCAGGGGGCCCGGAACCGGACCCGACTCCGGGGCACGCCTTCCGTCCGCTTCCACCGGGCGCCCAGGAAGCGCGCGAAGCGGCGGCTCCAGCCCCGCCCCGCGCCGGCGCGCCCGCCAGGACCGCCCCGCGCGCCGCATCGTGAGACAGCCCGGCGCTCAGTGCAGCCCCCGCCTCGCCTCGAGGATGAGCCGGGTGCGAAGCTCGTGCAGGCCGAGCTCCAGCCCTGCCGGATACGGGTGGGGGTTCACGAAGCGCCGGATCGTCGGGTGCAGGCGGGCGAGCTGGTCGGTCGCGCGCCGCCGCGACTCCGCGAGCGGCGGGCATTCGTACACCAGCCGGCCGCCCCGCGTGATCGGGACGAGGAGGTCCTCCCACGGCATCCCGGAGCGGATCCGCTTGCGGTGGGTGTGGTCGATGGGATCGACGATGACCGGATCGTCGGGGACCCCGATGCCGAGCTCGTAGGTCATGTCCCCCTCGAACCGTCCGTTCTCTCCGTAGCGCCGGGTCTGCAGGATGCCGGGGGTCGAGATCTTCGAGGTCTGCTCCGAGACCTTCACCTTGTAACGCCATTCGCCGCCCGCCCGGCGGATGGCGCTCAGCTTGTACACCCCGCCCAGGGCGGGCTGGTCGAACGCGGTCGCGAGCTTCGTCCCGACCCCCCAGACCGCGATCCTCGCCCCCTGGTCCTTCAAGCTGGCGATGATGTGCTCGTCGAGCTCGTTGCTCGCCACGATCGCGGCGTCCGGGAACCCCTCCTCGTCGAGGATGCGGCGGGCCTCGATCGAGAGGTAGGCGAGGTCCCCGGAATCGAGCCGGATCCCGATCATCTCCTTGCCCATCGCGCGGAGCCGCCGGCCCGCCTCGCAGGCGTGCCGCACCCCTTCCACCGAGTCGTAGGTGTCGACGAGGAACACGCAGTTGTTCGGCATCGCGCGGGCGTAGGCGTCGAACGCCTCGCGCTCGGTGTCGAAGGACATCACCCAGCTATGCGCGTGGGTGCCGCGCACCGGGATGTCGAACAGGCGCCCGGCGAGGACGTTCGACGTGGCGCTGCATCCGCCGACGTAGGCGGCGCGGCTCGCGGCGATCGCCCCGTCCACGCTCTGGGCGCGGCGCAGCCCGAACTCGAGCACCTGGTCCCGCCCCCGCCCCGCCGCGTGGCAGACGCGCGCCGCCTTCGTCGCCACCAGGGTCTGGAAGTTGATCATGTTGAGGAGGGCGGACTCGACGATCTGGCACTGGAGGATCGAGCCGGCCACCCGCACCAGCGGCTGGAACGGAAAGACCACGGTGCCCTCCGGCGCCGCGTCCACGTCCAGCGAGAACTCGAGCCGGCGCAGGTACTCGACGAACGCCGGATCGAACAGCGGCTCGCCGTCGGCCCCCCGGAGGGATCGGAGGTACGCGGCGTCCGCCTCGTCCACCCGCAGGTTCGAGAGGTAGTCGACCACGTAGCCGAGCCCCGCCGCCACCGTGTAGCCCCCGTGGAACGGGTTCGAGCGGAAGAACAGGTGGAAGACCGCCTCGTCCGCTTCGCGGCCGAGCTTCCAGTACCCGCAGGCCATGGTGAGCTCGTAGAGGTCCGCGAGGAGCAGGAGCGACGGGCGGTAGAGGGAGCCGGCGGCGGTCATGGGGGAGGCGGAAGCCTCGCCTTCGGGACGGAGGAAGGTTCGACCGATGGGGGCCGGATGTCAACGCGGCGGCGCACGGCCCGCGTCGGCTGGGGACTGGTTTCACGCTGGCCGACCCGTGGCCTGGTGTCGAGGCGCCGCCCTTCCTGGGAACGCGGGCGTCCCGCCCGCAGCGGGCCTCAGGTCCGGGGGGAAGCGCCCGTGAACGAAAATGCGGGCGGGACGCCCGCGTTCCCAGAGGGGCCTCCCAGCCGTCATTCCCCCGTTCGAGCCGGGGGCAGGCTCCGCGAAAGCGGGAATCCAGGGATGCCCGTGCCCCGGAGGGACGCGCCGGTCCCAGGAGCGTCCGTGACGCCGGAGGATGTGCGGCAGGGCACTCATGCGGGCGAGACACAAGCGTTCCCAGGACGCATGGATTCCCGCTTTCGCGGGAATGACGGAGGTGGGCGGGACGCCCGCGTTCCCAGGACACGCCTGCGAGAGGTGTGCTTGGCGAAAATCCCCGCCGCGCACGGCCCGCCTCCGCAGGGGCCGGTTTCGGCCCTGCCGCATGTTTCGGCATACTTGCGCGTGCGCGGCCCGTGCGCCCTCGGCATCCGCAGCCGCCCGCGACCGGCCGGGAACCCAACACAGGAGCGAGACATGGAAACGAACCCCCTCCGCGAGCGCTGGCGCGAGTCGAAGGCGGTGGTCAACGGCTGGATCGCGATCCCGGACGGGTTCGCGGCCGAGACCATGGCCCATCAGGGCTGGGATTCGATCACGGTGGACATGCAGCACGGCGTGACCCACTACGACACGGCGGTGGAGTGCCTGCGGGCGATCACCACCACGCCCACCGTGCCCCTCGCCCGGGTGCCCTGGAACGAGCCCGGCATCATCATGAAGGCCCTCGACGGGGGGGCGTTCGGGGTGGTGTGCCCGATGGTCGGCAACCGCGAGGAGGCCGAGCGCTTCGTCGGGGCCTGCCGCTACCCGCCGGACGGCTACCGGAGCATCGGGCCGGTCCGGGCGACCCTGTACGCGGGGCCGGACTACGTCGCGAAGTCGGCGGACCTGGTGGTGACCCTCGCGATGATCGAGACCCGCGAAGCCCTCGACAACCTCGACGCGATCATGTCCACGCCCGGCCTCGACGGCATCTACATCGGCCCGAACGACCTCTGCGCGTGCCTCGGGCGCCCGCCCCAGCTCGATACCCGCGACGAGGTGGCGTTTCCCTGGATCGAGCGCATCCTCGAGTGCGCGAAGAAGCACGGGATCCAGGCCGGGATCCACTGCATGGCCACCGACTACGCGCGGGAGATGGTGGAGCGCGGCTTCTCCTTCGTCACCATCGCGAGCGACGCCCGGCTTCTCGCGAGCGCGGCGAAGGCGGCCGTGGACGCGATGCGGGCGGGCGGGCCGTCGGAGGGAGCGGCCTCCGGGTCCGCGGCCCCGCAGGCCGGGTACTGACGGGGACCGAGAGCGATCGGAGATCGGCAGGGATTGGCGGGCGCCGGCGGGGAAGGGGGCGGGGACCGGCGGGCGCCGTCCGACCGTCCCGCCGCGCACCCGCCACCCGCCCGTCCCACGGCCCCGCGCCCGCCTGCCCGCCCCGCCGCTCGCCCACCGCCTGACCGCCCCGGCAACGGAGACCCGAGTTGAGCGATAGCGACAGCGATACCGCCGCCAGGACCGTCGTCCGCTCGTGGAACGACTTCGACCCGCTCCGCCGCGTCATCCTCGGGCGGGCCGACCACACCTGCATCCCCCCGACCGAGCCGGCCACCGAGGCGAAGATCCCGGAGGACAGCCCCATGCGGGGCCGGTGGGGGCCGCGCCCGCTCGAGACCGTCGAACGGGCGAACGAGCAGCTCGACCACTTCGCGGCGGTCCTCGAAGGGCGCGGCGTCCGGGTCGACCGCCCGGAGCCCATCCAGTGGAACCAGGCGGTCGCGACCCCCGACTTCACGACGAGCTGCATGTTCGGCTGCATGCCGCCCCGGGACGTGCTCCTCACCGTCGGCCGCGAGATCCTGAGCGCGCCGATGTCGTTCCGGTGCCGGTACTTCGAGTACCTGGCCTACCACCCCCTCATGCAGCGCTACTTCGACGAGGACCCGGAGTTCCGCTGGGAGCAGGCGCCGCGCCCGCGGCTCACCGACGCCTCCTACCAGTCGAGGTACTTCGACGAGATCACCCTCGAGGAGCGGCTGCGCCGGACCGCCGCCCTCGACTTCGTCACCACCGAGCACGAGCCCCTGTTCGACGCGGCCGACGTGCTGCGGATCGGGAGGGACCTCTTCTGCCAGCACGGGCTGACCACCAACCGGCGCGGCATGGAGTGGCTGCGGCGGCACTTCCCCGAACACCGGGTGCACGCGGTCAACTTCCCCGGCGACCCGTGGCCGATCCACATCGACGCCACGTTCGTCACCCTCCGGCCCGGGCTCGTCGTCAACAACCCGACCCGGCGCCTCCCCGAGGCGCAGCGCCGCATCTTCGAGGCGAACGGCTGGGAGATCGTCGACGCGGCCCCGCCCGCCCACAACCAGCCGCCTCCGCTCTGCTATTCGAGCGTCTGGCTCTCGATGAACTGCCTCGTGCTCGACCCGAAGACGGTGTGCGTGGAGGCGAGCGAGCACGCGCAGGCCGAGCAGCTCGACCGGCTCGGCCTGGAGGTGATCCCGATCCCGTTCCGGGACGCCTACGCCTTCGGCGGGGGCCTGCACTGCGCGACCGCCGACGTGTACCGGGAGGGGGGCTGCGAGGACTACTTCCCCAAGCAGGTCCCCGGCACCCGGATCGACCTCTGAGGGCCGCGGGCGCCCCCTTCCCGCGGGCGCGCCGGCCCCCTTCGTCATTCCCGCGAAAGCGGGAATCCATACGTTCCGGGAATGCTCCTCCGGGAACGCGGGCGTCTCGCCCGCATGAGTGCCCTGCCGCGCATCCTCCGGCGTCACGGACGCTCCTGGGATCGGCGCGTCCCTCCGGTGCACGGGCATCCCTGGATTCCCGCTTTCGCGGGAATGACGGCTGGGAGACGCCTCTGGGAACGCGGACGCCCCCCGGCCGGCGAAGGGCCGCTTCCTGGGAACGTTTGTGTCTCGCCCGCAGCGGGCCGAAGTGAAGCGCCCGTGAACGAAAATGCGGGCGGGACACAAGCGTTCCCAGGATATCCACGTCCCCACGGACGCGCCCGCGGGAACGAGCCTGCCGGCGGGACGCCGGCGTACCCAAGGGCGTTCGCCATTGGCGAAAATCCCTGCCGCGCAAATGAAAGTGCGGGCGGGACGCCCGCGTTCCCAGGAGCGCCTGCGGCGAGAGGCGTGCCCGGCGAAAACCCCCGCCGCGCACGGGCTTCTTCAGAGGTCCCGCGGTTTCAGAGGTCCCGCAGCAGCTCGTTCAGGCCGACCCGGGCGCGGGTTTTCGCGTCCACCCGCTTGACGATGACCGCGCAGGCGAGGCTGTGGCTTCCGTCCGGGGCGGGGAGGCTGCCCGGGACCACCACCGAGCCGGCCGGTACGCGCCCGTAGTGGATCTCCCCGGTCTCCCGGTCGTAGATGCGGGTGCTCTGCCCGATGAAGACCCCCATCGAGATGACCGCGCCCTCCTCGACGACCACCCCCTCCACGATCTCCGAGCGGGCGCCGATGAAGCAGTCGTCCTCGATGATGGTCGGGCTCGCCTGGAGGGGCTCGAGCACCCCGCCGATGCCGGCCCCCCCCGACAGGTGCACGTTCTTCCCGATCTGGGCGCACGACCCGACCGTCGCCCAGGTGTCGACCATCGTGCCGGCCCCGACCCACGCCCCGAGGTTGACGTAGGAGGGCATCAGCACGGCCCCGGGCGCGATGTACGCCCCGTAGCGGGCGAACGCGGGCGGAACCACCCGGACCCCCGCCGCCCCGAGCGCCGCCTCGTCCATCCCCGCGAACTTGAGCGGGACCTTGTCGAAGAAGTGGGTGACCCCGCCCCGCATGAGCTCGTTGTCGCGGAGCCGGAACGAGAGCAGCACCGCCTTCTTGGTCCACTCATGCACCGTCCATTCCCCGTCGACCTTCTCCGCGACCCGGACCTCCCCGCGGTCGAGCATCGCGAGGGCGGTCTCCACCGCGTCGGCCACCGCGCGGTCGGCGCGGCCGGGGGAGAGCTCGTCCCGCCTCTCGAAGGCGTCCTCGATGATGCGTTGCAGGTCGTTCATGGCGCGGGGGTCCTCGTCGGGGTTCGATGCGGCGCCCGGTGGCGCCCGAGCGCCCAGGCGACGTGTTCGCGCACGAGCGCGGACGGGTGGGCGCTCCGGGCGCGGAGGGCGTCCACGACCTCGGGGGAGGTCGGGGCGTTGCCGAGCGCGACCGCGACGTTGCGGAGCCACCGCTCGTAGCCCAGCCGCCGCAGGGCCGAGCCTTCAGTGTAGCGCTCGAAGTCCGCCTCGTCCCACCCGAAGAGGGCGGTGAGCGGGGAGCGGTCGAGGCCGTGCCGCGGGGCGAAGCCGGGCTCGGTCGCGGGGGCCGCGAAGCGGTTCCAGGGGCAGACGAGCTGGCAGTCGTCGCAGCCGAAGACCCGGTTGCCGACCGCCGGCCGCAGCTCGACCGGGATCGGGCCCGGGTGCTCGATCGTCAGGTAGGCGATGCAGCGGCGGGCGTCCAGCTCCCAGGGGGCCACGATCGCCCCGGTCGGGCAGGCGTCGATGCACGCCCGGCAGCGCCCGCAGTGGTCGGCGGGGGCGCGGTCGGGGGGAAGCGGGAGGTCGGTGTAGAGCTCGCCGAGGAAGAACCACGAGCCCGCCCGCGGGTCGATGAGGTTGGTGTGCTTCCCGATCCAGCCGAGGCCCGCGTCGCGGGCGAGCGCCCGCTCGAGCACCGGGGCGCTGTCGACGAACGCCCGGTAGCCGAACGGCCCCGCGTGCTCGCCGATGCGGTCGGCGAGGCGCTGGAGCCGCCGCCGCATCAGGCGATGGTAGTCGCGCCCGAGCGCGTAGCGCGCGACGTACCCCGCCTCCGGGTCCGCGAGCGCGTCGGCGGCCGGCCGGGCCGCGCCCCCGGGCCAGTAGTCCATGCGGACGGAGATGACCCGGATCGTGCCCGGCACGAGGTCGGCGGGGCGGCTCCGCTTCCGTCCGTGCCGGGCCATGTAGCCCATCTCGCCGTGCCGTCCGGCCGCCAGCCAGTCGAGGAGGCGGGCTTCGTCCTCGGAGAGGTCGATCTCCGCGATCCCCGCCCGGTTGAAGCCGAGCTCCGCCGCCCACCGCCGGATGAGCCCCGGCAGGTCGTCGAGCCGGGCGGCCCGCTCCGGCGGCGGTCGTGGTCGCGGGCGCTCGCCATCGCCCCCGCGCGCGGGTTCCTGGTCGGGAGGGAGAGGCATCGAGGCGGGTCGGCGCGGCCTTCGCACGGCGTGCGGCGATTCTACCGCCCGGGAGCCTTTCCGGCCCCGGCCCCGGCGGCGGCGGCGCTTGCGCGGGTGCGTCCTTGGGAACGGCGTGTTCTGGGAACGGGCGTCCTGGGAACGCGGGCGTCTCGCCCGCACTTTCGTTCACGGGCGCTTCTCCCCCGAACCTTCGGTTTGTTGCGGGCGGGACACAAGCGTTCCCAAGACACATGGATTTCCGCTACCCGCTTTCGCGGGCACAAGCTTCGCGGGAATGACGGAGGTGGGCGAGACACAAGCGTTCCCAGGACGCCCGTTCCCAAGGACGCGCCCGGGAGACCGAACGTGCCGGCGGGACGCCGGCGTACCCAGGGGCGTTCGCCATCGGCGAAAATCCCCGCCGCGCACATGCCTCGCGGGGCGGGCCGGTATCGGCTGCCGCGTCCAGTTGTTATCCTTGCGGCAGGAAGACCCCCGCCCTCGCCCTGCCGGAGACCGCATGAGCCTCGCTACGAGCCCCAACCGCCCCCGTATCCTCGCGTTGCCGGGGGACGGCATCGGGCCGGAGGTGATCGCGCCGGCCCTGGGGGTCCTGCGCCGGCTGGCGGAGGCCGCCGACTTCGACGCGGACGTCGAGGAAGGGCTGCTCGGAGGCGCCGCTTACGAGGCGACGGGCCGGCCGCTCCCCGACGAGACGCTCGCGGCCGCCCGCTCCGCCGACGCGGTGCTCATGGGCTCCATCGGCGGCCCGCAATGGGACGGGCTCGACCGGAACCTCCGCCCCGAGCGGGGGCTGCTCGGCCTTCGCTCCGGGCTCGGGCTGTTCGCGAACCTGCGCCCCGCGATCCTCTACCCGCAGCTCGCCGCCGCCTCCACCCTGCGCCCCGAGGTGGTGGCGGGGCTGGACGTCCTCATCGTCCGCGAGCTGACCGGGGGCATCTACTTCGGCACTCCGCGGGGCATCGAGACGATGGAGGGCGGCGAGCGCCGGGGGGTGAACACCCTCGTCTACACCGAGTCCGAGATCGAGCGCATCTGCCGCGCCGCGTTCGAGGCGGCCCGCCGGCGGGACGGACGGGTCTGCTCGGTGGACAAGGCCAACGTCCTCGAGGTGAGCGAGCTCTGGCGCGAGGTGGCGGAGCGGGTGGGCGCGGAGTACGGGGATGTGGCGCTGACCCACATGTACGTGGACAACGCGGCGATGCAGCTCGTGCGCGACCCGAAGCAGTTCGACGTGATCGTGACCACCAACATGTTCGGGGACATCCTGTCGGACCTCGCCTCGATGCTGACCGGCTCCATCGGGATGCTCCCGTCCGCCTCCCTCGACGCCGGTGGCAAGGGCCTCTACGAGCCGTGCCACGGATCCGCGCCCGACATCGCGGGCCAGGATGCGGCCAACCCGCTCGCGACCGTTCTCTCCGCGGCCATGATGCTGCGCTACACCCTGGACCGGCCGGACCTCGCGGACCGGGTCGAGCAGGCGGTGTCGCGGGTCCTCGACCGGGGGCTCCGCACCCGCGACGTCGCTTCCCCGGGGACCCGCCAGATCGGCACGGCCGCGATGGGCCGGGCGGTGATCGAGGAGCTCGGCTGACCCGTGAACCCCGCCATCGGGCATTTCCGGAGGGCGTGGGCCGGCCGGCGGCTTGCCGGCGCCGCTCGTTTGATCCGCTGGCTGACGGCCGCCGCGCTCATCGCCCTCGCCGCGCCCACGCAGGCCCAGCCGGCGGGCGGCGCCACCTACGGGCCGGTGCAGCGCGCCGAAACCCTCTCGCAGCTCGCCGTCCGTTTCCGGGGGGAGGCGAGGGTCAACACCCGGCAGGTGATGATCGCCATCCTGCGGGCGAACCCCCGCGCGTTCGGCGACGGGAACATCAACGCGCTTCGCTCCGGGGTCACCCTGCGGGTGCCGACGGTGGCCGAGATGGAGGCGATCACCCCCGGCGAGGCGGCGGCCGAGGTCGCCCGCCACGCCGAGGCGTGGCGGAACCGGCGCCGGACCGGGTCCGCCGCCCCGGCGCCGGGGCCGGCTGCGACTCAGGCGCCGGCGCCGCGCGCTCCGCCCCGGCCGGCCCCCTCCGCCCCGGCGGAGGCCCCCGCGCCGGCGGAGGCCCCCGAGGATGGGGGCGCGGTCGCGGAGGAGCTGCGCGAGGCCCGCGAAACGGTGGCCGATCTGCGCGAGCGGCTCTCCGAACGGGACGCGGCGATCGAGGAGCTCCTCGTCCAGCTCGCCGTGGTCCAGCGGGAGCTGCGGGTCCTCAAGGCGAAGGCCGAGCCCGCGCCCTCCGGCGAAGGCGAATCCGCGGCGTCCGCCGCGAGCTGGCTTCCCGTCAGCCCCCTCGTGTTGGGAAGCAGCCTCATCGTCCTGCTCGTCCTCGTCGTGGTCGTCACCCTGCTCCGGCAGCGCGGCGACGCGGAGGAGGCGCTTGAGGAGGAGCCTTTCGACGACGCGGAAGAGGACGCCCACGACGAGAAAGATGACGGAGAGGACCTCCGACGACCGGAGCACGAGCGTGCGGACCGCGGCGCCGCCCCGGAGGAAGGATACGCGGAGGACGCGCCCGCGACGGAGAAAGCGTCCGGGGCGGGGGGCCGGAAACCGGCGCTTCCGGGCGCGGGGGCCGCGGCCCCGCACGCCGCGGCCCCCGCGCCCGAAGGCGCCCTCGCGGCCGGAGGTGAAGCGGCGGAGCCGGAGATCCGGGAGGAGGACATCGCCGATCTTCCCATCGGCACGGACCTCGGGGAAGACGAGGAGTGGGAGCCGGCGTTCGATGGACCGGATCCGGGCCGACCGGGTCCGGGGGACCCGGGAGGGCGGCCCGATTTCGACCGGCACGTCGAGGTCGGCGAGCTGGACGAGGTCGAGCTCCACGTCGATCCGGCCCCCGGCCCGCGGCCGGACGTCTCCACCGGCCTCGAGGACGGGGATGGGGACGGAGAAGGGGACGGAGAAGGGGACGACCCGCCGGACGACGCCCCCGGCCAGGGGGAGCGCGGTCCGCGGGAGTGAGCGCTCGTCCCGGAGCGCCGTGACCTCCCGCCGGATCGCCCTCGTCGTCGAGTACGACGGGCGGGCGTTCTGCGGGTGGGAGCGCCAGCCGCACTGCGAGTCCGTCCAGGCGGCCGTCGAGCGGGCGCTCTCCCGGGTCGCCGACGAGCCCATACGGGTCGTCTGCGCGGGCCGCACCGACGCCGGGGTGCACGCGCTCGGGCAGGTCGTGCACTTCGACACGGGGGCGGTCCGCCGCGAGGACGGATGGCGGCGGGGGGCGAACTCGAACCTCGACCGCGCGGTGACGGTGGTCGGGGCCCGCGAGGTCCCCGGCGACTTCCACGCCCGCCACTCGGCGCGCTGGCGCCACTACCGCTACCTGCTGCTCAACCGGGCGGACCGGCCCGCGGTCCTGCGCGGCCGGGTGGCCTGCGACCGCCGGCCGCTCGACCTCGCCCGCGTCCGGGCCGCCGCCCGCCGGCTCGTCGGCGTCCACGACTTCAGCGCCTACCGCGCGAGCGCGTGCCAGGCGAGGAGCCCCGTCCGCACCGTCTACGCGCTCGACGCCGCGCGGCAGGGCGCACGGGTGTGGTTCGACGTGGTGGCGAACGGCTTCCTGCACCACATGGTGCGCAACATCGTCGGGGTCCTGCTCGCGATCGGGGCCGGGGAGGCGGAGCCCAAGTGGGCCGGCGAGGTGCTGGAAGGCCGTGACCGGACCGCGGGCGGGGTGACCGCCGCGGCCGAGGGCCTCTACCTCGTCCGGGTCGGCTATCCCGCCCGCTACCGCCTGCCGCCGGTGTCGCCCGATTCGGGGGTCTGGTAGTCTTCCCGCGTGCGCGTCCGGATCAAGATCTGCGGCCTCACCCGGCCCGAGGACGCCCGCCGCGCGTCGGGGCTCGGGGTCGACGCGGTCGGGCTCAACTTCTACCCCCCGAGCCCCCGTTTCCTCAGCGTCCCGGCCGCCCGCGCGGTGCGCGCGAGCGTGCCCGCGTTCGTCACGTCGGTCGCGGTGTTCGTCAACCCGGGGGCCGAGGAGGTCCGCCGGGTGGTCGGGGAGGTCGGGGTGGACGCGCTCCAGTTCCACGGGACCGAGCCGGCCCGCTTCTGCGAGGGCTTCGGGCGGCCGTACCTGAAGGCGATCGGGATGCGCGAGGGGGTCGACCTCGCCGCCGCGGTCGCGGAGTACCCTTCGGCCGCGGCCTGGCTGCTGGACGTCCACGATACCGAGCGATGGGGCGGCACCGGGCGCACGTTCGACTGGTCGGCAGTCCGGGGGACCTTCGCTCGGCCGATCGTGCTCGCCGGGGGGCTCGCCCCGGAGAACGTCGCGGACGCCATCCGCCGCGTGCGCCCGTTCGCGGTGGACGTGTGCGGAGGGGTGGAGTCGGCCGGGGGGGGCAAGGACGAGGCGAAGCTCGCGGCGTTCGTGGAGAGGGTCGAAGGCGCCGGGGTTGAAGGTGTCGGGACCGCACCGTCCGAGTAACCGCCCGCCCCCCCTCATCGGGGCCTGGCCGGACGCGGCGGGGCGCTTCGGGGCGTTCGGGGGGCGCTTCGTCGCCGAGACCCTGATGGGGCCGGTCGAGGCGCTGGCCGCCGCCTATGAGCGCTTCAGCGCGGACCCCGCGTTCCACGCCGAGCTCTGCGCCGAGCTGCGGGACTTCGTCGGGCGTCCTTCCCCGCTCTACCACGCCCGCCGGCTGAGCGAGACGGTGGGCGGGGCGCAGATCTGGCTCAAGCGCGAGGACCTCAACCACACCGGCGCACACAAGGTGAACAACACGGTGGGGCAGGCCCTGCTCGCCGCGCGCATGGGCAAGACCCGGATCATCGCCGAGACCGGGGCCGGCCAGCACGGGGTCGCGACCGCCGCCGTCGCCGCGCGCCTGGGGCTCGAGTGCGTCGTCTACATGGGAGAGGAGGACGTCCGCCGCCAGGCCCCCAACGTCTACCGGATGCGCCTGCTCGGGGCGGAGGTCCGCTCCGTCGCCTCGGGCACGCGGACCCTGAAGGACGCCCTCAACGAGGCCATGCGCGACTGGGTGACGAACGTCGACGACACCTACTACATCATCGGCACCGTCGCCGGCCCCCATCCGTATCCGCAGATGGTGCGCGACTTCAACTCCGTGATCGGGCGCGAGGCGCGCGAGCAGATCCTCGAGCGCGCCGGCCGCCTGCCCGATGCGGTGGCGGCGTGCGTCGGCGGGGGGTCCAACGCGATCGGGATGTTCCACGCCTTTCTCGACGACCCGGAGGTGGAGCTGCACGGGGTCGAGGCGGCCGGGGACGGCCTCGGGACGGGCCGCCACGCCGCGCCCCTCAGCGCCGGCCGGCCCGGGGTGCTGCACGGGAACCGGACCTACCTCATGCAGGACGGCGACGGACAGATCCAGGGGACCCACTCGGTCTCGGCCGGCCTCGACTACCCCGGCGTCGGACCCGAGCATGCGTGGCTGAAGGACGTCGGCCGCGCGGTCTATACCTCCGCGACCGATGCCGAGACCCTGGCCGCCTTCGAGCGGCTGACCCGGATCGAGGGCATCATCCCCGCCCTCGAGTCGAGCCACGCCCTCGCGCATGCCGAGAAGCTGGCGCGCGAACGCCCGTCGAGCGGGATCGTCCTCGTGAACCTGTCCGGGCGCGGCGACAAGGACATCCCCACCGTCGCCGCGCTCCGGGGGATCGGGGACCTGCCCGGATGAGCCGCCTCGAAGCCCGCTTCCGGGCGCTCCGCGAGGAGGGCCGCGCGGCCCTCGTTCCCTTCGTGACGGCGGGCGACCCGAGCCCCGAAGTCACCCGGAGGCTCCTCCCCCGGCTCGTCGCCGCCGGGGCCGACGTGATCGAACTCGGCGTCCCGTTCTCCGACCCCATGGCCGATGGCCCGGTGATCCAGCGCGCGGGCGAGCGCGCGCTCGCGGCCGGGACGTCGCTCGCCGGGGTGCTCGACCTCGTGCGGGGGTTCCGCGAGCGCGACGCGGGCACCGCGGTGGTCCTCATGGGCTACCTCAACCCCATCGAGGCGATGGGTCTCGCCCGGTTCGCGGACCGGGCGGCGGAGGCGGGCGTGGACGGGGTCATCGTCGTCGACATGCCCCCGGAGGAAGGGGAGCCCCTGCTCAGCGCCCTGCGGGAGCGGGGCATCGACCCCGTGTTCCTCCTCTCGCCGACGACCTCGACCGAACGGATGCGCCGGATCGCCTCCGAGGGCGCCGGCTTCCTCTACTACGTCTCGCTCAAGGGGATCACGGGGGCCGGCCATCTCGACACGGGCGCGGTCGCGGAGGCGCTCGCCCGGGTGCGCGCGGTGTCCGACCTTCCGGTCGGGGTCGGGTTCGGGATCGCGGACGCGGAGGCGGCGCGCCGGGTCGCGGCCGTCGCCGACGCGGTGGTGGTGGGCTCGGCGATCGTGCGGCGGGTCGAAGAGGCGCTGGACGAGCCGGAACGGATCCCCGGCCACGTCGCGGCCTTCGTCGCGGAGCTGCGGGGCGCCGTCGATGCCGCGGCCGTCGCCGTTGCCGCCGAAGGGCCGGGTCGATGAGCCGGTGAGCTGGTTCCAGAAGCTCCGCCCGTCCCGCATCCGGACCGAGAACGCGCCGGCCGCGAAGAGCCGGGGCATTCCCGAAGGGCTCTGGACCAAGTGCGGGGCCTGCGGCACGGTCCTCTACCGCGAGGAGCTGGACCGCAACCTCGACGTCTGCCCCAAGTGCGACCACCACATGCGGGTCGCGGCCCGCCGCCGGCTCGACCAGTTCCTCGACCTCGAGCCGCGCGAGGAGATCGGGGCCGACGTGAGCCCGACCGACCCCCTCCGGTTCCGGGACTCGCGCCGGTACCGGGACCGGCTGGCCGCCGCCCGCAAGTCGACCGGGGAGACCGACGCCCTCGTCGTGATGCGGGGGCGGGTCCTCGGCGTGCCGGTGGTCGCCGCCGCGTTCGAGTTCGCCTTTCTCGGCGGCTCGATGGGCTCGGTGGTCGGGGAGCGCTTCGTGCGCGGCGCGCACGCGAGCCTCGAGGCGCGGACGCCGCTCGTCTGCTTCTCGGCGAGCGGGGGGGCCCGGATGCAGGAGGGCCTCTTCTCCCTGTTCCAGATGGCCAAGACGAGCGCGGCCCTCGCGCGCCTGCGCGAAGCCGGGGTGCCGTACCTGTCGGTGCTGGCCGACCCGACCACGGGCGGGGTCTCGGCCAGCCTCGCGATGCTGGGCGACGTCAACATCGCGGAGCCGAACGCCCTCATCGGCTTCGCCGGGCCGCGGGTCATCGAGCAGACGGTGCGCGAGACCCTGCCCGAGGGCTTCCAGCGGAGCGAGTTCCTGCTCGAGCACGGGGTGGTGGACATGATCGTGCACCGCCGGGAGCTGCGTGGGCGGGTCGCGTCGATCCTCGACCTGCTGTCCGGCGGCCCGGGCCCCGCCGATCCGGCCGCCTGAAGCCCGCCCCGATGCGTTTCGGCACGCTGGCGGAGTGGCTCGCGTGGCAGGAGACGGTCCATCCGGTCGAGATGGACCTCGGCCTCGCGCGCGTCCGCATGGTCCACGAAGCGCTCCACCGTGCCGGAGCGCCGCCCTTCCTCCTCGTGACCGTCGCCGGGACCAACGGCAAGGGCTCCACCGTCGCCTTCGCGCAGGCCCTCCTCACCGCGGCCGGGGTGTGCACCGGCACGTACACCTCCCCGCACCTCGTCGCCTACAACGAACGGATCCGGGTCGACGGGCAACCGGCCCCGGACGACGCGATCATGGCCGCCTTCGACCGGATCGACCGCGCCCGGGGCGGGGTCACCCTGACCTACTTCGAGTTCGGGACCCTGGCGGCGGTCGAGGTCTTCCGGGCGTCCGCGGTCGAGGCGGCGGTGATGGAGGTCGGCATCGGGGGGCGGCTCGACGCGGTCAACCTGTTCGACCCGGACGTGGCGGTGGTGACCCCCATCGACATCGACCACGTGCGCTGGCTCGGCCCCGACCGGGAGTCGATCGGGCGGGAGAAGGCGGGGATCTTCCGGCCCGGGCGGCCGGCCGTCATCGCCGACCGCGACCCCCCGGCGAGCCTCTCCGCCGCTGCGGAGCGGATCGGCGCTCCCGCACTCCGCCTCGGGCGCGACTTCGGCCCGGCGCCGGGCGGCGGAGAGGGGGGCGGCTGGAGCTGGCAGGGGCCGGGCCGGCGGATCGACGGCCTGCCGGCGCCTCCGCTCGCGGGGCGGTTCCAGCTCGACAACGCCTCCGCCGCCCTCATGGCCCTCGACGCCGCCGGGCGGCTGCCGGAGGACCCGGCGGCCGTGCGGCGGGGGATCACGGCGACGAGGCTCGCGGGGCGTTTCCAGGTCCTGCCGGGCGAGGTCCCCGTCGTGCTCGACGTCGCCCACAACCCGCACGCGGCGCGGTCACTCGCGGCCACTTTGCGGGCGAGCCGGATTCCGGGGCGCGAGATCGCGGTCGCGGGCCTCCTCGAGGACAAGGACGCGGCCGGGGTGGTGGAGGCGACGGCGGACGTCTTCGACCGCTGGTACGTGGCGCGCCCGGCGGGGGCGCGCGGGGCGGCCGCCGAATCCCTCGCCCGCACCGTGCGCGCGCGTGCGCCGGGCGCGCCGGTCGAGGTCTGCGGCGACGTGCCGGGCGCGCTCGCCCGCGCCCGCGGTGCGGCGGGGCCCGGGGACCGGATCGTGGTGTTCGGCTCGTGCTACACGGTCGGCGAGGTGCTGACGGCCGGGCTCCGACCCTGACCTATAATCCGGTGGATGGAGGAGCGAACGAGGAATCGCGCCGTCGGGGCGGTGGTGCTGCTGCTCGCGGCCGTGATCGTCCTCCCGCTGGCGCTCGAGAGCGCCCCGCCCGGCCAGGCGCCGGCTCCCGAGCCGGCGCCGGCGGACCCTCCGGAGCCCTCCCCCGACCGGATCCGGATCACCACCCTGGAGGGGAAGGAGGAGTCTCCGCCGCCTCCCCCCCCGAAGCCGGCGCGGGCCGCCGAAGCGCCGGCCCGCCCGGCCGGCGCTGCCGCCGGCGGCTCCGGCCGCGCCGCTGACCCGGAGCCGGCCGGGGCGGCCCCGGACGCGGGCTGGGCGGTCCAGATCGGGAGCTTCGCCGAAGCGGCCAACGCCGAGAAGCTGCGGGCGCAGGTGGCGGCCCGCGGCTACCGGGTCCTTACCCAGCGGCTCACGGACCAGGAGGGCAGGGCGCGGGTGCGGGTGCTCGTCGGCCCCGACCGGACCCGGGCCGCCGCCGCCGCCTGGCGTTCGCGGCTCGAGCGGGAGGATTCCATCCCGGGATTCCTCGTCCGGTATCCGGGATGAGGTCCGGGCGCTCTGCTACGCTCTCCCCTTCCATCGGCGGCCGGCGGTAATGGCCTGGACGGATCTGGCGGTCCTCGCGATCATCGGCCTGTCGGCCGTGCTGAGCCTGTTCCGGGGCTTCGTGCGCGAGGCGATCGCGCTCGCGGGGTGGATCGCGGGGCTCTGGCTCGCCTTCCAGTTCGCCCACGTCGGAGCCGGGTGGTTCGAGCGCTGGGTCGAGTCCTCCGAGGTCCGGTTCGTGCTCGGGTTCCTGGTGGTGCTCGCGGCGGTGCTCGTAGTGGCCGGGGTCGTGTCCCGCCTTGCCGGCGGCTTCATCGACCTGACCGGACTGGGCGGGACGGACCGGGTCCTCGGGATGATCTTCGGGGCCGGGCGCGGGGCCGTCATCGTCTCGGTGCTCGTGCTGCTCGCCGGCTTCACGGGCGTGAAGCGTGAATCGTGGTGGGGTGAATCGATGCTGCTGCCGCGGTTCGAGGCCCTTGCCGACGAGGTTGGACGCCTCCTCCCGGCCGGGATCGGCCGATCCCTTCCCCAATCTTTGCCCCAATCCCTGCCCCAGGCGCTACCGCAATCCCTTCACCAGGCGCTGCCCCAACCCCCTCCCCAGGCCCCTTCCGGGTAGGGGACGATGTGCGGGATCGTGGGCATCGCCGCGCGGGAGTGGGTCAACCAGTCCCTCTACGACACGCTCATCGTCCTTCAGCACCGGGGGCAGGACGCGGCGGGCATCGCGACCTCCGAGAACGGCCGCCTGCACTGGCGGCGCAGCAACGGCATGGTGCGGGACGTGTTCCACGCCGGCCACATGCTCGCCCTGCGAGGGAGGGTGGGGATCGGCCACGTGCGCTACCCGACCGCGGGCGGGGCGGCGTCTTCGGAGGCGCAGCCCTTCTACGTCAACTCCCCCCAGGGGATCGCGCTCGCCCACAACGGGAACCTCGTCAACGCGGAGGCGCTGCGCACGGACCTCGTGCAGGTCGACCGCCGCCACCTGAACACGGACTCCGACTCGGAGGTGCTGCTCAACGTGTTCGCGCACGAGCTCCAGGCCTCCGGATCGGCGCAGGTCGGCGAGGAGGACCTGTTCCGTGCGGTGGCGGGGGTGCATCGCCGCTGCGTGGGAGGATACGCCGCCGTCGCCCTCGTGTTCGGGTTCGGGCTGGTCGCCTTCCGCGACCCCCGCGGCATCCGGCCGCTCGCCCTCGGGGCCCGCGAGGGTCCGCGCGGCACGGAGTACATGGTGGCGTCGGAGAGCGTGGCGCTCAGCGCGGTCGGGTTCGAGTTCCTGCGCGACGTGGCCCCCGGCGAGGCGGTCTGCGTGCGCGAGGGGGGCGGCCTGTCGGTGCGCCAGTGCGCGGAGGACCCGTCCCTGACCCCGTGCATCTTCGAGCACGTGTACCTCGCCCGCCCGGACTCCGTGCTGGACGGGGTCTCGGTCTACCGGGCGCGGCTCCGCATGGGGGAGCGGCTGGCGGAGAAGATCCTGCGCGAGGCCCCGGACCACGGGATCGACGTGGTGATCCCCATCCCGGAGACCAGCCGCACCGCCGCCCTGCCGCTCTCCGCGCGGCTCGGGGTCGAGTACCGGGAAGGGTTCATCAAGAACCGCTACGTGGGCCGGACGTTCATCATGCCCGGACAGCGGGAGCGCGAGCGGTCGGTGCGCCAGAAGCTCAACGCCATCGGGGCCGAGTTCGAGGGCAGGAACGTGCTGCTGGTGGACGATTCCATCGTGCGGGGCACGACCTCGCGCCAGATCATCGACATGGCGCGGGACGCGGGGGCGCGCAAGGTGTACTTCGCGTCGGGGGCCCCGCCGGTCCGGTATCCGAACGTGTACGGGATCGACATGCCGACCTCCGGCGAGCTCATCGCGTTCAACCGGACGGTGGACCAGGTCCGGACCGAGATCGGGGCCGACCGGCTGTTCTACCAGGACATCGACGACCTCCGGGACGCGGTCGCCGGGGGCCAGAGCCGGGTGCGCGGGTTCGACACCTCCTGCTTCACCGGCGACTACGTGACGGGCGGGGTCACGGAGGCGTTCCTGCGCCGCCAGGAGGCGCTCCGCAACGACGCGGAGAAGCGCCGGCGAGCGGCCGCCGCCCGGCTCGAGCCGGCCGATCTCGACCTGGAGGCCTGGCGGTGAGGGCCGGCCCTGTCCGGGCCGGCTCGGTACGGAACCGGCGGCGGCCCCGGCGGGCGCGCCGGCGCCGGTGGGAAGCGACCGCCCGCAACGGGAGACCCGGACAGTGACGATCATCAGGCAGGAAGACTTCATCCGGAGCGTCGCCGACGCCCTTCAGTTCATCTCCTACTACCATCCGGCGGACTACGTCCGGGCGCTCGGGGACGCCTGGGAGCGCGAGGAGTCGGAGGAGGCGCGCGACGCGATGGCGCAGATCCTCGTCAACTCCCGGATGAGCGCGGAGGGGCGCCGGCCGATGTGCCAGGACACCGGCATCGTCGTCGTCTACCTCCGGGTCGGCATGGACGTCCGGTGGGAGGCGGACGTGGCGGTGGCGGACATGGTGAACGAGGGGGTGCGGCGCGCCTACCTCGATCCCGACAACGTGCTCCGGGCGTCCATCGTCGACCCGCCCTTCGGCGCGCGGCGCAACACCGGCGACAACACGCCGGCCGCGGTGCAGGTCGAGCTGGTCCCCGGGGGCGAGGTGGACGTGCGGGTGGCGGCGAAGGGGGGCGGCTCGGAGAACAAGGCCCGCTTCGCGATGCTGAACCCGAGCGACAGCATCGTCGACTGGGTGCTCCGCACCGTCCCCGGCATGGGGGCCGGCTGGTGCCCGCCCGGAATGCTCGGCCTCGGGATCGGGGGGACCGCCGAGAAGGCGATGGTGCTCGCCAAGGAGGCGCTCCTCGACCCCATCGACATGCACGAGCTGCTCGCGCGCGGGCCGGAAGGCCCGACCGAGGCGCTTCGGGTCGAGCTGTACGAGAAGGTCAACGCGCTCGGGATCGGCGCCCAGGGGCTCGGCGGGCTCACCACCGTGCTCGACGTCAAGGTGAAGGAGTTCCCGACCCATGCGGCGGGGCTGCCGGTCGCGATGATCCCGAACTGCGCCGCGACCCGGCACGTGCATTTCGTGCTCGACGGGAGCGGCCCCGCCGAGCTCGAGCCGCCGCGCCTGGAGGACTGGCCGGAGGTGACCTGGGAGGCGGGCGAGGGCGCGATCCGGGTGGACCTCGAACGGCTGACGAAGGAGGAGGCGGCGGCCTGGAAGCCGGGAGACCGGCTGCTCCTCAGCGGCCGGCTCCTGACCGGGCGCGACGCGGCCCACAAGCGGATCGCGGACCTCTTCGAGCGGGGCGAGCCGCTCCCCGAGGGCGTGGACTTCACGAACCGGGTGATCTACTACGTGGGGCCGGTGGACCCGGTCCGCGGCGAGGTGGTGGGGCCGGCCGGGCCGACCACCGCGACCCGCATGGACAAGTTCACGGAGATGATGCTGGCGCGCACCGGACTCGCCGCGATGATCGGCAAGGCGGAGCGCGGCCCGGCCGGGATCGAGGCGATCGCCCGGCACGGGGCCGCGTACCTGATGGCGGTCGGCGGGGCCGCCTACCTCGTGTCGAAGGCGATCCGGAGGTCGCGGGTGGTGGCGTTCGAGGACCTCGGCATGGAGGCGATCTACGAGTTCGAGGTCGAGGACATGCCGGTGACGGTGGCGGTGGACAGCCGGGGCGTCTCGGTGCACCGGACCGGCCCCGAGAAGTGGCGGGGCATCATCGGCAAGCTGCCGGTGGAGGTCGCGGCGGCCTGAACGGAAGCGGGAGCGGGGCGGAGCGGGGTCTCACGGCCGGCCGACCGCCCCGCACCGGGCCGGGTCCGTCGCCGGAGGCCGGCGGATCAGGGGAGGGGGGACGGTTTCCGTCCTTCGGACACGGGAGAGGGAGAACGACGATGAGCGATACGGCGGAGAAGAAGGCCCGGGTGGTGAGGAGCGACGCGGAGTGGCGCGCGCGGCTCACCCCGCTCCAGTACCACGTGTGCCGGGAGAAGGGGACGGAGCGCGCGTTCACCGGGGAGTACCACGACACCAGGACCCCCGGCGCCTACCGGTGCGTGTGCTGCGGGGCCCTGCTCTTCGAGTCGTCCGCCAAGTTCGATTCCGGCACCGGGTGGCCGAGCTTCTGGGCCCCGGCGGACGAGGAGAACGTCCGCACGGAGGAGGACCGGAGCTTCTTCATGCGCCGCACCGAGGTGCTGTGCCGCGTATGCGACGCCCACCTCGGGCACGTCTTCCCGGACGGCCCCGCCCCCACCGGGCTCCGCTACTGCATGAACTCCGCGTCCCTGCGCCTGGAGGAGGACGAAGAGCCCCGCACCTCCTGACGCGCCCCTCGATCATGGCCTCGCCCACCTCCGGACGATTACGGCCCCGGTCCGCGCTACAGGCAGGTACTCGAAAGGCGCCCTACGGGAAGATCGCGATCGGCCAGCGCCGCCGTTCGCCTCCCGCCCCGGCGGCGACCCGCCTCGTCTCCTCGTCCGTCAGCTCGCGTGCGGCGTACGCCTCCGCTTCCTCCTCGCCGAATTCGTAGCCGAGGGCCTGCGCCCCGGCCGCGAGCTCGCGCGCGTCTCCAGCCCCTTCGGCTACCCGCAGCTCTTCGCCTCCCTGCCGCGCCGCCTCGATGAAGTCCTGGAACCCCTTGCTCATCGTCAGTCCCCTCCTGCCGGTGTATGCCGCGGCGATGCTCGGTACTTCGCGGCCCTGCCACAACCCTAACTTCCCCCCCCGGGGCTCTGACCGCTCCCCGGTCTGCACACGCGCGGCCACCCGCGCGCCCATCACCGCCATCGAGCCGGATGCGGGGCCTGCCCGCGGGCGGATGATCGGATGCTGCCGGGGCGCCTCGCCCTCGAAGCGTTGTCCAGGAGTCTGCGCCGTGGAAAGCGATGCGACCGGCAAATGCCTCGCCGACCTTCCGCGCGGGCGCTGCGTGAAGGATCGAGGGTCAGGCCGCGCGTTCCACCTCGAATGCGGCGAGGTTGCGGGCGTCCTTGCTGAACTCGACGGCGATCAGGTGGATCGGCTGCCCCAGATGCCGGTACTTGTCCGCGTAGCGCCGCTCCTTGAGCTGCGCCATCGCGGCGCCCTCGGGCTCCAGCTCCACCACCTTGAACTCGAACAGGTACACGTTGGCGTTGAACAGGACCGCCATGTCCAGCCGCTCGCGGCTGGCGCTGTCCTCCACCCGCACGTCCAGGCCCAGTCCCGCGAAGTAGGAGTAGAACACGCTCGCGTAGTAGCCCTCGTAGCTCGCGATGTCGTTCTTCATGTACCACTGGTGGGGGATGCTCGCGTAGAAGGCGTGGAACAGGGCCTTCAGGCCCTCGAAGTCGTTGGCTTCGAGCAGCTCGTACAGCCGGAGGCTGTTGGCCATCTGACGGGTCGAATCCCCGACCAGATGGCGCGACAGGCTGTCGTTCAGGCTCTGGCGGACCTCCTGGTTCGGGTAGCCCAGGCGGTACACCGTCCGGCCCCCGAGGCGCTTGTGCTCCCGGATCGTGAGGTAGCCGGCCTGGAACAGCAGCGCCTCGGTTCCGATGTCGCCGACGTCGAACCTGGACAGCAGGGCGTCGGTGCCGGCCATCCTCTCGAGCGCCGGGGCGCTCACCCCGCGCTTGACCAGCATGTCGATCAGGAACGTCGGCGACCCGGTCTCGAACCAGTGGGCGGCGAACTCGCGGTTGCGGAAGAGCAGCAGGATGTCGAAGGGGTTGTAGACCTTCTCTCCGCCCAGCCAGTCGTAGCCGTTGTACCAGCGGCGGATCTCGTCCCGGTCGAGGCCCGGCAGCTCCGGCGCGAACACCGTGTCGAGGTCCGCCTCGGTGTAGCCGCAGATGGCTGAGTAGTTGGGGTCCAGGGTGATGTCGGTGAGGTTGTTGAGGCCGGAGAACAGGCTCACCTTGGAGAACTTGCTCACCCCGGTGAGGAACGTGAACCGGACGTGGGCGTCGCTGTCCTTGATGACCGAGTACACCCCGCGCAGGAAGTCCCGGTTCGCGCGGGCGGTCTCCGGCAGGTCGAGCGCGTCCAGGATCGGCTTGTCGTACTCGTCCACCAGCACCACCGCCCGTTCCCCGGTCTCGCGGTGGAGCGCTTCGAGGAGATGGGCGAACCGCTCCGGAGCGGTGTCGTACCCGGACGCCACGCCCGTCTCCCGCTCGACCGCGTCCAACTGCGCCATCAGGTTCCGGTCGAGGTAGCCCGGCTCCTTGAAGTTGCCGTAGCCGAAGCTGAGCCGCACCACCGGATGGCGCACCGACCAGTCCCGGCGCTCGTGCACCGCCAGCCCCTCGAACAACGGCTCGGCGCCCTCGAAGAACTCCTTCAGGGTGTCGAGGAACAGGCTCTTGCCGAAGCGGCGCGGGCGGGAGAGGAAGTAGTGGGTCCCCTCCTCGATCAGCCGCCCGACCCAGGCGGTCTTGTCGACGTAGTAGCAGCCCTCCTCGCGGACCTTGCGGAAGGTCTGGATGCCGATGGGCAGCTTGCGTCTCGGGCGCATGGCGGCAGCTTAGCGCATCGGCGGTGCCGGCGCGGTGTCCCGGCGAGCCGCGCCCGGGGCCGTTCCCCGACCGCTCGTCCCCGCTTCGAGCCGCGCTCCGGGCCTCGGTCGAGCGCTTGGCGCGGGGTCGGGGTCGGGGGCGGAGGGGTCAGTCCCAGCGGGGGTCGCGGACCTGGACGACCCCGCCTTCGACCCGGACGGGGAAGGTCGCGAGCGGCTCGTAGGCGGGCGGGGAGAGCGCTTCGCCGGTGCGAAGGCAGAATTCGGCGCCGTGGAGCGGGCAAGTGATCACGGCGCCGCGGACCTCGCCGTCCGTCAGCTCGGCGTAGTCGTGGGTGCAGAGGTTCTCGACCGCGTGGTATTCCCCGTCGAGGTTGAACACCGCGATGAGGGTGTCCTCGACCTCGACGGTGCGCCACGCGCCCGGCGGGAGCTCGGCGGCCGGGGCGACGTCCGTCCAATCCGTCACGGGTTCGGGGCGGACAGCGGGGCTACCAAAGGCCCAGCTCCAGCTTCGCCGCCTCGGTCATCCGGTCCTGGGTCCAGGGCGGGTCCCAGACGATCTCGACCGCCGCCGACTTCACCCCTTCGACCTGGCCCACCTCGTGCTCCACCATCCCGGGGAAGGTCTCGGCGACCGGGCATCCGGGGGTCGTGAGGGTCATGTCGATCGTGACCGCGCCCTCGTCGCCGACGTCGAGCCGGTAGATGAGGCCGAGGTCGTAGATGTTGACGGGGATCTCCGGGTCGTAGACCTGCTTCAGCGCCTCCACCACCCGCTGGCGGAGGGCCTCGGGGTCTTCGGCCTCCTCTTCCCGGCCCCGTCCCAACCACTCTCCGATTCGGCCCATGTCCTCGTCTCCGTGTGGTCGTTCGCTCGCGTGCGCCCGCCCGCGCCCGCCGGCTACTCGGTCGTCACCGGCGCGTCGCGTCCGGCGAGCGCCGCCTCCATCGTATGCCACGGGAGGGTGGCGCACTTGACGCGCATGGGGAAGTCCTTCACCCCGAGGAGCGCCCCGAGCTTGCCGAGCCGCTCGAGGTCCGGCGGCTCGTCGTTCATGAGGGCCGCGTGCATCGCCTGGAAGAGCGCCTGCGCCTCCTCCCCGCTCCGCCCCTTGAGCGCCTGGGTCATCAGGGAGGCGGAGGCGGTCGAGATCGCGCAGCCCTCGCCGCTGAACGCGATGTCCTCGATCACGCCGTCCCGGAAGGTCATGGCCACCTCCACCTGGTCGCCGCACAGCGGGTTGTCGCCGTGGGCGGAGCGGTTGCACCCGTCCGGCCGGCGCCCGAAGTTCCGCGGGCTCCGGTTGTGGTCGAGGATGACCTCCTCGTAGAGGTCTCGCAGGTCGTTCACGGGTTTCGGGCGCTCCGGGGCGTGGCGGCCTGACCGGCTCGGGCCGTGCGGCTCAGCGGCTCGGCGGCTCAGCGGTTCAGGCGGAATACCTCGCGCACCTTCTCGATGCCTCTCGCCAAGGCGTCGACGTCCGCGCGGGTATTGTAGAAGGCGAGCGAGGCGCGGGCCATCGCCGGCACCTCGAAGCGGGCCATCACCGGCATCGTGCAGTGGTGGCCGGTCCTCACCGCGACCCCTTCGCTGTCGAGGATGGTGCCGACGTCGTGGGCGTGCACGCCCTCGATGACGAAGGAGAGGATGCTCGACTTGTCGGGGGCCGCGCCGAAGATCCGGACCCCGGGAAGGGCGCCCACCCGCTCGGTGGCGTACGCGAGCAGGTCGTGCTCGAAGGCCGCCACCCGGTCGAGCCCGAGCCCCCGGAGGTAGTCGAGCCCGACCCCCATCGCGATCGTGTCGGCGATGTTCGGGGTCCCCGCCTCGAACCGGTAGGGGACGGCGTTCCAGGTGGTCTTCTCGAACGTGACGGCGAGGATCATGTCGCCGCCCGACTGCCACGGGGTCATCGCCTCCAGGTGCTCCATCCTGCCGTAGAGCGCGCCGATGCCGGTCGGCCCGAGCGCCTTGTGGGCGGAGAAGGCGAGGAAGTCGCACCCGAGCGCCTGCACGTCGGTCTCGAGGTGGGGGACGGACTGCGCGGCGTCGAGCATCACCGGCGCCCCCGCGGCGTGGGCGGCCTCGACGATCTCGCGCACCGGGTTGACGGTGCCGAGGGAGTTCGCGACGTGGGTCATGGACACGAAGCGGGTGCGCGGCCCGAGCATCGCGAGGTACTCGTCGATCACGAGCACCCCGTCGTCGTCGATGGGGACGACCCGGAGCTTCGCCCCGGCCTGCTCGCAGAGGAGCTGCCACGGGACGATGTTCGAGTGGTGCTCCATGTGGGAGATGACGATCTCGTCGCCTTCCCGGAGCCGCGGCCGGACGAACCCGTTGGCGACGAGGTTGATGGCCTCGGTGGTCCCGCGCGCGAAGACGATCTCGCGCCGGTCCGCCGCCCCGAGAAAGGCCCGGACCTTCTCGCGCGTCCCCTCGTAGGCGGCCGTCGCGCGCTCGCTCAGGGTGTGCACGCCCCGGTGGACGTTGGAGTTGTCCTGCTCGTAGTAGTCGCGCAGCGCGTCGATGACCGCGCGCGGCTTCTGGCTTGTGGCGCCGTTGTCGAGATAGGCGAGGGGGCGCCCCTTGACCTCCTGGTGGAGGGCCGGAAAGTCGGCCCGGACCGCCTCGAAATCAGCCCGGAGCGCCTCGAGGTCGAACGCGCTCCCGGCGTCGCCGCCCGTCGTGCTCATGATCGCTGGCTCCTCGGTGCGGTGAGGCGGGCTGCGGCGCGCCGCCGCGGCAGGGGTCGGCCCGTCCCGGGCTCCCGGCCGCCGAGCCGCCGCCGCTCGGAGCCGGACGCCGCCGCCCCGGCACAAGGGCCCTGCTGCCCGGCCATCGGCCTCTGCTCCTGCTCCTGCTCCCGCGCCGGCTCAGGCGGCGGCCGCGAGGCCTTCGCCCTCGTCGGGGGCGGGCAGGTCGGCGAGGGCGGGGAGGGCGCCGACGAGCCCCCGCTCGACGTGCCGCCGCACGGCCGGCGCGCCCATCCGGGCGAGCACGTCCTCCGCGAACCCGAAGGTGAGGAGGGCGCGCGCCGCGTCCTCGCCGAGCCCGCGCGAGCGCACGTAGTGGACCGCCCGCTCGTCGAGCTGGCCGACGGTCGCGCCGTGGCTGCACTTCACGTCGTCGGCGAAGATCTCGAGCTGGGGCTTGGTGTCGACCTCCGCGTTCTGCGACAGCAGGAGGTTGTGGTTGCTCTGGCTCGCGTCGGAGTGCTGGGCGCCGCGATGGACCACCACCCGCCCGTTGAAGACGCCCCGCCCGTGCCCGTCGAGCAGTCCCTTGTAGACCTGCTCGCTCGTCCCGCCCGGCTCGCGATGGTCGACCCGAGTGTGGAAGTCGACGTGCTGGCGCCCGCGCGCCACGTAGAGCCCGTTGAGCGCCACCGACGCCCCGGCCCCGTCGAGGGAGACCCCGATCCCGTAGCGCACGAGCCGGCCGCCGAGCTGCACCGCGTTCGACCCGAGCCGCCCCCCGGAGGCGACCCGGGCGTCGACGTTCCCGGTGTGCCAGGTCGCGTCGTCCTCTTCGAGGAGGAGATGGTGGTCGACGCGCGCCCCCGCCTCGACCACGATGCGGGTGAACGGGTTCGCGAGCTTCGCCCCCGCGCCGGCCCCGAGATGGTGCTCGACGACGGTCGCCCGCGCCTCCTCCTCCGCGAGGACGAGGACGACCGGATGGCTCGCGACGTCGGACTCTCCCCGCGTGACGAAGGCGAGCTCGATCGGCTGCTCGACCCGGACCCCGCGGGGGATCGCGATCACCGCCCCGTCGCCGAGGAAGGCGCGGTTGAGGGCCGCGAACGGGTTGTCGCCGCCCGGGTCGGAGAGGTGGGGCTCCACCCGCTCCGGGCTCGAGGCGAGCACGTCGGCGAGGGACTCCACCCGGACCCCTTCCGGCAGCCCGCCGGCCGCCTCCTCCCCTCCGGGCGGCCGGGCCGGCGCGGCGAGCCGCCCGTTCCGGAAGACGAGCCGGGCGGCGGGCGCGAGCCCGGTGAGAAGCCCCCCGCGTGCGGCCGGCGGCTCGGCGGGGCCGCCCGCCGCCCCGCCGCCGCCCGTCGAATCGAGGCGGAAGGCCCGGCGCTCGATCGGGCGCACGTTCGTGTACTTCCAGTCTTCGTCGCGCGGCGTGGGGAAGCCCCGTTCGCAGAAGCGGTCGAGGGCCTCGCGCCGCACCCGGTCGACCCAGCCGACCCCCGCCCCCGGCAGCGAGGCGCGCGCCGCGCTCCACTCCCGCCGGTAGTGCTCCAGGGCCGCGGCCGTCACGCGGGGCGCTCCCCGCGCAGGTGCGCGTAGCCCCGCTGCTCCAGCTCGCGGGCGAGGCCGCGGCCCCCCGACCGCGCGATCCGCCCCTCGTAGAGGACGTGCACCCGGTCCGGGACGACGTACTCGAGGAACCGCTCGTGGTGGGTGACGACGAGGAAGGCCCGGTCGGGGCCGCGGAGCGCGTTGACCCCGTCCGCCACGATCCGCAGGGCGTCGATGTCGAGGCCCGAGTCGGTCTCGTCGAGGATCGCGAGGCGCGGGTCGAGGAGCATCATCTGGAGGATCTCGTTGCGCTTCTTCTCTCCCCCGGAGAAGCCCTCGTTGAGGGGCCGGCGGAGCAGCCCCTCGTCCATGTCCACGAGCCTGACCTTCTCGCGCATGAGCTGCATGAAGTCGATCGCGTCGAGCTCCTCCTCGCCGCGCGCGCGCCGCACCGCGTTGACCGCCGCCTTGAGGAAGTACGCGTTGTTGACCCCCGGGATCTCCACCGGGTACTGGAACGCGAGGAAGACCCCGCGCTGGGCGCGCTCGTCGGGCTCGAGGGCGAGGAGGTCCTCCCCCTCGTAGGCGACCCGCCCCGCCGTCACCTCGTAGCCCTCGCGGCCGGCCAGCACGTGGCAGAGGCTGCTCTTGCCCGAGCCGTTGGGCCCCATGACCGCATGAACCTCGCCCGGCCGGACCGAGAGGTCCACCCCCTTCAGGATGGGGTCGCCGTCAACGGCGACGCGTAGATCGGAGATTTCAAGCATTGGCGGGGGCATGGGCGGCCAGGGGGCGGCGGAAGTCGCGGGCTGCGTGCGCTCTTCGGTTCGAGGCCGGGGCCGGGGGCGGGAGGAGGCGGCGGGCGGAACGCGCCGGCCGCCGCGCGCCCGGAACGCCCGGGGCTCAGCCGATCGCGCCTTCCAGGCTGACGTTGAGAAGGTTCCGGGCCTCCACCGCGAACTCCATCGGAAGCTCGTTGAACACGTCCTTGCAGAAGCCGTTCACGATCATCGACACCGCGTCTTCGGCGGAGAGCCCGCGGCTCATGCAGTAGAAGAGCTGGTCCTCCCCGATCTTCGAGGTCGTCGCCTCGTGCTCCACGCGGGCCCCCGGGTCCTTGACCTCCATGTAGGGAAAGGTGTGCGCGGCGCACCGGTCGCCCATGAGGAGCGAGTCGCACTGGGTGTAGTTCCGGGCCCCGCTCGCGCCGCGGCCCACCTGGACCAGGCCGCGGTAGGCGTTGCGGCTCCGCCCGGCCGAGATCCCCTTCGACACGACGTTGCTCCGGGTGTTGCGCCCGAGGTGGATCATCTTGGTGCCGGTGTCGGCCTGCTGGCGGTGGTGGGTGACCGCGACCGAGTGGAACTCGCCGACCGAGTCGTCGCCCCGGAGCACGCAGCTCGGGTACTTCCAGGTGATGGCCGAGCCGGTCTCCACCTGGGTCCAGGAGATCCGCGAGCGGGCCCCGCGGCATTCGCCGCGTTTGGTGACGAAGTTGTAGATCCCGCCGACCCCGTTCTCGTCCCCGGGGTACCAGTTCTGCACCGTGGAGTACTTGATCGCGGCCCCTTCGAGGGCGACCAGCTCGACCACCGCGGCGTGGAGCTGGTTCTCGTCGCGCATCGGGGCCGTGCAGCCCTCGAGGTAGCTGACGTAGCTGCCCTCGTCGGCGACGATGAGGGTGCGTTCGAACTGCCCGGTGTTCGCGGCGTTGATCCGGAAGTAGGTCGAGAGCTCCATCGGGCAGCGCACGCCCTTCGGGACGTAGACGAAGGAGCCGTCGGTGAAGACCGCGGAGTTGAGGGCCGCGAAGAAGTTGTCCGAGCGCGGCACGACCGACCCGAGGTACTCGCGGACGAGGTCGGGATGGTCCCGCACCGCCTCGGAGAACGAGCAGAAGAGGATGCCCTCGGAGGCGAGCCGGTCCTTGAACGTGGTCGCGACGGACACGCTGTCGAACACCGCGTCCACCGCCACCCCGGCGAGCGCGGCCCGCTCCTCCAGCGGGATGCCGAGCTTCTCGTAGGTCTCGAGGAGCTTCGGGTCCACCTCGTCCAGGCTCTTCGGGGCGTCCTCCTTCGACTTCGGCGCGGAGTAGTAGGAGATCGCCTGGTAGTCGATGGGCGCGATGTCGAGGCTCGCCCAGTTCGGCTCGCGCATCTCGCGCCAGCGCCGGAAGGCTTCGAGGCGCCACTCGCGCATGAAGGCGGGCTCGCGCTTGATCTCCGACACCCGCGCGACGACCTCCTCGTCGAGCCCCGGGGGCAGGGTCTCGGACTCGATGTCGGTCACGAACCCCTGCTCGTACTCGCGCCCGATGAGGGATTCGATGCCGCTTGCCGGCGCCTCGCGCGCCGCCTGGAGGGATTCGGTCATCGCCACCGTGAAACCCGACTGGAATAGTCGGAATAATAGGGCTCTCGCCAAGCGCGGTCAACGGATTCGGAGGCGGGTGTGAGGGCGGGTCCGCCGGGGCGCAGCCCGGATTTCCGGGCGCCGTGGGGAACGGCGCTCCCGGGCGCCGGGCGCGCATCGCCCGCGCAACGGCTGCCGCGCGCCGCGGCTCGCCGCGGGACCGGGCGGATCGGCCTCGACCCGCGGCCCGGGTCCCGCCCGCACAGGGGTAGAGCGCCCGTGAACAGGAATGTGGGCGGGACACCCGCGTCCCCCAGGACGCGCCGTTCCCGGGACGCGCCGTTCCCCGGAGCGCCTGCGAGAGGTGTGCTCGGCGAAAGTTCCCGCCGCCTCCCCTGCCGCCGCGCGGCGGCGGGAGAGGCGCTCGCGGCTCCCGCCCCGGGTAGAATGCCCCGATGGCCGTCCGCACCCGATTCGCGCCGAGCCCCACCGGGTACCTCCACGTCGGGGGGGCGCGCACCGCCCTCTTCTGCTGGCTCCATGCCCGCCGCCACGGGGGGACGTTCCTCCTCCGCATCGAGGACACCGACCGCGCGCGGTCCACGACCGAGGCGGTCGACGCCATCCTCGAAGGGATGACCTGGCTCGGGCTCGACTGGGACGAGGGCCCCTTCTTCCAGAGCGAGCGCACGGAGCGGTACCGGGAGGCGGCCGAAGCTCTGCTCGCTTCCGGCTCGGCGTATCGCTGCTACTGCACCCCGGAACGGCTCGACCGGCTCCGCGCGGAGCAGCTCGCGCGGCGCGAGAAGCCCCGCTACGACGGCCGCTGCCGGGACCTCGGGCGCCGCTCCGGGGCGGAGGAGCCTCACGCCATCCGGTTCCGCACCCCGCGGGACGGCGAGGCCGCATTCGACGACCTGGTGCGCGGGCGCGTCGCCATCCGCAACGACGAGCTCGACGACCTCGTCATCGTGCGCCGGGACGGTATGCCGACCTACAACTTCTCCGTGGTGGTGGACGACCTCGACATGGCCGTGAGCCACGTCATCCGGGGCGACGACCACGTGAACAACACCCCCCGGCAGATCCACATCCTCCGGGCGCTCGGCGGGGAGCTTCCCGCCTACGCCCACGTGCCGATGATCCTCGGCGGCGACGGGCAGCGGCTGTCGAAGCGCCACGGGGCCGTGTCGGTGACGAGCTACCGCGACCGCGGGTATCTGCCGGAGGCGGTGATCAACCACCTCGCCCGGCTCGGGTGGTCCCACGGGGACCAGGAGATCTTCTCGCGGGAGGCGCTGGTCGGGCTCTTCGACGTCGGCGACGTCAACCGCGCGGCGGCCTCGTTCGACACCGGGAAGCTGGACTGGCTCAACCGCCACTACATCAAGGAGAGCGAGGCCGGGCGGCTGGGCCGTGAGCTCGGCCGGCAGCTCGCCGGGCTCGGGTTGGACCCGGCCGAAGGCCCCGACCCGGCCGCAGTCGCGGCCGCGCTCCGCGAGCGAGCCTCGACCCTTCGCGAGATGGCCGAGGCGAGCGTCTACTTCTATCGCGATTTCGACGACTACGACGCCGGTGCCGCCCGCAAGCACCTGCGGCCCGTCTCGCAATCCCCGCTCGCGAGGCTCCGTTCCTCGCTCGCGGACCTTCCGGCCTGGAGCGCTCCGGAGATCGCGGACGCGGTGGCCCGCACGGCGGCGGCGGAAGGCATCGGGCTCGGCAAGCTGGGCCAGCCCCTGCGGGTCGCGGTGACGGGGCGGGGGGTCTCGCCTCCGTTCGACGTGACCCTCGCCCTGGTCGGCCGCGAGCGGACCCTCGCCCGCCTGGACCGCGCCCTTGAATTCATTCGGGCGCGGGCAGCGGCCTGACCAGCGTTCCCGCGCGGGGCCGGCGCCGCGTTGAGGCGCGCCGCGGCAGGCCGCCCCCGGCGCCGGCCCATCGAACGGGACCCGGACTTGCCCCCCTTTCCGCCGGATCAGCGGCGGATCCAGCCTTGACAGGGGAGCGGGCGAGCCTGAAAATTCGCGCCTTCCCGGGGCCATAGCTCAGCTGGGAGAGCGCTACAATGGCATTGTAGAGGTCGGCGGTTCGATCCCGCCTGGCTCCACCACCAGAATCCGCCCGGTCGGTCCGTGCCGAGCCCGCCGGGCGGCGGCTCCGGCTCCGTCCCCATCGTCTAGAGGCCCAGGACACCGCCCTTTCACGGCGGCGACGGGGGTTCGATTCCCCCTGGGGACGCCAACCCCGACCGGCGCGGCGCTTCGGAATTCCCGGCCGCGCCCCGCCTCCGGGGAGCTTGTCGCTGCTGCTGCTTGACTCCCCCCGTAGAGGGGCATAGCATCCCTCCCGCGCGGCGGACCTCGGGCCTTCCGCCCCCCCGCGCAGATGCCCTCCCTGAACGGGACAACCACGACAGCGACTGCCCGCCCCGCTTCGTTCAAGACGAAACCGACCCCGCCGTCCCGGAATGCCGCACCGCCGTCGTCCCGGCCCGCATGAGACGGGGTTGGGGTCGTGCAGGCGCCTCCATCCCTTCCAACACCCAATCCAATTCCAAACCGACGGAGCTACCATGCAGACCAGTGGAACCGTAAAGTGGTTCAACGCGACCAAGGGCTACGGATTCATCCAGCCCGACGACGGGTCGAAGGACGTATTCGTACACATCTCCGCCGTGGAGAAGGCCGGCCTGCGCAGCCTCTATGAAGGCCAGCGCGTGAGCTTCACGAACGAGCGCGACCGCCGCGGGCGCTTCGCGGCCGAGAATCTGCAAGTGGAGGAATGATCTCGCTTCGACCGTTCCCGGCGCGGGCCGCCGGGAACGGCCGCGGTCGGGAGGTGTCAGCCCAGCACCTCCCGGTTGACGACGTTCGCGGGGTCGAGCTTCCCGTCGAAGCAGTCGGCCACGTTCTGCGCGCACGCGGCCCCCATCCGGAACATGGACTCTTCCGTGACGCCGGCCGAGTGGGGGGTCACCAGGATGTTGTCGAGCCCGAACAACGGGTTGTCCGCGGTCGCGGGCTCGACCTCGAACGCGTCGATCGCCGCCCCGGCGATGACCCGGCGCCGGAGGGCGTCCACCAGCGCCGGCTCGTCGACGATCCCGCCCCGCGCGGTGTTGACCACGTAGGCGGTGGGCTTCATCGCCGCGAGCTCCGCCGCGCCGACCATCCCGGTCGTCTCGTCCGTCTTCGGGCAGTTGACGGAGAGGAAGTCGAGCTCGGGAAGGAGCGGGCGCCAGTCCGCCGCCGGCTCCGCCCCCGCCGCGCGGATCGCGCTGCCGTCCGCGTACGGGTCGTGCACGAACACCTCCATGTCCATCCCCAGGCAGCGCTTCACGAGAAGCTGCCCGATCCGGCCGAACCCGAGGATCAGCACCTTGCGTCCGGCGAGATCGATCGCGGTGTTCTCGAACCGGATGCCCCAGTTGCCCTTGCGGACCTCGCGGTCGAACAGCACCCCGTGCTTGGCGAGCGACATCATGAAGAAGAGGGAGTGCTCGGCGACCGTGACCGAGTTCGCGGTCCCGGTCACCGTGAGGGGGATCCCGGCCGCGGTGAGGGCGTCGACGTCGACGTTGTTGTAGCCGACCCCGTGGCGCGAGACGACCCGGAGCCGCGGCGCGCTGCCGACGATCCGGGCGGTGAAGGGCGCCATGCCGCCGAGGATGGCGCCGTCGTAGTTCCCGATGTGCTGGAGGACGTTCTCCTCCGAGAGCTCCGTGAACCGCTCGTACTCGACGTCGCCGCGCGCGTCGAGGACGGAGCGGATGCCGGCGGTGACCGGCATCTGGATCATGATCCGCTTCTTGCCCATGCCCGAGCCCCTCCTCCTTTGGTCTTTGTTGCCGCTTCGATTACTTCCGCGCCGCGCGCCGTGCGCCCGCGCCCGAGACGGAGCCCGAGCCCGGGGCCTCGCCTGCGCCCGCGTCCAGAAGCCCGATCACCGTCCGCCCGCGGCGCCGGCTGGAGCGCCCGCGATTCCGCTCCGCGGAATCGCCAAGCGACCGCGCCAGCGGTCGCCGTTCGTCGACTTCGCTCGGCTCATCCTCCCGCTCCGGCGAGACGGCGGAGCGCGGCCCAGGTCGCCTCTTCGACCTCCACCCCCTCCTCGAGATGGCGCTGCGTGCGTTCGTGCTCGATCTCGCCCGGGTAGTACACCCGCTCGTGCTCGGCCGCGGGCGGCGTCGCGTTGAGCCACGCCGCGAACTCCGTCACCTCGCGGCGAAAGGTCTCGAGAGGTCGGAGCGCGTCGACCCGGAACGCGGCCATGAACACCCCGTCGTTGTGCGGGCCGTCCGGGTCCACCCCGAAGCCGAGCCCGGTGAGCACCCCGGACAGGACCTCGATCATGGCCGACAGCCCGTAGCCCTTGTGGCCCTCGGCGCCGCCGAGCGGCAGCACCGCGCCGCCGGCCGCGAGGGCCCGCGGGTCGGTCGTGGCCCGCCCCTCGCGGTCGATGAGCCAGCCGGCCGGGACCGCCTCCCCGCGCGAGGCCGCCACCTTGAGCTTTCCGGCGGCGGCGGCCGAGGTCGCGACGTCGACAAAGAACGGCGCCTCCAGGTCCGACGGCATGGCGATGCAGAGCGGGTTCGTCCCGAGCCGCGCCTCGCGCCCCCCGAACGGGGCGACCGCCTTGGCGGTGCGCCCCGAGTCGGCGGTCATGATCCCGATCATGCCCGCCTCGGCCGCCATCAGGGCGTAGTCGGTGAGGCGCCCGACGTGGCTCTGGCGCCGCACCGTGGTCACCGCCGCGTCCGCGCGGGCGGCCTTGTCGATGGTGATCCGCATCGCCCGCTCGGAGACGACGAACCCGAAGCCGAAGTGCCCGTCGATGACGGTCGTGGTTGCGCTCTCGCGCAGGACCTCGAACGGCGCGCCGGGCACGATGTGCCCCTTCCCGATCCGCTCGATGTAGAGGGGGACGTTGATGACGCCGTGCGAATCGTGGCCGGCGAGGTTCGCGGCCACGCAGTGCCGCGCGACGGTCGCGGCTTCTTCGGGGGCGGCGCCAGCCCCCCGGAGCGCTAGGCGCGCCGTCGCTTCGAGCTCGTCCGGGGCGACCCGGGGCATCGCCTCAGCCGCCCGCCTGGGCCTTGGCGAGCGGGGTTGCGAAACGCAGCTCGAGGTCCCAGGGGAGGTGGATCCAGGTGTCCTGGCTCACCTCCGTGACGAAGGTGTCGACCATCGGCTGGCCGGCCGGCTTGACGTACACCGTCGCGAAATGGGCGTGCGGGTACAGGTCCCGGAGCGCGGCGATGGTCTTCCCGGTGTCCGCGAGGTCGTCCACGACCACGGTGCGCCCGGCCTCGCCGGCCGGACCGTCGGTGTCCTCCGGCGCCTTGAGGATCTTGAGGTCCCCCTGCGCCATGTGGTCGTAGGACACGGCGCAGACCGTGTCGACGAGCCGCACCTCCAGCTCGCGCGCCACCACGCACGCGGGCACCATCCCGCCCCGGCTCACCGCGATGACGCGCGTCCAGGGGCCGAGCTCGGCGAGCCGCCACGCGAGCGCCTTCGCGTCGCGATGGAGCTGCTCCCAGGAGACCGGAAATTGCTTGGTGGACGAGGCGGGCACGGCGAGGCGCAATGTACCGGAAACGGCGGGCCGGACAAACCCGCGCGGCGGACGCCCGCGGCGGGCCGGGGTGCGGGCGTTGCGGGAGCTTTCGCCAGGCGCGCCTCGTCGCAGGCGCTCTTGGGAACGGCGCGTCCTGGGAACGCTTGTGTCCCGCCCGCATTTTTCCCCAGCGCTTCACTTCGGTCCGCTGCGGGCGGGACGCCCGCGTTCCCAGGAGCGTCTGCGACGAGGCGTGCTTGGCGAAAACCCCACAGCGCACATGCCTCCGCATCTGGCCCCTCTCGTCATTCCCGGTCACTCCCGCGAAGATGGGAGGGAAGCGGGAACCGCTCACACGCCGCCCCGCCCGCGCAACCGAAGTCGTGCGCCGTCGCCTGAGCGTCCCACGCGCCGGCTGGAGCCCCGGAACGCCGTCTCGCGCTCTTCCTTGGCGGCCCAGGGCATCGGGGCCGCACCCGACCCTTCCGGGTATACACGATGTGGCCTACGCGCTTGCGGCACGGCGCGCGTGATGGGGCGCGTGGGGTCATGGCCGGGCATCGCCTTCACTTCCCGCCGCGCCTCGTGCGGCTCGATGAGGGCAGGCCCGCACCGAGGGAGGCGGTCCGGGCCGGTCTCTCCGATGAGCCTGCCGGTCGGGGGCCGCTGTCTGCGGGGACTGCCGTGACGCACAGTCACGCTGGATCGTCGGGATGGACGATGGCGCGCAGAGCGCTGGCGACCGCGCGGGGGGCGACGGCCTCGGGGCTGCCGACGTCGACCGAGGCCACGTCCAGGCGACAGGCGGTTTCGGAGCCGGCAGCCGTCGTTCCCGGCTCGGCAACCGTCCAGGTGCGGAGGACCCCCTTCCCACCCAGTCTTTCCTTGGCCAGTTCTTCGTGCCAGGGATAGATCAGGATGAGACGCCCGGCGCCATAGGCGCGCGCATAGGCGAGCATCTGGTAGACGTCGGACTGCTCTACCCCCAGGGTTCTCTCGCGACGGGGCTCATGCGGCTTCAGGCGTTTCCACTTGGTGTCGAGAACGATGGGAGGGCCGGTTGCCCCGGCCGGCGGCTCCATCACGGCGTCGGGTTGCAGGTTGAACAGCGGCTTGGGCTTGCCGGAGGCGTCCTTGTCGGCGTCGTCGATCAACGCGCTGTAGCGGGAGTCCTGGAGGCGGACACGCCCGGGGCCGAGGGCGCGTATCAGGCTCTGCCCGATGAACTGCTCGAACAGCTCGTTCATGGGGAACAGCAGGGTGAAGCCCGTCGCTTCGCCGCCTGTCGTGCTCTGCCAGTCTCCGGTGAGGAACAGCCGGGCGAGGCGGTGGAGGTCGTGAAAGGCGGTGTTGGTGCGGTCGAGGCGCACCGGCTCGCGGAGCGGGTCCGGCGAGTCGCCCGTGAGCTCGAAACGGGCGGTGAGCTCGGCCAGACGCCGCGCGTTGGCGGCGGTCCGGGCCACGCGGGCCAGCCGTAGCACGGCCGCCTTGAGGACCCGGTTGAGGGGCGTGTCCTCGGACAGTTCGTCGAAGCGGCAGGCGAGCAGATCAGGCCGAGCCGCGAGATGCGTGACCTGCCGGATGACGTTGAGCCGCCCGCGCAGCAGCCTGAGATCGTCCTCGTGCCCGATGTAGCGGCGGGGCAGGCCGCGCCGCACGGCGGTGAGCAGCCGGTTCGCGAACAACCCGATGAGGATTTCCAGTAGGTCGTGCCGTTGCGTCGCCAGGGACGCGAGCTCCCCATCGGCGACCCGCAGGCCGTGAGCCACGGCGAGCATGTGGACGAGCGCCTTGCGGACGGCGATGCGGTCCTGATCGTTTTCGTCGTCCCGGCTGTCCTGGTCGTCCTGGTCGTGCCGGTCGATCTTGGGCAGGATTTCGAGGGTCTTCCCCGGAACGGCGAGGACGCCGACGACCTGTGCCGCCTTCAGGCCGCGGTGGGTGCGGGTCAGGACAGGCGGCTTCCTGTCGAGTCGCCGGCGGGCGCGTTCGGCGAGGGCGTATAAACGGTCTGCTTCCTTCTCCGTCAGGTCCTTCCCGTCCCCGACGGTCAGGTTGCCATATTCCCGGCAAGTGAGGGTCACGGCCAACAGAACAACCCGATTACGTACAAAGATCAGCTTGCGATCTCGGGCCGATGGAAGCCCGGGCACAGGCCCTGCGAAAATCCGTCATTCTCTGTCATCCTCGCGAAAGCGAGGAGAAAGCGGGAATCCGTCCGTCCCGGAAGCGCAGGCGCCCCACCCGCACGAGCTTTCCACCCCGACCCCTTGGGAACGGTGTGCCCCGCCGGGGCACGGGCGTCCCGCCCGCATCGGGCCGAAGGCCCGCAATCCCTCGGAACACCGTGTCCCCCCGAGGCACAAGCGCCCCGCCTGCCTCCGTCATTCCCGCGAAAGCGGGAATCCACTTCAATCAAGAGTCGCTGGATTCCCGCTTTCCCCCCGTTTTCGCGAGGATGACAGGGAATGACGGGTTGAAAACGACCTTTCACCTGAGCTTTGTTCATAATCAGGAAGAGCAACCCGTTCCGGTTTCTGCGCCGGAGGCTCGCCCCGACCCTGCCGGTAAGACAGCCGCGTTCCTGGCAAGTGAGGGTCATGGTCAAGAGATCACCTGATTACGTACAAAGCTCAGGTAAATGGTTTCCTTCAGCCCGTCATTCCCGCGAAAGCGGGAATCCAGGGCCTTCGGGTTGAAGTGGATTCCCGCTTTCTCCCCGCTTTCGCGAGGATGACAGGGAATGACGGATTTTCGCAGAACCTGTGCCCGGGTTTCCATCAGCCCTCAGGGCGCAAGCTGAGCTTTGTACGTAATCAGGAGAGATCATTCCGTTCCGGTTTCCGTGTCGGGCGCTGGTTCCGAGCCCTGAGCCTGCTCTGAGATGAGGCGCCTGTAAGCATCATCTGCGAATTTCTCCCGTACCTTCCAACGGCGGCGATCCTCGCCCGCATCCGTGTCGTCGAGCCCCGGCGGCGGCTTGAGCGGTTTTCCCTGAACGAAGTCGTCGGCGCCGCCGAGGACGGCCTGAACCTTCTGCCAGTCGTCGTAGAAGTACTCGGCGATGAGCGGGATGATCTTGCGGCGCATGATGCGGTCCACATCCGCTTTCGTACGCGCGCCCATCAGCCAGGCGTGGCCGATCAGGTGATCGCGGTCGATGAGGTATTCCAGACGCTCGTTGATGGCGCCGAGCACGGCGGGCAGCTTGATGCCCGTCGCCTCGGCGGCATCGCCCAGCAGCTCGGGATCCGGCGCCAACTCCTTGAACTCGAAGCGGCGGCGCAGCGCCGTGTCGAGCAGCGCGATGGACCGGTCGGCGGTGTTCATCGTGCCGAGGATGTACAAGTTCGCCGGCAGGGTGAAACGGTCGCCGGAGTGGGGCAGCGTGACGGCGACCTCGTTCTCCGCGCCCTCCCGCTTGTCCTCCTCCAGGAGCGTGATGAGCTCCCCCATCACCTTCGAGATGTTGGCGCGGTTGATCTCGTCGATGACGAGGACATGGGGCTTCGCGCCGGCAGATGCTTCGGCATCGCCGGTTGGCCCGGACGCGCCGCGGGCGCGTTCCGCAATGCGCTTGAGCACGCCGTCGGTCGCAACGAGACGGAAGCCGGCGTCCGCTTCCCCGTCTCCCTTTACCGAACCGGTGTCGGGACGCAATCCCTCGACGAATTCCTCGTAGCCGTAGGACTGGTGGAAGGTCACGAACTCGACCCGTTTCTCCTTCTCGACAAGCTCCTTGTAACGAGATCGGACCTTGTCGTCCTCGTCCGGGCAACTGCCGTCGCAGATCTCCACGCAACGGCGGAAGGTAGCGTATGTCTTGCCCGTCCCCGGCGGCCCGTAGAGGATCGTGTTGAGCGCAGACGACGTCCTTCTTGTCGAGGAATCTTCCGGCGCGTCGCCGTCGAGTGCCAGTGGGCAGTCGGAATCACCTTTTTTCTTGAAGCTCTCCTTGAAGTGTTCCATGTCTGTTGTGACTTGATCGATTCGATCAAACAGGGCGGTCAGATCGCCAAAGTCGAGTCGTGCAACCAGGAATCTTTTTTTCTGTTCCCCTCTCACCGTTATCCAGTGATCAGGATCTGTGAAATTAATTAACTTCTTACGAGAGTCAGCTATATGACTTAATTTCCCGGAATGAGTAAGATACTTGTTTCCTGCATCATCTTGAACGAATAGACCTTCGCTGCCCCTATCGCCTTCTTTTGGAGGATTCACCAGGAATTCTTTCCTACGTCCGAATACTATGGCATATCTTTTTTCATCCGCATCACCGAAGGCGCCCCATAGACCGTCCATATCTCGGAGATAGTAGCGAGGATTGTTATCGTTATGGTAGTGTCCTTTCTTCTTTCCGTATTCTATGAAGGCATCCCGCAGGTCTTCGAAGGTTTTCTTTACCTCCTGTCCATTGGTAATCGCTGTATAGTCCATTGCTTCTCTCCAAATCTATCGTTACAGGTTGTAGACGAGTCCAGCGCACGGCTGACGGGAGAGAACCGACCCGCAGCCCATCGCCTTCACCCGCCGCAACACGGCTGCCCGCTGGCGCGCCCCGTCTCGGCGTCCGGCGCTCAAGCGCCCGTCTCCGGGGCGTCGAACACCGCCGAGACCTCCGCCGCGAAGCCTTCGAGCAGCGCCGAGGCGGCCGCCTCCCCCCGCCCGTACCGGCCGTGCTCGACATATGCCTCCCCATGCAGCGCCAGCACCGTCAGGGTCTCGTCGCGCGGGTCCGCGATCCAGTATTCCGGGATGCCAGCCTCGGCGTAGTCCGCCCGCTTCTCCACCAGATCCCGGTCCGGGTCGTCCGGGCTGACGACCTCGACCACCAGATCCGCACCGAGCCAATAGCGGTTCTGGCGGCGAGGGTCGGAGCGGTCGCGCAACAGCAGGACGTCCGGCTCGCGGAACTTGCCCTCCCGGACCCGCATCCGCATCCCGGAGACCATCACGACGCCGCCGCGCGGCCGGAGCCAGGCGCGGAACAGGGCATGGAGGAACAGGAGGACGGACTGATGGAAGTCGGTCGGCACGGGCAGCCCCTCGATACGGCCGTCGGTGAATTCGACCCGGCGGCGGCCGTGGTCGGTGAGCCACAGGTAGCCTTCGTCGCTCCAGCTCCCCTGGCGCGGCAGAAGGTCGCACAGCAAGGCGTCCAGCGCAGCCTGCGAGGCGGCCTCCTGCGAAGCCGGCTCCCGCGGAGCCGGGGCCGCTTCCCTCGGGGATGTTTCCCCGCCGCCGCAACCCCTCCGCTGGCCTACGTCGGCATCGACACGAGCCCCAGCTTCGGACGCCGTTTCGAGGTTTCCCATGCCGCCGGAGTCTAGCCAGCCCTCGCTTCGGCAATCAAGGCACGGCCCTCTCGGAGGCATGTGCGCGGTGGCGCACCGTTCGCGGAGGTCCCTGGGAACGCTTGTGTCTCGCCCGCAGTGGACCGAAGGTCCGGGAGTGAAGAGCCCGTGAACGAAAATGCGGGCGAGACACAAGCGTTCCCAGGACGTATGGATTCCCGCTTTCGCGGGAATGACGACGGGGGCGGGGCGCCCGCTTTCCCAGGGAGGCTCGGTGCGGCCGCGTCGAGTACCGGAGGCGGCGCGACGGGCGTGACCGACCCCGGAAGGGGCCGGCGAAGTCCGGCATCGACCCTTCGCGCGGGAGCGAGAAGGGCCTCCCGGACGGCGCGCACGAGCCGGCGCGTCCCCGGCGACGGCGAGCGCCGTTCTCCCGCGGGTCCCGGTGCGCTGCGCAAGGTGCGCCGGGACGTGCGGGAGAGCGGATACACTTTCCGCCATGCGATACGTGAGCACGAGGGGCGGGGGGCCGGCCGTCCCGTTCCGCACGGCCCTCATGGCCGGCCAGGCGGCCGACGGCGGGCTCCTGATGCCGGAGCGTCTGCCGGACGTGTCCGGGGAGATCGAGTCGTGGCGGGGGCTCGCCTATCCGGCGCTCGCCTTCGAGATCCTCCGCCGGTTCACGGACGACGTGCCGGAGGAGGACCTTCGCGCGCTCATCGAACGAACCTACGCCCCGGCGGGCGGCGGGGCCGGGTTCGACACCCCGGAAGTCGCCCCGCTCGCGCCGCTGGGCGACCTCTACCTCCTGGAGCTCTTCCACGGGCCGACCCTCGCCTTCAAGGACCTCGCCCTCCAGCTCCTCGGGCATCTCTTCGACTACGAGCTCGGGCGCTCCGGCGAGACCCTGAACGTGCTCGGCGCGACGAGCGGCGACACCGGCAGCGCCGCGATCGCGGCGCTCCGCGGGAAGTCGAACGTGCGGGTCTTCATCCTGTTCCCGGAGGGGCGGACGAGCCGCCTCCAGGAGCTGCAGATGACCACCGTGCCGGACCCGAACGTGCACTGCATCGCGGTCGAGGGGACGTTCGACGACTGCCAGCGGCTCATGAAGGCCCTCTTCCACGACGCGGGGTTCAAGGCCCGCTGGCGGCTCGGGGCCGTCAACTCCGTCAACTGCGTGCGGCTGCTCGCCCAGGTGGTCTACTACTTCCACGCATGGCTCCGGCTGCCGCCCGGCCTCCCGGGCGCGAACGGGAAGGTGAGCTTCAGCGTGCCCACCGGCAACTTCGGGGACGTGTTCGCGGGGTTCCTCGCGGCGGAGATGGGCCTGCCGGTGGAGCGGCTGATCCTCGCGACGAACGAGAACGACATCCTGGACCGCTTCTTCCGCACCGGCGTCTACCGCCGCGGCGAGGTCCGGCGTACCCCGAGCCCTTCCATGGACATCCAGGTCGCGAGCAACTTCGAGCGGTTCCTGTGGTGGCGCCTCGGCGGGGCCGGGGCGGGAGCCGAGGCCAGAGCCGGGGCCGGGGAGGCGGTCCGGGCCTTCATGTCCGCCTTCGAGTCGGAGGGAGAGGCCCGGCTCGACCCGGGCGGATCGCGGCCCGGTACCGATCGGATCGTGTCGGGCCGCGCGGACCGCGGCGAGACCCTCGCCGCCATCGAGCGCTGGTACGGGAGGACGGGCCGGGTCCTCGACCCGCACACCGCGGTGGGGGTGAAGGTGGCCGAGGAGCTGGGGACCGACGCCCCCACCGTGTGCCTTGCGACCGCCCACCCGGGGAAGTTCCCGGAGACCGCGCCGCCCGGCGCGGAGGTCGGCCACCCGCGGCTCGCGGGGCTCGACGACCTTCCCGCCCGCAAGGTCGTGGTGCCCAACGACCCGGCGCATGTGGCCCGGCACATCGAGTCGGTCTGCGCCTGAGACGGGGCGGGGCGGGGCGGGGCGGGGTCGGCCCGGCGCCAGCTTCGGCCAAGGGAGCCAAGGGAGCGGATCGGCAAGCAGCGCGGGCCATTGGACTTGGGAGCGGCGACACGCGGGAGTCGGCGGGGCGGGACCCGATAGCCGCCGGTCGACGGGCGGTCGCACAGCGCATTCAACCGAAACGAGAAGGAGAGGACATGGATCTGGGGCTCCGCGGCAAGGTCGCGATCATCACCGGCGGCAGCGAGGGGATCGGCAAGGCATCGGCCCTCCGGCTCAGCGAAGAGGGGGCGAAGGTCGCCGTCTGCGCCCGCCGCGCGGACGTGCTGGAGCAGGCCGCGGAGGACGTCCGGGGCCGCACCGGCGGGGAGGTGCTGGCCGTCGCCGGGGACGTGTGCCGCGACGACGACGTGGCGCGGGTCGTGTCCGCGACGGTCGAGCGCTTCGGCGGCATCGACGTCCTGGTGAACAACGCGGGCGGCTCCCGCGCGCACCCGTTCCTGGAGGCGACCGAGGCGATCTGGCGCGAGGACCTGGAGATCAAGGTCTTCGGGGCGATCCGGTTCTCGCGGGCGGTGCTGCCACACCTGCGCGCCCGCGGCGGGGGGCGGATCATCAACATGACCACCCCCGGCGGAAAGGTCCCCCGCAAGAACGCCCTCCCGACGTCGGCGAGCCGCGCCCTCGGCATCAACCTCACCAAGGCGATGGCCAACGAGTACGCCCCTGAGAACGTCCTGGTCAACACCATCTGCCTCGGGCTCATCAAGTCCGCCCAGCACGAGCGGCGGTGGGAGCGAGGCGGCCGCGGAGGGGAGACCCTCGACGCCTACTACGAGCGGATGGGGGCGAACGTGCCGGTCGGGCGCTACGGCGAGGCGGAGGAGGTGGGGGACCTCGTGGCCTTCCTCGCCTCCGGCCGGGCCGCCTTCATCACCGGGACCGCGATCAACATCGACGGCGGCGCGAGCGAGGCGGTGTGAGTCTCGGCGGGCGGATACGCGGGGTGCGGGCGCCGGCGGCGGCCCTCCCTCCGGACCGGCGGCAGGTGCGCGACGGGGTTTTTCGCCAAGCACACCTCTCACGAGGGCTCCTGGGAACGCGGGCGTCCCGCCCGCATTGGGCGGTTGTGGCCCCGCCGAAGTTCGTTTGCGGGCGGGACACAAGCGTTCCCAGGAGCCCCTGCGATGTGTCCGCGAAAGCCCTGCGGTGGGGTGAAGGCAGCTCCGAACAGCGCCCGGCCTCGGTCGGGCTGCCCCCGGACCGGCGGGCCGTATCTCCCCCCGGCGATCAGGCGCAGACCGATCGGCCCTGCCCGCCCAGGCGAGAGCCGGCTTTCCAAGCGTCGATCAAGGCGCCGCCGAGCCGCGGAGCCGGCGCGATCGACCGCATCGGCCCCCCCGTGGCGCCGGACGGCGCGGCGGGCCGCTTGGCCGGCCGCCGCCTCGTGTAGAATCGCGCCGGTTCACGGCTTCCACCTGAGCTTTCAACCAACCACTGGAGGGAGAGGACATCGTGCGGTCGATCCAATATGAAGCGCCGTCCACGGTGGACGAGGCGGTCGCCCTGCTCGCCGAGGCGGGCGGCAAGGCCCGGCCGCTCGCCGGCGGCACCGACCTCATCGTGCAGATGAGGGCGAAGATGATCTCCCCGGAGGTCATCGTCGACGTCAAGAACATCCCGGAGTTCCTCGACGTGTCGGAGGAGGGCGGCGGGTTCCGGGTCGGCGCAGCAGTGCCCGGCGCGGTGCTCGGCGAGAACGAGGCGGTCGCGGCCATGTGGCCGGGGGTCGTCGAGGCGTTCGAGCTGATCGGCTCGACCCAGATCCAGGGCCGCGCCTCCCTCGGCGGGAACCTCTGCAACGGGTCCCCCGCGGCCGACTCCACCCCCGCGATGATCGCGGCCGGCGTCACCTGCGAGATCGCGGGGCCGAACGGCCGGCGCGAGGCGGCGGTGGAGGACGTCGTGACCGCCCCCGGACAGACCTCGCTCGGCGACGGCGAGCTCGTGGTGAGCTTCCTCCTGCCGCCCCGCCCGGCGCGGACCGGGGACGCCTACCTCCGGTTCATCCCGCGCACGGAGATGGACATCGCGGTGGTCGGGGCCGGGGTGTGCGTCACCCTCGACGAGGGCGGGACCTGCACCGCCGCGCGGGTGGCGCTCGGCGCGGTCGCGCCCCGGCCGCTGCTCGTCCCCGAGGCGGCGGACGCCCTCATCGGCACAAGGCTCGACGACGACGCGATGGCGAACCTCGCGGCGGCGGCGAGCGCCGCCTGCGACCCCATCGACGACAAGCGGGGCACGAAGACCTATCGGATCAAGGTGGCCGGCGTGCTCGCGCGCCGCGCCGCGGGCATTGCAAGCGAGCGCGCGAGGAGCAACTGAGCGATGGCCAAGCGACACGTAACCACGACCGTCAACGGGGAGCCGCGCGAGTTCCTCTGCGAGGTGGACCAGACCCTGCTCGACGCGCTCCGGGACGAGCTCGGGCTCACCGGCAGCAAGGAGGGCTGCGGCTCGGGCGACTGCGGCGCGTGCAGCGTCATGCTCGACGGGCGCCTGGTGTGCTCCTGCCTCGCCCTCGCGGTGGAGGCCGAGGGCCGCGAGGTGGAGACCATCGAAGGGATGGCGGATGGCGACCAGCTTCACCCCCTCCAGCGCACCTTCCTCGAGGAGGCGGCCCTCCAGTGCGGCATCTGCACGCCGGGCTTCCTCGTCGCCGCGAAGGCGCTGCTCGACCGGGACCTCGACCCCAGCGAGACCGAGATCCGGTACTGGCTGGCCGGAAACCTCTGCCGCTGCACCGGGTACGACAAGATCGTCCGCGCGGTGCAGAAGGCGGCGGCGGAAATGCGCGCGGAGGCTTGAGCGATGGGTGATTCGGCCTCCGGGTTCAGGTGGGTCGGGGCCCGCCCGATCCGCCCCGACGGCCTCGACAAGGTCACCGGGCGCGCGAACTTCGGCGCGGACTTCACGATGCCGGGGATGCTCGTCGGGCGCATCCTGCGGAGCCCCCACGCCCATGCCCGGATCGCCGGCATCGACGCGGGCGCGGCCCTCGCGGTTCCGGGGGTCAGGGCGGTGGTGACCGCGGAGGACTTCCCGGACGTCCCGGACGGGGACCTGATGGTGGGCGAGGGGCCGATGAACTTCCGCGACCTCTCGCACAACGTCATGGCCCGGGGCAAGGCGCTCTACGACGGGCACCCGGTGGCGGCGGTGGCCGCGACCTCGCGGGCGGCGGCGGAGGAAGCCCTTGACCGCATCCGGGTGGACTACGAGGTCCTGCCCCACGTCCTCGACGTGCGCGAGGCGATGGCGCCGGGCGCCCCCCTGCTCCACGACCACCTGTTCACGGAGGGGGTCGATCCGAAGCCGGACGACCCCTCGAACGTGGCGTCGCGGGTCGAGTTCTCGCTCGGCGACGTCGAGGCGGGCTTCGCCGAGGCGGACATGGTGGTCGAAGGCGAGTACACCACCGAAGCGGTCCACCAGGGCTACATCGAGCCCCACGCGGCGGTCGCGAGCGTCGGCGAGGACGGGCACTGCACCGTCTGGTGCTCCAGCCAGGGCCAGTTCATGGTCCGGGCGTACTGCGCGAAGCTGCTCGGGATGGAGAACTCCCGCATCCGGGTCATCCCGTCCGAGATCGGGGGCGGCTTCGGCGGCAAGACCACGGTCTACGTCGAGCCGGTCGCGCTCGCCCTCTCCCGCAAGGCGGGCCGCCCGGTGAAGATCGTGATGGACCGCGACGAGGTGTTCCGGGCCACCGGCCCGACCTCGAGCAGCCACGTCAAGGTGCGGATCGGGGCGACGAAGGACGGCCGGATCACCGCCGGCGACGCCGAGCTCCGGTACCAGGCGGGGGCCTTCCCGGGCTCGCCGGTGCAGCTCGGCTGCATGACCGCGTTCGCTCCCTACCACCTCGACCACGTGCGGGCGGTCGGCTACGACGTCGTCGTCAACCGCCCGAAGTGCGCGGCCTACCGCGCCCCGGGGGCGCCGATGGCGGCGTTCGGGGTCGAGAGCGCCCTCGACGAGCTGGCCGGGAAGCTCGGCATGGACCCGCTCGAGCTCCGCCTCGCCAACGCCGCGCGCGAGGGCACGAAGGCGGCCTACGGGCCGAAGTTCCGGCAGATCGGCTACGCGGAGACGGTCGAGGCGGCGCTCGCCCACGAGCACTACCGGGCGCCCCTCGGCCCGAACCAGGGGCGGGGGGTCGCCTCCGGGTTCTGGTTCAACATCGGTGGGCAGTCGAGCGCGGCGGTGCACGTCAACGAGGACGGCACGGCGGTGGTCGTGGACCCGAACCCGGACATCGGCGGGTCGCGGGCGTCGATGGCGATCATGGCCGCGGAGGCGCTCGGTATCGACTACGACCGGGTCCGCCCCGTCGTCCCCGACACGAGCTCGATCCCCTACAGCGACATGACCGGCGGCAGCCGGGTGACCTTCGCGGTCGGCATGGCGGTGGTGGAGGCCGCGAAGCAGGTCGTGGAGGAGCTGCGCGGGCGCGCGGCGAAGATCTGGGACGTCGAGGCGGACGGGGTCGTGTGGGAGAACGGCGAGGCGCGGCCCGCGAGCAGCAACGTCGGCGAGTTCGAGCCGCTCTCGCTCGCGGCCCTCGCGGAGGGCTCGGCGAAGACCGGCGGCCCCATCTCCGGCCAGGCGACGATCAACGCGCGCGGGGCCGGGCCCGGCTTCGGGACGCACGTATGCGACGTCGAGGTCGACCCGGACACCGGGCGGGTCACCGTGCTTCGCTATACCGCGGTCCAGGACGTGGGCCGGGCCATCCACCCGAGCTACGTCGAGGGGCAGCTCCAGGGCGGGGCTGCACAGGGCATCGGCTGGGCCCTCAACGAGGAGTACGTCTATAGCGAGGCGGGGACCCTGGAGAACCCGGGCTTCCTCGACTACCGGGTCCCGGTCGCCTCGGACCTTCCGATGATCGACACCGTCCTCGTGGAGGTCCCGAACCCGCGCCATCCCTACGGGGTGCGGGGGGTCGGGGAGGTCCCCATCGTGCCCCCGCTCGCGGCGGTCGCGAACGCGATCCATCACGCCTGCGGGGTCCGCATGAACGACCTTCCCGCGTCGCCGCCCCGGCTGCTCGCGGCCCTGGACGCCGCGGCGCTGCCGGAAGCGGCGGACTGAGAGGCAGGGGCTCCCGGCAAAGCCGGCGGAGCGCGCGATGGCGAAGGTGGTCCTGCCGAACGAGCTGGCCCGCGAGCTGGCGGGCGGCCAGAAGGAGGTCGAGGTGGAGGCCGAGAACTTCCGCCAGCTCCTCAAGGCCCTCGATGCCCGCTTCCCCGGGGTGGGAGACCGCCTCCGGGACGGGGTCGCGGTCGCCATCGACGGCGAGATCTTCCAGGAGCCGTTCCTGGAGTCCATCGGCGAGGACAGCGAGGTCTTCTTCCTCCCCCAGATCGAGGCCGGATAGGCCGGCTTCCAGGAGCCGGGGCCCCTGCAAGGCCCGCGCCCTGTTCGTAAGCTCTTGATACAGGGAGAGTAGAGAGGAAGGCGAGATATTCTCTACCCCCGGGGACGGCGTCGTTCTACGGCTCGGGGTCGGTTCGAGAGGCTTTTGGGCGGATTTCGCCCCACGGCGGCGCTTGCACGGAACCCTGTGGAACGGCGCGTCCTGCGGACGCGGGCGTCTCGCCCGCACTTTCGTTCACGGGCGCTTCCCCCCGGACCTTCGGTCCGTTGCGGGCGGGACACAAGCGTTCCCAGGACCCGCCGTTCCCAAAGCGCGCCGGTCCTCGGCGACGAAAAATATCGAGAACGCTCATTTGATACGTCCGAATATGACGTACCGGCACGATAGACTCCTCTCCCCGTACCCGGAGGACCGGAGAGAGCGCCATGATGAACGCCTACGAGCAGCGCCTGATCGCCATGTACCTCGCGAACGCCGCCGCCTTCCTCCATCACCACGACCCCGAGGCGTCGGAGCTGGCCGAGTGGGTGGCGGATCGGGACAACCGCGCCACGTTCGGGAGCCGGAGGAAGCGCCTGCGGAGGAGAAGCGTCGAGCCCGACGAAGGGATGTCCGGTCGGAAGTGGCGCTCCCTCCAGGAGGCGTTGCGCGAGGAGTCTTCCGCGGCGGGCAAGGCCCGGCCCGACCGGACCGCGCAGCGGCTTCGCCGGCTCGCCCGGACGACGGACCTCGGCCGCACGGACGTCCGGATCCTGGAGCTCCTGCTCCGCTACCGGACCCAGCCGGTCATCGAGTCGATGCTCGACGACGTCTTCGGCGGCGGCCGCGTTCCGCGGCTACTTCGCGCTCACCCCGCCGGGCGGGCTTGCGTCCCTGGGCAACCTGACCCCGGGCGACTTCGCGGTGGTGCGCCGGAAGGTGGAGCTTCTGGGGGAGGCCGACGACCCCGACGCACTCCTCGCCATGCTGCGCGACGAGTGCGAGGCCAAGCCGGGCCGGCCCCGGCCCATCGGCTTCCGGCCATGACGGGAGGGGGAGCGGGAACGAGAGCAAGGTCCCGGCCCCGGCCCCGCCCGCGAGAGGCGCGGCCTGGGGTACCGTGATCGAACGGCGAAGGAGAGGAGGCCCGGGGAGATGCGCTACGAGCGGCTGGCGGACATCGTGCGCTTGGCCATCCTTCTCCAGGCGAGGCGCTTCGGGATGACCTTGGGCGACGTCCAGGACGAGTTCTCCGTCAGCCGGAGCACCGCCGAACGCATGCGCGCGGCGGTCGAAGCGGCCTTCAAGGGCCTGGAGGTCGTGGAGGCGAGCGGCCCGCAGCGCCGCTGGCGGCTGCGCTCGCTCGACCTTCACCGGCTCGTCGCGCTCTCGGCGGAGGAGCTGGCGGTGGTCGAAGCCTCCGCCCGGACCGTCGAACGCGCCGGCTTGGAGGACCGGGCGGGCACGCTCCGGAGGGTGGGCGAGAAGCTTCGGGCGGCCGCACGCCCCGAGTCCCTGGCCCGGATCGAATCGGACCTCGAAGCGCTCGTGCACGCGGAGGGCCTCGCCATGCGCGCGGGGCCGAAGCCTCGGCTCGAAGAGGGCCTGCTCTCGCGGATGCGGGAGGCCATCACGACCCGCCGCGAGGTCGAGTTCACCTACTTCGCCATCGCGGCGGGAAAGCGAAGCCGGCGGCGCGTCCGGCCGTTGGGCCTCCTCTACGGCAACCGCGCCTTCCTCGTCGCGTCGAGCGAAGGGAGCGGGGAGCCGCGCCTGTGGCGTCTCGCGAACGTGAGCGGCCTCCGGGTGACGGACGAGCGCTTCGAGCGGGACCCGTCGTTCAGCCTGGAGCGCTATGCGAAATGCTCGTTCGGCACGTTCCAGGAACTGCCCGTCCGGGTGGTCCTGCGATTCGATGCGCGGGCGGCCCGGGATGCGTCGTCGTTCCTCTTCCATCCGGACCAGCGGGTCGAAGAGAACGAGGACGGCTCGGTGACCGTCCGCTTAGAGGCGGGAGGGATCGACGAGATGTGCTGGCACCTCTTCACCTGGGGGAACAGCGTGACCGTCGAAGAGCCCGCCCGCCTTCGCGAACGCCTCGCCGAGATGTGCGCCGCCCTCGTGGCCCACCATCGGCTATGATCCGGGACAGTGGGGTTGCCCCAACGCACCGGAACGCGTGAGCGCGAGAAGAGGTTGATGCCAGGCAAAAATTCGATCTCGTCAAAGGGACCCATTCCAAGGGAGTTCATCATCGAGAAAACGCTCTCCGGAATCTGCAAAGCCCAGAAGGACTACGAGGATTGGTCAGGCGGCTGGTGGGTATGGAAAACGCATGAGTATGTTCTGACCGTTTATATTGCGAAAGAAATAATGAAAGGATTAGCAAAGTCCGGAAGACCGGAATCGATGTACTTGAAAATCGAGGAAAGGGTCCAGGAAGTCATCACTGCGGCGGGAGGAGTTGGACCAGGTAGAATACCTCAGAAAGCACGTGTAAACGGAAAGGTCGACGTAACACTTTGGAAGGCTAATGGACCCCCCAGAGCGATCGTCGAAGTAAAGAAACAAGTTGAATTTTCCAGTGAAATAGACGAAGATATTATCCGGATACGTTTATTGTTGAGAAACAGGCAAAATTCTCTTGAATTTGATTTGATGGCCTTCTACACATCTTTCCGGAGAAAAGATAGCAACGGGGCCAAAGTGCGCATTGAGGAACTACTTGAGGAAATTAAAACCAGAGTCAAAAATTTCTTGGCGGAAAATTACAACTTCATACTTCATTACAAAGTTGCAGGAGATGACGATAATGCCTGGGCAGCATGCGTACTAGAGATACGCGCCGCCCCGGCTACGGCGCGGTAGGTGAACGGAGCATCCCGCGCGGGGTTCCTTCGCACGAAACGCGCGCCGATTTCCTACGGATTTCGCGCCCTGCGCCGGCCGCGCCGCCGCCGATCCGGCGCTATGGTGTGCTCATGCACGACGCGGCGTACAAGAGCCTGTTCTCCCACCGCCGGATGGTCGCGGACCTGCTGCGGGGATTCGTGGCCCGGGAGTGGAGCGACGAGCTCGACTTCGAGACCCTCGAGAAGCTCCCCGCGGACTACGTGAGCGACGACATGCGCCAGCGTCACGGGGACTCGGTGTGGCGGCTTCGCCTCCAGGGCCAGGGAGAGGCGTGGCTGTACCTGCTGGTGATGCTCGAATTCCAGTCCACGACCGACCGGTACATGGCGGTGCGGATCCTGGTCTACACCGGGCTGCTGTACCAGGACCTCATCCGCCAGGGGGCGCTCGGGCCGGACGGGCGGCTGCCGCCGGTGCTGCCCATCGTGCTCTACAACGGTTCCAACGAGTGGAGCGCGCCGGTGGAGGTGGGGGACCTCATCGCCCCGGTGAAGGAGGCGCTGGCGCGTTACCAGCCGTCGCAGCGGTACTTTCTGCTTGACGAGGGGAGATTGAAGGAAGACGATCTGCCGGGCCGGAACCTGGTGTCGGCGCTGGTGAGGCTGGAGACCAGCGGAACGGCGGAGGCGCTGCGGGAGGTGATGGAGGCGTTGTCGGGGTGGCTGGGGGAGTCGGGCGACGAGGAGCTGCGGCGGGCGTTCTCGGAGTGGCTTCGGCAGGTGGTGTCGAGGCGTTTCGGGGAGGGAGCGCCGCTCGCGGCGGACGCGCTGGAAGGAGGAGGAGCGATGCTGGCGGAGCGGGTGCAGGAGTGGATCGAGCAGTGGCTTCGGGAAGGCCGCGAACAGGGGCTTGAACAAGGGATCGAGCGGGGCCGGGAGCAAGGCCGGGAGCAAGGGCTCGAGCTAGGTCTGGAGCGCGGGCGCGCCGAGGGACGCGCCGAAGAACGGGCGCTGCTTTGCCGGCTGGCCTCCCAGAAGTTCGACGCCGAAACGGGCGAGCGACTGTCGGAGTTGCTTGCGCGCCTCACGAACCCGGAACAGCTCGCCGAGGCCGGTAGCTGGATCATCGAGTGCGGCACGGGGGCGGAGCTACTCGACCGCACGGGGCGCTTGGCCCGTCCCTCCTGAGCCGGAGCCTTTTACCGCCCGGTGCGCCGGGGCCGTTTCCAGGCCGGAACCCCGCCGCCACGCCACCGAGGCATGCTCCTGCCATTCCACCGGGCGCCTCGAAAGGGGCCATGCAACGGTGCGGGAGGCGCCCCGAATTCCGGAACCGGAGTGCGAGGCCGCCGTCAGGGGAAGAACGTTTCGCGCGATGCCGACGGGCGCTCGCCGGACGTTGGAACGCGCGGGGGGCCAGCCCCGGTTCGTAGCGGCCACGATCGGGCCGCGGCAGGCGAACCGTTGGGTTCAGGCGGCCCGACGGCCGGTGACGGCTTCGCGCAAGCCTTCTCTTCGACGTGGGCGTCGCCGGGCACGTCACCGGCCGCCGGATCGAACGCCCCGCCGGCCCCGCCTTCGGGCGCGCCCTGGAGCACTTCATCCTGATGGAGCTGCTGGCCTGGCGGGCCTATCGGGAATACGACGTGCTGGTGCGCTTCTGGCGCACCAAGTCGGGGATGGAATGCGACTTCGTGCTCGGACGGGACGGTACGGTGGCCATCGAGGTCAAGGGCGGCGCGCGTGTGCGCCGGGAAGACCTGAAGGCGATGCGCGCCTACGTCGAGGAGCACCGCCCCCGCTGCGCCATCGTCGTCTGCAACGAGGACGAGCCGAGGCGCACCGAAGACGGCATCCAGGTGCTGCCGTGGCGGCGGTTTCTGGAGCGGCTCTGGGGAGACGAGATCGTCGTATGAGCGCGGCGCGGTCGCGGCGGGGCCGAGGCTCCGTCGAGACGGCGCCGGTCACGGGGCGGCGCGCGCCCGGCTGTCCGATGCGTCCCGGATCGCGTCCGCGACCCAGTCGAGGAGGCTGCCCACGGCGGCGGCCGCGCTCTCCCTCCCCCCGTCGCCGGAGAGGACCCGCACCGCGCCGCGCGGCAGATCGCCGGTACCCTCCTCGAGCCCCTCGCGCAGCAGGAACGCGGCGGCGGACTCCGCGTCGCCGGGCTCCGGCCGCCCGCGCAGGGCCGCTACCGCGCCGGCGGCGAGAAGGGCGGCTTCCACGGCGGGCGCGCGCGCTTCCACCGGGAAGCCGCCGCCTTCGAGCAGCGCCGCCGCCTTGAGCTTGTGCTTCGCCTGTTCCGCCAGCGCCGCCGCACGCAGGACCCGGCCGTCGGGCCGCGCCCCCTCCTCCGAGCCCGGCGGGGGATGGACTTGGCGCATCTCCCCGGCCGCACCGCCCACCGGGAGGGAGATCAGCCCTTCCCTCGCGAGGCGGAGCATCGTCTCGTGCGCGGCCTGATCGATCACCGTCACCTTCATGCCCGACGTCTCGTCGAGGCGGCGCTGCGCCTCGGCGAGGCGGTCCGGGGGCAGGGAGAGCACCACCAGCGCGGCGTCTCCGTCCGTGCCGTCGCCGTCGCCCTCGCCCTCGCCGCCCTTGCCCTCGCGCACGAGGATCCGGTGCAGCGCCGGGCCGTGCTCGGCAGCCAGCGCGTCGCGCAGCTTCTCCACGGGGGACGGGGACGGGGGCGGCGGCGCTTCACCCTCCGCCGACGCCTTCGGCTCAGTGTCGAGCACCTCGTTCAGCCGTTCCAGGAACGCGGCCCGGCCGCCGGGCATCCGGATCCGCCCGAGGTCTCCACGCCGGTCGAGAACCCCGTCCGCGAGCGTGCGCTTGGCGTCGAGGAGGCCGAGCATCCGGTGCTCGATGGTGTCCTCGCTCACCAGGTGGATGACGGTCACCGGGCGGGTCTGGTGCTTGCGCCAGGCGCGCGCGATGCGCTGCTCCAGGCGCGCCGGATTCCAGGGCTGGTCCAGGTTGACGACGACGTTCGCCGCCTGCAGGTTGAGCCCCACGCCGCCGGATTCGGACGAGAGGAACAGGCGGCAGTCCGGGTCCTCGCGGAACCTCCGGATCTCGGCGCGGCGGCGCTGCTGCGGCACGCCGCCCGTGTGCCAGGCGAATTCCAGGCCGGCTTCGAGCGCGTGGCCGCGCACCAGCTCGAGCATCCGCACCCATTCGGAGAAGACGATGACCTTGCACCCGGGGTCGTCCAGCAGGTCGGGCAGCAGGCGTTCGAGCTCGTCCATCTTGGGGCATTCGTGGGGCTCGCCGTCGAGGATGGCAGGGGTGTCGCACACCATCCTCATGCAGGCGAGGTAGCGCTGGAGCCTGTCGAACTCCTCCCTGGTCAACGGCCGCCGCGCGGCCACGGACGCGAGCCGGGCGGCCATGCGCTCGTAGTCGTCGTAGAAGTCCCGCTGCGCGTCGGTCATGGGCACGAAGAAGGTCTTGTCCACCCGGCCCGGGAGCTGGCCCTCCACGTCTTCCTTGCGCCGCCGCAGCATGACCGAGGACACCCGGTCCGCGAGCGCCTCCAGGTTCCGGTAGCCGACGGGGCGACCCTTCTCGTCCAGGTGGTAGAACTCCCGGTTGAACCGGAACAGCGGGCCGAGCAGCTCCGGGTCCAGGAACTGCACGATGGAGTAGATCTCGTCGATCCGGTTCTCGAGCGGCGTGCCGGTCAGGACGAACGCGTACCGGCTGCGGAGCTTCTTGACCGCGTTTGCGGTCTTGGTCTGCCAGTTCTTGATGCGCTGGGCTTCGTCGAGGATGACCACGTCGGGCTGCAACGCGGCGAGGAGGACGCCGCCGTCTCCGAGGACCTGCTCGTAGTTGCAGAGGGTGAAGAACGCCCGGCGCCCGTAGGCGGCGCGGCGCGCGGCGGGGTCTCCGAACACCGTGGTGACGGTGAACCCGGCGCCGGCATCGACCTCGGCGTCGGCGGCGGAATCGTCCGGGGCGGAGCCCGGGGGGCGCTCCTCCGAACGCTCCCCCGCGTGCAGGAACTTCCCGATCTGCTCCTCCCATTCCGCCTTCAGCGACGCCGGCGACACCACCAGCACCCGTTCGACGCCGCGCAGCTCGCGCAGCAGGGCGCAGGCGGCGATGGCCTGCGCGGTCTTGCCGAGCCCCATGTCGTCGGCGAGCAGCGCCCGTTCGCCGAACGCGAGGTGCAGCACCCCCTCGGTCTGGTAGGGCAGGAGGGGGCGCTTGAGGAGGCCGTCGAGCGACCGGCGTCCGGAGGCGAGCTCCGCCTCGAACCGCGCGCGGTCGCGCTCCCGCCGCTCCGCTGCCTGCCGGGCTTCCAGCCAGTGCTCCAGGCGGCGGGAGACGCGGAGGCGGTCTTCGTTGGACCGCGCCATCTTCCGCAGCGCCCGGAGCGCCCGGGACGCCTCGGACGAGCCTTGGCGGAGATCCGCACACCGCCGCTCGATCTCGGCGGCGAACGCGGGGTGTTCGCGCGCCATCCCGGCGGGGACCGCGAGGCGAGGCGCACGTTCGCGCTCGTCGAGGAAGACCTCGATGCGCTCGCCCGACCCGCCGCGTTGCCCGCGGGCCCTGATGCGCTGCACCGCGCCCTCCACGTGCTTGCAGGTGCCGAGGCGGTTGGCGGCGAAGTCGCGGCACTCGCAGGAGTTGATCCGCTCTTCGAGGGATCGGACCTCCACCACGTAACCACTGCCGCTCGATGACGTCACCCGGTAGTCGCAGAAGGGGCCGCGCTGCCCGTCGAGCGCGCACACCTCGCCGATCTCGGTGCGGCCGCGCCACTCCCGCCGTTTGACCTCGTCCTCATCCGTCGAGATCCATCCCTGGAACGCGGGTCCGCGCTCGGGCCGGCGTCTGCTTTCGCCGGTGGATCGCCCTCTCGATTTCCTCACGTCGTCACGCCTTCGGTTCGTGGAGCAGCGCCCGTCCGCGGGGGAACGTCCGGTTCCCCGGCGGACGTCTTGGCGGCTCGGCGCCGGCTGCGGCCGGTGCGTCCGGGCCGTGGCCGGATGATGGTATCCGGGCAGCGGGGCTCCGCCCGGAACCGACGGGGCCGGACCGGCGAGCTGGCCGAGGCGCCTTGACGAGACCGACCGTTCACTTCCTGCGAAGGGTGAAGGAGCGGCGGCGCCGTTCGGCGGCGGTCCGATGGGAGGAAGGCAGGGGTCTCGGGTCAGGCGACCGCGCGTTCGGCGTAGAGCGCCTCGATCTCGGCGGGGTCGAGGCCGAGGCCGGCCAGGACCTCCCGGGTGTGCTCGCCGAGGCGGGGGGCGTGCCCCGCGATCCCGGAGGGCGAGCCCTCGAAGCGGGCCGCGGGCCGGGCCTGCCGGTACGGCCCCATGTCGGGGTGGGCGCGGAGCTCCACCAGCTCGTTCGCGACCACCTGCGGGTGCTCGGCGATCTCGTGCTGGGCGAGCACCGGGGCGCAGGGGACCTGGTGTTCGTCCAGGCGTCGGAGCCACTCCGCGGTGGTGCGCCGCCGCAGGACCTCCTGGGTCTGCTCGAGGCGTTCGACCACGTTGACGGTGCGGTTGTGGGGGGTCGAGAAGAGGGGGTTCGAGAGCCAGTCGGGCCGCTCCAGGGCGGCGCAGAGCCCCTGCCACTCGGAGTCGGAGACCGCGCCCACCGTGATGTAGCCGTCGCGGGTGCGGTAGATGAGGTCCGGCGCGAGCCGGGAGCGGGGCTCGGGCAGCTCGCGGTCCACCACCGTCAGGTTGACGAGCCCCTCCGGCCAGAGGAACGCGACCATCGCGTCGAGCATCGCGAGCCGCACGTGCTGGCCCTCGCCGGTCCGCTCGCGGTGGAGGAGGGCGGCGGTGATCGCCTGGGCGGCGGTGAGGGCGGTCACCTTGTCGGGGATGATGGTGCGGACCATCATCGGCCGCCCGGTGGCGCGGTCCGTCTGGATGTCCGCGAGGCCGCTCAGGGCCTGGATGACCGGGTCGTACACCCGCTTGTGCCGGTAGGGGCCGCGCTCCCCGAAGCCGCTGATCGAGACGTAGACGACGTCCGGGCGGCGGGCGCGGACCGCATCCTCCCCGATGCCCATCCGGTCCGCCGTCCCGGGGCGGAAGTTCTGTATGAACACGTCCGCCGACCCGACGAGGCGGTCGAGGAGCGCCCGCCCGCGGTCCGACTTCAGATCGAGGACGACCGACTTCTTGCTCCGGTTGGCGCTCACGAAGGAGCTGGTGACCCCGCCGAGGTCGTGCCCCATGCGCCGCACGATGTCCCCGGCGGGGGGCTCCACCTTGATGACCTCCGCGCCCTGGTCGGCGAGCATCATGGTGGCGACGGGCCCCGAGATCATGGCGGTCAGGTCCACGATCCGGTAGCCGGTGAGCGGGCCGGGCATGGCGGCGTTCTCCTTGGGGGCCGGGTAGAGGCGGCGCGACGGGCGTCCGCCCGTGGCGGGGGCCGGCGCATGGCGCGGGAAGTATGCCGGAGCGGCCTTCTCCCCGACAAGCGCGCGCGTCGGCCCGGGAAGGCGAGCGGGAGTGTCAGGAGCAAATGGCCGCCGGAGTGGGAGCGGGTCGAGGATGCAAGGGCGGCGATGGGCCACGGAGCCGACTTGCGCAAATGGCCCAAGCTCGGCAGACGAAGAGCGACGGAGCCCTTGGGAATGGTGCGTCCTGGGAACGCTTGTGTCTCGCCCGCAAACGAGCGGAACGGATACCGCCGGATATTGATATGCGGGCGAGACACAAGCGTTCCCAGGACGCATGGATTCCCGCTTTCGCGGGAATGACGAGGACGGGGGCGGGACACAAGCGTTCCCAGGACGCACCGTGCCCAAGCGCGACGGGAGGCGGGGCGAATTCAGAGGTGGTTGCGGAGCCCGAGGGCGTCGGGGCAGGGCGCGAGGTAGTGCTGCATCTCGGCGTAGCGGTCCGGGGCGTGGCGGAAGTGGTGGCGGAGGAGCCGGATCGGGACCACCAGGGGGACGGCCCCGGTGCGGTACTCGTCGATGAGGGCGGCGAGCGCCTGCCGGTCGCCGGGGCCGATCCTCCGCTTGAGGTATCCGGCGAGGTGCTGGAGGACGTTGGCGTGCCGGCGGCGGGTCGCCTGCCGCCGCATCCCCTCCAGGAACGTGCGGAGGTATTCCCCGGCGAGGGCTGACGGCGACAGGCCGCGGCGGCCCGCGTCCGCGACGAGGCGTCCGGCGGCCCGGTAGTGGACCTCGCTGTGGGAGAGGAGCAGGAGCTTGTGCCGGGTGTGGAACTCGACGAGGCGGGCCGGCGTGCACCCGTCCGCCATCGCGCGCCGCCACCGGTCGAGGGCGAAGACCCGCTCGACGAAGCTCTCGCGGAGCGAAGGGTCGTTCAGCCGGCCCTCCTCCTCGCAGGGGAGGAGGGGATACGCCTCCGTCACCGCATGGGCGAAGAGGCCGCGGCCCATGCGCGGCGCCCGTCCCGGCGCTTGGTGGACCTTGACCCGCTCCATCCCGCAGCTCGGCGAGGCGCGCTTGAAGATGAACCCCCGGAGCGTCCCCATCTCCGGGACCGCGCGGCGCGCGGCCGCCTGGAGCGCTCCGGTCACGTCGATGGAGTCGTCGCCGACCCGCACCGCGCGCGGCGCGGCGGGGTCGCCGGCGAGGCGGATGGGCGGTCGCGGGACGCCGAGCCCGGCCAGCGCCTCGGGGCAGAAGGAGACGTACTCGAACCAGCGCCCGAGCACCCCCGTCACGTACCGGTCGAGCTTGTGCCCGCCGTCGTAGCGGACCTCCTCCCCGAGCAGGCAGCCGCTGATGCCGACGGGGATGCGTGTTGACGGGTCGCCGACGAAAGCATCGGTATCGGCGGCAGCGGCGGCGGAAGCGGCGCCGGAGCCAGAGTCGGAACGGCAACCGGGCTCTGCCGCCACCGTAGCTCGGGACGAACGCGGGCGGGCATCGCTCATTCCGGCGGCTCCGCCGTCCCCGCTCCCAGCCCGCGCTGCATGAGGACGAGATCGAGCCAGCGCCCGTGCTTCCAGCCGGCGCCCTCGATCCGGCCCGCTTCCTCGAACCCGCACCTTCGATGGAAGGCGATCGAGCGTTCGTCCGCCCCTCCGATGACCGCGACGATCCGGCGGCGGCCCGCGGCCTCGCAACCCTCGATCACCGCCTGGAGGAGCCGGCGGCCGATCCCCTCGCGGACCGTTTCCGGATGCACGTAGACCGAATCCTCCACCGTATAGCGATAGGCGGGCCGCAGGCGGAAGGGCGAGGCGTAGGCGAAGCCGAGGAGGCGCGAATCCCGTTCTGCGACGACGTAGGGCAACCCGCGGGAGCGCACCTCGCCGCATCGGCGTCGAAGCTCCGCCGCGTCCGGGGGCTCGTACTCGAACGACGCGACCCCGTGCCGGACGTGATGGCCGTAGATCCCGGCCACCGCGTCCAGGTCGGAGTCGCGGACCTCGCGCACCGCGATCGACCCCGTGCCCACGTCCCCGCCTCCCTCCCGAGTATCGGATACGGGCGCGGATTATCCGCGAAAGCGTCGCCGCGGTGGTTGACGTACCTCGAGTCCGGTGCACCCGGGCGGTAAAGGGTTCCGGCTCAGGAGGGGTGGGCCAAGCGCCCCGTGCGGTCGAGCAGCTCCGCCCCCGTGCCGCACTCGATGATCCAGCTACCGGCCTCGGCGAGCTGTTCCGGGTTCGTGAGGCGCGCAAGCAACTCCGACAGCCGCTCGCCCGTTTCGGCGTCGAACTTCTGGGAGGCCAGCCGGCAAAGCAGCGCCCGTTCTTCGGCGCGCCCGCGCTCGAGGCCGCGCTCCAGACCTAGCTCGAGCCCTTGCTCACGGCCTTGCTCCCGGCCCCGCTCGATCCCTTGTTCAAGGCCCTGTTCAAGGCCCTGCTCACGGCCTTCCCGAAGCCACTGCTCGATCCACTCCTGCACCCGCTCCGCCAGCATCGCTCCTCCCCCTTCCAGCGCGTCCGCCGCGAGCGGCGCTCCCTCCCCGAGACGCCTCGACACCACCTGCCGAAGCCACTCCGCGAACGCCCGCCGCAACTCCTCCTCGCCTGATTCCCGCAGCCACCCCGACAACGCCTCCATCACCTCCCACAGCGCCTCCGCCGTTCCGCTGGTCTCCAGCTTCACCAGCGCCGACACCAGGTTCCGGCCCGGCAGATCGTCTTCCTTCAATCTCCCCTCGTCAAGCAGAAAGCACCGCTGCGACGGCTGGTAACGCGCCAGCGCCTCCTTCACCGGGGCGATGAGGTCCCCCACCTCCACCGGCGCGCTCCACTCGTTGGGACCGTTGTAGAGCACGATGGGCAGCACCGGCGGCAGCCGCCCGTCCGGCCCGAGCGCCCCTTGGCGGATGAGGTCCTGGTACAGCAGCCCGGTGTAGACCAGGATCCGCACCGCCATGTACCGGTCGTCGGTGGACTGGAATTCGAGCATCACCAGAAGGTACAGCCACGCCTCTCCCTGGCCCTGGAGGCGAAGCCGCCACACCGAGTCCCCGTGACGCTGGCGCAAGTCGCCGCTCACGTAGTCGGCGGGGAGCTTCTCGAGGGTCTTGAAGTCGAGCTCGTCGCTCCACTCCCGGGCCGCGAACCCCCGCAGCAGGTCCTCGACCATCCGGGGGTGGGAGAACAGGCTCTTGTACGCCGCGTCGTGCATGTGCACACCATAGCGCCGCATCGGCCGTAACGCGGCCGGCGGCGGGCTCGAGATCCGTAGGAAATCGGCGCGCGTTTCGTGCGAAGGAACCCCGCGCGGGGTGCTCCGTTCGCCTACCGCACCGTTCCCAGGACGAGCCACGACTCCGGGATACTTGGCCGCGAGCCGGCCACGTGAAACGTTCCCGGACTTCTCCGTTGCCCCGGGGCCGCGGGAAGCGGGCCGGAGGCCGGCAGGGCTCCGGTATGATCCGCGCATCGTGGGGCCGCCCGGAGGGGCGGCGGAGGAAGCAAGGCGGGCGGGCAGGCGGCGTGGGCCGCGCCGTGACGCGCCCGGAACGGGAGGAGGGAGCTGCATGGACCTCGGACTCGGCGGAAAGGTGGCGATGGTGACCGGCGGCGGGTCGGGCATCGGCGAGGCGATCGCGCTTCGGCTCGCGGAGGAGGGGGCGACGGTGGTCGCGGCCGACCTGAACGGCGGCAACGCGGAGGCCGCCGCCGCGAAGGCGGGGCCTCCGGCGGAGGGCGTCGCCCTCGACATCTCGTCCTGGGAGCAGGCGAAGGCCGTCGTGGAGGGGATCGTCGAGCGCCACGGCCGGCTCGACGTGCTCGTCAACTGCGCCGGGGCGTGGCGCATCGGGCCGTTCATGGACGCCCCGCCCGAAGACTGGGCGTTCGAGGTCAACACCAACCTGCTCGGCACGATCCACTGCACCCGCGCCGCCCTCGACCCGATGGTCGCCCAGGGCGGGGGCAAGATCGTGAACATCTCCTCGGACGCGGGCCGGGTGGGGGAGTTCCGCCAGGCCGTCTACTCCGGGGCGAAGGCGGGGATCATCGGCTTCTCCAAGGCGGTCGCGCGCGAGGTGGGCCGGAGCGGCGTCCACGTCAACGTGGTCTGCCCGGGCTACACCAAGACCCCGGGCACGGCCGGGCAGCTCGACCCCGAGCTGGAGGCCCGCATCGCGAAGAGCTACCCCCTCCGCAAGCTCGGGCTCCCTGACGACGTGGCCAAGATGGCCGTCTTCCTCGCGTCGGACGGGGCGAGCCACATCACCGGCCAGACCATCAGCGTGAGCGGCGGCTACTCGATGGTGTGATCCACTGCCCGGGGCGGCGGCGTCCGTTCGTCGCCGCGTCGTGCGGCTGATCGGACGTGCAGCCGTCGGAAGCGAAGAGTGGCGAGGAGGACCAAGGTGTTCCTGACCCCGCATGAAGCTTGCTCAGCGCCGGATATTGGTCCTGCAAGCCCTCGGCCCTTCATCCCCCGCCGGACGATCGCCCAAGGATCGCTCTGTGCGCCGAGCCAGACATCGGTTGGCGCAAGGGTCGCGGCAGGGGGGGCCTCCGCGCACAGGAGCGGCTCCCGGTCCCTCCGGTTCTGGCGCGATGGCGGACTCTTGGGGGAACACCGCAACGATCATCATCCGCCTATCGCGGAAAACCGAGCCACCTCGCTGATCTCCATGATGGCGGAAGCTCCAGCCCAGCCTACCGGAACGCTCTGCGACATGCGAACGACTCCGAACGTGTCAGCGTGGTCGAGAAGACTTGAAGGAGGAGGCGACACATGCCGCTGACCTCGCTGCCGAAGCCAGTCGGCCGACAGCGAGAGGTGTTGTACCTCCCCGCCGACGGCCATACCGTGGTGCTCGGCACCGCCGGCAGCGGCAAGACGACGCTGGCCATTCTACGGTCCCTCTACTTGGCCGATCCGTCCACCGACCACGGTGGCCGTACCCTTCTGGTGACGTTCAACCGATGCTTGGTCACCTATATGAAGCGTCTTGCCGGAGCCATCGACCGGCGCGTAGTCGTCGAGAACTATCATCGGTTCGCGCGAGGTTACCTCTCTTCCAGAGGAAAAATGCCACAGGGGAGCATATCTCAATCCCGGGAACGACGCCATTTCATCCGTCTCGCATTGCAAGAGCGGGAGGCCGAAGGTGTGCGAAGCGTGGCGTTGCAGCGTCCCATCGAATTTTTCGATGAAGAATTCCAGTGGATCCAGCGACACGGAATTGCGAACGTGCAAGGCTACGTTGCCGCAGAACGAACAGGCCGGGCGGCGGCTCGTGTTCCGAGAGCCGAACGCACCGCGCTGTTCGATCTATACACGCGCTACTTGAATCAGCGTCAGCACGGCGGCAAATCCTGGGATTGGGACGATCTCGCGACTGGCGTGATCAGGGAGCTTGATTCCGACGACGGAGAACGCCGCTACCGCCACGTAGTCATCGACGAAGGCCAAGACTTCTCCCCGGAGATGCTGCGCTCTCTCGCCGCGGCCATCCCGGACGAGGGCAGCCTCACTTTCTTCGGTGACGTGGTCCAGCAGATATACGGCCACCGGATTTCCTGGCGCACCGCCGGCTTGACCGCGCCCCGAATCTGGCGATTTCGAGAGAACTACCGCAACACGAAGCAGATATCCCGACTCGCGTTGGCTCTCGCGGCTTCGCCGGTTTTTCCGGACGATCCGGATCTGGTCGAACCCACCGCCCCGATCGCTGACGGTCCGTCGCCGGCGCTCGTGCGGCTGTCCAGTGAGGCGAAGGAAAGAGAATTCGTAGTCTCCCAAGCAACCAGACTGGCTCAGACGGGAACGGTTGCCATCTTGTTCAGAACCCGGGATCAGGAAAGAGACTTTCGCAGGCATCTTTCGGAGGAGACCACCGGGCTCCACGGCGATCTGGCTCAGTGGCCGGACGGACCCGGCCTCTTCCATGGTACGTATCATGCCGCCAAAGGGTTGGAATTCGATACGGTGTTCCTTCCCTTCCTGTCATACCAGTATTGGCCACTTCCACAGGACATGCGAATTCTAGGCGAACAGGAGGCAACCAATCGTTCCTCCCGCCTCCTTTACGTGGGGATCACACGAGCGAGATCGGCCCTGATTCTCACCTGCTCGGAGCGGATCACTCCACTGCTGCCGCGAGAAGAGGGCTTGTTCCAACAATGGCCGAGATGATGGAGAAAATTCGGACCGGGGCGATGCGGCGAGGAATCACACGGCTTTGCCACTTCACGCCGTCCCGTAACCTTGCGCACATCGCCGAGGATCCCTGCGGGATTCTCGCTTCACGACATCTTGCAGAAAACGAGAAGGCGGTGTTCAATCCGACGGACTCCGAGCGTCTGGATGGATTTCCGGATCATGTATGTTGTTCAATCCAGTATCCGAACGCGTGGTATTTCCGCAGAGCCAGGAACCAGGAGCGGCTGTTCAAGGATTGGGTCATACTCCTGATAAATCCTCACTACCTCTGGCGCGCTGGCACCAAATTTTGTCCTCGCAATGCGGCGGCTGAACATGGGCGACGGGTGGATGAAGGAGCCGATGCGTTCGAAAGATTGTTCGCCGAGGCCGTCGAGGGACAGCGAACATTCAGGCGCGGGCCACGGCATCCCATCTGTCTTCCCACCGACCAGCAGGCGGAAGTGCTGATCCCGGACCGGGTCGAACGGCAGGATGTGATCGGCGTCGCCGTTCGCGACGAGGCACAGGCGAAGCGGGAATTGGCGCGGCTGAAACTTCTTGGCCGCTGGTCGCCTCCGGCCGTGATTGCTCCCGATCTCTTCCAACCGGAGCGCCTCAGACTGCTTCGTGGGGGTGAAATTCCCAACGAGCGCGAGCATCCACGGGGAGTCGACGATGCACGATAGCAACGAAAGCCAGGTAGTACCGGCACCGATCTTGCCGCTGGCCAAGGCAGAGGGCGCCTTGCTCGCCCTCGCGGCCGGCGACGCCTTGGGGTGGCCCCAGGAAGTGCCGAGAAACAGTCCCGGCAATCCGGCAAACAAGGGGCCGCACGTGGAGTTCGAAGGCTGGACGCGGCGCAGCGGCGGGCGGTTCCAGCCATTCGAGGAATCGATCCTCCCGGGAGAGTATAGCGACGACACGCAGCTCACCCTTGCAGTCGCACGCAGCAGGACCAACCACGGTTCGGCGTGGTGGAAGGCGTTTACTCAAATGGAGCTTCCGCTCTGGACGCTTTACGAACGCGGTGGGGGAGGAGCCACGAAGCGGGCCGCCCATGCGTGGGCTAATGGTCATCCACCCTGGAGATCGAAGAAGAAGGAAGGGGTTGCCAGGTACTTCGCGGCCGGCGGCAACGGGGTGACCATGCGGGTGCTGCCGCATGCGCTGCTTCTTGCCGGAGAGGAAAGCGCATCCACCCTCATGCACGACGTAATTCTTGACGGATCGGCCACGCACGGTCATCCGCGCGCACTCGTAGGGGCAACCGTGTACGCCTGTGCCGCCCGGTCTCTGGCGCGCAGGAATAGCACGCTTCCGTTCGGCGAGCTGCTGGATACGCTTCTCGACGATAAATCCACATGGGGCAGGTTGCCGACCTCGAACCGCGACGAAGGAACCTGGTTCGCAGTTGCGGACGAAGCGATGGGCGGATATGAATCGCTCTGGGATCAGACGGTTCATGAAATGCGAGTACTTCTCGATAAGGCAAAGGAAGGGCTCCGGGCTGGCGCTCTCGCGGATGATTACTCGGTCCTGAGAGATCTCGGATGCTTCGGACAGAATAAAGGGGCAGGAACCGTCAGCACAGCCGCGGCCGTATACCTCGTCGCGCGGCACGCGGCACAGCCAGTACAGGGGATACTCAGAGCCGCCTTCGAGAAAGGTGCGGACACGGACACCCTCGCCGCAATGACTGGCGGCTTGATAGGATGCCTTTCTGGTGTCGAATGGCTTCCGGCGGCCTGGTTGCAGGTCCAGGATGCGGAATACCTTCGGAAGATCGCATCTCGAATAGCCCAGGGGACGGGAAGCACGGATCAGACACCGGTTGAATCGGCGCCCGACCTCGAGGCCGTCTTCTCCAATCTTCCTCGGCAAGGGGAGGGTGAGCTGAACCTGAGCGGTACGACGCGAGCTCTCGCGACCGTCCTGGCCGATCCGAAACCCATCGCCAAGTCGATAGCGGTCCGGGCGTGGCGGCTCCGTACTTCCGACGGCCAGACCATGTATGTCACGAAGGTCGAACGTCTGACGACGAAGGCGCCTGCCCGCCAACCAATCCATCGAGCCGAGGATTCGAGTCGGCCTGCATCTTCCATCACGGCATCTTCTGATGTCGCATCCGATCTCGATTCGAATCCAAAAAACTTGCTCTACATGGAATTCTGCCGGCAATTGCAGGCCATCTCCAGGGACGGCGAGATGAAGCGCAAGGACTTGGAGAGTATGTTGGGACTCGTACCCGGTCAGGCCCGCGAATGGCTGGAGCAGGCCGAGCGAGATGGACGGATTCGGATGACGTCGAAAAAACCGGTGAAGTTCGCACTGACCGGAAAACAACCGTCCTTGCTGTAGTCTCATCGAATATAAATGACATTCATGGTTACTATTATGATACATTGATTTATAATGAATTTTGTCTTGAAACCCCACCCGGGATCCCCTATCACGAGGTCGGGCAAAGCCACGACGTTATGGAGACTCGAATAAGATAGGGGTATCTTGGCAAATTCGCGAACTGATTCAAGGGGGTGTTGTCGGCGCCGACTGTCAACTCCTTGGAGTGGCTGACGCACTTTCGTCAGCACGAACGGATCATCAGGCCAGACCGCAGCCTGTTCCGTGCATCGGGGCGTCGGCAGTGCGTCAGCGCCCGGCTGGCCCGAGCCAGCGGGCGCGCGGGGGGGCGGCGCGCAGGCCGCGGCGCCGGGGCGGGACGGAGGGCGGCAGGGCGGCGCCGCCGTCCGGCTCGCCGTCCCGGTACGCCACCTCGCGGGCCGCGCTCGACGACACCCGCTCGCCGGCCGTCACGATGCCGGTCAGGTTGAGGGGGTCCGCCGCCGACAGGGCGAGGACCCGCCCGGACCGCGGGGCGCGCCGGATGCGCCGCAGCTCGCCGACCGCCTCCGGCAGGGCGAACTGCTCCCCGCTGAAACGGTGGACGAAGCGCCCGCCCCGCACCTCGCCCCGGTCCTCGCGGCGCCTGAGCACCCGCACCAGCTCCCGCCACGGCGGAAGCCCCGCCTCGCGCTCCAGCACCTTCCGGAACACCACCCCGTAGCGCCGCAGCAGCACATCGACGATCCGGTCGAGGGGCGGGGCGGCAGCGGGGGCGGCGTGGTCGGGGGGGAGGCGCGATTCGACCAGGCACCATCGTCCGGCGTTGCCGAAGGGGTCCATCCGGCGGCGGGGGCCGGTGCGCCGATGGCGCCGCACCAGGGCGCGGAGCCCCGCGTAGCCGTCGGCGGTCACGTGGCCCCCCGCCACCAGCTCCGCGAGACCGTCCTCGACCTGGGCGGCGAGGAGCCCGGATTGCAGTTGGAGGTCGTCGAAGAACTGTGCGCCGCCCGTTCGCAGGAGCTCCCGGATCCGCCGCGCCCGCGACGACATCGCGCCGAGCGTTTCCGGGTCAGGGGAACCGTCCCCTCTCCCGCTCCTGCTCCCGTTTCCGTTCCCGTCCGCTTCCGCCGGCCGCCAGGCGGCGAGGCAGCGGCGGTCGATGAACGCGATCCGGGTCGCGTTCGTGGCTCCCGCACGCGGGGCGGCGGCCGGCCCGGTGCGCCGGAGCCACACCACCCGGCCGGTGAGGCACAGGGTGTCGAGCCAGCTCGGGTCGTAGGCGCGCAGGCGGGCCGGGAAGATCGAGTCCTCCCACACCGCGGCCGGGGCCTCGAAGCCTTCGAGCTGCTCAATGACCGCGAGCAGGCCGGCCGGGCCTTCCCGCCGGTCGTCGAGACCGTGCCAGGCGAAGAGGAACCGCATGTAGTCGGCGGGCTCGACGGGGTCGATCTCCCGGCGGAGTCGGGCGAGCGTGTAGCGGTGGATGCGGGCGAGGAGCCTCCGCTCGCACCATTCCGGTTCGGCCGGCGGCGGGCCGTCGGGCGCCCGGCGGGAGGCGGCGGAAGCGGCCGGCGCGGGGAGAGAGGAGGTCGAGGCGGCCGGCGCGCTGTCCGCATCCGACGGGGGGTGGACCGATATGGGCGGCGGGAGCGGCGCGCCGGTGAAGTCGCCGCGGAGCACGAACCCTTCGCTCTCCAGGGCGGCGAGCGCCGTCCGCACCGATCCCGTGTCCACCCCGAAGTCGGCGGCGAGCGCCGGGGCGGTGACCGGTCCGAGCCCGCCGAGGCGCCCACGGACCAGCTCCCGCAGCGCCTCTTCCGGCGAGGGGGGCGGCGCGGTCCCGGGGGGAGGAGCGAGGGCGGTCTCCCCGTCCGGGCGCGCCGCCCGCACCTCGAGGACCCGCTCCGCGGCGACCCACAGGGCGGAGGCGGCGGCGCCTTGCGCTCCCGCGAGCCGCCCGGCCCGCCGTTCACGCATCAGGGTGGCGAGCGGCTCGGCGCGCGCCGCATCGGCCCCGGGCTCGGGGCTTGGAGCCACCGCCGCCAGCGCCCTCGCCGCCCCACCGGCCTCCGTTCCGGCTCCGGTTCCCGGCGTCGTTCCGTCGCTTGCCCCTGCCCCGGCCCCTGCCTCCGCCTCGTGCCCGGTCTTCGTCCCGCGCCCTGAATTCGGTGCCGCCGCCCGCTTCGGCTTCGACCTCGGCTGCTCTTCCGGCGGCGATGCCCCGGACCTGGATGGCGGGACGAGGGCCGGGGGGTCGGCGGCGCCCCGGCTCGCCGCCGGCCCCGCCTCTCCTTCCGGCCGCGGCTCGACCCGGAAGCCGTCGTCGCCGTCGTTCCGGTCGGCCCTCCGGAGGAGAGCGGCGCTCGTCCCGCCTGCTGCTCGCGACAGGCTCGGGAGGCCAAGGGCGTCCCGCATCTCCCCCTCGGTGAGGAAGCCCAGCATGACGAGGGCGTCGTGCAGCGCGTCGGCGGTGTCGGTGTCCGGCCACGCCTCCGCCCGGACCCGCTCCACCGCCTCCGGGTCGAGCCGCCCGAGGTCGGCCGCGCTCGCCGGGTCGAGCCAGCGCCGCGCCGACACCGCCCGCGTGCGGCGCTCCTCGAGCGGGGCGTCGTCGAGGAACGCATACGGCTTCGCGTTCAGGACCTCGTGCGCAAAGGGCGAGGGTTCCGGCAGGTCGCGCGTGTGCACCGCGACCTCGCCCCCCTCGATGCCTTCGAGGAGGGCGACGAGGCCGTCCGCGTCCATCGCCTCGTGCAGGGCGTCGTGGATGGTCTGGCGCACGAGGGGGTGGTCCGGGATCTCGCGCGCCCCGGCCAGGTTCTCGGCGCACGCGATCTGGTCCGGGAACACGATCGCCACGAGGTCCTCGGCCTGCATCCGCTGGATCGGGGCCGGCGTCTTGCGCCCGCCCGCCCGGCGCGGGACCGCGAGCGACACGTTCGCGTTCCAGCGCCAGCGCACGTTGAAGAGGGGGGCGTCGAGCACGGCCTGGACCAGCACGTCCCGTGCGGTCGCGCTCGCGAGGTATCCCGGCGTCTCCGCGAGCGGGAAGCTGTGGGTCTCGCCGAGCGAGAGGACGATGTTGTCCTCGGTCGCCGCCGCCTGGAGCTCGAAGTTGAACCGCCGGCAGAACCGCTTGCGGAGGGCGAGGCCGAACGCCCGGTTGATCCGCCCGCCGAGCGGGGAGTGGATGACGAGCTGCATCCCCCCCGAGTCGTCGAAGAAGCGTTCGAGGACCAGGGTCTTCGCGGTCGGCATGGCGCCGAGGGCGGCCTGCCCGGCCGCGAGGTAGTCCACGAGCTGGCGGGCCGCCTCCGCCGGAAGCCCGGCCTCGCCGGTCGCCCAGGCGACGGCCCGCTCGATCCCGGCCGCGAGGCTCGTTCCCTTTCCGTCCGCGTTGTCGCCGCCAGCCCCCGAGCTCCCTTCCCCGGCGGCAGGGTCTCCACCGCCGTCCCCAGAAGGGGGCCGAGCTTCCGCGCTCCGGGTCCCGACCGTGGGAGCCGGCCCCTCGGAGCGACGGCTCCCGGCGCCGGTGAACGCCGCCTTTCCTGCGTCGCTACCCCCGCTGCCGTTGCCGTTGGCCACGAGCCGGCCGACGGTCTCCCGGAGCCTCGAGACCGCGGCGGAGAGCGCGTCGGTCCGGGCCGGCGCCTCGCCGATCCAGAACGGGATGGTGGGGGGCTGGCCCCCGGCGTCCTCGACCCGGATCCGGTCCGACTCGACCCGCAGGATGCGCCAGGAGTGAAGCCCGAGCTGAAAGACGTCCCCGGGCAGGGTCTCGATCGCGAAGTCCTCGTTCAGTGAGCCGATCACCGTGCCGGAGGGCTCGAGGACCACCGCGTAGTCGGCGTTCTCCGGGATCGTCCCCGCGTTCGTGAGGGCGGTCATCCGCGCCCCGCGCCGGGCCCGGAGGCGGCCGTTCACCCGGTCCCGGTGCAGGAAGGCGCCGCGCCGCCCCCGCCTCGTGGTGAACCCGGCCGCGAGCATGTCGACCACCGACTCGAACGCCCGCGCGTCGAGGGCGCGGTAAGGCCAGGCGCGCCGGACGAGGGCGAGGAGCGCTCCCGTCTCCCATTCGTTCGCGGCCGCCACCTCGGCCACGATCTGCTGCGCGAGCACGTCGAGCGGCTGCTCCGGCAGGGTGAGGGTGTCGAGCTCGCCCCGGCGGACCGCGTCGAAGAGCGCCGCGCACTCCACGAGGTCGTCCCGGCTCAGGGGGAAGAGCCGGCCCTTCGGGGTCGCGTCGACCCCATGCCCGGAGCGCCCGACCCGCTGCAGGAAGGTCGCGACGTTGCGGGTGGTCCCGAGCTGGCACACGAGGTCGACGTCGCCGATGTCGATGCCGAGCTCGAGCGAGGCGGAGGCGACGAGGAGGGTGAGGGCGCCGCCCTTCAGGCGCTGCTCCGCCTCGAACCGGCGTTCGCGCGAGAGGCTGCCGTGGTGGGAGGCCACCTCCCGCTCGCCGAGCCGCTCGGCGAGGGCGCGGGCGGCCCGCTCCACGAGGCGCCGGGTGTTGGCGAAGACGAGGGTGGTGCGATGCTCGCGGGCGAGTGCGGCGATGCGGTCGTAGACCTCTTCCCAGACCTCGGTCGGCATCACCGGTTCGAGCGGCGACGACGGCAGCTCGATGGCGAGGTCGCGCCGGCGGTGGAAGCCTTCGTCGATGATCGCGCAGGGCGCTTCCTCCCGGCTCCCGACGAGGAAGCGCGCGACGAGCGCCATCGGGCGCTGGGTGGCGGAGAGCCCGATCCGGCGCAGGCGGCGGGGGCCGTCCGCGGGCGGCGAGGCGGCGGCGTTGCCCGACGACACTCCGGCTTCCCCGGCGCAGAGCGCTTCGAGCCGCTCCAGGGTCAGCGCGAGGTGCGCGCCGCGCTTGTCGCCGGCGACGGCGTGGATCTCGTCCACGATGACCGTGCGGGTCCGGGCGAGCGCCTTCCGCCCCGACTCGCTGGTGAGCAGGATGTGGAGCGATTCGGGGGTGGTGACGAGGATGTGGGGCGGCTTGCGGGCCATCGCCTGGCGGGCCGCGGCCGGGGTGTCGCCGGTGCGCGCCATCGCCCGGATCGCGACCGGCGGCAGGCCGAGCCGCCCGGCCCACTCCGCGACCCCCCGAAGGGGCGCCTCAAGGTTCCGCTCGATGTCGTAGGAGAGCGCCTTGAGCGGCGACACGTAGACGACCCGGACCGCGTCGTCGAGCAGCCCCTGCCCGGCCTCCTCGGCGAGCTCGTCGATGACCGCGAGGAACGCCGCGAGGGTCTTGCCGGAGCCGGTGGGGGCGGCGATGAGGGTGTGGCCCCCGCCCCGGACCTCGGGCCACGCCTTCGCCTGACAGGCGGTGGGAGCCGCGAACTCGGCCTCGAACCAGGCGCGGACGGCAGGGTGGCGGAGCGCGCGAAGCGGCATCACCGCACCCTACACCACGGCTCCCGCCCGGTCCAACATGAACATGCCGCTCGGGCCGAGGCATGTGCGTGCAGGGTTTTCGCCAACGGCGAACGCCCCCGGGTACGCCGGCGTCCCGCCGGCACGTTCGTTCACGGGCGCTTCGCCCCTTCCTTTGCCGGCGAGACGCCGGCGTACCCAGGGAGGGTGTGCCGAAGTACGACCCGCGAACCCCCCGCCGTGGGGTGAAATCCGCCCAAAAGCCCCTCGCACCGACCCCAAACCCTGGAACAACGCCGTTCCCGAGGGGTAAAAAATTGGCCGCTTCGCCGTCCCTACGTCCCCACCTTCGCGAGCACGTCGGCGCGCAGGAACTTCTCGATGACCAGCATGAAGGCCACCGAGGGGACGAGGAGGATCAGGGCGGTGATCGAGGCGATCTGGTAGTTCCCCTCCATGCTGGCGGTGAACAGCAGCAGCGGCATGGTGGTGATGTCGGGGACCCCCACGAAGAACGTGCCGGTGAACTCGTCGAGCGAGATCAGGAACACGAAGATGGCGCTCGCGAGGATGCCCGGGAGCGCGAGCGGCAGGGTCACCGTGCGGAACGCCTCGAAGGCGGAGGCGCCCAGGTTCCGGGCCGCCTCTTCGAGCTCCCGATCGACCGCCGCGAAGGCCGCGGTCGCGATCCACACCGCGAACACGAGCCCCTGGATGGTGTGGACCAGCACCACCCCGGCATACGTCCCGTTCAGGCCGAAGTCGTAGAAGATATGGGCGATGTTCATGTGCACCGCGACCGACGGAAACGCCTGCGGCAGCAGAAAGAGCAGCAGGAACAGGCTCCGCCAGGGGAGGCGGCCGCGTCCCAGGGCGAGCCCCGCCGGGATCGCGACGGCGAGGCTCGCGGCCACCGTCGCGAGGGCGATGAGCACGGAGTTCGCGAGCGATTCCATCGCGTTCCCCTGCGGGCGGAACACCCGCTCCCAGAACGAGAAACCCCATTCGAGGGGAAGCTTGTGGGGGAAGTACCACACTTCCGCGACCGCCCACAGGAGCAGGTTGGCGATCGGCCCGAAGATCGCGAAGGCGAGCAGGGCGAGCGCCAGCCCCCGGAGGAGGGCGGGCAGCATCGGGGCGGCGGTCACCCTGCCGGCCTCCCGCCCTCGCGGATCCCCTGGCGGAGATAGAGCCAGGCGATGACCGCGGTCATGGCGTAGGAGATGAAGCCGAGGGCGTTGGCCACCGGATAGTCCCCGTAGGCGTTGATGCGCCACGCCATGTCCACGGTCAGCATGGTCGGCGTCTGCGCGTTGATCATGAGCGGCACGGACAGCACCGACATCATCACCACGTAGGACAGGATGAGGGCCACCATCAGGGTCGTCGCGACCTGCGGCACGACGATCTCGAGAAGCACCCGCAGCCGCCCCGCCCCCAGGTTGCGCGCCGCCTCCATGGTCGAACGGTCGAGCGAGGCCATCGCTCCCGCCACCAGCAGGGCGGCGAAGGGGGTCTGCTTCCATACGAAGGTGATCACGATCCCCCGCCAGTCGAGGAAGCTCGTCGTGTGCAACGGCTCCAGCACCCCGGCGCCGACCAGCATGTTGTTCATCATGCCGTTCTTGGCGAGGAAGGTGCGCATGAGCTGGCCCGCGACCACGAACGGAATGAACAGCGGCCAGCGGTAGAGCCAGCGCAGGATCGCCACCGCGGCGCGATTCTCTCCCAGTGTCAGATACCCGCCGATCGCGATCGAGAGAACGCCGATGGCGAGCGTCGCCGCGGTCACGATGACGACGGTGAACAGGATGTCGAGCGAGTAGAAGTCGAACGCCTTGGTGAAGTTGGCGAGGGACCATCCGCCGCCGTCCGCCTCGTCCCGGAACGCCCACACCAGGGAGTAGCCGAGCGGATAGAGGAACAGCAGCCCGATGGTCGCCAGGGCCGGCGCGATCAGGAGCAGGCTGCCGAGACGGTTGCGGGACATGGGGGGACAGGCCGGAATCGCGGCGGGCGCGGGAGGGGAGGAGGCTCGTCTTCGTCGAGAATTCCGGGGGCGCGGGCCGCGGGTGCCGCCCGCCCGCCTGCCGGGCAGGCGGGCGGGCCGGGCGGCGACTGGGCCGGCGGTCAGTTCATGACCTTCTGCTCATACGCTTCCATGATGTCTGCGAAGAACCGTCCGAGCGGGAACGGCTTGCCCTTGGCGGCGAGGTCCTCCGGGGTCACGTCGCTGAATATCCGCTTCCACACCGCCGGGTCCAGCGCGCTCTCGACGTGCGCCGCATCGATCCCCGGGTACCAGTTGAACCGGTTGACGATGCCTTCGGCCTGAACTTCGGGGCTCGTGGCCAGCTCCACGAACTTCTTCGCCGCCTCCCGGTTCGCGGCCTTGGCCGGGATCGCATAGTAGTAGGGCTGGCCGGGCATCCCCGGCCCCAGCACCAGGAGCTTCATGTTCGGCGGCACGCGGCCGTCCGCCTGCCACGTGTAGAACATGTCGACCCAGACCGGACCCATGACGATCTCGCCGCGGTTCAGCATGTCGAGGGTGCCCGCGTTGCCGGGGGTGAAGGTGACGTGCTCGTTGAACGCCTTCAGGTCCGCGAGAACGCCGTCCCAGCCGTCCTTGAGGGCGGGGTCGTAGGGGCCGTTGATCACCTGCCCGGTATTGCCCGCGTATGCGTACATCCAGCCGACCACGAAGGCGACCCCGGACATCCCGTTCTTGATGCCGTTGTAGCCGAACGCCTTCGGGTGGGCCTCCACCCACTCCTTCAGCTCGTCGTAGCTCCCCGGCGGGTTCGAGACCAGCTCCGGGAAGTAGGCGAGGGCGGTCTGGCTGTGGAACATCGGCATGACGTAGCCGCCCACGTCCGTGCCGAGGGCCATCTCCGCGGTGTCGCGGGTGACCAGGCCGCCGGTCGAAATCTCGGCGCGGTACTGCGACAGCAGGCCGGCCTCGACCATCTCCCCGGTCTTCTTCTGGTTGGTGGCGATGACGTCGAGGTCCCACGCCTCGGCGTCCGCCTGGGCTTCCAGCTTCTCCTTGATCTTCTGGGAGCCCGCGTCCCCCGGCCCGGTGCCGACGACGCGCACCTTCCAGCCCGGGTTCCGCGCCTCGAACATCGGGCCGAGGTAGTCGGTCACGTAGTCGACCATGTTCTGCGACCCGCCGGACGCGACGTTGAGGATCGATTCGGCCCTGGCGCCGTCGGCGGCGAGCCCGGCGGCCAGCACCGCGGCCGGGATTGCCGCGGCGGCGGCTGCCGCCCGCTTGCCGGGCTTGCAGGATTCGAGAAATTTCGAGAGCTTCATGGTGCAGTCTCCTCTGTAGAGGGAGGGTTGGAACAGGACGGATCAGCCAGACTGGCCGGGCCGGCCGACAGCGCCGCGGCCGGCGCCGGGCGCGCGGCCGCATCGCGGCTTCGGTCCGGCTCGAAGAGCTGGAGGGCGGCGGCCGGAATGCAGACGGCAACGCCCCGGTCGAAGGCGATCCGTCGGGGATGGTCCACGAGGAACTCGTACTCGCCCACGCGGACCGAGTGCCGGTAGACGTTCCCGAGGTAGCTGTGCCGGGTGATCCGGCCGGCGAGGGCGAGATGCTCTCCGGGGGGGCGGCCGGACTCGGAGAGGGTCGCGGCTTCGCTGCGGAAGCGGGCGGTCATGGGCGCCCGGCTGCGGCCGATGCCGCCCCGGTCGAGCGACGGGCAGTGCACGCCGCTCCGGTCCGCGCCGCCGCCGAGCGGCAGGCGGACCTCGCCGCCCACCTGCGGGCCGGAGAGGAAGACCGCTCCGTCCTCCCGCCGCGCCGCGACCGGATAGACGTTCTCAGCCCCCATGAACCCGGCGACGAACGCCGACACCGGCCGTTGATAGACCTCCTCCGGGGGGCCGGCCTGGACGATCCGGCCCCCGTCCAGGATCACCATGCGGTCCGCCATGGACATCGCTTCCTCGCGGTCATGGGTCACGAGGATCGTGGTAAGGCCGAGGCGCTGCTGGAGGCCGCGCACTTCGTGCCGCATGTTCTGCCGGACCCGGGCGTCCAGGTTCGAAAGCGGCTCGTCGAGCAGCAGGATGGGAGGGTCGATGGCGAGGGCGCGGGCGAGGGCGACGCGCTGGCGCTGCCCGCCGGAGAGGCGCGTGACGTTGCGCCGCTCCAGCCCTTCAAGCCCGACGAGCGCGACCAGCTCCCGCACCCGCTCATCGATCCGGGGCCGCGGCCATCTCCGGAGGCGGAGGCCGTACCCGATGTTCTGCGCCGTCGTCATGTGCGGCCACAGGGCGTAGGACTGGAACGTCATCGCCATGTTCCGCCCCTCCGGCGGCAGGCGTTCCACCGGCGCCCCGCCCACCTCGATCCGGCCCGCGGCGACGGGGATGAACCCCGCGAGGGCGCGGAGCAGGGTCGTCTTGCCACAGCCGGACGCCCCGAGCAGCGCGATGAACTCGCCCGCGGCCACGGTGAGGTCGATCCCGTTCAGCACCCGGACGTCGCCGTAGGACACCCCGAGGTTCTCGATCCGGATCGGCAGACCCTTCGTGCTGTGCATCCCTCCCTTCCCGGCGGGCCCCCGTCGATCGAACGGGAAGCGGCTCCGTCGTCCGGCGGTCTGGCCCGCATGGCTCACCGGCCTGCGCCGCGAGGTCCCGCCCCGCGAGGGCCCCGCATCGCGGGGGCGTCGGAAGCGCGTGGCGGGAATACGGCCCGTCGGCGCGCCCGGATCGCTGGCCGCGACAGCGGGCCGGTGGGCCACGGGGGCTCGGCCGCGCTCGGACATGGACGTACTGTAAGGTGCCCGTATGACCCCTTCGTGTCAACGATCCGCACGATCCGCGCGGGACCCGCGCGGGTCCGGGCGCGCCCGGGCCTGATGGAAGCTGCCTGGAGGCTTCGCGCCTCGGCGGTGCGGCGAGAACCCCCAACGGCCGGGCTGGCCGGGCGCCTCGATCGCCCGCGGAACGGCCCCTCCGAACATTCGCGGGGTTCCGGGGGAACCCGTGGGCGCCGGCCATGAGGCAAGAATGTCTGCTATGGCGGCGGGCGCTCCCGGCCGTCGGAAGGATACCGATGAACAAGGTCTTCATTTACCGGGATCATTCCAACATCTCCATCGGCGCGCGAGACATCGCCGAGGAACGGGAAGGCAGATCCGCGCGCTACCGCGCGCGCATCGACTTCAAGGCGATGGTGCGCCTGGCGCACGCCGACCGCCCCGTCGAGAAGGCGGTCGCGGCCGGCTCGGCGCCGCCGGAGCTGCGCGCACTCTGGAATCGGCTGGAAGCGGCGGGGGTGCAGGTGGAGCTGTTCGATCGCGGCGCGGTGGACCGCGGCGAGCAGCAAGCTCCCGATCGGGTCCTGCAATTGCAGATGCTGCGTGATTTCGCGGACTACAACGGCGATCCGGGTATCGTCGTCCTGTTGACCGGGGACGGACAGGGTTTCTACGATGGAGCGGGTTTTCACGCCGACGTGGAGCGGATGCATCGGCGCGGCTGGCGGGTGGAGATCCTGTCCTGGGCCGACTCCTGCAACCGGCGCATGAGACAATGGGTGGAGGAGTACGGCGTCTTCGTGGCGCTGGACGACCACTACGAGGCGGTGACCTTCCTGGAGCCGTCGAACCCGGATTATCCGACGGTGGACCCGCGCGCTCCGACCGAGCTCGACCTGTCCCGCCGCCCGACCGTAGCCCCTCCGGCGCCATAATCCGCCGGAACCATGTACGTAATCAGGTTCGTCTATTGCAGAAGCCGGAGGGAAGTTGAAGCCGACCTTCGCAACCTTTCCACCGCGGCTTCGTAGAACTCGGGAACCGGCTCCGCGGCGCGATACCCGCGCCCGAGGCGGGCGGCGGCGACCGCTCCCGGACACAGGCCGCCGAAGGGCTCCCAGACCATGTCGCCGCGTTCGCTCGACACCCGGATGATCCTGTCGATGAGCTTGAGCGGCTTCTGGCTGCCGTGCAGGCTGCGGAACTTGTACCTCATCCCGCTTCTCCTTCCCTGGATGCGCTCCGAGCCTCCGACCTGGGGCTCGCGCCACACGTTGGTGACGCCGACCTCGCACCTGAACTTCGCGCGCAGCTTCGACCACTCCTCGCCGGAGAGCGGCCGTCGTCCGTCCGTGCTGAAGTACGGACGGCCGTTCGGGTCGCCGTGCAGGTTCGCGTATCCGGCCATCTTCACGAACGCATCGGGCGGGGGGTAGTACCAGAGATGGTCGGCCGTCAGGTACTTCCTGGTCGCGGCGTTGCGAACGCCGCACGCCTCGTTGGCCGCGCGGAACGGCAGCCCGGCGCGCCTCCATTCGCGGCGAAGCCATTCCTGCATGGTCAGCGCGCCGTCCGGCCCCGGGAAGCGCGCGTCCTTGACGTAATGCACGCAAACCTCGGTAACGACGGGAAATTTCCTCAGCGTCCGCGTGTTCGCATTGCCGGCAACGTGCCCGAGGCCCTTGTCCCAGACGTTGCAGCACCGATACACCCAGCCGTGGGCGGCCAGGAGCGGGTGCACGTTGGCCCACCCGAGCTCGGTGTTCCAGAACCAGAGCGTCGTCTCGGGGGCCGAACGCGCGCTCCACGCCTCGACGTGCGGCTCGTACCACTCGCCCAGGGATTCCGCGGTATGGCCGTCTCCCGGATACCCGCTTACGCCATAGGGTCCGTCGGAGACGATGCAGGTCGGCGCCGGCCATCCGGCGTACAGGTTCTCCGCCCGGTCGAAGTGAATGGACGCCTCCCCGCGCGTATACCGCTGGCCGGGCTCGAGGTCCGGCTGCTCCCGCGCCGGTTCGGGGAACAGCCGGTTCTGCAGCGCGCTCTCGATCCTTCTCAACTTCGGCTCCTGTCGGTCATCCGCCCTGTCCCGCGCATCGTAGCACCCCCGGCGTTACGGCGGATGCGGCAGGTGCGGGCCGGGCGCGCGCGCCAGTCCATCGGCAGCAGGTTCCGGGTCTCCTCCCACGAAGTCGAGGTGGTCCCGCATCGCGAACACCTGGAACGGGTCGGCCCGCGTCCGGCGAAGGGCGCGCCCGCGCACGAGGGAGGCGGGGGCGGAGTCTCCGGCCGCCGCCCTCCGCTCCGGGCGCGGCCGGGATGCGCCCTCCGGCGCTTCCCGCTCCTTCACGCCCCCCGGCGCCGCGTTCGCGGCCGTCGCGCGGCGAGGGAGCGCCGAAGGGCCCATGCGCCGGCCGTCATTGTGGGACAATGACGGGTCGGGGGAGGGTGTGGAGCCTCCCGGAGGAGAGGGAGAGGAGGAGAGACGGATGAAGATCGTGGACGGACTGACCGAGGCGGTGGGCAACACGCCCCTCATCCGGCTCCGGCGGGCGTCGGACCTGACCGGCTGCACCATCCTCGGCAAGGCGGAGTTCCTGAACCCGGGCGGCTCGGTGAAGGACCGGGCGGCCCTCTACATCATCCGCGACGCCGAGGACCGGGGGGACCTCGAGCCGGGGGGCCTCATCGTGGAGGGGACCGCCGGCAACACCGGCATCGGCCTCGCCCTCGTCGGGAACGCGCGCGGCTACCGCACCCTCATCGTCATCCCCGAGACCCAGAGCCAGGAGAAGAAGGACATGCTGCGCCTGTGCGGCGCGACCCTGGAGGAGGTCCCCGCCGCCCCCTACCGCGACCCCGGCAACTACGTCCGGGTCTCCGAGCGCCGCGCGCAGGAGCTGGCCGCGTCCGAGCCGAACGGCGTGCTGTGGGCGAACCAGTGGGACAACACCGCCAACCGCGACGCCCACGTGCTCGGGACCGGCCCGGAGATCTGGGAGCAGACGGGGGGCCGGGTGGACGGCTTCGTATGCGCGATCGGGACCGGCGGCTCCCTCGCCGGGATCAGCATGGCCCTCAAGGAGCGCCGGCCCGGGATCGTGACCGCCGCCGCCGACCCCCTGGGGGCGGGGATGTACAGCTACTTCAAGACCGGGGAGATCTCCGCCGAGGGGAGCTCCATCACGGAAGGCATCGGCCAGAGCCGCATCACGAAGAACATCGACGGCGCGCCCATCGACGAGGCGTACCGGATCCCGGACGAGGAGGCGGTGCCCGTCGTGTTCGAGCTGCTGAAGGAGGAAGGGCTGTGCCTCGGCGGGTCCTCCGGGATCAACGTGGCGGGGGCCATCCGGCTCGCGCGCGACCTCGGCCCCGGACACACCATCGTCACCCTGCTCTGCGACAGCGGAACGCGCTACCAGTCGAAGCTCTTCAACCCCGCCTTCCTCCGGGAGAAGGGCCTCCCGGTCCCCGACTGGCTCTGATCCGCCCGGAGACGAGCCTCCTCCCACGCCCTCTCCGCGGTCCTGCTCTGCTTCTGCTTCGTGGTGCTGGTGACCGTGTACGCGGTCAACCGGCGGTTCCCGGTCCATGCCGGCGGCTGAGCCGGGCACCGCCGCCCCGCCGCGCCTTCAGGCGGACCTCGTCCTCGACCGGAAGGACTTCCGGCTCGAGGCGTCGCTCGACGTCCGGCTCTCCGGGGTCACCGCGGTCTTCGGCCCCTCGGGCTGCGGCAAGACCACGTTCCTCCGGGCCATCGCGGGGCTGGAGCGCGAGCCCCGGGGCCGGATCGCCTTCGACGGCACGGTGTGGCAGGACGACCGGACCTTCGTCGCGGCCCGCGACCGCCGCGCCGGCCTCGTCTTCCAGGACGCGCGCCTGTTCTCCCACCTCACGGTGCGGGGGAACGTCCTCTACGGCCACCGCCGCACCCCGAAGGAGGAGCGCATGTTCCAGCCGGAGACGGTGGTTCGGCTGATGGACCTCGACCCCCTCCTCGGACGGCGGGTCTCTTCCCTCTCGGGCGGGGAGCGGCAGCGGGTCTCGTTCGCCCGCGCGGTGCTCGCGAACCCCCGGCTGCTCCTGATGGATGAACCGCTTGCCTCGCTCGACCAGGACCGCAAGGAGGACATCCTCCCCTTCATCGAGCGCCTTGCCGGGGAGCTCCGGATCCCGACCCTCTACGTCAGCCACGAGATCGATGAAGTGGTGCGCCTCGCCTCCGATCTCGTGCTGATGAGCGAGGGGCGGATCGTGGCGAGCGGCCCCATCGAGGAGGTCTCCAACCGCTTCGACCTGCGAAGCTACGCGGGGCGGCTCGATTGCGGGGTCGATCCTCCGGATGCGGGTCGCGGGGCACGACCCTGCGCACGGGATCACCCGCTTCGCCTTCGCGGGCGGCGAGATGATCGGGCCGCGCGTTGCGCTGGCCGAAGGGGCGGAGGTCAATCTCCGGGTCCGCTCGCGGGAGGTCGCGATCGCGCTCGACCCGCCGGGGCGGACCAGCATCCTCAACGTCCTGCCCGGCAGGGTGGTCGAGATCGGCCCGAACGAAGGCCCCCAGGCGCACGTGCTCCTGGACGTGGGGGCGCCGCTCTGGGCGCGCGTCATGCGCCGGTCGGTGGAGGCGTTGGAGCTGGCGCCCGGCCGGCCGGTCTACGCCCTGGTCAAGGCGGTCGCGGTCGATCGCCGGAGCCTCGGGCGTCCCACCGCGATGGACCTCTCGCTTGCCGAGTGGGGCGAAGCCGACCGCCCGCGGTAGCTCGGCGGCTCGCGGCAGACCGGCGGCCGGCCCGGAGCCCGGCGGCTCACCCGGGTCCCGGCCCGGGTCACCCGAGACTACGGGAGCGCGACGACAGGCGGCAGCTTTATGAACGCACAGGGCGAAGGGCCTGGTCTTGCACTTGGCGCGGTCCAGCCTTACCCTATGCGGCCACTGGTCGGAGCGGGAGCAGCTCGGGAATGCGGCCAAATCCACGATCCGCACAGCATGGCGTCGGCATGAAAGCGAGGTCCGACGATGGCTAACAAATACACCATGAGAATTTCACGGCTCACGGTCGACAAGCTGGGCGTGAAATTGTACGACCGAGTGTCCGCGGTCATTGCCGAGCTCATTTCGAACGCCTACGATGCCGACGCAACCGAAGTCGTCGTGTGCGCCCCGATGGGACAGTTTCTCGCAACGAGAGCAGGAGGATCGGTCTCCGACAAAGGCTTTGAAATCAGGGTGATCGACAACGGATCCGGAATGACGCCAGGCCGAGCCGGAGGGATGCAACAGTTCTTCCTGGTGGTCGGCGCCGAGCGCAGGAACGATCGGCGTCGAGGGGCCGTTTCTCCCAGGTATCAACGGAAGGTCATGGGACGGAAGGGTGTTGGCAAGCTGGCTCCGTTTGGAATTTGCAAGGTTATTGAAGTAATCAGCTCCGGTGGGGAGAAAATTGAAAGAGGAGGAAAAAAAGGTTTCCTGACTTCTCACGTCATCATGAATTACGACGACATAATGGCGGAAGACGTCGACAAAGCCGAGCAATATCAGCCGAAAACCGGAAAATTCGATGATACGATCCGAGGAAACACCGGAACGGAAATAATACTGAGGCAATTCAATTTTCGCCGGGTGCCGGAGATTGAAGACCTCTCTCGGCAAATTGCTCAGAGGTTTGGTATAGGATCTGAAGATTGGAAAATAACCCTTCAAGACAACGTCAAGACGTCCGGCGACGTCGACTATTCACGAACCGTAGGGGCGTTCGACGTCGAAACGATGCCGAATACACGCATTTGGTTTCAGTACGATGGAGAAGCAAGTAAAGTCGTTGGGCCTGATGGAAACGTGATTTCCGATTTGAATTCGGGGTTTGAATATAGCGGTCAGTTTTATCCGATAGCCGGCTGGGTAGCTTATGCAAAGCATCCATACAAGGACGATCTGATGGCGGGCGTAAGGATATACTGCCGAGGAAAGATAGCGGCGCAAACTTCAGTGTTCGGGAGAAGTGCCGGATTTACCGGAGAACACAACGTCCGCTCCTATCTGGTCGGGGAGCTGCACGCGGATTGGCTGGATGAAGACGACGATTTGATCCAGACGGATCGGCGGGATATCCTCTGGTCGGACGAGCTCGGCGCTGCCTTTGAGAAATGGGGTCAACGTATCGTACAGCGGATCGGCACGTTGTCCCGAGACCCCATGCGAAAGGCGGCTCTTGACATGTTTTTCGAGACCGGACAGGTCGAGGAGCGGGTTCGCGATGCCTATCCGTCAGCCAACGAAGAGCCAATCCGGAAGCAGGCAGTTGAAGTAGCAAAGACGTTCGGCCGGACGGTCAGCAGATCGAATGCAGAAGATCGAGAGATGGTTAAAGATCTCGTTGATTTGAGCATCACGCTTGCGCCGCACGTCACCCTTGACGGAATGATGAGAAAGGCAGCGGAACAGACCGAGACACCCTTGGCCGCACTTAGCGCCATTCTTCGGACTGCTCGCATTGCGGAACTCTCTTCGTTCGGCAGGATTGCTCAAGATCGGCTCAAGGTGATCGATAGGCTGGAAACGCTGAAAGATCACACCGAAACCAAAGAGGACAGCTTACAGAATCTGATAGAGGACGCTCCCTGGCTCATCAATCCCGAGTGGGCTCCTGTTGTAAAAAATCAAGCTCTTGGGACTCTCAGGAGAGAGTTTGAGAAATATTATTCGAAACAAACTGGAGAAACTATTGCTCTATCGGACTTCGAGGATCCGAACAGGAGACCCGATTTCGTTCTGTCGAGTCAGGAAGGGATAGTCCAGATCATAGAAATCAAGAAGCCTGGGCACAGGTTGAAGAATGAGGAAATGGACAGAATCGTGTCGTACCACGACAACGTCCGGTCATTCTTGAGAGAAGAAGGAAACCAGGAAATTAGCAAATTTTACAAAGACTTCCACATTACGCTCGTCTGCGACGAGATCGCCCTGACCGGCAGTCAACAGGCCGCATATGAAGGTTACTTGGCTTCCGGAAAATTGACGCACCTCAACTGGAGGAGTTTTCTGGCGCGAACTCAAGTAGTTCATCAGGACTTCCTGGCCGAAGCACGGCGACAGAAGACGCTGGCTTCTTCCAGAGCGGATCGCTGAAGTGGCTCTCCTGGCGGTTGACTTGTTCGCAGGAGGCGGGGGACTGACGGTGGGCTTGAAGCGAGCGGGCTTCGCCGTCGTAGGAGCAGTGGAGAACGAAGATCACGCTTACGCCACCTACCGGGCCAATCATCCGGAGGTAAATGCTCTCAAGCAGAACGTTACGTCTGTCTCCGGGGAGAGTTTACTTGATTCTACTGGACAGAAGGACCTCGACCTGCTGGCAGGCTGTCCGCCTTGTCAGGGCTTCACGAGCTTGACTCGCAAGTATGGGAGGAGCGATCATCGAAACGAGCTCATCTTTCAAATGTCTCGCCTGGCGGAGGAGATACGGCCTCGGGCGATCATGATGGAGAACGTACCCGGGCTGACGAAGCAGGGTCGATCGGCTTACCACGACTTGACACGCCGTCTTCGTCGACTTGGTTATCGTTTGGCGGACAGGGTGTTGGAGGTCGCCAACTACGGCGTGCCTCAACTTCGCAAGCGCCTCGTATTGGTGGGCGGGCTCGGTTTCAATATCGATTTGCCGGAGCCGACGCATTCCAGGGATGGAAAGGATGGACTATCGATCTGGAGGACCGTGAAGGACGCGATCGGCCATATGGAGGAGCCTGTCGTACTTCAGGACGCCAGAAGGCGCGGCGACGTTCGGCAGTCGGATTGGCACGTCGTGCGAACGCTTTCCTCGAGGAACGTGAAACGCATTCAGGCCGCCAAATCAGGGAAGACTTGGCCGAGCATTCCGGAGGAGCTGCGGCCCAGGTGCCATCAGGGCGCTTACCGAGGGTTTACGAACGTGTACGGCCGCATGGAGTGGGATCAGCCGTCACCTACCATTACGGGTGGATGCACCACGTTCAGCAAGGGCCGGTTCGGGCACCCGGTGCGGGATCGCACGATCTCGGTTCGCGAAGCAGCGCTGCTCCAGACTTTCCCGGAGGACTACAGGTTCGATACCCCTTACATGGAGTACGTCTGTAGCATCGTCGGCAATGCTCTGCCGTGCGATTTCGCCGAGGCGGTGTCACGGAGCTGTCGTTTTGCGCTTGAAAAGCGTGATCGGTAACGATATGACCAGGCGAGACGATTCTTCCGTCCTGGACAGCGTCTCGCTCCGCATGAAACGTGTGAAGCAACGGGATACCGCTCCCGAATTGATCGTCAGAAAAATTCTGTTTGCGGCAGGGTACAGGTACAGGGTCCACCGGCGGGACCTGCCCGGTTCTCCGGACATCGTGTTTCCCGGACGAAGAAAGGTCATCTTCGTAAACGGCTGTTTCTGGCACGGTCACCAAAACTGCTCGCGAGCTTCGTTACCGAAAACTCGTTTCCAATACTGGAAGGACAGAATTCTGAAGAATCGGGAGAGGGACGCTCGATCGATCGCTGCGCTCGAGAAATTGGGATGGGCTGTCGACACGATATGGGAGTGTCAAACCAGAGACATGGCTTCCTTGGAGGAGCGCCTGGCTCGTTTCCTGGATCCCGGAGCGTAGAGGATTGAATAGGCAGAGGACGATCAAGGCGACGTTCCTCGGGTGCGAGGCGATGGCGGCGAATAGTAACCCGCCGGTGTGGTTCTTCCTGCGGTGCACGCTTCACTATCCGCAGTTGTTTGCCGGAGAGATGCGGCCTTTGCCTGCGCTCGCTTTCAGCGGGCGGGTATTCTTCGAGGTGCTCCCGACGGCGCGTGCGGTACGCGGAGCGTTCGCCCGTTGCGGAGCCGGTGACGGGGAGGCGGTGCAGGCGGCCTCGCCACATACGAGCCTGACGTCGCTGGCGGAGAATGCGGATTTCGCATCGCATCCGCGAGCTTGGGGGGGCGATGGGCTGTTGGCCGGGGCAGGGTGGCCACTGGCGGCACGCCTTCGGTGGGCGCCCGCCGGATTCTTCGCCAAGCCGGCGAATCTGCCCCACCGGGCGCAGCCCGATACCCCCTCGGTGCACAACCTTCGCGCCTCGACTTGCCGAGCGCTGCCGACCCTCCTCGTCTTGGGCCACTGGCGTTCCGCACGGAGCCGAGGGCGCGGGGCGGAACGGTTCCTTACGAGGCGGCGCACGGTGAGGTATACTTCCTCCCTGCATTCCTGTCGGCAAAGAACGTCATGCCCACCGAGCTGAGCGCCCTGAATCAGTCCAACCTGCCGAGACGTGCGGCAGGCGGCCGAGAGTGACGAAGGAAACGGTGTCGATCCATGCCTGTCCTGCGCTGGTTGACGAGAGACGAGGACCTTCGCGCCGCCGCCCGTGCGCCTTATCGGCTGCTCGAAGAGGCCGCCGATCTCTCGGCCGGGGAGTCGGACACGGGCAATCTGCTGGTGCAGGGCGACAATCTGGAAGCCCTCAAGGCGCTCCTGCCCTTCCATGCCGGCCGGGTGAAGTGCATCTACATCGATCCGCCCTACAATACACGCTCCGCCTTCGAGCATTACGACGACAGTATGGAACATGCGCGGTGGCTGGCGATGATGTGGCCGCGTCTGGAGCTCCTGCACGCCCTCCTGACGGAGGACGGCTCGATCTGGGTGTCCATCGACGACAACGAAGGCCATTATCTCAAGGTCGTCATGGATGAGGTTTTCGGGCGCAGGAATTTCATCGACACCGTCGTCTGGAGAAAGAATTACTCTCCGAAATCCAGCGCACGGCATTTTTCTTCGGACCACGATTACATCCTGGTGTTCTCGAGGAACGCCGACGCCTTCCAGCCGAACCTGATGCCCCGGACGGAGAGACAGAACAAGGCGTACAGGAACCCGGACGATGATCCTCGCGGTCCGTGGAAGACGAGTGACCTTTCAGCCCGTAATCCGTACAGTCTCGGGACTTACGGTATCACTACTCCCGGTGGACGCATCATAGAAGGGCCTCCGAAGGGTCGATATTGGGTAATCAAGGAAGAAAAGATGCAAGAGTTGCACGAGGACAACCGTATCTGGTGGGGCAAGAACAAGGACGCTATTCCGCAAATCAAGCGGTTCCTGTCCGAAGTCAAGGACGGAAGGGTCCCTCAGACGTTGTGGCCCTACGAAGAAGTCGGCCACACCCAGGACGCGAAGAAGGAGATCGTGAACCTGTTCGGCGGCGACGTGTTCGGAACCCCGAAGCCGGAGCGCCTTTTGGAGCGGGTGCTCCACATCGCCACCGAGCCTGGCGACCTCGTGCTTGATTCCTTTCTCGGCTCCGGCACCACCGCGGCGGTGGCGCACAAGATGGGGCGGCGCTGGATCGGGATCGAGATGGGGGAACACGCGGTCACCCACTGCGCGCCGCGGCTCAAGAAGGTGGTCGAAGGCGAGCAGGGCGGCATCTCGAAGGCCGTCGGATGGCAGGGCGGCGGCGGCTTCCGCTTCTACCGCCTCGGGCCGCCCGCCTTCGACGCGAGCGGCCGGATCCGCCCCGACGTCCGCTTCCCCGTGCTCGCCGCGCACGTTTGGTTCTCCGAGACCGGCCGGCCCTGGACCGCCCCGTCGGAGCCTTCCCCCTTCCTCGGCGCCCGTGACGGCCGCGGGTACGCCCTGCTCTACAACGGTATCCTGCGCGACCGGTCCAGCGACGGCGGCAACGTGCTGACCCGCCGGACGCTCGCGCTGATCCGGGCCGCGGCGGGCGGTTTCGGCGGTCCGCTCACCGTTTACGGCGCGCGTTCCGCACTCGACGACGCCGCCCTTCAGGCGGAACGGCTGACGTTCAAGCAGACCCCCTACGACGTGAAGGCAAGAGCCTGACCTTGCAGCTCAAGCAGTACCAGACGGAGACGCTCGACCTCCTTCGCCGCTTCCTGGAGGACGCCCGCGTGGTCCGCGCGAAGCACTCCTACGAGGCGATCGTGCAGGAACCGGAGCAGGCCGCGCGCCTCGGCCGCTACGCGGGAGCCTATGCGCCGCTCGATGGGCTGCCGGGTACGCCCTACGTCTGCCTCCGCCTGCCCACGGGCGGCGGCAAGACCCTCCTCGCTGCCCATGCGGTGGCGGTCGCGCGCGACGCCTGGATCGAGAAGGACTCGCCGCTGGCGATCTGGCTCGTTCCCACCAACACCATCCGGCGCCAGACCGTCGAAGCGCTGACGAACCCTCGCCATCCCTGCCGGCAAGCGCTGGACGAGGCGTTCCGGGGGAGGGTGCGGGTGTTCGACGTAGCCGACTTCACCCACGTCCGCCCGCAGGTTCTCCGGGACCACTGCTGCATCGTCGTCGGCACGATCCAGACCCTCCGGGTGACCCACACCGAGGGCCGCAAGGTCTACGCCCACCACGAAGAGATGGAGCCGCACTTCGAGCAGGCTTCGGCCACGGCGCCGGGGCTCGAACGCCGGGAGGGCGGCGGGGTCAAGTTCTCCTTCGCCAATCTCCTGCACCTCCACCGCCCGTTGATGATCGTGGACGAGGCGCACAACGCGGTGACCGGGCTCACCCGGGAGATGCAGATGCGGGTGAATCCGTGCGCCGTCATCGAGTTCACCGCGACGCCGACACCCGACTCGAACATCCTGCACAGCGTGACGGCGCAGGAGCTGAAGCGCGAGGAGATGATCAAGCTCCCCATCGTGCTCGCCGAACACGAAAGCTGGCAGAACGCGGTGAACGGCGCCATCGCCGCCCGCGCCCGGCTGGCCGGTGCGGCGGAGGCGGAGGGCGGCGGCGGCCTTCTCCGCCCCATCGTTCTGTTCCAGGCGCAGCCGAAGGATCGGGAGGTCACGGTCGAAGCGTTGAAGCGGTACCTGACGGAGACCGAGCGGGTGGCGCCGGAGAAGATCGCGGTCGCAACCGGCGATCAGCGAGAGCTCGACGGGATCGATCTCTTCGATCCGGCCTGCCCCGTCGAGTACGTGATCACCGTCCAGGCGCTGAAGGAGGGCTGGGATTGCTCCTTCGCCTACGTCTTCTGCTCCGTTTCGCGCATCCGGAGCGCGCGGGATGTCGAACAGCTACTCGGCCGGGTGCTGCGGATGCCCTACGCGAAGCAGCGGGCGGCGCCGGAGCTGAACCGGGCCTACGCCTTCCTCTCCGAGCCGGATTTCGGCGAGGCGGCGCGCGGGCTCATCGACAAGCTGGTGAAGATGGGCTTCGAGGAAGACGAGGCGCGGGACAACGTGGAGTCCGGGCAAGGGGGCCTGGACGTGGGGGACGGCCTCTTCGAGCCGCGGGACGGGCCGGCGACGCCAGCGTTCACGTTCGAGGTCCAGGCGCCCCCCGACGCCCTTGCCGCTCTCGAACGGTGGGCGCCGGGCCGTGTCACGGTGCGCGAGGCCGGGGGCGGCAGGGTCGAGGTCGCGGTGACGGGGTGGGTGAGCGGCGCGCTGGAGGAGGCAATCCTCGAGACCCTGCCCGAGAGCGAACGCGAGGGCGCGGCGGAGGCGGTCGCGAGATATCGCACCCGGACGAGAGACCGGCATTCCCCGGCCGAGCGCGGCGAGATGCTGGTGGTTCCGGGCCTCGCGTCGCGGGCGCAGGGCGAGCTGCGGCTCGCGGAAACCGCTCTCTTCATGGAATCGCGCGCCTGGTCGGTGCTCGATCATCCCTTTCGGCCGACCAGGAGCGAGTTCGACATCCTCGGGACCGCGCACAGCTTCGAGATCGACGTCGAAGGGGCGCGGATCACCCATCGGTTCGTCGGCGAGGCCGCGCAGCTTCCGCTCGACGTCGACGTGGACGTGGAGGGGTGGACCCCGGAGGCGCTGATCCTGTGGCTCGACGGCCAGGTTCGCCAACCGGATATTGCCCAGAGCGATCTGCTGAAGTGGCTTGGGGGCATGGTGGACCACCTCGTCGGCGCGCGCGACGTTCCGGTATCCGCGCTCATGCGCTGCAAGTTCGTCCTTGCCCGTACCGTCCGCCGCAAGATCGGCGCGATCCGCGCCCGGGAGCGGGAACGCGCCTACCAGCAGGGGCTGTTCGCGCCCGAGGCGAGGCCGGAGGTCTCGTTCGACTGCGCCTTCACGTTCCGGGACGGCATGTACGAGGGCGAACGCCGTTATCGCGGCGGATGGAGGCCGGCGAGGCATTTCTTCGGCGCCGGCCGGGTACCCGCGCTCGACGGCCGGGACGACGGGGAGGGGTTCCGGTGCGCCCAGGCCCTCGATTCCCTGCCGGGCCTCGAATACTGGGTCCGCAACGTCGCCCGCCACCCGGCCTCGTTCTGGCTGCCGACCGTGGCCGGCCGGTTCTACCCGGACTTCGTCGCCCGCCTCGACGACGGCCGGCTGCTCGTCGTCGAGTACAAGGGGGCGCTCACCGCGGAAGGAGCGGACACCCGGGAGAAGCGGGCCGTCGGGGCGCTCTGGGAACGCAGGAGCGCGGGCCGGGGGTTGTTCGCCGTCGTCGAGAAGGAGGTCGGCGGGAAGGACGTGCGGGCGCAGCTTCTTCGGAAGACCGGCGCCTCGAAGAACGCCCCGCCCACCGCCTGAGCAAACATGGATCGACCGCCGACAGGGTGATCGTTGTGGGACAATGGCGGAGCGGCGAACGGTGTGGAGCCTCTTGGAGGAGAGGTGGATGAAGATCGTGGACGGGTTGACCGAGGCGGCGAGGAACACGCCCCTCATCCGGCTTCACCGGGCATCGGGCCCGACCCGGCGGCGCCCTCCTCGGCAAGGCCGAGTTCCTGAACCCGGGAGGCTCCTCCGTGACGGCCCGCCGATTGCGCGTCGGGGCCGACGGCCGGGACGACGGAGCCCGCCAGCCGGCCTGCGGCGCATGGGGGGCGCGGGGCGCGCGCCCGGCGTGAATCCGTCCTGCCGGGCTCGGCTTCGTGAATCCGGGGCCAGGGAGGGGGCCGGGGACCGGAAGGGGGAGGGCGGCGAATGAGCGGGCCCGCGCTCCCGTTCAGCCGCGAGGAGTACGCGGCGCGGCTCGCGAAGACCCGGGCCGCGATGGACGCGGCCGGGGTCGAGCTCCTCCTCGCGACCGACCCCTCGAACATGGCGTGGCTCACGGGCTACGACGGCTGGTCGTTCTACGTCCACCAGTGCGTGCTCGTCCCGCCCGCCGGAGAGCCGGTCTGGTACGGCCGCGGGCAGGACGCGAACGGAGCGCTCCGCACCGTGTACATGTCGGCGGACAACGTCGTCTCGTACCCCGACCACTACGTACAGTCCGCCGAGCGCCACCCGATGGAGCATCTCGCGTCCGTCATCTCCGAGCGCGGGTTCGGCCGGATGCGGATCGGCGTCGAGATGGACAACTACTACTACTCGGCGGCGGCCCACGCGGTGCTCGGGCGCCGCCTCCCGGACGCCGAATTCGTGGACGCGACCGGGCTCGTCAACTGGGAGCGGGCGGTCAAGTCCCCTCGCGAGCTCGACTACATGCGGACCGCGGGCCGGATCGTGACCCGGATGCACGAGCGGATACGGGCGATCGCGGCGCCCGGCCGCCGCCGGAACGACGTGGCGGCCGAGATCCTCCGCACCGGGGTCGAGGGGCTGCCGGACGCGGGCGGGGACTATCCGGCCATCGTTCCCCTCCTGCCGTCCGGGGCGGATGCGTCCGCCGCCCACCTCACCTGGAACGACGAGCCGATGCGCGCGGGGGAGGGCACGTTCTTCGAGATCGCGGGCTGCTACCGCCGCTACCACTGCCCCCTCTGCCGGACGGTGTTCCTCGGGGAGCCGCCGGCCCGAGTCCGGCGGGCGGAAGCGGCCCTCCTCGAAGCGATGGACGAGGGCCTCGGACGGGCCCGGGCGGGCAGGACCTGCGACGACGTCGCCGCCGCGTTCTTCGGCGTCCTCGAGAAGCACGGCATCCACAAGGACAGCCGCGCCGGCTACCCGATCGGGCTCTCCTATCCTCCCGACTGGGGGGAGCGCACCATGAGCATCCGGCGCGGGGGTCGGAGCGAGCTTCGCGCCGGCATGACCTTCCACTTCATGACCGCCCTCTGGTTCGACGACTGGGGCCTCGAGCTCACCGAGAGCATCGTCGTCGGGGACGGCGCCCCCGAGCTGCTCGCGAACGTTCCGCGCCGCCTCGCCGTCAAGGAGGTTTGAGCCCGGGCGGGCGCCGGGCCGCCGGACCTCCGCCCGCTCCGGGGCGCGCGGATGCGCGGGACGGGAACCCGCGGGTTGACGCGGGCATCCGACCCCAGGCCCGCCGTGCCGGGCTCGTCGATGCGGACGAAGAAGAAGCCGCCGCGCGGGTGACAGGCGCGCCGCTCCCGCCGCGGCGCCCGTCTTCGCGAACGCCGGGCGCGCGCGGAGGGACGAGGGCCCCGGCTCAGGCGAGGGTCTGCCCGCCGTCGATCACGAGGTTCTGCCCGGTGACGTGGCGGGCCGCATCGGAGACGAGGAAGGCGACCGCCGCGGCGTGGTCCTCGGGGGTCGCGAGCCGTCCGAGGGGGATCCCGATCCGGTACTTCTCGAGGCTCCCGCGCAGCATCGCCTCGCGCATCGCGTCCGGGTCGTCGTAGCTCCGGATCATCGGGGTGTCGGTCGAGCCGGGGGTGATGGCGTTGACCCGGATCCCCCGCCCCGCGAGGTCGAGGGCGAGGTCGCGGGTGACCCGCACGAGCGCCGCCTTCGACGCCGAGTAGGCGAGGTTCGCCTGGCGGGCGACGACCGCGCTGATGGAGGAGACGTTGACGACGGCCCCCGCGCCCCGCTCGGCCCCCGCCTCGGCGAGGGGCGTGAGGCACGCGCGGATGCAGGCGACCGGGGCCCGGAGGTTGATCGCGAGCATCCGGTCCCAGGCCGCCATGTCGAGGTCGTCGATGGGGGTGAGGTAGAAGACCCCCGCGCAGTTGACGAGCACGTCGATGCCGCCGTGGCGTTCGACGGTCGCCTTCGCCGCCGCCGCGACCGCCGCGTCGTCCGTGAGGTCGAGGGCGCAGGTCGACACGAGCGCGTCCGGGGCCGCCTCCCGGACCGCCGACCGGGCCGCGTCGAGCGCGCGCCCGTCGAGGTCCCAGAGGGCGACGTCGTGGCCGCGGCCCTGGCCGGGCCGGGGGCCGCCGCCGGGGCGGGCGAGCGCGCCCGCGATCGCCCGGCCGATGGCCCCGCCGCCGCCGGTGACGACCGCGGTGCGCCGCGGGGTCTCTTCGTTCATGGATCCGCTCCGTCATTCGAGATGGTTCCGGGCGCCGCCCGGTGGAGGCGTGCGCCGCAACGCGCGCCGCCCGGCGGAGGCGCCCGCTCAGACGTGCGCGATCGCGTCGATCTCCATCAGGATGTTCCGCCCGAGATAGCTCACCGCCGCCGACGTCCGCGCCGGCTTGTCGCCCGGGAAGTACTCCCCGTAGACCTCCTCGAACCGCGCCTTGTCGTCGAAGTTCGTGAACAGCACGGTGATCTTGACGACCTTGTCGAGCGACGAGCCCGCCGCCTCCAGGATCGCCTTCATGGTCTCCATGCAGCGCCGCGCCTGGTCGCGGACGTCGCCTTCGACCATCTGGCCGGTCTCCGGGTCCTCGGCCGCGATCCCGCCCGTGAACACGAAGCCGCCCACCTTCCACCCCTGCGCGAACGGATGTACGTGGTCGTCCATCCGGGTCGGGGCTCCGGCCGTCACGATCTTCTCTTTCCGCATGGTCGCTCCTCCTCGGGCTCGATGGATGGGAATGGTTCAGCCGCTCGCCGGGTCGTCCGGCGGCTCGTAGCCGTAGACCGCGCCGGCCTGCGCCGGCGAGACGATCCCGTCGTCGAGGTCGCGCTCCACCGCGGACCGCGCCCGCGAGCGCGGGTCGAAGAACCCGCCGCCCCCCGGGGTGCGGAGGTCGACGACGTCCCCCGGCTCGATGAAGACGGTGCGCTTGGGATGCAGGGGGGCGCGGTCGTTCAGGGTCGCGGTTCCGGCGCGCCCGGCCCGGCCGCCCGAGAACCCGAGCGGCGGATGCCGGATGCGGTCGGCGCGCATCGCGACCCGAAGCGGCGCGTCGCCGAGCAGCCGGAACCGGAACTGCTGCCCCGGCCCGCCGCGGTAGCGCCCCGCGCCCGCCGAGTCGGGGAGGAGCTCCTTCGCCTCCACGAGGATCGGCTTCTCGCTCTCGAAGATCTCGACCGCGGTGGTCGGCGGGTGGTCGGGGTAGGACACCACCATCCCGTCCTTGCCCGGCCGCGCCCCGATCCCGCCGTGCACGATAAGGATCTCGACGAAGCGCTCCCCGTGCCGGCTCACGCCGGAGAGCACCGGCACCCAGGTCGGGGCGGCGGAGTCCGCGATCACCCGATCCGGGAGGATGGGGGCGAGCGCCCGGAAGACCGCCGCCTGCACGTAGTGGGCGACCAGCACCCGCGCGCCGACCGCGGCCGGGTACCCGGCGTTGAGGATGCAGCCGGGCGGCGCGCTCACCCGGAGCGGCGCCAGGCTCCCGGCGTTGATGGGGGAGTCGGGCCGGAGGGCGCACAGGAGGGCGTACACCACGTCCGCGTAGGTCCAGTTGAAGGTGACGTTGATGCCGCGGGCGGACTGCGGCGAGGTGCCCGCGAGGTCGACCGAGACGGTCTCGCCCGCGACGTCGACCCGCACCCGGATGGTGACCGGGGCCTCGTCGCCGTCCGCCTCGACCTCCCCCCGCCACGTCCCGTCCGGGAGCCCGGCGATGATCGTCCGCAGCGCCCGTTCGCTCCGGGCGCGCATCTCGCGCCCGAGCCCTTCGAGGTCCGGGAGGCCGGCGTCCTCCAGGAACTCCGCCACCCCCTTCTTCACCACGTTGTTGGAGGCGGCCTGCGCCATCAGGTCCCCCATCACGACGTCGGGGACCCGGACGTTCGCGCGGATGAAGCGCATCAGCTCCTCGTTCGGACGCCCGGCCCGGAAGAGGAACGTCGGGGGGATGATGAAGCCCTCCTCGTGGATGTCGCTCGAGTCGCTGGAGAGGACCCGCCCCCCGACGTCGGGAGAGTGGGCGCAGCACGCGGCGAAGCCGACGAGGCGCCGGCGGCGGAAGAGGGGCGCGACCATGGTGTAGTCGTTGAGCTGCGACGCCCCGAGCCACGGGTCGTTCGAGAGCAGCACGTCGCCCGGGCGCAGGGTCGCGGGCGGGTAGCGCTCGAGGAACGCCTTGACCTCGGTGGACATCACCCCGAGAAAGGCGGCCTCCCCCTGGCTCGGCTGCGCGATGAGGTTGCCGCCCGCGTCGAAGAGGGCGTTCGAGAAGTCGTCGGCGTCGGTCACGTTCCGCGAGAAGGCGGTGCGCTTGAGGGCCGCCGCGCCCTGGTCCACGATGGAGAGGAGCCGGTTCCAGCCGATCCGGATCCCGGCGGGGTCGAGGGCGCTCACAGGTCGATGACCAGGTTGCCGGCCGGGTCGACGGCGCCGCGTGCGCCGGGCGGGAGGACGGTGGTGGACCCGTCCTCTTCGACGATCGCGGGGCCTTCGAGGCGCGTTCCCGAGGGGAGGCGGGCGCGCCGGTAGAAGGGGGTGTCCGTGAACCCGCCCCCGAACCAGGCCGGCCGCCGCCCGGCCGGGCCTTCCGGGCGGCCGTCCGGGGGCGGCTTCGGCGCCGCCGCCCGGCGCGGGGAGCGGAGGGTCGCCGAGGGCGGGGCGGAGACCGAGACCCGCCAGGTCACCGCTTCCGCCGGGACGCCGCGGATCGCGCGGCCGTAGCGCCGCTCGTAAGCGCGGTGGAAGGCGCCTTCGAGGGCGGGCAGCCCGCCCCGCGCGAGGTCTCCCGAGGGCGGCAGGGGGACCGGGACCTCGTAGCGCTGGTTGCGGTAGCGCATGTCGACCTGCCGGACCACCGTGCGGCGCCCCGCGCCGCCGCCCCGGCCGTCGGCTCCGCCCTTGGCCGCGCGCCCGGATTCGCCGCCGGTTCCGGCCTCGACCCTGCCCTCGCCTTCGCCTTCGACCTCGTCGAGGAGGGCGCGCCCCTGCGCCTCCAGCTCCGCGAGTAGGCGGTTCACCCGGTCGAGGTCCACCCGCTCCAGCTCGGCCCGGTACGACACCGCGAGGTCGAAGCACGGCGGGGCCAGCACCGCCCCGAGGGCGGAGAGCACGCCCGGCTCCGGCGGGACGACGACGCGCCGGACGCCGAGGGCGCGCGCGAGGGGGGCGGCGTGGATGGGGCCGGCCCCGCCGAAGGCGAGCAACGCGAAGCGCCGCAGGTCCACCCCGTGCTCCGAGGCGTGGACGGCCGCCGCCCGCGCCATCTGCTCGTTCACCTGGCGGAACACCGTCCACGCCGCCTCCTCGACGGACGCCGTCCCGAGGGGGCGGCCGACGCGCTCGTCGAGGGACGCCTTCGCCGCCCCCGTGTCGAGCCGGAGCCTTCCCCCGAGGAAGAACTCCGGGTCGAGGTAGCCGAGCACCGCGTCGGCGTCGGTCACCGTCGGCTCGCGGCCGCCGCGCGCATAGCAGGCCGGCCCCGGCTCGGAGCCCGCGCTCCTCGGCCCCACCGCGGGAAGCCCGAGGTCGTCCACCCGGGCGATGCTCCCCCCGCCCGCCCCGATCTCGATGAGGTCGACCACCGGGACCCGGATCGGCAGGCCGCTCTTCGGCTTGAACCGGGCGACCCGCGCCGCCTCGAACTCCACCGTGACCTGCGGCGCGTGGTTGCGCACGAGGCAGATCTTGGCCGACGTGCCCCCCATGTCGAACGAGAGGAGGTTCCGGAGGCGCAGGCGCCGGGCGTGCGCCGCCGCCGCGTGGGCGCCCGCGGCGGGCCCCGACTCCAGCATCCGGACCGGGAACCGCGCCGCCGCCTCGGGGCTCATCGTTCCGCCCCGGGAGCTGACGACGGTGAACGCGCCGCGGTGGCCGGCCGCCCGCAGCCGTTCCTTCAGGCCGACGAGGTAGCGCGCGACCAGCGGGCGCACGTAGGCGTTCGCGACGGTGGTCGAGAAGCGGGGCAGCTCCCCCAGCTCGGGAAGGACCTCGGACGAGGTCGACACCGGGAGGTCCGGGGCGAGGGCGCGGACCCGGTCCGCGGCGGCCCGCTCGTTCTCCGGGTTGGCGTAGGCGTGGAGGAAGCAGACCGCGATCGACTCGACGCGGCGGTCGATGAGGAATCGGACGGCCGCATCGGCGCTCTCGGCGTCGAGCCCCTCGATCCGCTCGCCGTCGGCCCCGGTGCGCTCCGCGACCGGCCGCCGGAGGGCCCTCGGAACGAGCGGGGCGGGGAGGTCGAGATGGAGGTCGTAGAGGTCGTAGAGCTGCTCGTAGCCGACCTCGATGACGTCGCGGAACCCGCGGGTCGTCAGCATCCCGGTGCGGGCGCCGCGGCGCTCGATGAGGGCGTTGGTGGCGAGGGTCGTCGCGTGCGCGACGAGCGCGACCCGGTCCGCGGCCAGCCCCGCTTCGGCGAGGGCGTCGGCGAGCCCCGCGAGCACCGCGTCGGCCGGGTCGCGGTGGGTGGTGAGCACCTTGCGGGCGGCGGAGCGGCCGGTCTTCGGGTCGAGGAGGCAGACGTCGGTGAAGGTCCCCCCGATGTCCGCGCCCGCGACGAGGGTTCGCGCCGGCCTCCGGGCGGACGACACCGTGGGATGCACCCCGCAGCCGTAAGGGTCAGGGCGCCGCCCGAAGGCCGGCCCCGGCCTCGGCTTCGATCCCGGCCCCGCTTCCGGTTCCGGCTGCCGCCCTGTTCCCGGCCCCGGCCCGCGCCCGGCGAGACAGGGCCTCGCGGATGCGCTCGACGCCGGCCGCGAGCGCCTCCGCCGAGCGCCGCCCGAACGCGACCCGCACGTGGCCCTCCCCCCCGGCGCCGAACGCCGAGCCCGGCAGGACCGCGACTTGCGCCTCCTCCAGGCAGAAGCCCGCGAACTCGCGGTCGTCCATGCCGGTCCCCGCGACGTCCGGAAAGCAGAAGAGGCCCGCCTCCGGCGCGGGGCAGCGGATGCCGGGGACGGAGTCGAGGGCGCGGGCCACGAGGCCGCGCCGGTCCGCGAGCACGGCTCGGATGTCCGCCCGGATCTCCGCCCGCCTCCCGGCCCGCCCGCCTCCCGGCCCGCCGAGCGCGGCCGTCGCGGCCTTCTGGGCCACCACGTTGGCGCAGGTCACGAGATGCTGGTGCACCTTCAGCATGTTCGCGACCAGGGGCGCCGGCCCGTGGACGTAGCCGACCCGCCAGCCGGCCATCGAGTACGCCTTGGAGAAGCCGTTGAAGGTGAGGGTGCGCTCGGCCATCGCGGGCAGGGCCGCGATGCTGCGGTGCACGGCGTCGGTGTAGACGAGGTATTCGAGGGTCTCGTCCGCGAGCACGAGGAGGTCGTGGCGCCGGGCGGTGTCGGCGATCGCTTCGAGCTCGTCCGGCCCGAACACGCGGCCGGTGGGGTTGTGGGGGGTGTTGAGGAGGATCGCCCGGGTCCGCGGGGTGATCCGCGCCGCGAGGTCGGCGCCGGTCAGCATCCGGCCCGCCCCCTTGCGGAGCGGCACGCTGACCGGAACCGCTCCCGCGAGGCGGATCAGGGCGTCGTAGGTGACCCAGCCCGGGGTGAGCAGCAGCACCTCGTCGCCCGGGTCGAGGCAGGCCCAGGCCGCGAGCGCGACGCCCTCCTTGACCCCGACGGTGACGATGATCCGCTCCGGGTGGGCGGCGATCCCGTTCTCCCCCCGGAGCTTGTCCGCGATCGCGCGGCGAAGGTCCTCCAGCCCGGCGCTCAGGCTGTAGGTCATGTACCGGTGGTCTTCCTCGAGCGCGGCGCGGGCTTCGCGCTTGATCCCGGGCGGGGTGTCGAACTCGGGCGCGCCGGAGATGAGGTCGAGCACGTCGCGGCCCGATGCGCGCAGGCGCTTGATGCGGTCGCCGAGGTCGATCGTCGCCGAGGGCGCGAGCTCGCGCACGCGCTCCGATACCCAATTCGCTTCCAACCGGATCTCCCTCAGTCCGATGGCGGGGGGGCCGCGGACGGCCGCTCCTCGAACCCCCCGCCCATGTACAGGGTCTCGCCGGAGAGGTAGCCCATCCCCGGCGAGCAGAACAGGGCGATGACCTCGGCCACCTCCGCCGGGTCCGCCGCCCGCTGGCCGCTCCCGAGCCCGGCCCGCGGCGAGCCCGCTTCGCTCATCGCCCATCGCCCCATGTCGGTGTCGGTGAGCGGCGGCGCGACGGTGTTGATGCGCACCCCGAGCCGCCCGAGGTCGCCGGCGAGGTTCCGGGTCATGGCGGCGAGGCCCGCCTTGGCGGCCGCGTAGACCGGCCCTCCCGCCGACACCGCGCGCGAGTTGAGCGCCCCCACGTTCACGACGACGCCCCCCGACGCTCGCAGCAGGGGGAGGGCGGCCGCGATGCAGTGGAACGGCCCCTTGAGGTTCACGTCGATGATGCGGTGGACGACGTCGATCTCCGCCCCCGGGAGCCGGTGCGGCGCGACGAAGCCCGCGTTGTTCACGAGCACGTCCAGCCGGCCGAACGCCCGTTCGACGGCCCCCACGGCCGCCGCGACCTGGTCCGGGTCGGCGACGTCGGCCGCGACCACGAGGCTCCGCCGGCCGCTCCCCTCGATCGCCTCCGCGACCTCTTCGGCGAGGTCCCGGCGCTCGCGGCAGTGCACGCAGACGTCGGCGCCGCGGGCCGCGAGGGCGAGGGCGGCCGCCCGGCCGATGCCCCGCGAGGCCCCGGTGACGAGGGCCGCCCTGCCGTCGAGGAACCGTTCCACCGTCACCGGCCGCCCCCCGTGCCGCTCCTCGCGCGCTGCGCCGCCGCCCCCCGTCGCCGCGGAGCCCGTTCGGAACGGATCGGCGGGAACGAAGAAGTCGATCCATGTGGATAGCTCATTCCGGCTCTGCTGCCTCTGTCTGCCCCGGAAGCGGGGGGTCCCGCCGGAGATCCCTTTCAGCCGCGCGGGCGGTCAGCCCCCGAGGTAGGAGCGGATCAGGTCCTCGCTCCCCCGGAGGGCCGCCGAGGGCTCTTCCAGCGCGATCGTCCCGTTCTGGATGACGAGCCCGCGCTCGGCGAAGTCGAGCCCGACGTGGATGTTCTGCTCCACGATGATCACGGTGAGGGCGAGCTCCTCGATCACCCGCTGCATGACCTCGAAGAGCCGCTCGATCCACACCGGCGAGAGGCCGGCCGAGGGCTCGTCGAGCATGATGAGCCGCGGGGCGCCCATCAGCGCGCGGGCGAGGGCCAGGGTCTGCTGCTCGCCGCCGCTCAGGGTCAGGGCCTTGCGCCGGCTCTTCTCCCGCAGCACCGGGAAGTGCTCCAGCATCTCCTCGATGCGGCCCCGCACCTCGGCGCGCGGCTCGCCCCGGCTGAGGCATCCGAGCTCCAGGTTCTCGTAGACCGTCTTGCGGCCGAAGAGCTTCCGGTCCTGCGGGATGTAGACGAGCCCGTCGTGGTAGCGGCGGTGGGCCGGGAGGTCGTTGACGACCCGGCCCTCGTACCGCACCTCCCCCGACCGGGGGGCGAGGAACCCGGCGATCGCCTTCAGGATGGTGCTCTTGCCGGAGCCGTTGCCGCCGAGGATGCACACCACCTCGCCGGCCGCCACCTCCAGGCTGACGCCCTTGATGACCTCGACCGGCCCGTAGCCGAGGCAGAGGTCTTCAAGCGCGAGCACCGGCCGCCTCCTCCGGTCCGGACCCCTTGCCGCGCCCCGGCCCGCGCGCCCGCGCCTGACCGAGATAGGCCTCGCGCACCCGCGGGTCCTCCTGCACCTCGGACGGCGACCCCGACTCGACGAGGAGCTGCCCGGAGACCAGCACCGAGATGCGTTCGCAGAGCGACATGACGAGGTTGAGGACGTGTTCGACCAGGACGACGGTCACCCCCAGCTCCCCGTTGATGCGGCGGATGAGGTCCGCGATCTCGTCGATGCGGACGAGGCTCAGGCCCGCCGCCGGCTCGTCGAGAAGCAGCACCCGCGGCCGCGGCGCGACGGCGCGGGCGATCTCGACGAGGCGCATCTGCCCCCCCGAGAGCTCGTCGCCCTTGCGGTCCGCGAGATGCGCGATGCCGACGAACTCCAGGGCCTCCCGCGCCCGGTCCACGCACTCGCGTTCGAGCCGCCGGAAGGCCGGGGTGCGGAACGCGACGCCGAGGAGCGGCTGGCGGCGCGTCGCGTGCAGCCCGAGCATGACGTTCTCGAGCACCGTGAGCTGGTCGACCAGGGCCGCCCGCTGGTAGGTGCGCATCACCCCGCGGCGGGCCACCGCATGGTTCGGCCAGCGGGTAACGTCCTCCCCGAAGAGCCGGATCGCCCCCGCGCTGACGGGATGGATGCGCGAGACGACGTTGAGGAGGGTGGTCTTGCCCGAGCCGTTCGGCCCGATGATCCCGCGAAGCTGCCCGGCGGGAACCTCGCAGGACAGGTCCTCGAGGGCGCGGATGCCCCCGAAGCGGATCGACACGCCTTCGAGGGCGAGGGCGGCGGTCGTCATGGCCGGTGCCGCCGTTCGCGCAGGCTCGGGAAGAAGTGCTCGACGAGGCCCGCGAGGCCGCGGGGGAAGAACACGATCGTCAGCAGCAGGATCGCGCCGATCGCGAACTCCCACAGCCCCTTGAAGGCGCGCAGGACCTCGATGAGCAGGGTCATGATCGACGCGCCGAGCACGGAGCCGAGGAGGCTCGCGACCCCCCCGAGGGCGACCATGCAGAGCTGCACCACGAGCTGGAGGAGCCAGAAGTTCTGGGGGTCGATGAACTGGAGGGTGACGGCGTGGAGCCCGCCCGCGAGGCCGGCGAGGAGGCCGCTCACCGCGAACACCGCGACCTTGGTGGTGAACACGTTGATGCCGAGCGCGGGCGCCACCAGCTCCTGCTCGGCGACGCAGAGCAGCGACCGCCCGAAGCCGGAGGCGACGAGGTTGCGCACGATCCACATCGTGCCGAGGAGGGTCAGCAGGGAGAGGTAGTAGGTCGCCTGGATGTTCGGGATCGGCAGGCCGAAGTAGTTCGGGTGGGGGACGGAGAAGCCGCTCGCGCCCCCGGTGAGGAAGCGCGCGTGCAGGAACGACCAGTGCACGATGAGCACGAACGAGATGGTGATGATCGCGAGGTAGAGGCCGCGGAGCCGGAGGGCGGGGAGGGCGACGAGGGTCCCCACCCCGGCCGCGAGCAGCGCCCCGGCCGGCCACGCGATCCAGAACGACCAGTCCGCGCGGGTGACGAGGATCCCCATGGTGTAGGCGCCGAGCCCCATGAAGGCGACGTTCGCCTTGGCGAACTGCCCCGCGTAGCCCATGATGAGGTTGAGCGAGGTCGCCATGATGATGTTGATGATGAGGATGTTGAGGACGTGCACCTTGTAGAGGCTCACCATCCAGGGGGCGACGGCGAGCGCCGCGACCCCCGCCGCCGCGGCGAGGCGGAGCGCCTGCTCGGGGCGCACCGCGATCACCCGGAGCCCTCGCGGCGGCGGGCCGCGGCTTCACCGGCGCACGGAGCGGAAGGCGCCGGCGCCGCATCCGTCCTCGGTCCCCGGACGGGGAGGCAAGCCGGGCTCGGTTTCCGGGGGGCGGGCGCCGCGGGACCCTCCCGGAAGGTCCCGGAGGGCGCGGAAGAGGTCGGGTCGGATGGGCGCATCGTCCGGCTCGCGGCTCCGTATTGCCTCTGCCTGCCTCTCGGGCGGCGGGTGGGGAAGGCTCCCGGGGGTCCTGCCCGGGGCGCGGACGCCTAGACCCGGGTCTCTTCCTTCGAGCCGAAGAGCCCGCTCGGGCGGATCAGCAGGACGAGGATGATGACCGCGAACCCCGCGATGTCCTGGAACATGGTGCCCGCGTACCCGCTCAGCATCTGCTCGAAGATCCCCATCAGCAGCCCGCCGATCACGGCCCCCGCCAGGCTGTCGAACCCGCCGAGCACCGCCGCGGCGAAGGACTTGACGAGGATGGAGAGCCCCATGTCCGGATACACGAGGACGATCGGCGCCAGCAGCACCCCGGCGAGCCCGCCGAGGAGCGAGCCGAGGGCCCAGATCCAGAGGAACACCAGCCGCACGTTGATGCCGACGAGGGCCGCCGCGTCCTTGTCTTCGGAGACCGCCTGCATCATCTTGCCGTGCCGGGTGAGGGCGAAGAAGAGCCCGAAGAGCGCCATGCACGCCAGCGCCGCCCCGCCGAGCACGAGGTGCTGGCGCTGGATGAACACCCCCTGGATGACGAGGGGCTCGAACGAGAAGATCGGCGGGTAGGCCACGAAGTCGCCGCGGGTTCCGTACGAGGTCCGGACCACGCCCTTGATCATGAACGAGACCGCGATGGTCGCGATGATGAGGGCGAGGTCGCTCGCGTTGGCGAGCGGCCGGTACGCCCCCCGCTCGATCAGGATCCCGAGGACGGTGGTGGCGAGGACGGCGAGGGTCAGCGCCCCCCAGTAGCCGATCCCGTTCGCGGTCAGCAGGTAGCCGACGAACGCGGCGGTCGCGAAGATCTCGCCGTGCGCGAAGTTGACCGCCCGCGCCCCCTTGTACACGACGACCATGCCGAGGGCGACGAGCCCGTAGATGCTGCCGAGGGCGATGCCGCTCGCGAGGAGGTCGAAGAACATGGGGCGGGACCCGTCTCGAAGGGGTGGCGGCGGGACGGCGCCGGGCGTGCGGGCAGGCGGTGGCCCGCGCCGCGGCCGCCCGAACCGGGGCGGCCCGGGCCGGGCCGCGCCCGCCCCCGGACGTTCCGGGGGCGAACCCGGCCCGCGCCCGCGAACCGCCCGCCGCCCGCTACGCGCTCGGCGCGCGCCTCCTCAGTCGAGCGCCTTCCAGGTCAGGCCGACGTCCATCTGCTTGCCGTCGTGGAGCTTCTGGAACATGCCGGTCTTGTTGCCGTCGTGGTCCTCCGCGGAGTAGGCGATCGGGCCGAAGATCATCTCCGACTCGAAGCCCTCGATGGACTCCATCGCCGCGATCAGCGACTCGCGGGTGAGGTCGCGCCCCGCGCGCCGGAGCGCCTCGACCACCACGCTGGCCCCGGTCACCCCCCACATGCTGTAGGGCGTCAGCTTGATCTCGGGCGCGATGGCCGCGAGCCGGGCCTTCCAGGGCTCGAGGTCCGGCGCGTTCGGGTCGCGGGTGAAGGTCACCGTGTAGGCGTTGTCGATCGCGCCCGGAATGCCGACGTCCTTCTCGAGCTGCACGAGGTCGTTGATCGAGGTGTGCAGGATGATGGGGAGCTTGGTGAGCCCGTACTGGTGGGCGGCCCGGAGGAAGACCGTGGTCGGCTTCGGGTAGAGGTCGGTGATGATGACGTCCGGGTTCGCCTTGGAGATGCGGAGCGCCTGCGGGGTCGCGTCGGCGGTCTCCGCGGTCATCTCCTCGTCGGCGACCGGGGTGATGCCGTACTCCTTCAGCTTGTTCATCACCCCTTCGTACTTGGCCTGCCCCCACGCGTCGTGCTGGGCGATGATCGCGAAGCGCTCCGCGTTCGGGATGCTGCGCGCGAAGTCGGCCTGGAGCACCCCCTCGTAGCCGGCGCGGAGCGAGGTGCGGAAGATGCAGCAGTTGGGCTGCTGGGTGATCTTGTCGTTGGTCGCCCCCCAGACGGAGTACGGCACCCCGTTCTCGAGCACGATGTCGCGGTAGGACAGGATCTCGTTGCTGCATCCGCCCGAGGCGAGCATGAAGACCTGGTGGTCGTGGATCGCCTTCTTGACCGCGGGAATGCCCATCTCGGCGGTGCAGCCGGTGTCCTCCTCGACCCATTCGATCTTCCGTCCGTGGATGCCGCCTGCCTCGTTGACCTCGGTCCAGACCGTCTTGGCGCCGGTGGCCATGCCGGGGCCGACGGTGGCGCCGGCCGGGCCGGTGAGCGGGACCATGAGCCCGATCCGGATGGTGTCGTCCGTCACCCCGGTCTCGGCGGTGGCGGCGCCGCCGGCCGCGAGGGCCAGGGCGCACCCCAGGGCGGAGAGGGCGCGTCTCGTCGCGTGCGTTCTCATCGGGAACCTCCTGCTTCTTACCGGAGCCGTGGCGAGGGCGCGCCGCGCGGCGCGGCGCGGCCGGGATGCCGGACGGCGCGCGCTTCCCGCCGGGCGTGCGTGAGGGCCGCGACGGCTCGCGACCGGCAGACGACGTCCGGGGCGAAGGCCCCACCGTCCGAACGACTGCCGGGCGATGGTGGCACAGGCCCGAAATCAATGTCAACAATTTACTTTCGACAAGAGGCGCGTGCGCGGTGGGGTTTTTCGCCAAGCACGCCTCTCGCGGGTGCTGCTGGGGACGGCGCATCCTGGGAACGCCTGTGTCTCGCCCGCACAGGGGGGTGAAGCGCCCGTGAACAAAAGTGCGGGCGGGGCACAAGCGTTCCCAAGGCGCATGGATTCCCGCTTTCGCGGGAATGACGAGGACAGGGGCGGGACACAAGCGTTCCCAGGAGCGCCCGCGCAAGCGCCGCCGCGGGGTGAAATCCGACAACCCGCCCCTTGAACCGACTCCAAGCCGTGGAAAAACGCTGTCCCTGTGGGGTAAAAAATATCTCGAACGCTGCTTTCCCTAATCTATATCAATAGGTTACGAACATCGCACATGCCTCTTTCACGCTATGGACGCCGGGGCCGTTTCAGGGCGCCGCGAGCCGCGGCGGGCGGGCACGGGCCGCGGCTCCGGGTCAGACCCGCACCGAGACGTACTTGATGGTGGTGAACTCCTCGATGCCCCAGTGCCCGCCCTCGCGGCCGAGCCCGCTCTCGCCGACGCCGCCCATCGGCACCTCCGCTCCCTGCGGGCGCCGGTCGTTCACCCCGACGAACCCGCAGCGGAAGGCCGCCGCGGTCCGGAACGCGCGGGCGAGGCCGCGGGTGTAGCAGTAGGCGGTGAGGCCGTAGGTCGGGTGGTTGACGTTCCGGAACAGCTCCTCCTCGTCGCGGAAGCGGACGAACGCGGCCACCGGGCCGAAGGTCTCCTCGCGCATGACGAGCATGTCCGGGGTCGTGTCGACGAGGGCGATCGGGGAATGGAAGCAGCCCCTGCGAACGGGGATCTGCCCGCCGCCGCCCCCGTCGCCGGCCCCGCCGCCGAGGCGCCGGGCCCCCTTGTCGAGGGCGTCGCGGACGTGCCGCTCGGTCTTCTCGACCGCGCCCTCGTTCTGGAGCGGCCCCATGTCGACCGCCGGGTCCATCCCGTCCCCGACGACGATCGCCTCCATCCCGGCGCGGAAGCGCTCCAGGAACGGCGCCGCGATCGATTCGTGCAGGAAGATCCGCGCGGGGCATGAGCAGGTCTGCCCCGCGTTGGTGAACTTGCGCGCGAGGAGGTCGCCCGCCGCGAGGTCGAGGTCGGCGTCGTCGTGGACCACGAAGGGCGCGTGCCCGCCGAGCTCCATGGTCATGCCCTTCATGAGCGCGCCCGCCTGCCCGCCGAGACGCCGGCCGACGGCCGACGACCCGGTGAACGTGACGTGCCGGATCGCGGGGTGCCCGAGGAGCGTCCGGCAGGCCGCGTCCGAGCGGGTCGTGGTGACGACGTTCACCACCCCGGGCGGGAGGCCCGCCTCCTCGAACAGCCGCGCGGCGGCGAGGGCGCTGAACGGGGTCTCGCGGTGGGGCTTGACGACGAGGGGGCAGCCGGCCGCGAGGGCCGGCGCGCCCTTGCGGGTGATCATCGCGAAGGGGTCGTTGCCGGCGCTGACGAGCAGGGTCGGCCCGACCGGCTCGCGGAAGACGAGCTGGTGTTTGGCCGGGTCCTGGGAGGGCACGATCTCCCCGTAGAGGCGGCGGCCCTCGGCCGCGTACCAGCGGACGAAGCCCACCCCGTAGTCGACCTCGCCGCGCGACTCGGCGAGGGGCTTCCCCTGCTCGAGGGTGATGAGGCGCGCGAGCGCTTCGCGATGCTCTTCCATCAGATCGGCGGCGCGCAGGAGGAGCGCTTCACGCTCGACGGCCGGGGCCGCCGCCCAGCCGGGAGCGGCCCGCCCCGCCGCGTCGGCGGCGAGCGCGGCCTCGGAGGGGCTCCGGTCGGGGACCCGCCCGACGACCTCCAGGTTCGCGGGATTGACGACCTCGATCGCGCGGTCGGCGGCGGGTTCTTCCCACCGGCCGTCGACGAGGTTCGCGGCGAGCGAGTCGGGGACGAGCTGCATGGCGGTCTCCATCGGCGGCGAAGGTATCCGGCCTCCGGGGGCGGCGATGACGGACCGGGGCCGGAGGGGCGGCGGGCTCAGCCCGCCGCGTAGCCGCCGTCCACGTTCAGGATGGCCCCGGTCACGAACGCGGCGGCCGGCGAGGCGAGGAAGAGGGCCGGCCCGGCGACGTCTTCCGGCTCCCCCCACCGGCCCATCGGGGTGCGGGCGACGACGGCCGCGTAGTGCTCCGGGTCGCTTCGCCCGACTCTGGTCCCCGCGGTCGCGACGAACCCGGGCGCGATGGCGTTGACCCGCACCCCGTGCTCCGCCCAGGCGATCGCGAGGGACTTCGTGAGCTGGTGCACCCCCGCCTTGGCCGCCCCGTAGGCGGGGACCTTCGGGCTCCCGACGCGCCCGTACATGGAGCCGATGTGGACGACGCACCCGCGGCTCGCCCGGAGGTGGGGGAGGAAGGCGAGGCAGAGGCGGTAGGCGCCGGTGAGGTTGAGGTCGACGAAGCGCTCGAAGGGGGCGACGCCGGGCGGCTGGCCGCGCTCCGAGCCGCCGGCGCAGTTGACCAGCACGTCGAGCCGCCCGGTGCGGGCGGCGAGGGCCTCGACCGCCTCCGTGTCGGTCACGTCGAGCCGCTCGTAGGCGTAGCGCCCGCGGTCGGGCTCGACCGGCTCCTCCTCGAGCCCGGTGATGGCGACCTCCGCCCCGCCCGCCCGGAATCCGGCCGCGATGGCGGCGCCGATCCCGCCGAGGCTCGCCCCGACGACGAGCACCGCCCGTCCCGAGAAGTCGAAGCAGCGCAAAGGGTCCATCGGCGTCTCCCTGCGGCGCGGCCGGCGAGCCGGCCCGGCAGCCCCGCCCGCTCCCGCTCCGCCCGCGGGGGCGCGGGGGCAGGAGGGCGGGTTGCCGGCGGCCGGAGACCGCCCGGTACTTTGATCGATTGTCGACATTGTACAATCCACCTCGAAGGGGAGCCGCGGGACGGACGATGGCCAGGCTGACGGCGAGCGAGATCGAGACCTACCGCCGGGACGGGCTGGTGGTTCCGTCGTTCCGCCTCGACGAGGCGAGGCGCGAACGGCTCGCCGCCGCCGTGGAGCGTCTCGTCGCCGCGAATCCCGACGTCCCTCCCGAATATCTCATCGGCCCGCACGTCCCGCGCCCGGACGACCCCGACCCGGACCTGCACCGCGAGTTCCTCGACCTCTGCCTCGACCCGGAGATCCTGGACCTCGTGGAGTCGGCGATCGGGCCGGACCTCATCCTGTGGAGCAGCGGGGTGTTCTGCAAGCCCCCGGGGGTCGGGCGCGCCGTGCCGTGGCACCAGGACGGGCGGTACTGGCCCCTCCGGCCCCTCGCGACCTGCTCGGTCTGGGTCGCGGTCGACGACTCGCGGCCCGAGAACGGCTGCCTGCGCTACCTCCCGGGCTCGCACGCGGCGCGGCGCCTCTTCCGCCACGAACCTGCCAAGGGCGGGGACCTCGTCCTCAACCGGCAGGTTCCGGCCTCCGAGCTCGATCCCGCGTCCGCGCGGGACGCGGTCCTCCGCGCCGGCCAGCTCTCCCTCCACGACGTCTACCTCGTGCACGGGTCCAACCCCAACCGCTCGGGACGCCGGCGCGCCGGGTACGTCATGCGCTACCTGCCGGGCACGTGCTTCTACGACCGGGAGATGGAGGTCGGCCAGAGCTCGGACATCGGGGTCTCGGACTTCGCGATGCGCCCGATCTGGCTCGTCCGCGGGGCGGACCGGACCGGCCGCAACGACTTCCGGACCGGCCACCCGCCGGGCGAGGGGCGCCGTTCGCCCCGTTCGTCCCTGCCCCCCTCCCTGCCCGCATCCGCGCCGCTTCGCTGCTGAGCGCGGGGGGCGGGGAGAGGGAGACCGGGATCCGGGCGCGCGCGAGCGGGGGCGGAGAGTCTTTCCCGTTGGGCGTCCGTCCCGGAATCCGCGGGCGCGAGCGCTTCGGTTCCGGGGCGCGGGCCGGGAGCCGGGCGGCCGGGCGCGCGGGCGGAGCGGGACCGGACAGAGCGGAGCAAGGCGGAACGGGGCAGGGCGGAGCGCCGGATGCAGGCCGATCGCTACGACTACGTCGTCGTCGGCGCGGGCTCCGCGGGGAGCGCCCTCGCCGCCCGGCTGAGCGAGGACCGGCGCCGCTCCGTGCTGCTCGTCGAGGCGGGCGGCAAGGACGATGCGTTCTGGATCCCCATCCCGCTCGGGGTCGGGCGGCTCTACAACGACCGGCGCCTCCACTGGCCCTGGTCGACCGAGCCCGAGGCGGGGCTGAACGGCCGGCGCATGTACCTGCCCTCCGGGCGGGTGCTCGGGGGGTCGAGCAGCATCAACGGTCTCCTCTTCGTGCGGGGGCCGGCCGAGGAGTACGACCGTTGGCGCGGCGCGGGCTGCCCCGGCTGGGGGTGGGAGGACGTGGCGCCCTGCTTCCGCCGGCTCGAGCACTACCCGGCGGGCGACCCCGCCCACCGCGGCCGGGGCGGACCGATCCGGGTCTCCGACCTGCCCCACCGCGACGCCCTGACCGAGGGGTTCCGCCTCGCGTGCGCCTCCCTCCAGGTCCCGGAGACCTCCGACTACAACGGCGCGCGCTACGAGGGGGTCGCGTACCTCCAGCTCTCCTCGCACCGCGGGCGGCGCTCGAGCGCGGCGGTCGGCTACCTGCGCCCGGCCCGCGCCCGCCCGAATCTCGAGCTGGCCCTCCACTGCCGGGCGACGTCGGTGGTGGTCGAGGAGGGGCGGGCGGCTGGTGTGGCCTGCCGGCTTGCGGACGGGTCGGCGCGGCTCGTCCGCGCGGCCCGCGAGGTGGTGCTCTCGGCCGGGGCGACGAACACCCCGCGGCTCCTCGAGCTCTCCGGCATCGGGGACGGGGAGCGGCTCACGGCGCTCGGGGTCGAGGTCGTCCGCCATCTCCCGGGGGTGGGGGAGAACCTCCAGGACCACCTCAACACGCGCTTCGCCTACCGCTGCACCCGGCCCATCACGGTCAACGACGCGCTCCGGGACCGGTGGCGCGGGGCCGCGATGGCCCTGCGCTACCTCCTCACCCGGCGCGGCCTCATGGCGACCCCCGGCGTGTCGGTGCACGCCCTCGTCCGGAGCGGGCCGGACGCGGAGCGGGTCGACCTCAAGCTCCAGGTGACGCATCTCAGCGGGCGGACCCGCTACGCCATGACCGGCGAGCACGGCATCGACACGGTGTCCGGGTTCATGCTCGGCTCGACCCCCCTCCACCCGCGGTCGCGGGGGTCGGCGCACGCGCGCTCCCCGGACCCGGACGACCCTCCCGAGATCCGCGCGAACTACCTCGGCGACCCGGAGGACGCGGCGGTCGCCCTCCGGGGGGCGCGGTGGCTTCGGCGGATCGCCGCCGCCGCCCCGATGCGGGCGCTGATCGCGGAGGAGCTTCGCCCGGGGGGCGGGGTGCGCGACGACGAGGGGCTCGTCGAGTACATTCGCGCGACCGCGGAGACGAGCTGGCATCCGGTCGGGACCTGCCGCATGGGCTCGGACGGGATGGCGGTCGTGGACCCCCGGCTTCGGGTGCGGGGCGTCGCGGGGCTCCGGGTCGCGGACGCGTCGGTCATGCCCCACCTCGTGTCCCCGAACCCGAACGCGGCGGCGATGATGATCGGCGAGCGCGCGGCGGACCTCGTCCGCGGCGACCACGGAGGATGAGATGACGGAGCGGCGGGCGGCTTCCGGGACGGCGGGCGAATCGGGCTCCGGGGCGGCGCGGGCGGCGGCGCGCGCTTCCGAACGGGGGGCAGGCGCGGACGCCGGCCTGGGTGCGGAGGCCGGCGCGGGCGCCGCGCCGTGCGACGAGACGGAGGTGCTGCTGCACACCGCGGAGCGATGCCTGCCGGGCGGCGTGCTCGGCCGGCACCGCTACCCGCCGGAGGTCGCCGACCACGTTCCGGTCGAGGGGAGCGGCGCGCGCATCGTGGACAGCCGCGGGCGGCGCTTCATCGACTACTCCTGCGGCGGCGGCTCCCTCATCCTCGGCTACGGCCACCCCGCGGTCGTCGAGGCGGTCCAGCGCCAGGCCGCCCGCTCGATGCAGTTCGTGAGCATCCGCAATCCGCTCGCGATCCGTCTCGCCGAGCGCTTCACCGGCATGGTGCGGTGGGCGGACCGGGTCCGGTTCGCCCTCTCGGGCGCCGAGGCGGTGATGTTCGCGCTCCGCCTCGCGCGCGCCTTCACCGGGCGCGAGAAGGTGCTCAAGTTCGACGGCGCCTACCACGGGAACTGCGACTACGGCCTCTGGGACGCGGCCCCGTCCGCCGCCCCGGCCCCGGCGGCGTCGTCGGACGGGTCCGGGCTGGACGCGGGCGCGAACGCGGATGGAGGGGCGGAAGCGGACGCGAACCCCGGCGCGGGGGGGCCGGGGCCGGGCTCGGCCGGGATCCCGCGGGCGATCCGGGACCTCGTCCGGGTCGCCCCCTACAACGACCTCGAAGCCGCGCGCCGGATCGTCCGGGCGGAGTGGCGGTCGCTCGCCGCGGTCATCGTCGAGCCCGTGCAGCGGAGCTACGCCGCGCACCCGGAGTTCCTCGCCGGGCTCCGGGAGCTTTGCGCCGCGCACGGCGTCGCGCTCGTCTTCGACGAGGTGGTCACCGGCTTTCGCCACGCGCGGGGGGGCGCGGCGGAGGTGTTCGGGGTCGAGCCCGACCTCGGCGCGTTCGGCAAGGCGCTCGGCGGCGGGGTACCCATCTCGGCGGTGGCGGGGCGGGCGGAGGTCATGGACCACGCCGACCCGCGGCGGGGCGACGCGGCCTCCGGGTACGCCTACGTGACGACCTCCCAGGCGGGGAACCCCCTCGCGGCGGCGGCGGCCCTCGCCACCCTGGGCGAGATCGCCCGGCCCGGGGCGCTGGAGGACATGCACGCGAGCGCCGAGGCCCTAAAGGAAGGGCTCCGGGACCTCGTCCGGCGGCGCGGGCTCGAGGCCCAGGTGGTCGGCTTCGGTCCGCTCTGGGACGTCGCCTTCTCGCCCCGGCCGATCTTCGACCGGCGAAGCGCCGCGCGCGCCGACGCGGCCCGCAACCTCCGCTTCCACGTCGGGCTCATCCGCCGCGGGGTCATGGTGCGCGCGGGCGGGCGGAGCTACTTCTCCACCGCCCACCGCGAGGGCGAGGTCGAGGAGACGCTCCGCGCGGCGGAACGCGCCCTCGGCGAGCTGTAGGGTGCGCGCGGCCCACCGTTTCCGGCGCGGCCCCGCCCGGTCTCGACCGGAGGGGGGATCGGCCCCCCGGACCCTCCCGGGCCGCGCCGCTCCGCCTCGGGCTCGTGCCGCGCGGCGAGCGCGTCCCGCGAGGACGGCGGCCCGGCGGACCGGGGGGGCGCCGGCGTGACCGCGCGGGACGAGCGCGCGAAGGGCGGGCTCTCCGTCTGCGTCGACATCGGGGGGACGTTCACCGACGCGGTCCTGATGGACGGCGAAGGGGCGGTGCTCGCCTCCGAGAAGGTGTTCACGACGAGCGGGGACCTCTCTTCGGGGGCCGTCGAGGGGGTCCGGCGCCTCCTCGCGGGGAGCGGGGTCCGCCCGGCGGCGGTCGGCGAGGTGGTCCACGCGACCACCCAGACCTCCAACACGATGATCGAGCGGACCGGGGCGCGCACCGCCCTCGTGACCACGGCCGGGTTCCGCGACGTCCTTGAGATGGGCCGGGAGTCGCGCTACGACGTCTACGACCTCTTCATCGAGCTTCCGCGCCCCCTCGCGCCGCGCCGCCTTCGCCTGGAGGTCGACGAGCGGCTGGATGCGGAGGGGCGGGTCGTGCGCCCGCCGGACCCGGCGCAGGTCCGCGCGCTCTCCCGGCGCCTCGCCGAGGAGGGGGTGGAGGCGGTCGCGGTCTGCCTGCTCCACGCCTACCGCAACCCGGCGCACGAGCGGGCGGTCGGCGCGCATCTTCGCGAGGGCGGGTTCGCGGGGCCGATCGTGCTCTCGAGCGACGTCTGCCCCGAGATCCGCGAGTACGAGCGGACCGCGACCACGGTCGCCAACGCGTACCTGTATCCCCGGATCGCGGCGTACCTCCGGACGTTCGAGCGGCGTCTCGCCGGGGAAGGGGTCACCGCCCCGCTCAGCCTCTTCTCGTCCTACGGGGGCAGGCTCGCCCCGGCGGCGGCCGAGCGCCGTCCGGTCGAGATGCTCGAATGCGGGGCGGCGGCCGGGGTGCTGACGGCGGCGGCGACCGCGCGGCAGGTCGGCTGGCCGCGCGTCCTCTCCTTCGACATGGGGGGGACGACGGCCAAGGCGGCGATCGTCCGCGACGGCCGGCCCCGGCTCACCCGGAGCTACGAGGTGGCGCGGCTCGCACGGTTCATGCCGGGGAGCGGACTGCCGGTGGCCGCGAGCGCGGTGGACCTCATCGAGATCGGCGCGGGCGGCGGCAGCATCGCCGCCGTCGACGCCCTCGGGCTCGTCACCGTCGGCCCGGAGAGCGCAGGGAGCGAGCCCGGCCCCGCGTGCTACGGGCGGGGCGGGCGCCGGCCGACGGTGGCCGACGCGGACCTCGTGCTCGGCTACCTCGGGGCCGGAGCGGCGGCGGGGGAGGGCGGCGGCCTCCGCCTCGACCCCGACCTCGCCCGCGAAGCGGTCGGGCGCGAGGTTGCGGATCCGCTCGGGCGCTCGGTCGAGGATGCGGCGATGGCCGTCCACGACGTCGTCGTCGAGCAGATGGCGCGGGCCGCGCGCCTCCACGCGGTGGCGCACGGGGAGGACCCGCGCCGGCTCCGCATCGTCGCCTTCGGGGGCGCGGGCCCGGTGCATGCGTGCGCGCTCGCGCGCCGGCTCGGCGCCCCCGAGGTGCTCGTCATGCCGGGCGCGGGGGTCGGGGCGGCGGTCGGGCTCGGGCTCGCCCCCGCGGTGTGCGTGGTGGCGCGGTCGCGGCTCGGCCCGGTGGATGAGGTGGACTGGCCGGCGGCCGAGGCCCTCGTCGCCGAGCTGCGCGCCGAGGCGCTGCGCGACATGGGCCTCCCCGGGGAGGCGGCGGCCCGGGTCGAGGCGGCGGTCTCCGTCGACATGCGGTACCGCGGCCAGGGCTACGAGGTCAACGTGCCGTTCCGGGGGCCGCCCTACGGCGCGGGCGCGGGAGCGGCGCTCGACGCGGCCTTCGCGGCGGCCTACCGCGAGCACTACGGGCGGGACAACCCCGGGGCGGCGGCGGAGGTCGTGAGCTGGCGCCTCGAAGTACGGAGCGGCGACTTGCGGGCGCCGCAGACGCGGGCGGGGGCGGGGGCCGGCGCCGGGCAGGGCCGCTCCGCCCCCTCCGGCTCTTCCGCCGCGTCCGGCTCCGTCTCCACCGGTCCGGACCCCGACCCCGCTCCGACCCCGTTCCCCGTCCCCGCCCGGCGCCCGGTGCGTTTCGACGATCGCTACGTCGACACCCCGGTCTACCGGCGGCGCGGGCTCGTCTCCGGGGAGCGGCGCCCGGGGCCCGCCCTCGTCGTCGAGCGGCAGACCACCACGGTGGTGACGCCGGGGGCCCGGTTCGGGGTCGACCCGTTCGGGAACCTGCGGATCGACCTGGAAGGAGATGGGCGATGACGACGACCGGGCGTCCGGAAGCGAACGAGCGGCCGAGGGAGCGCGATCGGCCGATGGGGCGCGAGCGGCCGCAAGGGAGTGCCCGGCCGAAGGCGAAGGGGAGCGGGCTCTCGCCGGGGGACATCGAGGTCGTCTGGAGCCGGCTCCTCTCGATCATGGACGAGGCGGCGGCCACCATGATCCGCACCGCCTACTCCATCACCATCCGCGAATCGAAGGACCTCGCGGTGGTGGTGTTCGACCGGGAGGGGCGGGCGCTCGCGGAGTCGGCCATCGCGAGCCCCTCCTTCATCGGCACCCTGCCGCGGACCCTCGACGCGTTCCTCGCGGAATACCCGGCGGCGGACTGGCGCGAGGGGGACCTCGTCATCACCAACGACCCGTGGATCGGATCCGGCCACCTCCAGGACGTCACGATGGCGGCCCCGATCCTCGCCGCCGACCGCGCCCTCGTCGGGTTCGTCGCGATCTCGGCCCACGGGCCGGACATCGGGGGCGCCCTCTACTCCGCCATGAGCCGCGAGATCTTCGAGGAGGGGCTCCGGATCCCGATCACCCGCTACGCGCGCGGCGGGCGCCGCGACCCGATCGTCCAGCGCTTCATCACGAGCAACGTGCGGACCCCGGACAAGGTCATCGGGGACCTCGAGGGGATGGCCGCCTGCTGCCGGCGCGCGAGCCGGCAGGTCCTGGAGCTCGCCGGCGAGTACGGCGAGGAGCGCTACGCGCGGATCGCGGACGAGGTCGTGGCCCGCTCGGCGAGGGCCGTCCGCGCGGCCGTCGAGGCGGCCCCGCGGGGCGAGTGGACGAGCGAGGTGACCGCGGCCGGCTTCGAGACGGAGCTCGCGATCCGCTGCCGGGTCACCCTCGACGGCAGGGGGGCGGCGGTCGACTACGACGGCTCCGCCCCCGCGCAGCCGCTCGGCATCAACGTCCCCTACTGCTACACCTATGCCCACACCGTCTATCCGCTCAAGTGCGTGTTCGGGCCGGGCATCCCGAACAACCACGGGACCGCCGCGCCCTTCACGGTGGCCGCGCCCGAGGGCTCGATCCTCAACCCCGCCTTTCCCGCCGCGGTGAGCGCCCGGCACCTCACCGGGCAGTTCCTGAGCGCGGCGGTCCTGCTCGCCCTCGCGGAGGCGCTGCCGGAGCGGGTCATCGCGGAGAGCGGCGTACCGCGGCCCCAAGTGGTGTTCAGCGGAGCGACCGCGGCGGGGGCGCGCTTCGTCGAGCACGTCTTCGTCTCGAGCGGGGTCGGGGCCGGGCGCGGCAACGACGGGCCGCACGCCCTCTGCTACCCGACCAACACCTCCAACACGCCGGTCGAGATCCTGGAGTCGCTGACCCCGCTCGTCGTCGAGCGGAAGGAGATCCGGGCCGGGAGCGGCGGGGACGGCGCCCGGCGGGGGGGCTGCGGCCAGGTGTTCGCGGTGCGGAACGGGGGCGGGACCCCGATCCGCCTGTCCATGCTCGCGGACCTCACCCACCGGGGCGCCCGAGGGCTCGCGGGCGGCGGGGACGGCGCCCCCGCCGCCTTCGCCGTCGACGGCCGGCCCATCGCGGACAAGTCGGTGCTCGACCTCCCACCCGGCTCGGTCCTCCGCATCGAGGCGGCGGGCGGGGGCGGCTTCGGCCCGCCCGCCGACCGCCCCGCCCCCCTCGCCGCCGCCGGCCGCCGGGACGGGCGCCTGGCCGGCGCCTCCGGCGAGGAAGCCTGATCCGCGCCCCCCCCCCCCGCCGCCGACACCCGCCCCGCCGTTCCGAAGGTCTGATTTCCAAACCTGGTCCTGATTACTTACGCACAAGGCTCGGCCTGGGAGGTCTTCGGGCTCGTGAGAGCGAACCGAGCCGAGCACAAGGCGGCCACGACGCGCCGGGCGCCGCCGGGTGTCCCCCCCGGCGGGCCGGCGGATGCGCTATCCTCCCGATCCGCCCACCGACTTCTTTCACCGTGAGCCGCGCGGGGAACGGGCGGCGGGCCTCTTCGCACGGGGATGGAATGACCTTGGACGAGAACGTTCTCGAGACCACGCTCGCCAACGAGCTTGAGGAGATTGCCGGCGTAGCGGCGAAGATCGACGCGTTCTGCGAGGCCCACGAGCTCGCGCCGGACGTCGCGTATGCGGTCAACCTCTCGATCGACGAGATACTGACCAACGCGATCAGCTACGGATACGACGACGACGATCCGCATCGGATCGAGATCACGGTGCGCAGGGAGGCCGATTCGATCGTCGTCGTGGTGAGGGACGACAGCGCCGCCTTCGACCCGTCGGCCGGCGGGATGGAAGCCGACCTCGAGGCGGGGCTGGAGGACCGCGAGATCGGAGGACTCGGCATCTTTCTCGTGCACCAGATGATGGACGAGGTCGAGTACGAGCGGGTCGACGGCCGCAACGTCGTGACCCTGACCAAGCGCACCGCGGACGGCGGCTGAGCTCGCTGACGTCCGGGCGTGCGGGCATGCGGGCCAGGACCGGGGGCGCCGCCGGCCCGGCGCGTCTACCGCGCTTCGGCCGGGAAGGGAGAGACGAGCGTGAAGTCCAATCGGGAGCGGGTGGCCTTCCGCACGTTCGGCTGCCGCCTCAACCAGTACGACACCGAATCCATCCGCACCCTGCTCGAGGCGTCGGGGCGCTACGAGACCGTGCGCGGGGAGGCCGACGTCTACGTCGTGAACACGTGCAGCGTGACCGCGCGGGCCGACGCCTCGGCGCGGAAGGCGGTGCGGCGGCTCCACGCCGAGAACCCCGGCGCGCGGATCGTGGTTACCGGATGCTACGCCCAGCGCGCCCCGGACGAGCTCTCGGGGCTGCCGGGGGTCTCGCTGGTGCTGGGGGCCGCGGACCGGGGCCGGGTGGCGGAGGAGCTGGCGCAAGCCGGGCCGGGCGGGCCGGCGCGGGTCGCGGTCGCCCCCATCGCCGAGGCGCGGAAGTTCCTCGAGGTCCCGATCACGGAGATGCGCGAGCGCCGGCGCGCGTTCGTCAAGGTCCAGGAGGGCTGCAACGAGTCGTGCTCCTTCTGCATCGTCCCGCAGACGCGCGGGGCCTCGCGGAGCCGCGACCCGGAGGCGGTGCTGGAGCAGGTGCGCCGGCTCGTGGACGGGGGCTATCCCGAGATCGTGCTGACGGGCGTGCACGCCGGGGACTATGGATTGGATCGAGGGGGACTCGATCCGGAGCCGGACGCCTTGGGGCCGGGGCGGCGGGGAAGGGGGCGGCGGCAAAGGCCGCTCGTCGGCCTGGTCGAGCGGATCCTCGCCGTGCCGGGGCTCGAACGGTTCCGGCTGAGCTCGATCGAGCCCGCCTCGGTGGATGACGGCCTCGTGTCGCTGATGGCGGGCGAGGAAAAGTTCGCCCGGCACTTCCACATCCCGATGCAGAGCGCGAACGACGGGGTGCTCGCCCGCATGAGGCGGCGCTACACGGCGGCCGGCTTCCGGCGGCTCGTCGAGCGGATCGCGGAGCAGGTCCCGGGCTGCGGGATCGGGACCGACGTCATCTGCGGGTTCCCCGGCGAGGGCGACGCGGCCTTCCAGGACACCTTCGACGCGCTCGCGGAGCTTCCCATCACCTACATCCATCCGTTCACCTACTCGCCGCGGCCCGGCTCGGAGTCCGCCGCCTGGAAGGACGACGTCCCCGCGGAGGCGAAGAAGCGGCGGGTGGGGGCCCTGAAGCGCCTCTCCCGGGACAAGAGCCGCGCGTTTCGCGAGCGCCACGTCGGGCGGGTGGCCGGGGTCCTCCCGGAGGGGCCGGACGGGTCGGGATGGACCGACAACTACATCCGGGTGGAGTTCGACGCGGGCGGCCCCGCGCCGGACGGCCCGAATGGTCCCGGCGGTCCGGGCGGCTCCGGCGCCCCGGACGCGCCCGGGGTGGTCGCGGCGAGGCTCGTCGGGCTCACCGACGCCGGCATGTGCGGGGTCCTGGCCCCGGAGGGGTTCGAGCGGGCCGGGCGGCGGCGCGGAGGCGCCGGGGGCGCGGCGGTCCCTGAAGAAGAGGAGAGGGCGGATGCCTGAGGTCACGATCGACCGGAAGACGCTCGAAGCGTTCACCCGGGAAGCCTTCGAGAAGGCGGGCATGTCCGCCGAGGATGCGGCGACCGAAGCCGAGGTCCTCCTCTGGGCGAACCTTCGCGGGGTGGACTCGCATGGCGTGCAGCGGATCCCCCAGTACCTCGACTTCATCGAGAAGGGCTGGATGAAGCCCCGGCCCGACGTGCGCATCGTCAAGGAGTCGCCGGCCGTCCTGTTCATGGACGCGGATCGCGGGCTCGGCCCGGTCCCGACCGTCCAGGCGATGCGGGCCGCGATCGGGAAGGCGCGGAACGTCGGGATCGGGTGGGCGCTCATCCGCGACGTCACCCACCAGGGCGCGATGGGCTACTACTCCGAGATGGCGGCGGCGGAGGGGATGGCGGGGATGGCGATCGTCGCGAGCCCGCCGAACATGGCGCCGTTCGGGGCCCGGGCCGCCGGGCTCCACAACAGCCCCATCGCCTTCTCGTTCCCGGCCGGGCGCCACCGGCCGATCACCCTGGACATGGCGACGAGCGTCGCGGCGGGAGGGAAGCTGAGCGTCGCGAGCGACCGGCGGGTCCCGATCCCCGCCGGCTGGGCGCTGGCGCCGGACGGCAGCCCGACCACGGACCCGGACGTGGCCTCGATCCTGCTGCCCGCGGGCGGGGCGAAGGGCTCGGGGCTCGCGCTCGCCTTCCAGTGCCTGACCAGCCTGATGGCGAACAGCCCGCTGATCGCGCCGGTGCTGCGGGGCGGCGCGCGCGAGCACCGGCAGAACAGCGTGGTGGCGGCGGTCGACGTCGGCTTCTTCCTCGACCCGGACGAGTACCGGGCGCTCCTCGACGAGACGATCGACGCGCTCAAGGCCCTACCGAAGGCGGAAGGCCACGAGGAGGTCCTGATGCCCGGGGAGCCCGAGCAGCGCGTGCTGGAGAAGCGCGCCCGCGACGGCATCCCCCTGCCGCCGGGGACGGTCGAGAAGCTGCGGGAGACGGCCCGGCGGCTCGATCTCGCGCTGCCGCCCTCCCTGTAGCCCGCGCCGCCGCCCGGCCCGGCCCCGCCCCTCCCTGGCGACCGCCCCCCGGATCTCGACGGAGCCCCCCCGATGTCGAAAGTGCTCGTGGACTGCGGAGGCGCGGTGCGCACCGTCACCCTCAACCGCCCGGAGAAGCGGAACGCCCTCGACGCGGAGATGCTGGACCGGCTCGAGGCCGCGTTTCCGCCGGACCCGGCCCCGGAGGAGCGGGTGGCGGTGCTGCGGGCGGCCGGCCCCGTGTTCTGCGCGGGGATGGACCTCGCCCAGCGGTCGGAGAACCTCGGCCGGCCGACCCCGATCGTGTCCGCGCTTCGCGCAATCGAGGGCTTCCCGCTCCCGGTCGTGGCGGTGGTGCAGGGCCACGCCATCGCGGGCGGCAACGAGATCGCCTTGCACTGCGACTTCGTGGTGGCGAGCGAGGCGGCCCGCTTCGGCATGTCCCTCGCCCAGGTCGGCCTCGCCCCCAACTGGTTCCTGACGAAGAAGATCGTGGAGAAGGGCGGCCCGGTCGCCGCGCGCGAGATGCTGCTGCTCGGCGACCCGCTGCCCGCGCGCCGGATGTACGAGCTCGGGATGATCTCGCGGGTGGCGGCGCCGGGGGAGGTCGAGGCGGAGGCGGAGAAGATCGTCGCCCGGCTCGCCGCCAACGCCCCGCTCTCGGTGCGGGTCATGAAGCGGACCCTGGTGAGGATGATGGACTTCCGCGACGCGGTCCCCCACGACGACCTCGACGCGGAGGTCCGCCGGGTGAGCGCCTCGGACGACGCCCGCGAGGGGGTCGCGGCCCGGCTCGCGCGGCGCAAGCCCGCCTTCCGGGGCGCCTGAAGCGGCGGGGAGGGGAGGGAGGCGCGGCGCCCGCCGGGCGCGCCCGCCCGCGCGGGGAGTAAGTGGATGCCGGTCGGGCGGCCGGGGCGCGCCGGAAATGACGGTGACGGGCGCGCGGGGAGGCGGCCGAGGCGCATGGGCCGCGAAGACGCGGGGGGGTCCGAAGGAAGGGGGAGATGATCAGGACCGGTGACGAGTACCGCGAGTCGCTCCGCGACGGGCGGGAGGTCTGGATCGACGGCGAATCGGTCGCGGACGTCCCCGCCCACCCCATGTTCCGGCCCCTCGTCGACGTGCGGGCCCGCATCTACGACATGCAACACGACCCCGCCACCTCGGGGACGATGACGTGGCGGGACGAGGCGTCGGGCGAGTCCTGCGCCATCGGCCTGAAGCTCCCCCACACCCGCGAGGACTGGGAACGCAAGCGCCGCGCCGTCGACGCGGTGATGTGGGACATCGGCGGGGTGGTCACCCGGGTCGGCGACGAGACCGTCGGCGAGATGTGGTCGCTGCGCGACGGCAAGGACGTCCTCGACGAAATCGACCCCCGCTTCGGCGACAACATCGAGCGGCACGTCCAGGAGGCGATGCGCCGCGACCTCTTCCACGTCTCCGCCAACACCGACCCCAAGGGGGACCGGTCCAGGCGCCCGCAGGAGCAGGACCCGGACATGCTGGTGCGCGTGGTGCGGGAGACGGACGCCGGGATCGTCATCCGCGGGGCGAAGTACGAGACCGCCGCCGCCTACGCCGAGCAGGCGTTCCTGAAGCCCACCATCGCGAGCTGGGGGGACGACCGGCTGTCGGACTACGCGGTCGGGTGCATCGTGCGCATGAACGCGCCGGGGGTGAAGCACGTCTGCCGGACGGGGTTCGCGGGACGGGCGCCCGCCGCCGACTACCCGCTCTCGAACCGCTTCGACGAGGTGGACTCCCTCGTGGTGCTCGACGACGTCCTCATCCCGTGGGAGGACGTGCTCTTCTACCGGCATACCCGGGCCGCCGCGTTCATCCGGGCCACCCTGCACCGCTACTCCGCGTTCGCCTACGTGCAGCGGATCCTCACCTACGCCGACATGATGATCGGGGCGGCCCTGTGGAACGTGAGGCAGACGGGGCTCGAGCGCCAGCCCGCGGTGCAGGAGAAGCTCGCGCAGCTTGCGGTCTACCGGGAGGGGATCAACGCCCACCTGACGGCCGCGGTCGCGGCCGCGGAGGAGAGCCCGAGCGGGCTGCTCATGCCCAACCAGTCGCTCCTCTTCACCGGCCGGGTGCACGCCTGCGCCAACCTGCCGGGGATGATGCACCTGGCCCGGGAGCTCTGCGGCGGCCAGATCTGCATCACCCCGGACGCGGCGACGTTCGCGCACCCGGAGGCCGGCCCCTGGCTCGCCAAGTTCTACACCATCAACGAGCGCTGGCTGGCCGAGGACCGCCGCAAGCTCCTCGCCTTCGCGCGCGACCTCCTCAACTCCGACTACGCCGGCCACCGGCTGACCTTCCAGCTCTTCGCCCAGTCTCCCCCCTTCGCCCACCTCGCGGCGGTCTACCGCAACTTCGACTGGGACGGGCCGCTCGACTTCGTCCGCCGCTCCGCCGGCCTCTCGGACCGGGTGACCGGCGGGGGCGGTTCGCCGGGCGGCTGAGGCGTTCGGCGCCTTCGCGGTTGGTCACGTCTCCTCGGGGCGCCCGGAGAAGGTGACGTTGCCGGCTGCGTCCATCCGCGCCGCCTCGCCGGATCGGAACCACCCGTCGGCGGTGAACGCGGCGGCGGTCGCTTCGGGGTTCCCGAAGTAGCCGGTGAAGACCGAGGGGCCGCGCATCTGGAGCTCGCCCTCCGCGCCGCGCGGGGTCTCGTGTCCGTGCCTGTCGGCGATGCGCGCCTCCGTGCCGGGCGGCGGGCGGCCGGCGCTCCGCGCCGCGATCTCCGGGCCGTCGCCCCTCCGGGTGTAGAGCCCGGCCGGAAGCTCGGCCCGGCCCCAGAGCCGGCCGACCTCGCCGTTCGGGAGGCGCGCGGCGACGGCCCGGACGAGGGGTGGGGGCGCCGCCCCGCCGACGAGTACGGCGAGGCGGAGCGAGGAGAGGTCCGCTCGGTCGAGGAGGTCCGCGCTGGCCTCCGTGCACGCCGCGAGGTGGGCGGGAGGGGCGAAGAGGTGGGTCGGGCGAAGCCGGTCGATCGCGTCCGCGAGGGCTGGGGGCGAGGAGGCCGAGAGCAGCGCGATGGCGGCCCCCGCGGCGAGCGCCAGCGTGAGCGGATAGAGCCCGCAAGCGTACCCGAGCGGCACGGTGGAGAGGACCACGTCCCCCGCCCGGACGTCGTGCCCGGCGACGCCGAGGCGCGCGCCGGAGAGCATCTGGTGGTAGTTGAGGGGCACGGCCCTGGGGTCGCCGCTCGATCCGGCCCCGGACGTGCAGAGCAGGAGGAAGGGGTCGGCTGCGGTCGGGGCCCGCCAGTCGCGGGGGAGCGGCGGGCCGCCGGCCGCGAGGCGTTCGTAAGGCAGCGCGCCGGGGGTGTCGGGGGCCTTCCCGCCGACGACCGCCAGGGTCCGGAGAAGGGGAAGCTCCGACCGGCGCCCGGACCACCAGCGGACGGGGGAGAAGCCGCCGATCCGGTCCGGCGCGACCAGCATCCTCGCCCGGGAGTGCCCGAGCCGGGCCGCCAGCGCTGGGCCGCGAAGGCCCGTGTCGAGCGGCGTCGTCACCGCCCCGAGGGCGCTCGCCGCGAGGAAGACCTCGACGAATTCGCGGGTGCTCGGAAGCTGGACGGCCACCACCTCGCCCGGCCGGACCCCCGCGTGATGGAGCCCCGCGGCGAGCGCGGCGACGCGCACGCCCAGCGCGGCGTGCGAGACCGCGCCCCGCCCGTCCACGAGGGCCGCCCCCTCCGGGCGCTCCCGCGCGTTCCGGCGGAGCCAGCCGGAGAGGGTGTCCGAACGCCACCAGCCCTGCTCGACGTACCCCCGCACCCGCTCCGGGTCGAAGGAGAAGGCGGCGCGGAGGGCAAGCGCCTCCTCGCTGAACCGGAAGTGGTCCTGGAACGGGACGAACCGTTCGGCGCGGTAGCGGCGCCCGCCCCCGAGCGTGTTCAGCACGTGGTAGTGGCCGGTGCGGAACCGCCGCCGCTCCTCCAGGTTCCGGATGAGGGTCACCTGCGCCGGGGTGAGCCCGACCCGCGCGGCGATGCCGGCGTCTCCCATGCCGAGCTCGTGGCGGTGCGCCTCGATCGCTGCGAAGTCCTTCTTGCGGACCGGGTCCCCCCGGCGGGTCTGGAGGTTGTTGCTCAAGGCGAAGACGGTCTCCCCGTAGGCGGCGACCATCTCGTCGGTCACCCCGAGCTGGGCCCGGGTGAGCCCCTGGGTCATCGGTCGGCCCGGGCTCGGGTTTCGGCCTGGGTCCTGGCCTGGGCCTGGGCCTTCGCCCGGCGGATGGGGTCCGCCCCCTCCGCCCCGGTCGCGATCGGGCAGACCCTCATGCACTCGAAGCACTGGGCGAGGAGGCCCCCCGAGCCGACCGACATCTTGTACCAGAGCATCTTGTGGTCCGGGTCGAAGAGGGCGTCCCGGCGCCCGGCCTCGTCCCCGGCGGCCATCGCGTCGGCGAGGATCGCGGGGACCGCTTCGTACTGCTGCGACATCTCCGCGCAGGCCGCCATGTCGTAATGCATCTCCTCCTGGCGGCCCTCGGCGTCGATCTTCCCCGAGAGGCACTGCACCGGGCAGAACTTCATGCAGGGGGTCCGGCCCTGCCGGCGGTACATGTCGACGCACGACGGGGCCGGGCAGGGGTTCTCGGCGAGCGGCTCGTCCGCCGGCAGCTCCAGCTCGGTGAACACCGAGGCGAAGTACATGTAGCCGAACTCGGGGTGCAGGAGGATATCGCCGGCGAGCGAGCGCGCCCCGATCCCGGCGAGCTCGGCGTGGAGCTTGAGGCTCTGGAGGGGGATGCGCGGGCCTTCCTCGTTGTCGAGGTCCGGCGGGCAGTAGATCGACGGGGCGTGGAAGCGGCTCTCGATGAAGAAGGCGAGGGCGTACGAGCAGGAATAGGCCCGCGTCTCCGTGGACCCGAAATAGGCCATCGCCTTGGCCGGTACCCGCCACGCGCCCTGGGTCTGGCCGCCGACCCCGATGGCGACCACCGACTTCACCCGGGGCATGAGGTCGCTCGGGCGGTGTCCCGGCGGCGCGATCCGTTCGATCGCGCCCAGGTCGGCGACCCCGACCGCGAGCGCCCCCCGCCTCTTCGCGTAGGCGACGATCTCGGCCTTGGCCTCCGACGGGTCGACCGACGGACCGATTCCCGATCGCTCGTCCATTGCCGTCTCCTCCTGACGCACCCGGTCGGCGCCCGCCTCACCTTCGGGGGCAGGTTGAACCCCACCGTGCGCCGCGCCCCGGACGGGCAGTATCCGGGCGCCCGCGGCGAAGCGTCAATCCATCCTCCGGGCGGGGGCATGGGTGCAGTGGGGTTTTCGCCAAGCACGCCTCTCGCAGGCGCGTCCGTGGGCGTCCTGGGAACGCGGGCGTCTCGCCCGCATGGGGTTCGCAGGGCCTCGAACCCGACCCCTCGAACGTGATGCGGGCGTCGTCCCGAGGAGAGGCGCCGCACACGGACGGCTTCCGCGTTCCGCGCCAGGGCGGCTGCGCGCACGCGACTACGCGAAGGCGCTTGCCGCATCCGCGAAGCTCCCTATCATGCGCGGGGCGGGCCGGCGAGTACCGGCGCCGGGGAGGGAGGAGCGATGCCGAACGTGTATGACCGGGAGCTCTCCCGCCGCGAGCTCTCCCGCCGGATGAGCCGGCTGGACGCGATCGCGGGGGTGCGGCTGGCGACCTTGGGGGACGGCCCCGAGCGGGGGGTTCGGGTGCTCGAATTCCGCACCGGGACCGGGCTCGACTTCGACGTGATGGTCGACCGGTGCATGGACGTCGGGGCGGTCCGCTACCGGGGGGCGGCGATCGGCTGGCAGTCTCCGACCGGGTTCCGCGCCCCCTGGCTGCACGACCCGGAGGGGGAAGGCGGCCTCGGCTTCCTCCGCTCCTTCACCGGGTTCATGAACACCTGCGGCCTCGACCATGCGTTCTTCATGGAGAGCGTTCCGGCCGGGCGCTACGCCTACCCGCCGCGCGAAACCGTGGACCAGCCGCTGCACGGCCGCGCGCCCCTGACCCCGGCCCGGCTGGTCGGCTACGGCGCGCGCTGGGAGGGGGACGAGTGCATCCTCTGGGCGGAGGGCGAGGTCGTCCAGGCCGCGATGTTCGGCGAGGACCTGCACCTCGTCCGGCGCATCGAGGCGCGCATCGGAGGGAACGGCTTCACCGTGGAGGACCGGGTCGAGAACCACGGCTTCTCACGGACCCCGCACATGCTGCTCTACCACGTCAACCTGGGCTATCCGCTGCTCGACGAAGGGAGCGAGTTCCGCGCCCCTGTCGAACGGGTGATGTGGCGGAGCCACGAGACCTGCCGGAACGGGGTCGGCTACCGCACCATGCCGGCGCCCCAGCCGGCGGACTTCGTCGAGCAGGTCCATACCCACGCGGTGGCCGCGGAGCCTGATGGCGCCGTGCCGGCCGCCCTCGTCAACCGCCGGCTCGACCTCGGCGGCGCCGGCGGTCCGGGCCTCGCGTTCCTCATCGAGTACGACCGGGAGGCGCTTCCGGTGCTGCTCGAGTGGCAGAGCGTGCGCGAAGGCGCATACGTGGTCGGCATCGAGCCTTCCACCGCGCACCCGGGCGGGGCGGCCCTCAACGAGGAGCACGGGCTGCTGCGCCATCTCGACCACGGGGAGTCGCGCCGCTACCGCCTCCGGTTCTCGGTCGTCGCGGGGGCGTCTGCGATCGCGGCCCTGGAGGCGCGCATCGACGCGGTCCACCCGCAGCTCGCGGGGGAGTTCCCGGAAGCAGCCGGGATCGGCTGAGCGCGGCGCGGCGCTCCTCCGGTCGGTCGGCGGGGAGGGTCGCGAGCGGCGCTGGGACCGGAGCCGGAGCCGGGTCCCGAGCCGGAGACGACGTCGGCGTCGTGGCGGGCGGAGCGGATCAGGGCGAGTCAGGGCGGGGGCGGCGCGGGCCCGGGACCCGAGGGTGACGGGGACGGGAGCGGCCCCGATCCGCGAGCGTGGTCCGCGACCGCCGCGAGCGTCGCAGCCCGGTGCCCCGCCCGGATCGGTCACAATGGCGGGGCGTCGAGAATCGCAACCACGGGAGAATGGCCATGAACGAATGCTCGAACCCGAGCTCGGTCCATATACCGCTCGGAGCCTACCGCCATACCGCGAAGGTCCCGGCCGGAAGCGAGTGGCTCGTCGTCGCCGGCCAGGTGGGCATCGACCCGGGCGGGAACCTCGCGAACGGGGCGCGCGACCAGGCCGCCCAGGCCTTCCGCAACGTCGTCGAATGCCTGGCCGCGCACGGCATGGACCGGGGCGACGTCGTCAAGTTCCAGGTGTTCCTCACCGACCCTCGCTTCATCGAGGACTACCGCGCGGCGCGGCGCGAGGTGATCGGCGACGATCACAAACCGCCCTCGACCCTCCTCATCGTGCAGGGGCTCGCCGTCCCCGACATGTGCGTGGAGATCGAGGCCCTCGCCGCGAAGGCGCCCTGAGCGCCCGCGGCGACGGGCGGGAGGATTCGGACGTCGACCTCATCGCCGCCCGGGGAGCGCAAGGCGGTAAAGGCGTTCCTGTCGGAAGCGACCGCGGAAGACCTGTACGCGACGATCGGGGAAGGGAGCGCCGACGCCCGAAGTGCGGCAATATGGGTATACGAGGCAGGGGATTCGCAACGCGAAGACCCCGAGCATACCGCCCTCGACTGCTGGGCAAGCAGGGCGGTGCGCGAAGTCGGGGCGGCGCTCCCGACCGCGGAGACAGAAGAGCGGGGCATGAGGAGGGAGGAGCCGAGGTGCGAGTAGCGCAGGCGCGGCCGGAGACCGGCGGACGGAGGCAGGACGAGGAGCGCTGGGAGCGGGTCGAGATGGGGAACGGCCGGGACCCGTGGTGGGTGAAGGCGCAGACGCTCGCGCCGCGGAGCGCGTTCCTCGGCGCGCACCCGGTCGTGCTGTCGAGGGAGCCCGTCACGGACGATCCCGAGGAGGGGGGCAGCACCGTGCGGGCGATCGTGTGCGCGCGCACCGCGGGATACGCACGCAAGCCCTCGCCGGAAGCGGCCGGGTCGGGGATCCGGAAGACGCCGGAAGAGGCTACCGGCGAGGAGCAGCGCGCGTGTCGGGCGTTCCTTTCGGAGAGCACCGCAGGGGATCTGCTCACCGCGATCCTCGACGGGAGCGTGACCCCCTGGGAGGCGGCCCTGTGGACGCACGCGGTAGGGGCGCCCAGGGAGATGAGCGCGAAGCACGCCATCCTCAACCAGTGGGCGGAAGGGGGAAGGACCGCGGATATCCTGGCGTGATCGAGACACTCGACCTGCCCGAGCCGGGCAAGACGCTCTTCCTGAAGACACACCGGATACTTGAGGAGTTCCTCGGGGAGGACTGGAGCCTCGGAGGAGGGACCCTGCTCGCGGGAAGATGGGGCCAGCACCGCGCGAGCACGGACGTGGACGTGAAGTGCGCCATCAGACGGTGGGAGACTGATCGGCGCGAATGGCGGCCCCGGCTGGAGCGCAAGCTGCGCGAAGCGGGCGGGCGCGTGGAGGGAGCGCGGCTGGCGGACTTCGTGGTCTACAGCTTCAACGGCCTGGGGAGGCTGGAGATCAGCGGGCGGGGATCGAAGCTCGCCTGGCTGGGCCGGCGGCGGAGCCAAGTGGACGGTGTAGGGGTCTGGACGGAGCGCACCAGCCAAGTGCTGGCGGGGAAGGTGCTCGGCAGAGGGGCTGCGGGAAGGCCGAGGGACCTGTTCGACCTCGCTTGCGCGGCCCGGCACGAGCCCGAGGAGCTGGAGACGGCGCTCGGAGCGCTCGGCGAAGGAGAAGCGCAGCGAATGCTGGAGGCATGGATGGGAAGGCGGGCGCAGATCGTCTCGGAGGCGGTGGAGGAGATCTTCCGGATCAAGCCGGAGTGGGTGCACCTGAAGGGGGATCCGGCAGGGCAATGCGCGAGGGTGGTCGCAGGGTACGCGGTGCGCGGGATGCGGGCAGCGAGAGCCGGAGAACAATGGGAGGTGCGCGGATCGAGCGGCGCCCGCGGGGAGCGGGTATGGGGTCCGTATGCGACCGCGCGCGAAGCGCTCGATCTGGTGAAGAGGCACGGGCGGATCCGGGCGGAGGATGTGGCGTCCGAGACGCGCCGGCTGGAAGAGCGCGGGGAGCAGAGCTATCCCGGGGGAGGGGACGGGCTGTCGACCCGGTGGAAGCCGACGCTGGAGGTAGACGCGAAAGGGCGGGTGAAGGCGTTCGATCTCGACGAGGCGGTCGCCTCGTTCGGGGCGATCCCGCAGGCGGTCGAGTGGGCGGTCGCGCAAGAGTGGGCAAGGAGGGAGGACGGTCCGTACTGGGAGCGGACGCTGGAGCGCGAGCGCGCCAGAGCGCTGGCGGCGGAGAAGGCGCGGACGAGGTGAACGGATCAGGTCGGGACGCCGGAGACGTTCCGTCGCGGGGCATCCCGTCCCCGCGGGCGTCTCACCGGCGCGTCCTTCGGATCGGGTCGCCGTATCCCGGCTCCGGGGACACACGCCCGCGGGCCTCTCGTCAGGCGGGCTCGCGGGCCGGGTTTGCCGTGAGGCCCGCGGGCCTCGCGGAGTACGTGGCGGGCTCCTCCCGGACCCGGAGGCTGCTCCGCTGGCGGCGGCGGACGATCCGGGCCACCGCCTCGGTCTGCTCCGCCCGGCTCAGGCTCAGCCGGACCGGCTCCACCGCCTCGCACACGTCGTCCGGGGTGAGGCCGCCCAGCACCTCCGACGCGGCGAGCGCCCGCGGCGGGCGGTTCGGGCGAAGGGCGAGGAACTCGGCGCGAAGCGCCTTGGTCCCCTTGCGCCCGTGCAGCCGCCACAGCTCCCGCACCTGCATCTCCGCATAGCGTTCGGCCTTGCCCTTGTCCGCGCTCGTCACCTCGACCTCGACCACCAGATCGGGCCAGATCTCCTCGAGGAACGCATCGGCGGCGTCCATCCCTTCCGCGACGGCCGCCCGGAACCTCTCCGCACGCTCCCCGAGGTAGAACGCACAGTCGGGCTCCAGACCGGTGTTGGGCGGGTCGCCGCGCCGACGGAGGCGGGTCGTTCCGGTCCTCGTGACCGCCTGGTGAAGCGTGTCCGACGCGATGCTCACGACGTCGCGCAGGATATCGGCCAGGTTGTCGTGCAGGAACGACGGCAGCATCACGGTGACGAGGCCGCGCACCGGGTCGAGGGACACCCGGCGGAAATGGCGATTCCAGTCGACGTCGGCGAGGGCGGCGACGGTCTCGGCGTCGGCGCGAAGGACGTGGAAGGTGGAGCCCAGCGGCCCCTCGATCATGGTGGCGGCAGGGGCGTTCATGGCGGATTCGCCTCCGGTGTGGACCAGCGGGCCGGCCGCCGCAAACCGCCCGTCCGGAGTGTATCCGAGCCCGCGCCCCGCCCGCGTCCGGTGGACGATCGCTGAAGCCGTATGCCGAACGCGGGTGCTGGAACGTGTCGCGGGTCTTGGCACGTCTCGACGGAGGGGCAATCCCTCGATGCCTGCCCCCCTCGGCGCGGGGGGCTTCGGATCCTGCCTCCTGCTCCCAGCCGTCCTTCCGGCCCTGCGTGCTCGGGCTCCCCGCGAAGGCCTCGATCAGGCTCACCACGCGGGCGGCGCCCTCCCTGCCGCGCCCCTCGCCGATGAGGTCGTAGACCGCGGACACGGCCCTCGCCCTGTCCGCCCGCCTCGGTTCCCGTCCGGTCTCGGCCAGCATTTGGTCGGCGGTCTCCAGGGCCTGCTCAATTCAGGCGCACAGCATTTCCACGAGGTCCGCCCGCCGGAAGGTCGCCGACAAGCGTTGCAGCGTGCGCGGTCGGTGGTGGAAGAGCGGCTCCAGCGCAGCCCCGATCTCATCTTCGGCGCGGCGGAGATAGTCCTCCGCCTGCCGTTCGAGCAATCCGCGCGCTTGGTCGAAGTTGCGGTGGTCGAGCTGGTCGAGGGTGGCCTCCATGTCCTCCAGGACGTACCGGCCCACCAGCATGGCGGCGAACCGGGAGCCGTAGGGCAGGAAGTCGGGCGCGTTCGGCGGCGGCCGGCGGCGGCGGTTCTCCGCCTGCCGCATCGCCAGGGCGGCGATGATCGCCTGGGCGCCGTTCAGGTCGGGGCGGAAGATGGTCTCGTACAGGACGCCGAAGTGTTCCCGCCTTCTGAACCTGGCCTGATGCGGCCGCTGCCGCCAGACCGCGAGCACCGCTTCCGCGACCGCGGCGCTCGTGAGCTCGCCGGGCGACACCGGTTGCTCGCTTCTCTTCAGGCGATAGGTGTAACCCAGCGCGCCGATCGAGCTGGCAAGCGTCCGCTGCCCCGGATCGTTCGCCTTCAGATCCCTGAGATCGACGGGGTTCTGGCTGTTGGTGGCAAACGTGATGGCGTCGACGAGCGCACCGTCATCGTCCGGCGGCAACTCGTAGATGCGAACCAGCACCTCCGCGCTCCCGATCTCCGGGCCGATCTCCTCCATCATCTTCTGCACCGTCCAGGCGGTTTGCCCGCCGTTGACGATTTGTAGATCGTCCATCTGCACCTGCCAGCTTCCATGCTGGAGCGCATTGTGGCGGAACTGCGAACAGGTGAGGGTGACGCCGTTGTTGTAGAAGTAGAAATTCGGGCGCTGGGCCGGCTCCCGCAGGGTGGCGGCCAGCGCCTCGTTCACGCGATTTCCGGCAAGGCCGAGATAACGGCGGATGTTCCTCTCGAACAGCCGGTTGCCGTATTCCCCGGCCAGCCGCCCAAGCTCGCCGACCGAGCAGCGTCCGATCAGCACGCGGCGAAACTGGAAGGCCTCCACGGTCGCCAGCCCCGCGAGCTGCAACCGATCGTGGATCGGCGCCGGTTTCTGCAACAGGTCGAGGAGCTCGCCGGGGCCGACGTGCCGCCACTCGACCTGTTTGCCGAAGTCCCTGGCCGCATTCTCGATCCGCTGCTGTGCAGGCGGCGTCCACCGGATGCCGTTGTTGGCGGCGATCGCGGTGACGGAGGGGATCGCGCCTTCGGCCACGAACGAACGGATTTCTTCGATGCGGTGGCGCAACCGTTCGTTCACGACCACCTGCCGTCCCGGATCGAACAGCGCGCCGATCGCGTCGATCATCCTGGCGATGCCGTTCTCCGGAAAGGCGGCGGCGCCGTCGAGGCTTTGGCGGTACTTGCACTGGATGAGGGTGATATGGATCACGCCCTCGTCCGGTTCGTCGTGAATGAGGGCGTCGACGCCGAAGTCGTTGCCGCCGTCGACGACGCTGCCGAGCGCCTCGTCGTCGTCCAGGTCGCACAGGGTCCGGGCGACCAGGAACGTGAACGCCGCAGATCGCCGCCGCGGCTCGTTGGCGCCCAGCCCCAGCTCCTCGGCGAAGGAATCGGCCCGGCTCCGGACGATGCCGTTGATCTGCTGATCGATGATTTGCGCCGCGAGGGAAGCCACCTGCACCTCCTGTCACCAGGCTACCAAGTCTGCGCCGAGTCCCGGGCCAGGCATTCCGCTGGTTGTCCTTTCCGGGCGGTAGACCGGGCCGGCGGCGCGGCGCGCATCGGCGAAGCCATCCGCACCATTCCGTTCGAGGCGACGTCCCTCGTGCCCGACGCGTCCGGTAGCGCTCATCAGGACGGAGGCGGAAGCCGCCCTTCCGGCGCTCGGCACGTGGTTCCGCTCCGGCCGGGTGCTCGGCAACTGCTCATGCTACGCGGGGAGATCCAGCTCATGGACGAAGGGGCTGAGTTCCTTATTCTCCGCCGAAAGGAGCACCACTCGCTTCTGAGCCCTGGTGAACGCAACGTAGAACAGCCGTCGCTCCGCTTCCTTCTCATATTCACTCTCGGCCCGCCTGTGTGGCCATACTCCGGGGTTCACGTCGAGCAGGATGACGGTGTCGAATTCCTTGCCCTTCGCTCGCGTGGCCGTCATGAGGTGTAGTGGTCTCTCTTCGTCGATTTCGTCCCCCTCGTCACCGAACTGGTAGTGGCGAAGCCGGCCCTTGGCGGCATCGAGCAGGTCGATCAGATCGTCGGCCGACATCTCCTCGCTCTCCGCCATATCGGCTAGCTGGACCAGTGGTGGGGCGGCGAACCAGATGTCGTCTTCGGCCTTGTCGAAGTCGAAACGCAGGCCGGCGAAGCCCTCACCGATGGCCCTGATTGCAGCGGCCACGTCGCCGGTGTCCATGAAGCTGGCAGCCTTCTCCTCTAGCTCTTTGTGTGTTCTTCCGCTCAGTGGTTCTCCGTCGTACGAAAACATCTCCTCGACAGCTTCTCGCGTCGTGCTGGCCCGGAGTCCTCGGAGATAGCTCCGAACGTTCGCATTGTCCTTTTTGTTGAACGGAGCTCTCTTCACACGGTTCAGCACCTCCATCGCGTCATCTACGACGTTTTTCGGTCGTTGCTCGTCTTCGCGTCGATCCCAGATCTCAATCAGTTTCATCAGATGGTCGAAGGCGTCACTAGCGAAGACGTCGAGGTCGGTTGCGGTCTTCACCGGCCCTCCGTCGGAGGCGTAGTAGACCTCGTACGGAACAAGCTGGCTGCGGGTACGCCCGATCACCGCAACCTTGCCCGGAACCCGAATGTCGTGCGCGATCTCGGAGACGATCTGTAGTCGTTCACCGATCGACCCTGTGCACATGATCTGAATCTGCGCCCTGCCTGCTCCCGGGACTGCGGATATGTCTTTTGGCACCCGTCGCTTGTTGTTGCGGATCAGCTTCTGCGAATGGTCGACGATGTTCCTCGCTGATCGATAGTTGGTTTCCAACGTGATCGTCTGAAATTCGGTCCCAAAGTAGTTGTCCGGATTCAGGATGTACTCCGGGGTCGCGCCTCGCCACTCGAAGATCGCTTGGTCGTCGTCCCCCACGATGGTGATGGATGCCCGGTGGCGGTCGGCGATCGTCTTGATGAACGCCAGATCGAGCGGGTTGATGTCCTGGAATTCGTCGACCAGGAGGTGCGCGAATCGTGCCGTGCCGGTAACCGGCCGCTTCTTCTTTCCATCGGGTCCTGGAGACCGCAGATCGAGCCAGCACCAGTACTTCTGGTCTTCGAATGTGAACGTCGACTCTTCGTGCAGCCTTGCGATTGCCTCGCACCAGAACTTGAAGAAGCTGCGGTAGAATTCTTTCTGGTCGCTCAGTCTTTGCAGATTCAAGTCTTCGTCGAAGACGCGGCAATGGCGAAGGGAGCTGATCTGTATCTCCATTTGGGGTAGCAGACCCTGTTGAGACAGGGTGTCCAACTTGCTGCTGAACTTCTCAAAGCTGGTGTCAGCGGTGTGGTCGAAGCCGAGAGCCTTCAGAGCATCAACCGCGAGCATCAGCCGGTTTCCATGGCTTCCGCGTCCGGTGATCGCGCTGGACAGCCGATTATCCTTCTGCCACACCGGCCGGAGCTGGTTCCGCATTGCGAAGTGGCGATCGGCTCGTGAGGACAGGAGCCTTGGGTGCTGGATCTCGTTTCGCAGGCGGCGGTAACCGTATGCGTTGAGGGTGCTTACCGTCACGGCGTCACGGACGCCCGCAAAGTCGCGTTCGTTGGCGAGACGGGATACCGCCTCGAGTTCTGCGGCTTTCGTGAATGTGACAAGGAGGAACCTGTCGTCCTGCTTCTTCTTGTGCAGATGGAGGCAGCGGTAGAGGAGGGCGTTGGTCTTGCCACAGCCGGCTGGTGCGAGGAGGCGGAGGTAGCGCGCATCCGACTCGCAGAACTTGCGCTGGGACTTATCGAGCTTCATTCGGTTCCTCCTGCTTCGACAGCCTGCCATAGAGGGACTGTACTCGCCGCAATTCTCACTTCAGGCGTAGTTGAGGCGGAGGCCGGGGCGCGGCCACTCGAACGAGACGAGCTGGCCCGTGCCGCTCAGGGTGGCCCATGCGGTGCGGAGGTCCGCGCCGCCGAAGCAGACGTTGGTGGTGACCCGGTCGGGCAGGGGGACGTGCTCGACGGAGCTTCCGTCCGGGGCGGCGACGGTGATCCCGCCCCGGTGCAGGGTCGCGACGCAGACGTTCCCCGCGCTGTCCACCGCCATCGAATCGAACTCCTGGTAGCCGCCGGGGGCCGCCACCAGCCGGCCCCGGCACAGTGTGCCGGCGGAGCGGTCGAGCCGTGCGACCCCGGGCTCCGGCAGCTCCCACGCCCAGATCCGTGCCGGGATCGTCTCCGCCGCGTAGAGCGTGCCCCCATCCGGCGAGAGCCCGATCCCGTTCGGGGTGAAGAGCCCCCGGATCACCTCGCGGCATTCGCTTCCGTCCGCCTTCGCGTAGTGGATGACCCCGCGGTCCATGTCGTAGCGCCGCATCTTGCCGAAGTCGGTGAACCAGAACCCGCCGTGCGCGTCGAAGACGATGTCGTTCGGGCCGCGCAGGTGGCCGCGGTCCGACTCCCGGTACAGCACCTCCACCTCGCCGGTCTCGAGGTCGGCGGCCTCGATCCGCCCGCCCCCGTAGTCGAGCGATTGCAGGCCGGGCACGGGCCGCCCGTCGATCTCATGCCACTCGAAGCCGCCGTTGTTGCAGACGTAGCACCGCCCGTCCGGGCCGAGGGCGATGCCGTTGGGGCCGCCTCCGGTGGCCGCGACCACCCCCACCTCGCCGCTCGGCAATACCCGGGAGACGGTCCCGCGGGCGATCTCGACGACGAGCACCGAGCCGTCGGAGAGAGCGATGGGGCCCTCCGGAAACCGGAGGCCGGCGGCGACCACGGTGATGTCGGTCATGTTCCTGTCTCCCTCCCGGCGCCAGCTTCTCCCCCGGCGCCTGTCTCCCCCCCGGTACTTGCCCGCACGCCGGCGCCCGGCTTCCTCCCGGCGTCCGCCTCCTCCCGGGCGCCCGCCCGCTCCCCGCCCTCCCTTCCGGGGCCGAGGCCGGGGTTCGGGGGCGCGGCCGGCGGGTCGACGAGCTCGATCCCGACCGCCTCGCCCAGCTCCCGGAGCGCCGCATCCGGGTCCGTCACCTTGATGGCGAGCATCCCGAGCCGGGCCGCGGTCTTGAGGTTCGCCCCGATGTCGTCGAGGAACGCCGCCTCCCCCGGCAGGACCCCGAGCGCTTCGCAGGTCAGCTCGTAGATGCGGGGGTCGGGCTTGCGAAGCCCGGTGCGGCAGGACTCGATGAACGCGTCGAAGCAGCTCCTGAGCGCCTCGCGCTCCTCGTCCTTCTCCTCCATGAGCCAGTTGTTGGTGAGCGCGGCCGTCTTCAGCCCGTGGGCGCGGAGCCGCCGCACCGCCTCGAGCATCCGGGGGCGGATCGCGACGTAGTCCGCCATCTCCAGCATCATCGCGGCGGTGGAGACGGAGTAGCCGAGGCCCGCGATCTCGGAATCGAAGATCCGGCAGAACTCGTCGAGCAGGAGCTCCCCGCGTTCGAGCCGCTGCCAGGCCCCGTCCGGGCGGGCCGCGTAGTTGCCGACGATGCCGGCGATGAAGCCTTCCGGGAGGTCGTGGCGGGCCTCGTACTCGCGCAGGAATTCGAGGGGCGACTCCTGGATCACGCCCCCGACGTCGAAGATGACCGCCCTGAGTTCCATCCTGATGTCCGGGGACCTCCGGAGGGTTTCTGGCTCGCCCGCTTCGCTCGCCGCCGGGACGGCGCCGGAGTATCGCCGAGCCGCCGCCGCCGATCCAGCCGCTGCCGCCGCCGGTCCAGCCGCCGATCTACCGGTTGCGGGCGAGCTCGCGCTTGGCGATCGCCTCCATGTGCACCTGGTCGGGGCCGTCCGCGAGGCGCAGGGTCCGGTTCGCGGCCCACCAGTGGGGCAGGAGGGTGTCCTGGCAGACCCCCATCCCGCCGTGGGCCTGGATCGCCCGGTCGAGCACCCGCTGGGTGACGTTCGGCGCCACCACCTTGATCTCGGCGATCTCGTTGCGCGCCTCCTTGTTGCCGACCGTGTCCATCTTGTGGGCCGCGTGGAGGGTGAGCAGCCGGGCCTGGTCGATCTCCATCCGGCTCCTCGCGACGTCCTCCCGGAGCGAGCCCTTCTCCGCGAGGGTGGTCCCGAAGGCGACCCGGCTCTTCGCCCGTTCGCACATCAGCTCGAGCGCGCGCTCCGCGACCCCGATGCACCTCATGCAGTGGTGGATCCGGCCCGGCCCGAGCCGCCCCTGGGCGATCTCGAAGCCGCGCCCCTCGCCGAGGAGGAGGTTCGAGGCGGGGACCCGCACGGCGTCGAACTCCACCTCCCCGTGCCCGTGCGGGGCGTGATCGTAGCCGAACACGGAGAGCAGACGGAGCACCTTCACCCCCGGCGCGTCGCGCGGCACGAGGATCATGGACTGCTGCCGGTGCCGCGGGGCGGAAGGGTCGGTCTTGCCCATGAAGATGAGGATCCGGCAGCGCGGGTCCCCGATCCCGGAGGTCCACCACTTGCGCCCGTTGATGACGTACTCGCCGCCGTCCCGGGTGATGGTCGAGCAGATGTTCGTCGCGTCCGAGGAGGCGACCGCGGGCTCGGTCATGGCGAAGGAGGAGCGGATCTCGCCCGCGAGAAGCGGTTCGAGCCATCGGCGGCGGTGCTCGTCCGTCCCGTAGCGCACGAGCACCTCCATGTTCCCGGTGTCCGGGGCGGAGCAGTTGAACGCCTCCGGGGCCATCGGCGAGCGCCCCATCTGCTCGCAGAGGTGGGCGTACTCGTAGTTGGTGAGGCCCGCGCCGAGCTCGCTCTCCGGCAGGAACAGGTTCCACAGGCCCCGTTCGCGCGCGGCGGCCTTCGCCTCCTCCAGGACCGGGACCGGCTGCCAGCGGTCCCCGGCCGCGATCTCCTCGTGGAAGCGGGCTTCGTTCGGATAGACGTGCTCGTCCATGAACGCCATGACCTGGTCGAGCAGCTCGCGCGCCCGGTCCGAGAGGGGAAGAAACATCGCTTGTCCTCGGGTTCGATTCGGTGGTTCGCGGTTCCGCTCCGCCGGGCGGCGGGGCCGGCCCCGGCGCCGAGCCTGGTTCGATTCGGTCCGGTTCCGCCCGGCTCGGCTCCGGCCCGGTCGGCTCAGCCCGGCCCGGTCGGTTCGGCCCCGGTCCTGCCCAACCGGCCCGATCCGATCCGGACGTCCGGGCGGGGTCAGTCGTCCATCACCACCACGCACTTGCCGACGACCCGCCGCTCCGCCACCGCCCGGAGCGCCGCGACGCCTTCCTCCAGCCGGAACCGGTGCGAGATATGGGGCCGGAGGCGCCCGTCCGCGTACCAGCCGAACAGGGTGTCGAAGTTGCGCGCGCTCCGTTCGGGGGCTTCGCGGGTGAAGCGCCCCCAGAAGACCCCGACGAGCGCGCTGCCCTTGAGGAGCAGCAGGTTCGTGCGCGCCTGGGGCAGGTTGGCGCCGTCCGCCGCGAAGCCGACGACCAGGATCCGGCCCTCCCACGCGATGCACCGGAGCGCCTGCTGGAACGCGTCGCCGCCGATCGGGTCGTAGATGACGTCCGCGCCGCGCCCGCCGGTGAGCCGGTTGACCCGATCCTTGAACGGCTCCTCGACCGCGGCGTAGTTCACCGTGTCGCGAACCCCGTAGAGCTCGCGCACCGCCTCGAGCTTCGCGTCGCTCCCCCCGGCCGCGATCGCGCGGGCCCCCAGGTTGCGCGCGATGTCGAGGGCGGCGGTTCCGACCCCGCCGGTCGCGCCGAGCACGAGCAGGGTCTCCCCGGGGGCGGTGCGGCCCCGGTCGACCAGGGCGTGGTAGCTCGTCCCGTAGGTCAGGGTGAAGGCGGCCCCGGTCGCGTAGTCCATCGAGTCCGGGAGCGGGACGCACCGGGCGGCGTCGGCCAGGGTCTCCTCCTGGAATCCGCGCGAGCCGATCATCGCGATCACCCGATCCCCCTCGCGGACCCCGTTCGCGACCCCCGGCCCGACCGCGGCCACGTCCCCCGCGACCTCCGCCCCCGGCGAGAACGGGAGGGACGGGCGCTCCTGGTACTTGTTCTCGATGAGGAGGAGGTCGGGGAAGTTCACCCCGCACGCGCGCACCCGCAGGAGCACCTGGCCGTCGCCGGGCTCGGGCCGGGGGACGTCCTCCAGCACGAGCGATTCGGGCGGGCCGTACTGCTTGCAGAGAAGCGCCTTCATGGGGTCGCCTTGCATGGGGAGGGCGGGGCGATGGTCTCTCGGGAAACGCCCGTCCGCGGGCGGGCGGAATTTACGCGATCTCGGGGGCCGGGGCCAACCGAGCGGCTGGCAGGAGCGCCGCCCGCACCCCGCCCCGGGCTCAGCGGGCGGCGCGAAGCTCCCGCCGCGCGCAGGCGATCCGTTGCGCCACCGTCAACGCGGTGAGGAGCGCGACCAGCCGGACGGCCTCCGGGAGCAGCCCGGAGAGGAGGCCGAGCGCGATCAGGACCACCCGCTCCGCCCGCGTCGCGATCCCGACCCGGCACTCCGCTCCGAGCGCCTCCGCCCGCGCGCGGACGTAGCTCACGAGGAACGAGCCGAGGAGGGCGAGGACCACGATGCCGGCGTCGACGGCCGCCCCCTCGGCCGCGAACCGGTAGCCGATGGCGGCGAAGACCACGCCCTCCGACGCGCGGTCGAGGGTGGAGTCGAGGAACGCGCCGAACCGGGTCGGCCTCCCGCCGACGCGGGCGAGCACCCCGTCGAGGAGGTCCAGGAGCCCGCCGAGGAGGTAGAGGACGCCGGCGGCCACGAGGTCGCCGGTCACGATCAGGGCCGCCGCCGCCGCGTTGAGGGCGAACCCCGCGGCCGAGACCTGGTCGGCGCTCGCGCCGAGCCGGTGGAGCCGGGCGGCGAGCGGGGTCAGCCCTCTCTCGAACCGGTGGTGGAGCGCCTGGCGGACTTGCTCCAGGTCGGGCAAGGGCCTCCGCCCGCCGCCCCGGCCCGGCTCCCCTTCGTCAATGCGGTGCGGCCAGAACGCCACGGCCGGCTCCCCACCTCGCTTCACGGCGGCGAATGCCGGGATCATGCTGATCCCGGCATCGGAGAGCAACCGCCCGCCGTCAACCCCGGCCCCTGTCCAGAGCCCCGCGCGCTATCCGCCGGCCTCCTCCCGCAGCCGGTCGCTCGACTCGCCGGCGGGGCCGGCGCCGCGTCCGGGGAACGGACGCAGGCCGAATTCGGCCTCGGGCTCCGCGGCCCGGCCTTCTTCGTATCCTTCGACCCCGTGCTCGGCGAACGCGCGGCGCATCGCGGCCTTCAGGCGCGCCCGCACCGCGTCCGCGTCGGCGAGCGCTTCGTCCAGCCGCCCGTACCCCGCCCGGGGCAGGCCCGGCGCCGCCTCCTCGACGATCCGCCGCCGCACCTTCTGGCGGACCGCCTTCGGGAGCGCGAAGAGGCCGCGGTTGAGGGCCAGCATGGTGGGGTCGTCGAAGACCCGCTCCCACGCGACCCGTTCCGGGCCGAAGTCGAAGTCCGTCCCGACGTTGGGCCGGACCCGCGCCCGGCCCGCCCGCGCGCCGCGGGTCGCCGCCGCATCGACCCCGAGCGCGTCCGTCAGCGCCACCCCGTAGTCCCGGCGCGCCCCTTCGCGCGAGACGAAGCCGAGCGCCGCGTCGCGCCGCACCGCCTCCGGGTCGCGCTCGAAGGGGTCCCCGAAGCCGGAGCCCCCCGGGGTCAGCATGGTCACCGTCTGGCCGCGGTCGAGGGTGAGCGAGCTTTCGTTGCCGAGCGAGCGCTCACCGGGCCGGCCCCGGTCCACGATCACCTCCGTCGGCCGGCCGTGCCGGCCTCCCTGCACCCCCCACGGAGGGAAGCGGATCCGGTCGAGGCCGCCGATCACGAGGGCCGTGCCGTCGCGGAGGGCTTCCAGGGTGAGGGTCTGCCCGGCGCCGCCCCGCCACCGGCCCGCTCCCCCCGAGTCCGGGCGCACGTCGTATTCGCGGAACGCGACCCCGCACTTCGCCTCCACCACCTCCAGGGGATGGTTGTGCATGGTGTTCATGGTGACGTCGCGCACGTCCACCCCGTCGCTCCCCTGCCAGGCGCTCATCCCGCCGCGCGCGATCTGGGCGATGACCACCTCCCGCCGCCCGTCGGCCGGGTTCGTCTCCTCGACCACGAAGGTGAAGCTCGCCCCCGCCGTCGCCCCCGCCATCTTGTCGGGGGCGGCCTTGAGCAGGACCCCGCTCACCGCGTCGTTGAACCCCGTCGCGGTCGAGAAGCGCACCGCGCAGGCGTCGGGGAACTCGGCGTTGAGCACCGTCCCCGCGGGGCTCGTCATGCTGAGCGGGCGGAACGTGCCCGCGTTGAGGGGGATGGTCCGGTCGTGGGTGCAGATGAACGTCATGATCCGCCGGGTCAGCATGTTGTGGAGCTTGCCGGCGGTCGGGATGTTGTAGGAGGCCTCCACCTGGGGGTCGGTCCCGGTCACGTCGAAGTGCACCCGGCCGTCGTCCACGGTGGCCCGCAGGCGCATCCGGATGGGGATCGCGGACACGACGTCGTCGTCGAGGTAGTCCCAGAAGTCGTAGACGCCGTCCGGGAGCAGGCGCAGCGCCTCGCGCGCCTTCTCCGCGGCGTAGTCCTTGAGCGCGCGCTGGCTCGCGACGAAGGTCTCGACCCCGTAGCGGTCGATGGCGTCCCGGACCCGCTGGCCGCCGACCTCGAGCGCCCCCAGCATGGCCTTGAGGTCGGCCATGTTGGTCTCCGGCAGCCGGCAGTTGGCCTGGAAGAGGCGGATGAAGTCCTCGTTGAGCACGCCCCTTCGCATCAGCTTCATGGGAGGGATGCGGAACCCCTCCTGGAAGATGTCGGACGTGTGGGGCGACATGCTGCCGGGAAACCGTCCGCCGACGTCCATGTAGTGGATGAAGCCCCACCCGTAGCCGACGAGGCGCGGGCCGTGGAAGTACGGCCGGATGACGTGGAGGTCGGGGAGGTGGGTCGCCATCGCTTGGGAGGCGTAGGGGTCGTTGGTGACGATCGCGTCGCCGGGCTCCAGGGCGCCCATCACCTCGAGGGTATGCGCGGCCGGCACGTTGACCGACGTGGTCTTGTTCTCCGGGGCCCAGCCGAAGATCTCGCCTTCCAGATCGATGAGCCCCACCGCGAAGTCGGCCGCCTCGTTGACGAAGACGGAGCGGCAGGTGCGGAGCAGGGTGATGCAGATCTCGTCCGCGATCGCCTCCACCTTGTGCCGCATGATCTCGAGCAGCACCGGGTCGAGCGCGATCGCCTTGCCGGCAGGCGTTCCGGCGGCGGGCGACCCGCCGCCGGGGCCGGCGCCGTCGCGGTGGGCGGGCCGCTGGGGGCGGGGGCTTGCGGGGAGGTTGGGGCCTTCGTCCATCATCCGGGTTCTCCTTGGCTCCGCATGGCCCGCCAAGCCCTGAAGGGGCCTCGACCGCCGGTTCCGGCGAACGGGGCCGGGCGGCCCCCGGTGCCGGACCCGGGCCGCGGGCTTGCCCCGGGCGGCAGCCGTTGCCGGCTGGTCATGGCGAGCCCCTTCGGCCAAGATCGGGGTCTGGCCGCCGCGAGGGAACCCGAGCCGCCCCCGGCGGTAGCGGGTGCGTCCGCGCGTACGGCCGCGTCCTTGGCCCGGCGGGGGCCGCGAGGGGTCCGCCTCCGGGCGAAGTGTAAGCCGCCCGCCCGCTGAATCGAAAGGAGGAGCCGTCGAGTGGCATCGAAGGAAACTCGCGCGCGCTGCCGCATCGGCATCGACGTGGGCGGCACGTTCACCGACTTCGTGCTCACGAACCCGCGCACGGGCGAGATCGTCCGCTACAAGGAGCCGAGCGTTCCGAGCGACCCGTCGCTCTCGGTGGGGCGGGGGCTTCCCGCGCTCATCGAACGGGCCGGGGTGCGGCCCGGCGACGTGGAGCTCCTGGTCCACGGCACGACCCTCCTCGTCAACGCCATCATCGAGCGCCGCGGGGCGCGGGTCGGGCTCGTCGTCTCGCGCGGCCATCGCGGGGTGCTCGAGATCGGACGCATGAGCCTCGACAACTCGTTCGACTTCACGCTCCGCAAGGAAGAGCCCCTCGTGCCGCGCAACCTCGTGTTCGAGGCGGGGGCCCGGGTCCGCGCGGACGGGAGGGTGACGGAACGCCCGTCCCCCGCGGACCTCGACCGGCTCGCCTCCGACCTCGCCGCGTCCCGGGTCGAAGCGGTCACCGTGCTCCTCCTCAACTCCTACGCCTTCCCGGAGACGGAGCGCGAGGTGGCGGAAGCGCTCCGCCGCCGCCTTCCTGGAGTTCCGGTTACCGAGTCGGCGGAGATCTGGCCGGAGCAGCGCGAGTTCGAACGCGGGCTCGTCGCCATCATGAACGCGTACGTGCAGCCGCTCATGAGCGCCTACCTGCGCCGCCTGGAGGACCGGGTGGCCGAGGCGGGGGTAGGCGCGCCCATCTACATCACCGCCTCGAACGGGGGCACGCTCAGCATCGACACCGCCCGCGCGCGGCCCATCGACACCGTGCTCTCCGGCCCCGCCTCCGGCCTCGTCGCGGCCACGCGGGTCGCCCGGTCCCTCGGGCGGGCCGGGATCGTCACCGTCGACCTCGGCGGCACGAGCTGCGACCTCGCGCTCAACGAGGGCGAGGAGCCGGAGTACGCCACCTCGACCCGGGTGGGGGACTATCCCCTGGTCGTGCCGGTGGTGAACGTGCGGGCGATCGGCGCGGGGGGCGGGTCGGTGCTCCGGGTGGACCCCCAGGGGGTGCTCAAGGTCGGCCCGGAGAGCGCGGGCGCCGACCCCGGGCCGGTGTGCTATGGGCGGGGCGGGGTCCGCCCGACCGTCACCGACTGCTATCTCCTCGTCGGGCTCATCCATCCCGAGCACTTCCTCGGCGGGCGCATGAGGCTCGACCGGGACGCGGCGCACGAGGCGCTGGACGCGGTCGCGGCGCGGATCGGCTACGAGGGCGGGGACCGGGCGGTGCGGGCGGCCGACGCGGCCCTGCGCGTCGCGTCGGCGATGATGGCCAACGAGCTGTCCAAGGGCCTCGCCCGGCGGGGCGCGGCGCCGCGCGACCTCGCCCTCATGGCCTTCGGGGGGGCCGGGCCGACCCACGCGAACCTCCTCGCCGCGGAGGCCGGGCTCGACACCGTCGTCGTGCCGCCGGGGCCGGCGACGTTCTGCGCCCTCGGCGCGATCCTCGCCGACGTGAAGCGCGACTACGTGCGCTCGCGCCGTCTCCGGTTCGCGGAAGGGCCGCCGGCCGCGGCGGAGCTGGCCTCGATATTCCGCGCGCTGGAGGAGAGCGCGTCGTCGTGGATCCGGAGCGAGGGCGGCTTGCTCGGGGAGGTCGTGTTCGACGCCTCGCTCGACATGCGCTATACGGGGCAGGCGTTCGACCTCCAGGTCCCGATCCCCGAGGAGCTGCGGGTCGAGCCCGATCTCGAGGCGATCACGGAGCGGTTCCACCGGGAGCACGAGCGGATCTACAGCTTCCGCGACCCCGAGAGCGAGGTCGAGGTCAGCACCGAACGGGTGCGGGTCACCGGACGCATCCCGCCGCTCGAGCTCCCGCCGGTCCCGGAGCGGGAGCCCGCCCGGCCCTTCGACACGAGGCGGGTGTACGCCGCCGGGCGCCGGCTCGACGCGCCCGTCTACGCGCGCCGCGCGCTCGGCCGCGGCGCCTCCGTCCCCGGGCCCGCGATCGTCGAGCAGGAGGACTGCACGGTGTGGGTGCTCCCCGGCTGGAGCGCGGCCGTCCACCGGACCGGCAGCCTCCTCATCCGGCGCACGATGCGGGCCGACGCCGACCCCGGACCCTGGGAGACCCTCTGAGCGACGTCCCCCGCAGGCCGCGCCGGTGCGGATCGAGGCCGGTCCAGGCGTATGCACGCCATGGCGCGCACATGCTTCCTGCTCGGCCAGGTCCGCTGCGCCTCGAAAACGAGGCCCGTGTGCTGTTCATAAATTATTGATATAGAGTAAAGAGAACAGGAGGCGAGATATTTTTACTTCCCTGGGAACGCTTGTGTCCCGCCCGCATTTTTGTTCACGGGCGCTTCACACCCCTGTGCGGGCGAGACGCCCGCGTTCCCAGGATGCGCCGTTCCCAAGAGCACCTGCGAGAGGCGTGCTTGGCGAAATCCCCACAGCGCACATGCCTCAAGCAACAGGCGCCTTGAAAACGGAGTATGCTTGACGTGCAAGGCGGTGGTGGTCCCCAAGCCGGCGCCGCACACGCCGGTGGGACGGACGGTACGCATGGCAGTCGAAGAGAAGCTGGATCCGACGTCGCTGGTCGCCCGCATCATCGCCGAGCTGCAGGCCAATCCGGAGGCTCAGCGCCTGCTGCTGCAGGCGATGCTCACCAACGAGTTCCTGGGCATGCCGGCGCGGCTGGACCGCATCGAGAAAGACATCGCCGAGCTCAAGGCTGACGTCGCCGAGCTCAAGGTCGATGTAGCCGAACTCAAGGGTGACGTCGCCGGCCTCAAGGGCAGCGATCTGGAGCACCGCCTGCACCGGAAGATCCGGCCGCTGGCCAGCCAGGCGCTGGAGCTCAGGCGGCCCCGCGTCGTTCACGGGCCGTTGCAGAACCCGGACGAGGACTTCGCCGATCAGGTCGAAGATGCGCTCGGCGACGGCCGGATCACCGACGCGCAGGAGGCGAGGATAGAGGCCACGGACTTCATCCTGCGCGCGCAGCGGCGCAGCGACCAGGCCACCGTGTGGATCGCCGTGGAGGCATCGAACAAGGTGCATGCCGGCGACATCGACCGGGCGCGCGCCTCGGCCGATGCGCTGCGCGCCGTGTTCGGCGTGGACGCGGTAGCCGTCGTTGCGGGATACGGCATCGACCCTCCCGACGCGGCGCGCGCCAAGGCGGCCGGGGTCAGGTACTTGCAGGCGCCGCCGCCGCGCCCGAGGTGACCTTTACGAGGCAGGGGCAAGGCGGGAATCGGCGCGCCGGGAGCGCCTGATCCGCACCAGCTCCATCCTCTGAACCCTCTTGTGCCGGCGCTCCGGTGTGCAGGGCGCACGTCTTTACGCCATCGCGGGGCCGCTTCCGCGAAGCGGGGGGCTCCTCCGCACAACGGGGCCGCTTCCGCACAACGGTCGGGCGCCCCGAAAGCGGGACGGCTCCGGTCGCTCAGAACCGGAGCGATCGGAGGCCGACCAGCTTCTCGGTGATGAGGATGGCGAGCACGGTGATGACGATGCTGACCGTCGCGACCGCGGCCGCCGTCGGGTCGAACTCCCAGCGCACGTAGTCGAAGAGCTGGATGGGGAGGGTCGCGATGCCGATCCCCTTGAGGAGGAGCGAGATGTTGAAGAGGTCGAACGAGATGATGAAGGCGAGGAGGGCGCCCGCGATGATCCCGGGCTTGATGATGGGCAGGGTCACCCGCCGGAAGGTGGTGAGTCGGCTCGCCCCGAGGCTCCGCGCCGCCTCCTCCAGGGAACGGTCGAAGTTGTAGAGCGAGGCCGAGATCCCGAGGAACACGAACGGCAGGGTGATGAGGACGTGCCCGATGAGGAGGCCGAGGACGGAGTTCCGGAACACCCCGCTGCCGACCTCGACCCCCACCGCCCGGAAGAACGCCTCCGCGTTGTAGTAGAAGAAGAGCAGGGCGATCGCGGTCAGGATCTCGGGGAGGAGGAGGGGGAGGAGGATGAACAGCCGTAGCCGCTCGCGCCAGCGCCCGGCGAAGCGCACGACGTAGAGGGCCACCGCGACCCCGAGGGCGGTCGAGACGACGGTGGCGAAGAACGCGAGCCGGAGGGAGAAGAAGAGCGACCCCATGAACGCCTCGCTCTGGAAGAAGCTCACGTACCAGCGAAGCGAGAACCCCTCCGGCGGGAAGGTCAGGAACTCGCCGGCGTTGACCGAGGCGAGCACCACGACGACGAGCGGGGTCAGGAGGTAGACGTAGACGAGGACCACCACCGCGAGGTAGAGGATGCGCCCCGCCCGGCGCCCGAGCCGCCCCCGCCGCGCGGGGTCGGAGGCCCCGCTTCCGCCTGCCGCCCGGTCCGCGCGGCTCATGCGCCTGTACCGGGAACGGATTTCATGCCGGCGCCGGCGCGGTGGCGTGGAAATCGAAATTCATGGCGGCCGACGGGCCGCCATCCCGCCTGGGCGGTTCGTGCTCTCGGATGGCGATTCCGGGACCGGCTCATGGCGGGGCGCACGTCAGGCGACCCCCCGGACAGCCCGCGAGGTGAGCCGGAGGTAGACGTAGACCACGACCGCGCCGGCGATCGAGAGGATGAAGGCGAGGGCGGCCCCGAACGGCCACAGCATCGCGTCCATGAGCTGCTGCACGACGAGGGTCGGCATGATCATGACGCTGAAGCCGCCGAGGAGGATCGGGATCACGTACGAGCTGATGGTGAGGACGAACACCAGCACCGTCCCCGCCTGCACCCCGGGCAGGCTCAGGGGAAAGACCACCCGGAGCATGGTCCGGAAGCGCGAGGCGCCGAGCGACTGGGCGGCCTCCTCCAGCGCGGGGTCGATCGACTGGATGGCCCCCAGCAGGGGCAGGATCATGAACGGCAGGAAGATGTGGACCAGCCCGACCCCGACCCCGAACGTGTTGTACATGAGGGTCAGGGGCGAATCGATGATCCCGAGGTCCATCAGGGTGGTGTTGATGAGCCCGTCGTTGTTGCCGAGGATGATGATCCAGCCGTAGCAGCGAACCACCACCCCGACGAGGAGGGGAGAGAGCACGAATGCGTAGAGGATGCTCCGGAAGCGCGACGACGTGCGGGCGAGGTGGTAGGCGACGGGGAACCCGAGCGCGAGGCAGAGCGCGGTCGTGACCGCCCCGAGCACCATCGTGTCCAAAAGGATTTCAAGGTAGTAGAGGTCGGAATCGAAGATCGCGTCGAGGTAGTTCCCGACCGTGAACCCCGGTGCGAACACCTGGCTGGTGGAGGGGTTGCGGAAGCTCATCACCACCATGTTGAGATAGGGGAAGACGAGGAACGCGAAGAGCAGCCCGACGGTCGGGAGGAGGAGGAAGAGGGTCGGGTTCCAGCGCGCTCCGGCCGGGGGGCGGCCCGGGGCGGCCGTGCCGGTGCTTCGGGCCTCGCCGGGGTTCGTCACTTCCTTCCCCTTCCCCTCGGGCTCGCGGCGCCGGGGCGGCCCGATCAGTCCGGGATGATCCAGGCGCGGGCGGCGTCGAACCCGCACCACACCTCGTCGCCCACCCCGAACGCCGCCCACGGATCGTCCTGCACCTGGAGCACGAGCCCTCCCGCGCAGGCGACGCGGTAGCCCGTGATGTTGCCGAGGAAGTAGCGCTCGCTCACCCGTCCCGGGATGGCGTTGTCCCCCGCCCCCGCGTCGGCGGCGTCGGCGGGCGCGGCGGCCGAAAGCGAGACCGCCTCCGGGCGGACGATGAGGGCCACCTCCCGGCCCTCCGCGAGCGTTCCCGAGTAGGCGCAGCGAAGCGGCCCCGCCGCCGTCGCCAGCCGGAACTCCCCGTCGCCGACCGTACCCTCGACCCGCCCCTCCACGAAGTTCGAGAGGCCGATGAAGCTCGCCGCCTCGCGGCTCACCGGCCGCGAATAGATCTCGTCGGGGGCCCCCACCTGGTGGATGCGCCCGTCGAACATGACCACGATCCGGTCCGAGATCACCATCGCCTCCGCCTGGTCGTGGGTCACGTAGACGGTCGTGATCCCGACCCGCTTCTGCAGCGACCGGACGAAGAAGCGCATCTCCTCGCGGAGCTTCGCGTCGAGGTTGGCGAGGGGCTCGTCGAGGAGGAGGATGCTGGGCTCGACGACCACCGCCCGCGCGAGCGCGATGCGCTGCTGCTGCCCGCCGGAGAGCTGGCGGGGATAGCGCTCCCCCAGGTCGCCGAGCTGCACCGTGTCCAGGACCCGGGCGATGCGTTCGGCGGTCTCGCCCTTCGGGACGCCCCGCATCTCGAGCCCGAACGCGAGGTTCTGGCGCACCGTCATGTGGGGGAAGAGGGCGTAGTTCTGGAACACCATGCCGATGTTCCGCCGCTCGGGGGGCAGCCCCACCACGTCGCGCCCGTCGAACAGGATCCGGCCCGCCGTCGGCTCCTCGAACCCCGCGATGCAGCGCAGGGTCGTCGTCTTGCCGCACCCGGACGGGCCGAGGAGGGAGATGAGCTCGTGGTCCCCGATCCGGAGATCGAACCCGTCCACCGCCGCCACGTCGCCGAAGCGCTTGAAGAGCCCCCGGATCGCGAGCTCGGTCATGGGGTCACGCGGCGATCACGGGCAGACGCCGCGCCCGCCGCGCGTCCCCCCCGCCACGCGCCCCGAGGACGGGGCCAGGAGGGGATGAGGGGCGCTCGCGGGGACGAGGACCCCCCCGACGGCTGCGACACCGGCTGCCTCTTGGCTCGAGCGCCGGCGAGAGTCTACCAGCATCGGTCCAGGCGCCGAAGGCCGGCCGCGACGTCGAGGCAGGTGCGCGGTGGGGTTTTCGCCAAGCACACCTCGTCCCAGGAGCGCCTGCGGCGGGCCGCCGGGCCGCCGGGCGCGATCAGCGCATCTCCTTGTTCCAGCGCTCGATGACGTGATCCCGGTTGCGGTTGGCGGTCTTCCAGTCGTAGAGCACGATCTGGTTCATCTTCTCGCCGTGGATGGGGACGAGCTCCTTGAGGTCCCCGGCCACCTCGACGTTCCGGTTGACCGGCGACCAGTAGTAGTTCTCCACCCACTTCTGCTGGGTCTCGGGCTCGAGGATGTAGTCGATCCACTGGTAGCCGAGCTCCTTCTTCTTCGACCCCTTGAGCACGTTGAAGACCTGCTCCCACATGAACATGCCTTCCCGCGGGGCGGCGATGTCCAGCTTCGACCCCTTGACCTTGAGCCGGGCGGTCGAGGCGAAGTCGAGCGGCGCGACGATGACCTCGCCCCGGTTGAGCACCGTCTCCATCGTGCCCCCGAAGTCGACCTGGTTGAACGGCCGCAGCTCCTTGATCTTGTCGAGGGCCTGGTCGACCTCGTACTCGGAGCCGAAGAAGGTGCGCGCGGTCATCAGCACGAACATGTACCCGGCGGAGTTGGTGATCGTGTACATGCCGGTGCGGCCCCGGAACTCCTCGCGGGTCCAGAAGTCCTCCCAGGCTTCGGGGGGATTCTTCACCCGATCGGTGCGGTAGGCGATGCCGAGCGGCGAGAGGGTGCCGATCACCCCCCAGTTGTCCTCGAGCCTGGCGATCGGCCAGAGGTTCTCCATGTTCGGGACCGCCCCGTCCGGGATCTGCTCGAAGAAGCCTTCCTCGCGCTCGATGGAGGCCCACGTCTCGTTGGTCATCAGCACGTCGTAGGGCGGGTTCTCGACCCCCGCCGCGCGGAGGTTGGCGAGCCAGCCCTTGCCGAGGTTGACGTCGAGGGTGAGCTTGATCCCGGTCTTCTTCTCGAAGGGCGGCACGATCTCGGAGCGCATGAACTTCTCGAAGCTGCCGCCGTAGGAGTTGACGACGAGGGTGTCGGCGGCCCGGGCCGAGACGTAGGGAAAGCCGAGGGCGGAGGCGGCGGCCGTGCCCGCGGCGCCCTTGAGGAACGTGCGTCTCTTGATTGGCTGGTTCATCTCTCTCCTCTCTCTCCTGCACGATGGCGGTGATGCGGCGTGGCCCCGGACGATAGCACGACGGCGTTCCGGCGCAATCCCGGGCCCACCTGCCTCGGGACGGACGCTCCCTTGCCCCGCCGCGCGCGGCGCGCCCATAATCGCCCGCGACGACCGCAATCACCGCATGGGAGAAGAACCCGATGACGAAGCCCGCACCCCGATCCCCCGCCTCCCGGGCGGCGGCCGGCCTGCTCGCCGCGGCGCTCCTCGCCGCCGGCTCCGCCGCATCGCTGGCCGGGGACCTGCCCTACGGGCTCAAGGACGGCAAGCCGTTCGCCGGCGTGAAGCTCAACGTCCTCTCGGTGGTCACCCCGCAGTTCGAGGGGCTCATGCTCCGCGACGGCGAGTTCACCGAGCTCACCGGCATCGAGACCGAGTGGACGTTCATCCCCTTCACCTCCCTCCAGGAGAAGGTGGCCTCGGTCGGGGTGGCCGCGGACGGGAGCTTCGACGTGGTCAACTACCTCGACAGTTGGGGGCCGCCGAACTCCCACTGGCTGGTCGCGATCGACGACCTGATGGCGGAAGACGGCATCGGCATGGACCGCTACCCCGCCGCGTTCGCGAAGTCCGCCCAGTTCGAGGGCCGGACCATCGGCTTCCCGCTCCGCGCCCACGCCCAGCTCATGTTCTACCGCAAGGACGTGCTGGCCGAGGTCGGCATGGAGCCGCCCCGCACCTGGGACGACGTGGTCGCCATCGCCGGCGCGATTCGCGCGAAGGGCCTCGACGTCGAGCCCCTCGCGCTCTACTTCCACAACGACGGCAACCGCCAGAACCTCTTCATCTGGCTGAACTTCCTGTGGGCGGCGGGCGCGGACGTATTCGACGGCGACACGTGTCCGGTGTGGGCGTCGGAAGAGGGCCTCGCGGCCACCGAGGACTACGTCGCCCTGCACACGGTCCGGAAGGCCACCAACCCCTCGTCCCTCTCCTTCGTCGAGCAGGACGCGCGCCAGTCCTTCCAGCAGGGCAAGTCGGCGATGATCCCGGTCTGGTGGTGGGCGTACTCGCCGTTCATCAACCCGAAGTCGTCGGTGCTCTCCAAGGAGCAGGTGGGCTTCGCCGGGATGCCGGCCTACCGGGGCCGGACGGTCACCTACGCCATCTCGATGCCCTTCTCGATCTCGAAGTACTCGAAGAACCAGGGGGCGGCGTGGGAATTCATGAAATGGCTCTCGAACCCCGCCCTGGAGAAGAAGAACGCGACCGAGCGGGAGGTGGCCGGGAAGACCATCATCAACAACGTGGTGACGCACTCCGCCAACCTCCGGGACGCGGACGTGAATTCGGCCAACAATATGATCCAGCAGGCGGCGTGGGAGTCGCTGAAGGAGTCCGACATCATGCCGCAGATCGCCGAATGGCCGGAGGTCGGCGACATCCTGTCCGCCGCGATCACGAAGGCCGCGGCGGGGGGCGATACCCGCGCGCTGATGAAGGACGCCGCCGCGCAGTCGGAGAAGCTCCTGCGCCGCGCGGGCTACTGCCGGTAGCCGTGCGGCGGGGCGAGGACGGCCGCGGGCCGGCTCGAAGGGAGGCGGCGCCCGGCGCACCGCGAGCGGGCGCGTGTCAGGGAGCGGCGCGGTGACGGCGGCTCCACCCGCCGCCGCCCCGGGCGGGGCCGGACCCGCCCGGCCGCCCCGCTCCCCCTCGGGCGGCCTCCGCGACCGCCATCTCAAGTACCTGCTGGTCCTCCCGGCGGTGGCGGTGGTGTTCGCCACCGCCGTCTGGCCCCTCGTGGACTCCTTCGTCCTCTCGTTCCGGTTCTGGAAGCTCTCCCGCTCGAACGTTCCCGGCCCCTTCGTCGGGTTCGAGAACTACGTCTGGGCCCTCGTCGAGGAACCCGCGTTCTGGAACGCGGTGTGGGTGACCGGCCTCTATACGGTGCTCACGGTCGGCCTGACGACCCTCCTCGCCCTCGGCGTCGCCCTCCTGCTCGCCCCGGGGGGCCGCCTCCGGTTCACCGTGCGGACCCTCCTCATCCTGCCCTTCGCGATGAGCCCGGCCCTCGTCGGGGTCTCGTTCCGGTTCATGTTCAACCCCGAGTTCGGGCTCTTCGACGCGTTCTTCGGCATCCTCCTCCCCCCGCTCGCGGACATCGGGTGGCTCTCCGACCCGGTGCTCGCGTTCGCGGTGTGCGTCATGGCCGACGTCTGGGGCTGGGTGCCGTTCATGACCCTGGTGCTGATCGGGGGGCTCGCGGCCGTGCCGTCCGACTCGCTCGAGGCCGCGCGGGTGGACGGGGCGTCCTCGTGGCGCGTGTTCCGGGACATCACCCTGCCGCAGCTCTTCCCGGTGGTGATGATCGTCGTCATCCTGAAGTCGATCTTCTCGCTCAAGACCTTCGACCAGATCTACATGCTGACGAACGGCGGCCCGGGGACCGCCACCCAGACCCTCGCGCACTACGCCTACTTCAACGGGTTCAAGTACTACGACATGGGGTTCGCGGCGGCGGTCGCGTGGCTGATGGTGATCCCGATGATCTTCCTCACCTTCGCGTACACCCGCTTCGTGTTCCGGGACCGGCCGGCGTGACCCTTCCGCGGCGCCCGCGGCGGCGGAGGTTCGGGGCGGCGGTCCGCGCCGCGCTCGTCGTGCTCGTGGCCCTCGTCATGATGGTCCCCATCGTCTGGATCACCCTCGCCGCGTTCAAGCAGCACGTGGACGTCTACCAGTTGAAGCTCCTCTTCCGCCCGACCCTCGAGAACTTCGCGCTCGTGTTCGACAGCCCCTACCACCTCGGGCGGAAGCTCCTCAACTCGACCATCGTCTCGCTGGTCACGGTGGCCGTCGCGATCCCCATCGCGACCGGCGCCGCCTACTCCTTCTCGCGCTTCCGGATGCGCGGCGAGCGGGTGATGTTCGTCATGATCCTGGCGACCCAGTTCGTCCCCGCGGTGGTGATCGTCCTGCCGTTCTTCCTCCTGTTCCGCGACCTCGGGATCCTCGACACCCGCCTCGGGCTCATCCTCGTGAACCTCTCGATCGTGACCCCCTTCGCGATCTGGATGATCAAGGGCTTCATCGACGGGATCCCGCGCGACACCGAGGAGGCGGCCCTGGTGGACGGCTCCTCCCGGCTCCAGGTGATCCGCAACATCGTCCTCCCGATGGCCGCCCCGGGCCTCGTGACGGCCGCGATCTTCTGCTTCATCATCGCCTGGAACGACTTCCTCTTCGCCCTCATCCTCACCACGAACAAGGCGGTCACCCTCACCGTGGGCCTCGCCCTGTTCCAGGCGGAGGAGGGCGATCTGTGGAACCTGCTGGCCGCGGCCGGGATCATCATCATGGTCCCGATGTTCGCGCTCGCGCTCATCATCCAGAAGCACTTCGTGCAGGGCATGACGATGGGGGCGGTGCGGTGACGGGGCGAAGTGGCGGTGCGGCAGCGACGGTGGGGGCGCTCGCGGCAGTGACGGCGGCGATGGCGGGAACGGCTCGATGACGAAGGGGGAGGCCGGCTGATGGCGTCGATCTCGCTCCGCAACCTCACCAAGCGGTGGGGGGCCTTCGTCGCGGTCGACGACCAGTCGCTCGAGATCCGCGACCGGGAGTTCCTCGTCCTGCTCGGACCTTCGGGCTGCGGCAAGACCACCACCATGCGCATGATCGCGGGGCTGGAGGAGCCGACCGCGGGGGAGATCCACATCGGCGGGCGGCTGGTCAACGACGAGCTGCCGAAGGACCGCGACGTCGCGATGGTGTTCCAGAACTACGGGCTCTACCCGCACATGACGGTGCGGGACAACATCGCCTATCCGCTCAAGGTGCGCGGGGTCCGGAGCGCGGAGGAGGTCCGCGGGCGGGTGCGGGCGGCGGCGGCCAAGGTCCAGCTCGAGGACCTGCTCGACCGCAAGCCCCGCGCCCTCTCGGGCGGCCAGCGCCAGCGGGTCGCCCTCGCGCGGGCGATCGTCCGCACCCCGCAGGTGTTCCTGATGGACGAGCCGCTCTCGAACCTCGACGCGAAGCTCCGGGTGTCCATGCGGGCGGAGCTCAAGCACCTGAGCCACGAGCTCCGGATCACGACCGTCTACGTCACCCACGACCAGATCGAGGCGATGACCCTCGCGGACCGGGTCGCGGTCATGGACCAGGGGCGCATCCGGCAGCTCGGGACCCCGGAGGAGATCTACGACGACCCGAAGAACCTCTTCGTCGCGGGCTTCATCGGCTCGCCGGCGATGAACCTCATCGACGGGACGGTGGCGGACGGGCGCTTCATGGTCGCGGGCACGGCCACCGCCATCGCGGAGGTGGGGGGCGGGACGCGGGGCGGGGTGGTGCTCGGCGCGCGCCCCGAGGACCTCGCCCTCGCGGCGCCGGGGGCGGGCAGCTTCGACGCCGAGGTCTACGCGAACGAGCTGACCGGCGAGAGCGTCCTCGTCACCGTCGAGGTTGCGGGGAGGCGGATCGCGGCCAAGGCCGACCGGCATACGCGAAAGGCGATCGGCGAGACGGTCGGGATCCGGGTGGACCCCGCCCGCGCCTACCTCTTCGACGCGGCGAGCGGAGACCGCCTCCCCCGCTGACCGGCGCGCCGCCGGGCGATTCCGAGACCGATTTCGGCCCGGGGCGCATCGGACCGGACGGGGATCAGCGCAGCGCCTCGATCACTGACCTCCAGTCGCGGAGGAAGCGCTCCTTGTCGTCGAAGTGGATGCTCATCCAGAGCTGCCGGGCGCCGGCCGCGGCGGCCGCCTCGATCTTCGCCGCGCACTCGTCCACCGTCCCCGCGATCGCGAACCGGTCGGCGAGGTAGTCGAGGAGCCCGAGCTCCCGGACAAGATCGCGGTTCGAGCTGTCCGGCTTCGAGTGCTCCTCCGGCCGGTAGCGCTCCCCGAGCGCGACGACCGCATCGCGCAGCTCGTCCGGGACGTGCTTGCCCTCCGTCGTGAACCGGCTGAGGTGGCTTCCGGCCGACGCAAGGGTCATCGCGACCTCGTCGACGGCCGCCGCCCGGTCGCCGCGCACGTTGGCGACCGGGAGCCACCACAGGTCCAGATCCTCGATCCGCCGCCCGGCCGCCTCGGCGCCGGCCTGCACGCGGGCGATCGAGTCCCGGACGATGTCCGGGGTGAGCCCGGTGTTGATGATCACCCCGTCCGCGATCTCGCCCGCGAGCCGGAGCATCCGGGGGCCGGAGGCGGCGAGGTAGATCGGAACCCGCCCCCCGCCCCACGTCATGCGCACGGGGCGGCCCTCCCAGACCGAGCGCCCGGTCTCGAGGAGCGCGCGGACGGTCGCGACGTAGGCGCGGAGGCGGGCCTGGCTCGACGGCGTGAGCCCGAGGTTCAGCACCGCGCTGTCCCCGGTCCCGATGCCGAGCATGGTGCGGCCGGGCGCCATCTCGGCGAGGGTGGCCGCCGCTCCGGCCGCGACCGCGGGGTGCCGGGTGAGGGGGTTGATGACCCGTGGCCCGAGGCGGACCCGCCGGGTGCCGGCCGCGCAGAGCGCGAGGCACATGTACACGTCGCGGTAGACCGACTGCGAGTCGGCGATCCCCACGACGTCGAAGCCGGCCTCCTCCGCGGCCTGCGCCCACCGCAGGGTCTCGGACGCGGGGCCGGGGAGGTAGTTGACGCCGAAGCGGATGGGGCGGGTAGCGGCCATTCGGCTCCTCCTGCGATCTCTACGGCCCGGACCTTCGTTCACCCGGCCCGCCGTTCCAACGGCCCCCGGCCACCCGGCCCCCGTTCGCCCGGCCCTCATGCAGGCGGCCGGCCGTTCAGACGCCCGGCGCCGGCCGCTCGCACGCTCCCTCGCCCGCGCCGCCCTCCGTTCCCCTCACCGCTTCGCCATCGTCCGGCGTTCGAGCCGGCTCAACAGCCGGACGAGCGGCCACAGCAGGGCGAGATAGACGAGGGCCACCGCGATGAGGGGGGTCGGGTTGTAGGTGAGCCCTTGCGCCACCCGCCCCATCCGGAGCAGCTCCGGCAGGGCGACGACGCTCGCGAGCGCGGTGAACTTGACGACTTCGAGGGTGTTGCCGACGAGGTCGGGGAGCACGTTGCGGACCGCCTGGGGCAGGACCACGTAGGCCATGGTCCGGAGCCCGCCGAGGCCGGTCGAACGGGCCGCCTCCCACTGCCCCCGGCCGACGCTCTCGATCCCGGCGCGGAAGATCTCCCCGTAGTAGCTCGACGTGTTGAGGAGGAACGCGATCAGCACCGCGACGAGGCTCGGAACCTCGAGGCCGAGGAAGGGCAGGCCGTAGAACACCAGGATGAGCAGCACGAGGGGCGGGAACGACCGGAAGAAGTCCACGTAGGCGATGAGCAGCCAGTTGAGCCAGCGGACGTGGAAGCTGTAGGCGACCGCCACCGCGAGCCCGCCGGCGACCCCGAGCGGCACGACCAGCAGGCAGAGCTGGAGCGTCATCCCGAGGCCCTTGAGGAGCAGCGGATAGACCTTGAGCAGGACCTCGAGGTTGAAGAAGTTGTGGGCGAGACCTTCCACGGCCCGGCTCAGCGCTTCCACCCGAAGCGTGACTCCACCCACCGGCTGAGGACGACGAGGGGCAGGAAGATGACGAGATAGGCGGCCGCCGCCATCGTGAGCGGGGTCGTGTTGGCGGAGAAGGCCTGCGCGGCGCTCGCCTGGGTGAGGATCTCCTGCACCGCCACCACCGACGCGATGGCCGTGCTCTTGGTGATCACGATGGTCCGGTTCGTGAGGGGCGGGATGGTGAGCCGGACCGCCTGGGGGAGGACGACGTCCCGCAGGGCCTGGAGGAAGCCGAGGCCGGTGGAGCGGGCCGCCTCCCACTGGCCCCGATCGACGGACAGGATCCCGGTCCAGAAGATCTCTTCCGCGAAGGCGGCGAGGACGAGGGTGAGGGAGAGCCAGGCGACCGTGAACCCGCTCATCGAGACCCCCACGAAGGGGAGGGCGAAGTAGAAGACGATCATGACGACGATCGGGGGAAGGGCCCGGAACACGTCGGCCACGAGCACGATGAGCCAGTTCACGGGGCGGATCTGGAACGCCCGGACGACGGCCAGCGCGAAGCCGAGGGCGAGCCCGCTCAGGACGATGAGGACCGCGAGCTGAACGGTGACCCAGGCCCCGTCGAGGATCGACGGGAGGTACTTCGCCATCACGTCGAGGTCGAAGAAGTTCTCGGCGATGCGGTCCACGGGAGCGGGGGAGGGGGAGGGGCGCCGGCCAGGTGCGGGGAGGAGGCGGGGCGAGGCGCGAGGGGGAGGCGCGGGGAAGGAGGGGCGGGGGCTGGCGGCTCAGCGCCCGGTGACCCGGCGCAGGAACTCGCGGGTGCGCGCGTGCGCGGGGGACTCGAAGAGCCTCGCCGGCGCCCCCTCCTCGACGACCTCGCCCTCGTCCATGAAGAGCACCCGGTCCGCGGCCTCGCGGGCGAACCGCATCTCGTGGCTGACGACGAGCATGGTCATCCCCGCCTCGCGCATCCGCCGCATCACGTCGAGCACGCTGCCCACCAGCTCGGGGTCGAGGGCGCTCGTCGGCTCGTCGAAGAGCATGACCTTCGGCCGGAGGGCGAGCGCCCGCGCGATCGCGACCCGCTGCTGCTGCCCGCCGGAGAGCTCGTTCGGCCAGGCGTCCGCCCGCGCCGCGAGGCCCACCCCGTCGAGAGCGTCGCGCCCGCGCTCGTTCGCCTCGCCGCGGGGGAGCTTGAGCACCCGGCGAAGGGCGAGGGTCACGTTCCCGAGGGCGGTGAGGTGGGGGTACAGGTTGAACGACTGGAACACCATCCCGATGTGCCGGCGCATCTCGTTGATGTCGACCCTGGGCGAGAGGATGTCGACGCCGTCGACGAGCACCCGCCCCGCGGTCGGCTCCTCGAGGCGGTTGCAGCAGCGAAGGAGGGTGCTCTTGCCGGACCCGGACGGGCCGATGATGAAGACGAGCTCCTGGCGCGCGACCGCGAGATCGATCCCCTTCAGGGCCTCGATGGCTCCGAACGACTTGCGCACGCCCCGGAGGTCGAGCATCGGCGGCGACGGCGGCGGGGGAGGGGTCATCGGCGGGGTCCGCGGTGTGCGCCGGGTACCGGGATCAGCGGTCGGGGGCCGGGCCGGGCTCCGGCCGGCCGAGGGCCCAGGGCCAGTCTCTTCCCGACCCTCCGCGACCGCGGAAAGCCGGGCTCGTTCGCCGATCCGAAATCCGATTCCCCGACGATGACTGCCTTCGGACGGTGGCGTTCCCGAGATTCACGACTACCCGGTTGTATTGGGCGTTGCCGGGTTCCCCTGGTCGGGGGACCGGGCCGGGGTTCCGACGGGCGGTCGGGGGCGGAGGCGGGGAGGGGATCGGTCCGGGGTCCGTGGAACCGCCCACCCGGCGGCGCGCCGCCTGCCGCCCCCAAGCGCTGCCGCTCCGCCTGCCGCGCGGCAGGCGGAGCGGTGACGGCGGCGGGGACCGGCCTCAGCCGCACTCGGGCTCGTGGGGGGTCGCGTCGTACCCGTTCACCCCCGGCGCCCCGAAGCCGGGGTCCACGGTGACCATGGACGAGCCGGGCGCGGGCGGCCCCGCGAACCACTTCTCGTGCAGCTTCGCGAAGAACCCGTCGAGCTTCATGCACTCGACCACCCGCTCGATCCGGTTGCGGGTCGCCGCGTCGTCCAGACGGAACGGGGTCGAGAACACCCTCCCGGTGTTGACCGCGATGGAGGTCTTGAGCTGCGGGTTCTGCTTCGCGGCCCACCCGGAGGCGCTGCCGCTCGCGATGTTCGCGAACGCCCGCCCGGAGAGCACGGCCTGGATCGCGTCCGCGTTCTTGCCGTACCGCTGCATGGTCCAGCCGTACTGCTCCATCCGCTCGGTCGCCCACTTGTCGTAGACGTTGCCCTTGTTGACGGAGATGACCTTGCCGCCCAGGTCCTCGAGGCTCGCGATCGCGGGCGCGTCGCTCCGCACCAGGAACACGATCTCGCTGTCGAGGTAGCCTTCCATGAACAGCATCTTCTCCGCCCGCTCGGGGGTGACGGTGGTCGGGGCGATGATGAAGTCGTACTTCTTCGCGTTGAGGCCGGCGAAGATCCCGGACCATTCCTGGTCCACGATCTCGTACTCGACCCCGAGCCGCCGCGCGATCTCCTCGATCATGTCGACGTTGTAGCCCTCGAAGCCGCCCGCGGGCCGGGCCATGACGTGCGGCGCGTAGCCGACGTCCGCCGCGACGACCAGCTTGTCGGCGGCCGAAGCCGCGGCGGCCATCACGAGCGCGCCGACCGCAGCGGCGGCGAAGCTCGCACGGGTTCGGAAGCGAATTCGCATCTCGGTCTCCTCGGGTTCCGGTGGGGGAAGGCCGGATTCTCGCAGATCGCGCCCGGCCTCGCGCCGCGCTCGCGCGCCGGGGTTTTCGCGCCGACGGGCGGGCGTTCCCGATCCCGCGGGAGCGCTGGAGGCGGCGCGACGAGGCGCGATCGACCCCGAAGAGGGCCGGACATCCCGGCCACCCTCGCCGGCGCCGCCGCCCATAGTATGATTCAGCGCAGACCCGAACCGGCCCCCGGAAGCCTTGCGCCGTGAACCCCCGCGACCTGATGGAAGTCGCCCGCGCCCTCGCGGAATCCGGCCATTCACCGCCCGCGCAGGCGAGGCTGCGCCGCGCCGTCAGCACCGCGTACTACGCGCTGTTCCACTGTCTGGCGGCGTCGGCGGCCGACCTGTTCATCGGCGCGGCGCGTAGCCCGGCATGGCATCGGACCTACCGCGCGCTGGAGCACGGCAGGGCCAGGAGCGCATGTCGGCAGGCGCAGGCCATGCGGGAGTTTCCGGTGGAAATCCGCAACTTCGCCGAGGTGTTCGTCGCGTTGCAGAAGGCACGGCAGGAGGCGGACTATTCGCTGGATACGCCCGCTTACCAGAGGTCCGACGTTCGGGATCTCATCGCATCCGCGGAGATCGCCATCAGTCGGTTCGAGCAGGCGGACGTCACGGCCAGATGCGCCTTCGCCGCCCATGTGATGTTCAGGCAACGGCCATCGTAGGAGGTGACATGAACAACCAGCAGGTACGCGACATCGCGGAGGCGGCCTTCAAGGCGCGCTTCGCCGACATCGGCATCGTCAGCATCAGCGTCGAGCCCGGCTTCGACCACTGCGACGATCCCATGGTGGACGTGAGGATCATCTACGACGCTGCCTTCGAGGATTTGCGTACCGAGAGCACGATGAGGGTGCGCTCGGAGATTGTCGAGAAGGTGTGGGCTGCCGCGGAGGACAGCCCCGGCTACCCCTACATCCACTTCATCGCCAAGTCCGACCTCGAGGAGGAGGACCCGGCCACGGTGTAGCGGGAGCGGTGGGCTTGGCCGTGCGGGGCGAAGGCCGGGTTGGGCCGTCCGCGGCGACTTGGGCCAAGCGGCGGCGGTTGACGGAGGAACGGGACTGCCGTCTGCCGCGCGGCTGTTCCGCGGGCTCCCCGCTCATGATTCGCCTCCCGAGGGCGGTATCGGCCATGCAGCCGCCTTTCGCCCCTCGTGATCCGAAGTGATCATTGGCTCGCCGACGGCGACAGCATGATGGCTTCTTTGCCGCGACAAGGCAGGTGGCTGCCGTCACGACGCTTCTCCTCCGGAGAACCCGAAGCCTGTCTGCTCCGGCACGCGGACCGCGAGGCGGGCGGCCTCCGTCCGGATCTGCGGCCAGGACGTGACGAGGATGTTGTAGGCGTTTGCCTCGTCCGCCCACCGTTTGCGCTCGGCCAGTGAGTACAGCCGGTAGGCGAGCGCGCGGGCCTTCTCCGCCCGCTCCGCGCCCATGCCGAGCACCAGGCGGGCCGCCTCGGCCACCCCGCCGCCCCGCTCCGCGGTCAGGGAGCGGGTCAGGTGCTGCGCGCTCTCCCAATCGGTGATGCGCCGGTCCGTCGCCGGGTTCCAGTCCGGGTCCAGCTCGTCCCGGCGCATGAGCCGGACCCTGCCCTTGCCGCCCGCGAGCACCCCGGCGCGCCGCAATCCCTCGAACGAGGTGTTCTTGGCGCTGAACAGCACTTCGGCTTCCCCGTAGGCGCGCTCGCCGACGCCGTATTGCTCGTACCAGGCGACGCAGAAGCGGGTGTCCGGGTCCAGGTCGCCTTCCTGCCGGGTCAAGGTCTCGTCCAGCGTGCGGTTGATCTCGACGAGGGCCGCGCGCACCGGCATCGGGGAGCCGTCGGCTTCCAGCACTTGGGCGTAGCGGGTGAAGACGGCCATGCCGGGGCCGATGGCGGCCTGGGCGAAGTCCACCGGGGCGATGTTGCTCTTCTGGAGGTCGGCGAGGGCCGCCGGAAGCTCCAAGCGCAGGGCGGCGAGGAAGTCGCGGCGGGAGGTCGGCGGGGTGTCGGGCGGGCGTCGCCGGCAGACGAGGACGATGCTGGAGGCGAGGGCGTTGGCGCCGATGCCGATCATGCGGTTGCCGAGCTCCGTGCGCATCGGCCAAGTGCCGGTAATGGCGAATCCGGAACGGATCACCGCGTCGAGGAAGGTTTCCCATCCGGTGCTCGTCGCGCCGGTATCGTCCTTGCGCTCCGACTGCTTGAAGGCATAGTAGATGGTAACCGGGAACGCGGGATGCGTTTGTGCGGCGAGGCGCTGTATGGCCCGCGTCATCCCATCGAGAAAGAAGGTTTCGGCCTCGTCCTTGCCTCCATGCCGGTAAGGGGAGGCGATCAGCTCCTCCGCCTTCGGGACGGCAAGCGTGGCGAAGAGATCGGGAAAAATCGATCGCAACGACCGGCGCAGCCATGCGTAGAAGAAGTCGGACAGATCCGCATAGCCGACGTTGTCGTAGTAGGGGGGGTCGGTTGACACCACCTTCCAAGTCGACAAGTCTTGTTGGGCAGCATCGAGCTGACAGGACCGACCGAGTGTTCGACTCCGAAATTGTTTTTCTACGACTTCATAGACGGATTTCGTAGTTCCGAAGACATCGCCTCCGGCTCCAGCAAGAGGATTAGTCTCTGCGAAATCCCATACCATCGGCAGCGCCTGGCGGCTGAACGTACCGACAAGCTTGTCTCGTTGTTCCCATCGACACAGGCTGGTGTTTCTGTCACACGCTTTGCTCTGCGCGAACGCCCATGCGTCCGGCATTGGCTTCATTATCGATGTATTCGTAGCGCATCGGTACCTGTGACATCAAACACCGAAAGCTCCCACGCGCCAGCTTGGTTCCTTGTGCGGGCGGGACGCCCGCGTTCCCAGGAGGGCCGGCCTTCACCGTGAAGCGGTAGCCGCCTCCCTCGACCACCGGCTCGACCCATGCCTCCTTGCCCTTCTTCGTCGAGAGCATGAAGGTCGAGGCGAGCGGTACGTCCACGTGCGCGAACGCCGGGTTCGGGCTCTTCACCGTGCGCGCCCACAGCCACGCGATCACCGTGAGCTTCCGCCCCGCGTAGCGTCCGAGGTCCGGGCGCTCCGCCGCCAGCGCCGCGGTGACCTCGACCTTCGGGTACAGATGGCCGATCCGCTTCTCGGCTTCGTCGCGCATCCACCGGCCGTAGTAGCGCACGTCCTCCGCCAGCCCCTGCGCGCCCTTGCCGTTCCACCGCCCGCCCCGTGCGAGCTCGGCCTGGGCGTCGGGGTTCACGGGCGGCTTGCCGGCAAACCGGGGCGGGACCTCGATCATCGCCTTGTTGATGAGCACCGCCACCGGGTTCAGGTCCGAGGCATGGGCCTCCAGCCCGAGCCGCTGCGCTTCCAGGGGCAGCGCGCCGCCGCCCGCGAAGGGGTCATGGAAGGCGGGGAGCCGATCCGGGTCGAACCATTCCGCGGCCCGCGGATGGTCCGCGTTCCCGGCGCAGGTGCGGAGCCAGCTCTCCCGGATCTCCTCCCGCGCCTGCGCCAACACCTTTTCGTCGTTGGTGTTCTCCCACTTCACCAGCTCCCGGATGATCCCGAACAGCCGCTCGCGCTCCCGCGCCTGGGCCTGCTCTGTCGGGAAGCGATCCGGGTGCGCCGAGGGGTCGTCCACCATCTGCGAGAAGATGACCGCCCGCGCCGCCGCCAACGGCCGCCGCGCCCACCACAGATGCAGGGTGCTCGGATGCCCGTGCCGGATCGACTTCTCGCGCACGCTGGCGGCGTTGATCGCGTCGAGCGGCAGGGCGGCCTCGATGAGCTTCTTGCTGGTCTTCACGTCGCGTCCCGCGGCGTTCGCTCCATCTCCGGACAGGTCCTCGGCTCCAGTATTTCCATTGAATGGGGAATCTGGCGGGAAGCAGCCCCGGAGCAGTGGACGAGGCCACCTTGACCGCGCCCTGCGGAGCAGCTACCGGCAGCAAGGCTCACGCGCCATCTCCCTGTAGCGTGCCGCCCTCGGTCCGGGAGAGCCCTCCACAGGGGGCCAGCACCCCTTCAGTCGCCGGAACAGGCGCTCGACTTCGTTGCGCCGTTTGTACATCTCCCGGTCGTATTACGACATTCGGCGTCGTCGAGTGGTGCTGCAACCGTTTGCTCGAGGGTTCGCACGGATTCACGTGCGCCAGCCCTACAGCATCCAGACCACCACCCCGCGCCCGTCCTGGCGGTGACCGCCTCCTTCCGCCTCGCCGTCGTCGTCCCGGCGGTCCTCCTCGCCGCGCCGCCGCTCCTCGCTGCGGCGGTCCATCACCACCAGGTGCCCTTCCTCCGCCCCGCACTTCGCCATGTAGTCCAGGGTCTGCTTCACCCCGCGCTCGACCGTCCACGCGAGGCTCTTGCGATCCGAGTCGCGCAGCACCTTGCACTCGATCACGAACCGCTCCCACAGGTCCGACGGCTGCCCCGGCTCGCGCGGCCACAGCACCAGGAGGTCCGTCCGGCCCCGGCCCAACCCGTACTCGCGCTCGATCCGACCGCCCCCGTTCACCACCCGGTGCAGGTACGACTGCAAGATGAGCTGCGGCGCGGCTTCCCGGTACGCCCCCAGATGGGAGAGCCAGTGCTCCGCGTGCTCCCCGAAGAACGTGCGGAACGCGGTCAGCAGCTTCGTCATGTTCAGCCGCCCGTCGTCGTCCACGTACCATGCCGCCTGGATGTTCAAACTGTCCTGCAACACGTAGCCCAGCTCGCGCGGCACGACCTCGCGGTAGATCGGGTTCGCGATGCGCGGCGGCGAGTCCGGCGCCAGCAGGCCCAGGTCGCGAAGGTATTCGAGGTCGCGGACCTGGTGGCTCGCCTCCCCGCCGCTCAGGATGGGCTCGACGACCCGCCGCACCCGCTCCTCCTCGAGCTTGTGCGCCAACTGGTCCAGATGCGTGCGCCGCGAGAGGATGAGTTCCTCCCGCGCCGCGTAGACGTCGTCCGCTTCGATGGCCCGCGAGCGGTTCCGCCCCGCCTTGTTGTCGAAGCAGGCCCCCGCGCACAGCGCGTTCACCAGCCACGGCTGGCCCCGGGTCTGCGCCCACACCGCCTCCAGCGCCGGCTCCGAGAACCCCTGCCCGGTCTCTTCGGTGTGCTGCGCGATCAGCGCCCGCGTCTCGGCTTGCGAGAAGTCGCCCATGCGCAGCGACTTCGCGGCGACGTTGAAGGGGCTGCCGCCGGCGATGACCTCCCCGGCGCTCGACCGGATCCGGTAGTCGCGGATGTCGCGCACCCCGCACAGCACCACGCTCTGCGGGAAGGCCGCGGGGCGCCTCTGGTAGCCGGTGCGGAGCTGGCGCAGCACCGAGAGCAAGGTGTCGCCCACCAGGGAATCGATCTCGTCCACCAGCAGCACCAGCGGGGTCGGGTTGGCTTGACACCAGCGGGCGAGCAGTACGTTGAGAGCGCCTTCCGGCCCCACCGACGCCAGGACGTCCTGCCACACGCTGCCGGGGTAGTCGTCGCCCAGCCCCCGCGCATTCTCGGCCAGGATGCCCAGGATGGCGCGGATACCCCGCGCCACGTCGTCGCGCGCCACCTGGGCGACCTCGACGTCCACGTCCACGCAACGGAAGTCGCCGGCTTCCCCGCGGTTCAGGAGGTCGCGGAGCGCGATGAGCGCGGAGGTCTTGCCGGTCTGGCGCGGCGCGTGCAGCACGAAGTACTGCTTGGCCCGGATCAGGGCCAGCAGCTCATCGACGTCCACCCGGTCCAGCGGCGGGACGGCGTAGTGTTCGTCTGGGCGCACCGGCCCTGCGACACTGAAGAAGCGCATGGGCTGACTATGAACCTGCCCGAGCGCCCGCGATTCCGCCCCGCGGAATCGCCAAGCGACCGCGCCAGCGGTCGCCATCGTCTGGAAGCACCGGGCCTTCGGTGTTGAAGAAGCGCATGGGCCGATTATGGCGCCTGTCGCGCTCCGGTGCGTGCGCGGGGCGCCGCAGGGGCCGCCCACGGCCCGGCGCCGGGGGCGAGGATCGGGGCGCCGCGCGCCGGCTCAGGCCGCGAGCCGGGCCATCGCGTCGGCCAGCACCTTCGTCCCCTCGCCGAAGTCCGCGAGGTCCATCGCCTCGTCCGGGTTGTGGCTCCCGTGGGCGTTGCGCACCAGCACCATGGCGGCCGGGACCCCGGCCCGCGCGAAGATCGAGGCGTCGTGGCCGACGGTGGCGAACTCGCGCACCGGGAGACCGAGCGATGCGCAGCTCTCCCGGAGCCGGCCGCGAAGCCGCGGGTCGAGGGGGGTCGGGTCCGAGCCGACGCACTCGCCGAGATCGAACGCGACCCGGCGCTCGCGCCCGATCCGTTCGGCGAGCGCGCGCGTGCGCTCCCGGCATTCGTCGAGGAACCCTCTGGTCGTCCCGCCGAAGTTGAGGGTGAAGTCGCACCGCCCCGGCACCTTGGTCATGGCGTGGTGGGCGGGGTCGGTGAAGAGCTTCCCGACCGTGAACACGGTGTCCGGGACGCCGTCCGCCTCGCGCTCGATCCAGAGCTCGTCGAGGGCGCGCACCAGCTCCACCACCGCGAGCGCGGCGTCGCGGCGCCATTCCCGCGGCGTCGCTCCGGAGTGGCCGTACCGGCCCGTGCAGCGGGCGTAGGGGAAGCGCGCGTTGCCCCGGATGGTGGTCGGGACGCCGACCGGAAGGCCCTCGCCGACCAGCACCGGCCCCTGCTCGATGTGGAGCTCGAGGAAGGCGCGGGTGTTCTCCGGCGAGAGCACGCCCGCGCTCCCGGCCACGGCCCCGACCACGCCCCCGGGTCCGGACCCGATCCCGCCCCCGGCCGGGCCGTCCGGGGCCGCGAGCGCGGCCCGGAGCGCCGCCACGTCCACCCCGGCCTCCGCCATGTGCTCGGCGAGGGTCCGGCCGGTGTCGCCGCGGCGCAGCCGATCGAGGTCCTCGGGCGGCAGCGCGCCGACCGCGAGCCGGCTGCCGACGTAGGCGACACCGTACCAGACGCTCTCCTCGCCCCGCAGCCCGGCCACCGTCAGGTCGGAGCCGAACGCCGCCCCGAGGTCGCGGAACGCGGCGAGGGCGGTGAGCCCGGCGACCACCCCGGCGAGCCCGTCGTAGTGCCCCCCGGTGGGGACCGAATCTAGGTGCGAGCCGGTGAGCACCCCGAGGGCGTCCCGGTCCGCGCCCGGCAGGGCGCAGCGGAGGTTCCCCGCGAGGTCGTAGCCGACTTCGAGCCCGAGGCCGCGCGCCGCCTCGGCGACGATCCGGGCCGCCGCCCCGTCCTCCGCGCTCCAGGCGGGGCGGGTCACCCCCACCGTGTCCGCGGTCTCCGCGCGGACCGCGTCGAACAGGCGCTCCGCGAAGGGAAGGCGCGCCTCGACGGCGGCCGCGAGCCGGCCAGCGGGAAACGTCGGTTCCGGGCTCACGGCGCGAACGCCTCCAGGATCTCGTCGTAGTTGCGGCTGAGCGGGATCAGCACGAGCTGGTCCAGGCCCTCGCGCCGCCAGCGCTCCGCGCTCGCGACGCACTCCTCGGGCGCGCCGTGGGCGATGAGGTCGTCCACCAGAGAGTCGTCGACCAGCGCCATCGCCTCCTCGACCCCGCCCGGGCGGGGCGGCCACCCGCCCATCACCGCCTGGATCTCGGCGAGCCCGTCGGCCGGGTAGTCGAGGGCCTTCGCGAAGTGCGGCTGCTGCCCGAGGTACTGGGTGACGAGGCGCTTGGCGTCGAAGCGGGCCTTCTCCGGGTCGCGGTCCATGGAGACGTTGACGAGCTGGAGCTTCTCGAGGTCGTCGAGGCTCCGGCCCGCGCGCCGGGCCCCCGCCGCCATGCGCTCGAGCGACCGCCTCGTGTAGGAGGGGGGCAGGATGCCGTTGATGAGCGCCCCGTCCGCGACCTCGCCGGCCAGCTCCATCATCCGGGGGCCGGTCGGCCCGAGGTAGATCCCGACGTCCGGAGGGACCCGCGGGTCGCCGTGGCCGAGGTCGAGGGTGAGGTCCCGCACCTGCACGAACTCGCCCTCGAACGTGACTCCTTCCTCCAGCGCGAGCAGCCGCCGCAGCACGCCGACGTACTCCCGCATCTGGGCGACGGGGCGGGCGCGCTCGATCCCCTGCTTCCAGGCGAGCGGGTCCCAATACGCGCCGAGCCCCGCTTCGATCCGCCCCGGCGCGAGGTTCGAGAGGGTCGCGAAGCTCATCGCCATGAGGGCGGGGCCGCGGGTCCAGGAGTTGACGATCCCGGTCCCGAGGCGGATGCGGCGGGTGGTCGCGGCCATCGCCCCGAGGACCGAGAACGCGTCGCGCGCGAGCCGGGTCTCGGTCACCCAGAGCGAGTCGTAGCCGAGCGCCTCGGCCTTCTGCGCGAGGCGGACCTGCTCCGCGACACGGGGCCGGTCCAGGAAGCCGAAGCCGATGGGGTTCATGCAGGGGCGGGGGCGCGGGCGGGGAACACGGCCGGACTATACTCCAACGCCGGGCGGCCCCCGGCCGGCCGGGGAACGGGCAACGCCGTTCTCCGTTCGCCATGAGGGCCGAGCAGGGCGGTCGCGCCCGGTCGCCCCCGCCGCGGCGGCCCGAGCGCGGGGCGGGGCTCCGCAAGGCGGGGCGGAGGGCCGGGTTGCGCGGGCTGACGCCCGGGCCTCCGGGCTCGGGGCCTCCGGCGCGGGCGGGGCGGCGGCGGCCCCCGGCCGGTCGATGCCGCCGGCCTGCCCACCCCACCGGGCGGGAAGGAGGGACGAGGAGCAGTGTCGAGGATCGGGGTCGCGTTCTCCGGCGGGCTCACCGCATCGGAGATCGTCGGGTGCGCGGAGCGGGCCGAAGCGCTCGGCTACGAATCCGTGTGGGTCGCGGAGGGGCACGGCGGGGACCAGTTCGCGATCCTCGCGGCCTGCGCCCTCCGCACCCGCCGCGTCCGGCTCGGGACCGCCATCAGCAGCGTGTTCGTCCGCACCGCCCCCACCATCGCGATGTCGGCCGCGACCGTGGACGAGCTGTCGGGCGGGCGGTTCGTCCTCGGGCTCGGGTCGAGCCACCGGGTCCAGGTCGGGCCGGAGCACGGGGTCGAGTACGCGCGGCCGATCGAGCGGGTGCGGGACACGGTCGCGATCGTCCGCACCCTGCTCCGCGAAGGGGAGGTCCGCCACGCGGGGGAGACGGTCCGGATCGAAGGCTTCAAGCTCTGGTTCCGGCCCCTCCGCAGGGAGCCGCCCATCTACCTCTCCGCCCTGTTCCCGAAGATGCTGGAGGTCTGCGGCGAGATCGCGGACGGGGCGATCCTCACCCGGAGCACGCTCGCGACCGCGTCGGCGGCGCGCGCCCGCATGGCAGTCGGCGCCGCGCGGGCGGGCCGCGACCCGGCCGCCGCCGAAGTGGCCTCCCTCCTCCCCGCGAGCGTCGCCCCGGCCCGGGCGGCCGCGCTCGCCGCCGCCCGGCCCGGCCTCGCCTTCTACGCGGGCTTCTTCCCCCGCTACAACCGCCTGCTCGCCGAGAGCGGCTTTCCCGGCGAGGCGGCCGCGATCGCCAAGGCGTGGGCCGCCGGCGACCCGGCGGGGGCCGCGCGGGCGGTGAGCGACGAGCTGATCGCCGCGACGGGCATCGCCGGTACTCCCGAGGATTGCCGCGAGCGGCTCGACGCGTATCGCGGGGCGGGCCTCGACCTTCCCATCATCAGCCCCTTCGCCCGCGGCCCCGACGCGAAGGAGCGCTTCCTCGCCGCCATCGAGGCGTGCGCCCCGTGAAGGGGGCGCCAACGACCGCGCCCCTGCGCGAGGGTGTCCCCGAACCGGCCGGACGCCGGCCCGGCTTCCGGGCCCGGACCTGCCCTCGAACCCGCCTCGGAACCCGCCCCCAGACCCGCCCCGGAACCTGCCGCCCCCGCCCGGGAAACGGCTTCCGCCCCCGAACCGTTCGATCGAACGGTCGTCCTTCCGATCTCTCCCCCGATCCCGCCTCCGGCCGTTCGGCGCCGCCGCCGAAGCCGTCCGCCTCGCCCGCCCGTGCCGGAAGGGGGGCCGCCCGATGACCGGGGCGCCGCGTCCGAAGCCGGCGCTCTTCTCGCCCTTCGAGCTTCGCGGGGTCCGCTTCCCCAACCGGGTCGTGGTCTCGCCCATGCAGATGTACCTCGCCGAGGGCGGGACGGCGAACGACTGGCACTTCCAGCACCTCGCGAAGTACGCGGCGGCGCGGGCCGGCTGCGTCTTCACCGAGGTGCTCTGCGTCGAGCCGCGCGGGCGGAACACCCACTGGGACCTAGGGATCTGGAGCGACGACCACATCCCGCCGCTCGCCCGGATCCGCGCGTTCGTGGAGTCCTGCGGCGCGGTCCCCGCGGCCCAGATTGGGCATTGCGGCGGCAAGGCGTCGCGCCAGCGCCCCTTCGACGGGCACGGCCCGCTCGGCGAGGAGGACGCGGCCCGGGGCGAGCCCCCGTGGACCCCGGTGGGGCCCATCGCGGAGCCGTCCGCGCCCGGCTACCACCTGCCGCACGCGCTCACCGCGGCGGAGATCGCGGACGTCGTGGACGCCTTCGCGGCCGGCGCGCGCCGCGTGGTCCGGGCGGGGTTCCGCTTCCTCGAGGTGCACGCCGCGCACGGCTACCTCATCCACTCCTTCTACTCCCCGATCGGCAACCGGCGCACGGACCGCTACGGGGGCGACCGGCGCGGGCGGATGCGGCTCGCGCTCGAGGTCGCGGAGGCGGTGCGCGGGGAGTGGCCGGAGGATCGGCCCCTCTCGTTCCGCCTCTCGTGCGTGGACGGGATCGAGGGCGGCTGGACGATGGAGGACACCGTCGCCCTCGCGCGCGAGCTGGCGCACCGCGGGGTGGACACCATCGACTGCTCCTCGCGCGGGGTCCGCGGGGCCACCTCGCTCGCCAACCTGGAGGCGGCCCGCCGGCCGGCCCGCGCCGGCTACCAGGTCCCCTACGCGGAGGAGCTGCGCCGCCGGACCGGCATCCCGACGATGGCGGTGGGCCTCATCCTCACCCCGCGCCAGGCGGAGCGGATCGTCGCGGAGGGGCGGGCGGACCTCGTGCTGCTCGCGCGCGAGGCCCTCTACGACCCGCACTGGGTCCTGCGCGCGGCCCGCGAGCTCGACCCGGACGCGGGCTGGGACCACTGGCCGCCCTCGTGGGGCTGGTGGCTCGCGCAGCGCGAGCGCACCGGCGTCGAATTCGACGACTGAACCAGCGGCCGGGCGGGCGTCGCCCGCACCGGCCGCGCGCCGGGCTACAGCCGGGCGGAGGCGATGGCGGCGCCTTCGGCGAGCGCCGCGAGCTTCACGTAGGCGATGTCCGGGTCCACCGACCCGAAGCCCGCGAAGGTCCCGAAGCCGCAGTCGGTCCCTGCGACGACCCGCTCCGGCCCCACGATCCGGGTGAACTGCTCGATCCGCTGCGCCACCAGCTCCGGGTGCTCGACGAAGTTGTTCGTCGAGTCGATGACCCCGGGCACGAGCGCCATGCCGTCGGGGATCTCGCGGCGGCGGTCGCGGAACACGGTCCATTCGTGGGCATGGCGCGGGTTGGCGTTCTCGAACAGGATGCTGCCGGCCCGGATCGACATGAGGGCGGAGAAGACGTGCTCCAGCCCGATGTCGCACACGTGCGGCCCCTCGTAGTTTCCCCAGCAGACGTGGGCCCGCACCCGCGCCGGGTCCGCGTCCCGGAGCGCGTGGTTCAGGACCTCCACGTTCACGGCCGCGATCTTCACGAACTCTTCGTCGGAGAGGTCGCCGAAGACCGCGTGGCGGGACAGGCCGAGGTCCGGGCAGTCGATCTGGAGATCGAGCCCGGACGCGAGGATCGCGTCGTACTCGTGCTTCATCGCGTCGGCGAGGGCTTCGAGGTAGGCATCGCGCGAGGGGTACCAGGCGTTCGGCAGGAACTGCGCGATGACCCCGGGGGACGCGGCGTTCATGAACCCGCGCTCCGCCCCGTGTGCGGCCATCGCGGCCTCGAGGTTGGCGATGTCCGCCTCGAGGTCCGGGCCGCCCTTCGGGGCCACCGGCCCGGTGCAGCGCGGGCGGGCGAACTGCGGGGTGCCGCCTTCCCGGGCGATGCGCTCCATGTAGCTCGGGAAGAGCTTGAGGTCCCCGGGAACGTTGCGGTCGCTGTCGCCGGAGAAGCCGGTGTAGCGGTCCTTCACGTACGTCGAGTAGGAGATCTTGGAGGTCTCCCCGTCGGAGACCACGTCGATGCCCGCCTCGACCTGCCGGCGCACCGTCTCGGCGCATTCCTCGGCCATGCAGGCCGCGAACCCGGCCGGGTCGTAAGGGTCCCCGCGGTCGCGCGCGAAGAGGAAGTCGACGGTCCGCTGGCTTCGGGGCAGCGAGCCGACGTGGGTGGTGGCGATGCGGGTCATGCGGGTCTCCTGGGGGTCATGCGGGTTCCCGGCGGTTGCACGGGCTCGCCGGCGGTCATCGGGGTCGTGGCCCCCCGGTGGTCGGGCCGTCCGGGTCGTCGGTGTCGCGGACGCGAAAGAGGGCGGCCTCGCCGCTCATGGCCGGCGCGAGGCGGCGGGACAGCCCCGGCGGCACGACGCAGGTGTCGCCGGGGGCGAGGACCGTCTCCCCGCCGTCGAAGGCGAGGCGCCAGTGGCCGCGGTGGACCATGAGCACCTCGTGGCGGGCGGCGGCGCAGGGCTCGGGCGGGAGCGAGCCCCGGCCGAGGAAGTCGACCTCGAAGCCCGGCCGGTCGAGGATGAGGGCGCCCGCCGCGCCGATGACCGCCGCGGGGCGCTTCGCGGCGAGGGCGGCCATGTCCCGGTACCGGGCCACGAAGCGGGGAACGACCTCCTCGACAGGGGTCTCGGGAAAGGCCGCGAGCTCTTCCTCGGTGAGAAGGGGCATCGGCGCGACCCCCTCGGGAAGCCTCTCGCCCTTCGCCGTATCGTAGAGGCGACCGGTCTCGGCGAGGACGAGGCCGTGGCCCCGCGCCTCCTCGATGACCTGGGGCGCCCAGACCACGCCGCCGCCCGCGTCGTCGCCGCCGATGAGGGCCATGATGAGCCCGTAGTCGGTCCCGACGTTCTCGAAGCCGCGGAAGAGGCCGGTCGGGATGTCGAAGAGGTCTCCTTCCTCCAGGACCACCTCGCCGGCCGTCCCCCAGCGCCCCCAGAAGAACCGCCAGCGGCCCCGGTGCACGAAGAAGACCTCCGCGGTGCGGTGCGAATGCAGGGAGTTGCGGCAGTGCGGGGGCTGGCCGGCGGCTCCGACGTGGAAGCCCGGCGTCTCCCGCAGGTGGACGTGCTGGTCCGCGCTCTCCGATACCCCGGCCCCGATGATGCTGAAGTTCTCCTTGCGGTCCGACCCCGGCGTATGGGTGTCGATGAACGCGGTCCGGCACGGCTTCAGCGCGCCGTAGCGGACGATGCGGGCTTCCATCTGCTCGGGGGTCATCGCTTCGTCTCGGGCTCGGGGGTCGTCGTTCTCGCGGCCGTCGGAGGGCAGGACAGGGCGGGTCGCCAGGTCCGGTCGCCGGCCCGGTCCTGGTCTTCTTCGCTATCCGGTGTGCATCAGGATCTGCTTCCAGATCGCGGTCTCGTCGTAGAGCGCCCACTCGCGCCGGAGCCCCCGCGGGCCGAATTCGGCGTGGCTCAAGCCGAGCACGTAGACCTCCGCGCCGGTCGGCTCGCCGAAGGCGCCGAACCCGTCATGCCGTCCTTGGAGGCTCCAGCGAAGGGCCGCGCGGGGGGCCGTCCCGGGGTCGTCGCGGCCGATGGCGTGGTGGACCTGGAACGCCGCCGACGGGAAGGCGGAGCGAAGGGCGGTCCAGAAGCGCTCCGCCGCCGCCCATCCGTGCCCGGTGACGCCCCCCGGCATCTCGATCTGCGCCGCCCGGTCGTAGTGCTCCCGGACCGCGCCGAGGTCGGCGTCCATGATGCGGGTCAGCAGGTCCGCGCAGGCCGCGCCCCGGGGGTGGGCGTTCCCGGCCCCGCGGTAGCGGGCCGCGGGGTCCGTCGCCGGGGTGAGGGGCTTCACGCACGCGCCGGGGCCGCCCTCCGCCTCGATGCGGGCGGCGGCATGGCCCCGCGGGTCGAGGCCGAGCTGGCGCACGATGGCGCCCTGGTCGCGGACGAGCCATTCGTCGTAGATCACGTTGTCCTTCGCCGCGCAGTCGGCGATGGCGCGAAAGCGGAGCCTCCGGCCCGTCGCGCGCCCGTAGACCCCGTCCCCGGCATGGGTCGCGACGGAGAGGATGCGGTGGGAGGAGAGGAACCCCGCCTCGTCGTCGCCGCACCAGATCACGTCCTCGCCGAGGAGCTCGCGGTCGGGGAATTCCGCGAGGGTCGCGAGGGTCGCGGCGATGACCGCACGGTTGCCGACCACCACCGACGAGGGCGAGCGCACCGGGACGTCGGGCGCGTAGTAGCGGCGAAGGGCGGCGACCCCCCGGCCCTCCCAGACCTCCCGGGTCACCCCGAGGACGTATCCCGGCAGATCCTCGAACCTCGCGTCGAAGCCCTTCATCCTTCCCTCGACGTTCCTCGCGCCGTCCGCCGGGCGGGGAGGGGCGCCCCGCGTCCTGCCGGCCCGGCCCGGCCTGGCCCGCCGCTCCCAAGCGGGTCTACCGACGATCATAGAGCAACCCCACAGGTGGACCTTAAGGGGCCGCCGGTGGATAGCTCGTCCCTACCCCCGCCGGCGGTGGGACGGCGGGGCCGACCCGACCCTTGAGGTCCGCCCTGTGAGAGCGGCGCGGGAGCGGGCGGGCGCATGGGTGAAGCCCGCAAAGGCCGCCGCCCGCTCCGGCGCCGCGGCGAGCATCGGGGGATGCCGGGAGGCGGGAGCGCGCTTATTGGCCCGGAAGGCGGCGGATCAGCGCGGGTCCGAGGCTGCGGCGGCGGCCGCGTCGACCTCCGCGAGGCGCGCCGCCTTGGCGGAGGGGTCGAGCCAGGAGGCCTCGAACGAGTTGCGCGCGAGCTGCGCGAGGTCGCCCCGGTCGAGCCCGAGCGCCTCGGCGACGGCGACGTAGTTGGCGTTGACGTACCCGCCGAAGTAGGCGGGGTCGTCGGAGTTGACGGTGACGAAGAGGCCGCGGTCGAGCATTCGCTTGAGCGGGTGTGCGGCGATGTCGTCCACGACCCGGAGCCGGACGTTGCTGAGCGGGCACACGGTGAGGGGAACGCGCCGGCGCGCGAGGTCGGCGGCGAGGGCGTCGTCCTCCAAGGCGGCGTTGCCGTGGTCGATCCGCACGACCCCGAGCAGGTCCAGCGCCTCGCGGACGTACTCCGGCGGGCCTTCCTCTCCCGCGTGGGCGACCGCGCGCAGGCCGGCGGCGCGGGCGCGGCGGAACGCCTCGCGGAACTTGCCGGGCGGGTGGCCGCGCTCCGAGGAGTCGAGCCCGACCCCGGCGATCCGGTCGCGGTGGTCCAGGGCCTCGTCGAGGGTGTCGAGGGCCGCCGCCTCGTCGAGGTGGCGGAGGAAGCACATGATGAGCCGCGAGGTGAGCCCGAATTGCGCCTCCGCTTCGTCGAGCGCGCGGCCGATGCCGTGCACCACGGTCGCGAACGGGACGCCGCGGGCGGTGTGGGTCTGGGGGTCGAAGAATATCTCGACGTGGCGCACGGACTCCGCATGGGCGCGGGCGAGGTAGGCCCAGGCGAGGTCGTGGAAGTCCCGCTCCTCGAGGAGCACGCTCGCCCCCGCGTAGTAGACGTCGAGGAAGTCCTGCAGGTTCGAGAAGGAGTAGGCCGCCCGCACCTCCTCGACGGAGGCGTAGGGCAGGGGCGCCCCGTTCCGCTCCGCGATGGCGAACATCAGCTCGGGCTCGAGCGCGCCCTCGATGTGAAGGTGTAGCTCCGCTTTGGGGAGGGCGGCGATGAAGCCGGCGAGGTCCGTTGCGGCTCGGGCGGGGCGGTTCTCGTTCATGTCTTCGACCTCGACTGGAGCGGAGGCCGGGCAGGCCTCAGCCGAAGAAGCTCTTCTCGGCGAGCGCGGGAACGACGGAGGCGATTCGTTCGAAGTCCCGGTCGTGGTGCAGCAGGATCAATCCGGACTCGATGGCGCACTGCGCGATCAGGCAGTCGGCGGCCGAGCGTAAGGTGACGCCGCGCCGCCGGCAATCGAGGTGGATCCGGGCGGCGGACGCATGGCTGGCGGCCAGGTCCTCGAACGAGTGGAGCCGTTGCCCGCCGAAGTAGCCTTGCAGCCGCTCGAAAGCCGCCGCGTCCCGCGCGCCCTGGAGAATCTCCATGTAGATGAGGTGCGTGATGCCGACGGCGAGCGGGTTCGACAGCAGGTCCCGCAGGAACCCGACGTGCGGACGATCCCGGCCCCGGAGGAAGTCCACCCACACCGACGTGTCCACCAGGTACACCGGTTTCAGACGCCCGTGACGCGAAGCTTCCTGTGATCGTACCCGGGGTCGAGGAGGTCCGAGCCTTCGAGCTCCCGCAGATCGAGACGCTTTCGATGGTTCACGAACTCGGTCAGCGCCTGGTGGATCAGCGCTCTCTTGGTCCTGATCCGGCTCAGCTCCTGCGCTTCCCGGACGAGCGCCGCGTCGAGCTCGACGTTGGTCCGCATGTTCTACACCTGTATGAGTGTATCCCGATGTGTATATCAACCCGGACCCGACAGGTCAAGCGGCAAGGGGTCGGAGGCAGGTGCGCGGTGGGGATCTTCGCCAAGCACACCTCGTCGCAGGGCGTCCTGGGAACGCTTGTGTCCCGCCCGCATTCTCATTTCCGGGGGGCTCCGCCCCCGTGCGGGCGAGACACAAGCGTTCCCAGGACACCTGGATTCCCGCTACCCGCTTTCGCGGGCACAAGCTTCGCGGGAATGACGAAGGTGGGCGCGACGCCCGCGTCCGCAGGACGCGCCGTTCCCAGGACCCCGCGCAAGCTCCGCCGGCGGCCGTCCGGCCTTCCGGGCCCCGGCGGCGGGCCGCGGGCGGGCGAGGAGGGTCATCCCGGCTCGGGCGGGCTCCACTCGGTGTCCGGGTCGAGGGGGTACACCGGCCGCGGGAGCCCTTTCCAGTCGAAGCGGTCGAGCACCGGGGCGGTGAGCCCCGGGGTATCGACCTCGTGGACCTGCTCCGGGGCGAACCAGAGGTCGAAGCCGGCGCGGAAGTGTCCGCGCGACTTGACGCACACGGTGCGCGCCGCGCCGACGTCGAGCCCGAGCGCCTCGAAGAAGACGGGGTCCGCGGTCTGGTGGCGCGCGCTGATGACGACCGCGGTGATCCCGCCCTCGCCCCCGATCTCGAGCGCGGCCATGCGCCCGAGCGCCAGGCGGCGGCCCGCGTAGATCCCCCGCCGGCCCGTGACCGCCCCCTCGCGCACCGCCCGCACCACGGCCGGGGCCTGGAGCCGCCCGGCGAACTCCGTCTCCCCGGCCGCGTTGAACTCCGCGTCGATGGACGCGCCGACGCCGGCTTCGTGGGCGCGCCGCGCGAGGTCCGGGTCGAAGAAGGAGCCATAGAGGACGCCTCGCGCCCCCGCCTCGACGAGGGCCCGCAGCAGCCAGGTGGTGTTGCCGCCGCCGCCCCCGCCCGGATTGTCGCCCGCGTCGGAGAAGATGACGGGCGGGCGGTCCGGGTCGTCGGATAGCGCAAGGGCGACCGCCTCCCCGATCGAGGCGAGGCGCCGGTGGTAGCGGGTCCGTTCGGACCAGGCGCGCGCGGCGATCTCGCACGCGAGGGTTTGCGCCGGGGTCTCGTCCTCTCGCCCGGTGACGACGACCGCGATCCCGTTCTTGGGCGTGTCCCCGAACACGAACCCGCCGAATATCGACACGTTGAGGATCGCGCCGCCGTGCTCGCGCTTGCGGCGCTGCCCGTAGTCGATGAGCTCGCCGTAAGGCCCCGAGGCGGTCAGCAGGGTGACGCTGGGCGGGGTGAACGGAAGGCGCACCATCGTTCCGCGGGGCCGCATCCCGGCGAGCATCGCCCGGATCGTGTGCGCCGCCTCCTCGCCCCGCTCCAGCATGTCCACGTGCGGGTTGGTCTGGTAGCCGATCACCACGTCCGCGGCCTCGACCATCCGTTCGGAGAGGTTGGCGTGGAGGTCGAGGGTCACGACGACGGCCGCGTCGGGGCCGACCGCCGCGCGGATGCGGGCGAGCATCTCGCCGTCGGGGTCCGGGGTCCCGGTGGATACCATGGCCCCGTGGTTGGCGACGTAGACCGAGTCGAGCGGCGCGCTCGCCTCGAGCCGGGACACGATCGCCTCCACGGTGGCGGCGAAGAAGGCGTGGTCGACGGGGCCCGAGGGCGGGCAGTCGGTGACGACGGCGGGCGCCGGCGCCCAGGGGCCGGTCGCGTCGAGGGTGCGGACGGCGGCGGACATCTCCGCCGAGATGACGGAGGCCGGCCGGCGCGCCTCGGCGAGGATCTCGCCGCCCTCGAGGTAGTACCGGGCGCGGAAGTCCGCCTCGGTCGCGGTCGGGGCGAAGGCGTTGCTCTCGAGTGACATCCCCGCGAGCGCGATCCGGGGCGCCGCCCGCCGCGATCCATTCCCGTCCGTCATGGCTCGAACTCCTTCCGCGTGGCTCAACTTGGCCCGGGGCGGCGGCCGGGGCCGACCTCCGCCCCGGGCGCCCGCCCGCGATTTCCGACCGGTCCGGGCAGGTCCGGGCCGGGGTGCGGCAATCTGCGGCGAGGAATTCGTCGGCGGTGGGTCGGCCCCTCGCCGGCGGCCTGGCCTTCGCGCCAATCTACCACCCACGGCAGGGGGTTTGCGGGTCGTGCCCGGGCACACCCTCCCTGGGTACGCCGGCGTCTCGCCGGCCCAGGAAGGGGCGAAGCGCCTGTGAGAACCAACATGCCGGCGGGACGCCGGCGTACCCATGGACTTACCCCGATCTGGTGGACGGTTGAAGGCTTTCGCCGGTGCGGTGATGGGCGAGAGCCGGTAAGGGTAGATTGTGCTCGATCCCGGGGTCTGGGGGTCTGCACCGAGGGTGGTTTGGGACCCCGTCTCGCGCGCTCGCGGCGCGCTCGAAGTCGTTGGGGCTGAGATAGCCCAGGGCGGAGTGCCGCCGATGGGGGTTGTACCAGCCTTCGATGAAGTCGAACAGGGCCATCTTCGCTTCGGCTCGGGTGCGCAACGACCGCCGGTCGATGAGTTCGCATTCGAGCGTGGCGAAGAAGCTCTCGGCCATGGCGTTGTCGTAGCAGTCGCCCGCGGAGCCGGTCGAGGGACGCACCCCCATCTCCCGACAGCGGTGGCCGAACGCGAGCGAGGTGTACTGCGTGCCCTGGTCGGAGTGATGGATCACGGCCGTGGGGCGGCGCTGCGTGGCGGCCATGTTCAGCGCATCGAGGACCAGCTCGGTGCGAAGATGGTCCGCCATCGCCCATCCCACGATGCGGCGGCTGAACACGTCGAGCACCACGGCCAGGAACACGAACCCCGCCCAGGTCGGCACGTAGGTGATGTCGGCCACCCAGAGCCGGTCGGGGGCTTGGGCCTGGAAGCATCGCTGGACCAGGTCCGGCGCTGCCCGCCGGCCCGGATCGGGGCGTGTCGTGCGCGTGCCCCGGCGCCGGCTCACCCCCGCCAACCCCTGTTCACGCATCAGCCGTGCAACGCGCTTGCGGCCCACCGCACGGCCCCGAGCTGCGAGTTCGGCATGAACCCGAGGCGCGCCATAGGTCCCTCGTGAACGCTCGTGGGCCGCCCGGACCTCGCCGCGTAACCGGTCGTCGTCCCGGGCGCGACGCGAGCGCCCCCGCCCCCGCCACGCATAGTACCCGCTGGGGGAGACACCCAGCACCCGGCACATCGTGGCCACCTGATGTTCGGCTCGGTTCGCTCTCACGAGCTCGAAGACCTCCCGGGCACCGTCCCGGTCTCCCGAGCGAACCAAGCCGCGGCTTTTTTCAGGATCTCCCGCTCTTCACGAAGCTGGCGATTCTCCCGCCGCAGCCGACGCAACTCCTCACGCTCGGCGCTCGTCAGACCGTCCTCGCGACGACCCTCGTCGCGGTCCGACTGACGCACCCAGTTGCGGATCGCCTGCGCCGAGCACTCGAACTCCCGAGCCAGCTCCCCGGGCGTGCGGCCCGCCCGAACCAGCTCCACCATCTGGCGCCGGTACTCCGGCGCGTAGGCGACGCGTCTTTCTGCCATCTGGACACCTCCTCTGCACAATGTTCAGGTGTCCACCAAACCGGGGCAACTTCACCAGGGGCGTTCGCCATTGGCGAAAACCCCACAGCGCACGTGCCGGAGCGGAGCCCCGTGCCGTGCTTGACGGTCGGTTGCGGTTGCTGATGGAATCGGAGGCTGAACTCGTCCATACCGATCACGGGAGAACGAAATGAGCGGAATCGACCATCGCGGCCACAGGGCCGAAGGCGCCGGGGCCGGCGCGCTGGATCGCCGGGCCTTCCTGCGCCGGACGGCGGGGACCGCGGGCTTCGCGGCCCTGGCCTCCGTCCTGCCGGGCCGGGTGCTCGCCAATCCGTCCGAGTGGACGCTGGTGAACTCGATGCGCTCGGTGGCCAACCCCTACCACGCGACCTTCGCCGAGGGCGGCGAGGTATTCGCGAAGTGGCTCGGCGCGGAATACGAGGTGCTGGTCACCGAGGGCAATTCGGAGAAGGGGATCGCCGACATCCGGGCGATGCTGGCCCGCACCGGCGGCAAGATGGTCCTCAACGTGGACCCGAACGATTCGCCCGACGCGCGCACCATCGTCGAGGACTGCGCCAATGCCGGCGCCTACGTGGTGACCCAGTGGAACAAGCCCGACGATCTGCATCCCTGGGACTTCAACCCCCACTACGTCGCGCACATGTCCTTCAACGGCGTCCCGAGCGCGAAGGCGGTCGCCGAGGAGCTCTTCATGCGCATGGGCGGGTCCGGCGGGATCGTCGCGCTCGGCGGCATCCTGTCGAACGTGCCCGCGATCGAGCGCAAGATCGGGCTCGATCAGGCGATCGCCGAGAACGGGAACGTCGAGCTCCTGGACTTCCAGGCGGCGGACTGGAACGAGACCAAGGCGTTCGACATCACCCAGGCCTGGCTGACCCGGTTCGGCCGCGACGTCAAGGGGGTGTGGGCCGCGAACGACAGCATGGGCATCGGCGCGCTCGAGGCCCTGCGCCAGGAGGGCCTCGCGGGCGAGGTGCTGGTGACCGGCATCGACGGCATCGAAGCGGTCATCGAGGCGATCAAGGCCGGCGAGATGGCCGGCACCGTGGCGTGGGACCCGATGTGGACCGGCGGCATGGGCCTTTCCATCGGCTATCACAGCGCCGTCGGCAAGATCGACGTCGCGGCCGAGCCGAACGCCCACCGCGAGTTCTACGGCACCAGCATCCTCGTGACCCAGGACACGGTCGCGGGCTACGGGGCGCCTGCGTCGTTCGACTTCATGGACTTCTGGGGCAAGTCGACCGGCCAGATCCAGTACCGCGGGTAGCCGCCCGCCACGCGGTCGCCGCGGCCCGGGCCGCCGGGCGTCCGTCCGGCGGCCCGTCCGGATCGCTCCCCGCCGACCGGGGAGCGGGGGCCAAGGGGCGGGCCGCGAGCCGGTTCCGCCGTGTGAGCGGGGCCGGGCGTCCGTCGCCGCCGCCGGCCCGGCGGCCCTCCGCTACTTGACGATCTGAATCTTCGACCGGTCGATGGTGGCCGCGACCGCCGCGACCAGCGCCACCCCGAAGACGATCTGCTGCGCGAACACGCTGACCCCGAGGAACGTCATCCCGATCCGGACGACGGCGATGATCAGCGCCCCGATGAAGGTGCGCCAGACCCCGCCGACCCCGCCGGTGAGCGCGGTGCCGCCGAGGATGATCGCCGCGATGGCCGGGAGCAGGAATTCGTTCGCGAGGGTCGGCGAGCCGGAGCCGAGCCGGGCGGCCATCACCGCGCCGGAGAACCCGGCGGTCGCCCCGGACACCAGGAACGCGACCGCCTTCACCCGCTCGACCCGGACCCCCGACGCGATCACCGCCTGCTCACCGGCGCCGATCGCACGCGCGAGCCGGCCGAAGGGCGTGCGTAGCTGCACGAATACGAGGACCGCGAGCACGACGAGTCCTACCCAGACCTCGTTCTTCACCCCCCACGTTTCGCCGACCAGCAGGAAGAGATGGGCGTCGCGCGCCGCGCCCGAGATGTTGATCGACCGCGCGCCGGACAGCAGGAAGGCGATGGTGGTGACCACCCCGCCCACCGCCAGGGTCGAGATGAACGACGGGATGCGAAGCTTCGTGTGCGACACCCCGCCCGCGAGCCCCGCGAGCCCGCCCGCGGCCACCGCCGCCGGGATCGCCAGGATCCCGAGCTCGGGCAGCGCCGCGGCCACGATGACGCTGGTCATCGACGCCACCGCCTGCACCGAGAGGTCGATCCCGCCCATCAGGATGACGAAGGTCGCGCCGGAGGCCATCAGGAACAGGGTCATGGTGTCCGAGGTGAGCACCATCAGGGTCCGGAAGCTCAGGAAGGACGGGTCCACCAGCCCCACGAGGATCACCAGGGCGAGCAGCGTGAGCACGGGGATCTGACCCGCGAGGAAGGAGGAGGGCGAGCGGTTCACGTCGGCGGACCGTTCGTCAGACCATGTGGGCGATGAGGTCGAGCTGGTTCGGTTTCCCTCCGGCCGGGGCGTCGAACCGCGCCGACTCCTCGCCGTCGCGCATGACCAGGATGGTATGGCTGAGGCCGATCACCTCCTCCAGGGTATCGGCCAGGAGGATGATGGAGAGGCCCTCCTCGGCCATGTCCCGGATCAGCTCGTAGACGTCCTCCTTCGCGCCGACGTCGATGCCCCGGGTCGGGTGATCGAGGATCACGACGTCGGATCGCGCGATGCGCCATTTCGAGAGCACGACCTTCTGCTGGTTGCCGCCGGAGAGCGAGCCGGCGAACGTGTCCGGGGAAGGGGTCCTGATGCTCAGCCTCCGGATCCAGTCCCGGACCACGGCCTGCTCGCGGGCGCGGCGGATGAGGCCCCCGGCGGTGAACCGGTCGAGCGCGGACATGGTCATGTTCTCGGCGACCGGGGCCCCCGTCACCACCCCCTCGGTCCGGCGCTCGCGCGGGAGATAGCCGACCCCGGCCGCGACCGCCTCGGACGGGCCGCCGAAACGACGGACCTTGCCGCCGACCTCGAGCGTGCCCGAATCGATCGGCGAGAGCCCCGCGAGACACCGGGCGAGCGCCTCGCGCCCGGAGCCGATCACCCCGGCGACCCCGAGGATCTCGCCCCTGCGCAGGGTGAACGAGACGTTGCGGAACCCGGCGCGGGACGAGAGGCTCCGGGCCTCGACGGCGACCTCCGGGCGCGGCGCGCCCTGCCTCGCCTCCCGATAGTATTCGTGGTGCAGCGCCCGCCCCACCATCAGCTCGTGCAGGCGGTGGATGGATACGTCCGCGGCGGGCGTTTCGGCGACGATCCTGCCGTCGCGCATGACGTAGACCCGGTCGGAGATGCGCAGCACCTCGTCGATCCGGTGCGAGATGAAGACGAAGGCGGCGCGGCCCTTCAGGTCCTCGACGAGCGCGAACAGCACGTCGATCTCCCTCGATTCGAGCACCGAGGTCGGCTCGTCGAGCAGGATCACGGTGTCCCCCTCGACCCGCGAGTCGAGCGAGACCGCCTTGGCGATCTCCACCATCTGCCGCTCGGCGAAGGTCAGGCCGCCGCAGGAGGCGGCGGGGCTCACGTCCAGATGGACCTTTCGCAGCTCGACCTTCGCGGCCTCGTTCATGGCCGCCCGGTCGAGCACCCCCCAGCGCAGGAACTCGCCCTCCCGGCCGAGGAAGACGTTCTCGGCCACCGAGAGGGTCGGGAGGATGGACTGTTCCTGGTAGACCATCGCGATCCCGTGGTCGAACGCATCCCGAGGGCCGTCGAGGCGGGTGGCCCGTCCGTTGACCCGGAGCTCGCCTTCGTCGACGGAATGGACCCCGTTCAGCACCTTGAGGAGGGTGGACTTGCCCGCCCCGTTCTCGCCGATGAGGCCCACGACCTCGTTCTTTCCGATCCGGAGGCTCACGTCGTCGAGCGCCTTGACCCCGGGAAACGACTTCGTCGCGCCGCGGACCTCGAGAACGCAGGTCATCGGCGGGGACCCGCCCGAGGCTTCGCCCGCCGCCGCCGGGGCTCCGCGCTCCTCTCTCCCCGCGGCGGCGCCCATCGCCCGGATCACTTCACGATCGGCAGGTGGGAACGGTCGAGGGCCAGCGCCACCGCGATGATGATGAGCACGCCCTGCACCCCCATCTGCACGAAGGGGGACACCCCCATCAGGATCATCCCGTTCGACAGCACGACGACGATCAGCACCCCGACGACGGAGTTGAGGACCGAGCCGACCCCGCCCGAAAGGGCCGTGCCGCCCACCACCACCGCGGTGATGGTCGTGAACAGCCGGCCCTGGCCGATCAGGGCGTGCCCCTGGCCGAGCTGGGCGGCCGACATCGCGCCGGCGAGGCCGTAGAACCCGCCGGCGATCGCGAAGGCGGTGATGCGGGTGCGCTCGACGGGTACCCCGGCCTGCCGGGCCGTGGCCTCGTCTCCGCCGAGGGCGTAGAGCCAGCGGCCGATGCGGGTGCGCTCCTGGATGAAGAGGGCGACGAGGACGGCGCCGCCCGCGATCCACACCCCCGCCGGAACCCCCAGGAGCCGTTCGAGCGCCATGCCGCGAAACACCCGATCGGAGATCCGCACCGTGTCGCCCTGCAGGAAGGCCGTCGCGACCCCTACGCAGGCGAAGCCGATGCCGAGCGTGGCCATGAAGGAGGGGGTCCGGAGCTTGACGTGGGCGACCCCGTTCAGCCCGCCGAGGGCCGCGCCGAGCACGATCGCCGCGCCGACGGCCAGGAACCCGAGGTCGAGCGGGGTGAGGTTGTTCGCGACCATCACCGAGACGAGGACCGCGCAGATCGCGAGCACCCCTTCGAGCGAGAGATCGATGCTGCCGAGCAGGATGATGAAGGTCGCGCCCATCGTCAGCACGATGAGGACCGCGGCCGAATTGAGGAGCCGCACGACGTTCCAGGGATCGACGAAGCGCGGGTTCATGATCGCGACGACCGCGCAGAGGAGGATCAGGACCGCTACCGGGGCGAGGGCGCGATGGCGTCGGAAGATCGCCGTCACGCGGCGCAGCCGGCGGCCTCGGCCTGCATCCCCCGCCGGAGCCGTCACGGCCGGCGCCGTCACGCGGGCCGGCCGGGCGAACGGGCCGGGCCGGCGCGGCAGGACCGGCGCGCGGCCGTCGCGGGCCGCTCGGCGCGCCAGGGCGGCATGGCCGTCATCGCGATCGCCGGGGCCGGCTCATCCTCGGGTCCCCGCCCTCACGTCCCGCGCCCCGTCCACCCGCCCCGAAGACTTCATCGATCGGTTACTTAGAGGATCGGGTGAAAGGTGTCAATAAGGGGGATCCGGCCCGCAGGGCCGTTCCGCGCTGCGGAATCGGTTCGCGCGGGCGAACCCGGTCCGGTCGAACCGGAGCGGCGGAGGTCTTGGGAGCGGCGCTTCCCGCGGATGTTCGTGTCCCGCCCGCATCGACCCGCGGCGGTCCTGCCATCCCATTCGCGGGCGGGACCCGAGCGTTTCGGGCCGCACGCTCCGAACGGTTTGCGCCGCCCTCCGCCGCAGCCTCCCCATGCCTGGCGCTCCTGTGTTCGTGACCCGCCTACCTCCCCCCGAGGCTCCCGACGCGCCCCGCACGGCCCGGAGGCGCGAGGGCGGTGACCGGGGCTAACGGCGCGCCGGCCCGGCCCGAGCCACGGCCCCGAGCCGTACGGACCGCGCTGGTGATGGTAATATCCTTCGCTGTCCGGGCCATCAGGCAAGCAACGGAGCGATGAGACAGCAGATTTCGGAACGCGCGCGGGGTCGCCGGACAGCCCCCCGCGCAAGCTCGAGCCGCCCTCGCCGCCGCGCCCCCATCCTGCCGGGAGCGGCCGGGCGGGACCTGCCGGAAGCGCACGACGGGAAGCAATGACGTGACACACGAGTTGACGCTTATGCCCCCCCCCCCCCCCCCCCCGCCGGAACCACGGAGCGGAATCACGGAGGAGACGCCGATGGCCCGAGGTGAGCCGGGGCTGTCGCGTTCGTCGGGGTGGCGGGTTTTCCTGCTCCTCCTGGCGTTCGCCGCGGGAGCTTCGTTTTTCCTGACGGAGGCTTCCGCGCAGAACAGCAAGGCTACGTTTATAAAGCCAGGTACAGGCGGCAACAACAACACCACGAGCCCCGCGAGCCTCTTCAACACGCTGACTACGCAGAGCTTCACTATAACTAATAGTCAGGCCACCTATGACTGGAATGTCTCCAGGATTTTGGCCTGTGCCAAGACTTCGACGCCGACAAGCACCGCCGCCTCCTATGTGTCGTCGGGATGTACGGAAATTGCCAACCGGCCTAGTGCAACTGGTGCTATTACTGTGAACGTCACCGTGACCCAGGCCATGGTCGACAACGGCGGGGTCGTCATCGTGGTGCAGGACCCGGGAGGCTTCTTTGGAGATGACGTCATTTATGGCAAGTGGGTTCCGCTTGTCACCCCTCCGGGGATAGTGACGTCGCCGTCGACGACGACCACTTCGCGGGTGCGGACCTCGGAGGACGGCAGCACGGCCACGGTCGACGTGAAGCTGGCCACCCAGCCGACCGGGAACGTGGTGCTGGCGGTGGCGAGCTCGAACACGGCGCAGGGCACGGTGTCGCCGTCGTCGCTGACCTTCACGACGACGAACTGGAGCACCGCCCAGACGGTGACCCTGACCGGCGTGGACGACAACCCCGACGCGGCCGACGGCGGCCAGAACTACACCGCCACCCTGACGGTGAACCAGGCGAGCACCGCGGACAGCAACTACGACGCGCTCTCCGCCGTGACCATCTACGCCGTCAACCTGGACGACGAGCTGGGCCTGGACGTGGGCGCGGTGAGCGGCTCGGCGACGGAGGCGGGCGGGACGGCTACGTTCACGGTGAAGCTGGTGACGGACCCGGCGCTGGTGTTCGACTCTTCGGAATCGGTGACGGTGGCGGTCTCCAGCCGGGATGCCGGCGAGGGCACGGTGTCGCCGCCGTCGCTGACCTTCACCGCGGGGAGCTCGGGGACCTGGAACACCGCCCAGATGGTGACGGTGACCGGGGTGGACGACGACGTCGACGACGGCGACGTGTCCTGGGACGTGCGCCTGGACACGTCGAGCGCCGACGGGTCCGACTACGACGCCGTCCCGGACGTGGACGTGTCGGTGACCACGAGCGACGACGAAGCGGCGCCCTCGGTGACGCTGTCGGTGAACCCGACCTCGGTTTCGGAGAACGGCGGCGCGTCGACGGTGACGGCGACCCTGTCGGGCAAGTCGAGCGCGGCGACCACGGTGACGGTGACCCCGGTGTCGGGGGCCTATACGGTGGGTTCGGGGGCGGCGGCCACCATCGTCATCCCGGCCGGCGCCACCACCAGCACGGACACGGCGACCGTCACCGCCGTGAACAACACGACCGACGAGCCCAACCGCACGCCGACGGTGACGGCGACGGTGGCGAACGCCCGGGCCACGGCCGATTCCACGACCATGGCCGTCACCGGGGCGACCCTGATCCTCACCGACGACGATGCGGCGCCGGGGGTGACGCTCTCGCTCAACCCGGGGTCGGTTTCGGAGAACGGCGGCACGTCGACGGTGTCCGCGACCCTGTCGCACCCGTCGAGCCAGCCGACCACGGTGACGATCACCGCGGTGTCGGGAGCCTTCACCGTGCCCTCAGGGGCGGCGGGGAGGATCGTGATCCCGGCCGGCGCCACCACCGCGTCCGCGGACACGGTGACCATCACCGCGGTGGACAACACGACCGACGAGCCGAACCGGATGGCGACGGTGACGGCGGCGGTGGCGAACACCCAGGGCGCGGGCAGCGTCACCGGGGCGACCCTGACCCTCACCGACAACGACGCGGCGCCGGGGGTGACGCTCTCGCTCAACCCGGCGTCGGTTTCGGAGAACAGCGGGACATCGACGGTGTCGGCGACCCTGTCGCACCCGTCGAGCCAGGCGACGACGGTGACGATCACCGCGGTGTCGGGAGCTTTCACCGTGCCGTCGGGGGCGGCGGGGAGGATCGTGATCCCGGCCGGGGCCACCACCGCGTCCGCGGACACGGTGACCATCACCGCGGTGGACAACACGACCGACGAGCCGAGCCGGATGGCGACGGTGACGGCGACGGTGGCGAACACCCAGGGCGCGGGCAGCGTCACCGGGGCGACCCTGACCCTCACCGACAACGACGCGGCGCCGGAGGTGACGCTCTCGCTCAACCCGGCGTCGGTTTCGGAGAACAGCGGGACATCGACGGTGTCGGCGACCCTGTCGCACCCGTCGAGCCAGGCGACGACGGTGACGATCACCGCGGTGTCGGGAGCTTTCACCGTGCCGTCGGGGGCGGCGGGGAGGATCGTGATCCCGGCCGGGGCCACCACCGCGTCCGCGGACACGGTGACCATCACCGCGGTGGACAACACGACCGACGAGCCGAGCCGGATGGCGACGGTGACGGCGACGGTGGCGAACACCCAGGGCGCGGGCAGCGTCACCAGTGCGACCCTGACCCTCACCGACAACGACGCGGCGCCGGGGGTGACGCTCTCGCTCAACCCGGCGTCGATTTGGGAGAACGGCGCGTCGTCGACGGTGACGGCGACCCTGTCCCACCCGTCGAGCGAGGCGACGACGGTGACGGTGACGCCGGTGGCCGGGGCCTTCACCGCGCCGGCGGGGACGGGACGGCAGATCGTCTTCGCGGCCGGCGCCACCACCAGCTCGCACTCGGTGGGGATTACCTCGGTGGACAACAACGTCGACGAGCCCGACCGGCAGGCGACGGTGACGGCGACGGTGGCGAACACCCAGGGCGCGGGCAGCGTCACCAGCGCGACGCTGACCCTCAGGGACAACGAGACGTCGCCGACGGTGACGCTGTCGGTGTCGCCGACGTCGATTTCGGAGGATGGCGGGACGGCGGCGGTGGGCGCGACGCTGTCGCACCCGTCGAGCGAGGCGACGACGGTGACGGTGACGCCGGTGTCGGGGGCCTACTCGGTGGGTGCGGACGCGACCATCGTGATCGCGGCCGGGGCCACCACCGCGCCCGGCGACACGGCGGACATCACCGCGGTGGACAACGACGTGGACGCGGCGGACAACCCGGTGACGGTGACGGGCGCGCCCACGAACAGCCACGGCGTGGGCGCGCTGACCGGCGCGTCGCTGACGATCACGGACGACGACGTGGCGGCGATCGTGACGTCGCCGTCGACGACGACCACCTCGCGGGTGCGGACCTCCGAGGACGGCAGCACGGCCACGGTCAACGTGACGCTGGCCACGAAGCCGACCGGGGACGTGGTGCTCGCGGTGGCGAGCACGGACACGGCGCAGGGCACGGCGTCGCCGGCGATGCTGACCTTCACGGCGACGGACTGGAACACCGCCCAGACGGTGACCCTGACCGGGGTGGACGACAACCCCGGTACGGCCGACGGGAGCCAGAACTACACCGTCACCCTGGCGGTGAACCAGGCGAGCACCGCGGACGCCAACTACGACGCGCTCTCCGCAGTGACCATCTACGCCGTCAACGCCGACGACGAGCTGGGCCTGGACGTGGGCACGGTGAGCGGCCCGGCGACGGAGGCGGGGGGGACGGCCACCTTCACGGTGAAGCTGGTGACGGACCCGGCGCTGGCGACCCAGGCTTCGCAGACGGTGACGGTGGCGGTCTCGAGCCGGGATGCCGGCGAGGGCAGGGTGTCGCCGTCGTCGCTGACCTTCACCGCGGGGGCGTCGGGGACCTGGAGCACGGACCAGACGGTGACGGTGACCGGGGTGGACGACGACGTCGACGACGGCGACGTGGTCTGGGACGTGCGGCTGGACACGTCGAGCGCCAACGGCTCGGACTACGACGCCGTCCCGGACGTGGACGTGTCGGTGACCACGAGCGACGACGACGCCGCGCCGTCGGTGACGCTGTCGGTGAACCCGGGGTCGGTTTCGGAGAACGGCGGGACGGCGACGGTGACGGCGAGGCTGTCGCGGGCCTCGGGGGCGGCGACGACCCTGACGGTGACGGGTGTGTCGGGCCTCTACACGCCGGGCTCGGACGCGACCATCGTGATCCCCGCCGGGGCCACGACCAGCACGGACACGGCGACGATCACCGCGGTGGACGACAACGTCCACCAGGGCAGCGCCGGGCGGCAGGCGACGGTGACGGCGACGGTGGCGAACGCCCGCGCTGCGGCCGACTCCACGACCATGGCCGTGACCGGGGCGGCGCTGACCCTGACCGACGACGAAGCGGCGCTGGGGGCGACGCTGTCGCTCAACCCGGCGACGGTGGACGAGACCGGGGCGGGCAATACGTCGACGGTGAGCGCGACGCTCTCCCACGCGTCGGCGGCGGCGACCACGGTGACGATCACGGGGGTGTCCGGCTTCTACACGGTGGGTTCGGACGCGACCATCGTGATCCCGGCCGGCGACACCACCGCGGCCTCGGACACGGCGACCATCATCGCGGTGGACAACACGACCGACGAGCCGGACCGGACGGCGACGGTGACGGGGACCCTGTCCAACGCCGGGGGCGCGGGGAGCGTGACCGGGGCGACGCTGACGATTACGGACGACGACGCCGCGCCGACGGTGGCGCTGTCGGTGAGCCCGGCGTCGATTTCCGAGGACGGCGGGACGGCGGCGGTGGGCGCGGCGCTGTCGCACCCGTCGAGCGAGGCGACGACGGTGACGGTGACGGCGGTGTCGGGGGCCTATACGGTGGGTTCGGGGGCGGCGGGTACCATCGTCGTCCCGGCCGGCGCCGCGACCAGCACGGACACGGCGACCATCATCGCGGTGGACAACGACGTGGACGCGGCGGACAACCCGGTGACGGTGACGGGCACGCCCACGAACAGCCACGGCGTGGGCGCGCTGACCGGCGTGTCGCTGACGATCACGGACGACGACGTGGCGGGGATCGTGACGTCGCCCGAGACGTCGGCGGCCTCGCGGGTGCGGACCTCGGAGGACGGCAGCACGGCGGCGGTCGACGTGACGCTGGCCACCCGGCCGACCGGGAACGTGGTGCTGGACGTGGCGAGCACGGACACGGCGCAGGGCACGGTGTCGCCGGCGATGCTGACCTTCACCCCGACCAACTGGAGCACCGCCCAGCGGGTGACCCTGACCGGGGTGGACGACGCGCCCCCCGGCGCGCCCGACGGCAGCCAGAACTACACCGTCACCCTGACGGTGAACACGGCCGACACCGCGGACGCCAACTACGACGCGCTCTCCGCGGCTGTCATCCACGCCCGCAACCTCGACGACGAAGCGGGCGTGGAGGTGTCGCCGACGTCGGGTCTGGTGACGGGGGAGGGAGGCGGTTCGGCGACCTTCACGGTGAAGCTGCTCAGCGAGCCGGAAGGGGACGTGACCGTACCGCTGGCGAGCTCGGACCCGGGCGAGGGCGCGGTGTCGCCGGCGTCGCTGACCTTCACCACGGGGAGCTGGGACACGCCGCAGACGGTGACGGTGACGGGCGTGGACGACGACGCGGACGACGGCGACGAGCCCTACCGCATCGAGACGGGGGACCCGTCGAGCACGGACGCCGCCGCCTATGACGGGCTGGAGGCCGGCGACGTGGACGACGTGTCGGTGGTGAACACGGACGACGACGCCACGCCGACGGTGACGCTGGCGCTGGACCCGGCCACGGTATCGGAGGACGGCGGGGTGGCGACGGTGACGGCGACGCTGTCGCACCCGTCGGACGAGGCGACGACGGTGACGGTGCCTCCGGTGGCGGGTGCGTTCACGGTGGACGCCGACGCCGCGCTCATCATTGAGGCGGGGGAGATCGGGAGCACGGGCGCGGTGACGCTCACGGCGGTGGACAACGACGTGGACGCGCCGGACGCCGAGGTGACGGTGGCGGGGGCGGCCGCGAACGACCGGGCCGCAGCCGATTCCGCGGTCATGGCCGTCACCGCCGCGACCCTGACGATCGTGGACGACGACGAGAGGGGGTTCGTGTTCGCGGGGGCGGGGGACGGCCCGGCGCCGGGGGAGGAGCCGCTCGTGGCGGAGGCGGGCGGCGAGGTCCGGTACACGGTGGCGCTCGGCTCGGAGCCGACCGGGCCGGTGACGGTCGAGGTCGAGAGCGACAACGAGGACGTTTCGGCGTCGCCCGCGCGCCTGGCGTTCACGGCGGACGACTGGGACACGGCGCAGACGGTGACGGTCGCGGCGCGCCGCGACGGCGACGCCTTCGCCGACGCGGCGGTGCTGACGCACCGTGCGCGCGGCGGCGGCTATGGGGCGCTGGAGACGGGCCACACGGTGGCGGTGGCGGTGGCGGACCCCGCGGCCACCCGCATCGGGGCGCCGGAGGACCCGGCGCCGATGGCGGAGAGGACCTACGTCGTCGGCAGCCAGGCGGTGACCCTCACTTGGGAGGCGCCGGGGACCCGTGAGGTCGTGCAGGTCCGCCCGCTGCCGGACCGCGCCCCGGGCGCGCTGGCTACCATCGAGCTGCTTGCCGGCAAGGTGGAGGTCCGCCCGCCGCGGCGTCTCGCCTCCCCCCTCGCGCTGACCTTCCGCGCGCTGCCGGCCGGGGAGGTCCCGCCGGGGAGCGGCGGCTACCGCCCGGGCCGGGCGGACGAGGCCCGCACGGCGGTGGACGTCGAGGCGGATCGCGCATTGCCGGAAGCCGAAGGCGGGCTGGAGCGCTTCTGCCTGGAGGTCACCCCCGGCCTGCTCGGCGAGGCCGAAGCGGCGCAGGGCCGGGAGCCGTTGCTGCTGCACCACGTCGGCGACGAATGGACGGAGGTGGAGGGGGGCTCGGCCTGGGAGCGCGAGGAGATGCTGGTGTGCGCGGGTGCGCCGGTGGCGGATTTCTCGGACTTCGCGGCGGGCTACGTGGACACGAGGCCGGTGTTCGACGCGGCGGGGTTCCCGAAGGAGTACGTCTGGGACGAGGACGAGCCCATCACTCCGGTGGACCTGCCGGCGGCGACGGGCGGTGACGGGACGTTGACGTATGTGCTGGCTCCGGCGCTGCCGCCGGGCGTGGAGCGGGACGGTCGCCGGCTGTCGGGGACCCCGACCGGGGAGTTCACGAGGACCGGGTACACCTGGACGGCGACCGACGCCGACGGGGACGAGACGAAGGAGGCGTGGACCTTCGACATCGAGGTGGTTCCGGCGCGGGATCTGGCGCGGGCGCGGCTGAAGCGGATCAACGAATCGATCCTGCCGGAGGTGTCGCGCGCGTCGTGGGACAGCGCGATGGGGGCGGTGACGGGGCGGCTGGAGTCTTCTTCGGGGGGCGGAGGCGCTTCGGGGGCGTCCGGCGGGGGGCTGGCCGCGTCGCTGGCGGGGTTCGTGCAGGCGAACGGACAGGCGCTGGAAGACGACGCTTCGTGGAAGGAGATGCTGAGCGGGCGGTCGTTCGCGGCGGCCCTCGGGGGCGGCGGCGACGACGGTGACGGCGGCGCGGGGCCGGGGACGGGCTGGGGGCGGTCGGTCACCGTGTGGGGGGCGGGGGACCGGCGCCGCCTGTCGCGGGACGAGCGCTCGCTGAAGTGGTCGGGGGACCTGTCCGCGTTCCACCTGGGGGCGGACGCGGCGTTCGGCTCCGGGCTCACGGGCGGGCTCGGGGTGTCGTGGTTCGAGAGCCGGATGGACTACGTGGACCGGAGCGACGACGAGCCCATCGAAGGCGTGCACCGCAGCCGGATGGCGAGCGTGCAGCCCTACGTGGGATGGTCGTCGGCGAGAGGCTCGCGGCTGTGGGCGTCGGTGGGCTACGGGGCGGGGGAGATCGAGATCGACGACGAGGCGCTGCTGGAGCGTCACGGGCGCCAGCGCAGCGACAGCCGGCTCGTGGCCGCGGCGGCGGGAGGGGCGGTGCGGCTCGCGTTGGACGGAGCGACGCGGGTGGACCTGAAGGGGGAGGGCCAGGCGACGCGCTACACGGTGGACGACAACGGGCCCGGGAAGGATGACCTGATCGCAGGGCTGACGGTGGAGACGCAGCGGCTGCGGGTGACGGCGCAGGGTTCGCGGGAGTACGTGCTGGCCGGAGGGGGGCGGCTGTCGCCCTCGGTGGAGTTCGGGGTGCGCTGGGACGGAGGAGACGGCGCGACGGGGACCGGCGGGGAGTTCGGCGGCGGGCTGTCCTGGACCGGCCCGGGGCGTCTGGCCCTGGAAGTCGGAGGGCGCTGGCTGGTGGCGCACCGAAGCGGAATGGAGGAATGGGGGCTGTCGGGCGGGTTGCGGCTCGATCCGCGCGCGAACGGACGGGGGCTGTCGTTGCGCGTGGCGCCGGGATGGGGCGAAGCGGGGAGCGGCGTGTCGCGGCTGTGGGAGGAAGGCGTGGCCGGGCGAGGGGAGACGGCGGGTCGGCGTTCGGGTGCGGTCCTTCAGGCGGAGGCAGGCTACGGGGTGGGGGCGTTCGGCGGCTTCGGGGTGGCGACGCCCTACACCCGGTTCGGGCAGTCGCGGGAGGAGCGCCGTTTCGGGGTCGGCTGGCGGCTGACCCGGGGGACGGCAGAGGCGTTCGCGCTCGATCTGGAGGCGTACCGCCGGGAGCGCGGCGCGACCCGTCCCGAGCATGGGGTGGGCCTCGACCTGCGCCTGAGCTGGTAGGCGCGGGCGGCGGCCCCCGGGCGCGGCGCGTCCCGGGGACGCCCGCGTTCCGATGGGGCTGGGGCAGGGGGGGCGTGCAGCTCAGGGCTAAGCGCCCGGGAGCCGGACGTCGAGCCAGCGTTGGGGGGTGGTGGTCGCCTCGTCCCCCGGGCGGAGGAGCACGGTGGTGGTGTCCGATTCGACGATCGCGGGCCCCGCGACGACCTGGCCGCCAGCGAGCGCGTCGAAGTCGTAGACCGGCGCCTCCCGCCATTCGCCGAGGAATATCTCGCGCGCCCCGCGCGGCGGCGCGGGGGCCTGGCCGGGGGGCGCCTCCGGCTCGATCGGCAGTGCGGGAAGCGCCCCGGAGGTGGTCACCCGGGTGTTGATCAGCACCGGGTCCTGGTCCGGCAGGGAGTAGGTGTACAGCTCCTCGTGCCGGGCCTCGAAGGCGCGCTTCAGGGCTTCGGCGAGGGAGGGCGAGCCGAAGTCCACCCCGTCGAGGGACACGTCGATCTCGTAGACCTGCTCGCCGTAGCGCATCTCCGCCGCGCGCCGCGACCGGATCGGGCCGTCCGTCCAGCCGCCCATCCGGGCGCGGCCCTCGGCCTCCAGCGCGTCGTAGAGCGCCCGGAGGGCGGCGAGGTCGAGGCCCCCGGTGTCGGCCACGTGGGAGCGGACCGCCTCCAGGCGGAGCTCGGTCCCCAGCATCCCCCACGCGGAGAGGACGGAGGCGACCCGCGGGACGATCACCCGGCCGACGTGGACGATGCGGGCGAGCTCGGTCGCCTGCAGGCCCGCCGCCCCGCCGAAGCCGAGGATCGCGAAGCGGCGCGGGTCGACCCCGCGGCGCACCGTCGCCACCCGGATCCCCTCCGCCATCTGGGTGTTGACCACCCGGTGCACCCCCTCCGCGGCCCGCACCGGGTCCGTGCCGAGCGCCTTCCCGAGGCGGGCGAGGGCGCTCCGGGCCGCCTCCCGGTCGAGCCGCGCCGCCCCGCCCAGGAAGTTGTCGGGGTCGAGGAAGCCGAGCACCACGCTCGCGTCCGTCACCGTGGCCTCACGCCCGCCCCGCCCGTAGCAGGCGGGGCCGGGGTCGGCCCCCGCGCTCTCCGGCCCGACCTTGAGCAGGCCGCCGCCGTCGACGCGGGCGATGGAGCCGCCCCCCGCCCCGAGGGTGGTGATGTCGAGGCTCGGGAGGGCGATCCGCTCGCGGGCGATCGCCTTGTCGACGGCCAGCATCGCTTCGCCGCCCACGACGAGGGAGACGTCGCTCGAGGTCCCGCCCATGTCGAAGGTGACGAGGTCCGGCGCGGCGGCCAGCGCGGCCACCCGGCGCGCGCCGGCGAGCCCCCCGGCGGGCCCCGAGAGCACCGTGCCGGCCGCGACCCGGATCGTCTCTTCGACCGGGGCCACCCCGCCGTGGGACTGCATGACGAGGATCGGCCCCGCGTAGCCGGCGGCGGCGAGGCGCTCGCGGAGGCCGGCGAGGTAGCGGGCGATGAGCGGCCCCACGTAGGCGTTCACCACCGTCGTCGAGGTGCGCTCGTACTCCTTGATCCTCGGCAGCACCTCCGAGGAGAGGCTGACGTAGACCCCGGGCAGCTCGTCTTCGAGCGCGGCGCGGGTCGCCCGCTCGTGCCGGTCGTCCCGGTAGGAGTGGAGGTAGCAGACCGCCGCCGATTCGACCCGGCCCCGGCGAAGCCCGCGGATCGCCTTCGCGAGGGAGGCGGGGTCGAGGGGGGTCTCGATGCGGCCGTCCGGGCGGATGCGCTCCCGGACCCCGAAGCGAAGGCGCCGGGGGGCCAGAGGCTCTTCACGGGGGAGGCGCATGTTGTAGCGCTCGGGCTTCAGCCCCTCACGCATCTCCAGGACGTCGCGGTGGCCCTCGGTGGCGAGGAGCCCGACCTTCGCCCCCTTGCGCTCGATGAGGGCGTTGGTCGCGACGGTCATGCCGTGGACGATCGACCCGGTGCGGGCGAGGAGGTCGGGGAGGGCCGTCCCGAGCGCTTCCGCGAGCCGGGAGAGCGCGGCGAGCACCCCGGCCGACTGGTCGGCCGGGGTGCTCGCAGCCTTCGCGAACGTGACCTGGCCGCGCGCGTCCGCCGCGACCACGTCCGTGAACGTGCCGCCGACGTCGACGCCGATGCGGTATCCGGTCTCCGGTGGTTTCATGCCTGGTTCCACGTCTCGGACGGCTGGCGGAGCAGAGCGGGGCCGGCGCTGCCGAGCGCGAGGAAGCGGGCCTCGTTGCGCGGCCGGTCCACGAGCGCCCGAAGGGGTCGAAAGAGCCCTTCGCGCCGCGGGACCTCGTCGATGACGATCAGCCCCCGGAGCGGTTCGAGCGGGAGCTTGGGATCGGCGAGCCGGGCCTCGTCGGTGGGATCCTCGAGGTCGAAGACGTGGACCGGCCGCCTGTTGCGCCCGGCCAGGCCGCGGGCGAGTGTCGTCTTGCCGACCTGCCTCGCGCCGATGAGGCCGACGACCGGGAGCCGGTCGGGGAGCGCCCGGACGGCCGCTTCGTGGCGGGCGTGGGGAACCATTCCCGGGAGTGTACGGGAATATCGAAAGCGGCGTTATGGATTTTCCCTGTTCGCGGCCAGGGGTCAGGAAGGCGAGGAGGTCGCCCGGGAGGGCGCGCGGGAAGCCTCCGCGGGAGGTCCGAGCGGCCGTCCCTGCCCCGGGGAAGAGTATGATCGCGGGGAAAGCCGGGTTCACGCCCGGCCGGGCCGGAGGGGAAACATGCGAAACGATACGGTCGAGTTCATGCCGCTCACCCGCGGCATCGGCGCCGAGGTGCGCGGGGTGGACCTGCGCGAACCGCTCGACGACGAGACCTTCCGCGTGCTGCACGGCGGGCTGCTCGAGCACCTCGTCCTCTTCTTCCGCGATCAGGACGTCACCTTCGACCAGCACGCGGCGTTCGGCCGCCGCTTCGGCGAGCTGCACGTCCACCCTTCCGCCCCGTGCGTCGACGGGCGCCCGGAGCTCATGAAGATCCACGCCGACGCGGCCTCGCCCTTCGCCGAAGGCACGGCCTGGCATTCCGACGTGAGCTGCGACGAGGAGCCGCCGATGGCGAGCATCCTGCATCTCACGACCGTGCCGGCGGTCGGCGGCGACACGCTGTTCGCGAACATGTACGCGGCCTACGACGCGCTCTCCGAGACCATGAAGCGGGTCCTCGACCCGCTCGAGGCGCTGCACACCGCCGACGTGCACCGCGGCCGCTACGAGCCGCTGGGCGGCGGGCTGCGCCGGGACAAGCACCCGGAGGCGGTGCACCCGGTGATCCGCACCCACCCCGAGACCGGCCGCAAGCTCGTCTTCGTGAACGAGCCCTTCACCCAGGGGATCGTCGGCATGAAGCGGGCGGAGAGCGACGCCCTGCTCGGGTTCCTCTACACGCACTGCGCCAACCCGCAGTTCCAGTGCCGGTTCCGGTGGCGGGAGAACTCGATCGCGATGTGGGACAACCGCTGCACCCAGCACCACGCCACCTGGGACTACTGGCCCGAGACGAGGAGCGGGGTGCGGGTCACCGTCAAGGGCGACCGCCCCTACCACTGACGGGGCGGGGGCATCTCCAGCTCCGCCGCGCCGGTGCGGCGGAGCAACGCGGAAGCAGTAGTGTCGGGAACGCGAGAGAAGAGGAGAAACCATGCATACGAAGAAGACGACGAGCCTGGCCGTCGCCATGCTCGCCGCAGCGGTCGGGCTCGGTGGAGGCTGTGCGAGCATCAGCAAGCCGAAGGTGGCGGTGGTCACCGTGAAGGCGCCCCAGGCCTGCGCCGGACGGATCGAATGTACGGTCACGAACAAGAAGGAACGCCGCGAGGTCACGCCGACCGCCGACGTGGTCATCAAGAAGAGTGACGATCCGCTGCGCGTGGCCTGCACGGACGAACGCGGGAACCTCTACCACACCGACGAGGTCGCCGGCGCGCGAACCGGTCGGGCGTGGGGGAACCTGCTCCTCGGAGGAGGGGTCGGGGCCATCATCGACGCCAACACCGACGCGCACTGGGAGTACCCGGGCACGATCGACGTGCCGTGCCCGTGATCTCCGGCAGATCGAAGTAGCGGCGAGGTAGCGGCCGCCCCGTTCGGCGCGGCCCGATTGCTCCTCCCGGCGCGGCCGGCCTCCCGCGGAACCCGTCCGGGTTCGAGCCTGGCCGGGGAGGGGCGAGGCGGGCCGGTGGTGTACGCTGCCGGCCATGTGCGGGCGATTCACGCTGCGGGCGCCGTGGGAGGAGGTGGCCGCCTTCTTCGGGCTGGACGGGCCGGGGCCGAACCTCCGGCCCCGGTACAACGTCGCCCCTAGCCAGCCGGTGGCCGTGGTGCGCGCCGAGGGGGAGGAGCGCCGGCTCTCGATGCTGCGCTGGGGGCTCGTCCCCGCATGGGCGAAGGACCCGGCCATCGGCCACCGGCTCATCAACGCGCGGGCGGAGACGGCGCGCGAGAAGCCCGCGTTCCGCCGCGCCTTCGCCGCGCGCCGCTGCCTCATCCCCGCCGACGGCTTCTACGAGTGGGAGCGCGGCGGGGCCCGGAGGCAGCCGTGGTTCATCGGCGCGAGGGAGGGCGGGCTCTTCGCCTTCGCGGGGCTGTGGGAGCGGTGGCGGGTGCGCGAGGGCGCGCGGCTCACCGGGGCGCTCGCCGAAGCGGGGCCGGGCGACACGGTGGAGACCTGCGCCATCCTGACGACCGAGGCGAATGCGGCGCTCGCGCCCATCCACGCGCGGATGCCGGTCATCCTGCCGCGGGACGCCTTCGATCCGTGGCTCGCGGGCGAAGCTGCGCCGCTCGGCCCGTGCCGGCCGGAGGCGCTGTCCGCCTGCCGGGTCGGCCCGCTGGTCAACTCGGCGGGGAACGACGACCCGCGATGCGTCGAGCCCCTGGCCGGCGGGTGACCGTCCGCCCGCGTCCTTCACCGCCTCGATAGCGCCTCCGGGGCAGGTCCATGCCTTGCCGGGTCCGGGCTGCTTCGCGGCGCGGATGCGCGCGGGGCCGCCCACGCCGGGTCGGATGGGTCATCGACGGCCGTCCGTCGCCGGGGCTTTGCTATTCTCGCGCCATGAGCGAGCCGCCAGCCGCCAATCCGTTCGTCCCGGGATGGGGGCACGTCCCACCGTATCTGGCCGGGCGGGACGCGGAGCAGCGCAGGTTGCTGGACTTGCTCGCCTATCTCCATGCCGGTCGAGGCGCGCCCCGGGGCGCCATCCTCTCCGGCCCCCGCGGCAACGGCAAGACCGCGCTCCTGCACTGGCTGCGCCACGAGATCGAGGCCGGCGGCCTGGACGCGGTGTGGCTGACCCCCGACGAGATACCGGATTTGAGGCGGCTGGCCACCCGTCTGGCGCCTCCTTTCCGGATTTCCTCGCCGCTCTCTTCGCTGCGCCCGTCCACCTTGTCGATCTCGATGGGGGTCGGACGGCTCGGCTGGGAGCTCGGCGGCCAGGGCCGATCATTGATCTCGTGGTTGACGGCGCGCTGCACGCGGCGCCCGCTGGCGCTGCTCCTGGACGAAGCCCACACCCTGGACCGGGACGTGGGCCAATGGTTGCTGAACGCGAGCCAGACGGTCTCCGCCGAGGCGCCGTTCCTGCTGGTGATGGCGGGCACTCCCGGCCTGCAACCCCACCTCAACACGATGTCGGCCAGCTTCTGGAGCCGAGGGGAGAAGATCGGCGTCGGGCGGCTGGACGATGCGGCGTCGGCCGCGGCGCTGGTGCGTCCGTTGGCCGTGCAAACGCCGGCGATCGCCTTCGACGGGGCGGCGCTGGCCCGCGTGGTCGAGGAGAGCCAGGGCTACCCCTATTTCCTGCAGCTATGGGGCGCGGCGTTGTGGACCGCGGCCCGATCGAGAGGCGCGGCCCGAATCGACGAATCTCTGGTAGCGGCCGCGGCGCCGGAGTTCGACCGGGAGAAGTCCTCGTTCTACGAAGACCGGCGCGAGGAGCTGGAACGACACGGGCTCCTGGCCGTGGCGGCAGGCATGGCCGCGGTATTCGAGGGACGGGAGACCCTGCGCAGCGGCGATCTGAACGCGGCCATCGCCGACGCTCTGGCGGCGGACCGCTCGACCGCCGAGGTGCTCGAATGCCGGGACCGCCTGGCTACGGTCGGCTACGTCTGGAAGCCGCCCGACGGGGGAGACGCCTGGCAGCCGGGCATTCCGAGCCTCATGGATTACGTCGCCCTCCACGCGCCTTGAATCCGGACGACCGCGGTTCCCATGCTCGGCCCGCGCGCGCCGGGGCCGACGGACCCGATGCACACACGGCTGGGGTAGTCTTAGCACAACCCTCCCGCCGTTCTCCTTCGCCGCCCTCCGGGGCCGGCGGACGAAGCCGGCGGTACTCCGCCTCCGACTCGAGGAACCACCGATGACCTTCTCGCTCGTCGGCATGTGCCGGCGCACCGGCATGTTCGGCGCCGCGGTCGCCACGTCCAGCATCAACGTCGGCGCGCGCTGCCCCTGGGCCCGGGCCGGGGTGGGCGCGGTCCTCACCCAGCACCGGACGGACGCGCGCCTCGGCCCCCGCGGGCTCGACCTGCTCGAAGCCGGCGCGAAGGCGCGCGAGGCGGTCGCGTCCCTCGCCCGGAACGACCCCGCCATCGAATGGCGTCAGCTCGCGGCCATCGACCGCGAGGGCGGGACCGCCTGGCGCCACGGGAGCCGGATCGACTCGATCCACGGGGCGGCCGAGGGCGACGGCTGCTGTGCGATCGGCAACATCCTCCGCACCGAGGCGGTCCCCGGCGCGATGGTCGACGCCTTCGCGGCCGCGCGCGGGGAGCATCTCGCCGAACGCCTCCTCATCGCCCTCGAGGCCGGCCTCGCGGCCGGAGGGGAGCGCAAGCAGCTCAAGTCCGCCGCGCTCCTGGTGGTGGACGACCAGCCGTTTCCGCTCGTCGACCTGCGGGTCGAGCTGGACCGCGCGCCGCTCGCCGAGCTTCGGTTCCTCTGGGAGATCTACCGGCCGCGGATGGAGGTGTTCGTGACCCGGGCGGTGGACCCCGACCGCGTCCCGTTCCCGGAGGACTGATCGCCGGGGGGCCGTCCTTCCGGCCCGTTGCCCGGCGCCTCCCGCCGCCGGCGGCGGCAGCCGCCGCGGCCCGGCGGATCCGCGGGCCGGGGGCGCCGCAGGGTCGGCGGGGGTCGCCGGGTCGCGGAAGCCTCCGGACGACCCGGCGGAGGCGATCTTCCTCGGGCCGGTCCGGGCAGGGCGAGGCGGGTCAGATCACGGAGCGGCGCGACGTGATCCCGCCGTCCAGGGTCACCACGCAGCCGGAGAGGTAGCCGGCGCGCGCCGAAGCGCAGAAGACGATGAGGTCCGCGACCTCGTCGGCGGTGGCGGCCCGCCCCCCGGGGAAGCGCGCGAGCAGCTCTTCCCACCGTCCCTCGTCGCCGAGGATCACCCCGGCGCGCTGGCGGAGCATAGTCTCCATCCGGCCGGTGTCGACCGGGCCCGGGTTCACCGCGACGACCCGCACCCCGTGGTCGAGGCTCCGTCCGCCGAGCGCGCGGGTCAGGGTCATGAGGCTCGCGTTGCCGCACGAGCCCGCGATGTAGTCGATGTCCGGGTTCTCGCCCGAGTTCCCGACGTCGTTCACGATGACCCCGTGGCCGCGCTCGCGCATCCGGGCGAAGAACGCCCGGCACATCGCGATGTAGCCGAAGACCTTGAGCTCCCAGCCGGCGCGCCAGGCCGCGTCGTCCACCGCGTCCATCGAGCCGGAGGGGATCGCGCCCGCGTTGTTGACGAGGACGTCGACGTCGATCGTCTCCGCGATGAGCCCGTCGCGCGCCGCCCGGTCCGTCAGGTCGAGCGCGTAGGTGCGGACCCGGCAGCGGCCGTGCGCCCCCTCGATCGCCCGCGCCGCCTCGTCGAGGGTGTCGCCGGAGCGGGCCGTCAGGTGGACCTCGCCCGCGCCCTCCCGCGCGAACGCCTCGGCCGTAGCGCGGCCGATTCCCTTCGAGCCGCCGGTGATGAGCACGCTTCTGCCGTCCAGTCCAAGGTCCATCGTCGGCTTCTCCGCAGGTTCGGGTGAGTCAGGTGAATTCTCGGGTGAGTGAGATAACTAGCTGGAATCAAGTGAATCAGGCGAGGATGTATCCGCCGTCCGCGATCAGGGTCTCGCCCACCACGTAGTCGGCGAGCGGGGAGGCGAGGAAGAGCGCGAGGCGCGCCATCTCGTCGGGGTCGCCGAGCCTTCCGGCGGGGATCCGGGCGAGGCTCGCGGCCAGGTAGTCGGGGTCCGCGAGCGCCTTCTCGGTGAGAGGGGTCGGGGTCCGGCCGGGGGCGAGCGCCGCCACCCGCACCCCGTGGGGGGCGAGCTCGGCCGCCGCGGCGCGGGTGAACTGGACGAGCCCGGCCTTCGCGGTCCCGTAGATCGCCCGCTTGGGGCCGCCGGTGAAAGCGATCTGGGAGGCGGTGTTGACGATGACCCCGGAGCCGCGCGCGGCCATCCCGCGCGCGACCGCGCGGGCGAGGAGGACCGGGCCGGTGAGGTTGGTCGCGATCAGCCGCTCGATCGCATCCGGGGTCATCTCGAGGAACGGCCCGACGTGGACGATCCCGGCGTTGTTGAGGAGCACGTCCACCGGCTCGGCGGCGCGGGCGAGGGCTTCGACCGAGGCGGGGACGGCCTGGTCGAAGGCATGGCGGTCGGCGGCGCCGACCCCGAGCTCCGCCCCGAGGGACGCGAGCCGCGCCTGCTCCGGCGCCCGCCCCCGGTCGGCGAGCACGACGGCCGCCCCGTGCGCGTGGAACGCCCGCGCCATCCGGCTGCCGAGCCCGCCCGCCGCGCCGGTGACGAGCACCCGCCGCCCGGCGAAGTCGAGATGCTGCGCTTCGATCCCGGCCATCACGCTCCCTCGGCTGCAATCCGTCGGCGGGGGCGGGCGGCGGCGGATGGACTCGCCCGCGGTCTCGTCCGCTCCCGCGCCCCGCCGCGGACGTTCTCGCCGTTCGGCCGGCCGCCGGCATGGGTCCTGGTCCGGGTACACAAGGCCATTCCCTGCTCGCCGCAGCGCCCGAATCGGGACGTCGAGGCCGTTCGGGCGGGCGTGACGGCAGGCCGCTTTCCGAGCGATGAGGGCGGGATCCGGGCGGCGACCGCGTTCTTTCCGGATGGCGCGGCGATCAAGGAATGGCCCGGTCCGGATACCGGGGATGGCCGGCCTCCTCCGTGCCCGCGGTCTGCGCCCGAAGGGTACACCGGGGCCGTCGACGTCGAAGAGCCCGCGCGCATCGCCCTCGAAGACGCCCCCCGCCGCCCTTGCGCGCTACCGCCCGCGCGCGGTGACGAAGCCGTCGCGGCGGTCGCGGCGCCGTTCTTCGTCCGTTCGGTCCGCGGGATCGCCCCAGCCTCCGCCGCCCGCCGCCCGGACCTCGAACACCGTCCCCGGCGGCACCGGGATGCCCTCGTGCTTGGAGTCGAGGACGGCCGGGCGGCGCCCCGGCGCGCGCATGAGGTAGCGGTGGGGGAGCCCCGGCTCCCCGCCCATCATCCCGACCGGCCCGTGGCGCGCCCCGTCGCCCGCGGTGTTGGCGACGCAGGGCTCGTCGGTCTCCACCACGAGGTCGAGCGCGCCGCCTGCGCCGCCCACGTAGCGCCCGGCCCCGCCCGAGTCGGGGCGGAACTCGTGGCGCCGGAAGAAGAACGGGAAGCGCGCCTCGGCCACCTCGACGGAGCCGAACTTGAGCCCGCCCGCCGAGTGCCACTCCCCGGAGTTGTGCCAGCCGTCGCCGCCCGAGGACGCCCCGGCCCCCGGCCGGGCGTGGAACATGTGCCAGATGAAGTCGCGCCCCGAGCGCGGGTCCCGCCCCTTGAGGGCGATGCGGAGCCGCTTGCCCCACGCCGCCATCGTCTGCTCCGGGCACGCGGGGGCGAGGGCGGTGACCACCGCCTCGATGATCTCCTGGCCGCAGTGGGAGGTGGACATGGTGACCGGGGCCCAGTCGTCCGGCCAGACGATCGTGCCCCGCTTCGCGACGATCTCCACCGGCCGCATGGTCCCGTCGTTCTTGGCGATCCCGGGGTCGAGGAGGTAGGTGAGGGCCATCATCACCGCCGACCGGGTGTTGGCCCACGAGGAGTTGAGGAAGCTCCGCACCTGGGGGTCGGAGGCGGAGAGGTCCACCCGGAGGCCGCTTCCCGCGACGGTCACCGCGGCGCGGACCGCGATGTCCGGGTTGCCGCGCCCGTCGTCGTCGAGCAGGGCTTCGCCGGCGTAGGCGCCGTCCTTCCAGCCGGCGATGACGGCGCGGGTCTCCGCTTCGGCCGCATCGAGGATCCGGTCGGCGGCGGCCGCCACCGTGTCCGCCCCGATCTCGTCCACGAACTCGAGGAGGCGCCGTTCGCCGAGGCGCACCGAGCCGATCTGGGCGGAGAGGTCGCCCGTGAAGTCGCGGGGGTGGCGGACGTTCACCCGCAACATGCGCATGACGTCCTCGCGAAGCTCCCCCCGGTCGTAGAGCCGGAGGGGCGGCACCCGCAGGCCCTCCTGCCAGATCTCGGTCGCGGACGCGTTGTAGGCGCCGTAGGTGGCGCCGCCGATGTCGGAGTGGTGGGCGCGGTTGAGGGTCCAGAAGAGGAGCCGGTCGCCCGCGAAGACCGGCAGGCAGGCGGTCAGGTCGGGGAGGTGGCTGCCCCCGTGGTAGGGGTCGTTCAGGAGGAACACGTCGCCCGGGTGGACGTCGTCGCCGAACGCCTCGAGGGTCGCGAGGGCGGAGGAGGGCATCGCCCCCACGTGGACCGGGATGTACTCCGCCTGGGCGACCAGCTCGCCCCTCGCGTCGGTGATCGCGGTCGAGAAGTCGCGGCTCGAGTTCAGGATCTGGGAGAACGAGGTGCGCAGCATCGCCTCGCCCATCTCGTCCACGATGCCGACCAGCCGGTGCTGGACGACGGAGACGGTGATCGGGTCGGGGGGAGGGCGGTTCGTCGTCAAGTCGGCGGCTCCGGTGGTGGGAGGGCGGCGCGGGGAGGGCGATGGCGGCGGGGTGCGGGGCGCAGGCCCGTCAGGGGCCGCCGTCGTCCGCGTAATGGGCGGGGAGGCGCCGGTCGAACGCCATCAGGACGTGGTGCGGGCGCGCGCCCTGCCACTCGGCGAGGTCCGTGAGGGAGATCGATTCGCCGCCGCTCTCCCCGAGGAGCACCGCTTCGTCGCCGACCCCCGCGGCGGGCAGGGTGGAGAGGTCGAGGGTGACGTGCTCGAGCGACACCCCCCGGACGGGAGCGCGCACGCCCGCGACGAGGGCATGGGCCGTGCGGCCGGCGAGCGGGGGGCGGTATCCGTCCGCGAGGCCGAGGGGGATGACGCCGATCCGGCTCGGGAGGTCGTGTTCCGGCGCGCCCCGCATCCCCGCCCTCGGGGGGCCGGCGTGGATGAGGCGGCTCCGGATCGACCGGAGCACGGGGCGGAAGGCCGAGGCGTCGGCCACGGACGGGGCGGTCGACGGCACGCCGTAGAGGAGATGGCCCGGGCAGACCGCGTTGCCCCGGCTGGTGAGCCCGGCGGCCATGCAGGAGCTGGCGAGGCCCTGGGTCACCGGCACGTGGATGCCCGCTGCCTGAAGGTCCCGGAGGAGCCCGTCGAACGCACGCATCCGCTCGCGCGCCCACTCGCGCTCCGCCTCGTCGTAGAAGGAGAGATGGGTGTACACGCCCTCCACCCGGACGTTCGGCAGGCGCTGCGCCTCCCGGATGTAGTCGAGGGCGTCGGGGAGCGGCGTCCCGAGACGCCCGAGGCCGGCGTCCACCTTGACGTAGACGGGCGCGGTCCTGCCGGCCGCGCCCGCTGCGGCCGACACCGCGTGGACCCCCTCCCGGTCGTACACGGTGGGGATGAGGTCGTGGGCGAGGAGGTCCGGGGCGGCCTCCGGGAGGGCGCCCCCGAACATCAGGATGGGGAGGCGGACGCCTGCGCCGCGGATGGCGAGCGCGTCCTCGAAGCTCCCGGTCGCGAGGGCGAAGGCATCGCCGTCGTCGGCGAGGGCGCGCGCGACCGCCGCCGCGCCGTGCCCGTAGGCGTTCGCCTTGAGGGCGGCGATGATCTTCGATTCCGGGCCGGCGAGGCCCCGGAGCACGCGCAGGTTGTGGCGCAGGGCCGCGAGGTCGAATTCGGCCCGGTTCGGTCGAACGGCTTCCAACTCCTTCCCCCTCATTTACGGTCGATGTGGGCGCCGGGGAGCCGCCCTGGCCGGCCCCGGCAGCGCCGACACCAGGTTCCGGCCCGGCGGATCGTCTTCCCTCCATCTCCCCTCGTCAAGCAGAAAGCGCCGCTGCGACGGCTGGCAACGCGCCAGCGCCTCCTGCACCGGGGCGATGAGGTCCCCCGCCTCGACCGGCGTGCTCCACCGGCCCCGACCGTTGTAGAGCACGATGGGCAGGATCGGCGGCGGCCGCCCGGCATCGTCGAGCGCCCCCCGGCGGATGAGGTCCTGGTACGGGGAGGCATGTGCACTGTTCGTAACCTATTGAAATAGAACACGGAGAGCGGGGGTCAAGATGTTTTATACCCCACGGGGATGGCGTTGTTCCGGGGTTTGGGATCGGTTCGAGGGGCTTATGGGCGGATTTCACCCCACGGCGGCGCTTGCGCGGAGCCTCTGGGAACGCTTGTGTCTCGCCCGCACGGGGGCGGAGCCCCCGGAAATGAGAATGCGGGCGGGACACAAGCGTTCCCAGGACGCCCTGCGACGAGGTGTGCTTGGCGAAAACCCCACAGCGCACATGCCTCCCTGGTACAGGAGCCGGGTGTAGACCGGGATCCGCTGATAAGATTTCGCTAGGAGCACTTGGCCGGACACCCGTTGTCTCCGAAGGCGTTCCGACGCTTCCCGGACCCTGTGGCGCAACTATCGGGCAACGGCGGACAACGGCAGTGGGAACGCACGAGATACCTCTTGGACGTGGTTGATTCTGAAAGCATCCTTTTCAGGAGTGACGGCCCGTGACGACCGCTTCCGCCGCGGCGGCCGGCGGCGCCGGATCCGCGCCGGAACGGAATCGTCTCCGGCCCGAAGACCGCGCCGTCCACGGCTGGTATCGATTCGTGCTCTCGTTTCCGCCGCATCTCGTCCGTGACTACCTCGACGCGTTCGGGGTCGATTCGACGCAGACGGTGCTGGACCCGTTCTGCGGGACGGGAACGACGCTGGTCGAGTGCAGGAAGCTCGGCATCCCGAGCGTCGGCATCGAGCGCAATCCGATGGCCGGCTTCGCGAGCCGCACCAAGCTGGACTGGAGCGTCGACCCCGAGGCGCTGGTCTCCCACGCCCGCGAGGTCGCTGCGCGGACGCTCGAACGCCTCCGGGGGCAGGGCATCGAGGACTTGGGGGCGGGTCCCCTGTTCCGAACGGGCGGCGCGCCTGCCTCCGGCCTCCGGACCTTGCCCGCCGACCGCCTGAGCCTGCTGCTGCGGAACTCGATCAGCCCCCTGCCGCTGCACAAGACGCTGCTGCTGCTCGATGCGCTGGACGGGCATCGCGACGACGCGGTCCATGCGCACGAGCGGCTCGCGCTCGCGGCGGCGCTGGTCTCGGAGATCGGCAACCTGCATTTCGGCCCCGAGGTCGGCGTCGGACGGATTCGGGAAGACGCGCCGGTCGTCGGCCCGTGGCTGGAGCGCGTCCGAACGATGGGCGCCGATCTCGCGGCGCTGGGAGCGCCGGCGGGGGCGGCCGCGGCCACGGTCCACCTTGCGGACGCGCGCGGCCCGGAAGAGCTGCTGGAGCCGTCGTCCATCGACGCCGTCATCACCTCGCCGCCGTATCCCAACGAGAAGGACTACACCCGGACGACGCGGCTCGAAAGCGTGCTGCTCGGCTTCGTCGGGGACAAGCGGGAGCTGCGCAGCCTGAAACAGGGGCTCGTCCGGTCGAATACGCGAAGCGTGTACAAGGCCGACGCCGACGACGCTCTCGTCGCCGGCCACGAGGGCATTCAGCGCATCGCCCGGCTCATCGAAGAACGCCGCATCGGGCAAGGCCGGACTTCGGGCTTCGAACGGCAGTACGCGCGGGTCGCGAAGCTGTACTTCGGCGGCATGGCGCGGCATCTGGCCGGCCTCCGAAGCCGCCTGCGCCCCGGCGCGAGACTGGCCTACGTCGTCGGAGACCAGGCGTCGTACCTGCGGGTCCTGATCCGGACCGGGCAGATCCTGGGCGAGCTGGCGCAGTCCCTGGGCTACGAGCTGACGGCCATCGACCTGTTCCGGACGCGCATCGCGACGGCCAGCCGACAGCACCTGCGCGAAGAAGTCGTCCGGCTCCGCTGGACGGGCTGACGCCGGACCCGCGGGGGCTCAGGTCACGGAGCCGCCCCCTCCATCGGCCGGCACAATCCGTACCCGCGAAACCTCCCGGCTCCGATCAGCACCGGCCCGCATACGGGTTCGTCGAAAATGACCACGGCATGGCCGTGCCTCCGCCGTCCGCCGTCGTGCTTGCGGGCCAGCTGCGGAAACTCTCTCGCGTGGGGAGCGCCTTCGACCAGGGAGACCGGGTGCAGCAGGACCTCGCGGGGGCGCGGCAGGCCGACGTGCCCGCACATGTCCTTCACGCTCTCGGCGGACCGCTCCCACCGGTCCTCGCCGTCGAAGTGCCGGTTCAGCGCCACCGGGGTCACGCTGGCCCAGACGCGGGACGCCCTGGTCCAGGTCCGGGGGTCGAGGTTCGCGGGCGGGCGTTCACGGGCTTCGATCTCGATGGAGCACTCGAGCCGGTCGCCGTCGAACAGACGGAGGTCGTCGCGCGGCAGGCCGGTTTCCGGGTCCCGCAGGATGGGTTCCAGGCAGCGGCCGGCCTCTTGTGACTCCAGCCCTCGGGGCAGGATCAGGGCCAGCCCCAGGATGCGGCCGTCCGCGTGCTGCGAGCCGACGAACGGCAGGGGCGCCAGGGCCACGTGCGGCGCCGCGCTCGCCCTGCCGTCCGGGCGATGCCCGCAGAACCATTCCGGGGGCGGCTGCTCCGGGCACTTGCGCATCAGCAGGCCGCGCAGCGCCGCCGTCAGCTTGAGCGTCGCCGGGAGGGAGACGCGCTTGCCGGCGATCGCGAGGACGACGAGGCGCGGGTCGAACACCGAATGGGGCGCGGCTTCGGAAGGGAGCGCCGATTCGGGGGAGGAGGGCGTCTGCGGGCGGCCGTATCCCTGCCACCTGCCGGGGACCGGCCGCATGGGCGCCGCGGGAGGCCCGTCCGGGAACCGGTCCGCGAGGCATTCCTTCAAGCCTTTGATTTCCTTCCTTTGCTCGCGAGGATTTCGCCGGCGACCTGGGAAGCCTCCTTCGCACACTGCCGCAGCAAGCCGATCTCGTATGGCGTCAGCATCCGGGGAGCGGGCGAGGTACCGAGCCTCCGATTGAGTAAGGCAATCGAAGGCGTGGCCGAAATGCTCCCGCCACCACTTCTCGAAGTCCGGTCCGTGCTTCTGTCGGAGCTCATGGAGCTGTTCTCCTGATGGGTTCAATTTCGCCGAGTACGGCTTGCCGGTCAGCCCGACCGCGCCGACGACCGTGCCGCCCTGCTTCTCGATCCAGCCGCGCAGGTTCGCAAGTGTACCGCCCTGGCCGATGAAGTCGTCCACCATCACGTGCTCACGGCCCTTCTCGGCTTCGCCTCCGAAGGCGGCCTGGCGGGCGAGCCGGCCATAGCCGCCGGCCCCGGTGTGGGCGACGACGTTGGTCTGCACGACGGCGGTATCGAACGGGACCCCCAGACCCTCGCTCAGGAGCCTCGCCAGTGCGGCCGGAATCGCGTTGAAGCCGTCGCGCTCGTAGGCGTGGGCGCTGACCAGCACGGGCCGGGCGGTCTCCACCGTACCCAGGAGTCGGCGCACCGCGGCGACTCCTGCCTCATCCACCAATGCGTGGACGAGGGACGTCGCCGCCTCGGTATCGCCCGCCTTCGCGGCGGGGTATGCCGGATGCCGTCTGGTCCTCGTTTCATCGGCCAGCAATACGGCGTCGGGAAAGCCTCGCCAGGCAACCCTCGGCGGGGGCTTCATCGCCTTGAGCGCCGCCTGCGCCCGCTCGAGCTCGTCACGCAGGTCGCGCCAGGCGATCCAGGCGTCCCGGTTGCAGGCTCGGGCCAGCCGTTCGAGACTCCCGGGCGAGGGAACCCGCAGCCGGCGCACGGCGATGCCCTCGATCGGCGCCCAGTTCGCGGCGACTTCGCAATCCTGCTCCACCCACGCCTGCACGAAGGACGCGGAGTGCCCGACATGGGTGACCTTCGCGGCCAGACGCTCCAGTGCGCCGCGGTGGGCATCCAGCTCCGCCTCCCGCCAGATCAGGCGCACGGCGGGGTCGTGGGGGATGGCGACGGGGAAGCCGCGGGGCTGGCGCAGGCGGTGTTCCGGGAGCCGCGCCAAGCCTTTGTTCCTCAGCCTGTCCACCTCGGTCTTCGGACTGCTCTTCCTGCCTCCCCCGTCGTCGTTCACCGGCACGTAGCTGGTGACCAGGGTGCGGCGCCCTGCCTCGGAAGCGGCAATGGCGGGCGGAGGAAGGGCTTGCAGCCAACGCAGCGCGTCGCCTTCCCTGGCGTGCTCTTCGGTGTCCTCGCCGGTCTCGAACCATGCCGCCGCCAAGGCCATGAACACCCGATCGGGGTGCGGCGGCCACTCGGCCTGTTCCTTCCGCGCACCGTCCGCGGCGGCCATCGACCACCCGTTCAGGTAGCGGAGCCCGAGCGCGAACATCAGTCTGGCCCCGCTCCTTCCTGGCTCGCCAACTCCTGGCTGCGGCGAACGAGCTCGACCAGCTCGGCGGCGGGGGTCAGCTCGATCCGGTCCTCCCACGGCAGGCCCTCTTTTCTGGCTTCCTCTATCGCGTCCGCCAGCAATCGAAGCGCGGTGTCCTGGTCGAGGTCGAACGCCTTGGGGGGCTCCCCGGGACGATCGAGCAATTCCCAGGTCGGCGCGGCTTCCGCGAAGAGCTGGCAGCGAGAGCGAAGGTCCGCGTCGTTCCGGGCCAGCGTGCCGGCGGCGAGCCCCAGTGCGGCCAGCGCGGTGCGCGCGGAAACGTCCGTTTCGTGGTCGGAGTCCGCCGCGCCGTCGAGCGGGAAACGGAGTCTGCGCAACGCCGCAAGCGACAGCACCGTGGTCTGCGTGGCCTTGGAGATCGTGAAGCCGCCCGGAATTCGGGGCCTGACCCTCACGGACTCACCGCGGTCGTCGATCCGGGTTTCGTATTGAACCTGGTTGCTGTTGTTCTTCACGAAATCATAGTCTGGCGTGACGTTCCCGTGGTTTATCACCGACGGGCGTCCCTGATCGGGGACGTCTCTTCCCGATTCCTGGTCATATTCGACGTCCTTTCCCTGACGACGTTTGTACAGAACGGGCTTCCCCTCGCCGCCCTTCCGGGCCTTCTCCGGATCCAGAGTCCAGCCCCCATCCGCCGTTCTGAAGACCGGACCGGCGCTCCGCTCAATCGCCGCCGGATCGATGCGGCTCGCCGTCTTGACCCCCGGCACCGCGTCGTAACCGACGATCTCCGACACCAGCGCCCGCTGGAACTTCGCGCCCAGTCCGCCGCGCGGCCCCGTCGAGTCCCACAAGCCGAAGACCAGCGCCGTAGGGCAGAGGCCGAACAGGCCGGCGGCGTTGCGGACGTCCGCCGTGTCGAGGAGTCGGCCCTTGTCCGATTCGCGGAACGTCACGCCGTTCAACCGGCTGTCTCGGAACAGCGCGTCCGCGGCGCGATGCGGCGCTTCCAGGCTCGTCACGGTGAATTTCCTGAGCAGCTCGGGCTGATCGAAACGCGTCACGATCAGGGGAAGCGCCACCGTGCCGGCGCGATGCGCCGCGAGAAGGGCCAGCTCCATCCGGTTGGCCTGCGACTGCACGGAGTCGAGGAGCACGCAGGGTCTGCTCTTGCCCGTCCCGGGATCGAAGCGTTCCTCCGCGGCGTACTTGCCGCCTTCGTAAGTCGGCGGGAACACCTTGTCGCCGGGCCCACCCGCCGGCTGGTAGTCGGTCACGCAGCGAAACGCCGCGGCCGTGCCCGCGACCGCGTCTCGCAAGGTCTTCAGATCGAGGGTCATGCGTTTCTCCATTGCCTGTCTCCGTCGTTTCGAGATTCAGCCGTCAAACGAGCGGCTGCGCCGGCGCGAAGTTGCTGTAATACTGGTTCGGTCGTACCTGGCGGACGTAATAGACCTCTTCGATACCCTTGGCGAGAAGGGCCGGGCGAGGCAGGGGGCTTTCGTGCAGGTCGCGCAGCGCAACCAGGGAGCGCAAGGTCTCGACCTCCACCATCGAAGTCCATATCGGCCACACGAAACGAAATCCTCGCGTTTCGTCCTGGTGAAATCCGGTAGTGTGGACCCGCCTTCCCACTGCGAAAGACGGAAAACATCTCAACGACTCGACCGCCAGACAATTGGCGGCGAGCATCGTGCCCGGGCCATCGGCCACCTTCGATCGGCTCGGGTCCTTCCATCGGAGCGCGTAGGCCTGGTCTTCGATCGGGTCCCAACGCAGGCTGTAGCCTTCGTCCCGGTAGTCCCAGGGTTGAAACAACGTACGCTCGACATGCCGGTGGCCGATGCCTTCGCGGATGGCCTTTGCGTAGAACAGCATCCCCTGCCGGTTCGAGTCTCCGGCGCGCACCATCCTGAAGCGCGTTTCCTGGAACTCGCCCTTCTTCGCATCGGGGTATAGCTCCGTGCCGAACCCGGCCAGGAAGTCCACGTCCCGGCGGCTGGCCGGGCGGGCCTTGCCCTGCCGATCCTTGAGCTCTCGAACAAATCTGTCGTGGGCGAACGGAAACTTGTTGTATTCCTTTTCTTTCCCCTTCTCTTTCCGAATCTCTCCGCCAATGTCGAATACCCCCGTCGGGGCATTCTTCAGCGCTTGCAGCATCGCTTCGCAAACCTCCTGCTCGTCGCCGCCGCATCCCGCAAGCCAGGGTCTCCAGCTACCGCAGGCGCGTCGCCACCCGAGGCGAACCGATCCCGCGAAAACGTCATCAAGGATGCACAGCGTCCCGACCGCGGCCAGAAACCCCAGCGGATTGCTCCCGTCGAGGCCGCTCAACAGGAGCCCCTGAGCGTCGCCGCCACGGGCGTCACCCGGCGGCATCGTGCGCCTCCTCCCATTCGCTGCGCCGCCAGTCGGCGAGGCGGAGCAGGGCTTCGAGCCATGCCAGCCCCCACCAGCCGTAGCGGCGGGTGAGCCGCCAGTAGCGGTCGGCGACGCCGGAGTCCAGCCGTTCCAGCCCGGTCGGGCCGGACCAGCGCATCCGGTGGCCGCACAACGTGTATTCCACGGCTACCGGGTCGTCGTCGGCCACGACGGACGCGAACGGGCGGCAATGGCCGTGGTGGCTGGCCACGAGGTGCAGCACGAGGTCGCGCAATGCGTCGTCCTTCGGCAAGAGCCCCGGCGCGGCTTCCGCCAGCCGCACGGACAGCAGCTCGTGCCGGCCTCCCGCCGGGTATCCCGATGCGGCATGGGCGCGCGCCCGCGCGGCCGGGGTCCTGGGCATCCCGGCGGACTTGGCCAGAACCTCGCCGGCCGACCACGGCGATCCTCCCCGGAGCATGGCCTGAAATCGCGGGTCCGCCTTGCCGAGGTCGTGCAGCAGTCCCGCGCGAGCGACGGCTTCCGCCAATTCGTCGGGCAGGCCGCAGCCGGCCGCGTGGCGGCGGGCGAAGTCCTCAACGCCGGGGAGATGGGTGCGGAGCGTCACCGGCTTGCCGTCGCGGTGCGATATGCCGGATGCGGCGGCATCGTCCTCGTCGCTGAAGACGGCGGCTTCGTGGGCGAGCTTCTCGACACGGCGGCGACCGGCAAGGACGAGGCTCCGACCCCCGACGAGGCGGCACTCCCGGCGAAGAGCGGCGACGGTGGAAAATTCCTTGCGGAGCTCCTTCGCGGCTTGCGGCAGCCAGTCCCAGCCGTCGGGCAGGGCTTCGGCCTTCGACAGCTCCGTCAGGAGGCCGTGCAGCACTTCCGCGACTTCATGCGGATCGTTTTCGTACTTCTGCGGGAGGTCGCTCAGCAGCGACCGCGCCGCGGCCTTGGCGGCCACCGAGTCCGGCCAAGCGTCCACCAGGGCAGGATGCAGGCGCAGGATCGGCTTGGCGCGGGCGAGCCGATGTGCGGCGTCCCCCACGTCGAGGGCCGCGGGGGAAACGGACGATTCCGGGGGGAGGTCTCCGAGCCGGTCATGCGGCCCGGGGTGCGTGCACGGGATCACGATCACGTCTCCGGGCCGGACGTCGCCCGGGTCCGAAGTCACGTCTTCGCGGCTCGTTCCGGCCCCGCGCCAGCGGATGATCCGGCGGTCCGCAGGAGTCGAACCCTCCGGGCCTCCCGTGTCTTCTTCGGTTCGGTCGACGGACCGGACGCCCTCCACGTCGGCGCTCGAGTCGTCCGCATCCTTCCCCGTCAGCCAGCGCTTGAACACGCCGATCGGCGCCGGCAGGGTCTCGCTGCTGGCGGGCGGGCACAGGGTCAGGGATTCGATGGCGTCGGCCTGTGCATCCGCTCCGGTCAGATCGATGTCCGCGCGCCAGCAAACCTGTACGTCCGGGGCGCTTTCCCGCGGGCCATGCAGAAAGTGCGCCGCGTCCGGCGAGGGCCGCGGTTCCGGGGCGGTCTGCGCCCAGCAATCGACGTGCGCGGGGAGCATCACCGGCGCATTGGCCGACGGAGCGCCGAGCTCGGCGAGGGAATCGTTTTCCGACAACAGGCGGTCGAGATGGGAGATACCGAAATCGACCTCGCCGGCCTTGTTCTTGCGTTCGTCAAGCCACTTCCAGGTGCGGGTCAACGCTTCGCCGTACACCGGATCCCCCGCCGCGCCGCGCGCCGGCTTGGCCTGATCGGCGCGAATGAGTATCTCGGCGCGTGCTTCAACGTCCCTTCCCGTGCGGTTCAGGCGGCCGAAGCGCTGGCGCAGGGCGTCGAGGCTCGCGCACTCGGTGACCAGGCCGTCGAAGTCGAGATCGGCCCCGACTTCGAGGGTCTGGGTGGCGACGACGATGACCGGCCTCTCCAGCCGGCGGTCGGCTGCCCGATCCGAGTGGAGGCCCAGGTCGCGAAGCCGCTCTGCCGCCGCGTCCTTGTCCACGGGGCGCATGCGGCCGGTCAGCAGGATCGTTTCGACCTCTTCCTCCTTGCCCAGCCGCCGATGCGTTTCGCGGGCGGTCGCCACTCGATTGGCGAACACGACGACCGCCCGCCGGTCGTCGTTCAGAATATCCAGAGCGCTTCGCGCCAGTGCTTGCGGGAACCGCGCGGATGCCTCGTCGTTTTTCGCATCGGCAATTCGCCGCAACGCCGCTGGCTTCCTGGCCAACTGCCGCCGACCGAGCGGATGATCCGGATTGCGGCCCTCGTCGGACGTATCCCTGAACACGTCGTTCATTCCCGGCGGCGGCGTCGCCGACATGACCACCGGGTGGAAGCACCGCCGAAGCGGCTCGTGCGCCCAGGTCCGATAACGGCGGACGGCCTGCAAGGTCTGCAGGAACGGTTGCGCGCAATGCGCTTCGTCGAGCAGGATAAGGCTGTCGTTGGCAACCAGTCCCGCGTAGATCGGCCAGGTTCCGGGGCCGCGCCCGTAGGCCCTGAACAGCAGCCGCGAGCCGGTCTGATCCACCGTCGAGGCGACGATGGCCGGTTGCAGGGGGTTGCGCGCCCAGGCTTCGGAGCGATACATGCCGCCGCGCAGCGCATGGACGGCGAGCGGCCGTTCGCCTTCGAATCCGGTGGCCGCGCCGCGGGCGATGCGCCGCAGATCGTCCGCGACCGCCTTCAGAACGCCGCCTTCGGCTTGCGCCAGCTTCTTCGCCAGCCGGCGCGCGCGTTCATACGCTTCGTCGACGATCACCCGCCGGTCCACCACGAAGAAGATGCGGCGCGGCGCGGTGATCGGCTGCCCGGAATCCAGCCGCGCTGCTTGCGCCGCCAGGGCGAACAGGGCGACGTCCATGCAGGCGGTCTTGCCGGATGCGGTCGGCAGGGCGACGGCGTCGGGCCAAGTCCGTGGATCTGCCCCTTCGGCGCCCGCAGGGGTGTCCACGTTCAGGGAATTCGACGCGATCGTCTCCCGTTCCAACACCCTCCCCGCCAGCTTCTTCTGCCAGGAGAACGGGCGTTGGCCCCACAGCGCGGCGAAGAATTCCGCGAAACCGGCTGCGGATCGCTCACTTCCATTCATCGAATCGAGGGACGTTCCGATCGCGGCCGGGTCTGGTATTGGCGGCTCTTTCCGTCGATGTGGGCGCCGGGGAACCTTGGCTGGCCCCGGCAGCGCCGACGAGGCGGGGCTCCGGCTCCGAGACCGTGCCGGCGTACCTGGCGGGGAAGAAGTCCCGGGTCAGGAGGGGGGGACCAAGCGCCCCGTGCGGTCGAGCAGCTCCGCCCCCGTGCCGCACTCGATGATCCAGCCGCCGACCTCGGCGAGTCGTTCCGGGTCCGTGAGGCGCGCAAGCAACCCCGACAGCCGCTCGCCCGTCTCGTCGTCGAACTTCTGGGACGCCAGCCGACTAAGCAGCGCCCGTTCTTCGGCGCGTCCTTCGGCGCGACCGCGCTCCAGACCCTGTTCGCGGCCTTCCTGAAGCCACTGCTCGATCCACTCCTGCACCCGCTCCGCCAGCATCGCTCCTCCCCCTTCCAGCGCGTCCGCCGCGAGCGGCGCGCTCTCCCCGAGACGTCTCGACACCACCTGCCGAAGCCACTCCGAGAACGCCCGCCGCAGCTCCTCGTCGCCTGATTCCCCCAGCCACCCCGACAACGCCTCCATCACCTCCCACAGCGCCTCCGCCGTTCCGCTGGTCTCCAGCCTCACCAGCGCCGACACCAGGTTCCGACCCGGTAGATCGTCTTCCTTCCATCTCCCCTCGTCAAGCAGAAAGCACCGCTGTGACGGCTGGTAACGCGCCAGCGTCTCCTTCACCGGGGCGATGAGGTCCCCCACCTCGACCGGCGCGGTCCACCTGTCCCGGCCGTTGTAGAGCACGATGGGCAGCACCGGCGGCAGCCGCCCGTCCGGATCGAACGCCCCCCGGCGAATGAGGTCCTGGTACAGCAGCCCGGTGTAGACCAGCATCCGGACGGCCATGTACCGGTCGTCGGTGGACTGGAATTCGAGCATCACCAGCAGGTACAGCCACGCCTCTTCCCGGCCCTGGAGGCGAAGCCGCCACACCGAGTCCCCGTGACGCTGGCGCATGTCGTCGCTCACGTAGTCCGCGGGGAGCTTCTCGAGGGTCTTGAAGTCGAGCTCGTCGCTCCACTTCCGGGCCGCGAACCCCCGCAGCAGGTCCTCGACCATCCGGGGGTGGGAGAACAGGCTCTTGTACGCCGCGTCGTGCATCGGCGCACCATAGCGCCGAACCGGTCGCGGCGCGGCCGGCGGCAGGCTCGAAATCCGTAGGAAATCGGCGCGCGTTTCGTGGGAAGGAGCCCCGCGCGGGATGCTCCGTTCGCCTACCGCACCGTAGCCGGGCCGCTTCGTCCACCGTCGCGTCGGGGCGGATCAGTGTCCGCGTTCACCTGCCGTACAGTAGCCGGGCCGCCTCGTCCGGCCGTTCGGACGTTTCACCCTGGCGGGAAGGGATTGCCGGTCGGAGCGCCGTATACGGGGCCGGCTGTTTCGACGTTCGGGCGCCTGCTGACGAACGTCGCGGGTCCCTCGTGCGCGTTCGACGGATCGCGCCGGCACGACTCGGGGTTCGACCCTTCGACGGTATTTCCGCACACCCGAATCTTGGCCGGAGTCCTTGGTGGGAAACAGCCCTCGACGAGGCTCGAGCGGAGCTGGGCTTGGTCCCGTCCCCGGAGGTGGGGTATCGTTCCGGCGACCCCCGACCCCTGCGACCACGACCGAGCCTCCCATGAGCACGATGAACAGCGAGGTCTACGCGGCGCTCATCGACGCTGGCGCGGATGACGAGAAGGCGCGCGAAGCGGCGAAGTCGGTGGCCCGGTACGACAGCGACATCGCCGAGATCAAGGCGAGCCTGCTCCTCCTCAAGTGGATGGTCGGCTTCACCCTGGCGTTCGTCGTCGCCCTGACCTGGCGGGTGTTCGCATAGCCGGCGGTCGAGGCGGTCGCCGTGCCGGCCGACGCGCTGGCCGCCGCGCGAGGACGCGGGCTTCCCGCCTCCTTGCGACGCTCCCGGCGGCCCGCGTCCGAGTCCGCGTCCGCACCTGCGCCCCGCCGCCCCGCCGCCTCCGAAGCCGCTTCTGGATCCGGGGCCGCTCCGGCATACTTCGCCGGTGAACGCCGCCCGCCACGAGATGCACGTCCGGTTCTGGGGGGTGCGGGGAAGCATCCCGGTCTCCGACCCCCGGTGCGCCCGCTACGGCGGCAACACGTCGTGCGTCGAGGTGCGGTGCGGCGGGTCGGTGCTGGTGTTCGACGCGGGCACCGGCCTCCGCCCGCTCGGGAACGCGCTCGTCGGGGAGGGATGCGGCGACCTCGACCTCTTCCTGACCCACACCCACATCGACCACGTGGTCGGCCTGCCGTTCTTCGCCTTCGCCTACCGGCCGGGGAACTCCCTCCGGGTGTGGTCCGGGCACCAGGCGCCGGGGAGCGGCGGCGCGACCGCGGCCGCAACCGCAACCGAGTCGGCGGTGCGCCGCCTCATGAGCGCGCCGCTCCTCCCCATCACCCCCGCCGTCTTTCCCGCCGAGGTCTCCTTCCGGGACTTCTCGGCCGGGGACGACCTCGCGCCCCCGTGCGGGGTCTCGATCCGCACCGCCCGGCTCCGCCATCCGGGCGGGGCGACGGGCTACCGGGTCGAATACGGCGGGCGCAGCATCTGCTACGTCACCGACACCGAGCACGACCCGGACGCGCCGGACGAGAACGTCCTCGCCCTCGTGGACGGCGCGGACCTCATGATCTACGACGCGATGTTCACCGACGAGGAGCTTCCCCGCCACCGGGGATGGGGCCATTCGACCTGGGAGGAGGGGGCGCGGATCAGCCGTGCGGCGGGGGTCGGGACCTACGTGATCTTCCACCACGCCCCGGACCGCGACGACGACGCGCTCGACCGCATCGCCGACGCCGCCCGCCGGACGTTCCCGGGCTCCGTGGCGGCGCGCGAGGGCATGGTCCTCACCCCCTGATGGAACATTCGATCTACCGCTACGTCATCCGGCACTCCCTGCGCGCGCAGGTGGCGCTGACCGTGCTCGCGGTCGCGTCCTTCCCCTTCCTCTATGCGTTCTACGAGGTCCCGAAGCAGATCGTGAACCGGGTGATCCAGGGCGGCGCGGACGACTTCCCGGCCGTCGTGCTCGGGGCCTCGCTCTCCCAGCTCGAATACCTGTTCCTCCTCTGCGGCGGGTTCCTCCTCCTCGTGGTCGCCAACCAGGGCTTCAAGTACGCGATCAACGTGCTCGCGGGGCGGACCGGCGAGCGCATGCTCCGGCGCCTGCGCTACGACCTCTACAGCCGCGTCCTGCGCTTCCCCCTGCCGCACTTCCGCAAGCTCTCCCAGGGCGAGATCATCACCATGATCACGGCCGAGGTGGAGCCGCTCGGCGGGTTCATCGGCGACGCGTTCAAGCTGCCGATCTTCCAGGGCGGCTACCTCCTCGTCATCCTCGCCTTCCTGCTGGTGCAGAACTGGGTGATGGCGGCCGCCGCGGTCGCCCTCTACCCGCTCCAGTTCTACGTCGTCCCGAAGCTCCAGCGCCGGGTGAACTCGTTCGCCAAGGAGCGGGTGCGGCTCGTGCGCCGGCTCTCCGACCGGATCGGGGAGACGGTGTCCGGGGTCCAGGAGATCCGCGGCAACGACACCTCCGCCTACGAGCGCGCCGCCATGTCCGCCGCCCTCGGCGAGATCTACGTGGTGCGCCTCCGCATCTTCATCTGGAAGTTCGTCATCAAGTTCCTGAACAACTCCATCAACCACCTCGGGCCGTTCTGCTTCTACTCCATCGGCGGGTACTTCGTGATCCTGGGCCGGCTGGAGATCGGCACCCTGATGGCCGCGATCGCGGCCCACAAGGACCTCGCCGCGCCCTGGAAGGAGCTCCTCAACTACTACCAGCGCCGCGAGGACGCGAGGATCAAGTACGAGCAGGTGATCACCCAGTTCAGCCCCGCGGGGATGCTCGACGAATCGCTCCAGCTCGGCCCCCCGCCCGCCGGCGCCCGGGTGTCGGGCGAGCTCGCGGCCTCCGGCCTCGCCCTCCGGGACGACACCGGCACGAGCTTCCTCGAAGGCGTGTCGTTCACCGTCCCCGCCGACGCGAGGGTGGCGGTGGTCGGGGCGCCGGGGAGCGGGCGCGAGGAGCTGGCCCTCGTGCTCGCCCGGCTGATGAACCCCACCTCGGGGGCGCTCACCATCGGCGGCGAGCGGGCCGACCGCCTGCACGAGGGGGTGACCGGCCGCCGGCTCGCCTACGTCGGCCCGCAGGCGTTCCTGTTCAACGCGACGGTGCGCGACAACCTGCTCTACGGCCTCAAGCACGAGCCCGCCCCCGCCGCGGCGCGGCCGGACCCGGCGTGGGCCGCGGAGGCGGCGATCGCCGGGAACTCGACCGACGACGTGCACGGGGACTGGATCGACCACGAGGCGCTGGGCGGAGGCGACCCCCTGCCGAGGCTCCTCGAGGCGCTGGAGGCGGTGGAGCTCGACGGGGACGTATTCGATCTCGGCCTGCGCGGCGCCGTCGACGCCGAGGGGGATCTTCGGGAAGGGCTGCTCCGGGCGCGGGGCGCGTTCCGCGAACGGCTCGCGGACCCGGCCATCGCCGCCCTCGTCGAGCGCTTCGACGCCGACCGCTACAACCAGAACGCCACCGTCGGCGAGAACCTCCTGTTCGGGACCCCGGTCGGCGGCGGGTTCGACGTGGACCGGCTCGCCGGGAACGCGTGGGTCATGGAGGTGCTGGAGGCGGAGGGGCTCGTGCCGACCCTGCTCGAGGCGGGGCGCACCGTCGCGGCCACCATGCTGGAGCTCTTCTCCGGGCTCCCGCCCGGCCATTCGGCGTTCGAGCGGTTCAGCTTCATCGACGCGGACGACCTCCCGGAGCTCCAGTCGGTGATCGACCGCGCCGCCCAGGACGGGGTCGACGGGCTCGGGGAGGAGGACCGCCGCCGGCTCCTGTCGCTGCCGTTCCTGCTCCAGCCGGCGCGCCATCGCCTCGGGATCGTGGACGAGGAGCTGCGGGCGCGGCTGCTCGCCGCGCGGCGCCGCTTCGCCGAAGACCTGCCGGCGCCGCTCCGGGGCAGCATCCAGTTCTTCGACGCGGAGCGCTACAACGCGGCCGCCTCCATCCAGGACAACGTCCTGTTCGGCAAGGTCGCCTACGGGCAGGCGCGGGCCGCGGAGCGGGTCAAGGGCCTCGTGACGGAGGTGATCGACGACCTCGGGCTCCGGCCCGCGGTGATCGAGGCGGGGCTCGACTACCAGGTCGGGATCGGGGGCGGGCGCCTCGGGTCGGTCCCACGCCAGAAGGTCGGGCTCGCGCGGGCGCTCCTGAAGCGGCCCGACGTGCTGGTGCTCTCCGACGCGACGGCGGGGCTCGACGGGGGGACCCACGAGCGCATCGCGGGGCGCGTCTTCCGGGAGCTCGGGGAGCGGGGGATCGTCTGGTCGCTCCACCGGGCGGAGCTCGCGCGGGGCTTCGACCGGGTGGTGGTCATGCGCTCGGGCCGGGTGGCGGAGTCCGGGACGTTCGAGGAGCTGGACCGGGAGGGGAGCGCGCTCCGGGAGCTGCTGGCGGCCGGCTGAGGGCCGGGCGGGGCGCCAGAGGCGCCCGCCCGCGGTGCAGGCTTGGCTGGACGGCCGGGCGGCGGCAGGCCGCCGGGCTGGAACTTGGTGGGAGGGGAGAAGGCATGAGCCTGAACGAAGAAGTGGAGGTCCTGCGGCGGGTGCCGCTCTTCGCCCGGATCGACACGGCGAAGCTCAAGCTGCTCGCGTTCACGAGCGAACGGCTCGTCTTCCCGGCCGGGTCGGAGCTGTTCCACCAGGGCGACGCGGGAGACGCGGCCTACATCCTCCTCGACGGGGAGGCGGACATCCTCGTGGACACTCCCGAGGGGGAGATCGTGGTCGCGGGGGCCCACCGCCACGACTTCGTGGGCGAGATCGCGATCCTCATCGACGTCCCGCGCACCGCGACCGTGCGGGCGCGGACCGAGCTGGCTGCGCTGGTCGTCACCAAGGAGAGCTTCCTCGAAATGGCTGCGGAATCCCCGGACGTCGCCATCGAGATCATGCGCGAGCTGGCCCAGCGCCTGGTCGACACCACCGAGCAGCTCACCGCCGCACGAGCGGCGGCCCGCGCCTGAGCGGGGGCCGGACGATCGCGCCGGGTTCGCGAGCCGGAAGGGTCCGCGAGGACCGGCAGGTCGATCCCGACGTTGCGCTCCGGGACCAGGAGATCCGCCAATGCGCGAGGAAGCGGGTCACCGTGCTCCATGCACGACTCCGCCATCTTGCGCGCAAGACCCTGCACGATCTCGGCGGTCTCGGTAACGCCGCGTCCTTCCGCAACCAAGCCTGGGACGTCGGGACCCGTAGCCGGAAAGCCGCCTTCATCCAATGGTTCGATATGGAGCCGGGTCGCTGCTTCATTCATGAGCATCATTCATTAGCATCGTCCTCGACGTTGGAATGGTGGGAGTGTAGCGCCCAGCGCCACCGCCGCCCGCTCCGGCGCGCGGGCTCGGTCGACGAGCGCCGCGACCGTGTCGCTCACCGGCGCGTTCCCCTCCGGGTTGGACCCCCCGAGCATCTGTTCGCAGGCCGTCACGCCGGGGTCGGCGGCGGCCTCGAGGGGTTGCATCGCGGTCGTGGCGGAGTCGAGGGTCGCGCGCCGGTCAGTGCAGGCGGGAGGGAAGCTCGTCGAGCGCGCGCCGGAGGTCCGCCTCGTCGCGGGCGATCCCGAACACGTAGCGGTCGGGGCGGACGATGACCGCCGCCGCTTCGTGCTTGGCCAGCCATTCCTCGACTTCCGCTCCTGGCGCGTCGACGAAGGCGAGATCGAGCCGGTCCCGGCGCGCGCCGCCCCCCGGCCGGCGGGTTCGCGCGGCGAGGGCGGCGAGGGAGGCGGGCGGCAGCGCCGAGAGCACCGCGAAGCGGCTCCCCACCGCCTCGTCCAGCCGGCGGCCGTCGGCGAGCCGCGGCTGCGGGAACACGCGCCCGCACGCCGGCGATCCCCCCACCCAGACGCCGGGGCCGAGCCGCGGCTGCGGGAAGTCGAACATCCGGGGGCCGCTCGCGCGAAACTCGGCGTCGCGCGCCTCCGCCGCGTCCGGGTCCGTCGCCTGGATGACGGCGCCCAGACGGACCGCGAGCTCGATGAATTCGCGCACGTGGGGGCTCCGCTCCGCCTCGTAGGCATCGAGCAGCCGCTCGCCGGCCGCGCCGCTCGCCGCCAGATCGAGCTTCCAGGCGAGGTTGGCGGCGTCCCGGACGCCGGCGCACATGCCCTGCCCGAGGAAGGGCGGGGTCTGGTGCGCGCTGTCCCCGGCGAGCATCAGCCGGCCGCGGCGCCACGGCGCGGCGACCAGCGCGTGGAAGGTATAGACCGCGGCGCGCTCGATGCGGGCGTCGTCCGGGCCGATGGCGTGGGCCAGCATCGGCCAGACCCGCTCGGGGCGCGCGATCTCCGCTTCGTCGTCGCCCGGCATGAGCATGATCTCCCAGCGATGCCGGGGGCCCTTCACGTGCACCCGGGTCATCGGCCGGCGCGGGTCGCAGTGCTGGACCGTGTAGTCGGGAAGCCGGCGCGCGCGCTCCGACCGGGGGTGCGCGACGACGTCGACCACGAGCCACGGCTGGTGCAGGCCGAGGTCGATCATCGACGCGCCGATGGCCTCCCGGACCAGCGACCGCGCGCCGTCGCAGCCGACGACGTAGCGCGCGGTCCGTTCGCTCGCCGCGCCGGTCGCGCCGTCCCGGACGGCCACCGAAGCGCAGTCGCCCGTGTCGCGGACGGCGGTCGCCTCGTGCCGGAGGCGGACCTCGACGTTCGCGAAGCGCGCGATCCCCTCCCGAAGCACCGCGTCCAGATCCGGCTGGTGGAAGTACCAGTTGTTCGCCCAGCCGTGCGGGCCCGGGCCCTCGGCGCCGCGGCGGACCATGAGGGTCTCCCCCGCCGCGTTGACGAAGCGCATCCCCTTCGACGTCGGGCGGGCGACCCTTCCCACCGCCTCGGCGAGCCCCGCGGCCTGGAACACGCGCATGACCTCGCCGTCGAAGTGCACCGCCCGCGGCAGGGGATGGATGCCCGCATCGCGCTCCAGCACCAGCACGCGGAGCCCGCGCCGGCCGAGGAGGTTGGCGAGCAGCGCGCCGACCGGGCCGAAGCCGATCACGACGACGTCGAAGTCGGGCTCAGCCACCCGGCGGCGCGTCCATCCGCCCGGCCAGCTCCGCCATCCACGCTTCGCGCGTCGTGAAGCCCGGCTGCGAACGCGCCAGCCGTTCGGTCTCGGCCAGGACGTCCGCGTCGGACCGGTCGAGGTCGACGGGTTCGCGGACCGGCTGCGCGCAATGCCAGGGCGTGTCGAAGAAGAGCTCGATCCGGTTCCCCTCCGGGTCGTGGAAGTAGAGGGAGATGGCGTTGCCGTGGGTCACCGGGGCCAGCGCGCGCACGCGCTCGCCCTCCAGCACGGAGTGGAAACGCCGCAGGGCCGCGAGGTTCCGGACCCGGAAGGAGATCTGGTTGACGACGTTGAACCCGACCGTCGACGGTCGTCCGGTCGCGAGGACGAGCTGGTGGTGCTCGCCCGGGTCCCGGCTCAGGAAGACGAGGCCGACCCGGCCCCCTGCCGGGGTCGGCAGCTCGCCCCGGTCCGTGACGGTGAAGCCGAGCACCCGGCGGTAGAAGCCCTCCATCCGCTCGAGGTCGTGCACGAAGAGGCCGACGTGGCTGAACGCCACCTCCGGTACCCGCGTTTCGGTGTTCATGGCGGTCCTTCCGGTTGTGGGCCGGCCCTCGACCGGCCGGTTCTCGTTACGCATCCCTGCGCATCATAGCGGCCCCTTCATGGCGGCCCCCGCAGGCGACCCCTCCCGGCGCCCGGCACGGCATGGCGCCCCGGCGGCAGCGCACTTTGCGGACGATGCGGCGAAAGGAGAACGGCGGCGGGGACCCGCCCCCCGCCGTGCATCGCCGCGGGGTCTCGCATACACTCGCCGGAAGGGTTCGATCAGGCAACACCGGAGGGATATCCCGATGCGCATCCTGAAGCTGCTGACACTTTGCGTTGCGACCGGCATGGGCGCCGCGGCGGCGGCCGCCGACTACACCCTGACGGTCTCGAGCTGGGCGCCGCCGACCCACGGCGTCAACTCCAAGCTGTGGCCGACCCTCATCGGGATGATGGAGGAGGCGACCGGCGGGAAGGTCACCGCCCAGATCAAGTACCGCCTGGGTCCGCCGCCAGCGCAGATGGACCTCGTCCAGGACGGCGCGGCCGACCTCTCCTGGATCTTCCACGGCTACCAGGCCGGCCGGTTCACGGCCACGAAGCTCATCGAGCTTCCCGGCTATGCCGGCGATGCGGAGGCCGCGTCCGTCGCCTACTGGCGCGTGCACGAGGCGCACCTCGCCGCCGCCGACGAGCACAAGGGGGTCAAGCTCATCGGCCTCATGACCCACGGCCCGGCCCACCTGCACTCCGCGCGCAAGGTCACCTCGCTCGACCAGGTGGCGGGGATGAAGCTGCGCGTGCCGGGCGGGGTCGGCGGCGACGCCGGGGCCGCGCTCGGCGCCACCGGAATCCAGGTGCCGGCCCCGAAGGTCTACGAGACCCTGGCCTCGAACGCCGCGGACGGGGTGGTGATGCCGTTCGAGGCGCGCAAGGGGTTCAAGCTGACGGAGGTGGCCCAGAACGTCTACGAGATGCCGGGCGGGCTGTACCGCGGCTCGTTCGCGCTCATCATGAACCGGGAGGCGTTCGACGGCCTGCCCGAGGATCTGCGGAAGGCGCTCGACGAGAAGGTCTTCGGCGAGCCCGCGTCGCGCATGGCGGGGACCGTGTGGGACGAGATCGACGTCGCCGGCCGGGAGGTCACCATGGCCGCCGCCGACAACTCGATCAACCCCGCGTCCGCGTCCGACGCGGCGGCGTGGGAGGCCATCGCCGGGAAGATCCGCGAGAACGTCCTCGCCGAGATCGCGGCCAAGGGCATCGACGCCGAGGCCGCGCACGCCATGGTCAAGGCCGAGATGGCGCGGAACTGACGAGGCTCCGCCTCGGGCCGCGGGCGGGACCGCGGGACGGGCAGGTTCCCCCGGAGAGGGAGAGCGCCCGTGTCTCGCCCGCCTGGATGGGCGCGGGCCTCGGGCCGGTCGGGGGCGGGCGGCGTTCCGCGCTCCCGGCGGCGCTTCGCGCCGGACCCGGCCCGACGGTGAAGACCACCGTGCCGCTTCGAGGGGTTCGGTTCGGCCGCCGACGCTTCAAGGCTTCGGAGGCGCCGTTGCCGGAGCCCCCTCGGCCTCCCCCGGTCGCGGGGGCCGCCCCGTGAGCCTCCTCGTCCGCATCGCACGCCGGGCGGCGGCCGCCCCCGTGCTGCTCGCCGTCACCGCCCTGTTCGCCATGATGGTCATGACGTTCTTCGACGTCGTGCTCCGCTCGGCCTTCGACACCCCCATCGAGGCGGCCACCGAGCTCACCCGGATCCTCATGGCGGTGGTGGTGTTCTCCGCCCTTCCGGTCATCTCCGGGCGGGCCGGGCACATCACCGTCGACGTGCTCGACTGGGCCTTCTCCCGGCCCGCGGCCCGCGGGCGGGACGCCGTCGTCCACCTCCTCTCCGGGGCGATGCTGTGGTGGCCGGCCGAGCGGGTCACGGTGCTCGCCGAGCGGGCGCGGAGCTACGGCGACGTCACCGAGTACCTCGGGATCCCCCAGTACCACATCGCCTGGTTCATCGCCGTCTTCACCTTCGTCACCGCCCTCGTGCTGATCGTGCGCGGGCTGCTGCTGGCGCTCTCCCCCGACCTCCTCCGCCCCGCCGATGATTGAAGCGCTGGTCGGCTTCGCGGCGGTGCTGGCCCTCGTCCTGCTCCGGATGCCGATCGCGTTCGCGATGGGCCTCGTCGGCATGTTCGGGTACATGCACCTCAACTCCTATCGCGGGGCGATCTCGATGGTCGGGCGGCTGATCATCGACACCACCCAGAACTACGGCCTGTCCGTCGTGCCGCTCTTCATCCTGATGGGGCTGTTCGTCAACAAGGGCGGCCTCTCGCGCGAGCTGTACCGGGCCTCCCACGCCTTCCTCGGCCACTTCCGGGGCGGCCTCGCGATGGCGACGATCTGCGCGTGCGCCGGGTTCTCCGCCATCTGCGGCTCGTCGCTCGCGACGGCCGCCACGATGTCGAAGGTGGCGATGCCGCAGATGCGCCGGTTCGGCTACGACGACGGCCTGTCCACCGCGTCGATCGCGGCCGGCGGGACCCTCGGGATCCTGATCCCGCCGTCGGTGATCCTCGTCATCTACGGGCTGCTGACCGAGACCTCGATCGGCAAGCTCTTCATCGCCGGGGTCGTTCCCGGCCTGCTCGGCGTGCTGTGCTACCTGGCCGCGGTCCGCTTCACGGTGGCCCGCCGGCCGGAGGCCGGGCCGGCCGGGGAGCGGACGGCGTGGGCGGACCGGGGCCGGGCGCTCGGCAACGTCTGGGCCGTGCTCCTCCTGTTCTTCCTCGTCATCGGCGGGCTCTACGGCGCGTTCGACGTGTGGCCGCTCCACCTCACGTTCTCCCCCACCGAGGCGGCCGGCATGGGGGCGATGGGCGCGTTCCTCGTCGCGCTCGCGCGCGGGACCCTGACGGTCCGGGGCACATTCGAGGTGCTCCGCGAGGCGGCCTTCACCACCGCCTCGCTGTTCACCGTGCTGATCGGGGCGTGGGTGTTCTCGAACTTCGTGAACCTCGCCGGGCTGCCGGAGGGGCTCCGGGCGCTCGTCACGGACTACGCGGTCTCGCCGGGGACGGTGATGCTGCTCATCCTCCTGGTCTACCTCCTGCTCGGCTGCGTGTTCGAGTCGCTGTCCATGCTGCTCCTGACCGTGCCGATCTTCTTCCCGCTGGTGGTGGGCCTCGGGTACGACCCGGTGTGGTTCGGGATCATCGTCGTGGTGGTGACGGAGATCAGCCTCATCACCCCCCCGGTGGGGCTCAACGTCTTCGTACTGCGGGGCGTTGTCCCCGACGTCTCGACGGGAACCGTCTTTCGGGGGGTCACCCCGTTCTGGATCGCCGATATCCTGCGCCTCGCCCTGCTCGTCACCCTGCCCTGGCTGGCCCTCGCGCTTCCGAACTCCATGTGACGACGGCCGCCTTCGCCCTGCCGTCCCGTGGCGATCCCCGGCGCGGGCTCGGGGGCGCCGCGGGCCGCGTTCAGGCGTCGGGGTCGGTGACCGCGTCGTAGCGTTCGGCGGCGAGCGCAGCGCAGAGTTCGACGTCGCCGGCGAGCAGGTAGCGGGCCTCGACGAGGCGCTCCGCCGCCGCCCGCACCTCGGCGAGGTACGCCTCCCGGCTCGCGTAGCGCTCGGCGAGGGAGGGGCGCGGGTCGCCGACGGCGGCGCGCTCCGCGGCGGTGCGGGCGAGGGGGACCGTCGACCCGAGGTATTCGAGGAGCTGGCCTTCGCCGCCGCTCTCGGGGTGGCGCGGGTTGAAGCCGGTATGGGTCGCGACCGGGACGCTCACGTCCGGCATCCGGACCCCGCCCGTCTCGTTGCCGTCCGCGTCGACGGCGGAGACCGGCGACGGGTACGGCTCGCCCGCGAACCGGGCGGGAAGGGTGGGAACCCCCTCGTCGGCGCGCTCCCCGAGGTCCATCGGCGCGAGCGAGGGGAGCCGGTCCGGGCGCGGCAGCGCGAGCCCGGGGATCGCCCTGAGCGCGTCCATCACCGCCTCGCGGGACGCGGCGGTGGCGTCGCTCCCGCGCGGGAACACGCTCGCCGGGGGCTCGGCCCCGTCCGCGATCCAGGCCCGCAGGTTCTCGAGGGCGGCGCGGAGGAGGGGCCGGTAGTCGACCGCGTTGAACCGGTTCGCCCCGCGGTTCCCGAACATGCTCCGGTCCGTGAACGGCAGGAGCCCGGGGCCGTGCTGGGTCCCGGCGAAGAGGTAGCGCCGGACCTCGGCGGGCGGCTCGACGTCCGCTCCGGCCTCCGCCGCACCGTCCCCCGCGCGCCCCGCTCCGGCGGCGCCCGCCCCGCGCCCGAGGTCGTGATGGGTGAGCCCCGCATCCCCGCGCCAGTACTCCGCCGAGGTGTCGGTGTAGACGATCTTCGGTACGCAGTCCGCCGCCCGGAGCCGGTCGAGCAGCCCCTCGCGCCGCCCCGAGCGGGGGTCGGTTCGGGGCTCGTCGGCGAACGGGAAGCGGTGCCCGAGGCTCGGGGTCGGCTGCACCGAGGGCTGGCCGTAGCGGTGGTTGAACTCGCCGCGCCGCCCGCCCGCGACGTGGACGTGCGCCCCGTCGAACACCCGCTCCCCCGCCTCGTCCCGGATGAGGCCGGCGTGGAGGAAGGTCCGGAGGAGCCGCCCGCACTGCGAGACCCCTTTCGCGATCACGTGGTCGACCCGGCCGGCGGCGGGCGAGTCGGGGCTGCGCCGCGTCCACGCCGCGAGGTCGCGCACCGCGAGGAGCCCCGCCCCGACCACCGGGCACTCGGCCGGGGTGTAGAGGAGGTCGTAGATCCGGCCCGCCTCGAAGCCGCCGGCGAGGGTCACGCTGCCCGGGCCGGGAGGCGCCGCCGCATCCCCTTCTCCTTCCGCCCCGGTGAACGCCCAGCGGTCCCGCGCGATGCGAACCGGCGTGTCGAACAGATGCTCGCGCACCCACAGCTCGGCGGCCGGGTCCTCGGGGTCGAGCGGCGGGATCGGCGCGTGGTTGCCGACCGAGCCGACGTGGTGGTCGGTGAGGGCGAAGGCGCCGGCCGCCCGGTCGGGCTGGATGCGGAGCTGCATCCGCCCGTCCGGCTTCCGGTTCGCGGGCGCCACGGCGGGGGCGCGCAGCCCGAGGCGCACCGAGGGATGCGGTACGTCCCATTGCCATCCGCACCAGGCGACGCACCATCCCCGCGCGAACAGGAAGCCGTCCCCCGCTGGGATCTCGTCGGTCGGCATGAGGTCGAACGGGGCCATGTTGAACGAGCGCATCGCGAGCCGGTTGCCCCGGTTCGGGGCCTCGAAGAGCAGGGCGCGGTTGGCCCGCGCGGGGTCTACCGGCACGAGGAAGGTCGCGTCGCCGCGGAAGCGCACCCGGCCGCCGCCGTCCCGTTCGGCGCGGTCGAGGTCGACGATGGGCGCGTTGGCGGGGTGGGCGGGGTCCACCGCGTAGTGGGCGACGGCGTCGATCCGCTCGTAGGCGCCCGCGTCCCCGAACTCCCTGCCGCCCGCGAACGGCTCGCGCCGCACGATCTCGACCCGGGTCACCGCCATCTTCGTCCTCCTCTCGACTGCTCGACTGCCGCTCGATTGCGGCCCGGCCGCCGCGGGATGCGGCGCGGGTGCGGGTACCGCCGCCTCGATCCGGGCGGCTCGAACCGGGCCGTATGGTAGGCTCGACCGACGGACGATGGGACGAACGGCGGAGGGCGAGCCCATGGCCGCGAGCACCGCACCCCGCGAAGCGGCGACACTCGATCCGATGGCCGGGCGCGCGAAGGTCCGCGACGACGACCGGCTGCGCGCATTCTACCGGGAGCTCGAAGCGCACGAGGCGGGGGCGCTGTGGACCGTGCTCAACGCCCTCGAGCCCGACCATCCCACCGCCGCCTCGCGGCCCATGAAGTGGGCCTGGGACGACCTCCGCCCCAAGGTCATGGAGGCGACGGAGCTCGTGACTGCGGAGGACGCGGCGCGGCGGGTCATCATGCTGGTCAACCCGGACCGGAAGCGGGAGCGGGCGACCTGCGGCTGGCTGTTCTCGGGCCTCCAGGTGATGCTGCCGGGCGAGGCGCTCTCGGCCCACGAGCACACGTTCTCGGCGCTTCGCTTCGTGCTCGAGGGGGAGGGCGGCTACACGGTGGTGGACGGCGAGATCCTCCACGTCCGCCCGAAGGACTTCCTCCTTACCCCGTCCGGCTCCTGGCACGACCACGGGGTCCGCCCCGAGTCCGATACCCCGGTCGTGTGGCAGGACGGGCTCGACATCCCCCTCATCCACGCCCTGGAGTGCCCGTTCTACCGGGTCCACCCGGAGCTCCGGCAGACCCCGGCCACGCCGGTCAACGCCTCGCACGCGATGTACGGGACCGGCGGCATGATCCCGGCCGACACCCGCTGGGACCGGCCCTACTCGCCCCTCAGCTACTACCCGTGGGCGCGGTCGGAGGAGGCGCTCCGCAACCTCGCCCGGGTGTCCGACGGCTCCCCGTACGACGGGGTGATCATGGACTTCGTCAACCCCGCGACCGGCGGCCCGGTGATGCCGACCATCGGGGTGCAGATGCAGATGCTGCGCCCCGGCGAGCACACCCGTGCGCACCGCCACACCGGGACCGTCATCTACACCGCAGCCGAGGGCCGCGGGTACTCGGTCATCGACGGCCGGCGCTTCGACTGGAAGGAGAACGACGTATTCTGCGTGCCGTCGTGGTCCCTTCACGAGCACGCGAACGGGTCGGGGACGGACGAGGCGTTCCTCTTCTCGTTCAACGACTCGCCGATGATGAGGAGCCTCGCGCTGTGGCGCGAGGAGGCGCTCGAGGAGAACGGCGGCCGCCAGGAGGCCGCCGCCTAGCGGCCGTTCGTCGAGGCGCCGGGACGGGGAGGCGGCCGGTCGTCCGGTCAGAGCCGGGACATCACGAGCCGCGAGAAGTCCTCGGCGAACCGCTGCTTCTCGTCTACGCCGGTCGCGAACATGAGCTCCTGGAGGCCCTCCGCCTCCAGGGCGCGGACCCGTTCGACCAGCTCCTCCGCGGTCCCCGTGAGGCAGGTCGCGCGGACGAGGTCGGCGTCGATGAGCTCCGCCTCGCCGGGGTGGAGGCGGGTGTAGTGGTACTCGTGGGTGCGGAAGTGCCGGTGCTCGGGCGGGACCTCCTCGACGAGCGCGCAGTACCGCTCCCAGATCCGCTCGAGGAAGGGCGGCGGGTCGATCCCCTTCTCGCGCACCTCGTCGTAGAAGTAGTAGACGCTCGCCATCACGTTGGGGCCGATGGTGCGGATGACGCGCTCGGAGTCGGCGGGCTCCCCCGGCTCGAGGAGGGCGACGTTGACGAGGGCGCAGTTGCGGAAGCCGTCGAGGTCCGCCGCCCGTCCCGCCCGCGCCGCGCCCTGGCGCACGTGGGCCATGGCTTCTCCCACCGGGACCCCGCGCGGCGGGATGGCGAACACGAGCCCGTCCCCGTACTCGCCCGCGAGCCCCATCGCGCGCGGCCCGAACCCCGATACGTAGAGGGGGATCCGGGGCTCGAGGCTCATGTACTTGAACTCGCGCATCAGCATCCTGACCGGCCGGCGGACCCCGTGGAACTCGTAGTCCACCGTCTCGCCGGCGAGGAGCGCCCGGAGCACCCGCAGGTACTCGGCGTACTCGCCGATCCGCATCGGGCGCTGGCCCATGCTGCGCAGCGCGGTGTTGCCGGTCCCGATCCCGAGATGGACCCGCCCCGGCGCGAGGCGGTTCAGGGTCCCCATCGCGGCGGCGTGCACGGGCGGGATCCGGGTTCCGCAGATCGAGACCCCGGTCCCGAGGCGGAGGCGGGTGGTCTGCCGGGCGGCGAGGGCGAGCACCGCGTAGCAGTCCGAGAACAGCATCTGGCTGTCCGTCGCCCATACCGAGTCGTAGCCGAGGTTCTCGGCGTGGGGGTAGAAGCCGATCTCGTCGACGTCGGCCATCACGCATATTCCGAACTTCATGCCTGCCCCTCCGCGTGTGCGGGCGCGATTCTAGACGGGGTGCGGCGCAGGGCGCAGGCGAGGCGTATGCTGGGCGTGCGCACGGACGGGCGGGCCGGCGCGGGAGGCGGGAGGCGCGAACGGAGGGGCAGGGCATGAACACCAGGCAGCTTGAAGGCCGGGTCGCGGTCGTGACCGGGGCGGCCGGCGGGATCGGACGGGAGGTCGTGCACGGCCTGCTCGACGCGGGCGCCCGCGTGGCCGCCCTCGACGTCGACGAGGCGCGGCTCGCCGACCTCACGGACGGGCTGGGGGAAGCGTCGGAAGCGGGGCGCTTCCTCGCCAGGCGAACCGACATCTCATGCTACGCGGAGTGCGAGGAGGCGGTCGCGCACGTCCGCGCCGCCCTCGGCGGGCTGCACGTCCTCGTCAACAACGGGGCGATGGGCATGGGCGTGATCCGCCGCGACCACCTGGCCCGACTCGTCGGGATCCGCGAGATCGACCCCGAGACGTGGCGCCGCTTCGTCGAAACGAACCTCTCCGGCGCGTGGTACATGACCCGCGCCGCGATCGAGGGGCTGCTCGCGCAGCGCTGGGGGCGGATCGTGAACGTGACCACGAGCTTCTTCACCATGCTGCGGGGAAGGTTCCATCCCTACGGGCCGCCCAAGGCGGGGATGGAGGCGATGTCCGCCGGCCATGCGAGGGAGTTCGAGGGCAGCGGGGTCACGGTGAACGTGGTGGTCCCCGGCGGACCTGCCGACACCCCGATGGTGCCCGAGGAGTCCGGCTTCGACCGAGGCTCGCTGATCCCGCCGTCGAGGATGGTCCCGCCGATCCTGTGGCTGTGCTCCGAGGCGGGCGGCGCGTACACCGGCCATCGCTACGTGGCCGCGAACTGGGATCCATCGGCCGACCCCGAGACGGCGGCGGAAGCCTGCCGCGCCCCGATCGGGTGGCCGGAGCTCGCCGGGAGCCCGGTGTGGCCGGGCGGCAAGCCGGAAGACTGAGCCGGGAGGGGAGGCGTCCGCCGCCCCGCGAGGGCGCCTCCGCCAGGGACGATGCGGCCGTCCGCCGACGGAATGGACGCCCGCCGCCGCGGGTCCCGGCTCCGGCAAGCCGGGGGGGCCTCGCGAAACGGAGCCTCCGCGGTCGGCCTGGGCGGGACCGCCGGCCCATGACCCCGCCGGACCGATCTCCGAAACCCCTTGCTGCTTCCATACACCGGCGAAAGCAATCGATCTTCCATAAGACCACCTGACTACGCACAAAGCTCAGCTAAATGGTTTCTTTCAGTCCGTCATTCCCGCGAAAGCGGGAATCCAGGGACTTTCGACTGAATGGATTCCCGCTTTCGCGGGAATGACGGGTTTTCGCAGGGCCTGTGCCCGGCTTTCCATCGGCCCCAGGGCGCAAGCTGAGCTTTGTGCGTAATCAGGTAAGACCAAGGCAAGTCCACATCGACCGGCGAGAGAGGCTCCGTCCCCTCCGGCGGCCGGCGTGTGAACCTCCGGACCGGACACCGGGGCGGACGTGCAGGCCCCGGCAGGGAGCCATCGCCGCTTCGGCGGCCCGCCCCCACAACCGGGGAGACCGCCCCCTCCGTTTCGACCTTCGGAGGCCCCTGCGCTGTTCGTAACCTCTCACCGCCACGGGGATACCGCCCGGTTTCATCGACACGTCCCGGCGCCCGGCGGATCGGCTCCTCGCCCGCCCGTCGATCCATCGCCGGCGCCGCGGCCGCTCGCCGCCGCGGCAAGGACGTCGTGCACGTCGCTCGGCTTCCTCGACACCGCCCACCGCCAGCGGCCGAAGCCGCCGTGCGCGTTGACGGCGGCGACCCACTCGTCGAGGAAACGGCGCTTGGTGTGGTCTTCGTCGCGCTCCCTCCCCTTGACCTCCAGGACCAGCATGTCGCCTCCCCCGAGCCGGATGAGGAAGTCCGGGCGGTACTTGTGGACGACCCCGGCGTGCACGTAGAAGACCTCGAAGCCCAGGTGGTCGTTCTTCACCCAGGCGTCGACCAGGGGGCTGTGGTCGAGGGCATGGGCTTCCGACGCCTCCCACGTGCTGTCGTGGACGCAGAAGTTGACGTGGCTCCGCGCGGTGCGGTCGCACGGGCGGCCGGTGCGCCAGGTCGCCATGTCGCCGGTGGAGCGGATGGGGTGGTCGCGGTCGAAGACGAGGGTGAGCTTCTCGGTGTTCTCGAAGCGGATCGCCTGCCAGACGTGCTGCACGACCCGGGTCATGTTCAGCGCCAGCATGAGCCGCCGCTTGAGATCGTCCTCGGCGAACAGGCGCGGCTCGATGACGATCCGGTCGGAGCGGACGAACTGCTCGACCAGCCGGACGATCCGGGCCAGCAGGACCTCGCGGCTGCCGGTCCAGCCCGCGCCCCGGCTTCCGCTCCCGCTTTCCTCCCGGCTCCCGCCCCTGCTTTCGTCTCCGTCCCCGCTCCCAACCCCGCGCCAATCCGCCCGCATCCCGTCGTACACGTCCCGCGCGGTCTCGAAGACGATGCGCTGGGTGCGGAACTCGCGCGCCAGGCGTTCCAGGTCGATGGCGGCCAGCATGGTCATGTCCGGCTTGCCCTCCACGACGGGGGCCAGCTCCGCGATCCGGGCGGTCTGGCCGGCGTCGAGGATTAGCGGCTCCACCTTGTCCCAATCGAGGGTGAGGCGGGGGCGGAACACGCGGTCGATGCGGACGACGTTCGGCCAGCGGATCTCGAATGCGGCCTTGTCCCGGTCGGGCTCGATGGCGGTCTTCGGCTCGGGCGGCGGGGGAGGGCCGTTCTCTCCCCCTTCGTGCGGCAGAAAGGTGAAGGGCACGCCGAAGACGTTGACGTATTCGGGCTCGAACAGGCCGGTGTCCGGATCCGCCTCGTACGTGGTGCGCCGCAGGCCCCGGCCCACCACCTGCTCACACAGTAGCTGGCTCGCGAAGGCGCGCAGGCCCATGATGTGGGTCACGGTCTTGGCGTCCCATCCTTCGGAGAGCATCCCGACCGAGATCACGTTCCGGATCCGCCCCCCGGGCTGGCCGGGGCGGCCTACGGTGTCCACCTGCCGGCGCAGGAGCTCGGCCCGCTGCTTCGCGTTGAGCTTGCGGGGGCGGGGGCCGGCGCCGGCTTCGGCCTTGGCCCCGGCTCCGCCGCTGGCCCCGGCTCCGCCACTCGCTCCGGTTCCGGCTCCGCCGCCATCTCCGACTCCAGCTTCCGCTCCGGCGGCGCCCGCCCCGATTCCGCCGCCGTCGCCCCCATCCCCGCCCGCGGCGATCGGCTCCGCGGCGTCCTGGGCTTCGGCCTCGCTCAATACCCTGGAGTCGATGTGCAGGGTCCGCGCCGGGTCGCACAGCTCGTCGATACGCACCCTCCCGGTGTCGAAGGCATGCTTGACGCGGGCCGCGGTCTCGGTGCGGTTGGCGACGGTAATCATCGTCGGCGGGGTCTCGAACCCCGCGTCGGCCCAACGCCTCGCCGTCTCGCGCCAGTCGTACCCGAGCAGGTAGTAGCCGTTCAGCACCAGATCGGGGAGCGGCTCCTCGGCCCCGGCCCGGCGGTTCAGGTCGTCCCTGACCGTCGGGTCGTTGTAGAGGTGGTAGAGGCGCGACTTCCAGGTCCCGGCGTCGGGCATGGCGTCGTCCCGGACGACCACCCGCGGGGTCTTGACGAGGCCCGCCTCGATGGCGTCGTTCAGGCCGAAGTCGCTCACGATCCAGCCGAACAGCGCCTCCTCCGAGCTCTTCCGGCCGGACGGGGCGAAGGGGGTCGCGGAGAAGTCGTAGCAGCGGAGGATGCCGCGCGCCCGGTCGATGCGGTCGAGGCCGCCCACCCAGCGGGTCGCCTCCTCGATCACGGCCTTGTCGATGCCCGCGGTCCCGGCGCCGGATTGCTCCTGGACGCGCCAGGCGTGATGCGCTTCGTCGTTGATGACCAGGAGGTCGCGGGCCTTCGCCGCGTCGCCGAGCACGTCGCGGACCCAGGCTTCGTCGCTCCGGGCGCCGCGCTTGTCCACGCTGCGCCGGCGGGCGACCTGCTCCTCCCCCTCCCAGTGGAGCGCGTGCCGGTTGCGCACGATCACCCGGCCGCGCCGCAGCCGGTCCAGCATCGCGGAGGGCACGACGTGGAACGCCTCGTAGTAGTTCTCCGGGTGCGAGGGTTCGAGCACCGCCAAGCGGCTCCGAACGGTGAGCCCGGGGGCGACGACCAGGGCGTTCCGGGAGAAGCGACGGTCCTGGGCGCGGGCGACCTTGTTCAGGATCTGCCAAGCGAGGACCATCGCCATGACCACGGTCTTGCCGGCTCCCGTCGCCATCTTGGCGCACACGCGCTCGAAGCCGCCCCCGTCGGAGGGGACCTCGACGCCGATCCTCTCGGCGGCGGGGGCCTCGGCGAGCCAGATCAGCGTCTCGACCGCTTCGAGCTGGCAGAAGAAGAAGCGCCGGGTCTCGAACTCCTCCGGGTCGCTCCAGTATTGGAGCAGGCGCCGGGTGACGGCGGAGGCGCCGGGCCAGCCGGCTTCGCGCCACGCCTTCACCCGCGGGCGGATGGCGTTGACGAGAGGGATTTCGACGAAGAGGCCGGGGTCGTCGAAGGCGCGGGAGTCCTCGGAGGCGACGACGTATCCGGCGGGGCGGCGGCCGGGCGCGAGGTCGAACCGGCGCGTCTTCCGGTCGTAGCGCCAGTGGCGCGCCGGCTCCTCGTAGGGGGAGTTGACGATGAGCCGGTCGATGGTGGACCGCGCCGTCACCCGGCCTCCCGTGCCGTTCGGGTCTTCATCGTTGGGGCGACGGGTGAAGGAGGCAGGCGCGCGGCGGGGACTCCTGGCCGCCGGGCGCGGGGCGGCCGCGTCGAGCACGGGAGGCGCCGCCGCGGAGTGTGGCCGGCTCCGGCGAAGGCCGACCGGCCTTGCGGGGAAATCCCTGAATCTGCGATATCGATGGCCTGTGAAGGGCGCCGCGGGCGCCGATCAGGAGAGGCGGGGCAAGCGCTTCGCGCGGTCGAGGAGCTCTGCCCCCGTGCCGCACTCGATGACCCAGTCGCCGACCTCGGCGAGCCGTTCCGGGTCCGTGAGGCGTCCGAGCAGCCCCGACAGCCGCTCGCCCGTTTCGGCCCCGAACCTCCGGGACGCCAGACGGCACAGCAACGCCCGTTCTTCGGCGCGACCGCGCTCCAGACCTACTTCGAGACCCTGTTCCCGGCCCTGCTCAAGCCCCTGCTCACGTCCTTGTCGAAGCCACTCTTCGATCCACTCCTGCACCCGCTCCGCCAGCATCGCTCCTCCCCCTTCCAGCGCTTCCGCCGCGAGCGGCGCGCCCTCCCCGAAACGCCTCGACGACACCTGCCGAAGCCACTCCGCGAACGCACGCCGCAGCTCGTCATCGCCCGAATCCCGCAGCCATTCGGACAACGCCTCCGCTGCCTCCGATAGCGCTTCCGCCGTCGCGCTGGTCTCCATCCCCACCAGCGCCGACACGAGGTTCCGGCCCGGCAGATCGTCCTTCCCCCATCGCCCCTCGTCAAGCAGGAAGTACCGCTGCGAGGGCTGGAAGGGCGCCAGCGCCTCCCCCGCCGGCGCGATGAGGTCCCCCACCTCGACCGGCGCGCTCCACTGGTCCCGACCGTTGTACAGCACCACCGGCAGCACCGGCGGCAGCCGCCCCGCCTCGTCGAGCGCGCCCCGGCGGATGAGGTCCTGGTACAGCAGCCCGGTGTAGACCAGCACCCGCACCGCCATGAACGGGTCGGTCGTGGACTGGAATTCGAGCATCACCAGCAGGTACAACCACTCCTCTCCCTGGCCCTGGAGGCGAAGCCGCCACACCGAGTCCCCGTGACGCTGGAGAAAATCGTCGCTCACGTAGTCCGCGGGGAGCTTCTCCAGGGTCTCGAAGTCGAGCTCGTCGCTCCATCCCCGGGCCGCGAACCCCCGCAGCAGGTCTTCGACCATCGGGGGATGGGAGAACAGGTCCTTGTACGCCGCGTCGTGCATCGGCGCACTCTGGCACAGGACCGGTCGCGGCGCGGCCGGCGGTCGGCTCGACGTCCGTAGGAAATCGGCGCGCGTTTCGTAGGCCGGAGCCCTGCGCGGGAGGCTCCGTTTGCCTACCGCACCGTGCGTCAAGAGGCTTGCGGACCGCCCCCAGGATTCGGTGAAGGAACCGGGCTCGACTTTGTGGCTCGCTCACGATCAAGGGTGCGCCGATCGTCGCGAACGCACGGGGCATTGCCCGCCAGCCGTCGTTCCGGCTCTGCCCGCGAGCATTACGCGCGGGGGAAGCACTACGCTGAACCGGCCACGCGGGCGCGGAGCTCATCCGTGATCCATTGGTTGAGGCTCTTGCCGTCGGCCGCCGCTGCGGTGGCGATGTTCGCGTGCAGATCCGGCGGGAGACGCACGTTGAATCTGCCCGAAAATTGTTTCCGGGGCTCGACGCCGTCTTCCTCGCACATCTCCAGGAACACCTTGAGCGATGCCGCGCCTTCTCGTCTGAGTCCCGCGATGTCTCGTGCATAGAAGTCCGCGCCTCCGTTCAGGCCGATGAACTCGCCCCGAAACATGTCGATGTCGGGATCGAACTGGATGACGGCCCGGTAGCCCTCGATCTCCATCGTGTTTCTCATGGCTCCACCCCGTTTCGCCTAAGCCATTCGCGGATGCTCGCGACGGCCCCCTTGTCCGTATCGGGTCCCGGATGCGGGCGGTGGAACACCCGCCGGTCGCCGAACAGCCGCACGCCGACGCGCGAACCCCGTCGCTCGGTGACCTCCGCTCCCAATGCGATGAGCAGCGCCTCGACATCCCTCCAGGGGATGTTGCCGCTGGTCGGGTGGGCGAAGATCGATGCGAGGGTTCTCCCATGACGCCGGTTCATGATGACACAGTACCACAATACGATACCAAAGGAGCTAGCGGTTCCCCAAGGGGACCGCAACGAGGACCTTTGTTGTCGATGAACGTGCCGGTCAGCGGCCGTCGCCGGACAAATCCTCGGGTCCTCCGCCGAGACGGCCCATGTCGTCGTAGATCTGCTCGCGGCTCACCGTAAAGCCCTGCGGCCAAGAGCCCGGATCGTATGGGGGCAGGATCTCCCGGATGGAGAATCTCCCCTGCCGCGCCGGCGCTTCGGCCGGCTCCGGCGGCGCCTTTCGGCGCACGATTTCCTTCCTCTTGCCTTCGACGTCCATCTCTCGGATGAGCCGTTCCGCCGCCTGTCGGACGAGAGTGTAACCGTGGCCGATGTCCTCGGCGTCACGGCGGACGATCTGCCGCCTGCCGCCGGTCAGGAGTCCGCGCCGTAGAAAGCGAGGCGCCGGGGTCGTCGAAGGTGCGGGGGTCTTCAGAGTCGACAACGTGTCCCGTGCGGGACGGCGGCCTGGCGCGAGGTCGAGCCGGCGCGCTGCGCGGTTGCAGCGCCAGCTCCCCGCGGGGCGGGTTGACGGTGAGCCGGTCGAAGGCGGCCCGCGCCGCGCCATCACCCGGGCTCCGGAGGAACCAGCGGCTCGAGCCGGGCGATCAGCGGGGGCAGATCGTCCTGCACGGCCTGCCATAAGGCGTCGAGTCGAATGGCGAAACCGGCCTTGACGAAACGGCTGCGCAGTCCGACGATCTCCGTCCAGGGGATGTCCGGGCGCCTGGCCTTCGTCCCCTCGCTGATCCGTGACGCCGCCTCTCCGACGATATCGACGGATTTCAAAATGGCCAACTGACGCAGACGGTCGTCCGCAAATTCGGGAAAGGTCAGCGGCGCGGCGAATCCCACCGCGTCACGGGCCGACAACAGCATGTCGAGCAACCAGGCATCGTCACGCCACATGGATCGTCTCCGTTGATTCAAGGATCGCGGCGCGACGGATGTAGTTCCGGCTTCGTTCAACAGCGGAACGTTCGACCAGATCCACCCTCCTGCCGAAGATACCGGAAAGCTCCTGTTCCATACCCGCCATATCAAGCAGGCTGAGAGTCCGATCCGGATCGAACTCCACCAGGAGATCGATGTCGCTCTCGGGTCCGAAATCCGTGCGCAGCGCCGAACCGAAGACGTCGAGCCGCGTGATTCCATTGGCCCGGCAGTAGTCCGATAGGCGAGCGATTGGAATGGATACGTCTGGATTCATGGGACCAAACCCTTCAATAGCGGTGGATGTCTTCCGGGAACGCGGGCGTCCCGCCCGCAAGCGCGGATCGGGGGGGCGCCACCGAGGGAGCGCCCCAAGCAAAGCGGGCGGGACGTCCGCGTCCCGGAGGGATGCGCCGATCCCAGGAAGTATGGATTCCCGCTTTCGCGGGAATGACGGAGCTGAGGCCGCGGGAACGACCCCGGTAGGCGGGGCGCCTGCCTTCCCGGGAAAGCCGGAACCTCCTGATGGTCATCACCACTCGCCCGAGGGTCGGTCGGCCGCGCCATCACTTCACCTCCACGATCTTCAGGCTTTCGATGCCGCGGTCGTCCACGATCTTGACGGCGGCGCGGCGGTGGTCGCCGGGCTCGAAGGGGAGGGAGACGGCGCCGCGCCAGGCTTCGATCAGGTCCTGGTCGATCTCGGCCTTGAGGTTGCGGGCGAGGCGGGACCAGCCGTCCCGGGGGCCGGCCATCGGGAAGAAGACTTGGCGCGGGAAGAGGCTCCGGCCGTCGTAGTCCGGGTCCAGCATCCACAGCGCGATGTGCTCCTTGCCGCCGGATTCCACGCCGCCGGTCTTGGTGTTGTAGTAGTCGAAGCCTTGGACCGAGACGCGGTGTTTCCCCGTGTGCTCGCCGTCGGCGATCCGCTCGATCTCGACCTCCGGCTGGCCGATCAACCAGAAGCTCTCGTTGCTGGCGCGCTTTCGCTTGAGGTCTTCGGTGAGCAGGTCGGCGTTCATCTGCGCCTTGAGAAGGGTGACGCCGGGCCACCTGGTCTCGTCGATGTCCTTGGCGGCCTCGGGGTCGAACTGGAAGGCGGCGAAGACGATGACCTTCGGGCGGGGCACGAGGGTCTGCCTCCTCGATGGCGAGCGCGACCTGGCGTTGTTCGAGCGGCGTGTGGTCCGGGCCGAAGGAGATGACGACCCGCTCCGCGTTCCAGGCGGTTCCCCCGTCCCGGACCTCGTCCGCGCCGGCAGTGTCGGGGTGGGTCTCGCCCTCGACGTGCAGCCAGGCGGCGCCCGGCAACGGCTCCAGCCGCGCGAAGGAGATATGCTGGCCGGCCTTGCCGCGAATGCCGGTCTTCAGCAGCTCGTCGCGCCAGTCGCCCTGCCGCAGGGTTTCGCCCGAGCGGGCGACGGATTCGTCGGCGGGCAGCGGCGGCGGACCGGCGGGGTCGGGTTCGGCGTCCGTGTCGAACTCGTCGAGGGGCTTCACCACCGGGGCGGGAACCGCCTCCACGGTGAACGGCCCGGTGACGCGGGCCTTGGCGCGGTCGACGTGCGGCTGGTCGTAGAGGGTGACGGCATTGGGCGGTTCGTCATAAGCCAGGACCCCCGCCGATACGTTCTCGACACCGCGGTATCGGAACCCGGACCCGACCCCCTCGTCGGGCCAGGCCAGCTCGTAGTAGTCGTAGCTCGCGGTCATCAGCCGCTGCCGCGCGATGGCCACCGCCACCCGCGAGGTGTCGCAGACCGCCCACCTTCGCCCCCACTGTTCCGTGACATAAGCGGTGGTGCCGGAACCGCAGGTGGGGTCGAACACCAGATCGCCCGGGTCCGTGGTCATCAGGATGCAACGCTGGATGGCCTTCGTGGCGGTCTGGACGACGTAACGCTTGTCGCTCGGCGACATCGGCGCGGGCCAGACGTTGGTGATCCGCCGGCCTGGTACCTCGTCCTCGTACTGTTTCCACCTCAGCGAGGTCTGCCCTTCCAGCGCCTCCAGCCGGTTCAGGCGGGAGAGCCGGTCCATGCCCTCCCTGGAAACCCGCCATTGCTGGCCGGCGGGACAGGGAAAGACACGGCCGTTCCACTCGTAAGGATCGGAGCGGCCGGTCGTGGAAACACCGGGAGAGGAGAGCGGCATGCGCTGGTAGAGGCGCGCGTTCTTCGGCAAGTGTCTGTCCGGATCGAAGCGTTCCTCGGGGGTGGGCTTGCGGCATTGCCCGTCGGGCAATTCGACCATGACGTGCCAACTGAAGAACTCGATCACTTCGCTCCGCGTCAGCGGCTCGTATAGCTGCCGGTACTTCACCCGCTGCCGATCCTTCGCGTACCACAGCAGGTAGTCGGCGACCTCCGGCAGGGTATTGGCCGAGCTGCCCCCGGTGGTCGCGTAGGAGATGGTCGCGACCCGGTTCCCCGCGCCGAAGATCTCGTCCATCACCACGCCCGCGCGATGGACGTTCTCCTTGCCGATCTGCACGAAGCAGCTTCCGCTCTCGTGCAGCAGCTCGCGGGCGAGCAGCAGGCGGTCCCGCAGGTAGGTCAGGTAGGAGTGGATGCCGAGCTCCCAGGTGTCCCGGAAGGCGCGGATGGTCTCGGGCTCCTGGGTCAGGTCCTCGTCCCGTCCGTCGGTCACGCCCTGCCGGTGGACGAAGGGCTGGAAGTTGGAGCCGTAGCGGATGCCGTAGGGCGGATCGACGTAGACCATCTGCACCTTCCCGCCGAGGCCCTCCTTCTCGAGGAGGCTGTTCATCACCAGCAGGCTGTCGCCGGCGATCAGGCGGTTGGTCCAGTTGTGGCGGTGGCGGTAGAAGTCGATGGCCTGCCGGATCGGCGGGTTCTCCTCCGGCTCGTCGAACAGGGAGCCCTGGAAGCCCTGGCCGGGGGAGGACGCGCCGTTCCGCTTCCTCACCGCCTCCACGACCGTGCGCGGGTCGATGCGCTCGTGGACGTGCAGGGAGACGGTCGGGACCTCGAACGACGTGTGTTCGGCCTTGCCCGCCCAGGAGAGCTGCGGGTCGATGTGGGGGTCGTGGGCCCAGGTCCTGCGCCCCGCGTCCCGGTCGGTCTCCGGCGTGACCAGGCCGACGGGCGGGTTGTTCACGCGCTCCTTGCCCGGGTGCGCGTAGTGCTCGATGTCCCGTTCGCGCTTCTTCGGCGCCTTCGCCATGCCCGGATCCGACCTCGCCGACGCCTTCGCGGCCCGCGAACGCGCGCCCTACCTGCCCCAAGTCCGCCGCCGCAGGGATGATACACGCCTCTGTCCGGCGCGATGGCGCGGCCAGCCTTCGGCTCCGGGGGGCGGCTGGCAGTGCGAACCACGGCGCTGGCGCGGTCGGCAACGGCTGGCGCGGTTGCCGGGCGATTCCGCGCGCCGAATCACCAGGCTCCGTCCCCGACCTGGGAACGCTTGTGTCTCGCCCGCACGGGGGCAGAGCCCCTGGAAATGCGTTCCCAGGAGCGTCTGCAACGAGGCGTGCTTGGCGAAACCCCCGCCGCGCACGCGCCTCGACCTTCGGGGAGGTCTTCGGGCCGGGCTGGCGGCTCGGGTAGACTGTGCGCCGCGCGTCCGGCAGCCGGCGGGAGAGGCCGGACGCGGCCTCGGAGAACGTCGGGAAGCCTGGATGGAAGACGCTGCGAACCTCGTGGCGGAGACTTGCGAGCGGGTGTTCCGCGATTGTGCGGACCCGCGGGCCATCGCGCTCGACCCGGAGGACGGGGAGTGGCGGGCGGCGCTCTGGAGCGCGCTCGGGGAGACCGGGCTCGCGACGGCGTGGGTTCCGGAGTCGGCGGGCGGATCGGGGGCCTCGGTGCGGGAGGGCTTCGAGGCGATCCATGCCGCCGGCCGGTACGCGGCCGCCGCTCCGCTTGCCGACACCCTCGTCGCCGGCCTCGTGCTCGCGCGGGCCGGGCTCGACGTCCCGACCGGCAAGCTTGCGGTCGCTCCGGTTCGCGGCGGCGACCGCATCCGGCTTCGGGCGGACGGGATCCTGGAGGGCCGGGCGGGCCGGGTACCCTTCGGGCGTGAGGCGGAGCACGTCGCGGTCGTCGCGCGGTCGGAAGGAGGTGACGGCGGGGGTGATTGTGGCGGTAGCGGCGACGAGAGCGGCGAGAGGGGCCGCGGAAGCGGCGAGGGGGGTGAGGGCGGCGGCTACCGGGTCGCGCTCGTCGAGCGCGCCCGGTGCGGGCTCGCCGAGGGGGTGTCGGTAGCCGGGGATCCTCTCGACCGCCTCGATTTCGAAGGGGTCGCGCCGCTCGCGGTCGGCGCCCGCTCGGTCTCCCGCGACGAGGCGCGCCTCTTCGGGGCCGCGTCGCGCGCCGCGCTCATCGCGGGGGCGCTCCAGGCGATCCTCGACCTCTCCGTCGACTACGCGCGCGAGCGGGTCGCGTTCGAGCGGCCGATCGCCAGGTTCCAGGCCGTCCAGCAGGAGCTTGCCCGCCTCGCCGGCGAGGCGGCGGCGGCCAACGCGGCGGCGAACTCGGCCGCGTGGGCGCTCGAGAACCAGGACCCGGAGAGCGACGCGGTACTCGTGGAGGTCGCCTCGGCCAAGGTGCGGGCGGGGGAGGCGGCCCACGCCGGCGCCCTCATCGCGCACCAGGTGCACGGGGCCATCGGCTACTCGCGCGAGCACGTGCTGCACCGCTACACCCATCGGCTCTGGGCGTGGCGCGACGAGTACGGGGACGAGAGCGAGTGGGCGCTCTGCCTCGGCGAGCGCTTCGCCCGGCTCGGGGCGGACGGCATGTGGCCCGCCCTGACCGGGATCTGACCTCGGGAGCGGGCGGGGCGCCGCCGGCCGCGGAGCGGGCATGGACCTTCCGAACCAGTGCGAACGACGCGGCTCGGTGGAAACAGCCGCCGGGAGGGGCGGCGCGGCTGATGGGGGAACGCCCGTCATCCCCCTACGGATCCGAAGGCTTCCCGGCAGGCGCCCGGATTTGCTCGGCCGCGCCGGGATCCATCTTGCCCCGCTTCCGCCCCTGCCCCATCCAGCCGCCGCGGCGCAACCCTGTCGAACAGTCGCGGGAGACTGAAAGGTGGACCCTGTAGTGGACTTTCCGGTGGATTTCTCGATGAACCTTGCGACGGCCCTTCCGGGAGGCGCGTGATGGCCCAGGCGATCCAGTTCGATCCCATCCGCCTCCCGCCCGAGGCGGACCGTCTGCGCGAGGAGGTGCGCGAGTTCCTGCGGGGCGAGGTCGCGGCCGGGGTCTTCGACCCCCACGACCCGGCCGGCGACGCCTTCAACCGCGGGTTCAGCCGGCGGGTCGGCGAGCGGGGCTGGATCGGGATGACGTGGCCGAAGCGCTACGGGGGGCAGGAGCGGAGCTACCTCGAACGCTACGTCGTCAACGAGGAGTTCCTCCTCGCGCGGGCCCCGACCCGGGCCCACTTCACGGGCGACCGCCAGAGCGGCCCGGTGCTCCTGCGCTACGCGCCGGAGCACGTCCGGCTCGACGTGCTGCCCCGGATCTGCCGCGGCGAGGTGACCTTCTGCATCGGCATGAGCGAGCCCGACTCGGGCTCCGACCTCTTCGCCGCGAAGACCCGGGCGGAGCGCGACGGCGACGGCTGGGTGGTGAACGGGCGCAAGCTCTGGACGAGCGGCGCGCATCACGCGGACTACATGATCGGGCTCTTTCGCACCTCCCCGCCCACCAACGCGAACCGGCGCCACGGGCTTACCCAGTTCCTCGTGCCGCTCCGCACCACCCCCGGCATCGGCATCCGCCCGGTCGTGAACGCGGCCGGCGGGCACGACTTCAACGAGGTGCTGTTCGAGGACGCGCGCCTGCCCGGCGACCACGTGCTCGGCGAGGTGGACGGCGCGTGGAAGCAGGCGACGAGCGAGCTCGCCTACGAACGGAGCGGGTCCGAGCGGTTCCTGGAGACGATCCACGTGCTGATCGAGCTGCTGCGCGACCTCGGCCCCGAGCCGGGGGCGCGCGAGGCGGAGGGGGTCGGGCGGCTCATCGCCCAGCTCCACACCATGCGCCGGATGTCGATCTCGGTGGCGGGGATGCTCGCGGCCGGCAAGGAGCCGGTGGTCGAGGCGTCCATCGTCAAGGACCTCGGCACGAACTGGGAGCAGGAGCTTCCCGACCGGGTGCGCCGCCTCGCCGCCTTCGTCGAACGGAGCGAGCGGCTGGACGCGGTCCTCGCCCACGACACGGTCATCGCCCCGAAGCTCACCATCCAGGGCGGGACGCGCGAGATCCTTCGCGGCATCATCGCGCGCGGCCTCGGCCTGCGCTGACCGCCGCCCGTTTCCGCCCCGGCCAAGGAAGCGCCGGATGCAATCGCGCCGGGTCCGGATCGCCGGAGCGGCGCTCCTGATTGCGCACAAGGCTCGGCTTGCGGTCCCGGGTCGATGGAAGCCCGGGCACATGCCCCGTGAAAGCCCGTCATCCCCGCAAAGCGGGGAGAAAGCGGGAACCCACTTCAACCAGGAGTCCCCGGATTCCCGCTACCCGCTTTCGCGGGCGCAAGCTTCGCGGGAATGACGGGCTGAAAACCATCCTTCCGAGCTTCGTAGGTAATCCGGAACGCAGTCGTTCAACGGAAGCTGCTTCTTGCCCACAGCGTCAACCGAAGCTCCTCCCCGAACAGTTCGTACTCCGGCCGCCGGCCCGAGTACGCTTCGCCGTCCTGGAGGATTTTCCGCACGCCCTCTCCCCTCGATTCCAGGAACACCTGCCCGGTGCGCTTGCTCCGGAGCCTCGACAGGAAGCTCACCAGAAGCTGGTTGCGGGTGAAGGTGCGGTAGGCCATGTCGTCGAGGGTGAGGGTGTTGGGCAGCTTGCCGGGGCTGTAGAGCTCCAGGCGGTCGGCGAACAGGAAGAGGCGGATCTTCGAGCCGGAGATGGCGTAGTCGCGGTGGGCGACGGCGTTGACGATGGCTTCGTCGACGACGTCGAGATCGTAGGGGGCGGGGGCGTCGCCGTCCGGCCGTTGAGCTGGCGGCGCCTGCATGAAACGGGCGGTGAAGGCGATGCCGGCGTCGATCTGGTCGGAGACCGGACCGGCGAGCCGTTCGGCGTGGACGAGGTCGTCGGAGGTCAGCCCGGCGCCCCGGTAGCACGCGGCTTCGATGGAGCCGGAGGGGAGGAACCCGGTCGGCTCCGTTCCGAAGACGAGCAGGCCGGCGACGGTCGGCCGGTCCACCCCGTCCTCGTCCCGGTGCGTCACCCGGGTGTTCCGCAGCAGGTCGAGCCAGGGGATGGCCGGCGAGCGCCCGAAGAACGCTTCGAGCCGGTGGCGGTTGAGATCGTTCATGGCGGCGGCGAGGACGGGCTGTTCGTCGAACACGTACTCGCGGCCCCGCTGCTGGAACAGCCGGGCGAGCTCGGGGGGCGTGAGGTCCCGCTTCGTGGACCCGAGCCGCGCGTAGTAGCGCCCCCCGGAGGTGCGGTGCACGTAGAGTCCACGCGGGACCTCCGCCAGGAGGACGCGCTCGTCGTCTCCATCTTCGCCCGGGAGAAGCGCCTTGCGGACGATCGGTCGGATCGGCGGATCGCAGTTGTGGGTTGCGACGTTCAGCGCCCAATGCTCCACGGCGTCGATTCGCTCGGGCGGGATGCCGCGCACCGTGCCCGAATCGTCGACGCCGAGGAACACGACCCCGCCCTCGGCGTTCGCGAACGCGACCAGCTCACCGGCAAGCTCCTCGGTGTTGGGGGAGACCACGCCCCGATTCCCGAAGCGTACTTCCTTGAACTCGGCGCGGCCGTCTTCTCCGGCGCGGAGTTGGTCCAGGATCTGGTCCCTGCGCTCGAACATGTGGCTCCGCTCGCCGCCGCAGGATGGTCAGCCGTTCGGGCCGGAGGGGACGACCGGCGTGGGGTCCGCACTTCGGGCCGCGGCCGCGGTCATGTCCGGCTTGCCCTCCACGACGGGGGCCAGCTCCGCGATCCGGGCGGTCTGGCCGGCGTCGAGGGTCAGGGGCTCCATCTTCTCCCGGTCGAGGGTGAGGCGGGGGCGGAACACGCGGTCGATGCGGTCGAGGCCGCCCACCCATCGGGTCGCCTCCTCGATCGCGGCCTTGTCGATGCCCGCGGTCCCGGCGCCGGACTGCTCCTGGACGCGCCAGGCGTGATGGGCTTCGTCGTTGATGACCAGGAGGTCGCGGGCCTTCGCTACGTCGCCGAGCACGTCGCGGACCCAGGCTTCGTCGCTCCGGGCGCCGCGCTTGTCCACGCTGCGCCGGCGGGCGACCTGTTCCTCCCCCTCCCAGTGGAGGGCGTGCCGGTTGTGGACGATGACCCGGCCGCGCCGGAGCCGGTCCAGCATCGCGGAGGGCACGACGTGGAACGCCTCGTAGTAGCTCTCCGGGTGCGAGGGTTCGAGCACCGCCAGCCGGCTCCGGACGGTGAGGCCGGGGGCGACGACCAGCACGTTCCGGGAGAAGCGGCGGTCCTGGGCGCGGGCGACCTTGTTCAGGATCTGCCAGGCGAGGACCATCGCCATGACCACGGTCTTGCCGGCTCCCGTCGCCATCTTGGCGCATACGCGCTCGAATCCGCCCCCGTCGGAGGGGACCTCGACGCCGATCCTCTCGGCGGCGGGGGCCTCGGCGAGCCAGATCAGCGTCTCGACCGCTTCGATCTGGCAGAAGAAGAAGCGCCGGGTCTCGAACTCCTCCGGGTCGCTCCAGTATCGGTGCGGGCGCCGGGTGACGGCGGAGGCGCCGGGCCAGCCGGCTTCGCGCCACGCCTTCACCCGCGGGCGGATGGCGTTGACGAGGGGGATTTCGACGAAGAGGCCGGGGTCGTCAAAGGCGCGGGAGTCCTCGGAGGCGACGACGTAACCGGCGGGGCGGCGGCCGGGCGCGAGGTCGAACCGGCGCGTCTTCCGGTCGTAGCGCCAGTGGTGCGCCGGCTCCTCGTAGGGGGAGTTGACGATGAGCCGGTCGATGGTGGATCGCGCCGTCACCCGGCCTCCCGCGCCGTTCGCGTCTTCATCGTTGGGGTGACGGGCGAAGGAGGCATGCGCACGGCGGGGATTCCTGGCCGGGCGCGGGGCGGCCGCGCCGAGCGCGGGAGGCGCCGCCGCGGGGTGTGGCCGTCCCCGGAGAAGGCCGACCGGCCTCGCGGGGAAATCCCTGAATCTGCGATATCGATGGCCTGTGAAGGGCGCCGCGGGCGCCGATCAGGAGAGGCGGGCCAGGCGCCCCGCGCGGTCGAGCAGCTCCGCCCCCGTGCCGCACTCGATGACCTGGTCGCCGACCTCGGCGAGCCGTTCCGGGTCCGTGAGGCGCCCGAGCAGCTCCGACAGCCGCTCGCCCGTTTCGGCCCCGAACCTCCGGGACGCCTGACGGCACAGCAACGCCCGTTCTTCGGCGCGACCGCGCTCGAGGCCCTGTTCCCGGCCCTGCTCAAGCCCCCGTTCGAGCCCCTGCTCACGTCCCTGTCGAAGCCACTCTTCGGTCCACTGCTTCGCTCGCTCCGCCAGCATCGCTCGCCCCTCTTCCAGCGCCTGCGCCACCGGCGGCGCACCCTCCCCGAATCGCCTCGGCAGCATCTGCCGAAGCCACTCCGCGAACGCACGCCGCAGCTCTTCATCGCCCGAATCCCGCAGCCACTCGGACAGCGCCTCCGCTGCCTCCGATAGCGCTTCCGCCGTCGCGCTGGTCTCCAGCCTCACCAGCGCCGACACCAGGTTCCGGCGCGGCAGATCGTCCTTCCCCCATCGCCCCTCGTCAAGCAGAAAGTACCGCTGCGAGGGCTGGAAGGGCGCCAGCGCCTCCCCCGCCGGCGCGATGAGGTCCCCCACCTCGACCGGCGCGGTCTCAACGCTCCGGCCCGTTGTACAGCACCACTGGAAGCACCGGCGGCAGCCGCCCCGCCTCGTCGAGGGCCCCCCGGCGGATGAGGTCCTGGTACAGCAGCCCGGTGTAGACCAGCACCCGCACCGCCATGAACGGGTCGGATCCGGCGGCGCCGAACCGTAACCTCGACCATCTGGCCGGCATGGACGGCTACAAGCTACAGGCTGCGGGTTGGCGGTTGACGGGTGATCTTCGAGTTGGACCACGAAGCCCGGACGCTGAACGTGCGGGCGATCCGGGAACGGGGCAGTGCGTACAGGAGGAGAGACGAATGAAGCTGCAAACGATCGAGATCAACGGTGCGCGATGCGCCATCGTGCCGATCCGGGACTACGACCAGCTACGCGACGCCCTCGAAGACGCTGCCGACCGCGAGGCGCTGCGCCAAAGCCGCGCCAGCGGCGAGGAGCTCGTGCCGGATGCGCTCGTGGATCGTCTCGGTAGCGGCGACAATCCGGTCCGGGTCTGGCGCGAGTACCGCGGGTTGACCGCCACCGCGCTGGCTCGCCGGACGAAGGTGTCCGACGCCCAGTTGTCCGCGATAGAAAACGGCGCCGCTGCCGAATCTGTGCAGACGTTGCGCGACGTCGCCGAGGCCCTCGGCGTGACGGTGGACGATCTGCTGCCTGCCCCCGGCCAGGAGCCCGCGGCGTAGAAAGCAAGGGCCGGGGTCATCGAAGGGGCGGGAGTCCTCGGAGGCGACGACCTGTCCGGTAGGGCGGCGGCCCAGCGCGAGGTCGAGCAGCGCGGCGTGCGGGCGCAGCGCCAGCGCGGCGCCGGTTCCCCGCAGGGTGGGTTGACGATGAACCGGTCGAAGGCGTCCCGCGCCGCGCGATCACCCGGGCTCCGGGGGAACCAGCGGCTCGAGCCGGGCGATCAGCGGGGGCAGGTCGTCCTGCACGGTCTGCCATAAGGCGTCGAGTCGAATGGCGAAACAGACGTTGACGAAACGGCTGCGCATCCCGACGATCTCCGTCCAGGGGATGTCCGGGCGCCTGGTCTTCGTCTCCTCGCTGATTCGTGACGCCGCCTCCCCGATGATCTCGACGGATTTCAGAATGGCCAACTGATGCGGGCGGTCTTTCTTGAATTCGGGAAAGGTCAGCGGCGCGGCGAATCCCACCGCGTCACGGGCCGCCAACAGCATGTCGAGCAACCATGCATCGTCACGCCACATGGATCGTTTCCGTTGATTCAAGGATCGCGGCACGGCGGATGTAATTGCGGCTTCGTTCGACGGCGGAACGTTCGACCAGATTCACCTTCCTGCCGAAGATATCGGCAAGCTCCTGTTCCATGCGAGCGAAGTCGAAAAGACCGAGCGTTCGATCCGGCTCGAACTCCACCAGGAGATCGATGTCGCTCTCGGGTCCGAAGTCTGGGTGCAGTGCCGAACCGAAGATGTCGAGGCGTGTGATTCCGCTGGCCTGGCAGCATTCGGAAAACCGAGCCATAGGAATCGATAGATCCGGATTCATTGAACGATACTCTTCTTTCGCCCGGCATCATGTAAATAAGTACGATACTGTTTAGTATTCTTCTCATGTACGAACATCGTCTTGTGAGGATTGTAGAGGTTCCACGAGAATCCAAGGTGTAGATTTAAATCGATTAGCCGGCATTTTTTCGATAATTTGGACGCGCTCCAGTTTGAAGTCGCCGTTGTCTTTCATGGAGCTAGCTATTATACGAAGGTAATTTTCATTTATGGAAGACTCAGTGAAACTATACAATTCATGACCTTGTGAAGATAGAGGAAAGGCAGGAATTTCGATCTCATGAAATGCAACATCATCTCTCGAAATCCGATATGCCGTTTTTCCCATAACAAGAGCGTATCCTTCTGGAGGAATTTTCATGGTTTTTAGCAATCTAGGATTTGCATTTAATAATCCATAATTTTCCATATCAAGCAATATTTTCAATGGAGGAAATTCCATAATTTCATTCGTGTTTTCCGGTTTATTCAGAATGAAATCATGGAATACGAATATGGACACCTTTTCAAATAACACGGCATCTCTCTGTGTCATGTTCTTGAGAATAGCCAGGGTGTGCAGCGACGTGCGCCCGGGTGTCTCCACCTCTCCTGCGAGGATTTTTGCCCAGATACGTTGCATGTGTTCCGACGTCACGTCCTGGGCATCAGAAAAGAACCTCGCAACCCAATCATGGTCGATGTCGTGATCCTGTACATCTTTATCGCCAAGTTCGTCCGCCGCTAACCCGACCACGGATACTATATTGCTTTGTCGCTTTTGCTCTTGGAACGTAAGGCGCAAATCTATTTCATTGCCTATATCCATCTTTCCCTGGATCGACGTACCGGCAACGGAAAATTCATTTCGAGCCTCGGCCTGTGCTTTGGCGATCAGGCCCATCGAATCCGCCTGACCTCGTGCCTTGATACGCATGACGTCGGCTTGTCCTTGCGCCTCGATACGAGCGGCGTCGGGTTCGGCGTCGTCGAACTCGTCGAGGGGCTTCACCACCGGGGCGGGAACCGCCTCCACGACCGTGCGCGGGTCGATGCGCTCGTGGACGTGCAGGGAGACGGTCGGGACCTCGAACGACGTGTGTTCGGCCTCGCCCACCCAGGAGAGCTGCGGGTCGATGTGGGGATCGTGGGCCCAGGTCCTGCGGCCCGCGTCCCGGTCGGCCTCCGGCGTGACCAGGCCGACGGGCGGGTTGTTCACGCGCTCCTTGCCCGGATGCGCGTAGTGCTCGATGTCCCGCTCGCGCTTCTTCGGCGCCTTCGCCATGCCCGGATCCGACCTCGCCGACGCCTTCGCCGCCTCGCGAACGCGCGCCCTTCCTGCCCAAGTCTGCTGAAGTGGGGATGATACACGCCCCCCGCCCGGCGCGATGGTGCGAGGGAGCAGCCTCCGGCTGCGGGCGGCGACCGGCGTCGTCGTCAGCCGTCGTCCCGGCAGGCTTCGGAAAGGGCTTCCTCGATCCTCCTTCTCGCCGACCGACCCAGGCGCGAGATTCCCATCGCGCGGGCGATCCGATCCGCATCGCCTTCCGACGACAAGGCCTCGTCGATCGCGCGAATCTCCTCCCGGCAGACGTGCTCGATCTTGCGGAGCTCGTCGCCGCGGCCCTGGTAGCGCGCGGGGGCCGCACGTTCCCCGCCGGAGCCTGGCCAGAAGAAGCATCCGGCGGTCTCGTGGGTTCTGCTCCGCCGCCTCTCGGCGAGACCGGTCACGATGTCCCTGATCCGTTTTCCCGATCTGCGGAACCCGTGATGCCGTGCGATCCGTTGCACGAGCACGTTCTCGTGAATGGGGCCTTCGGTGTCGATGACGTGATCCAGCATGGCGCCCAGACGCGATTCGTACTCGCGCTCATAGAATGCTCCCGGATCGGGCTCCAATCCCGGCTCGTCGAAAAGAGCTGCGGCGTACAGGCCGCCGTCGGCATGAATCGATTCCACTTCGCCGGACCCGGGTACGCGATCGAGCCGATCATCTTCGATGATCCTTCCGGTCCGGGCGGCGGGTGGGTCCCGATCGTCTCCGGCCGCATCTTCTCCCTTGCCCGGCGTCGTGACGGAAGGTACGGCAGGAGTGAACCCTTCATCGGGTGCGGCAGGAGAGGACTCCAGGGCGCTCTCGGATTGTGCTTCCCGACGAACGCCCGCTTCGGCCTCCGGTTCGCTCTCCTCCCGTTCGATCCGATCCCGACGCTCCTCCTCCAGATGCCCGCACAGCTTTTCGTGGATGGCGTCGAGCGCCCTTGCCTTGTCCGTCCACCAGTCGGTGGACCATATGCGGAACAGCTTCCACCCGAGCCCTTCGAGCACCTGTTGCCGGATCTTGTCCCGCTCCCTGGCGACCGCCGAGCTGTGATACATCGCGCCATCGCACTCGACCCCGGCGAGATACCGCCCGGGTGTATCCGGATGAACGATGCCCAGATCGACCCGATAGGCGGAGACCCCGACTTGTGGATCGACCCTCCATCCCTTCATGCGCAGCGCCCGGGCCACCGCCGCTTCGAAGGGCGACTCGAAGTCTTCGGCCGGTCGGGATACCGCCGAAGCGAGGGCCGACGGCCCCCGTTCCGCGTAGACGAGAAAGTGTTTCAGATCGGCCACGGCCTGCGCCCGGGTGCGCGACAGGTCCATCTGGTCCGGATGCAGCACGGAGAAGACGGTCATCTCCCTCCGCGCGCGTGTCAGGGCCACGTTCAGCCGGCGTTCGCCTCCTTCCCGGTTCAGCGGGCCGAAATTCATCGTCACCCGTCCGTTCCTGTCCGGTCCGTAGGTGACGCTGAACAGGATGACGTCCCGCTCGTCGCCCTGAACGGTTTCGAGATTCTTGACGAACACGGGTTCTATCGTGTGCTCGTCGGAGAATGCCGGTTCGATCTCGGGTCGGTTCAGGCGCTCCCGATCCAGCAGGTTCTCGATCAGGGTCTGCTGCTCGGAGTTGAAGGTCACGACCCCGATGGTGCGCTGCCGGGTCTCGGGATCAGGGTGGGTCAGGCGTCGGACGACCTCGGCGACGATGGCCTTCGCCTCGCCCTCGTTGTGCCGCGCCCCGCCGCGCGCGTAGAAGCCCTCCGGGCGAACCAGGCTCACCCCGCGGCTGGCGGTATCGGGGGCGGGAAAGGTGGTCAGGCGGCTCTCGTAGTAGCGGGCGTTCGAGAACGCGATCAGGCTTTCCTTGCGGGACCGGTAGTGGAGATTCAAGGTCTGCTCCGGGATACCGGCGGCGCACACTTCGTCGAGAATGCTCTCGAGGTCTCCCTCGACGTCCACGTCGCCGTCGGGGTCGTCGTCATCGGAGCGTGCGAAGAAGTTGGTCGGTGGCATCTGTCTCGGGTCGCCGGCGACGACCACCTGCCTCCCGCGGGCGATCGAACCGATTGCGTCCCAGACCGTGATCTGCGACGCCTCGTCGAAGATCACGACGTCGAACAGCGCCCGTTCGGGCGGAAGATACTGCGCTACGGACAGGGGGGACATCATGAAGCAGGGGGCTAGTCCGGTCATGGCGTCGGGCGCTTCCTCCAGCAGCCTGCGAACCGGCTTGTGCCGCCGCTGCTTGTTCAGCTCGTGACGAATCACCCCCCAATGCGAGCTCCTGCGCACGTCGTCCTGCTTCGGCAGCTTGCCCGCGAGCCTGGCGGCGACGTATCGGGCGGTCGTCTCCTGGTAGCGTTCGTCGGCCTCGCGGAACTTCCCGATGTCCGCCTCGTGCTCCGGCGTGGAGAAGGTGCGGAGCACCTCGTCTTCCCCCATGATTGCACTGGACCACCAGGCACAGTAGGCGGCCTCGAAGGTCCGTTCGATTTCTTCGGGCGGGATCCGTCCCTGCTCGACGGCTTCCACCACCGGGAGAAGATCTGCGTCGATCGCCTCGCCCCTCCGTCTCCGCCAGGCGCACCAGTCCCGGAGCTCGCGGCGGCGCTGCGTGATTGTGTCCGCGGTTTCGCGAAGCTGCTCCATGGCCCGGTCCGAGGAAGCGAACGTTTCTCTCAGGGACGCGCCCGCAATGGCTTCGAACCCGGTGATCGTCAGCCGGAGCCCTTCGAGCGCATCGAGAAAGATCGTCGCGGCCCGCCTCACGAAGCCTTCGGGAGCCAGGAGATCGTTGCCGTCCTTCAGGACCTGCCGGACCTTGGCGCGCATCTCCGCGAGAGCCCCCAGGTCGTCGGCCAGCTTGCCGGTGGCGCTGCGCGCTCGCTCGCCGAGGTCGCGAAGCGATTCGGCCACCGTCGGCGCCGTCGCATGTCCGGCCCAGTCCTGGAACCCGGAGAGCTGTCGGTCGAGCCGGTCGATCGCTTCGCCTTCCCGGCGAAGCCGCGCCAGCGCCGGGGCGTCCCGCGCCGGGTCCGGCTTGCCCAGGGCGCCGTTCGCGCGCATCTCCTTCAGGACGCTGCGCTTGGCGAAGAAGCGCTTTGGCCACCATGCCTCCGCAGCCGCCGCCCAGCGTCGGCCGATGTCTTCGCCGTCAAGAGCCCGCCAGGCGAGCGGGTCGTAGGGGCCGCCGAGCGAAGACCGGGCTTCGCCGTAGGCGTTCAGCCGGACGGCGGCTTCTTCGAGCGCTTCGATGCGTTCCGCCCCGTCCGCTTCGAGCGCGTAGGCCGTCGGCTTCCGGTACGAGTCGACGAGCAGGCCGGCCAGCTCTCCAAGCGCCTCCAGGCGGAGCAGGGAGCGGGCGGGCAAGGCGATGCCGATCGCCTCGCAGAGCTTGCCGCAAGCATCCTCGGCCTTGCTCGCCGCGGCCGACAGCCGCCCGGCCCCTTCGGTGACCCGGCTCTCCCATTGCGGCGTCCAGTCGCTGTGCGCGACGAGGTGGAAGGGGCTCGAGGAGAGGTCTCCGACCGCCCTCGCCTGGACGGACAGGTTCTCGACCGCATCACGCATGGCCTCGAGCGTCCGTTCGTCGTGTTGTTCGGCGCTCGGCCAGTCGAGGGTCAGACGGCCCGCGGCCTCCTCGTCCCGGACCTTGACGCCGATCGCATGGTGCGCGGTCAGGCCGTTGCGGCGCTTCCGGTGCAAGCGGTCCACCACGCGGTTGAGGCGGTCGCGCAACGTTCGAAGCGCTCGCGCCCGACCCCGCCAGTCCGCATCCGGATCCGAACCGTCCGTGCCCCAAGCCGCGCGTAGCTGGTTCAGCACGTCGACCTTGCGGGCCTTGTTGGAGTGCAGCTCCAGGCAGAAACGGCCGAGCCCGGCATCCTTCAGCCGCCGCTGGACGACTTCGAGCGCCGCCGTCTTCTCCGACACGAAGAGAACGGTCTTCTCCTTCCCCAGCAGATGGGCGATCAGGTTGGAGATGGTCTGGCTCTTGCCGGTTCCGGGCGGTCCGATGATCACGAAGTCCTTGCCCCGGTCGGCGGTTGCGACCGCCGCCGTCTGCGACGAATCCGCCGGCAGCGGCATCAGCAGGTCGGAAGGGTCGAACTCATGGTCGAGTGACGACGCTTCGACGAATTCGATCCCGGTGGTGTAGGGGTCGCGCGGCGTATCGATGAGATGCCGGACGACGCCGTTCTCTCGAAGCTGGTCCGTCCGGTCGACGAGGTCCTTCCACATCAGATACTTCGCGAAGGAGAAGTGCCCCAGGACCACGCCTTCGACGACCTCGAAGCCGGGCGCCTCCTTCACCGCCCTGCGGACGGTGCTCCAGACCCCGCTGACGTCGATGCCGCTCTCGTCCCTCGGCAGATCTTCGTCGAGACCCTTGACGTCGATCGCGAAATCCTTGCGGAGCATCTCGAGCAGCGTGGTGTTGAAACGCGGCTCGTCGTCGTGCGCGATCATCCTGATCCCGCTGCGGACGGACTTCCTCTCGAGGCTGATGGGAAGCAGGATCAGGGGCGCCCGGAAGTGACGGCCGTCCTTCTCGTTCCTCTTCCAGAGGAGGAAGCCGAGCGCGAGGTAGAGGGTGTTGGCGCCGCCTTCCTGCAGGGCGGTCCGGGCTCTGCGGTAGATATCGACGGTGCGGTCGTCGAGCTCCTGTCGAGGGAGGTCGACGAGCACGCGAGGGGGTTTTGTGTCGAGCGCATCCCGTGCGTACTCCTCGGTAATGACCTCACCGGTCCGCTGTCGGTGCAGCTCCTCGTCCTGGCCCGGCGCGAAGGAGTCGGGAACCGACAGGATCCGGATCGGGGCGCCTTCGGCGAGCTTGTCTTCGAGCAGACCCGGGTTCGGGCAGATGATCGGAAGGCTGGCCTTCGTCGCGCGGTGATTGAGGAGAGGATTCCTGATCGAAAGATCGAGCAGCTTCCGCTGCCAGCGCTCCAGACGGCCCTCGGGCGTCTGCGATTTCTCTTCCTCGGGGTCCGCGGTATCGAAATCGGGAAGCGCCGGCGCTTCCTCCAGTGTCTGTTCGACGACCGGGAAGGAGGCCTCCCCGTCCGGGGCGGGCCGCATCGACCTCGAACCGAGAGGCGTGATGCGGTGCGCCCGCGCCTGCCGGACGTCGACCGCGGCTTCGAAGGTGTGGTCGTTCTCGAGAAGGATGCTGTCCCTGGCCGCCTTGAGCGCCGCGGAAAAGGACGGCGCGGGCGGTTGCGTGACACAGGTCGTCTCGACCAGCAGCAGCTCGTCGAGGGCGATGCGCTTTCGCAGGATTTCCGCCTCGTCGACGACGACCGTGGCAAGCCCCTCGGGCTGGAGCCAGACGCCGGCCAGGGCATGCCCTCTCGGCAGGGCGACGACCGGATTCAGCCCCGCCTGCTCGAAGGCGGCGGTGAACAGCATGGCCGTATCGAGGCAGGTCCCTACCCTGCCGTCGAGCATCTGGCCGGGCAGGCGGATCTTCTGGCCGTCACGCTCGAAGCTCGACGGTGGAAGGGCGTAGGTCAGGCCGAGGTTGCAGATCGCCGTATAGATGGCGGACGCGATCTCCCACACCCGTTGACGGCTTCGGGACCGGTAGCCGTCGATCTGAGCCACCTTCCCGGATCGGCGCAGGACCTCGCTCGCATTTCGGAGTATCCGGTCGATCGCAGGGTCGTTCGGTGTCGAGAAAGCCGCAAGCAGCTCCGGCATGAATCCCGCGCCGCCCCATTCGTTGTACGCGAGCAGCTCGACCGGTTTCGAGAGCTCCGCCAGGGTCTCTCCGTTCCTTTCGAGCCGCAGGCCCACGGCGCCCCGGACGGATTCGGTGAGGCCGAGCAGGAATCCGCCGTCGACTTCGAGGTCGCGATCTCCGATCGTGACCAGCCCCTCCGGCTCGATCCGATCCACCGGCCACTGCTTCTCCCGGAGGAACGCCGGACTGGCGTGCAGCGCCAGCACGAGATCGTCGATGCGTTCCCGTGCATCGAGGTTCTCGACCCGGAGCTCGCGGAGCACGGGAAATGCGCTCTGGTGCGCCGCGAAGTTCAGCTTCGCGGCGACCTCGCAGTGGATGCGGCAATCTGTCATGAAGGACTATTTCTCTCGACGAGGCGCGCGAAATTCTAGCGCGCCGCTTCGGGACGGCGGCCAGGGCCGCTCCGGCCGTGGGTGGCTGATCGGTCGCGCCATCGTCCGGTGGCCCGGATGGGAGCGCTCCGTTGCGATGACGCCCTCGCTCCGTACACGGGAACCGGCTGATCCATGACCGCCAACCCCGCACCCAGGGTCGGTTATTCCTCCCTGCCCGCGAGCGGATCATGGCCGGCCCGCCCGAGACCGGGCCGCTGCTCGCCCTCGCCGGGAAGGCCGAGGGGCTCGGCTACGACTCGATCCGGATCGGCGACCGCCTGCTCGCCAAGCCCGGCCACGATCCGATTTGAACCGTTCCGGGCGAATCGTGCCCCGTCCGGCGGCGGCCCGCCGCAGCGCGGGGGCTCTTGATCCGGCAGACCCGGGACATGGCCGCCGTCAAGCGATCAGAGCGGCCATTCCGACCGCGACGTCGGAGAAGCCGCGCCGAACCCCCTTGTCTTCGGTGACGAGAGGGACGCCCATCGATCTGGCCAGGGCAACGAACTCGCAGTCGTAAGCGGAGCAGTCGGACCCGGAGACGAGATCGATGACCGCGATCGAATCGACCTCGCGCTCGAAGTCGGCCAGCTCGGCTTCCGCGGCCCGGACCAGAGCCTTCGCCGCGTCCGGACCCATGACCTTCCGGCGCAGAAGCCCGGCAAGGACGTTGCGGAACTCGGATCTCCAAAGCTTCGGTACGTACCAGTGGTCCGTCGACCGCCGCAACGCTACGGCTTCCTCCGTTCGGGCGCCCGGAAGCCAGTAGTACGCCAGGATGTTCGTATCGACGACCACGTTCACCGCTCACGTTCTCCCGGCCCGCTTGTATTCATCCACCAAGGCGTGGTCGATGTAGGGAAGCCTCTCGCGGAGCGCCTCCGCTTCGGCCAGAAGCTCCGCCCGCCGGCGCGGAAGCCTTTCAACGTGACGCTCCAGACAGGCGATGATCTCGCCCTGCAGGCTCCGGTGATTGCGCCGGGCGGCCTCCTTCAGCCCGTCGTGGAGCGCTGGCGGCAGGCCCTTGATCGTGATGGAAGCCATGATGAAGACATCTATTTTGAAACCGAAATGCAAGTCTCCGATGCCGCCGGCTCGAAATCAAGGCGCGAGCGGATGCCGAGGCATGTGCGCTGTGGGGTTTTCGCCAAGCATGCCTCGTCGCAGGCGCTCCTGGGAACGCTTGTGTCTCGCCCGCAGCGGACCGAGGGTCCGGGGGAGAAGAGCCCGTGAACGAAAGTGCGGGCGAGACGCCCGCGTTCCCAGGGATGTCCCGCGCAAGCGCCGCAGTGGTCGGTTGCGCCGTCGTCCGGTGGCCCGGAGGGGTTCGCTCTGGCACGATGGCGCCCTCGCTCCGTACACGAGAATCTGCTGACCCATGACCACCAGTCCCGCGCCGAAGATTGGCTACCTCCTCCCCACCCGCGAGCGGATCATGGCCGACCGGCCCGAGACCGGGCCGCTGCTCGCCCTCGCCGAAAGGGCCGAGGGGCTCGGCTACGACTCGATCTGGATCGGCGACAGCCTGCTCGCCAAGCCCCGCCACGATCCGATCACCCTGATGGCGGCCGTCGCGGCCCGCACGGAGCGGGTGGCGATCGGCTCGGCGGTGCTGCTGCCGGCGCTCCGCAATCCGGTCGTCCTTGCCCAACAGCTCGCGACCCTCGACCGCATCGCCGAAGGCCGGTTCATCCTCGGGGTCGGCATCGGGGCCGACACGCCGGGGACCCGCGCCGAGTTCGAGGCCGCGGGGGTCCCGTTCGAGAAGCGGGTCGGGCGGATGCTGGAGGGCCTGCGGCTCTGCCGGGCGCTCTGGTCCGGCGAGCCGGTGGACTGGGAAGGGCGCTGGACGGTCCGTCAGGGCGCGCTCGCGCCGACCCCGCATACCGCCGGCGGGCCGCCGGTCTGGGTCGGCGGCTCGGTTCGGGCCAGCCGGGAGCGGGCCGGGCGGCGCTTCGACGGCTGGTTCCCGACCGGCCCGGACCCGAAGCGGTGGGGCGAGCACTGGCGCGAGGTCCGGGAGATCGCCGCCGCGGCCGGGCGGCCCGCCGGGGCGGTGCGCGCCGCGGTCTACCTCACCCTCGCCATCGACGAGGACCGGCAGGCGGGCGACGCGCGGATCGACGCCTACCTGGAGGGGTACTACGGCGCGCCCGCCGCCCTGCTCCGCAAGCACCAAGCCGCCTTCGCCGGCCCGCCCGCGGCCGCCGCCGGCTGGCTCAAGCGCTACGCGGACGAGGGCGCGGAGCACCTGATGCTCCGCTTCGTCGGCGACCACGAGCGGATGCTCGAGACCGTCGCCGCGCTCCGGGCGGAGCTCGGGCAGGCATAGCCGCCCCGTCCCTCCTCCCGGAGGGCCGCCGCCCCCTCTGTTCGTCCTGTCCGCCGCCTGGTCGGGGCCTTCGCCGGCCTCCGTTCGCGTCAGGCGGTCTTCCCGCGGTAGGCGTAGTTACGGTCGAGCCGCTCCAGCACGTAGCCGCCGTAGCGCACCGGCTCGTAGCGGGGCGGGTCGTCCGGCCCGCGGCAGGTCGGCAGGCAGGCGATCTCGCTCTCCATGTCCGTGTCCCAGAAGAACGGGACCGAGTAACGGGCGCGACCGGACGTGTTTCGGACCCGGTGCGGGGTCGAGGTCCAGCGGTCGTTGGTCCAGCGGGCCAGCATGTCCGCGACGTTGACGACGAACGTACCGGGGAGGGGAGGGGCCGCGATCCAGCCGCCGCCCCGCGCGCGCACTTCGAGGCCGCCCTGCTCGTCCTGTGCGAGGAAGGTGATGAAGCCGTAGTCGGTATGGGGCGCGGCCCCGTACTGGTCGGGCGGCGTGCCGGGCGGCTCCGGCGGATAGCGCACGAGGCGAAGCCAGGTGGTCGGACGCACGAAGTGGGGGTCGAAGAACGTCTCCGGCAGGTCGAGGGTGAGGGCGAGCAGCCGGGTGAAGCGCCGGGCGAATCCGGACATCGCGGCCTGGTAGGCGGTCACCGCCTCCCGGAAGCCGGGCAGGCCGTCCGGCCACTGGTTCGGGCCCTGGAGCGGGCGCCCGAACGCGGGGTCGGCGGGGTCGACCTCGTGCATCGCCATGAACGATTCGCTCAGGTTCGGCCGGGTGACCCGGGCGACGCTCGAGCTGCGGATGATCGATGACTTCGGGGCGATGTAGCCGCGGTGGAAGCGGTTGATCGCGATGGCCTGCCTGGCCTCTCCAGGAAGGGCGTGGAAGCGGCGCGAGGCGTCGAACACCGCTTCGACGAGCGCGGGGTCGAGCCCTGTGTCGGCGACGTAGCAGAACCCGATCCGGCGGAACGCGTCGTCGAGCTGCGCCGCGATCCCGGGCGCACGCGGGCTTCCCGGCGCGAGGCCGTCCAGGCGGACGACGGGAAGGGCGGGGCTCATCCGGGGCTCACTTGGCCGGAGCTGGACGGGCGCACGCGGATCAGGGTGGAACGGGGCGGTGGGGACGGGGTTTATCGGGAAGTCAGGGCGGGAGGGGGCGCCGCCCGGCGCCGGGGGAGGGCGGGGGGCTCGTTCCGGCCGTCCCCTGACCCCGGCCCCGGGTCCGGCCCCAGCCCCGGCTGCACGCCGCGGGCCCGCCTATCTTCGCCCCGGCATGGCCTCGTCGTGGGGCATGTCCGGGTGCAGCAGGCTCCAGGGCTGGGCGCTCGCGACGAAGATCTCCCGGCTCGGGGCGTATCCGCTCGGGTCGTCGAGGCTGCCCGCGTAGAGCGCGCGGCCGGCGGTGTTCGCGCCGTTGACGAGGAAGACCGGCGAGCCGCATTCGGGGCAGAACGCCCGGTGCATCGGGTGCCCCTTGTCGGCCGGCCGCTCGAACCACTTCGGCTCGCCGGAGAGCAGGGTGAACTCGCTCTCCCTGACCAGCACCGCGGGGAAGTAGCCGCTCCCGGTCGCCTGCTGGCAGTCGCGGCAGTGGCAGTTGCCCATGTAGAGCGGCTTCCCCGAGCAGCGGTAGCGGATGGCCCCGCAGGCGCAGCCGCCGGTGAATGGCGTGTTCATGTCCGGCCTCCTCATGGTCGCGGCCGGAGTATAGCCGCCGCCTGCCGCCGGCTCGACGTTTGCGCCGTGCGCGCGGGTTCCGTCCGGTGCCGCGGCTCGCCGCGGTCGGTCCGACGCGGGCGCTCAGGAGCCGGCGGTGAACCCGCCGTCCACGACGAGGCCCTGCCCGGTCACGTATGAAGCCCGGTCCGAGCAGAGCCAGACCACCGCTTCCGCGATCTCCTCCGGCGCCCCGAGGCGGCGCATGGGGACGGCGGCGATCATCGCCGGCTCCATGCGCGGGTTCTCCTCCATGATCGCCTCCAGCATCCGGGTGCGGATGGGGCCGGGGCAGACCGCGTTCACCCGGATCCCGCGGGTCGCGTACTCGAGGGCGGCGGTGCGGGTCAGGCCCATGACCCCGTGCTTGGAGGCGACGTAGGCGGGGAGGTTCTTCGCCCCCTCGACGCCGGCGACGGAGGCGGTGTTGACGATGGCCCCGCCGCCGCCCGTGTCCAGCATGTGCGCGATCTCGGCCTTGAGGCAGAGGTACACGCCCTTGAGGTTGACGGCGCAGGTGCGGTCGAAGTTCTCCTCGTCGCAGTCCGCGGTCCGGCCGTAGGCGCCCTCGACCCCCGCGTTGTTGTGGGCGCAGTCGAGCCGCCCGAAGGAGTCGACGGCCGCCGCGACGAGGGCCTCCACCTCGGCGGGCCGGGTCACGTCGCAGGCGACGTGCAGGGCCTCGCCGCCCGCGTCGGCGACGAGGCGGGCCGTCTCCTCCCCGCCCTCTCCCGCGACGTCCGAGGCCACCACCCGGGCCCCCTCGCGCGCGAACGCGAGGGCGGTGGCGCGGCCGATCCCGCCGCCCGCCCCGGTCACGAGCGCGACCTTGCCGTCGAACGTTCCGCTCATCGATCCGCTCCCTGTCGTTCGTTCCGGGGTCTGGGCGCCGCGCCGCCCGAGCCGGGCTCGTTCGTTCTGCCCGGCGTACCCCGTATTCTGGCACGCGGCCGGGATTCCCGACCGCACCGGGCCGTACCGCGTCGGCCCGCCCCTGTCCGCCCGGCGGTGGACAGCGATACGCGCTCGCCGTCAGACTCGCCCCCACGCCGTGCCGCGATGGAGCGAGCCGTGTCCGACCCTCCCGCCCAGTACCCGCCGATCCCCTACGGGCGAGGCAACTTCCGCAGCGTCCGCCTCGACGGCTGCCTCTACGTGGACAAGACCCGCTTCATCCGCACCCTGGAGCAGGAGCGCTTCGTCTTCTTCATCCGCCCCCGGCGCTTCGGCAAGACGCTGTGGCTGACCATGCTCGACGCCTACTACGATCGCACCGTGGCCGGCCGGTTCGAGGCCGTCTTCGCCGGCACCGACGTCGGCCGGGCGCCCACGGCCAACCGGAGCCGCTACGTGGTGCTGTACTTCGACTTCTCCGCGTTCAAGCAGGCGTTGCCGACCCTGGAGGAGCACTTCGAGGAATACTGCACCGCGCACCTGCAGCACGCGCTGCGCCGCAACCGGGACCTGTTCGACGAGGAGACCGCGCGCGCCATCCTCCGGCGAGGCTCGATCAGCGGCCAACTGGACGCGCTGTTCCTGTACGCGAGCGACCACGACGTCCCGCTCTACGTCCTGATCGACGAGTACGACAACTTCGCCAACACCATCCTCGCCCACCGGGGGGCGGAGGCGTACCACTCGTTCACCCACGGCGAGGGCTTCTTCCGCAACTTCTTCGGGACCCTGAAGGCCGGCGCGGGGCAGGCGGGGGCCATCGAGCGGCTGTTCGTGACCGGGGTGTCGCCCATCACGATGGACGACGTGACGAGCGGCTTCAACATCGGCGCCAACGTCAGCCTGCGGCCAGGGTTCAACGAGATGCTGGGCTTCACCGAGGACGAGGTGCGGGACATGCTGCGGATGTACCGCGACCGCGGGGCCATCGAGGAAGACCCCGACACCGCCCTCGATCTGATGCGCGAGTGGTACGACGGCTACCGCTTCGCAGAGGAGGCCGGCTCCGACCTCTACAACACCGACATGGTGCTCTACTACCTGCGGGAGTCCATCGCCAATGGCCGGCCTCCCAGCCAGCTCATCGACAGCAACGTCCGCATCGACTACGGGAAGCTCCGCCACCTGCTGCTGGTCAACCGGCAGGCGAGCGCGCGCCCGGAAGGCGCGAAGGAGTACGTCCACGTCCCGACCGGCGAGGCGGAGCTGAACGGCAACTTCGACGTGCTGCGCCAAGTGGTCGCCGAGGAGCGGGCGGACGCCCACGTCCAGGACAGCTTCCCGCTGGAGCGGCTCGCCGAGCGCGAGAACTTCCTCTCCCTGCTGCACTACTTCGGGCTGCTCAGCATCCGCGGGACGGTCGAGGGCCGGCCGCTTCTCGGCATCCCCAACCAGACCGTCAAGCGGCTGCTGTTCGGCCACCTGCGCGGGGCGTTCGAGGACGTCGGCGCGTTCAAGGCCGACCTGTACGCCCTGGAGCAGCGCATCCACGAGATGGCCTACCGCGGGGCCTGGCGCCCGGTGTTCGACTACCTCGCCGGCGCGGTCGCGCGCCAGACCGGGGTGCGCGACTACATCTCGGGGGAGAAGGTGTTGCAAGGGTTCCTGGCCGCCTACCTCGGGGCGACGCCGCACTTCGTGTTCCACTCCGAGCGCGAGCTCGGGGGAGGCTATGCCGACGTGTGCCTCGCGCCGAACTTTGCGAGCCACCCGGACATGCCGTGCGGCTACGTGATCGAGCTCAAGTACGTCAGGCGCGGCGAGCGGGACGAGCCGGCGGAGCGGGCGGCGGACGCCGCGGCGGAGGAAGCGGTGGCGCAGCTACGCCGCTACCTCGCCGATGAAACCCTCGCCCGGCAGTATCCCACGGTGCGGTTCACGGGCCTCGCCCTGGTGTTCCACGGCTGGGAGCTGGTCCGGGCCGACGCGATCCCGGCGCCGGGTCGATGCCCGCCGCCGCGGGAGCGCCCCGGCGGATCGACGTAGCCTCGCCTTCCGAACCCGGCGCTTCCCGGACGGAGCGTCCATCGACGCCGAATTGCCGCTCTTCCCGCGAGGCGCCCCACGCGCGTGAGCGAATCCGGCAAGCGCTGCGGCGCGATGATCGCTCCCCTCTGGGAGCCGGAGGGCGCCGATCCGCGGGCGGCGCGCCGGTCGAGGTCTGGGGCAGGTGACGTGAACCGCCCCGGGAATCCCGGCACGGTTCACTTTCTCATTGGACAATGCTCGCCCGGCCCGGCTCACCGCGGCGCGGCGTCGGGACCTGATGGCGTGAAGCCGCCGCCCGGGGCCGTCGTCCGGCGATGTTCGGAAGCCTGCCGCCCGGGTCCCCGATCCGGGAACGATCCGCCTTTCCGACCTGGCCGGCGCGGGCGCAGGCCGTCCCCGCCTTCGATACAATGGACCACATGGCCGAGAACCGCCTGCCGCCGATCTCCCCGGAAGCCGCTGCGGGCTACATGGAGCGCTGGGCGCTTGCGGAGCAGCGGCTCGTTCGCGAGCGGCGGACGACCTCGATGGAGACCAGGCTGCATCAGCTCGCGGCGCTGATGGCCTCCGCGACGGCGATGGGCTGGTCCGGAGCGCTCGACGACGAGGACGACGCGGTGCGGGAGCGGTGGATGGCGGCGAGACGGTCGGAGCTTGGCAAGAGGTAGACCCGACGGCGCGGAGCCGGGTCCGCCCGCGCCGCTCCTTCACGCCCTTGGCGCGGTGACGGAGTGGCTGGACGCTACCGCCACCCCCGGCGCGGTCATCGGCGGGGTCGCCGCTTCGATCCTCGGGCGGCCCCGCCTCACCGAAGACGTCGACGTCCTCGTACTGCTCGAGCCCGAGGACTGGCCGGGGTTTCTCGCCGCTGGCCGGCGGCTCGGCTTCGCTCCCCGCATGGACGACGCCCTCGAGTTCGCGCGGTCGAGCCGTGTTCTCCTCGTCTCCCACCAGCCGAGCGGGGTCCGGGTCGACGTCGTGCTCGGCGCGATGCCGCTGGAGGAGGAGATCGTGCGAGGCGCGGCGAAGGTGGAGGTCGCAGGCGTCGCCATACCGCTGCCGTCCCCGGAATCGATCGTGCTCATGAAGGCGATCGCCCAGCGGGCGCGCGACGTCGCCGACATCGAGGGCATCGTCGAGGTCCACGACCATCTCGACCTCGACTGGGTCCGGAGCCGGCTGGCCGAATTCGACCAGGCGTTGGGCCGCAGCGACCTCCTCGACGAATTCGACCGTGTGCTCACCCGTATCCGCCGCCCGACGCCCTTCGGAGGTCCTTCCGGATGACGCCGGGTGACAGGGCGGCCCGGTGTCGTCGACCCTCAACGACCGACCCAGCTCCCCCGTCCTTCCCTGGCATCGGCCGCTGCGCCGCCGTCGGTTGGCGAGCCGGGTGCAGATGATCGCGGCCAAGGAGTCGCCCTACCCAATGTCGGCGGCAAGCCTCCCGCTGGCGGAGCCGGCCGAGAATCCCGCCGGGCAGGGGGCGGCGTCTACCGAGAGCGAAGACAGGCCGGAGTCAGCGGCCGAAGAGGAACGGAAGTCATGAAGTCGTATTTGCTGAGCCATAGCGAGGCCTGCACACCGGAGTACGTGCAACGGGTGCTCAACGATATCCAGGCGATCGAGACGTGGATAACGCCGTTTCCGTACGCGGCCATCCTCATCTCCCGACTGGACGTCCGGGACCTCGCCGCCGTGATCCGCGAGCGACTTCCCGGGGTCTGGCTCATGGTGACGGAGCTGAACGGCGGTTCCGTGCGAGGGTGGCTGCCGGCCGAACTCTGGGACTACGTGAACGATCCCCTGAAGGCGCGGTCGCGGAAGCTGTTTTCGGGGGTGGCTCCACCATCCCCGCGTTCCGCCGGCGCCCATGATTCCGGAAGCCTCCTCCGCAGGCTCGGGGAACTCCGTGATTCCTGGTTACGCACAAAGCTCAGCTTGTGCTCTCGGGTCGATGGAAACCCGGACACAGGCCCGTGAAAGCCCGTCATTCCCCGTCCTCCTTGCGAAAGTGGGGAGAAAGCGGGAACCCATTCCAGTCGGAAATCCCCGGATTCCTGCTTTCGCGGGAATGACGGGTCGAAAAAGGCCATTCACCCGGGTTTTGTACGTGATCAGGCCGTGATTTGGCGGCGGCCCGGGTTCATGGGGTGGGCCTCAAGGGTCGGCTTGGCTCTGCCTGCCCACCGGGGCGGGGATCGTTGGCGGCCGTAGGGCTGAGCTATCCACCGACGACCCCTTGAAGTCCAACCTACGGGCGCGGGTTGGCTGGATCGGGGCGGTTGTTCGAGGGCGGCGGGTCATTTGCGGCGGGGGAGGTAGAGGTCGGTGATGGTGCCGGCGGCCATCTCCGCGGCGAAGCCTACGGTCTCCGAGAGGGTGGGGTGGGGGTGGATGCTCAAGGCGACGTCCTCCGGGTCCGCTCCCATCTCGATCGCGAGGACCGCCTCGGAGATGAGCTCGCCGGCATGGGGGCCGACGATGCCGGCCCCGACGAGGCGCCGGGTCTCGCCGTCGAAGACGAGCTTCGTCAGGCCCTCGTCGCGCCCCGCGCCGAGGGCGCGTCCGCTCGCGGCCCACGGGAAGGTCGCCTTCTCGACCGCCCGGCCTTGCGCCTTGGCCTCCGCTTCCGTCAGCCCGGCCCACGCCACCTCGGGGTCCGTATAGGCCACGGAGGGGATGACGGTGGGATCGAACGCCGACTTCATTCCCGCCGCCGCCTCCGCCGCGACCTTGCCCTGATGGCTCGCGCGGTGGGCGAGGAGGGGCGGGCCGGTGACGTCCCCGACCGCGAAGACGTGGGGCACGTTCGTGCGCTGCGCCTCGTCCACGGGGATGAAGCCGTGCTCGTCGAAGCGCACGCCGGCCGCCGCCGCGTCTACTTCGCAGGGCTGGCGCCCCGTCGCGACGAGCACCCGGTCGTAGAGCCGCGATTCGTCGCCGTACCAGACCTTGATCCCGCGCCGCTGCGGCTCGACGGAGGTGATCCGTGTCCCGAGCCGGATCGCGTGGTAGCGCGACGTGATCCGCCTTTCCAGGGGGCGCACGAGGTCGCGGTCGCAGCCGGGGAGGAGCTCGTCGAGCAGCTCCACCACCGTGACCTGCGCGCCGAGCGCGTCGTACACGCAAGCCATCTCGAGGCCGATGATGCCGCCCCCGACGACGAGCAGGCGCCGGGGGATCTCGGTGAGCCGGAGGGCGCCGGTCGAGTCGACGACCCGGGGGTCGTCCCACGGGAAGTCCGGCAGACGCACCGGCTTCGACCCGACCGCGATGATCGCGTGCTCGAACCCGATCCGGCGGGTACCGCCTTCCGGCGCCGCCACCGCGAGGACATGGGGGCCCTCGAACCGCCCGGTCCCCTGCAACACCTCGACCTTGCGGCGCTGCGCGAGGCTCGCGAGCCCCCCGGTGAGGCGCTGGACGACCCCGTCCTTCCAGGAGTCGAGCTTCGCCGCGTCGATGGCGGGGGCACGGAAGTCGACCCCGCGCGCCCCGAGCTCCGCCGCCGCGGTCATCGCCTCCGCGGTGCTGAGGAGCGCCTTGGAGGGGATGCAGCCGACGTTGAGGCAGACCCCGCCCAGGGTCGGGTAGCGCTCGACGAGCACCGTGCGCCGGCCGAGGTCGGCGGCCCGGAAGGCGGCCGTGTAGCCGCCCGGCCCCGCCCCGAGGACCACCACCTCCGCGCGGAGGTCGACGTCGTCCGGGATGGCGGCGGCACTGTCGCCGGGCTCGAGCCGAGGCCCGGGACGCGGCTCCGAATCCGCGCCTGCATCCGTGCCCGCGTCCGCGGCGGGTGCCGGGTCGGTCGAGGGCCGCGAAACGGAGGAATCCGGCCTGTCCTCTCCGGCCCCGACGCCGTCGCCCGCGCCCGCGGCTTCCCGGTCCGGCGCTTCGCCGCCCGCCCGGCCCGCCCCTGCCTCCGGGGCGCGGGTCGTTTCCTTCGCCGGTTCGTCCGGCGGGGACGAGGACGAGGGCGCGGGCTCGGCCCCCGAGACCCCGGCCTCCGAGCCCGCCGCGAGCCCCACCAGCACGGTTCCCGCCGCGACCCGGTCCCCGATCGACACCTCCACCGAAGTGACCACCCCCTCGACCGGCGCGGGGAGGTCCATGCTCGCCTTGTCGCTCTCGAGGACGATCACGGGGTCGTCGATCCCGACCCGGTCCCCCGGGGAGACGAGGATCTCGACGACCTCCACGTCGGACGTCTCGCCGAGGTCCGGTACGACGATCCTGGTGGGATCCACGGCGCTCACCTCTCCTCTTCCTCTCCGGTCTCGCCGGCGCCCCCGCCCTTGCCGGCGTCGGCGCTGACGGCGACGCCGCCCCAGCACGCCGCGGAGCTCGGGGCCTCGATGCGCATGGCGGCGCTGACGCCGCCCGCCGCCGGGCCGCCGCCCGGTTCCGCCGGGACGGCCGTCCCCCTCACAGCAGCAGCCGCCGCACGTCGGCGAGCAGCAGGCAGAGATGGCGGCAGAACCGGGCCGCCTCCGCCCCGTCGATGACCCGATGGTCGTAGGAGAGCGAGACCGGGAGGACGGTCCGGGGCTCGAACTCCCGCCCGCTCCACACCGGGGCCACCCGGGTGCGCGCGAGGCCGAGGATCGCCACCTCCGGCGGGTTCACGATGGGGGTGAACCCGGTCCCCCCGATGCCGCCGAGGCTCGAGATGGTCATGCACGAACCCTGCACGTCGTCGGGCCGGAGCTTGCGCCCGCGCGCCCGCTCGCTCACCTCCGCCAGCTCGAAGGAGAGGTCCGTCACCCGCTTCCGGTCCACGTCCCGGATCACCGGGACCACGAGCCCCTCGGGGGTGTCGACCGCGATCCCGAGGTGGAAGTAGCGCTTGAGGATGAGGCTCTCCCCGTCCGGGGCGAGCGAGGCGTTGAACGTCGGGAACGCCTTCAGGGCGGCGACGAGCGCCTTCATCGCGAAGGCGAGCAGGGTGATGCGCGCCCCGCGCGCGTCCGGGTCGCCGCGAAGCGAGCGGCGGAACGCCTCGAGGTCGGTCACGTCCGTCTCGTCGAAGTGGGTGACGAGCGGTACGGTGAGCCACGCCCGCCCGAGGTTGGCGGCGGTGCGGCGCTTGATCCGCGAGAGCGGCAGCTCCTCGGTCTCGCCGAAGCGCGAGAAGTCGATGGCCGGGAGGGGCGGCGGCCCGGCGGCGGCCGGCCCTCCGGCCGCCGCCGCGGCGGGTCCGGGAAGGGGGGGCGGGGCCGGGGCGGCCCCGGCGAGGCGCTCCTTGACGTAGCGCCGCACGTCCTCCTCGAGGATCCGGCCCTTGCGGCCCGTGCCGGTGACCTCGGAGAGGTCCGCGCCCAGCTCGCGCGCGAAGCGGCGCACCGACGGGGTGGCGTGGAACGCGGCGGTGCGCCGGCCGGGGAAGCTCGGCAGCTTCGCGGTCGGCGGCGGTCGGCGAAGCGTTCCGGGCGCGCGCGGGTCGCCGTCGCCCCAGCCGGCCTCCGCGGCGCCGCCCCCGCCCGCCGGTTCCGCCGGCCCCGCGGCTTCCTGCCCCGCCGCCTGCGAAGCCTCCGCCGGTCCCTCCATTCCCTCCGTTCCCCGTGCTCCCTCCGATGAATCGTCCACGCGCCCGGGGGCAGGGCTCGTGTCCGACCTCCCGTCTTCCGGCTTCCCGGCGGCGGCCTCGGCCGCTGCGTCTTCGCCCCCGTCCGCGGCCCGCGGGGCGGCCGGGGACGATTCCTCCGGCTTCGCGCCGCCCGCGTCCGCCGACTCGAGCACGAGCAGCACGTCTCCCTGCGAGACCTCGTCGCCCAGCCCGACCCGGAGCTCGGCGACCACCCCCGCCGCCGGCGCCGGGACGTCCATCGTCGCCTTGTCGCTCTCCAGGGTGAGGAGCGGGTCTTCGACCTCCACCCGGGCTCCGGGGGCGACCAGAAGCTCGATCACCGGCACCCCGGTGAAGTCCCCGATGTCCGGGACCGTGACTTCGATCCGTTCCGTCATGACGCCTTCTTCACGCCCCCGGTCCATTTACCTGCAATCATGGGCCGCTGCCCCCGCCCCGCGCTACCGGGCCGCCGGGGGCGGGCGGTCGGGGTCGACACGGTAGCGCCGGATGGCGTCGCGGACGGTCTCGACCGGGAGCCGCCCGTCGTCGGCGAGGGCCTTCAGGGCCGCGATCGCGATGAAGTGGCGGTCCACCTCGAAGTAGCGCCGGAGCGCCGCCCGCACGTCGCTCCGCCCGAAGCCGTCCGTCCCGAGCGCCACGTAGCGCGCGGGCACGAACTCCCGGATCTGGTCCGCGTAGAGCTTGACGTAGTCCGTCGCGGCCACCACCGGCGCGCCGCCGTCGCCGCCATTGCCGCTATCGCCGGCATCATCGCCGCCGCCCAAACACCGCTCGACGTGGCTCGTCCGCGGCGCCTCGCCCGGATGCAGCAGGTTCCAGCGCGCCGCTTCGAGGCCGTCCCGCCGCAGCTCCGTGAAGCTCGTGGCCCCGAACAGCTCGCTCTCCACCCCGTAGTCCTCGTCCAGCAGGTCCGCCGCCGCGATCGCCTCGCGCAGGATCGCCCCCGACCCGAGGAGGCGCACCCGCGCCCGGCCGCCCCCCCCGGCCCGCTTCCCGCGCCCCGCCGCCCCCCCCGGCGCGCGGTCCGGCAGGCGGTACAGGCCCTTGAGGATCCCCTCCTCGCTCTCCTCCGGCAGGGCGGGGTGGGCGTAGTTCTCGTTCATCACCGTGAGGTAGTAGAAGACGTTCTCCTTCGCCTCCACCATGCGCCGCAGGCCCGCGTGCAGGATCACCGCCAGCTCGTAGCCGAAGGTCGGATCGTAGGCCACGCAGTTCGGGATGTTCGAGGCGAGGACGTGGCTGTGCCCGTCGCAGTGCTGCAGGCCCTCGCCGCCGAGGGTCGTCCGCCCCGCCGTCGCGCCGAGGAGAAACCCCCGCGCCTGCAGGTCGCCCGCCGCCCACGCGAGGTCCCCGACCCGCTGGAACCCGAACATCGAGTAGAAGATGTAGAACGGGATCGTGGTCAGGCCGTGGTTGGCGTACGAGGTGGCGGCCGCGATCCACGAGGAGAACGCGCCCGCCTCGCTGATCCCCTCCTCCAGTATCTGCCCCTTGACGTCCTCCCGGTAGTACATGAGCTGGTCGGCGTCCTGGGGCTCGTAGAGCTGGCCCTTGGACGAGTAGATCCCGAGCTGCCGGAAGAGCCCCTCCATGCCGAACGTGCGCGCCTCGTCCGGCACGATGGGCACGACCCGCGGCCCGATCGTCTTGTCGCGGAGGAGGGCGGTCAGCAGGCGCACGAAGGCCATCGTGGTCGAGATCTCCCGGCCCCGGCTCCCCTCGATCTGGCTCGCGAAGAGGTCGATGCCGGGGGCCTCGAGCGGCGCGGCGCGGTCCGCCCGCGCCGGGAGGAAGCCGCCGAGGGCCCGGCGCCGTTCCTTGAGATACCGGATCTCGGGGCTGTCGGGAGGGGGGCGGTAGAAGGGGGCGTCCGCGATCTGGTCGTCGGTGAGGGGGATCCGGAACCGGTCGCGGAACGCCCGGAGCGCCTCCTCCCCCATCTTCTTCTGCTGGTGGGTGACGTTCTGGCCCTCGCCGGCGTCGCCCATCCCGTACCCCTTCACCGTCTTCGCGAGGATGACGGTGGGCTGGCCGCGGTGGGCGACCGCCTGGGCGTAGGCCGCGTAGACCTTGTGGGGGTCGTGCCCGCCCCGGTTGAGGCGCCAGATGTCGTCGTCGCTCATGTTGGCGACCATCTGCTTGAGCTCCGGGTACTTCCCGAAGAAGTTCTCCCGGGTGTAGCCGCCGCCCTTGGCCTTGAAGTTCTGGTACTCGCCATCGATCGCCTCCTCCATGCGCCGGCGCAGCAGCCCCCTCGTGTCGCGCATGAGGAGGGCGTCCCAGTACGACCCCCAGATCACCTTGATGACGTTCCAGCCGGCCCCGCGGAACGCCGCCTCCAGCTCCTGGATGATCTTCCCGTTGCCCCGCACCGGGCCGTCGAGGCGCTGCAGGTTGCAGTTGACGACGAAGACGAGGTTGTCGAGCTGCTCCCGGGCCGCGAGGGTGATCGCGCCGAGCGACTCGGGCTCGTCCATCTCCCCGTCGCCGGCGAAGCACCACACCTTGCGCCCCTCGGTGTCGAGCATCCCGCGGTTGTGGAGGTAGCGCATGAACCGGGCGTGGTAGATGGCCTGGATGGGCCCCAGGCCCATCGACACGGTGGGGAACTGCCAGAACGAGGGCATGAGCCACGGGTGGGGATAGGAGGAGAGCCCGCTACCGTCCGCCTCCTGGCGGAAGCGGTGGAGGTCCTCCTCCTGGAGCCGGCCTTCGAGGAACGCGCGGGCGTAGATCCCGGGCGCCGAGTGCCCCTGGATGTAGACGAGGTCGCCGCCGTGCTCCGCGGTCGGGGCGCGCCAGAAGTGGTTGAACCCGACCTCGTACAGGGTGGCGGCGGAGGCGAAGCTCGCGATGTGCCCCCCGAGCTCGGCGCTCTCCCGGTTCGCCTGCACCACCATCGCCATCGCGTTCCAGCGCACCAGCGAGCGGATGCGCCATTCGATCGAAGGGTCGCCGGGGGTGTGGCGCTCCCGCGACTCCGGTATGGTGTTGAGGTAGGCGGTGTTGGCCGAGTAGGGGAGGTTCGCGCCGGCGCGGCGCGCCTCCGCGATGAGGTTCTCGATGAGGAAGTGGGCGCGCGGGACCCCGTCGCGCTCCAGCACCGCTTCGAGCGACTCCAGCCACTCCTCGGTCTCGGCCGGATCGACGTCGTGACCGGTCTGCGGCTGAATGCGTGCGACCATGCGCGCTCCCGTCTCCGGGGGGCCGTCCGGCGGCCCGGGGCCCTCGTGGGACTCTATCAAATCGGCGGGGTATGGTAACCGCCGCGCCGCACGCCGCGTCGCGCCGCCCGGCCCGGAGCCGCGGCGCGCCCGCCCGCCGGAGGAGCGAATGCAGGAGCGAGCCCACCCGATCCGCCGCCGGTTCCGGGGCTTCCTGCCGGTGGTGGTGGACGTCGAGACCGGCGGGTTCCACCCCGAGACGGACGCCCTGCTGGAGATCGCGGTGGTCCTGCTCGACCGCGACGAGGCGGGGAGATGGGGCCGGCGCGAGACCCGGTCCTGCCACGTCGAGCCGTTCCCGGGGGCCCACATCGACCCGAAGGCGCTCGAGTTCAACCGCATCGTCCCGGACCACCCGCTGCGCGCCGCGAAGACGGAGCGCGAGGCGCTCCGGCACGTCTGCGACCCGATCCGGGAGCAGCTTCGGGAGACCGGCTGCACCCGCGCGGTGCTGGTCGGGCACAACCCCGCGTTCGACCTCTCGTTCGTGCACGCGGCGGCGCGGCGCGCCAACTACCGGCGCAACCCCTTCCACGCGTTCACGGTGTTCGACACCGCGACCCTCGGGGGGCTCGCCTACGGGCAGACCGTGCTCGCGAAGGCGGCGGAGGCGGCCGGGCTCGGATGGGATGCGGCCGAGGCGCACTCCGCCATCTACGACGCGGAGATGACCGCCGAGGTCTTCTGCGGGATCGTCAACCGCTGGGACGCGCTGGCGGGCGCGCCGCCGCCCACCGGCTGACCGGGCGCGCTCCGGGCGCGCGGCCCGAGCCGCGGCCGGCCCGGCTCAGTGCAGGGAGGGGCGCTTGAGGCGCTGGTCGCGGCTCACCGACTCGACCACGATCTCGCGTGCGGAGTCGTTCCGGTAGAGGGTGAGCGGCACCGACACCCCGGCGTCCCCGAGCCGCCAGACCCGGCGGAACATCGACGCGAGCCCGGACACGCCCTCGCCGTCCACCTCGAGCACGACGTCGCCCGCCTCGACCCCCGCCTTCTCGGCCGGGCCGCCCGTCGTCACCCCGGCCACCACGAGGTGCCCTTCGTACTCCGTCGTCATCATGCCGAGCCAGGGACGGCCCGGCTTGTTCTGCCGCCCGTAGACGAGAAGCTCGTCCAGGATCGGCTTCAGCAGGTCGACCGGCACCACCATGTTGGCCTTGAACGCCTCCTCGTCGCCCCGGACGTGCTGGACGAGGAGGGAGCCGATCCCCCGAAGGGCGCCGTCGCGGCCGATCACCGCCGCCCCGCCCCAGTTGGGATGGGCGGGGGCGGTGAAGATCGCCTCCTCGAGGAGGTACTCCCAGTAGCCCGCGAACTCGCGCTTGAGCACGACCTCCGCCGCCACCGCCTGCGATACGCCTCCGTGCCCGGCGAACACCACGTAGTCCCCCGGGGCCAGGTCGTCGGAGGAGCCGAGCGGAAGCCCCGCCACCGGAAGCCGCTGGAGCGCCTGCACGAGGCCGAACCCGGTCTCCTGGTCGTAGGCGACGACGTAGGCGGGCACGGTGGTGTTCGCGTTGTCGACGAGCCACACCGATTCGGCTTCGGTGACGAGGTAGCCGATGGTGAGCACCAGCCCGGAGTCGTTGATCGCGACCCCGTGCCCCGCCCGCTCGGTGCCGAGGATGGACGCGGTCATCGCATCCTCCGGGACGTGCGCCCGGAGCGACACCACCGAGCCCAGCGCCTCGTCGAGGTCGAACGACACTTCCTCCGGGGCCGGAGGCCGGGGATCGTCGGGTTTCAACTGCATCGGGCCATCCTGTGCCGGCCGCCCGGCCGGGCGTGCGATTATAGCGCCGGGCCGCCCGCCCGCCGCCCGCCGGCGCGCCCCGCGCGGGGCGGCGTTCCTACTTCTCTCCGCGGTCCTTCACGAACGGGAAGACGCGGGTGAAGTCCTCCTCCCCGTGGTCCGCCGCGTACTCGTCCCAGAGGGCGAACACCGCGTCCGCGACCCCCTTGCGGACCCCCGCGTCGCCCGCCGCCTCGACGTACAGCGACACGTCCTTGCGGAGGAGGCGGGCCGCGAAGCCGGCGTCGAAGGTCCCGGTCAGCACCCGGTTCGGGAACTTGTCGGCGGTGGCGGTGTTCATGCCGGACGAGGCGTTGAGCACATCCAGCATGGTGCTCATCTCGAGGCCCTGCCGGAGCCCGAACGAGACCGCCTCGCTCGTGGCCGCCATCGCGGTGGCCGAGAGGTAGTTGTTGAGGACCTTCATGGCCTGCCCCTGCCCCGGCCGCCGGCCGACGTAGACGAGATGCCGGCACAGGGGCTCGAGGAGGGGGGCGAGCCGGTTCCAGGCCGCGGAGGAGCCCGCGAACATGATGGCGAGGGTCGCCGCGCGGGCCCCGGAGACCCCTCCCGAGACCGGGGCGTCCACGTATTCGAAGCCGTCGTCGGCGAGGGTGCGGGCGATGCTCCTCGCGGCCGCGAGGCCGATGGTGGAGGTGTCGACGATGGTGTGGGCGACCGCGTTGGGGCTCTCGCGGATCTCGTCGACGACGCTTCGCACCGCAGTACCGTCGGGGAGGCTGAGGAGGATCGGATCGGCGACCGCCGCGACCTGCGCCACGGAGCGGGCGGGCGCGGCCCCCTCCGGCGCGCGCTCCGCGGAGCCGGCCGCGTCGTGGACCGAGAGCCGATGCCCGGCCGCGGCGAGGTTCGCCGCCATGGGCCGCCCCATGTTCCCGAGGCCGATGAATCCGATGGTGGTCATGACGGCGCAAGGCTCTCCCATGTCGCGGGGCTTGTCCAGACCCTGCCCCTCGGAGACCGATCCGGGGGGGAGGGGGAGGGGGTGGCGACCCGGGGCAGGATATCGGAATAGATCCGGCGCCGCGCGGCCGGGCCGCACGGGACGAGGCATGTGCGCGGCGGGGATTTTCGCCCGGCGCCCCTCTCGCGGGCGCGTCCTTGGGAGCGCTCCCGGGCACGGCCCCCTGGGAACGCGGGCGTCTCGCCCGCACTTTCGCTCACGGGCGCTTCACCTGGGATCTTCAGGTCCGCTGCGGGCGAGACACAAGCGTTCCCAGGAGCGCCTGCGACGTAACCACGCCCGCGCCCGGTCCGGCCCCCCGCGCCACTCCCGCTCACCGCGATGGACCAGAGCCGTTCGCCGGGGTCGGTCCCGTTGAGTCCCGAAGTCTCGACGTCGAGCGGGAGGCGCGTGCTGCCGCCGGCTCCCCGGCTGCGGGGGAAGCGTGGCGGCAAGGTGCCGCCGCCCGCGGCCCAGCCGCGTCGGAGGGTGAAGAACGGGCGCTGGCCACGCCGTGATCCTATGGCCGCCCCGGCGCGAGGCAACGGTGCTAAACTCCGTCCACATGAAGCCTGCCAACCCCTCGCGCTGAAGGAGAGTTTCATGACGACTGACGATCGCATCTTCCTGGGGAGGTTCTTCCAGAACCTTTCGGACCAATCGCTCGATCCGTCGGACGAGCGTTACGTTCCTCTGTATGACGAGCCCGCACTGGCGTACGAGGACCCTGTCGAGCTGCTTGCCGATGCGATCGAGTGGACATCGGAAAGCGTGCAGCTTCTCTCCGGGTACCGTGGCGCTGGAAAGAGCACGGAATTGAAGCGGCTTAAGGCCCGCTTGGAGGAATCCGACGACTACCTAGTGTTCCTGTGCGACGTCGAAGAGTATCTCAACTTGTCGACGCCCATTGATGTGAGCGACTTCCTGATGGTCGCCGCCGGGGCGTTCAGTGAGGCCGTGAACAAGCGTTTGGAAGAAGACGGTCATCAGTTGCATGAGGGCTATTGGGAACGGTTTCGTGCCTTCTGGGGAAGATTGGGAATCGATGCTCCCAAATTGTCCGCCTCGATCGGGACGGGATCGGCATCGATCGGGATCCAGGCCAACCTGAAGAGCGACCCCACGTTCAAGGAGCAGCTACAGAAGCATATGGTCGGACATCTGGGTGCCCTCGTTGACGATGTCGGGGCATTCCTTCGAGATTGCGTGAGAACGTTGAGGGAACACTATGGTAACCGTGAAGTCGTGCTGCTTCTCGATTCCATTGAGCATATCAGAGGTACGCTGGCGAACGCGGAGGCCGTTTACGGATCGGTAGAGAAGCTGTTCGCGGGCCACTCCGAACAACTCCATCTACCCGGCTTGCACGTGATCTATACCGTCCCGCCGTATCTCAAGATCCGATACTCGAACGTGGACGCACTCTACGAACCAGGAGGCTTGATCGTTCTTCCGGCATTCAAGCTGTACGAACGAGGTGAGGATCGGACGCCCATACCCATGAGCTTCGACGCCATGGAACGGGTCGTCAGCGGCCGAGGCGACTGGCGGAGGTTGTTGGGCGAAGATCGCCTCCCCTTGGATCGCCTGATCTACAACTCCGGCGGACATCTTCGGGATCTATTGCATCTCCTCCGCCAAGTTCTATTGCGCGCAAGGGTTCTACCGGTCCCTGAGCGCACCGTGAACGCCGCTATCAATCAGGTGAGGAACACGTTCCTGCCCATCCCCAATGTTGACGCACTCTGGCTGGACAGAATTGCCGACAGTCATCAAGTCGCCCTCGAGGAGCTGGCCGATCTTCCGTCTCTTGCCCGTTTCTTCGACACCCATCTCGTGCTCTGCTACCGCAACGGCGAGGAGTGGTACGACGTCCATCCCCTGATCTGGGAGGAAATTCGTGACCAGGCTAAACAAGTCCGCCAACGCCGCGCCCAGCCGGAGTAGCGTGGGGCTGCAGTGGTGAAGACCGCCCCTCTGTCCTCGGACGGTGACGAAGGCATCCTGGATCCGGCTGCCGAAGCCGAGTGGCAGATACTCCGCCGGCAGATCGAGTTTGCCACCGGCTTCTGGCTCGGGTTCATCTTCAGCCCGTCTCCGCGCCCGGTCGCCGTGCTGCGGCGTCGGGTAGAGCAGATCTACCGTCTCCGTGCGCTGCCGGTACGGCTGGTTCGTCCCACTGCACCGGAGGAGCTTCGCGAGATCCTGCCTCGGTTGCTGGAGCCGGAATCGGTCGAGGCAGGTTGCATCTGGATCGAGGCCGTTCACCTTGACGCTTCGACGTTCACGGATGACGAGCCTGGTCCTTGGGCCGCGGCGTGGGACTGGACGCTGATGCGCACCAATGAACACCGGGAAGTCCTGCACCGTCGGCTGAACGGGGGTTTGATGTACGCGATCCCGCCGGAGTGGAAGCCGCGCGCACGCAACGCTGCGCCGGATCTGTGGTCGATACGTTCTCTGGTCCTCGACCTGCCAGCAAGCGTCGGCGGGTTGCGGGATGCCGACCGCCGGGACGTGGTGGAAAGGGAATCCGCTGTACCTGACTCCCTCTCCAATACCGCCATCGACGTCGACTTCGCACTAGCGGAAGCGCGTCGAATCGAAGGCAAGCCGAAGTACGACCCGCGCTCTCATGCGCGTGTGCTCCTGCGGGCGGTGGAGGGGCTGCTGGCGCAGGACCGGAAAGATGAAGCGGTAGAAACGGCTCACAGGGCACTCGGTATCTTGGGGGATGCGCCGGATCCGGGACGCCTGTTGGCGGAAGCGCTGATGTGGGCAGGGGAGGCGGGGCAGGCGGACGGTGACGTCGTTGCGGCCAAGTCGCACCTTGATGAAGCGGTACGCTGTTGGAGGTCCATCCTCGACAGGAACGGTGAGTCACCACAAGTGTTGCGCGACCTGTCCGTCAGCCTTGGCAGGTTCGGAGATGTGCGGCGTGAGTTGAGTGACTTCGCTGCTGCGACAGCGGCGTTCGAGGAATCCCTTGCTCTTGACCGTCGTATTCTTGGAGCGTATGGCGAGACGCCGCAGGCGTTACGCGACCTGTCCGTCAGTCTTGACAGACTCGGGGATGTGCGGCGCGAGTTGGGTGACCTCGCTGCTGCGACGGCAGCGTTCGAGGAATCCCTTGCTCTTGACCGTCGTATTCTCGATGCGTATGGCGAGACGCCACAGGGGCTACGTGACCTGTCCGTCAGTCTTCGTAAGATCGGGGATGTGCGGCGCGGCTCCGGTGACCTCGCTGCTGCGACAGCGGCGTTCGAGGAATCCCTTGCTCTTGCCCGCCGCCTGCTAGAAGCGCATGGTGAGACGCCGCAGGGGTTGCGCGACCTGTCCGTCAGTCTCAACAAGATCGGAGATGTGCGGCGCGAATCGGGTGACTTCGCTGCTGCGACGGCGGCATTCGAGGAATCCCTTGCCCTTGCCCGCCGCCTGCTAGAAGCGCATGGTGAGACGCCGCAGGGGTTGCGCGACCTGTCCGTCAGTCTCAACAAGATCGGAGACGTGCGGCGCGACTCCGGTGACTTCGCGGTTGCGACAGCGGCGTTCGAGGAATTCCTTGCCCTTGCCCGCCGCCTGCTAGAAGCGCATGGTGAGACGCCGCAGGGGTTGCGCGACCTGTCCGTCAGTCTCAACAAGATCGGAGATGTGCGGCGCGAATCGGGTGACTTCGCTGCTGCGACGGCGGCATTCGAGGAATCCCTTGCCCTTGCCCGCCGCCTGCTAGAAGCGCATGGTGAGACGCCGCAGGGGTTGCGCGACCTGTCCGTCAGTCTCAACAAGATCGGAGATGTGCGGCGCGAATCGGGTGACTTCGCTGCTGCGACGGCGGCACTCGAGGAATCCCTCGCCCTGCGTCGCCGTATTCTTGAAGCGTATGGTGAGACGCCGCAGGGGTTGCGCGACCTGTCCGTCATCCTTGGCAGGCTTGGAGATGTGCGGCGCGAATCGGGTGGCATCGCTGCTGCGACGGCGGCATTGGAGGAATCCCTTGCTCTTGACCGTCGTATTCTTGAAGCGTATGGTGAGACGCCGCAGGGGTTGCGCGATCTGTCCGTCAGCCTTGACAGACTCGGAGACATGCGGCGCGAGTCGGGTGACCTCGCTGCTGCGACGGCAGCGTTCGAAGAATCCCTTGCTCTTGATCGTCGTATTCTCGATGCGTATGGCGAGACGCCGCAGGGGCTACGCGATCTGTCCGTCAGTCTTCGTAAGATCGGGGATGTGCGGCGCGACTCTGGAGACTTGACAGCCGCTGCGGCTGTATCCGAGGAAATCGCTGCCCTGGACCTGCGTTTGCGCAATGTCACAGGTGAGACATGAGCCGGTCGTTCGACAAGCTGGTTGCGCTGCTGAAGGAGCTGTTCCAGCTCGACCGGCCGGATCTGGACTTCGGGTTCTATCGCATCATGCACGCGAAGAGCGCCGAGGTGGCGGAGTTTCTGGAGCAGGACCTGTTGCCGCAGGTGCAGGCGGCCCTGTCGCAGTACCGGTCGGCGGACAAGGCTGCCATCGAAAGGGATCTCGACGAGACCGTCAGGTGGATCAGGTCCGATGGGGCGGACCCGGACACTTCCTCCAGGGTTCGGGAGCTGCGCACGAGGCTCGCCGAAGAGGCCGTGGACCTGGACGCGCTGGAGGCCGAGGTCTACGACCACCTGTACGCCTTCTTCCGGCGCTACTACTCCGAGGGGGACTTCCTCGGCAAGCGCGTCTACAAGCCCGGCGTGTACGCGATCCCCTACGAAGGCGAGGAGGTCAAGCTCCATTGGGCCAACGCGGACCAGTACTACATCAAGACCGGGGAATACCTGCGCGACTACGTCTTCCGGCTGCGGCCCGAGGACGCCGAGGACCCCATGCGGGTCCATTTCCGCTTAGTGGACGCCGCGGAGGGCGAACACGGGAACGTCAAGGCGGCGGAAGGGAAGAAGCGGGTGTTCCTGCTTCGGAAGGCGGATTTCATTACCGAGGAGGACAGCGGGCAGGGGCAGAAGGAGCTGGTCATCCGCTTCGAGTACCGTCCGGCGACCCTCGCCGACTGGCCGGAGGGGGAGCGGCAAGGAAGGAGCAAGCCGCCGGCGCAGAAGGACCTGATCGCGCTGGCCGAACAACGGGTGCGGGAGGCCGGGGAGCCCGGACTTGCCCGCTGGATCGAGGCGCTGGAACGGCCCCACGTCACCGCGAACGGTGAGCAGGCCGGCGACTCGTGCTTGCGGGTGCATCTCAACCGCTACACCGCGCGCAACACCTTCGACTACTTCATCCACAAGGACCTGGGCGGGTTCCTGCGCCGGGAGCTGGACTTCTACATCAAGAACGAAGTCATGCACCTGGACGACGTGGAGGACGAGACCGCTCCCCGCGTGGAACAGTATCTCTCCAAGATCAAGGTCATACGCCGTATCGGGGCGAAGATCATCGACTTCCTGGCGCAGCTCGAAGGCTTCCAGAAGAAGCTGTGGCTGAAGAAGAAGTTCGTGGTGGAGACTTCCTGGTGCATCCGCCTCGGATGCATCCCGGAGGAATTCCACCCCGAGATCGCCGCGAACGACGAGCAACGCGAGGAGTGGGTACGTCTCTTCGCCATTGACCGGATCGCCGGCGACCTCGGAACGCCGGGCTACGGCGTGCCGCTCGACCTGGAGTTTCTGAGGACGCAGCCGACCCTGGTCGTGGACACCCGGCACTTCCCGTCCGAATTCACCGCACGATTGATGGAAGCCGTTGGTGACATGGACGAACAGACCGATGGCGTGCTGTTCCACAGCGAGAATTTTCAGGCACTTTCCATGATGCAGACGCGCTATCAGGAGCAGGTGAAGTGCATATACATCGATCCGCCGTATAATTCCAAGACATCCGAGATTGCCTACAAGAATACGTACAAACATTCCTCATGGATTGCGCTCATGGACAGCCGCCTGAAACTAAGCAAGAGGCTTGCCGCCACGGATGGAACCCATATTACGGCCATCGATGAGAACGAGCAGGAAGTGCTCGGCCAGATTCTGAGTATGATATTCCCGGATCATTCCAAGATATGCATATCGGTCGTCCACAACAAGAAAGGAATTCAAGGAGCGCATTTTTCATACAACCATGATTATGCGTTCTTTTGCATCCCGCCCGATCTTGCAGCGACTCACGGTACCTCGATACCGGAAAGCGAATGGCAATTCGACAATCTCCGAAAATGGGGAAGGGAATCCGAACGATCCACGGCCCGCAATTGCTTCTATCCCATACTCGTCAGGGACGGAAAAATCGTCGGCTTCGGTGAAGTGTGTCCTGACGATTTCCATCCGGGAACACCCAACGTAATTCAGGATGATTGCATTCTCGTCTATCCCGTCGATCAACAAGGGGTTGAACGAAAGTGGAGATATGCGCGCGAGTCGGTAGAGAAGATACGTCATCTTCTCAGGGTCAAAATGGTCAGGAAATCCGGCGAGGTCCAGATCGAGAAAGCCAAGTCCGAGAAGACGGTCAAGACGATTTGGGATGATCCAAGGTATATTGCAGGAGATTACGGCACGAAGTGGTTGACGGATCTCGATCTGAAAATCAGCGAAGATCTGTATCCAAAGTCCATTCATACGGTGATGGATTCAATCCATGCGATATCGGATCAAGACTCGACGGTTCTCGACTACTTCGCCGGCTCCGGGACCACCGGTCACGCCGTCGTCAACCTGAATCGCGAGGACGGCGGGAGACGCAAGTTCCTTCTCGTCGAGATGGGCGGCTACTTCGACACCGTCCTCCTTCCCCGGATCAAGAAGGTCACGTTCGCCCCGGAATGGAAGGACGGCAGGCCGAAGCGCCCCGCCACCCCGGAGGAAGCCGAACGCGCCCCGCGGATTGTCAAGGTGGTGCGCCTCGAATCCTACGAAGACACCCTCAACAACCTGGAGCCTCGCCGCACCGCGAAGCAGCAATCGGCGCTCGACACGTCGCGGCGCCAGGGCCAGGACGGTTTCCGGGAGCAGTACCTTCTTCGCTACATGCTCGACGTGGAGACGCGCGGCAACCCGTCGCTGCTGGACGTCGCCGCCTTCACCGATCCGACCTCCTACCGGCTCAAGGTCAAGCGCCCCGGTTCGGACGAGAGCCGCGAGGTCGACGTCGATCTGCTGGAGACGTTCAATTGGCTGATCGGCCTCACCGTGCGGCGCATCGCCGCGCCACGGACGTTCGGGGCCGGTTTCCGGCGTGACGGTGAAGGCCGCCTGCGGCTGAAGGGACGGCTCGAGGAGGAGAAAGGCGGGGCCTGGTGGTTCCGCACCGTCACCGGGACCACGCCCGATGGCCGCCGGGCGCTCGTCGTCTGGCGCAAGCGCCCGGGCGGCGAGGCCCCGGAAGGGATCGAGCAGGACAACCTCGTCCTCGACGAGTGGTTCGCCGGGCGCCGCGGGTTCGCGGACGAGGACAATCAGGGGGGGTACGATCTCGTCTACGTCAACGGCGACAACAACTTGGAGAGCATGAAGGCCCCGGCCGACACCTGGAGGGTGCGCCTCGTCGAAGAAGCCTTCCATCGGCTGATGTTCGAGCCGGGGGGAGGCTGATGGCAGCAGTTCATTATCACGAGGGGCGCTTCCCGCCCGAGGAGCGTCTCGACTGGCCGGCGCTCATCCCGCTGATCGGCCCGGCGGTTGCGGCGGTGGCGCGCTACGACGGGGCGCTCGCCGCCATCCCCAACCCCCGGGTCCTGCTCTCGCCCATGACGACCCAGGAAGCGGTGCTCTCCTCGCGCATCGAGGGCACCCAGGCCACCATGGGCGAGGTCCTGGAGTTCGAGGCCGGGAAGGAGGCGGAATCCCCCGAGCGCCGGGCCGACATCCACGAGGTGCTCAACTACCGCGCCGCGATGCGGGAGGCGGAGCGGATGCTGGAGAAGCTGCCCATCTGCGAGCGGGTCATCCGGGAGGCGCATCGGGTGCTCCTCTCCGGGGTGCACGGCGAGGGCAAGGCGCCCGGCGATTACCGCCGCGTCCCCAACTGGATCGGTCCGCCCGGCTGCACCGTGGAGGAAGCGACCTTCGTGCCCGTCGGCGCGGACAAGCTCCCCGCGGCCATGAGCGCATGGGAGCGGTACGTGAACCGTGACGACGCCCCCGATCGGCTGGTGCAGCTCGCCATCCTGCACGCCGAGTTCGAGGCCCTGCACCCGTTCCTGGACGGCAACGGCCGCCTGGGCCGGATGCTCGTGCCCCTGTTCCTCTGGCAATGCGGCCTCATCGGCCAGCCCATGTTCTACGTCAGCGCGTATTTCGAGGCCCGGCGCGAAGCCTATTACGAAGGGCTGCTCGCCGTCTCCCGCGACGACGACTGGACCGGATGGTGTCGGTTCTTCCTGAAGGCGGTTCGGGCGCAGGCGGAGGAGAACCTGACGAAGGCGAGGGGGATCCTCGACCTCTACGAGTCCATGAAGGGGCGGGTGGCGGACGTGACCCGCTCGCGGTACGCCATCCACACCCTGGACTGGATCTTCGAGCACCAGATATTCAACAGCGGCAGCTTCGCGGCCAACGCCGGCATCCCGGACCGCACGGCGCGGCGGCTTCTGGCCGTGCTCTGCGACCACGGGGTCCTGCGGGTCGTGAGGCCCGGCGATGGCCGCCGGGGGACCATCCTCGTGTTCCCGACCCTCCTGAACATCGCCGAGGGACGTGACGTGTTTTGACGGTCATCCATGTCCGGCAAGCTGTGTTGCCGGTCATATTACGACGAATGTGGCCGACAACCGGATTTGGCGGTCACCGGTGACCGGCAAACAGCGCCGGACTCCCGCCCGGCAGGGGGCAGGTCAGGGACGGGACGTGGTTGGCGGTCATCCATGTCCGGCAAGCTGCGTTGCCGGCCATATTACGACGAATGTGGCCGGCAAACAGCGCCGGACTCCCGCCCGGCAGGGGGCAGGCGAGGGACGGGACGGGCTTGACGGTCATCCATGTCCGGCAAGCTGCGTTGTCGGTCATATTTGGTTGAATATGACCGGGAACGAGGTTTGTTTGGCCCGATGGCGGCGCTTCCATCGACCCGGCCGCCCGCCGGCGACGATTCCCCCGACCGGGCGGGGGCCTTCGTATCCATGCCATCATGCGGGCTGATCTGTTATCTTGGCGGCATGGTCCGAACCCAGATCCAGTTGACCGAAGAGCAGGCGCGGGCGCTCAAGGCCCAGGCGCGATTGGAGGACCGCTCGATGGCCGAGCTGGGTCCGCGAATGCGTCGCCGAATACCTGGCGCGGCGGCGCATCCCGGACGTCCGGGAGCTCGCGCGCCGCGCCCGCGGCCTCAAGGGTCGTTTTCGTTCGGGGGTTCCCGACCTCGCCGAGGCGCATGACCGTCATCTCGATGACGCTTTCGACCCGTGAGCCTCTTCGTCGATACCTCGGCTCTCGTTGCCTTTCTGGATGCGGATCAGCTCCGGCAAGCCGGGGTGATCGACTCCTTGCCGGCCGGCGCGGCGGCGCCTGCGGTCGGCAAGGCGGAAGCCGTCTCCCGCCCCGAAACGGAAGGCCCGTCCGAATCGGAACGGGGTTGGCGCAGCCTCCGCCGCGCACCACGCTCCCCGTCGACCTACAGACGCCGGGCTTCCGGCAAGGCGGACATCTTTCGGTCGAGCGTCAGCGCCGCCAGCCCGGATCGGGCGTAGTCGTCGGCGATGAGCCTGTCGAGGAGGCCCGCGCCCCGGCGGGCCTCTATCGCGGCCAGTACGGTACTGCCGTTCAGCGGCGCCACCAGTCCGCTGCACAGCACGTCGCGCAACCCGTCGCGCGCGTCGTCCCTGGAGACGCCATAATGATGCTGAACGGCGATGTAGGCTTCACCGATGACCTGGTTCGAGACGAGGATTTCGGCGCCTTCCTCCTCGATCAGGGCTCTCAGCTTGTGCACACAGCGGGCGAAGTCCGCCTCGGGCTCCCCCGTAAGCAGCCGCACCAGCACGGAAGTATCAATCCCGAAGCGCCGGGTCATGACGTTGCTCGCGGAAGGCGGTGAGATCGAAGCTGCCGCATCCGCGCCGGAGCTTGCCGCGCAGTGGCGCGAGACGGGCGGGATCGATGGTTTGCGGGCGCAACACGAAGCCGTCAGGGCCTTCTTCCAGCCTGAGCCGGTCGCCGGGCTGCACGCCCATCGCTTCCAGGACCCGCGCGGGGAAGGTGACCTGACGCTTTGACGTGATCTTGACGAGCATGGCGGTTCGTCCGGACGTTTGCCTTACCAGAACCCTACTTCGGTAAGGCGAAGATGTCAAACCAACGGAAGGAGACCCGTAGAGGCAGGCATTGTCGGGGGGAAGGCGCGCGTCCGCCCCGGCGCGCTTGATGGTCATCCATGTCCGACAAGCTGCGTTGCCGGCCATTTTTCGACGAATATGGCCGGCAACGGGATTTGGCGGTCACCGGTGGCCGGCAACGCCGCTCGCTCTCACGCCCCCGGCTGCCCGGCCTTCCGCCACCGGCCGGGAGGTTCCTTGCATTCTTCCTTGTGGTATATACCATGAGATGGTCCACCGTGAGGGAGGCGCCATGAACAAGGCAACACCGAATTACCGGGGGGTCGCCAAGGTCTTCTGGAGCGGCCGCAGCCAGGCGGTCCGGCTGCCGGCCGCCTGTCGGTTCAAGACCTCCGAGGTCGAGGTGATCAAGGAGGGAGATCAGGTCACGCTGCGCCCGCGCGGCAAGGACTGGGCCGCATACTTCGATGCGGAATCCCGCGGAACCTTGCCGGAGCGCCGCCAACCGCCGCTCGACGAGCGCGGCGGAATCCGTTGATGTTCATGCTGGATACGGACATGTGCATCTACCTCATCAATGAACGCGATGAGGCGTTGCGGGAGCGCTTCGAAGCAAACGCCGCCGAGGTGGTCGTTTCCTCGATTACGTATGCCGAGCTTTGCTACGGGGTCGCCCACTCGGAACGCATCGAGAGCAATGCACGCGAGCTCGAAGCCTTCTGCCGCGATCTCGACATCCTGCCGTTCGATGCGGACGCGGGCGCACACTACGGCGAGGTCCGCCACGCACTCACCCGGCGGGGCCAGCCGATCGGCGCGAACGACCTGCTGATCGCTGCGCACGCCCGATGCGTCGGCGCCACGCTCGTTACGAACAACGAGGCCGAGTTAGGGCGTGTGCCGAATCTGAAGATGGAGAGCTGGCGAGGAGGAGTGGCCGGATGAGACCAGCCCCCCACCACCGGCCAGGGTGCGTCTGATGGCCCGCGCCCGCAGCCGTAACGCCCCGCGGCCCTTCTCGCAGAAGCTGGTGCTGCACCGGTGGCTCCTCGGTCTCTTCGGCGTCGAGCGGTTCGACCAGCTTGCCGAGCACCTGCGGGACGAATCGCTCGAAGGGTTGGACGAGGACCACGTCCACCGCTTCCACCGCGCCCTGTGCCTGCACCTGCCCGAGGAGCGGCGGCCGGCCCTGCCGAACGAAGTGCTGCTGGAGCACGATCAGGCGATCGTCTCCGTCACCGCCCGCCTCAACGAGCGGCGCATCACCCGCGGCGAGCCCCCGATCGTCTGGAAGTACTTCCAGTACCTCGCCCTGCTCTTCACCGAGATCTACCTCGACCGCTGGTTCCGCAACCCGCGGGCGCTGCTCGCGGCGTTGAACGCGCGCATCGCCGGGTTCAACGAGGGCAAGGCGAAGGCCGAGCGCGTCTCGTCGTTCGAGGAGGCCGCCGCCGAAAGCGACGCCGCGACGCAGCTCAACAAGCTGGCGTTCTGGATGGCCACCGGCAGCGGCAAGACCCTGCTCATGCACGCCCACATCCTCCGGTTTCGGCGCCTGCTCGAAGGCCACGGCCGCGCCCGCGACCTCAACCGCATCCTCCTGCTGACCCCGAACGAAGGGCTCTCCCGCCAGCACCTGCGCGAGCTCGAGGCGGCGGGGATCGAGGCGGAGATCTTCAGCAAGGAGGGCCGGGGCCGGGGGCTCTTCGCCGGCCAGGCGGTCGAGATCCTGGAGATCACGAAGCTCAGGGACGAGATGGGAGACCGGACGGTCGCCGTGGAGGCGTTCGAGGGGAACAACCTCGTGCTGATCGACGAGGGGCACCGCGGGGCCGCCGCGGGCGAGGGCGGCGCGTGGATGCGCTTCCGCAACGCGCTCTGCGAGCGGGGCTTCTCCTTCGAGTACTCGGCGACCTTCGGGCAGGCGGTCAAGGGCGACCCGGCCCTCGGCGACCTCTACGCCCGCAGCACGCTCTTCGACTACTCCTACCGCTGGTTCCACGGCGACGGCTTCGGCAAGGACTACCGGATCCTGAATCTCGAAGACGACCGCGGCGCGGATTGGATGGCGACCTACCTCACCGCCTGCCTGCTCGCGTTCTTTCAGCAGCAGCGGCTCTACCGCGAGCACGAAGCGGCGCTCCGGCCCTTCCGCCTGGAGCGTCCGCTCTGGATCTTCGTCGGCGGCCGGGTCACCGCCACCCTCGCGAAGCGCGACGCCTCGGACATCGTCGAGATCCTGCGCTTCCTCGCCGGCTACGTGTCCGACCGGGCCGGCAGCGTCGCGCACATCCGGGAGATCCTGGCTGAGGGGCTCGTCTCCGCGGCCGGGGAGAACCTGTTCGCCGGGCGCTTCACCCATCTCGCGGCCAGCGGGCTCACCGCTGAACAGGTGTTCGACGAGACCCTGGCCCTCCTCTTCAACGCGCGGCGCGGCGGCGCGCTGCACGTCGAGAACCTGAAGGGGGCGGCGGGCGAGGTGGCGTTGCGGGTGGGGGACAACGAGCCCTTCGGGGTCGTCAACGTGGGCGACGACGCGAAGCTCGTGAAGCTCTGCGAACACGAGGGGCTCCACGTGGCCGAGCGGGAGTTCGCGGGCTCGCTCTTCCACGATCTCGCCGCGCCCCGCTCGACCGTCAACGTGCTCATCGGCTCCCGGAAGTTCACCGAGGGGTGGAATAGCTGGCGCGTCGGCACGATGGGGCTGATGAACGTCGGGCGCGGCGAGGGGGCGCAGATCATCCAGCTCTTCGGGCGCGGGGTGCGGCTCAAGGGCTGCGGGATGAGCCTCAAGCGGAGCGCGAGGGCGGAGCTTCCGGACGGCCTGGAACGGCCGGACTGCATCGAATCCCTCGAAACGCTCCACGTCTTCGGCATCCGCGCCGACTACATGGCCCAGTTCCGGGATTTCCTCGAAGAAGAGGGGCTGCCCGCCGACGACGGACGGATCGAATTCCACCTGCCGATCATCAGGAACCTCGGCACGCAGCCGCTGAAGACCATCCGGATCAGGAAGACCATCAACGGCGTCAGCGCCGAATCCGGCGGCGCCTTCCGCAAGCTGGGGCCCGTTCCGACCCTGCGGCCCCCGGGCCGGCTGCCGGCGGACGATCCGGGAGTGGACTGGCTCCAAAGGAATCAGGTGGTCCTCGACTGGTATCCGAAGATCCAGGCCCTGGGTTCGGCGGGCGCCGCTGCCGCCGGGGCCGATTCCGGCGCGGCGCCCAATCAGACCCACCTGCAACCGGAGCACGTCGCCTTTCTGGACCTCGACCACCTCTTCTTCGCGCTGGAGCGGTTCAAGGCGGAGCGGGGCTGGCACAACCTGAACCTGTCGCGCGCCGGCATTCGCGGCCTCCTCGCCGACACCACCTGGTACCGCCTGGCGATCCCCGAATCCGGGCTCGCCGCCGACTCCATCGACAAGGTCCGGCTCTGGCAGGAGATCGCGCTCGCGCTGCTCAAGAAGTACGTGGAGCGTTACTACGCCTTCCGCAAGCACGAGTGGGAGCTTCCCCACCTCGAATACCGGGCGCTGGCCGAGGACGATCCGAATTTCCCCATGGTGCGGGAAGAACCGGGCGAGTACGGGTACCGCATCCTCGTCGAGAAGTCGCGGCGGGACGTCGTGGCGAAGCTGGAGGAGTTGAAGGCGGCGATCGAGGGCGGGAATCTGAAGCCCTGGGCCTTCCAGGGCCTCAGCACCCTGTGCTTCGATCGGCATCTGTACCAGCCCCTGCTTGCCCTCGAAGGCGGGGTGGCAGAGGTCTCGCCCGCGCCGCTCAACCGGGGCGAGCGCCGCTTCGTCGAGGACCTGAAGGCGTACTGCGACGGCAACCCCGCCGCCTTCGAGGGCAGGGAGCTCTACCTGTTGCGCAACCTGAGCCGGGGCCGCGGGGTCGGTTTCTTCGAAGCGGGCAACTTCCATCCCGACTTCATCGTGTGGCTGCTCGCCGGCGACCGGCAGCACGTCACCTTCGTCGACCCGAAAGGCATCCGCAACGTCGGCGTGGACGACCCGAAGATCCGCTTCTTCGAGACCATCAAGGAGATCGAGCGGCGGCTCGGCGACCCGAAGGTTGCGCTGGACTCCTTCATCGTCTCCCGCACGCCTTCACACGTGATGCAGAAGCTCTGGGGCATCGGCAAGCCCGACATGGCGGCGCGGCACATCGCGTTCCAGGAGGAAGACCGGGGTTCCTACATCGGTGCGATGCTGCGCGGCATCGGGGGCGGACGGCGACCCGGCGCCTGAATCGAGGCAGGTGCGCGATGGGGTTTTCGCCAAGCGCCCCTCTCGCGGGCACCCCTGGGAACGCGGGCCTCCCACCCACCTTCGTCATTCCCGCGAAAGCGGGAATCCAGGCGCTCCTGGGAACGCTTGTGTCTCGCCCGCACCGGATCGGAGGTCCGGGAGTAAAGCGCACGTGAACGAAAGTGCGGGCGAGACGCCCGCGTTCCCAGGACGCCCGCGACGTGACCGCGACTGCGCCCGCCGGCGCCGGCCACATCAGAAGAGCTGGGCGGTGGTCAGGGTCTCGAAGCTCGTCCCGAGGAAGTGCAGGATGCCGTCCGCGGCGGGGGCGAGTTGCCGGTCCCGGTAGTGCGCGTAGTCCGGCCCCGTGTCGAGCGCTTCGAGCGGGAGCGGGCCGTTCGCGGTGACGACGTAGCTCACCTCCGGCCCCGGGCTCGATAGCCGGCGGGCCGCCTGGACGTGGGGCGGGACGTTGCGGGTATAGCTGTCGATGGGCCGGCGCAGCCGCTTCCGGTAGACGAGCTCGTCGTCGAGCTTCCCGGCGAGGAGCGCGTCGCAGGTCGCGCGCACGTAGTCCTCGTAGGGCTCGTCGAGGAACACCTTCCGGTACAGCTCGCGCTGGAACCGCCGGGCGAGCGGTGTCCAGTCCGTGCGCACCGTCTCGAGCCCCTTGAAGACGAGGTCGGGCGCGCCCCCCCCCGCCGCCGCCCCGCACGAGCCCCGCGTAGCGCTTCTTGGTTCCCGTGGCGGTTCCGCGCGTGGTCGGCATGAGGAACCGCTCGAACAGGCTCTCGAGCTCGATCTCCAGACGGGACTCGAGGCGATGCTCCTCGGCGAGGCGCTCCCGCCACCAGCCGTTCAGCCGCTCCGCGAGATCGGAGGCGACCTCCCGCGCGTCCGGGCGCTCGCCCAGCAGCACGAAGAGCGAGTCCGTGTCCCCGTAGATCACCTCGAAGCCCCGGTCCTCGATGAACGCCTTGCTGCGCCGGATGATCTCGTGCCCGCGCATCGTGATGCTGCTCGCGAGCCGCGGGTCGAAGAAGCGGCATCCGCGGGCCCCGAGCACCCCGTAGAACGAGTTCATGAGGATCTTGACCGCCTGCTGGAAGGGCTGGTCGCCGGTCTGCTTCGCCTCGTCCCGGCGCGCCCACAGGGCGGCGATGAGGGCGGGCAGGATGCCGCCTTCGCGTGCGTACCACGCGCCCGCGAACCCCGCCACGGGGTCCTCGCCCGGCTCGGCGAGGCCGAGCGGGTCGATGCGGAAGGTGCGGATGATGCTCGGGTACAGGCTCTTGAAGTCGAGCAGGGCGACGTTCCGGTAGAGCCCCGGGCGCGAGTCGAGGACGTGGCCGCCGGGGCTCTCGCCGCCTCCGGCGCGGCCGGCGCCCACGTCGGGGGCGACCCGCCCGCGCCGGTGCAGGCGGGGCAGGTACAGGTGGTCGAAGGCGGCCACCGATCCGCCGGTGCGGCCGAGGGCGAGGCCGGTGAGCCGGCTCCGCTCGACCATGAAGTCGACCAGCCGGGTGCGGTCGAAGATCTCCCGCACGAGTCGGCAGTCCTCGAGGTTGTAGGCGGCGAGGGCGAGCCGGTCGGTCTCGTACAGCTCGCGCACCGCGTCGGCGCGGTTCCGGTCCGGGGCGATCAGCTTGTCGCGCCCGAGAAGCGCGCGCGCCACCGCCCCGAGGCGCTCGTCCTCGAACCCCCAGAAGGCGGCGCGGTGCCCCTCGATGCCGTCGAGCACCACCCGTCCCGGGACCCGCGCGGTCGTCAGCGCGCCGTCAAGGACGCGCGCCCGCCCGCCGTCCCGGCCGAGGGCGAACCCGATCCGGTGGAGCCGGCAGCGGGCTTCGAGGAAGCGGAGGTCGAAGCCGGCGACGTTCCAGCCGATGATGAGGTCCGGGTCGTACCCCGCGACCCAGGCGAGAAAGGCGTCGAGGGCCGCGGCCTCGTCCGGGAGGCGGTGCACCGGGGCCCCGCCGTCGTCTCCGGGGAGGCGGGACGGCTGCGCGGGGTCGCCGTCCGGGTCCACGAGGAAGACCGCTTCCGCCCGCGTTCCCGGCCCCGTCCGGAGCGCGCTCCCCGCGCCGCCTCCGCCCACCGCCGCGGCCGCCGCGCTCCGGGGGCTCCCCGGCCGTCCTTCGCCGTTCGTCTCGCCCGGCCTTCCCGCCGCCGGCGCGCGCTCCTCCTCGTCCGCGTCCGCGCCCGGTCCGGCCCCCGCGTCGCTCCCGCTCACCGCGATGGACCAGAGCCGTTCGCGGGGGTCGGTCCCGTCGAGCCCCGAGGTCTCGATGTCGAGCGAGACCGCGCGAAGGCGCGGGCGGCGGTCCCCGGCGCGGACCCGCGGGTCGACGAACTCGACGAACCGCCCGCGCCGCTCCGCGCGCCCCTCCAGGATCATGGGGCCGGTGACGAACCGCTCCATGAGGAAGCGGTCGGCGGGCCGGACGTCGGATTCGTACAGCGCGCGGTCCGACCGGTCGCGGAACGCCTCGAGCTCGCGCTGCGACCGGAAGTAGAGGGCGTCGACGGGCTCCCCGGAGAGGGCCGCGAGCGCGACCCGCCGCCGGCGCACGCCGGGCGGCGACTCGCGCGCCCGCGGGAGGAAGCAGACCGCCTCCTGTCCCCGGAGCACCGCCCGCACCGGGGGGCCTTCCTCGCCGCGTCCCCACAGCACGAGCTCGAGCCCGCGGGGGGTGTCGCGCCAGTCGCGGGTGAGGAGAAAGACTTCCGCCATCGTGTCCATGGGTCCCGTCCCTCGGTAAAACTATAATCGGGAATCCGGCGGGCGGTGGGCGCCTGGGGGTATGCAAGGGGAGGCGCAGGCGATGTCGTCACGGACCTGGACGGGGCGGGAGATCGTGATGGAGACCCTGGTCGCCGAGGGGGTCGAGTACCTCTTCGGGAACCCGGGGACCACCGAGCTTCCGCTCATGGACGCCCTGGAGGACTATCCCTCGATCCGATACGTCCTCGCCCTCCAGGAAGCGATCGCGGTGTCCATGGCCGACGCCTGGGCGCAGGCGACCGGCCGGGTCGGGGTGGCGAACCTGCACGTCGGCCCCGGGCTCGGGAACGGCATGGGCTCGCTCTACAACGCCTGGGAGGGGCGGACCCCGCTCGTGGTGACCGCCGGCCAGCAGGACACCCGCTTCCGGCTCCGCGAGCCCGTGCTGTGGCACGACCTCGTCGCGATGGCCGCCCCGGTCACGAAGTGGAGCGCGCAGGCGGAGTCGGCCGGCGAGCTGCCGGAGCTCCTGCACCGGGCGTTCAAGATCGCGCAGGATCCGCCGACCGGGCCGGTGTTCGTGGCGCTCCCGTTCAACGTGATGAACGAGCGGACCTCGCGCGGGCCGATCCCGCCGTCGCGGATCTGGCGCCGCGCCGGGCCGGACCCGGAGGGGGTCGCGGAGGCCGCGCGCCTCGTGCTCGGGGCCGCGCGTCCGGTCCTGTTCGCGGGAGACCGGGTAGCGCAGAGCGGGGCGGTGTCGGAGCTGATGGCGCTCGCCGAGCGGATCGGGGCCGACGTGTACGGGGAGGTGTTGCCGGTCCAGGTGAACGCCCCCTCCGGCCACCCCTGCGTGCGGGCGCACGGGTTCGGGGACCACGCCCAGGTGCGGGCCGCGGTCGGCGACGCCGACCTCGTGCTGCTCGTCGGCGGAGAGTTCTTCGAGGAGGTGTGGTACGTCGAGGACGCGCCGTTCCCGGAGGACGCCCTAGTCATCCAGATCGACCCCTCCGCGCGCAACCTCGGCCGCAACCACCGGCTCGACTGCGGGCTCTTCGCGGACCCCAAGCTCGCGCTCGCCGCCCTCGATGCCGCGCTCGAGGCAGGCGCGGACGACGCCTACCGGGCCGGGGCGGCGGCGCGCATGGAGCGGATCCGGGGGCGCAAGGAGGAGGAGGCGCGGGCGGATCGCGCCCGCGCGGAGCGCCCCGCGCCCGGCAACCGCCCGATGTCGGCCGCGCGGGCGATGCACGAACTGGCGCGGGCCGCCCCCGCCGGGGTCGCGGTGGCGCGCGAGGCGATCACCGCGGGCCGCGACCTCGTCCGCAGCTTCGGCTTCCGCGCCCCCGGGGACGCGATCGGCTCGCGGGGCGGCGGCATCGGCCAGGGCCTCCCGACCGGGATCGGCCTCAAGCTCGCCCGCCCGGAGCGCCCGGTGCTCTGCGTCTCGGGCGACGGGTCGGCGCTCTACACCATCCAGGCGCTGTGGACCGCGGCCCACCACCGGGTCCCGGTGGTGTTCGTCATCGTGAACAACCGCGTGTACCGCATCCTCAAGTACAACATGAACCGCTTCCGCGTGGTCGCCGGGGTCGAGGGCCGCGCCGGCTCGTACCGGCACCTCGACCTCACCGACCCGGACGTCGACTACGTGTCGGTGGCGCGGGGGTTCGGGGTCGAGGGGCGCCGGGTCTCCGACCCCGAGGAGATCGGGCCGGCCGTCGAGGAGGCGTTCGCGAGCGGGGCGCCTCGCCTCATCGAGCTCGTGGTGGACGGCTCGGTATGACGCGCTCGCCGGGCCAGCGGCGCCGGCGGGGCGCTGGCGGGGAGGGTTCCTGCCGCGGGCCAGGGCGGGGTTTGCCCAGGAGGACCGGATGAGGCTCCCCGCCGGGGTGGCGGCAGCCGCGGTTGCGGCCCTGCTCTCGCTGTCGGCGGGGGTCTCGGCGGGCGGGCTGCCCGTGCCGGTGGAGGAGGCGCTCGCGCGCCACCGCCTGCCCGCGGAATCGCTCAGCGTCTGGGTGCAGGACACGGCGGCCCCGGACGCGGCGCCGCTCGTCAGCCACCGCCCGGACGTCCCCCGCAACCCGGCGTCCACGATCAAGGTCGTCACCACCCTCGCGGCCCTGGAGGAGCTGGGGCCCGACTACGAGTGGGAGACGCGCGTCTACGTGACCGGGCCGGTCCGGGAGGGGCGCCTCGACGGCGACCTCGTGCTGGTCGGGAGCGGGGACCCCCTCCTGGTGGTCGAGCAGCTCTGGCGGCTCCTCGCGGCGGTGCGGGCGCGCGGCCTCGAGACGGTCGCGGGCAGGCTCGTCATCGACAACACCCGGTTCTCGGTCGCCGGGGAGCCGGCCCCCGGGGAGTTCGACGGCAGGCCGTACCGGGCGTACAACGCGCCGCCCGACGCCTTCCTCGTCAACTTCAACGCGCTCGACGTGGTCGTCGAGACCGGGCGCGGCGGGGCGCGGGCGTGGACCGAGCCGCCGGTGGCGGGCCTCCGGCTCCGGGTCCGGGCCGAGCTCCGGTCGGGCCGCTGCCGGGGCCCCGCCTTCCGCCTCCAGGTCTCCGACCCCCTCGCGGCCCGGTCGCCGCCCGACGCTCCCCTGCCGGAGCTCACCGTGGCGGGGCGCTTCCCGCGCGGCTGTCCGCCCGTGGCGTTCAAGCGCGTCGTGCTGCCCCCGCCCCGTTTCGCGGACGGGGTGGTGCGCGCCCTCTGGGCGCAGATGGGCGGGCGGATCGAGGGCGGTCTCGCGCTCGCCCCGGTTCCCAAGGGGGCGGTCCTCTGGCGCAGGCACCGTTCGCCCCCGCTCGCCCTCGCCGTGCGCGGGGTCAACAAGTTCAGCAACAACGTGATGTCCCGCAACCTGCTGCTGACCCTCGGGGCGGAGCGTTTCGGCCCCCCCGGAACCCGGGACAAGGGGCGGCGCGCGATCGCCGCCTGGCTCGAGCGCAAGGGCATCGACGCCCCGCACCTGTGGGTCGTGAACGGCTCGGGGCTCTCCCGCGAGACCCGGGTCTCCGCCCGCGGGCTGGGGAGGATCCTGCTCGCGGGGGAGCGGAGCCGTTTCCGTTCGGAGCTCGCGGCGTCGCTGCCGATCGCCTCGCTCGACGGGACCATGCGATCCCGCCTCTCGCGCCATCCGAAGGCGCTCCGGGCCCGGATCAAGACCGGGCTCCTCAACGGGGTCCGGGCGATGGCCGGCTACGTCCGGACGCGGCGCGGGCGGACCTTCGCGGTGGCGACGCTGCAGGAGCACCCCGGGGCCCACCTCGGGGGGCGCGGGACGGCCGTACAGGACGCGCTCCTCGGCTGGCTGCTCGATCGGGACTGACGAAGGGGCGGGCGGAGGCGCGGTCGGCCGACCGTCGGACGGGGCCGGCCGTCAGAGGGAGCCGGCCGTCACCGGGAGAGGAGGGCGGCGAAGAAGGGCGTCCACGCGGCGGCGAGGAGAACGAGGGCGAGGGCTTCGGCCGCGAGGATGCGGCGATAGCGCGCGCGCTCCGCTCCGCGCTTGTCGGCCATGTAGATCCGGCTCATCAGCATGTCGAGGGGCACGACGAAGGCCATCATCACCGCGAGGGGAGGGGCGACGAGGGCCGTCCAGACGACACCGAGCGAGACGCCGACCCCCGGGGGGGCGGGGGCGCCGCCTTCGAGCAGGAGCGCCCGCGCCGCGTCGAACGCGCCGGGTCCGCCCGAGCCCATGGTGGAGAAGGGGGCGCTCGCGGCGAGGACCGCCACCGCGGCGAGGAGGGCGAGCCGGAGCGCGCCCAGCTCAATGGCGCGGTCGCGAAGGCTCGGCGCGCGGGCGGGAGCGGGGTCGGACATCGGGTGGGCCTTCGTCTTGCGGTCGCGCCGTCCTCGCCCCGGCTTTGCCGCATTCCGCGGGAGGGGCGGCCAAGGTCCCGGGACCCGAGCCCGGCAACCGGGTTCGGGGGCCGGGCCCTGGAGCCGAAGCCGGGGGTCGGGCCGGGAGGCGCGCCCCACGGCCCGCGCGCCGGCGCGGGGGGCGGGGCCGCGCGGCGAGGGAGGGTCGGGTCGGGTCGGGCGCAATGATATCCTCCTCCGCCCATGGAGCTGATCGACGTCGGCGCGAACCTCTGCCACGAGTCGTTCGCCCCCGATCTCGACGAAGTCCTCGACCGGGCGGCCCGCGCCGGGGTGGGCCGCATCGTCGTGACCGGGACGAGCCGGGCGGACAGCGAAGCGGCGGCGGCGCTCGCCCGCCGCCATCCGGGCCGGCTCCGGGCCACCGCGGGCGTGCACCCGCACGAGGCGGCGGCCTTCGACAGCGCGGCGGCGGCCGCGATCGAAGCGCTCGCGGCCCGCGACGAGGTGGCCGCGATCGGCGAGACGGGCCTCGACTTCTACCGGGACCTGTCGCCCCGCCCGGAGCAGGAGCGCGCATTCGAGGCGCAGCTCGACATCGCCGCCCGTCTCGGGCTTCCCGTATTCCTGCACGAGCGCGACGCCCATCGCCGCTTCGTCGAGGTCCTGAAGCCCTATCGCGACCGGCTGGGGCCGGCCGTGATCCACTGCTTCACCGGAGACCGCGATGCGCTCGACGCCTGTCTCGACCTCGACCTCCACGTGGGGATCACGGGCTGGATCTGCGACGAGCGACGGGGGCTGCACCTGCGGGAGCTGGTCGGGCGCATCCCTGCGGATCGGCTGATGCTGGAGACCGACTCCCCCTACCTCCTCCCGCGCGACCTCCGCCCCCGCCCGCGCAGCCGCCGGAACGAGCCGGCGCGGCTCGCCCACGTCGCCCGGACGGTGGCGGATGCGACCGGCGAGACGGTGGAGGCGCTCGCGGCGCGGACGACCGCGACCGCGTGCGCCTTCTTCGGCCTGCCGCCTTCGCCCGGCGCGGGCATGGCCGACGGCGCCTGAGCGGCGGCGGGCCGCGCTCCGCGTTCCGACGATGACCCGGCCCCATCCTCCGGACGCGCGCTCCGAGGGAACGGTCGGCGACCGCGCTTCCCCGCCCCCGCAGGAATGCGCGAGACCGGTCGGCGGCGCCGGATGACCGCCGGATAGCGCCCGGCGACGGCTCCCCCTCCTGGCTCGAACCGGACGGGTCCGCGTGGAGACCTCCCGATACGTCCTCACCCTCCTCGGGCCGAACGTTGAGGGCCGCCACGTCGAGCGCGCCCGGGACGTTCTCTCCGGGCTCGGGCTCCGCGTGGAACGGGTCGCTTCGCTCTCCGGCCGTTCGCCGGACGATCCGCCGGACGATCCGCCGGGCGAGTCGCTGGACGGTTCGCCGACGTCCGGCGAAGACGACGGGCGCTGCCGGGCGCTCGAGCTCCTCGCCGGCGGTGCAGCGATGGCGGCGGACCTCGGGCGGCTCCGCGCTCGGGTCCGGTCCGCCTTCGAGGGGGAAGGGGTCGATGCCGCGGTGCAGCGGGACGACCACTGGCGCCGTCGGCGGCGCCTCGCCTGCCTCGACATGGACTCCACCCTGATCGACGCCGAGGTCATCGACGAGCTGGCCCGGGCGGCGGGAGCGGAGCGGGAGGTGGCCGCCGTCACCGAGGCCGCGATGCGGGGAGAGATCGGGTTCGCCGAGGCGCTCCGCGCCCGGCTCGAACGGATCGCGGGGCTTCCCGTCGAGGAGATGGAGGCCGTCGCCCGCCGGCTGCCCCTCGTGCCGGGCGCCGGGCGGCTGCTCGCCGCCCTCGACCGGAACGGCTACCGCACCGCCGTCGTCTCGGGGGGCTTCGGGTGGTTCATCCGGCGGGTCGCGGAGCGGTTCGGCCTTCGCTTCGACCACGTGCACGCCCACGAGCTCGTGCTCCGGGACGGCCGGCTGACCGGGGAGATCGAGGGCGAGGTCATCGACGGGGCGGGCAAGGCGGCGTTCGTTCGCAGGATCGCGGCCCGCGAAGGGCTCGTTCCCGAGCAGGTGGCGGCGGCCGGGGACGGGGCCAACGACCTCGAGATGCTGCGCGCGGCGGGGCTCGGGGTCGCCTTCCGTCCGCGCCCGATCCTCCGGGCGCGGGCGGACCACGTCATCGAGCACTTCGGCCTGGACGGTATCCTTTACCTCCTCGGCATGAACGATCGGGACATCGACGGCGCATGAAGGAGTTCTACCGGGAAGCGCTCGCGCGCTTCGAGGAGGTCTTCGCCCGCGCGGCGCAGACCGGGCTTCGCGAGCCGACCGCGGTCACCCTCGCCACCGCGAGCGGCGCGGGGCGGCCCGGAGCCCGCACCGTGCTCCTCAAGGGCGTGGACGAGCGCGGCTTCGTGTTCTACACCAACGCCAACAGCCGGAAGGGGCGGGACCTCCGCGAGAACCCCCGGGCGGCGCTCGTCTTCTTCTGGCAGACGGTGTTCGAGCAGGTGCAGGTCGAAGGCCCGGTCGAGCCGGTGTCGGACGAGGAGTCGGATGCGTACTGGGCGACCCGGAGGCGCGAGAGCCGCATCGGGGCGTGGGCCTCCGATCAGTCCGCGCCGCTCGCGTCGCGCGGTGAGCTGAACGCCCGTTACGCGGAGTACGAGCGGCGCTTCGCGGGCGGGGAGGTCCCCCGCCCTCCCCATTGGCGGGGCTATCGGGTCGTGCCGGAGCGCATCGAGTTCTGGCGCCCGGGCGACCACCGCCTGAACGAACGGGACTGCTATGAACGAACCGCCGCCGGCGGCTGGCGGAAGCTCCACCTGAACCCCTGATCCGGAGCGCCCGCCCGTCGAGGCGGGGCCGGGCGCGGGTGGGGGGATGGCCAGAGGGCTGACGGGCACCGCGGCGGACGAGCCGCGAGCGCGACACCTGCCCCGCCTCCCGCCTGCGGGCAGGGTGCCCGCGTTCCCAGATCCGCCCCCGCACGGCCGCCCCGCGAGGGAAGTTCGGGTTTTGTTCTTAAGTTATTGATATAAGGAAAATTGAAAGGAAGGCAAAATATTTTTCTACCCCACGGTGGCGTTTGCACAGGCGTTCCTGGGAACGCGGGCGTCTCGCCCGCATTTTTGTTCACGGGCGCTTCACACCCCCTGTGCGGGCGGGACACAAGCGCTCCCAGGGCGCCCTCGTCCCCACGGACGCGCCCGCGAGAGGTGTGCCTGACGAAAATCCCCACCGCGCACATGCCCCGTCCGGGGGCGGCGCTCGCCTCACTCCGCTTCGCGGTCTCCCGCCGCTTCCGCCATCAGGGCGACCACCCGATCGAGCTGGCGGAGCCGCGCGACCGGGTCGTCCATCTCCAAGAGACGCTGCCGGTGCGGCGCGGGGATCGGCAGGAGCTCCGCGATCCGGTAGCCCGTCCACGGCGCGCTCTCCGGGGAGTCTTCGTCCGGCGGCGGGCCGGCGTGCCGGTAGCGCTCCGCAAAGCGCTCCGTCAGGGTGCGGGCGAGGCGCGCGAGCGGCTCGTACTCGGGGGGGACCCGGCCTGGCGTCTCCGGGATCGTCTCGCAGCGCCCGAGCAGCAGCCGGTCCGGCGCGGCGCGCGTCTCGACGAGCCGGAACCTCGTCTCGCCGACCGCCTCGATGGTGAGGATGCCGCGGTCGTCCCGGCCCCAGTCGACGATGTGCGCGAAGGCCCCGATGCGGTGCGGATCGGCCGGGTCGCCGACCTCCGAGCCCGAGCGGATGAGGCAGACCCCGAACGGGCGCCCGCTCCGCAGGCAGCCGCTCACCATGTCGAGATAGCGCGGCTCGAAGATCCGGAGCGGGAGCGGCCCGCCCGGAAAGAGGACCGTGCCGAGGGGGAAGATAGGGAATTCGGTGGCCTCGCTCACGATCGCGGTTGCCGCTCGCGGTCTTCCAGTCAGGGGCGTGCGGCAAGTCTACCCCGCTCCCGGGCAGGTGCGCGGTGGGGAGTTTCGCCAAGCATGACACTCGTGAACGCCCCTGGGTGCGCCGGCGTCTCGCCGGCCCGGTAAGGGTGAAGCGCCCGTGAGAACGAACATGCCGGCGGGACGCCGGCGCACCCAGGGGCGCGCCCGGCGATGTGCCCGTCAAAGTCCCGCCGTGGGGGGGGGACAGGATGGAGCAAGCATCCAGCGCGAAAATCCCCGGGTACACCCTCCCTGGGTGCGCCGGCGTCTCGCCGGCCCGGTAAGGGCGAAGCGCCCGTGAGAACGAACATGCCGGCGGGACGCCGGCGTACCCAGGGGCGTTCGCCATCGGCGAAAACCCCTACCGCGCAAATGCCTCGACTGCGCACATGCCTCGACTTGACTCCCGGGTGACGGGGTTCAGAATGCAGGCGAGCCGGACGCGCGGCGCACCGCCGATCGCCGGCGGGAGGCGGCTCCGTCCCGGAGGAGGCCCGATGCGGCGATCCATATCTGCTTCCGTTCTCGCGACCGCTCTCGCGGCCATGCTCACCCTTTCCGGCGCCGCCGAGGCCGGGAAGACGCGCCATCATCATCATGGCTGGCACAGCGGGGGCGACCTCGCGGCGTGGTTCGCGCTCGGGTCGCTCGTTACCTTCCTCGCGGTCACGAGCGCCCACCACCACGCGCCGCCGCCCCCGCCCCGCCGCCAATGGCGCGCCCACCGTGCCGGCCACCGGCACGCCCACCACGGGCAGCACCGGCACTCGCATCCCGTCCACCGCCACGTGCACCATGTCCCCCGTCAACGCCGTCCGGCGCCCGGGCCGCGCTTCCTCTCCGACCGGCACCGCCACGGCGCCGGCCCCTGGCACGTCCATGCGCTCGGCCGCCCGCGCGCCCATCACCGCCACTGATCCGCTCTTCGCTCTGCCCGCACGCGCACCATGCTGACCCTCTACGGACGGGAAACCTCCGACAGCGTGCAGAAGGCCCTTTGGGCGCTTGGGGAGACCGGCCAGCCCTTCGAACACGTTCCCCTCGGCGGCGCATACGGCGGGCTCGACGACCCGGCCTATGCCGACGTCAACCCCCACCGCCGGGTCCCGGCCCTGCGGGACGGGGAGGCGACGGTGTGGGAGAGCGACGCCATCATCCGCTACCTCGCCGCGCGGTACGCGAGCGGGTCGTTGTGGCTGGCGGACCCCGTTGCGAGAGCCCGCGCGGACCAATGGATGGCGTGGGGGCTCGCACACCTTTACCCGGACTCGAACCTCCTTTTCTGGCTCACCGTGCGCACCCCGCCCGAGGACCAGGACGCGGATCGGATCGCCCGGGTGCGCGACCGGCTGGGCGCCCGCTACCGGACGCTCGACCGGCGCCTGTCGGACCACGAGTACGTTGCCGGCGACCGCTTCACGATGGGCGACATCCCGACCGGAGCGACCCTCTACCGCTACTTCCACCTGCCCGTCGAGCGGGAGTCCCTTCCCAACCTGTCCCGCTGGTACGCACGGCTTGGAGAAAGGCCGGCGTACCGGAAGTACGTGATGGTTCCCTTCGAGGAGCTTCGCGGGCGGCTCGACTATTAGGCTTCCGCACGGCTCCATCCCTCGATCGCCCCCACCGGAGCTCCTCCCGTCCTCCGGGTCTCGGTGGGCAAGGCCGGGTACACTTCGAGACCCGGAGGCAGGGACCTGGAAGGGAGGCCCGAGATGCGAACCGAGAACGACTTGACGGCGGCGGCGGAGCTTCGACCGTCGCCGCGCCCTCCGAAGCGGGCGCGCAGGGCGCCCGCCCCGGCGCCGGCGCTTCCCAATTGCCGGCCGGTTCCCCTCAAGCGCGAAGACCTCGACACCCACGACGAGCGCTTCGAGTACTGGGACGGCGACACCGAGACCGCCTGGGTCCTCCGCGACCCCACCGGATTCGCCCACGAGCACGCCTCGCCGGCCTCGCCCAGATCATCGCCGGAATGCGCGGCTCTCCCATCGAATGCGGCGGCACGATGGACCTCGAGCTTCGCGACGAGCACGGGGAGCGGCGGCGGATCCTGCAGGCGGACCAGTCGGTGTACCTGCATCCGGGGCGGAGCCGTCTGCCGGACGCGGCGGGCATGGTGGTGGGCGAGCACGACTTCCCGGACGTGGTGCTGGAGGTGGACCACACCTCCAACCTCCGCCAGACCAAAGGATTCTCGCGCGCCTTACCCCGAAAATTACCACAATCGTGGATACCCTTCTATATCTGGTAAGCTACCGCTAGCGCGGGTTTCCGGGGTCGGAGCCCGCCCGGAAGCCGCCCGGTGGACGGGGCGAAGCGGGAAGCCAGATCATGAGAGAGCCGAGCGACCCGGTCCCCGGCACGGGGAAGCGCGGCAAGGGCGGGGCGGGACCCGGAGATCGGCGGTGAGTAGCCCTACCAGGCCTGCCGCGAGGACCTTCGCTCGCTCGGCGAGTGCCGGGACTGCGAGGCACCGCTCCTCGCGACCGAGCGGGACTACTCCCGATGCGGGGTCAAGCGCAAGCTCAAGGCGGCGCAGTCTGGCGGCGCGGACCAGGGGCGGCTGGACGATCTGCGGCAGCAGTTCCAAGCCGCGCGGCTCGAGCGGATCCGCGTCATCGGCCGCGACGACGGGGCGGGCAGCCGGGAGGCCGTCCGAAGGCGGCGGGCGGCTTGAGCGGGGGCAATAGAGCGCAATGAGGACGGTCTGGCGCCAGCTCCTCGGCCTTGGGAGGGGAATGAGGACGGTCTGGTTCTACAGGGAGCATCCCGGCTTTTCCGGCGGCGAGTTAAAGCACTCCCATTACTTTGGTCACGTGCAGAAGGGGATACCGGGCTTCGCGCCCAAGATCGTGTTCCGGGACGAGCCCGCGAACGAGTCGCACGCTCTCGAGCGCCGCGCGCTCTGGGCGGCCGGTGACGAAGTCTTCGTCGCGCGCTGGGAACCGGCCCCCCATGATGTCCTCTTTCTCGCGGGGACGGATTGGCGCTACTTGGCCGAAAGCGGCTTGGAGTCCTTGCCGAACCCTAGGATCAACCTCATTCAGCACGTCCGGCACGCCCACGAAGGGACGGAACTCCATCGCTACCTGGCCCACAGGGCCATCCGCATTTGCGTCAGCCGCGAAGTTGCCGATGCGATCTCTTCCACTGGGCGGGTGAAGGGGCCGATCCTGACGATCCCGAACGCCACCGACGTGTTACCCACCGCTCCGGATGGAGGGAACCTTGCGGCGGAGAACAGTGCGAGGCCCCGCCCGATCTCGATTGTTGGTTACAAGCGGCCCGACCTCGCGCAGGCGTTGTCCCAACGCTTCGACGAAGTGCCAATCGCACATCCGCCGGCCACGGAGTTCCTCGATCGGCACCGGTTCCTCGAACGGTTGGCTGAGAGCCGAGTCGCCGTCTGCCTGCCGCATGCGGAGGAAGGCTTCTACCTGCCCGCGCTCGAAGCCATGGGCTCGAGATGTCTCGTGGTGACCTTGGACTGCATCGGCAACCGCGGTTTCTGCCATCATGGAGAGAATTGCCTGATCGCCGAGCCCAGTCCCGAGTCCCTGTTCGACGCGGCGAAAAAAGCCCTCGACCTTCCCCCCGAAAAACGCGAAAGGTTACTCCGGGGGGCGCAGGCCACCGTCGCCCGGCACTCGCTTGTTTCCGAAAGGGCACTGTTTCGTGGGTGTCTGGAGGACGTCGATCGGCTATGGCGCAGTTAGAGGGAAGCCAGATCATGAGAGAGCCGCGCGCCCCGGCGCGATGCCATCGTCCCTTGGTCGACTTCATGATCGTCGGTGCCCAGAAGTCCGGAACGACGGCGCTTGCCCGCTTTCTTTCCCTGCATCCGGAGATCGGCATGGCGGACCCGAAAGAGCCACATCTGTTCGATGCGCCGGATTACTCCGGCGAATGGAGCCCGAAAGAGATCGACGACCGCTATCAGCCTTTTTTCAACCATTGCTCCAGCGCAACGCTCCGGGGCGAGGCTACGCCGATCTCATAGGTAGGATCATATAATTATTTGATTCTGATTGGATTTTGTCTTGAAGTCCCATTCGAAGTCTCCTATCATGGGGTTGGGAAAAGCCACGACGTTACGGAGACTCGAATGGGACGAGGGCATGATAGCGACTTCGCGGACCGATTCAAGCGGGTCCTGTCGGCACACAGCGTCAACGCCTTGGGACGGTTGACGCGATATTGTCATCGCGAACGGGTGATCACGCCGCATCGCATGGCGATGAGCCTGATGGCAAGCTGCGCGAGAGGGCAGGTTCAGACCCTGGCGGATCTGCAACGGGATTTCAACGCGCTGTTCGGGACTTCGGTGGCCTACAAGCCGTTTCACAATCAACTGGCGAAACGGCAGTTTGCCGATTTCATGCGGGAGTTGACCTGCAAGCTCATCGAACGGTGGACGGTGCAGGTATTGAAGGCGCAGCCGGGAGGGGCCTTCAGCGAATTTGGCCGCATCCTGATTCAGGACGGCAGTTCGTTTGCGGTCCATGACGCGCTGTCGAAACACTACCCAGGGCGGTTTCAGCCTCGTTCCCCGGCGGCGGTGGAATTGCACGTGACCATGGACCTGTACCGGGACTGCGCCTCGAAGATCGCACTCACTGCGGACACGGCGCCGGAGCGCCCACACTTGCCGCGCGCCCACACCCTGAAGGGGGACTTGCTGCTGGCCGACCGGGGATACTTCACCCGCGATTACCTGCGCGAGGTCGATGCGGCGGGCGGATCCTACGTGGTTCGGGGCAACACCTCGCTCAATCCGGTGGTGCAGGCGGGCTACGGGGCCGGGGGCCGAGTCCTGCGAGGAGTGCGCGGGAAGAAACTCGGCGAGGTTTGCAAGAAAGGTCTTCTCGATTTCGACGTGGTTTGGGGTCAGGGGGAGAAGGCGTTTCGGACACGTTTGATCGCCAGTTGGAATCGGTCGAAGGGGCAGTATCGCTATCTGGTCACCAATTTGCCCCGCGACCGATATACCCCGGAAGCGGTTGACCAAGCCTATCGGCTTCGTTGGCAAATCGAACTGCTTTTCAAAGAATGGAAGTCTTACGCCAATCTGCAAGCTTTCAACACCGCCAATCCTGCCATCGCCGAGGGGCTGATCTGGGCGGCGGTCGCCGCAGCGGCGATGAAGCGCTACCTGGCCCATATGACGCAGGTATTGCGCGCCGTGGAAGTCTCCACACGCAAGGTCGCCATGTGCGCCCATCACGTTCTCACGGATCTGTTCAGAGTCTTGACTTCACAATCGCACGGTGATCTGCATGAGACACTGCGGGCGGCAATCGAATATCTCGCGAACAATGCAGCCCGAGCACACCCCAACCGAGAACGACGAACCGGACGATTACAGCTCGGTATCGTCCCAATCCTCGACATCGCTTAAGTACCTAACTTATGACGCCGATCTACATGTTCCTGCCGAAGGTCGCGCACGAGTTACACCGATACAACCAGGCGCTGAAGCTGATCGTGCTGTTAAGGAACCCGGTTGAACGAGCCATATCGCAGTACTACATGGAGAAGTCCCGAGGCGATGAGCACCTTCCGCTGTGGCTGGCCCTGTTGAGCGAACCGTTTAGACTGCGCCGCAGCCGGGATGCGGGGCAGGCGGATTTCGCCATGCGGCACCACTCATATCGCCGGCGTGGCCTTTACTCCCTCCAGTTGCGCAACCTCTACCGTAACTTCGACAGGGACAGGGTGCTGATCATCCACACCCAAGACCTGTTGCAACGCCACGACCACATACTCCGCCATATATTTGCCTTCCTCGGAGTCTCCGGGGGTGTGCGGATAGCGCCCGAGATGGTCTACCCGGACGTACCGGCAAAGGGGCGTTGGCGGGATAGCAGGGCGCATCGCGCCGTCTCCTGCCTTCTTCAAGCTTCTTTTTTAGCGGAGTCCGTCCGTATACGCGCGTGGTCGCCCCGAAGCGAACCTTTGCAGCCGGGCGGCGTGAGCGCCACCACCAAGGAGACGAGGCAATGAAGACCATCCTTCGGACGTTCGCCCCCCTTTGCCTTGCGGCGCTGACCGCCGGAGTCTTTCTGATAGTAGGTGTCATTGTTCTTTCTGATTATGGAATATCGGCGGACGAGGGAACCCAACATAACCTCGCTAAATTAACAGCCGACTATATCGTGGGGAACAACGACCACCTGTTGCGAGCATGGGATAGGCCGTATGGCGTTGCATTTGAATTGTTACTTCTGTCTTTCGAGCGAATCCTGGGGTTGCAGGATTCCCGCAGCATCTATCTCAGCCGTCATCTCCTGACACATCTCTTCTTTTTGGTCGCCGGATTCATCTGTTATTTTCTTGCCTATCAACTGTTCAAAAATAGATTCTTGGCGCTTTTTGCCATGCTCTTGTTTCTGTTGCATCCTCGAATGTACGCACACTCGTTCTTCAATACCAAGGACATCCCTTTTCTAAGCATGTTCATGATCACTTTGTTCCTCATTTACCGGGGATTCAAAAAGGATACCGTCGGGGCGTTTCTCCTTCTCGGTGCGAGTATCGGGCTTCTTACGAACATCAGGATAATGGGAGTCATGCTGTTCGCCGCGGTTTTGGCCATGAGAATCTGTGATTATTTTATTGCTTCAGGGCGAGAGGAAAAGAAACACATCCTGATAACCAGTGGAGGATTAGCCTTTATCGCCGTACTTACTCTCTACGTCAGTTGGCCTTGGCTCTGGAGCGATCCTGTCGGGCATTTTATCGAATCGTTTACACGAATGTCGCGTTACCCCCACGAGGTCACTGAACTATTCCGAGGCAAGCCGGTCTCCTCGACGAATCTTCCATTCAACTATGTCCCCACGTGGATTCTGATCACGACTCCTCCTGTCACGTTTCTGCTCGGCATCACCGGTATGATTTCGATTTTCGGACGCGGTCTCATCCATCTTGGCGATATCATACGTAATACACCACTGCGTTTTGGATTCCTGCTGCTCGCCTGTTTCGGGCTACCCATTCTTGCCGTTATCATGATGGGTTCCACGCTCTATAACGGTTGGCGGCAGATGTACTTTCTCTATGCGCCGTTTTGTGTGCTGGCCATATTTGGGCTATATGAACTGCTGAGATATTCAAGAAGAATCCGTTTTGGCGAACGAGTAGTATATGGCTTGATGGCGACAGGAATTGGCGCTACGGTCGTCTCGATGATTCTCATCCACCCTCTTCAGCACCTTTACTTCAATTTCCTGGTAGACCGAGCGACCGCGGAAAAGGAATACCATATGACCAATTGGGCGACTGGAGCTCTCATACCACTAAAGTACCTGACCGAGCAATACCCTTCTTCATCTATTTATATAACCACAGCCACCAGAGCAAAACTCCGTCGCCTCAAGAAAAACCTGGCGATTCTTCCCAGAGAAGATCGAGAAAGAATATTTATCGGCTTCAGTCTTGACCGAAATAGCGATCAACGTTTTTTCATAGAGAAGGAAATAGCCTTTTCTTCTGTTGACTTAACATTCATGAAGTACAATATTCAAAATAAACTCGTGTTTGACTGGGTGTCCATGCCTTAGAGAATCGCCGTTGTGTCAGGAAATAGCAGCCCGCTTTTCTCGACCGGTCGAAAACACCGGCGGCTCCGGGCTCTATGAAGTGGTAGGCGAGCTGGACGGGTTTCTGGTATTGTCTATCAGAGAACCATGAAGGAGAGCGGCATGAACGAACCTGGGGACCGCTCATAAGTTAGGTACTTAAGCGATGTTGAGGATTGGGACGATACCGAACTGTAATCGTCCGGTTCGTCGTTCTCGGTTGGGGTGTGCTCGGGCTGCATTGTTCGCGAGATATTCGATTGCCGCCCGCAGTGTCTCATGCAGATCACCGTGCGATTGTGAAGTCAAGACTCTGAACAGATCGGTGAGAACGTGATGGGCGCACATGGCGACCTTGCGTGTGGAGACTTCCACGGCGCGCAATACCTGCGTCATATGGGCCAGGTAGCGCTTCATCGCCGCTGCGGCGACCGCCGCCCAGATGAGCCCCTCGGCGATGCCGGGATTGCAGGTGTTGAAGGCGCGCAGATTGGCGTAGGACTTCCATTCCTTGAAAAGCAGTTCGATTTGCCAACGAAGCCGATAGGCTTGGTCAACCGCTTCGGGAGTATAGCGGTCGCGGGGCAGATTGGTGACCAGATAGCGATACTGCCCCTTCGACCGATTCCAACTGGCAATCAAACGTGTCCGAAACGCCTTCTCCCCCTGACCCCAAACCACGTCGAAATCGAGAAGACCTTTCTTGCGAACCTCGCCGAGTTTCTTCCCGCGCACTCCTCGCAGGACTCGGCCCCCGGCCCCGTAGCCCGCCTGCACCACCGGATTGAGCGAGGTGTTGCCCCGAACCACGTAGGATCCGCCCGCCGCATCGACCTCGCGCAGGTAATCGCGGGTGAAGTATCCCCGGTCGGCCAGCAGCAAGTCCCCCTTCAGGGTGTGGGCGCGCGGCAAGTGTGGGCGCTCCGGCGCCGTGTCCGCAGTGAGTGCGATCTTCGAGGCGCAGTCCCGGTACAGGTCCATGGTCACGTGCAATTCCACTGCGGCCGGGGAACGAGGCTGAAATCGCCCCGGGTAGTGTTTCGACAGCGCGTTGTGGACCGCGAACGAACTACCGTCCTGAATCACTAGTGTCCCAAGAATTAGTTGAATAAATTCAATTGGTTGACTGCCTCGCTACCTTCCGTCGTGCTTCTCAGATCTGTAACCATTTGTAAAAATGGAACTTTCTCGAACAGAGTCAGACTCAGAATTTGGAAAATCGTGTGGAGATTCTCTTCCATGTTCAAACGTTTCTTCATGATTGCCACCAACAAATATACCGTAATTGCTATCCATATCTGACTCTTTACTGCGTTTTCCGAGGTCCCAAAAAACGACTTGATGCGAAGGTTCTGTTTGATCCACTTGAAAAACAGCTCCACTTGCCAACGACTACGGTATAACTCCGCGACCGTCTGGGCCGGGAGGACGAAATTGTTGGTCAGAAAATCAAATGTCTTGCCGGTTTTCAGATCGTGATACTTGATGCGACGCAACCACTGAGGATAGCTCTGCGAAGTCTTCACGCCTGTCAACACTATACTTTGATCACACCGCAGACCCGCTGATTTATCGACCGCACGAGATGCACGTCGCCGATACTTCAGGTTGGACTTGGCGCGGATAACGAAAAACGCCCCTCGCGCATGAAGAGCATACAATCGCTCAAAATCCACGTAACCCCTGTCCATGACGTAGAACGCACCGGCCTCCGGGACCAATAGATCCAGAACCTTCACGTCGTGCAGCTTGCCATCAGAAATATGTATGAACGTCGGTATGTTACCGCATAAATCCAATAACGTATGGAGCTTGATCGCAGATTTGGTCGACCGAAACAACGCCCATGGGAATACCGACAAGCACAAATCGATCGTCGAAGAATCCAGCGCATAAACGGTATCGTCCAGATCGAGTCCCAGATCGTCGTCGGCATAGAGTGGACGCGCAATACGAATCAACGCCTGGGCAAGCTCTGCATATATCCGCCAGTCGCGCACCTTATTGGCATTGGCCAAGGTGTTGCGTGACACCGCGCCGCGGATCCCCATATGATAAAGTTTGTCCTGATGTGCCCGCAGGCAAACCTCTATATCACGCAAGCTTTCACGATAGGTCAACTGGGCAAATGCCATACATAGAAACTGATCAAGACAAGTGAACGATTTGACGTAACGGTTGCCTTGATACCGATGAACGCATCGGCGGAACGTATGCATGGGCAGATGGTCCATTACCTGGGAAAAGACGAATTGGCCGGAATACATGTCGCATCCCCTTGGTCAAGAGGGAGGCAGCATGTCTGAAACAGCTCTTGGAGTTCAAGTCGATGACAGCTTCCTATTGCTATTTGGCGTATATGAAACAACAAGTTATGACGTCAGATCATAAATTTCTTGGGACAGTAGTGGTCCTGAATCAGGATGCGGCCAAATTCGCTGAAGGCCCCGCCCGGCTGCGCCTTCAATACCTGCACCGTCCACCGTTCGATGAGCTTGCAGGTCAACTCCCGCATGAAATCGGCAAACTGCCGTTTCGCCAGTTGATTGTGAAACGGCTTGTAGGCCACCGAAGTCCCGAACAGCGCGTTGAAATCCCGTTGCAGGTCCGCGAGGGTCTGAACCTGCCCTCTCGCGCAGCTTGCCATCAGGCTCATCGCCATGCGATGCGGCGTGATCACCCGTTCGCGATGACAATATCGCGTCAACCGTCCCAAGGCGTTGACGCTGTGTGCCGACAGGACCCGCTTGAATCGGTCCGCGAAGTCGCTATCATGCCCTCGTCCCATTCGAGTCTCCGTAACGTCGTGGCTTCTCCCAACCCCATGATAGGAGACTTCGAATGGGACTTCAAGACAAAATTCAACCAAAATCAAATAATTATATGATCCTACCTATGATCCTACCATACCGAAATTCCCCGGGTTGGACAAGGTTCAGCCTTGTCCAACGAGAAGTGAGCCTGAAGCGGGGGGTCGATTCCAGCGAGAAGTGAGCCTGAAGGGGCGGGGTTGGGGATCCTCGGAGGATGATCATGACCATGGCCACCGAGCGGCTGGCGAGCTTGGAACAGGTGCGGGCCTTCGTGGAGGGCAGCGAGGGGTTGGACTTCGCGGTGGCGGACCGCAGTTCTCGCAACGACTTCGTGCGCCGGATGCTGGTGAAGTTCGACTACGCGGCCCTGGGCAAGGCGGACAAGGGGCTGATGAAGCGGTTCCTGGGCAAGGCCACGGGACTGTCGCGCGCGCAGTTGACGCGGCTGATCGGGCAGCGCGCGAAGACCGGTCGCATCGTGGGTCGGCGCGGCGGGGCTCCGGCCAAGCCGTTCGCGCGTCGCTATACGGCGCGCGACGTGGTGCTGCTGGCGCAGGTGGACGAGACGTTGGGGCAGGTCTGCGGACAGGCGACGCGGGTGGTGATGCGCCGTGAGTTCGAGGTGTTCGGCGATGCCCGTTTCGAGCGCCTGGCGGGGGTGTCGACGAGCCATCTGTACAACCTGCGCAAGTCCACTCTCGGGACAGGAGACCGCTGTCTGAACCAGACCCCCCACTCACCCCTTCGAAACGCCCTCCTTCAGGCTCATTTCGGTATTGGAATAGGCTGGTTCGACTCATAGGTAGGTACTTAAGCGGAATCTCCCGGTTGCCCCTGATCATTCCGGCCCCGGAACAGGGATTTCGGGGTGCCTGTCACCCGGATATTCCACGCAGATCGGCTTAAGTACCTACGTATGAGGTTCGACTAAGTCCAGTCCGCACAACACTGCACGTGGTCTGGGGGACCCTGCTGAACCAGGCCGGGTCCGGGTCAGGGGAGGCCGATTTTCCGGGGGTCGAAGGCGTCGCGGACCCCTTCGAAGACGAAAATGAGCAGGGAGAGGAGCACCGCCAGCACCGCGAAGGCGGTGATGCCGAGCCAGGGGGCGTGGAGGTTGGCCTTGCCCTGGGCGACGAGCTCGCCGAGGGACGGGGACCCGGGCGGCATCCCGAACCCGAGGAAGTCGAGCGAGGTGAGGGTCACGATCGACCCGTTGAGGATGAAGGGCAGGAAGGTGAGGGAGGCGACCATCGCGTTCGGCAGCACGTGGCGGAGCATGATGGTGAGGTTGCCGACCCCGAGCGCCCGCGCCGCCCGCACGTACTCGAAGTTGCGGGCGCGCAGGAACTCGGCCCGCACCACCCCGACCAGCGCCATCCAGCTGAACAGGAGCATGATGAGGAGCAGCCACCCGAAGTTGGGCTCCACGACGCTCGCGAGGATCATGAGCAGGTACAGCTCCGGGAGGCTCGACCAGACCTCGATGAAGCGCTGGAGCCCGAGGTCCACCCACCCCCCGAAGTAGCCCTGCACCGCGCCCGCCAGCACCCCGATCACGGTGCTCGCGAAGGTGAGGGCGAGCCCGAACAGCACCGAGATCCGGAACCCGTAGATGGCGCGGGCGAGCACGTCGCGCCCCTGGTCGTCGGTCCCGAGCCAGTTCTCGCGGGTCGGCGGGGAGGGCGCGGGCGAGGACAGCTCGTAGTTCACGGTGTCGAAGCTGAACCGGACGGGGGGCCAGAGCATCCAGCCTTCGGCCTCGATCAGCTCGGCGACGAAGGGGTCGCGGTAGTCGGCGGCGGTCTCGAACTCGCCCCCGAACCTCGTCTCGGGATAGTCCCGCACCGTGGGGAAGTGCAGCTCCCCGCGGAAGCTGAGGAGGAGCGGCCGGTCGTTCGCGATGACCTCCGCGAACAGGGTCAGCACGAACAGGGCGAGGAACGCCCGGAGCGACCACCAGGCGCGCCGGTTCGCCCGGAAGCTCTCCAGGCGGCGGCGGTTGAGGGGGCTCAGCCGCATCGGCCGTCGCACCCGCGCCGTCACGTCTCGCGGCTCTCGAAGTCGATCCGCGGATCGATGGCCACGTACATGAGGTCGCCCACGAGCCGCATCACGAGGCCGAGCAGGGAGAACATGTAGAGGGTGCCGAAGATGACCGGGTAGTCGCGCCGCAGCACCGCCTCGAAGCCGAGGAGCCCGAGCCCGTCGAGCGAGAAGATGACCTCGATGAGGAGCGCGCCGGTGAACAGGATCCCGACGAACGCGCTCGGGAAGCCGGCCACCACGATGAGCATCGCGTTGCGGAAGACGTGCCCGTAGCGCACCCGGCGCTCGCTCGCCCCGCGCGCGCGCGCCGCCGTCACGTAGAGCCGGTTGATCTCGTCGAGGAACGAGTTCTTGGTCAGCATCGTCAGGCCCGCGAACGCGCCGATGAGGAGGGCGAGGACCGGCAGGGTGAGGTGCCAGAAGTAGTCGAGGATGCGGTCGAACCAGCCGAGCGCCTCCCAGTCCGGGGAGGTGAGGCCGCGGAGCGGGAACCAGTCGAGGAAGCTCCCCCCCGCGAACAGCACCACGAGCAGGATCGCGAACAGGAACCCGGGGATCGCGTAGCCGACGACGATCGCGGCGCTGGTCCACACGTCGAAGGGGCTGCCGTCGCGCACCGCCTTGGCGATCCCGAGCGGGATCGACACCAGGTACACGAGGAGGGTCGTCCACAGCCCGAGCGAGATCGACACGTCCATCTTGTCGATGACGAGCCGCACCACCGACCGGTCGCGGAAATAGCTCTCCCCGAAGTCGAAGCGGAGGTAGCTCCACATCATCGTGAAGAAGCGTTCGAGCGGCGGGCGGTCGAACCCGTACATGCGCTCGATCTCGCGCACGAACTCGGGGTCGAGCCCGCGCGCGCCCCGGTAGCGGGACGCGGCGTCCCCGCCCGCGCCGCCGGCCCCGCCGACCGTCTCCCCGCCGCCCGCGCCGGAGATCCGGGCCGTGACGTCCGCGCCGGCGCCGGCCTCGCCGATCTCGGCGAGTAGCTGCTCCACCGGGCCGCCGGGCGCGACGTGGACGATGACGAAGTTGAGGACCATGATCCCGAACAGGGTCGGGACCATGAACAGCACCCGGCGAACGACGTAGGCGGCCATCGGCGGCGGCGCGCCCTCAGTGGCCGCCGCGCGCCGTTGGACGCGAGAGGCCGGCGCCCGCGGACTGCCGCCCCCGCCGCCCCCGGTTCGGCGCGGTCGCCGTCGGTTGCCGTCCGCCGTCGGCTTCCGCGGGACCGGTCATTCTGCTTTACGAGCCGCCGAGCCGGGCAGGCGTCGGGAGGGTGGGAGGGGAAGCCGTCCGGCGCGGCCTCCCGCCCCGCCGCACGTCAGCCGGGCGCGTTCACCGGCGCTCCGCACGCTTCTCGCGCCAGGCCCGCACCCGCTCCGCCTTCGCCTCGTCGATCCACCACGCGTCGAACCCGAGCGAGTAGCGGGGCGCGGTCTCCGGACGGCCGAAGACGTCCCACGACGCGACCCGGAAGGCGTTGATGTGCCAGTTCGGGACGACGTAGTGGCTCCAGAGGAGGACGCGGTCGAGGGCGCGGCTCCGGTCGACGAGCTCCTGCCGGCCGGGGGCCGAGATCACCAGCTCCACCAGCGCGTCCACCACCGGGTCCCGCACCCCCGCCAGATTGCCGCTCCCCGCGAGGCCGGCCGCCGCCGAGCCCCAGTAGTCCCGCTGCTCGTTGCCGGGGGAGAGGGTGATGCCGAACGAGCCCACGATCATGTCGAAGTCGAAGTCCGAGACCCGCCGGCGGTACTGCGCCGGGTCCACGGTGCGCACCGCCATCCGCGCCCCGAGCCGTTCGAGGTTCTTCCCGAACGGGAGCGCGACCCGCTCGAAGTCCGGGTTGACGAGCAGCAGCTCGAACTCCATCGCGGCGCCGCTCGACGCTTCCACGAGCCGCCCGCCCCGCACCGTCCAGCCCGCCTCGCGCAGCAGGGCCTGCGCCCGCCGCAGGTTCCGCCGGAGCCCCCCCGGCCCGTCGGTGCGGGGCGGCGCCCAGGCGGTGGCGAAGACCTGCTCCGGAACCCGGCCCCGGAACGGCTCCAGGATCGCGCGCTCGGCCTCGCTCGGCAGGCCGGACGACGCGAGCTCGGAGTTCGAGAAGAAGCTGGCGCTGCGCTCGTACTGGCCGTAGAAGAGCTGGCGGTTGGTCCACTCGAAGTCGAACGCGTAGCCGAGCGCTTCGCGCACGCGCGGGTCCCGGAACTTCCCCCGGCGGGTATTGAAGACGAACGACTGCATTCCGGCCGGCAGGCGGTGGGCCAGCAGCTCCCGGCGCAGCATCCCGGCCTCGGCGGCCGGCCCGTCGTAGCCGGTCGCCCAGCGCTTGGAGCTCGTCTCGCGCCGGAGGTCGTACTCGCCGGCCTTGAGCGCCTCGACCGCGACCGTCGCGTCCCGGTAGTAGTCGTAGCGGATGCGGTCGAAGTTGTGCCGCCCCACGTTGACGGCGAGGTCGCGGGCCCAGTAGCCGGGGTCGCGCCGGTAGACGATGGACCGCCCGGGGTCGATCGACCCCTCCTCGACGAGGTACGGGCCGCTCCCGAGCGGCGGCTCCAGGGTGGTCGCGCCGAAGTCCTTCCCCTCCCAGTCGGCCTTCGAGAGCACCCGGAGCTGGCCCAGGATGCTCGGGAGCTCCTGGTTGACGCCTTCCCGGAAGGAGAACCGGACCCCCTGGCGCGGCCCGGACGGGGTGTCCCCCTCGACCGGCTCCGCGGCGCGGACGTCTTCGTAGTATCCGCGGTAGAGGGGGTGCCCCCGGGTCTTCAGGATATCGAGCGAGAACACGACGTCCGCCGGGGTCACGGGGCTCCCGTCGTGGAAGCGCGCCTCGGGGCGGAGCCAGAACGTCGTCCAGGACCCGTCGTCGGCGACCTCGATCCACTCCGCGACGAGGCCGTAGGAGGCGGTCGCCTCGTCCGGGGAGTCCTCGGTCAGGGTGTCGAAGAGGAGCCCGAGGCCGGCCGCCGGGTTCCCCTTGACGATGAACGGGTTGAGGCTGTCGAAGGTCGAGCCGACCGACGCCCGGCGCACCGTGCCGCCCTTGGGGGCGTCCGGGTTCACGTGGTCGTAGTGGGGGAAGCCCGCCGGGTAGCGGGGCGTCTCCCGGATGGCCGTCGCGTGGCTGATGGCGCTCGCGGCGAGGGCCGGGGGGGCGATGGCGACGATGCCGGCGAGGACAATGACAACGGCGGTGGCGGCGGCAGCGACGGCGAGGATCGCCCTGGCCGCGGCCGTAGCAGCGGCGGGGCGGGTTGCGCGAATCGGCGCCGGGGCCGACAGCAGCGCGCCTTCCCGGTCACGCATCGGCTGGCGCCGCTCCGGCGAGGCATTCGAGGTGGACGGAGACGCACTCGGGAAGCGCCTCCAGGCTGTAGCCGCCTTCGAGGAGGGACAATATCCGGCCGCCCGCGTGCCGGTCCGCCGCCTCGAGGATCCGCTCGCTCATCCACCGGTAGCACCCGGTGGAGAGCTCGACGGCGGCCAGCGGGTCGTCCGCGTGGGCGTCGAACCCGGCGGAGAGCAGGATCGCGTCCGGCCCGAAGCCGTCGATCGCGGGAAGGATGCGGGTGCGGAACGCCTCCTCGTAGAGGGGGTCGCGCGCCCCGGCCGGCATCGGGCAGTTGACGGTCGCCCCCTTCCCGCGTCCGGCGCCTTCCTCGCTCGCCGCCCCGGTGCCGGGATAGAACGGATACTGGTGCAGGCTCGCGTAGAGGACGGTGGGGTCCTCCTCGAACGTGTGCTGGGTGCCGTTGCCGTGGTGGACGTCCCAGTCGAGGATCAGGATCTTCTCGAGCCCGTGCCGGCGCTGGAGGTAGCGGGCGAGGATGGCGGCGTTGTTGAACAGGCAGAAGCCGAGGGCGAGGGCGCGCTCCGCATGGTGGCCGGGGGGACGGGCGAGGCTGAAGCCGTTGTGCACGTCGCCCGCCATGAGGCGGTCGGCGAGGGCGAGCCCCGCCCCGGCCGCGATCCGGGCGGCGTCGAAGGAGTCCCGGCTCACCCCGACGTCGGGTACGTCGAGGAACGGCGCGCCGGATCGGCACACCTCCTCCGCACGCGCCACGTACTCGGGAGCGTGCACCGACTCCAGCCACTCGGCCGGGCAAGGCTCGGCCGCGACCGGGACCAGCTCCCCGAACCAGGGCTCGCGCTCGAGCCGGCTGATGGTGACCGCGAGGCGCGCGCTCCGCTCGGGATGGCCGCAGCCCGGATCGTGCCGGAGGCAGGCGGGGTCGTACACGAAGCCGGTGCGCCGGAGCGCCGCGGCGGCCGGCGCACGCTCCGGGACGCCTTCCGGCGCGCCCTTTTGCGCCCCTCCGGGCGTCCCGTCTCCCTGGCCCATGCCCGCACTCATGCCGGGCTCCCGGCGCCCGCTCCGGTCGTCGCCTGTCCTGACCCTCTCCCCGGCCGCCGCCTTGGCCCCGCCCCGACGGCGTCCGCTCCCGGGCGGCGCACCGCCGCTCCCTGCCCGGAGTCGCGTCCGACCGGGGCCACTACTCGTCGCTCAGCAGCTTGTAGAGGCCGTCGAGCACCAGCCGGTTGGGGCTGATGATCCCGATGATGCGCCCGTCCTCGACGACCGGCGCGCGGGTGAGGCTGTGCTGGACGAAGAGCCGCGAGCAGTAGCGGATGTCCATGTCCGGGGGCACGCACACCACCGGCTTTCGCATGATCTCGTACACGTTGACCCGCCGGGGGGAGCGGTCCTTCGCGAGGACCTCGCGCGCGATGTCGGACACGAGGAGCATGCCCGGCTCGTCGTCCTCGTGGCGCGGCTCGACGATGAGCACGGCGGTGCCGTCCTCCTTCATCCGGGTGAGGGCCTCGGAGACCGTGGCCTTGCCCTCGATCGTTCCGAATTGCTCGGCCATCAGGTCCCGGACCCGGATGACTCGTCGCTCGTTCATGCGGGGCCTCCGCGCGGCGGGGAGAGGTGTCCCGCTACGCTAAAGGAATCGGCCGGACGAATGCAATTCCTGCCCGCGCGGGGGCATGTGCGTTGCAGGTTTTTCGCGCCGGCACACGGCTCGCCGACACCCCTGGGTACGCCGGCGTACCCAGGAGCGTTCCCAGCGACGCGGGACGCGATGAACCTCGAACGCTACGGCGGGCAGGGAGCTGACGAGAACGCCGTTCCCGTGGGCAGAAAATATCTCGACCCCGCTCACCACCCTCTATTTCAACAGGTTACGAACAGCGCACATGCCTCGTGCGAGCCGCGCGCCGCCGCCGATTGCGTTCGACCCGCCCGAAGCGCGATCATCCCCGCTCCGCCGCGGCGGCGCTCCGAATCCGCCCCGCGGCCCGAAGTCCGCGCGCCCACAGTCCACGCACCCGAAGGAGATCCGCGAATGCCCCACGCCATCCAGGTACACGAGACCGGCGGCCCCGACGTCATGCGCTTCGAGGAGGTCGCGGTCGGCGCGCCGGGTCCGGGCGAGGCCCGCATCCGCCATGCCGCGGTCGGGCTCAACTACATCGACGTCTACTTCCGGATGGGGCTCTATCCGTCCCCGTCCCTTCCGTTCTCCCCCGGGATGGAAGGCGCGGGAGAGGTCCTCGCGCTCGGCGAAGGGGTCAGCGACCTCGCGGTCGGCGACCGGGTGGCCTACGCGGGCTCGCTCGGGGCCTACGCCGAGGAGCGGACCATCCCCGCGGACCGGCTGGTGCGGGTCCCGGAATCGGTGGGCGACGAGGAGGCGGCGTCCATGATGCTCCAGGGCATGACCGTCCAGTACCTCTTCAAGAGCAGCTACCCGGTCCAGGCCGGCGACACCATCCTCTTCCACGCCGCCGCCGGCGGGGTAGGGCTCATCGCCTGCCAGTGGGCGAAGCATCTCGGGGCCACCGTCATCGGCACGGTCGGAAGCGACGAGAAGGCGGAGCTCGCGCGCGCCCACGGATGCGACCACCCCATCGTGTACACCCGCGAGAACGTGGTGGAGCGGGTCCGCGAGCTGACGGACGGAGCCGGGGTCCCCGCCGTCTACGACTCCGTGGGCCGGGACACGTTCACCGACTCCCTCGACTGCCTGCGCCCGGCCGGCACGATGGTGAGCTTCGGGCAGGCCTCGGGGCCGATCCCGCCGTTCGAGATCGGCGTGCTCGGGGCGAAGGGCTCGCTCTATCTCCAGCGGCCCACCCTGATGTCCTACACCGCCCGCCGCGAGGACCTGCTCGCGATGGCCGGGGACCTCTTCGAGGTGGTGGGCTCGGGGGCGGTCCGGATCCGCACGAACCAGACCTTCGCGCTCCGGGACGCGCCGGAGGCGCATCGGGCGCTCGAAGGGCGCCGCACCACCGGGTCCACCGTCCTGCTGCCCTGAGCTCCGAGCCCTTGGTGACGAGTGGGACGAACGGGGGAGGGGGCAGCGGCCCGCCGCCGGGGTCGATCGCCTGGCTGCGAAGCGGGAGCCTCGCGCCCGAAGAACGGTTCGAGCACTTGGGGCGGACGTACTGGGACGACGGGGGAGCGTCCGGGGCGAAGGTGCTGGAGGTCTACCTCGCGAAGGAACAGGCCGGGCACGAGAACCGGGTCACGGCCGCCGAGGCGCGGGAGCTCCTGCGCCGGAAGAAGGGGTTGGACGAGGAGGAGCAGTCCCGCCTTCACGTCGTGCTGGACGCCTGCGGCTGCGAGATCGACCGTCTCCGGAGCGTCGCGGCCGCGGAGGGCTGGTCGTACCGGGACGTGGCGCGTCTCATCCGGCGAAGCGGGACGTGCCTCCGGGTCTACACCGACTGGATGAACCAGTTCGCGAGCTGAGCCGCCGGCCCCCGGTCGAGGCTCGTGCGCTGTTATTAACTTATTGATATAGAAAATTTATATCGGAGTTTGAGGTATTTCTTAACCCACGGAGACGGCGTTGTTCCAGGGTTTGGGGTCGGTTCGAGGGGACTTTGGGCGGATTTCACCTCACGGCGGGTCGTACCCGGGCGCCCCATCCCTGGGTACGCCGGCGTCTCGCCGGCCCGGGAAGGGCGAAGCGCCGCGAGAACGGACATGCCGGCGGGACGCCGGCGTACCCAGGGGCGTTCGCCATTGGCGAAAAACCCCACAGCGCACATGCCTTCGGTCGGCGGAGGGGTTGACATCCGGTATGGCGGTTGACATATGGTTGCAGTCCCGGAGTCGGAGACTGGAACGTGAACGCGGACATGGGTTTCGGGAGGCTCGGGCCGGAAGAGGCGGCCGAGCGGATGTTCAGAGCGTACAAGGACGAAGGCGCGTGGCTCGACGCCTTCGCCCAAAGCCTCGATCGGCGGCGCGGGGGGCGTTCCTTCGCCCGCACGCTCGCGGTCTGGGCTCTGAGCCAGGCCGAGGCGGCCCGTCTCTTCGGCGTAAGCCGCCAGGCGGTCGGCAAGTGGCTGCGTCGGGGCGTGCCTCCGGAACGCGCGGGCGCGGCCTCGGACTTGGCCGCCGCCACCGATCTGCTCGTGCGCCATCTCAAGCACGATCGCATCCCGGCGGTCGTGCGCCGTCCCATCCCGTCGCTCGGCGGCGTCTCTCTGATGGACCTGCTGGCGCAGGGCGATACACCGGCCTTGCTGGCGGCCTGCCGTGACATGTTCCGGTTCGACCGGGCGCACGCCTGAGCATGGCGTTGCTGCGCGAAACCCTCCTCGCCCTTTCCCGTGACGATCAGGCCGAACTGCAGGACCCGGTCGTCCTGCTCAAGGGGTGCATCAGTCAAGTTCAGTCCTCCCTTTCGGTGAACGTGGCCGGCCCTTGCGGCGCGACGGCTCCGGACATGTAGAGCGAGCCGGCCGCATACTCTTCGAGTAAATCCTGTATGTCTTCGACTTCATTCAGTCGATTGAAACGCACACGGCCGTCTTCGACGCCGGCGACCAGAACGTCCCGAAGCTCGAACTGGCTTGTGAGAACGGGCGAGTGGGTGGCGATGAATATCTGCTTGTTCCATTGGGCGGCGGCGGTCTTGACGGCATTGGCGAACACGGTGATGGCCCATGGATGCAGCGACGCTTCCGGCTCATCGAAGAGCAGGACCGATTCCCGGTCGCCTTCCGAGAACAAGGCGATCAGGAGGAGTAAAAGCTGCAGGAATCCATCGGAAACGCCGGATGCGTTGATTTCGCGCCGCCGCCCCTTTTCCCGAAAGCCGGCGTATACCGAGGCGGGACCGGTTTGTTCCAACGTGATCCCGTCGAAAATCGGAAACGCCTCGCCCATATACCGCATGATCACGCCATAGCGTTCGTCGACGTCCCGCTTGTCGTGAAGGTTTCTGAGCACGGACCAGGCGTTGTTGCCGAGGTCCCAAAGCCTCGTCTCGTGACTGCTCTCCGAACCTCGCTGTTTGAGGGGCCACAGATGAAAGGACCTGGAATGGTACGAACGAATGAAGTGAAGCAACTGATCGAGATGCCTGGCATCCTTGTTGTCACGATTGAAGTCCAGGAAGAGGCCCAAGCTGAGCTTTTGCGGCTCTCGTAAATGGGTCGGCACGCTCTGCATCATTTCCGAATGATACAAGGACGTCTTGTCCGAGCCGGATGCTCGATCGATGAGGACCTTCTCATGCGAAGACGACCACAATTTCTCACCCGGGAATTCTTCGATCCTGCCCGCCGACAACGAGAACGAGAGACCGTAGGAGACGCCTCGGGTCGCCAGCTCGATCAGAATGTGCTCGTCTCTGCCCGCCCCATCCCAGAGAATGCCGATGCCGTGGCTGCGCCTGGACGATGCGAGCTCGACCCCGCGGATGGCGCAGTCACGAAAGAAATAGAGCGTATCGAGCAACGTCGACTTGCCGGCGCCGTTCGGGCCGAACACGACGTTGATGGGACCCGCCTCGACCTCCACATCGGCGAGCGCACGGTAGTTTCGGACGCGAATTCTCGTCAATCCGGCCATTGGGCACCTCCTCGCCTTTGCTCTCATGGGCCTTCTGGCCACGCTTCCCGTTGTACCGGCATCCTTGGACTCCCGAGGTTGTCGGGGCCCCGGAAGACCCTGCAATGCCGGCAGCACACCGCCACTCGCCCCGGACGGGGCGACGATGATACCGGGCTTCCCGGCTTGGCGGGAAGCTCAGGCGATGGCGGCCAGCTCGTCTTCCAGGTCGGCCATCTGGGCGCCGCCCGCCATCAGGCGGCGGATGTCCTCGCCCCCGAGGTCCTCGGAGACCCCGCTTCCGATCACCTGGCCGAGGCTGAGGAAGGTGTAGCGGTCCGCCACGAGCTGGGCATGGATCTCGTTGTGGGTGATGAGGATGATCGCGATGTCCCCGCGGCTTCGCACCCGCTTGACGGTCTTCAGCACCTCGAGCTGCTGCTTCTGCCCGAGCGCGGATGTGGGCTCGTCGAGGATCAGCACCCGCGCCCCGAAGAAGATCGCGCGGGCGATGGCGAGGGTCTGCTTCTGCCCCCCGGACATGGTGCCGACCGCCTGCTCCGGGTCCGCGATGTTGATGCCGATCTTCGCCATCTCCTCCCGGGTGATGCGGTTCATCTCCGCCGTCTGCATGATGCCGAACGGCCGCGCCCCCTTGGTGATCTCCCGCCCCATGAAGAAGTTGCGGGTGACTGAGGTCAGCGGGTTGAGCGCGAGGTCCTGGTAGACGGTGCCGATCCCCGCGTCGGAGGCGGCGAGCGGGTTCCGGAACTCGACGGGCTGCCCGTCGACGTAGATCGCGCCCGAGGTCGGCTGGTGCACGCCGGCGAGGACCTTGATGAGCGTCGATTTGCCGGCGCCGTTGTCCCCGAGCAGGGCATGCACCTCCCCGGGGTGGACCTCCATCGAAACCCCGCCGAGCGCCGTGAAGTTGCCGAAGCGCTTGACGATGTCCTCGAGCCGGATGAGCGGTTCGGTCACGTCATGGTCCCCCGTCATATCCCGCCGGTGATTCGTTTTCGGATGGTCTCGTTGCTCAGGGCGGCGACGAGCAGCACCGTGCCGAGGAACGTCCGGTAGTAGGAGCCGTCGATCCAGGAGATGTAGAACACCGAGTTCTGCACGAGCCCGAAGATGACCGCGCCGAAGACCACGCCGAGGATCGAGCCGAACCCCCCGGACAGGATGACCCCGCCCACCACCGAGGCGGCGATCGCCTCCAGCTCCTTCAGGTTGCCCTTCGCGGCGTCGGCCGTGTTGGTGTCGAACACCTGGGTCGCGGCGAAGATGGTGGCGCAGAACGCGGTGAACATGAACAGCGACACCTTCACCTTGTCGGTGGGGACGCCGTTCGCCCGCGCCGCCTCCTCGTTGCCGCCCGTCGCGTAGATCCAGTTGCCGAGCTGGGTGCGCGAGAGCACGAACCACGCGCCGCCCGCGATCACCAGCCACCACGCCACCTTGGCGTCGAACCCGGTGACCCACTGGTCGCCGGCCCGGTTGTAGTTGAGCCCGAGCCAGAAGAGGAGGTCGTAGAACCACTGGAAGGTCTCGCCGCCGAAGAGGGCGGCGAAGAAGTCCGTCTGCTTGTAGTCCGGGAGTCCCGAGACCTGGGTGGAGCCGTTGAAGGTGCGGAAGCACACCTCCGTCGCGCCGCGCAGGATGAAGAGGAAGGACAGGGAGACGATGAAGGACGAGAGCCGGGTCCGTACCACGATCGTCCCGATGAGCCACCCGATCGCGAGGGTGATGCACAGGGTGACCAGGAACGCCGCGAGCGGCGACGCGGGGCCGAGCCCGAACGGAAGACCCCACTTCAGCATGATCGCCATCGACATGCCGGCGAACCCGATCATCGACCCGATGGAGAGGTCGAACTCGCCGGCGATCATCAACATGCACGCGCCGGTGGCGATGATCCCGAGCTGGGCGACGATGGCGAGGTTGTTCTTGATCCCGAGCGGGTTGTAGACGACGTCCCCGGCCGCGATGGCGAGGAACACGAGGAGCACGACCATGCCCGAGAAGGCCCCGATCTCGGGGCGGTGGACGAGGCGGGACAACCATCCGGCCTCCCGCAGCCGGTCGGCTTCCGAGCGGTGTCCGGCGCCTCCGGCGGAGCCGGCGCCGTTCCCAGTCGTCGATGCCATTCGGACGGGTCCTCCTGCGGCGGATGGACAGCGCGGCCGGCCGGCTCGCCCCGCGGCGGTCGCGGAGAACGAGCCGGCCGGCTCCTCGGGTCAGGGCCGCGTCAGGCCCGTGTCAGGCCGGCGGCCCGACGGTCAGCGGTTCACCCCGGCCTGGGCCGCGACCCCGGCCGCGTTGGACGCATCCACGAAGCCCGGCCCCGACGGGATGTTCGCGCCCGGGAGCAGCCCCGCGTTCTGGTTGTAGAGGTGCAGGACGATGATCGGCATGTACCCCTGGAGCCGCTGCTGCTGGTCGATGGTGTACGCGACCTCTCCCGCCTGGATGAGGTTGATCACCTCGGGGGACAGGTCGAAGCACGCCAGGTGGACCTTCGCCCCGACCTCCTTCACCGCCGCGGCGGCCGCGACGCACACGTGCGGGCCGACCGCGAGGAGCGCATCGACCGCGGGGTCGGACTGGAGGGCGGCGGCGGTCCGGGTCTTGATCTGCGAGACGTCGTTCGACACGTCGATCATGTTGAGGTCCATCCCCATCGCGTCGAAGTACCCGGCGCAGCGGTCGACGAGGGCGGTGTTGAAGGACTCCTGGTTGAGGCAGAGCCCCTTGGTCGCTCCCTCCGCCTTGGCCCGCTCCCCGGCCTTCTCGCCGGCGAGGCGCTCCGGCTGCCCGACGTGCATGAGCGCGCCGACCGCGGCGGACGACTCGAGCCCGGAGTTCATCGTGACGACCGGGATGCCCGAATCCGCGGCGGCCTTGATGGCGCCGCCGAGGGCGTCCGCGTCCGGCAGCGAGACGACGATGCCGTCCGGCTGGGTGGCGGTGGCCGCCTCGATGAGCCGGGCCATGTCCGCCATGTCGCCCGACGGCGCGAAGTTGTACTCGAACTCCGCCCCGATCGCCTTGGCGGCGTCCTCGCCGCCTTTCTGGACCACCGGCCAGAAGGGGTCGGTGCCCTGGGTGTGGGTGACCATGACGTACCGCTCGGCGCTCGCGGTCCCCGCTACGAGCAGGGCGGCGGCGAAGAACAACGCTCTCTTCATGGTGAAGCCTCCGTATGGATTCGGTGATGGAATGGATGGATGGTTCGTGGAGCCATACCCTTACCACGGCCCCGCGTGCCCGCGCAACGGACCCGGACGGAGCCGGACGGAGCCGGGGCCGGCCCGGGGTCGGCCCTGGAGCTGACCCGGAGCGGGCCGCCGCCGAATCCGTGGCCGCCCCGCTCCGGGCTCCACGGCCTTGCGAGCCCGGGGCCTTCCAGCCCTCGATGGCGCTCCTGGGAACGCGGGCGTCCCGCCCGCACAGGGGTGTGAAGCGCCCGTGAACAAAATGCGGGCGGGACGCCCGCGTTCCCAGGAGCGCCTGCGACGAGGCGTGCCTGGCGAAAACCCCACAGCGCGCATGCCTCGGCCCGCCGATTCCCCCTGTACCGGGGGAGCCGCGGGCGATATATTGCGCGGCTTCGTCTCCGCGACCACCATCCCCTCCTTCCCAGACCACGACCCGCCGAAGGGAGCGCCATGAGCTACCAGCACACCAGACTGCCCGAGACCGGCGACAAGATCCGCGTCGCGGGCGACCGCCTCGCCGTGACCGACCAGCCCATCCTCGGCTTCGTGGAGGGGGACGGGATCGGACCGGACATCACCCGCGCGTGCCTTCGCATCTGGGACGCGGCGGTCGAGCGGGCCTACGGCGGCCGGCGCAAGGTCCACTGGGCGGAGCTCTACATGGGGGAGAAGGCGGCCGGGCTCTTCGACGGCGACTACTTCCCGCAGGAGACCCGCGACGCGCTCCGCGACCTCGTCGTCTCCATCAAGGGGCCGCTCACGACCCCGGTCGGCGGCGGCTTCCGTTCGCTCAACGTGGGCCTGCGCCAGGTGCTCGACCTCTACGCCTGCGTCCGCCCGGTCCGGTACTACGCGGGCGTGCCGTCGCCGCTCCGGCGGCCCCAGGACGTCGACGTGGTCATCTTCCGGGAGAACACCGAGGACGTGTACGCCGGCATCGAGTACGAGGCGGGAAGCGCCGAGAACGAGAAGCTCGCCCGGTTCCTGCGCGACGAGATGGGGGCCGGGTTCTTCGAGGGGGCGGGCCTCGGGGTCAAGCCGATCAGCGCCTTCGGCACCAACCGCCTGGTGCGCAAGGCCATCCGCTACGCCATCGACCACGGCCGGAAGAGCGTCACCTTCGTCCACAAGGGGAACATCATGAAGTTCACCGAGGGGGCGTTCCGCAACTGGGGCTACGAGCTCGCCCGGACGGAGTTCGGGGAGCACACGATCACCGAGGACGAGCTCTGGGAGAAGCACGGCGGCCGGCAGCCCGAGGGCAAGGTCGTCGTCAAGGACCGGATCGCCGACATCATGTTCCAGATGATGCTGCTCCGGCCCGCCGAATTCGACGTGATCGCGACCTCCAACCTGAACGGGGACTACCTGTCCGATGCGGTGGCGGCGGAAGTCGGCGGGGTCGGCATCGCTCCGGGCGCGAACATGGCGGACCACGTGGCGGTGTTCGAGGCGACCCACGGCACCGCCCCGAAGTACGCGGGCCAGGACAAGGTCAATCCCGGCTCCCTCCTGTTCAGCGGGGTCATGATGTTCGACTACATCGGGTGGCCGGAGGTCGGGCGGACGATCACCGCCGCCTACGAGAAGACCGTCGCCCGCAAGGTCGTGACCTACGACTTCGCGCGCCAGACCGAGGGGGCGACCGAGGTCTCCACCAGCGGCTTCGCGAGCGCCATCATCGACAGCATGTAGCGGCCCCCGCCCCGCTCCTCTCGATACAGGGAGCGGAGAGCGGGGGTCGAGATATTTTCTACCCCAAGGCGGCGCTTGCGCGGGATCCTGGGAGCGCTTGTATCTCGCCCCTGTCCTCGTCATTCCCGCGAAAGCGGGAATCCATGCGGCTCGGGAACGCTTGTGTCTCGCCCGCACAGGGGTGTGAAGCGCCCGTGGACCAAAATGCGGGCGGGACGCCCGCGTTCCCAGGACGCGCCGTTCCCAAGGGCTCTGCGAGAGGCAGGCTTGGCGAAAATCCCTACCGCGCACCTGCCTCGCGTGCACCTGCCTCGCGTTGCGGGCGGGGCCGTGCGGAGGATACGATCCCGGCATCGACCGTCGATCGCCGACGCCCCGTCGAAACAGGTGAGCTCGATGCCGACGCGCACGACTTCGACACCCCGGTACGCGGCTCGCCGGCTCGCGCCCGGCCTCCTCGCGATGGTCCTCGCGGCGGCGGGGTTTGGAGCGCACGCGACGGAGGGAGAGCCCGGGGACCCGCTGGAGCCGGTCAACCGGATGTCGCATCGGACCGGTCTCTTCCTGGACAAGACCGTGCTCGGCCCGGTCTCGCGGGCCTACGTGCGCGCGACCCCGAAGGCCGTCCGAACCGGGATCTCGAACTTCCTCGACAACCTCACCTATCCCGGCGTGATCCTCAACGACTTCCTGCAGGGCAAGTTCGAGCAGGGGGTGCAGGACTCGATGCGGTTCGTGTTCAACACCACGTTCGGCCTCGGCGGGTTCATCGATTTCGCCTCCGGGATCGGGCTCGAACGCCATGACGAGGACCTCGGCCAGACCCTCGCTGTCTGGGGCGTGAAGGAAATCGCCTACCTGGAGCTGCCCGCTCTCGGGCCGAGCTCGGTGCGCGACGTCGGCGGCGAGGTGGTGGCCTGGCAGACGAGCCTCATCGCGCTTGCGGACGTCTCCGGGCTCACCCTTCCGGTCGCGATCCTCGGCGCGGTCAACGCCCGGGCGAACGCGGACGCCGCGATCACCTTCCGGAACCGCACCGCGCTCGACACCTACGTATTCACCCGGGAAGCCTACCGGGCCCGTAGAAACTACCTGATCATGGACGGCGAAGTGGCGGAAGATGAAGACGAAGATCTCTATTCCGCCCGCGATCGAAGCAGGGAGCGCCTGCTGTCCCTCGTGGACGGAGCCGGCTCGGCCGGGCTCGACCGGAGCCGGTACGCTCCCTTCCCCCGCTGACCGCGGGGGCGGGCGGCACGTGACGTGAGCATCGATCCCGCCTCGCTCGATCGCCTGATCGGGCGCCTGGAGGCGCTCGCCGGACGCGCCGAGGCGCTGCTGCCGCCCCCGCCCCCTTCCACGGACCTCGGGTCCGCGGCGGCGTTCCGCTGGCGGGCCACCCTCGCCGGGGGCCGTTTCCAGCCGGTGCGCGCGCCGCACCGCATCTCCCTCGCCGATCTCCACGGGATCGACCGGCAGAAGAAGGCCCTCGATCGCAACACCCGCCAGTTCGTCCGCGGGCATCCCGCGAACAACGCCCTCCTCTCCGGCTCCCGGGGGACCGGCAAGTCGTCGCTCGTCAAGGCGTTGCTGAACGAGTACGAGGGGGAGGGGCTGCGCCTGGTCGAGGTCGACAAGCAGGACCTCATCTCCCTCCCGGACCTCGTGGACCCGCTGGAATCCCGGCCCGAGCGGTTCATCCTGTTCTGCGACGACCTCTCATTCGAGGCCGACGAGCCGGGGTACAAGGCGCTGAAGGCGGTCCTGGACGGGTCCGCCAGCGCCGCGCCGGACAACGTGCTCCTCTACGCGACCTCGAACCGCCGCCACCTCATGCCGGAATACATGCGCGACAACCTCGACGCGCGCTACGTCGGGGCGGAGGTCCACCCGTCCGAGGCGGTCGAGGAGAAGATCTCGCTGAGCGAGCGCTTCGGGCTCCGGCTCTCGTTCCACCCCTTCCACCAGGAGGACTATCTCGCGATCGTCCGCCATTGGGTGACCGCGCTCGACGGCGCAGGAGAGGAGGGGGACGGAGCGGGGCCGGGACCGGGGGCGGCAGCCGAAGCCGAGTGGGGGCGGGTGCGGGCGCAGGCGCTGCAATGGGCGCTCGACCGGGGCTCGCGCAGCGGGCGCAGCGCCTGCCAGTTCGCCCGCGACTGGGTAGGCCGCAAGGGGCTCGGCGAGCCCGGCTGATGCCTGCCGACGCGGTCATCGGGGGCAGCGGCCTCGAGTCCTGGCCGGGGCTCGCGGTCACCGGGGAGCGGCGGGCGGCGACCGTGTTCGGAGAACCGTCCGCGCCGCTCGTGTTCGCCGAGATCGGGGGGCGGGAGGTGGTGTTCCTCTCCCGCCACGGCCCGGACCACGGCATCGCTCCGCATCGCATCAACTACCGGGCCAACGTCCGGGCGCTCCGCGACGCCGGGGTCGAACGAGTCTACGCGGCGGCGGCGGTGGGCGGGATCGCGCCCGCGCTCGAACCGGGCTCGGTGGTCGTCCCCGACCAGATCATCGACTACACGGCCTCGCGCGCCGCCACCTTCTTCGAGGAGGGCCGGGTCGTGCACGTCGACATGACCCATCCGTATACGCCGGCGCTGCGGGAGCGCCTGCTCCGGGGGGCCGCCGCCGCGGGGGTCGCGGCGCACGACGGCGGGACCTACGGGGTGACGGAGGGGCCGCGCTTCGAGACCGCGGCGGAGATCGACCGGATGGAGCGCGACGGCTGCGCGGTGGTGGGGATGACCGCGATGCCGGAGGCGGCCCTCGCGCGCGAGCTCGGGATGGAGTACGCGACTTGCGCGGTCGTCTCCAACGCGGCGGCCGGGCGGGGGCCGGCGGAGATCACGATGGAGGAGGTCTACGGGAACCTCGAGCGGGGGATGCGGAAGGTCCGGCGGATCTTCGCCGCCGCCCTCGCGCTGGACCCGGACTGACCCGCCTCCCTCCCGGGAGCCCAGCGGGAAGGCGGGCGCGCGGGCGCAAGTCGATACCGCCGGGTAAAGCCGCTCCCGGCCGAGGCATGTGCGCGGTGGGGATTTTCGTCAGGCACGCCTCTCGCAGGCGGGTCCGCGGGTCCGTGGGCGTCCTGGGAACGCGGGCGTCTCGCCCCCATCCTCGTCATTCCCGCGAAAGCGGGAATCCATGCGGCTCTGGGAACGCGGGTGGAAGGTAAGCCCGGCCCGCACGCGCCCGGCACGGCCTCCTGGGAACGCTTGTGTCTCGCCCGCATTTTTCCCGGGCGCTTCGCCTCCGGACCTTCGGTTCGCTGCGGGCGAGACACAAGCGTTCCCAGGAAGCCCCGTTCCCGGAGACGTACCCGCGCAAGCGCCGCCGTGGGGTAATAAATATCTCGAACTCCGATTTCCCTCATTTATATCAATAGATTACGAACATCGCACAAGCCCCGGCCGGTCAGCGGAGGCGCTTGACCATGAGCAGCGCCCCGAAGAGGGGATGATCGAGAAAGTGCAGCCGGCCGGCCCGGAGGCGCAGGCTGCGGGTCAGCCGCGTCACGCGGAGGCGGGCGTTGCCCGCGGGCGGCGGCTCCGCCGCGGCGCCGGCCTCCTCCCGCCCGACGGGGCTTCCGGGAGGGCGAGGTTCCGCCGCGCTTGCGCCCGCGCCTGTGTCCGGGTTCGTGCCCGGGGCGGCGTCCGTCTCCAGGGCTTCGCGATGCTCGTCTCCCGGCTCCGCGCTCGGGCCTGCGGCCTCCTGTCGTCGGTTCCAAGCCTCGACGTCCCCGAAGGCCAGGTCGATATCCACGTGGAGGAATTGCCGGCGCCATAGCCGGATCGTCCCGTCCACCGACTCGCCAGGTGCGGCGGCCGTGAATCGACCGTCCCCGACGCCCCCGCGAAGCGTGCCGAGGTGCACCGCCGGGGCGTTGCCGCGGGAAGAGCCCGGCTGCCGCCACCCGACGTGCAGGAGCACCCGGTAGGCGTCGTTCCGGTCGAGCCGGGCCGCCGCCGCGCCCAGCTCGAGCTGCGAGGCGGGGAGGGCGCGGAACGCGTGCCGGCGGCCCGAGCCGCCCGTATCGTCGCCGGCGCCGAGGGCCGCGAGCAGCTCGACCGTGTTCTCCGGCAGGGGCGGCGGACCCTCCTCGCGCCAGTCGTCCCGGCCCCAGGGCGATTCCCCTCCCTCCGCGAAGACCACCACCTCCATCTGGTACCAGGGGGTTGCGGCCCTCGCGGGAGCGCTCGCGGCGAGCGCGGCCAGGGCGGCGAGCCCGGCCGCGAGGGCGAGGGCCGCGCCGGAGCGGCGGAGGCGCAGGGAGGGCGTCATGCCGCCTCCCGCCGCGCGCCGAGGGCCGCCACGATGTGATCGATCGCGCCCAAGCGCGCCTCGAGGTCGGGCAGCTCCCACCGGACGCGGATCCGGGTCTCTCCGTCGAGCCCGAAGCGGCGCGGGTGCGACTGAAGCAGGGCCACGATCCGGGCGGGGTCCACGGACGGGGCCTCGCCGAACGTCACCCTCCCGCCGCCCGTGCCGAGATCGATCTTGCGGATGCCGAGGGGCGCGGCCCGGAGCTTCCGGGCGGTGATGCGGAGCAGGGTCTTCGCCTGGGCGGGAAGCGGGCCGAAGCGGTCGATCATCTCGACCTCGAGCTCGCGCAGCCCCTCCTCGCTCCGCTCCCCGGCGATCCGCTTGTACAGGATGAGCCTCGCGTGGACGTCGGGAAGGTAGTCGTCCGGGATGAGCGCGGGCGCGTGCAGGTCGACCTCGGTCCCGTGGTCCAGGGGGCGATCGAGGGCGGGGTCCCGCCCGGCGCGAAGGTCGGCCACCGCCCGCTCCAGCATCTCGGTGTACAGGGAGTATCCGATGGCCTCGATCTGGCCGCTCTGGTCTTCGCCGAGGAGCTCGCCCGCCCCGCGGATCTCGAGGTCGTGCATGGCGAGGCTGAACCCGATCCCGAGGTCGTCCAGCGACTCGATCGCGTCCAGGCGCTTCACCGCGTCCGGGGTCATCGACCGGCGGTCCGGCGCGAAGAGGTAGGCGTAGGCCCGCTGGTGCGAGCGCCCGACCCGGCCCCGGAGCTGATGGAGCTGGGCGAGGCCGAACCGGTCGGCCCGGTTGATGATGATGGTGTTCGCGGTCGGCACGTCGATCCCGGTCTCGATGATCGTGGTGCACACGAGGACGTTGAAGCGGCGGTGGTAGAAGTCGAGCATCGCCTGCTCGAGGTCGCGCTCGCGCATCTGCCCGTGGGCCACCCGGACCTCCGCCTCCGGGACGATGGCTTCCACCTTGTCCGCGATCTCCTCGATGTCCTCCACCCGATTGTGCACGAAATAGACCTGGCCGCCGCGCCGGATCTCGCGCAGGACCGATTCGCGGATGACCTCGGGCCGCCATTGCCCGACGAAGGTCCGGATCGAGAGCCGCCGCTCGGGCGGGGTCGCGATGAGCGAGAGGTCGCGGAGCGACGAGAGCGCCATGTTCAGGGTGCGCGGGATCGGGGTCGCGGTCAGGGTCAGCACGTCCACCTCGGCGCGAAGGGCCTTGAGGCGCTCCTTCTGCCGCACGCCGAAGCGGTGCTCCTCGTCGACGATCACGAGGCCCAGCCGCTTGAAGCCCACGTCGTCCTGCAGCAGGCGGTGGGTCCCGATGACGACGTCCGTCCGCCCCTCGCGGAGATCGCGGGTGGTCTCCTCGCGGTGGCGGCGGGACCGGAACCGCGACAGCTGCTCGATCCGCAGCGGCCACTCCGCGAAGCGGTCGGTGAACGTCTGGTAGTGCTGCTGCGCGAGCAGGGTCGTCGGCACCAGCACGGCCACCTGCCACCCCTCCATGGCCGCCGCGAACGCCGCCCGCATCGCGACCTCGGTCTTGCCGAAGCCCACGTCCCCGCACACCAGGCGGTCCATGGGGCGGCCGCTCCGCAGGTCGGCGAGGGTCGCCTCGATCGCGGTCGCCTGGTCGGGGGTCTCCTCGAAGGGGAAGCCGGCCGCGAAGGCGGCGTACTGGCCGTCGTCGAACGCGATCTCGTTCCCGGTCCGGGCCGCGCGCCGGGCCTGGATCTCGAGGAGCTCCGCCGCCACGTCGCGCACCCGTTCGGCCGCCGCCTTGCGCGCCTTCTGCCACTGCTGGCTGCCGAGCTTGTGCAGGGGAGGGCGCTCGGCCCCGGCGTAGCGCGAGACGAGGTGGAGGGAGAGGACCGGCACGTAGAGCTGGTCGCCGTCGGCGTACTCGAGGTTCAGGAACTCGCCGGTGATCCCGGCCGCGGTGAGGGTGACGAGCCCCCGGTAGCGGCCCACCCCGTGCCGCTCGTGGACCACCGGGTCCCCGGGCGCGAGCTCGGTCAGGTCGCGGATCACGCTCTCCGCGTCGCGGGCGCGCGCCCGCCGGCGCCGGGCCGCGGCCCGGCGGCCGAAGAGGAGGGCTTCGGGGAGGAGGGCGACGGACGGGTCGTCGAAGACCGCCCCGCGCTCCACCTCGGAGAGGGCGATCCCGAAGCGCGTCTCCTCCGGGCCATTCAGGAATTCGAGCCAGCCGGCGACCCGGTCGGGACGCAGGCGGTGGCGCCCCAGGGTCTCCATGAGCGTCTCCATCCGCCCCGGAGATTCGACGAGGAGAAGGACGCGCCCCGGGAACCGCCCGAGGAACTGCTTCAGGAGGGCGAAGGGGTCGGAGGCGCGCGGGTCCGCGGGGAGGGCCGGAGCGTTCGCGGTCCCGAATTCGGCCCGGCCGCGCGCGGCGGCCCGGGCGGCGACCGCGGGCGGCGGGGCGCGCCGTTCGCCGGGAGGGTCCGGGAGGGGCGCCGGAGGGGGGGATGGGGGCGCGGCGTCCGGGAGCGGGTCCGCGTCCGCAGGTCCCGCGCCCGCGCCCCCCTCTCCCGCGTCCGCGCGGGCCTCGTCCGGCTCGTCCCGGACCATGATCCGGGGGTACGCGGCGAGGGCGCCTCCCAGCTCGTCCGGGGGCAGGAAGAGCTCGCGCGGGGTCAGCACCGGGCGCTCCGCGTCGTGCCGCCGCTGCTCGTAGCGCTCGCCGGTGTCGTTCCAGAACGCGTCCGCCTGTTCACGCGCCCCGGGCAGCTCGATGAGGAGGGTGGAGCCGGGCAGGTAGTCGAACACCGTGCCGGTCCGGTCGAAGAAGAGCGGCAGCCAGTACTCGATGCCGGCCGGGGCGAACCCCTCGCTCACGTCCCGGTAGACCGGGCAGGCGTTGGGGTTCCCCTCGAAGCGGACCCGCCATGCCGCCCGGAAGCGGCCGATGGCCTCCGGATCGAGTGGAAACTCCCGGGCGGGGAGCACCCGGATCGACTCGACCCGGTCGAGCGAGCGCTGCGATTCGGGGTCGAACCGGCGGATCGTATCGACCTCCGTGTCGAAGAGGTCGATGCGGTACGGCCGCTCGGCCCCGGTCGGGAACAGGTCGAGGAGCGACCCCCGCACCGCGAACTCGCCGTGCTCCATCACCTGGCTCACGCAGCGGTAGCCCCCGAGATCGAGCCGCCGCCGCTCCTCGTCGAGGTCCAGCCGGTCGCCGGCGGCGAGCCGCAGGCTGTTCCCCTCCACGAACCCGCGCGGGGCGACCCGGCCCATCAGGGTGGAGACGGTGGTGACGAGGGTCCCGCCGCTCGCCTGGGGCAGCGCGTGCAGGGCGGCCAGGCGCTCGGAGACGATGTCCTGGTGCGGGGAGAGGGCGTCGTAGGGGAGGGTCTCCCAGTCGGGAAGGAGGAGCGGGCGGGCCGAGCCGCCGTCCGTGCGGGGGGCCGGGGGCCGTGGGGCGCTGCCGGCGCCGCCGCCGCCGACTCCGCCCCCGACTCCGTCGGCAGCGCCAACGGGGGTGAGGGGGGCGACGGGCTTCCGCCCCCCCTCGCCGGCCTCCGCCTCGCCGCTCCCCGCGAAGAAGGCGATCTCGGTGCGAAGAGTGTCCGCGCTCGCAGCGTCGGGGGCGACGACGAGGGTGAGGCCGGGGAACTCCCGGGCCGCGACGGCGACGGCGAGCGAGCGGCTCGAACCCCTCAGCCCCTCCCAATGTATGCGGTCGCCGGAGCGGCGCGGAAGCCGGGGCCGCAGCGGGCTGAGTGGTTGCACGGCAAGATGGCGGGAGGCAGGACCGATCGTCCGGGGCCAAGTTTAACCCGGAACCTCGTTCCCTTCCCGATCGGCGAGGGATCGCCTCCGACCGTGAGCGGGGCCGCCGGTCCACGGCCGCCCCCGCGGGCGGGACGCCCGGGTTCCCAGGGGTGTCCTGTATGGAGGCGTGTGCGCGGTGGGGTTTTCGTGTCGGCGCACCGCTCGCCACCCCCCTGGGTACGCCGGCGTCTCGCCGGCATCCGCGTTCCCGAGCGCTCACCCCCGGGCCGGCGAGACGCCGGCGTACCCAGGAGCGTCCCCGGCGACGCGGGACGTGATGAACCTCGAACGCTACGACGAGCAGGGGGCTGACGAGAACGCCGTTCCCGTGGGGTAGAAAATATCTCGACCCCCGCTCTCCACTCCCTGTATCAAGAGCTTGCGAACAGCGCGCGGGCCTCGGATCGAGAGCGGGGCCGTTCCTCGTCCGCCTGCGGCGCTGGCCGGGGCATCCCCGATTTCGCGGCGCGGAATCGCCAAGCGACCGCGCTGGCGGTCGCCCTATAGGTTGGACCTTAACGGTCGGCCCGGCCCCGCCTGCCCACCGGCGGCGGGGATCGTCGGCGGCCGCAGGGACGAGCTATCCACCGTCGGCCGCTTGAGGTCCAACCGGTGAGCGGTCGCGGGCCGGGGCCCGGACCACCACGGTCGCGGTGGGGCGCCGGACGGCGAGGGCGGCCGTGTAGCCGGGCACGGCATCAAGGGAGTGCAGCGACCAGTGCGCCGCCTCGTCCGGGGCCGCCCCCGCCCAGCGCGCGTGAAGCAGGGCGGGCGGCTCCCCGGCGTTGACGTCGAAGCGGGCAAGGCCGATGGCGACCCCGCGTCCGTCCGCCTTGATGACCGCCTCCTTGCGGGTCCAGACCCGGTAGAACGCTTGCAGGGGATCCGGCGCGGCGGCGGCCTCCTCCTGCTCGGCCGGAGAGAAGAACCGCCGGGCGAGGCTGGAGAGGTCCCGGTGGGAGCGGACCCGTTCGACGTCGACCCCCGGCGCCATGCCGACGGCCGCCGCGACGACGAACCGCTCGCCGGAGTGGGACACGTTGAACCCGAGCGCCGGTCGGCGGCCGGGAGCAAGGGAGGGCTTTCCGTGGGGGCCTTCGAGGATGGGGACTGCGAGCGGCTCGATGCCGAGCGCGCCGCCGAGGACGCGGCGAAGCGCCCCGCGGCAGACGAGGAACTCGCGCCGACGGCGCGCCGACCCCATCCGGCGGGCGCGCGCCTCCTCCGCCGGGGAGACGGTTCCCGGCTCCGCGTGCAGCGACCCGTGCCAGACGTGGACCTCGCCGCCCCGTATCCCGTCGCGGATCGGCGCCCTCGGCTCAGGCGGAAGGGTGCTACGCTCCGGCTCCGCTGGGGCGGAAATCGGCGCGCAGGGTGGGGCGGAACGGGCGTTCATGGAATTTCGGAAGTATCACGCGCTTGGAAACGACTACGTGGTGTTCGCAGGCCACGCGCTCGGGGAGCCGCCGGATCGCGAGGCCGTCCGCCGCATCTGCGACCGGCACTGCGGCCTCGGGGCCGACGGGATATTACTGGACGTGAGCCCCGCCCGTGGCGGACGCGGCGGCGTCCGGGCTGCTCCGGCCGCGGTGAGGATCTTCAACCCCGACGGCTCGGAGGCCGAGAAGAGCGGGAACGGGCTTCGCATCTTCGCACGCTACCTCCTCGACCGGGGCCGGGTGGAGGGCACGGAACGGTTCCGCGTAGAGACGCGGGGAGGCGAGGTGGAGTGCACGGTCTCCGGCGACGGTCGCCGGGTCGCGGTCGAGATGGGGCGGGCGAGCTTCGACGCGGCGGCGGTGCCGGTGGTGGGAGAGAGCGGGGAGGTCCTGAAGCGCCGCCTGACCACGGAGGACGGCCGCGAGGTCGAGTACTCCGCCGTCACCGTCGGCAACCCGCACTGCGTGGTGGTCGTGGACGAGGCCCGGGAAGAGGACGCTCGCTCGCTCGGGCCGCTTCTCGAACGCCACCCGGCGTTCCCGAACCGGACCAACGTCCAGCTCGTCCAGCCGGCGGGTCCTCATCGCATCCGCATCGAGATCTGGGAGCGGGGGGCGGGCTACACCCTCGCCTCGGGCACGAGCAGTTGCGCGGCGGCGGCGGTGTGCTTCCGGCTCGGCCTCGTGCGCTCGCCGGTCACCGTCGAGATGCCGGGCGGCGAGATCGGGATCGAAGTCCGGGAAGACTGGTCGATCCGCATGGAGGGTGCGGTCGCAGCGGTCGCCCGGGGAGCGCTCAGCCCGGAGTGTGTCTATCCGTCGGGTTGATTCGGTCTGCCCCGGTCTCCCGCCTCCCGTTCCCTGCTTCCCGCTCCGACGGCTGCGCCGCCCTGGGTCACGCCTCCCGCGCCGCCCGGATCGACGGCGGGGTGTCAGGGGCCGAAATGGCGTGCCATCAGCCGGGCGGTGAAGCTCGCGCGGAGGTAGAAGCCGCGGGGGTTCGCGAGCGTCCGGCCGCCCTCCTCGTCGGTCGTCCAATTGCGCTCGCGCGCGTTCGCGGCCTTCGGACGGAGCTGGAGGGCCGTTCCCTGCCGCGCGGTCACCGCCTGGATTCGTCCGAGCGCGATGGCCTCCATGAACTCCTCCCAGTCGGCGCGGAGCACCGCCTCTTCCTCCGGCAACGGGCTCCAGACGAGGGGCGCTCCGATCCGGCGCGCTCGGAAGTCGCCCTCCGCCCCGTCCACGGTCGGGACCCAGAGGACCCGGGCGAGCTTTGCCCGCACCAGGGAGCGCTCCCAGTCGAGGCCGGTGACGTCCTCCATGGGGGCGATGCACACCCAGGTCGACTCGCGCGGGCGCCCGGCGGGGGTCACCGGGATCGTCTTGAGCTCGATGCCGAGGCCCGGAAAGTCCGGCCCCGGCTCGCCCGCAGAGGGCGCCCCGAGAGCGGCCTCGACGAGCTGCCCGGCCCAGCCCTTCGCCCTCCGGGGGTCGCTCGGCAGCGGGAGCCGGAGCGATCCGGCCAGCTCGGCGAGGGTGCAGCCGGCGATGGAGCGGGCGCGCTCCAGGAGCTCCGCTTCGCTTGCCGGGGTCCGCATTCAACCGTCCGGAGAAGAGCGGAGCGCGTGCAGCACGCAGACGATGGTGAGCGGTCCGCGCGTCGTATCGCCGCCGACCAGCTCGACGCCGGCCGCCCGGCACGCCTGCATGAGCCCTTGGGCGAACTCGCGCGTCCAGGCTTCGTCCGGGGCGGGCAGGGTGAGCCCGAGCAGGGCCCACGCGGGGACGGGCGGGGGGCGGGGGGCGCCCGGCCCGTCCTCCGCGAGCGCCCGGAGGCCGTCCTCGATCACGCGCCGTCCGAGCGCGCCGGGCGGGGTCCCGGGGGGGAAGTCGACCCCTTCGTGGATCGCGGCGCACACGGAGACGATCTCGGCCCCGGGCGGGGGGACCACGAGCGCGGCGTCGTCCCCGATGCCCGCCATGACGTCGGCGCGCGGCCCGGTCGCCCCGGCGAAGAAGCGGTCGATGAGCGCGAACTCTCCGGCGGCCATGTGGCTCTCAGCCGCCGGCGCCGGCCCGCCAGAGGCCCGTGCGCCGTTCCCAGGAGCGCCTGCGAGAGGGATGCCTGGCGAAAATCCTCACCGTGCACACGCCTCCACTAGCTTCCGCTGCCCAGAATGCGGGAAAGCACCTGGACCGCGGCCCACGCGAACGCCCCCGCAACCAGATCATCGACCATGATCCCCGCGCCCCCCCGGACCCTCCGGTCGAGCCAGCCGATGGGCCACGGTTTGAGCACGTCGAAGGCCCGGAAGAGCGCGAACGCGACGAGCCACCAATACCCGCCGCGGGGCAGGGCGAGGAGGGCGACCATCATGCCCGCGACCTCGTCCCAGACCACCGCGGGCGGGTCGGGCGCGCCGAGCCGGCGGGCGCTGGCGGCGCAGATCGGCACGCCCGCGATGCAGACGGCCCCGGTGACGGCGGCGACCGCCGGCAGGCCGAGGGGGGAGGCGGCGAGCGCGAGGCCCGCGCCGAGCCCCACCACGCTTCCCGCGGTGCCCGGAGCGCGCGGCGCGTAGCCGGCCCCGAAGCCGGTCCCGAGCACGAGGACGAGGCGTTGCGGCCACTCCCGGCTCATCGGCCGCCTTCTCGCGGGCTCCGCGGGGCCTCCTCGACGGGGCGAGGGGGGGCGGCGGCAAAGTGCTCGTACCCCGCGGGAACGGGGAGGGGGCGCCCGTCCGGGCCGAAGCAGCGAAGGCCCGGCTCATCCTCGACGACGCCGACCCGGGTGATTGGGACCCCGAGCGGCGCGGCGGTGAGGCGGGGCTCGCAGCCGGGAGCGACGGTGAACACGAGCTCGTAGTCGTCGCCGCCCGCGAGCGCGAGCTCCGTCGCCCGCGCCGGGCCGCAGGCCGCGACCAGCGCCTTGGACCGGGGCAGGCGGGCGGTCTCGATCGAAGCGCCGACCCCGCTCGCCCGGAGCACGTGTCCCAGATCGGCGCACAGCCCGTCCGACACGTCGATGGCGCTCGTCGCGATCCCCCGCAGGGCGAGGCCGGCCGCGACCCGCGGCTCGGGAAGGTCGAGGCGCGGAGCAAGCGCGGCGGCGCCCCCGAGCGCGCCGGCCGCATCCCCCAGCGTGCCGGTGACGTAGACCGCATCGCCCGCCCGGGCGCCGGAGCGGCGAAGCGGGGGGCCGCCGCCCGGAAACGTCCCGGCCGCCTCGACCGACACGACCAGCGGACCCTTTCGGAGCGGCCCGCGGTCCAGGACGACCCCGAACCGCTCCGCCAGCCCCTCCAGGCCGGCCGCGAACGCCTCCTCCCAGGCCGCCGACGGCTCGGGGTGGGCGGCGTGCACGAGCGCGCGCCGGGGGCGGGCGCCCATGGCCGCGAGGTCGCTCAGGTTGACCGCGAGGGCCTTGTGTCCGACCGCGCGGGGCGGGGCGTCCGCCCGGAAGTGCACGTCGGCGACCAGGGTGTCGAGCGCGATCGCGACGGGGCCGGGGTCCTCCGGCCGCCAGGTCCGGAGCTTCATGGGGTCCGGTGCAGGCTCGGGTTCAGTGGACGAACAGGCCGACGAGCCGCGCGACGCTCTGCCCGATCTCGCTCTCCAGCGGGAAGGACAGCATGCCCATCACCGAGTATCCGAGGAGCCACGGCATCACGTAGAAGCGGACCATGAAGAAGAACCACGCGACGAAGAGCGGGACCATCGGCGCGATGAGGAAGCCGGGCGTGACGGGCGCGAAGAGCCGGAGCAGCGGGTTCGTCGCGCGCACGAAGAACCGCATGAAGAAGAAGTTGCTGTCTTCGGGCAGGAACAGCCCCATCCCGAAGCGGCCGACCAGGGTCCACATCACCGCGCCGAGCACGTAGTCGACGACCAGGACCCAGACCGGGAACGCCTCGTACATCGGCCAGCGGGATCAACCGCCCCGCCGCGGGCGGAGAACATGCGGCATCGTCCATCCTTCCCCTCGACCGGGAGGGCGGGGGAGTGTAACGCCCGGGGGCTCGGAGGCGGAAGCCGCGGCCCTGGAACGAGGCGGGTGCGCTGTGGGGTTTTCGCCAATGGCGAACGCCCCTGGGTACGCCGGCGTACCCAGGGATGGCGTACCCGGGAATGGCCCATCCTGGGAACGCGGGCGTCTCGCCCGCACAGGGGGTGTGAAGCGCCCGTGAACAAAAATGCGGGCGAGACGCCCGCGTTCCCAGGACGCACTGCGACGAGGTGTCCGTGAAGGCCCGTCGCGCGGTCCGCGCCGGGAAGGCGCCGGGGGCGGGAGGCCCCGCCCCCGGCGATCGGGAAGACCCCGGGCCTCAGTGCGACGAGGAGAGGACCGACGAGCCCGACAGGACCCGGGTCGCGTCGACCATGTCCTGGGTCTCCTCGTCCGGCTCCGCGGTCATCAGGCTCACCGCCACCATCGCGATCAGGCTCACCGGCATCCCGATGATCCCGAACCTCAGGTGGTCGATGCCGATCCACGGCTCCATCCCCGCGAACCGCACCATGTAGAGGTACCACGTCCCCGCGATGAGCCCCGCGAGCATCCCCGCGATCGCCCCCTGCCGGTTCGCGCGCTTCCACCACACGCCGAGGACGAGCGGGAAGAAGAGGCCGGAGCAGGCGAAGTCGAACGCCCAGGCCACCGCCCCGAGGATCCCCGTGAGCTTGAGGCTCGCGACCAGCGCGCCCGCCGCCCCGATGACGAGGAGGAGCACCCGCGCCACGACGAGCCGCGTCTTCGTCTCCGCCTTCGGGTCGATGATCTTGCAGTACAGATCATGCGAGAGGGCGTTGGCGATGGCGAGGAGCAGGCCGTCGGCGGTGGACATCGCGGCCGCCATGCCGCCGGCCGCCACCAGCCCCGAGATGACGTGGGGCAGGCCCGCCATCTCCGGGGTCGCAAGCACGACGAGGTCCCCCCGCATGAAGAACTCGTTGATCTGCAGGAGGCCGTCGCCGGTCGAGTCGATCACCTTGAGGAACCCGACCTCGCTCCAGTTGCGGACCCAGTCGAGCGCGGTGACCTCCGCGATGCTCTTGCCGATGATGCCCGTGGCGAGGTTCGGATCGAGCACCTGGAGCTTGGTGAACGTCGCGAGCGCCGGGCATCGGCTTCGCCGGGGGGCTTCCGTGCTCGCGGAGTATCTCGGGGCGGGGCGGAAGCGCGCCGTCGCCGACGCCGCCTCGCTTGCCCGCTTCCTCGACACGAGAGCGAGCCACGTCGCCCAGACGACCCTGTACGGCTACCTGCGCACGCGCGCCGGCGCCCGGTACCCGGAGCTGTTCGAGAACGATGCGTTCGTCGTGTCGATCAACCACGCGAAGTGGCAGACGTGGCTCGCGTGCCTGTCGGACCTAGCGGTGTTCGCGGGCGGGCTCCTCGCCTGCCGTTCGGGGGGCGACGCGGCGGCGGCCGGCGTGGTGGTGCGGCGCTCGGTCGACGTGATCCTCGAGCGCACCGGCCGGCCGGACGATTCGGGCCCGCGCTTCGACGAGGGGGTCGAGGCGGTGCGCGAGCGGCTGGGCCGGTGCGACTGGAGCGCCCTCGGGGATGGCGAGGCCGCGTTCACCGCGAGCCCGGAAGCGCTCGTGCGTCACGCGCCGATCATCCCGGATCTGATGGCGCTCGACGAGGAGATCGTTCGCAACTCGGTGCGGTTCCGGTGGCGGGAGGTCCGCCGCGATCTGCGCGCGGCGCTCGACACGGATGCGGTGATCGGGGGAGCCGGCTGACCGGCCCGCCTCCCCGTCCGCCCACGTCTTCCGCCTGCGCCCCGGGCGCCGCGGGGAGGGCGGGGCGTTCCCGTCGGCGCCCGCGGCCGAGCCCACGATGCTCGCGAGGGCGACGGGGCCGATGGAGGTCACAGCATCCTTGAATATCAACCGATTACGCTCGGTTTGGTGGAGGCGGCGGGAATCGAACCCGCGTCCGCTGGCGCTCCGCCTTCGGCTCTACATGCTTAGCCTCGTCGTTTGCTTTGACCGTCCGCCCCCCGACGGGCAGGGTGGCGGCCGGCGAGCCCGCATCAGGTTTGGCGACTCCGGACGCGGGCGATCCGCGGTCGCGAGCTTGTGTCTGTCGACCCCTCTACCCGGACGCACAAGCACGTGCCGGAGAGGGGCTGGGGCTAGGCCGCCAGAGCGTAGTTGTCGTCGTTGGCAACTATTGAGGTTTGCAACTGGATTTACGAGGTATGTTGCGCCTCGGCATGCACCTCGAGCTTCACCACCCGCGTCGAAGCCAGGTCGCCCCCACGGGAGCGCGGGAGTATACACCACCGCAGCCGCCGTCGCCCCCCTCAGCGGGACTTCATCAGCCGTTCGCGCTCGCGCCGCCAGTCGCGGTCCCGGTCGGCGGCCCGCTTGTCGGTGCGGCGCTTGCCCTTGGCGGCGGCGATGGCGAGCTTCGCGCGCCCGCGGGTCCAGTGGAGGTCGAGCGGCACCACGGTATAGCCCTCGCGCTGCACCGCGCCCGCGAGGCGGTCGATCTCCCGCCGGTGGAGCAGCAGCCGGCGGGGGCGGACGGGATCGGGCTCCACGTGGGTCGACGCCGAGGGGAGGGGGGAGATGTGGGCCCCCTGGAGGAAGGCCTCCCCCTCCCGGAACGCGACGTAGCCCTCGCTGATCTGGGCGCGTCCGCTGCGCAGGCTCTTGACCTCCCATCCCTCGAGCGCGAGCCCGGCCTCGAGCCGGTCCTCGAGCCGGTAGTCGAAGCGCGCGCGGCGGTTGGAGGCGATGACGTTCGCCCCCTGGGCCTTCTTCTTCTTGCGGGCCACGCCGGGGGCCTCTACCGCCGCCGCCCCGCGTCGCGCGGGGTGCGGCCCGGTATACTGCCGCGCATGGCGCGGATGGAGAGGATCGAGCGGTCCGCGGTCGTCCCGGCCAGCCGGGAGGCGACGTTCGCCCTCGTCGCGGACGTCGCCTCGTACCCCGAGTTCGTCCCCCTCTGCCACGCGGCCGAGGTGCGGCGCGTCGGGGAAGGGCTGGTCGAGGCGAGCCTTCGCATGGCCCGGGGGCCGATCCGGTTCTGGCTGACGACGCGCAACCGGGAGGTGGCTCCGAGCCGGATCGAGATGCGCCTGGTCAAGGGTCCCTTCGGCCGCCTGAACGGCCGCTGGTCGTTCGAAGATGCGGCGGGGGGCGGCACGCGGGTGTCGCTCGACCTCGAGTTCGAAGGCGCGAGCCGGCTCCTCGGCCGGCTGGCCGCGCCGTTCCTGAACGAGATTGCCGACTCCATGGTCCTGGCGTTCACCCGAAGGGCCGAGCGTCAGCCCCGTTCCCCGGGAGCCGGGTAGGCGCGCCCGGTCCGCCGGCGGGAGGCCGCCCGGCCCGGCCTGGTCCGGCTCCGCCTATCCGCCGCGCCGCAGCTTCCGGAGCAGCCCCCGGAAGAAGCCTTTCTCGGGCGGGCGCGGCGGCACGCGGACCACCTTCGCCGCCTCCGGCGCGGACGGGGCGGCGCCGGCCGGCGGCAGGTCGCCCTCGATGCGGGCGAGCCGGTCTTCCTCGAAGTGAAGGGTGATGCGCCGCCACCCCGATTCCTCGCCGCCGGGAGCGAACGAGAACAGGTACTCCCACCGGTCCGGGTGAAAGACGTCGTCGACGGCCGGGGTACCGAGAAGGTGAAGCACCCGGCTCCTCGGCATCCCGACCTCCAGCCTGGCGAGCGCCGCGTCGTCGAGGGCGTTCCCCTGCCGCACGTCGAGCCGGTAGAGGCCGGGCACCGGCAGCCCGGAGAGCCTCGTACAGCCCGCCGCGAGCAGGGCGGCGGCCAGCAAGGCCGCGATCGGGGCGAGGGCGGCCCCCGCGGGCCCGGCCCGGGCGGGGCGGGGCCGCCCGGCGGCGCGCTTCCCGGCCGGGACGTTCATTCGCGCGCTCCCGCCGCGCGCGCCGCCTCCAGCATCTCGCGGGCATGGGCGCGCGAGCGTTCGGTAACGCTCGCGCCCGCCAACATGCGCGCGACCTCCTCGGCGCGCTCCTCGCCCGTCAGGGTCCGCACTCGTACGTTCGTCATGGATCCGTTCGCTCCCTTGAGGACGGTGAGGTGGCCGTGGGCCTGCGACGCGACCTGCGCGAGATGCGTCACGCAGAGCACCTGGCAGCTCTCGGCCAGCCGGCGGAGGTGACGGCCCACCAGCTCCGCGACCCGGCCGCCGACCCCGCTGTCGATCTCGTCGAACACCATCACCGGCAACCCGCCGCGGGTGGCGACAAGAATACCAAGGCTTACCCGCGACTGCTCCCCGCCGGACGCGGTCCGGGCGAGCGGGCCCGGCGGGTGGCCGGGATTGACCCGGACCTGGAACACCGCCTCGTCGACCCCGGCGGCGCGCTCCTCCCGCGCGCGGCCGAGCGCCACCGAGAACTCCCCGCCCTCGAAGCCGAGCTCGCGCAGGCGCGGCGTGACCTCGCCGGCCAGGCGCCGGGCGGCGGCGGCCCGGCTCTCGCTGAGCCGCTCCGCCGACTCGCGGTACGCGGCGAGGGCCGCGGCCCGCGCCTCTTCGAGCGCTCGAACCCGCGCCTCGCCGGATTCGAGCGCGTCGAGCTCGGCGCGCAGGGCGGCGCGCCGGTCGGGAAGCCCGTCCGGCGGGACCCGGTGCTTGCGCGCCGCGTCGTGGAGGGCGGCGAGCCGGCTTTCGATGGAGGCGAGCCGCGCCGGGTCGGGGTCGACGTCCCGCGCGAGGGCGCGGATCGCCGCGCTCGCCTCGGTCACGTGCACGAGCGCCGTTTCGAGGAGCTCGCGGGCCTCGTCCGTGGACCCCGGCGCCCGCCGTTCGATGGCGGCGAGCCGGGCGAGGGCGCGGTGTACGGAGGAATCGGCCGCGTGCTCGCCGCCCGCGAGCGCGTGTTCGATCTCGTCGGCCCCGCTGCGGATGTCCACGGCGTGCGAGAGGCGGCGCAGCTCCGCGTCGAGGGCGGCCGCCTCGCCGGGCTCCGCGCCGAGCGCGTCGAGCTCGGCGCACTGGAATTCGAGGTAGTCGATGCGGCGCTCGCGCTCCGCGCCGTCGACGGCCCGGGCCGCCTCGAGCTCGGAATCGATCGAGCCCAGGCGGCGGTAGAGGTCTGCGGTCCGGGCCACCAGCTCCGTGTGCCCGGCCGCCGCGTCGAGGACCCGTAGCTGCTCGGCCGGCCGGAGCAGGGCGTGGTGGGAGTGCTGGCCCTGCAGGTCCACCAGCCGGGCGCCGAGCGCGCGCAGGGTCCGGGCGGAGACCGGCGAGTCGTTGATCCAGCAGCGCGACTGTCCGGCCGGGGAGACCCGCCGCCGCAGGATCGCCTCGTCCCCGTCCTCGAGCCCGAGCTCCCCGCGAAGCTCCGCCGTCTCCGGGAGCCGGCTCGTGTCGAACGTGGCCGCGACCTCCGCCCGCTCCGCGCCCGGACGCACCAGCTCGCCGCTGCCGCGCCCGCCGAGCGCGAAGCCGAGGGCGTCCACGAGGATCGACTTCCCGGCCCCGGTCTCCCCGGTGAGCGCGGTCAGCCCGGGGCCGAACTCCACGTCGAGCCGGTGGATGATCGTGAAGTCGCGGACGGCGAGATGGGTCAGCACGGGGCCGAATGGCGGACGGAGGGCGGGCGAGGCTAGCACGGCGCCGCACCCTCGCCAACACTCACTCTCCCGGAGGCATGTGCGCTGTGGGGTTTTCGCCAATGGCGAACGCCCCTGGGTACGCCGGCGTCCCGCCGGCATGTCCGTTCTCGCGGCGCTTCGCCCTTCCCGGGCCGGCGAGACGCCGGCGTACCCAGGGAGGGTGTGCCCGGGTACTACCCGCCGTGGGGTGAAATCCGCCCAAAGTCCCCTCGAACCGACCCCAAACCTTGGAACGACGCCGTCCCGGTGGGGTAAAGAATATTTCGCCTTCCGCTCTACTCCCCTTATATCAACAGCTTACGAACAGCGCACGAGCCTCTCCCGGAGGCATGTCCGCGGTGGGGTTTTCCCCAGGCGCGCCTCGTCGCAGGGCGTCCTGGGAACGCGGGCATCTTGCCTGCACGGGGGTGTGAACCGCCCGTGAACCAAAATGCGGGCGGAACACAAGCGTTCCCAGGGTCCCGTGCAAGCGCCGCGGGGTGGGGTTTGGCCGCACGGGGGACGGGTGCTAAATTCGGCGGGCGGGGCCCGGGGTCGGAGCGGGAATGGTTCGAGAGAAGCGGGCGGACGGCCCGGGCGAACGCGCCCAGTTGGGGGAACGCGCCCAGACGCTCCTCAAGCTCCTGGTGGAGCAGTACATCCGGGACGGCCAGCCGGTCGGGTCGCGCACCCTGTCGCGCGGCTCGAACCTCGACCTGAGCCCCGCCACCATCCGCAACGTCATGTCCGACCTCGAGGAGCTGGGGCTCATCCGCTCCCCCCACACCTCGGCCGGGCGGGTCCCCACCGCCCAGGGCTACCGCGTGTTCGTCGACGACCTGCTGGCCGTGCAGCCGCTCGGGTCCGGCGAGGTGCGGCGCCTCGCCGGCGACCTGGACGGGGAGGTCCGGTCCGCCCCCGGCTCCCAGGAAGTGGTCGAGGCCGCCTCGCGCATGTTGAGCGAGTTCACCCGCTTCGTCGGCGTGGTCACCGTCCCCCGCAAGAATCAGGAGTGCCTGCGGCACGTCGAGTTCCTGCCCCTCTCGGGGAGCCGGGTGCTCGTCGTGCTCGTGCTCAACCGGCAGGAGGTCCAGAACCGGATCATCGCGACCGACCGCCCGTACTCCGAGAGCGAGCTCGTGAAGGCCGCGAACTACCTCAACGCCCACTACGCCGGGTGCGAGCTCGACGAGGTGCGGCGCAGGATCCTCCGGGACCTGCGCTACGCCCGCGACCGGCTGAACGAGATGACCGCGAGCGTCGTCGAGATGGCCGAGAAGGGGCTTCGCGTCGAGGATCCCGGAGGCGACTACGTGGTCCGGGGCCACACCAACCTGATGGACCAGGGCGAGCCGGAAGACATCGAGCGGCTGCGGCGCCTCTTCGACGCGTTCGCCGAGAAGCGGATGCTCCTCCACCTCCTGGATCGCTCCCAGAGCGCGGAAGGGGTCCAGCTCTTCATCGGCGAGGAGTCGGGCTACGACGTGCTGGACGGGTACAGCGTGGTCACCTCGCGCTACGAGGTCGACAGCGAGGTGGTGGGCGTGCTCGGGGTCATCGGGCCGACCCGGATGGCCTACGAGCGGGTCATCCCGGTCGTCGACATCACCGCCCGTCTTCTCGGGACGGCCTTGAACCAGCGCCAATAGCGCCCATCTGCCGGAGACCGGGGCCGGGGCTGTCCGCCCCGGGTCTCGTCCGAGCAACGTCCGGGAGGGTCCGTGTCCGTGAACGAAGATCGCCGGTCGGCGAACGGTGAGCCCGTCGCCGACGCTCCGCCTCCGGTCGCCGGGGCGCCGGGAGTCGAGACGCCGCCGGCCGGGGACGGCCCTCCCGAGGGAGCGGGGAGCGGGCCGGAGCCGGAGGCGTCCGGGCCGCCCTCCGGGTCCGGGGACGGCGCGGAGCCTCCCCCGGCCGAGGGGAGCGCCGCGGATCGCGCCGGGCCGCCCGGCCCGGAGGCGGGGGACGAGCGCGGGGAAGGGTCCCCCGAGGGGTCCGCGGAGCCCGCGGAAGCCGGGGAGGCTGACGACACCGTCGAGTCCCTCCGCGCCCGTCTCGACGAAACCCGCGACGAGGCCGGGCGCGAGCGCGACGCGGCGCTCCGCGCCCGCGCGGAGGTCGAGAACGTCCGGCGGCGGGCGGAGCGCGACGTGGAGCGGGCCCACCGCTTCGGGGTCGAGGGCCTCGTCGCCGAGCTGCTGCCGGTGCGCGACGGCCTCGAGCTCGGCCTCCGGGCGTCCGGGGAGGAGGGGAGCACCGTCGAGGCGCTCGCGGAGGGCGCGGAGATGACCCTGCGGATGCTGGGCGCGGCCCTCGAGAAGTTCGGCGCGGTCGAGGTGGACCCCGCCGGCGAGGACTTCGACCCCCGGTTCCATGAAGCCATGACGATGCAGGAGGCCGAGGGGGTCGAGCCCGGCAAGGTGCTCCAGGTCTTCCAGAAGGGCTGCGTGCTGCACGGGCGCGTGGTGCGTCCGGCGAAGGTGATCGTCTCCCGGTAGCCGGCGCGGACGGCCCCGGCGCGCCGCCGAATCCCCCGCCGCGCGGGCCGCGCCCGACCCGCCCCGGAGGGAAGGGAGGCCGCGCCGCCTCCGGTTGATTTTGGCGGGCGCCGCCGCATATTGAAAATCCACGACCGTTCATCGCACTCGCGGAGCATCCGGAACATGGCCAGGACCATCGGCATCGACCTCGGCACCACGAACTCGTGCGTCGCGGTCATGGAGGGGAGCAGCCCTCGCGTCATCGAGAACAGCGAGGGCGACCGCACGACGCCCTCCATCGTCGCGTTCGGGCCGGATTCCGACGTCCTGGTCGGGCAGTCGGCGAAGCGCCAGGCGGTGACCAATCCCGACAACACCCTGTTCGCGGTGAAGCGGCTCATCGGCCGGCGGATCACCGACGACGTGGTGCAGCGGGACATCGAGATGGTCCCGTACCGGATCGTCAGGGCCGACAGCAACGACGACGCCTGGGTGGAGGCCGACGGGCGCAAGATGTCTCCGCCCGAGATCTCCGCCCGCGTGCTCATGAAGATGAAGAAGACGGCGGAGGACTACCTCGGGGACGAGGTCGGCGAGGCGGTCATCACCGTGCCGGCCTACTTCAACGACTCCCAGCGCCAGGCGACCAAGGACGCCGGCCGGATCGCGGGGCTCGAGGTCCGGCGCATCATCAACGAGCCGACCGCCGCGGCCCTCGCCTACGGGATGGACAAGAAGCGGGGGGACGTCCGCATCGCGGTCTACGACCTCGGCGGCGGCACCTTCGACGTCTCGATCATCGAGATCGCGGAGGTCGAGGGCGAGCACCAGTTCGAGGTGCTCTCGACGAACGGGGACACCTTCCTCGGGGGCGAGGACTTCGACCTCCGGATCATGGAGTACCTCGCGGACGAGTTCCGCAAGTCGTCCGGGATCGACCTCCACAGCGACCCGCTCGCCCTCCAGCGCCTGAAGGAGGCGGCGGAGAAGACCAAGATCGAGCTCTCCTCCAGCCAGCAGACCGAGGTCAACCTGCCCTACATCACCGCGGACGCGAGCGGGCCGAAGCACCTCAACATCCGCCTGACCCGGGCCAAGCTCGAGGCCCTGGTCGAGGACCTCATCGCCCGCACGATGAAGCCGTGCGAGACCGCGCTCAAGGACGCGAAGCTGAACGCGGCGGACGTCTCCGACGTGATCCTGGTCGGCGGCCAGACCCGGATGCCCAAGGTGCAGGAGGTGGTGCAGGGCATCTTCGGGCGCGAGCCGCGGCGGGACGTGAACCCCGACGAGGCGGTCGCGATGGGGGCGGCGATCCAGGGCGGGGTGCTCTCCGGCGACGTGAAGGACGTCCTGCTGCTCGACGTGACCCCGCTCTCGCTCGGCATCGAGACCCTGGGCGGGGTGATGACGAAGCTCATCGAGAAGAACACCACCATTCCGACCAAGGCCCAGCAGGTGTTCTCGACGGCCGACAACAACCAGACCGCGGTCACCGTGCACGTGCTCCAGGGCGAGCGCGAGCGCGCCCAGGACAACAAGCTCCTCGGGCGCTTCGACCTCGCCGACATCCCGCCCGCGCCCCGCGGGGTCCCGCAGATCGAGGTGACCTTCGACATCGACGCGAACGGGATCCTCAACGTCTCCGCCATGGACAAGGCGACCCGGCGCGAGCAGTCGATCGTCATCCGCGCTTCGAGCGGGCTCTCCGACGACGAGATCGACCGCATGGTGAAGGACGCGGAAGCCCACAAGGAGGAGGACCGGAAGTTCCGCGAGCTGGTCGACACCCGCAACCAGGCCGACGCCCTCGTCCACGCCGCCGGGAAGTCGCTCGCGGACCTGGGCGACGACGTCGAGGAGGAGGAGCGCAAGTCCGTCGAGGAGGCCATCGAGTCGCTCAAGCAGGCCGTGCAGGGCGACGACAAGGGCGCGATCGAGGCCGCCACCGCCACCCTCACCGAGCGTTCCGGCAAGCTCGCGGAGCGGGCCTACCGGAAGGCCCAGGCGGAGGAGGGGCAGGGCGCGTCCGCGGCCGCCGGAGGCGCTGCCGCCGGGGGGGACCCCGCCGCGGACCGCGACGTGGTCGATGCGGAGTTCGAGGAAGTCGGCGACGACAAGAAGTAGCCCCTTGTTTTCGCGAGTGGACCCTGCCGCGTGGGCTCGGGTCGGGCGGCCTCTCGAAGGGATCGCCCGGTCGCTTCGGCGCCGCCGTGCGAGGCGGGGCCGGGGCTGAGGCGGGCGGGCGCGACCGATGGCCAAGCGCGACTACTACGAGGTGCTCGGGGTCGAGCGGGACGCGGGCGAGGACGCGCTGAAGAAGTCCTACCGCCGCCTCGCGATGAAGTACCACCCGGACCGGAACCCCGACGACGCGCAGGCCGAGGAGCGCTTCAAGGAGGCCAAGGAGGCCTACGAGGTCCTGTCCGACTCCCGGAAGCGGGCGGCCTACGACCAGTTCGGCCACGACGGGGTGAACGCCGACACCCTCGGCGCAGGCGGGTTCGGCGGCGGCTTCCGGGACATCTTCGACGACGTCTTCGGGGACATCTTCGGGGCGCGCGGCGGCGGGGGGGCGCGCGCGTACCGGGGGGCGGACCTGCGCTATCCCCTCGAGCTCGACCTCGAGCGGGCGGTCGCGGGCGACACGGTCACCATCCGGGTGCCGACGGTCGTCGACTGCGAGACGTGCGCGGGGAGCGGCGCACGCCCCGGAACCCACCCGGCGTCCTGCGAGACCTGCGGCGGAAACGGGCAGGTGCGGATGCAGCAGGGGTTCTTCTCCCTGCAGCAGACCTGCCCCCGCTGCAAGGGCGCGGGGACCGTCATCCCCAACCCCTGCGCCGCCTGCCGCGGGGCCGGAAAGGTCCGTGACAGCAAGACCCTCTCGGTCAAGATCCCCCCCGGGGTCGACAACGGGGATCGGATCCGGCTCACCGGGGAAGGGGAGAGCGGCTCGCGCCCGGGCGCGAACGGGGACCTCTACGTCGAAGTCACGGTGCGCGGCCACCCCATATTCGACCGGCGCGGGCGCGACCTCGCCTGCGAGGCGCCGATCAGCTTCGCCACCGCCGCCCTCGGCGGTGAGATCCAGGTCCCCACCCTCGACGGAGCGGTCAAGCTCAAGGTCCCGGAGGGGACCCAGACGGGCGCCCACTTCCGGCTGCGCGGCAAGGGGGTGAAGCCGGTGCGGGGCGGGGCGGTCGGCGACCTGCTCTGCCGCGTGGTGGTCGAGACCCCGGTCAACCTCACCTCCCGGCAGAAGGAGATACTCGGCGAGCTCGACGACGCCCTGCGGGGGGGAGACGAGTCCGCGCACGCGCCGCGGGCCGCTTCGTGGTTCAATGGCGTCAAGCGGTTCTTTGAGGATTTGCGTTCATGACCAGCGAAGCGATGAGGGTCGCGATCTCCGGCGCGGCGGGGCGGATGGGCCGCACCCTGGTGGCGGCCTGCGCCGAGCGCCCGGACTTCGAGTGTGCGGGCGCGCTCGAGCAGCCCGGCCACGACGCGCTCCGTACCGACGCGGGGGTCCTGGCCGGGTCCGGGGCCATCGGGGTCGAGGTGACGGACGATCCGGGAGGGTTCCTGGGCGTGGTGGACGGGGTGATCGACTTCAGCTTCCCGTCCGGGACGGTCGCCCTCGCCGAGCGTTGCCGGGCGGCCGGCCGGCAGATCGTCATCGGGACCACCGGGTTCTCGGCCGCGGAGCGGGGCCGCCTTGAAGCGTGCGCCGCGGACGTCCCGGTGCTGATCGCCCCGAACATGAGCGTCGGGGTCAACGCCTGCTTCCACCTCATCGCGATCGCGAGCCGGATCCTCGGCGGGGAGACCGACGTCGAGATCATCGAGATGCACCACCGCAACAAGGTCGATGCGCCGTCGGGCACCGCGGTCCGGATGGGCGAGATCGTCGCGGGCGCGCTCGGGCGCGACCTCGCCGAATGCGCGGTCTACGGCCGCGAGGGCCACACCGGCGCGCGCGACCGCGAGACGATCGGCTTCGAGACGATCCGCGGGGGGGACGCGGTCGGCGAGCACACCGTGATGTTCGCCGGGACCGGGGAGCGGATCGAGATCACCCATCGGGCCGGGAGCCGCCTCAACTTCGCGCACGGCGCCCTGCGCGCCTCGCGCTGGTTGCGGGACCGCGCGCCCGGCCTCTACGATATGCAGGATGTCCTCGGCCTTCGCTGAGGGGTCCCACGCCGACACGTCCGGCCTGCTTCGCGGCGCTCCGCGGGAGGCCGCCGCCGGGAATCCAGGATGAGCGACCGACCGCCAATGACCGCGGCCGGGGCGGAGCGGCTGCGAGGCGAGCTCGATCGCCTGCGCAACGTCGAACGCCCGCGGGTCATCCGCGCGATCAGCGCCGCGCGCGAGCACGGCGACCTCCGGGAGAACGCGGAGTACCACGCCGCGCGCGAGGAGCAGAGCTTCCTCGAGGGGCGCATCGCGGAGATCGAGAGCCAGCTCGCGCGCGCGCAGATCGTCGATCCCGCCCGCCTCGCGGCGGGCGGGCGGGTGGTGTTCGGCGCGACCGTCCGCCTGATCGACGTCGAGACCGGCGAGGAGCACGACTACCAGATCGTGGGGGAGCTCGAAGCGGAGATCGCGGAAGGGCGGCTCTCCGTCACGTCGCCCTTCGCGCGCGCCCTCATCGGCCGGCACGAAGGGGACACGGTGACCGTCCGGGCCCCCGGCGGGGAGCGCGAGTACGAGATCGTGGGTGTCGAGTACCGATGACCGCTCCGGGTTCCCGTCATGGCGCGCGGCTGGGCCGCGTCCTGGCGTGACGACGAGTACGTCCGCCGGTCCCGCGCCGAGGGCTACCGGGCGCGGTCGGCGTACAAGCTCGCCGAGCTGGACGAACGCTACCGGCTCGTGCGCCCGGGGTGCACGGCGGTGGACCTCGGGGCCGCGCCGGGCGCCTGGTCCCAGTACCTCCGCCGCCGCGGCGCGTCCCGGGTGGCGGCGATCGACCGCTTGCCGATGGAGCCGATCCGGGGCGTCGACTTCATCCACGGCGACTTCCGGGAGGAGGCCGCGCTCGCGGCCCTGCTCCAATGCCTCGGATCGGCCGGGGCGGACCTTGTGCTTTCGGACCTCGCGCCCAATATGGGAGGCATGAAGGCCGTCGACCAGCCGCGGGCGATGGAGCTGGCCGAGCTGGCGTTCGACCTCGCGGGCCGGGTCCTCGTTCCGGCCGGGGCCTTCGTCGTCAAGGTCTTCCAGGGAGAAGGGTTCGACCCGTTCGTACGCGGGGTGCGGGCGAGCTTCGACACGGTCCGGGTCCGCAAGCCCCGGGCGTCGCGCCCCCGCTCGCCCGAGGTCTACGTGGTCGCGTGCGGGCATCGCGTATAATCCATCCGATCCCCGGAGGATCGACGCAATGAACGGAATGGCCAAGAACCTGCTCCTGTGGGTGATCATCGCCCTGGTGCTGATGTCGGTCTTCAACAGCTTCGGCCCGCGCCGGTCCGGGGCCCAGAAGATGGACTACTCCGAGTTCGTCACCGAGGTCCGCAAGGGCCTCGTCCAGAAGGTGGTCATCGAGGGGCGGGAGATCGAGGGCCGGACCCATGCCGGCGAGTCGTTCTCCACCTACTCCCCCGAGACCGACAACCGCTCGATCATCGGCGAGCTCCTGGACGCGGGGGTGGTGATCGAGGCCCGCCCGCCCGAGCAGCAGGGCCTGCTCATGCAGATATTCATCTCCTGGTTCCCCATGCTGCTCCTCGTCGGGGTGTGGATCTTCTTCATGCGCCAGATGCAGGGCGGCGGGAGCGGCCGGGGGGCGCTCTCGTTCGGCAAGAGCCGCGCCCGCCTCATCGGCGAGGACCAGGTCAAGGTCACCTTCTCCGACGTGGCGGGGGTGGAGGAGGCCAAGGAGGAGGTCCAGGAGCTGGTCGACTTCCTGCGCGACCCCGCCAAGTTCCAGAAGCTCGGCGGCAAGATCCCGCGCGGGGTGCTGATGGTGGGCTCTCCCGGTACCGGCAAGACCCTGCTCGCCAAGGCCATCGCCGGCGAGGCCAAGGTGCCGTTCTTCACGATCTCCGGCTCCGACTTCGTCGAGATGTTCGTCGGGGTCGGCGCGTCGCGCGTCCGCGACATGTTCGACCAGGCCAAGAAGCACGCGCCGTGCATCATCTTCATCGACGAGATCGACGCGGTCGGCCGTCACCGGGGAGCGGGCCTCGGCGGCGGGCACGACGAGCGCGAGCAGACCCTCAACCAGCTCCTGGTGGAGATGGACGGCTTCGACGGCAACGAGGGGGTCATCGTCATCGCCGCGACCAACCGTCCGGACGTGCTGGACCCGGCGCTGCTGCGGCCGGGGCGGTTCGACCGCCAGGTCGTGGTGCCGCTCCCGGACATCCGGGGGCGCGAGCAGATCCTGCGCGTGCACATGCGCAAGATCCCGCTCGACGCCAACGTGAAGGCCAGCATCATCGCGCGGGGGACCCCCGGGTTCTCCGGGGCGGATCTGGCGAACCTCGTGAACGAGGCGGCGCTGTTCGCCGCGCGCGAGAACCGCCGCACCGTCGACATGGACCACTTCGAACGCGCCAAGGACAAGATCATGATGGGCGCGGAGCGCAAGTCGATGGTCATGAGCGAGCGCGACAAGAAGCTCACCGCCTACCACGAGGCGGGCCATGCGATCGTCGGTCTCAGCGTCCCGTCGCACGACCCGGTCTACAAGGTGACGATCATCCCCCGCGGCAGGGCGCTCGGGGTGACCATGTTCCTGCCCGAGGAGGACCGCTACAGCTACACCCGGGAGCAGCTCGACAGCCAGATATCGAGCCTCTTCGGGGGCCGGCTCGCGGAGGAGCTCATCTTCGGCGCCGACTTCGTGACCACCGGCGCGAGCAACGACATCCAGCGGGCGACCGAGCTCGCGCGCAACATGGTCACCCGCTGGGGGCTGTCGGACCGCCTCGGCCCGCTCAAGTACAGCGAGGACGAGGGCGAGGTGTTCCTCGGCCACACGGTCACCCAGCACAAGCTGATGTCCGACGAGACCGCCCACGTCATCGACGAGGAGGTGCGGCGCGTCATCGACCGCAATTACGACCGCGCGAAGGCGATCCTCGAAGACAACATGGAGCGCCTCCACGCCATGGCGGACGCGCTCATCCAGTACGAGACGATCGACACCGAGCAGATCAAGGACATCATGGCCGGTCGAGCGCCCCGGCCGCCCGAGGACTGGGACGACGACATCTCCCCGGGCGGGACCGATACGGTCGATCCGGGGGAAGAAGACCGGCGGCGCACGCCGCGCGAGGGGCCCATCGGCGGTCCGGCGAGCGAGCACTGACCGCGGTCCGGGGCGCATGAAGCCGCGGCTCTTCGGCACCGACGGGATCCGGGGCAGGGTCGGGCGCCATCCCATCACCCCCGACTTCATGCTCCGCCTCGGCTGGGCGGCGGGCCGGGTGTTCGCGAACGACGGCGACGGCGTCGTCCTCATCGGGAAGGACACCCGCATCTCCGGCTACATGTTCGAGTCGGCGCTCGAGGCCGGGCTCTCCGCGGCCGGGGCCGACGTGCGGCTCCTCGGCCCGGTCCCGACCCCCGCCGTCGCCTACCTCACCCAGACCCACCGCGCGGACGCCGGCATCGTGATCAGCGCGTCGCACAACCCGCATTACGACAACGGGGTCAAGTTCTTCACCCGGGACGGGGGCAAGCTCTCCGACGAAGCGGAGGTCGCGATCGAGCTGGCCCTCGAGCGCCCGCTCCAGGCGGTCCCGTCCGACCGCATCGGCAAGGTGCAGCGGATCAACGACGCGGCGGGGCGGTACATCGAGTTCTGCAAGAGCACCCTCCCCCGGCGCACCATGCTGGAGGGGCTCCGGCTCGTGGTGGACTGCGCGCACGGGGCGGCCTACCAGATCGCCCCCAGCGTGTTCGAGGAGCTCGGCGCCCAGGTCGTGCCCATCGGGGTGAGCCCGGACGGGCTCAACATCAACGACGGCTACGGGGCCGTCACTCCCGGCCCGATGCGCCAGGCCGTGCTGGACCACCGGGCGGACGCGGGCCTCGCGCTCGACGGCGACGGCGACCGCCTCATCATGGCCGATGCGCGCGGCGACCTCCTCGACGGCGACGACGTCCTGTTCGTGATCGCCGAGGACCGCAAGCGGCGCGGGGTTCTCGGCGGCGGGGTGGTCGGCACCCTGATGACCAACCTCGGGCTCGAGGAGTCGCTGGGCGAGCGGGACATCGTGTTCGATCGCGCGAGCGTGGGGGACCGCCAGGTGCTCGAACGGCTGCGGTCGAAGGGATGGCTGCTCGGGGGCGAGTCCTCGGGGCACATCGTGTGCCTCGATCAGAACACGACGGGCGACGGCATCATCGCCGCGCTCCAGGTCCTGTTCGCGATGTCGGATCGGGGCAAGGCGCTGGCCGACCTTCGGCGCGGGTGCCGGAAGTATCCACAATGCATCGAGAACGTGAAGGTCAATGCGCCCGCCGGCTCCGTCATCGAAGCGCCCGAGGTCCGGCGCGCGGTCCGGGACGCCGAAGCCGACCTCGGAGCCGGAGGCCGGGTCCTGCTGCGCCTCTCCGGCACCGAAGCAGTGGTGCGGGTCATGGTGGAGGGGGCCGCCGCGGACCAGGTGAACGACCTCGCGGGCCGCATCGCCCTGGCCGTGGAGGAGGCCGCCGGCGCGGACGGCCGGGGGGCGGCCCCGCTGTCCGTGGTCGCGACCGGAGCCGAGCGCCATGGCGCGTAGGCCGCTGGTCGTCGGAAACTGGAAGATGCACGGTACCGCGCAGGAGGCCGAGCGCCTGGCCCGGGCGGTGGTGGACGGCCATCGGGGCAGGGCCGCGGAGGCCGCGGTCTGCCCGCCGTTTCCGCACCTCGCGGCCGTTTCCGGGATCGTCGCCGGCACAGCGGTGGCGCTCGGCGCCCAGGACGTCTCCCGGCACGCTTCCGGGGCGCATACCGGCGAGGTCTCGGCCGGGATGCTCCGGGACGTCGGCTGCCGCTGGGTCATCGTCGGCCATTCGGAGCGCCGCACCCGGCTCGGCGAGACCGACGAGGCGGTGCGCGCGAAGTTCGAGCGGGCGCGGGAGGCCGGGCTCGTTCCGATCGCCTGCGTAGGCGAGACCCTGGAGGAGCGCGAGGCGGGGGAGGCGGAGCGGGTGGTCGGCCGGCAGGTCGACGCGCTCCTCGCGGACGGGGGGGCCGAAGCGGTGGGAGAGAGCGTGATCGCCTACGAGCCGGTGTGGGCGATCGGTACGGGCCGGAACGCCGCCCCGGAGGACGCCCAGGCCATGCACCGCGCGGTGCGCGAGCGGGTGGCGGGCCGGAGCGCCGCCGCCGCCGAATCGGTGCGGATCCTCTACGGCGGGAGCGTCAGCGAGGGGAACGCGGCCGCGCTCTTCGCCATGCCCGACGTCGACGGCGGGCTCGTCGGCGGGGCGTCCCTCGACTCCGAACGGTTCATCGCGATCTGCCGGGCGGCGGACGCATGAGCGGGCGTGCGCGCCGTCCGGCCCGGCGCCGTCGGCCTGCCGGATTCGCATGGGGACCGAAATGCTGACCATCCTCACGACGATTCACCTCCTCGCCGCGGTGGCCATCGTCGCCCTGGTCCTCCTGCAGCAGGGCAAGGGCGCGGACGCCGGGGCGGCCTTCGGGGCGGGCGGATCGGGCGCCGTGTTCGGCGCCCGCGGGGCGGCCTCCTTCCTGACCCGCGGCACCGCGGTGCTCGCCCTCGTCTTCTTCCTCACCAGCCTGGGGCTCGCCTGGTTCGCGAGCCAGCAGGTGGAGCGCCGCAGCGTGGTGGAGCGCACCGAGGCGCCGGCCGAATCCGAGAGGGCGCCGGCATCGCCGGCCGACGTGCCGGGCTCCGCCTCGGACGTCCCGGCCGCGGACGTCCTGTCCGACGACGTTCCCGAGGGAGCGACGACCAGCAACTGATCCGGCCCTGCTCCCGTCCCCGAAGACGGAGCCGCGGGCGCCGGCCGCGCCCGGCGCTCCCCCACGCCGCGGCCCTCCCGGCGCCAAGCCGGCAGCACGGAGAATCGCCATGCAGCTTTCCGACTCCAGCCTGATCAAGGACCGGTGCTACCTCGGCGGCGAATGGGCCGCGGCCGATTCCGGGGAGACCATCCCGGTCACCAACCCGGCGACCGGAGAGGTCCTCGCCCACGTCCCGCGGATGGGCGCGCCCGAGACGCGGCGGGCGATCGACGCGGCCCGCGCCGCCTGGCCCGCGTGGCGGGGGCGCACCGCGAAGGATCGGTCGGCCGTCCTCCGGCGCTGGAGCGACCTCCTGCTCAAGAACCAGGACGACCTCGGCGCGCTCATGACCCTCGAGCAGGGCAAGCCGCTCGCGGAGGCGAAGGGGGAGGTGGCCTACGCCGCCTCCTTCATCGAGTGGTTCGCGGAGGAGGCGCGGCGCGTCTACGGCGACACCATCCCCGCCCCCAACCCGGACTGGCGGATCGTGGTCACCCGCGAACCGGTCGGGGTGACCGCGGCGGTGACCCCGTGGAACTTCCCGGCCGCGATGATCACCCGCAAGGCGGGGCCGGCCCTCGCGGCCGGATGTCCGATGGTGGTCAAGCCCGCGACCGCGACCCCGCTCTCGGCCCTCGCGCTCGCCGAGCTCGCGGAGCGGGCCGGCGTGCCCCCGGGCGTCTTCAGCGTCATCACCGGCAAGTCGGCCGAGATCGGGCGCGAGATGACCACGAGCCCCGTCGTGCGCAAGTTCAGCTTCACCGGGTCCACCGAGATCGGCAAGCAGCTCATGGAGCAGTGCTCGGGGACGGTCAAGAAGGTGAGCCTGGAGCTCGGCGGGAACGCGCCGTTCATCGTCTTCGACGACGCCGACCTCGAGGCGGCGGTCGAGGGGGCGGTCGCGTCGAAGTTCCGCAACATGGGGCAGACCTGCGTCTGCGCGAACCGGGTGCTGGTCCAGGACGGGGTCTACGACGAGTTCACCGCGAGGCTCGGCCAGGCGGTGAGCGCGATGAAGGTGGGGAACGGGCTCGAGGCGGGGGTCGTGCAGGGGCCGCTCATCGACCTGCCGGCGGTCGAGAAGGTGGAGGAGCACATTGCGGACGCGCTTGGGAAGGGCGCGCGGGTCGTGGTCGGCGGGGAGCGGCACCCCCTCGGCGGGACCTGGTTCGAGCCGACGGTGCTCGCCGACGTGACCCCCGACATGAAGGTCGCGCGCGAGGAGACCTTCGGGCCGGTGGCGCCCCTCTTCCGTTTCGAGTCCGAGGACGAGGCGGTCGCGATGGCGAACGACACCGAGTTCGGGCTCGCGAGCTACTTCTACAGCCGCGACGTCGGCCGGATCTGGCGGGTCTCGGAAGGGCTCGAGTACGGCATGGTCGGGGTGAACTCCGGGCTCCTGTCGGCCGCGGAAGCCCCGTTCGGCGGGGTGAAGGAGTCCGGGATCGGCCGGGAAGGCTCCTACCAGGGTCTCGACGAGTTCCTCGAGGTCAAGTACCTCTGCATGGGCGGGGTCTCCGCCTGAGGAAAGGAGCCCCTCCGGCGCTCGTGCGCTGGTCAAACGATGCCGAACAGCTTTGCGGCCATCGCGAAGATGAGCGCTGCAAGAAAGCCGAGGATCCATCGCAGCTCGGAGCGCAAGGTACCGATCTCCCGGTGGAGGTCGGCCTTCGTCTCTTTGCGTAGCGCGTCGATGTCGGCCTTCGTGGCGAGGTCGGCCCGGTCGGCGCCGGCAGCTTGGCGCATCCCTTCGGCGATGGCTTCGGCGTGTTTGGCTTCGATGCCGGCGGCCTTGAGGTCGCGAACCGTGGCGAGCGGGTTGAAGGCGGTTGCGGCCAAGGCGGCTCTCCATGGTGCGTTTGGTTGGTGCGCTGCCATCTTGGCGCATTGCGGCGGCGGTCACTGCTCGGCTTCCTGCTCGAGGCATGTGCGCTGTGGGGTTTTTCGCCAAGCACGCCTCGTCGCAGGGCCTCCTGGGAACGCGGGCGTCCCGCCCGCAGCGGACCGAAGTGAAGCGCCGGGGAAAAATGCGGGCGGGACGCCCGCGTTCCCAGGAGGCGGCGGCGCGGCCCGCGCGGCCGAGGGGGCGCTCCCGGCGCGCCTTCAGTCGGGCTCCGTCGAGGTGACGGTCGCGTCCAGCCGGCCGCGGGCGAGCCGTGCGGTGACCGTGTCCCCCGGGGTGACTTCATCCGCGTCGCGCACGATGCCGCCGCCCCGGTAGAGGATCGCGTAGCCCCGGTCGAGCGTGCGGCCGGGGCTCACCGCATGGAGGGCGCGGACGACCTCCCGGACCCTCCCCGCCGCGCGGGCCAGCCGCTCCGCCATGGCCGAACGGCCTCTCCTCTCCAGGTTCTCGAGCTTCGTCCGGCGCGCGCGCGCGTCGGGGCGGGCTCGTTCGAGACGGTGGCGGAGGGCGGCCGTCCGCTGCCGCGCCTCCCGGCTCCGCCGGTCGAAGGCGCCCGCAGCGCGCCGCCCCAGCTCGTCCGCGCGCTGGACCAGGCTCTCGATCCGGCGCAGCGGGTGGCGCAGCCGCCGGCGCCGGAGCTCGAGCGCGGTCCGCCTCCGTTCGGCGCCCGCGGCGGCCGCGCGCCGGGCGCGCCCGGCGATCGCGTGGAGGCGCTCGACGAGCTCGGCCCGGCTCGGAGAGGCCCGCTCGGCGGCGGCCGACGGGGTCGGGGCGCGCTCGTCCGCCGCGAAGTCGGCGATCGTCACGTCCGACTCGTGCCCGACCCCGGTGACGACCGGAATGGGGCAGGCGTGGATGGCCCGGGCCACCCCCTCCTCGTTGAACGACCAGAGGTCCTCGAGGGAGCCGCCTCCCCGAACGACGAGCAGGACGTCGCACTCCGCCCGCCGGACCGCGGCCCCGATGGCCGCCGCGATCTCCTCCCCCGCCCCCTCTCCCTGCACCCGGGTCGGGTAGATGACGACCGGCAGCGCGGGGAGCCGGCGTCCGAGCACCTTGAGCACGTCCCGCACCGCCGCGCCGGTGGGCGAGGTGACGACCCCGAGCCGCCGCGGGAAGCTCGGCAGGGGGCGCTTGCGCCCGGTGTCGAAGAGCCCTTCCTCCTGGAGCTGGAGACGGAGGCGGTCGTAGGCGAGCCGGAGTGCGCCTTCCCCGGCCGGCTCCAGCTCCTGGACCACGAGCTGGAACTCCCCGCGGGGACCGTACAGCCCGACCCGGACCCGCGCGATCACCTGCATCCCGTCCCGCGGCTCGAACCTGATCCGCATCCGGTTCGAGCGGAAGAGGGCGCACCGGACCTGGGCCCGCGAGTCCTTGAGGGTGAAGTACACGTGCCCGGAGCGGGGCCGCGCGAGGTTGGTCAGCTCGCCCTCCACCCAGAGGAGCGGGAACGAGTCCTCGAGTATCCGCCCGACCTCGTCGTTGAGCCGCCCGACGGTGTAGACCTCGCGGTTCGCTCCCGTCCCGGCGCCGGGGTCGGCTCGGGCCCGGGGTCCCGCGCCGGCGTCCGACGGCGCCGGTCCGGCGCCGGGCAGGGCGAAGTCGTGGTCGAAGGGAGCGTGCATGGCGAGTGTTCGTGCGAATGGGCGCGCCGTCCCTGGGAACGCTTGTGTCCCGCCCGCACTTTCTCGCGTGCATGGCGAGCGTTCGTGCGAATGGGCGCGCCGCCCGTTCGGCCGGGGCCGATCGCCGCGCCGCCGGCCGCGAAGGCGACCGCGGAACGGGCCGCGCCGGAGCCGGCCTCGAAGCGGGCAGGGACGACGGGGACAGGATAAACTACCCGCCGTCTTCCGGGCGGGAACTCCTCCAGGGCTCCATGGCGATGCGGCACATCGAAGAAGCGCTCACCTTCGATGACGTGATGCTCGCGCCCGGATACTCCGAGGTCCTTCCCCGCGACGCGGACCTCTCCACCGTCTTCGCCCCGGGGGTCCCGCTCAGCATCCCCATCGTGTCGGCCGCCATGGACATGGTGACCGAGGCCCGGCTCGCCATCGCCCTCGCCGAGGAAGGCGGGATCGGCATCGTCCACCGGAACATGCCGCCGGCCGTCCAGGCCGACAAGGTGCGGCGGGTCAAGAAGTTCGAGAGCGGCGTGGTGCGCGACCCGATCACGGTCGGCCCGGACGCGACGATCGGCCAGGTCGCGGAGCTCACGCGCAGGCGCCGGATCTCCGGGGTGCCGGTGGTGGACGGCAAGCGGCCGGTCGGCATCGTGACCGCCCGCGACCTCCGGTTCGAGACGCGGTGGGACCAGCCCGTCCGGCAGGCCATGACCCCGGAAGGGAAGCTGGTCACCGTCCGGGAGGGCGCGCGCCGCGACGAGATCATCTCGCTCCTGCACGAGCACCGGATCGAGAAGCTGCTCGTGGTCGGCGAGGACGGGGAGCTTCGCGGCCTCGTCACGGTGAAGGACATCCAGCGCGCCGAGGACTATCCGAACGCCTGCAAGGACGAGCAGGGCCGCCTGCGGGTGGGGGCGGCGGTGGGCACGGGGCCGGATACCGACGAACGGGTCGAGGCGCTGGTCGCGGCCGGGGTGGACGCCCTGGTGGTGGACACCGCCCACGGGCATTCGCGGGGGGTCATCGCCCGGGTGCGGCGCATCCGCGCCGCCTGCCCCGGCCTGCCGCTCGTCGCGGGCAACGTTGCGACCGGCGAGGCGGCCGCCGCCCTCGTCGAAGCGGGGGCGAGCGCGGTCAAGGTCGGCATCGGCCCGGGCTCGATCTGCACCACCCGGATCGTGGCGGGGGTCGGGGTGCCCCAGCTCACCGCGATCTCCCGCGTGGCGGAAGGGCTCGCGGGCACGGGCGTCCCGCTCATCGCGGACGGCGGGGTGCGCTACTCGGGGGACGTCGCCAAGGCGATCGCGGCCGGGGCCCACTCGGTGATGATCGGCAGCCTCTTCGCGGGGACGGAGGAGTCCCCCGGGGAGGTGGAGCTGTACCAGGGCCGGACCTACAAGTCCTACCGGGGCATGGGCTCCCTGGGCGCGATGGCGCGCGGGTCGCGCGACCGCTACCTCCAGGACGAGGCGGCCGAGATCGAGAAGCTGGTCCCGGAAGGCATCGAGGGGCGGGTCCCCTACAAGGGAAGCCTCTCCGGGGTCGTCGCCCAGCTCGTCGGCGGGCTCCGGGCAAGCCTCGGGTACACCGGCTGCGCCGGGCTCGAGGCGCTGCGGCGCAACGCGGTGTTCCACCGCATCTCGTGGGCGGGGCTCCGCGAGGGGCACGCCCACGACGTGAGCATCACCCGCGAAGCCCCGAACTACCCCACCGGCTGAGCCCCCGCGCGATGGTCCCCGCCGACATGCGGGCCGGGCGCATCCTCGTCCTCGACTTCGGCTCGCAGTACACCCGGCTCATCGCCCGCCGGGTGCGCGAAGCCGGCGTCTACAGCGAGATCCGGTCGTTCGACGTCGGCGAAGACGCGATCGCCGGCTTCCGCCCGCGCGGCATCGTGCTCTCGGGCGGCCCCGAGTCGGTAACGGACCGGAGCGGCCCCCCGATCCCGGAGGCGGTGTTCGCGGCCCGTGTCCCGGTGCTCGGGATCTGCTACGGGATGCAGGCGATGGCGGCCCGCTTCGGCGGCGCGGTCGAGCCGGCCGCCGCGCGCGAGTTCGGCATGGCCGAGGTCCGCGCCCGCGGCCGTTCGGACCTGCTGCGCGGGATCGAGGACCGCACCGGACCGGCCGGGGAGGGGCTGCTCGACGTCTGGATGAGCCACGGCGACCGGGTGACCGCCCTGCCGGAGGGGTTCCGCGCCATCGCCTCCAGCCCGAACGCGCCCATCGCCGGGATCGCGCACCCCGCGCGCCGGCTCTACGGCCTCCAGTTCCACCCCGAGGTCGCCCATACCCGCCGGGGGGCGGCGATCCTCGAACGCTTCGTGAACGGGATCTGCGGCTGCCCGCCGGTCTGGACCCCGGCCAACATCGTCGCGGGCAAGGTGGCCGCCGTCCGCGGCCAGGTGGGCGGGGAGGGCAGGGTGCTGCTCGCCCTCTCGGGCGGCGTCGACTCGTCGGTGGCGGCGGCCCTCCTCCATCGGGCCGTCGGCGACCGGGTCACCGGGATCTTCGTCGACAACGGCCTCCTCCGCCGCGGCGAGGCGGACCAGGTGATGGAGGCCCTCGCGCGCGGGCAGGGGGTTCCGGTCCGGCGGGTCGAGGCGGCCCCCCGCTTCCTCGCCGCCCTCCGGGGCGTCGAGGACCCGGAACGGAAGCGGAGCGTCATCGGGAGCCTGTTCGTCGAGATCTTCGAGGAGGAGGCGGAGCGCGCGAGGGGGGCGTCCTTCCTGGCCCAGGGCACGATCTACCCCGACGTCATCGAGTCGGCCCGCGCCGACACCGGCAAGGCGGCGGTCATCAAGTCGCACCACAACGTGGGCGGGCTGCCGGCGCGGATGCGGCTCGCCCTCGTCGAGCCCCTGCGCGAGCTGTTCAAGGACGAGGTGAGGGCGGTCGGCCTGGAGCTCGGATTGCCCCGCGACCTCGTGTTCCGCCATCCCTTTCCGGGGCCGGGGCTCGCGGTGCGGGTGCTGGGGGAGGTGCGCGAGGACCGCCTGGAGCGGCTGCGGGCGGCGGACGCGATCTTCCTCGAGGAGCTCCGGCGCGCCGGATGGTACGACCGGGTCGCCCAGGCGTTCGCGGTGTTCCTGCCGGTCCGCTCGGTGGGGGTGATGGGCGACCAGCGCCGCCACGAGCCCGTCGTCGTCCTGCGGGCGGTGGAGACCGGGGACTTCATGACCGCCCGCGCCGCCCGCCTTCCCTGGGAGCTCCTCGAGACCGTGTCGACCCGCATCGTCAACGAGGTCCCGGGCATCTCGCGGGTCGGGGTCGACGTGACCAGCAAGCCGCCGGCGACCATCGAGTGGGAATGAGCGACCACGACTGGATGGGCCGGGCGCTCGCCCTCGCCGAACGGGCCGCGAGGGCTGGCGAGGTCCCGGTGGGGGCGGTGGTGGTGCGGGGCGGGGCCGAGCTCGGGGCCGGCTGGAACCGGCCCGTCGGGGCGTGCGACCCGTCCGCCCACGCGGAGGTCGAGGCGCTGCGGGCGGCGGCGCGGGCCGCGGGCAACTACCGCCTGCCCGGGGCCGAGCTGTTCGTCACCCTGGAGCCCTGTGCGATGTGCGCCGGGGCCATCGTGCACGCCCGGATCGCGCGCGTGGTCTTCGCCGCCGCCGACCCCCGCGCCGGGGCCTTCGGCAGCGCGCTCGATCTGCGCGCCGCGCCCGGCCTGAACCATCGGCCGGACCTGGCCGGCGGGGTCCGCGCCGAGGAGGCGGCGGAGCGCCTGCTCGCGTTCTTCCGCGCGCGCCGGGCCGGCGCCTGTTCGAGCTTCCCGCACCGACCCTCCTGATTACGCACGACCCTCGACCGCGGCGATTCGACGACTCGTCGCAGACGCTCCTGGGAACGCGGGCGTCTCGCCCGCACAAGGGTGTGAAGCGCCCGTGAACAAAAGTGCGGGCGAGACGCCCGCGTTCCCAGGACATATGGATTCCCGCTTTCGCGGGAATGACGAAGGTGGGCGGGACACAAGCGTTCCCAGGATCCCGCACAAGCGCCGCCGTGGGGTGAAATCCGCCCAAAAGCCTCTCGAACCCCGCTCCACACTCTCCATATCAGTAGCTTGCGAACAGCACACACGCCTCCACCGCCGGGGGCGGTGCGGCAGGGCATACTACCGACCCCGTCCGCGAGGGTTCGTGCGGCCGTGCCCGGCTCCGACGCTCCCCGTCTCCCGCGCAACCTCATGCTCGGGCTGTCCCTGGCCCAGGGGCTGGTCCTGCTCTTCCTCTGGCGGGCGCTCGACGACGGGACGTGTGTAGGCGGACAAAAAAAATGCAAAATCGGGACAAAAATATTGCAAAAAACGGGTGAATCGCGGGTGGTCGGCCGGCCGCGAATCAGGCGGCGACATGTCCGATCGCGATGTAGCTGCTCGCGATAGGCTGGCCGATGCTCACCCTGAGATGAGCGGTTGTTTACCGCGTCAGGCGGCGAGGGCGGCGGCCGGGCAGGTCAGGCCGCCCGCCCGATCGCGACATAAGTCCCTCGGAAGTAGTTGTTGTACGTCCCGCCCATCAGGGTCCCGGTCAGAGTGGACGGCCGTATGCGGTCGTTGATGAGGTTGGCGGGGTAGGTGATGTCGATTCCTATCAGGGCGGGCGCGCCCTCGAAGGCGCGGGGCCACCTGAACAACCACTGCCGCGTGAAGAGGATAGCGCCGGCGGGCCGCGTCTCTATGATGTTGGTCACCTCGCCGTAGCAGATCAGCACATCTCCGATTCGCTGCCACCCGCCGCCGCCGATTTCGGTGATCAGGGACGACAGCACGACCGGCGCCGACCATTGGCCCCAGCCCGAGCGGGGCCAGGCGCCGGACCGGGGCGGGGTCGCGCCCACGGCGGGGGTGCCGGGGACGCGGCGCCGGCTGCCGAGGATATGGGGCAGGGTCTGGGACTGGGTCGCCGGCCAGGCGTCCACCCATCGCACGCCACCCCGGGTGTGCGCGACGTCGAATCCGATGAGGTCGTTCGGGCGTTGGGCGCCTGTCACGGATGTTTTGGAGTGGGCCGCGAAGATGAATTCGATGCCGTTGCCATCCTCGCCGCCCGCCCCGGGGATGCCCTGGGGACCCCGCGCCCCCGCCGCCCCCGGAGCGGCGTAGCGGGCGATGATGACGGGGGCGGTCCACCGCCCCCACCCGGCGCGGGGCCAGGCGCCGGACCGGGGCGGGGTCGCGCCCACGGCGGGCGTGCCCGGCACGGCGCGGCGGACGACCCAGGCGAGCGGGAGCGCGGAGGTCGGGCTCTCGAGGCCGTCGGTCCACGTGAGTCCGCCGCGGACGGCGGAGGCGACGTCGAACCCCCACAGGTCGTCCGGGCGCTGGTTCGAGGGGATCGCGGCGACGGAGGTGCGGGCGTAGCGCCACTCGGTGCCGGCCCCGTCCTGCCCGTCCACGCCGCGCTGCACCCACGTGTCCCAATACGCGCGCCCTCCGGCGCCTTCGGGGGCGCGGGAGGAAGTGGACGTGTGGCTCTGCGTGCAGATCCAGAGGCCGCCCGTGCGCCGCACCACGTCGTTGACGAGGTAGGCCTGCCCGACCCGCCACTCCCCGCGCATCCAGACCGCCGGCGGGCGCTGGTTCGCGTCCCCGAACGTGATGGTGAGCGCTCCCCCGGGATACCCGTCCGGGATCACGGTGATCCTGATCTCCTCGTCCGACGTCGCCGTCCAGCTCGCGCCGCGCTCCTGGCGCTCGATCCGGGCGACCGGGCCGCCGCCGTCGCCCGACGACCAGACCTCGCCCCCCTCCCATGCCCCCCGCACCCGGATGGTGACGTGGACCAGGCGCCCCGCCACGACCCCGCCGCCCAATGCGTCCGACCAGGCGAAGACGGCCAGCACCTCGGGGGCGCCCCCCTCGCCCGTCGGCGCGAGGGCGTCCGCCGTCAGGTCGGCGGTCGCGGCGGCGTAGTAGCGGGGATCGTCGTCGGCGCCCGTCAAGCGCACATCGCCGCCCATCTGCGGGGCGACCTCGGTGATCCGGAGGCGCGCGGGCGGCTCGCCGTCGGCGTAGAGGCGCCAGCGGAGGTCGTCGGGCTTCCAGGGCGGCGCCCCCGGCTCCGGGGCGGGCACGGCGCTGTCGAGGTTCAACTCGGAGCGCCTGCCCGCGGCGGTCAGGACGCGCGCGGTGTGGAGGCGCCCGTCGGGCAGGGCGACGAGGAGATGGTTGGTCCCGGCCGGGAGGTCGACCTCGCGGCCGAGGCCGAGCACGGCGCCGGCGAGGCGCGAGGCGCGCCCGGTTGCGCCGCCATCGAGAAGGGGCGAACTGAAGCGCACGACGTCGCCGCGGTGGAGGATCTGGAGCGCCTCGGGGCCCATGGTCCACGTGACCCGCCGGCGCTGGAGCGTCTGCCGGGCGAGGGCGAGGTTCGCGGCCTGCGCCGCCTGGCGCGCATTGGTGACGCCCGAGAGGGGGATCTCGACGGAGTGCTTGGGCGCCGTGGCGCCGGCGGCGCGCCGGCGCACGGCGCGGTGCTCCCATCCGGCGGAGGCGTCGGCGAACCGGGCGACGACCTCGTCCACGACCGGGCCGGCGGCGTAGTCCACCGTGACGCTGCCGGCGAGGACGTTGGCGGGAGTGATCGAGGCGACCGGCGTCTGGTTCGCGGCCTCCCAGACGACGCCGAGCTTGCCCGCGCTCCAGGTCGGGGACGCGTATCCGCAGCGGGCGATGAGGGCGAGGACGTCGGCGACGCCGGCAGGCCGCTGGAGCACGTGGTTGCACTCGAGCCGCTGGGTGTCGCACCAGGCGCCCCAGGCCTGGAGGGAGGCGTCGTCGATGCGGGCCGCGGGGAGGCCCGCGCCGGCGATGAGCCGGCCCGCCGAGTCCCGGATCCCGAGGGCGAACCACCGGTAGATCCACGCGGGGTTCGAGGTCGCGACCGGGGCGGTCCACACCCGGCGCGCGGCGTCCCAGGTCGGGACCTTTTGCGACACGACGGCCGAGAGGCGGTTGAGCGCCCCGGAGAGCTGGCCGGAGGCCCGGATCCGGAGGGCGAGGCGGGTCTGGCCGTCGTAGTGGCCGAGGTCGGGCGAGATGACGCGGAGGCTCTCCCACGCCGCCTGCCGCACGGACCTCGGATTCGATGCCGACGCTGTGACGAGCCGGCAGTGGATCCGCCACCCCCGCCCGTCCGCGGGCTGCACGCCGTCCGTGGGGAGGTCGAGGGTCACGGTGTGGCGGTGTGGCGTGGGGTCGGAGTGGGCCCAGGTGTATTCGCTGTGGATGACGCGGCGGTCGCCGGCGGCCGGCATCGCGACGCGCTGTATGTAGACCGAGGTGGAGAGTTCTGTGTATTGGCCAGAGTTACCGATCCCGAAGGCCCGCACGATGAACTCGAACACCACCTTCTCCGCGCCGACCGGGAGATCCCGCACGATCCAGTTGGTGTTGGGGAAGCTCGAGCCCTCCTGCGTCGACGAGTCGCCCTCGACGAGGGTGAGGCGCCCGCGCGCGTCCGACCACTCCGTCGAGACGCCCTGGTAGTTGGCGAGGGCCGTGTCGCCGATCCGGAGCGCGCCGGCCCCGGCCGCCGGGATCGAGAGATCGCCCACGCCGAACCCGAAGACGGCGGCAAGGTATTGGTCGTCCCCGTCGTAGGTCGCGTACTGGGTGTTGGCGGCGTCGGGGTAGAGGAGATGCGTCCCGAGCACGAGCGGGACGGGCCCGTAGGGGCGGGCGGAGTTGCGGATGTTGGTCAGGGCGGCCGGCGGCGCCGTCGAGGCGGCGCCGTCGCCCGTGGGGTCCGACGCGTCCGGCAACCGGGGGGGCGCGATCGCGTCGACGATGAAGCGGCCGCCGACGGTGATGCCGGTCGCGAGCGCCACCTTCCCCCACGCCGGCCAGGCGGCGAAGGCGCCGTAGCCGCCCGAGACGTAGAGCGCCGCGGCGATGACGGCGATGGTCAGGACGGTGCGGAGCGGATCCGTGTCGTCGCCCCCCGCGACGGCGGCGCGGAGGGTGACGACGTCGCCGGGGCCGACGCGTGCGCGCTCCCACTCCGGCTCGGGGATCCGCTCGCCGTTCCGCCACGCCGCCACCGGCCCGGGGCCGGGCCACTCGCGGGCGGCGAGCGCGGCGAGCGTCAGGCCCTCGGGCGGGACGACGACCGTCCGGACGTCGCGCCCGGCGGTGGTGATGGGATGGGGCCGCCGGTCGACGACGAGCGCGCGGGAGGTCATGGCGCCGCCCGGTAGAGCCCTTCGAGTGCGTAGCCGCGGCGCGGGAGCTCGTCGAGGGGGGTGAGGACGGCGCCCACGCCGGGCTGCGCGTGCAGCGCCCAGGCGCGGCCCGCGCAGTCGACGCCGACCACCCCGACGTGGTGGGCGCCCGCGCGCCGGCCCGCGGGGCGAAGGAGGGCGACGTCGCCGGGCCGCGGGTCTGCGGCCGGCGCCGCGGCCTCGGCGAGGACGGAGCGCGCCTGGCGGTCCCGGGCGCGGGCGGACGCGGCCCGGCCCGGGAGGTCGACGTCGATGCCCATCTCCTCGCGCAGCACGTCCGCCACGAGGTCTGCGCAGTCGGCGGCGCCCGCGTCGTACGGACGCCCGAGGTAGCGGGCGAGGTCGGGCGTCATCCAAACATCGCCGGGGCGGTCCGGGGGTCGTAGCGGAGCGCGACGGCGGGCTGGGAGAGGAACGGGTCGAACCCGAGGCGGACGATGATCGACTCGGCGTCGGCGCGGATCGAGTGCACGTCGACGGTCACTTCCCACTCCACGACCGGGGCGGCGGCGGCCGGGACCCGCACCCCCATCACCCGGACGGTCGCGCCCGATCCGCCCTGGACGGCCTCCACCCAGCGCATGAGCGGCCGGCCGACGTTGTCCACCCGGAGCTCGGCGGCCGGGGCGCGGCCCTCGCCGTCATCCGCGAGGCGCGCGGTGAACGCGAGGGGGATCCAGTCGTGGCCCTCGATCTGGCGGCCGAGGCGGTCGGCCACGACCCGGACCGGGTCCGTCAGGGCGGGGTGCCGGATCTCGAGCGCGTGCACGACGACGTCGGCCGGGTCTAGCTCGGAGACGGCTCGGCGGTAGGCGGGGGACGCCACGGCGGGTCAGGCGCGGAGGGGGGTCGGGACGCCGGACGCGACCGCCTCGAGCGCCGTGAGGTCCGCGAGGGACCCGGCCCCCGCCCACACGAGGGCGGCGTCGACCGGCTCGCCGACGCGGGCCGCGCGGACGAAGGCGTCGAGCGCCGCGCTGTCCGCGGGGGTCCAGACGTAGGGCTCGGTCGTGTCGGCGCCGCCGATGCCGCGCACGGCGAGACGCCGCTCCCCGGCGCGCAGGGCGAGGGCGAGGTCGGGGAGGAGCTCGGGCTTGAGGGCCGCCTCGGACAAGGACGCATCCGACCCCGCGTCGGGCGAGGTCCGCATGTCGATCATGGCCTGCCCCCCGCCCGCGGCGAACAGCGCGATCCAGGCCCACCAGGACGCGGAGCGGACAGCGGGCGCGGGGAGCGGCGGACGGGGGGTGGGAGCGATTGTGATCGCCGGCCTGCCGGACCCGGCGGGCGGTTGGTGGACTCTGGCGCTGAAGCGGACGCTGGTCCGCACGACGACGTCGCTGCCGGGGACGGGGAGCCGCGGATCCCAGAAGCTCCGGAGGAGCCAGGGCTCCGGGCTCTCGAACCGCGCCGTCACGCGCCAGCGGCGCCGATCGGACACCTCGGCGGCGAGGTCGAGCCCGGCGCGGCCGCCGACGATCCGGGCGACCCTGGCCGCGCTCTCCGGACCGCCGGCGCCGGCGGGGAGGCGGATCCAGTCGTCGGCGTGCGCGGTGAGCCACGCGGTGAACTGGTCCCGCTCCGCGTCGGACGCGAGGATCGCCGTCAGGTCGAGGATGCGCTGCTGTGACCCCGAGGTCGCCTGGCGGACGGAACCGTCCTCGAACTGGACGCGCCGGACCGCGCCGAGCCAGGAGACCCCGCCCTCGAAGCGGGCGACGCCGGCGTAGTCGGGCCAGGGGGTCATGGGTCCGGCGACTCCGCCTCGGCCTCGCCCCTCCAAGCCCGCCGGCCGCCGCCGGCGTCGTAGGGGGTGAGGCGGGCGCCCGCGAGGCCGCCCACGAGGCGCCAGCGGGCGGTGGCCGAGCGCTCGCCGGGAAGGCCCGTCCAGAGACGGTGCGCGCCGGACGCGGCCCATGCGATCCAGGCCGCGGCGTCCGAGTCGCTGAGGCAGAGCCACCGCAGGCTCCGGAGGCGGCGGGGGGCGTCGGGGCCGGACGTCTGGCGGGCGAGGGAGGGCGCCCGGACGGTGGTGCGGACGGACGCCGGGGCGGCGCCTTCCCATTCGCCGTCCGCGATGAGGAGGGCGTGGGCGGCGGGCCAGGGGTCGGTCATCCGAGCCGCCCCCCGAGGGCGTAGCGGTGTTCCAGCCCCTGGGAGATGGGGCCGTGGCGCGACAGGTCGTCGAGGATGAGGGTGGTGACGAGCCGGTCCGGCTCGACCGTCTGCCGGGCCTCGCCCACCTGCCGCTGCGGGGTGCCCCGGTTGACGATCTGGACGACGACGGCGGGCGGCTGCGCGGGCCCCAGCGCGCGCATCTGCTCGGGGGTGAAGACGCCCTCCCGCCGTCGCAGGATGGCGGGGACCTCGTCCGGGGCGAGGCCGAGGACGCCGCCCCCGTGGAGGCGGGGGGCGGCGTCGAAGGCGGCGGCGGGGACGGACCGGCGCGTCCGGAGGGCGCCCGCGATCCCGCCCGCGTGGGCGACGCCGGCGCCGATGTCGAGCTCCGCCCCGGCGCCCGCCGGATACCGCGCGCCGAACGCCGCGGCGAGCGCCGAGAGGAGCGGCCCGGTGATGGACCGGCGCACGGCGAGGCGGGCGAGGTCGGAGATGATGGACTGGACGAGGTCGTTGAAGCCGAGCTTGCCCGTGGCGACGAATTGGGCGAGCGCGGTCTCCATGCCCCGGAACGCGCCGGTGACCGCCTGCTCGGCGAGGGTCGCGTAGTCCTCGCTCTCGCGGGCGAGGTCGGCGAGGCCGCGCTCGAGGCCGGAGCGCCAGTCGGTCGCGGACCGGAGGGCGTCCTCGGCGGCGCGGGCCTGCTCCTCCGCGGCCTCCCTGGCGGCGGCGGCGATCCGCTGCTGCACGATCTCGTTGACCGCGCCCAGCTCCTCGGCGGACGCGCCGGCGGCGAGGAGGATGCGGCGGTTCTCCTCACCCCACCGTTCGGCCTGGCGGACGGCGCGGTCGTACGGGGTCGCGAGCTCGTCGCCCACGTCGTCCATGATGCGGGCGGCGTCGCGGCGGAGGCGGACCATGCGCGCCCGCGCCTCGCGGAGCGCCCGATCGGCGCCCGCGAAGTCGCTGTAGTCGGGGGCGGCGGACGGGGGCGTCCCGGGCTCGCCGGGGAGAGGACGGGACGAGCGCGCCTTCAGCTCGGCATCGGCCGCGGCGACGAGCGCTTCGGTCTCGCCGCGCTCGGCCTTCAATCGCGCGATCTCGTCGCGCGATCGGGACACGATGCCCCGGAGCTCGGTCGCGCGGGTCTGGAGCGCGCCATAGCTCGGGCCTTCGCGCGACAGCACCGCGGCGTGCTCGCCGGCCGCGAGCATCGTCGTGATCTGCTGCTGCTGCGCGAGGTTCGCGTCGAGCTCATCCTCCGCCTCGGCGACCCCGTCGCGGAGCGACTGGACGTCGCGCCCGATGAAGCCGAGCAGCCGGCGTCCGGCGTCGCGGCGGCGCTCGATCTGCGCCGTGTCGAGCGCGCGGTAGGCGTCGGCGAGGTCGCGCAGACCGCCGCCGGCGCCCCTCGCGTCCTCGCCGAGCCCTCGGATCTCCTCCCGGCTCCGCGAGACGGCCGACCAGACCTCCCAGGCGCCGAAGGCGACGAGGCCGAGGACGCCCCATGGACCGCCGAGCAGGGCGAGCGCGCCGCGGGCGGCCCGGGCGGCCCGGGAGAACACCGTCAGCGCCACCGCCGCCGACCGCGAGCGCCCCTCCATGCGCCCCAGGGCGACCTGGACGGCCGCCATCTGCGCCGCGGCGATCACCGACTGTGCGCCCGCCGTGAGGAGCGATCCCGCCAGCCGCGTCCCGAGGGCGGCGCCCGCGGCGAGCGCCGCCTTTCCCGCGAGATCCAGGGCCCGCGCCACCTGCTCGGGGTCCACCTGCCCCAGGGCGGTCCCGAGGCCCTCGATCGCGCGCGCGGCGAGGGCGCTCGCGCCGGCGATCTCGTCCGCCGCGCCGACGAGCTGGGTCGTCTGGTTGTCGAGCCGGGTGAACGCCTGGCCGAGGGTGCTGGCGGTGCGGCCGAACTGGTCCTCGAGGTCGGCCGACCCGCGGAGGAAGGCGCGGAAGAACTCCCGGCTGGAGACCGCCCCCTCGTTGACCAGGCGCCGGAGCCGGGCCACCGATCCTCCGGCGCCCTCCAGGTGGCGGGCCACCGTCCGGAGCAGGACCGGCGCGCCCTCGAGGAGGCTGTTGAACTCCTCGGCGCGGACCACGCCGCCGCCGAGGGCCTGCGAGAGCTGGAGCAGCGCCCCCGCCGCCTCGGTCGAGGACGTGCCCTGGATCGCGAGGGACTGCCCGACCCCGCGCACCACGGCGAGGAGCTGATCCTCGGTCGCCCCGAGATCTCCGGCCGCCTGCGCGAGACGCTGGTAGAGCGACACCGCGGCGGAGATCGGCGCCCGGGTCTCGTCCGCGATCTCGAAGAGCGCGCCGCGCACCCGCAGGGCGGCCTCCTCGGACTCAGTCGCGAGCCGGACCGCGTTGTTCACCCGGGTCCAGGCGTCGGCGTATTGGGCGCCCGCGCGGGCCGCGCGCCGGAACACCTCGATGCTCGCGAGGCTGGAGAGGTACTTGACGTGCCGCCCGTGCGCGTCGAGGAACGCGCGGCCGGCGGACCGGGTGGAGCGGGTGAGCTCGTCCGTCGCCGCGGCGGCGGCGCGGGCCGGGCCGGGCGTCTGGCCGAGGCGGCGGGAGAGCTTGTCGAGCTCGCGGTCGGCGAGCCGCATCTCGCCGGTGAAGCCCTTGGCATCGACCTCCAGGCGGATCCCGAGCCGGAGGTCGTCAGGCATGGTACGCTCCGGGCATGGACCCGATCGGCGCCGCCATCGTCCTCGCCGTCATCTGCCTCGGCAGCGGGATCATCCTGTCGTTCCAGCACCGGGGATGGCCCGAGCGGATCGCCGGCCTGGCGATCCTCGGCGTCCTCGCGCCCCTGGCGTTCTGGGCGTTCAGCTCCGGGTGGGTGTGGGCCTTCGTCGCGGCGGCGGTCGTCGGGTGGGCCGTGTGGTGCGCCCTGCGGCTCGTCTGCGCGCTGCTGGCCTGACCCGTCCGGTCAACCCGGCCCCCGCTCGGCGAGGGCCGCCAGCGCCTCCCGCTCCACCAGCCTGAGCGCGGCGAGGCGGTCCGCATCGACGGACCGGCCGGCGGCGGCGAGGAGGGCGAGGGCCGAGGCGACCAAGGCCGCCTCGATGGTCCGCTTGGAGCGGCGGCGCATCGCGGAGGCGGCGGGGGAGGCGGCCAAGCAGGTGGCCGCCGCCGAAGCGGCGAGCGCGGGATACGCGCTGCCGCCCGAAGCCCTCGCCGCCATCCGCGAGCAGGTGTACGGCATGGTGGTGGAGGCGTGACCCGCCCCGCGATCCCGCTCCACGACTACCAGCAGAGGTGGATCGCGGACCGGAGCCGGTTCGTGATCGGGAAGTGGTCGCGCCAGTCCGGCAAGACCTTCACCTCGACGCTGGCGATCGTGGACGACGTCTACGAAGGCATGACCCGGGGCGAACGGAGGGAGTGGGTCATCCTGAGCCGGGGCGAGAAGCAGGCCGCCGAGGCGATGACCAAGGGCGTCGCGCTCCATGCGCGGGCCTACGGGTTCGCGGCGGACGTGCTCACCGGGACGTTCGAGGCGCCGGACGAGACGAAATACCGCGAGCTCCGGATCACGTTCCCGAACGGGGCGCGGGTGATCGCGCTCCCCGCGAACCCGGACACGGCGAGGGGCTACAGCGCCGGGGTCTTCCTCGACGAGTTCGGGCGCCACGCCAAGTCGCGGGAGATCTGGGCGGCCCTCTTCCCGACCATCTCCGCGGGCTACCGGATCCGGATCGCCAGCACCCCCGCGGGAAAGCAGGGGAAGTTCTACGAGCTCATGACGAGCGGCGCGGACTCCGGGTGGAGCCGCCACGCGGTGGACATCCACCAGGCGGTCGCGGACGGCCTGCCGCGCGACGTCGAGGAGCTCCGCCGCGGGCTCGCCGACGAGGACATCTGGCGCCAGGAGTTCGAGTGCGAATGGCTCGACGAGGCGTCGTCGTGGCTCGACTACGACCTCATCGACGCCTGCGAGCACCCGGACGCCGGGCGGCCGGAGCTCGCGGGGGACGGGCACACGTTCATCGGCAACGACATCGGCCGGCGCCGGGACCTCTGGGTGGCCTGGGTCTGGGAGCTGGTGGGCGACGTCGCGTGGACCCGGGAGGTCCGCACCCTGTCGCGCCAGCCCTTCAGCGCGCATGACCAGGCGCTCGACGAGCTGGTGGCGCGGTACAGGCCGCTGCGGATCGCGCTCGACCAGACCGGGATGGGCGAGAAGCCGGTCGAGGACGCGCAGCGCCGATACGGTCCGAGCCGGGTCGAAGGGGTGCAGATGACCGCGGCGCGGAAGCTCGCCCTCGCCGACGCGCTCCGGGAGCGGATGAGCGACCGGGCCGCGAGGTTGCCGGCGGGCGATCGGGTGCTGCGCGCGGACCTGCATTCGGTGCGCAAGGAGGTCGGCGTCACCGGGGGCGTGCGGCTGCTCGTGGGCGCCGAGCAGGAGGGCGACGGCTCGCACGCGGACCGCTTCTGGGCGGCCGCCCTCGGGTGCGGCGCCATGCAGGGGCTCGGCGGGCCGATCGAGGGCGAGATCATCCCGGGAGAGCTGCTCGGCAGCCTCCCGTACGGCGGGCCCGATCCCGTGTACGAGCGCGGGGCGGCGGGGTTCGACGGCCGCGGCGGCCTGATCCGCTCCGCCGACGTCGTGGAGCGGATGGGCTACTGATGCTCGTCCGGCTGTTCGGGCGGCGCGCGCCGGCGCCGGAGAAGACGCCCGAGGGCGAGGCGGCGCCCTCGTCGATCGGCCACATCCTCGAGGCGTACATCGGCGAGATCCCGATGCACCCGCGGCACGCCGCCCGCTACGCCTCGGGCGAGCAGTGGCACCAGGAGGCGATCCGGCTCTACCGGGACACGCTGCGGGACGAACGGGCGCAATCCGCCCTCGACCAGCGGCTCGACGCGCTCGTCGCGAAGCCCTGGGACGTCGAGCCTGGCGGGGACGGCCGCCGGGACCGGAGGGGCGCCGAGGACCTGAAGGCGCAGCTCGACGCGATCCCCTTCAACGCCATCTACCGCCGGCTCGCGCACGCCGCCTGGTACGGCTACGCGGTGGCGGAGGTGATGTGGGGGCAGGCCGACGGGCGGGTGGTCGTGGACGACGTCCGGGTGCGGTCGCCGGAGCGGTTCCGCTGGCAGGCGGACGGGACCCTGCTCCTCCTCACGAGCCGGAGTCCGTCCGGGACGCCCTTGCCGCCGGCGAAGTTCATCGTGGCGACCCGGAGCGGGGACCACGACGACCTCCCCTATGCGCCCGGGCTCGCCAGGTGGTGCTACTGGCCCGTGTTCCTGAAGCGGCAGATCATCAAGTACTGGGCGCTCTCGAACCAGCGGTTCGCGAGCCCCGTGCCGGTGGGGCGGTATCCGCGCGGGTCGAGCGACGTCGAGATCCAGCGGCTCAAGGAGATCGTGGAGGGATTCACCACCGCCGGCGGCGCCACCCTGCCCGAAGACCAGAAAATCGATCTGCTGGAATCGCTGCGGCGGAGCGGGGCGGACTACAACGACCTCGTCGTGTATCTCGACCGGGCGATCACCACCACCATCCTCGGGCAGTCGTCCACCACGGACCAGGGGCCCTGGCGCGGGACGGCGGAGGTGCAGAAGGACGTGCGCGACGAGGTGATCGCGGCCGATGCGAGGATGATGGACGGGGCGCTGAACCAGACCCTCGCCCGGTGGCTGACGGAGTGGAACTGGCCGGGGGCCGCGCACCCGCGCATCGTGCGCGACGCGGAGCCGCCCGAAGACCTGGACAAGCGCGCGGTGCGCGAGGAGACGGTCTCCCGCACGGCGGGGGTCCGCCCCACGCGCAGGCACGTCGAGCAGGTCTATGGCGGGGAGTGGGAGGACGCCCCGGCGCCGCCCGTGCAGCCCCCCGGCAACGGCGATGCAGGCCCCATGCCGGGGAGGGGGCCGGAGCTCGCGGGGGGCGGCGGCGGGGACGCGATCGCCCGAGCGCTCGACGAGGCGCTCGGCGGCGGGGGGTGGGAGCCGTTCATGGCCCCGGTCATCGGCCCGATCCTCGAGGCGGCGGAGGCGGCCGTCGACATCGAATCGTTCCGCCGCGAGCTCCCGGCCCTGTTCGACCGCCTGGACGCCTCGGCCCTGGCCGACCGGCTCCACCGGATGACGTTCTCGGGGGAGGCGTCGGAGGCCGGCGAGGGGGATGGCTGAGCCCGAGATCCTGAACGTCCCCCCGGTCGAGGCCATCGAGCACTTCCGGGGCAAGGGCAAGCACGTCGGGTTCGACTGGCGCGACACCGACGCCGCGACGCACGCGGTGAGCTTCACCGTCGCCAAGGCCATGCGCGTCGACATCCTGACGGACGTCGCACGGGCGGTCGATCAGAGCCTCGCCGAGGGGGAGACGTTCGACGTCTTCCGCGAGCGGCTCGAGCCCACCCTCCGGGCCAAGGGATGGTGGGGCCGGCAGAAGATGACCGATCCGGTGACCGGCGAGGAGCGCATCGTCCAGCTCGGGTCCGTCCATCGGCTGCGCACCATCTTCGACACCAACCTCCGCACGTCCGTCGCGCGGGGGCGGTGGGAGCGCATCGAGCGCCTGAAGGAGCGGATGCCCTACCTGCGCTACGTCGCGACCCTGGACGCGCGCACCCGGCCCGAACACATGCGCTGGCATGGCACGGTCCTGCCGGTGGACCACCCGTGGTGGGAGACGCACGCCCCGCCGAACGGCTGGTACTGCCGCTGCATCATCCAGCAGCTCTCCGAGGAAGACCTCGACGAGTTCGGCTACCAGGTCTCGACCGAGCCGCCGCCCGGATCCGCGCGCACCCGAGCCTGGACCAACAAGCGGACCGGGGAGACGGTGCAGGTCCCGGTGGGGATCGATCCGGGGTTCGATCACAACGTCGGGACCGTCCGGCCGGTGGCCCAATCGGTCAAGACGCTGAAGGGGAAGGTCGCGGCGGCCCCGGCCCCGATCGCCGCCGCCGCGAAGAAGCCGGACCTCGCGCACTACATCACCGAGGGCCGGGTCATCCGGGATGAGATCGTCCAGGCCGCCGGGGGCGACCCCAACGCGCCGGGGTTCTCGGGGCGGATGCGGGCGCTCGTCACGGAGCGGCTGCGGCGCGAGCGGGGCGCCGGGACGGTCGACCCGGACCTGGAGGCGGCCTCGCAGTCCCCGGGCGACCTCGCGGCGACGGAGAGGGTCCGCGACGCCGCGGGGTTGTTCCCCGCGTCATGGGTGACCGCCGCCAACACCGGGCGGCTCCGCGTGGCGTCCAATGGGCAGCAGTTCGGGGGATCTTGGCGACCGCCCCAGCCCGGCCAGCTTGCGCTCGCGAAGGTGAGCGCGGACCCGGGGAACGCGATCCATGAGTACGTCCACCACCTCCAGCACGCCATGCCGGGGCTGGACAAGTGGTTCCGGGAGCTGCACGACCGGCGGACGGCGGGCGAGCCGGTCATCCACCTGAAGCCCTATCAGCCGAACGTGAGGGGTCGGCGGGATCAGTACATCGACGCCTACTTCGGGCGTGAGTACCCGCAGTTCGGCCACCGGCCCATCGAGGTCATCACGGTGGGCCACCAGATCCTGCTGCACTCGCGGCATAGCCAGGAGGTGCTGTGGTTGATGGTCCGGGACGACCCGGAGATGGCGGACTTGCTTCTGGGCGCGCTCGTCTACTACAACCCGTAGCATGGCCGTGCACACCATCATGCTGCCGGACCGAGGGTGGGGCCGCGAGCCCCGGTCCGTCGTCTGGGACGACGAGGCGGGGACGGTGACGGGCGAGCACTCCGGTGTCCCCTGGATGCAGGAGATCCTGGCCAAGCCGACGCCGGTGGACCTCAGCGACGAGGGCCAGCAGCTCTTCCTCCTCGACCCCGCCCACGAGGCGGCCGACTTCTGGTGGCTGCTCTACTTCACGTTCTGGCCGATCTACGACGAGCCCCTGCGCTCGACCTTGCCCGAGGTGTTCCGCGACACCGAGCCCCGGCCGGGCCAACCCCCGCCAGACGCGGATCGCGACGACGTCATCTTCTAGCCGCGTCCCGATCCAGCCCAAACGACCCCTTCAAACGGCCTGGAAAAATCGCGTTTCCAGGCCGTTTCGCCCGAAAATTTTCATTTTTTCGTGTCTCGGGCAGCCCGCGCCGCGCAGGTCCGAGGGTCGCCGTAAGTAGCTGTATTTTGTTCCCGCCAGCCCAGATCAGACCACATCAGCCCGGATAGGCTCATTTCTCATTATTTCCGGCCGCGGACAACGTGGCCGGGCCGGACGCCGACCCTCAACTTCCCGCTCTGGACCGTCGCCCTCGCGTGGCCGACCCTGCTGCTCATGAGCCTGGAGGCGGACCGCCGGGCGCGGGTCTTCCAATCCGTGAGCGCGTTCTGCGCGGCGCTCGCGCTCCTCGCCGCATACGTCGGTCGGCAGGCGTCCCCGGCGGGGGAGTTTCCCGTCGAGTCGCTGGTCGCGGTCTACGCCGCCACCATGCTCCTGGCCTGCTTCAAGGCCCTGATGTACGTGCAGCGGTGGGCCGGGCGGGCGCCGCCCGGCTACGACGCCCTGTTCACCCTCTCCTGGCGCAACTTCCTGGTGGCCGCCCACGCCGCCGCGCTGGCGTGCGGCGTCTACCTGGTGCTCCATCTCTGGGGGCGGCTCTTCTCCGCCATCGGGATCGGGTTCTTCGAAGACCTGTTCGGCCAGGACTGGTTCCTGTTTCCCGTGCTCGCGGTCGCCTTCGGGCTCGGGGTGTCGATCTTCCGGCGTCTCCTCCACCTGATCGACGGGGTCGCGGGACTCCTCGAGGGCCTGATGCGGCTCCTGCTGCCGCTCGCGGTCGGGGTGTCGGTGATCTTCCTCGCCGCGCTCCCCTTCACCGGGCTCGGCCCGCTGTGGGGGACCGGGAGCGGCACGGCGCTGCTCCTGTGGCTGAGCGCGTTCGTGCTGTTCTTCGTCAACGCCGTCTACCAGGCCGGCCGCGGCGCCCCCTACCCGCCGGTGGTCCATCGCGCGCTCTGGCCGGGCATCGCCCTCCTGCCCGCGCTCCCCGCCCTCGCCCTTTACGGTCTCCATCTCCGGGTCGACCAGTACGGCTGGAGCGTGGAGCGCTGCTGGGCGTTCACCGCGGGGCTGCTCCTCGCGGCCTTCTCCGTCGGGTACGCGGGGTGCATCGTCCGCCGGCGCGACGGCTGGCCGCGCGACCTCGGCCGGGTGAACAAGGTCTTGGGATGGGCCTTGCTGGCGGTGATGCTGCTCGTCAACAGCCCGGCCCTCGACTTCCGGAAGATATCGCTCGCGAGCCAGCTCCAACGGGTCGACACGGGCGAGATCGAGCTCCGAGGATTCGACTTCCACTATGCGCGCGAGCACCTCGGGCGGCCCGCCTGGCTGGCGATGCAGGGGTTCATCGACGCTCACGAGGAAAGCGATCCCGATCTGGCGCAGCGCATCCGGGAGGCGGCGCCGCTCCCGCCGCCTCCGACTTCCGCCGCCGACCTCTGGGAGGGGGTCGAGTACCGGCCCGAGCCGTTCGAGGCGCCGGCCGGCGCGCGCGAAGCCATCGAACGCTTCTTCTTCGATCCCCCTCCCGACGCGCGGTTCCATTCGCACGTCCGCCATCCCCGCCCGCCTCCTCACGTTTACGGCAGACCGGTCCTGATCCGCACGGACCTCGACGGAGACGAGGCGCCCGAATACGTGTACGTCGTCGTGGACCCCGATCGCGAGTACGTATCCGGGGTCGGCGCCTATCGCGAGAGAGGCGGCGGGTGGAGAAGCTTCGTGCTCGCGATGCGGGGGCCCGCGCCCGAAGGGGCGGACCTCGCCGAGGTCCTGCAAGCGGGCGCAATCACCGCCTCCGCCCCCCGGTTCCGGGACCTCAGGATAGGGGAGCTGGTGCTCGGAGGGTGGTAGCGAGGCCCGCGCGCTGTTCGCAGCCCGTCAATGGAGAGTAGAGCGCGGGTTTCGAGATCCCCCCGAACGTGCGCGCGCATCGGGGCTCCGGCATGAAGGCCCGCCCCCCGGAAGCGGCGGGCGGGAGGCCCGGCCCCGCCGGCCGCCCAGGGCCCGCCTCCTTCTCCGGCCCGTCCTCAATCGGTGGTCAGGATGGCCGTCTTCTCCGCCCGGTCCGGCTTTGACTGCCCTCGAAGCGGGGGGTATGGTGCGCCCATGACGAAGCGCAAGCTGCCCATCGGCATCCAGACCTTCCGCACGATCCGCGAGGAGGGCTGGTACTACGTGGACAAGACGGCCTACGCCCATCGGCTGGTGGAGGGAGGCGTCCACTACTTCCTGTCCCGCCCGCGGCGCTTCGGCAAGAGCCTGTTCGTGGACACCCTGAAGGAGCTGTTCGAGGGCAGCGAGCCGCTGTTCGAGGGGCTTTACGTTCACGAGCGCTGGGACTGGTCGGTGCGCCATCCCGTCGTGCGGCTCGACTTCAGCGCCGGCGACTTCAGCGACCCGGACTACCTGCGCGAAGACGTGGCGGCGCAGCTCGACGCCATCGAAGAAAGGGCCGGTATCGAATCCCGCTACTCCAGCGGCCCGGCCCGCTTCCGCCGGCTGCTCGCCATGTTGCACGAGCGCACCGGGCAGCGGGCGGCGGTGCTGGTCGATGAATACGACCGGCCGATCCTGGACGCGCTGGCGAAGCCGGAGCTGGCCCGCGCCAACCGCGACGCCCTGCGGGGGCTGTACTCGGCCATCAAGGCCAGCGACGCGCACGTCAAGTTCACCCTGCTCACGGGGGTCAGCAAGTTCTCCAAGGTGGGCATCTTCTCCGGCCTGAACAACCTCATCGACATCACCATGGACCCGGCGTACTCCGCCATCTGCGGCTACACCGACACGGACCTGGACACCGTGTTCGCGCCGGAGCTTCCGGGCCTGGACCGGGACGAGATCCGCCGCTGGTACAACGGCTACGGCTGGCTCGGGGAGGAGAAGGTCTACAACCCCTTCGACATCCTGCTGCTGTTCCGGCAGCGCGAGTTCAGGGCGCACTGGTTCGAGACCGGGACCCCGAGGTTCCTCATCGACACCCTGCTGCGCCGCGGGGTGGCCTCCCCGGAGCTGGACGGGATGATCGGCACCGACGCGCTGCTGTCCACCTTCGACGTGGACGAGATGGCGACGGAGGCGCTGCTGTTCCAGACCGGCTACCTGACCATCCGGGACGTGGAGGAGTGCGGCGGCCGGACCCGCTACCGGCTGGACTATCCGAACCACGAGGTGCGCCAGAGCCTGAACGAACACCTGTTGCACGCCCTGTTGCCGGAGTCCTCGCGGCGTATGGCGGAGGACGGACCCCTCCGCCAACTGCTCGCCGCGAACGACTTCGAGGGGCTGGAGGCGCTGTTCCGTTCGTTCTTCGCCGGGATCCCGTACCAGTGGCATATGAAGAACGACATCGCCCGCTACGAGGGGTACTACGCGAGCGTGTTCTACTCCTGGTTCGCGGCCGTGGGGCTGGACGTGCGGGTGGAGGACAGTACCAGTCGCGGTCGTCTGGACATGGCGGTGCTGTTCAACGATCAGGTCTACCTGTTCGAGCTCAAGACGGTGGAGAAGGCGCCGGAGGGGGGCGCGCTGGCGCAGCTCAAGGAAAGGGATTACGCCGACAAGTACCGCCGTCTCGGGCAGCCGATCCACTTGGTCGGGGTGGAGTTCAGCCGGGAGGAGCGCAACGTCGCGGCCTTCGCGGCAGAGCGCGCCTGACGGCATCCGGGCCGGACGAGGCCGCAGCCAGGGCCTGACCCTGGTTCGATACGCCCGCCTGCGTTGTCTTGCCTCTGCATTACCCGGAGGGATCACAATGCCTGGGTCCGAACGGCTCACCGCCACCGTTTCGACGAAGGGCCGGATCGTCCTGCCCAAGGCGGTCCGCGCCCCGCGGCGCTGGGGGGCGGGAACGCGGCTCGTCGTCGAGAACACGCCCGACGGCGTGCTGTTGAAATCCGCCCACGGCGGCGCTTGCGCGGCGCTCCTGGGAACGCTTGTGTCTCGCCCGCACTTTTGTTCACGGGCGCTTCACACCCCTGTGCGGGCGAGACGCCCGCGTTCCCAGGACGCCCTGCGACGAGGTGTGCTTGGCGAAAAATCCCACCGCGCACATGCCTCGGTGTTGGCAATCGGTGTTGAGGCCCGTGCGCTGTTCGTAACCTATTGATATAGCGATAGTAGAGAGGAAGTCGAGATATTTTTTACCCCACGGAGACGGCGCTGTTCCAGGGTTTGGGGTCGGTTCGAGGGGCTTTTGGGAAGATTTCACCCCACGGCGGGTCGTACCCGGGCACACCCTCCCTGGGTACGCCGGCGTCTCGCCGGCCCGGGAAGGGCGAAGCGCCGTGAGAACGGACCTGCCGGCGGGACGCCGGCGTACCCAGGGGTGTTCGTGCTTGGCGAAAACCTCACCGCGCACATGCCTCGGTTCATGGCACTGGTTGAACGTATGCGGTAATGAGGTGATAATCCCGGCTTGTTGGGGTTGACTTCGAGGGGCCGGCGGTGATCCCCGCCGCCGGGCAGGCGAAATCGGGCCGGCCCTGGAGGTTCCCCCCATGACCCCGGGACGGCATCGCTCGGCGGCGCGAACGGTTCGAGCCGGGCGGATTCGACAAGAGGAGGAGTTTCCGAGGATGGCCGGAAGCACTGACCGCAGAAATACCCCCCCCCCCCCCCCCCCCCCCCGCAATACATCGGGGTTCCGGTATGAAGGTCCGGCCCCCGGAAGCGGCAGGCGGGAAGCCCGCCCCCGCCGGCCTCCCAGGCCGCGCCCTCTTCTCCGGCCCGTCCTCTCGAACGACGGCGGCGCTCGCGGCGGGCGGGAAGCCGGCCATGTTCGCTTCCGGCGCGCCGGGCGCCGCGGCGCTCGCGGCGGCGGCGCTCTTCCTGCTCGCGCCGGGGGAGGCGCGGGCGGAGGCGGAATGCGGGATCTCGAGCCAGCGCACCATCACCTGCGGGAACGCGGCCTATAACGACGGCATCCAGTACTTTTCGAGCCCCCTCGGTCACGGCAACGGCAGCACGCTCAACGTCCCGGGCCGCAGCTCCGGGCCCACCACGATCACGGCGGGCTCCGGCTCGCAGTCGGCCGGCCTCAAGCTGAAAGCCACCACACAGCAAGGCGCCACGGTCAACGTCGGGGGCGCGACGGGCGGGGTCCCCCACGTCGTCAACATCGTCCAGGGGGCGAGCACGCGGAGCGGCAATGATGAGTACAACAACGGCATCTATTTTTGGTCGAACCGCCTCGGCGCGTGGACAACGCTGAACGTGAGAAGCGGGGTGACCATCGGCTCGGCGAGCGCCCCGATGGAGCAGCACGGCATCCGCTTCCGGGTGCGCTCCGCTCAGCAAAGCCAGGGCCGGGGCGCCGGCGCCCCCACCCTCACCAGCGCGGCGACGATCTACGCCAGAAGGCAGGGCATCCGGGTCCACCGGGCGAACGGGGCCACCAACGACGCGACCACCATCACCAACAGCGGCGCCATCTTCTCGGGCGTCGGCAACGCCGCCGACACCAACACCTACCGCCACCGGCCGCACGGCATCCTCGCGTTCGTTCCTGGAACCACGATGACCGGCTCGCTGACCGTCACCAACAGCGGCGACATCACGCTGGGCGGCCCCTACACCGGCATCATGATGCAGTACTGGGCCTCCGGCGCCATGAGCCTCGACAACAGCGGGAACATCGGCGCGGTGGCGGGGCAGACGGCCAGGCAGGGCATCCGGTTCGACTTCGAGTACTGGGAAAACCAGAGCGCCCAGGCCGTCACGCTCACGAACTCGGGCGACATCACCGCGTCCGAATACGGCATCCGGCTCAAGAAGCTCTCCGGCGGCGCGGTCACGCTCACCAACAGCGGCGCCGTGACAGCGACGGCCGAGGCGGCGCAGCACCTGGGGCACGCCATCTACCTGGCGGAGGGCGTCACCTTCGGCGAGGGAAGAACCTACGCCGCCAACAGCGGCGCGATCACGGTCGACAACAGCGGCGCCCTCACCTCGAAGAACCACGCCCTCTACGTCTACCTGGCCACGGCGGACGATGACGTCGAGCTCGAGAACTCCGGCGCCGTCACGTCGGAGGACGGGGACGGCATCCGGATCGAGCGGGTCGTCGAGGGCGAGGTCACGGTCGACAACAGCGGCAGCGCCTCGGGGCGGGACTACGGCATCTACGTCGGCAAGGCGGAGCGGGTCGACTTCGACCAGTCGGGGGGGACGATCAGGGGCCGCACGGGGGTCTACCTCCAGGTCACGAGCGAGAGCGCGGACGGCGACACGCGCAGCACGGACAGCAGCATGAACCACATCCCCGTGATCGACGTCGACTGGACGGGAGGCGACGTCGCGCGCGGGACGGCGACGGACGACAACGGCCGTTTCGCGGCGGCGAGCGCCGCGCAAGTGCTGGCCCTCGACCAGGAGGCGGCGGCGGTGAAGGCCATGGAGGGGACGCTCCACTACGGCGGGCCGGCGGGCATCGAGGCGCACGCCCTGTCGTGGCGCGACGTGGTGGTGCAGGTGGCCAAGGGCGACGACCCGGGCGACTTCGCGAACAACGCGGCGCAGCTTACGGCCGTGCCGACGGGCGCCACCGCCGCCGACAACGTCTACGTCGCGCAGCTCCGGGCGGCGCTCGACAACGACGACCTCGCGGTCGCTTCGGCGGTCTTCGAGGCCATCGACAGCAGCGCCACGAGCCTGTCCGACGTGACGGACGCGGAGATCGTGACGTATCTCCGGACGGACAACGGGGCCACCAGAAGGCTGCTGCGGAACCTCCTGGCGCAGGGCCTCACGGACAACGAGAAGGCGATCCTGCGGGCGGTGGCGACGAACGACGGGGTGGACGCCGCGCTCACCGCCGCGGGCCACACGGACGACACCTCGGACGACGGCGACTACTGGAGCCTGGTGAAGGCGCTGCTGGACCGCCACCACCTGGACGACGTCACCATCGACATGACGGCCGGCTCCATCGACTCGCGCGGGGACGGCATCCGCGCCTACTACGCGACGCCGAACGACAGCAACGGCGCCATCGAAGTCACCCTCGGCGCGGGCGTGAGCGTCACCGCCGACGGGACGGGGATCTACGTCGCCAACGCGGGCGGCGACGTCACGGTCGAGAGCGGCGCGACCATCCGGGCGGGAACCGACGGCATCCGGGTGGTCAAGCCGGGGACCTCGGACGACGTCACCATCACCACCACCGCCGGATCGTCGATCACCGCGACCGCCGGCGCCGGCATCTATCCGCAGGACTACGCCAGCCACACGGGCGACGTCACGATCACCAACGCCGGCGGCGTCACGGGGGGGACCTGGGGCATCTACGCCAACCGGCTCGGCTCGGGCGCGGTCTCCGTCACCAGCAGCGGCGGGACGGTGCTGGGCAGGACCGAGCCCGGCATCTTCGCCGCGAACAAGGCGGGCGAGAGCGGCGACGTGCCGGTCAACGTGACGGGCGGCGCGGTCCGGTCCGAGGGCCGGAACAAGGCCGCGATCCATGCGTGGAACCGGGGCACGGGCGACGTGACCGTCACCCTCGCCTCTGGCACGAGCGCCAGGTCGAAGCACGCCGCCGGCGTCTTCGCCGACCTCGGCAGCGCGTACTCGACCACCAGCCAGCTCGAGGTCACCCAGGGCGGGGCCATCGAGGGCCGGACGGGGGTCTACGCCCGGGTGGCGCACGGGGACGACGCCGCGACGCCGACGGCGCGGGCGGCGGGGGCCCAGCCGATGATCGACGTCACCTGGACGGGGACGTTCTCGCACGGGACGACGGCCACCGTCGCCCAGAACGACAACGACCGCTTCGCGGCGGGGAGCGTGGCGGAGGCGCTCGCCTTCGACCAGGAGGCGGCGGCGGTGAAGGCGCTGGAGGGGACGGCCACCTACGACGGGCCCCATTACGGCGGGGCGGCGGGGGTCGATGCGCAGGCCCTGTCCTGGCGCGACGTGGTGGCGGCGGTGGCCAAGGGCGACGACCCGGGCGCGATCGCGACCAGCACGGCGCAGGGGAACCTGCTGTCGACGACGCACGCCGATTCCGAGAGGACGGCCATCCTGGCGCAGTTCAAGGCGGCGCTCGGCAACGCGGACCTCGCGGTGGCGGCGGCGGTGCTGACCGCCATCGACTCGACCGCCACGAGCGTGTCCGACCTGAGCGACGCGGAGATCGTGACGTACCTGAGCACGGACGACGACGCCACCAGAGCCCTGCTGCGGAACGTCCTGGCGCAGGGCCTCTCGGACAAGGAGAAGGCGGTGCTGCGGGCGGTGGCGACGAACGACGGCCTCGCCACCGCGCTCGCCGACGCGGACGCGGCCTTCTCCACCGCCTACAAGACGGCGGTGAACGCGCTGCTGAACCAGTACAACGTGGGGAACATCGAGGTCGACATGACCGGCGGCTCCATCGCCGCCGCCCGCGGCGACGGCATCCGCGCCTGGTACGCGACGCCCAACGCCGACAACGGCGCCATCACCGTCAGCGTGGCCTCGGGCGCGAGCATCACCGCCGGCAAGGCGGGCGTCTACGTCGCGAACGCGGGCGGAGGGGTCACGGTCTCGAACAGCGGGACCATCACGGCGGGCACGTACGGCATCTACGTCGCCAACACCGCCAGCGACGGCGCCATCGAGGTCACCGTGGCCGCGGACGCGAGCGTGACCGGCGGCACGGCGGGCGTCTACGTCGCCAATGCGGCCGACGGCCTGACGTTGGCCAGGAAGTACACCTACGGGTTCGCCATGGGCCAGGGCGCTCTCGCCGACCAGGCCATAGCGGTGGCGTACAACGGGGCTTCCCTGCTCGACCAGGTCGTCACCGTCGCCGGCGCGGTGACCGGGGGGACGGACGCGGGGGTGCGTCTGAGCGGCGGCGCGGTCATCGTCATGGCGGATGGCGAGGTGCGCGCGGGCTCCTCGGGTGTGGGGATCCTGGCGGACGGCGCGGCGCTGGTGTACGTGGACGGCGAGGTGTGGGGCGGCGCGGGGGGCGCCGCGGCGGTGCATCTCAAGGGCGGCGGCGACGTGACGGTGGGGCTGAACGGGAGGGTGCGGGCCAACGGCGCCACCAACGCCATCCAGAGCGACGGCTCCGGGACGGACCGGCTGACCCTGATCACCGACACCACGATCCCGTACCGGGACGACCTGCTCGCCCAGGTGGAGGGCTCCCTCTCGGGCATCGACAGCGCGCGTCTCATCGAGCACCTGAACGGCGTGCCCACCGGTTACTCCCTGACGCTTGGGATCACCGACGGCATGTTGGACACCAGCAAGCTTCCCTCGCGGCCGACGTCGTACGACTGCACGACGGGCGGACGCTGCCGCATCACCCAGACGGGGACGGTTGCGAGCCGCCGCGCGGGCGTGTACGCCGCGGTCCCGAGCGCCGGCGCGACGGCGGCGAGCCAGCCGCTGATCGACGTGACCTGGTCGGGGACGTTCACGCAAGGGGCGGTGTCCTCCGCCGCGGTCCGCATCGCGGCGGCGACCGCTCGGGACGCGCTCGTCGCCGACCGGGAGGCGGCGGCCGGGAAGGCCGTGGAGGAGACCGTCCACTGGGGCGGGCCGGCGGGCATCGAGGCGCACGCCCTGTCCTGGCGCGACGTGGCGACGGCGGTGGCCAAGGGCGACGACCCGGGCGCGATCGCGGACGCCACGGCGCAGGGGAACCTGCTGTCGACGACGCACGCCGATTCGCAGAGGGCGGCCATCCTGGCGCAGCTCCGGGCGGCGCTGGGGAACGCGGACCTCGCGGTGGCGGCGGCGGTCCTGACCGCCATCGACAGCAGCGCCACGAGCGTGTCCGACCTGAGCGACGCGGAGATCGTGGCCTATCTGGACGACGACGATGAGGCCACCAGAGCCCTGCTGCGCAACATCCTGGCGCAGGGCCTCTCGGACAAGGAGAAGGCGGTGCTGGAGGCGGTGGCGGCGGGTGACGGCGCCGCGCTTACCACCGCGCTCGACGACACGGACGCGGGCTTCTCCGCCGCCTACAAGACGGCGGTGAGGGCGCTGCTCGACCGCCGCAACGTCGGCAACGTCCGCGTGCGCATGAACGCAGGCTCCATCGACTCGAGCGGGGACGGCATCCGCGCCTACTACGCGACGCCCAACGCCAACAACGGCGGCATCGAGGTCACCGTGGCCGCGGGCGCGAGCGTGACCGCCGACAGGGCGGGCATCCACGTCGCGAACGCGGGCGGCGCGGTCACCGTCACCAGCGGCGGGACCATCAGGGGGGGAACCTACGGCATCCGGGTCGACAAGCCGGGGACCTCGGGCGACGTCACCATCACCAGCACCGGCGGCTCGATCACCGCGGACACCTTGGCCGGCATCCACGTCACCAGCGCGGGCGGCGCCGTCACGGTCACCAACCGCGGGACCGTCAGGGGGGGAACCTACGGCATCCGGGTCGACAAGCCGGGGACCTCGGGCGGCGTCACCATCACCAGCACCGGCGGTTCGATCACCGCGGACACCCTGGCGGGGGTCCACGTCACCAGCGCGGGCGGCGCCGTCACGGTCGAGAGCGGCGGGACCATCACGGCGGAAACCTACGGCATCCGGGTCGACAAGACGGGGACCTCGGGCGACGTCACCATCACCAGCGGCTCGATCACTGCGGACACCCTGGCGGGGGTCCACGTCACCAGCGCGGGCGGCGCCGTCACGGTCGAGAGCGGCGGGACCATCCGGGCGGAAACCTACGGCATCCGGGTCGACAAGACGGGGACCTCGGGCGACGTCACCATCACCAGCGGCTCGATCACCGCGGACACCCAGGCGGGCATCCACGTCACCAACGCGGGCGGCGACGTCACGGTCGAGAGCGGCGGGACCATCAGTGCGGAAACCTACGGCATCCGGGTCGACAAGACGGGGACCTCGGGCGACGTCACCATCACCAGCCCCGGCGGCTCGATCACCGCGGACACCGAGGCGGGCATCCACGTCGCCAACGCGGGCGACCACGTCACGGTCGAGAGCGGCGGGACCATCAGGGGGGGAACCTACGGCATCCGGGTCGACAAGACGGGGACCTCGGGCGACGTCACCATCACCGCCGGCGGCTCGATCACCGCGGACACCGAGGCGGGCATCCACGTCACCAACGCGGGCGGCGACGTCACGGTCGAGAGCGGCGGGACCATCCGGGCGGGCACCTACGGCATCCACGTCGACAAGCCGGGGAGCTCGGGCGACGTCACCATCACCACCGGCGGCTCGATCACCGCGACCGCGACCGCCGGCATCGGCATCTGGCCGCAGGACAACGCGGGTCATACCGGTGCGGTCACGGTCTCCAACGGCGGCGACGTCACGGCGCCGACCTGGGGCATCTACGCCAACCGGCTCGGCTCGGGTACGGTCTCCGTCACCAACACCGGCGGGACCGTGCTGGGCATGACCCAGCCCGGCATCTTCGCCGCGAACAAGTTGGGCGACGCCGGCGCCGTGACGGTCAGGGTGACGGGCGGAACGGTCCGGTCCGAGGGCCGGAACAAGCCCGCCATCCGTGCGCGGAACTCGGGCACGGGCGACGTCACCGTCACCATCGGTGCGGAGGCCAGGGCCGTCTCGAAGCACGCCGCGGGCGTCTTCGCCACCCTCGGCGCGGACGCGGACAACGACGCCGGGCAGATCGCGATCGCCCAGGGCGGGACGATCATGGGCCGCACGGGGGTCTACGCCCGGGTCGGGCGCGCCAGCACGGCGGACGAGACGCGGGCGGCGGCGGATCAGCCCCTCATCGACGTCACCTGGACGGGGACGTTCTCCCACGGGACGACGGCCACCGTCGCCCCGAACGACCAGGGCCGTTTCCAGGCGGCGACCGCCGGGGACGCACTCGCCTTCGACCGGGAGACGGCGGCCGTGAAGGCCGTCGAGGAGACCATCCGCTGGGACGCGCCGGCGGGCATCGAGGCGCAGGTCATGTCCTGGCGCCATGTGGCGCGTGTCGTGGCGACGGGCGACGACCCGGGCGCGATCGCGGACAACGCGGCGCAGACGGCGATGCTCGACACCGCTTCGACCGACCCGGCCGTCAAGGCGCGGGCGGACGCCATCGTGGCGCAGTTCCGGACGGCGCTCGGAAACGACGAGATCGAGGTTGCGGACGCGGTCCTGACCGCCATCGACTCGACCGCCACGAGCGTGTCCGACCTGAGCGACGCGGAGATCGTGGCCTATCTGGACGACGACGACGCGGCCACCAGAACCCTGCTGCGGAACGTCCTGGCGCAGGGCCTCACGGACGACGAGAAGTCGATCCTGCGGGCGGTGGCGACGAACGACGAAGTGGACGCCGCGCTCACCGCCGCGGGCTTCATGGACGACACCTCGGACCCCAACGACTACTGGAGCCGGGTGAAGGCGCTGCTCGACCGCTACAACGTCGGGAACGTCAACGTCGCCATGAACGGGGGCTCCATCGACTCGCGCGGCGACGGCATCCGCGCCTGGTACGCGACGCCCCACGCCGACAACGGCGGCATTTCCGTCACCGTGGCCGAAGGCGCGAGCGTGACCGGGGCCGTGGCGGGCGTCTACGTGGCGAACGCGGGGCCGGGCCTGAGGTTGGAAAGGAAGTACACGCCCGGGTACGCCAAAGACGATGATCCCGATGAAGTCGTGGCGGTGGTGCACGGCGAGGGCGAGGGGGCGGCTCCCCTGCGCAACCAGCTCGTCACCGTGGCGGGCACGGTGACCGGGGGGACGGATGCGGCGGTGCACCTGTCGGGCGGGGGCGCGGTGCTGGTCATGGAGGGGGGCAAGGTGCACGCGGGCGCCTCGGGGGTGGGGATCCTGGTGAACGACCCGGGCCCGGCGGTGGTGTACGTAGACGGCGAGGTGAAGGGCGGCGCGGGCGGCGGTGCGGCGGTGCATCTGACCGGCGGCGGCGGCGTCATCGTGGGCCTGAGCGGGAAGGTGCAGGCCAACGGCGCGGATCACGCCATCCGGAGCGACGGTACGGAGGCGACCACGCTGACCCTGGTCACCGACCGCCCGACCCCGTACCGGGAGGACGTGAACGCTCGGGTGGAGGGCTCCCTCGAGGGCGTGGAAAGCGCCCGCCTGCGCGAGGACCGGGACGGCGCGCCCACCGGTTACTCCGCGTCGCTGGCGGTCACCGCCGACGGCGTGCTGGACACCAGCAAGCTTCCCTCGCGGCCGGATCTGCCGACGGAGCCGCCGCTCCTGTGCCCGGAGGCGGCGGACGGACGCTGCCGCATCACCCAGGCGGGGACGATATCGGGCCGCACGGGCGTGTACGCCGCGGTCCCGCGCGCGAGCGCGCCGGGAGAGACGCGCGCGGCGTCGGCCCCGCCGCTGATCGACGTCATCTGGACGGGGACGTTCTCGCACGCGGAGGGCGACCGGGGCCGCTTTGCGGCGGAGACCATTACGGACGTGCTCTCCTTCGACCAGGAGTCGGCGGCCGGGAAGGCGGTGGAGGAGACCGTCCGCTGGGACGCGCCGGCGGGCATCGAGGCGCACGTCCTGTCCTGGCGCGAGGTGGCGGCGCAGGTGGCCAGAGGCGACGACCCGGGCGCGATTGCGGACGCGGCGGCGCAGACGGCGCTGCTGGCGACGCGCGGCGCCGCTTCGCGGAGGGCGGACATCGTGGAGCAGTTCAGAGAGGCGCTGAGGAACGAAGAGATCGAGGTCGCGCCGGCGGTCCTCACCGCCATCGACGCCACCGCCACGACCGTGGCGGACTTGAGCGACCGCGAGATCGTGGCGTATCTGGGCACGGACGACGACGTCACGAGAGCCCTGCTGCGCAACGTGCTGGCGCAGGGTCTCTCGGACGCGGAGGGGAAGGTGTTGCAGGCGGTGGCGACGAACGACGGGGTTGACGCCGCGCTCGACGACGCGGACGCGGGCTTCACCGACGCTTACAAGACGGCGGTGAAGGGGCTGCTGGAGCGCTACAACGTGGGCGACGTCCGCATCGCCGTGAACGGAGGCTCCATCGACTCGCGTGGTGGGGACGGCATCCGCGCCTGGTACGCGACGCCTCACGCCAACAACGGCGGCATTTCCGTCACCGTGGACGAAGGCGCGAGCGTGACCGGCGCCATGGCCGGCGTCTACGTGGCGAACGCGGGCGAGGGCCTGATGCTGGCCAGGAAGTACACGCCCGGGTTCGGCGAGAACATCGCCCCAGGCGAAGATCCCGGAGACCCCGACGAGCTCGTGGCGGTGACGCACGGCGAGGATGAGGCTCCCCTGCTCAACCAGCTCGTCACCGTTTACGGCACGGTGACCGGGGGGACGGACGCGGCGGTGCATCTGTCGGGCGGCGGCGCGGTGCTCGTCATGGAGGGGGGCGAGGTGCACGCGGGGTCCTCGGGGGTGGGGATCCTGGTGAACGACCCGGGCCCGGCGGTGGCGTACGTCGACGGCGAGGTGAAGGGCGGCGAGGGCGGGGCCGCGGCGGTGCACCTGACCGGCGGCGGCGGCGTCGTCGTCGGCCTGAGCGGGAAGGTGCAGGCCAACGGCGCCGCCCGCGCCATCCGGGGCGACGGCGAGGCGGCGACCACGCTGACCCTGGTCACCGACAGCCTGTACCAGGATTCCGCGGCGGCGGCGAACGATCGGGTGGAGGGCTCCATCGCGGGCATCGAAAACGTCCGTTACCGCGAGGATCGGGATGGCGTGCCCACCGGTTACGACGAGGAGCTGTCGGTCCCGGACAACGGCGACCTGCCGGACGTCAGCGGGCTTCCTCCGCGGCCGGAGCCGGGGGACGACGGGCCCGGGCGTGACGGGCCCGGGGACGACGGGTCCAAGGACGAGGGACCCGGAGGCGACGGCCCCGGGCGCGGTCCGGGGATGGAGCTCGTCTGCGAGGATGCGGGAGATGGCCGCTGCGGGTTGTACGAGGCGCTGCCGTCGATGCTGCTGGAGATGAACGGCCTGCCTTCCTGGGCGGAGCGGACGTCGGCGGCGCGGGATGCGAACGGCGGCTGGGCGCGGGTGGAGTCGGCGCGGGGCAAGTGGCGGGCGAAGAAGGCGGCGACGGCCGGGGAGCTCGACTACGACCACCGCCGGAGCGGCGTGCGTGCGGGGTTCGACTTCCTCGCCGGCGAGAACGGCCGGGTGGGGGTGTCGGCGCACGCGCTCGGGGGCAAGGCGCAGATGAGCGGCGTGGGCGAGGTGGAGCTGGACGGGCTGGGGGGCGGGGTGTCCGCCACCTGGCTGTCCGGGGACCTGTACGTGGACGCGCAGGCGGGGCTGACGCTGTACGACGTCGGGGTCGAGTCGTACACGCACGGGAAGCTGCTGAAGAAGGACGTCGACGGCGCGGGGTATGCGCTGGGCGTGGAGGTGGGCGCGCGGATGCCGGTGGGCAGGGCGTTGGTGACGCCGCGCGGGGGGTTGTCGTGGTCGAAGGCCGGGCTGGACGACTTCATGGACATGGAGGCGATGGGCGGCCGGCGTGCTCGGGTGTCGGTGGAGGGCGCGAGGAGCGTGAAGGGCCGTGTGGGGGTGATGGTGGAGACGGAGTTGGGGATGGGAGGGTCCTCGGGGCGGGTGTACGGCTCGCTGGACGTGGAGCGCGAGCTCTCGGACGAGACGGAGGTGAAGGTCGGGGGGCGGTTGCTGGAGACGGAGGTCCGTCCGGCGTCGGTGCATCTCGGGGCCGGCGGGGTGTTCGAGGTGGGTGAGAACGTCGTGCTGAAGGCCACCGCCGGCTACCGCACGAGCGGAAGCGGCACGAGCGGATACGGCGGGGGGCTGGAGCTGCACGTGCGGTTCTAGGCCCGCGCCGCGAAGCACGGGGAATGGGGGCGCGCGGGCCCGACGGCCCGCGCGCCCTTTTGCATCGTGGCCGCAGTGGCGCAATGACCCGCCATGCGCCATCGAGAGCCGCGATATGCCGGCCTGGCGTTAGCGGCCTTGCGTTCCCGGTTCGACCGGGAGCCGATGGTTCGAGGGGCTTTTGGGCGGGTGGTGTTTGCACGGCGTCCTGGGAACGGCGCGTCCTGCGGACGCTTGTGTCTCGCCCGCACTTTTGTTCACGGGCGCTTCACATCCCTGTGCGGGCGAGACACAAGCGTTCCCAGGACGCCCTGCGACGAGGCGTGCTTGACGAACGTCCCCACAGCGCACAGGCCTCGGGCGGGACACCCGCGTCCGCAGGACGCGCCGTTCCCAGGAGCGGGGGCTCTGTGGGATAATTCCGGGTTCGCGGCGCACCCACCCCTCAACGAAGGAAGCGCAATGGCGAAGGGAGCAGAGAAAGGAACGGCGGGCGACAGCCGGCGCGCCGCGCTCGACGCGGCCCTCGGGCAGCTCGACCGGCAGTTCGGGCGGGGCACGATCATGCGCCTCGGCGACTCGACGGTGCCCCGCGACGTCGAGGCGATCCCGACCGGATCGCTCGGGCTCGACGCCGCCCTCGGCATCGGGGGGCTGCCGCGGGGCCGGGTGGTCGAGATCTACGGGCCGGAGTCGTCCGGCAAGACCACCCTGTCCCTCGAAGTGATCGCGCAGGCGCAGCGAAAGGGCGGCGCCGCGGCGTTCGTGGACGCCGAGCACGCCCTCGACCCGGGGTACGCGGAGAAGATCGGCCTCGACATCGACGACCTCCTCGTCTCCCAGCCGGACACGGGCGAGCAGGCCCTCGAGATCACCGACACCCTCGTGCGTTCGGGGGCGGTGGACGTGGTGGTCATCGACTCGGTGGCCGCCCTCACCCCCAAGGCGGAGATCGAGGGCGAGATGGGCGACTCGCACGTGGGGCTCCAGGCGAGGCTCATGTCGCAGGCGCTCCGCAAGCTCACCGGCAGCATCAAGCGGTCCAACACCCTGGTGGTCTTCATCAACCAGATCCGCATGAAGATCGGGGTCATGTTCGGCAGCCCGGAGACCACCACGGGCGGCAACGCGCTCAAGTTCTACGCTTCGGTGCGCCTCGACATCCGGCGCACCGGCGCCATCCGGAAGGGCGACGAGGTCATCGGCAACGAGACCCGGGTCAAGGTCGTCAAGAACAAGATCGCCCCCCCGTTCAAGAAGGTGGAGTTCGACATCCTGTACGGCGAGGGCGTGTCGCGCCACGGCGAGCTGCTGGACTACGGGGTCGCCCACGGGATCGTGGAGAAGTCGGGGGCCTGGTACGGCTACGGGAGCGACCGCATCGGGCAGGGGCGCGACAACGCGCGCAGGTTCCTGAAGGAGCATCCAGGGACCGCCGACGAGATCGAGAGGGCCCTCCGCGAACGGATGATCCCCGAGCGCGCCGCGTCGGCCCCCCGCGGGTCCGAGGCGATGGAGGCGGCGGAGGCGGCGCGCGTCTGAGGGGCCGCGCCGCCGCCGGGCGCCCGCCGCGCACCCCGCCGCCCGCACCCCGCCGCATCGCGGAGGCTTCCGGCCTCCCGTCCGGGCGGCTCCCCGCCCGCGCGGACGCCGCGCCCGCCGGCCCCCGCCCCGACGGATCCGAGCGATGACCTCGCCCGCGGCGCGCGATGGAGGGGGGGCGGAGCGCGCGCTCCGGAAGGCCCTTGGCCTGCTCGCCCGGCGGGAGCACTCGCGGGCGGAGCTGGCCGCCAAGCTGGTCCGGGCCGGGCACGGGCGCGCGGAGGCGGGGCGGGTCGTCGAGGACCTCGCGGGCCAGGGCCTCGTGAACGACGCGCGCTTCGCCGAGGCGTTCATCCGCGCCCGGATCGAGCGGGGGGGCGGGCCGCTCCGGATCCGGCGGGACCTCGAGGCGCGCGGGGTCGAGGGTCCGGTCGTCGAAGGGCTCCTCGACCCGGACGACGAGGCGTGGGAGGCGCGGGCCCGGACGGTCCGCGAGAAGCGGTTCGGCGCCGCGCCGCCCGGCGACGGGAGCGAGGCCGCGCGGCAGGCCCGTTTCCTCCAGGGAAGGGGGTTCACGCGCCGGCAGGTCCGCCGGGCGGTCGACGGGAGTGGGCGGGAATGAACACGAGCAACGAGCTTCGCAGGGCCTTCCTCGACTACTTCCGCGCCCGCGGCCACGAGGTGGTGGCGAGCAGCTCCCTCGTGCCGGGAAACGACCCCACCCTGCTCTTCACGAACTCGGGCATGGTCCAGTTCAAGGACGTGTTCCTCGGGGCGGACCAGCGTTCGTACGCCCGCGCGGTCACCTCGCAGCGCTGCGTCCGGGCCGGGGGCAAGCACAACGACCTCGAGAACGTCGGGTACACCGCCCGCCACCACACGTTCTTCGAGATGCTCGGCAACTTCAGCTTCGGGGACTACTTCAAGCGCGAGGCGATCGCCTTCGCGTGGGAGTTCCTCACCCGCGAGATGGGCCTCGCCCGGGACCGGATGTGGATCACCGTCTTCGAGGACGACGACGAGGCGGCGGACGTCTGGCGCCGGGACGTCGGCATCGAGTCCTCCCGCATCGTGCGCTGCGGGGAGAAGGACAACTTCTGGTCGATGGGGGACATCGGCCCGTGCGGCCCCTGCTCCGAGGTGTTCTACGACCACGGCCCGGAGGTCGCGGGCGGCCCGCCCGGCTCGCCCGACGAGGACGGGGACCGCTTCGTCGAGATCTGGAACCTCGTCTTCATGCAGTTCAACCGGGACCCCGACGGGAACATGAGCCGGCTGCCCCGGCCCTCGGTCGACACCGGCATGGGGCTCGAACGCGCCGCCGCGGTGCTCCAGGGGGTGCACGGCAACTACGAGATCGACCTCTTCCGGAACCTGATCCGGCGCGCCGGGGAGGTGACCGGGGCCGGGGACCTCGGCCACAAGTCGCTCCGGGTCATCGCGGACCACATCCGCTCCTGCGCCTTCCTCGTCGTCGACGGGGTGCTCCCCTCGAACGAGGGGCGCGGGTACGTGCTCCGCCGCATCATCCGGCGCGCCATCCGCCACGGCCACCGGCTGGGGATGCGCGAGCCGTTCTTCCATCGCCTCGCCGCGGACCTCGAGGCGGAGATGGGCGAGGCGTACCCCGAGCTGGCCGAGCGGCGGGCGGTGGTCGAGCGGGTCCTCCGCCAGGAGGAGGAACGGTTCGCGGCGACCCTCGACCAGGGCATGCGGATGTTCGAGGAAGAGCTCGCCGCGCTCCGGGGGGGCGTGGTTCCCGGCGAGGTCGTGTTCCGGCTCTACGACACGTTCGGATTCCCGGAGGACCTCGTGGCGGACGTCGCGCGCGAGCGCGGCCTCGTCGTGGACCACGAGGGGTTCGAGCGCGAGATGGACGCCCAGCGGGAGCGGGCGAGGTCCGGCAGCCGCTTCGGGGCGGCGCGGGGCCGGGAGCGCGAGGTCGAGGGGGCGAGCGAGTTCGTCGGATACGACCGGCTCGGCGGCAAGGCGCGGGTGACCGGTCTCTACGCGGACGACCGGCCGGTCGATGCGCTCGCTCCGGAGGACGCCGGCGCGGTGGTCCTGGAGCGGACCCCCTTCTACCCCGAGGGCGGCGGCCAGGTCGGCGACCGGGGCGCCCTGCGGGGGCCGGGGTGGCGCTTCGAGGTGTCCGACACCCGCCCGAGCGCGAACGCGATCGTCCACTACGGGGTCGCGACCGAGGGCGAGGTCCGGCTCGGCGACGAGGCCGCCGCGTCCGTCGACCCGGCGGCGCGCCGCGACACCGCCCGCAACCACTCCGCGACCCACCTGCTGCACGCCGCCCTGCGCGAGACGCTCGGCGGCCACGTCCAGCAGCGGGGGTCGCTCGTCGCGCCGGACCGGCTGCGCTTCGACTTCTCGCACTTCGAGCCGGTCGGGCCGGAGGCCCGGCGGGAGATCGAGGGCCTCGTCAACGCCTGGATCCTCGACAACGCAGAGGTCCGCACCGAGACCATGCCGCTCGACGACGCGCTGGCCCGGGGCGCCATCGCCTTCTTCGGGGAGAAGTACGACTCGAACGTGCGGGTGCTCGCCATCGGAGACGTGTCGCTCGAGCTCTGCGGCGGCACCCACGTCACCCGCTCCGGCGACGTGGGCCTGTTCAAGATCGTGGCCGAAACCGGCATCGCGGCCGGGGTGCGCCGCATCGAGGCGGTGACCGGCGCCGGCGCGCTCGCCTGGGTGAGGGCGCTCGAGGAGCGGGAGGCGCGGGTGACGGCCCTCGTGAAGTCGGACCCCGAGCGCCTCGAGGAGCGGGTAGGGCAGTTGGCGGCGCGGGCGCGCGAGCTCGAACGCGAGCTCGAGAAGCTGCGGGGCCGGCTCGCGGTGCGGGAAGGGGAGGCCCTGCTCGAGCAGGCGGTGGACGTCGAAGGCTTCCGGGTGCTCGCGGCCCGCTGCGAGGCGGCGGGGCCCAAGGCCCTCCGGGAGATGCTGGACCGGGTCCGGTCCCGTATCGACCACGGGCTCGTGGTGCTCGGCGCGGTGGACGGCGAGAAGGTGAGCTTGGTGGCCGGGGTCTCCAGGGACCTGACCGACCGGGTCCAGGCCGGTCCGCTCGTCAACTTCGTCGCCGGCCAGGTCGGCGGCAAGGGCGGGGGGAGGCCGGACATGGCGCAGGCCGGGGGGAACGATCCGGCGAACCTGGAGCCCGCGCTCGGCTCGGTCGCGGGCTGGGTCCGGGAACGGCTCGGCGCCTCCTCGGGCTGACCGCGGCCCGCGCGGCGAGGCGGGGCGGAAGGGTCCGGGCGGCGGCGGGCGCGCGCGTCAGGCGGGATTCGGTCGTCCATGGCCCTGGTGGTGCAGAAGTACGGCGGGACGTCCGTCGGGTCGGTCGAGCGGATCGGAGCGGTGGCGGACCGGGTCGCGCGGTCACGGGCGGCCGGACACCAGGTCGCGGTGGTGGTGTCGGCCGTGGCCGGGGAGACGGACCGGCTCCTGGGGCTCGCGGCGGCCGTTCGTTCCCCGCCGCGCGGCCGGGAGCTCGACGTCCTCCTCGCGAGCGGCGAGCAGGCGTCCATCGGCCTGGTGGCCATGGCCCTCGAAGCCCGCGGGTGCCCGGCCCGGTCCTATTCAGGCGCCCAGATCCCCATCCGCACCGACTCGGCCTTCAACCGGGCCCGGATCCTGGAGATCGACCCGGCCCGGCTCCGGGCCGACCTCGATGCCGGGCGGGTGGTCGTCGTCGCCGGGTTCCAGGGGGTCGACGAGGCGGGCAGCGTCACGACCCTCGGGCGGGGAGGCTCGGACACGACGGGGGTGGCGCTCGCGGTCGCCCTCGGGGCGGACGAATGCCAGATCTACACCGACGTGGACGGGGTGTACACCGCCGACCCCCGGGTCGAGCCCAACGCGCGGCGGCTGGACCGCCTGACGTTCGAGGAGATGCTCGAGCTCGCGAGCCTCGGCGCGAAGGTGCTCCAGATCCGGGCGATGGAGTTCGCGAGCAAGTACCGGGTGCCGCTCCGGGTGCTGTCCTCGTTCGAGGACGGCCCGGGGACCATGATCGTGCCAGAGGAGGACGGTATGGAGCAGCCGCTCATCTCGGGGGTCGCGTTCAACCGCGACGAGGCGAAGATCACCGTGCACCGCGTTCCGGACCGCCCCGGGGTCGCGTTCCGCCTGCTTCGGGACATCGCGGCCGCCCACATCGAGGTGGACATGATCGTCCAGAACGCCGCGCCGGAGCACGACCAGACCGACTTCACGTTCACCGTGAACCGCGGCGACTACGAACGGGCCCGCGAGCTCGTCGACCCGGTGGCGGCGGAGCTCGGGGCCGAGCGGGTCACCGGGGATCCCCGCATCGTCAAGCTCTCCCTGGTGGGGGTGGGGATGCGCTCGCACGCCGGCATCGCGAGCCGCATGTTCGACGCTCTCGCGCGGGAGAACGTCAACATCCAGATGATCTCGACCTCCGAGATCAAGATCTCGGTGGTCGTGGACGAACGCTACCTCGAGCTCGGCGTGCGCGCCCTGCACGAGGCGTTCGAGCTGCACCGGGAGCCGGCCCGCCGGGACGAGCCGAAGCGGTGACGAAGAGGCGCGTGCGCTGTTCTTGACCACATGCGGTTCGTTCGGCGGAAGCGACCCGAAGCGCAGTACCGGCTTCAGGAGGCGGCGGCGAGGTCCGCGGGCGGCACCGGCGGCGGTGATACGAATCGGGCGCAGGAGGCGCGCCGCCGGATGCGGGCCGGGCTGAGGCGCCGCCGCGCGAACCGCAGGCTCATCGACAAGGGCGCAATGGGATTCGAATGATCGCGCGTGTCCGCGGGAGCAGCCCCGAGGGCGCGTCGGCGGGGTCGGCGCCGGACGCCGCCCGCCTGCCGTTCGACTGCCTCTCGCTGGATCTCGAAGTCGGGCGGGGCGACGAGCGTATCCACGCCTTCGCGGCGGTCCTCGCAGGCGCCGGTGAAGCGCTCACCTTTCGCGGCGGCGCGCTGGGTCCGGCGCTGGCGAGGCTGGATGCTTTCGCGGGCGATGCGGACTGCCTGCTGGGTCACAACCTGATCGCCTTCGACCTGCCGCATCTGGCCGCGGCGAACCCGGATCTCCGGCTGTTGCGGCTGCCGGCGGTGGATACGCTGCGGCTCAACCCCCTGGCCTTTCCCCGCAACCCCTATCACCACCTGGTCAAGCATTACCAGGACGGGCAGCTCAAGCGCGGGCGGGTGAACGACCCGGAGCTGGACGCCCGGCTCGCGCTGGAGGTCTTCGGCGATCAGCAAAAGGCGCTGAAGGCATTGCGCGACGAGGCTCCCGACCTGCTGGCGGCCTGGCACTGGCTGGCCGCGACGGTGCCCGGCGGCGCGGGATTCGACGCCTTCTTCGCCGCCGTGCGGGACGCGCCGCGGCCCTCCGGCGCTGATGCGCGCGAGGCGATCGCCAAGCGGCTCGCGGGCGCCGCCTGTTCGAGCCATTGCCGCGACGTCCTGAGCGATCCGGCGCGGCACGGCTGGGCGCTCGCTTACGCCCTGGCCTGGCTGTCGGTGGCCGGGGGCGACTCGGTGATGCCGCCCTGGGTGCGGCACGAGTTCCCCGAAGCGGGCGTGCTGGTGCGCCGGTTGCGGGATACCGCCTGCAACGATCCCGCGTGCGCCTGGTGCCGGGAGCGGCACGACGCGCGCAAGGAGCTCGTGCGCTGGTTCGGCTTCAGCGACTTCCGCCCGGAGCCGAAAGACGGCGACGGCCGGCCCATGCAGCGCGCCATCGTCGAGGCGGCGATGGCCGGGGAGAGCGTGCTCGGCATCCTGCCCACGGGTACCGGCAAGTCGCTGTGCTACCAGATCCCGGCCCTGTCCCGCTACGACAAGACCGGCGCCCTGACGGTGGTGATCTCGCCCCTGGTGGCGCTCATGGCGGATCAGGTGGCGGGCCTCGAAAGGCAGGGCATCGGCTCCTGCGTGACCGTCAACGGATTGCTGTCCATGCCCGAGCGCAAGGAGGCGCTGGACCGGGTGCGCCTGGGCAATGCGGGCATCCTCATCATCGCGCCGGAGCAGCTCCGCAGCCGGACCGTGCGCCGGACCCTGGAGCAGCGCGAGATCGGCGCCTGGGTGCTGGACGAGGCGCATTGCCTCTCGCGCTGGGGCCACGACTTCCGGCCCGACTACCGCTACGTAGCGCGCTTCATCCGCGAAAGGGCCGGGGATGCGCCGGTGCTGTGCCTGACCGCGACCGCCAAGCCCGACGTGAAGGAGGACGTCCGCGCCCACTTCCGCGACCGGCTCGGCCTCGAGCTCCGGGTCTTCGACGGCGGCGCCCGCCGAACCAACCTGGAGTTCGTCGTGGTGCGGACGACCCCGGGCGAGAAGCTCGCGCACGTCCACGGGATCCTGGCGGCCGACCTGCCGCCGGACACCCCCGGCGGCGCCATCGTCTACTGCGCGACCCGTCGGCGAAGCGAGGACGTCGCCCAATTCCTCCGCGACAAGGACGTCGCTGCGGACCACTTCCATGCCGGACTGTCGCCGGAGATCAAGAAGACCGTCCAGCAACGGTTCATCGAAGGCGGCTCACGGGTGATCGTCGCCACCAACGCCTTCGGCATGGGCATCGACAAGCCGGATGTGCGGCTGGTGGTCCACGCCGACGTTCCCGGCTCCCTGGAGAACTACTTGCAGGAAGCGGGCCGCGCCGGACGCGATCGGGCGGCGGCCCGCTGCGTGCTGCTCTACACCCCGGACGACGTGGAGCGGCAGTTCAGCCTCTCCGCGCGCTCCCGGCTCACCCGGCGCGAGATCCACGGCATCCTGAAGGCGTTGCGCCGCCTCCACCGCAAGAAGCGCGCGGGGGGTGGGGCCGCCGGCGCGTCGAGTGCGAGGGCGTCGTCGGGCTTGAGGCCGGGCGCCCGCGACCAGAAGGGCGCCTCCGGCGAGGTCGTCGCCACCGCCGGCGAGATTCTCGGCGAAGACGACGACGCCGCGTTCGAGCGCGACTCCGCGACCGACGACACCCGGGTGCGCACCGCCATCTCCTGGCTGGAGGAGGCGCAGCTTCTGAGCCGCGAGGAGAACCGGGTGCAGGTGTTTCCCTCGTCCCTCCGGGTGAACTCGGTGGGGGAGGCGCGCGACCGGCTCGCGCGGAAGGCCGTGCCTCGGGAAGACTACCGCCGCCGGCTGTTGGCCATCGCCGAGACCCTGATCGACGCGGACCCGGACGAGGGCATCTCCACCGACGAGCTGATGGGGACCTCCGGGCTGAGCGCGGAAGGCGTGCGCCGTGCGCTCTACGACCTGGAGCGGCTGGGCATCGCCAGCAACGACACCGCGCTGACCGCGTTCGTGCACGTGGGCGCGCCGCGCGCCTCGCGCAAGCGCTTCGAGCAGGCGGCGGCCCTGGAATGCGCCCTGATCGCCGATTTGCGGGAAGCGGCTCCGGACCTGGACGAGGGCGGCGCCTCGACCCTCCATCTGCGCATCGCCGCCCAGCGCCTCAAGGACGCTCTCGCGGAGGCCGGCCACGATCCCGCCCAAGTCCTGCCGGAGCGCCTGTGGCGCACGCTGCGCAGCATCGCCGGGGACGGCCGCGGCGAGGAGAGCGGCAAGGGCAGTCTGGGGCTGCGCCGGCTGGACCCCGAGACGGTGCGGGTGACCCTCCAGCGAAGCTGGAAGGCGCTCGCGGAGACCGCCGAGCGCCGCCGCAACGCCGCACAGCGCCTGCTCGATCATCTGCTCGGCTGCCTGCCGCCCGGCAGCCGGGGCACGGATCTGCTGGCCGAGACCACGCTTGGCAAGCTGCTGGACGCGCTCCGCTCCGACTTGGAGCTGAAGGCCAGGGTCAAGGACCCCGAGAAGCTCCTGGACCGCGCCCTGCTGTGGCTGCACGAGCAGGAGGTCGTCCGCCTCAACAAGGGGTTGGCGGTGTTCCGCCCCGCCATGTCCATCCACCTGAGCGAGGACCGGCGCGGCTTCGTCAACGCCGACTTCGAGCCGCTCAAGCTCCATTACGAAGACCAGGTGCTGCAGGTCCACGTGATGGCGGAGTTCGCCGAACGGGGCCTCGAGGCCATGGCGGACGCGCTGCGTCTGGCGATGGATTACTTCAGCTTGAACCAGGAGGACTTCCTGCGCCGCTGGCTGCCGGACCGGGACCGGGAGCTGTCGCAGCAGACCACGCCGGAGTCCTGGCGGCGCATCGTCGAGAGCCTGAAGAATCCTGTCCAGCAGCGCATCGTGGCCGACGACCGGGAGCGGACCAACGTGCTGGTGCTGGCCGGCCCCGGCTCCGGCAAGACCCGGGTGCTGGTGCATCGCATCGCTTACCTGTTGCGGGTGCGGCGCGAGAACCCCCGCGGCGTCATCGCGCTGGCCTACAACCGGCACGCCGCGTTCGAGATCCGACACCGCCTCCGGGACCTGGTCGGCGACGACGCCCGCGGCGTCACCGTGCTCACCTGCCACGGGCTCGCCATGCGCCTGATCGGGGCCAGCTTCAGCGGCCGGGCCGAAAGGTTGGATGCGGATACGTTCGACTTCAAAGACGTATTGCGTCAGGCGACGGCGCTGCTGAGCGGCGAGGGGCTGCCGCCGGACGAGACCGACGAGCACCGGGCGCGCTTGCTCGCCGGCTTCCGCTGGATCCTGGTGGACGAGTACCAGGACGTCGGCCGGGAGCAGTACGCGCTGATCTCCGCCCTGGCGGGCCGGACCCTGGCCGACGAGGACGATCGGCTCAGCCTGTTCGCGGTGGGCGACGACGACCAGAACATCTACGCCTTCAACGGCGCCTCGGTGGAGTTCATCCGGCGTTTCGAGGCGGACTACCGGGCCAGATCCGTGTTCCTGACCGACAACTACCGCTCCACCGCCCACATCGTCGCCGCGGCCAACGCGGCCATCGAGCCGGCCGGCGAGCGCATGAAGACCGGCCATCCCATCCACATCGACCGGGCGCGCACCCGGGCGCCGCCCGGCGGGGATTGGGAGACGCTGGACCCGGTGGCGCGCGGCCGGGTGCAGATCCTGCCCTCGCCGCCCGACCCGATCGCGCAGGCGCAGGCCGCGATGACGGAGCTGCGGCGGCTCTCTGCTCTGGCCCTGGACTGGGACTGGTCCACGTGCGCGGTCATCGCCCGCGAGTGGAAGTACCTGGAGCCGGTGCGCGCCTGGTGCGAGGCGCACGGCGTCCCGGCGCAGATGGGGAACGAGGAGATCCCGGGCTTCTGGCGCCTGCGGGAGACCCGGGCCCTGCGCGACTGGCTGCGCGGGCGCAAGACCGTGAATGCCGCGGAGCTCCGGGAGTGGCTGGCTAGGGCGGGCCTCGATCCCGACCGGTTGCGCCCGGGAACGCGAATGCCGTCCCCCAACCCCTGGATCGAGCTGCTGGGCGAAGCCGTGGAAGAGCACGCCCTGGAGAGCGGCGGTACGGACACGCCGGAGGGCCACTTCGTCGAGTGGCTGGCGGAGTGGGGGCGGGACGTGCGCCGCCGGCAGCGCGGGTTGCTGCTGCTCACCGCACACCGCGCGAAGGGTCTGGAGTTCGCCCACGTGGTGGTCCTCGACGGCGGGTGGAAGAGTACCGGCAAGGGCGAAGACGCGGACGCCCCGCGCCGGCTCTACTACGTGGCCATGACCCGCGCCCGGCAGACCCTCGCGCTCATGCGCTTCGAGCCGGCGCAGCTTCGGCCGGGGAGGTACCCGCGCCGCCGCCCCGCGCCCCCGTATCGCGTCCGGCCGAGGCGGGGCTCCCTTTCCGACGCCGCGTCTCCGGATTGGGTGGCGGAGCCCCCGCCCCCGGCGTACACCGCGAGAGCGCGCCCCCCGGGAGGCGCCGGAACCTCGTACCGGGCGGGCGCGCATCCGGTCGAGGACGTCCCGCCGGACGATCCCGCGGTCCTGCGCAGCGCCCCGACCGAGCCGCCGCCGGCCGGCCCGGGGCTCGACTTCCGCTACCGGCGGCTCGGCCTTGGCGACGTCGATCTCGGCTTCGCGGGGCGGCATGGCGCCCGCCATCCGGTGCACCGCGCCATCGCCGCCCTCGCGCCCGGCGATCCGTTGGAAGTGCGGATCACCGGGACGCCCCCTCCAAGTCGAGCCGCGCCCGAGGATGAGCCGCCTCCCGAACGGATGCCGAAAGCGCGGGCCGCCGCCGCGGGTCGCCTCCATCAAACCGTGTCCCAAGGCCGGCCGCTCCCCGACGACCCGCGGGAGGCGGATTCCGGCCCCCGGCGCTGGGAGCTGCTGAACCGGAACGGTGTCGTGGTGGGCCGACTTGCCGGCAGCTTCGAGCCTCCCCCGGGAACGCGATACCGATCCGCGACGGTCCTGGCGATCGTCGGCTGGAGCCGGGAGGCGTCGGAGCCGCGGTATCACCGCCAAGTCAAGTGCGACACCTGGGAAATCGTCGTCCCCGAACTGGTGTTCGGCCCGGCAGGCTGACCGTCACGCACGCACACACGAGGCGAACCCCTGCACGCGCGGCGCGGAGCGGGCCGGTACGACTGTTCGCCCCATCCGGCCGTCGAATCTCGGGGACGCGGTCGTTCCCGTGAGGCGGTCAGCGCGCGGGCCGAGGCCGTGCTGCGCCACGCCGTTCGAGAGCTGCCGCATCCCGAGGCAAGGCAGTGACGCGGGCCGCGCCAGGTGCTAGGATGCCGCCCTCCGGAGAGATGGCCGAGCGGCTGAAGGCGCTCCCCTGCTAAGGGAGTATGGGCTTATCCCCCATCGAGGGTTCGAATCCCTCTCTCTCCGCCAAATATTCCGTTATATCAGTTAGTTGAAGATTATATAAAACGCACGGCAACGCGCCCGCGCGCGGCTTCTCCGACTTTCGTTGCCGTCGCCGCCCGGACTCACGCGCGCTCGTTCCAGATCACCTCGCGCTCTTTCAACGGGGAGCCGGGGGCGGCCGCCCGGATCGCCTCCAGTGCGCCCCGGACCGCTCGATCCCGGGTTCCGGGCTCTTCGGCCACGTTCTCGCTCGATACCGCCATCTCGTAGTACTCCACTGCGGCCTCGAGGTCGCGCGGGCCTCCGGCGCCCGTGCGGCAGGCGTCGCCCGCCGCCACCGCGCCCCGCGCGTCCCCGCCGCGCGCCGCGCGCTCCACCCATTCGCGGCCTTCCGCCTTCGCCGCCTCGCCGTCTTCTTCGAGCCGCTTCGCGCCGACGATCGCCTGGGCGCGCGCGTCGCCCGCATTCGCCGCCCGGCGCAGCTCGGCCTCGTCGCCGCGGCCGTTGCCGCCCGGGCCGGTGTACACCTGCCGCCCGTTCCGCTTCACCCGCCCGCGCCCGTTCGCCTTGCGCTCGGCCCCCCTTCCGCGCAGGACCTCGTGGGCGCGCACGATGGCGGCCTCCGTCTGGGCGGCGCTCTTCCCGGCGAAATAGGTCGCGAGTCTCCGCACCCCTCCGATCCCCTCGTCGCTGGCCTGCATCATGTCCAGGTAGGTCGGCTTCTCCGCGGCGGCGATGATCGGCGCGAACTCGTGGTTGCGGGCGAACTCGTAGGCCATCAGCAGCCGGCCGGTGCGTCCGTTCCCGTCCTGGAAGGGGTGGATCTGCACGTAGCGGTGGTGCAGCCATGCGGCGCGCACCTCCGTCGGCAGCGGCTTCGCCTTGAACCCTTCGTACATCTCGAACAACCGGTCCATCTCCGAGCGCACCTGCTCGGGCGGGCAGTATTCGTGGATGAGTCCGTCCTCGCGGCGCGGGTTGTTGGGCCGGAGCTTGTACTCCCCGCGCAGCAGGTCGATCTGGACCCTCCTTCCCCGGCTGTCGATCCCCGGCGCGCCCGCCTGATGCCGGGTGAGAAGGTGGTGCAGCTCCTTCAGGCTGGAATGTCCGAGCGGCCGCTCGCCGCTCACGAGCGCGAAGGTCATCTCGAGTGCGGCCTCCTGGTCCGTCAGGAGCCCTTGCAGGGTCTCGTCGTCCAGGACGCCTTCGATCGTGTGCGCGCCTCGCACGCACTCCAGCCCTTCCACGATGAGCTGCTCGGTCACCCCCCGGCGCAGGGTGTAGAGCTGCTCGATCTGCCCGTTCTCGATCGCGAACGCCCGGCGCTGCTCGCGCAGCCACTGCTCCAGGGCGTAGCGGTCCGTGCCGCGGCGCGCGAGGGCGGCCTTCACCTCGCGCCATTCTTCCCGGGCCCGGTCATAGGGTTCGTTGCGCCAAGTGTGGGCGTCGTCCGGCAGCCCTTCGATGGGACGCCACGCCTTGCCGGGAGCTTCCTTCCTCATGGCTTCGCCTCCTTACCCGGCCCGGTTCCGACCCGGGCCGATCCATCCAGCCTATTGTACGCCCGCGCCGGGCCCCGCGGTCGGGTAGCTGACCGCCGGGACGCTGCGGTTCAGCGAGAAGTGGGTGTGGGCGCCGAGCCACGGCGAGCCGGCCCCCGCGCGGCGCAGGGCCACCGTGCAGCGCCCCGGCCGCTCGAACGAGGCGCCGTCCTCGCGGGTTCCGGTCGAGGTCCATCCGGCCGCGAGGCAGCCGAGCCGGCGGTCCGGCGAGATCTCCGTCCACATCGTGTCCAGGTCGAACCGGAAGCCCGCGATGGCGGGCCAGACCTTGCGCCATTGCCGGGCCTCGAGGTCGTCGATCCCGACGAGGAGGTCGGACCAGGTCCCGAAGCCGACGACCTCGGGGACGAAGAGGGTCCTCGCGCGCGCGAAGTCGAGGCCCGCGATGCACTCTCCCCACCCCGCGAGCCAGCCGGCGAGGGAGTCATGGTCTTCGGACGGGGTCATCGTCGTCACCTCGGGAGCGCTCGCGGGGCGGGGCTGCGGACGGGACGTTATCGAACCCGCTTCCGGGCGGCAATGGCCGGGCGCCACGTCGCAGACGCTCCTGGGAACGCTTGTGTCTCGCCCGCACAAGGGTGTGAAGCGCCCGTGAACGAAAGTGCGGGCGAGACACAAGGGTTCCCAGGACACATGGATTCCCGCTTTCGCGGGAATGACGAAGGTGGGCGAGACGCCCGCGTTCCCAGGACGCCCGTGTTCTCAGAGCGCGCCGTTCCCAGGAGCCCTGCGAGAGGTGCGCCTGGCGAAAGTCTCCACCACGCACATGCCTCGATTCGAGCCGACCTCCCGAATGCGCCCCCGATTGCGCTAAGATCGCCGTTCCTGACTCCTTGCCTCCACGAAGAAGCGTGGCGGCCTGTCCGGGCCCTCTTGCGAGGCCCGCAATCCGGAAGGAGGTTTCATGCGGCATTACGAGGTCGTGTTCCTGGTCCATCCGGACCAGAGCGAGCAGGTTCGCGCGATGGTGGACCGCTACCGGTCGCTCATCGAGTCCGACGGCGGCCGGGTCCACCGGCTCGAGGACTGGGGCCGCCGCCAGCTCGCCTATCCCATCGAGAAGGTGCACAAGGCGCACTACGTGCTGATGAACGTCGAGTGCAGCAAGCCCGTCCTCGACGAGCTGGAGTCGAACTTCCGCTTCAACGACGCGGTCCTTCGCAACCTCGTGATGGCTCGCCGCGAGGCGGTGACCGAGGAGTCCGCGATGGCGAAGGCCAAGGAAGAGAAGGGCCCGCGCGACCGCTCGCGCCGCCGCGGCGACGGCGACCGGCGGGGAGAGCGCCGGTCCGACGGCGGGCGGAGGTCCGACGGCGCCCGGCGGGCCGGCGCCGGCGCCGACTCCGGCGGAAGCGACCGGTCGGAGCCGCCCGGTGACCGGAAAGGGTCCGGGAGCCCCGCGCCCGTCCGCGAACCCCCTGCCGCGCCCGCTGTCGAGGCGGCCCCCGCCTTGGCGGCCCCCGCTGAGGCGAGTCCCGCCGAGGCGGAGGCCCCCGTCGAAGAACCGCAAACCGGGAGGTCCTGAGCATGGCCCGCTACAGCCGCCGCCGGCGCTACTGCCGGTTCACCGCCGAAGGCGTGAAGGAGATCGACTACAAGGACCTGAACACCCTGCGGCAGTACATCACCGAGACCGGCAAGATCGTCCCGAGCCGCATCACCGGCACCCGGGCGCGCCCCCAGCGGCAGCTTGCCCGGGCCATCAAGCGGGCCCGTTTCCTCGCGCTCCTTCCGTACAGCGACGCCCACCGGACCTGAAGCGCCCGGAATCCGTCCGGCTCGCCGAGGCTCCGAACATGAACGCGCAGCGCACCCGCCGCGAGGGGGCGGCCCCGCCTTCCGCCGGGCCGGAAGGGCGGCCGGCCCGGCCCGGCCCGGCCGCCGTCCGGGGCGGGAGCGGGTCGCCGGGCCGCATGGCGTTGCGCCCGCCCCCCGGCCGGAACGGGCCTTCCCGCCTCGGGGCGCCGCCGACCCCCGGCTCCTGATCCCGGCGGCGAGCGCGGTGCGTTCCGTCCTCACCTTCGTGATGCGGGGGCGGGTGCACGTCGTGACCGCGTGCGCCGTCTGCTCCGTATTCTCCCTTCTCCCGCTCCTCTTCTTGTTCAACTACGTGAGCGGCGCCCTGATCGGTCTCGCGGCCCTGCGCAACGGCGCGGCCGAAGGGGCGCTCGTCCTGCTCGGCTCGACGGTGCTGGCCGGGGCGTTCATGTACGCCGCGATCGACACCTTCCGTCCGGCTATCTTCCTCGCCCTCATGAGCTGGGTCCCGCTCTGGGCGCTCGCGGTCGTGCTGAGGCAGACCCGCTCCCAGGGTGCGGCCCTCGCCGCGGGAGGCCTCCTCCTCGCCGCCGCGATCGTCGCCGCGCGGCTCTACCTGGGGGATCCCGCGGTCTGGTGGACGGAGGCCCTCGAAGGGTTCTTCTCCCGGTTCTCGTTCCCCGGCGACTGGGGGCCCTTCATCGACAATATCGCCCCCCTCATGACCGGGGTCGTGGCCGCGGGAGCGCTGCTCGGCCTCGCGGTGACCCTGATGCTCGCGCGCTGGTGGCATGCGGTGCTCGACCGGCCGGGCGGCTTCGGCGAGGAGTTCCGGGCCCTGCGGATGCCGGGGTACTCGGGGTACGCGGCCCTCGCGCTCTGCGCCCTCGCGTGGCTCGGCGCCGGGTGGATCTCCGCTCTCGCCTTCGAGTGGCTGATGCTCCTGATCGTGCTCTTCGGTCTCCAGGGGATCGCGCTCGTCCACTACGTGGTCAAGCGGCGGAACGCCTCGGTCGCGTGGCTCGCCGGGCTGTACGTGGCGCTCGCGATCATGCCGCAGCCGGCGTCGGGGGTCGTCGTCGGCCTCGCGCTCGCCGGGCTCTCCGATACGTGGGTCGACTACCGGAGGCGCTTCGGCATGGGCGGAAACCTGCCGGCCGGGCAGTAGGCGGGACGGAGCGGCAGGCGGACGGGGCAGTAGTCGGGACGGGTCGGGCAACCGGCAGGCAGGCGATTGGAAGATCAGGCGGAGAGGGGCCGGCCCGGTTCCGGCTGCGCCGGCTCGGAACATGCGAACTGGTGACGGCGACCGGATCGCGGGGTGAATCGGCAGTCCGGGAGCGACGCCCGGCGAGGGAGAGGTGATGGAGGTCATTCTGCTGGAGCGGATCGCGGGTCTCGGCGGGCTCGGCGACCGTGTGGACGTGAAGCCCGGCTACGCCCGGAACTACCTGGTGCCCCAGGGCAAGGCGCTGTCGGCCACGGAGCGCAACATCGTGCGCTTCGAGGAGCGCCGGGCCGAGCTCGAGCGCCAGGCCGCGGACGAGGTGGTCCGCGCCGAGCGGCGGAGCCAGGACCTCGCGGCCCTCGACCTCGTCATCGCCCGCCGGGCGGGCGGCGAAGGCCGGCTCTTCGGCTCGGTCGGGATCATCGACGTCGCGGAGGCGGCGACGGAGGCGGGGGTCGAGGTGCGGCGCAACGAGGTGCGGATGCCGGACGGCCCGATCCGGCAGACGGGGCGGTACGAGGTTGCGGTCCGGGTCCACCCCGACGTCGAGGCGGCGGTGCGGGTCGCGGTCGTGCCCATGGGCGGCTCGGTCGAGGACCTGGACGGGCCTTCCGACGAAGCCGACGAGTTCGATGAGGCGGATGAATTCGACGAGCTGGACGAAGCCGGCGAGTTCGAAGGGGCCGGCGAGCCGGCGGAGGACGAGGGTCCCGGCGCCGACGAGGCCGAGGGAGCGCCTCCCGCCGGCGAATCCGGCTCGCCCGCCGGAGCCGATGCCGCCGAGGAGACGGACCGATAGGCTCCGGTATGGCGCTCGACCCTTCGACGGCGCGGCGCGGGGCGGCTCCGCCCCCTCCGCGGCCTGAAGCGCTCCGGCGCTCCCGCCCGGGAGGCCGCTAGTGGCCGCCGCCCCGCCCGCGGTCCACTCCGAGACCGCCCGCCTGCGGGTCCCGCCGAACTCGATCGAGGCGGAGCGCGCGGTGCTCGGCGGCCTGATCCTCGACGCTTCGGGCTGGGACCGGGTGGCGGACCGGGTCCGGGAAGAGGACTTCTACCGGCGCGACCACCAGCTCGTCTTCCGCGCCATCGCCTCCCTCATCGACGCGAACCACCCCTGCGACGTCCTGACCGTCTCCGAGTGGCTCGACGCGCAGGGCGACGCGAAGGTGGAAGGCGGCCTCGCCTACGTCGGAGAGCTCGCGGAGAGCACCCCGAGCGCGGCGAACGTGGCCGCCTACGCCGACATCGTGCGCGAGCGCGCGGTGCTGCGCGAGCTGATCGGGGCCGGGTCCGCGATCGCGGACCGGGCCTACCGGACGGAAGGGCGGCCGGTCAGGGAGCTGCTGGAGGACTCGGAGCAGCTCGTCTACGCCATCGGCGACCGCCGCCGGACGTCCGGCGGGCCGGAGGCGATCCGCGACGTCCTCGTCGGGGTGATGGAGCGGATCGACGAGCTGCACCACGCCGAAGGCCAGCTCACCGGGGTCCCGACCGGGTTCATCGATCTCGACCGGCTCACCGCCGGGCTCCAGCCGGGCGACCTCATCGTCGTGGCGGGCCGCCCTTCGATGGGAAAGACCGCGCTCGCCCTCAACCTGGTGGAGAGCGCGGCCATCCGATCCAAGCTCGCGGCCGTCGTGTTCAGCCTGGAGATGTCGTCGGAGCAGCTCACCATGCGGTTCATGTCGTCCCTCGGCCGTATCGACGCGCACAAGATCCGGACCGGGAACCTCGACGATGCGGACTGGCCCCGCCTCACCACCGCGATGACGATGCTCAACGAGTCCCGGATCTTCCTCGACGACAGCGGCGACCTGACCCCGACCGAGCTCCGCGCCCGCTGCCGGCGCCTGAAGCGCGAGCACGACATCGGGATGGTCGTCGTCGACTACCTCCAGCTCATGCACGTGCCCGGCACGTCGGAGAACCGGGCGACCGAGATCTCCGAGATCTCGCGCTCGCTCAAGGCGCTCGCGCGGGAGCTGGGGGTGCCGGTGGTCGCCCTGTCGCAGCTCAACCGAAGCCTCGAGACGCGCGCGAACCGGCGGCCCATGCTCTCCGACCTGCGCGAGTCGGGCGCGATCGAGCAGGACGCGGACGTCATCCTGTTCATCTACCGCGACGAGGTCTACAACGAGGAGAGCGACAGCAAGGGCAAGGCCGAGATCATCATCGGCAAGCAGCGCAACGGCCCGACCGACACCGTCACCCTGACCTTCCTCGGCCCGATCGCGAAGTTCGAGAACCACGCCCCGGGCTACGGCCCGGATCGGTGACGCGCTGATGGCTGCCGCCCGCGAAGGGTCGGCCGCCGGACGGTCGGCCGGAGGATCGGCCGGGCCGACCGCTCGGATCGACCTCGGCGCTCTCTCCCACAACCTCGCGGCGGTTCGCGCCCGCGCGCGTGCGAGCCGGGTGCTGGCGGTGGTCAAGGCCGACGCCTACGGCCACGGGGCGGTGCGGGCCGCCCGCGCGCTGTCGGAGGCGGACGGGCTCGCGGTCGCCCGGGCGGAAGAGGCGCTGGCCCTGCGGCGGGCGGGGGTCGAAGGGACCATCCTCGTGCTCGGAGGGTTCCGGCACCCCGAATCGCTCGACCGGCTCGCGCGGGAGCGGGTCGACGCGGTGGCGCACGACCGCGAGCAGGTCGCGATCGTCCGCGCCCGGTCCGCGGGGCCGCCGGTGCGGCTCTGGGTCAAGGTCGATACCGGGATGCACCGGCTCGGGTTCTCCCCGTCGGAGCTCCCCGAGGCATGGCGCTCGCTCGCGGCCCTCCCCGGGGCGGCGAAGCCCCTCCACGCCATGACCCACTTCGCGAGCGCGGACGAGCCGGGCGGGGCGGCGGCGACCGCCCGTCAGACCGCGCGCTTCGATGACGCGCTCGCCGCGCTCGGCGGGGCCGCGCCCCCCTCGAGCCTTGCCAACTCCGCGGCGGTGCTTACCGCGCCGGACACCCACCGGGACTGGGTCCGCCCCGGCCTCATGCTCTACGGAGTGTCGCCGCTGGCGGGCGGGCGGGCGGCCGACCACGGGCTCCGGCCCGCCATGACCCTCACCGCCCCCCTCGTTGCGGTGAAGACGATCGGGCGGGGGGCGCCGGTCGGCTACGGGGGCGCGTGGGCCGCCCCCGAGACGATGCCCCTCGGAATCGCCGCCATCGGGTACGCGGACGGCTATCCCCGCCACGCGCCCTCCGGCGCCCCGGTGCTCGTCAACGGCCGCCGGGCCGCCCTCGCCGGGCGGGTGTCGATGGACCTCGTCGCCATCGACCTTCGCGGGTGTCCGGACGCCCGCCCCGGCGACCGGGTGACCCTCTGGGGCGAGGGCCTCCCGGTCGAGGAGGTCGCGGAAGCCGCGGGCACGATCCCCTACGAGCTGCTCGCCCGGCTCGGCCCGCGGGTCGAGAGGACGGTCGGGTGAGCCCGCGGACAGGGCGTCCTGGGAACGCTTGTGTCTCGCCCGCATTCTTTCCCGGCGCTTCATTTCGGTCCGCTGCGGGCGGGACGCCCGCGTTCCCAGGAGCGTCCGCGCGTAAGCGCCGCCGTGGGGCGAAATCCGCCCAAAGTCCCCTCGAACCGGCCCCAGGCCGAGGAACAACGCCGCCCCTGCGGGGCAAGAATATCTCGAACCCGAGGCATGTGCGCGGTGGGGATTTCCCCCAAGCATGCCTCTCGCGGACATCCTTGGGAACGGGGCGTCCTGGGAACGTTTGTGTCCCGCCCGCTCTGGTCGCTCCCGTGCCCTCAGAACCGTCATTCCCGCGAAAGCGGGAATCCATGTGTCCTGGGAACGCTTGTGTCTCGCCCGCATTCTTTCCCGGGTGCTCCCCCCTGTGCGGGCGGGACACAAGCGTTCCCAGGACGCCCGCGTTCCCAGGGACGCACTTGCGCAAGCGCCGCCGCAGGATGAAATCAGCACTCTCCACATCAACCGCTTGCGAACAGCGAACGCGCCTCGGGGCCGACCCTCATCGCTCCGGGTCCGGCGCCCGGGGCCGCTCCCGGTGGGCCGCCTTCCTTCCGCGGCTCGCGTTCCTCGCGCTGCTCGCACTCTCCGCGACCGCCGCGCGGGCGGAGCCCGTCTGCCTCGACCTCGCGGGCGGCGCCGCGCACCGCTACGAGGTGGAGCTCGCCGCGACCCCCGAGGCGCGGGCGCAGGGCCTCATGTTCCGGCGCACCCTCGCGCCGCGGGCCGGGATGCTGTTCGACTTCGGCCGGGACGAGGTCGCCCGGATGTGGATGAAGAACACGTTCATCCCCCTCGACATGGTGTTCGTCGACCGCGGCGGCGTGGTGCGGCGCATCGTCCGCAACGCGCGGCCCCGCTCCCTCGACACGATCTCCTCGCGGGTTCCGGTGCGCGCGGTGCTGGAGCTGAACGGAGGCGAGGCGGAGCGGATCGGCCTCGCGGCCGGCGACCGGCTCCGCCACCCGGTGTTCGGAACGCGGTGCGATAATTGAGCCTCCCCCGGCGTTCCGGACCGTCTCCATGAACCTCGATCTCGACCTCGACCACCTTCCCTGGCCCTCCCGCCGCGAGCCCGTCTTCGCGGCCAACGGCGCGGTCGCGACCAGCCAGCCGCTCGCGGCCCAGGCGGGGCTCGACGTGCTGCGCGCCGGGGGCAACGCGGTGGACGCGGCGTGCGCCGCGGCCGTCGCCCTCACCGTCGTGGAGCCGACCTCCAACGGCATCGGCGGGGACCTCTTCGCCCTCGTGTGGGACGGGTCGAAGCTGCACGGGCTCAACAGCTCGGGGCGGGCGCCGCGGGCGCTCGACGCGGGCCGCATCCGCGGGCTCGGCCACGCCGAGATGCCGGAGCTGGGCTGGCTCCCGGTGACCGTCCCCGGCATTCCGGCCGGCTGGCAGGCCCTGCTGGAACGGTTCGGGAGGGCGGACCGGGAGCGGGTCTACCGCGCCGGCATCGGGTACGCGCGGGACGGCTTCCCGGTCTCGCCGGTCGTCGCGGACTCGTGGGCGCGTTTCCTCCAGAGGATCGACGGCCCCGCCCGGACGAGTGAGCTCGGGCCGCAGCTCGCGGGCTGGGGGGCCGTGTTCGCCCGCGACGGCCGCACCCCCGCGACCGGGGAGCGCTGGCGCCTCCCCGACCACGCCCGCACCCTCGAGACCCTCGCCCGCGAGGGCGCGTCCGCGCTCTACGAGGGGCCGCTCGGCGAGGCGGTGGTCGGCTTCGCCGCCCGCACCGGCGGCTACCTCACCGCCGACGACCTCGCCGCGCACCGGGCCGACTGGGTGGAGCCGATCCACGCCCCGTACCGGGGCTGCGAGGTCTGGGAGATCCCGCCGAACGGGCAGGGGATCGCCGCGCTCATGGGGCTCTCCATCCTGGAGGGGTTCGACCTCGCCCGCCATCCCCACGTGAGCGCCGAGAGCTGGCATCTCGGGATGGAGGCGATGAAGCTCGCCTTCGCGGACGCCCACCGCTACGTGGGCGACCCGGACTTCACGGACGTGCCGGTGGCGGAGATGCTGAGCGCGGACTACGCGGCCGCCCGGCGCGCCCTCATCGGCGAGCGGGCGCTCCCCCGCGAGCCGGGCCGGCTCGCCTCGGGCGGCACGGTATACCTCTGCGCCGCCGACCGGGACGGGATGATGGTGAGCCTCATCCAGTCCAACTACCACGGGTTCGGGAGCGGCATCGTGGTTCCGGGGACCGGCATCGCCCTCCACAACCGCGGGCTCGGGTTCACCCTGGAGGAGGGCCACCCGAACGAGTACGCGCCGGGCAAGCGCCCGTTCCACACCATCATCCCCGCCTTCCTGACCCGGGGCGGGCGCCCCGTCGGGCCGTTCGGGGTGATGGGGGCGCCGATGCAGCCCCAGGGCCACATCCAGGTCGTGGTGGGGACCCTCGACCACGGTCTCAACCCGCAGGCGGTGCTCGACGCCCCCCGCTGGCGGGTCCTCGACGGCCTCGACGCGGTGATCGAGCCCGGGGCCGGGGAGGAGGTCCGCCGCGGCCTCGCCGCCCGCGGCCACCGTCTGGCGGCGCCGGACCCGGGCGAGACCTACCAGTTCGGCCGCGGCCAGATCATCTGGGCCCTCGACGACGGGGTGTACGCGGCGGGGAGCGACCCCCGGGCGGACGGCCTCGTCGCGGGCTGGTAGCGGCGCGATTGCCGGCGGTTTCCGGATTCCCGCCTGCGCGGGAACGACCGAGGAGAACGAGCGGAATGATCATCGAAGACGTGCGCGTCTCGCTGCTGCGGGCGCCGTGGGTCGAGCAGCCCGGATTCTTCGCCCACTACGAGCGTGACCGCGAGATCCTGGTGCTCGAGGTGGAGACCCGGTCGGGCCTCGTCGGGCTCGGATACCAGCTCTATCTCCGCGAGGGGTTCCGGACGACCGCCGCCTGCATCGAGGAGGTGATGGCGCCGCGCATCCTCGGGCGGAACGCATCGGAGATCGAGGCGATCTGGCGCGACCTCTGGTCGACCACCGTCGCGGACGGGCGGGGGGGCGCCCAGGTGCTCGCGCTCTCCGCGATCGACGTGGCCCTGTGGGACGTCGTCGGCCAGCGGGCCGGGCTGCCCCTGCACCGCCTCTGGGGCCACTACCGGAGCGAGGTCCCCGCCTACGGGTCGGGGTGCTGGCGCGGGCTCGGCGGGGAGGGGATGGCGGAGAAGGCGCGGCGTTTCGTCGATGCCGGCTACCGGGCGGTCAAGATGCAGGTCGGCCACCTGTGGTCCGAGGCCGAGGACGTGGAGAACGTGCGCCGGGTGCGCGAGGCGGTCGGGCCGGAGGTCGACGTGATGGTCGACGTCAACATGGCGTGGACCGCGGACCAGGCGATCCTCATGGGGCGCAAGTTCGAGCCGTATGGGATCTACTGGCTGGAAGAGCCGGTATCCCCGGAAGATTTTCGTGGCTATTTCCGGATCGCCGAAGCCCTCGATACCCGGGTGGTGGGGGGCGAGAGCCACTTCACCCGCTACGACCTGCGCCCCTTCTTCGAGCATCCGGGGGTTCCGATCCTCCAGCCGGACGTGGTCCGGGGCGGGCTCACCGAGCTGCGCAAGATCGCCGCCCTCGCCGACACGTGGGGGATGACGATCGCCCCCCACCTCTACCCGGAGCTGATGATCCAGCTCATGGCGTCGATCCCGAACGGGCTCGTCCTGGAGGACATGGGCCTCCTCGACGACCTCTGGGTCGAGTGGGCGAAGCCGGTCCGCGGCACGGTGACCGCCCCCGAGACCCCCGGCCACGGCCTCCGGATCCGCCCCGAGTTCCTGCGCGACTTCCGGGTGACCTGAGCCGGCGCCGGAGCCGTCGCCTGCCCGCCGCCGAGGCCCGCGGGCGGGGGCCGCGGCTCAGCCGGCGAGCCAGCCGCCGTCCACCATCAGGCAGGAGCCGGTGGTGAACGACGATTCGCCGCTCGCGAGGAAGAGCGCGGCCTGCGCGACCTCCTCGGGCTCCCCGAGCCGGCCCAGCGGGTGGCGCGAGACGGACCACGCCCGCGCGGCCGCCGGGTCCTCCGCCAGGCGAAACCCCGACTCGAGGAGCGGGGTCCGGATGGCCCCCGGGACGATCGTGTTGACGCGGATCCCCTCCGGGGCATGGTCCACCGCCATCGAGCGGGCGAGGGACGCGACCGCGCCCTTGGAGGCGAGGTAGGCGGCGTTGCGCCGCCCGCCGGCGAAGGCGAGCTGGGAGGCGATGAGGATGACGGCTCCGCCGCCCCGCGCGCGCATCGACCGGATGGCGGCGCGGGACCAGAGGAAGCTCCCGGTGAGGTTCGTGCCGAGCACCCCCTCCCACTCGGCGAGGGTCGTGTCGGGGACGCTCTTGCGGCTCGCCCACCCGGCGCAGGCGAGGAGGACGTCGAACCCGCCGAACCGTTCCTCGATGGCCGCCGCGTGGCGTTCCACGGCCGCTTCGTCGCCGACGTCGCCCTCGAGCAGGAGCGGCGCCTTCCCCCCGGCGCACTCGCGGGCGGCGTCCGCGAGCCTCGCGGCGTCGCGGTCCACGAGCGCGAGGTCGGCGCCTTCCCGCGAGAAGAGCCGCGCGCTGGCGAGGCCGATCCCCGAGGCCCCGCCGGTGATCGCCGCGACCTTGCCGGCCAGTCGTCCAAGCACTGCCGAATCCCTGCCTCCCCTGCCTTCGCCGGATTGTAATCCAGGAGCCGTCCGGACCCGGGAGGCTCGTGAAGTGTTTGTAACCTATTGATATAAAGTAAGGACAACAGGAGGCGGGATATCTTTCACCCCACGGCGGCGCTTGTGCGGCGTCCTGGGAACGCTTGTGTCCCGCCCGCATCTTTCTCCCGGGCGCTTCACTTCGGTCCGCTGCGGGCGAGACGCCCGCGTTCCCAGGACCTATATCAATAAGTTACGAACCACGCACATGCCTTGACCTTGGAGGCGCGGGGTCCAGCAGCTCGATCCAGTGGACGACGGGCGGGGCCGCCCGCCGGCGAAGGTGCAGCAGGCAGCCGACGTTCGCGGTGGCGATGACCTCCGGGCCCCCGCGCTCCAGGGCCTCCACCTTGCGTTCGAGGAGGCGCTTCGAGAGGGCGGGCTCCAGCATCGAGTACGTGCCCGCCGACCCGCAGCAAAGGTGCGCGTCCGCGACCGGAGCCCGCTCGAACCCGCACCGGTCGAGGACCTGCTCCACCGCGCCCGCGGCCCGAAGCCCGTGGCTCAGGGTGCACGGCGCATGGAAGGCGACCTTCGGCCCGCGTCCCTTCCCCTTCTCCTTCAGCCCCAGCCGGTCGAGCGCCATCTCGTCGGCCGCGAGCGCTTCGGCGACCGCTTCCCCCACGTCGCGCGCGAGCGACGAGACCCGCGCCGCCTTCTCCGCGTAGGCGGGGTCGTCCCGCAGCAGGTGGCCGTACTCGCGGATCACCGCCCCGCAGCCGCTCGCGGTGAAGACGATCGCTTCCGCCCCGCTCTCGACGTGCGGCCACCATGCGTCGATGTTGCGCCTCATGCGTGCGGCGGCGCGGGCGGGCGCGGTCAGGTGGTGGTCGATCGCCCCGCAGCAGCCTTCCCCGCGCGCCCGGACGAGGCTGATCCCGAGCCGGTCGAAGACCCGCGCGGCGGCGGCGTTGATCCGGGGCTCGGCCGCCCGCTGCACGCAGCCCGAGAGCACCAGCATGCGCCGCCGGTGGCGGCCGGCCGGGCGCCGTCCGGCCCGCCGGGCGGCCGGGACCATGCGGCGGAGCCCACGCGGCAGGAAGGGCCGGGCGGTCCGCCCGGCGAGGAGGAGGAGCCGAACCAGGAGCGGGCGCGCGAATATGGCCCGGATCGCGAGCCGCGCGAGCGCCTCGGGCCAGGACCGCCGGGTCCGCTCCTCCGCCAGCTCGCGCCCGACGTCGACGAGGCGGCCGTACTCCACCCCGGACGGGCAGGTCGTCTCGCAGGCCCGGCAGGTGAGGCAGCGGTCGAGGTGGGTGAGGGTGCGGTGGGTCGGCCGATGCCCCTCCAGGACCTGCTTGATGAGGTAGATCCGCCCCCGCGGGCCATCCAGTTCGTTGCCGAGGAGCTGGTAGGTGGGGCAGGTCGCGTTGCAGAACCCGCAGTGCACGCACTTTCGCAGGATCCCTTCGGCCTCCCGGCCCTTCGGGGTCGCGAGGAGGTCGGCGGGTATCGAGGTCTGCATGGCCGGGGTTCGCTCGGTGGGGGTGGGAGGGCGGCTCGGTCGAGGGTCGGAGCGGGCGAGGGTCAGAGGTCCGGGTACAGGCGGCCCGGATTCAGGATGCGGCGGGGGTCGAAGGCGTCCTTGAGGCGCGCGTGGAGGCCGGCGAGCCCTTCAGCGAGGGGATGGAACGGCTCGTCGCGATCCCCTCCCCGAAAGCAGGCCGCGTGGCCGCGCGCCGCCTCCGCGGCCGCCCGCAGCTCCGCGCCCGGCGCGCTGCTCCGCACCCACCGCTGGGCGCCGCCCCAGTCGATGAGCACGGCGGCGCCCGGTAGGCCGCCGGGGGGCGTGTGGGCGGGGACGGAGAGCCGCCAGAGGGGCGGTCCGTCTTCCGCTAAGAACGGGTGGCGGTGGTCGCGCACGCTCTCCCACAGCCCCTCGTCGCCGGGCTCGCCGCCGATCCGCTCCGCGGCCTCCGCGACGGCCGCCTCCGCCCCGGCGAGCCGCACGTGGAGGCGTTCGCCGTCGTGGCAGGCGCCGAGGATCGGGAGCGGCGCCCGCGCCCACGCGGTGAGGCGCCGGACCGCCTCGCCGGCGTTCAGCTCGAAGACCCGCGTCCGGTCGTCGGCGGGGCGCGGAAGGAGCTTGAACGAGACCTCGAGCAGCACCCCGAGGGTGCCGAACGCCCCCGCCATGAGGCGCGAGACGTCGTAGCCGGCGACGTTCTTCATGACCTCGCCGCCGAACGAGAGCACGTCGCCGCGCCCGTTGACGATGCGGGCGCCGAGCATGAAGTCGCGCACCGCCCCGGTCCACGGCCGGGAGGGGCCGCTCAGGGCGCACGCCACCGCCCCGCCGATGGTGGAGGCCGCCCCGTGGCGGGGCGGGTCGAACGCGAGCCACTGGCCGTGCCCGGCGAGCGCGGCCTGCGTATCGGCCACCCGGGTCCCCGCCCGCACGGTGAGCACCAGCTCGCTCGGCTCATGGCTCACGATGCCCCGGTGCTCCCCCACCTCCAGGAGCTCTCCCGTCGGGGCGCGGCCGAGGAAGCGCCGGGTGCCGCCCCCCTCGATCGAGAGCGGCGCGCCGGACTCGAACGCGGCCCGCACCCGTCCCCGGATCTCCTCCGTCCGGTCCGCCACCTGTCCGCGCTCCTTGCCGCCCCGGTCCCGGTCCGCGCCGCCGCTACCAGGCTGCCGCGGGGCAGGTCGAGGCGGGACCCCGGCGCGGTCCGCGGCCCGGCATCAGTATCGCTCGAGCTCGGGGAAGGGCAGGTTGCCTCGATGGACGTGCATCGCGCCGAACTCCGCGCAGCGTTGCAGGGTCGGCACCGCCTTGCCGGGGTTGAGGAGCCCGCGCGGGTCCCACGCCCGCTTGACCGCGTGGAACTGCTCCAGCTCGTGGGCCGGGAACTGGACGCACATCTGGTTCAGCTTCTCCACCCCGACCCCGTGCTCTCCGGTGACCGTGCCGCCGACCTCGATGCAGATCTCGAGGATCCGCCCCCCGAACTCCTCGGTGCGCTCGACCTCCCCCGGCCGGTTCGCGTCGAAGAGGATGAGGGGATGCAGGTTGCCGTCGCCGGCGTGGAACACGTTCGCCACGTCGAGGCCGTACTCCGCCGAGAGCTGGCGCATGCGCTGGAGGACCTCCGCCAGCCGCTTGCGGGGGATGGTGCCGTCGATGCAGTAGTAGTCCGGCGAGATGCGGCCGACGGCGGGGAACGCGGACTTTCGGCCGAGCCAGAACCGCGCCCGCTCGGCCTCGTCGTCCGCGACCCGGACCTCCCTCGCCCCCGAGCGTTCGAGGACCTCCCGCATCTCCTCGACCTGGGCGGCGGCCTCCGCCTCCGTCCCGTCCACCTCGCAGAGCAGGATGGCCGCCGCGTCGGTCGGATAGCCGCAGCGGGCGAAGTCCTCCGCGGCCCGGATCGCGGGGCGGTCCATCATCTCCAGCCCGGCCGGGACGACCCCGCTCGCCATGACGTTCGCCACCGCGTCCCCGGCGCGGCCGAGGTCGTCGAAGGCGGCGAGCAGGACCCGGGCCGTCTCCGGCTTGGGGAGGAGTCGCACGGTCGCCTCCACGATGATCCCGAGCATCCCCTCCGAGCCGGTGATGAGGGCGAGGAGGTCGTAGCCGGGCGCGTCGAGCGCTTCCCCGCCCAGGGTGAGGAGCCGGCCTTCGACGTCGACCACCTTCACTTCGAGGAGGTTGTGGACGGTGAGCCCGTACTTGAGGCAGTGCAGCCCCCCCGAGTTCTCGGCGATGTTCCCGCCGATGGAGCACGCGATCTGCGAGGAAGGGTCCGGCGCGTAGTAGAGCCCGTGCGGGTCGGCCGCCTCGGAGATGGCGAGGTTGCGCACCCCCGGCTGCACCCGGGCGAGACGGCGGTCCGGGTCGAGCTCCAGTATCCGGTTGAACTTCGCGAGGCTCAGGAGCAGCCCGTCCTCGAGGGGGAGGGCGCCCCCGGAGAGGCCGGTGCCGGCGCCGCGGGCGACCACCGGCACGCCCTGCGCCGCCGCCGTGCGCACGACGCGCTGCACGTCCTCCACCCGGTCCGGCAGGACCGCGATCATCGGCAGGCGGCGATAGACGGAGAGCCCGTCGCACTCGAAGGGGCGAAGCTCCTCCGGCTCGGTGAGGACCGAGTCGCGGGGGAGGAAGGTCAGGAGCTCGGACGCGAGCTCGGCGCGGCGGGCCGAGCGCGACCGGTCGTCGGGGGCTGGCCCGGAGTGTTCACCGGGCGTCGTCGCGAGGGCGGCGGTAGTGGCCATGGAACCTGTCCCGCGGCCCCGCGCCGGCCGGGTCGCCAAGCCGCGCGGGCCGCCTTCGTGCCTGAGCGTCGGGAAAGCCTAACACGCGGGCGGGCGCGGTCGGGCTCCGGCGCCCGGGCTCGAAGAGTGGTGGCCGGCGCCGTGACGACCCGGCTTCAGGTCCCCACCACGAGGGGGCTCACCAGCTTTCGCAGGGTCGCGAGCACGCTCGGGGCCACGATCCGGCCGGTGCGGGGGTTGCTCGGGCTCGGCGCGTTCTCGATGCGGAGGCTGAGCCGGGCCGCCTCCGCTTCGACGGTGACCTCGTGGACGTTGCGGGTGATCGTCGGGTCCACCCAGACCTCGAGGCGGGTCCGGTCGGGGCCTACCCCCGCGAGCCCGAGCGCCGCCGCGACGTTGACGTTGGCGGGGAAGCATCGCGCCCCCTCGCGGGCGGTGCCGTCGAAGACGCGCGTCGGGGCCCGGAAGGCGTGCACGTCGACCCCCCGGTCGAGGAGCCAGGAGACCCCGTCGAGCCCCGCCGGGGGCTTGCGGGTGACCATGCGCACCTCCTCCACCTCGCCGAGGGCGGCGGCCTGCACCGCATCGAGGCCGAGGATCGCCCCGCTCGGCACGAGGATCCGCCCGCCGCGCCCGGCCGCGAGGTCGACGCACCCGGGATGGTCGAGGAGCGCGCCCACGCTCACGCAGACGAGGGTGCGGCCCGCTTCGAGGGCGGGGCGGGCGACGTCCGCGAACGCGGCGGCCGGCGCGCACTCGACGACGACGTCCGCGACCTCCGGCAGCCCGCCGGCCCGGCGCACGTCCGGCGGGGCGCGGAAGCCCGCGCAGCGTTCCCGAGCGCGGTCGAGGTCCCGCGCCGCCACCGCCGCGAGCCCGATTCCGGGGACCGCGCCCGCGTCGATCGCCCGCGCGACCTCGAACCCGATGGCGCCGAGCCCCGCGACCGCGACCCGGAGGGTCCGCGCCGGGCGGGCGCGCGAACGGCCTTGAGAATGGCCTTGAGAAGACATGTCGATTCCCGGTCGAGGTTCGTGCGCTGTTCTTAACCTGTTGATATAGGGAGGGTAGAGAGGGAGGCTAGATATTTTTACCCCACGGGGACGGCGCTTGCACGGCGTCCTGGGAACGCGGGCGTCTCGCCCGCACTCTTGTTCACGGGCGCTTCACACCCTGACCTTCGGTCCGCTGCGGGCGGGACGCCCGCGTTCCCAGGACGCCCGCGTTCCCAGGACGCCCACGCTCCCACGGACGCGCCCACGAGAGGCGTGCCCGGCGAAAAAACCCCACCGCGCACCTGTCTCATGTCGATTCCCGGTTGATTCCCGGGCGGCTCCGCGCCCACAATTCGGCCCCGCATCATATCCGCCCGTCCGGGGGAGGCGCATGGCGCTACTCGAGATCCGCGACCTGGTCACGCAGTTCGACACCACGGCCGGCGCCGTCCAGGCCGTGGACGGCATCTCGTACACCGTGGAGGAAGGGGAGACGGTGGCGGTGGTGGGCGAGTCCGGGTGCGGGAAGTCGGTGAGCGCCCTCTCGGTGCTGCGGCTCATCCCGAGCCCGCCGGGGCGGATCGCGGGCGGCTCGATCCGCTTCATGGGCCGCGACCTGCTCTCCCTCGGAGAGGACGAGATCCGCGAGATCCGCGGGCGCGACATCGGCATGGTGTTCCAGGAGCCGATGACCTCCCTCAACCCGGTGCTGTCGGTGGGGGTCCAGCTCACCGAGACGATCCTCCGCCACCGGGACGTCCCCGCGGCGGCGGCCGGGGAGCGGGCCCTCGAATTGCTCCGCATGGTGGGCATCTCGGAGCCCGAGCGCCGGCTCCGCCAGTTTCCGCACCACCTGAGCGGGGGGATGCGCCAGCGGGTGATGATCGCCCTCGCCCTCTCGTGCGAGCCGAAGCTCATCATCGCCGACGAGCCGACGACCGCCCTCGACGTGACCATCCAGGCCCAGATCCTCGAGCTCATGAAGGACCTCACGAAGCGCCTCGGGGTCTCCCTCATCGTGATCACCCACAACCTCGGGGTCGTCGCCCGGTACGCGGACCGGGTCAACGTGATGTACGCGGGGCGCATCATCGAATCGGGCAGCGCGCGCCAGATCTACCACCACCCCCGGCACCCCTACACCATCGGGCTGCTCGCCTCGGTGCCGCGCCTCGACCAGCCGCGCGGCGCCCGCCTCGTGCCCATCGAGGGGCAGCCGCCGGACCTGACGCGCCTCGACGGCGGCTGCTCGTTCCGGCCCCGCTGCCGCTTCATGGAGCCGGCCTGCGCCGAGGCCCGGCCCCCGCTCGTCCGGGTCGAGTCGGTGGGAGGAGGGCACCACGCGGCCTGCTTCCGGAGCGCCGATCTGGCGGAGGCGGCCGCATGAGCGCCGCGGCTTCCGGCCCCGGGGCCGCCGCCCCGCCCGCCGCGGGCACGGGCTCCGGCTCCGGCATGGGCTCCGGACCCGGCCCCGGCGCGGGGAACGGCGCGGCCCCCGGGGTCCCGTCCGAGGTGCTGCTCTCGGTCCGGGGCCTTCGCAAGTACTTCCCGGTGCTGGAGGGCCTCTTCATCAAGCGGGTGGTGGCGGAGGTCAAGGCGGTCGACGACGTGAGCTTCGACATCCGCCGGGGCGAGACCCTGGGGCTCGTCGGCGAGTCCGGCTGCGGCAAGACGACCATCGGGCGCTGCCTCCTCCGGCTCGAGCGCCCGACCGCGGGCAGCATCCTGTACCGGGGCGAGGACCTCGCGGCGATGTCCGACGAGGGGCTCAAGGCCCTGCGCCGGAAGATCCAGGTCATCTTCCAGGACCCGTTCAGCTCCCTCAACCCGCGCATGAAGATCGGGCAGATCCTCGCCGAGCCGATGCGGGTGCACCGGCTCCACGCGAGCGCGGCCGAGCGGCGCGACCGGGTGGACGAGCTGCTCCGGGTGTGCGGCCTCAACCCGAAGTTCATCGACCGCTATCCGCACGAGATGAGCGGCGGCCAGCGCCAGCGGGTCGGCATCGCGCGGGCGCTCGCCCTCGACCCCGAGTTCATCGTCTGCGACGAGGCGGTGTCCGCCCTCGACGTGTCCATCCAGGCCCAGATCATCAACCTGCTCGAGGAGCTGCGCGAGGGGTTCGGGCTCACCTACCTCTTCATCGCGCACGATCTGAGCGTGGTGCGCCACCTCTGCCACCGGGTGGCGGTGATGTACCTCGGCAAGCTCGCGGAGGTCGCGGAGTGCGACGAGCTCTACGACAACCCCATGCACCCGTACACGCGGGCGCTCCTCTCCGCGGTCCCCGTGCCGGACCCGGTGGTGGAGGCGGAGCGCCGGCACCGGACCATCCAGGGCGAGGTGCCGAGCCCCATCAACCCGCCGAGCGGCTGCGTCTTCCACCCGCGCTGCGAGTACGCGGCGCCGCGGTGCCGGAAGGACGCGCCGGAGCGGCGCGAGCTTCGGCCCGCGCACTGGGTGGCGTGCACGGAGGTCGGGTAGCGCCGGGGCCGGATGGAGGAAGCCGGATAGCAGGATGGAGAGGAAGAGGAAGCCGGAGGGAGGCGGAGTCGGATAGAATCGGCCCGGTTCGACCCGGCGCCGGCTCCCGTTCGACCCGGAGCGATCGACGACACTTTCAACCCATGAGGGAAGACATCATGACCATCGCACGCAAGCGATACGCACTCGCTCTCGGCGCGGGCGCCGTGGCCCTGGCGGTAGCCGGCGGGTCGGCGCTCGCCGAGAGCCCCAAGCGCGGCGGGATGCTCAACTTCGTGGTCGGCAGCAAGATCCCGACCTACGACGGGCACAAGGAGTCCACCTTCGGGATGATCCACCCGATCCGCCCGTTCTACAGCCTGCTCATCCGGGTGAACCCCGAGAACCCGCAGTCCACGACCGACTACCTGTGCGACCTCTGCGAGGGCGCGCTCCCGTCGCCGACCAACGACGGCAAGACGTATACGTTCGCCATCCGCAAGGGTGTCGAGTTCCACGACGGCGCGCCGCTCACCGCGCACGACGTCAAGGCGACCTTCGACAAGATCGCGTTCCCGCCCGAGGGGATCGGCAGCTCGCGCAAGCCGCAGTTCGCCATGATCGAGAGCATCGTGGCGCCGGACGACCACACCCTCGTCTTCAACCTGAAGTATCCCTCCGGGGCGTTCATCCCGGTCATCGCCGCGCCGTTCAACTTCGTGTACGCGAAGAAGGACCTCGAGCGCGAGGACCCCGAAGGGAAGGACCCCCTCTACGGCATGAAGTGGCACCAGACCAACGTGAACGGCACCGGCGCGTTCAAGTTCGTGCAGCACCAGCCGGGGGCGTTCGTGGAAGGGGCGCGCTACGACGGCTACCACCACGAAGGGAAGCCCTACCTCGACGGGTTCAAGGCGATCGCGGCGCCGAAGACCGCGACCCGCATCAACGCCATCCGCGGCGACCGGGCGGCGATCGAGTTTCGCGGGTTCTCGCCGCAGGCGCGCGACGACCTCGTGGCCGCCCTCGGAGACGGGATCACGGTGCAGGAGAGTGACTGGAACTGCCAGCTCCTCGTCTCGATCAACCACAAGAAGCCCCCCTTCGACGACGTGCGGGTGCGCCAGGCGCTGATGCACGCGGCCGACCGCTGGTCGGCGGCCGAGCCCCTCTCGAAGGTGGCGATCGTCAAGACGGTGGGCGGCATCGTGTTCCCGAGCCACGGGCTCGCCTCCGACCGGGCGACGCTCGAGAGCTACGTCGGCTACTGGCCGGACATCGGGAAGGCGCGGGCGGAGGCCAAGCGGCTCCTCAAGGAGGCGGGGGCCGAGAACCTCACCTTCGAGCTCCACAACCGGGCGACGGACATGCCCTACCGGTACGTCGGCACCTGGATCATCGGCGAGTGGAAGAAGATCGGGGTGAACGTCGTCCAGAAGGCGGTCCCGGCGAAGGAGTGGTACGCGAAGTTCCGGGCCGGCACCCACGACCTCGGCATCGACGCCAACTGCCAGTCGGTCATCAACCCGGTCGCGGACGTCGGCAAGTACACGAGCCACGGCGCCTACGAGGGGCACGCCGGCAACCCGGCCAACTACAGCCACTACCAGGACCCGGTGCTGGACGAGATGCACGCGCGCCTGCTGCGTAGCGGCGACCCGGCCGAGCAGGCCGAGATCATGAGCGCGTTCGAGAGGCGGGTCATCAGCGACGAGGCCCACTACGGCATGACCATGTGGTGGAACAAGATCAACCCGCACCGTTCCTACGTGAAGGGGTGGAAGATCGCGCCCAGCCACTACCTCAACCAGCATCTGGACCAGGTCTGGATCGACAGGGGCTGACGGTCCCGTGAGCCGGCCGATCGCCCGGGCGGGGGCTTCGGCCCCGGCCCGGGCGGTCGTTCCACCAGGCCCCGCCCGGCCCTTCCGGCCTCGGGAGACGAGGCGGGGCGGGGCAGGGCGGGGAGGCAGGAGCGGGCGTCCCGGGCGTCGACCCGGGCGTCGAGGCCCGGGATGACCCCCGGAGCCGGCCGTTCGGGCAGGGGAGCCCCCGGAACGGGGGCGCGGGCGCGATAGCATGTCCAAGTACGTCGTCAAGCGCGTCCTCCTCATGTTCCCCACCATCCTGGGGGCGGGGATCATCGTGTTCCTCATGATGCGCCTCCTCCCGGGGGACATCTGCCTCGTCCGGGTGGCGGGCGACGGCATGGGGGTCAGCGAGGAGGCGCTGGCCATCTGCCGCGAGACGTTCGGGCTCCACAAGCCGCTCTGGGGCCAGTTCCTCGACTTCGTGGTCGGCTACGCGACGTTCGACCTCGGCATCTCGATGTGGACCACCAACCCGATCACCCACGAGATCGGGCTCCGGTTCGAGCTCTCCCTCCAGATCGCGATCATGGCGACCCTGACCGCGGTGGTCATCGCGCTGCCCCTCGGGGTGATCTCCGCCATCCGCCAGAACACCTGGGTCGACTACGTAGTGCGGACGTTCGCGATCGCGGGCATCGCCATCCCCTCCTTCTGGCTCGGGATCATGATCATCCTCGGGATGCTGATCCTGACCCAGATCTGGTTCGGGACGCCGTGGATGCTCCCCGTCGAGTACCGGCCCATCTGGGAGGACCCGATCCACAACCTCTCCCAGACCATCTGGCCGGCGCTCGCGACCGGGTACCGCTACTCGGCGGTCATCACCCGCATGACCCGCTCGGCGATGCTCGAAGTGCTGCGGGAGGACTACATCCGCACCGCGCGCGCCAAGGGGCTGCTGGAGAAGGTCATCCGGACGCGGCACGCGCTCAAGAACGCCATGCTGCCGGTCGCGACCCTGATCGGGATCGAGTTCGCCTTCCTCATCGGCGGGCTGGTGGTGACCGAGCAGGTGTTCAACCTGAACGGGCTGGGGCAGCTCTTCGTCGACGCGGTGGGGGTGAGCGACTACACCCTCGTGCAGGCGCTGGTGATGCTGGTGGTCACGGTGTTCGTGGTGACCAACCTCGTCGTCGACCTCATCTATGCGTGGCTCGACCCGCGCATCCATTACAGTTGACGGAGGGGCGGCGCAAGTGGAAGGGAACGGACGGGGGGCGGTGCGGCGATGGCGGTAGCGGCAGGCGGCTTCGTCACCGAGGAGGTCTTCGAGCGTCCCCCGCTCGGGACCCGGGTCCTGGCCGTCGTGCGCGCCCAGCCGCTCGGGATCGCGGGCGCGTTCATCGTCCTCGTCATGGTGGTGGCCGGGGTCTTCGCCCCCTGGATCGCTCCCTACGACCCCGAGCTCAACGACTTCCTGGCGATGCTGACGCCGCCGGGCGCCACCCACTGGCTCGGCACGGACGAGTTCGGGCGCGACATCTTCTCGCGCCTCGTGTGGGGGGCGCGGACCGCGATGCTGGTCGGCTTCTCCTGCGCGCTCCTCGGCTCCACGATCGGGCTCCTCATCGGGGTCGCGAGCGCCTACTTCGGCGGCAAGTTCGACATCCTGCTCCAGCGCGTCATCGACATCTTCATCGCGTTCCCGTCGATCATCCTCGCCCTCGCGATCGTGACGGCGCTCGGCACCGGGACGCAGAACGTCATCATCGCGATCACCATCCCCCTCATCCCGAACTGCGCGCGGGTGGTGCGGTCGAGCGCGCTCTCGATCCGGGAGATCCCCTACGTCGACGCGGCCCGCGCCCTCGGCTTCGGCCACGCCCGGATCGTGCTCCGGCACATGGCCCCGAACGTGATGGCCCCCTACCTCATCATGATGACGACGTTCCTCGGGCAGGCGATCCTCGCCGAGGCGTCGCTCTCCTTCCTCGGGCTCGGGGTGCAGGAGCCGATCCCGGCGTGGGGTCTCATGCTCCAGGGCGGCGCCCAGGAGTACGCGGAGAGCGCGCCGTGGGTGCCCATCTTCCCGGGGGTCGCGATCAGCCTCGCCGTCTTCGGCTTCAACCTCTTCGGCGACGCCCTCCGCGACCTCCTCGACCCGAAGTTGCGCCAGCAATAGCCGGCGGCGGACGGGACGTTTCGAGCTTCCCTTGTCCTCGAGAACCCTGCGCCTCGATAGCTGTCTTCCCGGCAACCGCGAGCCGGCAAGGCGGCGGCTGGGGCTCGCATCGGGGTGACTGCGGGCTACGGAGATGAAACCGGTTGTTCGGCGCCTCCTGTTGAAGGGTTTTCGCAGTATTCCAGCGGCCCGCATCGAGTTCGACAACCCGACGATCCTCGTGGGTCGGAACGGCTCCGGGAAGAGCAACGTCGTAAGCGCCTTCTCCTTTCTGGCCGATGCGATGAGATTGCCGCTGCAAACGGCGTTCGACCGGATCGGAGGCGTTGCCGTGGCCAGAAATAGATCAGCCGGGAGGGGGCGTCCCCCGAACCTGGCGATGCGTATCGAACTGGGCGAAAACCAGCGCAGATCCTATTCATTCGAGATCACCGCACGTGATGCGGGAGGTTTCACGGTGGTGAGAGAACAGGGTGTTTGGTCCAGAAAGGTGGAACGGAGCTGGTTCGATCGCAGCGGGAAGCGCTTCGATTCGAACGTCCCCGGCTTGAGCCCTCCGATCGACGCCGCATCGCTGGTGTTGCCGATCATTGGCGGATCCGGCGCGTTCAACCGGTTGTGGCGTGCGCTGTCCGGGATGCGGGCGTATGCGATCGATCCCCGCAAGCTGAGAGAAATGCAGGAGCCCGACAGCGGCATCGAGCTGATGCCGGATGGCGCGAACACGGCAAGTGTACTCGAAAGGATCGAGATCCAGGCGCCGAAGGATTTCGAATACATATCCGAGTATCTGGCGGTGATCGTTCCGCACGTGAAGCAGGTGTCTGCCAGGAGACTCGGCGGAAATCTGGCCCTCGAGCTCACTCAGGCGTGGGGAAAAGGCGGATCGAAGCGACTCGACCTGGGAGGATCAAGCGTGTCGGATGGTACCCTGCGCACGATCGGGCTGCTGGCCGCCGTATATCAGAGGCCGGCTCCGCTCCTGATCGCCGTGGAAGAGCCGGAGCTGAACATCCACCCGGGTGCGCTGGGTGTGGTGTTCGATCTGATGCTCGAAGCGAGCGAACGGATGCAGGTGATCATCACGACCCATAGCCCGGACCTGCTGGACGAGAAGGAAGTCCGGGATCGGCATCTGCGAATGGTCGAGTGGAGCGAAGGAGCGACCTGTGTGGCTTCCGTTTCGGACGCCAACCGCCATGCTCTGGAAGAGGGTTTGACGGAAGCAGGTGGACTGTTGCGCGCCAATGCGTTGGAAGCCGCGTCGATTTCCCGATGCGACGTTCGAAGAAGCGATCTGTTTGCGAATTTCCGATGATCATCCAGCCGATCGTCGAAGGCCGCGGGGAGCTATCCGCGGCGCCCGTATTGCTTCGCAGGCTATGTCACGAAGCGCAAGCCTGGAATGTGAGAATCGCGAGACCGCATCGGCGGCCGCGCTCGCAACTGGTGGAACGGTGTCCCTTTCAGAAGGCGATCCGTGTGGCCGGCTCGGATCCGGATTGCCTCGGCATCCTCGTACTCTTCGACGCCGACGATGATTGCCCCGCGGAGTTGGCTCCGAAGCTTGGGGGATGGGCGGACGACGTGGCTGATGGACGGCCAAGCCCCGTCGTCATGGCGAACCGCGAGTATGAAGCCTGGTTTCTGGCGAGCATCGAATCCTTGCGGGGCCGGAGAGGTATCCGGGAGAACGCCCCGCCGTTCCCCGAGCCTGAAGCTCCGCGAGACGCCAAGGGCCGGTTCAAGAAGCTTATGTGCTCCGGCAGCCACTACTCACCTACGAGGGATCAGGCTTCCTTGACGGAGGGACTGGACCTCGCGACCGTATATCGCGGCTGCCGGAGCTTCCGCAAGCTCGTCTCCGCGGTCGGCACGCTCCTTCAAGTTGCCGACGCTCGCCCTCCGGTCTGGCCTCCCGCCGACTGGCGGCGGCCGTCGCTTCCTGGAGGGTGAGAGAGGTCTGTCTGGCGCGGCGTGGAGCGCACTGCCTTCTGTCGCAGCCTTCGGGGGGCTTGGGACCCGACCTGCGGTCCGGCGTCAGGCAGGGGTTCGGAAGCCGCGAGGATGTGAACGTCGGGACGTCTTCCTGCCACCCGTGCGCGGGCGCCTCAGGGACCCGAATCGCCGGGGCAGGGGGGCGCCGGAGCTGTCGGGGCGCGGCGGGTCAGGGCTCGGCGGCGGCCTCGCGGAGGTTCTCCGGGGTGAGGGGGAGGCGGCGGGCGCGTACCCCGGTCGCGTCGAAGACCGCGTTCGCGATCGCCGCCCCCGCGGGGCCGCAGGACGCCTCCCCGGCCCCGAGGAAGGGCTCGCCGGGCCGGTCCACGAGCACCGTCTCGATCTCCGGGACGGCGCTGAAGCGGAGGATCGGGTAGCTCTCCCAGTCCCGGCTGGTGATGCCGTCCCGGTCCCAGGCGACCGCCTCGAGGAGGGTCCAGCTCGCGGCCTGCACGAAGCCGCCTTCGAGCTGGGCGGCGAGCCCATCGGGGTCGACGACCTCCCCGGCGTCGGCCGCGATCACCGCGCGGAGGAGGCGGACGGCCGCGTCTTCCCCGACCCGCGCCTCGACCGCGACCGCGCAGTAGCTCTTCATGTTCTTGTAGCGCGCCACCGCGATCCCGCGTCCGGTTCCGGGGCCGTCGCCGGCTCGTCCGCCCGCCGCCCGCGCCGTCCAGCCGAAGCGCTCGGCCGCCGCGTCGAGCACCGCGCGGGTGCGCCGGTCCGCGAGATGGCGGCGCCGGTAGTCGAGGGGGTCCGCCCCCGCGGCGTGGGCGGCCTCGTCCAGGAAGGATTCGGCGGCGAAGACGTTGGCGTAGGCGCCGAGGGTGCGGAGGGCGGACACCCGGAGCGGGAGGTCGTGCACGAGGTGCTTGACGATGCGGGTCTCCGGGAAGGCGTAGGGCGGGGCCGCGTTCCGGTGGATGCCGCCGTGGACGGTCAGGTTGGGCGCGCGGGCGGGCTCGGGGGTCGGGTCCGCGAGGTAGCGCGGGGCGAGGAAGCATCCGGCCCGACCTCCCGTGGCGCCCGGCCGCGCGCGCACGACATGGGTGTCGCTCCACGTCTCGTGGGACCAGAAGCGCACGTCCCCGCCCTCGTCGAGGTGGGCCGTGAGCGCCATCCGCATCGCCGGGCCGTAGGGCTCCCAGGCGTGCTCGTCCTCGCGCGACCACTTGAGGAGCACCGGGCGGCCCGGGATCGCACGGGCGACGAGGGCCGCTTCGAGCGCGGCGTCGTCGGAGCCGTTGTGCCCGTAGCAGCCGGCGCCGGGCGCGTGCGCTACGTCGACCGATTCGGGATCGAGGCCGAGGACCTCCGCGATCGCGGCACGGAGCGGGTAGACCCCCTGCGAGTGCGTCCACACCGTGAGCCTCCCCTCGGCGAAGCGGGCGAGGGCGGCCGAGGGGGCGAGCGACCCATGCATCTGGTAGGGGCGCTCGTAGACCGCGCGCAGGGTTCGCGGCGCGTCCGGCGGCGGCGCGGGGACCGGCTCTTCGCGCGGGCGGCCCCCGCGGAACGGGAAGCTCTCGCGCCGGTTGCCGAGGAGCTGCCGGGCGATCGGCCGGTCGTCGAGACCGCGGGGCGCGCTCCACCTCGCGGCGGCCGCGACCCGGGCCGCGGCCCGAAGCGCGTGGCGCTCGTCCTCGGCGGCCACCGCGAGGAAGCTCCCGTCGCGGACGAGCCGCGCCCCTTCGAGGCCGGCCTCGAGGTCGGCGGGGAGCGATGCGAGCGCCGCGTGGTAGTGCGGCGGCCGGACGACCCGGGCGTGGAGCATCCCTTCGGGTTGCAGGTCGTGGACGAAGCGGAGCGCCCCCGTGACGAGCCCGCGCAGGTGGAGCGGCTCGATGCGTGGAGGCTGCGGCGCGGTCCGGGCTCCGGGGGTGTCCCCGGGCTCCGGGCCAGCCGTCGCCAAGGTCACCGCTTCGGGGTCGACGGGAAGCGCGAGGGGAGCCCCCTCGACCAGCTCGCCGAAGCCGACGGTGCGGTTCGTCTCGCGCGAACGGACCAGCCCTTCCTGGACCTCCAGGGTCGAGGGGTCGGCGCCGAGTCGCTTCGCCGCGCGCGCGACGAGCTCCCGGCGGGCGGTCGCGGCGGCGAGCCGGATGGCGTGGCCGGACTGCTCCATCGAGTTGCTGCCCGAGGTGTAGCCCTCGTCGGGGGAGAGGCCGGTCCGGGCGGGGGCCATCACGATGCGGTCGAACGGCAGGTCGAGCTCGCGGGCCGCGACGAGGGCGACGGCGGTCGTGATGCGCTGCCCGATCTCCACCTTGCCGGTCCGCACCTCGACCCGGCCGTCGGGCCGGACGGTGATCCAGTCCTCCACCCGGGGGTTCGCGGCGAGGCTCGGGTTCATGGTCATGGGGTCATCGGGTCGCGGACCCGGCGAGCGCGCGCACCGCCCGCAGCACCCTCGGATGAGTACCGCACCGGCAAAGGTGGGGTTCGAGCGCGGCGCGGATCGCGCCTTCGCCCGGATGCGGGTCCTTCCGAAGCAGCCCGGTGACCGCGACCACGATCCCCGGGGCGCAGTAGCCGCACTGCGCGGCGCGGGCCTCGATGAGGGCCTGCTGCGCCGGGCCGGGGCTCTCCGGGGTTCCGAGCCCTTCGACGGTCTCGATGCGCCGTCCCTCGAAGTCGGCGGCGGGGCGGACGCAGGAGAGGGTCGGCTCATCGTCCACGAGCACCGCGCACGCGCCGCACTGCTCCAGGCCGCAGCCGACCTTGACCCCGGTGAGCCCGAGCCGGTTTCGGAGCGCCAGCGCGAGCGGCGTGTCGGGCTCGACGCGGACGGTGTGCGCGACCCCGTTCACGTCGAGGGTGAGCGATTTCTTCATGCGCCTGCGCTCTCCGTCCGTCCGGCGACCGGTGTTCTTCGCGCGGCCCGTGCGCTGTTCGGAGCCGCCTTCACCCCACGGCAGGTTTTCGCGAACACGTCGCCGGGAGCCTTCCTGGGAACGCGGGCGTCTCGCCCGCATTTTCTTTCACGGGCGCTTCACTTCGGTCCGCTGCGGGCGAGACGCCCGCGTTCCCAGGACGCCCTGCGAGAGGTCCGCTCGGCGGCAATCCCCACCGCGCACAAGCCTCTTCGTGCAGCGCTCCCGAACGATCCGGCCCGGGCTGCCGCCGCAAGCCGCGCGTCCCTCCGTGTGATCCGGGCCGGACACGTCCGCGCGCCCGAACTCAGCCCTTGCGGTCGAGGAAGGCCCTCATGCGCTCGCGCGGCTCGCCGCTCGCGAACCCCCTCGGCAGGCAGTCGATGCCGCGCTGCACCGCATCCCGGAGGGGCAGCTCCTCCCAGTCGCGGAGCAGCTCCTTCTGGAGGCGGATGGCGACCGGGCCGGCGGCGCAGATCATGTCCACCGTCCGCCCGACCGCGTCGTCGGTCTCCCCCGCAGGGGCCAGCGACTCGACGAGCCCCCAGGCGAAGGCCCGTTCAGCGTCGATGATTTCCCCGGTGTAGACGAGCCGGGCGGCCCGCCCCCATCCGATGAGGCGCGGGAGCAGGGCCGCCTCGATCACGGAGGGGAGGCCCACCTGGACCTCGGGCATCCCGAACTTCCCGGTCGCGTCGGCGACCCGGAGGTCGCAGGCGGCGGCGATCTCCAGGCCCGCTCCCAGGCAGTACCCCGACATCCGGGCCACCACCGGCACGGGGGTGCGCCGGATCGCGTCGCATACGTCGTGGATCGAGGTGATGAACGGGCGGGCCTCCTCCGGCGTCACGTCCACCATGAACCGGATGTCCGCGCCGCCGATGAGGGCGCGCTCGCCCTGGCCGCGCAGCACCACGGCCCGGAGGTCGGGGCTCTCCCCGACCCGCTCGATGGCGGCTGCGAGAGCGTCGGCGTCGTCCTTCGCCACCACGTTGAGCTTCGCTTCGTTGTCGTAGCAGATCGTCGCGACCCGGCCGCCGTTGGGGTTGTCGTTCAGATCGATGTGGATGTCGCCCACGTCCCGTCTCCCTGGTGTCGTGAAACCGGGCGCGGCGCGCCGCGGGCGCCCCAGGAAGGCGCTCCGGCGCCCCCGCGCTCCGGGGCTGCCGCAATCCGGCGGCGCGGATGTTACCCCGGAACCCCCACCGTTCTCCCGCGATGGACGCCGATTTCCCTCCCGGCCTCGGGCCTTGCGCCCGTCCGTACGGGCGAGACACAAGCGTCCGCGGGACGCGCCGTTCCCGCACCGCGCCGACACAAGCCGGGGGAAGCCGCCCTTTTTTGCCGGTCGGTCGAAGGGGAGTGTCCCGGTCCCGGGCGCCGGAGCGCCAGAGCCCCGGAACGCGGGGGCGAGGAGGCGGATCCGGTTTAGAATCCCCGGCGGAAACTTCGAGGGGAGTCCCCCATGGGCCAGATGATCGAACTCACTGCTTCCGACGGCCACACGTTCGCCGCCTATCGCGCCGACCCCGCCGGCGCCGCCAGGGCCGGGGTCGTCGTCATCCAGGAGATCTTCGGGGTCAACGCGCACATCCGCGAGGTGGCGGACGACTACGCGGCGCAAGGCTACCTCGCGATCGCCCCCGCGCTCTTCGACCGGGCCCGGCCCGGGGTCGAGCTGGGCTACGACGAGAGCGCGATCGCCGAGGGGCGCGACCTCGCGTTCGCCATGGACCCGGACCTGCCGGTGCGCGACGTCGAGGCCGCCGTCGAGGCCGCCGCGAGCGCGGGGAAGGTCGGGGCGGTCGGCTACTGCTGGGGCGGCTCGCTCACCTTCCTCGCCGCCTGCAAGCTCGACGTGGCGGCCGCTTCGAGCTACTACGGGGGGCAGATCGTGGCCGCCCTCGAGCGCGAGCCGGACCTTGCTCCCGCCGCGCCCCTCATCATGCACTTCGGCGAGCACGACGCGGGGATCCCCCTCGACGACGTGGACCGGATCCGCAAGACCTTCCCCGACGCGCCGGTCTACATGTACGACGCGGGCCACGGCTTCAACTGCGACCACCGCGGCAGCTACGACGAGTCCTCGCGCCGGACCGCCCGGCAGCGGACGCTCGACTTCTTCGCCGAGCACCTCGGCGGTTGAACCGAGGCCCCCGATCGGCTCCGCGGGGGCCGAGCCCGCCCCGCCTCCGCGGCTGGCGGGCGCGCCGCACGTCCCTCGCGGGATGAGCGCGCGGCCGGGCGGCCTCCCGCCCGCTGCCGGGCTTCCTCCGGCGAGGCGCTGAGTCCTCCTGCCGAGCGGGGGCCGGGCGGCATGGGCGACCGGGACGACGGGCGCGAACGGAACGAAGACGGCGGCTCCCCGTCTGGCGCGGCCGGGGACGCCGCCCGGGAAGCCGCCGGGGATGTCGCGCCGGACGGCGGCTCGCCGGAGGCCGCCGGCCCGGAGGAGCCCGAAGCGAGGCGTTCGACGGCCCCCGGCCCCGGCGCGTGGGGCTTCCTCGGGCTCGGGCGGACGGTGGAGGTGGAGGGCGAGCGCCGCCCGGTCGCCTCGCTCCTCCGGCGCGGCACGGCCCTCGCGGTCGACGTCTGCTTCGCCCTCCTCGCCGTCGCGGCCGCCATCTGGCTCCTCTCGTTCCACGTGCCGATCGACACCGACCGGGCGCAGGGTCCCATGTTCTCGCTCTTCGGGCTCCTCGCCCTCTACATCGTATGGCTCCGGGACCGGGGGGCGTCGCGCCCGGGCGGCGGGCTCCGGTTCGGGCTGAGCGGCGGGCGCGGGCTCCTCGCCCTTCGCCTCGTGCCGGTGGCCGGCCCGCGGCGCTTCATCCGGCCGGTGACGGTGGCCGATTCCGCGGACCCGCAAGGGGAGACGATGCGGATCGTCCGCGCCGTGCTCCTCGGGGTCGCGGCGTCGCTCGTCGCGCTCATGCTCCTCGGCCATGCGGTGAGCCGGACGGTCGTGTTCCGCGCCGTCGAAGACCACGCGGCGCGGCACGCGCCCTTCGCGGCGGAGCGCGGGACCGCTCCCGAGCTCGCGGGGGTCCCGTCGGCGCTCGTCGTCGGCGAGACCCGCGCCTACGTCCGGGTCGATGCGGAGTGGGGCGGCCGCGGCGCCTCGCCGCTCGAGTTCTTCCTCGCGCGCGGCGCCGGGGAATGGAGGGTCGCGGAGGTCCGGGCCGGCGAGCCCTCGTGGGTCCCCGACTACGCGCTCTTCGCGCCCGACAAGGAGGTCCCGGCCCCCTGACCGGTCCGGGAGCGGATGGGCGGTCGGGGAGCCGCCGGGCCGCCGCCGGTGGGGCGCCAACGCCGAGACGTTCCGAAGGGGCCGCGCGATGCCCGCTCCGGGGAGCGCGGACGCGCGAACGCCGCCCGCGCGAGCCCCTCGGAGGGGGTTGCGCGGCCGGTCCCGACCGCTTTCAGTCCTGAACGATCGCGACCACGTCGATCTCGACCAGGATCTCCGGGCGGGCGAACCCGTCGACGATGAGGTCGGTACAGCACGGATGCACGCCCTCGATATGCCGGCCGACGGCGCGGGAGACGGCTTCGCGATGCCCGCGGTGCAGGACGCAGGTGTGAATCTTGCAGACGTCGCCGAGTGACGCCCCGGCCTCTTCGAGCAGCACGGCGACGTTCCTCATCGCCTGGTCGGCCTGGGCGGTGGGGTCGCCCGGGAACGGAAACCGGCCGTCCAGGGTGAAGCCGGTCTGTCCGCGCAGGTGGACGACGCGGCCGGCCCGAACCGACTGGCAGAACCTCATGCCGAGCTTCTGACCGTCCCGGTAGACCTCGTCGGTGTGGAACCGGCGAAGGCGCTGGTGCGGCGTGCCCTTGCTCCGGATGACCGCCATGTCGATCTCGAACAGGATCGCGGGGCGGGCGAAGCCGCGCACGATGAGGCCGGTCGAGCAGGGGGCGACGTCTCCGAAGTGCCGGCCGACGGCCTGGTAGGCGGCCTCGCGATAGGCGCGGTCGCCTACGTAGATCCGGGTCTTCAGCACGTCTTCGAGCCCGGACCCGGCTTCCGCGAGCAGGGTGCGGGCGTTCTTCATGGCCTGGTCCGCCTGGGCGGCGGCGTCGGCGACGGTGAAGCCGGGGCCGTGCATGGTCCGGCCGTCGAGCTCCGTCCCGATCTGGCCGCGCAGGAATATCTCGTCGCCGGTGTCGACCACGAAGCAGGTGTCGTGATCGAGCTCGGCCTCTCCGTACCAGTCCCGGGAGTTCATCTTCCGGTGCTTCCGGTGCGGGGCGGACTCCGGAACCACCGCTTCCAGGTCCAGCGCCACCTTCAACTCCGGGAGCGCCAGACCCTTGGCGATGAGGCCGGTGCCGACCGTGTGGTTGCCGCGCAGGTGTTCGGCCACCGTCCGGTAGACCGGTACCCGGTAGCCCGGATCGGTCAGCCACGTGGTCACCATGGTGACGTGGTCGAGGCTCGACCCCGCCTCCTCCAGCAGCGCTCCGGCGTTCGCCATCGCCTGGTGGGCCTGGGCCGCCGGGTCGTCCGGAGGGCGCAGCGCGTGGTCGAGATCGAGCCCGGTCTGGCCCCCCAGAAAGATGCGGTTGCCGGCCCGAACGGCCATGCACAGGTCGCTGCCGTGACCGCCGCCGGGGCAGGCGTCGCGGGTATTGAACTTGCGGAAGCGTCGGATCTTCATCCAGCAGACCGTGCCGCGAAGAGGTCTTCCCGCTCGATGGTTCGGAAGGTGCAGGTTGGACCTGATACGGGGCCGGGCGCAAGCCCCGAGCGGAGGCGCCTCGCGATGGCGTGAAGGGCGCAGGGGAGCCGGGGCGGAGCTTGACGAGATGCCGGTGGCGGGCGGAACTGCCCATGTGTCATCGGCGGGTTCGCGCCCTCAGGCCGCCGGGGGAGGTTGCCGGCGCATGACGTTCAGCGTGAGGTGCCGCCGAGGCCCCATTCCCCTCGCGCCTTGGCCACAGGGGCGCTTGTACCGCGGGCCGCCTTTGGGAGAGCGTTCCCGTGAGGGCCGACGTCGATGTGCATCGTCCACCCTGACTCTCCCTCTTGGCGTGCAAATTATTGATCCTTAAGTTATTATTCATCAGATCGAGGCCTCGTTCCCCCCCTGTCGGGGTCTGTTGACAGTCCTTCGCAACCCGATTACACTGAACCGCCAGTTGGCCTGAAAGCTTGTCACACATGTCTCCCCCCCCCCCCCCCCACGAACTATAACTTCATGTAAAACATGTAGTTACGGATCCCATCCCAAGTCGGATCCGAGCAGGACTCCCCGGCTTTCACTGCCTGATCTCCCGCGCCTCTCTGCAAGGGGGCGCCTTCGAACGTTCCTCCTGACTGGCGTGATAGCTGGTGCGCTCATGGTCGCCGGCTGCACAGGTGTGGACAACGCACCGGGCGCCCCTTCCGCCTACCAGGACACCGGTAGCTCCGGGCTGGTCCGAGGGATCGGGATCGAATCGCAGGACATACGGGGGATGGTGGACAGGATGGTCCGCCACATGCTCGCCAACCCGGTGCTCTCGAATGCCGTCCCACCGCCCCGGGTGATTGTCGATGCGGCCTATTTCGAGAACCAGAGCTCGCAACGAATCAACAAGAACGTCCTCGTCGATCAGCTTGCGGCGCAGCTACAGATCGCGGCCAACGGACGGATCCTGTTCGTAGACCGCGAGCACGCGGACATGGTCGCCAAGGAACGCGCCCTGAAGCGCGAGGGCGTCACGGATGTCGGCACGACCGGTCTGGTCCGGGCGGTAGCCGGGGCGGACTATCGTCTGAACGGCCGCATCACGTCGCTCGACGCGCGCACCGCCGACGGGGTCATGGAGCGGTACATGAACATCGTCTTCCGCATGACGGACCTCGAGAACGGGCTTGTCGCGTGGACCAACCAGTACGACTTCAAGAAGGCAGGGCAGGACGACGTCATCTACCGTTGATCCGCAGTCCGAGGCAGCAACCAGGGAGCAGGAGCGATAACATGGGAACATGGGGAACACGCCGGGCGGCCATTTCGATCGAGAGAGCGAACGCTGCCCGCAAGAGGGTCGCGACGACGGGTTTGCCGGGGCTGGCGCTGGCGATCGTAGTGGCCGGATGCGGACCGACGACAACGGCGGAAGTGGATCCCGGGCTGGTTTCGGACTATCTGGCCGACAAGCCTCCGGCGTTGCACTCGGTGTACGAACCTGTCGTGACCGAGGGTGCGAGGAACCAGGTGCTGCACCGGCTGCGCGCCGGTCTTGCGGCGATGGAAGCGGGCCACCATGCCCTCGCCGCGACGACCTTCGACGAAGCGCTGCTCACCATCGAGACCATTTATGGCGACAGCGAAACCGCTGCGAAGGCCCGCGGCAAGTTCAGTGCGGAGGACCGGAAGGTGTTCCGGGGCGAACCTTACGAGCGAGCGATGGCGTACTACTATCGGGGCGTCTTGTACCTGATGGAGGGCGACTACGAGAACGCGCGCGCAAGCTTCCGCAGCGGCTTCCTGCAGGACAGTCTGGCCGAGCAGGAGAAATTCCGCGGGGATTTCACCCTGCTTGCCTTTCTCGAAGGCTGGGCCTCGCAGTGCAATGGCAACGGGGACCTTGCCAGGAAAACGTACGCGGATGCGAAGGAGCAGCGGTCGGAGTTGGCGTTGCCGTTGCCGAAGGACAACGTGTTGGTGCTCACCGAACTCGGATATGCCCCGGTCAAGTGGGCCGATGGCTCCCATAAGGAATTACTGAAGATCAAAGCGAACGATCAGAGCCGCGCCGAGCCTGCGACCGTCTCGTACCGCAGCGAGGGGGCTGAATCACGGAAGTTGCCCAACGTGGAAAGCGTCCTGTGGCAGGCGCAGACCCGTGGCGGACGTGAGTTCGATCACGTGCTGGCCGGCAAGGTGAAGTTCAAGGAAGGCATGGCGGAAGGGGCGGAGGCTGCGGCTGTGGCGGCCGGAGTCGCTACTTCCATGTCCGCCATCCATTCGGCAATGGGCGACCAGGAATCCGCGATGAACATGGCAGGGCTGGGGGCCATTTCGGGCCTGCTGTCGTTCGGCATGAGTCAGGCCTCCGAGGCGACCAAACCCACCGCCGACACCCGCCAGTGGGATACTCTGCCAGAAGAGGTAGTCTACGGTACCTATCGGGCCGGGGATCCTCCGCCTGTCCCAATGATCCAGCTCGGCGGTGCAACGGTATCCTCTCCGGGTTTCGGCGGGGCTGGTTGGTGCCGGGTGGCCTGGGTGCGGGCGAGGAGCGTCTGAACGACCGCTACGGTGCATGACGGCGAAACCGGGAGGAGTAGAAGTTATGGGCCATAGGCAGGGGTTCGGGAGGTTGCGCGGATCGATCTTCGCCATAGCGGTCGCCGCAGTGGCGGGATGCCACCACAACGAGGTAAACCCCCAGTGCGACTTCATCACTCCGTTGTGGAAGGCGTCGCCTCCCCCCGGACCGGTGCTGGTTCCTCAGGTTCCGGGGTCGATTACCGTGATGCCGCTCAACGCGGTGAACATCACCGATCATGCAATCGTCAACAAGGTCGTGGTGCAGGCCACCAACGCGAAACGGACGCCGGGAGGCGACATGGAGGTCTTCGCGCGTGTCGTCAACTGTACGGACTACCCGCTCCAGGTCGAGGGGCGGACCCATTTCCTGGACGCCGGCCAAGCGAGCACCGAGCCGGTGACTGCCTGGAGCCGGATGCATCTTCCGGCGCGGAGCATCAACAACTACTCCGAACGATCGACCCGCGGCGGCCTCGCTGAAAGTTATCTCATCGAACTCCGAGAGGGTCGGTGAATGGCCTCGTCCGTGCTCCAATGCCGTTTGGCGGCTGTTGCAGGAGCGGCCGCGCTCAACGCCTTCGGGTTGGCCGTCGCGGAAGAACCGCCTCGCTACCGTCAGGGAGCGACGGAGGTGCTAGTCCCCCGGGAGAGTGGCGCCGAGAGTGGCCGGGCTCGGCGGTCGGCGATCCTGCAGGACTTCCACGAGGCGTACCGCAGGGTCGGGTCGCCGCGCATGACCGTGTTCTGGAACCGGATGTTCAGCGATCGTTTGAGCGATATGGAGTCCGAATTCAGGCTGGTCCACGATACCGTCGTGCGGACGACCGGGAGCGGCGAGGGCTCGGAGACCTCGCGCCATGGCGAATCGAGCCTGTTCTTTGAGAAGCGTAAAGACGATAAACGATCCGCATTTTCGGAACCTGCTGATTTCAGATTCGAGGCCGATTATTCACGCCCATTTTTGGAGGCCGGTACGCGCCTTATCGACCGCAACGCCATCATGCGGCTCACTCACGCTCGGGGCGTTGCGGACAAGGAGCCGGTGCGCGGGTCCGATAACAGGCAGTTGCTCGAGACGAAGGCGCTTCAGGGTTTCACCGAACTGGTGGTGCAACTCCTGATGACCCCTTCGGCTTCTTCGAAGATCGGAGCCGCAGTCCAAGTGAAGGTGATCGACGTGGCGAGCGGTGAAGTAAAGGCAGCGTTCTTCAGCGACGCGGATTTCCGGGAAGAAGCAACGTCGAAGTGGGTAGCTGCGAAGGGCGGTTATGTTCGCGTCACCGAGGGGCGCGAAGCCGGTGGAGAAGGTATCGGCGGCCGGCTCGCGCTTCGCACAATGAGCGAGTTGGTTCGAGTCTGGAGACAGCCATGAGCAACATGAAGTGGTTTGCGCGCTTGGGAACGCCCGCGGTGTTGTGTTTGGTGATGAGTGGCGGTGCCGCGGCCGAAAATGGTCCCCGGGAGAAGATCGGCTCCCTGCTTGGGGCAATCGCGGGCGCCGTCGTGGCGAGCAAGAACATCGGAGACGGATCCGGGCGCATCTGGAGTGGCGCCGCAGGCGCCTTGATCGGCTCCGGGCTGGGTGCGGACATCGGCCGAAGCCTCGACCGGGCGAACGCTGCGTACCGGGCGTCGTCGCCGGGACGTACAAGCCATAGCCAGCAGACTCTCCCCGTGCCCGGGGTTCGTATCGCCCCGGGGTTGAAGGGGAGATGGTCGTGGCCGCAGGATGTCAGTGCTCCTGCCGGAGCTTCCACGGGGTACTCGATCCGGGACGCGGCGGACTGCCGCGCCTTGGAAGGCGGCAGCCTCCGCCCCGCCTTCGCCTGCCGCAACCGTCACGGCCGATGGTTCGTCCTCCAGTGACCGAACCTCTACGCCACTCCGATGCCGAGCGGCTCCCGGACGCGCGATGGCCCTGCCCGCCGGAAGGCGCGACCCCGCTTCCTCCGCGAGGGCGAAGCTGTGCAGTGGCTGTTCGGGCCCGTACAACGAAACCACCCGGCGAGCCGGGCCCCGGCCGCGCTGCATCCGAATCGGGGTCTGCGCGGACCGCTGTCTTGTGCAGCTTGCAGAAATGGCCTGAAGGAATGTCTGCTGAGCCGGTCGGATTGGCGGCTGTGTCCGAAGGTGAATTCATAGGAGCCCTCGCAGGACGGGTTTCCAGGCGTCGTCGCCGCCCCTTGCCGGCGGCTTCTTCAGGAAGAACACGACGAGGAGGTTCGTCGGCATGGCCTGTCCAGTCCGCGGCCGATGGAGCTTCCGAAGAGGCGCGCAGGCGCGGCGCGTGTTTGCCTTCCTCGATGCCCACTGGTCCGGCGCGGTGGTCGAAGCATTTCGGAAGATCTTTCCCCGTGAAACTTGCAGACGAGAGGAGTCGCGAAAGATGAAGAAACGAATTCCCGTTGCCCTGGCCTTCTTGGCATTGTTCTCCGCCCCCGCCGTCGCGGCCGACCTGTTCTCGATCAGGATCGAAGTCGACGGCGGAGAGCCGAGAACCTTCTCCTTCAGCAACGCGGAGGATGCCATCAACCAGCTCGAGGAAGAAGAGTTCGATGCTGCATTTCCGAATTACACGGACATGTCCACGGCCAAAGCAGTACTGGACTTTCGCGGACTGGCGATGCGGCTCGAGTTTCTCGACGCCACCAGCAAGCTGGTGTTCGAGGCGCCTTCACTCGACGTCCGGGAGACGTTCACGGGCGACGATCGCGACGGCAGCCTCGACGAGCTGGTGGAGTTCCTGAAAGACCAGGGCGGCGACATCCTCAACCGGATCCAGGCGGCGTTGATCGCGCAGTCGCCCGTGGATCCGATCGCCGGCAATCCCGGCAGCATGATGGGGAACATGATTTCCCAGCAATACGAGCTCGGTTTCTCGGGCCAGGTCACCGGCCTGGAGCCCGACAATGGAGGGGCTCCCGCGGCGGAGGAAGGGCCGGCGGCTGCGGAGGCGTCCGGCAATCCGGAGAACCTCATTCATATCGCGCCCCGCTTCGGCCGCCTTACCGCCGGCGGAAGGACCACCAAGGTCGTCACCCTGCCGATCGGTTACAGCTTTCGGCTCAAGGAAGGGGGCCGAAAGGGGCTGCGCAGCGTCGACCTCTCGCTGCCGATCACCTGGGCCAATACCGAAGGTGGAGAAAGCTATGCCTTCTCCTTCAACACCGGCCTGACCTGGGGTGTGAACGATCGCTGGTCGCTGTCGCCCTCGGCGGGCGCGGGGCTGGCGGGTTCCCGTGACCTCGGGGCCGCCGGAGGCGTTGGCTCGGTTTCCCTGACGAGCGCCGTTTCCGTCCCCCTGCAGGGCATGTATTCGCTCAACATCGGCAACATGGTCGGTTTTTACCGGACCCTCGACATCGAGATAGGGAAATACAGCTTCGATCCCGGGGTCTCCAATACGGTGCTGCGCAACGGCCTGATGATCTCCCGACCCTGGAAGGCGGGAACGCGCGGCGTGGTCACCGAGGTCTGGATCACCGACACCCGCTTCTTCGGGAGCGACCTGTACAGCGAATATTATGACGAGTTCGGGATCTCGTTCGGCATGGAGAGAGCGAAGGAGGGAAAGCGCTCCATCCGGAACTGGCTTCGCGGGGGCGTTTCCTACCTGACCGGTGATGGCGTCGAGGGTTGGCGCGCCAATCTCGGATTCCGCTTCTGACGCCAGGTTCAAGTCGATTTTGAACCCTGCTCGGCGCCAATGCGCCACGCAGTCGTACAAGGAACATGGAGCGCCAAGGATATTCCATACGAGACGGGTTCACGTCATTGCGGCGCCGCCTGGACGCCGGCCGACGTTCGCTTGCCGAACAGAGTTGATGGCGCCCGCCGCCCGGAGAGGGCGTCGCCGCGGGGAGCCTCGTCAGGGTCGAGTGGACCAGCGCCATCGTCGTTCCCGCCCCTCTAGATGGGGGCGCCGCCCAGCTCGTAGAGGAGGCCGGCCAGCATCGCGCCGCCGAGGCCGAGGCTGAGATAGAGGGCGAACACGCTGCGGCGCACGAGGGCCCACACCGCGATCGCGGCCGGGATGCAGGAGACCGCTCCGGCGGTCGCGAAGGCGAGGGCCGCGCCGCCCGACATGCCCATCTCGAGGAGCCCCGCGATGAGGGGGATGGCCGCGTAGCCGTTGAGGTAGGTCGGCACGCCGACCACCGCCGCCAGGGGGATGGCGAACGCGCTCCCGCCGCCCACCGCGGAGGCGACCCACGAAGCGGCGAGGTAGGCCATCATCAGGCTCTCCGCGAGGAAGGCGATCGCGAGCCACTTGGAGAGGAAGGCGCCGGTCCGAAGCGCGACCCGCCCGAACTCGGCGCGCCGCTCGGGCTCGCGCCAGACGCGCCAGACGACCGGCGCCGACACCCCCGCCTCGAAGGCCGGGCCGCAGCCGCCGGCGCCGGGGGCGGACGCGGCGGCGAGGGGGCGCTGGAGGCCGCCCCCGCGCCGGAGCGCCAAGACCGCGAGCCCGCCGAGGAGGCCCACCCCGGCCGCCGCCATCGTCTTCGCGACCGCGAACCCCGTCCCGATCCCCGCTGCGGTGAGGACGAACATCTCCGGGTCCATGACCGGCGAGGCGAGCCAGAACGCCATGACCGGGGCGAGGGGAACCCCCGCGTGGAGCATCGCGGCGATGATCGGGATGACCCCGCACGAGCAGAAGGGGGAGAGGGCGCCGAACAGGGCGGCGAGCGCGACGGTCCGGAGCGGGCTGCCGGAGAAGACCCTCGCGACCAGCCGGTCGGCGCCGCTCGCGGCCGCGAACGCGGCGATCGCGACCGCGAGGGCGAGGAAGGGGGCGATGGAGACGAGGGCCTCGAGGACGAAGCGGGCGCTCGGGAGGAGCCGCGGGGGGTCGGCGGCCCCGAGGACGAGGAGCGCGGCCAGAAAGGCGAGCACCACCCGATCGCCGGCTACGGCGTAGAGGCGGGAGAGGGGTTGCCGGAGGGCGAGTGCGGTCATGGTCGTCTCCGCGGGTTTCCGAACAACGGGGCGGCGGGGCGCCGGGGCCTCATGCCGTTGCCGCGGCCGGGTCCGCATCCCCGCCCCGGCCCCTCCCCTCGTCCGCGCAGCACTCCTCGATGAGGTAGTGGGCGAGGGAGTGGACGAGCCCGGTGTCGGCCGTGCACCAGAGCGCGCTGCCGCGCCGGGTCTGGGAGACGAGGCCCGCCTGGCGGAGCCGCCGGAGGTGGTGGGCGAGGGTCGAGCCGGGGACCCCGGTGGCGCGCTGGATCTCGCCCACCATGAGCCCGTCCCCGCCCGCCCGCACGAGGTTCCGCACGATGGCGAGCCGGGTCTCGTTGCCGAGCTCGGCGAGGATCGAGGCTGCGGACTGGATCTCGATGGTCATGGGGGGCAATGTAGGGGTCCCGATCGGGCAGATCAACCGTATTTCTAGAAATATCGAAATATGGTTGAACAGACCACCCGACCATCCGGGCTTCCAGCCATCGGGGACGGCGTTGTTCCCGGTTCGGGATCGGTTCAAGGGGCTTTTGGGCGGATTTCACCCCACGGCGGCGCTTGTGCGGGATCCTGGGAACGGCGCGTCCTGCGGACGCGGGCGTCCCGCCCGCAGCGGACCACAATGAAGCATAGGGGAAAAATGCGGGCGGGACACAAGCGTTCCCAAGACGCCCACGTCCCCACGGACGCGCCTGCGAGCGGTGTGCCTGGCGAAGATCCCCACCGCGCACCTGCCCCGATGATGTTTCGCTTCCCCTCCCGCGGCGCCCCGCCTATGATCCCGCTCCATCCGTCCACCGACCCGACCGGGAGGCCGCGCCATGCTCCGTGACGCTTACGGGCTCGAACTCGGCTCCGACTCGGCCGCGGCGCTCGCCGCGTATGACGCGGCCGTCCGGAGCTACCTCGAGTTCCGCCTCGACGCGATCGACCACGCCAAGGCGATGCTCGAGGCCGATCCGGACTGCGCCATGGCCCACTGCCTGCGGGGCATCCTGCTGACCGGCCTCCAGTCGGACTTCCTCGCCGGCAAGGTCGGGGAGGCGCTGGCTGCGGCGCAGGCGAGGGCCGCGCGCGCCACCCCGCGCGAGCGGCTGATGGTGGAGGCGCTGCGCGCGGTCCACGAGGGCGACTCGCCGCGCGCGATCCTCGTATGGGACCGGGTCCTCGCCGATCATCCGCACGACCTCTTCGCCCTGCGGCTCCAGCACAACGCCATCTTCTGGCTCGGCCGCAGCCACGCGATACGCGACGCCATCGCGCGGGTGCTCCCGGCCTGGGACGAGGGCCGCCCGGGGTACGGGTACCTGCTCGGGATGTACTGCTTCGCCCTCGAGGAGTGCGGCGACTACGCCCGCGCCGAGCCCCTCGGGCGCCGGGCCGTCGAGCTGAACGAGGACGACGTGTGGTCCATCCACGCCGTCACCCACGTGCTCGAGATGCAGGGGCGCCTGCGCGAAGGCTGCGAGTGGCTCGACCGGCCGCCGGACGTCTGGGACGACCGCAACCCGATGCGCGAGCACATGTGGTGGCACCTCGCGATGTTCGAGCTGGAGCGCGGCCGGGTCGACGAGGTGCTCGCCCTCTACGACGGACGGTTCCGGGCGAACCCGACCGACTTCTACCTCGACCTCCAGAACTCGGCGTCGATGCTGTGGCGCCTCGAATGCCGCGACGTGGACGTGGGCGGTCGCTGGGAGGAGCTGGCGGAGGCGTGCGCGGGCAAGATCGAAGACCACGCGCTCGCGTTCACCGAGCCCCACCACGTGATGGCGCTCGGCCGGGCCGGGCGCTTCGAGGACGTCGAACGGGTGCTCGAATCGCTGGAGCGGTGCGCGCGCGAACGCTCGACCTGGGCCGCGGGCATCGCCCGGCGCCTGACGATCCCCGTCTGCCGGGCGGTCGCCGCCTACTGCCGCGGAGACTACGACGAGGCAGCCGAGCTCCTCCTTCCGGTCCGCGACGACTACCCCCTCATGGGCGCGAGCCACGCCCAGCGCGACGTGTTCGCCCAGCTTCTGAACGAGTCGGCGCTTCGCGGGCGCCGGTTCCGGCTCGCGCGCGGCCTCCTCGCCGAGCGGGTGGAGCTTCGCCCGCGGAGCGCCGACTCCTGGTCTAAGTACGCGGAGGCGCTCGACGGCTGCGGCGAGGCGGAGGCGGGCGCGGCGGCGCGCGTGCGGGCGGACGAGTGCCGGGCCGCGGCGGCGTGAGCGCAAGCGCAAGCGCAGGAGGCGAGGCATTGACGGGAGGCCGCGGGAAGCCCGCCGGCAGCGCCTCGACCGGCGGGAAACCCGCCCCAACGGATCGGGCTCGTGCGGTTGAGCACGGATCGACCCCGACAGAGCAGGAGGGAACATGGCTGCGACCGTGATGGAGGCGACGGGGGGAGTCGAGCCCGCGGAGGGCCGGCCGCTCGAAGATTCGGAGGAGACCCGCCAGATCCGGGAGGCGGTGCGGGCGCTCTGCGCGGACTATCCGGGCGAGTACTGGCGGGAGAAGGACCGGGAGCGGCAGTACCCGACGGAGTTCGTGCGGGCGCTGACCGAGGCCGGGTTCCTCGCGGTGCTCATCCCCGAGGAGTACGGCGGGAGCGGGCTCGGCGCGGGGGCGGCGGCCGCGATCCTCGAGGAGATCCACGCGAGCGGCGGCAACGGCGCGGCCTGCCACGCCCAGATGTACACCATGGGGACGATCCTCCGCCACGGGAGCGAGGCGCAGAAGCGCGAATGGCTCCCCGGCATCGCCCGCGGCGACCTCCGCCTCCAGGCGTTCGGGGTCACCGAGCCGACGAGCGGCACGAACACCCTGGGCCTGAAGACGGTGGCGGTGCGCGACGGGGACCACTACGTCGTCAACGGCCAGAAGGTGTGGACCTCGCGGGCCGAGCACTCGGACCTCATGCTCCTCCTCGCGCGCACCACCCCGGCCGACCAGGTGGAGAAGCGGACGGACGGGCTCTCCGTCTTCGTCGTGGACATGCGCGCCGCGCGCGGGGCCGGCCTCACCATCCGCCCCATCCGGACGATGATCAACCACTCCACCACCGAGGTCTTCTTCGACGACGTGCGGGTCCCGGCGGCGAACCTCATCGGCGCCGAGGGCAAGGGGTTCCGGTACATCCTGGACGGGATGAACGCCGAGCGCATCGTGGTCGCGGCGGAGTGCATCGGCGACGCGCGCTGGTTCGTGGAGCGGTCGAGCGGGTACGCGAAGGAGCGGGTGGTGTTCGGGCGGCCCATCGGCCAGAACCAGGGGGTCCAGTTCCCCATCGCGCGGGCCTACGCCGAGATGCGGGCCGCCGAGCTGATGGTGCGCCAGGCGGCGGCCCTCTTCGACCACGGGCGGCCGTGCGGGGCGGAGGCGAACATGGCGAAGCACCTCGCGGCCGAAGCGGCCTGGCATGCGGCCGACACCTGCATCCAGACCTTCGGCGGGTTCGGCATGGCCGAGGAGTACGACGTCGAGCGGAAGTTCCGCGAGACCCGCCTGTACCAGATCGCCCCCATCTCCACCAACCTCATCCTCTCCTACCTCGGCGAGCACGTGCTCGGGATGCCGCGCTCCTATTGAGCGGGCGGGCAGCGTTCGGCGGCGGGCCGGACAGAGGCCCGCCGCTCGAAGCGCGCGCCGTACGGCGCGCTGCCCCGGCGGGGCGGCGGCAGAGCAGGAAGGCGGTGGCCGGCAAGCATCGGCGCCTTGGCCGGACCCCTTTTCGGGGCCGATCGCGCCCCGTCGCACCGCCTCCATCGCTCGCGCGGCCGTACCGCGACCGGCGACCGCCGCTGCGAAAGTCCCCACCGTGCGCCTGCCTCCGGGCGCAATGAAGGTGAAATGGAGGTTGCGATACGGACATCGATCGCACAGAATCCGCGTCTCCGTCGGGCGCGGGCCCGAGAGGAACGCTGGGTTCTGGAAGAAATCCAGGTTGTTCAAACCTTTGCCGGCGCGGCGGAGCGTTCCCGGGGCAGGGCATCGACCCCGGGAGAGTTCGATGGCCGGCGCAGCGGTCGGAGGCGGGGGCCTCCGCCTTCGCAGCGGTCGGAGGGCGACCCTACCCAACCAACGAAAACAGGAGTGAGAGCAGAATGAAGGCAACCATCCGCAATGCGTCGGCCTTCGCACTGATGCTGGCGGTCGCCAGCGTGGCGCGAGCCGGCACCCTCGAAGACGTACAGGCGCGCGGCGTGCTCAACTGCGTCGTCAGCACCGGCGTGGCCGGCTTCGCCTACCCCGACGATGCGGGCGAGTGGCACGGCTTCGACGTCGACTTCTGCCGCGCGACCGCCGCCGCCGTCCTCGGCGACCCGAAGGCGATCAAGGCGGTCACCTCGACCGGCAAGACCCGCTTCACCCTGCTGAACGCCGGCGAGGGCGACGTCCTGTGGCGCAACACCACGATCACCTTCTCGCGCGACGTCGGGGTGAAGCTGCGCTTCCACGGCGTCAACTACTACGACGGGCAAGGCTTCATGGTGCCGAAGTCGCTGGGGGTGTCGAGCGCGAAGGAGCTGGACGGCGCTTCGGTCTGCATCCAGACCGGCACCACCACCGAGCTCAACCTCGCCGACTACTTCCACAGCAACGGCATGAAGTACGAGGCGGTCACCATCGAGACCAACGACGAGGCCCGGCAGAACTACCTCGCCGGTCGGTGCGACGTCTACACCACGGACGCCTCCGGTCTCGCCGCGACCCGCTCCACCTTCACCGATCCGGACAACCACGTGGTGCTGCCCGAGATCATCTCCAAGGAGCCCCTGGGTCCGGCCACCCGGCACGGCGACGACCAGTGGTCCGACATCGTGACGTGGGTGCTGAACGCCACCGTCACCGCCGAGGAGAAGGGGGTGACCTCCGCGAACGTCGACGAGATGAAGAGCTCCAAGGACCCCGAGGTGCTGCGCCTCCTGGGGGTCGAGGGGAACCAGGGCGCCGAGCTCGGCCTGAGCGCCGACTGGGCCTACAACATCATCAAGTCGGTGGGCAACTACGGAGAGATCTTCGAGCGCAACATCGGCGTGAACACGCCGATCGGCCTCGCGCGCGGGCTGAACGCCCTCTGGACCGACGGCGGCCTCCAGTACTCGCCGCCGTTCCGTTGATCCGCGGCCCGGCCGGACCCGGCTGAAACGGAAGCCGGCGCGCCCCCGCCCGGGGGCGCGCCGGCGCGCCCCTGCCGAGCAACCGTCGATGGCGGCAGCCTCCATCGGAGCCCGCGACGGGTTGATCTCGCGTCTCTGGAGCAACCAGGAGACGCGCTCGGTCATCGTGCAGATCGTCACCATGGCGGTCGTCTTCGCCCTGCTGGCGCTCGTGCTCCGCAACGTCGCGATCAACCTCGAAGCGATCGGGAAGGAGTTCAGCTTCGGCTTCCTGACCGCGCCCGCCGCCTACGACATCACCTTCTCCCCGTTCATCGACTACACCTCGCGCGACACCCACCTCACCGCCGCCGCGGTCGGGATCCTCAACACCCTGCTCGTCGCGGTCTGCGGCATCGCGGCCGCCTCGGTGCTCGGGGTGACGATGGGCATCCTGCGGCTGTCCCGGAACTGGCTCGTCAACCGCATCGTCTACGTGTTCCTGGAGTTCACCCGGAACGTGCCGGTGCTCCTGCACATCCTGCTCGTGCACGGGATCGTGGTCACCATGCTGCCGCCGCCGCGCCAGGCCATCGACCTCGGCGGCGCCGCGTTCGTATCCAACCGCGGGTTCTTCATGCCCTCCCCGGTGTTCGAGGAAGGGGCCGGGATCGTGGGCGCGGTCCTCGTGGTTGCGGTCGTGGCTGCGTTCGCGTTCCGGCGCCGGGCGAAGCGGGTGCAGGCGGAGACCGGGAAGATCTACCCGGTCTTCTGGATCGTGACCGCGATCGTCGCCGCGCCGACGGCGCTCGCCTTCCTGGCCGCCGGCGCCCCCCTTGCCTGGGACGTCCCCGAGCTCAAGGGGTTCAACTTCCGGGGCGGCGCGGCCCTCCGGCCCGAGTTCCTGGCCCTGTGGCTGGCGCTTTCCTACTACACCGCCTGCTTCATCGCCGAGATCGTGCGCGCCGGCATCCTCGCGGTCAGCCGCGGCCAGACGGAAGCCTCCTACGCCCTGGGGCTGCGGGCGAACCGCAACCTCCAGCTCGTGGTCCTGCCCCAGGCGCTGCGGATCATCGTGCCCCCCCTGGTGAGCCAGTACCTCAACCTCACCAAGAACTCCTCGCTCGCCATCGCGATCGGATACATGGACATCGTGGCCACCATCGGCGGCATCTCCCTGATGCAGACCGGCAAGGAGATGGAGACGATGATCATCGTGCTCGGGGTCTACCTCGTCTTCTCGCTCCTCATCTCCGCGTTCATGAACTGGTTCAACCGCAGCCTCCGGTACAAGGAGCGCTGAGGTGGCCCCGTTCTCCGGACGCGGGATCCGCCGACCCCCGGCCTTGCGCCGCCGGCGCCGATCGCCATGACCGGCCGCCCCGGCGCTCCCGCCGAATACGCCCCCGGCGCCCACCCGGACCTGCCGCCCCCGGTGCGGACCACCGGCGTCGTCGGCTGGGCCCGCAGCAACCTCTTCTCCTCCCCGTTCAACGTCGTACTCACCCTGCTCGGGGCCTGGTTCCTCGTCTCCGCCATCCCTCCGATGGTGGAGTGGGCGCTCGTGAAGTCGATCTGGGTCGCCGAATCCCGCGCCGAATGCTGGGGCAGGATGGAGGTCCCGGAGGAGGCGGCCTGCTGGGCGTTCATCAAGGGGCGGCTGAGCCTCTTCGTCTACGGGTTCTATCCGGTGGAGGAGCGCTGGCGGGTCGACCTCTCGTTCGTGCTCATGGTCCTCGCGATCGTCCCCGTCCTCTACGACCGGCTGCCGGGGCGAAAGCACTGGTTCTGGTACGTGGCCGCGTTCCCGTTCCTGGCCGGCTGGCTGCTGGTCGGGGGCGGCGGCCTCGCCCCGGTGGAGACCGACCAGTTCGGCGGTTTCATGCTGACCCTCATCATCGGGGTCACCGGCATCTCGTTCTCGCTCCCGATCGGCATCGCCCTCGCGCTCGGGCGCACGTCCTCCATGCCGGTGCTGCGCATCCTGTGCGTGCTGTTCATCGAGTTCATCCGGGGGGTGCCGCTCATCGCCCTCCTGTTCGTCGCGTCGACGATGCTCAACTACTTCCTGCCCCCCGGCACCTCCTTCGACCTGCTGATGCGGGTGCTGATCATGGTGACCCTGTTCGCCTCCGCCTATATCGCGGAGGTGGTGAGGGGCGGCCTGCAGGGGATCCCGAGGGGGCAGACGGAGGCGGCGGACTCGCTCGGCCTCTCCTACTGGAAGGCGCAGCGGCTGATCGTCCTGCCCCAGGCGCTGAAGATCTCGATCCCCGGCATCGTCAACACCTTCATCGGGCTCTACAAGGACACCACCCTGGTGCTCATCATCGGCATGCTGGACCCCCTCGGCATCGGCCGCGCCTCGCTCGCGGACGCGGTCTGGGCGGGTCTCGCGCGCGAGGTGTACCTGTTCATCGCGGTCTTCTTCTTCCTGTGCTGCTTCGGGATGTCGCGCTATTCGCTCTACCTCGAGCGCAAGCTCGACACCGGCCACGAGAAGGAATGATCCCGACCCCGCCCGAAGGAGGGCCCCGTTCATGGCAACCGCAGGCGACACCACGGGCATGACCGGGGGAGCCCCCGGCGCGGACGGATCGGCGGACGGGTCGGAGTCGATCATCTCCATCCGGGGCATGCACAAGTGGTTCGGCCAGTTCCACGTGCTGAAGGACATCGACCTCGAGGTGAAGCGGGGCGAGCGCATCGTGATCTGCGGCCCGTCGGGCTCGGGCAAGTCGACCCTGATCCGCTGCATCAACCGGCTGGAGGAGCACCAGCAGGGCTCGATCGTGGTCGAGGGCACGGAGCTCACCGGGAACCTCAAGAACATCGAGATCATCCGCTCCGAGGTCGGGATGGTGTTCCAGAGCTTCAACCTCTTCCCCCACCTCACGGTCCTCGAGAACTGCACCCTCGCCCCGATCTGGGTCCGCAAGATGCCGAAGGCGAAGGCCCAGGAGGTGGCGATGGGCTATCTCGAACGGGTGCGCATCCCCGAGCAGGCCGAGAAGTACCCGGGCCAGCTCTCCGGCGGCCAGCAGCAGCGGGTGGCGATCGCGCGGTCCCTCTGCATGAACCCGCGCATCATGCTCTTCGACGAGCCCACCTCGGCCCTCGACCCCGAGATGATCAAGGAGGTCCTCGACGTGATGGTCGAGCTCGCGGAGAGCGGGATGACGATGCTCGTCGTGACCCACGAGATGGGGTTCGCGACGGCCGTCGCGCACCGCGTGATCTTCATGGACGCGGGCGAGATCATCGAGCAGAACGAGCCCGCGGAGTTCTTCAACCACCCGCGGCACGAGCGGACCAAGCTCTTCCTGAGCCAGATCCTGAGCCACTGACGGCTCGCCGCCGCCTCCCTCGCCGCCACCCGCGGATGCGCGCCCCCCGCCCGCCCGCCGGCGCCGCCAGAGGCATTCCATTCCGACTGGCTGGCGGCCGGCAGGGACCGCGCCGCTCCCGAGAAGCGGAGCGTCCTGGGAACGCGGGCGTCCCGCCCGCATTCTCATTTCCGGGGGCTTCGCCCCCGTGCGGGCGGGACACAAGCGTTCCCAGGACGCCCTGCGACGAGGCGTGCCTGGCAAAAAAACCCACAGCACACATGCCTCCCCACGCTCGGAGATTGTTCGCGGGGGGCATCCGGCGTATCCTTCCCGCTTCGCTCGGAGAGGTACCGAAGCGGTCACAACGGCACCGACTCGAAATCGGTTGGGGTCATTACGGCCCACGTGGGTTCGAATCCCACCCTCTCCGCCACATGAGACCGCGGCTCCCGCCTCCGCGCGCGAGCTCGCCTCTCCCGGCATTGCCCGGCCCGCGGCCCCCGCCGGCCGCCCCGGTCGATGAAGCCTGAATCCCTGCCGCGGATCGTCCTCGTCCAGATGGAGGTCGCGCCCGGGCGGCCCGACCGGAACGTGGCGCGGATGCTGGAGTGCATCGAGCGCCACCGGGACGCCGAGGTGGTGGTGTTCTCGGAGATGTGCGTTCCGGGCTATCTCATCGGGGACGCTTGGGAGATCGACGCCCTCGCCGCCGATTTCGCGGGCTGGAGCGAGGCGGTGCGCGAGGCGAGCGGAGGCTTGACGGTGCTCTTCGGCAACGTGGCGGTGGACCCCGCCCGTCCGGGCGAGGACGGGCGGCTTCGCAAATTCAACGCGGTCCACGTCTGCCACGATGGCGAATACGTGCGGCGGCCCGGCCTGCCCGGAGACCTGCCGCCCGGGGTCCATCCGAAGACCCTGCACCCGAACTACCGGTTCTTCGACGACGACCGGCACTTCCACTCCGTGCGCAAGCTCGCGCTGGAGCACGGCCGCCCGGTGGCCGACTGGATGGTCCCCTTCGAGGTCCCTCGCCCGGCGGGCGGCGTGTTCCGCTTCGGGGTGCAGGTCTGCGAGGACGTCTGGTGCCAGGACTACGCGGCCGGCGACGGTGTGCTCGACACGGTGGCGATGTGGCGCCGGAACGGCGCGGAGGCCGTGTTCAACCTCTCCGCGTCGCCGTGGACCCGGGACAAGAACGAGAAGCGCCACCGTACGGTGCGCGAGGTCCTCGCCCGGTCCCCGCTTCCGTTCTTCTACGTGAACCAGGTCGGGGCCCAGAACAACGGCAAGAACGTGCTGGTCTTCGACGGGGACACGACCGCCTACGCCGCGAACGGGACGGTGACCGGCCGGCTCGCCCCGTGGCGCGAAGGCGAGCTGTGCGTGGGCGGAGCGTCGGCAGCGGACACGGCTTCGAGGCGGGCCGGACGGACGCCCCCGCCCGCGGCGGCCGGCGGCGGGGCGCCAGGCGGCGGCGCGCCGGGCAGCGCGGCGCCGGGGGAGCGGCCGGGGCGGGCGGGGGAGCTGGACACGATCCTGAACGCGCTCGCGGCGGGGCTCCGCCACCTCGACGAGGTGCGCGGGGCCGCCAGCCGGTTCCTGGTCGGGGTGAGCGGGGGGGTCGACTCGAGCCTCGTCACCGCCCTCATCGCGCACGTCCTCGGCCCCGAGCGGGTGCTCGCGGTGAACATGCCGACCCGGTTCAACTCCGAGGTGACCCGCAGCAACGCGCGCGACCTCTGCGCGCGCCTCGGGGTGGACTACCTCGTATGCCCCATCGAGGAGCTCTACGGACACGTGGCGAGGACCGTGCGCGGCGCCCGCTTCGCGACCGTCGAGGGGGACTATACGACCCTCGTGGACGAGAACGTGCAGGCGCGGGTCCGGGGCGCGGACCTCCTCGCCGGCCTCGCGGCCAGGTTCGGGGCCGTCTTCACCAACAACGGCAACAAGACGGAGACCGCGCTCGGCTACGCCACCCTGTACGGCGACGTGAACGGCGCGATCGCGCCCATCGCCGACCTCTACAAGACCGACGTGTTCGCGCTCGCCCGGCGCCTCAACGAGGCCGTGTTCGGGCGGGAGGTCATCCCCGCCAACCTCTACGACGGGGCCACCGTCCCCAGCGCGGAGCTCTCCGGCGCGCAGGACGTGACGAAGGGGCTGGGCGACCCCATCCGCTACGGCTACCACGATGCGATACTGAGGCAGATGATCGAATATCGCCGCCATCTGATGGATTTCTTTGAATGGATGCTGGACGGGACGTTCTTCGAACGGATCGGATGGAACGGCTCGCAGGGGTCTCTCGACGACTTCGCGAGCGCCCGGGAATGGGTCGAGGACCTCGAGTGGGTCGACCGCCAGCTTCGGGCGAGCTACTTCAAGCGCATCCAGGCCCCCCCGATCATCGTGGTGAGCAAGCGGGCGTTCGGGTTCGATCTGCGCGAGTCGCAGGGGCCCGAGTACCGGCCCCGCCGCTACGCGGCCCTGCGGGCGGAGGCGGCCCGGACCGACTTCAGGGCCGCGCTCCGGCGCGCCGCCGCCTGAACGCGCGCCTGGACCCCCCGGCGCCCCGGGCTCCCCGGCCGGAAGGCGTCCCCGGGGCGGTTCACGGTTGCTCGGTCCATCGGGGAGCTCGACGGGCATCCGGCCGATGAGCGCTTCTGCGATGGTTTCGGAGAGGGTGGGTTCACTCCGTGGGCCACGGCAGGGGTCGGGAGCCGGCCCCTCACCGGCCGCCCTGCGAGCCGCGAGCCTCGCGAAGGAGCGCTTCGAGCTCGGCAGCCCGCGCTTCGGCGGCTTCGGCTCGCGTCTCGGCGGTTTCAGCTCGCATCTCGGCGGTTTCGGCTCGCGTCTCGGCGGTTTCGGCTCGCGTCTCGGCGGTTTCGGCTCGCGTCTCGGCGGTTTCGGCTCGCGTCTCGGCGTCCCGGCGCTCGGCTTCCAGCCCGATCCAATTGGGAAGGCGCCGGCCCGCGGCCGGGTCGAAGAAGTACCTCTCCTCGCCCTTGACCCGGAAGTCGAGGCCCAGGGTCTCGCTGCGAAGGAACACGGTCCCGTCCAGCGAATCGACCACCGGCTGCGGCTCATACTTGTCCCCCACCAGGCGGCGGCCCTTGAGACGCAGCCCCAGGTAGTCCCCGGTGGGGTCGTACTGCCAGTACTCCTTCACCCCCAGTTGTTCGTACAGCTTCGCCTTGCGCTTCTCGTCCTCGCGCCACGTTCCCCGCGACGCCACCTCCATCACGAAGGCCGGGACCGGCCCTTCCTCCCAGAGCTTGTAGACCTGCCGGAAGTGCTTGGGGACGCCGAACACGACGAACACGTCCGGCGCGACCCGCGCCTTCGGATTGCCTTCTTCGTAGTAGATGAAGAGGTCGCCGGAGACGTACACGTCCGGGCGGTCCCGGAAGTGGTGGCAGAGGACGCCGACCGCATCGAGGATGGCGTGGAGCTGCCAGTCGTTCTCGGCCATCGGTTCGCCGTCCCCGCTCGGATACTCAATCGCGGCGGGGGAAAGGACGTGCTGGCTCATCGGATGGCTCCTCCGTGCAGCGGGACGGGCTCCGGCGGCGCCCGATCCCCGGCGACGATACCATGCTCATACCCCTGTCCCAAGCCGCCTTCCGGGGCCTCGTCCCGGAGCCGCAATGATGGCGCAGGAGAGGGGGCCGGGGTGTAGGGCGGCGTCTCGATCTTCGTAGGATTCCATCCCGTCGCGCCATAGCCGGATGCCCCGCCCGGTCCGCGAACGCCTACCGGGCCGGACCGGATCGGAGCGATTGGGCAGGGCCGGACGGATACGAGGGGCGCGAGCCCGAGGGGGCGCCGCCGCCGAGGGGACAGGGAAGCTCGACTCCCGAGAAGCCGGCCGGGCGGGTCGCCGTGGTCCGGCGAAGCCGGGGGGGCCGGAGGCGACCGAAGCCAGCTTCGGCGAGTTGATAGACTGGCGCCCCCGCGCTTCGCGCCCCGCATCGGAAAGCACGGCATGACGCCCCCGGACCGCCCCCGACCCCGCCCACACCCGCCCGACCCCGGACGCAACGAGCCCCGCATCGACCCGGACGAGATCCTGGAGGCGATCCTCGGGTGGGTGCGGATCGAGTCTCCCTCGCATGACGCGGAGGCGGTCAACCGGATGGTGGACCACGTCGAGTCGGCGATGCGGCCCCTCACCGGGCGCGTCGAACGGACGCCGGGGCGGGACGGCTACGGGGACCTCCTCTCCGTGCGCAGCGAGTGGGGCGGCGACGGGCCCGGCATCCTCGTGCTGAGCCACCTCGACACCGTCCACCCCGCCGGGTCCATCGACGGCGTACTCCGCGTCCGGCGCGAGGGCGACCGGGTCTACGGCCCCGGCATCTACGACATGAAGGGCGGGGCCTGCCTCGCGTGGTACGCGTTCCGGCACCTCGTCCGCACCGGGCGCGAGACCCCGCTCCCCATCACCTTCCTGTTCGTGCCCGAGGAGGAGGTGGGGAGCCCCACCTCGCGCGCGCTCATCGAGGAGGCGGCGCGCGCCGCCCGCTACGTCCTCGTCACCGAGCCGGCCCGCGACGGCGGGCGCATCGTCACCGCCCGCAAGGGGGTCGCGATCTTCGAGATGACGACGACCGGCCGCCCCTCCCACGCCGGGGTGCGGCACCGGGACGGCCGGAGCGCGATCCGGGAGATGGCCCGCCAGATCCTGCGCCTCGAAGACATGACCGACTACGCGCGCGGGGTGACCGTCAACGTGGGGGTCGTCGCCGGGGGGACCGGGTCGAACGTGGTGCCCGCCGAATGCCGGGCGGAGATCGACATGCGGGTCCCGAACCCGGAGGTCGGCGAGGAGATGTGCGCCCGCGTCCTCGGCCTCGCCGCCTTCGACCCGGACGTCACGGTCGCGGTCACGGGCGGGATGAACCGCCCGCCCTACGAGAAGGGGCCGGGGATCGAAGCCCTCTTCGAGCACGCGCGGGGCCTCGCCGCGGAGATCGGCTTCACGCTCGAGGACGTGAAGACCGGGGGCGGAAGCGACGGCAACTTCACCGCCGCGCTCGGCGCGCCGACCCTCGACGGGCTCGGGGTGGACGGCGACGGGGCCCACAGCCACGACGAGCACCTGCTCTTCTCGTCGCTCGAACCCCGCGCGAAGCTCCTCCTGCGGCTGTTCGAAACCCTCGAGTGATGCCGGACGCGCCGCGCTACACCCTCCGCACCGTCAACGACGTCGCGGAGGTCCCGGCCGCCGCGTGGGACGCCTGCGCGCACCCGCCCGGCGCCCCGCTCGATCCCTTCGTCGGCCATGCCTTCCTGCACGCCCTGGAAGCGAGCGGATCCGTTCACCCGAAGACCGGATGGCTCCCCTGCCATGCGGTGCTCGAGGACCGGGACGGGGCGGTTGCGGGGGTGGCGCCGCTCTACGTCAAGGGCCATTCGCAGGGGGAGTACGTCTTCGACCACGGGTGGGCGGAGGCGTTCGAGCACGCGGGCGGGCGCTACTACCCCAAGCTCCTCGGGGCGGTGCCGTTCACCCCGGCCGCCGGCCGGCGGCTGCTGGCGCGGGCGGGGGCGGGGGCGGGGGCCGGCGGCGGGGAGCGCAAGGTCGAGGTCGAGACCCACCTCGTCGCGGGCTGCCTCGAGATCGCCCGCCGGTTCGAGGTCTCCTCCCTGCACTTCAACTTCCTCGACGAGGGCCAGTGGGAGCGGCTCGGCGGGCTCGGGTTCCTGCGCCGGACCGACCAGCAGTTCCACTGGCGCAACGAAGGCTATGCGAGCTTCGACGACTTCCTCGCCCGGCTCAGCTCCCGGAAGCGGAAGAACCTCCGGCGCGAACGCCGCATCGCGTGCGAGAACGGGGTCGAGGTGGAGTGGGTGACCGGGGCCGGCCTCCGCGAGCGCCACTGGGACGCGTTCTTCGAGTTCTACCTCGACACCGGGAGCCGGAAGTGGGGCCGGCCCTATCTCAACCGCCGCTTCTTCGGGCTGATCGGGGAGACCCTGGCGGACCGGATCCTGCTCGTCATGTGCCGGCGCGCGGGCCGCTACGTCGCCGGCGCGCTGAACTTCATCGGCGGCGACACCCTGTACGGGCGCAACTGGGGGTGCATCGAGGACCATCCCATGCTGCACTTCGAGGCGTGCTACTACCAGGCCATCGAGTTCGCAATTGCACACGGCCTCGGCTACGTCGAGGCCGGCGCGCAGGGTCCGCACAAGATCGCCCGCGGCTACCTCCCGCGGCGCACCCACAGCGCGCACTGGATCGCGCACGAGGGCCTTCGTGACGCGGTGGCGCGGTACCTCGTCCGGGAGCGCCATCTCGTGGCCGAGTCGATGGAGGCGGTCGCGTCCCACTCTCCCTTCCGGCGGGAGGGCGCCGCCGGCTGAACGCGGGCGGCGCCCGCGGGAGAGGGGCATCGGTGTCGCCGGGCCGGGACGCTACCCCCGGACAGTACGCTGACGGTGCGAGACCGTGGGCCATCTACTGGGACTGCTACCCAGCGTCCCCGGCGACGGGCGCATGCTACCCGAATCTCGCCTTGGCGCGGGAACGCCCGGCGCCCCGGCGGGAGTGCGGCCCGCCGTTCGTTTACGGCCGAGCGTCCAGGGCGAAGTACCGGGCGAGCGCCGGGGGCATCTTCTCCGTATCGATCTCGAAGAGCTCGAGCAGCACCTGGTCCGGGGCCGCGCACATGACGTAGCGCCACGCGCCGAACTCGCGGATGCCGGAGCGGAACGGCACGCCCCGGGCCGCGAGACGGCGGTGCAGGGCGGGGAGGTCGTCGGTCTGGATGCCCACGTGGTGCCAGGCCCCGCCCGGCGTCCCGCGAGGCGGCTGGTCGTAGAGGTGGAGCCGGCCCGTACCGACCCGCAGGAACACGTTGCGCGCCCCTCCGAAGTCGCCGTCGAACACGACCTCACCCCCGAGCTTCTCGCGCCACCACGCGACGGTGGCCTCGACGTCGCTCGCGAAGACGTGGACGTGGTGCAGATGGGCGGCGGGGGGCGGCCCTTCGCCCGGCGGTCGGTCGTGCGGCATGGCTCGCTCCCGGCTCTCCGGAGTGGGCGGCGTACCGGCCCTCATACTTCCCCTGCCGACCCGGCCGGCGGGGGCCGACCGCAAGGCGGGGGCGGGCCGTGCCCCGGTCCGGGCCGCTTCGACCGTGCGGGGGCTAGTGTAGGCTACGCCCGCCGACGCGCGTTCGGGCTCTCGGCCCGCCGCCATCGCGGCGTCGTTGGCGCGCTCTCGTGACGAAGGCCGGTGAAGTACGCGGCCCGGCGCGCCGCGGCCGGGGCGGCTCGGCGCAGGCTCCGGGCGCGGCGCCCTCGTCCCGGACCGTCCCCCAAGGCCCGCGGGAGGAACCCCCCATGTCCGCATCCTGGCCGAACGGCGGCGCGCGGCTCGCGCTCTCCCTCGTGGTCAACGTCGAGGAGGGCTCGGAGATGAGCGTCGCCCGCGGCGACAAGGGCCCGGACCCGGTGGACGAGCTCGGGGTCGCGCTCCGCCGCCCGATCCGCAACCACGGCAACGAGAGCAACTACCTCTACGGGTTGAAGGCGGGCGCCCCGCGGGTGATGGCCCTCCTCGAAGCGCACGGCGTCCCCGCGACGTTCACCGCCGCCGCCATGAGCCTCGAGAACGCGCCCGACCTCGCGCGGCGCATCGCGGCCGGGCCGCACGAAGTGTGCAGCCACGGTTGGCGCTGGGTGCACCAGCACCGCTTCGACGAGGCCGAGGAGCGCGCCTTCATCCGCCGGGCGGCGGACTCGATCGAGCGCACCGTCGGGGTCCGCCCCCGGGGCTGGCTGTCCCGCTACCTGCTGACGGACCACACGCGGCGCCTGCTCGCGGAGGAGGGCTTCTCCTACCACATGGACGACTACTCGGACGACGTCCCGTTCTGGGACGAGCGCCATCCGATCCTCGTCCTCCCGTATGCCCTCGACTCCAACGACATGAAGATGTGGACCGAGCCCGCGTTCACCCCGCGCCACTGGCTCGAATACGCGATCGACACCTTCGAATGGCTGTGGCGGGAGGGGCGGGACGCTCCCCGGATGATGTCGCTCGGGCTGCACCTTCGGATCATCGGCCGCCCCGGGCGCATCGGGTATCTCGAACGGTTCCTCGAGCACGCGCGGGGACGCGACGGGGTCTGGTTCGCGACCCGGGCCGCGATCGCGGACGCCTGGGCGAGGGCGTACCCGCGCGCGGCGCCTGGCCGGACGTCATGAATTGACCTGCTCCGGCCTCGCTCCACCCGGGTTGGAACAGGGGGCCGCGAACCACCGAGCCCGGAGCCGCCTCTCGCAGTCCGTACGGTTCCCGCGGAGGGGTCGAATCCGCTAAACTCCCGCGCCCCGCCGAAACGGAGACATGGATTCTGCGTTCCGCCGGGGGGCCGCCTTCCACCTTCCGGGAATCGGACAGCCGGGGCAAAGAGAGGAATCCGTCACGATGCCTGCCGTATTCACCTGCGGTCCCGGCGCGGTCCCGGCCTCGACACGCCGGGCGTCGGCCGCCGCGCAAGCTGAAGCCGGAGCGCCGGCTGCCGGGCGGGCCCGCGGGCAGGCGCTCCCCGAAGCCGGTCCGGGGATCGGTTCCGGGGGGGGGGGGGGGGTGATCCGCGGCCCCGGGCGTTTCCTTCGCGTCCTGCTCGCGCCGTGGGCGGTTGCGGCCGTGGTCTCGTTCGCGGTACTCGCGCATGAGGCCGCGGCGCATACCGGCGCGGGGGCCCAGCCCACCGACCCGGTGCACATTCCCGACGCCAACTTGCGGGCGAAGGTGGAGGCGGCGCTGAACAAGGCCAGCGGAGAAGCCATCACCCATGCGGAAATGGCGGGGCTGAGGACCTGCATCTATGCGGACCCCACCGGCTGCCTGCAGCTCGTGGGCCCTTTCTCGGACCAGTTCAACGTAGCCGGCCGCATCCACGATCTGACGGGGCTGGAGCACGCCACCGGGCTGACCCGCGTGCGGCTCCGGTATCATCCCGTCTCGGACCTCACCCCCCTCGCCGGCCTGACTTCCCTGACCGAGCTGACGCTCATACATGCCGACGTCCAGGACCTCACGCGGATCGCCGGTCTCACCAATCTGCAAATCCTGCAACTCCCCGAGAGCCATCGGATCTCGGACCTTACGCCCCTTGCCGGCCTCACCAGCCTGAGGCAGCTAAGCCTCACCGTGAACCGGGTCTCGGACCTCACCCCCCTTGCCGGCCTCACCGGCCTGACCCGGCTGTACCTCAGCGACAACCGGATCTCGGATATCGCCCCCCTCGCCGGCCTCACCAGCCTGGAGCAGCTGACCCTTGCCGGCAACCGGATCACGAGCATCGAGCCGCTCCGGGGGATGACGTCCCTGACCCGCCTGACCCTCCAGGAAAATTATGGACTCCGCGACCTCTCGCCGTTGAGCGGCCTGACCGGCATCTACTATTTCGATCTCGACGCCATCGGCGTCGAAGACATCTCGCCGCTGGTCCTCAACTCAGGATTGAGTTCCGGGGACATCGTCTCGCTGGACGACGTTACGACCCTGAACGCCGACGCCGCCGGCCATATCGCGACCCTTCGAGGAAGGGGCGTCACGGTGTGGGGAGGAGACGTAGAGGAGGCGCGGCAATGGCAGGTGCAGAACGTGAGGGCAACGCCCGGCCCGGAACGACTGACGGTCACCTGGGGCCCCCTGCCGGACGCCGAGAACCCGAAGACGCGCACCAAACCCCAGGGCTACAAGGTGCAGTGGAGGTCCGGCGCGCAACACTGGAGCGACACCGTGACCTACAAGCACTCCGCGGACTACGCCGACGTCCCCGGCATGGACCGGCACCGCGTGGTGAGCGGCGTGAACACGACGAGCTACACGATTCCCGGCCTCACCCCCGGCGTCGCGTACACGGTGCGGATCAAGCCGGACTTCGGGACCTTTTACGCCGGCGCCCCCTCCGACGAGGTCACCGCCACGCCGCGGGCGCCGCGGCCGGGCAAGGTCACCGGGGTGGAGGTGACGCCCGGCGCCGGGTCCCTGGCCGTGTCCTGGACCGCGGTCTCCGGCGTCGACGGCTACAGGGTGCAGTGGAAGTCCGGCGACCAGGACTACGACGGCTCCGACGAATCCGTCCGGCAGGCCACGGTCGCCGGCGGGGATACGACGAGCCGGAACATCTCCGGCCTCATCGCCGGCACGGAGTACACGGTGCGCGTCATCGCCGCCAGGGCCCACGCACGTGACGGCCTGCCCTCGGATGACGTCACCGGCACGCCGGCGCAGGTCGCCGTGGACGCAGACGTAACGTCGGGGGTGCGGAGCCTGATCGTATCGTGGCGGACGGTCGCCGATGCGGTTCGTTACCAGGTGCAGTGGCGGCCCGACACCCAGGAGTACGGCGAGGACCCCGATCAGGAGGACCATTGCGTCCCCACCCCGCAGGTCTGCGTTTCCACCGGGGACGTCCGCACCGCCGGCGCCGGCGGCTCCATCCCCGCCGGCCTGGCCACCACCTACACCATCTCGAACCTCGACCCCGCCGTCACCTACCGGGTGCGTGTGACCCCCATCCTCGAGAACGGGGTCATGGGCCGGGCCGCCGAAGTGACCGGCACGCCCCACCGAAAGGGCGCCGCGATCAAGGCGGTCGTCAGGGTCGCGCCGGCCGCGACCGCGGTGGAAGGCGAAGCCGCGGAGCTCCGGGTGGCGCTGGACGAGCCCTCCGAAGCCCTGGTGACGGTGGGGTGGACCGCGGAGGACGGCACGGCCCGGGCGGGCGAGGATTACCTCGCGGCGGGCGGGCGCCTGACGTTCCAGCCGGGCGAACGCGAGATGACGTTGCGGGTGGAGACCCTGGACGACCGGCGGGTCGAACCCTCGGAGACGTTCCGGGTACGGCTGATGGACTCCATGAACGCCGCGCCGGCTCCGGAGGCGGCTTCGGGAACGGTGACGATCACGGACGACGATACGGCGGTCGTCAGGGTCGCGCCGGCCGCGACCGCGGTGGAAGGCGAAGCCGCGGAGCTCCGGGTGGCGCTGGACGAGCCCGCCGAAGCCCTGGTGACGGTGGGGTGGACCGCGGAGGACGGCACGGCCCGGGCGGGCGAGGATTACCTCGCGGCGGGCGGGCGCCTGACGTTCCAGCCGGGCGAACGCGAGATGACGTTGCGGGTGGAGACCCTGGATGACCGGCGGGTCGAACCCTCGGAGACGTTCCGGGTACGGCTGATGGACTCCATGAACGCCGCGCCGGCTCCGGAGGCGGCTTCGGGAACGGTGACGATCACGGACGACGATACGGGGCCGGCGCGGGCGCGGGCGATGGGCATGGTGCTGGCGGGCATGGGGCGATGGGTCGCCGCGGACGCGGTGGACGTGATCGAGGGGCGGCTCGCCCCGCGGGCAGGGGCGGAGGCGGCCCTGGGCGGGCGGGCGCTCGACCTTGCCGCGCTCGGATCGGGGAAACCGGCCCGATCCGCGGCGCCGGGGGCGCAAGCCGCCTCGGGCGGTTCGTCCGGCGCGGCGGATCCGCGGGCCGCCGCCCGCGCCGCCGGATACCGATACCGGCACGACTTCGGACGCGCCCGCCGCACCGCGGGCTCTTTCGAGGCGGACGGGTTGCGGCCGTGGACGCCGCGGGAGCCCGCCGAGGACGTCCCGGTCACGGAGCTGTTGTCCCGGAGCCGGTTCGACCTGCCGTTGCGCCGGCAGGATGCCGCCGCGGGCGGGGCCTCCGGCGGGACCACGGGCTGGAGGGTGTGGGGACAGGGCGCGGTCGGCGGGTTCGACAGCAGGCCGGAAGCCGGTTTCAGGGTGGACGGGGACCTGGCCGGGGGTTACCTCGGGCTCGATTACCGCCCGAAGCATGACGTGTTGCTGGGCATGGCGATCAGCCTTGCCGAGGGTGACTTCGACTACGAAATCGACGAGGTGACGACCGGCGCGCTGGACCTGGAGATGAGGAGCGTACTGCCCTACGCGCATTGGAAGCCGCGGTCGGACCTGGGCGTATGGGGCATGCTGGGGGCCGGCCAGGGCGACGCGGAGCTGAAGGACGAAGCCGGCCGGGCCGAGGCGGATCTGACGATGCGGATGGCCGCGGGCGGGCTGCGTCGGGAAATGGCGGCCTGGAGGGGAATCGACCTGGCGTGGAAGGCCGATGCGTTCCTGAGTGAATTGGAGACGGACGCTGCGGAAGGCTTGCCGAAGGCTTCGGGAGACGCCAGAAGGCTCAGGCTGCGGCTGGAAGGCCGCAGGCAGTGGGAGATCTCGCCCGTCTCGCAGATGATGCCGAGCCTGGAGGTCGGCGGCCGGTGGGACGGCGGCAGGGCGGAGACGGGGCTGGGCATGGAGGTGGGCGGCGGGCTCGCATACTCTCATGCGACCCTGGGCCTGGAGGTCGAGGCGCGGGGGCGGTTCCTGCTGGCGCACCGGGAAGATGCATTCGACGAATGGGGAGGGAGCCTGACCGCGAAGCTGGACCCGGGGCAGCCCGAGGAGGGGCCGTGGATGAGGATCGCGCCGGGATGGGGGCAGGAAGGAAGCCGGATGGCGCAGATCTGGGACGGCCGGGATGTGTTCCGCGCCGTCGGCGGCCCCGGGGAAACGCTGGACCCGTCGCCGGACCGGCTGGAGCTGGAGGCGGGCTACGGGCAGCCCACGCGCGCTCGCGCGGGGCTGCTGACCTCCTACGCCGGGCTGTCGATGGCGGGGTCGAAACGGATCTACCGGGTGGGGCGCCGCCTGAAGCTGGAGTCCCGGGCGAACCTGGGGGTGGAGGGCCGGCAGTCGGTGCAGGCCGGCGAGACCCCGAAGCACGAGGTCACGCTCTACCTGAGCCTGCCCTGGTAGCAAGGGAGGCTTCCCTCCGACGGCGGCGGGGTCGCCACTGAAGACGGTCCGCTGAACGCGCCCGTCATCCCGTACATGGCGGGGAGGATGGCGTCGACGTGGACCCTGTTGCGCGCACGGCATCCAACCGGCGGGCCGGAGGCGGAGCAGAGCCGGCCGGGGAGATATCCGGGCCTCGAGCCCCCTTCGCCGTAGGCGTTCGCCTCGGTTCACCACAGGATTCCGGCGTTCCGGCCGTCGGGATCGGGCTCGGCGATCATGGCGATTCGGCGCGACGTTCCCGGGCGGACGAAATTCGCGTCCCGCGTGCGGTATGATGCCTGCGCTTCCGAGGGGCCGGACCGCGGCGACCGGGGCCTCGGAGCCAGGGACCAGGATACGAAGGAGAGCCGGGATGGCGACTCGTACCGAAGATTTGGCCGCAAACGGCCGGGCGAATCCGGCCCGGCTCCGGATCCTCGAGCTCCTCGATCGCGAACGGCGCCCGCCCGCATGAACGGCTCCGGGGGCCGCCCCCGCCGGCCATGAGCGATCGGGACGCCGTCTGGCGCTTCGCCGAGCACGTCGCGGGCGCGGACTACGACGACCTCCCCGAGGCCGCGGCGGCCGCGACCCGCACCTTCCTCCTCGACACCCTCGGCGTGGGGGCGGCGGGAAGCGCCGGGCCGTGGACGCGGCGCCTCATTGAGACCCAGCGGCTCTCGTGCCCCGGCGGCCAGGCCCGGGTGTGGTCGCACGGGGCCCGCCTCTCCGCGGCGGGGGCCGCCGCCTGCAACGCCTACCAGACCCACAACGGGGAGTTCGACTGCGTGCACGAGGGCGCGGTCGTCCACACCTTCACCGTGCCCGTCGCCGCCGCCCTCGCGTGGGCCGAGCGCACCGGCGGGGTCGGGGGGCGGGACTTCCTGACCGCGCTCGCGCTCGGGGTCGACGTCGCCTCCCACCTCGGGGTCGCGTCGAAGAGCCCGCTCCGGTTCTTCCGGCCCGCCACCGCGGGGGCGTTCGGCGCCGTCGCGGCCGTCGGGCGGCTCGCCGGATTCGACGCCCCCACCCTCGTCAACGCCTTCGGAGCGGCCCTCGGCCAGCTCTCCGGGACCATGCAGGCCCACACCGAGGGCTCGCCGCTCCTCGGGATGCAGGTCGGCTTCAGCGCCCGCAACGCGATCGTCGCCTGCGACCTCGCCGCGGGCGGCCTCGCGGCGCCGCAGGAGGTGCTCGAAGGCCCCTTCGGCTACTTTCCCCTGTTCGAGGGGGAGCACGGGCTCGGGGCGGTGCTCGGGCAGATCGGCGAGGTCTGGCGGGTGACCGAGGTCTCCCACAAGCCCTTTCCGTCCGGGCGCGCGACCCACGCGGTGGTCGACGCCTGCCTCGGGTTCCGCGAGCGCCTCGGCCTCGACCGGGCCGGCGGCGGCGCGGTCGAGCAGGTCACCGCCCGGGTTCCGCCCCTCGTGCACCATCTCGTCGGCCGGACGGTGACCGGCGACATGGACGTCAACTACGCGCGCCTGTGCTGCCGCTACGTCGCGGCCTGCGCGCTCCTCCGCGGCCGGGTCGGGCCGGAGGACTTCCGCGAGGACGCGCTGCGGGATCCGGAGACCCTCGCGCTCGCCCGCCGCGTGGACGTGGTCGTGGACGGCAACCCGGACCCGAACGCCCTCGTTCCGGTCACGGTGGAGATCGCGCTTCGCGACGGGCGCAGCGAGACCGAGCGCGTCGAGGTGATGTACGGGCACCCCGCGCGCCCGATGACGAGGGCCGCCCAGCTCGAGAAGTTCCGCCGCAACTGCGAGGCCGCGGCGCGGCCGATCCCCCCGGAAGCGGCGGAGCGGGTCATCGCGGCGGTGGCCCGGCTCGAATCGCTCCCCGACGTCGCCGCCCTGGTCGACGACCTCGTTCCCGGCGACAACGACGGCGCCGGTCCCGAGTCCGGGCCGCCTCCCGGCTGAGCCGCACCGCCCGCGTCGTGGGGAGCTACTTCGAGGAAGCGCGGCTCGACCGGCTTCTCGACGAGTACCCGGTGGGCCGGGCCTTTCTGGCCGGCCCCGCCCGCATGAGCCGCGACGAGCTCCGCGCGCTCCAGGACCGCCGCTTCCGCCAAGTGGTGGCGCGGGGCTGGGAGGTCCCCTTCCACGCGCGGCGCTGGCGGGCGGCGGGGCTCGAGCCGGGCGACGTGCGCGGCCTCGACGACGTCGGGAAGCTCCCCCCGTTCTCGAAGCAGGACCTCATGGAGAGCGTCCGCGAGCATCCCCCCTTCGGCGACTTCCACGGTACGGACCGCGACCCGGATCACCGCGCGGAAGGCTCCGGCGGCCCGGGCGGGCCGGGGGCCGAAGGGGGCAAAGGGGGCGGTCGCCACGCGGCGGTGTTCCATACGACGAGCGGCACGACCGGCGACCCCCAGCCGATCTTCTACGGGGCGTGGGATCGGGAGGTCCAGAACGCCCTGCTCGCGCGCGCCTACCGCCTGCACGGGCTCCGCGACGACGACGTGGTGCACTCGGTGTACGGGTTCGGGATGGTGAACGGCGGGCACTACGTCCGCGAGGCGATCCTGCACTTCACGGGGGCGCGGCTGCTGACCGCCGGCACCGGCCGCGACACCCCGTCGGTCGAGCAGGCCGCGCTGATGCGGCGCTTCGGGGTCACCGCCCTCGTCGGGTTCGCGGACTACCTCCTTCGTCTCTCGGAGGCGTCCCGCGAGCAGGGCATCGAGCCGTCGGTGCGCCTCATCTCCGGGCATCTCGGCGCGGAGAGCCGCCAGGCGCTGTCGGAGGCGTGGGGCGGGGCGGAGGCGTTCGACTGGTACGGGGTCGCGGACACCGGGTGCATCGCCGCGGAGGGCCCCGCCCGGGACGGCCTCCACGTCTTCGAGGACGCCCACTTCGTCGAGCTCCTCGACCCCGATTCGGATTCGGGCCGGCCCGCTCCCGACGGGGAGCCGGGCGCGCTCTGCGCCACCGTCCTGTTCAAGGACACCGTCTACCCGGTCATCCGCTTCGACACCCGGGATCTCACCCGGATGCTGCCCCCCGACCCCGGCTCCGGGATCGGCTTCCGGCGCATCACCGGGTTCGAGGGCCGGGCCGACGCGATGGTGAAGCTGCGCGGGGTCAACGTCTATCCCCACGCGGTCGGCGCCCACCTCGCGGACCTGCCGGCCCTGAACGGGGAGTTCGTCTGCCGGCTCGCCCGCCGCGAGGGCCGCGCGTCGCTCACCGTGGCGGCGGAGGTGCGGCCCGGCGTCGAGCCCGCCCCCGCGCTCGCGCGGGAGGTCGCCCGGCATCTTCGCGCCCGCCTCGGGGTGTCGGTCGAGGTCGAGCTGGTCGGAGCGGGGGAGACCGCCCCCCTCACCGGCATCGAGAGCCGGCAGAAGCCGGTGCGGCTCATCGACGAAGGCGGCGCCTGACGCACGGGGCGCTCCGTGCGGGCGGGCGCGCGGCGGTGAGAATGCCGGCGGGACGCCGGCGTACCCAGGGGGCGCGCGCCCCTGCGGGCGCAGGACGGTCAGTGGAGGCCGCTGTCGCGGAGGATCTGCATGACCTCCGTGCGCGCGCCGCCGGGGCCGACGAAGAAGCAGATCCGGCGAAGGCCGAAGTCGCTCTCGATCTCCGTCGGCTCCATGAGGATCCGGCAGCCCGAGGCGCGCAGCCGCTCCACCTGCGCGTCGAGGTCGTCGACCTCGTAGACGGTGTGCAGCAGGCCGGGCGGGACCGGCTCCTCGAGGAGATGCTCGTAGGGCGCCCGCTCGAACAGGAGGATGCGGGCGTCCCCGAGCCGGAGGAGCCGGTAGTCGCATCCGAGCACGGTGCTCCGGTAGCGGAGCTCCGCCCCCAGGGTCTCGACGTAGAACCGGGTGGCCGTCTCGAGGTCCTCGACCTTGATCGCGTGGTTCCAGAGACCCTTGATCATCGCCGCGTCCCTCCGTTCGGAGGATGGAGAAGGGATCACCATAACCGCTTCCGGTACGATCCCGCTCCGGCCGACCTTCGGGAGCTCGTACATGACCGCACGCGCGGTTCACCATCCCTTCGCCGCCATCGGCAACGCGGGCGACGTGTTCGAAGTCGCGGACGGGGTCCACTGGGTGCGGATGCCGCTCCCGTTCGCCCTCAACCACATCAACCTGTGGCTGCTCCGGGACGGCGAGGGGTGGACGGTGGTCGATACCGGGATCGCCCGCCCGGAGGTGCAGGCCCACTGGCGCCGGGTCCTCGACCGGGCCACCGGCGGGAGGCCGGTCCGCCGCACCATCGTGACCCACTTCCATCCCGACCACCTCGGCAACGCCGGCTGGTTCGCGGATACCTACGGGACCGAGCTCTGGATCACCCACGAGGAGTGGCTGATGGGGCGGCTCCTCGCCATCGACGCGACCGAGGCCACCGAGGAGGCGACGGTCGACTTCTACCGGCGGTGCGACGTCGAGCCCGAGAACGTCTTCGAGCTCAAGAACCGCGGCGCGGAGTACAACAAGATGGTGACCTCCATCCCGCGCCGCTTCCGGCGGATGCAGGACGGCGACCGGATCGGGATCGACGGGTTCGAGTGGGAGGTCGTCACCGGGTTCGGACATGCCCCGGAGCATGCGTGCCTCTACTGCGAGGAGCGCCGGCTGCTGCTCTCGGGCGACCAGATCCTCCCCCGGATCACGCCCTTCGTCGGGGTGCCCCCGATGGAGCCGGAGGGGAACCCCCTCGCCAGGTTCCTGGACTCGCTCGCCAAGTTCCGGCGCCTGCGCGCGGACACCCTCGTGCTGCCCGCCCACGAGCTGCCGTTCACCGGGGTGCTCGACCGGATCGAAGTCATGCGCGAACATCACGAGGAGCGGCTCGAGGTCCTGCACCGCGCGTGCGAGCGTCCGATGACCGCCCGCGCCGGGGTCGACGTGCTCTTCCGGCGCGAGCTCGATGCGCAGAACCTGCGCCTCGCGACCAACGAGACCCTGTCGCACCTCAACATGCTGATCGCGCGCGGCGAGATGGAACGGACGGTGCGCGGCGACGGGGTGTGGGAGTTCGGGAGCCGCTAGGCCCGCCCGCGGGGCGGGCAGGGCGGACGGGCGGGCGACGAGCAGGAGGGCGAAGGCAACGGCGATGATCCCGCGTGCGGACGACTACGCGACAGCCTACGCCAGGTTCCGGTGGAACGTGCCGGAACGCTACAACATGGCGCACGACGCCTGCGACCGCCACGCCGCCGACCCGGGGCGGGTCGCGCTCGTCGTCGAGGGCGGGGCGGGCGGCCCGCGGGAGTGGACCTTCCACCGGATCCGGCAGCTCGCCAACCGCTGCGCGAACCTCTTCGGGTCCTGCGGGGTCCGGCCCGGCGACCGGGTGGCGATCCTGCTCGGGCAGGCGGTGGAGACCGCGATCGCGAACCTCGCCTGCTTCAAGTGCGGGGCGGTGTCGATGCCCCTCTTCACGAAGTTCGGCCTCGAGGACCTCGAGTTCCGGCTCGCCGACGGCGCGGCGCGGGTGCTCGTCGCCGACTCCGGGAGCTTCTCCCGCCTCGCCCCCGCCCGCGACCGTCTTCCCGACCTCGAGACGGTGTTCACGGTGGATGGCGAGACGGACGGGACGCGCGACTTCTGGAAGGAGCTCGAGCGCGGCTCGGCCCGCTACGAGAACCGCGCCACCCGGGCCGACGACCCCGCGGCGCTGCTCTACACCTCCGGGACCACCGGCTCCCCGAAGGGCGTGCTGCACGCGCAGCGGGTCCTCCTCGGGCACATTCCGGGCATGGACTTCGCGAACAACTACCTCGGGCAGCCGGGCGACCGCCTCTGGTCGCCGGCGGACTGGGCCTGGATCGGGGGGCTCTTCGACATCCTCATGCCCGCCTGGTACTACGGCCTGCCGGTGGTCGCAGCCCCGCGGCCCGACTTCGACCCGGAGGCGGCCCTCGACCTCCTCGCCCGCCACCGGGTGCGGAACACCCTCCTGCTTCCCACCATGCTCAAGCTCATGGCCCAGGTCCCGGCCGGGGAGCGCGGCCTCGATCTCCGCTCGGTCTTCACCGGGGGCGAGCCGGTCGGGGACGACGTCATGGCGTGGGCCGGGGAGACCCTCGGGGCGGCGGTCAACGAGATCTACGGCCAGACCGAGTGCAACCTCGTGGCCGGGGGGTGCTCGGCGCTCCTCGAACGGCGGCCGGGGGCGATCGGGGTGCCGATCCCGGGGCACGTGGTCGACGTGGTGGACGACGACGGGCGCCTCGTCGATCCGGGGGGGACCGGGCACATCGCCGTCCGGCAGCCCGACCCGGTGGCGATGCTCTCGTACTGGCGGCGGCCCGAGGCGACTGCGGAGAAGGTCGTGAACGGCTGGCTCCTCACCGGCGACGTCGGCCACAAGGACGAGGACGGCTACCTGTGGTTCACGGGAAGGGCGGACGACGTCATCACCCGCGACGGGGAGCAGTTCGGGCCCGGGGCGATCGAGGAGTGCCTGACCGCGCATCCGGACGTGGCCCTGGCGGCCGCGGTCGGGGTCCCGGACCCCGACCGCGGCGAGTCGGTCAAGGCGTTCGTGGTGGTGCGCGAGGGGGCCGCGTCCGGGAGCGGGCTCGCGGGCGTGCTCCTTGCGCTCGGGCGCCGGGACCTTCCCGCCCACGCGGCCCCCGGGGCGATCGAGTTCGTGGCGGACCTGCCGCGCACGACGACGGGAAAGATCATGCGCCGGGAGCTCCGGCGCCGGGAGGTGGACCGGCAGCGCGCCGAAGCCCGCGAGCGCCGGGCGGCCCAGTCCGGCGCCGGAGGCGGGGGCGCGGGGGAATGAACCACGGTCCGGAGGGGAGGGTGCGCCCGTGCGGGCGCGGCCTTGCGCCGGGAGAGGGGAGGAGATGAGACCGATCTGGCGGATGAGCGCCGTCGAGACGGCGGCGGAGACGCGCTCGGGAAGGCTCTCGTGCGCGGAGGTGGCGGAGGCCCACTGCGAACGGTTCGAGGCCGTCAATCCGGCCTTGAACGCGGTGACCGTGGACCTGCGGGACCGCGCGCGCGAGGCCGCGCGCGCCCGCGACGAGGCGTTGCGGGCCGGCGCGCCCCCCGGCCCCCTCCACGGGGTGCCGGTGACCATCAAGGAGAACGTCGACCAGGCCGGCGAGGCGACCCCGAACGGCGTCGCCGGCCTCGCGGACGTCATCGCGCCCGCCGACTCCCCGGTGGCGCGCAACCTGGAGCGCGCCGGCGCGGTCGTCATCGGCCGGACCAATACCCCCGAGTACTCGTTCCGCGCGTTCACCGACAACCCCCTCCGGGGGCTCACCCGCAACCCGTGGAGCCCCGAAGGGGTGACCTGCGGCGGGTCGTCGGGCGGGGCGGCGGCGAGCGTGGCCGCGGGGGTGGGGGCGGTCGCGCACGGCAACGACATCGGCGGCTCGCTCCGGATCCCCGCGTACTGCTGCGGCTGCGCCACCATCCGCCCGACCCTCGGCCGGGTCCCTGCCTACAACCCCTCTCAGGCGGAGGAGCGGGCGCTGCTCATGCAGATGACGTCGGTGCAGGGGCCGATCGCCCGCGAGGTGCGCGACGTGCGCCTCGCGCTCGCGGCGATGGCCGCGGCCGACCCCCGCGACCCCCTCTGGGTCCCCGCCCCGCTGGAAGGTCCCCCGCTCCGGCGCCCGATCCGGGTCGCGGTCGCCGAGTGCGAGGCCCATCCGGCGGTGCGGGCCGCGCTCGACGGGGCCGCGAACCGGCTCGCGGACGCCGGCTACGCGGTGGAGGCGGCCGAGCCGCCCGAGGTCGAACGAGCGAAGGAGGTGTGGTTCCGCATCATCTTCGCGGACTTCCGGGTGACGATGGAGGATTCGGTGCGGCGCCTCGGGAGCCCGGAGATCAACCGGATCGTGGACACGTACTTCGCGATGGCGGGCGACGGCGCGCCCTCGCTCGACGCCTACGTCCGGGACCTCGCGGAGCGCAACCGCCTCCTCCGGGCCTGGAGCCTGTTCCTGGAGGAGTACCCCCTCGTGCTCGCCCCGGTGTCGACCGAGCCGCCGTTCCCGGTCAACGACGACCTCGCGGGCCCCGCGCGCGTGCGCGAGCTCTTCGACTCCCTCCGCTACACCTCCGCCATGAACCTCCTCGGGCTGCCGAGCGCCGGGGTCCCGACCGGGCTGCACGAGGGCGCGCCGATCGGGGTGCAGATCGCGGGCCGCCGCTACCGGGAGGACGTCTGCCTGGACGCGGCCGAGGCCGTCGAGCGGTCGGTCGGGGTGCTCTCGGAGCGCCTCTGGGCGCGGGAGGAGGGGGCGGCCGCGTGAACCCCGCCGCCTCGCTTCGCCCCGCTGCGGGCCGGGCGGCCCGCGCGCACCCGCTCCGCGGCGTGGAACGGCCTTGGCCGGGCGGGGGCTCCTGATGGCGCACCGCCTCGGCATCACGATGGGAGACCCGAGCGGCATCGGCCCGGAGGTGACGGCGAAGGCGCTCGCCGCGCTGCCGGCCGGGGAGCGGTCCCGGATCGTGGTGATCGGGCGCGGGGCGACCCTGGAGCGGGCGGCCCGCGTCGCCGGCCTCGCGCCCCCGGCGGTCGCGGTGCTCGAGGTCGAGACCCCCGGCGCGGGCGCGGTCCGCGACGGGACGGAGAGCGCGGGCGGCGGGCACGCCGCCTACGGATACGTGCGGCGCGCGGTGGAGCTCGCGCTCGCGGGCGAGATCGAGGTCATCGTGACCGCCCCCCTCAACAAGGCCGCCCTCCACCTCGCCGGCCACCGCTTCGACGGGCACACGGAGCTGCTCCAGCACCTGACGAACGCGCCGTCCTCCGTCATGCTGCTCGCCTCCGAACGCCTCTCCACCATCCACGTGTCCACCCACGTCTCGCTCGCGGGCGCCGTCGAACGGTGCCGGACCGCGCGCGTGCTCGAGACGATCGAGGCGGCCGACCGCCACTTCCGGCGGCTCGGGACCGGGCGCCCGCGGGTCGCGGTGGCCGGCCTCAACCCGCACCGCGGCGAGGGGGGGCTCTTCGGGCGGGAGGACGAGGAGGAGATCCGCCCCGCGGTCGAGGAGGCGCGGGCGCGCGGGGTCGACGCGAGCGGCCCCTGGCCCGGCGACTCGGTGTTCCTGCGCGCGACCCGCGGCGAGTTCGACGTGGTGGTGGCCCAGTACCACGACCAGGGCCACATCCCGACCAAGCTCGTCGCGTTCGAGTCGGCGGTGAACGTGACCCTTGGCCTGCCCGTCCGGCGCACCTCGGTGGACCACGGGACCGCGTTCGACATCGCGTGGCAGGGCCGGGCCGACCACCGCAACATGCTGGCCGCGATCGCCTACGCGAACCGGCTCGCGGACGCGGGCTGAGGCTGGTCCGGCCGCCCGCGATGCGCCGCGGTCCCGCGCTGCCGGAGGCAGGCCGTCCGGGACGGAGCCGGGGCCGGCGCGCCTCGACGGCAGCGCCGCGATGAGGGTGGAAGTCGCCCTCGTCGCTGACGATCTCACCGGCGCGCTCGACGCCGCCGCCCCGTTCGCGGCCCGCGGGCTCCGGGTTCGCGTCTACCGGACGGTCGAGGCGCTGGCCGCCGCGCCTGGGGCCGTCGGCGCGGCTCCCCCGACGGGGGGCGCCGCCTTCCCGACGCCCGGGACGCCGCCTGATCCGATGTCGGCGGACCCATTCCCCGAGCGCCGCCGCGGGCTCGATGCCCATGACGGCGGCAACCGCGGCGACGGCTGGGTACTGGCCGTCAACACCTCGACCCGCCATCTGGCGCCGGAGGCGGCGCGGGCCGCGGTTGCGTCGGCCGCCCGCCGGCTCCTCGCGTGGTCGCCCCGGATCGTGTTCAAGAAGATCGACTCCACCCTGCGGGGGCCGGCGGCGGACGAGGCGGCGGCCGCGATGGAGGTCTTCGGGCGGCGCTCGGCCCTCGTCTGCCCGGCGTTTCCGGCCGCCGGACGGGTCGTCCGGGGCGGCGAGGTCTTCGTCTACGGCGCGCCGCTTCGGGAGACGGAGTACGTGCGGGACCTCCGCACGCCCGCGCCCGCCGAGCCCCTGACGGCGATGTTCGACCGGATCGGAGGCAGGGTTCGGGGGTTGCGGTCCGAGGACCCGCTCCCGGACCGTCCGTTCGCGGGGGTCGTGATCGCGGACGCGGAGACCGAGGCGCGCCTCGCCCGGCTGGCGGCCTTCGTCCGGGCGCACCCGAAGGAGGTCCTCGCGGTAGGCTCCGACGGCCTCGCGGCCGGTCTCGCGAGCCTCCTCGGACGCGCGGCCCCGCCGGTGCGCCTCACCGGCGGGGAAGGACGCGTCCTCCTGTTCGCGCTCGGGTCCCGCGCCGGAACGACCGAAGAGCAGCTCGCGCGGCTGCGGGAGGCGAACCCGGGCCTGCCGGTCGTGGACGCGCCGGCCGGGGCGCTCGACCCGGGGGCGGTGGTCCGGGCCGCCGGTTCGGATCGCGTCGTCGTCGCGAGGGTGCCCGCCTCTCCGCGCGGCGAGCCGGGGGCGGTCGCGCGTTCCTTCGCGTCCGGGGTGCGGGCCGCGATCGAGGGCCTGGGCGGCCCCGGCCGGCTCGCGGCCCTGGCGGCGACCGGCGGGGACACGGTGGAGGCGATCCTCGACGCGTTCGACGTCCCCGCGCTCGACGTGCTCGGCGAGCTCCGGCCCGGCGTCCCGGTCAGCCGCGCCGGCTGCCGAGGAGGGGCGCTTACCCTCGTAAGCAAGGCGGGCGGCTTCGGCGCTCCGGAGCTCTTCGCCGAGATCGCAACCGAGACCGCGGCCAGGCAGGGCGCGACGTGAAGACTGGCAAGAAGCTCATCGAGGTCGCCCTGCCGCTGGACGCGATCAACGCCGCCAGCGTGCGCGAGAAGTCGATCCGGCACGGGCATCCGAGCACCCTGCATCTGTGGTGGGCGCGGCGGCCGTTGGCGGCGGCGCGGGCGGTCATCTTCTCGCAGATGGTGGACGACCCCTCGGCGCACCCGGACCGCTTCCCGACGGAGCCGGCCCAGGCGCGGGAGCGCGAGCGGTTGTTCGGGATCATCCGGGAGCTGGTGAAGTGGGAGAACACCAACGACGAGAAGGTGTTGGCGCAGGCGCGGGAGGAGATCCGGGAGAGCTGGCGCCGCACCTGCGCCGGGAACGCGGACCATCCGCGGGCGGCGGGGTGGTTCGACCCGGACCGGCTCCCCGCCTTCCATGACCCCTTCGCGGGCGGCGGCGCGCTGCCCCTGGAAGCACAGCGGCTCGGCCTGGAGGCCCATGCCTCGGACCTGAACCCGGTGGCGGTGCTCATCAACAAGGCGATGATCGAGGTCCCGCCCCGGTTCGCGGGCAAGCCGCCCGTGAACCCGGACGCCCAGGCGGAGTTCGCACGGGGCGGGCGGTGGAACGGCAAGGGCGCGCAGGGGCTGGCGGAGGACGTGCGCTACTACGGCCGGTGGATGCGCGACGAAGCCGGGAAGCGGATCGGCCATCTGTACCCGAAGGTCGAAGTCTCTGCGGCGATGGCGGCGGAGCGCCCGGACCTGGAACGCTACGTGGGCCGGAAGCTCACGGTGGTCGCGTGGCTGTGGGCGCGCACGGTGAAGAGCCCGAACCCGGCGTTCGCGCACGTGGACGTGCCGCTGGCCTCGACCTTCATGCTCTCGACGAAGAAGGGCAAGGAGGCATGGGTCGAGCCGGTGGTCGAGAGGGGCGGCTACCATTTCACGGTGAAGGTCCCTGGGAACGCTTGTGTCCGCGGGCGAAACGCCCGGCCCGCAACGGACCGGAGGTCCGGGTCCGAAGGCCCACCGGACCCGGAGAACACGGGCGTCTCCGAGGGCGGCAATCCTGGGAGCGCGGGCGTCCCGCCCCCATCCTCGTCATTCCCGCTTTCGCGGGAATGACGGCGCTGAGGTCTCGGGAACGACCAAGGTGGGCGGGATATCCGCGCATTCGGGTGACGATCTTCCCCTGCACGACGGCGAAGCTGGAACCACTGCGTGTGCCGAGGCGGTTGGGTTGTATCTTGGCATCGCGCTCAGCCGACTTGCGACATGTGTAATGGCCAATGTATATGGGAGGTTACGGAGATCAACCGGACGCTGGACGAGACCTTGACCCGGCAGGAAGGCGACCTGGACCCGGACACCCGCTTCTGCGTCGCCTGGTACGAGCAATACGGCGTCGGCGAGCGCGCCTACGGGGAAGCCGAAGTCCTGTTCAGCGCCAAGAACACCTCGTTCGAGGGGTTGCAGCGCGCCGGGGTGCTCGCGGGCGGCAAGGGCAAGGTCCGGCTCATGCGCCGGGACGAGCTGGACCCGGACTGGAACCCGGCGACGGACCGGCGCATCACCGATTGGGAGAGCGCGCAGTACCTGACCCGCTCCCTGACCGCGGAGCGGGGCGGCGGGGTGGCCGAGGCGGCCCGCCTGGTGCTCGGCATGGGCGCGGAGCGGGCGGAGAAGGCCCGCGCGCTCGCCTACCGGCTATACTCGCTCGCCGAGCGCAAACGGTGGGCGGAGGAAGCACATGCCTACAACATCCTCGTCACGTCCTGGCCGCAGATACGGACGGAGGCCGCCCGCCTCGCGGCCGGCGTGCCGGAGCAGACGGGCTTCGGGTTCTCCGGGGGTGAGGCCCCTTGACCGCGCCCGTGCAGCTTGTCGCGGTGCGGGAGATGGCGTCCCCAGTATCCGCGCCTCCGGTGTGTTGTGACCGGGCCGCCCGCATTCTCCCAACAAGCGCGTCGGCTCGCGGAGCCCCGTCCGTCGGATCAAATGCTGAACGCCGGATGCACGAACGATTGGCTGCTCGCCGCCGGCGCACTCCCCCAGCCCCTCCGATCCGGCACATCGCGATCGCCCAGGAGCCTGTTGCTCCCAACGCCTCCGGGAGACTGCTCGGTGACGATCGTGCTCGAAGCGTCACGGCCGATACCGCCGACCAGCCAAATTCCGAAGAATTCGTCGATCGCATACGACGTGCCGCCGCCAAACGTTTTCTTTTCCTGCCTCATGCAATTCGCCAGATGACACGACCGGACAGGATGATTGAACCAATCGAGGTTCGAGAAGTCGTCATGCAAGGCGAGTTGATTGAAGACTATCCGGAGGACGTGCGCGGTCACAGCGGCCTGATCCACGGCAAGGGCAAACACCAGCGGGACATCCACGTGGTTTGCGCGCCGAAGGAAGAATTTCTCGCAATCATTACCGCATACATTCCCTGGCGAGACGAGTGGGAACAGGACTTTCGCACACGGAGAAGAAGATGAACTGCATCCACTGTCATGGAAAGATGAGTCGTTCAACGGCTCCCTTTCACGTCGATCGCGCCGGCTATCACCTGTCGTTCGACACGATACCGGCCTGGGTCTGCAACCAGTGCGGCGAGGCGTACTTCGAGGAGCGCGAAGTGACCGCGATTCAGACCGCCGTCGACAACCTGGACAGGCAGACCCGGCAGCTATTGGCGCACGCCTGACCGGCATCTTCCGCCTCAAGCCTCTCCCGGTCCCGGCTTCGCGGGCCAGAACCCGCCCTCGCGAAGGCGGGGGCTCGTGCGCGTCGTCCGCACCGGCGTATTTTGCCCTTGCAGGAAGGCCCGATGCGGGGTCTTGCGGCCCTCCCTGAGGGTGGGTCGCGCCCCGTCGCACTGGACTTACCCCGATCTGATGGACGGTGGATGGCTTTCGCCGGTGTGGTGATGGGCGAGAGCCGGCAAGGGTGGATTCTCATCGGCCCCGGGGGTAGGGGAACTGCCCGGAGGGCGGTTGCGCCCGCGCGATCCCGGCGCTGCCGGGGGCGGCGCGCTCGAAGTCGTCGGGGCCAGGGCACAGCCTGGGGAGGGATGGCGGCGTTGGGGAGCGCGGCACGGTTCTGCGCTTTGTCTGCGGGCGGCAAACGTGCGAGACTCGCGGCATGGCAGCTCCGGGGACGGTCATCGTCGCGGCCCGCATCGTCGTCACGGCGCCCGCGGGCCTGCCCGCCGCGTGCGGGGCCGGGGTCCCCGGTCCTGTGGGCCGGGGCGGGCGCCTCGTCCGCCGGTCGCCGCCCCCCGCCCGCCCGGCCTCGGCGGGGCGGGCCGGACCCGGAGCCGGGCGCTAGGCCGCGCTTCGGCGTGGATCCGGTTCGGCCTCGTGCGAAGGACCGTTCTCGAAGTATTGCGGGACCCCCGGAACCGGGTCGGGATCGCATTCGTCGGCGCGATCCTGATCCTGCTGCTCGTGGTGGCCGCGGCGGAGTACCTCGGTTGATGCGCCCGAGCGTGAACGGTCCGCGTCCCCTCTGCACGGCCCGCCCCCGGCGGGAGCCCGCGGCATGAGCGCCGCGCCCGGCGGCCCCGAAGCCTTCGTCCGGTTCGCGGACGTCCAGAAGAGCTACGACGGCGAGACCCTCGTCGTCAAGAACCTCGACCTCGACATCGAGCGGGGCGAGTTCCTCACCATGCTCGGCCCCTCCGGCTCGGGGAAGACCACCTGCCTCATGATGCTCGCGGGGTTCGAGACCGCGACCTTCGGCGAGATCTTCCTCGACGGACGCCCGATCAACAACGTCGCGCCCCACCGGCGCGACATCGGGATGGTGTTCCAGAACTACGCGCTCTTCCCCCACATGACGGTGCACGAGAACCTCGCCTTCCCGCTCGAGGTCCGCAAGCTCGGGAAGGCGGAGGTCGAGGAGCGCGTCGCCCGCGCGCTCGACATGGTGGAGCTCGCGGGCTTCGGGAGCCGGCGCCCCGCCCAGCTCTCCGGCGGGCAGCAGCAGCGGGTGGCGGTCGCCCGCGCGCTCGTCTTCGAGCCCAAGCTCGTCCTCATGGACGAGCCCCTCGGCGCCCTCGACAAGCAGCTCCGCGAGCAGATGCAGTTCGAGATCCGGCACATCCACGAGCGCTTGGGGGTGACGGTGGTCTACGTCACCCACGACCAGGGCGAGGCGCTCACCATGTCCAACCGGATCGCGGTCTTCAACGACGGGGTGATCCAGCAGCTCTCGACCCCGGAAGGGCTGTACGAACGCCCGGAGAACGCCTTCGTCGCCCAGTTCATCGGCGAGAACAACCGGCTCCTCGGCACGGTGGCCGAACGCGACGGGGACTTATGCGAGGTGACCGTCGGGGGCCGCCCCGTGCAGGCGCTCGCGGTGCGCTGCGGGGATCGGGGAGAGGCGACGACCCTCTCCCTGCGGCCGGAGCGGGTGGTCGTCGCTCCCGAGGCCGGGTCCTGCCCCAACGTCTTCGACGCGGTGGTGGAGGAGCTCATCTACCTCGGCGACCACGTGCGCTCGCGGCTCCGCCTCCTCGGCCACGAGGAGTTCATCGTGAAGGCGCCCAACTCCGGGACGCACCGGCCGATGAGGGTCGGCGAGACCGTCCAGGTGGGCTGGAGCGCGGAGGACTGCCGGGCCCTCGATTCCCCGCCCTCTGCTCCGGCTTCGGCTCCCCACTGATTCCATCCACTCCAACCAGAATCCACTCCAACCAGAAGAGGAGATTCCCATGCGAGGCAAGAAGACAGCCATCGGGCTCGCCGCGGCGCTCGCCGCCGGGGCCGCCCATGCCCAGACCGAGCTGGTCGTGGTGTCCTGGGGCGGCGCCTATTCCGCGAGCCAGCAGAAGGCCTACCACGAGCCGTGGATGGCGATGAACGCCGACATCAAGATCCTGAACGACGACTCCGCCTCCGAGGGGCTCTCGAAGCTCCGCGCCATGGCCGAGGCGGACAACGTCACCTGGGACCTCGTCGACATGATCGCCTCCGATGCGATCACCGCGTGCGACGAAGGCCTTGCGCTGGAGATCGACTTCGACGGCGCGCTCGCCGCGGCGCCGGACGGGACCCCGGCCTCCGAGGACTTCGGCGACATGATCGTGAGCGAGTGCTTCATCCCCCAGATCGTGTACTCGACGACGTTCGGCTACCGGACGGACCTGGTGAAGACCCCGCCGACCACGATCGCCGACGTGTTCGACCTCGACAGGATCCCCGGCAAGCGGGCGCTCGAGAAGAAGCCGCTCGCCAACATCGAGTGGGCCCTGCTCGCGGACGGGGTCGCGCTCGCAGACGTGTACGACCTGCTCTCCACCCCCGAGGGCCTCGACCGGGCGTACGCCAAGCTCGACACCATCAAGGGCGAGGTCGTCTGGTGGGCGAAGGGCGCGGTGCCCGTGCAGCTCCTGGCGGACGGCGAGGTCGTGATCGCGTCGGCGTACAACGGGCGCCTGTTCTCGGGCATCGAGGAGGAGAAGCAGCCCATCGCCATGATGTGGGACTGGCAGTGGTTCGACCTCGACGGCTGGGTGGTGCCGAAGGGCGGGAAGAACGTCGATGCGGTGATGGAGTTCCTGCGTTTCGCGACGGACACCCAGCGGCTCGCGGACCAGGCGAAGTACATCTCCTACGGTCCCGCCCGGACGTCCTCCGCGCCGCTCGTCGGCAAGCATGCGGACCTCGGGATCGAGATGGGGCCGCACATGCCGACCGCCCCCGCGAACTCGAAGACCATGCTCCCGAACAACATCGAGTGGTGGGCGGACCACGGCGACGAGATGAACGAGCGGTTCAACGCCTGGCTCGCCCGGGGCTGACGGCTCGGGCGGGGCGGTAGCCGGCAGGGCGCCGCCCCGAACGATCCGTCTGCGGCGGCGGGCCGCCCGCTTCGGGACCGCCGGCCCGCCGCCGCTCCGCCGCTCCACGTCGGGAAGCATCGTGGCCGCCATCGCTCCGCACCGCCCCGCGGCGCTCACCACCGCCGACGGGACCCCGCTCAAGGTGAGCTTCGCCCGCGCCTTGCGGCGGAGCCGCCTGAAGGCGCTGGGGCTCGTCCTGCCCCTGTTCGGGTTCCTGTTCATCACCTTCCTCGTCCCCATCGGGGACATGCTCTTTCGCAGCGTCGAGAACCAGCTCGTCGGCCGGGTGCTGCACCGCACGGTGGCGGCGCTCGAGGACTGGGACCCGGCCTCGGGAGCGCTGCCGGAAGAGCCGGTGTTCGCGGCCCTCGTCGCGGACTTCGTCGAGGGCCGCGAGAACCGCACCATCGGCCGGGTCGGGGTGCGGCTCAACTACGAGCGGGGCGGCATGTCGAGCCTGTTCCGCAAGACCGGGCGGCGCGCGAAGCGCATCCGGGAGGCCCCGTACCGGGAGGCGATGATCGACCTCGACGCGCGCTGGGGGGACCTCGACGTCTGGCGGCTCATCAAGCGCGAGAGCGATGCGTACACCGCCTCGTACTACCTCGCGGCGGTGGACATGCGCTTCGCGGCGGACGGGGCGATCGCCCGCCAGGAGGAGAACCGGCAGATCTATCTGCGGCTGTTCGGGCGGACCCTGTGGCTCAGCCTCGTCATCACCGTGCTCTGCCTCCTGCTCGGCTACCCGATCTCGTACCTGATGGCGACCCTGCCCGTGCGCACCAGCAACCTGCTGATGATCATGGTGCTGCTCCCGTTCTGGACTTCGCTGCTGGTGCGCACCACGTGCTGGATCGCGCTCCTCCAGCAGCAGGGGGTCATCAACGACCTGCTCGTGTGGACGGGCCTCATCGGCGAGGAGGGCCGGCTCGGGATGATCCACAACCGCACCGGCACGATCATCGCCATGACCCACATCCTGCTCCCGTTCATGGTGCTGCCCCTCTACAGCGTGATGAAGACCATCCCGCCGAGCTACATGCGGGCGGCGCGCTCGCTCGGGGCGAACCCGCTCACCGCCTTCGTGCGGGTGTACATGCCGAACACGGTGGCCGGGGTGGGCGCGGGCAGCATCCTCGTCTTCATCATCGCGATCGGGTACTACATCACCCCGGCCCTCGTCGGGGGGACCTCGGGGACCCTCATCAGCAACTTCATCGCCCACCACATGCAGGTGTCGCTCAACTGGGGGCTCGCCGCCGCCCTCGGGGCCCTGCTGCTCGCGGTCGTGCTGGCCCTCTACGTGCTCTACGACAAGCTGGTCGGCATCGACAACATGAAGTTCGGTTGAGGCAGGCGCGCGGCATGGCCCTTCCTTCCTACACCTCTCCCCTGGAGCGCGTCTGGTTCTATGCGTTCCGGATCCTCTGCGGCCTCATCTTCTTCTTCCTCATCGCCCCGCTCGTCGTCATCGTCCCGCTCTCGTTCAACGCGGTTCCCTACTTCACGTTCACCCCGGAGATGCTCTCGCTCGATCCGGCCGGGTACTCGCTTCGCTGGTACCAGGACTTCTTCACCAACCTCAACTGGCGGGGGGCGGTCAGGAACAGCGTCATCATCGCGTTCTTCGCGACGATCCTCGCCACCGCCCTCGGGACCCTCGCCGCGCTCGGGCTCAGCCGGGCGCACATGCCGTTCCGGACCACGATCATGGGGCTTCTCATCTCGCCGATGATCGTGCCCCTCATCATCTCCGCGGCCGGGATGTACTTCTTCTACTCCAAGGTGGGGCTCCAGGGGAGCTTCCTCGGGGTGATCCTCGCCCACACCGCGCTCGGCGCCCCGTTCGTGGTGATCACGGTCACCGCGACCCTCGTGGGCTTCGACCACAGCCTGACCCGCGCGGCCGCGAGCCTCGGCGCCTCGCCGCCGCGCATCTTCTTCAAGGTGATCGTTCCGATCATCCTGCCCGGGGTGATCTCGGGCGCGCTCTTCGCGTTCGTGACCTCGTTCGACGAGGTGGTGGTGATCCTCTTCGTCGCGAGCTACGAGCAGCGGACCATCCCGTGGCAGATGTTCTCCGGGATCCGCGAGCAGATCAGCCCGACCATCCTCGCCGTCGCGACCATCCTGGTGTGCGTGTCCATCCTGCTCCTCGTCGCCACCGAGCTGCTGCGCCGGCGGGGCGAACGCCTGCGCGGGGTCACCCCGGCTTGAAGCGAGGGCGCTCCGGCCCCAAGTCCCGGGCTGCTGCCCCGGTCGGCGCATGAACCGGGGGCCGGCACGGATCGGAGGATCATCCGCCTCCGGCCGGTCGGCCCGCCCGTCAGGAGAGGGACGGACATGAACGCACAGCCCGGCGTGCTCGCCGAAGTGCCGGCCCACGCGCGCTACCTCACCTTCCGCCGCCGGCCGGCGGCCGCGGACCCGCGGCCCGCGCTGGAGCGGCTCGCCGCCCTCCCGGTCGACGAGGCCCGGGTGGTGGGGCTCGGCGCGTCGCTCGTCCGCGAGCTGGGCGGGGCCGTCGAGGGCCTTCGCACGTTCCCGGCCCTGGAAGGGCGGGGCCTCTCCGTCCCCTCGACCCCGGCCGCGCTCTGGTGCTGGCTGCGCGGGGAGGATCGGGGAGACCTCGTGCACGCGGGCCGCCGGGTGCGGGCCGCCCTCGCCGGCGCCTTCGAGGTCGAGTCGGTCATCGACGCGTTCCGGCACCTCGACGGCCGCGACCTCACCGGGTACGAGGACGGCACCGAGAACCCGACCGGCGAGGACGCGGTGGCCGCGGCGGTGGCGTCGGGGAGGGGAGAAGGGCGGGACGGGGCCGCGTTCGTCTCGGTGCAGCAGTGGGTGCACGACCTCGACCGCTTCGAGTCGTTCGGCCCCGGGGAGCAGGACGAGGTCATCGGCCGGCGCCGGAGCGACAACGAGGAGATGGAGGACGCGCCGGAAGGCGCCCACGTCAAGCGCACCGAGCAGGAAGCCTTCGATCCTCCGGCCTACCTCGTGCGCCGCTCCATGGCCTGGGCGGATGCGGCCCGCGAGGGGCTCGTGTTCGTCGCGTTCGGCGCGAGCCTCGACCCCTTCGAGACCCTGCTCCGCCGGATGACGGGCGCGGACGACGGGGTCGTCGACCACCTGTTCCGGTTCACCCGCCCGGTCACCGGGAGCCATTTCTGGTGTCCCCCGGTCCGGAACGGCCGCCTCGACCTCCGCGCGCTCCTCTGACCGGGCCGCCGTCCCATCCCGTCTCGATCGGTTCCGCCCGTGCGCCGCCGTTCCGACCCCCCGGGGGAGACCCCATCCATCGGAGACCGGGCGCCGGCCGCCCTTGCCGGCTGACTCCGCCCGCGGCTCCGGCGCGGGCGGAAGCCGTTGCCTGTCCACCGATACGGGAAGGTCCACGTATGCGAAGAACGCCCCCTTGCGCGCCGGAGCGGCGGCGCCGGACCACGGGGTCGGTCCGAACCGCCCGCACCGCCCCGAGGGCGCGCCCGGTGAGGATCGGGGCGGTCTCGCGCGCGTTCCTGCGGGCGGGAGTGATCGCCGCCGGGCTGCTGACGGCCGCGCCGGCCGCCGCCATCGTCGGCGGCCAGACGACCGACCCGGGTAGCTGGAGGTGGATGGCCGCCGTGGACATCCCCGACGTGGGGCCCATCACCCTGTGCGGCGGCACCCTGATCGCGCGCGGCTGGGTCATGCTCGCCGCGCACTGCGTTTGGGACGACGACAACTCCCGCTACGTCGACCCGTCCCGGATCAGGGTCCGGGTCGGCTCACACCGGCGGACGTCCGGCGGCGAGGTGATCGGGGTCGCCAGGCTCCACCCGCACCCCGATTACGACAGTGACGACGTGTTCGACGTCCTCCTGCTGGAGCTGGCGGCGCCCGCCCCCGAAGGTCTCGGGGCGGTGGCGCTTCCGGACGCCGCCGCCCACGACCGGATCGCCCCGATCGGAACGAGGGCGACGGCGCTCGGCTGGGGGGTGGTGGCTCCGATAGACACCCGGTGTCGGGATGACGGTATCGGATGCCCCGGCCTCTCCGAGGTCCTGAGGGAGGTGGACCTGCCGCTGCGGTCCACGCCCTCTCCCGATTGCGGCAGCGTCGACCCCCGCGCCGAGCTCTGCGCCGGAGGAGAAGCCGGCAAGGACACGTGCAGCAGCGACAGCGGCGGCCCCCTGCTCGTGCAGGACCGCGGAGTCTGGTACCAGATCGGCATCACCAGCTCCGGCAATCGATGGTGCGACGGAAGCAGGGGCGGCGCCTACGCCAGGGTGGCCACCTTCCACGAGTGGATCAGGGCGACGACGAGCGCCGTCGAGACGGCGGCGCGGGCGCGGAACGCCGCCATCGTCACCCACGCGGTGGCGAACATGGTCGGCCGGGGCGCGGCGCGGGCGGCCGTGGACGCCATCGGCGGGCGCTACCGGGCGCGCGCCTCGGCCCCGCTGTCGTCGCTCGTGCTTGCCGGGCGCGACCTTCGTTCCTTGCGCCCGGCGTCCGGCGCGGGCCTCGACCGGACCGAGCCGGGGCCGGCGGCGCGCGTGGCCGAGGCGGTGACGGGGCTGTTCGGCGTCGAGGTCGAACCGGGTTCATCCACGGAGCACCCGGCGTCGGCGCGGCTTCCGAGGGGGACGGGCCGGACCGACGCGGGGGCGCAGGCCGGACTCGGTTGGCGCGGCCTCACCCCGCGCGGCCTGCTCGACGGCAGCTCGTTCACCATGCGCCTCTCCGACGGGGCGCCCGCCCCCGGGCGGGCGGCTTGAGCGTCTGGGGCGAGGGCGCGTTCAACCGCTTCGAATCCAGCAGCGACGGCATCTCCCTCGACGGGGACGTCGCCTCGTTCCACCTCGGCGCGGACTACCTGCACGACCGCTGGCTGTTCGGCCTCGCCGTCGGCCAGAACCGGGGCGAGGCGGATTTCAGGGACTCGGCCGCGGCGGGCCGCGCCGGGGGCGAAGGGACGGTGGAGATCGATCTCACCAACGTATTGCCCTACCTGCAATGGTCGCCGGACGGCCGCGGGGAAAGCGTGGTCTGGGGTACGGTCGGGATCGGAAGCGGCGAGGCGAAGCTGAAGCGAAAGGCCCACGACGACGGCACGGGGGACCTCGACACCTTCATGATCGCGGGCGGCGCGCGGATGCCGCTCGCGTGGCAGGCCGCCGGGTGGGGTGCGGCGATCGAGGCGGACGGTCTCCGGGTCTCCTCGAAGACCGGGGTGTTGAAGACCGCGGACGGAACCGTGCAGGCGGCGGCGGGCGACAAGGCCCGGTCGATGCGGCTTCGCGGCGGCGTGGAGCTCACGAAGACCCGGGAGCTGCCGAACGGCGCGGCCGACATGAAGCTCGAGCTCGCCGGGCGCCTTGACGACGGCTACCTGACCCGGGACACCGACGGCTCGGAGACGCCGTCGTTGGGGGTCGAGGTGGGCGGCAGCGTCGACTTCACCGCTTCGAGCGGCCTGACCGCGGGGTTGCAGGGGCGTTACTTGGCGGCGCGCACCGCGACCGACGTGGGGGAATGGGGGGTGAGCGCGCGGGTGGCCTATGCCCCGCCCGCCCCCGGCCGGGGGCTCGGCTTCTCGGTGGCGCCGACCTGGGGCGACGCGGGGAGCGAGGCCGACTCGATGCGGAGCAGCGAGCGCTGGTTCGACGAGGTCGGCTCGACCGGCGGCGCCCGGCCCGACGGCTGGATGCCGACCGGCGCGCGGGTGCGCGTGGACTACGGCATGACCCTGCGCGGCCGCCGGACGTTCATGACGCCCTGGACCGAAGCGGGCCTGGAGGACGGGGGTGTGGAACGAATGCGCGTCGGCGCGACGATGCGAACGCCCCGGCGATCGGAGGCGGAGGGCATGGAGCTCGAGACGTTCGTCGAGAGCGCCGACGGCGCGAGGCCGACCGGCGTCATCCTGCGCGGCAGGGTGAGCTTCTGACGGGAGGCCCCTCCGTACCGACCGGGAGGCGGCCGGGTCGCTCCCTCCCGATCTCCCTGTCGAATTGACCTGTACAGCGGTCATGAGTAGTCTTGTGACCCGTACAACGGTCAATACTGACGACATGGGAAGCAGACCACGCACGTATTCGCGTCTCACCCGGGAGGCGATGATCCTCCTGGGCAAGCAGGTCCAGCTTGCCCGGAAAGGGCGGCGCATGGCCGAGCACGATCTCGCGGCCCGGGTCGGCATCGCCAGGAGCACCTTGCAGCGCATCGAGAAGGGCGACCCTTCGGTCGAGATCGGTCTCGTGCTGGAGGCCGCCACCCTCACCGGCGTCGACCTGTTCGTACCGGAGGCGACGACACTCGCGCCGCAGATCGCCCGGGTCGACGACCGGCTCGCGCTGATGCCGGGCTCGATCCGCAAGACCCGTCGCGAGGTGGACGACGATTTCTGACGCCCCGCCGTCGCGGGAAGCCTTCGTCTGGGTCTGGCTGCCCGGCGGCGCCGATCCGGTGGTGGCGGGCCGGTCCGGGCGGCCTCGACGAGCGCATGTCCGCCCCCGCCTTCCATGGGGACCTCGCCGACATCGTCAGAGCGCGGCTTTGGCTTGAAGCCATGAAATGGGCGGTGGCGGGTGCGGGTGTCGTGGTCGCCGTGCTCAGGTGGTTCGGAGGGGGATGATGGAAAAGATCAAGGCGTTCTTTGCGGGAGCGTGGATCGTGCCGGTGTTCATCGTCAGCACGATCGTGTTCGCGCTGGCGATGGAGCTCGCGTTGCGGATCGTCAATTGACTCCGAATGGAGGCGGCGCGGCGTTCACACGGGCCGACGGCAGGCCCTCGGACCCGCCGAGGGGAAGCTCCTCCGGAATCGACCGGGGGATGGCCGCGCGCTTCCCGGGTCAGGACAGGAGGTCGCGCACCGCGTCCCGGAGCGCCGCCTCGTCCTCGGGGTTGAAGAGCGGGTTCCCCGCCCGGTGGCCCCAGAGGGAGTCGATGGGGCGGTACTCCGCGTTCGGCATCCGTTCGGTCTCGGCCGCGCTGTCCTCCGGGGTGAAGTAGAGGTCCGTCCGCGACGGCATGACGATCGCGCGGGCGCGGATCGCCCCGAGGGCCCGGTCCAGGTCTCCTTCGTAGAGGGGGTTGTCGGAGACGTCCGACTGCATCCACGTCTGAAGGCTCGCGAGCAGGTCGTGCGCATCGCGGCGCAGGAAGTTGGCCTCCCAGTTGCGGACGAGGAAGTCCTCGAGCGAGGAGTACCCCGCGCGCTCGTAGAGGCGTTCGCGGTAGAACGCCTGGGAGAGCGCCCAGCCGGCGTACACCCGGCCCATGGCGCGAAGCCCCCGCACCGGATGCGCCGCGAAGTGGTCGCCGCGCCACTCGGGGTCGGCGGTGAGGGTCGCCCGCACCCCCTGGAGGAACACCTGGTTGTGGACCGAGGTCTTCGCCGACCCGCAGACGGCGCAGATCCGCTCTACCCGGTCCGGGAAGATCGCGCCCCAGTGCAGCGCCTGCTGCGCTCCCATCGACCAGCCGTAGACGAGGGCCAGCTTCTCGACCCCGAACACGTCGGCGAGCAGCCGGCGCTGCGCGTGCACGTTGTCCCAGTGGGTGAACACGGGCGAGCGGTCCGGGCCGAAGGGGGGCGCGAGGTTGCTCGGCGAGGTCGAGAGTCCGTTGGTGAACATGTTCGGGATGACGATGAACCAGTCGGAGGGGTCGAGCACCCGCCCGGGCCCGATCAGCCACTCGACGTCGGTGTGCTGCGCGCCGTACGAGGTCGGGTACAGGATGACGTTCGACCGGTCCCCCGCGAGCCGCCCGTAGGTGCGGTACGCGATCTCGGCCCGCGGCAGGGTGATGCCGCGTTGCAGGGTGAAGTCGGCGAGCTCGAAGGTCTCGTAGTCCCTTTCGCTCATGCGATGCGCTCCCGGGCCGGATCCGCTCCGGCTTCGACGTACGCGCGATCTTGCGCCGAGGCCGCCGCCTGCGGCAAGCGGCGGGGCGCCGCCGCCCGGGGAGCCCTGTTCCTGCCGCCGGGCGGGCGGAGGCGGGATGGCCTCGCGTCGAGCGGACGAACGTCCCTTGCCGTGCGAGGCCCGAACCGCTCCGGGACCCTCGCCGACGCCTCCCGCCCTCCATCCGCGAGCCCGAAACTCTCCGGGAAAGACCGAACGAAACCCCGGAATCAAGAACCTCGGGCTTCATGCAATATCCGGGCTAGACCCCCATCTCCCTCCTGAGCTCCCGCTCCTTGGCCGCCAGCCTCGCCTCGCTCCGCATCGTCGCCGCAGCGCACGGCATGCCCCCCAGCCGCTCCGCGAGTCCCTCGGCCCCCCACCCATCGAGGGTGCGGACGGCGACGGACGCGACGCTCGCAAGCCCTTGGGTAGCGGCGGCCTGCGCCGAGCGCTCGAGCGCCCCGTGGACGCGGGGGGCGCTCTCCCTTCCCCCGCCGTGCGGCGCCCACGCGGCCCGGAGCCAGCCGACGAGGGTGGGGCCGACGCGCCGCGTCCCCATACGCTCCGCCTTCTCCATAAGGGCCGCGTCGGGGTCTGTGAGGAAGGGCGGGCGCGGCGCGTCCCCCCACCCTGCGGCCAGGTCCTGCTCCTCGATCCATGCGTTGAGCGCCCCGTCGCTCGCGACACCGTCCGTCTTCGCGGCGAGGAGGCGCTGGACCCCCGCGGCGAGGGCTTGGGCCACGACCCGCGCGTCCGGTCCGCCCGCGTCCCGGAAGAGGCCGCTCTGCGAGAGCGCCCGCTCGATCCTCCCCCCCTCTCCATCCTCGTCCGCGTAGCGCCAGGGGGCGTCGGCGTGGCCGGGCTCCTCCTCGAGCCACGCGCGCCCCGCGTGCAGCTTGGCCTCCCGGAGCGAGGCGGCGAGCTGCGCCTCGTCCATGTCGGGATGGAGCCCACGCCTGCGGAGCGCCCTCGCCTCGCGCTCGGCCGCGCCGTGTGCGGCGAGCTCCCACCCCGTCCAGACGCGCCGCCACGCCTCCGCGGTGACGACCAGCTCCCCGCCGGTCAGCTCCTGCGCGGCGCAGAGGAGGCGGCGGGTAGGGGTGTGGAGCAGGGCCGCGGGGTCGACGGCCCACACGTCGCGGGGCGCAGGCGTGCTCATGGAGGCGGCTCCAGGGGGAGGGGACGGAAGCAGGGTATACGGTAAAGGTCCGGAGTCGGCAGGGACGTGGAATCGGCGTAGCGGGACACGCGGGCGGACAGGTCTGCGGGGAGAGGCGCGAAAGGGCGAAGGGCCAGGCAGGGGCCATCCCGCGGAAGGGTGATACCGCCTGAACGGGCGCGGAAGGATGGACGGCGCGGACGATGGGATTGTGGTGCGGGGCGGGGGTGACGCCAGCGGCCGAAACGGCGCAGAATGGCGGCGGGACACGGGCCGCCCGGCGGAGCCGCCGGCGGAGGCCGTCCCCGCCATGAACCAGGAGGCGCGCATGGACATCGAGAACCAGGTGGTCATCGTCACCGGCGCCGGGACCGGGGTCGGCGCGGCGGCCGCGAAACGGCTGGCCGGCGGCGGCGCGCGGGTGATCGTCAACTACTCCCGCAGCCGGGACGCCGCCGAGGAGACCGCCGCCCGGTGCCGGGAGGCCGGGGGCGAGGCGGCGGCGGTGCAGGGGGACGTGGCGAGCGAGGAGGATTGCCGCCGCCTCGTCGAAGAGGCCGTTTCGAGATGGGGGCGCGTCGACGGCCTCATCAACAACGCGGGCACGACGGTGTTTCGCGGCGGCGACGACTTCGACGCCCTGACCTCCGAGGACTTCCAGCGGGTCTATGCGGTCAACGTGATCGGCCCCTTCCAGATGACGCGGGCGGCAGCGCCCCGGATGAAGGAGCAGGGCCGGGGCAACATCGTCAACGTCTCGTCCATCGCGGGGGTGATGGGGGTCGGCAGCTCGATCGCCTATGCGGCGTCGAAGGGGGCGCTGAACACCATGACCCTGTCCCTCGCGCGGGCGCTCGCGCCCGAGGTCCGGGTCAACACCGTGGCCCCCGGCTTCATCACCGGGCGCTGGTGGCGCGAGAAGATGGGCGACGGATACGACGACATGGTCGCCCGCGCGGCCGCCGGTACGCCCCTCAAGCGGGCCGGAACGCCCGAGGACATGGCGGCGGCGGCGGTGTGGCTGCTCACCGGCGACGTCAACATCACCGGCGAGATCCTCATCTCCGACGCGGGAATGCATCTCGGCGGGGCGCCCCTCATCGCCCGCTGACCCCGGCCCGCAAGTCTCCCCGCCCTGCCTGCGGGCCGCCGGTCTTGCGCGGCGACGGATCGCGAAGACGGGCCGGTAGCGAAGCCCCCGGCCGTCCTCGATCGCATGAAGGGTCGTGCTCTACCGTAGGGCTTCCGGCTCACAGTCCATCCCAGGGCGGCGAGCATTTTTCAAACAGCGACGGAATTTGTGGTAGCCCTCGGAGCTGCGGCCAACCATCCGCCATTCCCCAGAGACCCGCTCGTAGCGTTTCCAGCGCCACTCATCAGACCCTTTCTTTTTCTTCTTCTTGTAGAAAACCCACTTGTCGCCGTTGCTCCCCCGGCACTTCCGAGTACCATCGGCCTGTTTTTTCGGCTTGGTATCCACATCCAGCCCCAGACGCCGAGCATTCTCGATGCAGCGCTCCAACTTGTATCCCTTATGGGACGCCAAGACGATGCGTCCCTTCACCTTGCATCGCCAACGCCACTTTCCACTGTCATCTTTGTAAATTTTCCATTTGGCCCCACTACTGTCCCAAGAAATTTATGATCTGACGTCATAACTTGTTGTTTCTTATACGCCAAATAGCAATAGGAAGCTGTCATCGACTTGAACTCCAAGAGCTGTTTCAGACATGCTGCCTCCCTCTTGACCAAGGGGATGCGACATGTATTCCGGCCAATTCGTCTTTTCCCAGGTAATGGACCATCTGCCCATGCATACGTTCCGCCGATGCGTTCATCGGTATCAAGGCAACCGTTACGTCAAATCGTTCACTTGTCTTGATCAGTTTCTATGTATGGCATTTGCCCAGTTGACCTATCGTGAAAGCTTGCGTGATATAGAGGTTTGCCTGCGGGCACATCAGGACAAACTTTATCATATGGGGATCCGCGGCGCGGTGTCACGCAACACCTTGGCCAATGCCAATAAGGTGCGCGACTGGCGGATATATGCAGAGCTTGCCCAGGCGTTGATTCGTATTGCGCGTCCACTCTATGCCGACGACGATCTGGGACTCGATCTGGACGATACCGTTTATGCGCTGGATTCTTCGACGATCGATTTGTGCTTGTCGGTATTCCCATGGGCGTTGTTTCGGTCGACCAAATCTGCGATCAAGCTCCATACGTTATTGGATTTATGCGGTAACATACCGACGTTCATACATATTTCTGATGGCAAGCTGCACGACGTGAAGGTTCTGGATCTATTGGTCCCGGAGGCCGGTGCGTTCTACGTCATGGACAGGGGTTACGTGGATTTTGAGCGATTGTATGCTCTTCATGCGCGAGGGGCGTTTTTCGTTATCCGCGCCAAGTCCAACCTGAAGTATCGGCGACGTGCATCTCGTGCGGTCGATAAATCAGCGGGTCTGCGGTGTGATCAAAGTATAGTGTTGACAGGCGTGAAGACTTCGCAGAGCTATCCTCAGTGGTTGCGTCGCATCAAGTATCACGATCTGAAAACCGGCAAGACATTTGATTTTCTGACCAACAATTTCGTCCTCCCGGCCCAGACGGTCGCGGAGTTATACCGTAGTCGTTGGCAGGTGGAGCTGTTTTTCAAGTGGATCAAACAGAACCTTCGCATCAAGTCGTTTTTTGGGACCTCGGAAAACGCAGTAAAGAGTCAGATATGGATAGCAATTACGGTATATTTGTTGGTGGCAATCATGAAGAAACGTTTGAACATGGAAGAGAATCTCCACACGATTTTCCAAATTCTGAGTCTGACTCTGTTCGAGAAAGTTCCATTTTTACAAATGGTTACAGATCTGAGAAGCACGACGGAAGGTAGCGAGGCAGTCAACCAATTGAATTTATTCAACTAATTCTTGGGACACTAGTGATTTGGCCCCATCGGACGCCGTGCAGATCAGCTTCATTGTCGAAGCTCCTTTCTGGATGTCAGCGAACAGACATGGGGACATGGCCAGTAGAGTTCAAGGACCAAGGATGAACAGATCGAAGATGTCCGGTCTTCCGTTCCAAGATCGTCTTCTTGTTCCCGCTCCACGGCAGCTTTGTACGTAATTCAGGTTGGGAAATGCGGGCTACCCGGCGGCCGGGCGGCGGAGGTGGGCGACCAGGCCGGCCGTCGAGGAGTCGGTGCCGGACGGGAGCGGGCCGCCCGCGAGGGCCGGTTGCAGGCGATCGGCCAGCGCCTTGCCGAGCTCCACCCCCCACTGGTCGAAGGGGTTGATCCCCCAGAGGACGCTCTCGACGAAAACCCGGTGCTCGTAGAGGGCGATCAGCCGGCCCAGGGTCCTTGCGTCGAGGCGGCGGTGGGCGATGGTGGTCGATGGCCGATCCCCCGGAAAGGTCCGGTGGGCGGCGAGCCGGTCGGCGTCGGAGCTTTCGACCCCGGAGGCCGCCAGCGCGCGCCGCGCCTCCTCCCGGGTCCGCCCGAAGGCGAGCGCCTGCCCCTGCGCGAGGCAGCTCGCGACGAGGAGGCGGTGGTGGTCGCCGCCGGTTCCGTTCCGGGCTTCGGCCGCGACGATGAAATCCACCGGCGTTACTTCGGTCCCCTGGTGGAGGAGCTGGAAGAAGGAGTGCTGGGCGTTGGTTCCGGGCTCGCCCCAGACGACCGGCGCGGTCGCCCGTGCGGCCGGGGCGCCGTCCCTCGTGACGCGCTTGCCGTTCGACTCCATCGCGAGCTGCTGGACGTAGGCGGGAAACCGTGCGAGGCGCTGGTCGTAGGGGACGAGGGCGACGCTCGGCCATCCCATGACGTTGCGGCGCCAGACCGACACGAGGCCCAGCAGGACCGGCAGGTTCCGTGCGAGCGGGGCCTCGCGGAAATGGCGGTCCATGGCCGCGGCGCCGGCGAGCAGCTCGCGGAACCGCTCCGGGCCGACGGCGATCGCCGCCGGCAGCCCGATGGCCGACCAGAGGGAGTAGCGCCCGCCGACCCAGTCCCGGAACCCGAACACCCGCTCGCCCCCGATCCCGAATTCCGCGGCCGCCCCGACGTTGGACGAGATCGCGGCCATGTGCGCCCCGGCCCGGCCCGCGACCGCCCCTTCGAGCCACCGGCGGGCGGAGCGGGCGTTGGTCATGGTCTCGAGGGTCGTGAACGTCTTGGAAGCGACGAGGACGAGGGTTCGGGCCGGGTCGAGCCCGGCGGTCGTGTCCGCGAGGTCCGACCCGTCCACGTTCGAGACGAAGTGGACGCGCGGCCCGTCGTGGTCCGGGCGAAGGGCGCGGACCGCCATCTCGGGGCCGAGGCAGGAGCCGCCGATGCCGATGTGCAGGACGTCGGTGAACCGCCCGCCGCCGACCGCGCCGTACCGGCCGGATCGGACGTCCCCGGCGAACGCGAGGAAACGCTCCCGCGTCTCCTCCACCTCGGGGAGGACGGGAGCGCCGTCTACGGAGACGCCGGGGTCCGCGCCGCCCCGGAGGGCCATGTGGAGCGCGGCCCGGCCTTCGGTCGTGTTGACCCGCTCCCCCCGGAACAGCGCTTCGCGCCAGGCGGGCAGGTCCACCGCCTCGGCGAGGGCGAGGAGGGCAGCGAGCGCCGCCCGGTCCACCTTCTCCTTGGAGAGGTCGACGAGCAGGTCCTCATGGCGGAACGAGAGCGCGGCGAACCGTTCCGGCGACCGCGCGAACAGGGTGCGGAGGGAGAGGGCGCGCAGCCGTGCCCCTTCGCGTTCGACCGCGCGCCAGGCCGTGTCCGCCGCGTCGGACATTCGGATGGCCTCGCTTCCCGGCCCCGACCCGCCTCTCGTCCCCGCCTCGCCGGGCGGCCCCGCCTCGCCCGCGCTCAGCCGGGAAGCTCCGAACGGCGCGGGAAGTCGGCCCCCCGCCGCGTGCAGCTCCGCGCCGCCGCGTCGCAGGCGAACGCGAGGAGGCGGCCCGCCTCGGGGGCCGTCACGGGGCGCGCCCCCGGCCCCGGCTCCAGCCGGCCCGCCTCCTCCAGCCCGCAGAGCAGCGCGGCCTGGAATGCGTCTCCCGCCCCCACCGTGTCCGCCACCTCCGCCGTGAAGCCCGGATGCTCGGCCTTCCCGTCCGGGGTCCACGCCGCCGCGCCGCCCGCGCCCCGGGTCAGGACCACCATCCGCGCGCCCCCTTCGATCCACGCTCCGGCCAGACGGTCGGGGTCGGCGTTCGGGTCGAGGTGGGCGAGGTCCTCCTCGCTCAGCTTCACGAGGTCGGCGGTGCGGGCGAAGCGCTCGATCCCGCGCCGCCAGCGGGCGAGGTCCGGCTCCACGTTGGCCCGCACGTTCGGGTCGAGGGAGAGGAACCGGCGGCCCCGCTCGCGCTCGGCCAGCGCGAGCAGGGCGCCCGCGGTCGGGTCCACGACGAGGGAGAACGAGCCGAAGTGGAGGCAGGAGACGGCCCCCGGAAGCTCCGGGAGGCGTTCGCGGGTGAGGGAGCGGTCCGCCGCCCCTTCCCCGTAGAAGGTGTAGCGGGGCTCTCCCTCCGGGCCGAGGGCGACCACCGCGAGGGTGGTCGGGTTCTCCATGCGGGCGAGGAAGCGGGTCTCGACCCCCTCGGACTCGAGGGCCGCCGCGAGGCGGTCTCCGAGAGCGTCGTTCGAGACCCCGGTGAGGAGCGCGGCGGGCCGCCCGAGCCGGGCGAGCCCTACCGCCACGTTGAACGGCGACCCCCCGATGCGGGCGTCGATCCGAAGGCCGGCCGGCGTCTCCTCTTCCACGAAGAGGTCGTAGAGCGCCTCGCCGCACACCAGGAACATGGGGTGACCCTCCTCTTCGCGCGTCGCGTACCGCCGCCCGGGCGGACGGCCGAAGCCCGCACGTCTCCCGGCCCCCTGGCCGGCGGACGCCGGCCCGCCGGGCTCAGCCCCGGTTCCGGCGCGTCGCGGCGAACGGCAGGTCCTTGTCCACCCGCGGCTCGGCCGGGAGCCCGAGCACCCGCTCGGCGATGATGTTGCGCATGATCTCGTCCGTGCCCCCCGCGAGCCGCATCCCGGGGGCGGCGAGCCAGGCCGCCTGGGCGCCGTAGTCGGGGTCCATGACCGCGCCGGCCTGGCCCTGCAGCTCGACCCCGAGGGCGGCCATCTGCTGCCGGAGGGGGCTGCCGACGAGCTTGTGGATGGAGTTCTCGGGGCCCGGCGTCTCGCCGCGCGAGAGGGCGGTCAGGGTGCGGTAGGTGGTGTAGCGGAGCCCCGCGGAGCGCACGTGGAAGTCGGCGATCCGCGCGCGTACCGCGGAGTCCTCGATCGCCTTGCCGCGCGGGCCGTCCGCCTCCCGGGCGAGACGCACGAGGTCCGCCGGGCCGAACCCGGCCGTGCCGCGCGCCCCGATGGCGGCGCGCTCGTGCATGAGGGTGGTGATGGCGACCCGCCATCCGTCGTCGACCGCCCCGAGCCGGTTCCCGTCCGGGATCCGGACGCCGGAGAAGAACACGTCGTTGAACCCGGCCCCGCCGTCCATCTGGCGGATGGGCCGGATCTCGACCCCCGGGGACCGCATGTCGACGATGAAGCAGGTGAGGCCCTTGTGCTTCGGCGCTTCGGGGTCGGTCCGGACGATGACGACCCCCCACTTGCAGAAGTGGGCGCCGGTGTTCCAGGTCTTCTGGCCTTCGAGGATCCAGCCGTCGTCGCCATCGCGTCGCGCGCGGGTCGTGAGGCCGGCCACGTCGGAGCCGGCGCCGGGCTCGCTGAAGAGCTGGCACCAGACCTCGTCTCCCCGCGCCATCTTCTTGAGATGACGGCTCTTCTGCTCGTGCGTTCCGTGCTTCATCAGGGTCGGGCCGAGCATCCCGATCCCGATGGAGAAGACGTTGACGGGGGTGCGGCGGCGAAGCTCCTCCTGGGTCCAGATGACCTGCTCCATGGGTCCGAGGCCGCGTCCGCCGTACTCGGGCGGCCAGGTGAGGCAGGCCCAGCCGTGGTCGAACTTGAGCGCCTGCCAGTCCTGGGAGCGCCGCACCGCCTCCGGGTCTTCGCCGATGAACGGCCCCGGCGGCCTCTCGCCGGACGCGAGAAGCTCGGTATGGCGGTCGAGAAAGTCCCGCGCCTCCGCGCGGAACCTCGCTTCGGCCGGCGAATCGTTGAAGTCCATGTCCGCTCCCCCCCGAGGATGGCGCCGCGCGCGCCGCGCTACCCGGCGGCGGCCGGCGCCGCCGTTCGACCGCTCGGGCCGGACCCGGGCCCGGGCTCGAGTTCAGGCTCGGCGGCGAGGCAGTCGACCAGCCGGTCGCGCCACTCGCCGGGCGGCCCGAGGGCGAGGGCGAGGCACTGCGCGCGGCGGTAGAAGAGGTGGCAGTCGAGCTCCCAGGTGAAGCCCGCGCCGCCGAAGAGCTGCACCATCTCGACGCTCGCCAGGGTGCACGCATCGGTGGCCGCGACCCGCGCGGCGCACGCGGCGAGCGGGAGCCCGGGGTCGTCGTTCGCGAGCGCCCACACCGCGAAGTAGCAGTTCGAGCGGGCAATCTCGAGCGCCGCGTAGAGGTCGGACATGCGGTGCTTGACGGCCTGGAACGAGCCGATCGGGCGGCCGAAGGCGTGCCGGTCGAGGATCTGCTCGCGGGTGAGGTCGAACGCGCGCTGGGCCGTGCCGAGCTGCTCGAATGCCTGTACGACCGCCGCCCGGTCGAGGACCCGGCGGAGCAGGCGCCAACCGTCCTCGTCGCCGTCACCGTCGCCGAGCCGCTCGGCCGGCGTTCCGTCGAACGTAAGACGGGCCGACGGGCGCGAGGGGTCGATCGACTCGTCCACGGCGCGCGCGGCCTCCCCGACCTCCGCGAGGGCGAGCACGAGGCGTCCCGCATCGTCCCGGGCGAGGACGAGGGCGAGGTTCGCGGCGGCTCCGTCGGGCACGCCGATCTTGGCTCCGGCGAGGGTCCCGTCGCCGCGATGGCGCGTGCACACGCTCTCCGGCCGGACCACCCCGCGCGCCTCGGCGAGGGCGAGGGCCCCGATCCGTTCGCCGGCCGCGAGCCCCGGAAGGTAGCGGCGGCGCTGCTCGTCGGACCCCGCGGCCAGGATCGCGTCCGCCACCGCGGCGGAGGAGGCGAAGGGGACCGGGGCGAGCGCCCGGCCGAGCTCCTCCGCGATCAGCACGAGCTCCGCGGAGCCGAAGCCGGCCCCGCCGTACGCTTCGGGAACGGCCGCCCCGAGCCAGCCCAGCTCCGCCGCCCCCTCCCAGAGCTCCCGGCTCATCGGCGCCCGCGACTCGAGGACCGAGCGCGCGAGCCCGAGGGGGGCGCGGTCTTCGAGGTAGTCGCGGGCGGTGGTCCGGAGGAGCTTCTGCTCCTCCGAGAAGTCGAAGTTCATCGAAGGCGTGGTCCGTCGAGGCGGTCGGGGGGCGGGATGGCCGGGCAGCCGGGCAGCCGGGCAGCCGGGCAGCCGGGCCGGGCGGTCAGGCGGTCGGACGGGTCGCCTGCATCGAGGGGCGCGCCGCGAACCCTTCGAGCCAGGCGGCGAGGCGGGGCCGAGGGTCGCGCCAGCCGTCGTCGAGCGACCGGAAGTCGAGGTAGTCGGTCGCACAGGCGGCCGCGATCGTGCCGATGTCCACCGTCTCGCCGAAGCCGTCCGCCTCCGCTTCGAGCGCGTCGAGCGCGCGGCGGAGCTTCGCCCGCTGGCCGTCGATCCAGTCCCCCCACCGGCGCTCCTCGGGGCGGAGGAAGGTCTCGTAGCGGCAGAGGATCCCCGCGTCCAGGAGCCCGTCCGCGAGCGCCTGGCGGCGGAGCGCGGTCCAGCGCTCGGGTCCGTCCGCGGGAAAGAGGCGGGGGCCGTCGTGCCGGGTGTCGAGGTACTCGCAGATGACGCGCGAGTCGTAGAGCGCAGCCCCGTCCTCGAGCACGAGGGCGGGGATCTTGCCGATGGGGTTCTCCCGGTTGAGCTCGGCGTTGCCCGCGACGGGGGTGAGGGCGATGGTGGCGATCTCGATCCGTTCGGCGAGCCCGGTCTCGTGGGCGGCCACGAGGGCCTTGCGAACGAACGGCGAAGCGGGGCTGTGATAGAGCTTCATCGGGGCTCCTTCCGGGTGGTTAGCCGAGCCAGGGGAAGCGCTCGCGGCTCCGGGCCTCGAACGCGGCGATCGCGTCGGCATGTTGCAGGGTGATCTCGAGGTCGTCCAGCCCCTCGGCGAGGGCGTGCCGGGCGTGGTCGGGGATCGTGAAGCCGAAGCGGGACCCGGCCGAGGTGGAGAGGGCGCCGGCCGCGAGGTCGGCGGTGACCGTCAGCCCGGGCGCCGCCTCGACTTCGTCGAGAAGCCGCGTGAGGGCCTCGGGGGCGACCACCGCCGGCAGCAGGCCGTTCTTGATCGAGTTGTTGTAGAAGATGTCCGCGAAGCTCGTCGACACCACGCAGCGGAAGCCCCAGGCCATCAGCGCCCACGGGGCGTGCTCGCGGCTCGACCCGCAGCCGAAGTTGTCACCCGCGACGAGCACGCTCGCTTCGCGGTAGCGGGGCCGGTTGAGCACGAAGCCGGGGTCGGGGCGGCCGGGGTCGCCGTCGAGGTAGCGCCAGTCGTGGAAGAGCCCCGTGTCGAGGCCGTCCCGCCCCGTGCTCGTCAGGTACTGCTTGGGGATGATCTGGTCGGTGTCGACGTTGACGCGGGGGAGGGGGGCCGCGACCCCGGTATGCACGTCGAACGGTTCCATGGTCCACTCCGCGGTCTTCGAAGGCCCGCCCGGAGGCGGGGGGCGCGCTGCGCCGCAGCCCGCCGACGCTCGGGGGCACGGCCCGAGCGCAGCGGGCCGGCCCGGAGCCCGGACGCGGGCCGGGCGGGAGCGGGGATGTAACCACGGCGGGCGGTCGCATTCAACCGGCCCGGCCCGCCATCGGCTCCACGCCTTGCCGGGCCGGCTGCGCAACCCCCGGCGCAGGCCGCTGGCCATTCGCGGCGCGCGGGAGACGGGCAAATCCATGCTGGCCGAGCGGTTCTGCGAGGGTGCCGACAGGGTGAACCGCCCCGCCGGCCGGCGCCGTGGTCGCCCTTGGCGGTGTCCGACATCTCCATCCGCACCGGCTGACGAAAATACGGGCGCCCGCGCCGCGGCTACGAGGAGAAGCGGGGAGCGCCGATGATCCCGCCCGCCCACAGGCGTTCGAGAAAATCGGCCAGGGGCAGCACGCGCACGTCGTCCCAAAGGGCGGCCCGCTGCCCCAGGTACACCCCGTAACACGCCGTGCCCTCCTTCCCGAGATCGTCCCTGACCCGATGCAGGCCGCGATTGAAACGCTTCTCCCATCGCGGCGACGCCTTGACCTCGATCGCCACGAACCCTTCCTCCGTTTCGCAGAGGACGTCGACCTCCGCGCCGTCGTAAGTGCGCCAGAAATACAGCTTGTAGCCGCAGGACGAATACCCGAGATACGCGCGCAGCTCGTTGATGACGAAGGTCTCCGCGAGGGGCCCCAGCTCTTCGGGGGTGGGGGGGTAGGGGAGCCGGCCGGTCAGCGCCCGGGCGACGCCGCAATCGAAGAAGTAGAACTTGCTCTGCCGCACCTGCCTGGTCGCGGACTTGAGCTTCCAGGGAGGCAGCCAGAACCCGATCAGCGTGTCCGTCAGGATCTCGAAGTGGCTCTGTACGGTTCGGCGGTTGATCCCGGCATCGCGCGCAATGCCGGCGGCATTGGTGAGCTGGGCATTCTGGCGCGCGGCGATCTCGAGGAACCTCGCAAATGCGCCCAGGTTGCGGGTCAGCGCCTCGGCCTGGATCTCCTGGACGAGGTAGGTTTCCGCATACGTCCGAAGGTAGTCGCGAGGGTCGTCCGTGGTGACCGTCAGGGGAAGGGCGCCGTAGCGCAGGACCCGGGCCGGGTCGATCCGGAAAGGGAGCTCCGCCGATACCAGCGGAAACATGGACGTGGTCACCGCCCGGCCGGCCAGCAGGTTGGCGCCGCCGCGCCGCAGCTTGCGTGCGCTCGACCCGGAGAGCACGAAGCGGAGGCGGTGGGATTCGATGAGGCGGTGCACCTCGTCCAGCACCCCGGGCGCCTTCTGCACCTCGTCGATCACCGCCCAAGCGCCGGCGGGGAGGGCCGCGAGCTCCCGATACAGTGCGGACGGGTCCTTGTTCAGCCGCAGCGCCTCCCCGGTGTCGAGCAGATCGTAGGTGGCGGCGCCGGGGAAGCGCTCGCGGATCCAGGTGGACTTGCCGGTCCCGCGTGGGCCGAACAGAAAGACGGATCGGGTCGGTGTGGGCAGTAATCTTGTGTACATGGGCGCCAATTTTACGGGAAAAATGTGCACCATGATCCCGTTTCCCGGCCCGTCCACGGTGGAGGCCGACCGCACTGGCGGGCGAGAGCGGGGTTTCGTCGATCACCGCCAAGCGGGCGCCGGCGGGCGGGGCCGCGAGCTCCCGTCATGGCCCCGAGGGCGGAGCGAAGCGGCCGGGAAAGGGCTTCCGGCGGGATCGGCGCTGGCCGGCCAGGAGGGGTGGTGACCGTGGGCCCCGCCCGGTGACGGGCCGGGCAGGCGGGCGAACGGGCAGGATGTCCGGTCTAGAGGGCGGCCGGCTCCACCGCGCGGACGTCGACGAAGCGCCCCGCGACCGCGGCGCACGCCGCGGTTGCGGGGCTCACGAGGTGGGTCCGCCCGCCCCGCCCCTGGCGCCCCTCGAAGTTCCGGTTGCTGGTGGAGGCGCACCGCTCCCCCGGCGAGAGGAGGTCGTTGTTCATGCCGACGCACATCGAGCAGCCGGGCTCCCGCCACTCGAACCCGGCCTCGCGGAATATCCGGTCGATGCCTTCCGCCTCCGCCGCGCGCTTCACGAGCCCGCTCCCCGGCACCACCATCGCGTGCACCCCGTCCGCCGTCCGGCGCCCCTTGACGTAGCCCGCGGCGATCCGGAGGTCGGAGAGCCGGCTGTTGGTGCACGAGCCGATGAACACCCGGTCCGGTCGGACGTCTTCCAGGCGGGTTCCCGGCGCGAGGTCCATGTACTCGAGGGCGCGGGACCAGGCCTCCGCCTCGTTCGCGTCGGCCGCGTCCCCCGGCCTCGGCGCGGCCCCGTCGACCCCCGCCACCATGGACGGGTTCGTACCCCAGGTGACCTGGGGGGCGAGGCCGTCCACCCGCATCGACACCCGCCGGTCGAAGGCCGCGTCCGGGTCGGAAGGCAGGGTGCGCCACCAGGCGAGGGCCGCCTCCCGGTCCGGGCCGGAGGGCGCGAGCGGTCTCCCGGCGAGGTACTCGAACGTGGTCTCGTCGGGGGCCACCATCCCCGCCCGAGCCCCCGCCTCGATGGTCATGTTGCACACCGTCATCCGCTCTTCCATGCTCATCGCGCGGACCGCCTCGCCCGCGTACTCGATGACGCAGCCGGTCCCGCCGCCGATCCCGACCCGCCCGATGAGGGCCAGCGCGACGTCCTTCGCGTGAACCCCCTCGGGCCGCCGGCCCTCCAGCTCGACGAGCATGGCGCCCGGCCGGCGCTGGAGGAGGGCTTGGGTGGCGAAGACGTGCTCGACCTCCGAGGCGCCGATCCCGAACGCGAGGGCCCCGAACGCGCCGTGGGTCGAGGTGTGGGAGTCGCCGCACACCAGGGTGGTTCCGGGCAGGGCGAACCCCTGCTCCGGTCCCGCCACGTGGGAGATGCCGTTGCGGGGATCGGTGAGGTCGAAGAAGTGCTCGATCCCGTACCGGGCCGCCTCCGTCCGCACCGTGTCCAGCATCTCCCTCATGCGGGGCTCGAGGACGGGGGCGGCCTGGCCGACCGTGGGGACCACGTGGTCGAGCACGATCAGGGTCTTGTCGGGGCGGCGGACGGGCAGCCCGCGCTCCGCGAGCATCCGCAGCGCCCGCGACGAGCCGTCGTGGCCGAGGTGGCGGTCGACGTAGAGGAGGGTTCCGCCCGGCGTCTCCGCGACGACGTGCGCGTCCCAGATCCGGTCGAAGAGGGTCTTCGCCATCGGCTTCGGCCTCGGGGTCGGGCCTCGGACCCGGGCTTCGGGAAGGAGAGGGCGGTCCTGGACCCGGTGCGGGTCAGGCCGCCGCGGCCACCATGATCTCGACGTTGAAACGGGTCGCCGCGAGGTTGGCTTCGACGCAGGCCCGGCACGGCGGGTTCGAGGGGTCGATCCAGGCGTCCCAGACCTCGTTCATCTCCGCGAAATACCGCATGTCGGTGATCCAGATGGTCGCGGTGAGGAGCTTCGACTTGTCGGTCCCGGCCTGGGCGAGGAGGTCGTCGATGCGGGCGAGGATGGACCGGGTCTGGTCCGCGATGGACGCGCCGGGAGCGTCGTGGGCCACCACGCCGGCGAGGTACACGGTTCCGCCGTGCACGACGGCCTGGCTCATGCGGGGGCCGACGTCGATGCGGGAGATGGTCATGGCGGTGCTCGGTTGGGGCTGCGCGCCCATTCTAGACGCATATCCCACCGTCCCGTCCCAATCCCCCATGAGGCATGTGCGCGGTGGGGTTTTCGCCAGGCACGACTCGTCGCAGATGCTCCTGGGAACGCGGGCGTCTCGCCCGCAGCGGAACGAAGTGAAGCGCCGGGGAAAGATGCGGGCGGGACGCCCGCGTTCCCAGGGACGTACCCGCGCGCGCCGTGGGGTGAAATCCGCCCCAAAGCCCCACCCGCGCGCATGTCTCGGGCGCGGCGCGGGCCGGGAAGAGGGCGGGGCGGCCTCCCGGCGGCCGGGCGGTCAGCCGCCCGCTGCCGCCGCGAGGGCGGTCGAATCCAGGATCTCGATCTTCTTCGGCCCGTCGCGCCGGATGAGGCCGGACCGTTCGAGCGCATGCAGCGAACGGCTCACCGTTTCCGCCCGCAGACCAAGCAGATCGGCGATGTCGTTCCGGGAGAGGGGGAGGTTGACCACACGGCCCTCCGGGTTCAGGCGCTCCCGCAGGCCGAGGAGCAGGCGTGCGAGCCGCTCCGTCGGGTCGAGCCGGGCGAGGTCCGCGATCATGTCGCGCAGCGCCTCGATGTGGCCGAGCGCATCGGAGCGGAGGTAGCGCTCCAGGCACTGGCAGTCGGCCGCATCGAACTCCGCTTCCAGGTTCGGGACCAGGCACAGGAGGAAGTCCGGGGACGCGGTGATCTCCCGCCCTTGCCGATTCCCGCCTTCCCGGGCGTGGAGCACCTCGCCGGGGACCATGAAGTCGGTGATCGCCCGCCGTCCGTCCTCGAAGGTGTTGTGCACGACGACGGTTCCGCGCGAGACGACGGCGAGGTCCCACCGCGTCGCCCCGCTGTCGCCCCCGCCCCCCGGGCGCCACGGAGCGGCGGGGCGGACGGCTTCCCGGAACCGTTCCTGAAGCGGCTCGGGCAGGCGGCCGCAAAAGCCGCGGCCGCGTGCGGGGCACTGCGCGCAGCGAGGAGGTTCGCAAGGCTCCCTTTCCACCGGCGCCTCTTCTTCGGGTTACGGCCGGCCATGATAACGGCTATCCCGCGCATCCTGCCCGGCTGCTTGGCGGGCGGGCGCCGGCCCGGTTCATGCTCGCGGCGCCTTGCCGGGACGGAGTCTCTGATCCTGATCAAGGCAATCCGCCGCGCCCTCTGGTTCCATTGCCGCCGTGCCGGCCCGTGCGGCCGGGGCCGACCGGCGCGGATGATGCCACCGCGCGCGGGCGGCCTCCTCGCACGGGCCGGCCGTCGCCGCGGCTGCCGAGGGCAGGGAAGATGCAGGCTCCGGAGGGCGTTCCGGCCCGCCGTCAACACCAGGCCCTCGGGGCCAGCACGTTCGCGTTCACGGTCTGCTTCGCGGTCTGGACCATCTTCTCCATCATCGGGATCCGCATCAAGCAGGATCTCGGGCTCAGCGACACCGAGTTCGGCATCCTGGTCGCCGCCCCGATCCTGACCGGCTCGCTCAGCCGCATCTTCCTCGGGATCTGGACCGACCAGTACGGCGGGCGCGTGGTGTACACGGTGCTGATGGCGGTCACCGCGGCCGCCGCCTGGCTGCTCTCCACGGTCGACACGTACCCGATGTTCCTCCTCGCGGCCCTCGGGGTCGGGCTCGCGGGGGGATCGTTCGCGGTCGGCATCGCGTTCGTGTCGCGCTGGTACGACCGCGAGCGCCAGGGGACCGCGCTCGGGGTGTTCGGCATCGGCAACGTGGGCGCGGCGGTCACCAACTTCGGGGCGCCGTTCCTGCTCCTCGCGGTCGGGTGGGAGCGGGCGGCGCAGGTCTACGCGGTGGTCCTCCTCGCGACCGCCGCGGCGTTCTTCCTCACGACGAAGGAGGACCCGGTCACCGCCCGGCGCCGGGCGGCGGGCGAGAAGCCGCGCTCGGCGCTCCTGCAGCTCGAGCCCCTGCGCCAGCTCCAGGTCTGGAGGTTCTCCCTCTACTACTTCTTCGTCTTCGGGGCGTTCGTGGCGCTCGCCCTCTGGCTGCCGCGCTACTACGTCGGGGTCTACGAGCTCGACGTCAGGACCGCGGGGATGCTGGCCGCGGCCTACGCGCTGCCCGGAAGCGTCTTCCGGGCCCTCGGCGGATACCTCTCCGACCGCTTCGGCGCGCGCCAGGTGATGTACTGGACGTTCCTCGTGAGCGTCCTCGTCTGCTTCCTCCTGAGCTACCCGTCCACGGACTACCTGGTCCAGGGGGTCGAGGGGCCGATCGCGTTCAACATCACCATCTCGCTGCCGGTCTTCGTCGCGCTGACGGTCGTGCTCGGCTTCGTGATGTCGCTCGGCAAGGCGGCGGTCTACAAGCACATCCCGGTCTACTACCCGGACCACGTGGGCTCGGTCGGGGGGCTCGTCGGGATGATCGGCGGGCTCGGGGGGTTCGTCCTCCCGATCTGCTTCGGGGCGATGAACGACCTCATCGGGGTGTGGACGAGCTGCTTCATGCTGCTCTTCGCCCTGGTCGCGGCCGCCCTCGCGTGGATGCACCTCGCGATCCGCCGGATGGAGCGCCGGGAGGCGGCCGAGCGCCTCGACGAGCTTCCCGAGCTGCCCGAGCTGCTCTCCGTGCACGCGCCGGAGCACCGGGGGGCGCTCGGCCCCCGGGGCCGGGCGCGGCCCGGCGCCCGGGCGCACTGAGCGCCGGCTCGGAACCGCGCCGCGCCGCGCCGCAGGAGGACCGTCATGGGCAGGGACATCCGGGGCTGGACCCCCGAGGACGAGGGCTTCTGGAAGGGGACCGGGCGCGCGGTCGCCAACCGGAACCTCTGGATCTCGATCCCGAGCCTCCTCTGCGGCTTCGCGGTGTGGCTCTACTGGGGGATCATCACCGTCCAGATGCTCAACCTCGGCTTCCCGTTCGAGAAGCCGGAGCTGTTCACCCTGTCCGCCGTCGCCGGCCTGACCGGCGCGACCCTGCGCATCCCGAGCACCTTCTTCATCCGCATCGCGGGCGGGCGCAACACGATCTTCCTCACCACCCTGCTGCTGGTCATCCCGGCCGTCGGGACCGGCCTCGCCCTGCGCGACCCGTCCACCCCCCTCTGGCAGTTCCAGGTCCTCGCCTTCCTCTCCGGCATCGGCGGCGGGAACTTCGCGTCCTCGATGTCGAACATCAGCTTCTTCTTCCCCAAGCGGGTGCAGGGCTACGCGCTCGGCATGAACGCGGGCCTCGGGAACTTCGGGGTCACCACCATGCAGATCCTCGTGCCCCTGATGATGACGGTGGGCGCGTTCGGGGGCGCCCCGCTGGTCCTCGAGAACACGAGCGGGACCCTCATCGGGAAGATCCCGGCCGGCAGCGACACCTGGATCCACAACGCGGGCTTCGTCTGGCTCGTGTTCCTGATCCCCCTCGGCTTCGCGACCTGGCTCGGGATGAACAACATCCGCGACGAGCACGTGTCCCCGAACGTCGGCAACCCTTTCCGCGGGTTCGCGATCATCCTCGTGATGCTCGCGATCGGCCTCTTCACGGCCGCCTGCGGCCTGTGGCTGATGCTGCCGGAGAAGGTGGGCGGCTCCGGATTCGACCTGAGCAAGTGGCTCGTGCTGCCCCTCGTGATCGCGGGCACGGTGGGGCTCCTCCGGCTGCTGCCGGGGGAGGTCGGCCGGAACCTCCATCACCAGTACCGGATCTTCGACGACAAGCACACCTGGGCGATGACCGTCATCTACACCATGACGTTCGGCTCCTTCATCGGCTACGCGGCGACCTTCGCCCTCGCCACCAAGGTGGTGTTCGGGTTCTCCCACGTGATGACGGACGGGGTGATGACCCACGACACGGTCAACCCGAACGGCCCGAGCGCGCTGACCTACGCTTGGATGGGACCCTTCATCGGCGCGCTGATCCGCCCCGTCGGGGGGGCGATCTCGGATCGGATCGGCGGGGCGAAGGTGACCCAGATCGTGTCCGTGGTGATGGTCGCGAGCGCGCTCGGGGTCGCCTGGGTCCTCAAGCATGCCTACTCGTCGGCGGCCCCGGAGCAGTACTTCGCGCCCTTCCTGGTCCTGTTCCTCATCCTGTTCGCGGCCACCGGCATCGGCAACGGATCGACCTTCCGCACCATCGCGGTGGTGTTCGACCGCGAGCAGGCGGGGCCGGTGCTCGGCTGGACCTCGGCGGTGGCCGCCTACGGGGCGTTCGTCATCCCGAAGGTGTTCGGCGAGCAGATCCGGGCCACGACCCCGGAGTACGCGCTCTACGGCTTCGCCGCCTTCTACGCGGTGTGCATCGTCATCAACTGGTGGTTCTACCTGCGGCCGGATGCGTATGTGCGGAATCCTTGAGGCGCCCGGCGGCACGGGCGGGAAGGGGCCGCTCCGGCCCCTGGAGAAGGGGGAGACATGAGCCACCTGATCGACCGGCTGAACTTCTTCCGCGCGGCGAACGTCGGGACGTTCGCGGACGGCCACGGGGTGACGACCGCGGAGGGCCGCGAGTGGGAGGACGCCTACCGCAAGCGCTGGCAGCACGACAAGGTCGTCCGCTCCACCCACGGGGTGAACTGCACCGGCTCCTGCTCGTGGAAGATCTACGTCAAGGGCGGGATCGTCACCTGGGAGACCCAGCAGACCGACTACCCCCGGACGCGCCCCGACCTGCCCGACCACGAGCCGCGCGGATGCTCGCGGGGGGCGAGCTATAGCTGGTACCTCTACTCGGGGGCGCGGCTCAAGTATCCGCTCGTCCGTTCGCGGCTGCTCCGGCTCTGGCGCGAGGCGCGCGCGAGCCTCGCCCCCGTCGCCGCCTGGCGTTCGATCGTCGAGGACCCGGAGAAGCGCGCCTCGTACGTCTCGCGGCGGGGGCTCGGGGGCTTCGTCCGTGCCCACTGGGACGAGGCCGCCGAGCTCGTCGCGGCGGCCAACGCCTACACGATCCGCGCCTACGGGCCGGACCGGATCTTCGGCTTCTCCCCGATCCCCGCGATGTCCATGGTCTCGTACGCGGCGGGGTCCCGCTACCTCTCCCTGCTCGGCGGGGTGTGCATGTCGTTCTACGACTGGTACTGCGACCTCCCGCCGTCGAGCCCCCAGACCTGGGGCGAGCAGACGGACGTCCCCGAGTCGGCCGACTGGTACAACTCCGGCTTCCTCATCCTGTGGGGCTCGAACGTGCCGCAGACCCGCACCCCGGACGCCCACTTCTTCACCGAGGCCCGCTACAAGGGCGCGAAGTCGGTGGTGATCTGCCCGGACTACTCCGAGGCGAGCAAGTTCGCGGACGTGTGGCTGGACGTGAAGCAGGGGACCGACGCGGCCCTCGCGATGGCCTTCGGGCACGTCGTCCTGCGCGAGTTCCACCTCGACCGGCAGGTGGACTACTTCGTGGACTACTGCCGACGGTACACCGACCTGCCGATGCTGGTGCGCCTCGTCGAGCAGGGCGGCCGCCTGGTCCCGGAGCGCCTGCTGCGGGCCTCCGACCTCGAGGGCGCGGGCGGCGAGGCCAACAACCCCGAATGGAAGCCCCTCGCGATCGACGACCGGACCGGGTCGGTGGTCGTGCCGCGGGGGTCGATCGGGTTCCGGTGGGGAGAGCAGGGAAAGTGGAACCTGGAGCCCCGGGACGGGGAGGGCCGCGAGGTGACCCTGCGCCTCACCCTCCTCAACGACCGGGACGAGGCCGCGGCGGTCGGCTTTCCCTACTTCGGCAACCTCGAGCACGCCCACTTCGCGGGTACCGACCATCCGGGCGTGCTCGTGCGGAACGTCCCCGCGAAGCGCCTCCGGCTGGCGGAGGGCGAGGCCCTCGTCGCCACCGTCTACGACCTCCTCATCGCGAGCTACGGGCTCGACCGGGGGCTCGGCGGGGCGCACACGGCCCGCTCCTACGACGACCTCGAGCCCTGCACCCCGGCCTGGGCGGAGGCGATCACCGGCGTCGCGCGGGACCGGATCGCCTCCGTCGCGCGCGGCTTCGCCGGCAACGCGGAGCGCACCCGGGGCCGCTCGATGGTGATCATCGGGGCCGCGATGAACCACTGGTACCACATGGACATGAACTACCGCGGGGTCATCAACCTGCTGGTGACGTGCGGCTGCGTGGGCCAGTCGGGAGGCGGCTGGTCGCACTACGTGGGGCAGGAGAAGCTGCGCCCCCAGACCGGCTGGCTCCCGCTCGCGTTCGGCCTCGACTGGACCCGCCCGCCCCGGCAGATGAACTCCACCTCCATGTGGTACGCGCACACGGACCAGTGGCGCTACGAGGCCCTCGACGTCGAGGAGATCCTGTCCCCGACCGCCCCCGAGGGCGACTGGGGCGGGGCGCTCATCGACTACAACGTGCGGGCGGAGCGGATGGGCTGGCTGCCCTCCGCCCCCCAGCTCGGGGCGAACCCCCTCGACGTCGCGCGGGCGGCCGCGGACTCGGGCCGGGAGGCGGGCGGGTACGTGGCGGAGCGGCTCCGCTCCGGCGAGCTCCGCATGGCCTGCGAGGACCCCGACGACCCGGCCAACTGGCCGCGCAACCTCTTCGTCTGGCGCTCGAACCTCCTCGGCTCGTCCGGCAAGGGCCACGAGTACTTCCTGAAGCACCTCCTCGGCGCCGCGCACGGGGTCATGGGGCAGGACCTCGGGGAGACGGGCGGGAAGAAGCCGCGCGAGGTCGTGTGGCGCGACCCCGCCCCGGAAGGCAAGCTCGACCTCCTCACCACCCTCGACTTCCGCATGTCCACCACCTGCCTCTACTCCGACGTGGTCCTGCCGACCGCCACCTGGTACGAGAAGAACGACCTCAACACCACGGACATGCACCCCTTCATCCATCCGCTCACCGCGGCGGTCGACCCGGTGTGGGAGTGCAAGAGCGACTGGGAGATCTACAAGGCCATCGCGCGCAAGTTCTCCGAGGTCGCGCCGGAGGTCCTCGGGGTCGAGCCGGACGTGGTGCTCGCGCCGATCCTCCACGACACCCCGGGCGAGCTCGCCCAGCCCTTCGGGGTCGAGGAGTGGAAGGCGGACGGCGCCGAGCCGGTCCCCGGGCGGACCATGCCGGCGGTCGTCGCCGTCGAGCGCGACTACCCGGGGCTCTACGAGCGGTTCACCGCCCTCGGCCCGCTCCTCGAACGCGCCGGCAACGGCGGCAAGGGGATCTCGTGGGACACCGGCGACGAGGTGCGGGCGCTCCGCCGGCTGAACGGCGAGGCGGCCGGCGGCGGCCCGGCCCGGGGCCTCGCCCGCATCGAGAGCGACGTCGACGCGGCGGAGGTCATCCTCATGCTCGCGCCGGAGACCAACGGCGAGGTCGCGGTCAAGGCGTGGGAGGCGCTCGGGGCGAACACCGGCCTCGACCACACCCACCTCGCGGCCCCCAAGAAGGACGAGAAGATCCGGTTCCGGGACGTGGTCGCGCAGCCCCGGAAGATCATCTCCTCGCCGACCTGGTCGGGGATCGAGTCGGAGCACGTCTGCTACAACGCGGGCTATACCAACATCCACGAGCGGATCCCCTGGCGGACCCTGACGGGCCGGCAGCAGCTCTACCAGGACCACCCGTGGATGCGGGCCTTCGGGGAGGCGCTCGCCGGCTACCGGCCGCCCATCGACACCAAGACCATCGCGCCGGTGGCGGAGGAGGGCGGCGGCGACCGGCCTTCGCTGGTCCTGAACTTCATCACCCCGCACCAGAAGTGGGGCATCCATTCAACCTATTCCGACAACCTCCTCATGCTGACCCTCAACCGCGGCGGGCCGGTGGTCTGGCTCTCGGAGACGGACGCGGCGCGGGCCGGCATCGAGGACAACGACTGGGTGGAGGCGTACAACGCGAACGGCGCGCTCACCGCCCGCGCGGTCGTCTCGCAGCGGATCCGGGAGGGGACCCTCTTCATGTACCACGCGCAGGAGAAGATCGTGAACACGCCGGGCTCGGAGGTGACCGGCCGGCGGGGCGGGATCCACAACTCCGTGACCCGGACGATCACCAAGCCGACCCACATGATCGGCGGCTACGCCCAGCTCTCCTGGGGGTTCAACTACTACGGCACGGTGGGGGCGAACCGCGACGAGTTCGTGATCGTCCGGAAGATGGAGCGGGTGGACTGGCTGGACCCGGGCCCGGCGGCGGCCCCGGCGACCGAGGAGGAGGCTGCGCGATGAAGATTCGAGCCCAGATCGGCAAGGTGCTGAACCTCGACAAGTGCATCGGGTGCCACACCTGCTCGGTGACCTGCAAGAACGTGTGGACCAACCGGGAAGGGATGGAGTACGCCTGGTTCAACAACGTGGAGACGAAGCCGGGGACCGGCTATCCCGACGACTGGGAGGACCAGGAGCGGTGGAACGGGGGCTGGAAGCGGACCCGCTCGGGCCGGATCAAGCCGAAGATGGGGGGGAAGCTCGCCATCCTCGCGAAGCTCTTCGGCAACCCGGACCTCCCCCGGATCGACGACTACTACGAGCCCTTCACCTTCGACTACGAGCACCTCCAGCGCGCCCCGGAAGGGAGCGCCGCCCCGACCGCGCGGCCCCGCTCGCTCCTGACCGGGGAGCGCATGGAGAAGATCGAGGGCGGACCCAACTGGGAGGAGATCCTCGGCGGGGAGTTCTCCAAGCGCTCGCGCGACACCAACTTCGACGGGCTTGAGCGGGAGATCTACGGCGAGTTCAAGAACACGTTCATGATGTACCTGCCGCGCCTGTGCGAGCACTGCCTGAACCCCTCCTGCGCCGCGGCCTGCCCTTCGGGGGCGATCTACAAGCGCGAGGAAGACGGGATCGTGCTCATCGACCAGGAGAAGTGCCGGGGCTGGCGGATGTGCGTCTCCGGGTGCCCGTACAAGAAGATCTACTTCAACTGGTCCTCGGGGAAGTCCGAGAAGTGCACCTTCTGCTACCCGCGGATCGAGAGCGGGCAGCCGACGGTGTGCTCGGAGACCTGCGTCGGGCGCATCCGCTACCTGGGCGTGATCCTCTACGACGCCGACCGCATCGAGGCGGCGGCGAGCGTCGCGGAGCCGGGCCGCCTCTACCACGAGCAGCTCGACCTGTTCCTCGACCCGACCGACCCCGCGGTGGTCGCCCAGGCGCGGCGGGACGGCGTGCCGGAGGCGTGGATTGAGGCGGCGGCGCGCTCCCCGGTCTGGCGGCTCGCCATGGACTGGCGGGTGGCGTTCCCCCTGCACCCGGAGTTCCGCACCCTCCCCATGGTCTGGTACGTGCCGCCCCTCTCCCCGCTCCAGTCCGCCGCGGAGGCGGGGATGATCGAGATGGACGGCGCGGTCCCGGACGTGCGCTCCCTGCGGATCCCGGTCCGCTATCTCGCGAACCTCCTGACGGCCGGCGAGGAGGAGCCGATCGTGCGCGCCCTCGAACGCATGATGGCGATGCGGGCGTACATGCGCTCGAAGACGGTGGAGGAGGCGGCGGACGAGGCGATCGCCGCGCGGGTCGGGCTCACCGGGCCGCAGGTCGAGGACATGTACCGCCTCATGGCCCTCGCCCGGTACGAGGACCGGTTCGTGATCCCCACCACCCACCGCGAGGCGGCCGAGGACGCCCACGACCTCCAGGGCTCGTGCGGCTTCAGCTTCGGCAACGAGTGCTCCGGAGGGGAGTCGCGGCCGAACCTGTTCGGGAGCCCACGCCGGCGCTCGGTCACGGTCCGGACTCCGACGGAGTTCATCCGGTGATCCGCACCCTGAAGGTGCTGTCCCTCCTGCTCGCCTACCCGACCGAGGAGATCACGGCGGCGGCCCCGTCCTTCTCCGCGGTCCTGGACGAGGAGGGCCTGGTGCCCGAGGGCCGGCGCGAACCGCTCCGGCGGCTCGCCGCCCAGCTCTCGGAGCGGCCCCTCTACGACCTCGAGGAGCGCTACGTCTTCCTGTTCGACCGGACCCGGTCGCTCTCGCTGCATCTCTTCGAGCACGTGCACGGGGAGAGCCGGGACCGGGGGCAGGCGATGGTGGAGCTGAAGGCGCTCTACGCGGCGGGCGGGCTCGAGATGCCCGCCAACGAGCTGCCGGACTACCTGCCGCTCTTCCTCGAGTTCCTGGCGACCCGGCCCCTCGACGAGGCCCGCGGGTATCTCGCGGACGTCGCGCACATCGTCTCCGCCCTCGAAGCGCGCCTGCGGAGGCGGGGAAGCGTCTACGCCGGGGTCTTCGCAGGGGTCGGGGCGCTGTCCGGGGCGAAGGCGGACCGGCAGGACGTGGACGATCTGCTCGAACGGCCGGACGACGACCCCGACGACCTCGAGGCCCTCGACCGGGTGTGGGCGGAGGAGCCGGTGACGTTCGGCGGCCTCGGCCCGAACGCGGCGGCGTCCTGCGGGCCGGACCGGGTGGCCGCGCAGATCCGCGCCGCCCGGCGCGCCCCGCCCGCCGCGGACGGTGCCTCCGGGGCCGGTTGAGGCGCCGGGGCCGGGGCCGGCGCGCGGGCAGGAAGAGGAGGAGGGGAACCCATGGCCGGCTACCTCGATACCCTGGTGTTCGGCATCTATCCCTACGTCGCGCTCGCGGTGCTCGTGGTCGGCTCCGTCGTCCGCTATGACCGGGAGCCCTACACGTGGCGCTCCGGGTCGAGCCAGCTCCTCCGCCGCCGGCAGCTCATCGTCGGCTCGGTGCTGTTCCACGTCGGGGTGCTGGTGGTGTTCTTCGGCCATCTGGTAGGCCTCCTGACCCCGATCCAGGTCTTCGAAGCGCTCGGCGTCAGCCACGGCTTCAAGCAGCTCCTGGCGATCGTGGTCGGCGGGGCGGCGGGGGCGGCAGCCCTCGTCGGGGCGACGATGCTGGCCCACCGGCGCTTCTTCGACCCGCGGGTGCGGGCGCAGTCGTCGTTCTCCGACAACCTGGTGATCGCGATCCTGTGGGTGCAGCTCGCCCTGGGCCTCCTCACCATTCCGATTTCGCTCGGCCACCTCGACGGGGCCGAGATGGTGAAGCTGATGGCGTGGGCGCAAGGGATCTTCACCTTCGACCCGGAGGCGGCCGGCTACGTCGCGGGCGCGCACCCGATCTTCAAGCTGCATCTCTTCCTCGGGCTCACGATCTTCGTCATCTTCCCGTTCACCCGCCTCGTGCACATGCTGAGCGTGCCGATCCGCTATCTCTGGCGCCCTGGCTACCAGGTGGTGCGAGCCCGGCCCGCCCACCGGTCGAGGGCCGGGAGAGGCTCGAGCCCGGCCGGCCACCGCTGACCCGGCTTCGGCCGTCTTGGCCCTGGCGCTCCTGGGAACGCGGGCGTCTCGCCCGCATGCGCTTGGCAAGTCCGCCACGGGCCGATGCGGGCGAGACGCCCGCGTTCCCAGGGCACATGGATTCCCGCTTTCGCGGGAATGACGAAGGTGGACGAGACGCCCGCATTCCCAGGATGCGCCGGGCCCAGGAACGCCTGCGACGGATCCGCGAAAGCCCTGCGCGGTGGGGTGAAGGCAGCTCCGAACCACACCGAACCGCGGGAAGATTTCGTCCCCGCGGGGCTCGGGGCGCCTGCGATTTTGCGCTGGCGGTCGCCAACCGCATCAGCGGTCGCCGGTCGCCTCGTTCATGAGCTCTTCGAACATCCGCGCCTCCGCCTCGCCGAAGGGGCCGAGCTCCCGGAGGTGGGCCAGCCGGACGCGCGCGTCCTCGGCCCGGCCTTCGTGGAGGGCCGCGACGGCCGCGAACCACAGCGCCTTGCGGTGGCCGGGGGCGAGGGCCAGGGCCCGTTCGATCAGCCGGGTCGGCTCGCCCTCGAGCCGGTTGCCGCTCGCCCGGGCGAGCGCTTCGGCTTCAGTGAGGAGCCGGGCGACCTCCTCGCCGACCGCTTCTGCCGGCCCCGGCGGCGCGGCGCTCCGGACCGCGAGCGGATCGAGCCCGCGGGGCTCGCCAAGGAGGATGTAGAGCCCGGCCGCGAGGAGCGGGAACGCGAGCCCGAGCAAGACGGCCGCGCCCCGGCGAGGCCGGGCGGCGTCTGGGTCGAGGCGGGCGCCGGCCGGGCGATCGGCGGTGTCCAGGTCCCGCAGCAATGCGCGCGCCGCGTCGTCGTGCGCCGTGCGGCCCGCCGGCAGGCCCCCGGAAGGGGCCTCCTCGCCGGCTTCGATCTCCGCGAGGCGGGCCCGGTGCGCGGCGAGCGCCGCGGCGCGGCGGTCGGGGCGTGCGGGGGGAGCGCGCCGGAGGAGCGGCCCCGCGAGGAAGGCGATGCCCGCCGCCGCGAGGCCGGCGGCGAGGACCCAGAACAGCGCGGTCAATCCCTCGGCTCCGGTCCGCGCTCGGCCTCCAGGAGCTCGGCGAGCCGGCGCCGCTCCTCCTCGGTAAGCGTCTCGCCGCCGGACGGGGCGCGCCTTCGGACCCGCGCCAGGAGCCAGGCGAGGGCCGCGAGCGCGAGGGCGAAGGGGCCGCACCAGAGGAGGGCGGTCGCCGCGTCGAAGGGCGGCCGGTAGCGCACGAAGTTGCCGTAGCGGGCGGTCATGTACGCGAGGATCTCCTCGTCGGAGCGCCCCGCCCGGAGCATCTCGTCGACCTTGCCGCGGAGGTCGCGGGCGAGGTCCGCGTTCGAGTCCGCGATGCTCTGGTTCTGGCAGACGAGGCAGCGGATCTCCTCGACCAGCCCGCGGTACCGGTCCGCGAGCGCGGGGGAGGGGAAGGAGCGCGGCTCCGCGGCCGGCGCGGGCGGGGCGGCCAGCGCCAGCCAGCCGGCCGCGAGGAGCGCCGCGCCCGCGAGCCGCCACCGCCTGCGGATCGTTTCCGTCGGGGCGGTCACGTCCTCAATTCCGATCCGGGAGAAGAGGGGGCGCGGGGGCGGGTCAGGCGGCCGGTTCGCGGGCCGCGGCCGGCGGACCGCCCGCGAGGCCGTCGATGATGGGGCATTCCGGGCGTTCGTCCCCGCGGCAGCGCTCCACGAGCCGGCCGAGCGTCTGGCGCATGCTCTCGAGCTCCGCGAGCTTGCGATCGACCCGTGCGAGGTGCTCCTCGGCGACCCGCTTCACGTCGGCGCTCGTGCGATGCCGGTCTTCGTACAGCGCGAGCAGCGCACGGCAGTCCTCGATGGTGAATCCGAGCGAGCGGGCCCGAGCGAGAAAGGCCAGCTTGTGGAGGTCGGCGCGGCCGAAGTCGCGGTAGCCGTTCGCGCTCCGACGGGGCCGGATCAGCCCGATGCCCTCGTAGTAGCGGATCGTCTTCGGCGGCAGCCCGGTGCACGCCGCCGCCCTTGCGATGTTCATGCTGGGAGCTCCCGGTCCCGGACACCCGCCCGGCCGTCGGCATGGCCGGTTCCCGCGGCCGGATCGCCGCCCTCACTCCAGGCCGCCGGGCCCTCGAATGCGGCGGGCCTTGACCCTCCAGTCACGGGAAGCTCTATCTTGCCTCGCGAACGGGAAATTTCAACCGCGTGATGAACCCTTCGTCCGAGCCGTCCGAGAACCCGACCGTGAGGGACCCCGTCTGCGGGATGGAGGTCGATGCCGCGAACGGGCGGCTCGCCCTGGAGCATCGGGGGCGTTCGTACCGCTTCTGCGGCGAGGCGTGCCGCCGGAAGTTCGCGGCGGCGCCCGCCGACTGGATCGAATCGAGGGACCCGGTCTGCGGCATGACCGTCGATCGCGCCTCGGCGCGGGAGGCCGCCGCCCACGCCGGGAAGCCGATCTTCTTCTGCTCGAAACGGTGCCGGGCGCGCTTCGAAGCCTCTCCCGAGGACTTCGCCGGCCCCCGCGCCGAGCCCGAGCCGGCCCCCCCGGGCGCGCGCTTCACCTGCCCGATGGACCCGGAGATCGTCCGTGACTCCCCCGGGGACTGCCCGATCTGCGGCATGGCCCTCGAACCGACGGCGCCTTCCGCGGACGACGGACCCAACCCCGAGCTGGTCGACTTCCGGCGGCGCCTCCGGGTCGGGGCGCCGCTCGGGCTCGCCCTCCTGGTCCTCGAGATGGGCGCGCATCTCGGGGCGCCGTTCGCCGAATGGCTCGGGCCGCGGGTCCACGTGTGGCTCCAGCTTGCGCTGGCGACCCCGGTCGTCGTGTGGGTCGCGGGGCCGTTCTTCCGGCGGGGCTGGGCCTCGGTCGTCAACCGAAGCCCCAACATGTGGACCCTCATCGCGCTCGGGGCGGGCGCCTCCTATGCCTTCAGCGTGGCCGCGGTCCTTGCTCCGGACCTCTTCCCCGCGGCCGTGCGCGGCCCTCATGGCCTGCCGCCCGTCTACTTCGAGGCCGCGGCGGTGATCCTCGTCCTCGTCCTCGTCGGACAGGTGATCGAGCTCTCCGCGCGCGAGCGCACCGGCGACGCCATCCGGGGGCTGCTCGACCTCGCGCCGAAGTCCGCCCGGCGGGTGCGGGCCGGAGGCGACGAGGACGTGCCGCTCGAAGCGGTCGCGGCCGGCGACCGGCTTCTGGTCCGGCCCGGCGAGAGCGTCCCGGTCGACGGGGCGGTGCTCGACGGCCGCTCCGCGGTGGACGAGAGCATGCTGACCGGCGAGCCGGTCCCGGTGGAGAAGGGGCCGGGCGACCCGGTGACCGGGGGGACCCTCAACCGCTCGGGAGCGTTCACGATGCGCGCCGAGGGGGTCGGCGCGGACACCGTCCTCGCCCGGATCGTCGACCTGGTCGCGCGCGCCCAGCGCAGCCGGGCGCCGGCGCAGGCGCTGGCGGACCGCGTCGCGCGCCGGTTCGTGCCGGGGGTGATCGCGGTCGCCGCGCTCGCGTTCGCGGCCTGGGTCCTCTTCGGCCCCGCGCCGGCCCTCGCGCACGCGGTGACCGCGGCGGTCAGCGTTCTCGTCATCGCCTGCCCGTGCGCCCTCGGGCTCGCCACCCCGATGTCGATCATGGTGGCGGTGGGCCGGGGGGCGCGGGACGGGGTCCTCGTGCGGGACGCGGGAGCGCTGGAGAGCCTCGCCCGGGCCGACGTGCTCCTCGTCGACAAGACCGGCACCCTGACCGCGGGCGCGCCCGAGCTGACCGACGTGGCCGCGGCGGATGGCGGCCCGGACGGGGAGGGGCGGCTCCTTTCGCTCGCCGCCTCGCTCGAACGCGGGTCGGAGCACCCGCTCGCTTCGGCCCTCGTCAAGGGCGCGGAGGAGCGCGGCGCCCGGCTCCTCGGGGCGGAGGACTTCCGGGCGGTCCCCGGCAGGGGGGTGCGGGGGCGGGTGGACGGCCACGACGTCGCGCTCGGCAACGCGGCCCTGATGCGCGGGCTCGGTGCGGATGCCGGATTCGGCGGGCTCGACGAGGTGCGCGCGCGGCTCGAGGAGGCCGGAAAGACCGTGATGTTCGTGGCCGTGGACGGCGCGCCCCAAGGTCTCCTGGCGGTCGCGGACCCGGTCCGCCCGACCGCCCGCGGCGCGCTCGACAGGCTCCGGGGCGCGGGGCTTCGCGTCGTGATGGCGACCGGAGACAGCCGGGGCGCGGCGCGGGCGGTCGCGCTGGGCTTGGGGGTCGACGACTGGCGGGCGGAGCTGACCCCGGAGGACAAGCGGGACCTCGTCGCGAGGCTGAAGGAGGAGGGGCGCTGTGTCGCCGTGGTGGGGGACGGGATCAACGATGCTCCGGCGCTCGCGGCCGCGGACGTCGGGGTCGCGATGGGGACCGGGGCGGACGTGGCGGTGAGGAGCGCCGGGGTGACCCTGATGGGAGGCGACCTCCTGGGGCTCGTCCGCGCGCGCCGGCTCGCCGGCGACACCCTGCGCAACGTCCGGCAGAACCTGTTCTTCGCCTTCGTCTACAACGCGGCGGGGGTGGCGGTCGCGGCCGGCGTCCTCTACCCGGTGCTGGGGGTGCTCCTCTCGCCCATGATCGCCGCCGCCGCCATGAGCCTATCTTCGGTGTCGGTGATCGGAAACGCCCTCCGGCTGAGGCGCCGTCCGCACGACGGGTTCGACGAAGGCGGCGACCCCGATTCCGGCCGGAAGCATGGCGAAGGCGTCTGATACGGCGGCCGTCCCTGCGGTGGACGATGCCGTCGACGGCGCGGGCGACCACCCGGTGACGGCGGCGATGGGCGCGGACGGTCGGGGTCGATGACCGGGGCGGGTCTCGCCCCGACCGATGACGGGGCGGGGCCGGCGGTGACGCGGGCGCTCGGAGCAAGGCCGCCGGGCCGGCAGGGTTCTCGACGCGATCGGGACCCGCTCAGGGCCGGTCGGCGGCCGGCGCCGTGCTCTCCCCGACGAGAAAGGTGCGGAGCGGATCTCGAGCGCCGGCGGCGGCCGTCCGGCGGCGGTATCGGCGGTCCGAGGCCGCGAGCGCGCCCCCCAACGCCATCAGGATCGCCCCCAGCCAGATCCAGCGCACGAACGGCTTGTAATGCAGCCGCACCGACCACGCCCCGCCGCCGAGCGGCTCCCCGAGGGCGGCGTAGAGGTCGCGGGTGAAGCCGGGGTCGATCCCCGCCTCGGTCATCGGCTGCGCCTGGCTCGCGTAGGCGCGCTTCTCGGGAGCGAGGCGGGCGACCGGACGGCCGTTCCGGGTGACGGTGATCTCCGCCCGCCGGGCCCGGTAGTTCGGGCCCGCGACGTCGCGCACCCCCTCGAAACGGAAGTCGCGCCCCGCGACCTCGACCGAATCGCCGGGGGCGAGCCGCACCACCTGCTCCACCTCGAGCACGCTCACGAAGGTGACGCCGGCGAGGGTGGCCGCGAACCCGACGTGGGCGAGGCCCATCCCCAGGAACCCCCTCGGCAGGCGGAGCAGGTCGCGCGGCCTTCGCACCCTTTCCGCGACGGATCGGACGGTCGAGCACGCGATCCATAGCGCGAGACCCGCCCCGAGCGCCGCCGCCGCCGAGTGGGCGAGGAGGGCGGCGGCGGCGCCTCCCGCGACCGCCGCCGCGAGGACCGGGCCGAGGCGCCGTGCGAGCCGGGCCGCCCGATCCTGTTTCCAGCGCGCGAGCATCCCGAGTGCGACGAGGCCGGCGAGGGGGACCATGAGGGGGACGAAGATGCGGTCGAAGTAGGGGCGGCCGACCGAGATCTGCCCGAGGCCGAGGCTGTCCATGAGCAGCGGGTAGAGTGTGCCGAGGAGGACGGCCGCCGCCGCCGCCGCGAGCAGCACGTTGTTGGCGAGGAGCATCGTCTCGCGCGAGACAAGCGCGAAGCGCCCGCCCCCCGCCAGCCGTCCGGCCCGCCACGCGTAGAGCGCGAGCGCGCCTCCGACGACGAGCCCGAGGAAGGCGAGCAGGAAGACCCCCCGCTCCGGGTCGTTGGCGAACGCATGCACCGAGACCAGCACCCCGGAGCGCACGATGAAGGCGCCGAGGAGGCTGAGCGAGAAGCCGGAGATCGCGAGCAGCACGGTCCACGCCTTGAACGTGTCGCGCTTCTCCGCGACCGCGAGGGAGTGGATGAGGGCGGTGGCCGCGAGCCACGGGATGAAGGAGGCGTTCTCCACCGGGTCCCAGAACCACCACCCGCCCCATCCGAGCTCGTAGTAGGCCCACCAGCTTCCGCCCGCGATGCCGAGGGTGAGGAAGGCCCAGGCGATGGTCGTCCAGGGGCGGGTCCAGCGGGTCCAGGCCGCGTCGACCCGCCCCTCCAGGAGGGCCGCGACCGCGAACGCGAACGGGACCGCGAGCCCCACGTAGCCCATGTAGAGGACGGGGGGATGGACGATGAGGCCGACGTCCTGGAGCAGGGGGTTGAGGTCCCGCCCCCCCGCCGCGGCCGGGAGGAGGCGGGCGAACGGGTTCGAGGTGAACAGCATGAAGCAGAGGAAGCCCGCGGTGAGGAAGCCGAGGACCGCGAGCACCCGGGCGGAGACCTCGCGCGGCAGGCTCCGGCTGCGCGCCGCGACGGCGAGCGTCCAGCCGCTCAGGATGAGGGACCAGAGGAGGAGCGATCCCTCGTGGGCGCCCCACACGGCCGCGATCCGGTAGCGCAGGGGCAGGAGCGCGTTCGAGTTCGCGGCGACGTAGAGGACCGAGAAGTCGTTCGCCGCGAACGCCCACGCGAGGCACGCGAAGGCGAGGAGGTGGAACACGAACAGCCCGGCCGCCGCGCTCGGAGCCACCGCCATCCAGCGCGGGTCGGAGCGCGCCGCGCCCGCGAACGGCGCGACCGCGAGGACGAGGGCGGTCAGGAGCGCGAGGATGAGCGCGAAGTGGCCGAGCTCGGGGATCATGGCCCGCCCGCCCGGCTCCCGGCCGCCGCGCTCGCCTCGTTCGCCTCGGGCCCGCGCGCGTAGCCGCGCGTCGCCTCGGCGACCGCCGGGGGCATGTAGGTCTCGTCGTGCTTCGCGAGCACCTCCTCGGCCTGCAGCACCCCGTCCGCGTCGATGCGGCCGAGGGCGACGATGCCCTGGCCTTCGCGGAAGAGGTCGGGGAGGAGGCCGCGGTAGGCCACGGTCACCGCCGCTCCGGGGTCGGCGAGGTCGAAACGCACTTCGAGCTCCCCGGGCCGGCGGCGCACGCTGCCCTCGACCACGAGCCCGCCGAGCCGGATCCGGTTCCCGGGCGGCGGCCCCTCCGCCGCGAGCTGGCTCGGGGTGAAGAACCACAGCATGTTCTCGCCGATCGCGAGGAAGGCGAGCGCCGCGGCGGCGGCGAGCCCGGCGACCATCCCGGCGACGAGGGCCGTCCTTCGCTGCCGGGCGGTCATGGCGAGGGGGAGGGAGGGCGCGGCGCGTCCGGGGGGGCGGACGCCGCGGCGCCGTCCAGTCCGCGCAGGAGCCGGCGGCGGCGCACGATCGGCGCGGCGAGGTTGAGCGCGAGCACGACGAACGCCGCCCCGTAGGCGGTCCACACGTAGAAGGCGTGCCCCCCCATGTGCAGGAACTCGCTCACGCCGGGACCTCCCGGACCCACCGGCGATGGCGCTCGCGGTGCAGGAGCTCGCAGCGCGCCTGCATGAGCGCCGCGACCGCGAAGAACAGGGTGAAGGCGGCGGCCATCAGGAGCAGGGGGATCAGCATCGACGGGTGGATGGAAGGCCCGTCGAGGCGGAACACGGTCGGCCCCTGGTGGAGGGTGTTCCACCACTCGACCGAGAAGTGGATGATCGGCAGGTCGACGAGCCCGACGATGGCGAGGATGGCGACCGCGCGGGCGGCCTTGCGGGGGTCCGGGATCGCGCCGTGGAGGGCGATGATCCCGAGATAGAGGAACAGGAGCACCAGCTCGGAGGTGAGCCGCGCGTCCCAGACCCACCACGCGCCCCACATCGGCTTGCCCCAGAGCGATCCGGTCAGCAGGGCGAGGAACGTGAACGACGCCCCGATGGGGGCGCAGGCGATCGCCACCGCCTCGGCGACCCTGGTCCGCCAGATGAGGCCGGCCGCCGCGGCTCCCGCCATCGCCGCGTACGCGAGCAGCGAGAGCCAGGCGCTCGGGACGTGGACGAAGATGATCCGGTACGCCTCGCCCTGCTGGTAGTCGGGGGGCGCAGCCACCAGGCCGCCCCACAGGCCCGCCGCCATCAGCGCCGCGCAGGGCCATCCGAGCCACGGGAGGAGCCGCCCGGCGAGGTCGTGGAAGTGCTGCGGGGAGGCGTACCGCCGGAGCATGGCCTTCTCTTTCCCTCCCGCTTCCGTTCCCGTTCCCGCCCGCGCCGCCCGCGCCCGCCGCCGCTACTCGGCGCCGACCGCGAGCGCGGCCCCCGTCGCGAACGGCGCGAGGGTGAGGGCGAGCGCGAGCAGCGCGGCGAGGAAGTAGAGCGGCCCGGCGGCCGAGACCCCGAGCGCGGCGGCCCGCACCGCGAGCGCGCCGAAGACGAGCACCGGGACGAGGAGGGGGAGGGCGATGAGGGGGAGGAGCAGGCTCCGACCCCGGACCCCGGCGGTCAGCGCGGCGCCGATCGACCCGGCGAGGCTCAGGGTCGGCGTGCCGAGGGCGAGGGCCCCGATCAGGGTGGGAAGGGCGCGGGGCGGAAGGGCGAGGAGCAGCGCGACGGGCGCGGAGGCGGCGAGGAGCGGAGGCCCGGTCAGGAGCCAGTGGGCGGTGGTCCGCCCCGCCGCGAGGAGGGCGGGCGGGTGGGGGCTCAGCAGGAGCTGGTCGAGCGACCCGTCCTCCAGGTCCTCCCGGAACAGCCGGTCGAGCGAGAGCAGGGCCGCGAGCAGGGCCGCGACCCAGAGGGCGCCCGGGGCGAGGGCGGCGAGGGTCGCCGGCTCCGCCCCCGAGCCGAGCGGGAAGACCGCGGCCACCACGACGAAGAAGACCACCGGGGTCAGGGCCTCGGCGGGGCGGCGGAGGGCGGCCCGGACGTCCCGGCGCACGACGGCGGCGAACGCCCCGGCCGCGGGGTCAGGCCGGCCCAATGCGGCGCTCCCGCACCGGGCCGCCGGAGGAGAGGCGGAGCGGCTGGTGGCTCGTGAACACGAGCGCGCCGCCCGCCGCCGCATGTTCCGAGCACAGGGATTCGACGAGCGCCGCCCCCTCCCTATCGAGGGCCGCGGCCGGCTCGTCGAGCACCCACAGGGCGGAATCGTCGAGGAGGAGCCTCGCGAGGGCCGCGCGGCGGCGCTGGCCCGCGGACAGGTCGCGGGTGAGGGTGTCGCGTTCGCGGGAGAGGCCCACCCGTTCCAGCGCCTCTTCGGGGCGGCGCGGCTCGCGTCCCCCGCGCAACGCGCGGGCGAACTCGAGGTTTTCGAGGGGGGTGAGGGTCTCCTTGAGCGCTTCCCGGTGCCCGACGAAGGCGAGCTCGCGCCGCCACTCCGGGTCCCTCGGAGGCTCCGAGACCACCCGCCCGCGCCAGCGGACCCGGCCCGCCTCGGGGGGCAGCAGCCCGCACACGATGCGAAGGGCGGTCGTCTTGCCGCAGCCGTTCGGCCCGGTGAACCGCAGGGCTTCGCCGGCCCGTGCGACGGCCGAGAGCCCGGAGAACAGGAGCCGGTCCCCCCGGCGTCCGGCCAGACCTTCGATGCCGAGCAGGGGCGCTTCGGGAGGAGGGCGCGGCATGGCGCGCGATTCTACACCCCGCGGGCCCGCGTCCGCCGCCGCGGCCCCGGCCCGGCGGGACGGGGAGATGTCAGGGCAGGGCGGACGGTCCTGTATCATACGGGGATGGACGCCAAGGGACCGCTGGAGCTGCATCGCGAGGTCGTTCGCCCGGAGTACATCGACTGGAACGGGCACATGAACGTCGCGTACTACGTGCTCGTCTTCGACCATGCGACGGACGCGCTCTTCGACCACGTCGGGATCGACGAGGCGTACCGGAAGGCGAACGATTTCACGACGTTCACCCTGGAGGCGCAGGTGACCTACCAGCGCGAGGTGCTGGAGGGCGACCCGCTCCGGATCACCACCCAGATCCTCGACTTCGACCACAAGCGCGCCCACTACTTCCACCGCATGTTCCACGCGGAGGAGGGCTGGCTCGCGGCGACGAACGAGCTCCTGAGCCTCCACATCGACACGAGCAGGCGCCGTTCGACGCCGTTCCCGGAGGACATCGTCGCCCGCTGGGCCGAGCTGCACGCCGCGCACGCCTCCCTGCCGCGCCCCCCCGAGGCGGGGCGCCCCATGGGCATCCGCCGCCGCGCCCCCGCGGCCGGCGAGGGGGCCGCGGCCAATCCCTGAGCCGCCTGCCGACCCCGCGTCCCGGCGCGGCGATGCCGGGAAACAGTTCTTCCCCCGACTGATTTTCCCACCGCCGTTCGCGAGGTAGAGGAAGATGAACATCCGTTTCGTGATCGGCGGCGTGACCTTCGACGCTCGGTGCCGGCGCACCCCGACGGCCGAGGCGGTGCTCGCCGCCCTCCCGATCGAGGCGGTGGCCCGCACTTGGGGAGATGAGGTCTACTTCCCGGCCGCGGTGGCGGCAGCCCTCGAGCCGGATGCCCGCGACGTGGTGGAGGCCGGCGAGATCGCCTTCTGGGTGGAGGGGGCCAGCATCGCGATCGGCTTCGGGCCGACCCCCGCGTCGCGGGGCGACGAGATCCGCCTCGTCGCCCCGGTCAACGTGTGGGCGGACGCGGCCGGCGACGTCCGGGCGCTCGCGTCGGTCCGGGACGGGGACCCGGTCCGGGTGGAGCGCCGGCCCTGAGCTCCGTGCCCCCCGCCGCCCATTCCCGTTCTCCGAGAACCGGCGGGGGCCGGGAACGGTTGGCTCCGACCCGTTCGTTCGCGCTTCGAGGGTGATCCGACCCGGCCGCTCCGTGGCATATTCTCGCGGGAGCGGGTCACGAGGTTTCGGGCAGGGGCATGATCAGGATCTGGGGGCGGCCGAACTCCATCTGCACCAAGCGGGTGCTCTGGGCGTTCGTCGAGGTCGGGGTGGACTTCGAGCTGACCCTCGCGAGCGGGACGATGGGCCCCGAAGGCCATATCTCGACCGGAGCGGCGCCCTACGGGAGTGTCGACGAACCCTGGTTCCGCGCCATGAACCCCAACGGCGCGATCCCGGTGATTGACGACGATGGGTTCGTGCTCTGGGAGTCGATCGCCATCCTCGCCTACCTCGGGAACCGGTACGGCACCGGGACCCTCCTCGACGGCCGCCCCGAGACCCTGGCCCGCGCCGTCCAGTGGATGGCCTGGACGAACGAGCACCTCGAGCCGGCCCTCAACACCCAGATCCTGGAGCTCCGGCGCCTGCCCGAGGACCGGCGCACCCCCGGCGCGGCGGACGAGGCGGGCGAGCGGATCGCGCGCTCGGTCGAGGCCCTCGAAGCCCAGCTCGCGCACGGCGACTACCTGGCGGGGGAGCGTTTCTCGATGGCCGACATCCCGGCCGGGGCGGCGGTCTACCGGTGGCGCGTCTTCGGACGATGGGGCCGCGCCATGCCCCGCGTGGATGCGTGGCTCGCGCGGCTCTCGGAGCGGGAAGGCTTCCGGCACCACGTCGCCCCGGTCGAGCTCCACGTCTGAAGCGGCGTGCATCCCCGTGCCGGCGGCTCGGCCGGCTGGCCGAACGGATTGATCTGTTGCGCGGTTCGCGGATCGACGGCTTCGACTCGGCGGGTCTGGCGCGGTTCGACGAGGTGGGGCGCAAGGTCGTGTTCGTGCAGGCCGACGAGGCGCCGTACCTGCATCCGGGCCGTTCGCGGGTGTCCGGTCCGGCCATCGACGGCGACGGCGGACACGGCCAGGGGCCGGCTCGTGCGCGTCGCCCGCACCGGCGCATTTGCCCTTGCAGAAAGGCCTGATGCGGGGTCTTGCGGCCCTCCTGGGGGCCGCTCCCGCCCCGTTGCACCGTCTCACCGACCCCAGCGCGCCCCGGCGGCGCCAACCGCCGGCGCGAAAACCCCAAGGCGCACATGCTTCGCGGTAGTGATACTGTTGCGGCCGGAGGCCGGCCCGTGCGGGGTCGAGCCCGGTCGTTCGCGGGCGGCGCGCCGCCGGGCGCACCGCGCGGGATTCCGGGAATGGGGATGAGACGTGAGGAAGGAGGCGGAATGAAGGACACGCTCGCGCCGGGGCTCGCCGGGACGAAGCGCCACGACGTCGACGAGGCGCGCACCATCGACTTCATGGGCGAGGCGCTCCGGGTCTACTCCACCCCGTCGATGCTGCGGGACGTCGAGCACACCTGCCGCGACCTGATCCTCCCGCACCTCGACGAAGGCGAGGATACGGTCGGGGTCCGGGTCGAGCTGGACCACCTCGGCGCGACCCTGCTCGGCTCGTGGGTCGAGGTGTCGGCGCGGGTGGCCGGGGTCGAAGGGCCTCGCGTCGACCTCGAAGTGGAGGTCCGCGACGAGCTGGGCGAGACCGTCGGGCGGGCGAGGCACGGGCGCTTCGTGGTCGAGACCGAGCGCCAGCGCCGACGGCTCGAACGCCTCGCCGAACGGCTCCGGGCCGGGCGCGAGGGCTGATCCGGATGTCCCGCCGGCCTTCGCCGCGAGGGCTCCCTCGACGGCCCCCGGCCCGGGTCCGGCGGCGGAGGAGCGCTCGGGCGGCGGCCCGGACAGCTCTCCGGCGTCCGCAGCGGCCAGGCGGCGGGGCGTCCGCGCGAGGATCGGGGCAGGCAGGGGAAACGCGAAGGAGGAGAGCAGGGTGAACGCGAACGGTTCCGGGAACGGAGGCGGCGGGCGGGCGGCGAAGGAGACCTGGAAGCCGGTCTACTGCTACCAGTGCGTCGCCGGCCCGGATCTGATGAAGGTCCAGGTCGAGGACGGGGTCGCGACGCGGGTCCGCTCCAACTTCGATGCGAGCGACCGCCACCCGGGCGGGGGCCGGGTGTGCGTCAAGGCCTACGGCCTCATCCAGAAGACCTACAACCCCCACCGCATCCGCCAGCCCATGAAGCGCACCAACCCGCGCAAGGGCCGGGGCGAGGACCCGGGGTTCGCCCCGGTGAGCTGGGACGAGGCGCTCGACGCGATCGCGGCCCGGCTGCGCGAGGTCCGCGCGCGGGGGCTGGTGGACGAGTCGGGCTTCCCGCGGCTCGCGGTGAGCTTCGGGGGCGGCGGCACCCCGACCCAGTACATGGGGACGCTCCCCGCCTTCCTCTCCGCGTGGGGTCCCATCGACATGGGCTTCGGGGCGGGGCAGGGGGTCAAGTGCTACCACAGCGAGCACCTCTACGGCGAGCTCTGGCACCGCGCGTTCATCGTCGCCCCCGACACCCCGCGCTGCCGCTACGTCATCAGTTGCGGCAACAACGCGGAGGCTTCGGCCGGGGTCGCCGGGGTCTGGCGCCAGGCGGACGCGCGCGCGCGCGGGCTCAAGCGCGTGCAGGTCGAGCCCCATCTCTCGGTGACCGGGGCGGTGTCCGCGGAGTGGGTGCCCATCCGCCCGAAGACCGACGCGGCCTTCCTCTACGCGCTCCTGCACCGGATCGCGCACGAGCGCGACTGGCGCGAGGTATGCGACACCGCGTTCCTGGAGGACTCCACGAACGCGCCCTATCTCGTTGGCCCCAATGGCTATTACCTGCGCGATCCGGCGAGCCGCCGGCCGCTGCTCTGGGACCTCGACGGCGACCGGGCGGCCCCCCTCGACGAGTTCGGGCCGAATGCGGCGAACGGGGAAGGGCGGCGCCCGGCCCTCGACGGGATGCGGGTCGCGGCCGGCGTCGAGGAAGGCCCGGACGGCGAGGAGTGGAGTCACGACGCGGCGGAGGCCCGCCCCGCGTTCCAGCTCTTCCTCGACCATGTGCGCGGCTATACCCCGGAGTGGGCGGAAGGGGAGAGCGACGTCCCGGCCGCGACCATCCGCCGCATCGCGGACGAGTTCCTCGCCCACGCCTGCGTCGGGGAGACCATCGAGATCGAGGGGCGCGAGCTCCCCTACCGCCCCGTCGCGGTCCTCCTCGGCAAGGGGGTCAGCAACGGCTGGGGCGGGTATCCCTGCTGCTGGGCGCGGACCATGCTCGCGGTCCTCGTCGGGGCGCTCGAGGTCCCGGGCGGGGCGCTCGGCACCGCCGTCAAGCTCAACCGGCCCGCCGACAGCCGCCACAAGAGCGTGCGCCCGATGCGCGACGGGTTCATGGAGTACCCCTTCAACCCGACGAGCCGCCAGGAGTGGAGCCGCCACCCCGGCATCCGCAACGCGTTCCGGATGATGGTCCCCCTCGCCGCGAACTCCCCCTGGTCGCCGGCCCTCGGCCCGGCCCACCTCCCGTGGCTCTTCCAGAAGCAGGCCCCCGACAAGTGGCCGCGCCCGACCCGCCCCGAGGTGTGGATCAACTACCGGACCAACCCTTCAATCTCCTCGGTCAACGCCCCCGAGGTGGCGGAGCGGGTCGCGGAGTTCCCGTTCATCGTCTCGTTCGCCTACACCCTCGACGAGACGAACTGGATGGCCGACTACCTCTTGCCGGAGGCGACCGACCTCGAGAGCCTCCAGCTCATCCGCATCGGCTCGACCAAGTTCATCGAGCAGTTCTGGAACCAGCAGGGGTGGGCGGTGCGCCAGCCGGTCGTCGACCCGGTGGTGGACGCGCGGGACATGACCGACATCGCCACCGAGCTGGCCCGCCGCACCGGCCTCCTCGAGCCCTACAACCAGGCGATCAACCGGGGCGGGGCGGGGATGCGGCTCGCGACCGACGAGTTCGACTACTCGCTCGACGACGCGAAGGTCCACTCGTGCGAGGAGGTCTGGGAGGCGGTGGCGCGGGCCGCGAGCCACGACCTGACCGGCGGGGAGCAGGTGGTCGGGATCGACTGGTTCCGGGAGAACGGCTTCCTCCTCCGGCCCTACCCGGAGATGGAGTGGTTCCTCTACCCCACCCTGAAGGAGCGGGGGCTGCGCTTCGAGCTTCCCTACCAGGAGCGGATCAAGCGCCACGGCGCGGAGCTCGCGCACCGGCTCCACGAGATGGGGATCGAGTGGTGGGACCGGCAGCTACGCGAGTACGAGCCGCTGCCGTCCTGGGAGCCGTTCCCGGACATCTGGATCAACTACGCGCGGGAGGTGGGGCGCGACCCCGAGGAGTTCCCGTTCTGGGCGCTGACCGCGCGCTCCATGCAGTACTCGTGGGGGGCGAACGTCGGCATCCCGCTCATCAACGAGGTGGCCGGCAACGTGGCCGGGCACCGCGGGGTGCTCATGAACCGGGGCGCCGCGCGGGCGCTCGGGATCGAGGACGGCGGCCCGGTGATCATCGAGTCGGTGGTCGGCGAGACGCGGGGGAGGGCGGTGCTCCGGGAGGGGGTCCGCCCGGACACGGTGGTGATGATCGGGCAGTTCGACCACTGGGTGACCCCGTATGCGAAGGATCTCAAGCTCGCGAGCCTGAACTCGGTGACCCCGCTCGCGCTCTCCCTCACCGACTCGACCGGCAGCATCGCCGACCTCATCCGGGTGCAGGTGCGCCCGGCCGACGCGGCGGACCTCCGGCGGCACGCCTCGGTCCCGGCCGGAGCCGCGGCGGCTCCCGCCGCGTCCGCGGCCGCGCCCACGGTCGGGCCGCGGGCTGCGCCGGGGCGCGCCGGGGCGCGGTCCGAGGGAGGACGGGAGGCGGGGGCGGCGTGAGCGCCCCGAACGAGTCCCGGGGGCAGGGAGGAGCGCCGCCCCGCTACGGGATGGTGGTGGACCTCAACCGCTGCGTCGGCTGCCAGACCTGCACCATCGCCTGCAAGCACCACAACGACACCCCGCCCGGGGTGCAGTGGCGGCGGGTCCTCGACGTGGAGCAGGGCGAGTACCCGAACGTCGAGCGGCTGTTCCTCGTTACTGGCTGCCAGCACTGCGCGGAGCCGCCCTGCGTCCCGGTGTGCCCGACCGGGGCGACCCGCCAGCGGGCGGACGGGCTCGTCACCATGGACTACGACACGTGCATCGGCTGCGGCTACTGCGCGGTGGCATGCCCGTACCAGGCCCGGACCATCGCCCACGAGCGCGAGTGGTACTTCGGGGCCCCGAGCCGCCAGGAGGAGCGGGTCTTCCACGAGGAGCGGGTCGGGGTCGCCTCCAAGTGCACCTTCTGCGTGGACAAGATCGACGAGGCGGCGGGGTCGCCGGGGGTCGTGCCGGGGCTCGACCTCGAAGCCACCCCGGCTTGCGCCGCGTCGTGCATCGCCCAGGCCCTCCACTTCGGGGACTTCGCGGACCCCGAGAGCAACGTGTCGCGCCTCGCGGCGGAGAACGCCCACTTCCAGATGCACGCGGAGCTGGGGACGGACCCGCAGATCCGCTACCTCTACGAGGTCCCGGAGACCACCCCGGGACGGGACCCGGCCGCGGAGGGAGAGGAGGAGGGGGGCGCCGCGGGCGGGAGCGACCCGAACGACCCGCTGGTCGGCGGGCGGCAGACCTTCTGGGACGTGCGGGCGGCCATGAACTTCATCCTGGGGGGGATGAGCAGCGGGCTCGCGGTGGTCGCCTGCGCGGTCTGGGCGCTGGGGGGGATGCCGGGCGCGGCGCTCCCCTGGTTCTACGCCTCGGCGGCCGTCGGCATGGGGGTCGGCCTACTCTTCGTGTTCGCCGAGATCGGCCGCCGGGCGCGCTTCCTCTACGTGCTCCGGCGCCCGCAGAGCTCCTGGATGACCCGTGAGACCTGGGCGGTGGCGGTCTTCTACCCGGCCGTCGCCGCCGACCTCTTCTGGCCGTCCCCGACCCTGCACGCGGTGGTCGGGGCGGCGGCCGCCGCGTTCCTCCTCTGCCAGGGGAAGATCCTCCACGCCGGCAAGGGGGTCCCCGCATGGCGGCATCCGCTTGTTCCGTGGATGCTGGCCGCCTCCGGCGTGTATGAGGGGGCGGCGCTCGCGATCCTCGGGCTCGCCGTCCTCTCCTGGGCCGGCGGGTACGACTTCGCCCAGGTCGCTCTGCTCGGTCTGCTGGGCGCCGGCCTCGTGCTCGCGGGGGTGAACGCCGGGCTCTTCCGAATGTACCGCCGGGGCGGTGCAAAGGCAGGGGTAGGCCCGCTCTCGCGGCGGGACCTCGACGCGATCGCGCGGCGGACGTGGTGGTTGGGGCGTCTTGCCCCGGCCGCCCTGTTCGGCGCGGCCGGGGTCATGCACGTCCTCAGCTTTCTGTGGGTTTTCCCCGGGATCCGGTGCGTGATGGACGCCGACCCGACGTGGCGGTGCGAGATCATCACGTCGTTCCTCAACGTTGCGATCACGGCCGAGCCTGCCGCGCTCGTTGCGGGGGCGGCGTGCGCCCTCTGGGGCGGGGCGCTCTGGAAGCATACCCTCGTCACCCGCGCCTGCCACCAGCAGGGGTTCGCGCTCCCGCGCCTTCCGCAGCGCGGCTCCGGCTCGCGCGCCGCCCCGGCCCGCTTCGGCCTTTCCTGACGTCCTCCCGGCCCGCGAGCGGATTGGAGGCTTCCTCCTACCCTTCGGGCCGGGAGTACGGCCGGGTCGCCGGCCGCCTGTGGGTGCTCGCGGGCGGGCTCTGCATGAGCCTCGGGGGGCCGATTATCCGGCTCGCCGACGACGTCACCGAGTGGCAGTTCCTGTTCTACCGGTCCCTCGGCGCGGCCTTCCTGCTCCTCCTCTACTTCCTCTGCACGGGCCGCCCGATCCTCGCCCTGATCCGGCGCACCGGGTGGACCGGGGTGGTGTCCGGGCTGTGCCTCGCGACGACGTTCACCGGCTACGTGTGGGGGGTCATGCACTCCACCGTCGCCAACGCGCTCTTCCTCCTGAGCGCGGCCCCTCTCTTCGCGGCCCTCCTCGGCTGGGTGGTGCTCCGCGAGGCGGTGACCCGCTCGATGTGGCTCGCGATGGCGGGGGTGGTCGCCGGGGTCGTGATCATGATCGGCGAGGGGATCGCGGAAGGGGACCTCCTGGGGGATCTCGCGGCCCTCGCGGCGGCTGTCGGGTTCGCCGGGTTCTCGGTCGGGATCCGGCGCGGCCGGCATTCCGACATGACCCCGACGATCCTCATCGCGGCCGCGATCACCGCCGCGGTGAGCGCCGCGATGGCGTTCGCGGGCGGCTCGGGGCTCGCCGCCCCCGCCCCGGACGTGGGCCTGGCCGCGGCCTACGGGATGCTCGTCATCGGGGCCGGCATCTTCCTCTTCACCCTCGGCTCGAAGAGCGTCCCGTCGGCCGAGCTGGTGCTCCTGTCGCTCGCCGAGGTGGTGCTCGCCCCGGTGTGGGTCTGGATGGCGTTCGGCGAGGTCCCGAGCGCTCCGACGCTCGCCGGCGGGGTCATTCTCCTCGGCAGCATCGCGGGACAGGCGGCGGCGGGAATGCGGAGGCGCCCCGGAGACCTCGCCGGGCTTCGCCGCGAGGGGATGCGGCCGGCCTGCCGCCGGAAGCGGAGCGGCGGCCCGTGAGGAGGACGGTGAGTCGTCCGGGGCGGGGGCGGGCGGGCGGCGAGGCGCGCGCCGGCGGCTGGGGCGGGAGCCGGGGCTCCGGCGCGAGGCGGATCAGCCGAAGCGGGAGAGGTAGCGCTCGCAGAGGGGTACGGCGCTCTCGGTGTACCCGGCCCCCATCGACCGGGCGAGGTCCGTCTCCGAATGGGAGCCGATCCAGGCGATGAGGAGGAGGCGCCGGAGGATCACGAACGTCGGGATCTCCTCCTCGTCCGTGCGGGGCAGATCGATCACCCGGCGGTAGCCGCGCAGCCAGGCGGCGACGAGCCCCGGAACCTCGGGCGCGTGCTCGAAGAACGACACGGTGGTCGCGCAGTCGTACATCAGCCAGCCGAAGCCGCAGTCGTCGAAGTCGATCACCCTGGTGGCCCCGCCGTCGATGAGGAGGTTGGCAAGCCGCAGGTCGCCGTGGATCAGGTTGAACCGCTCGGGCGAGGCGCCGAACCCCGCGAGCCGGCGGCGGAGGAGGGCGATGGTCCGCGCGAACACGGCTTCGACCTCGGGCGTGAGCCCGACGCCGTTCCGCCAGGAGCCCCAGTGGGGCCGGCTTCCGAGGGTGGTCTCGTAGTCCCAGGCGAAGCGTTCGAACCCGGCGGGCCGCGTCCACCCCCGGACGTGGTGATGCATCCGGGCGGTGATCTCGCCCAGCCCCTCGAACGCCGCTCCGAGGTCCAGCCCCTTCCCCTTCTCATCGGGATGCTCGCCTTGCTCCCAGGCGAAGAGGACGACGTGGCGCGGCGCGGGGAGGCCGCCGCCCGCCACGCGCTGGATGAGCTCGCCGTCCTTCCCCGCGATCGGGGTCGGGACGGGGGCCGCGCCGTCCTCGCGAAGGGCGGTCAGCCAGGCGAGCTCGGAGGCGATCGCGTTCCGGCGGTGATACCCCTCGCGATGGACCCGCAACGCCCATTCACCGCCCTCGGCCGGAGACTCGACCCGGTAGGTCGCGTTCTCGGAGACGCTGACGAGGCGCGCCCGGGCGTCGGGCGGAAGGTCGTAGCGGGCGAGGGCCGCAGTGGCCAGCCGGTGGAGCCGGTCAGGAGGGATGGCCGATGCGCTCCGCGCGGGCGAGCAGCTCCGCGCCCGTACCGCACTCGATGATCGAATCGCCGGCTTCGGCGAGATGTTCCGGGTCCGTGAGGCGATCCAGCAAGCCCGACAGCCGCTCCGCCGTCTCGGCATCGAACTTGCGCGCCGCCTGGCGGCAAAGCAGCGCCCGTTCCTCGGCGCGTCCGCGCTCCAGCCCTTCCTGAAGCCACTCCTCGGTCCATTCCTTCACCCGCTCTGCGAGCATCGCTCCTCCTCCTTCCAGCACCCGCACCACCGGCAGGGCGGCCTTGTCGAACCGCCCTCCTGGCAGCACCACCTGCCGAACCCACCCCACGAACGCGCGGCGCAGCTCGTCGTCCTCCGGACTCCGCAGCCAGTCCGACAGCGCCGCCAGCGCCTGCGACAGGCTCTCCGCCGAGCCGCTGTTCTCGATCGCCACCAAGGCCGACACCAGATTCCGGCGCGGAAGATCGTCCTCCCCCCATCGCCCCTCGTCAAGCAGGAAGTACCGCTGCGACGGTTGAAAGCCCGCCAGCGCCTCCTCCGCCGGGGCGATAAGGTCCGCCATCTCGACCGGCGCAGTCCAGCGGGGGCGACCGTTGTACAGCACCACCGGCAGCACCGGCGGCAGCCGCCCGTCCGGGCCGAGCGCCTCGCGGCGGATCAGGTCCTGGTACAGCAGCCCGGTGTAGACCAGGATGCGGACAGCCATGTACGGGTCGGCGGTGGACTGGAATTCGAGCATCACCAGCAGGTACAGCCACGTCTCCTTCTGGAATCGGACCCGCCACACCATGTCGCCGTGGCGCTGGCGAAGGTCGTCGCTCACGTACTCCGCCGGGAGCTTCTCGAGCGTCGTGAAGTCGATCTCATCGCACCACTCCGGGGCGGCGAACCCGCGCAGCAGGTCCTTGACCATCCGGGGATGGGAGAACAGGTCCTTGTAGGCGGCGTCGTGCATGGGGACACCATAACCCCGCCCCCGGTGCGATGCTGTAGGCGCAGGGCTCGAATACCGTAGGCGAACGGATCGCGTTTCGTAGGCCAGGACCCCGCGCGGACCGCTCCTTCGGCGCGCCGCACCGCGGGCCATCGGTCGAGGAATACCGCTCCGGACGGACGAGCCGGACACGCGCTGCTTACGGCGGTAATACCTCTCGCGATGGACCCGCAACGCCCATTCACCGCCCTCGGCCGGAGACTCGACCCGGTAGGTCGCGTTCTCGGAGACGCTGACGAGGCGCGCCCGGGCGTCGGGCGGAAGGTCGTAGCGGGCGAGGGCCGCAGTGGCCAGCCGGTGGAGCCGGTCAGGAGGGATGGCCGATGCGCTCCGCGCGGGCGAGCAGCTCCGCGCCCGTACCGCACTCGATGATCGAATCGCCGGCTTCGGCGAGATGTTCCGGGTCCGTGAGGCGATCCAGCAAGCCCGACAGCCGCTCCGCCGTCTCGGCATCGAACTTGCGCGCCGCCTGGCGGCAAAGCAGCGCCCGTTCCTCGGCGCGCCCGCGCTCGATTCCCTGTTCCCGGCCTTCGCGAAGCCACTCCTCGGTCCACTCCTTCATCCGTTCCGCCAGCATCGCTCCTCCCCCTTCCATCGCTTGCGCCACCGGCGGCGCGACCTCGCCGTACCGCCGCGGCGCCATCCACCGGACCCACCCCACGAACGCGCGGCGCAGCTCGTCGTCCTCCGGACTCCGCAGCCAGTCCGACAGCGCCGCCAGCGCCTGCGACAGGCTCTCCGCCGAGCCGCTGTTCTCGAGCGCCACCAAGGCCGACACCAGATTCCGGCGCGGAAGATCGTCCTCCCCCCATCGCCCCTCGTCAAGCAGGAAGTACCGCTGCGACGGTTGAAAGCCCGCCAGCGCCTCCTCCGCCGGGGCGATAAGGTCCGCCATCTCGACCGGCGCAGTCCAGCGGGGGCGACCGTTGTACAGCACCACCGGCAGTACGGGGGGCAGCCGCCCGTCGTCGTCGAGCGCCCCGCGACGGATGAGGTCCTGGTACAGGAGGCCGGTGTAGACCAGGGTGCGCACGGCCATGTACGGGTCGACGGTGGACTGGAACTCGATCATCACCAGCAGGTAGAGCCAGGTCTTCTTGTGGAATTGGACCCGCCACACCACGTCGCCGTGGCGCTGGCGGAGGTCGTCGCTCACGTACTCCGCGGGGAGCTTCTCGAGCGTCGAGAAGTCGATCTCATCGCTCCACTCCGGGGCGGCGAACCCGCGCAGCAGGTCCTTGACCATCCGGGGATGGGAGAACAGGTCCTTGTAGGCGGCGTCGTGCATGGGGACACCATAACCCCGCCCCCGGTGCGATGCTGTAGGCGCAGGGCTCGAATACCGTAGGCGAACGGCTCGCGTTTCGTAGGCCAGGACCCCGCGCGAACCGCTCCTTCGGCCCGCCGCACCGCGGGCCATCGGTCGAGGAATACCGCTCCGGACGGACGAGCCGGACACGCGCTGCTTACGGAGGAAACCTCCCGCACCGGCGGAAGATCGCCTCTATTCCGGTATCGGACAAGTCCCGCCAACCCCCGTTTTACCGGGAATTTCCTCGGTCTCTATCAGTACGGGCCGCCCTCCGTTCTTCGACGAAGAGCCCGCATCCGCCGGACGTCGAGCCGGAACGCCTGCATCGCGATGGCCGCATTCTCTTCATCGGGACACCGGGAGGGAGCTTGCGCCTCCGGGTCGCGAACGGGCGCCGGCAAACAGTCCCCCGCCCTTGTGCGAGGTACGGCCAATCAACAGCGGACCGGATTGGGCCGTGGGGAAGGCAAGGCGTGCTCGACCCGCCAACCCCCCGCGCGGCCCGCGGCGGATGGCAAGAATCTCGATCGAGTCCGGCTGCACGCGGGGCCAGCCCCGGCGCTCCAATTCGGCAGCGATGTCCGTCTTCAACGCATCTTCGTCGCTCAGCCGGCGGGGATGGCGGGTCGCGTGATAGTCGGTCACGCTCTCCCAGATACGAGCCGGTGCGAACAAGGGATCGCTTTCCGAATCGACGACCGTCGGTGCAAGGACCAGCCGTCCGGCCGCCCCGGCCCGAAGGACGTCCATGCCTTCCAGCGCCTGCGCCGTTTGGCGATGGACCTTCTCGATCTCACGCCAGCGAATGCCGCGGCGCTGAAGCCGATCCGGGGCGATGTAGAGGAGGCGAGCGCGCGGAAGGTCGGCGGCCACGGCGATATGGCGATGGGCGCCGCCGCCCGCCGGGGCGCCGTCTTTTTCGTGGCCGCTCACATAGGCGGGCAACCGCTCGCCGCGAGGCAGACGGCGCTGTACCCGCGCCATCATCGCCCGGCGAGCGGCCTGCGCGACCGCGATGGGATCGGCACGGTTCGCGAGCCCTCCGGTGATGGCGAAGGCAAGGACATCGCGCATCGCTTCGCACGGCAGCATCAGGCCGAGCCCGAGGAATCGTCCATTCCCCAACAGCAGCGGTCCCGCCACAGGTTCGGCGAACGTGACCTCGGCGTGCCAGAGCACGTCCTTGGCAAAGCGCGTACCGGAAGCGAACGATTCCGCCCGAGCGCCGCGATGATGGAAGGGCTCGCGCTGTACCCGCACCCTGGCCGCCGGGACGCCGGTCCCGGCATGGCGCAGCGCCTGACGCACGGCGCCGACGGCGAGTGCTTCCTCCGCGGCGCGTTCGGCAGCGCCCTTCGCTTCGTCGGCTTGGCGGCCCGGCTCGATTCGTCGGCGGCGGGCGAGGGGCAGGGCGAGCGGCGTCACGCTCCGCCAACGCCGCCCGGGACGCTCGAAGCTACTCACCATGCGATCGTCGTCGACCCTTTGCAGCTCTTCGAGGAGCACGCCGTCAGCGTCCCACCAGGCAACCTGGGCGAAGGCCCAAGCGAGATCGTCCACAGCCAACGGGCACGATTGCGGCACATACACGACGAGTCGGCGAATAGCCATGTCGACGTGCTCACTGCCCACCGATGGGATCGGCACTATCCGGACCCGAGCTTCCTTGTCCAGGTCCCGCGCATCGCGGCCGATCAGGTAACGCTCCACGTCATCCGCGGAATCGGGCAGGGCGTGGCGTAGCCGGTCTGCGGCCTTGTCTCGTACTTCCTGCACGAGCTCGGCCGCTCCCTTCAAGCTTCGGCGGGAGAAAGCGGCCCGTGCGCCACCCGTTCGGAGCTCGAAGACGAATCGATGCGGCCGCGCGTCGTAGGCGACCTTGGCCAGGCGCGGCTTCGGCGGCTGAACGAACAGGCGGATCGGCTTCCGGTTGGTCCCGCCGGTGCGGAAACGGGTGCGCGCGCCCTCGAAGCGTGCCGCCAGACTCCGCTGCAGGCCGGGGCGAGGGCAAAGCAGCTCCCGGTCCGAGGTCCCGTCGCCGGAGGGCCGGTACACGATCCCGCGGTGGTTCGACAGCCGTTGCTCGGCTTCGCCGGAGTCCACCACGACCGCCTCGGCCCATGCCATGTCGACGCCTCGGCCGAGCTGGTAGAGCCCGTTCGCCGCCGCACACAGGGCCGCCGCCTGCCCGTCGCCGTCGCCGAAGGTCCAGCAGTAGAGCACCGGCGTCCCGGCGTCGAACAGGATCGGCCGGAAGCGCTTGCCGACTCGAATCGCGGCGATCGCCTTGCCGACGTCCGGCGACTTGCCCTTGGACAGCTCGGCATCGAGGTCGTTGTTGGGGACGTAGGTGGTAAAGGGTTGGCCAGGCATGCCGCGCGGGGCGGCGATGACCGGCGGCGGCAGGGTCTCCAGCCAGTCGAGCGCCGCCCCTACCTCGCCTGGAACCGTCGCGCCTCGGGCCGCGCCGGACATCAGCGCCTGGAACAGGCGGGCCGGCGCGGGCGGCCACTCGCTGGCCTTGCGGCTGTCAAGGCCGTGGTAACGGCCGTCGTGGAACCGCACGGTGACGAGGAGGGTGCGTTCCATGGCTCAGGTCTTCTTCTTCGCCTTCTTCGCGTCCTTCTTGGCAAGCTCCTTGTCGAACTCGACCGTGCGGGCAGGGGGGACGTCACCGAAGAAATCCTTGCAGGCTTTTTGTGCCAGGTCGAACGCCCTCTTCTCGTCGAGTGTGACGGTTTCCCTCATCCCGTTACGGGCGACCGATACCCACTCACCGCTCACATCCGGATCGGGGGTGATGAGACAGCCCTGCCGCAGAAACCCATCGAGTGGCGCGGTCGCCGCCACCAGCGCCAAGCCGAGGACGTAGCGGCGCAGGACAGGGCCATCGTCTCCGCGCAAACGCCGGAGGGCGATCAGGTTGATCGTGGTCTCGCGGCGGATTTCGCCGTGGACCACGATCCCGCCGTGTTCCTCGGTCGCAGGGACATGCCCGAACCCGCGTTCCGAGAGAGGGTTCTTGGTATTGCCAACCAACTTCTTCTTCTCTTCCGTGCTGAATATATCGAGCGCGGCATAGTCAACAGGTGGCGTGTACTGCGCAGAACGCTTCAGAGGGTCGATGTCCCAGGCGCGGATCACCGACTGCACGATGCGGGGCAGCTTGGCCGCCGTATCGCGTGAATCCCAGACACCGAACACCAGCGAGGTCGGCGCGAGTCGCGCGATTTCGGAGGCATCGTCGTTGTCCAGGTAGATGCGGAACATAAGTTAGGTACTTAAGCGATGTCGAGGATTGGGACGATACCGAGCTGTAATCGTCCGGTTCGTCGTTCTCGGTTGGGGTGTGCTCGGGCTGCATTGTTCGCGAGATATTCGATTGCCGCCCGCAGTGTCTCATGCAGATCACCGTGCGATTGTGAAGTCAAGACTCTGAACAGATCCGTGAGAACGTGATGGGCGCACATGGCGACCTTGCGTGTGGAGACTTCCACGGCGCGCAATACCTGCGTCATATGGGCCAGGTAGCGCTTCATCGCCGCTGCGGCGACCGCCGCCCAGATCAGCCCCTCGGCGATGGCAGGATTGGCGGTGTTGAAAGCTTGCAGATTGGCGTAAGACTTCCATTCCTTGAAAAGCAGTTCGATTTGCCAACGAAGCCGATAGGCTTGGTCAACTGCTTCGGGAGTATATCGGTCGCGGGGCAAATTGGTGACCAGATAGCGATACTGCCCCTTCGACCGATTCCAACTGGCAATCAAACGTGTCCGAAACGCCTTCTCCCCCTGACCCCAAACCACGTCGAAATCGAGGAGACCTTTCTTGCGAACCTCGCCGAGCTTGTTCCCCCGCACCCCTCTCAGGGCTCGGCCCCCGGCCCCGTAGCCCGCCTGCACCACCGGATTGAGCGAGGTGTTGCCCCGAACCACGTAGGATCCGCCCGCCGCATCGACCTCGCGCAGGTAATCGCGGGTGAAGTATCCCCGGTCGGCCAGCAGCAAGTCCCCCTTCAGGGTGTGGGCGCGCGGCAAGTGTGGGCGCTCCGGCGCAGTGTCCGCAGTGAGTGTGATCTTCGAGGCGCAGTCCCGGTAAAGGTCCATGGTCACGTGCAATTCCACCCCCGCCGGGGAACGAGGTTGAAATCGCCCCGGATAGTGTTTCGACAGCGCGTCGTGGACCGCGAACGAACTGCCGTCCTGAATCAGGATGCGGCCAAATTCGCTGAAGGCCCCGCCCGGCTGCGCCTTCAATACCTGCACCGTCCACCGTTCGATGACCTTGCAGGTCAACTCCCGCATGAAATCGGCAAACTGCCGTTTCGCCAGTTGATTGTGAAACGGCTTGTAGGCCACCGAAGTCCTGAACAGCGCGTTGAAATCCCGTTGCAGGTCCGCCAGGGTCTGAACCTGCCCTCTCGCGCAGCTTGCCATCAGGCTCATCGCCATGCGATGCGGCGTGATCACCCGCTCGCGATGGCAATATCGCGTCAACCGTCCCAAGGCGTTGACGCTGTGTGCCGACAGGACCCGCTTGAATCGGTCCGCGAATTCGCTATCATGCCCTCGTCCCATTCGAGTCTCCGTAACGTCGTGGCCTTTCCCAACACCATGATAGGCGACTTCGGATGGGACTTCAAGAAAAAATTCAACCAAAATCAAATAATTATATGATCCTACCTATGAGATGCGGAAAGCCTGATTGGCTTTCGCTCCAAGCTTGGTGGAGCGGACCAAAGCATCACCCAAACGATGTCCCACCTCGAGAAGGGATACAGTTCGATCGTTGCCGTAAGTGATATTCACTTGCGGCACTAGCGCAGCAAGCCGATTCTCTGGTTCGCCGTTTGCCGCCGCCTTGAACAGGGGTTCCATCCGGTTCGCCTGCGCGCCCACGCTATCGATCGTTGCGACCTTCGTGCCGTCCGACAGCGTATCGATGTTGTAGCCGACACCAGCGTAGGTCGGCGGAAAGATCGCTGAATCCGCGCCCTCCACCGGCAGGTACTTCTGCCGTGAGGTGAGCGCAACAGGGCCGGCCGGTTCATTCGCACATTGCTTGACGAATGCGTCGTTGAACTCGATCGTCATGTCAAGGGCTCCTCAGTTAAGTTTGTGATACAGGGAATTCGAAATCCCTGTCCGGTTCAATCGATCTGTATACGGAACTGCCGAACCCCCATACCGGGAAGCCATGGTCGGCGTACCGTTGAGATCGCCCGTAGATCCGAACACGAACATCACCTGGTCCGGTCTTCGATGGCTTCGGGGTTCAAGACGATCGGGTTCGATCGTGGTTGGCTCTCTTCTTGAGCGAACGTAACGATCTTGTTCTTGCCGGACATGCCCAATTCGAAGTGGAATCGTCTTTGGGGCACAAATTCGATGCCTCCAGCAACAGCAACCCGAGCGAGTGAAAGGGGAAGGGCACAGTTCCAGGCAGTGTAACAGACTTGGCGAGTTTCGACCGTGTACGGACGGGCGTTCTCCAATCCCCAAGCGGCCAGAATCTCGACGACCGGAGAACCTTCGACCTGATGATCTTGATCGTTGGGAGAGTATCCGGCGCCTATCGCGGTCCAAGCACCCCGGGGATCGAAATTGAAGCTCCCACCCATCGGAGTGATGACGTCGAAGGGTCGGTCGATCATTTCGCTGCACCGATCTTCCCAGAGCTGGGCGACGCCCTTCGTCTTCAGGTCACCGCGGTTCTGTCTTCTCCTGGGTTTCTCTCGTGTCCCGGTCAGCATCGCGCGCACGATCTCCCGTGCAGTTCTGTTGCCGGAGTAGAGCTTGAATTCGTCACGGCTGGATCCATCGGCCCAGTGACCCAAAGTGACGCTGACGGTGCTTTCACCACTTTGGCCGACAATTTGAACAGGCATGGCCGTGATCGTGTCTGGGCACTTCCCGGGGAACTCATCGGAGTTCTCTTGTTCATCCAGCTCTACCTGGAGCTTCTTCTTGTCGCTCTCCTTTTCTGGTTCCTTTTTGGGACGCCATGCAACAGGCGCCACGGCTCTCACCTCTACGCTGGCAAGAAAACTCAGTACAGCGGCAAATGGATGCTCCTCTCCATCGGTTTTCATGGCGAATTTCACATTCGCATCGTTGCTCCAATCGAACCCCCCTTCCGCATCTCCGCACAATATATCGGCAGCTTCCAGAAAGCCGAGACAAGCAAACACTTGGCCCGGATTGGTCAAATCGACGAGGATCGACGCCTCGGCCATCAGCCGGTTCCTTCCGTGCCGGCAGCGAACAGATCCGGTTGCATCTCAAGCGGAGCTGCGACCCTCCGCTCGTCTTTGGCCGGCTTCTCATCCGGCTGCCGCGGCGGCGTCTTGTCGAGTGCCCTCGACGCCCGCTGATCGGCTGCCCGCAACAGCGCCTCCCACCATGCCAGACCCCATGGCCCCCACTCGCGCTGCAATCGGGCAAAGCGCAACGCGGCCCCGCGCGCGCGGCGCGCCGCCGCGGTCGGCGGCAGGGCGTCGCAGCCCTCGATGCCGATCACGGGTCGCGCCCGGCCGTGATGGGCTGCGATGAGATGCAACGCGAGATCGAAGCGCGGGTCTGCGCGGTCCAGGCCGTCGAGGCCGGTATCTTCCGCGTCGAGCATCGACTGGAGTTCGTGCCGATAGCCGTTCAGTATCTGCCGGTTGAGGGGGCCCGGCGTCTTCGCGTAGGGACCGCCTTCGAGTGGTGCGTTGAAGGCTCGTTGCCAGCGGGAGGCCTTCTTGCCGTCGTCGTGATGAAGGGCGGCGGCCCGGAGCATCTTTCGGTCGTCCTTCGGGAGACCGAGGGCGGCCGCAATCCGTACTGCCTCGCACGCAACCTGGGATTGATGTTCGTCCAGACCCTGCCGGACCGGCGCCATGGAGCGCGACTCTTCATCGGTCGCGGTTCCCCGCTTCTCGACGAGCAGCCAGGAAAGGACGGACTCCCCGCCCGAGGATTCCCGCAGGGGCAGGGCCAGGGTCTCCTGCCACGGGTCCGGAGGGTGTCCGGGGGCCATGCGCTCCTCCATCAGGCGGGCGCGGGCGGCGTCACCGAGGGCGCGAACTCGTATCGGGGGCAAGCTGCCGTGGTCTTGGTCGGCCTCGCTCCGATCCGCCTCCTCCCACGCCCGAGGGCTCCCCCAATTGTCCTCGATCGTCGAAGCAGGAGCGTCGCAGGCAGGGTCCAGCAATCCATCCTTGAGGCCTTTCAGCCGGGCGTCCACGATCAGTCTTCGTCCGGCGAGTCTCCGGTTCAGCTCTTCGGCTTTCGATTCGTTGACGTCCGTGAGGCTGAGCGTGCCTCCAAACTTGCCGTTCCCTTCGAGCAGGAAGGAGATCGGGGACTCGGGGTTCAGGGGCGGGAGGAGGGCGCTGCCTTCGGCGTCGGCGATGGAAGCCTCGCCGTTCTCTCCCGCCTCGCTGTCGTTCGGGCTGCTTTGCTCCGACGTTCCTTTTGCAAGCAGGTCCAGACGCTTGCGGGCGCGCTTCTTCAGCCATTCCGCGACCTGCCAGGTCTCGGTTTCGAGCATCTCCGCGCCTTGCGGCGCCGCCGCCTCGAAGAACTCCTCGATCTCGCTGTTTCTCCGCACCTCGATTCGAATGCCGGGGCCGGTTCCCTCGAACCGTACCGGCAGGAAGCGGCGCCAGACCACCGTCGTCTGCGGCGGATCGTCCTCCACCCAGCCCCGCAGCCAAGGCCCAACCTCCGGGCGCCCGGTGTGCTCTGCGAGCGACGTCATCGCCCAGGCATCGATCAGGGGCCGGGTCAGGGCCGGGTAGAGCGGAGCGGGTGTGGAAGCCTCGCCGATCCGCTTCTGCCGTTCCGGGTCATCTCCGAGGCCGGCAAGAGCGGCGGGGCCGGCCTGATGGCCGCCCGTCCCGGGCTGTGGCAGAACCTCCAGCAACTGCCGCACGGCCGCATGACGGGAGATAGCGGCCTCACCTGCTTCCCTCTTGTCGGGCGGTTCCTGATCGATCACCAGGACCCGGGCCGCCCCCGCGCCGCGTCGGTTCACCCGCCCGAGCCGCTGCACCATGCGTTCCCAGGCCACCAGATCGCAGACCATGTGGTCGGCGTCGAGATCGACCCCCACCTCACCGGCCGAGGTCGCCACCAGGAAAACCGGCGCCTTCGGAGCCGAATCGCCGCCGGCGATCAGGCCATGCTCCTCCAGTTGCCAAGCCGCCTGCTCCCGCTCGTACACGCGCCGGCCGCCGACGAACAGAATCACCACGGCCTCAAGAGCTTCCTTCCGTGCCCGCTTTCGGAGGGTATCCGCGACCTTCTCCGCCACCTTCCGACGGTTGCAGTAGACCAGGATGCGAAGCGGCCGGGACGCCGCGTCGCCCTCTTTCCGCATGAGGTCCCAAGCCCGTTCGGTCAGCACGTCCTCCAAACGCGCGTCCCTGTCGAGGTCTTCGATGGTGAGCGTCTTCGACGCTTCGAGTCGTGCCCGGACGATCCCGTTCGCCCGATCATCGTCGTCGAGGGTGAACGAGGGCTCCGCTCCCGAGGCGTCGCCCAGGGTTGCCGACAGCGGCAGCATCCGGAGGGGCGGCGGGCGCTTCGGAGCTGCCCGCGTTCCGGCGAAACGACCTCGCGGCCGCCCGGCATGGCTCGCCTCCGGCGCACACTGCTCTGTTTCGATGGCGCGCAGCAACCGTTCGAAGGGGCGGGAGAGATGCGCCTCGTCCAGCATCACGAGGGTGTCGCAGCCCATCAGGCCCGCCGCGTAGGGCCGCATCCGCCGGGAGACGCCGTAGCCCTCGAACAGCAGGCGGGAGCCGATCATGTCCACCGTGCCGATGATGATCGCCGGGGCGGCCGGATCTTCGAGCCATTCGCGATTATCGACGTGCTTGCCGCGCAGGGTGGAGATCGCGAGGGGGCGGTCACCGATCTTCAGCCCCTGCCGCACCGGCTCGAGCTCTCGGCCGCCCAGCCTCTTGCGGATGGTTTCGGCGAAGTCGGTGGCCTGATCGACCACCGCTCGACGGTCGACGACGTAGACCAGGCGGCGGGGAAGCCCTGCTCCCGCGGCCCGCGCCAGCAGCCAGAGCGCCATGACCGAGGTCTTGCCGAGGCCGGTCGGGAGGTCCACTGCTCGCGGCAGATCGCCAGCGGAAAGCTGTTTGAACAGCCGAGCCTGCCAAGGGAAGGGCTCATGATCCGTCAGCGCCCTGAAGGTTTCGGCAAAATCAAACGCTTCCGACACGGCCTGATGCTCTCGTCAGCCGCCCCGGATGCGGGCTGCCCCACTGCCTCCCGGGAGGCTCGGCCGCGAAGCAGATACCCGGGCTGGGGGACTCGTATCATGAAACATGCTCCGCACCATCACGCGTTGGCGAGAGCGGACAGGAATTCTTCGCGAGACACCCCGGCTTGCCTCAATACGCCTGACAACGTTCCAGGCTTGAGTTCCCGATGATCGGGTACCACGCAAACGGATGGACCGCGGCGCATGACGATGTGGCTGCCTCGTTGCCGGGACACGGTGAATCCGAGTACTTCGAGAACGCGGCGTGCTCGCCGGCCGGAAACACGAGGCAGATCAGGCGGCACGGGTGCGAACTTCGATCGTCGTCAACAGCGGCCTCCCGTACGACTCCATTGGCGACTCTTCCAGATAGAGCTCCGTCGCTTCCCGCAGGTTGGCCAGCGCCTCCTCGATGGCCTCGCCCTGGGTCGTCGTGCCGGTTTCGGGATTGATCGCCACGAAGCCGCCCTCCCGGGCGGGCACCAGCACTGCCGTAAGTTCCATCGTCTTTCCCGGTGATCGAGCTTGGGTAAAGGGTAACACCTGCGCCAGGTTCAGGGGCCGGGCGCGGCTGGTTGTCCCGGCGTGAATGCAGGCTGAACGGCCCGATTCCGCGCCTCGGGGAGGGGGGCGGATATCCGCTCCCGCCGGTGGCCGGTGGGGCCTTCCGCTCGAAGGTCTGCCGAATCCGAACCCCGGACGCTCGCGACAGGCGTTTGCCGGTGCCGGCGGGCGGGCGCCCAGGACGTCGGCGAGGTCAAGGCGCCGGGGCGGGCGGGGGATAGAGGTGGCAGGCGGCGCGGTGGCCGGGGGCGATGGCGGTCTCCGGGGGCGGGGCGGTGTCGCAGGCGCCGGGGATCCGCTTCGGGCAGCGGGGGTGGAAGCTGCATCCGGGCGGCAGGTCCACCGGGCTCGGGACGTCGCCGCCGAGCGGCAGGCGGCCCGCCGGCTGCTCCGCCTCCGGCCAGGGGACGGCGCTCAGCAGCGCTTCCGTATACGGATGGCGCGGGGCGCTGAACACCGCCTCGGTCTCGCCTTCCTCCACGATGCGGCCGAGATACATCACCGCGACCCGCGTACAGAGGTAGCGGACCACCGCCAGGTTGTGCGAGATGAAGAGGAAGGTGAGCCCCATCTTCTCCTGCAGCGCCTTCAGGAACTCCAGGATCTGGGCCTGCACCGAGACGTCCAGCGCCGAGGTCGGCTCGTCCAGCACCAGCAGCGCAGGGTGGAGGGCGATCGCCCGCGCGATGCAGACCCGCTGCTTCTGCCCGCCAGAGAGCTCGTGCGGATAGCGGTACAGGAACTGGCGCTGGAGGCCGACGGTCTCCATGAGCTCCGCGACCCGCCGCCGAAGCGCCTCGCCCCGCAGGCGGCCATGCAGGATGAGGGGCTCGGCCACGCTCCGGAGCACCGTCATCCGGGGGTTGAGCGCCGAATGCGGGTCCTGGAACACCATCTGGGCCTTGCGGCGGAGCGGGCGCTGCCCGGCGCGGCCGAGGCGGGTCACGTCCTCGCCGTCCAGCAGCACCTGCCCGCCGGTCGCGTCCACCAGGCGGAGCGCGGCCTTGCCCACCGTGGACTTCCCGGAGCCCGACTCGCCGACCAGCCCGACCGCCTCGCCCTTCGCCACCGTGAGGCTGACCCCGTTCACCGCCCGCACGACGGTCCGGCCCCGGCCGCGCTTCGAGACGTCGAAGTGGACGTGGAGGTCACGAAGCTCCAGCATTGCCCGCCCCCCGCCTCCGGCCCGGACCCCTCTCCTGACCTCGCTCTCGGTCCCGCTCCCCAGCCGTCTCGGGAGCTTCGCGAATCGTGGCGCCGTCCTCGGCTCCGCCCTCCGACGGGCGCCGGTGACCCGCCGCCCGCGTCTCGGGTACTCCGTGGGCCGGGTCGTGGTCCTCGGTCCCCGTGCCTCGCGGCTCCGGTTCCGGGCCGCTCTCCGACCAGCCGCGATCGCTGCTTCCGGTGGCGGCCGGTTCCGCTTGGGCTTCGGTGATGCGCGGCGGCGAGCGCGACGCTACGGCTTCGACACCCGCTCCCGCTCCCCCTGCCGTCGTCGATCCGCCGCCATCGAGCAGGCAGGCCACGCGCTGCCCCGGCCCCCGCTCGCGGAGCGGCGCGCCTCCCGCGCAGGCCGGCATCACATGCGCGCAGCGGTGCTGGAAACGGCATCCGGGCGGCGGCTCGTACAGGTTGGGCAGCGTGCCCGGGATCCCGGCGAGCGCCGCCGCCCGCCGCCCCGGATGCGGGACCGCCCGCAACAGCCCGCGGGTGTACGGGTGTCCCGGCGCCGAGAACAGCCGCGCGACCGCCGCGTCCTCCACCACCTGCCCGGCGTACATGACGATCACCCGCCGGCACAGGGTGGCGACGACCCCCAGATCGTGCGAGATCATGATCACCGAGAGGTCCAGGTCCTCCATCAGCTCCGCGATGAGGTCGAGGATCTGGGCCTGGATGGTCACGTCGAGCGCCGTCGTCGGCTCGTCCGCGATCAGCAGCCGCGGGTTGCCGGAGAGCGCCTGCGCGATGAGCACCCGCTGGCGCATTCCCCCGGAGAGCTGGTGCGGGTAGGCGTCCATCTGGCGTTCCGGGTTCGGCAGGTGCACCCGCCGCAGAAGCTCGATCCCGTGCGCGCGCGCCTGCCGCCGCCCGAGCCGCCCCCCGCCACTGCCCCCTCCTGTAGCCGGACGGCCGCGCTGGTGCGCCAGGATCGCGTCCACGAGCTGCTGGCCCACCGTGAAGACCGGGTTCAGGTAGGTCATCGGGTCCTGGAAGATCATCGCGATCTCCACCCCCCGGAGGGCGCGGAGCCGCGCCTCCCCGGCCGCGATCAGGTCCTCGCCCCGGTAGAGGATGCGCCCGGAGGCGATGCGGGCCGGCGGGGCGGGCAGCAGGCCGAGGATGCTCTTCGCGGTCACCGACTTGCCGCAGCCCGTCTCGCCGACGATGCCGAGCGATTCGCCCGCCGCGAGATCGAAGCTCACCCCGTCGAGCGCCCGGTATGCCCCGTCGAAGGTGTCGAATTCCAGGCGCAGGTCCTGGACCGACAGCAGCGGGGGAGGGGGTTCGTCAGCCCGCATGGCTACCCGGACCTTGCCGCGGGGGAGCCGGGGCGATCAGCCATCGAACCACCTGATTACGTACAAAGCTCAGGAGCATGGTCTTTTTCGACCCGTCATTCCCGCGAAAGCGGGAATCCACTTCAATCGAAAGTCCCTGGATTCCCGCTTTCGCGGGAATGACGGGCTTTGGCGAGACCCGTGCCCGGGTTTCCATTGGCCCGGGATCGCAAGCTGATCCTTGTACGTAATCAGGTCGAACCATGAAGGCAACCCGTTGTTTTTCCGTGGTTACGATTTCCGACCCGTCACGCGGATACCGCGAAGTCCGATTTCGAGACGGGTTCACGCAAGGCACGGCGGTTGCAGGAGGGGAGGGGCGGCCCCCGGTCACTCGCGGTGCTGCGGGTCGAGGAGGTCGCGGAGGCCGTCGCCCAGCAGGTTGAAGCCGAGCACGGTGAGGAAGATCGCGAGCCCCGGGAAGAAGGAGTACCACCACCAGTCCGGCAGGTACGTGCGGGCGACGCTGATCATGGCCCCCCACTCGGGGAACGGCGGCTGCGCGCCGAGGCCGAGGAAGCCGAGGCTCGCCGCCCCCAGGATCGCCATGCCCATGTCCATGCTCGCCTTGACGATGATCGGCGAGGTGCAGTTCGGCAGGATGTGGACGAAGACCACCCGGAGCCTCCCGGCGCCCATCGCGTGCGCCGCCTCCACGTAGACCTCGTTCTTGAGCGAGAGGGTCTTCGCCTGCACGAGGCGCACGTACCCCGGCCACCACACCAGGGAGAGGGCCAGCATGGCGTTGACGATCCCGGGCCCGAGCGCGCCCACGATCGCGATGGCCAGGATGAGGCCGGGCACCGACAGGAACACGTCGGTGGTCCGCATGATCGCCTCCTGCGCCCACCCGCCGACGTACCCCGCGATCATGCCGAGCGGGACCCCGATGAGCATCGCCACCCCGGTGACGATGAGCGCGATCTGCAACGTGACCCTCGCGCCGACGACCACCCGGGTGAAGACGTCGTTGCCCACCTCGTCCGTGCCCATCCAGTGCACCGCATCCGGCGGCCGGAGCTTGCGCTCGATGTGCACCGCGCCGGCCGCGTCCTCCGGGAACGGGACGAACCAGGGGCCGACCGCGGCGGTCAGCAGGAACGCGAGCACGAGCGCGAGGCCGATCATCGCCGACCCGTTGCGGGAGAAGGTGCGTCCGTAGAGCCGGAACAGCCGGAGCGTCGCCGCGTGGCGCTCGCGCCAGTCCGGCCGGCTCACGCTCACCGCGGAGAGGGCCGCATCCGAGGCGGCAGGGGAGCGGGAGGGGGAGACCGCCGTCATCCGTCCGGCCCCGAACGCTCCCGTGCACCCGGCGCGCGTCTCCCCGCCACGCGTCCCCCCGCCGCCGTCACCGCGGCCGCCTCCGTCTCCCCCGACGCCGCCCCGTCCGCCCGCGGCACGAGCCCGCGCTCACTCGTCCGGCCCCGGCTCATACCTGCTGCCGCACGCGCGGGTCGAGCATCCCGTAGACCACGTCGATCAGGAAGTTGGTCAGCATGAAGAAGAACCCGAGCACGATGGTCGCTCCCATGATCGGCTCGAAGTCGGAGCTGATCGCGGCCTGCACCGCGTAGAGCCCGATCCCCGGCCAGTCGAACACGGTCTCCACCAGCACGGTCCCGCCGAGCATCCACCCGAAGCGGAGCCCGATCATCGCCATGGTCGGCAGCATCGCGTTGCGGAGCGCGTAGACCGCGACGATGCGGAACGTCGAGAGGCCCTGCGCCCGCGCGTTGACGATGTAGTCCTGCTTCAGGGTCTCCAGCATCTCCGCCCGGTTCACCCGGATGATGGAGGCGAGGGCGGGGAAGCAGAGCGCCACCGCGGGCAGCACGATGTGGTGGAGCCCTTCGGCGAAGGTCCCGAGCTCCCCCCGGAGCAGGGCGTCGAGCAGCAGCAGGTGGGTGATGGGCGCGGGCGGGTCGGTCATCATCTCGATCCGCCCGCCCAGGGGGAACCACCCGAGCTGCAGGGCGAAGAAGAGCTGGGCCATCAGGCCGAGCCAGAACATCGGCATGGCGACCCCGGAGACCGTGACCACCCGGATCACGTGGTCGAGGGGGCGGTTCTGGCGGACCGCCGCGACGACCCCGAGGGGCACCCCGAACACGATCGCGATCGCGATCGAGAACACCACCAGCTCGAACGTGTTCGGGAAGTAGGTGACGAGGTCGTCCCACACCGGCCGCGTGGTGTGGATCGAGCGGCCCCAGTCCCCGGTCAGCAGGTCCCGGAGGTAGATCGCGAACTGCTCGGGAAGCGGCCGGTCGAGGCCGTGCTCCACCCGGTGGCGCTCGATCATCTCCAGGGTCGCGTCCGGCCCGGCCGCGAGGGCGGCCGGGTCCGCGGGGGCCACGTGCGAGATGGTGAACGTGATAGCGAGGAGCCCGAGCAGCATCAGGGCCACCAGCAGGCCGCGTTTCGCGGCGAACCGGATCACGCGCGGCCCTTTAGGATTGCGCGGGTGGGGGCGGGGGCGGGGGAGAGGGGAGGGGAGCCGGCGCCCGGCCCCCCGCCCGCGAACCGCCCGAGGCGCCGCCCCGCCGCCTCCCCCCGGTGCGGAGCCGCCGCCGGTCCTCCTCCCGCCCGTCTCGTCATTCGATGTAGAGCGGGTAGAGGTCCACCTCCTCGGTCATCCGCACCGGGCTGTACTCGAAGCCCTTGACCCAGTCGCGGTACACGATGCGCCGCTCGCGCATCATGCCGAAGATCTCCGGCTGATCGTCCACGATCATCTGCTGGATCTTTGCGTAGAGCGGCGCGCGCTTCTCCCACTCGCCGGTGAAGCGGGCCTCCTCGATGAGCTTCGTGACCTCCGGGTTGTCGTAGAAGTGCACCCCGTAGTAGCGGCCGTGGCTCGACGGGTGGTACTGGATGGCCACCGCGTCCGGGTCGGTGGACACGGGGGTCGCGAAGATCGCCATCATGTCCGGCGAGGTCTCGACCCTGGACCCGCGCGCCACCATGTTGGCCCAGGTCAGGGGGACCATCCGGACCGTGATGTCGAGGTCCTTCAGGTTGTCGATGAGCACGAGGCCCATCAGGCGCTCTTCCTCCAGCCCCTGGACGTAGACGTACTCCAGCTCGATGCCGCCGTTCGGCCACCTCGACTTGGCCAGATACTCCTTCGCCTTGGCGAGGTCGCGGCGCGGCATGTTCGGCACCGTGATCTTGCCCCGGACGGCGTCGCTGAACGGGCTGGTCTGGAGCACCGCGCGCCCGTTGTAGATCCCGATGAGGGCGTCGTAGTCGAAGGCGTAGGCGACCGCCTTGCGCAGGTTGACGTCCGAGGTCTTCTCGCCCTGGGTGTTGAACTTGATCCCGAACGCGGTGAGGGCCGGCTCGGTGGAGGTCACCATGCCCTTCATCCTGGTGAGCTGGTCGAACTCGTCCGGGCTGAGGCCGGTCACGAGGTCCGCCTCGCCCTTGATGAGGGCGGCCCGCTGCGCGGCGGACTCCCGGATCAGCTTGTAGATGATCCCCCCGAGCGGCCCCTTGTGGCCCTTCCAGTAGTCCTGCACCCGCTCGAGCTCGTAGAGCGTGCCGTGCTCGACCCGCTTCAGCTTGTAGGGGCCGGAGCCCGCTTCGTGGTCGATGAGCCACTTCTGGCCCAGGTCGCCGTCCACCTCGTTGGCCATGACCTGCTTCGGGTTCATGACGAACCACCACGGCAGGAAGGAGGTGAACGGGGCGAACGGACGGTCGAGGGTGAACACCACCGTGCGGGGGTCGGGGGCCGCGACGTTCTCCGCCTTGAGGAACGCGTTCAGCATCCACGCCGGCCCCTTGCCGAGCTTCAGGGTCCGCTCGAACGACCACCGCACCGCCTCCGCGTCGACCGGGTCGCCGTTGTGGAACTTCGCGCCCTCGACGAGGCGGAAGGTCCAGGTCCGGCCGTCGTCGCTCACCTCGAAGCTCTCGGCGAGCCACGGGACCACCCGGGGCGGGGTGTCCACGTACTTGAGCAGCGCGTCGTACATCGCCTGCTGCATGGTGCGGATCGATGCGTCGTACTTGATGCTCGGGTCCATGATCGGCACCGCCTGGCGCTGCGCCGTGACCAGGATCTTCTGGTCGCCGCGGCGCTCGAACGCCTCGGCCGTACCGAACACCGCGCCCGCCGCGGCCACCGCCGCCGCCGCGGTCACGGTCACTGCGGCCGCTGCGGCAAGAGCGTTCCTGCGAATTCGTCTCATGTCGTCTCCCCCTTCCTCGGAATCTCGAACGAAGGACGGCGCCGGGCCGGCTCGCTTCCAGCCCCGCCGCCGACCCCGCGGGCGCAGCGCCTGCGCGCGGCGTCGGCCCCGGGCCCCGGGCCGCGCTCCCCGCCCCGCATTAGACGCCGTTCCCCCGAACCCCGCAAGGCCGCTCCGTTCCACGGGCTCGTGCGCGGCGGGGATGTTCGTCAAGCACGCCTCGTCGCAGGGCGTCCTGGGAACGCGGGTGTCCCGCCCGCCCTGGTCGCTCCCGCGCCCTCGGAGCCGTCATTCCCGCGAAAGCGGGAATCCAGGGGTCCTGGGAACGCGGGCGTCCTTGGATTCCCGCTTTCGCGGGAATGACAGCCGAGAGGCGCCCCTGGGAACGCGGGCGTCCCGCCCGCACAGACGCGAAGCAATGCGGGCGGGACGCCCGCGTTCCCAGGACGCGCCGTTCCCAGGGACGTAACGACGGGGCCAAACCCCCACCCGTGGAGTGGCCGTCGCCGCCGTTTCGACTCCGGAGGTGGTTGCGGTCCCGGCGCGGCGGCGCCGGCCGCTACTTGAGCGCGGGCTCCGGTACTCGACGCGGGGCGGGCGCCGGGGCCGGGGCTGGTTCGGGGTCGGGGGGGCTCGCCGGGGCCTTGCGGCTCCGGCGGAGGCGCTCGCTCGCCGGCCGGTCGATGAGGCCGTCCGCCCCGACGACGCAGCCGTAGTCGCGGCGCGCGCCTTCCGCCGTCACGTAGCCCGCGTCGAGGTCGCGCTGCACCGCCTCGAGGGGACGCTCCTGCGGGTCGCCGAACCCCGAGCCCCCGGCTACGCGCAGCTCGGCGTACTCGGCGGTCGTCTTCATCACCGACAGGGCGCCCGTGCCGACGTCCCGCATCGCGCCGCCGAACCGGCCGACGCGCCCGCTCGCCCGGCCGCCCGGCCGCCCGCCGAAGAGGCCCGGGACCTCCCTCAGCACCCCGCTCGGGTACAGCCCCACCTGGCACGGCTCGCCGTCGTCTTCGAGCTTGCGGGCCGAGATCACCTGGCCGAGGCCGCCCCGCTGCCGCCCCGGCCCGCCGCTGTCGGTCATGAACGCCTTCTCCAGCACGAGGGCGGGCACCCGCGTCTCGAAGAGCTCCACCGACGTGTTGCCCGCGCTGGTCGGATAGAGGAGGGCCGAATGCCCGTCGCCGTGCGCGGAGGCGCCCTGGCCGCCGCCCTGGAACAGGTGGTCGCTGTAGAAGAGGCCGTCCGGGCCGATCCCGTAGAACAGGGCGCTCGACGGAAGGCCGGTGAACGCCTGCACCCGGTCGGGGGCCGCCTCCGCCAGCGCGCCGAACACGTTGGGCGCGATGTACCAGCCGGTGCGGGTGCGCATGTTCACCGCGAGCGGCCGGTCGCAGTTCATGATGCTCTTCTCCGGCGCCCCCACCGTCATCGGGCGGTAGCAGCCCGCGTTCCCCGGGACCTCCGGGGAGAGGATGCACTTGAGGGGGTAGGTCGCGTGGGCCTTCGTGTAGGTGAGGGTGCAGTTGCTGCCGCCCCGGTCCTGCTGCGGGGGCGAGCCCTCGAAGCCGACCTCGATCTCGTCGCCCCGCACGTCGATGCGGATGGGGAAGCGCATGTGGGAGTCGACCCCGTCCGCCTCGACCACGTGCTCGTAGCGCCCGTCCGGGAGCCCGGCGATCGCGGCGCGCATCGCGGTCTCGGCCCGCCGCTGCACGACCGCGGCGAGGGCCTGGAGGTCGTGCATCCCGTACTCCTCCATGAACTCGCCGATCCGCTCCGCCCCGGTGAGGCCGGCCGCCGCGAGGGCGTGCACGTCGCCCAGCACCTGGTCCGGGCGGCGCACGTTCTCGCCGAGCAGGGTGAGGAGGTCCTCGTTGGGCTTGCCGGCCCGGAACAGCTTCATCGGGGGGATCTGGAAGCCTTCTTCGTAGATCTCGCGCGCGTTCAGGCTGTCCTTGGTGCCGCCGATGTCGGAGACGTGGCCCACCACCCCGCAGAAGGCGGCCACCCGGCCTTCGCGGAACACGGGGACCGCGAGGGCGATGTCGAAGAGATGGCCGGCGCAGAGCCACGGGTCGTTCGTCACCAGCACGTCGCCCGGCGCGAGGGTCTCCGGCGGATACCGCTCGATCATCGCGTTCACCGCGATCGGCAGGGTGAGGTTGAAGACCGGCATGGCGCGCGGGGAGTGCACGATCTGGCGCCCGCGGGCGTCGAGGATCTCGCACGCGAAGTCCTGCGCCTCGCCGATGATGAGCGAGAACGCGGTCCGGATCACGGTATGCCAGCATTCTTCGGCGACGTTGATCAGCCGGCTCCACATGATCTCGAGCCCGATGGGGTCGGCCTCGATCCGGGCCGCCGCCTCTTCGAGCCCCTCGTCGGCCCCGACCACGACCCGGGGCGGGGCGGTCTCGGCGAGGGCGAGGCGCAGGTTCAGGGCCTCGTCCACGGTGAGGGTGCAGGCGTCCGGCACGACGGTCGTCGCCTCGCGCTCCTCGACGATGGCCGGCCCTGCAACGACTTCTCCCGCGGCGAGCGCATAGCGGTCGTAGACCGGGACCTCCGCGAACGCGCCGCGCTCCGGAGACCATGCCCGGCGCCGGCCCTTGAGCGCGGCGGCGCGCCCGCCGTCGGTGCGATCGGTTCCGTGGCCGTCGCCGCGGTCGTGGCTGTCGCTGCCGATGCCGCTGACGTTGGTGTTGGCGGGGCCGCCGGCGCCCTCGGCGGGGCGGTCGTCGCCGCCGCTCCCGCGGCCCCGGCCCGGAGCCGCGCCCCGGCCCGGGTCCGTGAGCCGGGCCGACGGCTCCGGCGTCGGCCCGGTGCACACCACCCGCCAGTTCAGGACCTCGATCTCGGCCCCGTCGTAGAGGTGGGTGTAGCGGCGCTGGTACTCCTCGGTGAACGCCTCGATCACGGCCGGCAGGTTGTCCGGCGACAGGGGCTCGGCCGGAAGCGGCACGGAGATCTCGTGCATCTGGCCGTGGAGCCGCATGTCCGCCCTTCGCTCCACGGTGATCCCGGCCTGCGGAGGCGCCTTCGCATTCTCCTCCAATTCATTGTTGTCAAGCGGAATGTTGCCAGGCGCAATTCCCGAGTCGTTCGCCGCGTCGGCTTCCGGGCCGGCCTCCACGCCGGACTCCGCGAGCCGCGCCCGGCCCTCGGCCTCCAGGCGCCCGAGCAGGGCTTCGGCGGCGCGGAAGTCGAGGCTCGCCGCCCGCATCGGGTGGGAGCGGGCCGCCTCGTAGGCGACGGGGGCGGCCAGGAAGCCCAGGGCCGAGGCCGCCCCCGAGGCGGGGGGCACCACCACCTCGCGCACCCCGAGCTTGCGGGCGACCCGCGCGGCGTGCAGCGGACCCGCCCCGCCCATCGCCACCATGGCGTAGCGGCGCGGGTCGCGGCCCTTCTCCACGATGTGCACGCGGGCGGCGCCGGCCATGTTCTCGCTCACCAGGTCGCAGACCCCCCACGCGGTCTCTTCGATCGACAGCCCGAGGGTCGCGGCGAGCCCCGCCATCGCGGCCCGGGCCGCGTCAGCGTCCAGGGTCATCCGGCCGCCCAGGAAGTAGCCGGGGTCGAGGTATCCGAGCAGCAGGTTCGCGTCCGTCACCGTCGGGCGGTCGCCGCCCCGGCCGTAGCAGGCGGGGCCCGGGTCGGCCCCGGCGCTCTCCGGGCCGACCTTGAGCAGGCCGAGCTCGTCCGTGCGGGCGATCGACCCGCCGCCCGCCCCGATCTCCATCATGTCGATCACCGGCGCATGAACCGGAAGGCCGCTCCCCTTCTTGAACCGGTGCACCCTCGCCGCCTCCAGCATCGGCGCCACTTCCGGCTCGCCGTTCCGGATCAGGGCGGCCTTGGCCGTCGTGCCTCCCATGTCGAAGGAGATGAGGTCGCCGCGCCCGATCGCGCGGCCGGCGAGGCCGCTCGCCCGCGCGCCGCCGGCCGGGCCGGACTCCAGGAACCGCACCGGGAGGGCGGCGGCCGTCTCCAGCGCGGTCAGCCCGCCGGAGGACTGGATGAAGTGGAAACGCCCGGCGAAGCCCCGTTCGCGGAGCGCCCGGTCGAGCCGGCGTACGTAGGCGGACATGAGCGGCTGCACGTAGGCGTTCGCGGCGGTGGTCGAGGAGCGCTCGTACTCGTGGATCTGCGGGTGTACGTCGCTCGAGATCGAGACCGGCAGGTCCGGGAACTCGGCCCGGACGAGGTCTTGCACCGCTCGTTCGTGCGCCGGGTTCCGGTAGGCGTGCAGGAAGCAGACGGCGAGCGCCTCGACCCCGTCCTCCCGGAGCTCCCGGACCTCGCGGCGGACCGCGTCGAGGTCGATCGCCTGCAGGACCGTGCCGTCGCGGCTGATCCGCTCCCCGATCTCGCGGCGGTCGCGCCGGGCGGCGAGGGGCTCGGGGAAGGTCAGGAAGAGGTCGTGGATGTCGTAGCGCTGCTCCGTTCCCATCTCCAGGACGTCCCGGAACCCGCGGGTGGTCAGCAGCCCGACCCGGGCTCCGTTGCGCTCGATGATGGCGTTGGTGGCGAGGGTGGCGCCGTGCACGACGTGGCCGACCTCCGCGAGGTCGACGCCCGCCATGCGCAGCAGCTCGTCCATGCCCGCGAGCGCGCCGACGGACGGGTCCTCCGGGGTGGTCAGGCGCTTGTGCAGGTGCAGACGCCCCTTCGCTCCATCAAGCAGGATGAAGTCGGTGAAGGTGCCGCCGATGTCGAAGCCGAGGCGGTATCCGGCCGTTGCTGGGTGCATCCCGTTCTCTCTCGCCTGTCCAACCGAACGTGCCCCCGAACGCGCGCAGTGGAGACCGGGGGGACGATACCACGCCGCCGCGGGCGCTCCGTCCGTCCGCGGCGGTCCCGCACGCCCGCGTGGCCCGCGGGCTGAAGGATCGGGGCGCCACAAAGGGGGCATGTGCGCTGTTCGTAACCGCCTCACCCCGCCGCAGGGCTTTCGCGGACACGCCGCTGAGTGCGCTCCTGGGAACGCGGGCGTCCCGCCCCCGTCCTCGTCATTCCCGCGAAAGCGGGAATCAATGCGGCCCGGGAACGCTTGTGTCCCGCCCGCACTTTCGCTCACGGGCGCTTCGCCCCCGGACCTCCGGTCCGCTGCGGGCGGGACGCCCGCGTTCCCAGGACACTCACGTCCCCACGGACGCGCCTGCGAGACGTGCTTGGCGAAAATCCCCACCGCGCCCATGCCTCCCACGGGGGCCAGCGGCAAGCGCCGTCGGGTCGGCGATGGGTTATCCTCGCCACCGGGAGCGGGCGCCTCTCGACGGCGGCTTCAGGAGAAAGGAATCGAGAGCCATGACGCATTCGGAACCGCAGCCGAACCCCGGCCCCGGCCCGGCGGCCCGGCGCAAGCTGCCCATCGGCATCCAGACCTTCTCCAAGGTGCGCGAGGAGGGCTGCTACTACGTCGACAAGACCGCCTACGCCCGGCGGCTCGTGGACGAGGGCACGCACTACTTCCTGTCCCGCCCGCGGCGCCAAGGAGACCCGCAACCTCGCCGCCTTCGAGGCCGCGCCCGACCAGCCCTCGTGAACGACATATCCCGAACGACGCCGGGGCTGCCGCCGTGTGCTGCTGTGGATCCTCGTAGAAAGGGGAGGGGAGGCCGTGTCGTGCTCCGTTGGCCGCCAACGCCCCGCGGATCAGTCCGCACCGTGTCATGCAGAGCGCTCTTGGGAGGCTGCGCACAGGGCGGCGGCGGGCTACAATCGGGAGCAGCACGGGCAACCGCTGAGGAAGGGACGGAAGGGACATGGACGCGATCCGGATATCGGGCTGGATGCGGTCGAGGGTGTTGGCGCCCGCCGGCTGCCGTCTCCGATACGCCGCCTGATCGCAGGGCAATCGCATTTGAGATTTCCGAGCGTCGAATGGCGGTTACCAAGCCCGTTTCGGGCCGATTTCGCGGTTGAGGAACGCTGAGGTAGGCATGATTGGGCGTCCCAAGGGTTCATCTACGGCTGGTCCGGCTGGCTTGGCGGCCCGGAAACGGCATTTTATGTCCAAATGCGATTGCCCTGCGCCTGATCGGGCGATCGGGATCATGAAGCGTCCCCAAAAACGCGCCAAGCGGAAGAAGAAGTCCGTGCTGGCGTCGGCGGACTCGGTTGACCGGATCGAGTTGCAGCGGATGGCGGAGAAGGCCAGATACCGCCCCAGCCCGTACCACAAGGCGGATTCGTCCGCTGCGGGCAAGGGCGCTCCGCGTCCTGACAAGACGGTTTGCGGCAGCCCGGCGCTCGTCGGCTGTCGGGATGCTGCCGGGCTGCTGAAAGCCGGCATCCTCCGTGGGATGACGAGCAGCCAGGTGCGAAACGGCTGGCCGCAGAACGTGTGGGCGGTGGATGGCGAGGGCATCGTCTATGAAGCGCAGCTCGGCAACTCGGAGCTTGGGGAGTATCACGGCTATCCGATGAAGGCGGATGATCACTTCTCCCGCTTCGTTCGCAGGGAATGGAAGGACCGCTGAAGATGGCGTTTCACATCGCTGCTGAATGGCTGCGTGAGGCCGACGACGGCGTTGCCGGGTTGCCTGGTTCCCCGGTGAACGAGGCGACCCTGAGCCGGATATCCATCGAAGTCGACTCGGACACCCTCACCTGGGTCCAGGATCGCGCGACGGGAGACCGGCGCAAGGGGGCCAACCTCTCGGCCTATGGACTGGCCGAGTGGCTGGTCTGGAACTGGTGGCGCCTGCGATGGGAACCCACGTACCAGACCCTTGAGCGCGAGGGGTGGAGAGATGCGCATGACCTGGCCGGTATCGGCGGAGGGTGGCTCTGGCCGAATATCACGATACATACCGACGGTATGCGCGTGTCGCTCGCCGCGAAGCCTTCGCAGCCTACCAGGACGGAACCTCTGAATTATATGGCTGACTTCGTTCGGAGCATACCCGCGGCCACATTCGAGGCCGGCATCGATCACTTCGTCAGGAGGGTTCTGGACCGCCTTGACGGCTGGTCGATCGGCGATACGGACCTGCATACGGCATGGAGGGAGTTGAGCACCGAGCGGGGCGACCCGGAGCTCTCGTCCTACCGGAAGATCGAAGCATGTCTGGGCTTCGATCCGGACGAAGCTGTACCCGAAACAATCGAACGTCTCCTCACGGATTGCGAATCGCTCGGGGAGGCGGCCATGATCGAGGTTGCCGCCCACCGCTCATTCAACGGCCTTGCGCTGGATGCGGAAGATCTGCGCCAACAGGCAAGGATCGCGGGATTCGACACGAACCCCGGTGACGGGGTTCAAGAGCTTGCAGAGGCGCCGCGGGGTGAGCGGGAGCACGCGCCCGCGTGGCAAATCGGCGTAGAGGCGGCGCGCAGTCTGCGCCGCCAGGAGAGTCTGGGCGATGGTTCGATCTCGGATCGTCGGCTCGCTGCTCTATACGGGGTTCAGAAATCGATACTGAAGAGGTCGAGCCCCAAAACCAGCATCGCATTTGCGCTCGACGAAGGTGGCGAAAGCCGTGCTGCCTTACGGGCGATCCAGCCAACGGGACGCCGTTTCGAGCTCGCACGCCTGCTCGCCGACCGTCTGCTGTTCGATGACGGCGATCGACTTCACCCGGCAACCCGCGCCTGTACCTACCGGCAAAAGATGCAGCGGGCATTCGCAGGAGAATTTCTTTGTCCCATAGAAAGCTTGACCGATCAACTGGATGGAGATTACTCCGACGACGCCCGGGAAGACGCGGCCGACCGTTACCGTGTATCCCCCCTGGCGGTGACCACGCTGCTCGTCAACAACGGCCTGATCGACCGCCGAGAGATACATGAACGAAGCGCCTTCCCGGCTTGATCCATCCAGCCGGCGTCACGAGGAGAGATTCACGGAGTACGGTCTGCTCCTCCCCTTCTCGACGGCATGGCTGGCTTCATCAGAGCCGAAATCGACCTCTACAGGATCATGAGCGGCGGTACATGGGAATGACACAGGCTATCGACATCACCACCGAGCAGCGCCGGACGATCCTGGCGTTGCTGAACCGGCATCTGCCGGGCACGATCGTCTGGGCCTGCGGCTCCCGCGTCAAGTGGACCTCGCGCCCCGAATCCGATCTGGATCTGGTGGCGTTCGCCTGTCCGGAGCACAGCGACCAGGTGGCGGAACTGCGGGAGGCGTTCGAGGAGAGTGACCTGCCGTTCCGTGTGGATGTGTTCGTGTGGGACGAGGCGCCGGAGGGTTTCCGAGCGCGGATCGAAGCGGAACATGTGGTGTTGGTGAAGGAAGAGCGCATCCCATACACTGACGATGAATGGCCGAAAGTTAGAATTGGAGAAATCGCTCAAATTGTGGGAGGAAGCACTCCATCTACCAAGGACACAAATAACTTTGATGGTGATGTACCTTGGTTGACCCCTAAAGACCTTGCTGGCCCGCATGATCGTGTTGTCATGCGGGGCAGCCGCAATTTGTCACGAACAGGACTCTCAAATTGTTCGGCGAAACTCGTTCCACCAGGCACGGTGTGCTTGAGTACGCGCGCTCCAATTGGATATGTTGCGATCGCAGGTGCTGACATTGCTACCAATCAAGGATTTCGTAATTTGGTATTGAAAAACGACGTCTGCTCTGAATTCATTTATTATTGGCTCAAAACCAACACAGAGGAGTTAGAAAGACATGCTGCTGGCACGACTTTTCGGGAACTTTCTGGATCGGCCCTGAAGGGTATCCATATTCCGCTACCGACTTTTCACGAGCAACGCGCGATCGCCCACGTTCTCGGGACGCTGGACGACAAGATCGAGCTGAACCGCCGCATGAACGAGACGCTGGAGGCGATGGTGCGGGCGTTGTTCAAGTCCTGGTTCGTGGACTTCGATCCTGTCCGCGCCAAAATGGAAGGTTGCGATACCGGCCTGCCCAAGCAGATCGCCGATCTCTTCCCCGATCGCCTCGCGGATTCCGAATGCGGCGAGATCCCCGAAGGATGGAAGGCAGGACGCCTGGCCGACATCGCGACTGCTCCGCGGCGGAACGTCGATCCTGCTGGTCTGGATGATGAAACTCCCTATATCGGCCTGGAACACATGCCGCGTCGCTCGATTGCCCTTACGGCATGGGGAAGGGTCGGGAAGGTGACGAGCAACAAGTCGGTTTTCGAGAAGGGCGAAGTGCTGTTCGGCAAGCTCAGACCTTACTTCCACAAAGTCGGCGTTGCGCCGATCAATGGCGTCTGTTCCACGGACATCGTGGTGATGGCTCCAGAATCCGCGGAGTGGTCCGCCTTCGTCCTGGCTTGTGTTTCATCCACCGAATTCGTCAGCTACACGAACCAGGGCTCCACGGGCACGAAAATGCCGCGCACGAACTGGCCGACGATGGGGGATTATCGAATCTGCCTTCCGGCTGCGCCGGTCGTAGGGGCGTTTGAGAATGCCATTCGGCCGGGGCTTGAGCGGATCATCGCCAATATTCATGAATCTCGCACCCTCGCCGGAATCCGCGATGCCCTGCTGCCGAAGCTGGTTTCGGGGGAGCTGCGAACAGAGAATACCGCAGGGCTTCCGGGAGGAGCTTCCTGATGCCTGCCGCCAATCTCACGCAGGCGGAAGCCGATGCGTTGATCGCAATGCGGGTCGGCGCCGGCCAAGACCTTCTTCCGCAACCGCGCCATCGCCGAGTTCCGGGTCCCGGCCGCGAGCAGCGGCAACGGGGCGCTCTCCTACACCGTCTCCGGCCTGCCGGCGGGTCTGGCGTTCGACGCCGACGGCACGGGAACCTGCCCCGGCACGGACCGCGCGAGGTCTGCGGCGCCCCCACCGACGCCACCGGCGGGGCGCAGACGGTCACCGTCACCGCCCAGGACGCGGACGCGAACCCGGCCGCGGGCGACCGGGGCAGGCTGACGTTCCAGGTCACGGTGTTCGACAATCCCACCGTGGCGGCCGGTCTCACCGCCGCCAATCCGGCGCCGTTCCCCGCGCCATCACCCGTAGTATGATCCGGCGCAAACCCGAACCGGCCCCCGGAGCACTCGCGCCTTGAACCCGCATGACTTGATGGAAGTCGCCCGCGCCCTCGCGGAGTCCGGTCACGCACCGCCCACCCAGGCGAGGCTGCGCCGGGCCGTCAGCACCGCGTACTACGCGATGTTCCACTGCTTGGCGGCATCGGCGGCCGACCTGTTCATCGGCACGGAGCGCAATCTGGCATGGCATCGGACCTACCGTGCGCTGGAGCACGGCAGGGCCAGGAGCGCGTGTCAGCAAGGGCGGGTGATGCGGGAGTTCCCGACCGAAATCCGCGACTTCGCCAAGGCGTTCGTCGTATTGCAGAAGGCGCGGCAGCAGGCGGACTACGCCTTGGACGCGAACGCTTACCGCAAGTCCGACGTTCTGGGACATATCGCATCCGCGGAGCTCGCCATCAGCCGGTTCGAGTGGGCAGGCGTCGCGGCCAGACGCGCCTTTGCCGCTCAGGTGCTGTTCCGGCAACGGCCATCGTAGGAGGTCCGACATGAACAGTCAGCAGGTCCGCGACATCGCGGAGGCGGCCTTCAAGGCCCGTTTCGGCGACATCGACATCGTCAGCATCAACGTCAAGCCGGGCTTCGGCTTTGAAGACGACTCCCCTGTGGTGGACGTGAACATCATCTACGACGGCGCCGTCGAGCAGCTAGGCGGCGAGGGCATTTTGCGTGTGCTCTCGGAGGTCGTCGAGAAGGCGTGGGAGGATGTCCAGGACAGTCCTGGCTACCCCTGCGTTCACTTCATCGCCAAGTCCGACCTCGAGGAGGGGGAGGACCCGGCCACGGTGTAGCGGGGCGGCGGTTGGCGCGGGGGAGGCTGATGATGGACGAACGGCGGACATGTCCGGCTGCGCGTTCCGGCCCGCGCCGATCGCGCTTCGCGGGGCAAGGGGGCGGCGTCGCGTTCCGGTCCGCGCTCTCCGAACGGCCTGCGCCGCCGGCGTTGTCGGAGGCCGTCTTCATCGCGACCATGCGCGCGGCCTGCTCCGAGGTGATGTTCTCCGCCACGTCTTGGCGCACCAGCAATTCGACGTAGTCGCTCGGGAGCTGGTCCAGCACGTCCTTGGCGTAGGGCTCGTGGGAACGATCTTCAGCCGACCTGTAGTGAAAGAGGGTCGCCTTCATCCGTCGAATACTTCCGGACTGCGGCGCTACGCGGGCTGGGCGGCCCGGGCCGGGTCGCAAGACACGCGGTCGCCGACGTCGAGGGTCGTCACGCGGCGCATCTCCCGGCGGTGGACGGTGTCTTCGAACGGGCGCGCGCGGTGCATGGTGGCGCGGTTGTCCCAGATGACGAAGTCCCCCGTCCGCCAGGAGTGCCGGTACACGAGCTCCGGCCGGGTGGCGTGCTCCATGAGGTCGCGGAGCATCAGCCGCCCGTCCGGCGTCGGCCGGTCGAGGATCCGCGAGGCGTGGGAGGCGAGGTAGAGGGACCGGCGGCCGTTGCGAGGGTTGGCGAGCACGAGGGGATGGACGGCCCCCTTGAGGCGGTCGCTCTCCTCCTCGGAGAACTCGAAGCCGAGGGTCTGGCGCGAGTAGGCGATCGAGTGATGTACCCGAAGCCCCTCGATGCCCGCCTTCGTCTCCTCCGGCAGGGTGTCGTAGGCGGTCCGCATGTCCGCGAACTCGGTGTCGGCCGCGACCTCCGGGACCACCAGGGCGGCCAGCATCGAGTAGCGGCCCCGCGGGTCCTGGAAGGAGGCGTCGGTGTGCCAGAGGCGGTTCGCGAGGCTGTAGAGGCGCCGCCGGGCCTCGGCCTCGAATATCTCCCCGTCCGCGCCGACGTTCGAGACGTCGGTGAGCGCCTCGTCTCCGAAGCGGCTCTTCTGGATCACGCTGCTGCCGGTCTTGCGGTGAAGCTCTCCGTCGAGCCGGGCGGCGAAGGCGAGCTGCTCGTCGCCCGAAAGCCGCTGCTTTCGGAAGACGACCACCGCGTAGCGGTCCATCGCCTCCCGGATCGGCTCGAGGGCGCTCTCGTCGCGCGCCTCCCGGAGGTCGACGGGGCCCGCTTCGGCCCCGAAGGTCGGATGCAGCTTGCGGAATTCGAGGGTCATGTCTCAGGTCCCGGAGGAGGGGAGGGGCAAGGCAAGGGACAAGATAGCGCGCCGACGCCCGCGCGGCCAGTCCCCGCGATTGCGACCGCCGCCCCATGCCGGTACGATGCGCGGCGGCTCGTTGAATCCGGGAAAATCTGCCTCTTCAGGGATCCGGACGAATCGGTCGGTGATCAGGGGCGCCATGGCGGGCCGCCGGCTCCGCCGCCGTCAGGCGGCGGAGCCTTTTCTTCCCCTTCCGTCATCTTGGGCTCATTCTTCCGCGGGTGCAGGGTGACGAGGACCGGCCGCCCGGTCGGAGCGCGCCTGCGCCCGCGCGGCCAACCCCCAAGCCTCCTCGAGCCTCCCGCACAGGGCTATTCCTTGTTCCCCGCATTATCCGAAAAGAGCGCGGTCGCCGCCCGGATTCCGACCCCATCACTCGGAAGACGGCCTGCCGTCATACCCGCCGCCCCCGGATGATCTCGACATCCCGATTCTGGCTCCACGGCGAGCAAGGAATGGTCTTGGCCTCCCGCGCCATCCGGCCGGGCGCCGGAGCGGCGGGGACCAGTCGGCATCCGGCCAGAATTCAGCCACCATCGGCGGGCGGTCCGGTCTCGATCGGGAGGTCGGGGTCGCGCGCCCATTCGCCCATCGAGCCGTCGTAGAGGGTGAGGTCGGAATACCCGAGCTGGTGCAGCAGGAAGAGGCCGACCGTCGCGGATATCCCGCCCCCGCAGTAGGCGACGACGTGCTTGTCCGGGGTGACGCCGGCCGCTTCGTGCGCCAGCCGGGCCTGGTCGAGGGGCACAAAGGTCCCGTCCGCAGGGTCGAGGAGGCTCGCGGCGGGGATGCCGACGCTGCCCGGGATGCGGCCCGGCCGCCCGTAGCGGCTCGGCCCCGCGCCGAGAAAGAACTCCGGCGCGAGCGCGTTCACCATCTTCACGTCCCCGTCGCCGAGCCGCGCGAGCACATGGCCGCTGTCGACGAAGAACCCGGGGCGAGGGCGAGCCTCGAACCGGGCCGGGGGATAGCCGCCCGGCTCGGTGGAGACGGGCCTTCCTTCGGCCTGCCACTTCGCGAAGCCCCCGTCGAGCACCGCCGCCCCGTCGAACCCGAACCCCCGCAGCATCCACCACACCCGGGTCGCCCACATGACGCTGCCGTTCGAGTACAGGACCACCCGCGAATCGTTCCCGACGCCGATCCTTCCCATCGCGTCCGCGAACCGGTCGGCGGACGGGGCCATGAACCGGAGCCGGGTGTCGGGGTCCGATATCTCGCCCTGGAGGTCGAGGAACACCGCCCCCGGGACGTGCCCCGCCTCGTACTCGGCGGTCCCCGGGACCACCCGGTAGGGAGCGTCGTCGTCCGGCCCGGCCGGCATGAGCCAGGTGGTGCAGTCCACGACCCGGAGGGCCGGGTCCCCGAGCGCGGCTTCGAGCGCATCGGTCTCGATGAGGGCGGCCGGCTCCCGCCACTCCCGGAGGTCGTTTCGCATCGGCTTCCCCTTGGTTCGTCGTCGGCTCCGCAGCGCGCCGGATCGTAGCAGCCGGCGGCGGAGCGCGCCCGGCGGGGGCCGGACGATCGGCGCGGCTAGAATCCTCCGGGACCCCGCCCCGGCCGGAGCCTTCGCCCATGGAACGCATCATCGAGTACTACTACGCGCTCGCCTCGCCCTGGTCCTATCTCGGCAACGAGCGGCTGGTTCGCATCGCCGCCGAGCACGGGGCCCGGATCGATCCCGTCATCATCGACTACGACCCGGTGTTCACGGCCACCGGCACCGTCCCGCTTCCCGAGCGCCCACGGGTGCGCAAGGCCTACCGGCTCGTGGAGCTTGCCCGGTGGAGCCGGTTTCGTGCGGTTCCCCTCAACCCCGAGCCGCACTTCTACCGGGGCGAGACCGAGGAGCCCGACGAGCGGCAGGCCGCGCTCATGGTGACCGCGGCGAAGGAGGCGGGCCTCGACTCGCTGGCGCTCGCCCACGCGATCTCGCGCGCGCTGTGGGCGGAGGAGCGGTTCCCGTTCCGCCCGGACGAGCTTCTGGCCATCGCGAAGGAGGAGGGGTTCGACGGGCCGGCCCTCCTCGACGCCGCCGAGCGCCCGGAGACCGTCCGGGCCTACGAGGAGGCGACGCGCCAGGCCATCCGGCGCGACGTCTTCGGGATGCCGTTCTACCGGCTGGACGGGGAGCCCTTCTGGGGCCAGGACCGGCTCGAGTTTCTCGAACGGGCGCTCCGCGCCGGGTCCTGAGCGCGGCCGGCCGGCGAGACGGAGCGCGGACGGGGGAGGGAGGGGACGCGGGAGAGCAAGGCCATTCTTTGTTCGCTGCGGTCGCTGCACCATCCGAAAGGAGCGCTGCCGCCGTCCGGATTCCGACCCCATCGCTCGGAAAACGGCCTGCCGTCATACCCGCCCGGACGACCTCGGCGCCTCGCCTCGATTCAGGCCATGCGGCGAACAGGGAATGGTCCTGCGCGGAAGGGGAGGGGCCCGGCCTCCCTCCGGCCGGACCCTCCCTCCGGCCAGCCCCTCCCGGCCGCTCGGCCGCTCAGATCGCCCCGGCCTCCCGCAGGCGCTCCACGTCCCCGGAGGCGTAGCCGAGCCCTTCCAGGACCTCGGCCGTGTGCTCGCCGAGGAGAGGGGCGCGGGCGCGGATCGTCCCGGGCGTGCCGAGAAGCCGCACCGGGGTGGTCACGAGAGGGACCGTTTCCGGCGCGCCCGGATACTCCGTCTCCTGGGTGAAGCCGCCCGCGCGCACGTGCGGGTCCGCCAGGGTCTGCCGCGGGGTGTAGACCGGCCCCGCGGGCACCCGCGCCGCCTCGAGCTCCGCGAGCGCCTGCTCCGTGGACCGTTCCGCGCACCACGCCGCCATGCGGGCGCTGAACAGCTCGCCGTGCTCGCCGCGCGCGTCGTCCGTCCCGAAGCGCTCGTCCTCCAGCCAATGGGGCTCGCCGATGAGCTTCGCCCAGCGGCGGTACATCGGCTCTCCGATCACCAGGACCATGATGTGGCCGTCGCGGGTCGCGAATACGTCCGACGGGGCGTTGAGCTGCCCCCGGTTGCCGGTGGCCTCCCGGTCCGGGGCGAGCACCGCCTGCTCGATGAGGAACGGGCTCGCGGCGGTGAGGGCGGTTCCGAGCAACGCGCCCTGGACCTCCTGGCCGCGGCCGGTCTGGCGGCGGGCGAGGAGGGCGAGGACCGCGCCGAAGGCGCACAGGGCGGCGGTGCTGAAGTCCACCCAGGGGGCGTAGGAGCGGATGGGCTCGTCCGGGTGTCCGCTCAGGTGCATGTTGCCGCACATCGCCTGGGCGAGGCCGTCGAACCCGAGCTTGCGCCCGTAGGGGCCGGCCGCACCGAAGCAGGTGTTCGAGACGAGGATGACGTCCGGCCGGATCTCGGCGAGCGAGGCGTAGTCGAGCCCGAGCTGCTCGAGCGCCCGCTGCGGCATGTTGGCGACCACGACGTCGGCGGTGGCGACGAGCCGCCGCTGCACCTCCCGCCCTTCGTCGGTGGTGGGGTCGAGGGTCAGGCACTTCTTGTTGCGGTTCACCTGGAGGTAGGTGACCCCGCTGCCGTCGTCCTCGCTCACCCGGTTGATGAATCGGTCCTCGCCGCCGCCGACCTTCTCCACCCGGATGACCTCCGCCCCGAAGTCGCCGAGCAGCGCGGCGCACCAAGGGCCGGCGATGTAGCGGCCGAAGTCCAGAACCCTTACCCCTTCAAGCACTCCCGTCATCTTCTTCTCCTTTCGTATCCGGCGTTATCCGACGTTCGCGCCCCGAATCGACGGGCGGCGGCCCTTCCGGCAGGGACCGGGCCCGTCGATCCGAGCCGGAACCCTGCTGCGGGGAGGCCGGGAAGCCGGGACACCCGCCCGCCGCCGCGGCCTTCCCACGCGCCCGGACGATGGATGGCCCCGCGCCGTGCGCTCAGCCGCCGTGGAAGATGGAGAGGGCCATGCGCCGCACGTGGGCCGGGAAGTGTTCTTCATAGCCCCTCCACTCGGCGTACCGGGGAAGCTTCAGCTCCTGCGGCCACGTCGACATGCTCATGAACACCTGGATCGGGCCGCCTTCCTCCATGGCCTCGCCGATCGCGCCGCCCACCAGGTGGAACAGGTCCTCGACGAACGCCGCGTTCTCGTCGACGATCCGTATCGAGGTGTCGTCCGAGTGGGAGTTCACCGCGTGGAGCAGGTCCATCCCCTGCAGCTCCCGCAGCACCCGGCGGATCGCCAGGTAGTTGTCGTCCTCCATCCACAGCCCGTGGGTCAGCGAACGGTCTTCGTAGAGGTCGGCGGTGAAGGCCACCCGCGCTTCCGGCACGTGCACCACCGTGGAGCCGAAGCCGTCGGCCGGGCCGAAGTGGTGCAGGTTCACGGTCGGCCCGCGGAAGTCCACCGTCAGGGAGTCGGTGAACGTCACGTCCACCTTCCCGGGCGCCTGGCCGGTCACGTCCAGGTCGAAGACCGCCTGGCAGGAGGCGTGGCAGATCACCTGGGCCTCGGGAAAGACCTCGGTGCCGCCCACGTGGTCGTAGTGCTCGTGGGAGAGGACGATCCGGGTCACTGGCTTGTCGGTGATCCCGGCGATGGCGGCCTTCATCGACTGCGCGCGGTGGGTGAAGGCCGGGTCGGTGATCAGCACCCCGTCTTCGCCCACCACCACCAGGCTGACGAAGTGGAACCCGCGCATCAGGGACACGTTCATCGTGTACACGTCGTCCGCGAGCTGTTTCACCACCGGGGCCGTCAAGGCCGCCGCCGGGGCGGTCGGGGCCATCGCGAGGGCCAGGACGGCGGCGGCTGCGACCGCGATCTTCTCGAATCTGCCGAACATGGTTCTGCTCCCCGGGCTTGCGTCGAACGGGCCGCTCCGCCGGGCCGGCGTGCGGACGCGCCCCCGCCGCGCTCCACGCGGGACGCCGGCGAGGCCGCCAACCCGCCGCAGCGGGCGGCGATGATACGACCTGCCTTCCCGGCGTGTCACCCGCTCGTCCGCGCCGAGGCGCGTGCGCGGCGGGGGAGGGGGCCAAGAGGGAGGCCCTGCGGCGCTGGACGGAGCACCCGCGATTCCGCTCTGCGGAATCGCCAAGCGACCGCGCCAGCGGTCGCCGTCGCCGTTCGCATTTCGCCGGGCGTGGGGATAGAGTGGCGCGCTCGCCGACCGACAGGAGACAAGGCATGGAACCGAAGGCCGACTGGCGCTTCAACATCGACCGCGCGGCCGACGCGGACTGGACCGAGGGGCTTCGCAAGATCTTCGATTACCGGGATCTCGGCATCAACGCGGGCACCAACGGCGACTACGTGGCCCACGTCATCCGCGCGAACGGCAAGCGGGACGCGGACGAGGTCCAGCACTGGCACCTGCACGAGTGCGCGTTCCAGATGGTCTACGTCCTCAACGGCTGGGCGACCTTCGAGTACGAAGGGGAGGGGGTCAGGACGATCCGCAAGGGCGACTGCATCAACCAGCGCCCGATGGTGAAGCACCGCGAGATCGCGTACTCGGACGACTTCGAGGTGCTGGAGATCGTGTCCCCGGCGAACTTCAGGACCCTCATCGTAGACGCCCCGGAGGGCGCGGCCGAGGCGGCGGCGCCAGCGGCCGAAGCGGCGGACTGAGGCCGCCCGCCGGCGCGGCGGGCGCGGGGCCTCATCCGGGCTGCGGCAGCGCCGCCTTCTCCTCCTGGGCGAGGGCGGCGGCCTCCGCTGCGGCTCCCTTCGCGTCCGCGTCCGACCCTTCCGCCCCCCGCACGGTCACGATGCGGTGGGCGAAGGGGATCCCCTCCGCCTCGAACGCCTCCCGGATACGCCGGAAGGCTTCGCGACGGATGACGAACTGCTCGCCAGGGCGGGCCATGAACTTGACCCGGATGACCATCGCGCTGTCCTCCATGGCGTAGACCCCCTGCGACTTCAGGGGGGCGAGGAAGCTCCCCCCCATCACCGGGTCTTCGAGCAGCTCGGCCCCGATCCGCTTGATGATCTTCCGCACCCGCTCCACGTCGGTGTCGTAGGGCACCCGGAACTCGAGCTTCATCAGCACCCAGTCGCGGCTCAGGTTCTGGACCGTCTTGATCTCGCCGAACGGGACGGTGTTGAGCGGCCCCCGGTGATGGCGCAGGCGCACCGACCGCAGCGATATGTTCTCGACGGTGCCCTTGGCCTCGCCCACGTCGATGTACTCGCCGACCCGGAACGCGTCGTCGATGAGGAAGAACACGCCGGAGGCGATGTCGCGGACGAGGCTCTGGGCGCCGAACCCGATGGCGATGCCGGCGACCCCGGCCCCGGCGAGGAGGGGGCCGATGTCCACCCCGAACGCGGACAGGATCGTGAAGACCACCATCACCGCCAGCACGGTGGCCACCGTCTTGCGGGCGAGCGGGAGCAGGGTGCCGGCCCGGCTCCCGCCCCCGCCCCCTTCGCCGTCGCCGCCCGGGACCGCCGTCGTCGGCGCGTCGGGATCGATGCCCTCGCGCTCGAGCCGCCGGTCGATCGCGGTGCGCGTGACCTTCCACAGCATGTCGGCGACGACCAGGATGAGGAGGACGTCGAATGCGGCGGCGGCCGTCGTCTCCCCGACCGTCGCGGCCGCCGCCGACCGCGGGTCCCCGCCCCAGGCCGTCCAGAGGAGGGCGAGGGTGAACAGCACGAGCAGCACGTTGACGCTGCGCATGATGGCGTCCACGTAGACCGGCTCCGGCTCCGGGTCTTCGCTCTCCTCCGCCGCGCGGCCCCGGCCCGAGAACGCCGCCTCGAGCAGCCGCCGCACGGCGAAGCTCGCGGCCGGAAGCAGCAGGACGAGGATGACGCTCGCGATCGCGGCGGAGACCATGCGGTCGTTGCCGAGGAAGGCCCCGACCGCCTGCACCACCCACGCGAGCAGCACGTAGACCGTTGCGAGGACGTGCCAGAGGTCGCCGACCTGTGCGCGGAGCCGGAGGCCCGGCGGGTTGGCCTCGAGGTCCGCATGGTTGAAGTCCGGCCCCTTGATGAGGTTCCCCACGGGGGTGCGGAAGTGCCAGAAGAGCGAGCTGAACAGGAGTATGACGGCGAGCCCGGCCGCCGCCGCGAGCAGCCGGTACGCCTCGATCGCAAGCCCCTGCTGGAGCAGCAGCTCGCAGGTGATGGCCCCGAACGTCCAGACCACGGCCACCTGGAGGACCCGGCGATGCAGGTACCGCGCATCCTCGTCCTTCGCCGGGACCATCCGCAGCGCGGGGGCGGCCGGGGCGAACACGATGCGCGAGACGAGGCCCGCGAGCCGCACGATGAGGATGGCCGCGAAGTAGGCGGCGACGAACGTGCGGGCGGTCTCGTTCGGCGGCTCCACCAGGACGAACGTCACGACCACCGGCAGGGCGAAGGCGCCGAGGGCCATCAGGTCGAGAAAGGCGCGCAGCAGCCCGCGCCCGATGCGCACCCCCGCGGACCCCGGCGGCGCGCCGGCGATGCGGGCCCGGATCTCGGTCGTCCGGCGGTGGTACCAGGCCTCCGCGGCGGCCCCGATCGCGAGGAGCACCGCGAAGCTGAAGGCGAGGAAGACGATGCGGAGGAGCCCCTCGCCGATGCCGGGGCCGGTGGTGATGCGCCGGTAGACGTTCGCCGCCGCGGCCGGGATGGTGTCGAGGGAGGCGACCGTCGCCTCGACGGTCTGCTTGAGCTTCACCCCGCTCGCATCGACCCCGCCGACGAGCCCGTCGTCCTGCGCCGCGTTCGCCGCCGCGTCCCGCGCCCGGGCCGCGGCCTTGAGCTGGTCGAGGAGCAGCGCCCGCACCTGGTCGTCCGGGAGGCGGGCGAGGAGGGCCTCGACGTCGCTCGCGGCGAGGTTGGCCGGCAGCTTCGCCGACGATCCCGCCGGCCCCTCCGCGCCTGGTTCCTGCGCGGCGGCGGAAGGGGCCGCCGCCGACGCCGCGAAGAAGAGGAGGATCGCGGCCAGCAGGGGCCGGCCGGGGCGCAGCATGGGGTTCATTTCCGGGGCTCCCGGGAGGCGAATGGGCGGATCGGGCAGAGTCCGGACAGGCTCCCGGCGAGTCTACTACAAGGCCGGCCGCTCGGGCCGCGGGCGGATGAATCCTGCCAACCGCGGACGAATCCTGCCGAGAACGGTGAGGAGGGCGCGTGCGCTGTTCGCAAGCTCTTGATACGGAGAGTGGAGAGCAGGGTTCGAGATGTTTTTTGCCCTGCGGGGACGGCGCTCCTGGGTACGCCGGCGTCCCGCCGGCCCGGGGGCGGAGCGTTCGGGAACGCGAATGCCGGCGAGACGCCGGCGTACCCAGGGGAGTCGGTGAGTGGTGTGCCAACGCGAAAATCCCCACCGCGCACGCGCCTCGGCGAGGGGGAGATATACTCCGTCGCACGCAGGGCGGAAGGTCCCGCAGGAGGAGGCGATGGCGGTGGAGCGCGTCGAAGTGGCCCCGGGCCGGTACCGGGAACACTACGGGCGGAGCTACGAGGACTTCACGGTCGGGGACGTGTACGAGCATCGCCCCGGCCGCACCATCACCGAATCCGACAACACCTGGTTCACCCTGCTGACCATGAACCAGCACCCCCTCCACTTCGACCGCGCCTACGCCGCGAAGAGCGAGTTCGGACGGCCCCTCGTCAATAGCTGCCTCACCCTCTCGATCGTCACCGGGATGAGCGTGAGCGACGTGAGCCAGCGGGCGATCGGCAACCTCGGCTGGGACAAGGTGCGGCTGACCGCCCCGGTCTTCGTGGGCGACACCGTCTACGCGGAGACCGAGGTCCTCGCCAAGCGCGAGTCGAAGTCGCGCCCGAGCCAAGGCATCGTGACCGTGAGGACCGTCGGCCGCAAGGACGACGGCGCGGAGTTCATGGCCTTCGAGCGCACGGTCCTGGTGCCGAAGCGGGGCGCCGCCGGAGCGGCGGCCGATCCCGGCCGCTGACTCCCCGATGAAGCGGTCTGCGAGGCGGCGAGGCAGGGCGATGGCGTCGAGGCCGCATGGGCGAGGCCGCGGGGCGCATGCGGCGGAACGGTTCTTCGGATCGAGCCCGAGAGAGCGGCCCCGAACCCGATGACCCGGAGACCGGTTCCCAAGTCGCGCGCCGGAGTACCCGCCCGCCGGCGGGAGCGCCCGAGCCGTGCTTCCCGCCCCGTCCACCGGAGGTCGTGATCGATGGACCGCCCCAACGAACGGATTGCCTACTTCAACGGGAGCTTCGTGCCCGAGAGCCACGTCCTGATCCCCTTCCGCGACCGGGGCTTCCGCCACGGGGACGGGGTCTTCGACACCGCCCGCACCGTCGGCGGCGCGATCTTCCGGCTGAAGGAGCACGTCGAGCGCCTCTACCGCTCCCTCCGCTACCTCCGCATCGAGCCGCCGGAGAGCCGGGAGGAGATGGCGGCGGCGACCGAGGAAGTGGTGCGCCGCAACCTCTCCCTGCTTCCCGAGGGCGAGGACTACTGGGTGTTCCAGAACGTCTCGCGCGGCCCGGACTGGGTGGGCGACGAGCCGAACCTCCGCCGCGGGCCGACGGTGGTGGTGCACGTCATGCCCCTCCCGCTCCGGGAGCGGGCGGCCCTCTTCCGCGACGGCATCGAGCTCATGACCTCCTCGTTCCGCCGCATCGCCCCCGACGCGCAGAGCCCGCGCGCGAAGATGAGCAGCTACGTCAACCTCATCCTCGCCGACATGGAGGTGAAGGCGGGCAATCCGAAGGCGTGGGCGACCCTCCTCGACGTCGACGGGCGGCTGAACGAGGGGACCGGCCAGAACCTCTTCCTCGTGCGGGGCGGCGAGCTGCTGACCCCGCGCGGCGCGATGGTGCTCGAAGGGGTGAGCCGCGGGGTGGTGCTGGAGCTCGCGGGGCGGCTCGGCGTCCCCGCCCGCGAGGCGGACCTCGACCCCTACGACGCCTACACTTCGGACGAAGCGTTCCTCTCCTCGACGAGCCTCTGCCTCTGCCCGGTGCGGAGCATCGATCACCGGCCGCTCGCGGAGGAGGCGATCCCCGGCCCGGTCACCCGGCGCCTCATGGACGCCTACAAGGAGGCGCTGGGCGGGTTCGACTTCGAGGCCCAGTACCTGCGCATGATCGAGGAGCCGTGACCGGGGCCCGGCCCGAGCGGGAACGAGCGGGCACGAACCGGAGCGCGAGCGAGCCGGCGGCCGGCTTCCGGGCGTGGAACGACGAGAGCAAGGCGAGACGAAAGGAGGATGCGATGAGCAGCGCGGCGGCGGCGACCGCTCCTGAAATCGAACCGGTAGCGAGCTCCATCGCGGCCGAGCTGTCGGAGTTCGCGAGCGGGCAGCGGTACGAGGAGATCCCCGGCGAGGTCCGGCTCCGCGCCCGCCATCTCATGCTCGACGCGGTCGGCATCGCGCTCGCGTCGCACCGCTTCGACTTCGCCCGGACCTCCCTCGACGGCATCGAGGCGCTCGCCGGCGGTGCCGGCCCCGGCTCCGGTCCCGGCGCGGGCCGCGAAGGGGAGGCGACGGTCATCGGCCATCCGCGGCGGCTTCCCCTCCGGGATGCGGCGATGGCCAACGGGCTGCTCGTCCACGGCCTCGACTACGACGACACCCACGTGCCGGGCATCGTCCATGCGACCGCGAGCGCCTTCCCCTGCGCCTTCGCCCTCGGCGAGCGCCTCGGCGCCTCCGGGGAGGAGGTGATCGCCGCCTATGTGGTCGCGGTGGAGGCGGCGGCCCGCATCGGCTCGGCCCCGCGGGGCGGCTTCCACCGCCAGGGCTTCCATCCGACCGGCCTCGTGGGGGCGTTCGGCTGCGCCCTCGGGGCGGGCCGGCTCCTCGGGCTCGACCCGGAGCGGCTCGTCATGGCCCAGGGGGTCGCCCTCAGCACCGCCTCGGGGAGCATGGAGTTCCTGGAGGAGGGGGCCTGGACCAAGCGCCTCCACCCGGGCTGGGCGGCGGTCGCGGGGATCACCTCCGCCTACCTCGCGCGAGCGGGGTTCGTCGCCCCGAGCCTGCCCTACGAGGGGCGTTTCGGGCTCTACCGGACGCACCTCGGCGCGCCGGGGGACGAGGGGTGCGACCTCTCGCTCGCGACGCGCGGCCTCGGCGAGACCTGGGAGCTCGAGCGGGTCGCGGTCAAGCCGTTCCCCGCCTGCCACTTCCTCCACGGCTGCGCGGACGCGGCCATCGCGCTCGCCGCCGACCACGACCTCCGCCCCGACGAGGTGGAGGAGGCGACCGCCCTGGTCCCGGAGGAGACCATCGCGACCATCTGCGAGCCGGCTGCGAACAAGGTCCGCCCGACGAGCGACTACGACGCCAAGTTCAGCGTCCAGTACGCGGTGGCCGCGAGCCTCGCGCGCCGCGCCTTCGGCCTCGCCGAGCTCGACGAGGACGCCCGCACGGACCGCGCGATCCTCGACCTCGCGAAGCGGGTGCGCTACCGGGCGGACCCCGACTCCGCCTTCCCCCGCGCCTACTCCGGGGAGGTGGTGGTCCGCACCCGGGACGGGCGCGAGCTCCGCCGCCGGGAGGAGGTCAACCGGGGCGCGGACGAACGCCCGCTCACGAACCGCGAGGTCGTCGAGAAGTACATGGAGAACGCCCGCCGCACGGTGGACGGGGCGCGGGCGGCGGCGATCCGCGATGCGGTCCTCGACCTCGACCGGTGCGAAGACGTCCGCGCGGTCGCGGGCCTGCTCGCCGGCGGACGGCCGGCGGGGGCGCGGCCGGCCCCGGCCCCGGCGCCAGTACCGGCGGCCGGGGCGGCGAGCGGGCGAACCGGGTAGCGGGGGAGGAAGGTGGCGGCGATGGAGCTTTCACACGCGGCGCCCGGAGGGCGGTCCGAAGAAGAGAACATCATCCTCGACGCGATCGAGAAGTTCCTGGAGAAAGAGGTCGCCCCCTTCGCGCACGACCTCGAGAAGGACGACGTCTACCCCGAGGAGATCGTGGAGGGGATGAAGGAGCTGGGGCTCTTCGGCGCGATCATCCCCGAGGAGTACGGCGGCCTCGGGCTCGGGGCGGCCACCTACGCCCGCATCGTGGAGCGGATGGCGCGGGTGTGGATGTCGATCACCGGGATCTACAACTCCCACCTCATCATGGCCTCCGCCCTCGTGCGCCACGGCACCGAGGCCCAGCGGCGCGAGTGGCTGCCGAAGCTCGCGAGCGGGGAGGTCCGGGGCGGACTCGCCCTGACCGAGCCCGACGGCGGCACGGACCTCCAGTCCGCGGTCCGCACCGTCGCGCGCCGCAACGGCTCGGGCTACGTCGTCAACGGGACCAAGACGTGGATCTCGAACGGGATCCACGGCCAGTGCTTCGCCCTGCTCGTCAAGACCGACCCGGACGCGGCCCCCCGGCACCGCGGCATGAGCCTCCTCCTCGCGGAGAAGGGGGAGGGGTTCACGGTGAGCCGCAAGCTCGAGAAGCTCGGCTACAAGGGGATCGACAGCGCGGAGCTCGTCTTCGAGGACTACTTCGTGCCGGCCGACCGGCTCATCGGCGGGGAGGAGGGGCGGGGGCTCCAGCACGCCCTCGGCGGGCTCGAGCTCGGACGGATCAACGTCGCCGCGCGCGGGGTCGGGGTGGCGCAGGCGTCGCTCGACGAGGCGGTGCGGTACTCGCAGGTCCGGAGGTCGTTCGGGAAGCCCATCTGCGAGCACCAGGCGATCCAGATCAAGCTCGCCGACATGGCGACCCAGGTCGAGTCCGCCCGCCTCCTCGTCGAGCGGGCGGCGGCCGCCTTCGACCGCGGGGAGCGCTGCGACATGGAGGCGGGGATGGCGAAGCTCGCGGGGAGCGAGGCGGCCCTGTTCTGCTCCCTGGAGGCGATGCGGGTGCACGGCGGCTACGGCTACTCCAAGGAGTTCAACGTCGAGCGCTTCTACCGGGACGCGCCGCTCCTCGCGATCGGCGAGGGGACGAACGAGCTCCAGCGCATCCTCATCGCCCGCCAGCTCATCGCCCGCAACCCGGCCTGACGGGGCGGGGGCGGAGCGGGCCGGAGCCGCGCGCGTTGCTTCCCCTCACCGGGCTCCGGGTCCTCGCCGTGGAGCAGTACGGCGCGGGTCCGTTCGGCTCGACCTACCTCGCGGACCTGGGCGCCGACGTCATCAAGATCGAGAACCCGGCGGAAGGGGGCGAGCTCGGGCGGCGGGTCGGCCCGTTCTTCCTCGGGCCCGGCGACAGCCACTTCTACCAGTGCTTCAACCGCAACAAGCGGAGCCTCGCGCTCGACCTCAAGTCTCCGGCAGGGCAGGAGGTATTTCGAGACCTGGCCGCGACTTGCGAGGCGGTGTTCGGGAACCTTCGAGGCGATCAGCCCGATGCGCTGGGCCTCACCCACCGCCGCCTCCGGGACCGCAACCCGGCCATCGTCTGCGTCCATCTCTCCGCCTACGGGCGCGACGGGGACCGGGCGGCCTGGCCGGGGTTCGACTTCCTCATGCAGGCGGAGGCGGGCCACCTCCAGCTCACCGGCGCCCCGGACGGCCCGCCGGAGCGCTACGGGATCTCGGTCGTCGACTACATGACCGGGCTCACCGCCGCGTTCGCGCTCGTGACCGGGGTGCTGGAGGCGCGCGCGAGCGGGGCGGGGCGCGACTACGACGTGAGCCTCCTCGACGTCGCCCGCTACAACCTCGGCTACCACGCGGCGTGGCATCTCAACGAGGGGTTCGCGCCTTCCCGGCTCCCGCGCTCGGCGCACGCTTCGCTGGTCCCGTGCCAGCTCTACCGCACCCGCGACGGCTGGATCTTCCTGATGTGCAACAAGGAGAAGTTCTGGGGGAGGCTCGCGGCGGCGGTCGGGCGGCCCGAGTGGGAGCACGACCCCCGGTTCGCGACCTTCGCGGCCCGCCTGGAGCGCCGGGACCTCCTGACCGGGATGCTCGACGAAGTGCTGTCGGAGCGCCCGACCGCGGCGTGGCTCGAACGGTTCGCGGGGGAGGTGCCCGCCGCCCCCGTCAACGGTGTGGAGACGGCCCTCGACGAGGCCCGGGCGGACGGGCGGGTCCTCGCCGTGGACCACCCGGCGCGGGCGGGCTTCGAGATGATGGCGAACCCGATCCGCCTCGAAGGCGAGGAGCATCCCGCCCGGCCCGCCCCCGGCCTCGGGGCGGACGCGGAGGCGGTCCTCGCCGAGATCGGCTACGACGATGCGCGCATCGCCCGCCTCCGCGCCGAGGGCGTCATCTGACCGACGCCCTCCCGGGAACGCTTGTGTCCCGCCCGCAGGGGAGGGCGGACCGCGCGCATGGACACGGGGCGTCTCGCCCGCCCCGTGCGAGGAGATTCGGATCAGGGGCTCCGCGCCCGGCCGCGAGGCTCCGGGAATGCGGGTGCAAGGGAAGCACGGACCGCACGTTCGGCACGGCGTCCTGGGAACGCGGGCGTCCCGCCCGCAGCGGACCGAAGTGAAGCCCCGTGAACGAAAGTGCGGGCGGGACGCCCGCGTTCCCAGGAGGACGCGGCCTCCCGGGGATTCGGCTAAGCTGCCGCAAGGCTCGGGGGCGCGGGAACGGAGCGGAGGTGATGGCCGGGCGGGGCGAGGAGACGGGCGGGCGGTTCACCCTCTACGACCTCAAGGTCGAGGTCGTCGCGGCCGGCCCCCGGCCGATGGTCTGCGACCACCGGGAGGGGGAGTACTTCCTCGTCGTCGGGGAGAAGCTCGTGTTCCCGGAGGACGGCCGGCGGAGCTTCCCCCTCTACCCCCTCGCGGCCCTGCTCCCCCTCCTGCCCGCGAAGCAGCGGGCCACCGCCGCCAGCGACTGGATGACCACCGACGAGGAGGTCGCCTGCCCGGACCCGTACTGCGGGGCGAGGTTTCGCATCAGCCGGGTCGGGGAGCGCTCGTTCCGCCGCGCCGACACCTCCGCCGCGCCCCTTCCGCCGCCGCGCGAGGTCGGCGGGGATCCGTGACCCGCCCAGCCAGGAAGGGGGAGGAGGAAGGGGCGGTGGAGACGGTCGCGCTCCAGCCCGGCTACCGCATCTCCCGCCTCGTCAAGGGCGGCTGGCAGCTCGCGGGCGATCACGGGCCGGTCGCGCCCGAGCGGGCGGTGGCGGACATGGCGGACTTCGTCGACGCCGGGGTCACCGCCTTCGACTGCGCCGACATCTACACCGGGGTCGAGGAGTTGATCGGGGCTTTCCTCGCCCGCGCCGCGGCGCGCGGCCCCGCGTATGCGGCCGGGATCAAGGTCCATACCAAGTACGTGCCGGATCTGGCGGCCCTCTCCCGGATCGATCACCGCGCGGTCGCGCGGGGGATCGACCGGTCGCTCGCGCGCCTCGGGCGCGAGCGCCTCGACCTCGTCCAGCTCCACTGGTGGGACTTCGCCGTCCCCGGATGGACGGACTGCGCCGGGCGCCTCGCCGCCCTCCAGGCGGAGGGGAAGATCGACCGCATCGGGGTCACGAACTTCGACGAACGGCGCCTCGCGGAGATCACCGCCTCCGGCGTCGACGTGGTCTCCGCCCAGGTGCAGTACTCCCTCCTCGACCGGCGCCCGGAGGGCGGCTTCCTCGACTGGGCCCGCGCGAACCGGGTCGCGGTCCTCGCCTACGGGGCCCTCGCCGGCGGCTTCCTGACGGACCGGTGGCTCGGGGCGCCGGACCCCGGCTTCGCCTTCGCGAACCGCTCACTCGTCAAGTACCGGCTGATCATCGAGGAGTTCGGGGGGTGGGGCCTCTTCCAGGACCTCCTTCGGGCGCTCCGCGGGGTCGCCGACCGCCGCCGCGCCGACGTCGCGGCGGTGGCCGTCCGGTGGATGCTCGACGCTCCGGGGGTCGCGGCGGTCATCCTCGGCGCCCGCTACGCGGACCGGCTGCCCCGCACCCTCCGGGCCTTCGCCATCGCCCTGGACGAGGAGGACCGGGCCGCCGTCCGCGCGGTGCAGGCCCGCGCGCGGGGTCCGGGCGGGCCGGTCTACAGTCTCGAACGCGACCGGCAGGGCCCCCACGGGCGGATCATGAAGTACGGCCTCCAGGAAGGGGCGGGGGAGGGCGGGCCGCCGGAGGGCGCGGGCGGGGCGCGCGCATGAGCGAGCCCCTGCTCACGGTGGAGGGGCTGACCATGCGCTTCGGCAGCCTCCGGGCGGTCGACGCGGTGGGCTTCACCGTGGAGGCCGGGGCCCTCGACGCGCTCATCGGGCCGAACGGCGCGGGCAAGACCACGCTCTTCAACACGGTCTCCGGCCTCGAGCGCCCCGACGAAGGGCGCGTCCGGCTCGCCGGGCGCCGGATCGACGGGCTCCCCCCGCACCGGGTGTTCGCGGCCGGGATCGCCCGCACCTTCCAGATCCCGCGGCCGTTCCCGGAGATGACGGTCCTCGAGAACGTGATGCTCGTCCCCTCCGGGCAGAGCGGCGAACGGTTCTGGAACAACTGGTTCGCGCCCCGCACGGTGCGCCGCGAGGAGGCGCGCAACCGCGAGCGGGCGCGCGAGGTCATCGCCTTCTGCGGCCTCGAGCCGGTGATGGGGGACCTCGCGCGCACCCTCTCGGGCGGGCAGCTCAAGCTGCTCGAGCTGGCCCGCGCGCTCGTCGCGGAGCCGCGGATCATCCTCCTCGACGAGCCGGCGGCCGGCGTCAACCCGGCCCTGATGGAGACCCTGGCGGAGAAGATCGCGGCCCTCAACGCGGCGGGCCGCGCCTTCCTCGTCATCGAGCACAACATGGAGCTCGTGATGTCGCTCTGCCGGCGGATCATGGTGATGGCCCAGGGGCGGCTCATCTACTCCGGCAGCCCGGAGGGCGCGCGGCGCGACCCCGCGGTGCTGGACGCGTACCTGGGCGGCGTCCCGGAATGAGGCCGCCGGGGTGACCGGCCCGCTGCTCCGGGCGGAGGGGGTGGTGGCCGGCTACCGGCCGGACTCCCCGATCCTGCACGGGGTCTCGGCGGAGGTGGGCCGCGGGGAGGTGGTCACGGTCATCGGCCCCAACGGCGCCGGCAAGTCCACGCTCGTGAAGGCGATCGCGGGCCTGGTGGCGGTCGCGGCCGGCAGCATCCGGCTCGCGGGAAACGAGATCGCGAATACCCCGGCGCACCGGCTGCCCGCGCGCGGGGTCGCCTACGTGCCGCAGACCGGCAACGTGTTCGGTACCCTCACGGTGCACGAGAACCTCCGGGTCGGGGCCGCGCCCCTGCCGCGCCGCGCCGCCGCCCGCCGGTTCGACGCCGCCTACGCCGCGTTCCCGGTCCTCGGGGAGCGGCGTGACCGCAAGGCCCACGTCCTCTCCGGCGGCCAGCGCCAGATGCTCGCGCTCGCCCGCGCGCTCATCCCCGAGCCGGCGCTGATCCTCCTGGACGAGCCGACCGCCGGGCTGGCCCCGCGGGCGGCCGCGGAGGCCCTCGACCTGGTGCGGGGGCTCGCCGCGCGCGGGGTCGCGGTGCTGATGGTCGAGCAGAACGCGCGCGCGGCCCTCGGGGTCTCGGACCGCGGCTACGTGCTGGTCGAGGGGCGCAACCGGCTGGAGGGCGGGGCGGCCGGGATCGCCGCGAACCCCGACCTCGGCGGGGTGTTCCTCGGGCGGCGGGCGGCCGGCGCCCCGGAAGCGGCCGGCGCCCCGGAGGCCCCCGGCTGATGTTCCTCCAGCACGTCGCGGACGGGATCCTGAGCGGGGCGATCATCTCGCTCGGCGCGATCGGGCTCACCCTGACGATGCGGATCCTTCGCTTCGCGAACTTCGCCCACTCCGAGCTGCTCACCTGGGGGGCCTATTCCGCCCTCGTCTTCGTCGGCTTCTTCGCGGCGATGGACGAAGCGCTCGGCGGGCCCATCGGCCCCTTCTCGTTCGGCTGGGCGCTGGCCGCGGCGGCGGTCCTCGCCGGGGGGCTCACCGCCGCGCTCGCCCTCGTCCTCGACCGGCTGGTCTTCGCGAGGCTCCGCGGCCACGCCGGCCCCATGACCCTCGTCTTCGCCTCGTTCGGGGTCGCGCTCCTCGTCCGCAACGTCATCCTCATGGGGTTCGGCCCCGACCCCTTCTACTACTCGAACGAATTGCAGATCGCGGTCCGGGTGGGGCCGGTCCGGGTGATGCCGGACCAGATCTTCGTGCTCGGCCTGACCGCGGCGCTGGTGGCGGCGCTGCACCTGTTCATGACCCGGAGCCGCACCGGGGTCCACATGCGGGCGGTGGCCGAGAACCCGCCCCTCGCGCGGACGAGCGGGGTGGACGTGGAGGCGATCGTCCGCGGGACCTGGATCATCGGCGCGGCCGGGGCGGCGGTCGCCGGGGTGCTCTACGGGCTCACCGTGCAGCTCCGCCCCGAGCTCGGCTTCAGCCTGATCCTGCCCCTGTTCGCGGCCGCGATCCTCGGCGGCACGGGAAGCCTCTACGGGGCGGTGATCGGCGGCCTCGTCGTCGGGCTCTCCGAGAACCTGTCCGTGATGGTGATCCCGTCGGGCTACAAGCCGGCGGTGCCCTTCCTGCTGATCCTCGCCATCCTCTACCTCCGGCCCCGCGGGCTCTTCGGCGAGCCGCGATGATCGGGGTCGTCTCCTACCTGGTGTTCTTCCTCGTCATCGCCCTCATCCTCGGGATCGCGGTGCTGGGGCTCAACCTGCAGTGGGGGTTCACGGGCCTCTTCAACGCCGGGGTCGCAGGCTTCATGGCGGTCGGCGGCTATGCCGCCGCGATCCTGACCGGGCCGTCCCGCGAGGCGGTGGCCGGGGGGTTCGAGCTTCCCTTCGTGGCCGGGCTCGCGGGCGCGATGGCGGCGGCCGGGGCGGCCGCCGCGCTCGTCGGGGCCGCGACCCTGCGGCTTCGCGAGGAGTACCTCGCCGTCGCCACCTTCGGCATCGCGGTCTCCATCCAGCTCGTCGCCCTCAACTGGGAGTACCTGACCGGCGGGACCCTCGGCCTCATCGGGATCCCGAATCCGGCCGCCGGGCTCGCGGAGGGACCACTCGCCCGGAACGTCCTCTACCTCGGGATCGTGCTCGCCGCGGCCGGGCTCGCCTACGCGGGCCTCGGGCGGATCGTGCAGTCCCCGTGGGGCCGGACCCTGAAGGCGATCCGCGAGGACGAGACGGCCGCCGCCTCGCTCGGCAAGAACCCGGTGCGCCTGCGGCTCGAGGCCTTCGTGCTCGGGAGCGCGATCATGGGCCTCGCGGGCGGGCTCTACGTGGGCTTCATCGGCTACGTCAGCCCCTTCGACTTCCAGCCCATCCTGACCTTCCAGATCTGGACCATGCTGATCGTCGGGGGGAGCGCCAACAACCGGGGGGCGCTCCTCGGGGCGGTGCTCGTGTGGGGCATCTGGACCAGCAGCGGCTTCGCGATCTCGAAGGTCGTGCCCCCGGACCTGCAGGCGCAGTCGGGCGCGCTCCAGGCGGTGCTGATCGGCCTCCTGCTGGTCGCGATGCTGCTCTTCCGGCCGCGGGGGCTCATCGGCGAGGAGGAGCACGTCTCGCGGCACGTCCGCCCCTGAGCGGCGTTCCCGGCGCGCGCCTGCCTCACGTCGAGGCGTGTGCGCCGTTCGCAGGTGATCGGCATGGAGAGTGGAGAGCGGGGTTCGAGGGCTTTTTGGCGGATTTCACCCCGCGGCGGCGCTTGCGTGGACGCTCCTGGGAACGCTTGTGTCCCGCCCGGATTTTTCTTCACGGGCGCTTCACACCCCTGTGCGGACGAGACACAAGCGTTCCCAGGACCCTCCGTTCCCAGGAGCGTATGCGACGGGAACGGCGTTCTCGTCCGCCCCCTGCTCGCCGTAACGTTCAAGGTTCATCGCGTCCCGCGTCGCGGGGGACGCTCCTGGGTACGCCGGCGTCCCGCCGGCCCGGGGGCGGAGCGTTCGGGAACGCGAATGCCGGCGAGACGCCGGCGTACCCAGGGGGGTTGGCGAGCGGTGTGCCTGGCGAAACCCCCACCGCGCACATACCTCGGTGGCCGGCCCGGGGTGCGATCCCCCGGACAGCGCGATACGATGGGCGTGGAGTACAGCAAGGGAGCGAGGAGCAACCACATGAACATCCTCCGAAACGGTCTGATGCTTGCCGCCGCCGCGGCCCTGCTTGCCGTCGGCGGGCGGGCCGGGGCCGAGGACTGCACCGTGAAGCTCGGGGTGGTGCTGCCGGTCAGCGGCCCGATGGGCCTGGTCGGCGAGCGCATCGCCGAGACCGGGCAGCTCGCGGTGGACGTCTACAACGAAGCGGGCGGGGTCAAGGGCTGCAAGGTCGAGTACCTGCTGCGGGACACCCAGGGACAGTCGACGGTGGGGGTCGACGCGGCCAAGAGCCTGGTGGACCTCGAGGGGGTCCCGGTGCTGGTCGGCGCGATCTCGAGCGGCGTCAGCCTCCCGATCCTGACCTCCGTCGCGGTGCCCTCGAAGGTCACCCAGATCTCGTGCTGCTCGTCCTCGGAGAGCTTCACCGCGCTCGCCGAGGAGGGCAAGACCGAGGGCTACTGGTTCCGCACCTACGCGACGAACCGCAGCCAGTCCGCGATGGGGGCGCTCCTGACGACGAGCAAGGGCTACCGGAAGACGGCGGTGATCTACGTCAACACCGACTTCGGGGTGGGCCTCGCCAAGCGCTTCGAGCAGGACGTCGCGAAGCTCGGCGGGTCGATCACGAAGATGGTGGCCTACAACGAGAGCCAGCAGAGCTACCGCGCGGAGGTGACCTCGGCCCTCGAAGGCGACCCCGATTCGCTGTTCCTGGTCGCCTTTCCGGTGGACGGGGCCACGATCACCCGGGAATGGCTCTCCCTCGGGGGGACCGGCAACCTCGTGGTCAACAACTCCCTGCGGTCCGCGGACTACCTCGAGGCGGTGGGCTCCAAGCACCTGACCGGCCTGGTGGGGTACGACAGCGCCCAGCCGCGCACGGACTCGGTGGCGACGTTCAACACCATGTTCGAGGCGCGCTTCGACGGCCCGCCGGACGGACCCGGACTCCACTCGATGTTCGACGCGGTCACCGTCGTCCTGCTGGCGATGGAGGCGGCGGACGAGATCGACGGGACGGCGGTGCGGGACAACGTCCGCAAGGTGACCGCGGCCGACGGCGAGCCGGTCCATCCGGGGCCGGAAGGGATCCGCAGGGCGAAGGAGCTGATCGGGGCCGGCAAGTCCATCCGCTACGTCGGGGCGACCGGCCCCTTGCAGTTCGACGAGAACGGCGACGTCCAGGCCCCCAAGCTGACGTGGCGGTTCGAGGGCGACCGCAACGTCGAGATGGACTACTACTCGATCGAGGACGTCGCGGAGCTCATCATGAAGCTCGATAGCTGAGAGGATGGGCGGCCGTTCGACGAGCGGGCCGGCGCGGGGGCGCAAGGGGGCGCTGCCCCTGTCCGCGCCCGACGGCTCGCCCCTGGCGCGGGCCGGCGAAGCCCCGTGAGCGGGGGACGGCGGCGCACCCACGTCTTCTCGGGGTCGAGCTACGAGGAGCTGGCCGGCTACGCGCGGGCGGTGGCGGTGGGCGACCGCATCTTCGTCTCCGGCACCGTCGGGGTCGACTTCGCGACCGGGGCCATGCCCGAGACCGCGGCGGGGCAGGCGGGCCAGGCGCTCGACACCATCGAGCGGGCCCTGTCGGAGGCCGGGTCCAGTCTGAGCGACGTCGTGAGGGTGCGGGTGTACGTGCCTGATCCCGCCGACGTCGCCGCCGTGTCGGGGGTGCTCAAGGCGCGCTGCGGGGCGGCCCGACCCGCCAATACGACGGTCTGCGCGCCCCTCGCGGTACCCGGCTGCAAGGTCGAGATCGAGGTGGACGCGATCCGGGGCTCGGGGTAGCGCGCGGATCGGGCCGGATCGGTCCGGACCTGATCCCGGTCTCCGGGCCTGTCCTCCCGGGTTTGGCCGGCGGGCGCCGGGTGCCCTCGTTTTCCGGCCGTTGCTACGGTGGCATACGAACGGCGGCCTCGCGGGCGCCGGGCCGGGCCGGTCGCGGTCGTATCCCGTCGGTCGCGGGGGAGGGCGCCGCCGCGGGCGCCGGGCCGGAGCGCCCGGCGGGCGGCGTCCCGGCGAGCGGCGGCGACGACGAAAGAGGAGGGCGCACGCATGGCGGCGAACGACGACTGGCTGGCCCGCACCGTCGAGCCGGTGCTGGACCCGGACCTTCCGATCTGCGACCCGCACCATCACCTGTGGGACCGGCGGGCCGAGATGGTGGCGCCGCGCTATCTGCTCGACGAGCTGCTCGAAGACCTCGGGAGCGGGCACAACGTCGTCTCGACGGTGTTCATCGAGTGCGGCGCGATGTTCCGGGCCGGCGGCCCCGAGGCGCTGCGCCCCGTCGGGGAGACGGAGTTCGTCGCCGGGGTCGCGGCGATGAGCGAGTCCGGCCTCTACGGGCGGACCCGGGTGGCGGCCGGGATCGTGGGAACCGCCCACCTCTGGCGCGGAGACGCGGCGGCCGAGGTCCTCGACCGCCAGATCGAGGCGGGGGGCGGGCGCTTTCGCGGCATCCGCCAGGGCGCGGCGTGGCACGAGAGCCCGGAGGTCCCCAACCACCGCACCGAGCCCGCCCCGGACATGTACCTCGACCCCCGGTTCCGGGAAGGCTTCCGGCACCTCGCCCCGCGCGGGCTCTCCTTCGAGGGCTGGTGCTACCACCCGCAGATCCCGGCCCTGACGGACCTCGCGCGGGCGTTCCCCGACACCGCCATCGTCCTCGACCACTTCGGCGGGCCGATCGGCATCGGGCCTTACGCCGGCCGGGCGGACGAGGTGTTCGAGGAGTGGCGGCGCGTGGTCGGCCCGCTCGCCGAGTGCCCGAACGCATACGCCAAGCTCGGCGGCATCGCAATGGAGGTCAACGGCTTCGGCTGGCACGAGCGGGAGGCGCCCCCGACCAGCGAGGAGCTGATGGAGGCGACCCGCCGCTACTACGAGCACACCATCGAGGTCTTCGGCGTCGAGCGGTGCATGTTCGAGTCGAACTTTCCGGTGGACAAGCTGAGCTGCAGCTACCGGGTGCTGTGGAACTCCTTCAAGCGGCTCACCGCAGGCTGGTCCGAGCGCGAGCGGGCGCACCTCTTCCACGACACCGCCGCCCGCGTCTACCGCCTCGAGGAGGAGGCCGACGCCGGGCAAGACTGAAGCCGCAGTGTTGCGCGAGGCGCCTTGGCGGGCGCAGGAAGGCGACGGGTTCGCGCGGCGCGCCTGCGTGATCGAGGAGGCTGCGGACGCGGCCCGGAAGGAAGGATGGAGGAGGGAAGAAGGAGGTTCGGCTGAAATGCAGGCTGCCGAGCCTGGGGTAGGAAGCCGGGGTTCGGGGCGGGGTCAGTCGGCGGCTGCGCCGCGTTCGGCGATCTGGCCTTCGAGGTGCGACTGCCGCTCGGCGAGGCGGAGCATTTCGGCGCGGAAGACGTCCATCGAGGCCTGCATGGCGCGCCGGTCGGCGGCCGCTTCGGCCTGATTGGCCGCAATCTGGGCCTGGATGGCCGCCACTTGGGCATGGATGCCGTTCAGGCTGGTGTAGATCCCCCCGGCGCTGACCCCGATGGCGGCGACGATGGCGACGATGATCGCGGCGGTCTGGGCCCAGTTCATGGCCGATGGTTCCGGGCGGCGTAGCAGCCAGGGGTCAGCCTGCGGCTGCGCCGCGTTCGGCGAGCTGGCCTTCGAGGTGCGACTGCCGCTCGGCGAGGCGGAGCATTTCGCTGCGGAAGAAGTCTATCGAGGCCTGCATGGCGCGCCGGTCGGCGGCCGCTTCGGTCTGCATGGCGCGCCGATCGGCGGCCGCTTCGGCCTGAATGGCCGCCACTTGGGCATGGATGCCGTTCAGGCTGGTGTAGATCCCCCCGGCGCTGACCCCGATGGCGGCGACGATGGCGACGATGATCGCGGCGGTCTGGGCCCAGTTCATGTCCGGTGGCTCCCACGCGGTATGGCGGCACGAGGATAGCACGGCGGCGCCCGCGCCGAGCACGGCCTGATGCTGCGCGCACGGGCGCGTTGGTAGTGAGGGGCGGCGGTCCGCTGGCGCCGCCTCAGTCGCCGGCGGGGTCGTGCTCCCGCGCCCATTCGTCCTGCGGCGGGGTCTCGGCCGGGGCGCGGGCGCGGAGGGCGTAGTAGGGCAGGTACGTCCGGTAGCGCTCGTAGACGCGCCGAAGCTCCCCGACCGCGTCGTCGTGGAGGTCCACCCGCAGATCGAGGTCCTCGACGACGTCCTCGCCCCGCACGATGAGGGCGGACGACCGTTCGGGGAGGGGGCTCCCGTCCGCCGCCGCCTGCCCGCCCGCGTCGCGGCCCGCTTCGAGGGCCGCGAGCAGCCGTTCGGGGAGGTCGTCTTCGGCCTGGTCCCTCCACGCGGCGGCCATCGCCTGGATCGTCGCCTCCCCGGCCAGCACGTTTCCGAAGGCCGCGAAGCCGTCGCCGGTCACGTGCCCCGACCAGGGACGGGTGTGCGGGCCGGTATGGGCCGCGACCCGGCCGTCCGGGGTCGCGATGACGACCTGGCGCCAGTCGAACCCCGGGTCCGCCGCTGCGAGCCGGGCGAGGACCGGCGCCGGGTCCCGCTCCTCGCGGAGCGCGGCGAGCGCCATCGGGCCGAGGGCGGGGTTCGCGAACGCCTGGGTGGAGAGCGCCGCAAGCCCCCGTTCGACGAACGGGCAGTAGCCGCCGACCCCGATGGAATAGGTGGCGATGCCGACCCCCAGCCGGCTGCTCTCCCGGCACGCCCCGATGACCGTGTACGTCATGTCGCTTCTCCCTCGTACCCGGCGGGGCAGGGCAGGGCAGGGGTACGGCGGCCCGCCTCCGCTCCGGGCGGGCCGGTAGTTGTCAGTCCGCCGCCTCGCTGCGCCAGCCGATGTTGGCCCGGAGCCGGGGCATGACCTCCGAGGCCATCAGCGCCATGTGGCGGGTCCAGAGGTCGCGGTGGACCCAGTCGTGGTGCGAGGCGATCAGGGTCTCGAACGGCCCGGTCTCGTCGCGGAACTCGGCGAGCCGGTCCGCCACCGTCTGCGGGCTTCCCGCGATCACCATCGTGTCGAGACAGTAATCTACGGTCACTTCCTCGTCCGGCATCTCCGGGTCGGTCTTCAGCATGTGCACGAAGCCGCCGGCCGTGGTCACCCCGATGATGTAGTGGAAGTACCAGCGCATCGCGCACTCGGGATGCTTCAGGTAGGCGCGGGCCTCGGCATCGGTCTCGGCCACGAACAGGGTGCGCCCGGCCCGCCACTTGTGCTCCGCGAGGGGGAGGCCGTGACTGCGCTTCTCGTCGCGCCAGTGCTGGAAGTGCTCCTTCAGGACCACCGCGGGCACGAAGTTCGCGGAGATGGTGTGCCAGTCGCGCCGCGCGGCCATGCGGATGCTGGCCGAGCCCCGGCTCATCGCCGGCAGCATGATGGGCGGGTGCGGGTCCTGGTAGGGCTTGCCCATGCCGCCGACCCCGATGTCGGGGATCACCTGGTCGCGGATCACGAAGTCCCAGTATTTGCCGTGGAACTCGTAGGGCGGGTCGGAGGCCCAGATCCCGAGGATCATGTCGATCGACTCCTCCAGCATCGCCATCCGGTCCTGGTCGAGCACCTTGAACATCTCGAAGTCGGGCGGCGCCGCGCCCGGCCCGATGCCGAACATGAACCGCCCCTTCGCCATGTGGTCGAACTGGGCGACCTGGCCGGCGACGATCGCCGGGTGCTGGTTCGGGAGGCAGACGACCCCGGTGCAGAGCTTGATCCGCTCGGTCTCGGGGAGGAGGGCGGCCATCAGCATGAGCGGGGACTGGATGGGCTCCGAGGGAAGGGCGAAGTGCTCCCCGAGCCACACCTCGTCGAAGCCGACCGCGTCCGCGCAGCGGATGACGTCCATGTCCTCGTTGAGCAGGGTGTGGTACCCGCGGCGGTAGTCGTGGATCGGGTGCATGAACATGCCCAGCTTCATGTCGGCTCTCCTCTCTCCTCTCCTCGGCCCCCCGGCCTTCCGTCCCGGCTTCCCCCGAAGCGGGGGCGCGGGGGGCGGGTCAGCGTCCGGGAAGGTAGCAGGGTCCGGGCACGGCGGGGTAGTCGGCGAGCATCGCCTCGTCGACGTCGAGCCCGAGGCCCGGCGCGTCGTGCGGCTCGATGAAGCCGTCGCGGACCACGAGGGGGTTGCGCGCGAGGTCGGTGCGGAAGGGGTTGACCGGGGCCTCGTCCGCCTCGTAGACGAGGCCGTTCCCGAGCGCGCAGAGGAGGTGGACGTTCGCCGCCGCGCTCAGCATCGAGTGGCTGGTGTGGGGGGCGGAGGCGACGTGCCACGCGGCGGCCATGTCGGAGATCTTCCGGACCTCCGAGATCCCGCCCGCCTTGGTGCAGTCGGCCTGCACGACGGAGACCGCCCGCGCTTCCAGAAGGTCCCGGAACGCCTGCCGGGTGTAGTGGTTCTCGCCCGCCGCGAGGGGGACGAGGGTCCGCTCCGCGAGGTCCCGGTAGGCGCCGACCGCGTCCGGCGCGAACGGCTCCTCCAGCCAGTACACCCCGTGGTCCTCGCAGTACGCGACCACCTCCGTGAGGTCGAAGGCGGTGTAGCGGGTCTGGGCGTCCACCGCGATGTCGAGCCCGTCCCCGAACTCGCGCCGCACCCGCGCGACCCGCTCCGCGTCGCGCCTCGGGGCATCCCCGACCCGGAGCTTGACCGCGGTGTAGCCGCGGTCGACGAACCGCCCGACCTCCGCCGCGAGCGAGTCCGGCGGCTGGAAGCCGAGGGTGAGGCCGCCCACGTAGGCGCGAAGGCGCTTCCGCGCGCCGCCGAGGAGGCGGTAGACCGGCTGCCCGAGGAGCTTCCCCTTGAGGTCCCAGAGCGCGATGTCGATGCCGGAGAGGGCGATGACGCTCCCCGCGCCGAGACCGTGGGTCTGGACCTGCTGGCGGCGCACCCGCTCCCAGATCCCTTCGGTGTCGAAGGGGTCGGCCCCGGTGACCAGGGTCCCGACCCCGTTCCGGATGATCTCGGCCATGGCCGTCGGGTTCTGGCCGTGGTGCGCCTCCCCGTAGCCGACCGTGCCGTCGTCCGCGACCACCTTGACGAGCACGAAGTCGCGCTTGACGTTGGCCCCGAGCGCGTTCCGCAGCACGTCCCCTTCGAACGGGCGCGAATGGGCGCTCGCCTCGACGTTCGCGATCTTCACCATCACGGCTCCTCCCGGAGGGATGCGGCGGGCGGCCTGAAGGCGCGGCCCTGAAAGCGAGGCCCGAGGGCACAGCCTGAAGGCCGGGCTTCGGAGCGTTCGCGGCCCGGTGGCCGCCGCCGACGTGGAATATACTCGCCGCGATGGAACGCGGGATCGAATACTCCGCCCCGATCGGCGACGAGGTCCGGGCCACCACCTGCTACATGTGCGCCTGCCGGTGCGGGATCCGGGTGCACCTGAAGGATGGCGCGGTCCGGTACATCGAGGGCAACCCGGACCATCCCGTCAACCGCGGGGTGCTCTGCGCCAAGGGCTCCGCCGGCATCATGCAGCACTACTCGCCGGCCCGCCTGAAGCGCCCGCTCCTTCGCACCGGCGAGCGCGGGAGCGGGGGGTTCCGGGAGGTCTCGTGGGAGGAGGCCATCGGGCTCGCGGTCGAGTGGCTCCGCCCGATCCGCGAGACCGACCCCCGCAAGCTCGCGTTCTTCACCGGGCGCGACCAGAGCCAGGCCCTCACCGGGTGGTGGGCGAGCCGCTTCGGGACCCCCAACCACGCGGCCCACGGGGGGTTCTGCTCGGTCAACATGGCCGCCGCCGGCCTCTACTCGATCGGCGGGTCGTTCTGGGAGTTCGGCGAGCCGGACTGGGAGCACGCGCGGTGGTTCATGCTGCTCGGGGTGGCCGAGGACCACGACAGCAACCCCATCAAGCTCGGGCTCGCGCGGCTCAAGGAGCGGGGCGCGAAGGTGGTGTCGGTCAACCCGGTCCGCACCGGGTACTCCGCGATTGCGGACGAGTGGATCGGGATCACCCCGGGGACGGACGGGCTCTTCGTCCTCTCGCTGGCCCACGAGCTGCTGCGCGCGGGCCGGGTGGACGCCGGCTACCTCGCGTCGTACACGAACGCCCCGTGGCTGGTGATGGAGGCCCCCGGCGACCCCCGCGACGGCCTCTTCGCGCGCGACGGGGAAGGGCGCCCGCTCGTCTGGGACCGCGCCGAGGAGGCCCCGCGCCCCGCCTCGGACCCGGCGGCCCGCCCCGCGCTCCGGGGCCGGTACGGCCTCCCGGACGGGACGGCCGCGCGGCCCGCCTTCGAGCTCTTCGCCCGGCGCTGCCTCGACCCCCGCTACGCCCCGGAGGCGGTCGCCGCCGCCACGGGGGTTCCGGCCGCCGCCATCCGCCGGCTCGCGGCGGAGATCGCCCACGCGGCCTTCGCGGAGACCGTGACCCTCGCCGTGCCGTGGACGGACGTGTACGGCCGCCGCCACGAGACGATGCGGGGGCGCCCGGTCGCGTTCCACGCGATGCGCGGCATCTCCGCCCACTCCAACGGGTTCCAGACCTGCCGGGCGCTGCACGCGCTGCAGATGCTGCTCGGGACCGTGGACGTCCCCGGAGGCTTCCGCTACAAGGCCCCGTTCCCCCGCCCGGCCCCGCCCCCCCAGCTCCCGGCCGGGCGGCCGGACCAGATCGCGGCCGGGCAGCCCATGCCCGGCCCTCCGCTCGGCTTCCCCCGGGGGCCGGAGGACCTGCTGGTGGACGCCGACGGGCGCCCGGCCCGGATCGACAAGGCGTTCTCCTGGGAGGCCCCGCTCGCCGCCCACGGGATGCTGCACACCGTGATCCGCAACGCCTGGGCGGGGGACCCCTATCCCATCGACACCCTGTTCCTGTACATGGCGAACATGGCGTGGAACTCGGCCATGAACACCGCCGAAACGGCCGCGATGCTCACCGACCGGGACCCCGCGACCGGCGAGTACCGGATCCCCCGCTTCATCTACAGCGACGCGTTCGCCTCGGAGACGGTGGCCTACGCCGACCTCGTGCTCCCGGACACGACCTACCTCGAGCGCTGGGACTGCATCTCGATGCTGGACCGGCCCATCGGGTCGGCGGACGGGCCGGCGGACTCGATCCGGCAGCCGGTGGTCGCGCCGGACCGGGACGTGCGGCCGTTCCAGGACGTGCTGCTCGAGATCGGGGCGCGCCTCGGGCTGCCGGGCCTCGTCCGCGAGGACGGCGCGCCGCGCTATCCGGGCGGATACCCGGACTTCCTCGCCAACCACGAGTACCGCCCCGGCGTCGGATCCCTCGCGGGGTGGCGCGGCCCGGCCGGCGACGAGCACGGCACGGGAGCGCCGAACCCCGGCCAGCTCGCCCGCTACGTCGAGAACGACTGCTTCTGGCAGGACGAGCTGGCCCCGTCGCAGCGGTACTTCAAGCACTTCAACCGCGACTACCTCGCCTATGCGAAGCGCATGGGGCTCATCGGCTCCGAGGACCCGATGTTCCTCCAGCTCTATTGCGAGCCGCTCCAGCGCTTCCGGCTCGCCGCGCGGGGGCACGGGGAAGCGCAGCCGCCCGAGGAGCACCGCGCGCGGGTCGAACGCTACTTCGACCCGCTCCCGACGTGGTACGCGCCCTTCGGCGCCGGGGAGGGCGAGGAGGCGGAGCGCGGCGAGAGTACCGGCGCGGCGGCCGGCGCGGGGCCGCCGGCCGGCGATGGCGCCGGCGAACGTCCGGCCGGGGAGGGCGCGTGGCCGCTCCACGCGGTGACCCAGCGGCCGATGGCGATGTACCACTCGTGGGGCTCGCAGAACGCCTGGCTCCGCCAGCTCCACGCGAGCAACCGTCTCTACGTGCCCGTCGCGGCAGCGCAGGCGCTCGGGGTCGAGGACGACGACTGGGTGGTCGTCGAGAGCCCGAACGGGAGCGTGCGGGCGCAGGTGCGGCGCATGAGGGCGGTCAACGAGCACACCGTCTGGACGTGGAACGCGATCGGGAAGCGGCGGGGCGCCTGGGGCCTCGCGCCCGACGCCCCGGAGGCGGCCCGCGGCTTCCTGCTGAACGACCTCATCGCCGAGCTGCTTCCCGAGCGGGGCGGCGGCTACCGCTACGCGAACGCCGATCCGATCACGGGGCAGGCCGCTTGGTACGACCTCCGGGTGCGGCTCCGCCCGGCCGACGGCCCCGGCGACCGGGCGCCGCCGCTCCCCCCGCCGCCGGGGGCCCCCGCCCGTCCCGCGGTGCTCCGCTTCGGCGAGCGGTTCCGGCCCCGGGCGAACGGGAACGGGTCCGGCCGCGCCGGGGAGGGGCCGGGGAAGCCGGCCCGGCCCGGAGGCGCGGGGCGGTGACCGCGCTTCCCGGTTCGACCCGGCGCCGGCTCGGTCTCGTCATCGACCTCGACACCTGCGTCGGCTGCCACGCCTGCGTCGTCCACTGCAAGGAGTGGAACACGGGCGGCTACCCGGCCCCGCTCTCCGACGCCGACCCCTACGGGGCGGAGCCGACCGGGACGTGGCTCAACCGGGTGCACTCCTACGAGGTCGAGGCGCCGGGGCAGGCGCCGCGGGTCGTCCACTTCCCGAAATCGTGCCTCCACTGCGAGGACGCGCCCTGCGTGACGGTGTGCCCGACCGGGGCCTCCTACAAGCGCACGGAAGACGGGATCGTGCTCGTGGACGAGGACCTGTGCATCGGCTGCAAGCTCTGCGCGTGGGCCTGCCCGTACGGGGCGCGCGAGTTCGACGGCGCGACCGGGGTGATGAAGAAGTGCACCCTGTGCATCGACAGGATCTACAACGACCACCTCGCCGACCCGGCGCCGGCGTGCGTCACCACGTGCCCGGCCCGCGCCCGGCACTTCGGGGACCTCGCGGACCCGGAGTCGGACGTGTCCCGGCTGGTCGCGGAGCGGGGCGGGTACGCGCTGATGCCGGAGACGGGATGCCGCCCGACCAACCGCTACCTGCCGCCGCGCTCCCGCGAGGGCGGGGCGGAGGCGGGCGGGGCCGCCGGCGCGGGAGGGGAGGGGGGCGCCGCCCTCGCGGACGCGCCGGCGGAAGGCGGGTTCCTCGGCTGGATCGACCGGCTGCTCTCGTCGGAGCCGTCGGGGCCTTCGGGGACCACGGAAGACCGGTGAGCCCGCGCGCGACGAACGTTCCGGCCGGCACGAGGCAGGGGCGCGGCGGGGATTCTCGCTTGGCGCACCGTTCGCGAACGCCCCTGGGTACGCCGGCGTCCCGCCGGCATTTTCGTTCCCGGGCGCTTCGCCCCTCCCCGTGCCGGCGGGACGCCGGCGTACCCAGGGGCGTGCCCGCGAAAAACCCGCCGTGCGGTGAACGCGGCTCCTCGGATCGCCTCGAAGCCACGTTCGGAGCCTGCCCCGCGGGGGCAGGAAACCTCTCGATACCCGCTCCTCCCTCCCTGCATCGAGCGCTTGCGGACAGCGCGCGGGGCTTCAGCCCGGACGCGGTACTGGGCTGAGGGCGGCGTGCATCCCGCCTACTCCATCATCTTCTTCACCGCCGCGTCCGGGGCCGGCTACGGGATCCTGTTCCTGCTCGGGCTCGCCGCCGCGGTCCAGGTCGCGCCGTCCGGGGGCGACGGCCCCGCGTTCGCGGTCGCCCTCGTCTTCGCCCTCGTCCTGGTGAGCGCGGGGCTCGTCTCCTCCGCCTTCCACCTCGGCCGCCCGGAGCGGGCGCTCCGGGCGTTCAGCCAGTGGCGGACCTCCTGGCTCTCCCGGGAAGCCTGCCTCGCCGCCGCCACCTTCCTGCCCGCGGTCGGGCTCGGGGCCGGGTGGTGGATGGGGGAGACGGGCGGCGGGGGGTGGCGAGCGCTTGGCGTTCTGATCGCCGTCGGAGCCGCCGCCACGGTGTACTCGACGGCCATGATCTACCGGAGCCTCGCGGCCGTGCCGCGCTGGGCGACGGGCTGGACCCCGGCCGGCTACCTCGGCCTCGCCGGGGCGAGCGGCGCGGTGTGGCTCGCCTTCCTCGCGTCGCCCTTCGACCCGGGGGCGGCCCGCGGCCTCGCCGGGGTGGCCGCGGCCCTCCTCGCGCTCGCCGGCGCAGTCAAGGCGGGCTACTGGCGGGCGATCGGCCGCCGGGCCGCCGAGAGCGCCATCGGGAGCGCGACCGGGCTCGACCGCCTTGCCCCCGGGGCGCGGGTCCACGCTCTCGATCCGCCCCACACCGAGCCCAACTGGCTTCAGCGGGAGATGGGCTACCGGGTGGCGCGCCGCCACGCACGGCGGCTGCGGGCGGTGACGTGGGCGCTCGCCTTCGTCCTTCCGGGGGTCCTCTGCCTCGCCGTGTGGCTCGCGGGCGGGGAGGGCGGGGCCGGGGCATCGGCCGCGCTCGGCCTCGCGGCCGTGAGCGCGAGCGCGGGGGTCCTGGTCGAACGCTGGCTCTTCTTCGCCGAAGCGGAGCACAAGGTCACCCTCTACTATGGAAAGGAGCGCGTCTGAACCGTCCGCGGGTTCCGATCGAGTCCGCTCCACTCCGAGGCTTATGCGCGGTGGGGATCTTCGCCAAGCACGCCTCTTGCGGACGGCCCCGGGAACGGCGCGTCCTGGGGACGCGGCGTCCCGCTCGTAGCGGATCGAAGGTCCGGGGGCGAAGCGCCCGAGAGAAAGTGCGGGCGGGACGCCCGCGTTCCCAGGACACCTGGATTCCCGTTACCCGCTTTCGCGGGCACAAGCTTCGCGGGAATGACGAAGGTGGGCGGGACACAAGCGTTCCCAGGGACACCCGCGCAAGCGGCCCCGCGGGGTGAAACCAGCATGTATCAAGAGCTTGCGAACGGCGCACAAGGCTCCTTCCCACCCATCCGAACACGAGGAGAGACGAATGGAACCGGCCTTCGAGAGCGCGGCGTCACTCGCCGCCGACCTTCGCGCGCGGCGGATCGGGTGCCGGGAGCTGCTCGACCACTTCCTCGCCCGGGTCGAGCGGTTCAACCCGGCCCTCAACGCGATCGTAGTGTTCGACTTCGAGCGGGCCCGCGAACGGGCCCGGGCGGCGGATGCGGCGCTCGCCCGGGGCGAAGTGTGGGGGCCGCTCCACGGCCTCCCCATGACCGTCAAGGACTCGTACGACGTGGCGGGGCTCCCCACCACCTGGGGCGCGCCCGAGCTCCGTGACAACGTCCCGGAGACGAACGCGGTCGCCGTCGACCGGCTGCTCGCGGCCGGGGCGGTCGTCTTCGGCAAGACCAACGTCCCCTACAACCTCGCCGACTTCCAGAGCTACAACGACGTCTACGGGACCACCAACAACCCCTGGGACCTCGAGCGCGTCCCCGGAGGGTCCTCCGGCGGCGCGGCGGCGGCCCTCGCGGCCGGGCTCACCGGCCTCGAGGCGGGGAGCGACATCGGGGGCTCCATCCGCAACCCCGCCCACTACTGCGGGGTGTACGGGCACAAGCCGACCTGGGGGGTGCTTCCCCTTCGCGGCCACGCCAAGCCCGGGGTGCTGGCGCCGACCGACATCTCGGTCGTCGGCCCCCTCGCGCGCGACGCCGGGGACCTCGCGCTTGCCCTCGACGTGATGGCCGGGCCGGACCGCATCGAGGCGAACGGATGGAAGCTCGACCTGCCGCGGCCCGACGGCCGCGGGCCCGGCGGCTGGCGGGTTGCGGTGTGGGCGGACGATCCGTTCTGCCCGGTGGACCACGCGGTCCGCGCCGCCGTCCTCCGGGCCGCGGAGGCCCTCCGGGCGGCGGGGGCCGAGGTCGACCACGAGGCCCGCCCCGGGTTCGACCCGGCCGAGGCGGAGGAGGTCTACACCGGGCTGCTCCAGGGCGCGCTCTCCGCGCGGCACGGCGACGAGGAGTTCCGGAAGACCCTGGAGCGGGCCGCGCGCCTCGGCGGCGAGGACTCCCCCCGCGCCCGCCGCCTCCGCGCGGGGACGATGCGCCACCGGGACTGGCTCCTGATCCACGAGCGCCGCACCCGGCTTCGCTGGGCGTGGCGCGAGTTCTTCGACCGCTTCGACGTCCTCCTCTGTCCGATCGCGTGCATCCCCGCCTTTCCCCACGACCAGCAGCGCGACATGGATGCGCGCCGGATCACCGTCAACGGGGAGACCCGCGGGTACTGGGAGCAGCTCTTCTGGGCGGGCCTGACCGGCGTGGCCCTGCTCCCCGCCACCGTCGCCCCCGCGGCCCCGGAGGGGCTTCCCATCGGGGTGCAGATCGTGGGGCCGGAGGGCGGCGACTACACGACGATCGAGGTCGCCCGGCAGCTCGGCGGGCTGATCGGAGGGTTCCGGCCCCCGCCCGGCTACGGGTAGCCGCGCGTTTCGCCGGGGGGCGACGCTGCCCGGGCTTCACCGCGAGGGCGTCGAGGTCTCCCTTTCGAGTTCGGTTCCCGGGGTCAGCGGGTCCCGGGAGCGTTTGTGTCCCGTCAAGACGGGCCTCCTGGGAACGCGGGCGTCCCGCCCGCAACAGACCCCGCAGGACCCCTGACGTCCATGCGGGCGGGACGCCCGCGTTCCCAGGAGGTCTGCGCTCCCAGGATGCGCCGTTCCCAGGACGCACCGTTCCCACGAGCGCCGCTTCGACGGGGCGCGCCGACCCCGGGAGATCCGGCCCGAACGGACGCCGGGAAGCAGGAAAACAATCGTAATAACAATAGATTACAGGGATTCGGACGCGGCCGGGACCCCTCGCGCATACACAAATCGTCTTCAAATCAAACAGATATCGACAGAACAGGGAGGGCCGGGCGGGGGCGCTTGACACCCCGGCGGAACCCCGGCGACACTCCGATTCGGAATCCGAAAGCAATCAATCGAATTTTCGGGAGGAACCCATGAAGGACATCAAGCGATTCCAGCAGATGCACCGGGACGGACGGCTGAGCCGGCGCGACTTCCTCGCCGCCATGAGCGCTCTCGGGGTCTCGGCCACCGCCGCGGGCGGCCTGCTCACCTCCGCCGGGGCGCTCGCCGCGACCCCGCGCAAGGGCGGGACCGCGCGGTTCGCATCCAACCTGCACGGCCCGGACGATCAGATGGACCCGATCGTGTTCACCTCCGGCATCGACTACACCCGCGGCCGGGCCACCTACAACGGCCTCATCCAGATCCGCGACAACATGGCCCTCGCCCCCGAGCTCGCGGAGGAGTGGTCGGTCAACAGCAACGCCACCGAGTACACCTTCAAGATCCGCAAGGGGGTGGAGTTCCACGACGGCTCGCCGCTCACCGCGGACGACGTGGTCTGGAGCATGAACCGCCATCTCGGCGAGGACTCCCTGTCCGTCGCCAAGGCGTTCTTCGGCACGGTGAACGAGTGGAAGAAGGTCGACAGCCACACCGTGAAGGCGACCTTGAGCTCGCCGGATTCGGACCTGCCGATCAAGCTCGGCGAGAAGCAGATCAAGATCGTCAAGAAGGACACGGTGGACTTCCGGCAGGGGAACGGCACGGGGCCCTTCCGGCTCGAGTCGTTCGAGCCCGGCGTGCGCTCGACCCACGTCCGCAACCCCAACTACTGGCGGGAGGGGGCCAACTTCGACGCGCTGGAGCTGACCGCCATCACCGATCCGATCGCGCGCATCAACGCGCTCATCGCCGGGAACGTGGACCTCATCCTCGCCGTCGACTCGAAGGGCATCCGCCTGATCGAGGAGGCGGAGGGGGTCCACATCAACTCGACCCCGTCCGGCCTCTACGGCGGCATCTGCTGCCTCAAGAACACCGAGCCGGGCAGCAGCGACGACTTCGTGAAGGGTTTGCAGTACATCCAGGACCGGGAGCGCATCGTGCGGTCCATCCTCAAGGGGCACGGCACGGTGGGGAACGACCACCCGATCTCGGTCGCCTACGGGGCGGACCACTGCCACGAGCTGCCGCAGCGCGAGTACGACCCGGACAAGGCGAAGTTCCACCTCAAGAAGTCGGGCTACGACTCGGCGGAGCTCTTCGTCGCGCCGGTGACCGGCGGCATCGAGGAGACCTGCCTCCTCATGCAGGCGAACCTCAAGAAGATCGGCTTCGACCTCCGCATCAAGAAGGTGCCGACGGACGGCTACTGGGGCGCGGTCTGGATGAAGGAGCCCCTCAACGTCGTCTCGTGGAACATGCGTCCGACCGCGAACGCGATGCTCGCGATCCAGTTCGCCCCGGGCGCCAAGTGGAACGACACCTTCTGGAACGACGAGCGGTTCGGGGAGCTCCTCAAGCTCCAGCTCGCGGAGACCGACGCCGCCAAGCGCCACGAGATGCTGTGCGAGATGCAGGGCCTCGTGCACAACGGCAGCGGCATGGTGATCCCGTACCACATCAACCTCCTCGACGGGGTGAGCGACCGGATCCACGGGATACCCAACATCCCGCTGGGCTACCTCGGCGCGTACGAGTGGGTCGAGTTCGCCTGGATGGAGGCCTGAGCATCGGCTTCCGGGCCCGCGCGGCGCCAGCCGCGCGGGCCTTTCCTTGCGGGTACGGCCGCCTTTCCGGCGCGGGTGGCGTCGCGGCGCGTCGCGGCGTTTCCCCTCGGGCACGAGGTCGATCCGGCCCGCGCGGGCCGGGGGGCCGGAGCGGGGCGCCGCCGTGCTGCTGAGGAGCCTGCTGCGCCGGACCGCGACCGGGATCCTCACCCTGCTCGTGGTGTCGATCCTGATCTTCGTCGGCACGAGCGTGCTGCCGGGGGACGTCGCCAACATCATCCTGGGGCAGATGGCGACCCCCGAGTCCCTGGCCGCCCTCCGCGCCAAGCTCGGGGTCGACCAGCCCGCGCACCTGCGCTACTTCCTGTGGCTCGGGAACTTCCTGACCGGCGACCTCGGCATCTCGAAGGCCGGCTCCGGCTTCGGGACCATCGGCACCCCCATCTCGGAGATGCTCGCGCCGCGCCTGTGGAACACCGTCCGGATGGCCGGGGCGGTGGCGCTCATCGCGGTGCCGCTCTCCATGACCCTGGGGCTGCTCGCGGCGATGTACCCCGGCACGCGCCTCGACCGGATCGTGACCTTCACCACCCTCGGGCTCATCTCGGTGCCGGAGTTCCTCGTCGCCACGTTCCTGGTGCTGGTGGTGGCGGTGTACCTCGGCTGGCTGCCGGCGGTCGCCTACATGAGCGGGAACGAAACCGGCTGGCAGCTCGTGAAGGCGCTCGCCATGCCGACCCTGACCCTGGTCATCGTGGCCTCCTCGCAGATCATGCGGATGACCCGCGCCACGGTGCTCAACGTCATGAGCTCGGCCTACATCGAGATGGCGATCCTGAAGGGCGTGCCCCGGTCCCGGATCATCCTGCGCCACGCGCTGTTCAACGCGGTCGGGCCGATCGTCAACGTCATCGCCCTCAACCTCGCGTACCTGGTGAGCGGGGTGGTCATCGTCGAGACCATCTTCGCCTACCCGGGCCTCGCGAAGCTGATGATCGACGCGGTGCAGACCCGTGACCTGCCGCTCGTGCAGGCCTGCGCGATGATCTTCTGCGCGACCTACATCGTGCTGATCTTCATCGCGGACATGGCGTCGATCCTGTCGAACCCCCGGTTGCGGCACCCGAAGTAGGGAGGGCGGGGCATGGAGACGCGGGATCGCACGGCGCCTGGCCGGCCGGAAGCGGACGGGAGCGCCGACCGGAGCGGGCCGCCGGCCCCCGCCGGCGCCGGCGACGCGGCGGGGCGGTTCGAGGAGCTCCCCGACGCGCCGCCCCGGCGCCGGCTGAAGCTCGCCTGGAGCGGGAAGCTGGGGATCGGCGTGGTGGCGTTCTGGGCGGCCATCGTCGTCGTCGGCCCGTACGTCTCCCCCTACCACGAGGCGGACATCCTCGACGAGGCGCTCTTCATCGTGCCGGGGAGCGACGACCTCTATCCGGCGACCGACTTCCAGCCGCCGAGCCGGGTGGCGTGGCTCGGGACCGACTACCTCGGGCGGGACACGCTCTCGCGGACGCTCTTCGGGGCCCGGACCACGATCGGCATCTCGCTCCTCTCGACCCTGCTCGCCTACCTCGTGGGGGTCACCCTGGGCATCGCGGCCGCCGTGGGAGGCGGCTGGCTCGATTCCGTGCTGAGCCGGGTCAACGACGCCTTCCTGTCGATCCCGACCATCATGCTGGCCCTGGTCGTGATCGCGGCCGTCGGGAGCACCATCCCCCTCCTCATCGTGCTCACCGGGCTCATCTACGCGACCAGCGTGTTCCGGGTCGCCCGCGCGCTCGGCCTCGACGTGATGGTGAGCGACTTCGTCGAGGCGGCCCGGGTGAGGGGCGAGGGCCTGTGGTGGATCATCACCCGCGAGATCCTGCCCAACGTGGCCATGCCGATGGCGACGGACTTCGGGCTGCGGTTCGTCTACGTCATCCTGTTCATCTCGAGCCTGAGCTTCCTCGGCCTCGGGGTCCAGCCGCCGCAGTCGGACTGGGGCAGCATGGTGCGGGAGAGCCTCGCCGGGCTCCCCTACGGCTCGATCGCGCCCCTGGTGCCCGCCCTCGCGATCGCCACCCTGACGATCGCCGTCAACCTCATCGTCGACGACGTCTCCGCCCACGCCGGGGGCCGGCTCGCGAAGCGGATGATCTGAATGATGTCCGCGCTCCTCGAAGTCGACCGCCTGGAGGTCTCCGCCCGCAAGGACGACGGCGGCTTGACGCCCATCGTCAAGGGGGTGAGCTTCGCGGTGAAGCGCCGGGAGGTGGTGGCGTTGATCGGCGAGTCCGGCTCGGGCAAGACCACCATCGCGCTCTCCGCGCTGGGGTACGCCAAGCCCGGCCTCGAGTTCACGGGCGGGGAGGTGCGCCTCGACGGACGCGACGTCATCTCCATGCCGCCGGAGGAGCAGCGCGCGCTGCGCGGCCAGCGCGTCGCCTATCTCGCGCAGAGCGCCGCCGCCACCTTCAACCCCGCGCTGACGATCGGGGAGCAGGTGACCGAGTCCCCCGTCCTCCACGGGCAGCTCTCCCGCGAGGAGGCGGACCGCCGGGCCGAATCCCTCTACCGGGCGCTCGACCTTCCCGACCCGGACCGCCTCGGCCGGCGCTACCCGCACCAGGTCTCGGGCGGGCAGCTCCAGAGGCTGATGGCGGCCATGGCCCTCTGCGGGAAGCCGGACCTCCTGATCCTGGACGAGCCGACCACCGCCCTCGACGTGACCACCCAGATCGAGGTCCTGAAGGCGTTCAAGTCGGTGATCCGGCAGGAGGGGGCGGCGGCGGTCTACGTGACCCACGACCTCTCCGTGGTCGCGCAGATCGCGGACCACATCGTCGTGCTCTACGCGGGGGACGTCCAGGAGCAGGGGGCCGCCGACCAGATCATCCACCGGCCGGGCCATGAGTACACGCGGCGGCTGATGGCGGCCGTCCGCCCGCCGCCGGCCGCCGGGCAGGGTGACGAGACGTCGGCGGAGCACGAGCGCGACGCGCCCGCGCTCCAGGTGCGGAACGTCACCGCCGGCTACGGTCGGCGGGTCGGCGGCGGCCCCGCCGTCACCGTGCTCCGCGACGTGAACGTCTCCGTCCGGAGGGGCCAGACGGTCGGGGTCATCGGCGAGTCCGGCTGCGGCAAGTCCACCCTCGCGCGGGTCATGTCCGGCCTGCTGCCCGCGAGCGAAGGGGAGGTCTCGCTCGACGGGGAGCGGCTCGATCCCAGCCTGCGGAACCGCGGCCGCGACGAGCTCCGGAAGGTCCAGTTCGTCTTCCAGATGGCGGACACCGCCCTCAACCCGCGCCAGCGGATCGACCACATCCTCGGCCGCCCGCTCGAGTTCTACCTCGGGCTCCGGGGGGCCGGGAAGAGGAAGCGCATCGGCGAGCTGCTGTCGATGGTCGAGCTGCCGGCGGAGTTCGCCGGGCGCTTCCCCGAGGAGCTGTCGGGGGGGCAGAAGCAGCGCGTCAACCTCGCCCGCGCCCTGGCCGCCTCCCCCGAGGTGCTGCTCTGCGACGAGGTGATCTCGGCCCTCGACACCATCGTCGGGGCCAACGTGATCGACCTCCTCAAGCGGCTGCGCCGGCAGACGGGGGTGTCGTTCGTCTTCATCAGCCACGATCTCTCCACCATCGCTTCGTTCGCGGACGAGATCGTCGTCCTCTACGCGGGCAGGGTGGTCGAGCAGGGGCAGACGGATCGGGTGCTCTCGCCCCCGTACCACCCGTACACCCGGCTGCTGATCGCCTCGGTTCCGGAGCTCAGGATCGGCTGGCTCGAGGAGACCATGGCGACCCAGGAGGCGCAGGCGGGCATCGACCGGGTGGTCGAGCTGACCGACCGGGGGTGCCCCTTCTGCAGCCGGTGCCCGCTCGCCATCGAAGGCGCCTGCGACCGCGAGACCCCGCCCGTCCGGGACCTCGGGGGCGGCCACACGATCGAGTGCCACCGGAGCCTGGAGGAATTCCTCGGCTGACCGGGCGGGCGCCCCGGCGCGCTCGCGGCACACTCGCGGCGCCGTCCGCGCCGCCGTTCCGCCCGGAGGAGGGGGCCGGCGCGCTCCGGATCAGCCGGCGACCCCGGTGTACCGGCCGCGAAAGAAGGCGAGGGGCGCGGCGTCCGGGTGGTGGTCGAACCGGACGACCTCGCCCACGTAGATGACGTGGTCCCCGCCTTCGTGGCGGGCCGCGACCCGGCATTCGAAGGCCGCGACGGCCCCTTCGAGGAGCGGGCAGCCGCCGTGCCCGGGCCGCCATCCGACGCCGGTCCACTTGTCGACGTCCTTGGTCGCGAAGCGGCTCGAAACGTCCTCCTGATCCGAGCGCAGCACGTTGACCGCGAAAGCCTCCGCCTGCTCGAAGGCGTCGAAGCAATCGGCGGCGCGGGAGAGGCTGAACAAGACGAGCGGCGGCTCCAGGGACACGGACGAGAACGAGTTCGCGGTCAGCCCGTGGGGCTCGCCCCCGTTGCGGGTGGTGACGACGGTGATCCCCGTCACGAAGCTGCCGAGCGCCTCTCGCAGCCGGTGCGCCGCCGGAGCGGTCATTCCTCTGCCTCCTGAACCTGGTCCGCGCCGGCCGCACGGCTCCCCATGCGCGGGAGGCGGCGTCCCGGAGCCCGGGCGCCCCCCGCATGGCTGGCCATGCTGATTATCGCCGAGGCGATTATGGGTTTACAAACTGTCAGCTAGACAACATAATCGTCCTATGCTCTGGAACCGCCCCGACCCGGTCTTCGGATTCCTCGTGCACGACATCTCGCGGATGCTGCGCAAGCGGTTCGACCGGCGCGCCCGCGGCCTCGGCCTCACGAAGTCGCAGTGGATCGTGCTCGCCCACCTTGCCCGGCACGAAGGGATCCATCAGGGCGGGCTTGCCGAGATCCTGGAGCTCGAGCCGGCGACCCTCGGCCGGCACCTCGATCGGCTCGAGCACACCGGGTGGCTCGAACGCCGCCCGGACCCCTCCGACCGCCGCGCGTGGCGGCTGCACCTCACCGCGAAGGCGGCTCCGGTGCTCGAGAAGATGGGCGTCCTGGTGGAGATCACCACCCAGGAGGCGCTGGCCGGCCTCGGCCCCGGGGAGCGCGAGCGCTTGCAGTCGCACCTGCTCACCATCCGGGCGAACCTCGCCGACCGGCAGGAGGAGCGGCAGCAGGCCGAACCGGAGGCGCCGGCCCCGGCGGAGGAGGGCGCGGAGCCGTCGCGCCTGGCGGCGGGAGCCGGCTGATGGCCGACGTGGAAGCCCCCGCACGGCCCGCGAGCGAGCGGCGGCTCCGCCGGCGGCGGATGGGCCGGCTGCGCCAGCGGCTCCGCCGGCTCGTCCGCGTCCTCTTCCTCGCCCTCGGGCCGTTCGTGGTGGCGACCGCGGGCGGCGTCTGGTACGCGACCTCCGGCCGGATCGTCTCGACCGAGAACGCCTACGTCGAGGCCGAGCACGTCCTCGTCACCCCCGCGGTGGACGGGATGGTGGCGAAGGTGTTCGTCCGCGACAACCAGGCGGTCGTGCGGGGCCAGCCCCTCTTCCAGGTGGACCCGCTCCCGCTCCGGCTGGAGTGGGAGAAGGCCGAGGCGGAGCTGGAGGCCATCCGCTACGAGATCGGCTCGTACCGGGCCTCGCACCGCCAGGCCGAGGCCGAGCTGCGGAGCGCCCGCAAGGAGGCCGCGTTCCTCGAGAGCGAGTACGAGCGCCGGGCCCAGCTCGGCGGCGGAAAGGCGCTCCCGAAGGTGGAGCTGGACCGGTATCGCCACCAGTGGCAGCTCGCCGCGCAGCGGGTCCCGGAGCTCCAGGAGAAGGTGCGGCTGATGCTCGCGAACCTGGGCGGCGACCGGGACCTCGCCGCCGAGGACCACCCCCGCTACCGGCTGGCGGCGGCCGAACGGGCGAGGGCCGCGCTCGACCTCGAGCGGGCCACGGTGCGGGCGCCGGCCTCGGGACACATCGCCAACCTGGACCTGCAGCCCGGGGAGTACGTCCGGGAGGGCGCGCCGGTCTTCAGCCTCATCGCCGACGTCGAGCCCTGGATCCAGGCGAACCTCAAGGAGACCCAGCTCACCCACGTCCGCGAGGGCCAGAGCGTCGCGATCACCGTCGACGCGTACCCCGACGAGCGGTGGCGGGGCACGGTGTCCGGGGTGAGCGCGGGCACCGGGGCGGTGTTCTCCCTCCTCCCGGCGCAGAACGCCACCGGCAACTGGGTGAAGGTCGTGCAGCGGGTCCCGGTGCGGATCGCGGTCGCTCCGCGGCAGGGCGCGCCGGCGCTCCGGGCGGGGATGAGCGCCAAGGTGGAGATCGACAGCGGCTACGAGCGCGCGCTTCCCGGGGCCGTCCGGAGCGCCCTCGCGCTCGTCGGCTACGGCCGTTGACGCCCGGGGCCGGTCGGGGCCGGGCCGGCAGGAGGGGAGGGCGCGCCGGGGGCGCCGGCGGCCTTCCATCCGCGCCAGCGGGCGATCGTGAGCTCGAGGAGGGTCGGCGGGCCGGAGAAGAGCGGGGTCTCCCGGTACTGGGGATACTTCGCGCGAAGGGCGGCGACGGCCTCCGCGGCGGGGCCTTCCGGCACGGCGCCGATCCGGTGGACCCGGACCGCGCCGTCGATCCGCACCCACCACAGCCGCGACCAGTCCTCCGCGTACTCGTCGAGGAGGAGCGCCGCGCGCGGGTCCGCGGCCGCGTTGGCGAGCCGCGCGAGGGGGCCGCCCGACTTGCGCTTGCCGTCGATCGGGGTCCACACCGACCCCCGCGCCGGGGCGAAGACCACCGGCGCGACCCACGGCCCGCCCCCGTCCGCGGAGACCATCGCGAGCCTTCCCACCGGCCAGGACGCGAGGAGCCCGTCGAGGGAGTCGGAATCGAACATGATGGCCCCGGGCTGCGGCTGCCGCATCGTCCTTCCGGCCCGCCGCGCCTCGGCCCGGCGGCCGGCGCTCGCGGGGCGATCCGGTTCGCGGATGCTACCGCCATCCTCCGGGGAGCGCCTCCCGATCCTCGGGGTTCTCCATCCCTCGGGTCGAGGCGTAGGTGCGGGACCCTGGAACGGGAGAGGTTGGATCGGAAAGACAGGGGCCGAGACGGCTACTACCCCACGGGGAGGGAATCTTCCCGCGGTATCAATGTGGTTCGAGGCTGCCTTCACCCTGCGGCAGGGCTTTCGCGGACACGTCGCAGGGCGTCCTGGGAACGCTTGTGTCCCGCCCGCACAAGGGTGTGAGAAGCGCCTATGGACGAAAATGCGGGCGGGACACAAGCGTTCCCAGGAGCGCCCGCGAGAGGCGCGCCTGGCGAAAATTCCGCCGCGCGCCTGCCTCGGGACGGCTCGCGGCGGATTCCGGGCGGGCGACTCTGGTACGATCCGCCGGGCTCGGGTCGACGCGCCCGGCCTTCCCGGCCCGTGGGCGCAGGCTCCTCGGCCGCCGCCCGCCCGCCCGAGGCGGGGGGAAGGCCGCGGGCGCCGCTTCCCGGCCGTCCATCCGAACCGAACCGCTGCCGGCTGCCGGTCGAGGGCCGCCTGAAGACGCCATGCGCACCAGCTACGTGACCCACCTCGAGTGCTCCCTCACCGGGCGTCGGTATCCCGCGGAGGAGGCGCACGGGCTCTCCGAGGCCGGCCGGCCCCTCCTCGTGCGCTACGACCTCGAAGCGATCGCCACGGACCTCGACCGCGGAGACCTCGCCGCCCGCCCGGACGGGTTCTGGCGCTACCATGAATTCCTGCCGGTCCGGGAGCCCGGGAACCGGGTCTCGCTCGGAGAGGTCACGACCCCGCTCATCGCACTCTCCCCGCCGGAGCGGGGGGAGGGCGAGCTGCTGGTCAAGGACGAGGGGAGGCTCCCCACCGGCTCGTTCAAGGCGCGCGGGCTCGCGCTCGCGGTGTCGATGGCGAAGGAGCTCGGCCTCTCCCGGCTCGCGATGCCGACCAACGGCAACGCGGGGGCGGCCCTCGCGGCCTACGCCTCCCGCGCCGGGATCGAGTCGGCGGTGTACTGCCCGGACGACACCCCGGAGGTGAACCTCTCCGAGATCGAGCTCCAGGGGGCGGTCACGTGGCGGGTGGACGGCCTCATCGACGACTGCGGCCGGATCGTCCGCGAGCGCGCGGACGAGGAAGGCTGGTTCGACGTGTCCACGCTCAAGGAGCCGTACCGGATCGAGGGCAAGAAGACGATGGGGATCGAGCTGGCCGAGCAGCTCGGCTGGGCCCTCCCCGACGTCATCGTCTACCCCACGGGGGGCGGGACCGGGCTCATCGGGATGTGGAAGGCGTTCGCCGAGCTGCGCGCCGTCGGCTGGATCGACGGGCCGCTGCCGCGCATGGTCGCGGTCCAGGCGGAGGGCTGCGCCCCGATCGTGCGCGCGTTCGTGGCGGGCGAGGAGCACGCGCCCCGGTGGGAGGGGGCGCATACGGTGGCGGCCGGGATCCGGGTCCCCGCCGCGATCGGGGACTTCCTCATCCTGCGCGCGGTCCGGGAGAGCGGCGGCTTCGCGGCGAGCGTGAGCGACGAGGCGATCCTCGAAGCGCGGGCGGAGGTCGCCCGGCGCGACGGACTCCTGCTCTGCCCCGAAGGGGCGGCGACCTACGCCGCGTGGCGCGAGGGGGTGGCGGACGGGCGGATATCGCCCGGGGAGCGGGTCGTGCTGTTCAACTGCGCGACCGGCCTCAAGTATCCGCTGCCCCCGGTCACCCGGCGATTCGAAGCATGAACCACCCCGGGGCGGCCCGGGGGGAAGAGAGGGGGGCGATCCCCCGCAAGGCACTGAAGGAGGAAGCAACTCGATGAGCCCGCTCGGAAAACCAGTCCACCGGACCGCGCGTCCGTCCACCTCGCGAGCGGTCACGACCGCCGCGGTGCTCGCGGGCGGCGCGGTCCTGCTCGCGGCGGGGAGCGCCTGGGCGTCCGTCCCCGGCGAGACCCAGTTCGTCCTCAACACCTTCTCGTTCCTCATCTGGGGCGCGCTGGTGATGTGGATGTGCGCCGGCTTCACGATGCTCGAATCGGGCTCGGTCCGCACCAAGAACGCGTCCGTGATCTGCCTGAAGAACATCGGCCTCTACTCGATCGCGGGGCTCGCCTACTACCTCATGGGCTACAACCTCATGTACGTCGACGTGACGGGCTGGGTCGGCTCGGCCGAGCTCTTCTACGGGCCGTCGGACGGCGAGCTGGCCCTGCTGTCCCTCCAGGAAGACGCGGCGGCGGAGACCAGGGATGCGGCGGTGGCGGGGGTCGTCGAGAACGGCTACTCCACGATGTCGGACTGGTTCTTCCAGATGGTCTTCGTGGCCACCACCGCCTCCATCGTGTCCGGCACCCTCGCCGAACGGGTGAAGCTCTGGTCGTTCTTCCTCTTCATCGCGATCCTGACCGCCGTCGTCTATCCCATCGTCGGCGCCTGGACGTGGGGCGGGGGATGGCTGAGCGAAATGGGCTTCCAGGACTTCGCCGGCTCCACCATCGTGCACTCGACCGGGGGGTGGGCCGCGCTCGCGGGGATCATGGTGGTCGGCGCGCGCAAGGGGAAGTTCCGCGCGGACGGCAGCGTCAAGGTCACGCCCCCGTCGAACGTGCCGGTGGTGACCCTCGGCGTCTTCATCCTCTGGCTCGGCTGGTTCGGGTTCAACGGCGGCTCGCAGCTCGCGCTCGCCGGGGCGGTGGACGCGGTCGCGATGAGCAACGTGCTCGTCAACACCAACCTCGCGGCGGCGGCCGGGGTCATGGCGGCCATGAGCGTGTCCCGGCCCATCCTCGGGCGGGTCGACCTCCTCGCGTGCCTGAACGGCGCAATCGCCGGGCTCGTTTCGATCACCGCGGGGCCGGACCTCGTCGACCACTACTGGGCGGTCGTCATCGGCGCGATCGGCGGGGTCCTCTGCACCGCCGGCATCAGGTTCATGGAGTCGCTGAAGCTGGACGACGTGGTGGGGGCCGTGCCCGCCCACCTCTTCGCCGGGGTCTGGGGCACCCTCGCGGTGTGCATCGCGGCCGGCGGGAATTTCGTCACCCAGCTCGTCGGGGTGGTCGCGGTGGGCGTGTTCGTCTTCGCGGCCTCATGGGTCCTGTGGTTCGTGATCGAGAAGACCCTGGGGGTGCGGGTCTCGGCCGAAGTCGAAGACCTCGGGCAGGATGCGGCCGAGCTCGGGATCGAGGCGTATCCCGAGTTCATGGTCATGCCCGATCAGGACGACGTGGACGAGCTGCGGACCTGAGTCCGGCGTTTCCCGGGGGCTCGTTTCGAGCCCCCGGGGGGCCGGGGCGGCGCCGGGCGGCGGTGAAGCCCCGTCCGGCGCGGGTCAGCGGCCCTGGAACGCGGGCCGGCGCTTCTCCATGAACGCCCGTCGGCCCTCGACGTAGTCCTCGCTCCGGAAGCACGCCTCGACGAGCCGCGCGGCTTCGTCGAGGCGCCGGTCGGCCGGGTCCCGCGCGCACTGCCGGATCGCGAACTTCGCGGCCCGGACCGTGAGCGGCGCGTTGTCGGCGATGCGATGGGCGAGGTCCACCACCGCCGGCTCGAGGGCGGCCCCCGCGACCACCCGGTTCACGAGCCCCATCCGCAGGGCCTCGTCCGCGCTGAAGCGCCTCGCGGAGAACAGGATCTCGCTCGCCGCGGCCGGCCCCACCAGGTCGACGAGGGGGGCGACCCCCGAGTACCCGTAGCCGAGGCCGAGCCGGGCGGCGGGGATCCCGAACTGGGCGTCCTCGGACGCGATGCGGACGTCCGCCCGCAGGGCGGCCATCAGCCCGCCGCCGATGCAGTAGCCCCGGACCATGGCGATGACGGGCTTGGTGAAGGCCTCGATCCGGGCCGTCGCGAGCTTGCTCTTCTCGTCGAAGACCCGGCGGCTCTCCTCCGAGGAGCGGTTCTTCTCGAACTCCGAGATGTCCGCGCCCGACACGAAGGCCCGCTCGCCGGCCCCCCGGACGACCGCCACCCGGACGTCCTCCCTCTCCTCGAACGCGTCGAAGATGACCGGAAGCGCTTCGGTCATTTCCAGCGAGATGGCGTTGAGCCGCTTCGGGTTGTTGTAGACCACCCAGCCGATCCCATCCTTGACCTCGGCGATCATCCGGTCGGTGTCGAGCTCGAGCTTCATGCGCGCGCGGGCCTCCCGTCATGCTTCAGGGGGCGCGATGATACGGGAATCGGGCGCGGGGGCGGTTCACCGCGCGCCGGACGGCGTATGATGCCGGGCGTCCGTTTCGCATCGGGACGTCCGCCATGAACGCCCCCGCCACCACCATGTACACCGGCCCCCTCGGCTCCACCATCCACGTCCTGCGCGCCGACGCGGGGACCATCGCCGAGCTCGCGGCCATCGACTGGAACCGCCGTTTCCGCCGGGTCTGCCTCGACCCGGTGCGCGGGATCATCACCCTGATGGCGCCCTCGTTCCCCCACGAAGACCTGGCCGAGATTCTCGGCAACGTCGTGGACGCCGCGGGAAGCGCCATCGTCGGCCCCACGAAGGGGATCCGCAGCACCCGGCTTCGCGGGCGGGGCGAGCCGCCCGGCACGGGGATGGAGCCGGACTGCGCGTTCTACGTCGGCGAGCGCGCCAGAGGGTTCTACGCGGCGCGCGCCGAAGGGGAGGCGGCCGCCGTCGCCTTCGTCGACCGGACCGCGCCCGATCTGGTGGTGGAGGTCGAGATCACGCACGCCGACAAGGGCAAGGCCGAACGCTACGGCCAGATGGGGGTGCGGGAGCTGTGGCGGCTGCACGGCCGCAAGGGCGCGCGGGGACTGCGGGCGGAGTTCCTCGCCCTCCGGCCCGGGAGCGCGCCGCGCAATCTCGAGGTCTCGGAGGTGCTCGAAGGGCTCACGCCGGACGACGTGTGCGAGGCGGTGGTAGAGGTGGGGGCCAGCCAGACTCGTGACGAACAGACGGAGGCGGTGGCCCGGATCGTGCGCCGGCGGCAGGGGAGCGTGCGGGTGCGGGAGGAGGCGGCCGTCTACTCCGTCCGTTGACGGCCGGCCGGACGCGCCGCCCTGGAGCCCTGCGAGCGGTGTGTTTGGCGAAAAGCGCATGCGCCTCGCGAGGACGGAGGCCCGTGAGCTGTTCGTAACCTCTTGATATAGGGAGTGGAGCCGGGGACGCTCCTGGGAACGCGGGCGTCTCGCCCGCACTTTCGTTCACGGGCGCTTTACTCCCGGACCTCCGGTCCGCTGCGGGCGGGATGCCCGCGTTCCCAAGACACATGGATTCCCGCTTTCGCGGGAATGACGAAGGTAGGCGGGACGCCCGCGTTCCCAGGACGCCGTGCCCGGCAGCGGTCCCAAGGGACGCGCCTGCGCGCGGTGTGCCGGCGCGAAAACCCTGCCGCGCACATGCCTCGGACGAGGGGAGTGATCTGAGTGTTGCCGGCCCGAACCTCGGCGGCTATGATCCGGGCCGCGTTGCGCCCGGCCCCGCAGACGGGCCGGGCGCCCGCACCGGCTCCGGACAGAGGTGACCATGCCCGAATCTTCGCAGGAAGCGCGGCCGCAGGGCTCCGCCCCGTTCCCCGGATACGACGTGGAGCCAAGGTTCTACGACGAGATGTTCGAGACCGACGGGACCCCCCGCGCCTCCTGCCGGGCGCTCAAGGAGACCCTGGAGGGGCTGTCCGCCGAGGATCTCGCGAGGCTCCAGGACAGCGTCTACCGCCGCTTCCTGCACGAGGGCATCACCTTCACGGTGCTTGGCGGGGACGACGTGACGGAGCGGATCATCCCCCTCGACTTCGTGCCGCGCGTGATGGCGGGGGCGGACTGGGACCGGATCGAGCAGGGCTTGAAGCAGCGTCTCGTCGCGCTCAACCTCTTCCTCCGGGACATCTACCACGAGGGCCGTTCCCTCCGGGACGGGATCGTCCCGGTCGACCTCGTCTTCGGCTCCCCGAACTACCGCATGGAGATGCGGGGGCTCGACGTGCCGCACGACGTCTACGTCGCGGTGTGCGGGATGGACATCGTCCGCACCCATGCCGGGGTCGCGGTGCTCGAGGACAACCTCCAGGTGCCGTCGGGGGTCTCCTACATGCTCGGCTGCCGCGACGCGGTCAAGGGGGCGTTCCCCGAGCTGTACCGCACCCACCGGGTGCGGGAGGTGTCCTCCTACAGCGAGCGGCTGTACGCCATCCTGTCCTCCCTCGCCCCGTCGACCCGCACCCCCCGGGTCGCGATCCTGACCCCGGGCCTCTACAACTCCGCGTACTACGAGCACGCCCTGCTGGCCGGGGAGATGGGCGTCGACCTCGTCGAAGGGCAGGACCTCATGTTCCATGACGGGGTCCTGTACGCGCGCACCACGCAGGGGCTCGAACGCATCGACGTCCTCTACCGCCGGCTCGACGACGACTTCCTCGACCCGGTGACGTTCCGCACCGACTCGTTCCTCGGGGCGGCGGGCACGTTCCACGCCTACCGGGCCGGCAACCTCGTGCTCGCCAACGCCCCCGGCACCGGGGTCGCCGACGACAAGGCGCTCTACGCCTACGTCCCGCGGATCATCCGCTACTTCCTCGGCGAGGACCCGATCATCGACAACGTGGAGACCTACCTTTGCCGGGAGCCGGAGGGGCTGTCCCACACCCTGGCCCACCTCGACGAGCTGGTGGTGAAGGAGGTCGGCGGGGCGGGGGGCTACGGGATGCTGGTCGGCCCGCATGCCTCCGAGGCGGAGCGGGCCGAGTACGCGGACCGGATCCGCGCCGACCCGTCGAACTTCATCTCCCAGCCCACCCTCGACCTCTCGCGGGCGCCGTGCTACGTCGACGGGCGCATCGAGCCCCGGCACGTGGACCTTCGCCCCTTCGTATTGCAGGGGCGCGACGGCCCGGCGGTCCTTCCGGGCGGGCTGTGCCGGGTCGCCCTGCCGCGGGGCAGCCTCGTCGTCAACTCCAGCCAGGGCGGGGGCTGCAAGGACCTCTGGGTAGTCGACGGATAGGGAAGGGGGCGGGGTCGATCATGCTGGCGAGGGTCGCCGCGAACTTCTACTGGCTGGGCCGCCACCTCGAGCGGACCAGGCACACCCTCCGGCTCGTCCGGTATCCGCTCGACCGGCTCGTCGACCGCACCGGGAGCGAAATCGCGATCGCCTGGGAGGTGGTGCACCGCACCCTGGGCCAGGCGCTGCCGGAGTCGCCGGAGAGCCGGGACGAGGCCGAGGCGTACCTGCTCACGGACGCCTACACCCTCGCCGGCAGCCTCATCGAAGAAGCCTCGAACCCGGACTCGATCCTCTCCTGCTGGACCCTGGCGCGCGAGAACGCGCGGCAGGTCCGTTCCCACCTGCCGCTGGCGGTGTGGACCTGCCTCAACCAGGGCTACCTGTGGATCCGGGAGAACGACCTGCCCGCCGCATGGGCGGCCGGCCCCTCCGCCCTCGTCGGCGAGGCGACCGACCGCCTCCGCCTCCTCACCGGGGCGATGGACGCGCTCATGTACCGGGACGACGGCTGGCGCTTCATGGAGCTCGGCCGCTTCGTGGAGCGGGTGCAGCACCAGGCCGCGTTCCTCGGGTCGTGGGTCGACCTCGCCCAGCGCCCGCGCGGCTCGGCGAAGCTGCCGTGGGCGGACCTCCTGCGCATCTGCGGGGCCTACGAGGTGTTCGGCCGCCGCTACTCGATGGAGGTCCGGCAGGAGGAGGTGCTCGTCTTCCTCGTCCAGGACCCGGGGCTTCCCCGGTCCCTGCGCTTCGCGGTGCATTACCTCGAGGAGATGCTGGCGGGGATCGACCCGGCCGGGGCCCGCTATCCGCTGGCCCCCGCGCATCGCATGGTCCTGCGGCTCGCCGCCTTCCTCGAGGTCGAGAGCCTCGACGGCGCGCAGGGCGGGAACCCGCTCCGGTTCTTCCATACGGTCGGGAGCGAGTGCCGGAGGCTCCACGACGTGACGATGGCCAGCTACCTCGATCACACCCAGGTCGAGGGGTTGGAGACGTGATCGCACGCTACGCCATCGAGCACCGGAGCCGGTTCGAGTACGACGCGCCGGTGCGCTCCCAGGTCATGACCCTGCGCCTCTGCCCGCTCCGGGACCGGGTGCAGATGGTCCGGGCCTTCTCGGTGCATACGGACCCCGACGGCCCGCTGTTCGAGTTCACCGACCCGTTCGGCAACCCGGCCCACTTCCTGGACCGCGCCCGCCCCCACGAGCACATCGAGATCGTCACCCGCTCGCAGGTGGAGGTGGGGCCGGTCGCCCCCGCCCCGGACCGGCTCGAGGCCGGCGCGTGGCCGGCGCTGCGCGAGGCCCGGGAGGACGTCGACCTGTGGCCGATGCTGCACGACAGCACCTTCGTCCGCTCCTCGCCGGCCCTCGAACGGTTCCTCGACGAGCACGGCCTCGAACCGGGCGAGGACCCGCTCGTGAGCGCCCGCAGCCTCCGGGCGGAGCTCTTCCGGCGGTTCGAGTACGTGCCGGGCAGCACCACCGCGGAGTCCCCGATCGAGGCCATCCTGGAGACGGGGAGGGGGGTCTGCCAGGACTACGCGCACGTGATGGCCTCGATCCTGCGCCGGTGGGGGATCCCCTGCCGCTACGTCTCGGGATACCTCGCCCCCTCCGAGGAGCACGTGACGAGGGGGGAGAGCCACGCGTGGGTGGAGGGCTGGTTCCCCGGGACAGGCTGGATCGGCTTCGATCCGACCAACGACACCGAGGGGGACGAACGCCACGTCCGGGTCGCGGTCGGGCGGGACTATGCGGACGTGCCGCCGACCCGGGGGGTGTTCCACGGGGTCGCCGGCTCCTCGCTGGAGACCGAGGTGGTGATCGAGCGCCGGTGAGCGGCTTCCCTCGGCCTTCCGCAATGCGCCGGGCCGGGGCTCGGCGGAAGACCCTTCGGAAGGAGGCATGGCGGCCCGGAACGACCTGATCGCGGAAGGCCCGCGGCCCGCGCCGCGGGAGGGGCGGGCGGACCGGCCGGACCGGCCGTCTCCCGACCGCTTCGCGATCCTGCGCGCGCTCGAGCGCAAGGTGCTGTGGCTCGCGAGCTGGACGGTCCACCACGCGAACCACGTCCGCCCCAACCACGACGGGCTCAAGGTCGGCGGCCACCAGGCGTCGAGCGCCTCGGTCGTCGCCCTGATGACCGCGCTCTACTTCGCGGTCCTGCGCCCCGGGGACCGGGTCGCGGTGAAGCCCCACGCGAGCCCCGCGTTCCACGCCATCCAGTACCTCTTCGGGCGCCAGAGCCGGGAGAACCTGGAACGGTTCCGCGCGTTCGGCGGCGCCCAGGCGTATCCGTCCCGCACCAAGGACGAGGACGACGTCGACTTCTCCACCGGGTCGGTGGGGCTCGGGGTGGCCGCGACCCTGTTCGCCAGCATCGTCAAGGACTACCTCCGGGCCCACGACCGGGAGCCGCGGGGGGGCCGGGACGGGCGCATGATCGCCCTCGCCGGGGACGCGGAGCTCGACGAGGGCAACATCTTCGAAGCGCTGCTCGAGGGGTGGAAGCACGAGGTCCGCGACCTCTGGTGGATCGTGGACTACAACCGACAAAGCCTTGATTCGGTGATCACCGACCGGCTGTTCGGGAGGATCGACGACCTCTTCCGGAACATGGGCTGGCGGGTGGAGACCCTCAAGTACGGCAAGGAGCTTCAGGGGGTGTTCCGCCGCCGCGGGGGCGATGCGCTCCGGCAGTGGATCGACGACTGCCCCAACTCCCTCTATTCGGCGATGGTGTTCAAGGGCGGGGCGGCCTGGCGCGAACGCCTCTCGCAGGACCTCGGGCGGGTGGCCGGGATGCGCGCGCTCCTCGACGAGTTCGACGACGAGCGGCTCGCGCGGCTGATGACGAACCTCGCCGGCCACGACATCGAGGCGGTGGTGGAGGCGTTCGAGGCGGCCGCCGGCAGCGACGAGCCGACCTGCTTCATCGCCTACACGATCAAGGGTTACGGGCTGCCGTTCGCCGGCCACAAGGACAACCACGCCGGCCTGATGAGCGTGGAGCAGATGGACGAGCTGCGGCGCCGGCACCGGATCGAGCCCGGGGCCGAGTGGGACCGTTTCGCCGGCCTCGACCTCCCGCCCGAGCGCCTGGAGGAGTACATCGCCGCGGCGCCCTTCGCGCGGGCCGATGGCCGCCGCTACGAGGCGCCGGCCATCGCGGTGCCCGAGGCGTTTCCCGTTCCCGGCGGGGAGCGGCTCTCCACCCAGGAGAGCTTCGGGCGGATCCTCGCCTCGATCGGGCGGGAGCGGAGCGAGTTCGCGGACCGGATCGTGACCACGTCGCCGGACGTGACCGTCTCCACGAACCTCGGCGGCTGGGTCAACCGCCGGGGGGTGTTCTCCGCCCGGGAGCGGGCCGACACCTTCCGGGAGGAGGCGGTCGCCTCGTTCCAGGCGTGGGCCGCGTCTCCCCGGGGGCAGCACATCGAGCTCGGCATCGCGGAGAACAACCTGTTCACCCTGCTCGGGACGCTCGGGCTCTCGGACTCCCTGTTCGGGCAGCGGCTGCTCCCGGTCGGGACCCTCTACGACCCCTTCATCCAGCGCGGCCTCGACGCGCTCAGCTACGCCTGCTACCAGGACGCGCGGTTCCTGCTCGTGGCCACCCCCTCCGGGATCAGCCTCGCCCCCGAGGGCGGGGCCCACCAGTCCATCTCGACCCCGCTCATCGGCATGGGGCAGGACCGGCTGGCCTCCTTCGAGCCCGCGTTCGCCGACGAGCTGGCCGTCATCCTGCGCTGGAGCTTCGACTACATGCAGCGGGGGAGGGGCGGGGGGGCGCCCTCGCCGCCCGGGCCGGGGCTCCCCGGAGACGAGACGGGCGGCTCGGTCTATCTCCGCCTGAGCACCCGGGCCGTCGATCAGCCCGTGCGGGCGCTGACGGACGCCGACGCGGCCGAGATCCTCCTCGGCGGGTACTGGCTCGTTCCCCCCGCGCCGGGCTCGGACCTCGCCATCGTGTACGCGGGCGCCGTCGCGGGCGAGGCCCGCGCCGCCCACGAGGCGGTGCGCGGGGAGCTGCCCGGGGCCGGGGTGCTCGCGGTGACCTCCCCCGACCGCCTCGCGGCCGGGTGGCGGGCGGCGGCGAGGGCCCGCCGCGAGGGGGACCGCGGCGCGCGCTCCCACCTCGAACGGCTGCTGGAGCCGCTCCCCCCGGGGGCCAGCCTCGTCACCGTCGCCGACGCCCACCCGGGCGCCCTCGACTGGATCGGGGCGGCCGCCGGACACCGCTGCCATCCGCTCGGCGTGGACCACTTCGGACAGTCGGGCAGCGTCCCCGACCTGTACGCCTACCATCGGATCGACCTCGACGCGATCCTCGACGCGATCGCGGCCGCCGTCGTGTCGGGGTAGCCGGTTGTCCGCCCCCTTCGCCGGTTCGCTCGCCGGGCGGGCGGCGAGACAGCTCGGGATGGACGCCGGCGAGGTCGCCGGGACCGGCCCGGACGGCGCCGCCACCCTGGCCGACGTGCTCCGGCAGGCGGGGCGTCCGCCGCCGGCGGCGGCCCGCCCGCCGCGTCCCCGGGCCGTGCGCGGCGCGGGAGGGGAGGGGGAGGGAACGCCCCGCCGGATGGAGGCCGCCTGCGACGCGAAGCCGGTCCGGGACGCCTGCCGTGCGCTCGCCGCCCTCTCCGCGGCGCCGCCGGATCCCTTCGACCTCGTGGCCCGGCTCGCCCGGACCGCGCTTCGGGACCACCCCCGGCTGGCCCGCTCGTTCGTCGTCCGCCCCCCCGACGCTCCGGGCGCCGGCCCCGAGGGGGTAGATCCCGAAGGGGCCGGCCCCGAGGAAGCCCGCCCGCCCGAAGCCGCGCTCACGATCGCCGAGCGGGCGGGGTCGATCCTCCTCGGGCTCGAGCTCGCGGCCGGCCCGGAAGGGGAGGGCGAGGCGTTTCTCGAGCGGCTTCGAGCCCTCTGTCTCGACCCCCGCCGCGCGCTCCTCTGAGCGCGGGCGGCCACCAGCCGACACGACGGGAGCCAGCCCCGATGGACGCACAACGACCGTTCTGGAACGAGGAGATGGAGACCCTGTCGGCGGACCGGAGGCGGTCGCTCCAGGAGGCCCGGCTCCTCGCCCGGCTGCCGGCGGCGTGGGCCGGTTCGAGCCTGCTCCAGCGGGAGTGGAAGGCGGCCGGCGCGCACCCGGGCGACGTCCGCTCCCTCGACGACTTCCGCCGGGCGGCGCCCACCATCCACAAGGAGATGGTCCGGCAGTTCCGGGACGACACCGGCGATCCCTACGGAGGGATGAGCCTTCTCGCCCCGGACGTCCCGTGCGACGTGCACACCAGCTCCGGCACCACCGGCGCGCCGACCTTCCTTCCGATCACGGAGCGCGACCGGTCGGTCTTCGCCGAGTCCCTCGCCCGCCACCTGTGGGCGGCGGGGCTCCGCCCCGGAGGGGTGGCGAGCCTGTCGCTCGCCCTGTACCTGCGCCCGGTGTGGCCCATGGCCGACGCGGCCCGCCGGATCGGGGCCCGGGTGACGTTCACCGACTGGCCCGACCTCCCGCGCGTGGTGCAGACCTTCCGGTACCTCAAGCCCGACGTGCACGCGTTCCTCTCCCCGCCCCAGGCGATCGGGCTCCGCGACGAGATCGCGCGGCTCGGGCTGGACCCGAAGGAGGTCCTGGGCGCCACCCGGGGGTTCGTGTGGGCGGGGGACGCGCTCACCCCGAAGGGGCGCCGCCTGGTCGACGAGGAGTGGGGCAGCGAGGCGTTCGAGCTGTCCGGGACCGGCGACCTCTGCTTCATGATGCAGGAGTGCGGCTGCCACGACGGCCTGCACATGCACGACGACCTGTGGCTCGTCGAGGTGGTGGAGCCCGGCACGACCACCCCGGTGGGGGAGGGCGAGCGGGGCGAGTTCCTGTTCACCTCGCTCATGGACGAATCCCTCGCCTTCATCCGCTGGCGGAGCGAGGACATCGGCACCGCCGTCACCGGACGGTGCGGGTGCGGGCGCACGAACACCCGGCTCCGTTTCCTGGGCCGGGTAGGCTACCGGGTGCGGGTGAAGGGGAGGACGGTGTTCCCGGTCGAGGTCCAGCGGGTGCTGGAGCAATGGGAGGAGGTGGACCACGGCCTCTTCCAGATCGTCCGCACCGGCCCCGACATGGACACGCTCCGGCTGCGGGTGGGGACCCGCGAAGGCGAGATGGCGGACCCCGAAGGCCTCCGCCCCCGGATCGAGAAGGGCCTCGAAGACGCCCTGCGGCTTCCCGCCCGGGTCGAGTACGTGGACGCGGCCATGCTCCTCGCCCTCGGGCCGCCCCACAAGATCCCCCGCATCCACGAGGCGGGCTGAGCCGCACCCGTATCCCCGTCCGCGCGGGCGGCGGACCCTCGCCGCAGGCGCGTCCTGGGGCAGGGCGTCCTGGGAACGCGGGCGCTTCACCCCATGTGCGGGCGGGACGCCCGCGTGCCCAGGACGCCCCGACACTCTTGCGGCGACCCCCGGAGCAGAATCGGGGCGAGCGGCCGGCCTTTCCCGGCCCGTCTTCCCTATAATGGCGGCGCCTTCGCGCGTCGTCCGGTCATGCTCCAGCCTCTCGTCAGAACCTTGCGGGACTGTGTCCGGGACCTCGCGCCGATCGTCGTCGTCATCGCCGCGTTCCAGCTACTGGTGCTGCGCCAGCCGATCCCGGACCTCCTCGACCTGGCGGTCGGCTGTGCGTGCGTGGTGGTCGGCCTCGCCCTCTTCGTCCGGGGGCTCGAAGCGGGCCTCTTCCCGATCGGATCGATGCTCGCCGACGGGCTCGCCCGCAAGGGGAGCCTGCCCTGGCTCCTCGTCTTCGCGTTCGGCCTCGGTTTCGGCGCCACGGTCGCCGAGCCCGCCCTCATCGCGGTCACCGGGGAGGCGGCCCGGGTGGCGGCCGAGGAGGGCCTCATCGACCCCCGGCCCGCGGACCGGGACGCCTACGCGCTCGGCCTCCGGCTGTCGATCGCGGTCGCGGTCGGGTTCGCGGGGCTGATCGGGGTGTACCGGATCCTTCGCGGCTGGCCGGTCCACTACCTCATCATCGGGGGGTACTCCGCGGTCGTCGTCCTGACCTGGTTCGCCCCGCCGGCGATCATCGGCGTCGCCTACGACTCGGGGGGGGTCACCACGTCCACGGTGACCGTCCCCCTCGTGACCGCGCTCGGGATCGGGCTCGCGTCGAGCATCCGGGGCCGCAACCCCCTCACCGACGGCTTCGGGCTGATCGCGTTCGCGGCCCTGACCCCGATGGCGGCGGTGATGATCTACGGGATCCTGGGCGGAGCGGTCGGGAGGGGTCTCGGGTGACGGAGTTCCTGGCGAGCTCCGCCGCGCTCCTGCTCGGGGTCGCGCTCGACGTCGCCCCCATCGTCGTCGTACTGCTGGCGTTCCAGCGGTTCGTGGTGGGCCGGCCCATCCCGAACCCGCGAGCGCTCGCGGTCGGCCTCGTCTACGTCACGGTCGGCCTCGGGCTGTTCCTCGTCGGGCTCGAGAAGGCGCTCTTCCCGCTCGGCCGGAGCATGGCCGCGCAGCTCTCGGACCCGGCGTTCCTCGGCGCGCCGGGAGGCGGCGCCCTCGGGTGGGAGCGGTACGCGTGGGTCTACCTCTTCGCGGCCGCGGTCGGGTTCTCCACCACGATCGCGGAGCCCGCGCTGCTCGCGGTCTCGCTCAAGGCCAACGAGGTGTCCGGGGGCGCCATCCGGGTGACCGGATTGCGGATCGCGGTCGCCATCGGGGTCGCGGTCGGGGTCACGATCGGGGTGTTCCGGATCGTCACCGGGACCCCGCTCCACTACTACATCATCGCGGGCTATGCCCTGGTCCTGATCCAGACCGCGATGGCCCCGCGCAGCGTCGTCGCGCTCGCGTACGACTCGGGGGGGGTCACCACGTCGACCGTGACGGTGCCCATCGTCACCGCCCTCGGGCTCGGGCTGGCCTCGTCGGTCCCCGGCCGCAGCCCCACCCTGGACGGCTTCGGGCTGATCGCCTTCGCGAGCCTGTTCCCCATCATGGCCGTGCTCGCCTACGCGCAAGCGTCGCGGTGGCGGGCGGCGCGGCGCGGCTGAAGACGCCCGGAGGCCGGCCGGAAACCTCGGAGGATCCAACCGAAATGCATTTCAAGCTGATCGTGGCGCTCGTGGACGACACCCACACCGAGCCCATCCTGCACGCCACCCGTGAGAAGGGGGCATTGGGCTCGACCGTCATCAGCCGGGTGCGCGGAGAAGGGGTCGACGTGAAGAGGACCTTTCTCGGGCTCGCGCTCGAGACCTCTCGCGACATGCTGCTGTTCCTGGTCGAAGAGCACTTGAGCCGGGAGATCCTGGAGACCATCGAGCGGGTCGGGGACTTCTCCCAAAGCGGGGCCGGCATCGCGTTCCAGATCGACGTCGAGGACGCGGTGGGGGTGTCGCACCAGATGGAGCTGCTGCAATCGGTCGTCGAGGAGAAGATTTGAACGAGCCCCCGATCCGCCCCGACGGCTGGATCGCCGGCGCCCGCCGGCATCCTTCGCCCAACTTCGACCCGCGGCCGGCCGGGACGGAGATCGACCTCGTCGTCGTGCACGGGATCAGCCTCCCTCCGGGCGAGTTCGGCGGGGGCGCGGTGACCCGACTCTTCCGCAACGAGCTGGACCCCGCCGAGCATCCCGCCTTCCGGGAGCTGGAGGGGGTCCGGGTCTCCGCCCACACCCTCATCGATCGGGGCGGCGGCCTCACCCAGTACGTATCGCTTCTCGACCGCGCCTGGCACGCAGGGGAGTCGCGTTACCTCGGCCGGTCCGCCTGCAACGACTTCTCGATCGGCATCGAGCTGGAGGGGACCGACACGACCCCCTACGAGCCGAGCCAGTACGAAGCGCTGGCGGAGCTGGTCCGGGCGATAATGGGCCGCTGGCCGGCGGTGCGGCCCGAGAGGATCGTCGGGCACTCGGACGTGGCGCCGGGGCGCAAGACCGATCCGGGGCCCGCGTTCGACTGGGGGCGGTTCCGGCGCCTCCTGGCGCGCCCTTGGCCCAATCCGCCGTCGCCATGAACGCGCCCGGGCTCCTTCGTTGCTGTTCATTATAACGTAATATATTGAAATTTTTATATAAAAAAAAGAAATCCTCGATCTCCTTCGGAGCGAGGCAGGGACGGGATTCCCTCCGGCGTAATCCGGCTGCTACCATCGGGCGATGATGTCGGTGGAGCGCAACCTCGACGCCGGGCCGCCGCGGAGCCTTTCGCTGGCTTCCCTCATCGAGCTCTACGAGAGCAACTACCACCGCCTGCTTCGTCTCGTGCCGGAGCTCCGGAGCATCGAGGGCACGGTGGTGTCGCGAGTCGCGGGGGCGCTCGACCTCTACCTCACCGTGCACGAGCAGCAGCGCTACACCACTTCGCTCTCCCTGACCTACTGGTTCGGGGACGAGCTTCAGCCCAACGCGGGGATCGTCCTGTACCACGACGCGCACGCGGCGGAGATCGTCGGCCTGAGCCGGCGCTGGCCCCGGCGGAGCCCGGATCGAAGCTGGCGGCGGCGGCCGATGCCCGACCTCGAAAGGAAGTGGGAGATCAACCGCTTCTTGCAGAAGTGGCTTGGGTTCTGCCACCGGCAGGGCCACCTCTTCCTGCGGGTGACCTGCCCCCGGGTCCCGCAGCCGCTCCCCTTGGAGCCGATCCGCCACCACGGCTGACCCGCGCACTTCGCGCAGGATCGGCCGCCGCGGGGTTTCGGACCCGCACGCTCCGGGAGCCCCCCGCGCCGCCCCGGCGAGACGGAACGTCGCGAAGGCGCGGCGGGCGGCTCGCCGACCGTGTCCAGGCTTCCGGGCCGGCCCCGGAAGCCGGGCCCGGTTTACCGGTCGGCGGCGGGGGTCGGGGGCAGGGGGCGGAGGAGGTCGCTCAGCCGCACCGGGGGGGCTTCCAGCAGTCTCCGGTAGACGATCCGGTACTCGAGGACCCGCTTCACGTACTGGCGCGTCTCCTTGTACGGCACGAGCTCCACCCAGAGGTCGGGCTCCATCCCTTCGCCGCGGGCAAGCCAGCGTTTGGCCCGATGCGGACCCGCGTTGTACCCGGCGCTCACGAGGGCGGGGTGGCCGTGCAGCCGGTCCAGAAGCTGGCGCAGGTAGGCGGCGCCGAGACGGATGTTCTTCTCCGGGTCGAGCAGGGTCCGGGCGCCGGAGTACGGGACCCCCTCCGCGCGGGCGATCCGGCGGCCGGTCGCCGGCATGATCTGCATGAGCCCGAGGGCCCCGGCCGGTGAGCGGGCCCGCGGCCGGAATGCGCTCTCCATCCGGATGGTGGCGAGCACCCACGCGGGGTCGATGCCGTGCTCGCGGGCGGCGGCGGCCGCCTCGTCCTTCCATACGACGGGAAAACGGAGGTCGAGCCGGTCGAGGGCGCCGGCGCGGGCGGCCGCCCGGATGGCTTCGAAGCGCCATCCGTTGCGGAGCGCGAGCTCGGCCGCGGCGGCGAGGTCTTCGCCTTCGAGGCCCTGTACGAGGCGCCTCCATTCGCGGCGGGACCCGTTACGGAGCCCGAGGGCGTACAGCTCCCGCGCGCGCTGGAACCCGCCCGTACCCTCGATCCGGCGGATGCGCTCCGCCGAGGAGCCGGCCGGACGCTGCACGATGCGGTACGGCGCCCCGATCCGGTCGGCGGCGAGGAACCCGTAGTAGTCGCGCTCGGCGGCGATCTCCGCCCACGGCGCCTCCTCGCTCCGCCCGAGGACGGTGAGGGCGCGGGCGCGCCAGTACCGCCAGCGAAGCTCGGCGCGCGCCTCGGGGGGCAGCGTGTCGAGGGCGGCGAGGGAATCCGCCCACCGGCCCTCCGCGAACGAGAGCAGGGCGAGGATGCCGAGGAGGCGCTCGCTGCGCTCTTCGTCCGGCACGCGCTCGAGCCATTCCGCCGCTTCGCGCACCTGGTGCTCCTGTGCGTACCCGAGCCCGATGCGCCAGGACGCGAAGGCGTCCAGCTTCGTCGGAACGGAGGAGCCGCCTCCCGAGACGGCCCGCCAGGCGTCGGCGGCGGCGTCCGGGGTGCGCCGGGCGAGGGCGGCGACAGCGGCGGCGACCGGTCGTTCCCATTGCGGCTCCTGCCGGACCTGCCCCGCCCGGGCCACGATCCGGGCGGGGCGGCGAGCGTCCTGGATCCAGCGTTCGGCGATGGCGCGATCGGGCTGATCGAGCATCCGGGCCACGTAGGCGGCAAGGTCCCGGTTGCCGCGCTTGAGGGAGACCTCGATCCGGCCCCAGAGATGCTCCGGCGTCCGGCCTCCCCTTTGCGCCCAGATCGCGAACGTGCGGTCGCACGCCTCGTGCTGGGAGCGCGGGACGCGCCAGAGCTTCGCGGCGGCCTCGAACCCGGCCGCGTCGTCCCCCGTCTCGAGCAGCGCCCGCGCGTGCAGGCACCGGCGCCGCGGGTCGCGAAGGGCGGTCGAGAGCGACGAGTGCGCCTGGAGGAAGCGCTCCCAGCGGAGCTGGCGCGCGAGGCGGTCGAGCCAGAGCCGCCGCACCGTGTCGGCCATCGGGGAATCGGGAACGGTCGCGAGGAACGCCTCGATCGCCCGGTCGTCGTGCCGGCCGAACCCGCCGCGGAACTCGAGGAAACGCAGCCAGGGGTGGAGGGGATGGTCCCGGAGCGCGTCCGTCAGGCGGTCGAAGCGGGTCCGTTGGCCGCGCCGGAGCGCGGCCCGGGCCTCGAGGACCAGGATGCGTTCGACGTCCGCCCGGGTGACCGGCCGCTCCGCCGAATCGGCCCGCGCTTCGCCGAGCGCCGCCGCTGGCGCGAGCACCCCCAGAAGGAGGAAGATCGCGAGCCCCCGGGCTCCTTGTGCGCCGAAGGAGCCCGTACGAACCCGCGGCGGCTTCGGCCGCCGGAGTGGCCGGTCGATACCGCCCCATCCGGCTCCCGCCGGGGGCGGCGCGCCGGTGCGGCCGCAGAGGCGCGACTCGGCACGACGGAGGAAGAGATGGAACGCCTGTTCGGATTGATGGCGAGGCTTCGGCAGGACTGCCCCTGGGACCGGGCCCAGACGTTCGAGAGCATCGCCCCGTACACGATCGAGGAAGCCTACGAGGTGGCCGACGCGATCGCGCGCGAGGACTTCGACGCGCTTCGCGACGAGCTGGGCGACCTCCTGTTTCAGGTGGCGTTCCACGCTCATCTGGCGAACGAGCGGGGGGCTTTCGACGTCGAGGACGTGGTCGAATCGATCCTGGACAAGATGATCCGCCGCCATCCGCACGTGTTCGATCCTTCCGCGGCCCCGGAGCGGCCGGACTGGGAACGCGCCAAGGCGGCCGAACGCCCGCGTGCGGCGGGGGCGCTCGACGGGCTGCCCGCCGCGCTCCCCCCGCTCGCGAGAGCCGCGAAGCTGCAACGGCGGGCCGCCGCGGTCGGGTTCGACTGGCCCGACGTGGAGGGGGTGTTCGCCAAGCTCGACGAGGAGGCCGCCGAGCTCCGGGAGGCGATCGAGGCGGAGGAGGGGAGGCGCCGGGTGGAATCGGAGCTGGGCGACGTCCTCTTCACGTGCGTGAACCTCGCCCGCCGCCTGGGGCTCGACTGCGACCGCGCCCTCGACGGCGCCAACCGCCGGTTCGAGCATCGTTTCCGGACGATGGAGCGCCTCGCCGGGCGCGCCCGGGGGCTGGAGGAACGGACACCGGCGGAGCTCGACGCCCTGTGGGAACAGGCAAAGGAGTGAGCTCCGGGCGATCAGGCCGGTCGGTCGATGCGCGCGTAGGCCGAGTGGTTGTGGATCGACTCGAAGTTCTCCGCCTCGATGGAGTACCCCTCGATGCGGGGGTCGGCGTCCAGCCGCTGCGCGACGTCCCGGACGAGGTCCTCGACGAACTTGGGGTTGTCGTACGCATATTCGGTGACGAACTTCTCGTCGGGGCGCTTGAGCAGGCCGAAGAGCTGGCATGACGCCTCGTGCTCCACGACGTCGATGAGCTCCTCGATCCATACCAGGGCCCGCGTGTGGGCGTGGACGGTGACGTGCGAGCGCTGGTTGTGGGCGCCGTAGGCGGAGATCGCCTTGGAGCACGGGCACAGGCTCGTGACCGGCACGACCACGCGGGTGCTGATCCGGACGTCGCTGTCCCGGATCGCTCCGATCAGGGTGACGTCATAGTCCATCAGGCTGGCCACGCCGCTCACCGGGGCGGCCTTGCGCACGAAGTAGGGGAACGTCATCTCGATGTGGCCGGAACGCGCTTCGAGCAGGTCCGCCATCTCGCGCAGCATGCGCTGGAACGTGGCGACCGTGATCTCGTACTCGTGGTTCTCGAGGACCTGCACGAAGCGGGACATGTGGGTGCCCTTGAAGTCCTGGGGCAGGTCCACGTACATGTTGAAGGTCGCGACCGTCTCCTGCCGCCCGACCGACCGGTCCAGCACCCGCACGGGATGGCGGATGCCCTTGATGCCGACCTTGTCGATGGGGATCCGGCGCAGGTCGGGGCTGCCCTGGACGTCGGCGATCGGGTCGGCCCCCGGTTCGTAGTCGGGGGCCGCAGCTTCCGTTCGTTCCAGCGTCTTCAAGTTGCCAGCACCTCCACTTCGGGGGACGCGCGCGAATGATACCCGGTTCGGCCGGAAAGCAGGCGCGGGGTCTGATCCGATTTGGGTAGCGTCCGGGGGGCGCCGCCGCTCGTTGCCGGCCTCGCCGGGCGGCGGCGGCGCGAAGCCGGATGCGCCGGACCGGGAGGGGAGGGAGGATCGACAGCCCGCCGCCTCCGCTCCCCGGCGCGCTTCAGAAGGGGAGGCCGTCCCCTTCCAACGCTTGGTCCGCGGGAGGGGGGGAGGGAGGCCGGCGGGCCGCCGCGCGAGGCGTGGCGGCGGGGTCGCGCGGGTCCGGGTCCGGGGCGGGCGGGTCTCCGGCCTCCGCCTCGAACGGCCGCAGCCGCTCGCCCGCTCCCCCATCGCCGCCTCCCTCGGTGAGGATCCGGACCTTGCGCTCCGCCGCGGACAGCGCCTGCTCGCAGTATCCGTGCAGGACGACCCCGCGCTCGTACGCGGCCACCGAATCCTCGAGGCTGAGATCGCCCCCTTCCATCTTCTCCACCAGGGTCTCGAGCTCGGCGAGCGCCGATTCGAAGCTCCGCGGGGCCGTCTGGCGCTCGGGCATGTCGATCCGGTCGGGAGGGACAGCCAGCGAGGGTAGACCACGGGACCACCGCGATCAACGCTCGCAGGCGCGTCCGTGGGGACGCCCGCGTTCCCAGGACGCTCGTCCGCAGGAAGGCCATGCACGCACCGAGGAGCGCCGGGGGAGCGCAGCGCATGAACGACATGCGGCTGATCGAGCGGTGGTGGGCGATCCGGGAGGTCGGCGACGGGTCTCCTGAGAGCACGGGCGTCCCGCCCACCTTCGTCATTCCCGCGAAAGCGGGAATCCAGAAGGCCTTGCCATCCATGGGCGGGCGGGACGCCCGCGTTCCCAGGACGCCCACATCCCCGCGGACGCGCCCGCGAGAGGCGCGCCTAGCGCAAATCCCCGCCGTGCGCCTGCCTCGATCTTCTTTCCGTACTGCAATTTGCGCCGCAACTCGCTAAGACAGAAAGAAAAAGGCCTGGTTCCTCGAGTATCGCGTCGTCGCGCCGCGATGCGGATGGCCGCTCGCTGCGCCGTACAATCCCCGCGACTGGAAACCGGTTCTACTTCGCCATGGCCGCAACGTACGACGCCACCGCGATCGAGGTGCTGGTCGGGCTGGACCCGGTCCGCAAGCGGCCCGGGATGTACACCGACACGTCGTCCCCCGACCACCTCGCCCGTGAGGTGGTGGACAACAGCGTGGACGAGGCGCTCGCGGGGTTCGCGCGGCGCATCGACGTGACCCTGCACCGCGACGGGTCGCTCAGCGTCGCGGACGACGGGCGCGGGATGCCGGTGGACGTCCACCCGGAGGAGGGCGTTCCCGGGGTCGAGCTCATCCTGACCCGGCTGCACGCCGGGGGGAAGTTCTCGCTCGACAGCTACCGTTTCTCGGGCGGGCTCCACGGGGTCGGGGTCTCCGTGGTCAACGCGCTCTCGAGCCATCTCGAAGTCTGGGTCCGGCGCGGCGGGTGCGAGTACAACATGGCCTTTCGCGGCGGCGACAAGGTCTCCGACCTCGAGCCGGTCGGCGACGTGGGCCGCCGCAACACCGGGACCGTGCTCCGGTTCTGGCCGGACCCGGCCTTCTTCGACATCCCTTCGTTCTCCGCGCCGCGCCTGCGCTTCCTGCTGCGGGCCAAGGCGGTCCTCTGCCCCGGGCTCCGGACCGCCTTCGTCCGGGAAGAATCGGGCGAGCGCGAGGAGTGGTGCTTCGAGGACGGCCTGGGCGAATACCTCCGGGCCGCGCTCCCCGGGGCGGACCTCCTGCCGGCGAAGCCGTTCGCGGGCAGCCTCGAAGGCAACACGGAAGGGGCGGACTGGGCGGTCGCCTGGGCCCTCCCCGGCGGCGACGAGCCGCGGCCCGTGGCGGAGAGCTACGTCAACCTGATCCCGACCCCCCAGGGCGGCACCCACGTGAACGGCCTCCGGGCCGGCCTGACCGAGGCGCTCCGGGAGTACTGCGAGTTCCGGAGCCTCCTGCCGCGGGGGGTGAAGCTCGTTCCCGACGACGTGTGGGAGACGTGCCGGTACGTCCTCTCGGTGAAGATGGTGGACCCGCAGTTCACCGGCCAGACCAAGGACCGGCTCTCGTCGCGCGAATGCGCCTCCTTCGTCTCCGGGGTGGTGAAGGACGAGCTCAGCCTCTGGCTGAGCCAGCACACCGACACCGGGGATCGGCTCGCCGAGCACGTGATCGCGCGGGCCAAGGCGCGCGTGCGCGCCGCGAAGACGGTGGTCCGCAAGAAGGCGGCGGCGGGTCCGACCCTGCCCGGAAAGCTCGCCGACTGCGTCTCGGAGGACCCGGAGCGGTCGGAGCTGTTCCTCGTGGAGGGCGACTCCGCGGGCGGCTCGGCCAAGCAGGCCCGGGACCGGGAGTTCCAGGCGGTGATGCCGCTCCGCGGCAAGATCCTGAACACCTGGGAGGTCGCCTCCGGACAGATCCTCACCTCGCAGGAGGTGCACGACGTCTCGGTCGCGGTGGGGGTCGAGCCGGGGCGGGGGGACCTCGCGGGCCTGCGCTACGGGAAGGTGTGCATCCTCGCCGACGCGGACTCCGATGGGGCCCACATCGCGACCCTTCTCTGCGCCCTGTTCGTCCGGCACTTCCCTGCGCTGGTGGAGGCGGGGCACCTGTTCGTCGCGATGCCGCCCCTGTACCGGGTGGACGCGGGGAGCGAGGTCTTCTACGCGCTCGACGAGTCGGACAAGCAGGGGCTGATGGACCGCCTGGCCGCGGAGCGGCGGTCCGGCAAGGTCCAGGTGCAGCGTTTCAAGGGGCTCGGCGAGATGAACCCGGCGCAGCTCCGCGAGACCACCATGTCGCCGGAGACCCGCCGCCTCGTGCGGCTGACGGCGGCCCCCGGCGACGACACCGGCGCGGCGCTCGACCTGCTGCTTGCGAAGAAGCGGTCGGGCGACCGCCGCGCCTGGCTCGAGGCGGAAGGCGGCGCGGCGGACGTCTGAGCGCCGGCCCGGGGCGCGCCGGCCCGGAGGGAGCGAGAGCGAGCGGGACATGACGACAGACCTGATCGAGCGCCTGGAGCCGAAGGCCGACGAACGGCCGATGCGCGAGTTCGCCTGCAAGGCGTACCTCGACTACTCCATGTACGTCATCCTCGACCGGGCGCTCCCGCACGTCGCCGACGGGCTGAAGCCGGTGCAGCGCCGGATCGTGTACGCCATGTCGGAGCTCGGCCTGCGCGCGGCCATGAGCCGCGAGCCGGAGGGCGGGGCCCGCCGCGGCCCCTACGCCGCCAACCGGACCCGTTTCAAGAAGTCGGCGCGCACGGTGGGGGACGTCCTCGGGAAGTTCCATCCGCACGGGGACACCGCCTGCTACGAGGCGATGGTGCTGATGGCGCAGCCGTTCTCCATCCGCTACCCCCTGATCGACGGGCAGGGCAACTGGGGCTCGATGGACGACCCCCGGTCCTTCGCGGCGATGCGCTACACCGAGGCGCGGCTGACGCCGTTCGCGGGGGTGTTCCTTCAGGAGCTGGGGCAGGGGACGGTCCGTTTCCGGCCCAATTTCGACGGCGCCCTGGAGGAGCCGGAGCTGCTCCCCGCCCGCCTCCCGGCCGCGCTCCTGAACGGCGCCTCGGGCATCGCGGTCGGCATGGCCACCGACATCCCGCCCCACAACCTGGGGGAGGTGGCGGCGGCCTGCGTGCGGCTCCTCGAAGACCCGGACGCGACGACCGACGACCTGTGCGCGCACGTCCGGGGGCCCGACTTTCCGACCGGGGCGGAGATCGTCACCTCGCCCGAGGACCTGCGGGACGTCTACCGCACCGGGGCCGGCTCGGTCCGCATCCGCGCGGCGTTCGAGCACGAGCGGGGCGCCGCGCCCTCCGTGGTCGTGACCGCGCTCCCCTACCAGACGTCGACCTCGCGCGTCATGGAGCAGATCGCGTCCCAGATGGCGGAGCGCAAGCTCCCCATGCTCGAAGACCTCCGGGACGAGTCGGACGAAGCGAACCCGGTGCGCCTCGTGCTGAACCTCCGGTCGAACCGGGTCGACGCCGCCCGGCTCATGTCCCACCTGTTCGCGACCACGGACCTCGAGCGCACGTGCCGGGTCAACCTCAACCTCATCGGGCTCGACGGCCGGCCCGGCGTCCGGGACCTGCGCTCCCTGCTCGCCGAATGGATCGAGTTCCGCCGCGCCACCGTGCGGCGGCGGCTCGAGTTCCGGCTGGAGCGGATCGAGACCCGCCTCCATCGCCTGGAGGGCGTCCTCGCCGCCTTCCTCAACCTCGACGAGGTGATCGCGATCATCCGCGAAGAGGACCGGCCCAAGCCGGTGCTGATGGAGCGGTTCGGGCTCACCGACGTCCAGGCGGAAGCGATCCTGGAGCTGAAGCTCCGCCACCTCGCGCGGCTCGAGGAGGTGAAGATCCGCGCGGAGCAGGAGGCGCTGGGCGAGGAGCGGGACGCGCTCTCGGAGCGCCTCCGCTCCCCGGCCCGGCTCGACGCCCTCATCCGGGACGAGATCCTCGCCGACGCGGAGGCGCACGGCGACGAGCGCCGGTCCCGTATCGTGGAGGCGGCGCCGGCGCGGGCCCTCGGCCGCGACGAGCTGGTGTCGGCGGAGCCGGTCACGGTGGTGCTCTCGCGGCGCGGCTGGGTGCGGGCCGCCAAGGGCCACCAGATCGACCCGCAGGCGTTGAGCTACCGGGCGGGAGACGAGTTCCTCTCCGCCGCGCCGGGCCGCAGCAACGATACGGCCGTGTTCCTGGACGGGGCGGGGCGCGCGTACTCCCTTCCCGCCCACGTCCTGCCGTCCGCCCGCGGCCAGGGGGAGCCCCTCGCGGGCCGGCTGGACGCCCCGGACGGGGCCGAGTGGCGGGCGGTGCTGATCGGCGGCGCGGAAGACCGGGTCGTCCTCGCCTCGGAAGGCGGCTACGGGTTCGTGGCCCAGATCGCGCACCTGTGGTCCAAGAACCGCACCGGAAAGCTCGTCATGCAGACGGGAGAGGAGGACCAGGTGCTGGCCCCGGCGCGGGTTTCGGACCCGGACTCCGATCGGCTGGCGGTCGTCTCGACCGCCGGCTACCTGCTCGTCTACCCTCTGGGCGAGCTCCCGGAGCTCGGGCGCGGGAAGGGGGTCAAGCTCATGAGCATCCCGTCGGCGAAGCTCCGCTCCCGGGTCGAGACGATCCGGGCGACCGCGGTCGTGCCGGCCGGCGAGCCGCTGACGGTGCGGGCCGGGCGTCGGCATCTCACCCTGCGCCCCCGCGACCTGGAAGCCTGGTCCGGGGCCCGCACCCAGCGCGGGCGGCTCCTCCCGCGCGGCCTTCGCAACGTCGACTCGATGGAGGCGGGCCGGGCGCGGGAGGCCGGCGGGGGCGCGGCCGAGCCGGGCGGAAGATAGACTGTACGGGACGGGGGAGGGCGCGGCGGCCCGGGAGGGAAGACTCCGCGATGGCGACTTACAGCACCAACGAATTCCGCGCCGGGCTGCGGCTCCTGGTGGACGACGCCCCCTGCGCGATCCTCGAGAATGAGTTCGTCAAGCCGGGCAAGGGGCAGGCGTTCAACCGGGTGAAGCTCCGCAACCTGCTCACCGGGCGGGTCGTCGACCGGACCTACAAGTCGGGGGAGACCCTTCCCGGCGCGGACGTCGTGGAGACCGATCTCCAGTACCTCTACCGCGACGACGAGCACTGGCACTTCATGCACCCGGAGACCTACGAGCAGCTCGCGGTGGCCGGGGAGGTGCTGGGAGACGCCGCCAAGTGGCTGAAGGAGCAGGACGTCTGCAAGGCGCTCCTCTGGAACGGCGAGACGATCGGGGTCACCCCGCCCAACTTCGTGGCGCTCCGGGTCACCGACACCGAGCCCGGGGTGCGGGGAGACACCGCGAGCGGCGCGAACAAGCCGGCGGTGGTCGAGACCGGGGCGACCGTCCGGGTGCCCCTGTTCGTCGACAACGGGGAGCTGCTCCGCATCGACACCCGGACCGGCGAGTACGTCTCCCGCGTCAAGGGGTAGGCCGGCGCCGGGCGGGTCGGCGATGGGCGGCCCGCCGGACTGGCGCCCCCGCGGCGACCGCGCCCGGTGGGAGCGGCGCGCGGAGGTGCTCGCGGGGGTTCGAGGCTTCTTCGCCGGTCGAGGGGTGCTGGAGGTGGAGACCCCGCTCCTCTGCGCGCGCGGAGCGATGGACCCCGCCATCGCCAGCTTCTCCGCGGTCGGACCCGACGGACGGGTCCGCTGGCTCCAGACCTCCCCCGAATACGCCATGAAGCGCCTCCTCGCGGCCGGGAGCGGGGCCATCTTCCAGATCGCCCGGGCGTTCCGGGCGGGGGAGGCGGGGCCGAGCCACAACCCCGAGTTCACCCTCCTCGAGTGGTACCGGCCGCACTGCGACCACCACCGGCTCATGGAGGAGGTCGGCGACCTCGTCGTCTCCGTCCTTGCCTGCCCCGCGCCCCGGCGGGTCGCCTATGCGCGGGCGTTTCGGGCGCTGGCCGGGGTGGACGTCGACCGCGCGTCCCTCGGAACCCTGCGGGAGCGGGCGCGGGCGGCGGGGGCGAGCGGGCGAACGGCCGCCGGCCTCGACCGCGACGGCTGCCTCGATCTGCTGCTCAGCCACGTGGTGCAGCCGGGGCTCTCGCGGCTCGCCGGCGCGCGCGCGGTGTTCCTCTACGACTATCCGGCGAGCCAGGCCGCGCTGGCCCGGGTGGCAAGGACGCCGGACGGGGAGCGCGCGGAGCGGTTCGAGCTGTTCGTGGACGGGCTGGAGCTCGCAAACGGCTACCACGAGCTGACCGATCCGGTTGAACAACAACGGCGTTTCGAGTCGGAGAAGGCCCGGCGGCGCGAGGCCGGGCTCCCGCCGATGGAGATCGACGAGCGGCTGACGGCCGCCCTCGGGCACGGCCTGCCGCCGTGCGCGGGGGTCGCCCTCGGCCTCGATCGGCTCGTCATGCTCGCCCTCGGGCTGCCGCACATCGAGGACGCGATCGCCTTTCCCGACGCGATCGCCTGACCGGCTCCCCGCGTCAATCCTGATACACTGGCGGCCCCCGACGGGAAGGACTCGACCATGCAACGGAGCTTCGACTTCCGCATCCCGGAGCCGGCGGCTTCGGGCCGCGGCCCCGGCCGCGCGGCGGCGGTTCCGCCCGGCGGACGGGCGCGCGCGAGAGGGGGGCTTCGGGGCGCTCCGGGTCCAAACCCGCCGGAGCGCCCGGACCGGTGATCCAGTGGTGGGACTTCTCGACCCTGATGGCGCTCATCGTCCTGGTGAGCGGAGCCATCTGGGCGTTCGATTCGTGGGTGCTCGGGCCGCGGCGGCGGCTCGCGGGCTCCGCGGGCGCGGTCGCCGGGGAGGATGGGGCGAGGCGCGCCCCGAAGCCGGTGGTCGTCGAGTACGCCCGCTCGTTCTTTCCCGTGTTCCTCATCGTCTTCCTCATCCGGGGGTGCGTGGTCGAGCCGTTCCGGATCCCCTCGGGGTCGATGATGCCGACCCTCCTCATCGGCGACTTCATCGCGGTCAACAAGTTCTCCTACGGGCTCCGGCTCCCCCTCACGAACCGCAAGGTGTTCGAGGTCGGCGAGCCGGAGCGGGGGGACGTGGTGGTGTTCCGCTACCCGGTCGACGGAGAGACGATATTCATCAAGCGGATCGTGGGGCTGCCGGGCGACCGGATCCGCTACGACCGCGACCGGAAGCTCCACGTCAACGGGGTCGAGGCCGAACGGAGCGTGCCCGAGGTCTACGAGGGCTCCGGGTCCGGGAGCCACATGACCGGCGCGGAGCAGAGGATCGAAGCGCTGGGCGAGCGCCCGCACGCCATCCTGTACCGGCCCGGCCTGCCCACCGTGGAAGGCGAGTGGGTCGTACCGGAAGGGCAGTACTTCGTGCTCGGGGACAACCGCGACAAGAGCCACGACAGCCGCTTCTGGGGGTTCGTGCCGGAGGAGAACCTGATCGGCCCCGCCTCCGTCGTGTGGATGAACTGGGACTGGGGCCACGGGGTCGACTTCAGCCGGATCGGGACCACGATCGATTGAAGACGTGAGCGGCGCCCCTCGGGAAGCGGCGGCAACCCTCGGCTCCGCCCTGGGGTACGAGTTCTCCGACCCCGAGGCGGTGCGGCGGGCGCTCACCCATCGCAGCGCGTCCGGCGCGAACAACGAACGCCTCGAGTTCCTCGGCGACTCGGTGCTGGGCCTCGCGGTGGCCGACCTCCTGTTCGACCGCTACCCGGAAGCGACCGTGGGAGACCTGACCCGCGCCCGCGCCTCGCTGGTGCGCAAGGAGGCGCTCGCCGCCGCGGCCCGCGAAGCCGGCGTCCGCGAACACCTGGTGCTCGGCGCGGGGGCGGAGCGGAGCGGGGGCCGGGACCGCGATTCGATCCTGGCCGACGCGCTCGAGGCCCTGCTCGGGGCGATGTACCTGGAGGGAGGCTACCCGGCGGCGCGGAGCGCGGTCGAACGCATCTTCGCCGGGCGCCTCGACCGGACGGCCCTGGCCGGGACGGCGAAGGACCCCAAGACCCGCCTCCAGGAGCTGCTCCAGGCGCAGGGGCTCGGGCTGCCCCGCTACCGGGTCGTGGTGTCGAAGGGCTCGGCGCACCGGCCCACCTTCCTGGTCGAGTGCGAGGCGGGCGTCGCCGGCCCCACGCGAGGGGAGGGCTCGTCCCGCCGCCAGGCCGAGCAGCGGGCCGCGGAGCGCGCGCTCGCGGAGATCGGCGATGGAGGATGACTTCCGCTGCGGTACGGCCGCCATCGTGGGCCGTCCGAACGTCGGGAAGTCCACCCTGCTCAACCGGCTGGTGGGGCAGAAGGTGAGCATCACCGCCTCCAAGCCGCAGACGACCCGGCACCGGATCGGCGGGGTGCTGAGCCGCGACGACGCGCAGATCGTCTTCGTGGACACCCCGGGCCTCCACCGCGAGCGGGGGTCGGCGATGAGCCGGTACCTCAACCGCACCGCGCGGGGCGCGGTCGACGGGGTGGACGTGGCGATCTTCCTGGTGGAGGCCCTCCGCTGGACGGACGAGGACGACGACGTCCGCCGCGAGCTGCGGAAAGCTCGAAGCCCCGTGCTCCTCGCTCCCAACAAGATCGACCGGGTCCCGGGCCGGGCCGCGCTGCTGCCGTACCTCGACCGGTTTCAGGGGGAGGGCGGGTTCGACGAGGTCATTCCGATCTCGGCCCGCCGCGGCGAGAACCTCGACACTCTCGTGGACCAGGTGCGGCTCCGCCTCCCCGTCGCCCCGGCCATGTTTCCGGCCGACGCGCTGACGGATCGGAGCGAGCGCTTTCTCGCCGGCGAGCTCGTCCGCGAGAAGCTCACCCGCAAGCTGGACCAGGAGCTTCCCTACCGGCTCGCGGTGGAGATCGAGCGGTTCCGGCGCAGGAAACGGATCCTGCACGTCTGCGCGGTGGTCTGGGTCGAGCGGCCGAGCCAGAAGGGCATCGTGATCGGGAAGGGCGGGCGGGTGCTGAAGGCCGCCGGCGCCGAGGCCCGCGCCAACATGGAGTCCCTGTTCGGCTCGCGGGTCCACCTCGAGATCCACGTCAAGGCGCGGGCCGGCTGGTCCAACGACGAGCGGGTCCTGCGGAGCCTCGGCCATGACGGTTGAGCCGCGGTGAGCCGGCGGGTGGAGAACGCGCCGGGCTACGTGCTGCACTCCCGTCCGTGGCGGGAGACGAGCCTCATCGTGGAGGCGTTCACCCGCGAGCACGGGCGCGTGGGGCTGGTGGCCCGCGGCGTCCGCCGCGCCCGGTCCCGGCTGCGCGGGATGCTCCTTCCGTTCCACCTGCTGCTGCTCTCCTGGAGCGGGCGGGGGGAGCTTCCCACCCTCACCGGCGCGGAGGTCGAGGGCCCGGTCTGGACCCTCCGCGGGCGGGCCCTGTTCAGCGGCTTCTACCTGAACGAACTGCTGCTGAAGCTGCTGCCCCGCAACGACGCCCACCCGGAGGTCTTCGACGACTACCGGCGCGCGCTCGCCCAGCTCGGCGAGGACCGGGCCCTCGACTGGGGCCTGCGCACGTTCGAGAAGCGCCTTCTCGGCGCCCTGGGCTACGGACCCCCCCTCGACCGTGCGGCGGACACCGGGGCGCCGGTCTCCCCGGACCGGCGCTACCGGTACGCGCCCGAGCGGGGGCCGGTGGAGGCCGCGAGCGCCGAAGACGGCCCCGTGGTGTCGGGAAGGACCCTGCTCGCCCTTGCCGGGGGGCAGCCGGACGGTGGAGACGAGCGCGTCCGGGCGGAGGCGAGACGCCTCATGCGGGCCATCCTCGCGCCCCACTTGGGCCCGCGGCCGCTCGGCAGCCGGGCGCTCTTCAGGCGGCCCCCGCCGTCGATGGCAGGAACCACGGAGGAATCGGAATGAACGGTGAAACGCCGGCCGTCCGGCCCATTCTCCTCGGCGTCAACGTGGACCACGTCGCCACCCTGCGGCAGGCCCGCGGGACGCGCTATCCCGACCCGGTCGAGGCGGCGTTCACGGCCGAGGCGGCCGGGGCGGACCTCATCACCATCCATCTTCGCGAAGACCGGCGCCACATCCAGGAGCGCGACGTCGAGCTGCTCCGGGCGACCCTCGCCACCCGCATGAACCTCGAGATGGCGGTGACGGAGGACATGCTCTCGTTCGCGGAGCGGATGCGTCCCGAGGACTGCTGCCTGGTGCCGGAGCGGCGGGAGGAGCTCACCACCGAGGGCGGCCTCGACGTCGCGGGGCAGCCCGGGCGGGTCCGGGACGCCTGCGCGCGTCTGGCTGGGGTGGGGGTCCGCGCCTCGCTCTTCATCGACCCCGACCCCCGGCAGATCGAGGCAGCGGTCGAGGCCGGCGCGCCGGTCATCGAGATCCACACCGGACGGTTCGCGGAGGAGCGCGGGGAGGCGCGCACAAGGGAGCTGGCGCGGATCCGGTCGGCGGCGGAGAGGGGCGAGGGCTGCGGCCTCGTCGTCAACGCCGGGCACGGGCTCGGCTACCACAACGTCTCCGAGGTCGCCCGTATCGAGCCGGTGCGGGAGCTCAACATCGGGCACGCGATCATCGCGCGGGCCGTCTTCTCCGGCCTCGACCGGGCGGTGCGCGACATGAAGGGCCTGATGCACGCCGCCCGCGCCTCCCTGCGCTGAGCGCTCCTGGGAACGCTTGTGTCTCGCCCGCACAGGGGGGGTGTGAAGCGCCCGTGAACAAAAATGCGGGCGAGACACAAGCGTTCCCAGGGATGTCCCGCGCAAGCGCCGCCGCGGGATGAAATCCGCCCAAAAGCCCCTCGAACCAACCCCGAACCGTGGAACGACGCCGTCCCCCGGGGTAAAAAAGTCTCGCCTTCCTCTCTACCCTCCAATCAATAGGTTACGAACAGCGCCCGGGGCAGCTTGGGGCCCCGGGCTTCCCGGGAAGAGCGGGAGCGGGGACGGCTTACCCGGATATCGTCTCGACCTTCGGGCTGGCCGACGGGCTTGCCGGGGGGGCGGCCGCCGCCGGGGGCGAGACGGGGGGCTTGGACCCTTCCGGGGCGGCGGCGCGCTCGCCCGACGGCGTGCGGGCCGCCGACGCTTCGGAGCCGGGCCGGCGGTAACGGCGGCCTCCCCGGCGCCCTCGGCGGGACCGCGGACGCCGAGCCGATCCGCCCTCGGCCGACGATTCCTCGGCCGATTCCGCGCGCGGCTCCCCGGCCGGCGCCGAGGTTGCGGCCTTGGTCGGCACGGAGGCCGCGGCCGGGCGTGGATCGCCCTCCGGGGCCGCGGCGGCCGTTTCCCCCGCGCGCGAGGCGCCGTTCCCGGCTCGACGGCGGCCGGTACTGCTTCCGGAATCGCCCTGCGCCCCCCCGCCGGCCCCGGACCGCCTGGCGGCCGGCGCCCGCGGCGCCCGGTCGGATCCGCCGGAGGACGCCGGCCCGGACCCTCCCGACTCCGGCCGGCGGCTCGTGCGCGTCCGCCGCCGCGGCTCCTCCGTGCGCCGTGCGCCTTCGCCGCGGGCGCCCGAACCCCGTCTTCCTCCACCCGCTCTCCGGCGTCCGCGGCGCGCGGGTTCGGGAGCGGCGTCCTTGCTCTCCGGCGGCTTGTCGGCCGTGTCGTCCCGGGTCTCCTGCGGCTCGCCGCGAACCGCCGCGAGCGGGCGCGAGAACAGACGGCGGAGCAGGCCCGGCTTCTCGTCTTCCGGCGAAGGCGAGGGCGCAGAGGCGCCGTGCGCGGGCGCGGAGGCGGCGGGAGGAGGAAGGCGCCGCACCGCGGGCTCCGCGGCCGGAGGCGGGCGCCGCCTCGCCGTCTCCGGAACGGGGGGCGCCGGAGGGGTCGCGAGGTCGTAGCTCGTCCGATGGTGCGAGGCGTGCCCCCGGTCGTCGGTCCGCACCCGTTCGATCGAGTGGTCGGGAGAGTCCTTCCCCGGGTCGGGAATGATCAGGAGCTCCACCCCGCTCCTCTCCTCGACCTCCCGCAAGGTGGCGCGCTTCTCGTTGAGGAGGTAGGTCGCCACCTCCACCGGGAGGGCGGCGACGACCCTTCCGGTTTGCTCCTTCATCGCCTCGCCGGCGAGCTCCCGGAGGACGGAGACCGCCAGGGACTCGGTGTTCCGGATGTTGCCCCGCCCGTTGCAGCGCGGGCAGACCTGGGAGCTGGACTCGCCGAGAGAAGGGCGCAGCCGCTGCCGTGACATCTCGAGCAGGCCGAAGCGCGAGATCTTCCCGATCTGGATCCGCGCCCGGTCCATCTCCAGGGCGTCGCGCAGGCGCTGCTCCACCTCGCGCTGGTTGCGAGCCGGGGTCATGTCGATGAAGTCGATCACGATGAGCCCGCCGATGTCGCGGATCCGGAGCTGGCGGGCGATCTCGTCGGCCGCCTCGAGGTTGGTCTGGAGCGCGGTCTGCTCGATGTCCGAGCCGCGGGTGGCCCGTGCGGAGTTGATGTCGATGGACACCAGCGCCTCGGTATGGTCGATGACGATCGAGCCGCCGGAGTGGAGGCGGACGCTGTGGTCGAAGGCGCCTTCGATCCGGCCCTCGATCTGGTACCGGCTGAACAGCGGCACGCGGTCCTGGTAGAGCTTCAGCCGGTCCACGCTGTTCGGCATCACCAGGCTCATGAACTCCCGCGCCTGTTCGTACACCTCCGGCGTATCGACCAGGATCTCCTGGATCTCCTTGCGAAAGTTGTCGCGGAGGGCGCGGATGACGATGTTGCTCTCCTGGTAGACGAGGAAGGGGGCCGGGCGCTCGTCGGCCGCGCGCCGGATCGCCTCCCACACCTGGAGCAGGTAGTCGACGTCCGTCTGGAGCTCCTCGGCGGTGCGCCCGACCCCGGCGGTGCGCACGATGAGGCCGATCCCCGGGGGGATGTCGAGGCCGCCGAGCGCCTCCCGAAGCTCCGCCCGTTCGTCTCCCTCCACCCGGCGCGAGATCCCCCCCGCGCCCGGGTTGTTCGCCATCAGGACCAGGTAGCGGCCCGCGAGGCTGATGAACGTGGTGAGCGCCGCTCCCTTGTTTCCGCGCTCTTCCTTGTCGATCTGGACCACGACCTCCTGGCCTCGGGAGACCGCCTCCTGCACCGCGGCGCGGCGGTCCTCGTCGTCTCCGCGGCCCCGGAGGTACTCCCTCGCGATCTCCTTGAACGGGAGGAAGCCGTGGCGGCTCGCCCCGTAGTCGACGAAGGCGGCGTCGAGGCTCGGCTCGACCCGGACGATCCGGCCCTTGTAGACGTTCGACTTCTTCTGGACCAGGGACGGGGTCTCGATGTCCAGGTCGAGGAGGTTCTGTCCATCGACGAGGGCAACGCGCAGCTCTTCCGGCTGCTTCGCGTTGATCAGCATTCGTTTCATGAGAAGGCCTTCATTCAATGCCCGAAGCGTCGGAGCATCGAACGGGAGGCTTGCGCGGTGATACGCACAGGGACGCGCCGGCGCGGTCGACGGCAGGCGCATTGCGCGCTCCCGCCGCCCCGGCCCGCGGGGCGGCGGAATCGCGTTCGACCCTCGCCGGCCTCGCGACGGCGGCGCGCCTCAACCCGCGGAGGGGGACATGGCGCGGCCCGGCCGTCCCGAGCCGGTTCGCCGGCGCCGGAGTCAATGCCTTCTCCGGGGAAGCGCGTTCCCCCGATGGAGCGGCGGGAGCCTTGGGCTCTGTCTCGCCCGGCCGGCGCGCGGCCCGTCCGGCGAGTGGGTCGACTTCCGGTTCCGACAGTGATTTCACCAGGCGCCGACTGGCTACGGCGGCCTCTCCTTCCTCATCGCCGGCTGCTCCGACCCGGGGCCGGCGATGTGAGATAGTATCGCGGCAATCCCGCGGCGCCGGGGCGCCGCCCCGACGGGGCCGGGAATATAGCAGCCTTGAGCGGGTCTCGCAATTCCAATCGGTTACCGCCTCCGCCCCGCGCCCCGGCGGCCCCCGGGCCGGTCTCCGGTCGGGAGCGGACCTCCGCACGCCGCGTGACCGTCGACGGCGAGAACGACGGCCGCCGGATCGACAACTTCCTGCATTCGGAGCTTCCGGAGGTTCCCCGCGACCGCCTGCACCGGCTGCTGCGCCGGGGAGAGGTCCGGGTGGACGGCTCGCGGGCGCGGTCGAGCCGGCGCCTCCGGGCGGGAGAGACGGTGCGGATCCCGCCGGTCGCATCGTCTCCGGGGCCGAAGCCGCCCGGAAGGCCGCCGCCGGCCGGGCTCCGGGCGATGCGCGGGGCAATCCTCTACGAGGACGATCGGCTGCTCGTCCTGAACAAGCCGGCCGGCCTCGCCGCGCACGGCGGGAGCGGGGTCTCGCACGGGGTGATCGAGCTGCTGCGGGCGGCCCGGCCGGAGGCCCGGTACCTCGAGCTGGCGCACCGGCTCGACCGGGACACCTCCGGCTGCCTCGTCGTCGCCAAGCGCCGGAGCGCGCTTCGCTCCCTCCACGAAGCGCTGCGCCGGCGGACCCTCGACAAGCGCTACGCGGCGCTGCTCGGCGGCGCGTGGAAGGGGAGCGGTCGCCGGAGGGTGGATCTGCCTCTAGAACGGGGCCATCTGTCGGGAGGCGAACGGGTGGTGCGGGTCTCCGAAGCAGGGCGCGGATCGGTGACCGACCTCGTGCGGGTCGCGGCGGGCTCCGGCGTGACCCTGGCGGAGGTCTTTCCGCACACGGGCCGCACCCACCAGATCCGCGTCCACTGCGCGGCGCTCGGCCATCCGGTCGCGGGGGACCGGAAGTACGGCGACCGGGACCTCAACCTCCGGCTGAGGGCATCGGGGCTCAAGAGGTTGTTCCTGCACGCGGCGAGCATCCGCATCGCGGGGCCGGGGCTGCCCGACGCCACCGTATGGGCGGAGCTGGGCCCCGACCTCGCCGCCCCCGCTGTCCGGCTGGGGGTCCCCGCGGACGCCCTGGCGCGGTTCCGGCCTGCTTCCGGCCGCGGATCACGATGACCGCCAGCGCCCGGGTCCGGTCCGGCGCGCCCGGCTCCGGCCGGTCACCATCCCCGGGTCGGGCCGCGGCATCGTGGCGGGCCGGTCCGGATGGACCGGGCCTCCCGCCGCCGCGGCGCCGATCTCTCCGGGGCCGGACGCCGGACCCCGGCGCTTTGACATGGTCCGAGCCCCCAAAATAGAATCCGCGCGCCATGCGCGGCCCGCTGCCCGAGTTCGTGGACCCGTTCCGGCTCGCCCGCCAGCGGGCCCGAGTGGACGGCGTCGTTCCCCTCGCCGACATGCTCAGGGTCGGCTCCGTCGTGCGGGACGATTCCGGCGCGGCGGAGGTCGAGCTTCAATTCCGGATGGCCGCGTCCGGGGCGCCGAGGGTGGATGGCCGGGTGCGCCTCACCGCGCGCCTGACCTGCCAGCGCTGCCTGGGCCCGCTGGACCTCGAGCTGGCCCCCGGGATCAGGGCCGCGTTCACCGATGGCGGCGAAGCGGTGGCAAGGGCGGAGCTCGCGGCCGGCTACGAGCCGCTCGAAGGCGGCGGACGGATCGGATTGAAGACGATGATCGAGGACGAAATACTGCTTGCCCTGCCGGACTTCCCGATGCATCTCCCCGACGCGTGCGGCTTCGCCGGGGAGAGCGCCGCTACCGGCCCGGAGGCCTCGCCGTTCGCCGGCCTCCGCGCCCAGCTTCGACAAGCTCGTACCTGAGGACCCCGAATCCATGGCGGTTCAGCAAAATCGCAAGACGCGCGCGAAGCGCGGGATGCGGCGCGCCCATGATGCGCTGCGCGCCCCGAGCCTCTCGATCGAGCCGGAGACCGGCGAGAAGCACCGGCGCCACCACGTCAGCCCCGACGGGTATTACCGAGGCCGGAAGGTGATCGCCGGCAAGGACGAGTAGGCCGCCGCCGAAGCGCCCCGGATGCAGCCGATCACCATCGCGCTCGACGCGATGGGCGGTGACCACGGCCCGTCCGTCGTCGTGCCGGCGGCCCTTGCCGCCGTCGAGCGGATCGAGCGCCTCGAGGCGGTCCTCGTCGGGGACTCCGAACGCCTCGAGGCCGAGCTCGCGGGCCGGAAGCGGTCCGACCGGGTGCGCGTCCACCACGCCGGGGAGCAGGTCGGGATGGACGAGCCCCCGGCCCAGGCGCTGCGGACGAAGCGGGACTCCTCCATGCGGGTCGCGCTCGACCTCGTGGCGGGCGGCGAAGCCGACGCCTGCGTGAGCGCGGGGAACACGGGGGCCCTGCTCGCCGTCGCGCGCTTCGTCCTGAAGACCCTGCCCGGCATCGACCGGCCGGCGATCATCTCCGCCCTGCCGTCGAGGCGCGGCCACACCCACGTGCTCGACCTCGGGGCGAACGTCGACCCGACCCCGGAGCACCTCTTCCAGTTCGCGGTCATGGGGTCGTCGCTGGTGAGCGCCGTCCACCACCTCCCGGCGCCCCGGATCGGCCTTCTCAACGTCGGGGAGGAGGAGATCAAGGGGCACGAGCGGGTCCGGGAGGCGGCCCAGCTCATCGCCCGGAGCGACCTCAACTACATCGGGTTCGTGGAAGGGGACGGGATATTCAGCGGGGAGGCGGACGTCGTGGTCTGCGACGGGTTCGCGGGCAACATCGCCCTCAAGTCGAGCGAGGGGGCGGCGCGGATGATCGGGGCCATGATCCGCGGCGAGTTCCGGCGCACCGGCTTCAACCGCCTCGCCGGCCTGGTCGCGCGCCCGGTCCTCCGGGCGGTCGCGCGGCGCTTCGACCCCCGCACCTACAACGGGGCGATATTCGTGGGGCTGCGGGGCACCGTCGTCAAGAGCCACGGGCGGGCGGACGCGCTCTCGTTCGCGAACGCGATCCGGGAGGCGGTCACGGAGGTGGAGAACGACGTTCCCCGCCATATCGGCGAGCACCTCGACGGCCTCCTCTCGCTGGAGCAGAGCGCATGAGCGGCTACGCCCGCATCGCCGGGACCGGCGGCTATCTCCCCGAGCGGGTGCTCGCCAACGAGGAGCTGGCGAAGACCGTCGACACCACCGACGAGTGGATCCGGGAGCGCACGGGGATCCGCGAACGGCGCATCGCCGCCCCCGGGGAGACGACCTGCGACCTCGCGGAGCACGCGTCGCGCCGCGCCCTGGAGGCGGCCGGCGTCGAGGCGGCCGACCTCGATCTGATCGTGGTCGGGACCACCACCCCGGACCGGGTCTACCCGTCGACCGCCTGCCGGCTCCAGGCCCGCCTCGGGGCCGAGGGAGGCCCCGCGTTCGACGTGCAGGCGGTGTGCACCGGGTTCGTCTACGCGCTCGGGGTCGCCGAGAAGTTCGTGCGCACCGGAGCGTCGCGCCGCGCCCTCGTGGTCGGCGCGGACGTCCATTCGCGCCTCCTCGACTGGAGCGACCGCGGCACCTGCATCCTGTTCGGCGACGGGGCGGGCGCCGTCGTGCTCGAGAGCGCGGCGGAGCCGGGGGTGATGACGACCCACCTCCACGCCGACGGGAAGGGCGAGCGCCTCCTCTACGTGGAGGGGAGCGTCGAGGACGGGTACGACCATCCCGCCCAGAGCGCGGCCCGCACCCGGATGCAGGGCAACGAGGTGTTCAAGCGGGCGGTGAAGGCGCTCGGCGGCCTCGTGGACCAGACCCTGGAGGCGAACCGGCTCGGGCGCGAAGACGTCGACTGGCTCGTTCCCCACCAGGCCAACTACCGGATCATCGAGGCCACCGCCCGCCGGCTGCGGATGCCGATGGAGCGGGTGGTGGTGACCGTCGAGCGCCACGGCAACACCTCGGCCGGCTCGGTGCCCCTCGCCCTCGACGAGGCGGTCCGGGACGGGCGGATCCGGCGGGGCGACCTGCTCCTCCTGGAGGCGTTCGGCGGCGGCTTCACCTGGGGCTCGGCCCTGGTGCGGTACTGATGGGCTTCTACTGATGGGTTTCGCGGCGGTCTTTCCCGGCCAAGGGTCGCAGTCGGTGGGGATGCTCGCCGACCTCGCGGCGGCGTTCCCCGCGGTCGAGGCGACGTTCGCGGAGGCGTCGGAGGCGCTCGGCTACGATCTCTGGCGCGTCTGCCGGGAGGGCCCCGAGGAGAAGCTGAACTCCACCGAATGCACCCAGCCTGCGATGCTGGCCGCGGGGGTCGCGGTCTGGCGGGTCTGGGCGGGGGAGGGCGGGGGAGCGCCGGCCCTCATGGCCGGGCACAGCCTCGGAGAGTACTCGGCCCTGGTGTGCGCGGACGCGGTCGGCTTCGCCGACGCGGTCGCGCTCGTCGCGGCGCGCGGGCGCTTCATGCAGGAGGCGGTTCCGGCCGGAGAGGGAGCGGTCGCGGCGGTGCTCGGGCTCGACGACGGCGAGGTCGAGGCGGCGTGCCGCGCCGCCGGGCAGGGCGAGGTGGTCTGTCCGGTCAACTTCAACGCCCCGGGGCAGGTGGTGATCGCCGGCCACGCGGGCGCGGTGGCGCGCGCGCTCGACCTTGCCCGCGAGGCGGGCGCCCGCCGGGCGATCCTCCTCCCGCTCAGCGTCCCGGTCCACTCTCCGCTCATGGCGCCGGCGGCCGAACGCTTCCGTGCGCGCCTCGAAGAGGCCGCGTTCTCGACCCCGGCCGTGCCCGTGGTGGCGAACGTCGGGGTGGAGGCGCACGGCGGCCCGGCCTCCATGCGCGACCGCCTCGTCCGCCAGATCTTCTCCCCGGTACCGTGGGCCGCGACCGTCCGTCGGCTCGCCGAATCGGGGGTCGAGGCGGTGCTCGAGCCGGGCCCGGGGCGGGTCCTGGCCGGGCTGAACCGCCGCATCGATCGGAGCCTGAAGGCGCACGCGGTCTTCGACCCGCCGTCGCTCGCCGCCGCCCTGGAAGCGCTCGCCGATGGCTGAGCCCGTCGTCCTGGTGACCGGCGCGAGCCGCGGGATCGGCCGGGCGGCCGCGCGCGCGCTCGCCGCCGAGGGGAGGCGGGTGGTCGGAACCGCGACCACGCCGGCCGGCGCGGACTCGATCCGCGAGGCCCTCGCCGGCTTCCCCCGGCCCGGGCGCGGCGCCGTGCTCGACGTGGGCGATCAGGACTCGGTCGACGCGCTGTTCGCGGGCCTCGCCGCGGACGGCGGCGTCCCGGAGGTCCTCGTGAACAACGCGGGGATCGCCCGCGACGGGCTGCTGGCGCGGATGAAGCCGGATGCATGGGATGAAGTCGTTTCGGTAAACCTCGGCGGGGTCTACCGTATGTGCCGGGCGGCGGTGCGGCCGATGATGCGCGCCCGGGCGGGCCGGATCATCAACGTGACCTCGGTGGTCGGCGTGATCGGCAATGCGGGGCAGGCGAACTACGCGGCCGCGAAGGCGGGGGTCGCGGGCTTCTCCAAGTCGCTCGCGCGCGAGGTGGCGACCCGCGGGATCACGGTCAACACCGTCGCTCCGGGGTTCATCGACACCGACATGACCCGCGCGCTGCCGGACGAGCAGCGGGAGCGGCTCCGCGCGGAGATCCCCCTCGGCCGGTTCGGGGGGGGGGAGGAGGTCGCCTCGGTCATCGCGTTCCTCGCCTCGCCGGGCGCCGCGTACCTCACCGGCGAGACGATCCACGTCAACGGCGGCATGTACATGCCCTAGGGGCCGCCGGTCTCTACATCCCGCCGAGGATTCACTACACTACGCGCCGGTTCACGACCGCACCCGCGTCAATCAGGAGGTTCGGGCAGCATGAGCAACGTCGAAGAACGGGTCAGGCAGATCATCGTGGAGCAGCTCGGGGTCAAGGAAGACGAGATCAGTATCGACTCGTCGTTCGTGGACGACCTCGGGGCCGACTCGCTCGATACGGTGGAGCTCGTGATGGCGTTGGAGGAGGAGTTCAGCTGCGAGATCCCGGATGAGGACGCCGAGAAGATCACGACCGTCAAGGAGGCGGTCGAGTACCTGAACGCCCAGTCCGGGTAGTCCGCCCGAGGCGAGCCTGCCCGCATGACGCGAAGACGGGTGGTCGTGACCGGCCTCGGGGCGGTGACGCCGGTCGGCAACGACGTCGGGGAGACCTGGTCCGGCATCGTCGCCGGGCGGAGCGGGATCCGCCCCATCGACTCGTTCGACGTCTCCGGCTACTCGAGCCGGATCGGCGGGGCGGTGCGCGACCTCGACCTCTCGCCGTACCTGACCCCGCGGGACGCCCGGCGGATGGACCCCTTCATCCACTACGGGCTCGTGGCGAGCATCCAGGCCCTGGAGGATGCGGACCTCGAGGTGACCGAGGCCAACGCGGAGCGGATCGGGGCCTGCATCGGCTCCGGGATAGGCGGGCTTCCGGGCATCGAGAAGGGGTTCGAATCCCTGCTGAACGGGGGGCCGCGCAAGGTCTCCCCCTTCTTCGTGCCCTCCAACATCATCAACATGATCGCCGGGAACCTGTCGATCCGGTACGGGATCAAGGGCCCCACCTACAGCATCGTGACCGCCTGCTCGACGGGGGCGCACTGCATCGGGGACGCGGCGCGGATGATCGAGCGGGGGGACGCCGACTGCATGATCGCCGGCGGCGCCGAGATGGCCACGTCGCCGACCGGGCTCGCGGGCTTCGCCTCCGCCCGCGCCCTGTCCACCCGCAACGACGACCCGGAAGGCGCGAGCCGGCCCTGGGACGAGGGCCGCGACGGGTTCGTGCTCTCGGACGGCGCCGGAGTCATGGTGCTCGAAGGGCTCGACCACGCGCGCGCGCGGGGGGCCCGCGTCTACGCGGAGCTGGCGGGCTACGGGATGAGCAGCGACGCCTTCCACATCACCCTTCCCCCCGATGACGGGGAGGGGGCGCGGCGGTGCATGAAGCTCGCGCTCGCCGACGCCGGGGCCGCTCCCGACGAGGTCGACTACATCAACGCCCACGGCACCTCGACCCCGGCCGGGGACGTGATCGAGACCCGCGCGGTCAGGGAGGTGTTCGGGGATCATGCGGAACGGCTCGCCGTCAGCTCCACCAAGTCGATGATCGGGCACACCCTGGGCGCGGCCGGGGGGATCGAGGCGATCTTCTGCGTGCTCGCGATCCGGGACGGGGTCGCCCCCCCGACCATCAACCTCGAGGATCCGAGCCCGGACTGCGACCTCGACTACGTGCCGAACGTCGCCCGGGAGATGAAGATCGACCTCGCGCTCTCCAACTCATTCGGGTTCGGCGGAACGAACGGCAGCCTGGTCTTCAGGTCCTTCTCCTGACGCGCATGAGAGCCGTCGGCCTCCCGGTGCTCGCGGCGGCGGTCGCGGCCGCCGTCTTCGGCACGGTGTGGCTGGCGGCCGACGTCGAAGGGTTCATGGAGACCCCGATGAACGTTCCGGCCGACGGGTATCTGCTGTTCGTGGAGCGGGGGCAGACCCTGGCCGGGGTTGCGGACCGGCTCGCGGCCGACTCGGTCCTGACCCATCCGCGCTATTTCACGGGGTACGCCCGCTGGCGCGGCCGGGACCGCCGCATCCAGGCCGGAGAGTACCGGGTGCCGCCCCTCGCGACCCCCGCGCGCCTGCTTCGGATGATGGAGCGCGGGGAGGTGGTCCGGCACCAGGTCCGCCTCATCGAAGGGTGGGGCTGGCGGCGGGCGCTCGCGGAGGTCCAGTCTCATCCGCTCGTCCGGACCACCGTCGAGGATCCTGCCGATCTGGCAGGCCGGCTCGGCCTGCCGACCCCGAGCCCGGAAGGGTGGCTCCTTCCCGCGACCTACCAGTTCCCGCGCGGCGCGACCGACGTCGCGGTGCTCGCGATGGCCCACCGGGCCATGGCCGAACGTCTCGGGGCGGCGTGGCCCGAACGGAGCCCGGACCTCCCCTACCGGAGCCCCTACGAAGCCCTCATCCTGGCCTCCATCGTGGAGAAGGAGACGGCCGTTCCGGAGGAGCGCGCGCGCGTGGCCGGGGTGTTCGTCCGGCGGCTGCGGCAGGGGATGCGGCTCCAGGCGGACCCGACCGTCATCTACGGGCTCGGGGAGCGCTTCGACGGAAACCTCACCCGCCGGGACCTCAAGCGCGACTCCCCCTACAACACCTACCGCCGGGCGGGCCTCCCCCCGACACCCATCGCACTGCCCGGCGCCGCGTCGATCGAGGCCGCGCTGCACCCGGCGGACGGGAACGAGCTGTACTTCGTCGCCACGGGGGAGGGGGGGCGGCACGCGTTCTCCGCCACCCTCGCCGAGCACCGGCGGGCCGTCGATGCCTGGCAGCGCCGCCGCCGCTCGGGCGGGCGCCGATGACCGGTCGGTTCATCGCCTTCGAGGGGCTGGACGGGGCCGGCAAGACGACCCAGGTGCGGGCGGTGGCCGAGGCGCTCCGCGCCCGGGGGATCGAGGTCGCGACCACCCGCGAGCCGGGCGGCACGCGGCTCGGGGAGCGGCTCCGCGCCATCCTGCTCGGAGACGAGCGGATCGTTCCGGATGCGGAGCTCCTCCTCCTCTTCGCGGCGAGGGCCGATCACCTCGAGACCCGGATCCGCCCGGCCCTCGGGCGCGGGGCGTGGGTGCTGTGCGACCGGTTCACCGATGCGAGCTACGCCTACCAGGGAGGCGGCCGGGGGATCCCGGCGGAGAGGATCGCCATCCTCGAATCGTGGGTGCAGCGCGAGCTGAGGCCGGACCTCACCATACTCCTGGACCTGCCCGTGGAGGCGAGCCTCGCACGCCTCTCCGGGGGGCTCTTCCGGGAGACGAGGGACCGGTTCGAGCGCGAGAGGGTCGAGTTCTTCGAGCGGGTGCGGGAAGCCTATCTCGAGCGGCGCCGGCGGCGCCCGGAGCGCTACCGGGTCATCGACGCCGGGCTCGACGTCCCCGAAGTCACCCGGGCCGTTCTCGAGGCCCTGTGGACGGAGCGCGGGCCGACGCCTCCGGCGGACCGGACGCGGCCCGCCCCGGCATGACCTCGAGCCCCTCCCAGGCCGAGCTTCTCCCCTGGCTGGAAGGGCCGTGGGCGAGGATCGCGGCCATGCTCGAGGGCGGCCGGCCGCCCCACGCCCTGCTGCTGCACGGGCCGGCCGGGATCGGAAAGCGGAGGCTGGCGCTCCGGCTCGCCGGCGCGACCCTCTGCGCCGACCCCCGGCCCGAACCTTGCGGCGCGTGCCGGTCCTGCCATCTCCTGCGGGCCGGGAGCCACCCCGACTTTCTTCGGGTCGAGCCGGGGGAGGGGGAGTCCGCGATACCGATCGGGTCCGTGCGCGACCTCATCGACCGGTTCACCCTGACCGCCGAACGGGCCCGGGCCGCGGTCGTCGCCCCGGCGGAGGCGATGAACCAGGCGGCCGCGAACGCGTTCCTCAAGACCCTGGAGGAGCCGGCAGGGAGCGCGGCGTTCCTTCTCGTGAGCGACGCGCCGGGCCGGCTGCCGGCGACCATACGAAGCCGCTGCCGCAAGATGGCGGTCCCCGCGCCCCCGGACGAGGAGGCCCTCGCCTGGCTCGGGACGAAGGCCGACCCGCGCCACGCCCGGCGCCTGCTCGACCTCGCGGGCGGCGCCCCGCTCGCCGCGCTCGAGCTCGGTCAGCGCCACGGCGAGGAGGCGCTCTCCGCCCTCCACGCGGAGACGGCCGCCCTCCTCGCGGGGCGGGCGGACCCGCTCGAGGTCGCCGGGCGCTGGCGGAAGGTCGGAGACGGGGGGCTCGTCCTGTCGGGGCTGTTCGCGGTGCTGAGGGACCTGGCGCGGCGCGGCGCGGCCGATCCGGACCGGCTCCATGCCGCGGTGGACGACGTCGTGGAGACCCGCCGCCGGTGGCTGGAGGTCCCCGGGCTCAACGAGCAGCTCCTGTACGAGGGGCTCGCCCTCCGCTGTGCGGGCACGGCGGCCTGAGCGCCGGGGATCGTCATGGCGCACCGGAGCCAGGTCGAGATACAGGTGAGCTGGGGGGACTGCGACGCAGCCGGGATCATCTTCTATCCCAACTACTTCCGGTGGTTCGACGAGTGCACGCAGGCGCTGCTGCGGAGCGTCGGGGTGGGTCAACGGTCGCTCCGGGACGAGTTCGGGATCGTCGGGACCGCGGCGGTGGACGCGAGCGCCCGCTTCACCGCCCCGGTCAGCTATGGAGACATGCTGCGGGCGACCAGCTTCGTCGAGCGGTGGGGCACGAGCAGCTTCACCGTGTACCATCGCTTCGACCGGGAGGCGGAAGTCATGGCGGTGGAAGGGCGCGAGGTGCGGATCTGGGCGAAGCGCGGGGCGGACGGCCGGCTTCGCGCCGAGCCGATCCCGGCGGGGTTCCGCGGCCTCCTCGGCTGACGAGGCCGGGGATGCGGGCCGGGCCCTCGACGGAGACGATCCAATGAACGGTGCGGCGGCGCGGCGCAACGACTACTACCGGCGGCTCGACCCGCTCTCGATGGCCCCTCTCTGGGAGGTGCTGGGCGACCTCGTCACCCCCGCCCCCGCGAGTCGCTGCCGGCCCGCCTGCTGGCGCTACGGGGACGTGCGCTCCCTCCTCCTCGAGTCGGGGGGCCTCATCACCGCCCGGGAGGCGGAGCGGCGGGTGCTGGTCCTCGAGAACCCGGGCCTCCGGGGCGAGTCCAGGGTCACGACCTCCCTCTACGCGGGGCTCCAGCTCATCCTGCCCGGAGAGGCGGCCCCGCCCCACCGCCACAGCCAGACCGCCCTTCGCTTCGTGGTGGAAGGGGAGGGGGCCTACACCACGGTGGACGGCGAGAAGGCGGTCATGCGCGAAGGGGACTTCATCACCACCCCCGCGGGGGCCTGGCACGAGCACGGCAACGAGTCGGATCGGCCGGTCGTGTGGCTCGACGGGCTGGACATCCCCATCGTGACCCTGCTCGACGCCTCCTTCGCGGAGCGCGCGCCGGAGGAGGGGAGCCGGGCGGCGGCGCCGCGCCCCCCCGCAGACACGGCTGCCCGCTACGGCCGCGGGCTGCTGCCGGTCGAGACCCCTTCCGGCCCGGCTTCCCCGGTGTTCAGCTACCCGTACGCGAGAAGCCGCGAGGCCCTCGACCGCCTCGGCGAAAGTACAGCCAACGTAGACGCCTGCCACGGGATCCGGATGAAGTACGCCAACCCCCTCGACGGCGGGTACGCGCTTCCCACCATCGCCGCGTTCCTCCAGCTCCTGCCCCGGGGCTTCCGGGGCGCCGCCCATCGTTCGACCGACGCCACGGTGTTCTGCGTGGCGGAAGGGGAGGGGCGCACCGAGGCCGGGGACGAGACGTTCACGTGGGGGCCGCACGACGTCTTCGTCGTCCCGAGCTGGCGCCCGCGCCGGCACGAGGCCGGGGAGGAGGCGGTCCTCTTCAGCTTCTCCGACCGCGCCGTCCAGGAGCCGCTCGGGCTGTGGCGGGAGGAGCGCGAGCCCTTCGGAGGCGCACGGACATGAGCGAACGGGAAGTTCCGGCCCCGGCCGTCCAGGGGGCCGCGGCCCTCGCGCGGCGCTGGCCGGCCCGCTTCAACGAAGCCCCGAAGTGGGCCGTCGAGGACGCCGCCGTCTTCGAGCGCGAGATCGAACGCATCTTCGAAGGCCCGCTGTGGCACGTGGTGGGCCACACGGCGGAGCTCGACTCCCCCGGCCGCTTCAAGACCACCACCCTCGGCCGCACGCCGCTCATCCTCGTCCACGGCGCGGACGGCGAGATCCGCGCCTTCCACAACTCCTGCGCCCATCGCGGAACCATGGTCGAGACCCGCTTCCGGGGGCGCGCCGACGGCTTCGAGTGCCCGTACCACCGTTGGCTCTACGGGCTCGACGGGCGGCTCGAGAGAAGCCCGGGCGAAGGGGAGTTCCCGGTCTCCTTCGACCGGGGCCGCCACGGTCTCGCGCGGGCGCACGCCGCGACCTTCGCGGGGCTCGTCTTCGCGAGCCTCCACGAACGGCCGCCGGACCTCGAGGAGTGGCTCGGGTCCATCCGGGACGCCCTGCGGGCCGCCCTCGGGGGAGACGGGCGCCTCCGCCTGCTCGGCTACCAGAAGGTGGAGTTCGCGGCCAACTGGAAGGTCTACATCGACGACGAGGGCTACCACGCGCCCCTGCTGCACCGGGCTTTCCGGATCCTCAAGTGGCGGGGAGGGGAGGGGAGCCAGCGCCGCGACCCGAACGGCCACCGGATCACCCGGACCCGCTCCGGCGCGCGCCCCGATGCGAGGCTCCTCCGCGACCCGGAGCTCATCGCGTACCGCGGCGGGAACGACCCCCGCAACAAGTTTCCCGACCAGGCGGCGGGCTCCCTGCTGGTGACCCCCTGGCCGCTCGGGGCGGTCATGAACCACCTCGACGTCATCAACGTCCGGCTCGCCAACCCCGTGGACCCCGCCCGGACGGAGGTCCACTACGCGTACTTTGCCCATGCGGACGACGATCCGGACATGGTCCGCCATCGCCTCCGCCAGTCCTCCAACCTCATCGGCCCGAGCGGGTTCATCAGCCTGGAGGACGGCGCGGTGTTCGCGCGGATCCAGCGGGGCCTTCATTCGCGCCCCGACACCACCCGCTACGTCCGCGGCTGGAGCGACGACCCGGGCTACGATCCGTACGCGGTCTCGCAGAACGACGAGACCACGAACACCGTGTGGTGGGAGGTCTATCGGCGGACGATGGGGTTCGAGCGGGGACGGGAGCCGCCGGCGCGCCCGGAGAGCCAGCCTCCGGTGGGATGAGAACCGGCCCGCAGCTATCCGTTTCGGGAGACGTCAGAGCGGATACACGATCACCCCGGGGGTCGTGAACGTATCCATGACCACCCGCCGCTCGACGTAGCGGCAGCCGCCGCCGTCCACCCGGATCCGATCCCGGTACTCGCCCGCGATGAAGAGGCTGGTGCGGCCCCGCGCATCGGTCGCGAACACCGTGAAGTTCGAGAGCGACCGGAGCAGCCCCGGGCCGCTCTCGTCGGCCTCCAGCCGCAACGGCTGGAGGAAGTGCCGGGTCCGGTAGTCCTCGAACGAGCCCGGCCAGACCTCGTCGACGAAGGTCGCGCGGTCTTCGAGGCGTTCCCGGCAGTCGTCCATCATCAGGCACAGCGGCAGTCCGTCCGCCTCGTTGTCGGCGCCGATGACGTAGTACGACCCGTCCTCGGTGAAGCAGTCCAGCCACGCATCCATGCGCCGGGAGTCGACGGCGTCGGCGTAGCGCCGCTCGAGCCGTCGCACCAGGGCGTTCACCCGCGGGTCGGTGATCTCGGTCATGGCGGTGGTCGTGCGCCGCGCGGCGCGCCTCCCGGGCTCGATCCGGAACGGAGAGTGTACCCGCGAGGTCCGCGGCGGCGACGGGCGGGCGTGTCGGAGGGCTCCGGCGAGCCGCCCGTATTACTTCGCATAATGTATATTATGTCAAATAAAGAAAGCGTCTACGGCAAACGAGGACGAATGAAACGGCGTGTGCGGGGGCTGCGGGACACGCCGCGGCCCCTACGGGACGCGGGGCCGGACCGATGCGTTCCGGAGCCGGCCCCGCGCTGTACCGAGCCACCCGAGGCCGAGCACGATGAGGACCGCCACGACCCAGAACGCGGCCCGGTAGCCGTCCGGGTGGTAGCCCCCGCCGGGTCCGGCCGGCCAGAGGTCGATGATGGCCCCGACGAGGTACTGCATCAGGAAGGCTCCGACGAAGAGCAGCAGGTTGAGGCCGGTCATGGCGCGCCCCGCGTAGCGGACCGTGAAGTGCGCGGAGATCGCCGGGTAGACCACGATCGCGAGGTTGCTGAAGAAGCCGAAGGAGGCCCACACCCAGTACCCCCGCGGATGGACCTCGAAGATGAGGAGGACGAGGGGGACGAGCAGGATGAAGCCGGAGAAGCGGACCACGCCGATCGCCCCCACCCCGATCCGGGCGAAGCCGTCCGCCACGACCCCGGTCACCAGCATCCCCGCGGTCAGGGCGAGGTTGAGGACGAGCAGGTGGCGGGCGACCTCCTCGGACGAGAGCCCGCCGACGTCGTGCAGCCAGGGCCCGGCCCAGAGACCCTGGAGCGAGAGCCCCGCCCCCATCGCGGCGATCGAGACCGGCACCACGCGCCAGAAGGTCCGGTCGCGGAAGATGTGGCCGAGGCCGGCGAAGGCCTCCCGCATCGAGTCCGCGCGCCCTTCCCGCTCGGACTCGTGCGCCGGCGCGACGAACAGGATGAGGACCGAGACCGCCGCCGTCACCGCCGCGAGGAAGTGGAATACGTCGCGCCAGGTCGCCCAGCCGAGGGCCATCTCGACCGGGGTGGTCGCGGCCATGGTCCCGAGCCCGCCGAACCCCATGAGGAGCCCGTTCACGAGCGGCCAGCGCCGGCGCGGGAACCAGAGGGTGATGGCCTTGAAGGAGGCCATGAGCCCCCCCGCGAAGCCGACCCCGATGAGGGCCCGCCCGACCGTCAGCACCCCGAACGACTGGGCGAACGAGAAGATCAGCGCCCCGGCGGTGGCCGCGAGGAGGAGCGCGAACTGCACCCGGCGCGGTCCGTACCGGTCGAGGAGGACCCCGAGGGGGAGCTGGAAGAGGCCGAAGCCCAGGAAGTACACCGAGGTCAGGAGCCCCAGGTCCCCTGCCCCGAGCCCGAACTCGGCGGCGAGCGTCGAGCCGATCACCGCGTTGATGGAACGGTAGAGGTAGGAGAGGAAGTAGCCGGCCCCGAACGGAAGGCAGACCACCGCGAAGAGCGCGATCATGCTACGGTGGCGCGTCGGCGTGCCGTTGTCCATCGTCGGCAGTCTATGCGCCGGCCGGCGGGGATGGAACGACGGGCCGGCCCGATGCGCCACCTGGAGTCGAGCTACGATGCCCTCCTCCCCCTCCCCTTCCCGCTCCCCCTCCCCCCTCTGGCCCGCCCCGCTGCATCACCTCGCGCTCGAGAGCCCCGAGCCGGGCCGGCTGGCGGACTTTTTCGCCGCGGCCCTCGGGATGCGCCGTGAGCCCGCCCCGGGCGGCCGCGCCTCCCCGGAAGGCGGCGTGGTCCTCGCCGGACCGGGCCGGATCATCGTCGTCGAGCCGGGTCCCGAGCCGCGCGCCCGCCACGTCGCGTTCGGCATGGACGACCCCGCGCGGGTCGAGGCGCTGCGCGCGCGCTTCACGGGCCGGGGGATCGCGGCGGAGCCCGCCGACTCACCGTTCTTCCGCCCGGGATCGTTCCGGGTGTCCGCCCCGGACGGGGTTGCGCTCGTGTTCGGGGTCCCCGAGGCGCCGCCTCCTCCGGCGGCGGAGCCGGGCCGCGGCGGCCTGTGCGGTCGCCTCCAGCACGCGGTGTTCCGCACCCCGGACCCCGAGCCCCTCCTCTCCTTCCTGATCGACGAAGCGGGGTTCGTGCTGTCGGATCGGGTGGAGGACGACGCTCGCGCGCTGACGGCCGGCTTCGTCCGGTCCGACCCGGAGCACCACTCCCTTGCGGCCTTCCGGGCCTCGCGCCCGGCCTTCGACCACTTCGCGCTCGAGACCGGCGGATGGAACGACCTGCGCGACTGGGCGGACCACTTCGCCGCCCTCCGCGTTCCCATCTGGTGGGGCCCGGGGCGCCACGGCCCGGGCAACAACCTCTTCCTCATGATCCGGGACCCGGACGGCAACCGGATCGAGATCTCGGCGGAGCTGGAGCGTCTGGACCGCGACACGCCGCACCGGGTGTGGCCCGACGAGGAGCGGACCCTCAACCTCTGGGGAACCGCCTGGATGCGCGCCTGACCCCGGGAGGCCGGAGACCCGCCGGGCTTCCGGCGATGGCGCCCGTAGCCGGACTCGAACCGGCACGGCCGAAGCCGACGGATTTCAAGTCGGCCGCATCTGCCTGATTCCATTCTCCGGACGGGATGGAGGCGATGGTGCCCGGAGCCGGACTCGAACCGGCATGGCCGAAGCCGGCGGATTTTAAGTCCGCTGTGTCTACCTGATTCCACCATCCGGGCGGGAAGGATGCGCCCGGGGCGGGACGGCCGCCCCGGGCGACGTGGATGGAGGCTGAGGTCGGAATCGAACCGGCGTCGACGGCTTTGCAGGCCGCTGCATGACCACTCTGCCACTCAGCCCGCGGAGTGGGCCTCCCGGCCGGGAGGAACGGGCCGGGAAGACGAGTTGGAGCGGGAAACGAGACTCGAACTCGCGACCCCAACCTTGGCAAGGTTGTGCTCTACCAACTGAGCTATTCCCGCATCGCCCGGCGATTCTAGGTCCGCGGCGCGCGGGGTTCAAGCGCCCTTCCCCGCCTCCGCCCGCAGCAGGCTCCGGGCGGCGGCGAGGTACCGGACCATCGACCACAGGGTGAGCGCGGTCGCCAGGTAGAGGAGCCCCAGGCCGATCCGGTAGTACTCCCCGGGCGTGTCCGCGGACCCGTACAGCATGAGGGTGATGGCCGCGAGCTGGCAGAAGGTCTTGAACTTGCCGAGCATGACGACCGCGACCCGCCGGTGCTCGCCGATGCGCGCCATCCACTCCCGGAGCGCCGAGATCGTGATCTCGCGCCCGATGATGATGGCGGCGGGAAGCGCGACCCAGATTTCGGGGTTGGCCTGGACCAGCAGCACGAGGGCCACCGCGACCATGAGCTTGTCGGCCACCGGATCGAGAAAGGCCCCGAAGATGGTGATCTGCTTCAGCCGGCGGGCGAGGAAGCCGTCCAACCAGTCGGTGACGCCGGCGAGCGCGAACGCGATCGCGCAGACCTCGTTCGCCCACGGCGCCGGGAGGTAGAACACCACCACGAAGACCGGGATCAACGCGATACGGAACAGGGTGAACGCGATGGGTACGTTCATTCCCCTTCCCGCAGCCGTTCGTAGACCTCCCGCGCGAGCCGGGCGCTGACGCCCCGGACCCGGGCGAGGTCCTCGACCCCCGCCCGCCTCACCCCCGGCAGCCCCCCGAACTCGGTCAGCAGCCGCTGGCGAAGCACCGGGCCGACGCCGGGCAGGGTCTCGAGGGTCGAGGTGCGGCGGCGCCGGGCGCGCTGCGACCGGTGCCCGGTGATCGCGAACCGGTGCGCTTCATCCCGGATCTGCTGGATGAAGTGGAGCGCCGGAGAGTCCTCGCGCAGATCGAGGGGGGACGCGCGCCCCGGGCGGAACACCGACTCGAAGCCCGGCTTGCGGCCCGGCCCCTTGGCGACCGCGGCCGTCTCGACGCCGGTCAGGGCCAGCTCCTCCAGAACCTCGAGGGCGCGTCCGAGCTGGCCGCGGCCGCCGTCGATCAGCAGGAGATCCGGGAGGGGGGGCGCCTCCTCGGCCTCGGCCCCGCCCTCGTCCCGGCCGCTCGAGGAGGCGAAGCGGCGGGCCAGCGCCTGACGCATCGCCGCGTAGTCGTCCCCCGCGGTCACCCCGCGGACGTTGAACCGCCGGTAGTCGGACTTGAGCGGCCCTTCCGGGCCGAACGCCACGCAGGAGGCGACGGTCGCCTCCCCGTCCGTATGGCTCACGTCGAAGCACTCGATGCGGGCGGGCGGTTCGGGGAGCTCCAGGGCCTGGGCGAGGGCGGCGAGGCGGTCGTTCAGGGTGGACCGATCGGCGAGCCGCTGGCGGAGGGCGACGTCGGCGTTCTCTCGCGCCATCTCCACCCAGCGCGCCCGGTTTCCCCGCCGCCCCATGCCGATCGAGACCTTGCGGCCCGAGCGCCGGGAGACCGCTTCGACGAGCGGCTCGAGCCCCTCCAGCGGGCGGTCGAGCACGATGCGGCGGGGGATGAACCGCTCGTCGGACAGGTAGTACTGCGCGAGGAAGGCGTCGAGGATGTCCTCCTCGGTCGCTCCCAGGAGATTGCGCGGCACGCGGGTGTGGCTGCCGAGGTTCCGGCCGTTCCGGATCTCCATGACCTGGACGACCCCGACCCCCTCCCCGCGGCGCACCGCCACCACGTCGACGTCCCCCTTCGCCCCGCCCACGTACTGGCGTTCCTGGACCCGGCGCAGGCCCGAGATCTGGTCCCGGTAGCGGGCCGCGAGCTCGAAGTCGAGGCGTTGGGAGGCGGCCTCCATGCGCTCGACCAGCTCCTCGATCATGGCCTCGCTCCGGCCTTCGAGGAACATGGCGGCATGGCGGACGTCCTCGGCGTAGTCGGCCCGGTCGACGAGCCCCACGCACGGCCCGCTGCACCGGTCGATCTGGTACTGGAGGCAGGGCCGGGAACGGTTGCGGAAGAACGCGTCCGTGCACTGCCGGACCCGGAACAGCTTGTGGATGAGCGCGATGGTCTGGCGCACCGCCCCGGCGTTCGAGAAGGGCCCGAAGTACCGGCCCGCCGCACGCCGCGCGCCGCGGTGGAAGACGAAGCGGGGAAAGGAAGTCTGCTCCGCGAGGTGGATCCACGGATAGCTCTTGTCGTCCCGCAGGATGATGTTGTAGCGCGGCCGGTGCTCCTTGATGAGGTTGTTCTCGAGGAGCAGCGCCTCGGTCTCGGTGTGGGTGACCGTGACCTCCACCGCCGCGGTGCGCGCGAGAAGCGCCCTCCCCTTCTCGTCCCGCGCCCCGCCCCGCAGCCAGGAGGAGAGGCGCCGCCGGAGGTTGCGCGCTTTCCCGACGTAGAGGACCCGCTGGCGGCGATCGACCATGCGGTAGACGCCAGCGCGGCTCGGCGCCGTCTTGAGGAAGGCGCCGGCATCGAAGCGCGCCGCCGCATCGTCCAGCATGGGAGAAGGATACCCGCAACCGTGCGGCTCGAGGTAGGGGGCGCCCGCCCGCCGCCCTTCGCCGGGGGCGTCGGCCCGCGCCCGCCCCGCCCTTCCCCACGGGCGCGCAGCACGCCGGCCGGAAGGCCCGCGGGGGGCGGGCCTCCCTGCCCGCCCCCCGGGTCTCCGCCGGGGTTCCCGGTCCGGTCAACAGAGGAAGTCCAGCTTCACCAGCCGGTGCCGGAACGCCATCAGGGCGATTTCCACGTCCGAACGGACCTCGAGCTTGCGCAGCACTCGACTTCGCAAGGTGCTGATCGTCTTCGGGCTTCGCGCCAGCGCGTCGGCGATCTCCGCCACCCTGCGCCCCTTGGCGATCCAGGTCATGACCTCGATCTCCCGCGGGGTGAGCGCGTCGAGAGGCGACAGCCGGCCGCTCACCCGATCGAGCACGATGTTGCGCGCCACCCGCGCGTCGAGGTACTTGCGGCCCCGGCGGACCTCCCGGACCGCCTCCACGAACTCTTCCGGGGAGCTCGCCTTCGTGACCACGCCGTCGACGCCCATCTCGAGAAGGCGCAGGGAGACGCTCGGGTCCACCCTCGGGCTGAGCGCGAGAAGCCGGATCGATTCGTCCAACCGCCGCAGCAGGCGGGTCGCTTCCACCGCTCCGATGCCGGGGAGGTTGACGTCGAAGACCACCACCTCCGGACATCGCTTCTTCACGAGGCGAACCGCCTCCTCTCCGTTGACCGCTTCGCCGATGACGTCGATGTTTCCGGTTGCTTCGAGCAGCCCCCGGATCAGGGAGCGGACCAGAATCTCGTCCTCGACGAGTACTACCTTGATCGAGCCGATCCGGCTTTTCCGTTGCATTGTTCCTCCTCAAATCGCATGATTCCGTCGCGGACGGTTCCGCCAAGGGGCTCCGTCCGCCCGGCCTCCCCGGGGGACCTTACTCCGGGGACCGGTGCGATGTGGTCAGGAGGAACGCTCAACGGGCGTAGGAATTCGGCTCGCGGTTCGTACCGATTTATCCTACAGCCTGCGGGAATCGCCTACTTCCCGGCGAGGAGATGCGAAGGCGCCGCGGCCGGCGCCGGCGCCGGGCCCGGGGCGCCGGGCCGGTTCCGGCCTGGCGGCTCGCCGGCTTGCGGGGCGGTCCCGCAGGCTCGAAGGCGGGCAGCGGCCCGCCCCCGCCGGGCGGGCGGGGCCGGACGGGCTACGCGGCCCGGCCCGCGCGCGCCGTGGAGGCGCCGGCCAGCGCGGCGCCCAGAGAGGCGGCCGCCTCCGCGGCCCCGCTCCTCCCGTGGGGAACGTCGAGGGCGGTCAGCGCCGCCTCGAACGTTCCGAGGACGCCGAGCAGCATCGGCGCGTTGACGTGCCCCATGTGGGCGATCCGGATCGCCCGGCCGGACAGCTCCGGGCCGATGCCGATTCCGAGGACCACGCCGCAGTGCTCGCGGCAGAAGTCGATCAGGGGCCGCGGGTCGTGGTCCCCGAACCGGAGGGTCGTGACCGAGTCGGAACGTTCGGACGGCTCGAGGGCGTTGAACCCGAAGGCGCCGCCCTCGGACCAGCGCTCGACCGCGGCGCGGGCCGCGGCGGCGAGCAGGGCATGTCGGCGGAACACGTTCTCGAGCCCTTCCTCGAGGAGCATGTCGAGGGCGCGGCGGAGCCCGAACATCAGGTGCTCGGGGGCGGTGCCGCAGTACTTCCGGTAATGCTCGTCCCCTTCCCGGAAGGACCAGTCCCAGTAACGGGTCACGAGGTCGGCGCGGCGGTGGGCCGCGCGGGCCCGCTCCCCGGCCGCGACGAACGCGAGGCCGGGCGGGGTCATCAGGCCCTTCTGCGAGCCCGCGACCGTCACGTCGACCCCCCAGGCGTCCATCTCGAAGGGCATGCAGGCGAGGGAGGCGACCGCGTCGACCATGACGAGCGCCGGATGCCCCGCCTCGGTCACCGCCCGCCGGATGGCGGGGACGTCGTTGACGATGCCGGCCGCGGTGTCGATCTGGACCGCGAGGACGGCCTTGATCCGGCCTTCCCGGTCGGCCCGGAGGCGCTCCCCCACCGCCTCCGGCTCGATCGCGCGCCGGGGGCGGGCGGCGAGCAGCTCCACCTCGAGGCCGAGGACCCCGGCCATCTCCGCCCACGCCCCGCCGAACATCCCGCTCTCGAGGGCCAGCACCCGGTCGCCGCGGCTCAGGCAGTTGACGAGCGCCGCCTCCCAGGCGCCGTGGCCGTTCGCGGCGTACAGGAAGGGCTCGCTCCCGGTCCGGATGATTTTCTTGAGATCGAATATGCAGCTCGTTGTTATCCGTATGATTTCACCCGAGTAGAGATCGACCGCCGGGCGGTGCATCGCGGACAGCACCTCGTCGGGAACGGTCGTCGGACCCGGGATGGCGAGAAATTCGCGGCCGTTCCGGACGGTCATGGATGCGATCTCCCGATGGCGGAGGGTCTCGAGTGCGGAGGCGCCTTGCGGGGCGGCCCCGCACGCCGGGTGATCTTGCGGGGGCGGGGCGATCTTGTTCACCGGACGCACGGGGCCGGAGCGGCTCTGGCCCGGCGCCCGGAGCCGGAAAAGTGGGCGGCGGGATCAGTCGGCGGCCGAACCCCGGCCGTCGAGCCGGCCTTCGACGCGCGCTTGCCGTTCGGCGAGCCGAAGCATTTCGGACCGGAACGCATCCATCGCGACTTGCAAGGCGCGGCGGTCGGCGGCGGCTTCGGTACGGATGTCGCGGAGGTCGGCGCGAACAGCGTTGATGTCCCGGGCGATGAGCCGCCAGAGACCGACCATGAGGGCGGCAATGGCGACGATGAGGGTGAGGCTGTCTCCATCCATACTGGTGAGTGTACCCCTCGACAGGCCGACCGGTCCAGATCGCACCGGAGCGTTCCGAGGCGTTCTGCACCCCCGGGAGATCACATAAAATTTTTCAATTTCAATTTGTTGCGTGATACGTGTGGCGGAGAGGGGGGGATTCGAACCCCCGGACCGTCGCCGGTCAACGGTTTTCAAGACCGCCGCTTTCAGCCGCTCAGCCACCTCTCCCCATCCGGGGAGCATAGTCGAACCGCGCGGGGAAGCGTAAGGGGGATCGAAGGCGGCGCGATGGAAAAACGGCGCGCCGCCCCCATGTTCCGTCCGGGCGCGGCGGCTATAATGGGCGCCGCGACAGGCGTTCTCCCGTCCGGAGGTGAATCATGGCAACGTTCCAGCCGAGTCTCGCCCGCTCCGCCCCTTCGGTGGCGGCCACGAACCGACTCATCCGCAACACGTACTCCCTGCTGGCCCTGACCCTTCTCTTCAGCGGCCTCACCGCCGGGCTCTCGATGGCGCTCGCCATGCCCCCCATGGTCCACCTGCTGTCCCTCGGCGGGGCCCTGCTCCTCATCTGGTTCGTGCTGCCGAAGGCGGCGCGTTCGGCGCGCGGCCTCGGGGTCGTGTTCGCGATCACCGGCCTGCTCGGCTTCGGTCTCGGGCCGATCCTCTCCTACTACCTCGCCCTGCCGAACGGGTCGAGCATCGTGATGACCGCCCTCGGCGGAACGGGGGTCATCTTCCTCGCCCTCTCCGGCTATGCGCTCACCACCCGGCGGGATTTCAGCTTCCTCGGCGGCTTCCTGTTCGCCGGGTTCGTGGTGGTCCTCGCCGCGGCGGTGGCCAACGTCTTCCTGCAGATCCCGCTCCTCTCGCTCGTCATCTCGGCGGTGGTGATCCTCATCATGAGCGGGTTCATCCTGTTCGACACGGGCCGGATGGTGAACGGCGGCGAGACCAACTACATCCTCGCCACCGTCTCCCTCTACCTCAGCATCTTCAACATCTTCATCCACCTCCTGCACCTGCTCGGGTTCGCGAGCGGCGACGACTGATCCCGGCCGCCCCGCCCCGGGGCGCGGCGCGTCCGGCCCTCGGGGACCCGCGATGGACTGGATGCAGATCGGCGGCGCCATCCTGCTCGGCGCGATGCTGGTCTTCCTGATCCCGCGCCTGCCGGGGATCCTGCGGGCGACGCCCAAGGCTTCCGGGAGCCAGTGGCTGGCCGCGCTCATCCCGATCGCCCTGGTCGGCGCCTTCGTCTTTCTGCTGATGAAGCTGGTGTGATCGACGGCCTCCGGGCCCTCTCCGGATCCAGCGGCTGCCAGGGGAGGGATGCGCGGCGGCAGGCGAGGAGACCGCCGCCCTCCCCTCCCGCATCCGCCGCTTTCTCCACCATGCGAGGATCCCCGGCCCTCTGATTGGCCTCCGGGGCCGCGACCCCTATGCTGGATTGGAGATACGGCCCGCGGGGAGGCCCGGGAGCCGGCGCGCGGCGAACGGCGCGCAAGGTCAGAGCGATTCCGCCCCGTCCATGAACGGGCGGAGGGCATCGGGGATCCGGACCCGGCCCGAAGCGTCCTGGAAGTTCTCGAGCACCGCGATGAGGGTGCGCCCGACCGCGAGCCCCGACCCGTTGAGGGTGTGGACCGGCTCGGTCCCCCGCCCATCCGGCCGGCGCCACCGCGCCCCCATCCGCCGGGCCTGGAAGCCTTCGCAGTTGCTGCACGACGAGATCTCCCGGTAGCGCTGCTGGCCCGGGAGCCAGACCTCCAGGTCGTAGGTCTTGGCGGCCGCGAACCCCATGTCGCCGGTGCTGAGGACCACCGCCCGGTAGGGAAGCTCCAGGCGCCGGAGCACGGTCTCCGCGTGCGAGGTGAGCTCCTCGAGCGCGTCGCAGGAGTCGTCCGGGCGGACCACGTGCACCAGCTCCACCTTGTCGAACTGGTGCTGGCGGAGCATGCCCCGGGTGTCGCGTCCGTGGGAGCCCGCCTCGCTCCGGAAGCACGGGGTGTGCGCCACGAACTTCATGGGCAGCTCGTCCGGGTCCAGGATCCGCTCCCGGACCAGGTTGGTGAGCGGGACCTCGGCGGTCGGGATGAGGTGAAGGTCGCACCCCTCCACCTTGAAGTGGTCCTGCTCGAACTTCGGTAGCTGCCCGGTCCCCAGCATCGCCTTCGGGTGCACCAGATACGGGGTATGGACCTCGGTGTAGCCGTGCTCCCGAACGTGCAGGTCGAGCATGAACTGGGCCAGCGCCCGGTGCAGCCGGGCCATCGGCCCGAACAACGTGACGAAACGGCTGCCGGAGAGCTTCGCGGCGGTCTCGAAGTCGATCCCCTCGGACCCGAGCGCCACGTGGTCGCGAGGCGGGAAGTCGAAGCGCGGCGGGGCGCCCCACCGGCGCACCTCGAGGTTCTCCTCCTCGGTGCGCCCTTCCGGGACCGAGGGATGAGGCAGGTTCGGAACCTCCAGCAGCATCGCATCCAGCCGGCCCCGGACCTCGCCGAGCCCCCGCTCCGCCGCCTCGAGCTCCTCTCCGAGACGGGAGACGTCGGCAAGCAACGGTCGCACGTCCTCCCCCGCCGCCTTGGCCTTTCCGATCGCCCGCGAGCGGACGTTGCGTTCGTTTCGGAGCGCCTCCACGCGGGTTTGAAGGTCCCGCCGGTCCGCCTCGATGCGCCGGATCGCATCCGTGTCGAGGTCGAAGAAGCGGCGCGCGAGGGCGGACGCGGTCTCGTCGAGCCCCCGTCGGAACAGGTTCGGATCAAGCATCGCGGCTTCCCTTGCGAGACGTTTCCTCCGCCGCGCGGTCGAGCGCGCGCAGGCGGGCGAGCTTCTCGGCGATGCGGATCTCGAGACCGCGCGCGACCGGCGCATAGTAGCGCCGGGCGGCCAGGCGGTCCGGCAGGTACGTCTCCCCCGCCGCGTAGCCCTCGGGCTCGTCGTGCGCGTGGCGGTAGGTCCGGCCGTGGCCGAGCTTGCGCATGAGCGAGGTCGGGGCGTTGCGCAGGTGCAGGGGCACGGGAAGGGAGCCGTGCCGGCGGACGTCTTCCGCGGCCGCGCCGAACCCCTTGTACACCGCGTCGCTCTTCGCGGCGCAGGCGAGGTAGACCCCGGCCTGGGCGATCGCGAGATCGCCTTCGGGGCTCCCGAGGCGCTCGTACGCCTCCCAGGCGTCGAGCGCGATCCGCAGCGCCCGCGGGTCCGCGTTCCCGACGTCCTCGGACGCCACCCGGACGAGGCGGCGCGCGACGTACAAGGGGTCGCATCCCCCGTCCAGCATCCGTCCGATCCAGTAGAGGGCGGCATCCGGGCTCGAGCCGCGGATCGACTTGTGGACCGCGGAGATGAGGTCGTAGAAGGCGTCGCCGCCCTTGTCGAAACGGCGGAGGCCCCCCCCGGCGAGGGCTTCGTCGAGGAGCTCGCCGCCGAGGCGCTTCTCCCCGGCCTGCATCGCGAGGTCGGCCGCGAGCTCGAGCGCGTTGAGGGCCCGGCGCACGTCCCCGTCCGCCGTTTCGACGAGCCGGCCCAGGTCCGGCGGGTCCATCGCGAACCCGTGCCGCCCGAGCCCGTGCTCGGCGTCCGCGAGCGCCCGCTCGACCACGCGCGCGACGGCCTGGCTCTCGACCGGGGCCAGCACGTACACCCGCGCGCGCGAGAGGAGGGCCGAGTTCACCTCGAACGAAGGGTTCTCGGTGGTCGCGCCGATGAAGACGAGCGTGCCGTCTTCCACGTGGGGAAGGAAGGCGTCCTGCTGGGCCTTGTTGAACCGGTGCACCTCGTCGACGAAGAGCACCGTCCCGCGCCCGGCCGTGCGGTTTCCTCGCGCGGTGTCCACCGCGCTCCGAATGTCCTTGACCCCGGAGAGCACCGCGGAGAGCCCGATGAAGTCCGCCTCGGTGGCGTTCGCGGCGAGGCGCGCGAGGGTGGTTTTGCCCGAACCCGGAGGCCCCCACAGGATCATCGAGTGGACGCGGCCGCCGTCGAGGGCCAGACGGAGCGGCTTCCCCTCCGCCACGAGGTGGGCCTGCCCGGCGAACTCCGCCAGCGAACGCGGACGGAGCCGGTCCGCGAGCGGCGCCTGCTCCGCGGTCACGTCATTCGCCCCGGACGACGTCCGCTTCCGGCGGCGGCGCGAACCGGAACAGCTCGTCGGCGAGGGGCGGCCCGGCCTCGACGTCGAAGAATTCGATCCGGGTGGTCTGGCCGAACCCGTCCTCCATCTCGAGCGCGCGGAGCGCCTCTCCCTGCAGGCCGACCCGGAGCGCGCGGAACGCGGGCTCCGCGCCGTGCGGAACGAGCTCGATCCAGTCCACCCCCCCGACGGGTTCGAGGGCCGCGACCCGGAAATGCCGTCCGGCGCGGGCCCCCGGCCCGGCGAGCAGCGAAGCGGGGGTCCCTTCCAGGGCGGCGGCGACCGGGCGCACCGTCACCTGTTCGAGCTCGACGTCGTACCACCAGAGGCTCTCCCCGTCCGCCACGATGAGCTGCGGCTCCGGGGCCTCGTAGTCCCACCGGAAGCGCCAGGGCCGGCGGAAGGCGACGGTCCCGTGCGACTCGTCGAGCCGGACCCCGGCCTCGTCGAACACCGTCTGGGTGAACCGCGCGCGAAGGGACTCGTGGGCGGCGAGCCAGCCGTCGATCCGTGCTTCGGCGCCCTCGTCCGCCCCTGCCGACACAGGCGCGACCGAGGCCGCCGCCGCGAGCAGCGCCGCCGCCAGAGCGGCGACCGACGCCCGAGCCCGAGCTCCGGAGAAGGAGGGCATCACTCCGGTGGAGGGGCGGCCAGGACCTCCCGCGACCCGTTCGACTGCACCGGCCCGACCACCCCGGCCGCCTCCATCTGCTCGACCATCCTCGCGGCCCGGTTGTAGCCGATCTTCAACCGGCGCTGCACCCCCGAGATCGACGCCCGCCGGGATTCGGTGACCATGCGGACCGCCTCGTCGTAGAGCGGATCGGCCTCCCCGTCGTCGCCCTCGCCTTCGCCGGCGCCGCCGGACCCGGCGAGCCCCTCGCCGCCCTCCAGCACGCCGTCCACGTAGTCCGGCTCCCCCCCCGACTTGAGGTCGTCCACCACCCGGTGCACCTCCTGGTCGCTCACGAACGCCCCGTGCACGCGGGACGGCGCCTGCATTCCCGGCGTGAGGTGAAGCATGTCGCCGTGTCCGAGGAGCTGCTCCGCGCCGCCCTGGTCGAGAATGGTCCTCGAATCGATCCGCGACGAGACCTGGAACGCGATCCGGCTGGGAACGTTCGCCTTGATGAGCCCCGTGATCACGTCCACCGAGGGCCGCTGGGTCGCGAGGAGGAGATGGATGCCCGACGCCCGGGCCTTCTGGGCCAGCCGGGCGATGAGCTGCTCGATCTTCTTTCCGGCCACCATCATCAGGTCGGCGAGCTCGTCCACCACCACCACGATGAGGGGCATCGGCTCGGTCAGCAGGCCGTCCCCGCCCCCCCCCGCTTCCGCCATCGGGTCGGGGATGGGCTCGCCGGCCTTCACCGCCTCCGCGACCTTGCGGTTGAAGCCGGCGAGGTTCCTGACCCCGAGCGCGGACATCACCCGGTAGCGGCGCTCCATCTCGCCGATGCACCAGCGAAAGGCGTTGGCCGCATCCTTCATGTCGGTCACCACCGGGGCCAGCAGGTGGGGAATGCCCTCGTATACCGAGAGCTCCAGCATCTTCGGGTCGACCATGATGAGCCGCGCCTGCTCGGGCGACGCCTTGTAGAGGATGCTCAGGATCATCGCGTTCAGGGCGACGGACTTCCCGGAGCCGGTGGTCCCGGCGACGAGGAGATGGGGCATCCGGGCCAGGTCCACGACCACGGGCTGGCCGGCGATGTCCTTGCCGAGGCCGAGGGTGACCGGAGACGCGCTCCGTTCGTAGTCCGCGGAGCCGAGTATCTCGCTCAGGTAGACGAGCTCGACCTTTTCGTTCGGGACCTCGAGGCCGATCACGGACTTCCCGGGGATGATCTCGACGATCCGCACGCTCACCGTCGAGAGGGACCGGGCGAGGTCCTTGGCGAGGGAGGTCACCCGGCTTACCTTGAGGCCCGGCGACGGCTCGAGCTCGAAGCGGGTGATGACCGGCCCGGGGTGGACGGCCACCACCTCCACGTCGATCCCGAAGTCGCGCAGCTTGACCTCCACCTGCCGGGACATCGTCTCGAGGGCCGCTTCCGACATCGCGGGCGGCCGGTCGGAAGGCTTGTCGAGATGGGCGAGCTCCGGCAGCCGGGGGCCCGGCGGCTCGAAGAGAACGGTCTGCCGTTCCTGTTCGACGCGAGGGCTCGGCTCGATCTCGGCCAGCACCGGTTCGATACGCGGCGCCTGCTTGCGTTTCGGCTTGCGCCGGGTCTTCGCGGCCACCGTCTGCACCCGCTCCTCGCGGGCGTGGGAAACCTCGCGGCGTTCGCGCCGCCGCTTCGACCGGCCGGCCACCGAAGCGAACAGGGACAGGGTGAGGCGTCCCGTCGTCTCCATCACGGTGAGCCAGGACACCCGCGTGAACAGCGCCCAGCCCACGAGCAGCACGCCCAGCATCACCACCGTGGCGCCCAGGAAATCGAAGGCCGCGAAGAGCGCGTGGCCGATGACGGCCCCCAGGATGCCCCCGGCCCCGATCCCTTCCGGAAGCGTGCCCGCGTCCCCATAGTGCAGGGTGGCCACCCCGCACGCGGCCATGAGCACCATCGCGAACCCGATCCCGCGCGCGCCCCAGACGAGGCGGCCGGACGGGCGTTCACGGTCGACGAGCAGGACGACCCCCGCGACCACGAGCAGGATCGGAAGGGTCCACGCCATGTGTCCGAACAGCTGGAGCAGGAGATCGGAGATCCACGCGCCGACCACCCCGCCCCGGTTGACGACGTGCTCCGACCCGTTGCGGACCGACCAGCTCGGATCGCCGCGGTGATAGCTGGAGATCGCGATGGCGAGAAAGAGGGCGACGGCCGCGAGCCCGGCGAGGGTCGCTTCCCGCCCTCCCCGGCCGAACGCCTTGGCGAGCAGCCGTACCGTCCTCGGTGGATTGATCTGCGCCAACCGGAGATGCCGGGTTCGAACCGGGCCGAAATTATCCCCTGAATCGACACCCGGCTCAATCGAGTAGTGATATTCGTTCTTCGATTCCACATCCAATCCTTTATGAAACAAGAGAGATTCAGACATCCCGGAGATCCGATGCAAGCCGTTCCGGGAAAGGGCCCCGGGCCGACCGGCCCGGAAGCTCCGGGCGAGGCCCGGGCGGCCGTGTCGAGGAGAGCCGGTATAGAATGCCGGCGCCGAGCGGCGCGGCCGCCGGTTCCCCGCCCCCGAACCCTGCGCCTCCGAGCCCTTCGACATGCCCCATACCGCCCCGCGGCACTGCCGGCTCCTCATCCTCGGCTCGGGCCCGGCCGGGTGCACGGCCGCCCTGTACGCCGCCCGCGCGAACCTCGACCCGGTCATGATCACCGGCCTCGAGGCGGGCGGGCAGATGACCACCACCACGGACGTCGACAACTGGCCGGGCGACGCGGAGGGGTTGCAGGGGCCGGACCTCATGGCCCGTATGCAGGCCCATCCCCTTCGGTTCGGCGCGGAGTCGGTCTTCGACCACGTCCACACCGCCCACCTCCTCGAGCGCCCCTTCCGCCTCGTCGGCGACGAGAACGTCTACACCTGCGATGCGCTCATCGTCGCCACCGGCGCATCGGCGAAGTATCTCGGCCTGCCCTCGGAGGAGCGGTACAGGGGCGCCGGCGTATCCGCCTGCGCCACCTGCGACGGCTTCTTCTTCAAGGACCGGCCGGTCGCGGTGGTCGGGGGCGGCAACACCGCGGTCGAGGAGGCGCTCTACCTCTCGAACATCGCTTCGACGGTGGACGTGGTCCACCGCCGGGACCGGTTCCGGGCGGAGAAGATCCTGGCCGACCGGCTCTCGGCGAAGGTCCGGGAGGAGAAGGTGGCCATCCGGTGGAGCCACGTCGTCGACGAGGTGCTGGGGGACGGCTCCGGGGTGACCGGCCTGCGGATCCGGGACACCGGGTCCGGCGCGGTCCGGGACCTCGGGGTCGAAGGGGTCTTCATCGCCATCGGACACACCCCGAACACGGGCTTGTTCGAGGGACAGCTCGACATGCGGGGGGGGTACGTCCGGGTCCGCAGCGGGCTCGACGGCAACGCCACCGCGACCAGCATCCCGGGGGTGTTCGCGGCCGGGGACGTCGCCGACTCGGTCTACCGCCAGGCCGTCACGTCGGCCGGAAGCGGGTGCATGGCCGCCCTCGACGCGGAGAAGCACCTCGAATCCCTCGAGTGACCCCGACCGGCTCGCGGACGCCGACCGGCCGGCGCGCGATGGCGGGGAGGCCCGGTACTCGCGCATGGCTGGCGCGGCGCGGCTCATCGCTCCGGGCTCGCCCCCGGACGCCTTTCCGGACCCGCGACATGCCCCGGGAGACCGCCCCCTCGCGGTGGGCGGCGACCTCGCGGTCGAACGCCTGGTCCGGGCCTACCGGCGCGGGATCTTCCCGTGGTACTCGGGCGGGGGGCCGATCCTGTGGTGGTCGCCGGACCCTCGCGCGGTCATCGTCCCCGCCGAGCTGCGGGTCTCCCGGCGGCTCCGGCGGCGCCTGCGCCGCAACGAGTTCCGGATCACCGAGAACGCCGCGTTCGCCGAGGTCGTGAAGGGCTGCGCCGCCCCGAGGCGGGACGGCGAGCCCGGGACCTGGATCGGCCCCGAGATGCAGGAGGCGTATCGCGCCCTCCACGCGGCCGGGCACGCCCGCTCGCTCGAGTGCTGGCAGGAGGGGGTGCTGGTGGGCGGGGTCTACGGCGTCGAGGTGGGGCCGGTCTTCTGCGGCGAGTCGATGTTCTCGCGGGTCCCGGACGCTTCCAAGGCCGCCCTCGCCTTCCTGTGCGCGAAGGGATACGCCCTCGTCGATTGCCAGGTCCCGAACGGCCACCTGATGCGGATGGGGGCGCGCCTCGTTCCACGCCGCGAGTTTCTCGCCGTCCTCGCCCATTACGCGGGTCCGGAGGCTCGCTGACCCGCGGGTCTCCGCGCGCCTTCTTCCTTGCCAACCGGGGGCTCAGACCGGAGAATACCGCCCGGTATCGGGAACCGGGAGTCGCGCTTGCCGAAGGAAGACCATATCGAAATGGAAGGCGTCGTCGCCGAGACGCTGCCGAACACCATGTTCCGGGTGGAGCTCGAGAACGGACATACCGTGACCGCGCACATCTCGGGAAAAATGCGAAAGAACTACATCCGCATCCTGACCGGTGACAAGGTCACCGTGCAGCTCACGCCCTACGATCTGACCAAGGGCAGGATCGTCTACCGGGCGAGGTAGCGCGGCCCCCCTCCCCCGCTTCGCCGCGGGCGCGGGCGGGCCGGCGGGTCAGCCGCTCGTCGGGACGGATAGGGCACGGTACGGCCCCGGATCGATCTCGATCATGGTGAGCCGGGCCCCCGCGAACTGCCGGTACACCGCTCCGGTGTCGATGAAGCGCACGTTCTCCGCCTCGACGATCCGGGTCGTCGGGGTATGGCCGCAGACCACCAGATCCACCCCCGAAACGCGCCCGGCCGATTCCCCGGCCACCCGTTCGCGCGACCACAGCGCGTGCTCGACGGCGCGTTCATCCCCCGACTCCAGGCGCGAGAGGAAGTCGGCCCACGAGTTCGACCGGGGCGCGTCGGCGTGGACCACTCCCACCTTCCCCCGCGACGCGGCGATCTCGATCGCGATGGGAAGCTCCGCGCACGCCTCGCGGAACGCGGCGCGCTCGGCGGGTCCGCAATCGAGCCACCAGGCGCCCCCGTTGTGACGGATCCAGAGGTTCCGGGTGGCCGGGTCGTCGGAGTCGAGCAAGAGCTGCTCGTGGTTGCCGCGAACCGCGTGGAGCCACGGCTTCGCGAGCCAGTCGAGCGCCTCGCGCGAGCGGGGGCCGCGGTCGATGAGGTCCCCCACCGAGAAGAGCCGGTCGCGCTCTTCGTCGAACCGCGCCAGGGCCAGCAGCTCGCCGAGGGCCGGGAACATCCCGTGGACGTCCCCGACCACGAAGTCGCGCCCGGCCGGATTGCGGGCGAATCGCCGATACGGACGGTACATCTTCAGCTTCCGCCGACGAGCGCGCGGACCCGGGCGAGGTCCGCCTCCGTATCGACTCCCGGCCCCGGCGGGGCCGCCGCCAGGTCCACGTGGATCCTTCCGCCGTGGGCCAGCACCCGGAGCTGCTCCAGCGATTCCGCGGCCTCGAGCGCGGCGGGCGGGCGCCGCACGTAGCCGCACACGAAGCGGGCGCGGTAGGCGTAGAGGCCGAGGTGCCGGAAGTGCTCCCCGGGGCGCCAGTCTTCGCGGCGGGGAAACCCGTCCCTCCGCCACGGGATGGGGGCCCGGCTGAAGTACAGGGCGAAGCCCGCATCGTCGCGGACGACTTTGACCACGTTGGGGTCGAACACCTCGTCCGCCGACTCGATCGGCTCGCACAGGGTGGCCACGTCCGCCGCGGGCCGGGACGCGAGGTTGGCGGCCGCCTGGCGGATGAGCTCGGGGGGAAGCAGGGGTTCGTCCGCCTGCACGTTGACGATAACCGCATCCGGATCGACGTCCATCCGTTCCACGACCTCTGCGACCCGTTCGGTCCCCGAACGGTGGGCGGCCGACGTGCGGCAGACCTCCGCTCCGGCCACCGCGTCCGCGACCCGCTCGTCGTCCACCGCCACGATCACCCGCCCCGCCCCGCTCTCCCGGGCCCGTTCGTAGACGCGCCGGACCATCGGCTTCCCCGCGATCTCGAGCAGAACCTTCCGCGGCAGCCGCGTCGACGCGAGCCGCGCGGGAATGACCGCGATGAAAGGCTCGTCCTTCATGCGATTCCGGAGAGCCGGGCGACGAGGTCCGACTCCAGGGCCGGGTCGACCTCGGCCTCGACCGGCAGGTACCAGTGGCGCTTCCCGGCGAACCCGCGGCACTTGACCGCATCCTTCTCGGTCATGACCACCGGCCGCTCGTCCCCGAGCTCGAGGTCTTCCGCGCGGAACGGGTGGTGGTCGGGGAACGCGCGGGGGACGATCCGAAGGCCGAGGTCCTCGAGGCGCGCGAAGAACGACGGGGGGTTGCCGATCCCCGCCACCGCGTGCACCGGGCCCGACGAGAGCTCGGCCACGTCGATCGAGACGGAGTCGTCCGCGACCCGCCGGAGGGTCCTTCCGGTGAGCTCCATCCGATACTCCCCTTCCCTCGCGTCCCCTCCCTTGGCGACCACGAAGTCGACCGACTCGAGACGCGACACCGGCTCCCGCAGGGGGCCGGCGGGAAGACACCAGCCGGTCCCGTGGCGGCGCTGGCCGTCCAGCACCGCGATCTCGAGGTCGCGGGCGAGCCGGTAGTGCTGGAGGCCGTCGTCGGCCACCACCACGTCGCAGCCGGAGCGCCGGAGCAGGGATTGGGCGGCCGCGACCCGGTCCCGCCCCGCCACGACCGGACACCCGCACCGCTTGGCGACCAGGACCGCTTCGTCCCCGACCGCGGCGGGGTCGGAGTCCTCGCGCACGTGTTGCGGCCAGGCGCGCGCCGTCCCCCGATAGCCCGAGCAGACCACCCCGGGGCGGTAGCCGTGCCGGCGGAGGGACAGGACCAGCCACACGACGAGGGGGGTCTTCCCGGCCCCGCCGACCGCGATGTTGCCCACCACCACGACGGGCGCCCCGACCCGATGGGACCTCCGCAGCCCGCGGCGGTACGCGGCCCGCCGGACGCGCACGGCGGCCGCATACGGGAGGGACAGGAGGGCCAGCCCCCGGCCCCCGGCCCGGCGCCCGTACCACAGCTCGTCAAGGAGCCGGAAGGCGATACGCCGCACCTCTTCCCCTGGCCCGCGGCGGGGAGGACCGCTCCGGCCCCCGGCCCGCCCGAGGCGCCGCCCCTCCCCGGAGAGCGCGCCTTCCCGGGCGGTCGAGACTTCCCCGGAAGGCGATCGGTATTCGCGGACCTCGTCCGAATCACGGGAGACTGGCGGCAAGGATTCCGATCTCATGGAGACCTTCCCGGCCGGGGAGTGTAACGGATGCCCGTTCCGAGGCGTGTGCACTGCGGAGGTTTCGCCAATGGCGAACGCCTCCGGGTACGCCGGCGTCCCGCCGGCATGTTCGTTCTCACGGGCGCTTCGCCCCTTCATGTGCCGGCGAGACGCCAGCGTACCCAGGGATGGTGTGCCCAGGTACGACCCGCGAACCACCGCCGTGGGGTGAAATCCGCCCAAAAGCCCCTCGAACCGACCCCAAACCCTGGAACAACGCCGTCCCCGTGGGGTAATCAACGTCTCGGCCTCTGTTCTCTCCCTCAATATCAATACGTTACGAACAACACACGGACCTCGTTCCGAAATCGGGCCGTCAGGGGACGTTCCCGCCACGCCGGCTTCGGGGGCCGCGTTCGGAACGGGACCGGTCACCGCGCGTGCCAGAACCGGCCGGGCCGCCAGTGGCGGATCTCGATGGCGCCCGAGGACCGGAGGAACGCGATGACCGCCCCATGCGCGTCCGTACGATGGATGGAGGCGCCGCGCGCGCGGTATCGTTCGAGCACCGCGGGCGCCGGATGGTTCCACGAATTGCCGTGCCGGACCGAGAAGACCGCGTGGCTGGCGCCGGTCGCGTCGACGAAGGCGGGGCTCGACGAGGTGCGGCTGCCGTGATGCGGGACGGAGAGCAGGTCCGACCGCAGGTCGCGCGCGCTTCGCAGCAACCGGCGTTCCGCCCGGGCCTCGACGTCCCCGGTGAGCAGTATCGTCCGGCCGGAGGCGGAGATCCGGAGCACGCAGGAGCCCTCGTTCCCTCTCCAGCCGGAGGCCGTCGGGGGATGCAGGACCTCGAACCGGACCTCGTTCCATTCCCAGGAATGCTCCGCGACGCACGGGTCCGCCCCCGGCACACCCTCGTTCGCGAGCACCCGCCGCACGGGGAGACGCCGGACGAGCGCGGGGTAGCCGCCCCGGTGGTCGGAGTGCGCGTGGCTCACCACGACGGTGTCGACGCTCCGCCTCCCGCGCCAGGCCAGATAGGACCCGACGATGCCGCCGGCATGGGCGCCCCCCGTGTCGTAGACGAGGACCCGGTCCCGGGTCTCGACCACCACCGCGAGGCCGTGCCCGACGTCGAGGAAGGCCGCCCTCGCCTCCCCGGACTCCGGGAGGACCGGCGCCCACCAGAGCAGAGGCGCGAGCCACAGCGCCCCGGTCCAGCGTCCGGGCAGCCCGGGGGGCGCGAGCAGGATCGCCGCGCCCGCCATCGCGAGGGCGAGGGCCGCGAGCGACGGCTCCACCGAGAGCACGTAACGCGGCCCGTGGGAGGCCGCCAGCTCGAGGAACCACCACAACAGGTCGAGCCCGCGCGCCGCGGCGGTGACCAGGGCCTCCCCCACCAGGTCCGCCAGCCGGCCCGGCAACGACAGGCAAAGGCTTCCCGCGAGCAGGGCCGGCAGCACGAAGACGCCGACGAACGGGATGGCGACCGCATTCGCGAAGGGCCCCGCGAGCGGCTGCTCGTCGAACCAGCGGACGATGAGGGGCGCGAGCGCCGCGGTGACCACGAGCTGGGGCAGCGCCCAGCGCCGCCAGTGCAGGACCGAGCCGCCCGGGTGCGGGCGGCCGCCCATTCCGTACATGAGCGCCGCGACCGCGCAGAACGAGAGCCAGAACCCCGGCGCGAGCACCGCCGACGGCTCCAGGACCAGGACCGCCATCAGCCCGAGGCAGAATACGGCGCTTCCCGCCAGCCGGCGGCGGGCGGCGAGCGCGCCGAGGACCACGACGGCCATGACGAGCGCCCGCCGGGTGGGAAGCGAGAAGCCGGCGAGGGCCGCGTATCCCGCCGCGACCGCCATGCCCGCGAGGGCCCCGACCCGCACCGGCGCGACCCCGGGGACGAGCCAGGGCCCGGCGAAGCGGCCCACGGCGAACCCAACCCCCGCCGCGAGGCCGATGTGCAGGCCGGAGATCGCGAGGAGGTGGGCGGTCCCGGTCCGGCGAAGGACCTCTCGCTGGTGTTCGGAGATCCGGTCGCGGACCCCGACCACGAGCGCTTCGACCAGGGCGCCCGCCGGACCGATCCCCGGGAGCTCGCGCAAGCGCCGGGAGAGGGAGAACCGGGTCCGGCCCGGGTCGAGCGCGCCCGCCGGCGCGAGCCTCGCGTTGCGCGGGTCGCGGGACCGCACGTACCCGCGGCCCGAATAGCCGTGTGCGAAGAGCCACGTCTCGTAGTCGAACGCGCCCGGGTTGCGGAGCCCGCGCGGCGCGCGGAGCCGGACCACGAGCCGCCACGCCTCGCCGGTGGCGAGCTCCGGGGGCGGGCCGGCCCGGGAATCTTCGTACCACGAGAGGCGCAGCCGGCCCGCCGGCTGCGGGAGGCCGGAATCCACCGTGAAGTCGAAGCGGGTGCGGCGCGGCGCAGGAGACGGGATCGAGGCGACCCGCCCCGTCAGGACGAGGTCCTGGCCGTTCAGGGCCGGAGGCAGGCGGGCGGTGAGGGTCGCATGGGCGCTCAGCAGCGCCCAGAGGAACCCGGCAGCGCAGCAGCCGGCGGCCGGGCCCCAGCCGGCGGCCCCGAGGCGGCTCCTCGCCGCCGCGACGTAGAGGGCGGCCGGCAGCAGCGCGGTCGTCCAGGCCCCGGGCAGGGTCTCGGCGCCGTGCAGGGCGCAGACCCCGAGCAGGAAGGCGATCGTCCCTGACCGCAACGTGCGCTCCGTCCGCGGTCCGCGCTCTATGCCGTGCGGGCGGTATGGGCGGTCCGGACCGTCCGGGCCGCGGGCCTGGAGCCGGACGCGGGCTCGAGGCGGCTTCCCGCGCCGTGGTCCGGTCGCCTCGGCGCGGCCCCCGGACCGCGGGCGGCGCCCGCCCGAATTGTGGGCCGGAGGATTCGCTCCGATAATCCACGGTCCCCCGAAGAGAAGACCCTCCGGAAGGCCGAATGCCGCGGCGTTTCCTCAATCGCTGGCTTCCCGAACCGCGGAAGATCCGTTCGCAGGCCGGGATGGGCCTCTTCGGACGTCTCCTCGACAAGCGCGACCTCTGGCAGCTCAACCGCCGGTCCACCGCCCGCGCCGCCGCGATCGGGATCTTCTGTTCGATGCTCCCGGTCCCGTTCCAGATGGTGGCCGCCGCCGCCATCTCCATCTACGCCGGATGCAACGTCCCGGTGGCCGCCGCCCTGTGCTGGATCACCAACCCGCTGACCATCGGCCCCATCTTCTTCGGAGCCTACAAGCTCGGGGCGTGGCTCCTCGGCATCCCGGCGCGCGACGTGCGGTTCGAGGTCTCGGTGGACTGGCTGTTCACCACGTTCGTCGGGGTCTGGCCGCCCCTGGTGCTCGGGTGCGTCGTCATCGGCGCGGCGGGCGCGGTTCTCGGCTTCTATGGAACCCATCTCGTCTGGCGGGTGGCGGTGGTGCGCGAGTGGCGGGCCCGCCGCCGGAGCCCGCGGGGCTGAGAGGCTGGCCCGCCGGTCCCCCCCGCCGTCGTCGCGGGCGTGTCGAGCCGCCGCGGCGACAGGCCATGCGGATCGAAGGGGCGTGCGCGCGCGGCCGAAGGCGTAGCCGCCCCGGGCGCTGGAACGCCGTCGAAGCGGCCCGAGGGGGGTCGGCCGGTCACCGTGCGCGGATCGGCGTTCGCAGTAGAGGACGGCCGGGACGTGCAGGGCGGTCAGCATGGCTCGAGGCGTCCGCCGCCGAGCCGCAGCCGCCGGTCCGCCCGCTCCGCGAGCTCGAGATCGTGCGTCACCACGACGAGGCTGGTCCCCTCCTCCCGGTTGATCTCGAACATGAGGTCGCAGACCCGCCGCGCGGTGTCGCGGTCGAGGTTCCCCGTCGGCTCGTCCGCGAGCACGCAGGCGGGCCGGCCGGCGAGCGCGCGGGCGATGGCGGTGCGCTGGCGCTCACCCCCCGACAGCTCCCCGGGCCGATGGCTCCGCCGCTCGGCGAGGCCCACCCGGTCGAGCACCTCCGCCGCTCTCCGGCGCGCCCGCGCGATGGGGTCGCGGCGCACGAGCAGGGGCATCGCCACGTTGTCGAGGGCGGTGAACTCCGGCAGGAGGTGATGGAACTGGTAGACGAAGCCGAGGGCCCGGTTCCGCAGGCGCCCCCGCTGCGCCTCTCCCAGGCCGTTCATGGTCCTTCCCATGATCCGGACCGAGCCGGAGGTCGGCAGGTCGAGCCCCCCCAGCAGGTGCAGGAGGGTGCTCTTCCCGGAGCCGGACGCGCCGAGGATCGCCACGCTCTCCCCCCGGGAGACCTCGAGATCGACCCCGTGCAGAACCTCGACGCGGAGCGGCCCCTCCTCGAAGGCGCGCCGCAGGCCGCTCGCGCTGACGACGGCGGCGTCATTCATGCCGGAGCGCCTCCGCCGGCTGGGTGTTCGCCCCCCGCCAGGCGGGATAGATCGTCGCGAGCACGCTCATGACGAACGCGACGACGACGATCGCGGCCACGTCGGGCCCGCGGACGTCGGCAGGGACGTCGTCGAGGTAGTAGATCTCGGGCGAGAGGAACTTCTGGCCGAGCAGCCCCTCGATGGCGGAGACGACCGCCTCCAGGTTGCTCGCGAGCGCCACCCCCGCCGCCGCCCCGACCCCGGCCCCGACGAGACCGATCAGCGTCCCCTGGATGAGGAAGATCGCGAGCACGCTCGCCGGGGTGAGCCCGAGCGTCCGGAGGATCGCGATCTCCGGGCGTTTCTCGTTGACCACCATGACCAGGGTCGAGACGAGGTTGAAGGCGGCCACGGCGACGATGAGGGTGAGGATGATGAACATCGCGGTCTTCTCGATGCGCAGGGCCCGGAAGAACTCGGCGTGGTAGCGGGTCCAGTCCGTGACCCAGTACCGCCCGCCGAGGCTCTCGGCGATCTCGTGCGCCAGGCGCGGGGCCGCGAACAGGTCGTCGAGGCGCAGCCGCAGCCCGCTCACCCCGCCCCGGACCCGGAAGAGCCTTCCCGCGTCCTCGACGTGCATGAGGGCAAAGGACGAGTCGTACTGTCCGTGGCCCGCCTCGAAGACGCCGGCCACCTCGAAGCGCCGGTGTCTCGGCACGACCCCGGCCGGGCTGGCGACCGGCTCCGGGGCGATGGCGGTGACCCGGCTTCCGAGCTCGAGGCCGAGGCGCGCCGCCAGCGACGACCCGACGACGATGCGAAAGGCTCCCGCCTCGAGCTCGCCGAGCCCGCCCGCGACCATGTACCGCGGGATCTCGGAGACGCCGCCCTCCGCGCCCGGCTCGATGCCCCGAACCAGCACCCCCCGCACCGCCCCGCCCGCGGTGAGCATCGCCTGCCCTTCCACGTAGGGGGCCGCGCCGAGCACCGAGGGATGCTCCAGCGCCCGGTCGGCGGCTTCCCGCCAGTCCGGGAGGGGGCCGCGGAAGCCCGCGATGGTGGCGTGTGACGCCATCCCGAGGATCCGGCCCCGGAGCTCCCGTTCGAATCCGTTCATGACCGACAGCACCGTGATGAGGGCGGCGACCCCGAGGGCGATGCCGAGCACGGAGACGAGGCTGATGAAGGAGATGAACCGGGCCCGCCGCCTCGCCCGGAGGTAGCGGAGCCCGATCGCGAGCTCGAGGGGCCGGATCACGGGCGGTCGCCCGCCTCGGGAGCCCGGCCCGCCTCCGGCCCGCGGACCACCCGGCGGCGGAGATACACGGGAACCGCCTGCTCGGCGGGTACCTGGCGCCCTTCCTTCCACCCCGCGCGAACGAGGGCCGCGAGGTCGCGGGCGCGCGGGAGCCGATCCGGCTCGAGGCGCTCGACCCGAGCCTCGAGCCCGGCCGGGAGCGCGTCCCCACAGACGCTCCAGCCCGCGCCGCAGCCGGTCCAGCCGCCCTCCGCCCCGAGCTCTTCCGCCAGGGCCTCGGGCCGGCACAGCCGTTCATCGCGCATCGCCCGCATGACTCCGGCCGCCGGGTCCGCCTGCATCGCGCCCGCGTAGACCTCGCCCAAGCGGGCGTCGAGAAGGGCGATCACCCGCCGCGACCCGTGCTCGCGCAGGGCCCCTTGCCCGAGCACGGCAAGGGTCGAGACCGGGACCACGGGGACGTCGAGGGCGAACGCCAGGCCCTGGGCGACCCCCGCCGCGACCCGAAGCCCGGTAAAGGAGCCCGGGCCGCGGCCGAACCCGACCGCGTCGAGGTCGGACCGGGCGGCCCCGGCCTCGGCGAGGAGCCGGTCCACGACCGACAGGAGCCGGTCCGCGTGCTGGCGCGGCGTCGTCTCGTGGTGCTCGGTCAACGCCCCGTCGGCCCACAACGCGCACGTCAGCGCATCGGTGGCGGTGTCGAAGCAGACGAACTTCACCCGCTCTCCCAGCGCCGGCGGCCGCTCGCCCGGAGCCGGGCCGCGGACCGGGTGGCCCGCGCGGCTTCGCCGCTCAATTCGTCGATGGCCAACGGCTCCAGCTCCGCCGACATGAATACGAGGAGGCCGCGATCCCAATGGCCCGGGCGGAACGCCCCCGCCGCAACCAGGGGATCCGTGAGGGCGCACCCCGCGATCCGGTATCGGAACCCGGAGCCGCGCGCATCATACCCGCTCCCGTCATGCGCCGCCGGCTCGAGACCGAGCAGGCGCACCGCGTCGTGCACGGCGAGGTCCCGGCGCATGGCCGCCTCCCGGTCCGGCTCCCCGAGCGCCAGACGACCCCGGCGTTCCCCCTCGAGCCGCGCGAGGCGCCGGAAGGCGGCCCGCGCCCGGGGGGTCACGACGTTCCCCCGTGCCGCAGGCGGCGTCGAAGCGCCTTGTGGAGGGCCGGCGGGAAGAGCGAGTCCGGCGGTACGAGGACCACCGTGCGGCCGGTGTCCGAATCGAGCCGCAACACGACGAGCCTCGGATGCAGGAACGGCGGGGCCCGCAGCTCCGCCCGGCATGACCTCCCGTCCGCGAGGCCGAGGCGGATCTCCGGTTCGAGCGCGATCCGGACGACGGCGCCGGGCGCGCTTCGCAGGGCGTGGAGGCGCAGGCTCCGGACGAAGCTCGCGGCGGCGAGGGCGGAGAGCACGCCGGCGGCGGCCGTCGGCAGCGCGCTCCCCCACGCCGCGAGCACCCCGCCCCCGTGCGCCGCCGCGAGCCAGAGGACGAGGGTGCGGGACCCTCGGAGTTCGAATCGGATCGGCATGTCGAGCATGGTCCTCCCGGGACCGGTTAGGGGAACGCGCCGCGACGCGATAGACTAGGCGCCCGTCACGCGCACGGGGCGCGATGCGCCGAAAGCGCGCCCGCGACGAGCCATATTCCGACGGGCGGCGGGGCGGCGTCCTACAGGGGGCCGCGCCTCCCCGCCCGGATACGAGGGAGACGATGTCGAGCACCAGCCGGCCGCTTTCGCCCCATATCGGGATCTACAGGCCGCAGATCACCTCGGTGCTGTCCATCCTCCACCGGGCGACCGGGGTGTTCCTGTGTTTCGGGGCGGTGGTCTTCGCCTGGTGGGCAGTCGCGCTCTCGCTCGGCCCGGAGCCGTATGCGGCGGTGCGGAGCGCCCTCGGCTCGTGGTTCGGGAGGCTGCTTCTCTTCGCCTGGACGTTCTCGTTCTTCTTCCATCTCTGCAACGGGGTCCGGCACCTGTTCTGGGACGCCGGGATCGGCTTCGAGCTCCGGACCGTACATGCGAGCGGCATGGCGGTGGTCGCGGCCTCGATCGCCTTGACGATCGTCGCGTTCGGGCTCGCGTACGCGGTGTAGCGCGCCGGGCCCGCGGCAGGAGGAGCGAATGAAGTACCGAACCGCGCTCTCGGTCGTGCGCGGCGCCGGCGCCGCGAAGGACGGTACCCGCCACTGGTGGGCGCAGCGGCTGACCGCCGTCGCGCTCGTTCCGCTCGGGCTCGGGTTCGTGGTCGTGACGATCGCGCTGCTCGGCGCCGACTACGACAGCGCCCGCGCCGCCCTCGCCCACCCGATGGCCGCCGCGCTCTGGATCCTGTTCACGGCGGCGCTCTTCCACCACGCCCAGCTCGGCCTGCAGGTGGTCGTGGAGGACTACGTCCACTCGCTCCGCCTCAAGGTCGCCGCGATCATCGCGGTCAAGTTCGCCGCGCTGGCCCTCGGCGCGGCCTGCGTCGTCTCCATCCTTCGCGTATCCGTCGGGAGCTAGTCCAGGATGCCGGACGCCTATCCGATCACCGAGCATACTTACGACGTCGTCGTCGTCGGCGCGGGCGGGGCGGGCTTGCGCGCGACCCTCGGGCTCGCGGCCCGGGGCCTCTCCACCGCCTGCGTCACGAAGGTGTTTCCGACCCGCAGCCACACGGTCGCGGCCCAGGGCGGGATGAGCGCCGCCCTCGGCAACATGGGCGAGGACGACTGGCGCTGGCACATGTACGACACCGTCAAGGGCTCCGACTGGCTCGGGGACCAGGACGCGATCGAGTTCATGTGCCGCGAGGCGATGCCCGCCGTACTGGAGCTGGAGCACTACGGGGTGCCCTTCTCCCGGACCGAGGACGGGCGCATCTACCAGCGCCCCTTCGGCGGCATGACGACCCGCTACGGCGAAGGGATCGCGCAGCGCACCTGCGCGGCGGCGGACCGGACCGGCCACGCGATCCTGCACACCCTCTACCAGCAGTCCCTGAAGCACGATGCGGAGTTCTTCGTCGAGTACTTCGCCCTCGACCTGCTGATGGACGACGCGGGCGCCTGCCGGGGCGTCCTCGCCTGGGACCTCGACACCGGTACTCTGCACCGCTTCCGGTCGCACGCAGTCGTGCTCGCTACCGGCGGCTACGGCCGGACTTATTTTTCATGCACTTCCGCCCACACCTGCACGGGGGACGGCAACGCGATGGCGCTGCGCGCGGGGCTGCCGCTCCAGGACATGGAGTTCGTGCAGTTCCACCCGACCGGGGTGTACGGGGCGGGGTGCCTCATCACCGAAGGGGTGCGGGGCGAAGGCGGGTTCATCACGAACTCCGCGGGCGAACGCTTCATGGAGCGGTACGCCCCCAACGCCAAGGACCTCGCGTCGAGGGACGTGGTGAGCCGTTCGATGACCATCGAGATCCGGGAGGGCCGCGGGGTGGGTCCACACAAGGACCACCTGCACCTCCACCTCGAGCACCTGCAAGGCGAAGTCATCGAGAAGCGGCTGCCCGGGATCTCCGAGACCGCGCAGATCTTCGCCGGGGTCGACGTGACCAGGGAGCCCATCCCGGTGCTTCCGACCGTGCACTACAACATGGGCGGGATCCCCACCAACGTGCACGGCGAGGTGGTGACCTCGGAAGCCGGCGGCCCGGAGACGGTGGCGCCGGGGCTGTTCGCGATCGGGGAGTGCGCGTGCGTGTCGGTCCACGGCGCCAACCGGCTCGGCTCGAACTCGCTGCTCGACATCGTCGTGTTCGGCCGGGCGGCGGCCGAGCGCTGCGCCGAGCTCATCACCCCCGGCGAGTCCCATCCCCCCCTCCCCGGCGACTCCGAGGCGCGCGCGCTCGAGAGCTTCGATCGGCTCCGCCATGCGAAGGGGTCCCGGTCCACCGCGTCCATCCGCCTCGACATGCAGCGGATCATGCAGAACAACGCGGCCGTGTTCCGCACCGGCGAGGTGCTGGAGGAAGGCTGCCGGCTCATCGACGAATGCCGGGAGACCATGGAAGACGTCAAGGTCTCCGACCGGTCGCTCGTGTGGAATTCGGACCTGGTGGAGACCCTCGAGCTCGACAACCTCATCCGGCAGGCGGTCGTGACCATGCACTCGGCGAGCCACCGTACCGAGAGCCGGGGGGCGCACGCGCGGGAGGACTTTCCGGAGCGCGACGACGCGAGCTGGCTGAAGCACACCCTGTGCTGGCTCCGCAACGGTGCGGCGCCGGAGTTCGGCTACCGCCCCGTCCACCTCCAGACGTTGACGAACGACGTGCAGTCGTTCCCCCCGCAGCCGCGGACCTATTGAGGGAAGAGAATGGCCCGACTGAAGCTGCCGTCGAACTCGAAGGTAGCCCCCGGAAAGACCCACCCCGCCCCATCCGGGGCCAAGGACGTCCGGCGCTTCGTCGTCTACCGGTGGGCGCCCGACGAGGGGAGCAACCCGCGCACCGATTCGTTCGAGGTGGACCTCGACGACTGCGGGCCGATGGTCCTCGACGCCCTCATCAAGATCAAGAACGAGGTGGACTCCACCCTCACCTTCCGCCGCTCCTGCCGGGAGGGGGTCTGCGGGTCCTGCTCGATGAACATCGGCGGGGTGAACTCGCTCGCGTGCACCACCCCGATCCGCGGGGTCAAGGGCGCGGTGAAGGTATTCCCCCTCCCCCACCTCCCGGTGGTCAAGGACCTCGTCCCCGACATGAACCGGTTCTACGCGCAGTACGCGTCGATCAAGCCGTGGATGCGCGCGGTGACCCCTCCTCCTCCCGACCGGGAGCGGCTCCAGTCCCCGGAGGACCGCGACCGCCTGGACGGGCTCTACGAGTGCATCCTGTGCGCGTGCTGCTCCACGAGCTGCCCGAGCTACTGGTGGAACGGCGACCGCTACCTCGGGCCGGCCGCCCTGCTCCAAGCCTGGCGGTGGATCGCCGACAGCCGCGACGAGTATTCCGGGGAACGGCTGGACGACCTCGAAGACCCCTTCCGCCTCTACCGCTGCCACACCATCATGAACTGCACGCGCGCCTGTCCCAAGGGGCTCAACCCGGCGAAGGCGATCGCCGAGATCAAGAAGATGATGGTGGTCCGCCAGCTCTGACGGGAAACGGCCGGAATGACGCGGATCGACGGGCGGCTTCGGTGGCGCTGCCGGCGGGGTACCCGCGAGCTGGACCTCGTCCTCGACCGGTTCCTCACCGCGGCCGGCGGCGCCTTGGACGAGGATACGCGGCAGGGTCTCGAACGGCTGCTCGACCGGCCGGACCAGGACCTTCTCGACTGGGTCGCGGGGCGCTCCGCACCGCCGGACCCGGGGCTCGCCGCCTTGGTGGACCGGATCCGGGCCGCCTCCGCCCTCCCCCTCCGATGAACGATTCCCCTTCCGCCGCGGGCCGGGTCGACCCCGGCATGGCCGTCGTCCGGGTGCGCGGCCCGGACGCGGCCCGGTTTCTCCACGCTCAGCTCACGAGCGACGTGGAGGCGCTCGCTCCGGGCGGGGCCGCCCTCAGCGCATGGTGCACGCCGCGGGGACAGGTCCGGAACCTGTTCTGGATCGTGCGCCGGAGGGGCGAGGCCGGGCTCGACCTCGTGGCCCCGGCCCGCGAGGCGGACGACCTCGCCCGCCGCCTTCGCATGTTCGTCCTGCGAGCGAAGGCGGCGGTGGAGCGGACCGGCGACCGGGTGGCCGGTGCGGCCGGGCCAGGCGCCGCGGCGCTCGCCGCCGGCTGGGCCGGCGAGGCTCCGGCCCCCGGACGCGCGGTCGAGTCCGGGGGCCGGGTCGTGTTTCGCCCCCCCGGCGGTCCGGTCCGGTTTCTCGCCTTCGGCCCGGACCTCGACGAGCTCGCGCCGGATGAGCCGGAGGCGCGGTGGCGGCGGCTGGAGATCGCGGCCGGCATCGCATGGCTCACCGACGAGACGCGGGAGTCGTTCATTCCCCAGATGCTCGACCTCGACCGCCTCGGGGCGGTGAGCTTCGACAAGGGCTGCTACCCGGGCCAGGAGGTCGTCGCGCGGGCGCGCTACCTCGGCCGCGTCAAGCGCCGGCTACACCGAGGCCGGGTCGCGGCCGGGCCGCGGCCGACTCCGGGCGACCGGCTCCTCTCCGGCGAACGGGCCGCGGGGAGGATCGTGGCCGCGGAGCAGGAAGAAGGGGGTGGAGGCTACGACCTGCTGGCCGTCATCGACGTCGACCGCGCCGGCGGCCGGCTCGAGGCCGCGGACGGCCGCACCGTCACCGTGGCGCCTACCGCCGCTGCGGACGCGCTCGCTGACCCTTCGCGAACCTGACGATTCCCGCGCTGCCGCCGCAACCCCTCACACCCGCTCGCGGGCGTTGCCATGAAAACGATGATCCAGATCCGCAACGTTCCCGAGACCCTGCACCGGCGTCTGAAGGCCCGGGCCGCCATCGAAGGGGTCTCGATGTCCCGCTATGTCCTGCGGGAGATCGAGAGGGCGCTGGGCCGCCCGAGCCGGCGGGAACTGATCGATGCGATCCGCTCCCAACCGGAAGTCGCACTGGAGCCCTCGCCGGCGGACGTCCTGCGCGAGGAACGCGACTCGCGCTGATGGTTCCGGACGCCTCCGGGGCCACCGACTTCCTGTTGAACACCGCGGCGGGCAAGAGGCTCGCGGCGCGTCTGGCCGACGAAGCCGAGGACGTTCACGCGCCGCATCTACCGGTCGCATGAGCCGGCCGGAGCCGCTTGCAACCACCCGGGGATCCCCAGGGGGAGGTCCCGTCCGCGCGCATGGGGAGGCCGGTGAGGTTATGCAGGATCCGGCCGGGAGCGGCTTCAGGCCCGCGTGGTGGCTGCCGGGGCCGCACCTGCAGACCCTCTGGCCGGCCCTGTTCCGGCGCCGGGGCAAGCCGCGCCTCGTGCGGGAGCGGGTCGAGCTTCCGGACGGCGACTTCCTCGACCTCGACTGGAACGGCCCCGACGACCCCGCGGATGCTCCTCTGGCGCTCCTCCTCCACGGCCTGGAAGGGTCGAGCGCCTCCCCCTACGCATGGGGGATGCTGGCCGCGTTCCGGCGCCGCGGATGGCCCGCGGCCGTCATGCACTTCCGCGGCTGCAGCGGCGAGCCGAACCGGCTCGCGCGAAGCTATCACTCGGGAGAGACCGGGGACCTCGCCCACATCGTCGAAGCGCTCGGGCGGCGCGCTCCCGGCCGGCCCATGTTCGCGGCCGGGGTCTCGCTCGGGGGCAACGTCCTCCTCAAGTGGCTCGGCGAGACCGGGGCGGAGGCGCCCCTCGCCGGGGCGGCCGCCGTCTCCGTCCCCCTCGACCTCGGCCGCTGCGCCGACCGCCTGGAGCGGGGCCTCTCGAAGGGCTACCGCCGGTTCCTGGTGCGGGAGCTGCACCGGAGCGTGCGGGCGAAGTTCGAGGGCTGGCGCGAGAGCCCGATCGATCTGGCCCGGCTGCCGGGGTGGCGGACGTTCCGGGAGTTCGACGAGCACGTGACCGCTCCCCTGCACGGGTTCGCGGGCGCGGAAGACTACTACCGCCGATCGAGCAGCGGGCGGTTCGTGGCCCACGTCCGGGTTCCGACCCTCGTCGTGCAGGCGCGCGACGACCCCTTCCTGCCGGACGACCCGCCTCCCGCGTCCTCCTCCTCCGTGCGGTGGGAGGTGTTCCCGCACGGGGGGCACGCGGGCTTCGTCGCCGGCGCGGTTCCGGGCCGGCCCCGGTACTGGCTGGAGGAGCGGATCCCCGCCTTCTTCGAGGAGATACTGGGGGAGGAGACGCCGGGGGAGGAAGCGCCGCGGCTCAGGCGGCGCCGTCCACCGCCTTCATGCTGAGCCGCACCCGGCCCTGCTTGTCGACCTCGAGCACCTTGACCCGGACGGTCTGCCCCTCGCGGAGCTTGTCGTTGACGTTCTCGACCCGTTCGTGGGATATCTGGGAAATGTGCACGAGGCCGTCCTTGCCGGGGAGAATGTTCACGAAGGCGCCGAAGTCCATGATCTTCTGCACCTTCCCTTCGTAGACGACCCCGACTTCCACGTCCGCGGTGATCTGCTCGATGCGGCGCCGGGCCTCCTGCCCGCCGAGGGCGTCGACCGACGCGATCTTGATGGTCCCGTCGTCGGAGACGTCGATCGCGGCCCCCGTCTCCTCGGTGAGGCTCCGGATGGTCGCCCCGCCGCGCCCGATGACGTCCCGGATCTTCTCGGGGTCGATCTTGATGGTGATGATGCGGGGCGCGTACTCCGACATCTCCTGGCGCGGCTCGCGAATGGTCTCGGCCATCCGTTCGAGGATGTGCAGGCGCCCCGCATGGGCCTGGGTCAGCGCCTGCTGCATGATCTCGCGGGTGATGCCCTCGATCTTGATGTCCATCTGCAGGGCGTTCACCCCGCGCGCGGTCCCCGCGACCTTGAAGTCCATGTCCCCGAGGTGGTCCTCGTCCCCCATGATGTCGGACAGCACCGCGAACCGATCCCCCTCCTTGACGAGCCCCATCGCGATCCCCGCGACCGGGGCGCGGATGGGCACGCCGGCGTCCATCAGGGCCATGCTGGAGCCGCATACCGAGGCCATCGAGCTCGATCCGTTCGATTCGGTGATCTCCGACACCACCCGGATGACGTAGGGGAAGTCGTCCAGGGACGGCATCACCGAGAGGATCCCGCGTTTCGCCAGCCGCCCGTGGCCGATCTCGCGGCGCCTCGGCCCGATGTTCCGGCCGGTCTCGCCCACGCAGTAGGGCGGGAAGTTGTAGTGGAAGAGGAACGGGTCCCGTCGTTCGCCTTCGAGGGCGTCGACGATCTGCGCGTCGCGGCTGTTGCCGAGGGTGATCGCGACCAGGGCCTGGGTCTCGCCCCGGGTGAACAGGGCCGACCCGTGGGTGCGGGGCAGCAGGCCGACCCGGGTGGTGACGTCCCGCACGGCGGCGCGATCCCGACCGTCGATGCGCGGCTCTCCGTCCAGGATCCGGCTCCTCACGACCTTCTTCTCGATCGCCGACACCGCGTCCGAAACGTGTTGGCTCGACCACCGCGGCTCTCCGGTCTCGTCCGGGGAGCCGCCGATCTGCGCGTCCGCCGCTCTCCGGACCTCCGCCAGGGTCGCCTGCCGCTCGGCCTTGTCGACGATCCGGTAGGCCTCGGCGACCCGCTGGCCCACCGCCTCCTCCACCCGCTCCGCAAGGGCCGAGTCCTCTGCCGGCGGGGCCCAGCTCCACGCCGGGCGACCCGCTTCCGCGGCAAGCTCGCGGATAAGATCGATGACCGGCTGCATCTGCTCGTGACCGAACATCACCGCCCCGAGCATCACCTCCTCGGACAGCTCGCGCGCTTCCGACTCCACCATCAGGACCGCGCCGCTCGTCCCGGCCACGACCAGGTCGAGGTCCGATTCGGAGACCGCCGCGAAGCCGGGATTGAGCAGGTACCGCCCGCCCGCGTAGCCCACCCGCGCCGCTCCGATCGGCCCGTGGAACGGGATCCCGGAACAGGCTACCGCGGCCGACGCGCCGACCATCGCCGGGATGTCCGGATCGATGTCCGGGTCCACCGAGACCACCGTCGCCATGATCTGGGTCTCGTTGCGGAAGCCCTTGGGAAACAGCGGGCGCATCGGTCGGTCGATCAGCCGCGAGGTCAGGATCTCCTTCTCGCTGGGGCGGCCTTCCCGGCGGAAGAAGCCGCCGGGGATGCGGCCGGCGGCGTAGGTCTTCTCCTGGTAGTCCACGGTGAGGGGAAAGAAGTCGCGGTCGGAGCGGCCGGACCGGTCCGCCACCACGGTGGCGAGCACCACCGTATCGCCGAGTGACGCCATCACCGATCCCGACGCCTGCCGGGCGATCTCGCCGGTTTCGAGGGTCAGGAGGCGGTCGCCGTACTGGATGCTCTTCTTGATGGGTGACGGGCGGGGCATTTAGGGGATTCCTGAAGGCAAGTGGGAAGACGGCCCTCGGGAACGAAGCCGGGGGCCGAGGAAGGAGCTACGCGCGCATGAAGTCAGCGACGAAGGCCGAGGTCGCCGATCAGGCTGCGGTATCGGCCGTGGTCCACCCGACGCAGGTAGTCGAGCAGCCGGCGGCGCTTGCTGACCAGCCGGAGGAGGCCCTGACGGGAATGGCGGTCGTGGATATGGGTCTTGAAGTGTTCGGTCAGATACTGGATGCGGGCGGTCAGGATCGCGACCTGTACTTCGGGCGAGCCGGTATCGTCCGGGCCGCGTCGGTGCCTGGATACGATATCCGCCTTCTGCTGTACGTTCAGCGTCATCGAGCCGACCTGTTCGGGGGTTGGACGCGGGTATTCTACCCGCGCGGCCCTCCCGGCAACAAGGCGAAGGACCGTCCAATCCAGGGCAATCGCATTTGGACATAAAATGCCGTTTCCGGGCCGCCAAGCCAGCCGGACCAGCCGTAGATGAACCCTTGGGACGCCCAATCATGCCTACCTCAGCGTTCCTCAACCGCGAAATCGGCCCGAAACGGGCTTGGTAACCGCCATTCGACGCTCGGAAATCTCAAATGCGATTGCCCTGCCGTCCAATCCCGGCGCCCGCATCCCGGAGACCCCTCACCCGCCCGCGCCGGTCGGGCGACGGTCGCCGCCGCCGCCACGCACGGAGCCGACGACGACTCCAGCGCCCGCGCATCACTTGGCGCCGATCAGGCGGCAGCGGCCGCCACCGCTGCACACGAAATCACCGCCAGTCATTCCCGGTACCGACACGTCAGGCTCCGATCAGGCGGCGGGGGGCGATGCGTCCGTCGTCGAGCACCTCCCCGACGCCAAGGAACCGATCGTCCTCGGCCCGCAGCCGAACCCAGCCCTTCGTCGGCGCGCGGGGTACCCGCACGGGCTGTCCCTGCCGCAGATGCCAGACGGTATCGCCGGAGAGCGAAACTGCGGGCCAGTCGGAGAGCACCGCCTCCATCGGGGTCAGGTACTGGTCGAGGGTCCCGGACCGCTCGGCCTCCCGCAGGGCCTCGAGGGAGACCATCCCGTCCTCTCCGAACGGCCCGCTGCCGGTCCGCCGCAGCTCGTCCACGTGCGCGGTGGTCCCGAGCGCCTCCCCGATGTCCTCGCTCAAGGTCCGGACGTAGGTCCCCTTGGAGCAATGGACGTCGATCCCGATCCGCTCCTGGTCCCAATGCCGGCAAACGAGCCGGCGGATCACGATCCGGCGGGGCTCGCGCTCCACCGTGATCCCCTGGTGGGCGAGCTTGTAGAGCCGCTGCCCGCGGTGCTTGAGGGCGGAGTGCATGGGCGGGATCTGCTCGCTCTCGCCCCGAAACCGCTCCAGGGCCGCCTCGACCGCGCCATCGGAGAGGGGCGGGACCGGGCGCGTGTCCACCACCTCCCCCTCCGCGTCGCCGGTCGTGGTCCGCACCCCGAGCCGGATCCCGGCCCGGTAGCGCTTGTCCGCGTTCAGCAGGAACCCGGAGAGCTTGGTGGCCTCGCCGACACAAATGGGAAGCAGGCCCGACGCCAGCCGGTCCAGGCTCCCGGTGTGCCCGGCCTTGCGCGCCCCGAAGATCCGCTTGACGATCTGCAGCACCTGGTTGGAGCCGAGACCCCGGGGCTTGTCGAGGAGGACCACCCCGTGCACGTCCCGGCCGCCGCGCCGGTTACGGCCCATCGAGACCCTCCGGGCCAGTGGAGAGCAGCCGCTCGATGCGCGCGCCGGTGTCGGGGGATCGGTCGTGCTCGAAACGAAGCTCCGGCACGCTCCGCACGCGCAGCCGTCGGGCCAGCCGCGTGCGCAGGTACCGGGCGGCGCGGCGCAGTGCGTGGAGCGCTTCTTCCTGGTCGTCCCCCGGGGGCATCTGCACGTGGACCCGCGCGCAGGCGAGGTCCCGCGCCACCTCGACCTCCGAGACGGTGACTGAGGCGAAGCGGGGGTCGGCGGTCTCCTGCTGCAGCAGCCCGGCGAGGTCGCGGCGGATCTGTCGTCCGAGCCGGTCCGCCCGGTCGAACTCCCGCGGCATCAGACGGTGCGCTCCCTCTCGACCCGCCGGAACACCTCGATCCTGTCGCCGACCTGCACGTCGTCGTAGCTGCGCACGCCGATACCGCACTCGGTTCCGGAAGCGACCTCCGCCACGTCTTCCTTGAAGCGGCGCAACGATTCGAGCTCGCCCTCGAAGATGACGACCTCGTCGCGGAGCACGCGGATCGGAAGGCTCCGCCGCATCGCGCCCTCGACGACCAGGCAGCCCGCGATGGCGCCGAAACGCCGGACCCGGAACACCTCCCTCACCTCCGCGAGGCCCACGATCTCCTCCCGGACCTCGGGCGCGAGCATCCCGCTCAGCGCGTTCCGGGCCATGTCGATCACGTCGTAGATGACGCTGAAGTAGCGTATCCCGACCCCTTCGCGCTCGATCAGGCGCCGCGCCGCCGTATCCGCCCGGGTGTTGAACCCGATGACGACCGCCCCGGACGCGATGGCGAGGTGGACGTCGGTCTCCCGGATCCCGCCGATCCCGCTCGACACCATGTTGACCCGGACCTCCTCCGTGGACAGCTTGAGCAAGGAGTCGGAGAGAGCCTCCGCGGACCCCTGGACGTCGGCCTTGAGCACGATGTTGAGGACCTGCGCTTCGTCCTTCCCCATCCGGCTGAAGACGTTCTCCAGCTTCGCGGCCTGCTGCCGGGCGATGCGCTGCTCCCGGATCCGGGTCTGGCGCAGGGAGGCGATCTCGCGCGCCTTGCGTTCGCTCGGGACGACCACCGCTTCGTCGCCCGCCTCCGGCGGCGCGGAGAGCCCGAGCACCTCGACCGGCATGGCAGGCCCGGCGCTCGCGACGTCGCGGCCGCGCTCGTCCACGAGCCCCCGGACCTTTCCGAACTCGCTCCCGGCGAGCAGGATGTCGCCCCGCCGGAGCATCCCGCCCTCGACGAGCACGGTCGCGACCGGACCCCGGCCCCGGTCGAGCCTCGACTCGATGACCGTGCCGCGGGCCGGGCCTTCCACCGGCGACCGGATCTCGAGCAGCTCGGCCTGGAGGAGGACCGCGTCGAGCAGCTCGCCGACGCGTTCGCCGGTCAGGGCCGACACGTTGACGTACATGGTGTCTCCGCCCCACGCCTCGGGAACGAGGTCCTTGCCGGCGAGCTCCTGCATCACCCGCTCGGGCTGCGCGTCCTCCCGGTCGATCTTGTTGACCGCCACCACGATCGGCACGCCCGCGGCCCTGGAGTGCTGGATCGCCTCGTCGGTCTGCGGCATCACCCCGTCGTCCGCCGCCACGACCAGGATCACGACGTCGGTCACCCGCGACCCGCGCGCCCGCATGGCGGTGAACGCCGCGTGGCCCGGGGTGTCGAGAAAGGTGATCGCTCCGCGGTCGGTCTCGACGTGGTAGGCGCCGATGTGCTGGGTGATCCCCCCCGCCTCCCCGGCCGCCACGTCGGTGCTCCGGATCCTGTCGAGCAGGGAGGTCTTGCCGTGATCGACGTGGCCCATGACGGTGACGACCGGCGCCCGCGGGACGTGCTCCCCGTCTTCGGTCTGGGCGGCCGCGATGACCTCCTCTTCGAGCGCGTTCTTGTTGATCGGGCGGGCGACATGGCCCATCTCCTCCACCACGAGGGTCGCGGTGTCCTGGTCGAGGGTCTGGTTGATGGTCATCATCGAGCCGAGGTTCATGAGGGTCTTCAGAACCTCGGCGGCCTTGATCGACATCGCGTGCGCGAGGTCGCCCACGGTGACGGTCTCGGGCACGCTGACCTCCCGCACGACCGGCCCGGTCGGGCGCTCGAAGGTGTGCTGGGTCTGGGTGGTGACGGCCCTGCGGAGCTGGCGGCGGGGGCGGGACCGGCGCCGTCCGCTCCGGTCCGAGCGCACGTGCAGCTCTCCGCGGTCCTTGCGCCGGTCGCGCTCCTCCCGCCCCTTGCGGTCGGTCTTCCGGGGCTCGCCCCGGCCCGGTTCGCGAGCCGGAGGGGGGGCGTCTTCCTTGCGGGCCGGCCTGGAGCCCGGCTCGGCGGCGGACGAGGCCGGCTCGGCGGGGGAGGTCTCGGGGGCCGCGGGCGCCGGCGCCGGTTCGGTCTCGGGGACCGGCTCGGCGACCGCCTCGGGAGGCGCGGCAAGGTCCGCCTCGGGAGGCGCTTCCGCGCGGGCCTTCGCCTCGGCCAGCTCCCGTTCCTGCGCGCGCGCCTCCTCCTGCTCCTGCTCGCGCCGGCGGCGCACCTCCTCCGCGGCGCGGGCTTCGTTACCGGCGCGCAGCCGCTCGTCGAGCGTCCGCCGATGGGCGCGCGCCTCCTCCACCAGGTGGCTCTTGGCCGCCTCCTGCTCGCGGAGCGCTTCGCGGGTGGGGGTCGCCGCCTCGTCCCCCGGCCGGACGTAGGTGCGTGAGCGGAGCACGTCGACCTTGACCGTCCTCTTCCGGCCCGCAACCCGCCCCCCCGGCCCCCTCGTCTCGCGGGGCGAGGGCGCGATGGATATCTCGCTGACCTGACGGCGCTTGAGCGTGATCTTCTTTCGCGGAGACCGGCCGGCGGCGCCGTCGTCCTTGCCGTGGACGCGGCGAAGGTAGGAGAGAAGCCTCTCCTTGTCCTGATCGCTCAGCAGGTCGGCTTCGGCTTCATGCGGCAGCCCGGCCTCGTTGAGCTGCACCAGCAGCCGGTCGATGGGGGTGCCTACCGTCTCGGAAAACTCCTTGACGCTCACTTCGGCCATGCGGAACTCCCCCTACGCGGCATCGTCTTCGAACCAGGCGGCCCGGGCGGCCATGATGAGCCCGCCCGCACGTTCGGCCCCGATCCCGGTCATCTCCACCAGCTCGTCCGTGGCAAGGTCGGCGAGATCGTCCCGGGAAACCACCCCCTGGGTGGCGAGGAGGCGCGCCAGATCGCCGTCCATCCCGTCGAGCTCGACGAGGTCCTGGTCGGGGATCCCGCCCCCGAGTTCCTCCTCGCGCGCGATCTCCTGGGTGACCAGCACGTCCCGCGCGCGGTCGCGCAGGGCGTCGACGAGCTCCTCGTCGAACTCATCGACCTGCCGGAGCTCTTCGACCGGCACGTAGGCCACCTCGTCCACCCCGGTGAACCCCTCCTGGACGAGGATGCTGGCGACCTCCTCGTCCACCTCGAGGGCTTCCATGAACCCCTGGATCAGCCGGTCGGCGTTCGCCTCGTTCTTCTCCTCGGCCTCCGCCTCGGTCATGACGTTGAGGCTCCAGCCGGTGAGCTGCATGGCCAGACGCACGTTCTGGCCCCCGCGGCCGATGGCCTGGGCGAGCTGATCCTCGTCCACCGCGATGTCCATCGACCGGGCCTCTTCGTCCATCACGATGGACACCACTTCGGCCGGCGACATCGCCTTGATCACGTACTGGGCGGGGTTCTCGTCCCAGGGGATGATGTCCACCCGCTCTCCGGCGAGCTCGTTCGACACCGCCTGGACGCGCGAGCCCCGCATTCCCACGCACGCCCCGACGGGGTCGATGCGAGGGTCGAGGGATCGGACTCCGATCTTCGCGCGGAGCCCCGGGTCGCGGGCCGCACCCATGATCTCGATGAGCCCCTCCCCGATCTCCGGCACTTCGATGCGGAACAGCTCCTTCAGCAGGTCCGGGGAGGTGCGGCTCACCTGGAGCTGGGGGCCGCGCGACTCGGGGGCCACCGCCTGGAGATATCCGCGAACCCGATCCCCCGCGCGCAGGGCCTCTTTCGGGATCAGCTCGTCGCGGGTGACGACCGCGTCCGCGTTCCCCCCGAGGTCGAGGATGACGTTCCCCCGGTCGAGGCGTTTCACGAACCCGGTGACCAGCTCTCCGACCCGGCCCTGGTAAGCCTCGACGATCTGCGCGCGTTCCGCCTCGCGCACCTTCTGCACGATGACCTGCTTGGCGGTCTGGGCGGCGATCCGGCCGAAGGACACCGACATCGGCTTCCGGACGTAGTCGCCGAGACCGATGCCGGGGTGATCGCCCGCCGCCTGGCTCAACCGCGCGTGCCGTTCCGGGTCGAACTCGAACGGCTCCTCGTCGTCCTCGACCGGGACTTCCGCGTCATCGTCCGGGACCACCTGCCAGCGGCGATGGGTGGAGTACTCCCCGGTCCGGCGGTCGATCGACACCTCCACGTCGATGTCCGCCGCGTGGCGGCGTTTCGTCGCGCTCGCGAGGGCCGCCTCGATCGCCTCGATCACGATCTCCGCATCGACCCCCTTCTCGTTCGACACCGATTCGACGACGGCCAGGATCTCCTTCGACATCGACTCATACCTCCGGGACGAGATTGGCGCTTCCGATCAGGTCGAGCGGAATGAGCCGTTCCTCGCCGCCCTCCCGGATCACGACGTTTCCCTCGCGCCGCCCGACGAGCCGGCCCTTCCATCCGCGGCGCCCGTCCAGGGGCTCGGTCGTGCGGAGACGCACCGGGCGGCCGGCGAACCGGGCGAAGTGATCCGCGCGGAGAAGGGGCCGGTCGAGCCCCGGCGACGAGACCTCGAGCGTCCAGGAATCCGGAACGGGGTCCTCGACGTCGAGCACCGCGCCTATCTGGCGGCTCGCCGTCTCGCAGTCCCCGATGGTGATCCCGGCGGCGCGGTCGATGAACACGCGCAGCACCGGGCAGGCTCCCGACTGCCCGAATTCGACCCCCACCAGCTCGTAGCCGAGCCCGGTGACCGAGGGCTCCAGGAGATCGCAGATCCGCCGTTCCCGGGATGACATCATTGCCGCCGCCGCGCTCCTCCACGCGCCCCGCCCACAAACAAAAAGTGGGCGAACCGCCCACTTCCCTCGTGCGCCGCCGCGCCGGCGGCGCCAATTTTCGCTCACCGCGAGCCGCCGCCCAGCCTTGCCGGGCGCACGGCGCGCCGGACGCGGGGCACGTCCGTCTGGGCGCGAAGTCTAGACGCGGCGGCGGGTCATATCAACCGCTTGTATTCCCGAGGGGTGTGCGCGGCGGGGATCTTCGCGGTCGGCACAGCCCCTTCTCCGCCCCGCTCGGCGCGGGGTCCCGGCGATCACCCGGCCCTCGCGTACCGTGCGGCGGAACGTCCCGCGATGCGGCCGAAGACCGCCCCGGACACGAGGCCGGTCCCTCCGGGGTAGTTGAAGTGGAAGAGCCCCCCCACCATCTCGCCGCACGTGTAGAGCCCGGCCATCGGGCGCCAATCGGTCCCGAGCACCCGGGCGTGCTCGTCGATCGCGAGCCCCCCGAAGGTGAAGGTGATCCCGCCGGTGGCCGAGTAGGCGGTGAACGGCGGGTCGTCGAGCCGCAGCGCCCAATTCGACTTGGGGGGATCGATCCCGGAGGTCCCGAGCCCGTCGAGGGAGGTCGGATCGAAGCCGGCGGGGTCGCACGCGGCTTCGTTGTAGGCTTCGAGGGTGCGGATCGCCTGGCGCCGGTCGTCGACGTCGAGCTGCGCGACCAGCCCCTCGAGGGTGTCCGCGGTGATCGGGTCGCTCGTACGGTAGCGGGGCTCCAGCAGGTGGACCGTCTTCCGGTCGAATATCTGCCAGGCGAGCGACCCCGGCTGGCGCAGGATCTCGCCGCCGTACTTCGCGTAGGTGTAGAGCCCGAGGTCTTCCCCCTCGTCCACGAACCGGCGCCCCGCCCGATTCAGCATCACCCCGAACGGGTAGGACAGGCGGTTGCTCTTGTCGGTCCGCTTGCGGTCGGCGAAGTCCGGCCACTCGTTGCTGATCGGGGTGGAGTGCCGCCCGCTCCACTGTCCGCGGGGAAGGGCTCCCGCGTCGATCGCCATGCGAAGCCCGTCGCCCTGGTTGTGGGCCGTGCCCCGGACCTTGGCATGGTCCCAGGGGGCGCCGAGGTACTGGGCGCGCCACTGCGCGTTCGCCTCGAAGCCGCCGCAGGCGAGGATCACCGCGCCCGCGCTCAGCTCCTCGAGGCCCGCCGGGGTCTGCGCCCGCACCCCGGCAATGCGGCCGCGTCGGTCCCGGACGAGGCCGACCGCTCCGGTCTCGTAGCGGACCGCGACCCCGTTCGCCTGCGTCCGTGCGAACCAACTCCGGGAGAGCCCCACCCCCTCCTGGCGGGCGCGGACGATGGCTCCCTTCTGGAACTTCACCCGGTTGCCCACCCGGATGCCGGCGAGGGTCACCGCCGCCTCCATCGGGATCCCGCCCGTCTCGTACATCCACCGGATGGTCTCGTAGGAATTCCCGATGAGGATCCGCGCGAGGGTCGGGTCGGCGCGGCCCGCGGTCACCCTCCGCAGGTCGGACTGGAAATCTTCCTCGGTGTAGGGCTCGACGTTGTCGAAGAAGCCGGGAAGCCGGGCTTCCACGTCCGGCAGCAGCGGCTCGAGGGCGCGCGGCGCCCCGAACGCGATCCGCAGCAGCCCGCCGCTGAAGTAGGTGTTGCCGCCCCGCTCCGGCTCGGACGCCTTCTCGAGCACGACGACCCGATCCGCGCCTTCCTCGCGGGCGGAGTTGGCGGCGGCGAGCGCGGCGTTGCCCGCTCCCACGACGATGACGTCAAAGTCCGGCATTCTGGATCACTTCCGGGGTGGTGGCGCGCCGTTTCCAGCTCTCGGCTGAAGCGCCCGTAACTTGCTGAAACTTCTGGTGCCGGTGCGCGGATTCGAACCGCGGACCTACTGATTACGAATCAGTTGCTCTGCCGACTGAGCTACACCGGCCGCCGCTCGCCATTATACGGAACGGACGCCCTCCCCTGCCGCGCCTTCGCCGCTGGCGGGGGCCGCGCCCCATCCCCCCCGGAACGTCAACGCGGGCGGCGCGGCGCGCCCTCCCTCGCATCGCCGAAGAAGGAGACGAGGATCAGGATCGCGGCGCCGACCGAGATCGCCGCGTCGGCGACGTTGAACGCCGGCCAGTGGAACCGGCCGTAGTACACGTCGACGAAGTCCACCACCGCCCCGCGCGCGATCCGGTCCCAGAGGTTTCCGAGCGCGCCGCCGAGCACGAGGGAGAGCCCGGCCGGAAGCCAGCCGCCCGAGCGCGCGGCCCGCCGCAGCCACACCGCGACCCCCCCCGAGATCACGACCCCGGCGGCGATGAAGAACCATCGCTGCCAGCCGCCGGCCTGGGAGAGGAGTCCGAACGCCGCGCCGGGATTGTGCACCAGAACCAGGTTCAGCCAGGGCAGGAGCGCGACCTCGTCCTTCAGGGCCGCGAGCGCCCACTCCTTCGTGAGCTGGTCGACGGCCGCCAGCCCCGCCGCCCCGGCCAGCCATGCCGCGAACGCGCGCCGCCCCGTCCCCCCGGCGGCCACCGTCTCAACCGAGCATCTGGGCGGCGAAGAACTCGCGCGCGGACTTCGCGTCGAGGGCGATCTGCCGACGGAGCGCGTCGAGGGACTCGAAGCGCCGCTCCTCGCGCAGCCGGGAGAAGAACTCGACCTCCGCGTAGCGGCCGTAGATATCCCCCGAGAACCCGAGCAGGTGCGCTTCGAGCCGGCGTTCGGCGCCGCCCACCGTCGGTCGGACCCCGACGTTGGCGACGCCGGGAAGCGAGGGGTCCCGGCCGTCGAGCCGCACCCCGACGGTGAAGACCCCGGAGATGGGGCAGACGGGGCGGCGAAGGGCAAAGTTGGCGGTCGGGAACCCGAGGCCGGCCCCGAGATGGCGACCGTGGCGGACCCGCCCGGACACGCTGAAGCGCCGGCCGAGGAGCGGGACCACCGCGTCGAGCCAGCCGACCGCAAGCATGTTGCGGATCCGGGTGCTGCTGACCCGGTCCCCCTCGATCCGGTAGGTGTCGCGACGATGGACGTTGAACCCGTGGGCCGACCCGGCCGCGCGCAGCAGCTCGACGTCCCCCTCCGCGTGGTGGCCGAAGCGGAAGTCGTCGCCGACGACGAGATGCCGGACCCCCAGCCTGGCGGCCAGCAGGTCCTCGATGAACGCCCGCGCCGGTATCGCAGCGAACCGCTCGTCGAAGCGCACGCAGAGCACCCGGTCGACCGGGGTCGTCCGCAGGGCCTGCATCTTCTCCCGAAACCCGGTGATCCGGGCCGGGGTCACCAGGTAGTCGAGCACCTCCTGCGGGTGCGGCTCGAAGACCATCAGCATCGAAGGTAGGTTGAAGTCCTCCCCGAGCAGCGCCAAGCGCTCCAGAAGCGCCCGGTGCCCGACGTGGACCCCGTCGAACACGCCGATGGTGAGCACGCAGCCGCGGTGGCGGGGGCGAAGGTTGTGCAGGCCGCGGATGAGCTCCAAGACGTGTTCGCTCCGTTGCCGTCGCGGCCGATCCGCGGGCCGCCGCCGCCCTTCCCTCCCCCGGTGCGCGGGCGCCGCCCCCGGAAGCGTCCTTCGGAAGGGCCGGAGGCCGTGCGGGCGGCGCCGGGAGATTATACGGTCGGCGGCGCGGGGCCGGCCGTCGGCCGCAGGAAGTGCCGGGGCCGCAGGCCGCTCGCCGCGAGCGCTCCGAACCAGGCGCCGGCCCCCGCCGCCACGAGGCCGCCGAGCAGCGCCGCCCGTCCGAGTCCGGTGCGGGTCATCCAGTCTTCCGGCGGTCCGGCGAGCCAGACGAGGACCAGGGCCATCACGGCCGCGGCGAAGCCGGCCTGGGCGAGCAGCCGCCGCCAGCCGGGCCGCGGGCGGTAGACCCCGCCGCCCCGGAGGCTCTTCAGGAGGAGCGCGGCGTTCAGCCAGGCCGCGAGGGAGCTCGCGAGGGCGAGCCCCGCGTGGGCCAAGGGGCCGACGAGCAGCAGGTTGAACACGACGTTCGCGACCATCGCGATCACCGCGACCCGCACCGGGATGCGCATCTCCTGGCGGGAGTGGAACCCGGCCGCCAGCACCTTGACGGCCACGAAGGCCACGAGTCCTGAAGCGTAGGCGGAAAGGCTGAGCGCCGACATGCGGACCGCATGCGGCCCGAACTCGCCGTACTGGAACACGGTGGCGATCATCGGCACGGCGAGGAGCGAGAGGCCGAGGGCGGCGGGTACGGCGATCACCAGGACGAGCCGCAGGGCCCAGTCCAGGGTCGCCTGGAAGCCGCCCTCGTCGTTCTCCGCATGGCGGGCCGCGAGGCTCGGGAGCGCCACGGTGGCGAGGGCGACCCCGAACACCCCGAGCGGGAACTCCATGAGCCGGTCGGAGTAGTACAGCCACGAGATGCTGCCGGTGGCGAGATACGACGCGAACTGGGTGTCGACGAGCAGGTTCACCTGGGCGACGGACACCCCGAGCACCGCGGGAACGATGAGTCGGACGATGCGGCGCACGCCCTCGTGGGCGCGCCGGAGCCGCGGCCGGACGAGCATCCGGATGCGCCACAGGAACGGGAGCTGGAACGCGAGCTGCGCCGCCCCGCCGGCGAGCACCCCCCACGCGAGGGCGGTGACCGGCTCGTCGAGCCGCGGCGCGAGGAAGACGGCGGCGGCGATGAGCGCCAGGTTGAGCAGGCTCGGGGTGATCGCGGGAACCCCGAAACGGCCCCAGGTGTTGAGGATCCCGCCGGCGAACGCGGTCAGCGAGATGAACAGGAGATAGGGAAAGGTCAGGCGCAGCAGCGAGCCCGCGAGCGCGGCCTGGTCCGGCTCCCCGGCGAAGCCGGAGGCGAATACGTAGACCAGGACGGGCGCGGCGATGATCCCCGCCGCGGTGACCGCGAGCAGCACGGCGGCGAGGGTCCCCGCCACGTGCCCCACGAGGTCCCGTACCTCCTCCTCGCTCCGCGCCGCCCGGTACTCGCCGAGCACCGGGACGAAGGCATGGGAGAAGGCCCCTTCCCCGAACAGGCGGCGAAAGAAGTTCGGGATCCGGAAGGCGACGAAGAACGTGTCCGCGCTCGCGCCGGCCCCGAACGCGGACGCGATGACCACGTCCCGCACCAGCCCGAGCACCCGGGACACCAGGGTCCCTGCCCCGGTCGAGAAGACCGCCCGGAGCATCTTCGAGGGGTTCACCGGCCGCCGCCCGCCCGCCAAGGCCGACCGGTTCTCTCGAAGCTCAACAACGAATTCAGGAAATTACGCTCACATGGAGACCTGTAGCCAAATCTGGACGTTTGCCGGGAGGCGTCGCTCGGAACGACGGGCCGCGCCGAGCGGAGGCGGTTCCGAAGGACGGGGGGCGGTCGATCCCGGCTCGCTCCGAAGCCCGGGTGCTGTTCATAAGCTATTGATACAGGGAGAGTAGAGAGGGAGGCGAGATATTTTTTACCCCACCGGGACGGCGTTTGCGCGGGCGCTCCTGGGAACGCTTGTGTCCCGCCCGCATTTTTGTTCACGGGCGCTTCACACCCCCGTGCGGGCGAGACACAAGCGTTCCCAGGACACCCACGTTCCCGCGGACGCGCCCGCGAGAGGTATGCTTGGCTAAGATCCCCACCGTGCACACGCCTCGCTCCCCTGGAGCGTTGATCCCTCCGCGCCGGAGGCGCGATAATCGCCGGCCGACCCCGGACCCGACAGGAGCGTTCCCCCACCGTGGCCAATTCAGCACAAGCGAGGAAGCGCGGGCGCCAGAACGAGACGCGGCGGCGGCGCAACCAGTCCGCCCGGTCCCGCTTCCGGACGTCCCTCAAGAAGGTGATCCGCGCGATCCGGGACGGAGACCGGGAGGCGGCCGCGGAGATGTACCGGGATGCGGTTCCCGCCATCGACCGGGCGGCGGGCCGGGGCCTCATTCACCGGAACAAGGCGGCCCGCCACAAGAAGCGGCTGAACGCCCGCATCCGCGCCCTCGCGTGAGCGCCCTCATCCGGCGCCGACCAGCACCAGGTTGTCGCGATGGATGAGCTCCGGCTCGTGGGCATAGCCTAGCCGTTCGGCGATCGAGCCGCTCGGCCGGCCCATGATGGAGCGCGATTCGTCCGCCCCGTAGTTCACCAGCCCGCGCGCCACCTCGCGTCCGCCGCGGTCCACGCAGGACACGATCTCGCCGCGGGCGAACCGGCCTTCCACCCTCGTCACCCCCACCGGCAGCAGGCTGCGGCCCGACTCGCGCAGCACGCGGACCGCTCCGTCGTCGATCTCCAGACAGCCCGAGACCTGCACCTGCCCCGCGAGCCAGCGCTTGCGGGCGGCGAGCGGGGCGGTGTCCGGCTCCAGCCGGGTTCCCAGCGCCTCGCCGGCGGCGAGGCGGGTGAGCACCTCGGGCTCGCGGCCGGAGGCGATCACGGTGGCGGTCCCGGAACGGGCGGCGAGCCGCGCGGCGGCCAGCTTGGTGACCATGCCTCCACGTCCCAGGGCCCCCCCCGGCCCCGCCATCCGATCGAGGGCCGGGTCGCTCGCATCGGCGCGGGCCACCGGCTCCGCCTCGGGGTCGACGGCGGGGTCCGCGGTGTGAAGCCCGTTTCGGTCGGTGAGCAGGTGCAGCTCGTCGGCCTCCATCAGGTTCGCCACGAGCCCGGCCAGGGTGTCGTTGTCCCCGAGGCGGATCTCGTCGGTCGCCACGCTGTCGTTCTCGTTCACGATGGGAACCACCCCGAGGTCGAGCAGGGTGCGAAGGCTCGTCCGGGCGTTGAGATAGCGTCCCCGGTGGGAGAAGTCGTCATGGGTGAACAGCATCTGCGCGGCGTGGAGGTCGTGGGGGCGAAAGCCGCTCTCCCACGCCCGGGCGAGGCCCATCTGCCCCATGGCCGCCGCCGCCTGCAGCTCGTGCAGGGCGCTCGGGCGACGGCGCCACCCGAGCCGCCGCATCCCCTCCGCGATGGCCCCGGAGGAGACGAGGACGACCCGCCCCCCCCGTCGGACGTTCCCGGCGATCTGGGACGCCCAGCCCCCGATCGCGGCCGTGTCGAGCCCCCTCCCCTCGTCGGTGATGAGGGAGGTCCCGATCTTCACCACGATACGGCTCACCGCCTCCCCTCCGGCGAGGGGCCGTCCTCGACCCGGCGCATGGCGTCCGCGCACAGCTCGCGGCAGCCTTTCCCCCCGAGCGCCTGGACCTGGTACACGGGCTCCCCGAACTCGGAGGCGAACGCGTCGCGCAGCGCCGCGCGCTCGGACGGGGGCACGAGGTCCATCTTGTTGAGGACGACCCACCGTTCCCGGCTCGCGAGCTCGGGCCGGTAGCGGCGCAGCTCGGCCGCGACGGCGCGGGCGCTGGCGAGGGCCGCCCGTACCCCGGCGCCCGCGTCCACGACGTGCAGGAGCAGGCGGGTGCGCATCAGGTGGCGGAGGAACGCGAGCCCGAGCCCGGCCCCTTCCGCCGCGCCCTCGATGATCCCCGGAATGTCGGCGAGCACGAAGCTCCGCAGCGGGTCGACGAGGACCACGCCGAGCTGGGGATGGAGGGTCGTGAAGGGATAGTCGGCCACTCGCGGCCGGGCCGCGGACACGGCTCGAAGGAAGGTGGACTTGCCGGCGTTCGGCTGGCCGAGCAGCCCGACGTGCGCCAGCAGCCCGAGCTCCAGGCGCAGCTCCCGCGACTCGCCCGGCGCGCCGGGGGTGGACCGGCGCGGCGCCCGGTTCGTGCTCGACTTGAAGCGGGCGTTGCCGGCGCCGCGCCGCCCGCCGCGGGCTACCTCGAGGCGCTCGCCCGCGGCCATCAGCTCGCCGATCCGTTCCCCGGTTTCGGTCGCGAACACCGCGGTCCCGACCGGGACGCTCAGGACGAGGTCCGCGCCGCTCGCCCCGCGGCAGTTGCGCCCGCGCCCGTCCTCTCCCCGCTCCGCCCGAAAACGCCGCCGGTAGCGGAAGTCCACCAGGGTGTTGAGCCCGGGGTCGGCCTCCAGCAGAACGCTCCCGCCGTCGCCGCCGTCGCCGCCGTCGGGGCCGCCCCGCGGCACGAACTTCTCGCGGCGGAAGCTCGTGCAGCCGCTTCCGCCGTCACCGGCCTCGGCGCGGATGACCGCCTCGTCGACGAACTTCATGGGTTCCGTCCGCGGAGCCCGAAGGAGAACGCGGCGGCATCGCGTTCCGGAGCGCCGCGGCGGGCGCCGCCCTCCGGGACGGGCCGTTCAGACCGGCCGTACGCTCACGTACCGGCGGTTCCGCGGGCCGCCCGCGTGAAACGCCACCTGCCCTTCGGCGGTGGCGAACAGGGTGTGGTCCCGGCCGCAGCCCACGTTCTCGCCCGGATGGAAATGCGTGCCGCGCTGCCGGACGATGATGTTTCCCGGCCTGACCCGCTCGCCGCCGAAACGCTTGACGCCGAGCCGCTTGGAGTGGGAGTCGCGGCCGTTCCGGCTGCTGCCGCCCGCCTTCTTGTGCGCCATCTTCGGAATCCCCCCGTTCGGGTATTCAGCCCGCCGTGACGTCCGTGATGCGGAGCTCGGTATACGCCTGGCGATGGCCCTGCCGGCGCATGTAGCCCTTGCGCCGCTTGAACTTGATCACGTTGATCTTCCGGGCTCGCCCGTGGCCGAGGACCGTGGCCGAGACCTTGCCCCCGGCGACCCGCGGAGCGCCGGCGACCGCGTCCTCACCGTCCCCGACGAGGAGCACCCGGTCGATCTCGATCTCCGCCCCCTCCTCCGCCGCGAGCCGCTCCACGCGGATGCGGCTTCCCGGCGCCACGCGATACTGCTTGCCGCCGGATTCGATGACCGCGTGCATTCGAAACCTCCCGTCCCATCGATTCGACGGCGCGAACCGGGGCGCCGAGCGGAAAAACGAAGGCGGGGCCTGACCCCGCCCGGGAACCGGTATTCTAGGGGGGATCGGATGGAGGCTCAACGTGACGACGAACCCCGCGACGACGAACCCCCGGACCCCGCCGCGAGCGGAGGGGCCTTCGTCCTCGCCGGGGCCCGGGCCCGAGCCGGACCGGCTCGCGTCCATCCGCCGCCCCGTCGAAGCCGATCTCGCCGCGGTCGACGCCCGGATCCTCGAGAACCTCGAATCGAAGGTCCCGCTCATCCGGGAGACGGGAGAGTACCTCATCTCCCGGGGGGGGAAGCGTCTGCGCCCCCTTCTCGCCCTGCTCGCGGCCCGGGCCTTCGGCTACGAAGGGCGGGCCCACGTCGACACGGCCGTCATCATCGAGTTCATCCACACCGCCACCCTGCTGCACGACGACGTGGTGGACCGGTCGACGATGCGCCGCGGGAGCGAGACCGCCAACTCGATCTGGGGCGACGAGGTCAGCGTGCTGGTCGGCGACTTCCTCTTCTCGCGCGCGTTCCAGCTCATGGTCGGGGTCGGAAGCCTGCCCATCATGCGGCTCATGGCGGACACGACCAACGTCATCACCGAGGGCGAGGTGCTGCAGCTCGCCAACCGCCACGACCCCGACACCACGGAGGCGCGCTACCTGGAAGTGGCGGGGTGCAAGACCGGCAAGCTGTTCGAAGCGGCGGCCAGGGCGGGGGCGGTGCTGGCCGGCCGGGGCGAGGCGGAAGAACGCCGCATGGCCGAGTTCGGGGCCGGCCTCGGCGCCGCCTACCAGCTCGTGGACGACGTCCTCGACTACCGAGGGTCGGCGGCGGCCATCGGGAAGAACGTCGGCGACGACCTTGCCGACGGACAGCCTACCCTCCCCCTCATCCATGCGATGCGGGCCGGGAGCCGGGCGACCGCGCGGATGGTGCGCGAGGCGATCCGGACCGGCGACGGGAGGCGGCTCCCGGAGATCATCGACGCCGTTGAGTCGACCGGAGGCATCGAATACACTGTCGCCTCCGCTCGCGGCTACGTGCAACGCGCGCGCAGGGCCCTCCGGGGCGTTCCCGACACCCGGTTCCGGGCGGCCCTCGCATCGTTCGCGGCGTTCATCGTCGAACGCACGTACTGACCCTCGGGGTGTAGCTCAGCCTGGTAGAGCACCACGTTCGGGACGTGGGGGTCGTAGGTTCAAATCCTGTCACCCCGACCACTCCGCGCCGTCGGCGGCGGCCGTCTCCGCCGGCGCGGCTGATTCGAAGGTCAGCGCGTCGTCGGCGAGGTCGATCCGGAGCGTCTCCCGCTCTGCGATCTCCCCGGCGAGGAGCCGCCGCGCGAGCGGGTTCTCCACCTCGGCCCGGAACGCCCGCTTGAGAGGGCGCGCTCCGTAGGCGGGGTCGTAGCCGAGCCCGGCGATCCGGTCGAGCGCCGCCTCCGTCACCGCGAGGCCGACCCCGCGCTCGGCGAGCCGCGCGCGCAGCCGGTCGACCTCCAGCGCCGCGATGGCCCGGATCTGCTCGCGCCGGAGCGGGCGGAACACCACCGTCTCGTCGATGCGGTTGACGAACTCGGGGCGGAAGTACCCCCGCACGACCTCGAGGACGCCCGCCCGGACCTCCTCCCCCCCTCCGTCCTCCGCTCCCTGGATGATCTCGGTCCCGAGGTTCGACGTCATCACGACCACCGTGTTGCGGAAGTCCACCGTGCGCCCGTGGCCGTCGGTCAACCGGCCGTCGTCGAGCACCTGGAGGAGCAGGTTGAACACGCTCGGGTGCGCCTTCTCGATCTCGTCGAGCAGGATCACCGCGTAGGGCCGGCGGCGCACCGTCTCCGTGAGCTGGCCGCCCTCCTCGTAGCCCACGTAGCCCGGGGGCGCGCCGATGAGCCGCGCGACCGAGTGGCCCTCCATGAACTCCGACATGTCGATCCGCACCAGCGCCTCTTCGGTGTCGAACAGGAACGCGGCGAGCGCCTTGCACAGCTCCGTCTTGCCGACCCCGGTAGGGCCGAGGAAGAGGAACGTCCCGTTGGGCCGACCCGCGTCGGAGAGCCCGGCCCGCGACCGGCGCACGGTGTCCGAAACGGACCGGATCGCCTCCTCCTGGCCGACCACCCGGGCCGCGAGGGCGGACTCCATGTGCAGCAGCCGCTCGCGTTCGCCCTCGACGAGCCGCGTGACCGGGATCCCGGTCCATTTGGAGACCACCTCGGCGACCTCCTCCTCGGTCACCGCGTTGCGGATGAGCTTGGCGGCCACCGGCCGCTCCCCCTCGGCGAGCCGCTTCTCCAGCTCGGGGACCCGCCCGTACTGGAGCTCCGCCATGCGGGCGAGGTCGCCGGCCCGCCGGGCCGTTTCCAGCTCGAGGCGCGCCCGCTCCAGCCGCTCCTTGACGTTCTGCGAGCCGAGCAGCAGGGCCTTCTCCCGGCGCCAGACCTCCTCGAGGTCCGCGTACTCGCGCTCGAGGTCCGCGATCGACTTCTCGATCCGGCCGAGGCGCTCTCCGGACGCCTGGTCGCTCTCCTTCGCGAGGGCCTCGCGCTCGATCTTGAGCTGGATGAGGCGCCGGCCCCGCCGGTCCATCTCCTCCGGCATCGAGTCGATCTCGATCCGGATGCGGCTCGCCGCCTCGTCGACGAGGTCGATCGCCTTGTCGGGGAGCTGCCGGGCGGTGATGTACCGGTGCGAGAGGGTCGCGGCCGCGACGAGGGCGGGGTCCGTAACGTCCACCCCGTGGTGGAGCTCGTAGCGCTCCTTCAGCCCGCGCAGGATGGCCACCGTGTCCTCGACCCCCGGCTCGTCCACGAGCACGGTCTGGAAGCGGCGCTCCAGGGCCGCGTCCTTCTCCACGTGCTCCCGGTACTCGTCCAGGGTGGTGGCCCCGATGCAGTGGAGCTCGCCGCGGGCGAGCGAGGGCTTGAGCATGTTGCCGGCGTCCAGGGAGCCTTCCGCCCGCCCGGCCCCCACCATGGTGTGGAGCTCGTCGATGAACAGCACGACCCGGCCCTGCTGCTTCGCGAGGTCGCCGAGCAGGGCCTTCATGCGCTCCTCGAACTCGCCGCGGAACTTCGTGCCCGCGATCATCGACCCCATGTCGAGCGAGAGGACCCGGCGACCCTTGAGCCCCTCGGGGACCTCGCCGTCGACGATGCGCTGGGCGAGCCCCTCGACGATCGCGGTCTTGCCGACCCCGGGCTCGCCGATGAGCACGGGGTTGTTCTTGGTCCGGCGCTGGAGCACCTGGACCGTGCGCCGGATCTCCTCGTCCCGCCCGATGACCGGATCGAGCTTGCCCTGCTCGGCCCGTTCGGTGAGGTCGATGGTGAACTTGTCGAGGGCCTGGCGATGCTCCTCCGCGTCGGGGTCCTCCACCGCCTGCCCGCCGCGCACCGCGTCGATCGCCTTCGCGACGGCCTCCTCCCGCGCCCCGCATTCCGCGAGGAGCCGGCCGATCGGGCCGGGGTCGCGGACCGCGGCGAGCACCGCCATCTCGCTCGATACGTAGCGGTCCCCACGCTCCTGGGCGAGCTTGTCGGCGCCGTCGAGCAGGCGCACGAGATCACGGCTCGCATGTCTGTCGCCGACGCTGCCGGTGACCGGCGGGATGCGTTCGAGCAGAACCCCCAGCCGCGTCCGTAACTGGTTGACGTTCATGTCCGTCTGCGCGAGCAGGGGGCGCACCCCGCCGTCCCGCTGGTCGAGCAGCGCGAGGAGGACGTGGGCGGGCTCGATGAACTGGTGGTCGCGCCCCACCGCGAGGCTCCGGGCATCGGAGAGCGCGAGCTGGAGCCGCGTGGTCAGCTTCTCGGGCGACATCGAAGCCTCCGTTCGATTCCGGGAGCGAAACAAGGTGGACGGACGAGAAATGCGGCCTCGCCGCTACGCTTTCAACCACGGCCCGCGTGCTACGATGCCTCCGGGATCACCACCGGGAGCGAGATGACGGTCCTCGTCACCGGGGCCGCGGGATTCATCGGGGCGGAGCTGTGCCGTCGGCTGGCCGCACGCGGCGATGCGGTCGTCACGGGTATCGACAACCTCAACGACTACTACGACGTCGGGCTCAAGAAGGCCCGGCTCGCCCGGCTCGACGACCTCCCCCGCTTCGCCTTCGAGAAGCTCGACCTCTCCGACCGGGAATCGACCCTCGCCTTCTTCCGGCGGATGCGGCCCCGCCGGGTCGTCCACCTCGCGGCGCAGGCCGGGGTGCGCCACTCGCTCCGGGACCCCTGGTCCTATGCGGACGCCAACCTCCTCGGCTTCCTCAACGTGCTCGAAGGATGCCGCCACGGCGCCGTGAGGCACCTGGTGTTCGCGTCGACCAGCGCCGTGTACGGGGCGAACCGCAAGCTCCCGTTCTCCGTCCACGACGGCGCCGACCACCCGCTCTCGCTCTACGCCGCGTCGAAGAAGGCGAACGAGCTGATGGCCCACGCCTACAGCCACCTGTACGCCATCCCCGCGACGGGGCTCCGCTTCTTCACGGTGTACGGCCCGTGGGGACGGCCGGACATGGCGCTGTTCCGGTTCACCCGCAGCATCCTGGCCGGGGAGCCCATCGACGTCTACAACCACGGCCGCCACCGCCGGGACTTCACCTACATCGACGACATCGTCGAGGGGGTGGCGCGGACCCTGGCTCATCCGCCCGCTCCGGACCCGGACTGGGACGCCGCGGCCCCCGACCCGGCGACGAGCCACGCCCCCTGGCGCCTGCTCAACATCGGCAACCACGCCCCGATGGAGCTCGACCGCTACATCGAGACCCTCGAGAGCTGCCTCGGGCGGAAGGCGGTCCGCAACCTCCTGCCCCTTCAGCCGGGGGACGTCCCCGAGACCTCGGCCGACGTCGAAGACCTCGCCGCCCTCACCGGCTACCGTCCCCGCACGTCCATCGAGGAAGGGGTGCCGCGTTTCGTGAGGTGGTATCGCGAGTACTACGGGGTATGAGCCCCGGTCCGCCGGCCTCGCCGGGCGGCGCCCACGGGCGCCGGATCGCGGTCGTCGGGCTCGGCTACGTCGGGCTTCCGGTGGCCGCCGCGTTCGCGGATGCGGGCCCGGTGATCGCCTTCGACACCGACCCGGACCGGGTCCGGGAGCTGCGCGGGGGAGTCGATCGCAACGCCACCGTCGCCCCGGCGCGCCTCGCCTCGCCGCAGCTCGCGTTCACCGGCGCCCCCCGGGACCTCGAACGGGCCGACTTCTTCATCGTCGCCGTGCCCACCCCGGTCGACGGCGTGAAGCGCCCCGATCTCCGAGCCCTGGAGTCGGCGTCCCGGACGGTGGGCGGACGGCTCCGGCCGGGCGGGGTCGTGGTCTACGAGTCGACCGTCTACCCCGGCGCGACGGAAGGCGTCTGCATCCCGATCCTCGAAGACGCCTCCGGGCTCCGGAGCGGGCGGGACTTCTTCGTCGGGTACTCACCGGAGCGCATCAACCCCGGCGACGAGGCGCACGGCTTCTCCCGGATCGTCAAGGTCGTGTCCGCGGGCGACCCCGCGACCCTGGAGACGGTCGCCCGGGTCTATGCATCGGTGGTCGAGGCCGGGGTCCACCGGGCCCCCTCGATCCGGGTCGCGGAAGCGGCCAAGGTGATCGAGAACACCCAGCGGGACGTCAACATCGCGCTCATGAACGAGGTCGCGATGATCTTCGAACGGTTGGGGATCGACACCGGGGACGTGCTCGCGGCGGCCTCGACCAAGTGGAACTTCCTCCCGTTCCGACCGGGCCTGGTCGGGGGGCACTGCATCGGCGTCGACCCCTACTACCTGACCCACGAGGCCATGCGGGCCGGCCACCACCCCGAGGTCATCCTCTCCGGGCGCCGGATCAACGACGAGATCGGGTCGTTCGTGGTCTCGAACGTCGTGCGGCTGCTCATCCAGGCCGGCGCCGCGGTGAAGGACGCCCCGGTGACCGTGCTCGGCGCGGCGTTCAAGGAGAACGTTCCCGACGTGCGCAACTCCGGCGTGGCGCGGATCGTCAGCGAATTCAAGCGTTACGGGATGGACGTGCAGGTGTGTGACCCGGTCGTCGACCCCGGCGCGGCGCGCGCGGAGATCGGCGTCTCGCTCACCCCCCGCGAAGCCCTCCGGCCGGCCCGGGCGGTGGTGCTGGCGGTGGCGCACGACGCGTGGCGGCGGGAGGACGCCTGGACCCTGGTCGGCGCCCTCCTCGAAGGAGGGGCCGGGATCGTCGCGGACGTGCCGCGGCTGCTCCCCCGCGACCGGGCCCCCTCCGGGGTCCGTCTCTGGCGGCTGTAGCCCGCCCGCGCTCCGTGCCGACCCCGGAAGACCCGCCGGCCGGCGCGGGCCGCCCCCGGGCTCCGGTCAGAGCCCCGCCGCCTGCGCCATCAGCCGCAGCCAGCGGTCCGCGTACCAGAACAGGGCGAGGCAGCCGGCGGCCGTCAACCCGATCGCGAGGACGCACGGCCAGGGGGCTTCCGCCACCCCGCCCCCCCCGGTCTCCCGGCCCCGCTTCAGGAAGGCGCGAACCGGGATCGGGAGGAGGTAGGCGACGGAGAGCAGGGAGCTCAGCATGAGCACCGCGAGCGCCGTGTAATGGCCGGACTCGATGGCGCCGAGCGCGAGATACCACTTGCTCCACATCCCGCCGAGGAGGGGCAGGCCCACGATGCTCAGGCTCGCGACGAGAAACGCGCCCATGGTGACCGGCATGGCGCGGCCGATGCCGTCCAGCTCGCTCACCTCGGTGCGGTGGTGGGCGACCAGGATGGCTCCGGCGCAGAAGAACAGGGTGATCTTGGCGAACGCGTGCATCACGATGTGGAGCCCGGCCCCCACGATCCCCCAGGCGCTCGCGAACAGGGCCCCCATCACGATGTAGGAGAGCTGGCTCACCGTCGAGTAGGCGAGCCGGGCCTTCAGGTTGTCGCGCCTCATCGCGACGAGCGAGCCGGCGAGCACGGTCAGCCCCGCCGCCGCGAGCAGCCAGCCGACGCCGGCCCCGGCCGCCGCCAGGTGCTCGGTCCCGAACACGTACACGACCACCTTGACGACCGCGAACACCCCCGCCTTGACCACCGCCACGGCGTGCAGCAGGGCGCTCACCGGGGTCGGGGCGACCATGGCCGCGGGGAGCCAGCGGTGGAAGGGCATGACCGCCGCCTTGCCGATCCCGAACACGAAGAGGGCGAGCAGCCCGGCGGTCGCGCCCGGGCCGGCGCGGCCGGCGAGGATGCCCCCTTCCCGAAAGCCGACCTCCCCGGCGAGGACCCAGACCCAGAGGATCGCGAAGAGCTGGAACGCGATCGAGGTCCCGAGCAGGACCCCGAGATAGACCCGCCCCGCCCGCCTCGCCTCGTCCGTGCCCGAGTGGGTGACCAGGGGATAGGTGGAGAGGGTCAGGACTTCGTAGAACACGAACATCGTGAAGAGGTTGGCCGCGAACGCGACCCCGATCGCGCTCGCGATGGCGATGGCGAAGCAGGCGTAGAAGCGGGTCTGGTTCGATTCGCCGTGCCCGCGCATGTAGCCGATGGAGTAGATCGTGGTCACGATCCAGAGAAAGCTCGCCACGAGGGCGAACACCATCCCGAGCGGCTCCACCTCGAAGGCGATCGGGATCCCGGGGATGACCGCGGTGAGCACGGCGACCGGGCGTTCCCCGGCCTCGACGGCCGGAAGCAGGGCCAGGACCTCCAGGAAGAGCCATCCCCCGGCGGCGAGGCTCGCGGCCTCGCGGACGTTGGGCCAGCGCCCGAGGACGACGACGAGGGCCGCCCCGGCCAGGGGCAGGGCCACGCAGAAGACGAGGCCCGGGGCTTCCACTCACCCTCCGAGCAGGGCCGCCGCCGCCCGGTGGGCGACGCCGATCGGGAGCGACGGGTCGATCCCGAACCAGACGTTGGCTCCGGCGAGCCCCCACGCCGCCGCGACCATCGAGGCCGGCGCCTCCCGGACCGCGGCGGCGGCCGGGGAAGGCGGTCGGAAGTACGCGGACTCGACCATCTTCCACACGTAGGCGACGGCGAGGAGCGACGCGGCCAGCATGAGGGCGGCGGCCGGCCACCAGCCCGCCTCGAGGGCCGCCGCGACCAGGTACCACTTGCCGACGAACCCTGCGGTGAGGGGGACCCCGATGAGGCTCAGCCCCCCGACCACGAGGGCGGAGGCGGTCCACGGCATGCGCCGTCCGATCCCGGCGAAGTCCTCGATCCGGACCGACCCGATCCGGTACGCGATGCATCCGAGGCAGACGAACAGCGCGGCCTTCATGAGCGCGTGGTGGAAGAGGTGGATGAGGGCCGCCGCGACCCCCGCGGTCGTGAGAAGGCTCGCCCCGAGCACGAGGTAGCCGATCTGGGCGACGCTCGAGAAGCCGAGCAGGCGCTTCGCGTCCTCCTGCCGGACGGCGGCGACGGAGGCGGCGGCGATCCCCGCCGCGCCGGCCAGCGCGAGCAGGAGGGGGATCGGCCCGCCGGCCACGAACTCGAGGCCGAACACCGTGAACAGGAACCGGAGCAGCAGGTAGAGCGACACCTTCGTCGCGGCCCCCGCGAGGAATACGGAGACGGCCGACGGAGCGTAGGCGTAGGCGTTCGGCAGCCAGGCATGGAGGGGATAGACGGCGGTCTTCAGCGCGATGCCGACGGCGAGGAACCCGAACGCGGCGGTGACCGTGCGGTGGGGGCCGAGCCCGGAGAGCCGCTCCGCGAGGTCGGCCATGTTGAGGGTCCCGGTCACCTGGTAGAGGAGCCCCACCCCGATCAGGAAGAACGTCGCCCCGACGGTGCCGAGCACCAGATAGCGAAACGCCGCGACCAGCGCCTGGCGGCGGGCCCCGAGGCTGATCAGGACGTACGAGGAGAGCGAGGAGATCTCGAGGAACACGAAGACGTTGAAGGCGTCCGCGGTGACCGCCATCCCGAGCAGGCCGGCGAGGCAGAGCAGCCACGCGGTGTAGAAGAGGTGGATGCGGTCCGTCTCGACCTCCCGCTCCACGCTCCGGCGCGCGAAGAGGAGCGCGGCCGCGCTCACGACGCTCACCACGAGCATCACCCACGCGTTCGTCTCGTCCACCCGGTACTCGATCCCCCACGGCGCCGCCCAGGCGCCGAGGAGGTACGAGGACGGCCCCTGCGAAAGGACGCCCTGGAGCAGGCTCCAGGCCCCCGCGACCGCGAACAGGCTCGCCGCCATCGCCGCCGTCCAGGCCGCCCGGCTCCACCGCAGCAGCACGCAGACCGGGGCCGCGACGAGGGGGACCACCACCTGGAGCGCGGGAAGGTGGGCCGCGATCATGGAGGGTCGCGGAGGTCGGAGCGGCGGATCTCTTCGTCCTCGACGGTCGAGTACGCCCGGTGGACGCGCACGATGAGCGCGAGTCCGAGCGCGGTCGTCGCGACCCCGACCACGATCGCGGTCAGGATGAGCACGTGCGGCAGGGGGTTCGAGTACCGGGTCCAGCCTTCGGCGACGATCGGGGCCGTGCCTCCCGCCATCTTGCCGACGGAGATGAAGAAGAGGAACACCGAGGTCTGGAAGACGTTGAGCCCGATGACCTTCTTGACGAGGTTGCCGCTCGCCGCGACCGTGTAGAGGCCGGCCATCATCAGGGCCATGACGATCCAGTAGTTGTAGTGGCCGAGAAACGCTTCCACCGCTCCCCTCCCCCGCCGTCAGGACGCGAAGCAGTAGAAGAGGATCGTCATGACCGCGGCCACCGTCACCCCGACCCCGAACTCGATGAGCAGGATGCCGAGATGCTGGCCGGCCATCGGGTCGGGGAGGAGCACGCCGTAGTCGAGAAACGCGCCGCCGAGGAGCATCCCCGCGACCCCGACCCCGGCGTAGAGCAGCACCCCGGCGGCCGCGAGGATCCTCACGAGCCCCGCGGGGACCGCGCGGCGCAGCCGGTCGACGCCGAACACGAGCCCGTAGAGGATGAGGGCCGCGGCGAAGATGACCCCCGCCTGGAACCCTCCCCCCGGCCCGAAGTCGCCGTGGAACTGCACGTACAGTGCGAAGACGAGGATGAGCGGGATCATCAGCTTCGCGACGACGTGGAGGACGTGGTGGTGGCGCATGGGGATCAGCTCCCGCGGCGGCTCCCGAGGAGCGTGATCGCGCCGACGCCGGCGGTGAAGATGACGAACACCTCCCCGAGGGTGTCGTAGCCCCGGTAGCTCGCCAGCACCGAGGTGACCGCGTTGGGGATCCCGATCTCCGAGAGCGTCCCTTCGAGGTAGCGCGGGGCGACGTGGACGTGGACGGGGGCGAGCGGGTCGCCGAAGTACGGCATGTCGAGCGTCCCCCACACGAGGGCGCCGCCGGTGGCGAGGACGAGCGCGATCCCGAAGCCGCTCGTCCTGGTCGGGGCGATCCGTTCCCGCCCGGTGAGGGCGAGGGCCGCGAGCATGAGGATCGTCGAGATGCCGGCCCCCACCGCGGCCTCCGTGAACGCGACGTCGACCGCGTCGAGGATCACGAAGATCGCGGCCGTCAGCAGGCTGTAGATCCCGACCAGCATGACCGCCGCGAACAGGTTGCGAAGGTACAGGACGGCCCCTGCGGTGACCGCGAGCAGCGCGAGGAGGACCGTGTTGATCAGGTATTCCACGGCGGGTCTACCTCCCCCCGCGGCCCCGGCCCCCGCGGCTCCGACGCGGCGGGCCGGGCCCCTCCGTGCAGGGCGGCCTTGGCGAGCGCATGGGTGGCGACCGGCCCGGTCAGGAGCACGAACAGCAGCACGAGCGCGAGCTTGACGGTCACGCTCCCGAGGTCCGCGAGGAACATGAAGCCGAGGATGAACAGCCCGACCCCGAGGGTGTCGCCGACCCCGGCCGCGTGGAGGCGGGTGAAGAGATCGGGAAGGCGCACGAGGCCGATCCCCCCCACGACCAGGAAGAACCCGCCCGCGAGGACGAACAGCGCGCTCAGGAGATCGGTCGCGGCCACCCCGGCTCGACCTCCGTGCAGGCACTCCCGCGCCCCCCCCGGCCCGGCGCCGTTCCCGGCCCTGCCGAGCCTTCTCCCCGGCCCGGCCGCCCGGCCCCGCGCCCCCCTCCCCGCCTCACGACGCCTCGGACCCCTCGGCCGGCGCCGGAGGGGGATCGCTCCGCCCCGCGTGGCCGAGGTCCCCGTACTCGAAGAACTTGAGCACCGCCACCGTGCCGATGAAGCTGATGAGGCAGTACACGAGGGAGATGTCGAGGAACTCGGGCCGGCCGGACAGGAAGCCGGCGGCCGCGATCAGGAGGACCGTCAGGACCCCGAAGTGGTTGACGGCGAGGATCCGGTCGTAGACGGTCGGACCGCGAAGGGCCCGGAACATGGCGAGGCACATGGCCGCGAGCACCGCCAGGGCCCCCGCGCCCGCGACCCCCATCCCGAACGCGGTCACCGGGGACGCTCAAGCCCGGACACCCGCCGGTCCATCTCGCGCAGGGCCTCGAAGTCCGGATCGAGGAGCGAATGGACGTCGATCGCGTCGCCGTGGAGGTCGATCGAGACCGTGCCCGGGGTGAGGGTGATCGAGTTCGCGTAGACGACATGCCCGAGGAGCGTGCGCTGGGTCGCGTCCACCTGGAAGACGGCCGGCCGGATCGGGAGGCGCGGGTCGACCAGGACCCGCGCCACCGCGAGGTTCGACTTCACGATCTCGACCCCGAGCCACCCCGCGTAGCGAAGCCACCGCCCGGCGCGGAGCGCGAGCGGAACCGCCTCCCCGTCGATCCGGTCCATGCGCAGGGCGACCCAGAGCGCGAGGGCGCAGGAGGCGGCCCCCAAGGAGAGGAGGAGCGCCCCGTAATGGCCCGACAGCACCAGCCAGAGCGCAACGAGGAGCGCCCCCAGGCGGACGGCGTGCCGCGTCTCGTTCGGCTGCTTCTCGTTCAACGGCCCTCTCGCCCCCGCCGGCTCCGGCGCGGTCCGTCTATCCTAACCCGAGGCATGTGCGCTGCCGGGATTTTCGCAGGCACGCCTCTCGCAGGAGGCATGTGCGTTGTTTGTAACCTATTGATATATAAAATATATAACAGAGTTCGAGTATTTTCGCCCCACGGGGACGGTGCTCTTCCACGGTTTTGGTCGGTTCGAGGGGCGGGTTGTCGGATTTCACCCACGGCGGCGCTTGCACGGAACCCTGGGAACGCGGGCGTCTCCACCGAAAATCACTAACTTCATGTTTCATCAGGATAAAATAGACAGGCTGGACGCTTACCCTCTACTCTTACCCACTATCTTGGGGCGCTATCGGACACTCACGGATACACCCCGGATGCCTGCAGTTGAGCATAGCACGTGCTCGGGCACGCCATGCGCACGCTGCCCCGCGCGGCAGGGACATTCGTTGTTCACCGCCCCATCCGAAAAGAGCAGTGTCGCTGCCCGGGTCGCGACCCCATCGCTCGGAAAATGGCCTTTCGTCATACCTGCCCGGGCATCCTCGACGACCCGTTTCAGGCTCTGCTGCGAACAAAGAATGGCCTTGCCCCGTGCGGCCGGAGTCGAGCCAGGGCGATGGTGTCCGGCACGCGGGGATGAACCGGGACCACAGGGAGGGGAGGCGCGGCCCGGTTCGGCGAGAGGACTGCTGGGCGGCACGGTCGCCCCGCGTTCGATCCCGCGGGCCGCCAAGCCCAGGCTCGCGTCCTGTCCCAGACCTCTTTCGTCCAACGTCCCCTCGATCCACGTCCCGTGCGGGTATTCGCCCGTGGTGACGATGACGCCGCCTTGGGCTCCTTCCCCGCCCAGACCGTGGGTCGCGTCGGTGAGCAGCAGCGCCCCCGCCTCCGTCCGAGGACGGGCGCCGCCCGCTCGGCTTCCACCGCCAGATGCCGACCGGCTGGCCGGAGGCGCCACACGCGGAAGTGGACGAGAGCGCGCTTTCGAGGCGGACGGCCGCGGTGACGGGGCCAGCGTCGATGTACCTCGGCGTGCCGCTTCTCACGCCGAACCGCATCCAGGTCTTCAAGCCCGACATGCTCTGCCTGGAGGTGGCCCTCGGCTGCTGGTTGCGCGAAGCGGCGGGAGGCGGGCAGGATGCGGGCAGGCCGGCAGGCGGCTTCTGCGGGTCCCTCTTTCCGCCGCCGTTGCTTCGCTGACGAGGCGGACGGAAGGGCGTCGCCTCGCCGCTGGCCGAGATGCGGCGGCTCATCAGGGACAATCCGCACAACCGGGAGGCGATCTTCCCCTACATCGGCGGCGAAGAAGTGAACACCAGCCCGACCCACGCGCACCACCGCTACGTCATCAACTTCCGCGACTACCCGTTGCGCCGGGCGGAGATCGGGGAGTCATGGGCGGATGCGGACGAGGAGCGAAGACGGGAGCTGCGACGGCAGACTCTATGGCGCGCCTCGGGTTCACGCCGAACTCGCAGCTCGGGGTCGTGCGGTGGGCCGAAAGCGCGTTGCGCGGCGAGTGCCGGGACTGCGAGGCAGTGCGGCTGGGGTCAGAGCGGAACAATTCGCGGTGCCCGGCCTGCCGGGTCAAGCGTAACGCAACGCAAATACGCGTCGTTATGTGGCCCTATCGGGTCCGGTTCGTTCCGCAGATCAGATGGATAAGTCGCGCACTGTCCGTAGAGATTGCCGACCTCTAGGACTCGCCACCCCTTCTCCTGCGCAATCCTACTGCACGTTGCGACGGTCTTGTCGTCGCAATCATGGTCCGCCGTCGATGGATTGAGCATTATGAAGGCTACACTGCCTTCACCCTCGCCAAAGTCGCGGGTCAGATGGTAGCGATAGCGAGGGTCGTCGCCGTCCACGACAGCCGTACCCAGATCACCTGTCAGTGTCTGCACCATTGCTCGTCTCCATTAAACACATGCCACCCGTGCAGCCTCGCCGCCTCCGCCGCTTCGGCGCTGGAGGGGCATCACGGGCGGATGGGCGTCAGGCATGGGGGAGGCTTCGGCGGGCGGCGGCGCAGGCCGTTCGGAGAGCGCGGATCGGAACGCGACGCCGCCCCCCCGCCCCGCGAAGCGCGATCGGCTTGGGCCGGAACACGCAGCCACACGCATCCGCCGTTTCGTTCATCGTCAGCCTCCCCCGTGACAGGCATCGGGCCTCACCTTCATCAGCACGTGGATATAGCACGCATTTCAAATTGAGAGGGAGACCGCGCCATCTGTCCCGTTGTAAACGAAAACCGCATCCTGCAGGACATCGCGTCCAATCAGCGCGATCAGGTTCTGACCATCGAGATTGGCGCCCATGGCGTACTCCAATTCCAGGTCGCCGAAGCCGGGGATCGAGAGCTTTCCGCTGTAGACGGGCACTTCGTGGTTGGCGTGGGACGCGGTGTGCATTATTGCTTTGCCTATCACGGGAAGCCCGGCGCCATCGGCGGTTGCCTGATCGACGCAGGTGGCGCCGGCGCCGGTGTCAATCAACGCAAAGCCGTTGGTCGCGGCAGGCGCGGACTCTCCCCGTTGGGCGAGGATTTGCCTGTGGGAGTCCGAAGCCATCAGCGTTACGGGCAGAAGCGGGCCGCTCTGCGCCAAGCCGGCGGGCGCGGGAACCCGCTTGCCGTCCTGGTCCGTTGTTTCCGCCCGCAAGTTCAGCGTCGGCACTGCAAGAGCCCCAAAGACAAGGCGGGAGCGGCGAACTCCGGCGCCTTGTCGCCAGTGCGGCGGACAAGGAAGGGGCCTCGACCAAACCGGCGCACACCTTCCCCGACGGCTTCCGAGTGGCGCTCGAAGTCCCCGATGACCTCTTCACCGTGGATCAGCAGAAAGCGGTTCGGGTAGGTCAACAGGAGCTGCTCGGCGTTCGTGTCGAAATAGGCCGTCTCGGCGTCCAGCAACTTGCCCTGCGTAGTTGACATGGCGATTTCTCCTCAACGTTGTCCTGGCGCCAGTGCCGACCGCGCAGGGGCCCCGGAGATGGTTGCAACAATGGCGCGATCCGCTCGTGTGGGCAGTTCACGGCCCGCACGGCTCGCCTGCGCCGGACGCCGCTGCTTCTCTCCCGCCGAATGGCGCCTGGTCGCCTGCCGAACGCCGCTCCATCCATCCCTCACGGTCCCGCTGCTGCCGGAGGCGGATGGTACACCAGACCACGAACGTCAAGCGAACGACCGTCCTGTCGGTGACGCGGCTGATGGACAGACCCGTGAGGGCGGGACTGGTCAGCAGGGCGAAGCTCGATGCGGACACGCCGGAGGCGAAGGGGAGGCCGACCGGCGAGACGATAACGGTGACCCCGTTCAAGGCGGTCTCGGTAAGCGAGGCGAGAAAGCGGGCGACGGACGCGCCGGCGGTCACTGACCGGTCGGTCAGGACACGGCAGCTACCGCCGCCCTGCTCCGATTCTTCTGCGGAGGATGCGGCCCTCGGACGGCCCGCCCGGCCTCAGCGGATGCGAAGGCCGGACCCGGCGTCGAAGACGCGCAGGCGCCGCGCGTCGTGGACCAGGCCCACCGTCCTCCCGGCCGCCACGCGGTCTTCGCCGCGCTCCTCCACGATCACGCGCTCGCCCGTCGCGGAGACGAGGTAGGCGTAGGACACCCCGCCCAGCGCCTCCGTCAGCTCGACCCGGTGCGTGGCGCCCGCGGGGTCGATGGCCAGGTGCTCGGGCCGCAGCCCGAGGCTCACCGCGGCTCCCGGCGGGGGAAGGCGCACGGGGGGCCGCACCGCCGCTTCGAGCGCGGGGACCTCCACCCCGCCGTCCGCGACCGTTCCCGCGAGAAAGTTCATCGCCGGGGAGCCGATGAAGCCCGCCACGAACCGGTTGTCGGGGTCGCGGTAGAGGTCCATCGGCGCGCCGGCCTGCTCGATCCGCCCTTCGCGCAGCACCACGATCCGGTCCGCGAGGGTCATCGCCTCGACCTGGTCGTGGGTGACGTAGATCATGGTCGCGCCGATCTCCTGGTGCAGGCGCGCGATCTCGACCCGCATCTCCACCCGGAGCTCGGCGTCGAGGTTCGAGAGCGGCTCGTCGAACAGGAAGACCTCGGGGCCGCGGACGATCGCCCGCCCGATCGCCACCCGCTGGCGCTGCCCGCCGGAGAGCGCCTTCGGTTTGCGCCGGAGGTGGTCGTCCAGCTTGAGGATGCGGCTCGCCTCCGCCACCCGCGCCCGGATCTCCGCGGCCGGACGGCCGTTCATCCGCAGCCCGAAGCCCATGTTCTGCTCCACCGTCATGTGGGGGTAGAGCGCATAGGTCTGGAACACCATCGCGACCCCCCGGCGGGCCGGGTCCTCGTCGGTGACGTCGCGGTCGCCGATGCGGATGCGGCCGCTCGTCGTCTCCTCGAGCCCGGCGACCATGCGCAGCAGGGTGGACTTGCCGCAGCCGGAGGGGCCGACGAAGACGCAGAACTCGCCCTCCTCGATCGCGAGGTCGATCCCGTGGATCGCCTGGACGTCGTCGTAGCGCTTGACGACCCCCTCCAGCGTCACCCTGGACATCCGGGCTCCCTCATCGGCCGGCGGCGGGACGGCGCCCCTCCGGGAAGCGCCAGGCGGCGGCGGAACGCGCCAAGCCGTTGACAAGTCTATGTATCCGGCGATACGGTTGCAACGTCGTCCGGGGCCGGGCTTCAGGCAACGGGATTCGGACCGGACCGGCATCGAGAGGCTCTTCGGAGCCTGATCGGCATCCCCCCCTCCTGGAGGACCACCATGCGTTCCATGCTCAAGGCGGCGGCGCTGGCCGCGATCGCGGCCGTGTCCGCTCCGGCGTCGGCCGGGCTCTCCGGCGACCTGAAGATATTCCTCGACACGTCCAACCCGGCCCCGCGCGCCACCATGGAGGCGATGATCGCCCGCTTCGGGGCGCTGCACCCGGACCTCGACATCGAGACCACGATCATCGACCGGGAGGCGTACAAGACCCAGATCCGCAACTTCCTGACCGCCGACGCGCCGGACGTGGCCACCTGGTACGCCGCCAACCGGATGCGCCCCTACGTGTCCGCGGGCCTCTTCGAGGACGTCTCCGACCTCTGGCGCGAGCCCGAGATCGCGGAGAACCTCGCCTCGACCAAGGGGGCGATGACCATCGACGGCAAGCAGTGGGGGGTGCCCTACACGTACTACCAGTGGGGGGTCTACTACCGCGAGGACATCTTCGAGGAGCTGGGCCTCGCGGAGCCCGCCACCTGGGAGGAGGAGAAGGCCAACTGCGCGAAGATCGTGGCCTCCGGCCGGGCCTGCTACACGATCGGCACCAAGTACCTGTGGACCGCGGGCGGCTGGTTCGACTACCTGAACCTCCGCACCAACGGCTACGACTTCCACATGGCCCTGACCCAGGGCGAGGCGGAGTGGACCGGCGACCGCGTGCGGGCGGTCTTCGCCAAGTGGCGGGAGCTCATCGACATGGGCGCGTTCATCGCCAACCACCAGACCTACAGTTGGCAGGAGGCCCTGCCCTTCATCGTGAACGGCGAGGCCGCGGCCTACCTGATGGGCAACTTCTCGGTGGCCCCGATGCGCGAAGCCGGCCTCACCGACGACAAGCTGGACTTCTACCAGTTCGTCGAGATCACCCCCGGCGTCGCCAAGGCCGAGGACGCGCCGACCGACACCTTCCACATCCCGGCGAACGCCCGGAACAAGGAAGCCGCGCGCGAGTTCCTGCGCTACGTCGTCTCGCCGGAGAACCAGACGATCATCAACAACGGGCAGAACCTCGGGCAGCTTCCCGTCAACGCCCAGGCGGCCATCGACGACGACGAGTTCCTGCGCCAGGGCTTCGAGATGCTGTCCCGGAACTCGCCGGGCGGCGTGGCCCAGTTCTTCGACCGCGACGCGCCGGCCGAGATGGCGAAGATCGCGATGGAGGGCTTCCAGGAATTCATGGTCTTCCCCGACAATCTGGACGACATCCTGGAGCGCCTGGAGTCCGCGCGCCAGGACGTCTACTAGACGGCCGGGCGCCCGGGGCCGGGGCGCGCCCGCGCCGCCCCGGCTCCGCGCCCTCACCGTGATCCGCAGGGGCGAGCGCGGCCATCCTGGGAAGGGTCCCGGGAACGAGGGGGTCCCGCGATGACCGGCGCCGTATCTTCCCGACCCCGGGCGCGCGCGCCGAAGGAGGGCTGGTACCACCGCAACCGCCGCTCGATCGCCCCGTGGCTGTTCCTCGCCCCCGGCGTCCTGTTCTTCCTCGTCTACGTCATCTTCCCGATATTCCAGAGCTTCGAGATCTCCCTCTACCGGTGGGACGGCCTGGGCGAAGCCCGCTACGTCGGCCTCCGGAACTACGAGAAGCTCTTCGGCGACCGGGCGTTCGAGACCTCCCTCCTGAACAACCTCAGGTGGCTGGTCCTCTATCTCCTCGCGATCCCCGCGGGCCTCGGCATCGCCGTCTTCCTGAACCAGACCGTCACCGGCATCCGGCTGTACAAGTCACTGTTCTTCTTCCCCTTCGTCATCAGCCAGGTCGTCGTGGGGCTCGTGTTCACCTGGTTCTACGACCCGACGTTCGGGCTGCTGAACACGATCCTCGGCTGGTTCGGGGCCGGGCCGCTGAACGTGCTCGGCGACCCCGCGTCCGTCACCTACGGGATCATCGCGGCCGGGCTCTGGCCGCAGACCGCCTACTGCATGATCCTCTACCTGACCGGCCTCGCCGCCGTCGACCCCGAGCAGGTGGAGGCGGGCCGGCTGGACGGGGCGAGGGGCTGGCGCATGCTCTGGCACGTGATCCTCCCCCAGCTCCGCCCCGCGACCTTCATCGCCTTCGTGGTGACGATCATCGGGGCCCTGCGGTCCTTCGACCTCATCTCGATCATGACCGACGGCGGCCCGTTCGGGTCGTCGCGGGTCCTCTCCTTCTACATGTTCGAGAAGGCGCTCTCGGAGTACGGGTTCCGCATGGGATACGGGGCGGCGATCGCGGTGGTGCTGTTCCTCATCATGCTGGGCTTCATCGCCTGGTTCCTGTGGTCGATGCACCGGGACGAGCGGGGAGGAGGCTGAACGATGTTCCCCGCCCCCATCCGCAAGGCTCCCGCTCCGTGGCGGCTCGCCTACCGGACCCTGCTGCCGGTGTCCCTGTTCCTGTGGCTCCTGCCCCTCATCGCGGTGGCGGTGTTCTCCATCAAGCCGGCCGGGGACTTCACGACCGGGAACTACTGGGGCCTGCCGTCCACGTTCGAGGCGGCCGGCAACTACGGCCGGGTCTTCTTCGAGAGCGACATGCCCCGCTACCTCCTCAACTCGCTGCTCATCACCGTGCCCACCGTGTTCGGCGCGGTGCTCCTGAGCTGCATGACCGGGTTCGCCCTCGGGGTCTACCGCTTCCGGGCCAACCTCTGGATCTTCTTCATGTTCATCGCCGGCAACTTCGTGCCGTTCCAGATACTCATGGTCCCCGTCCGCGACCTCACCCTCGACCTCGGGCTCTACAACACGAAGACCGGGCTCGTGCTGTTCCACATCGCGTTCCAGACCGGGTTCTGCACCCTCTTCATGCGCAACTTCATCCGCACCCTCCCCTTCGCGCTCATCGAGTCCGCGCGCGTCGAAGGGGTCAGCGAATTCCGGATCTTCCGCTACGTGGTGCTGCCGCTCATGAAGCCCGCCATCGCGGCGCTCTCGGTCCTCGTCTTCACCTTCATCTGGAACGACTACTTCTGGGCGGTGGTGCTGACCCAGGGCGCCGGGAGCCAGCCGGTCACCGCCGGCATCACGAGCTTCAACGCGCAGTACCGGGCCGCCTACCACCTGATGAGCGCCGGCTCCATCGTGGCCGCCCTCCCCCCGGTCGCCATGTTCTTCCTGATGCAGCGCCACTTCATCGCCGGCCTGACCCTCGGCGCGGTGAAGTAGTGCGGACCTGGAGGCTGGACGACGACGGCCAGACGCTGGTCCTCGCGGCCCGCGGCCGGCGCCTTCCCGAGGCCGTCTACTGGGGCGCGCCCCTCCCCGCGGGGACCGATTGCGCGGCGCTCGCCCGGGCCGCGCGCATCGACGTGGCCGGCGGGATGCTGGACGAGAACCCGGACCTCTCGATCTGCCCCGAGGCGGCGCGGAGCTTTCCGGGGCAGCCGGGCCTGGCGGCGCGCGACGGCGCGGGCGAGCCGCTCCTCCCGACCTTCCGCTTCGCGCGCGAGGAGCGGAGCGAGGACGGGGGGCGGCTCGCCCTCGTCTTCACCGCGGCGGCCACGGGCCTCACGTACACCGCGCGATTCGCGACCGACCGGGCGACCGGGGTCATGACCGTGCAGGCCGTCCTCGAAGGCGATCGTCCGATCCGTCTCACCTGGCTGTCGGCGCCGGTGCTGCCGGCCCCCCAGCTCGCCGACGAGATGATCGACTTCAGCGGGCGCTGGTGCGGCGAGCTGCGCGCCAACGCCACCCGGTGGGCGCCCGGAATGCGCTTCCGCGAGAACCGCACCGGCCGGAGCGGCCACGAGCACTTTCCGGGGCTCCTCCTCCCCTGCCGCGGGGCCGCCAACACCCGGGGGGTCGCCTACGGGTTCCACTACGGATGGTCCGGCGGACACCGGATGGTCGCCGAGGAGCTCCCCGACGGCCGGCGCCAGATCCAGTTCGGCCACGCCGCCGACACCGAGCCCGGCGCGTCGACGCGCTTCGAGACCGCCCCGCTCTACGTGGTCCGGTCCGAGGGCGGCCTCAACGGCTGCGCGGCGGCCTTCCAGCGCTGCGTGCGGGACCGGATCGTGAAGCTCCCACGGCCCGGCCGCCCCCGCCCGGTGCACTACAACTGCTGGGAGGCGGTGTACTTCGACCAGGACCTCGGGACGCTCCGGGACCTCGCCGCGCGCGCGGCCCGGCTCGGGGCCGAACGCTTCGTGCTCGACGACGGCTGGTTCGGGCGGCGCGACGACGACACGACCTCGCTCGGCGACTGGGAGGTCGACGCGCGGAAGCACCCCGACGGGCTCGGCCCGCTGATCGAGCACGTGCGGAGCCTCGGCATGACGTTCGGCCTCTGGTTCGAGCCGGAGATGGTCAGCCGGCGGTCGGACCTCTACCGCGCCCACCCGGAGTGGGCGCTCGGCCCCGCCGACCAGCCCCTCGGGCGCGGGCAGATGGCGCTCGACGTGGCGCGGCCCGAGGTGCGCGACTTCGTCTTCGAGCGGATGGCCGCGATCCTCTCCCGCCACCCGATCGACTACGTCAAGTGGGACCACAACCGGGTGCTCCCGGCCCCCGACGCGGCCCAGGCGCGCGGCGCCCTCGCCTTGCTCGACCGGGTCCGCGGCGCCTTCCCGACCGTCGAGATCGAGAGCTCCGCGTCGGGGGGCGGCCGGATCGACTTCGGCATCCTCGCCCGGACCCACCGGGTGTGGCTCTCCGACAGCAACGACGCGCTGGAGCGCCTGCGGATCCAGCACGACGCGGCGCTCTTCCTGCCCGCCGCGGTCACCGGCTCCCACGTCGGCCCGCGCCGCTGCCACACCTCGGGCCGCACCCTGGACATGTCGTTCCGGGCCTGGGTCGCGGCCCAGCGCCACATGGGGCTCGAGCTGGACCTCCGCGAGCTGACGGAGCAGGAGGCCGCGGTCCTCGCCGCGGTGGTCGCCTGGTACAAGCGCAACCGCGGCTGGCTGCACCGCGCCGACGTTCTCCGGCTCGACAGCCCCGACCCGGCCGTGATCGCCGAGCAGCACCTCGCGGAGGACGGGTCCCGCTTCGTGGTCTTTCTGGGCCGGGCGGCGGCCGGGGCCGCGACCGCCCCGCGCCCGCAGCCCCTGACCGGCCTCGACCCCCACGCCCGCTACCGGGTGCGGCTCGTCAACGGCGAGGAGGCGCCGCGGCTCTCCCGCGGCGCCCCCGCCCTCGCCCGCGCGCCCGTCGAGGCCCCCGGGGCGTGGCTCACCGGCCACGGCCTGACCCTGCCGTGGTCGTTCCCCGAGACCATGTGGGTCGTCGAGGGGGAGCGCCGGTGACGGCGCCCCGCCGGCGCACCCTCGGCGTCTGCTACTACCCCGAGCACTGGCCGGAGGCGGACTGGGCCGAGGATGCGTCCCGCATGGCCGAGGCGGGCATCCGCCGCGTGCGCATCGGCGAGTTCGCCTGGTCGCGCCTCGAGCCCCGCCCCGGAGAGCTCCGCTTCGGCTGGCTGGACCGGGCCATCGCTACCCTCGGGGCCGCAGGGCTGGAGATCGTGCTCGGGACCCCGACCGCCGCCCCGCCCCGCTGGATGGTCGCCCGTCACCCCGACATGCTCCCCGTCGATTCGCAGGGCCGGGCGCGCGGGTTCGGCTCCCGCCGCCACTACTGCTTCAGCCACGACGGATACCGCGAGGAGGGCCGCCGCATCGCGGGGCGGCTCGCGGAGCGCTACGGCCGGAACCCGCACGTCGTCGCCTGGCAGACCGACAACGAGTACGACTGCCACGACACCGCGGTCAGCTACTCCGCGAGCGCGCGCCGCGCGTTCCAGGGCTGGTGCGCGCGCCGCTACCGCTCCATCGGCGCCCTGAACCGCGCGTGGGGGAACGCGTTCTGGTCCATGGACTACGGCGGGTTCGACGAGATCGGCCTCCCCGCGGGCACCGTCACCGAGCCGAACCCGGCCCACGTGCTGGCGTTCCGCCGGTTCAGCTCCGACCAGGCGGTGCGCTTCAACCGCGCCCAGTGCGACGAGATCCGCCGACGTTCCGACATCCCCATCGTCCACAACTTCATGGGGCGCATGAGCGGCTTCGACCACCATGCGCTGGGCGCGGACCTGGACTTCGCGTCCTGGGACAGCTACCCGCTCGGCTTCCTGATGGACCGCGCGGGCGCCTCCCCGGAGGAGAAGGAGCGGTATCTCCGCCAGGGCCATCCGGACTTCCAGGCGTTCCATCACGACCTCTACCGGGCCTGCGGGTCCGGCCGCTTCTGGGTCATGGAGCAGCAGCCGGGGCCGGTGAACTGGGCCCCCTGGAACCCGGCCCCGCTGCCGGGCATGGTCCGGCTCTGGACGTGGGAGGCGTTCGCGCACGGGGCCGAGACGGTCTGCTTCTTCCGCTGGCGGCAGGCGCCCTTCGGGCAGGAGCAGACGCACGCGGGCCTGCTGCTCCCCGACCGCCGGCCGGCGCCCGGCCTGGCCGAGGCGGCCCGGGTCGCGCGCGAGATCGAGGAGGCGCCGGATGCGGGCGCCGGCCGCGCGCGGTGCGCGCTCATCTACGACTACCCCTCCGCCTGGGCCTGGGAAGCGCAGCCGCAGGGGGCCGACTTCGATTACTTCGCGCTGTGCTTCGACGTCTACTGCGCCCTGCGGCGGGCGGGGCTCTCGATCGACGTCCTGCCCCCCGAGGGGCGCGACCTCGGCGCCTACGCCCTGGTGATGGCCCCCGGCCTGCTCGAATTCTCCCCGGGGTTCCTGGACGCCCTGGAGACCTGCCGGGGCCGGGTCGTCCTCGGCCCCCGCGCCGGCCAGAAGACCGCCGAGCTCTCGATCTCCCTCCCCCTGGGCCCGAACCCGCCCGGCCTGCGCGCCGCCGTCACCCATGCGGAGAGCCTGCCGCCGTTCGCGGAGATTCCCCTCGCGGGGGGCGGCGCCGTCCGCCGCTGGCTCGAGGCGCTCGAGACCGACGCCGAGGCACTGGAGCGCACGCGGGACGGGCGGCCGGTCCTCGCCGGGGGCGGGCGGGTCGGCTACCTCGCGGGCTGGCCGGACGCGCGGGCGCTCGACCGCATCGTCCGGCGGGAGGCGGCGGCCCGCGGCCTGCCGGTCCTCGACCTGCCGCCCGGCCTCCGGGTGCGCGACACCGCCGCCCACCGGTTCTGGCTCAACTACGCGAGCGAGGCGCGAACCTGCGCCGGGCGCACGGTGGAGCCGGCCGGCGTGCGGCGGGAGCCTCTGGACCGGCCCGGCCGCGCCGGGTGAACGGGCGGCGGCCGGGTGGAGGGATGGCGGAAGGCCGCGGCAGGTCACCGCAGGCGCGTCCTGGGAACGCGGGTGTCTCGCCCGCATTCTCGTTCATGGGCGCTTCACCCCCGTGCGGGCGGGACGCCCGGGTTCCCAGAACACATGGATTCCCGCTTTCGCGGGAATGACGAAGGTGGACGTGACGCCCGCGTCCGTCAGGGCGCGTCGTTCCCAGGACGCACGTTCCCAAGACGCGCTCCCAGCGACGGATCCGCAAAAGCCCTGCGGCGGGGTGAAGGCAATTGCGAGTAAAGGACGGACCTCGGATCAGGAGACGCCGGGGTTCGTCCGGCGGGGGGCCCGGCTCAGGCGCTCGCACCCGTCGGCGGTGACCGCCACCGTCTCCCCCTGGCTCATGGCGAGCCCCGCGTCGCTGTCGGCGACGATGACGTGCACGAAGAGCACCATCCCCGGCTCGATGGGCCGCGGGTTCCCGGCGAAGAACATCGGCCCGTCCATCCAGGTCGGGGCGAACGTCGCGCCGAGGCTGTAGCCGCAGGCGTTCATCCGGTGGGCGCGGAGCCCCGCCTCGTCCAGCACCCGGGCGTGCGCGTCGAACACGTCGCCGAAGACCCGGCCCGGCCGGACCTCGGCGAGGCACGCGTCGAGCGCCTCGCCGCAGGCCCGGTGCATCGCGTGCTGTTCCGGCCCCACCGGCCCGATGACGAGGGTCCGCATGAGGGCCGAGTGGTAGCGGCGCCAGACCCCCGCGAACTCGAGGGTGAGCTGGTCGCGGGCCCCGAGGCGGCGGCGCCCCGAGAAGTACCGGCAAAGGAGCGCGTCGCGCCCCGAGCCGATGATGAACTCGTTGCCCGGATAGTCCCCGCCGCCCCGGAACACCGCTCCCTGCATCGCGGCCAGGACGTCGCCTTCGAACGCGCCGGGGACCGCGAGGCGCTCGGCTTCGGCGAGCGCGTCGTCGGCGAGCTCCGCCGCCCGCCGGACGAACTCGAGCTCGGCGGGGCTCTTCCGCAGGCGCAGCTCCGAGACGAGGTCCGAGGCGTCCTCGAGCCGGCAGAAGCCCTCGAACGCGCCCTCGACCCGGCGCCAGCTCGCGGCGGTGAGGCCGTAAGTGTCGAGCTCCACCCCGATCCGCTCCCCCGCCGCGCCATGCTCGGCCGCCATCTCCCGGAGCTCGCGCGCCGGGTCGCTCCCCGCTTCGTCCACCCAGACGCGGACGTCCTCGATGACCGACGTGTGGCGCGCCTGGCGGAGGTCCGGGGCGCGGGTGAGCAGGGTCATGCCCCCGTCCCGACCGAGCCACAGGCACTGGAAGAAGCAGAACCCGAAGGTGTCGTAGCCGGTGAGGTAGTACATGCTCTCCGGCTTGAACACGAGCAGGCCGGCAAGACCGCGCGCCTCCATCGCGCGGGCCGCCGCCTCGCGCCGGGCCGCGAGCTCCCCGCGGGAGAAATGGATCGCCATGCCCGCCCCTCCCTCAACCGCTCCGGAGCTCGCAGAGCAGGCGGTACACCCCGGTCTCGCCGCCCGCCGCGTCCGCCCCTTCCGCCGCCCGGCGGGCGTCCTCCTCGCGGGCGAAGTGGGCGAGCAGCGCCCCTTCGATGCACCGGTCCGGCGCCGCCCGGAGCTTCGCCTCCGCGGTCGGCGCCGGGAGCGAAACCGCCTCGCGCCGCCAGACCTCCGCCCGGAGGACCCGCCAGTCCCCGGCCCACGCGCGCCCCCGCTCTTCGAGGGCCGCGACCCGTCCCGCGAGGCCGTCCCCCGCCTCGTCCGCCCCTTCGCCGCCCCGGTCGACCCGGAGCGCCGCCGCCCACGCCCCCCGGATCTCGCCCGCCTCCCACGTCCGCCGGCAGACCGTCCGGTTCGTGTCGCAGAAATGCCGCAGCACCTCCGTGGTCCAGGGGGTGGGGTCGTTCAGGCGATCGAGATACGGCTTCGAGACAAATACTTCCGGGTTCTTTCCTTCGTAAAAGGTGAGGAATCGGGGCGCCCCCGAGACCGCCTCGTAGCGGCGCCCCGCGACGAAGCCCGGCACGCCGACCCGCTCCGGCAGGTGCTCCCGGAAGTACCACCGCTCGTAGTCGTCCCCGATCGCCGCCCGGACGTCGTGCCAGATGGCCAGGATCCCGTCGTTCGCCATGTTCGTCCTCCGGTTTCGCGGCGCCCGCCGCCGCGCCCTTCGCCATCGTCTACGATAACGCGCCGCACCGCGCCGCGCCGGCGCCGAAAGCGTCCCGCCCACTTCGGAGAACGACAGATGCCCTCGGAGCAATACGAACGCGGACTCGAGGTCCGCCGGGAAGTCCTCGGCGACGAGTACGTGGACCGTGCGATGGCCAATGTGGACGACTTCAACCGGGACTTCCAGACCCTGCTCAACGAGTACTGCTGGGGCGGGGTGTGGGCCCGCGAAGGGCTGAGCCGCAAGCAGCGGAGCCTCAACAACCTGTGCATGCTCGCGGCCCTCGGGCGGAGCGAGGAGTTCGCCCTCCATTTCCGGGGCGCGATCCGGAACGGCTGCACGCGGGAGGAGTTGCGCGAGACCCTGCTCCAGATCGCCGTCTACTGCGGGATGCCGGCGGCGGTCGAGTCGTTCCGCATCGCGCGCCGGGTCCTCGCCGAATCCACCGGCCAGTAGCGCCGCCCGTGCCTTCGGACCGCGCTCTCCACGAGCGCATCGCGCGCCTTGCCGGCGCGGGCGATGCGCTCCGCGCCGGGTTCAAGGGCGTGGAGAAGGAGAGCCTGCGGGCGAGCCCCGCGGGGGCCCTCGCGGCGACCCCGCATCCCCCCGCCCTCGGCTCGGCCCTCACCCACCCGTGGCTCACCACCGACTACTCGGAGGCGCTGCTCGAGTTCGTGACCCCGCCCTTCCGCGACCGGGCGGAGGTCGTGAGGCGCCTCGGCGACCTGCACCGCTTCGTCCTGCACAACGTCGGCGGCGAGATCCTCTGGGCGGGCAGCATGCCGTGCGAGATCACGGGCGACGAGGCGATCCCCATCGCCCGCTACGGCAGCTCCAACTCGGGACGGCTGCGGCACCTGTACCGGGTGGGGCTCGCCCACCGCTACGGCCGGATGATGCAGGTGATCGCGGGCGTGCACTTCAACTACTCCCTCGCCCCGCAGGCCTGGCCGCTCCTCGCCGAGTCCGGCGCGGCCCACGGGGAGCACCGGACCTGGCATGGGACCGGGCGCGCCCTCATCGACTCGCACTACTTCGGCCTCATCCGCAACCTCTTCCGGCACGGGTGGCTGCTGCTCTACCTCTTCGGCGCCTCTCCGGCCGTGTCGCGCTCGTTCCTGCCCGCCGGGGCGCCGGGGCTCGAGCCGCTGGGCGGGGACACCTGGTACGCGCGGTTCGGGACCTCGCTGCGGATGAGCGACGTCGGGTACACGAACCGGATCCCGGGCGGCATCGGCATCCGCTACGACGACCTCTACAGCTACGCGGCGAGCCTGCACCGCGCGATCACCACCCCGCACCCGCCGTGGGAGGCGCTCGGCGTGCGGCGCGGCGGCGAGTACCGCCAGCTCAACGCGAACCTCCTCCAGATGGAGAACGAGTACTACAGCTCGGTGCGCCCCAAGCAGCCGACCCGGCGCGGCGAACGGCCGACCGAGGCGCTCCAGCGGCGCGGCGTGCGCTACGTCGAGCTGCGGTCCATCGACCTCGACCCCGCCTCCCCCATCGGCCTCACCGAGGACCGGATGGCGTTCCTGGAGGCGCTCATGCTGTTCTGCCTGCTGTACGACAGCCCGCCCCTCGGGGAGGCGGAGCGGCGGGCGATCGACGAGAACCAGAGGCGGGCCGCGGTCGGCGGACGCGACCCCTCCGCCACCCTCGTCCGGGACGGGAGCGAGACGCCGCTCCGAGCCTGGGCGAGCGAGATCCTGGACGGGGTCGCGGCCGCGGCGGACCTCCTCCGGACCCCGGACGACGACCCCGGCGCGGCGGTCGAGCGCGCGCGCGCGGCGGTCGAGCGCCCCGAGACGACGCCGTCCGCCCGCGTGCTGGAGGAGATGGAGGCCCACGGCGGGTCCTACTTCGAGTACGTGCTCGCGGCGTCGCGGCGCCATGCCGGGACCCTGCGGCGCGAGACCCTGCCGGACGCCGCGCGGCGCCGGTTCGAGGAGGAGGCGGCGCGCTCGATCGAACGGCAGGCGGCCCTCGAAGCCGGCGACACGGTGAGCTTCGAGGAGTACCTGGCCGGCTTCTTCGCCTGAAGGTCCGGCCCATCGAGCCGCGCGTTCGCGCGCACGAACCTATCCAGCGACCCGCGGAGGAACGCAATGCCCCCCCGAATCGTGTACGTCAACTCGCCCTTCGACAGCGGCCAGGCGATCGAGGAGCTGGCCCCGCCCGGCTTCGAGCTGGTGCGGGCGGGGGCCGGGACCCCCGCCTGCCGGGAGGCCCTCGGCGAGGCGCGCTACCTCGTCGGCTTCGTGGACGGGCTCGTCGAGGAGGGCCTGTACCGCGCGGCCCCGAAGCTCAAGCTCATCCAGCTCCTGAGCGCGGGCTACGACCGGGCGGACCTCGCGGCGGCCCGGCGCGCCCGCGTCCCCATCGCCAACAACGGCGGGGCCAACGCGGTCTCGGTGGCGGAGCACGCCCTGATGCTGATGCTCGCGGTGTGCCGGCGGCTCCCCTTGCAGCATGAGAACGTCCGGAGCGGGCGCTGGCGCGGCAACGAGACCCCCCGCGTGCACGAGCTGCGGGGGCGCACCCTCGGCATCGTGGGGCTCGGCACGATCGGCAAGAAGACCGCGCGGCTCGCCCGCGCGTTCGGCATGACGGTCGAGTACTACGACGTCGCCCGGCTCGGCGAGGACGCCGAGGACGCCCTCGGGGTGCGCTTCCGGCTGCTGGGAGAGATCTTCCGCCGCTCCGACGTGGTGTCGCTGCACGTGCCCCTCAACCCCTCGACCCGCGGCCTCGTCGGCGCCCGCGAGCTCGCCCTCCTCAAGCCGACCGCGGTGCTCGTCAACACGAGCCGCGGGCCGGTGGTGGACGAGGCGGCGCTGACGGCCGCGCTCGCCGAAGGGCGGATCGCCGGGGCCGGGCTGGACGTCTTCGACCGGGAGCCCCCGGACCCGGACAACCCCCTGTTCTCCCTCGACAACGTGGTGTTGACGGCGCACCTCGCGGGCCCCACCGTGGAGAGCGCCCCGGCGCGGCTCCGCAACGCCTTCGACAACGTCGAGCGGGTCGAGCGGGGGGAGGCGCCGCTCTGGGTCATCCCCGAGCTCGAGGACCCGCCGGCCGCGAGCCCGGCCTGACGGCCGGGGCGGGGATGCGGCCCCTTCCGACACCGGGAGGACATCGACGAAAATAGAGAACCCGCGGTTCTTCTCATGCATCGTCGATCACGTTGGAGGGGTCCGATGAACGCGGCGACGGGAGCGTTCGGGCAGCGCCGCCTGCCCTCGATGATCGCGGCGCTCGCGGTCGGGTTGTTGGTCGTCGGCTGCGGAGGTGGAGGCGGAAGCGGGGGCGGAAGCGGGGCCGGAGGCGGGACGCCGCCCTCCGCGCCATCCCCCGGAGACGCGCCAGGCTCCGCCGAGGTGATCGAACGCCCCGGCCGGACGATGAACGAAGGCGGAGACGGGACGTCACCCCCCGCTTCATCCACCCCGGACGCGCCAGGCTCCGCCGAGGTGGTTGAACGCCCTGGCCGGACGATGAACGAAGGCGGATCCGTAAGGCTCGACGGACGCGGGAGCTTCGGCGCCGGCGTGTCCTATGCCTGGAGGCAGACGGGCGGAAGCCCCCAGGTGATGTTGCGCAACGCCGACACCGCGACCCCGAGCTTCGACGCTCCGAACCTCGCGGCGGACGCGGTCCTGACGTTCCGGATGACCGCGACGGACGCCGACGGCGTCGTGGTGGCGGTGGTGGTCGAGACCGTCACGGTGCGGGCCGTCAACGACCCGCCCACCGCGGACGCGGGGGCCGACCGCACGGTGGACGACGGCGGCTCCGTGACCCTCGACGGCAGCCGGAGCGCCGACCCCGAAGCCGGGGCGCTCACCTTCGCATGGGCGCAGACCGGCGGGTCGCCGACGGTGGCCCTGGGCGGGGCGGGCACGGCCCGCCCGACGTTCTCCACGCCGCAGCTCGCCGCGCAGGCGGACCTGACGTTCACCCTGACGGTGACCGATTCGGGCGGACTGTCGGCGAGCGATACGGTGGTGGTGACGGTGCGCGCCGACAACGACGCGCCGAGCGCGAGTGCCGGGGCCAACCTCACGGTGGACGAAGGCGACCCCGTGACCCTCGACGGCAGCGGGAGCACCGACCCCGAAGGCGGAGGGCTGATCTTCACGTGGAGGCAGACCGGCGGTTCACTGAGGGTGACGCTGGGCGGCGCGGCCACGGCCCGCCCGACATTCTCCACGCCGCAACTCACGGCGAACGCGAGCCTGACGTTCACCCTGACGGTGACCGATTCGGGCGGACTGTCGGCGAGCGATACGGTGGTGGTGACGGTGCGCGCCGACAACGACGCGCCGAGCGCGAACGCGGGGGTCGACCGCACGACCTACGAAGGCAACTCCGTCACCCTCGACGGCAGCGGGAGCTCGGACCCCGAAGGCGGGACCCTGACCTATGCGTGGACGCACACCGGCGGGTCGCCGACGGCGAGCCTGAGCGGCGCGAGCACCGCCGCGGCGAGCTTCACCGCGCCGACGGTGACCGCGGACGCGGACCTGACGTTCACCTTGACGGTGACCGATCCGGCGGGGTTGTCGGCGAGCGATACGGTGGTGGTGACGGTGCGCGACAACGACCCGCCCACCGCGAACGCGGGGACCGACCGCACGGTGGACGAAGACGATTTCGTGAGACTCGACGGTAGCGGAAGCTCGGACCCCGAAAGCGGGGTGCTGACCTATGCCTGGGCGCAGACCGGCGGGTCGCCGACGGTGACCTTCAGCAGCGGCGCGGGCACGGCCTTCCCGACCTTCTCCGCGCCGCAGCTCACGGCGAACGCGGACCTGACGTTCACCCTGACGGTGACCGACCCGGGAGGGGCGTCGGCGAGCGATACGGTGACGATCACGGTGCGGGCCGACGAGGACCCGCCGCGCGCGCACGCGGGGTACGACCGCACGACCCACGAAGGCGATTCCGTCACCCTCGACGGCAGCAGGAGCTGGGACCCCGAAGGCGGGACGCTGACCTATGCGTGGACGCACACCGGCGGGTCGCCGACGGCGAGCCTGAGCGGCGCGTCCACCTCCGCCCCGACCTTCACGGCCCCGACGGTGACGGCGAACACGGCGCTGACGTTCACCCTGACGGTGACCGATCCGACGGGGTTGTCGGCGACCGATACGGTGACGGTCACGGTCAGGAACGTGCGCCCGGCGACCTCCACGGTCCGCACGCCGGCCTCGGGCGAGACCCTGGAGCCCGCGACGGCGAAGAGCACGGCGAGCTCCTGGAAGACCGCGGAATACAACGCCTCGGTCGGGCTGCCGTTGATGCGGGCGGCGGAGGGCTACGCGGCGCGCACCATGGGCGAGCCGGGCGGGGGCGGGAGAACCATCGCCGTCATGGACCGTCAGGAGGTCGACACCGATCATCCCGACCTGGCGGGAGTGACCGTGATCGACACCGGAGCCTCTATTCGTTACTTCCATCGCGGTATGCTGCTGGATCACGGCACAAAAGTCGCCGGGGTCGCCGCCGCCCGGCGCGACGGTACCGGAATGCACGGCGTCGCCTACAACGCGAACGTCGTGCACATGACGCCGGGAGACCTCAAGGAAACCTTCCGGGCCGCCTCCGCGTCGGCGGCGGGGCGGACGGGGGGCTACTATAATTCCGCACAGCGGTACACCTATACGGCCGACCCGGCGGGCAGCGCCCATATCGCGAACTTCTCCTATATCGTGCCGGGCACATCCCTCTCTGCCCAGGAGTATGAGCATTATGCGGACTCCGTGCGGCTGATGACCGGACGGGGCCGGATCGTCGTCGCAGCCACGGGAAACGCCGGCGGTTCGGAGCCGCAGGGAGTGCCGGCGAGCACGGTCGCGGACGAAGGCATCGCCGGGTTCGCCATCGCGGCCACGGCCCTGAACCGTGCCGGCACGGGCCTGGCGAGTTGGGCCAACCGATGCGGCGCGGTCAAGCAGTATTGCCTGATGGCGCCGGGGACACGGGTCTTAACGACCCAGACGATACCCGCGAGCAACCCGGCCAGGCCCGCCTACGTGACGCTGAACGGCACGTCTTTGTCCACACCCTATGTGGCCGGCGCGGCGGCGGTGGTGTGGGCGGCGTTCCCCAACAAGACCGCGAGCCAGATCGTCGACCGGCTGCTGACGACGGCTCGGCAGATCGACGCGACGAGCTGCGCCTACGACTCGACCACCGGCGTCTCCGACAAATGCGGCCACGGCGCCCTCGACCTGGGCGCGGCGATGAACCCGGTCGGCTTCACCAGCATGGCGCTGCCCGGCGCGGGCATGGCGCCGGTGCGGGGAGCCGTCATCCGGCTCCCGCCGGGCGCCCGGGTGCGGGCCGACCCGGTGCTCGCCGACGCCGTCGTCTACGACGAGCAGGGGTTCCCGTTCCTCCATGACCTGAACGGCCACTTCGTCGCCGGCGGGGCGGGCGCCTCCTCGGGGAGCGTCCTCGACGGGTTCCTGGGGACGGGCGATCGCGAATGGACGGTCACGCCGCTCGGCGAGGGGGTGTCGTTCTCGTTCGCCGGGCCGGCCCGCGGCGGGGCCGGGACGGCGGCGGAGCGGGCGTGGTCCGCGCGCGGGCCGTCCCGCCACGAGCCGATGCGCGACTACCGGCTCTCGTTCCGGCCCCGGGCCGGCCTCGCCCTGACGGTGGGGCGCGGGGCGGGAGCGCCCGCCCTGCTGAACGGCTTCGCCGCCCTGCCCGGACGCTGGGACCTGTTCCAGGACGGGCTGTCGGTCAGCCCGTTCACCGCCTTCGCGGGCCAGGGGCTCGGGTTGGGGGTGGACTGGCAGGTTGGGCGGACGTCGCTCGGCTTCGCCGCCCGGAACGGCGGGAGCCGGTTCGGCGCGTCTCGGGCGAACCTGGCGTCGCTCGGGCTCACCCGCCGCTTCGGGGGAGGGCTGACCGCCAATGCGAGCTGGGGGACGTTGCGCGAGCGGGGCGCGCGGCTGGGAATGCGCTCGTTCGGGGGGTTCGGGGCGGTGCCGGGGACGGCGACGACCTTCATCGACGTGAGCGTGGAGAAGACCGTCTTCGGAGGGACGGTCCTGTTCGGGAGCTACAGCCAGGGGGTGACGCGGGCGCAGGCGGGGAAGCCGGGCGGGCTCGTCCGGGGATGGGGGGAGTTCCGGGCGGACGCGCTGGCGCTGGGGGTGGAGGTTCCGAGCGTGCTGGTTCCTTCGGACCGCGTGACGGCGACGGTGACGGCGCCGTTCCAGCCGCGAGGGAGGGTGGCGGAGGTGCTGGTTCCGGTCCGCGAGGAGCTGGACGGGGTGGTGGAGTATGCGCTGCGCACGGTCGGTCTGGCGTCGGCCGGGCGGGAGCTCCGTACCCAGCTCGTCTACGAGGCATGGAGCTCGGACGACACGGCCCTGACGGTCGGCGGCTGGAAGCGCTTCGCGCCGGGCGAGGCCCTGGTCGAGCGGGATTGGGGCGTGGGCGTCAAGATCCGGCGCGGTTTCTGACCCATCGCCGGGGGGCGGGATCCTGCCCCCCTCTCCCGGCCCGCGGTACACGCGCCGAGCGGAGCAGGACGAACAGATCGCCGGTGTCCCCCCTGGGAACGCGGGCGTCCCGCCCGCACTCTCGTCCACGGGCGCTTCCCCGAACCTTCTGGTCCGCGGCGGGCGGGCCGCCCGCGTCGCGGGGGACGCCCCTGGGTACGCCGGCGTCCCGCCGGCCCGGGGGGAGCGCTCGGGAACGCGAATGCCGGCGAGACGCCGGCGTACCCAGGGGGTTGGCGAGCGGTGTGCCTGGCGAAAAAACCCATCGCGCACACGCCTCGGCGCATGAATGAGGTTGCGCGAATCAGGTTTGTCATCCGCTCCCCGGCAAAATACAATTCGCGGAGCCTCGCCGGGGGCCGCGCACGCGCATCGGCGCCCGCGCGCGGCCCGCACGGGATCGATGGGTGGAGGATCCATGCTGGACCTGACTCTGGACGCGATTCTCGGATTCGACGGGATCCTCGGCCTCGCCCTCTGGGAGAAGGCGGTCGCCGCCCTCCTCCTCACCCACGCCACCATCGTCTCGGTGACCGTGTACCTCCACCGGCACTCGGCCCATCGGGCGGTCGACCTCCACCCCGCGCTCGCCCACGCGTTCCGCTTCTGGCTCTGGCTCACCACCGGGATGAACACCCGGGGATGGACCGCGATCCACCGGATGCACCACGCGAACACCGAGACCCCGGAGGACCCCCACAGCCCGGTGGTCCTCGGGCTGCGCAAGGTCCTCTTCGAGGGGGTCGAGGTCTACCGGCTCTCCCACACCGAGGAGGTGATGGAGCGGTACGGCCACGGCACCCCCGACGACTGGATGGAGCGCCGGGTCTACTCCTCGCGCAGCAACGCCAGCGTCGCCCTCATGCTCGGCATCGACCTCCTCCTGTTCGGGCCGATCGGGCTCACCATCTGGGCGGTGCAGATGGCCTGGATCCCGTTCTTCGCGGCCGGGGTCATCAACGGGGTCTGCCACCACACCGGCTACCGGAACTTCGAGACGCCGGACGCTTCGACCAACTTCGTGCCGTGGGGCATCCTCATCGGCGGCGAGGAGCTGCACAACAACCACCACACCTACCCGAGCTCGGCCAAGTTCTCCGTCAAGTGGTGGGAGTTCGACGCCGGCTGGGCCTGGATCCGGCTGTTCTCGTGGCTCGGGCTCGCGCGCATCAAGCGCCTCCCGCCGGAGGTGCGCCGGGTCGAAGGGAAGCACGAGATCGACCTCGACACCATCCGGGCCGTCATCAGCGACCGGTTCCGGGTCATGGCGCGGTATCGGCGCATGGTGCTCGAGCCCATCGCGCGCATGGAGCGGGAGCGGGTGGAGCCGAAGGCCCAGGCGGTCCTCGACCGGGCGAAGTCCCTGCTCTGGCGGACCGATGCGCTCGACAACGAGGCGGAGCGCGAGCTTCGCCGCCGGCTCCTGCATTGCAGCGACACGCTGCGCACCATCTACGAGAAGCGGGTCGAGCTGCAGAAGCTGTGGGAGAGCCGGACCGCGAACGTCGAGGAGCTGGCGAGCGGTCTTCGCGAGTGGTGCGGGAAGGCCGAGGAGAGCGGCATCCAGGCCCTGCGGGAGTTCTCCCAGTACCTCCGCACCTACGCCGGGGCGAACCGCCATCCGGAAGCGGCCGGCGCCTGAGCGCGCGGGCGGCGGCGCCCGGCTGACGAATTCCGGCCCGGCGCCGAGGAACCCAGGAACCGAGAAGGAACGACCCATGCCGGACACCGGCATCACCGCGTTCGGCGCCTACGTCCCCCGCCTCCGCCTCCAGCGCTCCGCCATCGTGCGGGCGAACGCCTGGGCCAACGGGGCCCTCGCGGCCCACGGCCGGGGCGAGCGCTCGATGTGCAACTGGGACGAGGACGCGGTCACCATGGCCGTCGAGGCGGCCCGGGACGCGCTGACGGGTACCGACCGGAGCACGGTGGGCGCGGTGCACCTCGCCTCGACCACCCTCCCCTTCACCGACCGCCAGAACGCGGGGATCTGCGCCGAGGCGCTCAACCTCGGGGCCGAGATCGGCACCCTGGACGTGACCTCCTCGCTCCGGGCGGGGACCACCGGGCTCGCGAACGCCCTCGGGGCGGTGCGGGCCGGCGTCCCGGGGCAGGTCCTCTTCATCGCGTCGGAGCACCGGCGGAGCCGCACCGGAACCCCCCAGGAGCTGCTGTACGGCGACGGGGCGGCCGCCCTCTGCCTCGGGCAGGGCGGCGGCGTCATCGCCCGGCTCGCCGGGCGCCACTCGGTCTCGATCGACTTCGTCGACCACTACCGCGGCCAGCACAGCGAGTTCGACTACGACTGGGAAGAACGGTGGGTGCGCGACGAGGGCTACCTCAAGATCGTCCCCCCGGCGGTGGCGGGCGCCCTTCGCGACTGCGGCCTCGAGCCGGGCGCAATCGACCGTTTCCTCCTCCCCTGCTCGCTTCGCCGGGTGCCCGAGATGGTCGCGCGGCAGGCGGGGATCCGCCCCGAGGCGGTGGCCGACGTCATGCAGCCGGTCTGCGGCGACACCGGCGCCGCGCACGCGGTGCTGATGCTGTGCCGGGCGCTCGAGGAGGCGGCGCCCGGCGAACGGATCCTGGTCGCAGGGTTCGGCCAGGGCTGCGACGCGCTCGTGTTCGAGGTGACGGAGGCCGTCCGCGCCCTCCCCCCCCGCCGCGGCGTCTCGGGGGCCCTCGCCCGCCGCGCCCCAGAGGAGAACTACGACCGCTTCCTCACCTTCAACGGGCTCGTGGACAAGGACTTCGGCAAGCGCGCGGAGGTCGACCGCCAGACCCCCCTCAGCACCCTGTACCGCAACCGCCGGATGCTGACCGGCTTCGTCGGGGGCCGGTGCGAGCGGTGCGGGACGGTGCAGTTCCCGAAGTCGCGCTACTGCGTCAACCCCAACTGCGGCGCCCTCGACTCCCAGGCCGACCACCCCATGGCCGACACGCCGGGGACGGTCAGGACCTGGACGGCCGATTCGCTCACGTTCTCCATCGACCCGCCGGCCTACTTCGGGATGGTCCAGTTCGAGGGCGGGGGGCGCCTGATGGTCGACTTCACCGATGTCGACCGGGAGACGTTCGACATCGGGGCGCGGGTCGGGATGCAGTTCCGGATCCGCGAGACGGACCCCGAGCGCGGGTTCAGGAAATACTTCTGGAAAGCGGTTCAGTCGGGCTGAATTCGCACAGGTTCAACCATCGGAGATACAACCATGGCCACCGGAATCAAGGACAAGGTCGCGATCCTCGGGATGGGGTGCTCCAAGTTCGGGGAGCGCTGGGACATGGAGGCGCAGGACCTCATGGTCGAGGCGTTCACCGAGTGCCTCGACGACGCGGGCATCGAGAAGGACCGGATCGACGCGGCCTGGCTCTCCACCGCGATCGAGTCGGTCCACGTCGGGTCGAGCGGGCTGCCCCTCTCGGTCGCCCTGCGCCTCCCCTACATCCCGGTGACCCGGGTCGAGAACTTCTGCGCGAGCGGGACCGAGGCGTTCCGGGGGGCGGTCTACGCGGTGGCCTCGGGGGCCTGCGACATGGCCCTCGCCCTCGGCTGCGAGAAGCTGAAGGACACCGGCTACGGCGGGCTCCCCCAGCGCACCCGGGGGGTCACCAACGACATGTACTGGCCGAACCTCTCCGCGCCCGGGATGTTCGCCCAGCTCGCGGCCGGCTACCGCGGCGCGCACGGGGTGGACCAGGGCGACCTCAAGCGGGCGATGGCCCGGGTCTCCGTCAAGAGCCATGCGAACGGGGCCAGGAATCCGAAGGCCCACCTGCGGCGCGAGGTGTCGGAGAAGCAGGTCCTCGACGCGCCCATGGTCGCCGAGCCGATTGGGCTCTACGACTGCTGCGGGGTGAGCGACGGCGCGGCGTGCGCGATCGTGACCACCCCCGACGTCGCCCGCGCGCTCGGCAAGACGGAGTTCGTGACGGTCAAGGCGATGCAGCTCTCCGTCTCGAACGGCGAGGAGGCGGGCCACTCCGGCTGGGACGGCTCCTACGTCAAGACCACCCGCATCGCCTCGAAGAAGGCCTACGAGGAGGCCGGGATCCGGAACCCCCGCGCCGAGCTCGACATGACCGAGGTGCACGACTGCTTCTCCATCACCGAGCTCGTGACCATGGAGGACCTGGGCCTTGCCGAGGAGGGCCGGGCGTGGCGCGACGTGCTCGACGGGACCTTCGACGCGGACGGCGAGATCCCGTGCCAGATCGACGGGGGCCTCAAGTGCTTCGGGCACCCGATCGGGGCGTCGGGGCTCCGCATGCTCTACGAGATGTACCTGCAGCTCCTCGGGCGGGCCGGCGAGCGCCAGCTCGACGATCCGAAGCTCGGCCTCACCCACAACCTCGGCGGCTTCCCGCACATGAACGTGAGCAGCGTCTCCATCGTCGGCCGGTACGAGGGCTGAGGGCGGCGGCCGGGGACCGGACGGGAGCAGCCGAGAGGCAACGGCCAGGAGCCGGGGGTCGGGGCGACCCGTTCCCCGGGAAGGGCGGCGCGCCTCGAGGCCCGGCCACGATTCGGGCGGCGGCCTGAAGGAGCCTTGGGATCATGGTGCGAGGGAATTCGCAGTGGGCGGGCAGGGCCCCCTGGGAACGCTTGTGTCCCGCCCCCGTCCTCGTCATTCCCGCGAAAGCGGGAATCCATGCGTCCTGGGAACGCTCGTGTCCCGCCCACATGACTTGGCCCGTGGTGAGAGGGAATCCACGGTGAGCGGGGTCGTGGTGTACTCCAGCCGCTTCTGCCCCTACTGCCACGCCGCGAAGCGGCTGCTCGCGGCCCGGGAGGTCGCGTTCGAGGAGGTCGACGTGGACCTCCAGCCGGAGCGCCGGGCGGAGATGAGCGAACGCGCGGGCGGGCGCCACACGGTCCCGCAGATATTCATCGGCGACCGCCACGTCGGCGGCTGCGACGACCTGTACGCCCTCGACCGGAGCGGATCGCTCGACACCCTGCTCGCATGAACAGGACGGATCCCCGCCCGGCCGTCTGCGGGACCGGAGCGCCGGCGGGAGCACCCGCGGTTTCGCGCGGCGGCATCGCCAGGCGACCGCGCCCGCATCTGCGCCCGCAGCCGCCGCTTGAAGGCCCGTCCCCATGACCACTCCCGAGACGTTCCGCGCCGCCTGCATCCAGCTCACCTCCGACCGGGACCCGGACAAGACCTTCCCGGCCGCCGCGGCCCTCGTCCGGGAGGCGGCCGCCGCCGGGGCCTCCCTCGTCATGACCCCCGAGGTGACCCCGATGCTCGAGCCGCGGGGGCGCCTCGTGCTCGAGAAGGCCCGCCCGGAAGCGGCCGACGAGTGGCTTCCCCGCTACCGCGCCCTCGCCCGCGAAGCCGGGATCTGGCTGCTGCTAGGCTCGATGGCGGTCCGCATCGACGAGGAGCGCTGCGCGAACCGCTCCCTGCTCATCGGCCCGGACGGCGCGGTCGCCGCCCGCTACGACAAGATCCACATGTTCGACGTCGACCTCGAGGGCGGGGAATCCTACCGGGAGTCGCGCCGCTACCGCCCGGGCCGCGAGGCGGTCGTGGCGGACACCCCGTGGGGCCGGATCGGCATGACGGTCTGCTACGACATGCGCTTCCCGACCCTCTATCGGGACCTCGCCCAGGCCGGGGCGGACTACCTCACCGTCCCCTCCGCGTTCGCCCGCCCGACCGGCCGCGCCCACTGGCAGGTGCTGCTCCGCGCCCGGGCGATCGAGACCGGCTGCTTCGTCTTCGCCCCGGCCCAGTGCGGCGAGCACGCCGAGGGCCGCAAGACCTACGGCCACTCCCTCATCGTCGACCCGTGGGGCGAGGTGCTGGCGGACGGCGGCGAGGAGCCGGGGGTGGTGGCGGCGGAGATCGACCCCGCCCGGGTCCGGGAGGCCCGGCGGATGGTGCCCTCCCTCGGGCACGACCGCCCCTACGCCCCGCCCGCCAAGCTCCGCGAGTACGCCGCCGACTGAACACGCGGCGGTACGGCATGGGTTGAGACGTTCCCGGCGCGGGGTCCTGTTCGGCAGGCCCGGGGGCGAGCGGCGAAGGGATCGCAGTCGGCCCCCTGAGTGGGGAAGGATTCGGGCGGATCGAAGATCAGGCTGGAGCGGGATCGGCCCAACTGCTCGCGACGGGAGAAACGGAACCGACAGATGCTCCCCGGGTGAGTACGATACCCTTTGCCATACACCATTCATCGGGGCGGCGATGCGTACGAACATCGTTCTGGACGACGAGCTGGTGCAACAGGGGCTCGCGCTCACCGGTATGCGCACCAAGCGGGAGCTGGTGCATCTCGCGCTGAGCGAGCTGGTGCGGCGGCTGCGCAGGAAGGACCTTCTGGACCTCGCCGGCAAGGTGAAGCTGCGGCCGGACTTCGACCACAAGACGATGCGGCGGGTCCGTGGCGACCCTGATTGATGCCTCCGTGTGGGTGGACGTGTTCCGGGACACGAGCGGCGGCACGGCAAACCGGGTCCGATCCCTCGTGGCCGACGATGACGTGGCGCTGACGCGCTTCAACCAGTTGGTAGTACGCCGGCGTACCCAAGGAGGGCGTGCCCAGGTACGACCCGCCAACCACCCGCCGTGGGGTGAAGTTCGAGAACCAGCCCTGTGATCCGTCTCGAATCTGTGGGATGAGGCTGTCACCGGAGGGTAAAAATATCTCCGACCTCGCTCTACACCCTCTATATCAATAAATTACGGACAGAGCACGGGCATCCTGCCCGCACTTTCGTTCACGGGCGCTCTCTCCCCCGGGCCTCCGGCCCGCCGCAGGCGGGCTGCCCGCGTCCGCAGGACGCGCCGTTCCCAGGACACCCACGTCCCCACGGACGCGCCCGCGAGAGGCGTGCTTGGCGGCAAATCCCCGCCGCGCACATGCCGTGGTCCCTGCCGGTACGGGGGGAGCTTCCGGCGCGGCGGAGGGGGGATCAGGGCTTGCGGAGGCGCGCGTGGAAGTCCTGTTCGCTGTCGCAGGCGAGGGCCGCGTCGACCGCCTCGTCGTCCGGCGATTCGGCGAAGCCGGGCGCGTCGGCGGGAAATCCTGCGGAGACCTCGATGCCGCGCGACGCCAGGATCCGGCGGACCATCTTCGCCCGATTTTCCGCCGCGCCCGCAGCATGGCCTTCCTTCAGGCCCTCCTTCAAGCCTGTGGCATGGCCTTCCTCCCGGCCTTCCTTCCGGCCCTCCTCCCGGCTCTCGCCGCGCAGGTCGCGGAGCAGCGGGTCGTCGTCCGGCCCGGTTCCGTCACGGGCGCCGAGCACCCGGCCCAGACGCTTCAGCGTCGCGTGCGTCCACCCCGAGGGCTCGATCTCGCCCAGCGCTTCGTGGATGGCTCTCGCCCGCCAGTCGGGAAACGCACGGCTCACCGGCGATTCCCGGTACGCACCCCCTTCCAGCAGATGGATCGTCAGCCCCGGCAGCCGCCCGCGCGGGCGGCTCGGCGCGGTGTGGTCGGGTACTTCCACCCACACCTCCGGGAACCCCCACGCCTCGTACAGCTTGAGCTTGCCCCGGCGAACGTCCGTCGTGTGGTCGACTTCCAGCACCACGTCCGGGTAGTTGTGCTTCCCCACCACCATCGCGCTCGACCCCAGCAGCTCCGCCCGCGCCGGGTACAGGTACACGGTCTGGTCCGCCTGCATGATCCGGCGGGGCTTGCCGAATTCGTCGCGGACCAGCAGGTCCATCGCACCGAAGCACTTGATGGGCGAGCCGCGCACCGCGCCGATGCGCTCGACGAGGCCCGTCAGGCCGTGCGAGGGGCTCTCGTGGGTGGGGCTGGTGGGCTCGCGCACCATCCACGCGGTTTCGGTCTCCGCGTCCCAGACCTCGAGCCGCCCTTCGTAGCGGCGGAACTCCCGCCAGGTCATGGGGACCGCGGTGCAGCCGACGAACTCGAGCTCGGAGATCGCCGGCCCCTCCGGGCGCGGCGCGGCGGGCCGCCGGCCGGCCTTCGGCGCCGGCCCCGGCTCCAGGCCCCTCCACCGGTCGATCGTCTTCTCGTGGGGCGCCGCCATCCTCGTCTCCCTGCGCTTGGGCCACACCGGCATTGTAGACCGCATCCGACCGAGCGGCGGCGCCATCGACGCCGCGCCCCGCCTCACGCCCGACCCGCGGCCTCGGACGACATCGGGGTGTAGTCGAAGTAGAGATGCATCCGGTCGAGCAGCCCACGCTCGCCGCCGTGGCGTTCGATCAACGCCTGCTGGTCGGCGAACGCGCGACGGTTGACCTCGGCCGGGTCGAGGAACGACCCGAGCTTGCGCCGCCCGAGCTCGAGGACGTGCCGGTGCGTCCCGCGTGCGCGAGGTCGTCGCGCTCCCCGGGGTCGCGCGCGAGGTCGAACGGCTGCGGTTCGAAGCCCTCGTACCGGATGAGTTCCAGGTCGATCGCGGCGTTGCCGGCCCCGACCGTTGTTTCCCCGTACGTACGGGCGTTCGGGCCGACGGCCGGCATGACGTCACCGTGTCGGAGCAGGCAGGTCCGTTTCATGTTCATGCCGCCTCCGGAGCGTGCCCCGGAGGCGGCCGGAGAGGAGAGAGCGTCTCGGGCGAATCAGGGTCGAAGGGGCCGGGTCGAAGGGCCATGCGGCACGGCTGGGACCCGTGGCTGCCCCGGAGGCAGGAGATCGGACGCGATGAAATCGTCTTGCAAGGCAGGCCGAGGCGGGCCCGAGCGGTTGGGCGCGGGCCGGCGACATGAGGGCCCTGTTCGGGGCGGGCCCGGGCGGTTGACCGCCGCTGCGTCCTTCTGCTAGGTTCCGTCGGCGTTTCTCATCGCGACCGGGAGAACCGGAGATGAAGCCTTTTCTGCATTCTTTTGTCGGCTGGCTGGCCGGAGCGCTGCTTTGCTTGGGGGTGGGCTCGGACGTCCGCGCGGCGGACTTCGATCATACATGGATCGAAGTCTGGGTGGATGGATCGAAGACCAGCAACACGAGCGTGGGCGCCGCCGATGATGCCGACGGCGCTTCTTTCGGGCTCAGGGGCTCCCTGGCGATCTCCGACTCGTGGTATCTCACGGGAGGTTACCTGAAGGAGAGAAAGAGCTTCAGCAACGACGTGGTCGGTACGAAGATCGATCTCGACACCGATCAAACGTTTCTCGATTTGGGAGCCGGATACCATTGGAAGCTGGCCGACCGAACCGGCCTGTACGCCGAGGCGGCGGTCGTGGATTCCAAGGTTCGCCACGACCTGCCGGTGGTGGGGCCGCCTTCGTCCGGAAGAGGGCCGCCGGTTCCGGTGGTTTCGAAGCGGGTGGGGACGTTGGACGGAAGGGGCCCTGCCCTGGCTTTCGGAGTGCGTCATTGGGCCAGCGAGGAGTTGGAGCTGGAAGCCCGGATAGGAGCCGTTCGTTTCACTCACCGAAACAGCCGCACCGTTCGCGAGCTGCAAAGAGGAGCTTCCGTCTCGGGAAGGTATCATTTCTCCGACACGCTGGCTGCCGGCGCCTTTCTTTCTTTCACTCGCAGCAACGATTCCAATTTCGACGACATCTGGAAGATCGGCCTCTCGCTCCGCTTCCATCCGTCCGGATCGCGGGGCTCCTGACCTTCTCGAGCGGCCGGCGGCGGATCAGGAATCGGGCCGGCGTCCTCCGCCGCCGGACGGCCACTCGAGCCCTTCGGTCTCACTTGAAAAGCAGTTCGATTTGCCAACGAAGCCGACAGGCCTGGTCAACCGCTTCCGGAGTATAGCGGTCGCGGGGCAAATTGGTGACCAGATAGCGATACTGCCCCTTCGACCGGTTCCCACTGGCGATCAAACGTGTCTGAAACGCCTTCTCTGCTCATGAGGAGGTTCTTGCCACTGCCCCGGTGTAGTGTCCGGACCCGTGCCGATGCTGCGCTTTCCTGCCGACGAGAGCTGCGAGGGCGTTTCGTCGTAATCCAGCCGGCAAGGATACGAATGAGCGCACGTCACGGAGATTGGCTCCTCGGACGAGCTCTGGAGCCTGAACGTTGAGCGCCAGCTTCTCGCGGACCCTGGACCACCTCCGGTCCATTGCCGGCTCCGGTCCGAATGGGCCACCGCGCGGCCGGACTTCGAAGGCTCCGACACGGGCATCGACGTCGCGCCCCGCCTTACCCCCGGCCCGCCGCCTCGGGCGACATCGGCGTGTAGTCGAAGTAGAGATGCATCCGGTCGAGCAGCCCGCGCTCGCCGCCGTAGCGTTCGATCCGCGCCCGCTGGTCGGCGAACGCGCGCCGGTTGACCTCGGCCGGGTCGAGGAAGGACTCCAGCTTCCGCCGCCCGAGCTCGAGGACGTGCCGGTGCGTCCCTCGGGCGGCGAGGTCGTCGCGCTCCTCGGGGTCGCGCGCGAGGTCGAACAACTGCGGTTCATGGCCCTCGTAATGGATGAACTTCCAGTCGTCCCAGCGCAGCATGAAGCAGCCGGTGGGCGACCAGCCGTCGTGGTACTGGCTCAACACGGTGCGACCGGGCCGCTGGCCGAGGGCCAGCTCCGCCAGCGATTCGCCGTCGGAGCCCGGCGCCGGCTCGCAGCCGTGGTCGCGGAGCAGCATCGCGGGGACGTCGAGCAGGGTGACCGGGGTCGAATTGACCGCGCCGCGCGGAACGTCCGGCCCGGCGAGGAGCATCGGCACGGCGACCGAATCCTCGTACATCAGCATCTTCGTCCATGCGCCGTGGTTGCCGAGCATCTCCCCGTGATCGGCGGTGAACACGATCCGCGTATCGCGGCCCTGGCCGGCCCCTTCGAGCGCGCCGAGCAGGCGCCCGACCAGGGAGTCCACGTACCCGCACAGCCCGTAGTACGCCGCGCGCGCGAGCCTCACGTGTTGCTCGCCGGTGAAATGCCGGTCGTAGCCGCTCGCCTCCATCACCGCGCGCGCCGCCGGATGCGCGGGCCGTTCGGATTCGGCGTAGCAGAACGGCAGGTCCACCGTCTCCGGGTCGCAGAAGAACGCCGGCGGGCAGCGCAGCGGGTAGTGCGGGCAGACGAACGACACGAACAGCACCCAGGGCGCATCGGGGGCGTTGCGGAGCCAGTCCACGGCGCGGTCGCAGATCCGCCGGTCGTAGTCGGAGTACGCCGACTCCCCTGCCCCGGCGCTGCCGGCGAAACCGGACGAATCGAAGGGCGGAGGATTGCGGCGGAGCAGCCCGGGCAGCCAGCCGACCCCCTCGGCGACGTGCAGCGGCAGCAGCTCCGGCGCGAAGCCGTTGTCGTCCTCGCTCGACCGGAAGTGGAGCTTGCCGACCGACGCGACCTCGACACCGCGCCCGCGAAGGGCGGCTCCCCATCCGGGCGGCGAGCCCTGGTAAGGCTCGGCGCTCGACCAGCAGCCGACCTGGTCCACCCGCAGGCCCGTCTGGAACGCGCCGCGCGCCGGCACGCACATCGGGGACGGGGTATAGGCGCGCTCGAAGCGCACCCCGCGCTCGGCCAGCCGGTCGAGGTTGGGCGTGCGCACGACCGGATGCCCGGCGCACGACAGCGCCCCGGCCATGTACTCGTCCGACATGATGACGAGGTGGTTCACGGTGAGTACGGCGCGGGGTTGGGGCCTGGGTTGCGGTCGAGTCCGAAGGACGGACAGTAGCAGGAAGGCCGGCCCACCGGAACAGGCGCCCTCCCGAGGCATGTGCGCGGTGGGGTTTTCGCCAATGGCGAACGCCTCTGGGTACGCCGGCGTCCCGCCGGCCTGTTCGGTCTCACGGGCGCTTCGCCCCTTCCTGGGCCGGGCCGGCGAGACGCCGGCGTACCCAGGGAGGGGCGCCCAAGGACGACCCGCGAACCACCCGTCTTCGGGGTGAAGTCCGCCAGCCAGCCCCGTGAACCGTCTCGAAACCGTGGGATGAGGCCGTCCCCTTGAGGTAAGAAATACCTCGAACCCCGATCTCCACTCTCTATATCAATAGCTTGCGAACAGCGCACAGGACTCACTGATGCACTGCCCATGATCGGAAATCGGTTTCCGCCCGCGGTCCCGACCCGAATCGGGCTGGAACGGAGCGACGAATCGGCAGGGAACGGCGTGCCCTGGGAATGGCGCGCCGTGCAAACGTCGGCATTTCGCGCGCTCCGAGAGCGCCGGTATCTCGCCCATCCTTGGGAAGGCTTGTGTCCCGCCCGCACCTTGCGCCCGTCCACGCCTCCCGCGCGGGAGCGGAGCGGCGAAGGCGCGGATCACCCGTCCCGGTAGCGGCGGCGGAGGTCCGCCTTCAGGATCTTGCCCATCGCGCTCTTCGGCAATGTGTCGACGAAGCGGTAGCGGCGCGGGACCTTGTAGCCGGCGATGCGCTCCCGGCAGTGGGCGATCAGGGCGGCCTCGCCGCCGCCGGAGGCGAGCCCGGACCCGGGGGCCGGCGCGACCACCGCGAGCAGCGCCTCCCCCCACGTCTCGTCCGGCACGCCGACGACCGCCGCCTCGACCACGTCCGGGTGCGCGTAGAGCGCCGCCTCGACCTCGGTCGACCAGACGTTCTCCCCGCCGGTGATCACCACGTCCTTCTTGCGGTCGACGACGTACAGGAAGCCCTCCTCGTCCAGCCGCCCGACGTCGCCGGTATGGAGCCAGCCCTCGCGGAACGCCGCCCGGGTCTCCTCCGGGCGGTCGAGATAGCCCGCCGAGACGTTCGGACCGCGCACCACGATCTCGCCTGCCTCGCCGGGGGCGGCGTCCTTCCCCGCGCCGTCCACGATGCGAAGCTCGACCCCGACCAGGGGCCGCCCGACCGAGCGCAGCCGTTCCCCGCCCTCGAGCCCCGCGAGGTGCTGCTCCCAGCCGAGGGTGGTCAGGATCGGGGAGGTCTCGGTGAGCCCGTAGCTGTGGACCAGCTCGACCCCGGGGAACGCCTCGACCGCCCGGCGGATCCACACCGCGTCCATCGGCGCCGCGCCGTAGGTGAGGCGCCGGAAGGCGCTCGTGTCGTAGTCCGCGAAGGCCCCCTCCCGGACGAGCCGGACGATGAGGGTCGGGGAGAGCATGGTGAACGTGGCGCGACTCTTCTCCACCGCCGCGAGAAAGCCGTTCGGGGTGAAGTCCGGCAGGTAGGCGTGGGCCGCCCCGGTGTGGGAGAAGGGGCTGCCGAGGAGGTCCGCGGAATGGAACATCGGGGCGACGTGCAGCATCACGTCGTCCTCGGCGGCGCGGTAGGGGCCGACGAGCTGGAGGCCGTTCGCGGCGATGTTGCGATGGGTGAGGCGCACCCCCTTCGCCCGCCCGGTGGTGCCGCCGGTGTGGAGGAGGAGCGCGTCGTCGCCCTCCACGCTGACCCGCCCCTCGTCCTCGGGCGAAGCGTCGCGGAGGGTCTCGTAGTCGGGACCGTCGGGCGGGTCCGCCCCACCGCCCGTGTCCGGACCCGCGCCCGCCGCGCCGCGCCCGATCCTGAGCACCCGGTCGCCGCGCCGGGCGATCGCGGGGTCGGCGGCGAGACCCGCCCAATGGTCCTCCACCGCGACGAGGCGCGGGGAGACCCCGTCGAGGATGTCCGCGATCTCCGCCGGGGCGAGGCGGTAGTTGATCGGGGCGGGGACCGCGCCCATCCAGTACCCGGCGTGGATGAGCTCGGCCTGGCGCGGGTCGTTGCGGCAGAGGATCGCGAACCGGTCGCCCGCGCCCACCCCGAGCGAGCGGAGGGCCCCCGCCGCCCGCCGCACCCGCACCGCGAGCTGGCCCCACGTGAGCGGGCCGCCCTGCCCTTCGACCGCGGGGACGACCGCCGGGTTCGCCGGGAAGTGCCGCTCCGCGCGCTCGATGAGCGCCCGCATCGTGATCATCGCGCCAGGCCCTCAGGCGGCGGCCCGGAACGAGTCGACGAAGCCCCGCCACTTCGCCTCCGGGGCGCCCTCCGGAACCGGGAAGTAGAGCGAGACCCGGTCGAGCATCCCCTCGTAGCGGCGGCGGAGCGTGGCGGGGACCTCGGCGGGCGGCGCGGAGATCGCCACCTCGTCGACCAGAGAGTCGGGGACGAGGCGCGGCATCACGTCGAGCTCGCCCTGCCGCATGAGCGCGCTCAGCTCCTTCGCGATGCCGCCCAGGCCGTGGTATTCGAGGAGCGCGCGGTAGCTCGGGGTCGAGGCGTAGAAGGCGATCTGCCGCCGGACTTCCCGCTCGGACGCGGAGCGCTCCGCCTCGGTCTCGCCGCTCACGGTCAGCACCGGGGCGTAGAGGTCGAGGGTCGAGCCGTCCCGGCCGTTCGCCCGCGCCCCCTCGTCGATCGCGGGCCGCACCACGTCCCGGAGGTAGCCGACGGAGTGCATGGGATGCACGTGGAACCCGTCCGCGACCTCGCCCGCCGCCCGGCACATCCGGGCGTTCACCCCGGCGAGGTAGATGGGGATGTCGGGATGGTCGATGGGGCCCGGGTCGAAGAAGGGGTTCATCAGCCGGAACCGGTAGAACTCCCCCTCGTAGGCGGGGCGGGCGCCGTTCTGGAAGGTGTCCCAGACGGCGCGCACGCAGCGGACGTAGTCGGTCACCCGGGCGGCCGGACGGTCGAAGGGCATCGAGAACCGGCGCTCGACGTGGGCCCGCACCTGGGTGCCGAGGCCGAGGTGGAAGCGGCCCCGGCTCCCCCGCTGGAGGTCCCACGCGACCTGGGCCATCGAGAAGGGGCTGCGCGCGAACGCGACCGCGATGTTGGTGCCGACGTGCATCCGGCGGGTGGCGCCCGCCGCGAGGGCGAGGGGCAGGAACGGGTTGTGGGCCGCCTCGAACGTCCATGCGCAGTCGAAGCCCATGCGCTCGAAGCGGAGCGCCTCCTCGCCCATGCGCTCGAAGGGAACGTTCCGCATCTGGGTGTCGATCTTCATCCCGTCTCCTCTCCGTCTTCCGTCCGTCCCCGACCGTCCGCGAGGCGCCCCGCCCCGCCGAGCCGAGGCGGAGCGCGCGGTCAGACCTGCTCGACCACGTCCCGCGCGAAGCGCTCGAGCCCGCGTCGGAGGCCGTCGACGTCCTGGGCCGGCGGGCTCACCACGAGGCGCGAGACGCCGAGGGCGGCGTAGGGCTCGAGGTCCTCCGGGGTCCGCACCCGGCCCCCGCAGATGAGCTCGACCTCCGCCGGGTCGCGCCCGATGCGCTCGCACTCCTCGCGCACGACGCCGAAGAGGCGCGCGAGCTCCTCGGGGCCGCCGCGGGCGGGGAAGAAGCCGTCCCCGAGGCGGGCCGCCCGCCGCGCGGCGGGCGCGCTGTGCCCGCCGACCACGATCGGGATCCCCTCGGGCCGGACCGGGCGGGGGTTCGACTCCACCGCCTCCCACCGGTAGAAGCGGCCCCGGAACGGCTCCGCGCGCGGAGACCAGAGGCTGCGGAGGGCCTGGATGCTCTCGTCGGTCCGCGCCCCCCGCTCCTCGAACGGCACCCCGACGGCGGCGAACTCCTCCGCGAGCCAGCCGACCCCGACCCCCGCGATCGCCCGCCCTCCCGAGAGGACGTCGAGGGTCGCGAGCTGCTTGGCCGCATACGCGGGCTGGCGCTGCGGCAGGATGAGGACCCCGGTGGCGAGCTTGAGGGAGGTGGTGACCGCCGCGGCGTAGCCGAGCCATACCAGCGGGTCCGGGATCGGCATGTCCTCGCCGCCCGGCATCCGCCCGGTCTTCGAGTAGGGGTAGCGCGAGCGGTAGCCCACCGGGACGAGCACATGCTCCACCGTCCACAGCGACTCGATCCCCGCCGCCTCCGCCGCGCCCGCGAGGCCGCGGATCCCGTCCGGCTGCACGAAGTCGCCGGTGTTGGCGAACAGAAGTCCGAACTTCACCTTTCAATTCCTTGCGCTGTCGAGAGATTCAGACGAAGCGGCGCGGCCTCGCGGCGCGTCCGCGCCGATGGACCCGGGCCGCCCGGCGAAGCGCCGGGGCTCCCCGGCGAACGCGGGGGGCGGAGGCGCGCGGCGCGCACCGGGGGCGCGGCCTCCGGGCGCCGACGGCCGGCCGCGCGGACCTGCCCGGCGGCCGGTCAGGGCTTGCCGAAGGTCGCGATCCGGTCGACCCGGCACTCGAACAGCACCCGCCTCTCGTCGATGGCCGGGTCCCGGAGCCCGTAGGGCGGCTCCGCGCCGGTGTACTTCGTCCAGATCCGGTCGAGCTGGGCGGTGACCCGGGCGCCGTCCGGCCCGTCCTCCGGAACCTCGTTCACCACCGTGCACTTGATGCTCACCCAATGGTACGGGTTGTCGGGGTTGACGACGAGGACCGTGAGCTGGGGATTGCTGCGGATCCAGCCGCACTTGGGCCGATGGGCGGCGGTGTTGACGAGGATCTTCTCCCCGTCGTGGTCGAACCACATCGGGGTGAGGCCGGGGCGGCCGTCCGGGCCGATGACCGCCAGGGTGACGGTGATGGGCCGGTCGAGCAGCTCCCGGTAGATGGGGTCGAGGTCGTCCAGGCTCTTCGCCGGGCGTCGGTCCCCGACCGAGAACTGCCCCTCCTGGAGGCCGTCGGCCACATGCTTGAAGGTCGCGATCGTGAATCCCTCGGCCATGCCGTGCTTCTCCTCTGAGTCGATGAACGCCGTGCCCCGCATGATAACGCGCTCGGGAGGCGCGCTTCGGCAGGGGGCGACGGAGCGCCCCTCGCCGGCGCCTCCCCTCCCGCCACGTCCCTGGGAACGCGGGCGTCCCGCCCGCATTTTCGTTCACGGGCGCTTTACTTCGGTTCGCTGCGGGCGGGACGCCCGCGTTCCCAGGAGCTCCTGCGACGAGGTGCGCCTGGCGAAAATCCCCGCCGCGCACCTGCCTCGCTGGAACCGGCGCCGGTCCCGGCGCTTGCCGGCGGGGGCCGCTTCGGCTAGCGTTGCGGTCGAATTCATCGGCGCCGCCCGGGGGGAGACGGCCCGGCGGGGCGGCCCATGCGGAGGAGGCGTCATGCCCATCAAGGTACTCGAGCTGCACCACCACGGGATCCGGATCGACCCCTCGGACGATGCACAGGAGAGCGCGCGCGACTTCTACTCCGGGGTGCTCGGGCTCGAAGCGGACTCGGGCCGCCCGAACATCCCCGGCATTCCCGGCTTCTGGATGTACGTGGGCGACGGCGAGCAGCGCACCCAGATCCATCTCATGGGCGCTGCTGGCGAGTCCCCGGTCGCGCGCAGCGCGGAAGAAGACCCGACCCGGCCCCACGTGGCGCTCGCGGTCGAGGACATCCAAGAGGCGCGGCGCGAGCTGGAGTCCCGCGGGATCCGGCACTGGACCATCAAGGGCCTGGTCGGCGAGAACTCGGATCAGGTCTTCGTGCCCGACCCGTTCGACAACGTCATCGAGCTCCACCAGATCGGCACCTGCCGCTGCAACCGGGTCACCCTCGAAGCGCAGGCGTAGGCGCACCGCCGACCGCTCCCGTCCGATCTCCCGTCTCTCCGCCGGGAGACGGGAGATCGCCCCGCGCCTTCGCGGCCGCCTGCCGCATGTCGAGCAACCGCATCGGCATCTTCGTGAGCCTGCCGTTCGCGTCGCTCGACCGGCTCTCGCTCCAGGAACGGCTCGACGAGATCGGCGGGCGCGGGCCGGAGGCGCGGCCATGAGAGGGCACGACCTCCCCCGCCGGCTGGCCGCCGAAGCCCTCGGGACCGCGTTTCTGCTCGCGGTGGTCGTCGGGAGCGGCATCATGGGAGAGCGCCTCGCGGGCGGCAACGACGCCATCGCGCTCCTCGGCAACACCATCGCCACCGGCGCGGCCCTCGTCGTGCTCATCCTCGTCTTCGGAGCGATCTCCGGGGCCCACTTCAACCCCGCGGTCACCCTCGCCTTCTCCCTCCGGCGCGAGATCACGGGGCGTGATGCGGTGCTCTACGTCGTCGTGCAGGTGGCGGGCGGGGTCGCCGGGGTGATGGCCGCGCACCTCATGTTCGGCGAGCCGCTGCTCGTGGAAGGGGTCAAGAGCCGTACCGGGGGCGGGCAGTGGCTCGGCGAGTTCGTGGCGACGTTCGGGCTCCTCGCCGCCATCCTCGGCTGCCTCCGGTCCCGCCCCGAGGCGGTCCCCTGGGCGGTAGGGCTCTTCATCACCGCCGGCTACTGGTTCACGTCGTCGACGTCGTTCGCGAACCCCGCGGTCACCATCGCCCGGTCCTTCACCGACACCTTCTCCGGCATCGCCCCGGGCGACGCCCCCGGCTTCATCGCGGCCCAGATCGCGGGGGCCCTCGCCGCGACGGCCGTATTCGGATGGCTCTGGGCGGAGCGCCGCCGCGGCGGCCCCTCGTCGAGTGCGAGCACGGCGGCGGCCCGCGACGCCGCCGACTGAGCCGCCCGCCCGCGGGAGGATCCTGCCCGGCGTCAGGCGCGCCAAGCGGTACGGGGCGGCGGCTCCGAGCCGACTGCGTGGTAACCGCCCGGTTCGGCGGCTTCTATTCGACGACTTCGCGTTCCCGGAGGCGCTCGATCTCCTCGCCGGCGAGCCCGAGGACCTCGCGCAGCGCTTCATCGGTGTGCTCGCCGAGACAGGGGGCGCGGCTTCCGGCGCCGTTGGCCCGCCGGGTCCACCGCCACGGGACCCGGAAGTGCGCTCTCACCCCCACCTCCGGGTGCTCGAAGCGGTGGAACGCCTCCCGCGCCGCAAGGTGCGGGTCCGTTCTCAGGTCCGCGCTCGAAACGCTTGGAAACGCGGGAACCCCCGCCGCTTGCAGGGCCTCGGCGGCGGCCCATCGGTCGCGGCCCCGGCACCACCCGGCAACGATGAGATCGAGCGCGTCCTCGTTCGCCTTGCGCGCCGCCGCGCTCGCGAACCTCGGGTCGGCGGCGAGCCCGGGGCGGCCGATCGCCCGGCAAAGGGACGCCCACTCCCCGTCCGAGCCCGCCGAGACCGCGATCCAGGCGTCCTCTCCCCGGCACGGGTAGACGTTGCAGGGCGCCGCTTCCGGGTCGCAGTTCCCCATCGGGGGGTACGGTTCGCCGCCGAGGGCGTGCTGCATCCACCCCTCGAAGGCGGTGCACACCATCGCCTCCCACATCGCGACGTCGATGACCTGCCCGCCTTCGCGGTGGAGGTCGCGGGCGAGGAGCGACGCGGCGACCGCGACGGCCGCGTGGACCCCGCCGTTCGGGTCGCCGTAGGCCATGTTGACGTCGCGGGGGCGGCCGTCCTCGGCGTAGCCGGTCACCGCGGAGAGGCCCGCGAGCGGCGAGATGAGCGGACCGTAGCCGGTGTAGAGGCGCCACGGCCCGTCCTGCCCGAAGGCGGAGATGAGCGCCACCGTCAGGTCCGGGTTGACGGCGAGGAGGTCGTCGGGGCCGAGCCCCATCCGTTCCAGGACCCCGGTGCCGAAGTTGGCGACGAACACGTCGCACCGGCCCGCGAGGCGCCGGACGAGGTCCCGGCCCTCGGGCTTCGAGAGGTCGATCCCGACGCTCTTCTTGTGCTGCCCGAGGTGGTTGAAGTAGCCGCTGCGGTTCGGCCCCGGAGGAAGCCCGCGCGCGTACACCGACGCGCGGCGGGTGAGGTCGAGCCGCCGCGACGACTCGACCTTGAGCACCTCCGCGCCGAGGGCGCCGAGGAGCAGGGTGCAGTGCGGTCCGGCCCACACCCAGGAGAGGTCGAGCACCCGGACCCCGGCGAGAGGGCCGTCGCCGGGCGGCCCGCTTCCGCCCTCCCCGCCCTCCCCGCCCGCAGGGAGCCCTCCCGCACCGCGGCCCCGCGCGGCCTCGTCCGGCGCCGACGGCGGGCGCCCGTCGCGGCCGGTGAACGGGACGCCTCCGGGCGCCGCGCCGGGGGTCGTGGGTTCTCCGGCGGCGGGCGCCGCCGGGCCCGCCTCGCCGAGGGCGGGCGCGGGCCGGGCGATCCGCCACCAGGGGCGCCGGAGGCGGTAGGGAGGTCCGGGCAATTCGATCCGCCCCGCGCCCGGATGGTCGACGAGCGCGAAGAAGTCCCGCGCCCAGAGGTGCTCCTGCTGCGCGAGCCGCGCATGGTGGAACACCGGCGCGGCGCCGACCCGAGCCCCCTGGAGCGCGTGGAACGCCTCCTCCACCCCGAGCCCGCGCGTCCACTCCGACACCCGCTCCCGGATCTCGGCCGCGTGCTCGCCCCGCGCGTCGCGGGTCCCGAACGATGCGCCCGAGCCCCACTCCGTGTCTCCCATCAGCGCGAGCATCCGCTCCCACTGGGACTGCTCGGGGCAGATGATGAACAGCTCGCCGTCCCGGCAGGGGTAGAAGCCCATCGGCTCGTAGACGGAGCGGTCGCTTCGATGATCGATCCGCCCCGCGTACTCGAAGGAGGTGAAGTGGCGGCCGAGCAGGAAGGCGACGGCCTCCTGCACGGAGACGTCCAGATGATCCCCGAGCCCGGTCGCCCGCGCGGCCCGGCACGCGGCGAGCGCGGCCACCGCCGCGTGAAGCCCGGCCTGGATGAGCGCGTGGTGGCCGAAGGGGCGGATCGGGGGCCACTCCCGCGGCGCGCCCCGCCCGGGAATGATGTAGCCCCACCCACCGGCGTGCATGAGGGTCAGCTCGTCCCCCCGCCAGCCCCGGCGCGGGCCGGTGAGGCCGAACGGGGTGATGGAGACCACCACCAGCCGGGGGTTGCGTCCGCGCCAGGCCTCCGCGTCCTCGAGCGCCGGGGCGCAGCCCTCCCGGACCGCGAGGTCCGCCCACGCGAGCAGCCGCTCGAATTCCGCCCGGCCGGAAGCGGAGGTCCGGTCGAGGACGACGCTCCGCTTGTTCGTATTGAGGTGGAGAAAGGGTCCCCCGTCCGGCGCGCCGCTCCCCGGAACGACGCCCCGGCGCCGGAGCGGGTCCCCCTCCGGCGGCTCGACCTTGACCACTTCGGCGCCGAGGTCCGCCAGCGCCTTCCCGGTGCTCGAAGCGGCGAAGCCGCCCCCGATCTCGACGACCGCGAGTCCTTCGAGCCCCTTCCCCATCGCCGCCCCCCGAACCGATGCGCCAACCCGCGATCATAGCGAGGCAGGTGCGCGGCGTTCGGGCGCGGACGCGAGGCCATTCGATCGATCGAGCGGTCTGCCGGAACGAGGCGATGATTCATGGCATCCTCACCGGAGAGGCGCGCGGGCAGGGTCCCGGCGCCGGCAATCCCCCGGGGCATGAAGGCATGGGCGTAGACAGGATCACGGTCGGCGACATCGGGATCGCGTACCGCTGGGACGGCGCCGCGGACGGCCCGGTGGTGATGATGGCGCACGCGATGGGCACGAGCCACCGGATCTGGGACCATCAGGTCCCCGCCCTCGCGGACCGCTACCGCCTGCTCCGCTACGACTGGCGGGGGCACGGCGACACCGACGCCCCGCCCGGCCCGTACACGCTCGCCGGGTTCGTGCGCGATGCGGCGGGCCTGATGGACGCCCTCGGCCTCGACCGGGTCCACTGGGTGGGCATCTCCACCGGGGGGATGATCGGCCAGGGCCTCGGCATCCACCGACCGGAGCGGATCGCCTCCCTCACCCTCTGCAACACGACCTCCTGGTCGACGCCCTGGTATCGCGGCTGGGTGCGGGAGCGCCAGGCGGTCGTCCGCGCCGGCGGCATGGCGCCGGTCTGGGAGATGACCAGGCGGCTCTGGTTCACCGACGCCTATGTGGATGCGGAGGGCCCGGACTATCATGCGGTCCGCGAAGTCTTCGTGAAGACTCCCCCCGCGGGCTATCTCGGCGGGACCTCGGCGGTCGCCGAGCTCGCGTACCGAGACTCGCTGCACCGGATACGCGCCCCCACCCGGATCATCGCCGCGGGCGACGATCCGGTCACCCCGCTCGTGCGGGCGGAGGAGATCCGGGACCGGATCGACGGATCCGAGCTGCACGTCGTCGAGCGTTGCCGCCATTTCTCCAACGTCGAGGCGCCGGGGGAATTCAACGCTCTGCTCCGCGCCGGCCTCGATCGCTTCGCCGGGCGCTGAACGGGGTCACGGTGCTTCCCGCGAGGACGCCGCGCGGCCCCGGCGAGCTGGCGCCATCCGGCCGGGGCCGACTCCGGGTTCGGGGCCGAGGCCGGTTCCGGCCGGTTCCGGCCGCGGGGCGCGGCGGCGCCCCGCGCCGGTCCGGGGGGCCGGGATGAAGGTCTCCTTCCTCGTTCCGCTCGCGCTCTTCGCCGCGCTCGCGGGGGTGCTCTATTCCGGTCTGGAGCGCACGCCGGGCGTGGTCTCGTCCCCCCTGGTCGGTCGGACGCTCCCCACTTTCGTCCTCTCCGGGGTGCGCGGCGGCGAGCTGCGGTCCGAGACCCTCCGGGAGGAGCCGAGCCTGCTCAACGTGTGGGCGAGCTGGTGCGCGGCGTGCCGGGACGAGCACCCGCTCCTGCTCCGGCTGGCGGCCACCGGAGCGGCGCCGATCTACGGCCTCAACTACAAGGACGAGCGCGCGGACGCGGTGCGGTGGCTCGAACGGTTGGGGGACCCCTACCGGACGAGCGGCCATGACCGGGCGGGCGAGGTCGGCCTCGACCTCGGGGTCTACGGGGTGCCGGAGACCTTCGTCATCGACCGCGAGGGGAGGATCGCCCACAAGCATGTCGGGCCGCTCGCCCCGGAGGACTGGGAGGAGACCATCCGCCCCCTCCTCCGCCGGCTCCGGCAAGGGCCGGGGTGACGGCAGGACCGCGGGACGACGGGGCCGCCGGGGGCATGGCACACTTGGCCCGCGAAGGACCCCATGCGGAGCCCGGCCCGTGCGCCAGTTGAGAATCCCCGCCGCGTTCATGCGCGGCGGCACGAGCAACGCGGTGGTGTTCGACCGCCGCCGCCTCCCCGGCGAGGAAGCGGCCTGGGAGGGCCTCTTCCTCGCCGCCCTCGGGAGCCCGGACCCCTACGGGCGGCAGCTCGACGGCATGGGGGGCGGCATCTCGTCCCTCTCCAAGGTCTGCATCGTCGGCCCGCCCTCGCGCCCCGACGCGGACGTGGACTACACCTTCGGCCAGGTCGCGGTGGACCGGCCCCGGATCGACTGGAGCAGCAACTGCGGGAACATGTCGTCGGCCATCGGACCCTTCGCGGTGGACGAAGGGCTGGTCGAGGCGGGCGGGCCGGAAAGTGTCGTGCTCATCCACAACACCAACACCGGCAAGCTCATCCGGGCCCGTTTCCCGGTGGAGGACGGGCGCGCGGCGGTCGAGGGGGACACCGTGATCCCGGGCGTGTCGGGTACGGGCGCGCCCGTGGACCTCGAGTTCCTCGACCCCGGCGGGGCCGGCACGGGCGCGCTCCTCCCCACCGGCAACGTGCTCGACACCCTGGAGGTCGAAGGCGTGGGGAGCGTGCCCGCCTCCCTGGTCGATGCGGCCAACGCCTTCGTCTTCGTGGACGCGGACGAGGTGGGGATCACCGGGTCGGAGGCGCCGGCCGCCCTCGACGCTCGCCCGGAGGTGATGGACCGGCTCGAGCGCATCCGCGCCGCGGCGGCGGTCGCGATGGGGATCGCGGCGAGCCCCGCCGAGGCGTCCTCCCGGTTCCCGAGCGCGCCCAAGATCGGCGTCGCGGCCCCTCCCCGCCCGGCGGAGACCCTGAGCGGGGAGGCGATCGACGCCGCCGACGGCGACCTCACCGCGCGCATGGTCTCGATGAACAACGTGCATCGCGCGCTCCCCCTGACCGGGGCGCTCGGCTTCGCGGTCGCCGCCGCCATCGAGGGCACGGTGGTCGCCCGGGCGGCCGCCGGGCGGCGGGATGCGGACCGGGGCGGGCGCATCCGGCTCATCAGCCCCTCCGGGGTGATCTCGGCCGCCGCGTCGGTGCGGCGCGGCGGATCCGGCGGCGGCTGGCGCGCCGAGCACGCCTCCGTGCGCCGTACCCAGCGCCGGCTGTTCGACGGCTTCGTCTACGTGCCGGCCGGCCGGGTACCGGGGCTCGCCGGCGTCCCCGTCCGGCCCGCGGCCTGAGCCGCCCCGCCCCTCCGGTCCGACCAGCCGGCAGCGGCGGGGCTCCGGGCGCCGGGCGCGGCGAACGACGACCCGGCCCGCGCTCCCCCAAGACACGCGGTGAACCAAGATGAACACCGAGAAGACGACAATCGAGCCCTCGACAGGACCTCGGGGACTCCCGGAACGCCGGGGACTTCCGGAACGCCGGGAACCTTGGGGACCTCGCGGGCGCCGCCCGCCGCCCGTCCCCCGGCCGGGCACAGGGCCATTCCCTGCTCACCGCGCCATCCAGAAGGAGCGCTGTCGCCGCCCGGATTCCGACCCCGTCGTTCGGGAAACGGCCCGCGGTCATGCCTCCCGGGCAACCTCGATAGCCCGATCCAGGCTCCGCGGCGGACAGGGAACACCCTTGCGGCCGGGCCGGGCCGGTCCGGCGGCGGCCCTCGCCCTGGCCGCCGCGGTCCTCGCGGCGGTCCTCGGGGGCCTCGCCGCCCCCGCCTCCGTCCGCGCGCAGTACCTGCCGACCTCGGAGTTCCCGAAGACCGACTTCGACCGGCGGACCGTCGACCTCTCCGAGATCATGTCGGGCGGCCCGCCGCGGGACGGGATCCCGGCCGTGGACCTCCCCCGCTACGTCTCGACCGGCGAAGCCGCCGAATGGCTCGACCCGGACGAGCCGGTGATCGCGGTCGCGCTGGGCGGCGAGGCCCGCGCCTACCCGCTCCAGATCCTCATCTGGCACGAGATCGTGAACGACCGGCTCGGCGGGACCCCCATCTCGGTGACGTTCTGCCCCCTCTGCAACTCCGCGATCGTGTTCGACCGGCGGATCGACGGCGCGGTCCTCGACTTCGGGACGACGGGGCGCCTGCGCCGGAGCGACCTCGTCATGTACGACCGCCAGACCGAGACCTGGTGGCAGCAGCTCACCGGCGCCGGCATCATCGGGGAGCACGCGGGGCGCGAGCTGGTCCGCCTGCCGGCGGCCATCGTCGCGTGGAGCGACTTCCGCGCCGCGCACCCGGGCGCGACGGTGCTCTCGCGCGAGACCGGGCACACCCGTCGCTACGGCTCGAACCCCTATTCAGGCTACGACTCCGCGACCCAGCCGTTCCTCTTCCGCGGCGACCCCGACCCCCGCCTCCCCGCGATGGAGCGGGTCCTCCACGTGCCCGCGGGGGATGCGGAGCGCATCTATCCCTTCGGTGCGTTCGCGGAGGAGCCGGTCATCAACGACGAGGTGGGGGGCGAGCCGGTGGTGGTCATGAGCCGGAGCGGCGTCCTCTCCGTGCTCGACCGGGATCGGATCGTCGATTCGCGCCGCATCCCGTCCGCCGCCGCCTACTCGCGCCGGATCGCGGGCCGGGTCCTCGAGTTCGAGCTCCGCGAGGGGCGCATCATCGACGCGGCGACCGGCTCGGCCTGGAACGTCCTCGGCGAGGCGGTGGCGGGGCCGCTCGCGGGAACCCGCCTCACCCCGCTCTCGCGGGGGGACCACTTCGCGTTCGCCTGGCTCGCCTTCCACCCGGATGCGGACATCTATCGCGGCTCGGGGGGCGACCCGGCGACCCGGTAGCCGCCGGGGGTGCGGATGGGAGCCGGCCCGGCAGGGGCCGGGGGACGGCTACGCCCGCCCTCATCCCGCCGGGAACACGAAGGTGTGCCCGGGCCTCGGGTACAGGGCCAGCTCGTCTCCGCTCGCGACGGAGGCCGTGCCCGGCAGCCGGACCTCGATGGATGCGGGCTCACCGTTCTCCGCCGGTCCCGCCGCCTCGCGGGTCGCGTGGCGCGGGGTCATGAGCACGAGGGTCCACGCGCCGAGGCGCCGGACCGAACGCACCCGCGCCCGCACCCCGCCCTCCCCCTCCCCGGTCGAGGCGAGGTCCCGGAGCTCGATCCCGTCCGCCCGGACGGCGACGGTCACCCGCTTCGACTCCAGGGCGGGGGGGGCCGTGACCAGCCCGAAGGGAGTGGAGACCGCCCCGCCGCGCACCGTTCCCTCGTAGCGGTTGACGGGGCCGAAGAGTCGCGCGGTGAAGAGGTCCGCGGGGTGGGCGTAGACCCGGTCCGGGGAGGCGTCCTGCACGATCCGGCCGTCCTTCATCACCATGATCCGGTCCGCGAGCAGCATCGCCTCCTCGGCGTCGTGGGTGACGAGGACGGTCGCCGCCCCGCGGCCGGCGAGAAGGTTCATGGTCTCCATCCGGACCTCGTGCCGCAGGTGCTCGTCGAGGGTGGAGAACGGCTCGTCGAGGAGCATCACCCGGGGCCCGGGGGCGAGCGCCCGCAGGAGGGCCACCCGCTGCTGCTGGCCGCCGGACAGGGCGTGGGGATAACGGCCGGCGAGGTCCGTCATGCCGAGGTCGGCGAGGAGGCGGCGCGCCCGCTGCTTCCCCTCCTTCCCGCCGCCGCCGGGGAGGCCGTAGCGGACGTTCTCCGTCACCGTGAGGTGGGGAAAGAGGGCGTAGTCCTGGAACACGAGCCCGACACTGCGCGCTTCCGGGGGGACCGATGGCCGCGCCCCCGCGGCGGCGACGGTCCGCCCCCTGATCGCGATGCTTCCCGCCTGGAGCTCTTCAAGGCCCGCGGCGAGTCGGAGCAGCGTGCTCTTGCCGCAGCCGGACGGGCCGAGGAGGCAGATGGTCTCGCCCGGCTCCGCGGTGAAGGTCACCGCCTCAGCGGCGAGGACAGGACCGTAGCGGTGGGACACGCCGTCGAAGGTCAGGCCCGGCATGGACCGCTCTCCCGCACGCCGGACACCCTCATCCGTGCCGGTGGCCGGGCCGGGAGCGGGTGATGGTGCGGCTGATGACCACCACCGGAAGGACCCCCGCGGCCACGATGGTGAGCGCCCCGAGCGCGCACTCCTCGAGCAGCTCGTCGGAGGCGAGCTGGTACACGAAGGTCGCGAGGGTCTCGTAGTCGAAGGGGCGCATGAGCAGGGTGAGCGGCAGCTCCTTCATGGTGTCGACGAAGACGAGCAGGGCCGCCACGAGCAGGCTCGGCCGGACCAGGGGCAGGTGGACGCGCCGCAGGGTCGCGCCCGGCCCCGCACCGAGCGTGCGGGAGACGCCGTCCATGCTCGGGGTCACCCGCTCCAGGCCCGCGTCGAGGGTCCGGTAGGAGAGCGACAGGAACCGGGCCGAGTAGCCGAGCACGAGCCCCGCGGCGGTTCCGCTGAGGAGCAGGCCGGTGGGAACCCCGAACAGCGCGCGGCAAAGGGCGTCCACCGTGTTGTCGAGCGCGCCGAGCGGATAGAGGAGTCCGATCGCGAGGACCGCCCCCGGCACCGCGTAGCCGACGGTGGCCGCCTCGGCCATGCCCCGCATCCCGGGCCGGCGCGAGAGCCGGACGCCGTAGGCGAGGACGAGGCCGAGGGCGGTGGTGACGACCGCGGCGGCCGCCGCGAGCCGGAGGCTGTTGCCGGCGAAGGCGAGGTATTCGCGGGCGAGCGCCGCCTCGTGGAACTCGAGCGCGTAGCCCGCGAGCACGCCGGCCGGGAGCCCGAACCCGAGCAGGACCGGAAGCGCGCACCAGGCGAAGACGGCGGCCCCCGCTCCGCGTGAGAGCGGATACTCGGGGAGCCTGCGGACCCGGGTGGTCGTGGCGTGGACCCGGCCCCGATTCCGCGCCCGGCGCTCGATCGCGAGCAGGGCGAGGGTGAAGAGGACGAGGGCGATGGCGAGCTGCGAAGCGCCGGCGGGGCTGTCCATGTTGAGCCACACGTCGAAGATCCCGGCCGTAAACGTTGGAACCGCGAAGAAATCGACGGTCCCGAACTCGTTCAGGGTCTCCATGAGGGCGAGCGCGGTTCCGACCGCGACGCCGGGCCGCGCCATCGGCAGGGCGACCGTGAAGAAGCTCCGCGCCGGGCCGCGGCCGAGGGTGCGGCTCGCCTCGAACAGGCAGAAGCACTGCTCGATGAACGCGGCGCGGGCGAGGAGGTAGACGTAGGGATAGAGGACGAGCGACAGCACGACCACCGCCCCGCCGAGGGAGCGGATCTCCGGGAACCAGTAGTCGCGGGCGGAGGTCCAGCCGAACGCTTCGCGAAGGGCGCCCTGGACGGGGCCCGCGTACTCGAGCTGGTCGGTGACGACGAAGGCGAGGACGTAGCCCGGCACCGCGAGCGGCAGGAGGAGCGCCCAGGAGAGGAGCCGCCGCCCGGGAAAGCGGTACATGGTCACGAGCCAGGCGGTGCTGGCCCCGATGACGATGACGCCGGCCCCTACCCCGAACATGAGCCAGAGGGTGTTGGAGACGTAGACCGGGAGGACGGTCGCGGCGAGGTGGCTCCAGGTGTCGTCCGTGAGGTCGACCGCGCGGTAGGCGATGGTGGCGAGCGGCGTCGCGACGAGGGCCGCGACGGCGGCGGCGGCGACCGTCCAGCCGTCGACGGACGGCGGCGCGGCGCGGCGGAGGGCGGCTGCGAGGGCGGTCACGTGGTCAGCGCCCCGGACCAGGGGCCGCGCTCGCGTCCGGCGGCGCAAGGCGGGCGGAGCGGGACGTCCCGAGGCGGCGCGGGCGGGCGCAGGGTTCGCATCGCAGGCGGATGAAGACCAGTGGGATCGTCCCGTCGGGCCCGGAGAAGGATGCGGCGGCGGCTCCGTGGGGCGACCGCACGAGGAGTACCGAACCGGTTGCCTGCCCAAGCCCGCATGGTTCTCCGTCCTTCCGGCTCGCAGACGCCGATCCGCTCGCCGTACCGATCCAGCTTCGTTCCGGCCGCTTCGACCGATTGCCAAGCGCCGGGGCCGGCTGCCCGCTCCACTCCGCAGCGCCTGCCTGCTTGCAGCCCGGCAAGCCATCCCCGGCGCGGACCGCCGGCACGCCGCCCCCGCCCTTCCCGGGACGCGCCCGCGCTCCTGCGGCCCGCCGCCGCGGGAGGCCTCGCGACGAAGGCCAGCAGGATGTGCGAGGTAACCGGCCGGTGCGGGCACGCGAGTGTAAGCGAGAAGGATTCGCATTCGCAACGTGAATTTCGACTTGCACTCGCCCGGCTGGAGTGTCATCCTGCCTGCCCGCGAACCGCGTTCCAGGGACGATGGCGGTGCAGACCGACCTCAAGCGCGCCGGGCTCAAGGCGACCCTTCCCCGCCTCCGGATACTCGAGATCCTCGAGGGAAGCCCCGACCGCCACGTGAGCGCGGAGGACCTCTACCGCGCCCTCCTCGCGGCCGGCGAGTCCATCGGCCTTGCGACGATCTACCGGGTGCTCACCCAGTTCGAGCAGGCGGGGCTCGTCATCCGCCACAACTTCGACAGCGGCTCCGCGGTCTTCGAGCTGGCCGCGAGCGAGCACCACGACCACCTGGTCTGCGTCCGCTGCGGCCGGGTGGTCGAGTTCGTCGACGAGACCATCGAGGAGCGCCAGCGCATGATCGCGGCCCGGAACGGCTTCACGATGACCGACCACAGCCTCATCATCTACGGCATGTGCCCGGACTGCCGGCCCGAGGCGAACTGACTACCCGCCGCCCCGGATTCCCGGCCCCGGCCCGCCCCGACCGGCTCCCCTTCCCTCCCGGCGCCCTGCCCCATGTCCGGGGCTTCGCCGCGCCGCGCCGACGGGTCCTCGACGAGCGCAGCTCACCTCGGAAAGCCCGAAGGCCGGCTTTCAGGCTCCCGGACGGATCGCCCTCTCCGTCATCGGTCAGGACTCCTCCCGCACGGGACCTGCCGCAACGGCCGAATTCCCGGTCTCCCGATCGTCCTGTCCGGCCGAAATTTCGCCCGCCGACCCTGCCGTGTTCTTCTTCCTCGGTTTCAGACGGCGTTGCCGGCCGCCGTCCGGGGGCAGCCCAGGCCCGCCGTCACCATTCCAGAGAATGCCCGGGCCGGGCACCCGGTAAAAATTGGAAGGCGCCTCCGGGTTGGCGACGGGCTTGGCCGTCTCCTTCGGATCCCGGATGAAGCGGGCGAGGGCTGCTTCGCAATATTCATGCAGAAGTTCGATGCAGGTCCAGCGGCGGTTGATGCGCTCGCAGACTTCACCGGTCACGCAGCTTCCCGCGAAGGGGTCGACCACCAGGTCCCCGGGCTCGGTGAGCATCCGGATGAAGTACTCGGGCAATTCCGCCGGGTACCGCGCCGGGTGCGGCTTGAGACCGTTCCGTTCGCAATAGCGCAGGTAGAAGCTGTTGCTCTCCGTATTCGGAACGGCGATGAGGTTCGGCGGGATCGCAGCCCCGTTGTCGGTACCGAACTTATCGCTGATGTCGTGGCCGGAAGGGCGCTTCATGGCCTTGTAGCCCTTGGCCAGCAGTTCCTGCATGCTGCGGCTGTACGGCTGCAGCACGCGCCGGTTGCTCGCCTTCGGCCAAGGCGTCCTGGACAGCCACCAGACGGTGTTGATCGCGTCCTTGACGCGGATCCGGCGCACGGTCACCCACTCGGCAGGGGTCGGCAGCTTGGACGGGTTCCACCAGTAGAAATCCTGCGCGAGGTGGAAGCCGAATTCTTCACAGAGCATGATGAGCAGCTTGAAGTGATAGAGGTTCCTCGTCGGATACCCCTTGTTCCAGGCGCCGCCGATGTCGATGACCAGGCTTCCGTTCTCCTTCAGGACCCGATGAAACGCCCCGGCAAAGGGCTTGAACCAGTCGACGTACCGGTCCGCCTCGACGTTGCCGTAGTCCTTCTTGCGGACCAGACCGAACGGAGGGCTCGTCATGATCAGATCGACCGAATCGGCTTCGCAGGAAGCGAGCACTTCGAGGCTGTCTCCATGCAGGATGCGCCCCAGGGGCGTCCGGTGAAACGTGTCGAACTTCGAGCGTTCTTCCTTCAACATGATTGATTCCTTCAGATTTCGAGTGTCTTGAGCTGCATGGCGTGCCGGGCTTCACGGTTGAATACGTCGACGACCGCTGCCGGACGTATCTCGATACGGGCGAGATCGCGGCCGTCCACCATGATGATGCAGAGATTCGAATCTTCCATGATCCTGTCGGCGTAACGGCGCGCTTCGCCCCCGATTTCGCCGGTGGTGACCATGACGATGACGTTGCTCTTGAGAAAGTGGGTAAGGCCGACCTCCTTGGCCACGTCGTCGAGCGAAACGCGATCCGTATTCTTGCACTGCACCTGCCATCGGGAGAATACGAGGCGCGTACTCTCGAAGACGAGATCCACTTCGGCCCCGCCGGTCGCGCTTCCGCGCAGGCGGGTGGCGACGTAGGCCAGGTCCACGAGACGCATGAGCTTGAAGGCGAGGGCTTCCAGGGCAAGCCCGCGCACGTGTCGATCCGGGGACTCCAGCTCCTCTCGAACTTCCATCAACGATTTGCGCAGCATGGGGCGCAGATCGGCTTGGGTCTGATGCTCCAGTTGTTCGATCACGGGAGTGATCAGATCGGTCACCAGCCTTCCGGCCGCCCTGACCTGAAAGGGCTTCGCTCCCCGTCCCTTCTCCCTGGTCCCTCGTTCCAGTTCCAGATAGGAAGCGTCCCGCAACGGGTAGAGCACCTGCTTGGGAAGGTTCTTTTCATTGAATGAAACCCCGTAGGTCGCGGCGGCGAGCCGTTCGACGTCATTCGACAGATGCGGCCCCCCGCCGCCCATGTTGGCAACGGTCTTGAGATAGGCGCGCTGCTGCGGGTCAACTCCCTTGGCTCCATGATGGTGCAGGGCCGAGAGGAAATCAACTGTCGGCGCCGGCCAGAGCCGCATCGAGGGCGCGCCAGAAGCCTGCGGCGGGCCCACGGCCCCCGGGAGCCGCCCCCGCCAGCGCCGAGCAGGCCCGCCTTGGGGGCGGTCGCCCGCAGGTGAGAGCTTCACGGTTCCCGGGCCGCTCCGCACGAACAAGCGCCGCGCCGCGGGCCGATCGGCGCCGGGGGCGCTTGATGTACCATCGCGGCTCCACTGGACGCAGCAGGAGAGGATGGAGATGGGACCGCTCGCAGGCTTCCGGATCGTCGAGCTGGCGGGGATCGGCCCCGGGCCGATGTGCGCGATGATGCTCTCGGACATGGGCGCGGACGTCGTGCGGGTGGACCGGGTGGCGGACCCGGGCCTGGGGATGAAGCGCGACCCGCGCTATGACCTCCTGAACCGCGGGCGCCGCTCCGTCGCCATCGACATGAAGAGCGCGGCCGGGCGCGAGGCGGTGCTCCGGCTCGTCGGCGAGGCGGACGGGCTCATCGAAGGCTTCCGCCCCGGCGTCACCGAGCGGCTCGGCCTCGGCCCCGAGGAATGCCTCGCCCGCAACCCCCGCCTCGTCTACGGCCGGATGACGGGATGGGGCCAGGAAGGCCCTGTCGCCCACGCGGCCGGGCACGACATCAACTACATCGCCCTCACCGGGGCGCTGCACGCGGTGGGCTCGCGGGGCGGCCCGCCGGTCCCCGCCCTCAACCTCGTCGGGGACTTCGGCGGCGGCGGGCTCTACCTCGCCTTCGGCATGGTGTGCGGCCTCCTCGAAGCCGGGCGCTCCGGGAAGGGCCAGGTGGTCGACTCGGCCATGACCGACGGCTCCGCCTCCCTCATGACCATGGTGTACGGCATGTTCGCGGCCGGGGCGTGGGAGGACGAGCGCGGCCGGAACGCGGTCGACGGCGGCAGCCACTTCTACACCGTGTACGAGACGAAGGACGGCAAGTACGTCTCGGTCGGCTCCATCGAGGACAAGTTCTACGCCGAACTGCTCGAACGGACCGGAACGGACCCCGCCTCGCTGCCCGAGCAGTTCGACCGGGAGGAATGGGCGAACGTGTCGGAGCGGTTCGCGGCGATCTTCCGCACGAAGACCCGCGACGAGTGGTGCGCGATCATGGAGGGGAGCGACGTCTGCTTCGCGCCGGTGCTCTCGCTCGCCGAGGCGCCGGCCCACCCCCACAACCGGGCGCGGGAGACGTTCGTGGAGGTGGACGGCGTGGTCCAGCCCGCCCCGGCGCCCCGCTTCAGCCGCACCGCGCCGGCCATCCAGCGCCCGCCCGCGCGGCGCGGCGAGCACACCGACGAGGCGCTCGCCGACTGGGGGTTCTCGGCCGGCGAGATCGCGGCCCTGCACGCGCAAGGGGCGATCGCGGGCGGCGAGCCGGCCGCCGAGGCTGCCGCGGCGCAGGCGGCGGACTGAGCGGGGAGGCAGGCGGCTCCGGGCGCCCGCGGCGCGGAACGGCGGGCGCGTTGGCGGCGGCCCCGACCGTGCGCGAGGCGGCGCGGCCCTCCGTTCGCGCCCCTCTCCCTGCCGCACCGCCTTCGGTCGCGCAGCCGGCCACCCATCGAAACCGGCCCTCTCGCCGGGCGCCGCCGCCATCTCCGACCGGGACACCGAGAACATGACGTCACCCCCTCCCCTCCCCCGAGTCGCGGTCATCGGCACCGGCGGCACCATCGCGTCGGTCGGGCGGCACAGCCTGGAGCTGGTCGAGTACATCACCAACAAGACCATGTACGACGTGCACGAGCTGCTGGCCCGGATACCGGAGGCGGGCCGGGTGGCGGAGGTCGTCCCCGTCCCCTACGCGGCCCTCCCGAGCACCTCGATCGAGCCTGCCCACTGGCTCGAGCTGAACGAACGCATCCATTCGCTCGTCGAGGAAGACCCCGCCCTCGCCGGGGTCGTGGTGACCCACGGCACCGCGACCCTCGAGGAGACCGCGTACTTCCTGAACCTCACCCTCAAGACCGACCGGCCGGTGGTGGTGACCGGGGCGCAGCGCCCCGCGAGCGGCCTGAGCACGGACGGCTTCCTCAACGTCGTCAACGCCCTGCGGGTGGCGGGGAGCGAGGCGGCGCGCGGGCTCGGGGTGCTCGTGATGCTGAACGACGAGGTCCACGCCGCCCGCGAGGCGGCCAAGACCTCGACCCAGCGCTTGCAGACGTTCCGCGCCCCCGACTTCGGGGCGCTCGGCCACGCGGACGCGGACCGGGTCGCGATCTACCGCCGTCCGGTGCGCCGGCGTGCGCCGGACACGGAGTTCGACGTGCGGGGCGCGGCGGCTGCCGAGCTGCCGCGGGTGGACGTGAGCCTTTCGTATGCGGGGGCGGACGGCGCCGACGTCGCGGCCTTCGTCGAAGCGGGCGCACGGGGCATCGTCGTCGCCGGCTTCGCCCCCGGGCTCAACACCAGGGGCCAGGTCCGGGCCCTCGAACGCGCCCACGAGTCGGGGGTCGTCCTCGTCCAGTCGAGCCGGGTGGGGAGCGGGCGCGTGCCCCCGCTCGCGGGCGACCAGCAGCTTCCCGACCCCATCGTCGCCGACAACCTCACCCCGTGGAAGGCCCGCATCCTCCTCATGCTGGCCCTGCGCGAGACCGGGGACCGGGACGAGGTCCGCCGGATGTTCGAGACGTACTGAGGGCGGAGGCCGGACGCGGGGGGCGGCGGCGCAGGAACCACAAGCGCCGCAGGACCGGAGCGGCGCCGGCCGGAGCCGGGGCGGAACGCCTCCCGGTCGAGGAACGAATCCATACCCGGGAAGTGGAGAGCATGAGCGAATCGAAGGAGCTGCACGACCGCGCGATCATCGTCGACGGCCTCGTCATCAGCCGCTGGAGCCGCGCCGTCTTCGAGGCGATGCATCGGGGCGGACTCACCGCCGCGAACTGCACCTGCTCGGTGTGGGAAGGCTTCCGGGGGACGATGGAGAACATCGCGGAGTGGCAGGGCTGGTTCCGCGAGCACGCCGACCTCATCACCCAGGTGCGCGGCGCGGACGACGTCGAGCGGGCCAAGCGCGAGGGGCGGGTCGGGATCGTCCTCGGCTGGCAGAACACGTCGGCCCTGGAGGACCGGGCGGACTTCGTGGAGGTCTTCGCCTCCCTCGGGGTGCGGGTGATGCAGCTCACCTACAACACCCAGAACTTCGTCGGGACCGGCTGCTGGGAGTCGCGCGACGGGGGGCTCTCGGACTTCGGGCGGGACGTCGTCGACGAGATGAACCGGGTCGGGGTGCTGGTGGACCTCTCCCACGTCGGCGCGAAGACCACGGAGGACGCGATCCGCCACTCGGCGATGCCGGTCGCCTTCACCCACTGCTGCCCCATCGCCTTCCTCGACCACCCGCGCAACAAGACCGACGCCGAGATGCGGCTCGTCGCCGAGCGGGGCGGGTTCGTCGGGGTCGCGACCTACACCCCGTTCCTGCCGTGGCGGGACGAGACCACCGTCGATCAATGCGTCGAGGTGTTCGAGCACGTCATCGACGTGGCGGGCGAAGACCACGTCGGCCTCGGCACCGACTTCACGGAGGGCCAGGACGTCGCGTTCTTCGAGTGGCTCCGGCGGGACAAGGGCATCGGCCGGAACCTGATGGAGGGGGAAATCCGAGTGCCGCCGGGGCCGAAGGGCCTCGAGACCCTCGCCGACTACCCCAACCTGACGGACGCGATGCTGCGCCGGGGCTGGAGCCCGCGGCGGGTCGAGAAGATCATGGGCGGCAACTGGCTCCGCCTCTTCCGCGAGGTCTGGGCCGGAACCTGAGCCGCCGCCCCTCCCCCGGGAGAGCCCCGCCATCGGGGGCGTCCCGAAGGCCGCTCCCGCGGGAGGCGCGCCCGCCGGAAACGGGCGGAGCTTGCGCGACGCGCGACGGAAGCCCCTACGGACGCGCGGGACGGGGGGGCCGGTGACCCCGCAGCCGTGGAGGCGGCTCGTGGGAGATCCGCCCGGTGCGAGCGGGCGGAATTCCTACGCGCCGCGTCCTCCGTGACTGACGCGGGGACGCCCGGAAAGGCGTATCATCCGATCCTCCGGTTCACGGAAGAAGGAAGAGACGCGTGTCGACCGAACTGATCGCCATTCTCGGCGTCGGCATCGCCCTCACCAGTGTCGGGGTCGCCCTCGCCGCCCTGATGTTCCACATCCTCCGCCGGATGGAGGAGCGGATCCGGCAGGACGCTCAGCGCTCCGAGGAGCGAATGAGAGAGGACTTCGGCCGCTCCGATGAGCGGACGAGAGAGGACGTCAGCCACTCCGAAGAGCGGAACCGGCAGGAAATCCGGGAATCGGAGGAACGGACCCGACAGGAAATCCGAGGGGTCGAGGAGCGGACGCGACAGGAAATCCGGGAGTCGGAGGAGCGGAACCGGCAGGAAATCCGGGAATCGGAGGAGCGGACCCGACAGGAGGTCCGGGAATCGGAGGAGCGGACCCGGCAGGAGGTCCGGGAATCGGAGGAACGGACCCGTCAGGAAATCCGAGGGGTCGAAGAACGGATGGAGTCGCGGTTCGCCTCCCAGGACGCGCGGTTCACCTCCCACGACGGTCGGTTCACGGTCCTGGAAACGCGCATTTCGGACATTGGGGAGCGGACGGCGAGGATCGAAGGGCTCCTCGAAGGCATCCGCGACACCATCACCGGCCGCGAGGCCGCCTGAAGACCTCCCCCGCTCCATCGGCGGGACGAGCCCCCCGGCGGCGCAGACGCCTCCGCCCCGATGCCCCGGCCCCCGATCAGGCGGCGCGGGCCGGGGCCGCCTCGCCGCCGCCCCCCGCTCGCCAGCGCTCGAGCAGGGCCGCCTTCTCCGCCTCGGCCTCGGCAACGTTCCGCTCCTTGACGTGGCCGTAGCCCCGGATCCGGTCGGGGACGGAGGCGATCTCGACCGCGAGGGCGTGGTTCTCGGGGCGAAGCCCGGCCAGCAGCTCGTCCACCGTCTCGAAGTACTCCTCGATGAGCCGGCGCTCCATGCGCCGCTCCGCGGTGCGGCCGAAGGGGTCGAACGGGGTTCCGCGAAGGCCCCGCAGCTTCGCGACGAGGGCGAGCGCCTTCCACATCCAGGGGCCGTAGGCGCGCTTGCGGGCTTCCCCCGTCACCGGGTCGCGCCGCGCGAGGAGCGGCGGGGCCATGTGGAAGCTCACCCGGAGGTCCCCCTCGAAGCGCGCCGCGAGCCGCTCCCGGAAGGCGCCGTCGGTATAGAGCCGCGCCACCTCGTACTCGTCCTTGTAGGCCATCAGCTTGTGGGCGAAGCGGGCGACCGCCCCGGCGAGCGCCTCGCCGGCCCCGGCCCCGAGCCCCCGCTCCGCCGCCCGCGCGCGCTCGACGAGCCCGCGGTAGCGCGCGCCCCAGGCCGCGTTCTGCCATTCGGTGAGGTCCGCCGCCCGCCGCTCGACGAACTCGTCGAGGGTCTTCGGCGCGGGCGGCTCCAGACCCTCGTCGCCCTTCAGGGCGAGGGCCTCGACCGCCGCGAGGTCGCGGCCCGCCCGCCGGCCCCAGCGGAACGCCTCGCGGTTCATCTCGACCGCGACCCCATTCAGCTCGATGGCCCGCTCGATGGCGACCCCCGACACCGGGACGAGCCCCCGCTGGTAGGCGAACCCGAGGAGGAAGAGGTTGCTCGCGATGGCGTCCCCGAGGAGGCGGGTCGCGATGCGGGTGGCGTCGAGGAGCTGGACGTTGTCCTTGCCCGCCGCCGCCCGGATGCGCCCCGCGATGGGTTCGGCAGGGAACTCGAGGTCCGGGTTGCGGGTGAACTGCCCGGTGATCTGCTCGTGGGTGTTGACGATGACCCGGGTGCGGCGCGGGTCCATGACGTCGAGGGCGAGGTCCCCGGACGCGACGAGGCTGTCGCAGCCGAGCACGAGGTCCGCCGCCCCGGCGTTCAGCCGGATCGCCCGCATGTCCTCCGGGCGGGCCGCGATCCGCACGTGGCTGGTGACCGCCCCGCCCTTCTGGGCCATCCCGAACTGGTCCACGGTCGAGAACGCAATGCCCTCGAGATGGGCGGCCATGGTGACGAGGGCCCCGATGGTGACCACCCCGGTGCCCCCCACCCCGGCGACGAGGATGCTGAAGGGGCGCCCGCCCTCGACGAGGGGCGGGCGGTCCGGCTCCGGCAGGGCGGCTAGCCCGGGCGGGACCTCCACCGCCGCCCCGCCCCGCCGCGGCCTCGCCCCCTCGACGGTGACGAAGCTCGGGCAGAAGCCTTCGACGCAGGAGAAGTCCTTGTTGCAGGCGGACTGGTCGATCTGGCGCTTGCGCCCGTACTCGGTGTCGAGGGGCAGCACCGAAAGGCAGTTCGACTTCGCGTTGCAGTCCCCGCACCCCTCGCAGACCCGGTGGTTGATGAACGTGCGCCGGTCCGGGTCCGCCATCGCGCCCCGCTTGCGCCGCCGGCGCTTCTCGGCCGCGCAGGTCTGGTCGTAGATGAGGACGCTCACCCCCGGGGTCTCGCGCAGCTCGCGCTGGATGCGGTCGAGGTCCCGCCGGTGGGCGAGCTTCGTCCCCGGCGCGAACGCCGCGGCCCCGCCGTACTTCTCCGGCTCGTCGGAGACCAGCCAGATCGTCTCGACCCCCTCTCCCCGCACCTGGCGGCTGATCGCGGGCGGGTCGATCGGGCCGTCGTGGGGCTGCCCCCCGGTCATCGCCACCGCGTCGTTGAAGAGGATCTTGTAGGTGATGTTGGCCTCGGCCGCGACGCACGCCCGGATCGCGAGGAGCCCCGAGTGGTAGTAGGTGCCGTCGCCGAGGTTCTGGAAGACGTGGCCGGTCTCGACGAAGGGGGCCTGCCCCATCCAGTTCGCGCCCTCGCCGCCCATGTGGGTGTGGGTGACGTTGCCGCGGTCCATGTAGGTGGCCATGAAGTGGCACCCTACCCCGCCCTGGGCGCGGCTTCCCTCCGGCACCCGGGTCGAGGTGTTGTGGGGGCACCCGGAGCAGAAGTACGGGGTGCGCGCCACCGGGAGGGCCTCGCGGGCGCGCTTCGCCCGCGCCTTCGCGTCGAGAAAGGCGATGCGCTCGTCGATCGCGGGCGAGGAGTGGAAATGGGCGATGCGGGGCGCGAGGGCGCGCGCCACGTCGTCCGGCGAGACCTCCGGGAAGCCGGGGAGCAGCACCCTCCCCGACTCGTCCTTCTGCCCGATGACCCGCGGGCGGCGCCCGTCGGGGAGCGGGTAGAGGGCGTTGCGGACCTGGAGCTCGGAGAGGGCCACCTTCTCCTCGACGACGAAGACCTCCTCGAGCCCGTCCGCGAACCCGCGCACCGTCTCCGCGTCGAAGGGATACGGCATCGCGAGCTTGAGCACCGTGATCCCGAGGTCGTCGGCGGCGCGGTCGTCGATGCCGAGATCGAAGAGCGCCTGGCGGACGTCGTTCCACGCCTTGCCGGTGGCGACGATCCCGTAGCGGGGCCGGCGGCTCGCGAGGGTCGCCCGGTTGAGCCGGTTCGCCCGCGCGTACGCGAGTGCGGCGTCGAGCTTCCAGTCCCGGTGGCGGGGCTCCATCTGGTACCAGAAGTCCGGGATGCGGAGGTTGAGCCCGTCCGGGGGCATCTCGAAGTCGGCCGGAAGCGCCGTCTCGGGGTCGAAGGGGTCCGCAGAGAGCGGCGCGCTCGCGTCCACCGTGTCCGGCACCGCCTTGTAGCCCACCCACGCCCCCGAGAAGCGCGAGAGCGCGATGCCGTGCAGGCCGTAGCTCAGCACCTCGTGCACGGTGGAGGGATAGAGGAAGGGCATCATCATCTCGACGAACGCGAACTCGTGGGCGGCGGGCGCGTCGGTGGAGGTGAGGGCGTGGTCGTCCCCGACCATGACGAGCACCCCTCCGTGGCGGGCGCTCCCCGCCATGTGGCCGTGGCGGATCGCGTCCATGCTGCGGTCGAGCCCCGGCCCCTTGCCGTACCACAGGGAGAAGACCCCGTCGTGGCGGCAGTCGCCGAACTCCGCGGCCTGCTGGCTGCCCCAGATCGCGGTGGCCGCGAGGTCCTCGTTGACGGCCGGCTGGAAGTGGATCCGGGAGCTTCCGAGGAAGCGCCGGGCGGACCACAGCTCCTTGTCGATGTTGTGCATCGGGGAGCCGCGGTAGCCGGTGACGTAGCAGGCGGTGTCGAGGCCCGCCTCGCGGTCGCGAATGCACTGCATCATCGCGAGGCGGACGATCGCCTGGCTCCCGGTGATGTGAACCCGCCCTTCCCGGCTCTCGTACTTGTCGTCCAGGGATACCGCGGCAAGCTGCTGCATGGTCGATCTCCGGCTGTGGCGGGCGGACGGGCGCGGACCGCGCGCGGCGGACGACGCCCGGCGGTTCGCCGGCTGCCGACTGCCGATCGCCGGAGGCATTCCGCGTCCGCCCCCCGGCTTCCTGATTCAGGCCGAAGTCTAACCCGCTCCGGCCGCCGCCACCGGCGGACGCCGCGCGGCCCCGGTCTCCCCGGACGCCGGCCGCGATGGCGGGCCGCTCTTCCTGGAAACGGCGCGTCCTGCGGACGCGGGCGTCCCTCCCACCTTCGTCATTCCCGCGAAAGCGGGAATCCATGCGTCCTGGGAACGCGGGCGTCCCGCCCGCATTTTCGTTCACGGGCGCCTCACCGCCGGATTCCCGGTCCGCTGCGGGCGAGACGCCCGTGTTCCCAGGACGCCCTGCAAGAGGACTGCCTGGCGAAAATCCCCGCCGCGCACATGCCTCGCCATCATGCCAGCCTCGCCGATGCCCGCCGATTGGTCTAACCTGTCCGGGCGAAGACTGGGCTTCGGAGACCGTTGCATGAGCTGGTGGGGAATGCTGCTCGGCGGGACCTTCGGCTTCCTCGTCGGGGGGCCGATCGGCGCCGTGCTGGGGGCCGCCGTCGGGCGCTCGTTCGGGCGGGCGGTCGGTTCGGTCGAGGCGGGGTCCGGATCACCGGGCGCCTCCGGCCGGGAGCGCGCACAGCTCGCGTTCTTCACCGCCGCCTTCGGGGTGATGGGCCAGGTCGCCAAGGCGGACGGGCACGTGAGCCCGGACGAGATCCGGCTCGCCAGCCGGGTGATGGACGAGCTGGGCCTCGACGTCGAACAGCGCCGCGCCGCGCGGGCGATCTTCAACGAAGGGAAGTCCTCCCGCTTCCCCCTCGACGACGTCCTCGACCAGCTCCGGGAGGAGTGCGGGCGCTCTACCAACGTCCTTCGCATGTTCCTGGAGATCCAGGTCCAGGCGGCCTGGGCGGACGGTGGGATCGACCCCGAGGAGCGGCGGCTCCTGCTGCACGTCGCCGCGCGGCTCGGGTTCCCGGAGGCGGCGTACCTCGAGATCGAGCGGATGATCGGCGCGGGCGCGCAGGCCGGGGGAAGGAACGCGGGGCCGACCCTGGAGGACGCCTACGAGACGCTCGGGGTCTCGCCGGACGCCCCCGACGCGGAGGTGAAGCGCGCCTACCGCCGACTGATGAGCCGGCACCACCCCGACAAGCTCGCGTCCAGGGGGCTGCCGGAGGAGATGATGCGGGCCGCGACCGAGCGGACCCAGCAGATCAAGGCGGCCTGGGACCGGGTGCAGGCCGCCCGCGCCGAGCGCGCCCGGGACGGGCGGCGCGCTTCCGGCCCGCGGGCCGCCGCCTGAGCGCGGCGTGAGCACGGCGTGAGCGCGGCCGGATTCGCGTGCTGGCGGTGCGCCGCGCCCCTCGGCGAGCTGCCGCGCCCGCTCCCCCGCGCCGAGACCTGCCCCGGGTGCGGGGCGGACCTGCATGTGTGCCGCATGTGCCGGTTCCACGACCCGGCCCGGAGCCGGGGCTGCCGGGAGCCGGTCGCGGATCACGTGCGGGACCGGGAGCGGGCCAACTTCTGCGGCTACTTCGAGCCGTCGCCGGGCGCGGGGGACGGACGCCGCGAAGCCGAGGCGCGATCGGCCCGCGCCGCCCTGGACGCCCTCTTCGGCCTCGACGAGGAGAAATAGCGGAGCCGCCGGGCGCGGGACCGGTCCGGCGAGACGAGGCCCGTGCGCCGTTTGAACGAAAATGCGGGCGGGACACAAGCGTTCCCGGGCCGCATGGATTCCCGCTTTCGCGGGAATGACGAGGACGGGGGCGGGACACAAGCGTTCCCAGGACGCCCTGCGAGAGGTATGCCTGACGACAATCCCCACGGCCACGCGCCACGAGACGAGGTCCGTGCGCTGCTCGTAACCTGTTGATATAGCGAGGGTAGAGAGGGAGGCGAGATTTTTTACCCCGCGGGGACGGCGTTGATCCACGGTTTGGGGTCGGTTCGAGGGGCATTTGGGCGGATTTCACCCCACGGCGGCGCTTGTGCGGGTACGTCCTTGGGAACGGTGCGTCCTGGGAACGCGGGTGTCTCGCCCGCATTTTTGTTCACGGGCGCTTCACACCCCTGTGCGGGCGAGACGCCCGCGTTCCCAGGACGCCCTGCGAGAGGTGTGCCTGACGAAAATTCCCACCGCGCACATGCTGCGAGACCGACCCGCGAGACGGCGCGGGCGCGCCACGCGCTACACTGGGGGGAGGAAGCACCCCTCGGAGTACGGAGCTTGAGCACCCCGGTAGCCCTTCGCCAGACGTTCGGGCTGGACGAGCGCCAGTCGGGCATCTCGACCGGCGACGTCCCCGCCCTCATGCGCGTTCGCCAGCACTTCGACCGCCCCCGCGAGCCGGACGTCGCGGCCGCCGCCCGCCGCGAGATCGCCCCCTTCCTCGCGGCCGTCCGCACCGGCCAGCGGATCGCGGTCACCGGCAGCAGCCGCGGCATCCCGAACCTCGCGGCGGCGGTGCGCGAGGCGGCGGCCGCCATCCGCGACGCGGGCGCGGAGCCCTTCGTGGTCCCCGGCATGGGGAGCCACGGCGGGGCCACCGCGGCCGGCCAGATCGAGGTGCTGGCCAACAACGGCATCACCGAAGAGACGGTCCGGGCGCCCATCCGCTCGTCGATGGAGGTCATCCGGGTCGGCACGACGTCCACCGGATTCCCGGTCTACCTCGACCGCAACGCGAGCGAGGCGGACGGCATCGTGGTCGTGAACCGGGTCAAGCCCCATACCGGGTTCACCGGCAAGGTGGAGAGCGGGCTCTGCAAGATGATGGTCATCGGCCTCGGCAAGCAGGCCGGGGCCCAGAAGATCCACCAGCAGGGCCTGAAGGTCGAGATGCGCCGGATGATCCTGGAAGCGTCCCGGATCATCCTCGAGCGCTCGCCGGCCCCCTTCCTGGGCGGCCTCGCCCTCGTCGACAACGCGTTCAAGGAGACCGCCCTGGTGCGCGGGGTTTCGATGCGCTCGCACGAGGCGCTCGTCGACGAGGAAGGCGCGCTCCTCGAGACCGCCTACGGCTACCTCCCCCGGATCCCCTTCGAGGACGTGGACACCCTCGTCGTCGACGAGATGGGCAAGAACGTGAGCGGATCGGGGATGGACACCAACGTCATCGGGACGAAGCCGGGCCTCGAACGACCCCGCATCGGCGCGATCTACGTGCGCTCCCTCACCCCGGAGACGCACGGCAACGCGACCGGCATCGGCCAGGCGGACGTGATGCCGCGGCGCCTGCTCTCGGAGATCGACCTCCACTCGACCTACATGAACACGTTCACCGCCAAGCGGCTGGCCGGGTCGAAGATGCCGCTCATGGCCGAGAACGACCTCCAGGCCATGCAGGTCTGCCTCACCGTGCGGGCGGACGAGGACCCGGCGACCGCCCGGGTGGTGCGGATCCGCAATACCAATGTCCTCGCCGAGTTCGGCGCGTCGCCGGCGCTCCGGGGCGAGATCGAGGCCCAGCCGTCGCTCGAGGTCGTGGACGAAGCCAAGCCGCTCCGCTTCGACGAGCACGGCGACTTTGTCTGAGCCGGGCGCGCCGCCCGCCGGGCGCCGCGAGCGGCCCGCGACCGCCGGGCCGGCGGCGGCGCGCTCCTCCCGCCGCCCGCGAAGCACCGCGGGCTGGCTCGCGCTCCGCCTCCCGTTCTACTACGGTTGGGTCGTGGTGGCGGTCGCGTTCGTCACCATCGCCATCGGGGCCAACAGCCGCACCGCCTTCTCGCTCCTCTTCCCCCCCATCCTCGACGAGACCGGCTGGCCGCGGGGGCTCACCGCCGGCATCTTCTCGTTCGGCTTCCTCGCCTCCATCCCCCTCTCCGCCGGGATCGGCTGGCTCATCGATCGGCTCGGGCCGGGCTTCGTGATGCCCGTCGGGGCGTGGACGGTGGCGGTCGGGCTGATCCTCGCCACCGTCGCCGGGGCGCCCTGGCACCTGTACCTGACCCTCGGCGGCCTCGCCGTCGGCGGCAGCATCAGCCTCGCCTTCATCGGCCACGGGGCCTTCCTGCCCAACTGGTTCTCGCGCCGGCGGGGCCTCGCGATGGGGATCGCGGCCTCCGGGGTCGGCTTCGGCGCCCTCCCCCTGTTCCCGTGGATACAGTGGATCGTGGACCAGTACGGCTGGCGGGAGTCGTGCTGGCTCCTCGCCCTGCTGCTCCTCGCGATCGTGCTTCCGATCAACCTCCTCCTCCCCCGCCGCGACCCTTCGGAGCTCGGCCTCCGGCCGGAAGGCGGGGAAGCGCCCGAGCCGAGCCATGCGCACGATGCGGCGGACGGCCCGGCGAGCCCCGCGCGCGCTTCGGACCCTCCCCCGCCGCGCGCGCAGGCGCGGACGCGGGCCGAGCCGACCCTGCGCGGCGCCCTCCGCGACCCGCGGTACTGGTACGTGTGGATCGGGATCTTCTGCGCCCTCTTCGCGTGGTACTGCATCCAGGTGCACCAGACCCGGTTCCTGCTCGACGCGGGGTTCTCCGCCGCGACGGCCGCCTGGGCCCTCACCCTGGTCGGGGTCACCGGGATCGCGGGCCTCATCGGGATCGGGCACCTCTCGGACCGCATCGGCCGGGAATGGGGCTGGACCGCCGCCTGCGGCGGCTACCTGGTCTGCTATGCGCTGCTCCTCGTCATCGAGCACGTACCGAGCGCGGCCCTGATGTACCTCATGGTCGCCTCCCAGGGGCTCCTCGGCTACGGGATCGCCTCGCTGTACGGCTCGGTCGCCGCCGACCTCTTCCAGGGCCCGCGGTTCGGGACGATATTCGGGACCCTGAGCCTCGGGGCGGGGCTGGGGGCGGCGGCGGGCCCCTGGGCCGGCGGGGTCGTCTTCGACGTCGGCGGCAGCTACGCGCCCGCCTTCATGCTCGGGGCGCTCCTCTCCGTGGCTTCCGCCGCCTGCATCTGGCTCGCCGCCCCGCGCCGGGTGCGGCCGGCGTGGTAGCCCGCATATCTCCCGGTCCCCCGGCCGCGGACCCCGATCCGCCCTCGCGGCGAGGCCCGGTGGGAGCTGCGGGGCAGCGCCGCGGCCGGTTCACCGGGGGGAGCACGGAAGCCCTTTGCAGCCCGTTTTGATCGGTTTTCCGGCCCTGTGCTAGATTCCGGGTTCAGGCGGCGAACGGAGGGGACCGGGATCGACTCGCTCCTTCCAACGGCGAAGCCGGCCCCCCAACGGACGGGGCGCGCGCCGCGACACGGCCTGTGCGACAGGCGCGAACCCGGAGAGACCCCATGAAACGATTTCCGAAGAAGACCTCCCTCGGCCTGGCCCTGCTGCTCGGCGCGAACGTGGCCATGGCGGAATGCGGCAACGTCCAGATCGCCGAGATGAACTGGGCCTCCGCCCAGCTCATGGCGAACGTGGACAAGATCGTTCTCGAAGAAGGATACGGCTGCACCGTGGAGCTGGTCCCCGGCGACACCATGCCGACGTTCACCTCCCTGAACGAGAAGGGCGAGCCGGACGTCGCGCCCGAGCTCTGGATCAACGCGGTGCGCGACCCGCTCAAGACGGCGCTCGACGAGGGCCGGCTGCGCTCGGCCAACGACGGCCCCATCAGCGGCCTCGGCGAAGGCTGGTGGGTTCCGCCCTACGTCGTCGAGAACCACCCCGAGCTGAAGACGGTGCTGGACGTACTCAAGCGCCCCGACCTGTTCCCGGACGCGGAAGATTCTTCCAAGGGCGCCTTCGTGGGATGCCCGGCCGGCTGGGGCTGCCAGCTCGCGAACGCCAACCTGTTCCGCGCGTTCAAGATGGCCGACAAGGGCTGGAAGCTGGTCGACCCGGGCTCGGCGGCGGGCCTCGACGGCTCCATGAGCAAGGCGGTCAACCGCGGCGAGAACTGGTTCGGCTACTACTGGTCCCCGACCGCCCTCATCGGCCGTCACAAGATGGTCAAGCTCGACTTCGGCGTCCCGTTCGTCGGCGCCGAGCACTGGGACGGCTGCATCGTCAAGCCGGAGCAGGAGTGCGGCGACCCGCAGCCCTCCTCGTGGACGATGTCCGAGGTGCACACCGTGGTCACCGACGAGTTCGCGAAGAACGCCGGCGACGAGGTGATGGCGTACCTCCGGAGCCGCGTGTACCCCGGCGACGTGATGAACGGGATGCTGGTCTACATGGACGACAACCAGGCCGAGGGCGCGGACGCGGCGGCCGAGTTCCTTCGCGCCCACCCCGACGTGTGGACGCCGTGGGTGTCCGAGGGTGCGGCCATGAAGCTGAAGGCGATGTAGGACGCGGCCCGCCGACGCCGCGATGTTCGCCTGATCCGACCGAACGAGCCCGCCTGAGCCTTCAGGCGGGCTTTTTCTTTCCTGCTCCGGGGAAGGGCGCGGTCGCGCCGGGGCGGCTCACCACACCCGACGGGAGGCATGCATGGACTTCCTGACAGAGTTCCCGAGCATGGACCGGCAGGAGCTTCGCGACCTGAAGAAGGCCATCGACGGAGGGTTCCGCCAGTTCTCGCGCGAGTTCGGCGAGACGATCGAGAACTTCTTCGAGCCCCTGCTCTGGTTCCTCGTCTGGTTCGAGAAGCTGCTGCGCGCCGCGCCGTGGCCGCTCATCATCCTCGCGATCGCGCTCCTCGCCTGGCTGGGCTCGCGGAGCAGGACGGTCGCCGTCGGCTGCGTGCTGTCGTTCCTCGCCATCGGCTACTTCGGCATGTGGAACGACACCATGTCCACCCTCGCCATCATCTCGGTGGCCACCCTGCTCTGCATCGCGGTGGGGATCCCGCTCGGGATCCTGATGGCGCGCTCGAACCGCACCCAGACCGCCATCACCCCGGTGCTGGACATCATGCAGACGATCCCCGCGTTCGTGTACCTCATCCCGGTCGTCATGCTGCTCGGGATCGGCAAGGTGCCGGGCCTCATCGCGGTGTGCATCTACGCCCTCCCGCCGATCGTCCGGCTGACCAACCTCGGCATCCGGCTGGTGGACCGGGACGCGCTGGAGGCGGCGGACGCGTTCGGCGCGGACTACCGGCAGAAGCTGTTCGGGGTCCAGATCCCGCTCGCGCTGCCGAACATATTCGCCGGGGTGAACCAGACCATCATGATGGCGCTCTCGATGGTGGTCATCGCGTCCATGATCGGGGTCGCCGGCCTGGGGGTGCCCGTATTGCGGTCGATCTCCAACCAGTACCTGGCCCTCGGCCTGATGAACGGCCTCGCGATCGTGGCCCTCGCGATCATCTTCGATCGCGTCTCGCAGCGGTACGGCGAGCGTCTCCAGCGGCATCGCGAAGGAGCCGGACATGGCTGACGCCAAGATCAGGATCGAGAGCCTTTACAAGATCTTCGGCCCCCGCGCGGAGTCGGCGCTGGAGGACGTGAAGCAGGGCATGTCCAAGCAGGAGCTGCTTGAACGCGACCACATACTCGGGCTCAAGGACATCAACGTCGACGTCACCCCGCAGGAGATCTCCGTCATCATGGGGCTCTCCGGGTCGGGCAAGTCCACCCTCATCCGCCACATCAACCGGCTGATCGAGCCCACCTCCGGCCGGATCATGGTCGATGGGCAGGACGTGCTCGCCATGAGCAAGGAGGCGCTGATCGAGTTCCGGCGCTACAAGGTCTCGATGGTGTTCCAGCGCTTCGGGCTGCACGTGCACAAGACGGTGGCGGAGAACGCCGCCTACGGGCTCGTGATCCAGGGAACCCCCCTCGGGGAGGCCAAGCAGCAGAGCCGGAAGTGGCTGGAGCGGGTCGGGCTGTCGGGCTTCGAGGACCACTACCCGTCGCAGCTATCGGGGGGGATGCAGCAGCGGGTGGGGCTCGCCCGGGCCCTCGCCACGGACGCGGAAATCCTCCTGATGGACGAGCCCTTCTCGGCCCTCGACCCGCTGATCCGCAACGACATGCAGGACGTGCTGCTCGGTCTTCAGGAAGAGCTGCACAAGACGATCGTGTTCATCACCCACGACCTCGACGAGGCGCTCCGGCTGGGGGACCGGATCGCCATCCTGCGCGACGGCGCGGTGATCCAGCAGGGCAACCCGCAGGACATCATCCTGCACCCCGAGGACGACTACATCTTCGACTTCATCAAGGACATCAACCGGAGCCGGGTGATCGAGGCGCGGTCCGTCATGACGCGGGGCGAACCGGTCGACGGGCCGAACCTCCCGCACGACCTCGTCCTGGAAGACGCCCTGCCGATCGTCTCCGCCGCGAAGGGCCATCAGGCCAACGTCGTCGATGCCGGGGGGGAGGTCGTCGGCAGCATCGGCCTGAGCCGGATCATCGACGCGATCGCCCGGCCGGGCGAGGGCGGCGACCAGGGGGAGAAGTACCGGTGATGGTCGGTCCGTCCGGCACGGCCCCCCGAGGCGCTCCCGCCGCCGGCCAGCCGGAATGAACGACCCCTGCGGCTCAGGGAACCCGCATTCAAGGAGCTCGCGTTCAGGGAGCCCGCACTCACCCCGGCAGCCGCGATTCGGCACAATCAGCCGCTCGACGATCGTTCGTTCGTCCCCGCCGCCCCCCGACCGGATCGCCGCCCGCGACGATGGAGCCGTTCGACCGTGAGCCAGCCCTCCTCCCCTTCCCGGCCCGTGGAACCCCCCGTGGACTGGATCGCCCACCACGCGCGCTGGTTTCCGCGGCGCGAGGCGGTCCACGACCTCGCATCGGGCCGGCGCTTCACGTATGCGGACCTCGACGAGCGGATCAGCCGGGCGGCCCTCTGGATGCGGGACCGCTTCGGGGTGGGCCGGGGGGATCGGGTCGCGGTCCTCTCCCACAACGACTCCGACGTCTTCGAGGTCCAGTTCGCGTGCCAGCGGCTCGGCGCGATCTTCATGCCCCTCAACTGGCGGCTCGCGACCCCCGAGCTCGAATTCATCTGCGGCGACGCCGAGCCCCGCGCGTTCCTGCACGGGGTCGAGTTCGAGTCGGCCGTCGCGGAGGTGGCCCGGACCTGCGCCATCGAGCACGTCGCGGCCCTCGCCAACGGCGCGCCGAGCGAGTACGAAGCGGGGATCGCCGGGGCGGGCGGGACGCTGGCCGACCCGGGGATCGAGCTCGGCGACACCTGGACCATCATGTACACCTCCGGGACCACCGGACGCCCCAAGGGCGCCCGCAACACCTACCGGATGGGGCTCTACAACGCCCTCAACTCGGTGGTCGGCTGCGAGGTGGGGCCCCGCTCCCGCAACCTCGTCTTCCTGCCGACGTTCCACACCGGGGGCCTCAACGTGTACGCGAACCCGGTGTTCCAGACCGGGGGGACCAACGTGGTGATGCGGACCTTCGACCCCGGCCGTTTCCTCCGCATCCTCTCGGACCGCGACACCCCCCTCACCCACGCCCTCGGGGTGCCCACGAACTTCCTCATGACCGCCGAGGAGCCGGGCTTCGACGACGCCGACATCGGCCACCTGACCGTCCTCGGGGTCGGCGGCGCGCCGGCCCCCCTCGCCCTCCTCGAGCGCTACGCCGAGAAGGGCGCCCCCCTGCAGCAGCTCTGGGGGATGACGGAGACCGGCCCCCTCGGCCTGGTCCTGAGCGCGGACCAGGCCCTCGCGAAGGCCGGCTCGTCGGGCCTGCCGGTGATGTACTCGGAGCTCAAGGTCGTCGACGACGAAGGGCGCCCCCTCGGCCCGGAGGCGACCGGGGAGCTGATGATCCGCGGTCCCAACGTCACCCCCGGCTACTGGAACCGCCCGGAGGCGAACCGCGACTCGTTCACCGGGGACGGATGGTTCCACACCGGCGACGCGGCCCGCACCGACGAGGACGGCTACTTCTACATCGTGGACCGGTGGAAGGACATGTTCATCTCGGGGGGAGAGAACGTGTACCCGGTGGAGGTCGAGAACGCCATCTACGAGCTGGACGGCGTGCTCGAGAGCGCGGTGGTCGGGGTCCCGGACGCGAAGTGGGGCGAGGTGGGCCGCGCCTACGTGGTGCTGAAGGACGGATCGAACCTCGACGGCGGCGCGATCCTGGAGCACTGCCGCGACCGCATCGCGCGCTACAAGGTCCCGAAGCAGGTGCGGTTCCTCGACGAGCTGCCCCACAACGCGACCGGCAAGATCCTGAAGCACGAGCTCCCCCGCGACTGAGGCGGCCTCCGCTCCCCGCCCTCCTCATTCGCGCTGGCGGGCAGCGCCGCCGGGCCGCGCCAGAGGCGCTGGAGACGGTGCGACAAGGCGCGATCGACCCGGAAGGGGGCCGGGAGACCCCGCATCGGGCCTTCATGCAAGGGCAAAATACGCCGGTGCGGGCGAGACACCAGCGTTCCCAGGAGCGCCCGCGAGAGTGTTCCTGGCGAAAACCCCTGCCAGCGCACATGCCCCGAAACGGCGCGCTCGGGCCGCCGTTCTGTTGCACCGGGGGGGTGATTCATGATACGAAGGCTCGTGACGGCTCCATCGAGGAGGGAAACCGATGAACGCGCCGAACCCCCGTCGCCGGGCGGGCTCCCTCGGGACCCAGCTCATCGCCAACGCCCTGCTGAGCGTTCTGCTCCCGGTCGGGGTCGCGAGCGGCATCGCCTTCTTCTTCCTTTCCTACCATCTGGACATCATCGAAGCGAACTTCAGCGGGGCGCGCGAGGCCCTTACCCGCGACGTCGCCGGAGCGGACATCCACCGGGAGGCGAAGTCCGTCGCCAGCCAGGTCGACTCGTTCCTGAGCGAGCGCATCCAGGACGCGAAGGCCTGGGGCATGGACGAGACCGTGGTCTCGGCGGCCCGCAACGGGCATGGCCAGCACGCCGCGGCGGGGCTCGTGAACCTCCCGATCGACCAGATCGAGAACCGCTTCCGCATCCAGAAGAGCCTCGGCACTGCGCCCGAGGCCGACTCTTGGCTGCAACGCCAGGTGGCCGCGAACCCGCACTTCGTGGAGGTGTTCTTCACCGACCGCAACGGGTTCAACGTCGCGCTCAGCAATCCGACCAGCGACTTCGTACAGTCCGACGAAGACTGGTGGCAGAACGCCTGGAGCCGGGGCATCTCGATCGGCGAGGTCGAGTTCGACGATTCCGCGGGGGCGTGGTCCACCGAAATCTCGATCCGCATCGAGGACCCCGACACCGGCGAAGCCGTCGGGGTCATCAAGACGGTGCTCGGGATCGAGCCCCTGCAGGCGCTCGCGGACCGGACCGCGGCGGCCCTTCCGGGCGGGAGCCGCATGTCCATCGCAACGAGCGCGGGGCTGCTCATCGCCGAGACGAGCTCGGGACACGCCCGCAACCGGATCATGAACCCCGACCTGAACCTCAGAGACGGCGGCGAGGGGTCGGTCCTCGCCGCCTTCGGCGCGGAGCGGGGAGGGTTCTCGCTGGACGACGTCTGGCTCCTCGGGTTCGCCCGTTCCGGGGGCCGGGAAGCCTACTCCTCCATCGTCTCGCGCTTCTCGGGCTTCGACTGGATCGTCCTCCTCCAGGTCCCGGCCGCCCAGGTGCATGAGCCGCTCGCCATCCTCCACTCGATCGACGACGCGCTCGGGGACTGGCGGAACCTGCTCGCTCTCAGCATGGCCGGGATCGCCCTGATGAGCGCCATCCTGGCCATCGCCCTCGCCGCCACCGCCGCGCGCCGCCTCACCGCGTCCCTCCGGTTCATCGGGGAGGTGGCGGGACGCGCGGCCCGCGGGGAGTCCGTGCCGTCCGCCACGATCGAGCGGCCCGAAGAGATCGCCCGGCTGAACGAGCAGGTCCTTCAACTGAGCTGGTCGTCCCAGGGCGCCAACCGCTGAAGCCCGAGCCGGGCCCTGCCCCCGCCGGGCTCCGTCTCGCGGACGCGGCGCGCTGGCGCGGGGCGCGGGGCGGCCGGGCCGGCCGTCGCGGGGCGCGCCGCCCGCCGGAGGCGCCGGGAGCGGTCCCGGGGGGTTCCGATACGCCAGAGCGGAGGGGGTCAGGAAGAGGCGAGCGAAGGGCCCTCGATCACGCGCTCGATCACTTGGCGCAGCGCCTTGCGCCACGCCTTGCCGGGGCGGGGGGAGCGGCCCTTCGCCGGGCGGGTGGAGGCGGCGTGGAGCGCCCGGTCGAAGGGAATGACGACGTCGGGGCGCCGCTCGGCCAGCGCGTAGCGGATCTGGGCCGACGACAGCGCGCCCTTGGGCGCTCGCGAGCAGCACTGCACCAGGAGGGCCGGATGCTCCCTGCCGAGCAGCGCCAGGCAGCGCGCCGCCTCGCTGATGCTGAGCAGGTGGGGTTCGTAGAGCAGGACGCGGGTGTCGGCGCGCCGCATGGCTTCGAGCCGCACCTCCGGATCGGGCGACCCGGACACCAGCACCGCGTGCGCCCGGTTGGCAAGACCCTCGATGAGCGCCTGGACCGCCGGCGGGGCCGGGGCCGGAGGAGGCGGCCCGGCCGGCGGATACCCGACGAGCAGGAGGCCGGGCCCGGCCGGGGCGCAAACGCTGTCGATCTCCTCCGGGCCGACCGGCTCGCCGAGGCCGAACGGCTCCCCGGAGTCGAGCTGGGACTCCTCGAGGTCGGAAGGCTCGCCGGGGTCGAGCGAGGCCAGCAGGGCGGCCAGGTCGCCGGCCGGCTCCGCCCCGAGCCGGAGGGAGAGCGGCCCCGAGACCGGGTCCAGATCGAATACCGAAGCCACGCGGCCGTTCCTCGCGATCGCGCGGGCGATCACCGCGACCAACGTGGAGACCCCGCTGCCGGCGGAGCCCGCGAAGGCGATCACCCGCCCCGCGTACGGCCGCTCCGGCAGCTCGCCCAGCGCGGCGGCGCTCGCCTCGCGCACATCGGCGGGGGCGACCGGCTTCACCAGGTAGTCCGCGACCCCGCCCCGAAGCAGGGTGCGGGTGAGATGCGCGGTGTCGGCCGAGCCGATCGCGATCATGACCGTCCCGAACGCGCACACCGAGGCCAGCTTCCGGACGGCCGCCTCCGGCTCCGGGACGCCGTCCAGATCGAAGAACACCAGCCTCGCCGCCGGCTCGGCCGCCAGGGTTCGGATCGCGGCGTCGAGACGGCCGCGCTGCACCGTTGCGCCTCGGCCCGCGAGCCCCGCCCGGAGGGCGCGTTCGGTCTCGGCGTCGGCGGCGAACCCCCGCGCGTTGCGGCCGTCGGAAGGCGGAGCCATGGCGATGCGCCGACGCGCGCCGGTCTCAGCGCGGCGGGAGGGGCCGCGTCACAGGCCGGAGGCGGCGGAAGCGGTTTCGGCGGGGGACGGCAGCTCGCGGACGTCGTCCGTCACCCACCGCCGGTAGGCCGCCGAGGCGCTGCCGTGGGCCGCCACGGGAGGCCGGGCGCGGTCGGCGCAGAGACGGTCGAGCGCCTCGCGGGCGGCGGGCGCCCCGAGGTCCGGCCCGTCCCCGGTGGCGGCCGGGGGCCCCGCCGGGGGCGCCGGGGCGGGGGCCGCGCAGGCGCGCCGGACGGTCTGCAGCGCGCGATGACGATCGAGCGTGAGCCTTGTGTCCACGTGGACCGCGGCGACCGGATCGTTCGTCGGCCGGAAGAACTCGTCCCGGGAGGCGAGGGGCCGCCAGCACCCGGCGGCGAGCACGGCCAGCAGCAGCGCGGCCCCGACCCGGCCCATCAGAAGCCGCGCCCCCACGCCAGCCCGAGCCCGTGCACGGCCGGCCCGGCCCGGTGGCCGGGGTTCTCGGTTCTCGACACCGAGACCGCGGCCTCGCCGCCGAAGAGCGCGCGCCGGTGGGAGAGGGAGACGGACAGCTCGCGGCGCGACGGCGCGAGGGAGAACGAGCGCGTGCGGTAGAGGCGGGTCCCGTCGAGGGTGCGGCCGGCCGGCCAGGTGAGCCGCCCGGTCCCCGTCTCCGCCCGCGGCGGCTGCGAAATCGCGAGGCGGGTCCGGGCCGGCGGCGCCCCGCCGGCGCCGCGGCGCCCGCGGCGCCGTTCCAGCCCGAGGGTCCACGAGGACAGCAGGGAAGACCCGGCTTCGAACATCGAGCCCTCGCGCGCCCCGAGCCCGCGGGGCGTGTCGAGGGCGAGCACCGCTTCGCCGTCGAGGCGCCACCGGCCCTGCCCTCCCCCGCCCAGGACCCAGCCGCGCGCCACCCGCAGGAGGCCGAGCGAGGAGCCGCCCGCGAACGAGAACGCCCCCGCGGCGGCCCCGTCGAGTCTCCCCGCCTCCCGCGTGAACGCCGCGAGGGTGACCGAATCCGAGAGCCGGTACGAAGCCCCGACGCCGTCGGCGGAGGCCGCGCCGGCCCATCGCAGCCCCGGTCCGCCCGGAAGACATGCGGCCCCCGGCGCGAGGCCGAGCCAGTCCGGGCAGGGAGACCCGTCCGCCCTCCCCTCGCCCGGGGCGAGCGCCGGAATGGGGTTCAACGCCACCGCCGCCGGCCGGATGAGCCGGTCCGCCGGCGTCCAGAACGGGAAGTTCCAGTCGTCGAACGAGGCCACCTCGACGTCCGCCACGGAGCGGGCCGCGTCGCCGTAGGCGGCGGGCAGACGAAGCACGCTGCCGTGCAGCGCGGCGGGGTGGGAAGGCGCGCCCGTCGTCAGGCCCCCCACGGTGCCGAGCGCCGCCTCCGGATCGACCCTCCCCGCCCCGTAGTAGAAGACCTTGGCGTACTCCCCGGTGTTGTCGGCCGTGTTCACCAGCCGCCTGACCAGCTCGGTGTTCCCGACCTGGCCGCGGGACGCGGCCATCATCCGGGCCAGGACCCCCGCCACGTAGGGGGCGGCGAAGGAGGTCCCCTCCGGACCATCGGGGACGTCGGGGAGGTCGGCGTCGCCGGGCGCGGCGAGGCAGAAGTGGCGCCCGTGCCGCGCCGCATCCCAGTCGGGAGGCGTCGGCCCGCAGGGGTTCGCGTACGAAGCCAGAGCCCGCTCCTCGGAGTCGAGCGCGGTCACCGCGATGGTGTGCCCGCGCAGAGCCTCGAAGAAGTACGGTTCGAGTGCGGGGAACGTCCGCCAGCCCTCTTCCAGCGCTCGTCCGCCGTGCTCCCCGAGGGCCTCGCGCTCGTTCCCCGCCGCCCACACCCGGATCGTGCGTTCGGCCGCGGGGCGGGCGCTCTGGGTGTAGGCGTCCCAGAGGCTCCGAAGCGTCTGGTCCGGATCCGGCGCCGGGATCGGGGATGGAGGATCGTCGCCCCCCTCGCAGGGAGACTGCGGAACGCTTCCCACAAGCTGTTGGGCGATGACCCCGAGGAGCTCATGGATCTTCCCGCAGCCGATGTCGGCATTGTTCGTGTTGACGTTGACCGTGTTCAGCCGGTAGCTGGAATTGATGATGTCGGCGGACCGATGCCAGGCGTCGATATGCCGGGCGAGCGCTTCGGCCCCCGCCTGGTTCAGGTCGTAGGACTCGGCGTATTGGGCGATGGCGAGCGCGGAGCGCGACCCGCCGAGACCGAGCCCGACGTTCAGGTAGGGGTTCGTGTCACTCAGGGAGAAGTCGAAGGCCCAGGGCGCGATCACCGCTTCGGGCGCCTCCCTCGCCGCCACCCGGGCCACCCACGTCCCGTGCTCGGCGCCTCCCGCCTCTCGAGGGGCTCCCCCGGGAAGCAGGTACCAGTTACCGTTCGAGGTGTCGTACATGAAGCAGCGGCCTTCGCCGGGCGGACAGCCGCCGCGTTGCGCGATGGTGCGGGAGAAACCGGTCAGGTTCGTCGCGTGCGAGCCGGAGGCCACGAAGAAGACGTGGCATCGGGAGCCCGGCGTACACGCGGCGAAGGCCCCGTCGTCGAACACCGCACCCTGCCGGTCGTAGGCGGGGACCCCGGGAAGGTAGGACGCGAAAGACGCCCCCCGGTCCCCATCGAGGAATATCCGCCCCCGAAGATCGGGGTGCAGGAAATCGACCGCGGTGTCGTCGACGCCTATGCGAACCGGATCCCCGTCCTCGGAATATTCGTACGGGCCGGGAGGATCGATCCGGGCCGAACCGTCCGGGTTCCGGTAATACTGCGCGATGACGAATCGCGCCGAAACGGACGGGCTTGACGTGGAAGGCGGGTCCGGCGTCGGCTGCGAGGGCGGGGAAGGCGGATTCGGGACCGTGAGGGGCGTCACCGGAGCGGAGGAGCCCTTGCACCCCGCGCCGAGCCCGATCAGGCACGCGAGCAGGCCGGCCGCCAGACGGGCGGGCGGAACGCACCGTGAAACAGTCGTGCGCATGGGGCCAGGTCCTCCGCAACCGCGCGTCGAAGCCGCTCAAAAGTGGTAGCCGCTCACGCGGCGGACCGCCGCCGGCTCCCCCCCCTCCTCGGGAGCCGGGTTCGGGTGCACCAGCCGGGCGGTCACGATCACGATCAGCTCCAGCTCGTCGGCCCGCGTCGCGGTGCGCCCGAACAGGAGGCCGAGCGCCGGCACGTCCTTGAGCCCCGGGAACCCGGACTCCACCGTGCTCGACGTGTTGCGGAACAGGCCGGCGATCACGATCGACTCCCCGTCGCCGACCTCGACCGTGGTCTCCGCCCGGCGCACGTTGATCACCGGGTAGCTGAGCCCCTCGGCGATCTGCACCGACTCGTTCAGGGACCGTTCGGAGACCTCGGGGCGGACGGTCAGCACGATCCGGCCGCTGTCGACGACGGTGGGCACGAAGTCCAGGACGATCCCGACCTGCCGGGGCTCGAAGACGATCACCCCGTCCTCCACCCCGGCCGGCAGGGGGTACTCGCCGCCGGAGAAGAAGGACGCGGATTCGCCGGAGACGGCGGTGACGTTCGGGCGGGCCAGTACGTTCGCCAGGCCCGCCGTCGCGAGCGCGTCGATCATGGCGTCGAAACGTCCGCGCGGGTCCACGCCGCGGAAATGGAGGGAAGACACCGGGTTCCCTCCTTCGTCCAGGAGAGGCATGAGCAGGCCGTCCGCGTTCCTGAACACCCTTCCGATCCGGAAGCCGAACGTCTCCCCCAGAGTCTGGCGGAACGCCTCCCAGTTGACGCCCAGCACCTCCGTGACCGCGCGGCTGACCTCCGCGATCTGGACTTCCAGGTTCACCTGCTGGAGGCCCGTGATCCGGAGGTCGTTCTCGATCCGCGAACCTTCCGGCACGGAGTTGGACGCCAGACGGAAGGCGCGTTCGGCCGCCGCCGGAGAGGGGACCTCGCCGGTCAGCACCAGCCCGCGCGGAAGGCGCTGCACGCGCACCCCCGCGAGGCCGGGCTCGCCGGACAGGATCCGGAAGAGCGGGTCCAGGTTCAGCACGACCGACACGTTCAGCTCTTCGAGCCGCTCGCCGTCGCGGAGCACCGCGACGGAGGTGCGCCCGATGCTCTTCGCGACGACGTACAGCATGTCCGGCAACGGTAGCTGGACGTCCGCCACCTCGGGGGAAGCGACCAGCACCGCGGTCGCATCGCTGTCCAGCGGGATCCGGCGGCCCTGTCCGACCTGCAGGACCAGCTCCGCCGCCGGCGCCGGGGCGGACGAGACGGCGACGGACCAGGCCGGGGAGGACGACGCGGCCCCGGGCGCCGTCGAGGAGGACGGGGCGGACACGGGCGCGCCGGACCCGCCCGGGGCGGCGCCCGGACCCGGCGCCGAGCGAAGGGCCGGAGCCGCGGGCCGCCGCCTGGGCTCGGCCGCCGCCCCGGCGGCGGGGACCGCGGCCGGCGCGGGGGCGCGGCCCGCCTCCGTTCGGGAGCGGGCGTCCGCCGCGGGAGGTCGGGGAGACCGGCGGGCCGCGGCGGGGGGAGGAGAAGTGACCGCCGCGCCCGGGCGGGATTCGCCCGAGCGCGGCGCGCCTGACGGCGCGGGCGCCGCGGATGCCGGGGCGGCGCCGCCGGCCGGTGCGGGCGGGGCGCCGGGTCGTCCGGGACGCTCCTTTCCGTCCGCCGCCCGCCCCGGCGAGTCGAACGCGGGCAGGCGCAGGACCAAGCCGGGGTCGGAGCGGAGGGCTGCGGGCTGAATCGCGCCCGGGCGGGCCGCGCCCGCCGGCCGCGCGCCTGCGGGCGCGGGGGCCGCGGCCTCGCGGCCTCGCGGAGGTGCGGGGTCGGGGTCGACGGGAGGCGCGCCGGTCGGCGCGGGGACCGTGGATGCCGGGGCGGCGGCCTCGTCGGCCGGAGACGGCGGGGGCGCGGGCGGACCCTCGATGCGGAGCACGAAACCCGCGGGCGCCGGGGAGCCGGGTCGCCCCTCTCCGTCCGCCGCCCGCCCCGGCGAATCGAACGCGGGCAGGCGCAGGACCAGGCCGGGATCGGGTCGGAGGGCCGCCGGCGCGACCGCGCCCGAAGGGACGGCGTCCAGCGCCCCGGCCGGCGCGGCGGCCGCGAGCCGCATCGGCGCGAGCTCCGCGAGAAGGTGCGGGGCGGGGCCGGGGGGCGGCGGCGCGCCCGCCGCAAGGCCCGGCGCCAGGGCGAGCAGGACCGTACCGGCCCCCGCCGCGAGGGCGGGGCCGGCCCGGCCCCGGGCTCGCCGTTCGGCGCGGCCGGAGGGGGAGCGGCTCCTCACCGGTATTCCTCGAGGAGGCGCGCGAGCGTCCGCCCGTCCTCCCCCTCCCACCAGGACGAAGAGCGCCCCGCGTAGATCCGGGCCGCCTCGTCGACCCGTCCGGCCGTGATCAGCAGGCGCACGTAGTTGGCGGTGATGCGGGGATGTCCGGCCGAGAGCCGGAGCGCCTCCAGGTAATGCGCTTCGGCGGCTTCGTGGTCCGTATCCAGCGCCGCCGCGACGGCGAGCCCGTTCTCGATCCAGGCCGCCGACCCGGTCCCCCGTCCGGGCTCCCGCGCCCGCTCGAAGTGCAGCCGGGCGGCGGGTGTCCGGCCCTGGGCGAGGGCGGCCCGGCCGGCGCCGAGAAGCGCCTCGGCCAACGTCGCCGGCCTCTCCCCCGCCCGTTCCGCGGCGTTCAGGAACCGCCGCTCCGCGGCCGGGAAGTCGCCCTCCTGGAAGGCGACGTATCCGAGCCCGAGGGCCGGCTCCGGAGCGTCCTCGAAGCGCTCGGCGAGGGAGAGGTAGATCCGGCGCGCAACCCCGGTCTGCCCGGCCCCGAGCGCCGCCGCCGCCACCGGAAGGCTGCTCCGGAGGAGCTCCTCGCGGCCCAGCGGGTCCTTCCCCCGGTGGGTGGCGCAGGCGGTGAGGGAGACGAGGAACACGGCGGAGACGAGCACGCGGGGAAGGCGCGCTGGCGAAGGCCGGCCGGTGAACGAGGCTCGGATCACGGGCTCCCCGCAGGGCGGCGGTCTTGTTCATGGCAAACGCGAACCGCACTATACACGGTGGGCCGCGCCCGGCGTCAGGCGCGACCCCGTGGGGTACGGGCGGTCCCAACCCTCGACATTTTTTCCATATCAACAGGTTACGAACAATTCAGGGGACTCCGGCAGCACCCGGGCCCCGCCGCCCTTCCCTCGCGGTACGGCCCGTGCGCACGCCGCCGCCCGGACCCCGGCGCCCTGGGGGCAACGTCCCTCTCCGCCCTTGCCCGCGCCGTTTCGGCTTCACCGGGGCCCGTGGGGCGGCCCCGCGGCCCGGCCGGCAGGGGCCGTGCCGGCGGACCGGGAGGAAGGCGTCGGCATCGGAGCATGTTCGCTGTTCTTAACCTGTTGATATAGAAAGTTGAAATTGAGGTTCAAGATATTTTTTCCCCACGGGGACAGCGTTGTTCCACCGTTTGGGGTCGGTTCGAGGAGCGGGTTGTCGGATTTCACCCCACGGCGGCGCTTGCACGGGACCCTGGGAACGGCGCGTCCTGCGGACGCGGGCGGAGCTCCCGGAAATGAGAATGCGGGCGGGACACAAGCGTTCCCAGGACGCCCTGCGACGAGGCGCGCCTGGCGAAAACCCCACAGCGCACATGCCTCGCATCGCGTTCTCCTTGATCTCCTGCCGTTAATGGTAGCATTGTAAGCATGTTTCGTCTAAAACACAGCACAACCCCTTGAAATTGAAAATTTTGTAGGGAGAATCGCCCCGGTGGACGGAGAGCAGGGCGAACGGTTCGAGCGGTCCCGGCCCGGAAGGGGCGGACCGGCCGGGCCGAGGGGACCGGCCGGAGCGGGCCGAACAGGGGACGGGCATGACGGACGTCGTGTTGTGGAGCGCGTGCGGGCTGTTCGCGGCCAGCATCGTGTGCGACCTGCGCGGGCGGCGGATCCCGAACGCGATCCCCCTCGCGCTGCTCGGGCTCTTCGCCGGGTACGCGCTCACCGGCGCGTCCGGGCCCTCGGGCGGGCCGTGGGCGCACCTCGCGATCGGCGCGGCGCTGCTCGCCATCGGGTTTGGCCTGTACCTGAGCGGACGCTTCGGGGCTGGCGACGGCAAGCTGATCGCGGTCGCCGGGCTGTGGGCCGGCCCCGCCGACCTGAGCCTCTTCCTGTTCGGCCTCGCGGCGGGCGCGTTCGCCCTCGTCCTGTTCGCCCTGCTTCCGTTCGGCGCGGCGCGGCGCCTGCGCGGGGAGCTTCCCTTCGCGGTCGCGATTGCGCCGCCCGCCATCGCGGTCCTGGTCCCGCGCGCGCTGGCTGACTGACCGCCGCCCCCCGGGAGCCCCGTCGTGCAACGCTACCGCATCGTCATCCTGATCGTGCTGTTCGGCATCCTGCCGGTGGCGACGGCCTTCGTCTTCGCGTTCGTCTTCCTGGACCGGGAGGCCCCGGAGGCCGGGCCGGCGCCGGCCGTCGCGGTCGCGCCGCCCGCCGAAACCCCGCCGCCGGCCGACCCCGCGCCCGAGAAGCCCCGGGTGCTCGCGGCGATCGGGACCCTGCCGGTCGGCTCGTTGCTCCGGGTGGACGACCTCGCCGGGGTCGACCTCGACCTCGATCTCGATCCGGCCGTCGTCAAGCGCGAGTACGTGACCGTCGGCGAGGACCAGGACGACGGCGAGGCGGCGGCCAGGTCGCTGCGCGGCTACGCGGTCCGGGAGACGATCGGGGCCGGGGACCCGCTCACCCGGAGGGCCGTCGTGGGGCCGGGGCAGCCGGGGTTCCTCGCCACCGTGCTGAGGCCCGGGACCCGCGCGGTGGCGATCGAGCTGGGCCCGGCGACGAGCCAGGCCGGCCTGATCGACCCGGGCGACCGGGTGGACGTGATCCTGACCGCCGAGCTGCCCGCCCTCGGCCCGGGAGAGGCCGGGTTCGCCCAAAGCGCACCGGGGGAGGGGCTCCCCCGCCCCGCCGCCGGAGGAGCGCCGGGAGAGGTGCTCGCCCGCACCATCGTGGAGGACGCCCGGGTGGTCGCGATCGACCGCACGACCCGGGGCATCGGAGGGCCGCCCCGGTACGGCGAGGAGGAAGAGGTCAGCCGCGGCGAGATCACCACCGCGACCCTGGAAGTGCTGCCGGGAGAGGACGATCGCCTGGTGCTCGGCGGACGGGTGGGCCGGCTCTCGCTGGTGACCCGCTCGCTCCGGGACACCCCCCCGCGGGCCTCGACGGCCGCGGTGAAGCTGCGCGAGCTGCTGCGTCCCCTGCCGGACAGCCCGGTCCGCCTCCCTCCCGAGGGGCCGACCTTCGACGACATGACCGCCCTGGAAGACCGTCTGCTGACGGAGTTCGACTCGCTGGAGGAGAACCTGCGTGCGGCGATGGCGGCCGAAGGGGATATACGGGAGCCGCTCCAGGAGCTCCAGGTCGTGCGGATATTCCGCGGCAGCGCGCCCGCCGAACGGGTCTGCTTCCAGGCTGGCAAGGGGCTCCCGTGTCCGGATTCGACGGACCCGTACGGAGCGCCCGAGGGGGGCGCCGCTCCCGGCCCGCTCCCTTCGGCGGAGATCCCTCCGGTCCCTTCGCCGGAGCTCCCTACCATCCCTTCGATGAAGCTCCCTCCTCTCGATCCCGGCCGAGACCCGGGATAGAGCCGCCGGACGGCGCCTCCCGACCAAGGAGCCGAGAGAATGAACCCTGGCGAACTCTTCGCCCGCGCCGCAGGAGCGTTGCCGCAGGCGGTCCGGGAACGGCTGGACGGCGACGCCCCGCTCGACTGGGCGGCGCTCGAAGACCCGAGGACCGCGTTCGAGCTCGGCGACGCGGCGCGCGGACGGCTGCGCCTGCCGACACCGGTGGAGGCCCTCGTGCACCGGCTCGTCCGGGACGTGGGGATCGTGCCCGCGGACGTGTCCGAGGGGCTCGAGCGCCAGAGGACCGCGAGCGCGTGGATCCACTGGGTGACGGTCGAAGCCGACGGGGAGAGCTACCAGCTCCGCAACGAACGCAGCGGCGAGGTCCATGTCGGGGTCCACCCCGAGACGCTGATCGGATACGCCGCGCTCGGACTGGAGCTGGCGGCGGCGGTGCACGAGACCAGCGAGCGGTGGCTCGAAGCCGGCGAGCGGCGCCAAACGACCCCCGAAGGGGCGCGCGACGTGCTGGCCGACTGTGCGGTGCGGATGCATACGCACCTGCGCGCGCATCCCGAAGCGATCTCCGGACACCCGACGACGGCGAGCCTCGCGCGCACGCTCGAATACGCCTGGAACGCCCAGGGCGCGGAGGTGCGCGCGGCGCTCTCGGAGCTGCGGATCGGCGGCGTCTCGGAGGCGCACGCGCCGCGAAGGAGCTACTACTCTCCGGCCGCCGGCCACCGCCTGAGCGGGTGCGACGCGGGGGAGATGCGCTGGCTCCGGGCGCTGGCCGGCCATGCCCGGGCGAGCGTGCTCGTGGAAGGAACGGAGCCGTCCCCCCCCTTGCCGCGAACCGCTCCGGAGACGCTCGCGGCCCGCGACGAGGAGCCGGGGCGGCGGCGGGAGGCCGGCGCGCCGGCCGCCCCGGAGCCGGAACCGGCCCCGGAGCGGGAGGTGGCCGAGCTCGAGCGCGCCGCGAACCGCCTGCCGGAGGAGGTGCGCGGGCGCATGGGCGAAGCCTACGGCACAGGGACCGCGCGGGCCCTGGAGCGGCTTCGGAGCGCGCCCGAGGTGGCGCGGCTCCGCGCGGAGCTGGGGGCCGACCCTCCGGGCCGGGGCTCGCCGACGTGGCTGGACCGGTTGGCCGCCGCGCTGCTGCTGGACGTCGGCGCACAGAACCGGAACGGCTTGCGCACCGGCCCCATGCAGCTCCGCCGGCGCCCGGGGTCGGAGAACGAGTACCAGGGGGCCGAGACCGGAACCGGGCTGGTGCTGCGCCTTTCTCCGGCCGGGCTGGTCCAGCAGGTCCGCCTGGGCCTGGCGTTCGCACAGGACGCCTGGACGGGCCTGACCGGGCTTCGGAACGCCGGCAAGGAGGGAAGCTGGGCGCTCTCCGAGGCGGAGGCCGGGAACCGGAGGGTCGAGGCGGGAGAGCGCGAGATGCTGGAAGCGGCGCAGGAGATCGGGAGGGCCCTCGACGATCTGGAGCGGGCGTTCACCGGCACGCACGGCGAGCGCGGGCCGACCGCTCTGGAGGAGGCCGCGATGGCGGCGGAGGCGCTGCGGAGGGTCGGACCGACGACCCGCACCGCGGCCGGATGGCCGGGCGGGGCGGAAGCGCCGAACGCGCGGGACCCGCGGGACGTGAGACGGCTCGCGCACGTGGCGGAGGCCCTGCACGGGGAGATCCGGGTCGTCGCCAACCAGCTCATCGCGGGGTGGATCGCCGAGGCGCAGGCGTTCGGGGCAGGCCGGCGGAGGGCGTGACCGCGGCCGCCCGGCGGGCCTTCCCTCACGTTCCGCGCGCGGACCGCGGCGGAGGCGAGGGGCGGCCGCGGCCGGCGCCTCCGCGCCGCTGGCGAGGAAGGGGGGAGAGCGTGAAATGGATGAAGGACGCGCTGCCGGCGCTCGCCGCGGCGGCGGCCCTCCTCCTGTGCGCCCCGGCCGCCCTCGCCGGCTCCGGGGCCCTCGACCGCGCCCTCCTCCTCGCGGCCGAGCATCGTGACGCGGAAGCGCGCGAGGCGCTGAGTACCCTGCTCGAACGCGAGCCGGACAACCCCCAGGCGCGGCTGCTGCTCGGGGTGCTGCTCGCGCGGGAGAAGCGGGTGGACGAGGCCATCGGGGTCTTCGAAGGGCTCCGGCGGGAGTATCCGGGCCTGCCCGAGACGTACAACAACCTCGCGGTGCTCCACGCCATGCAGGGCCGGCTCGAGGAGGCGCGCGAGGCGCTGCTCGCGGCGATCGAGCGCCGTCCGGACTTCGCCGAGGCCCACGCGAACCTGAGCGACGTCTACGCACGCCTCGCCCACCGGGCCTCCCTCCGCGCCCGCGAGCTCGACCCCGGGGCCGGGGGGGCGCCGCCGGAGCGAAGCGGCCGAGGCGGCCCGGACCCTGCCGCCCGGGCCGCATCGAAGGCCCGCCCCGCGCCCGCTCGCCCGCAGCCGGCGCCGGCCCCCTCCCCCGCGGTCGACGCCGAGCCGGCCCGCGCCGTCTGGTGCGCGCGCGCCGGAGGGTTCGGGGACCGCGCCGCCGCCGGCGGAGCGGGGCGGTGGCTGCGCGCCCGCGGCCTGGAAGCCGAGGTGCGCGTCGAAGTGCGCGAGTCGATCCGGAGCCTGGTCTACCTGCCACCGTTCGCGAGCCCCGCGCAGGCCGCCGCGAAGGTGCGGGAGATCCGCGCCCGGGGGGTGCGGGACGTCGGGGTCATCCGCGACGGCCCGTACGCGAACGGGGTCTCGTTCGGGCTGTACACCATCGAGGCCAACACCCGCCGCCGGATCGCGGCCCTCGAACGGCTCGGCTACGCGGTGCGGCGCGCCCCCAGCCCGAAGAAGGTCCGCGGATACGCGGTCGAGGCGCGCGCCGCCCGGGACGCCAACCGGTCCGGCCTCGATGCGGCCTGGGCGGCGCGGTTCCCCGGCCACCCGCTCCGCGGCGCGGACTGCGGCTGACAGCAGGCGCGTTCGCCGGGGCCTCGCCGAACGCACGGCACGGGAGACCCTATACTTCTGCGGAAGCCGCCCGCGCGCGGGTCACCCGCCGAGCAGACGGCCGAGCAAGACGAAGAGAGCGCGGAAGCTGCCCGCGCGCAGGCTACCCCCCTGGAAGGAGCACCGAACGTGATTCGCGGAACCCTGCTCAACCTCACGGCCGCGGCGCTGGCCGCGCTCGCCTGCCCCGCCGCCGCCCAGAACGAAGCGGGCGGCGCGCCCGGAGAGCGCTGGCGCGACTGCGACGAGTGCCCGGAGATGGTCACGATACCGGCCGGCGCGTTCACGATGGGCTCGCCGGCCTCGGAGGCGGGGCGATACGAACGGGAAGGCCCCGCCCGCCAGGTGACGATCGCCGCGCCGTTCGCGATCGGCATCTACGAGGTCACCCGTGAAGAGTACGCCAGGTTCGTGCAGGCGACGGACCGTTCTTCGGGCGAGGAATCCTGCCTGGTGAACGAAGGCCACGAATGGCGGGACCGCGCCGGGCAGAGCTGGCTCACCCTGGCGTTTCCGCAGACCGTACGCCACCCGGTGGTATGCGTGAGCTGGAACGACGCCGCGGCTTACGCCTCCTGGCTGTCCCAGGTCACCGGGGAGGAGTATCGGCTGCCGAGCGCCGCGGAGTGGGAGTACGCGGCCCGCGCCGGGACCGATACGCCCTGGTACTGGGGAGGCCCCGCCGAAGACCAGTGCCTTCATGCGAACGCGGCCGACGAGACCACCGATTTTCCGTGGCGCGCCGCCTGTAACGACCACCACCCGAAGACCTCCTTGGTGGGCCTCCTCCGGCCGAACGCGTTCGGGCTGTACGACGTGCTGGGCAACGCCTGGGAATGGGTGCAGGACTGCTTCCACTGGAGCTACGCCGGAGCCCCGGCGGACGGCGCGGCCTGGGAAGAGGGAGACTGCTCGGCCCGCGTGATGCGGGGCGCCTCCTGGGCGAGCTCCTCGAAGTACCTCCGAACCGCGCACCGCGCCGGGGAACGGGCCGACTTCCGCAGCGACTACACGGGGTTCCGGGTGGCCCGGGCGATCCGTCCGTGAGCGGGGGCCGGGTCGGGGGGCCGGCTCCGCGCCGCCGCCCCGTCCCCCGGCCGGCCCTCAACCCAGCACCTTTCCGGCGAGGTCCCCGATCAGGTCCCCGATCGCTCCCATCCACCGGGATATCCTTGCCGCCGCATTCTCGATAAAGCTCCCGGTCTCCAATCCCCTGGGCGCAGGCTCGGCGCCGGCGTTCTCCGGTTGCGGAGCGGGGGTCGGTATCGGCTGCGCCTGAGCTTGTGGGGCCGGGGTCGGCATCGGCTCGGGCGCACCGCCGCCGCTTGGGGCCGGGGTCGGCATCGGCTGTGCGTGGCCTTGCGGGGCAGGCGTCGGCATCGGTTCGGGCGCGCCGCCACCGCCGGGGGCCGGCGTCGGCATCGGCTGTGCGTGGCCCTGCGGCGCAGGCGTCGGCATCGGTTCATGCCCACCGCTACCGCCAGTAGCCGGCGTCGGCATCGGCTGTGCGTGGCCCTGCGGCGCGGGCGTCGGCATCGGTTCATGCGAGCCGCCACCGCCAGGAGCCGGCGTCGGCATCGGCTGTGCGTGACCCTGCGGCGCAGGCGTCGGCATCGGTTCATGTGCGCCGCCACCGCCCGGAGCCGGCGTCGGCATCGGCTGTGCGCGGCCCTGCGGCGCGGGCGTCGGCATCGGTTCATGCGCGCCGCCGCCCGGAGCCGGCGTCGGCATCGGCTGTGCGCGGCCCTGCGGCGCGGGCGTCGGCATCGGCTCATGCGCGCCGCTCCCGCCCGGAGCCGGCGTCGGCATCGGCTCATGCGAACCGCCGCCGCCCGGAGCCGGCGTCGGCATCGGCTGCGCGTGGCCCTGCGGCGCCGGCGTCGGCATCGGTTCATGCCCACCGCTACCGCCCGGAGCCGGCGTCGGCATCGGCTGCGCGTGGCCTTGCGGCGCGGGCGTCGGCATCGGCTCATGCGACCCGCCACCGCCCGGGGCCGGCGTCGGCATCGGCTGTGCGTGACCCTGCGGCGCGGGCGTCGGCATCGGTTCGGGCGCACCGCTCCCGCCCGGGGCCGGGGTCGGCATCGGCTGCGCGTGACCCTGCGGCGCAGGGGTCGGCCTCGAAAGGGCGCCGGTCGTGGAAGAGGGGTCGGAGTAGAAGAAGTCGAGCATCTCGAGCAGCATCGCCCTGACCGCCTCGTTCGACTCGAGCTCGGCTTCGAGAAACACGGCCAGCATCCCGATCCGGTCCTCGGCGGCGGATACACGCGATGCGAGCCGGGCAAGCGCCTCGTCGTGGCCCGGGGAGGGAGAGGCCGCGGGGTCCTCCGATTGCAGGGCGGACACCGTGGACTGGAGGTCGCGGATCGACGCCTCCAGCCCACCGAGACGAGACCGGAGCGCGGCAATCTCCTCGCGAACCCCCGTTTCCGCAGCCGCCCGAAGAAGACGCTCGACCCCCTCCTCGACGCGCGCCAGGCGTGGGTCGTAGGCGGCCCGGAGTGCGGCGAGCTCGTCGCGGATCCCTGCTTCCGGGGCCGCCGCCCGAAGACGCTCGATCTCCTCCTCGGCGCGCGCCAGGCGCGAATCGTAGTCGGCCCGGAGCGCGGCGATCTCGTCGCGGACCCCTGCTTCCGCAGCCGCATCCCGGGCCCCCTCCGAGGGCTTCGGAGGGGGCGGGGCAGGAGCCGGGCCGGACGCTCCCGGAGAGGCCGGCCGCCGCGCCCCGGCGCCGGCCGCCGCGAGGCCGAGCCGCCACTCCCGGTTATGGCGGCGCACCTCCGCGACGGCCGCCGCATCGTCGTACCCGACGGGTTCCGTCGGGTCGAAACACAGGACCGAGCCGGCCATCAGCGCGTTGACGTTCGCGCTGGTGAACGCCTGGGGGTTCGTATCCAGCAAGGCCAGCATCATGCGCTGGGGACGGATGGAGGCGTCGGGCCGGAGGCGCAGCGCGACGTGCCACAGGGTATCGGTCCGGGCGACCGGTCCATAGCACTCCGAAGCCGCGGCGGGCGCGCCCAGCGGCGCGCCCAGCCCGGCCAGAAGGACGACGGCAAGCATGGATCCGCGCATCACCATCGCCCCCTCTCCTCGTAAAGGCGCTGCTCAATCGTGGGCAAGACGAAAGCCCAGGAGGTCGAGCCGCGTACCGGCCCCGTTCTCGAATCGGGCCGCCGAGCGCACCCACCGGGGCGAGTTGCTCCACGACCCTCCCCGCACCACCCCGGCGCCGTCGCCCGAGGCGCAGCGGTGCTCCGCTCCCCGGTACGCCGGGTCGTAGGCGGAGCACGTCCACTCCCACACGTTGCCCATCATGTCGTGGAGCCCCTGGCGGTTCGTGCGGAAGCTGCCGACGGGGGCGGTGTTGGTGAATTCATCATCGCAAGGATGGGTCGTCCACGTCCACTCGGGATAGCGCCGGCGGAGCGCGTCATCGCCCACGTTCGCCCAGGCGCAGGCCCCGCCGGGATCGTCGCCCCAGAAGCGCGCGTCGCCGCCGCCGGCGCGCGCCGCATACTCCCACTCCGCCTCCGTCGGAAGCCGGTAGCTGCGCCCCGTGCGCTCCGAGAGCCACCCCGCGAAGGCCAGGGCGTCGCCGCGGCTGACGCACGCCACCGGATGATCGTCGCCCTGCGCATAGCCCGGGTCGCGCCAGGAACGCCCGGCCCGCAACCCCCACGCCCCGTCGCCGTAGACCCGGCAGCCGTCGGGGGTCTCGCGGCCGGTCGAGGCGGCGAACGCCGCATACTGCCCGCGCGTCGTCTCGAAGCGGGAGATGGAGAAGCTCTCGACGCACGCGGGGCGCCGACCCTCGTTCTCGTGGCGGCCGGCTTCGGCCGGCTCACTCCCCATCTCGAAACACCCCGGTCCGATCCGGACCATTTCGAGCCTCGGAGCGGGGCCGGGTTCGGGTTCGGTCACAGGTTCGGGGACAGCTTCGGCCTCCCTCTCGGCCGGCGGCGCGGCGGGCGCCGGGCGGAGCTCCCGGGCGAGCCTCGCCGCTCGGGCGAGCTCCCCTTCGCCGAGACGAAGACGGAGGCTCGTGCGCTCCCGCGCCGCCGCGTCGTCGCCCCGGGACGCCGCCGCGTCGAACCACGCCCACGCCTGGGCCGGATCCCTCGGCACGCCGCGCCCTTCGGAATACATCCCCCCGAGCTTCGCCTGCGATTTCACGTACCCCTGCTCGGCCGCCCGCCGGTACCAGTACGCCGCGCGGGCCGTGTCCTGCTCGACCCCCTGGCCCTCCTCGTACATCTCCGCCAGCAGCTCCTGGGCGACGGCGTGTCCGTCCTCGGCGAGCAGGCCGTACCAGTGCGCCGCCCGGGAGTGGTTCGGGCGGACCCCGCGTCCCAGCGAGTACCGGAGCGCAAGGTCGTAACGGGCTTCCACCATCCCCTGCTCGGCCGCCCGCCGGGTCCAGCGCAAGGCGGCCTGGCCGTCCCGGCGAACCCCGATCCCGGCGGCGTACATCTGCCCCAGCCGGTGCTGCGCGCGCGGGTCGCCCCCCATCGCAAGAGACTGCCAAAGCACGAAGGCGTCTTCGTAGTCGCCCCGGTCGTAGGCGTCGACACCGGCGGAGAAGTCGTCCGCGTGCGCGCAGTGCAACGACACGAGCATGATCGAAACCGCTATCCAGGGACCAATCTTCGCCCGCATCCTTCACCAAACAACGCCGAACATGCGATGGGGCCAGCCGATAGAATAGCACCGGCGGCGGCGCGGGCCGGGGGAGTACCCGCGATTCCGTGCGGCGGGGTCGCCAGGCGACCGTGCCGGCGGTCGCCGCTCACTTCGGCGCGAGCGGCACGCGCCGCACCTCGACGGTGTCGCCCGCGTGCGCCCCGAGGGCCGCGAGCGCGTCCGCGCCGAGGGCGAGGCCCCCCGGAGGTTCTTCGGCGAGGTCCGGGCGCTCGGCGACCTCCGCCCATCCGCGAAGGGCGGCCCCGCAGGCGGGGGTCGCGAGCTCGACGAGCGCGCCGCTCCCGACCCCGAGCCGGCGGGCGAGGCCGGCCGGCAGCCGGATACGGCGGCGCGGGCCGTCGGGGGGCGGCTCGTTCGAGAGGATGGCCGGCGCGAGGACCCGCGCGGCGCGGAGGCGCTCGCGCTCGTCCGCGGTCGCCGCCGGGTCGACCCCGCCCGCCGGGTCGAAGACGACCCCGTAGCGCTCCCTCGCCTGCCGGGCGGTGAGATAACCGAGGGCGACGTCGTCCCGCACCCTCGCGGGGGCGCGGTCCAGAGGGTCCCCGTAACCGCCGCCGCCCGAGGTCTCCATGCGGACTACGTCCCCCTCGTCGAGGGCGAAGCCGCCGACCTTGCCCGGCACCGGGGACGGCTCGACGGTCTCCCTGCCCCGCACGACGGTGAAGCGGTTCGCGGCGCCCCCCGCCCCGCCGGCCACCCCGAAGGGCGGGATGAGGTTCTTGTCCGCGAGCACCGAGAGGCTGGCGCCGCCCGCGAGGACCCGCACGTCGCGCCGGATCCCGAGCCCGCCCCGGAGCTCCCCGTCCCCGCACGAGCCCTCGCGGAGGCCGTAGGACTCGATCCGCACCGGGCATTGCGCCTCGACCACCTCGGCCGACTGCACGGCGTTGAAGTCGCCCTCGGGGAACGCCCGCACCCCGTGGCTGCCGTCGGTGCGCGCGGTCGCCCCGGTCCCGGCCGCCGGGTACTCGTAGAGGAGGAAGAGGTCGCCGCCCCGGTCCGGGTGCGGCCCGGAGACGTAGACGTGGTTGCCGCCGCCCTTGAGGTCCCCGACCCGCTTCCCGGGCAGGGCCTGCCCGAGGGCGGAGACGACGAGCCCGCACATGAGCGCCCGGCACTCCACCATCCCCCCGCACGGCGCGGGCAGGGTCGCGTTCAGGAAGCTGCCCGGCGGGTTCACGATCTCGATGGGATGGAACGAGCCGTGGTTCACGGGGGTGTCGGGGTCCAGGCAGGACTTGACGATGCTCGCCACCGCGTTGAACGCCATCGCCGGCCCCACGTTGGTCGGCCCCCCGGTCTGCGGGGAGGAGCCGGTGAAGTCGGCGGCGAGGCGGTCGCCCGCGACGGTGAGGGCGAGACGGCCGCGGAGCGGGGCCGCGCCGTGGCCGTCGCTGTCGAGGTAGCCCTCGGCGTGGTAGGTCCCGTCGGGGATCCCCGCGATGCGGGCGCGCATCACCTGCTCGGCGCGCGCGATCAGCTCCTCGACGGCGTCGAGCAGGGCCTCGCCGCCGAAGCGGGCGAACAGCCGCCCGAGGTGCTCCGCCGCCTTGCGCGACGTGCCCAGCATGGTGTTGAAGTCCCCGCGGCGCTCGCGGGGGATGCGCATGTTCTCGAAGAGGAGGGAGAGCCAAGCGTCGTTCATCCGCCCGCGGTCGCAGATCCGGGTGGGCACGATGCGAAGCCCCTCCTGGTAGATCTCCCGGACCCGGCCCGAGAGGCTGCCCGGGGTCATGCCCCCGACGTCCCCCCAGTGGCAGCGGGTCGCGGCGAACATCGCGAGCCGCCCTTCGCGGAACACCGGGTAGAGCATCAGCACGTCGTTGAGGTGGGTGCCGCCGGTGTAGGGGTCGTTGTGGAGGAAGATGTCGCCCTCGTGGATATCCGCGCCGAACGCGCGCACCACCTCCGCCGTCGAGTACGGGACCGCGAAGTTGTGGATGGGGTTGTCGTCCACCCCTTGCGCGACGAGGCGGCCGTCGGCCGCGACGAGCGCGCACGAGAAGTCGTGGCCCTCGTAGATGATCGACGAGTACGACGAATGGATGACGTTCGCGCGCATCTCGTTGACCACCGCGACCAGGGACTCCCGGATCAGCTCGAGCCGGCCCAGCTCTCCTCGCATCCGCCCTCCTCCTTCCTGCCTGCCTTTCTTCCGCCGGTCTCCCGGAGCGCCGGCCTCCCGCGCCGCGGGAGGCGGCGCGGCCATGCCCTATCATTGCACACCCCCGGGCCGGGCCCCGGGGCCGTTCCTTCCGGCCCGGGCCGGACCGGGGCGCCGATGAGCAAGTGAGCGAGGGAGACCCGCGAGATGAGAGAAGACACCGTCGACGTCGCCGCCGCGGACGGGGCAATGGAGACCTTCCTCTGCCGCCCGGAGCGCGGCGGCCCCTTCCCGCCCGTGCTCTTCCTGATGGACGCGCCGGGGATCCGGGAGGAGCTCCACGACATGGCCCGGCGGCTCGCGACGGTCGGGTACTTCGTGATGCTCCCCAACCTCTACTACCGGGCCGGGCGCGACACGAAGTACGGGCCGGACGTGCTCGATCCGGCGAGCCCCGACCACGCGCGGATGCGGGCGGTGCGGACCCGGATGACCATCCCCCCGGTCATGGAGGACGTGGGGGCCCTGCTCGACTGCGCGGCGGGCCACGAGGACGCGGCGGACGGCCCGGCCGGGGCGCACGGCTATTGCATGAGCGGCCCCTACGCGCTCGCCGCCGCCGCCCGCTACCCGGACCGGATCGCGGCCGCCGCCTCGTTCCACGGCACCTGGCTCGTGAGCGACGCGGAGGAGAGCCCCCACCTCACGTTCGCGAGGTCGAAGGCCGAGATCTACGTCTCGTGCGCCGAGCACGACGAGGTCGCCCCCCTCGACATGGTCGAGGAGCTTCGCGGGCATTTCGAGGCGTCGGGCGCGGAGGGCGAGATCGAGATCCACCCCGGCGTGCACCACGGCTTCGCCTTCCCGGAGCGCTGGTGCTACGACCGCGACGCCGCGGAACGGCACTGGGAGCGGCTGATCGCCCTCTACCGCCGCCGCCTCGGCTGACCCCGCACCCGCCCCCGCGCCGGCGGGGCCACGGCGCCCTGGCGCCGGCAGGGCCGCGGCGCCTTCCCACGCCGGACCTCGAACCACCACTCCCTCCACGCGACCGCCCGGGGGCGGGGCTTGCCGCTTCAATCCCCGGCCCCGGGAGCCCGCGCGGCGGACAAGGATTTCCCGGAAATCTTCCCCGCCTGTAAGCTGTCCCCATGAACGTCAGGCGCAAGCTGCCCATCGGCATCCAGACCTTCCGCGAGATCCGCGAGGAGGGCTGCTACTACGTCGACAAGACCGCCTACGCCGGGAGGTTGATCGAGGAAGGCAAGCACTACTTCCTCTCCCGCCCCCGCCGCTTCGGCAAGAGCCTGTTCGTGGATACGCTCAAGGAGCTGTTCGAGGGCAGCGAGCCGCTGTTCGAGGGGCTGGCCGTCCACGACGGCTGGGACTGGTCGGTGCGCCATCCGGTGCTGCGCCTGGACTTCGGCAGGGGGAACTACGAGGACCCGGACCTCCTGCCCAAGGAGGCGGCGGCGCAGCTCGACGCCATCGAAAGACGGGCCGGGGTCGAGGCCCGTTACGACACCGCGCCGGCCCGCTTCCAGCATCTCATCGAGGCGTTGCGCGAGCGCACGGGCCAGCGGGTGGCGGTGCTGGTGGACGAGTACGACAAGCCGATCCTGGACGCGCTCGGCGCGCCGGAGGCCGCCCGCGCCAACCGCCGCTTCCTGCACGGCCTCTACTCGACCATCAAGGCGAGCGACGCGCACGTCAAGTTCACGTTCCTGACCGGGGTGAGCAAGTTCTCCAAGGTGAGCCTCTTCTCCGGCCTCAACAACCTCACCGACATCACCCTCGACCCCCGCTACTCGGCCATCTGCGGGTACACCGATGCCGACCTGGACACGGTGTTCGCGCCGGAGCTGCCGGGCCTCGACCGGGACGAGATCCGCCGCTGGTACAACGGCTATAGCTGGCTGGGCGAGGAGAAGGTCTACAACCCCTTCGACATCCTGCTGCTCTTCCGCAGCCGCGAGTTCGCCGCCCACTGGTTCGAGACCGGGTCGCCGACGTTCCTGATCGATACGCTGGTGAGGCGCGGGATGAGCGTCCCCGCGCTGGAGAAGATGGTCGGCACGGACGAACTGCTGTCCGCCTTCGACGTGGACGACATCGGAACCGAAGCGCTGCTGTTCCAGACCGGCTACCTCACGATCCACGAGCGGCGGCGCCTCGCCGGCCAGACCATCTACCGGCTGGGCTACCCCAACCAGGAAGTGCGCCAGAGCCTGAACGGCAGCCTGCTGCGCCGTCTGGCCGGGGATTCGACCCGCCAGACGGCCAACAGCATCCGGCTCCACGAGCTGCTCGAAGCCAACGACTTCGAGGGCCTGAAGGCGCTGTTCCACGCCTTCTACGCGAGCATCCCCCACCAGTGGTACACGAAGAACGACGTCGCACGCTACGAGGGCTATTACGCGAGCGTGTTCTACTCCTACTTCGCGGGGCTGGGTCTCGACGTGCGGGTGGAGGACAGCACGAGCCACGGGCGCCTCGACATGGCGGTCCTGTTCAACGCCAACGTATACCTGTTCGAGTTCAAGGTGGTGGAGCTGGAGCCCGAGGGCGCGGCGATGGCGCAGCTCAAGGAGCGGCGCTACGCGGACAAGTACCGGCATCTGGGGCAGCCGATCCATCTGATTGCCGTCGAGTTCAGCAAGGACGCCCGCAACCTCGCCGCCTTCGAGGTGGAGCGCGCAGCGTGATCCGGGATGGGTCCGACCGCGCTGCCGCCAAGGGGAAGGGCCAAGGCCGACGAACTGCCGTTCCATGCCTCGGCCGAGGGGTCGTTCGACGCCAGCGGAGACCTGCCGCGCCGTGGAGGCAACGCGTCTCCGGAAGGCCGGAGCCGCGCGTCATCCGGCCATCGGCGTACCTGATTACGCACAAGACTCGGGTGAATGATTTTTCAGTCCGTCGTTCCCGGTCATCCTCGCGAACGCGGGGAGAAAGCGGGAATCCAGGGACTCCTGATTGAAGTGGATTCCCGCGTTCGCGGGAATGACGCGCTTTCATGGGGTCCGTGCCCGGGCTTCCATCAACCCGAGATCGCGGGCTGAGCTCTGTACGTAATCAGGTCGGCGCATGGGGCGTGAATGGCGCGCGATGCGCCGTCCGGCGCCCCGACGTCCACGGCGCTCGACCGCGGCCCCTTCTCAGTGGAAGTCGCGCGAGGGGAAGAGGCGGCGGGCTTCGTTGCGGGGATGGCCCCGGCTCGCGGCGGAGCGCTTGCCCGGCCCGGCCCCGTCGGGCGCTCCGGGGCGGGCGGGCGCCCCCGTCCCCGCCCCCTCCCCTCCCGCCGCGCCGTCGGCGAGGCGCTCCAGCCAGTCCGAGAGGTCGACGATCCGCTCCGCGACCACGTTGACCACCGACTCCGAGGACTCCACCCGCCCCTCGACCCGCATCAGGCGGGCGTCCTGCACCTCAAACCGGAAACGCTCGAACACCCGCTTCCACACCACGACGTTCACCACCCCTTCCATGTCTTCCAGGGTGAGGAAGATCACCCCCTGCGCAGTGCCCGGCCGCTGCCGCACCAGCACTACCCCGGCCACCGCGACCCGGGAGCCGGAAGGCGCCCGGCCGAGCGCTCCGCTCCAGGTGACCCCCGCCCCCACCGCCTCGCGCAGCAGGGCGACCGGGTGGCCGCGGAGGCTGAGCCCCACCGCGCGGTAGTCGGCCGCGACCTCCTCACCCGGGGGGGCGGGCGGCAGGACGACCGGGGGGTCCGGCCCCCGGTCCGGCTCGCCCGCCGCCGCGAAGAGGGGGAGCGGCGGCCCCTTGATCCGCTCGACCGCCCACCACCCCTCGCGCCGCCCGAGGTCGAGGGAAGCGAAGGCGTCCGCGGCGGCGAGCGCGGCCATCGACCGCTCCCCGAGCCCGGCCCGGCGGGGAACGTCGGCCGGCTCGCGGTAGCCGTTCCCGCGCGCCGCCGCCAGCCGCCGGGCGGCCTCCTCCCCGAGCCCCTTCACCAGCCGGAAGCCGAGCCGGAGCGCGGACCCGCCTCCCCCGGCCCTGGCCGCCGGCTCCAGGGCGCACTCCCACTCGCTCGCATTGACGTCGACCGGGCGCACCTCCACCCCGTGGGCGCGCGCGTCGCGCACGATCTGGGCCGGGGCGTAGAAGCCCATCGGCTGGCTGTTCAGCAACGCGCAGGCGAACACCTCGGGATAACGGCATTTGAGCCAGGCCGAGGCGTACACCAGGATCGCGAAGCTCGCCGCGTGGCTCTCGGGGAAGCCGTACTCCCCGAACCCCTCGATCTGGCGCCAGCACTGCTCGGCGAACTCCGGGGCGCAGCCCCGCTCCACCAGCCGTTCGAGGAAGCGGCGGCGGTACTGCGGCAGGGTCCCGATCCGCCGGAAGGTCGCCATCGCCCGGCGCAGCCCGTCCGCTTCCTCGGGGGTGAAACCGGCCCCGATGATCGCGATCCGCATCGCCTGCTCCTGGAAGATGGGTACCCCCAGGGTCCTGGCGAGGACCGGTTCGAGCTCCGGCAACGGATAGCGGACCTCCTCCCGGCCGCCGCGCCGGCGAAGGTAGGGATGGACCATCCCGCCCTGGATGGGACCCGGACGCACGATCGCCACTTCGATCACCAGGTCGTAGAAGGTGCGGGGCTTCATGCGGGGGAGGAAGCTCATCTGGGCGCGGCTCTCCACCTGGAACACCCCCAGCGAATCGGCCCGGCCCAGCATGTCGTAGACCGCCTCGTCCTCCCGGGGCACGCCGGCGAGGTCGAGCGGGCGGCCGTAGTGGGCGGCCAGCAGGTCGAAGCCCCGGCGAAGGCAGCTCAGCATCCCGAGCCCGAGCACGTCCACCTTGAGGATCCCGAGCGCCTCGAGGTCGTCCTTGTCCCACTCGATCACGGTGCGGCCGGGCATGGCGGCGGGCCCGATCGGGACCACCTCGTCGAGCCGCCCCTGTGCGATGACGAACCCTCCGGGGTGCTGGGAGAGGTGGCGCGGAAACCCGACGAGGGTCCGGGCCACGGCGAGGGCGCGCCGCAGCCGGGGCGCCCGCGGGTCGAGCCCGAGGGCGCGCACCGTCTCGTCGTCCGGCGCCTCTCCGCGGGCATGGGCGGCGAGTGCGGACGTGACCTCCTCGGACAGCCCCAGGGCCTTGCCCGCCTCCCGGAGCGCGAGCCGGGCGCGGAAGTGGATGACCGTCGCGGTGAGCGCGGCGCGATGCCGGCCCCATCGCTCGTACACGTGCTGGATCACCTCTTCCCGGCGCTCGTGCTCGAAGTCGACGTCGATGTCCGGCGGCTCGCCCCGCTCCTCCGAGACGAAGCGCTCGAAGAGGAGGTCGCTCCGGGCCGGATCGACCTCGGTGATCCCGAGCACGTAGCACACCGCGGAGTTGGCGGCCGAGCCCCGCCCCTGGGCGAGGATCCCGCGTGACCGCGCGAAGCGCACGAGGTCGTACACGGTGAGGAAATAGGGGGCGTAGCCGAGCCGGGCGATGATCCCGAGCTCGTGCTCGATCCGGTCCCGCACCGGGGCGGGGACCCGGGCGCCGTAGCGCGCGGCCGCCCCCTCGCGCACCGCCCGCTCCAGCCGGGCGAAGGCGGGACGGCCGTCTGGGCCGTGCTCGTCCGGATAGTCGAGGCGGAGCTGGTCGAAGGAGAAGCCGATCCGGCCGGCGATCTCCAGGGTCGCCTCGACCGCCCGGGGACGGTCCCGGAACAGCCGGGCCATCTCCTCCGGAGACTTGAGCCGGCGCTCCGCGTTCTTGAGGAGGCCGAGGCCCATCTCGTCGATGCGCCGTCCGGCGCGGAGGCAGGCGAGCACGTCGGCGACGGGGCGCCGGCCCGGCCGGTGCATGAGGACCGCGTTGGTCGCGACGAGAGGGACCCCGGCCGCCCGCGCCGCGTTCACCGCCCACTCCTCACGCGCGTCGTTCGGAGGGGCCGCCAGCAACCGGCGGAGCGCGAGCCACACCCGCCCGGGAAAGGCCGCCCGCCACGAGGCGAGGAACGAGGGGAGGCCCGCGGCCGGGCGGTCGGGCGGCAGCACGATCAGCGCCATCCCCTCCGCCGCGGCGAGCAGATCGCGGGCGCGGAGCCCCCCGCTCCCGGCTCCGCCTTCGGAGCCGCTCCCGAAGCCGCCACGGCCCTCGGGCTCGTCTCCGCTCCGGCCCGCGCCCGGGCTTCGGCGGCGGGCCCCTCCCCCCGCTCGGGCCTTGCCCTCGGTGAGGAGGCGGGACAGCCGCCCGTAGGCGGCGCGGTCGCACGGGTAGACGAGCACGGAGGGGGCGTCCGCGAGGTCGAGCCGCGCCCCGACGAGCGGCCGGAGACCCATCGCACGCGCCGCCGCGTGCACCCTCACCGCCCCGGCGAGCGAATCGTGGTCCGCGACGCCGAGCGCCTCCAGGCCGAGGTCGGCCGCCCGCCGGACCAGCTCCTCGGGATGGGAGGCGCCCCGCAGGAAGGAGTAGCTCGAGATCGCCTCGAGCTCCACGTAGCGGGCGGCCTTCCCCTCGGCGCCGGAGCCCGCTCCGGGAACGGTGCGGGGCCGGGGGCCGCGGCAGGCGGAACGCCCGTCGTCCGCCGCCGGACTTCCTCCCGATTCGGACTCCCCACCCGCCTTCGCGCGATGGCGGGGAGCGACTGCGGCGACGGAGCGCGTCTGCCGGGCGCGGGCTCGCGAGCCGGAAGTCATGGCCGATGATTGCACCGAAGCGGGTCCGAGGCGGGTTCAGGGAAGAACGCTCCGCGGGAGCGGCGGACGAGGTGAGCGCGAAGCGACGGAGCCGCTTCCGCCACCGAGGAAGGATGAAGAGTCCGGAGCAAGGGAAGAGCCCGAATCAAGGGAAGAACCCGTGCAGGAACCAGCGCGCCGGGCCGGGACGCAGCTCCCGGTAGAGCCACAGGCGCACGCCCTCCTCGGTCTCGACCCGCCAGTAGTCGCGGCCCGCGGGCGAGCCCTCGTCCTCGCCCTCACCTCCTCCTTCGCGCCACCACTCGGGAGCGATCCGCTCCGGTCCCCGCGCGCTCGACAGGCGTACCGCCCGCCCGCCCCTCGCGCGGAGGGCGAGCGGAGGATCGAGGGGGTCGCCGAGCGCCGCCTCCACCTCGACCGGCGCCGGACGGGCAAGCAGCCGGAGCGGCCTCGGATTCCCCCCGCCCGCCCCGGTCCCCGGCGTCCATGCCGTTTCGTCCGATCCCTCCCGGGCCGCCCCGTCCCCCTCGCGCCCCCCGCCGATCTTCGCCGTGGGAGGCCGCGAAGCGGAATGCGGCGGCAGGCCGCGACAGCCCGCCACCGGGAGCGGGTCGGCGTCCGCAGCCGGAGGACGGGGAGACGTCCGGGCCAGCACCGGCTCGGCCGCCGACGCGGCCTCCGGACGATGCCGGGCGGCCGGCCGGAACCGGACCACGTTGCGGGCGCCGAGCCGGGCCGAGAGACGCTCCCACAATCCCTCCCGGTCGGACCCGGCCGCGGGGTCGAACGGCTCCGCCGCCCCCGCCGCGAGATCGAGGCGGACCACCCCGCTTCCCGGATCGAACGCCTCGGGCCGTTCCCGAAAGAGGTCGAGCCACCGCCCGGGGTCGCGAAGCCCCCGCCCCGCGCGGACCTCGACCCGCCGCGGCCCGGCCCCCGGCGCATCGAAGCCGAGCACGAGGACCATGCTCCGCGCCCCGAGGTCTCCCCGGCGGAGCCGGAGGCACAGCTTCTCCAGCAGTGCGGCGCAGGCCGCTTCCACCGAGGCGGGTTCGAGCAGGGGCTCCATCCCCTCCCAGCCGACCCGCAGCGCCGGCCGGGGCGGCGCCGCCCCGAGGGGCTCGGACCCGCTCCCGTTCGCCTCCAGCATCCGGTCGAGACGCCGGATCAACTGCTCGCCGAAACGTTCGGCGAGTGCCGTCCGGGGATGGTGCTCGAGATCGCCGATGCGCCGCAGCCCGACCCGGCGCAGCCTCGCCGCGTTCTCGTCGCCGAGGCCAAGGGCCTCCACCGGCAGCGCGCGCACCGCGTCCCGGGCTCCGACGGCGAGGTCCGCGCCCGCGAAGCGGGCGAGCCCCCGGGCCGCATCGGCGCCGCCCGCGACCGCGGCCCGCACCGACCCCCCGCGCTCCCCGAAGACGCGCCGGCAATCTTCCAGCATGGCCCGCTCGCCGCCGAAGAGATGGGCGGTTCCCGCCACGTCGATCAGGAGGTCGTCCGCCCCCGGCACGACCCAGGGGCCGTACCGCTCGGCGAGCCGGGCGGCGACCCTCATCGCCTCGGCTTCCCGTCCGCGGTCCCGCGGGACCGCGCGCAGGGCGGGACACCGCGCGCGCGCGTCGCCCCATCCCATGCCGGCCCTCACCCCCGCGGCTTCCGCCGCCTCCGATACCGCCGCCACCAGCGCGCCGCCATGCACGACCGCGGCTACCGGCCGCCGGCCGTCATCCCCGTGCGGCCGAGCCAGGCACTCCGTCGCCAAGCGGGGAAACCACACGCAGAGCACTCGCCGCATCGTCCCACTCCACCAGCCATTCATGCGGTCTCGTCCCGCGCGCCCGCCGGAGCTTCCAGCGCCAGCGGGGCGCTCCGCGGCGCGCCGGCGCAGGGGCCGCTTCCCAGCCGCTCTCCGCCCAGCCCATTTCGCCCACCCCGGCAAGGAGCACGAAGCCGAGCCCTTCGCCGGACTCGGCCGCGAGCTGAAGCCGACGACCGTGCACGGAGCGCACCCCCCCGCCCGTCTCGACCGCCACCGCGGCGAGACCCGGCTCGCGCAGCCCGGCTTCCGCCGCCCCGAGCGCCGCCGCCTCGTGGCCCGCCCGAGCCATCACGAGACGGTGCGGGTCGAGGCCGAGGGCGGCGAGCCCCGGAGGATGAAGGGGAGGGAACGGGCCGCCTTCGACCACGCACCACAGGACCGGCCCGCGCCGGCGCGCGCCCAGCGCCGCCGCGAAGGCGGTGGCCCCGGCGCCGGCCACCGCGTGCACCCGCCCCCGAGCGAGCCCTCCGCCGAGCCAGCGGTCGATCGCCCCTCCGTCCACGCTCGCCCGGGCCAGCCTCCGCCCCCCTTCGAGCGCTCCGATCCGGGTCCGCAACCCCTCCCGCGCACGCTTCATGCCGAAACCGTGGTGGATCCTTCGTTCTCTCTGGTTCTTTTCAGGTTCTCTTTATCGCGATCTCCGGCCCGGATGTCAATCGAGCGCTCTCCGAGGCAGGCGCGCGGCAGGGATCTCTCCACGCACCACTCGCGGACGCTCATGGGAACGGCGCGTCCCGGGGGCGCAGGCGTCCCGCCCGCACTTTCGTTCCTGGGCGCTTCGCCCCGGCGCCGGAGAGACGCCGGCGCACCCAACGACACGCCCGCGAAAACCCTGTGGCGGGGTGTTGGCTCTCACCCCCGAAGGGGCGCAGGAAGGAACCGCGCGGAGGGCCCGGGCGGGAGGACGCCGCCCAAACGGCTGCCGAAGAAGTCGCTCTCACCGATCGACCGCTCCAACCGGCAGGCAAGGATAACTATATCAATTCGTTACGATTTCAAAGCGATCTCGAATCGGAAGGGATCGACCTCGATCAGGACCCGACGGCCGCCGATCGGGGAGCGCCCTGCCCGGAGCGGAGCCGGCCCGGCGCGGGTATGGACGTCCGAGCGGACTCGTTGCTATGATCTCCCCCACGTGATCCGGGCTCGGATCTGTGGCGCGGGAAGTCCGGGGAGACCTGCGGGAATGCATGGAACAGGCGTGAAGCGTCACCGAAGCGGCCTCCCCGTTCTCCTGATCGTCATCGCGGCTTCGTGCGGCGCAGCCCATGCGGGGGATGCTCCGGACGAGGTGCGGGACGAAGTCGAGTTCCGGCCCTGGATCGGCGCCCTCGGGGTCCACTTTCCCTCCGAGAGCCTGTTCGAGGAGCCCCGCCTCTCCGACGACCGCCACGCCCCAAGCGGGCTGTCGGGCCAGACCAGTACGGCGGGGCTGCAAGGGCTCGGGCTCGGCGGCGAGTGGCGGCCGTTCCAGAACGGTTTCCGCCTCAACTTCGCCATGTACCTCGATTCGAATCGGTGGGACGAATCCGACGGCTTCCGGCCGCGGAACCTCTCCGTGAGCGGCCTCGCTTCCGAAGACCCCGTCTCGCTCTCCGAGGACTTCGAAGTCATCCCCTACGTGGGTCTCGGTTGGCAGACGAACAACGGGGGGCTGGACGTGAATCTCGACGTCGGGGCGTTTCTCCCCGGGGAAGCTCCTCTCCGCGACGCGGCATGTCTGGACCCCGACTCACCCCTCATCAGGTGCGGCGCCGGCTCCTTCGGGAACGATCGAGGCAGGTTGACTGACTATTTTCGCAAATTCGAGTGGTATCCGCTTGTTTCACTTGGAATCGGATATCGTTTCTGACTGACCGGGGGGGCCCCGCCCGCAGGGCCGTGGCGCTCTATTGAACCGGTGATGAGGGAGGTGGCCGGCCGCGTGACCGCCCCCCGGCGAAGGCCCTGATCCCCGACGGCCGGTCTCCCGGCCCCCGCCGATGACGGAGTACTACCTGCCGGGTTCCGCCGCGCTGCCGGAGTACCGGTTGGGGAAGGCGCTCGCCCGGCTGCGGCGGGAGCTGCCCGCAGTCACCGGCGTTGCCGCGGCGGCGGCGTACTTCGTGGACGCGGCGGTCCCGCTTCGCGAGGAGGAGCTTGCCGCCCTCGGGCGCCTGCTCGATCCCTCCGCCCCGGCTCGGACACCCGCTACCGGAGCGGGAGACCGGTCCGCGGCGAAGGCCAGCGGGAAGTCCGGGTCCGCGGCACGACGCCCCGGACCCGGCGAATCTCGAAGCGCGCCCTGCGGCGCCCGCACTCCGGTCGGCGCCCGCGCCCCGGCCAGTACCCGCGCCCTGGTCCTCCCTCGCGCGGGAACGATCTCGCCGTGGTCGAGCAAGGCGACCGACGTCGTCCGCAACTGCGGCTTCGATCGGGTGCGGCGCGTGGAGCGCGGCGTGCTCTGGGCCATCTCGGGACCCGCGGGCATCACCGAACCGGCGCTCGGCGCGTTGTACGACCGCATGACCGAGCGCCTCTCGCTCCTCCCCGACCCGGCGGCCCCGAACCCGCGGCCGGCCGCCGGGGGAATCCCCGCCGTCCCCGAAGACCTCTTCCGCGTCCCCCCGGCGGGCCGGCTCGGCCGGGTCTCCCTGGGGCGCGAGCCGGAACGCGCCCTCCGCGACGCGGACCGGCGGCTCGGGCTCGCGTTCAACGAGGAGGAGGTCCGCTGGCTCTGCGAACGGTTCGGCGCACTCGGCCGCGACCCCACCGACGCGGAGCTCATGATGATCGCCCAGGCGAACTCCGAGCATTGCCGGCACAAGATATTCAACGCCTGCTGGACGGTGGACGGCCGGCCGGACGAGCGCTCCCTCTTCGACATGATCCGGCACACCCACGCGGTGAGCCCCGGCCGGGTGCTCTCCGCCTACCACGACAACGCCGCGGTCGTCGACGGCGGGTCCCTGGCCTGGTTCGGCCCGGACCCCGCGACCGGGGTCTATCGCCATGCGCCGGAGCCGTCGGGCCTCCTCATGAAGGTCGAGACCCACAACCACCCGACCGCGGTCTCCCCGTTTCCGGGGGCCGCGACGGGGTCGGGAGGAGAGATCCGGGACGAGGCGGCCACCGGGCGCGGGGCCGAGAGCCGCGCCGGGCTCGTCGGGTTCAGCGTCTCCGCCTTGCGCATTCCGGGCTTCGAGCAGCCGTGGGAGGCGGACGGCCCCGGCGCGCCGCCCCACCTCGCGACCGCCCTCGACGTCATGCTCGAGGGTCCGATCGGGGCGGCGCGCTTCAACAACGAGTTCGGACGGCCCGCCCTCTGCGGCTATTTCCGCACCTTCGAGCAGGCGAAGGACGAAGGGGGGGGCGCCTGGTACGGCTACCACAAGCCGATCATGATCGCGGGCGGGATGGGCCGGATCCGGCGGCGGCACGTCGGGAAGGCGGCCCTGCGGCCCGGAGCGCTCATCGCGGTCATCGGCGGGCCGGCCATGCTGATCGGGCTCGGGGGCGGGGCCGCCTCCTCGGTCGGCGCCTCCGGAGCCGGTGCGGACGGCGCGCGCCGCCGCCGCCGGGCGCCGGACTTCGCCCCCGGCACGATCTCGGAGCCCGGCGAAGGCCGCCACCGGCAGGCGCTCGCGCCCGCCGGGGACGAACCCTCCGGGGCCCGCGGCGATCTTCGCGTCGACCTTCATCGCCAGGCGCTCGACTACGCCTCCGTCCAGCGGGACAACGCCGAGATGCAGCGCCGCGCCCAGGAGGTCATCGACTCCTGCGCCCGCCTCGGGGACCGCAACCCGATCCTCTCCCTCCACGACGTGGGCGCGGGAGGGCTCGCCAACGCCGTCCCGGAGCTGGTCCACGCGGCCGGGCTCGGGGCCCGCCTCGAGCTCGGCGCGATCCCGAGCGCGGACCCGGGCATGAGCCCGATGGAGCTCTGGTGCAACGAGGCGCAGGAACGCTACGTCCTCGCCCTCGATCCGGACGAGCTTCCCCGGATCGAAGCGATCTGCCGGCGCGAGCGGTGCCCCTTCTCCGTCATCGGCGAGGCGACGGAAGCGCCCCGCATCGACCTCCGGGACGAGCGGCGCGGCGAGCGGGTCGTGGACCTGCCCATCGGCCTCGTCCTCGCAGATGCGCCCCGCCTCGCACGCGAGGCCCGCCACCGGCCGGGCGCCGGCAGCCGGGAGGGGGGCGGACCGCGAGCAGGGGCCGCCGCCGTCATGTGGCCGGCCGGAGCCGACGCCGGGTCGATCCTCGGCCGCGTGCTGCGGCTGCCGTGCGTCGCCGACAAGAGCTTCCTCGTCACCATCGGGGACCGCACCGTCTCGGGTCTCGTCGTCCGGGACCAGATGGTCGGCCCCTGGCAGGTCCCGGTCGCCGACTGCGCGGTCGTCGCGGCCGACCATGTCGGCTTCGCCGGCGAGGCGATGGCGATGGGAGAGCGCGCCCCGCTCGCGGTCCTCGACCCCGCCGCGTCGGCCCGCATGGCGATCGGGGAGGCCCTCACCAACCTCGCGGCGGCCGGTGTCGGAACCCTGCGGGCCGCCGTGCTGTCGGCGAACTGGATGGCGGACGCGGGGGAGGACGACACCGCCCTCCACGACGCCGTCCGGGCCGCCGCCCTCGCCTTCTGCCCGGCGCTGGGGGTCCCGATCCCGGTCGGCAAGGACAGCCTCTCCATGCGCACCGCGTGGCGCGAAGGGGGCGGCGAGCGCGTGGTGAGCGCGCCCCTCTCCCTCGTCGCCTCGGCGTTCGCTTCCGTCCCCGACGTCCGCCGGACCCTCACCCCGGTCCTCGAGAAGGACGCGCCCAACCGCCTCCTGCTCGCCGACCTCGGGCTCGGCCGCAACCGGCTCGGGGGCTCCGCCTTCGCCCAGGTCTTCGCGGCCCGGGGGGGCGAGCCGCCGGACGCAAAAGCGGACGTGCTCGGCGGCTTCTTCGAGGCGGTCCAGTCCCTCATCGGCGAAGGCGCGCTCACCGCCTACCACGACCGTTCCGACGGCGGCCTCGCCGCGGCCCTGTGCGAGATGGCGTTCGCGGGGCGGGCCGGACTTCGCATCGACCTCACCGCGCTCGGCCCGGAGCCCCTGGCCGCGCTCTTCTCCGAGGAGCTCGGGGCCGTGCTCCAAATGCGCGCTCGCGACACGAGCTCCGTCCTCGAACGGCTGCGGGCGGTCCCCCGCCTCTCCCCGCACGTCCATGCGATCGGAGAGGCGGACGCGGGCCCGCGGATCCGTTTCGAGCACCGGGGGGCCACGATCCTCGACGCGGCCCGCCGCGACCTGCACCGGACGTGGTCGGAGACGAGCTACCGGATGCAGGCCCTCCGCGACGATCCGGACTGCGCGCGCGAAGCCTTCGACGCGCTCCTCGACGAGGCCGACCCGGGGCTCGGCGCGAGCCTCTCCTTCCCGTTCGGACCGGCCTCAGAAACGGGCGCGACCGCCGAGGCGGGCGCGACGGCGGCCGCAGGCGCAGCCACCACGGCGGACGCCGCCGCAGGGACCGGGCGGGCGGCGCGGGCGCGCGCTCCGGGCGCCGCCCCGAGCCTGTCCGCCCGCCCGTCCCGCCGGCCCCGGGTCGCGGTCCTCCGCGAGCAGGGGGTGAACGGACACCGGGAGCTCGCGGCCGCCTTCGAGCGGGCGGGGTTCGATGCGGTCGACGTCCACATGACCGACCTCGTCGAAGGGCGCCGGTCCCTCGCCCGATTCACCGGGCTCGCGGCGGGCGGCGGCTTCTCCTACGGCGACGTGCTCGGGGCGGGCGGCGGCTGGGCGGCCGCGGTGCTCCACCGCGAGGGGCTGCGGGAGTCTTTCCGCGAGTTCTTCGCCCGTCCCGACACCTTCACCCTCGGGGTCTGCAACGGCTGCCAGATGCTGGCCCGGCTCAGGTCCCTCATCCCCGGCGCGGACGGCTGGCCGCGGTTCGGCCCCAACCGTTCGGGGCAGTTCGAGGCGCGCCTGGTGACGTGCGAGATCCTCGATTCGCCTTCGATCTTCTTCCGGGGGATGGCCGGCTCGAAGCTGCCGGTCGCGGTGGCGCACGGGGAAGGCCGCGCGGACGCGGACCCCGACCGGTCCGCCCCCTGCCTTCGTTTCGTCGACAACCGCCACCGGCCGGCGGAGCGCTACCCGGCCAACCCCAACGGGTCCCCGGGCGGGCTCACCGGGTTCACCACCCGGGACGGCCGGGCGACGATCCTGATGCCCCACCCGGAACGGACGTTCCGCACCGTGCAGCTCTCCTGGCGTCCTCCCGAGTGGGGCGAGGAGAGCCCGTGGATGGAAACGTTCCGTAATGCCCTCAGGTGGTGCAGGCGGGCGGGCGACGGCCTATGATGCCGCCCATGATCCCGGGCCAGCCCCGCCGCACCCGCCGCGGGGCGCTGCCCCCGGGCTTGGCCATCCGCGCCGTCCGACGCGCGGACCATGCGCTGAACAGGGGATCGCCCTCATGCTGATCAAGACCTCACGCTACGGGCCGGGCCGCGTCCGGCCGTCCGAGATCGCCCCGAAGGGCGTGTGGCTGCACCGCCGCGAGCTCCTCAAGCGAGCCGGCTTCGGGGCCGCCGCCCTGGCCGCGCCGGGGGCGTTGTGGCCGAAGCCGGCCCGCGCCGCCGGACGCAAGCTCGAGAACCTCGTCGCATCCGGGTGGACGCTCGACGAGGACCTCACCTCCAAGGAGGACGTCACCTCCTACAACAACTTCTACGAGTTCGGGACCGGCAAGGGCGACCCCGCCCGCTACTCGGGCTCGTTCAAGCCCCTCCCCTGGTCGATCCGGGTCGAAGGCGAGTGCGAGAAGCCGGGCGCGATCGGCTACGAGGACCTGATCGCCTCCTACCCGGTCGAGGAGCGGGTCTACCGCTTCCGCTGCGTCGAGGCGTGGTCGATGGTCGTGCCCTGGGCGGGGGTGCAGCTCAGCGAGGTGCTCAAGCGTTTCCAGCCGACGTCGAAGGCGAAGTACGTCGCGTTCGAGACCGTGTACCGGCCCGAGGAGATGCGGGGGCAGCAGCGCGGCTTCCTCGACTGGCCCTACGTCGAGGGGCTGCGCATCGACGAAGCGATGCACCCGCTCTCCCTGCTCGCGGTCGGCCTCTACGGCGAGGAGCTTCCCAACCAGAACGGCGCCCCGGTCCGCCTCGTCGTGCCCTGGAAGTACGGGTACAAGAGCATCAAGTCCATCGTGTCGATCACGTTCGTCGAGGAGGAGCCGCCGACCACCTGGAACCGGCAGGCCCCCCACGAGTACGGGTTCTACTCGAACGTGAACCCGGAACGGGACCACCCGCGCTGGAGCCAGAAACGGGAGCGGCGGATCGGCGGCTCCCTGTTCGCGGCCAAGATCCCGACCCTGAAGTTCAACGGGTACGAGGAAGAGGTCGCGCCGCTCTACGCGGGCATGGACCTCATCCGGCACCACTGAGGCGGTCGTGGCGCGCGCCGCCGCCCTGCTCCGTCCCGGCCCGCGCGCCTCGCCGGCCTTCGCCCCGAGGGCGGCGGGATCCCGCCGACGAGACGACGGGCGGGGAGCGCCTGCGCGCGGACGGGGCGGACGGGAACAGTACCCGGCCCGCCGCCGGGGTCAGGCCGGGGCCTGCCGCCCGCCAGGAGGAAGGTGAGACGTGCGGGCCGGCTTCGCCTGGGTCAAGGCGGGGGTCTTCCTCGCCGCCCTGGTTCCGCTCGGGGCGATCGTGGCCGCCGCGGCGGCCGGCGAGCTCGGCGCGAACCCGGTCGAGGCCCTGCTCCACCACTTCGGGGAGTGGTCGCTCCGGCTGATGCTCGCGACCCTCGCGATCACCCCCCTCCGCCGGCTCACCGGATGGAGCCAGGCCGTCCGCCTGCGGCGGATGCTGGGGCTGTTCGCGTTCTTCTACGCGGCCCTGCACCTCGCGACCTACGTGGTCCTCGACCGCTCGCTCCTCGTGGAGGAGATCCTCGAAGACCTGACCGAGCGCCCCTACATCATGGTGGGCTTCGCCGCGTTCGTGCTGCTCGTCCCCCTCGCCGCCACGTCGACCAACGCGATGATCCGGCGGCTCGGCGGGCGGCGCTGGCGGCTGCTGCACCGGCTCGCCTACGCCGCCGCCGCCGCGGGGGTGGTCCACTTCTGGTGGCTGGTGAAGGCCGACGTCCGCGAACCCCTCGTCCATGCCGCGATACTCGCCCTGCTCCTCGCCCTCCGCCTCCCGCCGGTGGTCCCGTTCCTGCGCTCCCTGCCCGTCCGGCTGCGGCGCGGCCCCAGCGCCGGCTGACCCCCGCCCGAACCGCCGCTTTCTCCGGCTCCCGGGGAGCGGTTCAGGCGGCGGGCGGCGGCCGGTCCCGCAGGAAGTGCTCGATCGAGTTCGCGTAGTACCGGAGCATCCCGCCCTCCTCCGCGCGCGCCCGGTAGAGGCCGGCCGACTCTTCCACGAAACGCCGGAGGACCAGCATCCGCAATCCGACCGCGACCGCATAGTCGCGGTCCGCGCGCGCGACGTGGACGTAGGCCCCGCGCCGCTCCAGCTCGTCGATGAGCGACTGCGCCTCGGCCTTGACCTCGAGCTCGCTCATCAGCCGCTCCGGGCGGCGCACGAACACCGTGGCCACCAGGGGCGCCGGCAGGACGGGAACCACGGCCGCGATCGCGTCGAGCAGCGCGCCGCCCAGCCGCTCCACCGCCGCGAAGCGGGCGGGCGGGTCCAGGGAGCGGAAGTCGACCCCGTGCTCGCGGGTGTACGAACGCATCGAGACCGGCGCGCCGAAGTTCACGCACGCGTAGCCGAAGCGGCGCCAGCGCCCCCGGAGCCGGAGGGCTGCCTGGCGGCCGACGAAGCCGAGCAGGGTGAGGGCGACGTACGTCCGGCTGCGGGGGGCGGCCGTCTCCGGGTCCCGCTCGCGCACCAGGGTCCGGTCCTCGAGCACCCGGTCGTAGTTGATGCCGACCGGGACGAACACGAGGTCGCGCTCGCCCTCGGGGTCGAACCCCGAGACCATGTAGCTGACGAGGCCGAGCCTGGGGCGGCGCAGGCGCCCGTCCCGGCTGAGCCCGCCTTCGGGATAGACCGCCTGGACGACCCCCGCGGCGGTCGCGGCCTGGACGTAGCGGGCCAGCACCTGGCGGTAGAGGGGGTTGCGCGAATCCCGGCGCACGAAGTACGCCCCGAGCGACCGGATCAGCGCCTGCAACGGCCAGACCCGCGCCCACTCCCCGACCGCGTAACTCAGGGCGGACCGTTGCGCGGCGAAGTAGGCCACGATCACGTAGTCCATGTTGCTGCGGTGGTTCATCACGAAGACCACGCTCGCATTGGGCTCGATTTCGGACAGGGCCCGGTCGTCGGAGTACCCCATGCGGACCCGGTAGAGGACCTGGACGGTGCGCCGCGCGAGCCAGTACCCGAGACGGAAATAGAGGTAGGGGTTGAACGACGGCACGATCTCGCGCGCGTAGCGCTCGACCTCGCGCGCCAGCGCCTCGCGCGGCCGGCCGGACTCCCGCGCCCGGCGCTCGACCGCCGCCGTGACCTCGGGGTCGTGGGTCAGCCGCTCGACGAGGACCCGGCGCCGGGTCCGGTGAAAGGCGGGGATCTTGAGATCGAGGCGCGTGTTCAGCTCGTCGACCACGCGGTCGCCCCGGCGCCGGAAGAACCAGCGCACCCCCGGGACGAGCAGCCGGTCGAGCACCGCCCACAGCACGAGCCCGCCGGCCGCGGCCGCCAGCCAGAGCGGAAGGGAGACCGTCTCCGTCACCGCTGGCGCACGCGGGCGGGCGAACCCCCCGCGTCCGCGGCGGGGCCGGCCGCTCCCGGCGGCGCCGGCGCTCGAAGCCCCCGGGTCAGAGGAACCCCGCCGCCCGGAGCCGATCGATCCGCTCCGCCGAGTACCCGAGGAGGCCGCGGTAGCACTCCTCGTTGTGCTCCCCGGGGCGCGGGGCGCGGCGGCGCACCTCGCCGGGGCTCGCGGACAGCTTCACCGGTACCCCGCTCACCGGGACCCGCTCCATCCCCGGCGCCTCCATGTCCACCCACTCCAGCATCGCGCGCGCCTGGACGTGCGGGTCCTCGTGGACCTCGGCGGTGGTCCGGTAGACCCCGCACGGGATCCGGGCCGTCTCCATCGCCGCGACCACCTCCGCGACCTCCCGCCCCGCCATCCACTCCTCGACGTGCGGGTCGATCTCCGCCCGCGCCTCGAACCGCCCCTCGTCCGTCGCGTAGTCGGGGACCGCCGCAAGCTCCGGCCGGCCGATGAGGTCCATGAGGCTTCTCCACATGCCGTCCGTCACGGTGGCGACGTACACCCAGCCGTCCCGGCAGCGGTAGAGGTCCGTCGGCCCCACGTAGGGCATCCGGTTCCCGATCCGGGGGCGCTCGCGGCCGGTGACGAGGGCTTCGGCGATCATCGGCGAGGCGTAGCTCACCGCGGTCTGGAGCAGGGCGCAATCCACCTCCTGGCCCTCTCCCGTCGCGTCCCGGTGGCGGAGCGCGAGGACCGTTCCGAACGCCGCGAGCAGCCCGGTGCTGTAGTCGACCCACGGCACGGCGGACCGCATGGGCGGCTCGTGCTCGTAGCCGGTGAGCGCGCACGCCCCGGACATCACCTGGGCGATCTGGTCGAAGCCGCTCCGCATCGCGTAGGGGCCGGTGGAGCCGTAGCACGAGATCCCGGCGTAGACGACGTCTTCGCGCATGGCCCGGACGTCTTCGTAGCCGAGCCCGAACGCCTTGACCGCGCTCGGGCTGAAGTTGTGCAGGAACACGTCGCACCGGGCGACGAGGTCGCGGAGCACCTCGCGCGGGGCGTCGCGCCGCAGCACGTCGAGGGTGATCCCCTTCTTGTTGCGCCCGAAGTTGGGGAAGACGAAGTTCGAGCCGTCGGGGCCCGTGCGTCCGTAGCTCCGATCCTCTTCCCCGCCGGGGCGGTCCACCCGGAAGACCTCCGCCCCCATGTCGGCGAGCATCATCCCGCAGTAGGGGGCCGCGATGAAGCGCCCGAAGTCGAGGACCCGGACCCCGTCGAGGGGGCGCGGGCGCGCCCGCCCCGCCGTCACCCGCGGAGCCCCCGCACGAACCCGGCGACGGCCCGGCCGATCTCGTCCGGCGAGTCCTCCTGGATGAAGTGGCTGCCGCGCACGGTGACCTCGGTCTGGTTCTTCCAGCCGCGGCAGAACTCGCGCGGCGGCCCGACCAGGATGGCCCCCGGGTCGGCGTTGACGAAGAGCTTCGGCGTCTCGCACCCGGCGAGCCAGTCCGCGTAGCTCCGCACGATCCCGGCCACGTCGGCCGGCTCCCCTTCGATGGGGATCTCGCGCGGCCACGTGAGGGTGGGGCGCCGCGACTCCCCCGGCTCCCGGAACGGGCGCCGGTAGACCTCCATCTCCTCGGGGGCGAGACCGCGGAGGACCGACCCGGGGAGCACCCGTTCGACGAAGACGTTCTTCGCGATCACCATGTCCTCGCCGGCCTCGGAGCGGAAGCCCTGGAACACCCGCCGCGAGGCCTCCGGCCACTCCTCCCACGCGACCGGCCGGACCAGGGCCTCCATGTAGACGAGGCCCTGCACCGCATCGCGATGGCGGTTCGCCCAGTCGAAGCCGAGCGCCGACCCCCAGTCGTGGACCACGAGCACCGCGTTGCCGGACGCGGCCACCCCGAGCGCGTCGAGGGCGGCGTCGAGATACTCGCGGTGCTCGACGAAGCGGTAGCGCCCGGGGCCGGAGTCGGCCAGGGGCTCGGAGTCCCCCATGCCGATGAGGTCGATCGCGATCGACCGCCCGAGCGGCTCGGTGTGGGGCATGACGTTGCGCCAGAGATAGGACGAGGTCGGGTTGCCATGGAGGTAGACGACCGGGTCGCCCTCCCCCATCTCGACGTAGGCCATTCGCTTTCCCAGGACCTCGATGGTCTTCTTCGGGTGTTCGCGTGCGGATGTCACGGGTTCCTCCTCGGAGCGGTGGATCGGTTCGGGCGGTGCGGGACGGGCCGGGAGCGGGGTCGGCGCCCGGCCCGGATCGCTGCGCGGATCGCGGCGCGGCTCAGCGCCGGCCCTGGAATACGGGCTTCCGCTTCTCGAGGAACGCGGCCACCCCCTCCCGGCCGTCCGCCCCCCGCGCGTTGTCGGTGACCTCCCGGGCCTCGAGCTCCATCTGGGTCTCGAGCCCGTTGTCGAAGGTCGCGGCGAGCATCCGCTTCACCGATCCGTAGGCCTCGGTCGGGCCGCTCGCGAGGGTGCGGGCGACCTTCGCCGCCTCGTCCGCGAGCGCGTCGTCGGCCACCACCCGGGTCACGAGCCCCCACTCGAGAGCCTCGCGGGCGTCGATGCGGCGGTTCGTCAGCATGAGCTCCTGGGTCCGCCGCAGCCCGATGATGCGGGGCAGGAACCAGGTCGAGCTGCTGTCGGGCGAGAGCCCGGCCGCGGTGAACGCCATCGTGAACGCGGCCGACTCGCCGGCGATCACGTAGTCCGAGCACATCGCGAGCCCGAACCCCCCGCCCGCCGCGATCCCGTTCACGGCGGTGACCACCGGGGCGCGCATCCGCGCGAAGCGCGAGAACGCGCCGTGCAGCCAGATGGTCATCTCCTTGAGGACCGGGCCGAGCCGGTCGGCTTCGTCCGCGAACGACTTGAGGTCCCCCCCCGCGCAGAACATGCGCCCCGCCGCGTCCACCACCAGGACCCGGACCGCGGGGTCCTCGTCGCAGCGGATGGAGACGTCCATCAGCTCCTTGCACATGTCGATGTGGAGCGCGTTCCCCGCCTCCGGGCGGTTCAGGGTCATGCGCGCGATGCCCCCGTCGGTCTCGAAGCTCATGTACCGGTAGTCCACCGCCGTTCCTCCTTCGTTGTCTGCGTTTCGTTGTCTGCGTTTCGTCCCCGCGCCGGACGGGTTCGGCGTCGGCGCGGTCGCCGTCCGGCGCGGTCGCCGCCCGCTCCGTCACCCCCCGGACCGCCCCTCGGGGCGCTCCGGCTCCGCCCACAGAAGATACATGCCGGCGAACGCCTCCGGGTGGGCCCTCTCGAACTCCGCGAGGCGGTCGAGCGAGCGGAGGCGCGGGTCGCCGGGGAATTCACGGCGGTAGCGGGCGCGCGTCTCCCGGCCCGCCTCGAAGCCGAGGGGCCGGAGGCCGGCGGACGCGAGCGCCTCCGCGAGCTTCGGGATCGTGAACCGCCGCTCGTGGACGTGGAACACGAGGTCCCGGCAAGTGCTCACGGCGTAGAAGTCCGCGCTTCGGAGCAGCCCCTCGATCTCCCCCGCGCGGCCCTCGACGATCTCGCGCCGGAACGCGCGGACCCCCTCCGGGCTACCGTCGTGGCCCGCCGCGTCCGCCGCCCGGCGCGCCTTGCCGACGACCTCCCGCGCGTACTCGCTGTAGAGGCCGATGCGGATCGCCCCGCCCGGGCGGAGCGCCCCGGCGAGCGCCCGCAGCCCGGCTTCCGGGTCCGCCATGTGGTGCAGCACCCCGCTCGCGAGGATCGCGTCGAAGCGCTCGCCGAGCGCGTCGACGTCGAGCAGGTCGCCCTGGAGGAAACGCACGTTCCCGAGGCCGAGCCGCCGGGCCATGCGGGCGCCGTAGGCGAGGCTCGCGCGGCTCAGGTCGAGCGACAGCACCTCCGCGCGCGGGTTCTGGCGGGCCGCGAGGAGCGGCTCGTAGCCGGTCCCTCCCCCGGCCACCAGCACGGCCCCGACCGGACCTCCGGCGGGCCGCTCCGGGTACTTCTGCGCGAGGGCCTGGGAGAGCTCGAGGTCGGGGCCCGGAGGAAGCGAGATCCAGCGCGGATACGGGTTCTCCTCGTACTGCGCCCGCACCGCGCGGGACGTGGGGTCGTCGATCGCGGCCAGGGTCGGGAGGTCACGGGCGATGCGGGCCTCCTCGCGCGGGCCGTGGAGGGCAAGGCGGAGGAGGTCCGCCACCGGCGGGCTCCACGCCTCGGGCGGGACCGCGGCCAGCCGGTCCGCGCCGGCGAGCGCGCTCAGGGGGCGATAGAGGGCCACGAGCAGCAGGTCGGCGGCTAGCCGCGCAGTATCGATCGGATCGTCTCCCGCCAAGGCCCGGTCGAGCCGCGCGGCGGGGGCGGCGAGAAGCGCCTCCTCCTCCGGGCTCACCCACCACACGAACTCGTTGTGGAAGCACTGCACGGCGAGGGCGGCGGCGGACGCCTGGGCGGCGGCTTGCGCCTCGCCCGCGTCGGACCACTCCCGCAAAAGCTCGGCCCTCGCCGCGGTCAGCAGGCGTTCGAGCCGCGGGTCGAGGTTCACCGTACCCCGGAGATAGTCGAGGAGCAGCCGCCCGCCCGAGGCGAGGAAGCGTGCCGCCGCCGGGCCGTCGTCCGGGGGCGGGGCCCCGATCCGGAGCTGGGCGGCCGCCGCCGATCCGAGCTCCGGCCCCACCCCGGTCTCGACGAGGAGCCGGCGCACGTCCGGGGCCGGCTCGACCGGGAACACCTCGGCCAGCACCCGCCGGAGCGCTTCCCGGACCTCCCCCGCCCAGCGTTCGCCCGAGCCGGTCGCGCGGACGAGGGCGCTTCGGAGCTCCCGCAAGGCGCCCTCCCCGTCGCCCGACTGCTCCAGCGCCCGCCCGAGGTTCAGCCGGACCTCCGGGTCCTCCGGGGCCCGGTCGCGGGCGGCTTCGAGGCTCACGGCCGCTTCCGCGGGCCGCCCGAGACGGAGCAGGACGAGGCCGTGGTTGAACCAGTTGTCGGCGGGCGCGCGGTCGAGGGCAAGCGCCCGGTCGTGCGCGCGAAACGAGCCCTCCAGGTCCCCCAGGCGCTCGAGCGCCGCCCCGAGGTTGGAGTGGAGCATCGAGCTGTCGGGCCGGAGGGCGATCGCCCGCTCGAACCGTGTGCGGGCCTTCCCGAGCCGGCCCGCCTCGAGGGCCGCCAGCGCGTGCAGGCGCCAGGCGTCGGGGTTGCGCGGCTCGCGCTTCACCGCCGCCCGCCCGGCCCGCTCGGCGCGGCCCGCATCGCCGGCGCGGAGGTGCTCGGCGATGCGGGCGACGGTGGACGGCTCCGCCCGGCGGCTCACGACGGGGCGCCTTCCGCCCGCGGCCCATCCGGGGACGGGCGGGCCGCCCGCACGGTCCCCTGTCCTCCCGCGGAGGACGCCGACCCGCTCATGGCCGTGGGGCGCGCTCCGTGCGAGGCCGCATGGACCGGGCGCGTGCGCCGGGGCCGATGGCGGCGCAAGCGGCCCGCGGCCCGAGGCATGTGCACTGTAGGGGTTTTCGCCAATGGCGAACGCCTCTGGGTACGCCGGCGTCCCGCCGGCATGTTCGGTCTCACGGGCGCTTCGCCCCTTCCTGGGCCGGCGAGACGCCGGCGTACCCAGGGATGGTGTGCCCAAGTACGACCCGCAACCCCCCGCCGTGGGGTGAAATCCGCCCAAAAACCCCTCGAACCGACCCCAAGCCCTGGAGCAACGCACGGGCTGCGGCCCGCCGCCGCGGCGCTTCGACGCTCCCGCCCCCCCGCGATGGGGCCCGGCGCGGCAAGCGGATCAGGAGGCCGCAAAGGGGGGCTCCATCCCTTCGCCGAGCGGAACCTCGAACGCATTCAGGGTCATGCAGACGAGGGTGTAGTAGCCGATGATCCCCACCAGCTCGACGGTTCCGCCCTCGCCCAGCAGCCCGACGGCCGCCGCGTAGCGTTCGTCCGTGACCCGGCGGTTCTCGACCAGCTCCCGCGCGAACTCGTAGACGATGCGCTCGTCGTCGCGTTCGAGCGATGGGCGCTCGCCGCGCGCGAGCGCGGCCACCGTGTCGCGGGAGACCCCGGCGCGGACGGCGATGGCGGCGTGGGCCGCGAACTCGTAGTCGGCCTTCCAGGCCGCCCCGACCACGATGATCGCGAGCTCGGAGAGGCGTGGTTCCAGGGTGGTCTGGTAGCGCACGAACGCCCCGAGCGCCTGCGCGCGCCCGGCGAATCCGGGGCTTCGCAGCCACGGCGCGAACGGGCCTCCGATCTCCCGCTCCGGGGACAGGAACCCGGACTTCCCCCGAGGCCCCGCGAGCATCGCGTCGAGCACCTGCCGCTGCTCCGCATCGAGGTCCCGGGGATCGAGGGGTCCGAGACGGCCCGAACGGGCGCGTTCGGCGCGGGACTCCCCGGCGTCGAGCGGCCCGGTGCGGCTCACGTCGATCCCTCCAGGCGGTGCATGGCCCGGTCGGCGCGCGCGCGGATCCGGGCCGCCTCGCGCTCCGACTGGCGCGCGAGCACCTCAGGGGGCGCGCCGAGCTGGGCGAGCCCGGCCGTACCGAACGCCCACTCCTGGTAGGACTCGATGAGCCCGTCCCGGAGCAGGAACCGGGAACATCCCGTGAACACCACCCGCCGGCCCTCGCTCCGCTTCATCGTCGAGGTGTAGCTGAAAGTGTAGCCCGCATACCCGACCCGGCCGTCGCACACCGGGTCGCGCATCTCCCAGCGGAAGTCGCGGGCATGGCCGTGGAAGTGATCGCGCAGCATCTCCGCGAGGCGCTCGCGGCCCCGGAACTCGCCGTAGAAGACGTCGTCGTAGACCCCGTCCTCCGAGAACAGCGCCGTGAAGGCGCCGGCGTCGCCGGACTCCACGGCGGCGGTGAAGCGGTCGAGCAGATCGGTGAAGTCGCCGAGCGGGTCGCTCATCGTGAAGCTCCTGGTTGGGACGCGGGCCGGGCGCTCATCGTCCGTGCGCACCGCCGTCCGGTCAAGACCGCGCGCCCGCCCCGGGGCCACGCCGCGGACCCAGCTTGCGCCTGCCGCCGCCCGGATCGGCGCCGCGGGCCGCCGACTCGCAGGGGAGACGAAGCCATGCCGCCGGCAGGGTCGATCCGGGCTTCGCACACGGCCGGAAAGGGAGCGGCAAACCCTCCGAACATCCGAATTTATAGAAATATAACAATATCTTGACGAAACAAAAGGAAGTGTCGCCAAACGGAGGAAGGTGGCCGGGACGGACCTTCCGGTACAAAGTGGATTCGAGCACCCGGCGCGCGCGGCGCGCGACAGCCGGGAAACAGGCCACCGAGGGAGGCAGGCAGACATGACCAGCTCGACGCTCCAGACCAGACAGCTATCCCCTCCGGCGGACCGATCTCGGGCGAACGTGGTCCGGGCGCTGGCAATGACCATTCGACGGATCGAGAATAGGCTGCGTCCTCCCGAGCGGATCTCGTGGAAGCCCGAAATGGACTCCCCCTCCCCCGACGATGACGCCTCGCTCTTTCGCCGGCATGTGGGCGAGACCCGCCCGCTCGGGCGCGGCGAGCGCGTCGCGCCCGTTCGCCGGCCGCTCCGCCGCGACTCGTCGGCGGCAACAGCCGCGGAAGGCGGCGGGATGGCGGAGGGCCGGCCCGAGCCCGGTCCGATCGAAGACGTCGAACGCGGAAGCCGCATCGAGTTCTCCCGCCCCGGCCTTCAGCGCCGGGAGATCCGCCGGCTCCGGCGCGGCCAGCACCCGGTCGAGGACCGGCTCGATCTGCACGGGCTCTTCGCATTCGAGGCCGAGCGTGCGGTGCTCGAATTCATCGACCACTCGCGGGCGCGCGGCCTTCGCTGCGTGTGCATCATCCACGGCAAGGGACGAAGCTCCCCGAAGGGGCGGCCGGTGCTGAAGGCGATCGTGGACCGGTGGCTTCGCCGGTCCGACGCGGTCCTCGCCTTCTGCCCCGCCCCCGACAACGCCGGGGGCACCGGAGCGGTCCACGTGCTGCTCCGAACGGCGTAGCCCCGCCGGCCCGCGGCGCCGGGCTCTGCGCTGCGCCGCGGACCCTGGGGCGGGCCTCGGCGCGGGCGCACCGGGCCGGACGCGCTTCACGCGCCCGCCCGGTCCCCGACCAGCTCCCGCAGGACGGCCGTCGCGTAGGCGCCGCGCGGGAGCGAGAAACGCACCACCAGGCCGCCGTTCGCCGGCCCGTCCCATTCGAGGTCCGACGGCACGACCCGAAGCGCGCGCCGATCCGCCGCGAGGCCGGCCGCCTCCAGCCCGGCCTGCCATCCCTCGCCGCCGGCGAGCGCCGCCGTCTCGAAGGCGAGCGCTTCCGCCGCCGCCCCATCCCGCGACCCGCGCCCCCAGAGCGGCCCCGTGGGGTGTGCGCGGAGCGCAGCCACCCAATCCGCCGCCGATCCGCCCTCCCGGGGGGACGCCCCCGGGGCGAGCGCGCGCCGCCGCCCGGCGATCACGATCGCGTCACCCGGCACGTACCGGTTCCAGACGCCCGCCTCCACGCGCCGGTGCAGGACCCGGTTGAAGAGCAGGGAACGGGCCGCCGAGAGATATAGCCCGCGGACGAAGCGGTCCGGGGGCTTCGCATCTCCGCACATCATGCCGGCCGCGGCGGCGACGTTCCCTCCGTCCCGCCCGAACCGCTGCGCGCCGAAGTAGCTCGGGACCCCGGCGCGGGCGACCCGGGCCGCCCGGTCCGCGAACGCCTCGCGGTCGCCGTCCGCGTCGCGAACCGTGATCGCGAAGCGGTTGCCCGCGTGCGCGCCGCGCCGGAGCTTCTTCCGCCCCCGGGCGGCCCGCACGATCCGGACGCCGTCGGCGATCTCGCCGGGCTCGGGGTCGCCGGCCTGGGCCCGGGCCGGCACGGTGAACCATTGGGTGGTCTCGGCATGTCGGTCCTTGAGGCCCGAGAAGCCGACCTCCCGCACCGCGACCGCGAACCGGGCGGCGAGGACGCGGGCCGCATGGGGGGTCGTGCAGCCCGTCTTCCGGACCAGGAGCCAGTGATGAGGGCCGGACCCCTCGGGCTCGAACCCCAGCGCCTCGTCGACCCGGAAGTCGGCCGGCTCGCGCCGCAGCACCCCGGCCACCGGCGGCGCTCCGTGGGCCCGGGCGAGCGCGGGGAACGGCACGAAGCCGCCGAACCCTGGCGCCGGGGGCTCTCCACCGCGTTCCGGGGCGACCTCTCCCTCCATGCGTGACAAGCGTACACCCTCCGCCGGATGGAGACCCGCGGACGCGAAGGCGGATGCGGCAGGAGGGCGCGCCGCGTCCTGGGAATGCGGGCGTCTCGCCCGCATTTCCGTTCACGGGCGCTTCCCCTGTGCGGGCGGGACACAAGCGCTCCCAAGAAGCGCCGCTCGCAGGAGTGCTCCTGGCGATGGGTTCGCGAAGGTCCTGTGATGGGGTGAAGGCAGCTCCGAATGGCGCCGATACCTCGGGAAGCGTCCATCCTCATGGGACAACCTGATTACGCACAAAGATCAGCTTGCGCCCTGAGGCTGATGGAAACCCGGGCACAGGCTCTGCGAAGCCCGTCATTCCCGCGAAAGCGGGAATCCACTTCAACCAAAGGCCCCTGGATTCCCGCTTTCGCGGGAATGACGGGCTGATTTACCTGAGCTTTATACGTAACCAAGTGGGATAATGAATGTCTCGACTTCTGTTATTCATTCTTCATATCAATAGATTACGAACAACGCACCGGCCTCGGCACAAGCAACCCCTGGATGCTGCGGTCCGCTGCCTCTGGCTTCGCTTCGGCTTGCCCTTCAACATCCTGCGGGGCGCTGCCGCCTCTCGACGCTCTCGAGGAGGAGCCCGGGCGACGAGGCCCGGTGAGGCGTCCGGGGCAGGCTCAGGGTATGGGGAGCGATTCGAGCAGCACGACCGCGTGGCAGGCGATGCCTTCGCCCCGGCCGGTGAAGCCCATCCCCTCGGTGGTGGTCGCCTTGACGCTCGCCGCCTCCACCGGGACCCCGAGGTCGGCCGCGAGGTTGGCGCGGATCGCGTCCCGGTATCCGGCGAGGCGCGGAGCCTCGGCGACCACCGTCGCGTCCACGTTCACCGCCCGCCAGCCCGCGGCGGCGGCCCGGCCCCGGACCTCGCGGAGGAGCGCCCGGCTCGACACGGAGGCGTAGCGCGGGTCGGTGTCCGGGAACCAGGTACCGAGGTCCCCGAGCCCGGCCGCCCCGAGGAGGGCGTCGCAGACCGCGTGCAGGAGCACGTCGCCGTCGGAATGGGCCACGACCCCCCGGTCGAAGGGGATCCGCTCCCCCCCCACCACGATCCCGTCGCCGGGGCCGAAGCGGTGCGCGTCGCAGCCCTGTCCGATCCGGTAGCTCATCCCCGCCCCCGCCCTTCGGCCCGGGCCGCGAGGATCCGGCCGGCCGCGCAGAGGTCTCCCGGAGCGGTCACCTTGGGGTTCTCGTGGCGGGCCTCCACCAGCCGCGGCGGGGGCCGCCCGCGGCGCGCGGCCCAGCCCTCGATCGCCTCCGCGTCGTCGGTGACCGCCTCGCCGCGGCCCGACACTTCCGCGAGCGCGGCGGCAAGGTCGGCGAGCCGGAACATCTGCGGGGTGAGGGCCCGCCACATCCGGTCGCGGGAGACCGTCACATCGACCACCGCCTCTCCGTTCCCCGGGTCCGTCCGGGCGCGCTTGAGGGTGTCCCGCACCGGGGACGCGAGGAGGGCTCCGGTCGGATGTTCGAGGCCGGCGTCGATGAGCGCGGCGAGGTCGTCCGGGTGGAGGCAGGGGCGGGCCGCGTCGTGCACCAGCACCCAGTCATCCGGCGCCGCCCCGCCCGCGGCGGCGAGCCGGGCCAGCCCGTTCGCCACCGACGCGCTCCGTTCGGCCCCGCCCTCGGCGAGCAGGACGCCGCATCCGGGCCGGAGACCGAGGCGGCGGAAGTCCGGCCTCCCGGGCGGCAGGACCACCGCCACCGAGCGCACCCGGCCATCGGCCGCGAGCCCCTCGATCGCGTGCGCCAGCATCGGCCGGCCGGCCAGCGGAGCGAACTGCTTCGGCGTATCCGCCCCGAAACGAAGGCCCGCCCCGGCCGCCGCGACGAGCCCCCGGACCGGGCGGCCCGCGCCCCGCGTCATCGACGCTCGACGATCTGGTAGAAGGTCTCGTCCGCGCGGGTCATGCCGAGGTCCCGCCGCGCCCGGTACTCGATGGACTCGAGACCGGTCTTGAGATCGACCACCTCGGCTTCGAGCGCCCGGTTCCTCGCGTACAGCCGCCGGTTCTCCTCCCGCTGCGCCTCGATCGCGGCCTGGAGGTCCATGACCTCCGAGACGCTCCCGTCCCCGAGCCACAGGCGGTACTGGAGACCGGCGACGGCGGCGGCGAGCAGCAGGCCCGCCAGGACCCGCAAGCGGGCCCGGCGCCGCATCCGCTTCAGGGCCGCGTAGCCGCCCGTCCCGCGAAGACTTCCGATCCCGGCCATACGGCCTCCTCCAGCCGCTCCTCGATCCTGAGCAGCCGATTGTACTTCGCCACCCGGTCCGAGCGGCACATCGAGCCCGTCTTGATCTGCCCCGCACCGGTCGCGACCGCGAGGTCCGCGATGAACGTATCCTCGGTCTCGCCCGAGCGGTGGGAGATGATCGCCGCGTAGCCCGCTTCCCGTGCGACCGCGAGGGTGTCGAAGGTCTCCGACAGGGCGCCGATCTGGTTGACCTTGACGAGCACCGCGTTCGCCACCCCCTCGCGCACGCCCCGCCGGAGGATCTCCGGGTTGGTGACGAAGAGGTCGTCGCCGACGAGCTGCGCCCGGTCCCCGAGCCGGGCGGTGAGCGCCGCCCAGCCCTCCCAGTCGTCCTCCGCCATGCCGTCCTCGATGGAGACGAGGGGGAAGTCGTCCGCCCAGGCGGCGAGGACGGAGGCGAAGCCGAGGGCGTCGAGCGCCCGGCCCTCGAAGCAGTAGCGGCCGTCCCGGTGGAACTCCGAGCTGGCCGCGTCGATGGCGAGGACCACGTCGCGGCCGGGGCGGTAGCCGGCCCGGACCACCGCCTCGAGGATGAGCTCGATGGCCTCCCGGTTCGAGCCGAGGTCCGGCGCGACCCCGCCCTCGTCGCCGACCGCCGTCGCGAGCCCCCGTTCGCGCAGCAGCGCCTTCAGCGCGTGGAACGTCTCCGCCCCGCACCGCACCGCTTCACGGAAGGACGGGACGCCGCACGGGACCACCATGAACTCCTGCACGTCGACGTTGTTGTCCGCGTGCGCGCCGCCGTTCACCACGTTCATCATCGGGACCGGCATCCGCGGCGGCGGGTGGCCGGCGAGCGCCGCGAGGTGCTCGTAGAGCCATTGCCCCCGGGCCGCGGCGGCGGCCCGCGCCGCCGCGAGGGAGACCGCGAGGATCGCGTTCGCGCCGAGCCGGGCCTTGTTCGTCGTGCCGTCGAGCTCGCGGAGGCGGGCGTCGACCCGCGCCTGGTCGCCCGCCTCCTCGCCCCGGAGGGCGGGAGCGATCTCGCGTTCGACGTTGGCGACCGCCCGCTCGACCCCCCGGCCGGCGAAGCGCCCCGGGTCCGCGTCGCGGAGCTCGACCGCCTCGCGCGCGCCGGTCGACGCCCCGGAGGGAGCCGCGGCCGACCCGACGGCCCCCCCGGCGAGCCGGACGTCCGCCTCGACGGTGGGATTCCCGCGCGAATCGATGATCTCCCGCGCCCGCACCGACTCGATCCGCTCGGCGCCGCCGGCGAAGACCCGGGGGGCGGTCATTGCGCCGCGGCTCCGGCTTCCGTACCCGAGTCCCCGCCCGCCCGGACCGGTTTGACCACCCGGTCGATCGCGACCAGGGCTTCCAGCAGGGGCTCCATCTCGTCGAGCGGCACCGCGTTCGGACCGTCGCTCAACGCCTCGTCCGGGTTCGGGTGGGTCTCCAGGAAGAGACCCGAGACCCCCGCCCCCACCGCGGCGCGCGCGAGCACCGGAACGAACTCCCGCTGACCGCCGGACGCGGCCCCCATCCCCCCCGGCATCTGCACCGAGTGGGTGGCGTCGAACACGACGGGACAGCCGGTCTCGCGCAGCACCGCGAGCGAGCGCATGTCGGAGACGAGGTAGTTGTAGCCGAACGAGACCCCCCGCTCGCACACGAGGATCCGTTCGTTGCCGGCCGAACGCGCCTTCTCGACCACGTGCGCCATGTCCCAGGGGGCGAGGAACTGCCCCTTCTTGATGTTGACCGGCCGGCCGGCCGCCGCCACCCGCCGGATGAAATTGGTCTGGCGGCAGAGGAAGGCCGGGGTCTGGAGCACGTCCACGACGCACGCGACCTCGTCCACCGGGGTGTCCTCGTGCACGTCGGTGAGGACCGGTACCCCGACCTCGCCGCGGACCCGCTCCAGGATCCGGAGCCCCTCGGCGAGCCCGGGGCCGCGAAAGCTGGCCTCGGAGGTCCGGTTCGCCTTGTCGAAGGAGGACTTGTAGATGAAGCCGATGCCGAGACGGCCGGCGACAGCGCGAAGCTCCGACGCCGTATCGAGGGCCATCCGCTCCGACTCGATGACGCAAGGCCCCGCGATCAGGAACAGGGGCCGGTCGGGACCCGCCTCGAAGCCGCAGAGGTCCATCAGGGGCCGCGTTCCGGGGGAACGGGACCGGCGGCGGCGCGCGGGCGGGACGTCATGGTCAGTGGACGGAACGGGCGAGGTCCGCGCCGCCGGCGGCGAAGGCCGCCGCGCCGCCCGGCTCCGCGCCGTCGCGTGCGCCGTTCCCGCCCCCGGGGCCGGAGGCGCGGCCCTCCGAGCCGGGGGCCGCACCGGCTCCGGCGCCGAGGCGAAGGTCGCGATGCCGGATGGCGGCGCGTACGAAGGCCTTGAACAGGGGATGCCCGTCGCGGGGGTTCGACGTGAACTCGGGATGGAACTGGCAGCCGACGTACCAGGGATGGTCCGGAAGCTCCACCATCTCGACGAGCCGCCGTCGGCGGTGGTCGCCGAGATGACGAGCCCCGCTTCCCGGAACCGGTCGAGATAGCGGTTGTTGAACTCGTAGCGATGCCGGTGCCGCTCCTCGATGACCGGCCTGCCGTAGGCCTCGAAGGCCCGGGTGCCCTCCGCGAGGACCGCCTCCTGCCCGCCGAGGCGCATGGTGCCGCCGAGGTCCCCGCCGTCCTCCCGCCGCTGCACCCGTCCGTCCCCCTCGACCCACTCGGTGAGCAGGGCGATCACCGGGTGCGGCGATCCGGGGTCGAACTCCGTGCTGTTGGCCCCGACGAGGGCCGCGGCGTTGCGGGCGTACTCGATCACCGCGGCCTGCATCCCGAGGCAGATGCCGAGGAAGGGCGTCCCGCGCTCGCGGGCGAAGCGCGCGGCGAGGATCTTCCCCTCCACGCCGCGCGTCCCGAAGCCGCCCGGCGCGAGCACGCAGTCCACCCCTTCGAGCGGCGAAGGCCCGCGCCGCTCGATCTCTTCCGCGTCGATGAGCTCCACCCGGACCCGGGTACGGGCGGCGATCCCGGCGTGGACCAGGGCCTCGTTGAGAGACTTGTAGGAATCCGCGAGGTGGACGTACTTGCCCACCATCCCCACGACCACCTCCCCCTCCGCGTGGTCGATCCCCGCGACCACCTCGTCCCACTCCGAGAGGTCGATCGGGCGCTGGGCCGCGTCGAGCTCCAACCGCTCCATGACCACCGCGTCGACCCCCTGCTCGTGGAAGAGCCCCGGCAGGCGGTAGATGGTGTCGACGTCGGGGGCCGAGACCACCGCGCGCGGCTCCACGTTGGTGAAGAGGGCGATCTTGCCCCGCTCCCGGTCGGGGAGGGGGCGGTCGGTCCGGCACAGCAGGAGGTCGGGCTGGATCCCGATGGACCGGAGCTCCTTCACCGAGTGCTGGGTGGGCTTGGTCTTGATCTCGCCGGAGGTGGCGATGTAGGGCACGAGGGTCAGGTGGATGAAGAGGGTCCGGGTGCGCCCGAGGTCGAAGGCCATCTGGCGGATCGCCTCGAGGAACGGCTGCGACTCGATGTCCCCCACCGTGCCGCCGATCTCGACCAGGGCGACGTCCGACCCTTCCGCGCTCGATTCGATGCAGGCCCTGATCTCGTCCGTGATGTGCGGGATCACCTGGACGGTGCTGCCGAGGTAGCCGCCCCGGCGCTCGCGCCGGATCACGGTCTCGTAGATCTGGCCGGTGGTGAAGTTGTTGTTCCGGCCCATCGGCGTGCGCACGAAGCGCTCGTAGTGCCCGAGGTCGAGGTCGGTCTCGGCCCCATCCCGGGTCACGTACACCTCGCCGTGCTCGAACGGGTTCATGGTGCCCGGATCGACGTTGATGTAGGGGTCGAGCTTGACGAGGGTGACGCCGAGGCCGTGGGCTTCGAGGAGCGCGCCGAGCGAGGAGGAGGCGATTCCCTTGCCGAGCGAGGAAACGACGCCACCCGTGATGAAGACGTATCGCGTCATGTCTGCCCCATCCCTCCGTGATGGGACTTCAGCTTAGCAGACCGCCCCCGGCCGCTCAACGCCGGAGGTCGCCCGCGGGTCAGGAGGGAGGCCGGGCCATCCGCTCCGCCCGGGCGAGCAGATCGGCCCCCGTGTCGCATTCGATGATCCAGTCGCCGACCTCGCCAAGCTGGCCCGGGTCCGTGAAACGGCTCAGCAGCCCCGACAGCCGGTCGGCCGTCCCGGCGTCGAACTTCCGCGCCGCCTGCCGGCACAGCAGCGCCCGCTCCTCGGCGCGGCCTCGTTCGATACCCTGCTCCATGCCCTGCTCCCGAGCCTCCCTGTACCACTCCTGCACCCGTTCGGCCAACATCGCCGGCTCCTCCTCCAGTTGCTCCAGTCGCGGCGCCGTCGGCGACAGGCCCTCCGCGCGGACCCCGGCCGGCATGACCACCCGCAGGGCCAACTGCAGGAACGCCCGCTTGAGCTCCCCGTCCTCCGGACCCCGGAGCCATTCGAGCAACGCCGCCACGGCCCGCTCCAGCGCCTCCGGCGAACGGCTGTTCTCGAACCCGATCAGCGCCGTCACCAGGTTGCCCCGCGGCAGATCGTCTTCCCGCTGCGCCCGCTCGTCAAGCACGAAGTAGCGAAACGAAGGCTGGTAGCGCCCCTCGCCCGGACCCCGCGGCGCGCGCCTCCGGCGGCATGGTGTATAGTCGAAGGCGCTCGGAGGCGGAGCCAACGCCGAGGATCGCCTCCGGCCCGTGGAGGTTGGGAGCCGGCTCTCGTAGCGGCTTCGAGCGGGAAGGCGGACGGGTCGGCGCCTGGCAACCTCCCGTGGAATCGTACGGGATTCGCTCGACACGTCCCTCTTGGGATACGCCGCATCGGCACTCGGGACTGAGGAAATCACGATGACGACACTTTACCCCCCCCCCCCCCCCGAAGCATAAATAAATACAACAGCTACAAAAAGATACCACATCTTTACGGATTCAATCTCAAGATATTCACATCGGCCGCCGCCCTTGCGGCCGCCCTCCTCCTCCCCGACGCGCCGGCCCATGCGGCCCTGAGCTGCAACCCCCTCCAGCAGGGAACCCTGAGCGCCGACGGCGCCACCTTCACCCCGGGCACGGGCGCCTCCGATACCGACTTCCGACTCTCGTGCACCGGGGAAGGCGCGGCGGACGTCCTCGACGAGGACGACGTGCTGACTGCGATCAATGCATTCAGCGGCCAAGTGCTCGATCGGACCGACGCTCGGCTGGTGCTGGAATTCGGCGGTTCCGGCGCGGCCGTCAACTCGGTCGACACCGGCCGGATCCGCACCGTGGTGCTGGGCAATATCCGGGGGGCCGATGGTACCGCCGGCTTCAATACGCATGGCGCAGAGCTGGTCGGTGATCTGAACGTCGACTCCTACGCCGACGTCCGGACGACCGGCGGCGCACGAGGCCTCCGCGTCAGCAACTCCGACGAGACCCCCGGAGGAAAGATTCGGCTGCGCAACTTCGGACGGGTCGCCACCACCGGCGAGGGAACCGCAGAGACCCCGAGGCGGGGATACGGCGTATTCGGCTGGTCGGAGAGGGCCGATATCGAGGTCTCCAACGAAGCGGGCGCGACCATCGAGACCCGAGGCGCGGGAGGCCGGGGTCTCTACGCCTCCGTCGACCAGGCCGGGGCGGCGAAGGCCGTCAACCGCGGCACGGTGATCACGAAGGGCGGGCCAAGCGGAGACCGGAGGGCCGACGGTGTTCGGGCCGACTCCGGCGGCAGCGTGGCGGAGGCCGTCAACGAGGCCGGCGCCACCGTCCGCACCGAAGGGGACGGCGCACGCGGCGTCTACGCGACGCTCTGCTCCTGGACGGGCGAATCCTGTCGTCCGGGCCGGAGCGGAGGAACGGCCACCGCGATCAACCGCGGCGCGGTGACCGTCACCGGCGACTCGGTGACCGTCGATGACCGCATCCTGCGGCCCTATGGGGTATCGGCCAGCGTCAATGGCGGCGGGACGGCGCGGGCCGTCAACGAGATCGGCGCGACCATCCGCACCGAGGGCGACGGCGCGCGCGGCCTCCACGCCAGCCATGATGGCGCCGCGGGCCGCGCGGAGGCCGAGAACCACGGGGCCATCGTCACGACCGGCCCCCCGGCGCAATCGGGCCGCCGACAGGCGGACGGTCTCGGGGCGTGGTCGAAGACCCGGTCGGTCCAGGCCGTCAACCACCAGGGGGCCACGATCACCACCGAAGGCGTCGGCGCGGAAGGCATCGATGCAGCGGTCGGCCGCGGGGGGGCCGGCACGTCGGCGGTCGCGGTCAACCATGGGACCATCCGGACGTCGGGAGGCGTCTTCCGGAACGAGAGCCGCATCCGGCAGTCCAACGGCATGGGCGTCTACACCGGGTTCGACGGAGCCCTCTCGACCGCGCGGGTGGAAGCGGTCAACGAAGCGACCGGCGTGATCGAGACCCGCGGGGACGGCGCGCGCGGCGTGTTCGCCCTCATCGGGACGGACGGCAGCGGCGCCGGCCAGGCCACGAACCGGGGGCGCGTCACCACCCGCGGAAACGTCGTCCGGGTCGATCGGGAGGGCGAAGACGACGACCTCTCGCTGGGAGCGCACGGGGTGGACGCGGCCACGTACGGGTCCGGCGCCGTCACCGCTGCCAACGAGGTCGGCGGCATCGTCGAGACCCACGGCACGGTGGCGTTCGGCCTGATGGCGTGGTCGGGCGGAGCGGGCGCCGCGAAGGTGGTGAACAAGGGCCGGGTCACGACCCACCAGCTCGAGGCGGCCGGCGAACTGCCCGGAGATCTGCCGGACAACACCGGCGCGCGCGGGGCGTGGGCCTCCTCCCGCTCGGGCAACGCGGTCGTCGAGAACGAGCCGACCGGCCGGGTGGAGACCAAGGGCGCGCGGGCGTTCGGCCTCTACGCCCAGATCGAGGGCGACGGGAGCCGGACCTCCGTCATGGCCGAGGCCCGGAACAGGGGGACGGTGATCACCGGCGGCTGGAACGCGGACGCCGTCATCGCCATCGCGTCGCGCGGCGGCGGGACCGCCGCCAACCCCAGCGTCGTCCGGGCGTACAACGAAGCGGGGGCCACGATCACCACCGCGGGCGACGGCTCGGGCGGCCTCGCCGCGGGGGTGCTGGTGAGCGGTTCGGGCACGGTCGACGCCTTCGGCTCGCTCCGCGCGGAGAACCACGGGACGATCGAGACCTCCGGCGGCGTGCCGGACGGGCTCGGGCCGCGCTTCGGGGCGTTCGGGGTCAGCGCCTCGTTCTTCAAGTACGCCGACTCGACGACCATCGGGAACGCGGGGGACGTGGACGTGGTCAACACCGGCCGGGTCACGGTGTCGGGGGCCCAGGCGGTGGGCCTCATGGCGAGCACCTCCGGGACCGGGACGGCCACCGTCACCATGACCGGGGGGCGGGTCGCGGCGACCCGCGGGGACGATCCGGACACCGCGGACGTGGACGAAGGCGGGTTCGGCATCTGGGCCGAGAGCGGCGCCGCGGGAGCCGTCGAGGTCACCGTCTCCGGCAGCGCTGAGGTCACCGCCCCGACGGCGGTGCGCATCGCGGGCGCCGCCGGGGCGGGCGCGGTCGACCTGAACCTCTTCGACACGAGCACCCTGACCGGACGGGTGGACCTCACCCGGGCCGCCAACGGGGCCCGGTTCACCATTCGGGACGGCTTCATGGACGGGGCCGTACGCTTCGGGGCCGGAGACGACCATCTGCGAATGGAGCGCCGCGGCTTCGTCTCGGGGGCCATCGACTTCGGCGGCGGGACGGACACCATCACCCTTGACGTGCAGGGGAGCGGCGCGGAGGCGTCCAGCTTCGAGGGCGCGATCTCCGGGCTCGAGTACCTGTACAAGCGGGGGGCGGGGGTCGCCCGGATCGGCGACGCGGCGTTCTCGGGCAGCGAGCTCGTCCTCGAGGAGGGAGGGCTCAGGGTCGCCGGCCACCTGGACCTGGGCCCGGAAGGCGTCCTCACCGTGCACGACGGGACCCGGCTTGCCATCGAAGTCCGCGACGTCACCCTGGTCCCCGGGGACCACGGGCGGATCACCGCCGGGGGCGGGGTGATCTGGCAGGGTCTTGCCGAAGGGGAGGACCCGTCGATGCACTTGGAGATCGCAGCCGGCCTGCTGGCGAAGCAGGAGGAGATCGGAGCGGCGCTTCAGCAGCCGCAGAGCGCCATCCAGGTGCTGGGGGAAGGGACCCGGGTGCGCACCCGGGTGGACGCCGAATCGGAGCCGGTCGCCGCCCAGGCGGCGCTGAGGACGTCCGGGGCCGGAGGGGCGGTGCAGGACGTGGGCGTCGTGGCCGGCGACGGGAAGGCCCAGGTGCAGCTCGCCGAAGGGCAGCGCATCGGCCTCGCCGCGGGCATCGAGCCGCCGAAGCCGCCCGAACCCGAGCAACCTGCCGCGGAAGAGCCGCCGAAGCTGCCCGAACCCGAACAACCTGCTGCGGAAGATCCGTCGAAACCGCCCGAACCCGAACCCGAAACACCCGCCGCCGAAGGACCGCCCGCCCCCGCCTCGAAGGGTGGCGGCGGCAGCAGCGCCGCCCCGCTCCTCATCGGGGGCGCCGGGGTGCTGCTCGCCTCCTGGCTCTCCGACCTCTTCGACGCCGAGGAAGAGGCGGCGCTCGCGGACTGGGAGGAGCAGGGGCCGCGCGGCCGGACGAGCGCCTCGCTCGCGGGCCTCGGCGCGGGACACTTCGAGGAGCGCCGGGTGCGCAGCGGCGGCCTGGAGCAGTGGAGCCGCACCTTCGCGGGCCGGGCGCCGAGCGCGGCCGGCGGCGCGACGGGCGCGATCCGCGGCGCCGCCCTGGGGCTGGACGCCCGGCTCGGGCGAGGCTTCCACCTCGGCGTGACGGCGATGCCCGCCCTCTCGGTCTCGTCGCACGCCGGGCCGGCTTCGGAGTTCGGCTCCGACTCCCACGGCGGCTACTACGCGGTGCGCGGCGGCTGGCGCGCCGACGCGCTGTTCGCCAACATGGGCCTCTCGCGCGGAAGCTACCGGGTCCGGTCTCTCATCGGCAATCCGGCGGCCGGCGGGGCGCTCGGCGGAGAGCTCGACCTCGTCCAGGGCCACGCCCGCGCGACGGCCGGGGTGCGCCTCGACCTCGGGGGGCTGCGGGCGACACCCGCGTTGACGCTCTTCTCCGGCTCGCTCCGGCAAGGCGGCTACACCGCGCGCGGCGCGGCGCTGCTCGCCGAGGCCCCCGGCTTCTCGCAGCGCTACCAGGGATGGAAGGCGCGGCTGGATCTGGCCCCCTCGGGCTGGCGCGACGGTCCGGGAGCGCTCCGCTGGCGCCCCGGCGCGCACCTCTCCACCACCCGCACCCGGACCCGCGGGCCGGCGTGGCTCGACGTGCGCCAGTCCGACCGGGGCGGGGTGCTGAGCTTCACGAGCCGGGCGCGGGTGCAGGAGCTGCCCCGGACGGTGCACGCCTTCGGCGCGAGCCTGACCGCGAAACGCTCCGACCGCCTGCGTTTCCGCGCGGGCTACGCCGGGATGATGGTGGAGGGTGAGCCCGTCCACGGGGCGGTGGCCGGGCTCTCGGTGCGCTTCTGACCGGCCCTCTCCGGGGCCATCCGCGCGCCGAGCGGGTTGGCGAGACATGCGGCCGCCGCCGGGCGGCCGCATGACCCGCTCGAACGCCGGTCCGAGTGAGGTTGATCGATATCCGTGCACTGTTCGTAAACTATTGATATAGGGAGAGTAGCGAGGAAGGCGGGAAATTTTCTACCCCACGGCGGCGCTTGCACGGGACCCTGGGAACGCGGGCGTCCCGCCCGCAGCGGACCGAAGGTCCACGGGAGAAGCGCCCGTGACCGAAAGTGCGGGCAAGATGCCCGCGTTCCCAGGACGCCCACGTCCCCACGGACGCGCCTGCGAGAGGTGCGCCCGGCGAAAAAACCCACTGCGCACACGCCTCCCCCAGCCGAGGCTTCCCCCCGCGCCCGGTATCATCCCCGTTCGGCAGACCGGGGGGATGGGACCCATGACCGACGAGAGCGACCGGACGGGCGGCGGGCGCGAGGTGCGGCTCGAAGACTACGCGCCGCCGCCCTTCCTGGTCGATTCGATCGACCTCGACTTCGACCTCGCCGGCGACGAATGCCTCGTCACCTCGACCCTCGCGCTCCGGCGCGCCCCCGGGACCCCGGCCGGCGCCCCCCTCGCGCTCGACGGGACGGGGCTCGAGCTGGTGGGCGCGGCCCTCGACGGCCGGGCGCTCTCGCCCGGCGAGTACCGGCTCGACGAAGACCGCCTCGTCCTTCCCCTCCCCGCCTCCCTCGGCGAGCCGGAGGCCGGCGGGGTCGATGGTACCGGCGGGGCCGCGGGCGCCGCGCCGGAAACCGGCACTCAGCGCCCGTTCACCCTGACCGTCCGCACCCGCATCTTCCCCGGCCGCAACACCGCGCTCAAGGGCCTCTACGAGTCGAACGGGATCCTCTGCACCCAGTGCGAGGCGGAGGGCTTCCGGCGCATCACCTTCTACCCGGACCGTCCCGACGTGCTCGCGCGGTTCACGACCACCCTGCGCGCCGCCCGGGCCGACTACCCGTTCCTCCTCTCGAACGGCAACCCGGTCGCGAGGGGCGAGACCGGCGACGGCCGCCACTGGGTGCGCTGGGAGGACCCGTTCCCCAAGCCCTCCTACCTCTTCGCCCTCGTCGCGGGCGACCTCGCCCGCCTCGAAGACACGTTCACCACCTCCTCCGGCCGGGAGGCGGCGCTTCACATCTACTCCGAGCCGCACAACATCGCGCGCTGCGGCCACGCGATGGCCGCGCTCAAGAAGGCGATGCGCTGGGACGAGGAGGAGTACGGCCTCGAGTACGACCTCGACCTCTACATGATCGTCGCCGTCGACCACTTCAACATGGGGGCGATGGAGAACAAGGGGCTCAACGTCTTCAACACCCGCTACGTCCTCGCCGACCCCGAGACGGCGACCGACGCCGACTACGCCGCCGTCGAGACGGTCATCGGCCACGAGTACTTCCACAACTGGACCGGCAACCGCGTCACCTGCCGGGACTGGTTCCAACTGAGCCTCAAGGAGGGGCTCACCGTGTTCCGCGACCAGCAGTTCTCGGGCGACATGGGGTCGCGGGCGGTCAAGCGCATCCGCGACGCGCGCCTCATCCGCGACCACCAGTTCCAGGAGGACGGCGGCCCCGACGCTCATCCCGTCCGCCCTGACCGCTACGAGGAGATCGACAACTTCTACACCCTCACGGTGTACTACAAGGGCGCGGAGGTCATCCGCATGATGCACACCCTGCTCGGCCCGGCCGGATTCCGGCGCGGCATGGACCTCTACCTCGAACGCCACGACGGCTCGGCCGCCGCCACCGACGACTTCGTGTCCGCGATGCAGGACGCTTCGGGGGTCGACCTCGGGCAGTTCCGGCGCTGGTACTCCCAGGCCGGGACCCCGACCCTGCATCTCGAAGACGACTACGACCCGGAGGAGCGCGTGTGGAGCGTCCGGGTCCGGCAGGAGCTTCCCGCGACCGCGGACGGGTCGCCGAAGGCGCCCATGCACGTCCCGCTCGCGGTGGGCCTCGTCGGGCGGGACGGGCGGACGCTCGCGCCGGCCTCGGCGGCCCGGTCGGAGGAGGCCGGGCCGGAGCCGGTCGCACCGGGGGGAGCGGCCGGGCCGGACGGCACGGTGGTGCTCGACGTCCGGGCGCCGATCGAGGCCTTTCGCCTGACCGGCGTCGAGTCCGCGCCGATCGCGTCGGTGCTCCGGGGGTTCTCCGCCCCGGTCCGGATCGCGATGGAGCGCCCGGACGAGGACCTCCTCACCCTCCTCGCCCACGACCCCGACCCGTTCGCGCGCTGGGACGCGGGGCAGACGCTCGCCCTCTCCCGCCTCGACCGCCTGATCGAGCGCGCGATCGAGCGCCGGGCCGAGGGCGGGGCCGGGACCGGCGCCGCCGCGCCCCCGGAGGCCGGCCCGGAAGCAGCCGACCCCACCTTCCTCGAAGCGATGCGGGCGGTGCTGCTCGACCGCTCCATCGACGGCGCGTTCGCGGCCGAGCTGCTGACCCTGCCGTCCGAGAGCTACCTCGCCGACCGCATGGAGCGGATCGACGTGGACGCGGTCCACTGCGCGCGCCGCGCCCTGCGCCGCACCCTCGGCGAACGGCTCGGGCCGGACTTCGAGTCGGTCCGGCGCAGGCTTCGCACCGGCGCGCCCTGGCGGTTCGATGCGGAGGGGACCGCCCGCCGCGCCCTCGCGAACGCCTGCCTCGGCTATCTCGCGGCCACCGAAGCCCCGGCCGCGCGGCGCGAATGCCTGGCCCAGCTCGAGGCGGCCGACAACATGACCGATTCGGTCGCCGCGCTCGGCAGCCTCGCGCACCTCGACGGCGGGGAGCGTGAGGAAGCGTTCGCGGCGTTCGAGGAGCGGTGGCGCGAAGACCCCCTGGTCATGGACAAGTGGTTCGCGTTGCAGGCGACGTCCTCCCTTCCCGACACCCTGGACCGGGTGGTGCGGCTCATGTCGCATCCCGCCTTCGACGTCGCCAACCCGAACCGGGTGCGGGCCCTCGTCCACTCCTTCTGCCACGGCAACCCGGTCCGCTTCCACGCGGCCGACGGCGCAGGCTACCGGTTCTGGGAGGATCGGATGCGCGAGATCGACCCGCTCAACCCCGAGGTCGCCTCCCGCCTCGCGAGCGTCATGGCGCACTGGCGCCGCCACGACGACGCGCGGCGCGACCGGATGGGAGCCGCGATGGAATCGGTCCTCGCCATGCCGGGAATTTCAAAGAACACGAACGAAGTGCTTGCCCGGATCCTCAAGCCCCTGCCCTGACCCTGCCCTTCGGCTTCCAGGCGTTCGCCCTCCCCTCCCGGCCCCTCCCCAGCACAGGACCATTTCACGCTGCCGGACTCGCAGCCTGGTATCGAGGCGCGCCGCTCTTCCCGGGGACGGCGTATCTTGGGGACGGCGCATCCTGGGGATGCGGACGTCCTGGGAACGCCTGCGAGAGGTGCGCCTGGCGAAAATCCCCGCCGCGCACCTGCCCCGGAGCCCGCCGCCTGTTCCCCGCGGGCGGCGCGGGCTATCCTCCGTCGCCGGCCGGGGATGCCGGCCGGACGGGATTCCTCCGCCACGGGAGCCGGATCATCGATCCGCACGACGAAGCGCACTCCGCGCCCCGGGACGTCCGCTACTGCATCCGCTGCGGGGCCGGCCTCACGACCCGGAGGGTGGCGGGAAAGCCCCGCCGCGCCTGCCCCGCGTGCGGCTGGGCGTACTTCGTCGAGCCGAAGGTCGGGGTGGGGGTGATGGTGGTCGAAGACGGCCGCCTCCTCCTCGTGCGCCGCGCGATGGAGCCCGAGAAGGGCAAGTGGAGCCTTCCCGCCGGCTATCTCGACTACGGGGAGTCCCCGGTCGAGACGGCGGTCCGCGAAGCCCGCGAGGAGACCGGCCTCGAAGTGCGGGTGACGGGGCTCGTCGACGCGTTCCACAACCCGCCGGGGGCGGGGGCCTCGGTCTTCCTGCTCTACCGCGCCGAACGGGAGCGCGGCGAGCCGGCGGCGGGCGACGACGCGGACGCGGCGGCGTTCTTCGGGCGGGACGACCTCCCTCCCCTCGCCTTCGCGAGCACGTTCGCGGCGGTGGAGCAGCTCCCGCCGCGCCCTCCACCGGACCCGGCGCGGGGGACGGACCCGGATTGAATCCGGGCCGGAAGACGCGGCCCCGGCGCGGCGGACAGGGACGGGGGACGAGGCGACGGCGCTACCGGGCGGCGATCATCTCCGCGAGGGCCTCGACGTGCTCGACCCCCAGGCCGCAGCAGCAGCCGACGACCTGCACGCCTTCCTCGATCCACTCCCGCGCCGCGCCCGCGAGCTCCGCCGGGGAGATCACGTCCACGAAACGCCAGTGCGGCATCTCGAAGAAGCCGCTGTCGGGGTAGGCCAGGGTCGGCCCGTCGAAGAAGCCACGCAGCGCCGCGAGGGCGGGGCCCGTCAGGTCGACGTGGGTGTGCATGACCCCGGCGACCGGGACCTGCGACGGGGGCACGGCGCCGAGCAGGTCCGCGAAGCCGAGGTCCGGGCGGAGGAACGGGACCGGCTCCCCGCCCTCGCTGCGAAGGGCGCTGTAGCCGACCCACACCGGCAACCCGGTGGCGAGGGCGGCGGCGAGCGCGGGGCGCGCGAGGTCGGGATTCGACATCATCTCCAGGACGATGAGATCGACGCCGGCCGCCGCCAGGGTCCCGGCCATCTCGGAGAAGCACTCCACGGCGCGGGCGGGCGACGGCGCGTGCGCGGGGTCGTGGCGCATCGGCAGCGTGTGCGACATGGAGCCGGCGACCGCGACCGCGTCGCCGCCCGCGGCCCGGTCGCGCGCCTCGAGCGCGACCTCGACGGCGCGCCGGTTGACGGCCTCGAACTCGCCGCCGAGCCCGGCCGGCTCCAGCATGAGCCGATTCGAGGCATAGGTGTTGGCGATGACGACGGAGGCCCCCGCGCGCACGTAGTCCTCGTGGACGGCGCGCAGCAGGCCGCCGTGCGAGAGGGTCGCGGCCGCGCACCAGACCGCATCGTGCATCGGCGCGCCGCGCCGCTCCAGCTCGGTCCCGGTCCCGCCGTCGAGCAGGACCACCTCGCCGGCGGCCAGCCGCCGTTCGATGGTTCGCATCGGGGAATCGTTCATCGCATCGCGGCCTCGCGCCCGGCTGCCGAAACCCTCGCGTCGTCCGCAGGAGGAAGCTCGCAGCGCAAGCGGAGCCGAAGCCCGCCTCCGGCCCGCGCCCCGCACCGCCCTCGACCACCGGGCGGACAGCGTGAGGATAGCGGCTGCCCGCCCGCTCGGGAATGCCCGTATCCGGGTATCCGCCCGGTCGGCGTCGAACGCGAAGACCCGGGCTTCGCCGGGGGTTGCAAGGTGAGCCGCAGGCCATCAAACCCGCAACCGTCGAACGCGAAGATCGATGTCCGCGCGGTAGAAGCTGGCCGCCCTTCAGCCCACGAATCCCGCGATGTGCTTGCAGGCCAGCCCCGAGGCCCCGCCCGCCCGGTCACCGGTCGGATCACCCGCCCTGGTCGGGCAGCGCCCGCAGGAGCGCGCGCACCACCGCGGCCGCGTTGTCCGCCGCGAGGCCGAAGAAGACCCCGATCTCGTTCTCCCCCGGGCCGCCTCCCGCGAGGTCGGACAGGCTCCGGACGGCGAGGAACGGCACGCCGTTCGCGTAGGCCACGTGGGCCACGGCGGCGCTCTCCATGTCGAGGACCCGCGCGCCGAAGCTCTCGAACACGTACTCGCGGAACGCGGCGTTGTCGACGAAGGCGCTTCCCGACACCCCGGGGCCGCCGACCACGACCCGGGGCGGCTCGCGCAGGCAGGCATCGTCCGCCGCGCAGCGTTCGAGCGCCACGTTCGAGGACGCGGCCCGGGCGGCGGCGAGAAGCGATTCGTCCACCGGGAACCAGAACCGGGTCTCCGGCTCCCCGCCCCCGGCCCCGGGCCGCCGCACGGTGACCGATCGCGGGAACATCATGCCGAAGTTCGCGAAGGGATACTCGAAGAACGGCGGCTTGCCCCACCCCCCTTCGACCTTCCGGGCGAGCAGCAGCTCGAGGTACTGCCCCCACCGGTCCGCGACCACGACGTCGCCGATGCGGAGCGAGGGATCGACCCCGCCCGCGATGCCCGAGAACACGATGCGCTCGACGTCGAAATGGTCGAGCGCGAGCTGCGCCGTCATCGCCGCGTTGACGACGCTGATCCCGCTCAGGAACAGGACCACGTCCCGCCCTTCGAGGCTGCCGAGGGCGAACTCGACCCCGTTGACGGAGCGGGTCTCCGCCCCCTCGAGCGCCCCCCGGAGGATCGAGAGCTCCGGCGGGAAGGCCGACACCACCGCGGTGCGCGGAACCTCGTCCGCAAGCTCGTGCGCCGCGGCCGGCGCCAGCGGGGCAGCCGCCGCGAGGATTACGGCCGCGAGGCCGCCGACGAACGCCCTGATCCTGAACCCGACTGCCGCCATCGACCCCTCCCTTCTTCGTGCGCCCCGAATGGAGCGGGGATCATAGCGCGCGCCAGGAGGCGCCGGTCTCGCCGGAGGAGAAGCGTTGCCCGGCGGCCTCGTTCCGTCCGCAGGGCCATGATCGGGATGCCCGGCGCCGCGCTGCCAGGCCGCTCCGCTGGGCGGTGGGGCGTAGAATGGGAGTGATCGCTCTCGGAGCAGGCCGCCAGGTGGACGCACCGCATCAAGCTCGACCTGAACCTGACGCCGGGCAAGCCGGTCGTCAAGGGAACCCGCATCCCCGTCGAACCCGTTCTTCGAAAGCTCGGCGAAGGCGCGGCCCCGGACGATCTGCGCGATGCGTATCCCCGACCGTGACCCGAACCGGCGGGCTGTACGTACTCCATGACGGGCGGGCCTGGTCCGCAACCCTGCCGGACCGCGCGGTCGAGGACGGCGACGGCGCCGCCGACGCTGCGCTCCCTCGCGTCCCCGCGCGCTGCCCGGCCAGATGGTCATGACGGCGGTGCGGAGCGGCGGCAGGATCGAGCGCGGCGCGACAACGGCATCACCCGATCTTCGATCGAAACCGCAGCAGGAAGGAGGAGACGACATGATGGTTCGACCGACGTCGGTGGAGTCGCGCGACGGCTATCGCGTCTGGCTCCGTTACTCGGACGGCGCCGCCGGTGAGGTCGATTTGTCGCACCTGGCCGGACGAGGCGTGTTCGCGGCCTGGAACGACCGCGCCTGTTTCGATGCGGTCCGCGTAACGACCGCCGGCGCATTTTCACGCGATATACGGCGGTGAGGAAGCAGTGATCGAGATTGAAACGCTGGCCGTGCTGAAGGGGTATCTCCCGGCAAGGGCCCGGGGCCTCGTGATCGAGTGGGCGTCGCTCCATCAGCGGGAGCTGCAAGAAGCGTGGGAGCGCGCGAAACGACTGGAGCATCCCGGCAGTATCGAACCGCTGGAATGGATGCTTCACCCGGCCGTTCTTCCGAAAGCCGCGCTGAAAGGAGTCCTCTTCCGCTCCATCGGGAATGTTTCTCCACGGAGCGCCGGGCTGTTTCGCCGGCTCCCCAATTCTCCGTCTCCATCGAATCCGGAGGGTTCCAGCCAGTATCAGGCCTGCCGACGGTCACCGGTTCTGCGAAGCACGCCCTTGACGGCCAGATCCGTCCGGATCGCGCGTCGCGGTCGCTGCCGAATCGCCCGTTGTAGGCCCTCCAAATCCCCCTCTGAAAAATCGACCAATCACCCTCTGACGGTTGCCCGTCCGCTACTGGTCGCGTTACTCTGGGGCATGGTCCGCAAACGATCCGACTACCGCCCGCGTGTCGCCGACGCCGAGCTCGCCGAGCTGCTGGGGACGTCCGGAGCCGTCCTCGTGGAAGGCGCGCGGGCGGTCGGCAAGACCGCGACGGCGATGCAGGCCAGCACGAGCCAGGTGCTCCTCGACGTCGACCTCGATGCACAACGGATGGCGATCATCGACCCGCCAGCCGCCCTTGCCGTCGTCGTGCCCGGCGGATATGGAGCCACGCACGTCGGCGCCTGATCCCCATCCGCGCCCTGGGGCCGTGAAACGGTGCGCCCGTTCGCCCGAGGTCCGGTTCATGGTCTTCCGGGGGCCGCCGGTGGACAAGCTCGCCCCCGCGTCCGTCGGCGATCCCCGCCGCCGATGGACAGGCAGGGCCGGTTGGCGGATTTCACCCCACGGCGGAGGAGGTCGCGGGTCGTACCTGGGCGCCCCCTCCCTGGGTACGCCGGCGTCTCGCCGGCCCGGGAAGGGGCGAAGCGCCCGCGAGAACGAACATGCCGGCGGGACGCCGGCGTACCCAGGGGCGTTCGCCATTGGCGAAGCTCCCCGCCGCGCACATGCCTCCGACAAGTGTGTGTTGACACGCATGGGGCGGCGGTCCAGAATCGCGCCATGCACCTCAAGCTCGTAGCGCTCGTACTCCTGATCGGGGCCTCATGGGGGTCGGCCGAGGCGTAGTACGAGCACCGAGCGAAGACACTGCCAAAGCCCGCCCCCGGAGACCGGGGGCGGGCTTTTTGTTTGGACGGACGACATGAGCAAGCTGGAACCCGCACACATCGACGCGGCCGCCGGGAGACCCGCCCCGCACGGCGCCGCACCCGGCCCGGCTTCTTCCCCGGGCGGCCGGGCGCCCGGCGCCGGCCTTGGCCTCGGCCCCCCAGGGCCGGGCTCCGGGGCCGCACCCTGGCCCCGGCGGCCGGCGAACGGAGCCGAAGCCCTGGTCGAGGCCCTCCTCGCCGAGGGGATAGCCCTCGTCTTCGGCTACCCCGGCGGCGCGAACATGCCGATCTACGACGCCCTGTTCGGCGCGCGGGACCGGCTCCGGCACGTGCTCGTCCGCCACGAGCAGGGGGCGGGCCATGCTGCGGAAGGCTATGCCCGGGCGACCGGCCGGCCCGGCGTGTGCCTGGGCACCTCCGGCCCCGGCGCGACCAACCTCCTCACCGCGCTCGCCGACGCCCTGATGGACTCGACCCCGCTCGTCGCGATCACCGGGCAGGTCGCGGGCCCGAAGCTCGGTACCGACGCCTTCCAGGAGGCGGACGCGGTCGGCATGAGCCTGCCGGCCACCCGCTGGGCCTGGCAGGTCGCGAGCCCGGCGGAGATCCCCTGGGCGGTCCGAATGGCGTTCGCGGTCGCCCGCGGGGCCATCGCGGGGCCGGGGCCCGAGCACCTCGCCCGAAAGCCCGGGCCGGTGCTCCTCGACGTCACCCGCGACGCGCAGACCGGGCCGGCCGCGGCCCCTTGCCCCGATCCGGCCGCGGCGCCCGCGTCCTCCCGGCGCCGCCAGTCCTCGGCCGCGATCCGCAAGGCGCCCTACCCCGCGCCGTTTCGGGCCGGGGGACGGTCCTCCCCTCCGGACGCCGCCGGCGAGGAAGGATCGAGGCCAGGCGAACGGAGCCGAGCCCACCCGGCGGCGGGCGCGCCCACGGGCGGCCGCGAACCGGACCGCCGCGGCCTCGCCGAGAAATGCGGCGCGGCGGCCCGGCTCCTCAACCGGGCGGAGCGCCCGTACCTTCTCGCCGGCCAGGGGGTCACCATCTCCGGGGCCGAGGCGGAGCTCCGCGAGGTGGCCGAACGGGGGCGGATCCCGGTCGGCCTGACCCTCCTCGGCCTCTCCGCCCTGCCCTCGGACCACCCGCTGAACGTCGGGATGCTCGGGATGCACGGCAGCTACGGCGCGAACCTGCTCACCAACGAAGCGGACGTGATCCTCGCCGTCGGCATGCGCTTCGACGACCGGGTGACCGGGAACCTCGACACCTACGCCCGCCAGGCCCGGATCATCCACATCGACGTCGACCCGGCCGAGATCAACAAGGCGGTCCCGGTCGAGGCGCCCATCGTGGCCGACGCGCGCGCCGCGCTCTCCCTCCTCGCCCCCCGGATCCGCCGCCGGGCGCCGGAGGACGAGGCCCGCGCCGGCTGGCTCGCGCGCTTCCGGGAGCACGACGCGCTCGAGCGCGAGTCGGTGATCGACGCGGAGCTGGGCGGGGCGGGTCCGGACATCCGGATGGGCGAGGCGGTGCACGCCCTCGCCCGGGCGAGCCGCGGGGAGGCGGTCATCGTGAGCGACGTCGGGCAGCACCAGATGCACGCCGCCCGCTACTACCGGTTCGCCCTCCCCCGCAGCCACATCACCTCCGGCGGCCTCGGGACGATGGGCTTCGCCCTGCCGGCCGCCATCGGGGCGAAGCTCGGCGCCCCGGAACGCGAGGTCGTCGCGGTCATCGGCGACGGCGGGTTCCAGATGACCCTCCAGGAGCTCGGGACCGTCATGCAGGAGCGCCTGCCGGTCAAGGTCCTGATCCTCGACAACGCCTATCTCGGCATGGTCCGGCAGTGGCAGTCCCTCTTCTTCGGCGGGCGCTACTCGGAGGTCGGGCTCGCCAACCCCGACTTCGTCCGGATCGCCGACGCCTACGGGATCCCGGGCGAGCGCGTCTCGGAGCGGCCGCAGCTCGCCGGGGCGCTCGACCGGCTGCTCGCGGCGGACGGCCCCCGGCTCCTCGCGGTCGCGGTCGGGCGCGAGGACGACGTCTTCCCCATGATCCCGGCCGGGGCCGGCATCGCCGACATGCGGCTTGCGTAAGCCGGCGACCGCGTCCGCCTCTCCGACCCCTTCCCCTTTGGACCCTTCAGCGGAGCCCTTCCATGGAACTCCTCCACAGCTTTCGCATCCGGGCCTGGCACTCGCCGGCGGCGGTCGCCCGCATCCTCCTCGTGCTCTCGCGCCGCCGCCTTCGGGCGGAGGAGGTCCGGGTCGCGGTCGCCGACGATCCAGGCTTCGACGACGTCGAGATCCGGGTGCGCGCCGGCGACGCGGCGGCAGAGCGGCTCCGGCGCCAGTTCGAGAGGGTGGTCGAGGTCGTCGCCGTGCGGCACACCGAGGGGCTTCCCGCGGACCGGACGCCGCCGGCCCCGATCGACGTGCTGCCCTTCGCAGCCGGGGACTGAGCGCGGCCCGGGAGGTTCGACGCCGCGCGGACGGCGTTGTTCCACGGTTCAGGGTCGGTTCGAGGGGGCTTTTGGGCGGATTTCACCCCACGGCGGCGCATGTGCGGGTACCTCCCTGGGAACGGCGGGTCCTGGGAACGCGGGCGTCCCGCCCGCATTTTTCCCCGGCGCTTCACTTCGGTCCGCTGCGGGCGGGACGCCCGCGTTCCCAGGAGCCACCCGCGAGAGGCGTGCCTGGCGCCCCCCACCGTGCACATGCCCCGCGCCGGCCCGTGAGTGACGCCCGCCGCCCCGATAAGGCAGAATACGGACATGCGCGACCTCGTCCACGGAGCGATCGGCGCTCTGGTCGCCTACGCCGCCTACCAGCTTGCCGGGCACGCGGTGTGGTCGCTCGTGGCGCTGGCCCTGTACGTGCCGATCTACATCGCGCTGCGGGACCGGTTTCCGAGCCGTGACCGGAGGCGCGCGGACGATCGAAGCTGAACCTCACCGGAGACCAACCAGCATGGACCAACTGGGCCTCGTCGTCATCGTCGCCGCCGTCCTCGTCGCGGCGGTCCTCGTATGCGTGAGCCTCGCCGGCAAGCGGCGTTGACCGCCGGCCCGGACCCGCATCCATCGGCAATTCCAAGAAGGGAGTGAGCGTGAACCAGGACTCGGGGAACGGTTTCAAGTGGGTCGGGTCGCGTCCGGTCCGGCCCGACGGGGTGGACAAGGTGACCGGACGCGCCCGGTTCGCGGCCGACCAGTCGCTGCCGGGGATGCTCGTCGGGGCGATCCTCCGCAGTCCCCACGCCCACGCGCGCATCCGATCCATCGACACTTCCCGGGCCGAAGCCCTGCCCGGGGTGAAGGCGGTCCTCACGTCGAGCGACCTTCCCGACCACCCGTCGGTGTACGTCGGCCCCGAGCGGGTCCAGATCAACTTCGCGCACATGACGCGGAACGTCATGGCCCGCGAGAAGGCGCTGTACGAAGGGCATTCGGTGGCGGCGGTGGCGGCCACGACGAAGGCGGTCGCCGACGAGGCCCTCTCGCTCATCGACGTCGACTACGAGGCGCTGCCGCACGTCATCGACGTGAAGGAGGCGATGCGCCCCGGCGCCCCGCTGCTCCATCCCGACATGTACACCCGCGGCGTGGACCCCGCTCCGGACCGGCCGTCGAACGTCGCCAAGCAGGCCGAGATCGGGATCGGCGACGTCGCCGCCGGCTTCCGCGAGGCGGAGGAGACGGTCGAGATGGAGTTCACGACCCGCCCGGTCCATCAGGGCTACATCGAGCCCCATGCCTGCGTCGCCCGCTACAACGAGGACGGGCAGGCGGAGATCTGGGGGTCGAGCCAGGGCCACTTCCAGATCCGCGCCTTCACCGCGAAGCTCCTCGGCCTCGCGCTCTCGGACCTGCGGGTGACCCCAGCCGAGATCGGAGGCGGGTTCGGGGGCAAGACGGTGGTGTACCTCGAGCCGATCGCCCTCGCCCTCGCCCGCAAGAGCGGGCGGCCGGTCAAGCTCGCGATGAGCCGGGCAGAGGTCTTCAAGGCGACCGGCCCGACCTCCGGGGCGGCGATGACGGTGAAGCTCGGGGCGACCCGGGACGGCCGGATCACCGCCGCCGAAGGCGCCTTCCGGTTCCAGGCGGGGGCGTTTCCGGGGTCTCCGGTGGTCAACGCCTGCATGTGCGCGTTCGCCCCCTACGCCCTCGAGAACGTGCGCACGGTGGGCTACGACGTGGTGTGCAACCGGCCGAAGTCCGCCGCCTACCGCGCTCCCGGCTCGCCGATCTCCGCCTTCGCGGTCGAGAGCGCCCTGGACGTGCTCGCCCGCAAGCTCGGTATCGACCCGCTCGAGCTGCGCCGGCGCAACGCGGCCCGGGAGGGTACGCAGGCCGCGTACGGGCCGAAGTTCGGCGCCATCGGCTACGTGGATACGATCGAGGCGCTCGAGAACCATCCCCACTACCGCACCCCCCTCGGGCCGAACCAGGGGCGGGGGGTCGCCTCCGGATACTGGTTCAACGCCGGCGGCGAATCGAGCGCCACGATCCACCTCGGGGAGGACGGCACCGCGACGGTCGCGACCGGGAGCCCGGACATCGGGGGCTCGCGGGCGTCGATGGCGATCATGGCCGCCGAGACCCTCGGCATCGACTACGAGCGGGTTCGGCCGATCGTGGCCGACACCGCCTCGATCGGCTTCACCGGGGTGACCGGCGGCAGCCGGGTCACCCTGGCCACCGGGCTCGCGGTGATCACCGCGGCGCAAAAGCTCATCGATGACCTGCGGCGGCGCGCCGCCCTCATCTGGGACGTCGACGCCGACGGGGTCGTCTGGGAGGACGGGCGCGCGAAGCCCGCGAGCAGCAACGTGGGCGACTTCGAGCCGCTCTCCCTCCAGGAGATCGCGGCGAAGAAGAGCCAGACCGGCGGCCCCATCAGCGCGAGCGCGTCGGTGAACGCGGCCGGCGTCGGCCCGGGCTTCTCGACCCAGGTATGCGACGTGGAGGTGGACCCCGAGACCGGGAAGGTGACCATCCTCAGGTGGACCGCCGCCCAGGACGTCGGGCGCGCGATCCACCCGAGCTACGTCGAGGGGCAGATCCAGGGCGGCGCGGTCCAGGGGATCGGATGGGCGCTGAACGAGGAGTACGTCTACGACGACGAAGGCCGCTTGGAGAACCCGGGCTTCCTCGACTACCGGATGCCGGTCGCTTCGGACCTGCCGATGATCGAGGCGGTGCTGGTGGAGACGCCGAACCCCGGCCACCCGTACGGGGTGAAGGGGGTCGGGGAGGTCAACATCTGCCCGCCGATGGCGGCGGTCGCGAATGCGATCGAGGACGCGGTCGGGGTCCGGATGACGGGGCTGCCCATGTCCCCTCCCCGGCTGCTCGAGACGCTCGACACCCGGCTTCCCGACAGCCCGGACTGAGGGAGCCGAGCTTCGCCCGCCGGGGGCGCTTCCTCGGGTCCCCGTCCGATGCTCGGGTGTGACGAGGGCGCGAGGGCGGCGCGCCATGCCTCCCGCCCCTGCGCCGCAGCCAGTCGATGTTCGAGTCCCCCGGACGCGACCGGCCGGGCCGGCGTGATCCGGCAGGCAGCGGCCTCCGGTGGGCGGAGGCGCGAGGGTCCATAGTGGACCGGGGAATGGTCGGGGCGAGAGGATTCGAACCTCCGACCACCGCAACCCCATTGCGGTGCGCTACCAGACTGCGCTACGCCCCGTAGACGTCTCGACCTCCCTGTCTGCCGGAAGACGGGGAGCTTCCGCCCCCCTCCCCCGCTTCGTTCGCCCCGCTCCGGCTCGGGGCGCGCCGGCCCGCACGTCCCGCCCCGGCCTCCCGCCGTCGGCGCTAGTGCCGCAGGATCGCGAGGATCTCCTCCAGCTCTATCCGCACCTGGCGGACGATCTGCCGGCTCTGTTCGCTGTCACGCTTCGATTCGCCGCTCGCAAGCTTCTGCCGCGCCCCGGCGATCGTGTACTCGTGCTCCCAGAGCAGGCTCCGGATCTGCCGGATCAGGATCACGTCCTGCCGCTGGTAGTAGCGCCGGTTCCCCCGGCGCTTGATGGGTTTCAGGGTCGGGAACTCCTGCTCCCAGTACCGCAGCACGTGCTGCTTGACCGCGCACAGGTCGCTCACCTCACCGATCGTGAAGTACCGCTTCGCCGGGATCGGCGGAAGCTCGCTATTTGCCGAAGGATCGAGCACCGGCCTCCACCCGTGTCTTGAGCTTGATCCCGGGCCGGAAGGTCACCACCCGCCGGGCGGTTATCGTCGCCGCCGTGCCCGTCTTCGGGTTCCGCCCCGGACGTTCGGCCTTGTCGCGAAGGTCGAAGTTGCCGAAGCCGGAGAGCTTCACCGGCTCCCCGGACTCCAGGGAAGCGCGCAGCTCCTCGAACAGATGGTCCACGAACTCCCGCGCCTCGCGCTTGTTGAGCCCGAGCTCGTCAAAGAGACACTCGACCATGTCCACCTTGGTCAGCGCCATCCTACCCCCGCAACGCGGCTCCCAGCTCGGCTTCCAGCCCGGCGACGATGGCCTCGACGAGCCCATCGACCTCCGTATCGTCTAGCGTGCGCGAATCGGAGCGGAAGGTCAAGCCGATCGCGACGCTCTTCCTGCCCGCGCCGATCCCTTCGCCCCGGTAGAGATCGAAGACCACCACGTCGTTCAGGGTCGCGGGGGCGGCCCGGCGGATCACGCCCAGGAGCCGTTCGACCGCGATCCCCTCGTCCAGGAGGACCGCGAGGTCCCGCCGCACCGAGGGGTAGCGCGACACGGGCGCGTATGCGGGGAGCCGCGCGGTCGAGAGAGGAGCGAGGGCGATCTCGAACACGAATGCCGGGGCCGGGAGCCCGAGCTGCCGGCGCACGCTCGGATGCAGCGCGCCGATGAGGCCCACCGGCTCGCCGCCGTCGCGGATCTCCGCGGTCTGCGCGGGATGGAGGGCGGGATGGACGAACGGCGCGAACGAGAACCGCTCCGGCTGCCCGGTGAGCCCCAGCAGGGCCTCGACGTCGGACTTCAGGTCGAAGAAGTCGACCTCCCGGTCCGCGCTTCCCCACTGCTCGGGGTGGGCCGGCCCCATCGCGGCGGCCGCGATGCAGCGCTCCTGGTCGACGTCCGCGACCTGGTCCCGGCCCCGGTCGCCCCACCCGACCACGTCCCCGATCCGGGCGGTCAGCTTCGGGTCCCGCCGGAAGCGGAGCCCGGTCTCGAACAGCCGGACGCGGCGTTCCTGCCGGTTGGCGTTCCGCACGAGCGCCCCGCACAGCCCCATCCACAGGTGGGTCCGCATCACGGAGAGCTCCGAGGAGATGGGGTTCGCGAGGCGGATCGGGGGCGTCTCCGGATCGAGCAGCGATTGCAGCGCCGGGTCCACGAAGCTGTAGGTCACCGCCTCCTGGTAGCCCCGGTCCACCAGCGCCCGGCGGAGCCGGGAGACCGGAACCCCGGCTTCGGGGTCCCCTCCGGGGCGAACGGTCCCTTCGACCTCCGCCGCCGGAACCCGGTCGTAGCCCGCGAGGCGGACCACCTCCTCGATCAGGTCTTCTTCGATCGCGACGTCGAAGCGGTGGGTCGGGGGGGTGACCGACCAGCCGCCTTCGGCCTCCGTGACCTCCATTCCAAGCCACCGCAGGCCGTTCGCGACCTCGACGGCCGACAGCGCCATGCCGAGCACCCGCTCGATCCGCGCCGCCCGGAGCCGGATCGCCGAGCGGACCGGCAGATGGGAAGGCGCCCGTTCGTCCACGACCGGGCCGGGCCGCCCGCCCGCGATCTCGAGCAGGAGCCGGGTCGCGCGCTCGAGCGCGGACTTCTGGAGGCCGGGGTCGACCCCGCGCTCGAACCGGTGGGAGGCGTCGGTGTTGAGCTTGTAGAGCCGCGGCTCCCCCATGAGGTCGGCAGGGGCGAACCACGCGCTCTCGAGGAATACGTCGCGGGTCGCCCCCGACACCGCGGTATCGAGCCCGCCCATGATCCCGGCGAGCGCGACCGGGCGCCGGTGGTCGGCGATGACGAGGGTGGACGGGCGAAGCTCGACGTCCCGCTCGTCGAGGAGGGTCAGGCGCTCGCCGGCGCGCGCGCGCCGGACCCGGATGCCCCCCTCCAGCCGATGGAGGTCGAAGGCGTGCAGGGGCTGTCCGAGCTCGAGCATGACGTAGTTGGTCACGTCCACGATCGGGGACACGGCCCGGACCCCGCATCTCCGCAGGCGCTCGGCCATCCATAGCGGGGTCTTCGCGGCGGGGTCGCCCCCCCGCACCACCCGCCCCGCGTAGCGGGCGCACCCCTCGGGGGCTTCGAGTACGACGGGGAGCCGGTCCTCGATCTCGGGGGCCACCGGGTCCAGCGCGGGGCCGCGAACGGGCTGCCGGTGGATCGCGCCGACCTCGCGCGCGACCCCGGCGACGCTGAGACAGTCGCCGCGGTCCGGGGTCACGCTCAGGTCGAAGACGGGGTCGTCGAGGCCCAGCACCTCCCGGACGTCCGCCCCCGGAGGCGCGTCCGGGTCGAGCTCGATGATCCCGTCGTGGTCCTCGCCGATCCCGAGCTCGCGCATGGAGAGCAGCATTCCCTCCGATGCCGCCCCCCGGATCTTCGCGCGCCGGACCTTGACCCCGCCCGCGATCCGGGCCCCGGGCCGGGCCAGCGCCGCCCGCATCCCCGCCCGCGCGTTCGGAGCGCCGCACACCACCTCGACCCGTTCGCCGCCCCCGCCGGGATCGACCACGCAGAGCTTCAACCGGTCCGCGTTCGGATGCGGCCGGGCCTCCAGCACCTCGGCGACCACCACCCCGGAGAACCCTCCGGGCGAGGCGGCCGGCGCCACGGACTCCACCTCCAGGCCGGCCTGGGTGAGCTGCTCGGCGAGCGCGCTGGTGGTCAAGCCGGGGTCGACCCATCCCAGGAGCCAGTCCTCGCTGAACTTCATGCGACGGCCCGGCCGAGGTTCCCGATCATGGAAGGAGATCCCCTGAACCGCCCTTGCTTCAAAGGCGAAACAGCAGGATACGAATCGGAATGGGAGTGGTTCTTCCGCATGGTCCTTCGTCTTCCGGGACCCGTGCCCGCCCCCTCCCCTTGCGGGCAGGGCCGCGCGGCGCGGGACCCTAGCCGCCGCCCGCGAACTGGCGCAGGAACGGGAGGTCGTTGTCCATGAACAGGCGAAGGTCGTCGACCCCGTAGCGCAGCATGGCGATCCGCTCCGCCCCCATTCCGAAGGCGAAGCCGGTGTAGCGTTCGCTGTCGATGCCGACGTTCGCGAGCACGTTCGGGTGCACCATCCCGCTCCCCAGGATCTCGAGCCACCCGGTCTGGCCGCAGACCCGGCACCTCTCCCCGCCGCAGATGACGCACTGGATGTCCACCTCCGCGGAAGGCTCGGTGAAGGGAAAGTAGGAAGGCCGGAACCGGATATCCAGGTCCGCCTCGAAGACGTGCCGGCAGAACGCGGCCAGAGTTCCCTTCAGTTGCGCGAAGCTCGCGCGCTCGTCCACCACGAGCCCCTCGATCTGCTGGAACATCGGGGTATGGGTGAGGTCGGAGTCGCACCGGTACACCCGCCCGATGGCGATGATCCGCAACGGAGGCGGCTGTACCGCCATGACCCGGATCTGCATGTTCGACGTGTGGGTCCGGAGCAGGAGCCCGTCGTCGAAGTAGAACGTGTCGTGCATCGCCCGCGCCGGATGATGGGCAGGGATGTTGAGCGCCTCGAAGTTGTGGAAGTCGTCCTCGATCTCCGGCCCCTCGACGATCTCGAAGCCGAGGCGCCGGAAGAAGGTCTCGATCCGCTCCAGGGTCCGGGTGACCGGGTGGAGGCCCCCGGCCCGCGGTCCGCGCCCGGGCAGGGTGACGTCGATCCGCTCGCTCCCGAGCTCGGCGTCCACCGCGGCCCGGGCCAGCGCCTCCCGGCGCGCGCGCGCCGCCTTCTCGAGAGCGTTCTTGAGCTGGTTGAGCGCCTGGCCGGCCGCCGGTCGCTCTTCGGCCGGAAGCGAGCCGAGGCCGCGGAGCCGCTCGGTGACGACCCCCTGACGGCCGAGGAAGCGAGCCCGCACGCTCTCCATCTCGTCGCGGGTCGCGGCGGCGGCCAGCGCGTCGAGGGCCTGCGTCTTGAGGTCTTCGATCTCGGTCAACATGTCCACCGCGATCCGAACCGCCCGTCCAGGGCGGAGCGCCGGGGCCGAGTGGGAGTCATCCGGGCGGGAGGACGCCCACCCGCCGCCCGCGCGGAGGGCCGCTCTAGAGGGCCGCCCCGGCCTGCCGGGCGATCACCCCGAACGCCGCCTTGTCCTCGACCGCCAGCTCGGCCAGGACCTTGCGGTCCAGGGCGATCCCGGCCTTGTCGAGCCCGTGCATGAAGCGGCTGTACGAGAGGCCGTGCTCCCGCGCCGCGGCGTTGATCCGCGCGATCCAGAGGGCCCGGAACTGCCGCTTGCGCTGCCGCCGATCCCGGTAGGCGTACTGGCCGGCCTTGATGACCGCCTGCTTGGCGACCCGGAAGCTGCGGCTCCGCGCGCCGTAGTAGCCCTTCGCCTGCTTGAGGATCTTCTTGCGCCGGGCGCGCGACTGGACGGGATTCCTTGCTCGGGGCATCGCCGGGTCTCCGGTCAGGCTCAGGCGTAGGGGAGAAGACGGCTGACGGCCGAAGTGTCAGCCGGATCGATGACGGCCGGTGAACGAAGCTGACGCTTACGCTTCGGGGCCTTCTTGGTCAGGATGTGGCTCCGATAGGACTGCCGGCGCCGGAAGCCGCCGCCGGCGGCGCGCTTGAAGCGCTTCGCCGCCCCGCGGTTGGTCTTCATCTTGGGCATCTGATTCTCGCTTCGCCAAGTTGAGGGATCAGCGGGCGGCGGCCTCGCCGCGAACCCCGTCGTCCGCCTCCCGGATCGGGGCGGCCGGACCCGCGGGAGACCCCTTCTCCGCCGCCTCGGTCGGCCGGCGGGCCTGCCGGGCGGGCGCGGGCTTGCGCGGGGTCATCACCATCGCGAGCCGGCGGCCCTCCAGCTTCGGGAACTGCTCGACCTTGGCCTCCTCCTCCAGGTCGCCTTCGATGCGCTGCAGCAGCTTCAGGCCGAGCTCCTGGTGCGCCATCTCCCGGCCCCGGAACCACAACGTGACCTTGATCTTGTGCCCGTGGTCGAGGAAACGCCTCAGGTTCCGCAGCTTGACCTGGTAGTCCCCGTCATCGGTCCCCGGCCGGAACTTGACCTCCTTGATCTGGGTCTGCTGCTGCCGGCGGCGCGCCGCCTGCCTCTTCTTGCTCTGCTGGAACTGGAACTTTCCGTAGTCCATCAACCGGCAGACGGGCGGATCGGCGTTGGGGGACATCTCGACCACGTCGAAGCCCCGCTGCTCGGCTTCCGCCAGCGCCTCGTCCACGGAAAGGATCCCGAGCTGGGACCCGTCCTCGCCGATCAACCGGAGTCTCTCGGCCCGGATCTCGCCGTTGACGCGATTGCGTTTTTCCGCTGCGATGCCCGCTCCCCCATTCTCGCGATCCGTGTCCGCCGTGCCTCGCACGGCCCCGCCGCGCCGCGTGGCGGCGAATCATACGCACGCGGTCCGGGATACTCAACCCCGGCGCGACACCCCGAGGCATGTGCGCTGTGGGGGTTTTGCGTCGGCACACCGCTCGCCAACACCGCTGGGTACGCCGGCGTCTCGCCGGCATTCGCGTCCCCGATCGCGCCGCCCCCGGGCCGGCGGGACGCCGGCGTACCCAGGGATGGCGTACCCAGGGGCGTTCGCCATTGGCGAAAGCCCATCGCGCACATGCCTCACGGAGAACGCACGTTGCGGCCCGGCCCGTGCTTCGGTAGGGTGCGCGCCGCCGGGGCCGCCGCCGCGCGGCGTCCCGAATCGAACGTGCGCCTCCGGGTAACGAGGACCAGGCCATGCCGAACATCACCCTTCCCGACGGGTCCGTCCGCCGGTTCGACGGTCCGGTGAGCGGGCTCGAGCTCGCCGAATCCATCGGCCGGGGGCTCGCCCGCGACGCAATCGCCCTCCGGGTCGCCGGCGAGCTTCGCGACCTCGCGACCGTCATCGAGGCGGACACGAGCGCGGCCATCGTCACCCGCTCCGAGCCGGAAGGGGTCGACCTCCTGCGGCACGACGCGGCCCACGTCCTCGCCGAAGCGGTCAAGGAGCTCCATCCCGACGCGCAGGTCACCATCGGCCCCACGATCGAGGACGGCTTCTACTACGACTTCGCGCGGGACGAGCCGTTCACCCCCGACGATCTCGAGCGGATCGAGGAGCGTATGCGCGAGATCGTGGCGCGGGACGAGCCCATTCGCCGCGAGGTCTGGAGCCGCGCCGACGCGGTGGAGTTCTTCCGCGGGATCGGCGAGGAGTACAAGGCGGAGATCGTCGAGAGCCTCCCCGACGGCGAAACGATCACCATCTATCGCCAGGGCGCGTTCACCGACCTCTGCCGCGGGCCGCACCTCCCGTCCACCGGCCGGCTCGGGACCGCGTTCAAGCTCACCAAGGTCGCGGGGGCGTACTGGCGCGGGGACCCGCGCAACCCCATGCTGCAACGGATCTACGGCACCGCGTGGCCGGACCCGAAGGCCTTGCGCGCGCACCTGCGGCGCCTCGAGGAAGCCGAGCGGCGCGACCACCGGAAGCTCGGGCGCCAGATGGACCTGTTCCACTTCCAGGAGGAGGCGCCGGGGGCGGTGTTCTGGCATCCGGACGGGTGGACCCTGTTCCAGGGCCTCATCGACTACATGCGCTCCCGGCAGGACGCGGCCGGCTACCAGGAGGTCAGCACCCCGGAGGTGATGGACCGGTCGCTGTGGGAGGCGTCCGGGCACTGGAGCACGTTCTCGGAGCACATGTACACGACGCAGACCGAAGACGACCGCACGTTCGCCCTGAAGCCCATGAACTGCCCCGGCAGCCTCCAGGTCTTCAACCACGGCGTCAAGAGCTACCGGGACCTGCCGCTTCGCATGAGCGAGTTCGGGAAGGTCCACCGCTACGAGCCGTCCGGCGCCCTGCACGGGCTGCTGCGGGTGCGCGCGTTCACCCAGGACGACGCCCACATCTACTGCGCCCCGGACCAGATCACCGACGAGTGCGGGGGGGTCTGCGAGCTCATCCTCGGCATCTACCGCGACTTCGGCTTCGAGGACGTGCACATCAAGTTCGCGGACCGGCCGGAGAAGCGGGTCGGCTCGGACGAGATCTGGGACCGGGCCGAAGCCGCGCTCCGGGCGGCGGTCGAATCGACCGGACTCGACTACACCGTCAACCCCGGCGAGGGGGCCTTCTACGGCCCGAAGCTGGAGTTCGTGCTGCGCGACGCGATCGGACGGGACTGGCAGTGCGGCACGCTCCAGGTGGACCTCAACCTGCCGGAACGCCTCGGGGCGGCCTACGTCGGCGAGGACGGCCGCAAGCACGTCCCGGTGATGCTCCACCGGGCCCTGTTCGGGTCGCTGGAGCGGTTCGCCGGGATCCTCATCGAGCACTACGCGGGGAACCTTCCCCTGTGGCTCGCGCCGGTGCAGGCGGTGGTGGCCACGGTGGTCTCCGACGCCGACGACCACGCCCGCGAGTGCGCCCGCCGGCTGGAGGCGGCGGGCCTGCGCGCGCGGACCGACCTCCGCAACGAGACGATCTCCTACAAGGTGCGGCAGCACAGCCTCGAGAAGGCGCCCGCGATCCTGGTCGCGGGACGCAAGGAGGCGGAGGACGGCACGGTGACCGTGCGCCGGCTCGGGGTCCGGCGGCAGGAGACGATGCCGGTGGAGGCGGCGGTCGCCGCCCTCGCGGACGAGGCGGCCGCGAAGGCCCCGCCGCCGGGCATGGCTCTGCCGGAGGCCGCCGACTGATCATCGCTCCGGATCGCCCCGCGCCGCCCGGACGCGGGGCGGTCTGGCGCCCTGGCCCATCCATCATCAGCCCGCCAAGTTAGGGTTGACCGGGGGGGGGGGGGGGGGATACAAAAGGGCTGCGCCTCCGGCAAGAGCGCTCGCGCGGCCTGTCGGGCGTATGGAGGGTCCGGACGAGGATGTCCGTACAGGTAGCGGAAAATCAGGGAGCAATCATCATCATCAGGATACTGAAGCGTACCGTACGAGCCATCTTTGGCAGGACGAATTCGCCGGGCCGCCAAGCTGGCGGCGATTTCAACCGGGAGCTGGCCGACGCCGAGATGTCCCAGATCGCGGGGGCCGACCCGCCAGACGCGCCATACTACGGCAACGCGAGGGATTGGCATGAAGTCGCCACCCACGAGCAAAGAGGCCGGCTTGCATCGGCTTTGAGCAGACGGAGGATCAGGTTTCTCCGCTGAACCGGTCCTCGCCGAAGGCGGCGAGCGCCGGGTCTTTCCGGGAACGGCGCGTCTGTCGCCCCTCCTGTCCCGCCCGCATCCTCCCTTCTCCGCGCCGGCAGTGTGCGAGGCGCCTCATGCCTCACGCGGAGCCCGACGGGCGGGCGGCGGCCGCCGCCCTCACGGACGAGGCCGCCGTGAAGGCGGAGCCGGCGGGCGGGCGGTGAGGACGGCCGCGGCGGCGAGGGCGGCGGCGGCCAGCAGGGAAGGAAGCAGATAGCTGCCCCGCAGGTCGAAGAGCAGGCCCGCAACGAGCGGGCCGACGATCTGGCCCGACCCGAACGACGCGGTCATCAGGGCGAGCGCGCGGCGCGGGTCGCCGGCGGACAGCAGGCGGCCGGTGATGAGGCCGAGGGCGGTGAGCCCCATGAACGTCCCGCCGAAGAGGCCCGTCGCCAGCAGCAGGAGCCGGACGTCGCCGGCGAGGACGCTGAGGGCGACCCCCGCCGCCTCGATCAGGCAGGCGGCGGCGAAGGCGCGTTCGTTCCCCCAGCGCCGCCCGGCCCAGGTCCACAGGAGCACCGACGGGGCCGCGGCCAGGCCGACCCAGAGCCACACCAGATGCTCCGCCGTCCGCAGGACGGGGTCCGCCCGCACCATGTCGGAGACGAAGGTGGCGGTGATCACGTAGGCGAAGCCGAACAGGCCGTAGGCGAGGAGGAACCGGCGGAGGCGATCGCGGCCCCCGGCGTCCCCACCGGCCGCGGGCCGGCCGGCGCGCTCCGAAGGCGAGACCCCCTCCCCTCTCGGGGCCAAGCACCATACCGGTAGCAACGCCGCAGCCGCGACCGCCCCGCTTGCGATCCACAGGCGCTGCCAGTCGCCGCCCCCCGCGGCGGCGGAGACCGTCAGGGACGAGATCGCGATCCCCCCGCCGACCCCCGCGTAGAGCATCGCCGCCCAGCCGGAGCGGCCCATCGCGGACAGCCGGTCGAGGACGAGGGCCGAGGCGAAGACCATCACCAGCGCGCTCGCGGCCCCGCCCGCGAAGCGAAGGACGAGAAACGGGCCGAGCGAGGCGGCGAAGCCCATCGCGCCGGTGGTGAGCGCGCTCACCGCCAGGGCCCCGAGCAGCCACGAACGCCGGCTGCCGGGCACGTTCCCCCTCGCGGCGGCGAGCGCGCCGAGCAGGTAGCCGAGGAAGTTCGCCGACGCGACGAGGCCGGCTTCGGACTTGCTGATCCCGAGGCCCGCGGCCATGTACGGCAGGATCGGGGTATAGACGAAGCGCCCGATGCCGAGGGCGGCGGCAAGCGCCAGGAAGCCGCCGAGGGCCGGCGCGGCGGGATGGCGGTGGAGCGACTTCACGACCGGCGGCGCCTTCGGTCACGTCCCGCCGGCCGTCACCCGCCCGGCCGAATCGGCGCTTCAGGCCAAGCCGGCGCCTGCGGCCGCGGTGTTTCCCCGCCCGGGCCGTCTGGAAGCCGCCGCGGCGCAAGCCAGCCACGACCACCGTCTGGGGGGCCGCGTCAGCGGGCGGGGCCGGCAGAGGCGACGAGAAGCAGTGGTAGGCGCGGCTGGGATTGAACCAGCGACCCCTACCATGTCAAGGTAGTGCTCTACCACTGAGCTACGCGCCTGGCCGATGCGAAGGATACCGGCAAGCGCGCGCGCGGGCAATCCTTCCCTCCCCCTCCCCCAGGGCAATCGCTTTTGGGTTCGCTCACATCCGCCGCCGGGTGGAGCGGATCATGTCGAGGAGGAAGTCGTAGCTCCACGAGGCGTGGAGGAACTTCGAGCGCATGGACATCTTGCCGGGGTGCATGCGGGCGATGTTCAGCGCCAGCCGGCGCATCACCGCGAGGCAGTGGGCGCCGTTGCCTTTGCGGTTGCGCGCCTGGTCCTCGTCCATCGTCACGTCCAGCACCCAGTGCAAGCTGTTCTCGATGGCCCAATGGGCGCGCACCACGCGCCCGAAGCGCTCGGCGGACATCGGCGCACTCAGCAGGTAGTAGCGCGTCTCCTTGCTGTCGTTGCCTTTCACGTGCCGCTCGGCGACCACCCCCGCTTTCGCGGGGGCAGGCTCTTGCCGATGGCCGAGAGGCCGGGCCAGTCATGGCGTTGTTGCAGCCAGCCGACCTCGTGGCAGACACTGGCCGTGCGCCGCTCGACGCGCCCGTGACCCTTGCCAACCTCTTGATGAACAAAGACCTTCTCCGGCTTCGGAGGATGATCGAAGTACTCCGCAACATCTGCGTGCAGCGTCTCCTGGTTGCCCTTGAGCGCCAGTGCGTAGTCGCCGCTACGCGCCACCACCGCCGCCGCCGTCTCGCGCTGCGCGTGCATCGCGTCCGCCGTCACCACCCGGCCCTTCACGTCCAGCAGTTCCAGCAGCTTGGGCAGCGCCGGGATCTCGTTCGACTTCCCCTCCACCGCCAACTGCGCCAGCGTCAGCTTCGCCTGCGCCGAGAACGCCTGCACCAGATGCAGCGACGAGCGACGCGCCGCATCCTCGAACTGAAGTTGCCCCGGTTTGGTGGACACCTGAACATTGTGCAGAGGAGGTGTCCAGATGGCAGAAAGACGCGTCGCCTACGCGCCGGAGTACCGGCGCCAGATGGTGGAGCTGGTTCGGGCGGGCCGCACGCCCGGGGAGCTGGCTCGGGAGTTCGAGTGCTCGGCGCAGGCGATCCGCAACTGGGTGCGTCAGTCGGACCGCGACGAGGGTCGTCGCGAGGACGGTCTGACGAGCGCCGAGCGTGAGGAGTTGCGTCGGCTGCGGCGGGAGAATCGCCAGCTTCGTGAAGAGCGGGAGATCCTGAAAAAAGCCGCGGCTTGGTTCGCTCGGGAGACCGGGACGGTGCCCGGGAGGTCTTCGAGCTCGTGAGAGCGAACCGAGCCGAACATCAGGTGGCCACGATGTGCCGGGTGCTGGGTGTCTCCCCCAGCGGGTACTATGCGTGGCGGGGGCGGGGGCGCTCGCGTCGCGCCCGGGACGACGACCGGTTACGCGGCGAGGTCCGGGCGGCCCACGAGCGTTCACGAGGGACCTATGGCGCGCCTCGGGTTCATGCCGAACTCGCAGCTCGGGGCCGTGCGGTGGGCCGCAAGCGCGTTGCACGGCTGATGCGTGAACAGGGGTTGGCGGGGGTGAGCCGGCGCCGGGGCACGCGCACGACACGCCCCGATCCGGGCCGGCGGGCAGCGCCGGACCTGGTCCAGCGATGCTTCCAGGCCCAAGCCCCCGACCGGCTCTGGGTGGCCGACATCACCTACGTGCCGACCTGGGCGGGGTTCGTGTTCCTGGCCGTGGTGCTCGACGTGTTCAGCCGCCGCATCGTGGGATGGGCGATGGCGGACCATCTTCGCACCGAGCTGGTCCTCGATGCGCTGAACATGGCCGCCACGCAGCGCCGCCCCACGGCCGTGATCCATCACTCCGACCAGGGCACGCAGTACACCTCGCTCGCGTTCGGCCACCGCTGTCGGGAGATGGGGGTGCGTCCCTCGACCGGCTCCGCGGGCGACTGCTACGACAACGCCATGGCCGAGAGCTTCTTCGCCACGCTCGAATGCGAACTCATCGACCGGCGGTCGTTGCGCACCCGAGCCGAAGCGAAGATGGCCCTGTTCGACTTCATCGAAGGCTGGTACAACCCCCATCGGCGGCACTCCGCCCTGGGCTATCTCAGCCCCAACGACTTCGAGCGCGCCGCGAGCGCGCGAGACGGGGTCCCAAACCACCCTCGGTGCAGACCCCCAGACCCCGGGATCGAGCACAATCTACCCTTACCGGCTCTCGCCCATCACCGCACCGGCGAAAGCCTTCAACCGTCCACCAGATCGGGGTAAGTCCAAACGAGCGCCGTAACGCCTTGCCATCCACCGCCACCACATCGCCCAGCGCATCCCCCCAATCCTGCGCCATGCGAAGCAACGCCGTGCCCAACCCCGACGGACACAGCGCCTTGAACAGATCCGAGAACGCATCGTGGCTCGGAATCCCGTGCCCGAGCTTCATGAACTCCCGCAGCCTCGGCTCCCAAGCGCGCCCGAACGACTCCATGTCCACGCAGGTCCGACCACCGGTCAGCATCGACAGAAGGCCGATTATCAACATTTCGTGCAGGTCATGGCGCGTGGCGTTGCTGCGCCGTGGATCTTCAACCCCTTGAAAAAGCTCGCAAAGCTCCTTCATCGCAACTCTCCGTCCGGCGACTGAGGAGCCTAGCTTGACCGATTCACGTCCTCATCGGTAGCCGCAAAATCCTAAAGCGATTGCCCTGCCCCCTCCCCCGTCCGGGGGCGCCCCCTCCTCTGCCGCTCCCATATCCTCGGCAGTCCTCCGCCGGCCGGGGCGGAAGGCGCGCCGCGGCGCGACCGGTTGGCGACCCGCTCGCGCGGATCGGACGGCCTTCGGTCCGCGCCGTCCTGCCCGCGGTTGCCGCCGGTCACGGCGCCCGCGTCACCGGCCCCGACCTCCACCGGCACGCAGTCCCCGAATCACCGACACCGGCGGACCTTCCCCACTCGTCCCGGTTCCTGCCCTCGCGCTGGGTGATGCTCGCCGGATGCCCCGCCCCGCCGCGCGGCAGTCCATGCGCCGCGCGGTTCGATTGTGGAACCCGGGGGTGATGTACCATCGCTCGACGGTTCCACTGCCTTGAAAGGAGGGCAGCCATGTTCGGAAACCACATGAGAACCATCGCCGCCGCCGGCGTCGCCGGTACTCTGGCCGCCACCGCCACGCTCGATGCAGACGCGGCAGAGCGGGTCCGATGGAAGATGCAGAGCGCCTACGGAAGCACCATCTCCCATCTCGGACCCGCCGCACACCGGTTCGTGGAGCGGGTCAGCACGATGTCGGAAGGGGGTTTCCAGATCAAGTTCTACGAACCCAACGCCCTGGTGCCGAGCCTCGAGATCTTCGACGCCGTGTCGAAGGGCTCGGTCGATTCGGGCTGGACCACACCCGGCTTCCACGTCGGCAAGCTCGGGGTGGCGATCTCCTTCTTCGGCTCGGTCCCGTTCGGGCCCCAGATCGGCGAGTACATGGCCTGGAAGTGGTTCGGGGGCGGCCACGAGCTCCGCGAGGAGCTCTACCGCCCGCACGGGGTGACCGCGATCGACAACCTCTGCCTCGGCCCGGAGACCTCGGGTTGGTTCAAGGAAGAGATCACGGACCCGGCCGAGCAGCTCAAGGGGCTCAAGATGCGTTTCTTCGGCCTCGGGGCGCTGGTGATGCAGCGGATGGGCGTCTCCACCCAGTTGCTCGCCGGCGCGGACATCTACCCGGCCCTCGAGCGCGGGGTCATCGACGCGACCGAGTTCTCGATGCCCACCATCGACATCAACTACGGCTTCTACCAGATCGCCAAGAACAACTACTACCCCGGCTGGCACCAGCAGGTCTCGTGCAACGAGTACCTGATGAACAAGGCCGCGTACGACGCCCTTCCCGAGTCGTACCGGGCCATGATCCAGTCGGCGGCGACGGAACAGGTGATCTTCACCTACGCCGAGACCGAGGCCGCCAACCCGAAGGCGATGCTGGAGATGAAGGAGAAGTACGGCGTCACCAACCGCCGCTGGGCCGACGAGACCCTGGCCACCCTGGAACGGCACTGGCTCGCGGTGCTGGAGGAGGAAGCCGCCAAGGATCCGACCTGGAAGAAGATCTCGGACAGCTACCTCGGCTGGCGCAAGCTCTACCGCATCTGGGGTGACGCCCAGGCGCTCAAGGGCTCCTACCAGTAACGGATCAGGCGCGCGGCCGCCCCCTCGTTGCGGCCGGGGCGGCCGCGCGCCGATACCGGAGAGAATCGGACCGGGGAACCGAGCGCCAACGCGCCCTTCCCGAACCCGGCGGCGCTTGGCGCCACGGATCCGTCAGCTCGCGCACCGCCCGGCGACCCCGCCGCCGGGCGGTGCGCCGCAACGGCGCCGAGGACGGGGTCGACGCCCGGAAACGGTTCGGCTGTTCGGAAGAGCGCCCGCCCCCCGGCAGGATCCGCGGGCGGCAGGCGGCGGGCGGCCCACCGCCCGCGCGGCGCTCAGCTCGCGAGCCCGAGCCCGGCCGCCTGGAGCTGCTGGATGCGGTCCCGGAGCCGGGCCGCCTCCTCGAACTCGAGGTCGTCGGCGTGCTTGAACATCCGGCGTTCGAGGTCGGCGATGCGTGCGTCGAGCTCTTCGCGCCCCAAGGCGGCGTCCCGGAGGTAGGCGTCCGCCGCCTCGACGAACTTGCGCGGCTTCGCGGCCGGTCCCTGCCGCGCCCCCTCCATCACGTCCATCACCGCCTTGCGGATGCCGCGCGGCGTGACCCCGTGCTCCCGGTTGTAATCGACCTGGCGTGCGCGGCGCCGGTCGGTCTCCCGGAGCGCGCGCTTCATCGAGTCGGTCGGCGCATCGGCGTACAGGATGGCCGCGCCGTTCAGGTTGCGCGCGGCCCGCCCGATGGTCTGGATGAGGGAGCGCTCGGAGCGCAGGAACCCCTCCTTGTCGGCGTCGAGGATCGCGACGAGGGAGACCTCCGGCATGTCGAGCCCTTCCCGGAGCAGGTTGATGCCGACGAGGACGTCGAACTCGCCGAGGCGAAGGTCCCGGATGATCTCGACCCGCTCGACGGTGTCGATGTCGGAATGGAGATAGCGCACCCGCACCCCGTGCTCGGCGAGGTACTCGGTCAGGTCCTCGGCCATCCGCTTGGTGAGCACGGTCACGAGCACCCGCTCCCCCGCCCCGGCGCGGCGGTTGATCTCCCCCAGCACGTCATCGACCTGGGTGATCGCGGGCCGCACCTCGACCTGCGGGTCCACGAGCCCCGTCGGCCGCACGAGCTGCTCCACCACGCCCCCGGAGCGCTCCCGTTCATGGGGCCCCGGGGTGGCCGACACGTACACCGTCTGGGGCGAGATGAGCTCGAACTCGTCGAAGCGCAGGGGCCGGTTGTCGAGCGCCGACGGCAGCCGGAACCCGTACCGCACCAGGGTCTCCTTGCGCGAGCGGTCCCCGCGGTACATCGCGCCGAGCTGGGGGACGGTGACGTGGCTCTCGTCGATGACGAGCAGGGACTCCGCCGGGAGGTAGTCGAACAGGGTCGGCGGCGGCTCGCCCGGGGCCCTCCCCGAGAGGTAGCGCGAGTAGTTCTCGATCCCCTTGCAGTGGCCGATCTCCTGGAGCATCTCGAGATCGAAGCGGGTGCGCTGCTCGAGACGCTGGGCCTCCACCAGCTTCTGCTCGTCCCGCAGCGCGTGCAGCCGCTCCCCCAGCTCCTCGCGGATCTCGTCGATCGCGTCGACGACCGTGTCGCGCGGGGTCACGTAGTGGTTCTTGGGATAGATCGTGTATCGAGGGATGGCCGCCGCCACCTCCCCGGTCAGGGGGTCGAAGCGCGACAGGGCCTCGACCTCGTCGTCGAACAGCTCGATCCGCACCGCCTCGCGCTCGGACTCGGCCGGGTAGACGTCGATCACGTCCCCGCGCACCCGGTACGTCCCGCGGCGCAGCTCGAGGGACGTGCGCGTGTACTGGAGCTCGGCGAGACGGCGCAGCAGCTCGCGCTGGTCGATCCGCCCGCCCCGCACCAGGTGGAGCACCATCGAGTGGAAGCGTTCGGGGTCGCCGAGGCCGTAGATCGCCGACACGGTGGCGACGATGATCGCGTCCGGCCGCTCGAGGAGCGCCTTCGTGGCGGAGAGGCGCATCTGCTCGACATGCTCGTTGATCGAGGCGTCCTTCTCGATGTAGGTGTCGGTCGAAGGGATGTACGCCTCGGGCTGGTAGTAGTCGTAGTAGGAGACGAAGTACTCGACCGCGTTGCGCGGGAAGAACTCCCGCATCTCCCCGTAGAGCTGGGCGGCGAGGGTCTTGTTGGGCGCGAGCACCAGGGTCGGGCGCTGGACGGAGCGGATGACGTTCGCGACGGTGAAGGTCTTTCCCGACCCGGTCACCCCGAGCAGGGTCTGATGGGCGAGACCGTCCCCGAGCCCGTCCACGAGGGCGGCGACGGCCGGCCCCTGGTCGCCGGAGGGCCGGAAGTCCGCCTCCAGCTCGAAGCGGTCACGGCGGCCGGCGCCGCCGGCCTGGGCCTCTCCGTTCCCGTTCGGGTTCGCGTTCCGGTGTTCCATGAAGCGGCCCGGACTCGCCTACAATGACGCCGTTCCCAGCCTGCCCAACCCACCCGGCCCGCCCAGGCCGCCGCCCGGCGGCCGTCGAACGAGGAGAGCGCGTCCCGTGAACCTCTCGAACCGAGTCCACGCCATCAAGGAGTCTCCCACCATCGCGGTGACGGACAAGGCCCGCCGGCTCCGGGAGGCGGGGCGCGACGTGATCGGCCTCGGGGCCGGGGAGCCGGACTTCGATACGGCCGGCTTCGTCCTCCAGGCCGCGAAGGACGCGATGGACGCGGGCCGGACGAGGTACACGGCGGTGGACGGCGCCCCGGACGTCAAGGAGGCGATCATAGCCAAGATGAAACGGGACCACGATCTCGACTACCGGCCGTCCCAGATCGTGGTGTCGAGCGGGGGCAAGAACTCGCTCTACAACCTCGTGCAGAGCATCGTGGACGCGGGCGACGAAGCCGTCGTGCCCGCGCCCTACTGGGTCTCGTACACGGACATCGTCCTCCTCGCGGGCGGCGTGCCGGTGGTGGTGGAGACGGGCGCCGCCTCGGGGTTCAAGATGACCCCCGAGCAGCTCGAGTCGGCCATCACCCCGCGCACCCGCCTCCTCATCCTCAACAGCCCCTCCAACCCGACCGGGGCCTGCTACCGGCGGAGCGAGCTGGCCGGGCTCGCGGAGGTGCTCCGCCGCCACCCCGGCGTCGTCGTCGCCACCGACGACATGTACGAGAAGATCACGTGGGACGACGAGCCGTTCGCGAACCTCCTGAACGCCGCGCCGGACCTCATGGACCGCACGGTGGTGCTGAACGGGGTCTCCAAGGCGTATGCGATGACCGGCTGGCGCATCGGCTACGCGGCGGCCCCGGACCCGATCAGCGCCGCGATGCGGAAGATCCAGTCGCAGTGCACCTCGAACCCCTGCTCGGTCTCCCAGGCGGCGGCGGCGGCCGCGATCTCCGGGGACCACGCCTACGTCGAGGAGCGAAGCCGCATCTTCCACGAACGCCACGACTACGTGAACCGGCGGCTGAACGAGCTCGCGGGGGTGAGCTGCGTAGCGGGGCGCGGGGCGTTCTACGCCTTCCCGGACTTCGGGGGCGCCATCGCCGCCCACCGCAACGCCAATGACGACGTCGCCTACGCGGAGTGGCTCCTCGAGGCGGCCGGGGTCGCGATCGTCCCCGGCTCCGCCTTCGGCGCCCCCGGCTTCATGCGCCTCTCCTTCGCCACCAGCATGGAGAACCTCGAGTCCGCCCTCGACCGCATGGCCGACGCGATGGGCACGGGATAGCCGATGGCGGCGGCGCGCCGGTGACGGCGCGGCGGTCATTGACCTCGACCGCCGCGAACCCTTACGATCTCGCGCGTTCCTCGGTAGCTCAGCCGGTAGAGCGGGTGGCTGTTAACCACTAGGTCGGGGGTTCGAGTCCCTCCCGAGGAGCCAATATTCTCGGGTATTGGTTCAAAATCAATACCCTCCTTAGCTATTTCGATATCCCGGACGGGCGGGTCTACCGCCGGAGGGCGGCGGCTTTCGCCGGGTCCTCCCACCAAGTCTCCACCATGACCCCGTAGAGGGGAGTGGCCTCCGGCCGGCCGAACTTGTCCCACCAGGCGACGTAGTCCTCGTTCCGATGGTAGAGGGGCACGAAGTAGTGCCCCCGGAGCAGCACCCGGTCCATGGCGCGCACCGCGTCCACGAACGCCCCGCGGCCGCGCGCGCGGGTGATGCGGCCGATCAGCGCGTCGACGACCGGATCCCGCACCCCCGGGTAGTTGCGGGTACCCTCCTGCCCCGCCGCCGCCGTCCCCCAGTAGAAGGCCTGCTCGTTGCCGGGCGACAGCGACACCCCCCAGTGGTGGATGAGCATGTCGAAGTCCCAGGCGTTGCGGCGGTTCCGGTACTGGGCGGGGTCGACCGTCCGCACCCGCGCCACGGCGCCGAGACGCTCGAGGTTGCGGGCGAACGCGAGCGCGATCTTCTCGTTCCCCGCCCGCGCGAGCAGGATCTCGAACGCCATCGCGAGCCCGTCCGAATCGCGCCGGAGGGCGCCGCCCCGCACCGACCACCCCGCCCCGGCGAGCCGCCGCCGCGCCTCCCGGAGGTTGGCGCGGACGCTGCCTCCCGCGCCCGGCGGCCGGTAGGCGGCGCCGAAGATCTCGGGAGGCAGGCGGTCCCGGAACGGCTCCAGCAGGGCGAGCTCGCCCCCGGCCGGCTTCCCACGCGAGGCGAGCGCCGAGTTGTCGAAGATGCTGTACGTGCGGACGTACGCGCCGTGGAGCAGCGTCCGGTTCACCCACTCGAAGTCGAAGGCGTGCGCGAGGGCGCGGCGGACGGCCCGGTCCGCGAAGATCTCGCGGCGGGTGTTGAAGACGAGGGCGCGCATTCCGGACGGCCGGCCGTGCGCGAGGCGTTCGACCCTGACGCGGCCGTCCTTCGCGGCCGGGAAGCCGTATCCGGTCGCGAGGCGCGCGGCCGACGCTTCCTCGCGGAAGTCGTACTCCCCCGCCTTGAACGCCTCCATCATCACGTCCGTGTCCCGGTAGTAGTCGAACCGGACCCGGTCGAAGTTGTAGTGGCCGCGATTGACCGGGAGGTCGCGCCCCCAGTAGTCCGGGTCACGGCGGTAGACGAGGGATCGGCCCGGGTCGACGCGCTCGATCCGGTAGGGGCCGCTCCCGAGCGGCGGCTTGAGGGTCGTCTCCCCGAACGCGGCCGTCTCGAAGTACGACCGCGACAGGATCGGCATCAGGCCCATGATCATCGGCAGCTCGCGGTCCCGCGCTCCGCGGTCGAACACGAACCGGACCGAACGCGGGCCGGGCCGCTCGACCCGCCGGACCTGCCGGTAGTAGAGCCGGTGGTTGGGCCGGCCCTGCGCCTTCAGGGTCTCCCAGGAGAAGACGACGTCGTCCGGGGTGATCGGGCGCCCGTCGTGGAAGCGCGCCTCCGGCCGCAGCACGAAGGTGACGGAGGAGCGGTCCTCCGGTACTTCGACCGACTCGGCGACGAGGCCGTAGAGGGAGAACGGCTCGTCCCAGGACCGGCGAAGGAGCGACTCGAACGCGAGGTGCCGCCCGGCCGGCCGCACCCCCTTGACGATGAACGGGTTGAGGTTGTCGAAGGTCCCGGTCAGGGCGCGCCGCAGCTCCCCGCCCCGGGGAGCGTCCGGGCGCACGTAGTCGAAGTGCTCGAAGCCGGCCCCGTACTTGAGGGCGCCGTGCATCGCGATGCCGTGGCTGCCGGCGGCGGCGGCCGGCGGCGAGCCGCCGCCCGCGAGCAGCGCCCCGAGTACGGCGGCGGCCGGCGCGAGACGCCCCCGAGCCCCTCGCGGCCTGCCGGCCCCGCGGGGTCCGCCGAACCCTCCGGGGGCGCGGCCGGACCGCGGCCCGCGGTCAGTCCGAGGCGTAGCCGAGCGTCCGGGCGTTGTAGAACACCCCGCCGTCCTGCGCGACGACGCTGTACATCATCTCCGGCCCCCGGTTGTGGTGGGAGTGCAGGGCCGAAGGCGGGGTCACCATGACCGCACGGTCCATCCAGTCCACCTTCCGCCCATCCACCATCGAGTAGACCCCCTCACCCTCCACGCAGAGGGTGAGCGCCGCCGCGTTGTGGCGGTGCGGGGGCTGGTCTTCCTCGGGCGGGAGGGAGTTGTAGGCGAACGCGACGGTGGGGGTCGCGAGGTGGTTCGCCTCGAGGTCGGCGCGGCTGAAGAGGACCGCCTTGCCGGACTGCGTCCCGTCGTCCACCCGCCGGTGGATGAGCGCCATCTCGGCCTCGATGGCGTCCGCCGGATAGTGGACCGCCCCGGAGCCGTTGCGGAGCGGGGCCTCCCCGACCCCGAAGTAGGAGAACACCGGCTCGTCGGTCACCATCCAGAGGAGCGCGCCGCCCTCTCCCGCCCGGACCCGGGTAGGGCCGCCGGCCCCCGGCAGCACGAACACGTCCCCCGCCCCCCAGGCGATCCGCTCGCCCGCCTTTTCGGCCTCGCCGTCCCCCTCCATGACGTAGTACGCCTCGCCCGACGAGGCGAAGTCGCAGGCGATCTCGTCCCCGCCCTCGACCCGCACGTAGCGGGCGAGGAGGTTCGGGACGCTCGCGGGATAGCCGAGCCCGAGCCGGTCGGAGAGGTCGAGGGGGATGAGGGCGGTGCCGGTCGCGGCGTCGAGCGCCCGGTCGCGCTCCGCGGCGAAGACGTGGCTCGGGACGTCCGGCTGGCCCTTCTGGAAGTTGTTGGCGGCGGACCAGTAGCGCGCGCGACGGGCGCAGGCGGAGTCGAGGGCGGGGGCGGGGGTCGCCAGGCTGGCGGCAGCGCTCATCATTGCTTCTCCCGGAAATCGCTTCGGTTCATGGGCCGGCTTCGACCGGGCCGGCGGCGGCGTCCGGCTTGGACCTCTGCCACTCGTCGAGCGCGGCGCGGGCGGTGCGGGCGCGGTCCCCCGCTTCGCCGGAGGCCGCGCCCCCCTTCTTCGCGGAGAGCTCCACGACGTACCCGTTCGGGTCGCGGAAGTAGATGGATCGGATGAACCCGTGGTCTGCGACGCCGCGGGTCTCGATCCCGAGCGCCCTCCCCTGCTCGAACTTCGCCTCGAGCTCGGCGTCGTCCACCTCGAGCGCGATGTGGAGGTCGAAGTCGTGCTGGTCCTTGAACTCGAAGGGCCGGCCGGGCGCCTCGAAGAACGCCATGCACGACCCGTCGCCCATCTCGAAGAAGGTATGGAGGACGCTGGTCGACCGGCCGGTCTGGGTCTGCCGGATCTCGAACGCCTCGACCAGCGGGAGGCCGAGGAAGCCCTCGTAGAACCGGCGGGTCTCCTCGGAGTCGCGGCAGCGGAAGGCCGCGTGATGAAGCCCCCGGATGGCCGACCCGGATGCGGCGCCGGGCGCCGCCGCTTCTCCTGCTCCCTCCATGTGGAGGCCCCCCCTTACGTTCGGAACGGCGCAAATGCTGCGCCCCTCGCGCCCACAATGCAAGGTCCGGGCGGCCGGAGGCATGTGCGCTGTGGGGTTTTCGCCAAACACACCTCTCGCGGGTGCTCCTGGGAACGGCGCATCCTGGGAACGCGGGCGTCTCGCCCGCACAGGGGTGTGAAGCGCCCGTGAACAAAAATGCGGGCGGGACGCCCGCGTTCCCAGGAGCGCCTGCGCAAACGCCGCCGTGAGATGAAATCCGCCCAAAAGCCCCTCGAACCGACCCCGAACCGTGGACCAATTCCGTCCCTGTGGGATTAAAATATCTCGCCTCTCTCTATACCCTCTCTATATCAATAGGTTACGAACAGCCTGCGGACCTCGGCCAGCCCGCGGGCGGGCACCGCCACAATGCCGTCTCGTTCCGGTTCGCTGGAGGCCGGCATGAAGAGCCAGCGCCCTCCCGAGAACCGCAGCGTCCTGGGAACGCGGGCGTCCCGCCGCATCGACGCCGCCGCGCCTCCCCCGCCGTGCCGCAGGCGGGCTCCCGGCACCGGGTGGGGAGACGAACTCCGGCGACGGCGTATTCCGGCGCACGGTCTGCACGGCGCGCCGTGATTTCGTACCATGCCCGCCCGCAGGGCGGCCCCCTTTCCAGTCCGCCTCCGATCCGCATCCGGAGCCGATGGATGATCCCGACCGACGTGCATCCCGAGATCCAGGCTTTTCTCCGGCAGGTCGCCGAGGCCGGGCTGCCCCCCATCCAGGCGCTCACCCCCGGGGAGGCGCGCGCCCAGTTCGAGGCGGGGATGAAGGCGCGCCTCGACGCATTCCCGGCCCCGCCCGTCGCCGCGGTCGAAGACCGGGAGGCTCCCGGTCCGGCCGGCCCGATCCCGGTCCGCGTCTACCGCGACCGCCGCCCGGACGACGCGCCGAGCCTGCTCCAGCCCGTGCTCGCCTACTTTCACGGCGGCGGCCACGTGATCGGCAGCCTCGACACCCACGACACGATCGCGCGCAACCTCTGCCGGGAAGCCGGGTGCATGGTGGTGTCGGTGGACTACCGGATGGGGCCCGAGCACCCCTTCCCGGCCGCCGTCGAGGACTGCTTCGCGGTCGTGCGCTGGCTCGCCGAGCACGGCGGGGGCATCGGAGCGGACCCGGAGCGGATCGCGGTCGGCGGCGACTCTGCGGGCGGAAACCTGGCGGCGGTGGCGGCCCTCCTCGCCCGCGACGAGGGAGGCCCTCCGCTTCGATACCAGCTCCTCGTCTACCCGGTGACCGACTACCGCTGCCGCGGGGCTTCGTACGAGCGCTACGCCCGGGGCTACGGCGTCCTGGAGGCCGAGTCGATGCGCTGGTTCCAGCGCCATTACCTCGGAGCGGCGGGCGCGGCGGACGACTGGCGGGCGTCGCCGCTCCTTGCGGCCGACCACGCCGGCCTCCCCCCCGCCCTCGTCGTCACCGCCGAATGCGACGTGCTCCGCGACGAGGGCGCCGCCTACGCGGAGCGCCTGGACGGGTCCGGGACGCCGTGCGAGCACGTGCCCTTCGCGGGCATGATCCACGGGTTCTTCGGCCTCCTCGGCGTCGTCGGCGCGGCCGGGGAGGCCCACGCTCGCGCCGCCCGAGCCCTCCGGGCCGCGTTCGCGGCCTGAGCGCAGGGCGGGCGGCAGCCCGCCGCGAACCACGGGAGGGGCACGACATGGCGGCAGTCCAGGAGCACGGGGCGCACGGGGAGCGGACGGCGGGGTCCGCGGTCCCGGTCATCGACGTCGCGGACTACCTCGCGGGCGCGCGCGGGGCAAGGGCGGCGGTGGGGGGCGAGATCCGCTCCGCGCTCGAGGACGTCGGCTTCTTCGTGATCGTCAACCACGACGTCCCCCGCGGCCTCGTCGCGCGAACGTTCGACGAGGCGCGCCGTATCCACGCCCTCGATGCGGAGACCAAGATGTCGCTCCGCATGAACGAGCACAACAACGGCTACATGGCGATGGCGCGCTACACGGTGCGGACGGCCGAGGTGAACGCGGGGGCGGCGCCGGACCTCAACGAGGCGTTCTTCGTCAAGCGCGAACGCCCCCCCGACGACCCCCTGCGGCAGAGCGGCCGGCGCTTCGCCGGCCCCAACGTGTGGCCGGACGGCCTTCCCGGGTTCCGGGAGGCCGTGCTCGCCTACACCGACGCGATGGACCGGTTCGCGCGCCGGATGCTGCCGGCGGTCGCGGCCGCCCTCGACCTCCCCGCGCACTGGTTCGACCGCGCGTTCGAGGAAAGCCAGTTCTCGTTCCGGCTCTCCCACTACCCGCCGGTCGCCGCCGGCGAGAACCAGTTCGGGATCGCGCCCCACACCGACGTGAACTTCATGACCTACCTCCCGCAGTCGGAGGTGCCGGGGCTCGAGGTCCTGACGCCGTCCGGGGAGTGGGCGGCGGTCCCGGACCTGCCCGACTCCTTCGCGGTCAACTCCGGCGACACCCTGCACCGCTGGACCAACGGGCGGTTCAGGTCCACCGCGCACCGCGCCCGGCCCCCGGTGGGGCGCCACCGCTACGCGATCCCGTTCTTCCTCGGGCCGCACGTCGACACCCTCATCGCGTGCCTGCCGACCTGCCGGGGGCCGGGAAACGAGCCGCGCTTCGCGCCGATCACCTACGGCGACTACCTCGAATGGTGGTACGCCGAGAACTACCCCCCGGAACGCCAGGACGACGACCCCTGAGCGCGCCCCCGACCGCTGCCGACCGCCGCCGCGCGCCGCAGGCGGCGGGAGCGGCTCCCGCCGACCGCGCAACGCCGCGCCACGACCCGGAGACGATTCGAAGGATGAGCAAGACCGCCGCCTGGACCGAGACCTTTCGCGGGATGGTGAAGGCATGGGAGTGCGACGCCTTCGAACACTTCACCGTCGCCTACTACTACGAGCGCCTCGGCGACGCGGTGCTCAACCTGTTCGACGAGGTGGGGGCCGCCGATCCCGCCCCCGCGCGCGAGTGCGAACACCGGCGCGCGTTCACCCCGTCGGCGACGGCGGCCCGCTTCGAGGCGGAGCTGCTCGAAGGGGACGTCCACCACATGGAGAGCGGGTTCGTGGGCCGCGACGGCGAGACCGTGCGCACCGGCCACAAGCTCTTCGACTCGGCGAATGGACGCCTCGCCGCCGCCTTCACCCTCGCGCACCGCTACCTGGACCTCGACGCGGGCGAGGCGGCCCCGATGCCCGACTCCCTCCGCGAGGCGATCGACGCGCGGCGGGTCGAGTGGGACCGGGCGCCCGACGAGCCGCGCCCTGGCCCGCGGGACGAATCGGGCTTCATCGAGTCCGGCCGCGACACGGTCAAGCCGGGGGAGGTCGACGTGCTCGGGCGCATGAGCCTGCCCGCCTACCTGCACCGCTTCTCGGACGCCAACCTGCACCTGGTCGCCCGGTTCGGAATGACCCCCGCCTACCTCCGGGAGAACCGGGTCGGCTTCTCGACGTTCGAGTTCCAGGGCCGTTTCGAGCGCATGCTCCGGGCGGGCGACCGGGTCCGGGTCCGCTCCGGCCTCATGCACGTCGGCGGGTCGTCGATGCGGCTCCTCCACCGGATGTACGACGCGCGGACGGGCGACCTCTCCGCCGAATTCAGCCAGTACGGGGTGCACCTCGACCTCGAAGCGAGGCGTCCGACCCGGCTCCCGGAGGAGATGAGGGCGCGCGCCGCGGAGATCGTGTGCGAGGCCGCGGAGGCGGGAACGTGAGCGGCGGCGGCTCGCCGCTCTTCATCGAGCAGATCGAGATCGGCCCGATGAAGAACTTCACCTACCTCGTCGGGTCGCGGGCCACCCGCGAGGTGGCGCTCGTGGACCCGGCCTGGGACGTCGACGGGCTTCTGCGGCGCGTGGAGGCGCAGGACCTGCGCCCGGTCGCCGCGCTCGTCACCCACTACCACCCGGACCACTGCGGCGGCGGGATGCGCGGCCACCACGTCGAGGGGGTCGCGGAGCTCCTCGCGCGGCGCGGCCTCAAGGTCTACGCGCACCGGGAGGAGGCGGACGGGCTCCGCAAGGTGACCGGCCTCGAGGAGAGCGACCTCGTCCGGGTCGATTCCGGGGACCGGATGTCGGTGGGGGAGATCGAGATCGAGTTCCTGCACACCCCGGGCCATACCCCGGGGTCGCAGTGCTTCCGGATCCGGGACACCCTCGTCTCCGGCGACACCCTGTTCGTCCAGGGATGCGGCCGGGTGGACCTGCCCGGCTCCGACCCCGACCGCATGTACGAGAGCCTGCGACGCCTCGCCTCCCTGCCGGACGAGACCGTCCTGCTCCCCGGGCACAACTACTCGGAGGTCCCGCACGCCACCATGGGGGAGACGAAGCGGGGGAACTTCTACCTCCGGGTCCCGGACCTCGAGACCTGGCGCCGGTTCATGGGCGCCTCTCCCATCGGCTGACCTCAAGGTCGAGCCGAGCTTCGCGTGAGGCGGCCTCGAGGTCCCGCCTCCGGACGCGGACCCATATGGCCCCCTGACACGAAGCCTCGCGAGCGCCTTCGCGCTGTCGAGCGACCTGGAACGGAATACGGCTGGCCACCGCGAAGGGATCGGTGGCCCGCGGGAAGGAACCTGATTACGTACAAGGCTCAGCTTGCAGCTCGGGTCGATGGAAGCCCGGGCGCAGGCCCCGAGAAAACCCGTCATTCCCCGTCATCCTCGCGAAAGCAGGGAGAACCGCGGGCGCCGAGGCGGCTCCGCTCCGGCCCCGCCCCCCGGGCGCCTGCACCCGGCTCTACAATGGCCCCCACGGGGCGCGGGCGCGCTCCCTCCGGAGGGCAGGACCGATGCGGGCGCCGATCGTCGTCATCAACCCGAACTCGACCCAGGCGGTCACCGACGGCATGAGCGAGGCGGTGGAGCCGCTCCGCCGGCCGGACGGGCCGGCCATCGAATGCGTGACCATGGAGAGCGGCCCGCCGGGGGTGGAGACCCAGATGGACGCGGAGAGCGTGGTGCTCCCCATCTGCGACTACGTGCACGGACGCAACGACGAGGCGGGCGCCTTCGTCATCGGCTGCTACAGCGACCCCGGCCTCCACGCCGCGCGGGAGGTCGCGCGCGTGCCGGTGTTCGGGATCGCGGAGAGCGCGATGGCCACCGCCCTCACCCGGGGCGACCGCTTCGGGGTGATCTCCATCCTGCCGGGCTCCGTCCCCCGCCACCTGCGGCAGGTGCGCGCGATGGGGATCGAGCGCCGCCTCGCGGCCGACCTCCCGGTCGGGCTCGGGGTGACCGAGCTGGGCGGCGAAGACGAGGTCTACGAGCGCATGGAAGGCGTGGGCCGGCGCCTTCGCGACGAGCACGGGGCGGACGTGGTGATCCTCGGCTGCACCGGCATGGCCCGCTTCCAACGGCCCCTCGAAGCCTCGCTCGGGCTCCCGGTCGTCGAGCCGACCCGCGCCGCCGTCGCCCTCGCCCTCGGGGCGGTCGCCGCCTGAACGCCCCTTGTCCAGGCAGCGGCCATGAACGCCGTCATGGAGCGGGAACGCGCTCCGGGGCGCGAGCCCCGCGACGTGTCGGGGGAGGATCGGGGCTACGACATCGAAGGCTGCGAAGCCGGGACGGCGCGCCTGCGCTTCATCGAGGTCAAGGGCCGGCGCGCGGACGCCCGCGACGTGACCGTCACCCGCAACGAGATGCTGGCCGCGTACAACGCGGACGACGCCTGGATCCTGGCCGTGGCGCTGGTCGAGCGCGGCATCGCGCACGATCCGAATCTATCTCCCGAACCCGGCACGGGTCTTCGGCCGCGAGCCGGGCTTCGCCGAGGTCTCGCGGACGATCTTGGTGGAGGCGATCCGGCGGGCGGCGGGCGGCCCCGCCCGCGAAGAGGGACCGTAGCGATAGAAATGTATCGCATAGGTGATACACTTTCCGGGCGTGGCGCAGGAGCCAGAGCGCACGGCAAGGGGGGATCGCAGCATGATGGCGCAGCGCGGAACGACCGCTTTCGCGAGAATCGCGGCCGGTTGAAACTTCAAGCTGCACAACGCATTGCGTGACTTGGACGAGGCAATGGCCGAGGTCCGCGGGAAGGGAGGAATGACGACATGACGAAGCAAAAGCACGTGGATTCCAAGCGTGAGCAAGAACGTGCCGCGATGCTCAAGGAGGCGCTTTCCCGACCGGGCGTTCGGGAAGTCATGGATGTCTACAGCGGCTGGTGGGAGAAGGATCGGGGGCTCGACGCTTACCGCGAGGCGACGAAGACGCCCGCCCGCACCACGAGAACGAACCACACCCGAGCGCGTTGAGCCGCCGGACACGGGAGCATCGCATTGCCGATATGGAGCGAAATTCTCACGGAACTGGGGAAGACGCCGGACTTCGACGGAGTCCGTCGAAAATACCTTCTCGAGCTCCATCACCACTCCGGGCGCGACGTCATCCTGTACGCTTCCGGGTGGCTGCAGAAAAGCGACGCCCCGCCCGCCCTTACTTCGATCGGCGACGAGGACATGCAGGCCCTCATGGAGGTCAGCCATGGCTTGGAGGGTGGTGACCTCGACCTGATCCTGCACAGCCCCGGCGGTTCGCCGGAAGCCGCCGAGGCGATTGTCGCCTATCTCCGGTCGCGCTTTTCGCATGTTCGGGTGATCGTCCCACAGCTCGCCATGTCGGCGGCGACCATGCTCGCGTGCGCCGCCGATGAGATCGTTCTCGGCAAGCATTCGTTTCTCGGCCCTACCGATCCGCAAATCCTGTTGCAGACATCGCTGGGAATGAGGGTGGTTCCCGCCCAAGCGGTCCTGGATCAATTCGACCGGGCGCAGCGGGAATGCGCCGATCCGGCGAAGCTGTCGGCTTGGCTGCCGATGCTGGGGCAGTACGGCCCCGATCTCCTGGTGCAATGCGAGTCGGCTTTGGACATGTCCAGGGAATTGGTCAGGACATGGTTGGAAACATTCATGTTCAAGAAATTGACCGACCGTTCGGAGAGGGCGGAATCGGTCTCCAAATGGCTTGCGGATCACAAGCATTTCAAGAGCCATGCTCGCCACATTCCGCGAACTGAGGTTGAAAAACATCGGTTGGTGGTATCTCGACTGGAAGACGATCAAGAATTCCAGGATCTCGCGCTTTCTGTTTTCCATTCGGTGACGCATACGTTTTCCGTCACACCTGCCGTAAAAATCATTGAAAATCATACAGGCCATGCCTTCATACAAAATCTTGTCGTTCAGCCTGTGCCCGCTGTCCAATTCGGCATCGCCCAGATCGCACCAGATGAATTAGCCTCGGCGAGAGAACCAGAGCTGCCGCAATAAGCGGTCGAGAATTGCCTGTGACCGCCCATCGCCGGAAGCTGATCGAGGTCTCGCTGCCCCTGGAGGCGATCAACGCGGCCTCGGCGCGGGAGAAGTCGATCCGGCACGGGCACCCCTCGACGCTGCATCTGTGGTGGGCGCGCCGTCCGCTGGCGGCGTGCCGGGCGGTGATGTTCGCGCAGCTCGTGGACGATCCCTCGTCCTGGCCGGAGGAGTTCCCGACCGAGGAAGCGCAGGAGCAAGAGCGCAAGCGGCTGCACCAAGTCATCGCCGAGATGGTCCAGTGGAAGGCGAGCGGTGACGGGCACGTCATGGGCAAGGCGCGATACGAGATCGCGCGGTCTCTCTGGCGCGCGGACGCGGCGAGGCGCCTCCGGCGCGGGGCGACACGGATGCGGTGCTCGCATATCTGGACGAACACGCACCGCCGGTCTGTGATCCGTTCTGTGGCTGCGGGTCGATCCCGCTGGAAACGCAGCGGCTGGGGCTCCGCGCCCGCGGTTCCGATCTCAACCCGGTCGCGGTGCTGGTCTCCAAGGCGACCTGCGAGATCCCGCCGAAATTCGCGGGACGGCCGCCGGTCAACCCCGAAGCGGATCCGCATGTGGTGTGGCGGGGCGCGCGGGGCTTGGCCGAGGACGTGCGGTACTACGGCCGATGGATGCGGGAGCGGGCGCAGGAGCGGATCGGCCATCTGTATCCGAAGGCGGAGGTGACGGCCGCGATGGCCGAAGCGCGCCCGGATCTCAAGCCCTACGCCGGGCAAAAGCTCACCGTCATCGCCTGGCTGTGGGCGCGCACCGTCGTCGCCTCTCCCGACCCGATGTTGCGCGGCGCACATGTGCCGCTCGCGAGCTCCTTCGTGCTGTCGTCGAAGAAGGGAAAGGAAGCGATCGTCGTTCCGGTGGTGGAGAACGGCGGTTACCGGTTCGCCGTGAAGGCCGGCGGCATCGGGCCGGACGAGTTGGCGAAGGCCAGGACGGGCGCCAAGGTGGGGCGTGGGGCGAACTTCGCCTGCCTGCTATCCGGGACGCCGCTCACCGGCGACCACGTCAAGGCCGAAGGCATGGCCGGGCGCATGGACGCGCGCCTGATGGCGGTGGTGGCGGAGGGCAGGCGCGGGCGCGTCTATCTCGACCCGACGGAGGAGATGGAGGCAGCCACGCGGGAAGCGGAGCCGGCGTGGCGACCGGAAGGCAGCGTGCCGCAACGCCTTACCGGAGGCACGTGCTACGCTTACGGCTTCACCGAATGGGGCGACCTCTTCACCCCGCGCCAATTGACCGCGCTGACGACGTTCTCCGATCTGGTCGCGGAAGCGCGCGAAAAAATCAGGCGCGATCTCACGGGTGCTACCCTGGGTACGCCGGCGTCTCGCCGGCATGAGGGCAAAGCGCGCGACGAGATCTCGGGCGAGGAGGCTACGGGCTACGACCCGGAAACCCGCTTCTGCATCGACTGGTTCGAGGCGTTCGGCACGGTGGCGGGCGGTTCCGGCGACGCCATCACTCTGGCGCAAGCCTACGACATCGGCATCGAGGCCCTCGTGGACGCCGGCGCCGTCGCTACGCAGGGCGGGACAGCGCGGCTGCTCCGCCGCGACGAGCTGCCCGCCGACTGGAACCCCGCCGCCGACCGCCATCTCACCCATTGGAAGTGCGCGCAGCATCTGGCGCGGGTCCTGGAGTCTCCCGATGGCGGAAGCGAGGCGGCGGGGCAGCTCCTCACCGCAATGGGGCCGGACAACGGCGAGGCCGCGCGCCTGCTGGCCTACCGCCTCTACGACGTCTGCGAGCGCAAGGGCCGCGCCGAAGAAGCGCGGGTCTGGAACATGCTGGCCCAGGAATGGCCGGCGGTCGAGGCGGCGGCCCGCCGCGCATTTGAGGAAGCCGACGCGCCCTCGTTGCTGTGAGGCCCGGCGAGCGCGAACCATCCAGGCCCGAGGGGCGCATGAAGACTACTTGATACTTCGAGGAACAGGTTCTGCACAAGCGCCCCTACATCGATCGGGCATGGTGCGCCGATGTCGTGGCCGCTCCCGTTCGCCGCGAAACCCAGCCGGACGGCCGGATACGATTCTGGGGAACGGTGACACGACCCGGCGAAAGCACCCCGCGCATCCTCCGCGTGGTCACCCTGGCGGACGGAGAGACGGTCCATAACGCCTTCTTCGACCGGGGATTCAGGAAGGACGAACCATGAAGCTTCATTACTATCCCGAAACCGACAGCCTGTACATCGAGCTCGGCCCCGGACCGGGGGTGGAGACGCGCGAGGTTTCCGACGGGTTGAACGTGGATCTCGACGCCGTCGGCGGTGTGGTCGGCTTCGACATCGACCATGCGTCGCAGCGTCTCGATCTCTCCACACTGGAGGCCGAGGCGCTGCCGCTCCGCTCGATCCGGGCAGGATTGGCCACGGCGCAGACATCGGAATCGCCCGATGGTGAGCGCATCGGGCCGTTCGGAACGGAGACGGCGGGGTGAGCGGCATGGCGGGAGAAACATCGGCTGCTGCGGCCAAGCGGCGGGTCGAGAAGGGGCTGGAGACGCTCCGCGCGGGGCTCACGCCCTATGTCGAGAAGCACATGCGCGACCGCCACGGGGAAGGCTGGCGGCGGTTCGCGAGCCGCGGGGCGCGGGACGGGGACGCCGGCCGGCTGGACGTCCAGGCGCTGCTGAGGACCCTGCTCGACCACTGGAACGACCTGTTCCGGCACGACGAACGGTTGCGGAAGGCGCGGAGCTTCGTCTCGCTCGCAATCAATGCGCGCAACGCCGTCGCGCATTACGCGGGCGAGATGGAGGCGCGCGCCACGCTTCGCCATCCCGACGCAATGCGCGAGCTTCTGGCCGCGGTCGGCGTGGCGGGCGGCCGTCAGACCTCGACCCGCACCCCGGTCTGCTCGACGATCCGCCCGTAGTGCTCCGGGCGGCGGTGCTTCTCGAAGTTGAACACGGTGTTCTTGACGTAGGCGCCGAGGTCGAGGTCGCAGTCGAAGGCGACGACCTCGTCCTCCAGGGTGAGGGCGCGGGCGACGATCTCGCCGGTGGGGGCCACGATGATCGAGCCCGCGATCAGCTCGTGCCCGTCCTCCGCCCCGCCCTTGGCGACCCCCACCACCCAGGTTCCGTTCTGGTAGGCGCCGGACTGGAGCGAGAGGTCGTTGTGCAGGGTGCGAAGGTGGGGCGCTTCCGGGTGGTAGATGTTGAAGGTCGGGGTGTTGTAGCCGATGAGCACCAGCTCGACCCCCTGGAGCCCCATCACCCGGAACGTCTCCGGCCAGCGGCGGTCGTTGCAGATCGCCATGCCCACGATCCCGCCGAACGCCCGCCACACCGGGAACCCGAGGTCGCCTACCTCGAAGTAACGCTTCTCGAGGTGCTGGAAGGGGATGTTCGGGCGGTGGTCGGCGTGGCCGGGCAGGTGGATCTTCCGGTACTTGCCGACGATCTCCCCGTCCGGGCCGACGAGGATGGCGGTGTTGAACCGCCGCGTCCTCCCCTCCTCCTCCACCAGTTCGGCATAGCCGAGGTGGAAGCCGACCCCGAGGCGCTTCGCCTCCTCGAAGAGCGGCCGGGTCTCCGGCCCCGGCATCTCCCGCTCGAAGAACCGGTCCGCCTCGGCGAGATCGTCGTACCAGTAGCGGGGGAAGAAGGTGGTGAGGGCGAGCTCCGGGTACACCACGAGCCGGCATCCGCCCGCCGCCGCCTCGCGCAGGAGCGCGATGAGCCGCGCCACCACCCGCTCGCGGGTGTCCGCGAGCTGGATCGGCCCGAGCTGGGCCGCCGCCGCCTTGAGCTTTCGCGCCATCGCCGTGACCTCCTCGCCGGTTGCCGCTCGTTCCGCCCGCCCGCTACCGGGCCGCACGGTCGGGCGTCAGCCGCGCCCCGAAGTTGCGGCCGGGGTCCATCTCCCGCACGCTCCTTCCGAGGGGCTCGGCGAGGCGCGGGAGGTCGCACGGAAGGAACTCGCCGCTCCCCGGCGCTGCCTTCAGCTCGCCGTCCTCCACCACCACCCGGCCCCGGCTCGTCACGAAGACCGGCCAGCCCCTGACCCGGCGGCCCTCGTAGGGGGTGTAGTCCATGTTGTCGTGAAGCATGTCGATGGTGATGGTGACCTCCAGGTCCGGGTCCCAGATCGCGAGGTCCGCGTCCGCCCCGACCTTGATGCTCCCCTTGCGGTCTTCGAGGCCGTAGAGGCGGGCCGCGTTCGTGGACGAGAGCTCGACGAAGCGCTGGAGGTCGATCCGGCCCGCGCCGACCCCTTCGCTGAAGAGGAGCGGCAGCCGGACCTCGATGCCGGGGATCCCGTTGGCCACGTGCTTGAAGTCCGGGTCCGTCCCGTGGGCGAGCTTGCCCGAGGAGTCGTAGCGGTAGGGGGCGTGGTCGGAGGAGACGACCTGGAAGGTGTCGTTCACGACCCCCCGCCACATCGCCTCGTGGTCCGCCTCGTCGCGGGGCGGCGGGCTGCAACAGAACTTCGTCCCTTCCGCCCCCGGAAGGTCGAGGTCGTCGGCGGTGAGGAAGAAGTACTGCGGGCAGGTCTCGCCGTAGATCCGGAGCCCCCGGTCGCGGGCGCCGCGGATCGCCGCCGCGGCCTGCTCCGTCGACACGTGCACCACGAGGATGGGCACGTCCATCAGCTCCGAGAGCGCGATGACCCGCCCCGTCGCCTCGCCCTCGGCGAGCGCGGCATGGGAGATCGCATGGTACTTCGCCTGGTAGGCGCCCGCCTCGAGGAGCCGGTCGGTGAGCCACCGGATCATCTCGTAGTTCTCGGCGTGCACCATCACCATCGCCCCCTCGCGGCGGGCGACGGCCAGCACGTTGAGGAGGGCGTAGTCGTCGAGGCGGAGCAGCTCGTAGGTCATGTAGACCTTGAACGACGTGTACCCGTCCCGGATGAGCCCCGGCAGCTCCTGCCCGAGCACGTGCGGGTTCGCGTCCGAGATGATGAGGTGGAAGGCGTAGTCGATGACCGCCTTGGGCCCGGCCCGCGCGTGGTACTCCTCCACGACCTCGCGGAGCGACTGCCCCCGGTGCTGGGCGGCGAAGGGGATGACCGTCGTGGTCCCGCCGAACGCGGCCGAGATGGTGGCGCTGCGGAAGTCGTCCGCGGTCATGAACCCGGAGGCGGAGAGCTGCTCGATGTGGCAGTGGCTGTCGATCCCCCCCGGCAGCACGAGCTTGCCGGAGGCGTCGACGACCCGCCCGCCGTCCGCGACGGACCCCGCAAGGTCCTCGCCGAGGGCGGCGATCCGCCCGCCCCGAACCCCCACGTCGCAGCGCGACACGTCGGCCGCGGTCACCACCGTGCCGCCCCGGATCACCATGTCGTAAGCCATCGCCTTCCTCCCACTCCTCGACTGCCGCCCGCTATCGACACTCTACACCGTTCACGGGCCGTATTCCTCTCTTTCGCCCCGCCTCCGCTGCCGACGCCTGACCTCTTCGGATGTTCCGTCGCCGTTGGGGCTGGTCCGGTTCGGTCAATCGGAGGGAAAGAACCCGGGGATCTCCGTCCGCCGGAACCTCACTTCAAATCCGACGCATCGGAGTTCAGGGCTGCAGGCCGAACTGCGTGAAGCAATCTCGCCAGCCCTCGGCTACCCGCCCCTCGGCTCCCCTCGGCTCCCCTCTTGCCACACCCGGCGGCGTCCGGTACGATCTGTCCTTGGGTCGGTAGTGGAGACGAGAACATGACGGCCGGCGGCAATTCTTCGCAATATGACGACTACGTCGACATCGACGGAGATCCCGGCGTCGTCGAGTACGACATCTCCGTGGTGCCGAGTGACTTCAACGTGATGACGTTGACACAGCTCATCGACAACGGATGGGTGCGCATTCCCGGTTTTCAACGCCACTTCGTCTGGGATCTGAGACGCGCCTCCAAGCTGATCGAATCGCTCATTCTCGGCCTGCCGGTGCCGCAGCTCTTCCTGTACGCAAAAGACAGGGAGATGAACCTCCTCATCGATGGGCAGCAGCGTCTCATGTCCATTTACTACTTCAAACAGCAGCGCTTTCCACGTATGGAGCGGCGGGCGGACCTGCGGCGTATCTTCGAAGAACACAAGAAGATTCCAGAGGAAATTCTTCGGGACGATGGATATTTCGAGCCTTTCGAACTGAGACTGCCGGAGAGCCTGCCGGGGCAAAGGAACAATTTGGGGAGGTTGAGCTACGACACCCTTGGCCATAATCAGTCTCGACTGGATCTGCGCGCGGTTCGGTGCATCACCATCAAGCAGAACAGTCCGTCGGAAGGCGACATGGCGATGTACGAAGTATTTAGCCGCCTCAACTCCGGCGGGATGAATCTCACCCCCCAGGAGATTCGTTCGAGCATGTACCATTCCGAGTTTTACGACATGCTGAACGAAATAAACGTGAATGAAGGCTGGCGCAACGTTCTGCAATCCCCGGTTCCGGACCTGCACATGAAGGACGTTGAAGTGCTGCTGCGTGGCTTCGCCATGCTCACCGATGGCGACGAATACCGTCCGTCCATGACCAGGTTCCTCAACCAGTTCTCGAAGAAATGCGAGACCAACAGGAATGAGGACAACGAAAGGCTGCGGTCGTTGTTCCGGTCTTTCCTGCGTGCGATCCGCAACCTGCCTCCCGCCGTATTCGTAAATCCGTCTACCGGCCGTTTCAATATCGCCCTTTTCGAGGCCGTATTCACGGCCACCTGCCAACCGGCGTACAGGAACGGAGGGATGGTCGAGGGTAAGCTGGACGCGAAGAAGATCCAGCGACTCAGGACGGACCGGGAGTTCGGTGCGGCTTCGCAAACCGCGACGACCCGGACGGACAACGTGAAGAAGAGATTGGCGATAGCGAGCCGCATCCTGGACGCGGCGCAAGTCGAGTGAACCCGTGAGCACGAACGTCGTCGAACGGCTGCATGGCGATTTTCTCGACCTGCGCAGCTTCCTGATGGACCCGAAGGTGGACAAGAAGGGACTGGCCCTCTTGTCGGTCGTCGATGAGAACTTCCCGAAGACCCTGCTGTTGGCCGTGGCCAGCCACTTCGAGCATCTAATGAAGATGGCAGTGGAAGAGTTCGCCAGGGACGTTGCAGGAAATGACTATCGTCTCGTATCATTGATTAATGCAAAGGTAATCGAACGGCAATACCACACCTGGTTCGACTGGAAAGCGAACAACGCCAACAGATTCTTCGGCATGTTCGGCGACCTCTTCAAGAAGCACGCGGAAAAAGCAGTCAAGGAAAACGACCGGCTGGGCGCTGCTATTCGTGCGTTCCTGGAAATAGGCAACGCCAGAAACGAACTGATTCACGAAGATTTCGCGGCATTCGAGCTCAACAAGACCTCCGCCGAGGTCTATCAACTCTACGAGCGCGCCTCCTTTTTCGTGGAGTGGTTTCCCAGCGCGATCAGGGGGTTTCCGACCTCGATGGATCCAAGAGAGGGATGACGCTTCCGCATCCCGAAGAGTCGCTTCGGAGATCGAAGTATGGGAGTTCGCCCCCCCCACCCCCCCGAATCTGGTGAATCCGGCAACAACCGACCCTGGTGGAAGCCTTGACGACTTTTGGGTGAAGAATCCGAATCGAGTGATCGGAAGATTTCGTCGATGCCGATTCCGGATTCGTCCGTCCTTCGTTGGAAATCCATTCCTGATTGCGTACAAAGCTCAGCTTGGGATCTCGGGTCGATGGAAACCCGGGCCCAGGCCCTGCGAAGACCCGTCATTCCCCGTCATCCTCGCGAAAACGGGGAGAAAGCGGTAATCCACTTCAACCAAAGTCCCTGGATTCCCGCTTTCGCGGGAATGACGTCGGCAAAAATCCATCGTTTCGCCGTACCGGACGCGCCGAAGTACGGAGGATCGGCGAACGCGGCGCCGAGGCGGCCCGGCGCCGATTCGCCCTCCGCGACGCCGGCGCCGCGGAGGGCGAATTCACGCCGCTTCGGGACCGTTCGGGCGGCCTACAGCATCCGCCCGATCACGATCTTCTGGACCTCGCTCGTCCCCTCGTAGATCTGGAGCACGCGGGCGTCGCGGTAGTACTTCTCGACCGGGAAGTCGCTGAGGTAGCCGTATCCGCCGTGGACCTGGATCGCGCCCGAGCAGACCCGCTCGGCCATCTCCGAGGCGAAGAGCTTGGCCATCGACGCCTCGCGGATGGAATTCTCTCCCGCCGCCTCGAGGGCCGCCGCGTGCAGGTACATCTGCCGCGCCGCCTCGACCTCGGTCGCCATCTCGGCGAGCCGGAACGCGACCGCCTGATGCTCCACGATGGGCTTTCCGAACGCTTCGCGCTCGTGCGCGTAGCCGCACGCCGCCTCGAGAGCGGCCCGCGCGACGCCCACCGCCTGGGCGGCCACCGCGATCCGCCCCGCCGAGAGGTGGCCCAGGGCGATCCCGAGCCCCGTACCGGGCGCCCCAAGCAAGTCCTCGTCCGCCGCCTCCAGCCCGTCGAGGGCGATCTGGCAGGTGTCGTTGGTGCGGTGGCCGAGCTTGGCCTCCTTCCGCACCACCCGGTAGCCGGGGCGGTCGGTCGGACACAGGAAGCAGGTGATGCCCCGCTTGCCCGCGGCCGGGTCGGTCACCGCGACGATCATGGCCACGTCCGCGGTCGCGCCCGCGGTGATGAACGACTTGCTGCCGTCGATGGTCCAGCCGCCGCCGTCCGCCCGCCGACATGCGCGCGTCCGGATCGCGGCCGCGTCCGAGCCGGTGTGGGGCTCGGTGAGCGCGATGGCCCCGATGGCCTCCCCGCGCGCGAGCTTCGGGAGCCAGCCCTCCTTCTGCGCCGCCGTCCCGTGCCTGGCGATCGCCGCCGCGACCGGCGAGTTGTTCGCGGCCATCATGTTCGCCACCCCGCAGTCGGCGGCCGCGACCTCCTCCATCGCGAGCACGTAGGAGACGAAGTCGGCCCCGGCGCCGCCGTACCCGGACGGGACGCAGACCCCCATCAACCCCATCCCGCCCATGCGCCGGTAGAGGCCGCGCGGCGCGCCCCCGTCCCGTTCCCACGCGGCCGCGTGCGGCGCGATCTCGGCCTGGGCGAACGCCCGCGCGGCGTCCCGCACCGCGCGCTGCTCCTCGGTCAGCAGCATCGATCCTCCCCGCTCTCCTCGTACCCGGGCCGAATGCTATATGCTGGCCGGGCGCGGTCCAAACCGATGCGGGACACGCGCTGCCGATGGCGAACACGCGCCGGACAGACGGACGAAACACGGAGCGGATCCATGCGCCTGCCGGACATGACGGACTACGAGAGCGCGTGCCGGGACGTGCGGTTCGAGACCCCGGAGCACTACAACTTCGGGTTCGACCTCATCGACCGCCGGGCGGAGACCTCCGACAAGACCGCGTGCGTCGCGGTCGACGCCCCCGGCGAGACCGTCACCCGGCTCACGTTCGGCGACCTCTCCCGCTCCTCGAACCGGGTCGCGAACGTCCTTCGCGCGCTCGGAGCGCGGCGCGGGGACCTCGCCTTCGTGATGATCGCGCGGGTTCCGGCCTGGTACGACGTGCTCATCGGGTGCGCGAAGGCCGGGGTCGTCGCGATGCCCGCGACCAACCTGCTCACCCCGAAGGACATCGAGTACCGGCTCAACGCGGCGCGGGCCCGCTTCGCGATCGTGACCGACGACAACGCCGCCAAGGTGGATGCGGTCCGCGCCGCCTGCCCGTCCCTCGAACGGCTCATCGTCGTGCCCCGGACGGCGGCCGGCTCCGCGCCGCGGCCCGGCTGGACGGCCCTGGACGAAGCGATGGGCGCGGCCTCCGAGACCTTCGCGCCCGACCGCCCGACCCGCGCCGACGAGCCGCTGCTCGTCTACTTCACCTCCGGCACGACCTCCCTGCCGAAGATGGTCCCACGCGACCACGGCTACGCCCTCGCCCACCTGCTCACCGGCCGCTACTGGATGGACCTGCGCGAGGAGGACGTCCACTGGACGCTCTCGGACACCGGGTGGGCCAAGGCGGCGTGGGGGCTCCTCTTCGCCCCCTGGCAGAGAGGGGCCGCCATCGTCCTCCACGACGCCGACGGCTTCGACCCCGACCTCCACCTGCGCCTCATCGCCCGGCTCGGGGTGACCACGTTCTGCGCCCCGCCCACCGTCTACCGGATGTTCGCGCAGATGGACCTCGGCCGGTACGACCTCGGCTCCCTCCGCCGCTCCCTCGGGGCCGGCGAGCCGCTCAACCCGGAGGTCATCCGGATCTGGGAGCAGGCCACCGGAAACGCCATCCACGACGGCTACGGCCAGACCGAGTCGATCTGCCTCCTCGCGAACTATCCCGCCCTGCCCGTCCGCCCTGGCTCCATGGGCAAGCCCGTGCCGGGCTTCGACGTGGACGTGGTGGACGACGACGGCGCCCGGCTCGCTCCGGGCGAGATCGGCCACATCGCGGTCCGGACGGAGGGCGCGGCCCGCCCCCCCGGCCTCTTCGACGGGTACGTCGACGCGCCCGAGACCAACCGGCGGGCCTTCCGCCACGGCTGGTACTACACCGGCGACACCGCGGCGCGGGACGAGGACGGCTACTTCTGGTTCGTGGGCCGGGCGGACGACGTCATCAGCTCGGCCGGATACCGGATCAGCCCGTTCGAGGTGGAGAGCGCGCTGCTGGAGCACCCGGCGGTGGCGGAGTCCGCGGTGGTCGGCCGGCCGGACGCCCTGCGCGGCGAGATCGTGAAGGCCTACGTCGTCCTCGCCGAAGGCTGCGACCCGTCACCGGACCTCGTGACCGAAATACAGGACTTCGTGAAGCAGGTCACCGCCCCCTACAAGTACCCGCGCGAGATCGAGTTCCGCGCCGCCCTCCCCAAGACCATCTCGGGAAAGATCCGGCGGGTCGAGCTGCGGGAGGAGGAAGGCTGACCGGCCCGAACCCCTCGCCCGGGAACGGAACGGGGCCTCGACCCGGCCCCGGAGCCCGCCGCGAAGCTCCGTCACGCCCGCCGCTCCCCCACCCTCCCTCGCCCCCGGCCAGGCGGGGCCTCCGGTCTCGATCCCGAAACCGGCGCGGCGCTCCCGGCCTCCGGCCCCGGCCGGGCGCGGCCCGCCCGGAGGCGGCGGGACCCGGAGGAGCGGCGGGGGCAGCGCTCCTTCAGCCAGGGGTCCAGGCGACGGCCAGGCGACCGCCGTCGGGGCCGAGCTCGATCTTCGCCGGTACCCCGAGGGGGACCGCGAGGGCCGAATCGCCGTGCCCGAAGGGTGCGCCTTCGAGCACCGGGAGCCGCAGCCGCTCCGCGAAGCGGGCGATGACCTCCGTCCCGGTGAACCGCCCGTCCGGCTCCCGGCCGCCCGTGAGCTGGCCGAACACCAGCGCCCGGACGCCGCGCAGGAGCCCGGCTTGGGAGAGCTGGACCAGCATCCGGTCGATCGCGTAGCCCCGCTCGCCGACGTCCTCCACCATGAGGATGCGTCCCGCGGCGCGCACGCTCCAGGGCGTGCCGATCAGGGACTGGATCGTCTTCAGGTTGCCGCCGAGGAGCGTCCCGCCGACCGTCCGCGGGCGCCGCGCGGCCGGGTTGAGCGGCCGGAGCGGATACGATAGCCGGGAGGTCTTTCCGGTGACCACCGCGCGTAGCTGGTCGAGGGAGGTCTGCGACAATCTCCCGCTTCCGAGACCGGCGACGGTCGCCGCATGAAGGGTGGGCCAGCCCCATTGCTGATTGACGAACACGTGCAGGGCGGTGACGTCGCTGAACCCGACGAGGAGCTTCCGCCGCTCGGGAGCCGCCCCGCGGGCGAGCCCCGGCAGGAGGCGCTGGCACCCGTAGCCGCCGCGGACGCACCAGACCACGGGGGAATCGGGGCGCCGGAAGGCGCGCCCGAGCATCCGCAGCCGCGAAGCGTCCGGGGCGGCGACGATCCCGGACGATCCCTCGAAGAGGCCGGCGGGGGCCCGCGGGCGGAACCCCCAGCCCTCGAGCGTCGCGAGCCCCGCCGCGAACGCTTCCCGGCTGCACGCGGAGGCCGGGGCGACGACGTCGATCACGTCGCCGGGGCGAGCGCACGGGACGCGCACGCGGGCTCAGCCCCGGGAGTTCGCCGCCTGGCTCTTCCGCTCGATCAGCCGTTCGACGAGGGCCGCGAACCCGTCCCTGCGGATCACCGACTCGAACTCCTGCCGCTGGACGAGGAGCAGGCTGACCCCCGCCACCGTGAGGTCGAGGATCCGGAGGCCGGCCTCGCCGGAACGGATCCGCCAGTCGGCTTCGATCCAGTCGCCCTGGTCGGTCAGGAGCTCGGACTTGACGAGGACGTCCCGCTTTCCGACCGGGCGGGCGCCGAGCACGCGCAGGTGGTCGCGGCTGTACTTGGCGATGTGCGGCAGGTAGACCCGGACCACGAATTCAGGGAACAGCTCGCGGAACCGGCGGCGCTCGGCGGGCTCGATCTTCCGCCAATACCGCCCCACCACCGCGCGGGTGATGAATTCGACGTCGAAGGTCGAGTGGATGAGGGCGTCCATCGCCTTCAGGCGCGCCGCCTCGTCGGAAGGGTGCGTCGCCCACGTCCGCACCGCGTCGTCCGCGAGCTTCCCCACGAACGCCTGCGACTCCTCGATCCCCGGTCGCTCCGCGGCCCCGGCCGGCGCCGCCGCCAAGGCCGCGGCCAGCACCGCGGCGACCGCCGGACCCCGCTTCGCGAGCCGAGCCGCCCACGCCGTCATTCTCCGCATCACGCGCCCCCTCATGCTCCGCGCCCGAACCCGCAGGCCCGAATGTTACTTCTCCCCGAAGCAGCCCGCATCCGGGCAGGCAGCCGGCTCCAGTCCACTCCATATTTCCCGCTATGTCATGGAGATACGGCGTGAACCTGCGTCCCCATCTGCGGGCCACGATGCGCCTCGCCGCCCCGGTGATGGTCAGCCGGCTCGGGATCCTCACCATCGTCGCGGTGGACACCGCCATGACGGGCTGGGCCGGAACGCGCGAGCTGGCCGCCCTCGCCATCTCCGCCGCCCCGCACCACCCCCTGCTCCTCATCGGGGTCGGGCTCTGCACCGGCACGGTCGTGCTCGCGTCCCAGGCGGAGGGCGCGGGAAAGCTCCGGGAGTCGGGCTTCATCCTCCGGGCCGCGTGGCGGCAGGCCTGGATCGCCGGCGTCATCCTGCTCGGGCTCTTCCATACCGGCGAGTGGGCGCTCCTCGCGCTGGGGCAGAGCCCGGCCCTCGCCATCGAGGGGGCGGAGGTGCTCGCCATGTTCGGCTGGGGCATGCCCGCGGTGCTCGTGTTCGCGGCGAGCACGATGTTCCTGGAGGCGATCGGCCGCCCCCTCCCCGGCATGGTCTTCATGCTGGTCTCGAACGTCCTGAACGCGGGCCTCAACTGGATGTTCATCTACGGCCACCTCGGCGCCCCCGAGCTGGGCGCGGAAGGGGCCGCGCTCGCCACCAGCATCGCCCGGTGGATCGGCGCGGTGGGCCTCGTGGCCTGGGTCTACGCGACCCTCGGCGCCTCCCGGCTCGGCGCCCGCCCCGGACGCCTCCGGCTCGGAGCGGCCCGGCGCCGGCGCGCCCGCCGGGCCGGCCGCCGCCTCCTCGCGGTCGGCATCCCGATCGGCGTCGCCCACGGGTTCGAATCGGGGGCCTTCGCGTCGCTCACGGTCTTCGCCGGCTGGCTCGGCGGGGCGGAGGTGGCCGCCTTCGGCATCGTGCTCAACCTCTTCGCCCTGCCCTTCATGCCGGCCCTCGGCCTCTCGACCGCCGCCAACGTCCGGGTCGGCCAGGCGTTCGGACGCGGTGACCCGGAGGGCGCGAAGGCGGCGGCGTGGGCGGCGTTCCACATCGTCCTCGTCCTGCAATCGTGCATCGGCCTCGGCTACCTGCTCTTCGCCGGATTCCTCGCGGGGCTCTATACCGGCGAGGCGGCGGTGCTCGCGGTCGCGGTCCCGGCGGTCCGGGCCGCGGGGCTCGTGCTGCTCCCGGACGCGTTCCAGGTGGTCCTGATCGGGTGCCTGCGCGGCCTCTCCGACGTGTGGCCGGCCACCGGCCTCTTCATGGCCGCGTTCTGGGGAACGATGGTCCCCGCCGCGTGGTGGCTCGGGGTGCATTCCGGGCTCGGCGCGACGGGGCTCGTCGCCGCGGTCGGCGTCGGGTGCGTCTGCGCCGTCGCCCTCCTCGCGCTCCGGTTCCGGCGCGTCGTCGCGCGGGCGATCTGAGCCGCGGGCGGCGGCGCCTGCATCAAGGCCCGTGCGCTGTTCGTGAACTATTGATACAGGGAGAGGAAAACAGGGATCGAGACATTCATTACCCCACGGGGACGGAATCTTCCCGCAGTATCGGCACGATTCGGACAAGTCGCTGGAAGCGCGTCCTGGGAACGGCGCGTCCTGCGGACGCGCCTGCGAGAGATGTGCTTGGCGAAAATCCCCACCGCGCACACGCCTCGGATCCGGCCTCGAAAAATCGGACGGCGCAGGCGGTATGATGGCCCGCTCCGGGCGAACCGCCCGGACCAACGCCGGCCGGCCTCCCGCATGAGGGACCCGGAAGCCGGGAGGGCCGGCCGGACGCGCCAGCCGCCGGAGCCCGTCCGGGAAGATCGCCATGCCGCGCCACCGCCCCGCCGCCCACGGCCCCGGACACTACGGCGGCCCGCCCCCCGCCCATCCCCTCGCCCGCCGCCTCGCCCGCGAGATCGAGGGCGAGGCGTACTTCGACCCCGCGAGCCGCGGGCGCTACGCCACGGACGCCTCCATCTACCAGATCGAGCCGATCGGGGTCGCGGTCCCCCGGACCGAGGAGGACGTCGCCCGCATCGTCGCGCTGGCCGAGGAGACCGGAACCCCACTCCTCGCCCGCGGCGGCGGCACCTCGCAGTGCGGGCAGACGGTGGGCGAGGCGCTCGTCGTCGACTTCAGCAAGCACCTGAACACGGTCCTCGACCTGGACCTCGAAGCGCGCCGCGCGACCGTGCAGCCCGGCCTCGTGCTCGACCGGCTCAACCGCGCCCTCCGGCCGCACGGCCTCTTCTTTCCCGTCGACGTGTCCACCGGCAGCCGGGCGACGATCGGGGGGATGGCCGGCAACAACAGCTGCGGCGCGCGCTCGATCCGCTACGGCAACATGGTCCACAACGTGCACGCGATCGAAGGGCTGCTGGCCGACGGGACGGCCGGCCGGTTCGGGCCGGTCGCGGGCAATCCGGGCGCGGAGGGCCCCGGGGGCGCCCTCGCGGACCTCCTCGCGCGGGTGCGCGGCATCGCCGCGAACCACGCCGACGCGATCGAGCAGGGGTTTCCGAAGCTGCTTCGCCGGGTCGGCGGCTACAACCTGGACACCGTCGACCCGGCCGGGCACAACTTCGCCTCGCTGCTGGTGGGCTCGGAGGGGTCGCTCGCCACGTTCACGCGCCTCGAGCTCGATCTGCAACCGATCCCGCCCCACCGGGCGCTCGGGATCTGCCACTTCCCGACCTTCCGCCGGGCGATGGAGGCGACCCGGCATATCGTGGCGCTCTCGCCGACCGCCGTCGAGCTGGTGGACCGCACCCTCCTCGACCTCTCCCGCGCCATCGCGATGTACCGGCCGGTGGCGGAGCGGTTCGTGCGGGGGAGCCCGGAGGCGCTGCTCCTCGTCGAGTTCGCGGGCGAAGACCGCGCGGAGCAGCAGCGCGCCCTCGCCCGGCTCGTCGAGCTGCTGGACGATCTCGGGCTGCCGGGGGCGGTGGTCGAGGCCACCGAGCCCGCCGACCAGGCCGCGGTCTGGGAGCTCCGCAAGGCCGGGCTCAACATCGTGATGTCGATGAAGGGGGACGGGAAGCCGGTCTCGTTCATCGAGGACTGCGCGGTGCGGCTCGAGGACCTTCCCGACTACACCGAGCGGCTCGACGCGATATTCGAGCGGCACGGGACCTCCGGCACGTGGTACGCGCACGCCTCGGTGGGATGCCTGCACGTGCGCCCGATCCTCAACCTCAAGGACGAAGCGGACGTGCGCAAGATGCGGGCCATCGCCGAGGAGGCGTTCGCGATGGTGCGCGAGTACCGGGGCTCGCACTCCGGCGAGCACGGGGACGGGCTCGTGCGCTCCGAGTTCCACGAGGCGATGTTCGGGCGCGGCGCGGTGCGCGCGTTCGAGGAGGTCAAGGACGCCTTCGACCCCGAGGGCCGGCTCAACCCCGGCAAGATCGTGCGCCCGCCGCGCATGGACGACCGCTCCCTCTTCCGCTACCCGCCGGGCTACCGGACCCGGAGCATCGACACCGCCCTCGACTGGTCCGAGTGGCGCGGGTTCGCGGGCGCGGTCGAGATGTGCAACAACAACGGGGCCTGCCGCAAGGCCGAGCCCGGGGTGATGTGCCCCTCCTTCCGGGTGACCGGCGACGAGCAGCACGTCACCCGGGGCCGCGCGAACACCCTCCGCCTCGCGCTCTCCGGCCGCCTCGGGGCGGACGGCTTCACCTCCGACGCGGTGGCGGAAGCCCTCGACCTGTGCGTCGGCTGCAAGGGGTGCAGGCGCGAATGCCCGACCGGGGTGGACATGGCGCGGATGAAGATCGAGTTCCTGCGCCACCGCCGCCGCCGTCACGGCCTGCCGCTCCGCGAGCGGGTCGTCGCGTGGCTTCCGCGCTACGCGCCGCTGGCCGCGCGCGCGCCGGCCCTGTTCAACCTCCGGGACCGCTCGCCCCTCCTCGCCCGGCTGAGCGAGCGGTGGCTCGGCCTGAGCGCCCGCCGCCCGCTGCCGCGCTGGCGGAGCGACCCGTTCCGGCCGCGGGCGGAGGTCGCCGGCCCCGGCCCCGGCACGGGCCGCGCTCCTCGCGGGGAACGCTCCGGCCGCGCGCCGCAGGAAGCCGCGCCGCCGGAGGTCGTGCTGTTCTCCGACACGTTCACCCGCTGGTTCGAGCCCGGGATCCCGCGGGCCGCGGTCCGCGTCCTGCGGGCGGCGGGCTGCCGGGTCCGCACCGCGGAGACGGGCGGGCGGGCGCTCTGCTGCGGGCGGACCTTCCTCACGAACGGGCTTCCCGAGGAGGCCCGGGCCGAGGCGCGCCGGGCCCTCGCCGCCCTCCTCCCGTTCGCCGAGCGCGGGGTTCCCGTCCTCGGGCTCGAGCCGTCGTGCCTCTACACCTTTCGCGACGAGGTCCCCGCCCTCCTCCCCGGCCCGGAGAGCCGCACGGTCGCGAAGCACGCGATGCTGCTCGAGGAATGGCTCGCCCACGAGCGGGAGCGGGGCGCCCTCCGGCTCGCGCTCCGGCCGATCCCGGCGCGGCGCGTGCTCGTGCACCCCCACTGCCACCAGAAGGCGTTCGGGGCCGGGGCGGCGGCGGCGGACGCGCTCCGGCTCATTCCGGGGATCGAGGTCGAGGGCGTCGAATCGGGCTGCTGCGGGATGGCCGGCGCGTTCGGCCACGAGGCGGAGCACTTCGACGTCTCGATGCGGATGGGAGAGCTCTCGCTCCTGCCCGCGGTCCGGTCCGCCCCGCCCGACACCCGGATCGTCGCGGGCGGGACGAGCTGCCGGCGCCAGATCGCGGACGGCGCCGCCCGCCGCGCCTTCCATCCGGCGGAGGTGCTGGCCGAGGCGCTCGCGGGATGATCCGGCCCGGCTGCCCCGGGCGGCCGGCCGTGGACCCGGACACGGCCGCCGGCGGCGCCACGGAACCGGCCGCCGGCGCATCCCCCGACGCGGCCGCCGATGCGGGGTGAATCCGCGGTGAGCCGCGAAGAGCCGGCGAATCCCGCCGAGCGAACGCCGGAACAGGCCGGGGAGGCCGCCCCCTCCCCCCGACGCCGCACATGGCCGCGGCGGGTGCTGCTGGCCTTCGGCGGCCTCCTCGCCGTGCTGGCCGCCGGGGCGGCCTGGATCGCCCTCGACCCGACCCTAATTCGCCCCGCCGCGGAGTACCTCGCGACCGCCGTGACCGGGCGTTCGGTAGTCATCGGGGCGCTCGACTTCCAGATGGTGGAAGGTCAGGCCCGGATCGAGGCCCGGAAGGTCCGCGTCGGACAGACCACCACCGAACGGGTGAGCGTGTCGCTCGCCGGGATGCGGGCGCACGCGAACGGAGACGGGGTCCGCTTTCCGAACGGAAGCTCCGTAGACCACTTCCGGGCGTCGATCGACCTCTCCCTGACCGGTCCGCCGAGGGTCTCGACCGTGGACGCGACCGGCGCCCGGCTGGTGGCCACGAGACGGAGCCGGATCGACCCGGACGGGCCGCCCCCGCTCGCGCGGCTGCTCGTAGTGCCCCGGGTCCTCCTTCGCCTCGGCCTCGAGCGGCTCGTGCTGCACTCCGGCGAGATCGAATACCGCGGACGCTCCTCGACCCGGTCGGCGGGAATCACGGCGGTGATCCGCTCGACGGAACGGGGCCTCGGGTTTCGCGGCGAGCTGCTGGTTCGTACCGGGGCCCCGCCCCTGCCCTTCGACGGCGCGGTGCGCGACCCCATGTCCGACGACTGGCGGATCGACGTCCGGCTCGCCGGCGAGGCCGTCCCGATGGAAGGGGTCCGGCTCCTCGCCGGGGTGCTGGAGCCCGGCGAGACGGTGCGGGCCGTCCTCGACAGGATCTCGAGCGAGGCCCGCTTCGCCCTCTCGGTCCGGCTCGCGCAGGCCGGGATCGAATGGGCGGACCTCGACTTCACCTTCGGCGCGCCGGTACAGGGCGACGGAGCCGCGGGAAGCGCCGTCCTGGAAGAAACGGGAGCGCCGGACGAAGGCGGCGCGACGGGGATCAGCCTCGAAGGGGTGCGCTTCCTCGCCAGAACGGCTCCCGCTCCGGGCGGCTGGACCGTCACCGGGGAGGTGGACTGGTCCCGGCTGCCCGGGGGAGAGGACGCGGCGCCGAGCCCCTTCGACCTTCGCTGGCGGACCGGGGTGCGGGGGTCGCTGCGATGGTCCGCCCGCCGGGTCCCGATCCCGGTGCTGGCCCAAGCGGCCCGCAACGCGCTGCCGCCGGGGCATTCCCTCCAGACCGCGCTGGAGCGCCTCCGGCCTGCGGGGACCATCGACGAGCTGGCCGCCTCCGGCGCGCCGGGCGAACCCGGCGCGGGCGGCGAGCCTTCGTTCCGGCTGAACGCGGCGGTGTCGGGGTTCGGGGCCGCCGCCGAGGGGTGGCGCATCTCCGAAGCCGGGGCGAGGATCGAATTCACCGACGGGGGTTGGCGGGTGCGGTTCGCCGACGACCGCCTCCTCGCCGCCCTCCCCGCGTTCCGAAGCACGCCCTACGAGCTGACCCTGAAAGGCGACGTCCGGGTAAGCGCGGACGAGGGATCCTGGACCGCGGGGACCGCGGGGCTCCGCTTCGCCGCCGCCAGGGTCGCGGGACGCCTCGCGGGGAGCCTGGAAGTCCCCTTCGCCGGCCGGGAAGGCGCCCCTTCCCTGGACGCCGAGGTCCGGCTGGACGAGGCGGCCCTCACGGACCTGGGGGCCATGCTCCCCGACCGCCGGGCCGCCAGGTTCGCGCGCTGGTACCGCCGTGCGATCCGGTCCGGCCGACTCACCGGATCGAAGGTGCGGATCCACGGCGACCCGCGGCGCATCCCCTTCCCGGAGGGAGACGGCGAGTTCGTTGCGACGGGCGCGATCCAGGGGGCGGACTTCGCCTACGCCGAGGGCTGGCCGGCGGTCCGGATCGAGCAAGCCGACATGCGGGCGGAGGGAACAGGGCTCGAATTCTCGGGGGTCCGGGGGTCGCTCTTCGACACCGCAATCGAGGACGGCGCCGCCCGGCTTGCGGACACCACGGACCGGACGGGGCGGGTCCAGGTCTCGCTCGCCGGGTCCGGGCCGGCCCGCGACCTCCTCGCGTTCGTCCGTGCGAGCCCCCTTCGCACCGAGGACGGCGGCCCCGCCCCGGACCTCCGCGCGGAGGGTCCGACGTCGACCACGGTCGCCCTCGACCTCCCCTACGGCCGCGGCGCGGCCGACCGGAAAATCGACGTCTCGGGAACGATCGCGCTCGACGGTGTCGCGCTCGGCCTGGCCGGCCGCCGAGCGGTCTTCGAGGGGGTCGAGGGCGAGCTCGCATTCGACGCGGCGACCCTCACCGGAGGCCCCCTCCACGGGCGTTTCCGCGGCGCCGGGATCGAATCCCACGTGGAGTTCGACCGTGGAGAAGGGCTGGTGCTCCGCTTCTCGGGAGAAGGCGACGGGGACTGGTTCGGCGTCGCGCTCGAGGACCTCGTCGACCTCGGCCCGGAAGAGACCGGCCCGTGGCTCGAACACGTCCGGGGCCGGGCTTCGTGGGACGCCGAATACCGCAGCCGGGGCGGGATCACGTTCCGTTCCGACCTCCGCGCCGCTTCCGTCGACCTCCCTCCCCCCTTCGAGAAGGCGGCCGGGACGGCGCGCCGGCTCGAAGTCGTCCTCACTCCCGGCGAGAGCGAATGGCGGATCGGCGCAAGCTATGGCGCGGACGTGACGGCGCGGTTCGAGATCGCGGACCGGGGCGGCGAGTGGGGCCTCGCAAGGGGCGCACTGGCGCTCGGGGACGCTCCCTCGGCCCCGGCCCTGCCCTCGGAGCGCCACGTCGAGGTGTCGGGCGCGCTCGCCGAGCTCGATCTCGACCGGTGGCTCGTGCTGGGCGCGGCGGGGTCTACCGAGCCGGCCGGCGGCTGGCTGTCCCGCATCGGAAGGATCTCGCTCGAAACCGCCGGCGCGCGCCTGTCCGACCGGCGCGTCGCCCTCTCCCGCCTCGATCTGACCCCCGCCCCCGACGGGTCCGGGTTTCACGTCGAGCTGACCGGAGAGGGGCTCGCGGGCGAGATCGTGTTCCCCGCCGACCCGGCCTCCGGCCAGGCCCGCGCGCGCCTCGACCGCGTACATTTCGACGAACCGCTCGCGGCCGAAGAAGAAGACGGCAGGGAGCCGCCGGACGCCGAACCGGAGGGAGACGTCCGGCCGGATCGATGGCCCTCGTTCGACGCGCGGATCGCTTCGCTTCGCTTCGAGAAGCTCGACCTCGGCACGGTCCGGGCGGTCGGAAAGCGGACCGGCCGCGGGCTCGGGATCGAGCAGATCACGGTCGATTCGCCCAGCCTGCGGATGCGCGGAAGTGGAAGCTGGCTCATCGGCGAGGAGGGCTCCCCCGTCAGCCGGTTCGAGGTCCGGCTGAATTCCCGGGAGATCTCCCGGCTCCTCGCCGCCGCCGGCCTCGACGAGGAGGCGGTGGCCGGAGGAATGGTCGAGGTCCGCTCCGCTCTCGCATGGCCCGGCTCGCCGCTCGAGCCTTCGCTCGCGAAGGCCGAGGGCGCGATCGAGCTGGACGCCGAGAACGGAAACCTCCCTCGCGTGCCCATGGGACCGCTCGGCCGGCTGTTCGGGCTCATCAGCCTGGAGGCCCTGCCGCGGGTCCTCGCCTTCGATCTCCGCCACGTGGTCGGCAAGGGCTTCGCATACGACCGGATCACGGCCCGCACGCGGATCGAGGACGGATCGGCCCGGATCCGCGAGCTCGTCATCACCGGCCCGAGCGCGCGGATCGAGGGGCGGGGGGGCATCGATCTCGTCGCGCGACGCTACGATCAGGAGATCGAGGTCACTCCGCGGCTCAGCCGGAGCGGAGCCCTGTTCCCCGTCTGGGCCGCCGTCTGGCCCTATCTGGTTGCGAACTTCATGATCGAGAAGATCACGGGCGACAAAGTCACCGTCGACCGCCTGTTCAGCCTGCGATACCGGCTGCACGGCCCGCTGGACGATCCGGAGATCGAGCGCATCCGGGCCCGCCCCCCCGCCGGTCGGAAATGAGCCCGCCCACCCTGCCGGTCGCACCCGGGGAGCGCGTGGTGGTCGGGCTCTCCGGCGGGGTCGACTCGGCGGTGACCGCCGCGCTGCTCCGCGACGCCGGGGCGGCGGTGGAGCCGGTCTTCATGAAGAACTGGGAGGAAGACGACGGCGATGGCGAGTGCTCCGCCGCCGAGGACCTGGCGGCGGCCGAGGAGGTGTGCTCCCATCTCGGTCTCCGGCTCCGCACCGTCAACTTCTCCACCGAGTACTGGGACCGGGTCTTCGAGCCGTTCCTCGCGGCGAGCGCCGCCGGGCGGACCCCCAACCCGGACGTGTGGTGCAACCAGGAGATCAAGTTCGGCGAGCTGTTCCGGTACGCCGACGACCTCGGGGTCTCCCGGGTCGCCACCGGGCACTACGCACGGGTCGTGGAGCGCGAAGGCCGGTTCCGACTCCTGAAGGGGCGCGACCCGGACAAGGACCAGTCCTACTTCCTGAACCGGGTGGGCCAGGACTCGCTCGCGCGCGCCCTCTTTCCGATCGGGGACCGGGCCAAGCCCGAGGTGCGGTCGATGGCGGAGGCGGCGGGGCTTCCGAACCACGACCGGCCCGACAGCACCGGGATCTGCTTCATCGGGGAGCGGCCGTTTCGCGACTTCCTCGCCCGGTGGATCCCCCCGGTCCCGGGCCCCATCGAGACACCTGAGGGGGAGCGGGTCGGAACGCATGGCGGCCTCGCCTTCCACACCCTCGGACAGCGCCGCGGGCTCGGCATCGGCGGGCGCCGCGGCGGGAGCGGCGAGCCCTGGTACGTCGTCGGCAAGGACCTCGCGCGCAACGCCCTCGTCGTGGCGCAGGGGGCCGGCCACCCGAGGCTCTCGACGCGGACCCTGGCCGCCGGCCGCCCGAGCTGGACCGGGGGCGGGCCGCCCCGGCTCCCGCTCGCCTGCCGCGCGGTGACCCGCTATCGGGGCGGCGCCTCGGGGAGCCGGGTCACCCGGCTCGGGGAGGACCTCCTCCGGGTCGAGCTGGACCCGCCGCAATGGGGGGTGGCCCCCGGGCAGTCGGTCGTCTTCTACGCGGGTGAAGAGTGTCTCGGCGGGGCGATCATCGAAGGGACCGAGCCGGCCTGACCGCCGGACCGGCCGCCGGGCTGACGGTCGGGCCGGCCGCTCAGCTCGACGCCAGCTTGCGGGCCGCGAACCGGGACCCCACCGGCGCCTGGTACCGGAAGAAGGACTCGATCCCCTCGGCGATCGCGCGGGCGATCCGGCGCTGGTAGCGGTCGTCGCGCAGGAGCTTCTCGTCGGTCGGGTTCGAGAGGAAGGCGGTCTCGATCAGCACCGCCGGGATGTTCCGGGTCTTGAGGACCGCGAACCCGGCGCGGTGGACGTGCTTCCCGTGCACCGCGACCTTGGACTTCAGCTTGTTCAGCACGCGGTTCGCGGCGACGTTGCTCAACCGCTCCGTACCCTTGCGCGACATGTCCACCATCGCCGAGCGGACCATCGGTTCGTGCCTCCCGAGGTTGAACCCGCCCGCCCGGTCCGCCGCGTTCTCCCGCTCCGCGAGCCACCTCGCGGCCTCGCTGCTCGCCCCGCTCCAGGAGAGCACGTAGGCGGACGCGCCCCGCACCTTCGGGTTCTTGAAGGCGTCCGCGTGGATGGAGACGAAGAGGTCCGCCCCCGCCTTGCGGGCGATCTCGGTGCGCCGGCGCAGGGGAATGAAGTAGTCCCCGTCGCGCACCAGCACGGGCCGGATCCCCGGCCGCCGCCGCAGCTCCGCGGCCAGCTTCTTCGCGATCGCCAGGGTCACGTGCTTCTCCCGGGTCTTCTTCCGCCGGCCGATCGCGCCGGGGTCCTTCCCGCCGTGGCCGGCGTCGATCGCCACCACCACGTCGCGCAGGCGCCCCGTCGGCGCCGGCGCGGACGCGCCCGGCACCGGCGAGGCGCGCCCGGACTTCGCCTTGGCCTGCTGCACCGGCCCGAAGTCCACGACCAGCCGATGACCGCGCCGGCCCTGCGGCCCGAGGAGGAAGCTCCTCGCCCGCTCCTGCCGGGCCATGTCGAAGACGACCCGGTAGTGGTCGTCGTTCCGCTTCGCCTGGCGGATGCCGGTGACGCGGCGGTTGCGCCGGAAGCCGTTCCTGATCTCGGTCTTGAACGCCACCCCCTTGAAGTCCAGCACCACCCGGTCCGGCGCACGGAGCGAGAACAGGTTGTAGTCGACCGGGGCGGACAGGTCGAAGACCACCCGGGTATGCGTCGAGGCGTCGAACATCCGCATCCCGAGCACCGAGGGGGCGCCTTGCGCGGAGGCGGCCCACGTCTGGCCGAGGACGAGGAGCGCGAGGGCGGGCAGGCGGAGGAAGCGTCGGCCGATCGCGTCCCGGGGCCGCTCCGGGCTTCGCACGGGACGGGGCCGCCATCGAAAACGCGGAAGCGCCGGCCGGCCGGCCGGCCGCACGACGGGCGCAGAGCCCGATGCGAGGAGCCTCGCCTTCGCCGCGCCGCGCCGCCTCCACGGCCGAGCCCGCCGCGGCGGGCGGGCGCTCCGGGCCGTTGGAAGCGACGCCGGGGCGGACGAGCCGTGCGCTTCGATCTCGCGGTATTCCCGGTTCGGGCAGGAGCTCATGGAAGACCCCCCTTCCACAGGCTCATCAAGCTATCACCGAAGCCGGCGCGTTCCACACGTGATAAGAGACATGAGAATTGATATTTTATAGATTGAAAAAATACGGAAATAAAAGATGTCCATCACCTTGTTTATGAGATAAGGAAGTCCCTCCCTACCCGCCCCAGCACCTTCCGGGCCGCGCCCCCCGATCCAGTGCACCGGACCCGGCGGGCATCGTCCGCCCCTCCTCCCCCGGCGTATCCGAGGCGGACGTCGAGGTCGGGATCGGGCAGCACGCCGGCGCCCCGCTCCGGCCACTCGAAGAAGCAGAGCGAATCCGCCGCCAGGTGATCGCGGAGCCCCAGGAGCTCGAGCTCCTCGGGGTCGGAGAGGCGGTAGAGGTCGTAGTGCCGCACGCTCACCGCCCCGATCCGGTACTCCTCGACCAGGGTGAAGGTCGGGCTCCGGATCGCCCCGGCCACTCCCGCCGCGCGGAGAAAGCCCCGAACGAGGGTGGTCTTGCCGGCGCCGAGCTCGCCGGAGAGCCAGACCGCCCCCCGGCGAAGCCCCGCACGCGCCAAGGCGGCTCCGAGGGCCATCGTCCCCGCCTCCCCCGCGAGCACGCCTTCCCAGCGCGCGGGCGGCGGCGACGCGGGAGGAGCGTCCACCACTCAGCCCCGGTTGACGAGCCGGCGCAATTCCGCCACGAGGTCTCCGGCGAGGAGGCCCCGCTCCCCCTCCGCTCGCGCCGCCCGGTCTCCGGCCTTCCCGTGCACGCAGACCCCGAACGCGGCAGCGGCCGCCGGGGCGGCCCCCTGCGCCGCGAGGCCCGCGATGATCCCGGTCAGCACGTCGCCCGCCCCTCCCGTCGCCATACCCGGATTCCCGTTCACGCATACCCCGACCGGACGGCCCCCCGCCGCGACCAGGGTTCCCGCCCCCTTGAGCACGCACACCCCGCCGTACCGGTCCCGGATCGCGGCGGCGGCCGCGAACCGATCCGCTTCGACGTCGGCCGTCGCCGCGCCGAGCAGCCGGGCCGCCTCGCCCGGATGCGGCGTCAGCACCCAGTCGCCGCGCCGGGGCGGGGACCGCCGCCCCGCCCGCGCGAGGTGGTTGAGCCCGTCCGCATCGACCACGAGAGGCCCGGGCGCGCGCCCGAGCGCGCACGCGAACATCCGCTCCCCCCAGCGCCCCTGCCCCAGCCCCGGCCCGACCGCGACCACCGTCGCCCGTTCGGCCAGCGCCGCGAACGCGGCTTCGTCCTCGACCCCCCGGCTCATGACCTCCGGGCGCACCGCGCTCACCGCGGCCGCGTGCGCTTCGCGGGTCGCGACGCTCACCAGGCCCGCGCCGACCCGCGCGGCGGCCTCCGCGGCCAGCCGCACCGCGCCCGCGAAGCCCCGCTCCCCGCCGACCACGAGCACGTGGCCGTGATCCCCCTTGTGCGCCCCCCGGGGGCGGGCCCCGAGGCACGGGTGTTCCGGCAGCGCGTCGTAGTCGAGCCGTTCGGCGGCGGGCGGAACCTGGCCCTGGAGCGCGGGCGGCACCCCGAGCGCGTCGCACTCCACGCGCCCCGCGTGATCGGGGCCGGCGCCGGTGAGGAGCCCCCGCTTCGGCGCGATGAAGGTCACGGTGAGCGAGGCGCGCACCGCGCGGCCGCGCACGCTGCCGGTGTCGGGGTCGAGCCCGGAGGGGACGTCCACGGCCAGGATCGGGCCGTGCGCGGCGTTCATCGCGTCGATGGCGCTCGCCGCGGCCCCCGTCACGGGGCGCGAGAGCCCGGTACCGAAGAGCGCGTCCACCACCACGCCTTCGAGGGCGGCGGAGGCGGCGAACGGCTCCCACCCGACCCCCGCCCCGCGCATGGCCTCCAGCATGGCGGAGGCGTCGGGGCCGAGCCGGCCCGGGTCGCCCACCACGAAGACCCGGACCTCGCGGCCCGCCTCCCGGGCGCGGCGCGCGACCACGAACCCGTCGCCGCCGTTGTTGCCGGCGCCGCATACGACCGTGACCCGGCGCGCCTCCGGCCAGCGCCGGACGAGGGCGCGGAACGCCGCCGTACCGGCCCGTTCCATGAGCGCCGCCCCGGGGAGCCCGGCCTCCGCGACGGCCAGCCGCTCGATCTCGCGGACCTCCGCGGCGGAGCGCAGGGCCGCTCCGAAGCGGGGGGAAGGCGCGGCCGGCCCGGGCGACTCAGGCGAACAGGCGGTCGCGGTAATGGCGGAGCTCCCGGATCGATTCGAGGACGTCGTCGGACGCCCGGTGCGCGTTCGCCTTCCCGACCGCCTCGGCCACCTCGGGGGCCCACCGCTGGGCGAGGATCTTGAGCGTGCTCACGTCGAGGCTGCGGTAGTGGAACCACCGTTCGAGGCGCGGCATGTGCCGATGGAGAAAGCGCCGATCCTGGCAGACGGAGTTGCCGCAGATGGGGGACGAGCCGGACGGAACCCACTCCTCCAGGAACTCGAGCGTCCTTCGCTCGGCCTCCGCGACCGTGCCGCGGCTCGCCCGCACCGCGTCGAGGAGCCCGGACCGGGTGTGGTGCTCGGTGTTCCAGCGGTCCATGCCGGCCAGGACGGATTCGGGCTGATGGATGACGAGGTCGGGGCCGTGGGCGAGGACCTCCAGCGCGGAGTCGGTCACGGCCGTCGCCACCTCGATGATATGATGGCGCTCCGGCTCGAGCCCCGTCATCTCGAGGTCGATCCATATCAGATTGCTCGGATCCTGCGCCATCACGGAGCCGCCGGCCTCGTCAGCGGCGCATTCTAGCCCGGCCGGTCCGCCGGCCGCGCCGGTCCCCGGCGGATGACCTCGACCGGCTTCGTCTCCGCCCGCCGGGGGCGCCGGTTCGAGGTTCGCGACGAGGCGGGGGCGGTCCGGGTGTGCCAGGTCCGCCGGCGTCTGGGGCCGATCGTGGTGGGCGACCGGGTGGCCGTGCGCGCGCTCGGGGCCGGCGAAGGGGTCATCGAAGCGGTCGGCGAACGCGGATCCGTGCTCGCCCGGCCCGGCCCGGCCGGCCGCCGGGGCCGGATGATCGCGGCCAACGTGGACCTCATCCTCGTGGTGGCCGCGCTGCGGCCGGCGACCCCCCGCGGCATCGTCGACCGCCACCTCGTCGGGTGCGAGCACCTCGGCATCGCCGCCGCCCTCGTGCTCAACAAGGTCGACCTGCGGGGCGGCGGCCCGGACGGTCCGGGCGGGCCGGACCTCGCCCCCTACCGCCGCGCCGGCTATCCCCTGTTCGAGACGAGCGCCCTCTCCGGGGCCGGGGTCGAAGCGCTCGCCGCCGCGCTCCGCGGCCGGGCCGCGGCCCTGATCGGGCCGTCCGGGGCCGGCAAGTCGTCCCTCGTCCGGAGGCTCGTCCCCGGCACGGACCTCGCGGTCGGGGCCCTCTCGCGCCGGGGCGAACAGGGGCGGCACACCACCACCGTGGCGACCCTGCACCCGATGCCGGGGGGCGGGTTCGTCGTCGACTCGCCGGGGCTGGCGGACCTCGGGGAATGGAGCCTGCCCGCGGAGCGCGTGGCGGACGGGTTCCCCGAGATCCGGCGCTACGCGGGCAGATGCCGCTTCCGCGACTGCCTCCACCTGCACGAGCCCGACTGCGCGGTCGCCGCCGCGCCGGAGATCGACCCCGGACGCCTCGCCAGCTACCGCGCGATGGTGGAGGAGCTGCGCCGCTGAGCCGGGCGCGGGGACGAGCCGGGCGGCAGTTCCTCCCCGCCCGCCCCCCTCCCCGCGGATCGGAGCAGGATCAGAGCACGACCTCGCGGCGGCCGGTGAACGCGTGCGCGAGGGTCCCGGGATCGACGAATTCGAGCTCCCCGCCGAGGGGCACCCCCTGGGCGATCCGGGTCGCGGTCACCGAGTGCTCGCGCGCCATCTCGGCCAGGTAGTGGGCGGTCGCCTCCCCCTCGGCGGTGGCGCCGGTGGCGAGGATGAGCTCGGACACCTCCCCCTCCGCGAGCCGGCCGGCGAGCCGGTCGAGCCCCAGGTCTCCGGGGCCGATCCCGTCGAGCGGCGACAGGTTCCCCATCAGCACGAAGTACAGCCCCCGATAGTCCGTGCCGGCCTCGATGCGGACCATGTCGGCGGGGTTCTCCACCACGCAGATCCGGGCCTGGTCGCGGTGGGGGCTCGCGCAGACCGGGCACCGCTCGTGCTCGGTCAGGGTCCGGCACTCGCGGCAGCGCCCCACCCGGTCCATGGCCTCCACCAGGGCCGCCGCGAGCCGCCGCCCCGCGTCGCGGTTGCGCTCCAGCAGGTGCCAGGTCATCCGCTGGGCGGTCCTCGGCCCGACCCCGGGCAGGCACCGCAGGGCGTCGACCAGGCCGTGGATCAGGTCTCCGTCCGCCATCAGAACGGCAGCTTCAGGCCCGGGGGAAGCGGGGGAAGGCCGAGGCCCGAGGTGACGCCGGCCATCCTCTCGCGGCTCGATTCCTCGACCTTGCGCGTCGCGTCGTTGATGGCGGCCGCCACCAGGTCTTCGAGCATCTCCCGGTCGCCGTTCACGAACGCGTCGTCGATGCTGACCGCGCGCGCCTGGTAGCGCCCGTTCAGGGTCACGGTCACCACCCCGCCGCCGGCGCTCCCGGTCACCTCCAGGGACGCGAGCTCCTCCTGCGCCTCCTGCAGCTTCTCCTGCGCCTGCTTCAACATCTGTCCGAGCCCGCCTTTCATCGCTCCTCCCGTCAGTCCGGTGGGTGTATGGATCGGGTGTTGCCCTCGAAGCGCGCGAGGAGGTCCTGGTAGTCCGGCACCTCGCCGATCTGCCGGGACGCGCGCTCGCGCCGCTCGCTCTCTTCGCGCACGCCGCGTTCGGCCGGCGACTCCGGCGACGCTTCCGAGCGCGGGGCGACGTCGACCCGCAGCCGCATGGGCCGGCCGAAGTAGTCGCCGAGCGCGGACTCGAGCTTGGCCCGCGTGGACGCCGTGAGCAGCTGCCCGTGCTCCGGGCTGAGCGCGAGGTCCACCGTCGTGTCGGTGTAGCCGCGGACGGTGCAGTTCGCGGCGAGCTGCCCGGCCACCCCGCGGAGGGCGAGGCGCGCGCAGAGATCGGCCCACCGCGACAGCGACGCCGGCGCCTCCCCGGCCGCCTCTGGGGCGGAAGGGGCCGGCGAAGGGGGGCTCGACGTGAGGGGCGCCGCCGCGGGGGACGAATCCGGCGGGCCGCCTCCGGAGGGCGAGGCCGGCGGACCGCCTCCCGGGGGCCGGGCCGGCGCGGGGGGGGCGGCGCGGGGCGCCTCCTTCACCCCCGCCGAGCCCGGCGTCGTCCCCGGCCCGGCCGGCGCCCCAGCGCCGGCGACGGCCGCGGGCCCGGAGGCCGGCGCGAACGCGGCCATCCGCAGCATCGTCATCTCGAACCCGGCGCGCGGGTTCGGCGCGAAGGGAAGGTCGCGCCGGCCCACGATCCCGATCTGGTAGTGGAGCTGGAGGGCCTCCGGGGGGATCCGGGCCGCGAGCGCCCGCAGGGCCTCGAGGTCCTCGTCGTCTTCACGGCCCGCGGGCGCGACCTGGAGGGCGGCCATCCGCCCGAGGGTCTCGACCACCTCGCCGAGGAGGGTCTCGAAGTCCGCTCCCTCCCCGGCCAGACGGTCCAGCGCCTCGATCATGGCCGCCGCGTCCGAGGACGCCAGCGCCTCGAGGAGCGCGAGCAGCCGCTCCCGCTCCGCCGTGCCGACCAGGGCGCGCGCGTCGGAGGCGACGATCCGGCCCGCTCCGTAGGCGGCCGCCTGGTCCAGCAGGCTCAGGGCGTCGCGCATGCTCCCGTCGGCCGCCCGGCCGAGCACGCGGAGCGCCGCCGCGTCGGCCTCGATGGCCTCCTCCTGCGCGATCCGGCCAAGCTCGCCCGAGATCTCCTCGACCCCGAGGCGCCGCAGCCCGAACTGGAGACAGCGCGACAGGACGGTGACCGGGAGGCGCTGCGGGTCGGTGGTCGCGAGCAGGAACTTGACGTGGGGAGGCGGCTCCTCGAGCGTCTTCAGCAGCGCGTTGAAGCTGTGGCGGGAGAACATGTGCACCTCGTCGATGAGGTACACCTTGAAGCGCGCCCGCACCGGGGCGTACTGGACGTTGTCGAGGAGGTCGCGGGTCTCCTCGACGCGGGCCCGGGAGGCCGCGTCCACCTCGATGAGATCGACGTGGCGGCCCTCGTCGATCTCGCGGCAGGCGCCGCACCCGCCGCAGGGCCGGGCGGCCGGGCCCTCGTCGCAGTTCAGCCCCTTCGCGAACACCCGGGCGATGGTGGTCTTGCCCACCCCGCGCGTTCCCGAGAAGAGGTAGGCATGGTGCAGCCGGTCGCGCTCGAACGCGTTGACGAGGGCCCGCACCACGTGCTCCTGCCCCACGATTGTGTCGAAGCTGCGCGGGCGCCACTTCCGGGCGAGGGCCTGGTAGCTCATGCCGCGGGCCCCGCGGGAGGATCGACGCCGTAGAGCCACTCCCGCGCGGACCGGGCCACGCTGCGCGAGACGAAGACGTCGAACGCATCGGGGCCGCCATCGCGCTCGCGGTCACCGTCGCGGTCGAGGCCGCGCCGGATCACGACCTCGAAGGGGCCGAGCATGGTCGCGACGGCCGCGCCGGGCGCGACCGCGTCGAGGTCCATCGGGCAGCCGCGGGAGAGCCGGGCGCGGGCCTCCGCCCCCGCGACCCGCAGGACGACCTGGGCGTGGGTGAGGTCGGTGCAGGCCGCGGCCCGCCCCGCCGCGGCCGCGACCGCCGCCGCCACCTCGTCCGGGCCCCGGTCGCTCACCGCGAGCCAGATCCGGGGGCCGGTCGGGAGGAGGTCGATCGACCCGTCGCGCCGGACGGCCTCCGCCTCCGGCCCGTCGATCCCCTCGACCCGGACGATGGCTCCCGGCGCCCGGACGTCGTCCGGCCGGGTCGCGCCGAAGGGCGAGCGGCGCGGCGGGGGCGAATCCGCCATCAGCCCGCCGCCCGGTCCGGAGCCTCGACCGGAGCCTCGACCGGGGCCTGATCCGGGGCTGGACCCCGGGGCCGGTCCGAGGCCGGGCCCGCGGCCGGCTCCGGCGCTTCGCCATCGAACCACCCGCCGCGATGGAACATCCCGGTGGGGGCGGCGCGAAGCTCCGCGCGCCGCGCCCGGGTCGCCGCCTCGTCGACCGCACTCCCGTCGAGCACGACCCCGTAGTCCTCGCGCGCGCGCTCCCGCGACACGAACCCGTCGAGCACGTCGTCGCGCACCTGCCCGGCGGGGCGCTCGAACGGGGCCCCCCACCCTCCCCCGCCCGGGGTCATGATGCGCACGAGGTCCCCGGCGACGAGCCGGTTGCCGTCGCTCATGGTCTTCAGCGCCCGCTCCCCCTCCGTCCCCGGATTGAGCACGATGCTGCCGCTCCGCCCCGCGTGGCCGCCGTTGACCCCGAACGCGGGGAACTTGCAGTTGTCCATGCGGAGGGCGATCTCCGCCTCCTCGGCGAGGATCCGCACGTCCCGCACCGTGCCGCACCCGCCCCGCCGGCGGCCGGGTCCGCCGGAGTCGCGGTGGATGCGGAACGCCTCGATCCGGACCCCGAACTCGAGCTCCGCGAACTCCACCGGATAGTTCTCCTGGGCCACGTAGTAGAGGGCGTCCGTCCCGTCCGCGAACGGGCGTGCCCCGTATCCGACCGAGAGCCCTTCGATGCAGAGCGCGGCCTGCCCGGTCGCGGGGTCGCGGCTTCGCAGGTAGTAGAGCACGTAGACCCCGGAGGCGGCCGACGCCTGCCCCCCGGTGGCCTGGGCGAGCGCGCCGAACAGGGCGGAGTTCACCCGGAACATCGTGTGGGAGCGAAGCCCGAGCGGCGCGGGGAACCGGGGCGCGACGAGGCTCCCCGGACGGGTCGCCACCTCGTCGATGGCCCGCTCGAACCCGGCGTTCATCCCCGCGTCCGGATCGTGCATCGTGAGGTAGAGCCCGGCCATGTACTTCGGGACGCTGTCGTCCATCAGGAAGTTGATGGGGCCCTTCGCCTCGTCGGAGCTCCCGCGGAAGTCGAGGGTCACCCGCCCGCCCCGCTTGCGCAGGACGACGTGCACCGAGTAGGGGTCGTCGGTGACGGAGTCGGAGTCGATGAAGTCCCGGAACCCGTACTCCCCGTCCGCGACCCGGGTCTCGAGGGCGCGCCGCAGGGCCTGCTCCGAGCGGGCGAGCATGTGGTCGAAGGCGGCGAGCAAGGCGGGCGCGCCGAAGCGGCGGGCGACCTCCTCGAGGCGCTGCCTGCCGAGCGCGCATCCGGCCATGATGGCCTTGAGGTCGCCCCGCATCATGTCCGGGAAGCGCGAGTTGCGGACGAAGATGCGGAACACCTCCTCGTTGAGCACGCCCTCGCGCATGACCCGCACCGGCGGGATCATGACGCCTTCCTGGAAGGCGCTCGTCGCGTGGGGAGAGACGCTTCCCGGAACCGCCCCGCCGATGTCCCACAGGTGGCCCCAGGTCTCGGAGAACCCGATGAGCTCGCCCTCGTGGAACACCGGCATGACGAACGCCATGTCCGGCAGGTGCGAGACCGCCCCGTGCGATGCGTAGCAGTCGTTGTACCAGTAGAGGTCGCCGTCGCGCATCGTCTGGCGCGGGTAGTGCTCGAGGATCGCGTCGACCAGGTTGCCGGCGAGGGTGAGGCTGGTGCTGACGACGAGCCGGCCTTCGCGGTCGAGGAACGCGGTGAAGTAGTCCTTCTTCTCGCGGATGAAGGGGGACATCGCGGTGCGCTCGATGAGCGCCTCCATCTCGGCCCGGGCCGCCTGGAGGATGCCGGTCACGAGATCGAGGGTGATGCGGCCGGGAGCGCCGGCGGCCGGCGGAGACGGGGAAGGCGCGGCCGGCGGGGCCGCGGGCGGGGCGGCGGTCGCGGCCATGCTCAGCCCTCCGTCACGAGGAGGTTGCCGAAGGGGTCGACGCGCGCGGTGCGCCCCGCCCCGACGAGGGTCGTCGAATCGAGCTGATCGACGATCGCAGGTCCCGTGACGACGTGCCCGGCGAGCAGGTCGCCGCGCCGGAAGGCGGCGACCGGGGCGACCCCGCGGCCGTCGAGGTCGGCCGGGCGGCGGCCCGAGGGCCGCGCCGGCGTCCCCGGGGCGACGGCGGGGAGGCGCGGCAGGTCCAACCGGTCCATGCGCCCGATCGCGGCGACCCGGAGGTTCACGATCTCCACCGCCGCCTCGCGGTCGGAGAAGGTGTAGAGGCGCTCGTGCAGCGCGTGGAAGCGCTCCACGAGCCGCGCGACGCACGCCCGGTCCACCGGTCCGTCCGGGAAGTCCACCGTGATCTCCACCCCCTGCTGCGCGTAGCGCAGGTCCGCGGCGCGCCGCAGCTCCCGGCGCGCCTCCTCGATCCGCTCGCGCTCGAGGCGGGCGGCCGCCTCTTCTTCGAGCGTCCGCATGGTGCGGGCGATCCCGGCGACGTCGTAGTCGGGGGCCCGCTCGACGCGGGTGCGCACGAGATCGTAGCGCAAGTCCGTCGCGAGGAGGCCGAGGGCGCACAGGATCCCCGGGTGCCGGGGCACGAGCAGCCGGGGCGCGCCGAGCTCGCGGGCGAGGTCGCCCCCGTGCACCGGGCCGGCTCCGCCGAACGCGCACAGGGTGAACGTGCGCGGGTCGAGCCCCCGTTCCACCGAGACCACGCGCAGGGCGCCGGCCATGTTGCTGTTGACGATGGCGAGCACCCCGCGCGCGGCCGCCTCCACCCCGATGCCGAGGGGCTTCGCCACCCGCTCGCGCAGCGCCGCCTCCGCGCGCCCCTGGTCCAAGGGGATCTCGCCGTCGAGGAGATGGGGCGGGATCCGGCCGAGCAGCAGGTTGGCGTCGGTCACCGTCGGCTCCTCCCCGCCGCGGCCGTAGCAGGCGGGGCCGGGCTCCGCCCCCGCGCTCCGCGGCCCGACGATGAGGCTGCCGTCGACGGTCACCGAAGCGATGCTCCCGCCCCCCGCGCCGATGGTGTGGACGTCGACCATGGAGACAGCGAGCGGAAAGGGGCCGATCTCGCCATCCTTGGTGATCGCGGGGGCGGCGTCGCGGATGAGGGAGACGTCCGCGCTGGTGCCGCCCATGTCGATGGTGATGAGGTCGCGGCATCCCGCTTCGGCCCCGACGAACGCCGCCCCGCGCACCCCCGCGGCCGGGCCCGAGAGCGCCAGGTGGATGGGCTCCCGGACCGCCTCGCGCGGCGAGAACATCCCGCCGTTCGACTTCATCACGAAGAACGGCGCATCGACCTTGCGCTCGTCGAGCCCGGACGCGATCCGGTCGATGTAGCGGCCGACGAGCGGCTGGACCCGCGCGTTGAGCACGGTGGCCATCGACCGTTCGTACTCGCGAAAGACCGGCAGCACGTCGCTCGAGAGCGACACCGAGACGCCGGGGAGCTCGCCCAGGACGAGGTCTCGCGCGCGCCGCTCGTGCGCGGGGTTCGCCCACGCGTGCAGGAAGACGATCGCCACCGCGTCCACCCCCGCCGCCCCGAGCGCCCGGGCCGCGGCCCGGCACCGGCCCTCGTCCAACGGGCGAAGGACCGCGCCGTCGAGCCGCATCCGCTCCGGGACCTCCAGGATGAGCCGGGGGGGGACCGGGCGCCGGGGCTTCACCCAGGCGAAGAGGTTCTCGCGGCGCGGGATCTCGGCCCGCCCGATCTCGAGCACGTACTTGAAGCCGTCGGTCACCAGCATCCCGGTGCGCGCCCCCCGGCCCTCCAGGATCGCGTTGGTCGCGACCGTGGAGCCGTGGAACAGGAGGTCGATCGCCTCGCGGGGCGGGCCCGCCCCCTCGAGCACGCGCTCGACGCCGGTGAAGAAGCCCCGCGACGGGTCCTCCGGGACGGAAGGGACCTTCGCGGTGCGCAAGGTTCCGCCGTCGTTCAGCACGACGTCGGTGAAGGTGCCGCCCACGTCCACCCCGATGCGGCATCCGGTCCGTGACGTTTCCATGGCTATCTATCCTGGTTCATCTCAATCGAGCACAGGCCGGCGAAGCCCTGTGGCGAGGCTGGAATCGCGGCGAGCATTCCGTACCCGGATCCCACATGGAGTATCGACGCGGCCGGGCGCGCTCCCGTCCGGAGAACGCCATCGCTGCCCGCGCCCAGCCTCGTCGGTGAACGCTTCGCGGCCCCCTGCCCTGCCGGCCGCCTCGACCGCCGGTCAGCCCCCACGGAGACGGGCATGAAAATCCTGCGCGCTCTTGCAGTCGAGCGCCGCCGCGATGAGCGCGCACAATCCGGTGAGGCGCATCGCCGGCTGCTCGTGGGCGAGGCCGGTGGGTTCCATCACCCAGGCGGTCCCGGTGTGCCCGTCCCAGTACTCGAACCGCTCGTCGTGAGCATCAAGGTCGTGGCGCGAGAAGCAGGTCGGCCGGCAGCCGGGAAGGTCGGGCGCCGAGGGATCCACCGCGGCTGGATTCGCCTCCAAGGCGCCCGCGGCCGTGGCGGTGTACGCCGCGGCCGGCGACAGTGCGGGCGTCTCCCGGGGGTCCTGCAAGGGGTAGGGCCGCGACCAGAAGTCGGTCGCCGCCGCCGGGTCGTCGACGGTCTGCATATCAAGCCTCTTGGCAAGGTCCGTCTCGTCGTGTCGGAGGACAAATATACCCCGGTCGCGGCCCCGGAGAAGCAGGCGTGAACCGCGCCCGTCACAGGGTCCGGGCGAAAGCTCCGGCGCCTTCCTGCGACAGCGGGTCCGCCTCGGCCGGTGGCAGTGCGGTCTTCGGCGGCACGATCGGCGCCGGCCGGAACACGCGACGGTCCGGCCGGAGAGGATGAAGCGCTCGACCAGGCGGACGAGCGGTGCAGGCAGAACCTCGCGGCCGCCGCGTCGGATCCGCCCGTGCGACGGCGTGAACATCCCGCACGGTCCCGAATCGGCCCCCGCGCCCCCTCGGCCGCGGCCCCTTCAACGGACCCCTGCGGCGCGCATCCTCGCTCACCCGAAGTGGCAGGCCGCGCCCTGCTCGCCCTCCCCGACCTCCAGCACCGGCTCGCGCTCGGCGCAGCCCCCCTCGTCACGCGGGCGCCGCTCCCGGAACCGGCGCCCGCCGGGGTGGCGTCCGGGATCGGACGGCTCGCCCTCCAGCACGAAGTGGTCGGTCACCCGGCCTTCGCCGATCCGCGGGACCGCGCTCAGCAGCGACTTCGTGTGCGGGCGCCGGGGCGCTCCAAACAGCCGCACGGACGCAAGGCGAGGGTGATGAACGCGGCGGGGGCTTCGCAGAACGGACGCCGGCCCTCCCGCATGACGGCGCCACGGAAGCTGCCGCGAGCACGCTGAGCGGCAGCTCACCCGTCTTCAGGTCGTCGAGCGGCCGGACGACCTCCCGCCACGGTGTCCAGGGGGCTCCTGCGCCGGCGCGGCCTCTCTCAACGTCTTTCCGCCGCAGACTCGACGCGCCGCGCCAGCGCGTCGAAGTCCTCGGGGCACTTCCGGCGGATCGCCGAGAGATGCCGCGCGGCCTCCTCGCCCAGCGCCTTGCGCCCGCCGCCGGGGCCGTCCGCGACGCCGCGCTCCTGGGCGATTCGCTCGAAATACCGTTCCTTGACCTGGACCGCGGCGCGCACGTCGTTCCAGCGCCAGCCTTTCGGCAGATCCAGGCCGGCGAGAACCCAGGTCTCGACCTCTTCCCACGCGTTCTCGGCGAGAAAGTCCCGGCCGTTTCCGAACTCGGTCTCGATGGCGTCGAGCCGCACCCGGCGCCCTTCTTCGCCGTCGCGGTCCACGCACAGGACGAAGAGGTCCGTCATGCCGTCGTACCGGTCCACGATCTCCCGGATGCGCTCCGGCTTCAGCGCCTCTCCGACCCCTCCGAGCAACGGATCCTTGCACACCACGACACGCGCGCGCGGCCTGCCGGCAGATCGAAGGAGCCGCTCGAACAACGGCTTCAGGACGTATTGATCGTTGCGGAAGTCCTCGGGAATGACGAGAACCTTCACCCCGATTCCTCCTCGTCTTCTCCTTCGGTGAAGGCGAGCGCGTCCTCCATCCAGCCGCCGGCGAGAAGCCGCCCCAGCCCTTGGGACTTTCGCAGCTTCTCCGCGCGAGGAATCCCCGACACCGGGCGGATGATCGCCTGGGCAGCGTCGGGGAGACGGCAGACGACTGACGTATCGGCGAAGGTCCGGTCGCTCATCATGGTGAGCAGCTCGGGCGAATGGGTCGTGGTGACCACCTGGGTCCCGCCCTTCGCGGTCTGGGTCTCGATCAGGTCGATCAGGAGGTGCAGCCGCGAGGGGTGGATGCCGTTGTCGATCTCCTCGAAGAAGTACAGCCGCGCCGGGTCCGGCCCGAGCAGCGCGGCCAGCATGGCGAGAAAACGCAGGGTGCCGTCGGAGGCGCCGTAGGCGGAGACCACGCGGTCGTTCGTTTCCCGGATCGCGAGCCCAATCCGCCCGGTAGCCGGATCGACGGGAAACTCGAAGTCCTTCACGTCCATCGGCGTCAGCTCGCGGGTCCATTCGGCAAGGGCCTCCCTGCGTCCCTCGTCGGCGCAGATGCCTTGCAGCACCGTCGGCAGGTTCTCCCCGCCGTCGCCCAGGACGGTCTGGCCCGGGAAAGAAGGCTGCCGCATCCGGTCCGGGGCCAAATCGAGGAAACGCATGTCGGCGAACGCGTCGACGACCGCCTGCGCCTCGTCCTTGTACGCCCGTATGACGTGCCTGACGCCCCGGATCTGGGTGAGGGCGGGCTGCTCGGGCCTGACCGCGGCGCGAGCTCCGAGTTTTCTCTGTCCCGTCCTCTTCGCGATACGGAGAAGTAGATGATCCTCATCTCCCTGTCTGCGGACAGGGTCGCCGTCTGGCGGATGACTGGTATAGGTCGCTTCGTATCCCTCCTCGACAAGCTCTTCCCTCGTCACCCGGAATCCGGATCGGTGGCCATCGCCGATGCCCACCTCGATCCGATGCCGCATGGCTGCGGACCTCCCCCCCGGGAGCTCGGCGGTGATCGAGGCAGCGATCGAGAAGGACTCATGGCCGAAGCGCGCCATCTCGTTGGCCGCGCCCCGGATCTGCTCCCACTCGACCTGGCCGCCCGCCCCGTACCTGCCGCCGACGACGTCCGCCAGCGTATAGCCGCGGCCGATGCCGTGGAGGAAGCGGAAGGCGTCGCGGAGGTTGCTCTTGCCGGCGGCGTTCGCGCCGACGATCACGGTGAACGGCCCGAGGCGCAGGGTCTCGTCGGTGAAGCTCTTGAAGTTCTGGAGGCGGATCGAGGTGATCATGGCCTCTCCCCCTCCGTCACGCCGAGCCGTCCCGGGAGCGGTTGGCCCGGATCGTCTCCGCGCTATCGACGGAAGAGCGTAGCCGCCGCCGCGCTTCGGCCCGCGCCGTGAAATCCTCCTCCGCCCCGGAAAGCAGCGCGCGTGGAACGTTCCCGTGCTCGGCCTCGGCGAACCTCCCGTGCGCGGCGACCTCGCGAGCGAGCGAGACGGCCCGGACCGCGGGTTCAGGCCTTCGCCGCCTCACGCCTCCGCCGCTCGTAGAAGGTGACGAACTTCACCGCGTCCTCCGCATCCATGCGCCCGATGGGGCCGGAGCTGTAGGTCGAGGTCACGACCCTTCCCTTCCGGTCCAGCACGAACTCCGACGGCTGGATGATGCTCCGGCGATCCTCCCACCATGCGTCGAGCGCCCGCGCCTGCTCGCGCGTCACCCCCTCCGCGACCGGGAAGTCGAGTCCGGCCGCCACCTCTCCGGCCTTCTCGCCGGTATCCACGCTGGCCGCGAGGATGAAGCCGACCCCGGCCTCCGCCAGCGCCGCCCGGTTCCTGGAGAAGCCGTCCAACTGACGGCGGCAGTAGGGTCACCAATGGCCCCGGTAGAACAGGATGACGCTGTAGTCGGAGGCGAGATCGTCCGGCAGGCTGATCGCGCCGCCGCCCGTCAGGGTCAGGGTCAGGTCGGGGAAGCGGTCGCCCGCGTCGAGCTTTCGAGCCATCTTCAGCCCCTTCGTGGCAGGTGTCGAGCCGCGGATTCTAGTACCCTTAAGGCGTCCGCCGCACCGGCGGCGGCGAAGTCGTCCGCAAGTCCGAACCGCCCTGCCTGTCCGGTACCGATGAGAAGAGGAGCATCCCGCCCGGCGAGCCCGCCCCGCGCGGCCGGAGCCGGGCTCCCCACCGCCCGCCGTCGGCGCACCGAGCTGGCCCTGTTCCTCCGTCGGTGGCTCGCGCACCCACGTCACATCGGGGCGATCGCGCCGAGCTCCCCCGCCCTCGCCCGCGCCATGGCCCGCGCTGCCCAAGCGGAGCTGACGGACGGCGGCCTGGTGGTCGAGCTCGGGCCGGGGACCGGCTCGGTGACCCGCGCCCTCCTCGCGGCCGGCATCCCCGAGGAACGTCTCGTCCTCGTGGAGCGGGACCGGCACCTGCACGCATGGCTCGAGGGGCAGTTCCCGCGGGCGAACGTGATCCTCTCCGACGCCCGGCGGCTGGAGGAGATCCTCCCCGGCGGCCAGGCGGGGCGCGTGTCGACGGTGGTCTCGTCGCTCCCGCTGAACAGCCTGCCGCGGAAGGAGCGCGACGAGATCGTGCGGGCCGCGTTCCGCGTGCTCTCGGACGACGGCTCCCTCGTACAGTATTCGTACGGCGTGCCGTCGCCGCTGCCGTGCGAAGCGCTGGGGCTGGCGGGGGAGCGGTTCGCGTTCGCGGCCGTCAACCTCCCGCCGGCCACGGTCTGGCGCTACTCGCGCGCCCCGGCCTGAGACCGGCCCCCGCCGCGCCGCCCCGCGAGAAGCGCGGCGAACCCCCCGGCGGCGGCGACTGCGCGCACCAGCGCGGCGCGCATCAGCATGGGCGGTACGGCAGGCCGGCGGCGCCGCGGTGCGGCAGCCGCACCGCTCCGGGGCAGCCCGGATCGGTGCGGTACGGGTCCCCGTCGAACCCGGTCCAGCGCCACTCGACCCCGTCCGGGACGGGGGCCGCGGCGTCCGCCGCCGGCAGCCGCGAGACGATCCCGGCGAAGACCCCGAGCGCCTGACCGGAGCCGCTCAGCCCGGCCGCCCGGTTGTCGTCGAACCCGACCCACACCACCGCGACGTAGCCTCCCGCGAAGCCGGCGAACCAGCTATCGCGCCCCCCGTTCGTGGTCCCCGTCTTGCCGGCCGCATGGAGGGCGGCCGGAAGGCGTTCGCGCATCCCCCGCCCGGTCCCCTCTTCGAGCACGGCTTCGAGCGCCGCCCGGAGGACGTAGACCGCGGACGGATCGGCGACCGGCTCGACCGAGAAGCCGTACCGGGCGAGGGGCCGCCCCTCGGGGCCGGTCACCTCGTGGATCGCCCGGAGCGGAGACCGGAGCCCCTCGTTGGCGAGCGCCTGGTAGACCTGGGCGACCTGGAACGGACTGAGATCGATCGACCCCAGCAGCAGCGAGGGTGAAGAAGGAAGCGGACCCGCCAGCCCGAGCCGTTCGAGGACCGCGGCCACCCGCGGCACGCCGAGCGACAGGCCGAGCCGCGCGGTCGCCGCGTTGCGGGACAGCGCAAGGGCGCGATAGAGAGGCATCGTCCCCAGGTGCTCGCCGTCGTGGTTGCGCGGGGCCCACCGCCGGCCGTCGTCGAGACGCACCTCGACCGGAGAGTCCTCGACCGGGCTCGCGATCGAATAGCCGCGTTCGAGGGCCGTGAGGTAAACGGCAGGCTTGATCAGGGACCCGATGGGGCGCTTCGCGTCGAGCGCCCGGTTGAAGCCGCGCGCCCGCGCCCGCCGGTCGCCGACCACCGCCAGCACGTCGCCGCTGTCGGCGCGGGCGACGAGGACCGCGCCCTGGAGGACCCCGGCCGCGAGACCTCTGCGGCGCTCCGCGGCGGCCAGCTCCCGGGCGAGCACCCGTTCGGCCGTCGCCTGCACCCCGGGGTCGAGGGCGGTGAAGATCCGGAGGCCCTCGGTGCGGAGGTCGCCGTCCCGGTAGTCGCGGGAGAGCTGGCGGCGCACGAGGTCGATGAACGCCGGGTGGGGAGAGGCGCCGCGCGGACGCTCGGACCGCACCCCAAGGGGGCGCGCCTTGGCGGCGGCGGCCTGCGCCGCCCCGACGACGCCGCGGGCCGCCATCACGTCGAGCACGAGGTCGCGGCGCCGAAGCGCCCGTTCGGGCTTCCGCCACGGGTTGTACGCGGAGGCGCCGCGGGCGAGCCCGATGAGAAGCGCGGCCTCGGGCAGATCGAGCTCGTCGAGCCGGCGGCCGAAATAGAACCACGAGGCGAGCCCGAAGCCGTGGATCGCCCGCCGGCCGTCCTGGCCGAGGTACACCTCGTTGAGATACACCTCCAGCAGCTCCTCCTTGGAGTAGCGCGCTTCCAGCAGCAGGGCCATGAGCGCCTCGCTGGCCTTGCGCAGCAGCGTGCGTTCGCGCGACAGAAATAGGTTCTTCGCGAGCTGCTGGGTGAGGGTGCTGCCCCCCTGCACGAAGGACCCCGCGCGCACGTTCGCCCACGCGGCGCGCGCGACGGCGATGAGGGAGATCCCGTGATGCTCGAAGAACCGCCGGTCCTCGACCGCGATCAGCCCCGCGACGAGCACCGGCGGCGCATCGTCCAGCCGGACCAGCACCCGGTCCTCGTGGTGGCGGGGATAGATGCGGCCGACGAGGGAGGGGTCCAGCCGTACGATCGCGGCGGATCCTCCGCCCGCGTCGAGGGTGCGCACGACGCCCGTATCGAACCCGACCTCGATCCGGCGCGCCGGCTCCTCCGCGTCCCAGAAGCGGAACGCGCGGGTCTCGATGACGAAGCGGTTGCCGGCGCGGTGATAGCTCCCGGGCCGGCGCGGCCGGTCCTCCGGGTGGTATCCCGCGCGCCGGAGCTCGTCCTCCAGCGTGTCGGGGTCCAGCCGGGCCCCCGGCCACAGCTCGACGGGACGGGCGTAGACGCGGGCGGGCAACGCCCAGCGCTTGCCTTCGAACTGGGCCCGGACCCGGACGTCGAGCCAGGCGACGTAGCCGACCGCGAAGACGAGCACGAGGACCGCCGCCCGCCACGCGAACGACCGAAGGAGCCGCCGCCCGCGGCCTCCCGAGCGCCGGCGGCGGCCCCCGGAGCGCGGGCCGCGGCTCGCCGGCTTCGCCTTCCCGCCGCCCGGCGGGCGCTTCGCCGGCTTCGTTCCCGGGGTCCCGGCGCGGCGTCCGGACCCGGCGGTTCGTTTGCCGGACTTCGCCATCGCGGGGCATTGTTGCCGAACGCTCCGGCCCGGAGGTATGCAGCCCGAGTCATTTCGTTCGGTCGATTCCGCAATACTTCTTCTAATAATCTGTTTCAGATAACAAAATCAGACTTGGTTACGCACGAGTATAAGCTTGCGGCCTCGGGCCGATGGAAGCCCGGGCACGGGTTCCGCGAAAGCCCGTCATTCCCGCTTGCTCCCCCCTTTCGCAAGGATGGCGAGGGACAACGGACGGAAAGGACCACTCACCCAAGCTTTGTGCGTGATCAGGAAAGGAGATCCGATCGGAGCTCCGGAGGCTCGAGATGCACGAGGTCGTCGGGACGGTCGACGTCGGGCAGCGGCGCCGTCTCGCGCCAGCCCCACCCGAGCGCGCGGAGGCGCCGGCGGGTCTCGGACAGCACCCGCTCGGTCCCCCAGTCGATGCCGGTGAACAGCGATGCATCGTACCGGCGAAGCCCGATGAGGACGTAGCCGCCGTCGAGGGCGGGCGCGAGCACCGCATCCGCCCCGGCCTCGAGCCACTGCGCGCCCTGGCGGAGCTGGCCCGCGCCGAGACCCGGGCAGTCGCTTCCGGCGAGGAGCGCGCGCGAGCCCCGCCGGGCCAGCATGTCCCGCATCGCGGCCCCCATGCGCTCGCCGAGGTCCCGGCCCTCCTGCACCCTCAGCCGGATGGGGTAGCGGAGGCCGAGGTCGCGGAAGGAAGGGTGGCCGCAGTCCGGGGCGCCCCAGAGCGAGACCGGGCCGGCGCGGGAGGAGACGGCCGCGGCCACCGCCCGGTCGGTCATGCGCCGCTGGAGCTCCGCCGCCCCCTCCTCCCCGAGCGCGGGGATGAGCCGGCGCTTGGCCCGCCCCGGAACCGGGGCGCGGGCGAATACCGCGATCTCGACCGTCACCGGCCCCCGCCCTCGACTCCGCCCCCGCTTGCTGCGGCGCCCTGGCCCCCGGCGCCACCCCCGGCACGGTTCCGGAGCCGGTAGCGGCGGGCGAGCCGGTCGGGGTCGGCGCCGAGCGCATAGGCCCCCCGGAGCCACCACATCAACGCGGTGGTCCGGGCGATCCCGCCCGCTTCCCAGCGGCGGCTCGAGGTGACCACCGGCGCCCGCGGGCGGACCGGGCGGACGATCCGCCGGAGCCGGCGGCACAGCTCCACGTCCTCGAGCAGGGCGACGTCCGCGAACCCTCCCGCCGTGAAGAAGAGGTCCCGCGCGACGAAGATCGCCTGGTCGCCGGTCGCGATGCCGCTCAGCCGGGAGCGAAGCGTGATCATGCGCTCGATGACCCGGAACGCGGGGTGCGGGCCGGAGAGCCGCACGCCGAAGCTGCCCCAGCCGGGCCGCCCGCCGAGCGCCTCCGACACCGCCCGGTCCGCGTCCGGGGGAAGGGTCGTGTCGGCGTGCAGGAACACGAGCACGCGGCCCGACGCGGCGGCGGCCCCCGCGTTCATCTGGCGGGCGCGGCCCCGGGGCGCGGCGAGCACCCGATCCGCCCCGCGCGCCGCGAGCCGGGGGGTTCCATCGCGGCTGCCGCCGTCCGCCACGATGACCTCGTGCCCCCGTTCGCGGAGCGGCCGCAGGGCCTCGAGCGCGGCCTCGATGCCGTCCGCCTCGTCGAGCGACGGCATCACGATGGAGAGGGGGGGCCGCCGGCTCAGACGAGCGCGCCTCCGTTGCGCGCCTCTCCGTCGAGCGCGCCTCCGCAGCTACTCCCCTGCCCCGCCGTGCAGCCGTAGCAGTGGCCGCGGACCGCGATCGGATTGCCGGCGAGGTCCAGGCCGATGAGGTCCGCGAGATGCGCGCGGCCGGAGACCGCCGGGGAGCGCAGCCCGAGCCCCAGCATCTGGTTGAAGTCGCAGTCGTATACGTATCCCCGCCAGTCGACGCTGACGAGGCGGCGGCACATCACGGTGTCGAGGTTGGCCTCCTGGTGAGCGGCCCGCAGGGCGGCCATGTAGGGCTCGAACTCGCGGCGGGAGACGAGCGTGCTCCCGAAACGGCCGATCGGCATGTTGGCGAGCACCAGCAGCCGGTTGAAGCGGACCCCGTGCCGCTCGCCGAGGCGTCGGCGGTACTCCGCCTCGAGATCGCGCTGGGGCGGCGGGAGCACCGGGCCCTGCGGATTGAACACGAGCTGGAGCTCGAGACCGGAGCCCGGCTCGCCGTACCCGAGCCGGTTGAGGCGGCGGAGCCCCGCGATGCTGCGCTCGAACACCCCCTTGCCCCGCTGGCCGTCGACGTTGTCCTCCTCGTAGCACGGCAGGGAGGCGACGACCTCGACCTCGCGGGAGGCCAGGAACTCGGCAAGCCCCGCCTCCACCTGATCCGGCTCCTCGAGCACGGTGAGGTTGCAGCGGTCCATCACGCGGACCCCGAGCCCGCGGGCGGAATCGACGAGGTATCGGAAGGGCGCGTGCAGCTCCGGGGCGCCCCCGGTGAGGTCGAGGGTCCCCGCCCCGGAGGTGCGCAGGAATTCGAGCACGAGATCGGCCGTCTCCCGGCTCATCTCCTCGGTGCGGCGCGGCCCCGCGCTGACGTGACAATGCAGGCACGACTGGTTGCACCGGTAGCCCACGTTGACCTGCAGGGTCTCGATCCGCGCCCGGCGAAGGGGGGGGAAGCCGGTGGATTCGAGGAGCGGCAGGACCGCGTGCATGGGGGGTTCCTGGAAGCTCGGAGGGGGACGGGGGCCGCACGCGCCAGGCGGGGCGCCGCCGCCGCTCGTGTTCCGGCGTGCCGTGTTCGCGAGGGTGTCGGCGAGTGAGTGTAGCCGCACCGCGCCGTATCGCGGTAGAATGCCGCCCGCACGGGGCCGTAGCTCAGATGGGAGAGCGTCGCGTTCGCAATGCGAAGGTCGGGAGTTCGATCCTCCTCGGCTCCACCAGATCCCCGTTTCCCCACTCCTCTCCCGCCCGCGCCAGCGGTCGAACTCGGGACATGCAGGAAGCCCCACCACTCGCCGGGCTCAAGGTCATCGACGCGGGCAGCTTCATCGCCGCCCCCGCGGCGGCCACCGTGATGGCGGACCTCGGGGCGGACGTCATCAAGCTCGAGCCCCCCGCCGGCGACCCGTTCCGGCAGCTCCGCCACGCCCCCGGGAATCCCCCCTGCGAGGTGGACTACGGGTGGCTCATGGACAACCGGAACAAGCGGGGGCTGGCGCTCGACCTCAAGAACGAAGCGGGCCGGGGAGCCCTCCACCGGCTCATCCGGGATACGGACGTCTTCGTCACCAACACCCCGCTCGCCGCGCGCGGACGGCTCGGGATCGGCTACGAGGCTCTCGCGGCGCACAACGAGCGGCTGATCTACGCCTCCCTCACCGCCTACGGCGAACACGGCCCGGAGCGGCTCGACACCGGCTTCGACAGCACCGCGCTCTGGGCGCGGAGCGGGCTGATGGACATGGTGCGGCCCGCGCCGGACTCGCCGCCCGCGAAGTCCCTCCCCGGCATGGGCGACCACCCGACCGCACTCACCCTGTACGCGGCCATCGCCACCGCCCTCTTTCGGCGCGAGCGCACCGGCCGGGGCGGCTACGTCGCCACCAACCTGATGGCGAACGGGCTGTGGTGGAACGGCCTGCACGCGCAGGCGATGCTGTGCGGGGCGGAGTTTCCGCGGCGCCCGGGGCGCGAGGACGCGCCGAGCGCCCTGCACAACTTCTACCGCACCGCGGACGGGCGCTGGCTCCAGCTCGTCGTCATCCCCGAGGACAAGCGCTGGCCGCGACTCGCCCGCGCGGTCGGGCGCCCGGACCTCATCCGGGACCCGCGCTTCGCCACCCGGGAGGCGCGGCACGCGAACCCGCGCGCGCTCATCCGCGCGCTCGACGAGGCGTTCGCGGCGGCCGACCTCGCCGAGTGGCGTCGGCGGCTCGCCGAGCACGAGGTCTCCTGCGGGGTCATCTCGACCCTGCGGGACATCCCGGAGGACCGGCAGATGCGGGAGAGCGGCGCCCTCACCGCCCTCGACGACCCGGAGGCGGGCGCGGAGTACGTGGTGTCGAGCCCGCTCTGGATCGACGGCGCCCCGCGGGCGAGCCCGTCGCGCCCGCCCGGGCTCGGCGAGCACTCGGTCGAGATCCTGCGCGAGCACGGCTTCTCGACAGAGGACGTCGAGCGGTTGCGGGAGGCGGGGGCCATCGGAGGCGCGGCCCCGTCGGACCGGCCACCGTCCCCGACCGCCGAGCGCCCTTGAACACGCGCGAAAGGCAGGCCATCCTTCGCGCTCGCGATACGAGACCAAAGCCCCGGTAGCTCAGCAGGACAGAGCGGACGCCTCCTAAGCGCCAGGTCCCAGGTTCGAATCCTGGTCGGGGCACATCCCCTCCCCCGCCCCGGCGATGCCGGGCCGCTCAGCCGCTGGATCGGGGCGAATCCGCCTCCGACCAAGCCCCTCCCGTTCACGTGAAGAGACCCCGCCGGGTCCTCCCTGCCCGGTGGTCCGGCCCACCGGATGCGGTCTACAATTCCGGCGCGACCGAAGCGCAGGGAGACGAGGATGGCGGCGCCCCATGAGAAGACGATCGACCGGTGGAGGGGCGGCTTGGAGGCGGAGCCAGGGCCGGAGGCCGGCCGGCGGCCCGCCGCGCCGCGCCCGGAGGGGCTGGCGATCTCCGAGCTCGAGTTCGTCGGCTGCACCGCGGTTCCCATGACCTGGCGGGAGTTCCGCCGCTACGAGGGGCGGCTCGAGGTCTGGGACGCGGAGACCGAAACCGCCTGGATGGTGCGCGAGCCCACCAGCCCCACCCACGAGAGCCCCTCGCACGGTCTCACGGGCCTCGTCGAGCGCATCGGCGCGGTGCGCGGCGCCCCCATCAAGTGCTTCGGCGCGATGGACCTGCTGATGCGCGACGAACGCGGCGTGCCGCGGCGCATCATGCAGGCGGACCAGACCGTGTATCTCTACCCGGCGCGGGCGGAGCTGCTGGGGTCGAGCGCGATGGTGGTGGGGAAGCACAGCTACCCGGACGTGGTGCTGGAGGTCGACCACACCACGGACGTTCGACGGGGCAAGCTCAAGCTGTACGAGGCGTGGGGGTTCCCGGAGGTCTGGGTGGAAGTGCCCGACCACGCCGCGCCGAGCCGCCCGCGGGGGCGGCTGCCGGGGCTGACGATCCACCTGCTGGAAGGGGGCGCGTACCGGGAGTCGCCGGTGAGCCGTGCGTTTCCCGACTGGCGGGCGACGGCCATCCACGAGGCGCTGGGCGAGATCGAGCCCTCGGGGTGGACGCACGCGACCCTGAAGCGTCTGGGCCGGACCCTGGGCGCGCGCGACGGGACCGGGCCGGACGACGACCCCCTGCTCCGTTCCCTCCGCGACGAGAGCCGGGAGGAAGGCCATACCACGGGGATGGCGGAAGGCCGGGCGAAGACGATCCGCCAGATCCTGCTGTCGCGCGGCATAGAGGTCTCCGCGGGATTTCCCGCCGACGCGCCCGGCTTCGCCGAATCGCCGGAAGAAGAAGCGGTCGCCGCGGCCCTCGCCTGCGACAGCGAACAGGGCTTCCACACCCGAATCCGCAGGCCCTGATCCTCCTCCGCCCCGCCGCCGGGCCTCCGCAGCCTGCTCCCGCGAGCCGTGCGGGTTCCCCACCGGGTCGAGATTCTCGAGTGGCGGCGCATGGTGGCGCATGGCCGGAAACGGGGCATCACCTTCAGCCAGCCGGATTTGTTCATTGCAGCAACCGCGCGCGGGTACATGGCCTCACGGTCTGCACCCGGCACGAAGGCGATTTCCGAAAGGCAGAGGTTGACGTCCTCAATCCCTGGGCGGGATGACCCCGGACAAGCCCGATTGAACCGTCCTCCCTGGAAAGTCGCCGGCACCCGTCCCGCACTACAATTGGGCCTCGGGGGCACTGCGGAGTGCGGGGGCCTCGGGGGACCGCGGGCGAGGCCCGGCCGACCGACGCGCCGGGTGGAGAAGGGGGAGAGGATGAGCGACGCGCTGCCGTACGACTTCAGCACCGGCAACACCAACCCGGAGACCTACCCCGGCGAAGCGCTCGCCGCCGCCGCGGCCCGCGTCATCCCGGGGCTCGCGACCGCCCTCAACACCTACCCCGGCAAGCTCGGGCACGAAGGTCTCCGGCGCCTCCTCGCGGCCCGCGAGTCGGCCCGGGAAGGGGTCGAGGTCGATCCCGACCACGTCGTCCTCACCAACGGGTCGATGCAGGGGGTCACCCTGGTCGCGGAGACCTTCTGCGAGGGAGGCGGGGACCGGGTGGTGCTCGAGGAGTTCACCTACTCCGGGACCATCGAGGCCTACCGCGCCCTCGGCATCGAGATGGTCGGGGTCCCCGTGGACGGCCACGGGATGCGCACCGACCGCCTCGCCGGCGTCCTCGACGAGATGGCCCGCGAGGGTCGCCCGCCGCGGTTCGTCTACACCCTCGCGACGTACCAGAACCCCACCGGGGCGATGATGCCGCGGGCGCGCCGCGCCGAGCTGCTCGCGGCCGCGAAGCGCCACGGCTGCCTGGTGGTCGAGGACAACTGCTACGGGGACGTCCACTACGACGGCGAGAAGCCGCCCGCGCTCTACGCCCTCGACGACTATCCGAACCAGGTCCACATCGGCTCGCTCTCCAAGATCTTCGCCCCCGGCGCGCGCCTCGGCTACGTCGTCGCCCGGCCCCCGCTCCTCGAACGGATCCTCGCCCGCCGCCACGACGCCGGGCCGAACACCCTGTCCGCCGCGATCACCACCGAGTACCTGGGGCCGGACCTCTGGGGGCACGTCGAGCGCGCCAACGCCGCGCTCCGGGTGAAGCGCGACGCGATGCTCGCGGCCCTCGAGACCCACCTCGGCAACCGGTGCTCGTGGTCGCGCCCGGTGGGCGGCCTCTTCATCTGGGTGCGGCTTCCGGACGGGCTCGACACGGAGACGCTGGCCGCGGAGGCGGCCGCCCGCGGGGTCGGGTTCAAGCCCGGGTCGGAGTACCACGTCGCGGGACGCGAGGTCCCGTTCCTGCGGCTCGCGTTCGGCTTCCCGGACGTCGAGACCATCGAGGCCGGCGTCGCCCGGCTCGGAGAGAGCATCCGCGCCGCGATGGCCCCGGCCTGACGGCGCCCCCCTTCCCTGCCCCGCCGCCGCCCCGCCGGCCGAAGCCCGCCCGAAGGACCGCTGGACGGACGCCCGGGGACGGCCGGGGGCCGGGACCGCAACCCACCACCAACGGGAGACCTTTCATGACCGCGACGGACCGCGCCGCCGCGCGCCAGATGAAGCTCGTCGCCTTCCTCCAGGCGGCGAACTGCTCGAACTACCCCGCTTCCTGGCGCCATCCGCACACCGCCCGGGACTTCCTCACCCCCGAGTACTTCCAGCGCATCGCCCGCACCCTGGAGGCCGGCAAGTTCCACCTCGCGTTCTTCGACGACCGCCTCGCGGCGCCCGACCGCTACGGCGACGACATGGCGGAGGCGCTCCGCCAGGGGATCCGGGTGGTCAAGTTCGACCTCATCCCCCTGATGACCGCGATGGGGCTCGCGACGAGCCGGCTCGGCCTCGGCGGGACCTACTCGACCACCTACTTCGAGCCCTTCCACGTCGCCCGGGTCTTCGCCACCCTCGACCACATGATCGGGGGGCGGGCAGCGTGGAACGTGGTGACCTCGCTCAACGACTCCGAGGCCGCGAACTTCGGCCGCACCGAGCACCCTCCCCACGACCGCCGCTACGACCGGGCGGACGAGTTCATGGAGGTGGTGCTCGGCAACTGGGACGCCTGGGAGGACGGCGCGGTGCGCTACGACCGGGAGAACATGACCTTCGCCGACCCGGCCCGGGTGCACCGCCTGGAATACGAGGGCGAGTGGTTCCGCACCCGCGGGACGTTCACCGTGCCCCGAACCCCGCAGGGCCGCCCGGTGGTCATCCAGGCCGGCCAGAGCGGGCGCGGACGCGAGTTCGCGGCGCGCTGGGGCGAGATCCTCTTCGTCGTGTACCCGAGCCTCGAGTTCGGCCGCCCCGTCTACCGCGACATGAAGGCGGCGATCGCGGCGGCGGGGCGGGACCCTGACCTGGTCACGATCTGCCCCGCCGTCTACTGCATCACCGGCGAGACCCGCACCATCGCCGAGGAGAAGGCGGCTCATATCGAGAGCCTTGCGACGGAGCTCGACACCCTGGTCCTCCTCGCCGAGGCCCTCAACTTCGACTTCGCGGCGCACGAGCCGGACGAGCCGCTGACCGCAGGCGACCTCGAGTCGATGACCGGGCTCCAGGCCATCCGCGACCGGGTCGTGCAGCAGGCGGGGGGCCGCCCGACGCCCCGCGACTTCGTGAACGTGAGCCGCCGCGGGACGGTGCGCGAGATGCCGCTCTTCGTCGGGACCCCGCGCGAGGTGGCGGACGGGCTCGAGGAGTGGTTCGAGGAGGCCTGCGACGGGTTCGTCGTCGCCGCGACCCACATCCCCGGGGCCTACGAGGACTTCGTGCGGCTCGTGGTGCCGGAGCTGCAGCGCCGGGGCATCTTCCACCGGGACTACGCGGGCCCGACCCTGCGCGAGAACCTCGGCCTCCCCTTCCCGACGCGGGACGACTGGAAGCGCTGAGCGGTCGCTCGCGGCGACGTCCCGCCGCCCCGTGGTTCCCCTGCTTCCCGGCTCCAGCCCCGCGGCCGGCTACCGCGAGAAGGGGTCCGGGAGCGCCTTCCGGCGCGTTTCGATGATCCGTGCGATCGCATCCCGGCGTTCCGCGGCCGTATCCAGGCCCTGCTTCCATAGCGCCGAGACGGCGGCGCGGGCGTCCTCCGGCCGCATCCCCTCCAATACGACCGAAACCGGGAGGGGGCGAGGCCTTCGTCCGGACCGCAGCGCCAGAAAGACGACGTCGAGGGGCTCGACCGAGGCGCTCGCGTCGTAGTCGATCCGCCACAGCTCGGGAACCCCGAGGCGACCGTAGTGCGCCTGTTTCTCTTCATCGAAGCGAGTCACGCCCACCTCGACGACCAGGTCCGGCGGGTGGGCCAGCGTGTAAGCCTCCGCCGCCGGCTCGCCCTTCGCCAGCGCCCGGTGGTAGGCGACCGCGCGATCCCCCAGATAGAAGCAGCAATCCGGCTCGACCCCGGTGTTCCTTCCGTCCCGGGGGCCCCGCCAGCGGGTCGAGCCCAGCTTGCTGCTCGCAAGGCGCAGGGTGTCCGTCATCACTTCGACCGTGGTGTCGAGGTGGCGCGCGAGCACTTCGTGGACGCTGGAAGGCGACATCAGCATGACCAGGCCGCGCAGGGGGTCGAGGACCACGCGCCGGTACAGGCGGTCCAGGTCCGATTCCGCCCACCTGCGCACCGTATCCGACCCGACGCGGAGGGCGACGTAGTGCGACCCCAAGGAGCTCTCTCCCTCGAAGCAGCCCGCCGCGCCGGCCGATCGATTCATCGCGTTCATGGTCGTGCTCTCCACGCGCCGAGGCTCCGCCAAGGCAGGAAGCACTGTACCACCTTCCCTCCCCGCATCCCCCGGACCGGAACTTGACCGTACCCTTTGTGGAGCCTCGGCATCCCGCGCCCCGCCCGGACGGCCGGAGCGGTGAGCCCGCAGCACGACGGGCCGATGCCCTGCCCGTCGCGGCGTACCCGTACCCGGACGGGCGCGGGGTTCTCCCTCACCCCGTGACTTCCACTACACGCCCCGGTCCCTGGCGGGTCCGCCTCGAGTCCTTCCGCCTTCTTCTTCCCCGGGGCCGTGTTCCGGGACAATCCCACCCGACAACCCGCCCCTTGGGTCTTCGTCGCTCCTCGGATTCGGATTTTTTCCTTGTAATTCATCTACAGGATGGATAGATTACAAGGATGGTCCCTCGCACAGTTGCCCCGGAAATCGAAAGCGCCCTGTCGCGCCAAGCCGCTGTCGCCCTCATCGGGCCGCGGCAGGTCGGGAAGACGACCCTGGCCCTCGCGATCGGCCGAGCCCGCGATGCGCTCTATCTGGACCTCGAAGACCGTGACGATCGCGCCCGGCTGTCCGAACCCGCGCTGTTTCTCGATCACGTGGAGGACCGGCTCGTCATCCTCGACGAGATCCACCGGATGCCGGAGCTGTTCCCGACCCTGCGCGGCATCATCGACCGAGGGCGGCGCAGGGGCAAGGGGATCGGCCGGTTCCTCATCCTGGGATCGGCGTCGATCGACCTCCTGCGCCAGTCGGGTGAAACGCTGGCCGGGCGGATCGCCTACGTCGATCTGGCGCCGTTCTCCGCGCTCGAAGTGGAAGACGCCCGCGCATCGCGCGAGCGGTTGTGGCTGCGCGGCGGCTTCCCGGACAGCTATCTGGCGGACAGCGACCGGGAGAGTCTGGCGCTCCGCAGGGACTTCGTCCGTACCTACCTGGAACGTGACGTGGCGGCATTCGGGCCGCGTGTTCCGGCCACCACCCTGGAGCGGCTGTGGACGATGCTCGCACACCGTCAGGGAACGATGCTCAACGCCTCGGCGCTCGCCAAGGCGCTCGAAGTCAGCACCCAGTCGGCGAGCCGCTACATCGACCTCCTGGCGGACCTGCTGCTGCTGCGCCGGCTGCCGCCCCTGCACGCCAACGTGGGCAAACGCCTCGTGAAATCGCCCAAGGTCTACGTGCGGGACAGCGGCCTGGCGCACGCCTTGCTGGGCATCGGGACGCTGGAGCAGCTCGCCGGGCATCCGGTGGTCGGCGAGAGTTGGGAAGGCCACGTCATCGAGACCCTCCTCTCCGTCCTGCCGCCGTTCGCCGCGCCGTACTTCTACCGCACGAGCGCCGGCGCCGAGATCGACCTCGTGATCGAGTTCGCCGGCGGCCCCCGCTGGGCGATCGAGGTCAAGCGTTCCCTCTCCGCCCGGGTCGGACGCGGCTTTCGCCTCGCCTGCGCCGACCTCGAGCCGGGGCAAGCCTTCGTCGTCCACGCCGGCGACGACCGCTACCCGCTGTCGGCGACCCTGGAGGCGATCGGGGTCCGCGAGCTCGCCGGGGAGCTGTGCGCCCGGTCCTGAACCCCGCCAGCCTCGCGCCGCGCCTTGCCCCCCCGCATCGGCCGCGGCCTCTGGCGGCGCATCGCGCGGGCGGGCGGGCGGGGCGGGCGGCACGCGCAGCGGTCGGTTGAACACCCGACACGACACCGAGTAGGATCCCCGCCGTACCAGCAGCTCCTTCAGCGAGGCCCGCATTGAATCGTCGTGAGTCGAACGTCCGAATCGCCGCGGTCACCGGTCCGTCCCGGCTGCAGGACGCCTCGCAGATTCGAAGAATGACCGGCGGAGCGATACTCGATGGATAGCACGAGTGATGCCAACGTCCAGCGGCCGTACCGGTTCGGAGATCGCTCCGACGAGCAACGTTTTCCCTGGACCCGGTTCTACGAGGCGGTCGCCGAGAAACTTCTCGACTACCGGAAGGATCGATCTCCCCTGATTGAAGGGATTCATGAAATCGCCTCGCGCGAGAAACTTCTCTCGTATCTCCGGGACAAGAACGCCCCCGACGGCGATTTTTATCCACTGACGGATATTTGCCCGTTTACCGCGATGGGCATGTTCAACCGGTCCATCACCGATCCGAACAGGAAAAGGATTGCCGGGGAGCTCGCGAGATTCCTTGATGTCGACGTTGAGGTTCCGAAGTCGTTCGAGGGCGTTACGACACTCAACAATCAAAACTCCTGGTTCTTCCGATATTCATACGACCGTGGAGCCGGAGATATCGACGTTCTCTGGGACGTGTTCGCCGCAGCCGAACGATTTGCGGATTCAAGGCAACCAGAACAACGGGAAGAATTCGTCAGGGCATACGACGCCGCTTTGAAGGTCCGGGGGGTTGATTGGAACCTGTCGATTGGACTCTACTGGGCCCATCCGTGGAGCTTCCCTGCCCTCGATCGTCGGTCACGCAGCTATATGGAAGAAAGTCTTGAGATGGGGGTTCCGGAAAACAGCGCCGGGAGCTACGTGAACCTGATCGACGATCTCAAGGATCGCTTCAACGAAGAAGACTTTCCGGTCCACAGCTTTCCGGAGCTGTCGCAAGCGGCAAACGAGGCCCGCCCCACCGCCCCCGGACAAGGTCGAGACGACGTGGAGGATGATCCGAGCCCGGGGGGCGTTCGGGAGGATCATCCGTATTCGGTCGAATACGTCACTTCCCTGTTCGATGTGAAATCGGAGGATAGGGATCATCCATATTCGGTGGCCGACATCCTCGAAGACGGCTGTTTTCTGGAACGGGGCGAAATCGAACGTCTGCTCGACCTGCTGCGGGAGAAGAAGAACCTCATCCTCCAAGGGCCGCCCGGTACGGGGAAGACCTGGATTGCCACGCGCCTCGCGTTTGCCCTGATGGGAAAGAAGGACAATGGCAGGATCCGCAGGGTCCAGTTCCACCCCAACCTGTCCTATGAAGACTTCGTCAGGGGCTGGCGGCCCTCCGGCGACGGCAAGCTCGTCATCGAGGACGGCGTGTTCATGCAGGCCGTCGGCCAGGCATCCGAAGATTCGTCCTCGAAGCTCGCCGTGGTGATCGAAGAGGTCAACCGCGGCAACCCGGCGCAGATTTTCGGCGAGCTGCTCACCCTTCTCGAGGCGGACAAACGGACCCCGGAAGCGGCCGTCGAGCTCTGCTACCCCGATGCGGACGGGAAGCGGCGGCCGGTCCACGTCCCCGACAACCTCTACGTCATCGGAACGATGAACACGGCGGACCGCTCCCTTGCCCTCATCGATTTTGCGTTCCGCCGGCGCTTCGCCTTCGCCTCCCTGGAACCCATGCTCGGCGACGTGTGGCGGGAATGGGTGATCGAGAAGCGTGGCGTCGATGGCGCGCAGGCTCGCGAGATCGAACGCCGCGTCACGGAGCTCAATCAGAACATCGCCGGCGACCCCGGTCTCGGTCCCCAGTTCCGGATCGGGCACAGCTTCGTGACGCCGGTGCATCGCCTCGGGGCCGGCGAGACGCGGGGCTGGTTCGAGAAGATCGTGAAGAGCGAGATCGGGCCGCAGCTCGAGGAATACTGGTTCGATTCCCCCCAGGAGGCGCAAGACGCCATCGGCCGGCTCCTCGAAGGGTGGTGATGGAAGGCGCGGGTACTGCGTCGGAGAGCAGGCCCGATCCGGAGTGGGGATACGTCGGCCGCATTCCGGTCCGAAACCTCTGGCTCCTCATGCTGTATGCATCGGATTTGTTCCGCTCGCGCGGCAAGGGTAGCGCAGGACGGGAGGAGAACCCCGACGATCTGCCGGATCTCGTGGCCGAGATTCTGGCGCAGGCCGTTGAAGAGCGGCAGCGCCGGCAGTTGAGCCTGGGCTATCGAACGCGGGAAGCCGCGCTGAGCCGGATCCGCGGAAGGATCGACATGCTCGCCACGGAACGCCGCCAACTCCTTTCCCGCGGCCTCGTGGCCTGCCGCTTCGACGAGCTGACGATCGACACGCCCCGGAACCGCTTCGTCCGGGCCGCCCTGGACACGATCTCCCGACTGGTGCGAAAGCGCGCTCTCGCCCATCGCTGCCGAAAGCTCGCCAAGGACATGGAGGCGATGGGGGTTTCGGGGGCTCCGCCGACACCGCGCCGGATGAGCGCCGAGCGCTTCGGACGCCACGATGCGAACGACCGTTCCATGGTGGACGCCGCGAAGCTGGCTTTCGATCTCGCCCTGCCCACGGAGGCGGCGGGGACCAACGCGCTTCCATTGCCCGACCGGGACGAGCAATGGGTGCGCCAGCTCTTCGAGCGTGCGGTGGGCGGCTTCTATGGAGTCGCACTGTCGCCCGAGGGATGGCGTGTGGAAACCGGACGGTGGCTGCGCTGGCCTGTCGAATGGCCCACGCCGGGGATCCGCGACCTCTTGCCGAACATGCAGACCGACATCATGCTCGAGCACCCGCCGTCCGGCCGCAGGATCGTGGTCGACACGAAGTTCAACTCCCTGCTGGTGCGCGGCCGGTATCGGGACCAGACGTTGCGCAGCGGCTACCTGTACCAGATCTACGCTTACCTGAGATCCCAGGCCGGTCGCGGAGATCCTCTGGCGGATCAGGCCGAAGGGCTGCTCCTGCATCCGTCCGCAGGGGTGGGCGTCGACGAGGCCGCCGTCATCCAGGGGCATCGGATCCGGTTCGCCACCGTCGATTTGACCGCTTCGACTTCGGAGATCCGCACCCGGTTGCTTCAGGTGTGCGACCCGCATCCGTACGGGTAGCAGCCGACCACGGCGTTCCGCTCAGGCCGCGGCGAGCACCGCGGCGCGGGTCGCCTCGTACTCCGCCTCGTCCTGGGACGCGGCCCAGATGACCGCGGTGTCGAGCCCGGCGGCGGCGTACTCGCCGAGCCGGGAGCGCACCTCGGACGCGGAGCCGACGAGCCCGAGCCGCCGGACGAGCTCGTCGGAGAGCGCGGCGTTCGTCTTCGCGCGGTCGCGCTCCGCGAACCCCGCCTGGATCTGCTCCGCCTCGCGCGGGCGGCCCAGCCAGGAGAGGAAGCTCGCGTACACCCCGGTCGAGTAGTAGCCGAGCGCGACCCGGCGCATCTGCCGGGTCCCGGCCGCGACGTCGTCGGTCACGAACGTGTTGAGGAGGGACACCACCTCCAGGTCCTCGACCCGCCGCCCGGAACGCTTCGCCCCGGTATCCACGTGCTCGAGGACCCGCGGCAGGAGCTCCGCGGGGGTGAGGTTGAGGACCACCCCGTCCCCGATCTCGCCCGCGAGCTCCAGCATTCCGGGGCGGAGGGCCGCGACGTGGATCGGCAGCCGGCCGCGCAGGGGGGAGGTGAGGCGGAAACCGTGCGAGCGGACCGTGGCCCCGTCGTAGGCGGTGCGCTCCCCGGTGAAGATGCGGCGCATGAGATCCACCGTCTCGCGCACCCGGGTGAGCGGCTTGTCGAACTCCATGCCGTACCAGCGCTCGATCATGGTCTGGCTGGAGGAGCCGACCCCGAGGACCACCCGGTCCGGCGCGACGTGGGACAGGGCGACGGCGGACGCGGCGAGCACGGCCGGCGGGCGGTTGAACACCGGCACGATGCCGAGGCCGATGCGGACGCGGCTCGTGCGGGCGCCGATCGCGGCGGCCGCGGTGAGCGCGTCCATCCGCCCGTTCCCGTCCGTCATCCAGATGCTCTCGAACCCTTCCGCCTCGGCCTGGACCGCGTTGTCGATGGGGTTCCGGTCGCCCGGATAGCCCATCACGTTGATTCCGATCTTCATGGATACCTCCCGGTGGTGGTCGGTGGGTCGTGCTGGTCGACGGCGGCACCGAGGCCGGCAGCGTCGACGAGGGCGGCGCCCCCGGCGCTCTCCCGGGCCGCGAGGAACCCGAGCACGAGGGCGAGGAGGAGCGCGATGAGGACGTTGCGCACCATCGTCCCGATGGACGGGGCGGCGGCCAGGACCCCCTCCGGACGGAACGGATGGATCACCGCGTCCGCCGCCCGCCCCGCCCGGGCCCGGACCGCGTCCCAGGCGGCGCCGACCGGGGCCAGCGCCCGGCCCGCGAGCCCCGCCGCCGACGGCGCCCCGCCCCCCGCGCGCCAGAGCCGGTCGACGTCGAGGGTGACCGTCAGGGTCCGCTGCATGAGGGGCAGCATGAGGAAGAACGCGAGCCCGGAGAAGAGGAGGAGCTGGAGCGCGTTCACCACGTGGGGCGCGGTGTACGGGGCGTAGTCCACCGGGAACGGCAGCAGGCGGTAGAGGGGCTCCGGCCAGACCCCGATCCCGATGCAGAGGGCGGCGAACAGCACCATGGCCGCGCGCATGTTCCACGGCGGGTCGGGGGGGCGGAGCCCCGAATCCTTCTGGAAGAAGACGAACCACGGGAACTTGATCCCCGCGTGCAGGAACACCCCCGCCGAGGCGGCCATGAGCAGGAACCACGCGACCGCCAGCGCCTCGTCGGTGGCCGCCTGTGCGATCATCGACTTGCTGACGAAACCGGAGGTGAGCGGAAAGGACGAGATGGCGAGCGCCCCCACCGTTCCGCAGAGGGTGGTGAGGGGCATCGTCCGGAACAGCCCGCCGAGATCGGTGCACTTCCGGCGCCCGGTCATGTACAGCACCGACCCCGCCGACATGAGGAGCAGCGCCTTGTAGACGATGTGGGTGAACGCATGGGCGGCGGCCCCGTTCAGGGCCATCTCGGTGCCGATCCCGACCCCCGCGACCATGAACCCCACCTGGTTCACGATGCTGTAGGCGAGGATCCGGCGCATGTCGTTCTCGAGGAGGGCGTAGATGATCCCGTAGAAGATCATGAAGAGCCCGATCCAGACGAGCGCTTCGGTCCCCGGGAACCCCCGGATGAGCACGTACACCGCCGCCTTGGTGGTGAACGCGGAGAGGAACACCATGCCGCTCCACGACGCCTCGGGGTAGGCGTCCGCGAGCCAGGCGGAGAGCGGCGGCGCGGCGGCGTTGACCAGCACCCCGGCGAGGATGAGCCAGGCGCTCCACGAATCCGCCTCCATCGCCGCGAACGCGAGGGAGCCGGTCGCCGAGACGTGGAGCAGCACCCCGGCCATCAGGAACGCCCCGCCGAGCATGTGCACGACGAAGTAGCGCCCAGCCGCCCGCAGCGCCCCCTCCCCGCCCGCGGCGAGCAGCACCCCGGTCGAGGCGAGGGCCATCAGCTCCCAGAACACGAACAGGGTGAGGAGGTCTCCCGCGAGGGCGACCCCGATCGCGCTTCCCGCGTAGATGAAGGCGCACGCGAGCTCCAGGGTGCGGGTCTGGTGGAGGGCGAAGAGCCCCCCCGCGAAGGCCATGATCGCGAAGATGACGGCGAAGAGCCGCCCGAGGGCGTCCACCTTGACGGGCGAGAGCTCGTAGCCGTGCGCCGTCCACGCCGCCGCCGCGCCGTCCGGGAGGGCCAGGACGAGGGCGAGGGCGGCCAGCGGAAGGGCGAGCAGGAGCGCGGCCCGCGGCCGCGCGGGCGCGAAGGGGAGCACGAGCCCGCCGAGGACGAGGACGAGGCCCGGCGGAAAGTCAATCATCGCCTTCGCGATCCTCGCCGTCGTAGTAGGCGTCGCGCCGCTTCAGGAAGACCCCGAGCCCCTTCGCGAACAGCACCATCGCGACGCAGGCCCCGAGCCCGTACCAGGCGTAGAACCCGAACGTCCCGTCGATCCCGAAGCCGGCATGGGGATGGATGAGGAGGTCGCCCAGGACGAGGGCGGCGAGCACCGCCGCGAACCCGATCCAGAGCCCCCGCACCGTGGCGGGGCGCACCAGCCAGTGCGCCGGCTCCCCGGGCGGGGCGGTCGGCGGCTCGACGCCGCGTTCCGGGTGGAAGCTCACCGATCCCCTCCCCGCCTCCTGCCTACCAGGTGTCGATGCAGGGGCGCTTCTTGCCGCGCCGGGGCGCGGGCGGAGGGCACGCCCGGAGCCCCTCCACGATCCAGCGGCGCGTGTCCCGGGGGTCGATGACGTCGTCGACCTCGAACACCGTGGCGGTGTTGAGCGCCTTCCCCTGCTCGTACATGGCGGCGACCATCTCCTCGTAGCGGGCCATCCGCTCCGCCGGGTCCTCGATCGCGGCCAGCTCCTTCCGGTACCCGAGCTTGACCGCCCCTTCCAGGCCCATCCCGCCGAACTCCCCCGTCGGCCAGGAGACCGCGAAGAACGGGGCGTGGAAGCTCCCCGCGGCCATCGCCTGGGCCCCGAGGCCGTAGGACTTGCGGAGCACGACGGTGAACATCGGGACGGTGACGCTCGACCCGGTGACGTACAGCCGGCAGCAGTGGCGGACCAGCGCGGTCTTCTCCGCCTCCGGCCCCACCATGTTGCCGGGGGTGTCGCAGAGGCAGAGGATGGGGAGGTCGAAGGCGTCGCAGATCTGCATGAAGCGCGCCGCCTTGTCGGCCCCGTCGCTGTCCACCGCGCCCGCGAGGTGGATCGGGTTGTTGGCGACGAGGCCGATCGGCCGCCCCTCGATGCGGATGAAGGCGGTCACCATGCCGGGGCCGAACTCCGGCCTGAGCTCGAGCACGGAGCCTTCGTCCGCGAGCACCTCGACGACCCGGCGCACGTCGTAGATGCGAAGCCGGTCCTCGGGGACGACGTGGCGCAGGCGCCGCTGGTCGGCGCAGGTCCACTCGTCCAGCGGGCCCTGGAAGTACGAGAGGTAGCGCTTGGCGGCGTCCACCGCCCCCGCCTCGTCCTCGACCGCGACGTCCACCACCCCGTTCGGGACCTGCACGTCCATCGGCCCCACCTCCTCGGGGCGGAACACCCCGAGCCCCCCGCCCTCGATCATCGCCGGCCCGCCCATCCCGATGTTGGCGTTCCGGGTCGCGATGACCACGTCGCAGCAGCCGAGGACCACCGCGTTGCCGGCGAAGCACCGCCCGGACGCGATGCCGACGAGGGGCACGAGGCCGCTCAGCCGGCCGAGCAGGTGGAACGCGGGGATGTGCAGGTCCGCCGCGAACACGATGTCGGTGTCGCCCGGCCGCCCTCCCCCGCCCTCGGCGAAGAACACCATCGGCAGCCGCCACTTCTCGGCGAGGGCGAACATCCGGTCCTTCTTCTGGTGGTTGAACTTCCCCTGGGTGCCGGCGAGCACGGTGTAGTCGTAGGCCATCACGAGGCAGCGGGCCCGCTCGTCCTCGAAGAGATGGCCGTTGACCCGCCCGATGCCGGCGACGAGCCCGTCCGCCGGGGTGCGCCGGACCAGCTCGTCCATGGAGTGCCGGGCGCGCCGGGCCGCGACCACGAGGGCGCCGTATTCGATGAACGAGCCCGCGTCCACGAGGTCGTCCACGTTCTCGCGGGCGGTCCGCTGCCCGGTGCGGCGGCGGCGCTCGACCGCGTCCGGGCGCCGTTCGTCGCGGGTGAAGGCCCGGCGCTCCAGCACTTCGGCGAGGTCGGGCCGGATCGCGTCGAGGTCGATCTCCTCGCCGCCGTCCGCCGCGGGGGGCGCCACCTCGGCCTCGTCGAGCACGAGCAGGGGGCTCCCCTCCGCGACCGTGTCCCCCTCGCGCACCGCAAGGCGCCGGACCCGCCCGGTCCGATCCGCCGCGATCACGTGCTGCATCTTCATCGCTTCCATGACGAGCAGCTCGCGGCCGAGGTGGACGGGGTCCCCCTCGCCGACGAACAGCTCGATCACCGTCCCCTGCATGGGCGCGAGGACCGCGCCCGGCTCGCGCGCGCCCGGCGCGGGGGCATGAACGGAAGGATCAGGGACGGATGGTGGGCCGCCCTGCGCTGGTTCCGGACGGCCCGGACCCGCCTCCTTGCCGTGTGCAAGCACCGCGAGCGGGTCCGCGGCGTCCACCCGGGTCCCGGCGAGGACCGCGGCGGCCGTCGACGCAGCAGCCGCCGCGCCGCCGTCGCCGCCGCCGCGCGGCAGGAGCGAGGCGCCGGGCGGGGCCGCGGGACCCGCCCTGCTCCCGTCCGTCCAGCCGGCGAGGCGCGCCTCCACGAGCCCGGTATGGAGACGGCCGGCCACGACCTCCGGGTCGGCGAGAAGGCTCCGCAGGAACGCGAGGTTGTTTGCGGCCCCCGCGATCCGGAACTCCCCGAGCGCCCGGCGGAGCTTGCCGGCCGCCGCCGCGAAGGCGTCCGCCCCCGTCCCCGCCTCTCCGTCCGTCCGCACGACCACCTTGGCGATCAGCGGGTCGAAGCCCGGATTCGGGGCGTATCCCGCGTATCCGCTCGTGTCCACGCGCACCCCGGGACCCGTCGGCGGCTCGAAGGCGTCGACGGCCCCGCCGGCCGGGCGCACCGTGCCGTCCGGTTGCAGGGATTCGAGGTTCACCCGCGCCTGCACCGCGCAGCCGCCGCGCGGGGGGCGGCCGTTCCGCTCCCCGGGAAGCGGCGCCCCGGCCGCGAGCTCGAGCTGGAGCCGGACGAGGTCGACGCCCAGGAGCTCCTCCGTCACCGTGTGCTCGACCTGGATCCTCGGGTTGGCCTCGATGAAGTACGGGGCGCCGTCCTCGTCCACCAGGAACTCGAACGTACCGAGGTTCGCGAACCGGGCCGCCTGCGCGAGGGAGCGGGCGGCCGCGACGATGCGCTCGCGGAGCGCGGGGTCGAGGTTCGGGGCGGGCGCGATCTCGACGATCTTCTGGCGGCGCCGTTGCAGGCTGCACTCGCGCTCGCCGAAGTCGACGACCCCGCCGGCCCCGTCGCCCGCCGCCTGGACCTCGATATGCCGCGCCCGCGCGACGAGGCGCTCGACGTAGAGCTCGCCCCGGCCGAACGCCCGCCGGGCCTCCTCGCGGCAGCGCGGCCACTCGCGCTCGAGCGCCGCGGCGCTCCGCACCGCCGCCATCCCGCGGCCCCCTCCCCCTCCGGCCGCCTTGATCATCACCCCGGGCCCGTCCGGCCCGAGGGAGGCGAGGAACACCCGCGCCGCCTCCAGCCCGCCCTCGATCCCGGTCCCCGGCAGCACCGGCACGCCAAGCCCCTCCGCGAACGCCCGCGCCCGCGCCTTGTCGCCGAAGAGGTCGAGGGTCTCCGCGCTCGGGCCGACGAAGGTGACGCCGCGCTCCGCGCAGCGCCGGGCGAACCCCGCGTTCTCGCTCAGGAAGCCGTATCCGGGGTGGACCGCGTCACACTTCGCGCGCTCCGCCGCTCCCAACACCGCCTCCTGATCGAGATAGGCGGCGGCCCCCCGTCCGGGCAGGGTCTCCACCTCCTCCGCCCGCAGCGCGTGGAGGGACCCCGCATCGTCCTCGGAGCACACCGCGACCGCGGCGATCCCGAGCTCCGCCGCGCTCCGCGCGACGCGGATCGCGATCTCGCCCCGATTGGCGATGAGGACGCGCCCGAGTCCCATCTCCCCCTCTCGTCCGTCCGCCGAGCCCAACCGCCGATCATCGACGCTCGGGCGGAGGGGAAGCAACCTCCTCCCCGGAATCACCCCCGGGGCGGCTTCAGGGGACGTCCCGTCCGCCGTTGGACCTGGAGGCGGCGAGTGTTCCGGCAAGGCGCCGGGAGGAACGTCGCGGGCCGGGGAGCCCGCGCTCAGTCATCGGCGGCCGGGGCCGGGGGGGCGGTCCGCTCGATGAGGGCCTCCAGGGCGAGCCTCTGCATCGCGAGCGACCGCATCGCTTCTTCGTGGCGCTTGTCCTGCGCCTGCATGGCCTCGGTGTGCCGCCGGTCTTCCTGGTCGGCGCGCTGCTTCTCCCAGGCCTCGCGCTGCTTCTCCCAGGCTTCGCGCCGCGCCCGGTCCCGGGCGCGCTCCGCGGAGGAACGGTTCATGGCGCGGATGCCGTACCAGATGATGCCGATCTGGCCCACGCCGATGGCGACGGAAGAGAGGAGGGAGAGGGTCTCGAAGGTGGTCATGGGCGGCTCCTGTCGATGGGCAGGTTACCACCAGGCGGGGAGAGGCGCTACGCACGCGCTCGCCGTGCGGGGCGAGGAGGCATGAGCGCGGTGGGGTTCTCACCATGCATGCCTCTCGCAGAGCTCTTGGGAACGACGCCGTCCCTGTGGGACAAAAAATATCCCGCCCTTCTTCTTTAATTTCAATATATCAATAGGTTAAGATCAACATCCGGGCCTCTGGATCGCCCCCGGGGCGGTTTCAGGGGACGGCCTGCCCGCCGTTGGACCTGGAGGCGGCGAGGGTTCCCGTAAAGCGCCGGGAGGAACGTCGCGGGTCGGGGAGCCCGCGCTCAGTCATCGGCGGCCGGGGCCGGGGGCGCGGTCCGCTCGATGAGGGCCTCCAGGGCGAGCCTCTGCATCGCGAGCGACCGCATCGCTTCTTCGTGCCGCTTGTCCTGCGCCTGCAGCGCTTCTTCGTGGCGCTTGTCGATGGCTTGCATCGCTTCCTGGTGCCGCTTGTCCTGCGACTGCATCGCTTCCTGATGCTGCCCGTCGATGGCCTGCATCGCTTCTTCGTGCCGCCTGTCTTGCGACTGCGTCGTTTCTTCGTGCCGCTTGTCTTGCGACTGCGTCGCTTCTTCGTGACGCTTGTCGAGGGCCTGCATGGCCTCGGTATGCCGCCGGTCTTCCTGGTCGGCGCGCTGCTTCTCCCAGGCTTCGCGCTGTTTCTCCGAAGCTTCGCGCCGCGCCCGGTCCCGGGCGCGCTCCGCGGAGGAACGGTCCATGGCGCGGATGCCGTACCAGATGATGCCGATCTGGCCCACGCCGATGGCGACGGAAGATATGAGGGAGAGGGTCTCGAAGGTAGTCATGGGCGGCTCCTGTCGGCGGACAGGTTACCACCAGGCGGGGAGAGGCGCTACGCCGAGCCGCGCGGGGCGCGCCGCCGGAGATCGAGGCATGTGCGCGGTGGGGTTCTCGCCAATAGCGGACGCCCCTGGGTACGCCGGCGTCCCGCCGGCAGGTTCGTTCTCACGGGCGCTTCGCCCCTTCCCGGGCCGGCGGGGCGCCGGCGTACCCAAGGAGGGTGTACCCAGGTACGATCCGCGAACCACCCGCCGTGGGGTGAAGTCCGCCCCAAAACCCCTCGGACCGACCCCGAACCCGGGAACGACGCCGCCCCCGGCTCACGCGTAGCCGAGCCGGCGGTCCCGGGCCGCGGCGGCCGGGTCCCGCCCGGCGGGAGGGCCGTGACCGCCGCCGCCGGGGGTGCGCAGGGTCACCACGTCGCCCGGCTGGAGCAGGTGCTGGACCTTCGGGTCCACCGGCTCGCCGTTGATCTCCACCGCGCCGACCGCCCCCGGCCCGCCGCCCGCGACCCCCCGGGCCGGCGCCCGGGTCCGCTCCGCCGAGAGAAAGGCGGCGGTCGGGGTCGGCGACGTGTTGAGGAGGCGGACCTCCTGCCCGAGCCCTCCCCGGCGGCGCCCCGCCCCGCCGCTTCCCGGGACGAGCCCCCGATGCAGCACGTGAAGCGGGCTCAGCTTCTCGATGACCTCGGTCGGGGTCGAGGAGATGTTGCTCGGCCAGCTCAGGCAGCTCTCGCCGTCCCCGGAGGCGGTGGCCCCCATGCCGCCGTTGAAGAAGAAGAGGTGGGAGAACGGCTTCCCCTGCCCGTCGACGCCGGACTGGGTGATGGACCAGAGCGGGGAGCCGGCCATCGCCATCACCCGCTCGGGAACGACCCCGGCGAGCGCGGCGAGGGCGAGGCTCGGGATGAAGTGGCCGGTGAGCGCGCGGGACACGACGGGGGCGGGGTACGCGGGATTCACGAGGCAGCGCTCCGGCGCGCGCACCGCGACCGGGCCGAGCGAGCCGCCGTTGTTGGGGACCTCCGGGGCCGCCACGCACTTGATCGCGTACGCGCACATGGCCTCCGTATAGCAGAGGGGAAGGTTGATCGCCCGGTCCACCTGCGGCGAGGTGCCGGCGAAGTCGAACTCCGCCCGGTCCCCCGCGATCGTCAGCGCGAGCCGGAGGCGGAGCGGCTCGTCGAAGCCGTCCGTCTCCAGGGCGGCGGTGTGGCGTCCGTCGGGAATCGTGCGGATCGCGCTCCGCATGGCGGCTTCGGTGCGGCGCCGGATCTCGCCGGAGAGCGCCTCGAGCGAAGTCATCGCGTACTCGCGGACGAGCGAGACGAGGCGGGACTCCATGAGGTCGAGGGCGGTGACCTGGGCCCAGAGGTCCCCCCCGGTCAGCTCGGGGGTGCGGACGTTGCGCGCGAGGAGCCGGAGCAGGGTCTCGTCCGGCCTCCCCTCCGACAGGAGCTTCATGATCGGGATCTGGAGCCCCTCCTCGAAGATCTCGCGCGCCTCCGGGGAGCGGACGCGCCCGCCGATGTCCGGGGCGTGGGCGGTGCTCGCCGCGAACCCGAGGAGCCTGCCGTCGAGAAAGACCGGCTTCGCGACGCAGAGGTCGGGGAGATGCCCGGTCCCCATCCACGGGTCGTTGGTGATGAGGACGTCGCCCGGCGCGAGCGCCCCCGGCGGAAACTCGTCCAGGAAGTGCCGCACGGTGCGCGGCAGGGTGCTGATGAAGGACGGGATGCTGTCCGTCGCCTGGGCGATCGAGCGGCCCGCCGCATCCGTGAGAACGCAGGAGAAGTCGTGCGACTCGCGGACGACGGTGGAGAAGGAGGTGCGAACGAGGGCCGCCGCCGCCTCGTCGGCGATGGAGATGAGCCGGGTCCACAGGACCTCGAGGCTGGCCGCGTCGAGGGGGCGGGCGCTCACGGCTCGGGGCGCTCCGCAGCCTCCGGGGACGGGGACGGGGGCGGTCCTCCGGCCGCGGCGGCGCCCGTCGCTCGGGTGATCACGAGGTTCCCCCATGCGTCGATCTCGAGCTGCCCGTCGGGACCGACCACCGCCGTCGACTCGCGCTCCTCGACGATCGCGGGGCCCGGGAAACGGTCGCCGGGGCGAAGCGCGTAGCGGTCGAAGACCGGGGTCCGGGCCAGGCGCCCGTACTCCGGGAAGTACGCGGGGCGGGCCCCCTTGCGAGGCTCGCGCCCGCCGCGGGCCGACCGCGCCGCGGGGCCGGCCCCGCCCCCCGCCTCCGCCCCGCCCGCGCGGGCCGCGACCCGGACGTTGACCACCTCGACCCCGACCCCGGGCGGCGTCCGCGAGAAGGCCCGCTCGTAGGCGGCCCGGAACGCCTCCGCGACGTCCGCCTCCGAGGCCGGCGCGTACGGCCCCTCGGGCAGCGCGACGACCAGCTCGAAGTCCTGGCCGCGGAACCGGAGGTCGGCGGAGCGGGCGATGCGGGCGGCGCCGGGCGCGAACCCGGCGTGCCCCAGCACCGACCGGCACTCCCCCTCGAGGCGCTGGAACGTCGCTTCGAAGCGGACCCAGTCGAGCGCGGCGAGGGGCTCGGCCACCGTCGCCGCCCGGTCGGCGCGGGCCGGCGCGAGCAGGAGCCCGAGCGCCGAGGCGACCCCCGCGGACGGCGGGCAGACGACCCGCTCGATCCCGAGCCTCGCCGCGACCCGCCAGGCGTGGACCGGCCCCGCCCCGCCGGTCGCGAGGAGCACGCAGCGCCGGGGGTCGCGGCCGCGCTCCGCGACGTGGACCCGCGCCGCGCTCGCCATGTTCTCGGTGACCACCTCGAAGATCCCCCACGCGAGCGCGGCCCCGGAGAGCCCGCTCGGGGCCGCGAGCGAGTCGAGGGCGGCGCGCGCGGCGTTCGGGCGAAGCGGCATGGCTCCCCCGGCGAAGAAGGCGGGATCGAGGTAGCCGAGGGCGAGGGCCGCGTCGGTGACCGTCGGGCGCCGGCCCCCCCGCCCGTAGCACGCGGGCCCGGGCTCGGAGCCCGCGCTCTCCGGCCCGACCTTGAGCAGCCCGAGGTCGTCCACGAAGGCGACGCTCCCCCCGCCGGCCCCGATCTCGATGAGCTCCAGGGCCGAGATCTTGAGCGGCAGCCCGCTCCCCGGGATGAAGCGGCGCTCCCGGCAGGCCTCGAACAGGTGGGTGACGAGCGGCTCGCCCGCGTCCACGAGGCACAGCTTGGCCGTCGTGCCCCCCATGTCGAACGCGAGCAGGTCCTCGTACCCGGCCCGCTTCCCGAACCAGGCGGCGGCGATGGCCCCCGCGGCCGGGCCGGACTCGAGCATCCGCACCGGGAACCGCCGCGCCTCGTCGACGTCGGTGAGCCCCCCGCTCGAGAGCATGAGGAGGAGCCGGCATCCGATCCCGTGCGCGACGACCCGTTCCGCGAGGCGGGCGACGTAGCGGTCCGCGAGCGGCATCAGGCAGGCGTTGGCGACGGTGGTCGAGAGCCGCTCGAACTCGCGGATCTCCGGCGCGACCTCCGACGAGATCGCGAGCGCGACCCCCGGGAACCGCTCCGCGAGGCGGGCCCGCGCGCGCCGCTCGTGCTCCGGGTTGGCGTAGGCGTGGAGGAAGACGATCGCGACCGCCTCGACCCCCTGCCGCGCGAGGCCGGACATCGCCTCGTCGAGCGAGCCCTCGTCGAGCGGGGCCAGCGCCTCCCCGTCCGCCCCCATCCGTTCGTCCGCCTCGAGCCGCCGGTCGCGCGGCACGAGCGGGGCCGGCCTGGCGATGGTGAGGTCGTAGAGCTCGTACTTGCGCTCGCGCCCGATCTCCAGCGCGTCCCGGAACCCCCGGGTGGTGATGAGGCCGGTGCGCGCGCCCTTGCGTTCGATGAGGGTGTTGGTGAAGAGGGTCGTCGCATGGACGACCCGGTCGACCGCCTCGGGATCGAGCGCCCCCTCCGCAAGAAGGCCCGCGAGGCCGGCTTCCACCCCCCGCGCCGGGTCGTCGTGGGTGGTGAGGACCTTGCGGGCGATGGTCCGCTCCCCGCCCCGCACCACGACGTCGGTGAACGTGCCGCCGATGTCGATCCCGATCGACCACATGCGCGGATGCCCCCCGCCCCGGCCGGCCCGTCCGGCCGGCTCAGCCGAGGCCCGCGGCGGGGTCCCCGGACGAAGCCGGAGGCCGCGTCACCGCGTCCACTCGAGACGCCTCCGCCGGAGGGTCCTCGCGCCGCCGCGGTCCACGCCGCTACCCCTGCAGGTAGTCGAAGGCGGCGAGGGCATGGGTGCGGAGCACGCGGTGGAACTCCTCGATGCTGACGCTCTCGTCAGGCGCCCCCATCCCCGCCGGCGAGCAGCCGTGGACGAAGGCGGGAACGCCCCGCGCCCGCCAGAACCGGGCATCGGTGCCGCCGAGCCCGATGACCGGCTGCGGGACCGCGCCGCCGCCCAGCCCGGAGCCCGCGTTCCGCGCGAGGCAGCCCACCAGCTCGTGTCCGGGGTCGGACCAGCTCGCCTCGACGCCGCCGGTGTCCAGCTCCTCGCACCGGACGCCGGGCAGGCGGCCCACGATCGCGGCGGCGTCCGCCTTCACCTCCGCCCGGGAGACCCCCACCGGGAGCCGGAAGTCGACGTCCAGCACGCACTTCGCCGGCAGCATGTTGATCACGCCGCCGCCCCGCACGACCCCGACGTTCATGGACACGCGGCGCATCACCTCCGCCGCCCCGGCCCCGAGCGACGCCTCGGCGGCCGCCCGGACCTCGGGCTGCTCCAGGATCAGCCGGACCGGGCGGGGCTCGGCCGGCGCCTTCGATTCGATCCCTTCGAGCCTCCGGACGAGGCGCACGGCCAGCCGGTTCGCGCTGTCCCCGAGGTGCGGGTAGGCGCTGTGGCCGCCCCCCGTCTCGACCGTGAACCGGAGCCACAGCATCGACTTCTCGCCGAACCGGACCGTGCCGAGCCCGCTCGGCTCGGCGTTGAGCACGCAGTCGCCGAGCACCTCGCCGCCGCAGCGCTCCGTGAGCCAGCCCGACCCCCAGCGCCCCCCGGTCTCCTCGTCCGAGACCGCCGTCAGGGTGACCCGCCCGCCGAGCTCGTTCCGCAGGCGGTGCAGGTAGGCGTGCGCGAAGAGGAGCGCGGCCATGCCGCACTTCATGTCGACCGTCCCCCGGCCGTGGACCCGCCCGTCCGCCACGTCCCCCGAGAACGGGTCGCGCGACCACGCGGCGCGGTCGCCGGCCGGAAACACGTCGAGGTGCCCGTTCAGCACGAGGCGGCGCCCGTCCCGCCCCCCCGCGAACGGGCTGATGAGGTTGGGCATCTCCGGGCGCGGGGCCTCGGTGCGCCAGGGAACGCCCTCCGCGCCGAGGAACCGGCAGACGAGGTCGGCGGCGGCGCGGGTGTCGCCCGGGGGGTTGCCGGTGTCGATCCGGGTCAGGCGGCGCAGCAGATCGACCTGCCGCTCGCGCTCCGTCTCGATCCATTCGACGAGCCGGGCGCGGGCCTCCGTCACCCGGCGGCTCCTGGCGCCGGCGCCTCGTGGACGACGACCCCGTCCTTGACGGTGAGGACGCAGGCGCACCCCCCGATCGGGTAGGCGAGCCCGCGCGGGTCCTCCGTCTCCCAGGCCGCGAGGTCGGCGGCGCGGCCGACCGCGATCCGCCCCGCCCGCTCCGAGAGGCCGAGCGCGCGGGCCCCGTTGACCGTGAAGCCGCGCAGCGCCTCTTCGGCGGTCAGCCGGAACAGGTAGCAGGCGAGGTGCATCTGCGCGGAGGGCGAGACGGTCGGGGAGCTGACCGGGTTCGAGTTCGTCGCGAGGGCCATCGGCACGCCGAATTCGCGGAAGAGGTCGACGGGCGGCTTGCGGGTCTCGTGGAAGGTCAGGTGCGCGCCGGGGAGGAGGGTCGCGACGGTCCCCGCCTCCGCCATCGCCTCGACCGTCGCCCGCGAGGCGTACTCGAGGTGGTCCGCCGAGAGCCCCCGGTACTTCGCGACGACCGCGCCCGCCCCGAAGTCGGTGTACTGGTCGGCATGGAGCTTGACCGGGAGCCCGAACGAGCGCGCACGGTCGAAGAGGCGCCCGATCTGCGCGTGGTCGTACCCGTTCCGGTCGCAGAAGCCGTCGACCTGGTCGACCAGCCCCTCGCGCACCGCCGCAGGCAGGACCTCGTCGCACATGAAGGCGACGTAGTCGCCGCGCCGCCCGGTGAACTCGGGCGGAAGCCCGTGCGCGCCGAGGTAGGTGGACACCACGGTCACCGGCAGGTCCTCGCCGAGCGCGCGCGAGACCCGCATCTGGCGAAGCTCGGTCTCCCGGTCGAGCCCCGCGCCGGACTTGCTCTCCACGGTGGTCGCGCCGTTCGCGATGAGCCGGCCCATGCGGCGCCGGCTCGCCGCGCAGAGCGCCTCCTCGGAGAGCGCGCGGGTGCGCCTCGCCATCTCCCATATCCCGGCCCCGGCCGGATCGAGGTCCCAGCGCCCGCCCCCCTGGGACAGCACCTCGAAGTCGTGCAGGCCCTCTTCCCCGTAGACGATGTGGGTGTGCGGGTCCACGAGGCCCGGGGTCAGGACCTGGCCGCCCAGGTCGCGCACCCTCGCCGCCCGCCCTTCCGGCGCTTCGCGGCTCGGGCCGATCCAGGCGATCTTCCCGTCCGCGACCGCGATCGCGCCGTCTTCGATCAGGCCGAACGGACGGTCGCCGTCCATGGTCGCCACGTTCGCGTGGGTCAGCAGCAGGTCGTACATCGGCCCCTCCTCTCCTCCCCTCGGGACGATTTCACGCCGGCCGGCGCGCGGCCCCGGCGTCGAGGCGCGCCGCTCTTCCCGGAACGGCGTGTCCCGGGGCCTCCGCCGCTTCGACCCGATCGGGCTGGTCCGCCCGCGCGAGCCCGTTCCGCAGCGAAGGCCGCTCCTCCCCTCCCCCGGTCCCCGCCCTCATCCGGCTTCCCTCACCCCGTCCCCTCCCGCGCCGCGCGTCACTCCGCCCGGTATTCGAGGAGGAGGTCCTTCGCGTCCACCGACTGTCCGGGGGCCGCGTGCAGGGCCGCGACCGTGCCGTCGCGCTCCGCGTGGAGGGCGGTCTCCATCTTCATCGCCTCGATGGTCATGAGGAGGTCGCCGGCCGCCACCGGACGCCCCTCCGACACCGCCACCGAGGCCACCACCCCCGGCATCGGGGCGGAGACGTGGCAGGCGTTGGCCGGGTCCGCCTTCGGGCGCCGCACGACGGTGGCCGCCGCCGCGCGGTTCTCGACCCGGACGCTCCGCGGCTGGCCGTTCAGCTCGAAGAACACCCGGACGTTCCCTTCCGCGTCCGTCTCGCCGATGGCGAGGCAGCGGATGACCAGGGTGAGGCCCCGTTCGAGCTCGATCGAGGTCTCCCGCCCCGGGGGCAGCCCGTAGAAGAACACGTCGGTCGGGAGGACCGACACCGGGCCGTAGCGGGTGCGGTGCTCGGCGTAGTCGAGGAAGACCTTCGGATACATCAGGTACGACGAGAGCTCCTCGTCGGAGAGGGTCCAGCCGGTCGCCGCTTCGGCCTTCGCCCGCGCCGCCTCGAGGTCCGCCGGCGGGAGGGCGGCCCCCGGGCGCCCCTCGATCCGCTCCCTCCCCTTCAGGATCTTCCGGGACAGGGCTTCCGGGAACCCGCCCGGCATCCGCCCGAGCTCCCCCCGGAAGAGGCCGACGACCGACTCGGGGAACGCGACCTCGCGGTCGGGGTCCTCGACGTCCGCGCGGGTGAGCCCCCCGGAGACCATCACCAGGGCGAGGTCGCCGACGACCTTCGACGTGGGGGTGACCTTGACGATGTCGCCGAACATCCGGTTCACCTCGGCGTAGGCGCCCGCCACCTCGTGCCAGCGATCGGCGAGGCCGAGCGCGCGCGCCTGCTCGCGGAGGTTCGTGAACTGCCCGCCGGGCATCTCGTGCAGGTAGACCTCCGAGGCCGGGGCGCGCATGTCGGTCTCGAACGCGGCGTACTGCGCGCGGACCGCCTCCCAGTAGTCCGAGACCTCCCGGATGCGGGCCGGGTCGAGCCCGGTGTCCCGCGGCTCGCGCCGCAGCGCCTCGACGACCGAGCCGAGGCAGGGCTGGGAGGTGAAGCCCGAGAGGCTGTCCATCGCGAGGTCGACCGCGTCGGCCCCCGCGTCCACCGCCGCGAGCACGCTCGCGGCCGCGATCCCCGACGTGTCGTGGGTGTGGAAGTGGACCGGCAGCCCGGTCTCCTCCCGGAGCGCGGCGACCAGCTCGCGCGCCGACGCGGGCTTCAGCAGCCCCCCCATGTCCTTGATCCCGAGGACGTGGGTCCCCGCGTCGCGGAGCTCGCGGGCCATCGCCAGGTAGTAGTCGAGGTCGTAGCGGGCGCGCTCGGGGTCGTGGAGGTCGGCGGTGTAGCAGATGGCCGCCTCGCAGATCCGGCCGCTCTCGCGGACCGCGTCGATGGAGACCCGCATGTTCTCGACCCAGTTGAGCGGGTCGAAGATGCGGAAGAGGTCGATGCCCGACTCGGCGGCCCGCGCGATGAAGCCCCGGACGACGTTGTCCGGGTAGTTGGTGTACCCCACCGCGTTCGACGCCCGCACCAGCATCTGGAGCAGGATGTTCGGGATGCGGGCGCGAAGCTCGCGGAGCCGCTCCCAGGGGGACTCGCCGAGGAAGCGCATCGCCACGTCGAAGGTCGCCCCGCCCCAGCATTCGAGGGAGAAGAGGTCCGGCAGGTTGTGCGCGTAAGTCTCTGCGATCTTGCGGATGTCGTGGGTCCGCATCCGGGTCGCGAGGAGCGACTGGTGGGCGTCGCGCATCGTCGTGTCGGTGACGAGCACCCGCCTCTCGCCCCGCATCCAGGCCGCGACCGCCTCCGGGCCCTCCGTGTCCAGCCGGGCCTTGGCGCCGCCGCCCGTCCGGGCGCTCGGGGACGGGCCGGGAGGCTGCCGGGGGGGCGGGCGCGGGGTCTGCGCATGGGCGGGCGGCGTGGGCCGTCCCCTCGCCTCCGGGTGGCCGTTGACGGTGGTCTCGGCGACGTAGCGGAGCAGCCGGCTCGCCCGGTCGCGCGGGCGGGGGAAGGAGAGGAGCGCCGGGTTGTCGTCGATGAAGCGGGTCGTGACCCGGCCCTCGCGGAACGCCTCGTCGCCGACGAGGCGCTCGAGGAAGGCGATGTTGGTCGCCACCCCCCGGATCCGGAACTCCCGGAGCGCGCGCCGCATCCGGTCGATCGCGCCCGTCCGGGACGGCGCCCACACGGTGACCTTCTCGAGCAGCGAGTCGTAGTGGCGGGTGATGACCGCGCCCGCGTAGGCGGTGCCGCCGTCGAGCCGCACCCCGAAGCCGGTCGCCGCCCGGTAGGCGGTGATCCGCCCGTAGTCGGGGATGAAGCGGTCGAGCGGGTCTTCGGTCGTGATCCGGCACTGCACCGCGTGCCCCCGGAGGGAGAGGGCCTCCTGCGGCGGGCAGGCGTCCTCCGGCCCCTCCCCGATGGGCGCTCCCTCCGCGATGCGGATCTGGGCCCGCACGAGGTCCACCCCGGTCACCTGCTCGGTGACGGTGTGCTCGACCTGGATGCGGGGGTTCACCTCGATGAAGTGGAAGCGCCCGGTGTCGAGGTCGTGCAGGAACTCCACGGTGCCCGCGTTGAGGTAGCCCGCCTCGCGCGCGATGGCGAGGGCGTACCCGGCGAGCTCCGCGCGCTCCGCCGGAGCGAGCCCCGGAGCCGGGGCGCACTCCACGATCTTCTGGTTGCGCCGCTGCACGGAGCAGTCGCGCTCGAAGAGGTGGACGATCCGGCCGTCGGAGTCGGCGAGCACCTGGACCTCGAGGTGGCGGGCCCGCCCGATGAAGCGCTCGAAGTAGACCTCGTCCTTGCCGAAGGCGGCGGCGGCCTCGCGCCGCGCCGCGAGCAGGGCCGGCTCGAGCGCGTCCGGCCCTTCGACGACCCTCATGCCGCGCCCGCCCCCGCCCCAGCTCGCCTTGAGGATCCCGGGGAAGCCGACCGCGCGCGCCTGGTCGAGGGCGGCCGCCGGGTCCGCGGGCAGGGCCTCCGTCGCGGGGACCGTGGGGACCCCGGCCGCCGCCGCGATGGCCCGCGCGGAGACCTTGTCGCCCAGCCGGCGGAGGGTGTCGGGGCGCGGCCCGATGAAGGCGACGCCGGCGGCGGCGCAGGCCTCCGCGAGCTCCGGCGACTCGGACAGGAACCCGTAGCCGGGGTGGACCGCGTCCGTACCGGTCTCGACCGCGACCCGGACGACGTCCTCCACCGCGAGATAGGCGGTGACCGGCCCCAGGCCCTCGCCGATGCGGTAGGACTCGTCGGCCTTGGAGCGATGGAGGGAGAGCCGGTCCTCGTCGGCGAACACCGCGACCGTGGCCTTCCCCATCTCGTTGGCCGCACGGAGGACGCGGATCGCGATCTCGCCGCGATTCGCGACCAGGATCTTCGCAAACACGCTCACTGGCCCGCCCCTCCGGGGTCCGGTCGGTCGGGGGGTAACGATACAACTTCGGGCGGAGCGGTTCGAGACTCGGCCGCGTCCTCTCCGCCTACCAGCGAACGCTTCCCTCGCAGCGGAGGGCGCCGGTCGGGTCGACCTCGACCGTCCAGTCGGGCGGGGCCACCGTCGTCCCCCCCGCCTCCTCGACGATGGCCGGCCCTTCGATCCGGCTTCCCGCGGGGAGGCGCTCGCGGTCGAGGACCGGCGTCTCCCGCCACTCCCCGAACCACGCGGGGCGGCGCTCGATGACCGGGTCGCCGGCCCCTCGCGGGGCGAGGTCGAGGGCGGGCTTGTCGACCTCTCCGATCGAGACGAGCCGGACGTTGACGATCTCGACGTCGTTCGCGGGGTCCGCGTAGCCGAAGGTCTCCTCGTGCCGTGCGTCGAAGGCGGCCCGGAGCGGCGTCCAGTCCGCGTCGTCCGGGTCCCAGCGCACCGGGAGGGTGAAGGACTGGCCGACGTAGCGCACGTCCAGAGCGCACTCGTGCCGATGCCGCTCGCGGCCCACGCCGTCCGCCTCGAGCGCCGCGGCCCCGTCCGCGCGCATCGCCTGCGCCCGCGCCCGGAGCTCTTCGACGGCGAGCTCCGAGACCCGCCCGCCCCACGCGGCCACCGCGTCGCGGCGCAGGTCCGCGAGCATCTGCCCGAGGGCGGAGAGGTGCCCGGGCCGGCGCGGCACGAGGACCCGGGTGATCCCGAGCTCCTCGGCGACCGCCATCACGTGCATCGGCCCCGCCCCGCCGAAGCCGAGCAGGGTGAAGTCGCGCGGGTCGAAGCCGCGGTGCACCGAGACCTCGCGCACCGCGCCCGCCATCCTCGCGACCGCGATGCGGAGCGACGCGCTCGCGAGGGCCGCCTCGCCGCCATCGCCGCTGCCCCCGCTGCCGTCGCCGCCGCCCCCGAGCCGCTCCCCGAGCGCCCGGAACGCGGCCTGCGCCTTCCCTGGGTCGAGGACGATCCCGCCCGCGAGCGCCCGCCCGGCGGGGAGGCGCCCGAGGAGGAGGTTCGCGTCGGACACCGTCGGCTCGGCGCCCCCCCGGCCGTAGCAGGCCGGCCCGGGGACCGCGCCGGCGCTCCGCGGCCCGACCCCGAGGGTGCCGTCGGGCTGCACCCACACGATCGAGCCTCCGCCCGCCCCGATGGTGTGGATGTCGAGCTGCGGCATCTTGAGCGGGAAGGCGTCGATCCGGTTGTCGTGCGACATGCGGGGCGCGAGCCCCTGGACGAGGGCGACGTCGGTGCTCGTCCCCCCCATGTCGAACGTGACGAGGTCTTCGACCCCCGCGCGCTCCGCGACCCGCACCGCCCCGGTGACCCCGCCGACCGGCCCGGAGAGGAAGGTGCCCGCGCACCGGTCGGCCGCCGCCCGGAGGGTCATCGCTCCCCCGTTCGAGCCCATGATGTTGACCGGGGCCGAGACCCCCCGCTCCGCGAGGGCGGTCTCGAGCGCGGCGAGGTACGCCCGCATGACCGGGGTGAGATAGGCGTTGAGCACCGCCGTCGAGGTCCGCTCGAACTCGCCCCGCTCCGGGGTGAGGGCCGCGGACTCCGAGATCGGGACCGCCCCGAGCCGCTCCGCGAGCGCGCGGGCCACCGCCTGCTCGTGCCCGCGGTCGACGTAGCTGTTGAGGAGCGCCACCGCGACCGCCTCCACCCCCTTGGCGCGGAGCTTCGCGGCCAGCGCGTCGAAGTCGAAGCCGTCGAGGGGCCGCACCACCGACCCGTCGGCCGCCAGCCGCTCGGACGCCTCGAACCGGCGGTCGCGCGGGACGAGGGGCGCGGGCCGCCGCCACTCCGGATCGAACAGCCCGCCGACGAGCCGCCGCCCCTTGCCGACCTCGAGGAGGTCACGGAAGCCCTCCGTGGTGACGAGGCCGGTCCGCGCCCCCTTGCGTTCGAGGAGCGCGTTGGTGGCGATGGTCGTCCCGTGCACGAACGCGCGGAGCGACCCCGGGTCCGCCCCGAGCGAGGCGAGCGCGTCCAGCACCCCGCGCCATTGCTCGCCGGGGAGCGAGGGGACCTTGGCGGAACGCAGGACCCCGTCCGGCCCGCAGGCGACGAGGTCGGTGAACGTCCCCCCGACGTCCACCCCGAGACGGTAGCCGGACCGGGGTTGCCCTCTATCCATTCGCTTCCTGGGGCTCGTCGGCGGCGGACCCCGGGCGACGCCCGCTTGGCGGCCGTCCGGGGAAAAGAAGAAAGGCGGCCCGCAGCGGCAGCGGCGCCGGCGACAGCCCCGGCGCGCTCAGGACGCGGGCGTCCCGGCGGCGGGCAGGGTGATCCGGATCACCGTCCCGTGACCCGGCAGGGAGTTGAGGGCGATGGCCCCCTTGTACTTGCTGACGAGGCGGTCCGCCAGGGTCAGGCCGACCCCCATCGCGTCTTCCCGGGTGGTGTAGAACGGCTCGAATATCCGCTTGTGCCGGTCCGCGGCGATACCGACGCCGTTGTCGATGATGGTGATCAGGATCTCGCCGTTCCGGCTCGCGGTGTCGAGCTTGACGACCCCCGCGCGGCCCTCCAGCCCGCGGGTGGCGAGCATCGAGTTCTCGACGAACTTCGCGAGCAGCAGCCGGATCTCCGCCTTCGAGGCGAATATCCGGGGGACGTCGCCGAAATTCCTCGCGACCACGCCGCGCGCCTCCGCCCCGGCGGCCTCGATCACCTCGTCGATACAGGCGTTGACGTCGACCAGCTCGTAGCCCTCGGCCCCGTTCGGCATCTTCGAGAACGACCCGAGGCGCCGCGCCAGGTCGGCGAGGCCGTTCGCCTCCCGGCGCACGCTCGAAGCGGCGGCGGCCCCCGTCTCGATCTCCTCGTCGAAGGCGATCCCGTCGAACGAATCCGGGTCCGCGTCACGGTCTTCCAGGGTGATCCGGAGGTTGTCCTGGGACAGCCGCAGGCGCTCCATGCGGGCGGTGATCCGGTCCGCGGCGCCGCCGAGGGCTTCGGCGACGCATTCCGCGAGAAAGCCGTGGACCACCTCGGACTCCGCCGCCCTCGACCCATCCGGGAACCCGTCCGGGGGGAGGGCCGCGCCACCGCCCTCCGCCGGGACGGGGGCCGCCGCGCGGGCGGCGGGGGCCTCGCTCCGCGCCTCGGCGGCGGGCGCGGGCGCCTCCCGCGCCGCCTTCGGAGCTTCGTGCTCCGGCCATGCGGGTGCTCCCTCCAGCTCCGCGGCGAGCGCCGCCTCACGCCCCGCCGCCGCGGCCGGCTCGCCGCCCCCCGGCACGACGCCGGTCAGGACGGGCGCGGCCTCCTCCGGCGGCGCCGCCCGCGCCGCCTCCGCATCCTGGACCGTGTCGGGCGACGGCAGGCCCGGCCCGGCGGCCAGACGGGGGGGCGCGCCGCCCCGCAACCTCTGCAGCACGGCAAGCACGATCCAGACCACGGCCAGCAGCCCGAACGCGGCCATGATCCCGCGCTGGTGGAACGTGGCCCGCATCTCCCACTTGCCCTGCTCGAACTCCAGCCCTTCGACCAGCCGGCCCGCGATGTCGGCGACGTCGTCCGAGGTGGCGTCCTGGAAGAGCCTCTCCACCGGCCCCTGTCTCGCGAGCAGGACCTCGGCATGGGAGACGAGGTTCGACAATGCGTTGGACAGGGAGGCGGGAAAGGTCACGCTCTCCTGGAGAAGCCCTTGCAGCTCGCCGCTCAGACGGGACCTGGCGCCCTCGGTCGGCACCGCGAGATACGAAGTCATCCGATGGACGAGGCTCGATATGTTCCGCGCCAGCTCCCGGTTCCCGATCGAGTCGGCCTGCTGCGTCACCGTCGCCGCCGCCAGCGGAAAGTAGCGTGAGGAGTTGCGGAGGACCGCATAGCCGGTCTTGAAGCGCTCGATGCGCTCCTCCTGCGCGTCGAGGGCGCTCAGGTAGACGCTCACGTCGTTCGCCACCCGGTCGGGAAGCCCGGGGATCTCCCGCGCGGACCCGAACAGCTCCTCCCGGAGCCGGGCCTTGCGGGGGATGAAGGAGGCGAGCGAGTCGAAGTCGGCGAAGGGATCGGACTTGACGCGGGCGACCTCGATGCTCCAGGCGGACGAAAGCTGGTGGAGCTCCCGGACGAGGGTCACGGACGTCCGGTAGGGCTGGCCGTCGCCGCCCATGTTCGCGTACAGGCCCCCCGCCACGGCCAGCAGGACCGCGGAGATCGCGGAGCCGAAGATGATCGCGCCGGATTTCACGATCGACGATCCCGTTCCTGCGACAGCCTCCCGACGAGCCCGGCGGGCGCGCCCTCACCCGCCGCGACCGCCCCATGCCCGGGCGAAGGCCGGGGACCCGGCGGCGACGGATTCGAGCCGATCCGCAGCGCTTCCGTCATGACGGCTCAAGCATACGCCCGGAGCCGCCTTTTGCAAGCCTTGGCCTTGGCCGAGGCATGTGCGTTGTGGGGTTTTTCGCCAGGCACGCCTCGTCGCAGGGCGTCCTGGGAACGCTTGTGTCCCGCCCGCACAGGGGGGTGTGAAGCGCCCGTGAACGAAAATGCGGGCGGGACACAAGCGTTCCCAGGACGCCGCGCAAGCGCCGCCGTGGGGTAAAAATATCTCGCCTCCTGTTGTTCTTATGCTATATCAATAGATTATGAACAACACCCGAGCCTCTTGGCCCTTCGTCGGGAACCGCTTGCGAACGGCGCGCCTGACGCCGCGCGGCGGACCTCTTCATCGCACCGTCCCCGCACCCGCTCCCGGACGCGGGGCGGACCGGCCCTGCCCCCGGCCCGCGCCGAGCGATGCGTTGATCCTCCCGAAGAGGGCTTCGAAGCGGTCCAGCGTGTCGGGGTCCACCCGGTCGAGCAGCTCCGACCCGCCTTCCAGAAGCAGCCGCGCGGGCAGGTAGCGGCTGTACGGGGCGCCCGTCGCGGCCCGGATCCGCTCCACGATCCTCCCCTCCCCGAGCACCTCGAACCATTCGACGACCGCCGCCCCGGAACGGTTCACCAGATCGACGTAGAAGTCCTCCGCGAAGAGGTCTTCGACGTCGGCTTCCGGCGCGCCGGCGGCCTCCGGGACGAGGATGATCCGCTCGTTCGCGGCGATCGCCCGCGCGATGGGCGGGTCGCCCCCGCGGACCTCTCCGCCGGCCCCCCCGGCCAGGACCGCCACGTTCGCCGGCGCGCCCAGCAGGGCGGCGAACGCCGACACACCCGCGAGCCCGCCCGCCGGCACGATCGCCCAGCGCGGGTCGAGGCCCATCCGGCCCTGCCTCTCGAGGTGGCCGCTCATGACCGTCAGGAACACGTGATCGGAGGGCTCCTCGACGATCAGGTTGTCCGGGCCGACCGTGAGGGAACGGACCAGGGCGTCGCCCAGGGCCGCCCGGAGGGGGCTCCGCGTCTCCTCCGAGTGTTCGAGGAGGTCGCCGCTCGCCCCGCTCCCTCCCTCGTCCCGGTCCTCCAGCGTCCGGACCCGCCGCAGGGCGGCGGCGGGGACCATGAAGGGGGAATGGGTGGTGTAGACGACCTGGTGCGCGGGGGCCAGCCGTTCGTCGATGAAGCGCCGCAGGTCCCGCTGCCCCTCCGCGTGCAGGCCGCCCCCCGGCTCGTCCAGCAAGAGGATCGTCCCCCGCGCGTCCCCGTCCCCGCCCCCGGCCAACGTCGCGAGAAACGAGAAGAACCACATGAAGCCCCGGGAGCGTTCGCTGAAGTTCAGGCTGATCCGGCGGCGCCGGTCGCGGACCCGGACGTCGATGAACCGCGCCGGGGCGCCGGCCCCCGCGTCGCCGGGGTCGACGTCGAGCTCCACGGACAGCTCCCGATCCTGGCTCCAGTATTCCAGGATCTCGTCCGTGATCCGGTTCGCCGCCGCTTCCAGGGAGACCCTCCGCGCCTCGTAGTCGTCCGCCGCGAGGTCCGGGAAGTCGACGGCCGCGAGCCGCATCAGGGACAGGGCGGCGCGCTCGTTCGGCTGCAACCCCCGTTCGCCGGCGTGCTGCAGCCGGGAGAGGGAGAGCCGCCCCGCCATCACGTTGCAGTCGTCGAAGTACAGGAACCTCGGGAGACGGTCCTGCAGCAGGCGCCGCACCCCCGCGTCGAGGTCCCCGCCCGCGCGGACCGGGCCGGAGCGCTCCGGGCGCGCCGACCGGACGCTCTCGAACCCCGGCGCGGACCCCGGCGCTCCGCTCCCCCCCGCGTCCGTGTCCGCGGACCGGCCGCCGACGGGCGCCCGCGGCCCCCGCCCCGCCGCCCGATCGCCCGCGCCGGAGTATTCGATCTCCCAGACCAGCTCGTTCTCGTAGGTCCTCGCGACGGTCACCAGCCGGGACGCCAGCACCCCTTCGCCGTGCGCGTCCTCGACGGCCCGGAGGTCCTCGTCGCTCAGCGCGAAGGCGGCGGTGATGGGGCGGACGGCCGGGATGCGCGCCCGGTCCGGGTGGTAGCGGGGGCGCGGATAGTCGCGCAGGCTGGAGAACGTCTCCGGGTGGCCGCTCGCGGCCGGGTTCAGGCGGTAGAGCGCCTGGAGCATGGCGGATTTCCCGCTCTCGTTCTTTCCCACGAGGCAGGTCACGTCGTCTTCGATCCGCACCTCCCCGGAGTCCGTGAAGCTCTTGTACTGCCGCACCCGGACGGACTTCAGGATCATCGCGGACCTCCAGGGCTGCGAAGGCGGGGCCGCCCCCGGCGATGCTCGACAGGCGCGGTTCTCAAGGGCCGGGCCGTTCGATGGGCAGGGTGATCCGCGCCACCGTTCCGTGGGGCGGCAGCGAGTTGATGGCGACCGCCCCTCCCTGCTTCTCCGCGAGGCAGCGCGCGAGGGTGAGACCGACCCCGAGGGCCCCGTCCCGGGAGGTGTGGAATGGATGGAAGACGGCCTCGCGCGCCTCCTCGGGAATGCCGACGCCGTTGTCGACGATGGTGACCAGGACCTCGTCGTTCCGGCGGGACGTATGCACCCGGAGGCTCGGCGGCCGTTCGGGCCGGGCCTCGACGGCGAGCGCGGCGTTCTCGATGACCTCCGCGAGCAGCAGGCGGACGCCGGCCTGCGAGCCGGACACCTCCGGGACCGGGCGGAGGTCCCTCTCGACCGCCGCGGCGCTCTCCGCCCCGGTGGCCCGGATCGCTTCGTCGATGCAGGCGTTGACGTCGACCCGGCCCCCGTCGGCGCCTCCGCCCGGCAGGGGCGGGGACGGCGTGATCCCCTCCAGCAGGTCCTTGATGCGGCGCACGTCCCGGCGGACGTCCGGCGTAGCGCCGGAAGCCGCGCCGGGCCCCGCGTCCGGGCCGCCCCACCCGGCGCGGAGGTCCACGATCGCGGCCCCGGCCCCCAGCGCTTCGCGGAGCCGGCGCCGGGTCTCCGGCAGGGACTCCGCGCGGGAGGCGGGCCGCATCGTGGACGCGAGCCCCTCTTCCGGGGCGGGGAGCGGGGCTTCCTCCTCGTCCGCAAGCGACGCCTCCTCGGCCTCGCCGTCGTCAGGAGCCTCCTCCCCGACCGTCACGACCTCCCCGCCGACCGGCGGCCACACATCGCCGACCGGCCCCGCCGGCGCGGCCAGGGTCCCGGACCCGGAAGGCAAGACTTCCTCCTCATCCGCAAGCGACGCCTCCTCGGCCTCGCCGTCGGCAGGAGCCTCCTCCCCCACCGTCACCACCTCCCCGCCGGCCGGTGGCCACACATCGCCCACCGGCCCCACCGGCGCAGCCAGGGTTCCAGACCCGGAAGGCAAGGCTTCCTCCCCCTCCGCAAGCGGCGCATCTTCGGACTCGCCGCCGCCGGGAGCCTCCTCCCCGACCGTCACGACCTCCCCGCCGACCGGCGGCCACACGTCGCCGACCGGCCCCGCCGGCCCGGCAAGGGATTCGGACCCGGCAGGCAAGGCTTCCTCCCCCTCCGCAAGCGGCGACTCCTCGGCCTCCCCGTCGGCGGGAACCTCCTCCCCCACCGTCACGATCTCCCCTTCGACCGGCGGCCATTCCTCGCCGGCCGGCGCCGCCGGCGCGGCCAGGGTCCCGAACCCGGAAGGCAGGGCTTCCTCCTCGTCCGCGAGCGGCGCCTCTCCGGCCTCGCCGCCCACGGGAGCCTCCTCCCCGGCCGTCGCGACCTCCCCACCACCCGGCGGCCCCCCTTCGGCCGAGGCCGGAGCAGGGTCGTTGATGCGGAGCAGCAAATCCCGGATGGACTGGAGCTCGTCGTCGGGGGGGACGGAGACGGAGGCGGCCGACGAATCCTCGGGCCGGGCCGGCGGCTCATCCTCCCCGAACGGGGCGCCGTCCTCGGTGAACACGGCCTCCTCGCCGGGGTCGGCGAAGGCCGGAGCTTCGCCCCCCGCCGGCGCATCGTCCCTCCTGGCCGGCCGTTCCTCCCTCTCGCCGGGCTCGACCTCCCCGACGGCGGCGTCGGCGTCAGCGTCGGCAACAGCCGGCGGCTCGTCCTGCCCGAACGCCTCCTTCTCCTCCCCCTCCGCCTTCTCCTCCTCCTTCTCCCCCTTCTCCTCCTCCCCTCCGTCCGGCGCATCGGCCCCGAGGGCGAGCACGGGGTCCGGGGGACCGGCCACCGCCGGCGCCTCCGGCGGAGACTCGAACCGCAAGGCGGAATCCACGGCCGCCTCCGGCGTCGGGGCTGGCTCCGTCGGGGACTGGAACGCATCGTCGAACGCGGGCGGGCCGCCCCGGGACCTCTGCCGCCACAGGAGCACGACCCAGAACACCGCCAGCGCGCCGACCACGACCGCCATGGCGCGCTGGTAGTACGCCGCCGCGACCTCCCTCCGGTTCAGCTCCGCCTCCAGGCGGGTGGCGATCCGGTTCGTCGCCTCGGAGAGGTCGTTCGAGGTGGCCTCGCGGAACAGCGCTTCCGCGGGCTCCTTGCGGTCGAGCAGGACCTCGCCGTGGGAGAGGAAGTCCATCACCGCGTTGGCGACCGGCAGCGGATACCTCCCGCTCGCCGCGTGCAGCGCCTGCAGGCGGGCGCCGAGACGCGACCGGCCCGCATCGGACGGCTGCATGAGGTACGTGCTCATGTCGCTGGCGATGGCCGAGACCGCCCGCGCCAGGCCGCCGACGTCCGCGGCTTCGGCCTGCTGCACCAGGTTCGTCGCCGCGAGCGGAAAGTAGTTCGTGGAGGCGCGCACCACCGCGTACTCGGCCTTGAAGCGCTCGATGCGCTCCTCCTTGGCGGCGACCGTGTTCGAGTACGCGGCGAGGTCGCCCGCCAGCCGCTCCGGCAGGTCCGGGATCTGCCGCACCGACGCCGCCAGGTTCTGCTTCAAGCGGTTCATGCGCGGGACGAAGAAGCCCAGGGAGTCGAAGTCGGCCAGCGGGTCGGACTTCACGCGGGCGGTCTCGATGCTCCATTTGGAGGAGAGCTGCTCGACGTCCCGCAGGAGGGCCAGGGTCGTCCGGTACTGGGCCTCGGCGCCGCCGCTTCCGCCGAGCGCGTACAGGGCGCCGACCGCGGCCAGCGCGAGGACGGTGACGGTCGCCCCGAGGAGGACGGCCCCGAGCTTCACGGCGCCAGCTCCTCGGACTCGCCCACCAGGGTCTCGATGAACGCGACGATCGCCTCCTTGTCCTCGTCCGGCGCCTCCCGCCCCAACTGGAACTCGAACATGGCGTCGACCGCGTCGCGCAGGGTCGCGGCGCTCCCGTCGTGCAGGTAGGGGGCGGTCAGGGCGGCCATCCGCAGGCTCGGGACCTTGAACGAATGGCGGTCGGCGGCGTTGCCGGTGACGTTGTAGCGGCCGAAGTCGGCCTCGGTGATGTTGCCCCGCCTCTTGAAGTACTCGTTGAGCACCCCGAACCGCTGGAACATGTTGCCGCCCACGTTCCTCCCCTGGTGGCAGGACACGCATCCGTAGCTCTTGAACAGGGCGTAGCCGCGCTGCTCGTGCTCGCTCAGGGCGTCGTCGTTCCCGTTCAGCCACTGGTCGAAGCGGCTGTTCGGGGTGGTGAGGGACCGCACGAACTCCGCGAGCGCGTCCCGGACGCTGTTGCGGTCGATGCCGTCGGGGTAGATCGCCTCGAAGAGGCCGGGATACCGCTCGTCCCGGTAGAGCTTGGCGACCACCTCCGGCCAGAGGCTCCCCATCTCGATCGGGGACTGCACCGGCCCGTCCGCCTGCTGCACGAGATCGGCCGCCCGGCCGTCCCAGAACTGCTTGAAGTTGAAGCCGGCGTTGAACACGGTAGGGGAGTTGATCACCCCCCGCTTCCCCCCGATCCCGATCGAGACCCGGCGGCCGTCATCGCCGCCGGCCCGCAGGTCGTGGCAGCTCGCGCACGAGACGGCGCCGTCCTTGGACAGCAGGGGGTCGTGGAACAGCCGCCTCCCGAGCGCCGCCTTCGCCGCGTCCACCTCGACCTCCGCGGGGATCGGCTTGATGGGCTCGCCGACGCGCGGCTCGGCCGCGAGGCCGGCCCCGCAGCCGAAGGCCAGCGCCGCCGCCGGCGCAAGGCCGAACGCCGAGACTTTCCATCTCATGGATTCCGGAACTCTACCCGCCCACTTCACCGGCCTCCTGCCCCGGGCGCTACCTCCCGAGCGAGCTCAGGGCCTGCATCGCGGTCAGGAACGCGGGGCCCGCGACCAGCAGGATGGTGCCCGGCACGACGAAGGCCAGCATGGGCAGGGTCATCAGCACCGGCAGGCGCTCCGCGCGGGCCGTGGACTGCGAGGCCCGCTCGTCGCGCTCGCTCCCCGCGATGTTCTTCATCGACTGGGTGAGCGGGGTGCCGTAGCGGTCGCTCTGGAGCAGGGTCAGCGCGAGGTTGCGCAAGCCCTGGACGGGGCTGCGCTCGTGGAAGTCCTGGAGCACGGCGCGCCGGTTGGCGCCGAGGCGCAGCTCCGCCTCCATCAGCCGGAACTCCCGGGCGAGGCTCGGCTCGATGGAGGCCAGCTCGTCGGACACGGTGAGGAGCGCGCGCTCGAAGGTGAGCCCCGCCTCGAGGGACATCACCATGAGGTCGAAGGCGTCCGGGAGCGCGGCGGACATCCCGCGCGTGCGCCGGTTCTTCAGCGACCGGAGCACGTACTCCGGCGCGACGCTGCCGGCGATCAGCCCCCCCGCCGCCACGAGGGCGACGACCAGGCCGCTCCCGGCGAGCGCCTCCTGCCCGGCCGCGAGGAGGCCGGCGCCCGCGCCCACGACGACGGCCGCCGCCAGCTTGGCCGAGAGGAGCAGGGAGAGCGCGTCCGGCTGCCCGAAGCCGGCGTGGCGCAGTTGGGTCACGAGCTTCTCGCGCTCCGCGGCCCCGACGGGGACCAGCATCGAGCCGACCCGGAGGATCCCGAGCCCGGCCGCCCGGAGGGAGAAGCGGAGGTCGCCTCCCGCCCCCCCCTCGCGCGCCTCGGGCCGCGGGGCGACCGTGAGCGCGGCCTTGCGCGGCGCGGCGAGCCTCCGGTCGAACGCCAGCGTCCGCCGGGTCTCGCGCACGACCAGCGCCGCCAGCGCCATCAGCACCGCGCCGCTCACCCCCACCGTGACCAGCAACAACGCCTGCCGCGTCACCGCGCCGCCCTCCCCCGCCCTATCCCTGGCCGCGCGCGGCGATGGTCCGCGCGACGAAGATGCCGAAGACGATCAGCGCGACCCCCGCGCGCAGCAGGTTCGTCCCTTCCTCGGTGTTGAACAGCATGTCCACCGAGTCCGGCGCGGTGAACTTCTGTACGACCAGCACCAGGACCGGCATCACGCTCAATATGAGCAGGGTCACGCGGGTCTGGGCGGTCGACGCGCGCACCTTGAGGGCCGTCTTGTTCCGGTCCCGCAGGGTGTCCGCGAGGTTCGCGAACGCGACCGAGACCCGGCCCCCCGAGCGGCGCTGCAAGCGGATGACGGCCGCGAACATGGTGAACTCGGCGATCCGCACCCGCTCGGCGACCGCGCGGAGGGCGCTGTCGGCGTCGAGTCCGGCCGCCAGCCGGTCGCGGACGTCCCGCAGGATCGGGCCGGCCGGCGCCGGGGTGTCCTCCGCGGCCACGTTGATCGCCTCCAGCGCCGGCACCCCGGCGGTGGCGAGCCGGGCGATCTGGTCGACGGTCTCGGGAAACTGGCGGATGAACGCGGTGACCTGGTGCGCGTGGAGCCACGACAGGGAGTACCAGCCGGCCAGCCCCCCGGCCGCCGCGAGGGCGGGGAAGGTCCACCAGCCGGACGGCGCGCTCAGGAACCAGAGCGAGAACCACCCCGCGCCCCCCGCCGCGAGCCCGAAGCCGATCCCCTTGGCGACGGCGCGCGGGGGGTCGAGCAGCGGGTAGCGGGCTTCGAGGACGGCCCACAGGCCCGCGAGCCACCGGCGGCGCTCCTGCGGGCGGAACACGCTCTCCTCGCTCGCCGGCCCCGCCTCCGCGGCGACGGGGCCGGCGAGCGGGGCGGCGGCGAGGGCGAGCCGGCGGCGCAGCTCCCGGTCCCCGCCCCGCCGCCACGCCAGCCACACCGCCCCCGCGCCGAGCAGGGAGACGCCCCACACCGCGGCGGCAAGGGCGAACGGGCTCATTCGGCCGCCTCCCCGACCCGGGGGTCGGCCTGGAGGGCGTCGAGGAGCGGCTCGCGCAGCCCCGCCGCGTCGACCGCCTCCATCCACGACGGCTGCCTGCCGGAGCACTCGAAGACGTGCTCCCCGTCGCCCGGCCGGCGGCGCCACATCTCCTCGGTGGTGACCACGTCGTTCTCGATCCCGACCACGTTGGTGACGCTGGTCACGCAGCGGTGCCCGGTGCGAAGGCGCGCGAGCTGCACCACGAGGTCCACGCTCGACGCGATCTGGCGGCGGATCGCCCCGAGGGGGAGGTCTCCGTTCCCCATCATCAGCATGTTCTCGAGCCGTACGAGGGCGTCGCGCGGGCTGTTCGCGTGCAGGGTGCACATCGAGCCGGGGTGGCCGGTGTTCATCGCCTGGAGCATCTCGATCGCTTCCTCGCCGCGCACCTCGCCCACGATGATGCGGTCCGGACGCATCCGCAGGGTGTTCGCCAGCAGGTCGCGCATCGTCACCTGGCCGGTGCCTTCCGCGCTCATGGTCCTCGTCTCCAGGCGGACCACGTGCGGCTGCTGGAGCTGCAGCTCCGCCGCGTCCTCGATGGTGACGAGCCGTTCGGTGTCCTCGATCTCCCGCGACAGCGCGTTCAGGAACGTCGTCTTGCCGGCCCCGGTGCCGCCGCTGATGAGCAGGTTGAGCCGCGCCTTCACCCCGATCCGGAGCAGGCTCCCCATCGCGGCGGAGAGCACCCGCCGCTCCGCCATCTCCTCGAGGCTGGTTCCGGTCATCGTGAAGCGGCGGATCGAGATCGACACCCCGTCCAGGGCGAGGGGGGGGATGACCACGTTCACGCGCGAGCCGTCCGGCAGGCGCGCGTCCACCATCGGGCTCGCCTCGTCCACCCGCCGGCCCACCCACCCGGCGATCCGCTGCGCGATGTGCAACAGGTGGCGGGAGTCGCGGAAGCGGACGTCCACCGGCTCGAGACGGCCGCGCCGCTCGACGTAGGCCGACTTCATCCCGTTGATCAGGATGTCGGAGATCTCGGGGTCGAGGAGCAGGGGCTCGATCGGCCCGAGCCCCTTGATGTCGTGGACCAGGGAGGTGACGACCTGCTGCCGGTCGAGCGGGCTGAGGTCCGGGGCCCCGGCGTCGCGGGTCTCGAGGAACGCGAGGAGCTGCGCGGCAAGCGCCTTGTTCTCGAGCTGCGCGACCTTCGAGAGGTCCATCTGCTTGACGACGACGGGATGGACCCGCGCGACGATGTCCGCGATCGCGGCGTCCGTGCCCGCCGGCCGCCGCGGGCCCGGGGACGGGGGGGCGGGGCCGCCGGGCGCGGGCCGGGGGGCGGCGCGCCCCTCGGGCGGGCGGCCGGCGGGTGCGGGGGGCCCCGGATGGGAGGCCGGGGCCGGGGCCGGGCGGGCGGCCCGGCGGCCGAAGGCGCGTACGGCCACGGCTCAGGCCCCCGCCCGGAGGACGCGCCGGCGCCGGCCGAGGAGCGGCGCGGCCCAGCGCCAGGGGCCGGAGGCCGGGGCCGGCGCGGGACGGCCGGCGGGCTCCGGAGCGGCGGGGGCGGGGGCGGCCCCCGCCTCGCGGGCCGGGGCCATGATCCGGTCCACGAGCGCCCCGACCGGCTTGCGGAGCCCGGACGGCAGCCGCCCGCCGGGCCATCCCCGGTCCGCGGCCCACGGGGTCGAACGCTCGAAGGGGACCACCACGTCGGGGGCGGCCTCCACCCCCGCTTCCCGGAGCCGCCGGGCCCCCGCCCGCGGCTTGAACGCCCGGGTGTGGTTCTGCACCAGCAGCGCCGCCGGGCGGCGGCCGAGCCGCCCGGCCGCCCGCGCGGCCCGGCGCGCGCCGGGCCGCGTCGGCTCGCAGACCAGGACCGGGGCATCCGCCTCGGCGAGCAGGGCGGCGCGCGCGCCCGCGTCGGAGAGCCCGTCCACCACCACGAGGTGGGACCGGCGCGCCAGCGCCGCGAGCAGCCGGCGGACGGCCGGCTCCGAGGGCGGAGGAGGCAGGACGGGCCCCGCGCGGTAGCCGTAGACCACGACCCGGTCCGAGCGCTCCGCGCGCACCCCGTCCACCATCTCCGGGCTCGGGGCGGCGGTGCGGGCCGCGTCGAGGAGCTGGTCCAGGCCGGCCGCCAGCTCGACGTCGAGGGCGAAGGCGAGGGCGGCGAGGGTCCGGTCGAGGTCGAGCACCGAGACGTAGGCCCCGCGCTCGGCGGCGAGGAGCGCGGCGGCGGCGGCGAGCGTGGTCGCCCCGCTCCCCCCGACCCCCAGGAACCCCGCCACCCGCCCGCGGGCGGCCGTCCCCGGCGCGGCGCCGCCCGCCCCTGCCGCGCGGGCGGCCGCCTCGCGCACCTCGCGGGCGGTGATCGGCTTGATGAGGTAGTCGCTCACCCCGGCCAGCAGGATGTCCCGGCTGAACCGCGCGGTGCCGTCCGAGCCGAGGGCGACGACGACCGTCCCGACCTCGCACACCGCCGCCAGCTCGTGGATGGCCCCCGCCGGGTAGGGGGTCCCGTCGAGGTCCACGAAGATGAGCCCGGGCGGGGAGTCCCCGGCGAGGGCGACCGCGGCCATGGCCGTGCGGAGGTCGCCGGGCCAGATCTGGCGGTCCGGGACCTCCGCGAGCCCCTCGCGGAGCGCCTCCTCGGCCCCGGGGTCGGTGGCGAAGGCGAACACCCCCGACGGGGCCGGCCCCGCGGTGGCGGGGTCGGCCGGGTCGGGGCCGCGTTCCGGCGTCAGGGGGAGTTCGTCCATCGTTCGGCCCTGGATCGCATGTCTTCCGCCGGGCGTCTACAGTCCCGGGGGCCGGCGGCGCCTAGTTGGCGTCGGCGTCACCCGCGATGGGGCCCAAATTCCCGATGTCGGTGCCCGCCGCCCCGCGGCCGATGTTGGCGAGCGCGGCCTGGATGTCGTCCCCGAACGCCACGAGCCCGGCGGCGACGCCCACCGCCACGAGCCCGACCAGGAGGGCGTACTCGATCGCGGACACCGCCTGGCCGCCCCGGAGGAAGCCACCGAACCCCCGGGAGAAGGCTTCCGGTCCCATCGGGCAGCTCCGTCCGTCAAGCGGAGACAGCTCCGCGGCCAGCCCCGACCGCCCGCTTCGGGGCCGGCCGGAGCCTCCCCGCGCCGACGGGAGGCGGGGTTCCTCCCCGCCCCCGGTCAACGCAGTCCGGGGGCGTCACTGGGCGTCGGCATCACCTGCTACGCCGCCCAAGCCGGTCACCTCGACGGTCGCCACATCGTCACCGATGGCGAGGATGGCTGTCTGGAGATCGTCGCTGAACGTGACGATCGCGGCCCCGACAGCCACCGCCACCAGACCTACCAGGAGGGCGTACTCGATCGCCGACACGCCCCGGGTGGTCTCGAGAAAGCGGCGGAACCGCCGCGCAACCAAGCTCTTCACCGCAGTGCTCCTTCCTTTAGTGGGAGGGTATCGATGGTCCGGCAAACCTTGCCGTACCTGCATTATCGGCCCGACCGCGCGCGCCGCGCAAGCGCCGTGGCATGTGCACGGTGGGGGTTCTTTCGCCAATGGCGAACCCCCTGGGTACGCCGGCGTCCCGCCGGCACGGCTCCCTGGGAACGCGGGCGTCCCGCCCGCATCGGGCGGTTGGGGTTCCACCGAGGCTCGTTTGCGGGCGGGACGCCCGCGTTCCCAGGACGCCTGGATTCCCGCTTTCGCGGGAATGACGAAGGTGGGCGGGACACAAGCGTTCCCAGGGGGCCGTGCCCGAAGGATGCGCCGTTCCCAGGATGCTCCATCCCCGCCTGCCTCAGTAGACCCGCCGCATCACCAGTAGCTGCCGGCCGATCTCGCGGAACGCCTCCGCCAGGTTCTGGGGGGTCGCGTTGTTGACGAACGCGTACGTCCCGTCCGGATCGTCGGCCTGGCTCGAGCACGCCCGTAGCTGCGCCGCGAGGTGGGCGTGCCTCGAGGCGCTCGTGTTCATCGCCGAGATCGTGAACACCCGCACCCCCGCCCCCTTGATCGCGGTGCACGCGGCGCCGCGGCTCGCGTCGGTCGCCGGGCCGCTGGGGTTCGGGTGGTTGTCCTCGCCGTCCGTCAGCAGCACCAGCACCTTCTTCAGGTTCTGCTCCTCCGTGGACGCCATCGGGTGCGCCCCGCCCCACACCGTCCGCCACGCCGGGGCCAGCAGCCGGTGCGCCCACGTGACCCCCAGGGCCGAGTTCGTCGCGCTGTTGCGGAGCGGCGCGAACGCCCCGATCGCCGTCCTCACGGCCTGGACGTCCGTCGTCAGGGGAAGGACCGCGGGCTGGTCCGTGCAGTATTCCTGCGGCAGGATCTTGAGCGGCGCTCCCGACATGGTGGAGGAATACCCGCCCCCGCACTTGAAGCTGTCGGTCTGGGTCTCGAGCCCGGACCAGTCGTAGCACCTCGCGTACCACCACCCGTTCGTGTACGCCTGCGAGCCGGTGTAGGTCTGGCACTTGAACGATATGTAGTGGCTGTAGGGGGGGTATATGCCGGGCTCCGGGGAGAAGAACCGCATGACGAAGGGCGACGCCGAGGGCAGCGCCAGCCGGTCCGTGCGGAGGTCCAGGCACCCCGCCCAGGCCCCGCACGTCGTGGGCAGGGCGGACTTCGCGGGGAGGGTCTGCGTGACCGGGTGGGCGGGCGACGCGGGGCCCTTGCCGGGGGGGGGGTGCGGGTAGTCGCGCTGCGCCGCATACGCCGCCCAGCCGTTCGCCTCCCACGCGGCGCGCGCCGTCGCCCCCAGCCGGACGTGGTGGTGCCAGGGCACGAGGCCGACCGCGAACGGCGCGTTGCTGCCGGTCCCCGCCGCCTCGAGCACGTCGAGGAGGTCGAGCGCCGCCTGCTTCACGATCTCCATGCGGCTGTTCTTGTCCCCGACCCGGAGGCTCCTGCCCGCGAGGTCCTTCCTCATCGAGAGGCTCATGTCGAAGGCGAACACCAGCTCGGTGGGGGCGATGCTGGGCTGGACGCTCGCGCGCTGCTCGATGCTCCCGGGCCCGGCGTAGCCGAGCAGCCCCCGCGAGAGGAGCGTGCCCCCGAGGTCGGCCCGCACGGTCAGGTCCACCTTCCCCCCGGCGCTCTCGGGCACGTCGACCTGGAGCGTCCTGCGCGCCTGGTCCGCGTTCGAGGAGGGGGTGTTGCCGAGGATGTTGAGGAGCGCGTAGCGCCTCGCGACGGCCGCCACCCGGGTGCGGTCCTCCTCGCTCATCTCCCCGGTCAGGCTCTCCATCTGCTGGGTCGCGGCCATCGTCGCCGCATCGACCGCGTTCTTCGTCGTGTCGCGCTGGCCGACGAGCCAGACGTGGTCCACGATGAGGGCCGTCGCGCAGAGGAACATCACGGTGACGAGCGCGCTCGTGATCCCCGCGGCCGCGCGCGTGCCGGCGAGGAAGCGGCGCACGCTCCGCGGGAGGCCGAGGCGGGGGGCGCGCGCCCGGGACCGGGCTCGGGATCGACCCGCGCCCGCCCGGATGCTCATGCGGTTGCGCCGGGCCACGGGGCTAGGCCGCCAAGGACCCGGGCCGCGTCCGGAGCGCGCCGGACGGGCCGGTGGAGAGGGAGGCGGTCGACTCATCTTCGTCATCTTCGTCTTCGGCGTCCGGCCGGGTCGGTCTCGCGGACGCCAGATCGGAGTCGTGGGCGGGGAGCGCGTAGAGGCGGTACACGTCGCCGGTGACGAGACGGCCGGTGAACGACCCCTCCCGGCGGAGCCGCGCGCAGACCTCGACGATCACGACCACCTCGCTCGCGGCCATCGTGAAGCCGGCGGGCAGGGTGGCGGCCCCGCCCTCGGCGCCGAACCTCCCGCACGACCCGGCGACCGCGCCCGTCGCCGTGGCTTCGCCGGACGCGATGGTATCGGTCCAGGAGACCGCGGCCGGGTCCGTACCCGCCGGCTTCCGGATCACCGAGACCACGTACACCACGTCCGCGGGGGCGTTGAGGTCCTGCTCATGGAGGTATTGGGCAAGGGCGTCGAGCTGCGCGCCGTCCGGGGCGGCCTCGCGCGATACGTACTCCGCCATGGTGGCCGCCATCCGGCCGGCGGTGGTCCCCGCCTCGATCCGGGAGTAGAGGTCGAACCCGAGCAGGGAGACCGTGATCAGGGCGGAGACGCCGAGCGCGAGGGTGATCGCGGCGGCCCCGCGCGAGCCCCGGACGAAGGCGTGGAGCGGGGAGCCGCCCGCGGCGAGGAAGGCGGCGAGCCCCGGCCCGCGCGCCTCCCCGGTCTTCTTCGCGGGAGGCTCGGGGTCGGAGGTTCGGGGTCCGCGGCCGCGGGCCGGGGAGGCGTGGGGGGCCGGAGTCATGGGCGCTGGCGCTCCTCCCCTCCCCCGCGCTTGCGCGCGCGACGCGACCGGACCCGGATGGAACGAGGGCTTCACTGCGCGGCTACCCGACCCGGTCATTGCGGGCCACCGCCTCCGCAAGCACGTCGAGCGGCTCGGATGCTCCATCGTCCGCATCCCCTTCGTCGTCCGCATCCGCTTCTTCGTCCGCATCCTCGACGAGCGCCGCGATCCGGACCCGCACCATGTCCCCGTCCTCGCCGCCGATCACCGCGTCGTCCCCCGACCTCGGCGTTCCCGCGAGGAGCGCCGTCGGGCTCTCGAACGCGTCGATGGCGAGGGTCCACTCCGCGCCGCAGTCGAAGGCGGCTTCGAGCCCCAGCTCGCTCCGGATGGCCCCACAGGCGACGGTCTCGAGGGCGGCGGCGCTCGCCGGGGCTTCCCCGAGCAGGGCGACCGCCCGGACGGCCGCGCGGGCCGCGCGGTCGAGCCGGTCCTCCTCATAGACGTCGCGGATGATCCCCGTCAGGCCGGCGAGCGCGAGGAGCAGGACGAAGCAGGAGAACGCGGCCTCGATCGCCACCACCCCTTCCTGCCCGCGCACGAAGCGGCCGATCATCCCTCTCTCCCCTCCCCCGGACGGCCCCCCGGCCGCGCTCGGAACCCGGCGGAAGCCGCCCAGGGACGCTCCGATCGCGGCCCCGGCCGGGGCCGGGTCCACGACTCGCGTCCGAGTGGGCATCACCGCATTCACCGTCCCGCCGTTCTCCCGTGGAGGAGCTTGTGCGTTATTACACCCTCAACGACGGCGGTGTCAACCCTCATCGCCCGGGGGCGCCTGTGCTTGATTGTATCGCAGTCGAGATGTACTTTGCGGATATTGGCCTGGGCGAAGGGGGCGCGCGGCCATGGTGGGCATCGCGATCCGGAACCCGGACGACGGGGCGAGGACCCGCCTGCGCCGGGCGTTCGGCCGCGAGGAGCGGGTCGGCGACCCGCTCGGCGACCCGCGCTTCGCCGACAACCCGTCCCGGGCGCCGAACCGTGATGGGCGCATCGGCGCGGTCACCACCGCCGCCGAACACGGCGCCGCGCCGCTCATGGCTTCCCTCGCCGGGCGCGGCGCACCCGTCTCGCGCGTGGACGACCACGAGAACTTGGCGGCGGAGGGGCGGCTCGACGCCCACGGGGCCATCGAATCGAGCGACGGCGCCGCCTGTTCCGCATTCCGGGGCTGCCGTTCCACATCTCGGAGCGCGAGCGCGGCGGGCCGGCGGACGCCCTCCGCCTCGGCCAGCGCGCCCGCGAGGTCCTGGGCCAACCGGGCTGCGACCGCCCGCGCATCGAGCAGCGGTTCGAACCCGACGCCGCCCGCGAGGGCCGGCCGCGCCGCGTCCCGCTCCTGCCACGCCGACTGATTGACCGGCCGGATTGGAGTATGATGATCGCTTCGTTCCATCTGAACGATGGAGCTGTGGACGAAGACCGGCAGCAGAGCCTTGACGTAACGCCGGGCAGGGTTCGAACGGCGGGAGGCGAAGGGGAATGAACACGTATCTGATGGCGGCGAAGGACGCCAACGAAGAATTGGACCGGGAGCTGAAGAGCAGGTTCGGAGGCCACGTCTTGCGGCTTGCGGAAAATCAATGGCTGGTTTCGGCGCGAATGACTACACGCCAGGTCACTGAAAGGATCGATCCCGGCAAAGGAGGCAAATGGGGGGAGTTCGTCGTTGTGAAATTCGGCAATTATTCGGGCTGGCATGACATGGATACGTGGGAATGGATCGAGGAAATGCGGCAGACGGCTCCCTGGTCCGCAGCGAACTCGAATGGCTGATCAGCAAAACCACGACCGCACCGGAGGTCGCCCGCCGGAGCAAGGCCGGCCGAGTCAGGCGTATGACCGCTCGGATCCGGACCTCTCTTTTATATTGCAGGCAGTATTCGAAATTCAAGGGAACATTGGAAATCTTCAGAAAGCCATCGGCAGTCTCGAGAGCACGGTGAAAACGCTGTCCAAGCAGGTCGATCGGCAGCAACGCGCCATCGGCTGGATTACCCGCACGCTCTGGGTCGCCGCCGGCGCGCTTCTGATTTTGGGCCCGATAGTCGCCTGGATATTGAACAACCGTTTCGATCGGATACTGGACGCGCTTGCAAATGGCGGCTAGGAACCCGCGTCGCGGAACCCTGCCGGAAGATGCGGGAACTGGTCCCGGGAAATGAAGAGAATTCCGACCCATATGGAGATTCGATCCCGATACCGGCCAGAATTCGCCTCCAAAAGAACATCGACGAGGCGGTAGAGCGGCTCCGCGCCGGGGGCTTCGTCGTTTCGGCCGGGGCCGGTCATCCGCCATGCCGCTTCTTCATCCTCCGGGCTTGCGCCGCACGCGCACCGGCGTCTTCTTGCTGTTCACCTCGAAGGAGCCCGCCTTCTTCACCAGGTCCCTCAGCTTGGCGCAGCCATAGGTGCGCGGGTCGAAGTCCGGATGCTCGTTGCGGATGCGGCTCCCGATGACGCTCAGGGAAACCCACTCCTCGTCCTCCTTGCGCATGGCGTCCACGATGAGCGGCCGGGCCTTCGACGGCGGGTGCGTCTTGACCGCCCCTTCGTCGGCCCGGGCCGTCGCGGCGTCTTCCGCGGCGGTCTCCGTCACGAGCAGATTCTCGATGAAGATAAACCGCTTGCAGGCATTGCGGAACGCGAGGGGCGTCTTCTCCTGGCCGATGCCGAAGACCTCCAGCCCCTGTTCCCGGATGCGGCTCGCCAGCCGGGTGAAGTCGCTGTCGGAGGAAACCAGCACGAAGCCGTCGAAGCGGCCGGTGTGCAGAAGGTCCATGGCGTCGATCACCAGCGCGATGTCCGCGGAGTTCTTCCCTTTCGTGTAGGCGGGCTGCTGCTCCGGATTGAGCGCATAGTCCGCGAGGATGTTGGCCCAGCCCTTGAGGCGCATTCCCGAGAAATCCCCGTAGATGCGGCGGACGTTCGCCTCGCCGATGGTGGCCAGCTCCTTGAAGATCGGTTCGGCCCAGTCGGCGCTGGTGTTGTCGGCGTCGATCAGGACGGCGAGGGACGGCTCGTTCTTCGACATCGGGTTTCCTCCGAGCCTCCGGGAAGGCGCCTGTGAAGCCGGGCCGCGAGGCGGGCGGCCACCGGGCCCCGGATGCCCTGCCGAACGTTCCTCGCGGAACGGAGGCCGCCTCGATGGGAGGCTCCCTCTCCGGGGCTCTTCTGCGGCGCAGGCGGCCGGCCGCGCCGAGCGGCGACTATAGCAAAGCAGCGCACGGGTCTCCTACCGGAACGCGCGGGCGATGGGGCCGACCACGAGGCTTGCGAGGAAGAGGAGCATCGCCGACACCACGATCGACGGGCCGGACGGGGTGTCCAGCCAGAGGGACCCGAACAGGCCGAGGACCCCCGATGCGACCCCGACCGCCGACGCGGCGACGGCCATTCTCTCCGGGGTGTGCGACAGCGCGCGGGCGGCCGCGGCCGGAATGATCGCGAGCGAGACGATCAGCATCAGGCCGACCACCTTCATCCCCACCGCGACGATCGCGGCCATCATCACGACGTAGAGCAGCCGGAGACGGAGGACCGGGATGCCCTCCGCGCGCGCGAGGTCCTCGTGGAGGGTGGCCGCCACGAGCCCGCGCCAGACCGCCGCGAGCACCGCGAGGCAGACCGCCCCGCCGCCCCAGATGACCGCGAGGTCCCCGGCGGTAACGGCCAGCACGTCTCCGAAGAGGAAGCCCATGAGGTCGTGCCGGTGTGCGTTCTGCGACAGGGCCAGGACGACCAGGCCGAGGGCCAGGGTGAAGTGCGACAGGACCCCGAGCAGGGTATCCGTGGCGAGGCGGCCGGTGCGCTCGAGGCCGACGAGCGCGAGCGCGACCGTGATGGCGACCCCGAAGACCCCGAACCCGAGCCCGATGCCGAGCATCGCGCCGATGGCGATCCCGAGGAGCGCCGAATGGGCCATCGTGTCGCCGAAGTAGGCCATTCGCCGCCACAGCATGATGCAGCCGACCGGGGCCGCGACGCATGCCGTCCCCGCGGCGGCGAGGAGCGCCCGCACGAAGAAGTCATCCAGCACCGTCCGGCTCCCTCGTTCCGGCGTCCCCCCGCGCCGCCTCCCCGGCAAGGTCGTGCGCGTGGTCGTGGGTGTGCCGGTAGACCGCCGCCGCGGCGGCCCCCTCCGGGCCGAACAGCCGGCGGAACTCCTCGTGTCCGACCACGTCCTGCGGCGCCCCCGTGCAGCACACGTGGCGGTTGATGCACACGACCCGGTCCGTGGCGGCCATCACGATGTGCAGGTCGTGGCTCGCCATGAGCACCCCGCAGCCCCGTCGTTCCACGATCCCGCCGATGAGCCGGTAGAGCTCGGCCTCCCCGAGGTAGTCCACCCCCTGCACGGGCTCGTCCAGGATCAGGAGGTTCGGAAGGCGCATGAGCGCGCGGGCGAGGAGGACCCGTTGCAGCTCGCCGCCCGAGAGATCCGGGACGCGGGCGGCGAGAAGATGCCCGACCGCGGTCTCCTCGAGCGCCTCGGCCACCGCCCCGGACGGGCGGCGGTCGGTCAGGACCATCAGCCGTTCGACGGTGAGCGGCAGGGCGGGGTCGACGTGGAAGCGCTGCGGCACGTAGCCGATGCTGGCCGCCGCGTCGCGGCGAACGGCCCCGGAGTCGGGCTCCATCAGCCCGAGGAGCACCCGGATCAGGGTGGTCTTGCCCGCCCCGTTCGGCCCGATGAGGGTCACGACCTCTCCGGGCGCCACCGTGACGTCGACGTCCTGGAGGATCCACCGCCCGCCCCGGCGCACCCCGGCGCCGCGGGCCTCGATCAGCGCACCGGCCCCCGGCGCCACCTCAGCCTCCGCCCGCCGGCCGGCATTCCGGGCAGCGCCCCGTCACCTCCAGGGCGTGGTCATGCGGCTCGAACCCGGAAGCGTCCGCGAGGTCGCGGACCGCAAGCCCCACCGCCGCCCCGCTCGGCTCCGCGACCGTCCCGCAGTCCCGGCATACGAGGAACACCGTACCGTGCTCCTCCTTCGGTCCGCTGCATGCGACGTAGGCGTTGCGGCTCGCGATGCGATGGACGAGTCCCGCGGCTTCGAGGAACGAGAGCGCCCGGTAGATCTGGACGGGGGCCGGCTTCCGGCGCTTCCAGTCGAAGCGCTCCACGATCTCGTAGGCGCCCACCGGGCGGTGTTCGGCGAGCAGGAGGCCGAGCACCGCGCGCCGGTTCTCCGTGAGGCGCCCCCCGCGCTCGCGGCAGACCGCTTCGGCGCGGGCGAGGCCGTCCGCGATGCAGGCGTCGTGGTCGTGGCGCCGCGCGGGAAACGGCGACGGCTCGCTTGGCGTCGGGCTACTCGGTTTCAAGGGACCGCTCGCACTTGCAGGAAATGTAACGATATATCATTATACCTCCTCCTGCGGGCGGAGCCCTCCCGGCGCCGCCCCCGTCCACCCCGGAGGAAAGACGCCATGACGAACGTTCGCAACCTGCTGCTCGGGCTCGGGGCCGCAATCCTCGGAGCCGCTCCGAACGTAGCCGCCTCGGCCGACGCGCCGGCCGTGGTCGTGAGCATCAAGCCGATCCATTCCCTGGTCGCGGGGATCATGCAGGGCGTGGGCCAGCCGGCCCTTCTCGTGCCGGGCGGAGCTTCGCCGCACACCTGGTCGATGCGCCCGTCCGACGCCCGGGCCCTGGAGAACGCGGACGTCGTGGTGTGGGTGGGCGAGGGCCTCGAATCGTTCCTCGTCCAGCCCCTCGAAGCGCTGACCGCCGAAGCTTACGTCCTCGAGCTCTCCCGGGCCGAGGGCATCACCCTGCTCCGCCACCGGGAAGGCGGCACGTGGGAGGAGCACGAGGACCACGGCGAACACGAGGACCACGGCGAACACGAGGAGCACGGCGAACACGAAGGCCACGAAGACGACCACGGCGAGCACGACGACCACCGCGCCGAGGCCCACGGGAAGGAAGACGACGACCGGCACGTGCACCGTGAAGACGGCCACGAGCATCACGCCGGCGAGTACGACCTGCACGTGTGGATGGATCCGGCCAACGCCGAGGTGATCGCCGGGGCGGTGGCCGATGCCCTGGCGCGGCTGGACCCCGCGCACGAGGGCGTCTACCGCGAGAATGAAGCCGCCCTCGCGGCCCGCCTCCGCGCCCTCGACGGAGAGCTGAAGGAAGCCTTCGCCCCGGTGGCGGACCGGGGATTCATCGTGTTCCACGACGCGTGGCAGTATCTGGACACCCACTACGGCCTCCGGGCGGTCGGCTCCGTGACCGTCAGTCCGGAACGGGCGCCCGGCGCGGCGCGGCTCTCCGAGATCCAGAAGAAGATCATCGACGCGCAGGCGACCTGCGTGTTCGCCGAGCCCCAGTTCGAGCCTCGCCTGGTCCGAACCCTGGCCGAAGGTACGGGAGTGGCCACCGGCGTCCTGGACCCGCTCGGGGCCGAGATCGAGGCCGGGCCGGACCTCTACTTCGACCTCATGCGGGCGAACGCCCGCGCGTTCCGGGCCTGCTTCGGCCTGTAGCCGTAGCCCGAACCTCTCCCCGGCCGGCCTCCCGCGGTGGACGCGAACCCGCTCGCGGCGGCCGGCCGGGTCCTCCGGGAACGCCCGGGTCTCGCCCACACGGCTTTCGCGGATGGTCATCCCCTGCGGGGGGCGGGAAGCCCGATGGTCGGGAGCCGACAGGGGTGGATTCTCCTGGTCATCCCCTGCGGGCGGGAAGCCCGCGCCCGGAGAGCGCTCCGTTCCCGGAGACGCCTCCGCCTCGGGCGGAACTCATGAATACGACCCCGTCGCAAGGAATCGGCGGACGGGTTCCCGGCTCGGCAGGACCGACGCCCGGGAGCGGCGGCATATCTCCCTCCGCCACCGCTCCCGGGCTCGGCCGGCCGGGTGGCGTACTCAGGGCCTGATCGCGCTTCTCGGCGGCGGCGCGCCGTCAGGGCCGTCAGGGCCAGAGATCGCCAAGATCGAAGGTCACCGCGTCGAAGGGAGGGATGCGGACAGGGTCGTCGTCCTTCGCGGTCGCAATCAGCGCCCACTGCCCTTCACGCAGCTCGAACGCCTCCAGGGTGCGGTCCGCCGGGTCCACGAACCACAGATGCCGGACGGCTTCGCGCGCGTAGACCGGCCGCTTGAAATGCAGGTCGAGCCGGCGTGTCGAGGCGGAGAGGACCTCGCATACCCAATCGGGCGCCAGGGTGAAATACGCCGTATCGGGATAATCCGGCATCCGCTCACGACGCCATCCCGCCAGGTCCGGGACCAGGACGTCCTCGCCAAGATGCAGCTCCGGTTCGTCGACGATCCACCATCCGCCAGGCCCCCCGCGCCCGAGGTGGAACGGGTTCGAGAGATTGCCCCCGAGTAGCGAGCTCGCCAACGCATGGGGAGCGGCCGGCCGCGGGTGGGTATACAGCGTCCCGTCGACGATCTCGGCGACCCGGTGTGCGGGAGCGTCAAGCACGTCCCGGTAGGTGGCGCGGGGGTGGGCTTCGGACCTGCCGAGCCGGGCCGATGTACTGGCGGCGCTCATCGTTCTCCCTCTCGCGCGGCCCGGCAACGGCCCAGGCTGCGGGGAAGCCTGGCCCGCATTTCCCACCAGCCCCCGGCTGCGGCTGCGGACGCGGGTCCGACGGCATCGACCGCGCTGAACGCCGCCAAGGCGCTCAATGTACCCGTACCGTCGGGTACGCCACGCCGGCGCGCCCTGGCGAGAGAGGTGGGCCAAGTCCGCTCATTGCAATCACCTTACCTGATGAAGGGCGGGCGGGTCGAATGTCTGACGAGCGCCATGTTGGCGAGCGCCATCAGCCGATCCTGATCGGTCGGCGTGCGCACCGGGGCGCGCGGGGCCGGGTTCGGGCACGGCAGGGATCAATACGGCCCGGGGACGATGGGGCTCCCGTCGCTGAACCGCTCGAACCGGAAGCGTTCGAGGTCGTGGCCGTGGGGGCGCCCTTGGACCAGGTCCGCGAGGACCCGGCCCACGCCGGGGCCGATCCCGAAGCCGTGCCCGCTCATGCCCGTGCCGATGAAGAGCCCCCGCGGCGCGGGCGCCTCGCAGATATAGGGGACCGCGTCCGGGGTCACGTCGATCATCCCGCCCCAGAACTCGGCCATGCCGGCTTCCGCGAGCCGCGGGGCCTGGACGGGGAGCCGGGCGGAGATCCGCCGGAGGGCGACTTCCGAGGGCGGCGGGTTCAGCACCCGGAGCTTCTCGAACGGGGTCGCGTCGTCCGCCGTCCAGCGGCGCCGGCTTCCCCAGCTTCCCGGGAACCCGCGCGGCGGGCCGATGCCGAGGCGAAGGTCCCGCGCGCTCGCCGCGAGCAGGGACCGGAACTTCGTCAGGTAGCGGAACGAGCGCGGCCCGACGTAGTGCTCTACGAGGTCCCCGTTCGCCACCGTGTAGCCCCCGTCCGCGCGGCGGCGGATGCAGAGCTGCGGCGAGTACACGGCCGGCATCTCGGGGCCGGCGACCGGGTTCGTGCGCCCCGCGGTGGAGCGGACCGTGAGCTGGGGGAGATCGAGGCCGAGGTTCGAGGCGAAGTACGAGGTCCACGCCCCGCCCGCGAGCACGACCGCCTGCGCGCCGACCCGGCCCCGCTCGGTATGCACCGCCCGCACCCGCCCCGCCTCCGCCTCGACGGTTCGCACGGCGCAGCCCTCGACGATGGACGCGCCGAGCCGCGCCGCCGCACGCGCGAGCGCGGGAACCGCCACGAACGGCTCCGCCCGACCGTCGCTCGGGGTGAAGACGCCGCCGACCCACGCGCCGTTCAGCGCGGGGACGAGCGCTTCGGCCTCCTTGGCGGAGAGGATGCGCGAATCGAGCTGGTGCTGCGCCGCGACCTCCCGCCACTCCTCCCAGCGGGCCATCCGGGCGGGGTCGGTGGCGACGTAGAGGCATCCGCACTCGGTGAAGGCGAGGTCGCGCTCGCCGGTCTCCTCGGCGAGCCCGCGCCATATCCGGTTCGACTCCATGGCGATCGGCAGCTCGGCCGGATCCCGCCCCTGCTGCCGCACCCATCCCCAATTCCGGCTCGACTGCTCGCCGGCCACCCTCCCCTTCTCGAAGACCGCGACCCGCGCCCCGCTTCGGGCGAGGAAGTACGCGGTCGAGACCCCTACCACCCCGGCCCCGATGACGACCACGTCCGCCTCTTCGGGCAACGGGCCGTCGAACGCGATCGGCGTCGCTTCGGAGATCATCGGCATCGCGGCTTCCCCCTTCTCCCTCCGCTGCACGTCCCGCCGCGCCCTTGGGCGGCCCCTTTCATTGCCCGGTCCGACGGCGGCGGCGGTTGCGCGCGCCTTGCCGCGCCTTCGGGCCGCCCCCTTCCCCTCCGGCGCCCCGGAGCCTTCCGGCTCGCGGGCGCCGACTCCCCCTGGAAACCGGTGAGGGAGGCGGCCCCGAGCCGGGCGGCGCCCGCATCCAGTCGAAGCCGAGCGCCCGGATCGTGGGGCGGCCCCCCGCGCCGGGCGGCGCCTCTTCGTCCTCCGGCGCGCCGACGCTCCCGGAAGCGTTGCAGGAGGATGTTTCGCCGCGGGTAGGCGGCACCGCGCCCTCGCCCGTCGATCCGGGGGGATAATGACGCATTCCGAGCCCCGTCCCAAGAGGAGATCCCCAATGGCGGACACGCCCTCCGGCCCCGAGCGCGGGTCGCCCCGCGAGCTTCTTCTGCTTCGCCACGGCCACGCGGTCCCGCACGGCTCGGTCGAGCCCGACTTCGCCCGCCCGCTCGACGAACGCGGACAGTCCGACACCGCGTGGATGGCGCGCTGGGCGGTCGAGGCCGGCGTAGTCCCCGATCGGGTCGTGGCGTCGCCGGCGAGGCGGGCGCGGGAGACGGCGGAAGGCTTCTGCCGAGGGGCTGGCCTCTCCCCCGAGGCCATCCGGTGGCGGGAGGAGATCTACGATGCGCGCGTCTCGAGCCTCCTCGGAGTGCTCGCGGAGGAGGCTCCCCGCGAGTTCCGCCGGGTGATGCTGGTCGGCCACAACCCGGGCTTCGAGCAGCTCGCGGGCCTCCTCGCCCACGGCGACCCGCACCGGGTGCGGCTCGCGACCGCCGCCGCCGCCCGCCTCCGGATGCCGGAGGACTGGACCGGGCTGTCCCCGGGCGACGGCGAGCTGATCGAAGTGGTCCGCCCGCCGAAACGCTGACCGGGGCGCGTGGATCAGCCCCGCCCGTAGCATCCGACGGCACCTCCGCCACAGCGACGGAAGACAGACCGGGTAACCGCCTATAATCGCGCTCAGTTCTACACTGGAGCGACGTCATGTCCAAAGTCCTCGTTGCCGCCCTCCTGCTCTCCACCGTCGCCGGGGCGAACGCGAAGGATGTCGAAGAATGCGAGCGTATCTACAAGGAAATGGAATACGAAGACGCTTGGAAGTGCGCTGCGCCACTGGCCGGAGCAGGGGATGCGAGAGCACAAGTGCTGCTCGGGTACATGCTCGACACGGGGCGGGGCGTCGCCGAGAACTCCAAGGAAGCCATGCAGTGGTACCGAAAGGCCGCCGAGCAGGGGGATGCGAACGCAATGTATCGAATAGCGCTCCTGTACGGCTTGGGGAGTGGCATCCCCGCAAATGAGAAGGAATACTTGCGCTGGAGGCGGAAGGCTGCCGAGCAGGGGCACACGGGTGCACAGGTCGCCCTCGGATTTGATTATCAATACGGAACCAGCGTGGTTGAGCGCGATCCTGCGGAGGCCGTGCGTTGGTATCTCAAGGCGGCTGAACAGGGGAATACGTCCGCACAGTCAATGCTCGGGCTCCTGCACCAGATAGGAGAAGGCGTCCAGCAAGACGACCGCGAAGCCTTCCGCTGGTATCTTCTGGCAGCCGAGCAGGGAGATGAGATGGCGCAAGAGGCCATTGGGTCCATGTATCAGGAAGGGCGAGGCGTCCGACAGGACCACCTCGAGGCCGCCCGATGGTTACGCAAGGCAGCGAGGTCGAAGGAGCAAAGAGACCGTGAAATCGTTCTCGAAAGACGCAAGGAAGCAGAACGAGAGAAAACGATAGCGGAAGTGACGGGGGCACAGGTGGTGATCGAAATCCTGTACGACCAAGGGCGGGTCGTCCCTCCCAGCCCCGAGGATGCCGTGGAGTGGTATCGCACGGACGCCGAGTTGGGGATCGCACGAGCGCAGCAGAAGCTGGGGGTCGCATACGACACCGGGGAGGGGACTCCCAAGGACGAACGCGAAGCCGCCAAGTGGTTCCGAAAGGCGGCCGAGCAAGGGCTCGCGGAAGCGCAGGCGTACCTCGGGCGGGCGTACGCCATCGGACGTGGGGTGCCGGAGGACGATGTCCTCGCCTACGTCTGGACGAACCTCGCCGCGGCGGGAGGCTTCGAAAAAGCGAAACAGGCAAGGCAACTGCTCCGTGAGCGCATGACCCGTGGCCAGCTCGCCGAAGCGCAGGCCCTCGGGCGGAAACTCGCCGAAGAAATCGACGAGGGGCAGGCATTCAAGCGGAAATACACCGAGCGGATTCTCGGCCGGTAGGATAAGGATGCACACAAGGCATCCTTGATAAGGATGCCGGCCTCTTTGAAGTGGCCAAGCACCCTACTACCGGACAAGCAGGTCGTGGGGCGCGAGGACTCCCAGCAGACGTTCGGGGTGCTTCCGGTCGGCGACGAGCGCAGGCAGCCCCGCGGTCCAGTCCGCTTCGGCGGCCCCGCTCGCGTCGTCCTCGGGGGCGAAGACCAGGGGAGCGGGGATGAGCTTGAACACCGGCTTCCCGTCAGCGCACAGCGCGTCCGCGTCTGCGCCGCCCTTCCACAGGTACGCCGCCACGTCGCAGTCGCGGACGAAACGCCACTCCCCGCCGCACCACAGGGGGATCGCCGAGAACCCCGCCTTGAGGAGCTCGCTCCGAACGTCGGCCACCGTCATCCACGGATGCGCGACCAGCGGATTGGGGACCATCCAGTCCCGGACCTTGCAGGCGTTCGCGGCTTTCATCAGAGCTCCCTCCAGTGCGATAGCGAGCGCGAGAGCGTGCCCCCCCACCGCCCGCGCTTCCGCACCCTCGTGCGCGGCGATGTTGCGTCCCAGTTGGACCCGCTCGAAGGAGGCGAAGAGCGAGGGGGCGACCCCGTTCGGGAACAGCTTGGCGGCGATCTTCCTCCCCGCCTGCCCCATTCCGCCGTCCTTTGCGCCCAGCGCCTTGCCCAAGCGCTCCACCTCGACAGCGACGGCCAAGTAGGCTTCTGCGTCCGCCTGCACCCGCGCTCGCGCCTCGCGCATCCGCCGGGCGAACCAGACCGCTTGTTCGAGGTTCATTCCTTCATGCTCATCGCATCGCGGGTCCGGCCCTGTCGGTCGGCAGCGTCCATGCCTTGGCGCACCCTCCCCGGGCTCCGACCCAGAGCCTCACCGCTTCGATGAGGGCGTTCGGCGCCGCCGGCTTCACCTTCAGGACTTCTTCCAGGGCGTTGCACAGCTTGCCTTCTGCCGGAGCCAGCTCTTCAGCGAGCCCCTTCATGCCCTTGGCCTGGATCAACAGCTCCCGGTCTTCGCGAACGAGCCGCAGGGTTCGCGCCAGCCGGGCATCGAGCTGCGGCTTCTTGCTGACGGGTTTCTCCCCTCGGTAGATGGCGAGGTGGTCTTTCCGGGTGTCCCCGCTCAGATATTCCCCGAGCTCCTCGAACCGCTCGGCTGCCGCGTCCGGGTCTTGCGCGATCACGGCTGGTCCGAGGTTCCTCCCCCTCGCCTTTCTGGCCGCATCTTTGAACAGCTCGTCCAGGGCGTGGGTTGGGGAGGGGTCGCCGCCCCGACAGGCGATCGCCGCCTTGCCGGCACGTTTCGCCACGGACCCGATCGCGGTCGCGGCCGTCTTGTGGAATCCCTCCTTGCCGGGAAATTCGTGAAAGTCCAGCCAATGTCTGACCGCGCTGGTGAGGAGGCTCGTGACCGTGTCCTGCTCCGCGGTGACTTCCTGGAGGTCCATCGCCCGGTCTTCTCCCTTCATGTTCGGGTCTCCCCACAGGACCCGCCCTCTCCGGATCGCTTCGGTTCCGACCATCGCCCGGACGCCGTACCCGGCGTAGCGGTTGCCCGGATGCATCCCGACGATGTCGCACGGGACTCTTTCGTTCTTCGCGAGCGCCCATCCCGCGGCCCGCGCCTCCTCGCACGCCCGCTCCGTTCCCACGACCGCCAGGTCACAGTCGCTGTGCTCTTCCGCCGTCCCCTGTGCGGCCGACCCGAACAGGACGACGGCGTCGAGCCCCGGGACCCGAGAAAGCCTTTCGGCGGCCCGCTCGGCGAAGGCTCGGAGCTCGAGACTCCTCTCGGTAGGCGTGGTCATGACCATGTCCCCGATCTTGTGCCTGGGACGGCGCCTCGTCAACGGGCGTCCTGCACTTACGCGGAACCGCCCCCGCCCATCCCGTGCTACAGCCCCTGCCGTCGTCACCAGGGGTCCGCCAGGTCTCCCGAAGTCATCGCCATATCGCCCCGAGTTCCAGCCAGGAGAGGCGAGGCGGCCCGTCCGGCGGGCAGGCGGCGGGCGCCCCCGGCGCTCCTGTGGGATCACACGAATCCTGATCACAATCGGGTCCGATCCGGGGCCGGAACGGCCAGTACGTGACCACTTGACTCACGAATTCTGATCAGATCCCACGGACCGGCGGGCGGTGGCCGACGAGGACAAGCCAAGGAGAAGCGGGAAGGCGGATCCCGCGACCACACGCGAAGCGGGGACGGTCAGGACAGAGAGGAAGCGGCGGCCTCCAGGATCAGGCGCACGGCCCGGAAGCCGCGCTTGTACGCGAAGAAGATCAGGAATCGGTCGAGGACAGGCCGTCTTCACTCAGGGCAAGACCGAAGTCGGCAAGAGGGAGCCCGAGGCGACGGCAGAGGCTCCGGAGGAGGTGAGGAGTCAGCCTCTCGTCATCGTCGCCGAAGGGGAGAACGACGACCTTCCTCTCGCCGTTCTCCCCACGCGACAGCGCCGAAACGCGGCTCTCTCCGTCAGGGCCGAACAACGTGACGGCTCCCTTCTCGTGGGTACAGCCATATTCGCCACACGCCCGGCGGACGAACTGGCCGATCGTAGGCATCTGCACGAAGGGATAAGCCATCCCAAGACTCCCTCAAGCGACGCGAAGCTCGCGGAACCCGGGGAGCATGAAGGCCGGGGGCAGATCGCAGTCCGGCTTGAACGGCGGCACGCGACGGCTGTCGACGGGCTCGCCAGCGTCCTGGTAGCGCTGCCAGTAGAAGCGCGGCGCAGGGGGGATGCTGTCGAGGCTGTGATCTCCACGCGCCGCGCACAGGCAGACCTCGGCGAAGAGGGTGCGGGTAAGCTCGAACATCGCCTTCTGAATCGTCTCTCCCTGAGCGGCGATGTCGTGCTCCAGACACTGGGCCGTCCACGCACCGTCCTTGAGCAGAAGGACGTTCAGGGTCCGATTCATGATTCTCCTCCACTTCTGGATGCTCTGTCATCGGGCGGGGTACCCCACGAGCGATCCGGATCAGAGACTGGACCGCGAGAACGACAGTGAGGCCCTCCTGCAGGAGGAATATAGGTACACGGCGACGGCCAAGTCAAGAAATCCGTGATGTGATCGGAAGGGGATAAGGGAGCAACACATCCGTACACAGGGCTCCTAACTATCGTGAAAATGTATATAATACAATTATATACGAAATCTTCTGGAGCACGACCCCGGCCCGCCGCTGCGGGTCCCTCCACGCGGCCTTCAGGTGGAGATTGCCGAGACCCGCGCGGGCACGCTGCAACGAGGGCAGCCGCCACACGGTCGAGGTCCCTGTCGAGCAACGCCTTGAGGGTGCGGAGGCTCAGTGCCTCGTCGATGGTCGCCAGCGGGAGGGGGTCAGCCATCGGCACACGGTCGCAGAGGGAAGCGGGCACGACAAGGGGCGAATCGCCCGTCGTGCGTAGGATCTCGGATCGTCGTACGGTCGTGGTGTCCTACAGGGGATCCCCGAACGGGCTATGTGGCCAAGAAACACAGGAATCCTGATCAGAATGATCAAAATTCGTGTGAGCTCACAGCTCCGGGCGAACTCGGCTCACAGCACCTTGAACCAGGGGACGGCGAGCACGCCGGGCGCGAGCCATTCCAGGGTGCTGCCGGTGTGCAGCAGAAGCCCGGCCCGGGCCTCCTCCCCATGCTCCGCGCGGAAGGAACGCAGGCGCGCCGTGTCCGCGAGGCGCGGCCGGCCCGTCGACTTGATCTCGATCGGCAGGAGGCGACCGCCCGACTCGATCACGAGGTCCACTTCCTCGCCGGCCGTCGTGCGCCAGTAGAACACCTCGGCCCGTTCGAGGCGGGTGTCGCGCCAGACCGGCAGGTCGTGGAGCACGAGGTTTTCGAGGTGGGCCCCTTCGGGTTCGGCGACGCCCGCGAGGTGCAGCGCCGCCCCCGTATCGCTCCAGTACAGCTTCGGGGACTTGATGAGCCGCTTGGTGCGATTCACCGCGTAGGCGGGAAGGCGCACCGGCAGATGGGAGGTCTCGAGCAGGTTCAGGTAACGGCGCACGGTCGGCTGCGGCAGCCTGACGTCGCGGCCGATCTCCGTCTGGGTGGCGATCTGCCCGAGCCGGAGGGATGCGGCCTGCATCAGACGGCGGAAATCGGGCAGCGCGGCGATCGAAGAAAGCTCCTGCAGATCGCGTTCGAGATAGGTGCGCGCGTAGCCGTCGAACCAGACTGCACGCTCTTCGGCCGTTTCGAGATGGATGGCCGGAACCGGAAATCCGCCGCGCCGCGCGAGCGCTCGCCAGTCCTCGGGCGCACCAGGCTCCGCGGCCAGAAGGCCCGCCAGTCCCGTTCGTTCGCCGCGTGCAGCTTCTCCCAGGCGCCGCAGCGTCCAAGCCCCCGTTGTTCGCGCCTCGTCATCGGCCAGAGGGTCAGGTAGCTCGCCCGACCGGCGAGCGATTCGGACACCCGGCGCATGAGGAGCAGGTTCGCCGATCCGGTGAGTACGAAGCGGCCCGGGCGCCGCCGCCGGTCGATCGCCCGCTTCACGGCGTGCAGCAGATCGGGCTCGCGCTGCACTTCGTCCAGGGTCACCGGCTCCTCGCCGCCGACGAGCGCTTCGGGATCGCGGCGGGCGGCGTCGAGCACGTCGAGGTCGTCCAACGAGAGATAGCGCCGACCGGCCGCCGGAGCGAGGCCCTGGACCAGGGTGCTCTTGCCCGTCTGGCGGGCGCCGGTGACCACCACCGCCGGCATGACCTGCAGGCGGTCGCGGAGACTGCGCGAGACGAGGCGAGGAAGTGGAGATCCATTCACGGCTTGAATGATGATCATTCAAGCCGTGAATGACAAGCACAGGAAACCGGGTTCCGGGGGAACCGGGGGCCCGGGCCACGCCTTCGATATACCCGGCGGCGCCCCGCCGCCGCCCCGGCCCGTTCGGACGCGATCGCTGGAAGCCGGGGCGGTCTCCCGCCGCTGGAAGCGGGTCGGAACCCGCCGCCGGGAGGACGGAGGGATATCCGGGGGAGCCTCAGCCGCCCGGCGCTGGCCGCCGGCCTTCCCCGTCCTCGCCGTGCTTCATCACGTCACGCAGCGCCTCGATCGCGGTGTCCACGTCGCTCGCGCCGACGTCGAGGTGGGTGACGGCGCGGAGCCGCCGGGGGCCGAGCGCGCCGATCGATACGCCCCGCTCCGCGAGGGCGGCGGAGACCTCCTTCGCGGTCCGCCCGACGCTCTCCTCGACCTCGAAGTACACGATGTTGGACTCGACCGAGTCGAGGTCGAGGGCCAGTCCGGGAACGTGCGCCGCCCCCTCGGCGAAGCGGCGGGCGTTGCGGTGATCGTCGGCGAGGCGATCGACATGGTGGTCGAGGGCGTGGATCCCGGCCGCGGCGAGGATGCCGGCCTGGCGCATCGCCCCGCCGAGGCGCTGCTTCCAGCGCCATACGTCGTCGATCCGGCTCCGCGAGGTCGCGAGCACCGCGCCCACCGGACAGCCGAGGCCCTTGCTGAGGTCGATCCAGACGGTGTCGAACCCGCGGGCGTGGTCGCGGGCCGGCGCCCCGGACGCGACGACGGCGTTCAGCAGCCGGGCGCCGTCCATGTGGGTGGCGAGATCGTGTTCGCCCGCCGCCTCCACGACCGCCCGCAACGCCTTGATCGGCCACACCGTCCCGCCCCCGAGGTTGGCGGTCTGCTCCACCGCAAGCAAGCGCGAGCGGGGCGCGTACCGGTTGGCGGGGTCGCGCACCGCCGCCCTCGCCTGCTCCCCGGAATACACCCCCCGCTCGCCGTCGAGCGACGCGACCATCACCCCGCTCAGGGCCGCCGGCGCTCCCCCCTCGAAATGGACGATGTGCGAGGTGCGGTCGGCGATGACCTCGTCCCCGGCAGAGCAGTGGACCCGGATGGCGATCTCGTTGCACATCGTCCCGGAGGGGAGGAACACCGCGCGCTCCTTGCCGAGGAGCTCCGCCGCCATCTCGCACAGCCGGTTCACGCTCGGGTCCTCCATGCGCTGTTCGTCCCCGACCGGCGCCCGCGCCATCGCCTCGCGCATGGCCGCAGTGGGGAGGGTCTGGGTGTCGCTGTAGAGATTGATCATTGGGGGGCTCTCCGATCGTTCCCACCGTCGTCCAGCGGGAAGGGGCGGGTCCTCGGATTCGTCTCGAACGTCGGGCTGGCCTCGAACGTCGGGTCGGGCCTCCGTCCGCACCGCGCCCGCACCGGCCCGCAACCCCGGCTAGCGGACCGGCATCACCAGGTCCGGGAGCCAGGTGGTGAGGGCGGGAAAGAACGTCACCAGGAGCAGGGCGGCCAGCATCGTCAGGAAGATGGGCCACATGTGCCCCCAGAACTGCTGGAGCGAGATGCCGGAGATCCGGCACAGGAGGTACATGGTGAGGCCGTAGGGAGGGGTGATCAGCCCGATCAGCAGGTTGAACACGGTGATGACGCCGAAGTGGACGACGTCGATCCCGAGGGCCTCCACCGTCGGCATCAGGATCGGCACGAAGACGAGCAGGATCGGCACGGTGTCGACCATGCTCCCGAGCAGGAGGTAGACGACGTTGACGCCGAGGAGGAACACGAGCGGCTCGTCGGTGATCCCGGTGAGCCACGTCGCCAGCGCATCGGCCGCGCCGTAGAGGGTGAGCACCCTCCCGAAGACCGCGGCCGCCGAGATGATGAGGAACACCGCGCCGATCGTCCGGATCGTGTTCAGCATCTGGCGTGCGAAGCTCTTCACCGTCAGCTCCCGGTAGAAGAGCCCGCCGACCAGGACGACGGAGATGACGCCCAGCACCGCCGCCTCGGTCGGGGTCGCGACCCCGGTGAGGATGCTCCCGAGCACGATGATCGGGATCACCAGCACGGGCAGCCCGACCGCGGTGGCCCGCACCCGCTCGCGATAGGGCATCCGGGGCTCGCGCGGGTAGTCGTTGCGCCGCGCGACGACGTAGGCCTGCGCCATCAGGAACAGCCCGAGCAGAAGGCCCGGAACCGCGCCCCCCAGGAAGAGCCGGCCGACCGACGTCTCCGTCGCCGCCGCGAAGATGATGAACGCGATGCTCGGCGGGATGAGGGGGCCGATGGTGGCCGCGCCGCCGATGATCGAGGCCGCGTAGGAGACCGGATAGCCGGCGCGGCGCATGCCCGGGATCAGCAGCTTCCCGGTGGCCGCGGCGTCGGCGAGGTCCGAGCCCGACATGCCGGCCATGACGATGTTCACGAGGACGCTGACGTGGGCCAGCCCCCCGGCGACGTGCCCGACGAACGCCTTGGCGAGGTTGACGAGCCGCTGGGTGACCCCGCTCGCGAGGGCGAGGTCCCCCATCAGGATGAAGAACGGGATCGCCATGAGGACGAAGTGGTTGATCCCCTGCCACATCGTCGTCGGGATGGTCGAGAGCTTGATCCCGGTCGGGGCGAGCCAGAGCCCGACCAGCGAGGAAGCGATCAGGACGATGGCGATCGGTACCCGGAGCAGGAAGAGGGAGAAGAAGACCGCCAGCACGACGGCAAGGGGAGGCACGCGCTAGATCTCCGTGTTGACGCTCGAAGGGATCGGTACGCCGCGCACCCGCCGGACCATGAGCGAGACGGTGTGCAGCACGAGGAGCGCCCCCGCGACGGGGATCGGCCAGGCGAACACGGAGAGCGGGAGGCCGAGGGCGATCGTGTACATGACCTCGAGCGACACCGCACTCTTCCAGCCGTACCACACCACCGGCAGGAGCACGCCGAGGGTGACCAGATCGCCGAACAGCCGCACCGCGAGCTGCGCCCGGGGCGGAAGCTGGTCGAAGATCACCGACATGCTGATGTGGTCGTCGCTCCGCTGGAGCGCGGCGGCGCCCCAGAGCGCCCCCCACACCATCACCAGCCGGCCGAACTCCTCGGTCCAGGGCATGGTCAGGGTGTCGGACAGGAGGTAGCGCACGACCACCTGCAGGGCGGCGGACGCGAGCATCGCGAGCAGCAGGAAATGGCTCACGGTGTCCTCAACCGCCTTCCAGAGGTCGAGCCCGCCGCCCTCCCCCCCGCGGCCCAGCCACTCCGCACGGAGGAGCCAGGACGCGGCGAGCGCCGCGGTCACGAGGACGAAGGCGAGGGCCTTCAGCTCGCCGGGGATCGGCATCATCATCGCGCCGTGCTCTCCCCCTCGGGACCGTCCACGGGGCCGTCCGCGGGGTTCATCGCGGGAGCCGCCCGGCGGTCGGTCCCGGGGTAGAACCCGCGGTCGATCCCCAGGCCGGCGCCGGGCCGCCTCGACCGCCCGGAGCGCGTCATGGCGGGCCCGGACTCATGCGCGCCAAGTGCCCCATCGCCCGGCGTCGACCGCGGCGAAGAACGAGCCCGCCATCCGGTTGAACAGATCGGGCTCTTCGGAGTTCAGGGTGTGGCCGCACATCGGGATCACGGCGAGCCCGGCATGGGGGGCGGCATCGCGGATGAAGCGGCTCGGCTCGAACGCGGGTGCGTCCTGGTCGCCGCACGTCACCAGGATCGGCATGGAGAGCCGGCGAATACCCTCGGCAAGCTCGAAGACCGGGGCGCGGGGGATGAGGACCTCGCGCATGACGTGTTCCGCGCCGACCGGCGAGAGGCGGCGCATCCCGTCGACGAACTCCTGCCAGCCGCGCGGGTCCTTGGCGCGGAAGATGGCGCGCTGAGGGGCGTCCGCGACGTTCGCCACGATGCCTTCGCCGCCGTCGCGGGCGATGTCGTCCGCGAACCGCCGCGCCGCCTCGAGCCACGCCGCGCGGTCGACCGTGCCCGCCCCGGCTCCGGCCACGATGAGGCTCCGCGCCCGCTCGGGATGGGCGATGGCGAAGTTGAGAACGAGGTTCCCCCCGGTCGCGAGCCCCGCAAGGTGGACGCGGCCGAGCCCGAGGCCGTCGATGAGCCCGAGGAGGTCCGCGACGAAACCTTCGGGGCTGTATGCCTCGGGCGCCTCCGGCACGTCCGAGGGCGGGTATCCCCGGTAGTTCCAGGCAACGACGCGGTAGCGGCGGGCGAGGAACCGGATCTGGGGCTCCCAGGCCCGCATGTCGCCCGCGAACTCGTGGCAGAGGACGAGGGGAACGCCCTCCCCCGCCGACTCGTAGTAGAGGTCGGCCCCGTTGACGTGTACGAACGGCATCGCCTCCCCTCGATGAACGGCGCGGGCCGCGGTCCTTCACCCAGGCCGCCGCGGCGCCGGACCGGGAACGCCGCCCACCTGTCCCCCGGACCGGGCTCCCCCACACGCTTCGAGCGTGCGCCCCGGCCCCGACTCGCCCGCTCCCCCGCGAGCTGCGCCCGCGACGGGTCCCTCACGCGCCCCGACCCGGACCTCTCCCGGCGCCGGGCGCCCCGTCGGCGCCTCCGCCTCCCTCGGCTCGTGCGGCCCCTTGTCCCGGAACGCCGGCCCCCCCGCGCGGCGAACGCCGGGGGACCGCTCCCCGGAGCGCGGCTCCCTGGATGCCCTATTCCTGCGCGGCGATGACCGCGCCCAGCACCTTGGGGCCGACGAAGACCGAGAACTTGTCGTGCACCTCCTTGGCGCGGGCCGCGAACGAGTCGCGCACGGGATCGGTCACGGTGATGCCGTTCGCGGCCATGAGGGCGATGGCGTCCTCGTTGGCCTTCCGGGCGCCGTCGCGCATCGTCTCACCTGCCGCGCGCGCCGCCTTCATGATGATCTCCTGGTGCTCCGCCGAGAGGGAGTCGTAGACGTCCAGGTTCATCAGGTACACGGTAGAGGTGAAGATGTGGTTGGAGACCGCGAGGTGGGTCGCGACCTCGTACTGCTTGGCGTCCGCCATCCCGTGGTAGTTGGTCTCCACCCCGTCGATGGCCTTCTGCTGGAGGGCGGAGTAGACCTCGGGCCAGGCCATCGGCACCGGGTTCCCCCCGAAGGCGCGGATCGTCTGGACGTACAACGGGTTCTCGACGATCCGGATCTTGCGGCCCTTCATGTCGTCCACCGATTCGATCGGGAAGCCGTTCGTCAGGAAGCCGCGGAACCCCCACACGCCCCACGCGAGCCCCTTGATCCCCTTGGGCTCCATGAGGGCCAGGATCTCATTGCCGACCGGGCCGTTCAGCACCTCCCAGGCCGACTCGCGGCTCTTCCAGATGAACGGCAGCTCGGTGATGGAGAAGGTCGGCTCGATCGCGGCCGCGAGCCCGGAGCCCACCATCACCATGTCCAGCTCGCCGAGGCGGACCTGGGACACCATCTCGAGCTCCCCGCCGAGCTGTCCGTTCGGGAAGATCTCGATGTCGATCTCGCCGTTCGAGAGCTCCTTGGCCATCGCGGCCAGCCTAGTCGAGCCCTGGCCGGCGATCGCCTCGATGGTGGTGACGTGGCCGATGCGAAGCTTGACGCTCGCCTCCGCCGCCGCCCACTCGGCCCAGCCGAAGACGGATACCGCGGCCACCGCGGCGGCCGTCCACTTGAGGTTTTTCAGCATCGCGATTCCCTCCCGGGTGCACTGCAACCATCCTCCGACCGGCCCCCGGTGGTTGCCGGCCGGGACGCCGGGACCTCGCCGCACGCTCCCCCGGGAACGGAGCCCGCGCCCGAACCGGCGAATACGGCATCGGCCGGAGTATAGTCACATCCATGCTGGCGGGCACGCCGGCCGGATCGGAGACATGGGCGCTGCGGGGATTTTCGCCAGGCACACCTCATCGCGGACGTCCTGGGGGAACGCTTGTGTCCCGCTGGCAGAGGACCGAAGGTCCGGGGGCGAAACGCCCGGGGGAAATGCGGGCGAGACGCCCGCGTTCCCAAGGGGACATCAACCGCGCAAGCGTCGCCGCCCCTCCTTCGTTTGCCGGGCCGGGCGGTCCGGGCCGGCGGGGACGCCCGCGCCGCGGTCGGCGCCCGCCCGAGGCGCCCGCTTCCCTCAACGCTCACGAACAAACGAACGAGGAACCATCGAATGCTCACGACTGAACTCGCCTACGTGGCCGCCGTCACCCGGGACGTCGACGCGGCCGCCCGGGTCTTCGGCGACATGCTCGATCTTCCGCGGGTTGACCTCCCGGGACCCGGCGGCACGGACGTTCCGGTGTTCACCGCCGGACGGAGCGCCCTCGCCCTCTTCGAGCCCGGCGACCCGTGCGTCGGCGGCGCGGACCGCACCGGCATCCACCACATCGCCCTCGCGGCCGGGGACCCGGCGGGCGCCCGCGACGCGGCGGCGGAGGCCGGGGTGGGCGCAGGACCGGTCCGGGCGGCCCTCGGGGGCGGCGAGGCCTACGACCTCGACCCCGCCGAGACGCGCGGGGTCCTCACCCGGATCAGCCCCCCGCTCGACCTGCCGCCCCCTTCGGGATGGGTCGAACGCCTTGACCACGTCGGGATCTCGACCAACGACTGCGCCGGCACCGAGGCGTGCTTCGCGCGCCGGCTCGGCTACGAGGTGGAGAGCCGGCAGAGCGACGTGGAGGTGTCGATCGCGGTCGAGAGCTTCACCTCCGACAAGTACGGGATCGTCTACCACAACCGGCCGCCCCGGCGGGTCGGCGGCGGCCGGGTCGTCTTCATCACCATCGGCGACACCGAGCTCGAGGTCATCGAGCCGCTCGAGTTCGGCCCCGACGCCCCCGAGGTGCGGCACGGGCAGCGCGGCGACACCCGCCAGGACATGGGGACCCTCGCTCGCTTCGTGGACCGGCGCGGGCCGGGCCTCCACCACGTGGCCTTCAAGGTCCCCGACACGGACGAGGCCCTGCGCCGTTCGCGCGAGGGCGGGTGCCGGATGATCGACGACCGCGGACGGCCCGGCTCGCGGCGGGCGATGATCGGCTTCATCCACCCCGCCGCGCTCGGGGGGATCCTCGTCCACTTCGACGCCCGTGAGGAGCTCTGACGGATATTCGCCCCGGGACCGGCGGCGGCTCACGCGAGGCCGACCAGCTCCCGCACGTACTGCGGCAGCGCGAACGACGCCTTGTGGATCTCGGGGTTGTAGTAGCGGGTGCGGATGCCGGCCGCCGCGTAGCGCTCGCGCAGGGTCTCGACGGGGACCGCCCGCGGCGAAGGGTCGTCGCTCGCCCAGCCGAACAGCATGATCCCCCCCGCGTAGGTGGGCACCGCGGCCGAGAAGAAACGCCAGTCCCGGAACTGCCGGTCGAACGCGCGGGCGGTTCCGCGCGCGACTTCCGGCTGGAGGAACGCGACCCCGTTCTGGGTCACGAGCACCCCGCCCGGAGCGAGGGCGCGCCGGCAGCCCGCGTAGAACTCGGGGCGGAAGAGGGCCGTGCCGGGCCCCACCGGGTCCGTCGAGTCGACGATGACGACGTCGAAACGCTCGACGGTCTCGGAGACGAACCGCGCGCCGTCCGCGATGACGATCTCGACCCGGGGATCGTCGAACGCCCCTGCGGAGTGGTTCGGGAGGTGTTCGCGGCAGGTGTCGATCACGTCCTGATCGACCTCGACCTGCACCACCCGCTCGACCGCGCGGTGGCGCAGCGCCTCGCGCAGCATCCCCCCGTCCCCGCCGCCGACGATGAGCACCCGCCGCGCCGCGCCGTGGGCGAAGAGGGGCGCGTGGGCAAGCATCTCGTGGTAGATGAACTCGTCGCCCTCGGTGGTCTGCACGACCCCGTCGAGCGCCATGACCCGCCCGAAGCACGGGTTCCGGAAGATGAGCAGGCGCTGGAGGCCGGTGGCGCGCTCCAGGTACACCCGGTCGACCTGGAACTCCTGCCGGTAGCCCTCGTGCAGCGTCTCCGCGAACGCCTTCCGCGTCTTCAGGCCACCACCCCCCGCCGCTCAATCGACATCTCGACCCGGGCGGGCTCGAGCGCGCTCCGCAAGACCTCCGCCGCGAGCTCGGGCTGGCGCCCGCCGCACATGAACACGTCGAAGGCGGCGAAGCCCCGCTCCGGCCACGTGTGGACGCTGATGTGGGATTCGGCGAGCACGGCGACCCCGGTCACCCCCCCGCCGTCCCCGAAGCGGTGCAGGTGGATGTGGAGCAGGGTCGCCCCCGAGACGTCGACCGCCCGGCGCATCGCGCGCTCGATGTAGCGCGCATCGTCAAGATGGCTCGCGCCCCAGAGGTCGAGGAGCACATGGGTGCCGGCGAACACCTGCCCGCCCTGCTCCGCGAAGTGGTCGAGCGCGGCGGACGCCGCAATCGGCGCCGGGTCGAAGACGGGTGCGGGGCGGGTCTCGCCCACGGCGGCGGCGTACTTGACGGCCGATCCGCCGGGCCGCGGACGCCCCGGCGCGGCCGGTCTTCGGTGCAGGGCTTCCGGCCCGAAACGGGCAACGGTCGCCTCCCCCTTGGCGGTCATCGAAATCTCACTCCTCACCGGCGCTCGCGGCAGGCCCGCGGAACGGTCGTTGGCTCATGCGCCGCCTCCGGGAGAAGCGCGGCGCGAGACTAGCTACCCATAAAACCCCGGTCGGGTGGCAGTGGGGCCGCGTAGTCTACGGCAAGCGCGCGAGCGGGCAAACCAGCCGCCTCGCGCCCGAGGCATGTGCGCGGTGGGGTTTTCGCCAGGCACGCCTCTCGCGGGCGCGTCCGTGGGGACGTGGGTGTCCTGGGAACGCGGGCGTCTCGCCCGCACAGGGGGTGTGAAGCGCCCGTGAACAACAGTGCGGGCGGGCCGGTTCAGCGGCCCTCTTCCGGCCGCTGCTCCATCCGGCCCGTCCGAAGGTGGCAGGCCGCGAGCTGGCCGGTGTCGAGCCGCGCCAGACGCGGCTCCTCCGACCGGCAGACGCGCTCCGCACAGGGACACCGGGGATGAAACCGGCAGCCGGGCGGGGGATCGATAGGGCTCGGGGGATCACCCTCCAGAATCGTCTCCTTGACCGTGTCGCCCCAGCTCCCGAGCACCGCGGCGGAGAGGAGGGCTTCCGTATAGGGATGGCGCGGGCTCTCGAAGAGGCGGCGGCGTTCTCCCAGCTCCACGACCTTGCCCGCATACATCACCAGGATGCGATCCGCCATGTACTCGGCGACGCTCAAGTCGTGGGTGATGAAGAGGTACGCCATCCCCATGTCCCGCTGCAGCTCCTTGAACAGGTTGAGGACATGGGCTTGGGCGGACAGATCGAGGGCGGCCACCGGTTCGTCCAGGACGATGAGCTTCGGGCCGACGGAGATCGCCCGGGCGATCCCCACCCGCTGGCGCTGGCCCCCGCTCAGCTCGTGCGGGAGCCGGCGGGCGTGCATCGCGCTCAGCCCCACCCGTTCGAGGAGCTCCGCCACCTTCCCTTCGCGGTCGCCGTCGAGGAGGCCGTGCACCTTCAACGGGTAGGCAATGGCTTCGCCCGCCGTCATCCGGGGGTTGAGAGAGCCGAACGGGTCCTGGAAGACGATCTGCATGAGCAGACGGATGCGCCGCAGCTCCTCGCGGCCGAGCCGCGTGATGTCGGCGCCGTCGAAGGAGATGGCCCCGGCGGTCGGGTCGAGGAGGCGAAGGACGAGTCTCCCGAGGGTCGACTTGCCGCACCCGGACTCGCCGACCACGGCCAGGACCTCGCCCGGAGCAACCGTGAAGCTCACCCCGTCCACCGCCTTGACCGCACGGCCCCGCGTCCCGAAGAGGCCCCGCCTTCCGCGGGCCGGGTAGTGCTTCTTCAGGCCTTCGACCCGGAGCAGGTCTTCAGCCACCGGCTTCTTCCGGATACAGGCAGGCGCTGAAGCGCCCCGGCTCGACCTCGCGCAACGGGGGCGGCTGCTCCCGGCAGTCGGGACGCCGGATCGGGCATCGCGGGTAGAACGCGCATCCCGGCGGCATCGCGGTGGGCAGCGGCGGCTCCCCGGGCATCGGCTCCAGCCGAACCCCGCCGCGTTCGAGCGACGGCACCGCGTTGAGAAGCCCGGCGGTGTAGGGGTGCAGCGGCCGCGCGAACAGGCGTTCGGTACGCCCGCTCTCGACCACCCGCCCCGCGTACATGACCATGACCCGCGGACACGCCTTCAGCACCACCCGCATATTGTGGGTCGTGAGCAGGACCGAAGCGCCACTGGTCTCGGTCAGCTCCCCCAGGGTGCGCAGGATGCTGGCCTGCACGGTCACGTCGAGGGCGCTGGTCGCCTCGTCGGCGATGACGAGCGCGGGCTCGGTGGAGATCGCGGTGGCGATGAGCACCCGCTGGCACATGCCCCCGCTCAACTGGAACGGATAGGCGTGCAGGACGTCGGCGGGGGACGGCACCTTGAGGGTCCGCAGCAGGCGGGCCGCCTCCGCGAGGGCCGCCTTGCGGCCCATGTTCCGGTGCAGGGAGAGCGCCTCCGCCACCTGGTCCCCAATCCGCATGATGGGATCGAGATGGGCGGCCGGATCCTGGAAGATCATGGAGATCCGCCGTCCCCGGATGCGGCGCATCTCCTCGGCCCCAAGGGCGAGGAGGTCCTGTCCCTCGAAGCGGACCCGGCCGTCCACGATCCGGCCGGGCGGGGTGCGCACCAGCCGCATGATCGAGAGGGCGGTCACGCTCTTGCCGCTGCCCGACTCCCCCACGAGGCCGAGCTGCTCGCCCTCGCCGAGGGAGAGGTCGATGCCGTCGACCGCCTTCGCGACCCCGTGGCGGGAGAAGAACCAGGTCCTGAGCCCCTCGACCCGCAGCACGTCGGCCCGCTCCACCGGGTCCGGCCGTTCCACCGGGTCCGCCCGGCCCCCCGACTCCCTCCGCCTCGCCGGGTCGATGCGGCCCATCGAATCCTTCCGGTCCGTCGAGTGCACGACGCGGCCCCGCCCTGCCCTACATCTTCATGCGCGGATCCAGCAGATCGCGCAGACCGTCGCCGAGAAAATTGAAGCCCGCCGCGAGCACCACGATGGCGACGCCGGGCAGGGTGGAGACGTGCGGCTTGAGGTCGAGGACCTCCCGACCGTCGTTGATCATCCTCCCCCAATCGGCCTGCGGAGGCTGGATGCCGAGCCCGATGAAGCTGATCCCGGCCCCGAAGACGACCATCGCTCCGGCGAGGGAGGTCGCGTAGGCGAGCACCGGGGCCACGCTGTTGGGAAGGATGTGGTGAAACACGACCTGCAGGCCGCGGGCGCCGCTCGCCCGCGCCGCCTCCACGAACGCCTGTTCGCGCAGGACCACCACCACCTGCGCGGTCACCCGGGTCATCGGGGGGATGAGCACGATCGTCAGGCTGATGATGAGGTTGCCGAGACCGGGGCCGAGGGTGGCGGCCACCGCGATGGCGAGCAGGATGGGCGGCAGGCCGAACACCACGTCCATGCCGCGCATGATGAAGGTCTCCGGGAGGCCGCCCGCATAGCCGGAGAGGGAGCCGAGCAGGAGGCCGACGATCGCCGCGACGGAGAGCGGGACCACCGCGATGGCGAGGGACGTCCGCGCGCCCCACACGAGGCGGCTCAGCATGTCGCGGCCCTGGCCGTCGGTCCCGAGAACGTAGCCCTCGGCCCCGATCCCCTTCAGCCGGTCGATCGGATGGATCTCGTTCGGGTCGTAGGGGCTGATGAAGGGGGCGGAGAGGGCGACGAGCACCACGAACAGGACGATGGCCGCGCCCGTCGCGATGCCGGCGCGGCCGCCCACCGCGAAGGCGCGCCGCCGCCCCTCCCCTCGGGAGGCGGGCCGCGGCCCCGCCGCCCGATCCGTCCGGTCCGCCCCGTCCGATTCGCCGGCCCCCCCGGTCACGTCGTCCCCCGGCCCCCTCCGGCCCGCCCTACTCCGCGCGCACCCGCGGGTTGATGATCCGGTACAGCACGTCCACGACGAGGTTCAGCAGCACGAAGACGATCGTGCTGAACAGCACCAGCCCCAGCATCATGGGCATGTCCCGGCCGACCACGGACTTGTAGATCTCGTAGCCGAGGCCCGGCCAGCTGAAGATGATCTCGACGAAGAGGGCGGCGCCCAGGATGAGATAGCCGATCTGAAGCCCGGTCATGTTCACGACCGTGGGCAGCGCGTTGGGAAGCGCATGGCGGAAGATGACCGCCCGCTCCGAGAGCCCCTTGGCGCGGAGGGCGGTCATGTAGTCGAGCCGCATCCCCTCCAGCATCGCGGTGCGGGTGACCCGCGCGATGATCGCGGCCGGCGTGAGCCCCGCGACCACCCCCGGCATGATCATGTGCTCCAGCAGGTCGAGCGTCGTCTTCTCTTCCACGAAGGAGCGCATCCCGCCGGTCGGCAGCCACCCGAGGGTCACGGAGAAGACGTAGATGAACACCAGGCCGAGCCAGTACGCGGGTATGCTGAGCGCGAACACCGAGACCAGCATGATGGCCCGGTCGGTCAGGGAATTCTGCTTGACCGCGGAGAGGACCCCGGCCGCCACGCCGACGACGATGCTGAACAGGCCCGCCGCTCCGGTGAGAAGCAAGGTGATCCGGAACTTCTCCAGCACCAGGGGGAGCACCGGCAGGCGCTGCTGGATGGAGACCCCCCAATCGCCCTGCAGCAGGTGGCCGAGCCATCGGAAGTACTGCACGTAGGCCGGATCGTCGAGCCCGTACTTCTCTCGTAGCGCCTCGCGCGCCTCCGGGGAGGCGAAGACGCCCATCAGGACGTCCACCGGGTCCCCCGGGGCGAGCTGGATCAGGGTGAAGACGACCGCGGAGGCGCCGAGAAGCACCGGCGCCAGGAAGAGGAGCCGCGACACCAGGAACCGCAACACCTCGCGGCCGCCTCACCCGGCCGCGGCGCGGCGGAGCGCGTCGACGGCAAGGGCGCCGCCCGCGCGCGGAGGGCGAGCCGCCCCGCACGCGGACCGGGCGCCGGCGGGCTTCGCGAGCCGAGACCGCCGGCGCCGGCGGTTCATCCCGGCCGGCCTATTCGGCCAGCCACGCGTATCCCGGAAATTGCAGCCACGCCCGGGCGGGCAGCCAGTCCCGCACCTTCTTCATGGACGCCATCGGCCGCAATCCGTGCACCAGGGGGATGCTGCCGCTCGTGTCGATGATGATCTTCTGGGCCTGCCGGTGCAGGTCGCGCCATTCGTCGATGTCGGCCGCGGTGTAGGCCATCTCCATCAACCGGTCGACCTCCGGGTTCTGATGACACTGGTTGTTCAGGCCGTTCGGAGCGCACTGCGGCCCGTAGTACCCCATGTCCAGGATGAAGTCGGTGTCGTAGCCCCGGTCGAAGGTCACGCACTCCTCGTCCGCCTTCGGCCGCATGTAGGCCGCGCCGAACTCCGCGTTGTCCCGCACCCGGATCTCCATCCGCACGCCGATCTGAGACAGGTTGGCCTGCACGAACTCGTATGCCTGGAGGGCGCCGGCCACCGGCTCGTTCTCCGGCGACGTGATCACGAAGAAGTCGAACCCGTCGGGATGGGCGGTCTCGGCCAGGATCCTCCTCGCCTCGTCCGGGTCGTACTTCTCGAACACCGGGAGCGACGGGTCGAACGAGGCCGAGCCGATGCCGTAGAGCTGCGTCGCCGGGATCGCGGTCCCCTTGAGGATCACCTCCGCGAGCGTCTTCCGGTCGATGGCCATGTTGACCGCCTTGCGCACCCGCGGGTCGGAGAAGGGACCGCTCGCGAACCAGCACTCGATCACCTTGGTGGCGGGCAGCCCCCGCAGGAAGACGTTGAACCGGGGGTCCTGCTTCATGGGCTCGACCTGATCCACGGGGATGTCCCACGCGATGTGCACCTCGCCCGCCTTCAGGGCCGCGATGCGGGCGGCCGGCTCGATGATCGGCCGATACACCATGCGGTCCACGTGGGGCTTCCTGCCCCAGTACTCGTCGTTGCGCTCCATCACGGTGCGCTGTCCCCTCACCCACTCGACGAGCTTGAACGGCCCCGTGCCCACCGCGTGCTGTCCGATGCCTTCGTTCCCGTGCTCGATGATCGCGGCGGGGCTGATCATGTAGTAGTTCGGCAGGCTCGAGAGCGCCTCGATGAAGCCGACGTTGGCCCGCTCCAGCTCCACTTCGAAGGTGTATTCGTCGACCACCCTCGAGCCCTTCAATCCCCTCAGGACCCCGGTCGCGGTGCTGCCGACCTGCTGGTCGTAATACGGGGAATCCTTGTCGGTCATCCGCTGGAAGTTGAAGTGGGCGGCTTCGGCGTTGAAGGGGGAGCCGTCGTGAAACACGACCCCCTCGCGCAGCTTGAACCGGTAGGTCCGGCCGTCCTCCGACACGGTCCAGCTCTCCGCGAGCCCCGGCACGATGGGATGGAACTCCTCGTCGGCGGTCCAGTCCTTCTCCACGAGACCGTTGTACAGGGGAAGGAGCGCGTTGTGCTGCGAGCTGCTGATGTACTTCTGGATGTCCAGGTCGGGGGTGTCGTTGGTGGTCGCGACCACCAGGGTTCCTCCGGCGCGGGGCTGGCCGGCCGCGACCCCCGGGGCAAGGACGGCGGCCGCCGCGAGCATCGCCGCGAACGTGGCCGCCAAGGCTGAAGACGTGAAAGGCACTTGCGCTTCCTCCTAAGGTCCGGAGGTCGCCTTATAGCGAGGTCTCGAACGGCAAGTCAAGGTGTGCACGCCGGCGAGCAGGGCGTGCTTCATGCCGAGGACGCTGGCCGGGATCCGGTTGGGCGGAAGATCCTTCCTCCATGAAGGGCCGGACCCCGGGTCGCGCCGCCGCCGCGCGTTCCGTCGAACGCGTACGAGTGATGCGCGGCGGCTGCGCCTCTTTCGGCCCGCGCGGGTCGGCGAGGCCCGTGGTCCGGCGTCCGGCGCCGGGACGCGCCCGATTCAGCCGCCGCGGCCGACTTCCGCCTGCAGCCGCTTGTTGGCGTCGGTGAACCCGTTCAGGGAGCCTTCCAGACGAAACGAATCGCCGCCGCCCGCCGGCTCCGCCTCCACGTGCAGCACCACCCCGTCCCGGAAGCTCTCGACGGCGACCTCGTCCAGGGGGCCGCGCGCGATGCAACCGTCCGTGAAACAGGTCTCGAACGAGAGGACTACGCTCCGCGCCTCGTCTGCGCGCAGCCGCAAGCCGCTATCGAAACGAAGGCCGAACGGCGTCAGCACGATGGCCTCCATCCCCCCGTCCGCGGGTGACGGCCGGTCAGCGAACGACGGGGCCAGGGTCACGGTCAGCAACGGTTGCGTCCGCCCCGACTCGGCGTCCCGCCAGAAGAAACGCTGCTCCATGACGCACTGCCGCCGTCCTTCCGCTCCCTCGCCGCCTTCCTGCGTCTGCCCGACCGCACAGCGCACCGTCCAGTTGCCGTAGGTCTCCGAAAAGGCGCTCGGCTTGGACACCTGCGCGTACACGGCTCCACTCCACGCGAGCGCCCCCCCCGCCAAGGCTGCCGCGAACCACCTCCCAAACGTCATCGACATCCCCTCCGAACTCCGGATCACCGGTCGCCTGCCCCGAGCCAGCGGAGCGCCCCGGGCCCCGTGGGCCACTCGGAGCCGCATTCCTCCGGCCCAATTCCCCGCCCATTGTACAGAAGACCATGCGGTCGGGCGGCCGGCAGCGCACCTCGGGCGCGCCCTGGATCACCGGGGCGGCGCCATCGTTCGGCACGGCTGCGCCGCCGAAAGGCGCCGTCGACGGCGACGGCGCTTCGTCGAACCCGGCGGTCGTGGCCGTACGCAGGGTGGACCTGCAAGGGGCCGTCAGTGGACAGCTCGTCCCCACAGCCGCCGGCGACCTCCGTCGCCGGTGGGCAGGCGGGGCCGGGTCGACCCCTGAAGGTCCACCCTGTGAGCCGCCGTATCCGGCGCGAGCCCGATGGCGTTGCGAGCTTGCTGACGCCGGGCCGGAGCTCAGTCCGCGGCGGCGGCCGGCGGCCCCGCCCTCCCGGGGATCGGCATCGGCTCCACCGGCTCGCCGCGCTGGCGGGCGAGATGGCGGGAGCGCAGGATCCTGGCCGCCTCCACCAGGGTGTCCCGGCTCGGCCCCCGATCGGCGAGCGCCTCGATCTCGCGGAGCTCGTCCTCGGTGAACCCGGCCTCGAGCCGCTCCTCGCGGGCGATGCCGATCGCCGCATCGCCCCGCCCCGAACGCCCCGTCCCGATGGAGAACCGGCGCTCCACGTCGCGCTGGAACTCCTTCGCTTCGCGGAACTTCTCGGGGTCGGCGCGGGTGAACTGCTTGACCCAGTTGCTGCCGAAGCGGACGTGGGTCAGCTCGTCGGCGAGGACGAAGTCGACGGCCTGCTCCATCACCGGGTCGTCCGCCTCCCGGGCGTAGTCGATCATGGCCCGGAAGGCGTCGCACGCGAGCCCTTCGAGGCACCGGTTGACCCCCGCGACCCGCAGGGTCGGATCGTCCGCGCACGCCGCCTCGAAGAGGGTGGTGGTTTCCGGGTAGTCGCCGACCTCGACCCCCACGTGGTCGAGCAGCTTCTCGAAGACCTGGCAGTGGCGCGCCTCGTCCCAGCACTGGCGCGCCATGTTCATCCGGAACTCCCACGGCGCGTCGGGGAAGTCCCAGAGGGTGCGGCCGGCCCCTTCGAGCGCCTGCAGCTCGCCGACGAAGATGCCGTGCAGGCGCACCTTGAGCTGCACCTCCACGTTGGGGTCCTCCGGGTGCAGCGAGCCGAACTGGGTGAGGAAGGGGTATCCGGGGCCGAGATCGTCGTAGACCTTCTCGAGCTCCGTGCCCTCCACCCGCTCGCGCAGCCTCGGAGCGGCGTGCTCCATGAGCGCGACCACCCCCTCCACGTCGTCGGGCAGCGATTCGAGCAGCCGCCCGCGCGCGCCCGCCCGCTTGAACCGGCGGTCGCGCGCCAGCTCCTCGTGGGAGATGAACCTCTTCATACCTTCAACCCCTTCCCCTTCATGCCTTCAGCCCTCGCATCGCGGCGCGGACCCGCCGTCCGGCGCCAGCTCTCCGGTCACCCCTCCGCACGCGCGAAGCTCGGCTCCGAGGGCCTCGCGGCGCGCCCGGCGGCGGCCTTTGGCCTCGGGCGCGCCGGCGCAGAGGGTGTCGAGCACCTCCCGCCCCCAGGCGATGTGGCGCCTCGCGTCCGCGAGCGATTCCTCCAGGATCTTGATGGTCGGGGCGTCCGCGATGGGGTCGGTCTCGGCCGCGGTCCGCTCCCAGGCGTCCGCGAGGTGCGGCAGGAACACGTCGAAGACCCCGGTGAGCTTCTCGATCGTCAGGGTCGGCGACTCCGGCTCCGCCACCGACCGGACGAACGCCGCGAACGCCTCGTTCGGCGCCTCGGAGGCGGAGACCGAACGGGTCCCGCAACGGAGCTCCGGGAGGCGCTTGCCCAGCTTGTCGGCCGCCTGCGCGGTCTCCCAGATGATCCGTCCGAGCCCCGTCTTGACCGGGAGCTCGGGGACGGTGGCGAGCCACCCGCCGAGGATCATCATGATCCACTCCTCGGCGAAGCGGAAGTTGCGCACCCGGCGGGCCACCGCCTCCACGTCGTAGCGCCCGTGCAGCTCGCGAAGGTCCGCCGGCACGTCGAACGCGGAATAGGGCGTGAACGTGGTGCGCTCATCGGCTCCGACGCCGGGATACATGCGGGTCTCGGTCATGGGCGCCCTCCCCCTCGGCTCGCGCTCATGCCCCCGGCTTCCGGGCGAACCTCCGGCCCGGCGCGGGGCGTTCCCTCCGCGGAGCCGTCCCCCGCCATTCTATCTTCCCCCGCCGTCCGGCCCGCACGGCTCGGCGCACGCCGGCCGGGCCGGATCGCGCCCGGCTCAGATCGGCGACCCTTGCGGGAAGTCCGGCTCGCGCTTCTCGCGGAGCGACGCCAGACCCTCGCGCACCTCCGGGCTCCCGAACCCGAGCATCTCGAGCGCGAGCGAGGTGTCGAAGGTGGGGCCGGCCATGCGCAGCCAGTTGTTGAGCGCGTGCTTGGTCCAGCGGATGGCCGACGGGGCGCCCCGGGCGAGCTTGCGCGCCACCTCGAGCGCCTTGTCCTGGAGCGCGTCGTCGTCCACGCAGAGCGAGACGAGGCCGATCCGCTCCGCCTCGGCGCCGGTGAGCACGTCGCAGGTCATGAGGTAGTACTTCGCCTTGGCCATCCCGCAAAGGAGCGGCCACACGATCGCAGCATGGTCGCCGGCCGCCACCCCGAGACGGGTATGCCCGTCCGTGATGCGGGCCGAGCGGGCCGCGATGGACACGTCGCACAGCAGCCCGGCGACGAGGCCCGCCCCCACCGCCGGCCCGTTGATCGCGGAGACCAGGGGCTTGTTGCAGTCGAGGAGGTTGTAGACGAGGGCGCGCGCCTCCTTCCACGTGCCGACCAGGTTGTCGAACGACTGCATGTTGTGCTCGATGAGGTCGAAGTCGCCCCCCGCGGAGAACGCCCGGCCCTCGCCGGTCAGGATCACGCAGTCGATGTCCGGGTCCGCGTCGATCTTGGGCCAGAGGTAGGTGAGCTCGCGATGCCCGATCGCGTCGAGCGCGTTGTAGCGCTCCGGGCGGTTGAACGTCACCCGCAGGATCCGCTCGTCGGGGCGGTCGAAGGTCAGCCGCTCGTAGCCGGCGTATGGGTCGGTCATCGCATCGCTTCCCGGTGTGGTGGGTATGGCCTTGCGCGGCAACGTTAGCACGGCCCGCCGCGGCGGCAGTAGTCGCGGGCGCGTCCTGTGGGGACGGGGGTGTCCTGGGAACGCGGGCGTCCCGCCCGCAGCGGGCCGAAGTGAAGCGCCCGGGAGAAAAATGCGGGCGAGACGCCCGTGTTCCCAGGGACGTACCCGCACAAGCGCCGCCGTGGGGTGAAACCCGCCCGAAGGCCCCTCGAACCGACCCCAAACCCTGGAACAACGCCGTCCCCGGGGGTAAGAAATCTCTCGAACCCCACCCTACACTCTCTATATCAATAGCTTACGCACAGCGCCCGGGCCCCGCGGGGAGGGTCGGGGCCGGTCGGGAGGGAGAGACGGACCAGGGGGAGGAGCAGGCCGGGCGGGCCGGGGGGCAGGCGCCCGGGCGAGCTGGCCGTGACGCGCCGCCGCGGCCCGGGGAGCGGCCCGGGGGCAGGCTGGGAGCGGCGCCCGGGGAACGTGCACCCGCGCCATGCGCATCCGGGCTATACTCCGTCAGACCGACCGGAGCCGCACGACATGGACCTGACCGGCGAATTCCAGATCCCCCTCCCCCGCGAGGAGGTCTTCGAGGCCCTCAACGACCCCGAGATCCTCGGCCGGTGCATTCCAGGCTGCCAGTCCATCGAGCGGGTGGGCGAGCACGAGTTCGACGCGGACGTGCTGGCCAAGGTCGGCCCCGTCAAGGCCCGCTTCAGGACCCGGATCGCGGTGTCCAACCTCAACCCCCCGGAGAGCTATACTCTCTCCGGCGAGGGGCGGGGCGGCGCCGCGGGATTCGCGTCCGGGAGCGCCGACGTGAGCCTGGAGGCGGCGGACGGCGGGACCGTGCTCCGATACTCGGCCCGGGTCCAGCCGGGCGGCAAGATCGCCCAGGTGGGGTCCCGGCTCATCGGGGGCACGGCCCGAAAGATCGGGACGGACTTCTTTTCCCGCTTCGTGGAAGCCGTCACGCCGGAGCCGCCCCCCGAAGAGGGCGAGGGCGCGCCCGGCGAGCAAGAGGAGGAGTAAGGCGTATGCCGGTGAATGTCTCCATGAACGTGAACGGGAGCGCGGTCGCTCAAGAGGTCGAAGACCGCACCCTCCTGGTGGAACTGCTGCGGGAGAACCTGCGGCTGACCGGAACCCACGTCGGCTGCGACACCAGCCAGTGCGGGGCCTGCGTGGTGCACGTGAACGGGCGCTCCGTCAAGGCCTGCACGATGCTCGCGATCCAGGCGGACGGGGCCGACGTCACCACCATCGAAGGGCTGGCCGAAGGCGGCGAGCTCCACCCGATGCAGGAGGCGTTCCGTGAGAACCACGGGCTGCAATGCGGCTTCTGCACGCCCGGAATGGTCATGAGCGCGCTCGACCTGGTGGCCCGCAACCCCGATCCGACGGGCGACGAGGTCCGCGAGTGGCTGGAAGGAAACCTTTGTCGCTGCACCGGTTATCACAACATCGTGAAATCGATCCTCGCCGGGGCCAGCGCGATGCGGGGAGGTAGCTGAGATGGCCGAGATGGCAGGCAACGGAATCGGGGCCTCCGTGCTCCGCACCGAGGACCACCGGTTTCTCACCGGAACCGGGGACTACACCGACGACGCGAACCTCCCCCGCCAGGCCTACGCCGCCTTCGTGCGGTCGACCCATCCCCACGCCGCGTTCACCTTGGACACTTCGGCGGCCGCGGCGGCGCCGGGGGTGGTGGCGGTCCTGACGGGGGCGGACCTCGCGGCGGACTCGCTCGGCGGCCTCATCTGCGGCTGGCAGGTCACCGGCAAGGACGGGGAGGCGCACAAGGCGCCGCCCCATCCCGTCCTCGCCGCGGACACGGTGCGGCACGTGGGCGATGCGATGGCGGTGGTGGTCGCGGAGAGCGCGCGGGCGGCGCGCGACGCGGCGGAGCGAGTGGAGGTGAGCTACTCGCCCCTCCCCGCGGTGGCGTCCATGCCGGACGCGCTCGCGGACGGCGCGCCGCAGATCCACGCCGACGCCCCCGGCAACCTCTGCTACGACTGGGAGATCGGCGACCGCGCGGCGACGGACGACGCCTTCGCCCGCGCCCACCACGTGGCCCGGCTCGACCTCGTGAACAACCGGCTCATCCCGAACGCGATGGAGCCGCGGGCCGCGATCGGGGACTACAACCCCGCGACCGGGGACTACACCCTGCGCCTCACCAGCCAGAACCCGCACATCCACCGCCTGGTGCTCGCCGCCTTCATCCAGATCGCGCCCGAGCACAAGCTGCACGTCATCGCCCCCGACGTGGGCGGCGGGTTTGGTTCCAAGATCTTCATCTACCAGGAGGAGACGGCGGTGCTGTGGGCGGCGGGCAAGGTCGGCCGCCCGGTCAAGTGGACCGCCGACCGCTCCGAATCCTTCGTCGCCGACGCGCACGGGCGCGACCACGAGACCCACGTGGAGCTCGCGCTCGACGCTGAGGGCCGGTTCCTCGGCCTCCGGGTCTCGACCCTAGCCAACATGGGGGCCTACCTCTCCACGTTCGCGAGCTGCGTGCCCTCCTGGCTCTACGGCACCCTGCTCCAGGGCCAGTACACCACCGAGGCCATCTACTGCGAGGTCAAGGCGGTGTTCACCAACACGACCCCGGTGGACGCGCTCCGGGGCGCGGGCCGCCCGGAGGCGACCTACGTGGTGGAGCGGATCGTCGATCAGGCGGCCCGCGAGATGGGCATCGACCCGGCGGAGCTCCGGCGCCGCAACTTCATCCCGAGCGACGCCTTCCCCTACCCCACCCAAGTGGCCCTGGAGTACGACTCGGGGAACTACCGTCTTGCGCTCGACCGGGCGCTCGACCTCGCGGAGTACGCGGGCTTCGGCGCCCGCCGCGAGGAAGCGAAGTCGCGCGGCAAGCTCCGGGGGATCGGCTTGAGCGCGTACATCGAGGCGTGCGGCATCGCCCCCTCCCAGGTGGTGGGCTCGCTCGGGGCGGGGGTGGGCCTCTGGGAGTCGGGGGGCATCCGCTTCAACCCGACGGGGAACGTGCTCGTCTACACCGGGTCGCACAGCCACGGCCAAGGGCACGAGACCACGTTCGCGCAGCTCGTCTCCGACTATCTCGGGGTCCCCTTCGAGAACGTGGAGGTGGTGCACGGCGACACGGAGAAGACCCCGTTCGGCATGGGCACGTACGGATCGCGCTCGCTCGCGGTGGGCGGATCGGCCCTCGTGAAGGCGATGGACAAGGTCATCGCCAAGGGACGGAAGATCGCGGCCTTCTCGCTCGAAGCCTCGGAGGAGGACATCGAGTTCTCGGGCGGCAACTTCACGGTGGCGGGGACGGACAAGAGCATGAACATCGCGGAGGTCGCGTTCTCCGCCTACGTCCCCCACAACTACCCGCTCGACGAGCTGGAGCCGGGCCTCGAGGAGACGGGGTTCTACGACCCCGCGAACTTCACCTTCCCCGCCGGCACGCACGTGTGCGAGGTGGAGGTGGACCCGGAGACCGGCGCGACCGGGATCGTGAACTGGGTGGCCGTGGACGACTTCGGCAACGTCGTCAACCCGATGATCGTGGAGGGCCAGGTGCATGGCGGGGTCGCCCACGGGGTCGGCCAGGCCCTGCTCGAAGGCTGCGCCTACGACGGGGACGGGCAGCTCCTCACCGGATCCTTCATGGACTACACCATGCCGCGGGCGGACGACCTCCCGGACATGAAGGTCGAGACCACGTGCACCCCGTGCCCCCACAACCCGCTCGGGGTCAAGGGCTGCGGCGAGGCGGGGGCGATCGCGGCCCCGGCGGCGGTCATGAACGCGGTCATCGACGCCATCGACTCGAGCGCCATCGACATGCCCGCGACGCCGCAGGCGGTCTGGCGGGCGCTGCGCGGCTAGGTTCCTGATTACGGTCCGGTCAGGTCCTGTAGATCCGACAGGTCCGGCCGTCCGGCAGGTCGAGCCCGGGATCCTCTCTCCGAGTCGATCCGGGCCAAGAGGAGCGAGAACATGTACGAGTTCAACTACCACCGCCCCTGCACGCTCGAAGCGGCGGCCGCGGCGCTCGCGGCGGCGGAGGACGGCCAGGTGCTGGCCGGCGGCCAGACCCTCATCCCGACCCTGAAGCAGCGGCTCGCGAGCCCGTCGGACCTCATCGACCTCGGCGGGGTGGCGGAGCTCGACGGGGTACGGCGGGAACGCGGCGATATCGTGGTCGGGGCGATGACCAGACACGCGGAGGTCGCGTCCTCGTCCGAGGTGAAGGAGGCGATCCCCGCGCTCGCATCGCTCGTGGACGGCATCGGAGACCCCCAGGTCCGCAACTGCGGGACCATCGGGGGCTCGATCGCGAACGCGGACCCGGCCGCGGACTACCCGGCCGCGTTGGTCGGGCTCGGAGCCGAGATTCTGACCGACCGCCGGATGATCGCGGAGGACTACTTCTTCACCGGCCTGTTCGAGACCACCTTGGAGGACGACGAAATCATCGTCTCGGTGCGCTTCCAGATCCCGCGCCGGGCCGCGTACGTGAAGTTCCCGAACCCCGCTTCGCGCTACGCCATCGTGGGGGTGATGGTGTCGGAGACCGCGGGCGGCGTCGTCCGGGTGGCGGTCACCGGGGCGGGCGACCGGGTGTTCCGGGTAGACGCGATGGAGACCGCCCTCACCGGCAACTTCCGCGTCGAGGCCATCCAGGGCATCTCGGTCCCGTCGGACGGCCTCAACGAGGACATCCACGCAAGCGCCGAGTACCGCGCCCACCTGGTCGGGGTCATGGCGAGGCGCGCGGTGGCTGCGGCGGCCGGGGCCTGAATCCGGCCTGAAGCCCCGGCGGCGGCGCGTCCCGGTCACCCTCCCCGGCCGCACCGCCGCTCGCCCCGAAGGAGAAAGCAATATGTGGCTGGATGACCTGAACGATCTGGTCGGCACACTGAACGAGCGTATCGAGCAGCATCGGGATGTATTGAGCAAAAACGAAACCGCGACCCGCTACGCGCTGATCGATCCCTTGCTAACCGCCCTCGGCTGGGACTTGCAGGATCCGGGACAGGTGCAGACCGAATACAATACCGGGGTTGGTCGCGCCGACTACGCAATGCTCGTCGGCGGGAATGCCTCCCGACCCCGGCTCGTCATCGAGGCGAAGAAGCTGGACCGGGCGATAAGCGACGGGCTCGACCAGTCGATCACCTACTGCGTCGGCAGGGGCATTCCGTACTTCGTCGTGACGAACGGGAAGGACTGGGCAGCTTACGAGACCCACAGACCGGTCCCGACCCCGGACAAGCAAATAGTCGATTTCAGCCTCACGGACCCGGCCCAGACCACCGTAATGAAGATGCTCTGGATCTGGCGTGGGAACTTCGAGTCGGGGTCTCCGATAACGCCGGTGGTCCCTGACAGGCCGGAACCGTCGCGGAGAGCTGCCCTCGATCCGCAGCCGACAGCCCCGGTACCGCCGTCAGGTGTGCAGCGGCCCGATCAGGGTGTTCCACTTGACCAGATCAACCCGGGCAAAGGTGAATCTCCACCTGCTGCCGTGCTCTTTCCGGACGGAACGGAGAAAAAACTCGCCAATTGGTACGAAATTCAGATTTCGGTTGTCGAATGGCTAGTCGGGATCGGCCGTCTGAAGGACGCCGATTGCCCCATCAAAGGTCTTGGAGGCAGGCAAATTTTGGTGTCTACCCATCCGACCAAGCATAATGGCAGCGAATTCGATAGACCGAAACAGGTCGGTAGTGTATGGCTGGATACGAACAAGTCCACGATTGATTCACTAAAGGCAGCAAAAACGATCCTGATAGCTCGAAATATCGATCCTTCCAGCGTCCAGGTTGTGATGGGCGCCTGAGCGCCCTCCACCGGAAGTTTGCCTCTTCCAGCCCACCCGTGGCCCCTCGCTCCCCCCGCGCCGGAACGCTACGACCACTTTCTCCCCGGCCCGTCGTCGGCTTCCTTGCAACCACGGTCGAAGGTGGTACGAAGCCGATGGTGAGAACCTCACCCCGAGCATCGGTGAAGGGGCGCCGACCGATGGGATGGGGAGGTCGCCCCTCGACCCGATCAGTCATCAACCGGACTCCGGGACTTCGTTGATGCGCGGGTAGGCGACCTTTCCCCAGACGGCGGAGTCGGGGTTCCTTTCGATGTCGGCCCGCATGATCTCCAAAATCCTCGGCACGAGGGCGGCCATGATGCGGCTGCCGTCCTTTACTTGCTCCTGGCCCCATCCTGACGCAAACGTGGCGCCGCCGCGGAATATCTGGTTCCGTAACACGTAGAGCCGCTTGAAGACCGCCACGAGGACACCGTGGTCGTCGGAATTCGCCAGCTTATCGCGGGCGCTTTTCCTTTCTTCATCGAAACGTTCACGCCAGTCCCTGAATTTCCAGGGATCTCGCACGCAGTCCCAGAACGGACCAAATACGTACCGGTTGTCCAGAAGAACGCGGATAGGGCCGGAATACGTATCCCACAGAATGGTCTTGATGGCGTTTTCGTGATCCTGCCGCAGGACTTCCTTCAAGAAACTACCAAACCGATCCGACTCGCTGGGGTTGCCATCATCGATCAGCTCACGGCCATAAGCGTAATTGAATACGATCCAGAGAAAGATGAATCGCTCGCAATCGAGCACGATCCCTTCTTCACGGGTCCTGGCGCTTTCTCGCCCGGATGCGGCCCTTTCGCTTCGTTCGAGCCAGCTATCGGCTCGTCACATCCGATCCTCGTTATGCCTGCCTTGAGGCAGCTCCTCGCTGGTTCTGTACACAGCCATCTCCTCCGATCACTGGGTCTCTCTGCTGGAGAGAGAGTAGCTACACGTCGCCCACGATCATCCGCCGCGTGGCGGCGCCCACCCACGAACGCGGGACGGCCACGGACGGCGGCACCCGCATCCTCCACTTGCAGGAGCACGGCGTGCGACCCGACGATCGGAGCCTTGAGAAAATCCGCACGAAGGCCGGGCGGCCCAAGGGTTGATGGAATGTTGCATACCGTGCAACACTGCGCCGCCCATGCGCAACCCGATGCATCCCGGCGAAATGATCCGCGACATGCTGGAGGCGCGAGCGGCCGACGCCGCGTTGCCGCCGCCTCCTTCGATCACCGAGATGGCGAGGCAGCTCGGGGTTGCACGCACCACGCTGTCACGCCTGCTGCACGGACGGATCGGCCTTTCTCCGGAAATGGCCCTGGCCCTGGAGCGCATCGGCTGGAACGAAGCCGACCACTGGATGCGACTGCAGGCGGCCTACGACCTCGCCCAGGCACGGCTCAGAGCTTCCGCGGCGTAGCAGTGGCGACGGACCTCTCGATGAAGCTTCCCGCCAGCGTTGACGAGACGATCTTCCGGCTCTCCGAGGGCGACTACATCGCGGAGCGGAGCCTCGCGACCGCGGTGTTCCTCACCCTGCGGATGCAGCGCCCGCTGTTCCTGGAGGGCGAGGCCGGGGTCGGCAAGACCGAGATCGCGCGGGTGCTCGCCCGCGTGCTCGGGCGGCGGCTCGTCCGCCTGCAATGCTATGAAGGGCTCGACGTCGCCTCCGCCGTCTACGAATGGAACTACCCGCGGCAGATGATCCAGATCCGGCTGGCCGAGATGGCCGGGGCGGGCGGGGACGGAAGCGGGGGCGGCGGCCGGAGCGTGGGCGTGTCGATCGAGTCCGTCGAAGAAGACGTCTTCTCGCGACGCTTCCTCATCGAACGCCCGCTCCTTGCGGCCCTCCGCTCCGACGGGGCGGGGGCCCCGGTGCTGCTCATCGACGAGCTGGACCGGGCGGACGAACCGTTCGAGGCGTACCTGCTGGAGGTGCTGGCGGACTTCCAGATCACGATCCCGGAGATCGGCACGATCGCCGCGGACGAGCCGCCCATCGTCGTCATCACCTCCAACCGCACGCGCGAGATCCACGACGCGCTGAAGCGCCGCTGCTACTACCACTGGGTGGACTACCCGGACGCGGAACGCGAGCTGCGGATCCTCCAGGTGCGGGCGCCCGGCACGCCGGAGGCATTGAGCCGGGAGGTGGTCGCCTTCGTGCAGAGCCTGCGCGCCGCCGACCTCTTCAAGGCGCCGGGAGTCGCCGAGACCATCGACTGGGCACAGGCGCTCGCGCAGCTCGACGTGCTCGCCCTGTCGCCGGAGGTGGTGAACGACACCCTGGGCGCCCTCCTCAAGTACCAGGACGACATCGCGCGGATCCGGGGCAGCGAAGCCGCCCGGATCATCGAGGAGATCAAGCGCGAGCTTCAGGCATCGGAGGCCAGGTGAGTCTTCACGCGGCTTCGCGCCGATCGGGCGGCGGCGCCCGCCCGCGCCAAGCTGCGGCCCTCGGCTTGCAACGGCGCCGGCGCCTCGGAAGGACCGTCAGGAGCCTTGCGCCCAGGCCGGCTCGTGTTCCCTCGACCGTCCTGCCGCGTCCGCGATTCTGTCCGTCCCGCCAGCTACCAGAGCACCGGTACGGGATAGTCGGCCAGGATACGGTCCCGGCTGATGAGGGTCATGTCTTCGCACATCGCCTGTGCAACGAGCAGGCGGTCGAACGGGTCCCGGTGGCGCCAAGGCAGCACCGCGACCTGTCGACAGTGAACAGCCTCGACGGTCAGCCAGCGGGCTCCGATATGGACCCGACCCGCTTCGACCCTCGCGAACCAGTCAGGGGCCAGCTCGAGGCGTCCAAGGCTCAGCTTGATGGCGATCTCCCACAGGCTCGCCGTGCTGACCGAGACGGCATTGCCCCCGTCGAGCAGGGCGTCGCGCGCGGCGGCGTTCAGCTTCCCGGGAGAGTCGATCGCCCAGAGGAGGACATGCGTATCGGCGAGCAGGAGCACGTCAAACGTAGTCCGCAAAGTCTTCCAGCGGCGCGTCGAAGTCGTCGTCCATCCGCACGATGAGTCCCCGCTCCGTGCCGAGGCGGCGTGGCTCGCGCGCCTCCGGCAGGACTTCCAGCCGCACGAGAGGGCGGTTCCCCTTTGCGATCACGACCTCCTCTCCTTCGAGGGCTTCCCGGATGAGGCGGGAGAGGTGGGTCTTGGCTTCATGGACGTTGACTTGGCGCATACGAAAGTCCCTGCCGATGCCGATGTTGACTAATGTACTCGACTAAACTGCGCGTCCTCAACCAACCACGGGACGCGCGGATCTGGTGCTCTGCGACATCTCGGGCTCGATGAGCCGCTACTCGCGGGTCCTGCTCCACTTCGCCCATGCTCTCGCCCGCGACCACGCGCGGGTGTTCTCCTTCGTCTTCGGCACCCGGCTCACCAATATCCCCCGACAGCTCCGCGACCGCGATGTGGACGCGGCGGGCGAGCGGAGAGGTGGAGGACTGGAGCGAAGGCGCCCGGCTCAGGCAATGCCTCGGCCGGTTCAACCGGGAGTGGTCACGCCGGGTATGCGGCCAAGGCGCGGTGGTGCTGCTCATCTCCAACGAGTTCGACCAGCGACGCCAGCGAAGATCTCGGGCCCCGGGTGGAGCGGCTGCGCAAGTCGTGCCGGCAGCTCGTGTGGCTGAACCACCTGCTCCACTACGAGGGCTTCGCACCGAAGGCGGCGGGCATCCGCACCCTCCTCCCCCACATGGACGAGTCCCGGCCGGTGCACAGCCTCTAGAGCTTGGGAGACCTCGGCCCCCCGCTCACCCGCGAAGCCTCCAGAACAGATCGTGAGACCGTCGCTCACTGCCAGAAGATGAAGGCTCTCCACTCCTCGGGCAGCAGCGGCAGTGGCCGTTTTCAGACTCGATCCGCCAGTCGGTTCAGCAGGTTCGCCGTGCCTGTCCTCGACAATCTTCACCCTTCACCGGCATCCTCATCCTTGGCAGCCAATATGCTGGCCACGATTCCGCCGAGAACGGCTCCACCGAGAAGCGCCACCATCGTCGTCGCTGTCCTTTCTCGCTTGGCGGCGCTAGTTTGATCTTTACTATCAAATACTTCTACCCCCTGCCGGCGTAGCTCCCGGACCACCTCGTCCGCCTGGAGCATCAGCTCCCCTAGTGGCATGCCCAACTTCCCGGCAGCCTTGACCAGTTGGTCCATGCTCAGAGCCGAGGCTCCTGCCTCGATGCGCGACCACGTGGATCGACTCACCCCTACGTGTCGCGCCATCTCGCCTTGATCTATTTGTTTTTCCTTTCTTTTTTCGACAATCAGTCGTCCCAGCACCGCTTGGTAGGTGGTCTCATTCTTCATGCAGGGAACCTCTTGACAAGAATTTGCATATCATGCACATTTCCTGATAAAGCAGATGTCGTCCTGTTGCAAATGCCATCAGGGCCATTGTGCACCACCCACAACAGGAGGAACAAGATGATGAGCCCCAATCCGAGCTCGGAACGGTCGGTCAACTTCCATCTGATCGAGGCGTGCAACGCTCGCTGCACTTACTGCTTCGCCACCTTCCCGCATCTTGGGAAGAGACACCGGCTCTCGACCTCCGACCAGGAGAGGTTGATCGACTTGCTGGTGGATGGCGGAGTCGGAAAGATCAACTTCGCGGGGGGCGAACCCACGCTGGTGCGCCACCTTGGCTCTCTCTGCGAACGGATCAAGAGGCGTGGCCGCGGCCATGACCGATGTGCGGTGTCCATCGTGTCCAACGGCAAACACCTTCGACGGTTGCTCGATGAATCTGCACAGTGGATCGACTGGGTAGCCTTGTCCCTGGATTCGGGGGATGACGATGTGAATACCTCCTTGGGACGAACCAGAAAGGGACTCCCCTACGCAGCAAAAATTCTGGACTTGGGCGATGCGCTGAGAAGCCACGGCGTGCGAATCAAGTGTAACACGGTGGTCACCAGACACAACGTCGACGAAGACATGAGCTCGGTCATGGCTCGGCTGGCGCCCGAGCGCTGGAAGCTGTTTCAGGCGCTGCCGGTAGTTGGCGAGAACGATCACAACATTGCTGACCTGGAGGTCTCGAAGGAGGAGTTTGAAAAATTCGTCCAGCGTCATTTACCTCTCCGCCGCAAAGGAGTGGAAATCGTCCCCGAGGATAATTCGGACATGACCAACTCCTATCTCATGATCAGCCCCGACGGGAGATTTTTCTGGCACACGGCCGAGGGAGGTCTGGAATACGGCGATCCGATTCTGGAGGCAGGATTGGAGGAGGCTCTTCGGCAGGTGCGCTTCTCGGAAGAGAAGTACCGCGCGAGGGGAGGGGTGTACGATTGGCTCAGATAATGGTTCTCGACTGTCGGAGTCCGGCTTGACAGGCTCTACGATGGACTGGCAAGAGCCATACGACTTTCAGCCTCGGTTCAGGAGAACGACTCATGCAGGACGTCTCATTGACGGAGCTACTTTCCAAACATGGCTTCAGGGGAGAAAATGTCGATATGGCTTTGATCCTGCTTAAAAAACGTGGACTTACACGCCCAGGCAAGAAACGCATTGCCGCCTGCAAGACGACTCGCGTTTCCAAAGCGTTGAGCGCGGCATTCATTCGAGCCTGTGGGAAGGATACTTGTACTCGAAGGTCGGCAGAGGATCATCGGAAACAGGTTCGGACAGATGCCCGATTCTGCGATATCTGTGGAGGGCAGAACAACCGTCGCGCCGTCGATGAAATGTTGCATGCGATGCGTTCCAGCGGCGTGAAAAAATTGCTCGTGGTAGGAGGATCGCCGAATTCGCGTAAGGAGCTTGAGCGGCTTTGCAATATTTCCTGTGAATTGCGCTTCATAACCGGCGAAGAAAATCCTGCCAGCAAGAAAATAAGCGCGCAGAGCGATTGGGCGGACATCGTGTTGATCTGGGCTTCCACCCAGATATCGCATAAGACGACGTCCTCACTTCACGGCCCCAAGGTTGTTACCGTGCCGAAAAGAGGAATCACGGCGCTCGCCTCTACCGTGTGCGATTCGTTGCTGGCGAAGGAAACGGGGCGCCGACCAATCCCTGCGTATGAAAAATGAGACGTTCCGGTGAAAGACCCCATACCCCTCCGATTCACTGGTCGGCCGGAGACCTTGGCGGCGGCCATTCGCCCGCCAGCACCTCGAGCTTGGATTCGACCCGCACCATCCGTTCACGAAGATCGCCGACGTCGTGGCGTACCTCGCGGAGCTCCTCACGCACTTCGCCGACGATGCTCAGCATCAACACTCCCAGCGCGATGACCACCCCCAGCACGGTAATGATCACCGCCAGGAACCCGACAGTCATCCCGAAGGAGGGATGATCCCGCCAAGCGGACCGCGCCTTCCCGGTCTCCGCGCTCCTTGTGTCGTCAGCCCGAGCCGCCACCTTCTGCCCTCCCTGCCGCCAAGGCCATCCGTGTCGGGAGTATGCAGGATCGGGCGGCCTGAATCCAAGCGCCTCTGAACCGCCCCGGGATCTGTCCCGAGACCCCGGGGCGTAATTCGCAAGCGCCGGGGCGGCGGGACCGACCCTCCTCGCATCCAATATCATGGAGACATGGCGACCGCTGACATGACCGCAAGCGCATCCGGGGGCCGCCCCGACACCGGACCCGGATCGTCAGGCCCCAGCCCCGCCCCGCCGGGCCGCCTCGCCGCCAACCTCATGCACTTCGCGCGCACCCTGCGGGCGGCGGGCCTCCCGGTCGGAAGCGGGGCGGTGCTCGACGCGCTGCAGGCGGTCGAGGCGGTGGGGCTCGCCCGGCGCGACGACTTCTACTGGACCCTGCACGCGGTCTTCGTCCGGCGGCGCGACCAGCGCCCCATCTTCGACGAGGCGTTCCACGTCTTCTGGCGCAACCCGCGGCTCCTCGAAAGGATCACGAGCCTCCTCCTCCCCACCGTGCAGACGCCGCCCCGCAGCGACGCGAAGCCCCTGAGCCGCCGGCTGAGCGAGGCGTTCTTCGCGGGCGGCGAAGACGGACCGAAGACGAGGGAGCCCGAGGAGGAGATCGAGCTCGAGGCCACCCTCACCTGGTCGGACCGGGAGGTCCTGCGGACGCGGGACTTCGAGCAGATGTCGGCCGCGGAGCTGGCGGCGGCCAAGGCGGCGATCGCCCGGCTGCGCCTCACCGTGCCACCCGCCCCGACCCGCCGCTACCGCCCGCATCCGCACGGCGCGCGCATCGACATGCGGGCCACCTTCCGGCGCAGCCTCCGGACCGGCTCCGGGGCGGTGCCGCTCGCGCGCCGGCGGCCGGTACGACGCCCCGCCCCTATCGTGGTGCTCTGCGACATCTCGGGGTCGATGAGCCGCTACTCGCGGGTCCTGCTCCACTTCGCGCACGCCCTCGCCCGCGACCGCGCACGGGTGTTCTCCTTCGTCTTCGGCACCCGGCTCACCAACATCACCCGGCAGCTCCGCGACCGCGACGTGGACGCGGCGATCGAGCGGGCGAGCGGGGAGGTGGAGGACTGGAGCGGGGGCACCCGGATCGGGCAATGCCTCGACCGGTTCAACCGGGAGTGGTCGCGCCGGGTATGCGGCCAGGGCGCGGTGGCGCTGCTCATCTCCGACGGGCTCGACCGCGACGCCGGCGAAGGTCTCGGGCCCCAGGTGGAGCGGCTGCGCAAGTCATGCCGGCGGCTCGTGTGGCTGAACCCCCTGCTCCGCTACGAGGGCTTCGCGCCGAAGGCGGCGGGCATCCGCGCCCTCCTCCCCCACGTGGACGAGTTCCGGCCCGTGCACAGCCTGGAGAGCCTGGAGGACCTCGCGGCGGCGCTCGCGGCCCCTCCCCTCGCCCGCCCGTCCGGCGGGGGAAGATGGACCGGAGGGCCGGCAGGGGCCGGGGGGTCGGCAGCGGTTGCAGAGGCGCAGCGAGGGCCGGCGGCGGGCGAGCGGGCGGGCGGGCGACAGCCGACGCGCGGGCGGACGACCGGCGGACGACCGGCCGGGGCTGGGACCTCCGCGCACGACGCGCCCTCCTCCCCCCGCTCCGGACCGAACGCGCCATCGGCCCCGCCGCCGCGCCCATGAGCCCGTCGTTCTCCGTCGCCCTCCAGCGCGCGTACCCGCGCCGCCTCCTCTCCCGGCTCGTCCGCCACGCCACCCGGCTGCGCTTTCCTCCGCTCCAGCAGTGGCTCATCCGAAGCGTCGTGCGGCGCTACGACGTGGACCTCTCGGACGCGGTCGAGTCGGACCCGCGCGCCTGGCCGACCTTCAACGCCTTCTTCACCCGGGCGCTCCGCCCGGAGGCGCGGCCCCTGCCCGCCGAGGCCGACGCGGTCGCGGCGCCCTCCGACGGCGCGGTACAGCACGCGGGCGAGCTGGCCGGGACGGCCCTCGTCCAGGCGAAGTCGCTCACCTACTCGCTCGAGTCCCTCCTCGGAGGGGACCGGGAAGCCGCCGCGGCCCTCGCCGGGGGCGCCGCGGCCACCGTCTATCTCGCCCCCCGCGACTACCACCGGGTCCACCTCCCCATCGACGGAACCCTCGCGGCCCTGGTCCACCTTCCCGGCGACCGCTTCAGCGTCAACCCGGCCACCGCCGAGCGGGTCCGCCACCTCTTCGCCCGCAACGAGCGCGTGGTCTTCCACTTCCGCGACGGCCGCCGGCGCCCCTTCGCGCTCGTCATGGTCGGCGCGCTCCTCGTCGGCGGCATCGAGACCCCCTGGACCGGTCCGGTCGCCGACCTTCCGGACCCGGGGTCCGGCGCGGCCCGCCGGTGGGAGTTCGACGGCATCGACCTCACCCGAGGCGCCGAGATCGGCCGCTTCAACATGGGCTCGACTGTCATCGTCCTCTTCCCTCCCGGCGCGGTCCGCTGGGACCCGGCCTTTCGCGCAGGCGCCCCCGTGCGCTGCCGGCAGGCCATCGGCCGCCTCCTCCCCGGCCCGCCCGCCCCGTAGCGCCGCCACGCCGCGGCGGGGCTCCCAACCGTCCCGGCGACTGACCCGCGTCGGAAGCCTCGCCGGGGCCACGGGCGGCGCCCGGCCACGGACGCCCCACGGGCGGAGGGAAGCGGGTCGCCGGGGCGAAGCGGGGCTATCTGTCGGGGGATCGAGGAGGAGGCGCGCCGAGGCGCTGGCGGGCGGTCCCGAGGGTGTTCTCGACCGCGAGCCCCACGGACAGGAGCCGCTCGTCGGCGCCGCGCGCGGCCATGACTTGCAGGCCGATGGGCATCCCGTCGCCGTCGAGCGCGACCGGGATCGAGAGCCCGCAGAGCTCGAGCAGGTTGCCGGGGCTCGTGTTGCGGAGGGCGGCCATGTTCCGCTCCCGGTAGCCTTCGGCATCCGACACCTCGTCGAGGCGCGGCGCGGTCAGCGGCGTCGTCGGGGAGAGGACGCCGTCGACCCCGTCCAGGGCGGCGTTGGCCTCCCCCGCCGCCCGCGCGAGGCGCGCGCGCCGGTCCAGGTACTCGAACGCGGTCATCGACTCGACCGCCGCCAGACGTCCGCGGACGTTGGGGTCGAGGGTCGTGCGGAACCCCGGCAGCTCGCGGCGGAGGAAGGCCGCGAACTCCGGCGCGGCGAGACCGCCCGCGGCGAAGACCTCCCGCGCCGCGGCGAGCCCCGGCAGCAGGAACGGGAAGACGGAGGCGCCCCGGGCTTCCAGCTCCCGGACCGCGGCGCCCACCGCGTCCACGACGTCGGGCGAGCACCCCTCGTACAGCTCCTCGAGGACGCCGAGCCGGACCCCGGAGAGGTCCGCAGGATCGGGCGCGGCGGCGCACCGGGGATCGATGACGGAGAACGCGAGCGCCGCATCCGCGACCGACCGGGTGAGGATCCCGGCCGTGTCGAGGGACGGGCTGAGCGGCGCCAGCCCGTCGAGCGACCAGCGCCCATACGTGGTCTTGAGCCCGACGGTTCCGGTAAAGCTCGCCGGTACCCGCACCGACCCGGCGGTGTCGCTGCCGAGCGCGACGACCGCCGTCCCCTCCCAGAGCGAGACCCCCGCTCCGGCGCTGGAGCCGCCCGGAACCCGGTGCGCGTCCCGGCTCCACGGGTTGCGCGGGGTCCCCCAGTGGGGATTGGAGCCGATCCCCCCGAAGGCGAACTCGACCGTGTGGGTCTTGCCGACGATGCACGCCATGCCGTTCCGCACCGCGTGGACCACCGGGCCTTCCCGCTCCCACTCGGCGGGAAGCGGGCTCGGCGCGCCCGCGTGGGTCGGGGTCCCGGTGAGTCCGTAGAGGTCCTTGACCGACACGGGCAGGCCCTGGAGCGGCCCGAAGTCGAGGCCCCGGGCGAACGCGGCGTCGGCCATCGCCGCCGCCTCGGCCGCCCGGTCGGGCATCCAGAGCTTGTACGCGCCGAGCGACTCGTCCCGGTTCCGCGCGGCCTGCTCGATGAGGTCCGCCGCCCGCACGCTTCCGGTGCGAAGGGCGGCCGCCAAGTCGGCAATGGAAGCGGAGGCGAGCTCGATCATGTGGGGCACTCTACACCCTCGTCCCCGAGACGCCCAACCCCGGGGCATTTCGAGGCACGTGCGCGGTGGGGTTTTCGCCATGCTCCTCTCTCGTCGCTTGCATGTCTTGCGGGCGGCGGCTACGTTCCTTCCATGCAAGGCCGTCAGCTCCGGAGACTCGCCCCCATCCTGCCCGGGCCGCGCCGACGCCGCCCGGCGAAGCGGCCGGCAGGCGGGAAAGCCGCACCGCGCCGGGCTGGGCCACGCAGAGCCGGACCGTGGCGGCCCCCCGGAGCCCGAGTCCGGGCCGCGGCTTCGTGGACCCTCTTGGCGCTGCCGCTCCTCGCGCTGCTGCCGCTCCCCGTCGGCGCGCAGTCCCTGTTCGGCCTCTCGCCCGCGGACGAGAAGCGCATCGGGCGGGAGCACCACCCGAAGATCCTCGAGCAGTTCGGGGGCGCATACGACGATCCGGCGCTCGCGCGTTACGTCGACAGCATCGGCCAGTTCCTTGCCGCCGCCTCGGACGCTCCCCGGGTCGGATATACGTTCACCGTCCTCGACACCCCGATCGTCAACGCCTTCGCGGTCCCCGGCGGCTACGTCTACGTGACCCGCGGCCTGCTGGCCCTGGCCGACTCGGAGGCAGAGGTCGCCGGGGTGCTGGCCCACGAGATCGCCCACATCACGGCCCGCCACGGCGCCAAGCGGCACACCAAGGGCGCCCTCGCGGATCTCGGGCTGGCGGTTCTCGGGGCGGCTACCAACAACCGGGCGGTCGCCGACCTCGGGCGCGTGGGGGCTCATGCCGTGCTGAGCGCCTATTCCCGCAAGGAAGAACACGAGGCGGACGAGATCGGGGTGACCTACCTCAGCCGGGCCGGCTTCGACCCCCGCGCGATGTCGAGCTTCCTCGCCAAGCTGAAGTGGCAGAGCGACGTGGAGGCGGCCGTTCGCGGGCGCTCGACCCGCCGCGCCCTCGACTTCTTCGCCACCCATCCGCGCACGCGCGACCGGGTCGAGCGGGCGGTCGCGGCGGCCCGACGCAAGTCGGTGGCCGACCCCATCACCGCCCGGAACGTCTACCTGTCCAAGATCGACGGCATGGTCTTCGGCGACGCGCCCGAGCAGGGCTTCGTCCGCGGGCGCCGGTTCGTCCATCCGGTCATCGGCTTCGAGTTCGAAGCTCCGCCGGGATTCCGCTTGCTGAACGCGGAGCGCTCGGTGACGGGCTTCGGCCCCGACGGAGCGAGGATGTACTTCGACCTGCAACGGATCGCCCCCGACCGTTCGCTCGACCGGTATCTGCGCGATGCGTGGGCGCCGCGCGCCCGGCTCACCGGGTTCGAGCGCTTCACCGTGAACGGCATGAGGGCGGTCACCGCCCTCGCCCGGGAGTCGGACGGCGGCAGCGGCGTGCGCCTCGCCGCGATCCGGTTTCAGCGCGACACCGTGGCCCGGTTCCTCTTCACTCCCGCAGCGCCTTCCGGGAGCGGGCTGGGCCGGCGCTACCGCGCGGCAACGTACTCGTTCCGCCGGCTCCGGGCCGCGGAGGCGGGGACGGTGAGACCCTGGCGCATCGCGATCCACGAGGTCGGCCCCGGCGACACCGTGAAGAGCCTCGTCGACCGCCGCTTCGCGGCGGGAGTGGAGGCGCCCTACCGGACGTTCCGGCTGCTGAACGGCCTGCGGCGGGGAGAGCCCCGGGCTGGCGACCGGGTCAAACTGATCGTGGAGGACCGAGCCGCCTCGAATCGCGGCTGAGCGCACCGCCCGGGCCGTCGCGGGTGGGATTGAAGGCAGCTCGAAACTTCCCGTGGATCCCCCGGGAACGCGGCTCCATGCGCGATGCCGGACCCGGGGAATGCAGCCCCTGAGCAGGCCCCGGCAAGTCTTCTCCACTTGGGAGACCAAAGCGGGGCAACTTCAGGGTTGGGGTCGGTTCAAGGGGGCCTTTGAGCGGATTTCACCCCACGGCGGCGCTTGCGCGGGACCCTGGGAACGCGGGCGTCCCGCCCGCATCGGACCGAGGGTCCGGGGGTGAAGCGCCCGTGAACGAAAGTGCGGGCGGGACGCCCGCGTTCCCAGGAGCGCTTGCGAGAGGCGCGCCTGGTGAAAAACCCCACCGCGCATGCCCCGGCCCCGGCTGGGAATTGACAATCTCGCGCGCCGCGATGAGACTCCCCGCCGTCAATTCTGGATGTCGAGGGCGCGGCGGATGACCACCGTCTACTGGCAACCCCACTGAACGAGCTGTCTCCGGGTCAAGGAGTACCTCTCGGTCCGTGGGATCGAGTTCGAGTCGGTGAACGTCCTCGACGACGCGCGGGGCATGGCGAGGCTCCGCGCGCTCGGGGCGCGCTCGGTGCCGGTGGTCGCCCGGGGCGGGCGCTACGTGTTCGCACAGGTCATCAAGGACGTGGCGGCGTTCCTCGGCCTCGACGAGTCGACCGCCCCCGCCCTCTCCGCCCCGGACCTCCTGGACCGCTACCCGGCCATCCTCGCGGCCGGGGTCCGGCACGTGCGCCAGATGCCGGACGAACGGCTCGCCGACGAGCTCCCGAACCGGCCGCGCTCGTGGCGCGTGCTGATGCACCACGTGTTCCAGATCCCCACCGCATTCCTCGATTTCGAGGAGGGCAAGGCCCCGTTCACCTACGAGAACCTGGTGGCGCCCCCTCCGGACGACCTCGCGACGAGCGCGGCCGTCGCAGGGTTCGGGGAGGCGGTCGCGGCGCGCTTCGCGCGGTGGGCGGCGCGCGTCCGGGACGAGGACTTCTCCGGCCCCGTCCCCACCTACTTCGGAGAGGCCACCCGGCACGAGCTGCTGGAGCGCACCGTGTGGCATTCCGCCCAGCACGTGCGCCAGCTCGCCTCCCTGCTCGAGCGGGCCGGCCTCGAGCCCGACCGGCCCCTCACGGAAGCGGACCTCGCCGGCCTGCCCCTCACCAGCCGGGTGTGGGACTGAAGCGATCGCGAAGACGCGGCAGCACCGCCTCCGCGAGCCGGTCCATCTGCTCCGGGTCGTAGCTGAACGGGGTGAAGATGAAGCGGTCGATGCGCGGGAGGTCCGCGGCGCTCGCCGCGACCCGGTCCGCGATCTCGTCCGGGCTGCCGACGAGGTAGGTCCGGCGGGCCTCGTCGAGGGTCCCGTCGAACCAGCGGCGCACCGCCTCCTCGCACCGCCCGCGCTCGCCCGCCTCGCCGGTCGTCACGTAGCACCAGTGCGAGTAGATGATCTCGAAGCGCCGCGGGTCCCGGCCGGCCGCCCGCATCCCCTCCTCGATCCGCCGCCACGCCCGCCCGAGAAGGCCCGGATCGGTCATCGCCTTCGCGTGCGTGGAGTAGGTGAGCGGAACCCAGCCGTCCCCGAGCCGGGCGATCCGGTCGAGCACCCGCTCCACGAGGGGGTTGAACTCGTGCGCCTCGGGGCCGATCGAGCCGAACCAGATCGGCGGGTGCGGCTGCTGCACGGGCTTGGGCTCGACGGAGACGTCGCGGAACGAGAAGCACGCGCCGTCGTGGTCCACGTGATTCCCGGTCCAGAGCCGCCGGATCACCTCCACCGACTCCTCCAGGTACCGCCCCCGCCGTCCGCGCGGGACGCCGAGCGCCTCGAACTCGTGCGCGTTCCACCCGCCCCCGACCGCGAGGACGATGCGCCCCTGCGACGCGACGTCGAGCGAGGCGAACACCTTGGCGGTCAGCACCGGGTGACGGTACGGCGCGTTGTAGACGAGGGGCGAGAGCTGCATGGACTTCGTGTGCGCCGCGAAGGTCGCGAGGCAGGCCGTCACCTCGTACATCGTCGACTCGTACACCGGCGGCGCGCGGGACAGCAGCCGGTCCGCGACGTGCACGGAGTCGAATCCGAGCGCCTCAGCCCGCGCCACCCACCGGACGACGTCCGCGAACGGGGTCGGGTCCGCGACCCAGCCGTGGGGCCGGATGCCGAATCGAAGCCTCGCCTCCCTCATCTTCCTTCTCCTCGTCCTCCACTGCCGGCGCATCGCCCGGAGTCGGCGGCCTGCCCGTTCCTCCGGGGCCGCCGCGCCAGCGGCCCCCGACCCCGGCTCCGGGCATCCGCCTTCCTCTCATGACCACTCATCCGGTTCGGGAAGGCTGCATCTTCTGCCGCATCGTCGCCGGGAATGCGCGCTCGCATCCGGTCTGGGAGGATGCGGACACCCTCGCGTTCATGGACCTCGCCCCCCTTGCGGCCGGACACGTCCTCGTCATCCCGAAGCCGCACTGGGAGAACGTGTTCGAGACGCCGGCCCCGGCCCTCGCCGCGGTCATGGCCGCCGCGAAGCGGGTGGCCCATGCGATCCGGGCGACGATCGCTCCTCCCGGGCTCGGGGTCTACCAGGTCAACGGGCGCGCGGCCGGCCAGACCGTGTTCCACTACCATGTGCACCTCATCCCCCGCTACGAAGGGATCTCGCTCGATCTCCACGGGCGGCGCCGAGCGGACCGGGCCGAGCTCGACCAGGTCGCGGAGCAGATCCGGGGCGGGCTCGAAGCCTCCGCTGGCTGAAGATACGGCTTGGCGTCCGCGGCCGGGGCGAGGCTGCCGAAGAGTGGGCAGGCCCCGAGCCTTCAGGTCGCGTTGGACTTCTCCAACGTCAACCCGCCGCAGACGAACAGGACCTGGCCGGTGACGAAGGACGCCCGCGCGTCGAGGAAATAGCTCACCGCGTGCGCCACGTCGCCCGGACGGCCCACCCGCCCGACCGGGATCCTCGTGAGGTACGTCGCCCGCTCCTCCGACCCCTCCGGGTACACGGACCGGAACATGTCGGTGTCCACCGGCCCCGGCCCGACCGCGTTGCAGGTGATCCCGTGGCCCGCGAGCTCAATCGCCCAGGTCTTGGTGAGGCCGACGAGCGCCGCCTTGGTCGCGGAGTAGACGGTCTGATGGCGGTGGCCGAGGGCGGCCCGGCTCGCGATGTTGACCACCCGCCCGAATCCCGCCGACTTCATGCCGGGCAGGACCGCCTGCATGGTCTGGATGTACGAGCGGACGTTGATCGCCATCAGCGCGTCGAACTCGTCGAGGGCGACCTCCTCGAGCGGCTCCATCCGCACCACCCCCGCACAGTTGACGAGGCGGGTGACGGCCCGCCCCCCGACCGCCCGGTCGAGGGCCTCGGCCGTCGCGCCGGGGTCGGAGAGGTCCACCTGCCGGAATTCCCCGAGGGACGGGTCTTCCGGCTCGATACGGTCCAGCATGAGGATCGAGTAGCCGTCCGCCTTGAGGCGTTCGGCGACGGCGCGCCCGATGTTGCGGGACGCGCCGGTCACGAGGGCGTATTCGGTCATGCCGTCCTCCGTGCTTCCCCGGGCTCTCTAGCCTGGTCAGAGCGCCCACTCGTTGTCCGCCGCCTCCCCCGCGACGGTGGTGCGCCGCATCTCGCGCGGCTGGTCGGGCGGATAGGGCCGGCCGCGATGGAGGACGCAGCGGTTGTCCCACATGACGAGGTCGCCCGCCGCCCAGCGGTGGGTGAACACCCGCGGCGGGCGGCACGCCTCCTCGCACAGGGTCTCGAGCAGCGCGCGGCTCTCCGCGACGTCCTCCCCGACGATGTGGCTCGCGTGGCGCCCGATGTAGAGGCTCTTCCGCCCCGTCTCCGGGTGGGTGCGGACCACCGGGTGTTCGACCGGCGGGAGGTCGTCGAGGTCGTCCTCGCTCAGCACGTCGAGCCCGCCCACCTTGCCCTGGCTGTACCGGTAGCTGTGGAGCGCGGTCTTCCCTTCCAGGCGGTCCCGCGTCTCCGGGCCGAGCCGGTCCCAGGCGGCGCGCATGTCCGCGAACTCCGTCTCCCCGCCCTCGCTCGGGACCTGGCGCGCCGAGAGGAGGGAGGCCTTGGCGGGAACCCGCTTGAACGAGCTGTCGGTATGCCAGTACGAATTGCCCTTGAGGAAGAGGGCCCGGTTCCCGTCCGGCGCGATGAGGGAGCCGTCGCCGCGCACGTTGGAGAGGTTGGAGAACACCTCGGTGCTGCCCTCCCGCCGGGTGATCACCCGCTCCAAGCGCCCCAACCGCAGGCTGAACGCCCGGTGGCCCTCGTCGTCCAGGAACTGGCCGGGGAACACGAGCACCGCGTGCTCCAGCCACGCCGCGTGGACCTCCTCGAATTCCTCGTCGCCGAGAGGCCCCCCGAGCTCGACCCCGCGGACGGTGGCCCCCAAGGTGGCGTCCAGCGGCTCGACGTGAACGCTACTCGCCATGACCTCCCCTCCCGGCAGAAGCAGAAATGGGGTGAGCGACGGGGATTGAACCCGCGACCTCCGGAGCCACAATCCGGTGCTCTACCGACTGAGCTACGCCCACCATCGTCGGTTGACTACCCTTCCGGCCGCCGCTCCCGGCCGGTGAATGGTACGCCCGGTAGGACTCGAACCTACGACCCTCGGCTTAGAAGGCCGATGCTCTATCCGGCTGAGCTACGGGCGCTCGACGCGCGGCCGGGCGGCGCTGGTCGGCACGGAGCCTCGAACCCGGCGGAGCCCCGCCGGGCGAAGTGGTCGGGGTAGAGGGATTCGAACCCCCGACCCCCTGCTCCCAAAGCAGGTGCGCTACCAGACTGCGCCATACCCCGCTGCCGTGCGTCTCGCGCCGCCGGCGCGGCGCGATGATACCCGAATCAGGCCGAGCGCCGCCACGTCGTCGCGCCGCCGGGGCCGTCCTCCAGCACCACCCGGGCCTCCGCCAGCTCGGCGCGGATGCGGTCCGCCTCCGCGAAGTCCCTTGCCCGCCGGGCGGCGGCCCGGTCCGCGACCCGCCGCTCGATCTCGTCCGCCGGCAGCTCCGGGGGCGGCGGCGGAGGCGAAGCCGAGCGGCCGCCCGAACCCTCGGACGGGCCGGGCGGTACTCCGGTCCGCGCCGCGCCGGACCGCGGGGCCTGGAACACCGCGTCCGGGTCAGCTTCGAGGAGGCCGAGCACCGAGCCCGCGCGCCGCAGCGCCGCCGCCGATTCCGCCGCCGCCCGCCGGTCCCGCTCCCGGCCCGGACGCCGGCTCCGGCAGCGGTTCACCTCGCTCGCGAGCTCGTGCAGCACGGCCAGCGCCTCGGGGGTGTTGAAGTCGTCGTCCATCGCCGCCCGGAACCGGCCCTCGGCCTCCCCGACCCGACTCCCCGCCGGGGCCGGGCTCCGGGCGGCCGGGGCGGCCTCCGGCGCGGCCGGGAGGCCGCGGAGCGCGCCGTAGAGGCGCCGGAGCGACTGCTCCGCTTCGCCGAGGCGCGCCGCAGAATGGTTGAGCGGGCTCCGGTAGTGGCTGGTCAGCAGGTAGTAGCGGACCGCCTCGCCGGGGTGGCGGGCGAGGATGTCCCGGATGGTGAAGAAGTTGCCGAGGGACTTCGACATCTTGTCGCCGTCGATGCGCACGAACCCGTTGTGCATCCAGACGTTCGCGAACGGCTTCCCGGTGCTCGCCTCGGACTGGGCGATCTCGCACTCGTGGTGGGGGAAGACGAGGTCCCGCCCCCCGCCGTGTATGTCGAACCGCTCGCCGAGGTTCGCCATCGACATCGCGGAGCACTCGATGTGCCAGCCGGGCCGACCGGGGCCCCAGGGCGACGGCCAGGCGGGCTCCCCCGGCTTCGCGGCCTTCCACAGCACGAAGTCCACCGCCTCGGCCTTCGTCTCGTCCACCTCGACCCGGGCGCCGGCCCGGAGCGCGGCCACCCGGTTGCCCGACAGCTTCCCGTACTCCGGGAAGCGCGCGACCTCGAAGAAGACGTCCCCGCCTTCTCCCACGTAGGCAAAGCCCTTGTCCACGAGATCGGAGATGAGGGCGACCATCCGCTCCACGTACTGCGTGGCGCGGGGCTCCCGATCGGGGGGCTGGATCCCGAGGGCCGCACAGTCCTCGTGCATCGCGGCGATGAACCGCTCCGTCACCGCCTCGATCGGCTCGCCGTTCTCCCGCGCCCGCGCGATGATCTTGTCGTCGACGTCGGTGACGTTGCGGACGTAGGTGAGCCGGAACCCCAAGTGGCGCAGGTAGCGCGCCACGACGTCGAACACGAGGAGCATGCGGGCGTGCCCGAGGTGGCAGTAGTCGTAGACGGTCATGCCGCAGACGTACATGCCGACCCGGCCCGGAACGAGCGGCCGGAACGGCTCCTTGCGTCGGGTGAGGGTGTCGTGGATGTGCAGCACGGGCCGGTCGCCCCCCGGAACGCTCGCCCGTCCGGGACGGCGGGCAGGCAGCGCCGCTACATGGTCGAGATCATGGAGAGGATCGAGGCCCGGACGTCGTTGATCGTGCTGTTGACCGCCTGGCCGATGAAATCCATCCGGGCGATCTGGTCGGCGCGGTCGCGGACCTTGTCGACCTCCCGGTGATGGAGGATGACCTCGAGGAGGTCGCAGGCGTTGACGATGCCGATGATGACGATGTCGCGCGGGTCGGGTATCTCGTCGCTGAACAGGACGCTCGTGATGCGGCGCTTGACCTCCCGCTCCTCCCGATCGTCGATGACCGGATAGCGCCGCGTCTCGAACACCCAGAGGATCTTCTCCTCCACCCGCTTCAGGATCCCCCGGTCCACGAGGCGATCGATGAAGTGGCCCATGATCTCCGGCACGTCCTCGCGGATCCAGTTCAGCCAGTACTCGGTCGAACGTTCCGGCTCCGCGGCCGCGATCCGGGCGAGGATCCCGTCCAGCACCTGGTCGCCCACCGGCGACGGATCGACCACGAAGAGCCGCTCCGGGTCGGTGTCGATCCGGTTGGAGAGCGCGAGGTCCATGAGGACCGCCCCGCTCATCGCGAGCTCGACGTGGACGTCGGGCCCGCGGATGAAGCTCCCCTTCCGGTCGTCGAGAAAGAGGAGCAGGACTTCTTCGGAGATCGTCAGCATGTCCGCATGACCTGCCGCCAAGCGATCCGCCGGTGGCGCTGCCGGGAGCCCGGGCCGGGCCCTTGCCGCCGGCCCCGCCTACCGCATGGCCGCGAGCGCTTCCTCGCGGCCCGGATGCACGTTGATGATCTTGACGAAACCGCTCACTTCGAACACGCTCTGGACCGACTGCTGCATCGAGCAGAGGCCGAACTTGCCCTTGGTCTGGTTCAACTTCTTCGCCAGGATCAGCACCGCGCGGAGCCCGGCGCTGCTGATGTAGCTGATGCCGGCGAAGTCGAGGAGGATCGACTCGCTTCCTTCGTCGATCCGCTCCATCACCGCCGATTGGAAGTCCGCCGAATTCGAGCCGTCGATCCGGCCTTCGGGGGTGAGGACGAGGACCTCGCCGTCACGTTCGCCACTGAGTTCCATGTTCCTGCTACCTGTACCGTCCCACTGCCAGCCCCGCAGCCGCCTGTTCGACCGGCGGGCGGTGGCCCGATCCTAGACACCCGCGCTTCGACTGTCCATCGGACGCTCCGATCCCGCCCGCCCGTGCGGCCCGCGCCGCGGGAAGCCGGACGGACGGGGGCGGCCCCGGGGAAGTGTAGAATGCCGGGCGGAGCATGTCACTACCCACCCGGAGCCAAGCGATGCCCCAAGTGACGCCGACGATCTCCCGCCCCCGCGCCTTCCCGCGAAGGCCCGCCGCCCTCGCCTCCCTCGCCCTCGCGTGGGTCTTCGCGAGCGCCGCCGCGCTGGCCGCCGAGGGGCCGCGGGTCTCCTTCGAGACGACCCACGGCTCCTTCGTGCTGGCGCTCGACCGGTCGTCCGCTCCCGAGACCGTCGCGAACTTCCTCGAATACGTCCGTGCCGGGCACTACCGGGGAACGATCTTCCACCGGGTGATCGCCGGGTTCATGATCCAGGGCGGCGGGTTCACCGAAGGGTATCGCCAGCGGCCGACCGGAGCCCCGATCCGCAACGAGGCGGACCGGGCCGGGCCGAACGACCGCGGGACGATCGCCATGGCCCGCACGAGCGACCCGCACTCCGCCACCACGCAGTTCTTCATCAACGTGGTCGACAACGACTTCCTGAACCACCAGGGCCGCACCCCGCGCGGCTGGGGCTACACGGCGTTCGGACGGGTGGTCGAAGGCATGGAGACGGTGGACCGGATCGCGGCGCTTCCGACCGGCCGGGGCGGCCCCTTCCCCAAGGACGTCCCGCGCGAGGCGGTCGTCATCCGCGAGACACGGGTCCATCCGGTTGACTGATCCCGCGCGCGGCGCCGGACCGCCGGGCGGGCCGGGGCCGGGGCCGGGCATGGCCAGCGGCCGGATACGGCCGCCGAACCCCTTCCCGACGTGCTGACCCTCTTCGCCTCCGACCTCCACCTGCACCGCGACCGCCCGGCCTCGCTCGCGTCCTTCGCCCGGCTCGCCCGCGGGGCGGCGCGGCGCGCGGACGCGGTCTATCTGCTCGGCGACGTATTCGACCAGTGGCTCGGCGACGACGATACGACCCCGCCCCACCCCGAGGCGGAGGAGGAGCTGCGGGGGCTGTGCGATTCGGGGGTCCGGGTCGCGTTCGCGGCCGGCAACCACGACTTCCTGGTCGGAGGCGGCTTCGCGGCGCGGACCGGGGTCACGCTTCTCGACGAGGCGAGCGTGATCGAGCTCGATGGCCGCCGCACGGTCCTCACCCACGGCGACCAGCTCTGCACCGCCGACACGGACTACCAGGCGTTCCGGGCCCATGCCCGGGACCCGGCCGCGCAGCGCGCCTTTCTCGCCCTCCCCCTCGCCGAGCGGGCGCACATGGCCGCGCAGCTCCGCCACCGGTCGCGCGAGCTGACCGCGCTCAAGCCGGACGACATCACCGACGTCGCGCCGGATGCGGTGGAGGCGCTGCTTCGCGAGCACCAGGCGGACGACCTCGTCCACGGCCACACCCACCGGCCCGCGATCCACCACGTGACGGTGGACGGCCGGGACTGCCGCCGGATCGTGCTCGCCGACTGGTACGCGGAAGGCTCCGTGCTCGCCGTCGAGGACGGCGAGTACCGCAGTCTCCCGGTCTCCGCCCTCTCCTGACACCGGCCGCTACCCGGCCGCCTGCTTCGGGCGGGGCGCCCGCTCGACGTGCTAAGCTCCGGGCGTGGACGCGCAATTCCTCACCATCATCGGCACGGTCCTGGCGGTCGGCTTCGGGCTCGCCGGGCTCACGATCCGGACGATGGCGCAGCTCGACCGGCGCATCGACAACGACAAGGCGGCGGCGGACGCCGACCGGCGCGCGTTCCAGGCCGAGATGGACGCCTTCCACACCGAGATGCAGCGCCTCGCCGAACGGCGGTCGCACGGCGAAGGCAGGGTCGCCGGGCGCGGGGCCGCCGCCGACTGAAACCCCCGCTGCGGATCGCTCAAGGAACGAACATGACCCCCGACCAGCTCCTCACCATCAACCAGCTCTACGCCATCATCGGATCGACCGTCGGCTCGATTGCCGTCGTCGGGATCTCTCTCGCCATCCTGATCCTGCGCAACACCTCGAGGCTGGACGCGGACCGGCGCGCGTTCCAGGCGTCTGCGGACGCGGACCGGCGCACGTTCCAAGCCGCGATGGACACCTTCCGCACCGAGATGCAGCGTCTCGCCGAACGACAGTCGCACGTCGAAGGCAGGGTCGCCGAACGCGGGGCCGCCGCCGACTGAAACGCCCGCTGCGGATCGCTTCAGGGAACGAACATGACCCCCGACCAGCTCTACGCCATCATCGGATCGACCGTCGGCTCGATTGCCGTCGTCGGGATCTCCCTCGCCGTCCTGATCCTGCGCAACACTTCGAGGCTGGACGCGGACCGACGCGCGTTCCAGGCGTCTGCGGACGCGGACCGGCGCGCGTTCCAAGCCGCCGCAGATGCCGACCGGCGCGCGTTCCAAGCCGCTGCGGACGCCGACCGGCGCGCATACCAGGCCCGATTCGATACCGCGATGGACGCCTTCCGGTCCGAGATGCAGCGTCTCGCCGAACGACAGTCGCACGTCGAAGGCAGGGTCGCCGAGCGCGGGGCCGCCGCCGACTGAGCCCGCTGCTGCGGTCTGCGCCCGCCTCGCGACCCACCACCGCCTCGACCGTCGACGCCCGAGCCTGCCCCCGCGAGAGCGGAGGCCGGGAGCTCGTCCGGCGCCACGGGCAAGACTTCGAGCTCGCCGCCCGCGTTCCCAGGACCTGCCGGCCCGGACGTCAGGCCTTGTCGTAGTAGCTCCGGGGCGCCCCGTCGAGATTGCGCCCTTCGATGCGGATGAGGCGCGTCTCGCCCTCGCGGCGCGGCGAATGGAGGTCGCCCTCGTGGTAGACCTCCACGTCTCCGGGCCGCATCGAGTAGACGCGGGTCGGCTCCACCTTGCCCCGCTCGCCCTCCTTCGCGGGAGGAGACACCACCCGCCACTCGGTCATCTCCGTCACCCCCGCCGCCTGGCCGTAGATCGCCCAGCTCGGCCCGTGGTCGTGGGGAGGGCTCTCGCTCGCCCCCCGGTGGACGTGGGCGAGGATGCAGAACCCGAGCCGCTCGTCCTCATGGAGGAGCCGGCGCGGCGAGTCGTTGTCCGGACCGAGGTGCGCGGCCACGAACTCGGGGTCGAGGCACGCCCGCGAGACGTGCTTTCGCACCTCCTCGCGCCCGGCCGGGCCGGGGTCCCGCTCCAGCGCGGATCGACAATCCGACGCGAACCGTTCGAGGGTGTACGCCATCTGGTGTTCTCCTTCGCGTTGCTGTTCGTTCGGGAATGCGCCCTGCTCTTCTTCGTCGAGGGCGCGGACCCGGAAAACGGCCCACTCACCCGTCGCGCAGCTCGCGGCGCAGCACCTTGCCCACGTTGGTCTTGGGCAGCTCGTCGCGGAACTCGACGCGGCGCGGGACCTTGTAGCCGGTGAGCTGCCCGCGGCAGTGCTCGATGAGCGCTTCGGCGGTCAGGTCCGGGTCCTTCTTCACCACCACGATCTTCGGCGCCTCCCCGGAATGCTCGTCCGGGACCCCGACCGCCCCCACCTCCAGCACGCCCGGGTGGAGCGCCACCACGTCCTCGATCTCGTTCGGATAGACGTTGAACCCGGAGACGATGATCATGTCCTTCTTGCGGTCGACGATGCGAAGGTAGCCTTCCTCGTCGATGGTCGCCATGTCGCCGGTGCGGAGCCAGCCGTCGTCGGAGAGGACCTCCGCGGTCGCGTCCGGCCGGTTCCAGTACCCCTGCATGACCTGCGGGCCGCGCACGCAGAGCTCTCCCGGCGTGTCGAAGCCCACCTCGGCGCCGTCGTCGTCGCGGATGGACACCTCGGTCGAGGGGAGCGGCAGCCCGATCGCCCCGGTGAACTCGGTCTGGTCCAGCCGGTTCGCGACCGCCGCGGGCGAGGTCTCGGTGAGACCGTAGGCCTCGACCACGGGGACCCCGGTGACCGCCCGCCAGCGCTCCGCGACCGCGCGCTGCATGGCCATCCCGCCCCCGACCGCGAGCTTGAGCCGGGAGAAGTCGACCGACTCGAAGCCCGCGGTGTTGAGCAGGCCGTTGTAGAGGGTGTTGACCCCGGTGATGACGCTGAAGCGGAGCTTGGCGATGGTCTTGACGAAGGCCGGCATGTCGCGGGGGTTGGTGATGAGCACGTTGAGGGCCCCGTACTTCATGCCGGTGAGGCAGTTCGCGACGAGGGAGAAGATGTGGTAGAGCGGCAGCGCGGTCACGAAGACCTCCTGCCCCGGCTCGAACTGCCGGCCGATCCACGACGACGTCTGCTGCAGGTTCGAGACGACGTTGCCGTGGCTCAGGGCCGCCCCCTTGGCGACCCCGGTCGTGCCGCCGGTGTACTGGAGGAAGGCCGCGTCGTCCCGCTTGGCCTCCGACCGGCGAAGGGTCTTCCCCCGGCCCTGGTCGAGCGCGTTCGGGAACCGCACCGCGTCCGGCAAGTGGAAAGGAGGCACCATCTTCTTCACCCGGCGGACCACGAAGTTGATGAGGGGGGACTTCGGGAACCCGAGCCCGTCTCCCATGCGCACGAGGACCACGTGTTCGACCCGGGTGCGGCCGATCACCTCGGCGAGGACGCTCGCGAAGTTCTCGACGATGACGATGGCCCGCGCCCCCGAGTCGGTGAGCTGGTGCTCGAGCTCGCGGGGGGTGTAGAGGGGGTTCGTGTTGACGACGGTGAGGCCCGCGAGCAGGACCCCGAATATCGCGACGGGGTTCGCGAGGAGGTTCGGCATCATGATCGCGACCCGGTCGCCCGGGTCGAGGCCGAGCCCCTGCAGGTAGGCGGCGAGCGCCCGCGAGCGCTCGTCGAGGTCGCGATAGGTGATCGTGACCCCGAAGCTCGAGTAGGCCGGCCGGTCCGCGAACCGGCCCACGCTCTCCTCGAACAGCGCCGCGATGGAATCGTAGGCGTCGACGTCCGCCTCGGCGGAGACGCCCTCCGGATAGCTCCTGAGCCAGACCTTGTCCATCCTCCCCTCCCCTCTACTCTTGGCCGCGGGCAACCCCGTAATTAGGCGCCACGCCGCCGCCGCTGGCAAGTCTTGCGTCCGCGGAGGCGTATGCGCGGCGGGAGACCCGCGCGAGTACGATACATCCAGACCGTCTTCAGCCAGGAAGGGCTGGACCCGGATGGACGGACGCGCCGGCAATGGACACGGGCGGCGCCGTCATGATCCCAAGGCCAAGAGGAACCGAGCATGACCGCCAGAGAACAGGTTCACCAACTGGTGGACGCGCTGCCGGACAACGAGCTGGCGACCGCCGGGCGGGTACTCGCCGGTTTGTCCGCGCTGGCGCTCTCCGATCCGGCGGCGGCGCTGGCCAAGGCGCCGATGGACGGCGAACCGGTCACGGACCGTGAGGCGGAGGCGATCGAAGAGGGGGAGCTCGACCTCGAACGCGGGGAGGTCGTGTCCGCGACCGACCTCCGGGCGCGCCTTGGACCATGACCGTCCGGTATACCCGCCGGGCCGCGAAGGACACAAGCGTTCGCGGTGGCATGTGCGCGACGGGGATTTCGCGCCGGCACACCGCTCGCCACCCCCCCTTGGGTACGCCGGCGTCTCGCCGGCATTCGCGTCCCCGAGCGCACCGCCCCCGGGCCGGCGGGACGCCGGCGTACCCAGGAGCGTCCCCGGCAACGCAGGACGCGATGAACCTCGCCTACGCCGCGAGCATGGCGTTCAGCCGCCGCTCCCATTCGTCTTCGTCGACGATCTCGAAGCGCATGATCCTACCGCGCATGGACGGGACGAACTCCGCCCAGTCCTGCTTCTTCGCGTGCCGGGAGCAGAGATCGAACACCGAGCGCTTGTAGGCGGTGTCCGCGGACTGCCCGAGGTGCAGGCCCTTGGTCTCCACCACGAAGACCTGGTGGTACTCGTCGCCGCGGTCCGGCTCGTCCGGCTTCAGGGTGAAGATGAAGTCCGCGTAGATCCGCCCCCGCTTCCAGCCCTGTACGTAGTAGTCCTTGCGGGCGCGGTTCCGGTACCAGAAGAACAGGCGCTCCTGCTGATCCAGGTACGTCGCGACCTTGTTCTCCAGCCCGTTCAGCTCGTCCTCGTTCGTCCGCTCGAACAGGTTGAGCAGGTACTGGCCGCCGTCCTCCCGGTTGGCCTGCCTGCCCGCCGCCGTCTCGATGGTCCGGGGCAGGCGGTTGGACCCCAGATCGTCCGCCACCACGAGGAAGCGCATGGTCCCCGCGTCGAGCAGCTCCCGGAACACCCGCTGCGACAGGCGGTCCCGCTCCGCCTCCAGGCGCTTGCGGAGCTCTTCGAGCACGAACACGTAGTGCGCGGCGACCCGTTCCCGCGGATGCCGGTCGAGCAGCGCGCCGAAGACCCGCTCGGCCGCCTCGCGGCCCCGCCAGGGGTTGGGCATCGCGTCCAGCAGGTGCTGGGCCGCGAGGTAGTAGTCGATCGCGTCTTCTCCGGCCGCCGGCGGCGGAGAGGTCCGGCCGCCCGCGGTTTCGGGATCGGCCATCAGGTGCTCCTCGTCCAGCCCGGTGCGGAGCTCGAAGTCTCGCGCGCCCTCGGCCCCGAGCGGCAGGTCGAACAGCGGGCTCACGTCCACCTCGTCCCACGGCACGCGCGCCAGGATGTCCGCCTCGTAATGCACCAGCCGCCATTCCTTCCCGTCCCGGATCATGAACGAGGGCAGCACGAGACCGCGCGCCGCCTTCCGGTACCGTTCGCGTTGCCCGAGCACCACCGGTTCGGTGGGGCGCAGCGGCCCTTCGGCGCCTTCGGCGTCGGTCACGACCTTCCCTTCCAGGCCCTGCAAGCCCTCCCGGCCGAACCCCTTGCGGACCTCCTGCAGCAGGTCGGCGCCCCTTCGCTGGAAGCAGAAGACGTAGCTCTCGTCCAGCCAGGGCACGCGGGTCTTCTTCGCATGGGGCTGGCGGAGGATGCGGCCGACGAGCTGGGTCAGCGCGCTCTTCGAGCCGGGGTTCGTCAGGATCGCGAGGACGTAGGCAAACGAGCAGTCCCAGCCTTCCTGCAGCGCCTGTTTGGTGATGATGAAGCGGATCGGGCACTCGCGGGACAGCAGGCCGCCGGCCTCGTCCACCTCCTTCAGCTCGTCCCGCTGGCTCGTCTTGACCGCGACGTGCTCCGCGAGGATTCCGGGATGCCGGACGAGATAGTCCCGGACGTCGTCCGCGTGCACCACCCCCGGGCGCCGCTGGTCCCGGCCCGTGCGCTCCACCTGGATGAGGCAGATGGGGCGGATGTACGCGCCGGTCTCCGCCTCGTGGAGCCGCGCCTCCTCTTCGAGCCGTCGACGGTGCTCGATCGACGCGAGCAGGGTGTCTTTCCAGCTCGCGTTCGCGCGGTTCCGGATGTGGAGGTCGAGCTTGACCATCTCCTCCGCGTTCAGCTCGTGCCCCCGGACGTCGACGAGCACGTTCGCGCCCCGGGGCGGCGTCGCCGACAGCTCGACGATCATGCAGGGGTTGAAACCTTCGAGCGTCGCCCTGGCGTTCGCGCTGTACGCCTTGTGCCCTTCGTCGAGGATGATGAGCGGTTGCAGGAGCCGCAGCGTGTTGCCGAGGGAGGTCTTCACGTGCCGGGACCAGAAGCCGCCCTCCCGTGCGAACGTGTCGAGGTTCGGGGTGGCCTCCAGTAACGATTCGTGGGCCGCCGCGGCGCCGTCCGCCGGGAAGAAGCACTCGAAGCCGCCGCTGTCCCGGAACATCCGGAGCTGCTCCTTCGTCTCCCGGTTGGCCGACGGCAGCATCAGCATCAGCACGCACAGGCGATCGGCAACGTCCCGCGGGCCGAACCCGCTGGTCTTCTCCAGCACCAGGGTCCGGCCGGCGGACGCCAGATCGAGCTGCCGGCGGTACGGGTGGTCGCGATCCTTCAGCGCCTTCAGGGTCTGGCCGTAGATCTGCGTGGTCGGGACGATCCACAGCACCAGCCCCGTCCGCCGCCGCCGGTAGTGGGTGTTGACGAGGTCGATCACCTTCGTGGCGAGCAGGGTCTTGCCGCCGCCGGTGGGAACCTTGAGGCAAAACGACGGTAGCGGCTCGCCCAGCCCGTTCCGGCGCGGCCGGTACGGGCGCGAGGGCGCGGTCTTCTCCCAGGCCCGGGCCGTCCAGTCGAAGTCCATCTCCGGGTCCACTTCCAGCACCGCCGCCGCCCGGCCGCGCCATTCCGCCAGCCGCTCGAGGTATTCCTCGACGGTCGAGAGCGCCCGCTTCTGGAACTCCTTCAGGATCATTGCGCCAGCTTCTCGAACGTGTCGTAGATCTGGAACGGAAGCTGCGAGAAGGTGATCCGGTAGCGGTACAGGAACTCCTGGTCGAGGTACTTGGTGGGGGCGAAGACGAGCTTGTTCCGCTTGCCGCGGGGCAGCTTGCGGGCGACGTCCAGGGTCAGGGCCAGGTCCTTGAGCTTCCCCACGTCGGGATCGTAGATCAGGAACACGTCGTAGAGCCGGCTGCGGCCGATGAACCCGGTCTCCTTCCGGATCTCCTCCGGCTCGAACTCCTCGCCGGTGGCGGTGAAGAAGACGTAGCCGGCCAGCTTCTCGTAGCTCGGCAGGTTCGAGCCGTCGAGAATGGACTGCAAGCGCAGCGGCCGGCCCAGCCTGAAGTAGCTGAACGTCCCGCCCAGACCGGCCTTGAGCGAAGCGTCCTTCGCGGAAGGGACGCCCCCGGCAACGCGCCGCACCCGTTCGGCGGTGAGCGAGTCCACGTAGTCCTCGCACTCGACCAGCACGAAGCGCCGGTTGCCGCCGTCCTCCTTGTTCAGCGCCAGCACCGCGTGCGCGGTCGTCCCGGAGCCGGCGAAGGAGTCGAGGATGATGGAATCCTTGTCGGTGGCGATTTGCAGGATTCTCTTGATCAAACTCGTTGGCTTGACCGTATTGAATACATCTTCCGATCTTCCGAAATCCAATACGGACAGAAGCTCCTTTTTTGCATCCTGTGTGTGTCCCACATCTGAATGAAGCCACATCGTCTGCGGTACGACTCCACTCTTGACTTCGGACAAATATCGCTTGAGGCGAGGCATACTGTTGCCTTTCGGCCCCCACCAGATACGACCGTCCTTGTCGAACTCATGAAATTTCTCCTTGGATACTCGAAAATAGGTCCCAATGGAAGGTCTGAACTTCCTTCCAGACGGGCTGACGACTTCATAAGTGCCCTGACTGTAGTAGTTTCGTGCGGTCAGATCGCTCGAAGACCACCTTCCGCGTGAATCTCCGTCAGGATTCTTGTACCTTTCGATTGCCTGTTCACGCCTCTCCAGCAGGTTCGGGGTCCAGTGCTCGATACTGTACGCATAGACAAGAATGAAGTCATGGTCTTCCGAAAAATACTTGGCAGTATTCTTCGGAGAGAAGACTTTCTGCCAGATCGCGGTCGCCAGGAAATTATCCTCCCCGAACACCTCGTCCATGAGGGAGCGCAGCCGATGCACCTCGTTGTCGTCGATGGAGACGAAGATCGCGCCGTCGTCGCGGAGGAATTCGCGCAGCAGCTTCAGGCGGGGGAGCATCATGCAGCACCACTTGTCGTGGCGGGTGAGGTCCTCGCGGTCCACGACCTGGCCCAGCCAGTCCTGCATCATGGGGGAGTTGACGTTGTCGTTGTAGGCCCAGCCCTCGTTGCCGGTGTTGTAGGGCGGATCGATGTAGATGCACTTGACCTTCCCCTGGTACGTCGGCAGCAGCGCCTTCAGGGCGGCGAGGTTGTCGCCCTCGACGATCAGGTTGTCGTGCAGGCTCGCCTTCGCGCTCAGCCCCTTGGAGCGGACCGGCAGCATCTCGTGGAACGGAACCGTCAGATGGTGGTTCTCCACGAACACCCGTCCCTTGAATTGCAGCCATGTCATGCCCGTGACCCCCAAGGCGCAGGCCGTAGCGCTGTCACGGTCAGAATATCACCGATGTTTGATTGGTACAATTTCGCCGAAATCTATTGATCTAAAAGGTAATTTTCCGAACACGCTCCTGCGGAAGCGAGAGTTCGATCCTCGATCGTCGGAGGAATCCCGGTTCCTGATCACCTACAGGGATCAGCTTTCGATCTCCAGATCGATGGGAGCCCGGGCACAGGCCCGCGAAAGCCCGTCATTCCCACGAAGCTTGTGCCCACAAAGGCGGGTAGTGGGAATCCACCTCAATCGAAAATCCGTCATTCCCGCGAAAGCGGGAATCCACCTCAATCAAGAGTCTCTGGATTCCCGCTTTCGCGGGAATGACGGGTTGAAAAGCCACTCATCTGAGCTTCGTGCGTAATCGGATTCCGGTTTCGATCTGTAAGAGGTAGCCGGGGAACTCCCGGTTTCACGAAGAATGTCCAAGGCCGAGGACTTCGAGGAGTCCTTGCAACTCTTCGTCGTGCCGGGCCGCTCGCCGTACGTCCGACACGGTGAAGCGCCGGCTCAGTTGAGCCGCCGTCGGTGGCTTGCGGTATTCGGGCCAGACCTTCCGGAGCTCCGTCATCGCATCGCCTGCCGTTATTCTCCGCTGTTCGTGCCCCGAATGCAGCCTGAACAGCAATCCTTCCAGGTTCGGGTCTTGAAAAATGATCGTCAGCTTCAATCTGGACGCCGCCGCTTGGGCGTTGCGTCCGGCCTTCAGGTCTTGCTCGATCCGATCCCGATCGAGCAGCACCAGCCGGGCGCGGATGCTCCTCCTCCCGGGATGCCTCGCCAAGTGGCGGCCAGCTTCTTCGACGACGGTTACCGAATCACCGCCGCCGCCCGGCTTGACCATCAGATGCAGGCGCCGGCCTTCCCTTTCGCAACAATGTTCAAGGAACCGCACGAAGGCCCGGTCACTCTCCCCTTCGACCCCGATGAAAATGACTCTCCTTGGCTTGATCGGCTGGCGGCGGCGCATCGCTTCTCAGCCAATCTTCGGGATACCGCCGAGTACCCCCGCCCGGTACTTGGGATAGAGACGGGTGTCACGGCGAAAGCCGCGTACGTCCTGGGCGCCGTGCACCCGGGTCGCGCCGCCAGCTTCCTTCTCGACGATGAAGAGCTCCTCCTTCTCCAGATCGTCGAGGAGGCCGACGTTATGGGAGGAGACGAAGATCTGCGCGTCCTGGGGGTTGGTCTCCCGGGAGCGAAACCAGCCGAGCATTTCGCCAGCGATGTCCACGTGCAAGTCGCCTTCGACCTCGTCGAGAACAACGGGAACGCCACCGTCGAGCGCGCTCCTGATCTGGGGCAGCAGATGGAACAGCCGTTTCGTCCCTCTAGATTCGGCATACAGACCGACCGGATCGTCGAGACCGTGATGGCTGAAGAACACCAAATCCTCTCCGGCGTCGCCGGGAATGGTCATGTCCTGAATCCCGAGGTCGCTGGACCGGATGTACTTCTCGACCCAGTCCTTCAGCTCGGGATCATCCGTGAGCATCCGGGTCACCGCCCTGGTTGGGAGCTCCCATCTCCCGTAATGCAGAATGTTGCTCAAATTCCAGAGGAATCCCGCTGATTCCGCAATGCGCATGGCCAGAGGCACGTTGAGCAGGGCGAGCGTAGCCACTACCGAGGCGTCCGCCCGAACCGCCTTGAGACGGTCATCCCTGGGCTTGAGCCCGGTCTCGCCGGAGACGTACATGGGCTCCCCCGGACCGCCGCGCTCGAAGAGACGGCGGGGACGGCCTTTCGGGAACCAGGACAGCGCTTCGCAATGGAAGACGCGGTTCCTGGAACCGGCGCCGTCGCGTCCCACGACTACCTCGTAGCGGAACAGCCGCCGGGCCTCGCCCGGCGCCAGCCAGTCCGCCTCGACCTCCATGCAAAACCGCGTCGGCTCCCCCACGGTCTTCCTTGAGGCGAAAGGAAGGAGCGTCTCGAGCGGGTTGTTCTTCTCCGCAGGGGACGCGGAAGAGGCGATCCGAGCGATTTCGGTCAGCGCCTTGAGCAGGGTCGTCTTCCCCGACCCGTTGGGTCCCATGAGCACCACGACGGACGGGAGTCGGACATCCGGCTTGGCCGCGCTCTGCCGGAAGCGCGGCAGGTCGGGGGCGGTTCCTGGAACGCGCAGGTCGAGGACCGCCTCTTCGCGGATCGACTGGTAGTTGGAGACGGAGAATCTGTGGATCATGTTCCGATGCTAACGATCTTTCGTCGAGATCGCAATACGACTGGTCGGAAGGCATGTGCGCGGTGGGTTTTCGCCAAGCACGCCTCGTCGCAGGGCGTCCTGGGAACGCGGGCGTCTCGCCCGCACAGGGGTGTGAAGCGCCCGTGAACAAAAATGCGGGCGAGACGCCCGCGTTCCCAGGACACATGGATTCCCGCTACCCGCTTTCGCGGGCACAAGCTTCGCGGGAATGACGAAGGTGGGCGAGACACAAGCGTTCCCAGGACGCCCCGTTCCCAGGGACGTACCCGCGCAAGCGCCGCCGTGGGGTGAAATCCGCCCAAAATCCCCTCGAACCTCACACCTCTCGCGCGGGCCTCATGAGGAGGAGGCAGGAGGCCCCGACCGGGCCCCGAAAGGTGGGAGCCTACCGGGCCGCGTCCCGGGCCGCCCGGGCCGCAGCCCGGATGCGCCGCCGGAAGTCGGCCTCGTCCCGGCACGCCACGGCCGCCTCCATCAGCGCGTCGACGGGAACACCGCCGAGGAGCGCCCGGTCCTCGGCCAGGCGCGGGCTCATCTCGACCCCCCGGGCGCGGAGTGCCGCGAGCGCCGCTTCCCGCCGGCCGGCCTCGTGGCCTTCCTCGCGGCCTTCGTTGCGGCCCCTCGCCTCCGCGTGGCGGGCGATCGTGCGGCTGATCGGGTCGTCCTCCGGGCGCGTGCCCTCGCGTGCGCCCATCTCCCGCGCCACCCGCTCAAGGGCCGGCCTCGCCCCGGACGACACCGGACCCTCGATCAGCGCAAGGTAGATCTCCTCCGACTGCCAGCCCGGGAACGCGGCGCTCTCCCCCGCCATCCGATACCGACCGCCCCGGCGGAGGTAGATTTCGAGACCGGGCGGGCGCCGGCGAGACTCCGGCGGGACCAGCACCCACACCTCCGGGAACCCCCACGCCTCGTAGATGCCCAGCTTGCGACGGCGAACGTCCGTCGTGTGATCCACCTCCAGCACCACGTCCGGCAGCGGGTCCCGGTCCACGTCGATGGCCGGGCCGGACACCCGCGAACGGCCCGGGTGCAGGTACAGCGCCTCGTCCGCCTGCACCAGCACGACCTTCCGGCCCACCTCGTCGAACCGCGCCAGATCCGCCGAGCCGAAGCTGTCGATCCGCGAGCCGCGCAGCGACTCGATCCGTTCGGCCAGCCGAGCGAGCCGCCGGGCCGGACGTTCGTGGTAGATGGTGGTGGGCGCGCTGACCTTCCAGGCGGTCTCGGTGCGCGCGTCCCAGACCTCGAGGCGGCCTTCGTACTGGTCGAGCTCGGCCGCCGGGAGGCGGAACGGCTCGCAGCCCGGAAAATCCTCCGGGCCGAACGCCTCGGGCAAGGGAGGCCGCAGGGAGCGGGACGGCTCGGCGGCCGGTGAGGAACGGGCGGGGGTCGAGCCGGAGCGGCTCCGCGCCCGGCCCTCGGGTGGGGCTGACGGTGACATGCGCACGCCTCCTTGTCGGTCGTGCCGGCGTCCTGCCGCGTGGGGCCGGCGGGCGGAGATGGTTCGTCCGGCGCAGTATGCCGGCCCCCCGCAGCCCGATCAACGGCGCATCCTGGGAACGCTTGTGTCCCGCCCGCAGCGGACCGAAGTGAAGCGCCGGGGTAAAAATGCGGGCGAGACGCCCGCATTCCCAGGACGTCTGGATTCCCGCTTTCGCGGGAATGACGAAGGTGGGCGGGATGCCTGCGTTCCCAAGGCATTCGTCACCGACCTCCGCAATCAGCCACCACCGCTCGATCAGCCGCACGTCGTTCATGCGCTACGCCCGCCCGCCCGGCGCTTCCGGGTACACGCATGGCCCTCCTGGGGACGGCGCGTCCGCGAAGGCCCTGCGGTGGGGCGAAGGCGGCTCCGACGGACGAGGGTCGAGGAAGCCTCCGGGGGCGGGCAGGCGCGTCGTCTGACGCGGGGGGAGGCGGCCCGGCCATCGGGGGGGTGTGGGCGTGCGCCCGCTCCCGCTTGCAGCCGTTGCGGCCGTGAATACACTGTCCGCGGCGCGGGATCCCGGCGGGAAGGATGGCGACATGACGATGCAGAGAACCCCTCTCCTGATGTCGAGGCTGCTCGATCGCGGCGCCTGGATCGCGCCCGACGAAGAGGTGGTCACCCTGACCGCGGACGGCGTGCACCGCCAGACCTACGCCGACACCCGCCGCCGCGCCGGCCAGCTCGCGAACGGCCTCCTCGACCACGGGATCGCCTTCGGGGACCGGGTCGCGACCTTCATGTGGAACGGCTGGCGGCACCTGGAGCTGTACCAGACGGTCCCCTCGCTCGGGGCCGTGCTGCATACCGTGAACGTCCGTCTCGGGGCCGGCGACCTCGAGTACATCATCAACCACGCCCGGGACCGGGTCCTCTTCGTCGACGCGGACCTCCTCCCGATCCTCGAGCCGCTCGCCCCGGCCCTCCCCTGCGTGGAGCGCTTCGTGGTGTGCGGCGAGCCGGGCGCGGAACGGTGGGAGACCTCGCTCCCCAACGCCGTCGACTACGAGGACTTCATCGGCGGCTACGGCGACGCGATCGAGTGGCCGGAGTTCGACGAGAACGCCCCCCTCGGGCTCTGCTACACGAGCGGCACCACCGGCAACCCGAAGGGGGTGATGTACACCCACCGCTCCACCTACCTGCACACCATGGCGGAGGCGATGACGGATACCCTCGGCCTGAGCGCCGCGGACTGCGCCTGCCCGGTGGTGCCGATGTTCCACGCGATGGGCTGGGGGCTGCCTTTCGCCGCGACCATGCTCGGCGCGAAGCAGGTGATGCCCCACCGGTTCACGGCCCCCGCGCCGCTCACCGGCCTCATCGCGTCCGAGGGGGTGACCATCTCCGCCGGCGTGCCGACCATCTGGCAGGGGGTCCGGGCGCTCCTCGAAGCGGAGCCGGACCGCCACGACCTCTCCGCCCTCCACCGGCTGGTCTGCGGGGGGTCGGCGCCGCCCCACTCCCTCATCCGCTGGTACTGGGACGCGCACCGGGTCGAGATGATCCAGGCGTGGGGCATGACCGAGACCAACCCCCTCGGGACGGTGTCGCGGCGGATCGCGAAACGCTCCCACCTCGACCTCGACGAGGACGCGCGGTTCGCGAACGTCGCCAAGGCGGGGCTCTTGAGCCCCGGGCTCGAGATGGAGATCGTGGACGAGGACTTCCGGCCCGTGCCGCACGACGGGAAGGCGCTCGGCGAGCTGCTGATGCGCGGCCCGTGGGTCTGTTCGGAGTACTACCACGACCTGCAGCCGGACAAGTTCCGGGACGGCTGGCTGGTGACCGGCGACGTCGCGGCCATCGACCCCGAGCAGTACCTCATCATCGCGGACCGCTCCAAGGACCTCGTGAAGTCCGGGGGCGAGTGGATCTCGTCCGTCGACCTCGAGAACCACATCGTCGGGCTCGAGGGCGCGGCCCAGGCGGCGGTCGTCGCCCAGCCGCATCCGAAGTGGGACGAGCGGCCCGTCGCCATCGTCGTCCCCTCCCCCGGCGCGGAGCTGACCGCCGCCCGCGTCCTCGAGCACTGCGCGGCGAGCTTCGCGAAGTGGCAGCTTCCCGACGACGTGCTCTTCCGCGACACCCTTCCCCTCACCGCGACCGGCAAGCTCGACAAGAAGGCGGTGCGGGCGGCGCTCGAGGCGGAGGGCTACCGGCTCCCGGACCTGCGCGGCAGCGCGGGCGCTCCCCCTGCCGCCGCCTCGGCGAAGACGGCTTGAAGCGGGGCGGAGCGCGAGCGCGGGCGGCGCGCGGGCGCAGGCGGCGTCGGGACCCTCTCCGGGCCGGCGCCCCGCCACTCGGCCTTGAGGTCCACCCCGTGATCGTTTGATCGTTCCTGAAGGCGTCATCCCGCCCGTTTCCGCCGCACCCACCCGACCCGGGGAGGAATCATGGAACCCTACGCCGTCTACGCGATCCGCTACGGCAGCCACGAGCGCACCGCCGCCCAGAACTTCATCGGCGGGGACGCGCACGAGGCGGCCAGCAACCTCGACTACTACGTCTGGCTCGTGACGAACCGGGACCGCACCCTCGTCGTCGACACCGGCTTCACCCGCGAGGAGGCGGCCCGCCGGGAGCGGCGGATCTTCCAGGAGCCGGCGGAAGGGCTGGCCCTCATGGGGGTGGAGGCGGCGCGGGTCGAAGAGGTCGTCATCACCCACATGCACTACGACCACGCGGGCAGCCTCGGGGCCTTCCCCGCGGCCCGGCTCCATCTGCAGGACGACGAGATGGCGTACTGCACCGGGCGGTACATGGCGCACGAGTGCTTCGGCCTGCCCTACTCGGCCGAGCACGTGGTCGAGATGGTGCGGGCGGTGTTCGCGAAGCGGGTCGCCTTCCACCGGGGCGACGAGGAGATCGCCCCCGGCGTCTCGCTCCACCGGATCGGCGGGCACACGATGGGCATCCAGGCGGTGCGGGTGTGGACGGAGAGCGGCTGGCTCGTGCTCGCGTCGGACGCCGCCCACCTCTACGCGAACATGGAGGACGTCCGGCCCTTCCCCATCGTGTTCAACGTGCAGGAGATGGTGGACGGGTTCACGAAGCTCCGGGGGCTCGCCGAGACCCCCGCGCACGTCGTCCCCGGGCACGACCCCCTCGTGATGCGCCGCTACCCCTGCCCGAAGCCGGAGCTCGAGGGGGTCGTAGTCCGCCTGGACCAGGGGCGCGCAGCCGGGGCGGCATAGGGCGAGGGCGGGCGGGACGCCCAGGCCCGCTCGACCCGCTGCACCGACACCGGCCGGGGGGTCCCCAGCTCCTGCGCGAAGAGCGAGACGCGAAGCTCCTCCAGCATCCACCGGCAGTCCATCCGCGCCGGATCGGGCGGCTCCCCGGCGCGGAGGTAGCCCAGAAGCTCGTCCCGCACCGGCTCCCATGACCGGCGCTGGACGTGGACCGCTTCAAGGTCGCGGGCGGGGTTGCGGGGGAGCTTCTCGAGCCGGCGGCCGGCCGCTTCCAGATAGCGGGGGACCTCTTCGAGCCGGGCGGTCGGGGTATCGGCGACGAACCCCCGATGGACGAGCCAGGCGAGGTGCTCGTCGAAGTCCGCGAGCGATTCGGGGTAGGTGCGGTCGTCCAGGCCGGCGCGGGCCGCGCGGACCGCCTCCCAGGCGGCGATGATCCGCTCCGCGAGGTCCCGCAGGGCCGTCGCCGCCGGCCCGAGGCGCGGAGCCCCGGCCGCGAGGCGGCGCTCGAACTCGGCCCGGGTGCGGACCGCCGCCCCGCCCTCACCCCCCTGCCCGTCCGCGAGGCAGCAATCGAGGACCGCCCTTCGCAACAGCTCGCCCTCGAGGTCGGCGGGGGCGAAAGGGGCCGGCGGCGGTGGGGTGTTCGCAGGGCTCGCGGGGGCGGGGACAACCGAGGGGGTTGGAGTGCGAGCCGGAGCGGGAGCCGAGGCGGCCGTCGGTGCGACAGCGGCGGCGAACCCTCCCCCTTCCCCCGCGGAACCCCCGGATTCCCCCGCTCCCCTGGACTCCCCCGTTTCCCCGACGACCCCTCCGGGCGCCTCGGGTACGGGGAGCGCAGGCTCGCCCGCCCCGAGCCACGGCGCGGCCGGCACGCGGAGGTAGCGGAGGGCGAGGCGCTCGGTCCGGCCGAGCGCCCGGCGGACGGAGCGAAGCTCCCGGCCCAGCCGGAGCATCGCTAGGCGGAGCACCCCGTCCGGGTGGACCGAAGCCGCTCGCCGCGACGCCTCGAACAGACGAAGCGCGACGCTCGCCCCGCGGTCTTCGAGGGCCGGATAGCCCCGGAACCGGACCCCCGCGTACACGCTGTCCACGTGGGGCGCGAGGTCGCCGAAGCACCAGCTCGTCAGCCCCTCGCGCTCGAACGTCTGCTCCGCCGCCCGCTCGAAGCCGCGGGCCGCCTCGGCGCGGAACCGGCGCTTGAGCGCGTCGAGGTCCCGACCGCTGCCGAGCGCCCGCCCCTCCGGCCCGATCACCTCGAAACGCATGTGCAGGTGGGGCGGGAGAAGGTCGGGCCGAAGCCGGGCGGCTTCCGCCTCCACCCCCCGGACCTCGCGCAACGCCGCCGCGAGCGAGCTGGCGAACCCCTCGCACCCCGCGCCGGGCGGCGGCCCGGACCGGGCGGCGAGGCAGCGGCGGGCGGTGTCCCCGAGCGGCGCGATCCGCCGCCGAACCGGGCGCGGCAGGGTGCGAAGGAGCGCGACCGCCTTCTCCTCCCGGTGGCCGGGCACGAGCCATTCGAACCGCTCCGCCTCCACCGTCCCCAGCACGGCAAGCGGGACCCGCGCGGTGACCCCGTCGTCCGGCGCTCCGGGCGCGAAGCGGTAGGCGAGCGGGACGGGAACCCCGGAGACCTCGATCTCGTCCGGGAAATCCCCTTCGGCCGGCAGCCGGGCGCCCGGACGGACCAGGTCGTCCAAGGCGAAGCAAAGGCGCTCCGAACCGTCCGGCGCGGAATCGAGCCAGCGCCGGAGTCCGCGTTCGCTCGCGACGTCCGGCGGCAGACGCGCCTCGAAGAAGCCCGCGCGCGTCTCTTCGCCGACCAGGACGTCCCGCCGCCGCGTCCGCCGCTCGATCTCCCGCACCCTCTCGACCATCGCCCGGTTGCGCCGCTCGAACCCGGCCCCGGTGACGAGACCGCCGGCCACCAGGCCCTCCGATACGAAGATCGCGCGCGCGCCGGCGGGGTCCACCGGGGCGAACCGGACCCGTCGGCGGGGCACGACGGTCAGGCCGTGGAGGACCACCCGCTCCAGCGCCATCACCTCCCCCCGCTCCGGGTCGAAGTGCGGCTCGAAGTACTCGCGGGTGACGAGGCCGCGGGCGGCCCGCTCGATCCACTGGGGGCGGACCCGGGCCGCCACATGGGCGAAGACCGCGGAGGTCTCCACGAGGTCCGCGGCCACGATCCAGTGCACGCCGGCCGGCTTGACGGACGAGGCCCGGGACAGCACGAACGTCCGGTCCCGCGGGCCGCGGTACTCGCGCCCTTGCGTCCGCACCCCGACGTGGGCCACGCATCCCGCGAGCACGGCCCGATGGATCTGCGCGTAGGTCGCGGGCCGCGGCGCGGGCTTGAGGCCCGTCTCCCGGGCCGCGACGAGGAGCTGGCGGTGGACGTCCGCCCACTCGCGGACGCGGCGCGGGGAGAGGGCGAGCTCCTCGCAGCGCCGCCGGAAGCCGGCGCCGCTCCGGGGCCGGCCCGCCTCGTTGAGAAGCCGCCAGAGGTTCAGGTATCCCATGAAGTCGGAGCGCGGGTCGGTGAAACGGCGGTGGGCGGCGCTCGCCGGGCCGCCCCCCTCCCCCTCGGGCGGCGAGCCGCGCGGGTCGCCGGCGCTCAGGGCGGCCGCGACCACCAGGATCTCGGCCACGCAGCCGAGCGCTCCGGCGGCGAGGATCATCCGGCCGATCCGCGGGTCGACGGGGAGGCGGGCGAGCCGCCGCCCGATCCCGGTCACCCGGTCCTGCGCGTCGAACGCCCCGAGCTCGCGGAGCAGGCGGTAGCCGTCCGCGACGAAGCGGCGGTCCGGCGGGTCGATGAACGCGAACTCGTCGACCCGCCCGAGCCCGCTCGCCGCCATGCGGAGGATGACGGACGCGAGGTTCGTGCGCCGGACCTCGGGGGCGGTGAAGCGCGGGCGGCCCTCGAAGTCCTCCCGCGAGTAGAGCCGGACGCACACCCCCGGCCCGACCCGCCCGCACCGCCCGCGCCGCTGCTCGGCGGAGGCGCGCGAGACCGGCTCGACGGGGAGGCGCTGGACCTTGGTGCGGTAGCTGTAACGGCTGATGCGGGCGAGCCCGGTGTCGACCACGAACCGGATGCGGGGCACGGTGATCGAGGTCTCCGCGACGTTCGTCGCCAGCACCACCCGCCGCCGCTCGCCGGGGCGGAAGATCCGCTCCTGCTGGGCGTGGTTGAGGCGTGCGTAGAGGGGCAGCGCCTCGAACCCGCGGTCCGCGCGCAGGGCGCGCGCCGCCTCCCGGATGTCGCGCTCGCCGGGCAGGAAGACGAGGACGTCGCCCGGCCCCTCCCCCGCCAGCGACCGGACCGCCTCCGGCACGGCCGCGACCGGGTCCTCGGGAGCGGACCCCGCCTCCGCGTAGCGGACCTCGACCGGGTGCGCCCTTCCCGACACGTCGATGACCGGGGCGCCCCCGAAGAAATCCGCGATGCGCCCGGTGTCGAGCGTCGCCGAGCTGACGATCACCCGGAGGTCGGGGCGATGCGCGAGCAGCCCCTTCACGTGGCCGAGGAGCAGGTCGATGTTGAGGGAGCGCTCGTGCGCCTCGTCGATGATGAGGGTGTCGTAGGCTTCGAGGAGGCGGTCCTTCCCGATCTCGGCCACCAGGATCCCGTCCGTCATCACCTTGACACAGGTGTCGGGGCCGACCTCGTCCTGGAAGCGGACCTTGGACCCGACGGCCTCCCCCACCCGGCTGCCCAGCTCGCGGGCGATGCGGGCGGCCACGCTCCGCGCCGCGATCCGCCGCGGCTGGGTGTGGCCGATCCAGCCCGCCGCCCCGCGCCCCGCGGCGAGGCAGATCTTCGGGAGCTGGGTCGTCTTGCCGGAGCCGGTCTCGCCGCGCACGACCACCACCGGGTGGCGTTCGACGGCGGCGGCGATCGCGAGGCGTTGGGCCGTGATCGGGAGGTCGGGCGGGAGATCGGAGGCCGGGAGCCGGGCGGCGCGGTCCGCTCGGGCGGCGCGAGCGGCGCACGAGCGGGCGATGGCGGCTTCGAGCCGGCGGCGCGCGGGCCGGTCGCCGCGCCGCAGCCGCGCGAGCCGCTGGCGGAGGACGCGCCGGTCCCGGAGCAGGGCCTCGTCGATCCGCCGCTCGAGGCCGGCCCGATCCACCGGGGCGGTCGCGCTCTCGCCCTCGCCCCTGGACGGCGCCGGGCGGGCGGGCGAGGCGGCGCGCCCCGGCGCGGGCGCCGAGGGACGCTCGCTCATCCGCGCGTCAGTCGAGACGGTTGTGGGTCCCGTCGCAGAACGGGGCGCCCGCGGTCCGCTTGCAGCCGCACAGGAACACCCGGCGGGCTTCTTCGAGCTCGAAGCGTTGCGGGACGAAGTCCGACCCCTTGTGGGAGCTGTCGCAGAAGGGCTGCCGCGCGGACTTCCCGCACCGGCACCAGAAGTAGGCGCCGGACTCGAGGTCGAGGCCGTAGGGAGACCGCTGGGCGATGACGGGTTCGGACATGGGATACGCTCCGGATGGACTGCTGAACGGATGAACGGCCCCGCGATCTTATCAAGGGGGCGCCGGCCCCCTCCGGCCTCCGCCCTCCCCTGCAAGCCGGCCCTCTCCCATCCCCTGCGTCCGGGGGGGCCGGGGGGGTTCGGGGATCGACGGGCGCCTCGGCGGAAGGCCCGGCCCGGCCCATCCCCCTCGGGCTGGCCGGGCCTCCGACTTCCGGTTTGCCGAGGGCCAACCTTTCAATCAGCCGAGGCTAAACCTTTCAATCAGCCGAAATCTGACCTTTCAATCAGCCGAGGATTAACCTTTCAATCAGCCGCACCGAAAGGTTACGATCAGCCGATGGCTGCCAACGAGATCTACCCCCGTCACACGGCCCCGCGCCTGGTGGAGGCGCTGGAGGACTCGCCCGTGGTGCTGATCCACGGCCCTCGCCAATGCGGCAAGACCACCCTCGCCCGCATGGTGGGGAGCCAGGAGGGCTACGCTTACGTCACCTTCGACGACGACGTGGCGCGCGAGGCCGCGGCCGCCGACCCCTCCGGCTTCGTCGCCGACCTGCCCGAGCGCATCATCCTGGACGAAGTGCAAAGGGCGCCGGCGCTGTTCCCTGCGATCAAGCGGGAGGTGGATCGCCGCCGCCTCGCGGGCCGCTTCCTGCTGACCGGGTCCGCGCACGTGCTGATGGTCCCGAAGCTCACCGAGTCCCTGGCCGGACGCATGGAGGTGCTGCGGCTCCATCCGCTGTCGCAGGCGGAGCTGGCCCGCGAGCCGCCCTGCTTTCTCGACCGGCTCTTCGCCGGCGGGTTCGAGACCCGGCCGACCGGGCGGCTGGGCCGGGAGCTCGCCGACCGCGTCACCGCCGGCGGCTATCCCCCGGCGCTGGCCCGCCCCGAGGGGCGGCGCCGGGCGAACTGGCATCGCGACTACACGGACGCCCTCGTTCAGCGCGACGTCCGGGATCTGGCGCACATCCGCGCGCTGGACGCCCTGCCCCGTCTGCTGGCGCTCGTCGCCGCACAGACCGCACGGATCTTCAACCTCGCCGATCTGGCGTCGCCGTTCGGCTTGAGCCGGCCGACGATCCGCGACTACGTGACCCTGCTGGAGCGGGTCTTCCTCCTGGAGCAGCTACCGCCCTGGCACAGCAACCGGCTGAGCCGGCTGGTGAAGACCCCCAAGCTGCACTTCGGCGACACGGGCCTCGCCTGCGCCCTGCTCGGCGTGAATGCCGCGGCCCTCGCGGCCGACCGGACGCGGCTGGGACCGGTCCTCGAGACCTTCGTATTCCAGGAGCTGCGGCGGCAGGCGGCCGGACACGACGACCCGCATACGTTCTTCCACTACCGGGACCGGGATCGGGCGGAGGTCGACGTGGTCATCGAGCGCGGTTCGCTCGCCCTCGCGGGTGTGGAGGTGAAGGCCGGGGCCACGGTGACCGCAGCGGACTTCCGCGGCCTTCGCAAGCTGAGGAACGCCGCCGGGAAACGGTTCGCGGGGGGCGTGGTGCTCTACGACGGCGAGACCTGCGCCAGCTTCGGAGACGGGCTCTACGCGGTGCCATTGCGCACGCTGTGGGAACCCGCCCCGTGAGAGGAACCCCGAATGCCTGCGAGGCGAGCCGTGCGGCGCCTTAAGCCCGAGGCCGGTAACGCCCCCCGGCCAGAATCCCACGGCCCTGCCTCGCGTTCCTCCCCGCGCGGGCGGGGAACGCGACGAGGGCGACGTCGAGGTTGCTGGTAGCCATGAAGCGTTCGCCCGGCTTGCGAAGGCCCAGCGGAAGACTCCCAGGGCCACCCTCACCTTCCTTACCCTCCCTTCCGGGCCTTCTTCCCCTACGCAGCCTCGCCGGCCTGGTCCAGCCTCGTCTCGATCCCGGCGCTCTTGAGCTGCCTCACGTCGATCCCTTCCCCTTCCATCTCCTGAAGCGCGGCGCGCACCTTCCCGGCCAGGCTACGGAGCCGTTGCATGGCCTCGTCACCTTCCAGCCCACACCTCCCGGCCTGGTTCCTGATCGCGTTCCCGTCCACCTCCCGGACCTGCCATGCGCGACCGATCCGCATCGCCATCCCGCGGTCGAGCTCCGGGTAGGCCAAGGTGCACACCGCGTCGTAGATCGGGGCGAGCCTCGCCGGGCCTTCCCGGGGGTACTGCACGCTGAAGTTCTTCGCGTGCTTGTCCTCGTCCCCGATCAGCCAGGCGTACATCGCCTGGTCCCAGAGACCCCAGCCCCCGACCCCGCTGCGCTCGAAGCAGTCCTGCAGGGCAGGCCCCCGGTCCCGCTGGTACTTCTGCCGTACTCCCAAGGCTTGGCAGAAGTCCTCCTGGTGGATCCTTCCTCCCTTCGCGTCCCGGTCGAAACGCGCCACGACCAGGGCCTTGTATGCTCCGAACCCCTCGATGCGGGTGCGCGCGGCCGGCAGGCCTGCGCGCCGGGCGAGCTCCATGCAGGCGTGCTCGTTCTCGACCAGGCCCGGGAACCTCTCCTGCTCGGGCTTCAGGATGTGTGTGGACGTCCATCCGCCGACCGGCCAGCTCCAGCCGTCCTCCTCCTCGACCAGGACGAACTTCGCCTGGGCCCCCGCCAATGAGAAGGTGAGCGGTCGCTCCGGGGTTCCCAGGGGGCTCTTCCGGATATCCCCGATGTACTGCTCGATCTCATCCCTTCCGGCAGGCTCCTTGCGAGGCTCGAGCTCGCGTTCGGGCGCTCTGACTTCCACGGCTCCCGCGCACTCGGCGCCGATCGCCTCCAGCATCGAGTACGTCGACATGCTCGGCGTGTTCGTCGCGAGCGCGATCCAGCCCCGTCGCTCGCCTTCCGGGAGTAGCCCGTCGAACCATTTGATCGCCTCCCCCGGCTTCGAGGGACCTCTCCCGAGAGGGAGCCTGCGCGAGAGCGCCTGTGCGTCGGCCCGCTCCAGGTACCCCGGCTCGTACTCGAACACCAGCCTCTCCGGGGTCCTGATCAGCTTTCCCGCGAGCACCCCGTGCAGGTAGACCTGCAGGAACCCCTCTCCGTGCGCCATGTTCGCCTGCCTTCCCCGTTTGTTCCGTGCTGAAGGCATCTAACCCCTCCCAGGCGCCCGCGCTCCAAGTTCTTGGCTGGAGGGCAGCCCTCCTCCAGCGAGGTCATCCGGCAAACCCTTCTCTCCCGTCGGGATCGAGGCGAAAGATCACCCTGACGAACTTGCTGCCTTCGTCCTGCATCAGCTCCGGCTCCGTTCCGTTGAATGCGCGCATCTCCTTGCGCATGATCAACCAGCCCCTGCCGCGCTGCTCCATGAAGCCTCTGGCGGACATGAAGTGGGCCATGGATTCGTTCCTCGACCGGGGGTTGGCCCCCGCACGGACCCGGTCCGGGGTCATATGGTTGGGCAGCGCGCCGGGGCTCGTCACGTCCACCCGGCGGTCGAAGACTTCGAGCCGGTGATCGCATAGTCCCGATGCGCCACCGCGTTCACCAGCGCCTCCCGGATCGCGGCGCGGGGAAGCAGATAGCGGTCTTCGCGGATCAGGCCGCGATAGGACTCGAAACGGCCCAGCCCCAGAAACCACCCCGTCGCCCGATCGACCTGTTCGTTGATCCGGCCCGCGGCATTGGCGACCTGCAATATCTCGGAAGCACGGTCGTCACCCGCATAGGTGACGCCCTCGATGCGAAAGTTGCGGGTCTGCGGGTAGCGCTGAGGATCCCTGCCGAAGGCCAATACCCCGTAGAGCGTTGCCCGCAGCTCGCCTCCGATCTCCACGACGACGCCGCGATTCCGCAGACCGGCCTCGCTGCCGGGCTGGGGGTCTTCCGTCGTATCGAACCCCAGACGCCGCAGGTAGGAACGGAAGGCGTCCAGGTCGATGTGGGAAGAGGCCGCGCCCCGGATCCCATAGCCTTCGGTCAGGACCCCATCGAGCTCGAGGATCGGACAGGACATCGAGCGCGCCTCCCTCCGTTCGAGAACCCTGGCGTCCGGCGGCCCTGCGCCGCGCGGGTCAGGCGGGACGCCCGCCCCGCGCCGGACCTCTCCGGGGATCGTACCCTAGCCGGACCTCGCCCGAAGCCTGGCCCGGAGACGCCCCCGCAGCCGGCCCGCTCCGCCCCGGCCGTGCATCGAGCCTGAAACCCGGTAGACTTGCCGGGCGCGGGACGGCTCGATACATGGTCACCAGGTACTCGAGACTTCGTCGCCAGTGGATTGAATCGAAAGCAACGGAAGGGAGAGACATGAAGACTTGGACACGATTCGGCGCTCCGCTCGCCGCAGCGCTGCTCGCGCTCGGGAGCGCGCTCGGCCCGGCCCACGCGGCGGGGGTCAAGGTCGGCTACGTCGGTGGGATCTCGGGCGCCTGCGGCGGGCTCACCCACTCCGCCCGCAAGGCGATGGAGATCGCGCAGGGCGAGATCAACGCCGCGGGCGGGGTGCTCGGCGGGCCGATCGAGATCGTCTGGCGCGACTCCAAGACCAAGCCCGACGAGGGGGCCAAGCAGGCCCGCGACCTCATCCTCTCGGAGAAGGTGGACCTGCTGACCGGGGTGTGCTCGAGCTCGGTGTTCATGGCCATCAACCCGATCGCGAAGCAGTACGGGGTGCCGCTCGTCAGCGCGATCAGCGGGACCCACAAGGCCACCATCGACTTCGGCCATCCCTTCGTGATCCAGACCCAGCCCCACACCCTGATGGAGGGGAAGGCGCTCGCCGAGTACGCGGCGCGCAAGGGCTGGAAGAACATCGTGACCATGGGCCTCGACTACGAGTGGGGCCGCACCACCGTCAAGGTGTTCACCGAGGAGCTGAACAAGCTGAACCCGGACGCGAAGATCGCCCGCCAGCTCTGGCCGCGCATCGGCGAGACGAACCTCACCTCCTACATCACCGCCGCCCTCGCCGAGAAGCCGGACCTCATCATGGCCGTCATGTTCGGAAGCGGCACCAACAGCCTCATCAAGCAGGGCAAGGCCTACGGGCTGCTCCAGCGCACCGAGCTGCTGACGTTCCTGAGCACCGAGAGCTACATGTCGCTGGGCCGGGACGTCCCGGACGGCGTGCACGGCTGGGCGCGGGGGCCGTTCTATGCGCTGGCCTCGGACGCGGCCCGGGAGTTCGTCGCGAAGTACCGGGACGCCCACGACGGCGAGTACCCGAACGACTGGGGGATCCTCGGCTACGACGCCATGTACATCATCGCGGGCGCGCTCGAGAAGGCGGGGAGCGCCGATCCGGCCGCGCTCCGCGAGGCGCTCGGCGCGATGGCCTTCGACACCCTGCGCGGCGAGCTCCGGATGCGGACCATCGACAACACCTTCAACGCCCCGAGCTTCATCGGGGTGACGAAGATGACGGACGACTATCCGTTCCCGGTGATGACGGACGTCAACGTCATTCCGGGCGACGTCACCCTGCCGGACGAGGCCACGGTGGAGGCCCTCCGCGAGGCCGCCGCCAAGGGCTAGGCCGGGTGCGCGGGCCCGGGACGGACCGGGAGCGGGTTCGGGGCGGGCGCCGGTCGGTCGGCTCCGGGGCGGCTGCGCCCCGGCCGCCCCCACCGCCCCGCCGGCTCCGGCCCTCGGGCCGCCCCGGACCCGCGGGCGGCCCGGAGTAGCCCGGAGCCGTCCGGCGGGCAGCCGGGCCGGCCCCCGCTCCGCCGAGCCTGCCGAACCCGCCGAATGCCCCGCATCCACCGAGGCGCCGAAGCGACGCACGCATGATCATCGTCCAGGTCCTCCAGGGCGTGATGGAAGGGGTCTTCCTGTTCCTCATCGCCTCCGGTCTCACCCTCATCTTCGGGGTCTCGCGCATCGTCAACTTCGCCCACGGCTCGTTCTACATGCTGGGGGCGTTCTTCACCTACCAGATCCATCCCTGGATCGCGGCCGGCACGCCGGGCGGGTTCTTCGTGAGCATCCTCCTCTGCGGCGTGCTCGTCGCCCTCGTCGGGCTCGCCTTCGAGATCTTCTTCCTGCGCCGGGTGTACCACGCCGAAGAGCTCATGCAGCTCGTGCTGACCCTCGCCGCGGTCCTCATCATCCGCGACCTGACCAAGTTCTTCTGGGGGCTCGACGACGTGACCGTCGTGCTCCCGGACGCCCTCTCGGGCGCGGTCATCGCGGGGGACATGTTCCTCCCGACCTACCAGCTCGCCATGGTGGCGGTGGGGGTCCTCGTCCTCGTCACCCTGTGGGCGGTGCTCAAGTTCACGCGGGCCGGCATCGTGCTCCGCGCCGCCACCGACGACCGCGGCATGGTCGCCCTCCTCGGCATCAACCAGGCGCATGTCTTCACCGCCGTCTTCGCCGCCGGGTCCTTCCTCGCCGGGATCGCCGGCGGGTTCGCCGCCGCCTTCGAGAGCGTGAACTACCTCCTCGATGCGCGGGTCATCGTCCTCGCCTTCATCGTGGTCGTGATCGGGGGGCTCGGGAACCTCTACGGGGCGCTCTTCGCGGCCCTCGGGGTCGGGGTCGTCAAGTCGCTGGGCCTGCTGTGGGCGCCGCGCCTGTCGATGGTCATCATCTTTCTCCTGATGGCGGTGGTGCTCCTGTTCCGGTCGCTGCGGCGCACCGGGGAGTAGGCGGGATGGAGATGGGGACAGGGATGAGGGGGACGGGCGCGGGGCGTCATCGGGGCGACGCCTGGTCGATCGACTGGCGGCTGGTCGCGGCGGCGCTGGCCCTCGTCTCGATCGCCCTCCACCTCTCGCCCCCTCTCGTCGCCTTCGCGATCATCGAGGTGATGATCTTCGCCCTCTACGCGAGCGCCCTGAACCTGCTCCTCAGCTACAGCGGCATGGTCTCGTTCGGGCACGCGGTCTACTTCGGGCTCGGCGCCTACGGGCTCGCCATCACCATCGCCAAGTTCGGATGGCCGATCTGGGCCGGGGTGGTAGCCGGCCCGCTCGTCAGCGCGTTCTTCGGGCTCGTGTACGGGGCGCTCTGCGTGCAGCTCACCGCGATCTACGCCGCGATGCTCACCCTCGCGTGCGCGGAGATCACCTTCGCGGTCGTCTTCCAGTGGTTCGACTTCACGGGCGGCGACTCGGGGATCTCCGGGCACGTGCCGGCCATGATGGGGCTCTCCCCCGCGTGGTTCGGAATGGTGGTGCTCGCGGTCGTCACCGTCTGCATCCTCGGCCTGTGGCGGATCGTCCACGCCCCGCTCGGCCTCACCATCCGGGCGGTGGGAGAGAACCCGGTGCGGGCGGCGGCGATGGGGCACGGCCGGAAGCGGGTGCAGCTTGCCGCGTTCGTCATCTCGGCGTTCCTCTCCGGGGTCGCGGGCACCCTGTACGGGATCTTCCACGGGAACGTGTTCCCCGAGTACGTGGGGGTGCTGTTCACCATCGACGGCCTCGTCATGGTCCTCCTCGGCGGGCTCTACAGCTTCGGGGCGGGGATCTACGGGGCGATCGTGTACAAGCTGCTCGACAACGTGATGGCCCACTACTTCGAGTACTGGCAGCTCGTCATCGGGGTCATCCTGGTCCTCGTGGTGCTCGTCTCGCCGGCCGGGATCGCGGGGCTCGTGGCGACGGTCGTCGCCCGGCTGCGGGGGCGGGGACGGGGGCAGGCCGCGTGAGCGCCGCGCCGGATTCCGGGAGCGGAGGGACCGAAGGCGGTGGGGCCAGGAGTGGGGGGACCGGGAGCGGTGGGGCCGGGAGCGGTAGCGTGACCGGGAATGGCGCCCTCCCCGCGCTCGAGGTGCGGGGGCTCGTCAAGCGCTTCGGGCAGTTCGTGGCCCTCGACGGGGTGGACCTCCAGGTCGCCCCGCGGGAGATCCGCGCCGTCATCGGACCCAACGGCGCCGGCAAGACCACCCTCATCAACGTGCTCGGCGGGCAGCTCGTGGCCGACGGGGGCGCCGTCGCGCTGCACGGGCGGCGGCTCGGGCGGCGGCGCCCGCACCAGGTGGCGAAGCTCGGGGTCGGGCGCACCTTCCAGATCTCGAGCACCTTCCGGCGGATGACGGTCCTCGACAACATGCTGTACGCGCACCACGCGGGGAGCGGCCGGTGGTTCGGGCTCGACGCGGCGCGGCTGCGAAGGCTCCGCGAGCCGGCGATGGCGGACCTCGAGACGATCGGCCTCACCCACTGCGCCGGGCAGGCGGTGGACGACGTCTCGCACGGGGACCGCAAGCGCCTCGAGTTCGGTATGGTGCTCGCCGCCCGCCCCGCCCTGCTCCTCCTCGACGAGCCGACCGCGGGCATGGGCCTCGGGGAGCGCCAGGAGCTCATCGAGCTCGTCCTCTCCGTCGCCCGCGAGCGCGGGCTCACCCTGGTGTTCGTGGAGCACGACATCGACGCGGTGTTCCGGGCCGCCGAGTCCATCACCGTGATGGCCCAGGGGCGGGTGTTCGCGGAGGGCGCCCCGGACGAGATCGCGGGCAACGAGGACGTCCAGGAGATCTACCTCGGGGGCCGCCGGTGATGCTGGAGCTGGCGGGGGTCGAGGCCGCCTACGGCCATGCGCGGGCGCTCCACGGGATCGACCTCGTGGTGGACGAGGGCGAGGTGGTCTGCATCGTGGGCCGGAACGGGGCGGGCAAGACGAGCACCCTCCGCAGCATCGTCCAGGACCTCATCACGGTCACCGGCGGGAGCGTCCGCTTCGGAGGCGAGGAGCTGGCGGGGCTCGCGCCGCACGAGGTCGTCCGGCGCGGGATCGGCTACGTCCCCGAGGACCGGCGGGTGTTCGCGAGCCTCACCGTCGCGGAGAACCTCACCGTGCCCCGCTCCTTCGCGGGCGGCGGCGCGGGGGCGGGGGCCGGCGCCGGCGCCGACTACTGGACCCCCGCGCGGGTGGAGGAGCTCTTCCCGCCCCTCGCCGAGTTCCGGGGGCGGGTCGCGGGCAACCTGAGCGGCGGCCAGCAGCAGATGCTGAGCATCGCCCGATCGCTCCTCACCAACCCGCGGCTCCTCCTCCTCGACGAGCCGCACGAGGGCCTTGCCCCCCTCGTCGCCCGGAGCGTGGTGGAGGCCATCGGGCGCCTCAAGTCGCTCGGCGTCTCGATGCTCCTCTCCGAGCAGCAGCTCCACCTCGTCCACGAGACCGCCGACCGCATCTACGTGGTGGACCGGGGGCGGATCGTCTTCGCGGGCACGGTGGCGGAGTTCGACGCCGACGAGGAGATCGCCCGCCGCTACCTCATGGTCGCGGGCTGACCGGGAGGACGCCCGCTCCCGGACGACGGGGCGCCCTGCCGGGACAGCGGATCGCCTACCCCGAACTGCCCTTCCATCCAGAGGTCGCCGAGCAAGGCGCCTTCGTTCATGAAGGCAACGACGTTGGCCAAGTCGGCGACTCGCCGTACCTGGGTGTGGCCCGCTTCGTCACGCCACAGCACCTGGACTTCCTCCGGGCGCAGCGCATCCAGGAAGAACGGGGAATGGGTGGTGACGAGTAGCTGGGTACGCTCGGAGGCCGCGCGGCACTCCTCCGCCAGCTCGGGAAGCAGCCGCGGGTGGAGGAAGTTCTCCGGCTCCTCGATGCCGATGAACGGCGGTGGTTCCGGGTCGTAGAGGAGCACCAGATAGGCCAGCATCTTCAGGGCGCCGTCGGAGGCGAAACGCGCCAGAACCGGGTGGCTGAACGGGGCGTCCTTGACCTGCAACAGCAACCGGCCGTCCGGCATGGCCTCGGTCAGCACGCGCTCCAGGCGCGGCGCCCGTCTGCGTAACGTGTCGAAAATGGCCGCAAGCCGGGACGGATGCTGCTCGCTCAGGTACTGCACGACGTTGGCGAGGTTGTCGCCGGTGGTGGTCAACCGCTCCTGCGGCCCCGCTTCGGGTTGGCTCCGCGCACTCTCCGCGGAGAGGTAGGAGACGTGCCAGCCCATGATGAAGTCGCGCAACGCCGCCACACGCGGATGATCCTGGAACTGTCCAAGCGCGTTGACCGCCAGCAGATCGGGGGACTTGAGCGGGATCTCCCGCCCGCGGTCTTCCGCACCGGGCGACTCTCCGCTGACCGCACGGCCCAGCCCTCTCCGGTACTCGAGGAAACGGAACGGCGCACCGTACCTGCCCCGTTTCCACCGTAGCCATTCGTGGACGACCACCGGGGCGCCGCCGCGTTCGTCCACTTCCAGGTGGTAGGTGATGAGCGGCGTTCTCGGCCGTTCGCGATACTGAAGCTCGATGGTCGTCGGGCCTTCGGAGTCGCGGGTCCTGAGCTCCCTGGCCCGACCGCGTCGGTCCCAGGCGCGCCGAAGCCCGGTCGCGAAGCACTCCGAGAGGAACGCAAACACGTCGAACACGGTGGATTTGCCGCTGCCGTTGGGGCCGAGCAACACCGTCATCGGCGTCAGGTCCCTGATCTCGATCTCCCGCAAGGCGCGGAAGTTGCGGACCTTGAGCCGCTGAACGCGCGGTGGTTCATGGGGCGGTGAAATCGTCCCGTTCATCGCACCTCCCGAATGTATGTGCATCGACCGGCGCGTCGTGCCGAGACTTGCCACGGGCGCCGGCCCGCCGGATCGTCCACGCCTTCATCCTCTCGGCGGCGGACGCGGCGCCGCCCCTCTGGACGGGCGGTGCTCGCTCGTGCGGAACGAGACTGTTCCTGGCGCGTCTACAGCGCCGGCCGGGGGACGATCGCTCCGGCGGTCGATGCTCACAAACGAGCTACCCCCTCCGTGATTTCCAAGCCGCCCAGCGCCGGAATGTCCAGCGACTGCCTCACTCTGACGAGAATCCAGCCCTCGACAACGTCCTTCAACTCGCGCCGGCGCCCTTCCAACGTTCGACCGCACGCCCATACACCGGGCAGTTCCGGCGCCTCGCCGTAGTAAGGCGTTTCCTCATCTTCGATCAGTTCGTATCGGGCGCGCCTGAGCGCTTCGTCGATGTACTCGGTCAGCATGGCGGTTCCTCCAGCGCCAACGTACTTTACATCAAGCCACAGCCGCGGCGCCGCCGTTCAGGCAAATGTGGTGTCCGGGTTGATGCGCATGAAGACCGTCGTTCCGGGCAAGCCGGACCCTGCCGCCGCCCCGCACTTCGTCACAGCATCGCATTCCCGAGCGACCGGATGAAGTGGATCCCCGGGACGTTCTCCCTGCTCAGCCGCTCGTCGTTGGTCACGAACAGGTCCGTGCCGGCGGCCGCGGCGCAGGCACGCTGGATGGCGTCCGGCGCTCGAATCGAGCGGTCCCGGCGGATCTCCGCGAACCGGGGGGCGGTGCGCCAATCGAAAGGCAGCACCGATGCGCCCGCCCCGATCGCCTGCTCGCAGCGGCGCATCAGACCCTCGTCCCCGGCTTCCATCGGCTTGACGAGAACCTCGCCGAGGGTGAGCGTGGAAGTGAGCAGCTCGTCATCGCGTTCGATCATCCGGCGGCGCAGCGCCACGACCCGCTCCCCGCGCTCGCCCCGGTCCTCGACGAGGTAGACGAAGAGGTTCGTGTCCCAGAAGACCCGGCTCACCCCCACCCCTCCCGGAGCCGATCCACGTAGTCGTCCGCATCCTCATCCGCCCAGATCTCCTTGCCGAGGCCGCGCAGGGAGAGGATGGGGTCGGCCTCGCGGCCTCCGCCGCCTCCGCCGCCTCCGGCGTATTCGCTGCGGTACCAGTCGATCAGCTCCCGATAGGCGGCAGGGATCTGGTCCTCACGCGGGAGGTCCTTTCCCGAGAGGCGGTGGGGATGGCAGGGGTCTCCGGGCCGGAACAGACGGCGGCGCCCCTTCGAGGTCTCGAACAGCATCCGGTGACGTCCGGGATTCGGGGCCTTGTTGGCGACGCAGTGCAGGTAGGCATGCACCTGCACTCCGGGGCGCAGGGGGCCGCCGGCGACCTTCCCGGCTTCGGCCTGCCGGACGATTTCACCCACCGTGAAGTCGTCCCGGTCCGAGTGTCGGCGGTGGAGGAGCGCGGTCGCGATCCATACTTCATCCGCTACCCGGATCTTCATGATTCACCTTATTACCATGTAGGAAGGTAAAGCTATCATCGAAAAACCGCAGTCGCCGAGCCCGATTTCGAGCAGAGGCATGTGCGCTGCGGGGTTTTCACGCTGGCGGGCAGCGCCACCGGGTCACGCCAAAGGCGCTGGAGACGGTGCGCGAGCGACCCCGAAGCGCGCCGCAATACCTCGCATCGGCCTTCATGCAAAGGCAAAATATGCCAGTGTGGGCGACGCGCACGAGCCGATCCCCTGTTTTCGCAGGGGCAGATTCTGGCCCGCGGGGCCGGCCCGAGAGTCGAGGCGACTGCCTGACTCATTCCTCGCACAGCAAAGTTTCTCCAGTTTGTGGATCGTAGGTTATGGTTACGACTTCACCTTCACTGAAATTGTTGACGGCTCGCCTAGCAAAGGCAGGTAAATTTGTGCCGCCTTCCTTCCTCACTGAGGGCGCCAAAAGGCCGTCGAGGCCAGCTACCGTGGCTTCGACGCCCAACTTGTTACAGAACTCATAGTCATTGTCGTGCGTGAGGGCCGGCCATTCGGTTTGCTTGACCCTCAGGTCCTTCACCTTGCCGCTGAAACGATATGTAAAGCGCATATACCGAGCCTTTCGCGTCTCTTTGGGGTTTCCAGAAACCTGCTTGGAAAACCAATGCTTGACTTCTTCTTCCGCTGTTCGAGCTTCCATGGCACCATAGAGCACTGGGAAGGAACCATCTGAAAAACGTGTCGCGTATTTGGTCTTTGCCAACTGATGCTTGGGTTTGAAAATTTGGTTAACAAGATCCTTCGGTTGGATGGCGACGCCTCGAGAGCGCATAAGCTGCTCCACTTCATCAATGCTCTTCCTGTCAAGCTCCTGAAAAAACTCAGAATCTGGAAGGCTAGCCAGTCGAACCAAATCGGTCTTGGCAGGTGTGATGGGAAGCTTCTCCAACATATCTACCAACCCGTAGCCGCTTGGACATATTCCTTCACAAGCAGCAGATTTTCCATAGATCCTTCCAATAGGAGATCCATCGGCGCCTTGCCATCCAACAACTTCTGTGGTTCTCGAAGCCATTCGCTCTCAACTGCCTCATCTCGAAACCATCCGGACAGCGTCATCCGTATTTGAATGAGATAGGCTAGGCGGTCCTTGACATCGCGTCCCTTGACCGGCTTGCGTCCGATTAGCAAGTCATGGGCATAGTCTTGATCGGATGGATCCAAACCGAGCAGAGCAATAGTATCCGATTCATCCAGCCGCCATGTCTTCAGAATCGTATTGAAAAGCTGGATGGGACCGATAGGTCGCGATTTTTGAATCTTTTTGTTCTTTTCTGTATTTAAACGATCCATGCGATCGTTTATCTTGGGAATTATGTATATTGTCTTCTGATTACGTACAGAAATCAGGTGATTGGTATTTCGCGGGGCTTGTGTGTGGGCTTCCATCGACCCGAGATACCAAGCTGAGCTTTGTGCGTAAATTTTTAATTCCTTGTATGAATTGGAAAACGTTCGATCAAAAGACATAGAAAATATTTCTCCTCTTTGCTTCTGATGTCTATAGGGAATTTTCCCATATTTCGCCAAACTCCGTAAAATCGGATTACCTTCCGGTATTCTTCCAGGAATATTCATCAGATGGCAAATCCAAATAGCAGATGATGCTCAAATTTCTGAAGGCTAAGGTTGACGACGAACTGCGTCAATCCGATCTTGCGTGGCCTTCATCTTCCTCTCATTTCCAGTTTGGCGGTACAAGTCCCACGCCTGATAGAGGTGATCGACGTCAGGGGGATCCCCTCGCTTCTCTATGCAGCACTCGATAGCTTCAATGGCTTGTCTCAAGTTCTCACGCCTCTCGTGGATCAGGGACAGATTGAAGTAGTAGCTCGGTTCTTCTGGAAAGAGCTTTATCGCCAAGTTAACTTCCTTTAGCGCATTGTCCGTATCTCCCGCACCGAAGTACAGCATATTTAATTGGTTTGCGATATGAGCTCGAAACTCCTGTGATCGAGATGTATCAAGGACATGCAGATCGAGAACGTCTTTGGTCTTTTCAAGGCCATCCTGTTCATTGTTTGTGGATACATAATGCTGGACCGTACCTGTGATAACGGCCTGCAGTACGGATTCATCAGAGACGGCGTTCGAGGTGATGGCATCAAGCAAGGACTGCAGGTCGACCTGCTCACCAGCCGCAGCCAATACACTAGCGGATAATAGATATTCTGGGTGCTTGGCGCCTAATACTCGCTTCAATTCTGGCAGTACGGCGATGGCGAATTGTGTATTTCCACTCATGTACGCTTCTCTAAATGCCTGTTTAGGGCTTCGGAAACCTACTTGATGCTGTGTCGGGAGTGAGCCAGTTTCTTTCACCCTTATCGAACCATCTTTGGATGCGTCCAACTGCTCTTGTTGCACCTGTTCTCCCATAGATGGACCTTGCTGACGCTTATTCCACACAGCCTGAGTAACCACTGTCCATCCAAGAACCACGACAGCGACAGTCAACCCGATCACTGATGCTATTGGAAGCCAATCCATCGTTTACTCCAGTGAGCGCCTGCCCAGTCGCACCCGACCATGCTACGGTATCTTCCAGATCTCTCTACGTCAAGTCTTCGATCCCCCGAGGCGTGTGCGCTGTGGGGTTTTCATGCTGGTGGGCCGCGCCACCCGGGCGCGCCGGGGGCGCTGGAGACGGCGTGACGCGGCGCGATCGACCCCGAAGGGGGCCACAAGACCCCGCACCGACCTTCCTGCAAGGGCAAAATGCGCCGGTGCGGGCCACGCGCGCGAGCCGGCCCCCCGCTTCCGCGGGGCAGGCTCCGGCCCGCGGGATCGGACAGGAGGAGACTTGGGGGCAGAATCAGCCGGTCAGCCGGTGTTGGCCCAGGGAACCGGGCCGTACAACGAGCGCATCCGTTCCGAGCGCCCGGCCCGTACCTGACCCAATGCCAGCGCCATCATCACCGTGGACCTGCCCCGGTTCCCGTCGGACAGTTGCTGGCTTTCACCGGTGCGGCGTCAGGCAAGGATCCCCCGCGGGGCACGGGGGTCAAGCCCCGGGCGCGGGGGCGGGACGCTCCCGGAGCCGGAGCCACCCCACGAGAAGCACGGCCAGCACGAGGAAGGGCGTCACCCCGACGTTGATCGCCTGCCAGCCGAACCAGGCGTGGAATCCACCCGAGCCGATCGCGGTCAGGGAGATCACCGAGTACACCACGAAGTCGTTGAGGCCCTGGGCGCGGGCCTTCTCCGACGGGCGGTAGGTGGTCGTGAGCAGGGTCGTTCCGCCGGTGAACAGGAAGTTCCAGCCGACCCCGAGCAGGGTCAGCGAGGTCCAGAAGTGCCCGGTCGTCTCGCCCCCGAAGTTGATCACCACGCAGCCCGCGAGCAGCAGGGCGCCCCACAGCATGACGTTCAGCACCCCGAACCAGCGGATCAGGTGGCCGGTGATGAACGCGGGCGCGAACATCCCGAGGATATGGCAGCCGATCACGAAGCTGATCTGCTCGGTGGCGAACCCGCGCGCCTGCATGGCGAGCGGGGTCGCGGCCATCACGAGGTTCATGGACCCGTAGGCGACCACCGAAGCCAGCAGGGCGACGACGTACGGGGGCTGGCGGGCGACGACCGCCAGCGGGCGGGCGGGAGCGCTCTCCTTTGCAGCAGCGGCCCCGTCCGGAAAGCGGATGAAGCCGAGGATGAGGGCGCTCACGAGATAGAGGCCGAGCATCGCGGCGTAGCTCCCCGCGAACTCCGCCTCGGCGACGACGAGGCGCGTGCTGGCCGCGATCCACGGGCCCGCGAACCCGGCCACCACCCCGCCCGCGATGACGAAGGAGATCGCCCGGCTCCGGTAGTCGTCCGTGGCGACCTCGGCCGCCGCGAAACGGTAGTACTGGCCGAACGCGAAGAAGATCCCGAAGAGGAAGCTCCCGACGCAGAAGAGGGTGAACGACCCCGCCACGATCCCGCCCGTCGCGACCGACGCCCCGATGCACCCCACCCCGGACGCGAGGAGAAACCCCCGCTTTCGCCCGATCCGGCCCATCAGAAGCGAGGCGGAGTAGGTGACGGCCATGACCGCGATGAACTGGAGCGCGAAGGGCGCCGTCGCGAGCGAGTGGTACGGGGCGAGGGCGAGGCCGACGAGCGCGGAGGTGGTGACCACGAGCGCCTGGCTGGTCATCATCAGCGCCTGGCAGACGGCGAGCAGGGTGATGTTTCGCTTCATGAAACGGCTTCGCCGGCGCGCCGGCTACCCCGACTTGCGGAGCCAGAACTCGAAGAGGCCGCCCCCGTCCTCGTAGTGGACCAGCTCGTGCGGGGTGCGGGCGCAGAACGCCTTGAAGTCGATGACGGAATGCGGATCGGTGGCCGCGACATGAAGCACCTCCCCCGCCTTCATCCTCGACAGGGCGACCTTGGTCCTGAGGATCGGCAACGGACAGTCCAGGCCCTTGGCGTCCAGCGCGCCGTCGGACCGGGGAGGCGCGAGGTCGGTCCCGCCCATGCGCCCTATTCTACCGGCATCAGATCGACCGAGGACTCCATCCAGCGCCAGAGCCAGGCGGCGTAGCTGCGGCGCGCCATCAGCTCGAAGCGCGGGGTCGGGTCCTCCGCGCGCTGCAACAGGCAGACCCCGGTACCCGCGTACAGGGTCTGGGCGCAGCGGCCGGGGCCGAACACCCGGGGATGGACGTCGATCGGGCAGCCGGCCGCGATCAGGTCGCGCGCCCGCCGGCCCTCCAGCGAGAACAGGGTGAAGCCGCTGCCCACGTCGACCACCGCCCCGTCCGCCTCCGGGATCGCCTGCCGGAGCGCGACCCGCAGCCCGCTCGACCCCTCCTCCTGGCCGATGACGAACCACTCCTCCGGCCCCGCCCACGCGATCACGACCCTCTCCTCGCCGATCTCGCCGAACCGGGTCTCGACGAAGGTGTTGGCCGCGTCCGGGGGCGGGCGCCCCAGCACCCGGGCGACGCCCTGGGCGAACCTCGGGAGGCCGGTCCGGCCGTGCAGCGCCAGGACGGCCCGGAACGGAAGCTCCTCCACCCGCACGCCGGGCCGCTCGATCAGGCGGTTCGGCACGGCGGCCGGCGCACGACCCAGGGGACTTTCGCGGCGCGGTTCAGCCACGCTGGCGCTCTCCGCGCGGGTCGAGGAACACGTGGGAGACCACGTCCGCGGGGACGAACCGCCCGTCCTCCAGCGCCGCCCACACCCGCGAACGCTCCCGGCCCCCCGCGACGAGGGCGAGCGCGATGGAGCGCCCCACGTTGGGGCTCCAGTAGCTCGAGGTGACGTACCCGACCATCGGCGCGGGCAGGAAGGTGAACGGTTCGTCCACGAGCTGGGCCCCCTCGGGCAGCACCTCGTTCGGGTCCGCCGTCGCGAGCCCCACCAACCGGCGCCGGTCGGGCCGCCGGCAGTCGCTCCGCGCGAGCGAGCGCCGGCCGATGAAGTCCTTCTTCTTCGACAGGATCCACTCCATCCCGAGGTCGACCGGGGTCACCGAGCCGTCCGTCTCCTGGCCGACCACGATGAAGCCCTTCTCCGCCCGCAGCACGTGCATCGTCTCGGTGCCGTAGGGGGTGATCGAGAACTCCTCCGCCCGTTCGACGATGCGGTCCCACGCATAGCGCCCGTAGTCCGCCGGCACGTTGATCTCGAAGCTCAGCTCCCCGGTAAAGCTGATGCGGAAGATGCGGCACGGAACGCCTGCGAACACCCCTTCGCGAAGCTCCATGAACCGGAACGCCTCCGGCCCGAGGTCGACCTCCTCCGAGAGCGACGCGACGAGGTCCCGGCTCCGGGGGCCCGCGACCCCGATCGTCGCCCACTGGTCGGTGACCGAGGTGAACCGCACCCGGAGCTCCGGCCACTCCGTCTGCCGCCAGCGCTCGAGCCACCCGAGGACGTGGGCCGCCCCGCCGGTGGTGGTGGTCATCAGGTAGTGGTGCTCGCCGAGCCGCGCGGTGACCCCGTCGTCCATCACCATCCCGTCCTCGCCGAGCATGAGCCCGTACCGGCATCTTCCGACCGCGAGCCCGGACCAGTCGTTGGTGTAGATGCGGTCGAGGAATACGGCGGCGTCCGGGCCCTGGACGTCGATCTTGCCGAGGGTCGAGGCATCGAAGAGCCCGACCCCTTCGCGCGCGGCGAGGCACTCCCGCGCCACCGCCGCGTGCATGTCCTCCCCCGGCTTCGGGAAGTACCGGGGGCGGAGCCACTGCCCCACCGGCTCGAACACCGCCCCCGCCGCCTCGTGCCGCCCGTGCATCGGGGTGACCCGGAGCGGGTCGTGGAGCGCGCCGACGGCGAGGCCCGCGGCCGCCCCGAAGGTGACCGGGGAGTACGGCGGGCGGAAGGTGGTCGTGCCGACCTCCGCCGGGGAGCGGCCGAGCGCGCGGGCCGCGAGGGCCATGCCGGTGACGTTCCCGGTCTTCCCCTGGTCGGTGCCGAACCCGAGGAGGGTGTACCGCTTGATGTGCTCGATGGACTCGAAGCCCTCGCGCACCGCGAGCTCGAGGTCGGCGGCGGTCGTGTCGTTCTGGAGATCGACGAACGCCCGGCGCGACCGCCGGCGCCGCGAGGGGAGCGGGGCCGCCCACACCGGGGCCGGGTCCGTCGCCCCCTCCTCGTCCGTCGGCGGGGCGGAGATCACCCCGACGTCCCGGAAGCCGGCCGCGAGGGCCGCCTCGCGCCCCGCCTGCGCCCCCTCGCGCACGCAGGCGTCCAGGCGGAACGCGCCGCGGCAGGCGCCCGCCCCGGCCTCCGCCTGCACCGGCGGGCCGGGCAGGAAGCAGCCCCGGGCCTCGTCGAAGCGCGGCCGCCCCCCGGACTGGGCGTGGAGATGGAGGTTCGGGTTCCAGCCCCCCGACACGGCGAGGAGGTCGCAGTCGAAGCTGCGCGCGCCGCTGCCGTCGAGCCGGGCCGCCCGCACCCGGCGAAGGGCGTCCCGCCCCCGCGTGTCCACCACCGCATGACCCGCCAGCACCGGGATCCCGGCCGCTTCCACGAGCGCCGCCAGCGCCCCCCCGCCCCCGGCCCCGGGCTCCGGGCGGACGTCCACGATGGCCGCGACCTCGATCTTCGCCTCCGCGAGGTCGAGGGCGGCCCGCCACGCGCTGTCGTTGTTGGTGAACACCACCGCGCGCCGCCCCGGAGCGACCCCGTACCGGTTGACGTAGGCGGCGGCGGCCCCCGCGAGCATGATCCCCGGCCGGTCGTTGTTCTCGAACACCAGGGGCCGCTCCGTCGCCCCGGTCGCGAGCACCACCCGGCGGGCCCGGATCCGCCACACCCGCTCGCGCGGCCCGCGCCGCCGCGCGGGCGGAAGGTGGTCGGCGCATCGTTCGAGGGCGGCGACGAAGCCGTGGTCGTAGAAGCCGAACGCGGTGGTCCGCGAGAGCACGGTCACCTCGGGCTCGTCCGCGAGCGCGGCGGCGCAGTTCGCGACCCAGGCGAAGGCGGGCTTGCCCCCGAGCTGCCGGCGGGCCCCGAGGAGGCTCCCCCCGAGCTCCGGCTGGTCGTCGGCGAGGATCACCCGCGCCCCCGCGCGGGCCGCGGCGAGGGAGGCGGCCAGCCCGGCCGGGCCTCCCCCCACCACGAGCACGTCGCAGAAGGCGTTGCGCCGGTCGTAGCGGTCGGGGTCCGGACCGTCCGGGGCGCGCCCGTTCCCCGCCATCCGGCGGATCGCCCACTCGTACCGGCCCCACGCGGCGCGCGGCCACATGAAGGTCTTGTAGTAGAACCCGGCCGAGAGCATCCCCCCGGTCCACCCGAGGCCGCCCGCGAGGTCGAAGCGGAGCGAGGGCCAGCCGTTCACCGCGTGCGCTTCGAGCCCCTCCACCAGCTCCACCACCGTCCCGGGGGCATGAGGGATGGTCGACCCTTCGACCCCGGCGTGGCGCAGGGTGAAGATCCCGTTCGGCTCCTCCGCCCCGGAGCCGACGAACCCGCGGCGCCGGTGGTGCTTGATGCTGCGCGCCACCGTCCGGACCCCGTTCGCGAGCAGCGCGGAGGCGAGGGTGTCCCCGCGGTAGCCCTCGAAGCGGAGCCCGTTGAAGCGGAAGTCCACGCGGCGGCGGCGGTCGATGCGGCCCCCGCCCACGAGCCGGAACGGCTGGGAGATGCTCATCCGACGGGATTCATTCGGCGGGGCTCATCCGGCGCGGGGAGCCAGGTCCGGTGGATCTCGCCGGTCACCGTGTCGCGCTCGGCGTTGAACCACTGCCGGCACCCGTGGACGTGGACCCACTGTTCGAGATGCCGGCCGCGGGGGTTCTTGCGCATGAAGAGGTAGTCCGCCCACTCCTCGTCGGTCAGGCGGTCCGGCTCCAGGGGGCGCACGACGTGCGCCTCGCCGCCGTACGAGAACTCGCTCTCGTCGCGCGGCCCGCACCAGGGGCACTCGATCAGCAGCACCGGCCCCTCCTCCCGGGCCTCCGGCCGCAGGTTCGATCGAGGGTCCGGTCGAGCATCCGGCGCTCCGTTCCTGGCAAGGCCGCCTCCTCCGCGCCGTTCAATTCGGGCCGCATTCCGGGCCGCGCCCTGTCGCGGGGCCGCCGCGGACCGGGCCGCGCTAGTGCGCCACCCCGGCCGCGCCGTGCTCGTCGACGAGGCGCCCGGTCACGAAGCGGTCGAGGGCGAACGGCGCGTTGAGGGGATGGGGCGCGCCGGTCGCCATCGTGTGCGCGAGCGCCCAGCCCGAGCCCGGAGTGGCCTTGAAGCCGCCCGTGCCCCACCCGCAGTTCACGAAGAGCCCCCGCACCGGGGTCTCGCCGATGATGGGGCAGGCGTCGGGGGTCGTGTCCACGATGCCCGCCCAGTGCCGGAGCATCCGGACCCGGCTGAAGATCGGGAACATCTCGACGATCGCCGCGAGCGCCCCCTCGACGGTCCCGAAGCTGCCCCGCTGCCCGTAGCCGTTCCAGGGGTCGATCCCGGCCCCGACGACCAGCTCGCCCTTGTCCGACTGGCTGACGTAGGCGTGCACCGCGTTGGACATGACCACGGTGTCGAGCACCGGCTTCATCGGCTCCGAGACGAGGGCCTGCAGGGGATGGCTCTCGATGGGAAGCCGCACGTCCGCCATCGAGGCCAGCACGCTCGAATGGCCGGCCGCGACGAGCCCTACCCGGCGGGCGCGGACGTAGCCGCGGGTGGTCTCGACCCCCGCGACCCGGCCGCGTTCGCGGCGGATCCCGGTCACCTCGCAGTTCTGGATGACGTCTACGCCGTGCGCATCGGCGGCGCGGGCGAACCCCCACGCGACCGCGTCGTGCCGGGCGACCCCGCCCCGCGGCTGGTACGACGCGCCGAGGACCGGATAGCGGCAGCGCGGCGACACGTCGAGGATCGGGACGAGCCGGGCGAGCTCGTCGGGGCCGACGAGCCGGCCGTCGATGCCGTTCAGCCGGTTCGCGTTCACCCGGCGGGCGATGTCGCGCATCTCGTGGACCGAGTGCCCGAGGTTGAACACCCCGCGCTGGCTGAACATGACGTTGAAGTTGAGCGCCCGGCTCAGCCCCTCGAAGAGCTGGAGGGACTTCTCGTAGAGCGCGGCGGCCTCGTCCCAGAGGTAGTTCGAGCGGACGATGGTGGTGTTGCGGCCGGTGTTGCCGCCGCCGATCCAGCCCTTCTCGAGCACCGCGACGTTGCGGATCCCGTGCTCGGAGGCGAGGTAGTAGGCGGTCGCGAGCCCGTGCCCGCCCCCGCCGACGATGACCGCGTCGTAGGACGCCCGGGGCTCGGGGCTTCGCCAGAGGGCCGGCCAGCCCGGCCCGAGCCCGAGCGCGTTGCGGGCGAGCGCGAATACGGAGAACCGCTTCATCGGCCGGACCCGGCGCGCGAACGCCAACCCTCCAAGAGGGCTTCGAGGCCGCGCGGAAACGGGTCGTCCGGCGGGGCGTCGGCGAGCGCGAGGGCGACGGAGGCGCGGAGCCACCCCGCCCGGTTGCCGCAGTCGTGGCGCTCGCCCCGGAAGCGCGCCGCATGGACCGCGCCGGGCACGACCGCCGCGAGGCCCCCGATGGCGTCGGTGAGCTGGACCTCTCCGCCCGCCCCGGGCCGGGTGGACTCGAGGATCCCCATGATCGAGGCGTCGAACACGTACCTCCCGACCACCGCGAGGTTGGAGGGGGCTTCCTCCGGGGGCGGCTTCTCGACGATGGACACGATCGGGCTCACCGGACCCGCCGCCCCGCCGACGTCCACGATCCCGTACCGCCCGGTGTCGCGGCGCGGGACCTCCTCGACCGCCACGACCCCCATCGCCCGTTCGCGCCGGAACACGTCGACCAGGTCCGCGAGGCAGCCGGGGACCATCAGATCGTCGGGCAGGAGCACCGCGAACGGCGCGTCGCCGACGGCTTCGCGCGCGCACCACACCGCGTGGCCGAGCCCGAGCGGGCGCCCCTGGGGCACGAAGACGAGGCGTACCCCGGGGGGGACGAGCGCGCGCGCGGCGTCGAGCCGCTCGCCGCCCGGCCCGGTCTCGGCCTTGCCCGCGAGCTCGGGCCGGGGCCCGAAGTGGGCCTCCAGCACGGGCGCCGAGCGGTCGGTCACGAAGACGAGCTCCGTGACGCCGGCCGCCACCGCCTCCTCCACCGCGTACTGGATGAGCGGCCGGCCCGCGACCGGCGCCATCTCCTTCGGAACCGCGCGGGTCATGGGCAACATGCGGGTCCCGAGGCCGGCCACCGGGAACACCGCCGTCCTTACCTCTCTCGACACCGGCAGATCCCCTGGAATCGAGCCGCCGCTCACCCGCGCCCGCCGTCCGGCGGCGGGCCGGCGCCCGGGCCGCCCCCCGACGCGGCGCGCGGCGCGGACGTCACCGCCCCACCCCGCAGTACCGGAACCCGAGCGACCGCATCGTGTCCGGCTCGTAGACGTTGCGGAGGTCGACGAAGGCCCGCCCGCACATGGAGTCCCGGACCCGCTCGAGGTCGAGGCCCCGATAGGCGTTCCACTCGGTCATCAGCACGACCGCGTCGGCGTCCTCCGCCGCCTCGTAGGGGTCGCCGCAGAACCGGATCGAGTCCGGGAGCCAGGCGGCGGCTTCCTCCATCCCCTGCGGATCGTGCGCCCGGACCTCCGCTCCCTCGTCGATGAGGAGAGGCAGGAGGTGGAGCGAGGGGGCCTCGCGCACGTCGTCGGTCTCCGGCTTGAACGTGAGCCCCAGCACCCCGATGCGCTTGCCGGCCACGTCGCCGTCGAGCGCGGCGCGGATCTTCTCGCACATACGCTCCCGCTGGGCGGAGTTCACCGTGATCGTAGCCTCCACGATCCGCGCCGGAACCCCCCGCTCCCCCGCGATGCGGGCGAGCGCGGCGACGTCCTTGGGAAGGCAGGAGCCGCCGTAGCCCGGGCCGGGGTGAAGGAACTTGCGCCCGATCCGCCCGTCGAGGCCCATCCCCTTCGCGACCGCGTGGACGTCCGCCCCGGCGGCCTCGCACAGGGCCGCGATCTCGTTGATGAAGCTCACCTTGGTCGCCAGGAAGGCGTTGCACGCGTACTTGGTGAGCTCGGCGCTCTCGATCCCGGTCGCGAGGATCGGGGTCTCGATGAGGTTCAGCGGGCGGTAGAGCTCGCGCAGCAGCGCCTCCGCCCGGGCGCTCTCGACCCCGAGCACGACCCGGTCCGGGCGCATGAAGTCCTCGATCGCCGAACCCTCCCGGAGGAACTCGGGGTTGGAGGCCACGTCGAAGTCCGCGCCGGGCCGGGCCGCGCCCACCCGCCGCCGCACCTCGCGGGCCGTTCCTACCGGGACCGTGGACTTCGTCACGATCACCGTGTAGCCCTCGAGATGGGGCGCGATCATCTCCGCCGCCCGGTACACGTAGCGGAGGTCCGCGTGGCCGTCGCCGCGCCGCGCCGGGGTGCCGACCGCGATGAACACGACGTCCGCCGCCCCGACCTCGGCCCCCGGGCCCGTCGCGAACCGGAGGCGGCCGTCTTCGGCGTTGCGCCGGACGAGGCCGTCGAGCCCCGGCTCGTAGATGGGCATCTCCCCGGCCCGCAGCCGGTCGATGCGCGCCTGGTCGACGTCCACGCACGTCACGTCCGCCCCGAACTCGGCGAAGCACGCGCCGGACACGAGCCCGGCGTAGCCGGCGCCGACCATCACCACCCGCATGAGGCCCGCCCGCGCGGCTCAGCGCCCGGCACGGGGAGCGGGGCCGAGGCTCAGGCGTCGGTCACGCACCCTTGCGACGCGTCCTTCACGGTCTTGACGTACTTGAACAGGGTCCCCTGCGAGACCTTGTACGAGGGCATGGACCAGGCGGCCCGCCGCCGCTGGAGCTCTTCGTCGCCCACGTCGACGTCGAGCCGGCTCGCCACCGCGTCGATGGTGATGAGGTCGCCGTCCTCGACGAGGGCGATCGGCCCCCCTTCCTGGGCCTCCGGCACCACGTGGCCGATGATGAACCCGTGCGAGCCGCCGGAGAAGCGCCCGTCGGTGATGAGGGCCACGTCGGAGCCGAGCCCCGCGCCCATGATGGCGGAGGTCGGGGTCAGCATCTCCGGCATCCCGGGCCCTCCCTTCGGCCCCTCGAACCGGATCACGATCACGTCGCCCTTGCCGATCCGGCCCGCCTCGAGCGCGGCCAGCATGTCCTCCTCGGAGTCGAAGACCCGGGCGGGGCCCGAGAACCGCTGGCCCTCCTTGCCGGTGATCTTGGCCACCGCGCTGCCCGGAGCGAGGTTGCCCCGGAGGATCCGGATGTGCCCGCGCGGGTTGATGGGCTCCGCGATCGGCCGGATGATCGGCTGCCCTTCGGCGAGACCGGGGCAGTCGGAGAGGTTCTCCGCCACCGTGCGGCCGGTGACGGTCATGCAGTCGCCGGTGATGAGCCCTTCGCCCAGCAGGTACTTCATGACCGCGGGGGTGCCGCCGATGCGGTGCAGGTCCTCCATCACGTACTGCCCGCTCGGCTTGAGATCCGCGATGTAGGGGATCCGGTCGCTCACCGCCTGGAAGTCGTCCACCGAGAGCGGCACCTCCACCGCCCGCGCCATCGCGATGAGATGAAGCACCGCGTTGGTCGACCCGCCGAGGGCCATGACCACCACCATCGCGTTCTCGAACGCCTCCCGGGTCATGACGTCGCGGGGCTTGAGGTCCCGTTCGAGCAGCTCGTGCACCGCGGCCCCGACCCGGAAGCACTCGTCGAGCTTGCCGGGGTCCACGGCCGGGATCGACGAGCTGTAGGGGAGCGACATGCCCATCGCCTCGATCGCCGACGCCATCGTGTTGGCGGTGTACATCCCCCCGCAGGCCCCGGCCCCCGGACAGGCGTTGCGCACGATCTCGAAGCGCTCGGACTCGTCGATGCTCCCCGCCAGGTACTGGCCGTAGGACTGGAAGGCGTTCACGATGTCGACCGGCTGGCCGCCCGCGACCCGCCCCGCCCGGATCGTGCCGCCGTAGACCATCAGGGCGGGCCGGTTCATCCGCCCGATCGCCATCATCACCCCCGGCATGTTCTTGTCGCAGCCGGGAATGGAGACGTTGGCGTCGTACCACTGCCCGCAGGTCACCGTCTCGATGGAGTCGGCGATGAGGTCGCGCGACTGCAACGAGTAGCTCATCCCCCGGGTGCCCATCGAGATGCCGTCGCTCACCCCGACGGTGTTGAATCGAAAACCAATGAGGCCAGCCGCTTCTACCCCTTCCTTCACCTTCTCCGCGAGGTCGAGGAGGTGCATGTTGCAGCTATTGCCCTCGTACCAGACGCTCGCGATCCCGACCTGGGGCTTGTCCATGTCGGCCTCGGTGAGGCCGGTCGCGTAGAGCATCGCCTGCGAGGCCCCCTGGGAGCGGGGCTGGGTGATGCGGGCGCTGTAGCGGTTCATTCCCATCGGGCTTCTCCTACTCTCCCGCCACCCCGCGCACGGGGCGGACGGTGTTCCAGTGCTTGCACCCGGGACACTGCCAATGCAGGGAGCGGGCCGCGAACCCGCAGTGGCGGCATTGGTAGACCGGGCGGTCGTTCATGAGCTGCGCCAGCAGGCCCTTCATCACCTCCAGGTGGTCCGGCACGTCCACCGACGAGGAATCGGAAGCGAAGTCGAGCAGCCGATCGAAGCCCCGCACGGTGGGGCGCTTCGCCAGCGCGCCGAGCATGAAGTGGATCGCGGACGAGTTTCCGCGCTCCTCGCGGATCATCTCCGCGAGGGCGAGCATTACGGTCATGCCGCCGTACCGGTCGAACACCCGCTCGAGATACCCGCGGGCCGCTTCCCGCCGTCCGAGGTTCTCGAAGCACCTCCGGATCCGGCCAATGACCTCCGGCAGGTAGTCCGGGTCCTGGTCCTCGATCCGCCGGTACGCGGCGAGCGCCAGCTCGAAGCTCCCCTGCGAGCTCAGGACGTCGCCCTCGTGCAGGCTCGCCCGCGCACAGGCCGGATGCACCTCCCGGGCCGCCCGCAGGAGCTTCAGCGCCTCGTCCTTGCCCCCCAGGGTAAGCGCCTTGAGGGCGCCTTCGCACAGGTACTGCGAGATGACCGCCCCCAGCTCCGCGCCGGTCGCCTTGGCGAGCTCCCGGGCGGTGTTCCGGGCCTGCTCCCAGTCCCGCTCCTGTTCGTAGATGTCGAGGAGGTGGCGCAGCGCCTGCACCCGGTGGGCCTTCGCTCCCACCAGGTCCCGGTAGATGTCCTCGGCCCGGTCGAGCACCCCGGCGCTGAGATAATCCTGGGCCAGCTCCAGGTGCGCCTCCAGGCGCAGGTCGTCGGTCAGCGCGGGGCGCGCAACGAGGTTCTGGTGGAGGCGTATCGCGCGGTCCACCTCGCCGCGCCGCCGGTACAGGTTGCCGAGCGCGAGCTGGGTCTCGGCCGTCTCCTCGTCGATCTCCAGAACCCGGATGAAGACCTCGATAGCGCGGTCCGGCTGGTCGTTCAGCAGGTAGTGGAGCCCGCGGAAGTAGTCCGGGGTGAGGCGCCGGCGGCCCCCGCCCTCCGAACGCCGGGCGGCGTACCATCCGGACGCGGCCGCCACCGGAAGCAGCAGCCAGAGCAGCTCGAGCATCATTCCTCGAACGTCATTCTTCGGCGGGGTCGGGGCCCGTCATCCGCCCGCCGCTGGAGCCGGACGCGGAAGGAAGGCGCCCCGCCCCACGATCGACACGCTCGCGCAGCGCCCGGCCGGGCTTGAAATGGACCACATGCTTGTCCGGCAGGGCCACCGCCGCCCCGGTCCGCGGATTGCGGCCCATGCGGCTCGGCCGGAACCGGAGGGAGAAGCTCCCGAAGCCGCGCACCTCGATCCGATCCCCCTCGGCGAGGCGGGTGCTCATCAGCTCCAGCATCGACCGTACCGCCAGCTCGACGTCGCGATGGGTCAGGTGCCCCATCCTGGCGGCCAGACGATCGATCAGCTCCGACTTTGTCACGGCAGGCTCCCGGATTTGGCGCTGGCGCACCGGCATGGCGGCCCGAACCGCTCCCGCCGCACGGGCGGGAGCGCCCGGACCCTGCGGCGAGCCCGTCGTCGGGGGCGGGCGTCACCGGGACGGAACGCTAGCTGCGGTCCATCTGTTCCTTGACGAGATCGCCAATGGTAGCCGGGGCTTCCTCGATGTTGGCGTACTGCTGCATGGCGGTCGCCTCCTCGTCGCTCTCCCGCTCCTTGATGGAGAGCGAGACCCCCCGGCGGCGGCGGTCCACCGCGATCACCTTGACCTCCACCGTCTCCCCGGCCCGCAGCACGGTGCGGGCGTCCTCCACCCGTTCCCGCGAGATCTCGCTCGCGCGGATGTACCCCTCGACCCCTTCGGCGAGGTCGACCCGGGCCCCCCGCGCCTCCACGTCGGCTATCTTCGCGGTGAGGACCGACCCGCGCGGGTGCTCGTTGAGCCAGGACGAGAACGGGTCCCGGTCGAGCTGCTTGATGCCGAGCGAGATGCGTTCGCGCTCGGCATCGACCGCCAGCACCACGGTCTCGATCTCCTCCCCCTTGCGGTGGTTGCGCAGCAGGCCCTCGCCATCCTCGTTCCACGACAGGTCGGAGACGTGCACGAGGCCGTCGATGCCCCCTTCGAGCCCGACGAACATGCCGAAGTCGGTGATGGACTTGATCCGGCCGGCCACCCGGTCCCCCTTGGCGTGGGTGAGCGAGAACTCCTCCCAGGGGTTCGGCAGGCACTGCTTGATGCCGAGCGAGATGCGCCGGCGCTCCTCGTCGACGTCGAGGATCATCACCTGGGTCTCGTCGCCGATCTGGACCACCCGCGAGGGATGGATGTTGCGGTTCGTCCAGTCCATCTCCGAGACGTGGACGAGGCCTTCGACCCCTTCCTCGATCTCGACGAACGCCCCGAAGTCCGCGATGTTGGTCACCTTGCCGGCGATGCGGCTGCCTTCCGGGTAACGCTGGGCGATGCTCACCCAGGGGTCCTCGCCGAGCTGCTTCAGCCCGAGCGACACCCGGTTGCGCTCCCGGTCGTACTTGAGGACCTTGACCTCGATCTCGTCGCCGACGTTGACGACCTCGGTCGGGTGGCGGACCCGGCGCCAGGCCATGTCGGTGATGTGGAGCAGGCCGTCGATCCCGCCGAGGTCCACGAAGGCCCCGTAGTCGGTGAGGTTCTTGACCACCCCGTTCATCACCACGCCCTCGTCGAGGCGCTCGAGCAGCGCCTCGCGCTCCGCGGAATTCTCGATCTCGACCACCGCCCGGCGCGACACCACGACGTTGTTGCGCCGCGGGTCGAGCTTGATCACCTTGAACTCGAGCGGCTTCCCTTCGAGGTAGGAGGTGTCGCGCACCGGCCGCACGTCGACCAGGGAGCCGGGGAGGAAGGCCCGGATGTCGTCGATGTCTACCGTGAACCCGCCCTTGACCTTCCCGCTGATGACCCCGCTCACGTTGTCGCTGCCCTCGAAGGCGTTCTCGAGGCGGCGCCACGCCTGGGCGCGTTTCGCCTTCTCGCGGGAGAGGCGCGTCTCGCCGAACCCGTCCTCCACCGCGTCGAGGGCGACCTCCACCTCGTCCCCGACCGCGACCGTCAGCGCGCCCGACTCGTCCCGGAACTGGCTCGCGGGGATGGCGGAGTCCGACTTGAGGCCCGCGCTCACCATCACGACGTCGGGGCCGACGTCGACGACCAGTCCGGTCAGGAGCGATCCCGGCCGCATCTGCCGCCCGGCCAGGCTCTCCTCCAGCATCTCGGCAAAGCTCTCTCCCAATTCGCTCATGTGTCCCCACCAGGTGTCTGTCGGGGGCCGCCGCCCCCGGTCTGTCTCCCGGACCCTTCCGCCGACGCTCGCCGGCCGGTCGTCCGTACGTGTTCCAGGACGCGCTCCAGCGTCTCCTCCACCCCGAGATGGGTGGTGTCGAGGCGAAACGCGCCCTCCGCGGGGCGAAGCGGGGCCGCCGCCCGCGTCCGATCCCGCTCGTCGCGTTCGCGGATCGCCTCGAAAAGGGCCGCGAGGCTAACATCCATTCCTTGATGTCTCAACTGCTTATGCCGCCGCCGGGCGCGCGCCTCGGGGCTCGCGGTCAGAAACACCTTGCACGCCGCGTCGGGAAAGACCACCGTCCCCATGTCGCGTCCGTCGGCCACGAGGCCGGGCGCGCGCCGGAACGCGCGCTGGCGTTCGAGCAGCGCGGCGCGCACCGGCGCGAGCGCCGCGACGCGCGACGCCGCCGCCCCCGCCTCCTCGGTCGCGAGGGCCCGGGTGACGTCCCGCCCTTCGAGCAGCACCCGGCCGCCGCGGAGCTCGACGTCGAGCCCGGCGGCGAGAGCCGCGAGGCGGGCCGTCTCGTCCGGCGCGAGGGAGCGGCGGTCGGCCGCGAGCCCGAGCGCCCGGTAGATCGCCCCGCTGTCGAGCCGGCGCCATCCGAGACGCTCGGCAACCCCCCGGCTGACCGCCCCCTTGCCCGACGCGTTGGGGCCGTCGATGCAGATGACGGGGACCGCCGCCCCCGCTCCTCCCGCGCCGTCCCCAACGTCCTGGGCTCTCGCCCTCGCGGGAACGACGGACCTTCGAGCGTTCAGCGGCGTTCCTCCAGCGCCATCCCCAAGGCCCGGACACTGGCCGGGAACCCCGGAAACGAGGTCGCGACGTTCCCGCAGTCCTCGACCTCGATCGGCCCGTCCGCGGCGAGCGCAGCGAGGGCGAAGGTCATCGCGATCCGGTGGTCGCCCCGGCTCGGGACCCGCGCGGCCCGGAAGGGGGCCCCGCGCCCGTGCACGACCATCCCGTCCGGGCGCGCCTCCACCGATACCCCGAGCCGGCGAAGCCCCTCCTCCATCGCCGTGAGGCGGTCGCTCTCCTTGACCCGGAGCTCCGCGGCGCCGCGCAGCGCGGTGACCCCCTCGGCGCGGGCCGCGGCGAGGAGCAGGACCGGGAGCTCGTCGATGGCGAGGGCCGCCAGGTCCCCATCGATCTCGACCCCCTGCAAGCGGCTGGCCTCGGCAACGAGGTCGGCGACCGGCTCGCCGCCGGAGTCGCGGCGGTGCTCGACCGAGAGCTTCGCCCCCATGCGTTCGAGGACCCGGAGGACGCCGTCGCGCGTGGGGTTGACGCCGATCCCCGGGAGCCGGACCCGCCCCCGCGGCGCGATGCAGGCCCCGACCAGGAAGAAGGCGGCGGAGGAGAGGTCTCCGGGCGCCGCCACCGCCCGGCCCGTCAGCGCGCCGCCGCCGACGAGGGCGACCTCACCCCGCGACCGCTCCACCTCGTAGCCGAAGCCGGCCAGCATCCGTTCCGTGTGGTCCCGCGTGGGAGCGGCCTCCTCGATCCGGGTGCGGCCGCGGGCGTACAGCCCGGCGAGCAGCAGGCAGGACTTGACCTGCGCACTCGGGGCCTCCGGGCGGTGGTCGATCCCCGCGAGCCGCCGCCCGCCCCGCACGGTGAGCGGCGGGGTCCCGCCGGGGGTGGTCTCGACCCGGGCCCCCATCCGGGCGAGCGGCTCGGCGATCCGGCGCATGGGGCGTCGCGAGAGCGACTCGTCCCCGACGAGGGTCGAGTCGAAGGGCTGGCCGGCGAGGAGGCCCGCGAAGAGGCGAAGGCCGGTCCCGGAGTTCCCGAGGTCGAGGGGGCCGGCCGGAGGCCGGAGCCCGCCCCGCCCCGCCCCGTGGATCCGGAGCGACCCCGCGCCGTCCGCCTCGACGTCGACCCCGAGGGCGCGCACCGCGCGCACCGTGGCGCGGGTGTCCCCGGCCTCGAGGAACCCGGTCACCTCCGTCGGGCCGGCCGCGATCGCGCCCAGCATCGCCGCCCGGTGGGAGATGGACTTGTCGCCGGGGGTCCGCACCTCCCCCTGGAACGTCCGGGCCGGGGGTACGAGCCAGTCGAGCGGCCCACTCATCCCGACCGGGCCGCCGGCCGGTTCGCCGGCCGGGCGGGGCGCTCCGACCCCTCCACGTAGGCGTCCCGGGCCCCCTTCGCCCGCGCGAAGCGCTCGAAGAGGGCGCAGCCGTCGCCCCGGCGCACCGCCTCCGCGAGCTCGCCGATCCGTGCGCCGAAAGCATCGAGCCGCTCCGCGATCGCCTCCCGGTTCTCGAGGCAGATGTCGCGCCACATCACCGGGTCGGAGGAGGCGATGCGGCTGAAGTCGCGAAAGCCGCCCGCCGCGTACCGGAAGCAGTCCCCCGGGTCGGCCGCGACGAGGTCCACGAGCGCATAGGCCAGCAGGTGGGGAAGGTGGCTGACCGAGGCGAGGATCTCGTCGTGGCGGGCCGCCTCCATCCGATCCGTCCGGGCCCCCGCCGCATGCCACATCGCCTCCACCCGGTCCACGGCGGCGGGGTCCGCCCCGTCTCCCGGCGTCACGATCACCCGCCGCCCGTCGAAGAGGCCCGCGAAGGAGGCGTCGACCCCGCTGTGCTCCGTCCCGGCGATCGGATGGGCGGGCACGAGGCCGGGCGGGACGCGGCCGAACGCGGCGCGGGCGGCCCGGAACACGGTCTGCTTGACGCTCCCCGCGTCGGTGAGGGCCGCGCGGGGACCGAGCCCGGGGCGAAGCGCCCGGAACGCGCCCTCCATCGCGCCCATCGGGGTGCAGACCACGACCACGTCCGCCCCGCAGGCCGCCTCGGCCGGGTCGAGGGAGTAGCGGTCCACGACCCCGAGCGCGCGCGCCCGGCGAAGGTGGGCTTCGCGCCGGCTCGTCCCCACCACCTCCCCCACCGCCCCGGCGCGACGCAGGGCGCGGGCGAGGGACCCCCCGATGAGCCCGACCCCGACGACGCACAGGCGCTCGATCACGCGGCCGCCCCCGGTTGGAAACGGGACCGGGAACGGGGTCCGGGGCCGGACGCGGCGCCAAGCTCGGGACCAGGCCCGGGATCAGGCCCGGGATCAGGCCCGGAACCCGGCTGCGCAGCAGGCTCGGGATCGGCCGCGATCACCCGCAGCGAGAGGACGCCCGGCGTGGCCGCGACCCGCGCGACCACCTCCGGCTCGACGGGGCGCTCGACGTCCACGAGGGTGTAGGCGATCGCGGCGCGCGACTTGTTCAGCATGTCGACGATGTTGTGCCCCGCCTCGCCCAGCGCGCTCGAGACGCGGCTCAGCACGTTCGGGACGTTCCGGTTGGCGATGGCGAGCCTCGTCGCCCCGTTCCGCGGCATCGCGGCGTCGGGGAAGTTGACCGAGCCCTCGACGTTCCCGTCCTCGAGGAACCCCCGCAGCCGATCCGCGGCCATGACCGCGCAGCGCTCGCGGGCCTCGCGGGTGGACGCTCCGAGATGGGGAAGCTGGATCGCGCGGTCGTCGCCGCGGAACGCCGGCGAGGGGAAGTCGGTCACGTAGGCGAGGATCCGGCCGGAGTCGAGCCCTTCGCGCACCGCCTCTTCGTCCACGACCTCCGCCCGCGAGAAGTTGAGGAGCACCACCGGCCCCCGGAACCGGCGCATCCGCTCGGCGCTCACGAGGTTGCGGGTCGCGTCCACCAAGGGCACGTGCAGGCTCACCGCGTCCGCCCGGCCGAGGAGCTCCTCCAGCGAGCCGGCCGGGCGCACCTCCGACGAGAGCTCCCAGGCGCGGGTGAGGGTGAGCTGCGGGTCGTAGCCGACCACCTCCATCCCGAGCGCCCGCGCCGCGTTCGCGACCCGGACCCCCACCGCGCCGAGGCCGACGACCCCGAGCACCCTCCCCGGCAGCTCGAACCCGTCGAAGCGCCGCTTCCCCTCCTCCACGGCCCGCTCCAGCGCCTCGCCCTCCACGTCGAGGGCGTGCACGAAGCGGAGCGCCGGCAGCACGTTGCGCGCGGCCATGAGGAGCCCCGCGAGGACCAGCTCCTTGACCGCGTTCGCGTTGGCGCCGGGGGTGTTGAACACCGGCGCCCCGGCCTCGCTCAGGCGCTCGACCGGGACGTTGTCGACCCCGACCCCGGCCCGCGCCACCGCCCGCACGCTGTCCGGGAGCGGGGCGGCGCGCAGGTCCGTCGAGCGGAGGAGGATCGCGTCCGGGCGCTCGACCTCCGGCCCGATCCGGTAGCGCTCCGGCGGGAAGCGGTCGAGCCCCGCCCTCGAGACGTCGTCGAGCACCCGGATCCGGAACATCGCCCGCGGCGGCCTCACCCGCGGCGGCGTTCGAAGTCTTCGAGGAACGCCGCCAGCCGCTCGACCCCCCACTCCGGCATCGCGTTGTAGATGCTCGCCCTCATCCCGCCGAGCGCGCGGTGGCCCTTGAGCCCGATGAACCCCGCCTCGGCGGCCGCTTCGAGGAAGGCGGGATCGAGCCTCTCGTCGGCAAGATCGAACGAGACGTTCATCCGGGAGCGGCATCGCGCCGGGATCCGGTTCGAGTAGAAGCCCGAGGCGTCGATCGCCCCGTAGAGGCGGCTCGCCTTGCGCTCGTTGCGTGCGGCCATCGCCGCGGCCCCGCCCTCCCCCTCGATCCATTCGAGCACCAGGGAGGCGACGTACCACGCGAACGTGCACGGGGTGTTGGCCATGGACCCGGCCGCGGCCTGCGCGGAGTAGTGGACGACGGTGGGGGTGAGGGGGTGGGCGCGGTCGAGCAGGTCCTCGCGCACGACGACCACCGTGAGGCCCGACACGCCCAGGTTCTTCTGCGCGCCGGCGTAGATGAGCCCGAAGCGGCCCACATCGACCGGGCGCGACAGGATGTTCGAGGACATGTCGGAGACGAGGGGCGCCCCGTCCGGGTCCGGATCCGGGACGCCGGCGAACTCGACCCCGGCGATGGTCTCGTTCGCGACGTAGTGGAGGTAGGCCGAGCCGGGGGCGACCTCCCACTCCCCGCGGGGCGGGATGGAGCGGTAGCCGTCCCCCTCCGAGGAGGCGGCCACCTGCACGCGGCAGAAGCGCCGCGCCTCCGCGACGGCGCGCGCCGACCAGGCGCCGGTGTCGACGTAGCTCGCGATCCCCCCCTCTCCCGCGAGATTGAGCGGGACCGCCGCGAACTGCATCTGCGCTCCGCCCTGGAGGAAGAGCACCCGATGGGTCTCCGGGACCTCCATCAGCCGGCGAAGGCGCGCCTCGAGCCCCGCCGCGAGCTCCAGGAACGGCCCGCCGCGGTGGCTCTGCTCCGCCACCGAGACGCCGGTGCCGTTCCAGTCCGGGAGGTCCTCGCGGATCCGCTCGACGACCGGCGCGGGCAGCGCGGAGGGGCCTGCGCTGAAGTTGACCGTTCCCTCACTCATGCCCTCAAGGTCCCGAGATTGGCCTGCACGCCTCTCCGCCCTGCCGCTCGACGGACGGATAGCGATCCGCCCGCGACGAAGGCCGGGGAGGTCCGCGGGTCAGGCGGTCCCCGCCGCGCCGCCGGCCCCATTCCCCTGCCCTGCCTCTTCCCCCGCTTCGCCGTTGACCTCCACCGCCCGGTCGAGGCTCACCAGCCGGCTCTCCGGGTCGAGGCGGATGACCCGGACCCCCTGGGTGTTGCGCCCGACGACGCTGATCCCCTCCACCCCGGTGCGCACCAGGGTGCCGGAGTCGGAGATCAGCATGACCTCGTCCCCCTCCTCGACGAGGAGCGCTCCCACCACCTCGCCGTTCCGCGCGGAGGCCTTGATCGCGATGAGCCCCTGCCCGCCGCGCCCCTGGACCCGGAACTCTTCGACGGGGGTCCGCTTCCCGAAGCCGTTGGCGGTGACGGACAGCACCTGCCCCGCCCCCCCGGCCACGATGAGCGAGATGACCCGCTCGCCCTCCCGGAGCTGCATCCCGCGCACCCCGCGCGAGGTGCGCCCCATGGCCCGCACGTCGTGCTCCCGGAACCGGATCGCCTTGCCCCCGTCCGAGAAGAGCATGACGTCGCGCTCGCCATCGGTGAGGTCCGCCCCGGCGAGGGAGTCCCCGGGGTCGAGGTGCACCGCGATGATCCCGGCGCTCCGCGGGCGCGAGAACGCGTCGAGCCGGGTCTTCTTGACGACCCCGCCCCGCGTCGCCATGACCACGTAGCCGCCCTGCCCGAAGTCCCGCACCGGGAGCACCGCGCTGATGCGCTCGCCGTCCGCGAGCGGCAGGAGGTTGACGATCGGCGTGCCGCGCGACGCGGCCCCCGCCCGCGGGACCTCGTAGACCTTGAGCCAGTAGGCGATGCCGCGGTCGGAGAAGCAGAGCAGGGTGTCGTGGGTGTGGGCGATGAACAGGCGGTCGACGAAGTCCTCCTCCCTGGTCCGGGTCGCCATCCGCCCGCGCCCCCCGCGCCGCTGCGCCCGGTACTCGCCGAGCGGACGGGCCTTGACGTAGCCGGCGTAGGAGAGGGTCACCGCCATGTCCTCCGGGGTGACGAGGTCCTCCCGGTCGAACCCCCGGAACGAGGATTCGATGACCGTCCGGCGCGGGTCGGTCGCGAACCGGTCGCGGATGTCCACCAGCTCCTCCCGGATCACCGCGAGGAGGCGGTCGGGGTCCTCCAGGATCTCGAGCAGGCCCGCGATGCGCCCGATGAGCTCCCGGTACTCGCCGACGATCCTGTCCTGCTCCAGCCCGGTCAGCCGGTTGAGCCGCATGTCGAGGATCGCCTGGGCCTGGGCCGCGGAGAGGCGGTAGGCGTCGCGCCCGTCGTCCCGAGCCTCGATCCCGAAGCCCTCTCCGTCCTCCTCCGCCTCGGGCCGGGTGAGGTCGGCCCCGTCCGCGAGCAGGGCGCCGACCACCCCCGGCTCCCAGAGCCGCGCCGTCAGCCGTTCGCGCGCCTCGGCCGGGCTCGCCGACCCCCGGATGAGCTCGATCACCTCGTCGATGTTCGCGAGGGCCACCGCGAGACCCTCCAGGACGTGCGCCCGCGCCCGCGCCCGCTTCAGCTCGAAGACCGTGCGGCGGGTCACCACCTCGCGCCGGTGGCGGACAAACCCCCGGATGACCTGCTTGAGGTTGAGGGTGCGCGGCTGGCCGTCCACCAGCGCCACCATGTTGATCCCGAACACCGTCTCGAGCTGGGTGAACCGGTAGAGCTGGTTCAGGAGCACCTCGGGGACCGCGTCCCGCCGCGCCTCCACCACGAACCGGATCCCATCCTTGTCCGACTCGTCGCGCAGCTCGGCGATGCCCTCGATCCGGCGGGCGCGGACCAGCTCCGCGATCTTCTCGATGAGCCTCGCCTTGTTGACCTGGTAGGGGATCTCGGTGAACACCACGCGGTCGCGCTCGTTCCCCTCCCCCTCCTCCACGTGGGCCTTGGCCCGGAGGTGGATGCGCCCGCGCCCGGTGTGGTACGCCTCCCGGATCCCGGCCGCCCCGTTGATGGTGGCCCCGGTCGGGAAGTCGGGGCCGGGCAGGCGCTCCATGAGCCCGTCGATGCCGACGTCGGGGTCGTCCACGTAGGCGATGCACGCCTCGAGCGCCTCGCGGGCGTTGTGGGGCGGCACGTTGGTCGCCATGCCGACCGCGATCCCGGCCGAGCCGTTCACGAGCAGGTTGGGGACGCGGGTCGGCAGGACCACCGGCTCGCGCTCGGCGCCGTCGTAGTTGGGTACGAAGTCGACCGTCTCCTTGTCGAGGTCCTCGAGGAGCGCGTGGGCGATCCGGGCCATCCGGATCTCGGTGTAGCGCATCGCGGCCGGCGAGTCGCCGTCCACGGAGCCGAAGTTGCCCTGGCCGTCGACCAGCATCTCGCGCATGGAGAACCGCTGGGCCATGCGGACGATCGCGTCGTAGACCGCGGTCTCGCCGTGGGGGTGGTACTTGCCGATCACGTCGCCGACGACCCGCGCCGACTTCTTGTAGGGCCGGTTCCAGTCGTTCCCGAGCTCGCTCATCGCGTAGAGGACGCGCCGGTGCACCGGCTTCAGGCCGTCCCGCACGTCCGGCAGGGCGCGCCCCACGATGACGCTCATCGCGTAGTCGAGGTAGGACTGCCGAAGCTCCTCCTCGATGTTGACGTAGCGGATTTCCTGGGCGAAGTCAGCCATGATTCTCGTGCCCGGCGCCGCGGGCTCGAGCGCGGAAGGCGGCGGATCGGATCGGGTGGCCGGGGCCACCGCGGGCGGGGCGGCTCATTCTAGCACCCGCGGCCCCTCTCCGCCCTGCCGACGTTCCGGGAGGCAGGTGCGCGGTGGGGACTTTGGCGCTGGCGGGCGGGCGCCGCACGGCCGCTTCGAGCGCCGGAGGCGGCGCGACGGAGCACGATCGACCCCGAAAGGGGCCGGCACGCCCTGCATCGGGCCTTCGTGGGAAGGCAAAATGCGCCCGTCCGGGCGGAGCGCACGAGCCGGCCTCCCTCCGGCTTCCGCGGGCGGACTCTGGCCCGCGGGATCGGACCGGGAGGACTCCGGGCAGCAGAGACCAGCCGTCCGGCGTCGGCCCACGGAACCGAGCCGTGCGACGAGTACGTTCGTTCGCCACGCCCGGCTTGCACGTGGCATTGGGGCAGCACCGACCCGGAGGGTTGCATCACCCCCATCCGAAGTTCATGGAATCCACGCCTCATCGGGAGCCGACCCCGGAAGGCCGGCCGGTCCGCGGGCGCTTCGCCCCGACCCCGAACGGCCCCCTGCACCTCGGCTCCGTGGTCGCGGCCCTCGCGAGCCATCTCTCCGCCCGGCGGCAGGGCGGGGAATGGCGCGTGCGGATCGACGACGTGGACGCGGCGCGCGCGGTTCCGGGCGCGGCGGACGCGATCCTTCGCGAGCTCGAGCGCCTCGCCCTTCCCTGGGACGGGCCGGTGGTCCGGCAGCGGAACAACACCGAACGCTACCGGGACACTCTCGCCCGCCTCGAACACGAGGGATGGACCTTCGGCTGCGCCTGCACCCGGCGCGAGGCGGGGCCCGGCCCCTACCCGGGCACCTGCCGCAACGGGACGCCGCGCCCGGTGCGCTCGATCCGGATGAAGGCCGACGCGGTCGTCGCCTTTCGCGACCGCGTGCAGGGGAGCGTGACCGTCGACCTCCGGCAGGAAACCGGGGACTTCATCGTGTACCGGGCCGACCGGGTGCACGCCTACCACTTGGCGGCGGCGGTGGACGACGGGGCGCTCGGGGTCACCGAGATCGTGCGCGGCGCCGACCTCCTGGCCTCCACCGGGCCGCAGGTCCACGTGCAACGCGCCCTCGGCCTCCCCGAGCCCGCCTACGCGCACGTGCCGGTCGCCGCCGATGCGTCCGGCGCGAAGCTCGCGAAGAGCTCGGCTGCGCCCCCGAGCGCGGCCCGGCCGGCCGCGGAGGTCCTCCGGCTCGCCCTCGCCTTCCTCGGCCACCCGCCGCCGGCCGGCATCGACGAACCGGCCGGCCTCGTCGCCTGGGGGGTCCGGAGCTGGGATATCGCCCGGGTCCCTCGGGTCCGGGCGGCGGCCCTCGCCCGGACATGAAGCATCCACCGGACCCGCCCGACAGGCCGCGACGGCGGCAAGCTCGGCGGCGGGCTCAGCCTGGAGACGCGCCTCTGACCGGACGGGTGAGACATGAACCTGTCTCAAAATGGGGTTTCACTGCGTCTGCCTGCTCGGACAGAATTTGGAAGTGATGAAAATCAATTCGTTACCATCATTCTTGGGTGGTCTATGACCCCAGATGGTGATTTTGAGACAGGTTCATGCCAAGTCCGGGCGCAGGGGGAGACTCGGACCCGAACGGGAAGCCCGTGATCAGCGGTTGCGGCCCTTCTCCCAGAGGACCTCGCCCTCGCCAGCCCGGGCGAACACCCGCGCGAGGACGAACAGGAGATCGGACAGCCGGTTGAGGTAACGGCGGCTCACCACGCTCACCTCCCCGCTCCGCGCGGCCTCCACGAGCCGGCGCTCGGCCCGGCGGCAGACCGCCCGCGCGGTATGGCACGCCACCGCGGCGGGGCCGCCCCCGGGCAATATGAACTCCTTGAGGGGCGGGAGCGGCTCGTTGAACGCATCCAGGCGGCGTTCCAGCCCCTCCACCCAGGCGTCCGCCACGAGGGCCGCGCAGGGGATGGAGAGCTCCCCGCCGATGTCGAAGAGCGCGTGCTGGACGTCGACAAGGCAGTCGCGCGCCTCGTCGTCCAGCGGGTGAAGGAGGATCGCGCCGATGCAGCAGTTGAGCTCGTCGACGTCCCCCATCGCCTGGACGCGGGCCGCGTCCTTGTCCACCCGCGAGCCGTCGCCGAGACCGGTCGTGCCCCCGTCCCCGGTGCGGGTATAGATCTTCGACAGGCGATGTCCCACGGCCGCGCTCCTCTCCGCTCGATCCCGGCAGCGCCTACGATAGCGCAATGCGGGCAGGGGGGAGGTATCTTGAGGTATGTGCACTGTGGGGTTTTCGCCAGGAACACCTCTCGCGGGTGCTCCTGGAACGGCGCATCCTGGGAACGCGGGCGTCTCGCCCGCACAAAGGGGAGAAGCGTCCGCGACGAAAGTGCGGGCGAGACGCCCGCGTTCCCAGGACCCCGCACAAACGCCGCCGTGGGGTGAAATCCGCCCAAATGCCCCTCGAACCGACCCCAAACCGTGGACCAACGCCGTCCCCGGGGGGTAAAATATCTCGCCCCTCCTTTCCTCTCTATTTTCCCTATATCAATAGGTTACGAACAGCGCACGGACCTCGGATCGAAGCGCCGCGCTCTTGGGAACGGCGCACCTGCCTCGAACCGGGGCGGCGGCCCGGCCCTCAGCCGCCGACCCTCCCCCCGGCCTCGGCCTCCGGGTCCGGCCCGGCGCCGGCCGCTCCGGCCAGCTCGCGCCCCTCCTCCGCCGCCAGCTCGACGAGCACCGACGAGCTTCGCGCCACCGCCGGGACGTAGCCCGCCTGCTCCTCGACCGGCTTCGCCGCGCGCTGGCTCATCCGGAAGACGATGAACCCCGCGAGCACCGCGAGCACCGCGACGAGCCATTGCAGGTAACCCGCCGGCCCCATCGTTTCGAGGGCGAAGGCGGCCGCGAGCGGGCCAGTGATGAGCCCGCAGCCGGTCACGAACACGAGGGTCCCGCTCGCCCCCACCATCTGGCGGGGCGAGAGGTAGTCGTTCACCTGCGAGATGCTGAGCGAGTAGAGGGGCAGCGCCGCGCCGCCCAGCACGAACATCATCGCGAACGCGGCGCTCCCTCCGGGCGCGACCAGCCCCGCGGCCGCCACCGCCGGCGCGGCGGCGCCGACGAGGGCCGCCCCGAGCATGACCCGGCGCCGGTCGACCCGGTCCGAGAGCCACCCGAGCGGCCACTGGGAGAAGAGCGCCCCGATCGTGGCGAGCGCCATGAACCACGCCACCTGCCCTACCTCGAGTCCGATCGCGCGGGCGTAGATCGGCCCCATGCCGAACAGGCTGCCGTGGACGACCCCGGTCAACGCGGCGGCGACGACCCCGAGGGGCGAGGCCCGGTAGAGCTCGGCCACCGTGAGCCGCCCCGCCCGGCGCGGGCGGGGGCCGGGCCGGGCGGCGAGGAGGAGGGGGACGAGGGCGAGGGACACCAGGATCGAGACCACGAGGAAGAGGTCGAACGCGCCCGGGTCGGCGGCGCTGAGCATGATCTGCCCGGACGCGGTCCCCGCGAACATCGTGACCATGTAGAGGGAGAGGAGCCGGCCGCGGTTGTGGTTCGCCGCCCGCTGGTTGAGCCAGCTCTCGACGACGACGTACATGCCGGCGTAGCAGAAGCCGGTCACCACCCGCATCGCGGTCCAGAACACGACCTCCACGAAGAGCGCGTGCATGAGGACGGACACCGACGCGAGCGAGGCGAGCGCGGCGAAGACCCGCACGTGGCCGACCTGCCGCACGAGGGCCGGCGAGAGGGTCGAGCCCGCGAGCATCCCGACGAAGTACCCGGACATGACCGCGCCGGTGGCGGCGGTGGGGAAGCCTTCGAGCGAGGCCCGAAGGGGGATGAGGGTCCCCTGGAGGCCGTGGGCGACCATGATGAGTGCGGCCCCGGCGAAGAACGGCCAAGCCACGCCGAGGCTGCTGCGACCCCGCTCCATCGTGCTCCCCTCCGCCCGGAACCCGCCGCGCCAACCGGCTGGTGAACGCATATTTTCCCATCCGCGGGCCGGTTTGAGAACCGATTTCCTTGTCTTTTTGTGGTAGTTACACCATTTTTTCCGTTTATGGGAATCACGATTTCCGATGCCGGGCGATGGGGCGAGCCTTTTGATGATCGGAGGTGATCGGAAGCCGTGTATCGCAAATTCGATATATGATCGCCGACGAGGCCGCGCTGCCCGGAAGCGGCTCCCGCAGCTCGTATTCCTGCCAAGCCCATTCGAGAAAGAAATGCTCGATTTCAAACAGTTGCACGAGAAATGGAGCCGCGACCCCGGCTACCGGAAGAGCTACGAGGAGATGGGGCCGGAGTTCGAGCTGGCCCGGGCCCTGATCGCGGCCCGGTCCCGGGCCGGGTTGACCCAGGCCCAGCTCGCGGCCCGGATGGAGACCTCGCAGTCGGTGGTCTCCCGGCTGGAGAGCGGCCAGGCCCACCCCTCCACCAAGACGCTGGAGCGGATCGCGCGGGCGACGGGAACCCGGCTCAGGATTTCCTTCGAGGAAGTCTCCGATACGGCTTGACGGAGCGGGCGGACGGACGGAAGGCGGCCTATGAGATAATCGCCGGGTCGCGGGGAGCGTCGCCGTGCGCTCCCCGCGAGCCCGCTGCCCTGCCCTCCCCCTCCCGGAGACCACCCAGGCGAAATGCGCCATCCCCTCGAGCCGCTCCTTCGCGAGCGCATCGTCGTCATCGACGGCGCTACCGGGACCATGTTCCAGGAGCGCGGCCTCGACGAGGCGGACTACCGCGGGGAGCGCTTCCGTCCCCACGACCGGCCCCTTCGCGGCAACCACGACGTCCTCTGCCTCACCCGGCCCGACGTGGTGGCGGAGGTCCATGACGCCTACCTCGAGGCCGGGGCGGACGTCGTCCTCACCAACACGTTCACCGCCACTTCGATCGCGCAGGACGACTACGGCACGGCCCATCTCGCGGCCGAGATCAACGAGGCCGGGGCCCGCATCGCGCGGGCGCGGGCCGCCGCCTGGTCCGGGCCGGGCCGCCCCCGGTTCGCGGCCGGGGTGCTCGGCCCCACCAACCGCACCGCGTCCATCTCGCCCGAGGTGGAGGACCCCGGCGCCCGCAACACCAGCTTCGACGAGCTGCGGGCCGCCTACGAAGAGGCGGCGCGCGCCCTCGTCGCGGGCGGGGTCGACCTCCTGCTCGTCGAGACGGTGTTCGACACCCTGAACGCCAAGGCCGCGATCTTCGCCCTCGAGTCGGCCTTCGAGGCGCTGGGGCGGCGCCTTCCGGTCATCGTCTCGGGCACCGTCACCGACGCCTCCGGCCGCACCCTCTCGGGGCAGACGGTCGAGGCGTTCTGGAACTCGATCCGGCACGCGCGGCCGCTCGCCGCGGGCCTCAACTGCGCCCTCGGGCCGTTCGAGCTCCGGCCCTGGCTCGAGGAGCTCGCACGGGTCGCCGAGGTCCCGGTGAGCGCGCACCCGAACGCCGGGCTTCCGAACGAGCTGGGCGGCTACGACCTCGGCCCGGACGAGGTCGCCCGCGAGGTCGGCGACTGGGCGCGCCGCGGCCTCGTCAACGTCGTCGGCGGGTGCTGCGGCACCACCCCCGGCCACATCCGGGCGCTCGCGGACGCGGTGGCGGGGGTCGCCCCCCGGGTCCCGCCCGAACGCGCCCCGAGCACCCGGCTCGCCGGCCTCGAGCCCCTGAACGTCGCCCCGGACTCCCTCTTCGTGAACGTCGGCGAGCGCACCAACGTCACCGGCTCCCCCCGCTTCGCCCGCCTCGTCCGCGACGGGGACTTCGAGACCGCGCTCGCGGTCGCCCGGAGCCAGGTGGAGAACGGCGCGCAGGCCATCGACGTGAACATGGACGAGGGGCTGCTCGACTCCGAGGCGTGCATGGTGCGGTTCCTGCGCCTGATCGCCTCCGAGCCGGACATCGCGCGGGTGCCCGTGATGATCGACTCGTCCCGGTGGGAGGTCATCGAAGCGGGGCTCAAGTGCGTGCAGGGCAAGGGCGTCGTCAACTCGATCAGCCTCAAGAACGGGCCGGCGGAATTCCTCGAGCAGGCGCGCCTCGCCCGCCGCTACGGGGCGGCGGTGGTGGTCATGGCGTTCGACGAGGAGGGCCAGGCGGACACCCTCGAACGGCGCGTCGCGGTGTGCGAGCGCGCGTACGGGCTGCTCGTTCGCGAAGCGGGCCTGCCGCCCGAGGACGTCATCTTCGACCCCAACATCTTCGCGGTCGCGACCGGCATCGAGGAGCACCGCTCCTACGCCGCCGACTTCATCGAGGCGACCCGGCGCATCAAGGCGCGGCTGCCGGGCGCCCTCGTCTCCGGGGGCCTTTCCAACGTCTCGTTCGCGTTCCGCGGCAACCACCCGGTGCGCGAGGCGATGCACGCGGTGTTCCTCTACCACGCCATCCGCGCCGGCCTGGACATGGCCATCGTCAACGCCGGCCAGCTCGGCGCCTTCGACGACGTGGCGCCCGACCTCCGGGCGGCGGTCGAGGACGTGATCCTCGACCGCCGCCCGGACGCGGGCGAGCGGCTCCTCGCGGTCGCGGAGCGCCACGCGGGCCGGGAGCGCACGGGGGGCGGCGGCGGGTCGGAGGCGGAGTGGCGCTCGTGGCCGGTCGAGAAGCGGATCGAGCACGCCCTCGTCGCCGGGGTCGCGGACCACATCGAGGCCGACACGGAGGAAGCGCGGCGCGCGGCGGCGCGCCCGCTCGACGTCATCGAGGGGCCGCTGATGGCGGGGATGAACGTGGTCGGGGACCGGTTCGGCGCGGGGCGGATGTTCCTGCCCCAGGTGGTCAAGTCCGCGCGGGTGATGAAGAAGGCGGTCGCGCACCTCACCCCGTGGCTCGAGGCGGAATCGCCGGGCGGCGAAGCCGCCGGCCCTGCCCTCGGCCCCGGCCCCGGGCCCAGCCCCGGCGGGTTCGCGGGGCGCGCGGGCCGGATCGTGCTTGCCACCGCGAAGGGCGACGTGCACGACATCGGCAAGAACATCGTCGGGGTGGTCCTGCAATGCAACGGCTTCGAGGTCATCGACCTCGGGGTCATGGTCCCCGCGGAGCGGATCCTCGACACCGCGCGCGAGAAGGAGTGCGACCTCGTGGGCGTCTCGGGGCTCATCACCCCCTCGCTCGACGAGATGGTCCACATCGCGTCCGAGATGAGCCGGCGGGGGTTCCGCCTGCCGCTCCTCATCGGGGGCGCGACCACCTCGAAGATGCACACCGCGGTGAAGATCGACCCCTGCTACGAGTTCGGGGCGGTCCACGTCCCGGACGCCTCGCGCGCGGCCGGGGTCGCGTCGACCCTCGTCAGCGAGGAGCGGCGCCCCGGGTTCCTGGCGGAGGTCCGGGGGGCGTACCGGCGGCTGCGGCGCCAGCGCGAGGCCCAGCAGCGCACGCGGCGCGCCCTCCCGCTCGCGGCGGCGCGCGCGAACCGCCTCGCCACCGACTGGGCCGCCTACGCCCCGCCCCCGCCGAGCTTCCTCGGCCGCCGGGTGCTCGACGGCTACCCGCTCGGGGAGCTCGTCGACCGGATCGACTGGTCGCCGTTCTTCCATACCTGGGACCTCGCCGGACGCTTCCCCCGGATCCTCGAAGACCCGGTGGTCGGCGAGACCGCGCGCTCGCTCTACGAGGACGCGCGCGCGATGCTCGACCGGATCGTCGCCGAGGGCTGGCTTCAGGCCCGCGCGGTCGTCGGCTTCTTCCCCGCCCGCACGGTCGGCGAAGACGACGTCGAGATCCTCCCGCCCGACGGCGGGGCGACGGGGGACGGCACCGCCCCGCTCGCGGTGGTGCGGACCCTCCGCCAGCAGATGGCGCGCCCCGAGGGCCGCCCCAACCTCGCGCTCGCGGACTACGTGGCGCCGCGCGGGAGCGGGGCCGCGGACCACGTCGGGGCGTTCGCGGTCGCCGCCGGCTTCGGCGCCGAGGAGCGGGCCGCCGCCTTCGAGGCCGCCCACGACGACTATTCGAGCATCCTCCTCAAGGCGCTCGCGGACCGGCTCGCCGAGGCGTTCGCGGAGCATCTGCACGAGCGGGTGCGCCGGGAGCTCTGGGGCTACGCGCCCGACGAACGGCTCACCAACGAGGAGCTCATCGGGGAGGCGTACCGGGGGATCCGCCCCGCCCCCGGCTACCCCGCCTGCCCCGACCACGGCGAGAAGGCGGCCCTGTGGACCCTGCTGGAGCCCGAGCGCACGATCGGGCTCCGGCTCACCGAGACCTTCGCGATGGTCCCGGGGGCGGCGGTCTGCGGCCTCTACTTCTCCCACCCGGAGGCCCGCTACTTCGGGACCGGGAAGATCGCGCGCGACCAGGTCGAGGACTACGCGGGCCGCAAGGGCTGGACCCTCGCCGAGGCCGAACGGCGGCTCGGGCACGTGCTCGGATACGATCCGGCGCCGGCTGGCGGCCGCGGCGGGGCCAGCGCTGCCGCCGACACCGGCGCCCGCGCCGACCGCACCCCCGAGGAGGCCGTTTCATGAACCCCCACGTCATCGGCGGCGCGCCCGAGCCCGGCGAAGTCCCCATCGACCTGGTCCCGGAGGACGGCCTCGACGAGTGGCTCGAGAGGCAGCCGGAATCGACCCGCCGCTGGGTGCGGGCCGCCGGCTTCGAGGCGCGCCCCCACACCCGCTGCCTCGTGCCGGACGCGAGCCACGCGCTGGGTTCGGTGCTGGTCGGGGTCGGCGACCGCAAGGACCCGTGGCGCTGCGCGGACCTCCCGACCGCCCTCCCCGCCCGGCGCTTCCGGATCCGCACCGAGCTCGACCCGGGCGAGCTCACGCGGATCGCGGTCGGCTGGGGGCTCGGGGCGTACCGCTTCGATCGCTACCGGGGGCAGGGACGGGAGCAGGAACGGGAGCAGGAACGGAAGAAGGGCCGCGAGCGGGCGACCCTCGCCGTCGACCCCGGCGCCGCGCTCCGGGCCAACCGCGAGATCGAGGCCATCGCCCTCGTGCGCGACCTCATCAACACCCCGGCCGCGGACCTCCTCCCCGGGAGCCTGTACGAGGCCGCCCGCGCGCTCGCGGCCCGGTTCGGGGCGGAGTGCTCGTCCATCGCCGGCGACGACCTCCTCGCGAACGGCTATCCCGCGATCCACGCGGTCGGGCGGGCGAGCACGGACCCGCCGCGCCTCATCGATCTGCGCTGGGGGGACCCGGCCGCGCCGCGGGTGACCCTGGCCGGCAAGGGGGTGTGCTTCGACACGGGCGGCCTCGACCTCAAGCCGGCGAGCGGGATGCGGCTGATGAAGAAGGACATGGGGGGCGCCGCGCACGTCCTCGGGCTCGCCCGCCTCGCGATGTCGGCAGGGCTTCCGATCCGGCTCCGGGTCCTGATCCCGGCGGTGGAGAACGCGGTCGCCGGGAACGCCTACCGGCCGGGGGACGTGCTCGCGACCCGGGCCGGGGTCACCGTCGAGGTGGACAACACGGACGCGGAGGGGCGCATCGTGCTCTGCGACGCGCTCACCGAAGCGGTGCGCGAGGAGCCGGACGCGCTCATCGACTTCGCGACCCTGACCGGGGCGGCCCGGATCGCCCTCGGCCCCGACCTCCCCGCCCTGTTCAGCAACGACGACGAGCTCGCGGGCGGGCTCGCGCGGTGCGCCGAGGAGGTCCGCGACCCCCTGTGGCGGCTGCCGCTCCACCGGCCCTACGACGAGCTCCTGAAGTCGCGGGTCGCCGACGTCGCGAACGCCGCCTCGTCGCCCCACGCCGGGGCGATCACCGCCGCCCTCTTCCTGCGCCGCTTCGTGCCGGACGGGACGCCGTGGGCCCACTTTGACCTCATGGCCTGGAACGCGCGGGCGCGCCCCGGCCGCCCGGTGGGCGGCGAGGCCATGGCCCTGCGCGCCACCTGGGCATGGCTGGAGGACCGCTACGGGAGGTGACGCCGGGCGGCAGGGCGGAGGATCGGTCGAACCCGGAGCTCCCGTCGGCGCGCACCGCCCCCGGGAACGGCGCCCCCGGAAACGCGGGCGTCTCGCCCACCTTCGTCATTCCCGCGAAGCTTGTGCCCGCGAAAGCGGGTAGCGGGAATCCAGGCGTCCTGGGAACGCGGGCGTCCCTCCCGCAACAGAGCGCCGGCCCGCGATCGTCCATGCGGACGGGGCGCGCGTGTCCGCAACCGCCGGACGGGGAGATGCCCGGGCTGATCCCGGGCCGCGAAGGCCAGCGGGGCGGGCGGCTCAGGCGGCGCCGCGGCGCGGGTAGTGGGATTCGACGTAGTCGTCGACGATCCGGCGGAACTCGTCCGCGATGCGGGGGCCGCGAAGGGTCGTCGCCCGCTCCCCGTCGATGTAGACGGGGGCCGCCGGCTGCTCCCCGGTCCCCGGCAGGCTGATGCCGACGTTCGCGTGCTTGCTCTCGCCGGGGCCGTTCACCACGCATCCCATGACCGCGACCCGCATGTCCTCCACCCCTTCGTAGCGCTCCCGCCACCCGGCCATGCTCTCGCGCAGGTGGGACTGGATGGCCCCCGCGAGCTCCCGGAAGAACGCGCTCGTCGTCCGCCCGCACCCGGGGCAGGCGGTGACCAGCGGGGTGAACGAGCGAAGCCCCATGGTCTGGAGCAGCTCCTGGGCGACCACCACCTCGCGGGTGCGCTCCCCCCCCGGCTCGGGGGTGAGGGAGATCCGGATGGTGTCCCCGATCCCCTGCTGGAGCAGCACCGCGAGCGCGGCGGCGGAGGCGACGATGCCCTTCGAGCCCATGCCCGCCTCGGTGAGGCCGAGGTGGAGCGCGTAGTCGCCGCGGCGGCTGAGCTCGCGGTAGACCGCCACCAGCTCCTGGACCTCGCTCACCTTGCAGGAGAGGACGATGCGGTCGCGCCCGAGGCCGAGCGACTCGGCCTGCGCCGCGCTCTCGAGGGCCGACCGTACGAGCGCCTCGCGGGTCACCTCGGCCGCGCTCCGGGGAGAGCCGGACTCTGCGTTCTCGTTCATGAGGCGCGTCGCGAGGCGCTGGTCGAGGCTCCCCCAGTTGACCCCGATCCGGACCGGCCGCCCGTACTCGACGGCGGCCTCGATCATGGTCGCGAAGCGCTCGTCGCGCTTCTCCCCGAACCCCACGTTGCCGGGGTTGATGCGGTACTTCGCGAGCGCGCGGGCGCACTCGGGGAAGCGGGTGAGCAGGCGGTCGCCGTTGTAGTGGAAGTCGCCGACGAGGGGGACGCGGCAGCCGGCCCGGTCGAGGGCGCGCCTGATCTCGGGGACCGCCTCCGCCGCGTCGGGATGGTTGACGGTGATCCGGACGAGCTCCGACCCCGCCTCCGCGAGGGCGCGGACCTGGGCCGCGGTCGCCGCCGCGTCGGCGGTGTCGGTATCCGTCATGGACTGGACGACGACGGGGGCCCCGCCGCCGATGACGACCTCTCCCACCCGGACGCCGACCGTCCGGCGGCGCAGGCCGCGGGGATGCTCCATGATGGCGCGTCCTCGGCGCGTCTCCCGTTCCGCCGGGGATTCTACCCGCGCACGGGAGAGCAAACCACCGGAACTTTCATTCGAGGCGTGTGCGTGGCGGGGATTTCGCGCTGGCGGGCAGCGCCATCGGGCTGCGCCGGGAGCGCTGACGCGGCGCCGGGCGGAGCAGCGACACCCCGAACGAGGGGGCGGAGGGGCGGGCGTAGACGCGCGAGGAGCCCCCCGGGGTAAGGGAGGACGCCCCTACTCGGGGGGAACGTCGAGCAGCCTGTCACGAAGCTCGACAGCCAGCACCCTGACGACCTGCTCACGGTCGAGGCCGTTCTCGTAGGCGCACGACCGGACCCTCGCCTCCATGTCGGCATCGAGCTTGCCGCCAGCGTACTCGAAGCAGGTCTGCTGGATCGTGTAGCGGTCCTGCCCCTCGATGCCGGCGATCAGCTTCGGAGCGGTGCGCCGGGCCCAACCCGGAGCGTCGAGCTCGCGCGAGACCTTCCGGCCCAGGTCCGTCAACGCAATCGGGCTCGAGTGGGCGACGGTCACCGGCGGCAGGCGGTGGAGGATCTTATCGATGCTGGCGCGGATGCTCCCGAGATCGTCCTGCACCCCCTTCATGAAGGTCTTGAACGAGCCCCGGTCCGAGTTGACGCCGCCGACCCACTTCCCGATCCCGAAGACCAATGCGAGGACGGCGATCACCGCCGGAACCACGTAGGGCCATGCCATCCAACCGTTCATTCGCCTGGTCCGACTCTACCCCCGGGCGGGGCGGCATGGTCTGAATCCTGTGGCGGCGTGGTCTGTCGAACCCCGCGCCGAGGCAGGGCGGGGCCGTTTGGAGAGTAGCACGGGACAGGGGCGAACCATGAGGGGCGTATGATCGCGAGGCATGTGCGCGGTGGGGTTTCGCGTCGGCGGTTGGCGCTGCCGGGGCGCGCCGGGGGCGCTGGAGACGGTGCGACGGGGCGCGTCCCGGCCTTCCGGGGGCGCCGTTCGCACCCTCCGCGCCAAGGGCCGGACGATGGGAGGCGCGAGCCTCGCCGCGGCTCCTCTATCCGCCGTTCCGTCCGGAACGGGCGGCGTTCAAGGCCAGCAGTCGCCCAAGCGCGTCTTCCGCGGGGATGTCGTCCGGCCAGCCATAGGCGGCGGCGACCGCCGCGTCGAGCGCCGCATGGGCGTTCGCGAGCCACTGCGGGCGCTCGTTGTAGAGGTTCGTCAGGGTGCGCCCCTTCAGCTCCGCCGCCGCCTCCTCGCCGCGAGGGACCGGGCGCATCGGGTAGCCGGGAACCGGCTCGTCGACCCACTCCACCCACTCGGGCGGGTTGAGCCAACGGTCGCGCAAGGCAACGAGCCGCCGCGCCGCCTCCCCGATCTCGACCGCCCGAGGGTCGTCCGCGTAGCCGGCGGCGGGAACGTCAGGCGACAGCCCTTCGGGAAAAGGGAAGGTCTCGAAGGTGGTGGTCGGGGTGTAGCGGGGGCGGTCTTCCAGGCTGGCGCCAAGCCGTAGCGACCACGCCTCGTGGAACCGGCTGTGGAGGACCCCGAAGGTCGTGTCGTCGTCGCGGGCGATGACGATGAGCTGATGGTCGGGGCAGATGCGCGCGTCCAGCCACACGAACAGCCGGTGCTTCGCAACGGTCGGCGTCGCGATGTAGCGGGCCATGTCGCCCATGGCCCGCCACATCGCAGGCCGGGGACGCCAATGCCGCCACCATTCGTTCCTGAGCGCCGCGATCCGATTATCCATCCGGGCTGGCTTCACATGCTCTGCGACATGCGCGAATGGCGCTTCGTAGAGAGCGGCGCTGTTTTCGTTCATCGACACCCCGAAGTCGATGATCCACTGGTCAGAGGGACGCGCCGTTACGTCCCTGCCGTTGACCCGGGGCTTCAAGACATCGGCATTCGGCCGCCCGTTCGGATTGGCAGGAAGCCGCAGCCATTCCCGGGCGAGATCCCCGGGTATGTCGAACGGACCGTTCTTGTTGACGCCGAGGAATGCTCTGGACAGGTTTACCGACAGCGTCGCCGCCTGTGTCACGTCCACGCTGCCTTCCGTGAGGTCGGCGTGTATACGGGTCGCCGTCGCTCCGTTCAGGAACGCGGTAAGCGCCGTGTCGTTTCCGGTGAAGCAAATCAGAGACACCCGCACGGCCGCGCCGTCGACCACCCACGGCTCGTCCGACCAGGCATCGAAGATGGCGCCACGCTCGACGATACGATCCAGCACGGCCCGGTTGCGCCCGCCCCGGATCGAGTTGGTCGCCACCAGACCGGCGCGGGCGACCCTGCCCTCGGCGACCTGCACGCCAGCCTTGTGGAACCAGTAGCAGACGAGGTCGGCGAACGCGGGGACGGAGCCCTTGTAGCGCTCGCGCATCCGCTGCGTGTAATCGTCGCCGAGCGCTTCGCGCATGGGGGAGTAGCCCAGGAACGGCGGGTTGCCGATCACCACGTCCGCCGCCGGCCACTCGGGCTCCTCTCCTTCGGGGGTCAGGATCGCGTCGCGGCACTCGATGGTGTCGAGCGGCTTCAGGATCGGCTCGCGCGACCCGCCGAAGCCGTTCCGCCGCATCCATTGGATCTCGCCGATCCACACCGACACCCGGGCCAGCTCGGCCGCATAGGCGTTGAGCTCGATCCCCCGGACGTTGGCCGGGCCGACCTCCGGGAAGGCCCGCTGCAAGCTCCATATCTCCTCGGCTTCGAGCTGCACCCGGTGCTCCAGGTCCTTCAAAGCGTGCAGGGCGAGGTAGAGGAAGTTGCCCGAGCCGCACGCCGGGTCGAGCACCGTGAAGGCGCGCAGGCGCGCGAGGAACCGGCCATACCGCCGCTCGGCCTCGCCGCGCCGCCGGGCTTCAGCGGCCTTCGACCGGGCCGCCTCCGCGCGTTTCAGCTCGGCGGCGATCCCGGCCTTCACCGTCTCCCACTCGGCGAGCAAAGGACGGACGATCACCGGCTCGACGATCAGCATGACCTTGTCCCGGTCGGTGTAGTGCGCCCCGAGCTGGGCGCGTTTGTCCGGGTCGAGCCCGCGCTCGAACAGGGTTCCGAGGATCGAGGGGTCGATCTCCGACCAGTCGAGGGCCGCGGCGGCGAAGGCGGTCTCGATCTCCGCGTGCTCCAGGGGGAGCGCCTGCGCGTCGTTGAACAGGTCGCCGTTGAACCACGCCACCGGCTCGAACCCGACCATGCCTCCGGTGCTCATGGCGCGGAACAGCTTGCCCGCGAGCTCGGGGAACGCCTCCGGGCGGCTCCGCGCCCCGCGCAGCATCCGGGTGAACATCCGGTCCGGGAGCAGCCCGGCGTCCTCGGCGAACATGCAGAACACGAGCCGGTTGACGAAGTGCGCGACGGCCTGGGGCTCGTGGCCTCGCTCCCGCAGGCCGTGCGCCAGCCCCGCGAAGGTCGCTGCGACCTTCTCGGTCAGCGCCTGCCGGGTCTCGCCCGGGCGAAGGCGCTCCGGGTCCGACATCGCCCACTTGAGCTTGTCGCGGACGGCCGCGTCCACGAGCTCCTCGAGCGCGATCTCGTGGGTCTTGCTGACCGTGTTCGTCCAGTTGGTGCGGATGCGGAACCGCGCCAGGTCCGACACGATCAGCAGCGGCGGATTCTCCAACCCCAGTACGTATTGCCGTAGCTGATTGAAGGTCGCGTCGAGGTCGGCGTGCCGGCCCTTGTACTCCCAGGCGAAGCAGCCCCGCTTCCACACGTCGGCCCACCCCTTGCCGCCACCGTCCTTGCGTGCGCCGCGCTCGAAGCAGTAGCGATCGCCCGCGGGGTCGTCCTCGGCCGGGGTCGGCTCCCCGAGCAGCCGGCACAGATCGATGAAGTGCTCCTGCGCGGCGGAGCGCTCCTTGAGCGTCGCCCCCGTCCACTTGCGGATGAACTCCCGCGGCTCCAATCGACCCTCCCCGGTAGCCGCCGTCCCTCGTCCGGCGGCGAGCCTGAAGGTCTTGCCCGCGGCGCGCCGGACGAGCCCCGGACCCCGCTTTCGCAGGGCAGGCTCGGGCGCCGGCGGTCGAGGCGGCGGTGGATCGCGAAGCGGGCGCAGACCGCCGCGGCGGGCTCAGTCGGCGGCGGCCCCGCGTTCGGCGACCCTGCCTTCGACGTGCGACTGCCGTTCGGCGAGGCGCTGCATCTCGGTGCGGAAGGCGTCCATCGCGGCTTGGAACGCGCGCCGGTCCGCGTCCGCAGAGGCTTGGAACGCACGCCGATCCGTATCCGCAGAGGCTTGGAACGCGCGCCGATCCGTATCCAGCCTCGAGGTGTTGCACAGGATCAGGACGGCGAGAGAGATCCCGACGACGGCAACCGAGCCTACGGTCGAACCGATGATGGCGTAGAGCTGGTCGGGAGTCATGTTCATTCCCTGAAGCAAGCTCCAGCGGCGAGCTCAGTCGGCGGCGGCCTCGCGTCCGTCGACCCTGCCTTCGACGCGCGACTGCCGTTCGGCGAGGCGCTGCATCTCGGTGCGGAAGGCGTCCATCGCGGCTTGGAACGCGCGCCGGTCCGCATCCGCGGCGGTCTGGTACGTGCGCCGGTCCTCGTCCGCCACCTTCTTGTCGTTGTCGATGCGCCGATCGAGCCGAGCCGTGGTCCGGATCATGAGCCCGGCGAGCCCGAAGCCAACCGCCAGCACGGTCCCGATGATGGTGAGGAATTGCGCATCCACGGCCGGAGAATAGCACGTCGAGCGGGCGCCCCGCCCCCCGTGAAGGCGGGACCGGACTACGCGGCCGGCGCCGAGCGGATTCCGAAGCACGACCCGCCCTTGGCGCGAGCCGCCGGAAGCCAGCCTTGCCCGTCCGGGGGACGGAGCCTATCCTTCCGCCCCCTTCCCCCCCGCTCAGGAGACGCGCCATGGCCGAACCCGCGCCGCGGGCGGACGCGACCCTTGCCGCCCCCGTGGGCGACCGCGTCCCCGCCTTCGATCCCGGCCAGCGGATCGAAGGCTTCGACGACGAGCTCGCGGCCGCGGTCCGCGCCGAGGCGGACCGCCAGGAGCTGCACCTCGAGCTCATCGCCTCGGAGAACTACGCGAGCCCGCGAGTACTCGAAGCGCAGGGGTCGGTGCTCACCAACAAGTACGCGGAAGGCTATCCGGGCCGGCGCTACTACGGCGGCTGCGAGTTCGTCGACGTCGCGGAGTCGCTCGCGGTGGAGCGCGCGAAGCGGATATTCTCCGCGGACTACGCCAACGTGCAGCCGCACTCCGGCTCGCAGGCGAACGCGGCGGCCTACCTTGCCCTCGCGAAGCCCGGCGACACCCTCCTCGGGATGAGCCTCGCCGAGGGCGGGCACCTGACCCACGGCTCGCCGGTCAACTTCTCCGGCCAGGTCTTCCGCGCCGTGCAGTACGGGCTCGATCCCGCGACGGGGGAGATCGACTACGACCGGGTCGAGGCGCTCGCCCGCGAGCACCGCCCCCGGATCATCGTGGCCGGCTTCTCCGCGTATTCGCGGGTGGTCGACTGGGCGCGCTTCCGCGCCATCGCGGACGCGGCGGGCGCGTACTTCGTCGCCGACATGGCGCACGTCGCGGGGCTCGTCGCGGCCGGGCTCTATCCGAGCCCGGTCCCGTTCGCGGACGTGGCCACGACCACCACCCACAAGACCCTGCGCGGGCCCCGGGGGGGCCTCCTCCTCGCCCGCGCCAACCCCGAGGTCGAGAAGAAGCTCTCCTCGGTCGTGTTCCCCGGCCTGCAGGGCGGGCCGCTCATGCACGTCATCGCGGCCAAGGCGGTAGCGCTCAAGGAGGCCCTGGAGCCGGCCTTCGCCGCCTACCAGCGGGCGACCCTCGACAACGCCCGGCAGATGGCGACCACCATCGAGGCGCGAAGCTATCCCATCGTCTCCGGAGGCACGGACAACCACTTGATGCTCATCGATCTCCGCCGGCGCAGGGGCCTCTCCGGGCGCGACGCCGAGGCCGCCCTCGGGCGCGCCCACATCACCGTCAACAAGAACATGGTGCCGGACGACCCCCGGTCGCCGTTCGTGACGAGCGGGCTCCGGATCGGGACCCCGGCCATGACCACCCGGGGGATGGGCGGGCCGGAGGCGGTCGAGGTCGCGCAGCGGATCTGCGACGTGCTCGACCACCCGGACGAGACGAAGGTGATCGAGGGGGTGCGCGAGTCGGTGATCGCGCTCTGCCGGCGCTTCCCCGTCTACCGCCGCTGAACGGCCCGCCCGTGCGCTGCCCGCGCTGTTCGTCGGCAGACAGCAGGGTCATCGATTCGCGCGTCGAAGCGGGCGGGGCGGAGCGGCGCCGGCGGCGCGAGTGCAACCGCTGCGGCGAGCGGTTCAGCACCTTCGAGAAGACCGCGGTATCCCTTCCCCAGGTCGTCAAGCGGAGCGGCGACCGGGCGGCCTTCGATCCCGAGCGGCTGCGGGGCGCCGTCCTGAAGGCGATCGAGAAGCGTCCGGTCACCGCCGCCGAGGTCGACGCCGCCCTCCACCGGATCCGGCACCGGCTCCCGCCCGAAGAGGGAAGCGAGGTCCTGTCCGCCCGGATCGGGGAGTGGGTCATGGAAGAGCTCCGCACCCTCGACCGCGTGGCCTACGTGCGGTTCGCGGCGGGGCGCCGCCGGTTCGTGGAGCTGGGCGACCTCGCGGCGGGCGCGGACCAGGCCCGCAGCGACCCCCCGGCGGGCGGACGCCCCGCCTCCGGCGGCCCGGCGGGCGCCGAGCCGCGCGGCCCGCAGCTTCCCCTCGCGCCGCGGGAATAGGAACGGAGCCGGCCGTGGCGGACGACCACCGATTCCTCGACCAGGCGCTCGCCCTCGCGCGCCGCGGGACGTTCACCGCCCACCCGAACCCCCGGGTCGGCTGCGTGCTGGTGCGCGAAGGGGAGATCGTCGGGGAAGGCTGGCACCGGGCGGCCGGAGAAGCCCACGCCGAGGCGCGCGCCCTCGAGGCGGCGGGGCCGCGGGCGCGGGGCGCGACCGCCTACGTCTCCCTGGAGCCCTGCTGCCACCAGGGCCGGACGCCGCCCTGTACCGCCGCCCTCATCGCGGCCGGGGTGAAGCGGGTGGTCGCCGCCGCGCGGGACCCCGACCCGCGGGTGGCGGGGCGCGGCTTCGAGCGGCTGCGCGAAGCCGGCATCGAGGCCGGGCTCACGGATTGCCCGCGGATCGCGCGGGAGGCGGCGGACCTCAACGCCGGCTTCTTCCAGCGGGCCGCGAGCGGCCGGCCCTTCGTGCGCGTGAAGCTCGCGGCGAGCCTCGACGGGCGCACCGCCCTCCCGGACGGGTCGAGCCGATGGATCACCGGGAAGGCGGCGCGGCGCGACGTCCAGCGCTGGCGGGCGCGGGCCGGCGCGCTCGTGACCGGGGTCGGCACGGTGCTGGCCGACGACCCGCGCCTCACCGTCCGCCCGTCGGAGCTGGACTGCCGGGACACCGGGGCGGGGCCGGAGGCGCCCCCCGACCCGCACCGCCTCCTGCGGGTGGTGCTCGATTCCCGGCTCCGGACCCCGCCCGCCTCCGCCCTCTTCGCATCGCCCGCCCCGGTGCTCGTTGCGACCGGCGACGCGGACGCGGCGGCGAACGGCGAGCGCGCGGCCCGCCTCCGGGCGGCGGGGGCGGAGGTGGCCGCACCCGGGGAGCCCGCGCCGGCGAACGGCGGGGGACCAAGCCGGGTCGATCCCGCCGCGCTCCTCCGCCTCCTCGGAGCACGCGGGATCAACGAGGCGCACGTCGAGTGCGGCCCGACCCTCGCCGGCGCGCTGGTCGCGGAGGGGCTGGCGGACGAGCTCCTGATCTACCTCGCGCCGACCCTCCTCGGAAGCGGGTCCCGCCCCCTCCTCGCCCTCCCCCCGCCTCCCGACATGGACTCGCGCGCCCGGCTGCGGATCCTCGAAACGAAGCCGATCGGAGGCGACCTCCGGGTACGGGCCGCCGTGCGCATGGCGGTCGGCGGAACCCCGCCCCTCTGATAAGCTCTCCCGATGTTCACCGGCATCGTCCAGACCCGCGGGGCCGTGACCCGCCTCGAAGCCCGGGGCGGCGACGCGCGGCTCGTGATCGACGCCCCGGACCTCGGCGAATTCCGGGTCGGGGACAGCATCAGCGTGAGCGGCGCCTGCCTCACCGCCGCCGCCCGCACCGAACGCGGGTTCGCCGCCGACGTTTCGCGCGAGACCCTCGACCGCACCACCCTCGGCGCGCTCGGCGCGGGGGCGGCCGTCAACCTCGAGCTCTCGCTCACCCTCGCCTCCCCCCTCGGCGGACACCTCGTCAGCGGCCACGTGGACGGGGTCGGAGAGCTCCTCTCGCAGGAGGAGGACGCGCGCTCCCGGCGGCTTCGCTTCCGCGCGCCGGAGGGGCTCGCGCGCTACCTCGCGGCCAAGGGGTCGGTCTGCGTGGACGGGGTGAGCCTCACCGTGAACGAGGTCGAAGGCCGGGAGTTCGAGGTCAACGTGATCCCCCACACCGCGGCGGTGACGACCCTCGGCGACGCGCGCCCGGGGTCGTGGGTCAACCTCGAGGCGGACCTCATCGCCCGCTACGTCGAGCGCCTGCTGAACGGAGGCGGGGCCGCATGAGCGGGAAGGAGAAGGCCAGCTTCCATTCGACCCAGGCGCTCATCGAGGAATTCCGCAAGGGCCGCATGGTGGTGCTCGTGGACGACGAGAGCCGGGAGAACGAGGGGGACCTCGTGATCGCCGCGCAGCACGTCCAGCCGCACCACATCAACTTCATGGCGCGCTACGCGCGGGGGCTCATCTGCCTGCCGATGACCGCGGAGCGGTGCGACCGGATCGGCGTGCCGCCGATGGTCGAGCGCAACACCGAGCCGCACCGGACGATGTTCACCGTCTCGATCGACGCGGCGGAAGGCGTCGGCACCGGCATCTCGGCCCACGACCGGGCGCTCACCGTCCAGCGGGCGGTGCGCCCGGAAGCCCGGCCCGAGGACTTCGTGCAGCCCGGACACGTCTTTCCCCTCCGCGCGCAGCCAGGAGGGGTGCTCACCCGGGCCGGGCACACCGAGGCGGCCTGCGACCTCGCCCGGCTCGCGGGGCTCGAGCCGGCCGCCGTCATCGTCGAGATCATGAACGAGGACGGCACCATGGCCCGGCGCCCGGACCTCGACGTGTTCGCGCGCGACCACCAGCTCAAGATCGGCGCCATCGCGGACCTCATCGAGTACCGGATGCTGTACGAGCAGACGGTGGAGCGGGTCGGGGAATGCCGGCTCCCGACCCCGTTCGGCGAGTTCCGGATGATCGGCTACCGCGACGTGATCGACGGGGCGGTCCACCTCGCCCTCGTCATGGGCGACGTAGACCGGGCCGATCCGGCCCTCATCCGGGTGCACGTCCAGGACTCGCTTCGCGACCTCGTGCACTCGCAGCGCCGCGACACCGGGTGGCCGCTCGGCGACGCGATGGACCGGGTGGCGCGGGAAGGGTCGGGGGTGGTGGTGGTGCTGCGCGGGGAGGAACGTCCCCAGGACCTCGTCCGGTCCTTCGAGTCGATGATGCGCTTCGACCAGGGCGAGGACGCCGTGCCGCGCGAGTCGCACGAGGACCTCCGCACCTACGGGGTCGGGGCCCGGATCCTGCTCGACCTCGGGGTGAAGCGGATGCGGGTGCTGAGCGCGCCGAAGCGGATCCACGGCCTGTCCGGGTTCGGGCTCGAGGTCGTCGAGTACATCGAGAGCTGATCCGGGTCGGGGCGCCGGAGCGGCGGCCGAAGCAGGACGGAGCGAGGCGAGGCGAGCATGGCCCACTACGACATCGCGCCGGGAGAGTACGAGGTCGCCGGAGCGGGGATCGGCATCGTGGCCGCCCGGTTCAACGCGCGCTTCGTCGACCGGCTGCTCGAAGGCGCGCTCCGGGTGCTGCGCCGGCACGGGGTGGCGGACCCGACCGTCGTGCGGACACCCGGGGCGTTCGAGATCCCCCTCGCCGCCCGGCGCCTCGCCAGCGCGCCCGGCATGGAGGCGGTGATCGCCCTCGGCGCGGTCGTCCGGGGGGAGACCCCCCACTTCGACCACGTGGCCGCGAGCTGCGCCCAGGGGGTGATGAGGGCCGGGCTCGATTGCGGCGTCCCCGTCATCTTCGGCGTCCTGACGACCGATGACGACCTCCAGGCGGCCGCCCGCACCGGCGGGGAGCACGGCAACAAGGGAGAGGAAGCCGCCCACGCCGCCCTCGAGATGGTCACCCTGCTCCGCCGCGTGCCGCGCTGAGCGCTGAGCCAGGCATGGCCCCCCCTCCGGACAGGACCGCGGCCAGACCGCGCGGGGGGGGCCGGCGCCGGGCCCGCTCCGCGGCGGTCCAGGCGCTCTACCAGTGGCACATGACCGGCCAGGACGCGGCCGAGATCGAGAGCCAGTTCCTGACCGAGCGGCTTGCCGACGATGGGCCGGTCGTGGACCGCGGCTTCTTCCATGACCTCCTCCACGGGGTGGTCACCGGGGCGGAGGCGCTCGACCGGCGCCTCGAGCCCCTCCTCGACCGGCCGGTCGCCCAGGTCGATCCGGTCGAGCGCGCCATCCTGCGGATCGGCGCCTTCGAGCTGGTCGAGCGCCGCGAGATCCCGACCGGGGTGACGATCAACGAGGCGATCGAGCTCGCCAAGACCTTCGGCGGCGAGAACGGCCATCGCTACGTGAACGGCGTGCTCGACCGGCTGGCACGCGACGTCCGGCCCGCCGCGGGCCGCGCCCCGCGGGACCCGCCGCCCGGCTCGACCTGACCCGGACGCCTCAGCGTTCCCGGAGGGCGTTGCTCCCGTAGGCGACGAGGGGGGCGGTCACGTACTCGAGCAGCCGCCGCCGGCCGGTGCGGATGTCCACCGCGGCGTGCATCCCCGGGCGGAGCGGGACGACCGCCCCGTCGATCTCGAGAGAAGGACGGGTGAGCGCGATGCGCGCGAGGTAGCCGGCCGTGAACTCCCCGAGCTCGTCCGCCGGCGGCTCCGGATCGGACCCGCCCATCGCATCGGGCGAGACCCCCTCCACCACCCCTTCGGTGGTCCCGTAGCGGGTGAAGGGAAAGGCGTCGATCTTGACGATCGCCCGCTGGCCGGCCTTGACGAACCCGACGTCCCGGTTGCGGACGTAAGCCCGGATCTCGATCCCGCCGCCGGCCGGCACGACCGACATCAGCCGGTCGCCGCGCTGGACGAAGCCGCCCTCGGCCAGCTCTCCCACGCCCTGCACGACCCCGTCCACCGGCGCCGCGACGCGGTGCCGGACCCGACGCCGCTCGGCCTGGACGAGGTCTTCGCGAAGCTGGACGATCCGGAGCTCCATATCCACGAGCTCGCGCTGCCTCGCGGTCTCGTAGTCGAGGCGGAGAAGCCGCCCGGACGCCTCCAGGCGGGCGATCTCCTTCTCTTCCCGCCGCGCGTCGATGGCGAGCGACTCCCCCCGCCCCTCCATCTCGATCCGCCGGGAGAGCTCGTGCAGGTAGTCGTGGCGCGACGCGTGCGAGCGGGCGGAGAGCGCCGCGAGCCCGTCCACCCGCTCGCGGACGACCGGGAGCTGCCGTTCGACCAGGCGGCGCTCGACCGCGACCGCAGCCAGCCGCAGCCGCCTCGCCTCGATCTCCCGATCCGCCTCCGCAACGGCGGCCGCGAGCCGCCGGCGTTCGAGGTCGACGAGGCGAAGGTGGGCCGCCCATCCGTCCCCTTCCCCGCCCTCCTCCGCTCCGGAGAAGGAATGCGCCGCGCCGCCCATGGGCGGCGCGGCGTTCCCGGAACCAGGGCCGGATTCGGGGCCGGACCCGGCGGCGAGCAGGCGAAGCCGGCGCGCGGCGCGGCGGGCCTCCCCGAGGTCGGCCCCGATCCGCCGGATCTCGGACGCAACGATCGTGTCGTCCAGCGCGACGAGCGGATATCCCTTCCGGACCCGCGACCCGTCCTCCACGTGGAGCGCGGCGATCGTCCCGGTCTCGAGCGCCCGCACCTCCCGCGTGCGCTGCCGGGCGACGACCTCGCCCCGGGTCGGGGCGACGATGTCGACCTTCGCGATCCAGGCGACCGCGACCGCGGTGACGAGCAGCAGGGCGAGGGTGAGGACTATGCGCATCGCGCGAGCTGCGGCGGCAGGCACCGCGACCACATCGCGCTGTAGGCGCCGCGGGCGCGCAGGAGCTCGGCGTGCACGCCGGCCTCGACGAGCCGCCCGCCGCCGAGGACCAGGATCCGGTCGCTCGCGGCGACGGCGGCGAGCCGGTGGGTCGCGGCGAGGACGGTGCGCGACCCGCGGAACCGCTCGATCCGCTCGAAGAAGGACGCCTCCTCCTCGTAGTCGAGCGCGCTCGTCGCCTCGTCCAGCACGAGGATCGCTGGGTCGCGCGCCAAGGCGCGGGCGAGGGCGATCCGCTGGCGCTGCCCTCCCGAGAGCGCTCCGCCGCGCTCCCCGACGGACGTCCGGTAGCCGTCAGGAAGCCGCTCGACGAAGTCGCGCGCTCCGGCCAGCTCGGCGGCCCGCGTCACCTCGTCGGGGCCGATCCCCGGGTCGCCGAGCGCGATGTTGTCGTAGACGGAGCCGCTGAAGAGCAGGGCCTGCTGGGGAACGACCCCCACCACCGACCGGAACGCCGTACCGTCGATCTCGTCGACCCGGAGACCGTCCACGAGCACCGCCCCCCGATCCGGGCGGCAGAGGCCGAGCAGGGCGCGCACCAGGGTGCTCTTGCCCGCGCCCGAAGCCCCCACGAGGGCGACGAACTCGCCGGGAGCGATCCGGAAGTCGACCCCGGCGAGGGCCGGGGCGCTCGCCGAGGGATAGCGTATGGTCACGTCCCGGAACCGGATCTCTCCCGCGGGCCGGCGGTCGACGGCGGCGCGGTCGGCCCCGTCGTCTACGGGTTCGTCGAGAAGCGCTTCGATGCGGCGGAGCGCGTCGCGGGTGCGCTGGAGGTCGGGCCAGATCCGGGAGGCCCGGACGATCGGCGCGGAGAGCCGCATCGCGATGAGGTTGAAGGCGACGAGCTGCCCGAGGGTGATCTCCTGCGCCACGACGAGGCCCGCGCCGTACCAGAGGATGGCGGCGGTGAGGAGCCGCTGCACGAAGTCGGTCGCGTTCGAGACGTCGCTCGCGAGCCGATGCACCCCGTCCTGGACCTCCGCGGCGTCCCGCACCGCCGCCTGCCAGCGGCGATCGAGACGGTCCTCGAGTGCGAGCGCCCGGACGGTCTCGAGGTTGACCACGGTCTCGGTCACCACGAGCTTCGAGCGCTCCCCGCCGGCCGACGCCCGCCGGTTCCGGCGCCGCATGGCCGGAAGGGTGACCAGCACGATGAGCGCGTAGACGGGGATCCCGGCGATCGCGATGGCCGCCAGCCGCACGTCCACGAGCAGCAGCAGGCCGGTGAACAGCACCGCGAGGACGACGTCCGTGACGTGGGCCACCGCCAGGCGTGCGACGAACGCCCGGACCCGCTCCACCTCCTCGAAGGCGGGGAGCACCGCCGCCGCGGGCCGGGGGTCGGTGAACGGCCGATAGAGGAGGCGCCGGTACACGCTTCGGGAGAGCGACGACCAGGCATCGGCGGCGGCGCGGCCGAGCAGGCGTTCGCGCGCGGTCGCGAAGAGGAGCTCGAACCCGCCCGCGAGCACGACCCCGAGCGCGATGACGTCCAGCGTCTCGAAGGCGCTGTTGACGATGACCCGGTCGATGACCAGGAGCAGGGCGATCGAGGGCACGAGCCCGAGGCATTGCACGAAGAACGACGCGCAGCTCGCATGAAGAAGCGGGCGAACGTACGGACGGAGGATCGGCTCGCGGCCCGATCCCGCGGCGGGTCCCCCGAAGATCCGGGGAGGGGCCTCCCCCCTCGCTTCGTCCATGTCCGCAGTGCCCGGATCAGCCGGTTCCGGGGCGGCGGCCGCGCGCGCGCCGGTCTGGGCCGGCGCCCGCCTCGGCGCTCGCGCGCGCCCCTGCATTCGGGCGGCGCGCCCCCGGTACTGCCGCCCCGCCCGCCCCCGCCGGACCCGAGGGCGCGTCGGGGGCGGGCGGAGGAACGCGGGCGAGGTAGCGTTCGCGGGTTCCCGGCCGGAACGCCGCGAACTCCCAGAAGTCCTCACCCCCGACGCCGGCTCCCCGGTGCAGCACGAGCAGCTCGAATCCGAGCCAGGTGAGCCACCGGATGGCCAGCCGGTTCTCGGCCAGGACGAAGTTGGCGAGCACGTCGTGGCCGGCCATCAGGACCTCGACCCAGTACGGGCCTTCGCGCCGGAGCTGGCCACGGAACCTCCCGAACTCCTCGGAGGCGAGGAGCCAGGCGGTTCCGACCCGCGGCTGCGGCCGGCGGCCGACCCCGAACATCGCCACCGGCCGGCGGCCGGCGAGGACCGTCCAGCAACGCCGCGCGTTGCGGAAGCCGGCCCCGAGGATCGCTTCCGCGGGCCGGCCGAACGCGGCCCGGACCTCGCGCCGGTCCGCCTCGCGAAGGCGCGGGGCCAGGTCCTCGACGTGCGCCGCGACTGCGGGGACGACCCGGGCTGGTTCCGGCCGGCGGTCCATGGAAGTCGCCTCCCTGTGTCGTGTGGTCTTCAGCCGCCGCCGGCCCCGGCCGGGACGGCTCCTGCAAGGCTTCCGGCCGCGTCAGTTCACGTGCCGGTCGAGGAACCGCACGATCTCGCGGTAGGTCCTGACGACGTTCGCGGGCTTCAGGATCGAATGGCCCTCGCGGGGGAAGGCGAGCAGCTCGGCCACCCGGCCGCGGCCGCGGAGCTCGTCGACGAGCGTCTCCGCATGGCGGGCCTGCACCACCCGATCCGAATTTCCAACGACGAAGAGCACCGGCGCGCGGATCGCGTCGACGTTCCGGAGGGGCGACGCTTCCCGCAGGATCCGCCTCATCTCGTCCACGTCGCTCGTGCCGAGGTACTTCGCCCACAAGGCGCGCCCCTCGGCCAAGAGCGTGTTCTCCCGGATCAGGGCCTCGGTGTCGACGACCCCGCTCAGCACCACCCCGGCCCGGACCGGCGCGCGGCCCCGGATCATCATGGTCAGGACGGAGAAGCCGCCGAAGCTGTCCCCGTACACCGCGAGGCGGGAGGGGTCCGCGTAGCCTTCCCGCACCGCCCACTCGGCCGCGTCTTCGACGTCGTCCTGGACCTGGCCGGCGAGCTCGCCGACCGCCGCTTCCCGGAACCGGTTTCCGTAGCCTGAAGAGCCTCGGTAGTTGAGCTTGAGCACCGCGTACCCGCGCGAGGCGAGAAGCTGGACGAGCGGATCGAAGGTCCACTGGTAGTGGAGCCACGGACCGCCGTGGACCATGAGCACGAGGGGCGGCGGGTCGGAAGAACCTTCCCGGTCGCGGGGAACGGTGAGGAGCGCGGGGAGCGCGAGCCCGTCCCGGGCCGGGATACGGACCGCCCGGGTCGGGGAGAAGTCCTCCCGGAAGCGGCCGGCCGGGCTCCGGTCGAACGCCTCGACGGCATCGCCCGGCAGGGCGACGAGATAGGCGACCCGGGCGCTCTCCTCGTCGAAGACCACGGCCACGAAACGTTCGAGGGCTGCGTCCGCCGCCACGACGTTCACCAGGGCCGGACCCGGATGCCGGCCCCGAACGAGCTCGAGCACCCGCTCGACAGCCGGATGCAGGGCGGTGGTCCGCGGGTAGCCGGGGGACGAGGTGGCCGCGAGCGGCTCGTCGGACTCGGAGAGCAGCGCCTGAGAGAGGTTTGCTTCCGGCGTGGAGAAGACGGGACGCTCCTCGAGCGTGCGGGCGCTCCAGCGCACCAGGCTGGTGGTGTCGAGCGTGTGGTTGGAAAGCGCGAGGCCCCAACCCTCCGCATCGAGCGGAGAGAGCGGCAGGAGGATCCGGTCCACCGGCATCTCCCCCGCCGCCTTCCAGACCCCGTCGACGTGCGCCTCCACCTCCCGCCGGCCGTCCCGGAAGCGATGACGCGCGGCCGGGCGGCCGTCCCGGCCGAGGATCGAGAGCCAGCCGCCGCCGGCGGCGGACACGGACTCGCACCCGGGTTCCTCTGTCCCGCAGTGGAAGACGGCCTCCCCTTCCCGCCCGAACGTCCAGAGGACCAGGCGATCGGCGCGGGCCGGATGTCTCCCGGCGCGAACCACCCGCCCCGAAATGCCGTCAAGGGGGACCTCGTGGGGCTTCGCCCGCGGGCGGTCGGGGTCGATCGCGAGGAGGAGCGGGGTCCGTTTCCGGTAGCGGATGCCGTAGAGCCGGCCTCCGTCACGCGCCCAGACCGTGATCCCGGTCTGATGCCGGCCGAGGTCGACGGGCGCTCCCACCTCGCCGTTCGCGCCCACCGGATACATCTCGAGGCCGAAGGAGCGGTAGTTGCGCCGCAGCACGAAGCGTCCGTCCGGGGACAGGGAGTACACGAGGGCGGGGTTGAACCCCTCCACGAGGTCCGCCACGGGAATGGGGGCCGCCGCGGCGTCGAGCCGCCCCCCGAGCAGCGCGGCGGCGGCGGAACCGAACAGGAACGTGCGAAACACGGACCGCGCGCCCGCTTCGGGCCGTCCATGAAGAGCGGCGACCCACGCGGCGGCCCCCCCGGCCAACCCGCCCGCGAGCGCCGCCCCGAACACGCCGTCGAGCCAATCGTGGGCTCCGGGGAGCAGGGGGAGCAGCCAGAGCCGGAAGACGGGATACAGGACGAGGACGATCGCCCCGATGAGCAGGGTTCTCCACGCGGTGCGCTCGGCCCCGGTCCGTTCCACGCCGCCGCCCGCCCGGCGCCCCCACCAGCGAAAGACGATCCACCACCCGGCCCCCGCCGCCGTGCCGGCGATGAGCGCGGCGATGAGCGGGCCATAGGGAGCGGGAAGAGGCGGAACGAGGTACCTCCGGGAAAGGAACATCACCGCGAAAACCAGGACCCCGACCAGCAGGCTGCGCCCCAGCATGGCTATCTTCGTTCGATCCGCATTCGTCATGCCCGATTGACTCCCCGTGTATGCCGCGCCCCGGGTCCGGCCCCGCCGCGCTTCGGCGCCGCGGCCCCGGCCGGACGCCTCTCGAATTCTCGGGCGGCCGGGAGACCCCGGCCGCCGTGCAGCTCCCCGTGGGCCGGGGCCGACGATGGCGCCTCCCCGCCGAACACGGGGCGGCCGTCAGCCCCGACCGCGCGGGATCATCGCCAGTTGGCCGGGTTGCCGGCGCCGCTGCAGAAGAAGTCGCCGGCGATCTCGCCGATCACGGCTCCTCCGACCGCGCCCGCAGCCCCCGCGATCGGATTGCCGCCGCTCAGCGCCAAGGCGATCGACGCGCCCATGTATGAGCCGCCTGTCTCGTAGGCGGTCTCGCAGGCGCTTTCGCCGCCGCCGCCTCCACCGTCTCCACACATTTCCTTGTCTCCTTGTGGCAAGTGTTGCGGACATCGTCCGCGCCATCGACCATCGATGGCGAGCGAAAGTCTGCCAGCCGGAAAGCGCCCGCGCATCGGCTCCACGCCTCGAGTTTCGTCGGATTTCTGCCCGCGTTAAGAGGGATTTTCTCCCGCCGGGCGTACGCCGGGGGCTTACGATGCGAGACGAGGAGGAAGGGGTGAACCGCACCGGGGATGGACGCCGCCGCGGCAACGGGCCGCATTCCGAGCCGGGCAGTGGGGAGGCGCCCGAGGAGGAACGGGCGAAACACGGATCGCGCGCCGATCTCGGGCCCGCCCCCGAAGGCCGACGAGCCGCGCGGCGCTCGCGCCAGCTCGTCCGGCGACGCCGCCTGGCTCAGCTCCCTCGCCGGCGAAAGACGAGCCACCCCGCGACCCCGCCCACGGCGCCGGCGACGAGCGCGCCCAGGAGGGGGCCTTCCAGGGCGGGAAACGACGGATACACGTACCGCCGGAGAAGGAACATCACCACGAAGACGAGGACCCCGAGCAGCAGGCTTTGCGCCAGCCAGGTCTTCGTCGCTCCACCGGTTGTCTTCATGTTCGATCGGCTCCTTGCTGTGTGCCGCAAGTGTGCCGCAAGTATGCCGCGCGGAGCGCCAGGCCGCGACTTGCCCCGAAGCCGGGAGCCCCGGCCGGGCCTCCTTCCGGCTCTCGGGCGGCCGGGAGACCCCGGCCGCCATGCCCTCCCCTGCGGTTCGGAGCGGACGATCATGCCTCCCCGCCGAGCGCGGGGCGGCCGTCAGCCCCGACCGTGCAGGATCATGGCCAGTCGCTGCTGCAGACGTAGTCGCCGTAGCTCGACCCGACTGGGCCTCCTACGGGGGCGCCGGGCGGCGTATTGGTGTACTCACTGAAGGGATCGCAGACGCTATCGCCGCCGTCTCCGCCGCCTCCACCGTCTCCACACATGTCCTTGTCTCCTTGAGAAGTGTTGCGGACATCGTCCGCGCCATCGACCATCGATGGCGAGCGAAAGTCTGCCCGCGGGAAAGCGCCCGCGCATCGGCTCCACGCCTCGAGTTTCGTCGGATTTCTGCCCGCGTGAACCGGGACTTTCTCCCGCCGGGCGTCCGCCGGGCGCCTACGACATGCGAATACGCGCCGCGGACCTGCCCGCCCCATGGACGATCGGGGCGCCTCGTGAAGCGCTTCCGGCCCCGCCCTCTTCCGGGCAAGGCGGCGATACCGCATGAACCCGGTCCAGGGTATTCGCTCCTGCTCACTCGCCCCGAGGTCCGCCAGGCCGGCCGCCGCCCGCGCGGCGGTCAGTGCGCGTTCGGGGTCGGCCCGGCCCCGTTCTCGTCGAGGGTCCGGCCGGTCGCGAAGCGGTCCAGGGCGAACCCCGCGTTCAGCTCGTGCGGCTCGCCGCGGGCGATGGTGTGGGCGAAGACCCAGCCCGAGCCCGGGGTCGCCTTGAACCCGCCGTAGCACCAGCCCCCGTCGATGAAGAGGTTCTCCACCGGGGTCTTGCCGATGATCGGGCTCCCGTCCATGGTCATGTCCATCACCCCGCCCCAGGACCGCATCACCCGCAGGCGGCTGAGCGGGGGGTACATCGCCGCCGCGGCCTGCGCCACGTGCTCGATGACCGGCAGGTTCCCGCGCTGGGCGTACGAGTTGTAGCCGTCGAGGTCCCCGCCGAGCAGCACCTCGCCCTTGTCGGTCTGGCTGACGTAGCAGTGGATGGCGCCGCTCGTCACCACGTGGTGGAGGAGCGGCTTCACCGGTTCGGTCACGAACGCCTGCAGCACGTGCGATTCGATGGGAAGGGTGAGGCCGGCGAGCCCCGCGACCCGGCCCGTGTTCCCGGCGACCGCGAGCCCGACCCGCTCGACCTCGATCGCCCCCCGGGTGGTCTCGACCCCGATCACGCAGCCGCCGTCGATGCGGAAGCCGACCACCTCGCAGCCCTGCACGACGTCGACCCCGAGGGCGTCGGCCGCCCGCGCGAAGCCCCACGCCACCGCGTCGTGGCGCGCGACCCCGCCCCGCCCCTGGAGCAGGCCGCCCAGCACCGGGAAGCGGGCGTTGTCGGACACGTCGAGGAGCGGCGCGTAGCGCGCGACCGCGCGCCGGTCGAGGAGCTCCGCATCGATCCCGTTCAGGCGCATCCGGTTGCCCCGGCGGGCGAAGGCGTCCATCTGCGAGTCGCTGTGGGCGAGGTTGAGCACCCCCCGCGGCGAGAACATCACGTTGTAGTTGAGGTCGCGGCTCAGCCCCTCCCAGAGGCGGAGGGAGTGCTCGTAGAAGCGGGCGTTGTCGTCGAGGAGGTAGTTCGAGCGGACGATGGTGGTGTTCCGCCCGGTGTTGCCGCCCCCGAGCCACCCCTTCTCCAGGACCACCACGTCCCGGACCCCGTGGAGCTTCGCGAGGTAGTAGGCGGTCGCGAGCCCGTGGCCGCCGCCGCCCACGATGGCCACCCGGTAGCGGGGCTTCAGATCGGGGAAACGCCACGCCCTCGGCCAGCCGCGGTGGCGGCGCAGCGCTTCGCGCGCGAGGGCGGGGAACGAGTAGCGCTTCATGAGCCGCGCGCGCGCCGGCCTCTTCGACTCCACCTCCGCCTCCGCCGGCATCGTCCGCCGGCGCCGGGCCGATCTTCTTCCATCACGAGGGTCAGCGGTTCATCCGCGCATAGCCGTCGCGGGTCTGGGGAAGCTTTCGCTCCAGGATGCGCGAAGCGACCACGGTGCGCAGGATCTGGGCCGTCCCGCCCCCGATGGTGAACATGCGCGCGTCCCGGACCATGCGCTCGAGCGGCCGGTTCCGGGAGTACCCCGCCGCGCCGAACACCTGGAGCGCGTCGTTCGTCACCGCGACGGCCATCTCCGAGGCGAAGATCTTGGCCTGCGCGGCCGCGGCCGGGTCCGGGAAGCCGCCCGCGCGCTCCGCGCCCGCGGCGGCCCGGTAGAGCAAGAGGCGGGCCGCCTCGATGCGGGTGTTCATGTCCACCAGCATCCACTGGATCCCCTGGAACTCGCAGATCGGCCGCCCGAACTGCTCGCGCTCGCGGGCGTACTCGAGGGCGTGCTCGTAGGCCCCCTGGGCGAGCCCGAGGGCGACCGTGCCGGCCCCGACCCGCTGGCCGTTGTACGCGTTCATGAGCCCCGCGAACCCCCGCGCGAGGCCCTCGGGGGGGATGAGGGCCATGGACGCCGGGACCTCCAGGTCCTGGAGGAGGATCTCGGTCTCCGGGATCCCGCGAAGGCCCATCGCGGGCTCGCGGGCCCCGACCACGAGCCCCGGCGATTCGCCCCGCACCGCGAGGAAGCCGCCGATGCCGCGCGGCGCGCCGTCCTCGTACACCCGGGCGAAGATGAGGTGCAGCTTCGAGACCCCGCCGCCCGTGATCCAGTGCTTGCGGCCGTTGAGGACGTACACGTCGCCCCGGCGGTCCGCGCGGGTCGCCATCTCGGTGGCCGCGCTCCCCGCCTCGGGCTCGGTGATGCAGATGGCGGGCTTGTCCCCGCCGAGGACGAGGTCCGCCGCGAGGCGCTTCTGCGCCTCGGCGCCGTAACGCATCACCGCGCCGACGGCCCCCATGTTCGCCTCGACCACGATGCGCCCGGTGACCCCGCAGGCGCGCGCCATCTGCTCGATGACGAGCGCCGCGTCGAGATATCCGCGCCCCTGCCCGCCGAGGGCGGCGGGGATGGTCATGCCCATGAACCCCGCGTCGCGGAGCGCGGCCACCGTGTCCCACGGGTACGCCTCGCTCCGATCCGTCTCCGCGGCGCGGGGGGCGGCGACCTCGTCGGCGAAGGCCCGCGCCCGCGCCTGGAGGTCCAGCCGGTCCCGATCGAGCTCGAACATCCGCATCCGAAGGGGTCGCGATCCCACGTCAGGGGTAAGGTGTGGCATCATACCCGAGCCGGGGAGAGGTGTCCGAGCGGTCGAAGGAGCACGCCTGGAAAGTGTGTGTGCGTGAATAGCGTACCGAGGGTTCGAATCCCTCCCTCTCCGCCATACCCATCGCGCAATCGTTTGATTTTGCGGAAATATCGGAAGAATCCGGTTCGCTTCGTCCCCACAGTAAGGCCATTCCTTGTTCGGCGTAGAGCCCGAGTCGGGACGTCGAGGGCGTCCGGACGGGTATGGCGGCAGGCCGTTTTCCGAGCGATGGGGTCGGAATCGGGGCGGTGACGGCGCTCTTTTCGGACGGTGCGGCGAACAAAGAGCGGCCCCGGCCCCCACAGGGGCGCCCACTGCCCAAAAGCGCTCCGGCGCGAGCTGGAGCGTTCGGCGGTTCGGGGGGCTCGCCCGATGCTTCCGGAGCCGGCTTCTCCGGGGCGCGGGAGGCGTGCTCCGGCCCGGTCGGGCCGGAGCGTGAGGCCGGGAGCGGCGCCTACTCGGGCTGGGGAACGATGCGGAGGTACGGGCGGGGGGCCTTCCAGCCGGCCGGGAACTTCTCCTTCGCGGCCTCGTCCGACACCGCGGGCACGATAATGACGTCCTCGCCCTGCTTCCAGTTGACCGGGGTCGCGACCTGGTGCTTCGCGGTGAGCTGCATCGAGTCGAGGACCCGCAGCACCTCGTCGAAGTTGCGGCCCGTGCTCATCGGGTAGGTGAGGCTGAGCTTCACCTTCTTGTCGGGGCCGACCACGAACACGGAGCGGACCGTCGCGTTGTCGACCGCGGTGCGGCCCTTCGCGCCGCCGCTCGCGTTCGGGTGGATCATGTCGTAGAGCTTGGCGACCGCGAGGTCGTCGTCCCCGATGAGGGGGTAGTTGACCTTGTGCCCCTGGGTCTCCTCGATGTCCCCGAGCCAGCGTTCGTGGTCGTCCACCGGGTCCACGCTGAGGCCGATGACCTTGCAGTTGCGCTTCTCGAACTCGGCCTCGAGCCCCGCCATGTACCCGAGCTCCGTCGTGCAGACCGGGGTGAAGTCCTTGGGGTGGGAGAACAGGATCGCCCAGCCGTCGCCGATCCAGTCGTGAAAATCGATCTCGCCGTGCGTGGTGCGGGCGGTGAAGTTGGGCGCTTCGTCGCCGATGCGGATTGCCATTTCGGTTTCCTTCCGGTTGATGGATCGAGCCGGCCAAGCCCGGCCCGTGGGGCGCGCATTGTAGCGCCGCCCCTTGCGTTCAAGGCGCCCGGACCCCCTCCGGTTGGCTGACGTTTTGGAAAGCGAACGGCGAGAAAATCTCATGATGGGAACGGGCCGTTCCCGGGACCCGCCTCGCACGATGCCCCGGGGCGACCGGGAAAGCCGGCGCCGCTTCAGGGCGCCCGGTCGTCGAGGCCGGGGGGGATGCGGGTATGCCAGCCGGTCGCCCCCTGGTAGGCGAGCCCGATGCGGAGCGCGGTCGCCTCCTCGAACCCGCGGCACGCGATCTGGAGCGAGAGCGGCAGGCCGCCCCCGGTCAGGGCGTTGGGAACCACGAGCGCGCAGTAGTCGATGAGGTTGAAGGGGCGGGTGAAGGTCGCGGCGGTGGTGGACTGGTCGATGTCCGCGACCGCCGGGGCGGCGGTGCGGGCCGCGGGGGTGAGCAGGGCGTCGACCCCGGCGAGGGCCTCGTCGAACTCGCGCTTGACGGCCGCCCGCTCGCGCTGCGCCCGGAGGTACTCCCCTGCCGTCATGGTCCCTCCGGGGCGGATCCGGGGCCGCACGTCGTCATCCACCGGGAGGGAATCGTCGTCGATGTGCTCGCCGACCCACATATGGCCTTCGGCCGCGATGATCCGGCCGACGAGGTCTCCCATCTCTACGAACCCACGGGGAAGCTCGACGTCCACGACCACAGCCCCGAGCCCCGACAGGACGGCGAGGGCCTCGTCGTAGGCCGCGAGCATCTCCGGGTCCACCCCCTCGCGTTCGCGCTCCGGCATCCGGGCGAGGCGCATCCCGGCGACCCCGCGGCCGATCCCGGTCCGGGGGTCGTCTCCGTTCGGGACGTGAATGGTGGCGGGATCGAGTGGGTCGGGTCCGGAGATCAGCCGGTAGAGGTCGGCCGCGTCCTCGACCGTCCGGCACATGGGGCCCGGCGTGTCGAGGGTGTGCGCGAGGGGCAGGACCCCGTGGCAGCTCACCCGCCCGAACGTGACCTTGAGGCCGGTCAGCCCGTTCCAGGCGGACGGGATCCGCACCGAGCCCCCGGTGTCGGTCCCGATGGCCCACGGCGCGAGCCGCGCCCCCACCGCGACCCCGGAGCCGGAGCTGCTCCCCCCCGGCGCCCGGTGGACGGCGAGGTCCCACGGATTCCAAGGGGTCCCCATGTGCCGGTTCGTCCCCCACGCCCCCATCGCGAACTCGACGGTGCAGGTCTTCCCGAGCACGATGAGCCCGGCCGCGATGAGGCGCCGCGCGAGGGTCGCGGTCGTCGGGGAGACGCGCGCCTCCCAGACCTTCGAGCCGCCGGTCGTGATCCGGCCTTCGAGGTCGATGATGTCCTTGAGGGCGATCGGGACCCCGTGGAACCGCCCAACGGCGTGGCCCGCGCGCCGGGCGAGGTCGGCCGCCCGCGCCGCCGCGAGCGCTTCGTCGGCGTAGACGGCAACGAAGGCGCCGAGCCGCGCATCCACCCGCTCGATCCGGGCGAGCAGCGTCTCGACGAGCTCCTCGGAAGTGAGGTCCCCCGCGGCCAGCGCATCCGCGGCGGCGTTCGCGCCCAGGAGTTCGCACGAAGTCGACATGTTCCCTTCTCCTCGTCTCGTATGGAGCGGAATCGTTCCTCGAGGCAACACCTCTCGCGGGGCGTCCTGGGAACGCTTGTGTCCCGCCCACCTTCGTCATTCCCGCGAAAGCGGGAATCCATGTGTCCTGGGCACGGCCTCCTGGGAACGCGGGCGTCTCGCCCGCATTTCTTGTTCACGGGCGCTTCACACCCCTGTGCGGGCGAGACGCCCGCGTTCCCAGGAGGCACTGCTCCCAAGAGCCCCGCGAGAGGTATGCATGGTGAAAATCCCCACCGCGCACCTGCCTTCCGAACGGGGTAGACTTGCCGCCGGCGGCCGGATCGGCCCCCTCGCGTCGCTACGCCGTGAACCCCGTCAGGCCCGGAAGGGAGCAGCGGCAGCGGCCGGTGCGGGCGCCGGGGTGCGGCTGGTCCGCGCCGCCCTCCTCCCTTTCCTTCCGCTCCCCTTTGCTCCGAAGGCGCGCTCCCCACCCTTCGGCGTGTTCGCCCGTTCCCTTCGGCCCGGACGCCAACGCTCTCACCGCCCAGCCCAGCCGATCCGACCCGGACTGGCGGACCGCGGTGCGGGCTTCAGAGCATGTCGCGGACCGCGTCGCGCTCCTCCTCCAGCTCGGCCCGCGTCGCGTCCATCTTCGCGCGCGCGAAATCGTCGATCCCGAGGCCCTGCACGATCGCGTAGCGCCCGTCCCGCACCGTCACCGGGAAGGAGTAGATGAGCCCTTCGGGGATGCCGTAGCTGCCGTCGCTCGGCACCGCCATGCTGAGCCAGTCCCCGTCCGGCGGCGAGCCGCGCACCCAGTCGCGCACGTGCGAGAGCGCGGCGTAGCCGGCCGAAGCCGCGCTCGAGAGCCCGCGGGCCGCAATGACCTCCGCCCCCCGCTGCTGCACCCCGGGGATGAACTCCTCCCGCACCCAGGCCCCGTCCACCAGCTCCGGGGCGGGCCGCCCCCCTACCGTCGCGTGCGCGAGGTCGGGGAACTGGGTCGCCGAGTGGTTGCCCCAGATCGTCATCCGGGCCACCTCCTCCACCCGGGCCCCCGCCTTGGCCGCGAGCCGGGCGACCGCGCGGTTGTGGTCGAGCCGGGTCATCGCGGTGAACTGCGAGGGGTCGAAGCCGGGCGCGTTCTTCATCGCGATGAGCGCGTTCGTGTTGGCGGGGTTGCCGACCACCAGCACCTTCACGTCGCGCGCCGCGTGCTCGTCGAGGGCGCGCCCCTGCGGCCCGAAGATGCGGCCGTTCTCCGCGAGCAGGTCCCCGCGCTCCATCCCCTTGCTCCGCGGGCGGGCCCCGACGAGCAGGGCGAAGCGCACGTCGCGGAACGCCTCGTTCGGGTCGCTGGTGGCCGCGATGCCGTGCAGGAGCGGGTACGCGCAGTCGTCGAGCTCCATCGCCGCCCCCCGCAGGGCGGGCAGGGCCGGCGGGATCTCGAGGAGCTGCAGGATGACCGGCTGGTCCGGCCCCAGCATCTCCCCCGACGCGATCCGGAACAGGAGCGAGTACGCGATCTGGCCGGCCGCGCCGGTCACCGCGACCCGGACCGGGGCCTTCACGGCCGTTCCTCCGCGGCGACGTAGTCCCGCCGCGCGTGCCCGAGGTAGAGCTGGCGCGGCCGGCCGATGCGGAAGTCCTCCGCGTCCCCCATCATCTCGTTCCACTGGGTGATCCACCCGACGGTCCGGGCCACCGCGAAGATCACGGTGAACATGTTCAGGGGAAAGCCGAGGGCGCTCAGGATGATCCCGGAATAGAAGTCGACGTTCGGATAGAGGTTGCGCTCGATGAAGTAGTCGTCGCTGCGCGCGATCCGCTCCAGCTCGAGCGCGGTCTCGAACATCGGCTGCTCGCGCTCGGTCCCTTCGAGCTTGCTCAGGAGGTCGTGGCACGCGTCGCGGATGATGGAGGCGCGCGGGTCATAGCTCTTGTACACCCGGTGGCCGAAGCCCATCAGGCGCACCCCGCTCTCCCGGTCCTTCGCCCGCTCGATGAACTTCGGGATGTCGCGGCGGCTGCCGATCTCGGAGAGCATCCGGACCACCGCCTCGTTCGCGCCGCCGTGCGCCGGCCCCCACAGGGTCGCGATCCCCGCCGCCACCGCCGCGAACGGGTTGGTCCCGGAGCTCCCGCACAGGCGCACCGTGGACGTGCTCGCGTTCTGCTCGTGGTCCGCGTGCAGGATCATCATGAGCTCGAGCGCGCGCGCCGCCACCGGGTCCGCCTCGTAGGGCTCGGCGGGGACCCCGAACATCATGCGCATGAAGTTCTCGACGAAGCCGTAGGAGTTGTCCGGGTGCATGAACGGCTGCCCGGCCCCCCACTTGTGGGTGTCCGCGGCGATCGTCGGCATCTTGGCGACGAGCTGGCGGATGCACTTCATCCGGTGCTCGGGCTCGTTCACGTCGAGCGCGTCGTGGTAGAACCCCGACAGGGCCCCGACCAGGCCCACCATCATCGCCATCGGGTGGGAGCCGCGGCGGTAGCCGGTGATGATCGTGCGCAGCCCCTCGTGGACCATGGTGTGCGACCGCACGTCGGCCTGGAACGCCTCCCACTCGGCCGCCCCCGGCAGCTCGCCGTGGATGAGGAGGTAGCACACCTCCAGGAAGCTGCTCCGCTCGGCGAGCTGCTCGATCGGGTAGCCGCGGTACAGCAGGATCCCCTCGTCGCCGTCGATGTAGGTGATCCGGCTGCGGCACGAGGAGGTGGACGTGAATCCGGGGTCGTGGGTGAAGAACCCGAGATCCCGCGGGACCCCGGTGATGTCGAGCACCGGGGTTCCGTAGGTCGGCTCCAGAACGGGCAGCTCGGTCTTGCGCCCGGTCTCGTGGTCGGTGAGGGTCAGGGTCTTCGACATGTTCCGGTTCCCGGTCGCGGGGTTCGATCCGCACTGCCGCCGGCGCGGGCCGGCGCGCCCCGCCCTTCCGCGGCCCCGGCTGCGGGCTCCGGGCGCGGGGGCTCCGTGCGCGGGATCGCGTTCATGTTCGCACAAGGCGCGCGCCGTTGGGTAGCCATAGCCATCCCGGAATCCGATCCGGTAGACTGCCGTGCAGCCTCGGAATCCCCCCAACCGCGGACGGTTCCACATGAGCGACACGCCGCTCTTCGCCGCCGACGCCCCGTTTCTCGAAGACGCGTACCGCCGCTACCGTGCGGACCCCGACGGCTGCGGCTCCGACTGGCGCTCGTTCTTCGACGCGCTTGAAAGGGATCGGGCCGGGGCCGGGCCCGGGGCCGAACCCTCGCTTCCCTCCGGGGGCGCGGCGCCGCCCCCGGACGACCGCCGGGGGGCCGTCCACCGCCTCATCAGCGCCTACCGCTACCGCGGCTACTGCATCGCGGACGTCGACCCGCTCAACATGCACGAGATCTACGGCCGCCCCGGCGCCCCGGACGTCGACCCGCGGGCGCACGGGTTCACGGAGGCGGACCTCGACCGGACGTTCACCACCGACTCGCTGTTCGGGCCGCCGGAGCTCACCCTCCGGGAGCTCGTGGACGTCCTGCACGCCACGTACTGCGCCCACGTCGGCGCCGAGCTGACCCACCTCACCAGCGTGCAGCAGAAGCGGTGGGTGCAGGAGCGGCTGGAGCGCGCCCGCGGGCGGCCCGCCTTCTCCGCCGGGAAGAGGCGCGAGCTCCTCGGCTGGGTCATCGCCGCGCGCGGGCTCGAGGAGTTCCTCCACACCCGCTACCCGGGGCAGAAGCGCTTCTCCCTCGAAGGGGGCGAGTGCCTCATCCCCCTGCTCGACGAGGTCATCCAGCGGGCGGGGGCGCGGACGACCCGGGAGATCGTCATCGGGATGGCCCACCGGGGGCGGCTCAACGTGCTCGTCAACGTCCTCGGCAAGCTGCCCGCGGTCCTGTTCGAGGAGTTCGAGGGGAAGGTCGAGCAGGGGGCGGGCTCGGGCGACGTCAAGTACCACCTCGGCTTCTCCTCGGACGTCGAGACCGAGGGCGGGCCCACCCACGTCGTGCTCGCGTTCAACCCCTCGCACCTCGAGATCATCAACCCGGTGGTGGAGGGCTCGGTGCGCGCGCGGCAGATGCGGCGCCGGGACACCGCGCGCAACCAGGTCCTGCCGGTGCTCGTGCACGGCGACGCCGCCTTCGCGGGCCAGGGGGTGGTGACCGAGACCCTCAACCTGTCCGAGACCCGCGGCTACTCGACCGGCGGAACGGTCCACGTCATCGTCAACAACCTGATCGGCTTCACCAACAGCGATCCGCTCGATTCGCGTTCGAGCAGCTTCTGCACCGACGTGGCCAAGCTCGTGCAGGCCCCCATCTTTCACGTGAACGGAAACGACCCGGAAGCGGTCGCGTTCGTCGCCGGGGTCGCCCTCGACTACCGGATGGAGTTCGGCCGCGACGTGGTGATCGACCTCGTGTGCTACCGGCGCCACGGCCACAACGAGGCCGACGAGCCCATGGTCACCCAGCCGCTGATGTACGGAAAGATCCGCAAGCAGCCGGGGGTCCACCGCCTCTACGCCGAGCAGCTCGAACGCGAGGGGGTCATCGGCGACGGCGAGGCGAAGCGGATGTACGACGCCTGCCTCGATCGGCTCGAGGCGGGCGAGCCGGTGTCGCGGCCCCTGCGGCACGGTCTCAAGATCGACCATCTGGCGGACTGGACCCCCTATCTCGGCCCGGACTGGCGGGCGGAGGCCGAGACCGGCGTTTCGATCGACGCGCTCGAGGAGACCGGGCTCGCGCTCTGCGATCAGCCGGAGCACTTCCGCCTGCACCGGGTGGTGAGCCGCCTCATGGGGGCGCGCCGCGAGATGGCGCGCGGCGAACGGCCCGTGGACTGGGGCTTCGCCGAGATGCTGGCCTACGGCTCGCTCCTCCGGGACGGCTACTCGATCCGGATGTCCGGGCAGGACTGCGAGCGCGGCACCTTCGCCCACCGCCACGCCACCGTGCACAACCAGGACGCCCGCGGCACCTGGCAGTCCCTCGCCCACCTCTTCGACGGCCAGCCGCCGGTGGAGATCATCAACTCGCTGCTCTCGGAGGAGGCGGTCCTCGGGTTCGAGTACGGCTACAGCTCCTCCGAGCCCGAGGGCCTCGTCGTCTGGGAGGCCCAGTTCGGGGACTTCGTGAACGGCGCCCAGGTGGTGATCGACCAGTTCCTGAGCTCGTCCGAGGCCAAGTGGGGGCGCTACTCGGGGATCGTCATGCTCCTCCCGCACGGCTACGAGGGGGCCGGGCCGGAGCATTCCTCGGCCCGGCTGGAGCGGTTCCTGCAGCTCTGCGCGGAGGAGAACCTCCAGGTCTGCGTCCCCACCACCCCGGCCCAGATGTTCCACCTCCTGCGGCGCCAGATGGTGCGGCCGTACCGCAAGCCGCTCGTCGTGATGAGCCCGAAGAGCCTTCTCCGGCACCGGCTCGCGGTCAACGAGCGCGCGGACCTCGCCCCCGGCAACCGGTTCGAGGTCGTGATCGACGATCCGGGCGCGCCGGACCCGGCCCGGGTCACGCGCCTCGTCCTGTGCGCCGGCAAGGTCTGGTACGACCTCGCGGACCAGCGGAACGAGCACGGGCTCGACCACGTCGCGCTGGTGCGGGTCGAGCAGATCTACCCCTACCCGCGCGAGGAGATCCAGGCGATCCTCGACCGCTATCCGAAGGCGCGGGACGTCGTCTGGACCCAGGAGGAGCCGCGCAACCAGGGCGCCTGGTTCTTCATGCTGTCGCGCCGCCACCTGGCGGGGATGATCCGGGGGAACCGCCGCCTCGGCTACGCGGGGCGCGAGTACTCCGCGTCCCCCGCCGCCGGCTACCTGAGCCTCCACCAGGAGCAGCAGCGCGCCCTCGTGGAGTCCGCGCTCGGGCTCGACGAGCTGGCCGCGATCAAGCAGCGCACCGCCTGACGAGGTCCTTTCCCGCCGCTTCGCCTCGGGCCGAAGCGCGGGCCGGGGGCCGGGGCTGTCATCATCCGGACCTTCAGGCGGCGAAGGCCGTCGCGGCGGCCGGCCGCGCCCGGTCGAGGATCGCGTCGAAATCGACGCCGGCCGGCAGGGCGCCGTAGGCCCCGGTCCAGCGCGAGCCGAGGCGCGACGCGCAGAAGGCGTCCGCCACCGCGGCCGGGGCGTGCCGCACCAGCAGGGCGCCTTGCAGCGCCGCCGCCATCCGTTCGGTGAGGCCGCGCGCCCGCGTTTCCAAACCGCTCCGGTCCGCAAGATCGTCCCGGAGAGTGTCGGCCGCCGCGTCCAGGGCCGCGTTGCCGCCGCGCGCCGCGTCCAGCTCGGCGAGGAACGCGGGAACCGCCCCCTCCTCCCGGGACATCGCGCGGAGCACGTCCAGGCAGATGACGTTGCCCGAGCCTTCCCAGATGCCGTTGAGCGGCGCTTCGCGGTAGAGGCGCGGCATGATCGAGTCCTCGACGTAGCCGGGGCCGCCGTGGCACTCCAGCGCTTCGAGCGCGTGCCCCGGCGCGCGCTTGCATATCCAGTACTTGCCGACGGCGGTGGCGATGCGGGCGAGGGCCGCGGCGCCCTCGTCCCCGGCCGCCGCCTCGTCGATGGCGCGGGCGATGCGCAAGGTGAGGACGAGCGCCGCCTCCGCCTCGACGGCGAGGTCCGCGAGCACGTTGCGCATCAGGGGCTGGTCGATGAGCCGTTTCCGGAAGGCGGTCCGGTGGGCGGTGTGGTGCAGCGCCTGTACGAGGCCCTGGCGCATCAGGGCCGCGGAGCTCGCGCAGCAGTAGAAGCGGTTGTAGTGCACCATCTCGATGATGGTGGGGATGCCCCTCCCCTCCTCCCCGACCATGACCCCCCACGTGTCGTGAAGCTCGATCTCGCAGGAGGCGTTCGAGCGGTTGCCGAGCTTGTCCTTGAGGCGCTGGATGAAGAGGGGGTTGCGCTCGCCGTCGGGGGTCCAGCGGGGCACGAGGAAGCACGAGAGGCCGCCTTCGGCGCAGGCGAGGGTCAGGAAGGCGTCCGACATCGGGGCCGAACAGAAGAACTTGTGCCCGGTCAGCCGGTACTCGGTACTTGGCCCCGCCGCGACCCGGCCCCCCGCGCCCGCCGCCGCCGCCACCGCCCGGGTCGTGTTGGCGCGCACGTCGGAGCCGCCCTGCTTCTCCGTCATGAACATCCCCACCGTGGCGCCGACCTTCTCCGCCGCCGGGACGTCGCGGGGGTCGTAGGAGGCGGAGAGGAGCTTCGGGATCCACTCGTTCCCCACCTCCGGCGCCCGGCGAAGCGGCGGGACCGCGGAGTAGGTCATCGCCATCGGGCACATCACCCCGCCCTCCGCCTGGCTGAACAGGTAGGTGAGCGCGGCGTGGGCCACGTGGGCGCCGGGGCCGGGATGCTTCCACGCGAAGCTCGGGACCTCGTTCCCGATCGCCAGCCCCATCAGGTCGTGCCAGGCGGGATGGAACGCGACCTGGTCGATGCGCATCCCGTAGCGGTCGAAGGCCCTGAGCTCGGGCGGATGCCGGTTGGCCAGATCGGCCTTCTCGAAGGTCTCCGCCGCGCCCGCCGCCCGGCCGAACACGGCCAGCCGGTTCGCGGCCCGGCCCCCGCCCTCGCGCTCGACCCCGTCGCGGAGCGCCGCATCGTCCCGCCAGAGGTCCTGGTCGCCGAGGTGGGGCGGCATGTTGGTGACTTCGTGGGTAGGCAGGGCGGCGAGCGGCCGGAGCGGAATCATGGGAGTTCGTTCCTCGTGCGGGGTCAGGGAGGGAGGGAGGCGGGAGGACTCCGCCCCGCGTGGTCCCGCGCGCCTCCCGTCCCCGAGTATCGAACATGCCGGCGACCGGCATCAAGGAAGCCGTCCACCGAGGCATGTGCGCTGCGGGGCGGGGACTTCCGCCAAGCACACCTCTCGCCGGCGCGTCCGCGGGGACGTGGGTGTCCTGGGAACGCGGGCTTCTCACCCACCTTCGTCATTCCCGCGAAAGCGGGAATCCATGTGTCTTGGGAACGCTTGTGTCCCGCCCGCAGCGGATCGAAGTGAAGCGCCCGGGAGAAAATGCGGGCGAGACGCCCGCATTCCGAGGGGTCCCGCGCAAGCGCCGCCGCGGGGTGAAATCCGTCCCAAAGCCCCTCGAACCCACCCCGAACCCTGGAACAACACCGTCCCCGGGACCCCGTGATCGCCTACACTGCGGCCCGGGGCGCGGCCCTTGCCCGGCGGCCTCCGAGCGGCCCACGGAGCACACGATGATGGAGCTGTTCCTCCCCCTCGGCTGGATCGCCTGCGCGATCGGCGCGGGCGCGGTCGCATCGAGCAAGCAGCGAAGCTTCTTCGGCTACTTCGTCCTGGGGCTGGTGTTCCCGATCGTGGGGCTCCTCATCGCGATCGGCATGGCGCCGAAGCAGCCCGCGCCGCGCGCGGGCCGGTGATGAGCGGATACGGCGAGGGGTATGGGGCCGGCGGCGCCGGGTTGCAGGATTCATGACGGCCAACGACGTCCTCGGCCCCTTTCGAGCCGGTCCCGGCCGGCCGCCGCCGTATCTGGCGGGACGGGGGGACGAGCAAGCTGCCTGCCGGGCGTTCCTGAACGAGCTGCGGAACGGGCGCCCTCCGCCGCGGGAGATCGTGTTCTACGGGCCGCGCGGCAACGGCAAGACCGCGCTCCTCGTCTGGTTGCAGGAGGAAGCCGTCTCGAGCTTCGGCCTGGACGTCGTTCGGCTCACCCCCGCCGCGGCCCGTACCGAAGCCGGGCTGGTCGAACGGCTGCTCCCGCCATCCTGGTGGCGGCGGCTCGTCCCGGAAGGGATCTCCGCCTTCGGGGTCAGCTTGCAGCCGGGCGGGCACCATCCGCCACCGCTGGACGCGGCCCTTGCCGCGCGCGCGAAGAAGAAGCCCCTGGTGCTGGTGCTCGACGAGGCCCACACCCTGGCGAAGGAGACGGGAGGCGCGCTGCTGAACGCGAGCCAGCAGGTGGGAAGGGAGCTGCCGTTCCTGCTGGTCCTCGCGGGCACGCCGGACATCCAGTCCCGCCTGGGCGCGGTGAACGTCACGTTCTGGAACCGCGCGGAGCGGTGTCCCGTCGGCCGCCTGGACCCGGCCGCGGCCGCGGCGGCGCTCCAAAGGCCGCTGGAGGACGAAGGCGTCGGCATCGACGAGGACACGGCGGCGCACGTGGCCCGCGACAGTCACGGATACCCCTACTTCGTGCAGCTCTGGGGCGAGGCGGTGTGGAGGGAGGCGCATGCGAGGGCGCCGGAGGGGCCGCGGCGCGTCACCCGCGCGGACGTGGACGCCGCGCAAGCCGGTGTCGACCGCCGCAAGAACAGCTACTGCCTGGAGCGCTACGACGAGCTGATGGAACGGGGCTTGCTCCGGGCGGCGGCGGCGGTGGCGGACGTATTCGCGGATCGCGCCCTGCTGGACGACGAGGGGCTGGAGGCGGCGATCCGGCGCGGCCTGGGGGAGACGTGCGCGCCGGAACGGATCGCGGAGGCGAGGACGGCCCTGCGACACCTGGGCTACGTCTGGCGGCCCGACGCGGAGCCGGTCTGGGAGGCCGGGATCCCCAGCCTCATGGATTACATGCGAGCGTACGTCCCCGATCGGGCCGGGTCCGGCCCTCCGGATCGTTCCGCCGGGTAATCCGGCGTCACCTGCATCCGCCTGCCAGCTTGGGCCGGGGTTCCGGCCCCAGTCCAGCGGACCAGTCACTGCACTTCGCGATGTCGAATACGCAGTTCAGAAAGCGATCCACACCGACGTCCGCATCAGGGAAGGGTATCTCGATCTTCGTGTCTCCCATCAGGGACGCGAACCATTTCTTTCTCTTCTCGTTCTTTCCGTCCTGTTTGCGCGGGCTGTATTTCCATATTCCAGATTTGATTTGAAATATGAGCCTCTTTTCCTTGCGGTATACCGTGACGTAATACCGGCCGTTATCCGCCGATTCAAGCATTCCGAGCCACAGCCGCCTTCCGTTTCCTCCTTCGGAGATCAGGTGAGCCCCGAAGAATTCTCGAAAAGTCTTGTGCTTTTCAAAATTCTTCGCTTCCTCCGGACCTCCGGGGAGGGTTTCGATCAATGAATAGACATCCGATTCCTTGTTCAGAATCTTCAGATGATCGTACAGACCCTGCACCTTGGCTCGGTCCAGTGGCTCGGCTCGGTCCATTTCACCCTCCTGTCCGGGCTGCCGGAACGACAGCGACTCGATCGCCAGCGTAGCACGGACAGGCGTCCCCGGCGTGTGCGCCGGGCGTCATCCGTCGATCGGCGAAGCCGGCAGGGGCGCCGGGGCGCCAGCCGGCCGGCGCTCCGTGAACGCCGCCGGCCCGGGAACGGGGTACGACCACCGCCGCCGCAAACGGATCGGCTACTCGCTCGTGTCTCCCTCCACGCGGACGGTCACGACGTCGGTGTCGTGATACTGCTGGTGGCGCACGGACGAGGCGTAGTGGCGGAGCAGCCGCAGCGAGACCTCGTGCTCGGCCGGCGCCCCGCTTCGCTCCGCGAGGAGGACCATCCGATCCTCCAGGTTCTCCCCGCCGGGCGCGGCGATGAACTCCAGCTCCGCCGCCCCCCTGCCCCCGCGCGCGATCAGCAACAGGCGCCGCCCGTCGCCCGCCTTGCTCTCCCCGCCCTCTCCCTCCGGCCCGTCCTTCCCCCCGGCGCTCCCGTTCCCATCGTCCGCTCCTTCCGGGCGGACGAGGCTCAGAAGCGTCTCCTCGCCGGCCGAGCACAGCCGCTGCACCGCCTCCGGCCCCCACCGCCGGCGGGCGGCGAAATCGCGCAGGAACGCCTCGACCTCCGGCAGCGCCTCGACACTGAGCGCCGCCTCCATGCGCCGGCGGCGCGGCCCCGTCACCTCCATGAACACGGTCAGGAGGATGGCGGTCAGGCCCCCGGCGGTCATGCCGTTGCCGAGCAGGGCGCCCCACCATTCGCCGAAGTGCTCTGCGAAGATCACCCCGTTCTGGAACCCCACCCCGATCCAGAACGCGACCCCCGCGATCGTCGCCTTGCGGTAGTCCACCCCGCCCTGCACCACGATCCTCATGCCGAGCACGAAGAGCAGGGCCAGCAGCACCGTCACGTAGGCTGCGGCCACCGGGCTCGGGATCGCGAGCAGGAGCGCGGAGACCTTGGGCAGGAACGCCGCCGCCAGGAACACGACCCCGATCCACACCCCGACGCTGCGCGCGGCGACGCCGGTGAGCTCGGTGATCGCGATGCTCGTGGAGTAGGTGGTGTTCGGGACCGTGCCGGCGAGGCCGGAGAGCAGGTTGCCCGTCCCGTCCGCGGCCACCGCGCCCTGCACGACGCGGAAGTCCACCGCCCGCGGCCTGCGCCACGAGACCCGCTGGATGGCGATGGAGTCGCCGATGGTCTCGATCGCGCCGATGTGGGTCACGAACACGAAGGCCGGCAGGAGCGCCCAGAACGCGGGGGTGAAGTCGAGGTCGAACCCCGGCCAGCCCTCGGAAGGCGCTCCGATCCAGGGGGCCTCGAGCACGCGCCCGGCGTCGTAGAGGCCGAAGAACGAGGCGACCGCGCAGCCGGCCGCGATCCCGAGGATCGGCACCCACAGGCGCCAGATCCCCGGGGCGCGAAGCGCGAGCCCCACGATGACGAGCAGGGTCGCGGCGGCGCTCGCCGGGGCGGCGGCCGGGGGGGCGCCTTCGGGCGCGTCCGTCAGCATCCCGAAGATGATCGGCATGACCGTCACCGGGATCAGCATGATCACCGTGCCGGCCACGGTCGGGGTGAAGATCCGCCGCAGCCACGAGAGCCGCGCCGAGAGCAGGAACTGGAACAGGGACGAGACGACGATCAGGGTGGCGAGCAGCGCCGGCCCGCCCTCGGCGAGCGCGGTCACGCACACCGCGATGAACGCCCCGGAGGTGCCCATGAGGAGGATGTACCCGGCACCGACCCGCCCGACCCGCACCGCTTGCAGCACCGTGGTCAGCCCGCTGACGGCGAGGGCCGCGAAGACCGCCCACGACAGGTAGGGCTCGCCCTCCCCCGCGGCCCGGATCACGATGACCGGCGTCAGCACGACCCCGGCGATGCAAAGCGCCGCGTGCTGGAAGCCGAGGCCGAAGGAGAGCGTCTGCGGCGGCTTCTCGTCGGGCTCGTAGCGCACCGCCCGGTGGGAGGGGGTGTCCTCGGTCGTCATTCCAACGCCCCGTGCGGTTCGTGCCGGGTTCGTGATCTTCGTGCGGGCGCGGCGGCGGCGCGTCAGCGTGCGGCCCCGGCCCTGCCGGCCGGCCCGTACCCGATGACGTCGCTCGCGATCCTCGCGCGGGGGGATGGTGGCGTATCCGTCCGCCGGAGGGAAGGGGCGGGGCTCACCTAGGCATGTGCGCTGTTCGTAACCTCTCGATATAGAAAAATATGTAGAGATCGGAGATCGAGATATTTTCTACCCCTCGGGAGCGGCGTTCTCGTCAGCCCCCTGCTCTCCTTGGCGTTCGAGGTTCATCGCGCCCCGCGTCGCTGGGGACGCTCCTGGGTACGCCGGCGTCCCGCCGGCCCGGGGGCGGAGCGTTCGGGAACGCGAATGCCGGCGAGACGCCGGCGTACCCAGGAGGAGGCGAGCGGCGTGCCGGTACGAAAAACCCACCGCCCACCTGCCCGATCCGCCGCCGCGCGTCGCCCTTGGGGGGAGCCGAAATCCGCGCCTCAAGCGGGCGGCGGGACGCTCAAGTGCCAGGGGATGGCGCGGAGGCCGCGCCCGATGGCATGGCCGCGCTCCGCCCGGCACGCGAGGATCCCCCGCGCTCCCGACAGCTCGCACCAGCGCGCGAGGTGGGCGGCATGCCGCAGCGTGGGGGTGCGGGTCGCCTTGACTTCGATGCCGTAGAGCCGCCCGTCGACCTCGGCGACGACGTCGACCTCGGACGACGGGTCCTGCCAGTGGAAGAGCTGGGCGCGGGCGCCGCCCTGCCCGGCCGCCTTCACGAGCTCCGACACCACCGCGGATTCCGCGAGCGCCTCGAGGGCCGGCCCCTGCATCATGGCTTCCCGGGTCCGGTAGCCGAGGACCCAGCCGGCGAGCCCGGCGTCAAGAAGATGCAGCTTCGGGCTCCGGCGGACCCGTTTCCCGAAGCTCCGGTGGTAGGGCGGGAGCAGATGCACGAGCCGGCTGGTGACCAGGACGTTCAGCCACCGGCGCGCGGTGGGCGCGCTCACCCCGGCGTCGCGCCCGAGACGAGCGAGGTTCAGCACCTGGCCGCTCGCGGCGCAGACGAGCGAGAAGAACGCGCGAAAGGTCTCCAGGTCTCCCATCTGGGCGATGTTCCGCAGATCGCGCTCGAGCCAGGTCTGTACGTAGCTCTCCATCCAGAGGCCCCGGTCCACGTCCGGGTTGAGCCGGGGCTCGGACCATGCGCCGCGGAACAGCCAGTCGCCGAGGTCGAACCGGAGGGCGGCGCGGCCGGCCAGATGCGCCTCCAGCAGCGCGCCCATGCCGCCCGGCGCGGGGACCGCGCCGAGCAGCTCCGAGACCGACAGCGGGTCGAGAGCCAGCACGGCGACCCTTCCCGCCAGGGTCTGGCTCACCCCGGGCGACCCTCCCAGCGGGCGCCCCGCCCTCCCGCCGACGATCCACCCCCCGGCGCCAGGGAATCATGGACCGCGCCTTCCGGGCAGGCCGGCGGGAGGGAAGCGGAGGAGTACTGGATATACGACCCGACGGGGGAGCACCCGAAGCCGGCCGGGCCGCTACGCCAACGCGCTCGCGATGTGGGACAACGCCATCGAGATGCCGGCGTCGACCCCTACCCTCGCCCACTACCTGCGGGACCGGGGCTACCACACCGTGCAGCATCCAGACCACCACGCCCTGCCAGCGCCCGCTTCCGCGCGGCTCGCCCTCGACACCCCGGCGGTCCTCCACATCGAGAAAGGATCCCGCCGCCTGAACGCCCCCACCCATCCGCGTCCAGGGCCGTTCCTTGTTCGCCGCAGAGCCTGAACCGGGACGTCGAGGTCGTCCCGGCGGGAGGTCAGGCGGGCGCGACGCCGGAGCGCCGGGCCACGGTCCGGGCGAGCGCCCGGAAATCGCGGTAGCACGCCTGCACGGCGTTGGTGTGGCCGCCGATGGCGCCGTCCGCGGGCTTCAGGGCGAACATCGGCTTGCGCGCCTCCTGCGCGAGCGGCATCAGGCTTCCATAATGCTTGAGGGCGGCCAGGCAGTGCTCATCCTCGTCCATGGAAGGGACGGGCCGTGCGGCCTTCTTGCCGATCACGAAATCGCGGTACGCGCCCGGGATGCGTTCCATCCAGCGCTCATACGCCATGACCGGACGGTTCAGCCGCACCGCGTGTTGCAGCACCACGTACCCGATCGGCCGCATGTCTCCGCGCGGCGCGTCCAGGCCCTCCACCGGGTTGCGCTTCCGGCGCTCCGACCACTCCTCCCGCCACCGGCGCAATGTCGGCCCGAGATTGTGGAGGCCCCGTATGGAGTAGAGGTCGGCCGCCAGGGGCACGACGACATGGTCCGCGTTGACCAGCACCGCCCGGTTGAGGGCGCCGAGGTTCGGGCCGACGTCCATCAGGATCAGGTCCGCGGCAACCCCCTCCGCCGCCCCGCGCAGGGCGCGTGAGATGGCGGAAAGCACGCGGAAGGCCCGGGGCTTCCGGTCGAGGCAGTCCGGCCACTGGCTCGTCAGCTCGTCTTCCGCCCCGGAAAGCAGCACGTCGCCCGCGACCAGCCCGATTCCGGGCTCCGGTTCCGTCACGTGCGGCGTCGTGACGTCCCCGGTCCCTTCGAGGAGCGGTCGCAGGGAGGTATGGATCGTCCCGCCCTCGCGATCGTCCGCCCACAGCTCCTCCAGCTCCTCGTCGTTCAGGAACATGCTGGTGAGGTTCGCCTGCGGGTCGAGGTCCGCCACCAGGACGTTGAAGTCGAGCCTCACGTACATCCAGGCGAGGTGGTAGACGAGGGAGGTCTTCCCGACCCCGCCCCTGTTGTTGAACACGGCGATGCTTTTCACGGGGCGGCCCTCACCGTGGCGACGACGAGGGCTTGCTCGAATACGAATTCAGGCGGCGGGTTGCCGTTGGCCTCCAGGGCCTTTCGGGCGAGCGGCACGCCGAGGCCGAAGCGTTGCGCGAACCCCAGATTGGCCATGATCTCGGCCAGAAGCGGATTGCGGTAGTCGGTGTCCCCCGCGCCGAAGTTCTCGCGCGTGATCCTCCCGTACAGCCCGCCGGGGCTCGCGATCTCGACCCGGTCGGAGAACCAGTGTATCCGTACCGGGGTGTTGGTTCCTTCGTAGCCGCGGTGCATGACGGCGTTGTGCGCGAGCTGCCGCAATGCATCGGCCGGGTAGTCGGGGCGCCGCCTCTCCCGCGGCGCGCCCGCGACTTCGGTGCGGACCGAGACGTTGAGGTCGAGGAGCTCGTCGAGCCGGCGAACCACGTCGGCCAATCCTCCGGTGAGCTGCTTCCGGTCCCGGATCGGATCGGTGATCTCCGTGCCGTCGATGCGAAGGAACTGGACGTAAGCGCCGGGCAGGAACGCCTGCGGGTCCCGTCCGAACGCGAGAATCGCCCCCCACGTCGGCCTTTCTCCCTGCGCCAGCCGCAGGGAACGTAGCTGATGCTCGAAAGGCCGGGTGTTCCGTTCGAGCACCTCGGGCGCGATCGCGCCGGTCAGGTAATGGCCGCGCAGGAAGTCTCGATCCAGCTCCTCAAGGCCCGCGCTGACCACCGGCCTCGAATCGAAAGGCAGGTCGGCGGCGCGCCGGCGTTCGGTGAGCTGGCGTTCGTCTTCCACGGAGCCTTCGCGAACGGACGGGCCGACCCGGACCCAGACCCGGCCCTGGTAGCGCACGGGCGTATCCGCCGATGGCTCGACGGACACGACCGCGACTTCGCAGCCTCTCAACACCCGCTTGCGCACCGTCATCGACGGCAGCGGCAGGATGTCGCCGTCGCCGTGGATGTTCGCCAGTCTCGTCAACAGGGCGTCGTCGATCGGCAGCGAGGCGCAGGCGCCGTCGTCCCGCACCCCGACCAGCACCACCCCCGGCCTGCCGTTCCCCGGCAGATCGTTGGCGAAGGCGCAGACGTTGCGCCGGATCTTCCTTCCGTCGGCGGCCGACTCCTTGCGCTCCACGAGGTCGGATTCGAGGTCCGACGTCAGCGCTTCGAGCTCGGCATCCGAGTACGCCGCCATTACCGCCCGCTCCTCGCGGCCCGTTCGCCCCCGATGCCATGCAGTATCGCACCGATGCAGGAACCTCGGGAGTCCCCGAAATCAGGGTCGGGGCAGCCCGGTATCCATGAAGCCGGGGCGGCTCCGGGAAGGGCTAGACGGTGAGGTAGCGCTCCAGGATCTCGGGGTGCTCGCGAAGCTCCCCGGTCGGGCCCGAGTGCCTGATCTCGCCCTTCTCCATGATGTGGCAGCGGTCGCTCAGGGAGAGCACGAAGGAGAGGTTCTGCTCCGCGAGGACGATCGACAGCCCCTCGTCCTTCAGGCTCTGCACCTGGTCGCGCAGGGACTCGACGACGCGCGGCGCAAGACCCTCCGACGGCTCGTCGAGGAGGAGAAGCCGCGGGTTCCCCATCAGGCTGCGGGCGATGGTCAGCATCTGCTGCTGGCCGCCGGAGAGCACCCCGCCGAGCCGGGTCCGGATGGGCTCGAGGTCGGGGAAGAGCGCGAACACCCGTTCCTCGTCCCACCCCCCCGGCGCCTCCCGGCGGGCGATGTCGAGATTCTCCCAGACCGTCAGCTCGGGGAAGATCCGCCGCTCCTCGGGGACGTAGCCGATCCCGGCCTTCGCGACCCGATGGGAAGGGCGGCCCGCGATGTTCTCGCCGAGCCACTCGATCGCCCCCCGGCGCGGCGCGACCAGCCCGGCGATGCTGCGGATGGTGGTGGTCTTGCCGACCCCGTTCCGCCCGATGAGGGCGACGCACTCGCCGGGCTCCACCGAGAACGAAACCCCGAAGAGCACCTGGCTCCGGCCGTAGGCGGTGTGGACGTCCCGAAGCTCAAGCTGCGCCATCGCCCCCCTCCCCGAGATACACGCTCCGCACCTGGGGGTCGCCCCGCACCGCTTCCGGCGCGCCCGAAGCGATGACGCTTCCGTTGTGCAGCACGGTGATCCGGTCCGCGATGCCGAAGACCACCGTCATGTCGTGCTCGGTGAAGAGCAGGGTGAGGCGCCGCGCATCCGCGATCTCCTGGATGAGCCGGATCGCCTCCTCGGTCTCGCTCGGCGACATGCCCGCGGTCGGCTCGTCGAGGAGCAGGACCCGCGGCCGCTCGGCGAGGGCGATCGCGAGCTCGAGCTGCTTCTGCTTGCCGTAGGCGAGCTCCCCCGCCTGCCCGCCGGCCTCGTCCGCGAGCCCGACCAGGGCGAGCAGCTCCCGCGTCTCGTCCCGGTTGAAGCGGGCCCCGATCCGGAACATCGTGAAGTGCCGGTCGTCGCGGGCCATGAGCGCGACCTGCACGTTCTCGAACACGCTCATGCGCGGATAGACGTTGACCCGCTGGAACGAACGGGCGAGCCCCGCCTTGACGATGCGGTGCGGCGGGAGCCCGGTCAGCTCCCGGCCCTCGTACTCGACCCGGCCCCGGTCGGGCCGCAGGTGCCCGGTGATGAGGTGGAAGAACGTCGTCTTGCCCGCCCCGTTCGGGCCGATGATCGCGTGCTTCTCCCCCTCCTCCAGCGTGAAGTCCACCCCGTCGATGGCGACGAAGCCGCCGAAGTGCTTGAAGAGGTCGACGGTGCGAAGCATCGGCTCAGGCGCCGGCGCCGGCGTCGCCGCCGCCCCGCCCCCGGTACGAGGCGAGCTTGCGCGCGAGCCCGGCGAGGCCGTCCGGCAGGAAGAGCAGGATCGCCACCAGGATCGTCCCGAGGACGATGGGCCAGTACTCGGTGTACTCGTTGGTCAGGCGCTCGAGCACGAAGAGGGTCGCGGCGCCGATGGCCGGCCCGAAGAACGAGTAGATCCCCCCGAGCAGGGTCATGATGAGCACCGTCGCGGACTCGGTCCAGAAGGCGGACTCGATGTACATGCCGCGGTGGAACATGCCGAAGACCGCCCCCGCGACCCCCGCGAACGTCCCCGCCACCACGAACGCCCACCAGCGCATGAGGCGGGTGTTGATGCCGACGAAGCCGGCCCGGATCCGGTTCTCGCGGACCGCGACGAGGCAGCGCCCGAACGCGGAGTGGCAGATGAGCCACAGCAGCGCGGCGGAGAGGCCGGTGACCGCCAGGGTGAAGTAGTAGAACTCGGTGCGCGAGTCGATCATGGCGGGCACGGACACCCCGACGAACCCGTCGTCGCCCCCCGTCACGCTCCGCCACTTGAACGCCACCCCCCAGACCACCATCGCGAAGGCGAGGGTGAGCATCGCGAAGTAGATGTCGGTCAGGCGCACGCAGAACCAGGCGACGAAGGCGGCGGCGAGGGCGGAGGCGACCACCGCGGCCGCGAACGCGGGCGCGAAGCTCCACTCGTACGTGGTGAGGAGGATCGCGCAGGTGTAGCCCCCGATCGCGAAGTAGGCGGCGTGCCCGAACGAGACGTTCCCGGAATATCCGATCAGCACGTTGAGGCTGAGCGCGAAGAGGGCGTAGATCATGATCTCGGTGAAGAGATCGATGAGGTAGCGCGAATCGAGCAGCGGCACGAGGAGCAGCGCGAGGAGCGCCGCCGCGCACACGGCCGCGACCGGGCGCGGCAGGACCCGGACCGGCTCCATCCTCCTAGGCCCCTTCGCCCTCGGGCCGTCCGAAGAGGCCCCACGGCCGCCAGAGCAGCACCGCGAGCAGGATCAGGAACGGGAAGACGTCCTGCCAGTTCGGCACGATGACGGAGCCGAAGTTGAAGACGAGCCCGTAGATGAGCGCCCCGATGAAGCTCCCGACGATGCTGCCGAGCCCGCCGACGATGACGATGACGAAGCAGTCCACGATGATGATGGCGTCCATGCCGGGGGTGGGGCTGTTGAAGGGGGCGGCGAGCGCGCCGCCGATGCCGGCGAGCGCGGAGCCGAGGATGAACACCCCGGTGTAGATCATCGGGACGTTGACCCCGAGCGCCCCCAGCATCTCGCGGTCCTGGGTGGCGGCGCGGGTGAGGCGCCCCCAGCGGGTGCGCGCGGTGAAGAGCATGAGCCCGACGAGGATCACCGGGCCGACCACGATGAGCAGCAGCCGGTAGGTCGGGTACCAGGTGACCCCGAGGTCGACCGCCCCCCCGAAGCCGTCCGGATAAGACACGCTGTACTGGTCCGTCCCCCAGATCATCTTCGCGAGGTCGGTGAGGATGAGGACCACCGCGAAGGTCAGGAGGAGCTGCATCAGGTGCTCCTTGTCGTAGATGAACCGGAAGAGCCCCCGCTCGATGACGACGGACATGGCCGCGAGGCCGGCCGCCGCGGCCGCCACCCCGGTCCAGAACCCGAGCCCGTACGACTCCGCCACCGAGAAGAGGATGTAGGCCCCGAACATGTAGAACGCGCCGTGGGCGAAGTTGATGACCCGGAGCACCCCGAAGATGAGGGAGAGCCCCGAGGCGATGATGAAGAGGTTCATCCCCTGCGAGACGGAGTTGAGCACCTGGAGGAAGGCGAACGAGGGCTGGTCGAGGAGGGCCGCGAGCCCCGGGTTTCCGAGCTCCTCGCGGGCGAAGCGAACCAGTGATTCCACGATCGGGCGGCCTTCGCAGGGATGGAGGCGGGGACGGGGAGCGGGGGCGAACCGGGTCGAGCCGAACCGGCCCCCGCGCCAGCGACCCCTGGAGGGAAGCGCCGGCGCGGGCGCGGGACGGCTCAAGTCATCGCTATTCGGCGATCTTCGCCGGGATGTAGGTGATGGGGTCCATCATCCGGTAGGAGACCCCCTCCTTCTTCACCATCGGCCCCCAGAACTGCCCGGTGTCGGCCTGGTGGTCCTCGGGGTTGATGGTGCGCGGCCCGACCGGGGTGTCGATGCTGAGCCCCTTGAGGGCTTCGGCGACGGCGTCGGGGTCGGTCGAGCCCGCCTTGGCCACGGCGGCGGCGTAGAACTTGACGCCGATGTAGGCGAGCACCGGCCACATCGCGGTCTCGTCGGTCCCGGCCTTCTCGGCCACCGCCTTCTGGAAGGCGACGTGCGACGGGTCGAAGTGGTCGTACCACAGCTCGTAGGTGTTGCTCCAGACGTTGTCCGGGTAGTCCTCGCCCATCCGGCCCGCGATCTCGTGGCTCGCGATCTCGCCCCCGGAGATGTACTTCGCCCGGTCGAAGAGGCCGAACGGCTTCGCCTGCTGCGCGAAGTTGACGAAGTGCGACCCCCAGAGCCCGCTCGTGATCCCGTCGCAGCCCGCGCCGAGGATCTGCGAGATGAACGCGTTGTAGTCGGTCGCCCCGAGCTTCGGCCGCAGCTCGATGACCACCTCCACGTCCGGCGCGTGGCGCGCGAGGCCGCGCACGATGCCCGCCCCGAGGTCGTGGCCGTAGGCGTAGTCGAGCTGGATGTCGCACAGCTTCCCGATGCCGAGCCGGGCCACGATCTGGGCCATCGCGTCGCCCTCGAAGTCGGTGTGCGAAGCGGTGCGGAACACGTGGTCGTGCAGCTTGGTGGTGGTCATCTGGATGGTCTTCGGGATGGTGGCGATGTAGACCACCTTCTCCTGCCGCGCCACCTCGGAGATGGCGAGGCCGACCGCGGAGCTCAACCCCCCGATGAGGACGTTCACCCCGTCCTTGGTGATGAGCTCCTTGGCGGCGGCCGCGGCGGCCGCGGGCTTGAGCTTGGTGTCGCGCTTGAAGGTCGCGAGCGGCTGCCCGTCGACCCCGCCGGCGGCGTTGATCTCGTCCACCGCGAGGTCATGGCCGAACATCGCGGGGACCCCGTACACCGCCCCGGTGCCGGCGATGGGATAGAGCACCCCGAGGCGGATCTCCGCCTGGGCGCTCGCGCCCGCGAGGGCGACGACCACGCTCGCGGCGACTGCTGCCAGTACGTGTCTCATTGCGAATCTCCCTTGAGTTGTGTTGCCCGGGGGCCGGCGCCCGCGCCGCAGAAGCCGCCTCGCGGCGCGCGCCCTGCCCGGCGCCGGAGCGAAGGACGGGACGGGAGGCTACCCCCAACCCGGCGCGCGGCGCAAGGCCGAGGCATGGTGAGGCGTGTGCGCGGTGGGGTTTTCGCCAAGCACACCTCTCGCAGGCGCTTCCGCGGGGGCGCGGGCGTCCTGGGAACGCGGGCGTCCCGCCCGCATCGGACCGAAGTGAAGCGCCCGTGAACGAAAGTGCGGGCGAGACGCCCGCGTTCCCAGGACGCCGCGCAAGCGCCGCCGCGGGGTGAAATCCGCCCAAAGCCCCCTCGAACCAACCCCAAACCCTGGAACAACGCCGCTCCCGTGGGGTAAAAATACCTCGACCTCCGCCTTACCTCATCATAATCAGCAGCTTACAAACAGCGCACATGCCCTTTACCATGAAAATAGAACTCGCGATGTTCGATTTTCATGGTAGATTGCCGCGATGCTGGAGCGACACGCGGCCCTCGAAGCGATTGGGACGGCCCTTCGGCGCGCCCCGGTGGTGGTGTTGACCGGGCCGCGCCAGTGCGGCAAGACCACCCTCGCCCGCCGGTTCGTCGATCCGGACTCCGTCAACTACTTCGATCTCGAATCCCCGCCGAGCCTCGCGCGTCTCGACGAGCCCATGACGGCCCTCGCGCCGCTGCGGGGCGTCGTGGTGATCGACGAGGTCCAGCTCCGGGCGGACCTGTTCCCGGTGCTCCGGGTGCTGGTGGACCGGATGGACTCCCCGGCGAGGTTCCTCATCCTGGGCAGCGCCTCCGGCAACCTCCTCCGCCAGACCTCGGAGAGCCTGGCGGGCCGCACGGAGCGCGTGCGGCTCGGCGGGTTCACGATCGGCGAGACGGCCGCCGCCAACCTCCCCGGCGCTACCGGGAACGACCTGTGGCGCCGCGGCGGCCTGCCCCGGTCGTTCCTCGCCGCGACCGAAGATGACAGCGTGGCTTGGCGGCGCGAGTACATCCGCACCCTGCTCGAGCGGGACTTCCCCCAGTGGGGGGTGCGGGCGCCCGCCGCCGCAATGGGGCGATTCTGGGCCATGCTGGCGCACTGCCATGCCCAAACGTGGAACGCCGGCCCGCCGGCCCGCGCCCTCGGGGTGACCCCCGGCGTGGTGCGGCGTTACCTGGACACCCTCACCGATGCGCTGATGGTGCGCCAGCTACCGCCGTGGTTCGCCAACCTGAAGAAGCGTCAGGTCAAGGCCCCGAAGGTCTACGTCCGCGACTCCGGCCTGCTGCATCGGCTCCTCGGCATCGACACCGAGAAGGCGCTGATGACCCATCCCGGGGTCGGGGCGTCCTGGGAGGGCTTCGCCATCGAGCAGGCGCTGGCCGCCGAGCCCCACGACGAGGCGTATTTCTGGGCGACGCACCAGGGCGCGGAGATCGATCTGGTCCTGCGCCGGAACGGGGCCCTGTACGGCGTCGAGTGCAAGCTCGCCGACGCGCCCCGCGTCACGCCGTCCATCCGGAACGCCCTCGCCGACGTGGGCCTGGCCAGGGTGGCCATCCTCTATCCGGGCGCGCAGCGCGCCCCTCTCTCCGACCGGGTCGAGCTGGTCCCGCTGTCGTCCCTTGGCCGCGGAGAGCCGCTGTTTCCCGAGGCCAACCCCACCCCCGAACCGAGGGCCAGCCCTCGCGGGTAGGACCGGAGAAGCGCGCCGTTGCTCCGGGCGCTGCCCGGATCGGCGGTGAACCCCGAGCGGCAAGCTCGCGACCACCGGGCCGAACCGAGCTGCAAAGGCGCCCGCGGCCGGCCGCCTTCTGATATGCTGAAGGTTCGCCATCCATCTCGAAGCAATGGGGAAGAGTCATGGCCGAAGCGAACGTCGCGATACTCGTCGACTCTGAAAACATCAGTTGGCGATCCATACGGTTTCTGTTGGATCAGATAGCGGGAATCGGAAATATCCTTGAAAAGCGAGCCTACAACGACTGGTCGACGCCTGCGTCCAACAAACAACAAACCCAGCTACTCGAGCTCGGATTCCGGTTGGTCCATCAAAAGCACGCTTCGATCGGCAAGAATTCCTCCGATATAATGCTGTCGATCGACGCCATGGACCTGCTGCACCGCTCTTCCGCGATTGACACCTTCATCATCGTGTCGTCGGACAGCGACTTCTTCCCGTTGGTGAACATGCTGCGGTCTTCCGGCAAGACGGTGATCATAGCAGGCAGATCGGCGGCAACGTCCGACGTCCTGATAAACAGTTGCAACCAGTTCATCTCACTGGACGCGGGTACCCCGGCTGCGCCGAAGGAAGACGAGGCTACGGAACGGCAGCCCGCTGAAAAGCCTCCGTCCGTCGTGTCCGATGATCAGGCATCCGGAGAACATGGCAAGGGCCGCTCGCCGGCCAAGGTGCTTCTGCTCGCGATGGACGCCTCGATGGATGAGCAAGGAAACGTCACCGGCGCCAAGCTTCACGACACCATGAGACGGATAGATCCGAGTTTCGATTTCAAGAAGCTGGGCTACGGCACGTTCACGGAGTTCCTGGTGTCCTACCACAACGTGGTGAAGGTAACCCGCCCCGAAGGACCCGGCGACGTCACCATTCAGCTATTCCAGAAGTAGGCCGGCCCGTCCTCGCGGTGGTGAATCCCCGGATTCGAGGTACGTCGTCCGGCGGGGATGATGGATCCGGCATACGACGTGCGCCGGCCTGCGTGGAGCCAGGTCCCTTGTCGGGGGCTCTCCCTTCAGGGGCGTCGAGAACGGTCGTCGCATCGAGGCGCCGCCGCGCCGGTCCGAAGCGGCGGCCGGTTCAGTCGCCGGCGCCGGGCAGAGTGTCGAGCCCGCGCACGTTCTGCCCGCCGTAGCGGCGAAGGCGGATGTCCGCCTGCTCCTTGTGGCCCGCGAAGTGCTCGAGGGCGCAGAGACGCGAGCAGTACTCCCCGACCGTGACCGACGCCTCCTCGGTGATCCGCTGGTAGGTGCAGGTCTTGATGAACTTCCCGACCCACAGGCCCCCCGTGTAGCGGGCGGCGCGGCGGGTCGGCAGGGTGTGGTTGGTGCCGATCACCTTGTCGCCGTAGGAGACGTTCGTCTCCGGGCCGAGGAACAGGGCGCCGTAGTTCGTCAGGCGGTCCAGGAAGTATTGGGGGTCCGCGGTCATCACCTGGACGTGCTCGGCCGCGATCCCGTCCGCGACGGCGGCCATCTCGTCGTCGCTCTCGCAGACGATGACCTGCCCGTAGTCGCGCCACGCCCGGCCCGCGGTCTCGGCGGTCGGCAGGAGGGCGAGCTGCCGCTCCACCTCCGCCATCGTGTCGCGGGCGAGCTTCCCGGAGGTGGTGAGCAGGGTCGCAGGCGAGGTCGGGCCGTGCTCGGCCTGGCCGAGGAGGTCCGCCGCGCAAAGCTCGCCGTCCACCGTCTCGTCCGCGATCACCAGGGTCTCGGTGGGTCCCGCGAAAAGGTCGATGCCGACCCGGCCGAAGAGCTGGCGCTTGGCCTCGGCGACGAACACGTTTCCGGGCCCGACCAGCATGTCCACGGGCGCGATGGTCTCGGTCCCGAGGGCCATCGCCCCGACCGCCTGCACCCCGCCGAGGCAGTAGATCTCGTCCGCCCCACCGAGGTCCTGGGCCACCACGATGGCCGGGTTCGGCTCACCTTCCCAGGGCGGCGCGCAGGTGGCGATCCGCTTCACCCCCGCCACCTTGGCGGTGACCACGCTCATGTGGGCGGACGCGACCATCGGGTACTTGCCGCCCGGCACGTACGAGCCGACGCTGTTCACCGGGATGTTCCGGTGGCCGAGGATCACGCCCGGCATCGTCTCGTGCTCGACGTCGCGGAGCGCCGACTTCTGGATCTCCGCGAAGCTGCGGATCTGCGCCTGCGCGAACTCGATGTCAGCCCGCTCCCGGGCGCTCACCCGCGCGTAGCAGGCGTCGATGGCGGCCCGGCCGAGGCGGAAGTCGTCCGGCGACCAGCCGTCGAACCGCTCCGAGTACTCGCGCACCGCCGCATCCCCCCGCGCCTCGACGTCCGCGAGCACGCCCTCCACCGTCCGGCGGACCTTGTCGTCGGCGTCCGCTCTGGCGGCCTCGTCGATCCCGGTCTTGAGGTATCGCGGCATGACGGCGCCTTCCTCCGGTTCCTGTCGAGTGGCTTCGCGCCCGCGCCCGGCGTCCGCCGGACAACCGGCGCGCGGGCCACACGCCCGGAAGGCGGTGCGCGGGTCCTTGCGCCCGGCGGTCCCCGCGCCGGCGGTGCGTGCGCGGTCGAGAGGCGGACAGGGCCGGGCGCTAGAACGCGGGGCGGCCCGGGACGCGCACCCGGGTGCGGTAGAGGGAGGTCGAGGCGGTGATGAAAAGGCTCCGCAAGTCTTCGTCGCCCCACGTGAAGTTCGCCACGCCCTCCGGGACGGGGATGACCCCGAGGCAGGCCGCGTCGGGCGCGAACACGTGGATCCCGCCCGGGCCGGTGCAGTAGACGTTGTCCCCGGAGTCGGTCTTCATGCCGTCCGGGACGCCGGCCGCCTCTCCGGTCACCTCCGCCCAGACGGCCCCGCCGCCGCGGACCCCGCCGTCCGCCTCGACGTCGAACGCCCGGATGTGCCCGCGCTCGGTGTCGTTGACGAAGAGGCGGGCTTCCGCCCCGTCGAAGCAGAGGCCGTTCGGCTGCGCGAAGTCGTCGGCGAGGAGGGAGAGCGCGCCATCCGGCGCGATGCGGTACACCCCCTGGAAGTCGAGCTCCTGTTCGCGCGGCACGCCGAAGTACTCGCGCCGCCCGTAGTTGGGGTCGGTGAAGTAGATCGCGCCGTCGCGCTTCACGATGACGTCGTTCGGGCTGTTCAGCTCCCGCCCCTCGAAGTGGGCGGCGAGCACGGTCAGCGCGCCGTCGGGCTCGGTGCGGGTCACCCGGCTCGTGGCGTGCTCGCAGGTGACGAGGCGGCCGGCGGGGTCGTAGGCGTTGCCGTTGGCCTTGTTCGACGGGCGCCGGAAGGTCGTGACCCCGCCGGCCGCGCTCCAGCAGCGCATGTGATCGCCCGGCATGTCGCTGAAGACGAGATGGCGTTCCACCGGATGCCAGACCGGGCCTTCGGTGAAGGCGAACCCGGTACCGATCCGCTCCATGGGCGCATCGTCCCCGACCACCTCGCGGAACCGCGGGTCGCGCGCCTCGACGTTCATGCCACCGACCCCTCCCCCTCCGCCGCCTTCTCGATGACGCTGCGCAGCACGGCCGGATCCTGGGCGCCGGTGACCGCGTAGCGGCCGCCGATGATGAAGAACGGCACGCCGGTCACCCCCATCCGGCGCGAACGCTCCTCTTCGGCCCGGAGCGCGTCCGCGTCCTCGGCCCCCGCGAGGTGCTCCGCGAGGGCCACCGGATCGATCCCGCACTCCGCTCCGACGTCGACGAGGGTCTCGAAGTCCCCGATGTCCCGCCCGTCCACGAAGACGGCCCGGAAGAGGGCTTCGACGACCTCGTCCTGCCGGCCCTCCTCGCGGGCCGCGAAGCGCACCACCCGGTGCGAGGCGAAGGTGTTGGGGGTGCGCGGCATCCGCTCGAAGGCGAAGGGGATGCCCTCCCCCGCCCCGGCGTCGCGGATGCGGTCGTAGACCGCGCGGGCCGCCTCCGCGCCGCCGAACTTCGCGGCGACGTAGGCGGCACGGTCCATCCCTTCGGGGGGAAACCCCGGATTGAGCTGGAACGGATGCCAGCGGACGCGCACTTCGTCCGGGTCGAACCCCGCGAGCGCCCGCTCCAGGCGGCGCTTGCCGACGTAGCACCAGGGGCAGATGGTGTCGGAGACGACGTCGATCTCGATCACGGTGGGTTCCGGTTCCCGGGTTGGGGGTCGTGGGTTGTGGGCCGCGAGTCTAGCAGCTATCGCGCGCGCCTCTCACCGGCTCCGGCCTCCCGCCGGAACGCCGCGGTGCCGGGCCGGCGGCCAAGGCCGGGCGCAGGCCCACCCGGGCCTTGAAATGATGGAAGATAGGGAAGGGGGAAGGCGGGGGCCGGGCCGGCCGCGCGGTCTGTGCCGGCGGCCGTCTTCCGTCTCGCCCCGCCCGGCAGGAGAAGGCGCCATGAACCCGACCATGACGAAGCGCAGGTTCCTTCAGTCCATCGGCGCGGCGGCGGGGGCGGGGGCCGTCTACCGCACGATGGAGGCGCTGGGCCTCACGGGCATCGGCGCCGCCCACGCGGCCACCCCGGCCCCCGACCTCCCGGCCGGCTCGGGCAAGGGGAAGCGCATCGCGATCCTCGGGGCCGGCCTCTCGGGCATGACCGCCGCCTTCGAGCTCGCGAAGGCCGGCTACGACTGCACCATCCTCGAAGCCACCGGCCGGGCCGGAGGGCGCAGCTTCACCGCCCGGGGCGGAGACGTGCTGGAGGAGACCGACAGCCGGCAGCAGGCGGAGTTCGGCGGCGACGGCGACCATCTCTACGCGAACATGGGGCCGGCCCGCATCCCCTACCACCACCGGACGATCCTCGGCTACTGCAAGGAGCTCGGGGTCGAGCTGGAGGTCTTCACCAACGACAACCGCGCGGCCCTCTTCCACAACCGGGACCGTTTCGGCGGCCAGCCCATCCCGGGCCGCCGGATCATGACCGATCAGCGTGGGTACGTCGCCGAGCTGCTCGCCAAGGCGGTGAACGCCAGCGCCCTGGACCACGAGCTCTCGGGCGAGGACAAGGAGCGGGTCCTCGCCATGCTCCGCAGCTTCGGCGACCTGAACCCGGACCACCTCTACCAGGGCTCCAGCCGCGGCGGCTACCGGAGGGAGCGGATCAACGCAGGTCCAGAGGCCGGGGACGTGAACGACCCCCTGGACTTGAGCGAGCTGCTGAAGTCCGACTTCTGGGAATACAAGCTCCACTACAGCCAGTTCCTCGACTCCAACCCGACCCTGATGCAGCCGGTCGGCGGGATGGACGCCATCGCCCGGGCGTTCGAGCGGCGGGTCGGCGCCATGATCCGGTACGGGAGCATCGTCACGGAGATCCGCAAGACCCCGGACGGGGCGCGCATCGTCTACCGGGATACGCGAGCCGGCGCCGACGGGGCGCTCGACGCCGACTTCGCGATCTGCACCATCCCTGCCCCCGTCCTGAAGGACGTCCCCAACGACTTCTCCCCGGAGGTGCGGGCGGCGCTCGCGTCCGTCGAGTTCGTCCCCGCCGTCAAGATCGCCTTCCAGGCGCGCCGCCGCTTCTGGGAGGAGGATCACGCCATCTACGGCGGGATCTCGTGGACCGACCAGGACATCACCCAGATATGGTATCCGGCGAACGGCTACCATCGCGCCAGGGGCGTGATCCTCGGCGCCTACGTCTGGGACGACGAACCGTGCCTGCGCTTCGCGGGCATGTCCCCGCCGGAGCGTCTGCGGGCGGCCATCGCGGAGGGCGAGCGGATCCATCCCGGATACGCGGCGGAGCTCGAATCCGGGGTCAGCCGGGCCTGGGCGAAGGTCCCCTTCCAGAAAGGCGGCTGGCCCGAGTACGGCGACGGGGTCCCGGAAGCGCTGACGAGGCCCGACGGCCCGCTCCACGTCTGCGGCGACCAGGTCACCGCCCTCCCCGGCTGGCAGGAAGGCGCCGCCCTCGCCGCCCACGTGGCGGTGAACGCCATCGGCGAACGGGTCGCGAAGCGTTAGGCGCCGCGCCCTCCGAACCCAGCTTCCGAGGAGCCCCCCGCATGAGCGCCGCGAGGATCGAATCCGTCCGCATCAAGGGCTTCCGCTCCCTGGCGGACGTGGAGCTGTCCGGCCTCGGCGGCGCAACCGTGATGATCGGCGCCAACGGCTCGGGAAAGTCCAACTTCATCCGATTCTTCGAGATGATGAGCTGGATGCTGCGGTCCCGCCGGCTCGGCGAGTTCGTGGGGCGGCACGGAGGCGCGGACGATCAGTTGCACGGCGGGGCCCGGGTCACCCCGCGCATGGAGGCCGAGATCGCCTTGCGCACCGATGCCGGGCGGAACGACTACCGGTTCGTATTGGTCCCCGCCCACCAGGAGCGGCTCATGTTCGTCGAGGAGGCGTTCCGGTTCAGCGCACAGGGCTACCCGACCGACGCCGATTGGCAACACCTCGGAAGCGGCCACCGGGAAGCCGCCATCGTCGAGGCCGCGCAGGGGCAGGATCGTTTCGGCAACCTCACCCCTCATTTGAGCAACGTCAATCCGACCACGGCGCGGGTGATCGTCCATCTGCTCCGGAACTGCGCCGTCCACCAGTTCCACGACACGTCCGAGGCGTCCCGTTTCAAGATTCTCTGGGACGTGACCGACAACAATTCCCTGCGCACCGGCGGCGGCAACCTGGCCGCCGTCCTGCTCCGGCTGGAACGGGAAGACATCAGAAGATTCGATCTTATCTGCCGCCACGTTCAACGGGTGCTGCCAATCTTCGACCGATTCGACCTGGAAGAAAGATATGGCAAGGTGGCGCTTCGGTGGAAGGCCAAGGGTTACGGGAAGACCTTCGGCGCCCATTTTACGTCCGACGGATCGTTGCGCTTCTTCGCGCTCGTCACGCTGCTCAACCTTCCGCCGGAGATGCTACCGGACATCCTCCTGCTGGACGAGCCGGAGCTCGGCCTGCATCCGGCCGCCATCGCCCTGATCGGGGGAATGATCGGGTCGCTGGCCGAGGAGCGGCAAGTCATCGTGGCGACCCAGTCCCCCCTCCTCGTGGACGCCTTCGATCTCGACGAGTTCTTCGTACTGGAAGCCCCTGATGGGCAAACACGGGTTCATCGCCTCGAACCGGAGCGTTATCGGACATGGCTCGAAGCCGACTTCAGCCCCGGGGACCTCTGGCTCAAGAACCTCCTCGGGGGCCGTCCGTGATCCGCCTCGCCGTATCCGTGGAAGGCCGCACGGAAGAGCAATTCGTCAAGAGGATTTCGCGGACGATCCGCACCAGAGATGGTGCGACCGCCGCGCTCCGCGGTGTCGATGAGGTGAGAGGGTGAGCGAGAGGTTCGGGGTTCGCGGCAAGCGCGCGATCGTGACCGGGGCGTCGTCCGGCCTCGGGCGGCAGTTCGCGCTCACCCTGGCCGGCGAGGGAGCGAGGGTGGCGCTCTCGGCGCGGCGGGTGGACCGGCTCGAAGCGCTCGCCTGCGAGATCGAGGCCGGGGGCGGGGAAGCCGTGGCCGTCGGCATGGACGTGGCGGACGGCGCCTCGGTGCGCGAGGGCGTCGCCGAAGCGGCGGAAGCGCTCGGCGGCCTCGACGTGCTCGTCAACAACGCCGGGGCCGTCATCCACAAGCCGCTCCTCGAGCACGACGAGGCCGACTGGGAGGCGGTCACCGGGGTGAACCTCCGGGGCGCGTACCTCACGGCCCTCGAGTGCGCGCGCCGCATGGCCGCGCAAGGGACGGGCGGCAGCATCATCAACATCGCCTCGGTGATCGGACACGGGCGGGTGGCGATGCAGATCCCGGAGTACATGGCCTCCAAGGGCGGGCTCGTGCAGCTCACCCGCGCGATGGGCGCGGAGCTCGCCCGGCACGGGGTCCGGGTCAACGCGATCGCCCCCGGCTACATCGAGACGGACTTCAACCGCGAGTTCCTCCGCGCCGAGCCGGGGAAGCGCCTCGTGCGGGGGATCCCCCAGCGCCGGGCCGGTCGGCCGGAAGAGCTCGACGGCGCCCTCCTCCTGCTCGCCTCCGACGCCTCCTCCTTCATGACCGGGAGCGTCATCACCGTGGACGGCGGCCACGCCTGCACCTCCGTCTGACCGGCGCACATCTACCCCCCTTCACCAGGAGCCCCGCCCCCATGGACTACCAGCTTCCCCCCGAGGTCGAGGAGGTGCGGCTTCGCATCCGTCACTTCGTCGATACCCGCCTCATCCCGATCGAAGCCGACCGCTCGGTGTACGACGAGCACGAGAACATCGCGGCCGAGCCGCTCGCCCGCCTGCGCGCCGAGGCGCGCGCGGAGGGGCTGTGGGCCCTCCAGATGCCGGAAGAACGGGGCGGCGCGGGGTTCCCGACGGTGGGGATGGCCGCCTGCTACGAGGAGATGAACCGCTCCATCTTCGGGCCGGTCACCTTCAACTGCCAGGCCCCGGACGACGGCAACATGATCCTCCTCAACCGGGTCGGGACGGAAGTCCAGAAGGATCGGTGGCTCCAGCCGATCATCGACGGCGAGGTACGCTCCTCCTTCGTCATGACCGAGCCGGCCCCCGGGGCGGGCTCCGACCCGGCCGGGGCGATGCGAACCCGCGCGGAGCGGCAGGGCGGCCGATGGCGCATCACCGGGCGCAAGTGGTTCATCACCGGGGCCGGCGAGGCGAAGCACTTCATCGTCGTCGCGCGCACCTCGGACGACCCGCGCCGCGGCCTCTCCGCGTTCCTCTTCCACGCCGACCAGCCGGGCTGGCGCATCGTGCGCACCGTGCCCATCATGGGGCCGGAGGAGCACGGCGGCCACTGCGAGATCGAGTTCGAGGGGCTCGAGGTCCGCGACGAGGACGTCCTGATGGAGGTCGGCGACGGTCTCAAGGCGACCCAGATCCGCCTCGGCACGGCCCGCCTCACCCACTGCATGCGCTGGCTCGGCCTCGCCAAGCGGGCGCTCGAGATCGCGGCCGGCTACGTGCGCGAGCGGGAGAGCTTCGGCCTCAAGCTCGCCGAGCACGAGGGCGTGCAGTGGATGATGGGCGAGGCCGCGATGGACGTCCACGTCGGGCGGCTCCTCACCATGCACGCCGCCTGGAAGCTCGACCAGGGCGACTTCGCCCGCAAGGAGGTGTCGATGGCGAAGGTCGCGGTCGCGGACGTGCTCCACAAGTCGGTGGACACCGCCATCCAGCTCCTCGGGGCCAAGGGGTACTCGAAAGATACCCCGCTCGAATGGATGTACCGCTACGCGCGCCAGGCCCGCCTCGTGGACGGGGCCTCGGAGGTCCACAAGATGGTCCTCTCGCGCTTCTTCCTCCAGGAGGGGGTGGACTTCTGGAGCTGGGGGTAAGGGCGGGCCGCCCGGACCGAAGGAGCGCGTCCGGGCTGCCGAAGGCGTAGCCGGCACGGGTGCCTGCGCGCGGTCGAAGAGGCCCGGAACGGGGTACGGCCCGCGACTGCCGGGGCGCCGGCGCGCGGCCGGCCGCGACCGCGCCGGCCATGAGACATGCGGGCCGGGGGCGGGCTCGCGTACAATCGCGGCGGTGCACGGTCCGAAGGCAGGCAACATGTCCGCGGCTGCCCGGATGCCTCGCGGCGGCCCCATCCGCCCCCGGCATCCGACGTTCGACCTCGAGGAGGCGCTCGCCGGCGACTGGCACGGCGGGAGCCCGTTCCGGACCGCTTTCTTCAACGCCATGTCCCTCTCCTTCCCGAGCGGCGAGCGCTTCTTCATCGACGCGGTGCGCGCGCACGAGGAGGGGATCGACGACCCCGCCCTGAAGGAGGCGATCCGAGGCTTCATCGGGCAGGAGGCGGTGCACCGCCGGGTGCACGCGGCCTACAACGAGACGTTCTGCCGGCGGCGCGGCTACGACCTCGCCGCGCTGGAGGCGCCGTTCCTGGCGGGCGTCGAGTGGAGCGAGGCGAACCTCTCGCCCCTCGCCCGGCTCGCGGCGACCGTCGCCCTCGAACACCTGACCGCGACCCTGGCCGCCGCCCTGCTCGACGGCGGGGCCGAACGGGCCGGCGGCCGGACCGGGAGGCCCGACCGGCCCGGGCTCCTTGCGGACGCCGACCCCCGGGTCGCGGAGCTCTGGCGGTGGCACGCCGTCGAGGAGATCGAGCACAAGTCGGTCGCGTTCGACGTCTACGCGACCGCCGGAGGCTGCCCGAAGAAGCTTCGGCGGACACTGAAGCCCGTGACCCTGAACTTCCTCCGCGACAACTTCCGCGCGGTCCGGACCATGCTGCGCCATGACGGCCACGGATGGGCGGAGTTCGCGGCCGGCCTGTGGTGGCTGTTCGGACGGCCCGGCGTCCTGCGGAGGCTCGTCCCGGAGTGGGCGGCGTTCCTTCGCGCCGGCTTCGACCCGCCGAAGGCGGACGACGCGGCCCTCGTCGGCGGGTGGCGCCCCGACCCCGTGATGGTATCGTTCGCCTCCGGCCCGGCGCGCCCCGGCCGGCGGTAGCGCCCCGCCCGCCCCTTCCGGACGGAGCGGGCCGCTCGACCCGACCCCCAACCCCGAAGCCCGAAACCGACCGGGCGCGATCATCCGGCGTGCGGAGCCCATGAACGATTCCCGCGACACCTGCGATTCCCACGACTCCTACGACACCATCGCGGTCGAGGCGGCGGACGAGCACCGGCTCATCGTCCGCCTGAACCGGCCCGCCTCGGCCAACGCCCTGAACACCCGGATGGGCCTCGACCTCCGCGCGCTCTTCACGGGGCTCTACGTCGAGCCCGGGGACGTGCGCTGCATCGTGCTCACCGGCGCGGGGGAGAAGGCGTTCTGCGCGGGCGGCGACCTCAAGGAGCGCAACGGCATGACGGACGCGGACTGGCAGCGCCAGCACGCGATCTTCGAGCAGATGACCCTCGCCGTCGTCGAGTGCCCGATCCCGATCATCGCGGCCGTCAACGGCGCGGCCTACGGCGGCGGGGCCGAGCTCGCCCTCGCCTGCGACTTCATCTACGCCGCCCGGCGGGCGCGGTTCGCGCTCACCGAGGTCACCCTCGGGATCATGCCGGGGGCCCTCGGCCCCCAGACCCTCGCGCGGGCGGCGGGGGTGCGGCGCGCCAAGGAGGCGGTGCTGACCGGCCTCCCCTTCGGGGCGGAGGAAGCCTTCGCCTGGGGCGTCGCCAACCGGGTCTGCGAGAACGACGCCCTCCTCGACGAGGCCCTCGCGACCGCGGCCCGGATCGCGTCGAACGCCCCGCTCGCGACCCGGCGCGCCAAGCGCACGATGTCCATCGGGAGCGACCTCGACCTCCGGAGCGCCTTCGCCCTCGACCTCGAAGCCTACAACCGGCTGGTGCCCACCGCGGACCGCCAGGAGGGGGTGCGGGCCTTCAACGAGCGGCGCCCGGCGCGCTTCCAAGGCCGCTAGCGCGCATGGCCTCCCGCGCCTCCGCCATCCTCGATCGGCTCGGCGCCACGGACCGGATCGCGGCCGGCCTCGAGAGCGTCGGCTACATCCCGAGCCGGGCGATCGCGACCGCGGTCCACGTCGCCGCCCACCTCGAAAAGCCGATCCTCGTCGAGGGGTCGGCGGGGGTCGGCAAGACCGAGCTCGCCCTCTCGGTCTCCCGCTTCCTCGGCCTCCCCCTCGTCCGGCTCCAGTGCTACGAGGGGCTCGATGAATCGAAGGCCCTCTACGAGTGGAAGTACGGCAAGCAGCTCCTCTACACCCAAATCCTCAAGGACCGGATGAGCGAGGTGCTGCGCGGCGCGGCCGGCTTCGAGGGCGCGATGGCGCGCCTGCACGAGTTCGGGGACCTGTTCTTCTCGGAGGAGTTCCTGGAGCCGCGCCCCCTGCTGCGGGCGCTCCGCGAGGAGGGGGGCGCGGTGCTCCTCATCGACGAGGTCGACAAGTCGGACGAGGAGTTCGAGGCGTTCCTGCTCGAGGTCCTCTCCGCCCACCAGGTCACCATCCCCGAGCTCGGGACGGTGCGGGCGGACATGCCCCCCGTCACGTTCCTGACCAGCAACAGCACCCGCGACCTCGGCGACGCCCTCAAACGCCGCTGCCTGCACCTGCACATCCCGCTTCCCGACGCGCGGCTCGAACGGCGCATCGTCGAGACCCGGGTCCCCGAGGCGGGCGAAGCCCTCCGGCGCCAGCTCGTCGACTTCGTGCAGCAGCTCCGCAGCCTGGAGCTGCGCAAGCTCCCCTCGATCAGCGAGACCATCGACTGGGCGCGGGCCCTCGTGCTGCTCAACGCGAACGAGCTCGAACGCGAGGTCGTGCGCGACACCCTGAACGTGCTCCTCAAGTTCGAGGCGGACGTCGAGCGGGCGGACCGGGAGCTTCCCGCCCTCCTCGCCCGCGCGCGCCGCGAGGGCGGCGGCCCCCCGGTGGCCGCGCCCGCCGCGGCCTGGCCCGAACCCCCGACCCCTTGAAGCGGCGCCGCGGTTGAGGCCGCATCATCACGTCCTGCGCGGCGCGCCTCCGGGACCGCGGGCGAGCCGTCCGCGCTCCCGAGGGACCCGGGCGGCGGTTCCGCCCATCGTCCGAGGCCAGGCCTCCCCGGAGAACGCCGCCAAGGGGCGTGGCCGGCGCGCACCCCCTCCCCGCCTCCCGCGCCGCCTGCGCCGCCCGCACCGCCGGCGCCGCCCGTTCGAGCGTCCACGATGCAACGAAGCCTCGAACGCTTCCTGAAGGCGCTGCGCGGCATGGACGTGCCGGTGTCCGTCGCGGAGAGCATCGACGCCCACCGGGCCGCCGCGCTCGTCGGGTGGAGCGACCGCGCCCTGCTCCGGGACGCGCTCGCCGTCGCGGTGGCGAAGAGCGAGGAGGAGAAGGCGAGCTACTTCGCGTGCTTCGACGCCTTCTTCGCGTCCGCCGCCGGCGAGGACGCGGCGGGCAGGTCCGCGCCCGGGTCCGGCCACGGGCGGGAGGAGGCCCGCGAGGCCGCCCCGGACGCCGATCGGCCGGCGGGCGACCTCGTGCGGATGCTGCTCGACGGGGACCGGGCGGGGGTGGCGGCGGCGATGGCGGCGGCGGCGGGAGAGGTCGACCTCTCGCGGCTTCGCCTGTTCACCCAGCGCGGGGTGTTCATGCGGCGGATCCTCGACGAGATGGGGATCGGGGACCTCGAGGAGGCCATCCGGGCACTACGCGCCGGCCCGGACGGTTCGGACGGCCCGGACGACCCCGGGCGCGCCGAGCGCGCGGGGCGGCTCGAAGACGCCCGCGAGCGGCTGATCGAGGAGGCCCGCGACCTCGTCGAGCGCAACGTCGCCCTCTACGCGGACCCCGCCTCGGCGCGGCTCCGCGAGGAGTTCCTGGAGCGGATGCGCCTCGCGAACATCCCGCCGCGCGACTTCGAGCGCGCCCGGCGCATCGTCCGGCGCATGGCGAAGCGGCTCGCGAGCCGCCACGCGAGGCGCCGCTTCGACCGCAAGAACGGGCGGCTCGACCCGCGGCGCACGATCCGCTCCAACGTCGCCCACGACGGGGTCCCGTTCCGGCTCGCCTGGCGGTACACCCGGGTGGAGCGCCCGAAGGTGGTCGCGGTCTGCGACGTGAGCGGGTCGGTGGCGGCGGCGGCCCAGTTCCTGCTGCTCCTCCTCTACTCGCTGCGCGAGGTCATGTCGGACTTGCGCGCGTTCGCCTTCTCGAGCCACCTCGAAGACGTGGACGACCTGCTGGCCGGCCGCCCGTTCGAGGAGGCGGCGGCCGGGATCATGGAGCGGATCGGCTTCCGCCCGACCGACTACGGCCGCACCCTCCTCGACCTCGAGGCCGGCCATCTCGACCTCATCGATCGCCGCACCACCCTCCTCGTGCTCGGCGACGCCCGCAACAACCGGGGCGACCCGCGCGCCGCCTCGCTGGAGAAGCTCTTCCGGCGGGCGAAGCGGGTCGTCTGGCTCAACCCCGAGCCGCGGACGTTCTGGGGGACGGGCGATTCCGAGATGCTCCGCTACCTCCCCTACTGCCACGTCGCGCGGGTGTGCAACACCCTCCGCCATCTCGAGCGTGCGGTCGACGACCTCCTCGCCGCCCGCGCCTGAGCCCCGCCCCGGACGCCGCCACGAACCGCCTCCCCGACCGGCGCCGGCTGGAGGAGCGTCCGGACGAAGACGCGGAGAGGCTCGGAGGCCGGAACGAGGCCCGCACGCTGTTCGTAAGCTATTGATATAGAGCAGGGAGAACAGGAGGCGAGATATTTTTTACCCCCCGGAGACGGCGTTGTTCCAGGGTTTGGGGTCGGTTCGAGGGGCATTTGGGCGGATTTCACCCCACGGAGGCGTTTGCGCAGGCGCATCCTGGGAACGCTTGTCTCCCGCCCACCTTCGTCATTCCCGCGAAAGCGGGAATCCATGTGTCCTGGGAACGCTTGTGTCCCGCCCGCATTTTTGTTCACGGGCGCTTCACACCCCTGTGCGGGCGAGACGCCCGCGTTCCCAGGGGAGCCGGTCCCGGGCCGCATGGATTCCCGCTTTCGCGGGAATGACGAGGACGGGGGCGAGACGCTCGCATTCCCAAGACGCCCACGTCCCCGCGGACGCACCCGTGAGAGGCGTGCCTGGCGAAAAACCCCACCGCGCACATGCCTCGGTCGGGCCAAGTCGTTGCGGGCAGGCGGGCGGGGAGGATACCCTTGCCGCCCCGCACCGCCCCGGTACGCCCGCCCGTCCCATGCCCGGCCCCCGCTACCTCGGATTCGACACCCTGAGCCTGCACGCCGGCCAGCCGCCGGACCCCGCCACCGGGGCGCGGGCGGCCCCCATCTACCAGAGCGCCTCGTTCGTCTTCCCGGACGCGGACCACGCGGCCGGGCTCTTCAACCTCGAGCGCTCCGGCCACGTCTACTCCCGGCTCTCCAACCCCACCAACTCGATGCTCGAGGAACGGGTCGCGGCCCTCGAAGGCGGGGTCGGGGCGCTCGCGGTCGCGAGCGGGCAGGCCGCCCTCCACCTCGCGGTCGCGACCATCGCGGGCGCCGGCGACCACCTCGTCGCCTCGCGCTCCCTCTACGGCGGGAGCCACAACCTCCTCGAGTACACCCTGCCCCGCTTCGGGATCGAGACCACGTTCGTGGACCCGCGCGACCCGGGCGCGTTCCGGGCCGCCATCCGCCCCTCCACCCGGCTCCTCTTCGGCGAGACGGTCGGCAACCCGGGCTGCGAGGTGCTCGACGTCCCCGCCGTCGCCGAGGCGGCCCACGAGGCGGGGCTCCCCCTCCTCGTGGACAACACCTTCGCGACCCCCTGGCTCTGCCGGCCCCTCGACCTCGGGGCGGACCTCGTCTACCACAGCGCGACCAAGTTCCTGAGCGGCCACGGGGTCGTCATCGGCGGGGTGCTCGTGGACGGCGGCCGGTTCGACTGGGACGCCTCGGGGCGGTTCCCCACCCTGTCCGAGCCCCACGACGGCTTCCACGGCCTCACCTACACCGAGGAGTTCGGCCCCGCCGCGTTCATCACCCGCGCGCGGCGCGAGGGCCTGCGGGACTTCGGGGCGTGCATGGCTCCGACCACCGCCTTCTACGTGCTCCAGGGGCTGGAGACCCTCTCGATCCGCATGGACCGCCACGTCGCCAACACCCGCGAGGTGGTCGCCTTCCTCGAAGGGCACGAGGCGGTCGAGTGGGTGAGCTACCCCGAGGCCGAGGGGCATCCCGACCGCGCGCTCGCGGCCCGGCTGCTCCCGAAGGGGGCGGGGGCGGTCTTCAGCTTCGGCGTCCGGGGCGGGCGGGCCGCCGCCGAGCGCTTCATCGAACGGCTGGAGGTCTTCTCCCACCTCGCCAACGTCGGCGACGCGAAGTCCCTCGTCATCCACCCCGCGAGCACCACCCACCACCGGATGGACGCGGAGGCGCTCGCGGCGGCCGGCATCTCCGAGGGGCTCATCCGGCTCTCGGTGGGGATCGAGGACCCCGCCGACCTCACCGCCGACCTCGGGCGCGCGCTCCGCGCCTCGCAGCGCTGACGCCGCGGGCGGGGCGGGGACGAGCCGGGCGGGCCGGGGCGAGGCGGAGCGGACGGGGCAGCGAGGGCGGTTCGCGGTGGAGCTTCGCATCGACGGGCGGCGGGCGTTCGCCGCGACCTACGGGCAGGACCCCGATCCGGGCCGCCCCACGGTCCTCTTCGTGCACGGGGCGGCCATGGACCGCACCGTCTGGACCTTCTTCGGGCGCTACTTCGTCCGCCACGGACACAACGCCATCGCGGTGGACCTGCCGGGGCACGGGCGCTCGGAGGGGCCGCCCCTCGCGTCCGTTCCCGCGATGGCCGACTGGATCGCGGCCCTGCTCGACGGGGCCGGCCTCGACTCCGCCTTCCTCGTCGGGCACAGCATGGGCTCGCTCGCGGTCCTCGACGCGGCCGCACGGCATCCCGAACGGGCGCGCGGGATCGTCCTCGTCGGCACGTCCGCGCCGATGCCGGTGACCGACGCGCTCCTCGACCCGGCGCGGGCGAACGAGCACCTCGCCCTCGACCTCGTGACCCTCTGGGGCCACAGCCCGCGGGCCCACGTCGGGGGCTTCAGCGTCCCCGGGATGTGGATGACCGGGGGCGGGCTCCGCCTCGTCGAGCGGGCCGCGCCGGGGGTGCTGTTCGCGGACCTCGACGCCTGCAACCGCTACGCGGACGGGATCGAGCGGGCGCAGGCGGTGCGCTGCCCGGTGCTGCTGGTGCTCGGGGAGCGCGACACGATGACCCCCGCGCGGGCCGCCCGCGATCTGGAGTCCGCCCTCCCCGTCTCGCGGCGGCTCGTCATCCGGCACGGGGGCCACCAGCTCATGTCGGAACGGCCGAACCAGGTGCTCGACGCCCTTGCCGGATTCGTCGGCTGACGCGGCGGGCCGGACGACGCGGCCTGGCTGAGCTGACCGAACGCGGCAGTAGAAGAAGCGGGGCTGACGACGGGGGAACGCCCATCCTCCCCCGCGCGGACCCGAGGGCTGCCCGGCAGGCGTCCGGGTCCGCCCGGCCGCGCCGGGGCGGCCTGCCCCGACCGCCCCCGCCCCTCCGCGGCCTCCCCGCGGCGCGGCGGCCGGCTCCGTCGAGCGCCGGACGCCGAACGCTGGACACCGAACAGCGCAAGCCGGGCGATACGGCACACGAGGACCCCATGGACCCACTCTCGTACGAGCGCCCCGGGCTGAAGGACACTCCGGGCTACGTGCCCGGCGAGCAGCCGGCGGGCGGGGTCAAGCTCAACACCAACGAGAACCCCTACCCCCCTCCCCCCGCGGTCGCGGAAGCCCTGGCCCGGTTCCCGGTCGAGCGCCTGCGCCGCTACCCGCCGGCGGACGCCGCCCCCTTCCGGGCGGCCGCGGCCCTCGTGCACGGGGTGGACCCGGCCGAGGTCATCGCCGCCAACGGGGGAGACGAGCTGCTCCGGCTCGCGGTCGCGACCTACGCGGACCCCGGGGAGCCGGTCGCGATCGCGCCGCCCACCTACAGCCTCTACCGGGTCCTCATCCGGCTCCACGGGGCGCGCCCGGTCGAGGTCCCGCTCACCGGGGAGTGGGGGCTCCCCGACCGCTTCGCGGAGTCGCTCAACCGGAGCGGCGCCCGCCTCGCCTTCCTGCCCAACCCGCACGCCCCCTCCGGGCGGCTGTACGGCCGGGAGGAGATCACCGCCGTCGCGGAGGGCTTCGAGGGCGTGCTGCTCGTGGACGAAGCCTACGTCGACTTCGTCGACCCGGCGCGCGGATACGACCTCGCGCCCGCGGTCCGCGACCTTCCGAACCTGCTCATCCTCCGCACCCTGAGCAAGGGCTATTCGCTCGCGGGGCTCCGCTTCGGGTACGGCCTCGGCCCCGCGCCGCTCCTCGAGCCCATGCTCACCAAGACCAAGGACAGCTACAACGTCGACGCGATCGCGCAGGCGCTGGCGGCGGCGGCCATCGAGAGCCGCGCCTGGGCGGCGGACAACTGGGCCCGGGTGCGGGCGGAGCGCGAGCGGCTGCGCGCGGGGCTCGGACGGCTCGGGCTCCCCTCGCTCCCGAGCGAGACCAACTTCGTGCTCGCCTCCGTCCCGCCGGGCGCGGCGGCCCCGGAGGCGGACGGCGTCGGCGCCGGACCCGCACGGAAGGCGGGCGGGGGCCGCGGCCCCGGCGACCGCCCCGGCCCGGGCGGCGCAGCCGAAACCGGAGCCGCACGGCGGCCGGGCGGGGACGGGGGAGCGGGCGGGGGCCGGGAGGACGGCTCGGGCGCGAACGCGCTCTACCGGGCGCTCAAGTCCCGCGACGTGCACGTGCGCTGGTTCGACGAACCGCGCCTCCGGGACCGGCTCCGGATCAGCGTCGGCGCGCCGGAGGAGAACGACCGCCTGCTCGCCGCCCTCGCCGAGCTCCTCCCCGCCCCTCCTCGAAGCTGAGCGGCGGCCCCGCCCGCACAGGGGTGTGAAGCGCCCGTGAACAGAAAGTGCGGGCGAGACACAAGCGTTCCCAGGACACATGGATTCCCGCTTTCGCGGGAATGACGAAGGTGGGCAAGACACAAGCGTTCCCGGGAAGCGACCCTTCACCAGCCGAGGGGATGTCCGCGTTCCCAGAGGCGCCTCCCAGCCGTCGTTCCCGCGAAAGCGGGAATCCAGGGATGCCCGTGCCCCGGAGGGACGCGCCGGTCCCAGGAGCGTCCGTGACGCCGGAGGATGTGCGGCAGGGCATTCATGCGGGCGAGACACGAGCGTTCCCAGGACTCGCCGTTCCCAAGAGCCCCCGCGGCGAGGCGTGCTTGGCGACACTCCCCACCGCGCACCTGCCTCACTTCGCGTAGGCGTGCCCCTCGGGAAGCGGAAGCACGGGGTCGGCGGTGTGGACCGCGGCCGGCCACACGATCTCCGTCACGCCGCCCGCGTACTGCATGACGGCCGGCCAGGAACGTTCGTTCTGCCCCGCCATCTCGTGCCCCGGCGGGAAGAACCCGACCCCATAGCCCTGGATGGTCCCGCCCTCGGGGACGTCCGTCGCGAGGGCGGCCCGGCGCAGCGCCTCCGGGCCCCAGCCGCCATGCTCCCGGATCGCCCGCGGGAGCACGTCGGCGAGGAAGGTCCAGGTCGGGCCGAAGCCCATCGAGACGAAGGCCGACACCTCCTCCTCCCCCGTCTCCGCCCGGTAGCGCGCGACCATCTCCGCGACGAGGGCGCCGAGGCCGGGAGCGAGGGCGGCCGGGTCGAGGAGCTGGGCCGCAACCGGGTCCACGTTGAAGAGGAAGTCCGAGTCCTCCCCGAACCGGTCCCGGAGCTGCTCGATCTGGCCGTAGCCGGCCCCGTGCCCGATGAGCGCCCGCCAGCGAAGGCCCTGCTCCTTCGCCTGGCGGAGGAAGAGCTCGATGTCGGGGCCGATCCCGGTGTGCAGGATCACGTCCGGGCGGGCCCGGCGGAGCTTCGCGACGAGGCCCGAGAGATCGGATGCGTTCGCGGGGTAGCCTTCCTTGAGCGCCACCTCCATGCCGTAGCCGCGGCAGCTCGCCTCGTTGCCGGCCGCGACGCCGGCGCCGTAGGCGCCCTCCACGTGGATGATCGCGACCCTGAGACCGCCCGGCGCCGTGCCGAGCTTCTCCTTCGCGGACTCGTTCAGGAACGCGCACGAGGCCCCGCCGACCTGGTCGCTGTACGCCTGGGGGCGGAACACGTACTCGAGGCCGCGGCCCCGGAACACCGCGGACGAGATGCAGCCGTTGGCCCACATGAAGCGCTTCCGGGCGTTCACCACCTGCGCCATGGGCACGCACTGTTCGCTTGCGTAGACGCCCATGACGAGGGCGACGTCCTCCTCGTCGAGCAGGCGGACGGCTTCGCGGACCGCTACCTCCGCGTCCGACCGCGCGTCGGCGTGGACGGCTTCGATCCGGTGTCCCTCGACCCCGCCCCGCTCGTTGACGAGATCGATGGCGATGCGGGCGCCCATCGCGGCCGCCTTCGACCCGGCGTCCGCGAACGGCCCCGTGTAGTCGTAGACGACCCCGATGCGGATCGGCTCCCGGTCGGCGGCCGCGGCCGAAGCGAAGGCCAGGAGCCCAACGAACGCCGCCGCCGCGGCGCGCACGAATCGGTTCATTCTCGGAGACCTCCCTGATTGTCCGGGCTCGGACGAGGGAGAGGGCCCGCCGCCCTCTCTTCGGGCCGCGGCGCGGAGCGCCCGGCGCAAGGCCGACGGAGCCGGTGCGGTGCGGCGACTCTACGGGAACCGTCCACGGCCGGTCAATCGGCTTCGCTTCGCCGAGACATGTGCGCGGCGGGGTCTTCCGCCAAGCCCACCTCTCGCAGGCGCGTCCGTGGAGACGTGGGCGTCCTGGGAACGCGGGTGTCCCGCCCGCCTTCGTCATTCCCGCCCGCCTTCGTCATTCCCGCGAAAGCGGGAATCCATGTGTCCCGGGAACGCGGGCGTCCCGCCCGCATTTTTGTCCACGGGCGCTTCACACCCCTGTGCGGGCGGGACGCCCGCGTTCCCAGTATGCGCCGTTCCCAAGAGCCCTGCGAGAGGTATGCTTGGTGAAGATCACCACAGCGCACAGGCGTCGGCGCGGGCGAGGCGTTGATCGGGCCGCGGGGCGCCGGCATACTGCGCTGGACGAATCATCTCCGCCCGCCGGCCCCACGCGGCAGGATGCCGGCACGACCGACAAGGAGGCGCGCATGTCACGGTCAGCCCCACCCGAGGGCCGGGCGCGGAGCTGTGCCGGCTCGACCCCCGCCCGTTCCTCACCAGCCGACGAGCCGTTCCGCCCCCCGCGGCCTCCCTTGCCCGAGGCGTTCGGCCCGGAGGATTTTCCGGGCTGCGAGCCGTTCCGCCTCCCGGCGGCCGAGGTCGACCAGTACGAAGGCCGCCTCGAGGTCTGGGACGCGCGCACCGAGACCGCCTGGAAGGTCAGCGCGCCCACCACCATCTACCACGAACGCCCGGCCCGAAGGCTCGCCCGCCTGGCCGAACGGATCGAGTCGCTGCGCGGCTCGCGGATCGACAGCTTCGGCTCGGCGGACCTGGCGCGGTTCGACGAGGTGGGCCGGAAGGTCGTGCTGGTGCAGGCGGACGAGGCGCTGTACCTGCATCCGGGCCGTTCGCGGGTGTCCGGCCCGGCCATCGACGTGGGCCGGGACCCGCTGCCGGACGTGGTGCTGGAGGTGGACCACACCACGGACGTGCGCCGCAAGCTGGGGATCTACGAGGCGTGGGGCTTCCCGGAGGTGTGGGTGCTGGTCCCGCCGGAGTCTCGCCGGCGCCCGCCCGGTCTCGAAATTTACCTCCGCCGCGGCGGTCGGTATCGGATGGCGGGGGAAAGCGCCGCGTTCCCGGGCTGGCAGGCGGAGGAGATCTACCTTGCCCTGATCGAGGGTCCGGTGTCGTCCGGGGCGAGGCCGGCCCTTGAGCGGGTGGCGCGGGAGATGGGCGCGCGCGAGGGCACGCGCCCGGAGGACGACCCGATCAGCCGCACGATCGCCCGGCGCGCGCGGGAAGAAGGCCGCAGGGAAGGTCGGGAAGTGGGCCGCGAGGAAGGCCGGCGGGAAGCAGCGGTCGCGAACGCGCTCGCGGTGCTCCGCGCCCGGGGGATCGAGGCGAGCCCGCGCTTGGCCGAGGACCGGGCGCTCCTCGGCAGTATTCCCGGCGATGCGCTGATGGAGGCGGCCGTGGCGTGCCGGGACGAGGCCGACTTCCGGCGGCGCATCCGGGCTGCGGCCCGGGCCGCAGCCCGGTAGGCGACCTCCTCCTCGGCGTCCGGTCGGGGCCTCCTGCCTCCTCCTCATGAGGCCCGCGCGAGAGGCGTGAGGTTCGAGGGGTTTTTGGGCGGATTTCACCCCACGGCGGCGCTTGCGCGGGCACTCTTGGGAACGCTTGTGTATCGTCCGCACTTTCGTTCACGGGCGCTTCTCCCCCGGACCTTCAGGTCCGCTGCGGGCGGGACACCCGCGTTCCCAGGATGCCCACGTCTCCGTGGACGCGCCCGCGAGCGCGCGGCCCTCGCGCGCCCTGAGCTCGTCTACCGTACCGATGTTCTCCGCGACCTCCATCGTTTCGACCTCCCGCCGTTGCACCTCGGTCCTGATTCCATACCTTCCTCCTCCTCACCCCGGCACCCCGCTGTTCGGGACCGCCGCCTTCGCCAGCACCGGATCGTGCGGCGTGGTCTCGAGGACTTCCGTCAACTCCGCCCCCACCAGCGCCGTCAGGTCCGGCCGCTGCTCGTCGCTGAACCCCGCCTCCCCCCGGCCGCGCCGGCCACAGCGGACACCGGAGCGACGTGCACGCCTGCACCGGCCGCCGCCAGTTCCCGGCCGCCCGCGGATCGAAGATGCCCTCGCGGCACTTCGCGTTGATCGCGCCCCTCAGGCTCACCGGCATCTCGGTTCTCCCCCCTGCCCGCCCATCTGGGCGGTTCTATCGTTCGCCGCCGCGTTCTCTGATCGCTTTCGTCATTCCGCCTTCACCCCTACCTGCAGCACGTACGCGTTCACCCGCCGCTTCAGGCTTCCGTCCCGCTGCGCCATGCGATCCATGCTTGCCCGAGTCTCTTCGTTCCACCGGGCCCACGAGCGGGCTTGGAGGAATGCCAGCATCTCCGGCCCCAGCTCGTTCCACTGCGCTGTGCAGCCGTTGATCAGCGCCGTCGACTCGTTCACCCTGTCCACCGCCTCGTCGTACGCGCTGCCTGCCACTCCTCCCGCGTCCGCGTAGCGCTTCAGGTTCGCTTCGCCCTCCTCCACGATCCCTTCGCACTTGGTCAGCATCTGCTCGTACTCGCCCGCGAGTTTGCTCAGGTCCTCGTTCGCCTCTGCAGAGGCCAGCGGTTCTACCGTGTAGATGAACGCCCCCATCTTCTCTGTGTGCGCTCGCTGTAGATTGAGTGCTGCCAGCAGCATCACGGTCGTCGCCTTCTCTCGCGCGATGTCCTGCTGCGTTAGCGGCGACCTCTCGGGGCTCCACTGCGCGTCGCGACGCTCCATCAGCTCCCCGTACTCGTCGTCGATGCGCCCCTTCGCGATCGAGCATTCTTCGTTGAAGCGCATCGTGTGGTAACGCGCCTCGATCAAGGCATCCGCCAGCTTGTAGCCGGAGATTTCCGCCACCTCCCTGATCCGCTTTTGGGCCTCGGTCGCGTTCTCGCCCGCCGTCAACGCGTCGATGAACTTCTCGTGCTTGTCCATCGCCGCTTGTGCGTCCTTCATCCGATTCGTACACACCTGGTTGTTCTTCGCGAACCGGTCCAGCAGGTCGTGCAGCTCCGCACGGAATGCCTCCCCGTCCGCGCTCGCCTCGTGCGCTGCGCCCATCCCCAAGGCGACCAGCCCGACCAGCACCGCCCTCGCGATGAGGCGCTTCAAAGTCCGCTTCAGCATGTCATTCTCCTCGTGGTCTTCGGGTTCCAGACGTCGAAGCCGGGGAGGCGCCGACAGTACTTCTCCACCAACCGCAGCTCGAAGCGCCCCGCGCGGTCGCGGTCCCAGGATGCGCCGTTCCCAAAGACATCCCGCGCAAGCCCCGCGGTGCGGTGAAGGCGGCGCCTCGATTGCGAAACGGCGGAAGGCGTCCGGCCCGTCCCCTCGCCTCAGAACCGCCGCCGGTAGCGAGCCCCCAGCCAAGCCTCCTCCCCGGGTACGTGCCCCGCATCCAAGGTATGGCTCCCACCCGCGGCCGGGGAGGCGTCGCGCGAGGCCCCACCGTCCCGTTCGCGGGTCGCTCTCCACCGGCCGCTCCCCGCAGGGCGGGCGGAGTAACCCGTCCGGGAGGTTGGGGTGATCAGGCATTGTCCTCCATCCCCTCCGACCTTTGCGTACGCTCCCGCATCAGGTGATCCACTCCTGCGGCCAGGATGGTCCCCCAAGCCTCTTCGAGGCTCACACCCATCGTCTCGGCGTGTCTCTCCGCCGCCTGCTTCTGCGCCTCGTAGATACGTACCTTGACTCCCACCGGGTGGGGGAAGGCGGGCTTGCCCGGTGCGAGATCCAGCGCCACTCCCATCCACCAGGGGACGCCATGCCCCCTTCGCAGCGCCTTCGCGCACAGATCCTCCATGCTCTCTCCCTCTTGGAGCAGGGTGTCGAGCGCCTTCTTCAACGGCGTTCCGAATCCGATCGTCACTTCCTCTTCCCTCTCGAACGGCTCGTCCGTCCGTCCCGCGTGGTACTCCCACGCGAGCTCCAGGCAGATGTCCTCCACCTCGGCCGGCCATGGCAAGGCGTTCTGCGCCTTCTCCACTGCCTTCATTAGCTGGCCTTCGCTCCCCCAGATCCGCTTCAGGCTCTCCCACAGGAGGTACGCGCGCTTCTCCGCCTTGTGGACCATCTCTCCGATGTCCCTTTCCACGTGCGTGTTCACGCTTTCGGAGGCGCTTCCTTCCAGGATCTTCCGGGTCGTCGCGGTGTTGTCCCAGATTGTCCAGACTTGCCCCGTTCGGGCTGCTGTGCGGCTGGCCAGATCCGCGGCGTAGAACAGGTCCGGGTCCTTCTCCAGCTCGGCCTCCGGCGTCTGCTCCAGCCGTTCCAGCCACGCCTCGGCGGCCTTCTCCCACACCTCCTCCTCCCAAGCGGGCCGTGCCTGCTTGTGCTCCCAGCCGGCGATGTCGAGGAACCTCGCCTGGGCTCCGATCGACTGGATCCGCCGCGTAATGTCGTTCAGGCCGAGCCTTCCTCCTCCCTGACTCGTTGCGTTCACGAGTCTTGCCACTACCCGTAGAAAGGCTCCTTCCTCGTCCACTTGGGATATCCGGGTCGGGCCGTCCGGGACCTTCCTCCGCAGGTCCATTAGCACCGGGATCATCTCTTCCCCATGCCGTCCCTCGAATTGGTCTGCGTGGATTTCCAGCCCTCCAACCACGTCCTGAACGTCCTCGGGGCGCAGGCTGTGCAGGAACCTTTCCAGGGCTTCGCCCGAGTCCCGCTTCTCCATCACTTGCGCCGTCCATCCTGCGACGTCGAACTCTCTCGTGCTCTTCCGTCCCAGCACCGTCTCCAGCACCGACTGCTCCCCGATCCTTCCTTCTTCCCGCCAAGCCTGGATCCGGCTCCAAGGGCTGTGCCCCCAACTTTCGCCGCTCGTGTTGACGCTCCCCCTTGCTGCCCAGACGCGAGGGAAGCACCGCCGAATCAGCTCCTTCACAACATTCTTGTGCTGGCCTGCGGCTTCCTCCAGCTCGTCACCCGCCTCCTTGGCTGCGACGTCCTCCTTATCTCCTCCAGCCGCGAACGGCGAGGCCGTCCACTCGCTGACGGTGATGTCGGCGGCTCTCCGATCGATGACTCCCCCTACCTTGGGGAGCTTGCTCCGCACCGCCTCGAGGGCGATCACGTCGCGCGTCTTCACACGCGGGGGGATTGTGCGGAAGGCCTTGTCGACCCGCATCAGGCACCGCTTGAGGTCCCTCGGGGTCTGTAGCAGGGGCGTCAGGATCAGGCGGATGACGTCGTCGATCTCGTTCGTCTCCTGCTCGTCCATTACCGGCGTCCTGCCGTGCTTGTTCGTCGTCTTCAGCATCTCGCCCCTGAGAAATGCGAGTCGCTGCGCTGTCTGCAACATTGGCACGGGGACCTCGATCTCGATGATCTTCTCCAGATAGTCCTCCCCCTCGAATCCCCGCCTGTCGAGGACCTTCGCAACTGTCGCCTTGTCGAGGGCGATCAGGTAGGTCACCTTCGGGAGCCTTGCGGTGAGCCTGACCGCCTTCAGCATCTGCTGCAGCTCCTCGGGCTCCAGCCGGTCGATGTCGTCGATCAGGACCACGAACTGTTTCGACTGGTTTCGTAGAGCCTCTTTCAGGCTCTCCAGCAGTCTTTCCGGCGTCTCCTCTTGGAGCTGTCTCCTCCCGTCTTCCGTTTGCCCCACGAATTCCCGCCCGACATCGACTACGTCGAGCGTCATGGCGGCTACTTGGGCCAGCTCTTCCCATCCTGCCAGCTGCAGCAGAGTCGGCATTGCTCCTGCTGCCTTTCTCAGACTCAGCGCGTTGCCGTATTGGATCAGCTTGGAGGCCACCGCCCTCCCCCCACCCGGGTCTCCGCACTCGCACTGGTCAGCTATGGCCTTGAGGAGCTCGGAGACGAGGCTCTTGCTGTCACTCCACATCCATGGGTTGAACTTGACGACCACGGCGTCAGGGGTCTTCTCCAGCTCGTGTTCCGTCAGGTTCAGACAGGACGTCTTGCCCGAGCCCCATCGTCCCACGAGTCCTATCGTCCGCCCTTCGGACGCCTCCTCCTCAATGCATAGCTGCGCCAGAATGGCGCAGACTCGGCGCCTGTCGAGGAAGTCCTGCTCGGGCTTCGTGATCGGCTGGTCGTTCTCGTGGGCTGTCTCCATGGTCGGCTTCCTGGTCATGGCCTCGTCTCCTACGGCTTCCGCCTGCATACATCCCCGACAGTTTAGCAACGTCGGCATGGAGTCGTGATCGGGCAGGCCGCGTCTGCGAGATACTCCAGCGTGAACTTGTGCGTCTCGCTGACGGCGTTCGTCCAGTTGGTGCGGATCCGGAACCACGCCATGTCCGAGACGATGAGCAGCGGCGGGTTCTCGAGCGCGGGGGCGTACTGTCGGAGCTGGTCGAAGACCGCGTCGAAGTTCAAGCGCCGGCCTTTGTACTTCCAGGCGAAGCAGTGCCGCTTCCACACGTCGGCCCAGCCCTCGCCCCCGCCGTCACTTGCGCGCGCCGCGCTCGAAGCAGTAGCGCTCGCCTCCGGCGCCGGCCCGGCCGCGGCCCCTGGCCCTCCGTCCATGGCCATCCGGGTCGAGGCGCACCCCGCGAGCACTGCCTCAAGAGCGCGCGCCTCGTGCCGGCGTCCTTCCCACTCTTCATGATGCCGGTTCACCGAGGGCGCGGCCAGCGTCAGGTTCAGCAGGTCCGACGCGAACCGGCGCTTCGGCTGCCGACGCTGCGCTCAACGCCATGACGACGGACGCGCCGAGCCGTGCTCGTCTGCTCGACAGTCTCAAGCCCGTCCCTCTCATGGATCCGCTCCGCAGGCGTCCCGGTGTTGTAAATCAATTGGATAAGGCGGTCACGAGCGTGTCGCCACTGGACACGCACAGGGTACGAAGGATCCATCCTACCCATATGTTTCAAATAGTTACGAACAGTGCACATGCCTCCAAACAACCTCTCTGTTGTACTGACCGTTCATCTGCGGCAGTATCACGCCTCGGGGACCTTCGAGCCTGCCGTCAGGAGCGGGAGGGGGCCAAGAGGCGGAGGTCGATCGGGTGTGCCCCAGGGAGGCGCCTCCTGACCGGACCCGTGGGCAGCACGCCTGCTCGAGCACCGTTGCGGCGCGTGTGGCCGCGCCAAGCCGCCGCTCACTCGAAACAGGAGTTTCTTGCCTGGCGCATGAGAGAAATGGGACACAGGAGAAACATGCAATGCCGTCTGCAAGCTCATTCATTTCCTACCGTGCTCGGGTGAGGAGGCTAGCACAGGCTCGGCAAGGCGATCCTGTGTACAACGACACTCTCGATCATGCTGCTGTTATCATGCAGAACATGTTTTCTTATGCCGGTGAATCCGTCCGGATATTGACGGGTTCCCTTAACCCGGACGTCTATGGCCGCGCGGAGATCGTTGAAGAAGCACGGCATTTCCTCCGGAAATCCAACGATCGTGAAATTTATATCCTGTTCGAAGATAAAGAGGCTACTGAAGATCGCTGGCGGAAGCAGCACTCTTTCCTGAGCGGTCTCATGGATTATAGCCGGCAAATCCACCTGCGTTTTGTCCCTGATGAATGGCAGGAAACCTACGACTTTCACTTCGTTGTCATGGACGACGATAGCTATCGCTTCGAACCGGACAAGACTATGTTCAGAGCGGTGGCGGCTTTTGGAGATCGGCCCGGTGGGAGCAACCTCAGGGGGTTGTTCGATCGCCTATGGAGCAACGGGATTATGGGTGCAGTCTGAGCATTCGTCGTATTCCATTGTCAAGGCTAAGCCGGGGGCTTTCCGAATGAGCTGTGTGTCCATGCTTGAACATTTGATCCCGCTGGCTGGCGGGTCTCTTGCTATTTCTCTTTCCTATTTGAATTTGGAGCGTTTTCGTTATTCGCAACGTATTACTACGCTTGTCGCGGAAGCCAACGAACGCCTCGCTTCGATAGGCAGCAACAACATGGATTTGATTAGTGGAACCCGATCTTACAAGGAACTACAGGGGTTGGCGTCTTTTCTTGACGGTTCATCTGGTTCTCGGCATTCGTTGACGCCAACTATGTTCCAGTTCAAATGGTCGTTTCCAGCGCGTGTTGATATTTTCGTGTGCATTCTTATTACTGCCGTATCACTCACTGCTTTAGCTTTGGGTTCAGCACATGCGGCTGGTCTCTTTCTTTCTCGTACCTGCCATTTCTTTAGCAGAAACGAAATACAAATCTCCTTTTGGATTTTGCTGATTGGATCACTAGTTCCCGTTTATTTTACCGTTATTGGTGACCGGGCTGTCAGGCAATGTATGGATTTGTCTTCCCGACTGGAAGACGATCTTAGCGAGATGATGAAGGCAGCCGTCCGGAACGTTGGCACTCGAGATCTGCCTCCTGGTAGCAAAGAATAACTGTTTCGAAATTCTCTGCCTTCGTTGTATTGAATATACCACTCTCCCCATCCGGGCGGATACCTGTCTGCCAAAAGTGTACGTCCCAGCGGCGTCCTGCCTGAATCAGGGCGGCCAAGGTATTCCCGGCAGACCCGGACCCGGTCCAGCGCCCGGCGAACGCCGCTCTTCCCGCCGGGGCGGAGCAGGAGCCGCTGCTTCAACGAGGCCGGCTCCGCGCGGGACGGAACCGTGGCGTGACCTTCCCCTTGGCTCGCGCCTTCAGAACCGCACGCGCCACCGGACGCCGGCGTGCCAGGCTTGCTCGCCCGCGCGGTGACCCGCGTTGAACCGCAACCCCGCCGACGCCGCGACCCGGCCGTACCGCCCTTCGACTTCGTGCTGCCCCGTGAGCCGCACCTCGCGCGCCTCCGGGGCGAGGTCCCCGTCGACGTCGGCGTAGCGCACGCCGTCCGCCAGCGTGCCCCCGACGGGCACCTTCAGCGTGAACCCCCCGGCCTCCGCCCGCAGGGGGCTCTCCAGCGTGAAACGGGTACGGCGCCCGGCGCCGTCGACGTCGAGGTGGAGGGCGTGGCTGCTGTAGACGCCGTCGGTCTCGCGCAGCACGCCGTCCCCGCGCATCGCGCCGTGGGCCAGGGTGGAGGCGGCTTCGATGCTCACGCCTTCCCCGGCGTCGCCCGCAAGCCGCCAGCGCTTGCCCGCGCGCAGGAACGTCGTGCGGTGCCAGAACCCGCCGCCCACCCAGCTCCCGGCCGCCGCCCCGCCGTGCACGCGGTCACGCTCGCCGACGAACCCCGCCTGCCAGTACCGCGCGTCCGTCCCCGCCCGGTAGGCCAGGCCGCCGCTCACCATGCCGTCGGCGGCGGCGCTTGCGCCGGCGAACGACCAGCGGCGGGCCGGCCCACCCGGCTCCGCGTCCCACCACTGCAGACCCCGCCACCGCGGGCCGGGGTCCGGCTCGTCCGCGAAGCGGGGGATGGGGTCCACCTCCGGGGTGAGCGTGTAGGCCTGCGCCCGCGGCTCCACCCGGAACGGGAAGCCCAGGGAGTCGAAGACCACCGGCTCGACCCCGCGCGCGGCCAGCGTCGCGGCGATGGCGCCGCCCACGTCGGCGAACGTCCCGCCGCCGCTGGTTCCCCCGACCGGGCGCGTGGCCTTCTCCAGGTTCATCAGCCCCCGCCCGTGGGTGGACGAGAGCTCGCACGCCGGGTCTGCATCGGTGTTCAGGTGCTCGGGGCACGGGCCGCCACCGTCCACGGTGTCCGGCGTCACGTCGGCGGTGGCGTAGACGCGCTGGAGCACCTGCTCCATCGTCAACGTGTCCCCGAAGTACTGCTTCACCACCGCCAGCCCGCCGCTGACCAGCGGGGCGGCGTAGGACGTCCCGCTGCCCACCGACCAGCCCCGACCCAGGAGGTGCGGGGCCTCGCGTGAGTACGGCCCCGTATAGGCGACCAGAACGCCGGCGCCCGGCGCGGCCAGGCACCACTTCGCGGCCAGCCCGCAGCGGTTCGAGAAGGAGGCGATCGCGCCCGTGCTGTCGGTCGCGACGACGGCGACCCAGCGCTCGCCAACATTGTTTTCGTTGCTGCTGTCCCACAGCGGCAACGCCGAGACGACGGTCGGGCTCGTGGCCTCGAGCTCCCCCGTGGCGCAGCCCACGTCGGTGGTGCGCTCGCAATTGCGCCCGTTCCCGTTGCCCGCCGCCGCCACGAAGATCGTCCCTGCCGACTCCTTGACCTGGTCGATGAGGGGCTTCAGCCATTCCTCCATATCCGTACGTTGCGGCAGGAAGTGCTCGGCGATCTCGGAGTACCCGAAGCTCATGTTGACGACGTCGGGCCGCTGGCCCAGCGCGGGGTTCATGAGGGTCACCCGGGCTTGGGCGCGACCGCGGATCGCGGCGCGGGTCGCGGGCTGCGGGTCGTAGCCTCCCGATCCGGTTCCGAGCGGGATGCCGTACACGTCGAGGCGCGCTCCGTGCGCGATCCCGTGGAAGGACCAGTTCTGGCGCGGGTCGTCTCTCGACGCCAGGATCAGGCTGCTCACCGCCGTGCCGTGGCTGAACACCCACTCCCCCGCGGGGTTGCCGTAGGGCTCGCGTCGCGCGCCCAGAATCAGGGTGTACGACACACGCCCCGCGGCGTTGGCCGCTGCGAGCTCGGAGTGGGGGGGAGGCCGGGGTCGCCGGTGAGACCCAAGTCGATGCCGGTGTCGATGACGGCGATCCGCTGTCCCGCCCCCGGGAGCGTCCCGGCGCCGTACCTCGCTTCCAGCCGCGCGTAGGCGTCCGCCGCCTTCACCACGTCCAGAGCCCAGTTCCGACGGTTGCCCTCGGCGTCGAGCCCCTGATACTCCTCGTCCGCCACGATCGCCGCTGCCCCGTCCGGTCGGACGTAGACGGCAGTCGTCGGTGGGTACGCCGTCGTCCTCACGGGCGGGGGGGGAGGCTCCTGGGGAGGCTCCGGGGGAGGCTCCTGGGGAGGCTCCTGGGGAGGCTCCGGGGGAGGCTCCTGGGGAGGCTCCGGGGGAGGCTCCTGGGGAGGCTCCGGGGGAGGCTCCTGGGGAGGCTCCGGGGGGTTGATGTCGATCAGATCAATGGTACCGCTCTCCGGACCCGTGGGAGGAGGCACCGGGGGACGCTCCTCCTGGGGAGGCTCCGGGGGACGCTCCTGGGGAGGCGCCTGGGGCGTCGGATCGGGCGCGTTCCCGCCGCCTCCACCGCCGCAGGCCGCCAGTGCGACCGCGACGAGCAGTATCGCGATCCGTTTCGTTCCCACGTTCAACCTCCCTCTCGACCCTGACGCTTCCCGCGCCGCCCCGTGACCCGCTCGGCCCGCCGCGGGAAGAGAAGCGGCCGAACGGTGCGTAGCGGACCGGACATACGGATTCTACGGCGCGGGGCAGGCGGCTCGCGCCAGGACTGGCTCCGGCCACCGCCGCGTCGCGACGGTCCCGCGCAGGTTCGCACGGATCCGTTCGATCACTCGTTCGGCCTCTTCGGTGGGGTGCTGTTCGGGCATCCTCGTCTCCGGGGGCGGATCAAGGGGTAGCGGCACGGGAAAAGGATGGGCGAAGCCATCCATACCATGCAACCGGGCATGACCCTAACTTCAGGGGATCATGCAAGGCTAATCCTTGGGGAGGCATGTGCGCTGTGGGGTTTTCGCCAAGCGTGCCTCTCGCGGACGCGTCCGTGGGGACGTGGGCATCCTGGGAACGCTTGTGTCCCGCCCGCACAGGGGTGTGAAGCGCCCGTGAACAAAAATGAGGGCGAGACACCCGCGTTCCCGGGCCGCATGGATTCCCGCTTTCGCGGGAATGACGAGGATGGGGGCGGGACGCCCGCGTTCCCAGGAGCGCCCGCGCAAACGCCGCCGTGGGGTGAAATCCACCCAAAGGCCTCTCGAACCGACCCCAAACCCTGGAAGCCGCGCACGCCCCTCGCGAACGCTCCCGGGGATGGCGCGTCCCGGGAACGGCGCGTCCTGGGAACGTGGGCGTCCCGCGCAAGCCCCGCGGTGCGGTGAAGGCAGCGCCTCGATCGCGAAACGGTGGAAGGCGCCCCGCCCGCGCCCTCGTCTCAGAACCGCCGCCGGTAGCGGGCTCCCACCCAGGCCTCCTCCTCCCCGGGCACGTGCCCCGCATCCAGGGTATGGCTCGCACCGAAGGCGATCCGGCCCTCCCCGAGCGGCCGCTCGTGGTGCGCCCCGAGGGTGAACGCGCGGGCCCCCGGGCGGAGCCCGACCTCGAGGTCGCGGTACACCCAGTCCCCGGCCCGGGTGCGGCCGACCGGACGGCGGAAGCGGACGCTCCCGCTCTCGGCGCGCAGGGGCTGCTCGACGAAGAGCCGGGTGAACCGCGCCCCGTCCGTGCGCTCGAGCGCGAGCCGGTGCTGCGAGTAGAGCCCCCCGGAGCCGGCCAACATGCCGCTCTCGCCCGCGAGCCGCCCGCCCGCGAGCGTGGAGGATACGGACAGGCGAAGGCCCGAAGGACCGCCGTCCTCGCCCTCCCCGAGCGCGAAGGACCGGGCGAGCGTGCCGAACGCGAGCCCGTGCACGGCCCCCCCCGCGAACGCGCCCTCGCCCCGGCTGCCCATGATGGCCCCCTGCTCGAGCACGAGCCCCGTGCGGAGCGCCCCGCCCGGCGCGCCCCAGGAGAGGCCGGCCGCGCCCACGTCCCCGTCCGCGGCGTAGGCGAGACGCAAGGCGCCGCGCGGCGCGCCCTCGGCGCCCCCGAGGGCGGCCCAGGAGAGCCCCCGCCAGGCGACGCCCCCCCCCCCCCCCCCGTCCGGCGCCTCGTCCGCGAAGGAGGGAACGGGCACGCCGGCCGCCGCCGGCGCGACCCGCGCGCCGAGCGGCAGCCAGAACGGCGCGTTCCGCTCGTCGAAGGCCGCGATCTCGGCGAGCCCCATCCGCCGCGACACGTCCCCCCACGCGGACGGGGTGCGGAGCGCCGTGCCCCACAGGGGCGACACGCTCCCCGGGACGCCCGTGCCGAGCGTCCCGACCGGCTCGGTCGCGGCCTTCAGGTCCATCAGCCCGCGCCCGTGGGTGGACGACAGCTCGCAGGCCGAGCGGTCGTCGTCGAGATCGAGGTGCTCGGGGCACTGCTCGCCGCTCGCCACCGGATCGGGGGTGACCGCGGCGGTCTCGTAGAGGCGCGTGAGCACCTCGGTATTGCCCATCTGGCCGCGGAAGTACTGCTTCAGGAGCGCGAGGCCCCCCGCCACGAGGGGGGCCGCGTAGGACGTGCCGCCTCCCTTCGTGTAGCCTCTGCCCGGCACTGGCACCGGCGACCACGACGGCAACCACGGGCCGAAGTACGCGATCACGAGGTCGGCGCCGGGAGCGGCGATGCACCATTTCGCGGCGACCCCGCAGCGGTTCGAGAAGCTGGCGAGGGGAGACCCGTCGTCCCGCGTCGTCGCCACCACCGAGACCGAGTGGCTTCGCAGCGCTTCGACGTGTACGGGCAGGGCGCCGAGGACCGACGGGGAGCTGGCGTCGATCGTTCCCTTGCGGGTCTCCGGATCGACCTCGATGCAGTTGTCCGTTCCCTCGGCGCATTTGGCTCCATGATCGTTCGACGCCGCCCAGACGAGCAGGGTCTTGTCCGCGTCCCGACGGCCGGACTGCGTAGCGGTCTCGATGACGTCGTCCAGACCGGTGCGGAGGTCGGCCGCGGCGTAGTTCTCGACGAGACCGTCGGTGGCGAAGCTCATGTTGAGGATGTCGACCCCATGCTCGTCGGCCAGGGCGGCGCGAAGCCGGTCGGCCATCCTCGTATCGAAATCGTCCAGATCCGAGAGGCTGATGGGAGCGTAATCCCGGTTGGGGTCGCCCGTTCCCAGCGGGATCGCGAACATCTTGAGATCGACGCCCCACGCGATGCCGTGAAAGTCCCATTGCCTCAACGATTCCGAAGGCGGGCCGGGGTCCCCTCCACGCTGGGCGGCGATCAGGCTCGCGACCGCGGTTCCGTGGCTGAAGCTCAGGCCGTCTTCGTCGCTGGCTCCGGACAGCAACGTCTCGGTGATCCGGTCGGGATCGAACTCCCAATGGCCGAGATCGATGCCGGTGTCGATGACCCCCACCGTCACCCCGGCCCCCGGCGTCAGGGAGGCGGGCTCCTCCGTGCTGCGGCCCGCCGCCGGCCGGAGGGTTCCGGTCATCCCGGCCCCCGGCGGCGCCAGGGCGCGCTCCCGGTTCACGATCCGGGCATAGGCATCCGCCGCGCCGACCTCGTCCAGCCCCCAGTTCCTGGGCTCCCCCTCGGAATCCCGGGAGTAGTACTGCGGATCGTCCCGGAAACCAGCGGGCGTTGACGGAAGCGTTGACGGAGGCGGAGGCGTTGAGGGAGGCGCTGGCGTTGACGGAGGCGGAGGCGTTGAGGGAGGCGCTGGCGTTGATGGAGGCGTTGGCGCCGGCACCACCGCCATCTGATCGGACTCCGGCGGTAGCCGCGGCTCGGGCTCCGGCTGCGGCTCGGGCTCCGGCTGCGGTTCGGGCTCGGGCATCGGCTCCGGTTCTGGCTCCGGCAGGGGCGGCGGCGGCGGCGGAGTTGTCGGCGGCGACGGCGGCGCTGGGGGTGGCGGCTCCGGTTCTGGCTCCGGCTCGGGCTCCAGCTGCTGCTCTGGTTGCGGAGACAGCGGGCTCCCACCGCCACCGCCGCACCCGGCGAGCAGACCGGCCATGACCAGGAACGCGAGGATCTTCTTCATCGGAATGCTTCCTACGGCCAGCGCACCATGCCCGGATTCGCCGCGGGGAATTTTATACGAAAAGGGATGGGATCGAGCCGCCGCTCCCCGAGTCGGGCCGGCACGGGATCAGCCGGCGCCGGAGCAATTCACCTCGGCCACGAGCCTCTCCCGGCGCCTCCCACCCGCCCGGCCATTCCACTGTGATCCGTTCGGGACGTCGAAAGCATCTCGGAAGCCCGGCCCGCGGGGCGCGACCTCCGGCTCGTGGAGCCGGGCCCCCGCGCGGAAGGCCGGCCACGATCGAGCCAGGGGTCGTCCGGCGGCCGCGAAGACCCGGCCCGCCCCCGCGGGGCCGCGGCCGCCGGGCGAAGGCCGGCCGCCGCTTCGAGCCCGTGCTACCCCGGCGGCCCGGACCCCGAACCCCGGCGCTCCCCCCTCTCCCGGAAGGGGTCGGCGGGCCAGGTTCCCAACCAGTGGAGGGTGGTCGAGAAGAATCCGAGCTCCTCGATCGCGTTGCGGACCGCGGGGCGGTCGCGATGCCCCTCGAACTCGATGTAGAACTCCGCCACGGAGAAGCCCGCGTCGAGGTAGCTCTCGATCTTCGAGAGGTTGACGCCGTTCGTCGCGAACCCGCCGAGCCCCTTGTATAGCGCGGCGGGGACGCTCTTCACCGCGAAGACGTAGGCGGTGATGCACGGCCCCGCGCCGGGGTCGATCGCGAGCGGGTCACGCGACATGACCACGAACCGGGTCACGTTGTTCGGGTGGTCCTCGAAGCCCTCCCGCACCACTTCGAGCCCATGCGTCTCGCCCGCGATCCGCGATGCGATGGCGGCGACCGCGGGGTCGCCCCCCTCGGCGATCTCGCGCGCCGCGCCGGCCGTGTCGAAGCTCTCGACCGGCTCGAGGCCGAGCTCCCGGATCCGCCCGCGGCACTGGAGCAGGGCGTGGGGGTGGCTCCGGACCCGCCGGAGCCCCCCCGGGTCGGCGCCGGGAAGGCAGAGCAGGCAGTGCCGGACCCGGTGGAAGTGCTCCCCGACGATGTGCAGGCTCGAATCCCGCAGCAGGTGGTGGACGAGGGCGACCCGGCCGCCGAGCGAGTTGTCGATGGGGATCATCGCGCACGACGCGCCCCCCGATTCGACGGCCTCGAACGCCTCCTCGAAGGTGGGGCACGCGAGGGGGTCGAGGTCCGGCCGCGCCTCGCGGCAGGCGGCGTGCGAGTACGCCCCGGGCTCCCCCTGGTAGGCGATGCGGGGGCGCTTGCCGGCATCGGTCATCGGGTCGGATCCTGCATCGTCGTCTCCGCGGCGGCGGGTTGCGGCGCACGCGCCCCCGCCTCGGGCCTCGCCAGCGTGTCTCCGCCGCACATTCTATCCGCCCCGGCGATCCCGCCCCGGCGCCTCGGCGTCCACCGCGGGAGGACGGTGGGCATCCGGGCTAGAATCGGCCCATGGAGCATGGGAAGCCCGCCGACCTCGTACTGAGCGCGTCGTGGATCGTCCCGGTGGAGCCGGACGGATGCGTACTCGAAGGGCACGCCCTCGCGGTGCGGGGCGGCGCTATCGCCGCGCTCGGGCCGGCGGCGGAGATCGACTCGAAGTTCTCCCCCCGCGAGCGCCTGCACCTCGACGGGCACGCTCTGGTCCCGGGGTTCGTCAACGCCCACACCCACGCCGCGATGACCCTGTTCCGGGGCCTCGCCGACGACCTTCCGCTCCAGACCTGGCTTTCGGAGCACGTCTGGCCGGCGGAGGCCCGCTTCGTGGACGAAGGGTTCGTGCGCGCCGGGACGCGCCTCGCGGCGGTGGAGATGCTGCGTGGCGGAACCACCTGTTTCAACGATATGTACTTCTTTCCGGATGCGGTGGGAGAGGTTGCTCGCGAGGCGGGGATCCGGGCCGTGCTCGGCCTCATCGTCCTGGAGGTCCCGACCGCATGGGCGCGGGACCCGGCGTCGTACCTCTCCCGCGGGCTCGAGGTGTACGAGGCGTTCCGACACGACGAGTTCGTGACCACCGCGTTCGCCCCGCACGCCCCGTACACGGTGGGCGACGAGGCGTTCGAGCGGGTCCGCAACCTCTCCGGGGAGCTCGGCGTCCCGGTGCACGTGCACCTGCACGAGACCGTGCGTGAGGTCGAGGAGGCGGAGCGCGAGACCGGGGAGCGCCCCTTCGCCCGCCTCTCGCGGCTCGGGCTCGTCAACCGGCGGCTCGCCGCCGTCCACATGACGGAGCTCCTTCCGGGCGAGATCGAGGCGCTGGCCGACCGGGGGGCCTCCGTCGTGCACTGCCCGGAGTCCAACCTCAAGCTCGCGAGCGGGGTCTGCCCGGCCCCCCGCCTCGCCGCGGCCGGGGTGAACGTGGCCCTCGGCACGGACGGGGCGGCCAGCAACAACGACCTCGACATGCTGGGGGAGATGCGCACCGCCGCCCTCCTCGGCAAGCTCGGGGAGCGGGACGCGACGGCGAGCCCCGCGGGGCAGGTGCTCCGCATGGCGACCCTCGGCGGGGCGCGGAGCCTCGGGCTCGGCGACCGGATCGGGAGCCTCGAGCCCGGGAAGTCGGCGGACGTCGCGGCCATCGACCTTCGCGGCCCGGACACCCAGCCGGTCTACAGCCCCGTCTCCCAGATCGTGTACGCCGCGACCCGCTCCCACGTGCGCGAGGTGTGGGTGGCCGGCCGCCGGGTGGTGCGAAGCGGCGAGGTCCAGACCCTCGACACGGCGGAGGCGGTGCGCGAGGCCCGGGAATGGCAGGCCCGGATCCGGTAGGCAAGGCCGTTCCTTGCCCGCAGCCGGGCCTGGACCGGGCCGTCGATGCTGCCCGGGCGGGCATGGCGAAAAGCCGTTTTCCGGGTGATGGGGTCGGAATCCGGGCGGCGGCGCCGCTCTTGTCGGATGATGCGGCGAGCAAGGAATAGCCCGGATCCGGCAGGGGCCGCGGCGACCGCTGCGGACCGGCAAGCCGCGGCCGGCGGGGCGGATGCGGAGCCCAACCTCGACCGGGACGAGGTCGAACGCTTCGAACGCCTCGCCGCCCGCTGGTGGGACCCGGAGGGAGACTTCCGCCCCCTGCACGACCTCAACCCCGTGCGGCTCGGCTTCATCGACGAGCGGGCGGCGCTCGACGGCCGCACCGTGCTCGACGTCGGCTGCGGCGGGGGGCTCCTCGCCGAGGCGATGCACCGGCGCGGCGCGCGGGTCACCGGCATCGACGCGGGGGAGGCCGCGATCGCGGTCGCGCGCCGCCACGCCGCGGAGAACGGCACCGACGTGCGCTACGAGCGGGCCACCGCCGAGGAGCTCGCGGCGCGAGCACCGGGCCGGTTCGACGTCGTGACCTGTCTCGAGATCCTCGAGCACGTGCCCGACCCCGCCTCCCTCGTCGCCGCCTGCGCCGCCCTCGCGCGCCCCGACGGCCACGTGTTCTTCTCGACCATCCACCGCACGCCGAAGGCGTGGCTGTTCGCGGTCGTGGGGGCGGAGCACGTCCTCGGCCTGCTGCCGCGCGGCACCCACGACTACGGCCGCTTCCTCCGGCCCTCCGAGCTCGACCGGGCGGCGCGCGGGGCCGGCCTCGAGCTCGCCGAGACGGCGGGCCTGCGCTACGACCCCTTCACCCGCCGCGCCCGGGTCGGCGGGCGGCCCGACGTGAACTACCTCGCCTGGTACCGCCGCCCCGCGGAATCCCCGGGGCCGGCGGCTGCGCCCGGATCGGCGGGCGGCCCGACGTGAGCCATCTCGCGCGGCGTCGCCGGCCCGCAGAATCCCCGGACCCTTTCGCGCCGACCGGCTCGTGGCCCGGCATCGAGGCGCGTCCTGGGGACGGCGCGTCCCTGGAACGCGGGGCGCTCGGGGATTCCGGGCGTCCTGGGAACGCGGGCGTCCCGCCCGCATTTTTGTTCACGGGCGTTTCCTCCCCTGTGCGGGCGGGACACAAGCGTTCCCAGGAGCTGCCGTTCCCGGGGACGACGCGCGTAGCGGCGATGGGGATATACTCGGGGGCGGGCGGTTCGCGGCGGCCGGCCCGCTGGTCCATACCGGAGGCGAATCCGCCATGAACGCCCCTGCCGCCACCATGATCGAGGGGCCGCTCGGCTCCACCTTCCACGTCCTTCGCGCCGACGCCGAGACCGTCGCCGCCCTCGCTACCGTCGACTGGAACCGCCATTTCCGCCGGGTGTCCCTCGACCCGGTGCGCGGCCTCGTCACCGTGTTGCTGCCGTCGTTCCTGCATGAAGATCTGAGCGGGATCCTCGCGGACGTCGTGAACGTCGCGTCGGACACGCTTCGCCAGGCGGTCAGGAGGACCGGAACGACCCGCCTCCGCCGGCGCGGCGACCCTCCCAACACCGGGCTGGAGCCCGACTGCGCGTTCTATGTCGGCGAACGCGCGGAGAGGTTCCGGGCGGCCGTCGCGGAAGGGATGGACGCCGCCGATGCGTTCATCGAGGAGATCTGGCCCGACCTGGTGGTCGAGGTCGAGGTGACGAGCGCGGACAAGGGCAAGGCCGAGCGCTACGCGGAGATGCAGGTGCGGGAGCTGTGGCGGCTGCACGGGCGCAAGGGGACCAAGGCGCTTCGCGCCGAGTTCCTCGCCCTTCGCCCGGACCGCCCGCCGCGGGCGCTCGCCGCGTCGAAAGTGCTGGGCGGCCTCACCCCGGCCGACGTGTGCGAGGCGGTGGAGCCGGTCCGGCTGAGCCTGAGCCGGGCGGAGCAGACCGAGGCGGTGGCCCGGATCGTCCGCCGCCGCCAGCGGAGCAGCCTCCGGGTCCGGGAGGAGCCCGCCTCGTACTCCGCGAGCCCCGTGGAGCGCATCGCAGACCCTGCCCTCGAGCCCTCCTGACGAGAGGCCCGCAGGCGGGCGCGTCCGGAGCCGGGATACGGCGACCCGACCGGGCGCCGATGGACCAATGGGTATGAACCTACCGGGCCGCGTTCCGGGCCGCAGCCCGGATGCGCCGCCGGAAGTCGGCCTCGTCCCGGCACGCCACGGCCGCCTCCATCAGCGCATCGCCGGAAACACTGCCGAGGAGCGCCCCGTCCCCGGCCAGGCGCGGGCTCGCCTCGATCCCCCGGGCGCGGAGCACCGCGAGCGCGTTCGCGACCGTCGCTTCCCGCCGGCCTTCCTCGCGGCCTTTCTCGTGGCCCCTCGCCTCCGCGTGCCGGGAGATCGTGCGGCTGATCGGGTCGTCCTCCGGGCGCGTGCCCTCGCGCGCGCCCATCTCCCGCGCCACCCGCTCAAGGGCCGGCCTCGCCCCGGACGACACCGGACCCTCGATCAGGGCAAGGTAGATCTCCTCCGACTGCCAGCCCGGAAACGCCGCGCTCTCCCCCGCCATCCGATACCGACCGCCCCGGCGGAGGTAAATTTCAAGACCGGGCGGGCGCCGGCGAGACTCCGGCGGCACCAGCACCCACACCTCCGGGAAGCCCCACGCCTCGTAGATCCCCAGCTTGCGGCGGCGCACGTCCGTGGTGTGATCCACTTCCAGCACCACGTCCGGCAGCGGGTCCCGGCCCACGTCGATGGCCGGGCCGGACACCCGCGAACGGCCCGGATGCAGGTACAGCGCCTCGTCCGCCTGCACCAGCACGACCTTCCGCCCCACCTCGTCGAACCGCGCCAGGTCCGCCGAGCCGAAGCTGTCGATCCGCGAGCCGCGCAGCGACTCGATCCGTTCGGCCAGCCGGGCGAGTCGCCGGGCCGGGCGTTCGTGGTAGATGGTGGTGGGCGCGCTGACCTTCCAGGCGGTCTCGGTGCGCGCGTCCCAGACCTCGAGGCGGCCTTCGTAGCGGTCGAGCTCGGCCGCGGGGAGGCGGAACGGCTCGCAGCCCGGAAAATCCTCCGGGCCGAACGCCTCGGGCAAGGGAGGCCGCGGGCCGCGGGACGGTCCATCGGCCGGTGAGGAGCGGGCGGGGGTCGAGCCGGTGCGGCTCCGCGCCCGGCCCCCGGGCGGGGCTGACCATGACATGCGCGCCTCCTTGTCGGTCGTGCCGGCGTCCTGCCGCGTGGGGCCGGCGAGCGGAGATGGTTCGCCCGGCGCATGATCCGGGCGGCGGCCTGGCTCCGGTGAGGCTTGCTGAATCATCCGGGCGGGCGGTCGTCCGAGGCGTCCGCGGCCAGTTGCCGCAGGCGCAGACCCTCGAGGAGGCCGCCGAGGGCGCCTTGCTGCTCGGTCAACCGGATGATCTGCTTCTCGAACGCCTCCCGGTCAGCGCGTGCTTCGGCCCGAATCGCCTCCCGGTCGGCGCTCGCTTCGGCTCGGACGGCTCGAAGCTCGTCGCGCAGCCCGCCGGTGGTGGTGAGGATGAGGGCGCCGAGCGCAATGCCGACGCCGATGATGGCGATCGTTTCCTGATTGAGCCTGGACATGGGATCGGACTCCATTCGGGGGGCGACTCGGTGCGCCCGCCGCCTCGGCGGCGGGGTTCGTACCCTGAGCCGGGAGCCGCGCCTCGCTGCTCCGCTCCGTGAGCACGATCTCACCGTAAACCTTCTTCGACCCCCGTTCAAGCCGCTGCCGCCGCTGCGGGCGGGACACAAGCGTCCGCAGGACACGCCGTTCCCAGAACACCCGGGACCAGGACCTCCGCCGATCCGACCGAACCGGAGCGGTCACCCGCGCGAACCGATTCCGCAGCGTGAAACAACCCTGCGTAGAATGCCGGAACCGGCCGGGGCGGCCACACCGGCTGAACCCGGGCCGGACCCGAGCCAAATCCGCGCCCGAACCCAAGGAGTCCGATCGCCGTGCGCCTCGATCCCCGCTTCGCCGATTTCCGCCCCGCGCCGCGCCTCCTCGAGCACCGGGTGATCCTCGTCACCGGGGCCGGCGACGGCATCGGGCGGGCCGTGGCCGACCTCTGCGCGGCCCACGCCGCCACCGTGGTGCTGCTCGGGCGCACCGTCGAGAAGCTCGAGCGCGCCTACGATGCGATCCGGTCCGCGGGAGGCCCGGAGCCCGCCATCTACCCCATGGACCTCTCCGGCGCGATGCCCCCCGACTACGGGGCGCTCGCGGCCCGGCTCGAGAACGAGTTCGGCCGGCTCGACGGGCTGGTGCACAACGCCGCCCTGCTCGGCGCCCTCGGCCCCCTCGAGCACTACACCCCGGACGCCTGGCAGGAGCTCATGCAGGTGAACGTGAACGCGCCGTTCCTGCTCACCCGCGCCCTCCTCCCCCTCCTCCGGCGGACCGCTTCGGGGCACGGCCACGCCTCGGTCGTGTTCACTTCCTCGGGGGTCGGACGCCGGGGCCGCGCCTATTGGGGGGGGTACAGCGTGTCCAAGTTTGCCCTCGAAGGGCTCACCCAGGTGCTCGCCGACGAACTCGACGGCGGAGCCGGGATATCCGTCAACTCCCTCAACCCCGGGCCGGTCCGCACCCGGATGCGGGCGAAGGCGTTCCCGGCCGAAGACCCGGAGACCCTGATCACCCCGGAGGAAGCCGCCCGCGCGTGGCTCTGGCTCCTCGACGCCCGCGGCGTCCACGGCCAGGCGCTCGAAGCCCAGGTCCCCTGAAGGCCCCCTGACCGTCAGCCGCCCTCGAGGAGATCGAGGAGGCCGGCCTCGTCCAGGGTCCGGATCCCGAGCGCTTCCGCGCGGTCGCGCTTCGCTCCCGGGCTCTCCCCGCAGACGACGAGGGTCGTCCGCTTCGACACGCTTGCCGTCACCTTCGCGCCGAGCGCCTGGATCCGCTCCTTCGCGTCGTCGCGGGTCATCGCGGCGAGGGCCCCCGTCAGCACCACCACCTCCCCGGCCAGCGGGAGCGGTTCGGCCGCCTCGCCCCCGCCGTCGGGACGTTCGACGGGGACCGGCGCCGGCCCCGCGACGACCATGAGGTCGTCCACGACCCCCCGGTTCGCCTCGAAGAAGGCCGCGACGTGGGCGGCGACGACCGGACCCACGTCGCGCACCTCGGCGAGCGCCGCCTCGTCCGCCTCCCGAACCCGGAACAGCTTCCCGAAGTGGCGGGCCAGGGCCTCCGCCGTCGCCTCCCCGACCTCCGGGACCCCGAGCGCGTAGAGGAAGCGGGGAAGCGGGAGCCCCCGGCTCTTCTCCACCCCGGCGAGAAGGTTGTCGGTGGAGAGGTCGCCCATTCGTTCGAGGGCCGCGACCTCCTCCCTCCGCTCCTTCAGCCGGTAGAGGTCGGCGACCGTCCCCACGAGCCCGGTCTCGACGAGCTGGTCGACGAGCTTCTCGCCGAGGCCCTCGACGTCCATCGCCCGCCGGCTCGCGAAATGGCGGATCGCCTGCTTGCGCTGGGCCGGGCAGCCGAGGCCGGCCGTGCAGCGGGTCGCGGCCTGCCCCTCGACGCGGACCGCGGGGGCGCCGCACACCGGGCACTCGGTCGGCATCTCGAAGCGCGGCGCGTCCGGGGCGCGGCGCTCGGGGTCCACCGCCCGCAGGACCTGCGGGATCACGTCGCCCGCCCGCCGCACCACCACCCGGTCGCCGACCCGCACGTCCTTGCGGACGATCTCGTCCTGGTTGTGCAGGGTCGCGTTGGTCACCGTGACCCCGCCGACGAACACCGGCTCGAGGCGCGCCACCGGGGTGAGCGATCCGGTCCGCCCCACCTGGACGTCGATGCCGAGGAGCCGGGTGACCGCCTCCTCCGCCGGGAACTTGTGGGCCAGCGCCCAGCGGGGGGCCCTCGCCACCGACCCGAGCCGGCGCTGGTCTTCGAGGCGGTTGACCTTGTAGACGACCCCGTCGATCTGGTAGCCGAGCCCCTCCCGCCGGGCCTCGATCTCCCGGTAGTACGCCACGCAGCCCGCGACCCCCCGGACCACGCGCACGTCGGGCGAGACGCGAAGGCCCCAGCCGTCCAGGCGCCGCAGCAGGCCGCGATGGGTGGAGTCGGACGGAACGCCCTCGGGACGGCCCGCGCCGTGGCAGAAGAACATGAGGCGGCGCGACCTCGTGGCCCGGGGGTCGAGCTGGCGCAGCCCCCCGGCGGCCGCGTTGCGCGGGTTCACGAACTCGCGCTCCCCCCGCTCCCGCTGCTCCTCGTTGAGGCGCGCGAACCGGGCGAGGGGCAGGTAGACCTCGCCGCGGACCTCGAGGCGCTCCGGAAACCCGTCCCCCGCGAGCCGGAGCGGGATGGAGCGAACGGTGCGCACGTTCCCGGTCACGTCTTCCCCGCGCGTACCGTCCCCGCGCGTCGCGGCCACCGCGAGGCGCCCCTGCTCGTAGCGCAGGCTCACCGCGACCCCGTCGAGCTTGGTCTCGGCCACGTATTCGACCTCCTCCCCCTCCGGGAGATCGAGCCGTTCGCGCACCCGCCGGTCGAAGTCGGCGACCCCCGACTCCTCGAAGGCGTTGGCAAGGGAGAGCATGGGGACCTCGTGGACCACCTCCGCGAACCCTTCCGCCGGGGCGCCGCCGACCCGCTGGGTGGGGGAATCGGGTTCGGCCAGCTCGGGGTGCGCGGTCTCCAGGGCGAGGAGCTCCGCGAACAGGCGGTCGTACTCCGCGTCCGGGATCTCCGGCGCGTCCCGCACGTGGTAGAGCCGGTCGTGGCGGGCGACGGTCTCGCGGAGCTCGGCCGCGCGCCGAGCCGCGTCCGGGGATGCGGGGCGGGTCTGGTCCGGCCCCGGCTCAGCGGGCATCCGGGCCGCCGCGCTCGTGGCGGAGCGCGAAATGGGCCACGCGCTCGCGGAGCGCCTGGGTCGCCTGCACGGTGAGCCGGCAGCGCTGGTCGTCGCAGAGCACCGCTTCGAGCGCGCGGGACATGCGGGTGGCGACGTCCAGCATGAGATCGAATGCGACCGCGGCCGGGAGCGGCCCCGGCCGGCGCAGGAACAGGCAGAGCCCGGGGGTGGTGAGCTCGTCCATCGCGTCGAGGTCGAACACGCCCGGGTCGAGCACGTTGGCCACGCTGAACACCGGGTCGCGCATGGATGGGCCGCGGTTTCCGTAGTGGTGGAACATGCCCTGCTCGTCGGGAACGAGGCCGAAGGCGGTAAACGCCTCCTGGATCACCGGGCCGGCGAGATCGCGTCCTTCCGGGGCGAGCACCGTGAGCACGATCAGCAGCTCCCGGCCCTCGCCGGGCGTCCCGGACCCGGGCTCGGCCGCGCCGGCGCCCCGCGCGCCCTCCCCGGCGGCGGTGCGCCGCGGCTTCGACGCCGCCCGCCGCCCCGGCTCCGGACCTCGTTCGGGCTTCCTTCGCGGGGAGCCGGACGGCTCGGCCCGGGTGCGCGAGGGCCGGATCGCATCCTCCCCTTCCGTCTCCACGGAGCCGAGGTCCCCCACGTCGTACTCCCGGTCGAGGCCCGTCTCGCGAGGCTTCGCCTCCACCGCGTCTTCCGGGTCCAGCAACGGAAGGAATTCGAGGTCGATCAGGGTCTGGCGGCCCGGGCCGGGGCCGGCCCCCGGCCGGTCCGCCCCGGCCCCTTCGAGCTCCCCCGAGCCCGCCGGCGCGGATGCGCGGGGCCGATCCGCCCGCCCGGCCGCCCCGGAGGCCGAACGCGCGTCGGACGCGCCCTTGGCGGCGGCCCGCTTCCCCCGCGCCCGGCCGGGCGACTGGAACCGCTCCCACCACTCGAAGCGCCAGCCGCGAAGGCGCGCGATCCAGAAGAAGAGCCCCCCGGCCACCACCAGCAGGCCGATGATCGCGAGCAGGGGGCGGAGCTCGGCCACGTCAGTCCGCCACCATCTCGAGCGCCTGGTCGACGTCCACCGACACCAGCCGCGAGACGCCGGGCTCGTTCATGGTGACCCCGACGAGCTGCCCCATCGCTTCCATGCTGGACTTGTTGTGGGTCACGAGCATGACCTGCACCCGCTCCGAGAGCTCCCGCACCAGCTCGACGAAGCGGTCGACGTTCGCGTCGTCGAGGGGCGCGTCCACCTCGTCGAGAAGGCAGAACGGGGCCGGGTTGAGATCGAATATGGCGAACACGAGGGCGATGGCCGCGAGCGCCTTCTCGCCCCCCGACAGGAGCTGGATGCTCGTGTTCCGCTTGCCCGGGGGGCGGGCCATGACGGTGACCCCGGTATCGAGCAGATCGTCGCCGGTGAGCTCGAGGCAGGCGTTCCCCCCGCCGAAGAGCCGCGGAAAGATCGCCTCGAGCCCGCGCCCGACCCGCTCGAAGGTGTCCTTGAAGCGGGCGCGGGTCTCGCGGTCGATCTTGCGGATCGCGTCCTGCAGGGTCGCGAGCGCGTCGGCCAGATCGTCGTGCTGCGAGTCGAGGTAGCGCTTGCGCTCGGACTCGGTCTCGAGCTCGGAGACCGCCGCGAGGTTGATGGGGCCGAGACGGTCGAGGCGCCGCTCGACCCCGGCAAGCCGCTCCTGCCACACGTCCGGCTCGGCGTCGGGCGGCAGGGCGGACGCCGCCGGCCCGGCCTCGAACCCGAGCTCCGCGAGCTGCTCCGCGACCGCATCGCGGCGGGCCAGCGCGGCGTTCCAGGCGAGGCGGAGCTCGTCGCGGGCGGATTGCTCGCGCCCCGTCTCCGCCTCGCAGGCGCTCCGCTCCCGATCGTGTGCCTTGACCTCATTCTCCCCCGCTTCGACCGCCTCGCGCGCTTCGGCGAGGGCGGCCTCCACCCCGCGGTGGCTCTCCAAGCGCTCGCGAAGCCTCTGCTCGGCATCGGCGATGGGCTCCTCGCTCCCGGCGAGGCGCAGCCGCGATTCCTCCAGCTCCTCCCGCAGGGCCTCCATCCGGGCCCCCGAACGAAGGCGCGCCTCTTCGAGCGCGGCGACCTGCACGGTCGTCGATTCTAAGGCAAGGGCGGCCTCGTGCACCGCCTGGCGCGCCCGGTCCGCGGATTCCCGGGCCGCGCCCACCTCCGCCTCGCGGCGCGCGGCCCTCTCGTCGAGCCCCTCGCCCTCGGCCGCGAGGCGTTCCCCCGCCTCGCGCACCGTCCGCATCTTCGCTTCCCCGGCCTCGATCGCGGTCCCGATCTCGCCTAGCGTCCGTTCGATCTCCCCGAGCTCGCCGTCCAGCTCCTCCCGCCGCCGGCGCCGGGCCTGCTCCTCGGCGACCCGCGCCGCGTGCTCGGACCGGCGCCGGGCGTACCGGTCGTTGGCCTCCGTCCACTCCGCTTCGAGCGAAGCGCGGTCCGCCTCGGCCGCGGCCAGATCGCGCCGGATGCGTTCGAGCGCCGCCTGCCGCTCCTCGACGTCCGCGCCGGCCGCGGCGACCGATCGGCGAAGCGACTCCAGCTCGCGCTCGCGGGAGAGCGGGCCGGCCTCGTCGTCCCGGCGCCGGAACACGCGGATCCAGCTTGGGCCGACCCAGGTCCCGTCCGGGGTGACGAGGGAGCGGCCGGGAGCGAGCGCCGAGCGCCGTTGGAGCGCGTCCGCCGTCGTCGGGGCGGTCCCGACCCCGGCCAGCCAGGCCGCCGCCAGCGTGCGGCCGGCGGTCACCCGGGAAGCCAGCTCGTCGTCGGCCGGGGCGGGTACGGCGGTCTCCGGCTCCGCCACGAGCGACACCGCCGCCCGGTCGAGCGCGGCGAACGCGGGCGCATAACGGCCCGGGTCCTCCACCCGGACGGCCTCGAGCCGGCTCCCGAGCACGCACTCGACCGCGTGCGCCCAGTCGGGCTCGACCTCGATGAGCTGGGCGAGCCGCGGCTCACCCTGAAGGCCGTTCGCTTCGAGCCATTCCGCGGCCTCGCCGGACTCCCGCGCGAGGGCCGCCTGCTGGAGCGCGTCGAGGGAGGCGAGACGGCCCGACATCGCTTCGAGCCGCTCGCGCCGCTCGTGCAGGGCCTCCGCGGCGGCCGCCTCCGCCTGCCTGAGCCCCGCGATCGCCCCCTGGCGCTCCTTCAGCCGCCGCCGCGCGTCCTCGCGCTGGCCCTCGAGCGCCTCGACGGCCCGACCGAGCGCATCGTCGTCGGCCGTCCCGGCGACGGACTCGCGCTCCGCGCCGAGCCTCGCCTGCCGCGCGGCGGCTTCGCGCAGCCGGTCCCGGGCGTGGGCGAGCGCCGCTTCGGCCACGTCCGCCTCGCGGCGATGCGCCTCCCGCCGCCCCCGAAACGCCTCGTGCTCCGCCCGGAACGCGGCGAGCGACTGTTCGGCGGCGAGGAGCCCCTGCTCGGCCTCGGAGGCGTCCTCGCGAGCACGCTCCAGCCGGTCCTGCTCCCCGCCGAGACGCCCTGCCAGCTCCTGGTGCCGGACGCGGTCGCCCTGCGCCTCGCGCTCGGATTCCGCCAACGCCTCCTCGCTGCGGGCGAGGGTCGCGCGCAGCTCCCCGCGCTGGCGCCGGAGCTGGGCCACCGCCTCCTCGGCCCGTCCCACCTCCGTCCGCACTTCCAGGGTCGCCCGGTAGCGCTCGTTGTATTCGTCGGCGGCGCGCCCGTGCGCGGCCCGCGCCCGCTCGAGGTCCGCCTCGACCGCCCGCTGCCGCGAACGGGCCGCTTCGAGCTTCACCTCCTGCGCCCCGATCGCCGCGCTGCCCGCCTCCGACTCCCGCTCCAGCCCCTGCCAGCGAAGGGCCAGCAGCTCCGACCGGAGGCGGCGCTCCTCCTCCTTGAGGGAGGTGTAGCGCTCCGCCTGCGCGGCCTGGCGCTTGAGGCGGGCGAGCTGCTTGTCGAGCTCCTCGCGCAGATCGGACAGCCGGGCGAGGTTCTCGTTCGTCTGGCGCATCCGGCTCTCGGTCTCGCGGCGGCGTTCGCGGTAGAGGGAGATCCCGGCCGCCTCCTCGAGAAAGCCGCGCAGCTCCTCCGGCCTGGCCTCGATGAGCCGCGAGACCGTGCCCTGCTCGATGATCGCGTAGCTGCGGGGGCCGAGACCGGTGCCGAGAAAGAGGTCGGTCACGTCGCGCCGCCGGCACCGGGTGCCGTTCAGGTAGTAGGCGGACTGCCCCTCCCGGTTGACGATGCGGCGGATCGAGATCTCGCCGCGGTCGGCGAAACGCCCGCCGGCGCGGCCGTCGGAGTTGTCGAAGAGGAGCTCGACCGAGGCCTGGCCGACCGGGCGGCGCGAGGCGGCGCCGTTGAACACGACGTCCGCGAGGAGCTCGCCGCGGAGCTGCCGGGCCGAGCTCTCGCCCATCACCCAGCGCACCGCGTCGATGATGTTGGACTTGCCGCAGCCGTTGGGGCCGACGACCCCGATGAGGTCGCCGGGGAGCTCGATCGTGACCGGTTCGACGAAGGACTTGAAGCCGGCGAGCCGGATCTTGCGGAGCCGCATGGTCCACCCTCGCCCGGCGTCAGGGAAGCCGACCCCGGCCGGGCCCGCGGCGAGCCCCGGAATCCGGAATTGAAGGCAAGGGCCGCATCCGGGCGGCTACTCTACACCAACCCGCGTATTTCATCCGGCCTCCGCCTCCCGGCGAGGTCTGTGCGCGGTGGGGACGTTCGCCAAGCACGCCTCGTCGCAGGGCGTCCTGGGAACGCTTGTGTCTCGCCCGCATTTTTCTCCGGCGCTTCACTTCGGTCCGCCGCGGGCGGGACACAAGCGTTCCCAAGGGGGCGAGCGGTGTGCCGGCGCGAAGATCGCCGCCGCGCACCTGCCCCGCGCCGGCGCGGCGTTGCGCCGGCGCGGAGCGGGCCGCACAATCCGGCCATGAAGAACCCGCGCGAGGGCCGCCCGCCGCCCGGGCCGGACGTCGCCGGCCTGCGGGCGTTCGCCTTCGAGGACGACCGGCTGCCGCCGCCGGCCTTCGTCGGGCGCCGGGACGTCATCGCGGACGTCGAACGCGCCGTGGCCGAGGCCGGGGCGGGCGGGGCGGCGGTCCGGGGCCGCACGAGGCTGGTCTTCGGCGCTCCGGGCGCGGGCAAGACCTCGCTGCTCGACGAGCTTGCCCGGCGCTGGCGCGCGCGGGCGGCGGGCGGCGACGCGGGCGCGCCGGTCCCGGTCGACTGCGAGCCCGGCGAGCTGGCCTCTCCGGTCGCCTTCACCGAGGCGGTCCTGTCCGCCTTGGCGCCCGGCTCGCCCCTCGACGCGGCGGAGACGACGACCACCGAAGGAGGGGGCGGGGCTCCAGGCTTCGCGAGGCTGGGCGTCTCCCGCACGACCTCCATGCCGTCGCTCCTCGAGTCAGTGCGCGCCGGGCGCACCCCGTGGGCGGCGACCTCGACCGCGCCGACCTCGGCGCCGCGCTGGCGGCCGGCGACGACTGGCGGCGCGAGTACTACGACGCGCGCCTGGAGGGGGTGGCGGCCGACTTCCCGGCGGTCGCCGACGTCGTCGGGAGGCTCCCCGAGCCGGGCGCGGCGCCGCATCGGGTCGTCGAATGGTGCCGCGAGGCGGCGGGGGCCGCGGCGGCCGGAAACGACCTGCACGCCCGGATGATCCACGACGGGGTCCTGCAGGAGATGCCGGGCGGCCTGGTCGCCTGCCCGATCCCCTCCTTCCGCCGGTACATCCTCGCCCGCGCCTGAGCCGCCCGCCGGAGCGGGACGCCGCGCCGCGCTCCGGCGTGTCTCGCGGCGGCGGCGTTCACCCACCGCCCGGCAAGCGGACGCACCGTCAGCACGGATCCCGGGCGCGGCCCCGATTCCCATCCTCCGTCCGGGTCCCCGAAGTCTCCCTGGAGGCCCGTGCGCCGTTCGTAAGATATTGGGCGTTGTTCCATGGTTTGGGGTCGATTCGAGGAGCTTTTTGGCGGATTTCACCCCACGACGGCGCTTGCGCGGGTACGTCTCTGGGAACGGCGGGTCCTGGGAACGCGGGCGTCTCGCCCGCACTTTCGTTCCCGGGCGCTTCTCCCCGGACCTCCTGGTCCGCTGCGGGCGGGACGCCCCCGTCCGCAGGACGCGCCCGCGAGAGGTGTGCTTGGCGAAAATCCCCACCGCGCACATGCCTCGGGGCCGGCCCGCGCTTTGCTCCTCGATCCCGGCCGTGTACGATGTCTTCATCGGGAAGGCGTTTTCCGAACGCGCCTTTAGGTGTTCCGATGAGGCAGCTCGACCTGAACAGGGAGGGTTACAACAAGGTCAAGGACGATCTGGAATCCCGCTACCCGAACCGGGTCGCGCTCATGCACGATGGGAAGGTCGTCGAAATCTATGGCGACACCGAGGCCGCATTCGGCATAGGTTGTGAGCGGTACGGCGAAGGCAAGTTCAGCACGAAGAAAATCGGGCAGGGGCCCGCCTCTCTTGGAGCCGCAGCCAGCCATGCCCGGCCGGTGCGCATCACTTGATCCCGTCGTCACCGGCAACCATGGAGTATGAAGCGAGGAACGTCGGGAATGGTATTTCAGCCGCATCTCCCAGACCGATACTGCGCTCACATGTAGCTGCACATCGTGTTCCTCGAAGAACTTGCGTTCGGTCTCGGAGAACTTTCCGGGCGCCGCCATCGGATCGTAGAGATATGACGTGTCGAGAAGAATACGCATCCGCCCGCCCGCCTATTCGCCGTCGAGCCCGAGTACTCGGCGGCTGAAAGCCGGATCGTTGAACTCCTCGGGCCATCTCTCTCCGTCTCCTTCGATCCCCAGGCGTCGGCGGGTTGCTTCGAGCTTGCCGAAGCCGATTCCCCCGCGCCGTTCGCGCCTGACACAGCCCACGAGCTCCACCGCCGGCTCGCCGGACTCCATGATGACCACCCGCTCGCCCCGTCGGGCGGCGGCGACGAGCTCGGAAAGACGCGCCCTTGCTTCCGACATGACGACTTCCATGGACGCTGCTCCCATACCCGGCCGGGGCTGGCACTCTGCCCGCTTCCTTGGCTCGTTTGCAAGATGGCGGATGCAGCCCTGCCGTTCCGGCGGCGGGGACCGGCCCCGAGCCGCACAGGCCGGCACAGGGTTTCGGCGCCCCGACCTCTCGTTTCCGACCACCGGGCGAAGAACGGTCCGCGCTGCGGTTCCAGGCGCTCGCGCCGTATCTCTGGACGGGCGGGGCCGACCCTGCTGCGCGGCCACGATCAGCCCGCGACAGACGAACCGTCGGGTTCAGGCGGCCCAGCGGCCGGTGAGGGCTTCGCGACCGTTGGCTGAACCCGCCCGAATGGGTGGAGTGGGTGGACGAGCCGGCCCCCGGCTATCCGAAACGCCCGGTCCCGCGTGACGAGGCGGCGGCGAAGGCGCTCAAGGCCCGCACCCTGACGAACCTCTGCAACTCGCCTCCGCAATGGCTCGCCGACGCCCACACGGCCCTCGACACGGCGGTCGCCGCCGCCTACGGCTGGCCGGAGGACGTCGCGGAGGAGGGGGCGTTGCGGGGCGTTGCGGGAGTTGCTGACGCTGAACGCCGGGAGTAGAATCCGGCAAACCTGACAGGATCCTGATGTCGGGAAGATGTCCGGCACCGATGAAATCGTAGCCGGAAGTCGATTCCCGAACCGCATCAGGATCAACTTGTCCGTCAATCGGGGAGCGGCCCATGGACATGGCAACCTACCGCCGCGCAGGCCATAAGAGGAACATCGTTGCAAGCCGCTACGATGGCTGGTCCGAAGAACGGCGCAATAGCGTAAAGCCCCACCTGCAATGCCCTGCCTGCCGCGCGCCGGCCCATTTCAGAAGCGGAAGTCGTGACGGAAAGGATCCCTGTTTCTTCGCGCGGCACGAAGATGGTTGCCCCATCGCGTCGTCGCACTACAGCGCCGCCGTTGTCGCCGCCGCGATCAGGGAGGTAGAACAGATCGTCAAGGATACGTCGATCCTCGCAGTGGATATGAGTCTGCCGGACCGGGATTCGCGGCCAGGGGGCGCCTCGAACCGAATCGTCGACGACGCCCAGGTCGGTAGTGAGGGGCGAGCAAGCCGCCGGCATACGAAGAAATCCGGCAAACCGAAGAAACCGTCGTCCGTGGGAGGCAGGCAGTTGCTCCGGTATCTCGTCTGCTCAGCGGACTTCCGGCAGGCGAACATCGAGATCAGGATGCCAGAAATGAATCGTGGATTCACACCGTCGGAATTGTTTCGCCCATTCTCGGAAATAACGATACCGGCGGGAGGCAGGGAGGACGGATGGCACGGCTTCTGGGGCCGATTCGCCGGAAGCGACGTCAATATGGAATATCTGAGTACCGGCGCTCAGGATACGACTTGCATCGTTGTTGACGAGAAGATCCGGGACCAGATCTACCGTCGGTGGAAAATAACCCGCCGAAACATTGCAAGCACATACTGTCTCGTATTCGGCAAACCCATGCTCTCACGCAGGAACAACATCTGCATCAAGGTGTCCAGGGAAGATCGAATCGTGTTCTGGCATGGCAAGGAGACGGACGTCGAGGGCAAGCTCAACGAGGTGTATGCAAATGCCGGCGCGTCCTCATCCCTGGACCCCGGACTCCAGACGCTGCAGGCATACTCGCTCGACGGCCTGCGGAAGGACGACTGGACGTGAAACGGGGAGAGATCTGGTGGGCAAGCCTGCCGGAGCCCGCGGGCTCGGAACCCGGCTACCGGCGTCCGGTGTTGATCATCCAGACGGACGAGTTCAACCGCAGCGCCATTCGTACCGTCATCGTTGCTGCGGTCACTTCCAACAGATCTCTGGCCGTCGCTCCGGGAAACGTGAAGCTATCGACGCGCGGTACCGGCCTTGACGTGATCTCGGTCGTCAACGTGTCTCAAGTCGTCACGCTCGACAAGGGCTTCCTGACGGAGAAGATCGGTCAGGCGCCGCCGTCGGCAATGCGCCGAATCGAAGACGGTCTGCGGCTGGTCCTGGGGCTCTGACGAGCAAGGGAAAAGCGCCGGGTGGACGAGACGGCCCCCGGGCTACCCGAAGCGCCCGATCCCCCGCGACGAAGCGGCGGCGAAGGCCCTCAAGGCCCGCACCCTGACGAACCTTCTACAACACCCGCCCGCAGTGGCTTGCCGGCCCACCCTCCCCTACGGGTACTCGTCCGGGACGAAGGTCTGGTCGGTGATCGGCGGGCGGACGTACTCTCCTGCTTCCGTGCGGCGCGGGAGCCGGATCGGCTCCGGGGTCAGGTCCTCGTAGGGGACGAGGCCGAGCAGGTGGCGGATGCAGTTCAGCCGCGCGCGCTTCTTCACGTCCGCGTCGACCACGTACCACGGCGCCTGCTTGATGTCGGTATGGGCGAACATCTCGTCCTTGGCCTTCGAGTACTCGACCCAGCGCCGCCGGGACTCGAGGTCCATCGGGCTCAGCTTCCAGCGCTTGTGCGGCAGCTCGATCCGGCTCCGGAAGCGGCGCTCCTGCTCCTCGTCGGAGACCGAGAACCAGTACTTGACGAGCTGGATGCCGGAGCGAACCAACATGCGCTCGAACTCCGGGCACGAGCGCAGGAACTCCCGGTGCTCCTCCTCGGTGCAGAATCCCATCACCCGCTCGACGCCGGCCCGGTTGTACCAGCTCCGGTCGAAGAGGACCATCTCCCCCGCCGCCGGGAGGTGCGGCACGTAGCGCTGGAAGTACCACTGGGTCTGCTCGCGCTCGGTCGGCGCGGGAAGGGCGGCGACCCGGCAGATGCGCGGGCTCAGGTGCTGGGTGATGCGCTTGATGACCCCGCCCTTGCCGGCCGCGTCGCGCCCCTCGAAGACGACCACCACCTTGAGCCCGCGCTGCTTGATCCACTCGACCATCTTCACGAGCTCGATCTGGAGCCGGATCAGCTCCTCCTCGTAGTGCGCGGCGGAGATCTTCGGTCGAGCGCCGGACGGGCGGCGCCCTGCCTTCCCCGCCGCCCCCTTCGACCGCTTCGTCCTTCCGGCCTTCTTCATCACTGCCTCCCCTCGAACGCGGGCTCGCCCGCACGCCTCCCCGGTGTGCGCCGCGAGGGTAGCAGCCTTCGGGCGCGGGGCGTGCGGCGGCCCCGTGCTGGCACGCGGGGTCGGCAGCCGGCATCATGCCCCGGTCACCCTGCCGCCGGGAGCCCTCCGGGCATGAACGTCGAGCGTGATCGCGTGCTCAGCCTCCACTACGAGCTGGCCGACCCGTCAGGGAGGGCGCGAACGCCGAGCCGGAAGCGGAGGAGCCGTGGGGCGGCGGGGCGGCCCCGGGGCCGTCTCGAGCCCGCCTCCGAGTACGCCGGAGGCGCGTGAGGTGGGTTCCTCCCTTCGCATCGGCCCGCGCGGCGCCCCCGTCGTCATCCTCGTCGACGGCGAGCCCGTGCCGTGCTTCGCGGGCGAGACGGTGGCCGCCGCGCTCCTCGCCGACGGCCGGCGGGAGCTTCGACGGAGCCCGCGCGCGGGCGGGCCGCGCGGCGCGTTCTGCCTGATGGGGGCCTGCCAGGAGTGCGCCATCCGCATCGGCGGGCGGGTGGAGCCGGCCTGCACGGTCGAGGTCCGGGACGGCCTCGCGGTGGAATGCCGAGGGGCCTTGGAGCCGGAGGAGCCGAAGCCGGGGGGCGCCGACGCCAGCCTCCGGTCGGACGAGGATGAAGGCGTCCGGCCGGGGAACGGAGCCCCGTGAACGGCGCCTCGCCGCGGACCGCCGAGCTCGCGGTGGTCGGGGCCGGCCCGGCCGGGGTCGAGGCGGCGGTGACCGCCGCCGGGTACGGCGTCGACGTGGTGCTGATCGACGAGCAGCCGGCCCCCGGCGGGCAGGTCTACCGGGCCGCCCCCGGCGCCTTCCCGGCGCGGGGCGGCGGCCCCGGCCCCGACGAGGCGGCCGGGGACGCGATGCGGGCGCGGCTCGCCGCGAGCCCGGTCGAAGCGCGGGCCGGCGAACGGGTCTGGTCGGTGGTCGCCCGGGCGGGGATCATCGCGCCCGCCCCCTTCGCTCCGAAGCTCCCCGGTCCGGAGCCGGGGCCGGGGCCGAAGCCGGACCGGGCGCCGAGCCCGTCCGCGCCCCCGGCGTTCGACCCCGCGCCGGACCTGGAAACGGAGACGGAGGCGATGCGGAGGGAGGCCGGCCTTCCCTCGGGGGGCGACGCCTGGTTCCGCCTCGACACCGTGGGCGCGAACGGGCCGCGAACGGTGTTCGCGGACTGCCTCGTGCTCGCTCCGGGCGCGGTCGAACGGGCAGCGCCGTTCCCGGGCTGGACCCTGCCCGGGGTCATCGGCCTCGGGGCGGCCACCGTCCTCCTCAAGTCGCAGCGGCTCCTCCCCGGCCGCCGGGTGGTGGTGGCGGGCGCCGGGCCGCTCGTCCCCGCCGTCGCGGCGGGGATCGTCAAGGCCGGGGGCGCCGTCGCCGCGGTCGTGGACCTCGCCGGCCCCTCGGACTGGCTCCGCGCCCTGCCCCGGCTCGCGGCGATGCCGCGGCTCCTCGGGCGGGGGGCCGGGTGGATCGTGCGGATCGGGGGGGCGCGGGTCCCGATCCTCTTCCGCCACTCGGTGCGTTCGGCCGCGGGCCGCCGCGCGCTCGAAGAGGTCACCGTCTCCCCCGTCGGCCCGGACGGCTCCTGGCGAGGCGGCGCGCCGGGCGGCGCCACGGGCGGCGGGCAGGCGATGGAGCGGCGGATCGAGGCCGACGCGCTCGCCGTCGGCCACGGGCTCGCCCCGGCGACGGAGATCGCGCGCCTCCTCCGCCTCCGCCACCGCTTCTCCCGGGCGGAAGGCGGGTGGCTGCCGGTGACGGACCTGTGGGGCCAGACGAGCCTCGCCGGCTGCCACGCGGCGGGAGACGCGGCCGGCGTGCACGGGGCGGCGGCCGCGGCGCATTCGGGCCGGGCCGCCGGGATCTCCGCCGCCCTCCACGCGAGCCGGATCCGGCCGGACACAGCCCTGGCCCGCGTCCGGCGCGCCCGCCGCGCCCATGCCCGGGCGGCCCGCTTCGGCGCCGCGATGGGCCGGCTCGCCGCCCTGCCCCCTGCGCTGGTCGTGTCGATGCCCGCCGACACGGTCGTCTGCCGGTGCGAGGACGTGACGCGCCGCGAGATCGAGGAGGCCGTCGCCCAGGGCGCGCGCGAGGTCAACCAGCTCAAGCACTTCACCCGCTGCGGGATGGGCCCCTGCCAGGGCCGGGTGTGCGGGGAGGCGGCGGCCGAGCTGCTCGCCGCCCGCATCGCGGGCGACCCCGACGAGGGGCGGAGGGCCGCCGGGCAGTGGACCGGCCGGGCGCCGCTTCGCCCCGTCGCGATGGACGACCTCGTAGGCCGGTTCGACTACCGCGACATCCCGACCCCGCCGCCCGCCCCCCTCTGACGAACTCCGTGCGCGGTTCGTTTCGCAAGGTCTCGATATGGGCGGGATAAAGCGGACGCCGGGATATTCCACGCCCCACGGGAACGGCGCCCCCTCACGGTTTCGCGGCGGTTCGGAGCCGCCTTCGCCCCGAGGCGTGTGCGCGGTGGGGTTTTCGCCAAGCCTGCCTCTCGCGGGCGCGTCCGTGGGGACGTGGGCGTCCTGGGAACGCGGGCGTCTCGCCCGCACTTTCGTTCACGGACGTTTCTCCCCCGGACGTCTGCTGCGGGCGGGACGCCCGCGTTCCCAGGACGCCGCGCAAGCGCCGCCGTGGGGTGAAATCCGCCAAAAGGCCTCTCGAACCGACCCCAAACCATGGAACGACGCCGTCCCCGTGGGGTAAAAAAGCATCTCGCCCTCCCGACTTCATTCTCTATATCAATATCTTATGAACAGCACACGGGCCTCGCCCCACCGCAGGGTTTCCGCGGCCACGCCATCTCCCTCGTTCGACACGGCGGTGGTGGGAGGCGGGCTGCTCGGCTGCGCGGTCGCCCTCTTCCTCGCCCGGGGCGGCATGAGGACCGCCCTCGTCGAGCGGGGCGGGCTCTGCCGGGAGGCCTCCGGCGTGAACGCCGGCACCCTCACCATGCAGATGACCCGCGCCGCGCTCATCCCCTACGCCCTCGAAGCCCACCGGATGTGGGCGTCCGCGCGGGAATGGCTGGGCCACGACGTGGGGGTGACCGCCTGCGACGGCCTCTCCCTCGCCTTCACCGAGGGCGAAGCCGCCCTGCTGGAGGAGCGGGCGCGCGCCCGGCGCGAGGCGGGGGCGCCGATCCGGCTTCTCGATCTTGCGGCCGCCCGCCGGATCGAGCCCGGCCTGTCGCGATGGCCGATCCTCGCGAGCCACTGCGCCGTCGACGGCTTCGCGAGCGCCTACCTGACCGGGCTCGCCTTCCGCCGCGCCCTCGTCGAGGCGGGGGTTCGGGTCTTCGAGCACTGCCCCGCCACCGGGGTCGAAGCGGGCGCGGGCGGCGGGTACGTGGTCCGCCTCGGGAACCCGCACCGGCGCCAGCCCCGGCCCCAGCCGCGGATCGAGGCGCGCCGCCTCGTCCTCGCGGGCGGCGCGTGGCTCGGGAAGATGGCCGGGTGGCTCGGGGTCCGGCTCCCCGTCCGGGCGCTCGTCAACCAGCTCGCGGTCACCGAACGCCTCCCGCCGGTGATGCGGACCGTGGTCGGGGTCGCGAGCGGGCTCCTCTCCCTCAAGCAGTTCGCGAACGGGACGGCGCTCGTCGGGGGCGGCTGGCAGGCGCCGGGAGACCACGAACGAGGCGGCGTCGCCCTCCTCCCCGCGCGGCTCGTCGGGAACCTCCGACTCGCCTGCCACGCGGTCCCGGCCCTGCGCGGCGCCCGGCTCGTCCGCACCTGGGCGGGGCTCGAAGCGGAGACGCGGGACACTCTCCCCGCGGTCGGCCCCCTCCCCGGCCATCCGGGCGCCTTCGTGTGCGGGAGCGTCCATTCCGGCTTTACGAGCGGCCCGTGGATCGCGAAACTCCTCGCGGACCGGATACTGGGAAAGGAGCCGGCCATGCCGCTCTTTCCTCCCGACCGGCTCATCGAGCCGCCGAACCGAGGGAGCGAGACGTGATCCCCGACGGCCCCGAACCGTTCCACGGCGTCTACGCCGCCACCCCCTGCCCCCTCCGGGACGACCTCGCCCCCGACGAGCCGGCCTTCGCCGCCTGCCTCGACCGGCTCGCCAGGGGGCGGGGCGTCACCGGGTTCCTGGTGAACGGCCATGCCGGGGAGAACGCGGTCATGCCCCTTCCCGACCAGGTGCGGGCGGTGGCGGCGGCCGCGGAGGCGGTCGGGGGCCGGTCCCTCCTGGTCGCGGGGGTGAACTGCGAGAGCAGCCTCGAGGCGGCCCGGCACGCCCGCGCCGTCGAGGCGGCGGGGGCGGACGCGATCATGGTCTTCCCGCCGAACGGCTGGGCGTTCCACCAGGACGAGGACGGGGTGGTGGACCACCACCGCCGGGTGCTCGACGCGACGAGCGCGCCCCTCATGCTCTTCCAGGCGGCGGTGGGGGCGGGCGGGCTCGCGTATCCCGCGCCGACCCTGGCCCGGCTCGTCCGGCTGCCCCGGGTGGCCGCGGTCAAGGAGGGGAGCTGGGAGGTCGCGGCCTACGAGGAGAACCGGCGGCTCATCCGGGCCGCCGCGCCGCACGTCGCGGTCATGGGCTCGGGGGACGAGCACCTGTTCACGAGCTTCGTCGTCGGGAGCGAGGGCAGCATCGTGAGCCTCGCGGCGGTGATCCCGGGGCCGATCGCCGCCCTCTTCGAGGCGGTGCGGGGGGGCCGGCTGGACGCGGCGCGCGCCTGCCACGAGCGGATCTACCCGCTCGCCCGCGCCGTCTACCGGGCCGCCCCCGGAGGGCGGGCCGCCGCCCGGCTCAAGACCTGCCTCGCGATGCTCGGCCGCTTCCCGAACGACCGCATGATCCCTCCCGGCGCGGCGACCCCCGCGAACGAGCGCCCGCGCCTGCGGCGCGCCCTCGACGCGGCCCTCGCCGGCCCGGAGCCCGCCTGATCCCCTGGCTCCAGCGCCGGGCCGCCCGCGGCCCCTAGAATGCCCACGCCCGAGGAGGAGCCGGCGCGCACCTCGCCTCCTTTCAGGACGAGGACGCCGCCGCCGTTCAGATGAACCGCCGCGTCCGTCCCCCCGGTCACCGTGCTCGCTACGATGACGAGCTGGTTGCGCAGGGCCGAGCCCTCGTACGTCACCGCCACGAGCTCGTCGGCAGTCTCGCCTTGGGCGTACCCGGACGTGTACTTCCTGGCCACCTGCAGGCCCGTCGCCGCGTTCGCCACGAAGACGCCCGCCGTGCCGCCGGTCACGGTCGCGCCCGCGGCGATGGTGACGGAAACGGCGCCGGAACCCAGCCGGGTGACATCGATGCCCCGCCCGCCCGCCCGCCGTGACGTCGGCGGCGTTGTCGATGGTGACGTCGCCGGTATAGCCGGTGTGGTCCTGCACATGGGTGCCATGGTGGCTCGTTCCCATCCCCGCCGTGATGGTGGAGCCGCTCCGGGTCTCGGCGTCCGCGTCCGTGCCCCGGATCGTGACGTCGCCAGTGCCTCTGCTCTCGACGGAGAAGCCTTCCGCCGACGAGCTGATCGCGCCGCCGGTTGCCGTGAGGGTGACGGCGCCGCCGCCCTCGGCGCGCATGATGATCCCCCGCTGGGTCGAGGTCGTCGCCGTGACGTCGCCGCTGGTGGTGACGAACATGGGGCCCGCGCCTTGCGACACCAACAACATGCCGGGGGAGTTCGTCGAGGGCGTCGAGGTGATGGCGCCGCTGTGCGTGACTCTCAGGGTTCCGGCGCCGCCCATCGCAGCGTCGATGCCCTCGTAGTTGGCGTAGATCGTACCGGCGTTCGTGATCGTGACGCCGTCGGAACCGCCTCGGACCCGGATGCCGTGAAAGCCCATCGAGCTGGTCGAGGATCCGATCGTCACGGCGCTCCCGACCTCCACGGTGGCCGTGCCGGCGGCGCTCCCCAGCATATCGATACTGATGCCGCGGCCGGCCCCCGTCAGGCTGACGGCGCCCGCGGCGCCGACACGGATGGCGTAGTTGCCGGTAACGGCGTTAGACGAGGCGGTTATACGGAGGCTCGGGACGGTGGCCGTCCCTGAGAACACGGTCGCCGACCCGCCCGGGGCGGTGATCGTGAGGCTGGCGCTACCCGACACAACATGGCTGATTTGGGTCCACGCCTGGTCGCCGCAGGTGATCGAGCTGTCGGTCGATATTGCCTACGTTCCCCCGCAGACGTTCTGCCCCCACGCCACGCCCGGCACGAGCAGCAACGCCGCCGCCGCGAGCAGCGTGGCGGCCAGGGCGCCGGAAACAGGCGTTCCCGCGCCCGCCGCCTTCGTTCGAGAGGACGGGCCGGAGAAGGAGGCGCGGCCCGGGCGGCCGGCGTGGCCGGGCCTCCCGCCCGCCGCTTCGAGGAGGCGGGCCTTCATGCCGGAACCCCGACGCACCTGCACGTGCGGCGGGGGGGGGGGGGGGGGGTAATTCTGCGGTCAGTGCTTCCGGCCATCCTCGGAACCTCCTCGAATCCGCCCGACTCGAACCATTCCGCGCCGCCGGGCGGCGCCATCCTGAATAATCGCATGGCCCTGCCTTGCACTCAACCTCCTTACGGCGCAGAGGCATGTGCGCTGTGGGGTTTTTCGCCAATGGCGAACGCCCCTGGGTACGCCGGCGTCCCGCCGGCAGGTCCGTTCCCGTGGCGCTTCGCCCTTCCCGGGCCGGCGAGACGCCGGCGTACCCAGGGATGGGGCGCCCAGATACGACCCGCCGTGGGGTGAAATCTCCCCAAAAGCCCCTCGAACCGACCCCAAACCCTGGAACAGCGCCGTCTCCGTGGGGTAAAAAATATCTCGACTTCCCCTCTACTATCGCTATATCAATAGATTACGAACAGCGCACGGGCCTCGGCGCAGGTGGCGGTCGTGGCCTCGGACGCGCCGCCCGTGACGTTGGAGATGGACAGGTCCGTGACGGTGGGGCCGGTCACCGGCGCGAAGCTCGACGCGGACACGCCGGAGGCGAAGGTGAGGCCGACCAGCGAGACGGTGACGGTGGCGCCGTTCAGCGTGGCTTCGGCGGGCGAGGCTGGGCTGGTGGCGGAGAGGTAGGCGCCTCCTGAGCCACCGAAGACCCGGTGCGCGGACTGGTCAAAGAGCGCGGCATATTGACGGGCTGATGCCAGCGGCTGTCCCGAGGCATCGGAAGCGGCCCTCCTCGAGGGGGAATCGCCTGATCAGATCCATCAGCTTTTCGGCGTCTTTATGCCGCTTCTTGCGGTCAAGAGTCATTTCCTTCAACCGACCGTCTTGTCGTCTTTCGCGGATTTTCATGTTCTTTGTCCTCCATTCACCGGGAGCTGCCCAATTCAGCTCGCGCAGTAGCTGACGTCGACAGTCTCGAACAGCTTAACGGGATCCGCTCTTCGCACCATATGGACCGTCATGGACGTTCCGAGTCCGGCGAGTCGGGCAGGGCGGCGAACGAGCCGGATGGAGACGGCTTCTCGGCGCGCCCGGGCGAGGCGGTGCGTCGGCGGCAGGCGAGGTCAGCCCCCGCCGGTGAGGGCCGCGAGGCACCAGCCGAGGAGCGCGCCCGGGAAGAGCCCGAACACGAGCACGCTCAGCGCGTTCACGCTGATGACGAGCCGCAGGGGGTTCGCGACCGTCAGGGCGGGCTCGCCCGGCTCGTCGAAGTACATGAGCTTCACGATCCGGAGGTAGTAGAAGAGCCCCACCACCGAGAAGACGACCGCGACCACCGCGAGCCACACGAAGTCCGCCGCGACGACCTCCCGGAGCACCGACCACTTGGCCCAGAACCCGACGAACGGCGGCACCCCGGCCATCGACAGCATGAGCACCAGCATGAGGAACGCCTGCCAGGGGCTGCGCTCGTTCAGGCCCCGGAAGTCGTCGATCCGATCCGCCTCGAAGCCCTCGCGCGAGAGCACGACGATCATCCCGAACGCCCCGAGGGCCATCACCGCGTAGACGATGACGTAGAACATCGCCGCCGCGAAGCCCTCCCCGGTCCCCGGGATGATGCCCAGAAAGAGGAACCCCATGTGGGCGATCGTCGAGTAGGCGAGCATCCGCTTGAGGTTCGCCTGCGCGATGGCGACGACGTTGCCGATCCCGATGGAGAGGACCGCGAGCACCACCAGCATGTCCCGCCACTCGCCGTGCAGCCCCCCCAGCCCGTCGGCGAGGAGCCGCACCGCCATCGCAAAGGCGGCGAGCTTGGGCGCGGTGCCGACGAACATGGTCACCGGGGTCGCCGCGCCCTCGTACACGTCCGGGATCCACATGTGGAACGGGGCCGCCCCGAGCTTGAACGCGATCCCGGTCACCACGAACACGAGCCCGAGCACGAGGATGAGGTCGGTCCCGTCCCCGGCCGCCGCCCGGACCCCCGCGAGCTCCAGCGTGCCCGTCGCCCCGTACACCATCGACATCCCGTAGAGCAGCATCCCGGACGCGAGCGCCCCCAGCACGAAGTACTTCATCGCCGCCTCGGCAGCCACCGGCGAGTCCCGGTCCAGGGCCACCATCGCGTACAGGGAGAGCGAGAGCAGCTCGAGCCCCAGGTACACCGTCAGGAGGTTCGCGGCCGACACGAGCACCATCATGCCGAGCAGCGCGAACAGGCCGAGGATGAAGTGCTCTCCCCGCACCCGCGACCGGGCCCGCAGGTGCGCCTGGAGGTAGAACAGCAGGAACCACCCGATCACGAGGGTCGCGAGCTTCAGGATCGCGGCCATCGGGTCGGCGACGAACGTGCCCGAGAACGCGACCACCGAGCCCTCGGGAAAGTTGAGGGCGAGGACGAGGGCGGTCAGCACCAGGGAGGCCTGGGACAGCCGGTAGGTGAGGTCCGTCGACCGCCCGTAGACCTCCACCACGAGCACCGCGCACGCGGCCGCCGCGAGGACGACCTCGGCCGCGATGGGCGCGAACGAGAGGGCCGCCGCGCCGGTCACGCCGGCCCCCCTCCCCCGGCCCCTCCGGGCATTGCCGCTCCGCCCGCGCCGGGCGCCGCCACTCCCGCCACGCCGGGCCCCGCCGCTTCGGGCGCCGCCGCTCCGCCCGCGCCGATCACGTCGAACGCCCTCCCTCCCTCGATCACTGCTTCGACCTCGACACGTGGTCCAGCAGGTGCTCCACCGACGGCCCCATCACCTCCAGCAGCGGGGCCGGCCAGAGCCCGACCAGAAGCACCGCCGCCGCCAGCGCCCCGAGCACGATCGCCTCGCGCGGGTTCACGTCCTGCAACCCCGCGACCCCTTCGTTCGCGACCTCGCCGAACACCACCCGCTTGTACATCCACAGGGTATACGCGGCCCCCAGGATCAGGGTGAGCCCGGCGAGGAGGGCGATCCATGCGTTCGCCTGGAAGCTCCCGAGGATCACCAGGAACTCGCCGACGAAGCCGGACGTCCCCGGCAGGCCCGAGTTGGCGAGGGCGAACAGCATCATGAACGAGGCGAAGACCGGCATGGTGTTGGCGACCCCGCCGTAGTCGGCGATCCGGCGGCTGTGCAGGCGGTCGTACATGACCCCGACGCAGAGGAACAGCGCCCCGGAGATGAAGCCGTGGGAGACGAGCTGCACGAGCGCCCCCTCGAGCCCCAGGATCGCGCCCGTCCGTCCGTCCGGGGTCTCGAGCAGGGTGAACGCGATGAACACCCCCAGGGTCGCGAAACCCATGTGCGAGATGGACGAGTAGGCGATGAGCTTCTTCATGTCCGGCTGCACGAGGGCGACGAACCCGATGTAGACGATCGCGACGAGCGAGAGCGCGATCATCAGCCAGTCGAGCTCGCTGCTCGCGTCCGGCGCGATGGGCAGGCTGAACCGGAAGAAGCCGTAGGCCCCGAGCTTCAGCATGACGGCGGCGAGGACCACCGACCCCCCCGTCGGGGCCTCCACGTGGGCGTCGGGCAGCCAGGTGTGCACCGGCCACATCGGCACCTTGACCGCGAACGCCGCGAGGAACGCGAGGAAGATGAAGATCTGGGCCGTGAGGTCGAGGGGCACGGCATGGAAGTCGAGGATCCGGAAGCTCCCCGCCTCCGCGTAGAGGTAGAGGAAGGCGACCAGCATCAGCACCGAGCCGAGGAAGGTGTAGAGGAAGAACTTGATGGTGGCGTACACCCGGTTCTCCCCGCCCCAGATCCCGATGATGAGGAACATCGGGACGAGCAGCGCCTCCCAGAAGACGTAGAACAGGATCGCGTCGAGGGCGGAGAACGCCCCCACCATGAGCCCTTCCAGGATGAGGAAGGAGGCCATGTACTGCGACGCGCGGTGCTCCACGACCTCCTGCCCGGCCGCCACCACGAGCACGGTGGTGAAGGTGGTGAGGAGCACCAGCGGCATGGAGATCCCGTCCACCCCGAGGTGGTAGTGGATCCGGAACGCCGGGATCCACGGCGCCTCCTCCACGAACTGCATCGCCGCCGTGCCGCCGTCGAACCCGGCGTACAGGGGGATCGACACGAGGAACGTCACCAGCGACACGACCAGGGCCGCGAACCGGGCGTTGCGGGCGCGGTTCTCCTCGCCGAGGAGGAGCACCCAGATCCCCCCGAGGATGGGGATCCAGATGACGAGGCTCAGGAAGGGGAAGTCGGAGAACATCGCGCTCGCCCGGCTCAGCCTTCCGGCCCGCCGCCCCCGCCGCCCCCGATCCCGTAGAGGAGCCAGGTCATGAGGGCGAGGAGCCCGATGATCATCGCGAACGCGTAGTGGTAGAGGAGCCCGGTCTGCACGTGCCGGACGACGCTCGCGATCCGGCCCACCGCCCGCGCGGAGCCGTTGACGATCCAGCCGTCGATGACCCGCACGTCCCCCAGCCGCCAGAGGAGGCCGCCCACCCGCCGGGCCCCGCCCGCGAAGAGCGCGCCGTAGAGGTCGTCGAAGCCGTACTTGTTGACGAGCATCCGGTAGGCGCCGCGGAAGCGCTCCGCGATCCGCGCCGGCAGCCCCGGCTCGCGGAGGTAGAGGTACCAGGCGGCGGCCGCGCCGGCCGCCGCGAGCCAGAACGGGAGCGCGACGAAGCCGTGGGTCGCGAACGCCCCCGCCCCCCCGAAGCCCTCGCCCACCCGCGCGAGGACGTCGTGCTCCGGGGCCACCACGATGGCCCCGCCGAAGTAGTCTCCGAACAGCATGGGCTCCACCCACGGCCACCCGACGACCACCGAGAAGAACGCGAGGACCACGAGGGGCCCGGTCACCACGAGGGGGCTCTCCCGGAGGTGCTCGCGCGCGTGCGGGTCGACCCGCTCCTCGCCGTGGAAGACGAGGAAGTACATGCGGAAGCTGTAGAGGGCGGTGACGAACACCCCGAGGAGGACCGCCGGGTACGCGACCCACGCGGCGGCCAGCTCCGAATGGCGCACCGCCTCGATGATCCCGTCCTTCGAGAAGAAGCCCGAGAAGCCGGGGAAGCCGATGAGGGCGAGGGTTCCGACCAGCGAGCACAGCCAGGTGATCGGCATGCGCCGCCAGAGCCCGCCCATGCGGCGCATGTCCTGCTCGTGGTGGAGGGCGATGATGACCGAGCCGGCGGCGAGGAAAAGGAGCGCCTTGAAGAAGGCGTGGGTCCCGAGGTGGAAGACGGCCGCCGCGTAGGCCGACGCCCCGAGCGCCACCGTCATGTACCCGAGCTGGGACAGGGTCGAGTACGCCACCACCCGCTTGACGTCGTGCTGCACGATGCCGAGGAGGCCCATGAAGAAGGCGGTCAGCGCCCCGACCAGCATCACCACGTTGAGGGCGGCCTCCGACAGCTCGAAGAGGGGCGACATCCGCGCCACCATGAAGATCCCGGCGGTCACCATCGTCGCCGCGTGGATGAGGGCCGAGATCGGGGTCGGGCCTTCCATCGAGTCCGGGAGCCACACGTGGAGCGGGACCTGGGCGGACTTCCCCATCGCCCCGACGAAGAGGAGGAGGCAGATCACGGTCATCGCCGACCACCCGGCCGCTCCCGGGACGTCCAGGGCCGCGTCCGCCCGGGCGGGCGCGGCCTCGAACACGCTCGCGTAGTCGAGGGTTCCGAAGACGAGGAGCACCGCCGCGATCCCGAGCAGGAACCCGAGGTCGCCCACCCGGTTCACGAGGAACGCCTTCAGGTTGGCCTGGATCGCGCTCTCGCGCTTGAACCAGAAGCCGATGAGGAGGTACGAGACGACCCCGACCGCCTCCCAGCCGAAGAAGAGCTGGAGGAAGTTGTTGGCCATCACCAGCATCAGCATGGAGAACGTGAAGAGCGAGATGTAGCTGAAGAAGCGCTGGTAGCCGGGATCGTCCGCCATGTAGCCGATGGTGTAGACGTGGATCATCAGCGAGACGAAGGAGACCACCAGCATCATGGTCGCGCTCAGCTCGTCGATGAGGAAGCCGATCTCGAGCGTGAGATCCCCCGCCTCGCCCCAGACGTAGACCGGCCCGTCGAAGCCCCCCGCCCCGTCGAGCACCACCGTCTTGAAGACGAAGAACGAGAGCACGGTGGAGACCGCCACCCCCGCGATGGTCACCGAGTGGGCCCCGGCGCGGCCGACGGCGCGCCCGAACAGGCCCGCGACCAGCGCCCCCGCGAGGGGGGCGAGCACGATGAGGAGGGAGAGGGTCGGAAGGCTCACGGGGTCATCCCTTCATCGTGTCGATGTCGGCCACGTTGATCGTGTCGCGGCTGCGGAACAGCACCACCAGGATGGCGAGGCCGATGGCCGCCTCCGCGGCGGCCACGGTGAGGATGAAGAAGACGAAGACCTGGCCCCCGACGTCGCCGAGGAACCGCGAGAAGGCGATGAAGTTCAAGTTGACCGCGAGCAGCATGAGCTCGATCGACATGAGCAGGATGATGACGTTCTTCCGGTTGAGGAAGATCCCGGCCATGCTGAGGCAGAAGAGGATCGCCCCGAGCACGAGGTAGTGGGAGAGCGGGATCATGCGGCCTCCCGGGAGCGCCCGCGCCCCGCCCGCGCGAGCCCCGGCGCGAAGCGCCGCGGGCGGGAGAGCGTGCGGCCTCCGGGGAGCGCCCGCGCCCCGACCGCACGAACCCGGCCCCGGGCCGCGGCGGCCGCGAAGCTCACTCGCCCGCCCCCCCCGGCGCAGGCTCGCCGTCCGGCGCCGCCGCGCCCGCCGCCCCCGTGCGGGCGGCGCCTCCGCTCTCCACGAGCCCGTCGCGCCGCTCCGCCGGCATCTTCACCAGCCGCACCCGGTCCGCGCGCCGCACCCGCACCTGGTCTTCCGGGCGCTGCCCGCGGCGGCCCTCGCGGCGGCGCAGGGTGAGGGCGATGGCCGCGACGATGGCGACGAGGAGGATGAGCGACGCGATCTCGAAGGGGTACACGTACACCGTATAGAGGACCGAGCCGAGCTCGCGGGTGTTGCTGTAGTCGGCCGGGTGCGGCTCGGGGGCCGGGAGCATGTCGAGCCGGTCCCCCCCGAGGACGATGGCGAGCTCGACGAGCACCACCGCCGCGACCCCGATCCCGACCGGCAGGTAGCGGATGAAGCCCTCCCGGAGCGGCGCGAGGTTGACGTCGAGCATCATCACCACGAACAGGAACAGCACCATCACCGCCCCGACGTAGACCAGGACGAGCGCGATGGCGAGGAACTCGGCCTCGAGGAGGAGCCAGATCGCCGCGCTCGTGAAGAACGCGAGCACGAGGCAGAGGGCCGCGTGCACCGGGTTGCGGACCGTGATCACGAGGGCCCCGGCGACCACCAGCACCGCCGCGAAGAAGTAGAAGACGACCTGCTCGAACATCGGCGGGCGGCTAGCGGTACGCGGACTCGGCGGCGCGGTCGCGGGCGATCTGCTCCTCGTACCGGTCGCCGATCGCGAGGAGCTTCTCCTTGGTCATGAGGAGGTCGCCCCGCTCCTCCCCGTGGTACTCGAAGATGCGGGTCTCCACGATCGAGTCGACCGGGCACGACTCCTCGCAGAAGCCGCAGAAGATGCACTTGGTGAGGTCGATGTCGTAGCGCGTCGTGCGCCGCGTGCCGTCGTCCCGGGGCTCCGATTCGATGGTGATCGCGAGGGCCGGGCACACCGCCTCGCAGAGCTTGCAGGCGATGCACCGCTCCTCCCCGTTCGGGTAGCGGCGAAGCGCGTGCAGCCCCCGGAAACGCGGCGACTGCGGCGTCTTCTCCTCGGGGTACTGCACGGTGAACTTCTTCCGGAAGAGGTATCCCCCGGTCAGGCGGAGCCCGCCGAGGAGCTCGACGAGGAAGAACGTCCGGAGGAACTTCGCGAGCGCGCGCATCGACGGCCCCCTTCTCAATCGAACCAGGGCGGGACCGCGAGCACGACCCCGAGCCCGGCCACGACGATCCACACGATGGTCACCGGGATGAAGACCTTCCACCCGAGGCGCATGATCTGGTCGTAGCGGTAGCGGGGGAAGGTCGCCCGCATCCAGAGGAACACGAAGCAGAAGAGCGCGGTCTTGAACACGAACCAGTGGAGGCCCGGGCCGAGCAGGGCCGCCGCCGCCGGGGACCACTCCGCCACCCGCCCGAAGTCCACGACCCCTTCGAGCGGGGAGAGCCACCCGCCGAGGAACATCACCGCCGCGAGGACCGCGATGAGGATCATGTTCGCGTACTCGGCGAGGAAGAAGAGCGCGAAGCTCATGCCCGAGTACTCGACGTGGAACCCGGCCACGATCTCCGACTCGCCCTCCGCGACGTCGAAGGGGGCCCGGTTGGTCTCCGCCACCCCCGAGATCCAGTACACGAGGAAGAGCGGCCACAGGGGCAGCCAGAACCAGTGCAGCAGGGACCCCTCCTGGGCGAGCACGATCTCGCGGAGGTTGAGGCTCCCGGCCGCGACCAGCACCCCGACGAGGGCGAAGCCCATCGCGATCTCGTAGGCGACGATCTGCGCCGCCGAGCGCATCGCCCCGAGGAGCGAGTACTTCGAGTTCGACGCCCAGCCCGCGATGATGACCCCGTAGACCCCGAGCGAGGTCATGGCGAGGACGTAGAGGAGCCCCGCGTTCACGTCGGCGAGGACGAGGTGCTGGTCGAAGGGGACCACCGCCCACGCCGAGAGCGCGGTGACGAGGGCGAGCACCGGCGCCATCAGGAAGAGCCCCCGGTTCGCGCCGGCGGGGACGATGACCTCCTTCAGGAGGAGCTTGATCACGTCCGCGAACGGCTGGAAGAGGCCGCGCGGCCCGACCCGGTTCGGCCCGAGGCGGACCTGGATCCAGCCGATGACCTTGCGCTCGGCGAGGGTGAAGTAGGCGACCGAGAGCACGAGCGGGATCATGATCGCGAGGATCTTGAGCACGGTGAGGACCGTCACCTGGAGCCCGTGGGGGAGCCAGGCGACCGCGCCGGTGACGAGCTCGGGCATCACGGGGCGGCGGCCGGCGCCGCCGAGACCAGCCCCCACGCGGGGCCGAGGCCGACGCTGTGCGCGACCCCCGCGTGGAGGAGGAGGCAGCCGTCGGGGACGGCGGGGTCCTCCGCGACCTCGAGGGTGCGCTCGGCCCCGTTCTGCCGGACCGCGGCCATCGCGCCGGCGGCGAGGCCGAGGGCGCGGGCGAGCGCGGGGTTGATCCGGACCGCCGGGGCGGGCGCATCGACGGTTCGCTGGAGCGCCCCCGCGCGCCGGACGAGGGGGTCGACCGCGTAGAGGGGCACGTCGCCCACCCGCCAGAGCCGGGGGGCGGCCGTGTCCGCCCCCTCCTCCGCCTCGCCCGCGAGCGCGCCGGCGTCGGGGCCCGCGAGGTTGTCGGGCGGGGCGGCCTCCCCGATCGCCGCGTCCGCCTCGGCCCGGACGTCCTCGACCGTCTCGTAATCGAAGCCGGCGACCTCGAGCCGGTTCGCGAGCACCCGCAGGATCCGCCATGCCGGGCGCGCCCCGCCGGGGGGCGTGGTCGCCGCCTCGTAGCGCTGGCGGCGGCCTTCCGCGTTGCAGAAGGTCCCCGGGGTCTCGGTGAAGAGGCCGATGGGGAGGAGCACGCTCGCATACGCCTCCATCGCGGGGGTGACGTACCCGGTGAGGGCGACCACCGAGCGCGCCGCCCCGAGGGCCGCGAGCGCCGCCCCGCTGTCCGCGCAGTCGAGCTCCGGCTCGACGCCGAGGAGCAGGTAGGCGGGGAGCTTCGCCTCCAGCATGGCGGCCGCGTCGAGCCCCGGCGAGGCGACCGGCGCGCCGCCGGGGCCGCGATGCGGAAGCATCCCCGCGAGGGCCGCCCCCGCCCCGTTCGGCCCGTCGCTCAAGAATCCGAGCCGCGCCCCGGTCCCGCGGGCGGCGGCGCGGGCGAGGGCCCGCAGCTCGGCCGCCCGCGGATGCGCGGCGGCCCCGCTCCCGAGGAGGACGACCGCCCGCTCCGCGCCGGCGAGCGCGGCGGCCGCCGCGCGCTGCTCCGGGCTCGGCGCGGGGTCCGGGCCGCCGCCCGCCCCTTCCGGCCCGGCCGCTCCGCCGGAGGCCCCGGCGGCGCGCGCGACCCCCGCCAGCGCGGCGGCCATCCGGTCCGGCGGCACGACGATGCGGCCCGCGAGGTCGAAATGGAACGGGTAGTCCACCGGGTTGACGGCGAAGACGGACGCGCCCGTGAGCGCCGCCTTGCGGAGCCGGAGGCCGGCGAGCGGCTGCTCCTTGCGGACGTTGCTGCCGACGAGGAGGGCCGCGTCCACCCGCTCGAGGTCCGCGAGGTCCATGCCGAGCCACGGCCACGCGGGGGCTTCGTCCTGGTCGCGGAAGTCCGTCTGGCGGAGGCGGTGGTCGAGGTTCGCGCAGCCGAGCCCGCGCGCGAGGGCTTGGAGGAGGTAGTGCTCCTCGGTGGTCGCGGCCGGCGAGGCGAGCACGCCGACCCCGGCCGGCCCCTCCGCTTCGAGCGCCGCCCGCAGCGCCCGCGCCGCCGCGTCGAGGGCGGTCTCCCAGTCGGTCTCGCGCCAAGCCCCGTCCTCGCCCCGCACCCGCGGGCGAAGGAGCCGGTCGTCGGCGTAGAGCCCCTCGTAGCTGAAGCGGTCGCGGTCGGAGAGCCAGACCTCGTTCACCGCCTCGTTCTCGCGCGGCACGACCCGGAGCGCCCGCCCGCGCCGGACGTGGACGTGGACGTTCGACCCCACCGCGTCGTGGGCCGCCACCCCTTCGCGCTGCACCATCTCCCAGGCCCGCGCCCGGAACCGGAACGGCTTGGAGGTCAAGGCCCCCACCGGGCACACGTCGATCACGTTGCCGGAGAGCTCGGAGTCGACGCTCCGCTCGATGAAGGTCCCGATCCGCATGTCCTCGCCGCGCCCGGTCGCCCCGAGCTCCGCGAGGCCGGCCACCTCCGCCCCGAAGCGCACGCACCGGGTGCAGTGGATGCAGCGGGTCATGTCGGTCGCGATGAGGGGCCCCAGGTCCTTGTCGGGGACCACGCGCTTGCGCTCCGTGAAGCGCGACACCCCCCGCCCGTAGCCCATCGCGAGGTCCTGCAGCTCGCACTCCCCGCCCTGGTCGCAGATCGGGCAGTCGAGGGGATGGTTGATGAGCAGGAACTCCATCACGGAGCGCTGGGCCCCGCGCGCCGTCTCCGAGGTCGTGAGGACCTTCATGCCCTCCATCACCGGGGTCGCGCAGGCGGGGAGCGGCTTCGGGGCGCGCTCGACCTCCACCAGGCACATCCGGCAGTTCGCGGCCACCGAGAGCTTCCGGTGGTAGCAGAAACGGGGGATGGCGATGCCGGCCGCGTCCGCGGCCTCGATGACCATCGCCCCCTTGCGGGCCTCGCAGGCGCGCCCGTCGATCTCGATCGTGACCGTGTCGCCGCTCATGGCCTGTCCGTCCGTCAGTCCTTCAGTCCGCCGCTTCCGCGAGCGCGGTCATGCACCGGCCGTGCTCGATGTGATACTCGAATTCATGCCGGTAATGCTTCAGAAAACCTTGGATCGGCCACGCCGCCGCATCGCCGAAGGCGCAGATCGTCCGCCCCTCGACGTTGTTCGCGACGTCGAGCAGCATGTCGAGGTGCGCGCGCTCTCCCCCGCCCGCCTCGATGCGGCGCACCACCCGGTACATCCAGCCGGTCCCCTCGCGGCACGGGGTGCACTGCCCGCAGGACTCCATGTAGTAGAAGCGCGCGATCCGCTCCGCCATCCGCACCATGCAGGTGGTGTCGTCCATGACCACGACCGCCCCCGAGCCGAGCATCGAGCCCGCCGCCCGGAGGGAGTCGTAGTCCATGGCGACCTCCATCATGACCTCCCCCGGCAGCACCGGCATCGACGAGCCGCCCGGGATGACCGCCTTCAGGCGCCGCCCGTCCCGGACCCCGCCCGCCATCGCGAGGAGCTCGCGGAAGGGCGTGCCGAGGGGGATCTCGAAGTTGCCCGGGCTGTTGACGTGCCCCGAGACGGAGAACACCTTGGTCCCGCCGGAGTTCTCGACCCCGAGCTCCCGGAACCAGTCGGGGCCGTTGCGCACGATCGACGGCACGGACGCGAAGGTCTCGGTGTTGTTGACGGTGGTCGGGCGGCCGTAGAGCCCCTTGTTGGCGGGGAACGGGGGCTTGAACCGGGGCATCCCCTTCCTGCCCTCGAGCGACTCGAGGAGGCCCATCTCCTCGCCGCAGATGTAGGCCCCCGCCCCGAGCACGCAGTGGAGCTCGAAGTCGACCCCGGAGCCGAGGACGTTCGCGCCGAGGAGGCCGGCCGCGCGCGCCTCGGCGAGGGCCGCCTCGAAGCGTGCGTAGGGCTCGTCGCAGAACTCCCCGCGCACGTAGTTGTAGCCGACGGTGGCCCCCATCGCGTAGCCGCCGATGGCCATCCCCTCGATGACCGCGTGCGGGTTGTAGCGCAGGATGTCCCGGTCCTTGCAGGTCCCGGGCTCGCTCTCGTCGGAGTTGCACACCACGTAGTTCTGGCCGCCCCCGCCACGCGGCATGAAGCTCCACTTGAGCCCGGCCGGGAAGCCGGCCCCGCCCCGGCCCCGCAGGCCCGACGCCTTGACCATCTCGACCACGTCCCCGGGCGGGACCTTCTCCGCGAGGATCCGCTCCCACCCCTGGTAGCCGCCGACCCGCCGGTAGTTCCCGTAGGTCCACGGCTCGTCGAAGCGCAGGGTCCGGAAACAGACTTCGTTGGCCACGCCCTCTTCCTCTCCCGTCCGCCCGCGCCGCTCGCCCCGCCCGCCCGCGCTACTCGAGCGCGTCGAGAATCTCGTCCACCTTCTCGATGGTGAGGTTCTCGTGGTAGCGGTGGTCGACCATCATCATCGGCGCCCCGCAGCAGGCCGCGAGGCACTCCTCCTCGCGCTTGAGGAAGATGCGCCCGTCCGCGGTCGATTCGCCGAGGCGGACCCCGCAGCGCTCCTCGACGTGGGCGACGATCTCGTCGGCGCCGCACAACATGCACGAGATGTTGGTGCAGATCGAGACGCTGTGCCGCGCCACCGGCTCGGTCTCGAGCATCGAGTAGAAGCTCGCGACCTCGTACACCGTGATGCGGGGAAGCCCGAGGTACCCGGCCACCTGGTCCATGAGCCCCGGGGTGAGGTAGCCCCCGTTGTCGTGCTGCGCGGCGCGGAGCGCCCCGAGCAGGGCCGACTGCCGGCCCTCCGGGGGGAACTTCGCGAGCCAGCCGTCGATCTCGCGGCGCACGTGCTCGGAGAGCCCCCCGCTCACCGGTCCACCTCCCCGAACACGATGTCCTGGGTGCCGATGACCGCCACCACGTCGGCCAGCATGTGGCCCCGCACCATCTCGTCGATGGAGGAGAGGTGGGCGAAGCCGGGGGCGCGGATCTTGACCCGGTACGGCTTGTTCGCCCCGTCCGAGACGAGGTAGATGCCGAACTCCCCCTTCGGCGCCTCCACCGCCGCGTAGGTCTCGCCCTCGGGAACGCAGTACCCCTCGGTGAACAGCTTGAAGTGGTGGATGAGGGACTCCATGTCCTCCTTCATCGCCTCGCGGGCCGGGGCGGCGAGCTTCGCGTCGTCGAGCATGACCGGCCCCGGGTGCGCGCGGAGCCGGTCCACGCACTGGCGCACGATGCGGTTCGACTGGCGCATCTCCTCGATCCGGACGAGGTAGCGGTCGTAGCAGTCGCCGTTCACCCCGACCGGGACGTCGAAGTCCACCTCGCCGTACGTCTCGTAGGGCTGCTTCTTGCGAAGGTCCCACTCGACCCCGGAGCCCCGCAGCATCGGCCCGGTGAAGCCGAGCTGGAGGGCGCGCTCGGGCGGCACCACGCCGATGCCGACCGTGCGCTGCTTCCAGATCCGGTTGTCGGTGAGGAGGGTCTCGTACTCGTCCACGCAGCCCGGGAACCGGTCGGTGAAGCGCTCGACGAAGTCGAGGAGCGATCCCTCGCGGCTGCGGTTGAGGCGCTGGGTCTCGCGCTCGCCGCGGCGGGGGGAGGCGGTGTGCCGCGGCATCTCCTCCGGGAGGTCCCGGTACACCCCGCCCGGCCGGTAGTAGGTGGCGTGCATCCGGGTCCCGGAGACCGCCTCGTAGCAGTCCATGAGGTCCTCGCGCTCGCGGAACGCATAGAGGAATACGGTCATCGCCCCGATGTCGAGCCCGTGCGCCCCGATCCACATCAGGTGGTTCAGGATGCGGGTGATCTCGTCGAACATCGTGCGGATCCAGCGCGCCCGGGGCGGCGGCTCGATGCCGAGCAGGCGTTCGATGGCGAGCACGTAGGCGTGCTCGTTGCACATCATGGACACGTAGTCGAGACGGTCCATGTAGCCGATGCTCTGGCTGTAGGGCTTGGATTCGGCGAGCTTCTCGGTGGCGCGGTGGAGGAGCCCGATGTGGGGGTCGGCGCGCTCGATGACCTCCCCGTCCATCTCGAGCACGAGCCGCAGCACCCCGTGGGCGGCCGGGTGCTGGGGGCCGAAGTTGAGGGTGAAGTTGCGGATCTCGGGCATCGCGGGGCTCAGGGCTCCTGCGGCCCGTCGCCGCCAGCGGCGGCGTCGCGGGCGTAGCGCTGGTCGCGCCGGATGACGCGCGGGACGAGGACCCGCTCCTCGATCGTCACCGGCTCGTAGACGACCCGGCCCTTCTCCGGGTCGTAGCGCATCTCGACGTGGCCGCTCAGGGGGAAGTCCTTGCGGAAGGGGTGGCCGACGAAGCCGTAGTCGGTGAGCAGGCGCCGGAGGTCCGGATGCCCCTCGAAGAGGATGCCGAAGAGGTCGAACGCCTCGCGCTCGAACCAGTCGGCGGACGCCCACACGTCGATGACGGAGGGAAGCCGGGGGTACTCGCCGTCGAGGAAGGTCTTGAGGCGGAGCCGCCAGTTGTGCGAGACGGAGAGCAGGTGGTGGACGACCGCGAAGCGCTTGCCCGCCCACGCGCCGCCGTCCGCGTAGCGGCCGTAGCCCGCCCCGCGCGAGAAGCCGGACGCGGTCGCGGTCTCGCTCGTCTCCCAGTCGGCCCGCCCGTAGGCCGAGTAGTCGACCGCACACACGTCGACGAGCTGCTCGAAGCGGAGATCGGGGTCGTCGCGGAGGCGTTCGCACGCCTCGACGAGGCGCTCCGGATCGGTCTCGCAGACCACCTCCCCCCGCGGCGACTCGCGCACGCGGGCGAGGTCCGGCGCGAGGCGCGCGGACAGGCGCGCGCCGAGCTCGGTTCGCGGCGCGGGGTCCGGCGCCGCGGCGGCGGGGGCAGGGGCGGGTTCAGCGGGCAATGGTGTTCGTTCGCCGGATCTTGTTCTGGAGCTGCAACACCCCGTAGAGCAGGGCCTCCGCGGTCGGGGGGCACCCCGGCACGTAGACGTCGACGGGCACGATGCGGTCGCACCCGCGCACCACCGAGTACGAGTAGTGGTAGTACCCGCCCCCGTTCGCGCACGAGCCCATCGAGATCACCCAGCGGGGCTCGGACATCTGGTCGTAGACCTTCCGCAGGGCCGGGGCCATCTTGTTCACCAGGGTGCCGGCCACGATCATCACGTCGGACTGCCGCGGGCTCGGCCGGAACAGGACCCCGAACCGGTCGAGGTCGTAGCGGGCCGCGCCCGCGTGCATCATCTCGACCGCGCAGCAGGCGAGCCCGAACGTCATCGGCCACATCGAGCCCGTCCGCGCCCAGTTGATGAGGCGGTCGGCGGTCGTGGTGACGAAGCCTTCCTCCAGTACGCCTTCTATTCCCACTCGAGCGCGCCCTTCTTCCACTCGTAGATGAACCCGACCACGAGGACCCCGAGGAAGACCATCATGGCCGCGAAGCCGAACATGCCGATCTCGTCGAGCACGACCGCCCAAGGGAACAGGAACGCGATCTCGAGGTCGAAGATGATGAAGAGGATGGCGACGAGGTAGTAGCGCACGTCGAACTTCATGCGCGAGTCCTCGAACGCCTCGAACCCGCACTCGTAGGGCGCGGTCTTCTCCGGGTCGGGGCGGCGCGGCCCGAACAGCCAGCCGAGGGTGAGCGGAACCACCCCCATCGCGGTCGCGACCACGAGGAAGATGAGGATCGGGAGGTAGTTCTGTTCGAGCATCTCGGTCCCTGAACCGTGGCGGGCGCCCCCGTCAGCGCCGCCGGCGAAGTTGGTGCCGAAGGCCGGATTCGAACCGGCACGCCTCACGGCACTGCCCCCTCAAGACAGCGTGTCTACCAGATTCCACCACTTCGGCATCGGGGGCGCATTCTACCCCAAACGGGGCGGCGCGGGCGATGGAGCGGATCCCGTCCGCCGCCCGGACCCGGCGACGGTCGCAGGGCGCGCCGGCGCGCCCCCAGGTCGAGGCGTGGCGGGACGGTCGGGCGCGAGGATACGGCACCGGTTCCCGCCGCGCACGTTCCCGTTCGGCGCACCAGGTCGCCGCGCCGACGACGCGCGCGGAGACGCGCCGGATCGAGGCCAACAGCCGCGGCGGCGCCGAACGAACCGTCCGCCTGGATCATCAAGCGACCATCGACTCCGGGGGGCGCCCCGGCTACACTTCGCGGCGCGGCGAGATGCGGCATGGACCTGGAGAAGGAGGCCCGACGATGCGCACCGAAGACCACCCGACTGCGGCGAGCGCCCCGCCGCGAACCTTCCCTCCGGCGCAAGCGCAGGCCGCGCGCGCGCCAACCCCCTCCCCGGCCCCCGACGGCCCGGACCCGACCCCGGACCTGCCCGGCTGCCGGCCGATCCCCCTCCGCCGCCGCGACCTCGACACCTGGGACGGCCGGTTCGAGTACTGGGACGGGGCGACCGAGACCGCATGGGTGGTCCGAGACCCCACCGGCCTCGCCCACGAATTGCCGGCGGAACGGCTCGTGGAGCTCTGCACCCACATCGCGACCGCCCGCGGGGCGGCCATCGGGTGCTACGGAACCACGGACCTCGAACGGCAGGACGAGCGCGGCCGGCGCGAGAAGATCCTCCAGGCCGACCAGTTGGCGTACCTGTATCCGACCCGCGCCCGGCTGCCCGAGGGCAGAGGGATCGTGGTCGGAAGGCACGATCTCCCGGACGTGGTCCTGGAGGTGGACTACACCACGGACGTGCGCCCCTGGAAGCTCGGGACGTACGAGTCGTGGGGCTTTCCGGAGGTGTGGGTGGAAGTGCCGGAGCGGTGGTCGGAGGGCCGGCGGCGGGGCCGTTCGCCGGGCCTCACGATCCACGTGCTCGAAGGGGGGCGCTATCGGGAGTCGCGGTCGAGCCGGGCGTTTCCCGGCTGGACGGCGCGCGCGATCCACTACGCGCTGAACGAGGTCGAGCTCACGGGCTGGACGTATGCGGCGCTGAAGGGGGTGGGCCGGAGGCTGGGCGAGCGGGACGGCACGGGCCCGGACGACCACCCGTTCCTGCGTTCCTTCCGGGACGAGAGCCGGGCGGAGGGCAAGGCGGAAGGCCATGCGAAAGGCCGGGCGGAAGGTTTGGCGGAGGGACGGACGGAGGGCCGGGCGAAGACGGTGCGCGAGCTGCTGCGGCTGCGGGGCATCGCGGTCTCGGAGGGGTTTCCGGCGAACGCGCCCGGATTCGCGGAGGCGCCGGAGGAGGCCGCCGCCGCGGCGGCCCTCGCCTGCGACAGCGAGGAGGACTTCCGGGCCCGCATCCGAGGGGGCTGACCAGAAAGGCAGGGCCGCCGAGCCCATGCGGACGACGACGCTCCCTCCCCGCGCTGGCGGCAAGGGGCGTGTTCGAAAGCCCGATCCGTATCGCGGGGACGTCTCGATTCGCCATCGTCCCCATCCTCGACACCGCTCGGGTACCCGGCCCACGACGATACATGACCCTCCGGGACCGGTTCCGCGGAATGCCGATGCAGTCGAAACGCGGGGCCCCACGAGACCAGCTATCGGAAGGAGAGGCCAAGTGGGAAAAGCCGGTCGGCCAAGGGCAATCGCCGTCCGCTCCAGGGCAATGGTTCTCGCCGTGGCCGCGGCGGCGGGGCCGTGCCCGGGGATGTGGATGACGGCGGAAGCGATCGAGGTCCAGGGCCATCGCGGCGCCCGCGGGCTGCTTCCCGAGAACACGATCCCCGGGTTCGAGCGCGCGATCGAGCTCGGGGTCGACACCCTCGAGCTCGACCTCGGCATGACCCGGGACGCGGTTCCCGTCGTGCATCACGACCGGGCGCTCAGCCCGGACCGCACCCGGGACGCGGGCGGCGCGTGGCTCGCGCCCCCGGGGCCGCTCCTCCACACCCTGCGCCTCGCGGAGCTCGCCGGATTCGACGTCGGGCGGGCCGCCCCCGGCGGCGGAACCGCCGAACGGTTCCCGGAACAGGTCCCCCGCGACGGGGCCCGCATCCCCACCCTGGCCGACGTGCTGGCCCTGGGAAGACGCCCCGGCGCCGACCGCCTTCGCTTCAACGTCGAGACCAAGCTGAGCCCGTTCGCTCCGGAGGAGACGGCCGGCCCCCGGGAATTCGCCCGGGCGGTGGTCGCGGCGCTTCGCGCGGCGGGGATGATCGACCGGGCCGACCTCCAGTCGTTCGACTGGCGGACCCTCCTCGAAGCGCGCGCCCTCGCGCCCGGGCTCTCGACCGCCTGCCTCACCGTCGAACAGCCCTGGAAGGACAACCTCCGGCGGGGCCGTCCCGGCCCCTCCCCCTGGACCGCGGGGCTCGACGTCGACTCTTTCGGAGGCTCGACGCCGCGGCTGGTGAAGGCCGCCGGATGCGCGGTGTGGTCCCCCCACCACCGCGACCTGACCGGGGAGGCGCTGGCCGAGGCGCACGCGCTCGGGCTCCGGGTAGTGGTCTGGACCGTCAACGAGGCCGCCGACATGCGCGCCCTCGCCCGCCTCGGGGTCGACGGGATCATCTCCGACTATCCCGACCGCGCGCTCGAGGCGCTGGCCCCCTGGCGCGCCGCCCGCTAGCCCGGCGCGGCGGATCCGGCGCTGCGCGGAGACGCGGCGTGCATCAATCGCCGTACCGCAAACGAATCGTCGGCCCGAACCATCGACCTCGGGGGGCGCCCCGGCTACACTTCGCGGCGCGGCGAGACGCGGCATGGACCGGGAGAAGGAGGCCCGACGATGCGTACCGAAGACCACCCGACTGCGGCGAGCACCCCGCCGCGAACCTTCCCTCCGGCGCAAGCGCCAGCGCGGGCCGCGCACGCGCCAACCCCCTCCCCGACCCCCGACGCCCCGAACCCGACCCCGGACCTGCCCGGCTGCCGGCCGATCCCCCTCCGCCGCCGCGACCTCGATGCCTGGGACGGCCGGTTCGAGTACTGGGACGGCGCGACCGAGACCGCATGGGTGGTCCGAGACCCCTCCGGCCTCGCCCACGAGCTGCCGGCGGAGCGGCTCGTGGAGCTCTGCACCCACATCGCGACCGCCCGCGGCGCGGCCATCGGGTGCTACGGGACCACGGACCTCGAGTGGCGCGACGAGCACGGCCGGCGCGAGAAGATCCTCCAGGCCGACCAGTTGGCGTACGTGTATCCGACGCGCGCTCGGCTGCCCGAGGGCGGCGGGATCGTGGTCGGGAAGCACGACCTCCCGGACGTGGTCCTGGAGGTGGACTACACGACGGACGTGCGCCCCTGGAAACTCGGGACGTACGAGTCGTGGGGGTTTCCGGAGGTGTGGGTGGAAGTGCCGGAGCGGTGGTCTGGAGGCCGGCGCCGGGGCCGTTCGCCGGGCCTCACGATCCACGTGCTCGAAGGGAGGCGGTATCGGGAGTCGCGGTCGAGCCGGGCGTTTCCCGGCTGGTCGGCGCGCGCGATCCACTACGCGCTGAACGAGGTCGAGCTCACGGGCTGGACGTATACGGCGCTGAAGGGGGTGGGTCGGAGGCTGGGCGAGCGGGACGGCACGGGCCCGGACGACCACCCGTTCCTGCGCTCCTTCCGGGACGAGAGCCGGGCGGAGGGCCGCGCGAAGACGGTGCGCGAGATGCTGCGGCTGCGGGGCATCGCGGTCTCGGAGGGGTTTCCGGCGAACGCGCCCGGATTCGCGGAGGCCCCGGAAGAGGTCGCCGTCAGCGCGGGGCTCGCCTGCGACAGCGAGGAGGACTTCCGCGCCCGCATCCGAGGGGGCTGACCAACGCCGCTGTTTCGGCGCTTCGGACCCCCGGGTAAAGGCGCCGTTCCCGGCGTCGATCCGGGCCGGTGAATTGCCCGGCCCCGTCAACGATGCGGTGGAATCGCCGTCCTCGGCCACGGCCCGGGCAATCGGTCCGCCCCTTCTCCTGCGTATCGCGCTCGAAATCGCCTCGAGTCCGTCATGCAAGCGGGACTTTCCCGCAGTCGGAGCCGCGGCGATATCGGGGCCGGACCGCGGTCGTGCGGATGGGGCCGCCCTCGCGACGTATTCCCCGCGTCGCGGGTGAAGGTCGCAGGTCGGCGAGTGATGGCGGCGCGGGCGGGCGCTCAGCCGACCTCCGCCGCCTGCCGGTCGGCGTGGTACGACGAGCGGACGAGGGGGCCGCTCGCGACGTTCGCGAACCCGATCTCCTCGCCGATTCGCCGGAACTCCTCGAACCGGGCGGGCTCGACGAAGCGCTCCACCGGAAGGTGCCCGCGGCTCGGCTGGAGGTACTGCCCGACGGTGAGCATGGCGCAGCCGTGGTCGTGCAGGTCGCGCATGACCTCCACGATCTCCTCGTCCGTCTCCCCCACCCCGACCATCAGCCCGGACTTGACGGGGACCCCGGGATGGGCCTCCCCGAAGCGCCGGAGCAGATCGAGCGACCAGGCGTAGTCCGCCCCCGGACGCACCTTGCGGTAGAGGCGGGGCACGGTCTCGAGGTTGTGGTTGAACACGTCCGGCGGGGCGGCGGCGAGCGCGTCGAGGGCGCGCTCCATCCGCCCCCGGAAGTCGGGAACGAGGATCTCGATGCGGGTCGAGGGGGCCTGCCCCCGGACCGCGCGCACGCACGCCGCGAAGTGGCCCGCCCCGCCGTCACGGAGGTCGTCGCGGTCCACCGAGGTGATGACGACGTGCCGGAGCCCCATGCGCGCCACCGCGGCCGCGAGGCGGAGCGGTTCCGCTGGATCGAGCGGGTCGGGCCGACCGTGGGCGACGTCGCAGAACGGGCAGCGGCGGGTGCACAGCTCGCCCATGACCATGAACGTCGCCGTGCCGTGCGCGAAGCACTCGCCGAGGTTCGGGCAGGACGCCTCCTCGCACACGGTGACGAGCCGCTGCCGGCGAAGAAGCCCCTTGAGGGCCGCGACCTCCGGCCCGACCGGGGCACGGACCCGGATCCAGGGCGGCTTGCGCGGGAGCGGCCCCTCGACCGGAACGACCTTGACCGGGTTCCGGGCGGTCTTGTCGGCCCCCGACTGGGCGGACGGGTGGGAGGACGTGGACATGCCCGCCAGTATGCCAGCCCCGCGCCCGCCCGTCGCCCCACCGCCGGCCTCCGCAGACGGCCGATGGCCCCGGATCGACTCCGGCGCCGCTACCTGCGGCCCGCGGAGGCGTCTATCCTTGGGGGAGGGCCCGCGGCCCCGCCGACCCCCGGGAAGGGGACTCGGCGCCGGCCCCCGGCGCACATCGGAGAACCTGTACATGGGCGAGTTCAGCGGCTATTCCGCCGTCGTCACCGGCGGCTCGATCGGCATCGGCGCGGCCACCGCGCGCGCCCTCTGCGGCGCCGGCGCGCGCGTCACCATCCTGGACGTGCAGGACGGCTCGGAGCTCGCCGCCTCCCTCCCCGGCTGCCGGTTCGCGGCCGTGGACGTGCGCGACCCCGAGGCCGTCGCCCGGGCGATCGACGACGCCGCCGACGCGCAGGGCGGGCTCGACGGGCTCGTCAACAACGCCGGGGTCGGGCCGCCGAAGCTGCTCGACGCGACCGGCGCCGAGGACTGGGACGAGATCATGGAGATCAACCTCAAGGGAGCGTTCCACTGCGTCAAGGCGGCGGTTCCCCACCTTCGGGCGAGGGGCGGCGGCGGCATCGTCAACCTCGCTTCGGTCGCCGGCAAGAACATCTCGCTCGGGGCGGGCGTCCCCTACACCGTCTCGAAGTGGGGCATGGTCGGGTTCACCCGGCACCTCGCCTACGAGCTCGCCCCGTGGGGGATCCGGGCCAACGCGGTCTTCCCCGGCCCGACCCGGACCCGCCTCGTCGGCGGAGGGGACGACCGGCCCGGCGGCGCGCAGGAGAAGGTCGCGCGCGGGGTTCCGCTCGGGCGCCTCGTCGAGCCCGAGGAGATCGCGCACGCCATCTCCTTCTTCCTCTCGCCGCGGGCGGCCATGTGCACCGGGGCGGAGCTCGTCGTGGACGGCGGGATCCTCCTCGGCTCCGCCAACGCCTACGAGGACTACTTCCGGAACCGGGGCGGGGCGCCGCCCGCCCGCGCCGGTGGATAGCGCCGGCGGGCGGCGCGGCGCACTCCAGGGGTTCGTCGCGACCCTGACCGCGATGACCGCCGGGGACGACGCGCACGAGGTCTACGAGGCGTGGGCGCCGACCTACGAGGCGGACCTCGTCGGCGGCTACGGCTACACCGCCCACCGGATCGCGGCGGAGGGCATGGCGGGCGCGTGTCCGGAACGCGCCGCGGAGATCCTCGACGTGGGCTGCGGGACGGGCCTGGTCGCGGTCGAGCTGGCCGCCCGCGGGTTCTCGACCATCGACGGGCTGGACGCCTCCGCGCGCATGATCGCGGAGGCGCGGGCCAAGGGGGCGTACCGCAGCCTGCGCGAAGGAGACGTGCGCGACCCGGAGGCGGTCGAGCCCGGGCGCTACGACGCGGCGATCGCGGTCGGGGTGTTCGGAGGCGGCCACGTCGGCCCGGAGGACCTGGAGTGCTTCGCCCGGCCGGTGCGGGCGGGAGGCGCGATCGTGCTCTTCGCCAACGGCATTCCCTGGGTCGAGGACGACTACCCGCTCCACCTTCGCCGCCTCGAGGAGCGCGGCGTCTGGACCGTGGAGCACACGAGGGAGGCGAACTACATGGACCGGATCGAGCGGCCGGGGTGGCTGGTCGTCGCGCGGCGCGGAGGAGCGCCCGGACATGGCTGAGCCCGGTACTCGGCCCGGGGGGCGTCCCGGGGATCATCCCGGGGGCGGAGCGGACGGCGCCGCCGCGCACGCCGAAGCCCTCTACGCGGACGCCTTCGTGTGGGACGCCCACGCGGGGTTCGAGTCCCGCCCGACGACGGACCTCCGCAACCTCGCGCTCTGGAAGGAGGCGGGGGTCGACTTCCTCTCGGTCAACGTCGGCTACGACGTCCGGCCGTGGACGGACGCGGTCCGGGTCCTCGCCGCCTTCCGGCGATGGATCGAAGCGTCCGAAGACTACGCCCTCGTGGGCACGGTCGCGGAGGCGCACGCCGCGCGGGCGGCCGGACGGATGGCCGTCGCCTTCGACCTCGAGGGCATGAACGCCCTCGACGGCTCCCTCGACCTGCTGCACCTCGCCTACGCCCTCGGGGTGCGCCAGATCCTCTTCGCCTACAACCGGAACAGCGTCGCGGGCGGCGGCTGCCACGACGAGGACCCCGGCCTGACCGGCTTCGGGCGCGCGGCGGTGCGGGAGATGAACGCCCTCGGGATGCTCGTCGACTGCTCGCACTGCGGCTACCGCACCACCATGGAGGCGATGGAGCGGTCGAGCGCGCCGGTGGTCTTCTCCCACTCCAACCCGCGCGCGCTCCGCGACCACGAACGCAACATCCGGGACGAGCAGGCGCGGGCGTGCGCGGCGACCGGAGGGGTGGTCGGGGTCAACGGGATCGGCCTCTTCCTCGGCGAGGACGACGTCCGCACCTCCACCCTCGCCGACCACGTCGAGTACCTGCTCGACCTCGTCGGCCCCGACCACGTAGGCATCGGCCTCGACTACTTCTTCGAGGCGGACGTGGACGCGAGCTTCCAGGAGACCTTGGCGGAGAACGAGGACTACTGGCCGCGCGCGCAGTACCCGGGGGGGGCGGTGCGGTGCGCGGCGCCGCCGCAGCTCCGGGAGCTTACCGCCCTGCTCCTCCGCCGGGGGCGGTCCGAAGCCGAGGTCCGCGCGGTGCTCGGCGGCAACTTCCTCCGGGTCGCCGGCGAGGTCTGGGGCTGAGCACGTATCGGCGGATCCTCCCCGGCGGGGATCGAATCGCCGCGATCGCCGTCGGCGGCGCGGCCGCGCCGCTGGCGAGGTCCGGGGCCGAGCGCGCGTCCGCACCTCTCGCCGCCCGCCCCCGATCGCCGCAACGGCGTTGCCAACGGGCGGCGGCTGCCCCGGAAGACCGCCGCCTTCCGCCAGCGAGGGCCGGGACTGGCTGCGGGCCGCGAGGGAGGTTCCGGCGGCGGCGCGACCTGCCTGGCGGCGGCGTGGCTCAGCCGGCCGCGAGGGCGGCAGCGGTGGCCGGCGCCTCGTTCGCGGCCGCCCCGTCGCCGTGGCGAAGGAGCCGGCCCGAGCAGGCCCCGGTCTCCTCGTCGTCGCGGATCGTGACCTCGCCGTTCACGAGCACGCAGCGGTAGCCCTCGGCGCGCTGGACCCGGCGCCACTCGCCGCCCGGGAGGTCGTGGACCACCTCCGCGGGCAGCACCCGGAGCCGCTCGTAGTCGTAGACCACGACGTCCGCCGGCGCCCCCTTGCGGAGCACCCCGCGGCCCTCGAAGCCCGCGACCATCGCGGGCAGGGCGGACAGCCGCCAGTGGGCCTCCTCCGGGCTGATCATCTCGTGCTCGCGCACGATCTTGCACAGGGTCTCGGTCGGATAGCGGCCCGCGGTCAGGAACTTGGTGTGCGCCCCGCCGTCCGACACCCCGAAGAGAACCCAGGGGTTGTCGACGATCTCGCGCAGGTGGCCGAGGTCGCCGTTCGGCGGGGCGGCGAAGAACTCGGTCGCGAGGTCCTCCTCCACCGCCATGTCCAGCATCACGTCCACCGGGTGCTTGCCCATCTTCTCGCCCGCGATGGCGAGGGTGTGGTCTTCCCAGCGCGCGTTCTTCTCGAGCTTCGGCCCCACGATCACGATGTCCGGGAGCGGCCCGGTGGCGGTGATCGGCAGGTGCTCCCGCAGGGCCGGGCGCCGGGCGGGGTCGGCGAGCTTGCGCTTGCGCTCCTCGCGCGATCCGGTGGTGGCCTCGCACCAGGGCTCGGAGTCGTCGAAGAGGTTCCAGTCCTCGAAGGTGAAGTTGAAGCCGGCGTCGGTGGTGAGGCCCTGCCCGATGACCCGGACCCCGCGCGCCCGGCAGCTCTCCAGCCACGCGAGGACCCGGCGGTGGACGTCGGGCCGGTGGTCGAAGGCCTGGACCACGTTCATGAGCATCGGGCGCCCGCTCAGCTCCGCCATCTCCTCGTAGAACGCGCGGTCGCGCCGGTTGTCCCCGGACACGAGCAGCATCTGCATGAAGCCCTCGTTGCGGTCGCGGAGCACCCGGGCGAAGGCGCGGCAGGTGTCGTCGTGCATGACGTCGGTGGGCATCGGGGTGCCGTCGAAGTCGCGCTGCACCGCGGCCGGCCCGGTCGGCAGCATGCGCTGCGCGGACCAGCCGCAGCCGCCCGCGTCCATCGCCTCGTGGAGCAGGCGGCAGAGCTCGGCGTGCTCCGCGTCGGTGGGGCGGCGCCCCGCCTTCGCGTCCTCGAAGCCGAGCACCCAGATGAGGAGCGGCCCGACCGGGACGTAGGGCAGGAGGTTGATCGCCTTCGGCGCGCGCTCGACCGAATCGAGGAATTCGGGGAAGCTCACCCAGTCCCAGGGCATCCCCTCCTTCATCGACGCAAGCGGGATCGCCTCGACCCGGGTCATCGAGAGCATCGCCCGCTCGCGCTCTTCCGGGCGCACCGGAGCGAAGCCGAAGCCGCAGTTCCCGATGACCGCGGAGGTGATCCCGTGCCAGCCGGAGAGGGTGCAGTAGGGGTCCCAGAAGACCTGGGCGTCGTAGTGGGTGTGGAGGTCGATGAAGCCGGGGGCGACGTGGAGGCCGTCGGCGTCGATGACCTCGCGCGCGGCGCCGGGAGGGATGCGCCCGATCTCGGCGATGACCCCGTCCTTGACCGCGACGTCCGCGCGATACCGCGGCACGCGGGTCCCGTCGAAGACCGTGCCGCCGCGTATGAGCCGATCGTAGACCGCCATGCTCCCCCTCCCCTTCGATGGTTCGATGGTCCGGACGGAACATCGCACAGCCCGCCGGAGCGGGCAAGCGCGGACGCCGGCCCGGCCCCTCGCGGGTGTCCCCTGCCGCCAGCCGGTACGTAATTCCAGGAAGAGGTACGGATACTACTGAGGTTTTTCGAGCCTGATGATCCGCTCCGAAGGCACTGCGTTCTTCCTGAAGACGTCCCGCGAAACCAGCATGTCCATCGCCATGTCGTCCACCGTCCGGAAGCCGAGGCCGTCCGCCATCTCCCGCAGATGGTCGGCGGTGCGGATTTCCACCGGTTGACCGCCGGCGATCGTCCGGTTGTTCCCGACGACGAGGAACATGGCGCCCCCGGGCCGCAGGAGCGTGAACGCCTGCCCCATCACGTCCCGCACGTCGAAGAAGTACTTCGACAGCAGGGCGGACAGGTTCCGCCGCCGAAAGCCCACCGAAGCCGCCCGGTTGAGCCGATCGATGCGTTCGATCAAGGCGCGCGTATTCCCGGGCAGCAGGGACCTGTTCGCCTCGTAGAACGACCAGTACTCCTCGCGGCCGCGCGTCGTCACCTCCCGATTGCCGATCATCAGCGTATCCCGCGTGCGATGCGCCTCGCGCGGCAGCAGGCCGAGGTAGACGAGGCTCAGGCGGTCGGTGTCCAGGCAGGGGAGCGCGGTGGCGTAGGGCGGCGAGGTGATCACCGCATCCACCCGGCCGACCAGCCCCGGCAGCACGTCCGCGGCCCGGCGCGCGTCGGCTTCATGCACGGAATAGCCGCCCTCTCCCGGCTCGCCGCGTTCGGCGAGAAACGCCGCGACGGTCCTGGCCGAACGCGCCGCCTCGTCGAGGAAGCGGGCGACGGCCTCACCGGCCGCCGCCTCCGTCTTCTCCCTTCGGACCCGCAGATCGTCGGTCTTCTGCCAGGAAACGCGGCGCAGGACGTTGCTCAGGCAAACCCGGTAGAAGCTCCGAAGGGTCTCCGTCGGGAGCCGGGACACCGCCGCCTCGATGCGGTCCAGCTCTGCAAGCGTCCGAGGGGAGAACCACCGTGCGAGATAGGCGCGATCGCCCTCCGCCAGCGAAGCGCGGCGCCCCGGCTCTCCGGCGCACGACGCGGGCGCGGCGAGCAGATTCCGAAGGCGCTCGCAAGCGCTCGTCAGCGTCGCCGGCTCCGACTCCAGCACCGCGCACTTCACCCCGGTCACGAACACCGACAGCGGGTTCATGTCGAGGCCGTAGCCCCTTCGGCCCGACAACCGCGCTTCGACCAGGGTCGTGCCGCTGCCGCACATCGGGTCGAGAACGACCGCGTCCTCCGGCAACCGCGCGATGTTCATCAGCGCACGCACGAGCTGGGGAAAGAACTTGCCCCGGTACTCGTGCAATCCGTGCGTGGCGTACCGCAGGCATCGCTTGTTCGGCAGCTTCCGGGGGGTCGGCGCGTGCGTGGTCTCCCCCAACGCGCCATTCGCGGCCCGGCGGCGCGCAGCCCCCAGGGTCGCTTCGCCCCGAAGCTGCGCGGTGAGTCCGCTCGCCCCGTCCCCTACCGAATGCCAGTACGCCAGCGTCTCGCGCAACCGGCCGGCGTCGTTCGTGGGGGCGACGGCGAAGGTCGAGGCCGTCTCGTCGTTCCCATCGACGGGATCCACGGACCCGTCCGCGAGGGCGCGCAGCTCCTGGAGCGCCAGCCGGCGCTCGAAGGGCTGGATGTACCCCTTCATCCTGCAATTCAGGCGGTCCATGGCGCTATGCCTTCCGGAGGATCAGGACGTTCTCCGTCCTGATCCCTCCCATCCTGGGGTTGAACGCCTTCCGGGTCGGCGCAATCGTCCGGCCGATCCGGGCGGCTTCCCGGAAGCCGGCGCCGGCCCCCGCCTCGGCAAGCAGCGACGCGTTGTCGACGCGTTTGCCGTCGATCGTGGAGTCCCCGATCACGAAGCAGGCGTAACGGCCGTCCCGCAGCCGGCCCCGCAGCCACTGGAAGATGCTCTCGAACTCCTTGCGGAACGTTTCCGGGACCGCCCGGTCCCGGCCCTTGGCGCTGTACTTGCGGTGGCTGCCGATCTCGCTCTTCTTGAACGGCTCGGGATCGTGGCCGAGCCAGATCAGCGCGTTCGGGATCTGGGGGATGAACTTGGCCGGATAGGGGTGCAGGTTGTGCGTCAGATAGCCGGTCCTGGCCGAGGCGAGGTCCCACTCGACCGCTGCGAGGCGGGCGAGCGCGACGGCGTCGCCGCATCGATCTCCCCGCCCTTGGCGAAATCCGCGATGGCCGCCGCCTCCCGGGCGGTGAAGACCCGCCATCCGTGACGGTCGCGGCGGGGCTCCGGCACGCTGCGTTCACGCAGCCAGCGAAGCAGGGTGTCCCGATGCACGCCGGCCATGCCGGCGACCTGGGCGGTGGTGAAAGACTGCTGCATCCCTGCCTGTAGATGCCTATAGTCCGGTGTGCGTGAAGCAGACTACAGGCTGGGGGCCGCTGTCAAGGCCGCAGGGCAGGAAACGGAGGAACGACATGACGCTGACCGTGAACGGCATCGACTACCGCCGACCCCGGCGCCCGGTGGTGGTGGTATGCATCGACGGCGGGGATCCGGCCTACATCACGCACGGGGTGGCCGCGGGGATCATCCCCAACGTCGAGCGTTACATGCGGGAGGGCTTCCACACCGTGGCCCGCGGCGTCATGCCGAGCTTCACCTGCCCCAACAACATGTCCATCGTGACCGGCCGCCCGGCCTCGGTGCATGGCATCTCCGGCAACTTCTACTTCGACCGTGCGACGAACGAGCCGGTGCCGATGACCGGGCCCGAGCTGCTCAGGGTCCCCTCGGTGATGAGCGAGTTCTCGCGCCGCGGGGTGCGGGTGGCTTCGGTCACCGCCAAGGACAAGCTCCGCCGACAGCTCCAGAAGGGCATGGACCTCTCCAACGGCTCGGTCAGCTTCTCCTCGCAGCACGCCGACCGCTGCACCGTGGAGGAGAACGGCATCGAAGACGCGCCGGGCTTCGTCGGCCGGCCGCCGCCGGACATGTATTCGGCGGACCTCTCCCTGTTCGTGCTCGACGCGGGCCTCGGGCTGCTCGAAGAACGCCGCCCGGCGCTCCTCTACCTCTCGCTCACCGACTACGTCCAGCACGCCCATGCGCCGGGGCATCCTGAAGCCGACCGGTTCTACGAGGCGCTGGATGCGCGCTTCGGCAAGTTCGAAGAGCTGGGCGCGACCGTGGCGCTCACCGCGGACCATGGCATGAACGACAAGACCAACGACGACGGCGCCCCTCGCGTGGTGTGGTTGCAGGACGTCCTCGACACGGAGCTCGGCGCGGGCGCGAGCACCGTCATCTGCCCCATTACCGACGCGTTCGTCGGTCACCACGGGGCGCTCGGCGGCTTCGTGCGCGTGTACTGCCGGGAGGGACTCCCGAGGGAGCGGGTGATCGACGCCATTGCGGACCTGCCGGGGCTGGAGCGGGTGCTGTCCCGCGAGTCGGCAGCACGGGAATTCGACCTGCCCGTCGGCCCCGAAGGGGACGTGGCGGTGCTCGGAGACGCGCGCACCGTCATCGGCGCCCGCGAGGCGGACCACGACCTGAGCGGGCTCAGGGGCCATCGTCTGCGCACGCACGGCAGCCTCCACGAGGCCGACGTGCCGATCATCCTCAGCCGCCCGGTCAGCGACGAGTACGCGCGCCGCGCCGAGGAGACGCGGCTGCACAGCTACGAGACGTTCGATTACGCGCTGAACGGCATCGTCGACTGAGACTCGCGGGGCCTCCATGTGCGGAGCCGAACCCAGCGCCATAAGGCCAGCCTGTTAATCACGCCCGCAAATCCCTACGATTGGACGAATCTCCGCACCCGTCCCGGACCCCGGCCATGGAATTCATCCACCAGCCCGCCCCGTCGAACCGGCTCGGCGACTTTCTGAAGGACAACCTCGCCGGGCGGTGGACGCACTTCCGGGCCGCGGTCGCCTTCGTCAAGCGCTCCGGCGTCCGGCACGTCGCGCCCGCACTCACGGCCTTCGCCCGCACCGGCCACGCCGAGATCATCGCCGGCATCGACCATCGCGGCACATCCAGCGAGGGGCTGCGGGATCTGCTGCACGCGATGTCCCCTCGGGGCCGGATCATCGTCTTCCACAACCGTCTGCCGTTCACCTTCCACCCGAAGGCATGCCTCTTCAAGTCTTCGACCGCCGCCGAGGTCCTCGTCGGGTCCGGCAATCTCACCGAGGGAGGGCTGTTCACCAACTACGAAGCGGCCCTTCGCCTCTCTCTGGACCTGACCGAGCCGAAGCAGGCCGCGGTGTTGCAATCCCTGGAGCGGGTGCTCGACTCCTGGTCCGACCTCTCCACCGGGGCCGCGCTCGTCCTCGACGAAGCCCTCCTCACCCGAATCACGGGGCTGGGGCTCGTTCCCTCGGAAGCGCTCGCCATCTCCGAGCCCGGAGACATGGAGCGGGACGTCGACAGGACTCGCCCCGGACGGAGCGGCCTTCCATTCGCCGCCCGCGGCGAATACCGGGCGCCGCCTTACCCGAAGCCCGGCGCCGGGCCGGAGGCCTCGAGCCCGGGGGCGGTCCGCGCTGCCCCGGCACCCGCGCCCGCTTCGCTGGCTTCCACCTTCGGCGCCGCCGGCTTCGTGATGACGCTCCAGCAGACCGATGTGGGCGTCGGGCAGCTCACGACCGGCGCTTCCCGGCGCTCGCCCGAGATATTCATTCCCCTCGCCGCCCGCGATGCCGACCCCGATTTCTGGAGCTGGCCCGCCGGCTTCGTACCCGACCCTGGAAAGCCCGGCAAGCTCGACCGTCGAGGAGTCCACGTTCGGCTCGGCAGCGAGACCATCTCCATGAACATGATGACATGGCCCGACAAGCACGATTTCCGCCTGCGGAGCGAGGCGCTGCGCAGCGCCGGGAACGTGGGCGACGTCCTTCGCATGGAGAAGGTCGAGCCGGGAGGCGGTTATGAATACTACGTGGAGGTCGTTCCGCAAGGGACGAGCCAGCACCCGGTCTATCTCGCCCTCTGCCGCCTGCCCGTACGCAATTCCAGGAAGAGGTACGGATACTACTGAGGTTTTTCAAGCCTGATGATCCGCTCCGAGGGCACTGCGTTCTTCCTGAAGACGTCCCGCGAAACCAGCATGTCCATCGCCACGTCGTCCACCGTCCGGAAGCCGAGGCCGTCCGCCATCTCCCGCAGATGGTCGGCGGTGCGGATTTCCACCGGTTGATCGCCCGCGATCGTCCGGTTGTTCCCGACGACGAGGAACATGGCGCCTCCGGGCCGCAGGAGCGTGAACGTCTGCCCCATCACGTCCCGCATGTCGAAGAAGTACTTCGACAGCAGGGCGGACAGGTTCCGCCGCCGAAAACCCACCGAAGCCGCCCGGTTGAGGCGGTCGATGCGTTCGATCAAGGCGCGCGTATTCCCGGGCAGCAGGGACCGGTTCGCCTCGTAGAACGACCAGTACTCCTCGCGGCGGCGCGTCGTCACCTCCCGATTGCCGATCATCAGCGTATCCCGCGTGCGATGCGCCTCGCGCGGCAGCAGGCCGAGGTAGACGAGGCTCAGGCGGTCGGTGTCCAGGTAGGGGAGCGCGGTAGCGTAGGGCGGCGAGGTGATCACCGCATCCACCCGGCCGACCAGCCCCGGCAGCACGCTCGCGGCCCGGCGCGCGTCGGCTTCATGCACGGAATAGCCGCCCTCTCCCGGCTCGCCGCGTTCGGCGAGAAACGCCGCGACGGTCCTGGCCGAACGCGCCGCCTCGTCGAGGAAGCGGGCGATGGCCTCGCCGGCCGCCGCCTCCGTCTTCTCCCTTCGGACCCGCAGATCGTCGGTCTTCTGCCAGGAAACGCGGCGCAGGACGTTGCTCAGGCAAACCCGGTAGAAGCTCCGAAGGGTCTCCGTCGGGAGCCGGGACACCGCCGCCTCGATGCGGTCCAGCTCTGCAAGCGTCCGAGGGGAGAACCACCGCGCGAGATAGGCGCGATCGCCGTCCGCCAGCGAAGCGCAGCGCCCCGGCTCTCCGGCGCACGACGCGGGCGCGGTGAGCAGCTTTCGAAGGCTCTCGCAAGCGCTCGTCAGCGCCGCCGGCTCCGACTCCAGCACCGCGCACTTCACGCCGGTCACGAACACCGACAGCGGGTTCATGTCGAGGCCGTAGCCCCTTCGACCCGACAACCGCGCTTCGACCAGGGTCGTGCCGCTGCCGCACATCGGGTCGAGAACGACCGCGTCCTCCGGCAACCGCGCGATGTTCATCAGCGCGCGCACGAGCTGGGGAAAGAACTTGCCCCGGTACTCGTGCAATCCGTGCGTGGCGTACCGCAGGCATCGCTTGTTCGGCAGCTTCCGGGGGGTCGGCGCGCGCGCGGTCTCCCCCGACGCGCCATTCACGGCCCGGCGGCGCGCAGCCCCCAGGGTCGCTTCGCCCCGAAGCTGCGCGGTGAGCCCGCTCGCTCCGTCCCCTACCGAATGCCAGTACGCCAGCGTCTCGCGCAACCGGCCGGCGTCGTTCGTGGGGGCGACCGCGAAGGTCGAGGCCGTCTCGTCGTTCCCATCGACGGGATCCACGAACCCGTCCGCCAGGGCGCGCAGCTCCTGAAGCGCCAGCCGGCGCTCGAAGGGCTGGATGTACCCCTTCATCCTGCAATTCAGGCGGTCCATGACCCTATGCCTTCTGGAGGATCAGGACGTTCTCCGTCTTGATCCCTCCCATCCTGGGATTGAACGCCTTCCGGGTCGGCGCAATCGTCCGGCCGATCCGGGCGGCTTCCCGGAAGCCGGCGCCGGCCCCCGCTTCGGCAAGCAGCGACGCGTTGTCGACGCGCTTGCCGTCGATCGTGGAGTCCCCGATCACGAAGCAGGCGTAACGGCCGTCCCGCAGCCGGCCCCGCAGCCACTGGAAGATGCGCTCGAACTCCTTGCGGAACGTTTCCGGGACCGCCCGATCCCGGCCCTTGGCGCTGTACTTGCGGTGGCTGCCGATCTCGCTCTTCTTGAACGGCTCGGGATCGTGGCCGAGCCAGATCAGCCGCGTCCGGTGATAGAGGTGGTAGCTGTACGCATTCGGATAAGGGGGCGACGTCACCACCAGGTCGAACGGCTGCGTGTCGGGCGCCTTCAGCACGTCCGCATCGAGCACCTCGCAGGAAAACCGGGCCTCGACGAGGCCGCTCATCTCGCGCACCGCCCTGACCGAGGAGTCGAGCTGGCTCAGATACCGGCGCACCGTATCGCCCGGCTCGATGGACTTCTCGCGCCGCACGTACCGGGTGTCGGAATCCTGCTTCGAGACCGACACCACGATCGCGGCCAGCGCAACCGAACAGAGCGCACTTGCGGCTTCGCTCCGCACGCCGCCGGCCAGCGCCCGGAGCTCCGCCAGCTCCTCGACCACGTGCGGCGCAAACCAGAAATCGCAGACCTTCGGAGCCGGCCGCCAGCCGGAGGATCGGAACGGCCGCCCGTCGAAGAACAGGTCGCCCGTGCGCGATTCGACCTTCTCCAGGGTCCGTTCGCAGGCGCTTCGATGCTCCTCGATCTCCCCGAGCTCCGAGTCCGTGAGCGGCGTCGTCTTGGCCCGGCTGATCAGGGCGGCAAGCGGATTGGCGTCGATCCCGATCGCGCTCCGCTTCAGCAGCAGGGCTTCCAGCAGCGTCGTGCCGCTGCCGCAGAAGACGTCGGCGACCGTGTCTCCGATCGACGAGAGCTCCTGGATCAGCGCGTTCGGGATCTGGGGGATGAACTTGGCCGGGTAGGGGTGCAGGTTGTGCGTCAGATAGCCGGTCCTGGCCGAGGCGAAGTCCCACTCGACCGCCGCGAGGCGGGCGAGCGCGGCAGGGTCGCCGCGCGGCGCCGCGGCGCCGGCCGCCTCCGCATCGATCTCGCCGCCCTTGGCGAAATCCGCGATGGCCGCCGCCTCCCGGGCGGTGAATATCCGCCATCCGTGACGGTCGCGGCGGGGCTCCGGCACGCTGCGTTCACGCAGCCAGCGAAGCAGGGTGTCCCGATGCACGCCGGCCATGCCGGCGACCTGGGCGGTGGTGAACGACTGCTGCATCCCTGCCTGTAGATGCCTATAGTCCGGTGTGCGTGAAGCAGACTACAGGCCGGGGGCCGCTGTCAAGCCAGCCTGCCGGACTGATTGCACGCCGATACGGCGGGCGACATGACAGGCGGGCGGCTGCCGCAGTCGGCTGTGCGTCGATGGATCACAGGGACTTGGAGGCAATGGCGCGTGCTCGGCGGCTTTCCACACGGGCCAGAACCACTTGGGCTGCGCTTGGAGCGTCTCGAGGGTCGGCGCCCCGTGCAGGTCGCCCGCCGGTTGGAATCGGCTACGGTCGACCCGCGCCCGCCGCCGCTCCGGGAGCCGTCAGTGCGGCGGGAGCGGCCGTCCGTCCATCGGCGGGCCGACCTCCGCCGCCCCCAGGTGGCGGAGGATCGTCGGCGCGACGTCGACGGCGGAAGACCGCCCCCGGCTTCTCCCCCGCGAGAACCCGCCTCCGTTCACGATCAGCACGGGGCGGGTCTCGTACGGCCCGAGGCCGCCATGCTGCCCCCGACCGGGGGCGTCGGAGCCCGTGAAAGCGTCTGCGGCCACGTGCCCGCAGCCGGGGACGCCGAATCGGTTGGGCGCCTCCCGCTTCGCCATGCCGAAGGCGACCGCGGGGCCGCCGCCCGGCGCGAGCCCGACCTCGGAGAGCCCTTCGCCGGCGAACGCGCGCTCGCACCACGGCTGGGCCCTCAGCCACGCCGCAACCGAGGCCGCGTCCGGCGCATCGCTTCCGCCGAGGTAGACGAGCGCCCCCATCCCGCTCGAAACGAGCACCGTCTCGGGGGAATCGGGCGCCGCCTTGAGACCCGCCTCGACGAGATGGTCGATGACCGGGACCACCTCGTCCACGGTCTCGTGGCCGTGATCCGAGCACACGACGAAGAGGACGTCCTCGCCGCGGCTTCGGAGCGCCCCCACCGTTTCCGCGACGAGTGCGACGCACCGGTCGGCGCCCGCGAGGACGGAGCGATGCTCGGGGGAGCCGAGCTCGAGCTCGTGCTGGGAATGGTCGGGCTCGCAAATCCACAGGGTCCACAGCGAGGGAGCCGGGTCGGCGAGCAGCCCCGCGCAGAACCGTTCCGTCGCGGCGGCGTCGCCGGCCCCGTCGAAGGTCAGGCCCTCGAGTACGCCGTTGGCCTGCCGAAGCGGCCCCGGCCGGTGCTCGGGGCCCGCTCCGGGCTCGAGGCCGGGCCGCGGCGCGAAGGTGCCCGTGCGATGGTGGAGGAGGCCGAAGCCGTCCGGGTCCTGCATGTATGCGGCTCCGGCCGAAGAATTGCTGTAGACCACCGCATCCCCCCGGAGGCGCTCGGCGAGCACGGGAACCCACAGCGTGCGTCCGGTCGCGGCGCGCCAATCGTCCCGGAACCCGGGCGGGCCGACGGACACCGGACGCCAGCCGTCGCCCGCGGGGAGCGCGATCGTGTTGCCCATGAGGCCGTGGCGGCCAGGGCGGCAGCCGGTCGCGATGCTGGCGGAGTTGACCCTCGTCGCGGACGGGAAGACGCAGCGATGCTCGGAAAAGCGCCGCGACTGCGCCGCCAGCGCGTGGAGCTGCGGGGTGAGCTCCGGCGTCACGAGGTCCGCGCGCAGCCCGTCCACCACCATCAGTACGGCGCGGCGCGCCGTCGGCGGCGTCACGACCGCCCCGCCTCCGAGCCCTTCGAACCGCGGCCCCCGCGGTGAGCGCTGCCCCCGCGGCGAGCCGGGCCGGGTCTTTCCCTTCCGGCCGGGGTCCCGGCCGGAAGCGAGCCCGGAGCCGGGCTCGGGACATGGCCGAGTCGGGACACCGCCTATCAGCTCCGCGCCTCCCGCAGCCTCCCTTCCCAGCCGTCCGGGAGCTCGACCCGTTTCGCGACCGGATACCCGAGCATGCCGTTGTGCGAGAACACGTAGGCGTTGGTGCGGAGCGGGTCGCCGGTCACCGCGACGAGGAGGTCGTCCGGCTCGCAGACGAGGGGGACCATCCGTTCCGGGTCGTCCGACCCGGCGAAGACGGGCGGCGCCTTGCCCGCCTCGACCAGCTCCCGGAGGGTGCGCCGCCCCGGCACCAGGTTGGTGTACTCGCCCATGTACGCCTCGAACTTCGATGCCGGCAGGCGCGCGTGATCGAACAGCCAGCGCTTGAGGTCGCCGCGCGACCACCCGCCCTTGGCGATGGTCTCGGCGAGGATCGGGGTGAGCAGCAGGAGCGGGCGGTAGGTCCCGCGCGCCATGCCGACGGTGAAGACGAGCTGCCAGCCCGACTGCTTGACGAGCGCGTCCCCGAGGTACGGGAGCATCCGCTCCGGGGTCTGGCCGTACACCGAGGTCACGACGTCCCCGCCCGTATAGCGCGAGATGGTGACGACGTTCTCCCCGGCGCGGAAGCCGAAGTCGCTCGCGAGCGGCTCCCAGCCGATGCGCGCGAGCACGCCCTCGTTCTCGGCGAGGACCACCCGCCAGGTGTTCCCGTACGTGCCCTTGTCGGTGCGATGCGGCAGGAAGCCCGCGACGTTGCGGAGGTAGAGCCGCCAGAACCGCCCGACGGTGGTGTTGGCCATGAACCCGTCGCGGAGCGCGCCCTGCTCGTAGTTGAAGCCGAGCTCCCGGATGATCGGGCCGTTCAGGGTGACGAGGGTCTCGGACCCGGGGGTGTTGCCGGAGTGCTCGACCCCGTAGGCGGGGTCCGTCATGGCCTCGGCGAGGGCGACGAGGATCGGCATGTACTCCGGGCGGCACCCGGCCATGACCCCGTTCGCGGCCACGCTCCGCACGGTGGCGGCCCGGTTGTCGGGCGGCGCCGTGCCGAGCACGTGGTCGGGAGGCAGCGCGGTGAACGCGAGGAACTCGTCGATCTTCGCCGGCGTCGGCGGAACGACAGGCAGCCCGTCGGACCACCGGTTCTCGTAGAAGAGCCGGTTGACCTCCTCGAAGGCGCCCTCGAAGACGATCTCCTCCGGCCCCGGCTCGACCACCGAACGCGCCGCCTCCGGCTGCTCGGTCAGGTTGGCGACCACCTGGTCGAAGGTGATCCCGAGGACGTTGTCCCGGAGCTCGTTGTCGGTCTGCATGTCCACATGGCCCGGGACCGAGGCGACCGGCAGGTTGGGCAGCCCGAGGCCGACCGAGGTCGTCCCCGCCTGGCCGACGAAGCCTTCGCAGACGAGGGAGCTCGAGGGGAATCCGGCTCTCTCGGCAACCGCACTCACCCGCAGCACGGCGGGTGTGCAGCTCCCTCAGCAGCCCATCCCGGAGATGACCGCGTCCACCTCCAGCGCGCGGAGCTTGTCGGGCAGGCCGGCCAGGATCTCGTGCTCCTCGTCCCCGTGGGTCGAGCCGAACGTCTCGTGCCCCACGAACTCGATACCCGGATAGCGGGCCGACAGCTCCGAGGCGAGCATCGGGAAGATCTCGTCGCCGCGGAAGAGGTAGTCCCAGAGGAACGCGATCTTCTTCCCTTCGAGGCTCGCGGGCCGTTCCGCGAGCGGGGTGATGGAGCCCGCCCTGGGGCCCCGGGGCCAGACGACGGGATAGGTCCCGTCCGCCGGTGTCGCCATGTCGTCCCTCCTCCTGGTGGTTGCGGTTGCGGCGCCCGCGGCCCGGCCGCGCCCGCCGCCGACGGCAAGGGTAACCGCCCGCCCGCCGCCCGCCAAGACGGCGGGGGCCGCGTGGCGGGGGCCGCGCCGGACGTGAGCACGGCAAGGCGGGCCGCCAACCCGGATACCCCGCCGACGAGGCATGTCTACTGTTCGTAGCTTGGATATGGAGGATGGAGGGGGGCGCAGGTCGTACCCGGGGACACCTTCCCTGGGTACGCCGGCGTCTCGCCGGCCCGGGAAGGGGCGAAGCGCACGTGAGAACGAACATGCCGGCGGGACGCCGGCGTACCCAGGGGCGTTCGCCATTGGCGAAAATCCCCACCGTGCACATGCCTCACCGGCGTGCGGCTGCGGACGCCGGCGAGGTATCCGGGTTAACATCCGCCGCACCGCCCGGGAAGGTCGGCGGCGGGCCGCCCGCCATCGACCCGGCGGGCCATGCACCGACGGCGCGGCAGGAGGGTGGGCAGTGAGCGCTACGGGGCCGAACGTGCTCATCGCGGAGGACCGGATCGCCCGGCGCGTGGACGAGCTTGCCGCCCGCATCTCCGCGGACTGCGCGGGCGTGGACGAGCTCATCGTCGTCGGGGTGCTGAAGGGGGCGTTCATCTTCCTCGCGGACCTCACCCGGCGGCTGACCGTGCCGCACCAGGTGGACTTCATCGCCGTATCGAGCTACGCCGACGGGGATCAGCGCTCCGGGGAGGTGCGCATGGTCCTCGACCTCCGGGAGAGCATCGAAGGGCGGCACGTGCTCGTGGTGGAGGACATCGTGGACACCGGGAGGACCCTCCGCTACCTCGTGCAGCAGTTCGAGGCGCGCGGCCCGGCGTCGGTCCGCACCTGTGCGCTCACCCGCAAGAAGGCGCGGAACGAAGGCGAGGTCCGGATCGACTACCTCGGCTTCGACATCCCGGACACGTGGGTGGTCGGCTACGGGCTCGACTACGCGGAGCGCCACCGCACCCTGCCGTACATCGCCGCGCTCGACCCGTCCGCCCCGGATGCGGACTGACGGCGGACGGATCGTTGGACCGTTGGACCGGTACGGATCGACCTGACGCGAAGACCGGAGCGGAGGCCATGTCGAACGTCCCCATCCCTTCGTACCACGCCCACGTGTACTACCGCGGCGACGTCTCGCGGGCGACCGCCGCCTGGCTGCGGGAGGCGATCGCGGCCCGCTTCGAGGTGCGGCTCGGACGGTGGCGCGACGCGCCGGTCGGGCCGCATCCGGAGCCCATGTACCAGGTCGCCTTCGATGCCGGGCTCTTCGCGGAGATCGTCCCGTGGCTGATGCTGAACCGCCGCGGGCTGACGGTCTTCGTCCACCCCGAGACCGGCGACGACCTCGCCGACCACCGCGACCACGCGCTGTGGATGGGGCGGATGCTCCCGCTCCGGCTCGAAGCATTCGAGGGGAGCCAGAAGGGCGGCCCCCCGCCCGCACGGTGATCGTGCGAGAAAGCCCGACCGCCCTCCTCTCCCTCCTTCCGGCCCGCATCACCCCGCATCCGTCGAGGCGCTGACTCGTTGGCCGGCCCGCCGCCGCTCTGGGTCCTCATGCCGTCGGGGCAGCGCGCCTCCGGCGAATGGATCGACGACACCTTGCGCGAGCGGGCGGCGGAGGCGGGCCTCCTCGGCAAGGCCCCCCTCGCGGCCCGGTTCCCGCGGCAGCGGGTGGAAGTCGTGCGCGGGGCCGACCCCGAGGGGGAGGTCAGCCGCCGGTTCTACCTTCGCGGCTGGACCGACGGCCTCCCGGTCGCCGCCCCGACCCTCGGCCGGGTGGAGGACGCCCTCTCGTGGGTACCGGAGGCGCGGGACGAGGTCCTCGGCGCGCTCGATCCGCTGAAGGGCCTCGCGACCGTCGAGAAGGTCGCGGCCAACGCGGTCATGGCCGGCTGCCGGCCCGAACACCTGCCGGTCGTGCTCGCGGCGGTGCGGGCGATCGCGGACCCCGCCTTCAACCTGCGCGGGGTCCAGACCACGGACGAGAACGTGACCCCGCTCATCGTCGTGTGCGGCCCCGCCGCAGGCGCGATCGGCGTGAACGCGGGCTTCGGCGCGCTCGGCCCCGGCTGGCAGGCGAACGCCGCCATCGGGCGGGCGGTCCGCCTCGTCATGAACAACGTCGGGGGCGGCTGGCCGGGGGCGGTGTCGTTCGCAGGCCTCGGCCAGCCGGGGCGTTACACCCTGTGCTTCGCGGAGCGGATCGAGCGTTCGCCGTGGGCCCCGCTCCACGTGGACCTCGGCTTCGACGCGGCGGAGAGCGTGGTGGTCGCGATGCGGGCGGAGAGCGTCATCAACGTGACGGGGGGGCTCGACGACCTCGCGAGCGTCATCGGCTCCGCCGCCTCCGGCTTCACGATGCTGCACGGCGGGGTGGCGGCGGTGGCGATCGCCCCCTTCGTCGCGAAGGAGCTCGCCGGCGAAGGGCTCGACAAGGCCGAGGTCAAGCGGCGCCTCTGGCGGGACGGGCGTTTGCCGGCGGACATCTGGCGGCGCACCTGGCTCCACCAGCGCCTCATCGGCGCCCGCCAGTGGCCGGCATGGGTCCGCGAGGCGGCGCGCGAGGGCGCGATCCCGGCCGTCGCGGCCCCGGAGGACCTCGTCGTCCTCGTCGCGGGCGGCGACCTCCCCATCCCGCAGTGCGCCTACTTCCCGTCGTGGGGGTTCCCGCGCTGCCTCGTCACCCGCCGCATCGCACTCCCGCCCGACTGGGAGACCCGCCTCGCCCGCCTCGAACCCACGGGGAGAACGTAGAGGCCCGGGCGCTGTTCGTAACCTATTGATATAGTGAGAATAGAGAGGAGGGCGAGATATTTTCTACCCCGCGGGGACGGCGTCGTTCCACGGTTTGGAGTCGGTTCGAGGGGCTTATGGGCGGATTTCACCCCACGGCGCTGGCGCGGACACGTCCCTGGGAACGCGGGCATCTCACCCACCTTCGTCATTCCCGCGAAAGCGGGAATCCATGTGTCCTGGGAACGCGGGCGTCCCGCCAGCATTTTTGTTCACGGGCGCTTCACCCCCCTGTGCGGGCGAGACACAAGCGTTCCCAGGACACCCACGTCCCCACAGGACGCGCCCGCGAGAGGCGTGCTTGGCGAAAACCCCACCGCGCACCTGCCTCCCAGGGCCAACGGCAAGCGCCGTCGGATCGGCGATGGGTTATCCTCGCCGCCGGGAGCGGGCGCCTCTCGATGGCGGCTTCAGGAGAAAGGAATCGAGAGCCATGACGCATTCGGAACCACACCCGGACCCCGGCGCCGGCCCGGCGGCCCGGCGCAAGCTGCCCATCGGCATCCAGACCTTCCGCGAAGTCCGCGAGGGGGGCTACTACTACGTCGACAAGACCGCCTACGCCCGGCGGCTCGTGGACGAGGGCAAGCACTACTTCCTGTCCCGCCCGCGGCGCTTCGGCAAGAGCCTGCTGGTGGACACGCTCAAGGAGCTGTTCGAGGCCAACGAGCCGCTGTTCCGGGGGCTCGCGGTCCACGACGAGTGGGACTGGTCCACCCGCCGCCCGGTCGTGCGCCTCGACTTCAGCGGCAACTTCACCGCCCCCGGCAACCTGCACAAGAACCTGATGCGGCAGCTCGACCGGCTGGAAAGGCGCGCGGGCGTGGACTCCCCCTACGACTCCCCCGCGGAGCGCTTCGCCCACCTCATCGAGACCCTGCACGAGCGCGAGGGGCAGCGCGTGGCGGTGCTGATCGACGAATACGACAAGCCGATCCTGGATGCGCTGAAGACCCCGGACGTGGCGCGGGCGAACCGCGACTTCCTGCACGGGGTGTACTCGATCATCAAGGCGTGCGACGCGGACGTCGCGTTCACCCTGCTCACCGGGGTGAGCAAGTTCTCCAAGGTCAGCCTGTTCTCGGGGCTCAACAACCTCAAGGACGTCACCCTGGACCCGCGCTACTCCGCCATCTGCGGCTACACCGAGTCGGACCTCGACGAGGTGTTCGCCCCGGAGCTGCCGGGCCTGGACCGGGGCGAGATCCGGCGCTGGTACAACGGCTATGCCTGGCTCGGAGAGGAGAAGGTCTACAACCCCTTCGACATTCTGCTGCTGTTCGACACCCGCCGGTTCAAGGCCCACTGGTTCGAGACCGGCTCGCCGACGTTCCTCATCGACACGCTGGTGGAGCGGGGGATCGGGCCGCTCGCACTGGAGGACGCGGCCGGCACCGACGCCCTGCTGTCGGCCTTCGACGTGGACGCCATCTCCACCGAGGCGCTGCTGTTCCAGACCGGCTACCTCACCATCCACGGCGAAGAAGACCTCGGCGGGGAGACCCGCTACCGCCTCGGCTATCCCAACCGGGAGGTGCGCCAGAGCCTGAACGGGAGCCTGTTGAGCCGCCTGGCAGGCGACCCGTCGCACGCCGACGGGCACCGCATCCGGCTGTACGAGCTGCTGCGGGCGAACGACTTCGCCGGCCTCGAAGCGCAGCTACGGGCCTTCTTCGCCGGCATCCCCTACCAGTGGCACACGAAGAACGACGTGGCCGACTACGAAGGCTACTACGCGAGCGTGTTCTACGCCCTGTTCGCGTCGGCGGGGCTGGACATGACGGTGGAGGACAGCACGGCCCGGGGGAGGGTGGACCTCACGGTCCAGCTCGGCGGCAGCGTGTACCTGTTCGAGTTCAAGGTGGTGGGGCCGGCCGCCCCCGAGGGCGCCTCGAACCGGCCGTCGCCGGCGATGGCGCAGCTCCGCGAACGCGGCTACGCGGAGAAATACCGCGGCTCGGGCCATCCGATCCACCTGATCGGGGTCGAGTTCAGCAAGGAGACCCGCAACCTCGCCGCCTTCGAGGTCGCGCCCGACTGAAGGCCGATGATCACTTCGTCGTGGCGGACCTGCGGGAGGCGTTCGAGGAGAGCAATCTGCCGTTTCGTGTGGATCTATTCGTGTGGAATGAAGTGTCGGAGGGTTCCCGCGAGGTGATCGAGCAAGATTGTATAGAGGTTGCATCGGCGTCTCCTGGCGGCCGATGGCAGGAGAAGACTCTTGGTGAGTGCGCATTGCTCGTCAGAAGTAACGTATCCCCCGGCGCCTGTGGAGAAGCCTGCTACGTTGGCTTGGAACACATTGGCGAGGGATCTCTTTCACTTCTCAGTCACGGCAAGGCAAGCGACGTAGAGAGCGTGAAATCTCGTTTTCGACATGGCGACATCTTGTTTGGAAAACTGCGTCCTTATTTCCGCAAAATAATCCGGGCACGATTCGACGGCATCTGTTCAACGGACATCTGGGTAGTACGACCAAGCCAAGACATCCTTGCAGGGTACCTTTTCTATACGATGGCGTCCCAGCAATTCATTGATTTTGCAACTCAAGGCGCCGAAGGGACACGTATGCCGAGAGCGCAGTGGGAGCATGTATCGCGTTTCCCGATAAGAATACCACCATTCGAGGAACAGCGAGAAATCGTCAGAATTCTTGGCGCCCTCGATGACAAGATCGAGCTGAACCGCCGCATGAACGAGACGCAGGAGGCGATGGCGCGGGCGTTGTTCAAGTCCTGGTTCGTGGACTTCGATCCCGTCCGCGCCAAGATGGAAGATCGCGATACCGGCCTGCCCAAGCCGATCGCCGACCTCTTCCCCGATCGCCTCGCGGACTCCGAATGCGGCGAGATCCCCGAGGGATGGAAGGCAGGACGCCTGGCCGACATCGCGACTGCTCCGCGGCGGAACGTCGATCCTGCTGGTCTGGATGATGAAACTCCCTATATCGGCCTGGAACACATGCCGCGTCGTTCGATTGCCCTTACGGCATGGGAAAAGGTCGGGAAGGTGACGAGCAACAAGTCGGTTTTCGAGAAGGGCGAGGTGCTGTTCGGCAAGCTCAGACCTTACTTCCACAAAGTCGGCGTTGCGCCGATCAATGGCGTCTGTTCCACGGACATCGTGGTGATCGCTCCAAAATCCACGGGGTGGTCCGCTTTCGTCCTGGCCTGTGTTTCATCCGCCGAATTCGTCAGCTACACGAACCAGGGCGCCACGGGCACGAAAATGCCGCGCACGAACTGGACGACGATGGGGGATTATCGAATCTGCCTGCCGGCCGCGCCGCTCGCAGGGGCGTTTGAGAACGCCATGCAGCCGGGGCTTGAGCGGATCATCGCCAATGTTCATGAATCTCATACCCTTGCCGGAATCCGAGACACCCTGCTGCCGAAGCTGGTCTCGGGGGAGCTGCGAACAGAGAACACCGCAGGGCTTCCGGGAGGAGCTTCCTGATGCCTGCCGCCAATTTCGCGCAAGTGGAAGCCGATGCGTTGATCGAAATGGAGAAACGCCGCAGCGAGGACACGGAGCGGAATTACCCCGCCCTTGGCGGGTTCATCACGATTCCGTTGGTTTCAATCGATCGGCGCGAGTCATTTCTTCTCGACCTGCGCCAAGGGCGGATCGCTCCGAGCCAAGGGCGCTTACCAGAACCAGGGACGGCAAATCGCAGTCCTCGCCCGGCTCGGTTTCGGTTGTACTCCGTATCGGAATTCCAGGGGAGAGGAGATCGGATTACCCCACCTGCACCTTTCCCGTGAAGGATTCGGCGATAATGACGTTCGAGGGGCTTTTGGGCGGATTTCGCCCCACGGCGGCGCTTGTGCGGGTACCTGGGAACGGCGCGTCCTGCGGACGCGGGCGTCCCGCCCGTATTTTTGTTCACGGGCGCTTCACCCCCCTGTGCGGGCGAGACACAAGCGTTCCCAGGATGCGCCGTTCCCAAGAGCCCTGCGACACGCGAAGAGCGAGGCAGGCCGCCCGCAGGCGCCGAGGAGGGGCTGCGTCGGCGCCGGAAACCTGAAGCGCGCCGCGACCCGTCACGGTTCGGAGCTTCGGGCGATCTCCCGGGAGGCTCAGGGAGCGGGGCCGCTCATATCTTCTGGATCGACTCCACCACCTCGCGCGTCCGCGTCACCTTGCCCTGCCAGTGCCGGTCGAACTCGGCGATCAGCCCCTGGAGCGCGTCGGACGCCATCACCCGCTTCAGGTCCCCGAACTCCACGAACTCGTAGAAGGCCATATGCACGTTCTCGTCGACGTCGCTCCAGCCGCGCCACGCGCCCGCCGCGTCGAAGGCCCGGACCGCGTCCGGCAGATGCTCGTCCCGGTACCAGGCGTCGAACGCCTCCCGTACGGACGGCTCCACCTCGGCGCGCACGATCAGGAATGCGGTCATCGTGTCTCCTCCGTCCTGTTCATCTACACGAAGTCTGCCTGTGATCCCGCAGGAATGCTACCCGCACCCCTCCTGTACCCAACCGGGTCCTCGAGCTGGCTGAAAAATCATGCGAAATCAAAATGAACCATATGACGGACAGCAAACACGGGTTATCGATCTTCAAACGATCTCAGGAATTTGACGGCATCTTCCTTCCCGTGAAAATCTCCCCGAATCTCGTCACCATTGGAGTATCGTATGTTCAACTCATAGCGCACGAATCCCATAGCCAGCGCAGACTCGTCATGATCAGTGACGAATCCGATTGCCTTCGCAATGGAATCGAATCCATGCCGAGGGCCTGCAAGAGTCAGCACGATGACGTGTTCGATGCGCCGACAAATGGAACTCCTGAGAGAATCGAAGAACTGTTCGAACTGATCGGAGCCATATCTTCGGATGTTGCGTGCAATTCGTCTGCGTGCAGCCTTCGAAGATCGACCGAATGCGGCAGCCTTGCGATCCAGATCCGCCTCGCTGGTATCTTCTTCCGAAGACACGTCAAGCCCTTCATCCCGAAATGCCTGCATGATCATTTCATAGGAACAGTAGGCAAGATTGAATCCATGTGATTTCAATTGATTCAGCGAGTGCCCGGTGAAGTCTCCCGCAAGCACCACGCCAAGAAACGGGGAATCGCTCTGGTAGGTCTCCGCCAACGGCAGGATCGCGCTCTGAATCTCCTGCACCTTGTTCCTTGAATGTTTCGTATATCTCCGCCAGGCGGTTTCGATAAACGCTCTGGGACGGCCCACGACGTCCTCTGAACCGCGAGCTTCAAGCACATAATCGAGATCATGTACGTTGTGGTAGTGATCGCGCCAGGAAACCTTCTTCCTTTTTCCACGGGCAGGGCGAACATGCTTGTAATCCAGATACAAGTCGAATTCTTCGGCAATCTTCCGCAGAGGTTCTCGAAGCGCAGCTTCGATCTGCTCTCCAATGACCTGGCCGAGCTTGTGCGCCGGTGATTGCGCCATGCGAACCTATCCCTCCACCCACAGCCGTCCCTCGCACAGAGGAACGCGATGCTTCCTGTTCTTCCACTTGACGTTGCGATCCCGGGTCTTCTCGAAATCGAACGACCGGAAGCCGGCGGCGAGGGCGAGCCTGCCGATCCACTCGACGACGGGAACGTATACCCCGTAGGGCGCAGAATCTCCGATGACGAAGCAGACCTTCGAAGGCGAACGGCACACGCGCCTCAAGGCCGACCAGACCTTCGCCAGATCAAGAAAATAACACCCGATCATGTTGTGGTAGGTCTTCTTGCCGCCCCGGTGCAACCGAACCTCTCCAAGCTCCTTGCATACGGATCCGATCTCCCCTCGTATCGGCGCGAGCTCGGGTCTGTCGAGGACGTCGGCGAGGTCGACCGCCCGGTCTGGAACATGCTGCGTGCAGGAGCGGAGGAGATGCTGACGAATACTCGTCTGCAAGTCTCCCCAGCTCTCGATTTCACCGAAAAACGTGAGCTCGAGGCGCGTTGCGTCGGCGTAGTCGTAGTTGTTGGGGTACGGGGGCGAAGTCACGACGAGGTTGAAACGATCGCCAGGAACGGTTTCGCAGGACCGGGCGTCATCCAGACCAAAAACCGTTCTGGGGCCGGAGAGCCCGCTTGCATGGCTCATGTCCTCGTGGACGACGCGCATCATCTCCTTGAACGCAACGAAAGGTTCGAGGACTCGAGCCTTCCGGCGATCGGGCAGGAGGTACTGACAGTTGGCGGTACCGACGTGGGAGGCAGGGCGCAGGATACAAACGAGCACAAGCCAGACGAGCCGGGCGGATTCGGAGTCGTCATCGTCCCGTTCGATTACCCGCCTGAGACGATCGAGCTGCTCAAGAGCCTCGTCCGTGTAGCATTTCCGGATGACCGGGGCGTATGACTCCAGGACTGGCGTGATGCGTCTTGCCGCGGCGAGCGCGTTCTTCGCCCTGTCGAGAAAATCTTCGGGAGAGGATCGGTAAGCGAGCTTGGCCCGCGCGACCCTCGACACGAACGCATGTGAATCGATTCCCCAGGATTCGACCCCGCAGTGTTCGGCCGCGACAAGCGTCGTACCGCTTCCAGCGAACGGATCGAAGACCTGCACGTCGCGGCCCTGCGCCTCGCGCGAGATGAGATCTTCGGCCCAAGCCCCGCTGAAGCCCGCGCTGTATCGAAACCACCGATGAACGGGAAGGTCCATGTTGCCGACGAAGCTGCCGGAAGTGCTTTCCTTGTACCGACGCGGTTCGGTTTCCGGGAACAGAGCGATCTGTTGCGAGACAGGCATGGCCGGCCCTCCTTAGCTGAAGCGGTCAGACGGCACGGATGAAGGTACTGCGAGCTCCGGCTCCGGGGGCAGGCCGTAGAGCCGGGCCGCGTTCTGCCAGAGCACCTTGCGCTGGACGCGCTCGTCCACACCCGCCATCTCCCGCGCGATGAAGTCCTGGCTGTCCGGCCACACCCCGTCCGGGTGCGGGAAGTCCGAGCCCCACATCACGTTGTCCTCGCCGAGCACATCGATGAGGCGCACCCCGATCGGGTCGCTCTGGTAGGTCGCGTAGCACTGCCGGCGCCAGTACCCGGAGGGCTTCATCGTCAGCTCGAGGTCCTGGAACTGGTCCTCCCATTCGAGGTCCATGTGTTCGAGCACGTAGGGGATCCAGCCGATCCCGGCCTCGCCGATGACGAGCCGCACGCGCGGATGCCGCTCGAGCACCCCGCCGTAGATCGCCTCCATCAGCTTGTCCGCCATCTTGAGCTGGAAGCCGGTGATGAAGGTGGCGAAGGCGGCCCGCTGCTCGAGGCGGGTGAGCCCCTCGGTCTCCGGCATCTTTCCCCCGATGGTGTGGATGTGCACCGGGAGCCCGATCGCGTCCACCGCCTCCCACAGGGGGCTCCAGTGGCCGTGGTAGAGGGGCTTCATGTCGAGGGTGTTCGAGATCTCGAGGCCGCGCACCGCGCCCCGCTTCGCGACCCGCTCGATCTCGGCGACCGCGGCCTCGACGTCGTGGTTGGGGATGCAGGCGATGCCGGCGAAGCGGTGGGGATGGGTCTCGCAGAAGTCGGCGAGCCACCCGTTGTAGATGCGCATGACCTCGACCGCCGCCTCCGGGTCGTTCAGCCGGTTGGCGGCCCCGAGGATGCCGTAGAGCACCTCGCCGCGGACCCCGTCGAGGTCCTGATCCCGTATCCGCAGGTCGGGGTCGGTGAGCCGGCGGATCCCCCTGGCCCCGTCCTCGTAGAGGCCCTGGGCGGCCATCCGGTCCGAGCGGTGGATCTGCCCCGGGACGTACTCGCGCCCCGCCGATCCCATCCCGTTCACGAGGCCGAAGGCGGCCCCGCCCCGCGACACCCAGACCTCGCGCCCGCGTTCGTCCCGGTCCACGCGGGGCATCCGGTCCTTGAGGCGCGCCGGCGCCTCCTCGACGAAGAGGTCGGGCGGGAGCCAGATGAGGTCCACGTGGCAGTCGGCGGAAATGACCTTGCCTCTCACGTCCATTTCGAGTCCGTCCCTCCGGTTCGATTCAATTCGGTTCGGTTCAGTTGATTCTAGCCCCCCGGCCCCGCCGGACCGCCGCAGGCCAGGCGGCAGGGCCGGCCCGGCGGCGCCCGACCTGCCATGCGGGGATGGGGGCGGGAGCGGGGACGGCCGGGCCGGCGCCCGTCAGGCCGGGACCTCCGGGCGCCGGTCGGCCCACGGCGCGATCCGCTCGAAGGCGGCCGCCGCCTGCAGCACCTCCCGATCCTCGTGCAGCCGCCCGACGATCTGGAGGCCGATGGGGAGCCCGTCCGCGGTGAACCCGCACGGCGCGCTGGCCGCCGGGTGGCCGGTCGCGTTGAACGGGAAGCTGAACGGCGTCCACGCGAAGAGGTCCTCCGCCTCGAAGCGGCCGGGCGTCGGTGCGACCTGCCCGACCGCGAACGCGGGGACCGCCGTCGCGGGGGTGAGCAGGAGGTCGTACTCCTCGAAGAAGCGCGCGACCCGGTCGCAGAAGGCGAGCCGCTCGATCCGGGCCTGCACGTAGTCCACCGCGCTGTACTCCATGCCGCGGCGGACCATGTGGACGAGGCCCGGATCCATCTCGCTCTCCCACTCGTCGAGGTGCTGGACGAGGCCGCCCGCGATCGCGCTCTGGTAGAGCACGATGAAGAAGCCGGTCGGGTCGCCGAAGCCGGGGTCGCCCTCCTCCACCTCGGCGCCGAGCTCCGTGAAGCGGGCGGCGGCCCGCGCCGTCGCCTCCGCCACCTCCGGGTCGACCTTCGCGTAGCCGAGGGTCGGGCTGAAGAGCGCCTTCCGGCCCGCGACCCCGGCTTGCAGGCCGGCCAGGAAGTCGCGCGGCGGGTACGGCTGGCTGAAGCGGTCGGCCGGGTCGTAGCCGGCGATGGCCCCCAGCATCAGCGCCGCGTCGGACACGGTGCGGGTCATCGGCCCCAGGTGGGAGAGGAGCCCGTTGTGCGGCATCGGGACGTAGGGGACCGCGCCCAGGGTCGGCTTGAGGCCGAAGACGCCCGCGAACGAGGACGGGATCCGGATCGAGCCGCCCCCGTCGCCGCCCTGGGCGAGGGGGCCCAGCCCCGCCGCCACCTGCGCGGACGCCCCTCCGCTCGACCCGCCGGGGGTCCGGTCCAGGTTCCACGGATTCCGGGTGATCCCGGTCAGCGGGCTGTCCGTCGCCCCCTTCCATCCGAACTCGGGGGTGGTCGTCTTCCCGAGGAAGACCCCGCCCGCGTCGCGGAGCCGCCGTTCGAGCGGCGTGTCGTCCTCGGGCACGTGGCCGGCGAAGATCTTCGATCCGCGCATCGTGCGCACGCCCTGGGTCGGCTGGAGGTCCTTGATCGAATAGGGAATGCCGTGGAGGGGGCCGAGCGCCTGGCCGCGCATGACCGCCTCCTCCGCCGCCTTCGCCTGCTCGAGGGCGATCTCCGGGGTGGGGGTGCAGAAGCAGTTGAGGGCGGGGTTCAGCGCCTCGATCCGCGCGACCACCGCCCGCGCCAGCTCGACCGGCGAGAGCCGGCGGCTCCGGACGTCGGCCGCGAGGTCCGTCGCGGAGCGGAAGCAGAGATCCTCGTCGTGCATCGCTTCGTCCTCCGATGATCCGCCCGCCGGTGGTGGTTGGGAACGGCCCCGCCTAGTTCTTGACGATGTTCCAGAAGAACGCGTCCGTCGACTTGATCACCCCGCTCACCTCGTTCCGGTAGGCGCGGTAGAAGAAGTACTGGCCGAGCGGCACGTAGGTCACGTACTCCATCGCCCGCGCCTGCATCCGCCGGGCGAGGTCGACCAGCATGTCCGGATCGGACTCGACCGAGAACTTCTGGCGGAGGTCCTGGAGCTCCTGGTCGCAGGGCCACCCGAACCACGCATCGTCGCAGGCCCCCGACACGCCGGTGTGCATGAGGGGGTTCATCAGGATGGTCGCCGGCCAGGCGGTGTGGAAGAGGTTCCAGCCCCCGTCCGCCGGCGCCTTCTTCTCGGCCCGCCGGGAGGTGAGGGTGGACCAGTCCATCGCCTGGTCGTCCACGTTGACCCCGATCTCCCGCAGGAGCTGGGCGCTCACGAGGGTCGCGGAATGGAGCTGCGGGATGTCGGTGGGGTGGAGCAGCACGACCGGCTCCCCGTCGTATCCCGACTCGGCGAGCAGCCGCTTCGCCTCCTCCAGGTTCTGCCGCATCACCCGCTCCGAGCCGAGGTCGCTCCCGTAGGGCGTCTCGCAGATGAAGAACGCGGGGCAGGTGCGCCACGAGCCCGGGATCGAGCTGTTCGCCTGCTGGTAGGTCGCCTGGTCCGCCATGATCTGGAGGGCCTGGCGGGCCTTCACGTTGTCGAACGGCGGGTGCAGGTGGTTGATGACCAGCCACGGCTGCCAGCCGAGCCGGTCGGTCGGCTCCACCGTCACCCCCTCGTCCGCGTCCAGCACCGGCACCAGGTCCGCGGCCACGTTCTCGATGAGGTCGATCTCGCCCGCGATGAGGGCGTTCGCGGCGGTCTGGGCGTCGGGGATGTAGTGCCAGACGAGGCGGTCGAAGTGGACGGCCTTGCCGCCCGCGGTCATGCTCGCCGCCTCGCCGCGCGGGGCGTAGGCCTCGTTCTTCTCGTAGACCACCTTGCTCCCCGGCACCCACTCGTCTTCGAGGATGCGGAAGGGGCCGGAGCCGGTCATCTCCTTGATCTGCTCGTGCGCGTCGGTCTTCGCGACCCGCTCCGGCATCATGAACGGGACGTTGGCGTTCATCTTCCCGAGGGCGGTGACGGTCATCGCCCACGGCTCCTTCAGGGTGAGCGTGATGGTGCGGTCGTCCGCCGCCTCCAGCTTCTCGGTCTTGCCGAGCAGGAGCTGCCCCATCGCGTCCCGCTTCCCCCACCGCTCGATCGACGCCACGCAGTCCGCAGCCGTGACCGGGCTTCCGTCGTGCCACGCGAGCCCGCCCCGCAGGGTGATGGTGTAGACCCGGCCGTCGTCGCTCACCGTGTACCCCTCGGCCATCTGCGGCCGGGGCTGGAAGTCCGCGTCCGTCCCGAAGAGGGTGTCGTAGACCGCGTAGCCGTGGTTGCTGGTGATGAGGGCGGTGGTCCAGATCGGATCGATGTTCTTGAGATCCGCGTGGATGGCGACGTGGAGCTCGCCCTGGCCCGCGGCGGGGAGCGAGAGGGAGAGGCCGAGCGCGACGGCCGGGAGGGCGCCGCGCGCCCGCCGGCCCGCCGGGATGCAATGTAGGTGCCGCATGTTCGGACTCCTCTTGAACCTGGAATTTGGAGCTGCGCGGATCGAATCGTCGTGAGGGTACCGAGTCTAACCGCGATCTCGGGAGGCCGGCGCCTGCCGCGTCCTTGCCGGCCGCGGCGGCGGGCTACTCGCCGCCTTCGCCATCCGGCGCTTTCGCCAGGCGGTCGGGGAAGGGGCGCCCGAGCGCGCCGGCGACCGTGCCCTCGATACGGGCCATGCGAAGGTCCGGGTGAAGAACGGATGGGCCTTCGGCATGGCGCGGGTTCCTGACGACGGCGGTACTGCAGACACGGCCGGGCGCGCCGACAAGTACGGGCCCGCACGGCGCCGTGAGCCGGGATCGGGGACGGGGTCGGGATCGGGGACGGATCACGGCCCCTCCGAAGTGCGTGCTACGACCGCTTCCGGGGTCCTTTCGCGGCGCCGCGGTAGAGGATGGACTGGAGGAGGGGGGTCGCCGCGTCGTAGACGGCGCGCGCCTCCGGGTCGAACTCCGCCCGCGGGCAGGGCAGCGGGTCGAAGTGGCGGTAGCGGTCCTCGCCCCGCACCAGCGCGGCCGGGACCCGCCCGCCGATCTGCCGGCAGTGGGCCGCGACGTAGCGGACCACGAAGCCGATGCGCGGCACGTCGGTGGGATTGGGGTTCGACCCGTGCACGATCCGGACGTGGTGGAGCGACATCTCCCCCGGCGCCAGCTCGAGGTCCACCGCCTCGGACTCGTCCACGTCCACCTGCACCTCCTGGCCCCGGCTCAGCAGGTTCGAGTCCGCGAACCCGTCGAGGTGCTCGATCTGGCCGAGGGTGTGGGTTCCGGGCACGACCCTCATGCAGCCGTTGGCCGGCCGACTCGGGGTGAACGCGATCCACGCGGAGACGACGTCCGGCGGCTCGAGCCCCCAGTAGGTGGAGTCCTGGTGCCAGCTCACGTAGGACGGATCGTGCGGGGTCTTGTTGAAGAACCCGGTCGACCAGACCAGGACGTCCGGGCCGAGGACCCGCTCCACCGGGTCCAGGATCCGGGGATGCCGGGCGAGGTCGTAGAGCCAGGGAAGGAGGTAGTGGGGGTTGAAGGAGAAGGCGGTCGCCGCGTCCTCGGGCCGTTCCTCGCGGAGGGCCGTCATGCGCCGCCAGAAGCCCTCCGCCTCCTCGGGCGCCAGCACCCGGATGGGAGCGAGGTAGCCGTCGCGCTCGTAGCGCGCGGCGAGCGGGTCCGGCGGCGCCGGAGGCCGTACCGGCCCTTCGAAGGTCGCCTGCGTCGATGGAGTCTCGATGGACATGATTCCCTCCCCTCGCCCCCGGTTCCCGGAGATTGAGATTGCATTACGTTTTCGCTTCGAGGTCGAGCCCGTTCCCGCGCCGCCGTCTTCCCGCGCCCGGCTCCCCGGTCGTTCCGCCCCTCCCTCCCGGCTCCGTCCGCCCGCCCCGTCCCTCCCGGCGTCCCGCCGCCGCATCCGGCGCCGCCCACGGCCGGCGGCCCGGCCCGCATTACCCACCGTCGTGTGCCGCCCGGGCCTTTCCGTAAGGGCGTCCGTCGAGACGCCGCCGCGGCCCACAGGCAGGAGGGCGGGATACGCGGGCCAGGATCAGCCGCCCCCGAGGAGCACACCAGGCAGCCACAGGGCGATCTGCGGGAAGAACAGGACCAGCAGCATCGCGATGAGCTGCATGATCATGAACGGCCAGAGCGCGCGGTAGATGTGGTGCAGGCCGATCTCGGGCGGAGCCACCCCCTTGAGATAGAAGGCGGCCGGCCCGAACGGGGGCGAGAGGTACGAGATCTGCATGTTCATGCAGAACAGGATCCCGAACCACACCGGGTTGAAGCCCAGGTTGGTGATGATGGGCACGAAGATCGGCATGGTGAGGAGCAGGATGCCGACCCAGTCCATGAAGAACCCGAGCACGATGAGCACCGCCATCATGAGCGCCACGACGACGAGTGGATCGAAGGGGAGCCCCGTCATCACGTCGTTGATGAACCGGATCCCGCCGAGCAGGTTGTAGACCCCGATGAGCGCGGTCGCCCCGAAGGTGAGCCAGAGCAGCAGGCCGCAGGCCGACATGGTCTGGCGGAGCGCGTCGCGGAGCATCCCCCAGCTCAGCTTGCCCCGGACCCAGGCCGCGAGGATGGTGCCCGCGACCCCGACGGCCGCCGCCTCGCTCACCGCCGCGATCCCCGCGTAGATGCTGCCGAGCACCCCGAAGGCGACCGCGAGCGGCAGCACGAGGCCCTTGAGAAGGCGCACCTTCTCGGCCATCGGGATGTTGCGCTCGGCCTCCGGGAGGGGCGGCGCGAGGGCCGGGTTGCGCAGGCACCGCGCGAAGATGTACACGGTGTAGATGCCGGCGAGGAGCAGCCCCGGAACGATCACCGCGACGAAGAGGTCGCCGATCGAGACGTTCGCGGTCAGCCCGAAGAAGATGAGGACGATGCTCGGCGGGATCATGCTCCCGAGCGAGCCGCCGGCGCAGATGGTGCCGATGGCGAGGTTCCGGTCGTAGCCGAGGCGCAGCATCTGGGGCAGCGCCACGAGGCCGAGCAGGATGATCTCGCCGCCGATGATGCCGGTGGTCGCGGCCATGAAGACGGCCGCGATGAGGGTCATGATCGCGACCCCGCCCGGCATCCGGCCGGCCCACACGCTCATCGCCTGGTAGAGATCCCGGGCCACCCCCGACCGGTCCATGATCGTCGCCATCATGAGGAACATCGGGACCGCGACCAGCACGTAGACGTTGACGAAGCCGTAGATCCGGCTCGTGATGAGCTGGAGGGCGTCCCAGCCGAAGAAGCCGAAGGTGAAGGTGACCGCCACGAAGCCGAGGGCGAAGGCCATCGGCATCCCGAGGATGAGCAGGAGGGCGATCGCCCCCACCATGAGGACGGTGATGAGCTCGATGCCCATGACGCTGGCGGTACGGCCCGGCCGCGATTCGGCTCAACCCTCGCGAGCGCGGCGGTAGAGGTTGGCCGCGGTCTGGAGGGTGAGCAGGACGGCGCCGGCGAAGAAGGCGGTGCGGATCACCATGGGCATGGGGAAGTCCCAGGCGCGCCCGCTCCGTTCGACGATCGAGATGGACTCCGTCGCCTGGAGCCCGGTGAACCAGGTGAGCGCGAGGACGTAGACGAGGGCGAGGCTCAGGGTGAGGAGATCGCAGGCGCGCCTCGCGCCCGGACCCATGCGGTCGTAGACCACCGTGATCCGCACGTGCTCGCGCCGCTGCATGGCGTAGGCGCCGCCCAGCATGAACGCGGTGGCGCAGAGCATGATGGTGGAGTCGTGCACCCAGACGGACGGGGCGCGGAACACCGAGTCCATGAACACCTCGTAGACCGAGATCGCGGCGGCGGCGAGGAACAGCCAGCAGGCCGCCTCCCCGAGGCGGCGGGACAGGCGGTCGACGGCGGTGGGGGTAGGGGCGGGGGCGCCGGCGGGGGCCGCCGCGCCGCCCGGGGGGCTGGGAGATTCCATGAGGCCGGAGCGACCGGGACGGCTACCGGGACGACCGGGAGCGAGAGCGGGACGGACCCGGCGGCGGCGGGCGCCGCCGGACCGTCACCACCCCCGCGGTCGCGGTCGAACGGGGGGAGGCTTCGACCGGGGGATCAGAGGAGCCCCATCGAGGTCATGAAGGCGATGTGGCTCTCGTAGACCCGCTTCGCCATCTCGCTCTTCTCCGACCAATCGAGCCAGACCTCCTGGGCGACCGCCCGCAGCTCGCGGCGCTCCGCACTGCCCCAGTTGACGAGGGTCGCCGGGTCCCGCTTCGCGACGAAGGAGCGGTCGAGCACCGCGTTCATGCCGAGGCTGTCGCGGTTCATCTCGCGCGCCGCGATCTCGAGAATCGCCTTCAGATCGTCCGGCAACCCGTTCCAGGTGTTGAGGTTGATCGACACGTCGGACATCGGCATGGAGTGGATGCCGGGGTAGATCGCGTAGGGGGCGATCTTGCCGTAGCCGAGCTCGTCGTTCATGCCGAGGGTGCCCCAGTCCGTGGCCTCGATCTTGCCGCGTTCGAGGGCGGTGTAGACCTCGGTGCCGGGGAGGGTCGAGACCCCGACCCCGACCTTGCGCCAGATCGCGGCCCCCATGCCCTCGGGCGAGCGCATCTTGATGCCCTTGAAGTCCGCGATGCTGCGGAGCGGGTTCTTGGACGGGATGGACTCCGCCCCCCACATGACCGGGCCGAGGTAGTAGAGACCGTACTTGGCGTACAGCTCGCGGGCGATCTCGACGCCCCCGCCGTGCCAGAACCACATCTCCTGCTGGTAGGGGTTCTCGTAGCCGGCGTTGATGTCGGCGAGGAGGGCGAACGCGGCGTCCTTGCCCACGAAGTACCCGGTGCCGCCGTTCATCCCGTCGATGATGCCGACCTTGACCGCGTCGAGCATCTCCCCCGGCGGCACCACCGCGCCGACCGAGAGGGCCTCGATCTCGATCCGGCCGCCCGACATCCGGCCCACGTTGGCCGCGAACCGCTCGAAGGCCTTCTGGTTGGTGGTCGCGGCCTGCCAGAACGACTGGAACTTCCAAGCGTAGTCGGCGGCGCCGGCGGGGCCGGCCGAGAGCGTGAGGAGCGCCGCCAGCGCGGCGAGAGCGGCGGAGAGCCGTCGAAAGCTCCATCCCAGCATGGTCTTGTCTCCCATCATTGTCCCGTGCGGTGTCCTTCGGCCGGGTCGGGAACCGGAGCGCCGCCCCGCGCCGCCTGCCTGCCGCCCGGCCGTTCGATCGGCCCGGCGGGCGGGAACCTCGCGAAGCGGCGCCCGGCCCGTACGGCCGGAACCCGAGGCCGGAGTCTACACGTTCCGCGGGCCAGCGCGGGCCGGCCCGAGGCGTGTGCGCGGTGGGGTTTTCGCCAGGCGCACCGCTCGCCAACCCCCTGGGTACGCCGGCGTCTCGCCGGCATTCGCGTTCTCGAGCGCTCCACGGCGGGCCATCGGCAGGCGCCAAGGGCGTTTCGCCTGCACTCCCGGAAGAACCGATCCGAGGCGGCGCCTCCGCTGCACGGCCCGGGCGCGCCGCCGTCCGCGGGTTCGTCCGGTCCCGGGATCGTCCATGCGCCGGTCGAGCTTCCGGGGGATCGGCTCCGGGCCGGAATGGCCTACCCTATGCACCCTTCCTGCCCGACAGCGACCGTGCCGGCGACCGTCCGGCAGGATGGGGTGGGCAGGCGATCGACGGGCGGCGGGCCGGCGGCGGAAGCGCGGCGGCCAGGCGGCAGGCGACGAACAGGCGGTGGGCGGACGATGAGACTCAGCGACTCCGAGATCGGGCGGTTCCGGGAAGACGGCTTCCTCCTCCTGCCGGAGCGCTTCTCGGCGGAGGAGGTGGACGTCCTCAAGGGGGAGCTGCCGCGCCTCTTCGCCGAGCGGCGCCCGGAGAACTTCCGGGAGAAGGAGAGCGACGCGGTGCGGACGGCCATGGGCCTGCACCTCCGGAGCGAGGTCTACGCGCGGCTCGTGCGCGACCCCCGGCTCGTCGAGCCGGCCCGGCAGCTCCTCGGCGAGGACCTCTACGTCCAGCAGGTCAAGGTCAACGCCAAGGCCGCATTCTCCGGGGACGTGTGGCAGTGGCACTACGACTTCGCGACCCACCACCGCGAGGACGGGGCGCCCGAGCCGCTGGCCCTCAACCTCCACGTATTCCTCGACGAGGTGAACGAGTTCAACGGCCCCCTCGTCTTCATCCCCGGCTCGCACCGCCGCGGCCCCGCCCCCGCGGCCCTCGATACGCAGACCACCAGCTACCCGCTCTGGGTGGTGGAGGACGAGACGGTCGCGAAGCTGATCGAGGAAGGCGGGCTCGTGTCGGCCAAGGGGCCGCCCGGCACGATGCTCGTCTTCGGGGACACCCTCGTGCACGGCTCGTCCCTCAACATGTCGCCCTGGCCGCGCACGATCTTCTCCCTCATCCTGAACCCGGTCTCGAACGCCCTCACCCGCCGCCGGCGCCCCGACCACCAGCACCACCGGGACTTGACCCCCGTCGCGCCGCTCCCCCGCCCCGGCCTGCTCGCGGCGGACCGCGCCGACGGGGACGCGGGCTCGTGAGCGGGAACCGGATCGTCTTCGGTGAGAACCTGGCCTGGTTGAAGCGCCGCGCGCCCGGCGAAGCCTTCTCCCTCATCTACATCGACCCCCCGTTCAACACCGGGCGGCGCCAGGCCCGCACCCGGCTCCGCACGGTCGCCGACCGGAACGGCGACCGGATCGGGTTCCAGGGCAAGCGCTACCGGACCGAACGCCTCGGCGCGACCGGGTTCGACGACCGGTTCGACGACTACGTCGGCTTCCTCCGGGAGCGCATCGAGGCGGCGTTGCCGCTCCTCGCCCCCGACGGCAGCCTGTTCCTGCACGTGGACTACCGGGAGGTCCACTACTGCAAGGTGATGCTGGACGAGGTCTTCGGGCGCGACTCGTTCATGAACGAGATCATCTGGGCCTACGACTACGGCGCGAGGACCAAGCGCCGCTGGTCCGCGAAGCACGACAACCTCCTCTGGTACGTCAACGACCCCGATCGCTACACCTTCCACTACGACGAGATGGACCGCATCCCCTACATGGCCCCGGGCCTCGTGGGGCCGGAGAAGGCGGCGCGGGGGAAGACCCCGACGGACGTCTGGTGGCACACCATCGTGAGCCCGAACGGGCGGGAGAAGACCGGGTACGCGACCCAGAAGCCCCTCGGCGTCCTGGAGCGGATCGTCAAGGTGCACTCCAGTCCGGGCGACCGGCTCCTCGACTTCTTCGCCGGCTCGGGCTCGTTCGGGGAGGCCGCGGCCCGCCACGGCCGCGAGTTCGTCCTCGTCGACCACAACCCCGACGCCATCCGCATCATGCTGAAACGGCTCGCGAAGCACCGCCCGGCGGCGGAAGGCTGGGACGAGGCCGTCCCCGCCCCTGCCCCTGAAACCCAGTCGGCCATACAATCCCGACCATGAGGCCGCTCTACTTCACTGCCTGCGCTCACCCCCGGGTCGCTCCTGCCTTGGCGGCCCAGGTTCGCGACGGTCTGCGGCCTTACGCCGCATACCTGAAGTCTGCGCTCGATGCCGCCAGAAGGCGTCAGTCGCGGTCCGTGTGCCGGTGGGAGCCTGTGCCGCGGGAGCGGCGACTGCGGCTGACCCCGATGGACTCACTCTTGATCATGGAAGCCGAGGGCTACCACTACCGTCTCGAGGACTGGTCGAAAGACGTGCCGAACATGCCGTTGTTCGTCGGAGACCAGTACCGCCCGATGCGCGCCCGGCGCGTCGAGCGAATCCCCGACGGATTGCTTCTCGTGCTCGACGATGAGGTCGATTCCGGCGATCCGGTCTTCTGGGCGGGCAGGCCCTGCACCCTGACTTCCACGGAGCCGGTGTGGCCAGCGAAACTGGTTGCTCGACGCAGTGACGGTACGGAGGCGCGCCTGTTCCAGCGCCGGGAGTCGGCATCATCCCTTGCCTTGATCGTCGAGGGCCGTGACAGCCCTCTTGTCCTCGAAGACGAACACGGAGCCGAACTGCCGCATCGGGTAGCCGAACCCCATGAAGACGCCACGCGCCTTCGCGCTGGAGGAATGGAGATTCCCTGGACCGGACAGCGCACCCTGACGCTGGAAACGCCGCCGGACCGGGATTTCCTCCTCGCCGACAACGGCGTCCGATGGGCTTGGTCGGACGAGGAGGATCGGGGCCGGCGACAGCGCGGGGTCTGGATCCAGCTCCTCCCTCCCGACGAGGTGGATAGCGAGGCCGCCCTGGACATTCGGGCGGCGTACATGGAAGAGGGCGTTCGCGAGGTCCGTATCGCGGGCAGGAGCTCCGAGCGTCCCTTCAAAGTGCTGGGGTTCCAGCGCGACAACTACCGGCTCGAGCTCGATCGGCGCCCGCCCGAGGGGTCGGAGCTATTCGTCCCTTCGAGCATCTCGGGCCTTCAGCGCCAGCGCCAAGCGGTGTTCCGTTTTCGGGATCGTCCGCTGCCCCACCATCGCGCCCTCCTCAAGCTCTGCGAAGCGCCCGACAAGGTCCGTTGGCCGCAGTATCGGCCGAAACCCGTTTCCCGCTGGTACCTGCTCGACGACGAGTGCTTGTCGGGCGCCATCCAGCAGCGGGAGTTCGTGGAAAAGGCCCTTGGCACGCCGGACTTCGCATTCCTCGAAGGGCCGCCCGGGTCGGGCAAGACCCACGCCATCTGCGAGCTGGTGCTCCAGTGCATCGATCAGGGGTGGAACGTGCTGCTCTGCTCCACGACCCACGTCGCCGTGGACAACGTCCTGGAGCGTCTCGTCGGTAAGTTCGAGCAAGTCGAAGCCGTGCGTATCGGTCTCGCGGATCGGGTGGACAGGGCTGTCCGCGCCGTCCAGATAGACGAACGCATCTCGGCCCTGACGAAGACTTGGCAGGACGCCGGGACCTTCGCCGATCTGGATGGCGACGCCCTGGAGCGAGTCGCCGAGGCGACCATCCTCTCCTCCGTGAACCTCACCTGCGGCACTTCCACGGGCATCCTCGCGCACCCCTACATACGCCGGTCGGACGCTGGACGCCGGGACGAAACCGGTCCACGATGGCCCTGGTTCGACGTCCTGATCATCGACGAGGCCAGCAAGACGACGTTTCAGGAATTCCTCGTCCCTGCCCAGCTCGCCCGCAGGTGGATCGTGGTCGGCGACGTGCGGCAGCTCCCGCCCTTCTCGGAACCCAAGGACCTCGAAGCGAGCATTGCCGAGGTCAGCGACGAGGACGGTGCAACACTTTCTGCCGCCCATCAGGCGGCGTTGCTGATCCTGTTCCGCCTCCAACGCCCGGAGGCGGGAGCCGGGAGGGTCAAGTGGCTGATCGAGGAACCGAGCGACGTGCTCGACGCGCTGAAGGAGGAAATCGAAGCCCGAACGGCGCGCGGCGACCCTGTGCCGGAGATCGTGCGCGTCGTCGAGGACCGGCCGGCGAGCAATGAGGCACCCATCGCCGATGTCGAAGCCGACCGGCCGGAGGCGCTGCGTCTGTTGGCGGCCGACTGGATCCTCTTCCCTCCCGAGCTGCGAAGCCGCATTGCGCCCTGGCTGCCGCCCGACGGTCTCGCGCTACGCAGCTGGTACCCGGATTCGCCCCGCGCATACCGATTCGCGCACTGGCTCGCCCGACGTGGCCGTTTCGAAAAACCTGTTCGAGAGCAGCGCCGCCGCTTCCATGCCGCCGATGAACTGGCCGACCGCCAGCGGTCGTTCCTGCGCGAAGAGTCCTGGGCAGGGCAGGTGTCGTGGCGGCTCGGGAGGGTTCATCAACTTGCCGGCGCCCGGGACGACAGGCAGCGCAATCGGCGTCAAGCCGAGGTCGATGACCTCATGCCCGCTGTGACTCCCTGGTCCGAGTGGGCGTCTCCGGCCATCGACGCAATCCGCGACGTCGGGGTTCGCAGCGTGATCGAGTCCTTCCGGGTCCGCAGGAGCAATCACCGGGTTCGCCGCCCGAGCGCCCTCACCGAGGCGCTTCCGCCGGACGTTTGGAGTCAGCGGGCGGTGCTGCTCGAATACCAGCATCGTATGCACCCGGACATATCGAGGCTTCCGCGGGACCAGTTCTACGAGGGAGCGGCCCTGAAGGACGCGAACACCCTTGAACGGCGCGACGAACGGATCGGCTGGCGCTTCATGCCCAAGGCGCCCGCGCGACGAGTATGGGTGGATGTGCGTGGCCACGAGGAACGCGGCGTCAACCAGGGCGAGATCGTCGCCATGCGGCGCTGGCTGGAGGCGTGGCGGGATTACGCCGAAACCCACCGGAGAACCGACGGCCAGGACTGGACGGTAGCCTGCCTCTCGTTCTACAACCGCCAGGAGCTCGGGACGCGGGACATGCTCCGGGAGCTCACCGGAATGCGTCGTGCGGAGACGCGCTTCATGCTTCCGAACACGGCGCTTGCCTGTGCGACGGTGGACCGGTTCCAGGGCCGAGAGGCCGACCTCGTGCTGCTGAGTCTCAGGAACACCTCCCGACCGGGGCACATGGACAGCCCCAACCGGCTGAACGTCGGGATCACCCGCGCCCGGTTCCTGCTCGTGGTCTTCGGCCATCGGAAGTACTTCGCCGAGGGTTGTCCGTCCGAGGAGCTCAACGCGCTGACGGACGCCACGCCGTTGTTCGACATCGGAAGCGCGCGATGAAGGCCAGGCTCGAAACGGACGCCGAGATCCGCGACGTCGCGGTGTTCGCCGAGCTCGCCGTATGGGAGAAGAGGCCGGATCTCCAGATCCTGTGCGCCACGACTCGGGACCGGGGGGCTCTCGACGAAGAAGCCATCGACACCGTCCTGCCAGGGCTCTCGCTACGCGCCCGGAAGAACCTGCGCCGCCATTTGAGCTACCTCCGGCTCGTCGGCCGGGATGGAGCGCTCACGGGCCTCGGCCGTCACTGTGCGTCGTCGGGCGAAGCCCCCGCCTGGGAGCAGGGGGCATACCGTCTACTCGTGGCATTCCATCCTCTCTTCGATAGCCACGTCCTCGACTTCATACGCGCTCCTGGCGATGGATTCGATCGTGACTTCGACCGCCGCGATCCGCTTCCGTCGGGGCTCCGGCCCAAGCGCGACCAGGTGTTCGCGTCGGTATTCGAGCGGTCGAGACGGTTCAGCGTTGCGGGGTTTCCGGCCGAACGTGGCCAGAACCCGGTCTGCCGTATCGGAGAGACGATCACGGGGAAGCTGCGGTGGGACATCGACCTTGCATCCGGCGGCAACGAATGGACGATCGAAGGGCGGGTGAGCGAAGGGTGGAGGAAGGGGGGCGGCGAGTTCCGGTTCGCGCCCGAGTCGGTGGAGCCGGACGGGTTGGCCGAGCTCTTTGCGGATTGGGAGCCGCGATGGGACAAGAGAATCCGTCGTGTCGCCATGGAGTATGATGGCGAGGTCACGAGGGACCGTCGCGAGTCGTTCCTGCGGTCCTGGCCATACGGGCAGAAGGAGGTCAGGGACTTCGGCTCGTTCGATGAGGTCGTGGTCCGGGACATACCGGTCGGCCCGGCCACGAAGGATGATGCCCGGATCTGGGCGACCGCCATCCTCGTCGCGCGTTCCGAGGCCGGCGACGGCTACATGACCCCGGACGATTGGCGGTCGGGGTGGGCTGCCGCCATCGAAGACACGCCACTCGCCGAATGGGCCGGAGACGCCCCCGATCCGACAGGACTCTCCGAGGTGGACAGCCGGCCGCTCGCGGCCCGGACGAGGTGGCTGCTCGCGGCAGGCGCCGATCTGTCGATGGAGGCGTGATGCGCAGCGGACCGATCCGATCCGAACCGGCAGAGGAGCGGTTCGACCGCAGGGCGGAGGTTCTTCCGCTATGGGAGCGCGGAGGGGACGCGAACGTCGACCTTCCCTGGCCCGAAGCGAGCAGCCCCGATGCTTTCGGCGATGTCCAGCCGCTCTTGGCGAAGGCTCGTAGCGCCGTCCTCGTGGTCGGGACGACGAAGGTTTCTCTCGGGCTGCTCGATGCCGTCCTCGGACGCCTTGCCGCGCCATGCCGGCTCTACGTCTACGGGGATCGTGCCCTCGAGGCCGATGATGCACTGGTTTATCGGCTCGTGGGCATGGGTGATCGGGTGCTCGTCCGTCTGGGACCTCCCCCGCCGGCAGACTGGATCATCACCGACCAGGGGCGCACCGGGCGTCTCGTCATGGGCGCCACCTCCCGCGATCGAAGGTGGGTAGTCCCTGTCGAAGACTCTCTGGCCCGTTCGCTGTTCGAGGCGTTTCGCACGCTGTTCTGGTTCCACGCTTCGCGCGAGGCCCTGCCGGACACGGATGGCGAGGTCGCCTTCCGGGAGCCGCTGGACGCACCGTTCAAGTCCCCGGGAGCCGATCTTCCGCTCGCGGCCGGCCGGCTGCAGTTCGGCGGGGACCTCGACGACCAGATCCCCGATGCCGAGCTCAGGATCTCACCGGACGCTTCGGACCCCGGCCGTGCGCGGGTGCTGTTCGTGCCTCCCGCCGGCTGCCCGGCGGACGGAGGAGCTGATGGCCCTGTCGATCTGGATCTTCCGATGGAGCTCTGCCGTCGCGGCCACCGCGTGATATGGGCCGACACCGGCCTCCCGAGGACGGCGGTGACGCATCAGCGAATGATCGTGGACCTCGTGGAGGCGCCAATCGCACTTCAACTCGAATGGCCCCGCGCCGTGGCGATCGACCTCTGCCAGCGTCTCGACCTCACGGCGAAACATCCCTCCTGGGAGTTCCATCCGAAGAAGCGGCTGGGAGACGTCAAGGGTCAAGTGCTGTTGGAGGGGTCGAAGCACCCCGAGGAGATCATCCCCTCCGTCTCGCTGAACGCCGGCGACGTGGAAGCGTCGCTGCGGGAGTTCGACTCTGCCCGCCCGGCCCCCTTTCCCGACATCCCTCCCCTTGCCCTGGAAGCCATCGTCCGATGGCGGCGGGCGCCGGCAGCTTTGCCGGCGGGCGCTCGCGAAGCCGAGATCGTCCGCGACTGGAAAGCGGTGGACGAGTGGGCGACCCGCACGGTAGCAGGCTGCCGCGCCGCGCTGGATGAGCTTGAGAACCAGGTGGGGAAGTGGACGACCCAGCTTCGTCGATGGCTTCCGTCGCAGGATGGAAACGCCTTGACCCGGGAACGCGGGCAGCTTCGCGATAAGATTGACGAAATCGGTGAGTCGCCCCCAAGCAAGATGGCGGACGAAGCGAAGGAGCGCATGGAACGCTTGGCCCGGGTCGCCGTCCGTCTGAACGAGATGCGACGCACCAACCATGACGACCGGCAGGCGGCCGAGGACGCCAAGGAGAAGGAAGCCCAGAAAAGCGCTTGGAAACAACGCATCAGGACTGCTGAGAACGAACTGAAGGAAGTACGTTCCCGGCTGGCGGAGAACGAGGAGGAGCAAGGCAGGGCTCGGGAAGAACACCAAACCGCGCAGGCCGCTCTCGACGCCGTCGTGGCCTCCAAGCGGCAAGAACGGGAGGTCTTCCTGGAGCAGGAGCGCGTCCGTCTGGAGGCAGAGTTGGAAGCGGCGCGCTCACACCGGAAATCCCGCGAGATCCAGTCGTCCAAGCCGGCGCGGAAGGAGGCGAACCGCCGCGTCCGCGACGCGGAGAAGGAGGTCGCCCGCAACAAGCGGGACCGCGAGAACATCGCGGATTGGGCGCCGCCCAGGGCAGAGCTTGGCGATGCTTCCACGCGCCTCTCGGAGGCGGAACAGGAGATATCCAATCTTCGGACGGAGGCCGGCAGCCTTTCGGGGGAGGACGAGAAGCTCGCTCGTGCCGCATCGGAAGAATTCCGTTTCGAGAAGCCGGAGCGCCTTCCGATCCCGTCGGCGAACGAGGTGGGTTCGCCTCCACGGATCCCGGCAGAGGCGCCCCCCGAGCTGGGAGATCTCCATGAACATCGGAAAGAGCGGTTCCTCGCCATCCGTACATGGGAACAGCTCGGACCCGCCGAGCCCGTCGCGACGCGGCTCGACGCCAGACTCGTGGTTGACGCGAGCGCGCCGAAAGCGCAATAATCGTCAGTCACATTTGTTCCACCCGGAGCACGGAATCAATGGAACCCAAACTTCCCGGTGGCCCGATCGCGAACCGGCCCCTGCACTTCATCTTCCTCGCGGACTGCTCGACCTCGATGTCCGGCAGCAAGATCCAAGCCCTCAACCACGCGATCCGGGAGGCCATCCCGCACATGCGAGAGGTCGCGAAGGGCAATCCGAACGCCAAGGTTCTGGTGCGGGCGATCCGGTTCTCGGCCGGTGCGCAGTGGCACGTTTCGCAGCCGACGAACGTTGACGAGTTCGAGTGGAATGACCTGTCGGCCTCTGGCAGCACCGATATGGGAGGCGCCCTGCGGCTGGTCACCGAGGCGCTCAAGGTCTCGTCCATGCCGGAGCGGGCGCTCCCGCCCGTGCTGGTGCTCATCAGCGACGGACAGCCCACGGACGACTTCGAAGACGGGCGTCGAGCCTTGATGGCCGAGCCTTGGGGCATGAAGGCGGTGCGCCTTGCCATCGCCATCGGCGAGGATGCGGATACGAGCGTCCTGCAGCGCTTCATCGGACATCCGGAGATCCAGCCGTTGCAAGCAAACAATGCGGAAGATCTGGTCAATTACATCCGCTGGGCGTCCACCGCGGTCCTTCAGGCCGCCTCCGCTCCAGCGAGCCAAGCGTCGGGGGCGCCGGCCGGGGTCAACGTGCCGCTGCCTTCGCCTCCACCGTCGACCCCGTCAAACGCCAATGACGTCTGGTAGCCGCCGGACGACATGGCGCCCGGGGCAATGGCCCGCGGTTGTCGCCGAGCGCGTCATCGGTGCGAACCACCTCCGATCCAGGAAGCCCTGTCAGGACGAGGCGGGATGGCAAGTGGTTTCCGACACCGTGGCCGTGGCGGTTGCCGACGGCCACGGCACGAGCAGGCATGGCGATGTCGGCGCCCGACTCGCGGTTCAGGTCACCCTTGCGGCTCTTGTACGGTTCACCGAAGACCTGGGGGAACGCGCTTCGGATCCGGTCGAGGTCCGGAAGTACGCCGAGCATCCCCTTCGCGCCCAGATCGTCCGGGAATGGAAGGAGCGGGTTCGCGCCAAGGCGGAAAGCGACGATCCGCGATTCCTGGAATATGGCTCGACGGTTCTGGCCGCGGCGGCGACACCGGACTTTCTGCTCCTCGGTCAGCTCGGTGACGGCGACATCCTGCTCGTCGATGAAGATGGAACGGTGAACGTCCCCCTGCCCGCCGACCCCGCGTCATTCGCCGACGAGACCCCCAGCCTGTGTCTCCCGGAAGCCGAACATTCCTTTCGCGTGCGAATCCTGCCGGCGCTCCAGCGGGAATCGCTTCTCCTGCTCTCGACCGACGGGTACGGCAAGTCGTATCCCACGGACCTCGCGTTCAGGCGGATAGGCCCCGATTACCTCGCCCTCGTGCGTGAGCACGGGGTCTCCGGCTTGGCTCCTCTCTTGAAGGGCTTCCTCGAAGAGATCACTGTTCAGGGGAGCGGTGACGACATCGCCCTCGCGCTCCTCCACTGGCCGCCCTCGACAGGCCGAACCGCTACGGATTCACCCGCCGCATTGTCGGATAGCGCTCCGCTCCCGGAGCGCGCCGGGGCGGCATCGCCGGACACGGCCGCGGAAGACGGTCGCATCTTCGAATGGGGACCTTGGGCCGCCGGATGCCGGTTTCTGCAGTCGCTCCGGGCCGCAGTCGGGAAACGACGTGGGAACAGGAACGAGTTCACAAAATGATGGAGAAGCTGCCAATGCGAAAACCGAAATTGCGGAAGATCCCTGACGGGACGCCCATCACGATCACCGGCTCCGAGCCTCTTGGGGCGGGAAGTCAAGGCGAAGTCTGGAAAGCGGCTGACGACGGTAAGCCCGTCGCGGTGAAGGTCTACCACCATCACACCGCTACCCCGGAACAGAGGGCGGCGCTCGAACGGCTGATCGACAAGGGTTCGCCCGCCCCTTGCTTCCTGTGGCCGACAGCGATGGTGGAAGAAGCCGAATCAAAGAGATACGGCTACATCATGGACATCCGGGAACCCAATTTCCGGGCGCTTGAAGACTTCCTCGCGCGGCGGGTCCAACCGTCGATGCGTGTATTGCTCACGACCGGAATGAAGCTTGCGAATGGCTTCCTCCGCCTCCACAGTAGCGGGCTCTGCTACCGCGACATCTCCTTTGCCAACGTATTCTTCGACCCGAAGACGGGCGAGGTGTGCATCTGCGACAACGACAACGTCGATGTCTCAGGGGCCGAAACGGGCGGAGTGCTGGGGACTCCACGGTTCATGGCCCCCGAGGTGGTGCGAGGAGAAGCGGCGCCGTCCGCCGAGACCGATCTCTACTCGCTGGCCGTTCTCCTCTTCTTCCTCCTGTACGGCGGGCATCCCCTCGATGGACGGCGGGAAGCGAACATCCGCTGTCTCGACGTTCCTGCCCTCGAGCGCTTGTACGGGTTCGATCCGATCTACATCTGGGATCCGAACGACCACTCCAACCGTCCCGTCCCCGATACTCACAAAAACCTCATCGCTTTTGAGAAGATGTATCCGGGAACGCTCGCTGACTTGTTTCAACGATCGTTCACTGAAGGGTTGCACTATCCGTCGAAGCGCGTGCGTGAGTCGGAGTGGCGGAAGGCGCTCTCCGGCGCCATCGACAGTATCTGGCTATGCGGGTGCGGCGCCGAGAGCTTCTACGATCCCGTGGCCGTATCGTCCGGCAACAAGCATTGTTGGTCATGCCGCAAGCCGCTGGCCCTTCCTCCGCGCATCAAGATAGAAGACGCCGTCATTCTCCTCAACCGCGCTACCCGCCTGTTCGGTTACCACGTCGGTTCGACCCGTGACGACGACACACCGATCGCCGAAGTGGTCCAAAATCCCCAGAAGCCTGACCTCTTCGGCCTGCGAAACCTCGGTGCGGAGAAATGGACGCTGACCAAACCGGACGGTGCTGTGGTTGACGTCCCTCCGGGTCGTGCGGCGCCAATTCTCGACGGAAACCGTGTCCACTTCGGACAGCGAACGGGGGAAGTACAGACATAGCAATCGCATACAGATCAGGTATCTGGGCGATGTCGAGGAAAGTGGCGACCCAGAAGCCCCTCGGCATCCTGGAGCGGATCGTCAAGGTGCACTCGAATCCGGGCGACCGGCTCCTCGACTTCTTCGCCGGCTCGGGCTCGTTCGGGGAGGCCGCGGCCCGCCACGGCCGCGAGTTCGTCCTCGTCGACCACAACCTCGACGCCATCCGCATCATGCTGAAACAGCTAGCGAAATGCCGCTCGGCGGCAGAAGGCTGGGACGAGGCTGTCCCCGCCCCCGTTCAGGAAGCACAACCGGCTTTGGTGTAGGCCATCATGACGATTGCTGACCATGATCCGGGCGTACGACCGCTGGCGTCCATATCGGCTTCGATGGAAGGCGACTACGAGCACACCTTCGATCCCACCGCCGGACGCTCCCCAAGGATGAAATCATGCGCCGTTGGCGTAGCGGGGAGACTTCTTCGCAACACGGAGGCAGCACAGGAACGGATACCGCATGGATCGACGTCAGGCCGGAGAAGCCGCCAGGATGGCTCGATCCTTGGGGCGGCCGTCTATCCGACGCTTTCACAATCTTGAGAGGTCTCGCAGACCGGGGAGGACATTCGTGAACGCATCCCAGGATCGGATCATGGCGCCGATGGAGGCGCTCTTCCGCGCTGCCGCCGACGTCCCCGAGGAGCGCATCCATGCCGTCGAGGGCGCCGTCGAGCAGGGCGAGCTTTCCGTCAAGGTGCTGATGGTCGCCGACAACTTCGTCACCCTGTGGATCCGGCGGGGCAAGGGGTTGATCGACCCGGTACACCAGCACGACGACCACGAGTCGGTGGCGACCCTCGTCTCCGGCCGGCTCAGGATGTGGATCGGCGGCGAGGAGTTCGTCGCCGGTCCGGGAGACGTCTGGCGCCACCCGCCAGGCGTTCCGCACTACTCGGAAGCGCTCGAGGAGTGCGTTCAGATAGAGATCAAGTCACCCGCCTGCAAGACCTGGACGTAGATGCCCTCGACGATTGCGGTCTCCGAGATTCCCGGGGCGACCCCCCGCACGCGGGCGGCAGGCCGGTGCCGCGCCGCTCCCTTCGGCCCGGGAGCCGTCCGGCTCGTGGAGGGTGCGCCCTTCCTCGATATGGGTGCAGGCGTGCCGGAGCGGAGGGCGAAGGACGCCCCCGGCAACGTCGTCAGGGCGGACGGGCGCCGCCCGCGCTCCGCGCGCGACCGGGCGGGCGTGGGGCGCGCGGGGCTCTTCCGGCCGGGCGCGAGCCTCCTGCCGGGGCCGGGGAAGGCCGACCCCGGTCCTCCGTGGATCCGGAGAGGAGCCGGGTGCGTTTGACCGTCAGGGACTCCATGCTGGAGAAGGCCGCCCGCGCCACCTTCGACGTGGCCATCATCGGCGGCGGGGTCAACGGGGCCAGCCTCTACCGTCGGCTGCGCAGCGCCGGGTACGACGCCGTCCTGCTCGACCGCGGCGACTTCGCATCCGGTACGAGCCAAGCCTCCGGCATGATGATCTGGGGCGGCTTGCTGTATCTCCGGAACCTCGATCTGCCGGCGGTCCTCCACTTCTCCCGGGCGCGGGACCGCATGGTTCACGGCCAGCCGGAATCGGTCTCGCCGCTCGTCCTGCGCTTCGTTCCGGCCGCGAAGGGCAGGCTCGGCCGGCTGCCGGCAATGGCGGCGCTCCACTTCTACTGGCTGCTCGGCCGCGGTCGGCGGCTGCGACCGAGCGTCCGGGCCACTTACGACGAGGTCGAACGCCTCGCGCGCCCGGGCCCGGCGCTCTGCTTCGAGGAAGCCATGCTCCGGCATTCCGACAGCCGCTTCGTGCTGGATTGCCTCGCTCCCGGCGACCGGGAGAGGGCCGGGGCGGCCCTGAACTACGCCGAGGTGTGCGGCGGGGCCTGGTCCGCCCCCGACCGCCGGTGGCGGCTCGAGGTCCGGGACGCCCTGACCGGCCGGGAGATCGAGGTGCGCGCCCGCGCCGTCGCCAACTGCGCGGGCGTATGGACGGATCGGATCAATGCCCGGTTCGGCGTCCGGTCGCCGTGGCGCCATGCCTTCAGCAAGGGGGTCTACCTGGTCTTCGAACGGTTCTCCGCGCAGCGGGCGGGCCTCGTGCTGGAGATGGGGGTCGAGGACGACGTCGTCACCAGCATCCCGTGGGGTCCGGTCGAGCTGTGGGGGCCGACCGAGGACCTCATCGGCGAGCCCGAGGAGGGCAAGAGCGCGTCGCCGGAGGACGTGGGCTTTCTCCTCGATCTGCGCGCGCGCCGGCTGCGGGATGCGGGCTCCAAGGACGAGATCGTGGCGTTGCGGTGCGGCGTCCGGCCCCTCGCGGTCCCCACCGGGTCGCGGGGCGGTGGATATCCCCTCGACCTCTCGCGCCGGCCGCGCATCGCGGCGGACGACGAGCGCTCGTGGGTGTCCGTATACGGCGGCAAGCTGACCGGATGCGGGGAGACCGCGGCCCGCGCGGTACGGCGCCTGCGCCGATACCTCCCTCCGCCCGATGCGAGGGGACGCCGCGGGAGCGGCCGGGTTCGCCCCGGCGGCCATCCCGACCCCGGCGGAGCATTCCGGCTGGTGGAAGCGGCGGGTCCGCCATCGAAGCCCGGCGGCGGCGGCGCGGGGGCCGCATGGCCTCGGGTCGGGGCTCCCGGCTCCGATCGCTCGGACCCATACGCGCCGGCCGACTTTCCGCCGGGAGTGGAGGATGGGATGCCGACGCCGGCATGGTGCCGCGACCATGAGCTCGCATGTACGCTCGAAGACTACCTCCGCCGCCGCACCAACGCCGCGCAATGGGCGCCGCGGGGCGGGCTTGGCCGGCGCGACGAGCACGTCGAGCGGCTTCGGCAAATCTCCCTGGAGCTCGCGGGCGGCGACCCCGCGCGCGCCGAGCTCGATCTCGACCGCTATCGCCGACGGGTCGCGGAAGAGTTCGACCAGGTGATCGCCCGGGTGTAGCCCCACAGGCCCGTCATCGCGTTCCCGCCATCGCGTTCCCCTCTCATTCCTCCGGAGCAACGAGATATGACGCTTCCCGCAATCCTCGGTGGACCGCCTGCCGTGACCGCCGACCAGGACGAAGCCAACCGCTGGCCGCGGCTGGACGAACGGGACGAGCGGGCGGTGCTGCGGGTGCTGCGCGACGGGAACCTGTCCACCCACCCGGTCATCCGCGAGCTGGAAGCCGACTACGCGGCCCTCGCGGGGGTCCCCCACGCGCTTGCCCACGCCAACGGCACCGCGGCCCTTCACGCCGCCTTCTTCGCGCTCGAGCTTCAGCCAGGGGACGAGGTGCTGGTTCCGTCCGCCACGTTCTGGGCCTCGGTGCTGCCCATCGTGTGGGCGGGCGCGGTCCCGGTGTTCTGCGAGAGCGAGCCGGAGCGGCTCGGGATCGACCCCACGGACATGGAGCGCAAGATCACCTCGCGCACCCGCGCCGTCGTCGTCGTTCACCTGTGGGGGCTGCCGGCGAGGATGTCCGGGATCCGGGCGCTCGCGGAGCGCCGCGGGCTGCGGATCGTCGAGGACGCCTCCCACGCCCACGGCGCCGCGTGGCGCGGGCGGCCGTGCGGCGCCCTCGGCGACGTCGGGGTCTTCAGCTTGCAGGGAGACAAGCTCGCGCCGGCCGGGGAAGGCGGCGTGCTCCTGTGCCGGAACCCGGACCTCTACGAACGCGCGGCCCTCTTCGGGGACGTGACGCGCATCATCGAGCTCGAGTCGCCGGCGAAGCGATTCGCCGGCACCAGCTTCGGCGTGAAGAGCCGCATCGCTCCGGTCTCGGCCGCGATCGGCCGCTCCCAGCTCGCCCGCCTGGCCGAGCACAACGCGGAGCGCAACGCCAACGTGGTCCGCCTCTCGACGACGCTCGAGGCGCTCGGGGTCCATACCTTCCTGCCCCCGCCGCACGTAGAGCGGACGTACTTCGAGTTCATCGTGCGCTGCGAGCCGGAACGCACGGGACTGCCCCTGCCGCTGCTCGCCGCCGCCCTGCATGCGGAAGGATGCCAGGCCTCGGCGCCGCGCTATCCGCTGGTGCACCAGCAGCCGTTCTTCACCGAAGGCCACTTCGCCCGGATCGCGCGGCTCCCCGCGGGGACGCCGGTTCCTCGCTACGATCCCGAGGATCTGCCCGCGACCCGCGCCGGCCGCGAGACCCTGATGAAGCTGCCCGCGTTTCCGAAGGCCCCGCCGGAGCTCCTGGATCAGTACGCAGAGGCGTTCGAGAAGGTGCTCGGGCGCGCGGACGCCATCGCGTCGAGCGAAGCCGCCGCCGCGTACGCAGCCGACCTGACGGCGCGCATGGAGGCCATGCCGGCGTCCGGGGCGGCGCTCCGCGGGGTGTGAAAAGCCGTCCCAAGGCGTTCACGCTCCGTGCCGACAGGACCCGCTTGAATGGGTCCGCGAACTCGCTGTCATGCCCTCGCCCCATTCGAGTCTCCGTAACGTCGTGGCTTTACCCAACCCCATGACAGGAGGCTTCGAGTGGGATTTCAAGATGAAATTCAACCAAAAGGAATGCTCCTTCACGATCACGGGCGTACCAGCGTTTGATCGGGATGAGCCCTTCCGCACGGAACTTCGGCAGAAAGGCGACCAGTTTCCCGATTTCCCGCAACCCAGGCTGTCGTGATTTCGCCATGGCCGTTACCTTGCTCCGCGATCGTCAGAATGCGTTTGCCATGCTCCGGGCTATGGAGCCGGATCGAATCATGCCTGAAATCCGTGAAGCATCCGGCGCATGGCGGCGTGCTCCGCCCGGGCGGCTATTCCAGCAACGCCTTCAGCAGCGCGTCCGGCGGATCCGAATAGAACTGCACGTTCACCCGCGTCGCCATGTCGTCGGAGAGGTCGAACAACTGCCGGCGCGCCGAAACGGGCATCAGCACCACCGCCGCCCCCTTCTCGACGGCGGCTTCCACAACCCCGACCGCGTTCGCGAGCGGCTCCACCGAACCGCCGAGGTTGAGCGCCCCGACCGCGATCAGGCCGCCCTTGACGCTCTTCCCGAGAAGCGCGCCGCTGAGCGCCACCAGCGCCGGGAGCCCGAGCCCCGCCCCGGTCTGGTCGTTGTCCATCGCCCGGAGCTGCACGGAGAATTCGTGGGCGCGCGGGTCCCGGTCTCCCACCAGCTCCCTCGCCCTCGCGTACAAGTTCTGCTCCGCGTACCGCGCGCTCTCCCGGAACGCGGGCGGCGCGGGAGCGTTCAGGATCCTGATCCCGCCGCCCCGGCCCGCCGCGGCCTCGATGCGGTACAGGCTCGGCCCCGTCCCGCCGCCGCCCGGACCCATCGCCCACACCTGCCCCGGCGGCAGCGGGTCCGGGTCGATGAGGTCGTCGCTTCGCAGCTCCGGGGTGGAGACGAATTGCTCGACCCCGTCCTCGCCCATCGTGTAGCTGAAGTGGGTGTTGCGGAACTCGCTCCTGAACACCCGCTTCTGCTGCTCCTTGACCCGGCGGCGCGCTTCGAGGGCGGCGCGCACCAGGGTCTCCAGCTCGTCGTCCGGGACGGCCATGTCCGGGTCCGGGTACAGGAGCTTGAGCAGGGCGCTCACCGTCTTGTTGACCGCGGTGAGGTCGCGTCCACTGAGGGCGCCGCCGTAATGCACCCGGCCCTGGAGCGCGGGCGCACGGCTGCCGGCGCGGAGCCGGCTCCAGCATTCCGACAGGAAATCGCTCACCAGGCCGAAGTGATCGGTGAAGTGCTCGTTCGGGTTGAGCTTCGGAAAGTCCCATCCGGGCGCATAGGCGTGGATGCGGTCCATGAACGCGGTGTCGTCGCGCATGTCCGCGGAGAGCGGGCGGAGCAGGTGTCCGACCTGCTGCTGGCGCTCGACGTCCATATCGAGGTTGCCCACCATGACCACCCCGCCCTCCGCGCGGATGCTCTCCTTGCCGCGCGAGAACTCGCCGGACTCCATGTAGCCCTTGAGGATGTTCACCCCGTCCTTCTGGTCGAAGGAGACGCCGGAGATCTCGTCGAAGCACACCACGTCGTACTGGCAGACGAGCCCGCGCTGCCCGTTCGCGTTGTTGACGAACATCTTCGCGACCGTCGCCCGGCCGCCGGAGACGAGGTGGGAGTACGGGGAGATCTGCTGGAACAGATGGCTCTTGCCGGCGCCCCGCGGCCCCAGCTCCACCAGGTTGTAGTTCCGCTCGACGAAGGGCGCCATGCGAAGGAGCGCGACGAGGCGCGCGCGTTCCGGGAGGGCGCCGGGCTCGAGCCCGACGCTGCGAAGCAGGAGCCGCTTCCATTCCTCGGTGGTGAAGGCGCGCCGCCCTCGCTGGAGCGCCCCCAATACGTCCGCCTTCGAGAGCTGGATGGGGCGGAGACCGTCGATCGCGAAGGGACGGCCGTTCTTCTCCTGGGCGATGGCCGCGTCGTAGCTCAGGGTGACCTCGGCGTAGAAGCCGTCCGTCAGCATCCGCTCGTGCCGCTTCACCAGGTCGTCGTCGACGCGCACGTCCCGGAGCGCGAGGCTCGGAAGCTCCGCGATGAGCGAATCCGTCCTGGTGTCCAGCCTCGCCTTCACGACGTCGATGAGCTTGACGGCGCCCCGCTCCCGCGCCCTCGCCTTGAACAGCTCCTCCTCGCCCGTGCGCACCGTCCGGTCGGAGAGCTGCCGCTCGACGATGGCCAGCCCCTCCTCGATCTCCCGCTCGTCGGTGGTCGCGCAGTACCGCCCGAGCAGGAACTCGACCACGTAGGTCGGCACCGGGTACTGGCGGCTGTACTTGCGCACCAGATCCTTGCGGACCAGATAGCCCTCGAACGCGGCGGCCGCCCGCCGGTCGAGATCGTCGAGCGCCAGCGTCAATCCTCACCCCCGATGATCGTCGATTGCCTTGCGACGACCCGCCCTCCCGCATCCAGGACGACGACCGCGGCCGGCCTCCCCTCCTGCTCGTCGTCGGGGACCAGCAGGCTCGCCGCGCCCGCCTCGTCCACCGGCCGCGCGCCCCCGCTGACGCTCGAATCCGCATCGTTGATCCGGGTTCGAAGATCGACGGCGAGGCCCGTTCGGTCTCCGTCGATCCGCACCCGGCAGCGCAGCCCGGCCCAGGAAACGGCGGCGACCCGCGCCGTTCGCACCCCGGCGCCGCCGACGTCGCGGCCCGCCCCGGCCGCAGCGCCCCCGCCGGCCGAGACCCGCAGGATCGGAACCAGGGTCTCCTGGAGGCTCAGGCCCCCGTGGGCATATTCGTTGCCCGCTCCGAAACAGGCGATGCCGGGGCCGACGGCCACCCGCTCATGGGGGTTCCAATGCCAGGCCACGGTCGGCGCCTCGACCCTGGACCCTCCCTCGACCGCGGCGCATCGCGCCCACCGGCTTCGGGTGAGGTACTTCGGCAGATCGACCCTGGGCAGCCCGCCGGGCAGCCACAGCCAGCCATGATCCGTCACTACGCGCACTTCGCGCCATCCGGTGTCGAGAAGGGCTTCGATGCGCTCCCGAAGCAGGTCGACCTGCTCGCCGATGCGGGCCGCGAGCCTTGCTTGCAGGGAATGGCCGAGCTGGTCGAGCTCCCCGTTCTCGGTCCAGGCGCGGCCCGACGGATCGCCCGTCTCGTTCGCGCCGACGTAGTCCCAGCCGGCGGCGGCGAGGAGCTTGCGAAAGCGATCCGTGGTCAGGGGGCGCTCGGGGCCTTCGCCGTCCGCCGCCGCAGGCAGGAAGTCCTCGCCGAGGGACTTGCCCGCGATCCGACCCGCCACCGGAGACACCGCCGGCTTCGCGGTCGCGGTGACCGTGGGAAGGGCCGCCCAGCGGGCCGACACGGCCACGGCGCGGCGGTTCGCCCGCAGGCGGTCCACCAAGCGTTGCGAGACGTCGAAGCGCAGGCCGTCCGCGAACAGGATCACCGTGCCGGCATCGGCGCGGGCATCGTCCCCCGGCGGCGGCGTATCCCTCGGGATCGGGGCGCCCTGCGGGAGCGGGGGCGTCCCGCCTCCCGAGCTCGGCGTGTCCCGCGACGGCATGGGCGTCTTGCCTCCTGGGAACTGTGCGTCCCGCGGAGGTCCGGACGGCCCGCCCACCTTGGTCATTCCCGCGACCCCAGAGCCGTCATTCCCCCGTTCAAGCCGGGGGCAGGCTCCGCGCAAGCGGGAATCCAGGCTTCCTGGCAACGCGGGCGTCCCGCCCACATCCGCACCGGGAAGCGGCTCCTCATCCGCCAGCGCCTGGAGGCGCCGGGCCGCCGATTCCAGCCACGGGCGGTAGATCGCGTGCAGCGCCGCCCCCACGGCTTGCATGTCCGCGGCCGACGTCACCGCCGCCGTGCTGTCGAGCGCCGCCGCATCGACCTCCCAGGCTCCGTCCATGTAGAGCCTTGCCATCTCGGCCGCGGACGCTCCGCCCAGCTCGTTCGAGGCCCGCGCCGCAAGCGCCGCCAGGAAGCGAAGGGCGTGGGCCAGGGGGGCCTGCTCGAGCTTCGCCCAGACCCAGCCGCGCCGGGCGCCGTGTGCTTCCTCGAGTGCGGCGATCTGCTCGCGCGCGGCGGGCGGCGCCTTGTCTTCGAGCCCCCGCAGGGCGCGCCGGAGGGCCGCCTCTTCCCGCTCGTTGTTCCGGGGCCAGGAAGACGGCTCCGCGAACAGATCGCCCTGCGGACCCTCCGGCGCCGCCCTGCGCAGCAGGTCCGGTACGCCCGGATAGAGCGCCGGCGCCTCCGCGAAGCGCCGCCACACCGATCCCCACGGCCCTTCCTGCCGGCCCAGCCGTTCCGCCGCGACGATCTCCCCGTCCTTGTCCGGGTCGAACCCGAGGTCCGCCGTGCACCGGGATGCGAACGCGCGCCAGCGCCCGGCCTCCCAGCCGGCCCGAACCGTGGCGGGGTCGCTCAGCCACACCAGCACGTCCTTCACGTGATCGTCGGAGAAGAGCCGGTCGAAGTCCGCCGCTTCGAGGCGTCGACCTCGCAGGGCCTGCACCGGGGTGGCCGCCAGCTTCGCCAGAGAGCGCAGCAGGGATTGCCGGGTGGCGGCATCGTCCGCGACGTCCAGCCCCAAGCCGCCGCCGTCCCGGGACGAGAGGAACGCCTCGACCGTCCAGTCCCGGCCGTTCCTCTGCGTCCAGCAGGCGCCACGGTACTGGAGCTCGACCAGAGGTTTCAGGCGGTCCGGGCAGGCGTCGGCGGCGCCGAGCTCCTGGCGGTCCGCGCCGGGCAGGTAGACGATCGGGGTCGTTTCGGGAGGGATCTCGGGAGACTCCAGCGCCCGGTCGATCACGCACCGCAGCCAGATCGCCGGGCCGGTGCGCTCCCCGGGGTCGTACTCACCAAGCGCCAGAAGCTGCGGCAGGAGAACGCGGAGCTGGGGGAGGACGGGCCGCCAACGGGAATCGCGGTCGGTCCACAGGACAGCGGCGGGCGGCTCCGCGTCATTCGGGTTGCCGGCGGAGGCTGCTTCGAGCGAAGTGGCCAACGCCTCGATGACGGTGGCGGGAGCCGATGGCGGGCTCATCGCCCGGCTCCGCCGTTGCGGTACGGAAAGGCGTTGCCGCCTTCCATCACCGCTTCGGGGGGCGATCAGTACGCCGACTCGGGGTCCCTCGGCTCCGTATCTCGATCACCTCGAACACCCCGAACACCCGATAGCCGCGAGCGTTGGAGGTGACGATACGGGTGATGCCGTTCTCGTAGCAGGTGGCGGCGAGCAGGGTATCGAGCAGTCGCTTGCGCCCGAGGCCGTATTCCGCCATCCATGCCAGGAACTGGCCGACGGCCCGCTCGTGCGGAAAGATTCGCTCTATCTCCTTCGCGTTCCACCAGAAATTCGCCTTCGCAAGCGCTTGCGTCATGGACAATGGCCGCTCGAAGCGACGCGCGTCGGTCACGACGTGGACGAACTCGCTGAGCACCTGGGGCGTCAGGGCCGCCGTGCGGTCGCGACCCAGGATATTCCCGCGCAGGACCTCCAGCGCGGCATCGTGGGCCTCCGCCTCCTGGATTTCGAGCTGCGCCAGGAACGTCGTATCAAGCCCCATCATGCTCGTCGAGCATCTCCTCCAGCAGGTCGTCGTCCGCGTGCAACGGGGCCAGCACCCGTCCCACGGAGACGGGATCGAGATCGGCCAGGGTGGTGGAGCGCAGGATCCTGCGCTCGCGGAATTCCTCCATCGCGTCCCGGATCAGCTCGGACGCGGTGCGGTCCCGCGCCTTGGCAATGCGCTGGAAATCCCGGTAGACCGGCTCGGACACATTGATCGTGATGGTCTTCATGCATCCATGATCATGTATGCCCTGCCTGGCGTCAACCGTGTGTGGAACCTCCACCGTGTGGGACCTCCACCGTCTGGAACGCATCAGGACCGGGGCACTCTGACGAAACCGAACCTCGAGGCCCGCCTTCCTCCGTCGGTGAACGCGGCCCACTCACGGTTCACGTGCCGTCCGCAGCCGCGCGCCCGGCTCCAGTTGGAAGGTCCACCCGCCCGGACACCATCAGCCCGTACAGCGTGGGGCGAAGCACGCCGTCCAGCTCGTCGGCGGTACTGGCGCTGCACGGGTCGTCCCCTCGCGCCGGCCGCGGCGGTCCCTCGGTCGAGCCCCTGCGCCCGCCTGAAAGGGCCGTAGTAGCAAGTGCTCATCTCCGATGGTCCTCATTCGATGGTTCTTCGGGATCGGCCGGGGCGTAGATCGTCAACAGGAGCTCCGCATCGCCGATCAGGCGGTACTCGGGCTCCCTGCCCGACAACCGGATGCTGTTGTCCAGGATCAGGGGCACGCCCTCCCCGCGCCGGTCCATCATCGTTCGGCGAGGCGTCTCCAACCACGGTACGTTCGACGGCACGGAGCACTTGGCCAGGAGGCTGGTGACCACTTCGTTCCGGGTCGCCTGCAAATGGGGCAGGTCCTGCAGGCCCATCGTGTTCGGTATGGCGCCCGGGGAGTAGAGCTCAAGGCGATCACGGAACAGGCGCAGCCGGACCTTGGAGCCGTGAATGGAGTAGTCGCGGTGCGCCACGGCGTTGACGACGGCTTCGAAGACAGCGGCCATGTCGAACTGCGGTCGATCCACACGGCCTTGATCCTTGAACGCGGCCACCTTCATGTTCCTGGCCACGAACCGGCAGGCTCCCGCTATCTGTGCATCCAGTGGTCCGGTGACGTCGGCAGCATCCAACTGATAAGGGTCGAGCGTTCCGGTTCTGATCGTCGTGCCTCGGTAGGCGACGGCCTGGACGTATGCATTGGGCAGCCACCTTCTCGGGTCGGCGGAGGCCATGAGCACCCCGGCAACGGTCGGTCTGAGCGACCCGCTCTCGTCCCTCCGAGCCAAATGGAGCTTGGCCAGCACGTCGTTCCGATCTTCCCCGGTGCGCGCGGTCCGAAATCGACTCCAGACTTCACGAGAAAGATCGTCCAGGGTCGCATCGGGAACGATTTGCTCGTCGAACCGCACAAGCTGTTCCTGGATCCGTTCCCGAAACAGACGGGCCAGCGACTCCGTTCCGAGCCGGCGTCTCGAGCTCCCTACGCGGCGCAGGTAGCCGCCGGGACTCCGATGCACGAACAGGCTGCGCTCGACTTCTACCCGGAGAACCAGCCGCAAGTCCCCGTCGGGGTCAGGCAGCTCGCGCCAACCGATATCCGGGTAGAGAGGCGGCTCGATCGAATCCTGAACGATACCGGAGACGTATCGCTCCATCTCCTTCTGCCGATCCGAAGGGATCCCGACGACCTGCCGGGGCTCGCCGCCAGTGCCAAGCACCAGCACCCCGCCACGCGCGTTCGCGAACGCGGCCAGCTCATCGGCCAGCTCGTTCCGGTCCGGCTCCGTAACCTTCCCGCCGGAGAACGCCGCCTCCCTGAACTCGGTGGCGCCGTCCCTGCCTGACCGAATCCTCATCAGGAGCCGTTCGGATGATTCACTCATTCCTCCCGCAGTGCAAGCGACAGGAGTCGCCGGTTCACGCGCCGCCATCGGCTCACGAGTCGTTCCCCTACGCGCGATGCTCATCCCGGTCACCCCACCCGTGAATATGGATACTGATTCTTGATGTGGATGTTGAAAAATTGTCCCTTGGACGGAGCAGTCATGAATTGACTGTGCATATTTTTCGGGACGCCGTAGTACTGGTATACCCTCCGGTTCTGGAATTCCACCTCGAGGGTCTGCGCAGACTCGTCGTAGCCTACGGTTCTGACGCTCGACGACGCTACGTTGTATTTGTCCATGATCTTGTCCTCAGTTGTCTGTCGAATCGTCTTCGACAGGGACTCTGGCAATCTTCAGTTGTTTCGCGACTGCAAGCGGGCTCTGCGCCCTCCATGACGCGACGACGCGCTCGTACCCTTCCCCACGCCTTTGCAGCTCCCATTTGTTGCTGACCTCCGGGTCCTCGCTGTGCGGACGATGCTCCTTGGCTGGAAGCAGGACGCGGCAGCGCATGGGCAGCTTTGCTGCCTCTCCGGTGACGATGGCTTCTCCAGTGCGAAGAATCGGCAGTACGTCGAGAAGCCCTGCCAAGCCGTCCGGCAACGTTCCCTGTACGCGAGCCCGATCGGAGGGGTTCGACAGGCGAAGTGCGAAAAATGTGCCGCATTGCGACAGGATGGTTTCGTTCACTTCAGAAGGCCGCTGACTGATGATCATGGCCCCCATACCGTATTTCCGGCCCTCCTTTGCGATTCTCTGAACCACTCCGGAGGCCAATCCGCCCGAATCGTCGGATAGATAACGATGCGCTTCTTCCATTACCACCAACAGGGGACGTTCGATGCCGCCTTCCGTTTTCTCGCGGCTCCAAAACAGCGCTTCGTATACGATTTTGAGTATCGAGCCCGTAAGCTGCTCGAGCACACCGCTCGGTACGCCGGAGAGATCGAGAATCGTGATGGGCTTGGCGCCGCCCAACCAACCGCGCAAGAGCTCGTCCAGATCCTTGGCGGGCGCTCCGTCCAGATCAGGCTCCCATGATCCGGGATGAAGAAGGAAATCGTAGCGGCGATCCAGCAGCCTCGATCGCATCAGATTCAGCGGCCGTTGAATTCCGAAGGCTTGCTGGTTCAGGAACGGTCCGGCAGCGCCCATCGCATGGGGCTTGTACGTCGGGGGAGTCAAGGAATCGGGATCGCCGGGAGCCTGGCGAGTGGATTGGTCGCGATCCTTACCTTCAAAAGTCGCGATCTCGAAGTCGATGAGATCGTACCAGAGCTTCTTGAGGCTGAACGGCAGGGGCGTATCGACGGTAATGGAGGATGGATCTACACCAGGGAAATTCTTTGCGTGATGAGATGCCAATTTGAGCTCGAAGATCTTGTCCGTGAACGCCGTTTCCCGATTTCCTTCCAGTCCATCGGTCAGAAAATCGAGCAACGTGCTCGTGTCGAGCGCCCAATACGGTATGAACAGTCTCTCCTCTCCTTCTCGCGGCTCGACGCTGAACACCTGGGCGACGTTGGCCAGTGGAAGCGAGTACTCGCCACGCACATCCAGCATCAGCACCCGCGCACTGGGATATGGCTCGCCATCTTCGGGAGCCGTGGTGATGGCTCTGAGGAGGCTGGCGACCGTGGTCGACTTGCCGGAGCCGGTTGACCCCAGAACGGCGGAATGACGGGTCACCAGTTCATTGAGCGCAATCTTCGCTGAAATGCTTTCAGCGCTCGACAACGCTCCGATCGTGATCTGCCCTTGACCTCGAATATCGTAGATTCTGTGCAAATCCTCCTCGATCGCCAGATGGACCAAATCCCCGATATTGGGGTATTGACTGATTCCGCGTTCGAAAGCGCCCCCGACGGTTTCGCCTATCAGCTCAACCTTCATCCACCGCCCGGTGTCGTCAATCGTGTTCATGCGTTCCGGAACGGCGTTCGCTCCAACCTCGGATACGACGCCGAACAGATCCTGGTAGCCTTGCGGAACTCGAACGAAGCTGCCGACCTGACCGACTCTGTAGGTTTGCCCATTGATGATCGACAAACCGGAAGCGACCGATTGGGCGAGATGAACGTTGAGCGCGCCTCCGGAAACGGCGGCGATCTTCCCGAGGAACGTAGGGTCACGACTGAGCATCGTCGCTCTCCTCGAAATTCGGAGCGCCATCGGACACTTCGTCGTCCTCCTGGGCCTGGCTCGGCATGGAGGTCCTGATCGTCCGGGCCTGGGTCAGTGCGAGGAATTGAGCGAGTTTGGCAAAGTCACCCAATAGAAATCCCGTCGGTTCGTCAGGTGAAACATTCCCCCAGAATGTCCGCCGAATTTCTTCCCATTCTTCGTTCGGAGATTGGCCAGGCTGCCATCGTCCCTCTACCCCGTTGATGACTGCGCCGTCCCGCGCATAAACGCTCATGTTCGGGCGGGAGTGCGCGAGCTTGACCGCTGAATTTTCCTTTTCGAGCGTCCGATACTGGAAAGCAAGAATTGCCGTGTGCGCATTGGCCGACAACGCTTCATCCAGGACCGCGCAGATATGGGCATCCAGAAACGAGAATCCTGAACACATGAGCAGGGTATCCGGGGTCGTCAGGAAACGGCGCAACCTCTCGAACAACGCCGAGTACGGAAGCCGCGTTATCTGGTCGTACTTGAGATGATCCGGGTAGATCAGCTCCGTGTCGTTCCGTTGACCGGTTCTGACGACGGTGTTTTCCGAGACCTTCCACCCAAGAGAGCCATGCAGTTTCCACAGTCGCGCCCAACGCGCGGGAAGATCGTCGGATGAAACGCTGGCGGGATCGAAGAACGGCGAACGGGATCCCGTGAAACCATCGAAGTACGCAACCCGTGCTCTCTCGAAGGCTTCTTCCAGCAGGAGGTCGTAGTTGGGCGTGAAGACCTCCACCGAATACTCCCTTTGCGTGCCGGAAATCCAGGAAACGAGTTTCGAAAAAGGATTGGAGGCATCCGGGAGGGATGAACTGACTTTTTCGCCAATTTTGCCGCAGATTTTCTGTCCCAACTCCTCATATTGGTTGCCGTTCAAACCATGCACGGCCGAATTTCCGATTGCCTGAGACAATTTTCGGATTTTCGTCAGTATGTCCTCTATATTGACGGGTTCATCAATTTCGTCTTTCAAAACTCCAATGATCTCTCGATCATCTTCATCCAGCGCGGACTCAACGGCTTTGGTCAAGCCTGCCACGTCCGGAATCAGAGGGCGCCCCCCCGTCCTCGGTGATCTGACGGTGTTCATCGACCCGGATGGCGGTCGGAGCGCCTGCGCCGATCAATATTCCAATCCGCTTGCGGCCTTGCGACAGAATTTGCCGCAGGTCGGCCATGTAGCGGTCCGGATTGTGAAGGGACCTCGTCTGCATTTTTCAACCCTGCAAGTTCGCCCGCGGGCCGTGGGAGGCTCCAGACTCCAAGGGCATCCCCTCCGGACGGTGCTCCAACTTCTCCGCCGCGGACAAGTGTACATCATTCACCCGCTCCCCGGTGAACCCGCTGTCGCGCCAGAACCAGGGGAAGCGCTCCTGCTCGCGGACGGACTCCCTGCCGCGGTCCTTGCGCCAGTGGACGTTCGGCTTGGCGCGAAGGAGGCCGGCGCCCTTCTTGCCGCCGGGGAGGTCGGCGGCCATGAAGGGCCGGAGGTGGAGGCGCACGCCGTCGTTCACGTCCGGCGCCCAGCCGATGGGCTTCCAGCGGATGAAGAGATCGTGGGGCGGCTCCCCTTCGAGGATGGCGGCGAGGCGCCTTTGCAGCTCCTGCGCCGCGGCCAGGCGGTCTTCCGCGCCGCCTTCGCCGCGCTTCACCCCGTCCTGCTGGCGGACGATCCAGTTGCCGAGGTAGCTCCAGATGAGGGCTTCGAGGCATCGGCGGCCCTTGCCGCCGCCCTCGGCCAGCTTGTGGTAGCTGACCAGCGCATGGAAGCCGTCGCGCTTGCGGCCGTCCCGGACGCGCCAGACGAAGGGGCGACGGTGGAACAGCTTGCAGTGCTGCTCGAAGAAGCGGTTGCGGAGCCAGTCGTCGAGGCTCGGGGCTCCGGCCCCGGCGAGCAAGCGGCCGAGCACGCCGTTGCTCCAAGCGTCGCCGAAGGAGGCGGCCAGAAGCTGCCGGACCCGCTCGGCGGCGGACGGCTCGCCCCGCACCGGCGGGATGCAGACGATGCCGTCGTTATCCGCGAAGGCGTGCAAGGTCTCGCAACGCCGGACCCACTCGCGCTGCTCGTTGGCCAGCTCCATGCCGGCGTCCCGTTCGGCGGGCCAGCGGTAGCCCGACAGGCGGGCGACGGCGACCTGGAGCACGGTGGGATCGGTGCGGAGCGAGCCGTGAGCGGCGCGTTTCTCCGCCTCGTCCCGGACCACCGACCCGCAGGGATACCCGTGGAAGATCCATTGGGCGGGGTCGAAAGAAGCAGCCCCCCGACCGGAACCCCCAGAGCGCGGCGACCCGGGGCGGGAGGCCGGCGACCGCAGGCTCGAAGTCGGGATTCAGGAGCGCGGTCATCGCCGGACGTGGCGGGGCGGGTTGGCCGGGTCCGTGACCCGCGGGACCTCCTCCGCTTCCGACCATCGCCGCGGGACGCGGGCGTTCCCGGGACGCCCCTCACGCCGGTCCGCGGGACGGATTCCGTTCGGAGTACAGCGGGTTTCTGCCGAACTGGTTCCTGCCTACCCTCTCTCCGGTGGTCGCGAAGAACTCGACGCCTCGCACCACGCAATCGAGATAGTGCTGCAATACTTCACCGAACAGGCGTTCCTGGTACGCCCGCTTCTTCTCGTCCCCGAGACCCGACTTCAGGAGTGGAAACACTTCTATCGAAAAGCGGCAGGTCTTCGGAGAAGCCGGTTCGATCCGCCACTGCACCCGGGCCGTCTGGTCGGGCGGATCGCCCAGCTCGACGTCGTAGCCGACCCCCTCCCGCCAGTCCACGAAATTTCTCTGGTAGCGAATACCGCTATGGTAGGTGATGGAATCACGGGAGCCCGGTCCGGGCCATCGCTCCACCTCCGTCGCCGCGCAGAAGGGGTGAAGGTTCGCGAGATTCCCCGGCTCGGCTATCGCCTTCCAGACCTCCTCCGCAGCGGCGCCGATCTCGACACCGGACTTGAGCGGACGACCGGGCTCCAGGCCGAGCCGTCCAAGCGCGTCCTTCCAATCCGCGCCGGAAGACCCTTCAGCCTGCATGAGCCGCCCCTCCCCGCCGGCCGCCGGAGGCCGGCCCCGGCGCTCCTCCGTGCAGCATCCGGCGCGTTCCCTTGCCGCCCGGCGCCGGCGGCAACCTCCGCGATTCCGATCCGGCCATCTTCGACCAGCCTCCCTTGGCGCACGACGAGCGACCGGATGATCCTACGAAGGTCGGCGACCGCCAACAAGCGGGGTGTGAGGCGAGGCATGTGCGCGGTGGGGGCTTTCGCCAATGGCGAACGCCGCTGGGTACGCCGGCGTCCCGCCGGCCTGTTCGTTCACGGGCGCTTCGCCCCATCCTTTGCCGGCGAGACGCCGGCGTACCCAGGGAGGCGGCGCCCAGGTACGACCCGCGAACCACCCGCCGTGGGGTGAAATCCGCCCAAATGCCCCTCGAACCGACCCCAAACCCCAGAACGACGCCGTCCCGGTGGGGTAAGGAATATTTCGCCTTCCGCTCTACTCTCTCTATATCAACAGCTTACGAACAGCGCACGGGCCTCCGCGGCGCTTCCTGCTTGACGAAGGGCGCTGCGGGGAAGACGATCCGCCGCGCCGGGATCCGGCGTCGGCACTGGCCGCGTTCGAGAGCCGCCGTTCGTCGGAGGAGGCGCCGAAGCTGCCGTCCGCGCCGGGCGGCTGGCTGGGAGGGCCGGGGGGACGACGAATTGCGGCAAGCGTTCGGGGAGTGGGTACGGCGGGCGCCGCCGCGGGGATGGCTCGCCGCGGCCGCGCTGCCGAAGGTGCAGGCTCTGGTGGTGGTCGCCGGGCTGTCGTTCGCGCTCGCCGGGGCGGCGGCGGCGCACTCCCGGCCGGACGCGACCGTCCCCGCGAACGGCGAGGTGGCCACGGCGGCGCCTGCGGTCATCGCCATCTCGTTCGACAAGCCGATGCGCGTGACCTGGATCGAGCTCACCGACGCCGGCGGGAACGCCTTCGCCCTCGAGCGGACGGACGAGATGGCGCCGGTGACCCGCTTCGAAGCGACCCCGCCCCTGCTCCCCGCCGGGCGCTATACGGTGGAGTGGCGCGGGCTGTCGGCGGACGGGCACCCGATGCGCGGGCGCTTCTCCTTCGAAATCCGGCCCCGGGACCCGCTCCCGGACGACTCGCCCTCCTGAAGCTCGCGCCGGCGCTCGTTCCAGAACCCGCCGTGCTTGCGATCCTCCTCGACGTCGACCGGGTGACGGCGGTCGAGATTCTCCTCGAGGCCGTGAGCAGCGCCGCCTGCCTCGCCGCCGCGGGAAGCGCGATCACGCTCCTCACCCTGTCCCGCCTCGACGATGCGGGGGCACGGGCGGCGGGACGGCTCGCGGCGGCGGGCGCGACCGTTGCAGCAGGCGCCTCGCTGCTCCGCATCCCGGTCCGCGCGAGCTTCCTCATGGGCGGTTCCCTGGCGGGAGCCTTGGATCCGGCCATCATCGGGATGGTCGTCGAGAGCCCCCTCGGCGCGAGCCTCGGGGTCCGCCTCGCGGGCCTCGCCCTCGTCTCCCTTGCCGCCCTGAACCGGCCCGGAGCCCGGCGGTCCGGAGCCCGGCTCGCGGGAGGCGTCGGCGCGGTGCTCGTCTGCGCCTCCTTCGCGCTTCGCGGCCACTCCCTGGACGAGCCCCGCCTCGTGCTCGGCGCCCTCGTCACCCTGCACGTCATGGGGCTCGCGTTCTGGGTCGGCGCCTTCGCTCCGCTCCACCGGCTGGCCGGGGCCGACGCGAAGGCGGCGGGCGCACTCGCCGCGGAGTTCGGTGCGTGGGCGGTGCGGATCGTGCCCGCGCTCGCCGCCGCCGGCGCGGCCCTCTTCGTCGTCCTGACCGGCGATCCGGTCGCCGCCCTCGACACCCCCTACGGCCGCCTTCTCGCGGTCAAGCTCGCCCTGTTCGCCCTCCTCCTGGGGCTCGCCGCATTCAACCGGTATCGGCTGACCCCGGCCCTGCGGACGGGCGACCCGCGAGCGGGCGCACATCTTCGCCGCTCCATTCGCTTCGAGGCGCTCGCGGTGCTCGCGATCCTCGTGACGACGGCCGCCCTCACCACCGTCACATCCCCGGAAGGGCCGGAGAGCCGCGCCGAACGGCAGGGAAGCGCCGTCACCCCGCAGAGTCCCGCATGAACCCCAAGCGCAAGCGCCGCGCCATGTCGCGGAGCACCATCGCGGCCGGGGCCGCCGCCCTCGCCGCCGCGCTCGCGGTCGGCGCCTGGCTCCTGCTCCGCGGCGCCGACCCGCCCCTCGCGGACGCCTCCGACCCCGAGCTCGTCACCCTCGGCGCCGCCGTCTACCGGGAACACTGCGCCGCCTGCCACGGGAGGAACCTCGAGGGAGAGCCCGGCTGGCGGCGGCGCCGGCCCGACGGAACCCTCCCCGCTCCGCCCCACGATGCGACCGGCCATACCTGGCACCACCCGGACGAGGTGTTGTTCCGTCTGACCAGGGAGGGGCCGGCGGCGGTGGCCGGCAAGGGCTATCGAAGCACCATGCCCGGCTTCGCCGGCGTCCTCGAGGACCGCGAGATCCGGGCGAGCCTCGCCTACATCAAGAGCCGCTGGCCCCGCCAGGTCCGCGAGGCCCAGGAACGCCTGAACCGGGCCGCCCGCGAGTAGCGCCCCGCCCGACCTCCTCCCTCCTCCCCCCGGTACGGGGCGCCGACCAGGACGGCAGCCAGGGCGACTACCCGGACGGACGGGGCGAGCCGGCCGGCCCGGTTCAGGTCTTGACCGGGTTTTGATTCCCGGGCCGCATCACCGCCCCTCGGGGCGCGCGGATGGAATAAAGCTCTTGCCGCATAACGGGTTATCATCAGGGTGAAGATTTGATCGGGTTTTGATCGCCTCCCCGGATACCGAGCGAAAGCGAGAGGGACACATGACGGACGCGCGCACCCTGGCCCTCATCGACGACCTGCGAGCCCTTCCGGCCGAAACCGCGTGGCTGGAGTTCAAGGAGAGCAACACCGATCCGGACGTGATCGGGCGGCTGATCTCCGCCGTGTCGAACGCCGCGCGGCTCGAAGATCGGGACTTCGGCTACGTCGTCTGGGGGGTGCGGGACGGCGACCACTCCGTGGCCGGAACCCGCTTCGAGCCTTCGTCCACGAGGCGCCAGCGGCAGCCGCTCGAATTCTGGCTGTCCCGGAGGCTGCAGCCCAACGTGGCCTTTTCCTTCCAGGCGGTCGAGCATCCCGAAGGGCGGCTGGTCCTGCTCGAGGTCCCGGCCGCGACGCAGGCCCCCGTCGAGTTCGACAGGACAGCGTACGTCCGCATCGGCAGCGCGACGCCGCGCCTGGCCGATCACCCGGAACGCCAGCGGGCGATCTGGGAGCGCCTGCATCCTCCCCATGCTTGGGAAACCGGAATCGCCCGGCAGTTCGTCGACCCCAGCGAAGCTCTCGCCCTGCTGAACCACCCCGTCTATTTCGAGCTGCTCGGCAAGCCGATCCCGGAGGGCCGCGAAGCCATTCTGGAGAGCCTCGAAGGCGATCGGCTGATCTCGCGCGACGTGGGCGGGAAGTGGAACGTGCTCAACCTGGGCGCGATCCTGTTCGAGAGGGACGTCGGCGGGTTCGAGCCGAGGCTCGCCCGCAAGGCCATGCGTTTCGTCGTGTACGACGGAGACGGGCGTACCGCGACCGTGACCCACCGGAGGGATTTCCCGGCGGGTTCGCCGGGTTCATCGAGCACGTCGCCACCCTGATCCCCTCCCCCGAGGACGGAGCCGCGGCGGTGCGGGCGGCGCGGCCCCTGTTTCCACGGGCTGCGGTCCGCGAGCTGACCGCCAATGCGCTCATCCACCAGGACATGACGATTACCGGGGCCGGCCCGACCGTGGAGCTGTTCAGGAACCGGATCGAGATCACCAACCCCGGCTCCCCCCTGGTGGAGCCGGAGCGGTTCATCGACTTCCCGCCCCGCTCGCGCAACGAAGCGCTGGCGTCCCTGATGCGGCGCATGGGGCTGTGCGAGGAGCAGGGCACGGGCATCGACAAGGTCGTGGCGGCGGTCGAGGAAGCACGGCTCCCGCCCCCGGAGTTCCGGGCGGAGGCCGCCGCCACGCGGGTGACCCTGTTCGGCCCGCGCCGCTTTGCCGACACGACCACGGAGGAGCGGCTGCGCGCCTGCTACCAGCACTCCGTGCTGCGCTACCTGGGCGGGAGCCGCCTGCGGAACGCCACGCTGTGCGACCGGCTCGGCGTCCACCGCCGGAACGCGGCCCAGATCTCCGGGGTGATCCGGCAAGCCCGCCGCAAGGGCCTGATCCGCCCCGCCGACCCCGCCCGCCCCAGAGCGGGTTACGTGCCGTTCTGGGCGTGAGCCTCGGGCGGGGGGTTGCCGAGGCCCACGGCCCAGCCCGGCCCGGCCATCCCCGAGCCCCGATCCGCCCCCGCTCCGCCACGAGGGATCGGGCTTCGATCAGGTCTTGACCGGGTTTTGATTGCAGGGCTGCCACACCGCTCGTTCCGAGGAAAAATATTTTATAGAACAAATATTTGAATTTCATATAGGTACTTGACCGGGTTTTGATCGAGGGCCGCGGGAACACGTTCCGCCTTCCGGGCTCGCTCACCTACCCCCATCGGGTCGCCGTTCGCAGCCCGCCGGATGCACGGGGTAATCGCGGACACGGTGTCCACCAAAACGGGGCAACTTCACTCCACGGGAGCAGACAGGTTGCGGGGTTCGTCCGCCGCGTACCCTCCGGGCGTCGTCTTCACGAGCGGGGGACCACCCGGGGTTCTGCCCGCCAGGGCGGCGCGCCGTACGGCAACGGCCCGGACCCGGACGGCTCTTTGCTACGATGCCCGGGGCGACGGGCGGCGGGCGCTTCGCCTCGGGCGCGGTGCTCGGGAACGCCGGGAGACGGCGCAGGGAGTCGGGGCGGGATGAGCGCGCCGCGAAGACGGGCCGCGCCCGTGGAGGGCCGGCCGATGAACCCCGCCGCCGAGCCATCGCGGTCGCCGTTGTGGCCGCCGCCACGGTCGTGGCCGCGGCGAAGCTGGCGACGCTCGGGAACGGCAATGCAGGAGAGTGGCGATGAATGAGCCCGCGACCCTCGGCTTCATCGGCCTCGGCGTGATGGGCGGACGGATGTGCCGCAACCTCGCGCGCAGGTCCGGGAAGCCCGTGCTCGGATACGACGTCGCGCCCGCGCGCGTCGCGGAGTGCACGGGGGCGGGGGTCGGGATCGAGGCGGGGGCAAGCGTCGCCGACGTGGCGGCCCGCGCCGACATGGTGTTCCTGTGCGTCCCCGGAGAATCGCAGGTGCGCGAGGTGTGCTTCGGGGCGGGCGGCCTGGTCGAGCACGCGCGCGCCGGGCAGACCATCGTGGACATGACCACCGCGACCGTCGCGGTCAACCGGGAGGCCGCCGCCGCGTTCGCGGCCAGGGGCGCGGACTTCGCGGACGCGCCGATCGCGCGCGGGGTCCCGTCGGCCGAGGACGGCACCCTCGCGATCACCGTCGGGGCGAGCGCGGAGGCGCTTGCCCGCATCGAGCCGTACCTCCGCTGCATGGGCACCGAGATCTCTCACTGCGGCGGGGTCGGGACCGGGCTGGTCATGAAGCTCATGAACAACATGCTGCTCTTCCAGACCGTATCCGCCCTCGCGGAGACGATGGCGATCGCGACCCGCGCCGGCGTCGATCGCGCCAAGGTGTTCGAGGTCCTGTCCAAGGGCTCCGCGGACAGCTTCGCGATGCGCCGGCACGGGGCCTGCATGACCTCCGGGGAGTATCCGGACGACCAGTTTCCGACCACGTACTCGCTGAAGGACCTCCGCTACGCCCTCGACCTCGCCGAGAGCGCCGGGGTGGACGCGCGGGGCGCCAAGCTCGTGGAGGAACGGTTCGTGGAGGCGATCGACCAGGGCTACGGACATCTCTACAGCCCGGTGATCTACCGCCTGTTCGAGGGGTGACCGCGCCGCCGCGCAGCGTCCGCGGTCCTCCGCCGAGTCGAGTCCGCCCCATTTCCGGCGACGTCGTCCCCGTCTACGCCTTCGGCCCGAGGAACCGATCGCCGTCGTAGTGGATCATGTGGTCGGGCGCACCGCAGAGCCAGACCTCCGTTTCCCAGGCTATGGTCTTCATGTGCTTCCGGAACTCCCCGAAATCCGGGAAGGCGCTGACGTAGACGGCGCCCGCCGGGCAGGCGCACAGCATCTCCTCCAGCTCGACGATCCGCTTCGGCGTCATGGGGCCGTGCGAAGTAACCGCCTCGACCAGAAACAACCAGCTCCGCCTTGCATCGTGGAGCACGACGTCGGGCGCCCTGCCGTGATCGGTGATCGAGATGCCGAGCTCGGCAATGCCGGCCCTGTCGACGAACAGGTCCTTCCGGGCCGTGTCCCCGAGATAGAGCAGGCGCGCGCCGGGTGCGAAGCGAGGCGCGAACTCCTCGACGACCGCCTTCTGCACCTCGTTGTGCCGTCCGGGAGAGAGTTGAAGCTCCTTCCCTTCGGGCAACGTGACCGGAACCGGATTGTGGCGGCGCTCGCGCTCGTAGCGTCTGGCAAGCGCGCCCTGCTCGCGGCGAAACCTCTCCACTGCCGCATCCCATCCGTCCGTTCCGTAGCGCCGGACGACTTCCAGGGCCGCCTTCGTAATGGCGTAATGGGCGCGTGGGCTGTTCGTCGGGAGGTCGGGCTCGAAAGGGTTGTAGTCGGCGATCCGGCCCTGAACGAACTGGTGGAGCACCTGGCGCCGGAAGGTCTCCCGCGTGTTCGGTGCGTAGTCGGCCCCGTAATGCTCCTTGAGATGGTCCATGACGCCCTTGGTCACGGTGCAGGATCGCCGTTCCGCGCTCGACCAGCCGGCGACGGGCGTCAACCCACAGAGGGCGATGAGCGTCAGGCCGGACATCTCGTTGCACTGCGGCGACGGCATTCCGAGCGCTTCGAGGATCTCCCGCGCTGCCTCAACGCTCGCCAACGGCCGCCTACTCCGGTCCGGGACGGACGACCAGATCCGTCACGAGCGCGTCCAACCCATCCATCGGGGCGGCAAGCCGTTTCACGCGTTGGCCGAGCAGGACGATCGTCCCGTGCGCGGGAAGCGGCATGGCGCGCAGCTCGGTGGCGCTCACCTGGGTGTTGCCGTTGACGGCGCGGAACCAGGTGTCGAGGAGGCGGCTGTTGTAGAGCGCCGCAAGCCCCCAGGCTTCGTCTTCCGAGAGCGCGCCGCCGGGCCGGTGGACGTAGTTCAGATGGTTCTCGATCCCGAGCTCCGTGACCGCGAACCTGGCCGCCAGACAGGGGGCCGCGGTCAGTCGGCGCGCCTCTTCCTTGGCGCTGAAACGGCGCAGGAGGACGTAGTTCCTGTTCGGTACGAGAAGCGCCCCTGCGCCCGAACGCCGGATGTATTCCGGCTTGCGCCGGTCCAGAGGCCAGGTAGCGGACATGGCGCGGACATGGTCCATCCACAGGAGAGGCGCATGACTCGCCGGGACCCTGCCTTGCCGGCCGATGAGCTCCGTCGCCCGAAACGGAACAACGGGGCCGGTGGAGATGTTCAGGCCGAGACCGTGAAGACTGCTCGGCCACGAATCCACCAGAGCCAGCGCGGCCTCATCCTCATCGCGGACCGGAAGGCGGAGCACCCTGTCCCCGGACTCGAGATCGAGGACCATGTTCGCCGGGACCTCGCGATGGACGGCCTCTTCGATGTCGCCCACGCCGCGGCTCGACGAGATCACGAGAGGCGCCCCGGCTCCATTCCCGTGCCGGCGGCCCCGGCGGACACCGGAAAGAATGACGTTCTCCTGGAGCACCTCATCGCGAACGAAGGCCTCGCGCCGCGACCCGAAGAGGTGGATCCCGGTCGGCCGGATCAGGTCGAAGAAGACGTCCCGGAAGCGCCGGAAGTACGGTCCCGACGCGAAGCTGCGCGGCGTGATGAAGACGAAATCTCCTCCGGAACGCAGCCGCGCGGCGCCCACCGCCATGAAGAGGGCGTAGATGTTGGGCTGACCGTGAACCACCGGGGAGGCGGCGGCGGCGCGCGGGTCGGCCTTGCCGATCTTGAAGTAAGGCGGGTTGGAGATGACGATATCGAAGTCTTCAGTCTTCGTCCGGCAGGGGAGCAGCCCACCGCACGAATGCAGCACCCCGGCATTCGCCAGGATGAAATCGGCGGTCTCGACACGAACGACGAGCGTTACGCCGCGGGCCCGGCACCAGTCGGTGAGGCGATCGAGGACCGCCCGTAGCGGCGCGATCAGCTCCTCGTCGATTTCATGGGCGACCAATTCGACGACGCGCGGCTTCGACCTTCGGGAAACCAGCGCCTCCACGGCCGCGCAACCGAGAATGCCGGCCCCGGCCGCAGGGTCGAGGAGCCGGAGCTTCCATCCCTCCGCCCTGATCCGTCCCGCCATGAAGTCGGCGACGCCGACCGGCGTCAGGAAGAGGCCGTGCTCCTTGCGATGCCGGTCGGACTTGCGCGCGGCATACCATTCGCCGACGCGGTCGGCATAGGCCGCAGGTCGTTCGCCTTCGCCCGGAGCCGGCATCGCGAGGGGTTCCACGGACTCCCACGCCTTCGCCTCCTGCTTCAGCACCCGCACTCTCCCCCTGCCGTCCGGCAACGATCGGCGCCCCGGCCACCGTCGCGGCGGAGATCACGACCCGACCGTCTGTCGCGAACGCTTCCGCACGGATCGCCGCCTCGGGTTCGTCCAGCACAATCGCCATCGACGCGGAGGCAGCGCCCGCGATCATTTCGGCAAGCCATCGCCGCCATAAAGAAAATCCTGACTGCGGGCGGCGCCGGCGCCCGCCTCCCGTTTGCCCACCGCCGCAGCCCGCATTCAGGCAATGACCGCGCGCCGCGCATCGCCATCGGGCCGCCGCCGCACCGGCGCCGGCTCGACAGCGGCCCGACCGTGCCGGACAGGCGCGACTTCGCCGCCCTTCTCCGCGCGGCGGACGAGCTGCGTCGGTCGTCCCTTCGCTTCGGCGGCGGAGGTCCGCATCGGTGTACTTCCTTCGCAAGGTACCGGCATGGCCAAGTATGGACCATTACCGGGTTCCGTTCACGGCAGGCGGGCAGCCGGCGCCTGCGGCCCCTGCTCCGGTTCCTGATGGCGGCGGGAGGTCCGTGCAACTCCTCGCGGAGGCCATACACCCGTCACGGAGGCGCGATTGCGGCTATAGTCCCCGCCCCATGGATCGAGCGGGAAGCGATGCGGCAGGCGGCGGCCGGAACGGCGGGGCGGGCGCGGGTGCAGATGCGGGCGTGGGCGACCCGCCAAGCGAATCGCCGTCCGACCCGCCGCCCTTCGAGCTGGTCAACGCGGGCGGGGCGGCGCCCTTCGTCTTCCTCTGTGACCACGCGAGCAACCGGGCGCCGGGCGTCCTCGGCAACCTCGGGCTCTCGCCGGAGGACCTCGGGCGGCACATCGCCTGGGACATCGGGGCGGCCGCCCTCACCCGCCGGCTCTCCGACCACTTCGACGCCCCGGCGGTGCTCGCCGGCTGCTCGCGCCTCGTCATCGACTGCAACCGCAGCCTCGACGACGAGCAATCGATCCTCGCGGTCAGCGACGGCACGGCGGTGCCCGGCAACCAGGGCCTGACGGAGCGCGAGGCCGCGGCCCGGGCGGAAGCCTGGTTCCGGCCCTACCACCAGGCGTGCGCGGCCGTGCTCGACCGCGCGGAGGCGCGAGGCGGCGGGTCCGCGCCGGTGGTGATGATGCACAGCTTCACGCCGCGCCTGAACGGAACCTTCCGGCCCTGGCACGCGGGGCTCCTCTGGCACGAGGACGGCCGGATGGCCCTCCCCCTCCTCCACGCGCTCCGCGCCCGGGGCGACCTCCTCGTCGGCGACAACGAGCCCTATTCGGGCGCCTCGCCCCGCGGGTACACGATGCCGACGCACGCCGCGCGCCACGGGCGGGCCAACGTGCAGATCGAGGTGCGGCAGGACCTCGTCGCCGACGAGCCGGGGATCGAGCGCTGGTCCGCCATCCTGATCGAGGCGTTCACCGAGGTCTTCGCCGACCCCGCCCTCTACGATCGCCGCTGACCGGCGAGCGGAACGGGCCGGAGAGGGCTGGAGAAGACCGGAAGGCCGGGGTCCGCGCCGCGCCGGACATGACGGCCGCGAGGGTCTGGTACATTCGGGCGTCCACGTCGCCCTTGCGGGCGCGGCGCAGGATGGTTGAGGACATGACGCACGCGGATGCGCCCATCCCGATCGCGGGCGGCCGCCGGGTCGAGCGGTCGGGGCTTCGTCGGGCGCCGGTCCCCTCCCCCACCGGCCCGCCCGCCCTCCCCGCCGCCCGGAGCCGCCCTGCCGCCCCGCCCCTGCCCGCCGCCGCGTTTCGTCCCTCCGCCTCGCCCCTGCCCACCACCCCGTTCCGCCGCCGCGCCGCCGCGCTCCACCCCGCCGCCGCATCGCCGCCGCGCCCTCGCCGATGAGGCAGTTCGTCGAGCGCCACACCTTCTGGGCCATCGTCCTGGTCCTCCTCGCGGCGGTGTTCCTGTGGCTCGTCTTCGCGGTCTGGCCCCCCTGGCTGGTCGCCGCCATCGGCCGGAAGAAAACCTTCGTCAACACCCTCTTCAACGGGGTCACCCTGGCCGGGCTCTATTTCCTCGTCGCGAGCGGGTTCACCCTCGTCTTCGGCCTCATGCGCAACGTGAACCTCGCCCACGGATCGATGTACCTCCTCGGCGGCTACATCGGCTACGACGTGGCGGAGGCGAGCGGAAGCTGGTTCCTCGGCCTCGCGGTCGCCTTCCTCGTCATCGCCCTGAGCGGCGCCCTCCTCCAGGTCCTCGTCTTCCGGCGCATGGAGGGCGACGACCTTCGCCAGACCCTGGTGACCATCGGCCTCTCCATCGTCGCCGCCGACCTCATGCTCGCGGTCTGGACCGGGGTCACCTACCAGTTCGAGCCGCCCGAGTGGCTGTTCGGGGCGGCGAAGCTCCCCATCGTCTCCGTCGTCAAGTCCTCCGGCACGGCCGTCTACATCAAGTACCCCGTCTACCGCCTGTCCGTCCTCGCGGTCGCAGTCGGGATCGGGATCGCCCTCTGGCTCTTCCTCAACCGCACCCGCGTCGGGATGATGGTGCGGGCCGGGGTCAACGACCGCGACATGCTCTCCGCCTCCGGGGTCAACGTGCAGCTCGTGTTCGCGGTGGTGTTCGCGATCGGGGCCGGCCTCGCGGGGTTCGCCGGGGTGGTCGGGGGGACCGCCCTCTCCATCTCGCCCGGCGAGGACATCCGCTACCTCCTCGCCTCGCTCGTCGTGGTCATCGTGGGGGGGCTCGGCTCGGTGACCGGGGCGGCCATCGGCGCCCTCCTCATCGGGCTCGCCGAGCAGTTCGGGCTCGCGTACTTCCCGACCTACGGGGTCGTGCTCACCTTCCTCATCATGGTGTTCGTGCTCGCGGTCCGGCCGCAGGGGATCATGGGGGGGCGCTGAGTGGAAGCCGGGCGCAGGAGCGGGAGCGGGCACGGGCGCACACACGGGCGCGGGCGCGCGCACGGCGTCTTCTCGGGCGGGGCCGCGTGGTCCGACCTCCACCCGGGGGCGGTGGCCGCGGTCCTGCTCCTGCTCGCCTGGCCGAGCTTCACCTCGGACTTCTTCACGTTCCAGATCGGGGCCTACTCGCTCATCCTCGGGACCATCGCCCTCTCGCTCATGATGCTCGCGGGCTACGGGGGCATGGTCAGCCTCGCCCAGCTCACCGTCGCCGGGATCAGCGCCTACCTGGTGGCGATCCTCGGCGACAACAGCGTCGGGGTGATGGGGCTCGGCTGGCCGTGGTGGCTCACGGTCCCGGCCGCGATCCTCGCCGGGGCCGCGCTCGGGGCCCTCATCGGCGCGATCGCGGTCCGCACCGAGGGGATCTACACGATCATGATCACCCTCGCGATCGCGGTCGTCTTCTTCTTCTTCGTCCGCCAGAACTACGTACTCTTCAACGGCTGGACGGGGTTCGCGGGGGTCGAGCCCCCGACCCTGTTCGGCGTCTACTGGCGCGACCCGGTCCCCTTCTACTACCTCTCGCTCCTCGTCGCGGGCGGGTTCTACTGCGCGGTGGCCTACGGCTCGCGCTCCACCTTCGGGCTCGCGCTCCAGGCGATCCGCGACAACCCGCGGCGCATGAGGGCGCTCGGCTTCGACGTCGCCCTCCACCGCATCTTCGCCTTCTTCCTCGCCGGCCTCGTCGCGGCCACCGCCGGGGTGCTCCTCGTCTGGTTCAACGGCCGCGTGTCGCCCGGAACGATGGGGGTCGAGGCCTCCATCGACGTCCTCGTGATCGCGGTGGTCGGCGGCCTGCGCCACCCAATCGGCCCCTTCCTCGGGGCGATCGGGTTCGTGCTGCTCGAGAACTTCGCGATCGACCTCATCGACCGCGAGCGCTTCAACACCGTCATCGGGCTGGTCTTCCTGCTCGTGGTGCTGTTCTCGCCCGACGGGCTGTTGGGGCTCTGGAACCGGATCCGCCCGCGGCTCCGGTTCGACGGAAACGCGCGGCCGGCCGCCGGCCGCGCCGAAGGGGGCGCCGGGGGCGAGCCCGCCGGCGTCCGATCATCCACAAGCTAGGGAGAACGAAGATGCACCGAAAGGGAAGGACACTCCTCGCCGCCGCGGCGCTGGTCGCGGGAAGCGCGGGCGCCGCCCAGGTCGCCCAAGCGGAGGACACCATCAAGATGGGCGCCCTCGCGACCCTCGAGGGGGCGTTCGCGGCCCTCGGACAGGACAGCATGCGCGGGGTCACCCTCGCCCTCGAAGAGGCCGGCCACATGGCGGGCGGGAAGAAGATCGAGCTCGTCACCGGCTCGTCCGACGCCTCGCCGGACAGCGCCATCCGGGCCACCCGCAAGCTCGTCGAGCAGGACGGGGTGCAGGTCATGGTCGGGCCGCTCTCGGGCTCGGAGGGCCTCGCGGTCAAGGACTACGCGAAGACCCAGCCCGACGTGACGTTCGTCAACGGGACGTCGGCCGCCCAGGACACCACCCTGCGCGACCCGGCGCCGAACTTCTTCCGCTTCACCACCGACGGCGCGCAGTGGATGGCCGGCCTCGGGGAGTACGCCTACAACGTGAAGGGATACCGGAGCGTCGCGGTCCTCGCGGAGGACTACTCGTTCCCGTACACCCAGGTCTTCGGGTTCCTCGAGCCCTTCTGCCGGCTCGGCGGCAAGGCCCCGGCGGACGCCCGCTTCTGGGTGCCGATCGGCAACAAGGACTACTCCTCGGTCATCGCGGCCCTGCCCGACGACGTGGACGCGATCTACGTCGCCCTCGGCGGCGCGGACGCCATCAACTTCCTCACCCAGTACGAGCAGGCGGGCGGCGAGCTGCCCCTCGTGGCGGGCTCGATCACGGTGGACCAGTCGGTGCTCGGCTCCAAGGGCCGGACCCGGGACTTCGTCATCGGCACCCCGTCGGCCGGGCCGGTCTCGGACACCTGGGACGACCCGCGCTGGAACGCGTTCGTGGCCGCCTACCAGAAGCGGTTCCCGGACGGGTTCCCGTCGCCGTCGCTCTTCGCCCACGGCTACTACATCAACACGAAGGCCCTCCTCCTCGGGATCGGGCAGGTGGGCGGCGACCTCTCCGACGGGGGGGCGGCGCTCCGGGCCGCGCTCGCGGGCCTCGAGTTCGAGACCCCGACCGGCATGGTGAAGCTCGACCCGCGCCGGAACGCGATCGCGGACATCTTCCTGACCGAGGTGATCGCCGGGCCGGAGGGGAACCTCGTGAACAAGACCCTCGAGGTCATCCCGGCCGTCAGCCAGACCTTCGGCCTCGAGTACGAGAAGTTCCTCGAGTACGGCGCGGTCGGGCGCGAGAACCCGCCCTGCGAGTGACCGCGGAGCGGACGTGAAGGAACGGGCGGTCCAGGAGGAGGGGGCGGGGCGCGACGCCCCGCCCCCTCCGCCGCCGCCGCGATGACCGGAACGGGCATGGCGGGGACGGACGCGGCCGGCACGGGCGCGACCGGCGCGGACGCCCTCTCCCGGCTCCAGGGGGCCGGGCGGCACGCGCTGGAGCTCGAGGCGGTCAGCCGCTACTTCGGCGCGCTGGTCGCCCTCGCCGACATCAACTTCACCCTCGGGGCGGGGGAGCGGCGCGCGGTCCTCGGCTCGAACGGGGCCGGCAAGACCACCCTGTTCAACGCCATCTGCGGCGACTTCCCGCCGACCACGGGGCGGGTGCGCCTGTTCGGGGAGGACGTGACGGACCTCCCGGTGCACGAACGGATCCGCCGCGGGCTCCGCCGCACCTACCAGATCTCCCTGCTGTTCGGGGGCCTGCGGGTCATCGACAGCATCTACCTCGCCTGCCGCGGGGTGAGCCGCCGACGCTTCTCCCTTCGTCGGGCGCGGCGCGGCGAGGCGGCGATGCACGCGGCCGAGACCCTGGCCGGCGCGGTCAACCTCGACCCGGTGCGGGACGAGCTCGTGTCCACCCTGAGCCACGGGCAGCAGCGCCAGCTCGAGATCGCCCTCGCCCTCGCGGGCGCGCCGCGCCTCGCCCTGCTCGACGAGCCGGCCGCGGGGCTCTCCCCGAGCGAACGCTCCGACCTCGTCGAGATCCTGCGATCGCTCCCCCGCCACATGAGCTTCATCATCATCGAGCACGACATGGACGTGGCGCTCCGGGTCGCGGACAACGTGACGATGATGCACAACGGCCGCATCTTCAAGGAGGGGACCCCGGAGGAGATCGAGCGCGATGCGGAGGTCCAGGAGCTCTACCTGGGGCACGGACGTGGCTGAGCGGACGCGGGCCGGGTCGGGGTCCGGCTCTCGTGCCGGCTGGCGGGCCGCACGCGCGCGCCATCGCGCCGAACGGGAGCACCGCCGCGCCGCGTCCTCGGCGGTCCTCCAGATCCGCGGCCTCCATGTCCACTACGACCAGTCCCACGCCCTCCAGGGGGTCGACCTCACCCTGGACGACGGGGTCCATGCGGTGGTCGGCCGCAACGGCATGGGCAAGACCACCCTGTGCAACGCGGTCATGGGGCTCCTCCCGGTGCGGCGCGGCTCGATCCGGTTCGAGGGCGGCGACGTCACCGGCCTCGCCCCGTACCAGGTCGCGGCCCGGGGCATCGCCTACACCCCGCAGGGCCGGCGGCTGTGGCCCTCCCTCACCGTGGACGAGCACCTGCGCCTCGCCGGGGGGCAGGGCGGCGGGTCGTGGACCGCGGAACGGGTGTACGACGTGTTCCCGCGCCTCGCCGAACGGCGCCGGAACGGGGGCGGGCAGCTCTCGGGCGGCGAGCAGCAGATGCTCGCCATCGCGCGCGCCCTCCTCCAGGACCCGCGCCTCCTCGTCCTCGACGAGCCGACGGAGGGGCTCGCCCCCCTCATCGTCGCCCAGCTCGAGGCCCTCCTCTCCGCCCTCGCCGAGGAGGGGGACGTCGCCATCCTCCTCATCGAGCAGAACATCGGGGTCGCGACGGCCATCGCGGAGGACGTCGCGATCATGGTCAACGGCCGGATCAGCCGGGTCATTCCCGCGGCCGACCTCGCCCGCGACCGCGCCCTGCAGCAGCGCCTCCTCGGGGTGGGGCGGGAGTCCTCCGGGGACTTCGAGCCGGAGGAGACCGCCCCGCCGCCGGGGCCGGACCGCGCCGATGGGGCGGATGGGGCTGGCGGAACCGTTCCCCCCGACCCGGCCCGGACCGAGGGCGTCCCGGGGGCCGTCCCGGAGGCGAGGCGTCCCGGCGCCGGGGGGCCGGGCGCGGACGCGCGGGCGGAGACCGGACAGGGAGCGGCCGGGCGGGGGGAGGCCGATCCGGCGGCGCCTTCGCGCCCGCGCCTCGCCTACACGCCGCCGACCCGCTGGTCGCGCGCGTCCTGGGGAACCCGCGCCGGCGCGGCCCCGGCCTCCGATCCGGCCGCCGATGCGGGGCCAGCGGCGGCGGCGCGTTCGCCGGGCCCGGACGCACCGGCGCCGGGATCGCCGACGTCTTCCCGCCCGGCCCGGCCCGCCGCCCCCCGCTCCGCTTCGCCGGAGCCGCTCTACCGGGAGCCGGCCTCCCCGCGCCGCAGCCTCGACGACGGCGGCGGCGAGGTGCTCGTCGCCGGGACCTTCGACACCAAGGGCGCGGAGCTCCGCTACGTGCGCGACTGCCTCGCCTCCGCCGGGCTCGCCCCCCGCACCGTCGACCTCTCGACCTCGGGGCGGCCCTCCTCCGCCGACGTCCCTCCGCACCACGTCGCCGCCCACCATCCGCGCGGCGCGAACGCCGTCTTCACCGGCGACCGCGGCGCCTCCGTCCGGGCCATGGCCGAAGCCTTCGAGCGCTGGATCGCGCGCCGCAACGGCGGGGTCGGCGGCATCATCTCCGCCGGCGGCTCCGGGGGGACCGCCCTCGCGGCCCCGGCCATGCGGCGCCTCCCCGTGGGAACCCCCAAGGTGATGATCTCGACCGTCGCCTCGGGCGACGTGGGGCGCTACGTCGGCGCCTCCGACGTCATGATGATGTACTCGGTCACGGACGTGCAGGGCCTCAACCGGATCTCGCGGCGGGTGCTCGCGAACGGGGCGAACGCGCTGGCGGGGATGGTCCGGGCGGCGGAACGCGCCCCGCGCCGCCCGCCCCGTGCCGACGACGACCGGCCGGGCCTCGGCCTCACCATGTTCGGGGTCACCACCGCGGCCGTGCAGCAGGTCACCGCCCGGGTCGAGGACCGCTACGACTGCCTCGTGTTCCACGCCACCGGGGTCGGGGGGCGGTCCATGGAGAAGCTCGCGGACAGCGGCCTCCTCGCGGCCGCCGTCGACCTCACCACCACCGAGGTCTGCGACATGATGATGGGCGGCGTCCTCGCGGCCGACGAGGACCGCTTCGGCGCGTTCATCCGCACCCGGATCCCTTGGGTCGGCTCGGTCGGGGCGCTCGACATGGTCAACTTCGGACCGCGCGACACGGTGCCGGAGCGCTACCGGGACCGGCGCTTCGTCGAGCACAACCCCGAGGTCACCCTGATGCGGACGACGGCCGAGGAGAACGCGCGCATGGGCGAGTGGATCGCCCGGCGGGTCAACGAGATGGGCGGGCCGGTGCGCTTCCTCCTTCCGGAGGGCGGGGTGTCCGCCCTCGACGCCCCGGGCCAGCCCTTCCACGACCCGGAGGCGGACCGGGCGCTCTTCGACGCGATCGCGCGCGCCTTCGAGGAGGGCCCCGACCGCCGGCTCCTCCGCACCCCGCACCACGTCAACGACCCGGCCTTCGCCGAGGCGGTCGCGGGGGCGCTCGCCGCCGTCCATCCCCTGCCCCGTCCCCACCCCATCCATCCCCTCGAGAGGACCGCCCGACATGCCGTGCATCGAGCGTAGGGAGCTCCTGGGCCGGCTCCAGGCCATGAAGCGCCGCGGCGAGCCCATCGTCGGCGGCGGGGCCGGCACCGGCCTCTCCGCCAAGTGCGAGGAGGCCGGGGGCATCGACCTCATCGTGATCTACAACTCGGGCCGCTACCGGATGGCGGGGCGCGGCTCGCTCGCGGGCATGATGGCCTACGGCAACGCGAACGACGTCGTGATGGAGATGGCGCGCGAGGTCCTCCCGGTGGTGCGCCGCACCCCGGTCCTCGCGGGGGTCAACGGGACCGACCCCTTCTGCCACTTCGACCGCTTCCTCGACGAGCTGAAGGCGGTCGGGTTCTCCGGGGTCCAGAACTTCCCCACCGTCGGGCTCATCGACGGGACGTTCCGGGCGAACCTCGAGGCGACCGGCATGTCGTACCGCCTGGAGGTGGACTTGATCCGCCGCGCACGCGAGAAGGACCTCCTGACCACCCCCTACGTCTTCAGCGAGGATGAGGCGACCGCGATGGCCGAGGCCGGGGCGGACGTCGTCGTCTGCCACCTCGGGCTCACCACCGGGGGGGCGATCGGGGCCGGCGTCGCCTTCGCGCTCGAGGACTGCCCGGCCCGGGTCGACGCTTGGGCCCGCGCCGCGCTCCGGGTGAACCCGGAAGTCCTCGTGCTCGTCCACGGCGGCCCGGTGTCGAGCCCGGAGGACGCGCAGTACGTGCTCGACCGCACCGAGCACTGCCACGGCTTCTACGGCGCCTCCTCGATGGAGCGGCTGCCGACGGAGGCCGCGCTCACCGAGCAGACCCGGGCCTTCAAGGCGGTGCGGATCGGCCGCGCCGGGGGCGGGGCGTGACCGCCGGCCCCGCGGCGGAGGCGGCGGGACGAGGCCGGCGGAGGGGGGCCGGGCTCCCGAAGGCCCGTCGGCGGGCCGCGGCGGCCCGCCGACGGGCTCCGGGCGCGGTCGCCGGGTCTTCCGCGGGCCCCGGCGGCCGACGGGCGACGGCGGCCTGATCGAGCCCTGCCGGCAAGCGCCGAAGCGAATCGGAAGGAAGGAGAGAAATCATGGCTACCGGATTGATCGGAACGATCATTCTCTGGCTCATCGTCGCGCTCGTGGTCATCGTGGTCGCGGCCTGGCTCCTCAACTGGCTCTACCACCGCTCGACCAAGGAGACGGCCTTCGTCCGCACCGGGTTCGGCGGCGAGACGGTGGTCATCGACGGCGGGGCCCTGGTCCTCCCCATCGTCCACCAGGTCACCCCGGTCAACCTCAACGTGGTGCGGATCGCGGTCTCGCGGGCGCGCGAGGAGGCGGTCATCACCCGCGACCGGATGCGGGTGGACATCGAGGCCGAGTTCTTCGTCCGGGTCGTCCAGAAGCCCGAGGCGGTGGCCGCCGCCGCGTCCACCCTCGGCCGGCGCACCCTGGACGCCGACCGGCTCGCGGACCTCCTCGCCGGCAAGTTCGTGAGCGCCCTCCGCTCCGTCGCCACCGAGATGACCCTCGACGAGATCCACGAGAAGCGCGGCGACTTCATCTCCGCGGTGGGGATACGGGCGGCCGAGGTGCTGATCCCGAACGGCCTCGAGCTCGAGTCGGTCGCGATCACCGGCCTCGACCAGACCATGCTCGAGTTCTTCAACCCCGCGAACCGCTTCGACGCCGAGGGCCTGACCCGCCTCATCGAGGAGATCGAGACCCGCCGCAAGGCCCGCAACGACATCGAGCAGAGCGCGATGGTGGCGATCCGCTCGCGCAACCTGGAGGCGGAGCAGGAGACCCTGCAGCTCGACCGGGAGAGCGAGCGCTCGCGGCTCGACCAGGAGCGCGAGATCGAGGCCATGCGGGCCGGGCAGCGCACCGCGATCGTGCGCGAGCAGGTCGCGCGGGAGGCGGAGGCCCAGCAGTCGCGCATCGCCGCCGAGCGCGAGACCGCGGAGCTGGAGATCGAGCGCCGCGAGGCGGTCGAGAAGTCCGAGATCCGGGCCCAGGAGGCGCTCCAGCGGGCCCGCATCGCCCAGGAGCAGGCCATCGAGCAGACCCGCATCGAGCGCGAGAAGCTCGTCCGCGCCGAGCAGATCCGGCAGCGCCACGAGACCGAGGTCGCCGAGATCGGCGCCAACGAGGACGTCGAACGCGCCCGCGTCGTCTCCGAACGGCAGGTCCGCGAGGCCCGCATCGCGGCCGAAGAGGAGACCGAGACCCGCGAGATCGCCCGCGGCGAGCAGCTCGAGACCGCCCGCATCGCCGCCGACCAGGCCATCGAGGCCGCCCGCATCGCCCAGGGCCGGGCCATCGAGCAGGCCCGCATCGAGCGCGAGAAGCTCGTCCGCGCCGAGCAGATCCGGCAGCGCCACGAGACCGAGGTCGCCGAGATCGGCGCCAACGAGGACGTCGAACGCGCCCGCGTCGTCTCCGAACGGCAGGTCCGCGAGGCCCGCATCGCGGCCGAGGAGGAGACCGAGACCCGCGAGATCGCCCGCGGCGAGCAGCTCGAGACCGCCCGCATCGCCGCCGACCAGGCCATCGAGGCCGCCCGCATCGCCCACGACCAGGCGCTCGACACGGCTCGCATCGAGCGCGACCGGCGGCTCCGCTCGCAGCAGATCTCGCAGCGCCAGTCCACCGAGGAGGCGGAGATCGCGGCCCAGGAGGAGATCGAGCGGGCGCGGATCGCGTCGGAGCGGGGGCTCGACGAGGCGCGGGTCCTGCGCGAACGGGACCTGCGGCGGCTGGAGGCCGAGCGCGAGCAGGCGGTCGAGGCCGCCGAGGCGGATCGCCGGATCGCGCTTCGCCGGAAGGAGGCCGAGGAGGCCGACGCGCGGGTCGCGACGGAGTCGGCGCGGGCGCGGGCCGCCGCCGCCGAGGAGCAGGTCGCGACCACCCGCGAGACCGGGACGGCCGAGCGCATCGCGGCCGTGGACCGGCTGATCGCGGCCAAGGACGCGGACGTCGCGCGCATCGCGGCGGAAGCCGGGAAGGTGACCGCGGCGGTGGCCGCCGAAGGGCAGCGCCTGCGCAACGAGGCCGAGAACGTCCTCTCCGACGATGCGCGCGCGGCCATGCTCCGCAGCCGCCTCATCGACCGGCTGGAGAGCATCGTGCGCGAGAGCGTCCGCCCGATGGAGAAGATCGACGGCATCCGCATCCTGCACGTGGACGGCCTCGGCGGGGACGGCGGCGGGGACGGCTACCGCTCCCCGACCGACGAGGTGATCCGGAGCGCCCTCCGCTACCGCGCCCAGGCGCCCCTCATCGACGAGGTCATGAAGGAGATCGGGGTCGAGAACCCGAACGTCGCGGGGATGGGCGACATCTTCCGCTCCGCCCGCGACGCGCAGAGCCTCGTCCGCGACGCGGAGTCGGCGAAATCCAAGGAAGGGAAGGAAGGCTGACCGCCGGGCCGCGAACCGGGCGCCTTCCGGGAGAAACCCGCTGCCGGATCACACGGTAGGAACCGCGCGGGCGCGGACATGAGAAGTGGATTCCCGCTTTCGCGGGAATGACGGACGGAGGAGCCGCGCAGGCGCGGGCATGAGACGCCCCTGGGAACGCGGGCGTCCCGCCCGCAAACGCGAAGCGAGACCGCGGCGGCGGGGCGGGAGACGCTGAAGGGCGGGCCGGCCAGCGCGGGATACACGACCCTCGGGAGGCCGGCGCGGACCTCCGGGGGGAACGGGAGACATCGAAGGCAACCGAGGCAGCAACCATGGCCGAAGCGTATGCGTCCTCCGTCATCGGAGCCCCGGCCGCACGGGTCTGGGAGCGTATCCGGGACTTCAACGCCCTCCCCGACTGGCACCCCGCGATCGCGGAGAGCCGGATTGAGGGCGGCGGCCCCTCCGACCAGGTGGGCTGCGTCCGCGCGTTCCGCCTCCGGGACGGCGGGTTCCTCCGCGAGCGGCTGCTCGCCCTCTCGGACTACGACTTCTCCGTCACCTACTCGATCCTCGAGAGCCCGATGGAGGTCGAGAGCTACGTCGCGACCCTGAAGCTCACCCCCATCACCGACGGGGATCGCACCTTCGCGGAGTGGTCAGCGGGGTTCGACTGCCCGCCGGAGCGCGAGGAGGCGCTGGTCACCCGCATCGCGGGGGACGTGTTCCAGGGCGGCTTCGACGCGCTCCGGCGCGCGCTCGGCTCGTAGCCCGGCCGGCGGGCGGGGCGGCGGACGGGGAGACGGTGAGCCGGGTGGTCCGCGTCCGCCGCGCCACCGTCCTCGACGCGCCGGTCGACGCGGTGTGGCGGATCCTCCGCGACTTCAACGGCCACGACCGCTGGCATCCCATCGTCGAGCGGAGCGCCCTGGAGGGCGGGCGGCGCACCGACCAGGTGGGGGCGGTGCGCGATTTCACGATACGGAGCGGCGAGCGGGTGCGGGAGGTCCTCCTCACCCTCTCGGACCGGGAGCGGCGCCTTCGCTACGCCATCGTGGAGAGCGACCTCCCGCTCCGTGAATACGTCGCCGAGATATTTCTGAAGCCGGTGACGGACGGGGACCGGACGTTCTGGTCGTGGTCCTCCCGGTTCCGGACCCCGCCCGGCGAGGAGGAGGCCCTGGCCCGGCTCGTCGGCGAGGAGGTCTACGAGGCGGGGTTCGCGGGGGTGCGGGACGCGCTCGGGCTTCGCTCCGGCGGGCCGGGCGCGCCGGGGCCGGGGCCGGCGACCGCGCCGCGGCCCGCGACCGTCGGGGGCGGGGTCGAGGCCGGAGGCGGAGGCGGCGCGGATGCGGCCCCCGAGCGCTCCGGGCGCGGCCTTCGCTCCCCGCCCTCCTCCTCCGCGACCGCCCCCCGGCCGACGGACCGGGATACGGCGGGGGCCGTCGCGGGGGAGGCGATGGTGATCACCCGGTACGGCGGGCCGGAGGTGTTCCGCGCCGCCCCCTCGCACGCGCCGCCGCCCGGGCCGGGGGAGGTCCGGATCCGGCAGACCGCGATCGGGGTCAACTACATCGACGTCTACTGCCGCACCGGGTACTTCGACCTCGTACCGCCGCCCGGCGCGCCCGGCCTGGAGGCGGCGGGGACGGTGATCGACGTGGGAGCCGGGGTCCGGCGTCTCGCGCCCGGCCAGCGGGTCGCCTACGCCTGCCCGCCCCCCGGGGCCTACACGACGGTGCGCACGATGGCCGCCGCCCTCGTCGTCCCCCTCCCCGACCGCATCGACGACGAGACGGCGGCGGCGGTCCTCCTCAAGGGGATGTCCGCGGAGTTCCTGCTGCACCGGGTGCGCGCGCTCCAGGCCGGCGAGACCGTGCTCGTATTCGCCCCGGCCGGCGGGGTCGGCCGTCTCCTGTGCCAATGGGCGGCGCACCTCGGCGCGCGGGTGATCGGCGCGACGAGCAGCGAGGCCAAGGCCCGCGCCGCCCGCGCGGCCGGCGCGCACGAGGTCATCCTGCCCGGCGAGGCGAGCCTCGAGGAGCAGGTGATGGACCTCACCGGCGGCCGCGGGGCGGACGTCGTCTACGACGGGGTCGGCCGCGACAGCTTCGCCCACTCGGTCGCAGCCCTCGCGGTCCACGGGCATCTGGTGAGCTACGGCCAGGCCTCCGGCGACGTCGGGCCGGTCGACGTCGGCGCGCTCGCCGCGAAGTCGGCCACCGTGTCGAGGCCCAACTTCGCCCACTTCACGGACACCCCGGAGAAGGTCGCCGCGATCACCGGGCGCCTGTTCGACGCCGTGGAGCGGCGGGTCCTCCGCCCCGAGGTCGGCGCGCGCTACCCGCTCCGGGAAGCCGCCGCCGCCCACCGGGCGCTCGAAGCCGGCGAGACCATCGGATCGACGATCCTCCTCCCGGAGGAGGCGGCGGGCGGATGACCATCGACACGGCCCACGGACCGGTCCCGGCCCACGCCCCGGCCGATTCGGCGGACCACCGGTTCACCGGAGCGCCGGGCCGGGCCGTTCCCGTCCCTCCCGCCCTCCCCGAGGCATGTGCGCGGTGGTGTTTTCGCCAAGCACGCCTCGTCGAAGGCGCTCCTGGGAACGCTTGTGTCCCGCCCGCACAGACGCGAAGCAATGCGGGCGGGACACAAGCGTTCCCAGGGAAGTACCCGCGCACGAGCCTCTTCCCTCCCGCGTCTTCGCGCACGGGGAGCCAAGCCCGGCACGCCCGGGCAAATTCCCGTCATTCCCGCGAAAGCGGGAATCCAGAGGTCCGGAGACCGGCGCGTTCGGGCAGGGGAGGATGACGGGGTGACGGACGTCCGGCTGGGGAGCCTCGTCGCGGAGCGCCACGGCGCAGGGTCGGCGGTGGTGATGGTGCACGGCCTCGGCGGAAGCTCGGGGAGCTTCGAGCTCCTGATGCCCGCCCTCAGCGGATACTGCGTCCTTCGGCCCGACCTCCCCGGCGCCGGGCGCTCCGCCCTCCGGCCCGGCCGCCCCGGGCTCGCGGGGCTCGCCGGCGCGGTGCGCGAGTGCATGAAGGCGGCGGGCGCGCCGCGCGCCCACCTCGTCGGCCATTCGATGGGCGCGCTCATCTGCCAGCACCTCGCGGCCGACGCACCGGAGGCGGTGACGAGCCTCGCCCTGTTCGGCGCCCTCCTCGAGCCCTCGCCGTCCGCGCGCGCCGCCCTCGAGGAGCGCGCCTGGGAAGCGCGGGCGGTCGGGATGGCGGGGATCGCGGAAGCGGTGGCCGCGGGGAGCCTCGGCCCCGGCTCGGGGGGCGGCGCGATCTCCGCCTTCGTGCGCGAGAGCGTGCTTCGCCAGCCCCCGGCCGGCTACGCGGCGCACTGCGAGGCGCTCGCCGCCGCGCACGCCGCCCGCCACGAGGCGATCCGTGGCCCGACCCTGCTCGTCCACGGCGCGGACGACGCGGTGGCGCCGCTCGCGGCGGCGAAGCGGCTGCGGGACGCGATCGGAGGGGCGCGGCTCGAGACCCTGCCCGGCGTCGGCCACTGGCCGATGCTGGAGGCCCCGGGGCGCGCGGCCGAGCTGCTCCGGGAGCACCTCGCCGCCGCGCCGGATTGATACCATCGCGCTCGGGACGGGCGCGGCCCAGGCGCCGCCGGCGCCGAGAGCGAGAGCGAGGACGGGAGCGGAGGCCGCGGCAAGGCAAGGGCGAGCGCCGGGATCGCGCAACCAAGAACCGGGAGGACGAACCATGGCGGAACGACTGGACCCCTGGAGCGGCCGGCGCGCAGGCGGCGCGGGCGGCGGCGAGAACGAGATCACCTTCACCAACGTCCGCATCCTCGACGGGACCGGCGAGCGCCCCTACGCGGGCGAGGTGACGGTGGCCGGGAACCGGATCCGGAGCATCACCCGCTCGGGGGGCGGGTACCAGTGGAACACGAACGGCGGGCAGCGCATCGACGGGCGCGGCGCGACCCTCATGCCGGGCATGGTCGACGCCCACCTGCACCTGAGCTGGAACAACGCGCCGGGCATCGACCCCATCCAGATGATGCCGGTCGAGGAGCACATGCTCTCGACCATCGAGATGGCCAAGGTCATGATCGACGCGGGCTTCACGGCCGGGCGGGGGGCGGCGGCGGCCAAGCCGCGCCTCGACGTGGTGGCGCGCGACGCGATCAACGCCGGGCGCTTTCCCGGCCCCCGCTACACCGCGGCCGGCCCCGAGATCACGACGACCGGCGGTCTCGGCGACGCCGCCCCGCCCCACATCCCGCACGAGGGGCTGAACCTCGGCCTCGTCGTCTCCGGCCCGGAGCAGGTGCGGCGCACCGTGCGCACCCTCATCAAGTACGGGGTGGACACCATCAAGCTCAACCTCTCGGGGGAGGAGATCACGGGGACCAAGGCGGAGGAGACGCCGATGGCCGACGAGGAGATCGCGATGGCGGTCAGCGAGGCGCGGCGGCGCAACAAGAGCCTCGCCGCCCACGCGCGCTCCTCGGAGTCGATCAAGCAGTGCGTGCGCTACGGCATCGAGCACATCTACCACGCCTCGTTCGCCGACCGCGAAGCCCTCGACCTGCTCGAGGCCAACAAGGACAAGCACTTCGTCGCGCCCGGGCTCGCCTGGCTCATCGGCGTCTCCCGCAACGCCGGCGAGTGGGGGATCAAGCCCGGCACCCCGCTCACCATCGCCTACGAGCGCGAGCTGGAGAACGCGGTCGAGACCATGAAGGAGATGCACCGCCGCGGGATCCGGGTGCTCATCGGCGGCGACTACGGCTTCGCCTGGACCCCGATGGGGACGAACGCCAAGGACTTCGAGTACTTCGTCGACCTGCTCGGCATGTCGCCGATGGAGGCGATCCAGGCCGGCACCCGCTACGGGGGCGAGATCATGGGCATGGGCAACGAGCTCGGCCTCGTCCGCGAGGGCTACCTCGCCGACCTCCTGCTGGTGGACGGGGACCCGAGCGTGGACGTGCGGGTCCTCCAGGACCGGAGCCGCCTGCTCGCGATCATGAAGGACGGGAAGTTCCACAAGGCGCCGGAGAACGGGGCGGCGTACATGCGGCTGAGCGCCTGAGCGAGGCGATCGAACGGCGGCCTCCGGGCCGCCCGGAGCGCCCGGAGCGCCGGGGGCGGGCCGGTCCCCGGACCGGACGACCGCATCGGGTACCGCGAGCGCCGGTCGTCGGTCGATGGTCGCCGGGCACCGGTCGTTGCGGGCGCACGGGGAGGCAGGCGCGCGGTGGAGATTTTCGCCGGGCGCACCCCTCGCGGACGCTCCCGGGAATGCCGGCGGGACGCCGGCGTACCCAGGGACGCTCCCCGCATCCCGGCATCCCACCAGGGCTCGCCGAGGTCCCGCCGGCGTACCCAGGGACGCTCCCGCGAAGAACCCGAGGTGGGGCGAAGGCGTCTCCGAGCCGCCCGATCTCCGGAGCACGCCCCCGACACCGACGGAAGCGATACCGACGGAAGCGCCGAGATGACGCATCGTGAAGTCCACCTCGAGGGCGGGCGCATCGAAGCCGCCGACCCCGACCTCGGCTTCGGCTACATGCCCGGCTTCGGGAACCACCACGCGACCGAGGCGGAGGACGGCGCGCTTCCGATCGGCCGGAACTCCCCGCAGCGCCCCCCGCTCGGGCTCTACGCGGAGCAGTTGAGCGGCGCCCCCTTCACCACGCCGCGGGCGGGGAACCGGCGCTCGTGGCTCTACCGGATCCTGCCCTCGGTGAAGCACGGCCAAGGGTTCGAGGAGGTGGACGCGGGCCGGATCCGGACCGCGCCCTGCCGCGAGAGCGATCTTCCGGCCATGCCGCTCCGCTGGCCCCCGGTCCCGGTCCCGACCGGCGGGCGGACGGACTTCCTCGCCGGGCTTCGGACGATCGCGGCCGGCGGCGACGCGGCGATGCAGGCCGGCATGGCGAGCCACGTCTACGTGGCCGACGCCTCGATGGAGCGCCGGTACTTCATGAACGCGGACGGGGAGCTCCTCGTTGCGCCCCAGCAGAACCGGATCCGGCTCCTCACCGAGCTCGGCGTCCTCGTCGCGGGGCCGGGCGAGATCGCGGTCGTCCCGCGCGGGGTCGCGTTCCGCGTGGAGCTGGTCGACGGCCCGGTCCGCGGCTACGTCTGCGAGAGCTACGGCGCGCCGCTGACCCTCCCCGAGCGCGGGCCGATCGGGGCCAACGGCCTCGCCAACGAGCGCGACTTCCTGTATCCGGCGGCGGCCTACGAGGACCTCGAGGAGGAGTGCGAGCTCTACTGCAAGACGCGGGGGCGGACGTTCCGGGCGGCGCTGCCCCGCTCGCCCCTGGACGTGGTGGCGTGGCACGGCAACCACGCCCCGTACAAGTACGACCTCCGGCGGTTCTCGCCGGTCGGCGCCACGCTGTTCGACCACCCGGACCCGTCGATCTTCACCGTGCTGACCTCCCCCTCGGACACGCCGGGCACCGCCAACGTCGACTTCGTCGTCTTCCCGGAGCGCTGGCTCGTGATGGAGGACAGCTTCCGCCCGCCCTGGTTCCACCGGAACGTCATGAGCGAGTTCATGGGCCTCGTCTACGGGGTCTACGACGCGAAGCCGGGCGGGTTCGCGCCGGGAGGGATGAGCCTCCACAACCCCCTCGTCGCCCACGGCCCGGACGCCGAGGCATTCGAGCGGGCGAGCGCGAAGGCGCCCCTCGAGCCGGAGCGGCTGAGCGGCACGCTCGCGTTCCTGTTCGAGACCCGCTACGCGCTCGAACCGACCGCCTACGCCTCCGCCCTCGACCGGCTCGACACCGACTACCCCGGCTGCTGGGACACCCTCGAACGCCGGTTCCGCCCCCCGCCCGCCGGGAGCCGCTGATCCCGCCCGGCGCGGGCCGGACCGCGCCCGCCGCGCGACGAGAAGAGTACGGTTGGCGCATGTGGTCGCAGGACGAAGCCGGGGACGCGAAACGAGCCCTCGTCGAAGCACTGGAGCAAAACGACCCGGAAAGACTCGGGAGAGCCGTGCAGTACCGGTCGCAGCCGCAAGGTGGAGCAATATCAGGAGGGAGGGAGGCTGGATGTTGAAGGCGGAGCCTCTCAAACCCACCGCCGAATTCGCGGAGATCGCACCCGCAGGAGGGGCGAAGGTCGATGCCCGCTTCATTGGCCAGTTGGTGCACAAGCACGCGAGCGGGAAGGCGGGATCTGGAGGGGAATACCATCTGCTCTGCGAAGTCGTGCGAGGCGTACGCAATGATGCGGAGCTCGAGGCCACCGTGAAGTGGGCCTTCGAGACCTTCGGCGCGGAGGAAATGCGGCTGCTCGTCGGGGAAGGAGGCCTGCCCCTGGCGGAAGCGGCCCAAGCCAAGAGGAGGCGCCAGGAGAACGATGACTGGAGCGACCCGGCGAACGCATGGCTGAATGCGGAGCTGGCAAGACGTCAAGCGGAAAGGCTGGACCAGCGGATCGAGGAGATCGCCGCACACGCGAAGCGAGCCCCGCTGGCGCTGCTCATCGGGGCGGGCGCCTCGCGCCCGAAACCAAGTGAAGTCCCCCTCTACCACGAGCTGGCATGGGAGCTGACCGGGGAGTCGTATGCACGATGCGACGAAGACCCGGGAGCGTGCTTCGACGTGGCGCGCCATAGAAAAGAAGGCCGTATCTACCAGGAGGTCGCCGACCGCATCAGGACGGCGACAGAGCCGAACCGCATCCACCACCTGGCGGTACGGATGCTCAAGACGGGCGCCGCCGCATCGATCGTGACGACCAACTGGGACACCCTGCTCGAGGCAGCCGCCACCAAGGCAGGGATGGAGATCGGGCGGTGGCCGCGGGAAGAGCGAGGCCAGGGGGCTGGCCTCCGGGCCGAAGGCGTCGTGCATCTTCACGGCGTGGCGGATCGACCGGACAGCATGCTGGTCAGCAAATCGGATCTGGACAGGCACTACGAGAAGGAGAGCGAAGCCCGGTTCGCACAGGAGCTGTTGGGAGACCGGTCCATCCTCTGTGCGGGCTACAGCTTCCGGGACGTCATGATCCGGAAGATCCACGCGGCGATCGCGGGGAAGGAGCGGGCAAGAAACCAGAGGCGCAGGACGTTCAGCCTCGTGAAACGCGAGAGCGACAGCCCGGATTGGGAGGGAACCATCCGTGCACTCGAGGGCGCGGGCATCGAGCCCGTACCCTACGACCGGCACGACGACGTGCCGGAGATCCTGGAGCGGATCGCTCACGCCATCGAACGGGACGCATACGCCGAGCAACGCCGTCTGGAAGAGCTGGGAGCCGCCGGCGCCCGGCCCGACACGAGCTGGGGCGAAGTGGAGGACCTCCTGCGGGAAGGCGACGCGCGTCTGACGCACTTCCTGCGCGGAGCCCGGCCGGAAGACTGGGCCTGCGAAGAATTTCTGCAACACGGAGCGGGCAAGCTGGTCGGGAGCGACGGGGCGGAGAAGGGAGCACGCGGGTTCGCACGGTGGCTTTGTGCAGGTCTCGACAGGCGGAGGATCGAAACGATCCTGTGGCTGGCCGCGAAATCCGGGCAGCGAACGGGAGCCGTACTTGGGGCGTGCCTCGCGGACGCCCTCGAAAGCAATAGCGGCGACCTCACCACCGGGAGCCTGCTGAAGGCCGGCATGTTCCTGGCCGCACAGGGAGAACCGCCCGCGCCCCATACCGATACGGAACCGGAATTCCTCTCTCGGAGGTCGCCGCAAGGTGCAGCGAGGCAGGACGCCACGAGCTCGGCATCGCCCTGTGGATCGAGGCGATCAGGGTGGAAGCCGGAGCCGAAGAGCAGCGCTCGGACGCCCCCGCCGCAACCGCGCGCGTGCGGCCCCGTACCCCCGCCGACGAAGGGTTCGCGAGGCAGACGTACGAGATCGCGGTCGAGCCCTTCCTGAGCAGTACCTGTACCGAGGTGTGGGATGCCTGCAGAAGAGCGATCGAGGACTACCAGCGGATCCTCGACGCGACGGCCGACGCGACACCGTTCGACGACTGGAGCTTCATGCGCCCCGCGATCGAGGAGCACGAGCAGGACGAGAGCCGCCGGGACCGGACGAGCCACCTCATCATCGACGCCGCGCGGGACGCGCTCGGCGCGATGGCGCGGGGAAGCCGTATGGAGCGGTCAGCCTGGACAACCGCGGTGCGGGAGGCTTCGGGGGCCGGGAGCAAGCTGTTGCGAAGGCTCGCGGTGCACGGCGTCGGAAGCGACGAGAGGCAGGGGGCCGCGCGCAAGCTCCGGTGGCTGGCCCGCTCGGGACTCATCGACGACGACGGATGCAGGCCCGAAGTGTACGGGCTGCTGCGCGCGCAGTGGAAGAAGGCCCTAGCCGCCGAGAGGCGGCGGATCGAGGCGAAGCTGTGCACGGGACGGATCGGGCGGAGGAAGCAGCGCGACCGGGAACGATACGACCTCCTGCTCCTGCTGGACCGGGAGAGAAGGCTGGGCCGGGAAGCGAGGCGCTACCTCACGGCCCTGCAGGAGAGGTACCCGGTCTGGGAGCCCAGGCCGCACGCTCGATTCCGCTTCTACGTGGAGACAGGGTCCATGTTCGGAATCAGTCCCGAAGGATGGACCAGCGCAGAGCTCGTCGAAGCATGGAGGAAGAGTGGTTCCCGCGCCCTGGACGAGGTCATCGACGACGAAGGCTGGGGGAACTGGCCCCCGGATGCGCCCAACGCAGAGGGCTGTCGGGACGCCGTGAAGGCGGCGGCAAGAGCCGACAAGGAGTGGGGCAAGGCGCTCGCCGGACGGCTGGCGAGACGGCGGAAATGGACCCATGAAGCATGGTCGGCGCTCGCAGGCGCGCTCGCGGGACGGATGGATTTGGAAGAGCTGCTGGAATGGACGCGGGGCGTGTGGTGGCGCCGATTGGCGGGCGGGGAGACTTGGCGCGCCCTTCACCCTGTCGCCGAGAGGTTGGCGAAGCTCCTCGGCGAAGGGGCCGGCACGGAAGCAGCCATTCGGACGGGGATCGCCCGGCTGGAGGAGTGGGCGTCGGAAGGGCTCCGCCACGAGCAAGGACCGCGGCACGGGGACTGGACGAACCACTGCATCAACACGACTTCGGGGGCCGCGGTGGAGGGAATCGTGCTCATGGCCGCAGACGGGAAGAGCCGCCCGGCCCACCGCGAGGCCGCGCTGAACGCGCTGTCGCGCCTGTGGGAAGAGGGGGGCATCGCCCGGAAATACACGGCCACCCTGGCGGGCAACGCCATGGCCGGATTCATGGCGAACGCTTCCGACTGGACGGAGAAGCACCTGCTCACGGCGTTGGATACGGAAGGAGACCCCGAGCTGCGCGAGCTGCTCTGGGACGCCGTCAGGTACAGCCCCCTCCTTACCCTCGATCAGTGCCGGAGGCTGAAGGCCGGAATGCACGGGTGGATGAAGGCGGCGCCGGAGAGCAAGAGCGCGCGGGAATGGGCACAGCGCTATGCGGCTTCGATGGCGGGAGACCTGTTGGGGAAGGAAGCTCGGGGAAGGTACGAAGACTGGGCCATCCACGACCTGCCGCCGAAGCCCAGGGCGGAGATCGTCGAAACGGTCGCCTACGGGGTGTGGGCCGAACTACAAGATGAAGGCCGGCGAGAGATGCCTTGGTGGAGCGATCTGGTGAAGCCGCTGTGGGAAGACGTGCTGGAGCATTCGGAGGAAGGCGTCTCGGCCGCGGAGCAGAGGCGATTCCTGCACTGCTTCGCGTTTCTCGACGAAGACGAGCAGGACGAGTTCAGAAGCCTGTTCGTAAAGGGCCCCGCCATAGCTCCGGAGAGGTTCCTGAATCCGAGATACGGCCCCAGAGGGGAGCCGATCCGGAACAGGAGAGCGGCGCTGGAGATCGCGATCCACTGTGCGGAAAGCTACGTGGAGGGAGATGCACGGACACGGGAGCCCGCAAGTCGGACGATCAGGGGCTGGTTGGAAGAGGGAATGGAAGACAGCCTGACCAAGTTGGGGCGGCGAGTGCTGGCAGCGATCGGTAGTTGATCCATCGGGCGACCGCCCGGGAGAGCACATGCCCGCGGGGCCGCAGCGGTACGAACGGCGCCAGCAAGGTCCTCCAAGCATGGACCGTCGCATGAGGTCGGCAGCCCGGCCTTCCCGGCGGCGAAGGTGGCCAGCACGCGGGGGGCGGGGTCGCCGGTTCAGCGGTAGCGGGCGCCTTCGTCGCGGCGGTAGCCCCAGGCGGCGAGGAGCGCGCCGGCGACCGCGTAGCCCGCGACCCAGAGCCATGACCCGAGCGGCCACGGCGCGTCCGCGACGGCCCGCCAGGCCAGCTCCGCGACGTGCCTCGACACGAGGAGCTGCGACGCGGCTTCGAGGAGATCGGGAAAGAGCCGCGGGGAGAGGAACAGGCCGCCCCCGAACGCGAAGCCGAGATGGACGACGTTGGCGACCGGGAGGGCCGCGCGGGAGGAGATCCAGTACCCGATGGCGATGCCGAGGAGGGCGAACGGCACGCTCCCCGCCAACAGCACCAAACCGAGGCGGAGCCACGCCCCGGCGCCGAGCGCCACCGGCATGAAGACGTGGGCGACCGCGATGACGAGCCCCGCCGCGGCGGCGGCGAAGATCACGGCCGGCGCGACGGCCCCCGCCAGCCGGACCCCGACCGGTGCGGGCAGGATGCGTTCGAACAACGCCCAGGGGGAGGCCCGGCCCTCCGCGATGCCCACCCCGAACTGGAAGAAGGCGACCCCCATCACCGCGAACACCGTGAAAGAGGCCATGACGGCGTTGGCTTCGACGGTCGTGTCGGCGAGCCCGAGCCCCAGGAAGACCAGTATCAAGCTCGGCATCGCGAGCGTCCCCGCGACGTAGGCCGGGACGCGAAGCAGCGTGAGGAGCCTCATGCGGACGTGGGCCGCGGCCAAAGCCAGGACCGAGACCGGTTTGGGGGCCGGCGTCACCCCTCCTCCCCCGCTTCGTCCCGCGTCAGGCTCACGAAGGCCTCCTCGAGCCCCGCCGGCAGGACCTCGAGATCGCGGAACGGGGCCCCCGTCTCGACCAGACGCCGCACCACCCGATCCGCATCGGGGGTATAGAGGGTCACGACCCCCGCCTCGAACGCGCTTCGCGCCACCGGGTCGACGCGCGGGACGGCCGGCGCCCGGAACCGCACCCGCCGGAGCGCGATCCGGCTCGTTACCTCCCGGCGCGTCCCCTCCGCCACGAGCCTCCCGCGATGGATCACCGCGATGCGCTCGGCCAGCGCCTCCGCCTCCTCCAGGTAGTGGGTCGTCAGCAGGACCGTCCCGCCCTCCGCGTGGAAGGAGCGTATCGTGTCCCAGAGGAGGCGGCGGGCCTCCACGTCGAGCCCCGTCGAAGGCTCGTCGAGGAAGACGACCTCCGGATTGCCGAGGAACGCGAGCGCAGTACCGAGCCGGCGCTGCTCTCCGCCGCTCAAGCCCCCCACCTGCCGCCCCGCGAGCCCGCCCAGCCCGAAGCGCTCGTAGAGCCTCGCCTCCGGCATCGGCGCGGGGTAGTGGGCGGCCACGAACGCGACGACCTCGCGCACCTTGAGCCCGGACGGGAACGCGGAGACCTGCGGGGTGGCGCCGATCCGGCGGCGGATCCCCTCGTCGAGCGGGGAGCCCCCGAGGAGGAGCGCTTCCCCCCGGTCGGGGGTCCGGAGCCCGAGCAGCAGGCCGAGGGCGGTGGTCTTCCCCGCCCCGTTCGGCCCGAGCAGGGCCAGGAACGCCCCCCGCGGCAGGACCAGGTCGAGCCCCGCGAGGGCCGGTCGGCCGCCGAAGGCCTTCGCCGCGCCGCGAAGCTCGGCGGCCGCCCCGCCTTTCGGCCCGGCGCCTCGTTCGGCTCCAATCATCCGGGTCCGCCCGCCACCGCCCCGCGCCCGGCCGTCACGACGCCCCCCAAGCCGGCCCGGGAACCCGCGCCGCGCCGGGCGGCGACGGCGGCTACAGCGCGTTGCAGGGTCGGCGGAGCGTCCGCCACATGTGCGAGGCCGGGGTGTCGTCGTTGCCGAGGCCCTCGGGGGGCTGCCGGAACTCCCGCCCGATGACGTCCTCGAACTGCTCCAGCTCGACGTGGACGTCCGGGTCGAACGAGTAGAGGTCGTTCACGCAGATGATCCGGGCGGACATGTACCACCGGTGCTTGCGCGCCTCCTCGTACGCGGCAACGACGTAGGGCTCGGGCCGGTAGTCGTCGCCGAACAGGGTCCGGTAGCTCTCGGGGTACTCGTATCCGACCGACTCGTCGGGGAAGAACCGCAGGGCCTGGTGCGCCCGGATCGCCCAGCTCACCTCCTCGTCCACGTAGGGCTCGACGAGCTGCGCCCCCCAGTAGCCGTGGTCGGCCCGGATGAAGCCGGCGACCGCGACGTCGTGGAGGAGGCACGCGAGCACCATCTTGTCGGGAAGGCCGTTCTTCCGGGCGAGGTTCGCGCTCTGGAGGAGGTGGGCCTGGGGGGCGACGGCGAAGCGGCAGCGGAAGAAGTCGAGGAGGGTGGGCCGGTCCGGCATCTGGGGAAGGCGCGGGTCCTCCCCCATGAGCATCCGCCCGCCGAACGCGCGCTGGCCGAGGGTGCGCTCCCCGTCGGCGAGGTGGTAGAGCAGGGACTTGCCGACGATGCGGTCGCCCAGCGCCTCCATCTGACGGTGCTCGAGCTCGTCGGCGCGCTCGGACAGCGTTCGTGCGTTGCTCATCGGGGCCTCCCGTCAGGCGCGTCGTTCGACCCGGCGAGGCTAGTGCGGGGGGGAGGCAGCGTCAACCGAAGGCCATGAGCCCCAACCCAACGAACAAGGAATGGTCCTGTTCACGTTCCTCGCGAGCGTGGCCGGACGGCGGCGCCGTGCTACCCTCGAACCCTCTCGGGCGAACGCCCGCCGCCGCCCCCTGCCGCCGGTTCCAGACATGTCCGATTCCTCCCCCTCCTCTTCCTCCTCCCACTCCGTGCGCCGACACCTGCGGGTCGAGATCGACGCCTACGACCGGACGATCCGCCGCTTCGTCCCCGGCTACGAGGAGATGCTGCGGGTCGCCGCCCGGCAGGTCGCGGCGGCCGGCGGGGGCGGCGGCCTGGTGCTGGAGCTCGGGGCCGGGACCGGGGCGCTCTCGGAGGCGATCCTCGGGCACGAGGGGATCGGCGCGGTCGAGCTGATCGACGCCGATCCGGAGATGCTGGAGCGCGCCCGCGCCCGGCTCGCGCGGTTCGAGGGCCGGGTCCGTTTCCGGGAGGGATCCTTCGACGAGCCGTTCCCGCCCTGCAACGCCGTCGCCGCCTCCCTCACCCTGCACCACGTTCCGTCGATGGACCGGAAGCGGGCCCTCTATCGGCGCGTCCGGGACGCGCTGCTGCCGAGCGGGGTCTTCGTCAACGCCGACGTGACCATGCCCGCCTCGCCGGAGGAGCGCGAAGCGACCTACCGGGGCTGGAAGGAGCACATGGCGGCGCACGGCATCGACGAGACGCAGGCGCATCGGCACTTCGAGGAGTGGGCGGAGGAGGACACGTACTTTCCACTCGAGGAGGAGGCAGAGGCGATGCAGGCCGCGGGGCTCAACCCCCGATGCGCGTGGCGCGAGGGCCCGATGGCGGTGCTGGTGGGCCGGAAGCAGGCCGGCTGACGGGTCGGAGGGAACCGCACATGGCCCTCGAGACCCGCCGCTGGCGGCGGCCTGGCGACGGCGGCCCCGCCATCGACTTCACCGAGATCGGCTTCGGCGCGGCGCCGCTCGGCAACCTCTACCGGGCGGTCCCCGACGACGAGGCCCGCGCCCTCCTCGACTGCGCGTGGGCGGGCGGGGTGCGCTACTACGATACGGCCCCCCTCTACGGGCTCGGGCTCTCCGAGCGGCGGCTCGGCGCCCTCCTTCGCGGCAAGGCGCGGGACGACTACGTCCTCTCCACCAAAGCGGGCCGCCTCCTCGCGGCCTGCGACCCGGGTGACCCGCGGCGGACGGGCCGGGGCCAGTGGTTCGACGCACCCGCCCGCCGCGAGGTCTACGACTACGGCCACGACGGGATCCTGCGCAGCCTCGAGTTCTCCCTCGAACGGCTCGGCGCGGACCGGGTCGACGTCCTCTACGTGCACGACGTGGACGCCTGGACCCACGGGTCGAAGGCCGCCTCCGATGCCCGGATCGACGAGTTCATGGCCTCGGGCTACCGGGCGATGGTCTCGCTCCGGGACGAGGGGGTGGTGAAGGCCATCGGCGCGGGGGTGAACGAGTGGGAGGTCTGCCAGCGCCTCGCGGAACGGGGCGACTTCGACCTCTTCCTCCTCGCCGGGCGCTACACCCTGCTCGAGCAGGAGGCCCTGGACAGCTTCCTGCCGCTCTGCGAATCGCGAGGGATCGGGGTCGTCGTCGGCGGCCCGTTCAACTCCGGGATCCTCGCGAGCGGTCCGGTCCCCGGCGCGCGCTACAACTACCGGCCGGCGCCGGAGGCGGTCCGGGAACGGGTGCGGCGCCTCGACGAGGCGTGCCGGTCGCACCGCGTCGCGCTCGCCGACGCCGCGCTCCGGTTTCCGCTCCTGCACCCGTGCGTGGTGTCGGTGATTCCGGGCGGGCAAGGGGTGCACGAGGTCGAGAGCAACGTGCGCGCGGCGAACGCGTCGATCCCGCCCGCCCTGTGGGACGACCTCAAGGCGCAGGGGCTGCTCCGCCCCGACGCCCCGACCGGATAGCCGGCGCGCTGGCCTAAGCCGCACGGCTTCCCCGGCCCGCGCCTTTATTCACGCTTCGGAATCCGCTTGGCGCCGGCCGCGTAGTCCGGTCGATAATCGGAGCGGCGGAGAATTCTGGAACAGCGCGCCCCGGGACCGGGGCATCCTGGGAACGCGGGCGTCCCGCCCGCAACTGGGGGCGAAGCGCCCGGGAGAAAGTACGGGCGAGACGCCCGCGTTCCCAGGACGCCCCGGTTCTCGGGGAGGCCGTCCCTTCCTGCTGGCCGCCGACCGCGGAGGGAGAACGACAATGAAGATCGACGCCCACCACCACTACTGGGAGCCCCGGCGCGGCGACTACCACTGGATGGAGGCGGGCGATCCGGTCCTCGACCGCCGCTACGGCCCGGCCGATCTCGCCCCCGCCCTCGAACGGCACGGGATCGAGGCGACCGTCGTAGTGCAGGCCGCCCCGAGCGTCGAGGAGACGGAGTACTTGCTCGGGATCGCGGACGCAACCCGGTCGGCCGCCGCCGTCGTCGGGTGGGTGGACTTCGAGGCCCCCGAGCATCGCTACCATCTGGAACGGCTCGCCCGTCACCCGAAGCTCGCCGGGGTGCGCCCCATGATCCAGGACCTCCCGGACCCGGACTGGATGCTGCGGGGCGACGTGCAGTGGGCCTATCGGGCCATCATCGATCTCGACCTCGCCTTCGACGCCCTCGGGTTTCCTCTCCACCTCGACAACTTCCTCACCCTCTTCCGGCGCTACCCGGACCTCCGGGTGGTCATCGACCATTGCATGAAGCCGAGGATCCGGGACCATCCGGCGGACCCCACCGCCTTCGACGAGTGGGCGGCGAAGACGTCGCGGCTCGCGGCGGAGACCTCCGCCTTCTGCAAGCTCTCGGGGCTCGTCACGGAGGCGGACGAGGAATGGACGGCGGCGGACCTCCGCCCCTTCTCCGACCACGTGCTCTCCGCCTTCGGCCCGGAGCGGGTGATGTGGGGGTCGGACTGGCCGGTGTGCCGGCGCCGGGCGACCTACGACACCTGGCGGGAGGCGGCGGACGCGCTCACCGGGCGCCTCGACGCGGCGGGCCGGGACGCGGTCTTCGGCGGGACCGCGGCGCGCTTCTACCGCATCGGCGCCGCGGGGGCCGCCACCCGCCGCTCCGGCGAGAGCTTCTGACGGGAGGCGAGGCGCGGCTCCATCCCGCGCCCCTCACCGCCCTCGGCCGAGGCCGGGAAGCCGCGCTGCGGGGCCGGCGCCGATCCGGCGCGTTCGCCCTACTCGGGCCCGAGGGCGCGGTTGCCCTTGACGAGGTCGCTCGCCTTCTCGCCGATCATGATGGACGCCGCGTTGGTGTTCGAGCTGACGAGGCGGGGCATGATCGAGGAGTCGGCGACCCGCAGCCCGTCGAGGCCGCGCACGCGAAGCGAAGGGTCGACCACCGCCCGCTCGTCCACCCCCATCTTGCACGTGCCGACGGGATGGTAGTCGGTCTTGCCGTAGCGGCGCGCGTGGGCCGCGAGGTCGTCGCGGGTCTTCGCCTCCGGCCCCGGCAGGTGTTCGCGCCGCACGTACTTCCGGAGCGCCGGCTGCGACATGATCTCGCGGACCAGCTCGAACCCGCGTAGCGACATCTCGAAATCGTAGGGCTCGGCCCAGTAGTTCGGGTCGATGACCGGCGGGGTCGCGGGGTCGGCGTCGCGCAGGGTGACGCTGCCCCGGCTGCGCGGGCGAAGGTGGCAGGAATTCAGGGTGCACCCGTGGCCCGCGAGCGGCGGGACCCCGGGCTCCAGCCCCGCGCCGGGAAGGAAGTGGAACTGCATGTCAGGCGCCGCCTCGCCGCGGTCCGCCCACCAGAACGCGCCGCCTTCGGCGAGGTTCGAGGTCGCCGGGCCCGAGCCGAACAGCTTCCACTGCGCCCCCGCCCAGAGCTGCCGGTCGATCCGCTTGTACCCGTCGTACCCGTGTCGGCCGGACAGCTCGCAGATGGCGTAGACGTCGATGTGGTCCTGCAGGTTCTTCCCGACCCCCGGCAGGTCGTGCACGACCTCGACCCCCGCCTTGCGGAGCTCGTCCGCCGGACCGATGCCGGAGAGGAGCAGGAGCCGGGGGGAGCCGATGGCCCCGGCCGCGACGATGACCTCCCGCTCCGCCCGCGCCATCGTCAGGGGGCCTCCCCGGCCCCGGCCCTCCCGGTACTCGACGCCGACCGCCCGCCCGCCCTCGACGACGACGCGCGCCACCTGGCAGCCGGTGCGCACGGTGAGGTTGGCGCGGCCGAGCGCCGCCCCGAGATAGCCGACCGCAGCGCTGCACCGCCGGCCGCCGCGCTGCGTCACCTGGTAGAGGCCGCACCCCTCCTGGCGGGCGCCGTTGAAGTCCGGGTTGTAGGGGAGCCCGGCTTCCTGCGCGGCGCGCACGAACGCCTTGGTCAGGTAGTGGGGGCTTACCTGGTCCGAGACCCCGAGCGGCCCGCCCGAGCCGTGGCGCTCGTCCGCGTAGCGCTCGTTGTCCTCGGCCCGGCGGAAGCAGGGCAGCACGCCGGCGTAGGACCACCCCGCACAGCCCTCCTCCCGTTCCCACGCGTCGTAGTCGGCGGCGTTGCCCCGGGTGTAGACCATCGCGTTGATGGAGCTGCCGCCGCCGAGGACCCGGCCCTGCGGAAAGACCATCCGCCGGTGGTCCGCCTGGCCGAGCGGCGCGGTGTGGTAGCCCCAGGTGAGCGGCCCCCCCACCACCTTGTAGAAGGCGGCGGGTACGTGGATGTTGCGATCGCGGTCCGGCGGACCCGACTCGAGCAGCAGCACCCGCGCGTCCTCGAGCTCGCTCAGACGCGCCGCCAGAACGCAGCCGGCGGACCCGCCGCCGACGATGATGAAATCGTGCATCGCCTTGATCGATCCACCCTGGTTTGCCAGTGGAGGCCGCTTGATAGCAGACGTCCGGGCCGGACTGCAACGGAAGCGGGGTAAGCGGACGGTGCGCTACCGGGACTTTCGCCCTGCCGGGGGGGCGGGGCGGCATCGGGAAGTAACGAACGGCGCGCGGGGACGGTGTTCTTCCACGGTCTTGGTCGGTTCGAGGGGCTTTTTGGTCGATTTCACCCCACGGCGGCGCTTGCACGGGACCCTGGGAACGCGGGCGTCTCGCCCGCACTTTCGTTCACGGGCGCTTCACCCCCCGGACCTTCGGTCCGATGCGGGCGGGACGCCCGCGTTCCCAGGACGCTCCGCCCCCACGGACGCGCCTGCGACGAGGTGTGCCCGGCGAAAAATCCCACCGCACACACGCCTCGGGTGAGGGTTCCGCGGCGCCGCCGCGTGCCTTAAACTGCGTCCTCCCGGAAGGAACGGCCTCCTCTCCCCGCGCATCCCGCTCCGGGGGGAGGGTCGGGATCGGCGCGCCGTTCACTCCTTCGGGAACGTTGCGTTACCGATGCCGTGTACGACCCCGCCCCCGGGCAGGCCCGGGCGGGCTCGGACCCCGGCGAGGTTCGCCCGTGGACCCCATGCGAGGAGAAATCACGTGAAGTTCATCACCGCAGTCATCAAGCCGTTCAAACTCGATGAAGTCCGGGCCGCTCTCTCGCAACTCGGGGTCCAGGGCATGACCGTCTCCGAGGTCAAGGGGTTCGGGCGCCAGAAGGGCCATACCGAGCTGTACCGGGGCGCCGAGTACGTCGTCGAGTTCATGCCCAAGGTCAAGATCGAGGTGGCGGTCGCGGCCGACCGGCTCGACGAGGTCGTCGAGTGCATCGTCAACGCGGCGAAGACCGGAAAGATCGGGGACGGGAAGATCTTCGTCTCCGACCTCGAACAGGTGGTGCGGATCCGCACCGGCGAGACCCGGGAGGCCGCGCTGTGAATCCGGAACGAGCAATGCGGACCACCCTGTTCGAACCCGAACCCGAAGGAGAAATACCGGCAATGACGAACGAACCGATGAGGAAACCGGCGAAACCCAACCTTGCGGCGAGGCTCGGCGCCGCCGCCGCGGCCGGGCTCGCCCCGGGCGCGGCGCTGGCCGGCGAGCTGAGCGCGGGCGACACCGCGTGGATGCTCACCGCGACCGCGCTCGTGCTCTTCATGACCATCCCGGGGCTGTCGCTCTTCTACGCCGGGATGGTGCGGAGCAAGAACGTGCTCTCGGTGCTGATGCAGTGCTTCGCGATCACCGGGCTCATGAGCATCCTCTGGGCCTTCTGGGGCTACAGCATCGCGTTCGACGACGGCAACGCCTTCATGGGCGGGTTCGGCAAGCTCTTCCTCTCCGGGGTGACCGTGGACGCGATGAGCGGGACCATCCCCGAGACGGTGTTCATGACCTTCCAGATGACGTTCGCGGTGATCACCCCGGCCCTCATCGTCGGGGCGTTCGCGGAGCGCATGAAGTTCTCCGCCATGCTCTGGTTCCTGGGGATCTGGATGACGGTCGTGTACGCCCCCGTCACCCACTGGGTGTGGGGCGGCGGCTGGCTCGGGGACCACGGGATCCTCGACTTCGCGGGCGGGACCGTCGTGCACGTCAACGCCGGCATCGCCGGCCTTGCCGCGTGCCTCGTGCTCGGCAAGCGCAAGGGCTACCCGACCACCCCGATGCCCCCCAACAACCTCGGCTACACCATCGTCGGGGCGGCCATGCTGTGGGTCGGCTGGTTCGGGTTCAACGCCGGCAGCGAGCTCGCGGCCGACGGCGTGGCCGGGATGGCGATGACCGTGACCCAGCTCGCGACGGCCGCCGCCGCGCTCGCCTGGATGTTCAGCGAGTGGGTGTCGCACGGAAAGCCGAGCGTGCTCGGGATCGCGTCGGGCGCCATCGCCGGGCTGGTCGCGATCACCCCGGCGAGCGGCTCGGTCGGGCCGATGGGCTCCATCGTCATCGGCCTCGCGTCCGGGGTCGTCTGCTTCGCAGCCTCCACGAAGATCAAGCGGGCCCTCGGCTACGACGACTCCCTCGACGTGTTCGGCATCCACTGCATCGGCGGCATCGTGGGCGCCCTCCTCACCGGGGTGTTCTGCGCCGAGTACCTCGGCGGGGCCGGGTTCGGCGACGGGAACGAGGGCATGGGAGACCAGCTCGCGGCCCAGTTCCTCGGGGTCGCGGCCACCCTGGTCTACACCTTCGTGGTGAGCTTCGTGCTGCTCAAGATCCTGGACGCCACGATCGGGCTCCGGGTGACCGAGGAGGACGAGGAGGAAGGGCTCGACCTCGCCCTCCACGACGAGCGGGGCTACATCCTCTGAGCGGAGGCCGCCGGGGCGGAGAGCGGGGAGCGGGCCGGCTCCCCCAGCCCCGGCCCGCCTTCCGGGGCCGGACCGCACCCGCATCGCCGCCCGGCGGTGCGGGCCGACGGGCGGGCGTTCAGTCCGGCGGGAGCGGGGCAACCGCTGACGCGGTTGCCTGGCGATTCCGCGCTGCGGAATCGCCGGCGCCCCTGCCAACGCCGCGGACGGACAGGCGTTCAGCCCGGCGGGAGCGGAAGGCGGGCGGACGCGGCCTCTATCTCGCTCCAGGCGGGCTGCGACGCCTGCGCCCCGGCCCGGGTGCAGGCAAGGGAGCCGGCCGCGGTGGCGAAGCGGGCCGCCTCGCGCAAGCCGTGGCCGGCGGCGAGCGAGGCGGCAAGCACCCCCGCCCAGGTATCGCCCGCCCCGGTGGTGTCTACCGGCCGGACGTCGAGCGCGGGGGTATGGATCGCCTCCCGCCCCGTGTGGCACACCGACCCCTCGGCCCCGAAGGTGGCGGCGACCGTCAGCCCGAAGCGGCGCGCGAGCCACTCCGGGAGGCTTCGCAGGGGCTCGTCCCCGCCTCCCGCGTGGGCCGCAACCTGGACGATCTCGACCTCGTTCACGACGAGGACGTCGAGGGCGGCGAGGACGTCGTCCGGAACCGGGAACGCAGGGGCGGCGTTCAGGAGGACGCGGCATCCCCGCCGCGCCGCCCGCTCCACGAGGCGCCGGTTCTCTTCGAGCGGGACCTCGTGCTGCAGCAGCAGGACGGACGCCCCTTCGTCCAGCAGCTCGTCCGGAACCTGGGAGTGGGTCGCCCGCAGGTTGGCCCCGGACGCGACCGCGATGGTGCTCGCGCCGGTCCCCTCCTCCACCCAGATCGTCGCGCAGCCGGTGGGCGCGTCGACCGTCTCCCCGACCCGCGAGAGGTCCACCCCCTCCGCCCGCAGCCGGGCGAGGGCGGGGGCGGCGAAGTCGTCCGCCCCGACCATGCCGGCCATGGCCACCGGCGCGCCGGCCCGCCGCGCGGCATGAGCCTGGTTGGCCCCCTTGCCTCCGGGGGAAACCTCGCACCCGTTTCCGAGCACCGTCTCCCCCCGCGCGGGGAGGCGGTCGAGGCGTATGGCGACGTCGACGTTGATCGAGCCAAAGACGATGACCATTGCGGATCGAGTCATGCGGCGGGCTCCCGCGCCTCCACGACCGCGATGTTATTCTGGAATCCGGCCGCTCTCCACCTTCCCGCTCGGCCTGTCCGGCCCGCCGACGCGCTCGGCTCGCCGGCCCGCTCGACTCGTCGGCGCGACCGCCACGAACGCGGATCGGACACGATGCGACACGACTCGATCCAACCGGGCCCGGCCCGAACCCGACCCATCCGACCCCGCGAAAGGAGACCCCCTGCCCATGACCTACCGGCTCGGCGTGGACATCGGAGGCACGTTCACCGACTTCGCCCTGTTCGACGAAGGCGGCGGCCGGGTCGCGATCCACAAGCGGCTCACCACCCCGGAAGACCCCTCGGCCGCGGTGGTCGAGGGCGCGGCCGCCCTCCTCGCCCGCGAGAACGTCCCGATGGCCGAGGTCGACGCGATCGCCCACGGCACCACCCTCGTCACCAACGCGATCATCGAGCGGCGCGGGGCGACGACGGGGATGCTGGTGACCGCGGGGTTCCGCGACATCCTCGACATGGGCTTCGAGCAGCGCTACGACCTGTTCGACCTCCGGCTCCGGTGGCCCGACCCGCTCGTCCCGCGCCGCCGCCGCCGGGAGGTCCGCGAACGCATCTCCTCCGACGGCGCGGTGGTCGAGCCGTTGGACCTGGACGGCGTGCGCGAGGCGGTGCGCGATCTGGTCCACTCGGCCGGCGTCGAGGCGCTCGCGGTCTGCTTCCTTCACGCCTACGCCAACCCGGCGCACGAGGAGGCCGCGGAAGCCCTCGTCCGCGGCGAGTTCCCCGGCCTGCACGTCTCCCGCTCCGCCGACGTCTTCGCGAACATGCGCGAGTACGAGCGCTGGACCACCGCGACGATGAACGCCTACGCCCAGCCGATGTTCGACCGCTACGTCGAGCGGCTCGAGCGCGGGCTCTCGGCGCTCGGGTTCGCGGGCCGGCTGCACGTCATGACCTCGTCCGGGGCCTCCATCGTCCCGGAGACGGCGCGGCGCTTCCCGGTCCGGGCCCTGGAGTCCGGCCCGGCGGCCGGCGCCCTCATGTCCGCCTGCCACGGGCGCGACCTCGGGCTCCCGGACCTTCTCTCGTTCGACATGGGCGGCACCACCGCCAAGGGGGCCCTCATCCGGCGGTTCGCGCCCCTCAAACAGTACGACCTCGAGGTCGGCCGGGTCCACGAGTACAAGCGCGGCAGCGGGCTTCCCGCCAAGCTTCCGGTCATCGACATGATCGAGATCGGCTCCGGGGGCGGCTCGCTCGCGCGGGTCGACGAGCGCGGGCTCATCCGGGTCGGGCCGCGGAGCGCGGGCGCGGACCCGGGGCCGGCGTGCTACGGGCGGGGCGGGACCGGGGCCACCCTGACGGACGCGAACGTGGCGCTCGGCTACCTCGACCCCGGCTTCTTCCTCGGCGGCGAGATGCGCCTCGATCCGGCCGCCGCGCGCGCCGCCATCGAGCGCGACGTGGCGGCGCCGGCGGGGCTCGACCCGATCCGGGCCGCCTGGGGGGTGCACGAGATCGCGAACGAGGACGTGGCGCGGGCGTTCCGGATCCATGCCTCGGAACGCGGCTTCGACTACCGGAGCTCGTCCATGGTCGCGTTCGGGGGCTCGGGCCCGGTGCACGCGCTCGCCATCGCCCGCAAGCTCCGGATCCCGCGGGTCGTCTTCCCGATCGGGGCCGGGGTCATGTCCGCCCTGGGGCTGCTGGCGAGCCCGCTCGGCTTCGAGGTGGCGCGGTCGCGGCGGGTGTTCGTGGCCGACCTCGACGCGCGCGAATTCGAGCGCGGCTTCACGCCGCTCGTCGAGGAGGCGTCCGGCTTCCTGCGCCGCGCCGGGGTCCCGGACCCGGCCATCGTCTGCCGGCTGGACATGCGCTACCAGGGCCAGGGCTACGAGATCGAGGTGGCCCTCCCCGAGGGCGGCTCCGGCGCGGGCCGCGCCGCCGCGTTCGGGCGGCTGGACGACCTCTTTCGCGCCAGGTATGCCGAGGTCTTCGCGGAGACGTTTCTCGACGAGCCGCTGGAGATCGTGAGCTGGAAGGTGGAGGCGGCGGGCCCGGAGGCGGCCCTCGACTACCGCGGCCTCCGGGGCGGGGCGCGCGCGGGGGCGAAGCGGGCGCGCGAGGTCTGGTTCGGCGACGGCTTCGTCGAGTGCGAGGTGCTCGACCGCTACGCGCTGGCGCCGGGCGCGGCGGTCGAAGGTCCGGCCGTCGTCGAGGAGCCCGAGTCCACCTGCGTGCTCGGCCCGGGGGATCGGGCGACGGTGGACGAACGCCTCAACCTCGTGGCCGAGCTGGCGGATGGGGCGGACGGACCGGGAGCGGAGGAACCCGGAGGGAGCCGACCGGAAGGAGGCGGGCCAGGAGGAGGAAAATTGGCAGGCAGCGGCGGCGGAGAGGAAGGAAGCGCAGAAGGAGGAAGAGGATGAAGAACCCCGGCGCGATCGACGCGGTGAGCCTCTCGATCATGTGGGATCGGCTCATCGGGATCACCGACGAGATCATCTCCGCCCTCGTGCGAAGCTCGTTCTCCACCATCGTCCGCGAGAGCGGGGACCTCTCGGTGGTGGTCCTCGACGCGGCGGGAAACTCCGTCGCCCAGGGCAGCTACAGCGTGCCGTCGTTCACCGGGACCGCCGCCCCCACCCTGCGGCACATGCTCGCGAAGTTCCCGCCGGAATCGCTCGCGCCGGGAGACGTCGTCGCCACCAACGACGCCTGGATGGGGACGGGCCACCTCTTCGACGTCAACGTGATGCGGCCGGTCTTCCGGGACGGAAGGATCGCCGCCTACACGATGAGCATCACCCACCTGCCGGACGTCGGCGGGCTCGGCTTCGGGGCCGCCGCGACGGAGATCTACCACGAGGGGCTTCGCCTCCCCGTGTGCAAGCTGGTCCGGGGCGGGCGGCTCGACGAGCCGATGTTCGACGTCATCCGCAGCAACGTGCGGGTGCCGGAGCAGGTGTTCGGCGACCTGATGGCCAACGTCGCCTGCAACGAGGTCGGGGCGCGCCAGCTCCTCGAATTCATGGACGAGTACGGGCTGGACGACCTCGCGCCCCTCTCCGCGGCCATCCGCGGCCAGAGCGAGCGGGCCATCCGGGATCGGATCGCCGCACTGCCGGATGGGACCTACGAGGGGGCCATCGACGTCGAGGGCATCGACGAGCCCCTGCGCCTCGCGTGCCGCGCCGAGGTCGCCGGGCGGGGGATCGCCCTCGACTTCTCCGGGACCTCGCCCCCGGTCGGCCGCGGCATCAACGTGCCGCTCTGCTACACGCGGGCGATGGCCTGCTACGCGGTGAAGTGCCTGACCGTGCCCGAGATGCCGAACAACGAGGGCGCGGTGGCCCCGATCCTGGTGAGCGCGCCGGAGGACTCGATCCTGAACGCGCAGCCGCCCTTCCCGACCGGGGGGCGGCACGTGACCGGCCACATGGTCGTGCCCCTCGTCTTCCGCACCCTCGCGGAGGCGGCGCCCGGGCAGGCGCAGGCGGACTGCGGGATGATGAACCTCGTCACCTTCCAGGGCGCCCGCCCGGACGGCCGTCCGATGTCCACCATCTACTTCTCGACCGGGGGCTTCGGGGCGCTCCGGGGATTCGACGGGGCCGACACCATTCCGGGGCCGTCGAACATGCGGACGGTTCCGGTGGAGATGTGGGAGTCCCTGACCGGGATCACCGTCCTGCACAAGCGGCTGCTTCCCGACACGGGCGGCCACGGCGAGGCGCGGGGCGGGCTCGGCCAGGAGATCGAGTTCCGCAACGACACCGGCTCGCCGCTCACCGCGTTCTGCGTCGCGCCCCGGTCGGAGTTTCCCGCGCGCGGCCTCTTCGGCGGGGGCGACGGAAGCCGGCGCACCCTCCTGATCGAAGGCCGCCCGGTCCATCCCAAGGGCGCGCACACGCTGGCCCCCGGGCAGCGCTTCACGATGCGGGACGCGGGGGGAGGCGGCTTCGGAGACCCCGCGGCCCGGCCCCGGGCGAAGGTGCTCGCCGACCTCGAGGAGGGCCTCATCACCGCCGGAACTGCGCGCGAGGTCTACGGCCTCCCGCTCCCCGGCGACTGACCCGGAAATCTCTCCAACGCCGCCCGCGACCGCCGCCTTCGGACCCTCCGGCGCGGAACCACCCGCCGACGTTTTCGGGAGCTTTCGGGGCGCGGGCGTGAACTGCGCGGGCGGCGAAAATCCGGCATGATCGTCGCCCCGGCTCCAGGTCGGACGCTTCCGTCTCCGGAGGCGCGACCCGGCGAGGGACGGCGGGTGCGGCGGCTGCCGCCGGCATGGCGAGGCCCGTGTCGAGAGGGCCGCCGCTCCCCGGGAGGGAACATGAACGGCTCCACCCCCGAGTACGATCACCCGGAAATCTGGCGACCGCTGACGGGGATGCCCGAGGGCGCCGATGCATGGCGCGTGCCCGGCTACCGCGAGCTGTCCGAGGAATGGGCGTCCATCCGGGCGGCCCTGAAGGACCGCGACGAACCGCGCGCGTTCCTCGACCGGTGGCTCGAGGAGCGGGGCCGCGCCTTCGCCATCGAGACCGGGCAGATCGAGGGCCTCTACACGCTCAAGCACGGCATCACCGAGCAGTTGATCGCCGAGGGGCTGTCCGGCGTGGTCGGGGCGCATACGGTGGAGAACGTGCAGGACCGGACCATCCAGGGCCTGCTGGCCGACCAGGAGACGGCCTACAACATGCTGTTCGCGGACATCGCCGGCGGGAGACCGCTATCGCAGCACACCATCAAGACCTGGCATCAGCTCATCACCCGCCACCAGGAGACCGTGGCGGGCATCGCTCCGGACGGGCGCCGGGTCCAGGTCCCGTTCCGCCTCAAGGGGCAGTGGAAGGTGCGGCCCAACAACCCGAGGCGGCGCGACGGCGTGGTGCACGAGTACTGCCCGCCGGAGCGAGTGCAGGACGAGATGGACCGCTTCTTCGCGCTGCACGCGGACGTCGAGAGGCAGGGCTATCCGGTCGAGGTCGAGGCCGCCTGGATGCACCACCGGTTCGTGCGCACCCATCCCTTCCAGGACGGCAACGGCCGGGTCTCGCGCATGTTGATGGCCTACGCCTACCTCCGGCGGGGCGAGCCGCCGCCGCTGATCACAGCCGCAGGGCGTGAGGACTACATCGGCGCCCTGGAGGCCGCGGACAGCGGCGATCTCAGGTCGTTCAGCGATCATCTGGGCGGACTGGCATCGGTCACCCTGAGGGCCGCGGTGAGGATCGGGCGCCGGGCGCTTGCCGGCAACCTGAACCGCCCCAACGGCAACGGCGGGCGCACGGTGGGGACGACGTACCTGCCGCCGCTGGACCCCTGACCCGGGCGGCGGCGCGGATGGCCGGCCCCGCCGGGATTGCCATCGGGCCGTTGCAGTCAAACCTCCTCCGGGATGGGGCCCGGTACGTGGATACCGAAAGCGCCCTCGACGCAGGCAAGCTGCTCACTGCCTTCCAAGCATTCTTGCACCGTGGCGGTCGTCGCGTACCCGAGCCGAAGCGAAGATGGCCCGGTTCGACTTCCTCGAAGTCTGGCGCAACCCCCATCGGCACCGCTCCTCGCTGGGCTACCTCAGCCTCAACGACTTCGAGCGCGCCGCTCGCCGGCTACCGTCCTCCGCGGGCGACCAAGACGAGGTCCCGAACCACTTCGCATCGCTACTACTGCTCGGCCCCGAACGCGCCCAGCGCTTCGCGCGTTATGAAGACGCCGGCGGCGGTCGAGTAGTTCAGGCCGCCAAATTCCAATGCTATAACATCATCTTCGCCGGGACCCCATTCAATACCTACGCCAGAACCGTCAGCAAACGCATCTGGCCAAAGATAAGTTCTTCCTCGGTGGGATTCCAGCTGCCAATTTTGAGTGGACAAGGTGACGGCTTCACCTGTATCGACCTTCTTGATGTCGGAGAATGTTACATCGGCGGTGACGATGTCGTAGGGTTGTCTCATGGCAAAGTCCGTCGTTATTTCGACATCACCGGCAATCAGTTGGCGATACAGGTCTGGATATGCCTTGTTGTGGCCTATCCCGATCAACGAACCGCGCCACGTCGCCCGGATCGGGTCGCGTAGCGGTTCGCCACTATTGTCGTCCCCGTAACGGTCGTATATCCGATAGAAAGCGCCATGCTGTGGACCATCAGATTCTATTACCGGGTCGATTGCTTCCGAGATCCAGAAATCCGCATAGTCGAGCAAACCGCCTAGTACATAAGTACTCTGCGGATAGTCGTCACCTGTGCGCGGGTCGGGGTACGTCTCACCCTTACTGACAGCTTGCACATAGGCAATCCCGTGTTCTCCGGTTATGACCGCATCCGCTTTGCTCCAACGATTGTCAGAATCCAGCCAAAGACGTCCTTGTTGATGATCGCCATAGTATCCGCCGAAGCCGGGAACTCTCAGATTGCCGTCAGTGTCATAGTCGAGTATAGTAGCTCCGTCACTATACCCTGTGAAAGCATCCGCTTCCAGGCGTTCGCTCGATCCGGAGGGCCCGAAGCGATGTTGAAGATTTCCATTTTCATCTCGACGGGGAAGCAGTCTCGTTCGGACCTCGCTCAATGTCTGGTCGCTTCCCCAATCCAGCGCGCTTCCTCCCAACAGGGACTGCAAACGTGCAACATCCATGATCACGTAGTCGGGCCACGGGACGGCGGCCACGCTCAGGGTTCCGCCTGTCGCGCGTATACGTCCGCCTCCGACGTAGGTATATCTGCAAACATCGCCGCCGGCCGCGCAAGTGAACCGCACGTGATCACGGTTGCGTGTCCTTCCTGGATCGATCGACCCCTCGCTGCCGTCCACCATTTCATGGTCGACGGGCAACTGAATCAGTGCAGGGGTCGGCTCGGGCTCGGGAGTCGGGGTCGGTGCGGGGGTTGGTGTCGCAACGGGGGTCGGGGTCGGCGCAGGGGCCAGTCTGGCGAGCCGTACGTTGCCGGCGACCACGCGGGCTTGTCCGCCGGCCGCGTCGATGGCGACGACGCAAGCCTCGGCGCCGGTGCAGGAGAACCGGAACCCATTCCGGTCCTGGTAGGCGCGCGCCGCGATCTCGATGCGCCCGCTGGGGATCCCGTGTTCACTCGGCAGGGGCAGGTTGCCGTTCGCCATCGCCGTCGCCAGCTCCTCGCCGGCTCGCAGCTCGGCATCTTCCGGTCCCGGGGTCGGGTCGGGGGCCGGGGTTGGGGCCGGCGCGGGAGCCGGGGCCGGGGGCGCGGGGTCGTTCGACGCTACGGGGTTACCGCCGCCTCCGCCGCCACCGCAGGCGGACAGGAACAACGCGGCCGCGACCGCGACGAGTGTCTTGTTGACGAGTGTGTTCATGTCGGTACTCCCGTGAAGGGATCGCCTGATATGGTTGCGCAACCGCCCCGGGCCCTCGATCAAGGGGGCAGGGTCACCGCCGCCGAACAGACTGCGGAACCCCAGGTAGTGGTGCGCACCCATCAGTCGATCCCGATCCGCCCGTTCCGTCGCATCCCTCTTGACGATCTTGGTGAGCATCACGTTGCTTCCTCGTCAGCAGCAGTGTTGATACGCAGACTCTTATGAGAGAGCGGATGTCAACCCCCTTCATTCCATCAATGTTGATCTCCATAAAATAATAATAAATTCAATATATTATAGACTACAACCGGACGTCCTCCGGGGCTGGGCGGCGTCGGGACGACGACCAGTCGATCGGTGCGCTGGTCCGCTCCGGGGAGGTCCTTCGAGGCCGGGAGCCGGCTGGCCTGGACCGCGGCGGGCGGGAGGCGCGGGGTCCGGTCGCGCCCCTGCGATGGCAGGATGGCGCCCAGGTTCAGCTACGTGGGGAGAAGACGATGAGGAAGAACGACAGCCCGGACGGGCGCGGCGGCGCGAGGGAAGGGACGGTCTACGTCGCGGTGGAGGTGAGCCGGAAGAGCTGGGTGGTGGGGGTCCACGCCCCGGACTCCGGCGGCGGCGTCGGGCTCCACCGCCTGCCGGCCGCGGACGTCGCCGGGCTCGCCGCCCTGATCGAGCGGGCGCGCGAGGCCCCGGACCGCGCCCCGGGCGAACGTCCGCGGGTGCTCTGCGCCTACGAAGCCGGCTACGAAGGGTTCTGGCTCGCCCGGGGGCTCGAAACACTCGGCATCGAGACCCTCGTGATCGACCCGGCGAGTCTGCCCGTCAGCCGGAGAGCCAAGCGGGTCAAGACGGACCGGGTGGACGCGGCGCGGATGGTCCGGGCGCTCGCCGCCCTCGACCGCGGCGAGCCGTTCGCCTGCGCCACCGTGCGGATCCCGAGCGTGGAGGAGGAGGACCGCAAGCGCCTCCTCCGCGAACGGCGCCGCCTCGTCAAGCAGCGCACGATGCTGACGAACTCCGTCAAGGGGCTGCTGATGCTGCACGGGGTCTTCGACCTCGACCCCCGTGCGAAGGGCTTTCCCGAACGTCTGGACGCGGCGCGCACCGGCTACGGGACGCCGCTCCCGCCGGGGATTCGCGCGGAGATCCGCCGAACGCACGCCCTCCTCGGGGTGGTCGAGGCGCAGATCGCCGAGGTCGAACAGGAGCGTGACCGCATCGTGGCGCGGGCCAGGGCCAGCGAGCCAGCGGCGGCAGTGGATGACGGGCCGGCGCCTGACGCGATGATCGCCCGACTCGCCGGGCTCAAGGGGATCGGCCCCAACGACGCCACGCTCCTCGCCCACGAGGTGTTCTGCCGCGAGTTCCGCAACCGCCGCCAGCTCGCGAGCTGGGCGGGGCTTGCCCCCGCGCCGTGGGCGAGCGGCGGCGGCGCCCGCGAGCAGGGGATCGACAAGGCCGGCCCCGCGTGGGTCCGCGCCCAACTGGTCCAGATGGCGTGGCGCTGGCTGCGGCACCAGCCCGACAGCGCGCTCTCGACGTGGTATCGGACCCGCACCGGGACGGAGGCCGGGCGGGCGCGGCGGGTGTTCATCACCGCCCTCACCCGCAAGCTGCTGGTCGCCCTGTGGCGGTACGGTACGGGCGGCCTCGCGCCGGAGGGAGCGAAGCTCGCCTGATCCGAGCGAAGAGGGGGAGGCGTCCGAGCCGCCCCGGGGCTCCCCGACCATGACGGCGCCCCGGATCCGCCGGAGCCGAGGCCGGGCAGGCGCGTGACCGATCGCAAGCTGGGCTGAGACACGCCGCCTCGAGAAAGGGTCCCGCCACTTGGAACGTCGCGCCCATCGCAAGGGACAGGGGTCACGGGCCGGCCGGCCAGGCCGGCGACCGAACCGGATAAGAGTGGGGTCGGCGCGACCGCGCCGCCGCGAAGCCCGACGTTCCATGCCCGGCCGGCGGCCGGCAGACCCGCCCCCGCCCGGCCGGAAAGGGGGTCGTGGGCCGTTCGGCCGGTCCAAGGCAAGACCCGGGAGGAGAAGATATTCCGGCGCGAAGAATCCGCCCCGGACGGCCGACCTATCGCCGTCCGGGGCGCGTGACGCTCCGCCGGACCGGATGGAGGTCGAGAGCGGGGTCGGCGCGACCGCGCCGCCGCGAGACCAGACGCTCCATGCCCGGCCGGTGGCAGAGGGTCCTGCGCTACAGCAGCTTGGCCAGCGCGGCCACCACCCCGACCGCCACGACCATCATCGCGCCGAGGCGCATCAGATCGTGCTTCAGCCGCAGCTCCAGCGCCTTCAGATCTTCCTTCGTCGCCAGCTTCTCGTCGATCAGGTTCGCCTGCGAACGCGCCAGCACCTCGGCCTGGGCCTCCGGCATCCCCACCTCGGTCAGCTCCTTCACGAAGGCGTGGGTGTCGAATACGATCGTGCTCATCCGCGTTCCGCGCCTCCCATGCTCACGACCGCCCTCCCCGGGCAACGGCTGTCGGGACGATCGAGCCCGCAATGCCGAGCCCGGCTCCACGCCTTCGGCGAACGGCTGCCTCGACACGCCGGTGAGCCTGTCAGGCCCGCTCGCCTTCCGCCCCACGCACGGCTGTTCCGCGCGGGCGGAGTGTAGCGCACGCCGTCCGCCCCGGGACGGCCCCTGCCCCGCCCATCCGCGCCTCTCTCCCGATCCGGTCGTTCCCGGCGGGGCCCGGGAGGGTCCGGCGGGCGCCGGCCCACTCCGCGCCCCCCGCCCGGCGCGCCTCGGCGCAGCGGCGATCGATGCCCCGGACGATGTGCGATGCGCCCCTGCGACTGTCGCCCCTATCCTGGGAGGGCGGCGGGCGGTGGAACCAAGGGCGGGGACGGGAACGCGGGAAGGGGTCGCCGTCCCTCGCTTGACCCGACTTGTGGGGCTGGTTAGGTTCATCCGCATGAACCTCCAATATTCCTTGCGCGACGCGAGGGCGCGGTTCTCCGAGGTCATCCGCCATGCGCGCGAAGGGAAGACCGTCACCGTATCCCGCCGCGGCGGGCCGGTAGCCGAAATCCGCCCGGCCCCGCGAAGCTCCGGGACGATCGGGGAACGGCTCGACGAGCTCGAACGGCGCGGGGCGCTCGTACGCTCCGGCAGACCGTGGAAGCCGCCCGTACCGGTGACGGAGCGGCCGGGCGCGCTGGGGCGGTTCCTCGCAGATCGAAACGAGTGACCGTCGCTGCGGCGGTCGAGGCGTACTTCGCCGACCTGGGGCGGGTCCGCGCCTCGGGCGGCGGGACCGGCGAGCGTTCGAGCTACGGGCCGCTCACGCACCTGTTCGATGCCGTCGGCGCGACCCTCAAGCCCAAGGTGTTCTGCGTGGGCGAGCTGGCCGACCAGGGCGCGGGCCATCCCGACTTCGGCCTCTACACGGCCAAGCAGGTACCGCGGGGGCGGGGCCGGCCGCTTGCGGGCCAGACGCCGGAGCGCGGCGTGGTCGAGGTGAAGGCGGCCGACGACGACGCCTGGCTGACGGCGGCGGGCGACCAGGTCAGCCGCTACTGGAGCCGCTACCGGCTGGTGCTGGTGACGAACACCCGCGACTTCGTGCTGGTGGGCGAGGACGCGGCGGGCCGGGCCGCGAAGCTGGAGACCTTCCGGCTGGCCGGGAGCGCGGACGACTTCCACCGCAAGCTGGAGAAGCCGCGCGCCTTCGCCCGCGAGGTGGGGGCGGGCTTGGGCGAGTACCTGTGCCGGGCGCTGTCGCACCGGGCGGCGCTGGCCGAGCCCAGGGACCTGGCGTGGCTGCTCGCCTCCTATGCGCGGGACGGGCTCGCGCGGGTGGACGCGGCGGGCGACGCGCCGTCCCTCGAAGCGGTGCGGAAGGCCCTCGAAGACGCGCTCGGGGTGCGCTTCGAAGGCGAGAGGGGCGCGCGCTTCTTCCGCTCGACCCTGGTGCAGACCCTGTTCTACGGCGTCTTCTCCGCCTGGGTGCTGTGGGCGCGCGCCGGCAGTCCGGACGTCCCTCCTGGAAACGCGGGCGTCCGCGGGCGAAACGTCCCGCCCGCCCGGTCATTCCCGCGAAAGCGGGAATCCATGCTTCCCGGGAGCGGCGGGAAGTTCCACTGGCGCGAAGCGGTCTGGCACCTGCGCGCACCGGTCCTGCGGGCGCTGTTCCAGCAGCTATCCGACCCCGGCCGGCTGCAACCGCTGGATCTCGTGGAAGTGCTGGACTGGACGGCCGCCGCGCTCGACCGGGTGGACCAGCCCGCCTTCTTCGCCCGCTTCCACGAAGGAGAGGCGGCGCCCTACTTCTACGAGCCCTTCCTCGAAGCCTTCGACCCCGCGCTCCGCAAGCAACTCGGGGTCTGGTACACCCCCGCGGAAGTCGTGCGCTACATGGTCGCCCGCGTGGACCGGGCGCTGAAGGACGACCTGGGCATCGCGGACGGGCTCGCCGCGGAGAACGTCTACGTGCTCGACCCGTGCTGCGGCACCGGGGCGTACCTCGCCGAAGTGCTCCGCCGCATCGCCGCGAACCTCGAAGGCCGCGGCCTCGGCGCGCTCGCCGGCGCGCGGGTGAAGCAGGCCGCGACCGGGCGCGTCTTCGGCTTCGAGATCATGCCCGCGCCGTTCGTCGTCGCCCATCTGCAAGTGGGGCTGACGATGCAGGACCTCGACGCGCCGCTCGCGGACGACGGGGAGGAGCGCGCCGGGGTCTTCCTCACCAACGCGCTCACCGGGTGGGAGCCGAGGGCCGCGAAGCCCCTGCCCTTCCCGGAGCTGGAGGAGGAGCGCGACCGCGCCGAACGGGTGAAGCAGGACAAGCCCATCCTCGTCATCCTCGGCAACCCGCCCTACAACGGCTTCGCCGGCATGGCGGTGGACGAGGAGCGGGCGTTGTCGGAAGCCTACCGCACGGCCCGGCGGGTGCGGCGCCCGGAGGGGCAAGGGCTGAACGACCTCTACGTCCGCTTCTTCCGCATGGCCGAACGGCGCATCGCGGAGAAGACCGGTCAGGGCGTGGTCTGCTTCATCTCCAACTACTCCTGGCTCGACGGGCTGTCCTTCACCGGAATGCGGGAACGCTATCTGGAAGCGTTCGACGCTGTGCGCATCGACTGCCTGAACGGCGACAAGTACAAGACCGGGAAGGTGGCGCCGGACGGCTCGCCGGACCCGAGCATCTTCTCGACGGAGGGCGACCCGGTGGGCATCCAGGTGGGGACTGCCATCACGACCCTGGTGCGCAAGGCCGAACACGCGCCCGCCGACACCATCGGCTTCCGCCATCTGTGGGGTCAGGCGAAGCGGGAGGCATTGCTGGAGACGGCGGAGGCGGCACCGGACGCGCTCTATGCCGGCGTGCCGCCGCTCCTGCCGATCGGCCTGCCCTTCGTGCGAACGGCGGTCAGCGAGGGCTGGTTCGACTGGCCGGCCCTGCCCGACCTGTTCCCGGCGTCGTTTCCGGGGGTCAAGACCAGCCGCGACGGGTTCCTCGTCGATACCGACCTCGACCGGCTGAAGACGCGCGTCGCCGACTACTTCGACCCTGCCCTGAGCCACGAGGAGATCGCTCGGCGCCATCCGGCGGCGATGAAGGCCACGGCGCGCTTCGACGCCCGCGCGGTGCGCGACATACTGCTTGCGCGCGGCGGCCCGGACGAGGCCGGGTTCGTCCGCTTCGCCTACCGCCCGTTCGATCATCGGTGGCTGTACTGGGAGGCGGATACGAAGCTGCTCGACGAAAAGCGCGCCGACTACCGACCGCACGTGTTAGAGGGGAACCTGTGGCTGGTGACGCAACAGAAGCCGCGCCGGGAATGGTCGCCGCCGCAGGCAATTTCACATATCGGTTGCATCGATCTCATGGATCGGAGTGCGACGTGCATCCCGACATGGCTGAGAGACGACGGCATCGGAAGCGATGGCAACGACAGAGACCCGCGCAACCCCGAGTCGCGGCCGCCCGACCCCACCGCACGCCGCATCGGGAGTGATGGCGACGACGGCGGATCGAGCAACCCCGGATCGGAGCTACCCTCTCACGTCGCCCGCAGTACCGAAGGCGGCGTCGCCTCCCTTCGCCTCGAATCTCGGCCTCCTGACCGCGCCACAAGCCGTATCGGCAGTGACGACGACAGCCCGGGGCGCCGTCCCAACCTGTCGGCCGCCGCCCGGCGCTACCTGGAACACCTCGGCTTGAGCGTCGAGGACCTGTTCCACCACGTGCTCGCCGTACTGCACGACCCCGCCTACCGCGAGGCCAACGCCGGGGCGCTTCGCATGGAGTGGCCCCGCATCCCCCTCCCCGGCTGGCCTGCTCCTGGGAACGCGGGCGTCTCGCCCGCAGGGGTGATGGGCAAGGCGGAACGGGTCGAAGCTGGCGAGGCGCCCGCTTTGCCTGGTAGTGGACCTTCGGCTTCGGACCTTCGGTCCGTTGCGGGCCGGGCGTTCCGCCCGCGGACGCCCGCGTTCCCAGGGGAATCCCCCACTCATGAAGCCCATGAGCCGACCGAGGACTTCGCCTTTCCCCGGAACGGCGCGTCTGACGAACCAGACCCCAACCCCGGGGAATCACGGACCGCGCCTTCCGGGCAGGTCGGCAGGAGGGAAGCGGCGGAAGCACTCGCCCGATCCGCCGCGCGGGGCCGCGAGCTCGCCCGCCTCCTCGACTCCGACCATCCCGTTCCAGGCATAACCACCGGCACGCTGTACCCGGAGGTCGCCGTCATCGCCGTGCCCGCGACCACGGACGGGCGCAACATGGCCGGCGCCGACTTCGCGCTCACCGCCGGATGGGGCCATTTCGGAGCGGGGGGCGCGGTCATGCCCGGCCAGGGCCGCATCGTCGAGCGCGCCTTCACCCCGGACGAACGCGCCGCCTTGGGCGGTACTCTCCCCGCCCTCGGCCCGACCACGTTCGACGTGTACCTGAACGCCCGCGCCTTCTGGCGCAACGTCCCCGCCGCCGTCTGGCGCTACAAGCTCGGCGGCTACCAAGCCCTCAAGAAGTGGCTTTCCTATCGCGAGCGCGCTATCCTTGGCCGTCTGTTGACACCTGCGGAGGTCCAGCACTTGACCGACACCGCCCGTCGCATCGCAGCAATACTACTCACAAGAGGATCTCGCGATGGATGACAATCACGACACTGATGGCGATGTATCGTCGGATGACCTCGTGAATACTGAGGATTCTCGACTTGGCGCTTCAGGAAAACAGCTCTTGTCGAGACTACTTGGACCTGTTGCCGATGAAGTCGGAATATACTTGGCCGACAATTTTCGAAAATGGCGGTGGCGAAAGGAAAATTTTGAAAGAATTGCACAACGATGTGAAGTAGAGAAGGAAGCGCGAGCCATTGATGATGAATCACTGATGCCTGTTTCTGAAGGGGATGCGTATCGCTTGACAGATGCATGCTCTCTTGAAGATAACGAGACGGTCCAAGAACTATGGGCTGGATTAATCACTAGCGCGATGGACCGTGAAAGGAAAACTTCAGGACCAAGAGCATTTATCGATATATTAAAAGCGATCGGGCCAGTAGAAGCCGGATTACTGTTGGTTCTTCATGAAATTTCTTCCCCTCCAGCCCATACCATAAGGCATAACTTGGATGAGCTAGACATAGAACAGCTAAATCGAATCCGCAAAGAGATCGATCAAAAAAATAAGGCATGGATGAAAGAATTAAGGGTTCTTTCAGAGAATGCATATCGGCATTTTTCTGATACAGAGAAAGAATTGGCCATTCAAAACCTGTTTCGGCTGCGCTGCATTGGATTGAGAGTTCGTAGAAATCTGGATAACAGAATGGCTTCCTCGGCACTACCTTATGATTCGAGACAGACTACCAGAATAATATCTCAAAGACATGAATATCTCTTCCAAGCAGTAAATTATCTGGAATGGTTGATATTGGTTGACTCTGGAACAGGGAATCACAAACAAATTCCATCTTCCATAGGGAGTTGGTCACCGGACGTCATGCCGGAATCGCAGTTTCAACTCACAACCATGGGCAGATCCCTTATTTCAACGTGTATGACGGATGTACTGCGAAGAAAGATGAAGCAAGAAATGCCGACCTGATCACCTATGAAGATCAGCTTGCGATCTCGGGTCGATGGAAACCCGGGCACAGGCCCTGCGAAAATCCGTCATTCCCGCGAAAGCGGGAATCCACTTCAACCAAAAGCCCTTGGATTCCCGCTTTCGCGGGAATGACGGGCTGAAAAGATCCGTGACCTGTCCCGTCGATCCGAACCCTGCCGAGTACGTGCAGTACATGGGCCTTGAGACAGACGCGTATGGTCTTGCATTTGGATGTAATCCGATGCCGAGCCTGCGGTGGCGGGGCGCGCCGGCTGGCTTTCTGCGAGCCGATCGTGCAAATATCTGCACGCATGGAGACCGCCACTCGACGGATCAGGCGCCGACTCGAAGGAGACGGGTGGTTCCTGTCGCGTCACGGCGGGGCTCACGACATCTACCGACACCCGGAGATCGAGGGTATCGTGACCTTGCCGCGGCATCGGCAGGTCACTCCTGCGGTCGCCCGTTCCATCGCGAGGAAGGCCGGGTGGGTTTGGTCTGCAAACGGTCGGGAGAACAGGAGATGAACCGGTATCCTGCGCTGATCGACGGGGAAACCGGCGCCTACGGCGTCACGTTCCCCGACCTGCCGGGGATCGTCGCCATGGGCGCGACCCTGGACGAAGCCTTGCTGAACGCCGAGGAAGCGCTCCGCGACTACGCCACCGAGACGGAGAAGGACGGACGGCTACTAGCCGCCCCGAGCGTGCCCGAAGACGTGTCGCCCGCCGCGGGCTCCACCCTCGTCACGGTCCCCCTGATTCGTCTCTCCGGTCGCAGCGTCCGCGCCAACCTGACCCTCGATGAAGGAGTGGTCGCGTTCATCGACAGCGAGGCGCGAAGGAGGCGCATGACACGCACCGCGTTCGTGGAGTGGATGGCGCGCCGCATCGCGCAGGAGGGCGGATAGAGCCAGCGGCAGCCGCGTCGTCCGATGGATCGGACGGGCAGGGTCGGTATCCTCCGGCGTCCTCCGGATGCAGGGGTTCATGCAGCATCGAGCCGAAAGGCGACCTGTGGCGCGGAACAGTGCGTCGCGAGCGTCGTTGAGCGCGTGGGCGGCGTCGAGGTCGCTGACGGCGCAGGCGACGGCGCCGATCGGATCGGTGGCGGCGCCGGGCTCGAGAAAGCGCCGGCGTTGGCGAGGGACCCGAGGTTGAGGTTGTGGCAGAGGGCCATCGCGTCGCGGTCTCGGTAGCACTTCCCGACCCGGTTCGGCCTGCCGGCGTGCGCCGCCGTCAGCCCGAGGCGGCGTTCCCCTGACGGCGCGTCGCGCCGAAATCCTGCGAACGACGGGGTGATCGCCCGTATCGCGGGCGTCGGCTCTCGTCCATCCTGTGCCCCTGCAATCCGGTTGGGGGCGCCCCCATGAGCGTGCTACCGTTGTCCGCCGCCCGCATCCGGGGCACGCCGCCCCACCGCCACGAGGGGATCGCCCATGCGCCAACCCGCTCTGTCCGTCTTCCCTCCTGCCGCTCCCTGCACCCTCTCCCGCGCTGCGGTTGAGGTCGAATACCCGAGCTCGGACGGCAAGCCCTTGGCCGAGAACGACGCCCAGCTCGCCGCCATCCTGTACGGGGTCGGGGCGTTGCGGGTGCACTACGCCGGGCGCAGTGACGTGTACGTGTCCGGGGACCTGCTCGTCTACTACAGGGAGGGGAACCCGCGAGTATCGGTGGCGCCGGACGTGTTCGTGGTGTTCGGGGTGGAGGACCGGGAGCGGATGAGCTACCGGGTGTGGGAGGAGGGGAAGGGGCCGGACTTCGTGCTGGAGGTGGCGTCGCCGAGCACGTGGCGCGAGGACGTGGGGCGCAAGCGGGCCGTGTATGCGGAGCTGGGGGTGAAGGAGTACTGGCTGTACGACCCGACGGAGGAGCACCTGAAGGCGGCGTTGTGGGGGTATCGTCTGGCGGGCGGCGGGTATGAGCGCCAGCCGCTGATGGAGTCGGTGGACGGGACGCAGTCCCTGTACAGCGAGACGTTGGGCCTGGACCTGTGGGCGAAGGACGGGAAGATGCGTTTCCATGACCCGGAAACGGGCCTGGACCTCCTTAGCTATGACGAGGAGCACGACCGGGCTGAAAGGGAAGCTGCCGCCCGTCGGAACGCCGAAGGCCGGGCCGAACGGGAAGCCGCCGCGCGTCAACAGGAGGCCGCTGCGCGCCGGAATGCCGAGGCCCGGGCCGGGCGGGAGGCCGCCGCACGCCGGAATGCCGAGGTCCGAGCCGAACGGGAAGCCGCCGCGCGCCGGGCCGCGGAGGCGCGGGTCGCGGAGCTGGAAGCGCTCCTCGACGCGAAGCGCGGCTGAGCGTTTGCCGCCCACCCGCCATGGAAGGGGGCCTCCGTCCCGCTGGACCCGCCGGGGCCATCGCCGGTTCCGGCGCCGTGGTGGAGTAACGGACGACCCGCCCGGCAGGGAACGCCCCCCGGCCCGGGTATCATGCGGATTCCATTCTCCACGTCTGCCCGGCCGCCGTGCGGGGGGTGCGACGATGCCTGACGGAGGGAACGATGGCGCTGATCGAGCATCTGGAGCGGGAAGGCTGGCGCGAGTTCCTCGAAGAGACCTTTCGGTACGTCCTGGAGGTGCTGAAGGAAGACCGGCACAGGCATCTCGGGAGCTCCGGGGACGATCTGAGGGCCTGGCTCGCCACCGGCGGGGTCGACCGGGTCCGCCACCGCCTCGAGGAGCAGATGACCCGGCGCGGCCTCCCTCCGTCCCGGCAGGCGGAGGTGAAGGAAGTGATCGAAGCGCTGGTGCGGGAGAACCGGGCGCCGCTTCTCGAGCTGACGGCGGCCGGGATCATCCCGGGCGGGGAGCGGGACGGGGCCGGAGGGGTGACGGCTGCGGACGTCCGGGAATGTCTCGACCGGCTGATGAAGGGCGAGCGTCCGTTCGAGGAATGGATGTACGCCCACGGCCATTCGGATGAAGAGATTGCGGAGATCTACGGGGTGATCGATCGGTGGCTGGTGCAGCACGGCATCATCGACAAGCCCGGGCCGATGCCCCGGCGGCACTAGCGCTCCCCTGCCCGCCGCCTCCGCCAAATCGCGAGACGGCATGGATGCGGACGGGATGCCGTTGCGGCCAGGCGCAAGACCAGCGGCGGCGGTGGAATCCCGGCGCGGCCCGCGGATCCGGCGGAGACGGCCGGAGTTTCCGAGTGTCGAGGGCCGCAGGATTGGAGTCCCGGGAGCCGGCCTTACAATACACTTCCTGCCCGCAATCGTGATCGCAACCGCAACGCACCCGTGACCCTGGCCGCGGCCGCGCTCGGAGCGCAGCTTTCCGGTCGCCGGCGCGCGAGGCTCCGCCATGCTGATAGACGTCCGGATCCCGACCCTGGCCGAATCGGTCCCCGACGCGACGCTGCTCGCCTGGAAGTTCCGGGCCGGCGACCGGGTCGAGCGCGGGAGCGTGCTGATCGAGCTGGAGACCGACAAGGTGGTGCTCGAGGTGCCGGCCCCGCAGGCCGGGACCCTCGCCGAGATTGTCCTCGAGGAAGGGGAGACCGGAGAGAGCGAGCAGATCATCGCGCGCATCGAGACGGAGGCGGAGGCCGGGGCCGAACCGCGCGACGATGGCGCCGAGCACGCCGCTGACGCGGGAGGCGCCGGGGCGGCGGCAGGCCCCGCATCCGAGCCCGTGATGGGGCCCGCCGCCCGGCGCCTCGCCGCCGAGCACGGGCTCGACCCCGCCGCCATCGCGGGGACGGGCAAGGATGGCCGGATCACGAAGGCGGACGTGCTCCGGCGCATCGAAGCGCCTCCATCTCCGCCGCCGGCGCCGGCCCCGACGCAGGCCCCTGCCGGACCGACCGAACCGGCCGGCGCAGCGCAGGAGCGCCCCGCCCCCCCCCGACCCGACGCTCCGCCGGCCCCGACCCCGGAGACGCCGTCGCGCGCCGAACGGCGCGAGCCGATGTCGCGCCTGCGGCGCCGCATCGCGGAACGGCTCCTCGAATCGCAGCGGAACGCCGCCATCCTCACCACCTTCAACGAGGTGGACATGCAGCCGGTCATGGACCTCCGGGGCCGCTACCGCGAGGCCTTCGAGCGCCGCCACGGCGCGCGCCTCGGGTTCATGTCGTTCTTCGTGAAGGCGGCCGTGCAGGCCCTGGAGCGGTTCCCTCCCGTCAACGCCTTCATCGAGGGGGGGGACGTCGTCTACCACGACTACTGCGACGTCGGGGTCGCGGTCGGCTCCCCGCGGGGGCTCGTGGTCCCGGTGCTCCGCAACGCCGAACGCCTCTCCTTCGCGGCCGTCGAACGGGCCATCGCCCGGTTCGGGGAGCAGGCCCGGGACGGGTCGCTCTCGCTCGAAGACCTCGTCGGCGGCACCTTCACCATCTCCAACGGCGGGGTGTTCGGATCGCTCCTCTCGACCCCCATCCTGAACCCCCCGCAGAGCGCGATCCTCGGGATGCACAAGACCCAGCCGCGCCCGGTCGCCGACGCGAACGGCGAGGTCGCGGTGCGCCCGATGATGTACCTCGCCCTCTCCTACGACCATCGCATCATCGACGGCCGCGAGGCGGTGCAGTTCCTGGCAGCCGTCAAGGAAGCCGTGGAAGACCCGGCCCGCCTGCTCCTCGAAGTCTGACCTCGAGCTCCCCATGCCTTCCCCCTCCTCCCGCCAGAACCCTCCGGACGACGCAGCCCCGCTCGACGTGGCGGTGATCGGCGCGGGACCCGGCGGCTACGTCGCGGCCATCCGCTGCGCCCAGCTCGGCCTGCGGACCGTGTGCATCGACCAATGGACCGACCCCCGCGGGCGCCCGGCCCTCGGCGGCACGTGCCTCAACGTCGGGTGCATCCCGTCGAAGGCCCTGCTCGACTCCTCGCACCACTTCGACAGCCTGTCCCGCCTCCTCCCGGAGCACGGCATCTCGGTGGACGGGGCGCGGATCGACATGGCCGCGATGCAGTCGCGGAAGAGCCGGCTGGTCGCCTCCCTCGGCCGCGGGGTCGCCGGGCTGCTCCGCAAGAACAGGGTCGAGGTGGTCACCGGCGCGGCCCGCCTGACCGCGGACGGCGCGGTGGAGGTCGAGACCGCCGGCTCGCCGCCGCGCCCGCTCCGGCCCCGCCACGTCGTCCTCGCGACCGGCTCGGTCCCGGCCGCCATCGGCGCGGCCCCGACGGACGGGGCGCGCGTCGTGGACTCCGAGGGCGCCCTCGCCTTCGACGAGACGCCCCGGCGGCTCGCCGTCATCGGGGCCGGGGTCATCGGCCTCGAGCTCGGGAGCGTGTGGAGCCGGCTCGGCGCCGAGGTCGTGCTCCTCGAAGCCCTGGACGACTTCCTGCCCGCCGCGGACCGGGACGTCGCGAAGGAAGCGCTCCACGTCCTCCGCCGGCAGGGCCTCGACGTGCGCCTCGGCCAGCGGGTCACCGGCTGCGAGCCGGGCGGCGAAACGGTGACCGTGCGCTTCGAGGACTCGGGCGGCGCGCACCGGATCGAGGCGGAGCGGGTGGTGGTCGCGGTCGGGCGCCGACCCGCCACCGAGGGGCTCGGCCTCGAGGCGGCGGGGGTCGAGCGGGACGAACGGGGGTTCGTGCGGGTGGACGGGTTCGGCCGCACGAGCCGGGAGAACGTCTGGGCGGTCGGCGACTGCGCGCCGGGGCCGATGCTCGCCCACCGGGCGTCGGAGGACGGGGTCGCGGTCGCGGAGCGCATCGCGGGGCAGGCGAGCCGGCTCGACCATCGCGCCGTGCCGTGGGTGATCTACACCCACCCCGAGATCGCGTGGGTGGGCCGGACGGAGGCCGAGCTCGACGGGGCGGGCGTCGCGTGGCGCTCCGGGAAATTCCCGTTCGCGGCCTCCGGGCGCGCCCTCGCGGCCGGCGAGGCGGAGGGGTTCGCCAAGGTCGTCTGCGACGAGGCGACCGACGAGATCCTCGGCGTCCACGTGATCGGCGCGCAGGCCTCCGAGCTGATCGCCGAAGCGGTCACCGCCATGGCGTTCCAGGCGAGCGCCGAAGACCTCGCCCGCACCATCCACGCCCACCCGACGCGCGCCGAGATCCTCCACGAGGCCGCGCTCGCGGTGGACGAACGCGCCATCCATGTCTGATCCCCGCGCCTTCCGCCTCCGCCGGCTTGCGGCGGCCTCGTCCGCCAGCGGGCCGCCCTCCTCCCGTGCGCGCCCGAGGACCCGCCCGCTCCCGCCCCGCTCCATCGGCCGCATGGCCCGGCCGGCCCGAGCCCCAGCGCTTGAGAATCAACCAGCTCGATAATCCAATTCGATAAGGATCGAAAGGATGAACACCGACCACCCTTCCCCCTCGACCCTCTCCGTCAACGGCCGCGAGCTCGAGATGTTCCGCCTCGACGCAGCGGGCGGCGACTTCGCGAGCCTTCCGTACTCGCTCAAGGTCCTGCTCGAGAACCTCCTCCGGCACGAGGACGGGGCGAATGTCACCCGCGCCGACGTCGAGGCGCTCGCGAGCTGGGACCCGGCCGCCGAGCCGTCGGCGGAGATCGTGTTCACGCCGGCGAGGGTGCTCCTGCAGGACTTCACCGGCGTGCCGGCGGTCGTCGACCTCGCCGCGATGCGGGACGCGGTGCGCGCGCTCGGGGGCGAGCCGGGCCGGGTCAACCCCCTCGCCCCCGCCGAGCTCGTGATCGACCACAGCCTCCAGGTGGACCGCCACGGCCGGCCCGACGCCGCCGACCTCAACGCCCGGATCGAGTTCGAGCGAAACCGCGAGCGCTACCAGTTCCTGCGCTGGGGCCAGAACGCCTTCTCGAACTTCCAGGTCGTCCCCCCCGACACCGGCATCGTGCACCAGATCAACCTCGAGTACCTGGCCCGGGTGGTCTTCGACCAGGCGCCGGACGGGGCCGCCCGCGCCTTCCCCGACACGGTGGTCGGGGCCGACTCGCACACCACCATGATCAACGGGCTCGGGGTGCTCGGATGGGGGGTCGGGGGCATCGAGGCGGAGGCGGCGATGCTCGGCCAGCCCATCCCCCTCCTCATCCCGCGGGTGGTCGGCTTCCGGCTCGAGGGCCGCCTCCCCGAGGGCGCGACCGCGACCGACCTCGTCCTCACCGTGGTCGAGAGGCTGCGGGCGCATGGCGTGGTGGGGAAGTTCGTCGAGTTCTTCGGGGCCGGCCTCGACGAGCTGCCGGTGGCGGACCGCGCCACCATCGCCAACATGGCCCCGGAGTACGGGGCCACGTGCGGGATCTTCCCCATCGACGGCGAGACCCTCCGCTACCTCGAGCTGAGCGGGCGCGGCCCCGACCGGATCGCCCTCGTCGAAGCCTACGCGCGGACGCAGGGGATGTTCCGCGAGCCGGGCGACGCCTCGTCCGCCCGCTACAGCGAGGTCCTGGAGCTCGACATGGGCGAAGTGCGCCCGTGCATCGCCGGCCCGCGGCGGCCCCAGGACCGGATCCCGCTCGACGGGGCGAAGTCCGCGGTCCAGGGCGCGATCGCGGACGCGCGCGACGGGCGCGAGGGCGGCGGGCGGGCGACCGTCGAGCTCGACTCCGGCCCCTGCGAGCTCGTGGACGGGGCGGTCGCCATCGCCGCCATCACCTCCTGCACCAACACCTCCAACCCCGCCGTCATGCTGGGCGCGGGCCTCCTCGCCGAGCGCGCCCGCGCCCGCGGGCTCCAGGTCAAGCCCTGGGTCAAGACCAGCCTCGCGCCGGGGTCGCTGGTGGTGAAGGGCTACCTCGAGAAGGCGGGGGTCCTCGACAGCCTCGAGTCGCTCGGGTTCCACGTGGTGGGCTATGGCTGCACCACCTGCATCGGCAACTCCGGGCCGCTCCCGGCCGCGGTGAGCGAGGGGATCGCCGACGGCGGCGTGGTCGCGTGCTCGGTCCTCTCGGGCAACCGCAACTTCGAGGGCCGGGTGCACCCCGAGGTGCGCATGAACTTCCTCGCCTCCCCGCCCCTGGTGGTCGCCTACGCGCTCGCCGGGACCACCCTCGTCGACTTCGCGACCGACCCCCTCGGTCACGACGGGGACGGCCGGCCCGTCTTCCTCCGCGACGTCTGGCCGAGCCAGAAGGACGTCCAGGAGGCGATCGCGGGGTCGATCGGCTCGGACATGTTCCGCGACCGCTACGGCGACGTCTATCGGGGCGACGAGCGCTGGCGGAGCATGGAGGCGTCCGCCTCCGAGGGCTACGAGTGGAGCGACGACTCCACCTACGTCCGGAACCCGCCCTACTTCGCGGGGATGGGGGCCGAGCCGACCGGGTTCGGCGACGTCGAGGGCGCGCGGGCGCTCGTCGTGCTGGGCGACAGCGTCACCACCGACCACATCTCGCCGGCCGGGTCGATCCGGGAGGACAGCCCCGCCGGACGCTACCTGACCGGACTCGGGGTGTCCCCGGCCGAGTTCAACGCCTACGGGGCGCGCCGCGGCAACCACGAGGTGATGATGCGGGGCACGTTCGCGAACGTCCGGCTCCGCAACCAGCTCGCGCCCGGCGCCGAGGGAAGCTGGACCACCCACCTCCCCTCCGGCGAGCGGATGACGATCTACGACGCGGCGATGCGCTACCGGGAGGCGGGAACCCCCCTCATCGTGCTCGCGGGGAAGGAGTACGGGGCCGGGTCGTCGCGGGACTGGGCGGCCAAGGGGCCTTCCCTCCTCGGGGTGCGCGCGGTCCTGGTGGAGAGCATCGAGCGCATCCACCGCTCGAACCTCATCGGGATGGGCGTCCTGCCCCTCCAGTTCCGGGACGGGGAGAACGCCGCGACGCTCGGCCTCGACGGCACGGAGGTCTACTCGACGGAAGGGCTCGAGCCCGGCGCGCGGGCGGTCACCGTGGTCGCGGTGCCGGCGGCCGGCGGCGGCGAGGACGGCGGCAAGGCGCCGACGCGCTTCACCGCGCGGGTGCGGATCGATACGCCGAAGGAATGGGAGTACTTCGAGCACGGCGGCATCCTCCAGTACGTCATCCGGCAGCTCGCGGCGTGAACGGGAGATCGGGCGGCCGGGACCCCGGGCCGCCGCCCGATCGCCCGAACGGGAATCCGGTGCGCGAGGTCGGAAACGGACCCGCCGCAGGGGCCTTCCCCAAGTCCTTCCCGGGGTCCTGCTCGGGGTCTTGCCCGGCGTCGCATCGGGGAGCCGCCCGCCGGGAACTCCGCTCGGCGCCGCGCCCGACGCGCCGCCCGAAGTGTCGGAGGGCGGGCGGCGCCTGATCGCCCGATGGAGCCCTCCCCGCTCACCGCCCTCTCCCCCCTCGATGGGCGCTACGCCGGGCAGGCGGCGCCTCTTCGCGCATGGTTCAGCGAATTCGCCCTCATCCGGGCCCGGGTGCGGGTCGAGGCCGCGTGGCTCGCCTGGCTGGCGGCGGAGCCCGGCGTGGGGCCGGCGCCGGAGGCGGAAGCGCTCGCGCGCCTGGAGTCGGCGGTGGAGGGGTTCTCCGAGGAGGACGCGCTCGCGGTCAAGGCGATCGAGCGGACCACGAACCACGACGTGAAGGCGGTCGAGTACTTCCTGCGGGAGCGGCTGGCGCGGTGGCCGCGATTCGCCGGGTTCACCCACTTCGCCTGCACCTCCGAGGACGTCAACAACCTCGCGTGGGGCCTCCTCCTCCACGGCGCGCGGGATGTGGTGCTCCTCCCCGCCGTCGACTCGCTCGCCGCGTCGCTCCGGGCCCTCGCCCACCGCTACGCGGACACCCCGATGCTCGCCCGCACCCACGGCCAGCCCGCCTCCCCCACCACCATGGGGAAGGAGATCGCGAACGTGGCCGCGCGCGTCGAGCGGCAGCGCGGCCAGATCGCCGGCCAGCCCATCCTCGGCAAGATGAACGGCGCGACCGGCAGCTACAACGCCCACCTCGCGGCGTATCCGGACGTGGACTGGCCGCGCCTCGCGAAGCGCTTCGTCGAGGCGCTGGGGCTCGACTTCAACCCCTGGACCACCCAGATCGAGCCGCACGACGGTCTGGCGGAGCTGTTCGGGGCGGTCGCACGGCTGAACACGGTGCTCGTCGACTTCGCCCGCGACGCGTGGGGCTACATCTCCCTCGGCTACTTCCGGAGCCGCGCGGCGGCGGGCGAGGTCGGCTCGTCCACGATGCCCCACAAGGTCAACCCCATCGACTTCGAGAACGCGGAAGGCAACCTCGGGCTCGCGAACGCGGTGCTCGACCACCTCGCCCGGAAGCTGCCGGTCTCGCGGTGGCAGCGCGACCTGAGCGATTCGACGGCGCTCCGCAACCTCGGGGTCGGCCTCGGCTACAGCCTGGTGGGGTGGAAGTCGGTCGAGCGCGGGCTCGCGCGGATCGAGATCGACCGGGGGGCGCTCGAAGCCGACCTCGAACGCCATCCCGAGGTGCTCGCGGAGGCGATCCAGACCGTCATGCGCCGCCACGGCGCGGCCGGCGCCTACGAGGAGCTGATGGCCCTCACCCGGGGGGGGGCGGTGACGGCCGGGGACCTCCGCGATTTCGTCTCGGGGCTGGACCTGCCGGAAGAGGAGAAGGCCCGGCTCGCCGCCCTCCGGCCGGCCGACTACACCGGCCTCGCGGCCCGGCTCGCGCGGGAGGTCTGATCCAGCCGGGCAGGGCCGAACGTGGCGGAGCCGGACCGCGGCATGTGCGCTGTTCGTAACCTATTGATATAGATAGTGGAGAGCGGGAGTCGAGATATTTTCTACCCCAGGGGGCCGGCGTTGTTCCAGGGTTTGGGGTCGGTTCGAGGGGCTTTTGGGCGGATTTCACCCCACGGCGGCGCTTGCACGGGTACGTCGTGGGGAACGGCGCGTCCTGGGAACGCTTGTGTCTCGCCCGCAGCGGACCGAAGGTCCGGGGGAAAAACGCCCGTAAACGAAAGTGCGGGCGGGACGCCCGCGTTCCCGGGACGCCCACGGACGTGCCCGCGAGAGGCATGCTTGGCGAAAATCCCCACCGCGCAGATACCTCCGAACTGGACCGGGCCGAATCCAAGCTGGATATCGGATCGCCCGCCTCCGGGCGATCACGCCGGGAGAGCCCTACTGGCCGGTCTTCCCGCCAGCCTCTCCCGCGGCCTCCTCCGCCGCCACCCACCAGTAGGGGTCGACCCGGGTGTCCGGTCCGTATTCCCCGATCGGAGGACCCCACTCCGCCGCCCCGCTCCCCCAGTAGCGTCCCGAATGGTCTCCCGGCCGGGGGTACGGCTGCGCCCACCGGTACTCCGCCCAGGGCGGGTAGCCCGGCGACGGCGGCGGACAGGCCGCGCGCGGATACGCGGGGAACGGGCCGTATGCGCCGTGGCGACCCCGAACCTCGCCGGCCGGCCCCGAAACGGTCGCCGCCGCGCCCGGCGGATGGGCGGCCGGGGCCCCGTCCGCCGTTGCGCCCCGAGACGGCGGGCTCGCGGAATCGCCGCTCCCGGTCTCGGCGAGGCGAAAGACGGCGACCAGCACCGCCACCAGGAGAAGCGGCCCCCAGAGCAGAGCCAGCCGGCCAGAATCGTCCTTCATGCGTACCCCGTCCGGTCCCCGATAAGACGCCGGATTCTATACGGGGCCGGACCCTTCCGAACCCGGAACAGGCCGCCCCCGCGCGCCGCGGAACCGCAAGGCCCCGGAGCTTCCCACGGGCGGCCAAGGGGAGCGCCAGGAGGCCGCCCGCGTGGATTCGGCGCCCAAGCCGCCATGCCGACCTCGCATCGGAGCGAGGATGAACCGGCCGAGGCGGCCCGGGCGGCAGGCCCCGTTCCGGCTCACATGACGTTGGATGGTTGAGGCCCGTTCGCTATTCATAACTAATTGATATAGATGAAATATAACAGGGATCGAGATATTTTTTACCCCACGGAGACGGCGTTGTTCCAGGGTTTGGGGTCAGTTCGAGGGGCTTTTGGGCGGATTTCACCCCACGGCGGCGCTTGCACGGGATCCTGGGAACGGCGCGTCCTGGGAACGCGGGCGTCTCGCCCGCATTTTGGTTCACGGGCGCTTCACACCCTTGGGCGGGCGAGACGCCCGCGTTCCCAGGATCACCCGCGAGAGGTGTGCTTGGCGAAAAACCCCACGGCGCACATGCCTCGGTTCCGGGGGGTTGCATCCGGGTCGCGGGTTGTGCGATGCTTCGCGCTCCGGTGCGGGGTGGAGCAGGCTGGCAGCTCGTCGGGCTCATAACCCGAAGGTCGGAGGTTCAAATCCTCCCCCCGCTACCAATCACAGGCCGACGCCCGCAAACGGGTACCGGCCTTTTTTACGTCCGTCCCCGATTCCCACCGATCCGGGGGCCATGCCAAAGCCTTGCCATGCGGCCCGATCTTCGGGCCCTGGCGTTCCTCGTCAAGCAACGTCACACGTTCTCGAGCTCGTCGATGAGCGGCACGCTGCCCCGCCCGCGGCCCGGACACGACGTAGTACGATTGGCGCGGCGGCCGGGGGGCGGCCGGTCCACCGCGGGAGGAGGCCCATGGCGATGAACGACGGTCGGGCGTTCGCCGACTCTCTTGCGGCGCGGGCGGAGGAGGTCCTCGACACATGCACCCGCTGCGGCCGCTGCGTCGAGGTCTGCCCCATGGTCGAGCCGGCCGGCCTCGACGCGGCGCAGGCGCGGGGGATCGTCTCCGGGGTGCTGGACCTGCTCGCCGGCGGAGCGGGCACGGAGGACGCGGCGCGCTGGGCCAACGTGTGCACCGGCAGCGGTTACTGCATCCCCGCCTGCCCGGACGGGGTCAACCCGAGGTTCATGCTGGGCCTCGCCCGAACCGCATCCCGGACCCGCGGCGGGGATGGCGCGGCGCGGCGCGAAGGCGCGGAGATATTCTCCGGGATGAGCCGGGGCGTCCGTATCCTGTCGAGGATGCAGCTCCCGCCGGACCTGCTGGCGAGGATCGGCAACCGCCGCCGGGCGGACCTTCCCCCCGCGGACCCTGCTCCCGCCCCCGGCGACGGCGCCCCTGCCCTCGCCTCCGGCGCGGGCGCCGCCCCGGCCCCCGACGTCGTCTTCTATACCGGCTGCAACGTGCTGCGCACCCCGCACATCGCCCTGCTGTGCCTGGACGTGCTCGACGCGCTCGGGGTCCGCTACGAGGTCATGGGCGGACCCTCGCACTGCTGCGGCATCTTCCAGTACCGATCGGGGGACAACGCGGGCGCGGGGCGGGTCGGCTTCAATACCATCGCCCGCCTCGGCGCCGCCGGCGCCCCGGAGGTGCTCTCCTGGTGCCCGAGCTGCCAGACCCAGCTCGGCGAGGTCACCCTCCCGAGCCATGCCGCGGCGAAGGGAGGGAGCCCCTTCGACCTCACCCCCTACATCCAGTTCATCGCCGACCGCCTCGACCGGCTCACCCCCCTCATGCGCCGCCGCGTGGAGCGGCGGGTGGCGCTGCACGAACGCCCGGTCCTGCCGAAGGTGGTGGAGGCCGCGCGGCGCATCCTGAACGCCATACCCGGCCTGGAGCTGGTCCACCTCGAAGTGCCGCGGGTCGGAACGATGTCGAACAGCCTGACCGTACTGCCCGACTTCAAGACGAAGCTGCGCGAGCGCGAGTTCGAGGCGGCGGAGGCGGCCGGGGTCGACACCCTGGCAACCATCTTCCATGCCTGCCACCGCGAGATCTGTCACTTCGAATCCGGGCGGAGCTTCGAGATCGTCAACTTCATGGAGCTCCTCGGCGAGAGCCTCGGCCTCCGCCGCGAAGACGTCTACAAGCGGCTGAAGCTGATGCAGGACATCGACGCCATCGTGCGCGACTCCGAGGACCTCATCGTTCGCCACGGCCTCGACCTCGAGCAGGTCCGGGACGTCATCCACGCAGACATGCTGTCCGGCCGCTCCGTGGGCGTGTCGCCGATGGCGGGCGCCCGCGAGGCATAGCCCGCCTGCCTCACCGTCTCTCTACGGAGGATGTCGGCTCGCAGACGGAGGTGGGCGGGCCGTACTCGGCTCCAGGTCGCCCCGACAGCGCGCAGGCGCCGACGGAACTCCGCGCCAGGGAGCTACGGACCGGGAGGTCGGAGGCTCCCGGGGGGACCGCGGGCGTCTCGTCCGCGCTCGCGGAGGCGGAGTTCACGCGCCTGCAGGGCGGCGCCCCGCGGGGAGTTCAGTGATGGACCCGCGGGCCGCGTTCCGACGACCAGGACGTGTGCTCGACCACGAGGCCCTTGCGCACCCGTTTGCCCACGAACAGCGACGCCTGGCGAAACGCCTGCTCGGCTTCCTTCGCGCACCACTCCCAGTCGGCCGGGCTCCCGGAGGCGCGGGTCCACCAGTGCCCGACGACGAAGGTCTCGGCGATCTTCAGCTCCACCGTCCAGTCGTGCCACATCGCCTCGGGGTCCGAATCCTCCGCGTACTCCTGCTCGACGTAGCGGCAGAAGTTTCCGCCGTTGTCGTCCGGGGCGACGATGTCCACGACCGCCAGCTCGGGGTTGATGCAGGACTCCGTCCCGGTATGGACGGAGAACGCGGTCGCGAACACGGTATCGATGATCGAGGCCGACGTCACCGTGACGGTCAGCGGGATGTCCCAGTCCGGCTCGAGGGCCGCGTCTTCGGCTTCGTGCGTCATGCCTGCGGAGTCAGCTCGAGCGGGACACGCGCGGCCACCGCGGCCCCGTCCGGCGGCGGGAGGGCGCGGGGCGCTTGTCCGCGGCGCGGGCTTCCACCCCCAGGACGGGGGCGAGCTCGGCGAGGGCCCGCCGGTAGACGGAGCGCTTGAAGAACACCACCTCCCGCGCCGGCTCCCAGTAGTCGACCCACCGCCAGCGGTCGAATTCCGGCTTCGGGTGGGCATCGATGCGAATTGCGCTGTCGTCGGACCGCAGCCGGAGGAGGAACCAGCGCTGCTTCTGCCCGATGCACACCGGGCGCCGGTCGCGGCGCAGGAACTGCCGGGGGATGTCGTAGCGGAGCCACCCGCTCGTCGCGCCGAGCACCTCGACGGACTCGCGACCGAGCCCGAGCTCCTCGTGCAGCTCGCGGAAGACCGCCTCTTCGGGGGTTTCGCCGTGGTGGATGCCCCCCTGGGGGAACTGCCAAGCGTCCCGCCGCCCGATCCGCCGCGCCCATACGACTTGGCGCCGCTGGTTGGAAACGACCATGCCAACGCACGGCCGGTAGCCGTCTGGATCGATCAAGGGAGCCGTCTCTCGGGGGGGCAAACAATTGTTTCACGGACGGGACGGGCGTAGCAATCGACGCCCCGGCCTCCCGACCGTTGGCCGGCGAAGCGCGCCGAGGGCTCAGGCCGGGAGCACCGCCTCGACGATGCGCGCCCGGATCTGCTCGACGCTGCCCACGCCGTCGACCCGCGCGTAGCGGAGCTTCCCCGCCTCGGCGAGCCCCCGGTAGAGCTCGACGAGCGGCCGGGTCTGCTCTCGGTAGACCTCGAGTCGGGTGCGCACGGTCTCCTCGCGGTCGTCGTCGCGCTGGATGAGCGCCTCGCCGGTCTCGTCGTCGCGCCCTTCCACCCGCGGCGGGTTGTGGACCGCGTGATAGACCCGCCCGGACGCGGGATGGACCCGCCTTCCGCTCATCCGCACCACGATCTCCTCGTCGTCCACCGCGATCTCGATCACCGTGTCGATGACGACCCCCGCGTCGCGCAATGCTTCCGCCTGGGGGATGGTGCGCGGGAACCCGTCGAGCACGAAGCCGGCCGAGCAGTCCGGGCGGGCGAGGCGCTCTCCGATCATGGCGACGATGAGATCGTCCGGGACGAGCGCGCCGGAATCCATGATGCCCTTGGCCTTGCGGCCGAGCTCCGTGCCTTCGCGCACCACCGCCCGCAGCATGTCTCCGCTGGAGACCTGGGGAATACCGAGCCGGCGCGTGAGGAAGCCGGCCTGGGTGCCTTTGCCCGATCCCGGACCGCCGAGTAGGATGATGCGCATTCGCGAGGGCTTGCCGTGAGGGAACCGCGGCGGATTATACGGGCCGAACGGCCGCCTCCCCCGGAGAGGGACGATGAAGCTGCATCTGGACGGAGCGGCGACCCGGATCAGCGCTTACGGCCCCGGCTACTTCGCGGTCGGCGAGCGGGTCGTTCGCGGCGGGATCGTCATCAGCGCGGACGGGGCCGTCACGCCCTGGCCGCCGGTCCTCCCCTCCGACCTCGACGAGGAGCGCCTCCGCCGGATCATCGCGTGCGGCCCCGAGGTGGTCCTGCTCGGAACCGGCGCCCGCCAGGCGTTCCCGCCCCCGGAGCTCCTCCGCCCCTTCGCCGAGAACGGCCTTGCCGTCGAGGTCATGGATACGCCGGCCGCCTGCCGCACGTTCAACGTGCTCGCGGCCGAGAGCCGCGAAGTCGTGGCCGGCCTGCTCCCCATCGTCCAGGAGTCCGCGCCGCGGAAGAACGTCTTCCCCGCTTCATAGGCAAGAAGGACGCGGCCCGGAGCCGGGGCCGGGGGGAGGTATCCATCCGGGGCCGGGGATTTCCCGGGCCCCGCCCCCGCCAACACCTTCCACGAGGGCGAGGAAGCGAAGACTCCTGGCGCATCGATCCGAAAACGACGAGAGCCCGCCAGCCGTGCCCGGCCCCGGAGCTTCAGCCTCGCCGCGGCAGGTACTTCAGCGGGTTGATCGGCTTGCCGTCCCGCCGCACCTCGAAGTGGAGCTTCACCCGCTCGGCGCCCGTGCTCCCCATCTCGGCGATCTTCTGGCCGCCCCGGACCGTCTGGCCTTCCTTCACGATCATGCGGTCGTTGTGGGCGTAGGCGGTCAGGAGGCGTTCGCTGTGCTTGAGGATGACGAGGCGGCCGTATCCCGCCAGCCCGCTGCCGGCGTAGACCACCCGTCCGCCCTTCGCGGCCACCACCGGCTGGCCGCGCCGCCCCCCGATGTCGATCCCCCCGCGCTCGCCCTTGCCGTACCCCCGGAGCAGCTTCCCCTTCGCCGGCCAAGCCCATCCCCGGGTCGAGACCGGTGCGGCCGGCGGCGAGGGACGGGGGGAGCCCGGCCGCTTCGCCTTCGGCTTCGACCCCGCCTTCGGCCTCGCCTCCGCGCTCGCCACGCGGGTCGGCGGGGCCGGAGGGCCGCGCAGCGCGAGGCTCTGCCCCGGATGGATGACGTAGGGGTCCCGGATGCGGTTCCAGCGCGCGAGGGAGCGCCAGTCGAGCTTGTACTGCCAGGCGATCGCGGACAGTGTGTCGCCCTTGCGCACCACATGCGCGACGGGCCGCTTCCCGGCCGCCGGCGGCTCCGCCGATCTCGGGCCGCGGACCTCGGGCGGGGACGAGGGGGGCGCATAAGCGCAGCCGCCGGCGACCAGCACCGCCAGGGCGAGGACGGCCAAGCGCGTCAGGCGCCGGCGTCGAAGCCCAGTCTTCCGATCCATGACGAGATCGTGTCCAGCGCGCGGTGACGGGTGAGGTCGGCGTGAATCGGGGTGATGGACACGAAGCCCTCCTCCACCGCGTGAAAGTCCGTATCCGGCGCGTTGTCACGCGCCGAACCCGCCTCTCCGACCCAGTAGATGCGTTTCCCGGCCGCGTCCCGGGCGGGGATGGCGGGCCGCGAGCGGTGCCGGTTCCCGAGCCTCGTCACCCGCACGCCCTCGACCCGCTCCAAGGGCAGGTCCGGCACGTTCACGTTGAGCACCGTCCCCGACGGGATGGAGCCGCGCCCCAGCGTCCCGACGAGCCGCTCCACCACCGTGGCCGCGGTCTGGTAGTGGTGCGGGTCCCGCCCCACCAATGAGACCGCGACCGCCGGCCGGCCGAGATGGCGGCCCTCGAGGGCCGCCGCCACGGTGCCCGAGTACAGCACGTCGTCCCCGAGGTTCCCGCCCGCGTTGATGCCCGACACCACGAGGTCCGGGCTCCGGTCGAGCAGGTCCGCGGTCAGGGCGAGGTAGACGCAGTCCGTCGGCGTGCCCTCGACCACGATGAAGCCGTCCTCCCGCGTCTCGCACCGGAGCGGGTCACGGAGCGTCAGGGAGTTGCTCGCTCCGCTCCGGTTGCGGTCAGGGGCGGCCACCGTCACCTCCCAATGCTTCGAGAGGGTGCGCCACAGGCATCGCAGCCCCGGCGCGCGGTAGCCGTCGTCGTTGCTGAGGAGGATGCGCATCGACCACCGTGCTTCATGAGCCCGGGCGCGGGCCAGTCCGACCCGGCCCGGCCCGCGCGGCAAGAGCCCGCGGCGTCCCTACCCGGAAGGGCGGCGGGGAGCGGAGCAGCCCGCCCCCGCCGCGAAGGATCGGTTCAGAACGGCAGCCCGTGAGACGCCCCGCCCATGAAGAGAAGCATGGGGATCGAGAGCATCGTGTTGGTGCGCGATGCGAGCAGCGCGGTCCGGCGCGCCCGGTTCTTCTCGTCGTCCGAGGCCGCGACGATCCCGAGCACCTTCTTCTGGTTGGGCCAGATGAGCACCCACACGTTGAAGAGCATGATCGTGCCGAGCCACGCTCCGACGCCGATGATCGGCACTCCCGGGGGAACCGATCCCTCTCCGTCCCAGGTCGCGCCGAGCGTGAACGCATCGACGAAGCCCCAGTGCGAGCTCATCAGGTAGAGGGCGCCCGAGACCCAGGTGACGACCGCCGCCCACCGGAACCAGAGCAGGGCGCGTGGGGCGACGTACTTGTTGATGGCGGCCGGCCCGGGGCCGCCCTTGTCCGCATTGGCCTCGGCGATCGCCGGCACCTGGACGAAGTTGAAGTAGTAGAGCAACCCGATCCAGGTCACCCCCGCGAGGAAGTGTATCCAGCGCTCGATGGAGAGTACGAATTCCACTTTGCCTGCCTCCCTTGGAAAGTCCGCACACAGTGCTACGCTTGCGAAACCGCTCCCGCCGACCCGGTGCGCCGCCCTAGAAGATGGCGGCGAGGATCAGCGCGAGCACGACACCCGAGATGATGGTTCCCCAAATGCTGTCCAATGGGTTCATCGACTCTCTCCTGCTGCCTGGCCCGAGAGGCTGTTCCGAGAGCGGACAGCCTCGCGCGGATCGTACCGGCAGGCAGGAAGAATAACCAGACCGTGCTACCCCTCCGCGTCGTCCATCTCACGAAGGCGCCAGACGCAGGCCCCGCCCGCCGCCCGATCGAGCTGGTCCAGCCGCGCCTCGTGCCGGGCGAGCTCCTCGGCCGTCGCACGCACCACCCGCAGCGCCGGACCCTTCTCCCGCCGCGCCGGGCCGACGCGCGCCGCCGCCGGGGCCAGGTCCATCCGGGTCTGGCCGCCGGTCATCGCGAGGTAGACCTCGGCGAGCAGCTCCGCGTCGAGGCGCGCCCCGTGCACGGTACGCCGCGAGCCGTCCACCCCGTAGCGGAGGCAGAGCGCGTCGAGGCTGTTGCGCTGGCCCGGATGCCGGCGCCGGGCGAGATCGAGGGTATCCAGGACCGGGTGGCGGCCGCTCAGGCGGGGGCGCGCGCAGCGTTCCAGCTCCGCGTCGAGAAACCCGAGGTCGAACGGAGCGTTGTGGATGATGAGCTCGGCCCCGTCGAGAAACGCGAGGAATTCGTCCGCGAGGTCCCCGAACTTCGGCTGGTGCGCGAGGTCCGCCTGGGACAGGCCGTGCACGCGCTCCGCCGCCGCCTCGATCTCCCGCTCCGGGTCGAAGTAGCGGTGGAACGCCGCGCCGGTGAGGCGGCGGTCCACGAGCTCGAGGGCCGCCGCCTCGATGACCCGGTGACCCGCCTCCGGGTCGAGTCCCGTCGTCTCGGTATCGAGCACGATCCGTCGCATTCCGGCTCCGACCTCCCCGGCTCAGTCCGAGGCGCCGGCCCCGCGGGGGTTCGGCGGCCCCCCGCTTCCGACCGCCGCCGCCTCGGCGCGCGCGCGCCGGTCGACCCGTTCGTTCTCCGGGTGCCCGCGGTGGCCCCGGGTCCACTCCCACTCGACCTCGTGGGCGGCTCGCGCCTCGTCCAGCCGTTGCCAGAGGTCGACGTTCTTGACCGGCTGCCCGCCCGCCGTGCGCCAGCCGCGCCGCTTCCACCCCGCGATCCAGCGGGTAATCCCGTCGCGCACGTAGGTCGAGTCGGTGACGAGCCGGACCCGGCTCGGGCGGCGCAGCGCCTCGAGCCCGTGGATGGCCGCGAGCAGCTCCATCCGGTTGTTGGTGGTGTAGGCCTCGCGGCCGCCGATCTCGCGCTCGCGTCCCCGAGTACGCAGGAGGGCCGCCCAGCCGCCAGGGCCGGGATTGCCCTGGCACGCGCCGTCCGTGTAGATCTCGACCCGCTCTCGCATGAACGCCGGGTCAGGCCGCGTGGTCGGCGGGGAAGCGGCCCCGCTCCGTCATCGCGGAGCCGGCCAGCCCCGCTTCCCGGATCGGCGCCCGCCGACGCCGCCAGCCCGGCCGAAGTAGGGTCGGGGTGGCGGTGCGCTTGCGCGCGACGAGGAACCAGGTCCCGCACAGCCGGGGCCAGAATCGCGGTCCGATCCGCTCGAACCCCTGGAGCCGGCGAAGCACCCGGGCGTTCGGCAACGGCGGGCGGAAGAAGCAGCCGTCGCGCGCGACGGTGTCGAAGCCGAGCACCGAGAGCCAGTCCTTCACGCGCGCGGCGGTGTGGAAGCGCCCGTTCCAGGGAGCGCCGCGGCGATGGAGGAGTCTCCAGGCGCCCATCAGGCCGAGCGGGTTGTATCCCGCCACGACGACATGGCCTTCGGGGACCAGCACCCGCTCGGTCTCTCGCAGTACTGCGTATGGATCATCTTCAAATTCAATAACATGAGGAAGAATTACGAGGTCGATGCTATCCGACGAGAGGGGTATCGCGCACGCCCGGCCCCGGACCGGGGAACAACGGGCGGCGGGCAGCACGGCATCGGGCTCCGACCTCGGCCCGGGTGACGGCCCAAGCGCGGGCGACGATCCGAGCCACGTGCAGTGGCGGACCCGGGCGGCCCCGAGGACCGGCAGGTAGCCACGCGCCCCGACGATGAGCAGATGATACCCAAATACATTGGAAATCAATGGAATAAGGCATCGGTTCTCAGTGTCCAGCATGAGGCTTCCCGGCAAGCGCCGATGCCAGTCGGCCAGACCTTGGCCGCGGTTCGCGAGCTGCGGCACACCACCCCCGGGGCCGAACCAGAGGCGGCAGTCTATCGCATCGCGGCTTTGGGAAGCGGCGCGGCGGGCGGGCCGGACCGTGGTTCGCCCTTCCCGGGAAAACCTTCGGCCAAGCATCGGGCTGCATTCGGTTTGACATGCTCTGCCGAAGAAATTAGGGTTGACGCTCATGGCGAACCCGTTCCCCCTCCCCAAGGACGCCCTCCGCACCGCGTGCGCCGCCGTCGCAATCGTGCTGTCGGCCACCTCGTGTTTCGAGCAGCGATCCGCGGAACGGCCGCCGCTCCCGAGGACCGTGCCGGATCGTCCGGTCGCCGAGGAATCGGTCGCCGCGCACGCTCCGAGCCCCCGGGCGGTCCCGGCCGGCCCGTCCGCATTCGTCCGGGGCTCGAGCGCTTCGATGGCGCAGGGCGATGCCTGGGAGCGCATCCGGCTCCTGATGACCCTGGCCCCGGTAGGGCCGGAAGTGAGCTCTCTTCGCGAGTTCCGCAAGAAGCTCCGCAGGTACCACGGCAACCAGCGGTTCTTCGATCACATCAGCGACAGCGCGCGGCCCTGGCTCTACCACATCGCCAGGGAGCTGGCCGCGCGGGGAATGCCGGGCGAGATAGCCCTGTTGCCGGCGGTAGAGAGCGGCTACCGCCCCAGCGCCGTATCTTCGCAGGGCGCGGCCGGCCTCTGGCAGATCATTCCGATCACCGCGCGCGAGCTCAAGCTGCCGCGCTCCAGTTGGTACGACGCGAGGCGGGACATCCCGGCCTCGACCACCGCGGCGCTTGACTACCTGGCCACCCTTCGGGACATTTTCCACGGCGACTGGCTGCTGGCCGTCGCGGCCTACAACGGCGGGCCCGGCAACGTGCGGCGAGCCATCCGACGGGCCGGGCTCCGGATCGGGACCGCGGACTATGCGGCCATCGAACGCCACCTTCCGAGAGAGACCCGCAGCCACGTCGCCCGGTGGCTGGTCTTCTCGGAGATCGTCGCGATGCCGCGGCTTCACAACGTGCGGCTCGAGGCGATCCCCTGGCGTCCGTACTTCACCGTGGTCTCCGCGAATTCGCAGATCGACCTCGCGAACACCGCCCGCTACGCCGGGATCTCGTCGGCGGAGCTCTCGATCCTCAATACCGGCCTCCGCCGCGGGATGACCCCCCCGAACGGTCCTCACCGGGTGCTGGTTCCGGCCGAGCAGGCCGACCGTATCCGCCGTGGGCTGTCACCACCGCATCCCGTCCGGGTCGCGGGAGGGCTGCGCTACCGCATTCGAGAGGGAGACACCCTCGGCCTGATCGCGCGCGCGCACGACACCACGGTCACCGCCCTGATGGCGGCGAACCGGCTGGATTCGCATCTCATCCGGGCGGGGCGGGAGCTGCTGATCCCGGCGACGGCGCCCGGCGGCTCGTCCGGGAGGCCCTCCTCGGGGAGCCTTGGCGTCCACGTCGTGAGCCCGGGGGATACGCTCTGGCTCATCGCCCGCCAGTACCGGACCAGCGTCAGCTCCCTTCGGGACTGGAACCGCCTCTCTCCCACCTCGAACCTGCTTCGTCCGGGGCAGCACCTTCGGGTCCGGAGCGAAGGCTAGCCGGTGGAATAGCGCCTTGGGGCTGCTCTCGGGAAAACGAATCCTGATCACCGGGGTCGCGAGCAACCGCTCGATCGCCTGGGGGGTGGCCAGGGCCATGCGCCGGGAGGGCGCGGAGCTCGCGTTCACCTACCAGAACGAGCGGCTGGGCGAGCGGGTGAAGAAGCTCGCGGCCGAGCTCGACTCCACGCTCGCCTTCGGCTGCGACGTGAGCGCGGACGACGACGTCGAGCGCCTCTTCCATCGCCTCGGGGAGGCTTGGCCGGACCTCGACGGGCTGGTCCACGCGATCGCGTTCGCCCCCCGCGAGGCGCTGGAGGGGGGCTTCCTCGCGGGGCTCGACCGGGAGGCGTTCCGGGTCGCGCACGACGTGAGCGCGTACAGCTTCGCGGCGCTCGCCGCGGGCGGGCGGGCGCTGATGCGCCGGAACGGGGGCGCGATGCTGACCCTGACCTACCTCGGCTCGCAGCGGGCGTTTCCGGGCTACAACGTGATGGGCCCGGCGAAGGCGAGCCTCGAGGCGACGGTGCGCTACCTCGCGGAGGATCTCGGGCCGGAGGGGGTCCGGGTCAACGCGATCTCCGCGGGCCCCATCCGCACCCTCGCCGCCTCCGGCATCTCCGGCTTCCGCAAGCTGCTCGACCACGCGCAGCAGGCCGCGCCGCTCCGGCGGAACGTGACCATCGACGACGTGGGCAACGCGGCCGCGTTCCTGTGCTCCGACCTCGCGAGCGGGATCACCGGCGAGACCACCTTCGTGGACGCGGGCTACCACGTCATCGGAGCCCCGCCTCTCTGACCGTTCCGGGCGCGGCCGGCCCCTCTGCCCCGCATCCTCTCCACCCCCGTCCGTACCCCGGACAAACGGACCCCGAGCCTGCGATGTTCCAGAGTTGGGGGTTGGTTCGAGGGGCTTTTGGGCGGATTTCACCCCACGGCGGGAGTTCGCGGGTCGTACCCGGGTACGCCATCCCTGGGTACGCCGGCGTCTCGCCGGCCCGGGAAGGGCGAAGCGCCCGTGAGAACGACCATGCCGGCGGGACGCCGGCGTACCCAGGGGCGTTCGCCATTGGCGAAAAACCCTACAGCGCACACGCCTCATTCCGGGGCGGTTTCCCCCGCAGCCCGAATCGGGGAAAATACGCGGCAGTCCCCTCGTCGAACCGCAACCGTGAGCGCCATCCCACCGATTCTTCGTCTGGAGGTGACCGGCCAGCCCATGCGATGGATCGGCTGGCAGGAGGCGGTCCTGCTCGGGGCGCGGGGACGCATCGCCTGGTCCATCGGGGAGACGGAGTTCTCGTTCCGGGGCGGCCGCAGCCGGCTCACCGGGCAGCAGTCCCGGATCACCGTCAGCTCGATCGTCGCGGTCAGGGGACATCGCGGCGACCACCGCTCCGGCGCCCCTCCCCTCTCGAACCGGGAGCTCTTCCTGCGGGACGCGTTCATCTGCATGTACTGCGGCGGGGAGTTTCCCGCCCACCTGCTGACGCGCGACCACCTCCTGCCCCTCTCGCGGGGCGGAAGGGACCGCTGGACGAACGTGGTCACCGCCTGCCGCGCCTGCAATCACGCGAAGGGAGCGCGCACCCCGGACGAGGCGGGCATGCCCCTCCTCGCGGTGCCCTTCGAGCCCAACCGGGCGGAGTACCTGGCGCTCTCGAACCGGCGGATCCTCGCCGACCAGATGAAGTTCCTCCGCCAGCGCTTCCGCTCCGGGAGCCGCATGCACGCTTTCCGGGGACAGAAGAAAGAGTAAACGGACTAGCCCGGATGAGGCTGGACCAAGCCGGACGGACGGCGGAAATCAGTGGGTTGGTCAGGGGGACTCGTGGAACCCCGGACAGAAGAATCGTCGAGAAAGAAGCGGGGAGGGGGTAGTCGGGAAATTTTACCCGGAGGTGAAGGCCTCGCTCGACATCCTTTCAGTCGGGGTCGACCGGAATCTCGGGGTTGGTTGCGAGCCGTTCCTCCAAGCGCCGCCTCGCCGCCTGCGCGGGGTTGATGGTCCCGGCGTTGTGCTGGAACCCCGGATCGATGCCGACCGGGACGTCCACCACCTCGCCCGTCCGTCCGTTCAGCCACGGTCGGGTGCGTTCGGATCCGGTCGGCGGTCCGGCCGAGACCTCGTAGTCGTGGCGCTCCATGTCCCGCTCGCCGAGCTGCTGGACGATGCAGCGGCAGTACCATCCGTTTGGCGGGTAGTGATCCGCCCAGAAGGGGTGGTCGACGGGCAGCACTGTGCCGTGCCAGGCCATGTGATCGGGCCGCGTGCGCTGATCCAGGACCGCGACGTACCGGAGATACGGCATGAGCTTCGCCAGCCGCTCGATGCGCTGCCACCGGCCCCGGGCGTAGCTGATGCGGACGTTGGTATCGAAGATGGTGCGCAGCCGATGCGGTGAGCCGAGCTGGACGATGCGCGTCTCGCCAGTCTGCGGGTCGACCATCTCCCGGCGCCCCCACCACCCGCGAGCCTTCAGGATCGGCTCGAGCTGCTCTCGGAATCCCCCGAAGGTCTGTCCCTCGGTGATCGCGTCGTCGACCGCTCTGCGGATGTCGGCGAGGAGATCGATCTCCATGGCCTTGGCGACGGTGAAGCTCGCGGCGTGCAGCTCCGCATCGGTGTCGCGCCAATCGAACCCGAGGTGGATACCCTTGGCGCGGAAGCTCTCGACCGCCTCCGCCGGCGGGACGTTGAGGATTTCAGGGAGCGTCATTCCCCTTCCTCCGGCGCTCCAGATCGATGTGCAATTGACATGGTTCTTCGGGCGCCCGCCACATGCAGATGTCAAGCACGTCGTTGCAGTGCCGACAATGCGGCGCGCGATCGGGACGCCATATCAGGGCGATCCCGCCGCCGGCGGCCGTCGCCGCCACACCGACGAGGAACCAGAGCGCCGCCTCCATCATGACTCGAGGCCGGCCTGCCCGGACAGCGCGGCGCTGAACGTCGTGCGGTGCAGCGCCTCGGCGACGGCGGTGTCGTCCATCCGGCGGATGATCTCGGGGATCTGGGCGCGGAACTTCTCCAAGGAGTCGCCGCGCGCCATTGCGGCGTTGGCGGCGTCCAGGATGGGCTGCACCAAGGGTTCCATCATCGGCGCCCATCCATCGCCGGCCAGCAGATCGATCACCGATTGACCGATGGGATCCGCGCCACCCCCCGCCGCGAGCATCGGGCCATCGCCGCGCCGGAGTGCGGGTTGCATCGCCCCTGCATGGCCCGGATACGGCCCATGCAGGGGCGATGCAGGGTCCGGCTCCCACTTCCCGCCGTAGACCTCCTCGACGTGCCTCGCCGTCGGGCGCAGGCCGGTGGCGCGCCCGACGATCTCCTCTCGCACGGCTCGCCGGTCGAGGTCCTCCCCCGGCGAGGCGTCGTGGACGATCACCGGGGGCGCCGCGCCCGGGTGGTTCCACGCCGCGAGCCACGTCGCGACGGAGGTGTTGAGCGCCGCGTCGAGCAGCGCGCAATCCGCCGCGATGACCTCGTTCCGGACGTCCATCTGGATCTCCGCCGTGCCGCGCCACGGCCCCTGGTCCGTCGTCGACGACTGGCCGAGGATGAGGGTGGTCATGGCCGAGTCGAAGTGATTAACGAATGCCTGGAAATCGCCGCCGGCCCGCGCCGCCGACTGGAGCAAGGAAATGTCCTGATCGTCCGGAAGGGCGACGCCGGACCCCGAGGCGATCCCCTTCAGCACCGAGAGCAGCTTGTTCTTCTCCGCCGTGTTCGCGTTCCGCCGGTGCTTACCGATCGCGGTCGGGGTCCCGAACTTGTCCAGCGCGATCGCCCAGAATTTGACCGCATTGCGCTTGAGGAACACGGGCCACCAGCACCACCGCGCGAGCCCGGGCGCGTGCGGCACGTCGGCGGATTCGCCGGGGCGGGTGAGCACCACGAATTTCTGCCCCGGCACGGGGTCCCCGCGCGGGGAGGTTCGGGACCGCAGCAGCAGCGAGCCGGCGGCGGTCCACCGGAACCGGTCCGGCGCCCGGACCCGCAGATCGGCGAGCACCACCCTTCCGCCGTCGCGCCCCCAGATCGCCTCCCCGACCGAATACCCATACCACACGCCGAACAGCATCTGCCTACACGTGCGCCGGAACTCGAACCCCCCGAGCTGCTCGGCCAGATCGTCGGCCGCCGCCTGGTCACGGGGGCCGGAGCCTCCCGGCTGGACCTCCCAGGGGATCGCGGTCGCCGCATCGAGGCGCTGCGCGAGGGCGCTGTAGGCGCGCTCATCGCGCAGGGCGTCGCGATAGAGCAGGAGCTCACGGCTGACGTCGTGCTCGCCGCTCCGATACCCCGACGTCGCGCGCGGATCGTAGGAGAGCTCGCCGATGTAGGGCTCGACGACGTCGCCGAACCCCGTGCCGGCGATCTCCGCCGTGACCGGCGCCGCCGTATCAGCCATAGCGCGCGAGCTCCGACCCGTGCGCGCCGACGACCATGCCGAGGTCCTCGTCTACCCGCGCCCCCCCCGGCTGATCGCCGCCGGATGGCGCGTCCATCCACCACGCCTCGGAGACGCGCCCGTCGACCGCGCCGTCGAAGGGGCCGCCCGCTCCGTCCGCGGCGCCCACCGCGAGCGCGGCGGCCCAGAACCGATCGGCGTGCGAGCCGTCCCCCTGGGGCTCCGGCTCCGCCACCAGCCGCGGGGCGCCGGTGACCGAGACCGTCTTCCGGACCGAGTGCAGGTCGGCGCGCAGCGCGGTGGACCCGGCCGGGATGCGCAGCCTCCGGTCCTCCATCGCGTCCTTGAGCGCGCTCGCGAGGCGCAGCTTCGCCGGGCCGCTCATGATGACCCCTTCCACCCGGCTCGCGCCGTAGCGGTCCTGCGCGTCCTCGACGGGCTTCTCGCCCATTCCCGTCTGGTCCATGCAGATCCGGATCGGCTCGTAGCGCTCGACGAGCTCGTCGAGCGCCTGATCCTGCGCACGGAAGGTCTGGCGCCGGAGCTCGCGGACCTCGCGGGTCCAGTCGACGTCGCCGACCCGCTCGTTCACCCACGCGACGAAGAGGTCCTTGCGCCGGCCGATGTCCACCCCGATCCAGCACGGGCCGCCGCCGTAGCGGTCCGGACGCCCGGCGCCGGCGTCCTCGCAGCTCCCGATGAGATCGTAATCCAGCCAGCTTGCCGCCTCGTCCAGCCAGTCAAGCTCGAATTCCTGCCGCCACAGCTCGTCGTCGCTCAGCCCGGCGCGCAGCATCTCGACGTCGCGCGGCAGCCCATCGGCGACGGCCTCGTGGATGTCCACGCGGTGGCGGCTCCAGACGTCGTCGTCCGCGGTCATCAGCTCGTGGAACTTGTTGCCCTTCCCCCTCGGCGTGCTCGTGACGATGATGCGGTGCCCCGCGCTGATCACGGGGAACAGCGCGCCCCAGATCTCCCGGGGTTTCGGGTGGGCGGCGAACTCGTCGAGGAAGACGTTGGCCGAGAAGCCCCTGGCCGTGTCGGGGTTCGCCGGCCGCCCGATGACCCGCGACCCCCCGGGCAGGATGATCTCGAGCTCGCGGTAGGTCGTGCCGTCCTGGGCGCGGAACCCCCTGGACTGCTCGTCGACCGCCATCCCGAACGCCTGTGCATGGAGCCGGACGCCCTCGCGCATCGCCTCCCTGGACTGATCCTCGCTCCGACTCAGGATCACCCATCGCTCGCGCCCCCCCCGAGACCAGGCCCTGTAACACGAGTCGACGATTTTCAAGGCCGTGCACCAAGTCTTGCCCGACTGCCGGCTGAACATGCCGATCAGGAAGCGGGCGGGATCCTCGATCCATCGCCGCTGGTAGGGATGGAGGGGGACGGCCGGGGTCATGCGGCGATTTCCGGGAGGCCGTAGATCTCCCGGCGCACCCTGAGCCACGCCGCCTCGGCGTCGGGCTCCTCCTCCTCCGCCTGCCGGACCCGGTCCGCGATCTCGCGAAGCGCCTTGCGCCTCTCCTCGCGCACCGAGGTCGAGGCGCGGGCCGTCTCCGCGACCGCCCGGGCGGCGCCGGCGAGGGTCTTCAGATCGACGCCGTCCTCGGCGGCGAGGAGCACCTCGAATATTCGCTCCTGGACCATGCGGAGCACGGCGTCGGCGACGGCCCCCTCGTCGTCGGGAGCGGCGGCGACGAGCGCCTTGGCCTGCGAGGTGGCGAGGGAGACCATCTCGACGCGCCGCGCCAGGCCCCGGCCGTATGCGTGCAGCGCGGACTTGCCGATCGCGTGGCCCTGCGACGTGAGCCATTCCGAGAGCTCCGCATAGCCAGAGAAGCCGCGCTCGATGAGGAGCTCGTCCAGCCGCGCCCGGACGGCGCGGGGCATCGACATCACCTTCGAGGGGCGGCCCATCCCGCCGCGTCAGGTCGGTTCCGGAACGAGGATCCCCGGGACGCGGACCCGGCCGTGTGCGACGTCGGCGCCCCGGCCCGTGATCGTGGCGTGGATCTGGCGTCCGGGGCTCAGGCTCAGGCACCGCTTGCCCGCCAGCCACGCGAGCTCGTCGCGGAGCTCCTGTTGCCCGGGCGCGTGGCCGACCCCGGCGAGCTCCATCAGGAGCCACGTCTCGTTCGCCTCGCCGCTGTTGGCCGGACGGTCGAGGATCTCGAGGATCGCGAGCCGCAGGTCGGCGCCCCTCGTCGCAACGAAGGCGGTCACTCGCGGTCCCCCATCATGTGCCGCAGCATGACCTGGAGGGTGCGGTTCATCTGCGTGACCTCGCCCTCGATCCGGGACGTACTCTCCGCCAGCCCGTCGATCCGCTGATGCACCCGCCCGATGCCCGCGAGCGAGCCCTCGTGCTTGCGTGTGCGCTCCTCCAGCGTCGCGACCCGGCGCTGGAGGTCCGCCACCTGGCCGGGCAGATCGCCCTCCCCGCCCTTGGGCGGCGCCGGCCTCGACGGGCGCAGGATCCCCAGGCGCTGGAGGGCGAGCGCGGCCCCGCCCAGGGCGATGAGGACGCCGAGCAACCCGCCGAATATCTGCCACGTGTCGCCGTCGATCATTTCGTCGCCCTCGCCCGGTCCGCGAACCACCAGGTGACCGCGACCTCGGCCAGGTAGAGCACCGTCAGCGTGACGTGCTCGCGGACCGGCGCGCCGTCGACGAGGTCGCCCGGCAGCGCGTGGAAGTAGATCGCGCCGGCCAGCGCGAGCAGCAGGAGGGTGAACAGGGGCCGCATCAGCCGCAGGAGGCTCGCCACCCACCTGTGCGCCGGCCCGGCGCTCGCGTCGTGGCGGTAGCTCGCGGCCATCGCGTCCGCGTGCGCCTGGGTCTGGGCGATCAGGGCTTCCTGCTCGAGCTCCTGGCCGCGCGCCTGGATGTTGAGCTCCTGGAGCCGGAGCTCGTGCGCCTGCTGCCTCTCGAGCTCCGCCATCCGCTGGCGGTGCTCGAGCCATTTCACGACCGTGCCGAGCCCGGAGCCGAGCAGTCCGGTGAGTGGCCCGATGACGAGGGTGAGCAGTCCGCTCATGACCATCTCCTCCCCCACGCGCGCCGGGGTCCGACGTCGACGTGGAGGAAGCTCGCGTAGTAGCCGAGCCCGCCGAACCCGGCGCGCCGCGCCGCCTCCTCGAGGGAGGCGGGCGCATGGCGGGCGAGGGCGACGTCGGCGGCCTGCCCGAGCTTGTGCCGCGAGAGTGGCGCCCCGCCCACCAGGGCGTTGTGGACGGGGCAGCGGTAGACCGAGTTCACCCTCGCCGGCCGGCCGAGCGCGATCCGCAGCTCCTGGAGCCCGTCGAGGAGATCGGTCTCGACGTGGATGCGGCCGCAGTGCCGGCACGCGACCTCACGCGCCGAGAAGAAGCTCCACGGCCACGGCGTGATCGATTCGGACTGGTGAGCGTCGATCCGCATGCGGGCATGGTGACGGACGCGGACGCCGGCTAATACATGACATTTGTCACAGCAGCCCCTCGGCCGCCGCGCGGCGGCGGTAGCGTCTCGCGGTCCGCTCGGAGCATTTGAGGTGCGCCGCGACCTGGTGGATGCTGAGCTCGACTCGATAGAGCATGACCGCCCGCTGGAACCTCGCGGCCGGGATGTAGTAAGCCCCCCCCCCGAACTGCGTCCGGATCCACTCGATGCACACGAGGTCGAGCGCGTGGACATGGGAGATCGCGTCGGATTGCGATTCGCGCTTCGAAATATAGACTTCCCGGCCCGCGAGCGCCCGCGAGATCTCCCACGCGACCTCGTCGCCCCACTCCCGGGCGATTGGGCCCAGCACCCCCCCCGGCCAGCGGATGGATGCGGTCATCCCGCCCACCCGATGCGCCGGTTCATCCCCGGCGCCTCCCGTGGCGTTGCGCGTCCCGGTCCAGCGCCGCGATGACGGCGGCGAGCTGGACGGGCGTCGCCCATTCCAGGCGGTCGGGTCCGCCCTGACGGCGCAGGATCGCGAGGGCGTACCGCCACGGGCGCCCCGCCTCGGCGAGGAACGCCTCGATCTTCCTGATCATCGCCGCGCGGGCGCCCTCCCCGCGCAGGCTGCGCGGCCGGTCCGGGTCCGGCTGCCGCGGCCGCCAGCCGAGCGACCGCAGGTGGTCCAGCACCCGGCGCCGACCCTCCTCATCCAGCCCCCCCGCCGACTCCGTGTGCACGACGCTCATAAGCATCGCCTCGTACGTCGGCCTGTCCAGCCCGAGATCGCGCGCCGCGATGTGGATCTGAGCGAGCTCGTTCCGGCGCCTGTCGCCGGGTCCGCGCGGCGTCGGCCTGCTCATCGGCCGTCGAGCGCCGCCCAACCCGCGGTGGTGATGAGGACCGCCTGCGGCATCACGGCCAGGTAGCCGGCGTCCACCAGCGCCTGGATCGTCCGGCGCTGGTAGTAGCGGCCCGGATACTGGTGGCTGAAGTACATGCCCGCGGCCTCGCCGTGGGCCGCGATCGCGAGCGAGTGCAGCCCGCCCGGCGTCACCCCGGCGTCCTGGAGCGCCCGGCGCTGCGCCGTGCTGAGGCGGCTCACGGGCCGGCCTCCGGCGCCCGCTTCGCCGCCCGGAACCGCTCGTCGACGTCCCCCATCGACATCCCGCCGCGCTTCGCCTCCTCGATGGCGCTGCGCAGGCGCCGCTCCAGCCGCGCCCCCGGGTCGGCGGGCTCGCCGTCCGGCGCTCGCGCGGTCGCGATGCCGAGCGGAACCTGCTCCCAGGGCGCGGCGGGGGTCGCGCGCCGGTGGAGGCGGATGTACTCCGCCCGCCCCGAGGGTTGGAGTGCGTCGCCGATGGCTCGCTGGACCTCCCGCCACCGCGGGTCCGGCAGCTCGATCGAGCGGAGGCGCAGCAGGCGGTAGACCGAGACCTGGCCCGTCGCGTCGCGGCGGAACGACTGATCGATGAGGGCGCGGATGTTCTTATTAGAACCCGGCGCCCACTCGTCGATGAGCTCCTCGACCAGCGCCTGGGCGGCGAGGATCGGGGGACCGACCGAGATGAACTCCGCCTGGGCGAGCACGACGCGGAGGCGCCCGTCGATCGTCGAGAGCGCGACGTTCCCCTTGATCCCCCCCGGCTTTTTGGACCCATACTCCTCGGCCACGCGCAGGACGTGGCCGGCGATGTCGGCGGCACAATGGGCGCGGAAGCGGCCGATCTGCTCCGAGAGATCGGCACCGAACGAATGGATTCGCCGGACGACCTCGTCCGCGTCGCGGGCCGCCTGCCTGATGTTCTCCTCTCGCACCAGGTCCCCCCGGGTATTGCGTCGATACCCTCTCGGCGGCGGTGCGTCCCAGTCGATGTCCGTCATGTCATGCCCCCTCGTCAGCCGCGGCCTGGAGGTCGGCCGCAGTGATGTGATCGCGCCTGGCCGCCCGCGCGAAGATCCAGGCCCGGGCCAGCAGCCGCCGGAGCGCGTGCAGGCCGCCCGCGCCCCGCGTCGCCGCCACCAGGCGCTTCGCCTCGGCGCCCTCCGGACGCCGTCCCAGCACCGACGCGGCGAGGTCGATCACGTCCGCGTCCGGCGGGGCCCCGAGAGGAAGGCGGATGCCGATCCGCCCGACGATCTGGTCGCAGCGCACCGACCCCGCGAGCGCCGCCCACAGCTCGTCGCCCCCCACCAGCGCGAGGCCGACCCCCGCCAGGTCCCGGATGCACCGCAGCTCATCGAGGAGCCGCGCGGACAGGTGGTGCGCCTCGTCCACCACCAGCAGGGCGCCCCGGCCCTGAAGGCGCGCCACGATCGCCGTCTCGGCCGCGAGCGCCGAGCCGTGCCGGTCACCGGCGCCCACCGCCGCGGCCACCCGCGCGAGCAGCCCCGCGAGGGTGACCACCGCCCCGGTCATCACGACCCGGAAGCTCGGGGTGCGGCTCCCGCAGTACCGCGCCGCCGCCCAGCTCTTCCCCGCGCCGCTCCGACCGTGGATCAGCACCACGTCCCCCGCCGCCTGCGCGTGTGCGAGCACCGCCTCGATCTCCTCGGTGACGCCGAGGGGCGTGTGCCGATCTAGTCCGGCCGCAGACATCGACCGCCGCGCCGCTTCCCCGCGGGTGCGCAGCCACGCCCGCACCCGGGCGGTGACCGCGGCCACGTCGCCCTCGTAGACCCCCCGCAGCCACTTCGAGGCCGTGCCCGTCGAGACCCCGGCGCCGATCTCGCGCGCCACGTCACTGATGGACAGGCCCGCCGCCGCCATCTCCGCCCGGCAGGCGGCCACCGCCGCCTCGTGTTCGTCCGGCGGCGTCTCGGTCGCCGCCGGAAACAGGTTCGCTATGCCCTTGCCCTTCGTCATGCCGCTCTCGCCTCCCGATGGTTGGCTCCTCGTCGACCTCTCCGGCGCCGTGAACGCGCCGTGGCGTCGGCGCAGCGCGCGCACCGGGACCGCCCGGGCGTCCGGGGGCGTCCGCAGGAGCAGAGACCCCGCGCCCGGTTCGCCCGCTTCCGTGCAGTCCGGTATGCGATGCAGCGAGCGCACTGCTTCCGTCCGGGGTTCGGGAGCCGGCCGCAGTGGCAGAGACCCGCGGCCCGGTACGCCCGGGCGCGCCGGGCCGTGGCCTGCGCCTGGCGCTGGTGGTTCCGGCGCCGCCTGCGCTCCTCGGGGCTGCGGCGGTGGTACGCCCGCATCTCCTTCCAATTGACCCGGCACCGCTCTGAGCAGTACCGCCTCGTCGGGGCGCTGCCGGCGGGGATCCGGCGCCCGCATCCCGGCCTCGCGCACACCCGGACGGGCGGGGCGTTCACCGCCTCCGCCACTCCGCCATGAGCAGGAGCACCGCCCCGCCCACGGCCACGCCCGCGACCACGGCGACGGGTATCCAGAGGGGCGCCAGCACCCACCACCACGACCAGGCGATGTAGCCGGCGAGCCGGAGGGTGATGAAGATGAGCGCGAGCAGGCCCAGCCATGAGCCTCCCACGTGGATCGAAACGTGCCTCATGTGACCTTCCTCCTGCGCCGGGCGACCCAGCGGCCCCGGCGGTCCCGTTGGAGGGGCGTGCGGAGGACCGGCCGCACGCGCCACGGCGAGCGCCGGCGGCGCCTCGCCGCGCCCTCGCGGAGCCGCTCGCGGCGCTTGCAGGCGGGACAGCGCGCCGTGGTCGATGCGGCCGAGCATTCGACGCAGCGGCCCCTGGCGCGGCGAGAACGGCGTTCGGCGGCGCGGGGCACTATTGGGCCTCCACGGCCGGCGCCAGCTCGAAGCAGACGAGGCCGGGCCAGAGCCGGACCTCGGCCCCGTCCGGCCCCCGGGCGCCGACGCACATGAGCTCGCAGCCTCGGAGCATGGGCCGCCCGGCCGCGTGCTCCGCCATCAGCACGTGGTGCTGCGCATAGACGCCGGGGACGCCCGGGATCCACGCGGCGGACGTGTCGCACGCGAAGGCGGGATCGGGCGGCGGGGCGCACATCAGGCGGCCACCCCGCGCCGGCGCCCGTGCTGACTCTCCACGCTCGTGCTGGCGAGGCGGGTCCACTCCCCGCGAATCACCGGGTCGTTCAGCAGGACCCCCACGGACCGGGACTCGAGACGGACGGCGCTCCGCGGCGCCTGCCCGACGCCGATCCCGGCGAGGGCGAGGGGCGTGCCCAACCGGGCCGGAGAGATGAGATCGGCGATCGTCATGAGGTCGGTCGGGGTCCGCGCGTATCGCCAGTACTCGCGCCAGGTGAGCGCGGACGGGGGAACCCGCCGAACGAGGGAGACCGCCTCCCCGACGTGGACGTCGGCCACCAGCGCGACGCCCACGACCGCCCGCACCGGCGTCGCGGCATAGAGCCACAGCCAGTCGCCGGGCGCCCACCGCCGCCGGCCGCGGCGGACCTCCGAGCGCTTCTCGGCGCAGAGGATCATCTCCGCCCACCGCGGGGAGATCGCGAGCAGGACGTGGTTCACGGCCCGGCCCCGCAGACCTCGCGGATCTCGGCGGGGTTCAGGCGGATGCCGCGGCCCGCGAAATGCGCGCGCTCCAGGCGCCGCAGGACGGGCGCGGGGGTCTCGAGCGGCCACGGCTCCGGAGCGCCGGGCCCCTGGGCGCGCAGCCAGGCGGCCACGTGCTGGCGCCGGAGGAGGCACGACCACGTGGGATGCGCCGCGTGGGACCGGATGAGCCGAACCGTCTCCCCCACGGTGGCGGTGACCGGCCGGCTCACGACCCGCCCCCGTCGAGGTGCACCGCCTTCAGCGCCGCGGCCATGCGGCCCCGGGGGCGGGGCGGGGCGTCGCCGCTCGCCGCCCGCCGCACGGCCGGCGCCTCCGGCAGCGCCCGGCCCGTGACGAGGCGGACCGTCGCCGGCTCGACCTCCGGCGCGGGCGCCTGCCGGTTCAGGCGCGCGACGTCGAGGGCGGCGCCGAGCGCGTCCATGTCGCGCCGCGCCGCGAGGCTCTTCTTCGCCGCGTTGCGGACCCGGCGCCGGGTCCGCTCGTATTCGCCGGCGGTCGCGGCGTCTCGCCACGCCACCGGCGCCAGGCAGTCGGCAGTGCAGATCCAGCGCCCCTTCCGGTCGTACACCTGCACCGGCGCGTGCAGGTCATCGGGGTCGAAGCGGGCCACCAGGCGCTGCCCCTGGTGGTCGAGGAGGCAGGGGTCGTGGTAGCGGTTGCGGACCGCCCCGGCCCGCCCGCACCGCAGGCGGAACGTGGCGTTCGGCTCGATGCGGACGTCCTCCGGCGCGAGGAGCAGCACGCCCGCCTGCCCCGGACTCACCCGGCGCACCACCGTCCGCGCGAACTCCTCGGCCCACACCTGGTCGAAGCTCCGGCCCGCGGCGGCCTCGGTGTCCCGGCCCTCGCGGGCGTTGTGCTCGCGCATGACCCCCTCCACCACGCCGAGGAACGTCTCCCAGGGCGCGGCCCGGGAGCGGTGCGTCTCGGGCCGGTCCATGGGCGAGCGGCCCGTGTACGACCCCGAGAGCGCCGGATGGGTGTCGATCTGGCGCGCGAGGTCCCCCTGCGCGCGCTCGACCGGCTTCGACCTGCCCCGTCCCACGCCGCGGCCCGCCTGGTCGCGGTCCACGGCCGTCGCGTGGTAGTCGATGTCGAGCATCTCGAGGAGGCCCGGCAGCTCCTCGCGGGTGCTCCGCCAGCGCTTGCGCCCGCGCTGCCCGCCGGTCAGCCACTTCGCGCTCGCGGCCAGGGTCTGGTCGACCACCACCTCGCCCGGCACGCCGATGCGCGTCACGACGTCGTGCAGGGTCGTGCGCACGAGGTCGAGGGTCTCGGTCTCCCCCGCCCGCCACGCCAGCACCCGGCGCGTGCGCACGTCCTGCCACGTCCACACCGTGGGGCGCCCCACGCGGCCGGAGGGGAAGGCGACCACCACGTCGTGGCGGCGCCCGTCCCCGTTCACGACGTCGAGCGGCGCGAGGTCCGCCACCGTGCGCTCGATCCAGGGCGTGAGGTCGAGCGCGGCGATCGCCCCCTGGCGCCCCTCCGTCCGCTCCGCGTGCGAGACCTCCGCCCGGTCCCGCCGCAGGAACGCCTTGAGCGGGGGGATCGCCCACCCGTGGTCGTCGGCGACCTCCTTCAGCCGCCGCCAGACCGCCGCCCCGTCCGGGGCCTCCGGGCGGTGGTAGTCCGTCATCCAGAGGTCCCAGAGCGCGTCCGCCCCGTCCGCCGCCCAGGCCCGCGGCGGCCGGCCCCGCCCCGGCGCGTCGAGGAGCGCCGCGAGGCGCGCCCCCCGGCCGAGCCCGGCCGCCTGCCGGCGCCACCTGCCCACCGCGCCGGCCGACGCCCCCGCCCGGGCCGCGGCCTCCCCATCGGCTTCCGCCCGCGTGAGCCCCCGCGCCCGCCCCGCCTCCGCGTGCTCCACCGCGGCCAGGCGGTCCCGCGCCCGCGCCCGCTGCGCGTCCGTCGCCGCCTCCCAGGGGGACGGCGCGCGCGGGGCCTGCACGGCCCCTGCATCGTCCGGACACGGCCCCTGCGCCGCCGTTGCAGGCTCCGTGCACATCGCCAGGGCCGGGGGCGCCAGCACGAGCTTCGGGCGCCGGGCGCTCATCGCGGCTCGCCCCGCTCGATGCGATCGAGCGCGGGCGCGATCCGCTCCTCCACGATCCGGGCCGCCCGGGCCACCGCCCGCGCCAGGACCTGCTCGATGCGCTGTCGCACGGCAGGCCGGGCGTTCCCGTGCAGGGCCGGGCAGGCGGTCCCCGCGGCGAACCCCTCGATCGCTTCGGCCGCCGCCTGGTAGGCCGCGACGACCGCCCGCGCCGCGGCCGCGACCCCGTGCTCGACCCGCCGGGCCTCCGCCCGTGCGGTCTGGGCGTCGGTCCGGAGGCGCTCGTTCTCCTCGCGGAGCCGGGCGATCTCGTCGCGGGCGCGCAGGAGCCGGGCCGCCGTGCCCTCCTCGCGGGCCGCCTCCCGGAGCTCCTGGCGGGACCAGCCCTCGCCGGCGGCGGCGTCGAGCAGGCGCGCCGCCCCCGGCGCAGGCAGCCGGGCGACCTCCTGATGGAAGCCGAACGGGAGCCCGGCGTGGCGGGTCGCGGGCGGGAACGCCTTCGCCGTCCGCAGATGGTGCGACACGCGGCCGGGATCGATCCCGAGCCCCGCCGCCCCCTCGCGGACCGCCGGCCGCCCGAACGCGGTCTCGCCCTCCACCAGCCAGTCCGCGAGCTCCCACGCCCGATCCGACCGCGAGGCGGCGAGCGCCGTCCCCGCCGCGAGCCACGCCTCCCGGTCCGCCGGCCGGCTCATGTGGAGAGGCCGGTCAGCAGCGACGTGACGACGGGCGGCCCGCCGCCGTCGGGGGATCGGCAGATCTTCCAGCGCCCCCCTTCGGGGTGCGAAACGTAAGTGATGCCGGCGTCGTTCACCGTGGTGGGCGCCGCGGTCCAGCGGACGGTGCGCATCGCCTCGCACTGGTCGACCAGGCCGTAGCGCTCGACCCACCCGACGAGGTTCCAGGTCCGCACCCACTTCATGACCGTCTCCGGAGAGCACCCGCAGCCGGCCGCTACGTCGGCGACGCGGACCCGCCGGCGCGGCGGCAGGGCGGTCCAGATCCGGGCGGCGAGGGGGCGCTTCACGGCCCCGCGATCCGGGCGCGTTTCGCAGCGGTCGGGACAGAAATAATGAGAAATCCGGGCATGTTGCGCCGGCGCAACTGGCGCAACCTTTTGTTTTGCATCGAAACCATCAAAAAAATCCCCGGCCCCGTCACGGCGCGATCCCGGCGTCCTCGAACAGGTCCCCGATCGCCCGGCGCGCCCGCCTGGTCGCGGCCGCGTGGGTCATGTGGAGCACGGCGTCGTAGCGGAGATGACAGGTCTGGCAGAGCGCCATCAGGTTCTCGTCGCGGCAGTCCGGCGGGAAGTGGTTCAGGTGGGCGACGGTCAGCACCACCTTCCCCCGCGCCCACACCGCGTCCGTCCCGTTCCGCTCGCAGCAGCGGTCCCCGCGGTGCAGCCCGCACTGGCCCATGCACTCGCACCGGCCCCCGGACCGCGCGACGATGCGCGCCGAGATCCGCGGCCAGTCGGCGGGGTAGGGGCCGTCAGGCATCGGCGTCCTCCCCGCGCCGCCCGGCGCCGATGGGAACGACGTTCGAGGGCAGGGCCTCCCCGAGCCCGACGGCCTCCATCGCGCCGGCGTCGGCGGCCCAGCCCGCCAGGACGCGGGCGAGGTGGCCGCACTCCCCCGCGGAGATCCCCGTTCCGCCGCCCACCCCCGGCTCGCTGGCCCGGCGCAGCCGCTCGGCGAGGCCCGCGAGGTCCGCGCTCAGCACGACCCGCACTCCCCGTCAAGGGGCGACGGCCCCATGCCGAGCGCTTCGCGGGCGCGGGCGACGTGCTCCCGGACCTGGGCGTGCGTTATCGGGGCGGACGCCCCCCCCGGCGCCGACGACGGGCGCGGGCGCTGCCGGCGCTCTTCGTCGCGCCGCGCCTCCTCCTCGCCGGCGGCGCGCTCCGACCGCCCGATCGCCACTTCCCACAGATAGGCATGGTCCCGCAAGGGGGTCTGGAGCCGGCCCCGGTCCCGCGCGTCGAGCACCTGTTCGAGGGCCGGCGCCCAGGCGTCCGGCCGGATGGCGACGTCCCGCCCCCGGCGGCGGACCGTCCCGGTCCGGACGGCCTCCGCGATCTCGCGCATGAGGCTGAGCGCCCGCGTCCAGCGGAGCGCGCGCTTCCGGCCCCGGAACAGGCCCAGGTAGCTGAGCGCGGGCCGGCCCAGGTCGCCCAGGGTCACCGCCAGCGCCGCCAGCTCCCGCGCGGCCTCGTCGTGAACCATCCCCTCGATCGAGTGGCGGGCGCCGCAGGAGGGGCAGACGAGCATCACCGCCGCGCCCTCGACGCCGCGATGACGGCGAGGGTGGCGACGACGATCGCGCCGACCGTGATCACCCTTCGTCCCCGATCCGCCACGCCTGCGTCCGCTGCCCGCGGGGCAGGTAGAGGGGGTGGCGCGGCTGCTCCGCGCCCCCCCCCGTCCAGCCGAACACCTCCACCTCGTCCGTCGCCTCGCGGAGGATGGCGAGCACCTCATCGGCCCGGCGGCGCTGCCAGTGGTCGAGCGCCCCCCAGGCGCAGACGATGCGCGCGCCCGAATTCGCGGCGAGGAGCGCCGACTGGCGGATGTGGCGGTCGTTCTCCGGGCCGATCGGGTCCCCCTCGAAGCGCCGGAGGTCGTCCGGGTCCGTCGCCCGCAGGGCGTAGAGGTTCACGACGGCGAGCTCGCAGCACCCCCACCGGCGGCCGAAGCCGATCAGGCGCCGCACCGTGGGGTCGTCGACGCTCCCGTTCGCGGTCGAGGGGTTCAGCATCACGAAGAGCGCGGACCGGTCCTCGCCCAGGAGGTCGACCCAGGAGCGATACAAGCGGTAGCGGAACAGGCCGCACGGGGACGTGGTCTCGCTGCGCTCGAGGATGACGAGGCAGCCCGTCACAGGAGCACCACCGCGAGGCCGATCGACGCGAGCACGATGACGGCCACGGCCAGGACCGTGACCGCGAGGCCGACCACCACGCCGGCGGCCGTGCCGATCACGGGGCCGCCTCCGGGATTCCGATCCAGGCGTAGCCGTCATCCCTGACGTCGACCTCGATCCGCCCGTTACGGCGGTTGAACAGGTCCAGGGCCTCGACCCTCGGGATACGGACCCAGACGTAGCTCCCGTGCACCCTCACCATGCATTTGCGGGAGGCGATGCGGCGCCGGAACTCGGCGGGGGTCAGCGTCGACCGACGGCCGGCCATCACGCCGCCCGCCCGAGGAAGCGCACGTCGCCGGCCCACTCGAGCGCGGTCCACACGCGGGACGCCTGGAGTTCGAGCGGCGGCCGCTCGCCGGCTCTGCGCCGGCGGACCGCCTCGTCGTAGGCCCGCCGAGGGACCCCGAGCGCCCGGCATAGCGCGTCGGGGGACGCGACCCGCCCGTCGCGGCGTAGCCGCATCGCGGCCGCGAACATCCAGCCCTGGGCGCGGCGGACCCCGAGCACGTCCCCCGCGTCGGCCGCGGCCTGCATCGCCGCCTGCGCCCGCTTGACCGCGCGCATCGGGTGGTCCGCACCGCCGGCGGAGAGGGCTTCCCTGGCCCCTGCCTGCACGGCTTCGCGCTGGCGCTTCAATGAGGCCGCCGGCGGTGCGGATGGAGGCCCCCGGCGTCCGCCGCCCCCGGCAGGCATGGGCGCCGGGGAACTCGCGCCATCGTCGGCGGACACGGGGGGGTTCGGGTCCCCGCCGCCCGGGGCGGCGGGGCCGGGATCAGCCGAAGATCCGCTCGGTGGCGCAGGTGGCGCAGAGCGAGTCCTCGTCGAGGTCGTCGCCGTCGAACGCCTGGCCGCAGCCGTCGCAGCGGTACCAGCCGTCGGAGTCGGGCTCGTGGCCGGGGATGGGGGGCATGTCGCTTCTCCTGGAGAGCTCCCCGCACGGCGCGGGCGGCCAGCGGCGCCACCCGCCTTTCCGTTGCCGCGCCGCGCGGGGAGGTTCGGGGCCGCGTCCGGCGAGGGGGGCGGACGCGGGATGTCGGCGGGCCACTCGGCGCCGGGCGGCCACCTGTCCGAAGCCCGCTGAAAGACTTGATCCGCGAGATCGACGGTGATCGATCCGCCGTCTTCAAGGCGCTGCACGAACCGGCCGCTGCCGCCCAAATGCCGCGCGGCTGTGCTGACAGCTAGCGATGCGTGCTTCGCGTAGCACTTGGTCAGCCTGATTACCGCTGCAATCGTGTCAGACATGGCGCCATCGTGTCACAACGAACACAGTGGCGTCAACCCCCCGGGTGCAGGTGCTGCTAGAGTGTTATGTATGACACCCGCGATCAGCACCATTCTTCGCGATGCTGTGAGGCGTCGCGTGGACGCGGACGGACTCCGACCGGCGGCGGCACGGATGGGAGTGGGGGTCAGTCAGATCAGGGGAATCCGCGATGGCCGTGACCCCCGCCTCTCCACCGTGGAGGCCGTCTGCGCCGCCCTTGATTTGGAGATCGTGATCCGCCCGCGCGAGCCAGTCTCCGACGCTGGCCCGCCCTTGCCGCGCCCGAGGCAGGGCTCGGGCGTGATGCTCGGGCCGATCCTCGATCGCGACCTCGGCGTGATGCTGACGGCAGTCATGGATCACTGGAAGGCGCTCGGTACGGCCTACGCCCGGCGAATGTTCGTTGAGGACGCCTACCGTTCGATCTCAGGGCTCAGCGCCCAGCGCTCAGCGCGGTCGCGTGACTTGGGCATGGAAAGATGATCGATGAATAGCCGGAACGAGAGACTGGAGAAACGCCTGGACCAAGTGAGCGGGGTGCTGATCGGCCTGACCGTGTTATTCCTGCCGCTGGACGCCTGGCCGGGAGCGCCGGCAGCGCTGACGGCCTTCGTGGCCCTGTGGGAGCACGGGATCATGTGGATGTTTGCGGCGGAGTACGCCGCCCGGATCTGGCTCGCGCGGCGGAGGTCCAGATACCTGATGAGCTTCTATGGGCTGCTCGACGCCGCGACGATCCTGCCGTACTTCCTCGTGCCGGGATTCGGCTTGCAGGAGCTCCGATGCCTGCGCTTGCTTCGGCTGCTCCGGCTCTCGAAGGCGGTCCGCTACAGCGAGGCGATGCGACGGTTCGCGACTGCGCTGTCGGAGGCGCGAGGGGAGGCAGTCGTCTTCCTGTGCGCGACCGCCACGGTGCTCTACGTGGCGGCCTACGGGATCTGGTACTTCGAGCATGAGGCGCAGCCGGAGGCGTTCGCGACGATCTTCCATTCCCTGTGGTGGGCGGTCGCGACTCTGACCACGGTGGGGTACGGGGACGTCTATCCGATCACGGTCGGCGGAAAGGTGTTCACGTCTGTGATCGCCTTCCTGTCGTTGGGCGTGGTGGCCAGCCTGGCGGGGCTGGTCGCGGCGGCGCTGACGAAGGTGGCGGCGGGGCGGAACGACGAGCCGGAGATCTGACCGGACCCTGACCCTCCCCACCCGACGCCCCGCCCCGCCGCTACCCTGACGCCTGTCCAGTATTTTCCCGGCGCGGATCCTGTTCCCATCCGCGCCCCATGAGCGCACTCGACGGCTGGTTCGACGTCCTGCGGACGGGCACTTGGCGCGACATGCGCGGGGTCGAGGCCACGTTCAGCGCGGGCGATCTCGACGGGATCGTCGCCGCGACGCGGGCCGCGGACCCGGCGCCGGTGGTGGTGGGGCATCCGGACACGGACGCCCCCGCCTGGGCCTGGATCGAAGACGTGCGCCGGGTCGGCGATCGGCTCCAGGCGCGGCTCCGCGACCTGCACCCGGCGTTCCGGAGCGCGGTCGAGGAGGGCCGGTACGCCGGCCGGTCCGTCGCCCTCATGCCCGACAACGACCTCGGCGTCCGCATCCGGCACCTGGGCTTCTTGGGCGGCGTCCCGCCCGCCGTCGAGGGGCTCGCCCCCACCCGGTTCTCCGCCCCCGCCGAGGCGGTCCGCACCTACGAGCTCGCCGCCGCGACCCCGGTGAGGTGGGGGATCGAGGCGGTCGGCGACATCCTCCGCTCGCTCCGGGAATGGATCGTCGAGCGCGACGGCGTCGAGCGCGCGGACCGGGTCGTGCCCGAGTACCGCCTCGAGAGGGTCACGGAGGCCGGGCGCGACGACGAGCCCGTCCCCGGCTTCGCCGGCGCCGCCCCCGCCCCCGCCCCGGCGCCGCCCCCGCCCTCCGCGAGCGATCCTCCGCCTGCCTCATCACCCGAGGACACAGACATGTCCGGCACGCCCGGCGCTGGCGCCAGCGCCTCCGAGACCGACCTCGCGGCCCGCGCCGCCGCGCTCGACGCCCGCGAGGCGGTGCTCGCCGCCGCGGAGGCGTCCCGCGCCGCGAGCGAGGCCGTCGCCCCCCACGTCGAGGCGGGCCGGGTGCTCCCGGCCGAGCGCGCGGGGCTGGAGGCGCTGTTCGCCTCGCTCCCCCCCGACGCCGGCGAGGGCGCGCGGGAGCTGGTGTTCGCCTCGCCCGACGGATCCGCCGAGGTCCGCACGCCGCCCCGCAAGCTGCTCCTCGACTTCGTGGCCGCGCTCCCGCGGCGCGTGGAGTACCGCGAGCTCGCCGGCGACGCGCCGCCCGCGCCCGAGACCGGGTTCGACCCGCGCGCGGCCGGCCAGGACGCCCGCGCCGCCCGCGAGTACGTCCGCCTCGCCGCCGAGCGCGGCGAGACCGTGACCATCACCGAGGCCGTCGACGTCGTGCGTCGGCAGCGCGAACAGGAGGGGACGTGACGTGGGGGTGCGCTACGACGGGCTGGTGACGGCCCATGAGCCGGGGGCCGCGATCGCCGCGTACCGTCTGGTGAAGCACGGGTCGGTGGACGGGGAGGTCGTGCAGGCCGCGGGCACGGACGCCGCCATCATCGGCGTGTGCACCCGCGTCCCGGCCGCCGCGGACGACCCGGTCGTCGAGGTCGTGCGGAGCGGGATCGCGGAGGTCATGTTCGGCGGCCCCGTCGCCCGCGGCGAGATGGTGACGAGCGACGCCGACGGGAAGGGGGTCAAGGCGGCCCCGTCCGCGCAGGCGCAGGCGTTCGTCGTCGGGATCGCCGAGGTCTCGGGGGTCGACGGCGACATCGGCTCGGTCATGCTCTGCCCGAGCCAGACCGGGGCATAGGGGGAGGCTGACGTGGCAGGACCGTTCCAGGTACAGACCCGGCTCACCGCCATCTCGATGGCGGTCAAGCCGATGGGGTTCATCGCCGACGAGGTGTGTCCGCGGGTCAACGCGATGGCCGAGGAGTTCACGTGGACCCGCGGCAAGTCCGAGGAGCTCTTCACGATCCCCGACACGCGGATCGGGAGGACGAGCCGGGCGAACCGGGTCGAGTTCGGGGCCGAAGACCGGACGGGGAAGGTCGAGGATCACGGGCTCGAGGACGCGGTCCCCGTCCGCGACATCAACCGCGCCCGCGCCCAGCGGGCGAACTGGGATCCGGAGGCGGAGGCGGCGGAGAACACGGGCCTGCTCGTGCACCTCGCGCGCGAGCGGCGCGTGGCCGACCTCCTGTTCACCGCGTCGAGCTACCGCACCGGGAGCGCCGGCACGACCGCGCTCTCGGGCAGCTCGCAGTTCGACGACTACTCCGACGCCAGCAAGAACCCCATCGACACGCTCGTCGCGCAGATCGACAAGATGAGGATCAGGCCGAACCTCGTGGTGTTCGGCCAGGGCCCGTGGACGAAGTTCCGCCGCCACCCCAAGGTCGTGGGGAGCATCAAGCCGAGCGGCGCCGGCAACGAGGAGCGCGGGAGCGTGAACCGCGCCCAGGTCGCCGAGGAGCTGGAGGTCGACGACGTCCAGGTCGGGGTGACCTGGTACCAGTCGGCGAAGAAGGGGCAGGACCCCTCCTACGCCCGGCTCTGGGGCAACTCCACCGCGCTCCTCCACCGCAACAGGAACATCCAGAGCACGCGGTCGGCGACCCCCACGTTCGCCGTCACGGCCGAGTGGTTGGGTCTGCGGGCCGGGACCTACGACGACGAGTCCATCGGCACCGACGGCGCCGTCATCGTGAAGGTCGTGGACCAGGTGAAGGAGCTGGTGATGTGGGACGAGGCCGGCTTCCTGTTCACCAACGTGATCGACTGACGGAGGCTCCCATGTCCGATCCATCCACCCGCTACCTCGTCCTCTCGCCGGTCCAGCACGACGGCGAGCTCTACGACGTCGGCGCGACCCTCGCCCTCACCGGGGCCGCCGCCGCCCCGCTCGTCGAGGCGGGCGTGATCAAGCCCGCGGCGGGCGAGGAGGCCGAGGACAGGGAGGAGATCCTCGACCGCGCCGTCGCCGCGCTCGACCCGGACGCGGCCGCAGACTGGACCTCGGCCGGCCTGCCGCAGGTCGCGGCCCTGGAGCGCGAGACGGGCGCCGGGGTGACCGCCGCCGAGCGGGACGCGGCCTGGGTGCGTTTCCAGCAGGCCCGGTCCGCCGCCGGGGAATGACGCCACGTATGCAAGGGGGCGGACCCGGTCCGCGTCGCGTGAGGCCGGGAGCCGGCGAGGGGATGCGCGGGACCCCCTCGCCGGGCGCCTGCACTGAGGGCTCCGACCCGGCCGGGCGCCCGCGCCACCGGCCGGCGAGCCCCGCCAGGATCTGCATGGAGGCGCGGTACGTGGGCGCCGGCTGCCCGCTCTCCGATCCGTCCCCGCCGTGCTGACCCTCCTCGCCACCGCCGCGCTGCCCGCCGGGGCGCACCCGGCCCGCTACCGCACGGGCGGCGCCTGGACCGTCGCCGCCGCCCTCGCCTCCGTCGACCCCGGCTCCGGCGCCCTCACCCTCGACCGGGCGGCGCTCGGCGCGCGGCGCTACTCCGGCCTCCTCGCCCAGGCGTCGGTCGCGGGCGAGGCGACGGGGTCGATCTTCATCCCGGCCGGGGGCCGGGCCGGCGCCCCGCTCCGGCTCTCCGACACCGCCTCCGCGCTCCCGGTCGTCACCTGGATCGACGGCCCGGACGGCGTCGACCGCGACCCGACCATCGCCTTCCAGCTCCCCGGCCGCGCCGGGCAGACCTGGCCTCCGGAGGCGGCCGTCGCCGTCTGGCTCGTCGAGCCGGCCCTCGCGCCGGACGCGCCCGCCCCGCCGGCGGCCGGCGCCTACGCGACGGCGCAGGACATGCTGGACCGCTACGGCGCCGACGAGATCGCGGACCTCCTCGGTCTTCCCCGCGGCGCGGACGCCTCCGCCGCCGCCGCGGTCCCGCGGATGGCGCGGGCGCTCGGCGACACCGCCACCGAGTTCAACGCCGCCCTCGCCGCGCGCTACCCCGCGCCGCTCGAGGGCGGCTACCCCCTGCTCCGCGCCTGGACCTGCGACGTCGCGCGCCGCCGGCTCTACGACGAGGCGCCGACCGACGAGGCGAGCGACGCCGCCCGCCGCGCGCGGGCCCAGCTCAAGCGCCTCGCGGCCGGGGACCTGGTCCTCCTCTCCGACGACGGCATGATCGTGGCCCCGCGCGCGGACGACGCCGGGGCCGAACGGACTGGGCGCGCGCCGCAGCCCGACGACGTCTGGGCGGGCTTCTGATGGCCGGGGCCGGCGTCCGCATCGACGTCGAGTACGACGACGCCGGCGTCCGGGGCTCGCTCCGGCGCCTCATCGACGCCGGCCGGGAGATCGACCGGCCGGGCGGCGTGCTCGACCGGATCGGCGCCCGGCTCGTCACGTCCGTCCAGCACCGCTTCGAGATCGAGCGCGGCCCGGACGGCGGCGAATGGCAGAAGTCCTGGCGGGCGGAGAACGAGGGCGGCCAGACCCTCACCGACAGCGGGCGCCTGCGCGCCAGCATCACCCACCTGCTCGGCCCCGGCGAGGTGGTCGTCGGCACGCACGTGAGATACGCCGCGATCCACCAGTTCGGGGGCCGCATCGTCCCCAAGACCGCCGCGGCGCTCGCCTTCTTCGACGGCGACGATCTCATCATCGTCCCGCACGTGGACATGCCCGCCCGCCCATTCCTCGGCCTCGACGCCGGCGACGGGGAGGTGGTCCTCGACGAGGTGACCGACGAGCTCCGGGAGGCGGTCACGGGATGAGCGCGCTCTCCTACGTCGATGCGGTCCGCGATCGGCTCGAGGCCGAGCTCGCCGGCCCCGGCGGCTTCGAGGGCGTGCATACCGCCCTCGACTTCGCCGGCGCCGACTTTCGGATCTCGCGGACGCCGGCGGCGGTCGTGATCCCCGCCGCGGACACGGGCGGCGAGAACCGCGCCAGCCACGGCGCCTTGCAGAGCCTCACCACCACCATCGCCGTCGCCGTCGCCGTCCCGGTCCGCAACGACCCGCGCGGCGAGCGCGCCCTCGACGAGATCACCCCCCGGGTGGACGCGGTCCGGAACGCGCTCATCGGCTGGAGCCCGCCGGGCGGCCCCGGCGCCCTGCGGTTCCTCCGCGGCTCGCTCGCCGGCATCGACCCGAAGAAGGGGCGCGCCTGGTGGGAGGACGTCTACGAGTTCCGCCGCATGTTCAGCGCCATCGACGGAGGCCGCCATGGCCCGTGAAGAGAAGCCTGCCCCGCGGCAAAAGCGCGTGCTCGCCCGGCCCCTCTGGCAGGCCGGCTCGCTCCGCGAGCCCGGCGAGACCGTGGAGCTCCGGCCCGAGCAGATCGCCCGCCTGGAGGGCGAGGGGTATTTCGAGCCTGCCGCCCGGGCGCACGGTGATCGGGGAGAGAAGTCATGACCGTCGCGAGGAGAATCGCCCGGAACAACGTCGTCGTCGGCGCCGGCGAGATCAAGATCGCCCGCATCCTGCCCGACGGGACCTACGACGGCGAGCGCTACATGGGCGACGCGGTCGGCATGTCCGTCAACATCACCCAGACGCTCGTGGACGTGCAGAGCGGGTCGGGCGCCTCCCCGACGGTCCTCGAGACCATCGTCACCGAGACGGACCGCACCCTGACCCTGACGCTCCACGACATCGACGCCGAGAACCTGGCCCTGTTCTTCGGCGGCGTCGTCGAGGATGTGGACAACGCGAACGCGGCGGTGACGGACGAGAAGCTGAGCGTGCGCCCCGCCCGGTGGTACACCCTCGGGCAGACGCCCACGAACCCCCTCGGGTGGGGGGCGCTCAAGGACCAGGTGACGACCACAATCACCAGCGATCCCTCGGGCACGACCTACAACCTCACCACCGACGTCGACTACGTGGCCGCCGCCCAGGTCGGGGCGAAGGACCGCACGGAGAAGGACGTCCTGCTGGATCTCAAGCGCGGCGCCATCTACATCAGCCCGTACGGCGCCCTGAAGGACGCCGGCCCCCACAAGATCCTCGTCGACTACACGCCGGCCGAGCCGGAGTCGAAGCGCCGGCGCATCAAGACGGGCGCCCGGAGCGCCCTCGGCGCCTTCCGCTACACCGAGCAGTCCCAGGACGGGGCGAACGGCCACGACGTCTACGCCCGGCGCTGCCGGATCTCCCCCAACGGCGAGATGGCCCTCATGGGCCGGGACGTGGAGCAGAGAATCGCCCTGACGTGCAAGGCGCTGGAGCCGATCGACGGATACCCCCCCCTCGTCGGCGTCGAGTCGATGGGATCGGACAGCTACGACACCACCGCATGAGGACCGCCGACATGAGACCGCTCCGCCCCCTCCTTCTCCTCGCCGCCCGCCGCGGCGGCGCCCCGCTCCTCCTCGCGGCGTCCCTCCTCGCCACCGCCACCGCCACCGCCGCCGCCCAGGATCAATACGTCTACGGCGACGTCGTCTGCGGCTACGGACCGGGCGGGTGCGCGCTCGTCGACTTCGAGGCGCCCGCTCCCGCCCCCGCCGCCCCCGCGGACGGGACGGTGACGCGCTCGAAGCTCGCCCCCGACGTGCGCGCGGACCTCGACGCCCGCGCCGAGGCGGGGAGCCTCTCCGCCTCCGGCCTCGACGTGACCATCCTCTCCGGGGCCGGCCGCGCGACCACCGCCACCCTCACCCCCTTCGGCTGCCGGGGAGTCGAGGGGACCGCCTCGCGCTCGACCGTGCTCCACGGCCCGGACGGAGAGGGGCTCTGCGAATGGGAGGCGGACGACACCGCGACCGCCGGCTCCGGCCTCGACGCGGCCGGGGTCCGCGCCCAGACCGCCGCCCAGCTCCGGGCGGGGGCCGGGATCGACCTCACCCCCGCGGGCGCCGGGGCGACGGCGACCCTGACGGTCGCCGCCGACCCGACGGCCCTCGACGCCAGGCTCGACGCCCTGGAGCAGGGCGAGGACGCGATCCGCACCCGCACCACCCTCGCGAGCGCGGTCCGGGTCGTGGTCGGGACCGCGAACACCGCCTACGCCCTCGGCGCCCGGCTCCCCCTCGACGGCCCCGACCGGGACGTGATCGCGGTCGTCACCGCGACCGGGGAGCCGGACGGCCAGGCCACCTTCCGCCGGCGCGCCCTCCTCGCCCTCCCGCGCGTCGCCCGGGCCGGCGCCAGCCTCACCGCGGCGCGCGGGATCGAGTGGGTCAACCGGCCCGACAACAACCGCTACAGGCTCGGGGTCGACACCCAGGGCGACCTCTTCTTCTCGTCCGACACCGCCGACACCTATGCCGTGACCGTCTGGACGATCGGGATCGACGCGACCCCGGCGCTGCGCTTCGGCGCGGGCGGCGACGTCGCCCTCGCCCGCGACGCCGGCGGCGCCCTCGTCGGGAGCCTCCGCGCCGGCGTGGTGGACCCCGCCGCGCTCCGCTTCGACGCGGGAACCGACGTCGCCGGCCGCTACCTCACGATCAACGCCGGCGCCACGGGGTTCGCCGGCGTCCCCGCGCCCGCCGGCGACGTGACGGCCGTCACCGCCGGCGACGGCCTCGCGGGCGGCGGGGCGGCGGGGGCCGTGACCCTCTCGGTCCGCGCCCGGAACGGGCTCGACCTCTCGGGAGGCTACGTCCAGGTCGCCCTCGACGCGACGTCGTCCACCCCGAACCCCCTCTCCCGGACCGCGGACGGCCTCGACGTCCGGGCGCTCGGGATCCGGAGCTCGCACCTGGGGGACGGGCAGGTGACGGCGGCCAAGCTCTCCGCCGACGTCGCCGCCGAGCTCCACACCCGCGCCGAGATCGAGGGGATCGCCCGCGCCCTCGAGGCCCCGTCCGCGGTCGACGTCGTGGAGGCGTGGACGGGGGTCGACGTCGACAACTTCAGCAACTTGGCGTTCACGATCTCGGGGACCCGGTGGCAGTTCAGCAGCCTCGATTGGGACGCCGACGACGACGAGCTGTCGGTCGCCCTCACGCGGGTGGGCGGCGGCACGATCACCGCGGCGCAGGTGGCCGCCCTCCTCCCGTACCACTGGGGGGTCGGCGCCACGCGCTTCGCCTTCGCCGCCGCCGCCCGGGCGCTCACCGAGATCGACCGCTCGCTCGACCTCGTCTGGTCGGGGGTGGCGGCGCGCCCGTGGGCCACGGGCGCGACGAACGCCCTCACCGTGTGGCGCCCGATCGGCGACGCGAACTACCTCCAGACCGCGAGCGCGGCGGGGCAGGTCGCCATCTCCCGCGTGGACGCCCCGCCGACCTGGCGCGCCCTCACCCTCGCCGACCTCCCCGTGCTCGTGCGGACGGCGGCGCAGCAGTCCGCCACGCCGTGCCCGGCCTCCACCATATGCCTGGTGACCCGGTGACCCGGCGCCCCACACCGCGGGATCTGCGCGAGCGGGCCTGGCGCCTGGGATTCATGTCGGGCGCCCTCGCGGGGCTCCTCGCGGGGGTCATCGTCTGCCTCGCGTCCGCCCACGCGGCCGTCACCGTCGGCCCCGCCGCCGTCCGGTCCGTCTACGTCGGCCCGGCGCAGGTCTGCTCGATCTACGCCGGCAACGCGGCCGTCCTCTCCCCGACCGGCGCCCCGGTCATCAGCGGCTTCGGCGCGCGCCCGAGCGGGGGCCAGGGCCTGCGCCGCACCCTGACCCTGCGCGCCTCCGACCTCCCCGCCACGGTCACGATCGGCGCGGCCAGCCTCTCGCACACCACGAGCTGGACGCTCCGGCGGGTCGCGACGGGCCGGACGAGCATCGTCGCGTCCTCGCCGTCCCCCGCCACGTCCGCCCACCACGACGAGCGCCTGACCGCGACCTTCCATCCGCCGGCGGCCGGGTGGTCCTGGATCCTCGCCGCGAACAACGCGGCCCTCGCCGACTGCGGCCACGCCCACGCGACCGCGACGGTCCGGGTCGTGTCCCCCCCGACCCTGACCGCCTTCACCGCCACGAGCCCCGCGAGCTCGCAGGGGCCGGGCGTGTGGATCCAGTGCGCCTGGCTCGCCTGGACGGCGACGGCCGGGGACCCGCCCGCCGCCTGGTCGCTCTCACAGTCGGGGTTCGACATCTCGACCCTTCCGAGCGCCCGCCACCTGACCCCGGCCGCCGGGGCCGCGACGGGCGCCGCGAGGCAGCGGGTCTGCACCACCGCGCGCCCCGGCCGGAGCACCACCCTGACCCTGACCGGGGCGAACGAGGCCGGCAGCGTGTCCCTCCAGGCCACGATCCCCTGGGCGGGCGGCCAGTGACGGCGGACCGGGACCGGGCGGCGCTGGTGGCCGAGGTGAACGGCCGCCCGATCTACCGGATGTTCGAGGTCGGGGTGACGGACGCGGATACGGCGCAGGCCCTGACCGGCCCCTTCGAGACCCTCGAAGCCGCGATCCGGGAGGCGGAGAAGCGCCCGCCGCCGGCGCACCCGGCGCCCGAGTCGGCGTAGTGGGCCTGATCTCGCAAGAAAGTATCACTTCCCACGCGCGATCCGCCCCGAGCAGGCGCCGGCGAGCTTCCGATCCCCGCGAGCTCGCCGGAAAACCGATACGAACTTGACCGTACAGCACCCACCGGAGAACCCCATGTCCGAGTCCACGCCGCCCATTCCCGCCACCTACCCGATCGGCTCCGTCTGGCACACCACCGACCAGTACAAGGGCGTCGCCCGCGCCCACGTCCTCGAGCGCCTCCGGGCGGCCGGGGTGGACCACCGCTCCACCTACCACGACCTCGGCGGCATCCCCCGCGAGCTCGTGGAAGGCTCGCTCAGCATGCCCCTCGTCGTCGCCTCCGAGCTGTCGCTCGCGCTGGGCGCCGCGCCGGCCCCGATCGCGCTCCCCCTGGACCTCGGGGGCGCCGGCCACGCCCTGTGGTGGACGCGCGAGGAGCAGCGCGAGCTGGCGCTCCTCGTGCTCGGCGTCTACCGCGAGACCGTGCAGGCCGTCGACGACCTCCGCGAGCGCGTCGAGGAGGCCCGCGCCACCATGCTCGACGCCTCGATCGGGGCGGCGGAACGCCAGGCCGCCTGGGCGACGGTGCGGGCGCTGCACACGCCGGCCGACGACGCGGCGCGGGCCGCGAACCTCGCCGCCGCCATCGCGCGCGTCCATGCCCGGACCGACCCGCCCGAGACCGACCTCGCGGCCTACGCCGGCGTCCACGCCGACCGGCTCCGGGCGGCCGGCGAACGGCGCCTGCGCCGGCTGCTCGGCGACCCGCCCCGGGACACGTCCTCCCAGGAGACGGCCGCCGCGGACCGCATCGCCCGCACGGTGCGCGAGTACGCGCTTCGGATCGGGCGGGCCGCGACGGCCGCCCAGGTCCGCATCGAGCACGCGGCCGGCGTGGCGCGCGTCGACGGGACCTTCATCGGCGCCGCCCCGCGCTGGCGCCAGGTCCGGGGGGCGTCCCTCATCGACCTCCCGGGGCCGGGGACCGTCACCCTGGCGGCGGTCACGCGCGTCGGGGTCCCGCCGCTCCGGGCGGCGATCATTGAAGCCTGGTCGGCCCCGGCCGAGCCCTCCCAGCCCTCGACCGCGCAGCCCACCCTCATCGAGAGCGCGGTCTCCGCCGACCCCGCGAAGCTCCGCGCCACCGTCGTGCGCGGCGCCAGCATCGGCGTGGATCGGCTGGTGCTCGACTGGCTGACCGAGACCCCCGGCGCCGCCGTGGACGTCACCGCGACGGCCCGCAACGTGAACGGCGCGAGCGAGCGGACCTTCCGCGCGCCGGCGCCGATCGCCGCGGACTGATGTGATGCTCCTCCGCGACCACCAGGGGAAGCCCTCGACCATGCGCATGGCGTGCCTCGCCTGCGCCCTGACCGCCTGCGCGTCCGTCCTGCTGCCGATGGCGGGCTACGGCGAGCCGCCCGCCCTGGGGACCCTCATGGCGCTCCTCGCGGCCGCCTTCGGGGGCAAGGCGTGGCAGTCGGAGATCGAGCGGCGCCCGCCGGCGGGCGCCGCGCAACGAGAAGTCCAGGAGCAGCCATGACCCCGACCGCGAACGGTCTCACCGACCCCCAGACGATCATCCCCGAGCCGTCCGCAGCGGAGGATTTCGAGGTCCTGTTCCCCGACGTCGATGTTTCGGTCGGGGACCCGGACACCGGCGAGAAGGTCGTGATCACAGTACGCGAGTTCCGTTTCCTCGAAGGGCTCCAGGCGGAGGCGGGCGCCCGCGGCCTCATCGCGCATCTCGCCGACAGCGTCAGGGGAGACGAGGTCGACGTCGGCCACGTCATGGCCGCCCTCGTCGACCACGCCGACGCCTGGATCGACCTCCTCGCCCGCGCGACGGGCCGCGACCCCGGCTGGATCGGCCGGCTCGCGGAGCCGGACGGCGTCGCCCTGTCCGCCGCCATGTGGACGGCGAACAAGGGTTTTTTCGTGCTCCGGATCGTGGACCGCCTCCGGCCGCCGACCGGAGGCGGGTCCCCCTGGCCGAAGTCCTCGACGCCCTCGTCCGGGCCGGGCACGGACGCGGACACGCCGACGTCGCCCGACGGCTGACGTGGCGTCAGATGAAGCGGTTGTGGGAGGTCGGGGAGCAGCGCCCGGAGGCGGCGCTCGCGCGGGCGTTCAGTAGATGAGGGTGATCAGGTCAGATCGGCTGATTCAGAAGACGAAGATGACCAACGCCCAAACAATCAACGCCAGCACGACGCCGGTCTTGCACAGCGATTCCAACATTTTTTCAAGCTCGCACACGTCGGTGCCCTCGTTGTCGCCGAAAGCAATATAGGGGATCCTCGTGACTGACCGCAATCTCGACGTCGCCCTCACCGTCAAGACTCATCTCGAGAAGGCGATCCAGGACCTCAATCGACTCGAAAAGAAGACCGGAGGCGCCGGTCGGGCCGCGGACCGGAGCGCCGCGCGCATGCGAGGCCTCGCCACCGCGATCGGGGCCGCCACGCGGGGCGCGTCTCTGCTGAGCCGTCACATGCGATACCTCGGCGGCGCACTCACCGCGATCTCCCCCGCCATCGTCTTCCGCGACATCATTTCGAACACCGTGCGCCAGGAGCGGGCCATCGCCCAGGTCGAGGCCCGGATCCGGGCGACGGGCGGCGCCGCCGGGCTCGCGAGCGAGGACCTGCAGCGCATGGCGGCCTCGCTCCAGGACGTCACCGCCTTCGGCGATGAGGCGGTATTGGAGATGCAGGCGCTGCTCCTGTCCTTCCGTGGCCTCGACGGTGCTCAGTTCCAGCGGATCAGCGAGACCGCCCTCGATCTCGCGGCGGCACTGAACCAAGGGCCGCGCGAGGCCGCCATCCAGCTCGGCAAGGCCCTGGAGGACCCGGCCCAGGGGCTGACCGCCCTGCGGCGCTCGGGGACGATTTTCGCCGAGGCGCAAACGAAGGTCATCAAGAGCCTCGCCGAGACCGGTCGCCTCGCCGAGGCGCAGCGCCTCATCCTGGATGAGCTCGATAATCAGTACGGCGGCGCCGCCCGCGCGGCGCGCCAGACCCTGGGCGGCGCCCTCAATTCTCTCGCGCACGCCTGGGGCGACCTGCTGGAGGTGCAGGAGGGGACCGACGACTTGCGCGAGTCGCTCGAGTCGCTCATCACGACCCTGAAGGACCCCGAGGCGACCCGCAGCATCCAGACCCTCTCCTCGCACGTCATCTCGATGATCGATTGGATGGTGAGAAACAAGGAAGTCGTCCTCGCTGTCATGGGAGCGCTCACCGGCGCGACTGTCGGCGCGTTGTTCGGGCCCAAGGGCGCGGCGGTGGGGCTCCTGTTGGGTACTCTGGGAGGCCGGTTCGCGATCGATTTTGATACAGAGAGCGCCGAAGAAAAAATCGCGACACTGAAGAAGGAGGTTGACCAGCTCGACCGGCGGCGACGGGTGGTCGAGCGTACGGGCACGGACAGAGAGAAGGATGGCCTGCCTGCGCTGGAGGATGAGATCGCGACCCGCATCGCCATGATCGAGGTCCTCAGACGTCAGGTGGCGCTCCAGGCCGCCGCCGCCGAGCGCCCCGACCTCGCCCAACCCGCCCCCGCCCCGACCTCCCAGGGGGTCAGCACGGCGCCTCCCTCCCCCAACCGCTCCAGCGACGGCGACGACGGCGACGCGCTCCAGCGCTCCTTGGAACGCGCCCGCCGCGAGATGGCGGCCCTGCGCCGCGACGCCGCCCGCATCATGGACGACGTGGGCGACGAGCTCGCCACCCCCTACGACCGCGCCGTCCGCCAGGCCGAGCGGTGGGGCGAGGAGAACCGCCGCATCCTCCTCGCCGCCGGCGCGTCCGCCGAGGAGCTGGGCGCGGTCAACGAGATCGTGCAGCAGCGGATCGCCGCCGCCGCCAGGGAGGCCGCGGAGGAGCAGGCCCGCGCCGCCGAGGACGCCCTCCGGTCCGCGACCGACTGGCGCTCCGGCCTCGAGCGCGGCCTCGCCGACCTCGCCCGCGAGAGCGAGGACTACGCGACCCTCGCCGAGCAGGCGGTCACCGGCGCGTTCCGGGGCATGGAGACCGCGCTCGCCCAATTCGTCGCCACGGGCAAGCTCGGCTTCAACGACCTCGTCCAGTCCATCATCTCCGACCTCGCCCGCCTCGCCGTGCGCCGGTCCATCACCGGGCCGCTCCTCTCGGCGATCACGGCGGCGTTCGGCGGGCGGTATCCGGCGGGCGCCGGGGCGGAGCTCGACATCGGCGCCGGCGTCGCCCACGCGGGCGGGATCGCGGGCGCCCTCCGGACGCGCCGGTCCGTCCCCGCCGCCGCCTTCCGGGGCGCCCCCCGCCTCCACGGGGGCGGCGTCCTCGGCCTCGCCCCGGACGAGGTCCCCGCCATCCTGCGACGGCGGGAGGGCGTCTTCACCCCCGAGCAGATGCGCGCGCTGGGGCCCGCGCAACCGCCCGCCGTCGTCGTCCAGATCGTCAACCGGGGCACCCCGCAGCAGCAGGTGGGCGAGGCCCGGCAGACGGTCGAGCCGGACCGGATCGTCACCACCCTCATCCTCGACGACCTGTCGCGCCACGGGCCCATCTCCCAGGGGCTGGAACACCGCTACGCCCTCGGGGGGCGGCTCGGATGACCGACCCCTGGCCCGCCGCCCACGCCCTCCTCATCGCGGACGGCGAATGGGAAGGCGCCGCCCCGGCGTCCGTCCGCACCACCGTCCGGGCGCCCTCCCTCGCCCGCCAGACGTCCGCCCCCGACGCCCCCCGCCGCCTCCGGAGCCTGCGGTGGCTCTGCCTCAGCGACTCGGACGCCGCGGCCTGGATCGCATGGGCCGCGTCCGGCGCGCACCGTCTCTGGACGGGCCTGCCCGGCGAGCGCTCGGCCACCGCCCGCTGGCGCCTCGTGGGCGGCCTCGCGGGCGCCCGCCTCACCCCCTACGACGCCGGCGGCGGCCGGCGGGCCTGGCGGGGCGAGGCCGAGGCGGAGTCGCCGGACCCATGACCCCATGACCCCCTGGCCCGACTACGCCGGCGTCGCCCGCTTCGAGGGCGGGGTCTCCTGGCTCGGCGCGGTCCGGCGCGTCCAGTTCGAGGACGGTTCCGTCCGCCAAGCGACGACCTCGGGGTCACAGCAGCGCATCCTCGACCTGACGGCGCTCCTCGCGTCCGACGCGGAGCGGGACCAGTTCACCGCGTGGCTCACCGCGCACGCCGACGACTGGATCCGCCTCCCCGCCCGCGCCGGCGGTCCGGAGAGCGCGGCCAGGGTCGCCCGGATCGTCGGCGGCCGCGCCGGGCTCGACCTCGCCGCCGAGGTGTCCGATCGGCGCCGCTGGCGCGTGACGGCGCGGTTCGAGAGCCCGGAGCCCTGGCTCCTCCGGAGCTTCTGGGATCCGCTGCTCCCCGTCCCCGGCAGCGACGTCGTCGTGCGGACCAGCGTCCGCTTCAGCGCCAGAGTCCACCAACCGCCCGCCGGGTCCGGCAGGCCGACGATCACCATCGCTCCCATCCCCCGTCCGCCGCTCCCCGCGCCCGCTGTCCGCTCCGCGTCCTGGTGGGCCTGGATCGCGCTGTTCGCCGCGGGCGGGGGGCAGGCCATGATCGACATGCGGACCTCGCCCGACGCGGCGTCGGATGCGTCCTTGTCCGAGGCGTCCCTCAAGCCCGAGCTCCTCCCCGACCTCGCCCTCGCCCTGCGCGCCGGGGAGCGGCGTCTCGCCGTGCGCGGCATCGGCGGCGCCGACACGACCGAGCCCTACGTCTGGACCCCCGCGGACAGCGCGGCGCTCGACGCCTTCGTCCGCGCGGCCCGCGTCGGCGAGCCGGTCGACGCCGCCCTCGTGTGGGCGGGGGCCGGGTCCCTCGCGGACCTCACGGCGCTCGAGGCGGTCGCGTCCGGCGTCCCGACCCCCCTCCGCGCCTGACCCGCCGTGGCGTCCCCCGCCTACCGCCGAGCCGTCTCCGAGCTAGACCCGGCCGACGTCGTCGTGCACGCGCTCGAGATCCGGCACCCCGCCCTGACGGACCCGGTCCGGGTCGTGGCCGACCGCCTCGGCCGCCAGATCGAGGGCCACGACTGGATCCCCCTCGCGTTCAGCGCGCGCCTCGCGGATGACGGCGAGGGCCGCGCCCCGGCCGCCGAGCTCCGGGTGGACAACGTCGGCCGGCCGCTCATGCGCTGGGTGGAGGCCGTCCAGGGCGGATCGGGCGCGACCGTCCGGGTGATGGGGGTGCGGGCCCCGGCCGCCGCCGCCCCGGTCGTGGAGTGGGAAGTGACCGTCGACGTGCACTCGATCCGCGCCGACGCCGAGTCGATCATCGTCCGCCTCGGGTTCGACCCGTTCCTCTCCCAGCCCGCCGTCGCGCTCCGCTACGACCCCCGGACCGCCCCGGCGATGTTTGGATGACGCCCGACCTCGCCCGCTACCTCGGGCGTCCGTACGACGCGGGCGCCGCCGACTGCGCAGACCTCGTGGCGGACGTGCTGCGCGAGGAGATGGGCATCGACGTCGACCTCCCGGGCCGGGCCGCGTCCGCCCGCGCCCGGGACCGCCAGGCGCGCTCCGTCCTCGCCGAGGCCGCGGCGCCGGCCGCAGACCCGCGGCCCGGCGACGTCGCCCTCCTTCGCCCCGCGGGCCGGCGCGCGGGCGCCCACCACGTCGGGGTGGTCGGCGTCGACTGCGCGGGCCGCGCCTGGGCGCTGCACGCGCAGCCCGGCGTGGGCGCCGTCCTCACCCCCCTCGACGAGCTCCCGCGCCGCGGCTACGCACTCGAGGGGCTCTACCGGGCGGCGCCATGACCTCCCGCGCGCTCGTCGTCGACCGGCGGCCCCATCCCATCACCACCGCCGGGCGCGACGTCCGGACGGTCGTCGTCCCGCCCGAGGGCCTGACGCTCGCCGCGCTCGCCGCCCGCGAGTGGCCCGGCCCCGGGCCGGTGGCGGCGTGGCGGAACGGCGAGCGGATCCCCGAGCCGGAGTGGGAGCGCGCACGCGTCGGCCCCGGCGACGTCGTCACCCTCCGCGCCGCCGTCGCGGGGGGCGACGACACGGATCCGCTCCGCACCGTCCTGACCATCGCCGTCATCGCCGCGGCGCTCTACGTCTCGGGCGGCTACGGCGCCTTCGCCGCCTGGCCGACGTGGGGGAAGGTGGCGCTCGCGGCCGGCATCACCGTCGGCGGCCGCTTCATCGTTGACGCGATCGCGCCCCCCCGGTTGCCGGACGCGTCGGACCCCACGGGCGACGCCGCCGCCTCGACGGCGCCGCCGGCCGCCCTGACCAACATCCGCAACTCCGCCCGCCCCTACGGGCCCGTCCCGCTCGTGCTCGGGACGCATCTCCTCTACCCCGACGCCGCCAACACCCAGTACGCGACCTACGACGGGGACGACCAATACCTGGCCGCCGTCTTCGGGTTCGGCGTGGGCGATCTCTCGATCCCGGCGGCCGGGGCCGGCGCGCTCCGGATCGGCGACACGGCCCTCGCCAACTACCAGGGCGTCTCGACGGAGTGGTCGGACGCGCGCGGGCGCCTCACCCTCGTCGAGGGCGACTCGTCGACGCAGGAGGGCTCGAGCTTCCCCAACACCAACTGGATCGTGCGGGATCTCCCGGTCGGCGCGGAGAAGGTGGTGTTCGAGTTCATCGTGCGGGCCTTCGGGATCGGTGACTCTGGCCAATACACAGAAGCCTCCACCTCGGTCTACATACAGCGCATCGCGATGCCGGCCGCCGGCGACCGCCGCGTCATCCACAGCGAATACACCTGGACCCACTCCGACCCCACGCCACACCGCCACACCGTGACCCTCGACTTCCCCACGGACGGCGTGCAGCCCGCGGACGGGCGGGGGTGGCGGATCCACTGCCGGCTCGTCACAGCGCAGGCATCGAGTCCGCGGGCCGTGCGGCAGGCGGCGTGGGAGAGCCTCCGCGTCATCTCGCCCGACCTCGGCCACTACGACGGCCAGACCCGCCTCGCCCTCCGGATCCGGGCCTCCGGCCAGCTCTCCGGGGCGCTCAACCGCCTCTCGGCCGTCGTGGCGCAAAAGGTCCCGACCTGGGACGCCGCGGGCCGGGCGTGGACCGCCCCGGTCGCGACCTCGAACCCCGCGTGGATCTTCCGGTGGTTCGCCCTCGGGATCCGGGACTCGGCGGGCCGGCTCATCGCCGGCGCGGGCCTCCCCGCGGCCCGCATCGACGACGCCTCCCTCCAGGCCTGGGGCGCCTGGTGCGACACCCAGCGGCTCGAGTGCAACCACGTGCTCCAGCGGCCTGCCGGCGTCGCCGACGTCCTCGCCCTCATCGCCCGCTGCGGATACGCGTCCCCGACCTGGAGCGCGGGCAAGCTCGGCGTCGTCTGGGAGGCCGCGAACCAGACGCCGGTCGCCTCGATCACTCCCGCCAACGTCCTCGCCGGCAGCGTCACGGTGGACTACGCCGCCGGCCCGGTCGTGGACGAGGTCGTCGCCCGGTTCGCCGACGCCTCCGCCGGATGGGAGCACCGCGCCGTGCGCCGGCGCGCCGCCGGCGTCACGGCGCCCAAGCACTCCGTCGAGATCCCCCTCTCGGGCGTCACCAATGCGCGCCAGGCGGCGCAGGCCGCGAACCTCGCCCTCGCCCGGCAGACGCTCCAGCGCCGGCGGGTCACGTGGACCATGGGCCCCGAGGCGCTCCAGATCCTCCACCGCGGCGACGTCGTGCGCTTCAGTTCGCCCCTTCTCGATGGCGGCGCAACCGGGCGCGCCTCGCGCCTCGCCGGCGCCGTGCTCGGCCTCGGCCGCGAGGTCGACCTCCCGGCCGGGACCAACCATCTCCTCGTCGCCCTGCCCGACGGGCGCCTCCACACCGCGCGCGTCCTGACCGCCGCGGGCAGGCGCTCCGAGTTGAACCTCGACAGCGCCGTGCCCGCCCCGGAGCCGGGGGCGCCGCCCTGGGAGCCCGACGACCTCCGCTGGCGCCTCTACGCCGACGGCGAGCCGCCCGCGCGCCTCCGGATCACCGAGGTCGCCCCGCAGATGGGCGGCGATGTGCGCTTGACGGGCGCCGACGACGATCCCCGCTACTACGCCGCCGCGACCGCCGACCTGACGGCGGACGCCCTCGCGCCGACGGGCGAGGGGGGCGCCCCCGAGGTGCTGGCCGTCTTCGCCTGGTCGGACGCATTGGGCGGCGGGGTCGTGGCGGGGCGCCTGGTCCACGTCACCATCCGGGTGCGGGGGGCATGGGAGGGGGGCGAGGTCTGGTCGTCGGGCGACGGCGGCGGCCCGGTCGCCCGGATCGAGCGCCAGGAGCGCGGCGCGAGCTGGACGGCGACGTCGGACGAGGAGATCACGATCACCGTGATCCCGGACGGGTATCCCGGGGGAGCGCTCACCATCACGTTCGGGGACACGAACCAGCGCCCGCCGGCGGTCTGGATGCGCGGGGAGTGGCGGGTCGGGCAGGCCTACCTCGTCAACGACGTGGTGCGGCGCGCGGGCGGCCTCTGGATCTGCACGCAGAGCCACACGTCCACTTCCTCCCGCGCCCCCGGAGGCGCCGGAGGGCGCGCGTATTGGGACACGTGGGTGCAGCGCGGCGTGGACGGGCAGGACGGGGCCGGGACCGAGTGGCGCTACGCCCGCACCTCCGTCGCCGCGATCCCCTCGAACCAGCGCCCGAGCGACCTGTGGGGGTTCGACATCGCCTCCGCCGTCCGCGGCGGACTCACGTGGACCGACGGCCTCCAGAGCCCGACCTCCGCGCTCCCGCTCGTCTGGGTCACCCGCCGCTCCGTGCCGGGCACGCCCGCCGTGGGCGCGACCCCGCCCCGGTCCGGCGCCTGGCCCCGCGCCGGGTGGGGGCGGTGGACCGCCCCCGTCATCATCGCCCGCTACGCCGCTCCGGGGGCGGCGGGGGCGCGGGGTCCCCAGGGCGTCCCTGGGGCGTCCGGGGAGGATGGCAACGGCATCGAATTCATCTTCGCGGCCCACTCCAAAAGATCCGTGACCGCCGCCCAACGCCCGAACGACCTCATCGGATTCGACGTCGCGCACACCCGGGGTGGCGTGCGATGGGTGGACGCCTGGCCGGCGACCCAGTCCCAGACCCTGCCCCATATCCTCGGCAGCCGGCGCCGCGTCCCCGGCACGCCCGCCGTGGGCGCGACCCCGCCCCGGTCCGGCGCCTGGCCCCGCGCCGGGTGGGGGCAGTGGTCAGTGCCGGAGGCGCTCTCGAGCCTGGTGCAGGAGAGTCACGCTCCCGGGATGCAGATCATCGGCGACATACTGATCTGCGAGGGGTCGTTCAGCGCGCCCAATGGGACCTCCGTCCGCACGGGAAACGTGCCCTATTTCGGGCCGAATTTCCCGCGGGCGTTCGCGACGCCCCCGACCGTGTTGCTCATCCCATCTCATTACTTACCTTGGATCGAGGCTCACACCGCGACTCGGATCAGGGTCTCAATCGGGCAACCCGTCGCGAGTAGTGTCGGCAGCGCGTACAAATTCCACTACATTGCGATCGGGAAGGTGTCCTGACCTGCCCGGCCGCCGCCCTCGCCGCCTGACGCTTCGCGGCCCGCGATTCCACCCGTTTTTTGCATTTATTTTGTCCCGATGTTGCATTTTTTTTGTCCGCCTACACACGCCATCTGCTGATCGGCTGGCGGCCGAGGCGCGGAGCTCCACATGCGAGGGCGCGAGGCGGGCGGCGGCCCCGTTCCGCGCCGGATGGGCCGGATTCCGTTTCCGATAGTGGAGCCAAGGAGCCGGTCGGGCAGGATCGGCTCCAAGGGCGGCGAAGCCGGTGTGGACCCCGCGTCTGCGGAGCCCGGCAGGTCGAGACGGTCTCAGCGGTCGTACGCGTCGTTCTCGCCCGCGATGCGGTCCTCGAAGACGCGGACGTCGGCCCGCTCGCGGAGAGCGGCGACGAACGAATCATGCGCATCGACGCCGAGCTGCCGGGAGAGCCGGAGCCGAGACTCTTCCAGGGCCTCGGCTTCGACCTCGTTCTCGACGACCTCGTCGAGCGCGAGGATCACGAAATCCCCGTTCGCAAGGGCGACGCCGTCGAACGTGGCCGCCCCTGCGCCCGGGCGCGGCATGGAGAACAGCACTGCTCGAACCGCGCCTTCCAGGTCCGGATCATCGCGTCCCGCGGTGCGCGGCCCGCTCCACGCGAGGTCTCCGGCGAGGCCGTCCAGCACCGCGCCGCGCCCCTCGCCGGCCCGCAGGCGCTCGAGCAGGTCCAGGCCGAGCGCCCGCGCCTCCTCGCCTGCCCGCTCGGCCTGGAGCGACGCGACGATCTCCGGGCGCACCTCGTCGAGGGTGCGCTGGCGGGGCTCCCGGCGGTCCTCCACCCGCACGACGACCGTGCGGTAGCCCTCGATCTCCACCGGCTCGCTGTTGTTTCCGGCGAGCACGTCCTCGCCGAAGGCGGCCGCGACCACCACCCGGTCTCCGAGCACGTCATGCCCGGGCTCGCCGCGGCGGGAAAGGTAGCCGCTCTCCTCGACCGCGAGCCCGAGCGCCTCCGCCGCGTCGTCGAGGTTGTCCGGCTGCTCGAAGACGAGATTCGAAAGGATCTCCGCCTGCTCGAAGTAGGCCTGCTCGGCCTGGTCACCGCGATACTCGCGCTCCAGCTCCTCCTTCGCCTCGTCGAAGGAAGGGGAGCGGCTCTCGCGGACGTCGTCCACCCGGATGAGGTGGAACCCGAAATCGGAGCGCACCGGTTCGCTCAGCTCCCCGACCCCGAGCGAGAACGCCGCCTCCTCGAACGGGGGAACCCAGATCCCCCGCCCGCCGTAGCCGAGGTCCCCCCCCGATCCGGCGGAGCCCGGGTCGTCGGAGGCCTCCCGCGCGACCTCCTCGAACGCCTCTCCGGCCAGGATGCGGGCGCGCAACGCTTCCGCCCGGGCGAGCGCTTCCTCCCCGCCCTCCTCGTCCGCGACCAGGACGTGGCGCACGCGGCGCTGCTCCGGGACGGTGAGCCCGGCCTTGCGCGAATCGAAGTACCGCTCGAGCGTTCCGGCCGGGATCTCGACGTCGGCCGCGAGGTCGTCGCGGGCCAGCACGACGTACCGGAGCCGGACCTCCTCCGCGGTCAGGAACGCGGCCTTGCCGTCCTCGTAGCGTTTCGCGATCGCCTCTTCGCCGATCTCCACCCCCGCGAACCGGCCCGCCGGGACCGCGAGGCGGGAGAAGGACCGGGTCTGCGATTCGAGCGCCGCGAGGCGCCGGGCGCGGCTCTCCACCGCCGCCGAGGACAGGACGAGCGCGTCGCGCCACTGCGCCTCCAGCAACCGGCGGCGGGTGTCCGTCTCGAACCGGCCGGGGCTGGAGCCGCTTCGCCGGAGGGCGAACTCGTACTCCTCGGTCGAGAACGCGCCGTCGCGCTGGAAGGCGGGGGCGGAGCGGATGGCGCCCGCGAGCTGCTCGTCCGACACCACGAACCCCGCATCGGACGAGGCCCGCGCGATCAGCCGCTCCTCGACCAGACCCTCCATCGCGCGGTCGCGGATGAACGCTTCGCCGAATATCCGGGACAGATCCTGGTTCGGAAACTGGCGGTTGAGCGAAGCCCGGACCGCTTGCAGGGCCGTCCGGTAGTCGACGAGGGAGATCTCGTCTCCGTCGACTTCCGCCACCGCCACGTTCGGGTCGGGGACGAGGTACTCCTGCACCCCCCACAGCGCGAACGGGATCGAGATGAGGACGACGATGATCCACGCGATGAAGCCGTGCGCGCGGTCGCGGATTCCCTGGAGCATGTGAGGATCAGGAGAGCGGAGGGATCGGAATGCCGCGATACGGACGTTGGCGGAGTGGACGGGACTCGAACCCGCGACCCCCGGCGTGACAGGCCGGTATTCTAACCAAGCTGAACTACCACTCCGATCGTTCGAGGCCCTGCGGTCTCATGGGTGCTGAGGGAGTCGAACCCCCGACCTTCGCCTTGTAAGGGCGACGCTCTCCCGGCTGAGCTAAGCACCCGCAGGGGGAGCGAAGAATACGGCATCCGGGCCGCGGATTCCATAGCCGGCCGTCAAGCTGCTTCCCGAGGGTCGCGCCCCCGCCCCGGACGCGGACACGCGGGCGCAGATGCGCGGGGCCTCTCCCGGCAACGCGGACGGCGGGCCGGCGCGTTGCGGTCGGCACACGGAGGTGGGGCGTACCGGCCCCGCGCCGGCGTCCGGCGGCGGCGTCAATGCGTCGTCACCGCCTCCCGGTCTTCCTCCGGCGCCGCCGGTATGAGCTCCGCGGCCGGGGCCGCCTCGTGCGCGCCCGGCGGTTTCTCCAGCGCGATGGCCAGGACCTCGTCCGCCCACTTGACCGGCCGGATGTCGAGCTCCTGCTTGATGTCCTTCGGGATCTCGGCAAGCTCGCGCTCGTTCTCGTCGGGGATGAGCACCGTCCGGATCCCGCCCCGAAGCGCCGCGAGCAGCTTCTCCTTGAGCCCTCCGACCGGCAGGACCTCGCCGCGAAGGGTGATCTCGCCGGTCATCGCGACGTCCGAGCGCACCGGGACCCGGGTGAGCGCGGACACGATGGCGGTCAGCATCCCCACGCCGGCGCTCGGCCCGTCCTTGGGGGTGGCCCCCTCCGGCACGTGGAGGTGGACGTCGTGCTTCTGGTAGAAGTCGGCTTCCACCCCGAGGCTGGAGGCGCGGCTGCGCACGACCGTCATCGCGGCCTTGATGGACTCCTGCATCACGTCCCCCAGCCTCCCGGTGAAGGACGGCTTGCCGGCGCCGGGGGTCACGGCCGCCTCGATGGTGAGGAGGTCGCCCCCCACCTCGGTCCACGCGAGGCCGGTCACCTGCCCGATCCGGTTCTCCTCCTCGGCCCGCCCGTAACGGTACCGCTTGACCCCCAGGTAGCGCTCCACGTTGCGGTGGTTCACCGAGATGCGGCCCGTTCGCGGCTTGAGCGCCTGCTCCTTGACCACCTTGCGGCAGATCTTCGCGACCTCCCGCTCCATGTTGCGCACCCCCGCCTCGCGCGTGTAGTACCGGATGATGTCCTGCACCGCGCCCATCCCGATGTTCAGCTCCCCGCTCTTCACCCCGTTGTTCTTCATCTGCTTCGGGATGAGGTAGCGCTTCGCGATGTTGAGCTTCTCCGGCTCGGTGTACCCGGCGAGCCGGATCACCTCCATCCGGTCGAGGAGCGGGTCGGGGATGTTCATGGTGTTCGCGGTGGCCACGAACATGACCTCGGAGAGGTCGTAGTCGACCTCCAGGTAGTGGTCGTTGAAGGTGTGGTTCTGCTCCGGGTCCAGCACCTCGAGCAGGGCCGACGACGGGTCGCCGCGGAAGTCCATCGACATCTTGTCGACCTCGTCGAGGAGGAACAGCGGGTTGCGGACCCCCACCTTGGCCAGGTTCTGCACGATCTTGCCGGGAAGGGCCCCGATGTAGGTGCGCCGGTGGCCGCGGATCTCGGCCTCGTCGCGGACCCCGCCGAGCGACATGCGCGCGAACTTGCGGCCCGTCGCGCGCGCGATGGACTGCCCGAGCGAGGTCTTGCCCACCCCGGGCGGACCCACGAGGCACAGGATGGGACCCTTGAGCTTGCGCACCCGCTGCTGGACGGCCAGATACTCCAGGATCCGCTCCTTGACCTTCTCGAGGCCGTGGTGGTCGGCCTCGAGCACCCCTTCCGCCTTCGCGATGTCGTGGCGCACCCGGGTCCGCTTCTTCCACGGGACGTTGGCGAGCCAGTCCACGTAGTTCCGGACCACCGTCGCCTCGGCCGACATCGGGGACATCATCTTGAGCTTCCCCAGCTCGCTCGTGGCCTTGCGCTTGGCCTCCTCCGACATCCCGGCCCGCTCGATCCTTTTCGCCAGCTCGTCGAGCTCGTTGGGGGCCTCCTCCATGTCCCCCAGCTCCTTCTGGATGGCCTTCATCTGCTCGTTCAGGTAGTACTCGCGCTGGCTCTTCTCCATCTGGCGCTTGACCCGCCCGCGGATGCGCTTCTCCACCTGCAGGAGCTCCATCTCCTCCTGCATGGCCGCGATCAGGCGCTCCATGCGCTGGTCCGTCTCCACCACTTCCAGAAGGGCCTGCTTCTGCGCGGTCTTGAGCCCGAGGTGGGCGACGATCGTGTCCGCGAGCCGGGCCGGGTCGTCGAGCCCGGAGAGGGAGGTGAGGATCTCGGCCGGCACCTTCCGGTTGACCTTCACGTACCGCTCGAACTGCGAGAGCAGGGAGCGGGTGAGCGCTTCGAGCTCGCTTCCGGGCGGCTCCTTCGGCGTGAGCAGGTCCACCTCCGCCTCGAAGTGGGTCCCGGTCTCGAGGTAGCGGGCCACCCGCGCGCGCTCGGCGCCTTCCACCAGCACCTTGACCGTGCTGTCGGGCAGCCGCAGGAGCTGGAGGATGTTGGCCACCCCCCCGACCTCGTAGAGGCCGTCGACGGAAGGGTCCTCCTCGGCCTCGTCCTTCTGCGCGATGAGCATGATCCGCTTGTCGGCCTTCATGGCCAAGTCGAGGGCCCGGATCGACTTCTCGCGGCCCACGAAGAGGGGGATGACGACGTGGGGGAACACCACCACGTCGCGCAACGGGAGGACCGGAAGCACCAGCCGCTCGCCAGAGAGGGAAGGATCGTCAGCCACTTTCGTTACCTGCCTCGGCGCGGGGTTCCGGGCGCCCGCCCGGCGTCTACTCCGACGCGACCTGCTTCACGTCGCCCTCGTAGATCATGAGGGGGGGCGTGTCCCCGGACACGACCCCCGCATCGACCACGACCTTGGTGACGTCCTCCATGGAGGGAAGTTCGTACATGGTGTCGAGCAGGCAGCCTTCAAGTATCGACCGCAGCCCGCGCGCGCCGGTCTTGCGCTCCATGGCCCGCCGCGCCACCGCCCGCAGCGCCTCGTCCCGGAACTCGATGGCGGTGCTCTCCATCTCGAACATGCGCTCGTACTGCCTGGTCAGCGCGTTCTTGGGCTCGGTGAGGATCCGGATGAGCTGCGCCTCGTCGAGCTCCTGGAGGGTCGCCACGATCGGCATCCGGCCCACGAACTCCGGGATGAGCCCGTAGCGGACCAGGTCCTCCGGCTCCACCCCCAGCAGGACCTCCCCGATCTTCTTCTTCTCGTTCTCGCCCCGGACCTCCGCCCGGAACCCGATCCCGCTCCGGGAGGAGGAGCGCCGCTCGATGATCCGGTCGAGCCCGTCGAAGGCGCCCCCGCACACGAACAGGATGTTGGCGGTGTTGACCTGGAGGAACTCCTGCTGCGGGTGCTTGCGGCCGCCCTGGGGCGGAACCGAGGCGATGGTCCCCTCGATGAGCTTCAGGAGCGCCTGCTGCACCCCTTCGCCCGAGACGTCGCGGGTGATGGAAGGGTTGTCGGACTTGCGCGAGATCTTGTCGATCTCGTCGATGTACACGATCCCGGTCTGCGCCTTCTCGATGTCGTAGTCGCACTTCTGGAGCAGCTTCTGGATGATGTTCTCGACGTCCTCGCCGACGTAGCCCGCCTCCGTGAGGGTGGTCGCGTCCGCGATCGTGAACGGGACGTTGAGGAGCCGCGCGAGGGTCTCCGCGAGCAGCGTCTTGCCGCAGCCGGTGGGGCCGATGAGCAGCACGTTGCTCTTCGCGAGCTCCACCTCGTCCACCCCCTGCGGGCTCTCCATCCGCTTGTAGTGGTTGTAGACCGCGACCGACAGGACCTTCTTGGCATGGTCCTGCCCGACCACGTAGTCGTCGAGGATCCGGTTGATCTCGCGCGGCGTGGGCAGCTTGCTGCCCTTTCCTCCGGCGGTGGTCTCCTGCACCTCCTCGCGGATGATGTCGTTGCAGAGGTCGACGCATTCGTCGCAAATGAATACCGAAGGGCCGGCGATGAGCTTGCGCACCTCGTGCTGGCTCTTGCCGCAGAATGAACAGTAGAGCAGCCGTTCGCCGCTGCCGCTCTTGCCGCCCTTGCCCTGCCGTTCGTTGCTCATTCCCGCTCCCCGAAGTGGAAGAAAGTACCCTCGGGTCAGTCCTTGCCCGCCGCGCCGGCGTCCGGGCGCCGGGACAGCACCTGGTCCACCAGCCCGTACTCGACCGCCTCCTCGGCGCTCATGAAGTTGTCGCGCTCGGTGTCGATCGCGATCTTATCGAGCGGCTGCCCGGTGTGGCCGGCGAGGACCTCGTTCAGCCGCTCGCGGAGCCGGAGGATCTCGCGCGCGTGGATGTCGATGTCGGTGGCCTGGCCGTACGCCCCGCCGCTCGGCTGGTGGATCATCAGCCGCGAGTGGGGGAGGCAGTAGCGCTTGCCCTTCGCTCCTCCGGCGAGGAGCAGGGCGCCCATGCTGGCGGCCAGGCCGACGCAGATCGTGCTCACCGCGGGCTTGATGAACTGCACCGTGTCGTAGATCGCGAGGCCGGACGACACGTTCCCGCCCGGGGAGTTGATGTACAGGTTGATGTCCTTGTCAGGGTTCTCCGACTCGAGGAACAGGAGCTGGGCCACCACGACGTTCGCGACCGGGTCGTCGACCGGGCCCACGAGGAAGACGACCCGCTCCTTGAGGAGGCGGGAGTAGATGTCGTAGGCCCGTTCCCCGCGGGCGGACTGCTCCACCACCATGGGGATGAGGTTCAGCCCCCGGGGGCCGGACGCCTGCGGTGGAAATCGTTCGATCATGGGGATCCTTCTTCCGGTTGACACCCGTCCTCCGCGCCGCCGCCGGCGCGTGCCGTGCCGGCGGCGGGATGCGGCAGGGGAATGGTCGGAACCGTTGCCGGGCGCGCCGGCGGGCGGACCCGTGCGGGGTGGCGGGGCGCTTCTCGGGCGGGAATGCCGCGGTTCCCGCTCAGGAAGACTCGCCGCTAGTCTGACCCGGATTCATCAACTCGTCAAACTCCGCCGGCTCGTCCACGACCTTCACCCGCGCGAGCGTCGCCTCGATCGCCCGGCGCTCGGCCAGCCGGGACTCCACCGGGCGCAGGCGGCCCGGATCGGAATAGAACCAGCTCACCACCCGGGCGGGGTCCTCGTAGGTCGCGGCCATCCGCTCGATCTCGGCCCGCACCGCTCCGGGGTCGGGGCGGATCTCCTGGTCCCGCACCATCTGGGCGAGCACCAGCCCCCGCTGCAACCGGCGCCGGACCCCCGCCTCGGCGGCCTCGCGCCCGGCGGCGCCGACCGCTTCCTCCACCGGCCCCGCCAGCCCCGCGCGCCCGAGCTCCTCGGCGACCAGGGCCTCCGGGACCTCGATCGGATGCCTCTCGAGCAGGGCGTCGAGCAGCCGGTCGCTGGTCACCGCGGATGCGGCCGCCTCCAGCTCCCGCTCCAGGTTCGAACGGACGTCGCGCCGGAACTCGTCGAGGTCCCCGCTCTCCACCCCGAGGCCGCGGACGAAGTCCGCGTCCACCTCCGGCAGCACCCCCTCCTCCACCTTGCGGACTTCGACGCGCAGCACCCCCGACTTGCCGGCGAGGCGCGGCGACGGATAGTCCTCCGGGTACCCCACCTCGACGTCGCGCGCGGCTCCGGGCTCCATGCCGGCGAGCCCGCGCTCCAGCTCGGGCAGGGCCTGCCCCGCGCCGAGCTCGACGACCCGGTCCTCGCCCCCGCCCCCCTCCAGGGGCTGGCCGCCCACCTCGCCCTCGATGCCGAAGGTGACCCGGTCGCCCGGCTGCGCCCCGCGCGCCGCCTCCCGCCATTCCTTCCGCCGCTGCCGGAGGGTCTCGACCATCCGGTCGACGTCGGACTCCCGGACCTCGGCGACCGGCCGGCGGACCTCGATGGACCCGAGGTCGGTGAGCCGGACGTCGGGAAACACCTCGAAGACTGCGGTGTACCGGAGGCCCTCCCCCGGAGCGGCCTCCACCGAGTCGATCCGGGGCTCCCCGGCGGGACGAAGCTCCTCGCGCGTGAGCGCGTCGGCAAAGCTGGTGCGCAGCAGCTCGCCCACCACCTCGTCGCGCACCGCCCCGCCGAACCGCCGGGCCACGATCTTCATCGGCGCCTTGCCGGGCCGGAACCCCGGGATCCGCGCGGTCCGCATCAGGTTGTCGAGCCGCGTCCCGACCTCCTGCTCGACCCCTTCCTCGGGAAGCTCGACCGTCAGGCGGCGCTCGAGGCCGGTCGTGGACTCTACCGAGACCTGCATGAATTCACCTCAGTGGACCGGCGGGCGGGGAGCGGCGGAGCGGCGCCCGAGGAGGCCGTACCGCCGCGGGACGCACCGCCCCGCCCTCCCCGGAGGAAGCTGGTGCGAAAGGAGAGATTCGAACTCTCACGGGTTGCCCCACCGGCTTCTAAGGCCGGCGCGTCTACCAATTCCGCCACTTCCGCGACGCTCCGAACCGAAGGGGGGCGAGTATAGCGAAGGCGCCGGCGGCCCCGGCTAGCGAAGCTCGATGCCGAACCGGGCCCGGAACTCGGCGTTGTACTCGTCGTCGCCGAGGTCGCCGCCCATCGCCACCCAGTCCTCGTCGCGCATCGCCTGCCGCCCGCGCAGGAGGCTCTCCGCGTCCGCCCCGACCACGTGGCGGAGCCGGTCCGAACCGGACTCCACCGCGTCGAGGATCGCGTCGGCGACGATCTCCGGCGGCTGGTTCGCCCGATGGCCGGCGGAGTAGAACTTCCCGTTGCGGCGCATGAGGTCGACGTAGGGCGACGAGCGATCGAACTGGGTCTGCGCCTTCGCGTTCTCGAAGATGCTGGTCATGATGACGCCGGGCTCGACGATCTTGACCCGGACGCCGAACCGCCGGACCTCGTGGGCGAGCGCCTCGCTCGCGCCCTCGAGCGCCCACTTCGAAGCGGTGTACGGGACCTGGTTGGGCATCGCGATACGCCCGGCGATGGAGGTGAGGTTGACGATGACCCCGGAGCGCCGCTCCCGCATGTGGGGCAGCACCGCCTGCACCATCCGGATGGCCCCGAAGTAGTTGGCGTCGAACATGGCCCGGTGCTGCTCCTCGGGGACGATCTCGAGGGGCGCGCCGCCCGCCCAGCCCGCGTTGTTCACGAGCACGTCGAGCCCTCCGGGCAGCGCCTCGGCCATCGCGTCGTCGATCGAGGGCTGGTCGGTCACGTCGAGCCGGAGCAGCTCGAGGTCGAGCCCTTCGGACTCGCGCGCCTCGCGGAGCGGCCCCGCCTTGGCGAGGTCGCGCATCGTGGCCCAAGTGCGGTACCCGGCGCGCGCGAAGCGGAGCGCGGTCGCGAGGCCGATGCCGGTGCTGGTTCCGGTGACGAGGACGGCGGGCATCCGGGTACTCCTGCTGCTTCGTGCTCAGTCGGCCGCGGCGGGCGGGGCGGCGGCCGGCGCGGGCCGGGCGGCGCCGGCGCCCTCCCCGCGCGAAGCCGGCGCCGGACCGGTCGCGGGGGCGGCCGGCGAGACCGCAGGGTCGGGGGGATCGGGGCTGCGGACGACCCCGGCCGCGTGCAGGGCCTCGATCTCCGCCTCCGGGCAGCCGTATTCGGCGAGGACCTCGCGGCTGTGCTCGCCGAGCCGCGGCGCGAAGGCGCGCACCGCCGGCCCGTCCGCGTCCGCCACGTAGCCGGTGGTGACGGAGGCCACCTCGGCCCGCCCGAGCATCGCCGGGGCCGGCAGGGAGGCGGTGAGCCGGCGCGTCTCGAGCTGCGGGTGGGCCATCACCTCGCGGAAGCTCGAGATGGGGGCGGCCGGCACCCCCGCCGCCTCGAGGCGTTCGAGCCACACGCGGGTCGGCGCGCGCGCGAGCCGCGCGCACAGCTCGGGACGCATCGCCTCCCGGTTCGCGACGAGGTCCGCGTCGGTCGCGAAGCGCGGGTCGTCCCTCAGCTCCGGACAGCCGAGGGCCTCGAGCAGGCGGTCCACCTGCGCGCCGGTGAGGGCGGTGATCTGCACGTGGCCGTCCGCGGTCGGGAACACGTTCGCGGTCGGGAGCTTCGTCAGGGACTGGTTGCCGAGCAGCTCCGGCTCCTCGCCGGTCGCGAGGTGGTTGTTGTAGAGCGGGTTCAGGAGGGACACGGCCGAATCGAGCATCGCCACGTCGAGGCGCTGGCCGGCCCCGGTCCTCTCGCGGCGGCGGAGGGCGCCCGCGATGGCGAACGCGGCCATCATCCCGGTGGTCACGTCGACGATGGGGGAGACGGTCCGGGTGGGGCCGGTCTCCTCGTGGCCGTTCGCGGCCATCATCCCCGAGGCGGCCTGGATGGCGCCGTCGAACGCGGCCATGGACCGGCGCGGCCCCTCCTGGCCGTAGCCGGAAATCGAGCAGTAGACGATCGACGGCCGCCACCCGCGGACGGCCTCGTAGCCGAACCCGAGGCGCTCGATCACCCCCGGCTTGAAGTTCTCGACCAGCACGTCCGCCCGCCGGACGATCCGTTCGACGGCCGCCCGCCCTTCCGGGCGCTTCAGGTCGACGGCGAGGGAGCGCTTGTTGTGGTTGACCCCGATGAAGGCGGGGGCCATCTCGCCCTGCCCGAAGCCGGTGAGGTCCAGCATCCCGCGCGCGATGTCGCCGCCCGCCGGCGACTCGACCTTCACCACCTCCGCCCCGAGCAGCCCGAGCTGGTAGGTCGCGACCGGGCCGGCCACGACCTGGGTGAAGTCGACGACCCGGACCCCTTCGAACGCCTGGCCCATCGCGGTCAGAACTTCTCGACCCAGGGCCGGACCTCGACCTCCCAGGCCCAGGCGCTGCGGTGCTGGCGGTACACGTGCCAGTAGGTGTCGGCGATCGCGTCGGGGTCGAGGAGGCGGTCGTCGCCCGGGTCGATGCGCCCGCGCGCCTCGCTCCGGATCCCGCCGTCGATGACGAAGTGGGCCACGTGGACCCCCTGCGGCGCGAGCTCCCGGGCCATGCTCTGGGCGAGCCCGCGCAGCCCGAACTTGCCCATCGCGAAGGCCGCCGAGTGCGGGTAGCCCTTGACGCTCGCGGTGGCCCCGGTGAAGAAGATGGCCCCGTCGCGCGCGGGAAGCAGCCGCTTCGCGGCCGCCTGCCCGACCAGGAACCCGCCGTAGAGGCTGATCGCAAGGGCGCGCTCCACGTCCCCGGGGTCGATCTCGGCGATCGGCCCGTGCGCCCGCGCGCTCGGGTTGTAGACCACGAAGTGGGGGGCGCCGAGGTCCGCCTCGACGGCGGCGAAGAGCGCCTCGACCTCTTCCCGGACGGTCGCGTCGCAGCCGTAGGCGCGCGCCCCCGAATCCGCGCAGAGGTCCGCGAGCTTCCCCGCGTCGCGCGCCGCGACCGCGACCCGCATCCCCTCCGCGGAGCAGCGCCGGGCGAGCGACGCGCTGAGGCCGGGCCCGGTCCCGACGATGAGCGCGGTCCGGCCGCGCACCGATCCTGCGGCGGCCACGTCAGCGCCCCCTCCACACGGGCGGGCGCTTCTCGGCGAACGCGAGGGGGCCTTCGACGAAGTCCTCACTCTCCCGCATCGCGCGCACCGCCGGATACGCGCCGGCGCCGGAGATGGCGGTCTCGAGGTCGGGCGCGTCCGCCGCCGCGTAGAACACCTCCTTCGAGGCGCGGATCGACATCGGCGAGCACTCGAGGATCTGGTCCGCCCAGCGGCGCGCGGCGGCCATGAGCTCGTCGTGGGGCGCGACCTCGTTCACGAAGCCGAGGTCGCGGCCCTCCTCGGCCCCGACCCGGCGCGCGGTGAGGATCATGCCCATCGCCCGCTTCTGGCCGATGATCCGCGGCAGCCGGGCGAGCCCGCCCGCGAGTGCGGCGAGCCCCACCCGCGGCTCGGGAAGCGCGAAGACCGCGCGCTCGGAGGCGACGATGACGTCGCACGCGAGGGCGAGCTCGAAGCCGCCGCCCATCGCCACCCCGTTGACGGCCGCGATGAGCGGCTTGGAGAGGTCGAAGCGCGCGGTGAGCCCGCCGAAGAAGGTCCGGGGCCGGGTCATGTCGTTGCCGGCCGCCTGGTGCTTGAGGTCGTTGCCGGCGCTGAACGCCCGGTCGCCCGCGCCGGTGACGATGGCCACCCAGAGGTCCGGGTCGGCCGCGAAGTCGTCGAAGACCCGCTCGAGCTCGAAGCTCGCGGGCGGATGGATGGCGTTCATCACCTCCGGGCGGTCGATGGTGACCACGAGGAGGCGGCCGTCCCGCTCCACCTTGCAGTATTGGTACTCAGTCATGCATCTCTCCGAGTTGGTCCTTTCGCGGTGCGGCCGGGGCCGGGGGCCGCCTCCCCTTCCGGCGGGCCGCAACCCCCGTCCGGCGGCCCTGATGACGCCGCGGTGTCCCGACGCCGCCGCGGGGTCATGAGCGGAGCAGCTTGAACGTGCCGCCGTCCATCCACAGCACCTTGCCGGTGAAGAAGGCCGAGTCGGGGCCGACGAGGAAGTAGAGCCCGTTCGCGGCCTCGCGGGGCGGGGCCATGCGCCCGAGAAGGGTCCGCTCCTCGATGCGCTCGTGCGCGCCCTCGGGCAGCCCCATGGTGATCATCTCGCCGCCCACCCGGACGTCCTCCTTGCCCTCCTGGGTCATGCGGGTGACGATGGGCCCGTAGCCGATGGCGTTCACGTTGACGTGGGGGAGGCGGTAGCGCTGGCGGCACTCGACCGCGAAGGTGCTCATGAAGCCGAGGATGCCGGCCTTGGCTGTCGAGTACGAGGACTGCCCGTCGTTGCCGAGCGCCGAGACGCTCGCGGTGAAGACGGCGCGCCGCCGCCGGTACGGGTCCTTCGCGGTGCGCCAGGCGTGCAGCGCGGCCTGGGCGAGCTCCATCGGGGCCGTCAGGTGCAGGGCCAGGGTGAGGTTCCAGTCCCCGCGCTCGACCCGCGAGAGCGCGGCGTCGCGGGTCACCCCCGCGTTGGCGACGAAGGCGTCGAGCTCGCCGTAGGCCGCGACCGCCCGGTCCACCATCTCGCGGTTGAAGCCCTCGGCGGTGACGTCGCCGCCGAAGCCGAGCGCGCGGCCCGCGCCGTAGCGGGAGCAGAGCTCCTCGGCGACCGCGCCGGCCACGTCCGGGTCGATGTCGTTCACGACCACGTTGGCGCCTTCCGCCGCGAACCGCTCGACCGCGGCCCGCCCGATCCCGTTGCCGGCGCCGGTCACGACGACGGTGTCGCCCTCGAGCCGGCGGGCGACCGGCTCGATCTTCTCGACCTGCTCGAGCGTCCTTCCGTTCACCAAGGCTCCTCGTCCGGGGAATGGGACCGCGGGGGATCGTAGCAATGCTTCCCCTGCGGACTCAATTTTCCCGTTCCGGGGCATGTGAGCGGTGGGGTTTTTCGCCAATGGCGAACGCCCCTGGGTACGCCGGCGTCCCGCCGGCACGTTCGTTCTCACAGGCGCTTCGCCCTGCCTGAGCCGGCGAGACGCCGGCGTACCCAGGGATGGTGCGCCCGGATTCAGGCTGGCGGCTGGCGGCGGGGGTCGGAGCCGGACAGGGCTGGTAGAATCGCCGCCGGCCGGCCCCGCCCGCCGGCTCCCTCCCCCGCCGAAGCGTTGCGGAGCCCCGCATGTCGGACGTGAACAAGGTCGTGCTCGCCTACTCGGGGGGCCTCGACACCTCCATCATCCTCAGGTGGCTCAAGGAGCGCTACGGCTGCGAGGTGGTGACGTTCACCGCCGACCTCGGCCAGGGCGAGGAGCTCGAGCCCGCGCGCCGCAAGGCGGAGCTCCTCGGCGCGGGGTCCATCTTCATCGAAGACCTCCGGGAGGAATTCGCCCGCGACTTCATCTTCCCGATGTTCCGGGCGAACGCGCTCTACGAGGGCGAATACCTGCTCGGCACGTCCATCGCGCGCCCGCTCATCGCCAAGCGGCTCGTCGAGGTCGCGGACGAGACGGGCGCCGACGCGATCGCCCACGGGGCGACCGGCAAGGGCAACGACCAGGTCCGCTTCGAGCTCGGGGCCTACGCCCTTCGCCCCGGGATCCGGATCATCGCCCCGTGGCGCGAGTGGGACCTCGGCTCGCGGGAGAGCCTCCTCGCCTACGCCGAGGAGCACGGGATCCCCATCGCGCGGCAGTCGGGCAACCAGTCCCCCTACTCGATGGACGCGAACCTGATGCACCTTTCCTTCGAGGGGAACGAGCTCGAGGACCCCTGGGTGGAGCCCGCCGACGCGATGTGGCGGATGACCCGCTCGCCGGAGGACGCCCCCGACCGGCCGGCCCGGATCACCCTCGCCTTCGATCGGGGCGACGTGGCGGCCATCGACGGGGAGGCGATGACCCCGGGCGAGGTGATGGCCGCCCTCAACCGGGTCGGCGGGGAGCACGGGGTCGGGCGCATCGACATCGTGGAGAACCGCTACGTCGGCATGAAGGTGCGCGGCTGCTACGAGACCCCGGGCGGCACGATCCTGCTCCGGGCGCACCGGGCCATCGAATCCCTCACCCTCGACCGCGAGGTGGCCCATTTGAAGGACGAGCTGATGCCCCGGTACGCGAGCCTCGTCTACAACGGCTACTGGTGGAGCCCGGAGCGGGCCGCCCTCCAGACCTTCATCGACGAGACCCAGCGGACGGTGAACGGAGAGGTCCGGCTCAAGCTCTACAAGGGCAACGTGCTGGTCACCGGGCGCCGCTCGGAGACCGACACCCTGTACCGCCCCGACATCGCGACCTTCGAGGACGACCGGGGGGCCTACGACCAGCGCGACGCCGAGGGCTTCATCCGCCTGAACGCGCTCCGGATGCGGGTCGCGACGGCCGCTGCCTCGGCCTCGACCGGACGGGGGAAGCCGGGGGCGTCATGAGCGCGGCGCGCGGCTCCCCCGCCGACCGGCAAGGCCGTTCCTTGTTCGCCGCAGAGCCTGGATCAGGCCGTCGAGGCTGCCCGGGAGGCATGACGAAGGGCCGTTTTCCGAGCGATGAGGTCGGAGGCCGGGCGGCGACAGCGCTCCCTTCGGATGGTGCGATGAACAGGGAATGGCCTTGCGCCGACCGGCGCCCGGGGCCTCTCCGGGCGGCCGGGCTCCCTCCCCTCCCGCCACAGCCCCTCTCGCCGCCGCAGGGACCGGAACGTGGCTGAGCCGTTTGCATCCGCGCTCGCCCTCGGCGGCGGCTGGCGCGAGGCGGCGGACACTCTCGGGCGCGGGCTCGCGGGGGCCGAAGGACGGCTCGGGATCCTCTACACGGGCGAGTCCTTCGCGCCGCGCCAGAGCGAGATGATCGCGGTCCTCGAACGGCGGACCGGCGTGCAGGACTGGGTGTCCGCCGCGGGATACGGGGTGATTGGGGCGGGTGGGGAGCGCTACGGCGAGTCCGGGGCCGCCGCCCTCGTCCTCGACCTCCCGCCGGACGGCTATCGTCTCTTCGCGGGCGGCGCCGACGCCGGCGCCGACCTCGCGGCGACGGAGGCCGACTGGCTCGCGGCGGCGGTGATGCCGCTCGCCCTCACCCACGTCGATCCACGCCGCCCGGACGCGGCGGATGCCGTGGAGAGCCTCGCGGCGACCACCGGCGGCTTCCTGGTGGGAGGCCTGACCGCGGCGGCCGAGGACCCGGCGCACCAGGCGGGCGGGGCCTCCGGATGCCTGAGCGGGGTCGCCCTCTCCCCGGCGGCGGTCGAGGTCGCGACCGCCCTCAGCCAGGGCTGCGCCCCGCTCGGCAGGACCCACGAGGTCACCCGGGGGAAGGACAACGTCCTGATCGAGCTGGACGGACGGCGCGCGCTCGACGTCTTCAAGGAGGACGTCGGCGAGGAGCTCGCATCGGACCTTCGCCGGGTCGGCGGGCTCGTCTTCGCGGCCCTGCCGGTCCTGGGCTCGGACACCGCGGACTACACGGTGCGAAACCTCGTCGGGATCGACCCCGAGAGCGGGGCGGTCGCGATCGGCGAGGCGGTCCCCGAGGGCGGCAAGGTGCTGTTCTGCCGGCGCGACCGGGAGACCGCGATCCTCGACATGCGGAGGATGGCGGAGGATCTGAAGCGCCGCGTCGGCGACCGGGTGATCCGTGGCGGGGTCTACGTCTCCTGTGCGGCGCGAGGGCCGAACCAGTTCTCGCCCCCGGAGAGCGAGACGGAGATCATCCGGGATACGCTCGGCGCGTTTCCGATGGTGGGGTTCTTCGCGAACGGCGAGCTCAACCGGGACCGCATCTACGCCCATACCGGCGTGCTGACCCTCTTCCTGTGACGAGAGCGGCGTCACCGGCGTCCCGCCCGTGCAGACCGACCGCTCCGGTCAATCCATCGGCGAGCTGTCACTGAACGAATTTCAGGCCTTGGCGGGGACCTCCCGCGGGGACCTCCCGCGCTTGGGCGCAGGCGGCGATGCGGGGTAGAATTCCGCTCCTTTCCTTCCGGAGGTCCCTCATCCATGGCCCGTGTCACCGTCGAAGACTGCCTCGACAAGATCCCGAACCGGTTCGACCTCGTGGTGCTGGCCGCGCGGCGCGCGCGCCACCTCACCCTCGGGCGGGCGCCGTTCGTCGAGGAGGAGAACGACAAGCCGACCGTGATCGCGCTCCGGGAGATCGCCGAAGGCAAGATCGACCTCGGCTACCTGGACGTCCGGGAGCCGAGCCCGATGGACCTGCCGAGCCGACCCGAGCCGGGCCGTCCCGGCCCCGAGCTCGACCACACCGACACCGACGAAGCCCTCATCGCACTGCTCAGGGGAGACTCGGACGACGACGAGGAGGAGACCGAAGCGGAGGTCGAGACCAGCGAAGGTCGGGAGGACAACGATGACTCGACCGAGGACAAAGCGAGCGGGGCGATCGAGGGCGATCCCTTCGCCGATGGGGACGACCGCTCCGACCCTCTCGCCCAGGGCGGGTAGCCCCGGCCCCGGGAGCATGGCCAAGTGGCTCCAATCGCCGACCTCTGCGATCAGGCCCGGACGTACCTGGAGCCTCGTCAGGTAGAGGCCATCTACCGGGCCTACCTCCTCGGGGCGGAGGCCCACCGGGGGCAGCAGCGCGCCACCGGCGACCCCTACATCACCCATCCGGTCGAGGTCGCGCGGGTCCTCGTCGGGATGCGGCTCGACACCGAGAGCGTGATCGCCGGGATCCTCCACGACGTGATGGAGGATACGCCGGTCGGAAAGGAGCGCATCGCGCGCGACTTCGGCAAGGAGGTCGCCCATCTGGTGGACGGCGTGACCAAGCTGTCCCAGATCGAGGCGGCCTCGCGCGACGTGGCGCAGGCCGAGAACTACCGCAAGATGCTGCTCGCGATGACGGACGACGTGCGGGTCATGCTCGTCAAGCTCGCCGACCGTCTCCACAACATGCGCACCATCGACGCCCTCGCCATCGAACGGCGGCGGCGGATCGCGCGCGAAACCCTGGAGATCTACGCGCCCATCGCCATCCGTCTCGGGCTCAACCACGTGAAGGAGGAGCTCGAGGACCTCGGCTTCCGGGCCCTCTACCCCAACCGCTACCGGGTGATCCAGGCCGAGCTGCGGCGGACCCGCGGGAACCGCAAGCGGGCCGTGAAGAACGTCCAGACCGCCATCCGGCGAAGGCTTCGCCAGGAGGGGCTCGAGGCGCAGGTGGTCGGCCGCGACAAGCACATCTACAGCGTCTACCGGAAGATGCGCGCCAAGCGCCTGCCCCTTGACCAGGTGCTCGACGTGTACGGCATCCGCATCCTGGTGGACAGCGTCGACATGTGCTACCGGGTGCTCGGCGCCGTGCACAACCTCTACAAGCCGAGGCCGGGCCGGTTCAAGGACTACATCGCCATCCCGAAGGCGAACGGCTACCAGTCCCTGCACACCGTGCTGTTCGGGCCGCGCGGGCTGCCCATCGAGGTGCAGATCCGCAGCAACGAGATGCACGAGATCGCGGAATCGGGGATCGCGGCCCACGTCCTCTACAAGGACGGGAACGCGAAGGCCAGCGCCGCGCACCGGCGCGCCCGCACGTGGATGCAGGAGATCCTCGAGATGCAGAAGGCGGCCGGGGACCCGGTCGAGTTCATCGAGCACGTGAAGGTCGACCTGTTCCCGGACACGGTGTTCGTGTTCACCCCGGCCGGCGAGATCCTCGAGCTCGCGCGCGGATCGACCCCGGTCGACTTCGCGTACGCGGTCCACACGGACATCGGGAACACCTGCGAGGCGGCCCGGATCGACGGACGGCCCGCCCCCCTCCGCACCCCCCTCGAGACGGGCCAGACGGTGGAGATCCTGACCTCGCGCAAGGCCCGGCCCGACCCCACGTGGATCAACTTCGTCGCCACCGGCAAGGCGCGGGCCAACATCCGCGGCTACCTGAAGAAGCTTCACCGGGGCGAGGCCGTCGACCTCGGGCGGCGGCTGCTCGACCAGGCCCTCCGGCGGGAGGACCTCTCGCTGCGGAAGCTGCCGAAGAGCCGCAGGTGGGACATCCTCGACGAGCTCCGCCTCGACCATCGCGACGAGCTCTTCGCCGACATCGGGCTCGGCCACCGGGCCGCCGCGCTGGTGGCGAAACACCTCGCGGCAACCGCCCAGGCGCCGGACGCGGCCGCGGGGGAGGAAGCCGCCCTCGCCAACGGCCGCGATGCCGGCGAGGTCCCGATCTTCATCGCCGGCACGGAAGGGATGGCGGTCAACCTCGGGAGATGCTGCCGGCCCATCCCCGGCGACCCCATCGTCGGCTACCTGAGCTCCGGGCGCGGCCTGGTGGTCCATACCGAGACCTGCAGCAATCTCCAGGACCTCAACTCCAAGCACGAGGGCATCCACGTCGACTGGGCGCCGAAGGCCGCCCGGGAGTTCCCGGTGGACGTCCGGGTCTCGGTCGAGAACCGCAAGGGGGTGCTCGCCACCGTGGCGGCTGCGATCTCCGGGCTCGACGTCAACATCGACGCGGTGGGGATCGCGGACCGGGACGGCATCGAGTCCGAGCTCGCGTTCACGATCGAGGTCACCGACCGCACCCACCTCGCGCAGGTGTTCCGGCGGATCCGGGCCCTGCCTCTGGTGCGCCGAATCCAGCGGCGCGCATGAGGAAGGCGGGAGGCCCCGGCCCGGAAGGCGGCGGGGCCGCGGCGGGGCGTTCGCGGGCCGGAGCCGGCCCCCGCACCGGCCCCGGCTCCAGCCCTGGCCCCCGCGGCGCGGCGCGGGCCCGCGAGTACGCCCGCCTCATGCGCCTGCACCGGCCCATCGGCGCCCTTCTGCTCCTGTGGCCGACCCTCTGGGCCCTCTGGATCGGGGCCGAGGGGCCGCCCCCCCCGGCCATCCTCGCCGTGTTCGTGCTCGGGGTGTGGATCATGCGGTCGGCGGGCTGCGTCATCAACGACTACGCCGACCGGCGGCTCGACCCCCAGGTCGAGCGGACCCGGGACCGCCCGCTCGCGCGGGGGACCGTGCGGCCCGGCGAAGCCCTCGTCCTCTTCGCGGCGCTCATGCTCGCCGCCCTCGCCCTGGTCCTCACCCTCAACCGGCAGACGGTCGGGCTGGCCGGGGCCGCCGCGGTGCTGGCCGTCGTCTACCCGTTCCTGAAGCGGTTCACCCACCTGCCCCAGGTGTGGCTCGGGGTGGCCTTCGGATGGGGCATCCCGATGGGGTTCGCGGCCGTGACCGGGACCGTCCCGCCCGTGGGATGGGCGCTCCTCCTCGCCAACGTGCTCTGGGCCGTCGCCTACGACACCATGTACGCGATGGCGGATCGGCCCGACGACGTCCGCGCCGGCTCGCGCTCGACCGCGATCCTGTTCGGAAGCGCGGACCGGGCGATGGTCGGGGCGTTCCAGGCCGCCGCCCTCGCCGTGCTCGCCGCCGTCGGCTGGCGGCTCGGCTTCGGCCTCCCCTGGCTCGTGGGCCTCGGGGCGGCGGCGTGCTTCGGCCTCTACCAGCAACACCTCATCCGCGCGCGGGACCGGCAGGACTGCTTCCGGGCCTTCATGAACAACAACTGGCTGGGGGGGGCCGTATTCCTCGGGCTCGCCGCGGAGTACGCGATGCGGGCTTCCTTCGCTCCCTGAGCGCCCGGCCCCGGTGACGGACCGCCGCCATGTCCGCGGTCGGGGGGCGCCTAGTTGTCGATCCGCTTGAGGCGCTCCTGGGAACGCTTGTGTCCCGTCCGCAGGGGGCCGCAGGCCCGTGCTCGACATCCGTGCGGGCGGGACACGAGCGTTCCCAGGGGGCCGTGCCCGATATCCCGCTCGTGTGGCCGCAGGCCCCTCGCGGATCCGCTCCCGCCTCGCCGGTCAGAGCCTCGCGCGCAGGCGGTCGATGCCGGCCTCCAGGGTCTCGATCGACCGGCAGAACGCGAACCGGAGGTATCGGTCTCCGTCGTTGCCGGTGGCGTAGAAGTTGTCCCCGGGCACCGTCGCCACCCCGACCTCCCGGACGAGATGCATGGCCGCGTCCATCGGAGACATCGCCGCGAGCGCCGGCACGCTGCGGTAGTCGGCGAACAGGTAGTAGGCGCCTTCGGGCGGGGTCGCGGTGAAGCCGACCGAGCGGAGACCTTCGACGAGCAGGTCGCGTTTCCGGCGGTAGTCCGCGGCGATGCCGTCGAAGAACCCCCGCTCCTTTCCGAGCAGCGCGACCGCCCCCTTCTGCAGGGGGGTCGGCGCCTGGACGACCAGGTTGTCGTGCACCGCCCGCAGCCGGCGGGTGCGCTCCGGCGGGGTGATCACCCAGCCGATCCGCCAGCCGGTCGCGCGGCCGGTCTTGGAGATCGAGTTCACCACCAGGGTGCGTTCGGCCATCCCCTCGAAGCCGGCCAGAAACAGGTGGCGATGCCCGTCGAACGTGATGTGCTCGTAGATCTCGTCGGTGATCGCGAAGAGGTCGTGCTCCCGGCAGAGCTCCGCGATGAACGAGAGCTCGGCGCGGTCGAGGACCTTCCCGGTGGGGTTCTGGGGCGAGTTGACCACGAACGCCTTGACCGAGGGGTCCGCGGCGGCGGCCCGCAGCTCGTCCCGGTCGAGCCGCCAGACCCCCGCCGCCGGATCCTCCCGCAACGTCACGAACCTCGGCACGAGGCCGAAGATCGCGGCCTGCGACGGGTAGAGCTCGTGGTAGGGCTGCATCACGACGACCCCGTCGCCCGGCTCCAGCAGCGACCGGAACGCGACCGCCATCCCCTCGCTTGCCCCGAGCACTACCGTGATCTGCTCCTCGGGGTCGGGACGGACCCCGTAGAGCGCTTCGGTGTAGCCCGCGATCGCGCGGCGCAGCTCCGGGATCCCGAACGGGAACGAGTACTGGTTGAGCTGGTCCCTCGGGTTGCGGACGGCGGCGAGGAGCTCCCGCAGGGTGAGGTCGAGGGAGTTGCCGCCGCCCTCCCCGCGAGCGTCCAGGAGCTCGCGCACCGTCATGGCTTCGAGCCGGGCCACCCCCTCCCCGGTCCCGCCCACCATCGCGGAGACCCCGCCCCACACCATGTCGAACACCGGCGCCTCGTCGGTGAACCCCTGCGAGAGGTTGACCGCGCCGTGCTCCACGGCGAGCCGGGTCATCCGGCGAATGACGGTTTCCTTGACTTCCACCCGCTTCCCCCGCCCTTCGTTGCCTCGGCCCGAATGCTCTATCGTAACCGCATGGAGGCCCCGGAAGTCCCCATCACCCACCGCCCCGGACGGGTCCCGGACGCGCCGATCATCGCGCGGATGGCGCGGGACTACGTCGAGGACGGGCTGCGCTGGACCTGGCGCCCGCGCCGTATCCTGCGGGCGCTCCTCGACCGGAATACGGAGGTCCTGGTCGCGGACACGCCGCGAGGCCCGGGAACGGAGATCGCGGGGTTCGCGATCATGCGCTTCGAGCTGGAGGAAGCCCACCTGAGCCTCCTCGCGGTGCGGCCGGCCTGGCGGCGCCGGCGGATCGCCCGGAACCTCCTCGAGCGGCTCGAGCGCTCGGCCCGCATGGAGGGAATCGGAGAAGTCCAGCTCGAGGTGCGCATGGGCAACGACGCGGCCCTCGGCTTCTACCGCCGGCTCGGCTACCGGGAGGTCCGGCGCCTTCCCGGATACTACGGAGGGCGCGAGTCCGCGATGCGAATGGCCCGGGACCTGGGCGACGCGCCCAAGTGATGCGGGCCTGCCGGGCGGATGGCGTATCATGCCCGCGCCGAATCCGCACGGGAGTTCGTCATGAACGCGGTACCCGCGTCCGAAATCCACTTCAGCGCCTGCCCCCATGACTGCCCTTCGACCTGCGCGCTCGAGATCGAACGCCTCGACCCGCGGCGGATCGGCCGGGTGCGCGGCGCGGCGGCGAACGACTACACGGCCGGGGTGGTGTGCAGCAAGGTGGCGCGCTACGCGGAGCGGGCCCATCACCCGGACCGCCTGACCCGTCCCCTCCGCCGCACCTCCCGCGGCGCGTTCGCGCCCATCGGGTGGGACGAGGCGCTGGACGAGGTGGCCGGCGCCTTCGAGCGGGCGGCCGACCGCTACGGGCCGGAGACCGTGTGGCCCTACTACTACGCGGGCACGATGGGGCTCGTGCAGCGCGACGGGATCAACCGGCTCCGCCACGCGATGCGCTACTCCGGGCAGCACTCCACGATCTGCACCACCCTCGCCTGGAACGGGTTCATCGCGGGGACGGGACGGCTCGCCGGGGCGGACCCGCGCGAGATGGCGAGGTCCGATCTCGTCATCATCTGGGGCACCAACGCGGCGAGCACCCAGGTCAACGTGATGACCCACGCGCTTCGGGCGCGGCGCGAGCGGGGCGCGAAGATCGTGTGCATCGACGTGTACCGGCAGGCGACCGCGAAGCAGGCGGACCTCTTGGTCTGCGTGCGGCCCGGGACCGACGGCGCACTCGCCTGCGCCCTGATGCACGTGCTGTTCCGGGACGGCCATGCGGACCGGGACTACCTCGCGCGCTACACCGACTGCCCGGCCGAGCTCGAAGCCCACCTGGCGGGGAAGACCCCCAAGTGGGCGTCCGCGATCACCGGGGTCCCCACCGATACGATCGAGACCCTCGCGGAGATGATCGGCACGACCCCCCGCACCTTCTTCCGGCTCGGCTACGGGTTCGCGCGCCAGCGGAACGGCGCGGTCAACATGCACGCGGCCCTGAGCGTCGCGGCGGTGTCGGGGGCGTGGCGGCACGAGGGCGGCGGCGCCTTCCACAACAACGGGGCGATCTACCACTGGGATCGCTCGCTCATCGAGGGGCTGGACGTGCGGGACCCGGGGGTCCGCGTGCTCGACCAGTCCCGCATCGGCCCCGTGCTCACCGGCGACCGGCGGGACTTGGGCGACGGCCCCCCGGTGACCGCGATGCTCATCCAGAACACGAACCCGATGATGGTCGCGCCGGAGCTGGGGCTGGTCCACGAGGGCTTCGCCCGCAAGGACCTCTTCGTCTGCGTGCACGAGCAGTTCATGACCGAGACGGCGGAGGTCGCCGACGTGGTCCTGCCGGCGACGATGTTCGTCGAGCACGACGACGTCTACCAGGGCGGCGGACACCAGTACATCATCCTCGGGCCGAAGATCATCGAGCCGCCCGGGGAATGCCGGCCGAACCACGCCGTCATCCGGGGCCTCGCGCGGCGGCTCGGCGCCGAGCATCCGGGCTTCGGGATGACGGAGCGTGAGATCATCGACCGGACCCTGGCCCTCTCCGGCTGGCCCGGGCTCGAAGTGCTCGAACGCGAGCACTGGATCGACTGCCAGCCTCCGTTCGAGGATGCGCACTACCTCGGGGGGTTCGCCCACCCGGACGGGAAGTTCCGGTTCGCGCCGGACTGGGCCGCGGTCCGGCCCCACGGGTTCGGGCCGGACGGCGAGGCGGGCGCGCCGCCGCGCCTCCCGGACCACTGGCCGGTCATCGAGGAGGCCAACGAGGCCATGCCGTTCCGCCTCGTCACCGCCCCCGCGCGCCACTATCTCAACTCCTCGTTCACGGAGACCCCGACCTCGATCCGCCGCGAGCGGCGGCCGAGCGTGATGATCCACCCGCAGGACGCGGACCGGCTCGGTCTCGCGGACGGGGACCTTGCCGCCCTCGGCAACGACCGGGGCCGGGTGCGAATCCACGTGGAGCGGTTCGACGGGGTCCAGCGGGGCGTCGTGGTCGTGGAGAGCATCTGGCCGAACAAGGCGTTCCCCGACGGGGTCGGCATCAACGCGCTGACCGGGGCCGATCCGGTCGCCCCGATCGGCGGGGCCGCGTTCCACGACAACCGGGTCCGGATCGAGGCGGGCTGAGCGCCCGGAGCCGGGCGCACCGGCGGTCGGCGGCCGTCGGCCCCGGGGTCTCCGAGAGGGCTCCCGAAGCGAGGCGCCCGGTCATCACGGCGAGGGGCGCGGGGCCCCGCGCTCCCCGCGTCGGACACCACCATGCCTCCGGACCGCCCGATGCAAGCTCCGGCGCTCGCGCCCCGGCCCGACTTCGGCGACGCGGACCCGCGCCTCGGCGAGATCGCGAAGGCGGTCCGCGAGGCGGGCGGGCGGGCCCTCTTCGTCGGAGGGCAGGTGCGCGACCGGATACTCGGCCGCGCCTCCGCCGACGTGGACGTCGAGGTGTTCTGGCTCACGCTCGAGCGGGTCGAGTCGATCCTCGCGCGCTTCGGGCGGACCCGAACGGTCGGCCGAACCTTCGGGGTCCTTCGCATCGACGGGCTCGACGCCGACTTCTCGCTGCCCCGGCGCGACAACAAGACGGGGCCCGGACATCGGGGGTTCGCGGTCGAGATCGCCCCGGACCTGGACTTCGCAACCGCCGCCCGCCGGCGTGACTTCCGCGTCAACTCCATCGGCTACGATCCGCTCACGGGCGAGGTCCTCGATCCCCACGGCGGCCGGGAGGACCTCGCCGCGAAGCGGCTCCGGGTCACCGACCCCGCGCATTTCGCGGAAGATCCCCTGCGGGGCCTGCGCGCCGCGCAATTCGCCGCCCGCTTCGACCTCAAGCCCGATACGGAGCTCCTGGCCCTCTCCCGCCGGCTCGACCTCTCGGAGCTCGCGCCGGAACGCATGTTCGCGGAGCTCCGCAAGCATCTGCTCCTCGGGGCGCGCCCCTCCGTCGGCTTCGACTTCCTCCGGGAGACTGGCCTCGTGCGGTTTTTCCCGGAGGTCGAGGCGCTCATCGGCGTGCCCCAGGACCCCCGCTGGCATCCCGAGGGCGACGTGTGGGTCCACACCCTGCTGGCTCTCGACCGGGCGGCGGAGCTTCGCCGCGGCGGCGAGGACGACGAGGCGTTCATGTTCGCGGTCCTCTGCCACGACTTCGGCAAGCCGCTCGTGACCGAGGGGCTCCGCTCCCCCGGCCATGACCGGGCCGGGGTCAAGCCGGCGGAGCGCTTCCTGCACCGGTTGCGGGCGCCGCGGCGGCTGATCGACGAGGTCGGCGCCCTGGTCAGGGACCACCTGGCGCCCGCCTGGTTCGTCAAGAACGACGCCGGGCCGCGAGCCTACCGGCGCCTCGCGCGCCGGCTCGAAGCGGCGGGGACCGACCTTCGGCTCCTGGCGAGGGTCGCGACCGCCGACCACCTCGGACGCACGACCCCGGCCGCGGCGCGCGGCGAGTTCCCGGAGGGGGCGGCCTTCCTCGAGCGCGCGAGCGCCGCCCTCCCCGGCCTCGCCGCCCATGCGCCGGCGGTGCGCGGGCGCCATCTCATCGAACGGGGCTTCGAGCCCGGTCCGCGGATCGGCCGGGTGCTGGCCGCCTGCCGCGAAATCCAGGACGAGACCGGGTGGTCCGACCCGGAGCGGATCCTGAACCGGGCGCTCGGCGGGGGTCAGCGCCGGCGGGAACGTCGGCCGATGCCGGCGTCCGGCCGGGTCCGAACCGACCCATCGGGCGCGGAACGACTTCCGAGGGATGAGGCGGCGGCAGAGCGCGGAGAGCCCGGTCGAACCGCAGGGCAGGCGCTTGCCTCGGGCCCCGGCATCGACGACCGGGAATGATGGTGCCGGCACACGGATTCGAACCGCGGACCTGAGGTTTACAAAACCCCTGCTCTACCCACTGAGCTACGCCGGCGACAGCGTGATTCTACTCCCGGTCACGGGGTAACAGGCTGTTACCCCGTGACCGGGACATGTGCGCGGTGGGGATTTTCGCCAGGCACACCTCATCGCGGGACTCCTGGGAGCGACGCATCCTGGGAACGCGGGCGTCCCGCCCGCACGGGGGTGTGAAGCGCCCGTGAACCAGAATGCGGGCGGGACGCCCGCGTCCGCAGGACGCGCCGTTCCCAGGGACGTACCCGCACTAGTAGTGCCGCCGTGGGTGGAACAACGCCGTCCCCGTGGGGTAAAAATATCTCGCCTCCGCTCTACCTCATCACAATCAACAGCTTGCGAACAGCGCACACGCCTCGTGACCGGCCGCCACACTCCCGCGGCGGGACCCGGGCGCCGCTTCAGAAGACCGGGGGCGGGACCGTACCCGGCGCGCCGGTGGAGGGCTCCGGAGGGGGCGGGCACCGGGCATCCACCACATCGAGACCTGCGAAGGCGACCGCGAAACGCTTGGCCGGAAACTCGTAGCCGGGCGGGAACTCGGCGGTGAACCAGAGGGATCGCCCGATTCTCAGAACCGGCTCCACCCGGGGCTCGAAGCCTTTGGCCTTGAGCCGCGCAAGGTCCCGTTCCAGCACGGACCGAAGTCCGTATATACCGATGGTCACGGCGTTCTTCATGTTGCCGTTCGGAATGGCGACGGCCTTCCCGAACGCGCTCGCGGTGAGCTCCCGCACCCGATCCTGCGCCGCGGCGTACGTTCCGATCGGGGGAAGATGGAGCCAGTAGTACCGGATCTCGCGGTACCTGCTGCGGCGAAGGTCCACGTTTCCGCCGCGGCTCATCAGCCACTCCCGCACCCTCCCCATGATCGCGCCCTCCGAATACTCCCCGGTCATGGGTCCGACCGCGAAACAGGCTCCTTCGGCGGCCCGGGCGCCCGCGGCCCCCGAAGAGACGGGAGTCCGTTTGGCGAACTCCGTGAGGTCCACTTCGTCGAGGCGGTCGAGGGACGGAGCGGCGTCGATCGGAAGCGTATGCACGTCGCCGCGCGGCGGATCCGAAAGCCAGTAGCGCCATGCGAAGAACCCGACGTTCGCGAGCACCAGGAGGAACACGAGCCACCTCATGCCACCTCTCCCGGGACACCCGGCCGGTCGGGCCGGAGGCTCACCTCGGCGCTCACGAACCGCTCGAGCGCACCGTCGACCTCCACCAGCAGCTCGCCCGCCTCGTCCACGCCGCGGGCGATGCCGCCGGTCTCCCCGCCCGGCCCGTGGACCCTGACCGCGCGCCCCCGCATCGCGTCGAGCCGCGTCCATTCGCGGATCGCGGGCCCTGCCCCAAGCTCCTCAAAGCGCGCGCACTCCGCCCAGATCTCCGCGATCAGATCCGCGGCGAGGCCGTTTCTGGAGACGCACGCCCCCGGAATGGACCCGAGGCGCGCGCGAGGGATGTGCGGGTCCGGCGCCCCGCACGAATGGACGTTGACGCCGACCCCGATGACGACGGTCCAGACCCGCCCGGACACCGATCCCTCGATGAGGACGCCGCCGAGCTTTCGATCCCGCCAGACGACGTCGTTCGGCCACTTGAGCCCGACGCCGTCCGCCCCGGTCGCCGCGAGCGCGCGCGCCGCCGCGACCCCGACCGCGAGACTGAGCCCCTGGGTCCGCGCCTGCGCCGCGCCGAACCGCCAGAGCAGCGACAGGCAGAGGTCGCGGCCCGTTCCGTCCACCCAGACCCGGCCGCGGCGCCCCCGGCCGGCGAGCTGATGCTCGCTCAGGCACGCGAACGGGCTCGGCAGGGAGTGCGACCGTTCCTGAAGCCAGGTGTTCGTGGAGTCGACGGCACGATGCACGCACAGCCCTCCCAGCCGAACCCGGCCCGGCAACGCGGCGCGGATCCGGCCCGCGTCGAGCGCCTCGATCGGCGCGCCGGCGGGAGCGGCAGCGGCGGCGGGCTCGCTCACGCGGATGTTCCTCGCGGGGCGGCGGGGGCGGGAGGACCCGCGACCACGCGGTCGAGCGCTCCTTCGAGCCGGTCCAGGTCGGAATCGCGCGAGAGCCGGTGATCGCCGTCCGGGATCAGGGTGACCCGCACCGGAGCGCCGCGGAGCGCCTCCGCGATGGCCGCGGATTCCCGCCACGGGACGTCGGGGTCCCTCATGCCGTGCAGGAGGTGGACGGGACAGCCCGGGCTCCAGGGCTCCCCGAGGACCCGATGCCGGCTGCCGTCCTCGATCATGCGCCGGGTCAGCGGGTACGGCCCGTCTCCGTAACGCGAAGGGCGCCAGACGATCCCGGTCCGGCAGAGCGCCCGGCGCTCCGAGACGGACAGGCGGGGCATCCGGTCGGCGAGGTCCGCCCCGCCCCCGATGCCGATGAGGCCCCGCACCCGGCGCGCCCCGCTTCGAGCGAACGCGCGCGCGAGCAGCAGCATCAGCCAGGCGCCCATGCTCGCGCCGACGAGGACGAGGTCTCCGGGAATTCGGGCGGTGAGGAGGGCGAGGGCGTCCCGATACCAGACGCCGATGCTGCCCGCGGCGAGCTCGCCGGTCGATCGTCCGTGGCCGCGATGGTCGAAGCGAAGCGAGGCGAGCCCCCGCTCGCGGCACGCCGACGCGACCCGGCGAGCCTTCCGCCCTTCCATGTCCGAGCGGAACCCCGTCAGGTACACGACCGCGGGCGGGTTGCCGGGGGCGAAGCGGAAGGCGAGGCGAGCCCCGCCGTGCTCGAACGCGTCGACCTGCATACCTCCTGCTCCATCCGCATGGGAGCGATCGATCCGACGATCCGAATGCTCCGTTCGCGGGCGGGCTCCCCGCTCGGGGCTTGGGGCGCCCCCCTCCCACGCGCGCCAGTATAATCGGGACGGTTCGGCTTGGAGGAGACCGTGACCGATGGCGGTGGAGAAGACCTACGAGCCGCCCGCCGAGGCGGCCGCGCGCGCCCACATCGACCGCGCCGGCTACGAAGAACTGTACGCGCGCTCGCTGAGCGATCCGGAAGGCTTCTGGGCCGAGCAGGCGGAACGGTTCGTCACCTGGTCGCGCAAGTGGAGCGCCGTCCGCGACGTGGACTACGCCCGCGCCCACATCCGGTGGTTCGAGGGCGGAAAGCTCAACGTCTCCGTGAACTGCCTGGACCGCCACCTCTCCTCGCGGGGCGACCGGACGGCCATCCTCTGGGAAGGGGACGACCCGGCCGAGGAGCGCAGGATCACGTACCGCGAGCTGCACGAGGAGGTCTGCCGCTTCGGCAACGCCCTCCGCACCCTCGGGGTGGCCAAGGGCGATCGGGTGTGCATCTACATGCCGATGATCCCGGAAGCGGTGGTCGCCATGCTCGCCTGCGCCCGGGTCGGCGCCGTCCACTCCGTGGTGTTCGGGGGGTTCTCCGCCGAGTCGCTCCGGGATCGGATCAACGATTCCTCCTGCAAGGTCCTGGTGACGGCCGACGAGGGGGTCCGCGGCGGCGGGCGGGTCCCCCTCAAGGCGAACGGCGACCGGGCCTGCGAAGGCGCCCCGAGCATCGAGCACGTGGTGGTGGTGCGCCGCACGGGAAGCGAGACGCCCTGGCGGGCCGGCCGGGACCACTGGTACCACGAGCTCGTGGCCGCGGCCGCGGCGGACTGCCCGCCGGAAGAGATGGACGCCGAGGACCCCCTGTTCATCCTCTATACCTCCGGCTCCACCGGAAAGCCGAAAGGGGTGCTGCACACCTCGGGCGGCTACCTGCTCTACACCGCGATGACCCACCACTACGTATTCGACTACCACGACGGGGACGTCTACTGGTGCACGGCGGACGTGGGGTGGGTCACCGGGCATTCCTACATCGTGTACGGGCCGCTCGCGAACGGGGCGGCCACGGTGGTGTTCGAGGGCGTGCCGACCTTCCCCGACGCGGGACGGTTCTGGCAGGTCGTGGACAAGCACCGCATCAACGTCTTCTACACCGCGCCGACCGCGATCCGGGCCCTCATGCAGCAGGGGGACGACCCGGTGCTCCGCTCGTCGCGCGCGAGCCTCCGGTTGCTCGGGACGGTCGGGGAGCCCATCAACCCGGAGGCCTGGGAGTGGTACCACCGGGTCGTGGGAGGGGGCCGGGTCCCCATCGTGGACACCTGGTGGCAGACCGAGACGGGCGGCATCCTGATCACCCCGCTGCCGGGGGCGACGACCCTGAAGCCGGGCTCGGCCACCCGGCCCTTCTTCGGGGTCGAGCCCTGGATCGTGGACGACGAGGGCCGGAGGCTCGAAGGCGCCGCCGCCGGCAACCTCTGCCTCGCCCGTTCCTGGCCGGGGCAGATGCGCACGGTGTACGGAGACCACCAGCGCTTCTTCGACACCTATTTCGCGAGGTTCCCCGGCCTCTACTTCACCGGCGACGGCGCGCGGCGGGACGAGGACGGCTACTACTGGATCACGGGGCGGGTCGACGACGTCATCAACGTCTCCGGCCACCGTCTGGGGACCGCCGAGGTCGAGAGCGCGCTCGTCCTGCACGAGACGGTGGCGGAGGCGGCCGTGGTCGGCTGCCCGCATCCCGTCAAGGGCCAGGGGATCTACGCCTACGTCACGCTCATGAAGGGGGTGGCCCCGGACGAAGCCCTCCGCAAGGAGCTGGTCCGGCACGTGCGCGGGGAGATCGGGGCCATCGCCGCCCCGGACGTCATCCAGTGGGCCCCCGGCCTCCCCAAGACCCGATCCGGCAAGATCATGCGGAGGATCCTGCGCAAGGTGGCCGCCAACGAGCTGGACGACCTCGGCGACACCACCACCCTCGCGGAGCCGGCGGTCGTGGACGACCTCGTGGAGAACCGCGCCCACCGGTAGGGCGGCGGGTTCCGGCCCGGGGCCGCCCGCGCGTTCAGGGCTCAGGCATCCATGGCGCGAGATTCCCTTCCGGTCTCCTCCACGCCCACGTCCCGGGCGGTCGACGCGTTCCTGGAGACCGTCGCCGCCACCCCCGCGCGGGGCCAGGGAAGGGGCGGCCGGCTCATCTTCGCGATGGATGCGACCGCGAGCCGGGAGCCGACCTGGGACCGGGCGTGCGGGATCCAGGGCCGGATGTTCGAGGAGGCGGCGGCCGTCGGAGACCTCCGGCTCCAGCTCTGCTACTACCGCGGGTACCGGGAATGCCGGGCGTCGCGCTGGTACGACAAGGCCGACGACGTGGTGCGGGCGATGTCCGCGGTGCGCTGCGCCGGGGGCCTGACCCAGATCCGGCGGGTGCTGGACCACGCGCTGACGGAGACGGACCGCGAGCCGGTCAGCGCGCTCGTCTTCGTCGGCGACTGCGTCGAGGAGAACGTCGACGAGCTGTGCGATCGGGCCGCCCGGCTCGGGCTCAAGGGGGTGCCCGCCTTCCTGTTCCACGAAGGGGGCGACCCGGTCGCGGCCCGGTGTTTTCGCGAGGTCGCCCGGCTCTCGGGCGGGGCCTGCTGCGGGTTCGACGGCGGCAGCGCCAGCGAGCTCCGCGAGCTCCTGAGCGCGGTCGCGGTGTACGCGGTGGGCGGCCGGCGCGCGCTCGCGCGCTACGGCGACGGCGCGGGGAGGCTCGTCCGGCAGCTCACCCACCAGATCGCCCCGGCGGACTGAACGCCGCGTCTCCTTTGCCAAGGGGTCCGTCCCGTATCCGACTGCGGCCCGCGATGACGCCGACGCCGTGCACCCCGTCCTGATCCTGATCCTGCTGGTCGCGGCCCTGATCGCGTTCAGCGTGCTGCGCCGCCGCCCGGGGCTGCTGCGCCACCCGCTGGTGCGCGCGCTCGCGATCGGCGCCGCGACCCTCGGGCTCCTCTACCTCAGCACCCGCTTTCACTGGTCCGTCTGGCTGTTCGGGCTCGCGCCGCTCCTGCCGCGGCTATGGGCGGGGCTCCAGCGGGCGAAGGCCGCGCGGGGACCCACGCCGGGCTCGACCTCCGAGGTCGAGGCCGACTGGCTGCGGATGACGATCGACCACGACACCGGAAAGCTGGGCGGCGAGGTGCGGAGGGGGGCGTTCCGGGGCCGGACCCTCGATTCGCTCGCGCCCGGGGACCTCCTCGCCCTGCTCTCGGAGTGCCGGCGAGAGGACCCGGAGTCGGCGCGCCTCCTCGAAGCCTACCTCGACCGGAGGCTCGGCGCGGACTGGCGGCGCGGCGGGACCGGCGAAGACCCCGGCGAAGGCGCCGGGGGGGCCGGGGCCGCGGACGCGCCCATGAGCGCGCAGCAGGCGCTCCGGATCCTGGGTCTCGAACCGGGCGCTACACGGGACGCGATCGTGGACGCCCACCGCCGCCTCATCCAGAAGCTGCACCCGGACCGGGGCGGGTCGAGCTATCTCGCCGCCCAGATCAACCGGGCCAAGGACGTGCTGCTCGGCTGACCCCTGCGCCGTGGTGGTTCGAGGTGAGCCGGAAGAGCCGGGCGGTCGCCATCCTCTCCCCGAACTCGGGCCGGCCCGGGCTCCGCGCCGGCCCGACGGCCGCGGCGTACCTGCCCGGACCAGGCCCTGTTCCGGCTGGGCTACTCGCGTACCGGCTCGGCGCCGGACAGCCACCCTCCCGAGCCCGGCTGCCGCACCCGAACCCCGGGCGCGCCCCGGAGCGTCAGAGACTCGAGCGTCAGGGACCTGACAGGCACCCGACGAAGGGATCCTCCCGCTCCCCGCCGTCCCCGCAGGAAAGGGTTCCGTCCTCGCCGTCGCGTCGTCGGGCGGGAGCCGTGTGGGGCAGCCCTCGCCGCGGGATCGAGAGGCTTCGGCCCCGCCATCACGAATCCGTCGCCGTCAGGGGCGGCGCTCGCGGCGGGGCCGCCTCGAAGATGGCCTCGCGCTCTACGGGGACCGGGCGCGGGTCCGGTGCGGGTCCGGCGCCGCTTCGAGAGCGCGCTGTCGGGCTGAAGCCGCAGCCAGCGCCACGCCGTCCGGAGCGACTGGGCGCGGGTCCGCACGGGGCCGGCCTGGTCGGTCCCCGGCCCGCGGGCGGCGGCCCCGTACGCCCTCTGCGATCCGCTCCTCGACCAGGGTGTGCGCTCGGCGAGCCTCCGCGCGAATGCCCGACGGGATCGGCGTCCCGTAACCGGCTCGGGCCCCGTCCAGATGCCCGGCAAAGCCCTTCGCACGGGTCTCGATATCGAAAACCCCATGCAACATCAATGGGTTGTTCACGAACAAAATTCAGTATCGAGATCCTGCGCTCAGGGGGGCGCTCAGGGGGGTTGACATCGTTCTTCTCATAAGAGCCTGCATGGGCCTTCGGTGAGCCGGGTCCATGAGGGAGGACGATGCGCCGCACATCACCCACGAAGCCGTCGCTCTCGCGAATCGCGTTCTCCGGCCGTACATCCCAGGTTCGTCCCGGGCCGGCCCGGCTGCTGCGGACTCTGTCCGCCGGCCCGCGCCTCGCGCCGCCTCCCCCTGGCCGCGAGCCCGGCGCCGCGCACCGCCGGCAGCGCCATCCATGCCAGGACCGTTCCACGGTCGCTCCACGACCGCTCCGGGCCGGCAGAACGTCCCACCGCAGGAGGAGCCCCATGCGCCGCTCCCGAACGACCCTCGCCCTCGCCGTTGTCCTCTCCCCCGTCCTCGCCGTTCCCGCTCCCTCCCATGCCGCCGACACCCTCGCGGAGTGGGCCTTCGACCGGGCCGGCTCGTGCATGACCTCGCTCTCTGGGAAGGACTCGGCCGATTGGGACGCCGGCTCGCGCTGCGTCGGGGACCGGCTGGGCGGCCTTCTGGTGGACGAAGCCGCCCGCTTCATGACCGAGCAGGGGCGGAGGGTGTTCGGAGAGCGCTTCAGCCTCGTGCACCGCATGTCCTGGTCTCCGCTAGGCCAGGGGCTGGCCGGGGAGCTGGACGCGGTCATCCCGCTCGCGTACCGCGGCCGCGCGCAGTCGGGCACCGACGAGCCGGCGCTCCCCGGAAGTGCGTTGTTCCTCCAGCAGGGCATGACCCGCTGGACCGACGAACACGGGTTGCGGCGCAACGACGTGCGCCTCGGCGGCGCATGGCGGTTCGCCGCGGACGCGAACGTGTACGGTGCGACGGCCCTGGTGCAGGAGAACCTCGAGCGGGGGCACCAGCGCATCGCGCTCGGCACGGACTACGCCGGGCGGTGGGGCCACGTCACGCTGCAGCACTACGTCCCGACGACCGGGTGGCGGCCCGGTCGCTCGGGCTACGAGGAGCGCGCGGTCGGCGGGACCGAGCTCGGCGTGCGGCTCGACCTGACCACCACCGTGTCGCTCGACACCGCGCTGGGCCGTTGGGAGCGCGACGACGCGGGGCGGTCCACCGTCGACGGGCGCCTCGCTCTCGGGTGGAAGCCGCATCCGTACTTGGCGCTGGACGCCCGCACCGGCCTCGGCTCCGGCGCGGATGGCGAATCGCTCGGGCTTTCGCTCGACGTCCCGTTCGGCGGCCCGCGCAAGCGGACGAAGTGGGAGGGGCTCGGCGCGTTCGCGATGGCGCGCACCGCCACCGCGGACGACGTGTGGCGCCCGGTGCAGAGCGAGGGGCGGCTCCGCACCATCGAGCGCGAAGCACGGCAGAGCGCCGAGGGTGACGGGGTGACGGTGCGGTTCCTCCAGTCGTCCGCGGCGAGCGGCGGAACCGTGTCGGTGGAGGTGGCCCTGTCCGCCCCCGCGTCCGAGGAAGTGCGCCTGTCGGTGCGCCTCGCTCCGGGCAGCGGGGACAACCCGGCGGTGGCCGGTGTGGACTACGTCGACGAGCCGGCCGTCGTCACCATCCCCCAGGGCACCACGTCCGGGCGAGCGACGTTCCAGCTCCTTGCGAACCCCGCGCTCGCGGCCGACCGGACCTTGAGCGTCACCGTGGCCCGCGCGGCCTGACCCCGAAGAAAACACCCTGAATCCAGCCGGCCCCGCCGGGAAGGGAGAGAGAACGATGCTGCGTGAACAACGGACAGACACTGCTTCCCTGCGCGCCTTCAAGCGCATCGCGCAGCTTGCGCTGCTCGGCATCGCACTCGCCGGATTGACGAGCTGCGGCGGTGGGGGCGGTGGAGGGTCCTCCACTCCTCCGGAAACGACCCCGACCCCAACCCCGACCCCAACCCCGGATCCGACTCCGGACCCGACCTCGGACCCGGACCCGCAGGACCCGCCTCCGGAAATCCCTATTACGCCTACGCCAACCAGCATATCGTGGACGATAACAGATCAATGTAACGACGATCGAGACATGGAATTCCGGTTTTTTCAGTACTCTGCGGACGGTACGCCATCTCTCGTTTGGCCGGGGGAAGACGAAGTATACGTTACTTCCGGATTGGGAGAAGCGGGAGTTTCCAATCTTGCTTGTACCAGCGGCCAACGCGTTTGCTATGGCGCCCGCGCCAGAGGCAATACCTCATGGCGTTGGGGCGTGGGTCTCGATGGCGACGAAGGATGCGACAAGTGTTGCGCTACTTGTCCGAGCTCGGGAACGAGCAGTCAGAGTCACAGCTTAACCTGTTCAGCTTCGGCTCCGGGGGCAGATCCGGAAGCCGATCCGCTTGACGATGTCAACGTAACACTTCCGGCGTCATGCCCTCTACAAATTTGCGTGCGCGACCACGAATGCGAAGATGGAGACGAGATCAGAGTGTCCGTCAACGGAAGTCGAGTGTTCGAGGGGGAGTTGTTCAGTGATCCCCACTGTTTCACCGTGCCGGTGACCGCAGGAACGAACGCGGTGAGGCTACTTGCACTCAATGGCACGGGGTACAAGGGAAAATGTAACCATGGAGATGGAAACACCGGAGAAATCAGGATTCACGGGCAGGCTCAAACCTGGCAGCACAGGGGAGGAGCAGGATCGAGTGCAAATATCAACGTGACCATCGGTCCCGCGCCCGCGGATGGCAGTTGTACGCCGGGATCTTCGTCTCCTCCGGCGGGATCTTCGCCTCCTTCGGCGCAGGAGGATTGGGGGGCTGCAGGTATTTGGACAGTGGGCGCCAGCAAGTGGGGTTTGGCCCTAGTAGGAGGCCATCCTAGCGAGTCCAGTGCTCTGAGTGCTGTGAGGGCGACGTGTGCAAGGCAAGGCGGAACAGCTTGTAGCAGCAGAGGCAGGCCGCTCAGAAACGCTTGCGCTGCGATCGCAGTCAGCGACTGCAACGAAGGCTGCAATCGTCCCAGCTTTGCATTGAGAGGTAGCAATACAAGCCAAGAGGCCGAAGCTAATGCGATCAGAGCTTGCCAAAGCCTCGTTGCCGGGACCGCTAATCCCGCCGCCTTTGGCCAATGCAGAGTTGCCACGACTGATGACGGCAATGCCGCCGTGCAGTGCGTCGGAACGGCGCGATAGAGGAGAGCCCAATGAAGACGGAGCGAGCACTCGGCCGCCCGGGGAGCCAACGAAACGAATCGCTTCGGACGCTCCCGGTTCTCCTGCTCCTGCCCGTCCTGCTTGCCGGCTGTGGAGGGAGCGGAGGACGGCCCCGCTACCCGGCTCACTCTCTCGCAGCCGCTGCGGGCCGAAGCAGGCGACGCCGTCATCCGACGCCCGGTCGGACGGCGCCTGGACGGAACCTGGGTCCAGGAGGACCTGAAGCTCCCGCTCGAGCCCGACGCGCGCGCCCTCTCGTTGGGGCTCGGCCACGAACGCAGCTTCGGGAAGAAGGCCCGCCTCTCCGTCCAGTGGGAGAGGAGCTTCGATGCAGGCCACGTGCGTGGGGCCGACCGGACTTGGCTAGGCGCGAAGCTCCGGGTCGATCTCTGATCCGGAGTGGCGGTGTGGCCCGTACGCCTGACTCCGACGCCCACGTCCGAAGGAGGCTTCACGCTGTTCCTTGAAAGGAGCGAGTGCGCCCGCCCCGGTCACGAAGCCCCCTCCTCCGCCACACGGAGAAACACCGCTGAAGCCGCGGAGTCATGACATGAACGGTAACCTGCCTGCTTCCCTGCGGGGGAGCGCCCGGCCGCGACCGCGGGGGAAGTGGCGGTGAGCCCCGGGACCTGTCACCGGGCCAGGTGCGCGCGCCGAGCCCAGCACGCGGCCCCGGCTCGCGAACCGGGGCGTGCGCGAGACATGCGCCCTCGAGATCGTCGATCTCACCCGCGCACGTCCCCCCCGCATTCGTGAGCGGGTGAATCGTGTGCTCGGCGCCGCTCGCCTCGCGCCGAGCCTCCGACCCGGGCAGGCTTCGAGGAGGCTCGCCGACTCCAGGTCCTCTCGCCGGCGCCCCGAGAGCAGAGCGAGGAGGTCCTCGGGCGCGGCTTCCGGCGCGGCCCCGGCCACGGCAGGTGGGCACAGGCGCGCCCTGCCCGTCCCGGGTCATTCTCCCGGAACCGCTCCCTCACGGCGCCACTCCTCGACCCAGAGGGTGCTCGGGAACTGGTGCCCGGTCGGGCGCACCCCGGCCAGCCATTTCGGGCGGATGAAGGCGCTGGCCCGGAAGTAGAGCGGGAGGGCGGGCAGGTCCTCGGCATAGAGGGACTGGAGCTCCGCCCAGAGCGCCCGGCGGCGCTCGCGGTCCAGCTCGACCTCGATGGCGTCGGTGAGCCGGTCCGCCTCCGGGTTTGCATACCCCGCCATGTTGTTGCCGCTCCAGCCGTTGCCGGGGCGCGGGACCTCCCCGGAGTGCAGGACCCCGCGCGGCGACGCCTCCGGCGACGAGACCCACGCGAACATCGCGAAGCCGGTGAACTCGCGGCGGGCCACGGTGTCGCCGAAGAAGACCCGCGGGGGCTCGTTCCGGATCCGCGCGTCGACCCCGAGCTCGCGCCACTGGCTCTGGATGACCTGCTCCACCAGCTCCCGGGTGCGGTCCCCGGCGGTGGTCATGAGCTCGAGGCGGAGCGGCTCGCCGCCGCCGTCGCGGCGGACCCCGTCGCGGCCCGGGGCCCATCCCGCCGCGTCGAGGAGCGCCGCCGCCCGCGCCGGATCGTAGGGCCAGGTCCGGACCTCCCCGGAATGGACCCAGTCAAGCGGGTTCACGTTCGTGTCCGCGACCGGCTGCCGCCCCCCGAACAGCCTCTCGCTGATGGCTTCGCGGTCGATCCCGAGGAGAAGCGCCCGCCGGACCCGCCGGTCGCGGAGGATCGGGTTGTCGAAGTTGGGGGTCAGGTGCTCGTAGATGAGCCCCGGCTGGTACTCGACCGCGAAACGGTCGCCGTGGCGCGCCTCGAACGCGATCGCCTGGTCGATCGGGAGCCCCAGCTCCCCCGCGATGAGGTCGACCGTCCCGGAGAGCAGGTTCGCCTCCAGGGCGACGGTGTTCTCGATGGTGCGGACGACGATGCGCTCGAAGTACGGCTCGCGCCCCCACCACTCGGGGTTGCGCTCGAACCGGATGTGCGACCCGCGCGCGACCTCCGTGATCCGGTAAGGGCCGTGGTAGAGGCCGGGATGGCCGGGCTCGGTCTCGTAGCGGGTCCGGTGGCGGTAGGTCGCGGGGTCCTCCTCGAAGACAGTCCGCTCCAGGTGCTCGGGCAGCAGGCTGAACGCGCCGACGGCGGGGTAGTCGTAGTCGAGCCGGTCGTAGTGGACGGTGTAGCGGTGCTCGTCGTGGACGTCGATGGAGAGGACCCGGCGGTAGTACGAATGGGCGGCGACCCCCGACTGCGGGTGCCGCCCCACCTCCCAGGTGAAGACGACGTCGCGGGTGGTGATGGGAGTACCGTCCCCCCACTTGGCGCGCGGGTCGAGGGCGTAGCTCACCGCCATCCCCTCGCCCCCGCCCGGCAGGGGCTCGATCGCGGCCGTCCCCGCCTCGATCGACGGCACGCCGGTGCAGAGCAGGCAGGCATGCTTCCAGTCGTGGCCGCGGACCATCGTCGGCCGGCGGACGAGCCCGAGGACGTAGCTCTTGGCGAGCATCGAGTCGATGACGGGGTGGAGGGTGGAGGGGAACTGGGTGACGCCGATGACGAGCTCGCGCGGGCCGGGCGGATCGGCGGACGCCGCGAGCCGGATGCCGACGCCGAGCGCGAGGCCGGCCGCGAGGAGGGCGGCGAGGGGCGCCGACACGGACCGTCGCATGAATCCGGCTCCTCGGGGAGGCGAGCCGCCAGTCTATCGCGCCCGGCGGCCGGCGACCGCTGTCGCGGTCGCTTGGCGATTCCGCCGCGCGGAATCGCGGGCGCTCCGGACAGCGCCGCAGCGCCCCTCGCGGCGCAGCCGACAGCAGGATGCGGAGCCATCCGGGGCCGGTCCCCGGAGGCCCCGCGCCATGCACCCGCCTGACCCGAAGCCCGGGCGTTGTTCGTAACCTATTGATATAAAAATGAAGATCGGAGTTCGGGATATTTCTTACCCCCCGGGGACGGCGCATCCTGGGAACGCGGGCGTCTCGCCCGCACAGGGGTGTGTGAAGCGCCCGTGAACAAAAATGCGGGCGGGACGCCCACGTTCCCACGGACGCGCCCGCGAGAGGCACGCTTGGTGAAAAACCCCACCGCGCACATGCCTCGATCTGATGGAAGCCAGCTTCCGAAGCCGACTTCGTAGTATGATGGCCAATCCGACGCGGAGACGCCGGCCATGACCGCCAGCACCTTCAACCCGCTCGAAGCCGCCCGCGACCTCAAGGCGGTCGGCATCGAGCCCGAACACGCGGAGGCCATCGCCGAAGGGTTGCGTCGGGCCGCCACCGCCGACCATGACAATCTCGCGACGAAGTCCGACATCGCAGCGCTGAAGTCCGAAATCGCAACCCTGCGGTGGATGTTCGGCTTCTTGGCGGCGCTCAACCTCGCGATGGCCGCCAAGCTGTTCGGCGTCGTCTAGCGAGGAGCGCGCCACCGCCATCGCGTGCGCCTTCCTTCCCCGGCCTGCGGCTTCTTCAGGATCACGGCAACAAGAGGGCGCGGCGCCGGCGAGCCCTCGTTGCGCTTCCCCATCCGTACCGGCGGCCACCCCACCTGCTTGCCGACCGGGGATATTCGACCGCCAGGGGCATCCATCACGCGGCAGGCGCGGGGGGCGGTTCCGCCCGGGCGGGCGCTCTGGACCGCCGCCCCCGGGGGTACAATCACGCGCCCTGCCCCGGGCGCGGGGCGTGGAACGGCGGTTCACCGGGAATCGGCGACATGGCGGGCGGCTCGACCCGGATCCTCATCTACAGCCACGATTCGTTCGGCCTCGGGCACCTGCGGCGGTGCCGGGCGATCGCCAGCTCGCTCGTCCGCACGCGCCGGGACCTCTCGGTGCTCATCGTCTCCGGCTCGCCCCTCATCGGCAGCTTCGAGTTTCCGGCGCGGGTGGACTTCGTGCGCGTCCCCGGGGTCACCAAGCTCCCGAACGGCGAGTACTCCTCGCTCACCCTCCACCTCGCGTTCGACGAAGTGCTGGCGCTCCGCGAATCCATCATCCGCCACACCGCGGAGGCGTTTCGCCCCGACATGCTCATCGTGGACAAGGAGCCGCTCGGGCTCCGGGGAGAGATGGCCGGAACCCTCGACCTCCTCCACGACCGCGGCGCCTGGCTCGTCCTCGGGCTGCGCGACGTGCTGGACGAGCCGGCCCGCCTCGCCGACGAATGGGCGCGCAAGGGCGCGGCCCCCTCCCTGCGCGACCGGTACGACCGGATCTGGGTGTACGGGCTCGGGGCGGTTTGCAATCCGCTCGCCGGCATCGCGCTGCCGCCCGGGGCGCCGGAGAAGATGGTATACACCGGCTACCTGCGGCGGGAGGTCCCGCCCGGAGACTTCTCCGAGACCGCCGCCGAAGCGGCGGCCTCGTCGCGCGACCCCTACGTGCTGGTGACGAGCGGCGGGGGCGGGGACGGCGAGGCGCTCTTCGACCAGGTGCTCGCCGCGTACGAGCACGACCCCGGCCTCCCCCTCTCCGCGGTGCTCCTGCTCGGGCCGTTCATGCCCGCGGCGGTGCGCGACGCGATCCGCGCCCGCGCGGCGGCCGTCGACCGGGTGAGCGGCGTGCTTACCTTCGACCCGCGGGTCGAGGCGCTGATGGAAGGGGCGGCGGGGATCGTCGCCATGGGCGGGTACAACACGTTCTGCGAGATCCTGTCGTTCGACAAGCCGGCCATCCTCGTTCCGCGGCTCGAGCCCCGCATGGAGCAGTTCATCCGCGCGTCGCGCGCCCAGGAGCTCGGCCTCGTGCGGATGTTCAACCCGGGGCTCCCCGATCCGGCGCGGCGGATGGCGGAGGCGCTCCGCGCCCTTCCCGCCCAGTCGCGGCCCTCCGAGGCGTACATGCCGGGCCTCCTCGACGGCCTCGACAACATCGACACCCTCGTCGAGGAAGGGCTCGCGCGCGGGGCGGATCGGAGCCGGCGCCGGAGACGAGGCGCGCCGGCGGTGCGGGCGGTCTGACGCCGCGGCCAGCGGCAGCCCCCGGCAAGGCATGTGCGCGGTGGGGATTTTCGCTATATCAACAGGCTACGAACAGCGCGCGGGCCTCCCGGAGCACGCCCGGACCCGCCCGGCCCCCTCCCCCGTCGAATGAACAGCCCCCAAGCATCGCCCGCCGCCCGGGAGCGGCGGCCCGCCCGTCCGCGACCATCGGGCGACGCTCCATCGGCCCCGCGCGCCGGGTCCGAGACGCCGGGGCCGGCGCCGCCGACGATCGGGTTCATCCTCAAGGGCTATCCGCGCCTCTCCGAGACGTTCATCACCCAGGAGATCCTGGCCCTCGAAGCGCGGGGGCTCAGGCTCCACGTCGTCTCCCTCCGCCACCCCACCGAGGAGAGCGTGCACCCGGTCCACGCGAAGGTCCGGGCGCCGGTGACCTACCTCCCGGAGTACCTGCACCAGGAGCCGGCGCGGGTCTTCCGGGCGTGGCGGCAGGTGCGCCGGCGGCCCCGCTACGGCCGGGCGCTTCGCCTGTGGCTGCGCGACCTCGCGCGCGACCCGACGCGCAACCGGGTGCGGCGCTTCGGCCAAGCGATCGTGATGGCGCACGAGCTGCCCCCCGAGGTCGTCCACCTCCACGCCCACTTCCTGCATACCCCGGCCTCGGTCGCGCGCTACGCCGCGCACCTGACGGGGCGGCGGTGGACCGGCTCGGCCCACGCCAAGGACATCTGGACGACCCCGCGGTGGGAGAAGCGCGAGAAGCTCCGGGACGCGGACTGGGTGGTGACCTGCACCGAGGTCAACCGCGCCGAGCTCGCCGCGCTCGCCCCCGCGCCCGGCAGGGTCGAGCTGGTGCGGCACGGGCTCGACCTCGCGGAGTTTCCGCCTCCGCCCGCGTCACCGTCTCCGTCTCAGCCTCCGTCTCCGTCCCGGCCCCCGCCCGCGCCTCCCCCCGCGGACGGCGCGCCGAGGGTGCTGACCATCCTCTCCGTCGGCCGGGCGGTGGAGAAGAAGGGATACCCGGACCTCATCGCGGCCCTCGCCCGCTTGCCCGACACACTCGCGTGGCGCTTCGTCCACGTGGGCGGCGGGCCGCGGATCGCGGCCCTTCGGCGGCTCGCGGAGCGGGCCGGGATCGCGCATCGCACGGAGTGGGCGGGGGCGCTCGCCCGGCCCGACCTGCTCACCCGGCTGCGCGCCGCGGACCTCTTCGTGCTCGCGAGCCGGGTCGCACGGGACGGCGATCGGGACGGCCTTCCCAACGTCCTCCTCGAAGCCCAGAGCCAGGGCCTGCCCTGCGTCGCGACCTGGGTCTCCGCGATCCCGGAGCTGATCGAGGACGGGGTGAACGGGGTCCTCGTCCCGCCCGAGGATCCGGACGCGCTCGCGGCCGGGATCGAACGGCTCCTCCGGGACCCGGGCCTGCGGCGGCGGCTCGGAGCCGCGGGGGAACGCCGGGTGCGGGCCGAGTTCTCCTCGGTCGCGGGGGCCGACCGGCTCGCCGCCAAGTTCTCCGGGCTGCCCGGACAACGGCCCCCCGCCGACGACCGCGCCGCGCCCCTTGCCCCGGACGGCGCCGCGAGCGCCGCGGACCGGGCGGCGTGAGGATCGCGTTCTACGCCCCGCTCAAGGCCCCCGACCATCCGGCGCCGTCCGGGGACCGGACCCTCGCGCGGCTCCTGCTCGCGGCGCTCGAACGGGCGGGGGAGGACAGGGGGTGGGAGGTGGACCTCGCATCCCGGTTCCGGAGCTTCGACGGGGCGGGCGACCCCGAACGGCAGGCGCGCCTGCGCGACGTCGGGCTCCGCCTCGCCGAACGCCTGCTGCGGCGCTACCGGAATATGGCGGCGGATCTGCGCCCCCGCCTCTGGTTCACCTACCACCTCCACCACAAGGCGCCGGACTGGCTCGGGCCGCGCGTGAGCGAAGGCCTGGGCGTCCCCTACGTGGTCGCGGAGGCGTCGCACGCGGCGAAGCAGGCGGGCGGCCCGTGGCGCCTCGGCTACGAGGCGGCGGCCCGCGCCATCCGCCGCGCGGACACCCTCCTTGCGCTCCACCGGGGCGACGTTCCCGGACTGGAGCAGGTCGCGGCCGATCCGGCGCGGATCGTCCTGTTCCCTCCCTTTCTCGGGCCGCCGGGGGGTGGACCGGGGGACGGCTTGGGGGATGGCCCGGGGAGCGATCCGGGCGGCGTCCCGGTCGAGGGCCGGAGGGAACCCGGAAGATCGGGGCCGGACGACGCGCCGGCCCCCTCCCCCGCCTCCTCCGCACTCGGCTCCTCGCGGCGAACGGGCGCGGACGTATCCCCCGGCCCGCACGAAGCGGCCCGCCCGCGCCGAGGCGCCGGTCCGGAGCGGGGCGCGCCGGAGGCGGACGGCCCGAGGCTGCTCTGCGTCGCGATGATGCGCGGGGGGCCGAAATATTCCTCGTTCGAGGTGCTCGCGGACGCGCTCGCCCGCCTCGGCGGGGAGCGCTGGCGTCTGGTGGCGGCGGGGGACGGCCCGGCGCGGCGCGAGGTGGAGGCGCTGTTCGCGAGCCGCCTGCCGGCCGGGCGGGTGACCTTCGTCGGGCGGGTCGAGGGCGAGGCCCTCGCCGCGCTCTATGCGGGCTCGGACCTCTTCGTGTGGCCGGCGGTCGGAGAGGCGATGGGGATGGCGATGCTCGAAGCCCAGGGGCGCGGGCTCCCGGTGGTGGCGGGCGGCGCTCGCGGGGTGCCGGAGGTGGTCCGGGACGGCGAGACCGGACGGCTCGTCCCCGAGGGCGATGCGGAGACGTTCGCGGACGCGGTCCGGACCCTCCTCCGGACGCCCGAGCAGCGCCGCCGGATGGGCGATGCGGCCCGCGCCCGGGTCGCCCGCGAGCACAGCTTCGCGGCGGCCTCCGACCGGATCGGGGCGATCGTGGAGGGCCTGATCCGCGGGTGCATGGAACACGCGGACGGATCGACGCCGGGCGGCCCGCCCCCGAGCCGACCGTTCCCGGCGGTTCCGGTCGAGGACGATGCGCCGGCGCGCGCGCAACCAGCGACGCCACGACGAGCGGCGCCGCCGCCGCCACAACAGGCCGGGGCCGGGGCCGGGGCTGACGCCGGGAGGAAGCCCCCCGCGTGATCGACCTCCTGTTCCTTCGGCACGGCCCGACCGAGTGGAACGAGGCGGGGCGCATCCAGGGGCGGCGCGACGTCCCCCTCACCGCGCGGGCGCGCGAATTGCTCTCGAGGCGGCGTCTTCCGAACCGGCTCGGCGAGGGGCGCCGCTGGATATCGAGCCCGCTCCTTCGCGCGCGGCAGACCGCGCAGGCCCTCGGGGCGGAGGCGCTCGAGATCGAGCCCCGGCTCATCGAGATGGACTGGGGGGAGTGGGAAGGCCGGAGCCTGCCCACGCTCCGGGAGGCGCTGGGGGCCGCGATGCGGGAGAACGAGGCACGGGGGCTCGACTTCGAGACCCCCGCCGGGGACGGCCCGCGGCGGGTGCAGGCGCGGCTCCGGTCGTGGCTAGGCGAGATCGGGAGGGCCGGCCGACCCGTAGCGGCGGTGTCCCACAAGGGGGTGGGCCGCGCGCTCCTCGCCCTCGCGACCGGGTGGGACATGCAGGGGCGCGCGCCGGTCCGGCTCCGATGGGAGCACGCCCACCGGTTCGAGGTCTCCGATGCGGGGGCGCCGCGGCTCGTCGAGCCGAACGTCGCGCTCAAGGTCCTGCCGGAAGGGACGTGACACTGTCCGCCGCGCCCGCGGTTCCTTCCGGTCGGGAGCCTCCGGACCTGGCCGGAGCCGTGGACCGCCGGGAACGGCGCATCCTGGGAACGCTTGTGTCCCGCCCGCATCCTCGTCATTCCCGCGAAAGCGGGAATCCATGCGGCCCGGGAACGCTTGTGTCCCGCCCGCATTCCTGTTTCCGGGGGCTCCGTCCCCGTGCGGGCGGGACACCCGCGTTCCCAGGACGAGCCCGCGAGGGGTGTGCTTGACGAAAATCCCTGCGGCGCACGTGCCTCCGTGTCGGGGTGGGGGGGCGCCTCCTGCGCGCGCCGCGCCCGCGGCCCCTTCCCGATGAACGGCGGCTGGGCGGCGCTCGCGCGCGAGGTCGATGCCTGGCGGGCCGCGGGCCGGGAGGCGGCCCTGTGGTGGCGGGACGACGACGCCGCGGCGCCTTCGCCCGCCCTCTCGCGCCTGCTCGCCCTCCGGCCCGGATGCCCGCTCGGCCTCGCGGTGATCCCGGCCGGGGCGCGGGAAGCCCTCGCGGCTGGGCTGAGCGGGCCGGTGGACGTGCTCGTACACGGCTTCGCCCATGCGAACCACGCCCTGGCGGGAGAGCGGAAGTCGGAGTATCCGGCCGGCAGGGTCGCGCCCGGGGAGCTGCGGGCGGGGCGCGAGCGGCTGGAGGCGATCTTCGGCGGCCGGGCGCTCCCGGTCTTCGTGCCGCCCTGGAACCGGATGGGGGCGGACGCGGCGGCGGCCCTTCCGGCGGCCGGATACGAGGCGGTCTCGGGCTACCGGGGCCGCCCCGAAGGCCCGCTGCCGCGCCTCGACACCCACGTCGACCTCATCGACTGGCGGGGAGGCCGGCGGTTCGCGGGCGACGAAGCGGTCCTCGGCGCGCTCGTCGACGCGCTCGCCGCGCGCCGCCGGGCGCGGGGTCCGGAGCCCCCCGATGCCTCCGAGAACCCGGAGGCCCCCGCCGACCTCCCGCCGATCGGCGTGCTCTCCCACCACCTGGCGCACGACGACGCCGCGTGGCGGTTCCTCGAAGCCCTGCTCGCATGGGTCGAGGAGACGCCGGGGGTAGGGTGGGTTCGCCCCCGCGACGCGCTTCGGGGCCGGGCGCCGCCCCTGCCGGAGCCATGAATCCGTCCCGAAACCGGGTTTCATGGCGCCCGTCGTTCCTGCCCCCGCCCTTGTATGGAGGCATGTGCGCTGCGGGGATTTCCGGCAAGCACACCTCTCGCAGGCGCATCCTGGGAGCGCTTGTGTCCCGCCCACCTTCGTCATTCCCGCGAAAGCGGGAATCCATGTGTCCTGGGAACGCTTGTGTCCCGCCCGCATTCTTGTTTCCGGGGGCTTCGCCCCCGTGCGGGCGGGACACAAGCGTTCCCAGGACGCACCGTTCCCAGGAGCGGTCGTGAAAACCCCGAAGGCAGCTCCGAACCGCCCCGATACCGGCGGAAGAGGCCGTCGCACCCGCGATTCCGCGGGGCGGAATCGCCAAGCGACCGCGTCAGCGGGCGCCCTCTGCCCTTACCATAGGCCGCATCGAGGCTCCTCACCGAACGGGATCGACCATGGAATCGAAGCGCGTCCTCTGCTCGAGCTGCGACATCTACTGTCAAGTGCAGGTGGACGTCGAGGAGGGGCGGGTCGTCCGGGTCAAGGCCCTCGACCCGCGTCCGCTCCGCTCGAACATCTGCATGAAGGGGGTCCACGCCCCCTCGGGGTTCGCCCACCCGGACCGGGTGCTCCACCCCCTCCGGCGCGCCGGGGCGCGGGGCGAGGGCCGCTGGCGGCGCGTGGCCTGGGACGAGGCCCTCGACGAGATCGCCGACCGGCTCCGCGCGGTGGTGGACCGCCACGGGCCGGAGAGCCTCGCGGTCGCCACCAGCCAGTGGAACACCCAGACCGAGAACGGCGCCGGGCGCCGGTTCATGAACCTCCTCGGGACCCCGAACTGGATCTCGGGGGTTGCCCTGTGCGCCGGCAACACCGCCGCCATCAACCGCATGGTGTACGGATGGTTCCCCTACCCGGACTACCCGCGCACCCGCTGCATCGTCCTCTTCGGCCACAACCCCCGCAAACATAGCTGGACCCCGGTGTACAACGCGATCCGCGCCGCCCAGAGGAACGGCGCGAAGCTCATCGTGCTGGACCCGCGCCGCTCCGAGAACGCGGAGCTGGCCGACGTCTGGCTGCCGCTTCGCGCCGGGACGGACGCCGCGATGTGCTTCGGCTGGCTCAAGGTGATCCTCGACGAAGGGCTCTACGACCAAGGCTTCGCAGCGCGCTGGACGGCGGGCTTCGACGCTTTCCGGCGGCGGGTGGACGAGTTCCCCCTGGAGCGGGTCGCCGCGATCACCGGCTGCGACCCGGAGCGGATCGCGGCCGCCGCGCGCCTCTACGCGACCAGTACCCCGGGGGTCATCCCGTGGACCCCGATCACCGACCAGCAGCGCAACTCCACCTCCGCCATCCGGCTGCACTGCGCGCTCCGCGCCCTCACCGGCTCGCTCGACGCGCCGGGGGGCGAGCTCATGCACGGCTTCCACCCCGACGTCGTCTCCGAGAGCGAGCTGGAGCTCCACGAAGCGCTCCCCGCCGGGCAGAAGGCGAAGCAGCTCGGCGCGGACACCCACCCCGCCTTCACCTACCGGGGGATGGAGAAGCTCGGCGAGCCCGCCCGGCGGGTGTGGGGGCACGAGTACCCGAACATCGTCTCCGGCTGCTACATGGCCAACCCGACCGCGACGTTCCGGGCCATGGCGACCGGCGAGCCCTACCCCGTCAAGGCGTTCTTCACCCTCGGGAACAACACCCTGATGGGGTTCGCGAACATGCAGCGCATCCACGAGGGGCTGCTCAACCAGGACCTCGTGGTGGCCGTGGAGCACCTGCGGACGCCGACCGCCCAGCTCGCGGACTTCGTCCTGCCGGGCGATGCGTGGACCGAACGCGCGTGCCTCTCCGACGGCTTCGGCTGGACCGCGATCCACCGCCCGTCGCAGCAGGCGACGGCGCCGGCCGGGGAGTGCCGGCCGGTATACGACTTCTGGCGGGGGCTCGCGGTGCGCTTCGGCTTCGGGGAGCGCTTCCCGTGGGAGACGGTGGAGGAGATGCTCGACCACCGGGTCGCGAAGCTCGGCATGACCTTCGCGGAGTTCGCCGAGCGCCACCCCTACCACATGGGCGAGCCCGCCTTCCGCAAGTACGAGCGGACCGGATTCGCGACCCCCTCGGGCAAGGTGGAGCTGGCCTCCTCGGTGCTCGAGGACCTCGGCTTCGACCCGCTCCCCTACTGGCGCGAGGAGCCGGCCGCCGGCCCGGAGTACCCGCTCCGCCTCTTCACCGGGCTTCGCGACGACCCGTTCTTCCAGACCGGGCACCGGCACGTCGAGGCGCTCCGGCGGCGCTGCCCGGAGCCCCGGATGTTCATCGCGGCGGCCGACGCGGCCGGCGCGGGGGTCGAGGACGGCGGGTGGGCGGAGGTCTCGACCCGGCAGGGCGGGTGCCGGATGCGGGTCACGGTCCGGGACGACATGCCGGACGGGCTCATCCGGGTCCCGCACGGCTGGTGGCTCCCCGAGAGGCCCGAGGGCGACGGCGGCCTCTCCGGGGCCTGGGACCACGCCGACGCCCAGCTCTGCGCGGACGACCCCGACTTCCTCGACGCGGAGCAGGGCATCCCCCACCTCAAGGGGATCCCCTGCGCGGTGCGCCCGGCCGCGGCGTGACCGACCCGGCGAGGCCCTGCCGGGGAGCCGCGCCCGGAGTGCAGGGCGGGAGGCCGCTGCGGCTCCGGCGCGCGACCGATGATCCGGACGTCTCTCCGAAGACGCCGCAGTGCTCGGGGTGTATAGTATCGAAGCGGGCATGGCCAAGGGTCCTCGACAGTGCTGAATCGTGTGGAGCTACAGGGGTTTCGGGGGTTCGAGGAGCTCGAAATACCACGCCTGAGCCGGATCAACCTGTTCACCGGCCGCAACAATTCCGGAAAGACGGCGCTGCTCGAAGCGCTCTTTCTCCTGTCGGGCGCCGGGAACCCCCGGACGGCGCTGAACGCCAACGTGATCCGTGGATTCGACCTGGACGCCGGTCCGACGGTTCCCGAGACGTTCTGGAAACCGATGTTCACGGATTTCGACTTGACGAGGACGGTGCAGATCAGGGCGCATCACGAATCACTCGGGACGCTGGCCTTGCACATCATGACGGAGGATGCGGATACTTCCTTCGAGCTCCCCCTTGAAGGCTCCGGTCGCCTGCTGGTGCGGGGTTTTTCAAATGCAACCGGTCTTTTGTTCTCGTTCAGGAAAGGTTCCCAGGAAGAGCTCGAGGGCCGCATACGCATCACCGCCGGCGGCCTTCAGGTCGTGCAACCCGGCTCACCGCCCCCCTTCGGCGCAGTCATCCTGTCGTCGGGTATCGGAAACCTCCAGGAAGACGCCATGCGTCTTGGGCAGCTTCGGAGGATAAAGCAGGGGGGGCTCCTCGTGGAGGCGCTGCGGATCGTCGAACCGAGGCTTCAGGGCATCGAGGACAACACCGCAAGCGGGGTACCCATGATCTGGGGGGACGTCGGGCTTCCGGAGCTCGTCCCGCTGCCGGCGATGGGTGAAGGCATGACGCGAATCGCGAGGTTGATCCTGGCGATTTCCGCCGTCCCGGACGGCATCGTCCTCGTGGACGAAATCGAGAATGGGCTGCATCACTCCGTGCTGAGCAAGGTCTGGCGTTCGATAGAGGCGGCGGCCGAGCGGTTCAATACGCAGATCGTCGCTTCCACGCACAGCTTCGAATGCATGGAGGCCGCCCATCGGTCCCTTGGCGAACGGAGCCTCCTCGTCCACCGCCTCGAAGAAGTGGACGGAACGACGCGCTGCATCTGCTACGGACCTGACCAGATCGAAGCGGCGATCTCTCACGATCTCGAGGTCCGGTGAACATGAGGCGTCCAACCGGGATTTCAAAGGACCGGCAACTGCTCGTCGAAGGCAACGATTATCGCAATTTCTTCGAGGCATTTTTCAAACATCTCGGAACTCCGGATCGTGTACAGGTGCATGACTTCGGAGGCGTCGGCGGCTTGCGCGGATTCCTGACCGGATTCGTCAGGCTGCCGGGTTTCCATGCGGTGCGGAGCATTGGCATCGTGCGCGATGCCGAACGTTCGGAGCCGGCAGCGTTTCAGAGCGTCCAGTCTTCGCTTCGGAACGCAGGGCTGCCCGTCCCGTCCCGAATCGGGGCGCCGAGCGCCGACCTTCCGGCGGTGACGGTGCTGGTCCTCCCCGGCGGCGGCCGCCCGGGGATGCTCGAAACGATTCTCTCCGATACCCTGGTCGGGCGGAAGGTGAACCGTTGTATCGACGATTTCTTCGAGTGCGTGGCGGCTCTGCCGGACGTTGCGATAGGCAATCCGCACAAGGCGCGGGCTTATGCGTATCTGGCGACGAAGCCGGATTCTCATCACTCCGTCGGCGTGGCCGCGAAGGCCGGCGCGTGGGATCTCGCCCACCCGGTCTTCGACGACGTACGCGAATTCCTGGTCTCTCTCTGAGGGCGCGATGAGCAGCGTGTCGTTGGCTCCGCTTTCCCGTCCTCCTCGAATCGGACGAGGGCGGCCCGCCATGCTACAGGCACGGAGGGTGCCCGGTCTCGCCGCCTTGCTGTTCCTGGCTTGGGCGCCGGGTGAGGAGCGCCGGCTTTCGGCGCGGCGGTTCGCCATCACCGTCGCCGTACCGCAACCTGGGCGGCCGTCCTCGATGCCTCACCTGCCCGTGCTTACCGATGCGGTCGCGGCAACCAATCGGCCCGCCGCCCTGCTCGACGCCGCGACCGGGGCCGGAACGAGCCTGGCGGCCAGCGGCTGCATTGCCTCGCCGGCCGCGGGGTAACTGGGCCCGGCGAGGCCCCGGCGCGGCGCCGTCCGATCGACGGCGCCCTCGCGGGCGCGACGCGCCGTTCGTGGAGGGACGCCGGACCCCGTGCGTGCGGGTCGGTGATACAGTGCCCCGGCCGGGCTCGCAGGGGGCGCCGATCGCGGAAGCCCGGCGGCGATGGGCCTGGGGCGGGAACCGAAAGAGGGGGACGGGCGAGGAAGCGTCCTGTTCCATACGAGACCGTTCTCCTGCCATGAGACTGCTCCCGGAAGACCCGCCTCCAGGACGCGCGGCGGGCGGGCCATGCTTCATGAGGCGGCCCCGTCTCCATGCCGGGGAGTGGCCGGCCCCGCTTCGATATGCGGGCGGGAGGGAGAGGAGGAAGCGATGAGCGCGGCGTACCGCTATCCGCTCGCGAGCCTCCTGCCGGACGGGCTCCGGGCGGTCGCGGGTCTCGCGTGCACCGGCCTGCCGCTCGCGACGCTTCCGGTCGCGCCGGGGTTTGGTATCGTGCTTGGGGCCGGGGCGGCGCTGTTCGGGGTGTTCGGCGCGCTGACCGCCCTCCGGGCGCGCACCGAGGTGCGGGTCGACGACGGCGGCATCGAGGTGCGCCCCGGCCGCGGCCGGCTCCGCTGGAGCGGCCTCCGGAGGGTCAGGCTCCGCTACTTCGCGGTCCGCCGCGAGCGGGAGCGGGAGCGCGGGCAGGGTCGGCGGCGAGGGTGGATGCAGCTCGTGCTGAAGGGGGACGGTCGGACGGTGCGGATCGATTCACGCCTGGACGGCTTCGACGACGTCCTGCGCCGGGCGGCCGCCGCGGCGGCCGAGGCCGATCTCCCTCTCGACCCTGTCACCCGGGCGAACTTCGAGGCGGCGGGGGTGGCCGTCGCCCCGGATTCAGCCGATGAGCCCTTCGGGGCCGGCGCCGACGCCCGGAACGGCCGGGACCGCGATGCCTGATCCCGCCGCGCCCGCCCCTGGGACGTCCGCCCCCGGAACGTCCGCGCCCGAAGTGTCCGGGGCCGGACCGCCGCCCCTCCCTCCGCCCGGATCCGGAACCCCCGCATCGCCCCCGCTCCTCTCCATCCGGGACCTCCATGTGGAGTTCCGGCTCCGCGAGCAGGGGACCGTGCAGGCGGTCAAGGGGGTGTCCTTCGACGTGCCGCCGGGCGGCACGGTGGCCCTCGTCGGCGAGTCGGGGTCGGGGAAGTCGGTCATCGCCCAGGCGGTGCTCGGGATCCTGCCGGGGAGCGCCCACGTCACCGGCGGGGAGCTCCTGTTCGCCGACCCGGCCCGCCCGGCCGGGGAGCCGCCTTTGGACCTCGCCCGCCTGAAGCCGGATTCGTCCGCGTACCGCGCGCTCCGGGGGGGCCGGATCTCCATCATCTTCCAGGAGCCGATGACCTCACTCTCGCCCCTGCACACGGTGGGCGACCAGATCGTGGAGGCGCTCCGCCTGCACCGCCGCGACTGCACCCGGGCCCAGGCGCGCGAGGTGGTGCGCGAGATGCTGGCCCTCGTCCGCTTCCCCGACCCGGCCGCGGCCCTCGACACGTATCCGTTCCAGCTCTCGGGGGGGCTTCGCCAGCGGGCGATGATCGCGATGGCGCTCGTGTGCCGGCCCGCCCTGCTCGTCGCGGACGAGCCGACCACCGCGCTCGACGTCATCGTGCAGGCGCGCACCCTGAAGCTCATGCGCGACCTGCAAGCGGAGCTCCGCATGGCGCTCCTCCTCATCACCCACGACCTCGGGGTGGTCGCGAGCCTCGCGGACGAGGTGGCGGTGGTCTACCACGGGCGGCTGATGGAGCGGGGGGCGCTCGCGGACCTGTTCCGCGACCCGCACCACCCGTACCTCAAGGCCCTCATGCGGGCCGTGCCGCGCATGGGGATGGATCGCGGCGAGCGGCTGACCCCGGTGCGGAGCATCGACATACGCGCGGAGGGGAGCCCGCTCGCGCGCCGCCGCGAGGGTCCGGAGCGCCCGCCGGCCGGCGCCGCCGCCGCCGACCTCCCGCTCCTCCAGCTCGAGCACGTGAGCAAGCAGTACGCGCCGCCCGACCGGTTCCGGCTCGCCCGCCGCGTGGCGCGCCTGGTCCGGGGCGCCGGCCACGATTCCCCCCGGGGCGCGGGCCGGAACGGCAACGGGCGGGCGGGCGGATCGACCAACGGGCGCGGCGGGGCGAGGACGGCCTCGGGAGCGGGGGCGGCCGTGAACGGGCCGGGCGGGGGCGGCCCCGGCGGTTCCGGCGGCTCCGGCGGCCCCCGCCTTGCGCCGGACGGGCCGCCGCGGGCGGTGGACCGGGTGAGCTTCGAGATCGCCCGCGGCGAATGCCTCGGCCTCGTCGGGGAGAGCGGATGCGGCAAGACCACGGTCAGCAAGATGATCATGCGGGCGGTGGACCCCGACGAGGGCGCGATCGTGTTCGACGACCGGGGCGCCCTGGTGCGGCTCGACCGCCTCCGCGACCGGGACCTCATCCGGCTCCGCCCCCGCATCCAGCTCGTCTTCCAGGACCCGTTCAGCTCCCTCGACCCGCGCATGACGGTGTTCGACATCGTGAGCGAGCCCCTCGTCATCCACGGGGTCGGCAACCACGCCTCGCGGGTCGCGAAGGTGAAGGGGCTCATGTCCCTGACCGGGCTCGACCCCCGCTGGCTCGGGCGCTACCCGCACAGCTTCTCCGGCGGGCAGCGCCAGCGCATCGGCATCGCGCGCGCGCTCGCCCTCGAGCCCGAGCTGCTGATCTGCGACGAGCCGGTGTCGGCCCTCGACGTATCGGTGCAGGCCCAGGTCCTGAACCTGCTGAAGGACCTTCAGCGCGAGCTCGGCCTCACCTACCTCTTCATCTCCCACAACCTCGCGGTGGTGGACTACATGGCGGACCGCATCGCGGTCATGTGCGCAGGGAGGCTGGTGGAGGTCGCGCCCCGCGAGGTCCTGTTCGAGCGCCCGGTCCACCCGTACACGCGCGCCCTGCTGGCCGCCGTGCCGCGCGCCGAGATCGAGCACCGGCTCGACCTCGATGCGCTGATGAGCGGCGAGGCGTCCGAGCCCTCCCGCTGGCCCGCGCCGTTCGCGGACCGGGGGGCCGGCTCGCCGGACCTCGTGGACGTGGGGTCCGGGCACCGGGTCCGGGCGTGGCCCGGCCCGGTCCTGGAGGCGCTCGCGCGATGAGGGGCGCGTACGGCGCGGGATCCGGGGCATCGGCGGTCCGCGCCCTCGCTCGCCCGAACCGGCTCACCCGAGCGAACCAATTCCGAAGCGTGAAACGGTCCCGAGGGACCGCCGGCCCGTTTCGCTCCCGGGCGGGAGCGGTCGTCCTTGCGAACGCCGCCGCGCTCCTCCGGGCTCGGGCCGGGGGGGCGGTCGCTGCGGCGATCCTGTTCACCCTGACCGCGCCGCCGCCCGCCGGGGCGGCGGCGCCCGGCGGCGGGAGCGCGCCCGCCCCGGCCGGAGCGCCGGCGGCTCCCTCGTCCGGTCCCCCGGCCAGTCACCCGGCCAATCCAGCGGCCGGCCCCTTGGCCCACGCCCCCCCGGGCTCCCCCTACGTCGAGCCGCCCGCCCTCGCGGAGAGGGTGCGGGCCGGCGCGCTTCCCCCGGTCGGGGAGCGGCTCCCGCGCCGGCCCCTCGTCACCCGGCTCGAGGCGATCGGGCGCGCGCCCGGCCGCCACGGGGGGCGGCTCCGGATGCTCGTCAGCCGGGCCAAGGACGTGCGCCTGATGGTGGTGTACGGCTACGCCCGGCTCGTCGGCTACGACCAGAACCTCGCCCTCGTCCCCGACCTCCTCGAGCGCGTGGAGGTCGAGGACGAGCGGGTGTTCACCCTCCACCTCCGGCCCGGGCACCGCTGGTCGGACGGCCACCCCTTCACCGCCGAGGACTTCCGCTACTACTGGGAGGACGTCGCCAACCACGACGAGCTCTCGCCCTCCGGCCCGCCGCGCGAGCTCCTCGCGGGCGGGCGCCCCCCCCGGTTCGAGGTGCTGGACGAGACGACGGTGCGCTACTCCTGGGACGCGCCGAACCCGTTCTTCCTGCCGGCCCTCGCGGGGGCGCGCCCGGTCTACGTCTACGCCCCGTCGCACTGGCTCCGCCGGTTCCACGCCCGCTACCAGGATCGGGAGCGGCTCGACCGCGAGGCGCGCGCGCGGGGGCGGAGGAGCTGGGCCTCGATCCACAACCGCAAGGACTCGCCCTACCGGAACCTCGACCCCGAGGCGCCGACCCTCCAGCCCTGGCGCAACGTCACCCCGAGCCCCGCCCAGCGCTACGTGTTCCGCCGCAACCCGTTCTTCCACCGGGTGGACGGCGCCGGGCGGCAGCTTCCCTACCTCGACGAGGTGGTGATGACGGTGACCGACACGAAGCTCATCCCGGCGAAGACGGGGGCCGGGGAGTCCGACCTCCAGGTGCGCGGCCTCGGGTTCGACGACTTCACCTTCCTCAAGCGGAACGAGGAGCGGATCGGGCGCCGGGTGCGGCTGTGGAAGACCACCAAGGGCTCGCACGTCGCCCTGTACCCGAACCTGAACGCGAAGGACCCGGTCTGGCGCGCGCTGCTTCGCGACGTCCGGTTCCGGCGCGCCCTGTCGCTCGCGATCGACCGGCGCGAGATCAACCTCATCCTGTACCGCGGCTTCGCGGTGCAGGGGAACAACACCGTGGACGAGGGCTCGCCGCTCTACCGGCCCGGTCTGCGGGAGCGGTGGGCGGGGTTCGACCTCGGGCGCGCCGACGCCCTCCTCGACGAGTCGGGGCTCGCCCGGCGCGACCCGGACACCGGGCTGCGGCGGCTCCCGGACGGCCGGCCCGCGGTGATCGTGGTGGAGACGGCCGGCGAGACGGCCGAGCAGGCCGACGTCCTGGAGCTGGTGCACGACACGTGGCTCAAGGCCGGGATCAAGCTCTACACGAAGCCGCTCCAGCGCGAGACCTTCCGCAACCGGATCTTCGCCGGCGAGACCCTGATGTCGGTGTGGGGCGGCCTCGAGAACGGGACCCCGGGGCCGGGTACGATCCCGGCCGAGCTCGCTCCGACCTCCCAGCAGCAGCTCCAGTGGCCGAAGTGGGGGCAGTACCACCAGAGCCGGGGCCGCACCGGGGAGCCGTGCGACCTCCCGGCCGCGTCCGATCTGCTCCGGCTCTACGACCAGTGGATCGGGGCGCTCGCGCCCGGCCGGCGGGCCGCGATCTGGAGCCGGATGCTCGACATCCACGCGGAGCGGACCTTCACCATCGGGATCGTGGCCGCGGTCCCGCAGCCGGCGGTCATCCACGCGCGGCTTCGCAACGTCCCCGAGCGCGGGGTCTACAACTGGGAGCCGGGGGCCCACCTCGGCGTCCACCGGATGGACGCCTTCTGGTACGAGCCGGAGGAGCCGGCGGGGCCGGAAGGAGCGGGCGGGCAGGAAGGGCTGGCCGGGCAGGAGGGGCAGGCGCGGCCCGAGGGCCGGGCCGGGCCGGAGGGGGCGGACGCGGGTCCGGCCCCGGCCCCGGCGCGGCCCGAGCCGCCGATGCGCTCCATGCGTCCGAAGCTCCCGGAACGCGAGCACGGGGGGTGAGCCCGTGATCCACTACCTCGCGCGCCGGCTCCTGGTGATGATCCCGACCCTGGCGGTGATCAGCGCCCTCGTGTTCGTGATCATCCAGCTCCCCGAGGGCGACTTCCTCACGAGCCAGATCGCGGAGCTCGAAGCCCAGGGGGAGACCGTCAACCGGGACAAGATCGAGTTCCTCCGGCGCGAGTACGGGTTGGACCGCCCCCCGGCGGAGCAGTACCTCCGGTGGGTGGGGGGAATGCTCCAGGGCGACTTCGGGTACTCGTTCGAGCACCGGCTGCCGGTGAACGAGGTGGTGGGGGACCGGCTATTCCTCACCTTCCTGGTCTCGTTCGCGACGATCGTCTTCACCTGGCTGGTGTCGTTCCCGATCGGGGTGTACTCCGCGACCCACCAGTACAGCGTCGGGGACCACGCCCTCACCTTCGTCGGCTTCATCGGGCTCGCGACCCCGAACTTCCTCCTCGCCCTCGTGCTCCTCTACCTCGCCAACGTGTACTTCGGGACGTCGATCGGCGGGCTCATGGACCCCGAGTACCTCGGGCAGCCCATGGGCTGGGACAAGCTCGTGTCGGTGCTCGAGCACCTGTGGATCCCGGTGGTGGTGATCGGGACGTCGGGGACCGCGGCGATGATCCGGCGCCTTCGCGCGAACCTCCTCGACGAGCTCGGCAAGCAGTACGTGGTGACCGCGCGCGCGAAGGGGATGCCGCGGATGCGGCTGCTCCTCAAGTACCCCCTGCGGATGGCGCTCAATCCCTTCGTCGCGGACATCGGCAACCTCCTGCCGCAGGTGGTGTCCGGGGCGGCGGTGGTGTCGGTGGTGCTCTCGCTCCCGACCACCGGGCCGATGCTGATCGACGCCCTTCGGAGCCAGGACATGTACCTCGCGGGCTCGTTCCTCATGTTCCTCGCGGTGCTCACCGTCGTCGGCATGTTCCTCTCCGACGTGGCGCTCGCCGCCCTCGACCCCCGGATCCGCTTCGAGGGCGGGCGAAGGTGAGCGCCGCGGGGGCGCCGGCGACCGCCGGGGGCCGCGGGCCGCGGGCCGCGGAGCACTACGTCTCGCCGGAGCCGTTCGACCCCCACTCCATCGAGGCCCTGAGCGAGGAGCAGGAGCGCTACTTCCTCGCCTCGCAGTGGAGGATGATGTGGTGGCGTCTGAAGCGCCACCGGCTCGCGGTGGTCTCGGGCGCGATCCTCGCCCTCCTGTACCTCGTGGTCGTGTTCGCCGAGGTCATCGCCCCCTACGGGCTGCACTCGCGCAACGTCGAGTACGTCTACGCCCCGCCGCAGCCGGTGCACTGGTTCCGGGGCGGCGCGTTCGTCGGCCCCTTCGTCTACGACTACGACGTGGAGCTCGACCTCGAGAACCTCGCCCGGGTGTACACCGAGAACGAGGCCCGGCCCCTGCCCATCCGCTTCTTCTGCCGGGGCGAGCCGTACCGGCTGTGGGGGGTGGTCCCGGCCCGCTTCCACCTCGTCTGCCCGGCCGAGGGCGGGGTCATGTTCCTGTTCGGGACCGACCGGCTCGGGCGCGACGTGCTGTCGAGGATCGTCCACGGCGCGCGGGTGTCCCTCACCATCGGCCTCATCGGGATCGCGATCAGCTTCCTGGTCGGGCTCACCCTGGGGGGGCTCGCCGGCTACTACGGCGGCTGGGTGGACGGCCTCGTGCAGCGCCTCATCGAGATCATCCGCTCGTTCCCCGAGTTGCCGCTCTGGATGGCGCTCTCGGCGGCGCTGCCGGTGACCTGGAGCCCGATCGGGGTCTTTCTCGGGATCACCGTCATCCTCGGCTTCCTCGACTGGACCGGCCTCGCCCGGGCCGTGCGGTCGAAGCTGCTCGCCCTGCGCGAGGAGGACTTCTGCACCGCCGCGGTGCTCTTGGGCGCGCGCCCGCGCCGGGTCATCGCCCGGCACCTCCTGCCGAACTTCATGAGCCACCTGATCGCGTCCGCGACCCTCTCCATCCCGTCCATGATCCTCGGCGAGACCGCCCTGAGCTTCCTCGGGCTGGGCCTCCGCCCGCCCATCACGAGCTGGGGGGTGCTGCTGAACGAGGCCCAGGACATCAACGCGGTCGCCCTCTACCCGTGGCTCATGTTCCCGGTGGTCCCGGTCATCGTGGTCGTCCTCGCCTTCAACTTCTTCGGCGACGGCCTCCGCGACGCCGCCGACCCCTACCGCACCGACTGACCGGCCCCGTCCGTCGCCGGCCCGTCCCCCCGCCCGCCACTGCGGCCGGGAGGCGGGGAGCCCGCCCCGGACGGTGGAGGACGAGGGTCGGCGCCGCGAGCCCCTGCCGGATGCAGGAACGCGGCAAGGGCCGGATCAGTCGATGACGATCCACGGGGTCGCCTCGGACGGATCCCGGATCGCTCGATGTCCCACCACGTAGCAATAGGGGCTGGTCTGCATGAAGTCCAGACCCGATTCTCCCGGCCAGGGAACGTCCCGTCCGGAAAGAGTGCGGGTGGTGACGAGCGGCCTGATGCCGGGGTGCCGGCTCGTGAGCTCCCGGAGACCGCCCAGCTCGCCGGGACGCCGGGCATGGCGATCGGACCACTTCACCTCCACACACCAGTCCGGTTTCTGGCGGGCGTCGAGGTGGACGATGTCCACTTCGCCGTTCTTCCAGCGCGCATAGTGGAGGTCGAGGTCGGAGTGTAGCCACTGTGCAAAGACGGCCGTCTCCGCCATCGGACCCATCTCCTCGTCGTCCTCCGCCACCGGGCCGAACAGGGCGCTGCGCAACGCCGGGGTCGTCACGTATGCCTTGAAGTGGGTGGCCCGCCTGAAACGGCGGGCGTTGGCGTCGATCCGGTGGACGACCCTGATCAGGAACGCCGCCTCCAGATATTCCAGGTAGCGTCTGAGGGTAGGCTTGGTCACGCCGGAGCTCTGTGACAGCTCCTCCAGCGACACCTCGCCGGCCGTGTTGTACGCCAACGTCATGAACAGCGCGTTGAGCTCCTGCACGTCCTGGATGCCGTACAGGCTCGGCAGGTCCCGCAGCAACACCTTCTCGACGATGTCGGCGCCGATGTACCGGGCGGGGTCCGAGCGGATGGCGGGGGAAGATACGGCTTCCGGATAGCCGCCGAAGTTGACGTAGTCGACGAAATGCCGGTTGAGTTGTTCGATGTCGTGGATCGTGTAAGGACCATCCGGCTCCTCGAAATCGACCAACCCCTCCATGCCTTGCAGGTCGAGATACTCGTGGAAGGTGAGGGGCGGCAGCAGGAAATCCGTGAACCGGCCCGCCCCGGATTCCGTGCTCTTGAGCCGGAGGGCCGCCGCCACGGAGCCGGACACGACACACTTGACCTCGGGGTGGGTGTCCACGAACGATTTGAGATGCTGCTCCCAATCCGGCAGGTACTGGATCTCGTCGACGATCAGCATCCTCGGGCCGTCCGGGTTCCTGCTCGCACGGCCGATCTCCTCCGCGGCGTCCTCGATCGAGAGCCGCGTGTAGAGCGGATGGTCGATCGAGAGGTAGCCGACGTCCCGCGCCTCGTATCCGCCGCTCGCGAGCAGCCGCGCGATGACGTGGTGAAGCAGGACCGTCTTGCCGACCCGGCGCGGCCCCATCAGGACCACGGCCCGGTTCACGCCGGTCTCCTCCACGAGGGCCGTGAAGCGCTCGAAGTACGCGCGCGGCTTCAGTTCCCGGTAGTCGGCGCGAATTTCCCCGCCGGTCCACCAGGGGTTCTCGGCGCGCAGGCGCCGGCGCCGTTGTTCCGATGAGATCTCACGCATCCGGCAAGGGTATCGGCGCGGGGGCCGGAGATCAATCTAGAGAAAGTCTATTTTCCTAATCCGTAAAATGCCCTGAAACATATTTTGATACAGTGGGTTGAATGAGGATGAGATCGGGGCTCTCGCCCGACGTCGAGGCCGCGGCTGGCGCGAGGCGTTCGCTTCCGGCGGGTTTGGGCGGTCCGGGTGCGGGGCGTCGCGCGGGTGGTGTTGCCGGAAAGGGGCTGGTCCACACCGAGGGGACGGAAGAAGTCCGCGCCAGCCTGGACCAGGGCCGCGATCGTCCTGGTGTGGAGCCGGGGTCAATCCGGGTCGAGGGGTTGCCGCCGGTCGCAGATCGCCTTGAGGCTCCGCCATTCGCGTGCGTCGAGGGCGGGCGGGGCGGGGGCCGCGCTCTCTCGCGCGCGGCGCTCGCGGAGCTCGTCCGGCGGGTGGGTGGAAAGGAGCCGGAGGAGGGCCGGCCGGTCGCCGGCGTCCCGCCGCAGGCGCTCGAAGAGGTCGGCGAGGCCCCGGCTGCTCAGGCCGGCCCGCCCGAGGAGCTCGAGCCCCCGCTCGTCGGCTTCCGCCTCCGCCTCGCGTCGGAAGCTCAAGCCGACCAGGGTCTCGGCGCCCGCCCCGACCGCACCGGCCCCGAAGTCGCCGAGCATGGCGCCGAACAGGAAGGTGAGGCCGAGCGCCTCGACCATGGCCGCGGTCGAATGCCGGTGCAGCACGTGCCCCATCTCGTGGGCGAGGACCCCCGCGACCTCGTCCGGAGACCCGGCGAAGCGAAGGAGCCCCTCCGCGATCACGATCTGCCCCCCCGGAAGGGCGAAGGCGTTGACCATCTCCAGGTCGACGACCCGGACCACGAAACGGTACGGGGAGGCGGCGGGCGCGAGCCGGCGGGTCAGGCCGTCGAGCGCTTCGACCCCCCGGGGCGCGGTGCAGAACGCGACCCCGTCGGCACGGTCGAACCGGGCGAGGGTCCGCAGCACCGGATCGACGAGGCTCGCTCCGAAGTCCGTCTCCCACTGGCGGGGCACGATCCGGGCCGCCTCGTCGGCGAACCGGGGGAGGCCGAACCGGAGGGCGGCGAGGAGGACGACGGCCGAGAGCGCGAGGAGCCCGGCCCAGCGAAGGCCGAGCCGCGCCCAACCGGGGTCGCGGGCGGCAAGCCGGGACGCGCGCGCGGAGAGCGCGGCGATGAGGGCGGGGTCCTCGACGACGAGCCGGGCCGGGCCGTTCCGCGCCCGGATGCGCCGCGGGCCGCCGCCCGCCGGCTCGTCGACCAGGCGAAGATCGCGGTACCGCCAGAACGCGAGCTCGCGGCCGTCGGGGTCCGCCGGAAGCACCCGGAGGCCGCCGGGAGCCGCCTCGACCTCGACCTCGCGGCGCGCGGCGCTCTCGCCGTCGAAGTAACGGCCCGCTCCGCGGACCACGGCCGAGGGGGCCGGACCGGCGCTCATACCGCGCCCACGTCGAGCAAGTCGGCGAGCCCTTCGCCCTGGCGTTGCATCGACTGCGCGCGCTGGGCGATCGCGGCGTAGTCTTCCTCGCCGATCACGGTGACGGAGCGAAGGACGCGGCGAAAGAGCGGATGAACCAGGAACAGCATCCGAAGCACGCTGATGACGGGAAAGAAGATCACCATCCCGATCACGTAGCCCATCAGCTCTCCTCCGTCGAGGCCGAACGGGAGCGAAGCCAAGGCCCGGTTGATCGATGCCACCAGCTCCTCATTGGCCATCGCGAGCGCGGCGATCACCCCGAACAGCAGGCCGAAGACCAGCAAGATCAACACGGAATAGACGACGGCGATCCGGATCGTGGCGCCAGCCCCGAGGTCGGAGGCGAACGAGAGGGCGCCGCAGCGGGTCTTCCCGGCGAAGTAGCGGAGCTCCCTCACCCGGTACCAGACGTAGGTGAGGCCGAGGGTCGGCACGAAGAAGAGCCAGGCGAGGAGCCAGGCGCCGAGCAACTTCCTCGCCCGTCCGTCGAACTCGAAGCGGCGGTCCCCGAAGCGGGTGTGGGCCGTCCGGTAACGCTGGAGGCGGGTCCGATAGACCGGGTAGGCAAGCCCCAGGCTGAGCAGGGTGACGGCGGCCCATCCGAGCGCGAGCAGGGCGTAGCGCAGGCTCGATCCGTCCTGGGCGAAACGGATGCTGCGCCATTCCGTGCGGCTCAGGCGGTAGCGCCGCGCGCGGTACTCGGCCACGAAGACGAGGAACAGCACCACCAGGAAGTAGGCGCCGTTCGCGGTCCAGTAGAGCGGGTGGTCGATGCCGGTCGCGAGCTCGATCCCGAAGAGTGCGCCGGCGAGGAGGGCGAGCGCGGCGACCGCGATGAGGAAGCCGAGCAGGAGCTCCCGCCCGGTACCGGTGTACTCCGCGCGGTCTCCGAGGAAGGAGGCCCGGCTCCAGAGATGGCGCCGCATCCGGGTCTTGCCCCAGAAGCGGTATACCCCCAGGGTTGCAAGGGTCAGCAGGGCGTTCGAGACCGCGATCTTCGCGATGGGGCCGGCCGTCCCGTCATACTCCAGCCGGCTGCCGGTCGCCGGCAGATCCGGCGCCGATCCGTCTACCGCCGATCCCCGCATCAGGTGCGAATCGTCACACGGAGCTGCGCGTCGCCTGGACGGCCCATGCGATCCATGGTGTCTATCTCGAACCGAAAATAGCCGGAATCACCCGAAGAGCCCACGATTGGAACGTGAATGGTCGGCACGTGAACGGCGGCGCCTTTGACGTGGGGTTTTGCCGCGTCGGTAGTATCCTTGCCGAACCACCCCTTGCGCGCGCCGACCCCCGACGTTTCCATATCCGGCGCGCCGAACCGCCCCGCGGTTGACGGCGTACCTGCCGGAAGGCGATCGCTACATCGGGTTGTGTACGCGCCCCGGTCCCTGCGCGGGGTTCTTCGGCGGCGGCTGGATCGAGGAACGGGACGCGACGTAGAGGCCCCCCGAGCGGCCCGTAGCGTGCGAGCCTCCGTGGCCTGCGTGGATTCCCTGGCGGGCGCTGGCGAGTCTGTACGCGGCCCTGGCGGCCCGTAGAGCCTCGTGGGCGAGCGTGGCGCCGGGGGGATGGGGTCATTTCCGTTCGAGAGGTAGCGTTACCGGAACAGGAGGGGCGGGCCGCGGGCCGCGCGAAGCCATACCCCCCGCGTGAGGATCGCCCCCCCGCCCCCTTCGCGCACAGGTTCTTCCGCCCGAGCTCCTCGCGGTCGGGTCGCCCCCGTCCGTTCAGTCGGCGGCGGGCGCGGTGCGGTCGAGAAGGGTGACGAGGGCGGCCGTGCTGGCCCGCAGCGCCTCCCCTTGCTCGCGTAGCGCCTCCCCCTGCTCGCGTAGCGCCGTCCCCTGCTCGCGTAGCGCCGTCCCCTGCTCGCGTAGCGCCTGCATGGCTTCCGCGTGGCGCTGGTCGGCGGTGCGCTGTGCTTCGGCGTGGCGCTGGTCGGCGGCCCGTTCGCGGGCTGCGAGGGTGCGTTCCTGGGCATCGAGGGCGCGGTCGCGGGCATCGGAGGCGCGGCGCATGGCCCGAAGGCCGGCGACGATGAGGCCGGCATGGACGGCCCCGACGATGAGGGTGGCGAGGACGTGCGCGGCGGCGATGTATTCGAGCGCGGTCATGGGCCGTCTCCGGTGGCGGTGGCTCCGGGCCGGAACGGGTTCGCCGTTCGGCGCTCCGGCGCGTCCTGAGTCGGCTTCGATGAGGCTGGCCCGGAGCCGGGGGCGAGTCTACTTCGGCGCCCCGCGAGCATCAACGGCGGTCAACCGGAATCAACGCGAATCGTGGCGTTGCGGTGACATAGTGGTGGCACGGGGTTGATGGCTTCCGGCTGAATCGACCGTAATTTGCTGAAATCGCTGGTGGGCCGTCAGGGATTCGAACCCCGGACCCGCTGATTAAGAGTCAGCTGCTCTGCCAACTGAGCTAACGGCCCCTCCGGTGCATAGTGAAGCACCGAAGCGGGGCAGGCCGCAAGTAGCCGCAGCCGGGCGTAGCCGTAGCCGGGCGGCCAGGACCTCGTTCCCGCTGGCAGGCCTGCCGGCGCGGATGCGGGTACGCGAACGCGAAGTCGCCGCGCTTGCGGCGAGGTCGGTCAGCCGGCTTCGCCGAGACCGAGGGGGCGGTCGATCGCCCAGAGGTAGCCGTCCGGGTCGAGGATGAAGACCTCCCGCAGCCCGTGCGGTTTGTCCATCGCTCCGGCGAGGATCGGGTCCCCCCGTTCGCGGGCCGCCGCCTCGGCCGCGTCCGGGTCCGTGTCGTGCAGCCGGATCTCCGCCCCGATCCCGCGCGGGTCGCCGGCCGCGAGGCTGCCGTGGAGCGGGTGGCCGCGATACGTGTGGTCGGCGTGGAGCATCCACTCCGACGGGCCGCGGCGAAGCATCGCGAAGTCCGGGTCGGAGTAGACCGGCTCGACCCCGAGCACGTCGCGGGCGAAGGCGACGGCGCGCGCCACGTCGCGCACCAGGAGGTTGACCGTGAGGCCGCGGAGCGAGCGGCCGTACTCGTCCGCCGGCATCCACGGCTCGCCCTCGCGGAGCTTCATCCCCGGCTTCGCGGCAAGGCGGGAGGCGCGGCCCGGGCCGGCTACACGACCGGCCGCACCCGCTCGGCGTCGCGGAACAGGATGTCCCGGAGCGCCCCGCTCGCCCGCTCGTGGAAGGCGAGGGTCTCGGGGTCGAGATCCTGCTTGGGAGCCGGCGCGAGATGGAAGTGCCCGTAGCGGTCTTCCCCGCGCACCAGCGCCGCGCTGTCCCACCCGCCCGCGACCTGCCGGGTACGGGTCGAGATGTAGTGCATCGAGAGCCCGATCCGCCGGTCGCCGGTCCGGTTGGGGCCGGAGGCGTGGGCGAGCCCGACGTTGTGCAGCGACGCCTGCCCCGGCGCGAGGGCCATCGACACCGTCTTCGACTCGTCGACGTCCACCGCGATCTCCTGCCCCCGGGTGAGCAGGTTGTCGTCGTGGTACTCGTCCCGGTGCGGCAGCACCGGCTCGCGGTGGCTCCCCGGAAGCACCCTCATGCAGCCGCTCTCCTCGCTGGCCGGGGAGAGGGCCAGCCACGCGGTCACGAGCTCCGAGTCGTCGAGCCCCCAGTAGCGCGCATCCTGGTGCCAGGAGACGAAGCTCGGGCTGTCCGCCTCCTTGATCCAGAAGATGGTGTTCCAGCAGAGGAGGTCGGGGCCGATGAGGTCCTCGACCGGGTCGAGGATCCGGGGATGGCGCATGAGGTCGTCCACCCACTTGAACAGGAGGTGGGACTTGCTGCGCTGCGGCCCGTGGACGGGCCGGCCCTGCTCCGCCTCGAACCGTTCGAGGCGCGCGCGATGGGCCGCGACCTCGTCCGCGTCGAGCACGTCGATGGGGAAGTAGTAGCCCTCCCCCCGGTACTGCTCGACCGCCCCCCGATCCAGCCGCTTCGCCATGGAAGCTCCCCGTTCCGCCGCCCGGACGGAGCCTACCATACGGCCCGCCCCCGGCCCGCCGGCTCCGGCTCGGCGCCGCAGCGGGTTCAGAAGTCGAAGAACACCGTCTCCTCCGCCCCCTGCAGGCGGAGATCGAACCGGTACGCGAGCGGCGGCGAAGGTGGGTCCCGCCGCGCGCCCGGGGCCCCCGCCGCGCCCTCCAGGACCGCGACGAGGGTACTCCGCCGGGCGGGCTCGACCGCGCCGAGGACCGGGTCGACCGCGTTCGCCTCGGGCTCGTCCGGGAAGTAGACGCGCGTGAAGAGGTGGTTGAGCAGGCCCCGGGCGAACACGGCGAGGTTGAGGTGCGGGGCCTGCCGCGTGTTGCCCCGCCCCGGCGTCGGCCCCGGCTTCACGGTCTCCAGCCGGTACCTCCCCGCCGCGTCCGTGCCCAGCCGGGCGAAGCCGTGGAAGGCGGGGGCCGGGCCTTCGTCCGCGCCCCGGTCGGAGGGGTGGTCGTAGCGCCCCTCCGCATCCGCCTGCCAGACCTCGATCATCGCGTCGGGGACGGGGTCGCCGGCGCCGTCGAACACCCGCCCTTCCACCCGGATCCGGGTCCCCTTCGCCCCGGGCGGCGCGGGCGCGTCCCGGCCCCGGCCGAGGAGCGCGAACGAGAAGAACGGCCCGATGGTCTGTGAAGGGGTCTGGCCGGAGCGCGGGCGGCCTTCGCCCGGGGCCGGGGCGCGGGCGTTCAGTTCCCCGGCCCCGGTTCGGCGCGCCGGACGCGGGGGCGCTCCCTGGAACGCTGCAAGGGACTGGAACGCTGCAAGGGATGCATCACGACCGGCCCCGCCGGGCGGCGGCGCACGATCAGCCGCCGAGCGGCGGGGTGTCGAAGCGCCCGCGCAGCACGACGTCCCACTCGTAGCCGAGGGCCCGCCCGGGCTCGGTGACGTCGAGCGAGAACGCGGCCACGAGGCGGGCCCGGGCCGCCTGGTCGGGCACGCTTCGGAGGACCGGGTCGAGGTCGAGCAGGGGGTCGCCGGGAAAGTACATCTGGGTCACGAGCCGGGTCGCCCACGCCGGCCCGAACAGCGAGAAGTGGATATGGGCGGGCCGCCATGCGTTGTGGTGGTTGGCCCAGGGGTACGCGCCGGGCTTCACGGTGACGAAGCGGTACCGCCCCCTCTCGTCGGTGCGGGTCCGGCCTTCGCCCGAGAAGTGGGGGTCGAGGGGCGCGTCGTGCCGGTCGGAGGGATGCCGGTAGCGCCCTGCCGCGTTCGTCTGCCAGATCTCGACGAGGGTATCGGGGACCGGGCGTCCGTCCTCGTCGAGGACCCGCCCGCCCACCACGATCCGCTCGCCCTGGGGCTCGCCGCCGGCGCGCGCGTTGCGGGTGAGGTCGGCGTCCACGTCCGGTTGGGCCGCATCGGGCGCGCCGGCCAGCCGGGACGGCCCGGTCACCTCCGACAGGGTCTGGCCGATCGCGACGGCCGGCCGGCTCGGGGCGCGGAGCGCGGTCGAGCCGTAGGCAGGGAAGCGGTTGGGCGGATGGGAGTCCGCGCCGCGCGGCCGGAACACGTTTCCTCCTTCCATCGTCACGTTCGTCGGGGCCCGAAGCCGGAACGAAGCTCCATCATGCCCCAAGCCCGGCCGGAGCGGAACCCTCCCGGGGAACGGCGGATCCTGGGAACGCTTGTGTCCCGCCCACCTTCGTCATTCCCGCGAAGCCTGTGCCCGCGAAAGCGGGTAGCGGGAATCCATGTGTCCCGGGAACGCTTGCGACGAGGCGCGCCTGGCGAATATCCCCACGGCGCACATGCCTCGGGGCGTTCCGGGTTGCGTCCGGGCCGCGGGCGCACGGGGGGGTCGGCGGAACCGGCAGGAGAAAGGCCGGAAGGGAGGTCGGTTCCCCCCACGCGTCAGATTCAGAGAAGGAAGTCGTCGACCGTCGGCGTTTGCGACGTCTCCCACTCGAACAGGATCGTCCCGCCGTCATGGGTGGTGAAGTCGAGGCGGAACCCCTCGGCCGTCTTCTCGCCAGCGGCCAGGACCTCTGTGAGCTCGTCCGCGGACAGGCCGAGGGCCGTCAGGTTGATTGTGTCGTCCTCCCCGCTGAAGTCCTGGATGGTGTCGTTCCCGAAGTTGAGCCCGAACACGAAGACGTCCTCCCCCTCGCCGCCGATGAGGTAGTCGTCGTCGGTGTCGCCGGCTTGGCGGTAGTCGAACACCATGCTGTCGCCGCCGTAGATCGTGTCGTCGCCGTCCCCGCCGTCCAGCCGGTCATTCCCGTGCCAGCCGCGCAGCGTGTCGTTGTCGTCCCCGCCGTACAGGTGGTCGTCGCCCTTGGCCCCGTTCAGGAAGTCGTCGCCGTCCTCGCCGTAGAGGAAGTCGTCGCCGTCCATGCCGACCAGGATGTCGGGACCGCCGCCTCCCCGGATGGTGTCCGCCCCGGAGCCGCCGTCGAGCTGGTCGAAGCCTTCGCCGCCCCGGATCGTGTCTTCCCCCTCGTCTCCGATGGCGATGTCGTTCCCTTCGCCGCCTTCGAGGGTGTCGTCGCCCCCGCGGCCTCGCAGCATGTCCGCGCCGCCGAGGCCGGTCAGGACGTTGCTGCCCGCATTGCCCGTCAGCGTGTCGCCGTAGTACTGCGAGCCTTCGACGTTCTCGAATCCCCGGAGCGTGTCCCCCGTAGCATGGCCCCCCGAGGCCGTGCCCGTGCCGTCGTCCGCCAACGTCACCGTCACCCCGGCATCCGAACCGAGGTACGAAACCGTATCCGAACCCTCTTCACCGTCCAGGAGGTCGGCGCCGTCTCCGCCTTCGAGGTGGTCGTCACCCTGGCCGCCGTACAGGTTGTCGTTGCCGTCTCCTCCGTACAGGGCGTCGTTGCCGCCGCCGTCTCTGTTCTTGTCGTTGGTGTCTCCGTACAGGTTGTCGTTGCCGTCTCCGCCTTCGAGGTGGTCGTTACCCCGGCCGCCGTACAGGTTGTCGTTGCCGTCTTCCCCGTACAGGTTGTCGTTGCCGCCGCCGGGTCTGTTCGTGTCGTCGGAGTCTCCGTACAGGCGGTCGTTGCCGTCTCCGCCGTACAGGGTGTCGTTGCCGGGGACGCCGCCGATGTAGTGTTTGTCTCCGTACATGAGGTCGTTGTCGTCTCCGCCGTACATGAGGTCGTTGCCGAGTCCGCCGTCCATGTAGTCGTTGCCGTCTTGTCCGTACAGGGTGTCGTTGCCGTCTTGTCCGTACAGGAGGTCGCGGTCGTCTCCGCCGAACAGGAGGTCGTTGTCGTTTCCGCCGTGGAGGACGTCCGTCCCGTCTCCGCCGTACAGGGTGTCGTTGCCGTCGTAGCCGAACAGGCGGTCGTTGCCGTCTCCGCCGTAAAAGGTGTCGTTGCCGTCTCCGCCGTAGCGTGAGCGTGGCCAGGAGCTTGCTTCGGCGGCAGCCACGACGATCCCCTCGCTCCAGGCGGCATCGGGGATGGCGCCACCGTCAGGAGTCTGCCCGCCGCCGGGCTCGCCCTGCCTGCCGACCATCAGGAAATCGCGCAGGAAGGCCCCGAGGGCCGGCAGGCTGAAGGTCATGGCGAAGCTCCTTCAGAGCGTCACGGGACGAACGAGCCGCGAGGAGGCCAGAATATGGCACAGGCCGCGGTGGGGAACAACCAGGCCGCCCCTTGCTCCCGCGGCGGCCCGGGCGAGAATGCGTGGCGGGAAGCCCGGCCGCCGAGCGTGGGCGGCGAGCGAACGGGCAGGAGCCGGGATGCCGGGAAGGGGGGTGAACCGCCCACCGCCCGATGGAGAGGCGCGCAGAGGAACGTGGGGAACGCAAGGACCGGGGACGACGACGCCGCGACCGTCGCGAAGGGGGCGGCGTGGGCCGCGCTGTTCAGCGGCGGCGCGAACCTCCTGATGCTGGCCGTGCCGCTCTACATGATGCAGCTCTACGACCGGGTGCTGACGACCGGGAGCCTCGACACGCTGCTCGTGCTCACCGTCATCGTCGTCGGCGCGCTGGCGACCTTCGCGGTGCTCGACGCGGTGCGCGCGGTGGTCATGGTCCGGGTCGGGCTGTGGGTGGACCGCCGCCTGGGAGCGGGGGTGCTCGCCGGGGCCATCGCGCAGGGCGGGCGGGGCGGGGGGGCCGGGTCGGCGCAGGGCCTGCGCGACCTCGGGACGGTGCGCGGCTACCTGTCGAGCCCGTCCGTCCTGCCGCTCTTCGATGCGCCCTGGGTACCGGTCTACCTGTGGGCGGTCTTCCTCATCCATCCGGTGCTCGGCTGGATCGGCCTCGGGGGCGCCGCGGCGCTCGCGGCCTGGGCGCTGGCGAACGACTGGGCCACGCGGCGGCGGACGGCCGCAGCCGCCGACCGCGCGGCAAGGGCGCTCGAAGGCGCGGAGGCCGCGGTGCGCAGCGCCGACGCCGCGGCGGCCATGGGCATGGTGGGAACGCTCGCCCGGCGGTGGGAAGCCGAGGCTACGGGGTTCCGGCGCGCGCAGGGCCTGGCGGCGCGCACTTCGGCGTGCATCGGCTCGGCGGCGCGGGCCTCTCGCCTCATGATCCAGGTGGCCGTTCTCGGCACGGGCGCCGCGCTGGTGCTCGCGCACGAGCTGAGCGGAGGCGGGATGATCGCATCGGCGATCATCCTCTCGCGCGGGCTCGCCCCGCTCGAGCAGCTCATCGGCTCGTGGCGGCTGCTCACGGAGGCGCGCCGCGCATGGCGCCGGCTGCGCGAGTCGAGGGGCGAGGCGCCGGACGCCGACGGCGTGCGGCTCCCGCGGCCGGCAGGGCGGATCGACGTGGAGGGGCTGTCGTTCGCCGCCCCGGGAGCGCCCCAGCCCATTCTGCGCAAGGTGACGCTACGGATCGCGCCAGGAGAGATCGTGGGCGTGGTGGGGCCGTCCGGGGCCGGGAAGACGACGCTGATGCGGCTCATCGCAGGGTCGCTCCGTCCGAGCGCGGGAAGCGTGCGCCTCGACGGGGCGGACCTGTCCACCTGGACCGAGGCCGACCGCCGGCGCTATGTCGGGTACCTGCCGCAGGCGGTGGAGCTGCTTCCGGGGACGGTGCGCGAGAACATCGCCCGCATGGGCCCGGCGGACGACGAAGCGGTCGTCGGGGCGGCCGTGCTCGCGGGCGCGCACGAGGCCATCGTGGAGCTGCCGGACGGCTACGGCACACGGATCGGGCCGGGAGGGGCGCCGCTTTCGGGCGGGCAGCGCCAGCGCATCGGCCTCGCCCGCGCGGTGTTCGGCGACGTGGCCCTGCTCGTGCTCGACGAGCCGAACGCCCACCTCGACGCCAAGGGCGAGGCGGCGCTCGTCGAAACCGTCTCGCGCATGTCGGCGCGCGGCGCGACGGTGGTGATGGTCTCGCCGCGCATGAACGTGATGGCGCACGCCGATACGCTCGTCGTGCTGCAGCAGGGCGCGGTCTCCGCGGTCGGCGCGCGCAACGCCATGCTGCGCCGCCTCGGGCACTCCCTGCCGCCGCCGGCGCCCAGGCGCATCGCGAAGCAGTGAGGACGCCGGACGTGGCGAAGGCAGGAGCAAGGCCCGGGTCCGAGTCCGGGCCCAGGCTGGGGCCGGCGGTGGGTGTCGGGCTCTGCGCGGCGCTCGCGTTCTTCGGCGGGCTCGTGGCGTGGTCGGTGCTCGCCCCGCTCGACAGCGCCACCGTCGCCCCCGGGGTGCTGGCCGTCGAGGGCCGGCGCAAGGCGGTGGAGCACCTCGAAGGGGGCATCGTCGCCGAGACGCGCGTGGCCGAGGGCGACCGGGTGGACGCGGGCCAGGTCCTGGTCGTGCTCGACGGCGCCGAGACCCGCACGACGCTCGCCCGGCTCGAGGCGCAGGCGCGCTCGGCGGCGGCGCTCAAGGCCCGGCTCGAGGCCGAACGCGACGGGCGGGAGGCCGTGCGCTACCCGCAGGACCTCCGCGCGGCCCTTGCCGGCGGGGACGTCGAGGACGTCGCCGCCACGCAGGACCGCATCTTCGCCGCCCGGGCGCGCTCGCTCGCCAACCAGACGGCCATCTACCGGCAGCGCATCGCCCAGCTCCACGAGGAGGCGGCGGGCCTCGCCGGGGACGCGGCGGCGCAGACGCGCCGGATCGCCCTGCTCTCGGAGGAGATCGAGGGGTTGCGCGGCCTCGTCGCCGAGGGATACGCGGGGAAGCCGCGGCTGCTGGCGCTCGAGCGCGAGAAGGCCGAGGTCGAGGGCGCGCGGGCGCAGAACCGGGCACGCAAGGCCCGGGTCGGGCAGCGGGTGGGAGAGGCGGAGCTCACCATCGGCGAGCTCGCGAACGCCCGGCTGAACGAGGTGGTCGCGGCGCTCCGCGAGGTCGAGTCCGAGGAGGCGGCGCTGCGCACGGAGCTCGCCGCCGCCCGCGCCGTCCACCGGCGCACGCGGATCAGCGCGCCCGTTGCGGGAACGGTGGTGGGCTTGAAGGCGCTCACCCGCGGCGGGGTGGTCCGCGCGGGCGAGCGGCTGATGGAGCTCGTGCCGGCCGACGGGCGGCTCGTGGTGGAGGCGCGGATCGCGCCGACCGACCGCGACAGCATCCGTTCGGGCCTCGCGGCGCAGGTGCGGCTGACGGCGCTGCCGCACCTGCGCACGCCGACCCTCGAAGGGACCGTCGCCCAGGTGTCCGCCGACCGGCTGACGGACCCTCGCACGGGGATCGGCTTCTACGAAGCGCGGGTGGCGCTCGACCTGGAGCAGGCGGCGGCGCACGGCGAGGCGCTGCAGCCCGGCATGCCCGCCGAGGTCCTTATCGTGACCGGGCGAAGGGCCGCGCTCGACTACCTGCTGGAGCCGCTCGCGGTAAGCCTGTGGCGTTCGATGCGCGAGGAGTGACCCGCGCGCCTGCGCGCCGGCGGTCGGGGGAGCAGGTTGCCCATTGCCCAACCCCCGGCGGGCAGTGTCCCGGACCTCACCTTCCCCCCGCTGCTTCGCGGGCCCTGTCCAGCCGTCCCTCGATCCCGGCCTGCTCGAGCATGGAGACGTCCCATCCTTCGGCCTTCATCGCCTCGAGCCCCCCGCGGGTCTTCTCCGCGAGCGCGCGCAGGCGCTCCAGCGCCTGTCCGGGCTCGAGCCCGCACCGCCCCGCCTCGTTGCGCAGCGCCCGCGCGTCCACCTCGTCCACCCGCGACGCCCGCCCGATCCGCATCGCCATCCCGCGCTCCAGCTCCGGCCAGGCCAGGGTGCACACCGCGTCGTAGACCGGCGCGAGGACCGGCGCTTCCCCGAGCGGGTACTGCACGGAGTAGTTCTTCGCATGCTTGTCCTCGTCGCCGATGAGCCATGCGAACGTCGCCTGGTCCCAGAGCGGCCAGCCCCCGACCCCGCTGCGCTCGAAGCAGTCCCGGAGCGACGGCCCCCGGTCCTTCTGGTACTTGGCCCGTACGCCGAGCGCCTGGCAGAAGTCTTCCTGGTGGACCCTCGATCCGTCCGCCTTGCGGTCGAACCTCGTGACGACGATCGCCTTGCGCCCCCCGACCCTCTCGACCCTCGTCACGGCCGCCGGCAGGCCGGCCCTCCTCGCAAGCTCCATGCACGCGTGCTCGTTCTCCACCAGCCCCGGGAACCTGTCCTGCTCCGGCTTCACGATGTGCGTCGAGGGGTATCCGTCCACCGGCCAGCGCCACCCGCCGCCGCGCTCGACGAGCACGAGCTTCGCCTGCGCGCCCGCGAGCGACAGCGTCTGCGCCCTTCCCTCCGGCCCGAGAGGCCGCCTCCTCAGGTCCTCCATGATCCCTTCGAGCTCCTCCTCCGTCAGCGCCTCCGCCCGCGGGCGCCGCTCGCTGCGGCGCGCGTGCACCTCGACCGCGCCTGCGCACTCGGCTCCTATCGCCTCCAGCATCGAGTACGTGGACGTGCGCGCCGCTCCGGCCTGCGCTGCGGCCATCGCCCTGCGCTCCCCTTCCGGCAGGAGCGCGTCGAACCACCGGTACGCCTCGCGCGGCCCCGACGGGCCTTCCGTCAGGGGCAGCCGCCTCGAGAGCGGCCGCGCGCCGCTGCGCGCGAGGTACCGCGGGTCGTACCGAAACACCAGGCGCTCCCCCTCCCTCGCAAGCACTCCTGCCTGTACGCCGTGGAGGTAGACCTCCAGCGACTGTCCCGCCTTCATCTTCCTCTCCCCGGAGACGTTCGCGATCTCTCCCGTCCCCTCACGTTGCAGGGACGCGCCGGCCACTCGTGGCTCGGGGCCCGGTCCGCCTCGCTCCGTGCGGGGGCGGGGCTCTCGAGGTGGTCGGCGTGCGCCTCGCCCATCGTAATCTTCTTCCCGCACGACACACGTCGCCTTCCCCTGTTCCCGAGGCCCGTGCGCTGTTCGCAAGCTCTTGATACAGGGAGAGTAGAGAGGAAGGCGAGATGTTTTCTACCCCACGGGGAGGGGGTTGTTCCAGGTTTGGGGTCGGTTCGAAGGGCCTTTGGGCGGATTTCACCCCGCGGCGGGTCGTACCTGGGTACGCCATCCCTGGGTACGCCGGCGTCTCGCCGGCCCGGGAAGGGCGAAGCGCCGCGGGAACGAACAGGCCGGCGGGACGCCGGCGTACCCAGGGGCGTTCGCCATTGGCGGAAACCCCCACAGCGCACGTGCCTCTTCCCTGCCCTCCCTTGTGCCTCGCGCCCGCGGTGGGATAATCGCGTGCGGGCCGTAGTACGGCGGCCGGGCGGGCGGACGGAAGGGAGACGGCGGGAATGGGCCGGCTGACCACCCACGTGCTGGACACGATGGCGGGCGCGCCGGCGGCCGGGCTCGCCGTCGAGCTCTGGGCGCTGCCGGGGCCGGGGCAAGGGCCGGCGCCGGGCGGGGAGGCGCGGCGGCTCGCGGCGGCGGTCACCAACTTCGACGGGCGCACCGACGCGCCCCTCGTCGAAGGCGAGGCCTTCGCCGCCGGGCGCTACGAGCTTCGCTTCCACGCCGGCGCGTACCTGCGGGCGCGCCACCGCCTCGAGGCGGACCCCCTGTTCCTCGACGAGGTCCCGATCCGTTTCGGCATCGCCGACCCCGCGCAGCACTACCACGTGCCCCTGCTGCTCTCGGCCTACGGGTACTCGACCTACCGGGGGAGCTGAGCCGTGCCGCGCCACGTCGTCCGCTTCCTGCGCCGCGGCCGGACCGTCGAGCGGCGCGATTTCGCCCCCACCGAGACCCTGCTCGATCACCTCCGCCTCCGCGAACGCGCCCTCGGCACGAAGGAGGGCTGCGCGGAGGGCGACTGCGGGGCCTGCACCGTCGCCCTCGGACGGCTCCGGGGCGGGGGCCTCGTCTACGAGCCGGTCAACGCCTGCATCCAGCTCCTCGGGGCGGTCGACGGCGCCGAGGTCGTGACCGTGGAGGACCTCGCAGGGCCCGGCCCGGCACGAGGCGGCGGGCGCCTGCACCCCGTCCAACAGGCGCTCGTGGACCACCACGCCTCGCAGTGCGGGTTCTGCACCCCGGGGTTCGTGATGAGCCTGTTCACCCTCTACCACGCGGGGGTCCGGGCGGACCGGGCCGCGGTGAACGACTGGCTCGCCGGCAACCTCTGCCGCTGCACCGGCTACCGCCCGATCGCGGACGCGGCCCTCGCATGCTGCTCGGGGGAGGCCGACGACGCGCACGCGAGGCGCGCGCCCGAGACCGCGCGGCGGCTCGCCGCCCTCGCGGACGGGGGAGACGACCTCTTCGTCGGGGACGAGGGGGCGTTCTTCGCCGCCCCCGCCACCGAGGACGGGCTCGCGGCCCTCGCGGCCCGCTTCCCGGACGCGGCGATCGTCGCCGGCGCCACCGACGTCGGCCTCTGGATCACCAAGCAGCTCCGCGAGCTTCCCCGCATCGTGCACACCGGCCGGGTCTCCTCCCTGCACGAGGTCCGCGAGGAGGACGACCGGGTGGAGATCGGCGCCGCGGCGACCTACGCGGAGGCCGAGCCGGCCCTCCGCGCCCTCGACCCCGACGTCGGCGAGATGCTGCGCCGCCTCGGGTCGAAGCAGGTGCGGGCCGTCGGCACCGTCGGCGGCAACGTCGCCAACGGCTCCCCGATCGGCGACTCGCCCCCGGTGCTCATCGCCCTCGGCGCGACCGTCGAGCTTCGCCTCCGCGACACGGTGCGGACCCTCCCGCTCGAAGACTTCTTCCTCGGCTACGGCCGCCAGGACCGGGCGCCCGGCGAGGTCCTGACCCGCATCGTCGCGCCGCGGCCCGGTCCGGCAGAACGTTTCCGGTGCTACAAGGTCTCGAAGCGCTACGACCAGGACATCTCCGCCCTCCTCGGCGCCTTCCGCCTGCGCGTTGAAGGGGGCCGGGTGGCCGAGGCGCGCATCGCCTACGGCGGCATGGCGGCGACGCCGAAGCGCGCCCGGAACGCGGAGCGGGCCGTCGCCGGCCTACGCCTCGACGAGCCCGCGGCCTGGACGGCCGCCGCCGATGCTCTCGCCGACGACTTCTCCCCGATCGACGACCACCGGGCGAGCGCCGCCTACCGCATGAGGGTCGCACGGTCGCTCCTCACGAAGGCCCTCGCAGAGGTCGCGGGCCGCCCGTCCGCGGAGACCCGGGCGGTGGGCGTGCGCGACCCGGCGGCGGCCTGAGCGAGTATCGGCCCCGGGAGCGCGCGGCGCACACCCGCCCGAGGAGAGGTCCGGATGAATTTCGTAATCTATTGATAAAATTCTATAAATAAGAGGGCGAGATATTTTCTGCCCCGCGGGGACGGCGTTGTTCCAAGGTTTGGGGTCGGTTCACGGGACCCCTGGGAACGCGGGTGTCCCGCCCGCATTCTCATTTCCGGGGGCTCCGCCCCCGTGCGGGCGAGACACAAGCGTTCCCAGGATGCGCCTTCCCAGGAGCCTTGCGAGAGGTATGCTTGGCGAAGATCCGCACCGCGCACCTGCCTCGAGGACCAGCGCCGTTGACCGCCCCCCCTCCCCTGCCCCACCTTCGCCGGCTCGAAGCGGAGTCGATCCACGTCATGCGGGAGGTCGTGTCCGAGCTTCGCCGACCGGTGATGCTCTACTCGGTCGGGAAGGACTCGTCGGTCATGCTGCACCTCGCGCGCAAGGCCTTCCACCCGTCGCCGCCGCCGTTTCCCCTGCTGCACGTCGACACGACCTGGAAGTTCCCGGAGATGTACGAGTTCCGGGACCGCATGGCCGAGGCGCACGGGATGGAGCTGCTGGTCCACGTCAACCGGGAAGGCGTGGAGAGGGGGATCGGGCCGTTCAGCCACGGCTCGGCGCTCCACACCGACGTCATGAAGACCCAGGCGCTCCGCCAGGCGCTCGACGAGCTCGGCTTCGACGCGGCGTTCGGCGGGGCGCGGCGCGACGAGGATCCCTCGCGCGCCAAGGAGCGGGTCTTCTCGTTCCGCACCGCCGCCCACCGCTGGGACCCCCGCCGCCAGCGCCCCGAGCTCTGGCGGCTCTACAACCCCCGGGTCAACCGGGGCGAGTCGATCCGCGTGTTCCCGCTGTCGGACTGGACCGAGCTCGACGTCTGGCGCTACGTCCACCAGGAAGGGATCCCGGTCGTCCCCCTCTACTTCGCAGCCCGGCGCCCGGTGGTCGAACGCGACGGCCTCCTCATCATGAAGGTCGACGACCGCATGGCCCTCGCGGAGGGCGAGAGGGTCGAGACCCGCATGGTGCGGTTCCGCACCCTCGGCTGCTGGCCCCTGACCGGGGCGGTGGAGTCGGAGGCGGCGGACGTACCCGCGGTCATCCGGGAGCTGGGGCTCGCCCGGCTCTCCGAACGGCAAGGCCGGGCGATCGACCACGACCGCACCGGCTCGATGGAGCAGAAGAAGCGGGAGGGCTACTTCTGATGGGCCGCGAGGGGGCGCCCGGTGACGAAGCGCCGGGCGGGAGCGCGCGGCTGATGGCGGGCGGGCGGCCGACCGCGGGGGCCGGCGGCCCCGCCGCCCCCGAACGCCTCGGGGGCCGCGAGGGGGAAGGCGGGAAGGACCTCCTCCGGTTCGTCGCGTGCGGCGCCGTGGACGACGGCAAGTCCACCCTCATCGGGCGGCTGCTCCACGACTCGGGCCTCGTCCCGGAAGACCGGCTGGCGGCGGCGGCCGCCGACAGCCGGAGGCTCGGAAGCCCGCGCGGCGCGCTCGACCTCTCGCTCCTCCTCGACGGCCTCGAGATCGAGCGCGAGCAGCGCATCACCATCGACGTCGCCTACCGCTCATTCGAGACCGCCCGCCGCCGGTTCATCGTGGCCGACGCGCCCGGCCACGAGCAGTACACCCGGAACATGGCGACCGGGGCCTCCACCTCGGAGGCCGCGGTGGTCCTCGTCGACGCCCGCCGGGGGGTCGCGGTCCAGACCCGCCGCCACACCTTCATCGCCTCCCGGCTCGGGATCCGCCGCGTGATCCTCACGGTCAACAAGATGGACCTCGCAGGCTGGAGCCGGGAGCGCTTCGAGGCGATCGCCCGAGCCTACCGGGACTTCGCCCGCCGGCTCGGGGTCGCCCACGTCGACAGCATCCCGATCTCGGCGCTGACCGGGGCCAACGTCCTCGCGCCGGGCCGCGAGACGCCCTGGTACGGGGGGCCGTCCCTGCTGGAGCGGCTGGAGACGATCGAGGTCTCGTCCGGCCTCGCGGCCGGCCCCTTCCGGATGCCGGTCCAGTGGGTCAACCGCCCCGGCCCGGACTTCCGCGGCTTCGCGGGGGCCGTCGCGTCGGGGACGGTCCGGCCGGGCGACCGGCTGCGGGCCTGCCCGTCGGGCCGGGAGTCGACCGTCGCGCGGATCGTGACCGCCGACGGGGACCTCGAGGCGGCCGTCGCCGGCCAGTCGGTGACCCTCGTGTTCGCGGACGAGATCGACGTGGGCCGCGGCGACCTCCTCGCCGGGGCCGCGAGCCCGCCCGCCGCCTCCGACCAGCTCGCCGCGCACCTCCTCTGGATGCACGAGGATCCCCTCCTCCCGGAGCGCCAGTACCTGCTGAAGATCGGGACCCGGCTCACGACCGCCCAGGTGACCTCCCTGCGGCACCGGATCGACGTCGACACCCTCGAGCACGCGGCGGCGAGGACCCTCGCGCTGAACGAGGTCGGCTGCTGCCACCTCGCGCTCGAGGAGCCGGTCGCCTTCGACCCCTACCGCGAGGTGCGCGAGACCGGCGGGTTCATCCTCATCGACCGGTTCACGAACGACACCGTCGGGGCCGGCATGATCGACTTCGGCCTGCGCCGCGCCGACAACGTCTCCCGGCAGGAGATCGAGGTCGGCAAGGGGCAGCGCGCCCGCCAGAAGGGCCAACGGCCCTGCGTCCTGTGGTTCACCGGCCTCCCCGCCTCCGGCAAGTCGACGACCGCGAACCGGGTCGAGCGGAAGCTCGCCGCGCTCGGCCGGCACAGCTACCTGCTCGACGGGGACAACGTGCGCCTCGGGCTCAACCGCGACCTCGGCTTCACCGACGCGGACCGGGTGGAGAACGTCCGCCGGGTCGCGGAGGTCGCGAAGCTCTTCGTGGATGCGGGCCTCATCGTGCTCGTGTCGTTCATCTCTCCCTTCCGCGACGAGCGCCGGATGGCCCGCGCGCTGGTCGAGGAGGGCGAGTTCGCGGAGATCTTCGTCGACGCCCCGCTCGAGGAGTGCGAGCGGCGCGACCCCAAGGGGCTCTACCGGAAGGCGCGGGCGGGGGCGCTCCGGAACTTCACCGGGATCGACTCCGCCTACGAGCCGCCCGAAGCCCCGGAGCTCGTGCTGAACACGGCGGAGCGGTCGGTGGAGGAGGTCTCCGACGAGGTCATCGCCTGGCTGCGGGAGGGCGGCTACCTGTAACGAGGCCCGTGGGCTGTTCGTAAGCTCTTGAGACAGGGAGAGTAGCGAGGAAGGCGGGATATTTTCAGCCTGCGGGGACGGCGTCGTTCCACGGCTTTGGGGTCGGTTCGAGGGGCTTTTGGGCGGATTTCACCCCACGGCGGCGCTTGCGTGGGCGCGTCCTTGGGAGCGTGGGCGTCCTGGGAACGCTTGTGTCCCGCCCCCATCCTCGTCATTCCCGCGAAAGCGGGAATCCATGCGGCCCTGGGAACGCGGGTGGAAGGTAAGCCCGTCCCGCACGCGCCCGGCACGGCCTCCTGGGAACGCGGGCGTCTCGCCCGCAACGGACCGAAGGTCCAAGGGAGAAGCGCCCGTGAACAAAAGTGCGGGCGAGACGCCCGCGTTCCCAGGACGCCCACGCTCCCCACGGACGCGCCCGCGAGAGGCGTGCTTGGCGAAAACCCCGCCGCGCACACGCCTCGTTCCGGGGCTGCGCGAGCGAAGGCGCGGGATCGGGGGTAGCATTCCCCCGATGAAGCGGAGCGCCCCGATCACCAACTCCGCGGTCGCGGACCGGCCGGGGCTCGACCCCGGGGCGAGCGTCGGCCTCGCCCTCCCCCACGACAGCGCCGCCCGCCACGTGCAGGGGTCCGCCGCCTACGTCGACGACCTCCCGGAGCCGGCCGGCACGCTGCACGTCGCCCCCGGCTACGCCCCCGGCGCGGCGCGCGGCCCGATCCGTTCGCTCGACCTCGACCCGGTGCGCGCGTCTCCGGGGGTGGCGGCGGTCCTGACCGCCGCGGACGTCCCGGGCGAGAACGATTGCAGCCCCATCTTCGGCGACGACCCGATCCTCGCCGCGGGCGAGGTCCTGTTCCACGGGCAGGTGGTCTTCGCGGTCGTCGCCGCGACCCGGGACCAGGCCCGCCGGGCCGCGCGCCGCGCCCGCATCGAGGTCGAGGCGCGCCCGCCGCGCGTCACCGTGGACGACGGCCTTGCCGACGGCGCCGAGGTCCTCCCCCCCTACGAGTTCCGGCGCGGGGAGCCGGCGGCCGCGATCGCCGCCGCCCCCCGCCGGCTCGAAGGCCGGGTGCGGGTCGGCGGCCAGGAGCACTTCTACCTCGAGGGGCAGGCCGCGCTCGCGCTGCCCGGCGAGGACGACGAGATGCGGGTCGTCTCCTCGACCCAGCACCCCTCCGAGGTGCAGCACCTCGTCGCCCGGATGCTCGGCGCGCCCGACGCCGCGGTGGTGTGCGAGTGCCGGCGGATGGGCGGGGCGTTCGGCGGCAAGGAGTCCCAGGCCGCGCAGTGGGCCTGCCTCGCGGCCCTCGCCGCGCGCGTCACCGGCCGCCCGGCCAAGGTCCGGCTCGACCGCGACGACGACATGGCGATGACCGGCAAGCGCCACGACTTCCGCGCGGACTGGCGCTGCGGATTCGACGCGGACGGGGCGCTTACGGGGGTCGAAGCCGACCTCGACGCGCGCTGCGGGTATTCCGTCGACCTCTCGCTCGGGGTGAACGACCGGGCCCTGTTCCACGCCGACAACGCCTACTACTACCCGGCGGCGCGGGTCCGCTCCCGGCGCGTGCGCACGGACACCGTGTCGAACACCGCGTTCCGCGGGTTCGGGGGGCCGCAGGGGATGCTCGTCGCCGAGCGGATGATGGACGCGGTCGCGATCACCCTCGGCCTCGACCCGCTGCTCGTGCGAAAGCGCAACCTCTACGGCCCGGGCCGGGACGTCACCCCGTACGGGATGCAGGTCGGCGAGCACCTGTCTCCGCGCCTCGTCCGCCAGCTCGAACGCGCCAGCGGCTACGCGGCGCGGCGCCGGGCGGTCGCCCGGTTCAACGCGCGGGGCGGGACGCTCCGCAAGGGGATCGCCCTCACCCCCGTCAAGTTCGGGATCTCCTTCACCCTCCGCCAGCTCAACCAGGCGGGGGCCCTCGTGCACGTGTTCACCGACGGGTCGGTGCAGGTGAACCACGGCGGCACGGAGATGGGCCAGGGGCTCTACGTCAAGGTCGCGCAGGTGGTGGCGGAGGAGTTCGGGATCGGGGTCGATCGGGTGCGGATCACCGCCACCCGCACCGACAAGGTGCCGAACGCCCCGCCGACCGCCGCCTCGTCCGGCTCGGACCTGAACGGCATGGCCGCACGCGAGGCCGCGCGCGCCATCCGCCGGCGCCTCGCGGCGCTCGCCGCGCGGCTGTTCCAGGTCGGCGAGGCCGAGGTCGCGTTCGCAGGCGGCAGGGTGCGGGTCGGCGCGGAGACGATCCCCTTCGGGGAGCTGGCCCGGCTCGCGTTCACCGAGCGCGTCTCGCTCTCGTCCACCGGCTACTACGCGACCCCCAAGATCTCGTGGGACCGGGACACCGCGAGCGGGCGCCCGTTCCTCTACTTCGCGGGCGGGGCCGCGTGCTCGGAGGTGGTGGTGGACACCGAGACCGGGGAGATGCGGGTCGAGCGGGTGGATGTCCTCCACGACGCGGGGCGTTCGCTGAACCCGGCCGTCGACGTAGGGCAGATCGAGGGCGGGTTCGTGCAGGGGATGGGGTGGCTCACGAGCGAGGAGCTCGTCTTCGACGAGGACGGGCGCCTGCTCACCCACGCGCCCTCGACCTACAAGATCCCCACCTGCTCGGACGTGCCGGCCGACTTCCGGGTGGCGCTGTTCGAGCCCGGGCGCAACCGCGAGCCGACCATCCACCGCTCGAAGGCGGTCGGGGAGCCGCCGCTGATGCTCGCCCTCTCGGTGTTCTCCGCCATCGTCCACGCGCTCGCGAGCCTCTCCCCGGGGCGGATGCCCCCCCTCGACGCCCCGGCGACCCCCGAGGCGATCCTGCGCGCCGCCGACGCGATGCGGGCGGATGCGGGGGCGGATGCGGGGAGGGACGCGGGGGCGGGGGCCTGAAGGGGCGCGGGCGGAGGTCGCGGGCGATGGGGGCGGAGGAGGTCTGAAGCGATGCGGGTGTGGTCGACGGTCGCCGAGATGGTCGCCGCCCAGGGGGCGTGCGCGCTCGTCACCGTCGCGGCGGTCCGCGGGTCCGCGCCGCGCGAGGCGGGGGCCCGCATGGTGGTCGGGCCGGACGGCGGGTTCCGGGGGACGGTCGGCGGGGGCGAGCTCGAATGGCGCGCGCTCAAGGCCGCCCGCGACGCGCTCGCGCGCGGCGTCCCGGCCGCGGCCCTGAGCCGCTTCGCGCTCGGGCCCGACCTCGGCCAGTGCTGCGGCGGGAGCGTGCGGGTGCTGACCGAGGTGTTCGACCGGGGCCGGCTCGACGAGGCGCGGGCCCTCGCCGCGCGCGAGGCGGCCGGACCGTTCGCGACCCGGGGACGGATCGGCCCGCGCTCGGTCGAGCGCACCGTCGTCGGCGACGACGGGCCGCGAGGAGCGCCCGGCCCCGCGGAGGGCCGCGGCGGCCGAACCGCGGAAGCCCGGTCCACGGGCGGCGACGCCGGCGCGGGGCCGGAGGCGGGCGGGGGCGGCCCGGTCGAGCTGGGGAGCGACGGCCTCATCGTCGAACGCTTCCGCGACCCCCGGCATCCGGTCTGGCTGTTCGGCGCAGGGCACGTCGGCCGGGCGCTCATGCTCGCCCTCGCCCCCCTCCCCTTCGAGGTGTCCTGGATCGACGAGCGCGAGGGAGCGTTTCCCGCCGCGGTCCCCGCCAACGTGCGGCCGTTGCGGAGCGCGGACGCGGCGGCCGAGGTGGCCCGCGCGCCGGCGGACGCGAGCATCGTGGTGATGACCCACCACCATCCGCTCGATCTGGCGATCGTGCACGCCGCCCTCGCGGCCGAACGGTTCCCCTACATCGGACTCATCGGCTCGGCCAGCAAGCGCGCCCGGTTCACCCGGATACTCCGGGAGGGGGGTGTCGCCGAGGTCCGCATCGCAGAGCTCGTGTGCCCCATCGGAATGCCCGCGATCCGCTCGAAGCACCCGGCCGCCATCGCGACCGGCATCGCCGCCCAGCTCCTGGAGCGCGCCGGCCCGTAAGCCCGGCCCCGGAAGCGCGCCGAGCGAGAACGCCGGCCCGGCGGCGCCCCGCGTCGGCCCCGCTTCCCGGGCGGGGCGCGCGACGGGGGCCGTCGGGATACGTGGACCCCGGCCTTCCGGGCGATAATGGCGGGAGGTTCGCGGCGGAACGGAAGGCCGATCCCGCTCCATGAAGCTCGGCAGACCATGTATCGGACCCGGCAGTACCGGACCCGGAAGCCGGCCGGCGGACCGGGACCCGGACCGGAGCGGCGGGTTCCTGCTCGAAGCCCGCGGCATCGTGAAGCGCTTCGGCGGCTTCACCGCGAACGACGGGGTGACCCTCCAGCTTCGCGCGGGGCGGATCCACGCCCTCCTCGGCGAGAACGGGGCCGGCAAGTCGACCCTGGTCAAGATCATCTACGGCGCGCTCCAGCCGACCGCGGGGGAGCTCCGCTGGCGCGGCGAACCGGTGGCCCCCGCCAACCCCGCGGCCGCCCGGCGGCTCGGGATCGGCATGGTGTTCCAGCACTTCTCGCTGTTCGAGGCCCTGTCGGCGGCGGAGAACATCGCGCTCGCGATGCCGGGGCGGTTCGACCTCGCCGCCCTCGGCGAGCGCGTCGCCCGGGTGTCCGCGGAATACGGCCTGCCCCTCGAGCCGACCGCCCTCGTCGCGGACCTCTCGGTCGGCGAGCGCCAGCGCATCGAGATCGTGCGCTGCCTCCTCCAGGCCCCCCGCCTGCTCATCATGGACGAGCCGACCGCGGTGCTCACCCCGCAGGAAGCCGACCAGCTCTTCGTCACCCTGCGCCGGCTCGCGGCCGACGGGTGCGCGGTGCTCTACATCTCGCACCGGCTCGAGGAGGTGAAGCAGCTCTGCCACGACGCGACGATCCTGCGGCTCGGCCGGGTCGTCGCCGACGTCGACCCGGCGGCCGAGACCGCCGCCTCGCTCGCCCGGCTGATGGTGGGGGCGGACGTCCATGCGGTGAGCACCGAGGCGCACGCGAGCGACGGCCCGGTGATGCTCGCCGTCGCCGACCTCACCCTCCCCGCCGACGGCCCGTTCGGGGTGGCCCTCCGCTCGGTGTCGCTCGAGGTGCGGGCGGGCGAGGTCGTCGCGATCGCGGGGGTCGCCGGAAACGGGCAGTCGGAGCTCTTCGAGGCCCTCTCGGGCGAGCGCCTCGCGCCCGCGCCCGCCGCCGTCGCCATCGCCGGCGCGCCCTGTGGGCGGGGCGGGGTCACCGCCCGCCGGCGGCTCGGGGCGGCCTTCGTCCCGGAGGAGCGGCTCGGGCACAGCGCGGTTCCGGGCTTCGTGCTCTCGGAGAACGTGCTCCTCACCCGGCACACGAGCGACCGGGCGATGGTGAGCGGGGGCTTCGTCAACCGGCCCGCGGCCCGGGCCGCCGCGGGGAAGGTCAATGCGCGCTTCGACGTGCGGACGAGCCGCGAGAACCCCGAGGCGAACGCGCTCTCGGGCGGGAACCTGCAGAAGTTCGTCGTCGGGCGGGAGCTGGACCGCGACCCCCGGGTGGTGGTGATCCACCAGCCCACGTGGGGGGTGGACGCGGGGGCGGCGGCCCTCATCCGCCAGGCCCTCGTCGACATGGCGCGGGCCGGGGCGGCGGTGCTCGTCGTCAGCCAGGACCTCGACGAGATCTTCGAGATCGCGGACCGCATCGCGGTCATCTCGCGCGGCGAGCTCTCCGAGGCGTATCCGGCGCGGGCCATCGACCGCGAACGGGTCGGCCTGCTGATGGCGGGAGCGCACGAGACGGCGGCCGGGACGGGCCGGGACCGGGCGGAAGGGGCGGCGCCGGCGTGAGGCTCGCGCTGGAGAGGCGCCCGGAGCAGAGCCGGACGATGACCGTGGTCTCGCCGCTCATCGCCATCGCCGTCACCGTCGTCGCCGGAGGGGTCGTGTTCCAGGCGCGCGGGCTCGACCCCTTCCACGCCCTCTACGTCTACTTCGTCGACCCGGTCATGAGCCTGTGGTCGATCGAGGAGCTGGTGGTCAAGACCGCGCCCCTCGTGCTCATCGGGGTCGGCCTCGCGGTCTGCTTCCGGGCGAACCTGTGGAACATCGGCGCGGAAGGGCAGCTCACCGCGGGGGCGATCGCGGGGGCGGCCATCCCGATCCTCGCCCCCGGCTGGCAGACCCCCTTCGCGCTCCCGCTGATGCTCCTCGCCGGCGTCGCCGGGGGGTGCGCGTGGGCCGCGGTCCCCGCCTTCCTCCGCAATCGCTTCGGGGTGAACGAGATCCTGACGAGCCTGATGCTGGTCTACGTCGCGCAGTACCTCCTCGACTGGCTGGTGCGCGGGCCGTGGCGCGACCCCCACGGCTACAACTTCCCGGAGTCCGCGAGCTTCGAGGGATGGCACGTGCTCCCCACCCTCGGCGACGGGCGGGTCCACCTCGGGGCCGCCTTCGCGGTGCTCGCGGTGGTGGTGCTGTTCGTCTTCATGTCGCGCACCCTCAAGGGCTTCGAGATCCGGGTGAGCGGCGAAGCCCCGCGCGCCGGCGGGTTCGGCGGCTTCTCGCGCCCCCGCACGGTCTGGTTCTGCTTCGCCCTGTCCGGGGGCCTCGCGGGGCTCGCGGGGATCTGCGAGGCGGCGGGGCCGGTCGGGCAGCTCCAGCCCGTCATCTCGCCCGGCTACGGCTTCACCGCGATCATCGTCGCGTTCCTCGGGCGGCTGAATCCCCTCGTGGTGCTGCTCGCGGGCGTCGTCCTCGGCATCAGCTACCTCGGGGGCGAGGCGGCGCAGGTCGAGCTGGGGATCTCGGACAAGACCGCCCAGGTGTTCCAGGGCACCCTGCTCTTCCTGATCCTCGCGTGCGATACGCTGATCCGGTACCGGGTCCGGGTGGGGAGGCGCGGCGATGCAGGGCCGGGGCGAGGGTGAGCGGGAGCGTCGTGCCGGGCGCCGGCGCGGGCGGGAGCGCACGCGCGTGAACCGGTCCGGCCGCCCGCGGCTCGCGGAGGTCGCCGGATGACCGGGCTCGAAGCGATCCTGATGACGATCATCGCCGCCGCCACGCCGCTCCTGCTGGCCGCGATCGGGGAGCTGGTCGCCGAACGCTCGGGGGTGCTCAACCTCGGGGTCGAGGGGATGATGATCATGGGGGCGGTCGCGGGCTTCGCGGCCGCCTACGTGTCCGGGTCGGCGCTGCTGGGGGCCGCCGCGGCGGTGGGGGCGGGGGTCGGCATGTCCCTTCTCTTCGCCTTCCTCACCCAGACCCTCGTCTCCAACCAGGTGGCCACCGGGCTCGCCCTCACCCTGTTCGGGCTCGGGCTCTCGGGCCTCATCGGCGAGGCGTTCACCGGCCTGCCCGGCGTCAAGCTCCACCCGATCCACGTTCCGGGCCTGAGCAGCCTCCCCCTCGTCGGGCCGGTGATCTTCGGGCACGACGTGATCGTGTACGCGTCGGTCGCGCTCACGGTCCTCGTCGGGTGGACCCTCGCCCGCACCCGGATCGGCCTCGTCATCCGGGCGACCGGCGGCAACCACCACTCCGCCCACGCCCTCGGCTATCCCGTGGTCGCGGTGCGCTACGCCTGCATCGCCTTCGGCGGGGCCACCGCCGGCCTCGCCGGGGGCTACCTCTCGCTCGTCTACACCCCGCAGTGGATCGAGAACATGACCGCGGGCCGGGGCTGGATCGCGCTCGCGCTGGTGGTGTTCTCCACCTGGGCGCCGCGCCGGGTCGCGGTCGGCGCCTACCTCTTCGGGACGGTCTGGATCATGGGCCTCTACGTGCAGGGGATCGGCATCGACATCGCCCCCCAGCTCCTCGCCTCACTGCCCTACCTCATCACCATCGCCGCCCTGGTGGCGATCTCGGGGAACCGGCTCCTCACCAAGACGAACACCCCCGCCTGCCTCGGCCAGCCCTTCGTTCCCGACCGGTAGCCCGAGCCGCCCGAGTGCGGGCGCCCCACGGCGGCGCTTGCGCGGGGACCTCCCTGGGAACGCGGGCGTCTCGCCCGCACTTTCGTTCACGGGCGCTTCACACCCCTGTGCGGGCGAGACGCCCGCGTTCCCAGGATGCGCCGTTCCCAAAAGCACCCGCGAGAGGCGTGCTTGGCGAAATCCCCGCCGCGCACATGCCTCGCCGACGCCGACGATTGGCGGCCCGGCGTTCACGATGTAGACTCCCCGAACCCCGGTTTGGGAACCCTCCCGGACCGGGACACGTGGAGTCGCGGCGCTCCGGAAACAGGAAGTGATACGGGAGAACGCACTCATGGAGAGCTTCATCCCCACGGTCAGCGTCATCGTGACGATCCTCCTGGTGGGCCTTGCCCTCGCCGGGTTGATCCGCAACAGCCAGACCCGTCTCGAGAACCGCATCGAAAAGCGCCTCACGGCGGTGGAGAGCCGGCTCCTGGAGCTGGAGAAAGCGATGGCGCGGATCGGTGGGCTGCTCCAAGGGCTCGGACTCGCCGGGCGGGCGAACCCTACCGAGGGAGGCTGACCCGGCGCTTCGGGGAACCGCCCTCCCCTCCCGAGGCCATCCGGGCCATCCAGGGGCGGAATGGGGCATACTTCGCGGCGGTCTGCCCGCCGCTCCACGCCGGGAGGCGCCGGAAACCGGCGGAAGCGACCGGAACCGCGGCCACCGGCCGGGCCTGCATCCGGGCCTGCGCCGCCGACGCGCGATTCGGAACACCTGTGAACCATCCATCAGTTTTGCACGGAACAGGAGAAACGCAATGAGAAAGCGCTTCGCAATCGTGGCCGGCCTGGCCCTCGCGCTCGCGAGCGCCGCCGCCTCCGGCGCGGACAAGCTCAAGGTCGGCTTCATCTACGTCGGACCGATCGGCGATCACGGCTGGACCTACGAGCACAACGAAGGGCGGCTCGCGATCGAGGAGGCGCTCGGCGACCAGGTCGAGACCGTCTACGTCGAGAACGTCGCGGAAGGGCCGGACGCGGAGCGCGCCATCACCCGACTCGCGCGGGACGGCGCCGGCCTCATCTTCACCACCTCGTTCGGCTTCATGGACCCGACCATCAAGGTCGCCAAGCGCTTCCCGGACGTGAAGTTCGAGCACGCCACCGGCTACAAGCGGGCCGACAACGTCTCGACCTACTCCGCCCGCTTCTACGAGGGCCGCTACGTCATCGGCCAGATCGCGGCCCGAATGTCGAAGAACGGGGTCGCCGGCTACATCGCCTCGTTCCCGATCCCGGAGGTGGTGCGCGGCATCAACGCGTTCATGCTGGGCGCGCAGTCCATCAACCCGGACTTCAAGGTGAAGATCGTGTGGGTGAGCACGTGGTTCGACCCCGGCAAGGAGGCGGACGCCGCGAAGGTGCTGATCGGCCAGGGGGCGGACGTCATCTCCCAGCACACCGACTCGACCGCTCCACTCCAGATCGCGGCCGAGCAGGGGGTGGTCGGCTTCGGCCAGGCTTCGGACATGATCGCGTTCGCGCCGGACAACCAGCTCACCGCGATCATCGACAACTGGGCGCCCTACTACGTCGCGCGCGCCAGGGCGGTGCTGGACGGGACCTGGGAGTCGATGGACACCTGGGACGGCATGGGGCCCGGCATGGTCGAGATGGCGCCGTACACCAACCTGCCGGACGACGTGGCGGCGATGGCGAAGGAGACCGAGGCCCGGATCACCTCCGGCGAGTTCCATCCCTTCACCGGCCCCATCTACAAGCAGGACGGCACGATGGCGATCGGCGAAGGGGAAGTCCTCGACGACGGGACCCTCGCCGGCATGAACTGGTACGTGAAGGGCGTCGACGACGAGCTGCCCCAGTAGGCGCCCGGCTCCGGCCTCCGCCGCGCCCCCTCCCCCGTGACCCGCGGGGGAGGGGGCCGGAGCGGAAGGCTTCCCCGGGGGCCGAAGCCTCCCCCTGCCCGCCCCCGGGCCGGCCCCTCCCCCTCTCCCTCCCATGACCACGTTCGCCCTCGACTGGCTCAACCTGCTCGTCCGCTGGGCGCACCTCGTCGCCGGGATCGCCTGGATCGGGACCTCGTTCTACTTCATCGCCCTCGATCTCTCGCTCCGGCGCCGCGCCGACGCCCCCGACGGGGTCGCCGGCGAGGCCTGGGAGGTGCACGGCGGGGGCTTCTACCGGGTGGAGAAGTACGCGGTCGCGCCCCCTTCCCTCCCCGAGCACCTCACCTGGTTCAGGTGGGAGGCGTATCTCACCTGGGTCACCGGCTTCGCCCTGCTCGTGGTCCAGTTCTACTTCGACGCCGAGGCGTGGCTCATCGACCCCGGCGTGATGGCCCTCGCCCCCTGGCAGGCGATCGCGATCTCGGCCACGAGCCTCGCCGCCGGGTGGCTCGTGTACGACGTTCTCTGCCGCTCGCCGCTCGGCCGGAACGCCCCGGCGCTGGCGGCGGCGGTCTACGTCCTCGTCGTCGCGGCCGCGTGGGGCTACACCGAGGTCTTCTCGGGCCGGAGCGCCCTCGTCCACGCCGGCGCGCTCATCGGCACCCTGATGGCGTTCAACGTCTTCGCGGTGATCATCCCGAACCAGAAGAAGATCACCGCCGCCCTGCTCGCGGGCGAGCCGCCGGACCCGCGCCTGGGCGAGACCGGCAAGCAGCGCTCGGTGCACAACACGTACCTCACCCTGCCGGTGCTGGTGCTGATGGTGAGCGGCCACTACCCGATGCTCACCGGCCACCCGCAGGCGTGGCTGCTGGTCGCTCTCGTCATCGCGGGCGGCGGCGCCGCGCGCCACTTCCTCGTCCACCACGAGGTGGGGGCCGCGTTCCGGTCGATCGCGTGGACCCTCCCCGTCATGGCGGCGGCCCTCGCGGCGGCCGTCTGGCTGACCCTGCCAGCGGCCCCGGCCCCCGGCGGCGCGGGGGCCGGAGAGGTCGGCGACGCCGAGGTGCTGGAGATCACGAGGGTCCATTGCGCCTCGTGCCACTCGGAGCGACCCACCCACCCCGCCTTCCCGGTAGCCCCGAAGAACATGGTGCTCGCCACCACCGACGACCTCCGCCGCTACGCCGCCCTCATCGATCTCCAGACGGTGCAGAACCGGGTCATGCCGCTCGGCAACCCGACCGGCATGACCGACGCGGAGCGCTCCCGCCTCGGCGCCTGGCTCGCCGCCGAGCCGCGATGAACGGCCCGGGGAACGGATCGGCGAACGATCGGGGGCGCCGCCCGGGAAACGCTCCGGGGAGTGATCCGGGAGACGGTCCGGGGAACGGCCGGGTCGTTCGCGGCGCGGTGCTGACGTACCGCGAGGACCCGGCGGTCGCGGGGCCGCGGCGCGCGGTCCGGTTCCACCGTCGGGGCGCGGTGGCGGTCGGGGCGGACGGGCGCATCGCCTGGCGCGGGCCGGCCGCGCGCCTTCCGGAGCGCTTTCACACGCTCCCGGCGGAGGACCACGGGGACGCGCTCGTCCTCCCCGGCTTCATCGACGCCCACGTCCACTTCCCGCAGCACCGGATGCTGGCCGCGCCCGGCGCGGACCTCCTCGACTGGCTCGACCGCTTCACCTGGCGGGAGGAACGCCGCTACGCCTCCGCCGCCCACGCGCGCGCCGCCGCCGAGTCGTTCCTCGACCGGCTGGCGCAGCACGGGACGACCGCGGCGGTCGTCTTCTCGACCGTGCACCGCACCGCCGCCGACGCGCTCTTCGCCGCCGCCGAGCGGCGGAGCCTCGCGATCGTGAGCGGCAAGACGATGATGGACCGGAACGCCCCCGAGGCGCTCCGCGACGACCCGGCCTCGGGGGTGCGCGACAGCGAGGCGCTCCTCGCGCGCTGGCACGGGCGCGGGCGGCTCCGGTACGCGATCACGGTGCGCTTCGCGGTCACCTCCACGGAGGCGCAGCTCCGCGCGGCCGGCGAGCTCGCCGCCGCCCACCCCGACTGCCACGTACACAGCCACCTCGCCGAGAGCGCCGGCGAGATCGCGCTCGTGCGCCGGCTCTTCCCCTGGGCGGCGGACTACACCGACGTCTACGACCGCTTCGGCCTGCTCGGGCCGCGGAGCGTGTTCGCGCACGGGGTCCACCTCTCCGAGCGCGAATGCGCGCGGCTGCACGAGACCGGGTCCCTCGTCGTGCACTGCCCCACCGCCAACACGTTCCTCGGCTCGGGACTCTTCGACGGGGGCCGACTGGCCCGCGCGGAGCGCCCCGTGCGGGTCGGGATCGCCACCGACGTCGGGGGCGGGACGACCTACTCGATGCTCGCGACCCTCGGCGAGGCGTACAAGGTGGCGATGCTCACCGGCCGGAAGCCGACCGCCCACGACCTCTTCCACCTCGCGACGCGGGGGAACGCGGCGCATCTCGGCCTCGACGACGAGATCGGGGCCATCGAGCCGGGCCGGTGGGCGGACCTGGTGGTGCTCGACCCGACCGCCACCCCGGTCCTCGCGGACCGGAACGCGCTCTCGGAGAGCCTCGAGGACACCCTGTTCGCCCTCGCGATCCTCGGCGACGACCGGGCGGTGCGCGCCACCTACGTCGCCGGCCGCCTCGCCTGGCGGCGCCCCGGCGGCGCCGACGGTCCGGGCACGGACCGCCTCGGTCCATGAGCGGGAGCGAGTGTCCGGTCCTCGTCCCGGCGGCGTCTCCCAAGGCCACTCCTTGTTCGGCGCACCGTCCGAAAAGAGCGTTGTCGCCGCCGGGATTCCGATCCCATCGCTCGGAAAACGGCCTGCCGCCACATCTGCCCGTCCACCAGATCGGGGTAAGTCCAGTCCGCCGGCAGGTCAGGGCGAGGGCCGGACCATCCGTTCCGTGCGTGCGATCAGGTCCGCGCCCGTGTCGCACTCGAGCAGCCAGTCGCCGACCTCGCCGAGCTGGTCGGGCGCCGCGAGACGGTCCAGCAAACCCGCCAGCCGGGCGGACGTCCCGGGGCCGAACTTCCGTTCCGCCCACCGACACAGCAGCGCCCGTTCCTCGGCGCGGCCCTGCTCGATGCCCTTCAAGCGAGCCTCCTCGTAATACTCCTTCGCCCATTCGGCCAGCATCGTCGGCTCCTCCTCCATTTGCCCCAACACTTCCTCCGAGACGGAGCCGGGCGGCGCGGCCAGCTCCGACACCCATCGCAGGAACGACCGCCTGAGTCCCGGGTCACCCCCGCTCCGGAACCAGCCCGGCAGCCGCGACGCCGCCCGGGCCAAGTCCTCCGGCGAACGGCTGGCCTCGAACTCCACCAGCGACGCCACCAGGTTGTCCTGCGGCAGATCGTCCTCCCCAAGCCCCTGCTCGTCAAGCACGAAGTAGCGCAGCGACGGCTGGTACCCCGTGAGCGGTCCCTCGACCGGGGCCACCAGCTTCGCCACCTCGTCCGCCGCGCGCCAGCGCGAACGACCGTTGTACAGCACCACCGGAAGGACCGGGGGAAGCTCCCCGTCCGGCCCCAGCTCGCGGCGGCGAATGAGGTCCTGGTACAACAGGCTCGCGTAGGCCAGCATACGAACGGCCATGTACCGGTCGGACGTGGACTGGAACTCCAGCAGCACCAGCACCTGGAGCCAGGACGAGCCCTGGAACCGAATCCGCCACAAGCTATCCCCCTGGCGGCGGCGCAGGTCCTCGCTCACGAGCTCCGCGGGAACCTTCTCCAGGGTCTTGAAGTCGAGCATGTCGCTCCACCCCTTCGCGGCGAACCCGCGCAGCAGGTCCTCGACCATGCGCGGATAGGAGAACAGTTGCTTGTAGGCGGCGTCCTGCATCCGCCCAATGTAGCCGCGCCCGGCTCCGGACGATGCCGCCGAATGGCTCGAATCGACCGGGGGATCGGCTCGCGTTTCGTAGGAAAACGCCCCGCCCGCTGTCGGGAATGCGGGCGAGACACAAGCCCGCGCTCCCAGGGGAGCCGGCCTCCGGTCCCGCTCATGGTCCGCGGCGGAGGCACGGCTTGAAATGCTCCACCGCCCTACGGCGCCGGGGCCGCCCCGTGCTACGCTCGCGTCGTTCGGCGGGGCGGCTCGTTGATTCTCCATCGGATTCTCCATCGCTGCGGTTTGTTTCCAGCCCGTCACACGGATACCGTGAAATCCAGCTCCGAGACAGGTTCATGGCTCCCGCCGCCAACACCGCCCCCGTTGCCAACACCGCTCCCGCCGTGCCCGCCCCCGGCGCCCGCGTCCTCATCCGTGACGCGGAGTGGGTCGTGCGGCGGGCCGATCACGCCCCGGACGGCGGATACCGGCTCCTCTGCGACGGGGTCTCGGAGCTGGTCCGGGAGCGCGAGGCGGTCTTCCTCACCACCCTGGAGCCGGACCTCCGGGTGCTGGACCCGGCCGCGACCCGGCTCGTCCCCGACCCCTCCCCCGGCTTCGCGGACAGCCGGCTCTGGATGGAGAGCCAGCTCCGCCAGGCCGTCCCGAGCGACGAACGCATCCATGTGGGCCACGGGGCGGCGATGGACCTCGTGCCCTACCAGCTCGACCCCGCCCGCCAGGCGCTCCGCCAGCCGCGCCAGCGCATCCTCATCGCCGACGCGGTGGGCCTCGGCAAGACCCTGGAGGCGGGCATCCTGGTGAGCGAGCTGATCGCGCGCGGGCGGGGGCGGCGGATCCTGGTGCTGGCGGTCAAGAGCATGCTCACGCAGTTCCAGAAGGAGTTCTGGAACCGCTTCACCATCCCGCTGACCCGGCTCGACTCCATCGGCATCCAGCGGGTGCGGAGCCGGATCCCGACCAGCCACAACCCCTTCCACTACTACGACAAGGCGATCATCTCGATCGACACCCTCAAGCAGGATGCCGAGTACCGCACCTACCTGGAACAGGCGTACTGGGACGTCATCGTCATCGACGAGGCGCACAACGTCGCCGACCGCGGCACGGGCTCACTGCGAAGCCGCCTCGCCCGCCTGCTGGCCCGGCGCTCCGACACCCTGATCATGCTTTCGGCCACCCCGCACGACGGCCGGGCGCGGAGCTTCGCGAGCCTGATGAACATGCTGGACGCGACCGCCATCGCGGACCCGGACGACTTCTCCCCGGAGGACTTCCGGGGCAAGGGGCTGGTGATCCGGCGCTTCAAGAAGGACGTCCAGGCCCAGGTCCGCGAGACCTTCCGCGACCGGGAGATCGTCCGCCGCCGGTTTCCGGCCTCCGCGCGGGAGGAGGCCGCCTTCGAAGCCCTGCTCGCGGTCGAGGCGGCGGAAGCGGGGACGGGAGCGGCGTTCACGGCGGGGACAGGGACAGGAGCGGCGGCGAACGTGCCCGTACCCCCATCGCCGCGCCGCCGCGACCTCTTCCTCGTCACCCTGGAAAAGGCGCTCTTCTCGAGTCCTGCCGCCTGCATCGCCACTATCGATCAGCGCCTCCGCCGCCGCCAGCGGGAGCTTGCGCGCGAGCCGATGGAGGGCTCGGAATCGGGGCCGCCGGGCGGCCCGGCCGCCGCGGCCCCGAACCATCCGGCCGCCGCAACCCTGCTCCTGCCGCCGACCGAGCCCCTCGGCAACCCGCCAGCCCCGGCCCCGGGCGGTTCGAGCGCCGCCGCACCGAACGATGGTCCGGCCGCCGCGCACCCGAGCCAGCCGGCGCCAACTCCGGCCCCGCCGGCCGCCCCGAGCCAGCCGCCGCTGGCGGCGGAGATCGAGTCGTTGCGCGCGCTGCGCGCCGCCCTCGAACGCATCGGGCCGGAGGGCTACGGCAAGTACCAGGCGCTGCTCCGGGCCATCCGCGGCGGCGAGCCGTTCACCTGGAGCCCCCGCGACGCCCGCGACCGGCTGGTCGTCTTCACCGAGCGCATCGAAACCCTGCGCTGGCTGCAGGGCCGCCTGCGCGAAGACCTCGGCCTCGACCCCGACCAGCTCGCCATCCTCCACGGCGGCATGAGCGACGTGGACCAGCAGCGCGTGGTCGAGGACTTCGGCAACGCGGCCCGCCCGGTGCGCCTCCTCCTGTGCTCCGACGTCGCCTCCGAGGGGATCAACCTGCACTACCACTGCCACCGGCTCATCCACTTCGACATGCCGTGGTCGCTCATGGTCTTCCAGCAGCGCAACGGCCGGGTGGACCGCTACGGGCAGGAGCGCACGCCGCGCATCGTCTACCTCGTGACGGAGAGCGCGAACGAGACGATCCGCGGGGACACGCGCATCCTCGAAGTCCTGGAGCGCAAGGACGAACAGGCGTACCGCGACATCGGCGACCCGTCCGCGTTCATGAACGTGCACGACGTGGAGGCCGAGGAGGAGGTCACCCGGCGGGCCGTCGCCGGGGGCGAGGGGGCGGAGCGCTTCGACGCCCGGCTCGCGCCGGCCTCCAGCGAGGGAGAAGACCTGCTCGCCCTGTTTCTCGGCATGGCGGGGGGCGGCGGGGACGCCGCCGCCCTCTCCACCGCCGCGCCTTCCCCCGCCCCGCCCCCGTCGCTCTTCGCGAGCGACCTCGCCTACTGCGAGGCGGCCCTGCACCGCCTCCGGGCGAAGGACCGCGAGCTACGCTTCGAGACGGACGCGGCCGGCGCTGCCCTCACCCTGGACGCCCCGGAGGACCTGCGGCGCCGCTTCGGCTTCTTCCCGCGCGAGGTGGTCCCGGACCAGTGGCGCTTCGTCCTGACCTCCGACCCGCGCCGCATGAGCGAGGCCATCGCGGAGAGCCGCCGCAACGAAGCGGCGTGGCCCCGCGTGCACTACCTCTGGCGCCTGAACCCGGTGGTCGGCTGGCTGAACGACCGCATGTCCGCCGCCTTCGGCCGGCACGAGGCCCCGGTGCTGGCGGGCGTGCCGGGGCTCGCGCCGGACGAGACGGTGTTCGTGCTCTCGGGGCTGGTCCCGAACCGCCGGAGCCATCCCCTGGTGTACGAGTGGATCGGCGTCGCGTACCGGGGCGGCCGGTTCGAGGCGCTGGTCGCCTTCGACGACCTGCTCGCGCGCACCGGGCTCGGGCGCGGCCCCATCCCGAACCGCGGCCCCGCCGCGAACGGCGGCGGGCGGCCGTCGGCGGCCCTCGACGCGCTCCAGCGCCGGCTGCCGGAGGCGGTGGCGAAGGCCCGCGAGTGGGTCGTCGGGCGCCGCGACGCCTTCGAGAAGCGGATCAACGCCAAGCTGGACCACGCGGTGGCGGCGCTCGACGAGCTGAAGGCGCGCCGGCTCCGCCAGCTCGAGCTGCGGCTCGCGGGGTCGGGCCAGGCGGAAGCCATCAAGCGCGCGCGGGCAGAGCGAAGCCGCCACGAAGTCGAAGAGATATTCGACGAGTACCTGGAATGGATCCAGGACGCGATGACCACCGAGCCCCGGCCCTGGATCAAGGTGGTCTGCGCCATGACCGGGGAGCGGTGACGGGGAGGGTTCCGGCTGAACCCGCAAACGTCGGAACGCGCCGATTCCGGGGCGTATGGGCTCCCGCTCTCGTGAAGCCTGCCCCCGGCTCGAACGGGGGAACGACGGCGCCGAGGCCGCGGGAACGGCTCAGGGGGAGTGCGGCTCGCCCGCGCCCGTCGGGATGCCCCGATCCCAGGATGCGCCGCCCTCTGGGACAGGGATGCGAGCCAACGGAGGAGAAGCCGCCATAGCGAAGCATGGCGGTCGCGGACGTGGAAGCCAAGCCCCTTGACGTCTTCGATCCCATAAGGTACGTTCGCCCGCGTTGCAGGCTGTCGTTGCTCATCGAGCATTCGACCATCGCATACGGAGGGATCATGACCCGAAGCCAATCCACAATCGAGGAAAAAATCGAAGGTCTCGGCGATCCTGTCGCGGACGTCGACGAGAACGTGTATCCGCTCGATGACGTCATGGTCCGCTCCGAAACGCGCACGGTCGCGGAAGTGGTCAACCGCATAAAGCGCAAGCGCTACGTCCTGGCCCCCGATTTTCAGCGTGATTTCGTATGGGAGCCCTCCAAGCAATCCAAGCTCATGGAAAGCTGCCTCATGCGCATACCGCTCCCTGTTCTCTACGTTGCAGAAGGTAAAGACGGGAGAATCGTGGTCGTTGACGGGCTTCAGCGCCTGACGACGTTCATTCGTTTCCTTGGTAACAAATTGGCGCTGATCGGGCTGGGCCGTGAGCATCCGTTGAACGGAAGGCGCTTCTCCGACCTGCCGATACATCTTCAGGAACGGGTGGAGGACACGCAACTGACGCTCTACATCCTCGACCGGGATGCGCCACAGCGGGTGCGGCTCGACATATTCGAGCGTGTCAACAGCGGCGCCATCCTCACCCGCCAGCAGATGCGCAACGCCATTTACAGCGGACCTGGTACACGCTGGCTCTCGAACATGGCGAAAGAGGAGAATTTTCTGACGGCGACCGACCGATCGCTGAACGCCAAGACCATGCGCGACCGGGAGGCAATCAACCGATTTGCTGGATTCCGCCTGCTCGGTTGGAGGTCCTACGTCAACGGTGACATGGACGAATTCCTGGCCCAGACCCTGGAGCGTCTCAATGGTGAAGACGACGAGGCTCTCCATGAACTGGAAAGGGCGTTCGTCCGGTCCATGGACAAGAACTACGAATTGTTCGGCCGCCACGCTTTTCGGAAATCCTTGGCCATGGACAGGAGCAAGCGATCCGTCACCAACATCTCCCTGTTCGACGTGTTTTCATGGGCGTTCACGCATATACCCCGCAGGATAATCAATGAATGTGGGGATGAAATAAAGCAAACCGTCATCGACTTGGTTCGGGAGTCGGATTTCGAAGACGCGGTCACCTATTCCACGAACAGCACCAAGCAGGTCAATACCAGGTTCGATATGGTTGAACAAGCGCTCGGTCCTTACATGCCGGAAGGACATTCCAGCTCCAAACAGCCTGGCATCCGGGGTTTACCATCATGATGATCACCTCGATAACACTGGAAAACTTCAAGTGCTTCGAAGCACTCGAGTTCCCGTGCGCGCCGCTGACGGTGCTGACCGGGTACAACGCGGCCGGCAAGTCCACCACGCTGCAAACCCTGCTGTTGCTGACGCAGGCGTTGCGGGTAGCTCCCCACGGCAAGCAACTGCCGCTGAACGGAGATCTGGTCACGCTCGGAAGCGCTGGCGACGTCATACGGCATGGCGAAGCCAGCAAATCGCTCCGTCTCGGCGCCGGCAACCCGCAAGAGCGCATTACCTGGACCTTCGTACACCAGCCGGAGTTGGCGGCCAGGGGGTTGATGGCGCTCGAAAGCGTGGAGTACGTTCGGGACGGAGTTGTCAAACGTTCAGCCCAGAGAATCCGACCCGCGATCGTGCGATCGCAGTCTCCGCTGGCGTCGGCTCTACAGGATGCGGTGTTCATCGGTGCAGGACGCACGATGGAGATCGAGACCTGCCCCGTTCCCCGCACTCCTTCGCGCCCGCCGGGTGACGTCGGGGCGAACGGCGAGTACGCGGCCTATTGGTACCTGGAATATGCAGACGAAGCGGTCGGCGTTGACCGCCGCCACCCCGAAGACGGTCGGGAGACGGTGCGCGCACAGGTCGATGCCTGGCTCGGCGAGCTGTTTCCGAACGCCAGCGTGAACGCCGATCGGCTGACTGCGGACTCTCCCGTACGGTTGACCTTCAGTACAAGCCGATCGAGCCGCGGAGCGCGTCCCGCAAACGTAGGCTACGGGTTGAGCTACGCATTCCCCCTTCTCGTCGCGTTGCTGACCGCGGCGCCGGGGACGGTCATCGTCGTGGACAGCGCGGAGGCCCACCTGCACCCTCGGGCACAATCCGCCGTCGGTCGGCTGCTCGGGCGGATGGCTGGCGCGGGCCTGCAGATCTTCGTCGAAACGCACAGCGATCACTTGCTCAACGGGGTCCGGCTGGCCGTTCGCGACGGCCTGCTCAATCCCGAAGACGCGGCCCTGCACTTCTTCGGGGCGGGCGGCGACGTCGGGCAGGTCACGACCGTCGCCGTCGACCGAACGGGGGCGATCAGCGACTGGCCGGAGGGCTTCTTCGATCAGGCGGAACACGATCTGGCCGCCCTTTCCGGGTGGGAGTAGGCCGTGTTGCGCGCGTTCGTCAACGAGCTGGCGCTCGCCGAAGCCTGCGCCGCCGCCCATCCTTCCCATGCGCCGCTCGAAGCACTGCTCGAAGCGCGGCGACGACACCCGGTTCTTGCCAAGGAGCTGTATTGCGCGAGCGGAATGCCGAACACGGAGATTCGGCCCGGGGTCAGGCTCGCCGCAGTCGGGGGGCGACTGCCCCGTGTGAAAAAAAGATTGTTACTTGAGTGGGTTAGCAAGAAGGGGCCGTTCATTGAGGACGATCCGCAGGCAACGGACGATGACCTGTTCCTGTTCGATGGCGAAGACGTTACCAATCTCGGTCTCGGCGAAGCCGCGCGCCGTACCCTCGCCATGCGGCCGGCAGCCGCCCTGAGCCCCGTCCAGGACCCTGCTTCCCGCTTCGCCGTCGATCCGCTATGCGTCGTTCATGGGCTGGAGGAGGAGCCCATCGGCCGCGTCCCCGTTACGAACTTCCGTGAAACAAACGCGCTTGCGGAGGCGCTGCAGGCGGCGCGACCAGAGCCCGAGACTTGGCCGGAACTGCTCGAGGAGGCTCGCGCCCGCTTCGATCGCCTGCACATAGGCAGTCACTGCGACCGCGTCCTCGCACGCCCCCCTTACCATCCACCGGGAGGGAGGAGGATCCTCGATCTGCTCGACGTACTGCAACGGCTGATGACGGAAATGGACAGCGACGGCAGGCTCTCCGAGGCCGGCGAGGAATTGCGAAACACGTACTTCGTCGGGGAAAGATCGTGGTTCTCGGATGAGTCCGAAACACGCAAGCACTCCCCGGAGACCTTCACCTTTCCCGATCCCGACGGCGATGGAACGCTGGTCTGCTTCTGGCACGGCAAGGTCTCCACGCGGGCCTTCCGCATCCACTTCGAGTGGCCCGTCTCGCCGCCCGTCCGGCGGCTCCGCATCGTCTATATCGGGCCGCATCTCTGACCTCTGGCGGGGGCGAAGGCTTCCGTCGGCCGTTCGCCGCCGTTCGCTTCAACCCCCGAGCCGCACGCCGCCGGCTGTTTCGGCCCCGCCGCCGGAGAGGCGAAGACGGGATGGGCCTTGCCCCGACCGCCGCTCACGGCCCCTGCCGCGCGGCGAGCCCCTGCGCCAGGAACGTGGCGGCCAGTTGGTTCAGGCTGACCCCCTCGCTCGCCGCGCGTCTGGCGAGCTGCATGTGCAGGCTCCTCGGGATGCGCTGGACGAACTGCCCGCTCCAGGTCTTCGGCGCGGGCAGCTCGCCCCGGTCTTCCCGTTCGGCCGTCGTCCATGCCCGGAAGGCGTCCCGGGCCTCCGCGACGGCGGCGTCGATGGTCTCGCCGTCCGCGACACATCCGGGCAGATCGGGAATGGTGACCAGGAACCCCCCGCCCTCGTCTTCGGGGATGGGGTCGATGTGGATCGGATAGTCTTCGAACTTCATTGTGCGGCCTCGATCAGCTCCACCAAGCGCTTGATGTATGGAGGCTTGATGGGTTCCGGTTCGTGCATGGGGAACGTCAAGTGTCGTCCCGGAGCGTCGGCGGCCACTGCCGCCGGGGGCGCCCGCGGCGAGGGAATGCCATGATTGCCCATGCTCCGTCGTGCTCCGACCTGGCATGGATTCATGATACAGATCGTCCGTGATACCGTTGGGGCAATGCTCGACAGGGCGATGACTGGACGGAACATGGCCAGCCCGAAACACGCAAGCAGCGCCCCGCCCGCCTTCGCGCGGGTCTTCATGAACGGGAGGTCCCAGGCGGTGCGTCTGCCGCGGGAGTTCCGCTTCGATACGGACATGGTCGCTGTCCGGCGCGAGGGCCGCAACGTGATCCTGAGCCCGCCCTACACGGACTGGGACGACTACTTTCGGAACGCGCCGCGGGTCGGGGAAGACTTCGTTGCGGCGATGGACGAGCTGCGGCGGAACCCCCCGCCACTGGAGGACCGGGAGCCCTTCGTTTGATCTCCCATCCATCGAACAACCTGCAACGAGGCGACAGGAACTCGTCCGCCAATCGACCTCCCGACGCCAGCGACATCGGCTTCCCCTGGGAACGCGGGCGTCTCGCCCGCAAGTGCGGGTCGGAGGTCCGCGCCGAGGAAAGGCGGGCGAGACGCCCGCGTTCCCAGAGGCGTTTCTCAGCCGTCATTCCCGCGAAAGCGGGAATCCAGGAACGTCCGCGTCCGTCGGGACGCGCCGCTGATGCCGTGCCCGAAAGCCCCACGCCTTCGACGGGTTGCGGGCGGGACGCCCGCGCTCCCGGGAAGGGCGCCGCTCCGATGTTCGTTGCGCCTGGTCCCTGTTGCGCCCGGCTCCTCGCCCCCGACCCGAAGTGGTCGGGGGCTTGGCATCTACCGGAGCTGTCGATCGACACCTGGATGAACCCGTCGCCCGCGGCGGGTTGAGCCGAGCCGGTACGATCAGGTCCGCTCCCGTGCCCGCCGCCGCTGCCGAGACCGCCGCCACCTTCGCCGGCATCCACAACGAGAACGAGTTCTACAGCCACCACTACCTGTCCGAGGTCTTCGCGGGCGACATCCGGGAGACCGTGGAGCGCTGGCGCGAGGCCGCCGCCGGCGGCAGCCCGGCCGCAAGCGGCAACCGAGTCGCGGACGACGGACAGGCCGCGGGTGACGGCAGGACCGAGGGGGACCGCCGGGGCGCGGGCGGCGGACGGACCGCCAGCGGCGGCCCGATCACGGGCGACAGCGGGGCCGCCGGCGGCCGCACCCCCTACGGCGCGTTGCGCGCCCTCGCCCCCGAGTACGTCCGCTTTCGCCGCGAGTTCGAGCGCGAACGCCGCGCCGAGCGTCGCCTGAGCCTGCAACGCGGCTGGTTCCGGCGGCTTCTCACCGCGCTCGGCTACGGCGGCGACTGGCAGCCGGGCAACCGCCTGCTGGAAGACGGCGCCGAAGCCCCCGTGCTCTGCGCCGCGGGCGCCACCGCCGGCGCCAGCGGCGGGCTCCGCACCGGCTCCGGCTCCTGGACCCGCACCACCGCCGTCCGCCCCGCCGCCGCCCCCCGCGCCAGCGCCGCCGCCCCCCAACTCCTCGCCCTCGGCGTGTTCGACACGCACGCCGAGGGCGAAGACCCGCTCTCCCTCAAGCCCCACCGCCTCCAGTTCCACGGCGAGGCGCCGCCGCCCGAAGCCCTCCTCCGCGAGAGCTGGAGCGACGTCCTCACCCGCCGCATCTTCGGCCAGGAGCGCCCGCCGCGCTGGGTGCTGGTGCTCTCCTTCAGCCGCCTGCTGCTGATCGAGCGCGGCAAGTGGACCCACCACCGGCTGCTGCGCTTCGACTTCGACGAGATCCTCGGCCGCCGCGAGGACGCCACCCTGAAGGCCACCGCCGCCCTGCTCCACCGCGAATGCCTGCTGCCCCCGGAGGGCGGGGCCGGCGGCGGGCGGAGCCTGCTCGACCACCTGGACGACAACAGCCACAAGCACGCCTTCGCCGTCTCCGAGGATCTCAAGTACGCGCTCCGCGAATCCATCGAGCTGATCGGCAACGAGGCGATCCATTACCTCCGCGAGGTCCTCAAGGACCGGCTCTACGACCGCCCCGACGACGCGCTCGCCGGGCGCCTCGGCCTTGAATGTCTGCGCTACATGTACCGCCTGCTCTTCCTGTTCTACATCGAGGCGCGGCCCGACCTCGGCTACGCCCCGGTCGATTCCGAGGCGTACCGCAAGGGCTACAGCCTGGAGCACCTGCGCGACCTCGAAATGGTGCGCCTCACCAGCGAAGAATCCCTGGACGGCTACTACCTGCACCACAGCATCCGGATCCTGTTCGACCTCGTCCGGGACGGCTTCGACGGCAGCCACCGGGGCGGCGCCGCCGACCTGCTGGCCACGGGAACGGGAGCGCGCTCCCGCCCGCGCCCGCCGCAGCCCGGCCGCCTCCGATCGCAAGCGCCGCCGTCCGGCCTTCGCCCGCAATCCCGGCAGCCCGGCCCTCACCCACTCCCGCGACAATCCGATCCTCGCTCGCAGGCGCAATCGCCGTCCGGCCCACACCTGCCGTCCGGCCCGCACCCCTCGCCGCTTCCGGCTACGGCGCCAGCCCCCGCGGCGACGCCGGCTCCCGCGCAGGCCCCGCATCCAACCCCGGCCCCGCACCACCTCCCCCACGGCTTTCGCATCGACGCCCTCGACAGCGCCCTCTTCCGCGACGGCTCCACCCCGCTCCTCGACCGGGTGAAGCTCCGCAACCGCGTGCTCCAGCAGGTGATCCGCCTGATGTCCCTCACCCGTCCGCCCGGCGCCGGCGGGGGCCGGGGCGGACGGGGCCGAGGGCGGCAGCGGCGCGGGCGCATCTCCTACGCCCAGCTCGGCATCAACCAGCTCGGCGCGGTCTACGAGGCCCTGCTCTCCTATCGCGGATTCTTCGCCGAGGAAGACCTCTACGAGGTGAAGAAGGCGGGCGAGGACAGCGACGTGCTCAGGAGCGCCTGGTTCGTCCCGGCGCGCGAGCTCGACGGCTACGCGGAGGCCGAACGGGTCTACGAGCGCGACGCGCAGGGCCGCCGCAAGCTCCGCGTGCATCCGCGGGGCCGCTTCATCTACCGCCTCGCGGGCCGCGACCGGCAGAAGTCCGCGAGCTACTACACCCCGGAGGCGCTGACCCGCAGCGTGGTCAAGTACGCGCTCCGCGAGCTGATCCCGGACGACGCGCCCGCCGACCGCATCCTCGACCTCACCGTATGCGAGCCGGCGATGGGCTCCGCCGCGTTCCTGAACGAGGCGGTGAACCAGCTCGCGGAGAAGTACCTGGAGCGCAAGCAGCGCGAGGCGGGCCGGCGCATCCCGCACGCGGACTACGCCGACGAGCTTCAGCGGGTGAAGCTCTACATCGCGGACCGCAACGTGTACGGCGTGGACCTCAACCCGGTGGCGGGCGAGCTGGCCGAGGTCTCCCTGTGGCTGAACTGCATCCACCGGGGCGGGCGCGTCCCCTGGTTCGGCTACCAGCTCGTCTGCGGCAACTCCCTGGTGGGCGCGAGGCGGCAGGTGTTCCGCACCACCGCCCTCGGCCGCAAGAACCGCAAGCCCGACCTCTGGTTCAACCACGCGCCGGAGCGCATCACCCCCTGGGAACGGCGCGTTCCTTCGGAGCGCGGGCGTCCCGGGGCCAGCGGAAGCACTGCCCCCTGGGAACGCGGGCGTCCGCGGGCGAAACGCCCGGCCCGCATTACCGCGCCGGACGGCCGCAACAACGCAAACGACGCGCACGGCTACGGTGACGCCGCGGAGCCGAACGCAGAATCCCGGGAACAGCGCATCCCTCCCTCCTTCGTCATTCCCGCGAAAGCGGGAATCCAGGCGCCCCCTCAACACGGGCATCCCACCCACGGCCCCGCCACCGCCGCTCCCGTCACCCCCCGCACCCACCACGTCCGCCGCCCCGCCGGCACCGTCTACCACTTCCTCCTGCCCGACCCCGGCATGGCCGCCTACGCCGACAAGGCCGCGAAGGCCCTGATGCCGAAGCGCTTCGAGCGCATCAGGGAATGGCGGAAGAGCTTCTTCAAGCCCTTTGCCGACGAGCAGATCGCCGAGCTCGAAGCCCTCTCCGACCGCGTGGACCTGCTGTGGGCGACCCACGCCGAGCAGCTCGCCCGCGACCACCGCGAGACCGAGGACACCCTGCCCGTCTGGGGCCAACCCGCCCCCGCGCGCGAACGCCGCACCACCAACACCTGGAAGGACCGCATCCGCGCCCAGGGCATCTTCAGCGAAGGTGGCACCCGCACCGCCAGCCCCTACCGCCGCCTGAAGCTCGTGATGGACTACTGGTGCGCGCTGTGGTTCTGGCCGATCGAGGCTGCGGACCAACTGCCGGACCGCGACGAGTTCCTGAACGAGATCACCCTGGTGCTCACCGGCGCCGTGTTCCAGCCCGGCCTCGGCCCCAACCAGACCGCCGACCTCTTCGGCGAGGAGTACGCCGAGCACGCCGCCGACATCGCCCGGCGCATCGCCAACGAGATCGGGATGCTGGACCTCGACCGCCTGTTCGAGCAGTTCCCGCGCCTGAAGTTCGTGGACGGCCTCGCCAGGCGCCACCGCTTCCACCATTGGGAGCTGGCCTTCGCGGACCTCTTCTACGGCGAGCGGCCCGACGGCCGCCTCCGGGGCGGCTTCGACCTGGTGCTCGGCAACCCCCCGTGGGTGAAGGTGGAGTGGGAGGAAGGCGGCGTGCTGGGCGACCACAACCCGTCGTTCGTGCTGCGCCGGCATTCCGCGACCGAGCTCACCGCGCTACGCGGCGATGCGTTCGACCGGCGCCCCGGCTTGCGGGCCGACTGGTTGGCCGAGCTCGAACAGGCCGAGGCGACCCAGGCGTTCCTGAACGCCCGCCAGAACTACCCCTTGCTCGCGGGCCAGCAGACCAATCTGTACAAGTGCTTCCTGCCGCAGGCGTGGATGATCGGGAGCGAAGACGGGGTTGCCGGCTTCCTGCACCCGGAGGGCGTGTACGACGACCCGAAGGGCGGCGCGTTCCGGGAAGCGCTGTACCCGAGACTGCGGGCGCACTTCCAGTTCAAGAACGAGAAACGCCTCTTTTCGGAGGTCCACCACGAAACGTCGTTCAGCATCAACGTCTACGGCGCCGCACGCCCTGCCCCCGCGTTCTTCCACATCGCCAACCTCTTCTCCCCGGCGACTGTCGATGCCTGCCTCGACCACGACGGCCACGGCCCCGTACCCGGCATCAAGGACCACGCCGGGGGCTGGAACACGAACGGACACGCTCACCGGGCCATTGAGGTCGATCCGGATGCGCTCGACAGCTTTTCGAAGCTGTACGACGAGCCCGGCACCCCGCCCCTCCAGGCGCGGCTGCCGGCCTTGCACGCCAGAACCCTGCTCCAAGTGCTCCGGAAATTCGCCGCGCACCCGATGCGTCTCGGCGACTTGAAAGGCGAGTTCCACGTGACCGCCCATTGGCACGAGACGATGTCACAACGCGACGGAATCATCCGCAGGGAGACGCGATTCCCGGAGACCCCGGGAGAGCTGGTGCTGTCTGGGCCGCACTTCTTCGTCGGCAACCCGCTCAACAAGACCCCACGCCGGGAATGCACCCAGAACAGCCACTACGACGTCCTGGACCTCACCACCCTGCCGGAAGATTACCTGCCGCGCACGAACTACGTGCCGGCGTGCGATCTGGATGAATACGACCGCCGCACACCGAGGGTGCCTTGGCAGGAGCCGGGCAAAGAGACAAAGGGCGAAGAGACGGAGGGCGAAGGAGCGTCCCGGAGGGTGACGGTGACGGGTTGCCACGTCGTGAACACCGGTGCCCGCCCCGCGGAGGCGGAGAGCGAAGATGCGCCCCGGAAGGTGACGGATTACTACCGCGTCGTGAACCGGGAGATGGTCGGTTCCGCAGCGGAGCGCACCTTGATTACCGCGGTGATTCCCAAGGATGTCGCCTCGATCCACACGAACGTCGCGAGCGCCTTTCGCGATGCCGGTGCCTGCCTGGACTTCGCCGCCCTGTCCATGTCCATCGTCCTCGACTTCTTCGTCAAGTCCGCGGGAACCGGACACGTCAACCTGTCGTGGCTCAGCCGCCTGCCGATCTTGTCCGACACCTGCGACCCGCGCATCCGAAACGCCCTCCGCATCCGGGCGCTGCGCCTCTGCTGCCTGACCAGCCACTACGCCGATCTGTGGTCCGAGATCTGCAACGGCGAATCCCCGCCGCCCACCGCCCCGGATCATCCCGGGAACACCACCATTGGCGACCCCGTTCCGGATCACCTGGAGCGCCCCGGATGTGCTACCATGCCCGAAGATGTCGGCACCGCTCCAGACCCAGACGAGGCTGTGGATGATCCCGGAAACACCACCACCATCGCCGCCCCGGCCCGATCTAGAAGCGCCGCCATCGTCCCCGACCAGCCTCCGAATCGTGGCGCTGAAAGCACCGCCACCACGGGCGAGCCGTCCGGCAGGAACCCTGCCGCTTCCGACCAGCGCTCCGACCCCGCCGGATCCGGGACCGCCCTCGACGCCTTCCGCGCCGACGCCTGGACCCGGCAGGACCCCCGCTTGCCGGACGACTTCGCCGCCCTCACCTCCGAATGGCGCTGGGAGTACGCGCTTCGCACCCACTACGCCCGCCGCCAGGCCCTCGTCGAGATCGACGTCCTCGCCGCCATGGCCCTCGGCCTGACCCTCGACGAGCTCCTCACCATCTACCGCGTCCAGTTCCCCGTCATGCGCCAGTACGAAGCCGACACCTGGTACGACACAAACGGCCGCATCGTCTTCACCCCGTCGAAGGGCCTCCCCGGCGTCGGCCTCCCCCGCAAGGCCATCAAGGGCGACACCAGCTACACCCTCCGCATCCCCGACACCGACACCCGGCACGCCCCCTTCAGGACCTCCGGGGCGTTCCACAACGGCCAGGAAGCGGCTCCCGTGACGGTCCAGACCGGCATCGCCCTCGGCTGGGAGGACATCCGCGACCTCCCCGCAGGCGCCACCGTCACCCGCCGCATCACCGACGACACCCTCCCGAACGGCCCCACCCCCCGCGAAATCGTGTATCATCCCCCCTTCGACCGCTGCAACCGGGAGCACGATTACCTCGCCATGAAAGGAACACCCTCAATCCTAGCTCCCTTGGAGATGGTCCATGCTTGACTCCTCAGCACTGGCCAGCCTCCAGCGTGAAATTCGAGAACAGATCGTGGAGGACTCTCGTGTATTGGAAGAGCTGAGGGAGGAAGTACGCGGGCTATCAGGAACACAGAGGCCGATCAGACCTCGCTCCACTACGGCGGTATCCCTTGTAGCCACTGACGGAGGAAATAACCAACTACGTTTCGATCCGTTTCTCGTACAGCTTGTGCGGGTGGTCGACAGCAATAGAAACGAACTGTGTCTCGAAGTCACCAGTCCAACCATTCCTATCGCTACCCTCGACGCTAGGCAATTCGACTCCGATGGTAAACCTCGAAGTCCTCTCAGTCGGCTTATGCGCTCCCTTGGTGTTCAAAGCTTGAAGGAATTGAGTCCCATGATTCGATCCGATTCCGACGGTGTGCCGAGAAGTTCGAGTGCCGTACAGGTATACCGTGAACTCATCGAATGGGCAATACTATATGATTTAATCAAAAAAGATTATGGTTCGGATACGTTGATTGTTTTCGATGGTAATCTCCGTAGCAAAGTATTCTCTGGTGATTTATTTATGCGTTTCGGAGAGTTACTAAAGGTAGAAATTCAGCGACACGCCGGACGCAATCGTAAAATATTCCTTGCTGGAGTAATGAAGACGAGCAAAGTGCTCGATCGTTATCGGTTGGCTTTGGATCTGGAAAGATTGCTTAGATCTAATCATCCAGCCTACGTAGAAGTCCCACGAAAACTCGAGGAAAGTGTTTACACTTGGAGCGAATACGCACGGGGACGTGATTCCGAGACTGGCGATGGTGAGGTGGCTAAATACGTATTGGGGAAGATGTATTTTGTGAAGTTCGGCAATCGATCACAGGATCCGATATGGCCGGTCGATATCTTCGAACCTCAAGTCGGAGAAGCTGACCGTATCTTTAGCCACCTCCTAGCCGATGCCATGGACGGTTTTCCCATTCCTCTGTATCCACGCTGCTTGCAGAAGGCGCACGAGGCAGCAGCTCTGGTCGGCTTTGATATGGCCATACTCCAGGATGCGATTCTTGACGGATTCCGCGACCTTCTCGGCGACGAGGCGAACATCCTTGATGTCTTTCGCTTGAGCGATGATAGCTCCATACAGAATCGATATCGTTGAGGTACTGAAATGGAATTGTTCCAAAAAAATCAGATCGTAGGTATCTTCCGTGGTTTTCGGGAAGGAGGGCTCGAGTTTCATGCTGAGCTTGCGATTCCATACCGCCTGGATCTCCATACTATACCCATGCATGGCCAGTTTATTCTGGTGCAGCTCGAAACGCCTGAGGAAGCTGTGCTCGGACGTATCGCATCGTTTTCGTCTGAAGGCCGACTCTCATTCGGGGAAGGCGAGGAGTTCAATATCCGAGCAGTTAGAGAGGCGCGTCCAATACCAGAGGATCTACGCGAACAGTATCTCAAGTATCGCGTAAACATTCGAGTGCTTGGTGTACTTCGGAATGAAGCCAGCAGAAACCATCTGGACTTTGTTCCATCTCACCGGAGACTTCCACACGTGGGAGCTCCTGTAGCTTTTCTTTCACACGAAATTCTTCAGTCTATCGTCGGTCACCACGACGAGGGTGCAGCCATAGGACATTTCGCCCTCGGTGAGTATGTATACGATCCTGAAAGAAAGGAGCGTGCTCCATGGATGAGACTCACTTCACCGGAAGCACAGGTGCGTTTTGAGATCAGTAACCTAATCTCTCGGCGCACTTTTATCTTTGCCCGGGCTGGATTTGGAAAATCCAATCTCAATAAATTGTTGTTTAGTGAGCTCTACAAAAATGATCCGGTTACAGAAAAGAGGGGCCGAAACACGGTGCCTATAGGAACTGTCATCTTCGATCCTGATGGCGAATACTTCTGGCCTGACGACAAAGGCCGACCGGGTCTTTGTGATGTCCCTCATCTTGCTGATCGTCTCGTAGTCTTTACTTCCAGAAATGCTCAAAATGCGTTCTATGAAAACTTTACGGCCAACAAAGTCAAGCTTGATATACGGGATTTATTACCTCGGGATGTGATATCTATCGCTCTCAATTCGGAGCGCCAACAGCAACAGAATGTTATCAAGCTGCGTGGGCTGTCTGCTGATCGTTGGCGACAGCTTGTAGATTTGATTTCCAGCGACGGAAACGAAGCTCCCTTGACAAGGGTAGCGAATTTACTAGGAATTGATGAAAACAATCAACAAGCAGAGGCCGTAGCTGCGCGTTCCAACATGAACACCGTGGTACGCATGCTGCACGACCCTTCGAGTCAGATGATGGATTTGTTGTTGAAGGCATTAAGGGAGGGGAAGCTCTGCGTAGTTGATATCTCTCAGATGCGTGGAGAGCAAGGATTTGCACTTGCTGGGATCGTTTTGCGCAAGATTTTTGCTCATAATCAGGAAGAATTCGTGAAAGCGAATTCCCAAACAATTCCCACCATTGCAGTCATCGAAGAGGCACAGGCGGTGCTCAATGATCGAGCTGGTTCATCCGAGCCCTTTATTGCTTGGGTCAAAGAAGGGCGAAAATACGATCTCGGAGCAGTTCTTGTGACACAACAACCAGGTTCAATTCCGAACGAGATATTGAGCCAAGGTGATAATTGGTTCTTGTTTCATCTTCTGTCAGCAGGCGATCTCACGAACGTTAAGAAGGCAAATGCACATTTTAGTGATGATATTTTAAGTTCTCTTCTCAATGAACCAATTGTCGGCCAAGGTGTATTTTGGAGTTCGACGAAGAGTGAGCGTGCCTATCCTGTATCATTGCGTGTTCGATCGTTCGAACAGGAGTATCGAATCTCCGATCAAGACTCTGTCACTTCATCATCTGACATTTATGCAGCGCGTTTGCGTAAGCGAGCCGAGGCATTGATCACACAAACCAGACAAGAGACTACTACCTCGACGGGTATCGATAAGGACGGAGAGAAATATTCCAAAGAATATGATAGTAGATCTGCAAAAGAAGCAATCGCCTTGGAGGCGATAAAAAATGATAAAAAACTAATGGTTTGGTTCGAAAATGATGGTGTACTTTGGGGCATACTTATTAAAAAAATTAAAGAAGAATTTACAAAGAGAGAGTTGGGCGATTTGGAGAAAGATGCTCCGCAGTTTGTGGTGCCTGTGCTCAGGAAATTGTTCGGAGAGCAAGATAAAGGATGGTACACCTACAAAAAAGATGGCGATAAACGCCGGGTAAAGAAGGGCTCTCGCCCATCGGATTTGTAATGAACGATATATTGAAATTGAATAAGAAGCAGATCGCACTTAACGCCATCTGCCCATACTTCACGATGTTTCCGCTCAACTTTCCTCACCAAGTTCTGGCGGAACGATCCTGTTCAAGTGATTGGGTACTCGATCCCTTCTGCGGACGTGGAACGACGAATTTCGCGGCGCGTTTGCTTGGTTTGCCAACTATCGGAATCGACGTCGACCCCGTGGCGGTAGCAGCGACCGAGGCGAAGCTTTCGGCACCAAGAGGAGGGATTTCTGCGATCGTTCGAGCAGCGGAGGATTTGCTTCGACGTTCCAAGTCGAACGACATTCCAGAAGGTGAATTCTGGACACTGGCATATCACCAGGAAGTTCTGGATGCGTTGTGTCGCCTCCGCGAAGGACTACTTGTCGAACCTCTGACTGCCGAACAGTCCGCACTACGAGGCATTGTTCTTGGAGCGTTACATGGACCACTGCGAAAGAGCGGCAGCAGTTCGTATTTTTCCAATCAAGCACCACGGACATACGCACCGAAACCACACTATGCAGTACGATTCTGGCGCAGACGTGAGTTTGCCCCTCCAAGAGTAGACGTCTTGCGTATCATTGAGGAACGTGCTCGCCGATACTTCACTGATCCACCGCCAGAGGTGCGTTTTCTTACGGTAAATGGTGACAGTCGATGTCGAGAGATTGTTAATACAGCCTGCGGCCATTTTCAACCAAAATGGATCATTACATCACCACCTTATTATGGGCTAAGGACTTACGGGCCAGATCAATGGCTACGACAGTGGTTTCTTGGTGGAACGTCTAACGTATCTTATAACTGCGGATCGCAGATATCTCATAGCAGTATCGACGCATTTGTATCTAATCTTCGCGATGTATGGAACAACGTTGCCAACGTTTCATCTGACGATGCCCGTCTGATAGTCCGATTTGGCGCTATCAATGATCGACCTGTCGATCCAGAAGCCTTACTGGAAAAATCTCTGGAAGATACACCGTGGCATATTCGATACATCGAATCGGCTGGGACCGCTATGAACGGGAGACGGCAAGCTATGTCCTTTTCTTCTATATCGAAAGCTCCACTACCGGAGTTCGATTTTTGGGCAACTAAATTTAAATCTTCAATTGCATAAACAGGATCATTTTTCCATTAGATCATCTTTACTACTGCATCACACAATTTCACGCCATATCAGATAGTTATGATGTTTCAACACCCGTGTGGGACTACACCCCGCTCGTTCTCATGGACCTTGCGCCTCAAGAAATATCCTGCCAGCGGCGTGCGGCAACGAACCGGTCCAGATGACCAACGTTGTCGGTGACCACCAGCGCATCCCCGGCTCACTGGTGTCGTTCAACACAGCTGCTTGCGCGGCGAGAATCACGTCGGCGTCGAGCGCCGCCTCCGGTGCTGTCGGAAGCCCGCTTCGCCTGGCGCCCGCCCGGAAGTCGGCAGATTGCAGCATTGCGGCGGTGGTGATCGGAAGGTAGCCGATTGGCCGGTTCAGGGCTGTTCGAGGGATGGGTGACAAGGCCCAGGACGCCGGTGTCCAGCAGAATCGCACCGGAGGCTAAGTCCATAGCTTCCTGCCCGAAAGTCTGTCGCGATCCAGCTCGGATTTCAGCAATTCCCATGCGCCGGATTCCGCTTCGGCATCTTCGATCATCCAGTTCTTCAGCAACTGAACGGCCTTTCGGTTGTGTTTCCTCTGTTTGCCAATCCCGCCCGCGGACACGGATTCCCGGGAGCCACGCGGAGCATCGGAGTGATGTGGCGCCCGGAATTCAACCGGGACCGGATACGATTCGTTTTCTGCGACCACGGGCGGTCTCTCCGGTTGCCGATGGGCGGAAGTTTCAACCGACACCCCCGCTTCGGTCAAGTGGGTCGAAGCCCCGCTCCCGCGCCGAGGCAGCGTCTCCCCATCCTTCGTCCCGGGGGCATCGGGGCGTCGGCATCAAGCCGGGCTCTGCGCCGGGCAAGCCAACGTCGGCGCAGCACGCAAAGCGAACGGGACCCCGCGGGATGGCGACCCTTCGGAGAAGCTGGCCGGCGGCGGCAAGGGCATGGTGCTCCTGGTGGCCAGCGGAACGGCGGTTCGGCTGAGGTAGAGGCAGCGTCCGGAAACCGCCGGGCTTCTACGGGCTGTTCATGCCTGCCGGCGGCAATTGGGGGTTCGTTCTTTCCAGTTCCAAGCCCGTCCGCATCCGCCGGACCGTGGAGATCGAGGCTATCATGGCCCCATGATCCTGCCGTCCAACCTGTTCAAGCCCGGCGCCGGAAGCCATCCTCCCCACCTGGCGGGCCGGGACGGGGAGATTCGGGCCATGGCCCCCACGGAGGCGGCAATCGAGGCGAAGGCCGCCCCGGCCGCGGACGTCATCCTTCATGGCCCTCTGGGCAACGGCAAGACCGTGCTCCTCGACGTGATCGGGGACCGCCTGGAGCAGGCCGGCGCCCAGGTGGTGCGGGCGACGGCCCACGAGGAGCTGGCGTCGTGGCGGGCGCTGGCGAATACCCTGATCCCGGACTACGGCTGGCGTGGAGCGCTGCGCCGCCTGTCGGAGCGGGTGGGCGGGGCCGCGCCCTGGCGCCGCTCTTCGCCGGCGGGGACAACCGGGCATCCCGCGCCGAGGTATCCGACACGCTGGCCGCCTGCGGCGAACGGCGCGGGGACGGTCTGGACGCTCGACAGGCGCGCCGGGAGCTGGTGGCCCGGGGCGTGGTGTGGGCGCGGGACGGCCGCTACGAGCCCGGCCTCCCGCCCTTGCTGGCGCACGTGGCCGAATGCGCCGCCTGAGTGGACCGGGCGCGGATGTATGGAATTCAAGCGGGAAGACGGACGGTGAACACCGGAAGACGACGAGGGCGGGCGCCGCGATGAGCCGGCGAGAGCGTGGTGTAGTAGCGTCGCAATCGACGCGATGCCCGGCCCCCAAGCTAACGATTTCGAACAGGATAGACGGCGCGCGAAGGCGTGCCATGATGAGGGTCGTACCAGAGCAGCTTCAAAGCCCGCCTGTCACGAATCCCGTAAATGCGTGTCGTCGAGTCCAGGCGCAGGGAGAACAACTCCAACACATCGTCCTGTCCGATTTCCGCAAGCCTCGTCTTCGCTTGCCGACTCAGGTTTTCGACTTCCACGATGTGGCTGTTGGTTCCTCTCGCCCTGCCGCCCGCCGCGCGCATGATTTCGGCCCAGGTCATGGATTCGAAGTGTTGCAGCTTCGGCAGGACTTCGTCCCATCAGACCCCGGGAGGAATGCTGCGACACCCCCACGTTCCCTCCTGATCCACGATGCTGAACCTCCACACGATCGTTTCGCGCTCATGCGACGAAGGATCGCGGCCGGGGCTCGTGCGAGACTCCTTGCCGCCGGGCGGCAGGGCGCGCGCCGTGGCCCGCTTCCTGAATCTCCGGGCCACGGCAGCTACAGGGCGCCGTAGTATTCGGCCAGATCCTGCTTCGGAATGATGCTGTCGCCGCGCTCGCCTTCGGGAACGCCCTTGCGAGCCGAGCGCCAGGGGTCTTCCATGTGAGTGAGGTCGCTCAGCCACTGCGGCGACCTGTCGCCATAGAACTCCAGCACCGCGTCCACGGTCTCGCGCTGGTCGGGGGTCAGCGCGTCAGGGTCGCCCTTCCCCAAGTCGGACACCCGGTACTCGCGGCGATGGGCGTCGTAGAGCTCGCGGACCACCGGCCCGTTCGCCCAAGCCTCGATCTCCTCCGGGAACAAGGCGTCGTCATCCCACACGAGCGACCACGCCTGACTGTAGTAGACGAGCTTCTGGAGCTTCCAGGTCGTCATGGCGCCCTGCTCCCCGAGGATGTAGGCGGCGGCGTCGAACACGCTGACCATCGTTCGGCTCTCTCCCTTCCCGCCTGCCCGGTGATCGATGCGAAAGGGGCAGCGCAGGGCGAGGATACGGCAGCGCCGGGCAGTGGACAACCTCCGAACCGGGCGTGAATGCGGTCCGCGAGCCCCCCGCCCGAACCGGGATTGGATCGCGGCCTGCGGCAGAGCCCGGAACCCCGTCGTGCCGCCCCCGCGCCGCCCGGCGCCGGAACACCGTCGTCGAGCCGCAGGTCTCTGCCGGATAAGCTAATATCGGCGCAGCACGAAAAGCTAACGGGAGCACGGCGCGATGGCGGCGCCTTCGGAGAAGCTGGCCGGTTCGCTGGATGCGCTGCGCTCGCTCCAGGAGCGCGGCGTCGTCGCCATCCGCTCCGCCGATCTTGCACGCACGCACCGCGAGCGGCTGGTCGGACACGGCTTTCTGCAACCGGTCCTCAAAGGATGGTACGTCGCCGCCTCGCCGGGTCGGGGCGCCGGAGACGGCACCGCATGGTATGCGTCGTTCTGGAGCTTCTGCGCCGCGTACCTGCACACCCGGTTCGGCCTCGAGTGGAGCCTGTCTCCGGAACAGTCCCTGGCGCTCCATGCGGGCAACCGGGTCGTTCCGAAGCAGCTTCTCGTACGCGCGCCCAAGGGACGTAACCAAATCACCCCTCTACTCCACGGCACTTCCCTGCTCGAAGTCCGCGCCGCGATTCCCGACGCCGGGGACGTCACGGAGCTGGACGGGATGCGCGCGTTCAGCCTGCCCGCTGCGCTGGTCGCGTGTCCCGCCCGGTTCTTCCAACACAATCCGGTGGATGCACGCACTGCGCTCGCCCTCGTGCACGACCTGTCCGACCTGCTTCGCCGCCTCCTCGACGGCGGCCACAGCACCGTCGCCGGGCGGCTGGCCGGCGCCTTCCGCAGCATCGGCCGCGAGCGGGCCGCCGACGAAATCCTTGGAGCGATGCGCGCGGCCGATTTCGCCGTGCGCGAACGCGACCCCTTCGAGATGGCGCCGGCCCCGGTCCTCGCCTCCGCTCGCGCCCTCGCCTTCCCCCGGGGCGCTTCCCCCTTGGCGCTGCGCCTGCGCCTGATGTGGGACGCGATGCGGGGCGGTATCCTCGACCGTTTGCCCCGCCCGGCCAGAGGTCCGACCGATCTCGACGCCTTGCTCGAACGGATCGAGGAGGTCTACGTCACGGACGCCTGCCACTCCCTCTCGATCGAGGGGTATCGCGTGACCCCGGCCCTGATCGACCGGGTGCGCGGCGGGGTCTGGAACCCGGACCGCAACGAAGAAGACCGGGCGGACCGCGATGCGCTCGCCGCACGCGGCTACTGGCAGGCTTACCGGGCCGTGCGGGGAAGTATCCGCCGGGCGGCCGGCGGCGAGAATCCCGGAACGGTCGCGGAAGAGGATCATCGGACCTGGTATCGGGAGATGTTCGCGCCGACCGTAGCCGCGGGCCTCGCGCGGCCGACCGACCTCGCGGGATACCGCAATTCCCAGGTCTGCATCCGGGGTTCCATGCACGTTCCGCCGAGCCCGCCTTCGGTGCGAGACGCGATGCCGGCGTTCTTCGACCTCCTCCGCGAGGAGCCGGAGACCTCCGTTCGGGCCGTGCTCGGACACTTCCTGTTCGTCTACGTCCACCCCTACCCGGATGGAAACGGACGCATCGGCCGTTTCCTGATGAACGTCATGCTGACGGCGGGCGGCTACCCGTGGACCGTCATCCCGGTCGAACGGCGGGACGCCTACATGGCGGCCCTCGAAGACGCGAGCGTGCGAGGCGAGATCGGCCCGCTCACCGACCTCCTCGCCGGGCTCGTGCAACCGGATGGCTGAAGACGAACCGATTCCCGGTCGGGCTCGTGCCGGTTCCTGGCCACCCGACGACGCCGGGACACCGGCCGGCTCATGGCGCCCGCACGCTCGGGGCTATCATGGCTCCACGACCCTGCCTCCCAACCTGTTCAAGCCCGGAGCCGGAGCCCATCCTTGCTGCCCGGCGGGCTGGAGCGGGGAGATTCGGGCCGCGGCGCGGCTCACGCATCTGGCCGGAGGCGCGGCCTGAATGAGCCGAACCGGATCACCGGACGACGCGAAGGCGCCGAGCTTTCGGGCTTGTCCGCATCCGGTGTCCGTAGACGCCGCGGACGCCGCGCCGCCGACACGCGAGCCGGAGTCGGAGAAGCCGAGCGGCATCGGCGAGCTGAACGAACGGTCCCTGCATCGGGCGTTGAAGGCCCGCTACGCGGCGCCCGGCAGCGTCACGGAACAGGCCGTGGACGGCTTCGTGGCCGACGTGGTGCTCGGCGGCGGCCGCATCGTCGAGGTCCACACCGGGCCGTTCTCGCCGCTGAAGAAGAAGCTGCCCCGGCTGCTCGAACGCTTCGCCGTGACCCTGGTGTATCCGGTCGCCCAGGACCGCTACATCGTCACGATGCCGGCCGGTGCGGGTGTCCCGGGCGCCCCGGATGCGCCGAACGCCCCGAACCCCCTGACGACCCCGGATACCCCGAGCGCCTCGGACGCCACCGACGCCCCGGATAACCCGGACGCTCCGCACATCCCGACCGCCCCGGCCATCCCGACCGCCCCGCTCAGGCGGCGCAAGTCGCCGAAGCACGATTCCGTGTTCACCGTCTTCGACGGCCTGACGAGCATCCCCACCCTGCTGGACCACCCCAACCTGACCATCGACGTGGTGATGACCGTCGAGGAGGACGTCCGGGTGAAGGACCCGGAGCCCCGCGCAAGGCGCAGGAGGCGCCGGCGCGGCTGGACCCGCATCGACCGGCGGCTGGTGGAGGTGGCGCAAACGCACCGGCTCACGGGCATGGCCGACCTCTTCGCGCTGGTGGACGCCGCCTTGCCGGAGCCGTTCACCACCCTCGACCTCGCCCGCGCGATGCGCTCGCCCCGGCGCCTGGGCCAACAGGCGGCGTTCTGCTTCCGCAAGGCCGGCGTCAGCGAGGTCTGCGGCAAGACCGGCAACGCCCTGCTGTACCGGCGGGCGGCCAGGAAGGCTGGAGGCTGAAGCCGTCCCCGATGCCTGAACGCTGCGGCAGCCTGTCAGGGCGTTTCCGGAGGCTACGGCACGAGCGAGAAGTGGCGGCTGCCGGCTGTCGCTCTACGGTCGAACGTCCAAGTTTGCGTACACCCTCGCGCATGGTTGCGGTGCGCGATCAGGCAGTCCGCGAAGTCGGCGCCGCCTGTCTCGAACTCGCGCAAGGCGGCCCATGCGGTCTCGCGATCTTCGACCAGGAACTCGGTCGTCCGCAGGATCTGGCGGATCACCGATGCAATCACGGGCTTCTCATAACGGTAAGCGGCGGTCAGGACCCACACCAGTTCCACCAGCACCGGAACGCCGACGTATCCGGGGGACTGTGCCGTACACCGCCCTTCGATGAGGCGCGTTGCGGCGCGTGCCTGCTCGGGGTCGTCCTGGACGATGTAGCGCGCCAGAACGTTGGTATCAAGGCCGATCATCCAATCACCGCCCTCGCAACGGCTTCATCCATCGCCTCCAGGCTGACCGGGGATTCGGGCTTCGGCGCCATGCCCTTCAGTTGCGTGACGGGCGCCGTGACCGGGGTGACCCGCAGGCTGCCGTCTTCTTCCAGCATGAAGTCGATCTTGTCGCCGGGCCTCAAGCGCAGCTTGTCCCGGATCGGCTTGGGGAGAGTCACCTGCCCCTTACTGGTTATCGTCGCTTGCATTACCTCTATCCTGATGTCTTACCTTCAAGTAAGGCAGCGTAGGGTATGCCGGGATTGGAAGCAAGGGTCGAGTTGCACGTCGCAGGATCCCGGCAGGCTGCTCCGCTCGGTATCTTCGTCTGATACCATCCCCCCGCGTGAACAGAAGGTGTCGCACCACCCTGAGCGCGATCTTCCAGAGCCCGGCCCCGGCGGACTCAGGTGGGCGGAGGTGGAGCGTCCGGTGGCGGGCGCCGGCGGCACGGTCAGGGAGGGCCGCGGGTCGCGGGTCGCGGGTCCGGTTCGAGCTGAACGGGGTCCGCGCCAACTTTCATCGGCCGCATCCCGGGAAGGAAGCGAAGCGCTATCAGGTGCGGCATCTTCGGGACTTTTTCGCGGCAGCGGGGGTCATCCCATGAGATACAGGGGCTACGAGGCGGTCGTGGACTTCGATGAGGCCGACCGGGTCCTGCACGGCCGCACCCTGGGGACGCGCGACGTGATCTCGTTCGAGGCCGACTCCGCGCACGAGATCGAGCGAGCCTTCCACGAGGCGGTCGACGACTACATCGAGCAGTGTGCGGAGACGGGGCGGGAGCCGGACCGATCGTTTTCGGGCCGGCTGATCCTGCGGATGGAGCCGGCCTTGCACCGGGACGTGTACCTGGAAGCCGCCCGGGAGGGGACAAGCCTGAACGCCTGGATCGTCGAGTCCCTGGCATCCATGGTTGCCGAGCGCCGGAACCCTGGCGCCGCGGCGACAGCTCGACCGCCGCGGACGCGGACCCGGAGCGGAAGCACGCGCGGCGCGCCGACGCCTTGAGCGTCATGCCACGCATCCGCGCCCCGGCCTCGGGCCGCCGCCGAGCCGTCCCCCGCCCGGCGGATACCCGACACCCGCCCCCATGATCCCCTCCGTCGTCGCCTCCGAGGTCACCGGCGCGCTCCGCGACTTCCTCGCCACCGGCTTCGGGCCGTCCAACCCGGCGCTCGCGAACGTCGTGGACGACTTCCTGGCCGAGCCCGGGAACCTCGCCAAGGGGCCGTACCTCTCCATCGCCCTGCCCTTCCAGCCGGCCCCCGAGGGCGGCGAGCCCTTCCCGGAGATCCCGCTCGGGTTCACCCCGTACCGACACCAGCGCACCGCCTTCTCGCGCCTCGCCGCGCGCGCCGGCCCGGGCGCCGGGGCCGAGGCTGCCGCGATGGCCGGTCGCCCGGCCGCGGGGGCCGCTGGCGCGGACGGACCCGGCTTTTCCCTCGCCCCCGGACACCCGGCCGCTACCACGACCGGCGCTGATCCCGCCGCCGGCCCTGGGCGGCGCTCGGCCATCATCGCGACCGGCACCGGCTCCGGCAAGACAGAGTGCTTCCTGTTCCCCATCCTGGACCATTGCCGGGCCGAGTCCCCGGCGCCGGGGATCAAGGCCATCCTCGTTTACCCCATGAACGCGCTCGCGGCGGACCAGGCGCGGCGCATCGCGCGGACGATCGACCGCACCCCGTCGCTCCGCGGCAAGGTCACCGCGGGGCTCTTCGTCGGGCGCGACAACCGGCCCCAGCGCTCCCCGCACACCACGATGGGCCGCGCCCATGTCATCACCGACCGCGACACCCTCCGCGAACGGCCGCCCGATATCCTGCTCACGAACTACAAGATGCTGGACTACCTCCTGGTCCGGCCCTTCGACTTCCGGCTCTGGCGGCACAACGGGCCGGACACCCTCCGCTACCTGGTGGTCGACGAGCTGCATACCTTCGACGGCGCCCAGGGGACGGACCTCGCCTGCCTCATCCGCCGCCTGCGGGTCCGCCTCCGGGTCTCTCCCGGGAATCTGATCTGCGTCGGAACCTCGGCCACCCTCGGCGACGCGGGCCATGCGCGCGGCGGGCGAAGCGCAGGCGGGGCGGGAGCGGCGGCCGGCGGCGCGGGCGGTCCGGGCGGGGCAAGCGGCCTGGGCGGCGCCGGCGGCATGGGCGGCGGCGAGGACGCCGAAGCGGAGCTGCTCGACTACGCCTCCCGCATCTTCGGCCAGCGCTTCGAGCCCGGAGCAATCGTCGGCGAGACCCGCCAGAGCATCGACGCCTTCCTCGGCGATGCGGTAATCAGCCGGAGCCTGCACCCGCGCGGCGACCTGGCCGCCCTCGTGGACCCCGCCCGCTACGCCGCCGCCGAGGAATACCTCCGCGCCCAGCACGAGCTGTTCTTCGACGCGCCCATCGAGGGCGGCTTCGAGTCCGGGGAATGGCGGCTCGCGCTCGCGGACCGCCTTCGCGAGCACGCCGCGTTCGTGAACCTGCTGCGGGTGCTGGACGGCGGCCCGAAGCCGATGTCCGGCATCGTCGAGCGCCTGCGCCGCAGCCTCCCGGTGGCGAACGACCAAGAGGCGGTCGGCGTGCTGAACGGGCTCTGCGCCCTCGTCTCCGCGGCCCGCCGCCGGGAGGAGAGCGGCGCGGACCCGGATACGAACGCCGGCGCCAACGCCAGCGCCGAATCCAGGGCCGATGCGAGCGCCGGAACCGGCGCCGGCGCCACGGCGGACGCCGCCGACGCCGATACCGCCGCCGGTCCCGCGATGGAAGCCGATGCCGGGGATGGGGACGGGGACGCCGCCGAGGCGCCGCCGGAAGGTTCGCTGCCGTTCCTCCAGGTCGGGATGCACCTCTGGGTGCGCGAGCTGCGCCGCATGGTGTGCAGCCTGCACGAGGAGCCGCCGGACGAAGGCTCCGTGGAAGGGGCCGCCGGCCCGCGCGAAGGCGGCGGCGCGCCGGGTCCGGGGGGCACCGCCGCCGACCGCCGCGAGGAGCATGGCCGGGGCGAGGGCAAAGAAAGGAGCAAGGGCGAGGCGCGAGGGACGGGGGCGGCGCCCGCCGCCGGGGCTCGCGAGAACGGGGCGACGGATTCGGCCACGGCCTCCGAGGGCGGAGCCGCGGCCCGCAGGACGGCCGTCCGCCGCCTCCGCTACTCCGACGATCTGCCCCCCGGCGAGCCCTCGATCCACCTCCCGCTCATCCAGTGCCGCGAGTGCCGGGTGACCGGATGGGGCGCCGTCAAGCGCCCCGCGGAGGCGCACGTCGAACGGGACCTGCGGGTGTTCTACAACCGCTTCTTCGCCCGCGACATCGACGTGCAGTACCTCTTCCCGGACGAAGCCCCGCCCGGTGTGCGCGGCGTCTTCTTCACCGTCTGCGGCGCCTGCGGCCTGTTGCATGGGCAGGGACGTGAAGGGAGCTACGGGCAGGCGCATCGGCACGGACACGGACAGGGGCAGGAAGGCAGGGGCGGGCACGGGCACGGGGTCGGACACCGGAACAGGAGCGGGAACGAAAACGCGCGCGAGGGCGGGAACGGGAACGCGACCGCCCGAGGGCGGGAGCGGGCCGGGGAGCGGGAAGCGCCGGTCTGCCCCGGCTGCCGTTCGGACCGGCTCGTCCGGGTGTTCCGGCCCGATGCGGTCGTGAGCCGGGCCTCCCGCGGCGGCGGGACCCCGGCGAGGCGGCTGAGCCGGGACTGCCCGTACTGCGGCGCGCGCGAGGGGCTGATCATCCTCGGCGCGCGGGCCGCGAGCCTGCTGAGCGTCGCCCTCGGGCAGGCGTGCGGATCGCGCTACAACGACGACCGCAAGGTCATCGCCTTCTCCGACAACGTCCAGGACGCCGCGCATCGCGGCGGGTTCTTCTCCGCCCGCACCTGGCGCAACAGCGTGCGGGCGGCGGTCGCGCAGGTCGTCGCGGCGCATGACGGGATCGCGCTCGCGGACCTCCCCGCGCGGGTGGAGGCGTGGTGGCGCGACGCGCGCGTGAACCCCGGCGCGTTCGACGCCGAGCGCTTCGTGAGCGAGTTCATCGCCCCGGACCGGCAGTGGCTGCGCGACTTCGTGGCCCTGCAACGCGAAGGCCGGCTCCCGCCCGGCTCCGACCTTCCGGCCCTCGTCGCGCGCCGGCTGCGGTGGGACACCCTGGCCGAGCTCGGCTACGGCTCGGCCATCGGGCGCACCCTGGAACGCACGCGCGCCGCCGCGGTGGGCGTGGACCGGGACGCGCTGAAACGGGCGTGCCGCGAAGCCCGCCTCCGCATCCGCGAGGCGTTCGGGGGGCTGCGCGACCTCGGGCCGGCGCCGGTGCGCGCGCTCGCGCTCGGCGTCCTGCGGCGCATGAAGGACCGCGGGGCGATCCGCGACGGCGACGGCCTCGCGGGCGCGTGGCTTGCGCGGGGCGGGGGGCGCTGGCAGCTCAACCGGAACCCCGCGCTCCAGGACTTCGGCCGGCGGTCCGCCCTGCCCGTGTTCCCCGCCGACCTGAACGGCGCATCCGGGCGCGGCGGGGGCAGCGGCGGCGGGGGCGGCAGCGGGGGCCGAGGCCGCGACGGACTGGAGCCGTTGATCGCGGGTCCGGGACGGCCGAAATCCTGGTACCAGGCGTGGACCGAGAAGGTCCTGACCCCCATCGACGTCCTCACCGCCACGCGCGACGCGGCGAGTGTCCTGCTCGCAGTGTTCAGCGCCCTCGAAGCCGCCGGCCTGATCTGCCGGATCGAGGTGGGCGGGATCGCGGGCCGGGGCCGGGGTCGGGGCCAGGCCGCGGGCGGCTCGACGGTCGGGACCGCTGGCGACGCCTTCGCCTGGGCGCTGGACCCGGCGCGCTTCCACGTCACCGCGCGCCCGGCGGTCCTGCACTGCGCGGGGTCGCAGCGCACGCTGGCGGTCCCGGAGCGGGAGGCGGGCCTCTGGGTCGGCGCGCCCTGCTTGGACCTCGGCGTACAGGCGGCCTACGAGCGCAGCGCCCGCGAGCCGCCCACCTGGTTCGGCCGCCTGTACCGGGACACCGCCATCCGGCGCATCATCGCCGCCGAGCACACCGCCCTGCTCACCCGCGAGGAGCGGGACCGCTTGCAGCAGCGCTTCTCCGACCCCCGCCCCCGGCCCTGGGAGCCGAACCTGCTCTCCGCGACCCCCACCCTGGAGCTCGGCATCGACGTCGGCGACCTCTCCACGGTGGTCCTGTGCTCCGTGCCGCCCGCGCAGGCGAACTACCTGCAACGCATCGGACGCGCCGGGCGCCGCGACGGCAACGCGCTCACCGCCACGGTGGCCAACGGGCAGCCCCACGACCTCTACTTCTACGCGGACCCGATGGAGATGCTCGCGGGCCGCATCGCCCCGCCCGGCGTCTTCCTCGACGCGCCGGCGGTGCTCGAACGCCAGCTCACCGCCTTCTGCCTCGACGGCTGGGCCGCGACCGGCCTCCCGGAAGACGCCGTGCCGCGGACGATCCGGCAGGTGCTGGACCACGTGGAGAGGGCCGGCGCGGACGCCTCCTCCCCGGCGGCCGCAGCCGCCGGGGCCGCCGGCTTTCCCTACCCCTTTCTCGACTTCGTGCGGGAGCACGGCGACGCCTTGCTGGAGGCGTTCTTCGCGGCGTTTTCCGGCGGGCCGGCCGGGGGGCTGACCGCGCCGTCGAAGGGCTACCTCACCGCGTTCCTCCACGGCGGCGAGCCGGACGAGCCGAACGGGCCGCGGCCGTCGCTCCGCTCCCGGCTGGTGGGCCGGCTCCTCGACGTCGCGAAGGAGCGCAGGGCGCTGCGCGCCGACGTGGAGTCCCTGGGTCGTCGGCTGGCCGCCCTGAAGCGCGGCCCGCGGGACGAGGCGACGGAGGGCGAGATCGAGGAGATCACCCGCGAGCGCCGCGGCTTGCAGGGCTTGCTGAGGACCCTGAACGGGCGCGAGACCTTCAACTTCCTGACCGACGAGGGGCTCCTCCCCAACTATGCGTTCCCGGAGGCGGGGGTGACCCTGAAGTCGGTGATCTACCGGCGGCGCGAGGCGGAGCGGGACAGGGGCCGCGGGGGCGAAGGCGCGGGGACGAGGGGAAGCCCGGATGCGGCGGCGGATGCGGGCGCCCGGGCGGATGCGGGCGCCCGGGCGAACCCGGCCGGGAGCGGCGACGCGGACGGGACCGACAGTACCGGCGCGGAAGGCGGCGGAAGCGCCGGCGCGGGCGGCGGAGGAAGCGTGGGCAGGGACGCGGACGGCTACGAGCACGAGGTCTACGAATACGTCCGCCCCGCCGCCTCCGCGCTCGGCGAGTTCGCGCCCGAGAACGAGTTCCACGCCGGGGGCCGGCGCGTGAGCATCGACCGGATCGATCTCCGCGTATCGGAGATCGAGACGTGGCGGCTCTGCCCCTCGTGCGACTACTGCGAGAACGTCGGCCCGAAGGACGAGTACGCCGCCTGCCCCCGCTGCGGCGACCCGATGTGGTCCGACACCGGCCAGCGCCGCGAGATGCTTCCGCTGCGCCTGGTGCACGCCGCGAAGGCCGACCGGCGCGCCCGCATCCTGGACGACTACGACGACCGGGAGCCGCGCTTCTACACCCGCCAGCTCGTCGCGGACTTCGAGCCGGGGGCGGTCGAGCGCGCCTGGGCCGCGCCCGGATCGGACCTGCCCTTCGGCTTCGAGTACGTCGCCTCCGCCACGTTCCGGGAGATGAACTTCGGGCGTCTGGGCGATGGCGGGCAGCCCACCACGTTCGCGGGCCTCTCCCTTCCGCGCGAGGGGTTCCGGGTGTGCCGGCGCTGCGGAACCGTGCAGAGCGGCGGGAGCGGCGGCGGCGACGGAGCGGGCGATGGCGAAGGCGGCGGCGAGGAGTCGAGGCACACCCGCACGTGCAGCGCCCGCCGGGCGGCGGGGAGGGCCGCGGGAAAGGCCGACGTCGCGGACTGCCTGTACCTCTACCGGGAGTTCCGCTCCGAGGCGGTGCAGATGCTCCTTCCGGTGCTCGATGCGCCGTTCTCCAACGCGCCGTCCTTCGGCGCGCCGCCGCCGCACGGCGCCGCGCCGCCGCGGTCGGGCGCATCGGTGTCGGACCGGCGCACCAGCTCCTTCGTCGCCGCGCTGGAGCTCGGCCTCCGGCTCCACTTCCGCGGCCGGATCGACCACCTCCGGGCCACCGTCCGCCAGGGCGCGACGGGCGGCGGCGGCCCCCTGAAGGGCGTGGGCGCGCCGAAGGACGGCGCGGGCGCTTCCGCCTCCGCCCCACCTTCCCACCGCTACCTGCTGCTCTACGACACCGTCCCGAGCGGCACCGGCTACCTCAAGGAATTGACGGCGGACCCCGCGCAGATGCTCGCCGTCTTCCGGAGCGCCCGCGATGCACTCAAGTCCTGCGAATGCAACCGGGACCCGGCGAAGGACGGCTGCTACCGCTGCGTATTCGCCTACCGCCGCAGCCGCGAGATGGCGGAGACCTCCCGGGATGCGGCGATCGAGACCCTGGACCGGATCCTGGACCGCGCGGACGCGCTGGAGGAAGTGCCGAGCCTCGCCAGCGTCCGGATCGAAGGACCGCTCGAAAGCGAGCTCGAAGCGCGCTTCGTCGAGGCGCTGCGCCGGGTAGAGATCGACGGGGGCGTGGGCGGCGGCGCCGTCGGCGGGGCGAACGGAGCCGGCGGCGCGGGCGCTGCCGGCGTCATCGGCGGCAGCGTCCAGGTGCGCGCCGATCTCGTGCGCGGCAAGCCGGGCTACGTCCTCAAGGTGGGCGGACGTACGTACTACATGGAGCCCCAGGCCGAGCTCGGCCCGTCCGAGGGTGTCGCCGAGCCCAGCCGCCCGGACTTCCTGATCCGGCCCGCGCGCCCCTCGCCCGGCCAGCCGCCGGTGGCGGTGTTCACGGACGGCTTCGAGTTCCACCGCGGCGCGCCGGACGCGGATTCGCTCAAGCGGATGGCGCTGACGCGGGCCGGATTCCTCGTGTGGTCCCTTACTTGGCGCGACCTGGAAGCGGCGTTCGGCGGCGCCCCGGACGTCCCCGACCTCCTCGCGGAGGAAGGCTGGAGCGGCGCCCCGTCCTCATCCGGGGTCGAGGGGAGCGTTCCCGGTCCCCCTCCCGGCGGGAGAGCCGAAGCCGAGGCGAGGGCCGAAGCAGGCGCGGCGGCGGACCCCGGAGCGTGGGTCGAGCCCGGGAGCGGCGCGGGGGGCGGAAGCAACGGCAGGGCGCCGGTCGATGAACGGAGCCGAAGCCGGGAGGGTGATCGTGACCGGGAAGGGGGCCATGAGCCGGGGCGCGGGGCATGGCGCCGGGGTGGAGAGCGGGACGGCGGGGAAGGCCACGGCCGCGGCGAGGAGGCGGACGCGAATCCCATGCGCGCCTTGCAGCGGGCGCTGGACCGGCGCTGGGACACCGCCCGCCATCGGTCCCGGCTCCATGAGTCGTCCCTGACCCTGCTCGTCCGCTACCTGGCGGACCCCGACCCGGCGCCGTGGAGAGGGGCGGTGTTCACGGAGCTGCTCCGCTTCTTCGACCAGGAGCGGATGCTGAGCGGCGGGCTGCGGGCCCGTTTCGACCGCGCCGCCGCGGAAGCGCTGCCCGGACCGGCGCGGGAGGCGGTGGCCGACCTGCCGGCCCCCGTCGCGCTGGCCGGCCGGGGCGCGTGGACCGGGGCCGACGCCGGAACCGGACTCCGCGCCAATGCCGAAACCGGGGCCGACAGCAGGGTCAGGACCGGAACCGGAGCCGACAGCAGGGCCGGGACCGGAACTGGAGCCGCAGCCGATGCCGGGACCGGGACCGGAGCGGATGCCGGAGACGGGCTCGGCGCCGGCGGCGGAACCGGGGCCGACGCCAGGACCGGGGCTACCGGGACTACCACCGGGACCGGAACCGATCTGGAGAGCGACCCCGGCACGGACCCTGGAAGGGCGGCGGCCCGCCGATGCGCGGACCTGTTCGTCGCGCTGCCGCTCGCCGCCGTTGAGGGAGGCGACCCCGGCGCGATGGCCGCGATCGTGCATCTTCACGACGACGAGGCGAGCCGCGAGAGCCCCGGCTACCGGCGCACCTGGAACGGGGTGCTGCGGCTGTTCAACCTCCTGCAATTCCTCCCCGGCGCATGGTGGACGACCCGCCGAGGCGTGAGAGGCGGCCTCTACCCGGAGTTCGCCCCGGTGGCGGAAAGCCCGGCCGCTCCCGCCCCCGAAGCCGAGGTCGAAACTGGCCCGCCCCCCGGCGAGGACTGGAAGGAAGCCATCGGGCTGGCGGCCCCCGAGACGCACGCCCTGCTGGCGGCGCTGTCCGAGCGCGGGACGCCCGCGCCGGAGATCGGGTTCGAGGTCGCCGGAGACCGGGGCGCGGTGATCGCCGAGGCCGAGCTCGCCTGGCCGGCGCACGGGGTCGCGGTCCTCCTCCCGGACCAGGAAGCGTACGCCGCCGCCTTCACCTCCGCAGGGTGGCGGGTGTTCAAATCAGACGACAGGGATATTCGTGAAGCGATCGCGAGCGTGCTCGCCAAGGAGGACTGACGGCGATCCCCCCTCTGCATCCTCGGGATGGTTCCAGAACCTGTCTCAAAATCGGGTTTCACTGCATCTGCGTGATCAGACAGAGCTTACACGTCATGAAATCAATGGGTTACCATCACGCTCGGGCGATCCATGACCCCGCATGGTGATTTCGAGACAAGTGCCGGCCAGCAGGTCACGCGCCCGGGTCATCCTGGACTTCGCGACCTGGATCGTGGATCGCCAACGCGCTGAAGCTGCTCCGATAGAACCCGCGGTCGCGGGTCAGCAACCGTTCACACTGGACGAGCGCGTGCGCGCCGATGATGAAGTCCGCCGCGATCCTCTGCCGTGATCCTCCTCGGCTCCGGTAAGCGCGCCAGTGGCGAGCTGCCTCGAGTGCAGCTTCCCGGGTCACTTCGGAGTAGTCGATGCACAGCGTCTGCAGCGCGGCCAGGAGCTCGGCTTGCCGGTCACCGTACACGGTCGCGACCTCGGCCCAGACGATGTCGCAGGCGACGACGGCGCCTTCGGCAAGACAACGAGTGAGAGCGTCCGCGGATGCCGCACCGTGGCGCGGGTCGGGCTCGAGGACGTCTACGAGAACGTTGGTGTCGACTGCCGTGATCACGCAGGATCCCGCAGCTCGCTGACCAATTCGTCGCTCGACCGGCCCCGGCCGAGCGTGCCGAAAACCGCGTCTACCGGACTACGAGGCTGTAGCTTGACGGCAACCAGTCTCCCGCCTTCCGCCTTGAAGTCGAGAACCGTTCCCGGCACGAGCCCGAGCTTCCTGCGAAGGGCTTTCGGGATGGTGACCTGGCCGCGTTCCGCAACCCTTGTCTTCATCCTGCACACCTTGTCTGAAACTGTGAGTATGGAATCCTACACGAGAAATATGCAGACACGACAGCCGCTCGTCTCGGCCGCTCGCCAGCCTCGAGTCCCGGGCATTCGTATCCGTTTGTATGGAACGGGACCGTCCCCCGCCCGTCCACGGAGCTGGTTGGGACACCCGCGATCGTGCATCTTCGCGATGGCGAGGCGAGCTGCGACGGTCCGGGCTACCGGCCCACCTGGGCAATCGGGGCCCCCGTCCACGGCTTCGGGATGGTCCGGGTCTACCCCGGGATCCGTGCTCAAACGTCCCGGGGGCCGACGACGGCGGCGACGCCCCTCGCCTGCCCTCTGGACACGCGCTTCACCAGGCGGCGAGCGCGTTGACGAGCTTCGCGACACGGATTTAGACTGGTCTGACTTTCCGGTCTGAAAGGGGTTCCAGTGGAAAGCATCGGCGCCTACGAGGCCAAGACCCACCTGCCCCGGCTTCTGGAACGGGTCATGCGAGGCGAGAGCCTGACCATCACCCGCCACGGTCGGCCCGTGGCCCGACTGGTCCCCGTGGAGGACGATGACCGGGACCGGGCGCTACGCGCGTCTCGCCGCATCCTCGAACGTCGGCGCCGTCTCGCGCGGACATCCCTGTCCGAGCTGATCGATACCGTCCATGAGGGACATCGGTTTTGACGGGGCTCGTCCTCGACAACTCCATCGTCCTGTCCTGGTGTCTGGCGGACGAGGACGACGCTCTGGCGAGCCGGGCCATGAAGCTGACGGTCGACCACGGCGCCGTCGTGCCAGGGATCTGGTGGTACGAATTGCGCAACGCGCTGGTGGTCAACGAACGGCGCGGCCGTATCGACGCGAAAGGGATTCATGCGACACTCGCTGACCTTGCGGAGATGCGCATCGTGCTCGATACCGATCATGACGATCGCGTCGTGCTCGATCTCGCGCGACGGCACGGTCTGTCGGTTTACGATGCCGCCTATCTCGAAGTCGCCGCGCGCCGCAGGCTGCCGATCGCGTCGCTCGACCTCCGCCTCCGCCAAGCCGCCGCCGTCAACCGGATCGTTCTGATCGAACCGGCCGTTCCCTCGTCGTCATCGTCCAGGTGAATTTCGATTCCGGCGATCCGGGTCAACCTGTAATGCTGTAAGGACAAGGACGTCCATGTATTGCCCTCGACACTCCCTCTCCCCTCGATCCGACGCTCACGGATTCCCTCGACGAAGCGCTGAAAGTCCTCTTCATCGTCCCATAGCTCCGCGGCGGCGCCGATCATTTCCTCCATCGGCTGCGGAATCATGACCCTTTGCTCAGCGGCGAGTTCAGCGAGCGTGCGCTCCTCCCGGAAGCTCTCGCGCATCGTGGAGAATTCATCAGCCCCACCACCGAGGTCCTGCGCCCGCCCGTACCGGATCCGGGTGACCCGGGCGTGCAGCGCACGGCAGGTATGCAGGTAGTCCACGTTCATGCCCTCACCCGCCCGTCTCCGGGGCGTCGAACACCGCCGATGCCTCCGCCGTGAAGCCGTCGAGCAGCACCGAGACGGCCGTCTCTCCCCGCCCGTACCGGCCGTGCTCGACGTACGCCTCCCCGCGCAGCGCCAGCACCGTCAGGGTCTCGTCACGCGGGTCCGCGATCCAGTACTCGGGAATACCCGCTTCGGCGTAATCGGCCCGCTTCTCCACCAGGTCCCGGTCGGGGTCGTCCGGGCTGACGACCTCGGCCACCAGGTCCGCGCCCAGCCAGTAGCGGTCCTGGTAGCGCGGATCGGAGCGGTCACGCAGCAACAGGATGTCCGGCTCGCGGAACTTGCCCTCGCGCACGCGCATCCGCAACGGCGAGAACGCCGCGATGCCGCCGCGCGGCCGGACCCAGGCGCGGAACAGGGCATGGAGAAACGAGAGGACGGCCTGGTGGGTGGACGTTGGCAAGGGCAGCTCCTCGATGAAGCCGTCGGTGAATTCGACCGGGCGGTTGCCGTGGTCGGTCAGCCACAGGTAGCCCTCGTCGCTCCAGCACCCCTGGCGCGGCAGGAGCTCGCACAGCAGGGCGTCCAGCGCGCCCTGTGAAGCGGCGGCCTGCGAGACGGCGGCCTCCCCCCGAGCCGGGGCCGTCTCCCCGGCGCCGCGGCTTCTCCGCCCGCCGGGACCGGCAGGGGACGACACTTCACGGGACGCGACTTCGACCGTCATTCCGCTCTCCCCCACACCGCGGGCGAAGGCGGGCATCATACCCGCGCGCCCCCGCCGCCGAAATCTCGCCGATACCCGCTCCGGCCATCGAGGCGCCACGGGCGGCGTCCCGGGTCGGGGTCGAAATCGTCAGCGTCCATCCGGGGAGGTCGGCGCAGGTCGCGGACCCGGCGGCGGTGTTACGCTCTCGCCGTTGTCGTGCACGACCCCATCCAATTCCGCCCGGACGGACGGCGTTCGCGCGGGGGCGCACGGCGCGCGCCGGAGAGGACCGAGGATCGATGACCGGAAGACCCCGGATGGCGATGTCCAGTGACTTCCTGGACGCCTATGCGCGGCTGCCGCGGGCGCAGCAGAGAGGGGTACGGTCGTTGATCTCCAGGTTCAACGCGGACCCCACGGCCTCCGGGCTGAACTACGAGCGGGTCCGGGCGGCCCGCGACCCCGCCATGCGCTCGCTGCGGATCGACCAGGGCTACCGGGCGATCGTGCTCAAGCCCGAGCGGGGCGACGTCCACATGCTCCTGTGGGCGGACAAGCACGACGATGCCTACGCATGGGCGGCGCGGCACGAATGCCGCATCCACCCCGAGACCGGCGCCTTGCAGGTGTATGCGCCGAGGACGGACCTGCCGGCGCATGGGGCGCGGGGGCGGGAGGGCGAAGGGGGCGGGCGTCCCGGCCGGGAAGACGAGCGGAACGCCGCAGCGTTCGGGCAATCGGCGGATACCCCCGGAACGCCGCCGGGAGCGCCGAGGCAGCCGGCGGACATCCCCGCAGCGCCGTCCGCAACACCGGGAGCGCCCGCGGATGTTGCCGGACGACCGCCCGCGACGCCGGGGCAGCGGCCGGGCGGCCCCGTCTCCGTCCCCACCTCCGGATCGCCGGCCGCCATGCCGGGGGCGCCGACCGATGGGGCGGCGGCCCCCGACGTTCCGCCTCCCGCCTTCCGGGCGCTGAAGGATCGGGAGCTGGCGCGGCTCGGGGTTCCGCCCGCCATGCTGGCCGAGGTGCGCGCGGTCCGCGGGGAAGCGGAGCTCGACACGATGCAGGCCCGCCTGCCCGTGGAAGCCTATGAAGCCCTGTTCCTCTATCTGGCGGGAGAGACCTACGAACGGCTCGTCCTGGAGCGGGAAGCGCCGGCGGAGCCGGTGGACACCGAGGACTTCGCGAAGGCTCTGGAGCGGGACGAATCGCGGGCGCGCTTCGTCGTGGTCAAGGACGAGATGGAGCTCGAAGCGATGCTCAACGCGCCGTTGGAGCGCTGGCGGGTGTTCCTCCACCCCTCCCAGCGCCGCCTGGTGGAACGGCGCTGGAACGGCCCGGTGCGGGTGCTGGGCGGCGCCGGGACGGGGAAGACGGTGGTCGCGATGCACCGCGCGCGCCGGCTCGCCCGGAACCTGCTCGCGCCGCGCGCTCCCGCGGCGCCGGAAACCCGGAGCATGGGCGGCGCCCCGGAGCCCGCCGGCCGCATCCTGTTCACCACCTTCACCCGGAACCTCGCTGCGGACATCGAGCACAACCTGCGTGCGATCTGCGCGCCGGAGGAGATGGAGCGCATCGAGGTCACGAACCTGGACCGCTGGGTGGTCCGTTTCCTGCGCCTCCGCCGCTACCAGTTCCGCATCGTGTACGACCGGCGGCGGGACGCCGGGGAAGCCTGGCAGCGAGCGCTGGACTTGAAGTCCCCCGACCTCGACCTCCCCGACGCCTTCTACGACGACGAATGGGAACAGGTGGTCCAGGCGAACGGCGTCACGACCCGGGACGAGTACCTGCGCGTCCCCCGGACCGGGCGCGGGGTCCGGCTGAGCCGGGCCGCGCGGGCCAGGGTGTGGCCCGTCTTCGAGGAGTACCGGGTCCAGCTCGCCGAACGGGGCCTCAAGGAGGTGGACGACGCCTGCCGCGACGCCGCCGCCCTGCTCACGGCGGAACGGGAGCGCGGCCGCGACCAGAAACGAGAACGGGATCAGGGCCAGAGCCAGAGCAGGCGCCAGGGCGCGCAGGACTACGCCGCGGTGGTCGTGGACGAGGCGCAGGACATGGGCGCCCCGGCCTGGCGCCTGATCCGCGCCATCGCCCCCGAGGGGCCGGACGACCTCTTCATCACCGGCGACGGCCACCAGCGGATCTACGGCCGGAGCCGGGTGGTGCTCGGGCGCTGCGGCATCGACGTGCGCGGGCGCGCCCGGAAGCTCCGCCTCAACTACCGCACCACCGAGCAGACCCGGCGATGGGCCGCCCGCCTGCTGGCCGGCCGCGCCATCGACGACCTCGACGGCGGCGCGGACGACGGCCGGGACGTGAGATCGCTGACCGAAGGCCCCGCGCCGATCCTCAAGCGCTTCGCGAGCCGGAAGGAGCAGGCCCGGCACATCGCCGGATACCTGGAGGGACTGCGGGACGGCGGCGAGCCGTTGCGCGGGGTGTGCGTCGTCGCCCGCACCCGCCGGGAGCGCGACACGATCGCCGCCGAGCTGGCGGAGGAGGGCCTGAGGTCCGTGACCCTCGAAGCCGGCGCCATCGACGACGCGGACGCGGAAGACGTGCGCCTCGCCACCATGCACCGGGTCAAGGGCCTGGAGTTCGACCGCGTGGTCATCGCCAGCATGAACGACGGCCTGGTCCCCCTGCCTGCCGCCCTGGAGGAACGGGGCGACGCGGTGGAGCGGGAGTCGGCGGAGACCGGGGAGCGGGCGCTCGTGCACGTGGCCGCGACGCGGGCGAAGCGGGAGGTGCTGGTGCTCGGCTTCGGCGCGCCGAGCCGGCTCCTCTCCTCCGGGTCCGCCGCCTGATCCGCCCCCCGGCGCTTGTCCGCCCCCCGCCTGAAGTTGGTCGAGTAGAAGCGCCGGTCGCCCGGCGCCCCCCCTCACGGATCCGGACGTGCGGCTTTCCCGCATCCGGCTCCTCGGGAGGGTGATCCGACGTGCTTCAGGGATAGCGCCAGACGAGGACCAGCGGGACGGTGACGGCGAAGCGGATGGAAGCGAGCGCCGACAGGACAGGCGCAGGGTGACGGTCTGGATGCTGCCGGGCTTGGGGGGCGCACGGGCTTCAAGGCCCGCCCGCGAGGGCCGCCACCGCCGGGGCATGGGCGATCCGCCCTTCGTTGACGTACGCCTCGTGGTTGGCGACCACCTCCGCTTCGTCGTAGACGTAGTTCACCATCACCCCGCCCGACTGGGCGAGGCCGGACGCGGAGGGGTCGGCCATCCAGTTGAGCCGTTCGAGGCGCGCGCCGTTCCGCAGGTGGAAGCGGGCGACCGGATCGAGGGGCTGCCGGCCCCGCTTCTCGTGGAGCAGGTAGCCCGCGCAGAGCCGGAGCACCTGCGATTCAAGGTCGGCGGTCGGCCAGTCGGGGCCGTCGAGGTCGCCGACCCCGCCCTCGCCGGCCCACCGGCCGTCCCGGACGGCTCCCGCCAGCCACTTCCGGAACCCGGGGACGGGCGACAGGGTGGCGAACGTGCGAAGCCCGGGCATCTCCGCCGCCAGCTCGTGCACCACCTGCTTGATGAGGAAGTTGCCGAACGAGATCCCGACGAGGCCGCGCTGGCAGTTGCTGATCGAGTAGAACACGGCGGTGTCCGCCTCGAGGTCCGGCTCCACCTCCCCGAAGATGAGGTCCTGCACGGAGCTCGCGAGCCCCCGGCACAGCGCCACCTCCACGAAGATGAGGGGCTCGTCGGGCAGGGAGGGATGGAAGAACCCGAAGCAGCGCCGGTCCGCTTCGAGGCGGCGGCGCAGGTCCTCCCAGTCGAGGATCTGGTGCACCGCTTCGTACTCGATGATCTTCTCGAGGACGAGGGCCGGGGTCTGCCAGTCGATGCGCCGGAGATCGAGGAACCCGCGGTTGAACCACGCGCGGAGGAGGTAGAGGAAGTCCTCGTCGAGGGGGCGGAGCTCCGGAAGCTCCGGGAGGGAGTCGAGCAGGGCCTCGCGCATCGCGAGGAGGTCGGACATGCCGTTCGGCGAGGTGTTGAGGAGGGCGAGCAGGTCGCGGCGCGGGGGCTCGGCCGCCCGCGCAAGCGCCGACGCGGCCTCCGGGCCGGGGGACTCCCGGTACGCCTCGACGGCGCGTTCGAGGGCAGCGGGCTCCGGCCCGAGCTCGTGGGTGAGGAACCGGAAGAGCGCGCGCCGGCCACCGTCGTCGAGCCGGGCGAAGGCGTCGAGGGCCGCGCGCGCGAGGGTCACCACGGACGCCTCGCCGCGGGTGCGGAGCAGGGCCCGGCACGTCTCCCGGACGTCCCCGCCCGCTTCCGGCGCGGCCGCCCCCGCGCGCCGCCCCGTGAACAACCCCCCGCGCGCCTTCGAGAGGCTCGCCATCACCTCCCGCCAGAACGCGCCCGCGAACCTCATGGCGCGGCGCTTCCTGCCCGGCGGAGCGGCGCGGGGCGTGGGGCGTAGTCGCTCCGGCGCACCACGAGATGGGCCAGCATCAGCACGAAGCAGCCGAGCACGAACAGCTTGTTGACGAACCAGTTCGTCGTCCAGATCGTCCACTGCGGCCCGTCGAGGAAGAGGAAGAAGACGAACTTCGCGGCCACGATCCCGGTCTCGAGGAGCGCGACGACGAGCGCGAGGGCGAAGGTGTGCCGCGGCCGGGCGAGCAGCGCCCAGCCGAGCCAGACGTGGACCGCGGGCCAGAAGTCGAGGTACACGTGGGTACTGGCGGGGAGGCCGTGCGCGACCGCGTATGCGACGGGAAAGAGGTACTTGATCACCACCGTCCAGGCGGCGAGCACGAAGAGGAAGTGGGCGAGGAAGACGGTCACGCGAGGGCGGTTCCGCCCCGGGGGCCGAGCCGGAGGGCCGTATCCCGGGTGAACGCGGCGACGGGGACGCCCGCCGGGCAGGCGCCGAGGCACGGCGCCCCGTCGCAGGTGAGGCACGCGGCGGCGCCGGCCCCGAGCCCGGCGTAGTCCGCGCGCGCGAGCGCCGGGTCGCGGTAGTCGACCTCGTACATCCGGGTCCTCAGCACCTCGGAGACCTCGACCCCGGCCGGGCAGACCTCCGCGCAGGCCCCGCAGCCGGGACGGCAGTACCGCGCGCCCTGGAGCTCGGCGTAGCGCCCGAGCAGGTCGAGCTCCCCCGCGCCGAGCGGCGTGTCGGCCCCGGAGGCCGCGACGTACTCGTCGATGGACGCCGTATCCGTCATCGACACCACCAGGGCGTCCACGTGGGGGCGGGAGAGGACCCACCGGAACGCGGCCTGCGGGAAGGTCGCCCCGCCCGTCTCCCAGGGGCGTATGTCGTTGAGGCGCGCCCCCATCAGGGTCTTCATCGCGACCACCCCGACCCCCTTCGCGCGCGCCCGCTCCAGCACCGGCCCGAGCCCGGTCTGCGGGGCCACGAAGTGGAAGCGCGCGCGCATCTTCTCGAAGAAGCTCGCGTCCTCGGCGAAGTTGTAGGCGGCGAGGATGACGTCGGCGAGATCGTGGTCGAGGGCGTAGTCGAGGCATTCGACGAGGGCGCTGCCGTGGCCGGACACCCCGCGGAAACGGATCTTGCCGTCCCGGACCGCCCGGTCCGTGAACTCCCGCCACTCGGGGTTCTGGAGGCGCCGCACGTCGTTCACCGCGTGGTTGAAGTAGACGTCCACGTAGTCGGTGCGAAGGCGCCGCAGCGACCCCTCCAGGGCGGCGGCCATCGACGCGCGGGTCTCGCCGCTCCATGCCTTGTGCTTCGAGGCGATGACGAAGCGCTCGCGCCGGCCCTCGAGCGCCTCGCCGATCGCTTCCTCCGCGGCCCCGCCCCGATAGCTCTCGGCGGTGTCGAACCAGGTCACCCCGCGCTCCGCCGCGTGGCGGACGAGGCGGGGGTCGGAGGAGCGGCTCGAGCCGAAGGAGATGTCGGAGACCTCGAGCCCGGTGCGCCCGAGGGTCACGTAGCGCCGGATGCGGGGGGGCGGCCCGGCGGCGGCCCCGCCCGTCGCCGCGCCGAGCCCCGCGAGCCCGGCCGTCAGGCCGGCGGTCAGCCCCGCCCCCGCCCCGAGGAATCGCCGCCGGTCCATCACCGCCTCCCGCTTCGCCCAGCCCGTCTCCCGACCCCGCCATCGTACCGCGACCGCCGGCCGGATGCCCGCACGTCCCCGGTGCGAGACATGTGCGCGGTGGGGTTTTTCGCCAAGCGTGCCTCTCGCGGGCGCGCCTCTGCCGCGCGCCGCCGCGCGCCATCGCCCCGCGCCGCGTTGACAACCGGGCCCCTGTTGCGCAGAGTCCCGGTTCGAGGGTTCGACCCGCAACGCGGGCGCGCCTCGACCGGGCCCTCGGACCGTCGTCCTCGGGATGCAGGACCACCTGACCATGCGGCCCCGGACCACCCCGGACGGCCGGGAAGCGACCCTTGCCGCCGCAGCCTGACGAACGCCGGAACCTGGGCGATCTGGTCGACCTCGCCCTCGACCGGGAGCGGGTCCTCGTGGTCGACCACCGGCCGGCCGGCGCCGAGTGGACCGGGGGCCGCATCGACCGGCAGGCCCGGGCGGTGGCCGCCCTCCTCCTCGCCCGGGGCCTCCGACGCGGCGACCGGGTGGCCGTCCTCGCCGCCAACCGCGCGGAGTATCTGGTCTCGATCCTCGGCGTCATGCAGGCCGGCTTCGTCGCGGTCCCGGTCAACGTCCGGCTCCCGCGCGCGACCGTCGAGCACGTGCTGCGGGACTCGGGCGCCCGGCTCGCGTTCTGCGACGCGGACCAGGGCGGCCTTCCCTCAGGGATCGGCCGGCTCGCCCTCGACGAGGTCGCGGGGCTCCCGCCCCCGGGAGACCTTAGCGCGGCCCCGCCCGAGCCCGGCGAGACCGCGATGATCCTCTACACCTCGGGCTCGAGCGGCCTCCCCAAGGGCGTGCCGCTCGCCCATCGCGGGCATCGGTGGGTCATCGAGAAGCGGCGCCGGGCCGGGGTCGACTACCGGGCGGAGCGGATCCTCGTGGCCGCCCCCCTCTACCACATGAACGCCCTCGCCCTCGCCCTGCTCGCCCTCGCGGCGGGGGCGGTCACCGTGCTGCTGCCGCGCTTCGAGGCCGGGCGCTACATCGACGCGATCGCGCGCTACCGGTGCACCCTGATCACCTCGATCCCGACCATGCTCGCCCTCGTCTGCCGGCAGCGCGAACGCCTCGCGGCCACCGACCTCTCCTCGGTGCGCGGGATCCGCATGGGCTCCGCCCCGGTCACCCCGGAGCTCGTCGCCCGCCTTCGCGGCGTGTTCCCCGGCGCGAAGATACAGATCGGGTATGGGACCACCGAGGCCGGCCCGGTGGTCTTCGGCCCGCATCCCGACGGCCGGCCGACCCCCGACCTCTCCCTCGGCTGCCGCCACCCCGAGGTCGCGCTGCGCCTGATCGGGCCGGACGGCGCGGAGTCCGACCGGGGGGCGCTCGAGATGAAGTGCCCGGCGGTCATGCCGGGCTATCATGGGCGCCCGGAGCGGACCGCGGAGGTGATGACGGCCGACGGCTACTACCGCACCGGCGACGTCATGCGGCGCGACCCGGACGGCTTCTACTTCTTCCTCGGGCGCGAGGACGACATGTTCGTGTGCAACGGCGAGAACGTCTACGCGGAGGAGGTCGAGCGCCGCCTCGAGTCGATGCCGGAGGTCGCCGAGGCGTGCGTGGTCCCGGTCGCGGACGAGGTCCGCGGCCACATGCCGGTCGCCTGGGTGGTCCCGGCGCGCGGGGCCTCCCCGGGCGAGGACGACGTGAAGCGGTACGCGCTCGCGAACGGCCCGGCCGTCGAGCACCCGCGGCGGGTGTTCTTCCTCGCCGAGCTGCCGCTCGGGGGCACGAGCAAGATCGACCGGCGCGGGCTCGCCGCGCGCGCCGCCCGCCTCGCCGCCGAGGGCGGCGCCCCGCGGGACCAGGCCCGGAGCGGACCCCCTGGTTCGCCCCCGGCTCCGCCCTCGGCGCCGGCCGCGGCCCCGCCGCCCTCCCCCGCCCCCTCCATCCCGCGGGAGAAGCAGGAATGACGGAGCCCCTCACGGTCGCCGGCGTGCAGGCGATGCTGGACGCCTCCCCCTTCATCCGCGGCTGCGGCATGAAGGTGGTCCGCCTCGACCCGGAGGGGCTCGAGATCGCGGTGGAGCTCGCGATGCGGCCCGAGTTCGAGCGCCGCGCCGGAACCGGGCAGTGGCACGGCGGCCCCATCGCCGCCCTCATCGACACCGCCGGCGACTACGCCCTGGCCCTCCACGCGGGCGGGCCGGTCCCCACGATCAACTTCCGCACCGACTACCTCCGCCCGGCCGTCGACACCTCGCTCACCGCCGCCGCCCGGGTGCGGCGGGCGGGGCGGACGGTCGGGGTGGTCGACGTCGACGTGACGGACGACCGGGGGCGGCTGGTCGCGGTCGGGCGCGGCAGCTACGGGACGCGGGCGGGCTGAGCGGACGAGCGAACGAGCGAGCGAGCGAGGGAGGAGCGGCGAAGTGAAGGCGTTCGTCATCGAGCGGCACGGCGGGCCGGAAGTCCTCGGCCTCCGGACGGACTTCCCGGACCCCGCGCCCGGCGAGGGCGAGGTCGTCCTCCGGGTGGGGGCCGCCTCCCTCAACTACCACGACGTGTTCACCCGCCGCGGGATGCCCGGCATCCGCCTCACCTTCCCCGTCGTCCCCGGGCTCGACGTCGCGGGCGAGGTGGCGGAGGTCGGCCCCGAGGTCGAAGGGTGGCGGCGCGGCGACCGGGTGCTGGTGGACCCCGTGAACCGGGTCAAGGGCGGGCTCATGGGCGAGACGATGCACGGCGGGCTCGCCGAATACTGTCTCGTCGCCGCCCGCCAGCTCGTGCGGATGCCGGACGGGGTGGGCTTCGAGCAGGCCGCCTCCCTCCCCGTCGCCTACGGGACCGCCCACCGCATGATGTTCGAGAACGGCGGGGTCCGGGCGGGGGAGCGGGTGCTCGTGCTCGGCGCGAGCGGCGGGGTGGGCACCGCCTGCCTGCTGCTCGCCAAGATGGCGGGCGCGGAGGTCGTCGCGTGCGCGGGCTCGGCGGAGAAGCTCGACCGCCTGGCCGCCCTCGGCGCGGACTTCGGGGTGAACTACGCGACGACGGACTACGTGAAGTGGGTGCACGAGCGCTACGGCAAGCCCTACCGCCGCTCGTACGAAGGCGGGGTCGACGTGGTGGTCAACTTCACCGGCGGCGAGACCTGGGTCCCGTGCATGAAGACCCTCAAGCGGGGCGGCCGGATGCTGACCTGCGGGGCGACCGCGGGCTTCGACCCGAAGACCGACCTCCGCTACGTCTGGACCTTCGAGCTCCAGATCCGGGGCTCGAACTCGTGGACCGTCGCCGACCTCGAGACCCTGCTCGCGATGGTGGACGACGGGCGCCTCGACCCGGTCATCGACTCCGTGCTCCCGCTCGAGGAGGCGGGCGAGGGGTTCCGGCGCATCGAGGAGCGCGAGGTGTTCGGGAAGATCGTCATCCGCCCCTGACGATCCCCCGAGGCTCCGACCTCGCGATCCGGGGTAGACTCGGGAGGCCGCCCCGCCCGCGGCGGGCATTCCGGGAGGAGAAGGAGGAGAGGTCATGACGGAAGTCCAGGTCGGCATGGACGAGATGCTGGAGCGGGTCGCCCGGTTCCGCGAGCTTCACCCGTCGAAGCAGGCGTTCGTCGACACCCGCATCCCCGAGCACGTCCGCGACATCTACAACGTCATCGGGCGGGGGGTGACCGAGGACCCGGCCCTGAAGCCCGCCATCACCGCGGTCGAGGGCTTCAACGTCACCTACGTCGGGGCCGAAGCCGGCAAGGGCGCGGCCCTCCACTCGCATTCCACCGTCGAGGCATTCATCCCGCTTTCCGGCCGATGGTCGGTCTTCTGGGGCGACGAGGGGGAGAACGAGGTCATCCTCGACACGTTCGACTGCGTCTCCGTCCCGGTGGGGGTGATGCGCGGCTTCCGCAACGTCGGGGAGGGGCACGCCTACCTGATGGCGATCCTCGGCGGGGCCGACGCGGGCCGGGTCGGGTGGGCGAGGTCCGTGCTGGAGCGGGCCGCGGAGACCGGGCTCGCCCTGGACGCGAAGGGGAACGTGGTCGAGACGGCGGGCTAGCTCCGCTTCGGCTCCGGCCGGCCCGACCCCCGCCGGCCCCCCGCGGGGGCGGCCTCCCCGCTTTCGGGGGGAGGGGGGCGCGCCCGCCCCCCGCCCGCCCCGACCGCCGCGCCGTCCCGGCGGCCCGCAGGCAGGACGGGCGGATACGCGGGCTAGATCCGGCCGAGGGCGCGCAGCACCTTGCGCGGGGTGAACGGCATGTCGGTGAGCGGGCGCGCCCCGAGGGGCGCAAGCGCGTCGTTGAGCGCGTTCATGACCGCGGCCGGCGCGCCGCAGGTGCCGGCCTCCCCCGCCCCCTTGGCCCCGAGGTCGGATTCGGCGGTCGGGGACTCGACGTGCCCGCACTTCATGTCCGGGACCTCCGCGGCCATCGGCACGAGGTAGTCCGCCATGTTGGCGTTCAGCATCTGCCCGTCGCGGTCGTACACGCACTCCTCGAACAGCGCGCCGCCCAGCCCCTGCACGATGCCGCCCCGGATCTGCTCGTCCACGAGGAGCGGGTTGATCACCGTCCCGCAGTCCTCGACGCACCAGTGGTCGAGGAGGGTGACGAACCCGGTCTCGACGTCCACCTCCAGGTACGAGGCCTGCGCCCCGTTGGTGAAGGCGAAGGGGTACTTGCGGGGGACGTAGTGCCGGGTCGCGACCAGCTCGGACTGGAAGCCGTCCGGGAGGGTGTCGGGCCGGTAGTAGCAGATGCGCCCGATCTCGTCGAGGCCGATGCGTTCGGCCCCGGTCGCCGCGTCCACCACGACCCCGCCCCGGACGTCGAGGTTCGCGGCCTCCTCCTGGAGCATGGCGGCCGCCGCGCGGAGGATCTGCTCGCGCAGCGCCCGGCCCGCCTGGGCCACCGCCTCCCCCCCGATGCCGGCCGCCCGCGACGCCCACGTGCCGCCCCCGTAGGGGGTGTGGTCGGTGTCGCCGGTCACGATCCGGAGGCGTTCGGGGGGGACCCCGACGGCGGTCGCCGCGACCTGCGAGATGACCGCCTCCATCCCCTGCCCCTGCTCGGTCGCCCCGGTCGCGACGAACACGTTCCCCCGCGCGTCGAGCCGCATGGTCGCGCCGTCCTGGGCGGAGATCCGGGCACCCCCCACCCCGTAGAACATGGCGGAGGGGTTGGTGACCTCGATGAAGCTCGCGAGCCCGATCCCCCGGTAGACGCCCCGCTCCCGCAGGGTGTCCCGCTCCGCCTTGAGCGCGTCGTAGTCCATCGCTTCGAGGAGCTTCGCGAGGCTCGCCTGATGGGACAGGTTCTCGAACGGCAACCCCTGCGCCGACCGGCACGGGTACGAGTCGTCCGCGCGCAGGTTCCGGCGGCGGATCTCGGCCGGGTCGAGGCCGGTCGCCCGCGCCGCCGCGTCCACCAGCCCCTCGGTCACCGCGCACTTGATGGGATGCCCGACCGCCCGGTACTGGCACATCATGTTCTTGTTCTGGAAGACGACCGTCGCCCGCGCGCGGTAGTGGTCGAATGCGTAGGGGCCACCCATCAGGTTCACGATCTGGTTCGCCTCGATGCCGCTCGTGCGCGGGTACATCGAATAGGGGCCGATCCCGGTCAGGGCGTCGATCTCGAACGCGAGGATCGCGCCGTCGCCGCGCACCGCGATCGTCCCCTTCACGGAGTGGTCGCGCGCGTGGATGTCGGAGACGAAGCTCTCCATCCGGTCCGCCACGAACTTGACCGGGCGCTTCAGCAGGATGGAGAGCCCGGCGGTCGCGATCTCGTCCGCGTAGGTGTGCACCTTGATCCCGAACGACCCGCCCACGTCGCGGGCGACGACCCGCACCCGGTGCTCGTCCAGGCGGTAGTGGGTGGCCAGGATGTTCTGGATCATGTGTGGGCACTGGGTGTTGTGCCACACCGTGAGCTGCCCCTCGGCCGGGTTGAAGTCCGCGAGGATGGCGCGCGGCTCGACGCACACCCCGGTATGCCGGGCGAAGACGAAGGTCTCCTCGATGACGTGGTCGGCCTCCTGGTACGCGGCGTCGACGTCGCCGAAGCTCGCGTTGCGGCGCCACGCGAGGTTGTCGCCGAGGCTCTCGTGGATGACGGGGGTGGCGGGGTCGAGGGCGGTGGCCGGGTCGGTGACGGCCGGCAGCGCCTCCCAGTCGACCGCGACGAGCTCGGCCGCGTCCTCCGCCAGCGCGCGGCTCTCCGCGACGACCGCCGCCACCGCCTCCCCCTGCCAGGTCGCGGTGTCGAGGGGAAGGGCGTACTGCGGGGCCGACTTCAGGCCCTCGAGGTGGGTGAGCACCCCGACCCAGGGGTCGTGGATTTCGGCCAGCTCGCGCCCGGTCACGACCGCGATCACCCCCGGCGCGGCGCGCGCGGCCTGCGTGTCGATCGCGCGGATGCGCGCGTGGGCGTGCGGAGACCGGACGAACGCGGCGTGTCCGGCGTTCCGGGCGAGGGGGAGGTCGTCCACGAACGCGCCCCGGCCCTCCGCGAGGCGCGGGGCGTTGGGCCGGGGGACGGAGCGGCCGATGTACGAGTTGGGGCGGTCGAGGATCCAGCGGTCGGCGATGAGGTCGGTCATGGCCGATCCCCCGCTCCGGTCTCCCCCCGTCGCCCGCGCGCCATCTCGACCGCGTCCACGATGGCCTCGTAGCCGGTGCAGCGGCAGTAGTTGCCGGAGAGGAAGCGGCGGATCTCGGCCCGGTCCGCATCCGGGCGGCGCTCGAGGAGCTCCGCGGCGGTCAGCAACATGCCGGGCGTGCAGTAGCCGCACTGGAGGGCGTTCCGCTCGACGAAGGCGTCCTGGAGCGCCCGGAGCTCCCCGGCGTCGCTCAGGCCCTCGATGGTCCAGACCTCCGCCCCGTCCGCCTGGGCGGCCGCCATCAGGCATCCGCGGACGATGCGGCCGTCCACCCGCACCGTGCACGCGCCGCACACCCCGTGCTCGCAGCCGACGTGGCTCCCGGTGAGGCCGAGCTCCTCGCGCAGGAAGTCGACCAGGTTCATGCGCGCCTCGACCCGGCGGCTCACCGCCGCGCCGTTGACGCGCAGGGCGACGTCCACGTTCGTATTCATGCGGCTCCTCCCCGCGCCACTTCCCTCACCCCTCCGTCAGCCCGCGGCGAGCGGTGCGAGCGTCCGCCGGGCCAGCACCCCCGCGAGATGCCTTCGCATGGCGGCGTCCGCGTTCAGGTCCCCGAAGGGGTCCAGCTCCTCCTTGAGCGCGTCCGCGAGCCGGGCCGCGAGCGCGTCGGACCACCCCTCCCCTTCGAGGAGGGCGGCGGCCCGGGCGGCCGGTACGGGACGGTCGCCGGCCCCGAAGAAGACGAGGCGCCCGCCGCCGAAACGGCCCCCGTCGTCGACCTCGACGTGCGCCGCGAGGCCGATGATCGCGTAGTCGCCGTGCCGCCGCGCGAGCTCCATGAACCCGGACCGCCAGCCGGGCGCGATCTTCGGGACCTCGACCGCGGTCAGGACCTCGCCCGGCTCGAGCGCCGTCTCGTAGAGCCCCCGGAAGAACGAGTCCGCGCCCACCGTGCGGGTCCCGCCCCGCCCCGCGACCGTCATCCGCGCCCCGAGGGCGACGGCGCACGCGGGCAGCTCCGCGGCAGGGTCGGCGAAGGCGATCGACCCCCCGAACGTCCCCCGGTTGCGGATCGCGGGGTGGGCGACGTGCGGCATCGCGCGCGCGAGGAGCGGCGCGTGGGCCGCGACCAGGGGCGAGGTCTCCACCTCCGCGTGCCGGGTCATCGCGCCGATGCGGAGGGCGCCCCCCGCGTCCTCGATGCCGGCGAGACCGGGCACGCGGCCGATGTCGACCAGCAGATCGGGCGCGGAGAGCCGCATGTTGAGGGTCGCCATCAGGCTCTGCCCCCCGGCGAGGATACGCGCGCCGTCGCCGTGCTCGTCGAGCACCCGGAAGACGCCGTCCAGGGTCCCGGCCCGGAAGTAGGCGAACGGCGCCGGCTTCATGGCTTCCCCCCTCCCGCCGCTTCCTTCCCGACGGCCGCCCGGTACCAGTCGACGATTTGGCTCCCGGTCCACAGCACGGCCCCTTCCGCATTCGAGACGGCGTCCAATACCTTCTCGAAATATTTGATGCGGAAAGGAGTGCCCGAGATGTAGGGATGCACCGCGATGGCCATCACGCGGGCGCTGCGCTCTCCCTCCCGATCGAGGCGTTCGAGACTGTCCATGCACCGGTCGTAGAGCTCCGACGCCTTGTGGTGCTGGATGAGCATCATCGGGATGTCGTTCAGCTCCACGGTGTAGGGGATGGACGTGAGGGGGCCGTGCTCGGTGCGGACGTCGAAGGGCTGGTCGTCCATCGGAAAGTCGGCGACGTACTCGATGCCGGCCTCGGCGAGGTGGTCGGGGGTCTCGAAGGTCTCCGTCAGCCCCGGCCCCATCCAGCCGCGCGGGGCGCGGCCGGTGAAGTCCCGGATGGTGTCGATGGTCCGGCGGATGTCCTCGCGCTGGTCCTCGATGAGGTGGGTGGGGCGCTGGAAGTAGGCGTGGCCGAGGAACTCCCAGCCCGCGTCCCGCGCCGCCCCCGCGATGCGCGGGTACTGGACGCAGACCGAGCCGTTGAGGGACATGGTCACCGGGATTTCGCGCGAGACCAGGGCCTCGTGGAAGCGCCAGAACCCGACCCGCATCCCGTACTCCTGCCACGACCAGTTCGGGACGTCGGGGACATGGACGCGGTTCCCGGGCGGCGGGAGCACCGTGCGCGGCATGGGGCTCTCGACGTCCCAGTTCTCGACGTTCACGATGACCCAGACCGCGACCCGCTTGCCGCCGGGGAGCGCGAGCGGCGGGCGGTCGGCCATCGCCGAGTAGTCGATGCGGTCGCGCGGCTTCATCGCCATCGGGGCGCCTCTCCGTGCGGGTCTGGCTCCGCGCGCCCGGGGCCGGCGACCGGAACCGGCGGCCGGACGGGCAGCGCCAACCCCGAACATAGGCCCGCCCGGCGAACCTGTCAACGAACGAACAGAACCAAGGCATGTGCGCTGGAGGGCTTTCGCGCTGGCACACCGCTCGCCAATGCCCCTGGGTACGCCGGCGTCTCGCCGGCCTGGGGGAGAAGCGCCCGTGAACGAAAGTGCGGGCGAGACACAAGCGTTCCCAGGATCTCCTGCGGCGCTGCTTGGGAGCACCTGCGATTCCACGAAGCGGAATCGCCATGCGGTCGCCGTTGATCGGGCCGCGGGGGGCCGGCATACTGCGCCGGACGAACCATCTCCGCTCGCCGGCCCCACGCGGCAGGACGCCGGCACGACCGACAAGGAGGCGCGCATGTCACGGTCAGCCCCACCCGAGGGCCGGGCGCGGAGCCGCTCCGGCTCGACCCCCGCCCGTTCCTCACCGGCCGACGAGCCGTCCCCCGGCCCGCGGCCTCCCTTGCCCGAGGCGTTCGGCCCGGAGGATTTTCCGGGCTGCGAGCCGTTCCGCCTCCCGGCGGCCGAACTCGACCGCTACGAGGGCCGTCTCGAAGTCTGGGACGCGCGCACCGAGACCGCCTGGAGGGTCAGCCAGCCCACCACCATCTACCACGAACGCCCGGCCCGGCGGCTCGCCCGCCTGGCCGAACGCATCGAGTCGCTGCGCGGCTCGCGGATCGACAGCTTCGGCTCGGCGGACCTGGCGCGGTTCGACGAGGTGGGCCGGAAGGTCGTGCTGGTGCAGGCGGACGAGGCGCTGTACCTGCATCCGGGCCGTTCGCGGGTGTCCGGCCCGGCCATCGACGTGGGCCGGGACCCGCTGCCGGACGTGGTGCTGGAAGTGGACCACACCACGGACGTGCGCCGCCGCAAGCTGGGGATCTACGAGGCGTGGGGCTTCCCGGAGGTGTGGGTGCTGGTCCCGCCGGAGTCGCGCCGGCGCCCGCCCGGTCTCGAAATTTACCTCCGCCGGGGCGGTCGGTATCGGATGGCGGGGGAGAGCGCCGCGTTCCCGGGCTGGCAGTCGGAGGAGATCTACCTTGCCCTGATCGAGGGTCCGGTGTCGTCCGGGGCGAGGCCGGCCTTGGAGCGGGTGGCGCGGGAGATGGGTGCGCGCGAGGGCACGCGCCCGGAGGACGACCCGATCAGCCGCACGATCGCCCGGCACGCGCGGGAAGAAGGCCGCGAGGAAGGCTGGCGGGAAGCGACGGTCGCGAACGTGCTCGCGGTGCTCCGCGCCCGGGGCATCGAGGCGAGCGCTCGCCTGGCCGGGGATCGGGCGCTCCTCGGCAGTGTTTCCGGCGATGCGCTGATGGCGGCGGCCGTGGCGTGCCGGGACGAGACCGACTTCCGGCGGCGCATCCGGGCCGCGGCCCGGTAGGTTCCCACCTTGTCGGCGCCCGGTCCGAGCCTTCTGCCTCCTCCTCATGAGGCCCGCGCGAGAGGTGTGAGGTTCGAGGGGCTTTTGGGCGGATTTCACCCCACGGCGGCGTTTGTGCGGGACCCCTGGGAACGCTTGTGTCTCGCCCGCACTTTCGTTCACGGGCGCTTCACACCCCTGTGCGGGCGAGACACAAGCGTTCCCAGGACACGCCGTTCCCAGAAGTTCCTGCGGCGCCGCTCGGGAGCACCTGCGATTCCGCGAAGCGACCGCGTCAGCGGTCACCGTTGATCGGGCCGCGGGGGGCCGGCATACTGCGCCGGACGAACCATCTCCGCTCGCCGGCCCCACGCGGCAGGACGCCGGCACGACCGACAAGGAGGCGCGCATGTCACGGTCAGCCCCACCCGAGGGCCGGGCGCGGAGCCGCACCGGCTCGACCCCCGCCCGTTCCTCACCGCCCGACGAGCCGGCCCGCGGCCTGCGGCCTCCCTTGCCCGAGGCGTTCGGCCCGGAGGATTTTCCGGGCTGCGAGCCGTTCCGCCTCCCCGCGGCCGACCTCGACCGCTACGAGGGCCGCCTCGAAGTCTGGGACGCGCGCACCGAGACCGCCTGGAAGGTCAGCGCGCCCACCACCATCTACCACGAACGCCCGGCCCGAAGGCTCGCCCGGCTGGCCGAACGGATCGAGTCGCTGCGCGGCTCGCGGATCGACAGCTTCGGCTCGGCGGACCTGGCGCGATTCGACGAGGTGGGCCGGAAGGTGGTGCTCGTGCAGGCGGACGAGGCGCTGTACCTGCATCCGGGCCGCTCGCGGGTGTCCGGCCCGGCCATCGACGTGGGCCGGGACCCGCTGCCGGACGTGGTGCTGGAGGTAGACCACACCACGGACGTGCGCCGCCGCAAGCTGGGGATCTACGAGGCGTGGGGGTTCCCGGAGGTGTGGGTGCTGGTCCCGCCGGAGTCGCGCCGGCGCCCGTCCGGTCTCGAAATCTACCTCCGCCGGGGCGGTCGGTATCGGATGGCGGCGGAGAGCGCCGCGTTTCCGGGCTGGCAGGCGGAGGAGATCTACCTTGCCCTGATCGAGGGTCCGGTGTCGTCCGGGGCGAGGCCGGCGCTGGAACGGGTGGCGCGGGAGATGGGCGCACGCGAGGGCACGCGCCCGGAGGACGACCCGATCAGCCGCACGATCGCCCGCCACGCGCGGGAAGAAGGCCGGCGGGAAGCGGCGCTCGCGGTGCTCCGCGCCCGGGGGATCGAGATGAGCCCGCGCCTCGCCGAGGCCCGGGCGCTCCTCGGCAGCGTTCCCGTCGACACTCTGATGGAGGCAGCCGTGGCGTGCCGGGACGAGGTCGACTTCCGGCGGCGCATCCGGGCCGCGGCCCGGTAGGTTCGCACCTTTCGGCGCCTGGTCCGGGCCTCCTGCCTCCTTCTCATGAGGCCCGCGCGAGAGGTGTGAGGTTCGAGGGGCTTTTGGGCGGATTTCACCCTGCGGCGGCTCTTGCACGGGACCCTGGGAACGGCGCTTCCTGGGAACGCTTGTGTCCCGTCCGCATTTTTGTTCACGGGCGCTTCACGCCCCTGTGCGGGCGAGACACAAGCGTTCCCGGGAGCACCCGCGAGCGGTCCGCCAGCGCGAAAACCCCACCGCGCACCTGCCTCGTGCGGCGGGCCGGGATGGCCAGCCGGGCCGCGGCGTGGGACAATCCGCCTGAACCGGGGCCGGAGGACCCCTCGCATGGCTGAGATCGACGCTCCTTCGCCGACCGGCGCCTCCGTCCGCCGGGGCGGACCTGCGCCGACCGTTGCGCCCGTCCCGCCGCTGGAGAACGGGGACCGGCTCACGCGCTGCGAGTTCGAGCGCCGCTACGCCGCGCGGCCGGACCTCAAGAAGGCGGAGCTGATCGAAGGAGTGGTCTACATGCCGTCGCCCGTCAGCCTGGCGCACTCGGGACCGCACGCGATGATCCAGTCCGTGCTCCTCTTCTACAGTGCATTCACCCACGGTGTGCGCGGAGAGGACAACGCCACCGTCCGGCTCGACCTCGACAACGAGCCCCAGCCCGACGTGCTGCTGTGGATCGAACCGGACGCGGGCGGCCAGGCGCGCGTGAGCGAGGACGGCTACCTGGAAGGAGCGCCGGAGCTGGTCGTCGAGGTCGCAGCCAGCAGCGCATCCGTCGACCTGCACGACAAGCTGCGCGCCTATCGCCGAAACGGCGTCCGGGAGTACCTCGTCTGGCGGACCCGGGAGGAGCGCATCGACTGGTTCGAGCTGGCCGACGGCGAGTACCGTCCGCTGCCGCGCGGCGACGACGGGGTGATCCGAAGCCGGGTGTTCCCGGGCCTCCGGGTCGCGGCCGACGCCCTGCTTCGGAGGGATCTCGCCGGTGCGTTCAGAGAAGTGGAAAGAGGCGTCGGCTCTCCCGAACACCGGGCGTTCGCGGCGCGCCTGGCCGAACACCGCCGCTCCCGTTCGTCCCCGAACCGGGCGGTTTGACCGAGGGCGGCGGCCCGTCGCGCGGGAAGGCGGCCGCGACCCCGCTACGGCGCCGGAATCACCGGATTTACAATTCGGGAGACCGCGGGCATGGCGTTCGAGGCGACCTGCAACGACCGCGGAGCGGGCGGCGGGCTCGGCGGGTTCTCCCGGCGCCATTCCAACCTTCGCACGGGGTTCATGTGCGGAAGACCTTCATCACCTCGTCGCCGAGGCGGTTGATGACCTTGACCGCGATGCGCCCGGAGCGGGGCTTCGGGAAGGGGCGGGAGACGGCGCTATTGAGGGCCGCCCAGGCGTCGGGGTCGATCTCGGCCTTGAGGGTGGTCTTCAGGGCCTTGTAGGGGTCGTTCGCGCCGAGGAAGTAGGCGTGGCGGACGAAGAAGCTCTCCTCGTCGTAGTCGGTGTCGATGAACCAGCAGGCGATCCCGTCGGGATCGTCCGAGCGGACCTCGCTGGTGTTGGGGTCGAAGACGTCGACGCCGTTGATCCGGACCTGGATGCGTTCGCCCTGTTCGTCCCCGTCTTTGGTAGAAGGCGCGCCCTTCCCGGCTTCCGGGGAAGGCGCGGCGTCGAGGATTTCGACGTCCGGCTCGCCGAAGATGACGAAGAGGTTGCCCTTGCCGGTGTTCTTGAGGTCGCCGGCCATGTGGAGGTCCGCGTTCATCCGCGCCTTGAGGACCGGGATGCGGCCCAGCCGGTCGAGCTCCGAGGAGTGGGCGTCGTAGTTGAACGCGCAGGCGACGAGGACGTCGAAGCGGGCGTCGCCGGCCTCGCGGGCGGCGGCGGCCAGGTCCGGGCGGGACACCGTGCCGAACTCCGGGCCGACGAAGACGGCGGCGCGTTTCTCCGGGCCGGCGTTCCCATCGCCCTCCCCGCTGCCGCCCTCGACGTAGCGGCCTTCGGCGCAGACGAAGTGGCCCGGCCAGGGGAAGAGCGCGGTGAACGCGATCCGGTCCTCCCTGTGGGCCTGCTGGACGCCGGCGGTCTTGAGGTTCTCGAGGATCATGGCGGTGAAGCCGGCTTCTCCCGTCTCCTCTCCGTAGCGGCCTTCGGTGTCCGCCACCCGGTCGATGAGCTCGTCGTTCTCGTCCACCGCAAGGGTCCGGTGGGGGGAGAGGCTTTCGACGGTGAAGGGTCCCGCGGTCCGCACCTTCTTCCGGTCCTCATACGGCCGGTCGTAGAGGTACTCGAAGTCGGCCCTGGCGGCGATCGAGGCGTCGACCTCCCGCTGACGCGCGATGCGCGCCTCCCACCAGCGGCGGTGCAGGTCGGTAGGGCCGGCGTCCCACGGAAATCGGGGGGGGGGGGGGGGGTAGATCGTTCCAGGTCGTCCAGGGTGTAGCTTTGGCCCAGGACGCGGTTCAGGGTGTGCAGGGCCGCCGCCTTCTCGTCGTCGGTGGGCGCGGACCGGACGCCGCTCCACGCCGCAGCCGCCGCCTCCGGCCACGGCTCGCCCGCCTCCCGGGGGATCTCCCACTCCTCCCAGCTCCGCCCGAGCGCGGCGTTCAGATCGCTTCAGTCGTTGCATACCCTCTTGGTTGGTCTTCCAGAACCCCCGGCTCGGTTTGAATTCACCAGACCGGAATTCCACTGTAAATGCGGATTTTTCACTGCCGCTCTGAGAGGTAAGGTTGTCGTGGCGATAAATTTTCGCGCCAGCGGGAAGCGGTTCGGATAAAGTACGTTCGGCTGCCGTCATCGGACGCCGATCAATGGGACCGATTTCTATTCTCCGGTATCGTGCGCCTACGTCATCCAGGATACCCTTTTTCTTGAATAATTCTCGGTATTTGACGTTGGTTCTGTTTTTGGTATACCAAATAAGGAAATTACATGAAGAATCGAGGTGTTGATCTCCCAACCCCGTCGTCGTGCGAAAGGAGATTTGAGAGACGTGATTATCTTCCCCAAACACCTCATCCATCACCGACCGCACCCGGTGGACGTTCTCGTCCCCGATCTGCACGAACACCGAGCCGCTGTCCGCCAGCAGGTCCCGCGCCACCGTCAGCCGGTCCCGCAGGTACGTGAGATACGAGTGGATCCCGTCCCGCCACGTGTCGCGGAACGCCTTGACCTGCTCCGGCTCGCGGGTGATGTGCTCGGCCTTGCCGTCCCTCACGTCGCGGCTGGTGGTGGACCACTGGAAGTTGGAGTTGAACCTGATGCCGTAGGGCGGGTCGATGTAGATGCACTGCACCTTGCCCCGCAGCCCCTCCCGTTCCGCGAGGGACGCCATCACCTGGAGGCTGTCGCCGAGGATCATCCGGTTCGACCAGTTGGCGTCGTGCCGGTAGAACTCCGTGCGGGCGTTGCCGTCGGGCAGGCCGTTGAAGTCGGCGAAGAGGTCGATCTGTTCGCCGGAAGCCTCCCCGCTCCCGCCGCCGCGCCGGGCCAGATCGTCGATCAGCGCCTTGGGGTGCACCTTCTCCTGGATGTAGAGGGGAGGCGCCGGGACGATCAGATCCGACCAGTCCTGCCCGTCCTTGCCGCGCCAGACGAGCTGCGGGTCGAGGTCCCGGTTGCGCCGCCCGTAGGCCACCCGGACGGGATTCAGCTCCTCGTCCCGCATGACCGGCTGGAGCTCGACGGTCGGGATGTTCCTGCGGTTCGCCTCCTCGTGGGTCAGTGTCTCCACGGTCTTCGGGGTCCGCCGGGGTCGCTTTCTCGCCATTCCGTCCGTCCTCTCCACCCGTCTACGAAGAACGCGGCTCCAACGCCCCCGGCCACCCGGCGGAACGAGCCGCCGCGGGTCCAGGGCGGGGCGCCCCCGCCCCGGATTGTCGCACGAATCAAAGACCCGTCATTCCCGCGAAAGCGGGAATCCATGATGACTTTCATGGTGGAAGTGGATTCCCGCTTTCGCGGGAATGACGGCATGGGGCCTGAGCCCACGGGGATGACGGCCCGTATCTGCGAAAGGAGGTGGTCCGAACAACGCATGTTGGCGGCAGCTTCAGGCAGCTTGCAGGTGTCTTCTGCCGAGGTGTGCATGGCAATCATCACGACAACGAATTCTTGCGGCGCGGGAGGCCGCCCAAGTCCTGCCGCCAGCCTCCGGCCCCGCGCCTTCGGCCCACCGCGGGCGGAGGCCTCCCCTGCCGTCCGCCGTCGGCGGGAAGTCTAACCGCATCCCTCGCACCCTCTCCTTCGTGGATCCCGCCGCCGGCTCTCGCGATCCCTGCCGTGGGTTCCGCTGGGAACGGCGGGGCCTGGGAACGCTTGTGTCCCGCCCGCACTTTCGTTCACGGGCGCTTCACACCCCCCGTGCGGGCGAGACACAAGCGTTCCCAGGACGCCCACGTTCCCGCGGACGCGCCCGCGAGGGGCGTGCCTGGCGAAATCCCCACCGCGCACATGCCTCGGAGAGCCCCGGCGCAGCGCTTGTCACGGCCGGCGGAGCGGGCTAGCCTTCGCTCCCGATCTCGCGCCCGGAGGGCCGGGGATCGGGAACGCTCCAACGAAAGGGGAGAACGACACGATGCGAACCGGTTTCAGGGCTGCCGCCGCCGGCGCCGCGGTGCTCGGCGCGGTCGCCGCCGCCACCGCGCCCGCCCACTCCGCCACGTTCCGCTGGGCCTTCCAGGGCGACGTCCAGACGATGGACCCGCACGGGCTCTTCGAGACCATGACCCTCGGCTTCCAGCGCAGCATCTACGAAGGGCTCGTCGCCCGCGACGAGAACATGAAGCTGGTCGGCGCGCTCGCCGAACGGTGGGAGAACGTCGAGCCGAACGTCTGGCGCTTCCACCTCCGCCAGGGCGTCCGGTTCCACGACGGCTCCGACTTCGCGGCCGACGACGTGGCGTTCTCCGTCGAGCGGATCCGCTCCGAGGGGTCGGACCTCAAGGTGGTGGCCCAGCTCATCGCGGACACCCGGATCGTGGACGACCACACCATCGACTTCGTCACCCCCGCCCCGAACCCGATCCTCCCCCTCCAGCTCGAGATCTTCTACGTCATGGACCGGCAATGGGCGGAGGCGAACAAGGCCGCGGAAGTCACCAACGTGAAGGGCGGCGACGAGGGCAACTACGCCAACCTGCACGCCAACGGCACCGGCCCCTTCACCCTGCAATCGCGGCAGTCGGGCGTGAAGACGGTGCTCGCGGCCAACCCGGACTACTGGGGCGAGATGAAGGGCAACGTCACCGAGGCGGTGTTCACCCCCATCTCCCAGGACGCGACCCGGGTCGCGGCCCTCATCTCCGGCAACGTGCACATGGCCTATCCGGTGCCGGTGCAGGACTGGCGGCGGCTCGACGACGCGGACGGGGTGCGGCCCCTCACCGGCCCCGAGGCGCGCACCATCTTCCTCGGCTTCGACCAGCTCCGGGACGAGCTGCTGTACTCCGACGTCAAGGGCCGGAACCCGTTCCAGGACGTGCGCGTGCGGCAGGCGTTCATCCACGCGATCGACGTCGAGGCGATCCGGAAGAAGGTCATGCGCGGCGCGAGCGTGCCCGCCGGCCTGATGGTCGCACCGCAGATCAACGGCTTCACGGAGGGGTTGAACGCCCGTCCACCCTACGACGTGGACCGGGCGAAGGAGCTGCTCGCCGAGGCCGGCTACCCGGACGGCTTCGAGCTCACCATGGACTGCCCGAACGACCGCTACGTGAACGACGAGCGGATCTGCCAGGCGGTCGCCTCGATGCTGGCCCGGATCGGGGTCCGGGTGACCCTGCTCGCCCAGACCAAATCCAAGTACTTCGGCAAGGTGCTGGCCCAGAACGATTACGACACCAGCTTCTTCCTGCTCGGATGGACCCCGTCCACGTTCGACAGCCACAACCCGATCTCGTCGCTGATGGCGTGCCGGGGCGGGGAAGACAAGCTGGGCGCGTTCAACCTGGGCGGCTACTGCAACCCGCGGATCAACGAGCTCGCGGCGATGATCCAGTCGGAGACGGACCAGGCCCGGCGCCAGGAGCTGATCGACGAGGCGTTCCGCATCCACAAGGACGAGGCGGGCCACGTTCCGCTGCACCAGCAGCCGCTCTCGTGGGGGGTGTCGGAGCAGGTGGACCTGGTGCAGCGGCCCGACAACGTGCTGGACCTCCGCTACGTCACGGTGAAGTGACGCCCGGTGCGGGAGGGGGGAGGGCTCCTCCTTCCCCCCTCCCGCATCCCCGGCCCCGGCGCGGGGGCTCCGGCCGCTGTCGGCGGCCTGCCGCCCGGCCCGCGCCGCCGCCCGACGGCCCCCGCAGCCGCGCCGCCGCGTCGGCCGCCGCGCCCGGGAACGAGAAGAGGCGCGGCTGAATGCCTGCCTTCCTGCTCCAGCGGCTCCTCCAGTCGATCGTCGTCATGCTGGCCGTGGCGCTGATCGCCTTCGCCCTGTTCCGCTACGTGGGCGACCCGATCAACAACATGGTCGGCCAGGACACGACCCTGGAGGAGCGGGCGGAGCTGCGCGAACGCCTCGGCCTCGACGACCCGTTCGTCCTCCAGTTCGGCCGCTTCGTCCGGGACGCGGCGGCCGGCGAGTTCGGGTTCTCGTACCAGCACCGCCGCCCGGTGCGGGAGCTGATCGCCGAGCGGCTGCCGGCGACCCTCGAGCTCTCGTTCGTGTCGGCGGTCCTGGCCCTCGCGGTCGGCGCCCCGATGGGGGTGTACACCGCGCTCCGGCGCCGCGGCCTCCTCTCGCGGGGCTTCATGACCCTCTCCCTCGTCGGCGTGTCGCTGCCGACGTTCCTCATCGGGATCCTGCTCATCCTGTTCTTCGGGGTGATCCTGCGCTGGCTGCCGACCTTCGGCCGGGGGGAGGTGGTCGCCTTCGGCTGGTGGACCACCGGGTTCCTCACCGCGTCGGGCCTGAAGTCCCTCATCATGCCGTCGATCACCCTGGCCCTGTTCCAGATGACCCTCATCATGCGCCTCATCCGGGCGGAGATGCTGGAGGTGCTCCGCACCGACTTCATCAAGTTCGCCCACGCCCGCGGGCTGCCGGCCCGCTCGATCCACTTCCGGCACGCGCTCAAGAACACGATGGTGCCGGTGATCACCATCACCGGCCTGCAGCTCGGCTCCATCATCGCCTTCGCCATCATCACCGAGAGCGTGTTCCAGTGGCCGGGGATGGGGCTCCTCTTCATCCAGGCCATCGGCGAGGCGGACATCCCGGTGATGGCCGCCTACCTGGTGTTGATCGCGTTCTTCTTCGTCGCCATCAACCTGGTGGTGGACGTCCTGTACTTCGTGGTCGACCCGCGCCTTCGCGCCGACAAGGCGGCGGTGAACGGGTAGCGGGAGGATGAGGTTCGCGGCAGGGGCCTCGCGCGGCCGTGGACCGCCCGCCGCGCCCGGCGCGGGAGCGGGCGCGGTGGGCGCAGGCGCCGGTACGGGCGCGGGTACGGGCGTCGGACCGCGCCTGCGCCGGGCGCTCGACAGCGACCTCTGGCACAGCTTCACGCGCTCGCCGGTCACCGTGGTCTCGGCCGCGGTCACCGCCCTCGCCTTCCTCGCCGCCGCCTTCGCGCCGTGGGTGGCCCCGCACGACCCCTTCGACCTCGCGAGCATCGACCTCCTGGACGCCAGCCTGCCCCCGGTCTGGATGGCGGACGGCGACCCGCGCTTCCTGCTCGGCACCGACGACCAGGGGCGCGACGTGTACTCCACCATCATCTTCGGCGCGCGGATCTCGCTCGTGGTCGGCTTCGCCTCGGTGATCTTCTCGCTGGTGCTCGGGGTCGGGCTCGGGCTCGTGAGCGGCTACGCGGGCGGGCGGCTGGACGCCTTCCTGATGCGGGTCGCCGACGTGCAGCTCTCGTTCCCCGCGATCCTGATCGCCCTGCTCATCGACGGCGTGGCCCGCTCCGTGCTCCCCCGCGACATGCACGACGAGCTGGCGTTCTACGTGCTGATCTTCTCCATCGGGGTCTCGGGGTGGGTGCAGTACGCGCGCACCGTCCGGGGCTCGACCCTGGTCGAGAAGAACAAGGAGTACGTGCAGGCGGCGCGGGTCATCGGCATCCGGCGCGGGACCATCCTGCTCCGGCACGTCCTCCCCAACGTCACCGGGCCGGTGCTGGTGATCGCCACCATCCACCTCGCCATCGCCATCATCACCGAGGCGACCCTGAGCTTCCTCGGGGTCGGCGTGCCCCCGACGACCCCGTCGCTCGGCACCCTCATCCGGGTCGGCAACGACTTCCTGTTCTCCGGCGAGTGGTGGATCACCATCTTTCCGGGGGCCGCCCTGGTGGTGCTGGTGCTCGCCGTCAACCTGTTGGGGGACTGGCTCCGAGACGCCCTCAACCCGAAGCTGCGGTAACGGCGGCGGACCAGCGGGGCCGGGAGGCGGGGACCGGAGCGGGACAGGGGCAGGGACAGGACAGAAGATGGGAACGAACGCGGTGCGGGCGACGTGGCCCGGGCGAATACGGCGCGGGTGAGGGGCGGCGGTCGCGATGGCCCTGCTGGACGTGAACGACCTCCGGGTGGAGTTCCCGAGCCGGCGCGGGACCCTGGTCGCGGTGGACGGGGTGTCGCTCGCCGTCGAGCCGGGCGAAGTGCTCGGCGTCGTCGGCGAGTCGGGGGCCGGCAAGTCCACGGTCGGCAACGCGGTCATCGGCCTGCTGGAGCCGCCCGGCGAGATGACCTCCGGCGAGGTGCGCCTCGCGGGGCGCCGCATCGACGACCTCGACGGCGCCGGGAAGCGCCAGCTCCGCGGCAAGCGGATCGGGATGATCTTCCAGGACCCGCTGACCAGCCTGAACCCGTTGCAGACCGTCGAGCGGCAGCTCGTCGAGACCATCGACCTGCATCTCGGAACGGGCGAAGCGGAGGGGCGGCGCCGCGCCGTCGAGCTCCTGCGCCAGGTCGGCATCCCGGAGCCGGAGCTGCGGGTGAAGCAGTATCCGCACCAGTTCTCCGGGGGGATGCGCCAGCGGGTGGTGATCGCGCTCGCGCTCTGCGCGGAGCCGGACGTGATCATCGCGGACGAGCCGACCACCGCCCTCGACGTCTCCATCCAGGCGCAGATCCTCGACCTCATGCGGGCGCTCTGCAGGGAGAAGAGCGTCGGCATGATGATCATCACCCACGACATGGGGGTGATCGCGGACATCTCCGACCGGGTGGCGGTGATGTACCGGGGCCGGCTGGTGGAGCACGGCGCGACCGCGAAGATCCTCGGCGACCCGGACCACGACTACACCCGGAGCCTCATCTCCGCGGTGCCGAGGCCGGACGTGAAGCTGGTGCGGTTTCCGCTCGTCACCTACCTCGAGGACGCAAAGGAGGCGCCGCGGCGCATCGACGTCGAGCGCCACTGGCTGGGGCAGGCGCGGGACTTCGGGGCCGGGGCGGCGGGGGGTGTGGCCGAGGCCGGGGGGGCGGCCGGAACCCCGCTCGTCTCCCTCGAAGGGCTCCACATGCGGTTCACCGTCCGGTCTTCGTTCCTCGCGCGGAACCGGGTCTACCTGGACGCGGTGAAGGACGTCTCCCTGGACGTCCACGAGGGCGAGACGTTCGGCCTGGTCGGGGAGTCGGGCTCGGGCAAGTCCACGGTCGCGCGCATGATCTGCGGCCTGCACACTCCGGCCGCCGGGGTCGTCCGGTTCGCCGGCACGGACCTGACCGCGCTCCGCCGGGAGGCGGACCTCGACCCCTTCCGGCGGCAGATGCAGATGATCTTCCAGGACCCGTACTCCTCGCTCAACCCGCGGATGAGGGTGCTGGACATCGTGGCCGAACCCATCCGGTTCCACCGCCTCGCCGGCCGCCGCGACGAGGTGGAGGGCGTCGTCATGGACCTGCTGGAGGTGGTGGGGCTCGGCGCGGCGGCGGCGGCCCGCTACCCGCACGAGTTCTCGGGCGGGCAGCGCCAGCGCATCTCCATCGCGCGCGCCCTCGCGACCCGGCCCCGGTTCCTGATCTGCGACGAGCCGACGTCCGCGCTCGACGTCTCCATCCAGGCGCAGATCCTGAACCTGCTGAAGGACCTGCAGGGGCTGCTCCGCCTCACGATGCTGTTCATCAGCCACGACCTCCCCGTGATCCGCCAGATGTGCGACCGGGTGGGGGTCATGCAGGGCGGGCGCCTGTGCGAGGTGAAGCCGACCGAGGACCTGTTCGAGCGCCCGGAGCACGACTACACCCGGCGCCTGCTGCGGCTGATGCCGAAGCTCGAAGGGCTGTCGCACCGCGGCCTCGACGTCGCGGATCCGGCGCAAACCGGCTGAATCCGCCCGCCGGGAAGCGGGGGCCGGCGTGAGCGTACGGGAGGCATGTGCGCGGTGGGGTTTTCGCGCTGGCGGGCCGCTCGCGGGCGCGTCCGTGGGGACGAGGGCGTCCTGGGAACGCGGGCGTCTCGCCCGCACTTTCGTTCTCGGGCGCTTTGCCCCCGATGCGGGCGGGACACAAGCGTTCCCAGGGGTGTGCCCGCACGAGCCGCACGGGACGGACCTGGGCGGGGGCGCGCTCAGGCGGGGCCGGCGATCGCGGCGTTGACCGCGGGCATCACCCGCTCGGCCATCAGCTCCATCGACCGCCGCCCGAGCGCCTCGTCCTCCCAGTCCTTGCCGGCGTAGAGGAGGGTCCCGAAGCCGCCGGCAGCCTCGTGGAACGCGAGGAGCTGGTCGGTCACGCTCTCCGGGTCGCCGGCGATGACGAGACGGTCCACGATGAAGTCGAGGGTCAGCTTCTCGTCGGGAAAGTCGGCCGCGGGCTTGAAGGCGGCGTGGCGGCCGAGCTTGCGGAGCTTGGTGAAGAGCTGCCGGTAGTAGAAGCGGTACGGGCTCCGTTCGTCGGCCCGCCCGTAGTCGAGGGCGGTCCGGTGGTCGTCGTGCACGAAGATCGAACGGGCGACCCGCCAGTCGGCGCGGTCCGGCGTTCGCCCCGCCTCCTCGCAGCCCCGCGCGTAGTTGGTCCAGTGGGTCGGGATCCATTCCGCCATGAGGAAGTTCGCGGAGATGGGGAGGAAGCCCCGCCGCCCCAGCTCGGTCGCGGTCGACGAGTGCGGGGCGACCACCGTGCCGAGGACCGGCGGGTGGGGCTTCTGGTAGGGCTTCACGATCGGGCCGAGCCCGACCTCCGGGAAGAGGGTCTCCCGGGTCGTGATCTTCCAGTGCCGGCCCTCGAGGTCGTAGGGCGGCTCGCCCTGCCAGATGGCGAGGATGTGGCCGATCGACTCGGAGAACATCTCGCGCCGGTCGAGGCCGAGGATGCCGAGCGCCTCCGCGTCCGACTCGAGCGCGCCGGGGCTGATCCCGAAGAGGAACCGGCCCTTGAGGAGGTGGTCGAGCATCGCAGCCTGCGCCGCGATGAGGACCGGGTGGGCGTGCGAGAGGTTGGCGGTCCCGGTGCCGAGCCGGATCTGCCGGGTCTCGGAGATCAGGCTCGCCTGGAACAGCATGGAGCTGGTGACGTTCTCGGCCGCGTCGGTCAGGTGCTCGCCGACGTAGGCCTCGGAGTAGCCCAGCCGGTCGGCGAGGATGACCGCCTCGCGGTCCTCCTGCAGCACCTGCGTATAGTCGCGGTCCAGCCGGTGCACCGGCATGGTGAAGAAACCGAGCTTCATGCGCCCTCCCGCACGCCGGGCGCGCGCCGGGCGCGCCCCGCCGTTCATTCCGACCGGTCGAGGGGCCGTCCGGACGACCCGTCGAGCGCCCGGAGGGCATGGTACACTCCGGCGCATCGTGCGCTCGCGGCGCATTTGGATTGGAGGGCATCTCAATGAAATCGTTCGGAAAAACGGGCCTCCTGGGCTCGCTCGGAAGGCCGCTCGCGGCCGCCGCCGCAATCGTCTGCGCGGCCCTCGCCTCCCCGGCCCTGGCCGGCGACACCCTCAAGATCGGGTTCGGCATGGCCCTCACCGGCGGCCTCGCCGGGGCCGGCAAGGGCGCCCTCATCGCGATGCAGGTCTGGGCCGAGGACGTGAACGCGAGGGGCGGGATCCTCGGCAAGCCGGTCGAGCTGATCTACTACGACGACCAGACCAACCCCGCGACCGTCCCCGGCATCTACACCAAGCTCCTCGACGTCGACGAGGTCGACTTCGTGGTGTCCGGCTACGGCACCAACCTCATCGCCCCGGCCATGCCGATCGTCATGCAGCGGGGGCTCGTCTTCCCCGCCCTGTTCGGCCTCGCCGTCAACGAGAAGTTCAACTACGAGAACTACTTCCAGATCATGCCGGCCGGCCCCGAGCCGATGACCGACTGGTCGCGGGGCTTCTTCAGCATCGCGATGGCGCAGGACCCTCCCCCGAAGACCATCGCGCTGGTGGGGGCGGACGCGGAGTTCGCGCGCAACGCGGTCAAGGGCGCGCGCGTGACCGCGGAGAAGCACGGCCTCGAGATCGTCTACGACGAGTCCTACCACCCCCGGACCGCGGACTTCTCCCCCATCGTCAACGCCATCCAGGCCCGCAACCCGGACGTCGTGTTCGTCGGCTCCTACCCGCCCGACTCCGTCGGCATGGTGAAGGCCGCGACCGAGGCCGGGCTCAAGGCCAAGCTCTTCGGGGGCGGCATGGTGGGCCTCCAGTTCGCCTCCATCATGACCGCCCTCGGCCCGAAGCTGAACGGCATCGTCAACTACGACTTCTGGGTGCCCGAGCCGACCCTCAAGTTCGAGGGCGTCGAGGAGTTCCTCGCGAAGTACCAGAAGGCGGCCGAGGGCAAGGGGGTCGACCCCCTCGGCTACTACCTCCAGCCCTACGCCTACGCCTACCTCCAGGTCCTCGACCAGGCGATCGCCGGGGCGGGGAGCATGGACCACGCCGCGATCGGCGAGTACATGCGCGGCGCGGAGTTCGACACCGTGGTCGGCAAGGTCCGGTTCGCCCCGAACGGCGAGTGGGCGAAGACCCGGGTGCTCATGGTCCAGTACCAGGGGATCGAGGACAACGAGCTCGCGACCTTCACCCGGCAGGGGACCCGGGTGGTCCTCTACCCGGACGAGTGGGTGTCCGGGACCATCAACTACCCCTACGCCGAGTAGCCCCGGACCCGGACCCCGACCCCGCCCGCCGGCGGTGCGGCCCGCGCCGATGCGAGCCGGAGACGCCGCCCCGCCCCCCGCGGGGTGACGTCTCCGGGCCGCCCTCCTCCCCGGGCTCCGGAAGGCCGTGTTCTCCCTCGACCTCCTCCTGAACGCGCTCGTCGCCGGCGTCCTGCTCGGCGGGTTCTACGCGGCGGTGAGCCTCGGGCTCAGCGTCGCGTTCGGCCAGCTCAACATCGTCAACATCGCCCATCCCGCCTTCGTCATCCTCGGCTCCTACATCGCCTGGATGGGCAACAGCCGGTGGGGGCTCGACCCGATCCTCGTGGGGCTCGCGTTCACCCCGGTCTTCTTCCTCATCGGGGTCGGGGCGTACCGGGTCTACTACGAGAGCTTCGAGCGCAAGGACGACGAGGCGCTGCGCGGCCTCGCCTTCTTCTTCGGGGTGATGTTCATCATCGAGGTCGGGCTCATCATGGCCTACGGGGTGGACTTCCGCTCCGTCCAGGCCCCCTACATCGGGCAGAACTGGAAGATCGGCGGGGTCGGGGTGCCGACCCGCATGTTCGTCCCCTTCTGCGTCTCCCTCCTCATGTTCGCGGCCGTCTACCTCTACCTCTCGCGCACCTTCAACGGGCGCGCGATCATGGCCGTCGCGCAGGACCGGCTCGCCCTCCAGCTCATGGCCGCCGACCCGGTGCGGATCAAGCAGCTCGGCTTCGGCATCGGCATCGGCACCACCGCCCTCGCGGGCGCCCTGCTCATCATCATCATCCCGATCGAGCCCTCGATCGGGAGGCTCTACATCGGGCAGGTGTTCGCGATCGCGGTCCTCGCGGGGCTCGGCTCGATCCCCGGCACCCTCGTCGCGGCCCTCGTCCTCGGCGTCGCGGAGAGCCTGGTCTCGACCTTCTACGGCCCGTCCTGGGCCCCGGCCGTCGCGTTCGGCATCCTCCTCCTCGCGCTCGCGTTCCGGCCCCAGGGGCTCTTCGGGCGATGAAGGGCCGCCCGCGGCGATGAGGCTCGACGCGTTCCACGCCGCGGCCGCGGCCATCGCCCTCCTCGGGGCCGCGGTGACCATCTTCGACCTCCTTCCGGTCAACAAGTTCGCCTTCTTCGCGGGCTACGTGGTGCTCCAGTACGTGGTCCTCGCCACCGCCTGGAACATCATGGGCGGGTACATGGGCTACGTGAACTTCGGCACCGCCGGGTTCTTCGCGGTCGGGGCCTATACGTCCGTCGTGCTCTACAACCTCATGCAGGCCCCCCTGCTCCTGATGATCCCGGTCGCGGGGGCGGTCTGCGCCCTCCTCGGCCTCGGCATGGGCTACCTCACCCTCCGGCTGCGCGGGGTCTTCTTCGCCATCGCGACCCTCGCCCTCGCCATCGTCCTCGAGACCCTGGTCGTCAACTGGGACTACGTGGGCGGGGCGACCGGGGCCTACATCCTGCGCGCGCGCGAGATCGCGCCCTTCGGGGACTACGTCGAGTTCCTCTTCTTCGTGATGCTCCTCCTCGCGATCTTCGCGGTGGGGGCGGCGCGCTGGATCGAGCGGTCGAAGATCGGGCGCGGCTTCGCGGCCATCCGCGACGACGAGGAGGCCGCGGAGTGCGCGGGGGTGCCGACCCTGCGCCTGAAGCTCATCGCCACCACCGTCTCCGGGTTCCTCATGGGGGTGGCCGGGGCCCCGTTCGTGCTCTACGTGGGCTTCGTCGAGCCCTCCTCCGCCTTCAACCTCGTCTACGCGGTGAACTCCATCGCGATGCCGATGATCGGCGGCGCGACCACCTGGGCCGGCCCCCTCATCGGCGCCCTCCTGCTCGGCTCCGTCCAGCAGATCGCCACGGTGACCATCTCCTCGGAGCTGAACCTGCTCATCGTCGGCGTGCTGCTCGTCTTCTTCGTGATCGCGGCCCCGGAAGGGATCGTGGGCCTCGTGCGGAGATGGCGGCGAGGCGGGGGCGGGGGCGGGAGAAGCGGCCGATGACCGGGGAGGGCCGCGGACGGCTGCTCGACGCGCGCTCGGTCACCAAGCGCTTCGGGGGGTTCGTCGCGCTCGACGGGGTGAGCCTCGACGTCGGCGAGGGCGAGCGCTTCGGGCTGATCGGCCCGAACGGCTCGGGCAAGACGACCATGATCAACTGCATCTCCGGGACCCTCGCCAACGACGGGGGCGAGATCGCCTTCCGGGGGACGGTGCTCGACGGCCGGAAGCCGCACGAGCGGACCCGCCTCGGCATCGCCCGCTCGTTCCAGATCCCGAAGCCGTTCCGGTCGATGACGGTGCTCGAGAACCTCGCCATCCCCCTCGAGTACGCGAGCGCCGCCGCCCCGCGCGACGTCGAGGAGCGGGGCATGGCGATCCTCGAGACGATCGGCCTCGCGGACCGGGCGGGCGAGAGCTCCGGGCGGCTCACCCAGATCGACATGCGCAAGCTCGAGCTCGCCCGCGCGATGGCGACCGAGCCCGAGCTCCTCATCTCGGACGAGGCGATGGCCGGCCTCTCCTCGACGGAGGTGGACGACATCCTCGACATCCTCTTCCGGATGAACGAGCGCGGGATCACCATCATCATGATCGAGCACATCATGCGGGCGGTGATGCGCTTCTCGGAGCGGATCGTCGTGCTCGACGCGGGCCGCAAGATCGCGGAGGGCGCGCCCGACGAGATCGTCAACGACCCCGAGGTCGAGAGGGCCTACCTCGGTGAGTAGGATCGTGGTCGAGAACGTCGAGGCGGGCTACGGCTCGGTGCGGGTCCTGCACGGGGTCTCGGTCCACGTCGATTCCGGGGAGACGGTCGCCCTCCTCGGCACGAACGGCAACGGCAAGTCGACCCTCATCCACTGCATCATGGGGATCGTCGCGCCGACGGCCGGGACGATCGTCCTCGAGACCGACGACGGGGCCCGGATCGACCTCGTCGGGCGGAGCCCGCGGGAGGTCGTCGAGCTGGGGGTCTCCCTCGTGCCCGAAGGGCGCCGCCTCTTCCCGCTCCTCACCGTGGAGGAGAACCTCATGCTCGGGGCGTACCGGAGGTCCGCGCGGGAGCGGATCGCGGCCAACCTCGAGTTCTCGTTCGAGGCGTTCCCGGTGCTCCGCGAGCGCCGCCGCCAGCTCGCGGGCTCCATGTCCGGCGGCGAACAGCAGATGCTCGCCATCGCCCGCGCCCTGATGTCGGAGCCCCGCGTCCTCCTCGTCGACGAGCCCTCCGTCGGGCTCGCGCCGATCCTCGTCAGCCGGGTGATCGCCAGGATCCGGGAGCTCAAGGCCGAGCGCAGCCTCACCGTCCTGATGGCCGAGCAGAACTTCAACCAGGCGATCAAGATCGCCGACCGGGGCTACATCATCGTGCACGGCGGCATCGCGTTCGCCGCCGCCTCGGCGGCCGAGCTGTCCGAGAACGAGATGGTCAAGCAGTACTATCTCGGGGTCTGAGCCGGCCCCCGGTCGTTCCATGGCCGAGCGGCCCACGATCACCGTCATCGGCGCCGGCATGGTGGGTACCTGCTGCGCCCTCCACCTGCAGGACGAGGGGTTCGCGGTGACCCTCCTCGACCGGGGCGGACCCGGCGAGGGGGCGTCCTCGGGCAACCTCGGCGGGTTCGGCGTCGCCTCCTGCCCGCCGATGGCCATGCCCGGCGTGCTCCGGAAGGTTCCCGGAATGCTGCTCGACGCGGAGGCGCCGCTCCGGGTCCGCCCCGGCCACGCGCCGCGCGCCCTGCCCTGGCTCCTCCGCTTCGCGGCGAACGCCCGCCGCGGGCCGGTCGAGGCGAACGCGGCGGCCCGGCAGAGCCTGCTCGACCGCGCCCACGAGGGCATCGACCCGCTGGTGGCCGAGGCCGGCGCCGGGCGCCTCATGAGCCGCACCGGGCTGACGTTCACCTTCGAGAGCGAGGCGGCGTTCCGCGGGGCGGCCTACGCCTTCGACCTGCGCCGGCGGAACGGGGTGCGCATGGACCTCCTCGACGGCAACGAGGCGCGGCAGGTACAGCCGGCCCTCTCGCGGAACGTGGTGCGGGCCTGGCGGGTGGCGGACTTCTCCCACACCCTCGATCCCCTGCGCCTCGTGCAGGCGCTCGCGGAGCTGTTCCGGCGGCGGGGGGGCGCCTTCCGGCGCACGGTCGCGCACGGGTTCGAGGTCGACGGCGGGGAGGGGGTCCGCGCGGTCCGCACCGGCGAGGGGCTCCATCCGGTCGAACGGGTGGTGGTCGCGGCCGGCGTCTGGTCGCGGAAGCTCGCCGCGATGCTCGGCGCCCGGGTCCCCCTCGAGGCGGAGCGGGGCTACCACGCGATGTTCCACGACACGGACGTGAAGATGAACGGCGGGGTCATCTCGGTGGACCGGCACATCGCGGTGACCCCGATGCTCGACGGGATCCGCGCCGGCGGCATCGCCGAGTTCGCGCCGCCGGAAGCGCCGCCGGACCCGGCCGCCGCGCGCCGGGTGCGGGGTCACGCGACCGCCCTGTTCCCCGCGCTCGGCCGCGAGCGGATCACGGAGTGGATGGGGCCGCGCCCCTCGCATCCGGACTCGAAGCCGGTCATCGGCCGCGCGCCGCGCCACCGGAACGTCTGGTTCGCGTTCGGCCACGACCACCTCGGCCTCACCATGGGCGGCATCACCGGAAAGCTCGTCTCGGAGCTCGTGGCCGGGAAGACCCCGAGCGTCGACCTCACCCCGTTCCGCCCGGACCGGTTCCGGCCCGGACGCCTCATCGGGCTCGGGCCCGGATAACGTCCCCGCCCGGCCCCGGACCCGCGCCCGGGACCCGGCCCCGGGACCGGCCGGCGGCGACCGACGGAGGAGAGCCATGGGCTACGAATGGGACTTCCACATGATCTTCGCCGGCTACGAGTGGTGGTGGCTGAAGGGCCTCGTCATCACCATCGCGTACGCCTCCGCCACGGTGGCCGGGGGGCTCCTCATCGGCGTGGTCTGCGGGACCGGGCTCCTCCTCGACCGCTGGTGGCGGTGCGCCGCCTCTCCAAGAGCTACGGCGACGTCGAGGCGGTGCGGGAGGTCTCCTTCGACGTGCGCGCGGGCGAGGTGGTGGTGATCATCGGGCCGTCCGGGTGCGGGAAGTCCACCACCCTTCGCTGCCTCAACCTGCTCGAGGCGCCGACCGGGGGGACCCTCCGCCTCGACGATCGGGAGCTCGACTTCTCCGAGCGGCGGACCCTGCCGGCCGGCCGCGACCTCGCCCGGTTCCGGGCGCGCTTCGGCATGGTGTTCCAGCAGTTCGACCTCTTCGCGCACAAGACCGCGCTCGAGAACGTGATGATCGGGCAGACCGTCGTGAGGAAGATCCCGCCGACGCGGGCGGATCGGGAGTCCCGCGGGCTCCTCCGCCGGGTCGGCCTCGGGGGCATGGAGGAGCGCCGGCCCCGCGAGCTCTCCGGCGGGCAGCAGCAGCGGGTGGCCATCGCGCGGGCGCTCGCCATGGCCCCCGAGGTCCTTCTGTTCGACGAGGTGACCTCCGCGCTGGACCCCGAGCTGGTCGGAGAGGTCCTCGAAGTGATGAAGGACCTGGCCCGGGGCGGGGCGACCATGGTCGTCGTCACCCACGAGATGGCCTTCGCCCGCGACGTGGCGGACCGGGTGCTCTTCATGGACCAGGGGCAGATCGTGGAGGAAGGGACGGCCGCGGAGGTCATGGAGAGCCCGCGCAACCCGCGCACCCGGGCGTTCCTCGCCTCGAGCCGCATCCGGTCGAACGCGTGGTCGGCGAAGCCGGTCTTGAGCTTGAAGAGCCGGACCCCGTCCTCGTACAGGCGCGCGACGTCGTCGAGGTCCGCGTCGAAGTCCGGGTTGGCGACCGAGAAGCTCATGGGGACCGCCGCACGGTGGCGGGCGCCGACGAGCTCCGCGATCGAGAGGCCGGCCATCTGGCCGACGACGTCGAGGAGCGCCGTCTCGAGCGCGGCCTTGGCCTCCGGGCAGCCGACCACCACCGCCTCGGCCGTCGCGAGGTGCTTCTCCACCTGGACCGGGTCGGCCCCGAGGAGGTGCGGACGAAGATGCACGTGCAGCGCCGCCACGTTTCCCTCGGCGGTCCCGGTGAACACCGGCCACGGCGACGCCTCGCCCCAGCCGGTGAGCCCCCCGTCGGTCGTGACCTCGAGGAGGACGCTCCGGATCCCGGCGACGTCGCCGCTCCCGTGCGAGTGGACGGCCCTCACCGGGAGGTCCACGAGGTGGACGCGGAGGGCCTCGATCTTCTGCCTTCGCGCCGCGCGGTCCATCGAACACCCTCCCCCCATTCCCGGTGCCTCGCGGCGCGCGCCTAGAACCGCACGTGCAGCTCAAGCCCCCCGCCGTAGCCGCTCGTGCCGCTTCCGCTCGTGCGGTAGCCCGCGGTGGCCCTGACCACGACGTTCTCATCCACCTCGAACACCCCGCCGGCCCCCACGCGCACCGACGCCGGGCGAACCTCCGTCTCCAGCAACTGCCCCCCGACCTTCACCTCCGTCTCGTCCGAGAGCTCGCGCTCCACGTCCAGCGAGCCGTACACCCGCCCCGAGGAACCTCCCAGCCGCAGCTCCGTCTCCACCATCACCCCCAGACGGCCCTTCACGCTGCGGGCGCCCTCCGCCGACACCGACACCCGAGCCTCCGGGCTGCCCGCGGTCTCCATGTCCGTGAAGTCGTCCAGATCGGCCGCCGACCACGACAACCCCCCGCGCGGCGTCACCAACGCCCGGCCCACCGGCATCCGCGCGCCCACCTCCACGCCCAGCGCATACCCCGCGCCGTCGACGTCCTTCTTCAGCAGCCTGCCGTGCCGGTACGACTCGACGCCGACGTCGTACAACGTCAGCCCCGCCTGCGCGTCCACGTACAGGTCCCCGGACAGCCACGTGGCGGACACCCCGCCCCCCAGCCCGTCCAGCTCCACCTCGCCCACGCCGCTCATCTGCGCCTTGCCCCCGAGCGCGTGCGCCGACACCCCCACCCGACCGTTCTCGCCGGCGAGGAAGTCGAACCCCGCACGCACGCCGCTCCGGCGGTGGTCGTAGGAGAGCTCCCCGCCCGTCGCCGCCTTCTTCGCCCGCCACTTGCCCCGCGCCGACTCCACCCGCGCCCAGCCGCCGTTCGCATCCCGCGCCGACGACGTCCGCTCCGCCCAGGACGGCAGGCCGTTCATCTCCAGCAGCATCGAAGGCAGCGCCTCGTACAACCCGCAGCGGCCATCTACCGCATCCTCGCAGGAGAGCTCCATCCCCGGACGCAGGTCGAGCGCGCGGGTGTCCAACATGCCGTTGTCGTCGACCGGCAGCGTCGGTCCGTAACCGGTGAATACGCCGTTCCGGTGTTCGCGGAAACGGACTTTGTCGACATCCTCCAAGGAGCCCTCCACCCGCTGCTCGTAGGCATCTTCGGCGTCCTTCGGGGACTCGATCATGCCGGGCGTGGCCACGACCAGGTCCACCATGGCCGCAGTGCCGCCGCCCCGGATGACGCGGTCGGCGCCGTTGGCCTCCACCTTCCCGGTCAGGCCGACGATGACGCTGCCGCCGCCGGTCAGATACACCGCCGCCGCGCCGCCCGCGCCGCCCTTCACCTCGCCGTCGACGTACGCCAGCGCCGGGCCCGGGTCGTTCACCTTGATCGCAACGCCCGAGGAGCCCGCGTGCACCTTGCCTCCTTTCTCAATGATGACCGCGCCCCCGCCCGACAGATGCACCGCCGCGTCCGTCCCCCCGATCACCGTGCCCGCTACGGTCACGAGCTGATTGAGCAGGGGAACCGCATCCGCACCCTCGCCGTGCATCACCGGCACGAGCTCATCAGCTCTGTTTCCGTCTGACTCGCTGTACCCGGGCGTGTACTTCCTGGCCAACCTCAGGCCCGGCCTCGCGTTCGCCACGTAGATGCCCGCCATGCTGCCGGTGACGGTCTCGTTCCTGGCCACGGGGACACGGATGGCGCCGTTGTCGTTGGGTTCGGTGATGCGGATGCCGTATACGTTCGGCGCCATCCCCGGATCGCCCGTTCCCGGATCGCCCGTTCCCGGATCACCCGTTCCCGGATCGCCCGTTCCCGGATCGCCCGTTCCCGGATCGCCCGTCCCCGGCTCGCCCGTTCCCGGATCGCCCGTCCCCGGATCGCCCGTCCCCGGATCGCCCGTCCCCGGATCGCCCGTTCCCGGATCGCCCGTCCCCGGATCGCCCGTTCCCGGATCACCCGTCCCCGGATCGCCCGTTCCCGGATCACCCGTTCCCGGATCGCCCGTCCCCGGCTCGCCCGTCCCCGGATCCGTCCCGGGGTCTGTTCCCGGGTCCGTCGGACCCGATGGCGTGGGCGCGCACACGCCGTCATCGCCGCGGGTCTGGCCCTCGGGGCACGGCGGCAAGGGAACCCCGCTGGTGTCCAGCAGGCCGTCGGCGGTGACCGGCAGCGGCATGGAGTAGCCGGTGGGCACGCCGTTCCGATCCTCGCGGAGACGGGCGCTTCCGACACCCGCGAGGGAGCCGTCCACCCGAGCGGTCGCCGCTTCGGCGGAAGCCCGGTACATGCCGTCGGTGACCAGGGTCAGGGCCACCGTCGCCGCGCCGCCGCCGCCCCGGATGGCGCGGGCGGCGCCGTTGGCCTCCACCTTCCCGGTCAGGCCGACGATGACGCTGCCGCCGCCGGTGAGATGCATCGCCGCGGCGCCGCCCGCGCCGCCCTTCACTTCGCCTTCGACGTACACCAGCGCCGGGCCCGGGTCGTTCACCAGAATGCCCACGCCCGAGGAGCCGGCATGCACCTCGCCCCCTTCCTCGACGATGACGGCGCCGCCGCCGTTCAGATGCACCGCCGCGCCCGTCCCCCCGGTCACCGTGCCCGCTACGGTCACGAGCTGATTGAGCAGGGGAACCGCGTCCGCGCCCTCGCCGTGCGTCACCGCCACGAGGTCGTCGGCGGTAGCGCCATCGTCCATGCTGAAGCCGTAGGTGTACTTCCTGGCCAGCATCAGACCCTCGCCCGCGTTGGCGACGTAGACGCCGTCCCTGGCGCCGGTCACGCTCGCGCCGTCGCCCACCGTGACGGAGATGGCGCCGTTGTTGTCGTTGGGCGTCGCGTAGTAGGCGCGGATGCCGTCGCCGCGCGAAGCGATGGAGCCGCCGGTCATGGCGACGTCGATGTTCCCGACGTGGTAGCGGTTCAGCAGCGCCCGCACCGCCGTCTCGTAGGCGTTGGAGAAGTTCGCCTCCGTATCGTCCAGCGCGGCGGTCAGCCCGGCGCTGTCGCCGGTGGACAACGCCGCCAGCACCGCCTGCTCCTTGTCCGACAAGCCCTGGCTCAGCAGGTTGCGCAGCAGGCCTCTGCGTCCGGCGTTGTCCACCCGCAGATACGTCACGATCTCCGCGTCCGTCACGTCGGCCAGGCTCGTGGCGCCGCTGCCGCCGACGGCGGTCCAGATCGCCGACGCGATGGCGAGCTCCTGGTTCCCGAACAGCGCCCGGAACTGCTCGACGTAGGCGTTGTCGGCGGCGGTGGCGCCGGTCGGCACGGCCGACAACTGCGCCGTCCTGTCGATCGCGCCCGGGTCGTCGCCCTCCGCCACCTGCGTCGCCACCGCGAGCCAGTCCATGACCTGGGCCTCGATGCCCGCCGCCCCGTCATAGAGGCCGCCGGTGGCCGTGCTGGCCGCCGCCTTCCGGGCGAAGTCAGGCACGTCGACGGCGCTCGTCACGGAGAAGCGGCCGTTGTCGTCCTGGGAGACCATGGCCCGCTCGTCCGGATCATCCCCGTGCGAGAACGTGCCCGTCCAGTCGACGTCGATCACCGGCTGGTCCGCCGCCTGGCGCGCCACAACCGGATCGTCGGTGCTGTGCTGGACCGCCTGGGCATGGACGCCCTTGCGGCCCAGGATGGCGCCGTTCTGTTCGATGGTCATCTGGGGGCTGCCCGAGTAGCTCCCCAGCTCCGCGAAAATGCCGGCTTGGTTCCTGGATATGGCCGATTTGGTGGTCATGTCGCCGGCGGCGATGGTGACGCTGACGTCGCCGTCGCCGCGGTTGCCGGCCCAGACGGCCGGCTGGCCCGTGGCGGTGGTTCGCACCGTGCCGCCCATGATGGAGACGCTCACGAGGTGGCTATTGCTTGCCGCGTTCTGGGCGAGGATGGCGGACTGGGCCGAGCTCCGCACCGTGCCGCCGCGGTTGGTGACGGAAACGGCGCCGGAACCCAGCCTGGAAACGAAGATGGCCTGCCGGCTCGCCGTGATGTCGGCGGCGTTGTCGATGGTGACAGTGCCGCTATAGCCGGACCGGTCCTGGACGTAGATGCCGTAGAAGTTCCCCGTCGTGGCGGGCGTGATCGAGCCGCCGGTGGTGGTGATGGAGACGTCGCCCGCGGTGGCCGAGCTCCCCGACTTGCGGACGTGGATGCCATGACTCGCCGACGACGTGATGGTGGGGCCGGTCTGGGTCGGGGCGCTCGCGGCCGTGCCCTGGATGGTGACGGCGCCCGTGCCCCGGCTCTCCATGTAGATGCCCTGCCCCGGCGTCGTGATCGTGCCGCCGGTCGCCGTGAGGGTCATGGCGGCGCCATTGTTGCCGGCTTCCATCCGGATGCCCTGCTGATTCGCGTTCGTCACCGTGACGGCGCCGCTGCTGGTGACGATCAAGGGGCCCGTGCCGTCCGCCCGCACCCAGACGCCATGGTTCAACGCGTTGACGGCGCCGCTGTGCGTGACGGTCGTGGTTCCGGGGCCGTCATGCTTGACGTCCAGGCCCTCATAGCTGGCGTAGACCGTGCCGGCGTTCGTGACCGTGACGGCGCCGCCGCTGCCGCTGCTTCGGACATAGATGCCGTGCTGGCGCATCCGGGAGGACGAGGTTCCCATGGTCACCTGGCTCCCGACGTCCACTGTGGCCGTGCCGCTGCCGTCCTGAAGTATCCGGATGCCGCGGCTGGCGTTGCCGCTGCCGGTGTCGTCCACGATGTTGATGGCGCCCGATGTGCCGGCATAGATGGCATAGTTGCCGGTCTGGGAGTTGTCGCTGGCGTCTATGTCGATGCCCGGCCAGTGGGCTTCCCCCGTGATCACGGTCGCCGTCCCGCCTGTGCCGGTGCCACCCGGGACGCGGATGGTGAGGCTGGCGTTGCTATCTACCACGCGGCGGATCGAGGTGGGGTACGCCGCGTTGGTGCAGCTGAAATCTTGGCTGGACGATACGGTTCCGCTATTCGCGCACCCCCACGCCGCCCCCGGCGCCAGCAGCAGCGCCGCCGCCGCGAGCAGGGAGGCGGCCAGGGCGGCGCCCAGCGCGCCGGAAACGGGCGTTCCCGCGCCCGCCGCTTCCCCCGCCTTCGTTCGGGAGGACGGGCCGGAGAAGGAGGCGGGCCCTGAGCGGCCGGCGGGGCCGGGCCTCCTGCCCGCCGCTTCCGGAAGCCGGGCCTTCATTTCAGACCTCCCTGCACGGGCGCGTGCGGGGGGGGGGGGGGGGGAAATTCTGCGGTCAGTGCTTCCGGCCATCCTCGGAATCCTCCTCGAATCCGCCCGACTCGGGCCATTCGCGCCGCTGGGCGACGCCTTCCCGAATTATCGTATACGCCCAACCTTGCGTTCAAGAGGGAGGATCGAGGAGGCATGTGTGCGGTCGGGTTTTCGCCGGGCACGCCTCATCGCAGGGGCTCCTGGGAACGCGGGCGTCCCGCCCGCATTTTCGTTCACGGGCGCCTCACTTCGGTCCGCTGCGGACGGGGCGCCCGCGTTCCCAGGACGCTTGGATTCCCGCTACCCGCTTTCGCGGGCACAAGCTTCGCGGGAATGACGAAGGTGGGCGGGACACAAGCGTTCCCAGGACGCCCACGCCCCCACGGACGTCGACGCCCCGACGAACGAGGCAACGGACGACACGCATCCCCCCACCGCCGCCATCCCGACGATCGCCGCCCGGTCCCGGATGACCGTCCTCCTCTGCTTTCCGGGAGGACGAGGGCTCGTCCGGTCCGGCCACGTCAGGCGCGCTCTGCCGCGAAGGCGGCGACGTTGCGCTCCTCACGGCTGAACTCCACCCCGACCAGGTGGATCGGCTGCCCGAGACGGCGGTACTTGTCGGCGTAATCCCTTTCCTTGAGCTGCGCCATCGCGCTCCCCTCCGGCGCCTTCCCCACCATCTTGAACTCGAACAGGTAGACCTGATCGTTGAACAGCACCGCCATGTCCAGCCGCCCGCGGCTGGTACTGTCCTCCACCCGCACGTCCAGCCCCGCGGCCGCGAACCAGGAGTAGAACACGCTCGCGTAGTACCCCTCGTAGCGGGCGACGTCGTTCTTCACGTGCCACTGGTACGGGATCCCGGCGAAGAACGAACGGAACAGCGCCTCCAGCCCCTCGAAGTCGTTCGCGGCGAGCAGTTGGCGCAGTGGCCCGCCCTCCGCCATACGCCGCGAGGACTCCGGCAGCAGGGCGTGCAACAGGTGTTCGTTCAGGCTCTGGCGCACCTCGTGGTTCGGATAGTCCAGCCGGTAGCGGGTCCGGCCGCCGCACTCCTCCACGTCCCGGATGGTCAGGTAGCCGGTCTGGAACAGCAGCGCCTCCGTCGCCATCTCGTCCACGTCGAAGGTGGACAGCAGCGCGTCGGTCCCGATCATCCCGTCCAGCTCCGGGGAGGCCACGCCGCGGCGCAGCAGGGTGTCGATGAGGAACCTCGGGGTCCCGGTCTCGAACCAGTGCGCCCTGAACTCGCGCTGCCGGAACAGCAGCAGGATGTCGAAGGGGTTGTAGACCTTCTCCCCGCCCCGCCAGCCGTAGCCGTTGTACCAGCGGCGGATCTCGTCGCGGTCCAGCCCCGGCAGCTCCGGCGCGAACACGGTGTCCAGGTCCGCGTCGGTGTAGCCGCAGATGGCGGAGTACGCCGGGTCCATAGTGACGTCGACGAGGTTGTTCAGGCCGGAGAAGATGCCCACCTTGGAGAACTTGCTCACCCCGGTGAGCAAGGTGAACTTCACGTGCGCGTCGCTGAACTTGATGGCCGAGTACAGCCCCCGCAGGGCGTCGCGGTTGGCGCGGGCCAGCTCCGGCGTTCCCAGGGCGTCCAGGATGGGCTTGTCGTACTCGTCGACCAGCACCGCCACCCGTTGCCCGCTACGCTCGTGCAGCGTTTCGAGCAGGTGGCCGAAGCGTTCCGGGCCGGCGGGGTACGGCGCGCCGACGCCCGCGCGCCGTTCCATGGCGTCCAGTTGCGCCGCCAGATTCAGGTCGAGATGGCCGGACTCGGTGAAGTTCCGTCCGCTGAAGTCGAGCCGCACGACGGGACGGCGCACCGACCAGTCCCAGCGGTCGTGAACGTAAAGCCCCTCGAACAGCGGCTCGTTGCCCTCGAACAGCTCCTTCAGGGTGTCCACGAACAGGCTCTTGCCGAAGCGACGCGGGCGGGACAGGAAGTAGTGCTTGCCTTCGTCCACAAGACGGCAGGCGTAGGCCGTCTTGTCCACGTAGTAGCACCCCTCCTCCCGGATCTCCCGGAAGGTCTGGATACCGATGGGCAGCTTGCGCTTCATCATGGGCGCACCATACCCCCGGTCCCGGGCGCGGTCAAAGCCGGCGGTCCACGCCGTCGCGCCTGCCCCCGAAAAGAGCGCGCGGGCCATCGGACCCGCGCGCCCATACCCGACTTCGCGGCGCGCGCCGGGCGGCGCCCTTGCCGGTCTCCGTCCCCGTCCTTTCGCGCGGCGCGGCCATCGTCCCTTCCTCCATTCCGGCCCTGCGCGGGCGTTGCACCCGACGAATTCCACCCGTTCGTTGCCGAAACGGGTTGACCGTTCCGCCGGTTCGAACGACGATTGCCCCCGTGGCGGCAAGCGGCGCGGGGCAGTGTGAAAATGGCGCGGCCACTCCTCTCCATCGCCGATCTGGAGGTGCGCTTTGGCGCCGGCGGCGAGGTCGTCGAGGCGGTCCGCGGCGTCTCCCTCGAGGTGGGCCGGGGCGAGTCGGTCGCCCTCGTCGGCGAGAGCGGGTCGGGCAAGTCGGTGACCGCCCTCTCCGTCCTCCGGCTCCTCCCCTACCCCCAGGCCTGGCATCCCGCGGGAAGCATCGGGTTCGACGGCGAATCGCTCCTCGACGCGCCCCCGGCCGCGATGCGCTCGCTCCGGGGCCGGCGCATCGCGATGATCTTCCAGGAGCCGATGACCTCGCTGAACCCGCTCCACACCGTGGAGAAGCAGGTCCGCGAAGCGCTCCGGCTCCACCAGCGGATCGGGGCCGCGGCGGCCCGCGAACGGGTCCTGGAGCTGCTCCGGCTCGTGCGCCTCCGCGACGCGGAGCTCCGGCTCTCCGCCTACCCGCACCAGCTCTCCGGCGGCCAGCGCCAGCGGGTCATGATCGCGATGGCCCTCGCGAACGACCCCGACCTCCTGATCGCCGACGAGCCGACCACCGCCCTCGACGTGACCATCCAGGCCCGGATCCTGGCGCTGCTGCGCGAGCTGCGGGAGCGGCTCGGGATGGCCCTCCTCCTCATCACCCACGACCTCGGGATCGTGCGCCGGATGGCGGACCGGGTCTACGTCATGAGCGGCGGGCGCATCGTCGAGTCCGGGCGGACCGGCCGGGTGTTCGGCGCGCCGGAGCATCCGTGCACCCGCCGCCTCCTCGCGGCCACGCCGGGGGGAGAGGCCGGCCCCGCCCCGCCGGAGGCCGGCCGCGCGATCGAGGTCGAGGCGGTCCGGGTGTGGTTCCCCATCCGGCGCGGGCTGCTGCGCCGGACCGTGGGCCACGTCCGGGCGGTGGACGGGGTCTCGCTCGGGGTGCGCGAAGGCGAGACGGTGGGGGTGGTGGGCGAGAGCGGGTCCGGGAAGACGACCCTCGGGCTCGCCATGCTGAAGCTCCAGGCGAGCGAGGGCCGGATCGCGTTCCTCGGGCGGCCCATCGACGCGCTCCGCGCGCGCGCCCTCCGCCCCCTCCGGCGCGAGATGCAGATCGTGTTCCAGGACCCCTACGGCAGCCTGAGCCCGCGGATGTCGGTCGGCCAGATCGTCGAGGAAGGGCTCCGGGTGCACGGTCTCGGGGGCGGCGCGGCGGAGCGCGCGGGGCTCATCGAGGAGGCGCTCGGGGAGGTGGGGCTCGACCCCGGCGCGAGCCGCCGCTATCCGCACGAGCTGTCCGGGGGGCAGCGCCAGCGGGTCGCGATCGCCCGCGCGATCGTGCTCAGGCCGCGGTTCGTGGTCCTCGACGAGCCCACGTCCGCGCTCGACGTCTCGGTGCAGGCCCAGATCGTGAGCCTGCTCCGGTCACTCCAGGCGCGCCACCGGCTCGCCTACCTCTTCATCAGCCACGATCTCCGGGTCGTCCGGGCCATGAGCCACGAGGTGCTGGTGATGCGCGAGGGGACGATCGTGGAGCGGGGCTCCGCGGCCCGGATCTTCCGCGAGCCGCGCGAGCCGTACACCCGCGCCCTCGTCGCGGCCGCCTTCGACCTCGAGGCGGCCGGCGCGGACGTGGTCGGCGAGTAGGGGCGCGAGCCGTCAGCGGTTCCACCAGGGCAGGTCGGAGAACGCCCTGAGATCGACCTCGTGGGTCCAGGCGGAGCGGTGCTGGTGGGCGAGGTGGAAGTAGGTGTCGGCGATGGCGGACGGAAGGATCAGCCCGTCGTGCTCCATCCCCCGCTCCTCGCGGAGCTTCCGGAAGGCCTCCGGGCCGAGCATCCTGCCCAGCGTATCGGGGGCGTCCACCATGCCGTCGACGACGACGTGGACGACGTGGACGCCCCTGGCGCCGTACTCCGCGTTGAGGGTCTGGCACAGCATCCGCCGGCCGGCCATGGCCGCGGCGTGCGAATGCTGCCCCGCGTTGCCGCGCATCGCGGCGGTGGACGCGGTCACCAGGATCACGCCCTTGCCGCGCTTCTCCATGTGCGGGCAGACGCTCGCGGCGGTGCGGAACAGCCCGAAGGTCGCCATGCGCCACCCGCGCTCGAACACCTTGTAGCTCGTATCGGCGAGCGCGCGGTCCCCGACCTGGGCCCCGAGGTTGTAGACCACCACCTCGATCGGGCCGACGTTCGCCTCCACGTCGGCCACCCGCTCCTCGATGCCGTCGGGCGCGACCGCGTTCAGCAGGAAGCCGGACGCGCTCCCCCCTTCGCGCTCGATGGCTTCGACGGAGCGGCGCAGGCCCTCTTCGTCGGTGCGCCGGCACAGCACCGCGTGGTATCCCTCGCGGGCGAAGCGGCCGGCGACGGTGCTGCCGATCCCCGCGCCGGCGCCGATGACGAGACAGACTGGCTTCATGGAACTATGGCTCCCGTTGGGTTGACGTTCATGGACGGACGAAGCCCGCCGGCCCCGCCCGGTGATCCCGGCCCCGCCCGGCCCGGTCAGGTGGACTTGACCTTGAGCTTCGCGCGCAGGCGCTGGACGTGGTACCGGGCCGCCGGCGCGCGCGGGTGCACTTCGAGCGTCGCCTCGAACGCCTGGAGCGCGTCGAGGTCGTCGCCCCGCGCGAGGTGGATGAGCCCGAGGCCCGACAGGGCCCCGAAGTGGCGCGGCTCCAGGGCGAGGGTCCGCTCCACGTCCCGGACCGAGGCGTCCAGCTCGCCCGCGAGGTAGTACGCGGTGGCGCGCTTGTTCCAGCCTTCGGCGAACCCGGGGGCAAGGTCGATGACCCGGGCGAACGTCGCGATCGACTCGCGGAGGCGGCCCGAGCCCATCTCCTCGATGCCCGCCGCCATCAGGCGGTCCACGTCCTCCCGGCCGCTCTCGTGCCAGATCACCCGGATGAAGCGCTCCGCGTACCCGATCCGCTCCGGGCTGGCCGCGCTTCGCAGGACCTCGAACAGGGGGGCGAGGCGGGAATCGGTCTGATCCGCGGCGGCGGACGGCGGCAGGGCGAGGAACGCGAGCGCGGCCAGCCACCCGAGGCGCGGCCTCCCGCAGCGTGACTTCATGGGCTCCCCCCTCCATCGACCACGGAGCGCAGCCGCGAGGGTAGGCCGATTCCGGCCCGGACGCCACCCTCCCTCCCCCGCCGCGGAGGCGTGTGCGCTGCAGGGTCCTTCGCCAGGCACGCCTCGTCGCAGGGCGTCCTGGGAACGCGGGCGTCCCGCCCGCAGCAGACCGAAGATCCGGGGGAGAAGCGCCCGTGAACGAAAGTGCGGGCGAGACACAAGCGTTCCCAGGACACATGGATTCCCGCTTTCGCGGGAATGACGAGGATGGGCGGGACACAAGCGTTCCCAGGACCCGCCCGCGGATCGTGCGCAGCGCGGGCGCATTCCGCGCCCCGGACGGATGGACACGGCGCCATCGATCGGGGAAACTCGCCTCGGGCATACCCTCCACGTCAACGCAGGAGCAATCGAGATGCACCGCACACGTTTCATGACCGTCCTCGCCGCGGGCGCCGCGGCCCTGTTCGTCTCCTCGGCCTCCGCGCTCGACAAGATCACGGTGGCCTACTTCCTCGAGTGGCCGACCGCGAACCAGGTCGCGCAGCTCGACAAGGCCTACGACGAAGCCCTCGGGATCGAGGTGGAATGGCGCGCCTTCGGCAACGGCAACGAGATGAGCCAGGCGATGGCCTCGGGCGACGTGCACGTCGCCTACTCCCAGGGGCTGGTGCCCTGGGTGGTCGCCGTCTCCAACGGGCTTCCGCTCAAGCTCGTCGGGGTGGCGGTGAGCTACGCCGAGGCCGACAACTGCGTGGTGCACGGCGACGCCGGCATCACCCAGGCCAACGCGGCCGAGCTGGAAGGCAAGAAGATCGCGACCCCCATCGGCAACGTCACCCACTACAAGCTGCTCCGGATGCTCGACCACCTCGGCGTGGACGCCGCGAAGGTGAACATGGTGCAGATGAACGGGGCGGACGCGGCGGTCGCCCTGACGCGCGGAGACGTGACGGCCGGCTGCGCGTTCGGGGGGCCGCTCCAGCGCATGAAGGAGGTCGGCTCGGTGCTGATGACCGCGGCCGAACAGGAGGCGATCGGCATCCGGGTCTTCGACGTGGTCTCCGCCACCGAGGGCTTCGCCAACGACCATCCCGAGCTCCTGCGCAAGTTCATGGCGGTGACGGACCAGGCCAACGCCGCCTACGCGGCCGATCCGGGCAAGTTCGAGGAGACCATCTCGAAGGCCGCGGGCATGGACCTCGACGCCACCCGGAACATGCTCGGCATGTTCTCCTTCCCCTCCGCCGCGGACCAGAAGTCCGAGGCCTGGATGGGCGGGACGGTGCAGGCGTTCACCAAGGAGGTGGCGGACTTCTTCGTCCAGCAGGGGCAGCTCGACCGGGCGCTCGACAGCTACGACTTCGCGGTCGACGCGAGCTTCCTCTGATCCGGAGCGCTCCGACCGGGCGGCCGCGCCAGCGGTCGCCCGGCGGTTCCACGCCGCGGAACCGCACCGTGGACCGGCGAGGAGCCGCCCTGCTCCATGCGGGGCTCCATACGGGCCGGGGCGACGCCGGGCGGTTCCTACCCTCATCGGAGGGCCGGGGCGCCGGCCCGGCCCCGGCCTTCCGACACGGGCAACCGGCGCCCTCTCGAAGCGAGAGGCCCTCTCGTAGCGAGAGGCGAGACTCGAGGAGAAAGCGATGGACGGGCTCGTAATCGACGACGTCTCGATGGTCTTCACCCTGCCGAACGGCAGCCAGGTCCATGCCCTGCGGAACGTCTCCCTGCACTTGAAGCCGGGGGAGCTGATGTCCGTGCTCGGCCCCTCCGGCTGCGGCAAGACCACCCTCCTCAACATCATCGCGGGGTTCCTGGCCCCCACCGAGGGGCAGGCCCTGCTCAACCGCAACCGGGTCACCGGGCCGCACCGGGAGCGCGGCATGGTGTTCCAGCAGGGGGCGCTGTTCGAATGGATGACGGTCGCCGAGAACGTGAGCTTCGGCCCGCGCATGGGCGGCGCGCCGCGGGGCGAGATCGACGAGAAGGTCCGGTCCCTGCTCGACACCGTGGCCCTCACGGAGTTCGCCGACAAGCCGGTCTACCAGCTCTCCGGCGGGATGCAGCAGCGGGTGGCGCTCGCCCGCTGCCTCGCGAACGACCCGGACGTGATCCTGATGGACGAGCCCCTGGGGGCGCTGGACGCCCTCACCCGGGAGAAGATGCAGGGGCTGGTGCTCAAGCTGTGGAAGGAGACCGGGAGGACCATCGTCCTCATCACCCACTCCGTGGAGGAAGCCCTGTTCCTGGGCGAGCGGCTGGTGGTGATGGCGCCCCGCCCCGGCCGCATCCACAAGGAGTACACCCTTCCCTTCGCCGACCAGGGGGTCGAGGGGGATGCGCGGGAGATCAAGGTGCAGCCCGACTTCATCTCCACCCGTGAGGAGATCCTCTCCATGATCTGGGAGATGGAGGAGGAGATCATGAGCGGCGCCGCCGGGAGCTGAGGAGAAGACAGTGGCGAAGCAGGAACGGCAACCGTCCGGGCTGGCCATCTGGTTCGGCATCGCGGACAACTCCTTCACCCGGCAGAAGACGGTCAAGTTCGGCGACGCTTCGGCCGTCAATTCGGGCCGCCTGTGGTCGATCGTGACCGTGGTCGCGCTGCTCTTCGCCTGGTGGGCGGCGACCGTCGGAGGGCTCGTCGACCCCATCTTCTGGCCGCCCCTCGAAGGCAGCCTCTATCCGTGGGACGACCCCAACCGCGCCCGGCCGGGGGTGGTGGACCGCTTCGTGGGGCTCGTGGTCGAGGGCTACCGCAACGTCTCGCTCTGGGAGCACGTGTGGACCTCCGTGAAGCGCGTGCTGCTCGGGGTGTTCTTCGGGGCGCTGGTGGGGATCCCCCTCGGGTTCGCGATGGGTCTCAACTCGGTGGCGCGCGGGCTCCTCGACCCGGTCGTGGAGTTCATCCGCCCGATCCCGCCGCTCGCCCTCATCCCCCTCGTCATCCTGTGGCTCGGCATCGACGAGGTGGCGAAGACCTTCCTCCTGTTCCTCGCCGCCCTCTTCATCATGCTCATCGCGGCGCGCGCCGGGGTGAACTCGGTGCGGATCTCGAAGGTCCACGCGGCCTACTCCCTGGGCGCGTCCAAGGCGCAGGTGCTCCGGCACGTCATCCTGCCGAACGCGCTGCCGGAGATATTCACCGGCCTTCGGACCTCGATGGGGGTGTGCTGGGGCACCCTCGTCGCCGCCGAGCTGGTGGCCGCGGACCAGGGGGTCGGCTCGATGATGATGGTGGCGAAGAACTTCCTCCAGACGGAGGTGGTGGTCATCGGGATCATCATCATCGGGGCGATCGGGTTCGCGATCGAGATGCTGATGCGGGTGCTCGAAGCGTGGCTGATCCCCTGGAAGGGGAAGGGCTGACGGCCTACAATCCATCGAACGGCGGGCGATTAGCTCAGAGGGAGAGCACTGTCTTCACACGGCAGGGGTCGGTGGTTCGAATCCACCATCGCCCACCAACACCGCCGGCAGGCATGTGGACACGACGGATCGCATCGAGATCACCGAGGGCGACGTCACCCGGCTCGAGGTGGACGCGATCGTCAACGCCGCCAACGAGTCGCTCCTCGGCGGCGGCGGGGTGGACGGGGCCATCCACCGGGCGGCCGGTCCGGGCCTCCTCGAGGAATGCCGCCGGCTCGGCGGGTGTCCGACCGGGGAGGCGCGCATCACCGGGGGGCACGCCCTCCCCGCCCGCTACGTCGTCCACACCGTCGGGCCGGTGTGGCGGGGCGGTACCCACCGGGAGGACGACCTGCTGGAAAGCTGCTACCGGGAGTCGCTCCGGCTCGCGGCGGAGCACGGCGCCCTGACCATCGCGTTCCCCGCCATCTCCACCGGGGTCTACGGCTTCCCCATCCCTCGCGCGGCCCGCATCGCGGTCCGGGCGGTGGCGGCGGGGCTCGCCGAGCACCCGTCCCTCACGCGCGTGGCCCTCTGCTGCTTCGGCGCGGAATCCCGGGCCGCCCACGAACGCGCGCTCGCGGAAGCGTTCGCCCCGCCCGCCTGAACCGGCCGCGCCCCTCCGCGTTCCGGACCCCGATCCCCCTCCGCTGTCCGTCCCCTGCTTTCACCGGCTCCGGCCGCGCCGGAGGGGCGACCGGAGCTATAATCGGCGGACCCACGTGGAGGGGCTTCCATGCCGAAACGCCAGTCGGCCGGCGCCGGGGGATCGACGCTTCTCGGGATAGAGGAACGCAGGGCGAGCACGGGGAGCGGGAGCACCGCGCTCGATCGCTGGCTCACGCGCCGCATCCTGGCCGAAGCGGGCCACCCGCCGGTCGCGATCGAGCTGTGGGACGGCGTCCGTATCGAGCCGCCGACGCCCGCATCCTCGCCCGGCGCCGGGGGGACGACGGACCTCGTGGCCCGGATCGAGATCCGGGACCGGCGCACCCTGTACGGCCTCCTCGTCAACTCCGACGTCGCGTTCGGGGATGCGTTGAGCGCGGACCGCATCCGGGTCCGCGGCGACCTCGTGGCCCTCCTCGAGACCATCTACCACTCGACCGACGAGGCGTCTCCCCGCGACTCCTGGAAGCGCCGCTTCAAGGCCTGGCTCAACCGGCCCCGCCGGAACACCCGCGCCGGCTCCCGGTCCAACATCCATCACCACTACGACCTCGGCAACGACTTCTACCGCCTCTGGCTCGACGAGGAGATGGTCTACACGTGCGCGTACTTCCCGCATGAGGCCGCGACCCTCGAGGAGGCGCAGCGGGCCAAGATGGACCACGTCTGCCGCAAGCTCCAGCTCCGGCCCGGTCAGCGGGTGGTGGAGGCGGGGTGCGGCTGGGGCTCGCTCGCCATCCACATGGCGCGCGGGTACGGCGTGCAGGTGCGGGCGTTCAACATCTCCCGCGAGCAGGTCCGGTTCGCGCGCGAGCGCGCGGCGGCGCTCGGGCTCGGCGAACGGGTCGAGTTCGTGGAGGACGACTACCGCACCGTCGAGGGGGAGTACGACGCATTCGTCTCGGTCGGGATGCTGGAGCACGTGGGGGTGGACAACTACCGCGCCCTGGGGGAGGTGGCCGCCCGCTCCCTGAAGCCGGACGGGCGGGGCCTCATCCACTCCATCGGACGCAACGCCCCGGCCCCCAACAACGCCTGGATCGAGCGGCGCATCTTCCCGGGAAGCTATCCGCCGAGCCTCGCGGAGATGAGCGTGATCTTCGAGCCCCAGGAGTTCTCGATCCTCGACGTCGAGAACCTGCGCCCGCACTACGCCCGGACCTGCCGCGCGTGGCTGGACCGTTTCGAGGCCGCCTCGGAGCAGGTGGCCGCGATGTACGACGCGGACTTCGTGCGCGCGTGGCGGCTCTACCTCTCGGGCTCGGTGGCGGCGTTCACCACCGGCAGCCTCCAGCTCTTCCAGGTGGTGTTCGCGCCGGGGAGGTCGAACGCGGTGCCGATGACCCGCGAGCACGTGTACCCGAGGCAGTAGCGGCCGGGGGCGAACCCTCTCCGCCGCCTCCGGAAAGAGCGCGCGCGGGCAAAGGGCGAATGGGGGGCGGCGCGGCGTGCGTCCGGGCGCCTTCCCCGCGTCCCGGGCGGAGTGCGGGGGCGGGGGACTCCGGCGCTGCGACGACGAGGGGCCGCCCCCGCGCCCGGCGGGTCGGATCCAACGGGAGGAAGGCGAGCTTGGAACGATTCGACGCCATCGTGGTCGGCGGGGGGCCGGCCGGCTCCACCTGCGCCTGGCAGCTCCGGCGCGCGGGCCTCGACGTCGCGGTCATCGACAAGCGCGACTTCCCCCGCGACAAGGTGTGCGCGGGCTGGGTCACCCCCGCGGTGGTGGAGACCCTCCGGCTCGACGTCGACGAGTACCGGGCGGGGCGGGTCTTCCAGCCGATCCGCTCGTTCCGGACCGGCAGCATGGCCGGGCGCATGGTCGAGACCCGCTACGGCGAGGCCGCGAGCTACGGGATCCGCCGCTTCGAGTTCGACCACTACCTCCTCGACCGGAGCGGCGCGAGGCAGCTTACCGGCCATGCCGTCAAGCGGCTCGAGCGGGCGGGCGGGCGCTGGCGGGTCAACGACCTCGCCGAAGCCCCGGTGCTCGTGGGGGCGGGCGGCCACTTCTGCCCGGTGGCGCGGCGCCTCGGGGCCAAGGTGGGCTCGACGGAGTCCATCGTCGCCGCCCACGAGGTCGAGTTCGAGATGAGCGACGCCCAGCGGGCGGAGTGCGGGGTGGCGGAGGAGACCCCCGAGATATTCTTCTGCGAGGACCTCCAGGGCTACGGGTGGGTGTTCCGGAAGGAGAACGTCCTCAACGTGGGGCTCGGGCGCGAGGACAACCGCAACATCGCGGACCACGTGCGGAGCTTCTGCGACTGGCTCGCCGCGCGGGGGCGGATCCCGCGCGGCATGCCCTCGAAGTTCAAGGGGCACGCCTACATCCTGCACGGGCGTTCGCGCCGGCTCGCCTCCGGCGACGGGATCGTGCTCGCGGGCGACGCGATCGGGCTCGCCTACGACCGGAGCGGCGAAGGGATCCGCCCCGCCGTCGAGTCCGCGGTCATCGCGGCCGGGCTCATCGTGCGCGCGGGGGGCTCCTTCGACGAGACCACCTTCGCCGGCTACGAGGGCCGGCTCCGGGAACGCTTCGGCGAGCGCGGAGCCGAGCGCGACCCGCCGGCCTGGGTCCCCGCCGGGCTGCGCCGGGCGGTGGCGACGAAGCTGCTCGGCACGGGCTGGTTCTCGCGCCGCTTCGTCCTCGACGGCTGGTTCCTCCACCGGCGCCAGCCCCCTCTCGCGGCGAGCTGACCTTCATCCCGCGCCGTGCGGCCCCGCGCTCGGGCGGCCCGCAACGACGAAAGCGAGGGCGAGGAGGCATCCCGATGAAGGTCGGCGGCACGCACTACCGCTCGCTCTGGTGGGACGACGGCGCGGGGTCTCTCCGGATCATCGACCAGCGCTGGCTTCCCCACGACTTCCGCATCGCGGAGCTCCGCGCCCTCGACGACTGTGCGGCCGCCATCCGGGACATGTGGGTGCGGGGCGCCCCCCTCATCGGGGCGACCGCTGCCTACGCGGTGGCCCTGCGGATGGCCGAAGACGCCTCGGATGCGGCCTTGGACCTTGCCCGGGGCCTTCTCCTCGCCACCCGGCCGACGGCCGTGAACCTGCGCTGGGCGCTCGACCGGTGCCGCGACGCGCTGCGGCTGCTGCCGGCCGGGGCCCGGGCCAGCGCGGCCCTCGCCCTCGCGCACGAGATCGCCGACGAGGACGTCGAGATCAACCGGCGGATCGGCGAGCACGGCCTCCCCCTCATCCGGGAGATCGCCTCCCGCAAGGCGGCGGGCGAGCCGGTGCGCCTGCTGACCCACTGCAACGCGGGCTGGCTCGCGACCGTCGACCGGGGGACCGCCACCAGCCCCATGTACCTCGCCCATGACGAGGGGGTCCCGCTCCACGTGTGGGTCGACGAGACCCGCCCCCGCAACCAGGGGGCGCTTACCTCATGGGAGCTCGGGAGCCACGGTATCCCCCACGCCTACGTCGTGGACAACGCCGGCGGCCACCTGATGCAGCACGGGCTCGTGGACATGGTGATCGTGGGGACCGACCGCACCACCCGGCGCGGCGACGTCTGCAACAAGATCGGCACCTACCTGAAGGCGCTCGCGGCGCGCGACAACGAGGTCCCCTTCTACGTGGCCCTCCCCTCGCCCACCATCGACTGGACGGTGGAGGACGGGCTCGCCGAGATCCCGATCGAGGAGCGCGCCTCCCGCGAAGCCACCCATGTCGGCGGGCGGACGGAGGCAGGCGGGATCGAGCGCGTCCGGGTCGCCCCGGAGGGCGCCGAGGCGGGAAACCCCGCCTTCGACGTGACCCCGAACCACCTCGTCACCGGCCTCATCACCGAGCGCGGGGTCTGCGACGCGAGCGCCGAAGGCCTCGCCGCCCTCTTCCCGGAGCGGGCCGCCCCGGCCGGGAAGGCCGCGTAACGGGCGGCCCCCGCCCATACCTGCCGGGCGCGGCCACCGCCAAGCATCACCGTCTCCCCCGCCGCTTCGGGGAGAGGGGATCACGGGCCCGTAGGCGCTGCGCATGGTTCAACGCCCCCCTCCTCCGCGGTGGCAGGCGGATGGCCCGCGCCGTCAGGTTGCGGGTGTATCGGGCGGTTCCGGCGAAGTTCCTGACGTTGCTGATAGTACGCAGCCAATCGGTGCGGATCATGGCCGACGGACTCCGAAATCCGATGGCGCACCTCGCGCACGGCTTCAATGACGGGATCGTCCCTCATGGCGATGCAATCTCTCCAAGAAGCTCCAACGGCGTGACCATCTCGAGCCCGAGTCGTCCGTATCCTGCGCGGCGGAGGGCGTCACCCGGCTTCGAGGGGAGACAGGGCCGCTTCCAGCTCGTCGAACGAGGTGATCGGGGCGTCGCAGCGGTGGCCTTCGCACACGTATGCGACGGGGCCTCCGCCCGGGCGGGGCGTCCGGGACGCGAGGAGCCCGGGCAGGTTCGGCGCTTCGTCCGGGACCGCGACGACGTAGCGCCGGGGCGCGTAGGGCGCGGCGCAGCGCGCCCGCCAGCGCTCCAGGGACTCCCCCCGCCCCCGCAGCACGATGGTCTGGGGCGGCTCCAGGAACTCCTCGAGCGCGGTCAGCATCGCTCCGTGGGCGTGCGGCATCTCCACGAGCCCCGCCCAGCCGGCGGCGAGGGTCCGCTCCGCCGCCTCGAGGTAGCGGGTCTCGCCGAGGAGGTGGCCGAGGCGGCCGAGCCACGCGGCGGCGACCCCGTTGCCGGCCGGCAGCGAATCGTCCGGGAACGACTTGCTGCGGTGCATGAGCGCCTCGTGGTCGTGGGCCGTGAACCAGAAGCCGCCCCGCTCCCGGTCCTCGAACCGGTCGAGGAGCGCGTCCGCGAGCTCGATCGCGAAGCCGAGGCGCTCCGGCCGCCAGCCGGCCTGGAGGAGCCGGAGGGCGGCCTCGAGGAGAAAGGCGTGGTCGTCGAGGTAGGCCGGGAAACGGGCCCGCCCCTCCTTCCAGACGGCATGGAGGCGGCCGTCGATCCACGCCCTCGCCCGCAGAAAGTCGAACGCCCGCGCGCCGGCGTCGATGAACTCGGACTCCCCAAGGGCCTCCCCCGCCACCGCGAGGCCGGACACCATCAGGGCGTTCCAGGAGGTGAGGACCTTGTCGTCGAGCCCCGGCCGCACCCGCGGCGAACGCGCGGCGAAGAGCTTGTCGCGGGCGCGGTCGAGCCGCTCCGCCGCCGTCCGCTCGTCGGTCCCGAGCTTCGCGGCGAGCCCGGCCCGCTCCACGAAGGTGTGCAGGTGCCATTCCCGCCCCTCGAAGTTCGGCGGGCGGTCGAGGCCGAAGGAGGCGGCCACGGCCGCGAACTCCTCCTCGTCCAGCACCGCGCGGGCCGCGTCCGGGGTCCAGAGGTAGAAGCGGCCCTCCTCCCCTTCGGAGTCCGCGTCGAGGGCGGCGTAGAACCCCCCCTCCGGCGCCTGCATCTCGCGGATCGCCCAGCGGGCGGTCTCGCGGGCGGTCCGCTCGAAGAGGTCTTCGTTCCCGGCCCCGAGCCGGGCCGCCTGGGCCGAGAGGGCGAGGAGCGGCCCGTTGTCGTACAGCATCTTCTCGAAGTGCGGGATCATCCACTCGCCGTCCACCGAGTAGCGGCAGAACCCGCCCCCGAGGTGGTCGTAGATCCCGCCGAGCGCCATCTTCGCGAGGGTGTGCACGCCCATGTGCAGGTCCCGCGGGTCGCGGTGGCGGCGGAAGCAGCGCTCGACGTTCGTGGGATGCGGGAACTTCGGGGCGCCTCCGAACCCGCCGTCGCGGGCGTCGAAGGCGCGGCGCAGCCCCGCCATCGCCCGCTCCAGAGGCTCGGGGCCGAGGACGGCGCCGCCGCTCCCGTCCCCGCCCCCGCTCGGCTCCGACCGCGCGAGGGCCGCGCGCAGCGCCTCGTTCTGCTTCGCCACCTCGCCGCCGTGGGAGGCGAGAAAGTCCACGACCCGGACGAGCAGGTCGCGGAACGCGGGGAGGCCGTGGCGCGGCGAAGGCGGAAAGTAGGTGCCGCCGAAGAAGGGGGTCAGGTCGTCCGGGGTCAGGAACATCGTGAGCGGCCAGCCGCCGGGGCGGCGCGCGAGCAACTGGTGCGAGACCTGGTAGATCCTGTCGAGGTCCGGGCGCTCCTCGCGGTCCACCTTGACGTTGACGAAGTGCTCGTTCATCACCCGCGCGGTGGCCTCGTCCTCGAACGATTCGTGGGCCATGACGTGGCACCAGTGGCACGCGGAGTAGCCGATGGAGAGGAGGATCGGCCGGCTCTCCCGCCGCGCGCGGTCGAGGGCTTCCGGCCCCCACGGGTACCAGTCCACCGGGTTGCCCGCGTGCTGGAGGAGGTAGGGGCTGGTCTCGGCGGCGAGACGGTTCCGGCCGGGGGCTGGCGAGGTCATGATCTCCTTCCGGGTCGGGGGCGGGCCGGATGCGCCGGCGCCGGCCGCGCGGGGGGCAGGGCGGAGCGGGCGCGCGAGGCCGGGGCCGGGGTCGAGGCCAGGGGAGCGTAGCGTACAATCCCGGCCCGTGACACCGCTCTATCTCAAGAAGGGCGAAGAGCGGCGCCTTCGCACCGGGCATCCCTGGGTCTACGACAACGAGTTCGACGTCGGCCGCGCGCGTCTTCGCGGCCTCCCGCCGGGAGAGCCCGTCGAGCTCCGGGACCACCGGGGCGAGCCGCTCGCGAGCGCCTACGTCAACCCCCGCTCCCTCATCGCGGCCCGCATCGTGAGCCGCGAGCCGGGGGTGCGGCTGGAGCGGGCCCTCCTCGCCGAACGGATCGCGGCCGCCGAAGCGCTGCGGCGGCGCGAGTTCGACGCGCCCTACTACCGGGTGGTGTTCGGCGAGAGCGACGCCCTGCCCGGCCTCATCCTGGACCGTTACGGCGACGTGGCGGTGGCGCAGATCACCACCGCGGGCATGGAGCGGGTCAAGGCCGACCTCGTCGACCTCCTCCGGTCGGAGCTCGGCTTCCGCACCGTCGTGCTCCGCAACGACGCCCCGGCCCGCGCCCTGGAGGGCCTCGACGCGGGTACGGAGGTCGTCGGCGAGCCCATCGGCGACACGATCGACGTCGAGGAAGGCGGCGCGGTGTTCGAGGCGGCGCCGCTCGCGGGGCAGAAGACCGGCTGGTACTTCGACCACCGGGCCAACCGGGCGCGGCTCGCCTCACGGGTCGCCGGCAAGCGGGTGCTCGACCTCTACTCCTATACCGGGGCGTGGGGGATCCGGTGCGCCCTCGGCGGAGCGAGCGAGGCGCACTGCATCGACTCGTCGGCCAACGCGATCGAGCTCGCGGCGCGCAACGCCGCCCGCAACGGGGTCGCGGACCGGGTGCGCGTCGAACGGTCGGACGCGGTGCGGGCGCTCAAGGCGCTTCGAGCGGCCGGCGAGCGCTTCGACGTGGTGGTGCTCGACCCGCCGGCCTTCATCCGCCGACGAAGGGATCGGATCAAGGGATTCGAGGCGTACCGGCGGGCGAACGGCCTCGCGATCCAGCTCCTGGCGCCGGGCGGGCAGCTCGTCTCCGCCTCGTGCTCGGCCCACCTCGAGCGCGCGAAGCACCTCGAGATCATCGCCCGCGTCTCCCATCCCTTCGGCCTGCACCCGCGGGTCGTGGCGGAAGGCGGGCAGGACCGCGACCATCCCATGCACCCCGCCCTGCCCGAGACCGGCTACCTGCGGGCGTTCTTCGTCGAGTTCGGCTGAGGGGACCGGAGCCTGCCGCGCCGGGCCGGCGGCAGGAACGAGTAGCCGAACGCCTCGCGAAAACGGGCCGCGAAGCCTTCCGGGTCGAAGCGGTGGTTCTGGCATCCGGGGTGCGCGACCTTGAGCGCGCCCGCGAGCGACGCGATCCGCCCGGTCGTCTCCCAGTCGAAGCCGGCCTCGAGGCCGAACAGCAGGCCGGCCCGGTACGCGTCGCCGCACCCGGTCGGGTCGACCTCCTGCGAGGCGGCGACGGCGGGGACGTCGATGATCTCCCCGCCGCGCCGGAGGACCGAGGAGCCCTCCGCGCCCCGGGTGACGATCGCCGCCTCGACCCGGCCCACGATCTCGTCAGCGTCGAGGCCGGAGCGCTCCTGGAGCAGGCTCCACTCGTAGGTGTTGACGGCGACCCAGGCCGCGTCGTCGAGGAAGCGGGCGATCTCCTCCGGCCCGAACAGGTGGAGCTGCTGGCCGGGATCGAAGATGAAGGGGATGCCGCGCTCGGCGAACTCGGCCGCGTGGCGCACCATCGCGCGCCGGCCGTCCGGGGCCACGATCCCGATGCGGACCCGGCCCCCCGCCTCCCCCACCGAATTGAGGTGGGCGTGGTCCATGGCCCCCGGATGAAAGGTCGTGATCTGGTTGCCGTCCGCGTCGGTGGTGATGAACGCCTGGGCGGTGTACGCCTCCACCTCGGTGACGAGCCGGCGCTCGATCCCGTTCCGGTCCATCCACAACGCATACGGCGCGAAATCGTGGCCCACGGCCGCCATCGGCAGCGGGTCACCGCCGAGGAGCTTCAGGGTATAGGCGATGTTGCCCGCGCAGCCCCCGAACTCGCGCCTCATCTCCGGCGCGGTGAAGCACACGCTGATGACGTCCATCCGGTCGGCCAGGATGTGATCCCGGAACCGCTCGGGGAACCGCTTGATGGTGTCGAAGGCCACCGAACCGCAGATGAGCGCCGTCATGGGATGAGCACCGTCATGCTGGAAGAGACTCCTCGAGCGATAGCGCCGGCTCCGCCCCGGCGGGCGGGCGGCCCCCCGGCGCGCCCGTCCCGGCGAGGAAGCGCCCGGTGTGGGAGCCCGGTACGGCCGCGACCGCTTCGGGCGTGCCGGCGGCCACGATCCGCCCGCCGTCCCGCCCCCCTTCCGGGCCGAGGTCGACGATCCAGTCGGCGGCCCGGATCACGTCGAGGTTGTGCTCGATCACGACCACCGTGTTGCCGCGGTTGACGAGCCGGTCGAGGACCTCGAGGAGCTGCCGCACGTCGTGGAAGTGGAGGCCGGTCGTCGGCTCGTCGAGGACGTACAGGGTCCGGCCGCTCTCGCGCCGGGACAGCTCGCGGGCGAGCTTCATGCGCTGCGCTTCGCCGCCGGAGAGGGTGGTCGCGCTCTGCCCGAGCCCGAGGTATCCGAGGCCGACGTCGACGAGGGTCTGGAGCCGGCGGGCGACGGCCGGGATCGGGTCGAAGAAGCCCCGCGCCTCCGCCGCGGTCATGCCGAGCACCTCGTCCACGCTCTTTCCCCGGTAGCGCACCCCCAGGGTCTCCCGGTCGTAGCGCCGGCCCTGGCACACGTCGCAGCGCACGTACACGTCCGGCAGGAAGTGCATCTCTACCCGGATGACCCCGTCCCCGCGGCACGCCTCGCACCGGCCGCCCGGCACGTTGAAGCTGAAGCGCCCGGGGGAATAGCCCCGGGCGCGCGCCTCCGGGGTGGCCGCGAAGAGCTCCCGGATCGGGGTGAAGAGCCCGGCGTAGGTCGCGGGGTTCGAGCGCGGGGTGCGGCCGATGGGGCTCTGGTCGATGTTGACCACCTTGTCGACGTGCTCGGCGCCGGAGACCCGCGCGGGAGCGTCCGGCCCCGGCCGCCGGCCGGCCGCACCCGCATCCGCGCGCCCTCCCGCCCCCGTTCCCGTTCCCGACAGGGCGAGGTACAGGGTGTCGTGCACGAGGCTCGACTTGCCCGAGCCCGACACCCCGGTCACGCAGGTCATGACGGAGAGCGGCAGCTCGACGTCCACCGAGCGCAGGTTGTTCGCCGAGGCCCCCTCGATCCGGAGCCGGCCGGCCGGCCGGCGGCGCGGGCGCGGCCCGGACACGCGGCGCCGGCCGGAGAGGTACTGGCCCGTGATCGACGCGGACTCCGCCATGACGTCCCCCACCGTGCCCTGGGCGACGACCCGCCCGCCGTGCACGCCCGGCCCCGGCCCCATGTCGATGATCCAGTCCGCCTCGCGGATGGCGCCTTCGTCGTGCTCGACGACGATGACCGTGTTGCCGAGGTCGCGGAGCCGCAACAGGGAGTCTAGCAGCCGGCGATTGTCCCGCGGGTGCAGGCCGATGGAAGGCTCGTCCAGGACGTACATCACCCCGACGAGCCCGGCCCCGATCTGGCTCGCGAGGCGGATCCGCCGCCCCTCCCCTCCCGAGAGCGTGTCGGCGGCCCGGTCGAGGGAGAGGTATTCGAGGCCGACGTCGATGAGAAAGTCAAGGCGCTGCACGACCTCGTGCACGAGCCGGCCCGCGATCTCGCGGCGGTAGCCGCGGAAGGTAGCCTCCTCGAAGAAGCGGCGCAGGTCGGCGACCGGCAGGCTCTCGAGGGCGGGAAGGTCGCTTCCCGCCACCCACACCGAGCGGGCGTGCCGGTTCAGCCGCCGGCCCCCGCAGTCCGGGCAGGGCCGCGAGCTCATGTAGCGGGCGAGCTCCTCGCGCACGTGCGCCGACTCCGTCTCCCGGTAGCGGCGCTCCATGTTCGGGATGACCCCTTCGAAGGGCCGGACGCCCCGGTGGCGGCGGCCGTACCGGATCTCGATCGGCTCGCCCCGGCTGCCGTAGAGCACGGTGTCGCGAACGCGGGGCGGCAGGTCCCGGAAGGGGAGGTCGAGGTCGAAGCCGTAGTGGGCGGCGAGGGACCGCAAGAGCCCGAAGTAGTAGGCGTTGCTCCGGTCCCAGCCGCGCACCGCCCCCCCCGGCAGGCTGACCTCCGGGCGGGAGACGACCCGGTCCGGGTCGAAGAAGGACTGCCGCCCGAGGCCGTCGCATGCGGGACACGCGCCGACCGGGCTGTTGAACGAGAACAGGCGCGGCTCGAGCTCCGGGATCGAGTAGCCGCACTCGGGGCAGGCGAAGCGCGCCGAGAACGCCCGGTCTTCGCCGGCGCGTCCGCCGTCGGCGTCGAGCGCGGCCACCACCGCCCGGCCGTCCGCGAGCGCGAGCGCCGTCTCGAAGGATTCGGCCAGCCGGGGGGCGAGGTCCGGACGCACCCGGAACCGGTCCACGACCGCCTCCACGTCGTGATGGACGGCCCCGTCCAGCCGGGGCGGCGGATCGACCTCGCACACCCGGCCGTCCACCCGCGCCCGCACGAAGCCGGACGAGCGCAGCGACTCGAACACCTCGTGGTGCTCTCCCTTGCGCCGCCGCACGAGCGGCGCGAGCAGCGCGAGCCGCTCGCCGGGGGCCCGGGCCAGGACCGCGTCGACCATCTGGCTCACCGTCTGCGACGCGAGCCCGACGTCGTGGTCGAGGCAGCGGGGCTCGCCGACCCGCGCGAACAGCAGCCGCAGGTAGTCGTGGACCTCGGTCACGGTGCCGACCGTCGAGCGGGGGTTGCCGGAGCCGGAGCGCTGCTCGATGGCGATGGCGGGCGAGAGGCCCTCGATGTGGTCGACGTCCGGCTTCTCCATCACCGAGAGGAACTGGCGCGCGTAGGCGGACAGGGATTCGACGTACCGGCGGCGCCCCTCGGCGTAGATCGTGTCGAAGGCGAGGGTGGACTTGCCGGAGCCCGAGAGGCCGGTGATCACCACGAGACGGTCGCGGGGGACGTCCACGTCGACGTTCTTGAGGTTGTGGGTCCGCGCCCCGCGGATGCTGATCGTTCCCGCCCGGGAGCATCGGGCGGCGGGGAGGAGCGGCGCGCCTTGCATGTGGCTGTGGAGGCCCGGATCCAAACGGCCGAGTGTAGCCCACGGATCCGCACCGCGGACGCCGATGCTGCGGACGCCGACGAGGACGTCGCGGCGTGGCCGGCGGCAGGGTTGGCGGACGGGTCGATGCGGCGAAACGGAAGCGCCGCGTAAGGAATCGGCTCGCCGTGACGAGGATTTCCGCCCGATTGCGCCCGCCCGGATGCAATTCGGCGAGGGGGCGCGCACAATGGCCCCTCGCGACCGCGGGCGCGGAGACGGGTGCGGAGAGGGGCCGGGCGCGGGCGGTCGATCGGATTCCTGAAGGGAGCAGCGAAGCATGGCACGGGGCGTCAACAAGGCCATTCTGGTCGGCAATCTCGGGGCGGACCCCGAGACCCGCTACAGCGCGAGCGGCGGCGCGATCACCAACCTGCGCATCGCCACCACCGACAGTTGGACGGACCGGCAGTCCAACGAGCGGCGCGAGCAGACGGAGTGGCACCGGGTGGTGATGTTCGGGCGGCTCGCGGAGATCGGGGAGCAGTACCTCCGCAAGGGCCAGCAGGTCTACATCGAGGGCAAGATCCAGACCCGGAAGTGGCAGGGGCAGGACGGGCAGGACCGCTACTCGACCGAGATCGTGGCGAGAGAGATGCAGATGCTGGGCGGACGCGGAGACGGAGGAGGCGCGGGAGGCGGGGCGGACGACTGGAACCGCCCGCCCGCCGGGCCGCCGAGGAACCAGGGGCCGCCGGAGGGCGGGAGGTCCGGCCGGGGGGCGATGCCCCCCGCCGGCGGGAACGACCCCGACATCGACGACGACATCCCGTTCTGAGCCCTTCCCGGCGTCGAGGCGCCGGGCGGCCGCTCGAGGAACAGGGAGGGCGGAGGACGTTCCATGCAAGCCATGTGCTACGCCCGGCCGCGGCGCGCCCCCCGATACCCGCATCGGCGGCACCGCACCCTCTCGACCGTCCCGCTCGGGCCGAACCCGATCTGGACCTCGGTGACCTCCAGATCGTGCAGGCCGAGCGCGCACAGGGCCCGGCCCAGCCACTCGCCCAGCCACTCGCGCGCCCGCTTCATGGCGCGCGCCTCATGAGCAGGCGGCCCGCCCCCGTGACGGCGGCAGGCAGTACCGTCTCCCCATCCCCGACCACGGCGAGGTAGTCCCCATGCAGCTTCAGCTCAGCACCTGGCAGGAGGTGGAAGCATATCTTGCGCGGGCCACCGCGGTCATCGTCCCCATCGGCTCGACCGAGCAGCACGGGCCGAACGGGCTCATCGGCACGGATGCGATCTGCCCCGAAGTGGTGGCGCGGGCGGTGGGAGAGGAGGAGGACGCCCTGGTGGGCCCGACCATCAGCGTCGGGATGGCGCAGCACCACCTCGCGTTTCCCGGCAGCATCACCTTGCGCCCGAGCACCCTCATCGCCTGCGTGTCGGACTACGTGGAGTCGCTGTCCCGGCACGGGTTCGACGCAATCTATTTCCTCAACGGGCACGGCGGCAACATCGCGACCCTGAACGCCGCGTTCTCCGAGATCTACGCGCAGGCCAGCCTCGGGCGGACCGACCGCCGCGTCCGCCTCGCCCTCACCAACTGGTGGGACGGGGCCGGGGTGCGCCGGGTCTCGAGCGAGCTCTTCGCGGGGGTGGAGGGCAGCCACGCGACCCCGAGCGAGGTCTCGCTCTCGTACTTCGCGTACCCGGAAGCGGTCAAGTCCGCCTCCTTCGAGCCGCGCGTCGCGCCGAGCGGAAGGTTCCGGGACGCCGAAGACTACCGGAGCCGGTTCCCGGACGGACGTATCGGCTCGGACCCGTCCCGCGCGAGCCCCGAGGCGGGGGAGCGACTATTTCGCGCGGCGGTCCGGGACGTGCGGGCAGACTTCCGGGCGTTCGCCAGCGGCGCGCGGTGAGGCGCCGGGGTTCATCCGCTCCGTGGTGGCCTATAATCCGCGGGCTCCCAACCCCGCAGCGCGCCCAGGAAGCGACGGAGTCGACCGTGGCGAAGAAGAAGCCGACGTACCGAATCATCTTCCACAATCACGGCAAGGTATACGAGCTGTATTCGCACTCCGTCGGTCAGGGCGACCTCTTCGGCTTCATCGAGATCGGCGACATCATCTTCGGTGAGCGGTCGGCCGTGCTGATCGACCCGTCCGAGGAGCGGCTCAAGACGGAGTTCAGCGGCGTGAGCCGGACCTGCATCCCCATGCACGCGGTGATCCGGATCGACCAGGTCGACAAGCAGGGCGTGAACAAGATCGTCCCGGTCGGGGAAGGGAAGGGCCACGGCAACGTGACCCCCTTCCCGATGCCGATGTTCACGCCGGGCGGGGACCCGGGCTCCTCCGGGAGCTGAAGCGCGGACGAAGCCGACCGGTCCCGGGCGGCCCGGGCTCGGAGACCGCGCTCCTTTCGGATGGTGCGGCGAACCAGGAATAGCCTTGGCCCCGGTCCCGTCCCGGAGGGGGCGCCACACGGGCGCCCAGGATGATCCGGAGTGCGGGCTTCAGATCCGGTACGCGGTCGTGGTCATCACCCCGGCCGCGGCCCGCATCATGAGCCGGACCGGGGCCGGGAGCCGCCGCCCGCCCGCCTGAACCGCCCGCGCGCCGTGGCGCCGTTCGTCGTCCATCATGCGGCGGCAGATCGCGCGGCTCCGATAGTCGTCGCGGGGCAGCCGGCGGAGATGGCGGGTGAGGTGGTCCGCCACCTGGCGCTCGGTTTCCGCGACGAACCCGAGGCTCCACGCATCGCCCGCCGCTCCGGCCGCCGCTCCTGTCGCGAACGAGCCGGCCCTCCACAGGGGGTCCAGCCGGCTCGGCCGCGCGCCGAGCTCGGAGAGCCGGCGGAGGCACCAGTCGAGGTGGGCGCGTTCCTCGGCGGCGGACGCCTCGAGGCCGCGGCGGACGCCGGGGTCCCGCGCGAGCCGGCCCTGGCCGAGGTAGAGCGCCTGCGCCGCCACCTCCCCGGCGTGGTTGACCCGCATGAGCCCTGCGGACCGCCGGCGCGCCCGGTGGCCGGACGGCCCCGGCTCGATCCCCTCCGCGGGATACGCGGGCGCGCCGGCCGCGGCCCGGCCGCCGCTTCCGCCCGCAGGCGAGCCGGGGGGCGCCCGGCCCGCCCCCGGAAACCGGCGGCCCAGGAGCCATCGGTCCGCGGCCAGGACGAGCCGGTCGCGAAGGTCGTGCACGATGGGGCCGGAGCCCGTCCCGGATCTCGTCATTGACATTCCCGCGCGCCGGCAATAGAGTGCCGCGCCTTCGGCCGGGGCGCGGCGTCCCGGAACCCACCGGGAACGAACCATGCCCACCTTCAGCGCCAAGCCGGCGGAAGTCAAGCGTGAGTGGTACCTCGTCGACGCGGGCGGGAAGGTCCTCGGCCGCCTCGCCTCCGGGGTCGCGACCCGCCTGCGCGGCAAGCACAAGCCCGAGTACACCCCGCACGTCGACACCGGGGACCACATCATCGTCGTCAACGCCAGCCGGGTGAAGGTGACCGGCCGCAAGACCTCCGACAAGGTGTACCACCGCCACTCCGGATATCCGGGCGGCCTCCGGTCCACGAGCTTCGAGAAGCTCCAGGATCGGGCGCCGGGCCGGGCCGTCGAGCTCGCGGTGAAGGGGATGCTCCCGCGCGGCCCGCTCGGTCGGGCCATGTTCCGCAAGCTGCACGTCTACCCTGGCGACGCCCACCCGCACGCCGCGCAGCAGCCGAAGCCCCTGGAGCTCTGATCCGGCCAGCGCTCCGGATCGTCCTTTCGCCCACGCCCAGAGAACGAGCCAGACCGCCATGTCCGAACTGCTTGGCTACGGAACCGGCCGCCGCAAGACCTCCGCCGCGCGCGTGTTCATGCGCCGGGGGACGGGGCGGATCGTCGTCAACCGCCGTCCCCTGGACGAGTTCTTCGGCCGCGAGACGGCCCGGATGGTGGTGCGCCAGCCCCTGGAGGAGACCAGGCGCTCGCAGGACTTCGACTTCACGGTCACCGTCCGGGGCGGCGGGGGCACGGGCCAGGCGGGGGCCATCCGGCTCGGCATCGCGCGGGCGCTCTGCGAGTACGACGAGACCCACCGCCCGACCCTGCGCAGGGCGGGGCTCCTCACCCGGGACGCGAGGAAGGTCGAGCGGAAGAAGGTCGGCCTGCACAAGGCCCGCAAGCGCCCGCAGTACTCGAAGCGCTAAGCTGCGCTTCGCAGCGTCTTTTCGCAGCTCCTGGGGGATCGTCTAGCGGTAGGACTGCGGACTCTGACTCCGCCAGCCCAGGTTCGAATCCTGGTCCCCCAGCCATACGACGTCGACCACTTCCGCCCGGTTCTCTCCCGCAGAACAGCCACTTGGCGCCGGCTGTGGATTCCGGTTCCGTGCGCCTCGCGGTCGGGACCGTCCGTTCAGTCGGTGGCGGGCGCGGTGCGTTCGAGGAGGGCGACGAGGGCGGCCGTGCTGGCCCGCAGAGCCTCCCCCTGCTCCCGTAGAGCTTCCCCTTGCTCCCGCAGAGCCTCGCCCTGCTCCCGGAGCGCCTGCATGGCTTCGGCGTGGCGCCGGTCGGCGGCCCGGCTGGCGCGACGGGCTTCGTCGCGCGCTTCGGCGGCCCGCCGTTCCGTGGCGCGGGTCATGGCACGGATGCCGTACCAGACGATGCCGATCTGCCCGAGGCCGATGGCGACATTGGCGGTGAGGGTGGCGATCTCGAACTCGGTCATGGGAGGCGAGTGTATGCTTGTGCGATACCGTCCGGGGAAGTGCAGGGTGGTCCGGCTCCGGTGGGGTGATTTGCGGCGCGCGGGAGGCGCCGGGGCCAGCCATTCATCGACGCCCCTCCCTCCCCGGCTAATCGCCGACGACCGCGGTCGCGGCGATCTCGACCAGGAACTCGGGCTTGACGAGCCCGGCCTGGACGCAGGCGCGGGCGGGCGGGTTCTCGGGGAAGTACGAGCCGTAGACCTCGTTCATCGCCTGGTAGTCCCCGAGGTCCGCGAGGAAGATCATGTTGTACACGACGTCGTCCAGCGTCCCGCCGGCCGCCTCGATGATCTCCTTGACGTTCTCGAGGACCTGGCGGGTCTGCGCGGCGGCGTCGCCGGCCCCGACGAGGTTCCCCGAGGAGTCGAGCGCCAGCATCCCCGCCGTGCACACGAACGATCCGGAGCGATATCCCGGCGAATAGGGCGCGAGCGGGGGCGGCGAGCCTTTCGGCAGTACGGGTTGACCGGCCATGTTGCAGCTCCTCCTTCGTCTTGCTGGATTCGTCTTGCTGGGTGACGGGCGGGGCGGCGCCGGCCCGGCGGCGCCCCGCCGCGTAGTTTGGCATGAGCCGGGGGCCGCGGCGGGCGGTCCGCGCCCTGGCCGCGGCGCCCGGTCATGCCCGCGCCCGGGACCAAGGCCGGGGCCGGGGTGGGGCCGGAACCCGTGCCGGACGGACGGGCCGCTTGAACCGGGCGGCGGGCCGATCCGCTCGGCTCAGGCCCGGAGCCGGGCGTTCCCCGGGTCGAACGGGGACTCCGGGATCACCGTCGCCCGGCGGCGTTCGCCGAGGATCTCGATCTCGACCTCCGTCCCCTCGACGGCGAGCTCCGGGCGCACCATCGCGAGGGCGAGGCTCTTGGCCACCCGCCATCCGTAGCCCCCGCTCGTCGCCCTCCCGACCAGATCCCCGCCCGCCCCGACCGAGTAGATCGGCTCGGACCCGCGGGCGTCGGCATCGGTGACCCCGTGCACCTCCAGGGTCGCGAACGCCCAGGAGAAGCCCCGCTGTTGCCATTCGACGAGGGCGTCGCGGCCGGGGAACGACCCCTTGTTGAGATGCACAAAGCGGTGCAGGCCCGATTCGAGGGCTGCATACTCGATCGAGAGCTCGCGGGGGATGAGCCGGTAGGACTTCTCGAGGCGAAGGGAGTCCATCGCCCGGATCCCGAACGGCCGGAGGCGATGCTCGCGGCCCGCCGCCATCAGCCGGTCGAAGAGGTGGTTCTGCATCTCGATGGGGTGGTGCAGCTCCCATCCGAGCTCGCCGACGAAGTTGAGGCGGAGCGCCTTCGCGTGGGCGGCGCCGAGGTCGATGGTGCGCCCGGTGAGCCACGGGAAGTCCGCGTCGGCGAGGGAGGCGTCGGTCAGCCCCTGGAGCAGCGCGCGCGACTTCGGGCCGGCGATCACGAACACCCCGTAGCGGGCGGTGGCGGGCTCGAAGCGGACGCTGCCGTCAAGCGGAAGGCGCTTGCGGAGGGTGTCGAAGTCGTGGCGCTCGTAAGCCCCGGCCGACACGAGGTAGAAGCGGTCGGGGGCCTCGCGGTACACCGTGAACTCCGACCGCACCCCGCCGTTGGCGGCGAGGAGGTGGCAGAGCCCGATCCGGCCGACGCGGGCGGGAATGCGGTTCGCGAACAGGCCGTCCAGCCACGCTTCGGCCCCCGGCCCGGACACCTCGCACTTCGCGAACGCGCTCATGTCGAGGAGCCCCGCGTGCTCGTGCACGTGGCGGCACTCGGCCCCCACGTGCTCGAAGTAGTTGGTGCGGCGGAAGCTCCACACGTCCCGCGGCTCCACCCCGTCCGGCGCGAACCAGTTGGGGCGCTCCCAGCCGTAGACCTGGCCGAACACCGCCCCGAGCGACTTCATGCGCGAGTAGCAGGGGGCCTGCTTGAGGGGCCGGGCGGCGGGGCGCTCCTCGTCCGGGTAGTGGATGGTGAAGACGTTGGCGTAGGCCTCCTCGTTCTTCTCCCGGAGGTATCCGCGGGTCGCGTAGGGCCCGAAGCGGCGCGGGTCGACGCCCATCATGTCGATCGACGGCTCGCCCTCGACGATCCACTCCGCGATCTGCCAGCCGGCCCCGCCCGCCGCGGTGACGCCGAAGCTGTGGCCCTCGTTGAGCCAGAAGTTGGGCACGTCCCAGGCGGGGCCGATGAGGGGGCTCCCGTCCGGGGTGTAGGGGATGGGGCCGTTGACGGCCTGCTTGATCCCGACCTCGCCGAACGCCGGGACCCGCCGGACGACCGCTTCGACGTGCGGCTCCAGGCGCTCGAGGTCCTCGGGGAGGAGGTCGTTCTCGAAGTCGTCGGGAGGGCCGTCGACGAAGCAGGCGGGCGCGCCGGCTTCGTAAGGGCCGAGGAGGAGGCCGCCCCGCTCCTCGCGGAGGTAGTAGGACGCATCCGACTCGCGGAGAACCCCCATCTCCGGGAGCCCCTGTTCGCGGCGGGCGACGATGTCCGGGTGCGGCTCGGTGACGAGGTACTGGTGCTCGACGGGGATGGCGGGGACGTCGATCCCGACCATCGCCCCCGTCTGGCGGGCGTGGTTGCCGGTCGCGCTCACCACGTGCTCGCAGACGATGTCTCCCTGATCCGTCCTCACCCGCCACTCCCCGCTCCCGGTGCGTTCGATGGCGGTCACCCTGGTGCGCCGGTGAATCTCCGCCCCGCGGGCGCGGGCCCCGCGCGCGAACGCCTGGGTGAGATCGGCGGGCTGGATGTAGCCGTCCTCGGGGTGGAGGATGGCCCCGACGAGCCCGTCCACGTTGCACAGGGGCCAGATCTCCCGGACCTCGCTCGGGGTCAGGAACTCGACCCGGACCCCGATCGTGCGGGCGACCCCGGCGTAGAACCGGTACTCGTCCATGCGGTCGCGGTTCGTCGCGAGGCGGACGTTACCGACCGGGCGGAAGCCGACGTCCTGCCCGGTCTCGCGCTCGAGCTCCGGGTAGAGCCGCACCGAGTACTTGTGGATCTGCCCGACGCTGTAGCTCATGTTGAAGAGGGGAAGGAGCCCGGCGGCGTGCCAGGTGGAGCCGGCGGTGAGCTCCGTGCGCTCGCACAGGACCACGTCCGACCAGCCCTTGCGGGCGAGGTGGTAGAGGGTCGAGACGCCGACGACGCCGCCGCCGATCACGACGACCCGGGCATGAGTCTTCATGGGCCGATCCCCGCGCTGCCTTCGGAGCGATTCGGGGGCACCGTAGCCGGATTCGGGGCGGCAGGGAAGCCCCGCGGCGCCTCCGGGCGCGGGCCACTTCATGCAAGCTGTCCACCGTCGCCGCGGACCCCGACGCGGACGCGGATGCGAGGGCGCGAGTCCACGGCGCCTCCTGGGAACGCTTGTGTCTCGCCCGCAGAGGGGTGCGAAGCGCCCGTGAACGAAGGTGCGGGCGAGACACCCGCGTTCCCAGGACACCCACGGGCGGGTCCGCGGGAGGCGTGCCTGGCGGACATCCCCACCGCGCACATGCCTCGTTCCGATGCCGATTGCGGTACGGCCTCCGGTCGGTTAGTGTCGCCCCCCGCGCGGGCCGGCCCGCGCCCCGCCGCCGGCGCTCGACCCGGCGGCGCGGGATGCGGCGCACGGTCCGCAAGGCTTCTCAGGCAACCGAACGAGAGGAACCGAAGATGCGAAAGACAATCCTCACCGTGGTAGCGGCGTCGCTCGCCGCCGCCGGCGCGAGCCTCGTCGGGAGCGTCACCCCCGCCGCCGCGCAGATGGTGGACGGCCCGGAGGTGAGCTGGAAGATGTCGATCTGGGGCAAGCGCCGCGCCTTCACCGAGGGGGCGGAGCACGTCTCGGCCCAGGTGGCGGAGCGCACCGGCGGCAAGTTCACCATCAAGCTCTTCTACGGCGAGCAGCTCTCGAAGAGCAAGGAGAACCTCGACGGCATCTCCCTCGGGGCGTTCGAGTCCGCGTTCTTCTGCGCCTCGTACCATCCGGGCAAGAACGCGCCCCTGAACGTGCTCGACCTGCCCTTCCTGCCCCTCGCGAACTTCGAGGTGATGCGCAAGGTGCACGACGCGGTGTACGCGCACCCGTCGGCGCAGGAGGCGCTCGGGAAGTGGAACGCCTACCTCTACATGTCCAACATCCTCCCGCAGTACGAGTACATGGGCAAGGGCGAGCCGCCCAAGTCCGTGGCCGACTTCGAGGGCAAGCGCCTGCGGGCGCTCGGCGGGATGGGCCGCGCGGCGTCGCTCATCGGGGCCACCCCGTCCACGATGCCCGCGTCGGAGACCTACACCGCCCTCCAGCGGGGCACGGTGGACGCCATCGGCTTCCCCTACTCCTACACCTTCGCCGCCTACAAGCTCGACGAGGTCGCGGACTGGGTCACCACCAACATGAGCCTCGGCACGGTGAACTGCCCGACCGTGTTCAACGCGGGCGCCTGGAACGCCCTTCCCGACCAGTACAAGGAGCTCCTGCTGAGCTTGAAGGACGGGGCGTACGCCGCGATGTCCGCCGCGTACCAGGAGAAGGACGTGGCGAACGAGAAGAAGTGGCGGGAAGGCGGCAAGATCAAGATGGTGCAGATCCCGGAGGACGAGATGGCCGAGTTCCGCCGGATCGCCGGCAAGCCGGTCTGGGACGCCTGGGTCGAGGAGAACAAGGACGATCTGCCGGCCGAGGAGCTGCTCGACCTCGTGCTCTCCACCGCCGAAAAGGCGATGATGTAGCGGCGTTGCGACCGGAGGGGCGCCCCGCTTCCGGGTGCGGAAGCGGGGCGTTTCCCTCCTGCCGCGGAGCCTCCCGATTCCCGCCCCAACCCGCGACTCCCCGATGCCGGAAGCCAGGGACAACCGATCCGGGCCGCCCGCGGGCGGCGCGCCGCCCGTGGGAGGCGCGCTCGCCGGCCTCTCGCCCTTCGCCCACCGGCTGAAGGCGGCCGACGAGGGGTTCTTCCGCTTCGAGAGCGCCCTGAACCTCGCCGCCGCGCTCGTCATCCTCGCGGTGATGTTCATCGGCGTGTTCCAGGTCTTCGGGCGCAAGCTCATCAATCTGCCCGTACCGGGTTACGTCGACGTCATCGAATTCGTGATGACCGTGTTCGCCTTCCTCTCCATCGCGTACACGCAGCGCCTCGGCGGCCACGTCCGGATGGAGATCATCCTGAAGCGGTTCCGGGGGCGGGCCCTGTGGATCGTCGAAGCGTTCGGCACGATCCTCGCCATCGGGATCGTCGCGATCCTCGCCTGGTTCGGCTACGAGCACTTCCTGCGCGCATGGAGCATCGGCGACAGCACCATCGACATCGAGATCCCCCTGTGGCCGTCGAAGCTCCTGGTGCCCGTGGCGTTCGCGATCCTGCTGGTGCGGCTGGTCATCCAGCTCGCGGGCTTCGTCCGGCTCGCGGGCCGGCCGAAGGCGGAGCCCGTCGGGATCCCCCTCATCGAGACGGTGGACGAGCAGGCCCAGCACGAGATCGAGACCGGGCTCGCCGGCGAAGCGGACGGGGGCCGCGAAGCGGCTCCGGGAAACCTTCGAAGATGAGCGCGTCGAAGATGATCACGCGCCCACCGGCTCGTGATCGTGGAAACGGGCAAGCCCGGGTCATGAGCCGGATCATGAAGGGGCCTGCCTCTTCCAGGAACGCGGGCGTCCCGTTCGTACCGGCCGATCTTTCTTCGCCGGGCCGGCACGGCGGGGTTCGCCGGCGGGAGAACGGCTGATGGACGAGCTCACCATCGGCCTCATCGTGACCGGCGGGCTGCTGGTGCTCGTCTTCCTGGGGGTGCGGGTGTTCGCGGCCGCGTCGCTCGCGGGCCTCGTCGGGATGGTCTGGCTCATCGGCTGGGACGCGGGGGCGGGGATCGTCGGCACCGTGCCGCACTCGAAGTCGGTCAACTACGTGCTGAGCGTCCTGCCGATGTTCATCCTCATCGGCTTCGTCGCGTACCACGCGGGGCTCACCCACGCCCTCTTCAATGCGGCGCGCGCGTGGTTCGGCTGGGTGCCGGGAGGGCTCGCGGTGGCGAGCGTGTTCGCGACGGCCGGGTTCGCGGCGGTCTCCGGGGCGAGCACCGCGACCGCCGCCGTCTTCAGCCGGGTCGCGATCCCCCACATGCTGGAGAACGGCTACAGCCCGCGCCTCGCGGCCGGGGTGGTCGCGGCGGGGGGCACCCTCGCGTCGCTCATCCCGCCGAGCGCGATCCTCGTCATCTACGCGATCATCGTCGAGGAGTCGGTCGGCACCCTGATCCTCGCCGGCTTCCTGCCCGGCATGGTGTCCGCCCTCATCTACGCGGCCCTCATCATCGGGCAGTGCGCCGTGCGGCCCGAGCTCGGCCGGCCCATCGGGCTGCCCCCGCTCCGCGAGCGGCTGGCCACCGTCCCCCCGACCATCCCCATCTTCGCGGTCGTCGCGATCATCTTCAGCGCGATGTACGCGGGGTGGGCGACCCCGACCGAGGCCGGCGCGCTCGGGGCGTTCGTGGTGATGTGCATCGCGATCTACCGGGGGATGCGCTGGCCGGCCCTCAAGAGCGCGCTGCTGGAGACCGCGAAGCTCACCGTCATGATCTTCGCCCTCATCTGGGGGGTGCTGATCTTCGTCCGCTTCCTCGGCTTCGCGGGGCTCCCGGAAGCGTTCGCGACGTGGCTGGTGGAGCTTCCCCTGCCCGCGGTGGTGACCATGATCTTCATCCTGCTCGGCTACGCCGTGCTCGGGATGTTCATGGACGCGATCGGGATGCTCCTTCTCACCCTGCCGGTCGTCTACCCGGCGGTGGTCGCGCTCGGCTACGACCCCATCTGGTTCGGGATCATCGTGGTCAAGATGTGCGAGGTGTGCCTCATCACCCCGCCGGTCGGGCTCAACTGCTACGTGGTGGCGGCGGTGCGGCCGGACATTCCGCTGGCGGAGGTCTTCCGGGGGATCCTCCCGTTCTTCCTCGCCGACGCGGCCACCGTCGGCCTCTTCCTCGCCTTTCCCGAGATCGTGCTCTGGCTGCCGAACCTCGTGAATAGCTGAGCCGGGGCGGAACGGGGTTCGCCCGCGGGCGGGCGGAGCGAGCGTCGGCGGCGCTCCAGCGGAAGGCCGGTGGCGGCGCACCGGGTAGAGCCGGCGGCGCGCCGGAGAGCTGGCGCGGGCGGTGCAAGAGCCGACACGAGAGCCGGCGCGAGGACCGGTGCGGCGGCCGGCGGGCCTCAGCTTGCCGGGGCGGCCGGCATCATCGCCCGCAGCGCCCGAAGCGCCTGGCCGCGGTGGCTGAGCGCATCCTTGCCTTCGGGGTCGAGCTCGGCCGCGGTGCGCCCGGCGACCGGGTCGAGGAAGAGCGGGTCGTATCCGAAGCCGTTCGCGCCCCGCGGGGCTTCGAGCACCCGCCCCGCCCAGGTTCCGTGGGCGATGAGGGGCACGGGGTCGCGCGGATGCCGCATCCAGACCATCGCGCACTCGAACCGCGCGGTGCGCTCGCCTTCCGGCACGCCCGCGAGCGCCCGGAGCAGCTTCTCGTTGTTGGCCGCATCGCCGCCCCCGGGGCCGGCGTACCGGGCGGACCGGACGCCGGGCGCGCCGCCGAGGGCATCGACGACGAGCCCGGAGTCGTCGGCGAGGGCGGGCCGCCCGGTGCGTTCCGCCGCGTGGCGCGCCTTGAGGATCGCGTTCTCGACGAAGGTGAGCCCGCCCTCCGGGGGCGGCTCGACCCCGAACTCGGACTGCGCCGCGACCTCCCACCCGAAGCCGTCGAGCAGGCGCTCGATCTCCCGGAGCTTGCCGCGGTTGCCGGTCGCCGCGACGAGGACCCGGCTCACCCCCCGAGCGCCCGCCGCTGGGCCTCGAGGATCTCCTCGATCCCGGCGCGGGCGAGCGACAGCATCGCGTCGAGCTCCGGGGCCCGGAACGCATGCCCCTCGGCCGTGCCCTGGATCTCGATGAACCCGTCGTTCTCGTTCATGACGACGTTCATGTCCGTCTCCGCCTCCCGGTCCTCGGCGTAGTCGAGGTCGAGGACCGGCCGACCCCGCCAGATCCCGACCGAGACCGCCGCGACCTGCCCGTGCAGCGCCTCGCGCCCGCCGGGCGCGCGCAGGGTCGCGACCGCGTCCGCGAGCGCGACGTAGGCGCCGGAGATCGCGGCGGTGCGGGTTCCGCCATCCGCCTGGATGACGTCGCAGTCGAGGTGGATGGTCCGTTCGCCGAGGGCCTCGAGGTCGACGACCGCCCGGAGGCTCCGCCCGATGAGCCGCTGGATCTCCAGGGTCCGCCCCCCCTGGCGCCCGCGCGCGGCCTCGCGGGCGGTGCGCTCGCTCGTCGAGCGGGGAAGCATCCCGTACTCGGCGGTGACCCACCCGGAGCCGCGCCCGAGGAGGAATCGGGGTACTCGCTTCTCGACGCTCGCGGTGCAGATGACCCGGGTATCGCCGAACTCGACGAGCACCGACCCTTCCGCGTGCCGGGTGTAGTGGCGGGTCATCCGCACCGCCCGCATCTCGTCCGGGCGGCGGCCGCTCGGCCGTTCGTGCATCCGCGTCTCCATGCTGGCGAGGAAGCGATCCGGGAGGCCGGGAGCGGTCCCGGCGGCGGCCGGGCGCCCGACGGCTCGGGGCCGGCACGGCGGATCATACATGCACGGCGCCCGCCGCCCCGAGGAGGGAACCGGCCCCGCCGGCCGCCGGCCAACTGTTAGGATCCGGCCCGCCATGGTCCACAGCATGACCGCGTTCGCGCGCGAAGAGATCGACGCCGACTGGGGCGCCGCGGCCTGGGAGCTGCGTTCGGTCAACCACCGCTATCTCGACGTATCGCTCCGTCTGCCCGAGGAGCTGCGATCGCTCGAAGCCGGGGTGCGCGAGCGCGTGGCGGCGAGGGTCCGGCGCGGGAAGGTCGATTGCAGCCTCCGGGTCCAGCCGGCCGCCGGTCGCGGCGGAGCGGGGTTCTCGCTCGATCTCGACCTCGCGAGCCGGCTCCTCGACGCGACGCGGAAGGTGGAGGCGGCGGCGCGACGGGCGCCCCGGACACCGGGCGGCCTCCCCCTCCTTCCTCCCAGCGCACTCGACGTGCTGCGCTGGCCCGGGGTCGTGGAGCCGCCGGGGATCGACCGCGAGTCGGTCGGAAGCGCGGCGCTCGGGCTGCTCGACCGGGCGCTCGACACCCTGGTGGCCGCGCGGGCGCGGGAGGGAGCGAAGCTCGGCAGCCTGGTGGCCGGGCGGTGCGAGGAGGTCGCGAGCATCGCGGCGCGCGTGCGAGCCGCGCTCCCGGAGGTCCAGGAGAGATACCGGGCCCGGCTCCTCGCCCGCCTCGACGAAGCGCGGGTAGACGCCGACCCGGACCGGCTCGCCCACGAGCTGGTGATGTTCGCGAGCCGCACCGACGTCGCCGAGGAGCTGGACCGGCTCGATGCCCACGTTACGGAGGTCCGCGACGCGCTCGGGAGCGGCTCCCCGATCGGACGGCGCCTCGACTTCCTCATGCAGGAGCTCCAGCGCGAAGCCAATACCCTGGGGTCGAAGTCGGCCGACCCGGACACCACCCGGGCGTCCGTCGACCTCAAGGTGCTCATCGAGCAGATGCGCGAGCAGGTCCAGAACGTCGAGTAGCGCGGCGACGCGGTGAACGCGGTTCGAAGCACCGGCCTCCTGTTCGTGATCGCCGGACCCTCGGGGGCCGGCAAGACCTCCCTCGTCCGCGATCTCGTCGGGCGGGCCCCGGGGGTCGAGATATCCATCTCGCACACCACCCGACCCGCCCGGCCCGGCGAGCGGGACGGACGCGAGTACCACTTCGTGGGCGAGACCGCCTTCCGCCGGCTCGCGGACGGGGGCCGGATGCTGGAGACCGCGCGGGTGTTCGGAAACTGGTACGGCACCTCCCGCGACTGGGTCGACGAGCGGAGGCGGCGCGGGGCGGACGTCCTGCTCGAGATCGACTGGCAGGGCGCCGCGCAGGTGCGGGAGAAGGACGCCGAGGCGATCACCATCCAGATCCTCCCCCCGTCCGTGGAGGCGCTGGAACACCGGCTCCGGGAGCGCGGGCAGGACGACGAGGCGAGCATCGCCGGACGGATCGCGAGCGCGGGCCGCGAGATGTCCCACTACCCCGACTTCGACTACCTCGTCGTCAACGAACGGTTCGAGGACGCCCTGGGCGAGCTGGAAGCCATCGTCCGGGCGGAGCGCGCCCGGACCCGGGCGCGGGCAAGGCGCATGGCCGCCTTCCTGGACCGCCTGGCTTCGACCGAATGACGCCCGTGACGCCCTGCTCCCTCTCCCTCCTCCTCTCTCGCCTTCCTCCCCGGCCCTGGCTTCTGCACCGTCGATTCACCGCTCGCTCCGGGTGGCGGCAGGGGGCCTGGCCGGTCCGGGAGCCGGCGGACCTCATGGGTCAGGTGCTCGGGCGACGTTGAGGATGGAGACGATACCTGTCCGAAGTCGTCCGATGGGTTACCCTTGGCCTCGGTCTCTCGACCTCGGTAAGGAGCGCGCACGGTGAAGCTGGGTCTGGTGGCGGGCTACTCGCCTGCGGAAATGTCAGTGCCGATGGACCTCATCCTCGAAGCGGAGAACCTCGGCTTCGACTCGGTGTGGACCTCGGAGGCGTGGGGCTCGGATGCGGTCACCCCCGCCGCGTGGATCCTCGCCCGGACGTCGCGCATCCACGTCGGCACGGCCATCATCCAGATGGGGGCGCGGGCCCCCGCCTGCGCCGCGATGACCGCGATGACCCTGGACGCGATGTCGGGCGGGCGGTTCGTCCTCGGGGTGGGGCCGAGCGGCCCCCAGGTCATCGAGGGCTGGTACGGCGTCCCCTACGGCCGCCCCCTCACCCGGACCCGCGAGTACATCTCGATCATCCGCAAGATCCTCGCCCGCGAGGAGCCGCTGACCCACGAGGGCGAGCACTACCAGATCCCCTACCGGGGCGAGGGCGCGTCCGGGCTCGGAAAGCCGCTCCGCAGCATCCTGCACGGCAACCGCGGGCTTCGCATCTTCACCGGGGCGTTCACCGAGAACGGCCTTCGCACGAGCGCCGAAGTGGCGGACGGGGTGTTCCCGGTGTGGATGAACCCGGAGCGCTTCGACCTCTTCGAAGGCCCGCTGAAGGAAGGGTTCGAGCGGGCCGGGAACGGCAAGGGCCTCGATACGTTCGAGATCGCCCCCTTCGTCGAGGTGGTGGTGGACGACGACCTCGAGCGCGCGCGCCGGGTGGTCCGCGAGCACCTCGCCCTCTACGTCGGCGGCATGGGGGCGCGGAGCAAGAACTTCTACAACGACTACACGAAACGGCTCGGATACGAGGCGGCGGCGGTCGAGGTCCAGGACCATTTCCTCGCCGGACGCCGGGCGGAAGCCGCCGCCGCGGTGCCCGACCAGCTCATCGACGACGTGGCCCTCGTCGGCCCGGCGGACCGGGTCCGGGACCGGCTGGCGCGGTGGAAGGAGGCGGGGGCGCGCCGGCACGTCGGGTCGCTGCTCGCCCGGCACACGACGGCGGAGGCGGCCCGCCTGCTCGCGGAGGAGCTCCTGTAGCCCGGCCGGCGACCGGCGACCGCTGGCGCGGTCGCCTGGCGATTCCTCGGGGCGGACTGGTCGAGCCTCGCTGAGGGCCGGGACGCCCGGGGCTCCCGGCCCCGCGCGCCGGCACCGTCGGCGCGACCGTTCCGAGCCCCGATTTGCCGGAAGGGGCGCCGCGCCGGCGCCCCTTCCGTTCACCCCGGCTAGATGTGGTAGTAGTGGAAGAACTCCGCCGGGACCGGGTGGAGGAACACGTCGCGCGACTCCTGCTGCTTGAACGCGATGTAGTGGTCGATCACGTCCTGGGTGAAGACCCCGCCCTCCAGCAGGTAGTCGTGGTCGCCGCCGAGCGCCTCCACCGCCTCCTCCATCGAGGACGGGACCTGGGGAATGTTCCCCGCGTCCTCGGGCGAGAGCTCGTAGATGTCCGTGTCCGTGGGGTCGCCGGGGTCGATCCGGTTCCGGATCCCGTCGAGGCCCGCCATCATCATCGCGGAGAACGCGAGGTACGTGTTGGCGGAGGGGTCCGGGGGCCGGAACTCGATGCGCTTGCTCGCCGCCGACGTCTCGTAGGTCGGGATCCGCACCGCCGCCGAGCGGTTGCGCTGCGAGTAGGCGAGGTAGGTCGGCGCCTCGAAGCCGGGCACCAGGCGCTTGTAGGAGTTGGTCGTCGGCGCGCAGAACGCGAGCAGCGACGGTCCGTGCCGGAGGAGGCCGCCGATGTAGTGGCGGGCGAGCTCCGAGAGCTCGGCGTAGCCGTCCGCGTCGTAGAAGAGCGGCGTGTCGCCGAGCCAGAGCGACTGGTGCACGTGCATCCCGGTGCCGTTGTCCCCGAACAGGGGCTTCGGCATGAAGGTCGCGGACTTGCCGTGCGCGAGGGCCACGTTGCGCACGATGTGCTTGTACCACTGGGTCTCGTCCGCCTTCTGGCGCAACGTGCCGAAGCGGGTCGCGATCTCGCCCTGTCCGCCGGTCGCCACCTCGTGGTGGTGCACCTCGAACTCGATGCCGATCCGGCCCATCTTCTCCGCCATCTCCCAGCGGATGTCGGAGAGCTTGTCGAAGGGCGGCACCGGGGTGTAGCCCTGCTTCGGCGGGATCTTGTAGCCGGTGTTGGCGCCGTCCTCGTTGCGTCCGGAGTTCCAGTCCGCCTCGTCGGACTCGACGACGTGGAACGAGGAGTTGATCTTGAGGCCGAACTGCACGTGCTCGAACAGGAAGAACTCGAGCTCGGGGCCGAAGAACGCCTTGTCGGCGATGCCGGAGGCCTCGAGGTAGCGCTCGGCCTTGGTCGCCACGTGGCGCGGGTCGCGCGAGTAGTTGTCGCCGGTGATCGGGTCGTGGACGTTGCAGATCAGCTTCAGGGTCGGCTCGGACTCGGTCGGGTCGATCCGGGCCGTGGCGAGGTCCGGGCGCAGCAGCATGTCCGATTCGTCGATCGACTGGAAGCCCCGCAGGCTGGACCCGTCGAAGCCGAGACCGCGCTCGACGATGCTCTCGTCCACCCGGGACGCGGGGATCGAGAAATGCTGCCAGCGACCGATGAGGTCGGTGACGAGCAGGTCCACCCGCCGTATGTCGTTGTCCTTGATGATTGCCTGTACATCGGCAAGTGTCGCCATCGTTCGGTACCTCTCATGCCATCCAGCCGCGGCCCGGCGATGGGGCGGCGGCTGCCGAGTGGGCGGGTGCGATCCGCATCGGCCCCGGGTCGATTCCGGGTTGATTCCGGGTCGATTCCGGGGGCCGATCCCAAGGCAGGCCCCGGGCCGGCCGGGGCGGTGCGATGCCGAATCGCGGGAGGGCGTATGTTGGGATAGCGGGGCGGGAATTTCAACCGCCCCCTCCTCGAGGGCCGCGGCCCCGGCGGCGCGGCCTTGCCGGCGCCGCGCCGCCGGGAACCCCGGAACCCCGGCCCCTCGGACGGTGCTACACTTCGCGCCATGGACGACCCCGCCGACCTCGATATCCGGATCTCCGACCGGGCCACCGCCAAGGCGAGGGAGATCTTCGCCTCCCACGCGGAGGCGGGCCGGATGCTCCGGGTGTACGTGCAGGGCGGCGGCTGCTCGGGGTTTCAGTACGGCTTCGACCTCGAGCACGATTCCGAGGCCGACGACTACGTCGCCGAACGCGACGGGGTCCGGCTCGTCGTCGATCCGCTGAGCTACCAGTACATCGTCGGGTCCGAGATCGACTACCAGGAAGACCTCCAGGGGTCGCAGTTCGTCGTGCGGAACCCGAACGCCAGCACGACCTGCGGCTGCGGCCTCTCGTTTTCGATCTGAGGCTTCGGCCAGGGGGCGGGGCCGGCTCGCCGCCCGGCTCGGGAACGCGCTCCCGCCCAGCTATCCGGAATCGCGGCCCGATCGGTCCGGCCGAACCCGGCCGGGATAGATCCCGCCGAGCACCACCGCTTCACTCGCCCCGGTCACGGAGGGAAGGTTGCCCGGCGCCCCGTCGAGGGTGCGTTTCGCGAGCCAGGCGAACGCGGCGGCCTCCACGTAGTCCGCCGGGATCCCGAGGACGTCGGTGCGGCCCACCGTGCGCGGCGCGAGCCGGGCCGAGAGTCGCTCGACCAGGGTGCGGTTGTGCACCCCGCCGCCGCAAAGGTACGCCTCGGTCGTCTCCGGACCGTACCCCTCGATGGAGTCCGCGACGGTCGCGGCGCACAGCTCGCACAACGTCCGCTGCACGTCGGCCGGGGCGACCGGCTCTCCCACCGAACGGGTCTGCCGGTCGATCCAGCCTTCGTCGAAATAGCCGCGTCCGGTGCTCTTCGGAGCCGGCTGGGAGAAGTACGGTTCGGCCAGCATCCGCGCGAGCAGAGGGTCGTGCACGACACCGCTCGCCGCCCAGTCGCCGTCCTGGTCGAGCGGCGCGTCGAGATGCCGCCGCGCCCAGGCGTCGAGCAGCCCATTCGCGGGCCCGCAGTCGAAGCCGAGCGGACCGCTCCCCGGCGCACCCGCGGGATCGAGCAGGGATACGTTCGCGATCCCGCCGAGGTTGACGATCGCGCGCCGGCGCGAGGGGTGGGACATGACCCTCTGGTGGAATACCGGCGCCAGCGGCGCCCCCTGCCCGCCGGCCGCGACGTCACGCCGCCGGAAGTCCGCCACGGTGGTGATGCCGGTCCGCTGGGCGATGACGTTCGGATCGCCGATCTGGGTCGTCGACGGCCACCGCCCCTCGGGGTCATGGCGGACGGTCTGCCCGTGGCTGCCCACCGCCGCGACGTCGGCCCGATCGCATCCGGCCCCCCGGATGGCGGAGAGCGCCGCATCGGCGAAGAGATGGCCGACCTCGACGTCGAGCCTGGCGATCCGGGCGAGCGTCGTCCGTTCCTTCGCGGCGGCTTGCAGGAGGTCCCGGCGGAGCCGGGGCGGGATCGGATGGCCGTGCGCGTGGACGACGCGCGCGTCCGCGAACCCTGGGCCGAACGAGACGAGGGCCGCGTCGACGGTGTCGACGCTGGTGCCGGAGATGAGTCCCAAGTAGAGGCGGCGGGGCAATGGCGGTCAGCGGACCAGCTTGGCGAGCTGGGTGGCCCCGAGGGATTCGATTTGGGCGACGAGCGGCCCGATCTCACGGCGGAACTTCTTCAGCTCGTTCTCGTCGAGCGGCGCCGCGCGGGGGAGCTTCACGGTCAACGGATCCCGATGGACGCCGTTGACCCGAAACTCGTAGTGGAGGTGCGGGCCCGTCGATATCCCGGTCGAGCCTACGTACCCGATGACCTGGCCCTGCTGCACCCGGGTACCTCTTCGGACCCCCTTCGCGTAGCGGGACAGGTGGGCGTACAGGGTCGTATGGGCGTTTCCATGGGTGATGAGGACGGTCTTTCCATAGCCCCCCTTGCGGCCCGCGAAGGATACGCGGCCGTTCCCCGTGGCCCGGACCGCCGTGCCGCGGGGGGCGGCGTAGTCCACGCCGCGGTGAGGCCGCCTGATCCGCAACACCGGGTGCAGGCGGGACTTCGAGAACCGGGAGCTGATGCGGGTGAATCGGAGCGGATTCCGCATGAACGCGCGCCGCAGGGTGCGGCCGTCGGGAGTGAAATAGTCGGTGTGGCCGTTCGAATCGGTGTATCGGAACGCGCGAACCGGCTCCCCGGCGCGCTGGGACCGGAACTCGAGGGCGAGGACGTCACCGGCTCCGACCCGCCGATCGTCGATGTGCAGCTCTTCATACAGGAGGGAGAAAGAGTCGCCTTTCCGGAGGTCGCGGGCGAAATCGACGTCCCATTCCAGCACGTCCACGAACTGGTGAACGACCTGCTCCGGGACCCCGCGGGCGGCCGCGAAGAGCGAGCTCTCGATGACGCCGTTCTTGACCGCGACGCGCCGATCGTATTCGCGGGTCACCACCCGGGAAGCGAATCCATCTCCGCTCCGCGTGAACTCGACGGTGGTGAGCTCGTCCACCTCGTGATGGAACCGGTCGATCTGGCCGTCCTGGTCCCGCAGGTACGCGAAGGACTGGCCGGGACGGAGTCGTTTCAGCTTCTTCCCGTGCTCCCCGCTCGCGAGAAGGTGATGGAGATCGGTCTGGGAGAGCCCCTTTCGATTGAATATGAGGTAGAGGGAGTCGCCGTCGCGGACGCTCACGCGCTCCATCGCCGGATCGAGTGTCGGGCGGGAGGCGTTCGCCCGGGCTTCCTGCTGCCGACTCGCGCCGGGGCGGTCCTGGCGTGAGGACTTGCCGCCGTCCGCGGCGAGCGGGCTCGCGGGCGGGTCCCCGACGGCCTTCTTCCGGGGCTCCTCCGGGCCTCGTTCGGTCGGGCGGCCTCGCGCGCTCCCCGCGCCCGGCTCGACCGGGGGCGTTCCCGCGACCGGCAGGGCGGACGCGACGGCGAACCGGTGGTCCCCGTCGGCAACGAACGCGGTGGCCTCCCCGTCGCCGTTGCCGACGACGATCCGCTCCACCCTTCCGTCCTCACGCCGGACGATCCGGACTTCTTCCCCGGGCACGAGGACGAGGCCGAAGGCGGCGCCCCGGTCCGCCTCCATCAGGGCGAGGAGATCGCGGTCGGGGAGCCCCGCCTTCGCGAACAAGCGGGCGATGGAATCGCCGTTCTCGATCCTCAGCCGGGTCGTTTCCGGGCCGGCGGGGCCCCGCTCGGACGTCACGAACGCTACGGCGCCGACGACGACGAGGAGCCCGAGCGCGCCCACGGCCGCCCGCCTCCCGGCGCCCGGCCGGAGTACGCCCGAGGCTCGCCTTCGGAGTGCGGCCAACGCGCCCGGCCGGAGTGCGAACCGCACCCGCCCCCGGAGCGGGTCCAGGGTCCTCCACCGGAAGGAGGCCGCGGCCTTCCCCCGGATTGCGGACCGGACCGCGGACCGCACTCGCCTCAAGGCTCGCGACACTATGGGACGGGTCGTAATCCCGGGATCCTCATGTCTGGAATGACGGGGCGTACTGGGCGGTTCGTATGCTTCTGGCGGGCTCGAATGCGCCGCCTTATATCCGAAGGGATCGGTCGGATCAACTTGAAACGCCCGTGCGCATGAGCTGAAATATCCTGAGATTTTTTTTATAATACATTGTTTATTATATGGATTCAAATTTCACTTCATCGAAGTTCTCACCGTGGCGAGCGCCGCTTCCCTTCCGGGGGCGGAACGGGCGAAGCCGTCGTCCCGCGCCCCGCCGGAGGCTCGCAAGGCGCGCGGAAGGCTCCGACGCGCCCGCCCGCCGACCGCGGGCCAGGGGGAGTGCATCCGCGTCGATTCCCCTTACAATGCCGCCGGAAGCGCAGGTTCCCGCCCCCCTCCCCTTCCCGGACCCCTCACCATGGCGCGAATGGTCGACTGCGTGGTATTGAAGCAGGCCGCGGAAGGGCTCGAGGAGCCGCCCCTGCCGGGCGATCTGGGCGAACGGATCTACCAGAACGTCTCGGCGGAAGGGTGGCGCCAGTGGCTCGAACGGCTGCAGATGATCATCAACGAGAACCAGCTCACGAGCGCCGACCCCGACAGCCAGCGCGTCATCGAGCAGCACATGCTCGGGTTCATGTTCGGGGAGGGGGACTTCGGCGGGCTTCCCACGGGCTTCCGCGGGTTCGGCGGAAAGAAGTAGGGCCGCCCGGCAAGGAGGAGCGGGCCGGGCCGGCCAGGGCGGCGGGTAGCGGGCGGCGTCAGGCGGCGGGCTGAAGGCGCCACATCGGGGCGATCACGATCCGCAGCCGCCCGGCCGCCGCCCGGAGCGACCGCTCCACCCCTCCCGGCGTCTCGCCGCGGGCGAAGACGTAGCCGAGGTAGGCCCCTCCCTCCGGCAGGGGCACGAGCTCCGCCCCGGTTCCGACCGCGATGGACACCTCGTCCACCCCCGGCACGTTCAGCGCGTCGAGCACCCCCTCCACCCGGCGCAGGGTCCCGGCGCGGGGGGTCGGCAGCATCATGACCCCGGACGCCCCCGGCGCGAGCGCGCGGGGAAGCCGCCGGCCCATGGCCGCGGCCAGCACCACCTCCTCCAGGCGGTGGCCGGCGCGGAAGCGGAGGAGCCGCGAGCACTCGCCCCCGATGGTGCGCGCCGCCGCCTCCAGCAGCCACGCCTCCCCCGCATGCCATCGAACCTCCGCGTGCACGGGCCCCGCGACGAGCCCCAGCCCCGCCGCCGCCCGGCGCACGCAATCGACGATGTGCTCCTCGGCCGCCTTTCCGAGCCGGCTCGGGGTGACGTAGATGCTCTCCTCGAAGAACGGGCCGTCGAGCGGGTCGGGCTTGTCGAAGATCGCCAGCGCCTCGAGCCGGCCGTCGCACATGAGTCCTTCCACCGCGACCTCCGGCCCCGGCACGAAGGACTCGACCAGCAGCAGCGACCGTTCGTCCTCGTCCCGCGCGTCGGCGGCGATGGCGCGCACCCGTTCGACGGCGGTCGCGAGCTCGCCGGGGTCGTCGACCCGGATGACCCCGCGGCTCGCCGACATGGCGACCGGCTTGACCACGCACGGAAACGAAATGCCGGAGGCGTCGGGCTCGCCGCACAGGTCGAGCACGCGGAATTCGGGGACCCGGACGCCGGCCGCGGCGAGGCGAGCCCGCGCGAGGTCCTTTCTCCGGGAGAGCCTCGCCGCTCCCGGCGGATTGCCGGGAAGGCCGAGGGCGCTCGCCGCCCGGCCCGCCAGCTCCACCGTCGCGTCGTCCGGAGCCACCACCGCGGAGAACCCGCCCTCGCGGATGGCGGCGGCGCGGATCGATTCGAGGGCCCGGTCGTGGTCGCCGAGGTCGACCCGCAGCCCCCCTTCGGCGGCCAGGGAGTGCTCTCCCTCCGACACCACGAGGAGCCGCACCCCGAGCCGGGAGGCGGCGTCGCGGTACGCCGCGATCCGATAGCTTCCCGGCGGCGCGATGAGCAGCGCCGGGCCGCCGGGCGCGCTCAGGCCTGCGCGGCTCCGCAGCCCGTGCAGGCTCCGCTCCCACCGGTCGCGGCGAAGACGTTGTTGAACACGAAGCTCGCCCCGGTGGGCCGGGTCACGAAGTCGATCTCCACCCCGTGGAGATAGCCGAACGCGACCGCGTCCACGTAGACGTCGAAACCCTGCTCCTTCAGGACCTTGTCCCAGGGCATCCGGCGGTCCGTGAACGTCATCCCGTAGGTCATGCCGGAACAGCCGCCCCCGGTCACGTAGATCCGGACCGCCTCCACCTCGTCGTCGTCGACCTGCCCGCACAGCTCCGAGAGCTGCCGACGGGCGGCCGGCGTGAGGCTGATGTCGCTCTCGGCGACGTTCTCCCGATACCTTGGCGCCGTCATGTCTGCCTGCCTCGCATGGTTTCAGACCTCGACCATCTCGAAGTCCTCCTTCCGCGCCCCGCAATCGGGGCAGACCCAGTTCGGAGGCACGTCCTCCCATCGGGTCCCCGGCGCGATGCCCTCCTCCGGCAGCCCCTCCTCCTCGGAGTAGACGAAGCCGCAGATCACGCACATCCAGGATTTCATCGCGCTCCCACCGGTGCTGGAACGAGGTCGCGGGCCTCCGTCCGATCCGGGGGCCCGCCGGGCGCGCATTTTCGCACAGGCGCCGCCGCCCGCATACCTCCATTCGTGCGCCGCGCGCGCCGTGCGGACTCACGCGACGGAATCGACTTGCGCCCGCCGGCCCGGTCGGGTCGTGACCGGTGCTTCCTGGGAACGCGGGCGTCTCGCCCGCAGGTGGGACGGCAAGAACGCGACGAGTCGATGCGGGCGGGACGCCCGCGTTCCCAGGACGCTCGTCCCCAGGAAGGCCATGCGCGCACCGAGGAGCGCCGGGGGAGCGCAGCGCATGAACGACATGCGGCTGATCGAGCGGTGGTGTGCGATCCGGGAGGTCGGCGACGGGTCTCCTGAGAGCACGGACATCCCGCCCACCTTCGTCATTCCCGCGAAAGCGGGAATCCAGAAGGCCTTGCCATCCATGGGCGGGCGAGACGCCCGCGTCCCAGGACACCTGGATTCCCGCTTTCGCGGGAATGACGGAAATCTCGCGCGCATCTGGACGGCGAGGCCACGGGTCGATGCGGGTGAGACACGAGCGTCCGCGGAACACGCCGGTCCCGAGAAGAGCCGCGCGGGTCGATACCTGGCCACGAGTCGTCAGGCGTGAAATCGCCTTGCGGGGAGGAAGCCGGGGTCGCGGCGAACCCGTCCCTGCCCTACGATCGAATCCAGGCCGAACGAGACCCCGCCATGCCGAGAGAGCACGAGACCCCGCCCTGGCCGAAGCGCGGGATCTACGCGGTGACGCCGGAGGGCTGGTCCGGCCCGGCGCTCGCCGACGCGGTCGCGACGGCCGTGGAGCACGGGGTCAGGGCGGTCCAGTACCGCGACAAGTCGCGGGACACGGCCCGGCGGCGGAGCGACGCCGAGGCCCTGCTCGCGATCTGCCGCCCACAAGGGGTCCCGCTCATCGTCAACGACGACGTGGAGCTCGCGCTCGCGGTGGGCGCGGACGGGGCGCACCTCGGCCGGGACGACGAGACGCTCGCCGCCGCCCGGGCCCGGCTCGGCGCCGCCGCGATCATCGGCGTCTCGTGCTACGACGAGGCCGGCCGCGCGCTCGCCGCCTCCCGCGAGGGGGCGGACTACGTGGCGTTCGGGAGCTTCTTCCCCTCCGTCACCAAGCCCGGCGCGGTGCGGGCCACGACGGGGCTCGTCGCCGCGGTGCGCGGGCGCATCGAGGCGCCCATCGTCGCCATCGGGGGGATCACCGCGGACAACGCCCCCCCGCTCCTCGAATCCGGGGTCGACCTGATCGCGGTCGTCCACGCGATCTTCGGCGCGCCCGACGTCGCGCGCGCGGTCCGGCGGCTCGCCGCCCTCGTCTCGTGAGGCGGGCGGCTACTCGACGGTGACGGACTTGGCGAGGTTGCGCGGCTGGTCGACGTCGGTCCCCTTCCGCACCGCCACGTGGTAGGCGAGTAGCTGGAGCAGGATGGTGTGCGCCACCGGCGCGGCGATGGGCCCGGCCGAAGGCATGGAGAGCACCCGCGCATCGCCCCAGTCCCCTTCCAGGTCTTCGCCGAACACGTAGAGGATCCCGCCTCGGGCCCGCACCTCCTCGAGGTTCGACCGCAGCTTCGCGCGCAACGCGTCGTTCGGAGCCACCGCCACCACCGGCATGTCCCTGTCGACCAGGGCCAGGGGGCCGTGCTTCAGCTCCCCCGCCGGATACGCCTCCGCGTGGATGTACGAGATCTCCTTCAGCTTGAGGGCGCCCTCCATCGCCACCGGGTAGTGCGCCCCGCGCCCGAGGAAGAGCGCGTGGCGCTTGTCCGCGAACTCGGCGGCAAGCTCGTCCACCGCCGGGCCGAGGCGGAGCGCCTCCTCGCACCACCCCGGCAGCGCCTGGAGGTCCCGGACGATCCGCGCCTCCGTCTCGGCGGTCACCCCGCGCCGCCGGCCGATCGCCGCCGCCAGCAGCAGCAGGGCCACGAGCTGGGCGGTGAACGCCTTGGTCGAGGCGACCCCGATCTCCGGCCCCGCATTGGTCATCAGGACGAGGTCCGCGGCGCGCACGAGGGAGCTGTTCGGGGCGTTCACGATGCCGAGCGACGGGCCGAACCCCCGCTTCGCCGCCTCCTGCACGGCGCCCAGGGTGTCGGCCGTCTCCCCGGACTGGGAGAGCGCCACCACCAGGGCGGAGGGGTCCGCCAGCGGGCCGCGGTAACGGAACTCGCTCGCCTGCTCCACCCGGCACGGAACCCCGGCGAGGCCCTCGAACCAGTGCCGGGCCACGAGCCCCGCGTGATAAGAAGTCCCGCAGGCGACGATCTGCACGGAGCGGACCCGGTCGAACACCTCCGAGGCGGTCGGGCCGAACGCGGCTTCCAGCACCCGGTCTTCGACCGTGCGCCCGGCGAGGGCCGCCGCCACGGTCTGCGGCTGCTCGTGGATCTCCTTCTGCATGAAGTGCCGCCACTTCCCGCGGTCGACCATCGTCGGGCTCATGGTGTTCGTGAACACGGGACGGTGGGCGGGTTCCCCGTTCCGGTCCAGGATCCGGACCGAGTCGGCGGTCACGTCGGCGACGTCCCCGTCCTCCAGCACCATGTACTGGCGGGTGACCCCGATGAGGGCCGCGACGTCGGAGGCGATGAAGTGCTCGCCCGCCCCCACCCCGACGACGAGCGGGCTCCCCCGGACCGCGGCGACGAGGCGGTGCGGGTCGTGCGCCGCCACCACCCCGAAGGCGTAGGACCCTTCCAGGACCAGGGCCGTGCGCCGGACCGCGTCGAGGAGGTCGCGGCTTCGGCCAAGCTCGCGGTGGACCCGGTGCCCGATCACCTCCGTGTCGGTCTCGGAGTCGAACCGGCAGCCGGACTCGAGGAGCTCCGCGCGGATGTCGGAATGGTTCTCGATGATCCCGTTGTGGACGACCGCGACCTCCCCGCCGCACATCAGCGGGTGTGCGTTCGTCTCGGTCGGCTTGCCGTGCGTCGCCCACCGGGTGTGGGCGATCCCCGTGCTCCCGTGCGGCCGGTCCCGTGCGACGAGGGCTTCGAGCTCCGCCACCTTCCCCACCGTGCGGAGCCGGTCGATCCGGTCCCTCATCACCGCGAGACCCGCCGAATCGTAGCCGCGGTACTCCACGCGCCGCAGGCCTTCGAGGAGGAAGGGGACCACGTCGCGCCGCGCGACCGCCCCGACGATTCCACACATGCTCCGGTCTCCTCTGGTGACGGCGACGGCGGGCGCCGACGTCGGCGGCTTCGCTCAGCCGCCGCTGCCGAAGCGGCGTTTCCAGCGTGCGATGCTGGTCTGCCGGCTCCGCGAAAGGGTGAGCTGCCCGGGCGGCGCATCGCGGGTCACCGTCGAGCCGGCCCCGATGACCGCCCCTTCGCCGACCCGGACGGGGGCCACCAGCTCCACCCCGGAGCCGACGAACGCGCCGTCCCCGATGGTGGTCCGGTGCTTCTCGACCCCGTCGTAGTTGCAGGTGATCGCCCCGGCCCCGATGTTGACCTCGCGCCCCACCTCGGCGTCGCCAACGTAGGCGAGATGGTTCGCCCTGGAGCCGGGCCCGATCCGCGACGCCTTGACCTCGACGAAGTTCCCGATCCGCGCCCCCTCCCCCACCTCCGTGCCCGGACGCAGGCGGGCGAACGGGCCGATCCGGGCCCCGGGCGCCACCCGCGCCCCGTCGATCACGCAGTGCGAGAGCACTTCGGCCCCTTCGCCGATCTCGGCGTCGCGGAGCACGGCATAGGGCCCGATGGCGGCGCCCCGCCCGATCCGGACCCGGCCCTCGAGCACGACGCCGACGTCGATCACCACGTCTTCCCCCGCCGCGACCTCCCCCCGGATATCGACCCGCGCCGCGTCGCGCAGGGTCGCGCCGCCCCGCATCAGGCGCTCCGCCCGCCGGCGCCGGAGGCCGCGCTCCGCCGCCTCGAGCTCGACCCGATCGTTGACCCCGAGCGCCTCCCCCGGGGACGACGGAGCCACCGCCGCCACCCGGAAGCCCTCGTCGACGGCCATGGCCACCACGTCGGTCAGGTAGTACTCGCCCTGGGCGTTGTCGGCCGAGAGCGCCGCGACCCAGCGGCGGAGCGGCTCGGCGGGGGCGGCGATGATCCCGGTGCTGATCTCGCGGATCGCGCGCTCGGCCGGGCTCGCGTCGCGGTGCTCGACGATGCCCGCGACCCGCCCGCCGGAGTCGCGCCGCACCCGGCCGTAGCCGTCCGGCCGATCCACGGAAACGGTGAGGAGCGCGACCTCGCGAGGTCCGGCCTCGGCCCGGAGCCGGCGGAGGGTGCCGGGATCGAGGCCCGGCACGTCGCCGTAGAGGACGATGACGCCGCGCCCGTCGGCGACGGAAGGGAGCGCCTGGGCGAGCGCGTGTCCGGTGCCGAGGGGCCGGGGCTGCTCCACCCAGTGGAGCGCGGGCGCGCCGGGTTCGAGGGCCGCTTCGATCCCCGAACGGACGGATTCCCCGCGGTACACGACATGGATCGCGGCCGGGTCGAGGGCGCGGGCGGCCTCGACCACCCAGGCGAGGAGCGGGCGCCCCGCCGCCTCGTGGAGGACCTTGGGGCAGGCGGAGCGCATCCGCTTGCCGTCGCCGGCCGCGAGGACGACGACCTCGAAGCTCGTCATGCCGGGCTCCCTCCCCCCTCCTCCGCCGTGGATGCAGCGCCGCACAAGCGACCCCGAATCCGGAGAGGCCGCCTGGCTCGGATGGAGCCGGCCGCCGGCGGCGGGCTCAGGTGGTCCGCCCGGTGCGGCGGCGCATCCGCTCCAGGGTCCGAAGCTGGGCCACCGCCTCGGCGAGCTCGGCCCGCGCCTTCGCGTAGTCGATCTGGGCCTGCCGGTCGTGGAGGGCCTGCTCCGCCTGCTCCTTGGCGGCGGCGGCCGCCGCCTCGTCGACGTCTTCGGCCCGGAACGCGGTGTCGGTGAGCACCGTCACGACGTGAGGCTGCACCTCGAGGATGCCGCCCGAGACGTAGAACGACTCCTCTTCGCCGCCCGCCTTGACCGCCCGCACCTCTCCCGGCGCGAGGGTGGTGATGAGGGCGCTGTGCCCGGGCATGACGCCCACCTCGCCCTCGACCGCGGGGGCGGACACCATCTCCACCTCGCCGGAGAAGATCTCGCGCTCGGCGCTCACCACGTCGAGCCGGGTGCTCAGGGCCATCGCCTGCCTCCTCCTCGTCCGCCGCCCCCGCGTTCGCCTTCGCCCTCGCGGACCCGCCGGCTCACAGGGTCTTCGCCTTCTCCACCGCCTCCTCGATGGCGCCGACCATGTAGAAGGCCTGCTCGGGCAGGTGGTCGTACTCCCCGTCCACGATCGCCCGGAACCCGGCGATGGTCTCCCGGAGCGGCACGTACTTGCCGGACGAGCCGGTGAACACCTCCGCCACGAAGAAGGGCTGGGACAGGAAGCGTTCGAGCTTCCGGGCCCGCGACACGGTGAGCCGGTCCTCGTCCGACAGCTCGTCCATGCCCAGGATCGCGATGATGTCCTTGAGCTCCTTGTAGCGCTGCAAGGTGCTCTGGACCGCCCGCGCGACGTCGTAGTGCTCCTGGCCGAGCACCTGCGGGTCGAGCTGCCGGCTGGTGGAGTCGAGCGGGTCCACCGCGGGATAGATCCCGAGCTCCGCGATCTGCCGCGAGAGCACCACCGTCGCGTCGAGGTGCGCGAAGGTCGTCGCCGGGGACGGGTCGGTGAGGTCGTCGGCCGGCACGTACACCGCCTGGATGGAGGTGATGGACCCGGTCCGGGTCGAGGTGATGCGCTCCTGCAGCACCCCCATCTCCTCGGCCAGGGTCGGCTGGTAGCCCACCGCCGAGGGCATGCGCCCGAGCAGGGCCGAGACCTCGACCCCGGCCAGGGTGTAGCGGTAGATGTTGTCGATGAAGAGGAGCACGTCGCGCCCCTCGTCCCGGAAGTACTCCGCCATGGTGAGCCCGGTCAGGCCCACCCGCAGGCGGTTCCCGGGCGGCTCGTTCATCTGCCCGTAGACGAGGGCCACCTTGTCGAGGACCCCGCTCTCCGTCATTTCGTGGTAGAGGTCGTTGCCCTCCCGGGTCCGCTCCCCCACCCCGGCGAAGACCGAGTAGCCGCTGTGCTCGATCGCGATGTTGCGGATGAGCTCCATCACGCACACGGTCTTGCCGACCCCGGCCCCCCCGAAGAGCCCCACCTTGCCGCCCTTGGCGAAGGGGCAGATGAGGTCCACGACCTTGATGCCGGTCTCCAGCAGCTCGACCGTCGGCGCCTGGTCGGCGTAGGCGGGCGCGTCCCGGTGGATGGTCCAGTGCTCCTCCGCCCCGATCTCGCCGGCCTCGTCGACCGGAGACCCGAGCACGTCCACGATGCGCCCGAGGGTCTTCGGGCCGACCGGCACGGAGATGGGCTCGCCCGTGTTCAGCACCGGGACCCCGCGCTTGAGCCCGTCCGTGGAGCCCATCGCGATCGCCCGCACCACCCCGTCCCCGAGCTGCTGCTGCACCTCGAGGGTCAGGTCCTGCTCGTCGAGCCGGAGCGCGTCATAGACCTTGGGGACCTCGCCGCGCGGGAACTCGACGTCCACCACCGCGCCGATGATCTGTACGACTTCTCCACCGCTCATGCGCTTTGTCCTCGGTTCCGTCCCGCCCGCGCGGGAGACTTTCGTTTCCACCGTTTCCGGCGTTTGCGCCCCCGGCCCGCGCCGCGCGGCTCACACCGCGGCCGCCCCGCCCACGATCTCCGAGATCTCCTGGGTGATGGCCGCCTGGCGCGCCTTGTTGTAGGCGAGCTTCAGCTCGTCGATGAGGGCCCCCGCGTTGTCCGTGGCGGCCTTCATCGCCACCATCCGGGCCGCCTGCTCGCTCGCCCCGTTCTCCATGACCGCCTGGTACACGAGCGACTCGATATACCGGACGAACACCCGATCCAGGACCTCCGGCGCGTCCGGCTCGTACAGGTAGTCCCAGTGCGCGTCGAGGGCCTCCTCCCCGGCGGATACGAACGGCAGCAGCCGCTCGATCCGGGGCCGCTGGGTCATCGAGTTCACGAAGTCGTTGTAGGCCATGTACACCCGGTCGAGGCGGCCCTCCTCGTAGGCCGCGAGGAGCACCCGCACCACCCCGACCAGGTCCGCGACGCGGGGCTCGTCGCCGACGTGCGCGGCCTGGCCGACGACGTTCGTCCCGAGCCGGCGCAGGAACATCGACCCCTTGTTCCCGATGACGCACGCGTCGATCTCGAGGCCGTCCCCGCTCCATCCCTCCAGCTCCCGCAGGACGCTCCGGAACAGGTTCGTGTTGAGCCCCCCGCAGAGCCCCCGGTCGGTCGAGACGAGGAGCAGGCCGACCCGCTTCGCCTCGCGCTCCGCCATGAACGGGTGGCGGTACTCGGAGTGGGCCTGGGCGATATGGGCGATGACCTGGCGCATCTTGAGGGCGTAGGGCCGGGCCGCGTTGCGCCGCTCCAGGGCGCGCCGCATCTTGCTCGCGGCCACCATCTCCATCGCCCGCGTGATCTTCTGAGTATTCGCGATACTCTTGATCTTGTTCCGGATTTCTTTCGCGGCAGCCATGTTCGGTTCCCGTTCCGGTCGCCGTGCGCGAGCCCGCGCCCCGAGCCGCCTACCAGGCCTGGGCGGACTTGAAGCCGTCGACGGCCGCGGCGAGGCCCGCCTCGACCTCGTCGTTGAAGTCCGCGCTCTCGTCGATCGTCCCCATGAGCGCCCCGTGCTCGGAGTGCATGTGGGCGTGCAGGGCCTCCTCGAAGCCCGCGATCCTGTCGAGGGGCAGGTCGTCGAGGTAGCCCCGGTCCACCGCGAACAGGCTGACCGCCATCTCCGAGATCTTCATCGGGGCGTACTGCCGCTGCTTCATCATCTCGGTGACCCGCTGCCCGCGCTCGAGCTGCCGGCGGGTCGTCTCGTCGAGGTCGGAGGCGAACTGGGCGAACGCGGCCAGCTCGCGGTACTGGGCGAGGGCGAGGCGCACCCCGCCGCCGAGCTTCCGGATGATGGTGGTCTGCGCCGCTCCCCCCACCCGCGACACGGACAGCCCCGCGTTCACGGCCGGGCGGATGCCGGCGTTGAAGAGGTCCGTCTCGAGGAAAATCTGGCCGTCGGTGATGGAGATGACGTTCGTCGGCACGAACGCGGACACGTCGCCCGCCTGGGTCTCGATGATCGGGAGGGCGGTGAGCGACCCGGTGCGCTCCCTGACGGCGCCGCCCGTGCGCCGCTCCACCTCCTCCGCGTTGATGCGCGCCGCCCGTTCGAGCAGCCGGGAGTGGAGGTAGAAGACGTCCCCCGGATACGCCTCGCGCCCCGGCGGCCGGCGAAGGAGCAGCGAGATCTGGCGGTACGCCCACGCCTGCTTGGTCAGGTCGTCGTAGATGATGAGCGCGTCCTCGCCCCGGTCGCGGAAGTACTCGCCCATCACGCAGCCGCTGTAGGGGGCGATGTACTGCATCGCGGCCGACTCCGCGGCCGGCGCGGCCACCACCACCGTGTGGTCCATCGCGCCGTGCTCCTCGAGCTTGCGGACCACCGCCGCGATGGACGAGTTCTTCTGCCCGATCGCGACGTAGATGCAGCGGATGCCCGAGTCCTTCTGGTTGATGATGGTGTCGACCGCGACCGCGGTCTTGCCGGTCTGGCGGTCGCCGATGATGAGCTCGCGCTGGCCCCGGCCGATCGGGATCATCGAGTCGATGGACTTGAGCCCGGTCTGCACCGGCTGCCCGACCGACTGGCGGGTGATCACCCCGGGCGCGATCTGCTCGATGGGGAGCTGGTCCTCGGCCTCGATCGGGCCCCGCCCGTCGATCGGCTCGCCGAGGGCGCTGACCACCCGTCCGAGCACCCCCCGCCCCACCGGGACCTCGAGGATCCGGCCCGTGCAGCGCACCACGTCCCCCTCGGAGATGTGCTCGTAGTCCCCGAGCACGACCGCGCCCACCGAGTCGCGCTCCAGGTTCAGGGCGAGACCATAGGTATTGCCGGGGAACTCGATCATCTCGCCCTGCATCACGTCGCTCAGGCCATGCACGCGAGCGATCCCGTCCGTCAGGGTCACGACGCTCCCTTCGGTCCGCGTCTCGGTCCGGATCTCGAAGCTTTCGATCCGCTCGCGGATGAGTTCGCTGATTTCCGTGGCGCTGAGTTTCATTACCTGCTCCGCAGTTGTCTCCGTCGGTCGGCGCCGGCCCGGCCCCCCACCGTCGGATCCGGGACGATGTTCAGACGAGGTCGTGTGCGAGCTCGCGCAGCCGGCCGGCGAGCGAGGCGTCGATGACGGAGTCCCCGACCCGGATCACGACCCCGCCGATGAGCGATTCGTCGACCGAGGTCTGAAGGGTGATCGCGTGTCCGAGCCGCCGCCGGACCGCCTCGGCCAGCAGCTCGACGTGCGCCGGCGCGAGCGCGTAGGCGGACACGATCTCCACCGCGCTCCGCCCCGCCCGGCGGCTGCGCTCCTCCTCGAAGAGCCGGGCGACGGCGGGGCCGATCCCCAGGCGCCGCCCTTCGCCGAGCACCCGGACGAGGTTGGTCATGGTGGCGGAGAGCCCGGCCCCGCAGACGTCGAGCACCAGCTCCGTCACCCGGCCCGCGGGGACCCTCGGGTCGGCGAGCAGCCGGGCGAGCGCGGGGTCGCCGGTGACCGCCGCGAGCAGCTCCAGCCCCTCGGACCAGGCGTCCACCGCATCCTCGCGCTCCGCCTGGCGGTAGGCCGCCTGGGCGTAGGGCCGGGCGAGGGTGATCGAGTCATCCATCGCCGGGCCTAGAGCTCCTCGGCGAGCTGCCCGAGCAGCTCGGCGTGCTGGCCGGCGTCCACCTCCCGCCGCAGCAGGCGCTCTGCGCCCGCGAGCGCGATCCGGCCCACCTCCTTGCGCAGCGCTTCGCGCGCCTGCAGGGACTCCTGGTCGATCTCGGCGCGGGCGGCGACGAGGAGCCGCTCCCCCTCGGTGCGGGCCGCGGCCTTGGACTCCTCGACGATCTCGGCGCCGCGGCGCTGCGCCTGGGCGACGATCTCGCCGGCCTGTTCGCGCGCGTCCTTGAGCACCTCCGCCGCCCGCTCCTCGGCCCGCGCCTGCTCCTCGTGGCCCTTCTCGGCCGCCGCGAGCCCCTCCGCGATCCGCGTGCGGCGGTCCTCCAGCGCGGCCAGGACCGGCTTCCAGAGGAACTTCATCACGAACAGGACGAGCACGAGGAAGGTGCCCATCTGCCCGAACAGGGTAGCCGTCACGTTCACCGTCGTCCCCCTCCTCCGAGCCCGGAGGATCTCGTGGTCGTGGACCGGACCCGGAGGCCCGCCCGCCTCAGCCGCCGAGCGCCGCCTGCGCCGCCCCGATGAACGGGTTGGCGAGGATCAGCCACATCGAGATGCCGAGCACGATCATCGGGAACGCCTCCATGAGGCCCCCGGTGAACAGCATCTGGACGAGGAGCTGCGGCCGCAGCTCCGGCTGGCGGGCGATGCCGTCGATGTACCGCCCGCAGATGAGTCCCCAGCCGAGGGCGGAGCCGAGGCCGGCCGCGGCCAGGATGATGCCGACGCCGATCGCGGTGGCGTAGTAGATCGACGCGATGTCGCTTGCCTCCAGCATGGTTTGTCTCTCCTCGAAGGTCGCCTGGGTTGGGGGGTCAGTGGTCGTCCTGGTAGGCCAGGGAGATGTAGACGATCGAAAGCAGCATGAAGATGAACGCCTGCAGGGTGATCACGAGGACGTGGAAGATGGCCCACGCGCCGCCCGGGATGAACTGGGCCCAGAACGGCAGGAGCGCGATCAGGATGAACAGGAGCTCGCCGGCGAAGAGGTTCCCGAAGAGCCGGAGCCCGAGGCTGAGCGGCTTCGCGATCTCCTCGATCAGGGTCATCACGATGTTGACCGGGAAGGCGAAGATGCCGAACGGATGGCTCAGGTAGGTCTTCACGTAGCCCCAGGCCCCGCGCTCGCGCACGTTGTGGACGATGATGAGCACGAAGATGCTGAGCGAGAGCCCGAAGGTGGCGTCGAGGTTGGTCGTGGGGACCACCTTGAAGTAGGGGACCCCGGCCTCGTAGAGCAGCCAGGGGACGAGGTCCACCGGGATGAGGTCCATCAGGTTCATCAGGAAGACCCACACGAAGATGGTGAGCCCGAGGGGGCCGACCAGGCGGTTCGGCTTCGGGAACACGTCCCGCACCATGCCGTTGACGAACTCGACGAGCATCTCGAGCACGTTCTGGAGCCCGGTGGGGTTGTCGGGGTCGAGGCTCCGCCCGACCCGCCACGAGACCAGCATGATGACCCCCGCGAGCACGAGGCTCACGAGGAAGGTGTCCAGGAAGAAGACGGAGAAGTCGATGAGGCCCGACGCCCGGTGCGTCTCGGGGTCGCAGCCGAGGCACAGGTTCGTCAGGTGGTGCTGGATGTACTCGACCGGGTTGTCGGTCGCGGGCTGGGCCGCCGCGCTCGTGTCAGCCAAGTCTCTCGACTCCGGTTCTCTCAGCTCTCGCGTGGCTCAGGGCGGCGGCCCTCCGGCCGGGCGGTGCAGCGACCCGGCGAGGAACCAGCCGATCTGGCACACCGCAAACCCCGCGATCATCGGCACCGGAGCGAGCTTCCAGTATCCGATCCCGAGGGCGAACAGCCCGGCGGCGACCGCGAACCGCTCGAACACCCCGACCCCGAGCACCAGGGTCTCCGCGCCCGGCCGCGACCTCGCGGCCCGCGTCGCGAGCCGGACGCGGCGCGCGTGCAGCGCGGTCAGCGCGAGGGCGATGCCGCTCCCCGCCAGCGCCCCTCCCGCCGCGGCCGCGTCCCGGAGGACCAGGAACCCGGCGGCGGCGGCAAGCGCGAGGCCGGCTTGCGCCGCGGCGAGACGAACCGCGTCCCCCGCCAGACCGCTCGCCCCTCCGCCCCGCATCCGCACGCCTCCCCTGACAAACAAAGCGGGAGGCCCCCCTCGCCCGTTCCGCGGCATTCCGGACCCGGGCTCGGGACCCTCCCGTGGGGAGCGCCGCCGTCTCCGGCGAGGGCGCGATTGTAACCAACCCCGCCCGCGCCGATCAACGGCCCGATCCGGCACGCCCGATCCGGCGTGAGGCATCTGCGCTGCAAGGCTTTCGCGCCGGCGGCCGGCGCTGCCGGGGGGCGCCGGGACGCCAGGCGCATCAACCGCCCACTTCGTCGGCGGACAGCATGGCCTCGAGCGCCTCCCGGTGCGTCGCGAGGAAGAGACGGTCCTTCTCCCGCCCGGCCGCGGCCTTCGATGCAACGATGTGGGCGAGCCTCGCTACCGGTATCGCGGCCCCCTCCACCTCAAAGACCCGGTGCGCCGCCCAGACCGTCTCGAAGTCGAACCCGCTCATCACGAGCGACAGGTCGATGTCCGTTCCCGCGTCGTTGCCCGCCCGGGTGAGCGCCCGCCGCTCGACGATCGCCCGGGCAAGGCAGGCGTCCCGCGGTGTGTCGAGCGGCTCCGTCCTGGCGAACAGCCCGAAACCGCTCGCCTCGCACACGCGCCACGCGGCAAGCAGGTTGCCGGGGTCCGGAGGCAGGAAGAAGTCACGGTCCAGGGTCGTGAACATCGCGCTGCCGGACGGTGCGTAGTAGTTCGCGCCCCATACGCCGATGACCAGATAGCGCACACCGCCGGCCGAGAGGGCGCTCGCAAGCGAGGCGAACGGGTCCACCCGCTCAGCGCCGCCTCGCCGACGCGAAGTGGCGCACCGCGGCCGCGTGCGCCCGGTGCACCCAGCTCTTGTCGGCCCCGGAGGCGTTGGCCGGGAGGTCCTCGAGACGGGCGATGAGTCGGCGGTACTCGGGGGCGAGCGGAACCGGGCGCGGCGGGTCCGCCCCGTCATCCGCCGCCGAGGTCCGGCGCCGCGTCGAATCTCCAAGCATCGCCCCGGCAGTGTATCCGGTTCGGGGCGCGGTCGGCCGCCTTTCGGGGCGGTGGGCTCGCCTGTCGGCGAGGAAGGGAGCCGGCGCCCGGGGGCGCTGTCTCCACCTCGGTCTTCCGGGGTCGAGGGCTTTGGCACGCCACGGCGCCGCGCGCTCGCCCGCGTTCGTATCGGCGGCCCTTCGCTTTATGTTACGTCCCGCGCGAGCTGTGCGCGCGTAGACGCGGGCGCGGCCCACGCCGGGCTCCCGGTCCCGGACCTCGTTCGCCAGGCGCTGGCGCGAACGGACTGGGAAGGACCCGAGACCGTGGCCGGGGAGGAGGGCGGGACGTGAAGACGCGGGCGTCGTCCACGGCGAGCTGCGCCCGCCGGTCCGGCCCGTGAGTGGCTGGCGCGGGAGCCGCCAGCACGGCGAAACGATGCGCGAAAAGCGCGCCCGGTGGGCAGCCGAAGGACGCTGCCGGGGATGCGGACGCCGTCTGGAGCGCCCCGGCGCCAGCCGCCGGGGAATCCTGGCCTCGCTTTCGTGCTCCTTGGCGGCCCCGCGGGGATTGACGAAATCCACTCACCAACCTCCTTTCCTTCGGATGAGTCTCTGCGGGGGGTTGGCCGCGCTTCGCGTGCGGGCTCCTCGCTACGTTCGGAGTGACGGTCCGGCGATCAGGAGGTTCGCGGCGCGCGCGGCGGCCGGAAGATCACGTAACGCTGCACTGCGAAGCTCACGAAGAAGAGGCACGGGTCCACGCCGATCTTGACGAGAGCAGGCGTCCAGCCGGTCCACTGCGAAAGGGCTCGGACGGCAAGGCCCGATGCCGTGGCGATCGCGATGGCGAGGCTCGCGTAGGCGGCGGTATCCCGAACGAGGGTCCGGCGAACGCCGTCCTGAAACACGAAACGCCGGTTGCCGAAGAAGTTGAACGCGCCCGAGGAAACCCGGGCCGCGTAGGTGCTGAAGAGAATGGCGCGGGAGTAGTGGTGCAGGAGGGCGAAAAGTAGAATGTCAACCCAGAAGGAAGCCAGAGAAATCAGCGTAAAACGAAGAAACACGAGATAAATGTGGATGGAATCGCGAATGGGACGGAAATGGGTGGCGCGATTGCCGTCCAGGTAGACGGTCGCGATGTCCACCTCCTTGAACGCGATTCCCATCCGCTTCGCGAGCAGCAGCATTTCGAGCTCGAACTCGTAGCGGGCCGACTGGATGGCGAGGCATCGTTCGGCGACCGGCCTTGGCAATGCGCGAAGACCAGTCTGCGAATCCTTGAGATCAAGACCGATGGCGAGCCTGAGTATGAACCGCGTCGCCCTGTTGCCCACCGCGCTCTTGAAGGGTACGCCCCGGCCGAAGCTTCGGGCGCCGAGGACCAGGGCATCGGGGACCAATGCGGCTTCGCTGGCGACGCGGGCAACGTCCTCCGGGAGGTGCTGCCCGTCTGCATCCACGGTGACGATGCCGGTAACCTTCTCATTCTCGAGCAGGCGGCGAAAGCCGGTTTTCAGCACCTCCCCCTTTCCGTGATTCCGTTCGTGGTGGAGTACGGTGACGTCTTCCATGTCTTCGAGCGGCCGGAACGGAGATCGGTCGGCCGAGCCGTCGTTCACGACGACGATCTGGCCCATCGAACGGGCGCCCAGCTCCTCCACGAGACCGAGCAACGTCCCGGGCGGGTCGAAAGCCGGTATGACCACCCCGATCACGGGCTGCATTCCCTGTTCCGGTCGACGGCGCCGTGGTCCAGGCGGTAGACGATGTACTCGAACCCGGTGGACGGCCCGGCGACCTTTTCGAACCAGTCCCCGCATTCCGCGACGAGTTTCCGGAACGGATACCTTGTCGGCCAGGATCCGACGTGATCGCCGGCATCGAAGAGATAGTCCGGCCGATCGCGCACGATGTCCGCCTCGATCTGATCGACGCCGATCGGCGCCCATACGGGAAACGGCCGGACGATTGGATTATGGCCGTAGAAGATTCCGTAAACGTACTGGGAGGGAATCCAGAGTGTATACGGACCACGGTAGATGCTGCGGTAGACGAACTCCGCATCGTCGCCGAAGTACCTTTGGATGGTGTTCCTGCCGCCGTCGTACAGAGAGAAATCCGGACCCCGATCCTCGAATATCCTCCACGCGGCAACGCCCGAGAGAACGGCCACGGCCACGGCCAAGCCGTGGACGACATGGCGGCTGCGAGTCGACAAAACGACGCCGGCGTCGGCCGATTCGCCGCCCCCGGCGCGCGGCCAGAACGAGTTCGCCGCGATCAGCAGTGCGGCGACGGCCGCGGCGTGCATGCCGAGTCGCAGATTGTAGGCGCCGAAGAGGAACCAGAGCAGGAGCGAGGGAATGACCAAGCCGAAGAAAACGCCGCGGCCCCGCCGCCCTCGGAGGACGACCCAGGCACACCAGATCAGTAATACGAGCACCGCCGGCTTGCCGGCCAGATGTACGTTCGAAGCGTGCAGCAATTGTTCGAGCCAGGTCCGCCCCCGCTGGGAAGCTTCGATGACCCCCGTATTGCCCAGAGATCCGCTTCCTTCCGTAACCAGCCAGAGCAGGCCGCCACCCCAAACGGCAGCCACCGGGATCAACGCCATCAGGGATCTTCGCCGCCGGACGGTTTCGGCCGTGATCAGGATCGGAAACGTGATCATGAGCCAAATCAACGCCTGTTGCTTGGAGATCCCGGCAAGAAGAGCGGCGGCGCACGCCAGCCAGAGGTATGCCGCAGCCTCGGGAGTTCCGCCATCCCGCGAACGGGCGTATTGCAGATAGAGGGCCACCGAAACGGCCAGCGCGGGGATCATGAGGACTTCCGCAAGCCCCCTCGACAAACCGTGTATGTGAAGGCCCGCCAGGAACAAGGTGAAGAGCGCCAAGCCCATGAACCACAGCAAGGATCCGGAGTCCTGTCTTCGGCTCGCCGTGCCGACGGCCGCCAGGAACGAAGCAGCGAGGATGCCGAGACCGCCCCTGACCGGGAGTTGCAGATCGATGGACCCCAGGAGTTGATAGCACCAGGCGATTAGATAGGAGAAAGTCTGAGGATATGGAAATACGGTATAGGACAGGTCGTGATCTTCCCCGCGTGCATGTTGTACGGCCCACATGTTCCAGCTATAGATCTCGTCGTCGACCGCAAAGCTGGAAAGTCCGAGCCTCACCGCCGAAGGGAGCGCCGCACATACGCTGAACAGATACACCAGGCGATGGGATTCGGGCCAATGCGCCGCCACCTGCCGGGAACCGCTTGAGGGAACGACCCGCAGCCTGCCGGACCAAAGCCTGTAGAGACGCCAGACGGCAATTGCCGCGAGCACGAGGGTGACCAGCAGAACGGCCGTCCCGGTGAAGACGCCGAACAGCTTCAGAATCCGGGTGAGGAGGGTAACGACGAGCACGCTGAGGATCGGCAGTGCAAAGGCGAGCCGGGAGTCGAACGCGGCGCGCGGAAACAGGGCGAGGCCCGGGGCAAGGTAGACCCCGAGAATCAGGCTTGCGAGATAGACCAGGTACATGCGATTTCGGCCTCCTCCTCGTCACCCGGTGTTCCGATTCACGGCCCCACAGCCCCGGCCGCTTCGCCGGACAGGCGGCGAGCGGGCCGCCGGCTACTCCTCCCCGGGGTGGTCCGGGTCGATCCGCTCCAGGATCCCGTCGAGCTCGTCGAGGCTGTGGTAGCGGATCACGAGGCGGCCCGAGCCCCGCTTGCCGTGCCGGATGCTGACCTCGCTGCCGATGAGGTCGCCGAGGCGGGTCTCGAGGCGGTCGATGTCCGGGTCCCGGTCGTCCGCCTCCTCGCCCGCGTCTTCGTCGGAGCCGCTCTGCATCCGTCGCACCAGCGCCTCGGTCTGCCGCACCGAGAGGCTCCGCTCCACCACGAGCAGGGCCGCCCGGCTCTGCTGCGGGCCGGAGAGCGCGAGCAGCGCCCGCGCGTGCCCCATCTCGAGGTCGCCCGCCTCGAGCCGGGCGCGCACGTCCTCGTTGAGGTCGAGCAGCCGGAGCAGGTTCGAGACCGCGGGCCGCGATCGGCCGACCGCCTCCGCCACCTCCCGGTGGGTCATCGAGAACTCCTCGATGAGGCGGGCGACCCCGCGCGCCTCCTCCAGCGGGGTCAGGTCCTCGCGCTGGATGTTCTCGATGATCGCGATGCTGAGCGCGACCTCGTCCGGGACCTCGCGCACCACCGCGGGCACGGTCTCGAGCCCGGCCGCCTGGGCCGCCCGCCAGCGGCGCTCCCCGGCCACGAGCTCGTAGCGGCCCTCGCCCACCGGGCGCACGATCACCGGCTGGACCACCCCGTGCGCCCGGACCGATCGGGTCAGCTCCTCGAGCGCCTCGGGATCGATCTTCACGCGCGGCTGGTAGGGGCTGCGGCGGATCGTCTCCACCGGGAGCTCCCGCCCCGGATCGCCCGCGCCGCTTCCCCCCGTCCCCGGGCCGAGGAGGGCGTCGAGCCCGCGCCCGAGCCCCTTGCTCCGCGGCCTAGCCATGACGCGGGACGGAGGCGGCGCCGGCGCGCGCGCCGCGGGCGGCGACCTCGGAGGCGAGCGCGGCGTAGGCGCGGGCCCCCTTCGACGTTCGGTCGTAGGCCAGGGCCGGCAGCCCGTGGCTCGGGGCCTCGGCGAGGCGGACGTTGCGGGGGACGACGGTCATGTATACCCACTCTCCGAAGTACTTGACGAGCTGGGCGGACACCTGGTTCGCGAGACGGCTGCGCCGGTCGAACATCGTCCGCAGGAGCCCCGCGATCCGGAGCTCGGGATTGAGGCGGTCCCGGACCCGGTCCACGGTGTCGAGGAGCGCGGCGAGCCCTTCCAGCGCGAAGTACTCGCACTGCATCGGCACCAGGACCGAATCGGCGGCGCAAAGGCCGTTCACGGTGAGCATGTTGAGCGCGGGGGGACAGTCCACGATGACGTAGCGATAGCGGTCGCGGGAGGGGGCGAGGGCGCGGCGAAGGCGCAGCTCGCGGCCGGACTCGCCGATGAGCGCGACCTCCGCGGCGGTCAGGTCGCCGTTGCTCGGAAGGACGTCATACCCCGCCGCGGGCGCGCCGACCACGGTCTCCGCGAGGGAGCGCTCCTCCATCAGCACGTCGTACATGGAGTGGGACACCGCGCGCTTGTCCACCCCGCTCCCCATCGTGGCGTTTCCCTGGGGGTCGGCGTCCACGAGCAGCACCCGGTGGCCGGCGGCGGCGAGGGAGGCGGCGAGGTTCACGCTCGTGGTCGTCTTCCCGACCCCTCCCTTCTGGTTGGCAACGGCGATGACCTCGGCTCCCATGCGAAGGTGGACTCCCTGAAGCGGGGACATGTTCACGAGCCATGCGCGAGGCGCGCCGGAGAGCGCCCGGGTCTCGCCGGCATCGACGACGCGGGCGGCGGGGCGGCGGCCGGACGCGGGCAGGATCCCGGCGCTCCCCGGGGACCTGGCCCGCGGCCCCGCTTCACGGTTCGGGACGATGCCTCGCTAGGTTACCCGATCATCGGCCGGTCATTGCCCGATAGCTCCGATCCCCGGTCATCGGAGGATCACGAGGTGGCGCTCGGCCTCGAGGCCCGGGGCCCGAAGCCGGATCGCCTCGAAGGAAGCGCCCCCGATCTCCGCGAGCTCGCGGGCGGGATACCGGCCCTTCATCGCGAGGATCGGCCCCCGGCAGTACGGCCGGACGAGGCCCCGCACCCGTGCGAGGGTCCCCACCGCCCGCACCACGACCGCGTCGAAGGGAACGGAGGGCGCGTAGCGTTCGGCCCGCGCCTCGACCACGTCGACGTTGCGAAGCCCGAGCGCGGCCGCCGCGTGGCGGCAGAACCGGGCCTTCTTCCCGGTGGCGTCGAGCAGCACGAAGCGGAGCGCGGGCAGGGCGATGCCGAGCGGGATGCCGGGGAGCCCCGCGCCGCTCCCGAGGTCGAGGACCCGGAAGGGCTCGCCGCGGCCTTGCTTCGCCTCTCCCGAAGGGCCGGCCGGGTCTGCCGGGCCGATCGACCCGGGGCGGTCCGCTCCCGGCGCGACGGCCGCGAGCGCGGCAAGCGGGGGCGCGATGCTGAGCGAGTCGAGGAGGTGGACTCGCACCCAATGGAGCGAAGGCGCATCCGCCACCAGGTTCCAGGCGCGGTTCCAGCGGCGAAGCTCGGCGAGGAACGCGAGCAGCCGCTCCGGCCCGGACGGCGGGAGCCGAAGGCCCAGCTCGGCCGCGCCGGCCGCGAGGACCGCAAGGGCCTTCGCTTCCTCTTGGTCCCCCGCCTCCATCGCCCCGGCGGAGCCGCGTCAGGGGAGGAGGCCGCCGGCCGCGACCCCGCGCGCCGCCTCGCGCTCTTCGACCGGCGGCGCGCTGAAGCGCTTGAGGTGCACGAGCAGCAGGCTCACCGCGGCCGGGGTGACCCCGGACACCCGGCCCGCCTGGCCGATCGTGGCCGGGCGGTGCTGCGCGAGCTTCTCGGAGACCTCGGCCGACAGGCCGCGCACCTGGGAGAAATCGAACCCGTCCGGGATCCGAAGCGCTTCCTGGGCCCGCGTCCGCGCCACCTCGCCCTCCTGCCGCTCGACGTATCCGGCGTACTTGGCCTCGATCTCGAGCTGCGCGGCTAGCGCGGGGTCGTCGATCCCCGGCCCCGCGATGCGCATGAGGTCCGGATACCGGACCTCCGGGCGCCGGAGGAGCCCCCAGCCGGTCTGATCGCGCCCGAGCGGGCGGCCGAGGACCTCGGCGGCGAGCTCCTCCCGGACCCCGCCCGGAGCGAGCCGCAGCCCCTCGAGGCGCGCCCGCTCCCGCTCCAGGGCCGTGCGCCGCGCCCGGAACGCCTCGTAGCGCGCGTCGTCCACAAGCCCAAGCGCGCGGCCGGCCTCCGTGAGGCGCAGCTCCGCGTTGTCCTCCCGGAGCCGGAGCCGGTACTCGGCCCGGCTGGTGAACATCCGGTACGGCTCGCTCGTCCCGAGCGAGGTGAGGTCGTCGATGAGGACCCCGACGTACGCCTCGTCGCGCCGCGGGGTCCACGGCTCGCGCCCGGACACCCGCCGCGCCGCGTTGAGGCCCGCGACGAGGCCCTGGGCGGCCGCCTCCTCGTACCCGGTCGTGCCGTTGATCTGGCCCGCGAAGAAGAGCCCCTCCACCGCGCTCGTCTCGAGCGACGGGCGGAGGTCCCGGGGGTCGAAGTAGTCGTACTCGATGGCGTAGCCCGGCCGGGTGACGACCGCGTTCTCGAAGCCCTCGATCGAGCGCACCAGCGCGTGCTGGACGTCGAACGGAAGGCTCGTCGAGATGCCGTTGGGGTACGCCTCCATCGTATCGAGGCCCTCCGGCTCGACGAAGATCCGGTGCGACGCCTTGTCCGCGAACCGGACCACCTTGTCCTCGACCGAGGGGCAGTAGCGGGGCCCCGCCCCCTCGATGACCCCGGAGTACATGGGCGAGCGGTCGAGCCCGCGCCGGATGATCTCGTGGGTCCGCTCGTTGGTATGCGCGACGTGGCAGCACACCTGGCGGAGGCGGGCGGCGGGCGGCGGGGCGGCAGAGAACGCCGGGGGCGGGTCGTCCCCCGGCTGGACCTCGAGGCGGGCGTAGTCGATCGTCCGCCCGTCGAGACGCGGCGGGGTGCCGGTCTTGAGGCGGCCCACCCGGAACGGGAGGGCGCGGAGCTTCTCGGCGAGGGCGTTGGACGGCGGGTCCCCGGCCCGCCCGCCCTGACGGCTGCTGAGCCCGACGTGGATCCGCCCTCCGAGGAACGTCCCGGTGGTGAGCACCACCGCGGAGGCGCGGAAGGCGAGGCCCATGCCGGTCGCGACCCCGGCCACCCGGCGCCGGCCCGCCCCCTCCTCCAGCACGAGGTCGTCCACCGGCTGCTGGAACAGCGACAGGCGCGGCTCCGACTCGAGCGCGCGGCGGATCTCCATCCGGTAGCGCTGGCGGTCGATCTGGGCCCGGGTCGCCCGCACCGCCGGGCCGCGGCTCGCGTTCAGGGTGCGGAAATGGATGCCGGAGCGGTCCGCCGCCCGCCCCATGACGCCCCCGAGCGCGTCGATCTCCCGGACGAGATGCCCCTTGCCGATCCCCCCGATGGCGGGATTGCAGCTCATCTGGCCGAGGGTCTCGAGGCTCTGGGTGAGGAGCAGGGTGCGCGCGCCGGCGCGCGCGGCGGCAAGGGCCGCCTCGGTCCCGGCGTGCCCCCCTCCCACGACGACGACGTCGAATGCCTGCGGGTAGTCCATCGGCGGGTCGCGCTCCGCGGCGCGAACATCGGCCCGGTCCGGTGCGGCCGGCTTGGCGCCGGCTCCGTCCGGCGCGGCGGCCCGACGGCCGGCTCAGTCGGCCGCGGCGGACGCCTCCATCGTGTTGTCGACGATCACCGGGGTCTCGAGGTACGTGATCCGGGGCTCGGAACCGTAGCGCTCCGTCATGTAGCGCTTCCAGGCGTCGTCGTAGAAGGACTCCGCCGCCTCCCGGCTCTCCCAGAGGTAGCAGCCGCCGCCGGTGCCGGAGGCGGCGTCGAACAGGTAGTACTTGCGGGCGAGGCCGGCGAGGCCGCGGTATTTGGGGGCGCTCCCCTCATACGCCGCGCGGGCCGCCTCGAGGGTCGTGCCCTCCTTGAGCGGAAACTGGACGAGGGCGGTGATCATGGCCGTCTCCGGGCGTTCGGACGAGAGGGCGCGAACCCTACCACAGGAAGGCCCCGCGATCCGCCGATCGGAGCATGTGTGCAGAACCTCTTCACGCTGGCAGGGAGGATTGCGGGTCGGCTTGGTCCGCAGGGTCCCTTCACGCGGCGGCCGGCAAGGTGGTCCTGGCGCACACGTCGACGCCGGGCAGGACCGCGGGCTGGAACGGCCTTCTCGATGCGCTTCCCGGGCGCCTGGAGGAAACGGAAAGCGCGGGCCCCGCCTGACGTTGGGGCTCCGGCCCTGGATCGGCCCGGCGCCTCCGGCGTGAGATGATCCTGCCAGCGGCCTGCCTACCCCGGCCTCCCCGCCCCTTGACACTGGCGAGCCCGGCCCGATACCCTCCGGCCCGGTTTCGCGTGGACATCAAAGCCCGACCGAAGGGCGGCGATTCCCTGGCAGAGGCGGGCAGGTGTGCCGGCGTTGGGCCGCCTGCGAGCCGGGGCCAAGAGGCCAGAGCGGGGACTTGGGCGAGCGCTCGCCCTCTCCTCGTTGGCTGGCTTGGCTTAAAGGCGTGGAGACGGGCTGAAGAATCCAGACCGTCGCTAACCGATTCAGCGCATTGATTCCATGAATGGGCCGTGAAAATCTTCACGGCCCATCATGCTATCTGACGTTGTCATTCGGCGAAATGTTGAAGTGGGTCCTTCCCCTGGCAAGGGTCTTCGTCCCGTGGCACGAGGCAAGGGTCCTGTTCGCGAGCTTGTCGATCTCGCAGTCGAAATGGAACGTCGGGTCGAAGGAGGCGCCAAAGCGAATTCGGCCCCTGATCACGCACGCCGCATCATGGCCGGCGTCATCCCATACCGGCGCAATTCCGTGCCGCAATCGCGCTTTCGGCGGGGTTCGACATATAATTCCCCCCTTACCTGTGAAGTAACGCCGTCCTCCTATCCGGGCGGATTTCGTCGAATCTGAAATCGCCCGAACCCTCCGCGAGAACTCGTCACCGGCCCCGCTTTCCCGTCCCGCAGAAGCCTCCTGTACACAGTCTCTGATCGCGGATGCTTCCCGACCGAAGTTCTTCGGGGGCAGCAGCAGACAAGTCTTGTTGTCGCGGTCCCCCACTTCCCTTGCGATGATCGAGAGCAACATGCCGGCGTGTCGCAGCGCGGCTTCCCCGTCTCGAACCAGCAGGTTGACTGCCCTGTTTTTTCGGTTCTCCATATTAAGGGGGTATTGCCGCGTTTCCGGAGTTCCAAACGGAACGACGAGAGCTTCCGACCCAAACTGCGAGAAAAGATGCGATTCACTGCCGTCTCCCTTGTCGAGGTAGAGGAGGACGAGCCTTGCATTTCGCAGCAGCGAATGCCGATCATTTCTTTCGGACTGCCTCAGTTTCTCGACCAGCCGCGTATAAAGCCGGATCGAATATATATATCTCCATCCTCGACCCCAGCCGCATCTTCACGCGAGATTCGAGACCCGAGCTGACTCAGCAGCAGCGGAGCGCTGCGCTGCGCCCAGTGTTCTTCCACGACATCCGCAATCCGGCGGTCGATGTCGGATTCTTGATGAGGGTCGGCCATCGGTAGCTCGGGTCCGGGCTTGGCCGGCAAGTCTGCCACCGCTTCGCGAAAAAGCAAGACCGGATCGCGAAGGAGGCATGGGCGCGGCGGCAACGTTCAGACAGGCGGCGCCTCCCTCCTGCCGGCACACGCCGCCGCCTGTGCGGGACCCGGCCAGCGCGTGCGGGCTTCTCAGCCGCCGGACCGCGAACGCCGGCCCCCCTCCGCCCACCGGATGGCGGCGAGCATCGCGAGGCCGAAGACGGCGAAGGAGCCGACCTGGGCGTACAGGGCGCCGTCGAAGCTCTGGCCGACGACGCCGCCCAGGGGCACGGAGATGAAGGTCGCGAGGGAGGCGACGACCGCCGCCCCCACCCCGGCGACGTGGCCGAGGGGCTCCATCGCGAGGGTGTTGAGGTTGCCGAACAGGAGGCCGATGCAGACGAAGACCAGGGTGAAGTAGGCCATGAAGAGCCAGAACGGGAAGAGCCCGTCATAGGGAAAGAGCCCGAGCCATGCGGCGCCCGACGCGAACGTCATGGTGGCCGCGGCGATCGTCGAGAGCCGGCGCATCCCGTAGCGCATCACGAGGCGCCCGTTCACGATCGCGGCCGCCCCGATGGCGAGGGCGAGCAACGCGAACCACAGGACGAAGAGGTCGCCAACCGCGTACCCCTCCTCGAACATCTGGGGCGCGGAGCTCAGATAGGCGACGAAGGGCGAGAACGCGAAGCCGGTGGCGACGGTGTATCCGACGGCGGCGCGGATCCCGAGGATCTCCCGCACCGCGCGGGCGACCGCACGGGGGGAGAGCGAGCGCCGGCGCGCCGGGGGCAGGGTCTCCGGCTGGCGGACGAGGAGCCACGCGAAGGCGGCGGCGGCGATGAGGAAGAAGGCGACGAAGATCGCCCGCCACCCGGCGGCCCGGAGCACGAACAGGCCAAGGGCGGGCGCGATGGCGGGGACGAGGATGAAGACGGCCATCGCGAAGGACATGATGCGGGCCATCGGCCGCCCCCCATACTGGTCGCGGACGAGGGCCACGGTCACGATGCGGGGCGCCGCGACGCCGATGCCCTGGAGCACCCGGCCCGCGATCATCGCCTCGAAGGTAGGGGCGGCGACGGAGACGACGCACCCGGCCATGAACACCCCGAGGCCGACGTAGATCGCGGGTTTTCGCCCGATCCGGTCGGAGAGGGGTCCAAAGATGGCCTGGCCGAGCCCGAGCCCGAGGAAGAGGGAGACGACCACGTACTGGACGTCGTTCGGACGGGCCGCGCCCAGGTCGCGCCCGAGCTCGGGGAGTGCGGGCAGCATCGCGTCGATGGAGAGGGCGACGAGGGAGAACAGGAGCGCGACGAGGGGGATGAACTCGCCGGCTCGAAGCCTCGTCTCCACCGCCTCCGGGCCGCCGCCGCTCATCGCTTCCCTCCTTCGGGGCCCGCCCGCCCCGCTCCGCCGTGCATCCCGTCTTCGCGCTCCGCGCCGGGGCGCCGGCGCGAGCGCTCCCCGTCCTTCCACGGCGGGCGGCGCCGACCCGTGCAACGAGGCGGACCGCGCCCCGCTCCACACCGCTTCGGGGCGCGCCTTCGCCGTGGCGCCGACCCTTGGCCGCACTCCGCATCCGCTTCGAGGCCCGGCGAGCCGTCCCCGGCCTGCCCGTCCTCACCGCGAGGGATGGGGAGACCTGCGGGCGGGGCTCCAGCCCCTCCCCGACCGGCGCGCATGGTACTTCGCCCGCGCCCCGCGCGGGCCGCCTTCGCGCATCGGCCGCTCCACGAAGCTCATGGCGGCGAGGCCGAGGGCCGAGACCGGCGCCGCCGCCCCGGCGGCGTTTCGGGGCGCCGATCGCCCCCCCCCCCCCCCCCCGGCCGGTCGGCGCCGGGCGGCTATACTTGCCGCCCCGCACGCGAGCGACCCGCGACCGCCCCCGAGCCATGCTGTTCCAGGACATGATCCTCGCCCTCGACGCCTACTGGGCGGCCGAGGGGTGCGTCCTCCAGCAGCCCTACGACATGGAGGTCGGGGCCGGCACCTTCCATCCCGCCACGTTCCTGCGGGCGATCGGCCCCGAGCCGTGGCGGGCCGCCTACGTGCAGCCCTCGCGGCGCCCGGCGGACGGGCGCTACGGGGAGAACCCCAACCGGCTCCAGCACTACTACCAGTACCAGGTGGTCCTGAAGCCCTCGCCGCCCGAGGTCCAGGACCTCTACCTCGGCTCGCTCGAAGCCCTCGGCATCGACCCCCTGGTGCACGACGTCCGTTTCGTCGAGGACAACTGGCAGTCTCCCACCCTCGGCGCGTGGGGCCTCGGCTGGGAGATCTGGCTGAACGGGATGGAGATCACCCAGTTCACCTACTTCCAGCAGGCGGGGGGCATCGACTGCCGCCCGGTGACCGCCGAGCTGACCTACGGCCTCGAGCGGGTGGCGATGTACCTCCAGGGCGTGGACAGCGTGTACGACCTCGCCTGGACCGACGCGGTGACCTACGGCGACGTCCATCTCCAGAACGAGCAGGAGATGTCCGCCTACAACTTCACCCACGCCCCGGTCGACACCCTGTTCGGCTGGTTCGAGACCTGCGAGGCGGAGAGCCGCCGGCTCGCGGAGACGGCGCTCCCCCTCCCCGCCTACGAGATGGTCCTCAAGGCCTCGCACGTCTTCAACCTCCTCGACGCGCGGGGGGCGCTCTCGGTGACCGAGCGCCAGCGCCGCCTCCTGCGGGTGCGCGCGATCGCGCGGGGCGCGGCCCGCGCCTGGCTCGCGAGGCGCGAGGAGCTCGGCTTCCCGCTGCTGCGTCCCACGGCCGCGTCCCCTGCTCCCGCGGCGAAGGCGGCGGCCGATGACTGAGGCCTCGCGGAGCGACCTCCTCGCGGAGATCGGCGCCGAGGAGCTCCCGCCGCAAGGGCTCGCGGGCCTCTCCGAGGCGTTCGCGTCCGCGGTCGGGGATGGGCTCGCGCGGGCCGGCCTGGGCTGCCGCGCGGTCGAGCCCTTCGCGACCCCCCGCCGGCTCGCCCTCATCGCGCGCGGCGTGCCGACGAGCGTGGCCGGGCGGACGCGCGAGCGCCGGGGGCCGGCGGTCGCGGCCGCCTTCGACGAAGCCGGGGAGCCGACCCGCGCGGCCTTGGGGTTCGCCCGCTCGTGCGGGGTGGAGGTGGGCGGCCTCGACCGGCTCACGACCCCGAAGGGCGCCTGGCTCGTGCATCGGGTCGAAGAGCCGCCCCGCCCCGCCGCGGACCTCGTGCCGAGGGTGATCGAGGCCGCCCTCGCCGAGCTTCCCATCGCGCGCCGGATGCGGTGGGGGAGCGGCGATGCGGAGTTCGTGCGGCCGGTGCACTGGCTCGTGCTGCTCCTCGGGCCGGAGGTCGTCGAGGCGACGATCCTCGGCGTCCGCTCCGGGCGCGAGACCCGCGGCCACCGCTTCCATCATCCGTACCCGATCCCCATCGCCGACCCCGCCGAGTACGCGGAGAAGCTCCGCCGCCCCGGCCGCGTGATCGCCTCGTTCGGCGAACGCCGCCGGCTCGTCGCCGGGCTCGTCGAGGAGGCGGCGGGCGCGCTCGACGGCCGCGCGGTGGCGAGCGGCCCGCTCCTCGACGAGGTGACCGCCCTCGTCGAGTGGCCGGTGGCGGTGACCGGCCGCTTCGAGGAGCGCTTCCTCGACCTCCCGCGCGGGGTGATCGCGGCCACCTTGCAGGGCCACCAGCGCTACTTCCCGGTCGAAGACGAGGAAGGCCGGCTGCGGGCCTCCTTCATCACGATCAGCAACCTCGAGAGCCGCCGGCCGGAGGCGGTCCGGGCCGGGAACGAACGGGTCGTCCGGCCCCGCCTCGAGGACGCGGCGTTCTTCCTCCGCGCGGACCTGGAGCGGCCCCTGCCGGAGCGCCGGGCGGCGCTCGAGGGGGTCGTGTTCCAGGAGAAGCTCGGCTCGATGGCCGCGAAGTCCGACCGGGTGGCGGCGCTCGTCCGCCGCGTGGCGGAGGCCGCCGGACTCGAGCCGGACGAGGCCGCCGCCGCGGCGCGCGCGGCCGAGCTCTACAAGTGCGACCTCGTGACCGCGATGGTCGGCGAGTTCCCGGACCTCCAGGGCTACATGGGGGCCTGCTACGCGCGCGAGGCCGGGGAGCCGGACGCGGTAGCGGACGCCGTCGAGGAGTCGTACCTCCCGCGTTTCGCGGGCGACGCGATCCCCCGGACCCCGGCCGGGCGCGCCCTTGCCCTCGCGGAGCGGCTCGACACCCTCGCCGGGATCTTCGGCATCGGCCTCGGCCCCACCGGCGACCGGGATCCGTTCGCGCTCCGGCGAAACGCCCTCGGCGCGCTGCGGATCGTCGAGGGCGGGATCGACGCGGACCTCGAAGCCCTCCTCCGGGCGGCCGTCGAAGGGTACGGCGCGCTGCTCGACACGGGCCGCGATCCGCTCGCGAGGGAGGTCTTCGAGTTCATGATGGAGCGGCTCCGGGGCTGGTCGGAGGCGCCGCCCGACGTGTTCGCGGCCGTCCATGCCCGGCGTCCGGTCCGCCCCCTCGACTTCGTGCGCCGGATGAAGGCGGTCGAGTCGTTCCGGACGCTCCCCGAGGCGGCGGGCCTCGCCGCCGCCAACAAGCGGATCGCCAACCTCCTGCGGCAGGTCGCGGAGATCGATCCCGGCGCCGCGGGGCGGCGCCGGGCCGAGGTCGACCCCGCGCTGTTCACCGACCCCGCCGAAGACCGCCTCGCCTCACAGGTCCTCGCGGCGGCGCCGGAGGTGGAGGCGATGCTTGCGCGCGGCGACTACACCGAGGCGATGACCGCGCTCGCGGGCCTGCGCGCGGGGGTCGACGCCTTCTTCGACCGGGTGCAGGTCCTGACCGACGACCCGGCCGTCCGCGCGAACCGGCTCGCCCTCCTCGCCCGCATCGGGGACCTGTTCCTCGAGACCGCCGACATCTCGCGCCTCCAGGCGTGAGGGCGACGCTCCGCACTTGTCCCGGCCGTCCGATCCGAACCGCCGCGAGGCTCGTCCGGCGGCGCGGCGGCGCCCGACCCTCCGCGAGGCGGTCGGGTCGGGCGCGTTCTTCGCGGGGCTCGTGGTCTCGACCGTCGGGTTCGCCCTCCTCGCCCCCCTGACCGCGCCGTTCCCGTACCGCGCCCGCTACCGCTTCATCACCCGCTGGAGCCGGTTCAACCTCTGGTGGCTCGGCGTCACCTGCGGGCTCCGCTTCGTCGTGGAGGGCGCGGGGAACCTCCCCCGGGAGCCGGCCGTCGTGCTCTGCCGCCACGAGTCGATGTGGGAGACCCTCGCCCTCCAGACCCTCTTCGCCCCGCAGACCTGGCTGCTCAAGCGGTCGCTGCTGCGCGTGCCGTTCTTCGGCTGGGGCCTCGCCCTGCTCCGCCCCATCGCCATCGACCGCGCGGCGGGGCACGAGGCGACGCGGGCGCTCATCCGCGAGGGGGGGCGCTGCCTCGACGACGGCCTGTGGGTGGTGGTGTTCCCGGAGGGGACCCGGCTCGCGCCGGGGGAGCGCCTTCCCTTCCGCCGGGGCGGCGCGCTCCTCGCCAAGCGCGCCGGGCGGGCGGTGGTGCCGGTCGCCCACAACTCCGGAGACTTCTGGCGGCGGCGGCGCTTCGTCAAGCGGCCGGGGACGATCCGGCTCGCCATCGGCCCCCCCATCGACCCCGCAGGCGCGAGCGCGGCCGAGATCAGCCGGCGCGCCGAGGAGTGGGTCCACGACCGCCTGGCGTCGATCCGGCACGGGCCCGCGTTCTGAGAGGGGCATGTGCGCGGTGGGGCTTTTCGCCAGGCGCGCCTCTCGCGGGCGCGTCCGCGGGAGAAGCGCCCGGGAACGAAAGTGCGGGCGAGACGCCCGCGTTCCCAGGACGTCCGTTCCCAAGGACGTACCCGCGCAAGCGGGGAGCAAGCGGGAATCCGGGAATTTCTGGTGGAAGTGGATTCCCGCTTGCTCCCCGCTTGCGCGGGGATGACGGGGAATGACGGGCCTTCACGAGGCCCGCGCCCGGGCTTCCCTCGACCCGGGGTCGCAAGCCGAGCCTTGTGGATAATCAGGTACAAGCTTCAGAGGAACTCCCCATGAACACGAGCACGAACCCGGATCCGAGCCCGAACCGCCGCCGCATCATCCTCGACTGCGACCCCGGCCGCGACGACGCGCTCGCCATCGCGATGGCGCTCGCCTCCTCCGGGGAGATCGAGATCGCCGGGATCACCGCCGTCGCCGGCAACGTTCCGCTCGAAGTCACCTGGCGCAACGCCCGCTTCCTCCGCGAGCTGTGCGGGTATCCGGACCTGCCGGTCCATGCGGGGGCCGACCGCCCGCTCGTGCGCGAGCCGGTGAACGCAGTGAGGCACCACGGGGAGAGCGGGCTCGAAGGGGTCGAGGTGGGGCTGCCGATCGGCCCGGTGGGGACCCGACCGGCGATCGGCTTCATCGCGGACACCCTGCGCGCGGGCCGCGACCAGGAGGTCACCCTCGTCGCGGTCGGCCCGCTCACCAACGTCGCCCTCGTCGTCCGCGAACACCCCGACCTCGTGCCGAAGGTGCGCGAGATCGTCGTGATGGGCGGCGCCTCGCGGGACGGCGGCAACATCACCCCGGCGGCGGAGTTCAACGTCTACGCCGACCCGCACGCCGCGGCGATCGTCTTCGACTGCGGGCGTCCGCTCACCGTCCACGGGCTCGACCTCACCCACCAGGTGCTCGCCGCCCCCCGCCACGCCGAGCGCCTGGCCGCCCGCGGCGGAGAGCCGGCCCGGCGCCTCGCGCCCCTGCTGCACCCGGCGGCCGGAAGCCGGAGCCCCCGCTTCGGCCCGGACCGCTCCCCGATCCACGACCCCTGCACCATCGCCTGGCTGCTCCGTCCGGAGCTGTTCGCGACCGAGACGGTCCCGGTGGCGGTCGAGACCGAAGGTATCCACACGATGGGGGCCACGGTGGCCGACTGGTGGGGGGTGACCGGGCGCGAGCCGAACGCGCGCTGGGTGACCGAGGCCGACGGGGAGGCGGTGCTCGACCTCCTCATCGATCGGATCGCGCGCCTCTGATCCCTGCGTGCAGCTCGCAAGCCCTTGCTACCAGAGGCATCTGCGCTGTGGGATTTTTCGCCCAGCACACCTCTCGCGGGCGCGTCCGTGGGGACGTGGGCCTCCTGGGAACGCTTGTGTCTCGCCCGCATTTTCCCGGGCGCTTCGCCCCTGTGCGGGCAAGAGCCGGCGCCGGGCCGGCAGCGGCCGGAGCGGGCGCGGCGGGTCAGAGGTCGGCGGCGCGGACGCGGACAACCCCGGCGGCGGCCATCCGCGCCCAGGCGTCCGCGAGCGAGCCGTCGAGGTCGATGCCCCGGCACCCGTCCTCGACGACCGCCGACTCGAAGCCCTCCCGGGCGCCGTCGATGGCCGAGTACGCTACGCAGAAGTCGGTCGCGAGGCCGGCGAAGAAGAGGCGCGAGACCCCGCGGGTGCGAAGGTATCCGGTGAGCCCGGTGGGGGTGCGGCGGTCGTTCTCGTAGAACGCCGAATAGGAGTCGATCTCGCGCCGGAAGCCCTTGCGCAGCACGAGGTCCGCGCCCTCGGTCACGAGGTCGGGGTGGAACGCGGCCCCCGCCGAGCCCTGCACGCAATGGTCCGGCCACAGGACCTGCTCGCCGTAGGAGAGCTCGGTCGTCTCGAACGGCGCGCGGCCGGGGTGGCTCGAAGCGAACGAGCGGTGGTCTGGAGGGTGCCAGTCCTGGGTCAGGACCCGGGCGGAGAAGCGGGGCGCGATCCGGTTGATCACGGCCACCACCGCATCGCCGTCCGGTACTGCCAGCGCGCCCCCGGGGCAGAAGTCGTTCTGGACGTCGACCACCACCAGCGCCGCATCGTCAACCCGCATGGCGTCTCTCCCCAGGACCTCTTCACGCTGTCGAGCCGATTCACACGGGCGGCCCGGTCCGGTCGAATCCGAGCGGAAGCAGGACCACCTTCACGAATCCTGCACGAGGCGTCCCGGGAACGCGGCCGGCAGCTTCCCGCACGGCCGCACGGTCCGAGGCGATGCCTCCCCCGGGGTCGTCGACGCTCGCTCAGGCCTCCTCGATCTCGATGAGCGTCCCGCAGAAGTCCTTCGGATGGAGGAAGAGCACCGGCTTGCCGTGCGCGCCCGGGCGCGGCTCGCCGTCCCCGAGCACCCGGGCCCCGTCCTCGACCAGGCGGTCGCGCGCGGCCCGGACGTCCTCCACCTCGTAGCAGACGTGGTGCGGGCCTCCGTCCGGGTTGCGGGCGAGGAACCGGGCGATCGGCGAGCCGTCGCCGAGCGGCTCGATCAGCTCGATCCTGGTGTTGGGGAGGTCCACGAAGACGGTGGTCACCCCGTGCTCGACGAGCGGCGCCGGCTCGCTGACCTTCGCCCCCAGGGTGTCGCGGTAGACCGCCGCCGCCCGTTCGAGATCGGGCACCGCGATCGCGACGTGGTTGAGCCGCCCGATCATGCCGGCGGCCCCTTCGCCCGTCCGCGTCCGCACGCTGCAACCATCACCCTGCCGCCACGCTTCGTTCCTCCCGAGGCCCGCTCTCTCCCGGGAACCCCCTCCCATCGCCGCGGATCGTCCCGCCGCGCGAGACGCGGCCGACTGCGCGGCAACCCGCCCCGTCGTCAGGCAAGGCTCTCGTACACCGCCCGTTCGAAGGCGAAATAAGCGGGAATCGCCTTCTCGTCCACGAACGGCAGCACCTGGGTCAGCCATACCCCGCCGACCCCTCTCGCCGGATCGATCCAGTAGTAGGAGTTGGCGAGGCCCGCCCAGGCGAGGCTCCCCGCCGACCGCCCGGTGGGCGCCTCCTCGGTGTTGATCATGAAGCCGAGGCCCCAGGTCTTGGGCATTCCGGGAAAGAACTCGGCGTCGTTCGAGTAGGGCGGCATCGCGGTCTTGAGCGCGCACACCCGCTGATCGCCGATCTGGTTGCGGGACATCGCGTCCACCGTCTCCGGCGCGAGGAGCTGCTCGCCGTTCGCCCGGCCCCGGTTGAGGATCATGCGGATGAAGCGCAGGTAGTCGCCGATCGTCCCGTAGAGCCCGCCCCCGCCCATCTCGAACTCGGGGTCCTGGGGGATCTCGAGGTCCATCTGCGGCGCAAGCGACCCGTCCTCGCCCCGCATGTGGATCTTCGCGAGGCGCGCCCGCATCGCGTCGGTGATCCGGAACGCGGTGTCGTCCATGCCGAGCGGCCCGAGGAGGTGGTCGCGAAGATACTCGCCGAGCCGCTGCCCGCTCGCCGCCTCGACCATCTTCCCCGCCCAGTCGATGCCGATGCCGTAGTCCCAGCGCTCGCCCGGGTCGAACACGAGCGGGGTCGTGAGGCACACGTCCTGGCAGGCGATGATGCCGGGAATGCCGGTCGCCTCCTGGTAGCGCGCCATCGGCTCGCTCCAGATGTCGTAGACGAACCCGGAGGTATGGGTCAGGAGATGGCGCAAGGTGACCGGGCGGCGCGGGGGGCGGAGGCGCGGCCCGCCGTCCTCGTCGAAGCCTTCGAGCACCGCGGTGTCGCGGAGCCCCGGTACGGTCCCGGACGCGGGCGCATCGAGGTCGAGCCGCCCCTGTTCGACGAGCTGGAGCGCGGCGGCGGTGGTGACCGCCTTGGTCATCGACGCGATCCAGCCCACCGTGTCCGGGGTCATCTCCTCCCCGCCCCCGAGCACCCGCTCTCCGAACCCGCCGAGATGGAGGTCTCCATCCCGGTTCGTCGCCCCGGCGACGACCCCCGCCAGCGCGCCGGCGGAGACCGGCTCGCGCAGCGCCGCATCGGCTCTTTCCCGCATGGACATCGTCCCCTCCTCTACCCTTCCCGACCCCGAGCACCGTCGGCTCGCCGGCCCCGGATTCTACCCTCTACCTCGCAGGCCGACCGCGTGCCGGCGGCAAGGGCTGCGCTGCACACGCTATGCGAAGGAGACGCCGGCGACCGGCGGCCAATCCTCGATGGGCGGCGCGATCGGGGCGCCGCCGGCGCCGATCACGGACTGGTCGAGGTCGAGAAACGCCCCGGTCATCATCCCGGACTCGTCGGAGGCGAGGTAGGCGATCGTCCGCGCGACTTCGTCCGGCTTGAGCAGGCGCCCGAACGGCATCTTCGCCTCGGCGGCGGCGAGCCACTCCCCGCCCCCGCTGTGGTAGCGCCGCTGGATGACGTCCTCGCCGTCCGAGTCCATCCAGCCGAGGTTGATCGCGTTGACCCGGATGCGGTGGCGCACGACCGAGTAGGCGACGTTCTTCGTCAGCACGTTGAGCGCGCCCTTCGACGCCGCGTAGGGGCACAGGAACGGCTCGCTGCCGTGGGAGGCGACGCTCGAGACGTTCACGATCGAGCCGGCGACCCCCTCGCGGGCCATCAGCTTGACCGCTTCCTGCATGAGGTAGAACGGCCCCCGCACGTTGACCGCCATCATCCGGTCGAAGAGCGCCGGGTCGGTGTCCCAGATCGTTCCGCGCTCGGTCAGCGCCGCGACGTTGGCGAGGACGTGGAGGGTACCGAAGGCCTCGTCGGCCGCCGCGACGATCCGGCGGCAGGCGTCGACGTCGCCCACGTCGGCCTGCACGAACACGGCCCGGCATCCGCCGCTCGTGAGGCGCCGGGCGACCGCCTCGCCCCGCTCCGCGTTCCGCCCGGTGACGACGATGCCGGCCGCGCCCCGCGCCGCGAACAGCTCGGCGGCGGCCCGGCCGAGCCCCTGGGTGCTCCCGGTGATGACGGCGTACTTGCCGGCAAGCGAGTTCGAGTCGGTCATCGGGTCTCCTCCTCCCCGCCCGGCGGGGGACGCCTTCCGAGGCCCAAGCGTACAACACCGCGCGCGAGCAGCGTGCGTGTGGAAGAACGCTCGCTCGCCTCGTCCTCGCCGAGGCCCGGGCGCTGTTCGTAACCTGTTGATATAGAGAGGGGAGAGAGGGAGTGAGGCATTTTTTACCCCACGGAGCCGACATCCCGCCAAGGATCGGGGCGGTTCGAGGGGCGGGTGGTCGAATTTCACACCACGGCGGCGTTTGCCCGGGCGCTCCTGGGAACGCGGGCGTCTCGCCCGCACGGGGGCGGAGCCCCCGGAAATGAGAATGCGGGCGGGACACAAGCGTTCCCAGGAGCGCCCTGCGACGAGGCATGCCTGGCGAAAAACCCCACAGCGCACACGCCTCACGCTGGCGGCAGGAAGATATCTACCGGGAGACGGCGTAGGATGGAAGCGTGGCAGGCGGGGCCGGGCTCATCGGGAGGCGGCGGAGCGGGATGCGGGCGGTCGTTCTCGGAAGCGGGGTGGTCGGGACCGCCGCCGCGTACTACCTCGCTCGGGACGGCCACGAGGTCACCGTCCTCGAGCGGCTCGAGGCGCCGGGGCTGGAGACGAGCTACGCCAACGCCGGCCTCGTGGCGCCGGGGCACAGCTACGCCTGGGCGTCGCCCGCCGCGCCCCGCATCCTCGCGAAATCGCTCATCGCGGCCGACCAGGCGCTCCGGCTCCGCCCCCGCCTCGACCCGCGCATGTGGTCGTGGCTCTGGCGGTTCCTGCTCCAGTGCACCGACGAGCGCGCCCGCGCGAACACGCGGCGCAAGCTCCGGCTCTGCCGCTATTCGACGGCGCTCCTCGGCGAGGTCGCGCGGGACACCGGGGTGGAGTACAACGGCCTCGCCCGCGGCAACCTCTACGTCTACCGGTCGGAGAAGAGCTTCGAGGCCGGGGTGCGCCGCACGAAGCTTCTCCGCGACGAGGGCCTGGAGCTCGAGGTGCTGGACCGGGACGGACTCTGCGCCCGCGAGCCCGCCCTCGATCCGGTGCGGGAGCGGCTCGCGGGGGGCCTCTACTCCCCCACCGACCAGAGCGGCGACGCGCGGATGTTCAGCCGCAACCTCGCGGAGCACTGCCGCGCGGCGATGGGGGTGGACTTCCGGTTCGGGGTCACCGTGGACGGGCTCGACGCGGACGGGGACCGGATCGCGGGGATACGGACGAGCGGGGGAAGGGTGGGCGGGGACGCATTCGTGCTCGCGCTCGGCTTCATGAGCCCGTTCGTTTCGCGCACCGCGGGGGTCAGGCTCCCCATCTACCCGGTGAAGGGGTATTCGGTGACGGTCCCGCGGGGCGCGTCGAACCTGTCGCCGCGGATGGGCGTGTGCGACGAGGACCGCTTGGTGGTGACCTGCCCGATGGGCGACCGGGTCCGGGTCGCGGCCACCGCGGAGTTCAGCGGGTACGGCAAGGGCCACCGGCCGGACGACTTCCGGGGGATGCTGAAGTCCGTCCGGGAGCTGTTCCCCTCCGCCGGCGACTACGACCGGCCCGAGTACTGGGCGGGGCTGCGGCCGATGACCCCGTCCTCCGTTCCCATCCTTGGCCGCGCCCGCTACCGGAACCTCTACCTCGACACCGGCCACGGCCACATCGGATGGACGATGGCGTGCGGCTCGGGCAAGGTGACCGCCGACCTCGTCGCCGGCCGCGAGCCCGAGATCGACCTCGAGGGCCTCGTCTACGCCGGCTGACGCGCCGATCTTCGATGCGGAGCGGCATACCCGGATCGCGCCCAGGAGAACATCGAAGCATTCGACCTCGACACCCTGCCCTTCGACGCGGCGGGCTCAGGGGCCGGGCGGGCGGGCGAAGAAAGCGTCGAGGAGGCGGCGGGCGGCGGCGGGGGGGGCGGCGCGCCCGGCCCGCACGTCCTCCTCCAGGCGCGCGGCGAGGGGCGCGAGGCGCGGGTCTTCGCGCAGCCGCTCCTGCATCACGGCCTCGACCTCTTCGCGGAGCCACTCCTCGGCCTGGGCGGCGCGCCGGGCCGGCCGGTCGCCGGACGCCTCCAGGGCGACCCGGCACGCGAGGACGCGCTCCCACGCCTCCGCGACGCCGGCCCCGGTGAGCGCCGAGCACGCCTCGACGGTCGGGGACCAGGCCGGCGTGCGGGGGCGCATGAGATGGAGCGCGTTCCGGTACTCGGCGACCGTGCGGGCGGCCGCGTCGGCCTGCGCCCCGTCCGCCTTGTTGACCAGCACGAGGTCCGCGAGCTCCATCACCCCGCGCTTGATCCCTTGCAGCTCGTCCCCCGCGAGCGGCGCGAGGAGGAGCAGGAAGAGGTCGGTCATCCCCGCCACCGCGGTCTCCGACTGGCCGACCCCGACGGTCTCCACCACGATCACGTCGAAGCCCGCCGCCTCGCAGAGCACGACGGCCTCGCGCGTGCGGCGGGCGACCCCGCCCAGGGTCCGGCCGGCCGGGGTCGGGCGGATGAACGCCTCCGGGCGCTGCGACAGCTCGGCCATCCGGGTCTTGTCGCCGAGGATCGAGCCGCCCACGAGCCGCGACGACGGATCGACGGTGAGCACCGCGATGCGGCGGCCCGCCGCGACCGCGCGCAGGCCGAACGCCTCGATGAACGTGGACTTCCCGACGCCGGGCGACCCCGAGACGCCGATCCGCAGGGTGTCCGTCCGGACGGCGCCCGGCGGCGCCCCGAGGGCTTCGAGGAGGCGGATCGCTTCGCTCCGGTCGGCGGGGCGGGTGGATTCGACCAGGGTGATCGCCTTCGCGAGCGCGCGGACCTCCCCCGCCCGCACCCGTTCCGCGAGGTCCGCCGTGCTCAACTCGGTGCGCGCCAGGAAATCGAGGGCGCCATGCGGTTTCCGTCGATCGACTCGAGCGCTTCGATCCTCCCCCCACCGGCCCGCCGGCGGAGGTTGGCGGTCATGGGCTCATTCATCCTCGGCGCCCTTGTTGGTGCATCGAGCGATCCAACGGCGACCCAAGCTGCGACTGGAAGCAGAAGGACGACTGGCGCCGCCCATGCAGTGTCCGGCACACCCCATGGCGACATCGCGACGAGAAGTGCGGCGGATCCGATAAAGACGCCAACGTATAGGGCACGGCCTTCGCAAACGGGGTCCGGATTCGCAGGTCACGGGCTTGACATGGGGAAGGGGAAGCCGCCTCGTCCGGGCTCGGCCGCTCGTCCATCGTTCCGGCTCCTCCAGGGCCGATCCTCTCCGGCCCGCATCGCGCCTCGCGACGGGCGGTATCAGGGCGCCGCCCTCCCGCCTCTCCCTTCACGGGGGCGCGCCGGCGTCTCCCGTCACGGCGCCTCGAACTCCACGATCGGCTGGTCCACGGCGAGGCTCGCCCCCGGCTCCGCGAGGACCGCGGCCACCGTCCCGTCCTGCTCCGCACGGAGGAGGTTCTCCATCTTCATCGCCTCGACCGCCGCCACCTCCTGCCCCGCCTTCACCCGATCGCCCGGCCCGACCGCGACCCGCACCAGCAGGCCCGGCATGGGCGAGAGGAGGAAGCGCGAGAGGTCCGGCGGGCGCTTCACCGGCATCCGCGCCCGCAGGGCGGCGGCGCGGCGGCTCAGCACCCGGTAGCGGGCGGAATGGCCCGCGTGGGTGAGCCGGAACCCGTGCCGGCCGCGCTCGACCTGGACCGCGATCAACGCTCCGTTCACCGTCCCCTCGAAGCAGTCGAGCCCCGGACGCCAGGCGCTCTCGACCCGGTATCGAGCCCGCTCCTTCCGCCCCTCGCCTTCTCCCTCCCCTTCCTCCTCCGGCTCCGGCTCGATCTCGACCACACTCTCCGCGCCCCGGCGGACCGTCACCAGGTGCGAGCGCCCGCCGCCGCCCTCGTCGTCCGGGGCGGTCCGGTCGCCGACCAGCACCGCATACTCCCGGTCGACCTCGTCGAATGCGGGGCCGGCGGCAGCGCCGACGCCGGCGCTGCCGCCGGCCCCGAAGGGCGGGGCTCCGACCGCCGCGTCCAGCCGATCGATCTCCCGCCGCATCCACGCCGCGACCGCGACGAGGCGCGCGGGCTCGGGCGGGACCACCCGCTCCGCCGCGAACCCGTCGGGGAAGTGATCGTCGATGAACGAGGTGGAGAGGTCCCCGGCCCGGAACCCCGGATGCCGGACGAGCGCGGCGAGGAACGCGAGGTTGGTGGTCACCCCGCGCACGGTGTAGCGGTCGAGGGCGGCTTCGAGCCGGTTCAGCGCCTGGTCCCGATCCCGGCCGGCGGCGACGAGCTTCGCGATCATGGGGTCGTACCACACCGCGACCTCGCCCCCCTCCTCCACCCCGTCGTCGACCCGCACCCCCGCGCCCGGCTCGTCGTCCGGGGCATCCGGCGCGCGCGCCGCGGCCAAACCTCCCGGCGCTGCCGAAGCCCCCGACCGGGCCGGTCCGCCCCCCTCGTCCGGGCCTGTCGAGCCCCCCGCCGCCCCGCTCCCGGCCGCGTACGGCGGCCGGTAGCGGAGGAGCCGCCCCGTCGCGGGCAGGAAGTCGCGCTCCGGGTCCTCCGCGTACACCCGCGCCTCCACCGCCCAGCCGTCCATGCGGACCTCCTCCTGGGTGAAGGACAGCGGCTCCCCGGCCGCGACCCGGATCATCCACTCCACGAGGTCGAGCCCGGTGACCGCCTCCGTCACCGGATGCTCGACCTGGAGCCGGGTGTTCATCTCGAGGAAGTAGAACCGGCGGCTCTGGTCCACGATGAACTCGACCGTCCCGGCCGATTCGTAGCCGACCGCGCGGGCGAGGGCCACCGCCTGGGCCCCCATCCGCGCCCGCATCCCGGCATCGACGAAGGGGGACGGGGCCTCCTCGAGCACCTTCTGGCGCCGCCGCTGCACCGAGCACTCGCGCTCGCCCAGGTGGAGTACCGCCCCGTGCCGGTCCGCGAGGACCTGCACCTCGATGTGCCGCGGGCGCTCCACATAGCGTTCGACGAAGACCCGCCCGTCGCCGAAGCTCGCGAGGGCCTCGCTCGCCGCGCTCCGGAACCCTTCGCGGACCTCCTCCTCCCCGGCCGCGATCCGCATCCCCTTGCCGCCGCCGCCCGCCGAGGCCTTCAGCATCACCGGATAGCCGATCTCGCGGGCCGCCGCCGCCGCCTCGTCGGCGTCGGCGAGCGCCCGGTCCAGCCCCGGAACCGTGTCGACCCCCGCGTCGGCCGCGAACCGGCGCGACTCGATCTTGTCGCCCATCGTGCGGATCGCGGCCGGCGGCGGCCCGATGAAGGCGATGCCCGCCGTTCCGACGGCCTCCGCGAACCCGGCGTTCTCGGAGAGGAACCCGAATCCGGGATGCACCGCGTCCGCCCCGGTGGTCCGGGCCGCCTCCACCACCGCCTCGACGTCGAGATAGCTCTCCGCCGACGGGGGCGGACCCACGCACACCGCCGCGTCCGCCATCCGCACGTGGGGGGCGCCTTCGTCCGCCTCGGAATGGATCGCCGCGACGGAGACCCCCATGCGGCGCGCGGTCCGCGCGATGCGGCAGGCGATCTCGCCCCGGTTCGCGATGAGGATGCGCTCGAACATCACCAGCGGGACCGCGCTCCGGGCCGGCGAGGCGGAAGGCGGCCCGCTCCCGGAAGTGCGGGCGCCTTCCCCGGAGCCGGGCGCGGGGCCGGCGCGGCCCGCGGTGCCAGCGGGGCGGGCAGGACCGGCGCAGCGCGCGCGGTCGGCGGGATCGGCAGGGCCGCAGCGAATCTCTGGGCGGGCGGGACACCCGCCCGCCCGGAAGGACTTCCGGCCACGATCGGCTCGATCGCGGTCGAACGCATGGCGCCTCCTCCCGGAGCCGGTGCGGGGTCCCGGTTCGGGGCCGGGTCCAAGGCCGAACCCGGCCCCCGGCCTAGAGCGGGATGTTGTCGTGCTTCTTCCATGGGTTCTCGAGCCGCTTGCCGCGCAGCATCGCGAGCGCCCCGCAGAGCCGGCGCCGGGTGTCGCGCGGCAGGACCACGTCGTCGATGAAGCCGAGGCGGCCGGCGACGAAGGGGTTCGCGAACTTCGTCCGGTACTCCTCGGTGCGGGCGGCCATCTTCTCCGGGTCGCCCCGGTCCGCCCGGAAGATGATCTCCACCGCCCCCTCCGGCCCCATCACCGCGATCTCGGCGGACGGCCACGCGTAGTTCACGTCCCCCCGCAGGTGCTTGGACGACATGACGTCGTAGGCGCCTCCGTAGGCCTTGCGGGTGATGAGGGTGACCTTGGGCACGGTCGCCTCGGCGTAGGCGAAGAGGAGCTTCGCCCCGTGCCGGATGATCCCCCCGTACTCCTGGGCGGTCCCGGGGAGGAAGCCCGGCACGTCCACGAAGGTGACGATGGGGAGGTGGAAGCAGTCGCAGAAGCGCACGAAGCGGGCCGCCTTGCGGCTCGAGTCGATGTCGAGGCACCCCGCGAGCACCGCCGGCTGGTTGGCCACGATGCCGACCGGCCCCCCGCCGAAGCGGGCGAACCCGGTCACGACGTTGCGGGCGAAGTCGGGCTGGAGCTCGAAGAACTCGCCCTCGTCCACCACCCGCGAGATGAGCTCGTGGACGTCGTAGGGCCGGTTGGGGTTCGCGGGGACGAGGCGGTCGAGGGCGGGCTCCGTCCGGGCGACGGGGTCCCGGGTCGGGCGCACGGGCGGCGCCTCCCGGTTGCTCGCGGGGAGGAAGCCCAGGAACTCGCGCACCCGGAGGAGCGCGTCCACGTCGTCCTCGAAGGCGAGGTCCGCCACCCCGGAGCGGCCCGCGTGGGTGAGCGCGCCCCCGAGCTGCTCCTGGGTCACCTCCTCGTGGGTCACCGTCTTCACCACCTCCGGCCCGGTGACGAACATGTAGGACGAGTCCTTCACCATGAAGATGAAGTCGGTCATCGCCGGCGAGTAGACCGCCCCTCCCGCGCACGGACCCATGACGAGCGAGACCTGCGGGATCACCCCGGACGCGAGCACGTTGCGCTGGAACACCTCGGCGTAGCCGGCGAGCGACGCCACCCCCTCCTGGATGCGGGCGCCGCCCGAGTCGTTGAGGCCGACCACCGGGGCCCCCACCTGCATCGCCTGGTCCATCACCTTGCAGATCTTCCGGGCGTGGGCGGCGGAGAGGGAGCCGCCGAAGACGGTGAAGTCCTGGCTGAAGGCGAAGACCCGCCGGCCGTTCACGAGGCCGTGGCCGATCACCACCCCGTCGCCGGGGACCCGCTGCCGGGCCATCCCGAAGTCATGGGAGTCGTGCTCGACGAACATGTCCCACTCCTCGAAGGACCCTTCGTCGAAGAGGAGATCGAGGCGCTCGCGCGCGGTGAGCTTGCCCTTGGCGTGCTGGGCCGCGATCCGCCGCTCGCCGCCGCCGAGGCGGGCGGCGGCGCGGCGGCGCTCGAGCTCCTGGAGGACGTCCTGCATGGCGCGGCGGAGGAGGCTGGAAGGGACGCGGGCCGGAACGGGGAGGGGCGGGGCGCCTGGCCGCGCCGGCTCAGGCGGCGAGGCGCCGGCCGCGCACGAGCCCCAGCACCTCGCGCGCGGCGACCGGGATGGACGTGCCGGGGCCGTAGATGGCGGCCACCCCGGCGCGCCGCAGCTCGTCGTGGTCCGCGGGCGGGATCACCCCGCCGCACACCACCACCACGTCGTCCGCCCCGGCCGCCCGCAGGGCCTCGAGGAAGCGGGGCACCAGGGTCCGGTGCCCGGCCGCCTGGGTCGAGATGCCGACCACGTGCACGTCGTTCTCCACCGCCTGGCGGGCGGCCTCGGCCGGGGTCTGGAAGAGCGGCCCGACGTCCACGTCGAAGCCGACATCCGCGAACGCGGTGGCGATCACCTTCGCCCCGCGGTCGTGGCCGTCCTGGCCGAGCTTGGCGACGAGGAGGCGCGGGCGGCGCCCCTCGGCGGCCGCGAACGCCTCGACCTCGGACCGGATGCGGGCGAACTCCTCGTCACCCGCGTAGTGCGCGCCGTACACCCCGGCGATGGACCGCACCTCCGCCCGGTGGCGGCCCCACACCTTCTCGAGCGCGCCGGTGATCTCGCCGACGGTGGCGCGGGCGCGGGCGGCGTCGATGGCGAGCTCGACGAGGTTGCCTTCGCCGGTCTCCGCCGACCGGGTGAGGGCGTCGAGCGCGCGCCGGCAGGCGAGGTCGTCCCGCCGCCCGCGCACGTCGGCGAGGCGCCGCACCTGGGCTTCGCGCACCGCGGTGTTGTCGATCGCGCGAAGGTCCACCCGGTCCTCCCGGTCCGCGCGGAAGCGGTTGACCCCGACCACCGTCTCCTCCCCCCGGTCGACCCGCGCCTGGCGCCGGGCCGCCGCCTCCTCGATCCGCAGCTTCGGCATCCCGGACTCGACCGCCCGGGTCATGCCGCCGAGGGCCTCCACCTCGTCGATCAGCGCGCGGGCGCGGGCCGCGAGGCTCGCGGTCAGGCTCTCGACGTAGTAGGAGCCGGCGAGCGGGTCCACCACCCGGGTGACCGCCGCCTCGTGCTGGAGGATGAGCTGGGTGTTGCGGGCGATGCGGGCCGAGAACTCACTCGGGAGGGCGAGCGCCTCGTCGAACGCGTTCGTGTGCAGGGACTGGGTTCCGCCCAGGACCGCGGCGAGGGCCTCCACGGTGGTGCGCACGACGTTGTTGTACGGGTCGAGGCTCGTCAGGCTCGCCCCGGAGGTCTGGCAGTGGGTGCGGAGCATGAGGGAGCGCGGGTCCTTCGGCGCGAACTTCTCCTCCATGAGGGCCGCCCAGAGCCAGCGGGCGGCGCGGAGCTTCGCCGCCTCCATGAAGAAGTCCATGCCGATCCCGAAGAAGAACGAGAGCCGGGGGGCGAAGCGGTCCACGTCGAGCCCGCTCTCCAGGGCGGCCCGCACGTACTCGACCCCGTCCGCGAGGGTGAACGCGAGCTCCTGCACGCTCGTCGCGCCCGCCTCGAGCATGTGGTAGCCGGAGATCGAGATCGGGTTGAAGCGCGGCATGAGCCGGGACGTGTAGCCGATGACGTCGGAGACGATCCGCATGGAGGGCGCGGGCGGGTAGATGTAGGTGTTGCGGACCATGAACTCCTTGAGGATGTCGTTCTGCATGGTCCCGGAGAGGTCGGCGGCGGCCGCCCCCTGCTCCTCGGCCGCGACCGCGTACATCGCGAAGACCGGCAGCACCGCCCCGTTCATGGTCATGGACACGGACATCCGGTCGAGGGGGATCCCGTCGAACAGGACCTTCATGTCCTCGACGGAGTCGATCGCGACCCCCGCCTTGCCCACGTCGCCCTCTACGCGCTCGTGGTCGGAGTCGTAGCCCCGGTGGGTCGCGAGGTCGAACGCGACCGAGAGCCCCATCTGCCCCGCTTCGAGGTTGCGGCGGTAGAACGCGTTCGATTCTTCGGCGGTCGAGTACCCCGCGTACTGGCGGATCGTCCAGGGGCGGCCGGCGTACATCGTCGCCCGCGGGCCGCGCACGAAGGGGGGGAGGCCGGGCAGGGTCCCGAGGTGGGCGAGGTCGTCGAGGTCCGCCTCGGTGTAGAGGGCCTTGACCGGGATCCCCTCCGGGGTCTCGGCCGCGAGGTCCTCCGCCGCGCCGCCCCGGGTCTCGCGCGCCACGAGGACCCGCCAGTCGTCCAGCGTGTGCCGCGCGTCCGCCATGCCGCTGCCCCCCTGCTTCCTCTCCAGCCCCGCGGGCCCCGTTCCGTCGCCGGGCCGGGCCGCGCGCGGCGCGTCCCCGGCGCTCGCCGACCCGCGCCGGTCGCCAAAGATAACCCTTTCCGCCTCCGTTCCATAGGAACCCCGTGCGCTGCCCGCAAGGTCTTGATATTGGGAGAGGAGAGCAGGGGCCAAAGTATCCGTTACCCCACGGGGCCGGGCTCCTCCTCCGGTTCCGAGTCGGTTCGGATCCGCCTTCACCCCACCACGGACTTTCCGCGGGCGTGTCCTGGGAACGCGGGCGTCCCGCCCGCATTCTCATTCCCAAGCGCCTCGCCCCCAGTGCGGGCGGGACGCCCGCGTTCCCAGGACGCACCCGCAAGAAGTGGGCATGGCGGATATCCCCACCGCGCACCGCTGCCAGACGCGCCTCATGCCGCAACGCCGGAGCTTGCGGGAGGCAGGCGCGAACTGCGCGGGCGGCGAAAATCCGGCATGATCCTCGCCCCGGTTCCAGGTCGAACGCTTCGGTCTCCGGCGGCGCGGTCCGGCGAGAGACGGCGGGTGCAGCGGCTGCCGTCGGCATGGCGAGGCCCGTGTCGAGAGGGCCGCGGTGAGGATCGGGCGCCGGGCGCTTTCCGGCAACCTGAACCGCCCCAACGGCAACGCGGGCGCACGGTGGGGACGACGTACCTGCCGCCGCTGGACCCCTGACCCGGGCGGCGGCGTTGGCCACATCACCGGATCATCCCGACCAGGCGCCGAGTGACGCCCTGCGTGTACCGGGGTCAGGGAGCCGGCGGCAACCGGAACCCCTGGCGGGCGAAATCGTCGTCCAGCGCGAGGGCTTCACCCGCCGCCCGCCGGGTAGCCGACCGTGCGCAGGGCGTCGCCGATCTCGTCGAGGATGGCCGGGTCGTCGATGGTGGCCGGCATCCGCCACTCCTCGCCGTTCGCGATCTTCTGCATCGTGCCGCGCAGGATCTTGCCGGAACGGGTCTTCGGAAGGCGCTCCACCACCACCGCGGTCTTGAACGAGGCGACCGGCCCGATCCGCTCGCGCACGAGGGAGACGGACTCGGCCACGATCTCCGCCGGGCTCCGCCCGCAGCCCGCGTTGAGCACCAGGAACCCGAGCGGGGCCTGCCCCTTGAGCGCGTCGTTCACCCCTGCGACCGCGCACTCCGCCACGTCCGGGTGGGCGGCGAGCACCTCCTCCATCGCCCCGGTGGAGAGGCGGTGCCCCGCCACGTTGATGATGTCGTCGGTGCGGGACATGACGAAGACGTAGCCGTCCTCGTCCATGTACCCCGCGTCCGCGGTCTTGTAGTAGCCGGGGAACTCCGCGAGGTAGCTCTCGACGAAGCGCTCCTCCGCCTTCCACAGGGTAGGGAAGGTCCCCGGGGGGAGCGGGAGCTTCACGACCAGCGCCCCGATCCGCCCCCGCTCGACCTCCTCCGCGCGCTCGTCCACCACCCGCACGTCCATGCCGGGCACGCCGCGCGTGGGCGACCCTTCCTTGACCGGAAGCGGCTCGATGCCGACGCAGTTCGCGCAGATGGACCAGCCCGTCTCGGTCTGCCACCAGTGGTCGATCACCGGGACCCGGAGCTGCGCGCGCGCCCACTGCAAGGTGTCGGGGTCCGTCCGCTCCCCGGCGAGGAACAGGGTGCGGAAGGCGGAGAGGTCGTAGCGCCCGACGTGCTCCCCGGCCGGGTCCTCGCGCTTGATCGCCCGGAACGCGGTGGGGGCGGTGAACATCACCCGCACGTCGTGTTCGGCGATGACCCGCCAGAACGTGCCGGGGTCCGGGGTGCCCACCGGCTTGCCCTCGAACAGCACGGTCGTGTTGCCGGCGAAGAGCGGGGCGTAGACGATGTAGGAGTGGCCGACCACCCACCCGATGTCCGAGGCGGCCCAGAACACCTCCCCCGGATCGACCCCGTAGACGTTCTTCATCGACCACTTGAGGGCCACGGCGTGCCCGCCGTTGTCGCGCACCACCCCCTTCGGCTGGCCGGTGGTGCCGGAGGTGTACAGGATGTAGAGGGGGTCGGTGGCCGCGACCGGCACGCACTCGTGCGGCGCGGCGCCGGCGAGGAAGTCCCCCCAGTCGAGGTCGCGCGCCGGGTCGAGGGGGGCGGGATGCTCGGGGCGCTGGAGGATGACGCACCGGTCCGGGCGGTGGCGGGCGAGCGCGAGCGCGCCGTCGAGGAGCGGCTTGTACTCGACGACGCGCCCCGGCTCGATGCCGCACGACGCGCTCAGGATCACCTTCGGCTCGCAGTCGTCGATGCGCCCCGCGAGTTCCCGCGACGCGAACCCGCCGAACACCACGCTGTGCACCGCCCCGAGGCGCGCGCACGCGAGCATCGCGACGATCGCCTCGGGAACCATCGGCATGTAGATGACGACCCGGTCGCCCCGCCCGACCCCGAGCCGGGCGAGGGCGCCGGCGCAGCGCGCGGTCGCGTCCTGGAGCCCGGCGTAGGTGAGGCGCGCCTTGCGGCCGGTGACGGGGCTGTCGTAGACGACGGCCGGCTGCTCGCCGCGGCCCGCCTCGACGTGGACGTCGACCGCGTTGTAGCAGGTGTTGACCTCGGCCCCCGCGAACCAGCGGTAGAAGGGCGGGCGGGTGTCGTCGAGCACCCGGTCCCAGCGGCGGCTCCAGGAGACGGCCTCGGCCGCCTCGCCCCAGAACCCCTCGGGGTCGCGGAGGGAGCGCTCGAATACGGCATCGAATCGGCTGGACATGGGATGGGCCTCGCGCGGGCGGCTGCGTCCCGCGAAAGATAACGGTTTCGTCGGCGCGGGAGAATGTCCGGGGGCGGGGCCGGCTGCCTGGCTCCGGCTCCTTGGCGCCGGTACTTTGGCTCCTGCTCCGGGACTGGTCCCGAGATCTGCTCCGGGGCCAGCGCCCGCCCGGGCGCTGAGCCATGCCCCGGTCCGAAGCCCGAGCCCAGCCCGATCCTCTCCCGCGTCGCCCGGAAGCCCCGCCGGCGCGGCCGCAACCGCCGACTCGCCGGCTCCTCCGTACCTGTTGCGGATTGCGAACCCTCTTCCCGCCCTGTCCTGCTTGGCTCCGGCCCTTCCCGCCCCCTCCTTTTTCCACCGGTCTTCCACCCCCTGGCGACAGCCCGGCCACAGCCCGCCCACCGGCCAACCACAACATGTTGTGGATCGATCAACCGGCGCCCACTACATGTTGACATATACGGGCCGTCTGCTATCGTCCGAAGCGCTCCCCCCGCCCCTCCGCCGGAGAACGTTCTTGGACGCCGCCGAGCAAAACGTCACCGCGCTTCGTCTGCCGCTCCGCCCCGCCGTCCGGGCGCTTGCGGACATCGGGCTCCAGCCGGCGTCCCTCGACATCTGGGACTCCAAGTACCGCCTGAAGACCAGGAACGGCGAGGCCCTCGACCGCGACATCGACGACACCTACCGGCGCGTCGCCCGCACCCTCGCGGACGTGGAGGCTGCCCCGGAGGCGCGCGAGCACTGGTACGGGCGGTTCCTCGAGGCGCTCCACCGGGGCGCGGTCCCGGCCGGGCGGATCATCTCGAACGCCGGGGCGCAGGACCACAAGCCCGCGACCTCCACCATCAACTGCACGGTGTCGGGGACGATCGAGGACTCGATGAACGACATCCTCGGGAAGGTCCACGAGGCCGGGCTCACCCTCAAGGCGGGGTGCGGCATCGGGTACGAGTTCTCCACCCTGCGCCCGCGCGGGGCGTGGGTGAGCGGGGCGGGGGCGCACACGTCGGGGCCGCTCTCGTTCATGGACGTCTACGACCGGATGTGCTTCACGGTGTCCTCGGCCGGCGGGCGGCGCGGCGCGCAGATGGGCACGTTCGACGTGAGCCACCCCGATGCGATGGAGTTCATCCGCGTCAAGCGCGAGGACGGGCGGCTGCGCCAGTTCAACCTCTCCCTCCTCATCACCCGGGAGTTCGCGGAGGCGGTCCGCCGCGACCTCCCCTGGAAGCTCGCCTTCCCCCTCTCCCGGAGCGAGCGGGAGCAGTTCGACCTCGACGACCCCGAGCAGGTGGTCTGGCGCCGCTGGCCGGTCCGCTTCGACAGCTACACCGTGGACGGGGAAGGCCGGGTCGCCTGCCGCGTCTACCGGACGCTCCCCGCCCGCCGGATGTGGGACGCGATCATGTCCTCGACCTACGACTTCGCCGAGCCGGGCTTCGTGCTCATCGACGAGATCAACGAGATGAACAACAACTGGTTCTGCGAGGACATCCGGGCCACGAACCCGTGCGGGGAGCAGCCGCTGCCCCCCTACGGCTCGTGCCTCCTCGGGTCGGTGAACCTGACCGGCTTCGTGCGCGAGCCGTTCACCGCGAACGCCCGGTTCGACTGGGAGGGCTTCCGCGAGACGGTGGCCGTCTTCACCCGGATGCTCGACAACGTGGTCGAGATCAACGGGCTCCCGCTCGAGGAGCAGCGCCGGGAGATCACCGCCAAGCGGCGCCACGGCATGGGGTTCCTCGGCCTCGGCTCCACCCTCGCCCTCCTCGGCCTGCGGTACGGCGGCCCGGAGTCGCTCGAGTTCACGGCGGACGTGAGCCGCGAGCTCGCCCTCGCGGGCTGGCGGGCCGCGCTCGAGCTGGCGCAGGAGAAGGGGCCGGCGCCGATCCTCGAGGAAGAGTTCGAGATCACCCCGGCCATGCTCGCCGCCCGCCCGGAGATGGCGCGCGACGGCATCCGGGCCGGCGACCGCGTGCCGGGCAAGGTCCTGCACGCCCGGTACAGCCGCTACATGCAGCGGATCGCGGAGGTCGATCCGGGGCTGGTGGACCGGCTCGCGGAGGTCGGGGCGCGGTTCACCCACCACTCCTCGATCGCCCCCACCGGCACCATCTCGCTCTCGCTCGCGAACAACGCGAGCAACGGGATCGAGCCGAGCTTCGCGCACCACTACTCGCGCAACGTCATCCGCACCGGGCGCAAGACCAAGGAGAAGGTCGACGTTTGGTCGTTCGAGCTCCTCGCCTACCGCGAGCTCGTGGACCCGGAGGCGACCGGGGCGGGCGACCTGCCCGACTACTTCGTGAGCAGCGGCGACATCGCGCCGCGCGAGCACGTCGACGTGCAGGCGGCGGCCCAGCGGTGGGTGGACTCGTCCATCTCGAAGACCGCCAACGTACCCACCGACTTCCCCTACGAGGACTTCAAGGACATCTACCTCTACGCGATGGAGAAGGGGCTGAAGGGCTGCACGACGTTCCGGTTCAACCCGGAGGCGTTCCAGGGGGTGCTCGTCAAGGAGGAGGACCTCGAGAACACCGTCTACCACTTCACCCTGGAGGACGGGCGGGTGATCGAGGCGCGCGGCAACGAGGAGGTCGAGTACGACGGCGAGACCCACACCGCCGCGAACCTCTACGACGCGCTGAAGGAAGGCTACTACGGAAAGTTCTGATCCTGTCGATACTTTCGAGCGGCAGAGCCGGGGCGGGGCGGGGAGCGAAGGCCCGCGGAGCCGCCGAAGCCGAGGCGGGGAGCCGGGGCCGGGGGCCGGCGCCCCCACATGGGAGCCGAGGGGCGAGAACGGAGCTGGAGTGATGGCGATCAAGGTGGACGGGCGGATCGTGAAGTTCGGCGTGGCGGACGAATCCGCGGCGGCGGCGAAGACGATGCCGGAAGCGAGGGCGAAGGCAGGGGCGGAGGCCGCGACGACGGCGGCGGCGGACGCTCCGCGGGGGGGCGCGGCGCCGGCCCGGGAGGCTCGCCCGGAGATGCGCCAGGAGACCCGCCCGGAGGTCCGCCCGACCGCGGACGTCATCCAGATGCACGAGCAGCTCGAACGGCCCGAGCAGCTCGCCGGCTCGACCTACAAGATCAAGACCCCGCTCTCCGAGCACGCCCTGTACGTGACCATCAACGACATCGTCCTCAACCCGGGGACCGAGCACGAGCTCCGGCGGCCGTTCGAGATATTCATCAACTCCAAGAACATGGAGCACTTCCAGTGGATCGTGGCCCTCACCCGGATCATCTCCGCGGTGTTCCGGAAGGGGGGCGACGTCGCGTTCCTGGTCGAGGAGCTCCATTCGGTGTTCGATCCCGGCGGCGGCTACCTCAAGCGCGGGGGCCGGCACGTCCCTTCGCTGGTGGCCGAGATCGGCACGGTGATCGAGGAGCACCTCATCACGATCGGGCTCATGAAGCGCGACGGGCCGGACGAGCGCCAGCAGCGCCACATCGACGAGGTCCGCCGGGAGCTCGGGTGCGAGGACGGCGAGTTCCCGCCCGACGCGGCGGTGTGCCCGCGATGCAGCACCAAGGCGGCGGTCATGCTCGACGGCTGCATGACCTGCCTCAACTGCGGCGACTCCAAGTGCGGCTGACGGCGAGCGCCGCAGGCCGGGGCGCGCGGGGCGCGGACCGCAGCGCGAGGGGGCCTCTTGGGCTGCGCCGGGGCTCGTCGCCTTCCCGGCCGGGCGGCCCCCGCCGCCGGCACGAACAACGGGCGCCGGAAGGGATTCCGGCTTTCGGCCCGCCGCCGCCCGGCCGCGTCACCGCGCGCCGGGCGGCGGCGGGCCATTTTTGACGCCCTTCGTTTGAAGCCGTCGCCCGCCGGAACCCTGCCTTCGGCCAATTCAGCCGCCATGGAGCCGGCGTCGGCAGACGATGCCCTTGCCGGTGGATGACACCGCAACCTGACATGCTGGACATCCTGAACGATCTTGTCATATGTTCCGCCCCGGGCCATCGGTGTGGACATGGCGAGTGGGCGGAGCGGCCGGATCGACGAGGCGAACAGAGGGATTCCGCGTAGAGGGGCTTCCGGGTCTTTCGAGGCGAGCCCGGGACCTTCTTCGCGAGCGCCCATGGGAGGCGCGCTTGGTGGTAATCGCCGCCTTGGAGGCGGCGGCCGTCCAGAGTGAGATGCGGGGCAGCGGCGCCTCCGCCACGGTGCCGGAGCGGCTCGAGCCGTTCATCGTCCGCCGACCGAAGGGAGCGGACATGATCGGCGTTTCGGAGGCCGCGGCTCGGCTGGAGGTGTCACGCACGACGGTCTACGACTGGGTGGCAAGGGGAATACTTCTCGCCTGGAAGTCCACCAAGCGCGGCCTGACCATCCCGGCCGTACAGATTCTTGGTCCGGGGAAAGTCGTTCCGGACCTCGCCAAGGTCGTGGAGAGCATTGGAGACCCCGAGTTGACCTGGACGTTTCTGGCCCAGGAATGGCCCTTCGCCGACGAGGCCGCCCGTCCCCTCGACAAGCTGGCGGCCGGCCGTGTCGAAGAGGTCGTGGCCGCGGCTCCCGGGTTCGGCGCGGCCTTCATGTGAGTGGGTTCGCCTATCCACGCGAACGGATCGAGGCTGCGGTCCTCGAAGCCGAGCTTCCGCCCAGCTACCGGATCCGTGCCCCGCCGCTATGAGATCCCGAAGCCGATGGAGATCAGGAGGAACTGCAGGACAGGGGAAACGTTTTGGAGAATGCCAAGACTATCGGGGCCCGACAACCCTGCGTGCGGACAGACTCGATGGCTGGTAGCGGAGTGAGCGGGAACCCCCCCAAGCATCAGCGGCGGCACGGACGCGAGCGAAGAGACGCTGCCGGTAGCAGTCGGGTTTGGAGCTCAGGTACCGACAAGGACACGATAAAGATGGGAACTTATACCAGTGGTAAGGATAACAATGATGACCTTATAAGTCACGCTCATCGTTAGAACAAAAGGCACAATATATTGCTCTTGGCATATCAGACATAACAAGGAAAAATTCCCTTTCAATTCGCTCAAATTGAAAAAACCGCAAGCTATTGAGATAACGACAAGAAAAGTGAAGACCAAATACATATTCCGAAGCAATCCAGGGAGTTTGCGGAAACGTTGCCGAAGCTCCTGTGATTCATCAGAAAGATACACGTATATTTCGTCCTCATCATTGAAAGATCTTTTACGATCATGAATCCGGAGCCCCACAACATTCGCTAGCGCCACCGCAGCGACGGTTAGAAGGCCAAACGCAATAATGACCGATAGCCCTGTCGCAAGCCAGATCTCCACTACACGACCTCTCTGCCAAAACAAGATAATTTTGTGCAGGAACCCAATATTTTATCTGTCTTATCTTTGAACCCATTGAACCGTTCAGTCCACTTGGGTGTCATAGCATTCGGTGAAACATAACGGACGTTGTAAGCATAAATGGAACGAGGGGGATGATGCCCCTCCAGCCACAAAGCGTTCCTGCCGTCATGGCCAAAGAAAAGAGTCGGATGCTCCGTACGGAATTCGGCGAGAAGACTCTCTATTTCTTTGTCATCAGCAACAGCATCACAATCGAGAATACGAACATCAAATGCCGTCTCTCCAAGCCGCGACTGCAAAGCAAGCAGCTCGTCCGCTGCATCTTTTTCAAGAGAAAGAAGTATGTACTGTATTTTTAATCCCCTGTCGACCCAGGCCTGCAGGCCTTTCTTCAGGACACTACCATTTTTATTGACGATATAACTCCCATCGTCTCCTAGTATACGGATCGTACTACCCTCCAAATTGGAAAGGCCAAGAATAAGGGGCACGAGATCACCGGCGATGGTAACCTCACGAATGAAGAGCTCTGCTTCGCCTTCAGAAGAACGAGCAGATTTTTTCCGCCGATCCCATCGATCGCCGATGTTCTGCAACAACAGAAATGCCACAAGCATTACGACAACTCCCGTGATCATTGCAAAGATTGAGGCAAATGACATGGGCTGATCTCTTAATTAAGACAATTGAGGGACGACCATCAGCAGATGGGTAGTCAACGCAGCAATGAGTTTGAGGCGTGTGCACTGTGAGGCTTTCCTGCCGGCGGCTGGTTGGCGTCACCGGGGCGCGACAGGGGCGCTGGAGACGGTGCGACGGGGCGCGATCGACCCCCTCGGGCCGGGGCAGCGCCATCGTGCGCTCGTGCGGAGGAAGCGCCTACCTGAAGAACACGGTAATTTATTGACTTGTAAGGCATTTTTATCCTCCCAAGATGTCCGAGGGTGCTCCGAGTACAGACGAAGGGTGTATCAAGCGTTTACGAAAGTCAACCCCGGACAGAGGCCGAGGCATGTGCGCTGTGGGGTTTTCGCGCCGGGGGTGCTGGGGCCGGCGCGACGGGGCGCGATCGACCCCGCAACGGGCCGCAAAACCCCGGATCGAGCCTTCGTGCAAGGGCAAAATGCGCCGGTGCGGGCCGCGCGCACGAGCCGGCCCCTGGCCCGCGGGACCGGACCGGGAGAGACTTGGGGGCGGAGCCAGCCGGTCAGCCGGTGTCGGCCCAGAGCCTGCCCCCGCGAAAGCGGGGGGAACCGGGCCGTACAGCGAACGCATCCGTTCCGGGCGCCCGGCCCGCACGTGTCCCAACGCCAGCGCCATCATCACCGACAGCGCCAAGCCCACGCGCGTTCGCATCCGCGACAACCCCCGGATGAAGTGCTGCTCGAACTCGAAGCTGCGGTCCACACGGGCGTTGAGCCGCTCCAGGGCCGCGCGCCGACGATAGCCGCGCTTCCACGAAGGGCTGCCGTAAGGGGTGGGGGTGAAGATGCGCCGGTCGTGCCGGTCGAGGCCGATGCGCACCACGCGCCCGTACTGTCCCGGTTGGCCGCCGCCCATGCGTTCGCACGCCGCCCGGCCCTCGCACGCGAAGCCGTGCGCCGCCGCCGGACACCGGTACTTGAGCGCGTTGCGTGCCCGGTCGAACCCCCAGAACGCCAGGTCGCGTTCCTCCCCCGTGCTCGGGCATCGGCAACGCACCTGACCCTTCTCGGTGTACACGATGCAGTCCGCACGCTCGGGGTACAGCGCGCGGGTGATGGGCCGCGCGGGGTCATGGCCGGGCATCGCCTTTTCTTCGCGCCACAGCTCGCGCGGCTCGATGAGGGGGCGCACCCCATGGGACTGCCACAGCTCCGCCTTCAGCGCCCCGCAGTCCAGCCCGTGGCCAGCTCTGGACAGGGACATTTTGCAAATGTACATTGTCCCATCCGTAGCCAATCAACAAAACAGGAGAGCGCAGGAGTGAACAGCGGAACCAGGAAGGCCCTCGCGCAGCTAATGGAGCGATGCCGGAAAGACGGGGGAAAGGTGAAAAATTTTTCTCCGTCACAGGACGGGCATGAAATCGACTGGCTCATCCACGAGGGCTACCTGTGGTCTCCCCAGAAGCCAGTACGAGCATTCGAAGGGACTGTCTATATGGATATCATGCCGACAGAGAAGGCTTATCGATGGGAGCAGGACGAGAAGGATCGACGGCAAACGGCGGAGCACCAAGCGGCAGAAGTGAAGCATGAGATCGACGAGGTGCTGCAACGTTCGCAGCCCATGCAAAATGTGATGGCGAAACTCGAAGAAGAGGCCTGCCGGATCGGAGAAGCGTGGTGTGGTTCGAGCTTGGGCGAACACGCGGACGTGTACTACGCAGACCTGCAACGGGTTCCTGACGATGCCCTCTGGGATTCCGAGTTTGGTATGCACGATGGTTACGGGATGAACAAAAGACGGGGGCGGTGGGAGAAGCGAACCGCCGTCGAGATCAAGGAGCTCATCTACCGGCATGGCAACACGGCGGAAACCGAAGTAAGCAGGTATGCGGACAGTCTTCTGGAGGCATTCGACTCGGCGGAAGGGAAATTGCAGGTGTGTCTGGAGGAAGCACAGAGGGAGATGCAGGAAGCCACCAGGATTCGGTTAATCGAAAATATCGAGAAACAACGCGGGAGCCTGACTACGGCAGACCATGAAGCTTCGAAGATGGCCCATGGATATATGCCGGCCGGGTCAAGGGATGCCCGGAATGCGCTCATAGGAATGAAAGTTGCGGGTCATTTCCAAATACTGGGTGGAATTCGAGCCGCTCAGATCCTGTATTATAGTGTGCAGAAATTACGCGAATACGCGGAGACCCTGGAAAAGGCGGCGCGACGCTACAAGACCAAACGGGAGGGGGCAGCAATGGCTGGATCCAAAGTGTTCATCGGGCACGGACACTCCGATACTTGGCGAGCCGTGAAGGACTACGTGACGGAAGAGCTTGGGATGGAAATAGAGGAATTCGAACAGGAGGGGGTTGCCGGGCTCCAGATCAAGGATCGGCTGGAGAAAATGTTCCAGAACGCCAAGTGGGCCATCCTGGTAGTCACAGCAGATGAGGCGGACAACGGGAACCCCCGGGGAAACGTGATCCATGAACTCGGGTACGCGCAGGGCCGGCTAGGTTGGGAGCAGGCGATCGTATTGCTGGAGAACGGATGCAATATCCCCTCCAACCTCAGTGGTACGATCTTCCTCCCATTCGATCGAAACAAAGTCAAACAAGTGTTCGCCGACCTGAAAAAACGCCTATGTGGAAACAGATCGTAAAAAGGTGATGGGCGGGCGAGGTTGCTGGACATCAGGACACCCCGCATGTGGTCGGAAGGGCAACCGCTTCTTCGAGGTTCTTATCCGCGGCGATCATCGCTATCTCCCTCCCGCCTCATGGCCTGATCACGGAACGGTACGAGGTCGCGGGCAGGGTGGGGCGGATGTCCGGCCCGAGTTCGAAGGACGTGGCCTGCCGCTCCTTGGCGCATTGGGCCGAAGTGCATTCCACGCGGAAGCGACCCTCCGGCGGTGCGTTCGCCGATGCGATACGGAGGCGGCCCCGTCGCGGGTCATGGCCGGCCCTTCTCGACCGCGGCGATCTCGGCTTCCGAGAGGCCGTAGAGCGTGTAGACCAGGCGATCGATTTCCTTCTCCTGCTCGGTGACGTCGGCGCCCGGATCGGCGTCCTTCGCGGCGAGGATGGCATCCACGAGGCGGACAAAGGGGCGCTGCCGCGCGTCGGAAGCATCGGGGACCGGCAGGGACTCCACGTACACCTTCATCCATCGGATGACTCCCATGCCGGACGTTGGCGCGGTGTGCCGGAGAAAATAGTGGGTCAATTTCGAGTTGAGGACCGCACAGAGGAACTTCAGGTTTTCGCCGGTGAGAAAATACGTGGTGTTCGTGCCAAACAAGGCGCCATCGTCGTAGGCAAAGCGTCCCTGATCGACGAGGTCGATCCAGAACAGCTTCTCATCGGCGAAAGCCTCGTGATAGGCGCAGTCTCTGAGGTTGTATGGTGTCCGGCCCTTGTCCTGTCTCCGTGTCAGCGCGGGTAGAAAACGGTCGAGATGGCGCTTGACCGCCGGATAGTCGGCGACGTCGATGGCCGGCGCGTCACCGTATCCGTTATGCGTGTCGATCAGGTGCTTCCCGGCACATCGCGCGCGCCAGCGCTGGATGTCGCGTCCGCGCAGCACCGGGCGGATGATCTCTCCCGACCGGGGATCCTCGGCGACCAGGGCGTTCCTCGTAGCGTCGTCGATGACGAACGCATCGTTGCAGCCGGTTTTGATCCCCATGTTGATCCGAACGTCCCGGTCCCGGAGCGGCGCGCCCGCGGCCCGCATCCTGTCGAGCACGCGCCATTCGACGGTGGAGAGGATGCTCCACGGCGCCGCGCCGTCCGGGCGCGCTTCGCCCCACACCCGATCGGGGGGCGGGAACCCGCCATCGCCGCCGAGACGGTCCATATCGACAGCGAGCACCCGCGCCTTGGCGCCGCCGCCCTCCCGTACCAGCAGGACGGAGGCGTCGACGATGGCGTCGAACACGTCCTTGCCCATCTCGACGAGACGGAGCGGCGTGTGACCTCTCGCCAGCCAGCGGCGCAGCAGCCTGCCGTACTCCGCCTTCAGCCAACTGTTGGACGTGATGTACGCGAGCACGCCGGCGCCGGACCCGAGCAGACCGCAGCCGCGTTCGTAGAAGAGCTGGTAGACGTCGCCCGTGGACGCGAAGGTCTCGTAGCCCGCGTTCCGGTACTTCGCCCCCGCGCGGCCCCCGTCCTTCTGCAACTGGATGTAGGGCGGGTTGCCGATCACGACGTCGAAGCCGTCGGCGACCCCGAACATCCATTCGGGGTCGAACCAGTCGGCGCAGGCGTTCTGGTCGTAGGGGTCCCAGCGGGCGATGGCTCGGGCGTCGTCGCGTCCGAAGTCCAGCCCTTCGAGCTCGCGGGCGAGCTGGCCGCGGAGCTTCTCGTCCTCGCCGCGCAGCCGGCGCTTGGCGTCGCGCGCGCCAGCGTTGAAGTAGCGTTCGCGCACGCGCCGAAGCTCGTCCTCCAGGGCCTCCACCGTGTCGCTTCGCAGCACCTCCTGCCGGCTGGCCCCGAGCCCGATGAGGGTGTCGGCGGCGACGAAGCGGGTCTCCAGGTTGGGCAGCGGCCTGATGCCGAGATTGGGCGCTTCCGGGTCCGCATCCTGCTCGATGACGAGCGAGATGAAGAAGCGCAGCTTGGCGATCTGGCAGGCGATGGGCTGGAGGTCGACCCCATAGACGCCGTTCTGGATGAGGTACAGCTTGCGCCCGAAGTCCGATTGCCGATACCTCTCGAACGTGTCGTTGATCTCCCGAAGCTCGGCCTCGCGCGCGTCCCGGTCGCCGGTGTCGAAGGCGGCGCCCGCCCGCGCCTTCGCCCGCTCCTTCTGGAACCCTTCCCACAGGGCGTTGTCCGGGTCGAGGCGGCGCAGCGCCAGGGTGAGCGTTTGCAGGACGCCCATCGGGAAGGCGCCGGACCCCACCGCCGGATCGAGGGTCCGCAAGCCGGCGATGGCGGCGACGACGCCCTGTTTCTCGCCTTCCCCGAAGAGCTCGTCGGCGTCGTCCATCGCGTCGGAGTGGTCGAGGAGGTAGATCAGCCGTTCGCGCCAGAAACCCGCATCGCCATCCGCCGGCCCGGTCTTCGCCGCCAGGGCCTCGGCCAGCGCCTCGCGGACCATGTAATCCACGACCGTCCGCGGCGTGTAGTAGGAGCCGGTGGCCCTGCGCGCGGTCTCCCGCGTCTCCGGGTTGTAGGCGGCGAGCAGGTTCTCGAAGGCGCGGCCCAGGAGCTCCGGGTCGAGCGCCACCTCCCGGTCGAGGGGCGTGTTCTCCTCCACCGTGAACTTGTAGCGGCGGAACAGCGGGAACAGGCCGTCGGCCTCGTCGAGGAAGAGCCGCGCGGGGACCGACAGGTCCTTGCCCTGGGCCGCGATGTTGTCGGTGAAGGCGTCGATGCGCCGCCCGCCCTCCCGGACCCCGGCGAAATCATCCAGGCAATCGAACAGGCCGCCGTTGACGAAGGGGACCTTCTTCAAGGTCTCGACGAAGCCGTCCGGGTCGGCGAGCAGGCCGCGGTAGCGGTATTTGGTGAAGTCGCGGTGCGTCGCGTGGCCCTTCTCGCTGAAGGCGCGCCGGTCGATCCCGGTGTTGAGGGTGGCGAAGAACAGGTTCTGGAGCACCGCCCGGTAGTAGTCCGTGTCCTCCGGCGCGTAGCGTTCGAGCGCCCGGCGGGCGAAGCCCTCCTCGAACAGCGCTTCGGGGATCAACCCCTTCTCCTTCAGGAACCAGACGAAGAGAAGGCGGGTGATCAGGCGGATGACGTGGCGCTCGGTGGACCCGTCGCCGGCCCCGTCGTCGGGGAACCGGCACCCCGCCGCCGCCCGCTCGAACCACCCGAACAGCTCGCGATAGAAGCGGCGGTTGAGGAGCTCGATGTCGAGCGTCCGTTCCCACGCGGTGTGCAAATCGTCGAAATCGCGGACGCCGTGCGCCTCGATGAGGCGGGGAAGCGCGAGGTTGGCGAGGAGGTCGAGGTGCGCCCGGTGCGGGTTCGCGGCGCGGACGTCCTTCACCAGGGTCACGCGCTCCAGGACGTCGCGGCCACCGTCCCGCCGGTGGGCGCGGCGATGGACGACGGCCAAGGTCAGGGTCTCGCCGTGCCGGAACAGGACGACCACCGGCATGGGGAAGCCGCGATTGACGGTGCGGGCCGTCTCCGCCAGCTCGGTGCGGCTGCGGGGCCGGTCTTCGAGGTCCGCCGCCACGAACAGGAACGACTTGGCGCGCCCCCGGTCGAAATCCTGGAACAGCCCGGACTGGCCGCCGATCTCCTCCCCGGTGACCTGGAAGACGATATCGGCCGCCCGCCAGGACCGGAACAGCCCGCGCTGGCGCTCCGTCAGCGGCCTCTCCTGCTCCAGCAGGCCCACGAACGCATCGACACTGCCCACATCCGCGGTCCGCTCGCTGCGGTAGCCGAGCGCGTGCAGCAGCGCCCCGGCCCGGTCCCGTGGCGAGCCTCCCCCGGCGAAGCCGGACAGCGCCTCGATCAGGGGTTCACGCATCGCCCGGGGCCTCTTGGATCTCTTCTTCTCCCGGTCCCGGCGCACCGTGTCCGTCGGCGATGACGAGCCATGCGATCAGCTCGAAGTCCTCGGCGCGGTCGGGCCGCTCGGACGCCTTGGCCAGCGCCGCGCCGCGCTCGCGGGTGAGCGCCTGAAGCTGCGCGCCGCGGAAGGTCCCGGAGATGTCCCGCAAGGCCGCGTCGAGAAGCCGGTCGTACTTCTCCATGCGCTGCCCGTGGCTGGTCTCCCGATCGAAGGCGTCCTCCAGGGCCGTCACCGCCTCCGCCCGACCGGCCGCGAGCGAGCGAAACAGGGCGAGGCACTGCCGCGCCTGCCGAAAGCCGTAGCGCACGGTTCCATCGTCCCGGACGTACACGAGGAAGTACGGCCACAGGCGGTTCGGCGTCCGGGCGGTCGGCGGGGCCTTGTGCCGGAGGCAGAAGATCGCGCCGGGCCGGGCCGCGTCGGGCGGCTGTTCGGGTGGGCGGCGGTTGTCGGGCGAGGGGGCCGGCGCGCGGGCGGGGGCGGGGGCGACGGCGTGGATACCGAACGGCGCGGCTTCGAGGGCGGCGCGGTGCTGCTGTATGTAGCCCAGGAGGTCGGCGAGGAAGTCATCGAGCGTGAGGTCGCTCATGCTCACCCCCTCGTCGGCGTCCTCGAGGTCGAGGATTTCCTGCCGCAGCCGCTTCAACTGCTCGTCCCGGAACGCCAGATCGAGCCGGGCGGTGTCCTCGCTCAAGGGGTCGTCGGCGCCGGTCGCCGTCGCGTCCGCCAGCGCCATCCGCGCCTCGACGCGGTTCTTGAGGTCGAGGTAGCGATCGAGGTCCGCCGTCGGCCAGAAGTTGACCATGCCGACCTCGCGGTTCCGGCTGCCGAGGCGGTCGATGCGCCCGAAGCGCTGCATCAGCCGCACCGGGTTCCAGTGGATGTCGTAGTTCACCACGAGGTCGCAATCCTGGAGGTTCTGCCCTTCCGACAGGCAGTCGGTCGCGATCAAAATGTCGATCTCGCCATCCTCGCCTTCCCGGTCCTGGGCCCTCGGCGCGAAGCGCCCGAGAACGTCCTCGAACCGCGACACGCCGGACGTGCTGCGGTTGCCGTCGCCGCCGGTGACCAGCGCGACGTGGACGCCGCCTTCTCCCTCGCCCGCAAACGGGGCGGCCGCGACGTGCTCGTACAGGTAGCGGGCGGTGTCGGCGAAGGTGGTGAAGACGAGCGCCTTGCGGTTGGCGCGCCCGTCCTTGTCCGCCGGCGCCGCCTCGACCTTGCGCCGCAACTGCTCCTTCAGCTCCGTCAGCTTGGCGTCCCGCCGGGCGGTGATCCGCTTCGCCCGCCGGTGGAGGTCCGTGAAGGTCTTCCGGTCTTCGCCGAGGTCCCGCCGCCAGCGATCGAGGTCGAGCTCGTCCAGGCGGTAGCGGCGGCCCCGGCCGACCGTGAACTCCTCGTCCTCGTCGTCCTCGTCGGGGCGGGTGTCGATCTCGCCCCCCGCCCCGCGCTTCCGCCACGCCTCGATCCGGCGGTCGAGGTCGTCCATCCTTTCGAGGATGCGCCCCGTCGTCAGGGCGAAGGCATGGACGGAGCTTTCGAGGCGCTTCAGCAGGTTGACGCGCATCATGCCGATGAGCCAGCGCTCGCGGTCGCGCTGGTCGAAGCGCAGCCGCGCCTTTTCGGCGTCGAGCTCGGAGGTGTCCTTCACGTATTGCGACGGCATGTAGACGGCGAGGCGGAAGCTCCCGATCCGATCATGCAGCTCGTCATACGACAGATCGCCGTCTCGGTCCGTCGGCGGATTGAGGTTCCTCGGCCGCGAACGCTCGGGGAAGCCGCCGATCCGCTCGGTGACCGCGGGATAGAAGCGGCGCAGATGGTCGCGGGAACGAGCGATGGTGACGGCGTCCAGAAGGGTCAGGAAATCCGCGCCCAGCCGCTCGACCAGGGCGGCCTTGTTCGCCGGGCCGCCGCTCCGGCGCGCCTGCTCCCATTGCTGGAACTCGCGCTGGGCGACGCCGAACAGCGCCTCGACGTCACCAACCCCGAGCGTTTCGCGGAACGCATCCCGGCGCTTCTCGGTCATCAGGTAGATCTGGTTGCGAAGGTCGCGCAGGCTGGTGTTGACCGGCGTGGCCGAGAGCATCAGCAGCCGGGTCCGCGCGCCGCTCCTGACGACCTCCTCCAGCAGCCGGTTGTAGCGGCTGCGCCTGACGAGGTTGCCGGCTTCGTCCGTCCGGTCGCGGCCCTCGTTTCGGAAGTTGTGCGATTCGTCGATGACGACGAGATCGAACGCCCCCCAGTGGAAGCCGGCGAGGTCGACCGCACCGGACTTGCCCTCGTAACGGCTCAGGTCCGTGTGGGCCAGCACCGCATAGTTGAGCCGGTCCCTCTCGAAGGGGTTGCCGCGCTGGGCGGCCCAGGACGTATAGCGGGTCCAGTTCGCCTCCAGCTTCCTGGGGCAGAGCACCAGCACCCGTTCGTTGCGCAGCTCGAAGAACTTGATGACGGCGAGCGCGGTCCACGTCTTGCCGAGGCCCACGCTGTCGGCGACGATGCAGCCGTTGTGCCGCAAGAGGCGGTTGATGGCGCTGGTCGCGCCGTCCTTCTGGAATTCGTACAAGGCCTGCCAGATCGCCGTGTCGTGGAGATGGACGTCGCGGAGCAGCCCTTCCCGCTCCCTTTGGCGATCGATCCAGTCCTCGAAGACGTGGAACAGGGTCTTGTAGTAGACGAACTCGGGCGAGTAGGCCGCGCCCAAGCGCTCCAGCGCCGCCAGGACCTCGGCCTTCGCGTCGCGGGTCAGGCTCTGGTCGCCCCACAGGTCGTCGAACCAGTGGAGGAGCGCCGCCCGGTCGGCCTCGTCGCGGACCTCGACGTTGAGCTCGACGTTGGGCCGCGCGCCTTCGCCCAGGCCCCGGCGCGTGAAGTTGGAGCTTCCGACCAGCGCCGCGGCGCCGGCCTCGCCCGCGACGTGGTAGAGCTTGCCGTGCAGGAAATTGGCGCGGGCGATCGTCCGGATCTCGACCTGCCTGTCGATCCAGGCGGCGCACGCGCGGGCCAGCGGCTTCTGCGCCAGCACCCGCCTCAACTCGATCCCGCCATCGTCGGTCAGACGGAAGGACTTCGGCTCGCCGCCCTCCGGGTCCATCGTCCCGACGGCCCACGGCTCCCCGTAGAGGAACCGGACCCGGCCGGCGCCTTCCAGCGTGTCGCGGAGCGTCCCATAGGCGTAAATCGTGAAATAGGCGGAGACGATCGACAGGTCCGAGCCGGGATCAATCCGATCGCGCAGGAAATCCCCGACGCGGCGGCGCCGGTTGTCGACGATCGCGTCCGCAGGCCCGGTCGACGAACCGCCGGCCCTCGGCGCCCCACCCGGCCCGACGCCCTCACCCGCACGGGTCATGCCGAGCCCACCCCTCCGTAGACGTGGCCGACATGGCCGCCGGCGTGATCGATGATCCGCTTGGCGACCGCATCGTCGGCCATGCCTTCGACCGCGGCGTTGATGCGCGGGCGCGGCATCTTCTCAGCTACCCGAAAACAGGGCCAGCTCCCGGATCTCCGGAGGCCGGGTCCTGGGAACGACGGCCTCGGCCAGCGAAAGGCCGCCGTCCAGGAGCCGGCGGACGTCCTTCGGCGATGACGCCGGCACGACCTTGGCGCCTTCGGCGTCGGGGAAGAAAAGCAACGTCTCGTCCAGTCCGATTCCTTCGTCGGACAGCAATTCCGACGAATGCGTGCTCAGGAAGAGCTGCCGCGCGGTTCGGCGTTGCACCCGCGCCAGCATCTGCGGGAGGACGCGCACGATCTCCGGATGGAGCGAAAGCTCCGGCTCTTCGAGCAGCAAGGGTCCGCCCTTCTCCATGATCCCCCAGAGAAGCCCCATCAGGCGAAGCGTGCCGTCGGAGAACTGCTCCTCGGTCTGCCAGGCGCCGTTCGGGCGCCAGTGCCGATACCTGCCGCGCAGGTGTGGAACCCCGCGGTTGTCGCGCGTGAGCGCGATCTCCTCGAGCTGCGGAACCGCGATGCACAGCGCCTTCTCGATCTTCTTCAGACGGGAGTTGCGCGTCCGCTCCGGGGTTTCGGCGACCTGCTCCAGGAAATCGCCGCCATAGGGATCGTTGGCGCGGCCGACCGACCGATCCGGCTCGCGAACGAGTTGCGGCACGAGGTGCAGGTAGCGGACGGAGGCGAAGAACGCCGCCAGCTCGCGAAACCGGAGGTTCATGTTGACCTGTTCGATATGGGTCTGGGTCAGGCGCGCCGGGTCCTTGTCGTCCTTCTTGTCGGGACGATCGACGATCACCCTGCCGTTTCGCAACACACGCTCCCGGCGCAGCAGCGGCCGCCGCCGGTTGTCCTGATGGAAGGCGATTTCGTAGCGCCAGTTGCGGCCGTCGCCGCTTTCCTGCAGCTCTACGCCGATCTGGACGTCGGGATAGCGGCGCGCCGCCAGACAGCGGACGGCGCTCACCCCGCCGCGCCGGACGACGGCTTCCCCGAACCCCCCGCCGGGGGACGCCAGATCCCTGAGAAAACGAAAGGCGTCGAGGAGATTGGATTTGCCGGCGGCGTTCGCGCCGACGAGGAACATGCGGTCCCGAACCTCGATGTCGATCTCCTGGAAGTTCTTCCAGTTCTTGAGCCACAGACGTCGGAACCCGAGCTCATTCGCCATCCCGTTTCTCCCGCGATCCGCTCCCGCCGTCGGATTCGGCCTCGGGCTCCACCGCCTCGCAGGCGGCCAGCTCCCAGCCGTGGAAGACCACCGCCAGCCCGACGTGCCGCACCGAGGGCGCGCGCCGCCGCAACCCCTCGTCCGCCAGGTAGCCCGCGACCTGCGCCCGCGCCCCCCGCAGCGTCTCCGCGATGACCGATTCATCCACCCGCTCGCTTCGCTTCAGGTACTTGACCTCGAGCACGTAGCCGTAGCCGATGTCCGGGTACTGCGCCACGAACGGCTCCAGGTAAAGGTCCGCGTAGCCCTTGTTCAGCTCCCGCTCCGTATGGATGAGGAACTGCCCGACCACGCAGAAATGCGCGGCGAGGAACGCCTGTACGACCTTCTCCCCGTCGATGTAGTCCCGGATCCCGGTCTGCTCCGCGATGGCCCCGGCGATGTGCTCCAGCGCCGGCCGCCACTCCCCCCGGTAGGCCATCCTCCTGACCAGGCGCGCGAAGTGGTAGTGGCTCACCGAGAACACCCCCACGTCCCGGTACGCCCTTCGCAGGTACCCGTACATCAGCCGCCGCACCGTCTGGTTGGGGATGCCGAGCCGAGCCGCGCCCCCCGCGGCCCCGCGGATGCTCAGCAGGCCGAAGTAGTAGAGGAGCGACAGGAAGTTCTCCGGCTCGTCGAGATCTTCCAGCGGGAAGCTCAGGCTCAGGTCGGCCTCCGCCTCCCCCTCGCCGATGATTTGTCGGAGCAGGTCGAAGTTGCCGTTCAGCCGCCTCGCCCCCGCGCTCGCCCGCTGGTTCACCAGCAGCAGGTGGCGCAGCTTCGTGTAGTCGATGCGGACGTTGACGTCGATGAGGTCGTCCGGCATCGGCTTGTTCGGAATGGAGTCGGCGAGGTAGTAGAGCACCATGTCGGTGTTGTAGAGGTCGCCTTCTGCCTCCTTCGCGAAGCGGTAGCCGTTGTACCACCCGCGCATCACCCCCAGGGCCGTGTCCACGTCCTGGTTGAACCCGCCCCGGTCCCGGTAGAGCTCCAGCAGCCCCCGAACCTCCGGCTCGGTGAAGCCGAGCATCCCGTTGAATTCCGGTTTGAGGGTCACGTTGCGGCCGATGTTGAAGCCGCTCGTCACGTCGTCCATCGTGATGGGTGAGACCCCGGTGATGAACAGCCGCTCGAGCCCCCCCGTCTCGCCGGCGCCGGCCTTCAGGGCCGCGAAGAAGTTGCGGTAGAAGCCGCCCCCGTGGGTGAAGGACTCGTAGGCCTCCCGCCCCCGGTGCGCCAGCACCGTGTTGGCGAAGTTGTCGTACTCGTCGATGAGCACGTAGAGCGGGATGCCGTGCTCGCCGGCGTGTTCGAACAGCTCCTCGAGCCTCCCGTCGATGGCGGGCGGGGCGAGGATGCGTTGGAGCGCCGGCTCGGGAAACAGGTCCGGATGCCGCTCCAGCGCGTGGCGCAGTCTGCTGAAGCAGTAGCCCTCGAAGCGCTCCTCCAGGGTCTCCAGCTTGTCGTTGAAGGCGGAGAAGTTGAAGCGCACGACGACGTAGCGTCCGCGCTCGGCGGTGGGGGCGCGCCCGACGTCCGTGCCCCCGAACAGGTCCTCGAACTCGTGCGCCCAGTGCCGACCGTAGTAGCACTCCAGCAGCGACAGCCAGCACGACTTGCCGAAGCGCCGGGGGCGGATGAAGAAGACGTAGCGCTCGTCTTCGAGCGGACGCAGGTATCGGGTCTTGTCCACGTACAGCCAGCCGTTCACCCGGATGCGCCGGAACGACGCCTCGCCGTAGGGGATGCGCGGCCAGGGGGCGGCCACTGGAACGGTCACTCGCGGCCCTCCACGTTCACGACGCCGGGGGCTTCCTGCGGACCCCGGCGACGGTTGCCCGACATGGTACAGGACGCAAAGCCCTGCACGACCCGATGGGAGCGGACTCGATCCGCAAGTGCGGCCGAACTGCGCATTGGAGATTCCGCGCCGGCAACAGATGCATCAGCTCTGCCTGATACAGATACTGCAACGGCGATGTGTTACAGATGACGCCGCGCATTGGCCAAGTCGCATTGCAGATCGTCCTCCGACATATCGAATATGTCGATACCGTAGGCCGCCAGCTTCTTCAGAAATAGCGGCTTGGGCACGTTCGCCAGCCCGGCTGCCGCCCCGGTGGACAAGCGTCCCATTTCATGGAGCTTGACTGCGATGAGGATCCTGGCCTCCTTGCTGAACTCATCCGGAGTCATGTCCAAGGCAAGCAGGACGTCATCGCCGTAGTCGATGGTCAGCGATCTCGTCATCGGTCTACTCCTGCTTTTCTTGTCGCGCCCAATCGGGCACGGTCGACGCCGGAACCCGAGCTCATTCGCCATCCCGCTTCTCCCGCGATCCGCTCCCGCCGTCGGATGCGGCTGCGGGCTCCACCGCCTCGCAGGCGGCCAGCTCCCAGCCGTGGAACACCACCGCCAGCCCGACGTGCCGCACCGAGGGCGCGCGCCGCCGCAACCCCTCGTCCGCCAGGTAGCCCGCGACCTGCCCCCGCGCCCCCCGCAGCGTCTCCGCGATGACCGATTCGTCCACCCGCTCGCTCCGCTTCAGGTACTTGACCTCGAGCACGTAGCCGTAGCCGATGTCCGGGTACTGCGCCACGAACGGCTCCAGGTAGAGGTCCGCGTAGCCCTTGTTCAGCTCCCGCTCCGTATGGATGAGGAACTGCCCGACCACGCAGAAGTGCGCGGCGAGGAACGCCTGTACCACCTTCTCCCCGTCGATGTAGTCCCGGATCCCGGTCTGCTCCGCGATGGCCCCGGCGATGTGCTCCAGCGCCGGCCGCCACTCCCCCCGGTAGGCCATCCTCCTGACCAGGCGCGCGAAGTGGTAGTGGCTCACCGAGAACACCCCCACGTCCCGGTACGCCCTTCGCAGGTACCCGTACATCAGCCGCCGCACCGTCTGGTTGGGGATGCCGAGCCGGGCCGCGCCCCCCGCGGCCCCGTGGATGCTCAGCAGGCCGAAGTAGTAGAGGAGGGAGAGGAAGTTCTCCGGCTCGTCGAGATCTTCCAGCGGGAAGCTCAGGCTCAGGTCGGCCTCCGCCTCCCCCTCGCTGATGATCTGTCGGAGCAGGTCGAAGTTGCCGTTCAGCCGCCTCGCCCCCGCGCTCGCCCGCTGGTTCACCAGCAGCAGGTGGCGCAGCTTCGTGTAGTCGATACGGACGTTGACGTCGATGAGGTCGTCCGGCATCGGCTTGTTCGGAATGGAGTCGGCGAGGTAGTAGAGCACCATGTCGGTGTTGTAGAGGTCGCCTTCTGCCTCCTTCGCGAAGCGGTAGCCGTTGTACCACCCGCGCATCACCCCCAGGGCCGTGTCCACGTCCTGGTTGAACGCGCCCCGGTCCCGGTAGAGCTCCAGCAGCCCCCGAACCTCCGGCTCGGTGAAGCCGAGCATCCCGTTGAATTCCGGTTTGAGGGTCACGTTGCGGCCGATGTTGAAGCCGCTCGTCACGTCGTCCATCGTGATCGGCGAGACCCCGGTGATGAACAGCCGCTCGAGGCCACCGCCCGTCGTGCCGGTCCCAGCCTTCAGAGCCGCGAAGAAGTTGCGGTAGAAGCCGCCCCCGTGGGTGAAGGACTCACAGGCCTCCCGCCCCCGGTGGGCCAGCACCGTGTTGGCGAAGTTGTCGTACTCGTCGATGAGCGCGTAGAGCGGGATGCCGTGCTCGCCGGCGTACTTGAACAGCTCGGTGAGCTTTCCGTCGATCGCGGGCGGGGCGAAGATGCGCCGGAGGGCAGGCTCGGGGAACAGGTCCGGATGCCGCTCCAGCGCGTAGCGCAGCTCGGTGAAGCAGTAGCCTTCGAAGCGCTCGCGCAAGGTCTCCAGGGTGTCGTCGAACGTGGAGAAGTCGAAGCGCACCACGACGTAGCGTCCGCGCTCGGTGGTGGGGGCGCGCCCGACGTCCGTGCCCCCGAACAGGTCCTCGAACTCGTGCGCCCAGTGCCGACCGTAGTAGCACTCGAGGAGCGACAGCCAGCACGACTTGCCGAAGCGCCGGGGGCGGATGAAGAAGACGTAGCGCTCCTCCTCCAACGGACGGAGGAAGCGGGTCTTGTCCACGTACAGCCAGCCGTTCACCCGGATGCGCCGGAACGACGCCTCGCCGTAGGGGATGCGCGGCCAGGGCGCGGTCGCTGGAACGGTCATTTGCTGCCTCCCTCCGCGGTCACCTCTTCCCGGCGCCATGCCCGCGCCTCGCCACAGCTCCCGGGCCGGCGTTCCCCGCCAGAGGCCGCAGCCGCGGGCCGCCCCACCGCGCCCATGCCTCCGTCCGGCGGGGCGGGCCGCCGGGCGCCGGACGACGCCGCCGCCCGGCGCTCCACGTTCATCGGCTCTCCGCGCCCCGGATTCGTGCGGGGGGGCTCGGGGCCGCCGGGTTCAGGGCTTGAGCTTGACGGTCACCTCGACCTCGACGGTGATCCCGTTCGGGAGGGAGCCCATGCCCACCGCCGATCGGGCGCCGTGGCCCGCCTCCTCGCCGAAGACCTCGACCATGAGGTCCGCGAACCCGTTGATGACGCGGGGATGGGCCCCGAAGTCGGGGTCCGCGTTGACCATCCCGAGGGTGCGGACCACGCACTCGATCCGGTCGAGCGATCCGAGGGCCTTGCGGAGCTGGGCGAGGGCCTGGAGGCCGCAGAAGCGCGCCGCCTCCACCGCTTCCTCCACCGTCCGCTCGCTCGGCACCTTGCCGGTGACCGCGCCGTTCCCGTCCGGCCGGTTCGGCCCCTGGCCGGACACGTGGGCGAACCCGTCCGCGATCCGCACGGGGATGTAGGTCCCGAGAGGCTTGCCGGCCTCCGGCAGGGTGATTCCGAGCTCCGCGAGTCGAGCTTCCGCACTCATGATGCTTCTCCGTTGGTGACGGGTTGCGCCGTTCCTCCGGGCCGCGCACACCGCGACCGGGGCGATGGTGGCCGCCCGCGCCCGGCGGGGGCGGGCGGGCGTGCGAGGGCCGGGCCGGCTGCCAGGCCGACGACCATGCCGAAATCCGGGCCAGCGACCGGACGGCCCCGAGCCGCCGACGAGCTTGCGCGCGGCCCAGGCTCGGCCGGCCCGGGCTCAGCGGCCCTTGAACACGGGGGTGCGCTTCTCGACGAAGGCGCGGGCGGCCTCCTTGTGGTCCTCGGTGAGGCCGGAGCGGGTGTGGCCCCACGCCTCCAGGTCCAGGCAGTCGGAGAGCGGGCGGCTCTCCGCCGCGTTGAGGTTGCGCTTCATGTAGCGAAGGGCGATGGACGGGCCGGCCGCGAGGCGCTCCGCGGTCTTCTGCGCCTCCGCGTCGAACCCCTCGTCCGGGAACACCCGGTTGGCGATCCCGAGGGCGAGGGCCTCCTCCGCGCCCACCATGTCGGACAGGTAGTAGAGCTCGCGCGCCTTCGCGCTGCCGACGAGCCGGGTCAGGAACCACGAGCCGCCGAAGTCGCCGGAATAGCCGACCCGCGCGAACGCGGTGACGAAGCGGGCCGAGGCGGCCGCGAGGCGCAGATCGCAGGAGAGGGCGATCGAGAGCCCGGCCCCCGCCGCCGCGCCCCGCACCGCCGCGACGGTGGGCTTCGGCGACTCGTGGAGGAGCCGCGCGATCTCCATCCGGTCGCGGAGGGACTGCGCCCGCTCCTCCAGGGTCCCGGCGAACTCCTCGTTGCGCGCCATCGCCTTCACGTCGCCCCCGGCGGAGAACGCGCGGCCCGCCCCGCCGACCACGATGCAGCCGACCGAGGGGTCGCGCGCGAGCCGCGGGATCGCTTCGAGGAGCCCGTCCATCATCTCGCCCGAAAGCGCGTTCAGGCTGTCCGGGCGGTTCATGGTGAGGGTCGCGACACCGTTCTCGCATCGCTCCAGGAGATCGCTCATCGTTCCTCCCGCTTCACTGGTTCGTCTCGTACTCGCCGGGGCGCCGGCCCCGGCCCCGGCTCAGTTCGCCCCCGCCCCGCCCGCGCTCCCGCGACCCCCGACCCGCGAGACCCGGCGCGCCGGTCCCGCGCACGCCTCGCCGCCGGCCCGGGGCGGAGCCTCATCGGCATCGCGGGCCTCCTCCCCATCGGTCGGTCAGTAGGTCACCACGCTCCGGATCGACTCCCCGGCGTGCATGAGGTCGAAGGCCCGGTTGATGTCCTCGAGCGGCATGGTGTGGGTGATGAGGTCGTCGATGTTGATCTTCCCCTCCATGTACCAGTCGACGATCCGGGGCACGTCGGTCCGCCCGCGCGCGCCGCCGAAGGCGGTCCCCCGCCACACCCGGCCGGTCACGAGCTGGAAGGGGCGGGTCGCGATCTCCTGCCCGGCCCCCGCCACCCCGATGATGACGCTCTCGCCCCAGCCCTTGTGGCAGCACTCGAGGGCCTGGCGCATCACGTCCACGCTGCCGATGCACTCGAAGGAGTAGTCGGCCCCGCCCTTCGTGAGGTCCACGAGATACGCCACGAGGTCGCCTTCCACCTCCTTCGGGTTGACGAAGTGGGTCATCCCGAACTTGCGCCCGATCTGCTCCTTGCCGGGGTTGAGGTCGACCCCGACGATCATGTCCGCCCCGACCAGCCTCGCCCCCTGGATGACGTTGAGGCCGATGCCGCCGAGCCCGAACACCACCACGTTGGACCCCGGCTCGACCTTCGCGGTGTTGATCACCGCGCCGATCCCGGTGGTCACCCCGCAGCCGATGTAGCAGACCTTGTCGAAGGGGGCGTCCTCGCGGATCTTCGCGACCGCGATCTCGGGCAGCACGGTGTAGTTCGAGAACGTGGAGGTGCCCATGTAGTGGTAGACGGGGTCCTTGCCGAGGCGGAAGCGGCTCGTGCCGTCCGGCATCAGCCCCTGGCCCTGGGTGACCCGGATCGCCTGACAGAGGTTGGTCTTGCCGCTCGTGCAGTAGTCGCACTCGCGGCACTCCGGGGTATAGAGGGGGATGACGTGGTCCCCCGGCCCGACGCTCTCGACCCCGGCGCCGACCTCGACCACCACCCCCGCGCCCTCGTGCCCGAGCACGGCGGGGAAGATCCCTTCCGGGTCGGCCCCGGACAGGGTGAACTCGTCGGTGTGGCAGACCCCGGTCGCGCGGACCTCCACCAGGACCTCGCCCGGCCCCGGGCCGTCGAGCTGCAGGGTCTCCAGGGTCAGCGGGTCGCCAGCCTTGTGGGCGACGGCGGCGCGAGTTTCCACGGCTATCCTCCTTCCGCGATGTAGCGGTCGAACTCTTCGTTGAACGCGAACAGCTTGGGGTCGGCGAGGCGGTCGACGTAGAGCACCCCGTCGAGGTGGTCCAGCTCGTGCTGGAACACGGTCGCGAGGAACCCGTCCGCGACCACTTGCGCCGGCTTTGCCGCCTCGTCGAGGTAGTCCACCCGCACCCGGCGCGGGCGCTCGACGTACCCCCGCATCCCGGGCACCGAGAGGCACCCTTCCCAGTTGCCGGCGGGGGTCGGGTCGAGGACGGTGGTGCTCGGGTTGAACACGGTGAACGAGGTCTTCGCCTTCCCTTTGCCCTTCCCCTTCTCCTTCCCCGCTCCCTTTCCCGCTCCCTCTCCCTCTCTCTGGTCGAGGTCGAGGTCGCGCTCCGCGTCGTCCGGGTCGAACTCGATGACCGCGAGGCGCACCGGCTCGTGCACCTGCGGGGCGGCGAGCCCGACCCCGGCGTACTCCGCCATCGTCTCGCGCATGTCCGCGACGAGGCGCCGCGCCGCCGGCGAGCGGATCTCGGAGCGGGTGAGCGCGCGGCAGGGCGCCCGCAGGACGGGGTGCCCGAGCCGGGCCACCTTGCGGATCGCCATCAGGAGAACGCCGTCAGAACCGGGCGCGGTTCGAGGCGCCGCCGTCGATGGTGATGATCGTGCCGGTGGTGTTGGCGGAGAGGTCGGAGGCGAGGAAGGCGACCATGTCCCCGACGTGCTCCGGCTGTCCGGGGGGGTAGTCCTGGTTCAGCACCTCGCGCCAGCGCTCGGGGTCGCCGAGGTCCCGCTCGGCGATGGCGCGCGAGAGGGTGACCAGGCGCTCGGTCTCGATCTGGCCCGGGTTGATCCCCACCACCCGGATCCCGTCGATGGTGCTCCCCGCCCCGAGGGCGCGGGTGAACGCCATCAGGCCCGCGTTCCCGGTCGAGCCCGCGACGTAGCCCGCGATCGGGCGCTCCCCCGCCGCCCCGATCACGTTGATGATGACCCCCTTGCCGCGGGCCTTCATGTTCTCGTAGGCGGCCCGGCAGGTGTTGGTGTAGCCGAAGACCTTGAGGTTCCATGCCTCCCGCCACGTGTCCTCCCCCACCGTCTGGAGGTCGCCGCTCGGGATCGCCCCCGCGTTGTTCACGAGGACGTCGACGTCCGGGCAGGCCGCGATGAGGGCGCGGGCCGCGTCGCCGTCGGAGAGGTCCACGGGATGGATCTCGGCCCGGACGTTCCAGCGGCTCCGGATCCGGTCGCGGGCGGCGGCGAGATCGGCTTCGGTGCGGGCCGCGAGGTGTACGTGGCACCCCTCCCGGGCGAGGCTCTCGGCCGCCGCGTACCCGATCCCCTTCGATGCGCCGGTGATGAGCGCGGTGCGCCCGGCAATCCCGAGGTCCATCTTGCTCCTCCCTCCTCGATGCTGTCCCGTTTCACGCCGGCCCCGGCGCCTCGCCGCGACCGCCCGCCGCCGGCCTCCGGGCCGCAACCGCGTTGCCGGCCGCCCCGGCTCGGTCACGGACCGGTCGGGGAGCGATCCCGTGCTCGTCCGTACCCGCGGCTCGGTTCCGCGCCGGGCTGGATCAGCGCCCGCCGATCCGGCCTCCCTCGCTCGCTACCCGTTCGAGGAGCGCCGCCGGGCGCCACTCCTCCCCGTGCGCCGCCTCGAGCTCCTTCATCCTCGCGACGATGCGCCCGACCCCGATCTCGTCGGCGTGGAACATCGGCCCGCCCCGGTAGACCGGCCAGCCGTAGCCGTAGACCCACACCACGTCGATGTCGCTCGCCCGAAGCGCGATCCCTTCCTCCAGGATCTTCGCCCCCTCGTTGATCATCGGGTAGACGAGGCGCTCGAAGATCTCTTCGCACCCGATGTCGTCCCGGCGCCGGAGCTGCCGCTCCTCCGCGAACTCCCGGATGATCCGCTGGGCGACCGGGGACGGCTTCGCCGCCCGGCTGCCCGGCTCGTAGTCGTAGTAGCCGGCCCCGGTCTTCTGCCCGCGCCGGCCCGCCTCGCAGAGCCGCTCGCGGATGGTCGAGCCGGTGGAGGTCTTCGCGCTCCAGCCGAGGTCGAGCCCCGCGAGGTCGGCCATCGCGAACGGCCCCATCGGGAGCCCGAAGTCGTAGAGCACGGCATCGACGGTCTCCGGGGCCGCCCCTTCGAGGACGAGCCGGGTCGCCTCGCGCTGGCGGGCGAAGAGCATCCGGTTGCCGACGAAGCCGTGGCACACCCCGACGAGGACCGGGACCTTCCGGAGGCGGCGCGAGAGGGCCATCGCGCTCGCCACCGTCTCCTTCGAGCTCTTCTCGCCCCGCACCACCTCCACCAGGCGCATGATGTTGGCGGGGCTGAAGAAATGAGTACCGATGACGCTCTCCGGGCGCGCCGTGGCGGCGGCGATGGCGTTCACGTCGAGGGCGCTCGTATTGGTCGCCAGCACGGCGTGCGCGGGGGCGAGCGCATCGATCCGGCGGAAGGTCTCCTGCTTGACCTCCAGCTCCTCGAACACCGCCTCGACCACCACGTCCGCCTCGCGCGCCGCCTCGAGGTCGAGCGCCCCGTGGATGCGCCCGAGGCGCTCCTCCACCTGCTCCGCGGTGAAGCCCCCGCGCGCGGCGGTGTTCTCGTAGTTCCGGCGGATGGTGGCGAGCCCGCGGTCGAGGGCTTCCTGATCCCTCTCCACCATCGACACCGGGATCCCGGCGTTGGCGAAGCACATGGAGATGCCCCCGCCCATCGTCCCGCCGCCGACGACCACCGCCCGCCGGACGTCGAGGGTCTCGGTGTTGCGGGGGACGTCGGGGATCTTCGCCGCCTCGCGCTCGGAGAAGAAGAAGTACTGCTGGGCACGGGCCTGCGCCCCGCTCATGAGCTCGGCGAAGATCTCCTGCTCGCGGGCCATCCCCTCGTCGAAGGGGAGCTCGACCGCCGCCTCCACCGTGCGGATGCAGGCCTCCGGGGCCTCGAAGCCGCGCATCCGGCGCGCGTGCTTCTTCCGGAAGGCGTCGAATATCGCGGGGTCGCCGCGGGCCGGGGCCACCTTGTCGTCGCGGTCCCGGATGCGGGGGAGGGGCCGGCCTTCGCCCGCCGCCCGGCGCGCGAAGGCGACGGCGCCTTCGGTCAGGTCCCCGTCCACGATCTCGTCGGCGAGGCCGTTCGCGAGCGCCTCGCGAGCGCCGATGGGGTCGCCGCCGACGATCATCTGGAGGGCCTTCTCCAGGCCCACCACCCTCGGCAGGCGCTGGGTGCCGCCCGCGCCGGGGCAGAGCCCGAGCTTGACCTCGGGGAGGCCGAAGCGGGCGGAGGCGACCGCGACCCGGTAATGGCAGGCGAGCGCGGTCTCGAGCCCGCCCCCGAGGGCCGTCCCGTGGATCGCGGCGACCACCGGCTTCGGGGAGTCGTCGAGGACGTCGATCATCTCGAGGAAGCCCGGCGGCTCGAGCGGCTTGTTGAACTCGGTGATGTCCGCCCCGGCGATGAACGTCCGGCCCGCACAGGCGAGCACGATGCCGGCCGCCTCCGCGTCGGCGACCGCCTCGCGCATGGTGTCGCAGATCCCCTGGCGCACGTGCCGGCTCAGGGCGTTGACCGGGGGGTTGTCGATGGTGATGACGGCGATGCCGTCGCGTACTTCGAGCTGGACGGAGTCCGGTTTCACGGCCATGAGGGCTCCCGTGCTGATCCACCCGGCGGGAGCGCTCCCGCCCGCCGGTGGATCGTATCACCCTCGTCGCGCGGCCCGGCGCGGAGATCGCATCCCTTCGCGCCTGTGGGCCGCGGGCGCCCGCGGCGACGGGCGGCAACCGACAGGGAAGTCGACCGCCGCAAGGCAGAACAACCACCACCTGCGACCCCTGCCCATTGCGGACGTCCCGGGGAGCGTGGCCCTGAACCGCGTTCAGGTCGCCGCAGGACGCGGGTCAGAGCAGCTTGGCGGCCACGATGGAGAAGGTGGCGAGGGTGATGGCGGACTGGATGCCGACAACCCATTGCAGGATGCGAAGCTCGGCTTTCGTGGCGAGCGGTTCGAGGTCGGCGCGCGTCACTGCCTGAGCGGCGATCGCCGATGCGATGACTTCGCCTGTCTGGATTCGACTCCCGCAGCTTCGAGGGCGCGGGCGGCGCTGAAGGCGTCGAAGGGCGTGGCGCTCATGCCGTGCCCGTCCCCACCGCCGACGGCTCGCGGCGGGCGAATCCCTCGAACCACCCTTCCGGCTGCGCCATGCGCCCGCAAAGGTCCGCAACGCCGCGATGCAGGCCCCACGGGAGGGCGAGGGCGGCGGCATGGGAAAGCCCGACGACGATGATGGCGATGAGCTCGGACGACATGGCGCGCTCCCCTCCGGGCGGGGGCTCCGAACCGGGCCGGAAGTTGTGGTCGAGTGTACTTCGACGCCCTGCGAGCATCAACGGCGATCAACCGGCATCAACCCGAATCGTGGCGGCGCGCTATTTCCGGCTTCCGGTTGAAACGTCCGCAATTTACTGAATTCATTGGTGGGCCGTCAGGGAGTCGAGCCCCGGTCCCGCTGATTGAGAGCCGGTCGCTCCGCCAACCGAGCTCCCGTCCCCGACCACCTGGCGAGGCGCCGAGGCAGGGGAGGCTGGAAGCGCCGCCAAGGGATGCCCGACGGGCCGGGCAATGGCCGCGTCGGGACGTGGGCGCCATCCTCGCTCACCCGAAGTGGCAGGCCGCGCCCTGCCCGTCATCCCCGACCTCCAGCGCCGGCTCGCGCTCGGCGCAGACCCCCTCGGCGCGCGGGCACCGCTCCCGGAACCGGCAGCCGCCGGGGAGGCGTCCGGGATCGGACGGCTCGCCTTCGAGCACGAAGTGGTCGGTCACCCGGCCTTCGCCGATCCGCGGGACCGCGCTCAGCAGCGACTTCGTGTACGGGTGCCGGGGCGCTCCGAACAGCCGCCCGGTCGGCCCCGTCTCCATGATGCGGCCGAGGTACATCACCAGGATGCGGTCGCACATCGCCTGCACCACCCCGAGGTCGTGGGAGATGAAGACGTAGGTGAGGTCGAACTCCTGCCGGAGCTCCCGGAACAGGTTGAGCACGGTGGCCTGCACCGAGACGTCCAGCCCCGACGTCGGCTCGTCGAGGATCACCAGGGAGGGGCGCAGGGTGAGGATCCGGGCGAGGCCCACCCGCCGCTGCTGCCCGCCGCTCAGCTCGTGGGGGTAGAGGTCGAGGTGCCCCGGCGGGAGGCCCACCGCGTCCAGGATCCCCCTCACCGTCTCGTCCCGCTCCGCCGTGCCGAGCCCGGCGTGCACGATGAGCGGCTCGTGCAGCGAGCGCCGGACCTTCCAGCGCGGGTCGAGCGAGGCGCCGGGGTCCTGGTAGACGTACTGGAGCTCGCTCGCCACCGCCCGGCGCTCGCCGCGGGGGAGCCGCCCGATCTCCCGCCCGCGGAAGCGGATCTCCCCGGCGGTCGGGCGGTGGACGCCGATCAGGGTCTTGCCGAGGGTCGACTTGCCGCACCCGCTCTCGCCCACCACCCCGAGGATCTCCCCCCGGCGCACCTCGAAGCTCACGTCGTCGAGCGCCCGGAGCCATCCCGAGCGCACGCCGAACACGTTGCGGACCGGGAAGTACCGCCGAAGCGCGCGTACTTCGAGGAGGGGCGGGCCGCTCATGCCGGGGTCATGCCGTGATCACGCCGGGGCCGTACCGGAACCCGATTACGCACGATACCCGACCTGCGGCGGACACGATGGACGGCGGTTCCCGGCCGACGGCCGGCCGCAACCCGGGCTTCGCGCGTAACCAGGCGTCGGCATCATGCCGGGGCCGCGCCGAGCGGGTGGTGGCACCGGACCGTATGGCCGTCCCCAACCGCCCGGGGGGCCGGCCGGGCGCGGCGGCAGTCGCCGGTCGCGAGCCCGCACCGGGGATGGAAGCGGCACCCGGCGGGCGGGTCGACGAGCGCCGGGACCTCCCCCCCGATGCCCGCGAGGGGCCGGCCGGGCCGGGGCAGGCTCTCCAGCAGGCGCGCCGTGTAGGGATGGGCCGGGCGCGCGAAGAACGACCCCGCGGGCGCGCTCTCCATCTCCTGGCCCGCGTACATCACCGTCACCCGGTCGCACAGCTCGTAGGCCGTCCCGAGGTCGTGGGTGGTGAACAGCACCGAGATCCCCCGGTCCTTCACCAGGCGGCGCAGCAGGGCGAGGATCTGCGCCTGGATGGTCACGTCGAGCGCCGTCGTCGGCTCGTCCGCGATGATGAGGCGCGGCTCGGGGAGCAGGGCCATCGCGATCATCAGCCGCTGGCGCTGGCCGCCGCTGAACTCGTGGGGGAGCTTGCGGAACGCCTCCTCCGGGCGCGGGATCTGCACGAGGTCGAGGATCTCGCGGACCCGCTCCCGATCCTCCTTCGCGCGCCGCCGCGGATACCGCGCGAGGAGGCTCGGCACGGCCCGCGAGCGCGGCCCCTCGCCCCGGCCGGGGGACTTCCACTTCATGAGCTCCCGGATCTGGGCCCCGACGGTGAAGAGGGGGTTGAACGAGCCGTAGGGGTCCTGGGGAATGAACGTGATCGCCCTCCCCCGGACCGCCCGGTCCATGTCCTCGGGCGATCTGGCGAGCAGGTCCCCGCCCTCGAACTCGATCCGCCCGCCCCGGACCCGCCCCGCCGGCGCGGGGAGGATGCCGAGGATCGCGCGCGCGAGGGTGGTCTTGCCGCAGCCGCTCTCCCCGACGAGGCCCACGACCTCCCCCGCCCCCACCTCGAGGTCGACCCGGTCGAGCACCTTCGCGGCCCCGTCGTCGGTCGCGAACTCGACCCGGAGCTCCCGGACCGCGAGCAGCGGCTCAGGCATCGCGGTGGCGGAGGGCGCGGCGGAGCCTCGGGTCGAGGACGTCCCGCAGGCCGTCCCCGAGGAGGTTGAATCCCATCACCACCAGGAAGATCGCCATGCCGGGGGCGGCCGCGTACCACCACGCCTCCGGCAGGAACTCCCTCGACTCCGAGATCATGCGCCCCCATTCCGGGCTCGGGGCGGGCTCGCCCAGCCCGAGGAAGCCGAGGGTCGCGGCGGTGAGGATGGTGAACCCCATGCCGATCGAGGTGCGGACGATGATGGGCGAAGCGACGTTGGGCAGGACGTGGAAGACGATGACCCGCCACCCCGGGACCCCGAGCGCGAGGGCCGCCTCGATGAACACCTCGTTGCGAAGGGAGCGGGTCTCGGCGAACACGAGGCGCGTGAACCAGGGCCAGTAGGTCAGCGAGAGGGCCAGGATGACGTTCTCGATCGACGGGCCGAGGGTCTGGGCGATCGCGATGGCGAGGACGATCTGGGGCGCGGCAAGGAAGACGTCCGAGGTCCGCATCAGCAGGTTCGAGTGCCAGCCGTCGTAGAAGCCGGCGACGAGCCCGATCGGAACCCCGATGACGAGCGAGGCGCCGACCGCGATGAGCCCGATCATGACGGTGATCCGGGCCCCGAAGAGGACCCGGCTGAACATGTCGCTCCCCATGCGGTCGGTGCCGAACAGGAAGTCGCCGCTCGGGGGCATGAGGCGCTGGGTCGGATGGAGCGCCCACACGTCCTCCGGGTACGGGGCGAGCCAGGGGGCGAAGACGGCGCAGAAGACGAGCCCCGCGATGAGGACGAACCCGAGCGAGGCGGAGCGGTCCTCCCGGAGCCGGCGAAGGAAGACCCGCACCCCTCAGCGCCTCCCGCCCGCGCGCCGAGCCGGCCCGGCGGGCCGGAGCGGGGGCCGGAGGCCCGGCCCGCTCCTCCCGCCCCTCCCCGTCACCCGCCCGCGGCGGACCGGGGCGGCCCCCTCCCGACCGTTCGTCCCCATCGCCGTCAGCTCCTCGGGTCGATGAAGCGGTGGACCACGTCGACGCAGTAGTTCACGAAGATGAACATGAGCCCCGCCCACACCGTGAAGCCCATCACCGCGTTGTAGTCGGAGCGCAGGATGGAGATGTAGGCGTACTGCCCGATGCCCGGCCAGTCGAACACGGTCTCGATCACCACCGTCCCGGCGAGCAGGATGCCGAAGAGGAGGCCGATCTGGGTCACCGTGGAGATGAGGGCGTTGCGCAGGACGTACTTCCAGGCGATGACGGCGGACGGGATCCCCATCGCCCGCTGGTAGGTCACGAACCCGCTCTGCATCACGTCGAGGACCCCGGCCCGGGTGAACCGCACCACCGTCGCGAGGGCCGGGAAGGCGAGGGTCGCCACCGGCAGGGCGAGATGGTGGAGCGCGTCCAGGAACGCCGCGGTCTTCCCGGTGGCGAGGGAGTCGACGAGGAAGAGGCCGGTCGGGCCGCGGGGCGGGAAGCCGTCCACCCGGCCGTTGAGCGGCGTCCACCCGAGCTCCATGGAGAACAGGAGCTGCAGCATGATGCCGAGCCAGAAGCTCGCGATCGCGAGCCCCGAGACGGTGACGATGCGGAGCGCGTGGTCGGGCCAGAGGTTGCGGTAGAGGGCGGAGAGGACCCCGAGGGGGATCCCGAGCAGCACCGAGACCAGCATCGCGACGAAGGTGAGCTCGATGGTCGCCGGCATCCGCCGCCCGAGGTCGTCGAGGACGGGGCGGCTGGTGAAGATGCTCGTGCCGAACTCACCGCGGACGAGGTCCGCGTAGTAGCTCGCGAGCTGCCGGTGGAGCGGACGGTCGTACCCGAGGTCCCGCCGCAGCTCCTCGATCTGCTCGGGGGTGGCGCTGTCGCCGGCGAGGAGGGCGACCGGGTCGGCGGGGATGACGTGCGAGATGACGAAGACGATCGCCACCAGCCCCGCCATGGTCGGGACGGACCAGGCGAGCCGGTTCAGGCTGAAGACGAGAAGCCCGATGGCCGGCTACTCCTTCCGGTTTCCAGGACCCGGCCTTGCCCGCGCCGTCCGCCCCGCCCGTGGCCGGGAGCGCGGTCGCCGGTCCGCGGCGGCTCGCGGCTTGGCCGGCGCCCGCGCCGCAAAGTCCGACGGGAACCGCGGGCCGGGGCGCGCGGGTCCGGCCGCGCGCCGGCCCGGCCGTCCCGCGTCTCCGCGGCCGGCGCGGGCGCCGGTTCCGACCCCGGGGCGGACGCCGGCCCCGGAGCCGACGCCGGCTCCCGCTCCGGCGCCGGCTACTCGAAGTACGACCAGCGCATCTCCTGCCCGTTGCCGATCGGGCAGAAGCGGACCCCCTGCAGCCGCCGGCTGTACGGGCCGAACCACTTGGTGTTGTAGACCCAGACGCTCGCCGCGTCGCCCACCACGATGCGCGCCGCCTCCTCGTAGGCGGCGCGCCGCGCCTCGGGGTCGGTGCTCGCGAGCGCGGAGTCGAGGAGCTCGTCCACCGTGGGGTTCCGGTAGAAGCTCGACGACTTGAACGTGCCCCAGAGCTTGGAGTTGTACATCTCCCCGATCCAGTTGTTCGGGTCCGCGTAGTAGGTGCTGATCCAGTACACGACCATGTCGGGAGAGGTCTCGGGCTTCTGCATCTTGCCGACCATGACGGTCCAGGGGTCGTTGACGATCCGCGTCTCGAGCCCCAACTGCCGCAGCCCGTTCTGCATGAGGACGGCCGCCTGCTCGGTCTGGCTGAACCCGGTGAGGAAGGCGATGTCGATGGGGCGGTCGACGCTGGCGGACGCCTTCGCGAGCTCCGCCTTCGCCGCCTCCAGGTCGTAGCGGTAGCCCTCCACGTCCCCCGGCACGCCCCACATCGTGTTCGGGATCGGCACGGGGTTGCGCTCGACCGAGCCGCTCAGGATGTTCTCGATGAAGCCGTCGTAGTCGAAGGCGTAGCTGATCGCGCGGCGCACGTGCGGATCGCTCATGGGCGCCCGCTGGTTGTTGATCTGGAAGAGGAAGATGCGCATCGACTCCTCCTCCAGGACCACCGTCTCGGCGGAGTCGCGCAGCCGCTTCACCTGGTCCTGGGGCAGGTAGCCGCCGGTGCCGTGGAAGTCGCCGCGTATCATGCCGAGCACCCGGGTGTTGACCTCCGACACCCCGCGGAACTCGATGGCGTCGAGGTACTTCTCGCCCCAGCCGTAGAAGTGGTCCTCGAAGCGGGTCGCGCTGAAGCCGACCGCGGGGTCGTAGTTCTCGAGCATGAACGAGCCCGAGCCCGCGTCGTTGCTGCTCAGCCACGCCGCTCCCCAGTCCCCCTCCTTCTCGTGCTCGCGGAGGAGGTCGGCGTTGACGACGTGGACCTCGGGCACGATGGACAGGAAGATGGCGGAGGGCTGGGTGAGGGTGAACTCGACGGTGTGGTCGTCGACCGCGCGGGTGGCGCCCGGCGCGATCATGCGCGAGAAGAGCGCCGCGGCCCCCTTCTTGAGGGCGAGGATGCGCTCCATGCTGTAGACGACGTCGTCGGCCGTCACCTCGGAGCCGTCGTGGAACTTCGAGCCCTTCTTCAGGGTGAACGTCCACTTGAGCCCGTCCTCCGAGACGGTGTAGCCCTCGGCGAGCCAGGGCTCGATCTTCGGGGGGTTGTCCACCCACCGATAGAGGCCGTCGTACAGGTTGAGGCGGACCGCGACCCGCCCGACGTCGAACGCCTGATGCGGGTCGAGGGTGTCGTACGCACTCGTGTTCGCGAACACGAAGCGGTTCTCGGCCGCCGCAGCCGAGGCGAGGCCCGCCGCCGCGAGGCCGGCCGCGAGCGTCCTGAAGATGCGTCGTCTGGTGGTGGAGCGTCTGGTATCCACGAGGTTCCTCCTTTCGGGTGGAGAGAGGGGGCGGGGTCGCGTGCCCGGCCGCCGGACGCCATCTACTCTATCCGACCCGCCGCCGCGCCGTCAGGCTGCGAGCCCGCGGGATCGCAGGACCGATGTTTCACGCGGACCGGCCCGCGGCCTCGCATCGGGGCGCGCCGCTCTTCCCGGGAACGGCGTTCTTCCAAGGTTTGGGGTTGGTTCGAGGAGCTTATTGGCGGATTTCACCTCACGGCCCCGCTTGCGCGGGTACGTCCCTGGAGAACGGCGCTTCCTGGGAACGCGGGCGTCCCGCCCACCTCCGTCATTCCCGCGAAAGCGGGAATCCAAGCGTCCTGGGAACGCGGGCGTCCCGCCCGCACAGGCGTACCGCGTCCAAAAAATGCGGGCGGGACGCCCGCGTTCCCAGGAAGCGCCGGCCCCGGTTCAGGCGCGCGCGCGGGCGTTCTCCGGGTCGAAGAACGCCGGGGCGCACACCTCGACCCGGACCTCCTCCCCCGTCACCGGGGAGGCCGCGACCAGCTTCTCGCCGGTGCGCGCGCGGCCGTCCCGGAGGAGCGCGAGCGCGATCCCGGCCCCGAGGTTCGGGCTGTGCACGGCCGACGTGACGTGGCCGAGCGACGTCAGCGCCGCCGCCTGGCGGCCGAGCCTCGCGGCCCGCTCCTCGTCGAGGAGCTGCGCGCCGGGCGGGATCGGCCCCGCTCCCCGGAGGCCGACGAGCTGCTTTCGCCCCGGCCCCCGGAGCACCGGCCGGGAGAGCCCCCAGTGCCCGACGTAGCCGCCGTCCGGGCGCAGCATCCGCTCGAAGCCGAGGTCGAGGGGCGTGGTCCGCCCGTCGATCTCCGGCCCCGCCACGTGCCCCTTCTCGACCCGCAGGATCCCCATCGCCTCGGTCCCGTAGGGGGCGATGCCGTGCGCGGCCCCCCGCTCGAGGAGGCGCTCCCAGACCGCCGCGCCCCAGTCCGCGGGCGCGTGGACCTCGTAGCCCAGCTCCCCCGAGAACGTGATCCGGAACACGCGCACCGGAACCCCGCCGAGGGTCGCTTCCAGGGCGCCCATGAAGGGGAGCGCCCCGGCCCGGTCGCGGTGGCCGTCGTCCACCGCAGCGACGAGGACCTCGCGGCTCCGCGGCCCCGCGAGCGCCATCCCCGCCCACTGGTCGGTCACGTCCACGATGGCCACGTCGAGGCCGGGCCACACCGTCTGCGCGTGGAACTCCATGTGCCGGAGCACGTGGCGGTGCTCGCCGGTGGTGGTGGTCATGTAGTAGCGGCGCTCGTCGAGCCGGGTCGTCGTCCCGTCGTCGAGGACGTGCCCGTCCTCGCGCAGCATCAAGCCGTAGCGGCTCCGTCCGACCCGGAGCGACCGCCAACGGTTGACGTACATGCGCTCCAGGAACTCCGCAGTGTCGTCCCCCGCGAGCTCGATCTTGCCGAGGGTCGAGACGTCCACGATCCCGACCGCCTCCCGGACGTGGCGGGCCTCGCGCCAGGACGCCTCGACCGGGGTCTCGCCCCGGCGGGGATAGGAATGGGGGCGGAGCCAGAGCCCGACCGGGCGCATGGCCCGATCGACCCCGCGGGTCGCGGCGGCGTGCCAGTCGTGCATCGGGGTCTCGCGGACCGGGGCGAGATGGGGCCCGGTCTCCTCGCCCGCGAGGAGGCCGAGGGTGACCGGCGCGTAGGGGGGGCGGTAGGTGGTGTGCCCGGTCTCGGGAATGGTCGCGCCGCGTGCGTGCGCGAGGAGGGCGAGGCCGTTGACGTTGCTCGTCCGCCCCTGGTCGGTGCCCATGCCGAGGGTGGTGTAGCGCTTGAGGTGCTCGACCGACGCGTAGCCCTCGCGCGCCGCGAGCGCGACGTCGGCCGCGGTCACGTCGTTCTGGAAGTCGACGAACGCCTTGGCGTCCTCCGATCCCGGAACCGCCCAGATCGGCTCCCACGGCGCGGCGGGAGGCTCATCCCGGGAAGCCGCGGGAGCCGCGGAACGCGGGGGGTCCGCGGAGTCCGGGGGAGCGAGCGGATCGGGGGGGAGCCGCGCAGGGCCGTCCCGGTCGAGCGGAGGCGGATCGACGCGCGGCCCCCGGCGCCGGCGGAAGCCGAGCGCGCCCGCCGCCGCCCTCCCCTCGCGCGCGCCCGCCTCCCAGGCCCCGGAGAAGGAGGTCTCGCCGGTGACCGCCCCGGCCCACCGCTGGGGCTGGCCCCTCTCGGCGGGGACGAAGGCGCCAAGGTCGTTGCGCCACGCGAGCCGGCCCTGCGACTGCGCGACGAGGTGCACGGCGGGGGTCCAGCCGCCCGACACGAGCACCGCATCGCAGGCGACGTGGCGCGGCCCGCCGAAGAGCCGGTCGCCGTCCCGGTTCCGGACGACGGCCGCCCGCACCCGCCCTGCCCCCCGCACCCCCGCGACGACGGCCCCCGCGACACACTCGACGCCGAGCTCCTCGACGGCCGCCCGCGCGGCGGGGCCGGCGCCGCCCGCGCGGGTGTCCACCACCGCCGCCACCTCGACTCCCGACCGCGCGACGTCCGCCGCCGCCGGGTACGCGGAGTCGTTGTTGGTGAACACCACCGCCCGGGTCGCGGCCCGCACCGCGTAGCGGTTGGCGTAGGCGCGCGCGGCCGAGGCGAGCATGACGCCGGGACGGTCGTTGCCGGGGAAGACGATGGGGCGCTCGTGGGCCCCGGTCGCGAGCACCACTTCGCGCGCCCGCACCATCCGCAGGCGCTGCGTCGGCCCGGGACGCCCCGTGAGGCGCTCCGCCACCGCGACCAGGTTCTGGTCGTAGTAGCCGAACGCGGTCGCGCGGGTGACGACCGTCGCCCGGGGGTCCTCCGCGAGCCGGGCCGCCGCCTCCCCGATCCACTCGACGAGGGGTCGCCCGCCCGCGAAGTCGCGCTCCCCGAGGGTCATGCCCCCGAGCCGCGGGCCGCTCTCCACGAGGAAGGTGCGCGCGCCGGCCCGGACGGCCGCGAGGGCGGCCGCGAGCCCCGCGGGGCCGCCCCCGACGACGAGCACGTCGCAGAAGTCGTGGGTGCGGTCGTAGCGGTCCGGGTCCGGGGCGACCGGGGGCCGGCCGAGGCCCGCCGCGCGCCGGATGAAGCGCTCGTAGAAGAGCCAGCCCGACGGGGGCCACATGAACGTCTTGTAGTAGAAGCCGGCCGGGAGGAGCGCGGAGGCGACCCCGGCCGCCGCCCCGAGGTCGAAGGCGAGCGAGGGCCACCGGTTCTGGCTCCGCGCGGCCATGCCGGGCTCGATCTCCACCTCGGTCGCGCGCAGGTTGGGCTCCGCCCGCGCCCCTTCCCCGACGGTGACGAGCGCGTTCGGCTCGTCCGCCCCCGCCGCCATCACCCCCCGGGGGCGGTGGTACTTGAAGCTCCGCCCGACGATGCGTATCCCGTGCGCGAGCAGGGCGGAGGCGAGGGTGTCCCCGCGGTATCCGAAGCAGGGGCGCCCGTCGAAGGTGAAATCGATGAGCGAGTCGCGGTCGATGAGCCCGCCCGCGAGGTTGCGGAAGCGTTGCAGCTTCACGCCGCGCCCGCCCCGGCTCCGGGCGCCCCGGAGTCCGCCGAGCCGCGGTCGCCGCCCTCCGCCCTCCCACCTTCCGGACCGTTGCCGGGAACGGCGCCGCCGTCCGGACCGCCCCGGGCGGCGCGGTCCTCCGGCGGGTCGACGGCCGGTTCCGCCCCGAGCACCTCGTGGGTCGCGGTGTCACGGATCACCCGGATCCATTGGCCGCAGCCGCCGTGGTGCAGCCACCACTCCCGATGCCGCCCGCGCGGGTTGGCGCGAAGGTACACGTAGTCGTACCACGCCTCGTCCGGGGCGCCGTCGGGCGGACGCCGCTTCGTCGCGTCCCCGCCGTAGGCGAACTCGACCTGCGCCCGCGCGCCGCAGTGCGGGCAGGGAATCAGCAGCATCGCGCCTCCCCAGCCTTCACCTGGCCCCCCGGCTCCATCTCCATCTCCATCCGCAGGATGATTTCATGCCAATCGACCGTTGGCAACAAACGAGGCGTGTGCGCTGTGGGGATTTTCGCCAGGCACGCCTCGTCGCAGGGCGTCCTGGGAACGCTTGTGTCCCGCCCGCATTCTCATTTCCGGGGGCTCCGCCCCCGTGCGGGCGGGACACAAGCGTTCCCAGGATCCCGTGCAAGCGCCGCCGTGGGGTGAAATCCGCCTAAAAGCCCCTCGAACCGACCCCAAACCCTGGAACAACGCCGTCCCCCTGGGGTAAAAAATATCTCAACCCCCGCTCTCCACCCTCTATTTCAATAGGTTACGAACAGCGCGCATGCCTCACAAATGGAACCGTCCGGCTTCGCGGCGCGGGGCTTGTCCGGATCGCGAAGCGCCTGACCCGGGGCGGTTCAACCGGTCGTGACCGTCGAGGTCTTCGTATCCCATCGTGTGTTCGACGTACTGCGAACGGCGGGGATCCACGAAGCAGCGCGCCATCCGGGCCGTCAGCCCCAGCCGTTGCCCCGCCTCGCGCAGCAACGGTCCCCCCCGGCATCGCCGTTCTGGCGACCGCCACCGAAACGCCCCCACCGAACGGCGCCCGCGACCATGAAATTCCAGCGCCCCAAGCGTATCCGGCGTCTCCACGGAGCCTCGTCCCGGGTGTGCAACCTCTCGATCCGGATCGCGTTATCCATCGGAGGAAGGCTCCGTTACGACCCCTTCGATGAGACGTCCGGGTCAATCCCTTCTTCGTCAGGCCTCTCGTCTGAATCTGAACCCGGAAAGAAACCTGATTACGTACAAGGCTCGGACGAATGGTTTTTCAGCCCGTCGTTCCCGCGAAAGCGGGAATCCACCTCAATCAAAAGCCTCTGGATTCCCGCTTTCGCGGGAATGACGGGCTTTCGCAGGACCTGCGCCCGGGTTTCCATCGATCCGGGATCACGAGCTGAGCTTCGTGCGTAATCAGGAAGGGAAAGAGGAGGGATCAGCAAGTCCTGCTCCCTTCTTCGTCAGGTCTCGGGTTCGAATAATATGGTAGACCTCGCCGGTCGGGAGAGATGCGCCTTGATCCCTTCCTTGTCAGGTCTCTCGTTTAAATGGTCGAAGGGGCATGTTCAAGGATCGCACGCGGGAAGGCGGGTCACGCAGACCGTCTTTCGGAGGGCGTGGCCGAACGCGCCCCGCCACGCGGAGCCGAGGCAGCCGGCCCGCGGAAATTTCCCCCGAGTCCCGCGAGTCCCGTGCGCTGTTCGCAAGCCGTTGATTATGATGATGGGGTAGAGCGGGGAGACGAGACGTGAGCGAAGTGAACCCGAACCTCCGGCGCCGGCTGACCCTCGCGGCGTGCTGTGCGACGCATGCGGTGCAGGACGGGCTTACCGCCTCGATCTACGTCCTGCTGCCGATCCTCGCGCAGGCCTTCAGCCTCGGCTTCGCCCAGGTCGGCCTGGTGCGCGCCGTCCACAGCGGGGCGATGGGCCTCCTCGAGCTGCCGTCGGGGATGCTCTCGGAGCGGTTCGGGCAGCGCCGCCTGCTCGCGTTCGGGCTGCTTTGCGCCGGTACCGGCTACCTCACCGTGTCGATGGCGGACGGCTTCCCCGGGCTTCTCCTCGGGCTCGGCCTCGCGGGCTGCGGCGCCGCCTTCCAGCACGCCCTGTCCTCGTCGCTCGTGAGCGGGGCGTTCTCCGGGCCGGCCCGCCGCACCGCCCTCGGCGCGTACAACTCGAGCGGCGATACCGGGAAGCTCCTCTTCACCGCCCTGCTGACCACCCTGCTCGGGGCCGGCGTCGCGTGGCCGCACGTCGCGGCGGGGTACGGCTCGCTCGCGGTCGCCGCCGGGGTCGGCCTCTTCTTCCTGCTGCGGGCGATCCGGGCGGGGGCGCCCGACCCTTCCTCCTCTCATCGGCGGCCCTCGCTGCGCGGGGCGGACTGGGGGATCCGCCACCGGCGCGGCTTCGCGGTGCTGGCGGTCATCGTGCTGCTCGACCTCACGGTGCAGGATGCGTTCCTCGTCTTCGTCGCCTTCCTGATGCTCCACAAGCAGGCCCCGGTCGCGCTCGCGGGGTTCGCGGTGGTGCTGACCCTCGCCGGCGGCGTCGCGGGGAAGTTCGGGTGCGGGCTGCTCGCCGCGCGGCTCGGGCCGGTGCGCGCCCTCGTGGTGGTCGAGCTCGCGAGCGCGGCGGCGATCCTCGCCGTGCTCGCCGCGCCGGCCATGGTCGCCCTCTGCCTGCTGCCCCTCGCGGGGGTCGTGCTCCAAGGGTCGTCCACCATCACCTACGGCACGGTGGGGGACCTCGTGGAAGAGCGGCGGCAGTCCCGCGGCTTCGCCCTCGTCTACACCCTCTCCAGCGCGGCGTCCATCCTGGGACCGATCACGTTCGGGCTCGTGAGCGACGGGTTCGGGCTCGAGACCGCGATGATCGCGATGGCCCTGGTCGTGGCCCTGCCCGCCCCGCTCGCCCTGCTGCTGCGCCGGGAGCTCCGCCGGGCCAGGCTCGAGGAGGGGAAGCAGGAGCCGCGGGCCGCCTGATCCTCCGGCCCCCGGAACCGGGGCCGGGAAGGGCCGGGCCGCCCGCCCCCAAGCCCTCCGCGCGCCAGCCGCGGCGAGGCCGTGACCGGGCCGCGTCTCCTGGGAACGCTTGTGTCTCGCCCACAGCGGACCGCGGACCCGCGATTGACGGTTCACGGGTCTGGTTGGCGGATTTCACCCCACGGCAGGTGGTTCGCGGGTCGTATCCGGGCGCCCCCTCCCTGGGTATGCCCTCCCTGGGTACGCCGGCGTCCCGCCGGCCCGGGGGTCGAGCGCTTGTGGGAACGTGACTGCCGGCAGGACGCCGGCGCACCCAGGGGCGTTCGCCATTGGCGAAAACCCCACCGCGCACATGCCCCTCGCCCGGAACGCGCGGGCGATGGCGGGCGATAATGGGCGGCATGGACCGGGACCCCGCCGAGGCTTCCCGCGCGCGCGTCCCGGAGCGCGGCCCGCCGGCGGCGCCGAATCCCGCCCGCCCGAATGGGGCCGCCCTCCCCGCCGGGCTTCGCGGGACGCTCTGGATGCTGCTCGGCATGTCCTGCATCGGCATCGTCGACGGCGCGGCCAAGTACCTCGGGGTGCGCCTGAACGGGATCGAGGTCGCGTGGGGCTACTTCGTCACGACCTTCACCTGCGTGGCGGCCTACGCGCTCGCGACCCGCGCCTCCCGCGCCCGCCCCCTCCGCTCGCGGCGCCCGTGGCTCCAGGCGGGGCGCGCCGCGTGCCTGGTCTCGTCCCTCTCCTGCCTCTTCGTGTCGCTCAACTACCTGCCGCTCGCGGAGGCGACCGCGATCAACTTCACGGGCCCCCTCTTCATCGTCGCGCTGTCGGGGCCGCTGCTCGGCGAGCGGATCGGCCCCGGCCGCTGGCTGGCGGTGGGCGTGGGCATGGCGGGCGCGCTCATCGTGGTCCAGCCGGGGGCGGACGTGTTCCACTGGGCCTCCCTGCTCCCGCTGGTCGGGGCGTTCTTCTTCGCGCTCTTCAACGTCGCCACCCGGCTCCTCCGCTCGGCCGATTCGACCCTCTCGACCCTCCTCCACACCTTCGGCATCGGGAGCGTCCTCATCAGCTTCGCGCTGCCCCTCGTCTGGACCGCGCCCACCCCCGCGGAGTGCCTCCTCTTCGCGGCCACCGGCGTGCTCGGGTTCGCGGCCCACTTCTCCATCGTCCGCTCGCTGGAGCTTGCCGACGCCTCGTCGGTGGCCCCGCTCAACTACGTGCGGCTCGTCTGGGCGATCGGGATCGGCTTCGCGCTGTTCGGAGACCTGCCGGGGGCGGCCACCCTGGCGGGCGGGGCGGTCATCGTCGCCTCCGGGCTCTACGTCCTCTGGCGGGAGGCCGGCGGCGAAGCCCGGCGCAGCGCCTGACGAGCGGGCGGGCGCGAACGGCAACCGCCTTCGCGGGAATGACGGGCTTTCGCAGGCATTGGAATACGCCAATCGGCCGGCCGTCATGATGGGCTCACGGGGCGCCGAACGTCTCCCGCACGTCCACCGACAAGCCGGGCAGGCTCGCCGAGCCGGCCCGCTCCCCCGGCCGGAACACGCCGTGCTCCCGGTATTCGCCGCCGGCCGGGGACCCTTCCACCGTGCTATGCTCGCCGACGTGGACGCCTCGATCCTCATCGCTACCGCCAGCCTCGCCGGGGTCGTCATCCTCGCTGCCGTCGGGCTCGCCACCCTGATCGTGAGTGTCCTCCGGGGCATCGAACGGCGGCTGACCAGCCAAATGGTCGACCTCGACACCCGGCTGACCAACCAGATGGGCAGCCTCGACACCCGGCTGACCGGCCAGATGGGCGGCCTCGACACCCGGTTGGGCGGCCAGATGGGCGGCCTCGACGCCCGGCTGGGCGGCCAGATGAGCGGCCTCGACACCCGCATGGAAGGGCTCGCCGCCGGCCAGGGAGAGGTTCGCGAGCGCATGGCGAAGCTCGAAGGCCTGCTCGAAGGCTTGCGCGAGGCCATCACCGGCCGCCGCGCCGCCTGACCCGGGGGACGGCCCGGCCAGGGCCGCCGCCCGGCCCGCGATTGCTCCGGCGCCCGCCGCCCCGCTGTCGGCGCGGGCGATGGATGCCGCGCATCCGGGCGGGGACCCCCGCCCCCGTGAACCGCCGCGGGGCCCCGGCCCACGGCTCGCCCGGATCAGCGGCGTTTGCGCGGGCGCATCCTGGGAACGCTCGTGTCCCGCCCGCACTTTCGTTCACGGGCGCCTTTCCCCCGGACCTTCAGGTCCGCTGCGGGCGGGACACAAGCGTTCCCAAGGCGCATGGATTCCCGCTTTCGCGGGAATGACGAGGATGGGGGCAAGACACAAGCGTTCCCAGGATGCGCCGTTCCCAGGAGCACCCGCGAGAGGTGTGCTTGGCGAAGACCCCCACCGCGCACGCGCCTCTGGCCTCGCGCCTCCGGCCTCGCGCACGGTTGCGGCATTCGGCCTTCTCGGCGAACATTCGGCCCCCGCGCACCGACCACAGGATGAGGCGACATGAAGCTGCTCTGGTTCCACCTGATGCCCTACACCGAGCTGCCGGACGACTTCCGGGAGAAGAACCCCTCGGTGTGGGTGGACATCGACCCCCGCCTGTTCGACCCCCGCCGCGCCCACCACATGTACAACGACTTCATGGACGAGCTCGAGTTCGCCTCCCAGTGCGGCTTCGACGGGGTGTGCGTGAACGAGCACCACTCGAACGGCTACGGGCTGATGCCGTCCCCGAACCTCATCGCCTCGACCCTCGCCCGCCGCACCCGCGACACCGCGATCTGCGTCATGGGCAACAGCCTCGCCCTCTACAACCCGCCGACCCGGGTCGCGGAGGAGTTCGCGATGCTCGACTGCATCTCGGGCGGGCGCCTCATCGCGGGTTTCCCGGTGGGCTCCCCGATGGACACCTGCTACGCCTTCGGCCAGAACCCGAGCCTCCTCCGCCCGCGCTACCACGAGGCGCACGACCTCGTCCTCCGCGCGTGGACGACCCCCGAGCCGTTCGCGTTCAACGGCCGGTTCAACCAGCAGCGCTACGTCAACATCTGGCCGCGCCCGATCCAGAACCCCCACCCGCCGATCTGGATCCCGGGCGGCGGCTCGGTCGAGACCTGGCAGTGGTGCGCGAAGATGGACTACGTCTACTCGTACCTGTCGTACTTCGGCTACAAGGCGGGCCGGCGCACCGTGCACGGCTTCTGGCAGGAGATGGACCGCCTCGGGAAGGACCGCAACCCCTACCGGGCGGGCTTCCTCCAGTTCGTCGGGGTAGCGGAGACCGGGCGTCAGGCGAAGGAGCTCTACCGGGAGGCGGCCGAGTACTTCTACGGGCGCTGCCTGCACGTGGACTCGCGCTTCGCGGCCCCGCCCGGCTACACCACGGAGGCGACGATCCGGGCGCGGGTCGAGTCCCAGGTGGTCAAGGCCGCCTCGAAGGCGGTGGGGCGCTACGACGTCGCCATCACCTTCGAGGAGATCATCGACAAGGGCTACGTCATCGTCGGCACGCCGGACGAGGTGGCGGAGCGCCTGCGCGAGCTCGCCCTCGACCTCAACGTCGGCCAGCTCATGATGCTGCTCCAGTACGGCAACATGCCGAAGGACCTGGTCGCCTACAACACGAAGCTCTTCGCCGAGGAGGTGATGCCCCAGATCTCGGGCCTCTTCGACGACGAGTGGGAGAACCGCTGGTGGCCGAGCCCGATGCCGACCCAGCAGCGGGCGGTGCCCCAGGCGCTGCCGGAATCGCTCGCCCGGCCCCTGCCCGCGGCGAGGTTGCAGTGAGCGGCGGTCGCGGGTGCAGGCGCGGTCGCGGTCGCGGTCGCCTGGCGATTCCGCGGCGCGCGATCGCGGGCGCCGCCCCGGCCGGCGCCGCCGCGGGCGGACGAGGAAGGGGACGGCCCGCATGAGCGAGGGAGCGGGGAGGGCGCCCGCCGGAGCGCCGCCCGCCGCGCGCACGGTCGAGGTCAACGGCCGGGCGTGCCGGGTCTGGGAGAAGGGGGCGGGGGCGCCGGTCGGCGTGCTCGCCGGGATCGGCGGGCTCGCGGGCTGGACCCCGTTCCTCGATCGCCTCGCGGAGCGGCGCCGGGTCGTCGTCCCGTCCCTCCCCGGGTTCCCGGGGGCGGAGGGGCACGACGTGCTCGACAGCCAGCTCGACTGGATCCTCGCCGTGCAGGACCTGCTTGAAGGGGCGGGGCTCGCGGGGGCGGATCTCGTCGGCGTGTCGGTCGGCGCCGCCCTCGCGGCGGACGCCGCCGCCTGCGCGCGCGGCCTGGTGCGCCGGCTCGTGCTCGTGGGGCGCTCGGGGTTTGCGACGAGGCGGAGCCGGTCGCGGACCTCTGGGCGCAGCGCCCGGGCGAGCTGCCGGCGCTGGTGTGCGCGGAGCCGGAGCGCTTCCGGGAAGCGGTCGCCGCCCCCGAGGGCGAGGACCCGGTGGAGGCCGAGGTGCTCCTCCTCCGCGCCCACGAGGCGGCCGCCCGCCTGCTCTGGCCGCTCGGCGACACCGGGCTCGCGAAGCGCCTGCCGAGGGTCCGCGGCCCGGTCCTGCTGGTGTGGGGGGAGGAGGACCGCGTCGTCCCCTTCGGCTACGCCCGCCGCTTCGCCGCGCTTCTCGGCGGCGAGGCGCGCATCGAGCGCGTTCCCGGCACCGGCCACCTCGCGGAGCTCGACGCCCCGGACGAGGTCGCCCGCCGGGTCCTCGCGTTCCTCGACGATTGAGCGCGGCTCTCCTCGCCGCTTCCCTCCTTACCGCATCCTGCCCATCCGCCAACCCGTCCGCCCGGCCCCTTTCACGCTGTGGAGCTGGTCCGCGCGTGCGGCCCGGTTCGGTCGGGTCGGAGCGGCGGAGCTCCTGGGAACGCTTGTGTCCCGCCTGCACTTTCTTCACGGCCGGTTCGCCGATGTGCGGGCGTCTCGCCCGCATCGACCCGTGGCGGTCTTGCCGGCCCGCATGCGGGCGAGACGCCCGCGGCCCGGCGGGCGCCCGTAAGCCGACCGCCCCGCGGCGCGTAGGACTTCGGCCCGTCTTTCGTAAGACTTCGGGCCGAACGACGGAGGGGCGGGGAAATCTGGGCGGCGGGGGCGGAGGGCTGTGCTATAAATGCCGCCCCCCGGGGCAGTGCGCCGGCGGGGAGCCGGGCAGGAACGGACGGGGTTTCGAGGGTGCTGTCGATTCGCGGAGTCGCCACCGGATACGGCAAGGTGCAGATCCTGCGCGGGATCGACATGTCCGTGTCCGAGGGCCGGATCGTCGCCCTCCTCGGCGGCAACGGCACCGGGAAGTCGACCCTCCTGAAGGCGGTCTCCGGCCTCCTCCCGGTGTGGGAGGGTACGATCGAGCTCGAGGGCGAGCCCATCCACAACCGCCGCCCCAACGAGATCGTGAAGCGGGGCCTCACCCAGGTCACCCAGGGCAAGGACATGTACCCCGCCATGACCGTCGAGGAGAACCTCCGGATCGGGGCCTACACCCGCCGCGACCGGGCGGGGGTCGCGGCCGACATGGACAAGGTGTTCGGCTACTTCCCGGTCCTCGGCGAGCGCCGCCGCCAGCTCGCCGCGACCCTGAGCGGGGGCGAGGTGCAGATGCTGGTGATCGGCCGGGGCCTCATGGCCCGCCCGAAGCTCATCATGCTGGACGAGCCGAGCTCCGCCCTCGCGCCGCGCATCGTCCTCGACATCTTCAGCATCGTGAACCGGATCAGCCGCAACGAAGGGATCACGATCCTGCTGGTCGAACAGAACGTGCGGATGGCCCTGCTGCTCGCGGAGTACGGCTACGTGATCCGGGACGGGGTGATCCACATCGAGGGCGACTCGCGCGACCTCATCAACGACGACAACGTGCGCCTCGCCTACCTCGGGGGCACGGTCACCGACGCCGGCGACGGGGCCGGCGCCGCGCTCGCCCACTAGCCGGGCCGGACGGACGGACGGGAAAGGAAGGGGCGGGAAGGCTGCGCGATGGACCTGCTGCTCGATTTCGTCATCGTCGGGGTCTCCATCGGGATCGTCTACGGGCTGGTCGCCCTCGGCATCTCGCTCATCTTCTCGGGGCTCGACATCGTCCACTTCGCGCACGGCGAGCTGTACATGATCGGCTCGTTCCTCGGCATCGCGGTGATCAGCCTCACCGGGGTCCCCTACTTCTGGGCCCTCATCGGGGCGATGATCATCACCGGCGCGCTCGGCATCGTGATCGAGCGGGTGTTCTACCGGCGGCTCACCCGCGGCGGGGGCGGCTACACCGTGGCCGGCATGGGCATGATCATCTGCGGGTTCGGCATGTCCGTGGCCCTCCAGAACGTCGCCTACCTGCTCTGGGGCGCCGCCCCCCACCCGTACCCGGTCACCTTCGGGATGCCCATCTTCCTCGGCAACATCGCCCTGCCGAAGTCCTACCTCTACATCCTCGTCTGCGCGCTCGTGCTGATGACGGTGCTGCACACGTTCCTCACCCGCACCAAGCTCGGCCTCGCGGTGCGGGCGGTGGCCTACAACAAGGACACCTCCTACCTCATGGGGGTCAACGTGCCGGTGATGATCTCGCTCATCTTCGGCGTGGCGTGCGCGATGGCCGCCGCCGCCGGCGTGCTGATCGGCCCCATCAACTACGTGCAGATCGAGATGGGCTACCTGATGCTGCTCAAGGCGTTCGCGGCGGCCGTGGTGGGCGGCTTCGGGAGCCTGCCGGGGGCCCTGCTCGGGGGCGTCGTGGTGGGGCTGTTCGAGACGCTCTGCGCGGGCTATCTCATCGCGAGCTACAAGGACATCTACGCCTTCCTCCTGCTCATCGTGGTGCTCATGGCGAGGCCGACCGGCCTGCTCGGCATCCTGGTGAAGGTGAAGGCATAGCCTGGGGGCTCCGGCCTTCGGGCCGGGGTCGAATGCGCCGTCCCGCCCTCGACTCGACGAGCGGCGGGCGGCGAACGGAAGGAGAAGGAGACCAACATGAACCGATATCCTCCGAAGAAGGCCGGGAACGGGGTACGCAACGCCCTGCTCGGATTCACCGCCGCGTCCCTGGTGGCCGTCTCGTCGGCGGCGTCCGCCGGGGTCATCAAGGTGGGCGTCAGCCTGCGCATGAAGACGGAGACCGGCGAGAAGTACGGCCAGATGGTGGTCGACGAGTTCGAGGCGATCAACGCCGCGGGCGGCGTCAACGGCCATACCATCGAGGTCAAGCTGCTCAACGACGAGTGCAAGTCCGACATCGGGGTCGCCAACGCCACCAAGTACGCCTACCAGGACAACGTCCATCTGTTCATCGGCTCGTCGTGCAGCTCGGTCTCGCTGCCGATCGTGGACGTCCTGCACAAGGCGGGGGTCCCGATGCTGATCCCGCACTCCACCAACTACAAGATCACCCTCAAGGGCAGCCCGTGGGTGTACCGGGTGCCGATCTCCTCGCGCTTCTCCGCGGCGGCCGCCGCGAAGTACACGGCCGAGAACATCGGCACGAAGATCGCCTACATCTGGGCGTCCGACGCCGCCTCGCAGGCCGACGCGCAGAAGTTCTACGAGTACATCGAGACCTACCACGGGGAGCCGCCGGTGTACGCCGAGCAGTTCCAGGAGGGCGAGCTCGACCTCCGGGCGCACCTGCTGAAGATCAAGTCCCTCAAGCCCGAGGCGCTGATGATCTCGGCCCAGTCGCAGGACTTCGCGCGCGGCCTGGTGCAGTCCTACGAGGTCGGGATCCCGCCGTCGGTCAAGCGGATCGGCGGGTCGGCGGCCTCCAACCGGCCGGCCCCGATCCTGTCCGGCGACGCGATCAAGGGGGTGTTCTTCCACGCCGCCTTCTCGTACGCGGACCCGGACCCGAAGGTGCGGGAGTTCGTGAAGATGACGGCGGAGCGCTACGGCGTCGCGAACCCGGACCACGACTTCTCGCAGGCGTGGGACAGCGTGCACGTGGCGCGGGTCGCGTTCGAGCGCGCGAACCTCACCCTCGACGACGACTCCCTGGCCGCGGACCGCGCCGCGATCCGGGACGCCCTCGGGACCGTCACCGGCTACGTCACCCTCGGCGGCGGGGTGGTCGACTTCTGCGCCGACCCGACCCCCGAATGCCGGGACGGCAACAAGACCCCGGTGCTCATCGAGTACACCAAGGGCGGCGAGGACTACGAGCTTCGGGTGATCGGCAAGACCACGTTCGGCGCCGACTTCGGCCTCGCGGGCATGGAGGAGGAGGCCATGAAGCTGCGGGAGTCCCTCGACAACTAGCGCGGTCGTCGAGGAGGAGGCCGCCGCGGTCGCGCTCCCCGGCTCCGGCCCCAGGGTAAGCCCCGGGGCCGGAGCCGGGGGGGCGGCGGCGGTGGAAGCGGAGCTGCGCGGGCGGGCGGCGGCGTTGCTGTCGCCCGCCCGCGGTGACGGCCCCGCGCCGGTCGAGCGCTCGCCTTCCCGGGCCGGGGAGGCGCGCGCGGGGCGGGGCGGACGACCAGGGCAGACCAGCGAGCGGAGGCGGAGCCGAGAGGCGGACGGAGGCGATGGCGGAACCGGCAGCAGGGAACCAGGCGGTAAGCCTGCGATTCGTGGACTCGGTGGATCGCTCGCTCGCGCGGCTGCGGGAGATCCATCCGCTCGCGCCGTGGGCGATCGCGGCCCTCGTGCTCGCCCCCCTGCCGTGGGTCCTCGTCAACACCTACCACGTCTATCTCGCGAACTTCATCTGCATCATGATCCTCCTCTCCGTGGGCCTCAACATCGTCAAGGGGTTCTGCGGGCAGGTGACGGTGGGCCACGTCGGGCTCTACGCCATCGGCGCCTACACCGCGGCGGTGATGTCGGTGAACTTCGGCTTCCCCTTCTGGGTCTCCCTCCCGATCGCGGTCGGCGTCACCCTGCTCGCCGGCGTGTTCGTCGGGATCCCCTCGTTCCGGCTCGAGGGCGCCTACCTCGCCCTCGTGACCCTCGGGCTCGGGGAGTCGGTCCGCCTCTTCATCAGCGCCACCGAATACCTCGGGGCGACCAACGGGTTCAGCGGCGTGCCGTCCCCCCGGATCGGGGAGTTCCGCTTCGACACCTACCAGAAGTACTACTACCTGGTGATGCCGGTCATGCTGCTCGGGGTGTTCTTCTCGTTCCAGATCCTGCGCTCGCGGCTCGGCCGCGCCTTCATGGCGGTGCGTGAGGACCCGGTCGCGGCGGCCGCGTCGGGGGTGAACGTCCGCCGGCACAAGATGGTTGCGTTCCTCATCAGCGCCGCCTACGCCGGCTTCGCGGGGGCCCTCTACGCCCACATGATCCCGGGCTACCTCAACCCCCGGAACTTCACCGTCATCGAGATGGTCACCCTGCTCCTCATGGTGGTGCTGGGCGGGCTCGGACACATCTGGGGCGGCATCATCGGCGCGATCATCGTCACCATCGTGTACGACGTCACCAAGGACTACTACCACTACTCGCTGCTGATGTTCGGCATGGTGATCGTGCTGACGGTGCTGTTCATGCCGAAGGGGATCGGCGGGATCATCGACCGCTTCATCGCGACCCGGCGCTTCATCGCGATCCGCGAGCGCGAGGCGGCGCGGGCCGGGGCGGGCGCGTCCGGGGCGGCGGCGTCCGGGGCGGGCGCGGCGGGGGAGCGGGGGCCCGGCGATGCTGCTTAGGACCGAGAACCTGTCGAAGCACTTCGGCGGGCTCCGCGCCGTCGACCGGATCGACTTCGCGCTCGAGTCGGGCGAGGTGCGGGGGCTCATCGGCCCCAACGGCTCGGGCAAGAGCACGTTCTTCAACCTCATCTCCGGGATCTACCGGCCCGACGAAGGGAGCCGGGTGTGGATCGACGGGGAGGAGACCACGCGGGAGGAGCCGCACGAGATCGCGGCCCGCGGCGTCGCCCGCACGTTCCAGCTCCTGCGGGTGTTCGCGGAGATGACGGTGCTCGAGAACCTGATGATCGGGCACCACCTGCACGTCGACTACAGCTCGTTCGCGGCCGCCCTCGGGACGCGCGGGGTGCGCGCGCGGGAACGCAAGGTGCGCGAGGAGATGCGGGAGCTGCTCGCGTTCATCGGCCTCGCGGACTTCCACGCGATGCCCGCGTCGGAGCTCTCCGTCGGGCAGCGACGCCTCCTCGCCCTCGGGCGGGCGATGGCGATGCGGCCGCGGCTGCTGCTGCTCGACGAGCCGGCGGCGGGGCTCTCGCCGGTGAACGTGGACAACCTGCTGCGCATCATCCTCGGTCTCAAGGACCGCTACGGCCTCACGGTGGTCATCGTCGAGCACATCCTGCGGGTGGTGATGGACACCTGCGGGATCGTCACCGTGCTCGACCACGGGCAGAAGATCGCCGAAGGCCCCCCGGAGGAGGTGAAGAACGACCACGCGGTCATCGAAGCCTATCTCGGCCGCGAGATGGACGACGAGGAGGTGCGGGCCGCCCTCCAGGCGTGAACCGGTTGGCGGATGGCGTTTACCGGCTTCCCAGCGCGGCGCTTCCCATAGCCAGGAGTGATCATGGCGAAGATTGAAGGGATCCGGATTGCGAACTACCGGGTGTTGAGAAACATCACGCTCGGAAAGCTGTGGAATACGCAGCACGCTCGCCCGCTGACCCCGATGACGGCGGTCATCGGCAAGAACGGGGTGGGCAAGAGCTCGCTGTTCGATGCCCTGGGCTTTCTTGGAGAATGCCTCGGGTTGGGGGTCGAGGAAGCCTGCGATGCGAGGGGGCGGGGCGGGTTCCACCGTATACGCTCCCAGGGGAGCGACGCGCCGATCGAGTTCGAGGTCTGTTATCGGGAGGCGCCGGGCGCCCGGCCCATCACCTACGAGCTCGCCATCGACGAAGACGGTTCGGGCCGCCCCTTCGTTGCGCACGAGTACCTTCATCAGTTGAATGAAGAATACATGCGGAGATTCATATTCCTGATAATGGCCGACGGTAGTGGGATTGTCTGGAGGGGAGAAGCACATGGTCGGCAGATGAATGAGAACGAGGAGGAAGGATTCGATCCGGGAACGCTCATTCGACAGCTATTAGGAGGGCAGGACGACGAGGAGAGCAGGGAGACGGAAATCGTCGAGCTCTCGGACAAGCGCAGGCTCGGCATTGCCGCTCTCGGGGCCCTGAAACAGCACCCCCGGATAGCCTCCTTTCGCCGGTTTCTCGAAGGGTGGTATCTCAGCTATTTTACCCCGGACGCCGCTCGCAGCCTGCCGTTGGCCGGCCCCCAGCGGCATTTGAACGTCCACGGAGACAACCTCGGGAACGTCGTCCAGTTCATGGAGCGGGAGCATCCGGCGAGCTTCAGAACCATTCTGGAACGCATTTCCGAAAAGGTTCCAGGTATCGACAGAATAGACACGACGCAAAGCCCGGACGGCCGGCTTCTTCTTCGCTTCAACGACGGCGGGTTCGAGGATCCGTTCTACGCCCAGCAGATGTCCGACGGCACGTTGAAGATTTTCGCCTACCTGCTCATGCTGGAGGATCCGGAGCCGCCTCCCTTCATATGCGTCGAAGAGCCGGAGAACGGCCTCTATCACAAGCTGCTGGAGCTTCTGGCCGACGAATTTCGCTCCCATGCCACGGGAAGAAAGGGGGCATCCCAGATATTCGTCACGACGCACCAGCCCTATTTCGTCGATGCCCTCGGTCCCGAGGAGACGTGGGTCCTCGAAAAGAAAGAGGACGGCTTCTCGGAAGTCACCAGGGCGAGTGACGACGAGATCGTGAAGGCCATGGTGGACGAGGGGCTGCCGCTCGGCGGTCTCTGGTACAGCGATTACCTGGACAGGAGAACCCCTGGTGCATCTTGAAGTGCTGGTGGAGGACCGATCGGGAAGCATTGCGCTCGAAATCATTCTGGAGAAGATCCTGGGCGGAAATCATTCCGAACATTCCTGGAGAATACATTCTTACAAGGGTATTGGCCGGATTCCGGAGGATCTGCACCGTCAGCCGGATCCGAAGAAACGAATCCTTCTTGACCGCTTGCCGAGCATATTGAGAGGGTACGGACGGAGCCTTCGGGCGGATCACTCTGCGGTCGTCGTGGTCATGGACCTGGACAACCGGGACTGCATGGAGCTCAAGCAGGAATTGCTCGCGGTGCTTGACGATTGTGCTCCAAGCCCAAGGACGCTGTTCAGGATCGCCATCGAAGAGAGCGAGGCATGGCTGTTGGGAGACCGGCCCGCGGTGCGGGAAGCCTATCCTGATGCGAAGGTTCCGGTTCTGAACGGCTACGGGCAGGACAGCATCTGCGGGACCTGGGAGCGTCTGGCGGACGCCGTTCACCCGGGCGGGTCGATACGGTTGAAGAAAGCAGGTGGGCTCGAAGCCGGCAGGGCGAAGTGCGAGTGGGCGGCCAGGATCGCTCCCCACATGGACCCGGATCGCAACCGGTCGAAGAGCTTCCAGGTGTTCCGAGACGGGATCAGGAGCCTCACGGAAGCCTGACGGAGGCGGCGCACGCCGCCTCCATCGCCTCACCTGACTACGTACAAAGATCAGGTAAACGGCTTCTTTCAACCCGTCATTCCCCGTCATCCTCGCGAAAGCGGGGAGAAAGCGGGAATCCACTTCTTCCCGCCCGGCGAGGGGGCGAACGCGCCGTCAGCCGCGAAGGGCCGCCTCGAGGCCGCCCTCCAGGATGTCGACGGCGCGGTCGAGCTGGGCCTCGGTGGTTCCGAAGGGCGGGACGAAGCGCATGACGTTGCCGTGCTGGCCGCGCACCGAGAAGATCATCCCCTCGCGGAGGGCGTGCCGGTACACCGCCTGCGCCTCCTCCTTCGCCGGGGCCTTGCTGCGCCGGTCCCGGACCAGCTCGATCCCCTGCAGGACGCCCCGCCCCCGGACGTCGCCGATGATCTCGAAGCGCTGCTGGAGGGCGCGGACCCGCTCCTGCCACCAGGCGGAGATCCGCCGGGCCCGGGCCGGGACGTCCTCCGCCTCGATGACGTCGAGGCTCGCGCTCCCCGCGGTGCAGGCGATGGGGTCGGAGGAGTGGGAGTGGCCGAACGACAGCCCGCCCGCGACCGCCCGCTCCTCGATCTCGTCGGAGGTCACCATCGCGCTCACCGCGAGCCCCCCGCCGAAGTGCTTCGACACGGTGATGACGTCCGGGACCACCCCTTCCTGCCGGTAGGCGTACATCGCCCCGAGCTTGCCGAGCCCGGTCTGCGCCTCGTCGAAGATGAGGAGGGCGCCCCGCCCCCGGACCTCCTCCGCGAGGGCCGCGAGGTAGCCGGGGGGCATCTCGATCACCCCGCCCGCGCTGACGAGGGGCTCCACGATGACCCCCGCGAGGTTCCCCGCGCATTCCCGGTCCAGCAGCTCGAAGCCCATGCCGAGGAGGGGCCGCCACCACTCCGGGTCTTCGCTCGCGAACGGCGAGCGGTAGGCGTAGGGGGTGGGAATGGCGTAGACGTCCGGGATGGACGGGCCGTAGCCCGGCCCCGCCGCGCAGTAGCTCACCGCACGGGTCACGTCGGTATAGCCGTGGAAGCTCAAGTGGAAGGCCGCGATCCCGCTCCGCCCGGTCGCGCGCCGCGCGAACAACATCGCCGCCTCGTTCGAGTCCGCCCCCGACTGGATGAAGAGGGCGCGCTTGAGCGGCGGGTCGAGGGTCCCGGCGAGCTTCCGGGCCAGCTCGATCTGGGGCGCGTTGTAGTAGACCGAGCTCGCGTGGGTGAGCTGGCCGAGACCGGCGCGGATGGCGCGGGTCACCTCCGGGTGGTTGTGCCCGAGGGCCGAGCACATCTGCCCGGAGTTGAAGTCGAGGTACTCCTTGCCCTCCGTGTCCCAGATGAGCGATCCCTCGGCGCGGGCGAGGATCGGCCCTTCCGCCGCCGGCACGACGTCGGCCAGCAGGCCGTTCCGGACCAGGTACTCCCCCGCCGCCTCGCGAAGCTCGCGTGTGTTCCTGTTCATGCTGCCCTCCCGTCAGCGTGGCCGGCGGGTGCGCCGCACCGGCATCCGCGCCCCGACACCGCCGCGCCGGGAGCCCCCGGCATTCCGGATCGCCCTGCGTCCGCGGAAGATTTCCTGGTACTCGTCGACCCGCATCAGTACCTCCGCGGCCACCGTCGCGCGTATTCGCCGGGCCCCTCGCCGGGCCGTGCGACCCGCTCCCGGGCTTCGAGCCGGGCCAGGGTCCTCTCGCGATCCTTCGGCTCGGTCGCCTCCCGCAGACGCTCGCGCAGCCGCGCGTGCGCGTAGTGCGCGCTGGTGGGGTACTCGTCGCGAGGCTTCATCCGTCTCCTCCTCCGTGCCGCCGTGCCCTCCTCCGCCCATCTTGCCACGTTCGCCCCGGTTCGTCCTCGACCCGAGCCGGCGCCTCGGTCACGCCTCGCGTCCCGGGACCGGCGTATCCTGGGAACGCTTGTGTCTCACCCACCTTCGTCATTCCCGCGAAAGCGGGAATCCATGTGTCTTGGGAACGCTTGTGTCCCGCCCGCATCGACTCGCGGCGGTCCTGCCGTCCCGTCTGCCGGCGGGACGCGCCGGTCCCGGGACCTCCGCCGCTCCGGCTCGACCGATCCGGGCCAGCCGCGCCAACCCGTTCCTCGGCGTGAAGAGGTCCCGGCCTCGGGGCGCGGCGCGCAGCGTCCGAAGCCGGCGCGCACTCCGGCTAGAATCGGGAGGTTCCGCCCGCCCGGCACACGGCCCATTCGGAGACGACCCATGCCCGCCCTGACCCGCGAAGAGATCCGGACCTACGAGGACGACGGCTACGTCGTCCCCTCCTACCGCGTCCCCGAGGAACGCATGGCGGTGCTGGCGGCGGCGGCCGAGGAGGTCATGGCCGCGAACCCCGACACCCGCCCCGAGCAGCTTCCGAACATCCACATTACGAACGGCGCGGGGACCCACCTCCGGGGGCACCCGGCCTTTCTCGACGTCGCCCTCGACGAGGACCTCCTCGACCTCGTCTCGTGCGTCATCGGGGACGACGTCGTCATGTGGGGCTGCCAGATCTTCTGCAAGCCGGGCGCCGACGGCATGGAGGTGCCCATGCACCAGGACGGCCAGTACTGGCCCATCCGCCCCCTCGCGACCTGCACGGTGTGGCTCGCCATCGACGATTCGGACCGCGGGAACGGATGCCTCACCGTCATCCCCGGCTCCCATCGCGGCCGCGTCCCCTTCCGGCACCGCACCCGCACCGACGACGACGTCGTGCTCAACCAGGCGGTGGACGACCCGCGCGCGTTCGCCCGCCCGCCCGCCTTCGTGGAGCTCGAGCGCGGGCAGCTCTCCATGCACGACATATTCCTCATCCACGGCTCGGCCCCGAACACGTCCGGGCGCCGCCGGGCCGGCCTCGCGCTCCGCTACATGCCGACCACCTCCTGGTTCCGGCGCGACCTCGAGATGCAGTTCAGCGGCTACCCCTCCAACTTCGCGGACCGGCCGATCTGGCTCGCCCGCGGACGGGACGTCTGCGGGAAGAACGACTTCACCATCGGGCACGACACGGCGCCGCCGGCTCGCGCGGCGGGCTTCGCGTAGCCCGCGACCGCGCAGAGCTCCCGGTCGAAGCCCGCCGCCCCGCTCCCTGAATGGGAGCGTGTGGTCAGGGCGAACAGGGCGTGGAGTATCCCGGAATCGCCGATGCAGACCTCGGGCGAGCGAACCTGCCGCTTGCCGACGTTCTCGTACCAAGGGTGCGATTGCCGGACCACGAACACCGAGGTCAGCAGCAGATATCCATACCTTGAAATCTGAACGGCGGGTGTTCAGATTTCAAGGTATTCCGGCATGGGCGGCTGCCGGACCTCGCGCCACCGCTCCCCGGCGACGTGACCATGGGGACTTGGACACGGACCCGGCCGGCCCGCGGAGAGAAGAAAGAGGGGGCGCCGAAGCGCCCCCTGGAACTGCCGCCCAGGCGCCGCCGCCCTGGCGGCGCGAAGCCGGCTCGGCTCAGCCCACCGGGCTCCCGTCCTCGCGGGCGATGGCGACGACCGACGAGCGGGGCGCGGTGTCCCCGCCGTCCGGGAAGTGGCTGTCGCCCTTCTCGCCGGGGTGCTGGATGCCGATGAAGAGGGTCTTCCGGTCCGCGCTCCACGCGAACCCGGTGACCTCGCACTCCCGCGGGCCGACCAGGAAGCGGCGGATCTCCCCGGTCTCCGGGTCCCCCACCAGCATCTGGTTGTTCCCCTGGCCCGCGAACCCGTCCTTGTTCGTGTACTTGCCGTCGGTCTGGATCCACAGCCTCCCCCGGCTGTCGAAGGCGAGCCCGTCCGGCGAGTTGAACATGTTGTCGGGGGTCACGTTCGGCGAGCCGGCGTTCTCGTCCGAGTGGACCGCCGGGTTCCCCGCGACCACGTAGAGGTCCCAGTCGAAGCCGGCCGCGAGGTGGTCGCCGCCGTCCGGACGCCAGCGCACGATCTGGCCGTAGAGGTTTCCGGCCCGCGGGTTCGGCCCCCCGACCGGGGTCGGGTCGCCGCCCTTGTTCGGCTTCTTGCCGCGGTTCTTGTTGTTGGTGAGGCAGCAGTAGACCTCGGCCTTCATGGGGTTCGCGGCCACCCACTCGGGACGGTCCATGGTCGTCGCGCCCACCGCGGACGCGGCCATGCGGGTATGGATCGCGATCTCGGCCGCGGTGGCCATGCCCGTCGCCTCCGGGGTCAGCTCGGCCCATTCGCCGCGCCCCCCGTCCGCGAACCTCGCCGCGAACAGGCGGCCCGACTCGAGGAGGTTCGAGTTGTCGCCGCCCTCGGCGTACCGCCCGTCGCTCACGAACCGGTAGAGGAACTCGCCCCGCTCGTCGTCGCCCATGTAGACGACCACCTGGCCGTCGGCGGCGAGGACCACCTCCGCGTTCTCGTGCTTGAAGCGCCCGAGCGCGGTCCGCTTCTTCGGGGTCGAGCCGGGATCGAGGGGATCGATCTCGACCACGTAGCCGTTCCGGTTCGGCTCGTTGGGATGCCGGGCGATGTCGAAGCGCTCGTCCGCCATCGCCCATGCGTACCCCCGGTCCTTGGGGCCGACCCCGTAGCGCTTGAACGCGGGGCTGATCTCGAGGTCCTCGTCGCTCGAGGAGAAGTAGCCGTGGAAGTTCTCCTCGCAGGCGAGATAGGTCCCCCACGGGGTGCGGCCGTTGCCGCAGTTGTTCCAGGTGCCGAGGCTGCGCGCGCCCTCCGGGTCCGCGGCGGTCTTGAGGAGGTCGTGGCCCCGCGCCGGCCCGGTGATCTCCATCGGGGTGTCCGCGGTGATGCGCCGGTTGTACGGCGAGTCCTTGACGATCGCCCAGGCGCCGTCCTCGTCGGCGATCTCGACCACCGACACGCCGTGTCCGGCCTTGCCCTTGCGGACGTCGTCGGCGTTCTCGGGGCTCCCGCTGCCCGACCCGCCGTACATGATCTTGAGGTTCACGTACTCGTTGTTGACCGTGAGAACGTTCCGGCCTTCGTGGGTGAAGAGCGACATCCCGTCGCAGTTGTCGCCGAAGGCGCGCTCCTGGCTCGCTCCCGTGCCGCGCGTCGTCTGGTCGAACCCGGCCCCGTCGGACCACATCGGATCGCCCCACCTGGCGACCACGTGCCAGCGGTAGCCCGGCGGAACGGTGACGGTGTCGAGGGAGTTGGCGGGGACCGCCTCGAACCCGAAGCGGTCGGCGGACGCGAACGCGGAGCGCGGCATGGCCAGCCCGCAGCTCGCGACGAATCCCGCCGCCCCGAAGGTGACGCTCCCGCGGAGGAAGCCCCGCCGCGAGACGGCGCGGTCCACCAGCCGGCTGAAATCAGTCTCGAGCGGGCGGGGATGGTGGACCTCGTCGAATTCGTCGAACGAGAGCTCGCTCGCCGGTGTGGGTCTGGTCTTCGGCATGTTCGTTCTCCTCTCGCCGCGACCGCCGCGGCGTCATTTGGTGGTTGTCGGGTCAGGCCAAGTCAGGTCGGACCGGATCGGATCGGCCCTTCGGGGGCCGGCGAGCCCGACTATACGCCCCGGGCAGTGGTCCGCGCCAACGAGCCGGCGCCGCCCTTCGCATGGCAAGCGGCCCGCCGCCGACACGCGATCCGACTACAATGCCGCACGTCGGCGCCGCCCGCATGGCCGGCTTGCCGGGACGATGCGGCGATGCCGGAAGGAAGGCCATGCCCCCCTTCATCGCCGCGATTTCCTGACGGCCGCCGCCGGCGCCGCCGGGCGGAAGCGGTCATGATCGGGGCGCCCCGCAACGGGTGTCGGTGGAGATCCGCGAAGGTCCTGCCGATGGATGGAGGCGAGGAACCGAGCCATGCGCTTCTTCAACACCGCCGGCCCCGTCAAGCCCGGCAAGCACTACTGCATCCCGCCGCTCGAGCGCTTCGATCTGGACGAGGTGCTGACGCTCGTCCGGGATGAGAAGTACTTCGTGCTGCACGCCCCGCGCCAGACGGGCAAGACCTCCGCCCTGCTCGCGCTGTGCGATCTGCTGAACGGACAGGGCTACGCCTGCGCGTACACCACCGTCGAGGAAGCGCGCACCGCCCGCGACGACATGAGGGAGGCGATGCGGGTGGTGCTCTCCGCACTGGGTTCGGACGCGCGCTCGGCGTTGGGCGACGACTTCCTGGCCAGACACTGGTCCGGCATCCTCGCCGAGTTCGGCCCGAGCAGGGCGCTGCGCGAGGCCCTGAAGCAGTGGTCGGAGGCGTCGGCGAAGCCGCTGGTGCTGCTCATCGACGAGATCGACACCCTCCAGGGCGACCCGCTGCTCTCGACCTTGCAGCAGCTACGGGGGGGCTACCCCATGCGCCCGGAGGCGTTTCCGCAGTGCGTGGTGCTGTGCGGGCTGCGCGACGTGCGCGACTACCGCATCCGGTCCACCAGCAGCCCGTTCAACATCGTGGCGAAGTCCCTGCGGATGGGGGACTTCACCCGGGAGGAGACCCTGACCCTCCTCGACCAGCACACCGGGGAGACCGGGCAGGCGTTCACGGACGATGCCCGCGAGGCGATCTGGACCCAGACCCTCGGCCAGCCGTGGCTGGTCAACGCGCTGGCGTATGAGACCTGCTTCGAGCGCAAGGCGGGGCGCGACCGCTCCCGCGCGGTCACCGAGGACGATGTCGCCCAAGCGCGCGAGGCGCTCATCGTGCGCCGGGTGACGCACCTCGACCAGTTGGCCGACAAGCTCCGCGAAGACCGCGTGCGGCGGGTGGTCGAGCCGATGCTGAGCGGGGCGGACGAGCGGCGCGCCACCGAGCGCGACGTCGAGTACGTGCGCGACCTCGGCCTCATCGCCCGGGACAAGCCGGTGCGCATCGCCAACCCCATCTACGCGGAGGTCGTGCCGCGCGAGCTGGGCTGGATCCTGCAGGAGGAGCTGGACCTGGACGCGACCTGGTACGTGGACGCGGACGGGGGCCTGAACCTGGAACGGCTGCTGGAGGCGTTCCAGGACTTCTTCCGCCGGCATTCGGAGCACTGGAAGAACCGGTTCCTGTACGAGGAGGCGTGGCCGCAGATCCTGTTGCAGGCGTACCTGCACCGGGTGGTGAACGGGGGCGGGCGCATCGAGCGCGAGTACGGCTTGGGCCGGGGCCGGGTGGACCTGCTGATCATGTGGCCGGAGAGCCGGCCCCCGGAGGGGTCGGGGGGCGGACGGATGCGGGAGTACGTGGTGGAGTGCAAGGTGGTGCGCGCCGGGGACGGGCTGGAGCGCACGGTTACGGAGGGGGTGGAGCAGACCGCGGGCTATATGGACCGCTGTGCGGCGGAGGCGGGGCATCTGGTGGTCATCGACCAGCGCGAGGGCCGGACCTGGGAGGAGAAGGTCTTCCGCCGGCCGCGGCGGTCGAAGGGCGGCGTGCCCGTGGAAGTCTGGGGCATGTGACGCGGCCCCCGCGGCCGCGTCTTCGGGTCACCTCTCGACGGCGCTCCCGGATCGCGGGTTCACGTCCGGCGCGTTCGCCCTTGCGAACGCGGTCATGTGGAAGGAGGCGTGCGCGGGCTCGTAGGCGTACTCGCGGCCGACCGGGCACGCCCGCCGGGCGAGGCATCCTGCGGCTCGGCAATCGCCGCCGGGCCGTTCCGTCAGCCACTTCGCGCAGCCCGGCGCGTCGAAGTCCCCTTCGCGCACCGCCCCGACCGGACACGAGGTGAGGCACGGCCGCTCCCGGCACCCGTCGCAGGGGCGGGGGGCGGGCCACCGGTCCCGCGGCGGAAGCTCGAGGCGCTCCGCAAACGAGAGCGCGCCGCGGTACGCGTGCCACAATCCGTAGCGCGGGTGGATGAGCGGCCCCATCACCGACGGCCAGACCGTGTCCGCGCGGCGCGCCCAGCGGAGGAAGGGGAGGTAGGGCGGGCCGCCGAAGGGAAAGAGCGGCTCGGCTCCGAGCGCGCGCGCGAGCCCCGAGACGACCTCGCGCGACCACGCATCGAGGGGATGCTCCGAGCGGCCGAGGAATTCCGCGCGGGAGAAGGGCGCCCAGACGCTCGAGCCGACGTTGCCGACGAGGATCAGGGTCCCTGCCGCGGCCCCGCCCCGAAGCGGAGGCGCCGCGTCCTCCGGCCCCGGATGAAACCCGCCCCGAACCCGGAGCCCGGTGCGCTCCACCGCCGCCGCTACGGCGGCATACGACACGTTTCCGGGAAGGCGGGAGGAGTCGGCCGCGGACCCCATTTCGCGGATTCGCCGCGGCAGGCCGGCGGCCCGTCGGCTCAGGAGAGCCAGCGCTTGCGGCGGCGGTAGGACTTCGTGTCGCGGAAGCTCTTCCGCTCCCCCGCGCTCACCCCGAGGTAGAACTCCTTCACGTCCTCGTTCTCGGCGAGGGCCTTCGCCTCTCCGTCCATCACCACCCGGCCCGTCTCGAGGATGTAGCCGTAGCTCGCGTAGCGGAGCGCGATGGTGGTGTTCTGCTCGGCGAGGAGGAAGGTCACCCCCTCCTTCTCGTTCAGGTCCCGGACGATGTCGAAGATCTCCTGCACGAGCTGCGGGGCGAGCCCCATCGACGGCTCGTCGAGGAGGATCACGGAGGGCTTCGCCATCAGGGCGCGCCCGATGGCGGTCATCTGCTGCTCTCCCCCCGAGGTGTAGCCGCTCTGGGCGTCCTTGCGCTCCCGGAGGCGCGGGAAGTAGTGGTAGACCTTGTCGAGGTCCTCGTGGATCGCGGCCCGCCCGTCGCGCCGGGTGTAGGCCCCGGTCAGGAGGTTCTCCTCCACGGTGAGGTGCTCGAAGCAGCGCCGGCCCTCCATCACCTGCACGATGCCCTTGGTCACGAGGTCGGTCGGCGAGCCGTGCTGGTCGACCCGCTCCCCCCGGAACTCGATGCTGCCCTTGGTCACCTCGCCCCGCTCGGAGCGGAGGAGGTTCGACACCGCCTTCAGGGTGGTGCTCTTGCCCGCCCCGTTCGCGCCGAGCAGGGCCACGATGCCGCCCTCCGGCACTTCGAGCGACACCCCCTTCAGCACGAGGATGACGTGGTCGTAGATGACCTCGATGTTGTTGACCGCGAGCAGGGGCTTCGCCCCGCCGGCGGCGGGCTGGGTCTGCATGACGGGCGCTTCTCCGGGTGGTCGGGAGGCCCGCGCCCGGCGGGGCGGCGGCGCATCCGCCGCCCCGCCGGGGGGGCCGGTGGCCGCCGGGGGAGGGTCAGCCCTCCGCCGAGCAGTCGCGCGGCGTGATGTTGTTCTCCGCCGCGTAGGCCGCCGCCGCCGCCTCGACCATCGGACGCACGACCTCGCGGATCGGCGGGATCCAGTCGCTCACGAGGTTCCACTTCTCGCCGTCCCACTGCTGGATGAGCACCGGGCCGCTGCCCTCGTGGTCCTCGCAGGTCACCTTGATCGGGCGGGTGAACCCGCCGCCGAACCCGAGCTCTTCGAGACGCTCCTCGGTCACGTCGAGGTTCTCGAGGCCCCAGCGGACCTGGGCCCCGGTCATCCGCTGGTCGCCGTACCGCGCCTGCGCGGTGCGCACCGCCTCGACCCCGAGCATCGCGTTCACGAGGCCGCGGTTGTAGAGGACCTCGCCGAAGCCGTTCTTGCGCGCCTCCTCGACGTCCCCGTCGTAGATGTGCTTCAGGACGTCCTCGTGGACCTTCGCCGACTCGCCCACCGAGTGGAACGTGCCCGCCTTGTAGCCCGTCGCCGCGTCCCCGGCCGGGATCACGTCGTTCTCGCTGCCCGACCACCACACGCCGATGAAGTGGTCCATCGGGAACCGGATGGCGGCCGCCTCCTGGATGGCGACCTGGTTCATGACCCCCCAGCCCCAGAGGAAGACCCAGTCGGGCCGGAGCCGGCGGATCTGGAGCCAGGTGGCCTTCTGCTCCTGCCCGGGATGGTCCACCGCGAGGGTGGTCAGCTCGTACCCGTGGAGCTCCGCGAGCTTCTCCAGGGTCGGGATCGGCTCCTTGCCGTAGGCGCTGTTGTGGTAGACGAGGGCGATCTTCTTGCCCTTCAGGTTCTCCATCCCCCCTTCCTGCTCGCCGACGTAGCGGATGAACGCGGACGCCTGGCTCCAGTAGGTGGTGGGGAAGTTGAACACCCAGGGGAACACCCGCCCGTCCGCGGCGGCGGTCCGGCCGTAGCCCATGGAGAGGACCGGGACCTCGTCGACCGGCGCCTTCGGGATGAGCTGGTAGGTGATGCCGGTGCTGTAGGGGTTCACGAGCGTCGCCCCGCCGTGCTTGTTCTTCAGCCGCTCGTAGCACTCGACCCCGAGCTTGGTGTTGTACTCGGTCTCGCACTCCTCGACCGCGACCTGTACCCCTCCCCCGAGGCCGCCGTCGCGCTTGTTGGTCAGCATGTAGTAGTCGCGCATCCCGTTGGCGGAGGGGATGCCGTTCGGGGCGTAGGGGCCCGTCCGGTAGACGAGCATCGGGAAGAACTGCGGGTCCTCCGCGTAGGCGGCGGGGGCCGAGGCGATGGCCGCGAGGCCCGCGACGGCGCCGAGGCCGAGGGTGGTCAGCTTCTTCATGACCTTCTCCTGTTGGTTTCGGGTGGGTGGTGGTTGTGGAGGCCGGATCTCATCGCTCCCGGTCGGGTCCATCAGTAGGGGAACGGCCAGCGGCGGAGCTTCTCCTTGGCGATCTGCCACAGCCTCGCCAGCCCCCGCGGCTCGACGATGAGAAAGTAGATGATGAGGCCGCCGAACACCATCAGCTCGATGTGCTTCTGGAGGTCGATGGGCATGGTGAGCCCGACGAGCTGGGGGGCGTTGGTGAGGAAGATGGGGAGCAGCACGATGAACGCGGCCCCGAGGAACGAGCCGAGGAGGCTCCCGAGCCCGCCGATGATCACCATGAACAGCACCTCGAACGAGAGGTCGATCGAATAGGCCTCGGTCTCCGCGCTCCCGAGGTAGAGGCAGAGGTACATCGCCCCCGCCACCCCGCAGTAGAAGGACGAGATGGCGAACGCGAGGAGCTTCGTCTGGTAGGGCCGGAACCCGATGATCTCGGCCGCGATGTCCATGTCCCGGATCGCCATCCAGGAGCGGCCGATCCGCCCCCGCACGAGGTTCTTCGCGACCACCGTGAGCACCACCACCACGACGAGGGCGATGAGGTAGCGGGTCTCGGCGGCCGCCTCCGGGCCGCCCACCATCACCCCCAGCATCTCGCGCGGGGGGACGGTGATCGTCCCGGAGGGGTTGTAGTTGTAGAACCAGGGGACCTTGTTGAACGTCCAGTTGAGGAAGAACTGGGCCGCGAGGGTCGCCACCGCGAGGTAGAACCCCTTGATGCGGAGGCTCGGGACGCCGAACACGAGGCCGACCCCGGCCGCGCACGCCCCGGACAGGAGGAACACCACGAGGAGGTTGAGCCCCGGGAACGCGGTGGTGAACTTGTACGCCATGTACCCGCCGACGGCCATGAACGCGGCCGTGCCGAGGCTGAGCTGCCCCGCGTAGCCGGTGAGGAGGTTGAGCCCGATGGCCGCGAGGGAGAGGATGAGGAAGGGGATGAGGACCGCCTGGAGCATGTACTCGTTCGCGATGAACGGCACCACGACGAGCATGACCGCCGCCGCCGCCCCGATCACCCAGCGGTCCTGGGCGATCGGCAGCATGGCCTGGTCCGCCCCGTACGACGTCTTGAACTGCCCTGCTTCGCGGTAAATCATCGTTCCGTCACACCCGCTCGATGATCCGTTCGCCGAAGAGCCCCTGCGGCCGGAAGAGGAGGAACACGAGGGCGAGGATGTAGGCGAACCAGTTCTCGATCGCCCCGCCGAAGAGCGGCCCCCAGTAGATCTCCGCGACCTTCTCCCCGACCCCGATGATGAGGCCGCCCACGATGGCCCCCGAGATGGAGGTGAGGCCGCCCAGGATCAGCACCGGGAGCGCCTTGAGGGCGATGAGCGACAGCGAGAACTGCACCCCGCTCTTCGCCCCCCACATGATCCCGGCGACGAGGGCGACCCCTCCCGACACCGACCACACGATGACCCAGATGGTCTTGAGGGGGATGCCGACGGAGAGGGCCGCCTGGTGGTCGTCCGCCACCGCCCGGAGGGCGCGCCCGATGGTGGTCTTGGTGAAGAAGATCGCGAGGCCGAACACGAGCACCGCCCCGACCACGGCCGCGATGACGTCGAACTGGCTGAGCAGGACCCCCTGGTACTCGATGACGTCCTTGGGGATCCCGACGTCGAGCCGCTTGACGTTGCTCCCCCACAGGGTCTCGCCGAACCCTTCGAGGAAGAAGGTGAGCCCGATCGTGGACATGAAGAGGATGAACGGGTCCTGGTTCACGAGGGGGCGGAGCATCAGCCGCTCGATGACGAGGGCGAGGACCACCATGATGCCGAGGGTGAGGATCACCGCGAGCCAGGCGGGGACCCCGAGCTCCATCAGCCCGACGAGGGAGAGGGCCGCGAACAGCACCATCACCCCCTGGGCGAAGTTGAAGATCTCCGACGCCTTGAAGATGAGCACGAAGCCCAGGGCGACGAGGGAGTACATCACCCCGGTGAGGAGGCCGTTGACCACCACCTCCGCGAAGAACACCGGCCCTTCCCACATCTCGACGAAGGGGGTGAGGAAGATTGCGGTCAGGATTTCCATGCGTGCGCCTGTGCAAGCGGTCCCGGGCCGATGCGCGTCCGGTCGATCGGCCCGTCAGTCGCCGTCGTCGTCGTGGGCGATGCCGAGATAGGCGTCGATGACCCGCTGGTCCGACCGCACCTCGTCGGGCGTGCCGTCCGCGATCTTCCGGCCGTAGTCGAGCACCACGACCCGGTCGGAGATGTCCATGACCACCCCCATGTCATGCTCGATGAGGACGATGGTGGCCCCGAACTGGTCGTTCGTGTCGAGGACGAAGCGGCACATGTCCTCCTTCTCTTCCGTGTTCATCCCCGCCATCGGCTCGTCGAGCAGCAGCAGGTCGGGCTCCGCGGCGAGGGCGCGGCCCAGCTCCACCCGCTTCTGGAGGCCGTAGGGCAGGCGGTTGACCGGGGTCTTGCGGATCGCCTGGATCTCGAGGAAGTCGATGACCCGCTCGACCGCGTCGCGGTGCTCCATCTCCTCGCGCTTCGCCGGGCCCAGGTAGAGCGCCTGCCACAGGAAGTTGCGGCGCATCTTGAGGTTGCGCCCGGTCATGAGGTTGTCGAGCACCGTCATGCCCTTGAACAGGGCGATGTTCTGGAACGTGCGGGCGATCCCGGAGGCGGCCGCCTCGTGGGGGCGCATCCGCGAGCGCGGCACGTCCCGGTAGGTGATCGTGCCCTCCTGCGGGTGGTAGAACCCGTTGATGACGTTGAGCATGGAGCTCTTGCCGGCCCCGTTCGGGCCGATGATGGCCCGGACCTCGCCCTCGCGGATGTCGAAGCTCACCCCGTCGATGGCGCGGATCCCGCCGAACGAGAGGCTGACGTCCCGGACGTCCAGGACCACCTTCCCCGACGACGGCCGGGCGCCGTTCCCCGTGCGTGCCTGCGCGGTCTCGGCCATCGCGTGCGATCCGGATTCCTGGTTCCCGGAGGTCCTTGGGGAGGGCGTGGCGGGCGGCGCGGGCGGGTCGCGGCGAAGCCGTCCGTCCGCGCCCGGCCGGCCTAGTCGGCCGCCGCGGCCGCCGCCTCCGCCTCCGCGCGCGCCGGCGCGGGCGCGCCGCCCGCCGCGTCGCGGATGAGGAGGTCGGCGCTGATGGACCCCTTGCGCCCGTCCTCGAAGGTCACCTCGGTGCTGACGCGGCAGCGCTCCGCGTCCGCGTCGTACAGGGCGTCGATGAGCGGCGCGTAGCGGTCCGCGATGATGCGCCGGCGCACCTTCTGGGTACGGGTCAGCTCGCCGTCGTCCGCGTCCAGCTCCTTGTGCAGCACGAGGAAGCGGCGGATGGCGGAGCCGGCGAGCTGCGGGTCGGCGGCGAGGTCCCGGTTCACCTGCCCGATGCACTCGCCGATGAGATCGTAGACCTCGGGATGGCCCGCCAGCTCCTGGTAGCTCGAATAGGTGAGGCCGCGGCGCTCCGCCCAGTTGCCGACCGCGTCGAGGTCGATGTTGATGAAGGCGGCGACCCGGTCCCGCCCGTCCCCGAAGCAGACCGCCTCCTTGACGTGGGGGAAGAACTTGAGCTTGTTCTCGAGGTACTTCGGGGCGAACAGGGAGCCGTCCCGGAGCTTCCCGACGTCCTTCGCGCGGTCGATGATGCGAAGGTGTCCGTTCGCGTCGAGGAGGCCGGCGTCGCCGGTGCGCACCCACCCGTCCGCGGTCCTGGTCTCGGCCGTCGCCTCCGGGTTCCGGTAGTACTCCCGGAACACCCCGGGGCTGCGGTAGAGCACCTCCCCGTCGTCGGCGAGCTTCAGCTCGACGTTCGGGAGGGGCCGGCCCACCGTCTCCGGGTCCACCTCGCCGTCGGGCTGGATGGTGACGAAGACGGAAGCCTCCGTCTGCCCGTAGAGCTGCTTGATGTTGATCCCGATCGAGCGGTAGAAGTCGAAGATGTCGGGGCCGATCGCCTCCCCGGCGGTGTAGGCGAGATGCACCCGCGAGAACCCGAGGGTGTTGCGGAGCGGGCCGTAGACGAACAGGTCGCCGAGCCAGTAGCGGACCCGGTCCCCGAACGGGGCCCCCTCGCCGTCGAGGAGGCGCTTCCCCACCCGCCCCGCGACGTCCATGAAGTAGCGGAACATCCGCTGCTTGAGGCGGCCCGCGTCCTCCATCCGGATCATGACGTTCGTGAGCAGGCTCTCGTACACCCGGGGGGGCGCGAAGTAGAAGGTGGGGCCGATCTCCCCGAGGTCGGTCATCACCGTGGACGCGCCCTCGGGGCAGTTGACGCAGAAGCCGGTGAGGTAGGACTGGCCGTAGGAGAAGATGTTGTCGCCGACCCAGGCCATCGGGAGGTAGGCGAGGATGTCCTCGTCCGGGCCGAGCCCCTCGAACTCGGCCCCCGCCCACGCCTGGCGGAGCACGTTGTCGTGGGTGAGGACGACCCCCTTCGGCCGGCCGGTGGTGCCCGAGGTGTAGAGGATGACGCCCGTATCCGACCCCGACCCCTTCCCGATCTCGGCCCGGAAGAGCTCCGGGTGAGCCTGGTTGTGCCGGCGGCCCTCGGCCTGGAGGTCGCGGAAGTCCCGCACCAGGTCCGGATCGTAGTGGCGGAGGCCCTTCGGCCAGAGGTACGCGACGGCCTCCACGCCGGGGACCTGCTCGCGGACCTCGAGGAGCTTGTCGACCTGCTCCTGGTCCTGCACGACCGCGAACCGCGCGCCGCTGTGCTCGACCACGTAGGCCAGCTCGTCCGCGACCGCGTCCTGGTACATGGGGACGGGGACCCCGCCGAGCGCCTGGGCGGCGCACATCGACCAGTAGAGGCGGGGCCGGTTGTCCCCGATCACCGCGAGCCGGTCGCCGCGCCGGAAGCCGAGGGCGGCGAGCCCGCCCGCGAGCGCCTCGACCTCGCCGAGGACCTGATCCCACGTCCACGACTGCCAGATCCCGAACTCCTTCTCGCGGATGGCGGGCATCCCCGCGAAGCGCGCCGCATTGTCGAGGAGCAGCTTCGGGAACGTGTCCAGCTCGGGCGCGCGCGGCTTCGCGGGAGTTCTCTTCCGGGCCATGGGCAAGGGTTCCACCGGGGATGGTCCGCCCGCCCCGGACGGACGGCCCGGGAGGGCAAACCCGGAATGCTACGGAATCGCCCCGCGCCCCGCAACATCATCATCGGCCGGGGCACGTGCGCTGCGGGATGCATACGGGGCGGCGGATCGGTTACTTTCCGCGCCTTCGCGCCCTTGTCGGCCCCTTCCACACCGGATCGGAGGCGGCGCCGGCGGGATCGGGTGTCCGCCCCGCGGCGGCGGGCGCCGCCCGGGAGCTCGCACGCTCGAGGACCGTCGAATGAACGCAGACAACCACGGTGGAACCGCGAGGCAGGCAGATACCGCTCCGGCGTCGGCCACGGCCGCCGCAACCGGGGCCGCGCGCCCGGCGCAAGGGGGGCCGCGGCGCCATATCCGCCTGTCTTCCCACCCCGGCGGGACCGCGAAGCCGGTTCCCATCGAGTGGGGGGCGGCGGACGCGAAGGCGCGCGGCCCGGTGCTCGGGGGCGTGCGCGACGGCGCGCGCCGGAACGTCATCGGCGCCCACGCCGGGTCCTACTCGCTCTACCGGGCGCTCGCGGTGGCGGCGGGGCGGCTCGACCCGGTCCACGTCCCGGACCTCACCGACACCGCCCCGGCCGAGCCCATCGGGCCCTGGCCGCAGTGGGCGGAGGCGGACCGCATCGTCTCCTTCGACCCCTGGGGGCACCTGGTGAGCGAGGCGTTCGCGGAGGAGATCGCGGGCGGGCTCGACGTCCGGCCGACCATCGCGGTCACCAGGGCGCGCCTCACGGTGCCCGAGATCGGAAGCGCGATCGCCGCCGGGCGCCTCGCGCCGGACGGCGAGGTGCTGACCGCGGCCGGGGACGTCCGGGTCACGAAGGTCGCCATCGAGCCGGTGTGGTACCTGCCGGGCATCGCGGACCGCTTCGGCATCGGGGAAGCGGAGCTCCGGCGCGCCCTCTTCGAGGAGTCGGGGGGGATGTACACGGAGCTCGTGACCCGTCCCGACGTCAAGGTGTTCCTCCCGCCGATCGGCGGGATCACGGTGTACGGGTACGGCGACGTCGCCGCCCCGGCGCGCGACGGCGCGGCGGTCACCTGCCGGGTGCACGACGAGTGCAACGGGTCGGACGTGTTCGGCTCCGACATCTGCACCTGCCGGCCCTACCTCGCCCACGGCATCGAGGAGTGCATCGCCGCCGCGCAGGAAGGCGGCGTCGGCTTCGTCGTCTACAACCGCAAGGAGGGGCGGGCGCTCGGGGAGGTCACCAAGTTCCTCGTCTACAACGCCCGCAAGCGGCAGCCGGGCGGCGACCGCGCGGAGACCTACTTCGAGCGCACCGAATGCGTGGCCGGGGTCCAGGACGCGCGCTTCCAGGAGCTCATGCCCGACGTACTGCACTGGCTCGGGATCCGGCGCATCGAGCGCTTCGTGTCGATGAGCGACATGAAGCGCGGCGCGATCGAGGCGCAGGGGATCCCGATCGGGCGGCAGGTCCCGATCCCCCCCGAGCTCGTCCCCGACGATGCGCAGGTGGAGATCGTCGCCAAGCGCGCGGCCGGCTACTACTCCGAGGACGGAGCCCCTTCGTCGAGCGAGCTGCGGGAGCGCGCCGGGCGCTCGCTGTCGGACTGAGGGCGGCGGCGCCGGCGGCCGGCGCCGCCGCACCCGCGCCCCGGCGGGCGCGGGCGGGCGCCCGCCGTCAGGCGTTCGCGGGGGCGTTCGGGTTGTCGACCTTGAGGGCGACCCCGGTCAGGCTCTCTTCGAGGTCGATGGAGAGGCCGCGCGCCCGCGGGGCGGTTCCCACGTCCATGTGGATGGTGACCCCGTTGGAGTCCGCGGTGATCTCGTGGCCCTCGGCCCGGCCCAGGTTGAACCCGTGCTGCCAGCTCGCGTCGATGCGAAGGTGCACGGCCACGCCGGGCTGCTCGGACAGGGCCTCCCGCATGAGCCTGGCCGCCGCGTCGCTCACGTGGATCTCCGGCGGGGTGCGATCCGGCGGTTCGAGGCCGAGGGCGTCGTGCAGCTCGCCGCTGTTGAACATCTGGCGCACGATGTCGCAGCCGCCCATGAACTCCCCCCCGATGTAGAGCTGGGGGATCGTCGGCCAGTCCGAATAGGACTTGATGCCGTCGCGGATCGCCGGATCCTCGAGCACGTTGAAGGTCGTGTACTCGGGGACGAGGGTGCTCAGGATCGAGGTGGTCGTGGCCGAGAACCCGCACTGCGGCATGGCCGGGGTGCCCTTCATGAAGAGCACGATGCGATCCGAGCCCACGATACCGTCGATGCGTTCGCGGACTGCCTGATCAAGGGGCATGGGAAGCCCTCCTCGTTCGGGGTGCTGACTGGCGCCGATCATACCAACCCTGGCCATCCGGGTTTCCGACCGGGGTCGACGGAGGCGTGTGCGCTGCGGGGTTTTTCACCAAGCGTGCCTCTCGCGGGCGCGTCCGTGGGGGACGTGGGCATCCTGGGAACGCTTGTGTCCCGCCCGCATTCTCATTTCCGGGGGCTCCGCCCCCGTGCGGGCGAGACGCCCGCGTCCCCAGGGACGTACCCGCACAAGCGCCGCCGTGGGGTGAAATCCGCCCAAAGCCCCCTCAAACCGACCCCAAACCGGGGAACAACGCCGTCCCCGTGGGGTAAAGAACATCTCGACTTCCTCTCTACTCTCGCTATATCAGTAGCTTATGAACAGCGCCCGAACCTCCGATGGCCCGGGCCGGCGGGCCGCCCCGCCACGGGGCGCCGCACCGCGGGGGCCGGCGGCGCAACGCCTACTCCGGCCGGTCGTCCCGCCAGCGGTAGCGGAAGTCGCAAGTGGCGGCCCCGCCCATGATCGTCCGGGTGCGGGTGAGCTCCAGCCGCGGGTCGTAGCCCTCGCACAGCGCGCCGTCGCGGCTGCAGGAGAGGAGGTGGCCGATCCCGGCGAGCCCCATCTCCCGGTACATCTCCGCGTACCGGCAGCGGGTGACGTTGAAGTCCAGCCGCTCGCCGCTCTGTTCGAGGGGGTCCATGCGCAGCGCATCGTTCGCCTTCCAGCGCTCGAGCAGCGCGGCGAACGCCGCGATCCCGGGCGGCTCGCCGGAGGCTTCGGCGAGGCTTCGCCCCTGCTCGATCGCGTTGCGGCGGATCGCCTGGCCGAGGATCCGGCGGGCGGGCTCCTCGCCCAGCTCCTTCACCATCTCCTCGTAGATGGGCTTGATGACGCCAGCTTCGATGCGGCGTAGCTCGATGATCGGAAGGGTCTGCATGAGGGGGCTCCGAGGGGATGGGGGCTGCGGGGTGCGTTGAAAGCCGAATACACTTCCCACCCGCCCGGCCGGAAGTCAAGCCGGTCCGCCCAGCCAGACCGCGCGGCGCCGCCGGCCGGCCCGCGCGGCCCGGTCCCGGGTCGGGCGGCGCGCGGCCCTGCGCCGCGGCCGGGGGGAAGGGGAAGGGCGAACGCGATGGCGGCATCCGGTCCGTTCGTGGTGGAGGCGCGGGGGCTCGTCAAGCGCTTCGGGGCCGACACGGTCGTCGACCGGATCGATCTCAGGGTTCCGCGCGGCGGGTGCTTCGGCCTGCTCGGGCCGAACGGGGCCGGCAAGACGACCACCCTTCGCATGATCCTCGGCCAGTCCCCGCCGACCGGCGGCGCGCTCACCGTCCTCGGCGAGACGATGCCCGCCGCGGGCCGCCGGGTGCGGGCGCGGATCGGGGTGGTCTCGCAGGACGACAACCTCGACCCCGACTTCTCGGTGATGGAGAACCTGGAGGTCTATGCCTCCTATTTCCCGCGCCGCCGGCGCGAGCCGCGGCGCCCGTTTCTCGAATCGCTGCTCGAATTCGTCGCCCTCGAAGACCGCGCCGGCGCCCGGATCCAGGCGCTCTCGGGCGGGATGCGCCGGCGCCTGGTGATCGCGCGCGCCCTGGTGAACGAACCCCTGCTCCTCATCCTCGACGAGCCGACGACCGGCCTCGACCCCCAGATCCGCCATCTCATCTGGTCGCGCCTGCGCGCCCTCACCGAGCGCGGGACCACGGTGCTGCTCACCACCCACTACATGGAGGAGGCGGAGCGGCTCTGCGATCGGGTCGCGATCATCGACCACGGGCGCATCCTCGCCGAGGACGCGCCGCGCGCGCTGGTGGCGCGGGAGGTCGAGCCGAGCGTGATCGAGGTGCGGGCGGGCGGGCGTCCGCCCCCGTCCGCGCTGGCCCGGCAGGCGCGGGTGGAGACGGTGGACGGGGTCTGGCACTGCCATACGAGCGAGCCGGGGGCGGTGCTCGCGAGCCTCGGCGGCTACCCGGAGCTCGAGTACCTCCACCGGCCCGCCAACCTCGAAGACGTGTTCCTGCGCCTCACCGGGCGCGAGCTGCGGGACTGACCGGCGTGGAAGGGCAAGCGCGCTCCGCCGCCGGACATTGGCGGCTCCCCGCCCCGCGCGCCCTCGCGTTCGCGGTCTGGCGGCGCAACGCCCGGGTGTGGCTCCGCCTGGTGGTGTCCAACCTCCTGTTCCACTTCGGCGAGCCGCTGCTCTACCTCGTCGGCCTCGGCTTCGGCCTCGGGCGCTTCATCGGCGAGATGGACGGGGTCGACTACTTCGTGTTCCTCTCCTCCGGCCTGGTCGCCTCGGCGGCCATGACGTCCGCGTCCTACGAGGGGATCTACTCCGCGTACACCCGCATGGTCCCCCAGAAGACCTACGACGGCATGCTCGCGACGCCGCTCGAGGTCGACGACGTCGTGGCCGGAGAGATGCTCTGGTGCGCGACCAAGGGCTGCATCTCGGGGGGCTCGATCCTGATCGTCGCCGCCGCCCTCGGGGGGATCCCGAGCGCGCACGCGGTGCTCTGCGTCCCGCTCCTCCTCCTCATCGGGCTCGCCTTCGCGGGGCCCGCCCTCGCGATGAGCGCGGTCTCCCCGTCGTACGACTTCTTCAGCTACTACATCACCCTCGTGATCACCCCGATGTTCATCCTGTGCGGCGTGTTCTATCCGGTCGAATCGCTCCCGGACGCCCTCCAGCACGCGGTGCAGGCCCTCCCCCTCACCCACGCGGTCGCCCTCGTGCGCCCGCTCGCGACCGGGGCCCCGGTCGAGCACGGGCTCGCCCATCTCGCGGTGCTCGCGGGGTTCGCGGCGGCCGGCTTCTACGTCGCGGTCGCCCTCGTCCGGCGCCGCTTCGTCGTATAGCCGCTTCTCCCTCGCTCCGGACGAGCCTCCGGCGCTCGACGCGCCAGGGATTCCGATGCAGCGCGCGCCGTAGGGGCGTGCGCGCGGGCGGTGGGAGCCGGGAGTCGGGAGCAGAGCCGGAGGGATGGTCCGGCGGAGGTGGGTCCGTCGTAGGTGAGGCAGGGTCCCCGTAACCGGGATTCAGGCCATGCGGCGGGACGGGCGCGCGAAGACGGGTTCGCCGCGTTCGTGGGCGAGGAGCCGCGCCTTGCGGTCGAGCCCGCCGCCGTAGCCGACGAGCCTGCCGTCCGCGCCGATGACCCGGTGGCAGGGCAGGACGATGGCGACCGGGTTGGCCCCGTTGGCCGCCCCCACCGCGCGCGCCGCCCCGCGTCCGAGGCCCGCCCGCCGCGCGAGCTCCCCGTAGCTCCACGTCTCGCCGTAGGGGACGTGGGCGAGCGCGGCCCACACCCGCCGCCGGAACGGGGTGCCCTCGGGGGCCACCGCCATCTCGAACTCCCGCAGCTCGCCCGCGAAGTAGGCGTCGAGCTCCCCGACCTCGCGGGCGAGGCCGGCATCGTCGCGGCGCCATCCCGGCGCGGGTTCGGGCTCGGGCGCCGGCGTCGGCGCCGGCCTTCCCTCGCGCTGCCGGGGCGAGTCCGGCCGCGCGGGGTCGCGCTCCGGGATCGCGACGTGGCGCACCGCGACGTCGTCCCGCGCGACGAGGAGCCGCCCGATCGGGGAGTCGTACCAGGCGTACCTCACCTGGCCGGCCTCCCTATCGAGCCATCGTCCATTCCAGGAGCGCGGCGGCCCGTGACGACCGGGGGGAGGCGGCCTGCTTTCCCGGGACCGGTCTCGAAATTGGATCTCATGGCATCGGCGCGACGAGAACGGCGATTGCAAATCAACGAACTGTCATCATGCTTCGATGGCTCGCGGCCCTGGACGGCAGCTTCGGCGCGGGTTCCGGCCACATCGCGAACGGGCATCGCCGCGCGGTCTCGATCCTCCCTCCACGGCCGCCCGGCTCCGCTCCCGGCGGTTGGAGCGCAGCGGCGCCCCGGGCCAGAGAGCCGGCCCGGCCCGAGCGGCGCTCCGAGCCCCCCGCTCATGCGTTGCCCACGCGGGCCGCCACCTCGTCCGCGAGGGCGAGCGACGAGGTGAGGCCGGGGGACTCGATCCCGTAGAGGTTCACGAGGCCCGGCGCGCCGTGCGCCTCGGCCCCCTGGATCATGAAGTCCGGCTGCGGCTCGCCCGGCCCGTGCAGCTTGGGCCGGATCCCGGAGTAGTCCGGTTGCAGGCTCCCGTCGCGAAGCTCGGGGTAGTAGGTCCGCACCGCCGCGTAGAAGCGGTCCGCCCGGCCCGGGTCCACCGAGTAGTCGATCTCCTCCACCCACTCGAGGTCCGGGCCGAACCGGCAGCGCCCCGCGAGGTCGAGCCCCACGTGCACCCCGAGGACCGACCGGCCCGGCAACGGGTACACGAGGCGCGAGAACGGCTGCGGCCCGGTCAGCGCGTAGTAGTTGCCCTTCGCGAGGCGCCGGGGCGGGATGGCGTCGGGCGGCATGCCGACGAGGGAGCGCGCCACCTCCTGGGCGAAGAGGCCCGCGCAGTTCACCACCGTGCGGCACGCGAGGGCCATCGGCGACTCCCCGCCGACCTGGAGCACGATGGCGCCGTCGTCGCCCCGCACCTCCCCGCCCTCGACCGGGCTGCGGAACGCGATCATCGCCCCCGCGTCCGCCGCATCGCCCTCGTAGGCGTGCATGAGGCGGTGGCTGTCGACGATCCCTGTGGAGGGCGAGAGCAGGCCCCCGGCCGCGTTCACCGCCGGCTCCAGGCGCTCGATCGCCCTCCGGTCGAGGTAGCGGAGATCGTCCACCCCGTTCTCTGCCGCCTTCGCCTGGATGGCGCGGAGCCGGGGCAGCTCGGCCTCCTCGGCGGCGACGATGAGCTTGCCGACGTTCGCATACGGAACCCCGTGCTCCTCGCAGTAGCGGTAGAGGGCGCGCCGGCCTTCGACGCACACCCGCGCCTTGCGCGAGCCGGTGGGGTAGTAGATGCCGGCGTGGATGACCTCGCTGTTGCGCGAGCTGGTGTGGCTGCCGACGATCCCTTCCGCTTCGAGGACGATCACTTCGCGCCCGGCCATCGCGAGGCGCCGCGCGACCGCGAGGCCGACCACCCCCGCCCCGATCACGACACAATCGACCGATTCCATCCCGTGAGGTCTCCTGGAGCGCCGGCAACGGAACGGGAGTCGGAAGCGGAAGCGAAACCCGGAAGCGGAACCGGAACCAGCGCCCGGCGAGGAGGTGGAGGGCTACCGAGGCCGCAGGCGGGGTGGGGCGGGGCGGACCGCCCGCGGGGCCGGTCAAGCCCGGGCCTCTTCTCCGCCCCCTCTCCGGTCCTCCCGGGTCCTCCCCGGTCGCTCCGTCCCCCTTGACCCGCCTCCGTCCCGCCTTGCCCGCCTCCGGCTCGCGCCCCGTCCCGCCTCAGCCGACCGCGAGCGACGCGTTGCGCACGTCCGTCACCAGCATGTGCGCCGGGGTATGGGTGATCGCGATCGGGGGCCGGGCGGAGCGCACCGCCACCTGCGGCGTCACCCCGCAGGCCCAGAAGACCGGCAGCTCGCCGGGCGCGAGGATCGGGTCGTCGCCCTGCCACGCGCGCCCCACGTCCTCGATCCCGATCCGCTCGGGCATTCCGAGATGGATGGGGGCGCCGTGCACCCGCGGGTAGCGGCTCGTGATCTGGACCGCCCGGATCGCGTCCGCCGGGGTGAAGGGCCGCATCGACACGACCATCCGGCTGTGGAACCGCCCGGCCGGCGCGCACTCGACGTCGGTGAGGAACATCGGGCACACGCTCCCGTCCTCCCAGTGCCGGATCCGGAGCCCGGCATCGACCAGGGGCTCCTCGAACGAGAAGGAGCACCCGAGCGCGAAGGCCACGAAGTCGTCCCGCCAGAGGTCGCCGATGCTCCGCACGTCGCCGTCGAGCTCCCCGTCGCGGAACACGCGGTAGCTCGGGAGGTCGGTGCGAAGGTCGAGGTCCTCCGCCAGCTCCGGCAGGCGGGGGTCGCCCGGCTCGGACATCGCGAGCAGCGGGCAGGGCTTCGGGTTGCGCTGGCAGAAGCGGGCGAACTCGGCCGCGTAGCCCGCCGGCAGGATGGCGAGGTTGGCCTGGACGAAGCCCTTGGCGAGGGCCCCGGTGTGGCTGCGGTACTCGCCGCTTCGGATGCGGCGCCGGACCTCGGCGGGGTCCGCGGTGTTCCATTCGAGCCCGAGGCCGTGGCCGGCCCCCGGGAGCGATGCGGTTGCGGATGCGGATACGGCGGCTGAGACGGTCGCGCTCATGGGGTCGGTCTCCTTGCCCGTTGCTCCGGGCGGCCTGGGTTCCGGGGCGGGAAGTCTATCGCGCGCGGCGTCACGCCGCACCGGAGCCCGATGCGGCGGCATGTGCGCAGTGGAGGTTTCGCCAAGCACGCCTCATCGCGGGCGCTCCTGGGAACGCTTGCGTCCCGCCCCCGTCCTCGTCATTCCCGCGAAAGCGGGAATCCATGCGTCCCGGGAACGCTTGTGTCCCGCCCGCACTTTCGTTCACGGGAGCGCTCCCAGCGACCCGTCCGCGAAAGCCCTGCGATGGGATGAAGGCGGATCCGAACAGCGCACGGGCCTCCGGCGCGGCGGATCAGTGGGCAGGTCAGTGGATGTCCGCGGAGTCCGCCATCGCCTGCCGGAGCTTGCCCACGTCGAAGTCCGCGCCGCGCGCGCACTCGAGGATCACCGCCTCGCGGCGGGTCAGCAGGTCCACCGCGGCGGGAAGCTCCTTCACCGCCTCCGGGGGGAGCACCACCGCCCCATGCCGGTCCGCGTGCACGACGTCGTCGTGCCGGACCGCCATGCCGCAGACGTTGACCGGGCGTCCGAAGTCCACCACGTGGACGTGGGCGTGGCTCGGCCCGACCACCCCCGCGAGGAGCTGGAAGCCCGGCGCGCAGGCGTCGAGGTCGCGAATGGAGCCGTTGGTGACCGCCCCGAGCGACCCGAGCCCCTTGTGGACCGCGGTGTTGACCTCGCCCCAGAAGGCGCCGAAGCCGGGCTCGGGGTCGAGGTCCTGGATCACCGTCACGGTGGGGCCGGCGCCGCTCGCGACGTACTCGTAGTAGGCGATCCGGGCCTGCCGCAGCTCGTCGGCGGCTCCCCCGGGAGGGTCCGTCGCCCGGATGGACGCGGTGCGCGCCCGGCCCACGACGGGCTTCAGGGCGGGGTCGAGGCAGACCAGGGGCCGGACCGTGAACCCGGTGGCGCGTCGGTGCGGCGCCACCACCTCGAGGGCGTTGCAGATGGTCGGGGTGTCCCAGGCCGTGAGGCGCTGGAGGTCGGCGGCGGTGAAATCGGTCATCGGAGGTCCTCTCGCAGGCGGGCGGTCTGGCGGGCGGTCTTCGGTAAGGGTACAGGCAGCGGGCGCGGACGGCGGCGGGGGTTGGCGAATGTCGGCAACATGTTGGCAACAAGTAGACCTGTCCGGCTTTGTAGCACAAGGGTTGTCCGGTTATCGAGGCAGGTGCGCGGTGGGGTCTTCGCGCCGACGGTAGCCGCGCTTCCGGCCCGTGGGCAGCGCCTGTGGCGGTTTGGCCGTTACGGTCGGATCATGAGCGGCCCGAGATTCGGCGCTTGCCAAGCGCGCTGCCGGACGAGGAGTCGGCGGCGGCGTTGAAAACGGTTCCGGTTCGGGGCTGGGGACGGGACGACTACGCGGCGCGTGTGCCACCGCACGTGCCCCGCGGTGCACGGACGATGACGCTCGCGCCGGGTCACGTGCGGGCCGCCCTTCCCGACGGATTCAGCGGGCGCGGATCGGTCGCCGCAAGCGCGCCAGGAAGTCCTCCTCGCTCTCACAGGCCAGGGCGGCGGCCACCACCGCCTCCTCGGAAGATTCGTGGAACCCCGGCAGGTCGGCGGGAAATCCCTCCGAGACCTCGATGCCGCGCGACCGCAGGATCTGGCGCGCCATCTTCGCCCGGCTTTCCGCTCGGCCTTCCTCCCGGCTCTCGCCGCGCAGGGAGCGGAGCAGAGGGTCGTCGTCCGGCCCCGTCCCGTCGCGCTCCCCCAAGGTCCGCCCCAGACGCTCCAGCCGCGCATGCGTCCACGCCGATGGCTCGACCTCGTTCAGCGCGTCGTGGATCGCCTCCGCCCGCCAGCCGGGAAACGCACGGCTCCGCGGCGACTTCCGGTACGCGCCCTCTTCCAGCAGATGAATCGTCAGCCCCGGCAGGGTCCCCCACGGGCGGCTCGGCGGGCGCCGCTCTGGCGCCTCCACCCATACCTCCGGGAACCCCCACGCCTCGTACAGCTTGAGCTTGCCCCGGCGGACGTCCGTCGTGTGGTCCACTTCCAGGACCACGTCCGGGTACGGATGCTCCCCCACCACCATCGCGCTCGACCCCAACAGGTCCACCCGCGACGGGTACAGGTACACGGTCTGGTCCGCCTGCATGATCCGCCGCGGCCTGCCGCGCTCGTTGCGCACCAAGAGATCCATCGAGCCATAGCACTTGATGGGCGAGCCCCGCACCGCGCCGATGCGCTCGACCAGCCCGGAGAGACCGTGCGAGGGGCTCTCGTGGGTCGGGCTGGTCGGCTCGCTGACCATCCACGCGGTCCCGGACCTCGCGTCCCAGACCTCCAGCCGCCCCTCGTAGCGGAGCAGCTCCGCATACGACATGGGGACCGCCTTGCAGCCGGTGAACTCCAGCTCCGAGAGTGGCGGCTCCTCCGGCGGCGGCGGGCGCAGGGCAGCGCCCCTGCCGGTCTCCGTCCCCATCCTTTCGCGCGACGCGGCCATCGTCCCTTCCTCCCTTCCGGCCCTGCACGGGCATTGTACTCCGGGGCATGGGCGCGGTGGGGATCTTCGCCAAGTACACCTCGTCGCAGGCGCTCCTGGGGACGTATCCGCGCAAGCGCCGCCGTGGGGCGAAATCCTCCCAAAAGCCCCCGAACCGAGTCGAGTAGAGGCGCCGGTCGCCCGACGCCTCCCTCACGGGTCCGGACGTGCGGCTTTCTCGCATCCGGCTCCTCGGGAGGGTGGTCCGACGTGCTTCAGGGGTAGCGCCGGACATGGACGATTCTCGCCGGGATGAGGGGGAACCGGCGCACCAGCGCGTTGAACCGGGTCCAGCACATTCGGCTGCGGTTGCCCCGGCGCATCAGCACGCACCGCCAAGCCCGCAGGCATCTTTCAGGGCGGTGGGCTCGCCTGCCAACGAGGAAGAGAGCCGGCGCCCGGGGGCCGTTTCCGAGGAGGCCTCCTGCCTCCGGGAACCGCCTCGGCATCGGGAGTCGAGGGCTTCGGCGCTCGCCGCGGGGGCGCCGCACGTCCGCCCAGCGGCGTCCATATCGGCGGCCCCTTCGTTCGTCATATGCTGCGTCCCGCGTGAAGGTTCGGCGCGAGCCGCGCGCGCGGCCCATGCCGGGCTCCCGGTCCCGGACCTCGTCGCCAGGCGCGAACGGAGCGGGGACGATCCGCGCCGCGAAGGCGGCCGGGGAGGGGAGGAGGGGCGGGATGTGAAGACGCAAGCCATCGACTACAGCGAGCTACGCTCAAGGGATCGGGTCCGCGCTGCTCCGGACGCGGACGAAGCTCCGGAGGAGGCGGGGAAGCCGTCATGAGCGCTCTGGCGGGTCTCCCGACGCCCGAGCCGGTGTTCCCAAGGCTCGCGGAAAACGTCATGAACAATCTGTTCGGAGCCGCGTCCGACCTGCCGGCAATCGCCCCGCTCCTCGGCCTCGCCGTCCTCGTCGGCGTCCTCCTGCGCGTGGTGGGACGGCGGCGGCACGGCCGGGGACGGCGGCCGGAGGAGTCGCCCGGCCGGCCGTCGGCGGCGAGCGGCGCAGCGGCGCAGCGGCGGCGGCCGGCCCGGCCCGACGTCGCTGGCGAGTGGCGCGCCCTGCTGGACCGGACGGACGTGCTCATCGTCGATACCGAGACGAACGGGCGCGGGGACGGCGCAGAGGTGATCGAGGTCGCCGTCGTGGACACGACCGGACAGACCCGGTTCGAGTCCCTGGCGCTGCCCGAAGGGCGTATCCGGCGGCGCACGCACGGGCTGACCTTCGCCCGGCTCAAGGCCGAGGGCGCGCGCCCCTGGCCCCTCGTCCACCCCGATCTGGTCGCGGCGCTCGACGGGGCGGAGGCGGTGCTCGCGTGGAACTCGCCCTTCGACCTGCGGATACTGGTCCAGACCGCGCGCCGGCATGGGCTCGATATGCCGGCGCTTCCTTGGCGGGACCTGCTGGCGGACTACCGGCGCCATACCGGGGAGGCCCCCGCGCAGGGAGCCCACACCCTCGCCCGGGCGATCGAGCGCGAGAAGGTCCCCGTATCGGCGCCGGCGCATCGGGCAGGCGAGGACTGTCGGCGCACGCTGGCCGTCATGCGGGCGGTGGCCGGGCGATGAGCGCGCCGATGCGTTTCGAGGGCGGGGCGTGCGCCCCGAACATGGGAGGGTGGCGGCGCGCTGCGGTGGACGCACCGGTGACGCGCGGCCTCGACCGGGCGACGTGCGAGGCGCGCTGCGCGAGGCCCCGGCGATAAGCGGCACCCGCGATGGGGAGCCGGTCGGCAGTGAGCTCGCGGGTCTTGTCCGAAAGCCGCGGGATGAGCGGCCGGCGGGGCGCTGGATCGCAGGCGCCCGCGGCCTCGACGGCCGCTCCGGGGGGGAGCGGCTCCGATGGGTCAGTCGTCGGCGGACCCTCGTTCGTCGAGCCGCCCTTCGACGTGCGATTGCCGTTCGGCGAGGCGGTGCATCTCGGCCCGGTGCGCCGCCATCGCATCCTCGAACCGGTCCCGATGCGCCGCTGTCGCAGCCTCGAACCTGTCCCGGCCCGCCGCCATCACAGCCTCGAACCGGTCCATGCGCCGATCCCGTCGTGCGGCGGTGCGGATCGAGAGCCCGGCGAGGGCGGTCCCGACGGCGAGCACTGTCCCGATGATCGTGAGGGTGTCCCCATCCATGCCGACAAGCGTAGCACCGTGAGCGCCCCGGCGTGCGCCGTCCGCGCCCGAAGGGAGCGGGCGAAGCTCGCCCTGCTGGGTCGAGCCTCGCCTTCGGGCGGTGGCGGCGGCCCGGGGGCGGTCCCTGACGGGCGCCGAGCTCGCGAACACAGGCGGCAAGCGCAAGACCGTCATGCAGGCGTCGCCCCGGTTCCGGGAGGAGCGCCGATGAGCGGCGCCCGCCACTGGACCCCGCCGAAGACGAGCTCGTGGGTCTCACCATCGCCCGGACCCGGGCGCGGTTCGCGTGCTCGCGGCGCGCTGCCGGCCGTCGTTCCGGGGGCCGGCGGAAGACGTGGGGGCGCGGGGCGTCGAGCCGGGAGAGGGGCGTCGATCGCGCGCCGCGCCGGCTGCGCCCAGACGCGCGGGCAATCGGGGGCTTGGTTCCGGCCGAAGCATCGGCCACGCCAAGCGGCTTTGAAACATGAAGACGATCGGCCGGCGACGGCGCACAACGCCAGCATGACCATCCGGAGACGACATGGGAAACGTAAGAAAGACCATCACACTGACCGATCAGCAGGATCAGTGGATCAAGGCACAAGCTGCGGCTGCCAACTTCGCCAACGACGGCGAATACATCCGAGAGCTGATCCGCCGCGATCAGGAGCACTACAAGACCCTCAAGACCGCGATTCAGGAAGGGCTGGACAGCGGGGCGAGCGACAAGACCGTACCGACGATCATGGAGGAAGTCGAAGCTCGGCTTCGGACGACGGATCCCGCAGCGATGGATCCCTCAGCTGTTGGCAACCAATAGACCTGTCCGGTTTTGTAGCACAGGGGTTGTCCGGTTATCGAGGCATGTGCGCGGTGGGGTCTTCGCGCCGCCGGTAGCCACGCTTCCGGTCCGTGGGCGGCGGCTGCGGCGGTTCAGCCGTTACGGTCGGATCATGAGCGGTCCGAGATTCGGCGCTTGCCAAGCGCGCTGCCGGACGAGGTGGCGGCGGCGTTGGAAGCAGTTCGAGGCCGGGGACGGGACGACTACACGGCGCGTGCGCCGCCCTCCCCGACGGATTCAGCGGGCGCGGACCAATCGCCGCAAGCGTGTCAGGAAGTCCTCCTCGCTTTCACAGGCCAGGGCGGCGGCCACCACCGTCTCCTCGGAAGATTCGTGGAACGCCGGCAGGTCGGCAGGAAAGCCCTCCGAGACCCCGATGCCGCGCGACCGCAGGATCTGGAGCGCCATTTTCGCACGGCCTCTCGCCTCGCCTTCCGCCAAGCCTTCGGCCCGACCCCTCGCTTCGCCTTCCTCCCGGCTCTCGCCGCGCAGGGAACGGAGCAGGGGGTCGTCGTCCGGCCCCGTCCCGTCGCGCTCCCCCAAGGTCCGCCCCAGACGCTCCAGCCGCGCGTGCGTCCACGCCGACGGCTCGACCTCGTTCAGCGCGTCGTGGATCGCCTCCGCCCGCCAGCCGGGAAACGCACGGCTCCGCGGCGACTTCCGGTAGACGCCCTCCTCCAGCAGGTGAATCGTCAGCCCCGGCAGGGTCCCCCGCGGGCGGCTCGGCGTGCGCCGCTCCGGCGCCTCCACCCATACCTCCGGGAACCCCCACGCCTCGTACAGCTTGAGCTTGCCCCGGCGAACGTCCGTCGTGTGGTCCACCTCCAGGACCACGTCCGGGTACGGATGCTCCCCCACCACCATCGCGCTCGACCCCAAAAGGTCCACCCGCGACGGGTACAGGTACACCGTCTGGTCCGCCTGCATGATGCGCCGGGGCCTGCCGCGTTCGTTGCGCACCAGCAGGTCCATCGAGCCGTAGCACTCGATGGGCGAGCCCCGCACCGCGCCGATGCGCTCGACCAGACCGGCGAGACCGTGCGAGGGGCTCTCGTGGGTCGGGCTGGTCGGCTCGCTGACCATCCACGCGGTCCCGGACCTCGCGTCCCAGACCTCCAGCCGCCCCTCGTAGCGGAGCAGCTCCTGATACGACATGGGGACCGCCTTGCAGCCGGTGAACTCCAGCTCCGCAAGCGGCGGCTCCTCCGGCGGCGGCGGGCGCAGGGCAGCGCCCTTGCCGGTCTCCGTCCCCATCCTTTCACGCGACGTGGCCATCATCCCTTCCTCCATTCCGGCCCTGCGCGGGCATTGTACTCCGAGGCAGGCGCGCGGTGGGGAGCTTCGCCAAGCACACCTCTCGCGGGCGCTCGTGGGGACGTACCCGCGCAAGCGCCACCGTGGGGCGAAATCCGACGACCCACCCTTCGAACCGCCCCGATACCGTGGAGAACACCCCGCAGGGGCAGTGAAGCTCGGGGCTCCGTCACGTAAGGCGGCCCGTCCCCGCAGGAGCGGGGAGACGGCTCGGGGCGAAGGACGTTCAAAGGCCGGGGCGAGTCAACCCTCCGCCCGCCCAATGGCCCATATCGGTATCGTAGGCGTTCGCTCCGCCTCGACCCTTGGGGGTTTTAGCCTCCAGGCCCCGCAATCCGCCACGGGGCGCGTATCGCTCCACCGGGCGTCCGTTCGGCTCCTTGGCGACAAGTGCGGGAGGCACGAGTCTCGCCGCGGCTCCTCTATCCGCCGCTTTCTCCGGAGCGCGCGACATTCAGGGCCAGCAGTTCGCCAAGCGCGTCCTGCCCCTCCGCGCCCCTGCGGCGGCCTCCCGGCCTTCTGCCGCAGTCGGCTGTGAGTCGATGGATCAAGGGCTCGGAGGCAATGGTGCGTGCTCGGCTGCTTCCCACACGGGCCAGAACCACTTGGGCTGCTCCTGGAGCGTCTCGAGGTCCGGCGCCTCGCGCAGGTCGCCCGCCGGCTGGAATCGGCTGACAAGCACCACCTTGCTCCATGCGCCGTCCCGGCTCGTGGAGCGTATCGCCCCTTCGACCTCGCTCCTCCCGTCTGCCCCCAGGATGGTGTTCGGAGCAATCATCACCTCGTCGTCCAGCACGAGCCACCATCTGTCGTACCGTGCAGCTCGGCTGCCCCGCTTCTTCGCGTCCGCCACTCTCCGGGTCTTGTCGCGGATCGCCTTCGACATATCTTCAATGAGTGAGCTCACCAACCAGCAGCCCTCATCGGTGGTGACGCCGAGGGCGCCGGGGCGGCGGGGGGCCGGCCCGTCCTCGTTCCCCGCGCGGATCAAGCCCAGCGAGATCCCCCTTCCCTGCCTGGCCTCCGGGTGCATGAGCTGAATTTCCAGGCGCGTCCCCGCTGGAACGTCCGACAGCAACGCCGTCTTCAACCGTTTCTTCCACCAAGCGTGCTCCTTCCTGGTCTTGGGGGGCTTCTGCTCTCGCGGGTCGTACTCCGCTTGAAGGATATGCCACCGTGGGGCGTTCTCGTCCCCGAGCACCTCGGTGATGAAGTCGCGCAGCTTCCTGCCGAACGCGACTCGTTCGTGTTGCCCCATCCGTCGTTGTGGTGAAGGAGCGTCGCCTCCACTGCGACTTCCTCGCCAGCGTACTCGATCACGTAGTCCGGCGGGCCATCCTCGCGCTTGTCCCCCAGGAACCGGATGTTCTCCGCCCCGATCTGGCGGAGCCACTGCTCGGCAGTCCTCTCGCTCTCCTTGGGTTCGGACCGACCGCTTCGGTCAATCGTTCGGTGGTTCATCACTGAACAAATTTTAGTCTTGGGCGGTCGGGCGACAGGCGCTCCCGCACCTCGCCTTCCGCTCATGCCCCCGATTCCGGGGCGTCGAATACCGCGGACACGTCAGCCGCGAAGCCTTCGAGCAGCGGAGACGCAGCCGACCCGCCGCGACCGAACGTCCCGTGCTCGACATACGCCTCTCCCGCGAGCGTGAGGACGGTGATCGTCTCGTCGCGCGGGTCGGCGATCCAGTACTCCGGGATGCCCCCCTCGGCGTAGTCCGCGCGTTTCTCGACCAGGTCCCGATCCGGGTCGTCCGGGCTCACCACCTCCACCACCAGGTCCGCGCCCAGCCAGTAACGATCCTGACGGCGGGGGTCCGAACGGTTGCGGAGCATCAGCAGGTCGGGCTCGCGGAACTTGCCCTCGCGGATGCGCATCCGCAGCGCGGAGAACCTCACGACCCCGCCGCGCGGCTTGAGCCATTCGCGGAACAGGTCGTAGAGGAATGCGAGCACCGCCTGGTGCGCGTCGGTCGGCATGGGCAGCTCCTGGATATGCCCGTCGGTAAGCTCGACCGGACGGTTGCCGTGGTCGGTCAGCCACAGGTAGGCGTCGTCGCTCCAGCTCCCCTGGGACGGCAGGAGGTCACAGAGGAGGGAGGCGAGCGCCCGCGGTCGGGGATCCGGGGCGGTCGCCGTGCGTTCGGTGGCGGCCGTCATGGCCTTCATGGTAGCGCGTTTCCCGGGAGCCGGGCGCGCCGGCGGAAGGAGTTGGCGGCAGGAGCCGATCCGGTTTCGCGGCGCCCGGGGTTCCACCGCGCCGGGGCCGCAGGTGCGGGTCGATTCCGCAGCGCGAGATCGTGGGTCCCGGGCCGCTGGGAGGCGGGGGCGATCCGGAAGGGGATATGATCGGGCCGGCGGCAGGATGGCGCGAACGAGCGCGTTCCGGCGGGCAAACTCCGGCGCGGATCGGGCGGACGCGGCCCACCGCGCGCGCGCTGATCTCGCTCGGGCGCGCGCTCCTCGATGGGGCTCCGGGGCGGAGCGAGGCGGACGGACGCGGCCCGCCGCCGCCGGGGCGCAGGCGCCGGCCGGCGCGCCAGGGGCCGGACGGCGGGACCGGAATCACCCGATCCAGCGCGACCGGGCGCGGCGATTCGACACGGGAACGGACGATGGGGCGAAGACTCGCGGACAAGGCGGCGGCGGTCATCGGCGGCGGCCAGCAGCCGGGGGAGACCATCGGCAACGGGCGGGCGGCCGCGATCCTCTTCGCCCGCGAGGGGGCGCGGGTGCTCGTCGTCGACCGCGACCGGGATGCCGCCGCCGACACGGTGCAGGCCATCGAGGCCGAGGGCGGCGAGGCGTCCCCGTTCGAGGCGGACGTGACCCGGGAGGCCGACTGCGAGTCGGCGGTCGCGGCCTGCGTCGAGCGCTACGGCGGGATCGACGTACTCCACAACAACGTCGGCCGGTCGCAGGGGGATCGGGAGGCGTCCGCGCTCGGCGCCGACATGTGGGACGAGCTCCACGAGATCAACGTCAAGTCGTACTTCCTGTGCGCGAAGCACGCGGTCGCGCCGATGCGCGCGCGCGGGAGCGGGTCGATCATCAACGTCTCCTCGGTCGCCTCCACGGTCGTCTCGCCGACCGTCGCCTACAAGACCTCCAAGGCGGCGGTGAACGCCCTCACCCACCAGCTCGCCCTCGAGAACGCGCCCTACGGGGTCCGGGTCAACGCGATCCTCCCCGGGCTCATGGACACCCCGATGGCGATCGAGCGGCGCGCCCGCGAATGGAGCATGAGCCGCCGGGAGGTCCGCGAGCAGCGCGACGCCCGGGTGCCGCTCCGGCGGAAGATGGGGACCGGGTGGGACGTCGGCCACGCCGCAGTCTTCCTCGCCTCCGACGAGGCCCGCTTCATCACCGGGGTTCTGCTGCCGGTGGACGGCGGGCAGAGCATCAACACCCCCTGAACGCGCCGCACGCCCCCGCCGCACGGCTCGCCCGCGACTCCGGTGCGGAGGCCGGGATGGAACCGGAGATCGAACCCGAGGCGACACTCCCGATGGAGCCGGAGAAGGAGTCCGGGACGGCTCCCGGTGCGGGCTCCGGACTGGCGCCGGCCACCCGGTCGGAGTCTCCGGCCCGGCCCGAACCGGACTCCCCGGGGCGCCATCCTCTCTCGATCGAATCAGGTCCCCGCGCGAAGCGCGCCCCGGGAACGGCGCGTCCCCTGGATGCGGGCGTCTCGCCCGCACGGGCGGGCGCGGGCGGGCGCCGCCCCCCGAGCCGTGAAGCCTGAAACCTGGGACTACGTGATCGTCGGGGCCGGCTCCGCCGGCTGCGTCCTCGCGAACCGGCTGAGCGAGGACCCGTCCGCCCGCGTCCTGCTCCTCGAGGCGGGGCCGCCCGACCACCGCTGGGACTTCCGCATCCACATGCCGGGGGCCCTCGCCCGCCCCCTCATGGGCGAGGCGTACAACTGGGCCTACCACAGCGAGCCCGAGCCGGACGTCGACGGCCGCCGGCTCTACTGCCCGCGCGGCAAGGTGATCGGCGGATCGTCCTCGATCAACGGCATGGTGTACGTCCGGGGCCACGCCCGCGACTACGACGGCTGGGCCGCACGGGGCCTGCCGGGCTGGAGCTACGCCGACGTCCTCCCCTACTTCCGCCGCTGCGAGGACCGCGGGCGCGGGGCCGACCCGTGGCGCGGCGCCGGCGGGCCGCTGCGCGTGTCGACGGGCGCTTCCCCGAACCCGCTCTTCGACGCCTTCATCGAGGCAGGCCGGCAGGCCGGCTACCCGGTGACCGAGGACATGAACGGCCACCGGCAGGAAGGCCTCGGACGGATGGACATGACGACCTGGCGGGGGCGGCGCTGGAGCGCGGCGCGGGCGTGGCTGGACCCCGCCCGGCGGCGCCCGAACCTCACCGTCCGGCCGCGCGCCCTCGCGGCCCGGGTGCGCTTCGACGGGCGGCGGGCGGTCGGGGTCGACTACCTCGAGCGGGGCGGCCGCGCCCGGAGCGCGGACGCCGCCCGCGAGGTGATCCTGGCGGGCGGCGCGATCAACTCCCCCCAGCTCCTGCTGCTCTCCGGGGTAGGCCCGGCCGACGAGCTGCGCCGGCTCGGGATCGACGTGGCCGCCGACCTCCCGGGGGTCGGGGAGAACCTCCAGGACCACCTCGAGATCTACGTCCAGCACGCCTGCACCCGCCCCATCACCCTGTACAGCGCGCTCAAGCCCCTCGGGATGCTGAAGGCGGGCCTCTCCTGGTACCTCTACCGGGGCGGGGTCGGCGCGTCGAACCAGTTCGAGGCGGGCGGCTTCATCCGGAGCCGCGCCGGGGTCGAGCACCCCGACCTGCAATACCACTTCATCCCCATCGCGATGCGCTACGACGGGTCGGGGCTCCGCGGCCGGCACGGGTTCCAGGCGCACGTCGGGCCGATGCGCCCGGAGAGCCGCGGGCGGGTGCGCCTCGAGTCCGCGGACCCGCGCGCCGCCCCGAGCATCCGCTTCCACTACCTCTCCGCCGAGCGCGACCGGTGCGAGCTGCGGGACTCGGTGCGCCTCACCCGGGAGATCTTCGCGCAGAAGGCGTTCGATCCCTGGCGCGGCGAGGAGCTGGCCCCCGGGCCGGAGGTGCGCTCGGACGGCGAGATCGACGCCTTCGTGCGGGCGAACGTCGAGTCCGCCTTCCACCCCTGCGGGACCTGCCGGATGGGGACGGACGAGCGGGCGGTGACGGACGGGGAGACCCGGGTGCGCGGGACCGAGGGGCTCCGGGTCGTGGACGCCTCGATCATGCCGGCGATCGTCTCCGGCAACCTCAACGCCCCCACCCTCATGCTCGCGGAGAAGGCGGCGGACCTCATCCTCGGCCGCCCGCCCCCGCCCCCGTCCGACGCACCCGTCTGGATTGCGCCCGACTGGCGGACCGCGCAGCGTTGAGCGCGCGCCCGGCAACGACCGGGGCGGCGACCGCCGCCGGGGCGACGGCGGCGACGGAGGCCCGCATGGCCGAAACGAACCTGCCTTCCCCGGCCTCGCCCCCCTCTCCGGCGTTGCCCCCCTCCCGCCGGGCCCCGCCCCTCGGGCGGCAGGCGCTGCGGACGCGCGGGCGCGGGGCCGTCGTCGCGACGGATAGCGGCGCGGGAGGCGCCGGCGGCGCGGCGGCGCTTCGGACGCGGGGGCGCGGAGCGCCCGACGCGGGGGCGCCCCGGTGACCCGGCGCCCCGGAGGACCGAGCGGCGAGACCGCCTACGGGTGGGTGGTGGTCTTCGCTTCGCTCGCCCTCCACAGCATCAGCCTCGGCGCGCCGACGATACTCTTCGTCGCCCTGAAGCCGATCGCCGCGGACCTTGAGACCGCGCGCGCGATCCCCTCCCTCGCCTATTCGCTGATGATGATCGGGGCGGGGGTCGGGGGCATCGCGATGGGGTGGTGGATGGACCGGCTCGGGGTCTGGCAGCCGGTGCTGTTCGGCTCGGTGATGATCTCCCTCGGGGCGCTGCTCGCGAGCCGGGCGGAGGGGCCGGCCAGCCTCTTCGTCGCCTCCGGCCTCCTCATCGGCCTGTTCGGGAAGGCGGCGATGATCGCGCCCCTCGTCGCCAACGTGACCCGCTGGTTCGACCGGCGCCGGGGGCTCGCGGTCGCCATCCTCACCTCCGGCCAAGGGCTCGCGGGGGCGGTCTGGCCGGCGGTCGTCCAGTTCTTCAACGACCTCGCGGGATGGCGGGGGACCTTCCTCTACTTCAGCGTGTTCGCGGCCGTGTCGATGGTCCCCCTCGCCCTCCTGCTCCGGCCCCGGCCGCCGATGACGGCGGCCGGCGGGGCGTTCGGGGTGCGGGTCGACGAGGGGCGGGGGCTCGAGCTCTCGCCGCGGGCGGTGCAGGGGATCCTGTGGTTCGGGGGCGTCTTCTGCTGCGCCGCGATGTCGATCCCGATCGTGCACCTGGTGAGCCACGCCACCGACCTCGGACACACCCTGGAGCAGGGGGCGTGGGTGCTCTCCGTCCTCTTCATGGCCGGGTTCGTGAGCCGGATCGGCTTCGGGATGCTGGCGGACCGCATCGGCGGGGTGCGCACCCTCCTCATCGGATCGGCCTGCATGGCGGTGATGCTGTTCGTGTTCACGTTCACGACCAGCTACGCGGGCCTGCTCGCCGCGGCCCTCCTCTTCGGGCTCGGGTTCTCCGGCATCATGCCCTGCTACCCCCTGCTCATCCGCCTCTTCTTCCCCGCCAACGAGGTTGGGTGGCGGATCGCAGGGCAGTACCTGTTCTCCGCCGGGGGCATGGCGCTCGGCGGGTGGGTCGGCGGGGTGGTCTTCGACCTCGCCGGAAGCTATGCCCCCGCGTTCGCGGCCGGGCTCGCGTTCAACGCGGTCAACTTCTTCCTGGTCGGCATCCTCTTCGTCCGCCGGAGGCCCACGCGGCTCCAGCCGGCCCCCGCCTGACGCGGCGCCGGGACGGGCCGGTCCGCCTTCCCTCTCCGGCCCCGGATTCGGGGGCAAGAAGCGAGATGCGGGGCCGCGCCGCGAGAGGCAGGATCCTCCTCGCGGCGAGCCGCGCCGGCCCGTTCAAACCCGTCAGCCGGCCCGTCCGCACCGAACCACCAGCACCGAACCCACCGACCGGGAGGCGAGATATCATGATGGAGCCGAGCATGACGATCGGGACCGAGATGGCGACCGGGGCCGCGAGGCCGGGACGATTCCGGAGCAACGAGGAGCGCTGGACGGCGGTTCGCGACCGTGACCCCGGCGCGGAGGGGGCGTTCTTCTATTCCGTCGCGACCACCGGCGTCTACTGCCGGCCGGGCTGCCCGTCCCGGCGCCCGCGGCGCGAGCACGTGCGCTTCCACGCTTCCCGCGAGGAAGCCGAGGACGCGGGCTTCCGGGCGTGCCGGCGGTGCCGTCCGGACGGGCCGCCCCTCGCCGAGCGGCGCGCCGAGGCGGTGGCCGCCGCCTGCCGCCTCATCGAGACGGCCGAGGAGGCGCCCGCCCTCGACACGCTCGCGGCGGCGGCCGGGATGAGCCGGTCCCATTTCCACCGGGTCTTCAAGGCGGCCGCCGGCTGCACGCCGCGGGCCTACGCCGCCGCCCGCCGCGCCCGCCGGGTGCGCGACGCGCTCCAGCCGAACGGCGGGACGGGGACCGGTGCGAGGACGGTGACCGACGCCGTCCACGACGCCGGGTTCGGCTCGAACGCCCGGTTCTACGCGGCCTCGCCGGACATCCTCGGGATGGCGCCGACCGCGTTCCGGCGCGGCGGCGCGGGCGAGACCATCCGGTTCGCGGTCGGTGCGTGCTCGCTCGGCGCGGTCCTCGTCGCGGCGACCGCGAAGGGGGTATGCGCGATCGCCCTCGGCGACGACCCGGACGCTCTCGTGCGCGACCTCGAAGACCGTTTCCCGCGGGCGGAGCTGGTCGGGGGGGACCCGGAGTTCGAGGACCGGATGGCCCGGGTCGTCGGCCTCGTGGAAGCGCCCGCCCTCGGCCTCGACCTTCCCCTCGACGTCCGCGGGACGGCGTTCCAGCAGCGGGTGTGGCGGGCGCTCCGGGAGACGCCCGCCGGGGCGACCGCGAGCTACCGCGAGATCGCGGAGCGCATCGGCTCGCCCGGCGCGGCCCGGGCGGTGGCGCGAGCGTGCGCGTCGAACCCCCTCGCGGTCGCGATCCCCTGCCACCGGGTGGTGCGGAACGATGGCGCAGCCGGCGGATACCGCTGGGGGGTGGAGCGAAAGCGCGCGCTCCTCGACCGCGAGGCATCGCCCTGAACGCGGGCAGGGCCGGCGGCACGGAGGCCGGCGCGGGTGCGGGTGCGGGCGCCGCCGACGGCCCGGCGCGGGACCCGAGCGAGGCCGAGCCCCGCCTCGCGGCGCGGCTCGCCTCCATCGACTGGGCGGCCGTCGCCGCGGACCTCGACGCAGCCGGCCACGCGGTCGTCCCCGCCCTCCTCTCGCCCGGGGAGTGCGCGGCCCACGCCGCGCTCTACGACCGTGCGGACCTCTTCCGCAAGCAGGTGGTCATGGCCCGCCACGGGTACGGCCGCGGCGAGTACCGGTACTTCGCCTATCCCCTCCCCGGCGCGGTGGCGGCCCTCCGGTCCGGGCTCTATCCGGCCCTCGCGGCGGTCGCGAACCGCTGGAACGAGGCGCTCCGCATCGACGCCCGCTACCCGGCCGGGCACGCCGCGTACCTCGAACGCTGCCGCCGCGCCGGCCAGACGCGGCCCACCCCGCTCATGCTCCGCTACGGGGAAGGGGACTACAACCGCCTCCACCAGGACCTCTACGGCGAGCTCGTGTTCCCGATCCAGGCGACGATCCTGCTCTCCGCGCCCGGACGCGACTTCGAGGGCGGCGAGTTCGTGCTGACCGAGCAGCGGCCCCGCATGCAGTCGCGGGCCGAGGTCGTGCCCCTCGGGCGCGGGGACGGGGTCCTCTTTCCGGTCCGCCATCGCCCCATGCGGGGGGCGCGGGGCTTCCACCGCGCGAACCTGCGCCACGGGGTGAGCCGGGTCCGCGCCGGGCGCCGCTTCGCGCTCGGCGTCATCTTCCACGACGCCCGGTAGCGCGGCCCCGCTGCGCTGCCGCGCGGCCGGCTCCCTCGCGCCGCCCCGCCGCCCCCGCGGAGGCAACTCCCACCTGCACCACACTGCGCCGCCGAACCGTCCCGGGCCGCCCGCTGCGAGGGCGCTGCATCCGCGCGGGCGCGCCGTCCTCCGCGCTGCGCCGGGCCGGGCCAAGCGGAACGCTGCCGCACGGTCGGCCCTCCGTGCCGCACCACGAGCCCGGAGGGCCGGGGCGGCGCGCGCTATCCGGCGAAGCGCGGCTCCGGCAGGCCGGCGACCCCGAGGCCGTGGACTGCGAAGAGGGCGCCGTCGATGGGCCGGTCCCCCCGCACGTTGCCCGAGTCCCGGATCGAGGGCACGAACAGGACGTCGAGGTCCGGGCCGCCGAACATGACGCTCGCGGGGCGGCTGCAGGGCATGTCGATCATCCGGTCCAGGGTCCCGTCCGGGGCGAAGCGGGCGATCCGCCCCGCGTGCACGAGGGCGCTCCAGAGAAAGCCCTCGCGGTCCACCGTGCCGCCGTCGGGGCCGCTGTCCCAGGGGCTCGTGTCGACCACGACCCGCTCCGCCCCGATGGTCCCCGCGGCGGTGTCGTAGTCGTAGGCGAAGATGGCGCGCCGGCCGGTGTCGGCGAAGTAGAAGGTCTCCCCGTCCGGGCTGAAGCACGGCCCGTTGGCGACGACGACCCCGCCCTTCAGCCGGTGCAGGGTGAGGTCGGGGTCGAGCCGGTAGACGGAGCCCCGCGCCGCGCCCCGGATCCGGGTCTCCATGGTCCCGGTGAGGAAGCGGCCCTGCCGGTCCACCTTGCCGTCGTTGAAGCGGGTGTCCGGGTCGCCGGACTCGGGATCGGAGATGAGCGACGCTTCCCCGGTGTCGAAGTCGAAGGTGTGGAGGCCGGTGCGAAGCGCGAGGATCGCGCCCCCGCGCTCGCGGAGCGCCATCGACCCGATCATGTCCGGCACGCTCCAGTCGCGCCGTTCGCCCGTCGCCCAGTCGAGGCGGCGGATCTTCGCCCCCCGGCTGTCGACCCAGTAGAGGGCCTGTTCCGCCGCGTCCCAGAGCGGCCCCTCGCCGAGGAGGTCGATGGTCTCCCCCACCCGTTCGATTCTCATCATCGCCCGCCTCGCCGCACCGCCCGGCCCCCGTTCCGCTCCGACGATCAGTCTATCGCGCTGCGGCGCCTTGGCCGAGGCCCGGGCGCTGTTCGTAAGCTATTGATATAGAATAAGGATAATAGGAGGTGAGATATTTTTTACCCCACGGGGACGGCGTCGTTCCACGGCTTGGGTTCGGTTCGAGGGGTTCTTGGGCGAACTTCACCCCACGGCGGCGCTTGCGCGGGGTCCTGGGAACGCTTGTGTCCCGCCCGCACGGGGGCGGAGCCCCCGGAAATGAGAATGCGGGCGGGACACAAGCGTTCCCAGGACGCCCTGCGACGAGGCGTGCCTGGCGAAAATCCCCACAGCGCACATGCCTCCTGGTTGGGCCGCCGTGGGACCGGGGCCGGTGTGCATGGATAATGCGGACCGGGACGGGCCGGGGAGGAGAGGCGCGAACGCCGGCTGCGCGCCGATGGCGCCCCGACCGCCCCGCGCGTCGGCCTGCGACGGCGCCGGCGGCACGAACAGCGGCACCGCGGCCTGCGACGACCGGTGAATGCCGGCTCACGGCGGCGGACGGGAGATGGAGAGGCGGGGAGAGGAAAGGAGGAAGGGTGTATCTCGGCATCGATCTCGGCACCTCCGGCGTCAAGGCGATCCTGCTGGACGAGGGCGATCGGATCGCGGCCCAGACGGCTGCGCCGCTCGGCGTCTCGGCCCCTCGCCCCCGCTGGTCGGAGCAGGACCCGCGGGAATGGTGGGACGCCGCCTGCCGCGCGGTGGACGGCCTCAAGGCCGAACACGGGGCCGCGCTCTCCGCGGTGCGGGGGATCGGACTCTCCGGCCAGATGCACGGCGCGACCCTCCTCGATGCGCGGGGCGGCGTGCTGCGGCCCGCCATCCTGTGGAACGACGGGCGGGCGGACGCCGAATGCGCCGCCCTCGAGGCGCGGGCGCCGGATTCGCGCCGGATCACGGGCAACCTCGCGATGCCCGGCTTCACCGCCCCGAAGCTCCTGTGGGTGGCCGCGCACGAGCCCGAGGTCTTCGCGCGGGTCGCGACGGTGCTGCTGCCCAAGGACTACCTGCGCTACCGGCTGAGCGGGGAGTACGCGGCCGAGATGTCGGACGCCTCCGGGACCCTGTGGCTGGACGTGGCCCGCCGCCGCTGGTCGCAGGAGATGCTCGCCGCCACCGGCCTCGGCCCGGAGCACATGCCGCGCCTCGTGGAAGGCTCCGAGCCGTCGGCCGTCCTCTCCCCCGCGCTCGCGCGGCGGTGGGGCATGTCGTCGGGCGAGGTGGTCATCGCGGGCGGGGCCGGCGACAACGCGGCGGGCGCGGCCGGGATCGGGACGGTCGCGCCGGGCCGCGCCTTCCTCTCCCTCGGCACGTCCGGGGTGATCTTCGCCGCGGATCGGGCGTTCGCGCCGAACCCGGAGCGCGCCGTGCACGCCTTCTGCCACTGCATCCCGGACACGTGGCATCGGATGTCGGTCATCCTGAGCGCCGCCGCGTGCCTCGCCTGGGCGGCGGAGGCGACGGGCGCCGGCAGCGAGGCCGCGCTGCTCGCCGAAGCGGCGGACGCGGAGCGGCGCCTGGAGCGCGCGCCGCTGTTCCTGCCCTACCTCACGGGCGAGCGGACCCCGCACAACGACCCGCACGCGAAGGGGGTGTTCTTCGGCCTCGGGCCGGCGACGAGCCGGGGCGACCTCGGGTGGGCGGTGCTGGCCGGCGTCGCCTTCGCCTTCGCGGACGGCTGCGACGCCCTGCTCGAAGCCGGGGCGGGGCTCGACCGGATCTCGGTCATCGGCGGCGGCGCCCGCAGCCCCCTCTGGGGCCGGATCCTCGCCGCCGTGCTCGGCCGGCCCCTCACCTACCACGTCGGCGGCGAGGTCGGCCCGGCCCTCGGGGCCGCCCGGCTGGCGCGGCTGGCGGAAGCCGGGGGCCGGCCCGAGGAGGTCTGCGCCCCGCCGCCCGTGGACCGGGTGGTGGAGCCGGAGGAGGAGCTTGCCGAACGACTGGCGGGCCGTCTGGAGCGGTGGCGCGCCCTCTACCGGGTCCTCGCGCCGGAGATGCGCCGGTTCGACGACGGCGCATAGGAGGGCGTCTTCCCGCCGTCGCGACACCACTTCCCCTGCACGACGTTCAGGCGTCTACCAGGTCGGAGGAGCAACCCTGGCTCGGAACGAGCCCCCTTCGTGGCCGGGCGCGGCCTCGTCGTGGACGAGGGGGATGACCACGGGACCCCGATCCCGCACGGCGGGGCGCAGGATCTCCCGCGTGCGGCCCTTCACGACTCGGGCTCGAGTCGATCCTCGGGTTCGGGCGGTCGGCCGCCCTTGCGGGACAGGATGGCGATCGCGGCCTTCGGATCGTCCCTTGCACGGCGCTCGGCGAAGAACCTGGCGGTCTTCATCGCGGAAAGCTTTTCAGCGACCGCCACCACCACGAACTGGTTGATGCTCGTGTCGTCTTCCCGGCTGACCTCGACCACCGCGTTCTTCAGGGAAATCGGCAGCCTCAGAGGGTACGTGCTTGTCTTTCTTTTCATAACGGTAACCGTATGTTGTGCAACGTAACGGAAGCAGGACTTCTACCGCGTTCCGATCCTCCGCAGCGCCTTCCCGGGCGACAGGATCGGGACCCGGAATCGTTCCGGTACGGTGGCGAAGTCCCGTTCGTTGAAGGTGACGAGCGCATCCGCGCGGCCATTGACGGCCGCTTCCAGCACCAGCTCGTCACCCGGGTCGCGAAGCTGCGGACGCCACTGGAATCTCGTCACGACCTCCCTTCCGGCTGCGCAGAGCGCATCGATGATCGTCCGGACCTCCCCCTCCTGAAGCCCCGACTCGGCCCGGTGGTCCGGACGCAGGCACACCTCCTCGTACTGGAGGACCAGCGCCACGGAGAGCACCGGGGTGAACCTGCGTTCCAGCGCCCGGACGAGCAGGGCGGCCGATGCGCCCCGCGGGCTGCGCAGGGCGGCCACCACGACGTCGGTATCCAGAACGAAAGCCGGAGAATGGTCCACGCGCGGATACTATGACATCGTATGAGATGTTACAAACAGGCCGAGGATGGCTAGGCACGGCCTCGTTGTGGACGGGGGGATGACCGCGGGCTCCTGATCCCGCACGGCGGCGCGCGCGGCGGACGTTCACCAACCCCCCCGTGGCCGCCGCGGCGTCCGCAAGCGTGGGCCGCACAAGGACGAACCGCGGGACGGGAGACCGCCGAAGGACCCCGCCCCGTGGCAGGGCGCCGCCCGTCGTGAGCGCGGACCAGGGCCACGGGCGCTTCGGAACGCCCTCGGCTGCTTCGGATACGACCGTCATACGACGGATTCGGGAGACGGTCGCGGTCGTCTTCGCGTCCTGTCTGTGGTACAAAGGCCGCCCGGTGACCTTCGCGGAGCAATGGTGCGCTACGTTCCCAACCCGGCCCACAAACGGGAGACGACGGAGGCTGGCCCTCCGAGATGGCGGCCCGACAAGGAGCCCTGTCCCCCGGAGATGACGCCGCGCGAGCGGGCGGCCCTGCTGCGGGGATCGGTCCCGGAACACCCCGATTCTCCCTCGTCGCGGCGGTTCGCCGTTCGGCGCGACGGGCGGGATCTCGAGCTCTTCGCGGCCCAGGCGACGCGGACGGCCGAGGATGGGGAGGTCGAGTACCACGGCTATCCGACCCACCGGGTTCCGGGGAAGGTGTTGAGACGATTCAGGGACCGGGGCGACATCACCGCCGCGGAGTACCGCCAACTCGTGAAGAGGCTCGGCTGAACATGCTGATCGGGGACCGAGACCGCCTGGCGTTCGAGCTGCATCCGCTTGCCCCCACTTGGGAACGCCGCCATCTCCCGGAACGAACGGGATGGGCGCAGCTCTCGATCTGGGTGAACGGGGCCAACCTCTGCCGGAACGTGCTGGACGGGCTATCCGTTCGAGAAGGGGTCAACGTTCCGCTGGGGCCCATGGCCGACTGGCTGGTCCGCTCCTGGACGTTCATCCGTTTCGAAGAGCGGCCCGACCGTTTTCCGCCTCGCGCTTCGGCATTCCGCACGTTGCGGGCGTGGGGCGACGCGCGTCCTCCCGGGCAGACCGACGAAGACGAATGGTTCGATGCCCGCGAGCGGTGGTGGACCCGGCACTTTCTCGTGGCGGGCGCCGACGGCGCCCAGCTACCCAACGTCTCCTTGCTGCGCGGCGGCGATCGACTCTTCGTCGAATGGACGACGGCCGAGTTCGCGGGATCACGTGCTCCCAGGTTTCTTTCCGAATCCGACCACGGGTTCGTTCGATGGGACGACGGCGAGGAGGTCCTCGCGGAATTCGTCGCCTACGTGGCCGAATGGTTTCGCGCGGAAGGTCTCGACAACACCTTTTCATGGACGAATCTGAGGGATCCGCTACGCGAGGCAGAGGTCGATTTCCGTGAACGGCTACGGGCCTTCACGGGCATCGACGCGGAGGTTCTTCGTACCTGGATGGAATCGGCCAACGACGCTGATTTCCGCCGGAGCCTGGGGATCCCCGAAGGCTCCGACGATCCGGGGGAGAGCGTCATCACCCAAGTCTTGCGGGACCTTCCCCCGACGGCGCCGGAGTCCGTGCGCCAGGAGGTCTGGCGGCTCAACGAACGAACCCGGAAAGTGACGGACTTCGCCGACGAGTTGAGGGCGGCGGCCCGCGACGCGGCGGCGACCGGCGCTGGCCCCGAGGAATCGGGACAGCTTGCCGCCCAGGAGGTTCGGGATCGCCTCGGTCTGAACGGACAGCCGGTCCGCGACATGGACGAACAGATGCGGGAGCTTGGAGTCCAAGTCTTCCGTTCGGGCGTCGAATGCTCGCAGGAAAGAATGTTGACCGGGTCACGCCGGGGAGCCGGGGCAGTCGCCGTCATCAACCGGACCCCGCGCACTGAGACGCGATGGGGCGAGCGGTTCGAGCTCGCCCGTGCATTGGGCCACCTGCTGGTGGATTCTCGTCGTGGGGATGCCCTCGGCGCCGCATCGACGACGTTCGCGCAACCGTGGGCGAGACGGTGCTCCGGCGCGTTCGCGGCGGAGCTCCTCCTCCCGAGCGAGCATCTGTTCGACCGCTTCGGAGCGCTGGATTCAGCGGCGAACCGTGACGCATTCCCGTCGTTGTTGAACGAGTACGGCGTCGGCGCAAGAACCGCCGCCTTCCATCTCTGGAACCAGGGGCTGCTTTCGGACCCCCATGTTCGGGACGACCTGATCGACGACTTCTCCAACGCGGAGAATTCATGATGCGCGCTGGTATCATCCGATCATGGGTAGGCACTTAAGCGGAACCTCCCGGTTGCCCTTGGTCATTCCAACCCCGGAACAGGGATTTCGAGGCGCCTGTCACCCGGATATTCCACGCAGATCGGCTTTAAGTACCTACGTATGATCATCCGATACCTCGGTCCCTCCAAGGAGATCGGGATTGTTCCGCTTATTCTCCCTTTCGGCGTCCGCCGTGCGACCGGCGGTCATCAGAGCGCCAGAAGCATCCCCAGAGGCAGGGCGTGGAAGCGCTGCTCGCCGAAGCGGAACGGCAGCGCCTCCTGCCCACCGTAGAACAGGACGCCCCGTTCGAAGGCGTCGCCGGCAAGCTCCGCCAATGCGGCGAGGCCCTTGAAGTCCTCCCGCCTGACGCTGGCGGACGCCTTCACCTCGACCCCGATGATCCGCGAGTCGCCGCGCTCCAGCACGATGTCCACCTCCCGTTTCCGGTGGTCCCGGAAGTGCCACAGGCTGACCTCCTCCTCCGCCCAGGCCGCGTGCTTGCAGAATTCCATGCAGACCAGGCTTTCGAGCAGGCCCCCGTAGTGCGCGCTTTCCAATAGCTGCCGTTCGTCGCGCAAGCCCAGGAGATGGCATGCGAGCCCCGTATCGACGTAGTGGAGCTTCGGCATCCGCGTCGCCAGACGCTTCGCCCGGCCTCTCGTCCAGGCCGGCACGCGGCGGACGATGTACATGAGCTCGAGTATCTCCACGTAGCGCTTGCTCAACCTGTCGTCCAGGTCGAGATCGTTGGCGACGTTCGAGTACTTCAACAGGTTGCCGCTCACCCCGGCCAGCCAGGGCGCGAGGGCGCGCAGCCTGGAGAAGTAGTCGCCGCGGGCGGCGTGCAGCGTCTCGAAGTCCTTGTAGAGCCGGCCTTCCATGTAGGACCGGAACCATGCCTGCCGGCCGCGCCGGCTCTTGCTCTGCACCTCCGGGTAGCCGCCGCGCAGCACCAGGCGGGCGACGTCTTCCCGCGTCGTCGCCGCGGCCGGGACGTTCGTGAACTCGCCGGCGGACAGATGGTCGACGACGTTCCGCGGCTGCCCGTGCAGCTCGGTGACGGACAGGGGCAGCAGCTCCAGCCTCGCCATGTGCCCGGGCAAGGACTCCTGCGTGCGGGCGGAGCGGAAGAGGTCCGCCGACCCCGTCAGCAGGAACTTGCCCTTCTCGTGCGGACCGAGCCGGTCGGAGACCTCCTTGATGGCCGGGATCAGGGACGGGACGTACTGGAACTCGTCCAGCACCGCGCGCTTGGGACCGAGCGAGCGGAGGAACCCATGCGGGTCGCTCTGCACCGACGCCAAGGTCGCTTGGTCGTCCAGGGTGACGTATTCCAGGCCCAGGTCGCGGGAGATCGAACGCGCCAGCGTCGTCTTCCCCGCCTGCCGGGGACCCGTCAGGTAGACGATGCGGAACTCGTCCAGCAGCTCCCGGAGGAGAGGTTGCAGGCGTCTCGCGTACATGGCGGGGGCTCGGTCGATGCGCGTTCTCCGGTGGGCGGGCGGACGCCACGATCTGATGGCTGCCCAAGCCGGAGCATCCTGCCTGCCGTGGCGAGAAATGCAAGGGCTTGGCGCGAAAAATCGACACCCTTAGCGCGAATAATCCACCGCCTTGAGGCGAGAAATCCACCGCCTTGCAGAGAGGGATCACCGGATCGGGCCGCCCCGGGACCACGGGAGGCTGTTCCGTCGTACGGATGACGCGATTCAAGACCTGCGACCCCGAACAGAGGGATCGTCGCCTCCTGTCGTACCGGTGCGCCTTGCGGGCGCGGCGGGCGGGGCCCCCCGGTCACCCGGTGCGCGCGCCGGCCACCGTCGGGCGGGCGCGGAGGCGGAGCGCGAGGTAGACGGCTTCCGCTCCGTAGCCCGCGAACCAGGCGGCAAGGCCGAGCAGCGCGCCGTCGAGGTCCCTCGCCGCGAATGCGAGGGCGCCGACCCCGGCCGCGACGACCAGCCGCCCGGCCCCGGTGAGGGCGAGGCTCCCGGTGCGGCGCGCCCCGGCGAGGAAGCCCCGGAGGAGGGCGGAAAACCCCCACGCGGCGGCCATCACGAAGGCGAACCGCATGGCCGGCGCGCACGCGGCCTCGAGCGCCGGCGGGAGCCCCATGAGCCGCCCGAGCACGACGCGGCTCACCGGGGTGTCGAAGAGCCCGATCGCGATGAGGGCGAACACCACGACCACCTGCACCGAGAAGCGCCGGAGGGCCGCCCGGTCCGCGGCGGTCCGGGCGAGAGTCTGTGCGGTGTGCAGGAGGTTCCGCAGCGGGCTCATCATCAGGCTGGTAAGGCCGTGCACGACCCCGAAGGCGGCGAGGGCGAGGTCGGGGTCGAGGAGGCGCCCGAGGAAGATGCTGATGACGAACACCGTCCCCATCTCGGCGGACGAATTGAGCATGAGCGGCCACGCGAAGCGCCAAAGCTCCCGGATGCGGGGCGGCGGCCCGGCGGAGGCCGGAAGCGCCCGGAAGTAGCGCGCCGCGAAGAGGCCCGAGACGATCGCCTCCACCGCCATGCAGGTGACGAGGGCGGCGGCTCCCGCCGCGGCCCCCGACAGGAACCGGGGCAGGAGGACGAGCGAGCCGCCGAGGGACGCGAGCCGGGCCAGGGTGCTCCACGAGATGAGCATCGTGCGGCGGTTGATCATGAGCACGCCGAAGGTGAACGCGCGGGCGATGAGGAACGGGGCGCTGAGGGTGAAGACGAACGTCGCGAGCTTCGCCTCGCCCACCACCGCCGGGCTCGCCCCGAACAGGCCGCCGTAGAGCCAGTCCCCGGCCGCCGTGAACGCGACGGCGAGGGCCAGGGCCACCGGCCCGGCGGTGATGAGGCAGAAGAAGCGGAGCAGGGGGAGGATGGAGCGGCGGTCCCGCAGCCAGGAGAGGGTCACGAGGTAGGAGACCTCGGTCGCGCTCGACCCGGCGTAGTAGGCGGTGAACGCGACGTTGAAGCCGGCGAGGCTCGTGGTGGCGTGGGGGAGGCGGGCGAGGAAGGCGTGGATGACCGACTTCGAGATCGCGTTCAGCTCGGTCATGAAGATGAGGGGCAGGAAGAACCGCCACGCCGCGCGCACGGTAACGCCCGCGCCGGCGGCTCCGGAGGATCCTCGCGCCGCTTCGGCCCGCGTTCTCATCCGCCTTCGCCTGCTGGCGCCGATAACCTCGCGACGGCCGGGAGCACTCCCCTGGAGCGCCCGGACATGGCGCCCGCCGGTTCGCGGGCGAGGCCGCCCATGTCCCCCCTCGGTCCGTACGACCGGTCACCGAGGCGTTCCCGCCCGGCTCGCGGTTTCACCGGCGGCGGCCTCCCGGTGAAAGCGGGCGAGAAATGCGATCCGGCGGCGCGAAGCCGGGACGCTGGAGATCGTGGAAGCAGTGGCGGGGTCGGCGACACGGAAGGGCCAGCGCCAGCAGTCCTTCCGGGGGCCGGCGGCCCTCCCGGCGCACGCCGCCGCCCGGAGAAGATCGAATAGCGCCGGGCGCCGTCCCGGCGCTATTCGATCGGGATCATCACGTTCTCGCGGAACGCCGGGCGCTCGGTGAGGCGCTGGTACCAGGCTTCCAGGTTCGGCATCGGCGGGCGTTCGTCGACCAGGCTGAACCAGCGGTGCGCCTGCGGCCCGATGGGGATGTCGCCCATGGTGAAGCCGTCCCCGGCCACGAACGGGCGCCCTTCGAGGTGGCGGTCGAGGACCCCCCACACCTCGTAGCCGCGCTCGATTCCGGCCTTGATCCGGTCGTGGTCGCGCTCCGCCTCGGGGGTGCGCACGAGGCCCCAGAACACCGGGAGCATCATGGGCGCGCACGCGGTCTGCTGCCAGTCCATCCAGGTGTCGGCGGTGGCCCGCGCCCGCGGGTCGTCCGGGCAGAGGGAGCCTCGCCCATACTTCTCGCAGAGGTAGCGGGTGATGGCGTTCGACTCCCAGAGCACGAAGTCGTCCTCGATCATCGTCGGCACCAGGCCCATCGGGTTCATGGCGAGGTAGCCGGGCTCCCGGTTGCCGCCGAACTTGCCGCCGACGTCCGACCGCTCGTACTCGAGCCCGAGCTCGTCCGCCGCCCAGAGCGGCTTCATCACGTTGCCGGACGTGCGGCGTCCGAGGATCTTGAGCATCGCGGGGCTCCTTTGGTCGGGGGAAGCGCCGGACTTTATACACCATCGCGGCCCCTTCCGGAGGGCGCGGGCGAGAGCCGAGGCAGGCGCGCGGTGGGGATTCTCGCCGAGCACACTCGTCGCAGGACCGCCCCCAGCGGCGTGTGCGCGATGACGCCCGGCGAGTGTCCTGGGCCGCGAACTGCACTACCATCGCGCCCCGCGGGAGCATTGCCAAGGTGGGCCCGGCTCAGCGACCAACGATGGGAGAGACCGAATGGCGCGGTACGTCGAGCGCTTCTCGCTGGCCGGTCGGCGGGCCCTGGTCACCGGGGCGTCCCGGGGGATCGGCTTGGAGATCTGTGCGGTCCTCGCCGACGCGGGGGCGGACGTCGCGGCCGTCGCCCGCGACCCCCGGGGCCTCGCCGAAGCGCGCGCGGCCGTCGAAGCGGCAGGCCGCGAGTGCCTGACCATCGAAGCCGACCTCGGGACCGTCGAAGGGCCGCGCGCCGCGGGGCGCCGGGCGCTGGCCCACTTCGGGGCGATCGACGTCCTGGTCAACAACGCCGCGGTCTCCCGGCCGCAGTCCCTTCTGGACACGCCGGCGGACGATTGGGACCGCACCATGGCCGTCAACCTGCGGGCGCCGTTCCTGCTCGCGCAGGCGCTGGCGCCGAAGATGATCGAGCGGGGGCGAGGCAAGATCGTCAACGTCTCGTCGCAGACGGGCATCGTGGCGATCCCCGACCACTGCGCCTATGCCGCCTCCAAGAACGGTCTGAACGCGCTCACCAAGGCCATGACCTGCGAGTGGGCGAAGCACGGCATCCAGTGCAACGCGATCTGCCCGACGGTGATCCTGACCCCCATGGGCGAGCGGGTCTGGGGCCCCCCGGAGAAGGGCGACCCCATGCGGGCGAAGATCCCGGCCGGGCGCTTCGGACGGCCGGTGGAGGTGGCCGACCTGGTGCTCTACCTGGCGTCGCCCGCCTCCGACATGATCAACGGCGACACGATCATGCTCGACGGCGGGTACACGGCCCTCTAGCCCGGACCGGAAACCCCACTCCGCCGGGCCAGGGCGCCGTTCCCCGGCGGGTGCGAATGCCGCCCGGCAGCCGCCCACCGGATCGGGGAGACCGGGGCAAGTCCACTAGATTCTGGATCGTGCGCTGATCCGCGATCTGCTCGCGGACCTGGCGCGCTCCGAGTGCCGCCCCGCCGAGGGCGCGGGCTCCCGCTCGACGCGCTTGGCCGCGCTTCGGAAGCGCTGCGACGGTCGGCTCGAACAGCGCTGGCTCGACGCGGTGGAGTCGCTGGGGCTCAGGCTGCCAAGCGACGCGCAGTACGCCCTCCCCGGCCACTACACCCGGCCCGACTTCTTCTACCGGGAGGAGAACGCCGCGATCTGCGTAGACGGGCCGCCGCACGACACCCCGGACCAGGCCCGCGAGGACGAGGCGACGACCCGCACCCTGATCGAGGCCGGCTACATCGTGCTCCGCTTCCACCACGAGGCCGACTGGCCGGCCGTTTTCCGCCACCACCCCGGCCTCTTCGGCGCCGCGAGCGAATGCTCGATGTCTGTGGTACCATCCCTCGCCGATCGACAATCCATCGTCCGAATCCATCCGCGAAATTCGGTCGGCAGTCCACCCGCAGGGAATCGAGCCATGACGAACCGAGAACGGATTTTGGCATTGATCCAGGCGACTCCGGAGGGCCTGACGGATGCCGAAATCCAGGAATGCACCGGAATTCAGCCGCATCAGCAGGTCAATCAGATATGCCGAAATTTGGAGAAAATCGGCGATACCAAGCGGGTCGGTGGTCCGACGGGGCGCATCATCAACGTTCCGAGTGAGGTCCCGACGCCGGAGACCGACGCCGCATATGAGCAGGAGGCCGGTCACGAAGCGGACGGTGATCAGGGCAGTGGTCTTGAAATCGAGCTGGAAGATTCCGGCGAAATCAGGCGTCCGTTCAATCCCGAGAAGATCAAGGTACGAACGGTGAATATCGTCGTCGACCAACTCGTCTCGCGCATCGAACATGAGGAGATCGATCTGGCTCCGGACTTTCAACGTATGGCGGGGATATGGGACGACGAACGCAAGAGTCGCCTTGTCGAATCCCTCCTGCTGCGCATTCCGATACCGGTATTCTATGTGGCGGCTGACGGAAACGAGATATGGTCCGTAGTGGACGGGCTTCAACGAAGCTCTGCCATACATGCCTATATGACAGGCCGTTTTCCTCTGGTGAGGCTTGAATATCTCACGAAGCTGAACGGATACAGGTACGAAGACCTTCCGCGGCCGATGCAGAGACGGATCAAAGAGACCCAGCTCGTAGTCAACGTCATCGAGCCGGGGACGCCGGAAGAAGTGATGTTCAACATTTTCAGCCGGATCAATACCGGGGGGATGACGCTTCATGGGCAGGAAATCCGACACGCTCTCCATCCAGGACCAGTTCGCGACTATCTGAAGGAATTGGCCGAAACCGAAGAATTCCTGAACGCTACTGCCTACAGTCTCAGGAAAAAGCGTATGGAGGATCGGGAATGTGTGCTGCGCTTCCTTGCCTTCCATATCGATCCCTGGGAAAATTACGCGGCCAACGATCTGAACGGCTATCTTGGAACCGCCATGAAGAAGCTCAACAAGATGGCGCCTTCGGGACGAAGCGAGCTGCTTGACGACTTCAAGAAGGCCATGCGTGCTGCTTCCGGCATCTTCGGAGAAGATGCTTTCCGGAAACGCTATCATGTGCAGGAAGAAAGACGCAGACCGATCAACAAAGCGCTGCTGGAAGCATGGGGCGTAGGGTTGGCGCGTCGTTCGCCTGCAGAAATCGAGTTACTGGTGGACGACAGGGAGGAAATCATCGATCGATTTCTTTCGTTGATGAATGACGACGAGGAATTCGAGGCGGCGGTCTCCTCCTCGACGGGTGCTCCCGGCCGTGTAAGGAAGCGCTTTGGCGCCATCGATCAGCTAATCGCGGAGCGCCTCTGATGATCGAGAGAATCAAACTCAAGAACTTCAAGTGCTTCGAGGCTCTGGAGCTGCCGCTCGCTCCACTGACTTTGCTGTGTGGTTTGAACGGAATGGGAAAGAGCAGCGTCATCCAGGCGCTACTGGTGCTTCGGCAGTCGTTCGCTTCTGGCGAGCTTCTCGATGGGCATCTGGTGCTGGGCGGCGAACTCACGGACCTCGGAACCGGCCAGGACGTTCTTTACGAAGACGCCGAAGCTGATTTGGTAGAATTCGAACTTCATCGCACCGACTGCCCGACACCTTGCCGGTTGTCCTTCGATTACTCGAGGACTGCCGACGAATTGAGGACCATAAACAATTTCGCAGCCACATGGCGCGAGGTTCCGCCGCTGAGCGAGCAATTGATCTACGTCAACGCGGAACGGATAGGTCCGCGCAAGTCTCATCACCACTCCGAAGTATTCGCTCGCCGCGGCAACTTCGGCGCCCGCGGCGAGTACACGTTGAACTATCTGAGCGCCCGACAGGACGAAACCCTGCCAGCAGTCGATCCACGTAGTCCCGACCTGCCTAGCCGGCGTCTGGGCGAGGCCGTCGACTACTGGCTGCAGGAAGTGACGCCCGGCGTGCATCTGAAACTGGAGACGATCCAGAACGCCGACGCGATCATCGCTGGCTTCTCCTTCGACCGACCGGGGGACGTGGAGTCCAGACGATACCGCGCGACGAACGTCGGCTTCGGCCTCTCCTATACCTTGCCGGTAGTTGCGGCACTGCTTGCCTCCCCCGGATCATTGTGTCTTATCGAGAATCCGGAGGCCCACCTTCATCCGCGTGGGCAGACCAAGCTGGCCGAGCTCGCGGTTCGCGCGTCATTGGCAGGCGTTCAGGTGATTGCAGAAACGCACAGCGATCATTTCATGGATGGTGTCCGCATCGCCATTCGGGACGGGTTGGTTCAACCAGATCAGGCAGCGCTGCACTACTTCTCCCGGGAAGGCGGCAAAGCAGTGGTGTCTTCCCCGCGAGTGGATGCCGACGGCCGCCTCTCCTCGTGGCCGGAGGGGTTCTTCGATCAGCACGAAGAGAATCTGGCCAGACTGCTGGCCCCGAAGCAGCGAACATGAGGGAGATGGTTCTCAATCACGCCAGTGTCCTGGCGCCGGACGCGAGCCGGGAGACGGTCGTAGACTGGCTCAGAGATATTGCAGCAGGCATGAGCCAGCTCGTTGCCGGCAGGGTCGTTCGAATTGATCTGCGGTCTCTCAGACATGTTCACGGAATATACTGCTCATCCGATTACTCATTGTTCGATGCTTACCACGATCTACGGCGAGACGGATATCGGGAGGAGTACCGGTTTCTTGTTGGATTGTCCACAAAGGCGCCGCTCTTGCACGATGTTGAAGGGCACATCGTAGATGAATTCCTGGGGTGCGACGAACAGACGCTACCGGCGCCTGACGGCGAGCCCCTTGTTCTGTGCGCCATCGCCGACTGGATTGCCGTCGGATTCCCATCAGAGCCGGTCTGGGACCGTGACCGCATCACGGTTCGCTTTAACGAGCTGCTGCCCGACGAAACATTCGAGGAAGCGTCCGAAGAAATAGACCAGCTCACCCGCTCCGCTCACGCCGGCCCCATCTGCGACCGTCACCGTGGAGGTCTCATTGCGGACAGCGATCCCGTCGCGTTGTGGGAGAACCGTGAAGCGGCCTTCCCTCATCTCGTCTTCGGCCCGGATGTGGAGAATCACCTCAAGGATCAAGCGCACCTGTTCCCAACGATCGTCGGGAAGCTGAAGGACCTGGACCGATCGGCCCGAGAGTGGCGGGACGTCGGCGGTCCCGCACCGCCCTGGAAGACGAAGGTGTCGCCGGAGAGCACAGAGAAGATGAAGAATCGCTCCCTTCGGGAGGCACGGACGTTTCAATCCCATCGCGGCACGCGAGAGACATTCGAATGGCACGCTCGCTTCGGCGGCGGCGGTCGCATCCATCTTCGTTTCGATCCAGACTCCAGGGAAGTCGAAGTCGGATACATCGGGCCGCATCTTCCTCTTTGACCTGTCGCTCCACCGCATGAACACCGCCTCCCTCTCCAAACCGGGCGCCCTCGTTCAGGCGCGGGGCCGGGAATGGGTCGTCCTGCCCGAATCCACGGACGAATTGCTGATGCTCCGTCCGGTCGGCGGGCTGGACGAGGAGGTCACCGGCCTGTTGCCGGCGGTGGAACCGGTCACGTCGGCGACGTTCCGGCTGCCCGGCCGAGAGGATCTGGGCGACTTCGCCTCGGGCCGGCGCTTGCGCGACGCCGCGCGCCTCTCGACCCGCGCCGCCGCCGCTGGTTGGATCGGCGACCGTCCGCCGGATACGGGACGACTTGGGGACCTTGCAGGCGCTCGAACTGGCGATTGGCGAGGGCCGCGGCCGTGGTGCGCGGTGGAAGCGCCGGTAGTGCAACCCTGTCGTGGGCTCGGCTCATTCCGGCTCATCCGGCAACTCCCGGAGAACCGGATTGAAGGCGCCCCGCATCTTTCCCATTGCTTCGACGAGCCAGGACCGGGCATCGGGCCAGCGTTCCTCATCGGTCACCTGGATTTCGTCCGGATAGTAGAGTGAAATCCGTGATGCTTGTGTGTGGTCGCGCCGGTCCCACTCGAGCTCCTCGCCAACCTTCCCCTCAATCCGATCCTTCTGGCGATACAAGCCATCGAACGCTGCCTTGGTGCTCTCCTGATCTCCGGCGTCGATATACGCCTCGGCCCGCAGCTGGAACCTCCCGTCAGGCCGGCAGAAGGCGGCACTGTATTTCAGCAATTTGGAGCGCGAAGACGGGAACTTCATATAATGGTCCTTCGAAGCCTTGCCGGCTCTGGTCCAGTCGCGGTACCGGCCGTGGAACGCGAGCAGGAATTCGCCCCAGAAGTTCCGGTAGGCCCGCTCCCTTTCGCTCGATTCGGAGTCGGCGCGGGCGGCCCTCACGGAACGGTTCCAGCCATCGGGCTGGACGTCCACCCGCAACCGGGGCGCGGGGAGTGATCCGCCGATGCGCCACCCTTCGAGCACCACGCCGAAGAACCCGAAATCATCGGCGGAAACCGAGTTGAGCCAAGTCAGGGCGGACCGGTGTTCTTCCCGGAACTCCGGCGAGATCAGGACGGCGTAGCTGGCCCCGAGGCCGGCGGCGTAGGTGATCAGCTTGCCCAGATGGTCATGGTCGGTGGGGGCGAACATGTTCTCCACGACGACGAGTCTATCCGTGGACTCCTCCCGGAAAACCAGATCGGCGCTGTACCGGCCGACCGCTGCTTCGGTTCCCTCGTGAAGCAGATCCATGCCCATCGCCTCGCCGAGCAGATCGGCGTGCTCCGCCAGCCACGGCGTGAAGTCCCTGGCTTCGTCCTCCCACATCTCCCGAACGCCCACCGGTATGAGGGTCCCGAGGTCACTCATGCGTCACTCCCGTCCAACTGCCGCATCGAACACGCCGCCGACGTCCACGGCAAATCCTGGAAAGGTCGGCGAGCTAGCCCGTTCCCCCCGGCCGTATACGCCGTGCTCGACGTACCCGCCTTCTCCGAGCTCGAGGACGGTGATGGTGTCCGCCCTCGGATCGACGATCCAGTACTCGGGGATCGCCGCCTCGGCATAGTCGTTGCGTTTGTCAACGAGATCTCTTTCCGGGTGGTCCGGGCTGACCACCTCCACCACCGCATCCGCCCCGGTCCAGAAGCGGTCGCCGCTCCGTGCATCGTGCGCGTCCCTGACCAGCAGCAGATCGGGCTCCCGAAACTTGCCGGAGCGGACGCGCAGGCGAAGCGGCGCGAACAGCGCCTCCCCGCCCGCGGGCTGGAGGAACGCCTGAAATGCCGAGTACAGAAAGGCGAGAATCCTCTGGTGCCCACGGGTCGGCATCGGCAGTAGCTCCAGGTATCCGTCGGTGAATTCCACGAGACGCCGGGTGTGGTCGGTCAGCCACAGGTAGTCGTCATCGGTCCATCTGCCTTGGGGAAGCACTTCCTCCACCAAGCCGTTCACCCGCGCCTGCGAGACCGATACACCCATCAGCGCCGTTGCCATCCCCGTTCGCCCGTACTGCTCCTCGTGCCTACAGACAGGATACGGCGGCGAAGCACCGGATTCCACACCGTCGAGGCGGGATCAGCGCCAGCGCTTGGCTGGCCCGCCCGGATCGACCGAACCAACACGGCCCGCCAGCGCGACCGCCAGGAATTCCAGACGATCCGCTCCGAAGGCGCATTGCTACCGTCCGACCTTCTGCGGCGCCTGATCGCCCTCCGCTCGAAGCTACCGGGCGTCCGGCCGAAGGATTACGCGCCCGCCGCCCGTAAGCGGCTGAACGAGGCCGTCGCTCACTCCTGGACCCGCCTCCGCCGACGCCGGACGGAGTTTCGCGCCGCCGCCACCGCGAACCTGTCCGCAGGCGAGGCGAGCACGGGTCTCACCAACAACAAGTGGAGCCTGCCGCGGCTGCGCGAGCCCGGATTCGGCATCCTGCCCGCCACCGCCGGCCCCGAGACCGGCGGGCGCACCTGCGCCATCCGCCGCTTCTTCGGGCCGGCGCCCGTCCACCTCCATCAAGGACGCCGGCGGAGCGGAGGCGTCACCGTCCGCTTCAGGTCGAAGACTTACGTACCGCCCCGGCGTGTCGAGCGGGGGGTGACCGAGCGCCAGCGAGCGATTCTGGCCTTGCTCGCGGATGCTCCCGATGGACTCCCTTTGAGGGAGATCGTTCCGTCGCTGGCCAGCTCGGCGACCGTGCGCCAGGTACGGGACGACCTGAAAGCCTTGCGGGTGCTCGGGCTCGCGATCGGCGAGGGCCGCGGCCGTGGCGCGCGGTGGAAGCGCCGATAGCGCAACCCAATCGTGGACTCGGCCGATTCCCGGCTCCATTGGTGGGTATATGATTGATTTTAAATATAATTAATGGAATCAAGCCATCATATGTATCCGTCCCATTCCGTCTTATTCCGGCCCGCTCGGACCCTTCGTCGGCCCGTCGGCGGCAGTCGGTTCGCCCCAGCCGCTGGCGGGGCGGGCGAAGGAGTGGACCGAGCAGTGGCTTCAGGAAGGCCTGGAGCGCGGGCGCGCCGAGGAACGGGCGCTGCCATGCCGGCAGGCGGGGCGGAAGTTCGACGCGGAAACCGCCGAGCGGCTCTCGGGACTGCTGGAGCGCCTCTCGCACCCGGAGCGCCTCGCCGAGGTCGGCGACCGGATCATCGAGCGCCGCACGGGCGCCGAGCTGCTTGACCACGCGGGACGGATCAGCCGCCTTTCCTGAGCGGCCCCACACCTTCCCACCTGGAGCGCCGGACAAGGCGGCCGGCCCTCCCCGGCTACGCGCCGCCCGGCATCTCAATCTGCACCTTGACCGTGCCCGGCGGGGCGCTCCGCGCATAGTCGAACGCCTCGATCCCGTCGCGGAAGGCGTAGGTGTCGGTGATGAGCGGGGCCACGTCGATCTTGCCGGACGCGAGCATCGCGACCACCCGCGGGTAGACGTGCGCGTAGCGGAAGACGTGCTCGACCCGCGCCTCCTTGACCTGCGCCGCGAGCACGTCATAGGCGATGGGCGCGCCGGGCATCCCGATGAAGACGACCCGCCCGCCCGGACACACGTGGCGGAACACCTCGGCCGCGGCCTGCTCGTTCCCCGACGCCTCGAAGACCACGTCGGCGCCCCACCCGTCGGTCTCGCGATCGACGACCCCGGCCAGACGCTCGCGGCGCACGTCCACCGGGGTGACGGCCCCGAACCGGGCCGCCAGCTCGAGCTTCCGCTCCTCGACGTCGCTCACGATCACCCGGCTGCACCCGGCGGCGAGGGCCGCGAGCACCGTCACCATGCCGATCGTGCCGGCCCCGACGACGAGCGCGGCCTCGCCCGGCTGGACCTGCGCCTTGGTCGCGGCGTAGACCCCGGTGGCAAGGGGCTCGACCATGGCCCCCGCCCCATATGACACGCTGTCGGGAAGCTTGAAGGTGAAGTCGGCGGGGTGCACGACGGTCGGCCGCAGCACCCCGTGCACCGGCGGGGTCGCCCAGAAACGGACCGCAGGGTCGAGGTTGTACTTCCCAAGGCGCGTCGGCCGGCTGTCGGGGTCGGGAATGCCGGGCTCCATGCAGACCCGATCCCCGACCGCGAGGGAGGTGACCGCCGATCCGACTTCGACCACCTCCCCCGACGCTTCGTGGCCGAGGATCATGGGCTCCCTGACGATGAAGGGGCCGATCCCGCCGTGGGCGTAGTAGTGGACGTCGCTCCCGCACACGCCGACCCTGCGCAGGGCAATGCGCACGTCGCGCGGCCCCAGCGCCTCGTCGAGGTCGACGGGCCGCAAGGAGAGCTCGTCCTTGCGTTCGAGGACCAGTGCCTCCATCGGTTCTCCCCCCTGTCCGGTGGATGGGCGCGCCGCCCGGCGGCAGGGCGGCGCGCGTGTCCCGTCTGCGACCGATCCGCCGCCGCTACGGCGCCGTCGGCCATGGGCCATGCCCGCCGCGCCCGGCGGCCCGACCGGCCCGACCAGCCCTACCGGCCCGGACGGCCTGTCCTGTCCCGTCCCGGGCCGCGCGCCCGAACCGCCGTCGCCCGGCAGCCCCGGCCCCCGCCGAACCCCCGTCAGCGGCCCATCTTCGGCCGCGAGTACCGGTTGGCGTACTCGACCAGCGCCGCCGCGTCCGAATCCTTGTCGACCATGACGAAGGAGCCGCCCCACACCAGCGGGACCTCCTCGCCCTTGCTGTGGGCGACGAAGGCGTCAGCGACGGCAACCCCGCTGTCGTCGATCGGGCGCATCACCGAGGCGGTCAGCCAGCCCTCCTTCATGGCGGTGATCTCGTCGCCGGTGCCCCCGAACCCCATGGTGGCGATCTCGTCGGACTTGCCCATCTGCCTCACGACCTGGGCGGCGCCGAGCCCGACCGCGGTGGACACCCCGTAGATGAGGTCCACGTCGTCGTGCACGGCCAGCATGTTCTGGGCCGCGTCGAACGCCTTGCTGCGGTCGAAATCGGTGAAGGGGCCGAGGACCACCTCGATGTCGGGATGCTTCTCGACGATGCTGAGGAAGCCGTCGCGGCGGTCGTCGCTCGCGACGCCAGGCGCGCCCTGGAGGATGATGACCTTGCCCTTCCCGCCCAGGTGCTCGACCGCCCACTCGCCCGACTTCACCCCGCCGGGGTAGTGGGCGAAAGCGATGTAGCTCATGGCCCGCGCGGTCTCGTCCTCGTGCGGGGTCGTGAAGTTGTAGACGACGGTCGGGATGCCGGCCTGCTTGAGCTTGCGCAGCGCCGGGATCGCCGCCTCGTACTCGGTCGGGCCGAGGAACACGTAGTCGACCCCGCGGGCGATGACCGATTCGACCTGGGCGAGCTGGCCCGCGTGGTCGACGTGGCTGGAGACCGCGAGCGCCTGCACCTCGTACTCGACCCCGAGCTCGTCGAGCCGCCCCTGCATCGACCAGAAGACCCGCTCCCAGGCGTCCGAGACGTCGAAGGACGGCGACAGATAGGCGATCCGCATCGGCTCCGAATGGGCCGCGGGGGCGAATGCGGTGACGGCCGCGAACGCGGTGGCGGTCGCGGCGATGAACAGACGTCGGCTCAGCATGGTGGATTCCTCCCCTGGTGGTCGTGGTGGTCGGCGTCGCTGCCCGCGGACCCGCGTCGCAGCAGGAATGCGAGCACCGGTACGCGGCGCTCGCGGAGATTGCTGATGGCGACCGCGATCAGCACGATGGACCCCATCGCCACGAGCTGCCAGAAGTAGTCCACCCCGGCGATGACGAGGGCGTTGGTCATCATGGAGAGGAGAAGCGCTCCCATGACGGTGCCATAGACCGTGCCGCGCCCCCCGAACAGGCTGGTGCCGCCGATGATGACGGCGGAGATCACGTGGATCTCCATGGCGGCGCCGATCGTGGCCTGGGTCGAATCGATCCGGGTCATCATGATGAGGCCGCCGAGGGCGGTGCAGAGCCCCATCAGCACGTAGACCATGACCTCGACCCGGTTCACCGGCACCCCGGCGAGGCGGGCGGCTTCGCGGTTGCCGCCGACCGCCCGCACATGAAGGCCGAACCGGGTGTGGTTGAAGAGGCGGGCGGCGAGGGCGGCGAAGAGGAGCGAGATGATCACCGGCACGGGGACCCCCGCGATGGAGCCCTGGCCGATGTACGTGAGGGAGGCGGGCAGGCCGAAGTGCATCTCGCCCGCCGAATGCACCAGGGCGAGGCCGCGCAGGGCGGCCATCATGCCGAGGGTGGCAATGAACGGCGGGATCTTGACGACCGCGATCAGCACCCCGGTCAGGGCCCCGAGGAGCGCGCCGAGCCCGAACATCACCAGGACGCCGAGGGCCGGGTCCATCCCGCCCTCCTTGATGAGATCGAACGCGACCACCGTGACGAGCGCCGCCGCGGAGCCGACGGACAGGTCGATCCCGGCGCTCGTGATCACGAACGTCATCCCGACCGCCATGACGATGATGAACGACGCCTGGGTCAGGATGTTGACGAAGTTGGTGAGGGAGGCGAAGCGGGGGTTGAGCGCGGTAAACAGGATCGCGAGCACCACGATGACGATCGTGAGCCCCAGCCCCTCGAACACCCAGCGGCGGTCCGCATGGCCGGCGGCGTTTCCGCCGGCGAAGCGTCCGCCCGCCTTGCCTCCGCCTCCGATCGCCGTCCCTTCGTCCGCCATGCTCGTCCCCGCCCTCCGGCTCCGGATCGTCCCGGCTCGGTGTGCGCCTCGGTGCGCGCGCTTCAGTGCGTCCCGCCGAAGGTGATCAGCCGGACCACTTCGTCCCGCGTGGTGGACGCGGTCTCCACCACGTCGATGAGGCGGCCGTTCTTCATGACCGCGATACGGTCCGCAAGCCGGAAGACGTGCTCCAGGTTGTGGCTGATGACGATCACGCTCACCCCCCGATCGCGCATGGCCGCGACGAGATCGAGGACCCGGCGGCCCTCCTCGACCCCCAGCGCGGCCATCGGCTCGTCCATGATGACGAGGCGGACTTCCTTCAGGAGCAGCCGGCTGATCGCGATCGTCTGGCGCTGGCCGCCGGAGAGCCTCACGACGGGCTCGTTCAGCCGGGGCAGGTCGACCCCGAACCGCGCGAGCAGGTCGATGGTGCGCTCGCGCATCCTCGCGTGATCGAGCTCCGGGACGAGCCCGAGCCGCCGGGTCCGCAGCTCCCGCCCCAGGAAGACGTTCTCCGGCACGTTCAGGGTGTCGACGAGGCCGAGGCCCTGGTGCAGGCATCCGATGCCGGCGGCGTCGGCGTCGCGCGGAGCGTTGAGCTGGCGGGGGGCGCCGTCGATCTCGATGCGCCCGCCGTCGGGCGGCTGCGCCCCGGCGAGGGCCTTGACGAGGGTCGACTTGCCGGCGCCGTTGTCCCCGACGAGGGCGAGGATCTCCCCTTCCCGGACGTCGAAGGTCACGTCGTCCACGGCCTTGAGGCCGCCGTAGCTCTTGCTGAGCCCGACGACCCGCAACACCGTGGCCGCGGTCGTTTGGGGGGAGCCGCCTTCTGGCACGCTGCGCCATCCTGCCGTGATGGGAGGATTAGATGCGGTTGGCGGCGGCAGATCAAGCGCGGACCGCCCGCCGCGCAACGCCGGGCCGCGCCGAGGCATGTGCGCGGTGGGTTCTTTCGCCGAGCACCCCCTTCGCGACGTCCCTGGGAACGGCGCGTCCTGACGGACGCGGGCGTCTCGCCCCCTCCCCCCGTTACACGCTGAGCCAGGTGCGCCGCATCGCCTCGTCCGCCATCAGCTCGTCGATCGTGCATTGGTGGCGGATGCGGCCCTTCTCCATGATGTACGCCCGGTCCGCGACCTGCATCGCGAAGTGGACGTTCTGCTCGGAGAGGACGATCGCGAGCCCCTCCCGCTTGAGCTCCCGGACGGCCCGCACCATCTGCTCGACGATGACCGGCGCGAGCCCTTCGGAGGGCTCGTCCAGGAGCACCAGGGACGGGTTGCCCATCAGGGTGCGGGCGATGGTGAGCATCTGCTGCTCGCCGCCGCTCATCTGCCCCGCGGCGCGATCCCCCATCCCGGCCAGGTTGGGGAAGAGTTCGAACAGGCGTGCGGGGGTCCAGGGGGTCAGGCCGGGGCGGGGAGGCCGGCGGCCCACCTCGAGGTTGCCGTTCACCGTGAGCGACGCGAACACCCGCCGCTCCTCGGGAACGTAGCCGAGCCCGCGCCGGCAGATGCGGTGCGGCGGCTCGCCGCCGATGGGCGCCCCGTCCAGCTCCACGACGCCCTTCGCGGGCCGGACGATCCCGATGATGCTCTTCAGGGTGGTCGACTTGCCGGCGCCGTTCCTGCCGAGGAGCGCGACGACCTCGCCGGCCCCCGCCTCGAGGGAGACGTCCGCGAGGATGTGCGCCCGCCCGTAGAAGCTGTGCAGGCCCCGCACCTCAAGGCCCACGACTCACCACCTTCGGATTCGGGAGGTTCGGGGTCCTCGGGCGCGCCCGGGGGGCCCCGCCGCCCCGCGCCGAACGTCCATCGCTGTGGCCTCCCGCTCAGGGGTCCGCCGTCCAGTGTATCGGGACCGCGGTGCGGTGGAGAGAGCCGGAGCGCCCGGATAGAATCCGGCCAATGACGAATCTCCATATCCATTCCGTTCGCAGCCCGTTCGATGACCCGCAGCTCGCGGCCGCCGCGATCGCGGCATTGCGCCGGGCCGACGCGATGGGCCTGCTGTCTCGGCGGATCACGTGTCTCGACCACGATTCCATGCGGGCGCTGGAGACGGGCATGGTGAAAGCGGGCCTGGGTCAGGCTCTCGTTTCCGAGCTCCATCGCCTGCCTTGCTCCGGCTCCGACCGGGCCGGGGCCGGGCTGCACGCCCTCCTGGAAAGGATCAACGAAGCGCTCGACCAATCCCCCGCCCCCGCACACGAATGGCGCGCCTTGCAGCACGTCCTCGGCCTCGACCTGCTGGCCCGGCTCCTCGGCATATCCGAATCCAGCGCACGCCGTTACCTGTCGGGCAGCCGAACCACCCCCGACACGGTCGCCGCGCGTCTCCACTTCCTGGCCTTCGTCGTCGGCGACCTCGCCGGCGCATACAACGACATCGGCGTTCGGCGCTGGTTCGACCGTCCGCGCCGGCGGCTGGGCGGCGCCACCCCGGCCCGGACGCTCGGCGAGCGCTGGTCGCCCGAGGAAGAGAACCCGCGACGGGTGCGTGAGCTCGCCCGCGCCCTCCTGTCGTCTCCCGCCACGTGATCGCATTCCGCCACGCCGACCCCCGCTTTCCCTTCCTGCGGGAGGATGCGTCGCAGCCCGCGGGGCGATGGAACGATGCCGGCGAGCTGACCCACTATTTCTGCGATACCCCGGACGGCGCCTGGGCCGAGTTCCTTCGCCACGAGGAGATCCACGACCCGCAGGACCTTCTCACCGTTCGCCGTGCGCTCTGGGCGGTCGACATCGGAGAGCCGCCGCCGCTTCAGCCCGACCTGCCGCAGGAGACGCTCACGGGCGGCGCGGAGAGCTGGCCCGCGTGCCGGCGGTTCGCCGATCCGCACCGCAGGGAGAGGGGCGGGATCACCGCGCCTTCGGCCGCGCTCGTGTCGGGCGGCGCCCGCGGCTGGCGGGTGGACCGCGGCCCGCAACCCGGCCCGGAGCGGGACGGCAGGGTGTTCGCACTGTTCGGGCCGCGTCCGGACCTCGTGGGCTGGGCCGCGGCCGTCGAGGGCCGTCCCGGCGAGGAATTGCTTCCGGCCGTCCGGCATTTCTGACGCCGTGCGGATGCCGTGCGCGGTCGAGGCTAGGCGCGGGCCTTCCGGCGCCGCCGACGCCAGCGGAGGCGGACCCGGCGGGCGGCGGGTCGGCAGGAAGGCGATTCAGGCGTCCGGCGCGTCCCCGGAGCCGAGATAGACGGCCCGTACGCGCGGGTCCGCGCGGACCGCCTCGGGGGGGCCGTCGGCGATGAGCCGCCCCCGGTCGAGCACCAGGACGTGGTCCGCGTGGCGGAAGACCACGTCCATGTCGTGCTCGGTGAAGAGCACCCCGATGCCGCGCTCGGCCACGATCCCCGCGGTGAGCCGCATGAGCTCGATGCGCTCGCCGGGGGACATGCCGGCCGTCGGCTCGTCCATGAGCAGGAGCGACGGCGCGTTCGCGAGCGCCACCGCGAGCTCTACCCGCTTGAGGTCCCCGTAGGCGAGCACGCTGCACGGGCGGTCCTCCTGTTCGGCCATCCCGACCCGTTCGAGCAGGGCGAGGGCCTCGCCCCGGTGCTGCGCGGAGGCGCGCCCCCGGAGCGAGAACAGGCGGCGATGGTGGCTCAGCAGGGCCATCTGCACGTTCTCGCACACCGTCATGCTCGGGTAGGTGGCGGTGATCTGGAACGTGCGGCCGACCCCGAGCCGCCAGATCCGGTGCGGCGCGAGGCCGACCAGCTCGCGCCCGTCGAAGCGGATCGAGCCCCGGTCGGGGGCGAGCTGGCCATTGATGACGTTGAAGCAGGTGGTCTTGCCGGCGCCGTTCGGCCCGATGAGGGCGAGGAGCCGCCCCCGGTCGAGGGTGAAGGTCACGTCGTCCACCGCCCGCACCCCGCCGAACGCGCGGCAGAGCCCGCGCACCTCCAGAAGGGGGGTGCGGGACGGCTCCCCCGGCGGGCGGGGGCGGGGGCGGGCGTGGGCGTCCGGTTCCGGGCCGCCCGACGTGCCGGGGGCGTCCGGCGCGGCCTGCGGGGCCTCTACGGCGGGCGCACTGCCGGCCGCCCCGGACCCGACTCCGCCCCGCCCGGCCGCCTCGCACGCCCGCCCGGTGTCGGCGCCGCCCGCCCCGGTCACGCCTCCATCTCCCGGACCCCGAACCAGGGGCCAGCCCGTGCGCGCAGGAACCCCGCGATCCCCTGCGGGAAGACCACCACGATCGCGATGATCAGCGCCCCGAGGATGAGCCGCCAGTACTCCAGGCGCGAGATCTCGTCCTGGAGCCAAGTGAACGTCACCGCCCCCGCGACCGGGCCGAGGAGGGTCTTGACCCCGCCGAGCAGCACCATGATGAGCGCGTCGAACGAGCGCGGGATGGACATCTCGTCCGGGAACACGCTCCCCTTGGAGAAGACGAAGAGGCCGCCCGCGAGCCCGGCGAGCACCCCGGAGAACGCGAACGCGAGCCATTGCTGGCGCTGCACGTCGATGCCGATGGAGGCGCTTCGCACCACCGAATCGCGGCACGCCCGCATCGCGTACCCGAACGGGGAATGGAGGACGTACTGGAGCGCCAGGATCCCGCCCGCCGAGGCGAGCACCGACAGGTAGTAGAAGGCGAGGCGGTCGCTCGCCCACTCGCTCGGCCAGATGCCGAGGATGCCGTCGTCCCCCCCGGTGACCTCGCCCCACTGGAACACGATCGACCACCCGACCTGCGCGAAGGCGAGGGTCAGCATGGCGAGGTAGACCCCGGTGAGGCGCACGCAGAACCATCCGAAGACGAGGGCCAGCGCCCCGGCCATCGCCGGCGCGAAGAGGAGCGCGACCTCCATCGGCGAGCCGGCGTACTTCACCAGGAGGGCCGCCGCGTACGCGCCCCCGCCGAAGAAGGCGGCGTGCCCGAACGAGACCATCCCGCCCGGCCCCATCGCGAAGTGCAGGCTCGCCGCGAAGAGCGCCATGATCGCGACCTCGACCGCGAGCACCAGGGTGAAGTCGTCCGCGAACGCGGGCAGGGCGAGCAGGGCCGCGAGGAGGAGCAGGCCCGCCGCCCGGAGCCGGGGCGGGGGCGGACGGAGCGGCGGCTCGGGCGGCCCCGCCTGCCCGTGCTGCCCGGGCGCCTCCGGGCGGCCGAGCAGCCCCCAGGGCCGGAAGATGAGGACCACCGCCATCACCACGAACATGAGCACCAGGGTGCTCTGGGGGATGACGAGGATCCCGAACGCGCCGAGCTCCGAGATGAGCACCGCCGCGAGGAAGGCGCCGGCAATGCTGCCCATCCCCCCGACCACGACCACCACGAACACCGCGGCGAGGATGTTGAAGTCCATGAGGAGGTCGGCGCCCCCCTTGGGGAGCTGGGCGGCCCCGCCGAGCCCCGCGAGCATCGAGCCGAGGAAGAAGGCGCCGGTGAACAGCCACGCCTGGTTGACGCCGAGCGCGCCCACCATCTCCCGGTCCTCGGTCGCGGCCCGGACCAGGGTGCCCCAGCGGGTTCGGTGGAACAGGAGCCACAGGGCGCCCAGCACCACGAGGCTGAGCGCGATGAGGGCGAGGTCGTACTCGGGGAGCCGCGTGCCGAGGATGTCCACCGTGCCTTCGAGCCCCGGCGCGGCGGGGCCGAACAGGTCCTCCGCGCCCCATACCAGGAGGGCGAGGTCCTGGATGACGAGGATGACCCCGAAGGTCGCGACGAGCTGGAACAGCTCCGGCGCCTGGTAGACCCGCCGCAGGATCGAGAGCTCGACGACCACGCCGATCACCCCGACCGCCGCCCCCGCGAGGAGCACCGCCGCCCAGAACCCGACCGCGCCGCCGAGGTGCCCGACGAGGGTGTACGCGATGTACGCCCCGAGCATGTAGAACGACCCGTGCGCGAAATTGACGACCCGGGTCACCCCGAAGATGATGGAGAGCCCGGAGGCGACCAGGAACAGGGCCGACGCGCTGGAGAGCCCGGTCAGCGCCTGGACGAGGTAGAACCCGAGGTCAGCCACGGCCCCGGCCGCCGGCGCGCTTCACCTCACCGCCCTGCTCGAACGCGCCCGGATGCGCGATTCCCCCACCGCCGTTCCGCGCCGGCCGCGGGGGCGGGCCGGCGGGCAGCGTCGCTGGGAGCGGTTCCCGTCCATGGCCGAGGCGCGTGCGCGGCGGGAATTTTCGCCAGGCGCGCCTCTCGCCGGCGCTCCTGGGAACGGCGCCTCTTGGGAACGCTGTGTTCCGCCCACCTTCGTCATTCCTGCGAAAGCGGGAATCCAAGCCTCCTGGGAACGCGGGCGTCTCGCCCGCACAGGGAGAGCGCCCGTGAACGAAAATGCGGGCGGGACGCCCGCGTTCCCAGGAGGCCGTGCCGGGTGTGCGGGCCGGACTTCCCTTCCACCCGCGTTCCCGGGCCGCTTGGATTCCCGCTTTCGCGGGAATGACGAAGGTGGGCGGGACACAAGCGTTCCCAGGAGCGCCCGCCGCCCCGCCCCGGTCAACCCGTCAGCCTGCCGGACGCATCGCCCGCACCTCGTCGTCGGGCGGGAGGTGGTCCGCGCCGTCCTGGTAGGTCCAGTCCACCACCTTGCCGCGGCCGTCCACGAGCTTCGTCCAGCCGATGTACGTGCCCATCGTGGACTGGTGGTCGAGCGCGCGGAACGTGATGGGCCCGGTCGGAGCGTCCAGGGAGAGCCCCTCGAGCGCGTCCACCATCGCCTCGGTGTCCGTGCTGCCGGCCCTGGCGATGAGGGCGGCGACGGTCAGCATCGTGTTGTACCCGACGACGGAGCCGAGGCGCGGGTAGTCGTCGTACCTCGCCCGGTAGGCGGAGAGGAACGCGTCGTGCCCGGGGGTGTCGATGTCGTCCCACGGGTAGCCGGTGACCAGCCACCCTTCCGGGGCCTCGCCCTTGAGCGGGTCGAGGTACTCCGGCTCGCCGGTGAGGAGCCCCACCACCAAGCGGCCCTCGAAGAGGCCGCGGAGCTTGCCCTCGCGCACGAACTTCGCGAGGTCGCCCCCGAAGGTCACGTTGTAGATCGCTTCGGGGGAGGCCGCGCTCAGGGCCTGGACCTCGGCCCCCGCATCGATCTTGAACAGCCCCGGCCACTGCGCGGCCACGAACTCGACGTCCGGGCGAAGCTGCGTCAGCACCTTCCTGAACGCGGCCACCGCGTCCTTCCCGTAGGCGTAGTTGGGGGCGATGGTGGCCCAGCGTTTCGCGGGGTTCTTCGCCGCCTCGCGGGCGAGCATGGACGCCTGCATGTACGTGGAGGGCCGGAGACGGAAGGTGTAGCGGTTGCCCTTGGCCCAGACGAGGGCGTCGGCGAGGGGCTCCGCCGCGAGGTAGAGCACCTTCCTCTCCCCGGCGAAGGAGGTGAGGGCGAGCCCGATGTGGGAGAAGAGGGTGCCCGAGATGAGCGCGACCCGCTCCTTCGACACCAGCTCCTCGGCGATCTTCACCGCCTCGCCGGGCTTGCCCGCGTCGTCGCGGGACACGAGCTCGAGGGGCCGGCCGAGCACCCCGCCGGCCGCGTTGATCTCCTCGAGCGCGAGCTCGACCCCCATCTTGTAGGGGATCGTGTGGGCGGGCAGCCGCTTGTAGCTGTTGATGTCGCCGATCCGGATCGGCTCCGCGGCGGAGGCGGCGAGGGGCGCCGTCCCCGCGCCCGCCCCGAGGACCAGGGTGAGGCCGGCAAGTCCGGCGGGGAGGGCGCGAAGGGCGCGGAGGGCGGACCCCGCGATCCCGGCGATGGCGTGCTTCAGCTTCTTCATGGCGGTTCTCCGGTTGTCGTTCGTACCCGTGTCCGTGCGATCCGCCGATCCCGAGGTCCGGCGGCCCGTCCCTGCCGGGACTCTTCGCGGCGGTTCGGTCACCGCACGGCCCCTCTTCCCTCGGATCAGGACTTCACGCTGACCGAACCGAGCTCGCGGCCAGGTATCGAGGCGCGTCTCTTCTCGGGAACGGCGCATCCTGGGGCCTCCGTCGCTCCGACCCGACCGAACCGGGTCATCCGTGCGAACCAGCGCCGCCGCGTGAAACGGCTCTGGCGCCGCCCTCCGTCCGGCTTCCTTCCCCCTCCGGGCGAAGCGCCGGCAGCACTTCCGTCGCGAGCTGCTCCAGCCTCCGGCGGCGCCCGCCGGAGAGGAGCGCGAAGGTGATCCGATCGAAGTCGAGGGCCGCCACCTCGCGCAGCCGTGCGACAGACGAATCGCGGTCGCCCGCGATCGCGACCGACTGCACGAACTCCCGGCTGACGAGCGCCTTGTGGCCGGCGCGAAGCGACAGGTGGTCCTCGTACTCGTAGCTTCCTTGGGCGCGGAGGAACTCGGGGCGGAACCGCTCCCAGCCCGGGGGGATGCGCTTCCACACCTGGAAGGTCGCGGCCTGGCTCGTGGCCCAGGCGCGCACGTCGCCCACCGCCCGCTCCTCGTCGTCGTCGACGCTCATCGTGACGAAGAGGTCGATGGTGAGGTCTTCCCGCTTGCGTCCGCCGCGCTCCAGCCCCTCGTAGAGGAAGTCGAGCTGCCAGCGGCAGAACCCGGGGTCCGCAGCCCCCATCACGATCGCCCCGTCGCAGGTCTCGCCGGCGAGGCGCAGCATCCCGGGCTGGGAGACCGCGAGGTAGATCGGCGCCTGCCGGGCCGCGGTCGCGAGGCGCACCCGCGCGCCTCCCGGCCCGTCCAGCGCCGTCTCCTCGCCCCGGAGGAGCCGCCGGAAGTCCTCGATGCCGCGGCGGATCGCGCCGAGGCGCTCGGGCTCGCGGCCAATCGAGCGCACCGCGACCCAGCCCGCGCCGAGCCCGAGGAGCGCCCGGCCGCCCGAGACCTCGTCGAGGGCGGCGGTCGCATTGGCGGTCACCGTGGGATGGCGGGTCGTGAGGTTGGTGACCCCGGCCCCGATCTCGATGCGCTCGGTCGCGAGCGCCGAGAGGGTCATGGCGGTGTAGACGTCCTTCATCCCGAGCTGGTGGTCGATGAACCACAGCGCGTCGAAGCCGTGGTCCTCGACAGCCCGGGCGAGGTCCCCGACCCCGGCGAGCGGCTCGCGCGGGCTCACCCCCCGCGAGATCCCGAATCGGGTCACCATCGGGTCATTCCGAAGCTCGTATGCTGTTCGTAAATGCCTTCACCCCACCGCAGCGCTTCCGTGAACCCGTCGCCGGGAGCGCTCCCGGGGAGGGCGCATCCTGGGAACGCTTGTGTCCCGCCCGCATTTTGGTTCACGGGCGCTTCACCCTTGTGCGGGCGGGACACAAGCGTTCCCAGGAGCGCCTGCGACGAGACGTGCTTGGCGAAAATCCCCATGGCGATGCCTCATTCCCGGCGTTGGCTGATTTGTAGCACGGTTCCTGTCCGACCTTCCCGGCACTGCTTCAGCTCCGGCATTACTTCATCCCTCCGGTCCCTGCCGGCCGCTCCAGGGCGGCGCGGAGGGCCACAGGGTACGCCTCCGGCTGGTCCACCGTCATCAGGTGGCCGCAATCCGCGAGCTCGTGGTAGGCGCCGTCCGCGAGCTCGGCGAGGAGGACGTCGGCCGCCTTGCGCGGGCAGAACCGGTCCCCGTCCCCCCCGATCACGTCCACGGGGCATCGGATCCGGGCGAGCGCGCCGGTGAGCGGGGCGTCGCGGAGGCCCAGCATCGCGCGGGCCGCGTTGGCGTATCCGCGGCCGTCCCCCACCGCCTCCAGCCGGCGGCGGGTGATCGCGTCGAGGTCCGCTCCCGGGGTGACGATCTGGGCCGCGGTGTCCTTTCGGAGGGCCGCGTCGAACGCCGCCCGGTCCGAGCGGAGGAGGGCGATGCGCTCCTCAAAGAACCCGGCCGCGGCGCGGCCCACCACGGACGAAGTGCCGCTCACCACCGCGCGGGTCACGAGGTCGGGGCGGTCCGCCGCGAGGGCGAGCACGACGGTTCCGCCGAGCGAGTAGCCCATGCACGCGGCAGGCCCGGTCAGGGCCTCGAGGAAGCGGGCGAGGTCGCCCGCGAGCTGGTCCAGGGCGCCGCGCCCGTCTCCGACCTCCGTCTCGCCGTGTCCGCGAAGGTCGTACGCGAGCGTCCGGTAGTCCCCCAGCCGCTCCTGCGCCACCGCCCAACTTCGCCGGTCCTCGGCGAGGCCGTGCACCATGACGACGGGCGGGCCGCGGCCCCGCTCCGTATAGCCGACCTCGACGTCGCCCAGCCGGACCTTCACCCTCGCACCCTCCCGGTTCCCGTTCCCGACCCGCGCCCGACACCGTTCAAGTCTCCGTCCGGGAACGATCTCCCGCCTCCCCTGGACGACCGCCGCTCCGATGCCCGCCAGCGCCGGGGGTGGCGGGGCCGGGCTCCGTTCCGGTTCGCCCGGCCCGGTCGGACGCGACGATCCGGTCCCGGAGCACGAGCTTCCGGACCTTTCCGGCCGCCGTCCGGGGGAGCTCGTCCACGGTCCGGACGATCTCCGGCCACAGGTGTTTCGGAAGCCTCCGTTCGCGCAGGAACGAGGTGACCGCCCCGAGCTCCGCCGGCGCCTCCCCCTTTCCCCGGACCTCCAATACCGCGCAGATCCGCTCGCCGAGGCGTTCGTCCGGGTAGCCCACCACCGCCGCTGCGCGAACGCCGGGGAGGGCGGCGAGGGCGTCCTCCAGCGGGACCGGGGAGAGGTTCACCCCGCCCCGGATGATGAGGTCCTTCACCCGGCCGGTGATCCTGACGTACCCGTCGCCGTCGATGCGGGCGAGGTCTCCGGTGCGGAAGAACCCGTCCGGGGTCAGCAGCGATTCGTACAGGGACTCCTGGGCGTAGTAGCCGACGAACACCCCCGGCCCGCGCATCGCAAGCTCGCCCTCGACGCCCGGCGCGGTCGGCGCGCCGCACTCGTCGAGGGTGCGGAGCTCGAGCCCGGGAAGCCCGACCCCGGCGGTGGTCAGCACCTTCTCGCGGGGGCTCGCGGCGGTGCAGGTCGTGAGCCCGCCTTCGGTCATGCCCCAGAGCACGGTGGTCCGGGTGTTCGGGAACTCGGCTTCCGCCCGCTCCATGAGCGACGGGGGGACCTGGGCGCCGCCGCACAGGAACCAGTCGAGCGGCGCGAGCTTCGGCGCGCGGCGGCCGGCGGTCCCGGTGCGGCTTGTGCCTCGCGCCGGCCAGGGCGCGTCCACCAGGTCCTTCAGGAACGGGGTCGCGGCGGCCGTGAAGCGGCAGCCGTGGGCGGCGACCGTATCGAGGGCGCGGGCGGGGTCCCACCGGTCCTGGAGGACGAGCGGGGCGCCGGTATGGAGCGCGAGGCGGGCGCCGTGGATCACCCCGACGCTGTGCCCGAGCGGCGACGGCATGAAGATCGGCGTGTCGGGCCCGAGCCCGAACCGCTCGGCGAACGTGACGTTGAGGGCGGCGAGCGTGTCGCCGGTGTGCATCACCGCCTTCGCCGGGCCGGTGGTGCTGGAGGTGAACATGAGGTGGTCGAGCCCCGCCGCGGCCGGTGGGGAGGGAGCGGGGTCGGCGCCGGGGCGGCGGGCGCGGGCGGGGCCGTCGTCGCGGTCAGGTCCGGCGCTACCGTCGCTTCCCGTATCCGGGCATGAGCGCGAGTGCGAGTGCGGGCCTCGCCCCGGCATCGGCCAGCGCCGGGTTCCGTCCCCGGCGACGACCGCCACCGCCGGCGGGACGGGGCGCCCCGCCGCGGCTTCGAGGGAGAGCGCCCCGGTCTCGATCCCGCCGTGCCGCTCGACGGTGAGGAGCGCGCGGGCCTCGCAGAGCGCCGCCGCGTGGCGAAGGGCGTCCTCGTCGGTCCGGATCGGGAGGTTGGCGGGAACCGCGCCCTGTCGGAGCACGGCGAGCATCGCCGCCACCGACTCGACCCGGTTCGGCATGAAGATGAGGACGACGTCCCCCGGCCCGACCCCCTGCCCGGCGAGCTCCGCGCCGAGCCGGCCGGCTTCCCGCCAGAGCTGCCCGCGACTGAGACCCCGCCCCCGGTCGTCGACCACGGCGGGCGCGTCCGGCCGACCCCGAACGAAGCGGTGGAAGCGCTCCGCAAGCGGCACGCCCGGCCACCAGCCGCACTCGCGGTAGCCCCGCGCGCGCTCCGCGTCCTTGGGGTTCCTCACGGCTCGCGATCCGATCCCACGGCTTGCCCCATCGACCTCCGTCCGCCGCCCGCGCCGAATCCTGCCCAATCCCGGCACACGGCGCAACGGAACGAACCGTCGGCGTTCGAACGCGACGAACCCCTGCTCATCCCCGGTGCGTTTCCCTTTCTCATCCGGGGAGGTCCGGTCATGCCGGGGCCGACGGCTCCCCGGTGCAGATGCCGGCCCCGCCATTGACCCCAACGCAATCAATACCTATTTTCGAGCGCCAGCACCGTTGTGCAGGAGGCCTCCGTGGCAAGCATCACGATCAGGAACCTCGACGAACGCCTCGAACGCCGGTTGCGCATGCGCGCGGCCGAGAACGGCCGCTCGATGGAAGAAGAAGCCCGCGCTATCTTGCGGCGCACCATCGGCGAGACGCCGCCCCCGAAAGACCTCGGCCGCGCCGTCCACGCGCGTTTCGCCGCGCTCGGCGGCGCCGAGCTTGATCTCCCCGAACGCGGCCCGATGCGCCCGCCGCCCAGCTTCCGCTGACCGCTCCGCTCATGATCCTCATCGACACGAACGTGGTCTCCGAGCTGATGCGCCAGACACCCGCGCCGGCGGTCATGGCCTGGTTCGCCGCTCAGGACTCCGGCGCGCTCTACCTGACCGCCATCAGCGAGGCGGAGCTCCGCACGGGCGCGGCCATCCTGCCCGCGGGCCGGCGCCGCGAGCGCCTCGCCGCCGAGATCGACGCCGTGGTTCGGGAGGACTTCGCGGGCCGCGTGCTGCCCTTCGACAGCGCCGCCGCCAGAGCCTATGCGGTGATTGCCGCCTCACGCCGGTCCGCGGGCCGGCCGATTCCGGAGGCCGATTGCCAGATCGCGGCCATCGCCCGCGCGAGGGACGCGGCGGTGGCGACCCGGAATGCCGCAGACTTCGAACACTGCGGGATCGCCGTCGTCGACCCATGGACAGAAAGCCGGGCGCCTTCCTGAGACTGCCGAGCGCCGACGTCGAACCAGCCAGAGGTCTTCTTCCAGGACAACGCTGCACGCCCCACCCCGCACCCGGCGCGCCCGCCCCCGCGGCACGGTGCTGCCGCCATGTCTTCGGGCTCCCCGCTTCTACTCCAGATCCTTCCGCACCGAGGTCATGGACCCGAACGGATCGGGGCTCCGCAGCCGTCCGCGGGCGGCTTCGTCTTCCTTGAGATGCCAGTCGAACCATGCCTTCGTATACCAGTCGCGGATGACGTGGGGCAGGTAGACCTCGCCGTCCCCGCCCGCGCTCGCCCAGCCGAGCTGGGTGTAGCGCTCGCCGGGCTCCGCGGACGGCGGGCCGAAGGCGCGCGCGCCGGTCGGCTTGCGGGTGCGCTCCGGGGTCTGGCCGAAGGGGAGCCCGCCGCGCTGGAACTTCGGCCAGGGGAACATCCGCGCGAGGTCTTCGGCGACGGTGAAGTGGTCGGTGTCGCGCACGATCACCAGCATCCGATCGGAGACCGCCCGCCGCCATGCGCTGAGCGCGACCGGCTGCGGGTTCTCCATGCGGTCGGGGGCGGCCCGCTCGGGGGCGAGCGGGAAGGCGGCGGCCGGGTCCCCGCCGGCGGCCGCGACCGCCGAGTGGAAGAGGCCGGCGAACACCCGCTGCACGAAGGCGTCCTCGTCGCCGATCATGATGAGCACCGGCTTGCGGCTTCCCACCGGCAGGCCGCCGCCTCCGGCTTTGCCGCCGCTGGCGCCGCTGCCGCTCCCGCCGCTGGCGCCGCTGGCGCCGCTCCCGTCCCGCGCTTCCCCCGCGCCGAACATCTCTTCCGGCGACCAGGTGAAGGGCGGGGCGTTGTTGAGCCCCAGGGCCGCGCGCACGCCGGGCAGGTGGCTGGCCGCGAGCTGCGCGGTCATGGAGCCGAGCGAATGCCCGGCGACCCCCGTCCGCTCTCCGTCGATCCGCCCCTCCAGCAGGCCGCAGAGGTTCCGGGCGGCGCTGGTCGCCCCCATCGAGGCGAGCGCGGTCCGGCAGGCGGCTTCCTCCGCCCCGAGCAGGCGCACGGTGTGCAGCACCAGCCCCGCGTCCGACACCCGCTGCCGGAACAGGTTGCGCATCATGGTGGTGGCCCGCTCCACGCCCCCCGGCACGATCTTCTCCTTCGGCGGGTCGAAGCCGGCCGGCGGCGCGAACCCCCGGCCTTCGCGGCCGAACACCAGGCGGTAGAAGTACGGGACGACCTTGATCTCGCCGAGGATCAGCTCGTAGGCGCGCTGCACCTCGTCGGGCGACGCCTGCTTGGCGAAGGGGGAGTCCTCGTCGTGGAACACGAGCGGGAGGCCGCCGTCGGAGATGAACGTGGGGGCCGCCACCACGTAGCCGTGGGAGGCGAGAAACTCGCCGAGCGAGCTCCACATGGCGTGGCTGCCGGCGAGCCCGTGGGCGAGGAGGACGAGCGGGAACCTGCCCTCGGCGGCGCGGGCGTCCTGCCATGCGCCGCGCGGCGCGTCGAGGATCCGCCGGCCGATCTCGCCGAAGGCGGCCTGCTGGGCCGCGCCTTGCGCCCCGGCCAGGAGGCCGCCGCCCTGCAGGTGGATGAACTGGGGCAGCACCACCTGGGCGGCGGCGCCGATCCGCCGCGACAGGGGGCCGCCTTCCTGGAAGAAGAAGTCGAAGTAGTTCGCGCGCCGTCCGCTCGCCGCCGGGAAGGTGGAGCGCGGCCCGGCGAGCCGCCCCCGGGCGGGGTCCGCGTCCGCCGGGTACCAAAGCTGGAACACCACCGTGCGGGTCTGGCCCGACGCCTCCACCCGGCGCAGCAGGGCGCGGTATTCGGGGCGGGCGTAGGCGCTGTTCCAAGGGTCGAAGCGCTGGCGGTTGTCCACCGCGAAGCCGGTGGCGGCGCCCACCGCGTAGTCGCCGTAGGCGGCCCCCGCGGGCAGGTGCGGGAGGCCGGTCGAGCCGCCGGCCGCGGCGGCCGTTCCGGGGGCGGCGACCGTCAACGCCAGGGAAACCGCCAGCGCGGCGGCCAGCCCGACTGCGGTACGGGCGGCCCGCGGAGGCTTCGCCCCGCTCCCGCCGCGCTTTGTGTCGTGGTGTGAATTCATGCGATCCCCCTGAGCTGCCGGAGCCCGCGCGGGCCTTCAATGCGCCGACACCAACGCCAGCGCTTCGAGGCATTGTAGGCCAGGAGTCTGCGCCGTAGAAAGGTAGCGCAAGAACGAGACATGTGTGCGGTGGGGATTTTCGCCAAGCACACCTCTCGCGGGTGCTCCTGGGAACGCGGGCGTCTCGCCCGCACAGGGGGGTGAAGCGCCCGTGAACAAAAATGCGGGCGGGACGCCCGCGTTCCCAGGAGCACCCGCGCAAACGCCGCGTGGAGTGAAATCCGTCCAAAAGCCCCTCGAACCGACCCCAAACCCTGGAACAACGCCGTCTCCGTGGGGTACAAAATATCTCGCCTCCCTCTTTACCCTCCCTATATCAATCCTCTTTACCCTCCCTATATCAATAGGTCACGAACAGCGCACGGACCTCAGAACGCGAGCGGATGGACGGACCGGACTCGATTCGGTGATGTACACGAGAACCGGGAGCAGGGAAGGTGCGCGATGGCGCGCACGGCGCGCGAACGGGTTCGAGGCGTCCGGCAACCCGCCCGAAGTGGGCGATATTGGCCATGTCCCACTGGTGGGCAGGCGCCCTTACCGGAGATCGAACGCCTGCTCTATCGTCATCCGGTCGTGCAACAGGGGCAGGAGCAGGCTGCGAAGCTCCCGGGCGTAAGCTTCGCCCTTTTCCGGCCTGCCCGCATAAATGCTGGCGTGGCCCGGATTCTCGGGAAGCGCAGTATCAATCACTGCAAACGCCTGGTCCTCTTCGACTCGGATCTGCCGGACCCGGCGGGTTTCGAGCTTCGCAACACCTTCATCGCGCCACGGCGCTCCCTGTCTCGGTCTTGAAAGCCGCTCCTCCACGGAAGACCTGATGAATTCCGGAGAAACGTACCTGATCCGATTGACGGAGAAGCCTCTTTCCCTCAGGTCCTTCAATGATATTGCCGTAACAAGAACCCGTCCATCGTCATCGACGTGTTGCGGGTTGAAAAGCTCGCGCAGGAGAAACTCATCGTCCTCGACAACTCCGGGGGAAATACCGGGCGCGGCGCTGACGTGCTCATCAAGATGAATCGTAATGGTCGACAACGATGACTCACTCGGCAAGCAGGGCTTCGACCTCGGGCGGCAACCCGCTCGACGGTGGAATCGCCTCCAGATGAAACTTTCGGCCGTCCCTTGCCCGGGCGAAGCAGGAGCAGGTATTGGTTCCGTAGAACCCGAGGTCGACGTGGACCCCGTCTTCCTTCCACAGAAAATTTATTTCGCCGTCATCCGCAAGGGTGATCCTGGGAAGGGGGATGAACGCCAGCGGGAGCATCCGGATGAATTCTTCGGCATCTCGAAAGGCCGAAGCGGCAGGCCAATCCGCACCGGGCCAGCGTTCCTTCTCGGGTGTTCTCCGAAGCGTCCCGAGCTGCGCCAGAAGCACGCCCATGCGGACATGGCGGGAAAGTGAGGAGATCCTGGCCGCGGACAATTCGCCGGAGGTTCCCACCTCCGCCTGCACGCCGGAAGGCTTGGCGGAATAGGCATCCGTGTCCGTCGGTTCGGGCGGCCGTTCAGCTTCCGGCCAATCTCCGGCGAAACCCCGGAGATGAGGATCGGTCAGGGGATATCCATAGCTGCCGACGGTCGAATGGAGCGTCATTTCCGTAAACCGATCTTTTTTATCATTGCAGGCTGTAGCATGTCTTTGAGCACTGCAACGTTTCGCTCATGGAGGAATTCCATCACTGCATCCACGCCCGCGGTATTGTCGGACGATTGAAAGAGCCTGTCCACCGACTGGCGCGGCGCTCCCAACTGGCAAATGGCATTGTGTTCGATGGTGATCGTTGGGGTCTGGTCGACAGAGGCGCTCCCAACGTTGACCTGGTTGAGGACACGCCCTCCTCCTTCGAGCAGCTCGAACCAGCCTGAATGGCTGTGCCAGAACGGCCCCGCCGAGAAGGAATGCGGAGTGGTGTAGGCGTTCCCTTTTCGCAGCAGCATTTCGGCTCGGGGCGCGTCGTCGGGTCCATCGAACGTATACCGATCGATGTATCTCAGGCTGTAGGCCACAACGGGGTTTGCGGCCAAGTTGAGCGGAGAGAGCACCGTCCGAAGATAACCGAGGCTTTCGGCCAGCGCCGCTTTCCAGCCGGGATATTCGAGGAAACCGACCGTAAGAATATCCTCGAGGAAACGGAGAACGCGCGCCGGCGTCGCGTCCGCTTTCACCTTCGAGCGCTCGAAGCCGGCCAGCCGCGGCGAACCGGAGCCCTGGACGACGTCCTGTTCGACCTGAACGAGATTGATTTCCTTGATCTGGTGAATTTCCCGCGCTTTTGGAAGAACGTCCGCCAGCTCCGCCTGGGCCGTGTCTCGGGCCTGCCTGACCGCTTCCGGATCGGACTTGCCACGAAAATGGACGCCGACCACGGCTTCCTGAATGGAGTGCTCGCCGGCAAAGGGAAGATAGCGTCCCATCACGGTCCCCGCGGGGCACCTCGAGGGACCCGGAACCGGTCTATCGGATCAGGCTGCATCGTTCGGCTACCGCTCCCGCATGGATGGCTGAATATAGGGGCTCGAGTCGGTCGGCGCAACCGTCGGAAGGCTCCGTCGAAGTGGGCCGGCCCCGGGATGCCGCGTTCCGTTCGGATCACGTGGTGCGCCGCCGGGGTTCCATCGCATCGCGCTACAGCGTCCACACCACCACTCGACGGCCGTTCTGCCGGTGTTCCTCGTTTTCACCCGCCTCGGCCCCGGCGCTCGGGGGTTCCTCCACGTCTTCGCTACGCTGGCGGCCTTCCGCGCTAGCGCGGCGGTCGATCACCACCAGGTGCCCTTCCTTCGCGCCGCACTTCTCCATGTAGTCCAAGGTCTGCTCCACCCCGCGCTCGACCGTCCACGCGAGGCTCTTGCGGTCCGAGTCCCGCAACACCTTGCACTCGACCACGAAACGCTCCCACAGGTCCGACGGCTGCCCCGGCTCGCGCGGCCACATCAGCAGGAGGTCCGTCCGGCCCCGGCCCAACCCGTACTCGCGCTCGATCCGACCGCCCCCATTCACCACCCGGTGCAGGTACGACTGCAAGATGAGCTGCGGCCCCGCTTCGGGGTACTCGGAGAAACGCTCCAGCCAGTGATCGGAGTGCTCCCCGAAGAACGTCTGGAACGCGGTCAGCAGCTTCGTCAGGTCCAGCCGCCCCGAGCTGTCCACGTACCAAGCCGTCTGCACGTCCAAGCTGCTTTGCAGGATGTAACCCAGCTCCCGCGGGACGACCTCCGCGTAGATCGGGTTCGCGATGCGCGGCGGCTCGCCGCCGTCGATGAGGCCGAGGTCGCGAAGGTATTCGAGGTCGCGGACCTGGTGGCGCGCCTCGCCCCCGCTCAGGATGGGCTCGACGACCCGCCGCACCCGCTCCTCCTCCAGCTTGTGCGCGAGCTGGTCCAGATGCGTGCGCCGTGACAGGATGAGCGCCTCGCGCGCCGCGTAGACGTCGTCCACCTCGATGGTGCGCGAACGGTCCCTGCCCGCCTTGTTGTCGAAGCACGCTCCGGCGAGAAGCGCGTTCACCAGCCACGGCTGGCCCCGGGTCTGGGTCCACACCGCACCCTGCGCCGTCGGCGAGAACCGCTGGCCGGTCTCCTCGGTGTGCTGCGCCATCAGCGCCCGCGTCTCCGCTTCCGTGAAGTCGCCCATGCGAAGCGACTTCGCGGCCACGTTGAACGGGCTGCCGCCGGCGATGACCTCCCCGGTGCTCGACCGGATCCGGTAGTCGCGGATGTCGCGCACCCCGCACAGCACGATGCTCTGCGGAAAGCCCTCGGGGCGCCTCTGGTAGCCGGCCCGGAGCTGGCGCAGCACCGAGAGCAGGGTGTCGCCCACCAGTGAGTCGATCTCGTCCACCAGCAGCACCAGCGGGGTCGGGTCGGCCCGGCACCAGCGGGAGAGCACCTGCCGCAAGGCGTTGTTGGGGCCTGCCTTGGCGAGCGTGTCCGGCCAGATGCCCTCCACGTAGTCGTCGCCGAGCTGCTCGGCGCTCATGCCCAGGCTGCTCAGGACCGCGCGCATTCCCTCCGCCACGTCGTCGCGCGCCACCTGGCCGACCTCGACGTTCACGTCCACGCACCGGAAGCTGCCGGCTTCGCCGCGGTTCAGGAGGTCGCGCAGGGCGATGAGCGCGGAGGTCTTGCCCGTCTGCCGCGGCGCGTGCAGCACGAAGTAGCGCTTGGTCCGGATCAGGGCCAGCAGCTCGTCGACGTCCATCCGGTCCAGCGGCGAGATGGCGTAGTGGTCGTCCGGACGAACCGGCCCTTCGGTGTTGAAGAAGCGCATGGGCCGATGATAGCGCCTGCCGGGCGCCAGCGCGCGGGCGGGACCTCGACAGGGTCGCGCCACCCGGCCGGGGTCCAGTCACGCCCCGACGCGACGGCCCGGACATTCGCCGCCCGCGCCGGGTGAGGCGGATTGCACCCGGATACCCGCCGTCAGTGTGCTGTCAGGTCAAGGGCCACTCTCCAAGACGGCCCTTGCTTTTCGGAAACTGCAATGAAAACAAGGGTCCATGTCGACGGCCTGAATCTGTACCATCAACTTACGAACCGGGAGGAAGCTCGCCTGTGAACCCTTCCGATTGAAGTTTCCGCAGCACTTCGACTGCCTTCAGAGATTGCTTGTCGGTCGGCGTCTTCCTTCCAGTTCGATCTGCTGCTACCCGGAAGATTCCCTCCTCTGCGGGGGTGAGCAGCCCTCGCTCGGCGCCATACTCAAGCGCCTTCGTCCAGAATCCCGGACCGGCCTTCACAACCGCAATCTGCGCTTCGATGCCGTTCAGCTCTCGTTGATCGCGGCGGGCACGGCGCTCGGCATCGCGACGGGTGTCATTGGAAATCAGGCCATCCAGGAAGGTCGGAGGCCATGAAACATCAATTTCAAGGACACCCGTCCAGCACGCCTGCTTCTTCGCCCACTCTGTCACATTGCTGATCCCCGGTGGCGGGTTGATCAGAATTTCATGCACTGCTTCGGCCACGACCGCCAACGCTGCCATCATCTCAGGACTTGGCGCCTGTTGACGCCAGATTCTCTGGAAGTCTACCGCAAGTCCCCGTTCCTTGATGTCGTGCGCGGTCTTTGCGATCGCATACGCGACGATGTTGGCGCGGTATCCACCCTGGTACCATGGCAGGTCGGATACGATCCGTTCGGTGGTCTTGAAGACAATAGCCTTCACGATCGCCTCTCGATACCAGCTTTCGTTGAAATTGTCAGGGGAGCTGGCCCATTCACGGCCAATACGTGCTGCGAATGCCGCGAAGTTCTTCTGCGCCCCCAAGCTCACCTCGTGCGGGCGTCCTTCCCAGACGCTGACGTACTTCGCAAGGTCGGTCTTCGTAAAGAGCTGCCGACGGGGATTCTCGAGATCGAACTTCCGGCGCTGCGCGGGCGTGAGCCTCGCCCGGGCGTCCGCGTACTGACCCCGCGCGCGTTCGTAGAACCACTTCGACTCCCGAAACGTGCCGTCCGGGGCCGGGGCGTGGATGCGGCGGGAAAACCCCTCGACGCGAATGTGAAATGGATGATTCGAAAAGAAATCCGCCGCACTGACCCGATTCTGGCTGTTGGCAAACTCGGAAATCTTCGGAACAAGTCTGGTTGCCCGCTCCGAATCAACGACCGAAAGCTTCATCTGGACGAATGACCGCGACAGGTCGACCTTGTTCCGCTGCGCCACGTGAATGGACGCCGTGGTCTGACCTCCGTTTACGATCTGGAAATTCTTCAGGCGCCGGAGCAGCAGTCTTCCCCCTTCGTTGTCGATCTCAACCTCCTCGGCAGTGGCCGTGATGCCATTGTTGTAGGCGAAGAACATCGAAGGCTCGTTTTCCAGGGTCATTCTGATTCCCTTATTTACTTTCCCGCGAGCCTGCAGGAAGACGCGCACGTTCTGCTCCAGAAGGCGGGCGCCCCACCGATCGTAGATGTCAGCCAGGACATTACCGGGAATAATCGCCAGATAGGATTCGTGATCGGCTTCAGAGTGCTGTGCGGGGAGAACAGGCAGCGGACCGCCAAAGCCCTCCATAAAATCGACGTCGATATCCTCACGGCCGTGCCCGATCGTCGCCTGCCGGTGAAGACGCCGAATATCCCAGACGCTGTAGGTGATCTTCCTCCCGTCCAGCTCGTCCGCCTCGCGGCCGTCTACCCTTTCGCTAAGTTCCCGATTTGTGATCAGGATAAATCGAACCCGATTCATTCGTTTCCATCGCCGAGCAATCATGTCTGCAAGGCCGAACCCCGGACTTGTCTCCTCGAGCGTGTCTCGCCACTTGCTGTCGAGTGCATTTCTGAGAAAATTGGACAGTCGTCGAAAAATGGCGTTCATATCGCTTCCGATGAGACGTTCCGTTTCTTCGGTGGGCTGGAAATCCTGGATCAGGAGGCTCAGCGTATCCGAATCGTTGAGCACCGGATCACCTCCGTAACCGTCTATCCGAATGCCCCGTCCGGGTGATCCCCGATACGGCGCTCGATCGGCGGAATCGATCTCGCCTGCTTCCATCAGATGTTCGCAGAACCGCTGGAAGAAGACATCCTCCATGAATTCCCCGTCGGCATCGGACTCGGCGACGACGTCCTGAAAGAAGTCACGCGCGAATTCCTCAACAGTCATTGGAAGCCTCCTCGGTCATTTTTCGGAGTAGCGCCGGGTCGGCGCGGAACGCTTCGCAGTCGGGAAGCGAGACCGCGTAGCGCACGTTGACAACCCCCGCTGGGAACATCGAGGGCGTAATTCTGGGGAATCCTTCACGCACTTCGTAGAGCGACTCCCCTGTGACCAGCCACAACTTGTCCGAATAGTCGTCCGTCCAGTCGAAGCCGACGGCATCAAGGCGCTCCTCGAAGAGTTCCACTGCCTCCATGCCATGTTCGGCAATCGAGGAGCGCACCCTTTTCGCGATCTCGGTCAACGTACACGCATCTTCCGTGGTTTCGGTAGCGATTGCAATCTCCGTGACGTGAAGAAAAATCGTGTCGGCACTGCTCGACTCGAGCTGGAGCTCGGAGGAGATGCTGACGCGAGGTATCGACGAACTACGCGCCTTCGCCTCGATGTGGAGACGGGATATCTCGAAATCCCGGGGGGTTCCGAGAGGCCCGGTCCAGCACCTGACGGCATCCACGGCGCCCAGAGTCGGTAGGAGATGCCGCTCGATCACCAGCAATTCACCAATGAGTCCCCTCTGCCCCTCGTCGCCCAGAAGGTTGTCACGGCCGCCCTGGAGGAGCCTGTGCCACCTCCATGTCCTTGCAAGAAACCGCTCTGTCGCCTGTTCCTCGGTCATGGCAAGAATGGTGGAATCAACGATGTCATGACAGAAGCGCAGAAATATATCTCTTTGCTCCCTGTCCGTCAACCGGATAAGAATCCGTTCATCCGAGCCCCAATCTGCCGGCAGCGCTTCGACTCGAAGGCCGCGAAACGCCGGAAGGCGACCCACCTTCCGAGCCCCCTTGCGATGTTGCAGAATCAGCAGAGGATTGCGGTCTGCGTCTACGGCCCAGTACAGCCCCCAAGGGGTCGACTGTGTGACGCGACGGGCACTGATCAGGGACCTTCTGATCGGCGGAGCGATGCTGTTCCAAGGATCGTCAATCGTCATATTCCAAGTCCTCGTCGTCCTCGCCCGGGTAGTGCTCCTTGTACCAGAGCGTGTTTACCACGTACTCGACCTTATCTTCCTTATGGCGAGTCGACGGAAAACTGATGCTCCAGGCCGCAATGGGCTCCCTGTGGCTGAAATCTTCATGGGCCTGACCGATAGCAAGCAGATGGACCACAAGCAGGGGCCTTGTCCGAATCTCGCGGTAGATCCAGTCGGGATAGTTCACCTGGCGATTACCGGAGGAAGGGTTACGGCTGTCGAATGCCTCCTCGGCCTGTCGCGCCTCATCGTCCGTAAGTCCGGTTCGTTCGATACCCCGCGAACTGACGCGCTGCCTGCTGGTGACCATCAGCGTCCGTTCGTCGCTGCGCTTCCCGGGAGCCCGACGCTGGCAGATCAATGGGAAGCCGAGGCCGGTGTAGTGCAACGAACCACGAGGCGCCCGCTCCGGCTTGACTTCAGCGAACAGAACATCCCACTCCGAAAGCTCGTCCTCGCGGCGTGCCCGGATGTAGTTGCGAACCGGCTCGGTTGCCGTCGCTGGGGACCCTTCATGATTGCGGAACGTCAGGAGAAATGCATCTACGAGTGAAACGGGCACGGCGCGCACCAAGCGACCGGCGTTGACAGGCTCACCCTCCTCGGGCGGAAGTCCGCACTGACGGAGGCGCGTCGCCAAGGCAAGGACCGCCTGGCGGTTCGAATCGAGGGACGGCTGATCTCGACACAGGATCGCAGTCTCCACGAAGCTGTTGGCGAGACCGATCATGACTCTGATCTGTCGGCCGGACCCCATCTTGTTGCGCGCTGTGACGACCAGCGTGTCGGGATGGCTGCGCACACGAAGGCCGAAGTGCCTCGGCGTTGCGTTCACGCTCTGCATCCGGGCAAGTTCATCACGGAGCTCCTCAATGGACTCGGTAATGTGAGTATACCACCCCTGCGCCTCTTCCGGCATCCAGATCCGGCACAGGTCCTCGTATCCCTGCCGATAGCCGAACCAACGCCCCATTTGCAGCAGGGTGTCGTACATCATCGAATTTCGCAGGAAGTAGCTCACGATCAGCCCTTCCAGGGTCAACCCCCGGGACAGCGAGAATCCGCCCACGGCGATTACGTTCAGTCCTGATCTTTCATGTTCGAGGTAGTCCAACGAACCGGGAGACCGCGCATTTACCTCGACGACGTTCACGGGGCTGACACTGTCGAAAAGAAGCTCCTGGATATTCTGCCAGTCAAATCCACAGGAACCCTCGAAATGATCCTGAAATACCCGGCGCAGCGCCGCGATTTCCGGGTCTCGAATCGCCGATGCCGCCGGCTTTGCTCCACTCACGCGTGTACTGCTGCGAATGCGGTCGACCAACGTGTGGATTTCATTCCGGATCTGCCTCTGTATGTTCACGAATCGCGAAACGTTCACCACCATCGAATTGTGTACATGAACCTGGCCGCGGGCGATCCGGATCGCACGGGCGACGATGAAGACCCGTACTGCAACCTTCAGCGTCTCCGGAAGATCGGTGATCTGATAATCGATATGGTGGTCGATGGGCATCAGATCGGCGTTGTCATCAATAGAGCGAACGACACGAACCGGCTCTTCGATGAAGACTCTGGTGGGGCCGAAGTAGTTGTCGGGCGGATCGAGGCTTACGATGAAGTCCCGAGGGAACAGGTCGTGGCCCAGCATTTCGTCTTCACTGTCGGGATCGACAAAGATGTTTGCAAACGGGGTAGCCGTGTAGCCGACATAACAGCTCCGGTCGAACAATGTAAGAAGCTCCCGGATCTGGCTGTTGATTCGGGAGACCTGTTCCTGTCTGTACCCGATATTGATCGACGCGTTGTCCGCCTCGTCATCGATCAGAAGCATCGGTTCGCGGATGGTGGCAGTTCCGCGTTGTGCGTTCTGTGCAGCCAACCACTCAATCAGGTTCCTGAGTGTACTCGTATTCTTCTTGACGACGAAGATGACTGGTTCCTTCAGATTCTGGAGCGGAACGTTCGCGCTGTCTGCAATCGCCTTGTTGAAATCTCGCAGGGAGGTAGTAAACGAGCTGGGTTGCCGTTGGGAATCGAATCGCCCGACGCCTACCAGGTTCTGCGCCGGGAGCATCCCCCTCAGCCTCCCGGTGCTGTCCACGCCGACGAAGCCCTCGTCGAGGCGACGTTGGGTCTGGTTACGCAGGTTGTTGTGGATTCCGGCAATGATGACGATGACCTTGTAGCCGGCATCGGCAGCCTTGCAGACCAGACCGGTGTAGTTGGCGGTCTTTCCCGACTGGACATGGCCCATCACCATGCCCCGACGATCCCACTCTCCCTCCTTGGCGGGGTTTTCCAGAAGCCCGAGGATCCGGTCCGTGACGCTGTCCAAGGTGGCGAGGACCTGACGGGAAAAATTCCTGCTGGTCAGAAGATCGCTGTAACGGTTCCAGTAGTAGGGATCGATCCCGGATCGTGCATCTTCGAGCCAGGGTTCGAACCCCTGCTCCTGCAAGGTGGCTCCGTCCATCATCGTGACACCGTGAACCGTCTCGAACTCCCGCGCCAGCTCCTCCGCCTGATCGTCCGTAACATCCGGGCACATGCTTCGTGCGTCGAAGATCAGCTCCCGAATCCGCTCCTGAGTTGGAGACTCGGCGGCGAGCAGGGCACGCACCGTAATCCGGAGTTTCTCCAGGTCATTCATGGCTCTTTCCGCCCCTTGCGTTCACCCAAGCACCGGACAACCTCGGTTGCCTCGTTCCATCTGGATCGGAAAGGCTCGGCCGATTGCATCCTTGCCTCGGCCTCGGATTCCGACAACCTCTGTTGACGAAGAATGCTCCACGTTGTTTTCACGATCTCCGCAAAGTCCTCCCGACCGATTCCTTCTTGTTCTACGGACTCGGAGCTTGCACTGACATCCGCATACAGAGCCTCCACCGGAAGCGTGGAAACAACGAACGCCAGGAGCTTTCTGAACTCATCCGCTGCTTCCTTGTCCAGTCGCGCCTTGAACGCCGAAAACAGCGGATGTTCGACGTTGATATCCCAGGATATCCTGTTCTTGTCCTGAAATCGCGTCCACACCGGAAGACGGCTGTCTTCAGTCAACCTTGCCCCCCGCCTCGCAAACGTCCGCTTGGACGGGATGCCCATTCGCTCGACAACCCGGCGAAGCCTCTCCCGAACCGGAGCGGGTGGTTGCGCCCACGCCTTCTTGACGTCAACCTTCCACTCGGAGTCAAGGGTGTTCGGGATGTCGATGCGTACACGGGACAGCTTCGTGAGCTCAGTCTGCGGTGCAAGCTGGAACCAGGTACCGTGGACGATCAACCGCCGGTTACGATAGAGGTAGAAACCCTGATTCTTCACATACCCTTCCCGCCCTGCGTATCGCTTCCAGTCCGCCTTCGAGACCTTGTCATGGTGCGGGAGGGTCACCGGCCTGATCGCTATCTTCTTGCCGCCGAGCCGGAAGGTATCGTCAGGATGATGCTGGGTGGCCGGATGGCGGGAGTGGAAGGGATCGAATGGCTGCAGCTCCCGCCCATTGAGAGAAATCCGCACGCGTCCTTCCCCGCCCGTCGTTCCCGACAGAAACCGGTGGAAAACGAACTCGAGGTGCGTAGCCGTCTCGTCGAGTTGACGCACAAGGTCCTGCCGATCGCCCTGTACGCCCGATCCTGCAAGACGGTCGATCTTTTCCCATACGACAAGGGTTCCATCGCTGTTCAGGCGTTTGGACCACGGAATGCACTCCGGTGTTTCGGGAAGCTCGATGATCCACCTGTCACGCGCGGCAACGGTGTCCAGGTCCCAGGTCGCGGCGGACACCACGTCGTTCCTGCACGTAAGTACCGTGAGCCGTCGGCATTGGGAAAACGACGCGGTCTTGAGTCCGAGGCCGAAGCGGCCGAGATCCGTTTCTGACCGGTCCTCGAGTGGGCTCCTGCTTCCCGGTCGCATCGCCTCCACGAGTTCATAGCGAGTCATGCCAGCGCCGTCGTCGAGGATTCCGATCGAGGGAGCTTCCCCATGCGTTTCAGCCAGTAGCTCGATATTTCCTGCGCCGGCAGCAAGGGAATTGTCGATGACGTCGGCTACCGCCGTCTGCAACGAATAGCCGATATCGCGCAGGCTCTCGACCAGAACCGAGGCCCGAGGCGGAACTTCCTCCTCCCGGATGATACCCTTGACCGTCATGTCGTGCTCATCGCAACCAGAGGAAGCTGTCGCTCCACAAGGTCGGGTTCAGGAGGTCGAAGCACAGGCGCCGGACGCTTGGGGGACGTTCCGACACGGTCGTGATGGTCCAGCACGGTCCAGAGGACTCGTGCGATCTTCCGCGCAAGAAAGGGCGGCACCGCGTTTCCAACCTGCACGTACTGCTGGGTACGGTTGCCGCGGAAGAAGTAGTTGTCGGGGAAGGTCTGGAGCCGCGCCGCCTCCCGCACAGTGAGGCTCCGGATCTGGCCCGGGTCAGGATGAATGAAGTAATGACCGTCCTTCGAGAGATGGCTCGTAACGGTGGTACAGGGGCGGTCGGGGAGCTGCACCCGAAATCGGTCGTTGAATTTTCCCGTTTCCCAGTTCGCGTGAGGAGGTACGAGATCCTTGGGAAAATCGAGAGTTCTGGGAGACCTTCGGAACGCGTGCCCGAACGCTGCGACGAACAGATAGCGGGCAAGATCGCCCGGCATGTGTGCCTTGGTCTCGTTGTTCGGCAATCTCGTGAGGTTATCGTCCAGAAGCCACGTCCGAAGATCATGGGGGCAGCCGGCCGGGAGGTCAAGCCCGCCACGCGGATCGCGAACGGGCGGAGCGGACCCATCTGCTGTGGCCCGCGCTCGGTCCAGCGCCCACCGGAATCGTTTACCTTCTTCTCGCGACATTTCCGGCTGGTTGGCCTCGACAAGGTTGCAGGCGCGCGATATCTCCGCCTGCCAGGCGTCGACGCTGTCGCCGCGACTGAGACGACTGCGAAGCCTTGGCATACCTCCGATGATGGCGTCCAACGGAACCGGAGAATCGCTTGGTTCGAGCCGCGGAAGAATTTCCTCGGGGAGTGTCCTCGCGAGGTCGCGCCGGATGCAGACCACGAATACCCTGTGGCGTTTCTGGGGAACGCCATGGTCTTCCGCGTTCACGAGGAAGTCCCTGGGCTGGGCGTCTTCGTCCCAGGTGCGGGCGCCGGAGTGCGAGGCAAGCGGGAACAGGCGGTATCCTTCGGATTCGCTGCCACGCTGGAGCTTGCGCATCACCTCACGAAAGACCGGCTGTCCTTCGTGCTTCGCCGAGAGCATTCCCTTGACGTTCTCCATGACGGCGACCGCGGGCCGGAGCTGCCAGAGCACGTCAACGTATTCCTTGTAGAGCGACTGACGATCGTCCTGACTCTGGTCATACCACGCGTTTCCGGCATTGCGCGACCTGCCGACGATCGAGTACGACTGGCACGGAGGGCCACCGAGAAGAACCGTTCGCCCGCCGTGTTCCGCCCGGATCTTCTGTATCTTCTGCCGGAGGAAAGCAGTGGTTGGAGGCTTTCCCAGCTCCATGCACCTGGTCTCGTCGCAGGCGGAATCCCACTGTTCGGGGTAGTTCTCAGCCCAGCCCGGTTCCCCTTCGATCGTTCCGTTCAGGAAGTCGTAGTACTCCGGGGGAAATTCTGCCCCGAACTTTCGCAGGAATGCACGCAGCAGCAACGTGCGATGCGCGGCCGGATCTTTCTCGATCTGCATCGCAACCCGGTAGCCGAAGCGACCGTCGGGACCACGGAATGCGGAGAATCCCTCCGCAAGGCCGCCCGGACCCGAAAAGAGATCCACAACAGGCACCGCCTTCTTCACGAGCCACCCCAGACCGATGGAAACGACGGAGGAAGCTCGTGGTCACCGCCGCGCGGGAGCCCGGTTCGGCCCACCCTTGGCCGGCGACGAGGCCACGATCCGTCATCGGCGCGCCCCAGGCAATCCGATCGTATGGCAGATCGGCTCCCTCGGAGGCCCCCTCCCCGGGGCTGTGAGTCCGGGTAGCCGCCAGTCTTGACTATGCGGGAGCTCTGCCGTGAAACTCGCGGACACATGTACTCCTCTGCACCACGGAAGCGCCGACGATGCCGGACATAGTGGACCGAGCGACCCGTTCGCGCATGATGGCCGGGATCGGAAGCAGGAATACGAGGCCCGAACTCCTCCTTCGACGGGCTGTTCACGCTCGCGGCCTCAGATACCGCCTGCACAACCGGGGGCTTCCCGGCACCCCGGACCTCGTGTTTCGACGCTTCCGATCCGTGTGCTTCGTGCATGGCTGCTTCTGGCACCGGCACACCGACTGTCCCTACGCCTATACCCCGGCCACGCGGAAGGAGTTCTGGCTGGCAAAGCTTGACGCCAATGTCGAGCGTGATCGTCGGAATCGACTCGATCTGCTCGAAGTCGGCTGGCGGGTCGCAGTCGTCTGGGAATGCGCGCTGCGAAAGGGGGGTGAATCCGGGACGGCCATGGCGCTGGAACACTGGCTGCGGGGGAACGCGTGGGAGTTCGAGACGGGTCCTCCGAACAGGACGACAGGAGAGCACGGGTGAACCCGGCAGACAGCGGGTCTGCGGGTCCGGGAGCAGGCTGCATGTCTTCATCGCCGATCGAGACCAGCGCGGGCGGAGCGGCCCGTTGCAGCTACCCCGAGGCGCAGAGGACGACGTTCCGCCCGCCCCCTGATCGCCCGGCTGGCCGCCGCGTGTTCTCCTCCGAACCGTCACCATTCGCGTCCTGTCATCCCTTCGCCGTTGACGACCGGCTGCCACCGGCGCCCCGGGGCCGGCACTCTACACCGCGACGGCCATTCCGTCGCGGCCCGGGTCGGCCCCGCCCTCCCAGCCGCGGGCGGTTCGGCGCAGGGCGTGGACGCCGGCGAACTGGAAGCTGTGCGCCGAGCGCCGCACCGGGTAGCCCAGGTCACGGAGCGCCCGCTCCGTCCGGCGCAGCACGCGGTTGGTGAGGTCGATGGTGTCGGAGACGGTGCAGAACCGGGGCGCGGACACCGACTCCTGCGCGCTCATGCCGAAATCGACCGCGTTCAGGATGCCCTGCAGCACCCCCATCGTGATGAAGGTCCCGCCCGGCGCGCCGACTACGTACCACGGCCCCTCGTCGTCGAAGACCATCGTCGGGCACATCGCGGTGAACCGCGCCTTGCCGGGGGCGAGCGATCCCGCCCGCCCCGGCCGCGGGTCGAACACCCCCATGCACCCGTTGTACATGAAGCCGAGCCCCTCGGTGACCACGCCCGAAGGACGCCCGAGGGAGTGGGTGAGCGAGACGCAACCCCCTTCCCCGTCCACCACGCACACGTGGGTGGTGTCCTTCGACTCCGGCCCGCCACCGTCGCCGCCGCCGTCACCGTCGCCGCCGCCCCGGCCCCCGCCCGCGTTCAGGCGCGGCACGCGGGTCTTCTCGCCCCGGCGGATGCGCTCCGCCATCCGCGCCCCGTACTCCTTGGAGGCGAGCTCCGCGACCGGCGTATCGAAGAAGCGCGGGTCGCCGATGCGCGTGTCCTTGTCCACCGTCGCGATCTTCATCGCCTCGGAGACGGTGGCGACGTACTCGGGCGAGTTGTGGCCCATCGCCGCGAGGTCGAAGTTCTCCAAGATGTTCAGCATCTCGAGGATCATCACCCCGCCCCCCGGCGGGCGGTTGGCCGCGACCCGGTAGCCGCGGTAGCTCCCCCACAGCGGCTCGGTGTCGTCCGGGGCGGCGCGCGCCAGGTCCTCGGCGGCGAGCAGGCCGCCGCCCCGCGCCACGTCCTCGACGATCCGGGCCGCGACGTCCCCGGTGTAGAAGTCCTCCGCCCCGTGCTCCGCGACCCGGCGGTAGGTCCGGCCCATGTCGCGGTTCCGCAGGACCTCCCCCACCCCCGGGATCCCGCCGTCCGCCCGGAGGTAGATCTTCCGGGCCGCCTCGAAGCGGGTGAGGTACTCGGTGTGGGCGACCCGGCCCGAGACCGCGCCCTCGCTCCAGTACGCGCTCACGTGGGGCCGGATCGCGAAGCCCTCCTCGCAGTACTCGATCGCGGGGCCGATGAGGTCGGACAGCCTCCCCTTCCCGCCCCCGTACCCCGCAAGGGCCGAGTCGAACGCCCGGAGGGTCATCGGGGTCGTGATCGACTGGTAGCCGATCTCGTTGACCGCCCCCTCCAGGAGGAAGCCGAAGCCGTCCTCGGCCTCGCCCCGGACGAGGTCCGCCCACATGTCGGGGCGGGCGGCGAGCGGCGCCCGCCCGTGGAAGTCGAGCACCCGGTGCACGCCCCGCCCCGGCAGGTAGACGTGCATGACGCCGAAGCCGGCCACCCCGCACATGAGCGGGTCGACCGCGGTCTGGACGAGCGCGCACGCGACCGCCGCATCGACCGCGTTCCCGCCTTCCCGCAGCACGTCGGCCCCGGCTTCCGCCGCCTCCGGCTGCGGGGCGGTGACGACCCCGTTCACGATGCGCCCGCTCCCTTCACGATCCGCGCCCTCCTCTCTCACGCCGCGCATCGAGCCTCGCGCCCGTCCCTGCCCCCGCCCCTGCCGCCATCCCTGCCCTCGTCCTCGCCTTCTCCCTCCTCGCCGAGGTCCCAGTAGAGCGCGGCCATCAGCGCCAGCGCCTCCCGGCAGAGCGGCAGCAGGACGTGCTCGTCCGGGGCGTGCTGGAGGCAGGAAGCATAGGAGTGCGGGATCCAGATCGAGGGCAGGCCGAGGATGTCGGTGAAGACGTCGTTGCAGATCGAGCCCCCCATCTGGGGGAGGATCGCGGGCTTGCGCCCGGACGTGCGCTCGATCGACCGGAGCACCCGCACGGCCCACGGGTCGTCGAGGTCCGTCCGGCTCGCCGGGAATCCGGCCGCGTTGTCGGGCGGGGGCGGGAGGATCTGCACGTCCTCGAACCCGTGCTCGTCGAGGTGGCGGCGGAGCGCCGGGACCACGCCTTCCACGTCGGTCCCCGCGATGTAGCGTAGCTGGCAGTGCGCCCGCGCCCAGGGCTGGATCGCGTTCGCGGGGGCGGCCGGGTCCCCGGTCACCATCGTGAGCACCGCGAAGGAGTTCCAGGCGTAGACATTCTCGGCCGGGGTCAGCCCCGGCTCCCCCCACTCCGGGTCGACGGCCGGGCCGTCCGGCCCGCTGTCGAGCTCCACCCCGGCGAGCGCCATGCGGACGGAGTTGGGGATCGGCCCCGGCAGCCACTCCCTGACCTTGATCCGCCCCCTCGGCCCGACGATGGCGGCGATGGCATGGGTGAGGACCGTCGCCGGGTCGGGCAGCGCGCCGCCCCAGTTCCCGGAGTGGTGGCCGCCCTCGTGGAGGTGGCAGAGGAGGTCGAAGTTCATCGCCCCCCGCGCCCCGAGGGAGACCGTGGGCCGGTCGACCCGCACCCGCGGGCCGTCGGAGGCGATGAAGGCGTCGGCCGCGAAGGCGTCCCGGTTGGCCCGGACGACGTCATGGACCCCCGCCGAGCCGTTCTCCTCGCCGGTCTCGACCATGAACTTGGCGTTGAAGCCGAGCCGCCCGCGCGTCTGAAGCACCGCGCGGAGCGCCGCCATGTTGATGGTGTGCTGGCCCTTGTTGTCGGCCGTGCCGCGCCCGTAGAGGCGGTCCCCCTCGCGGGCCGTCCGCCAGGGGCCGGCCCCCCGGGTCCAGCGCTCCTCCATCCCGCGGACGGTGTCGCCGTGGCCGTAGCCGAGCACGGTGGGGAGGGCCTCGTCTTCGGTCCGGGTCGCGAGCAGGATGGGGCCGGCCCGCTCGACCGGGTTCGCGAAGGTGCGGCACTCGAACCCCATCGCCTCGAAGGCGGGGGCCATCTCCTCGGCGAGGTAGCGGGCGCAGTGGGGCAGCCCTTCCGCGGTCTGGCTCTCGGAGGGGATCGCCACCCGGCGGGCGAGGTCGGACTCGAAGTCGCCGCTATCGAAGTAGTCGGTGGCGCGGGTCATGGCGTCGTCGCGGCTGGGCATGGGTCCTTTCCTGTGCTGGTCCTCACGATCCCCCCGGTCCCCGGCCCGTTCTCCGGGCGGGGTGCGGGCGGCGCGGCGCCGCGCGATTATGGCCGATCGCCGGGCGCCTTCGTACCGATACACTACCGATGCGCTGCCGCCCGCTCCGCTTCGTACCAGCCGCCCGGCCCCGAGCCGCCCGGCGCCGGCCTTGCCCCCCCCCCCCCCCCCGGCGCCGCCGCAACGATGCCGCGTCGGAGACGAGCCCCCTCGGAAGAGACCGGAGAGACGGATGACGAAGATCGCCCGCGTCGAGACCATTCCCCTCGCCATCCCCCACGACCACGGCGGCCCCGCGCCGGCCTGGGGCGGGCGGCCGTGGAGCGCGCTCAACGTCCTGCTGGTGCGGGTCGAGACCGGCGACGGGATCGTCGGCTGGGGCGAGGCGTTCAGCTACAACTGCATGGCCGCGGTGCGGGCGATGATCGACGAGACCGTCGGGCCGGTCGTGGTGGGCCGGGACCCGACCGACGTCGCCGCCCTCATGCGCGAGCTCCAGCAGGCGATGCACCTCTTCGGCCGCTACGGCGTCACCATGTTCGCCCTTTCCGGGATCGACGTCGCGCTCTGGGACCTCGCCGCGAAGCGGGCCGGGATGCCGCTCGGGCAGCTCCTCGGCGGGCCGGCCTCCCCGCCCCTCATTCCCGGATACGCGAGCCTGCTCAAGTACCGCGACCCCGAGCTCGTGGCGGCCAAGGCGCGCGAGGCCCTCGACGAGGGCTACCCCGCGATCAAGCTCCACGAGACGGGCGAGCCCGAGGTGGCCGCCGCCCGCGCGGCGATAGGGGACGGAACGCCGCTCTGCGTGGACACGAACTGCCCGTGGACCCCCGCCGAGGCGCGGGAGATGGCGGCGCGGCTCGCGCCCTATGGCCTGCACTGGCTGGAGGAGCCGATCTTCCCGCCGGAGGACTTCGCCGCCCTCGCGCGCCTTCAGCGGGAGTCCGGCGTCGACCTCGCGGGCGGCGAGAACGCCTGCACCGCCTTCGAGTTCCGGAGCATGCTGGACGCGGGCGCGGTCCGCTACGCGCAGCCGAGCGTGACCAAGGTGGGCGGGATCAGCGAGTTCCGCAAGGTGGAGGCGCTCGCCGAGGCGCGGGGGGTGACCGTGATGCCCCACTCGCCCTACTTCGGCCCCGGCTGGCTCGCGACCCTCCAGCTCCTCGCCGCGATGCCCCTGACGGGCCGCCCCGGCGGGAGCTGGACGGAGCGCTTCTACACCCGGCTCGAAGCCACCCTCTACCCGGACTTCGTCTCCCCGGTGGAAGGCGGCCGGTTCCGGGTCCCGACCGGCCCCGGCCTCGGCGCCGAGCCCGACCCCGACGTGATCCGCGACTACCGAAAGGCCGAATAGAGGCCAGCCCCCCGGTCGCGCTCATCATCGAGCGGGGAGCCGGAGCGCCGGCGGCGCTGAAGCACCGCGCCGGCGCGAAGGCCGCCCCGCACGAATCGAATCTTCGTCCCGGCCCCCTGCTGCGGGCGGGACACAAGCGTTCCCAGGACGCCCTGCGACGAGGCGTGCCTGGCGAAAAACCCCACAGCGCACATGCCTCAAACCGTATGCCGGTTGCAATCCGTCAGGGGCTTGGGTAGGTTCAATGCCACGCCGGGGCGCCCCCGCACGCGGCGGCTCCGGCCGGACTCCCGCGCCCTCCCGCCTCACGGAGGGCATACAACAACGAGGAACAGCCCATGAAGACGAGCCATCTCTCGACCGGACTGGCGGCGGCCGCCGCCCTCGGCCTCGCCTCGGCGTCGTTCGCCGGGGACGCGGTCGACTGGAACGCCGACGGCACCGTCTCGCTCAAGCTCGGCGAGACCTACGACAACACCGTGATCACCGTCCCCGCCGCCGACCTCGGCGCGCTCATCAAGGAGGGCGAGCAGCCCTTCGCGGGGACCGAGATCACCGTCTCGACCCTCGCGAGCGGCCCCAAGGGCGGCATCTCCGGCCCGCTCCACGCCTTCCGCCCGGTATGGGAGGAGCTGACCGGCGGCAAGGTGACCATCGTCGAGCTGCCCTACGCCGAGGCGTACTCGAAGATGCTGCTCGACGTGCGCAACGGCACCGGCGAGTACGACGGCTTCATCGTCGGGGCCTTCTGGTACGGCGACATCGCCCCGCAGGGCTACGCCTACCCGGTCGACGACCTCATCGCCTCCGGCGACCATCCGAAGTGGTCCTACGACGTGATGCCCGACTCCCTCCGCGCCCTGCACACCTGGGAGGGCGAGGGCTTCGGGGTCCTCAACGACGCCGACGGCCAGGTGCTCTACTACCGCAAGAGCGCCCTGACGGACCCGGCCCACGCCGCCGCGTTCAAGGCGGAGCACGGCTACGACCTGCCCGTACCGCCCCGGACCTGGCAGCAGCTCCTCGACGTCGCCAGCTACTTCGACGGCAAGAACTGGGACGCGAACGACGACGAGGCCGACAGCGGGATGGTGCTCCATCTCAAGGTCGGCGAGCAGGGCCACTACCACTTCCAGTCGCTCTCCGCCTCCTTCGCGGTGACCCCGGGGCCGGAGGTTACCCGGCACCACAACGTGTACTGGTTCGACCCGACCAACATGAAGCCGCTCATCAACAGCCCGGGCCACGTGAAGGCCCTCGAGTTCCTGGTGGACCTCCACAAGACCGGGCCGCAGGCGCAGGTGGGCTGGGCCCTCGGCGAGGCGTGGGACTACTTCCTGCGCGGCAAGGCGGTGTTCGTCTTCAGTTGGGGGGACGTGGGCTCGCTCTGCCAGGACACCGCCCGCTCGAAGATCCAGGGCGACTGCGCGTCCGCGATGCTGCCCGCCTCCGAGGAGTACTACGACCACGCGGCCGGCGGATTCGTGAAGGCGGAGAACCCGGTTGCGGTCGGGAACACCACCGGCGGCTCCTGGCACGGGGTGGTCTCGGCCTTCTCCGCGAACCCGGAGGCGACCTTCTCGTTCTGGTCCCTCATGGCGATGAAGGAGGTGTCGCTCTGGAACTCGCAGTTCGGCTGGACGGGGGTGGACCCGGGCTACAGCTACCAGTTCCTGAAGCCGCTCGGCGAGGCGACGGTGGACCAGTACGTGGCGGCCGGCTGGGACGCGGAGGACGTCAAGACCTACACCCAGGCCTACCACGACACCTTCTACGCCGACACGATCCTCACCTACCTCCGGATCCCCGGCACCTTCGAGTACTGGGACATCCTCGACAAGAACCTCTCGGCGACGATGAGCGGCGAGCTGACCCCGCAGGAGGCCCTCGACCGGACGGCCGCGACGTGGGAAGGCATCACCGACCGGCTCGGCCGCGACTCGCAGCTCGAGTACTACCAGGACGCGATCGGCTACGGAGGCTGATCCGGCAGGTCCATGAACCGTCCGGGGGGCGGGGGCGCCCCCGCCCCCCGGACGCGGACGCCATGCCCCCGGAGACGAGGCGGCGGGACGGCCCCCGGAACGCGGGGGCTGTCGCCGTGGGGGCCCCCGGGGCGGCCCGGCCTGCGCCCGCACCCGCACCGCGGGCGGCCGGCCCGCCGACTGCCGCCCGCCGCCACCGAGCCTGAACCATGCGCTGGACGAGCAGGGCGCGATTCCTCTTCCTGGCCCCGGCGGTGGTCTGGGTGCTCGCGTTCACCGTCTTCCCGCTCGGCTACTCCCTCTACATCGCCTTCCTGAAGATCGAGTCGAAGACCGAGATCACCCGCGAACGGGTTCCGATGTTCGACAAGGAAGGCGACCCGGTGATGCTCGCCAACGGCAAGCAGCGGATGCGCACCATCATCCACAAGGAGCGGGTGTCCACCACCACGTTCGAGGGGCTCAAGAACTTCCGGCGCATCTTCAACGACCCCCAGGTGGGGACCTCGGTCCGCATCACCCTGACGTTCATCCTGTCGTCGGTCAGCATCGAGCTGGTGCTCGGCTTCCTGCTCGCGGTCCTGTTCAACCGCCATCTCGCGGGGCGCGCCGCCATGCGCGCGGTCATGATCCTGCCGATCTTCGCGACCCCGCTCGCGGCCGGCTACCTCTTCTTCACCATCCTGTACGAGGAGGGCGGGCCGCTCGGCTTCCTCGGGTTCCCGTTCCTGTCGGACCCGGATTGGGCGCTCGCGAGCGTCGTCTTCGTCGACATCTGGCAATGGACCCCGTTCTGCTTCCTCGTCTTCCTCGCCGCGCTCCAGTCGGTGCCGGACGAGCTGTACGAGGCGGCGGTGGTCGACGGGGCGAACGGATGGCAGCTCCTCCGGATGGTGCTGCTCCCGGTGCTCGGGAACACCATCGTCATCGTCCTGCTGCTCAGGCTCGCGGAGGCCCTCAAGATCTTCGACATCCCCTTCGCGCTGACCGGAGGGGGGCCGGGGATCGCGACCCAGTCGTACTCGTTCCTCGCCTTCCGGACCGGGATCCGCTTCTTCGACCTCGGCTACGCGAGCGCGCTCTGCTACGGCCTCCTCATCACCGTCATGATCATCATCATGCTGACCTTCCGGCGGCTGCGAGAGACCTATGGCTGACCGGACGGGCGCGCCCGCCGGCCGTCCTCCGGGGAGGGGGGAGGCCGCCGCCGCGCGGCGGGAAGCCCGTGGCTGACCGGATGGGCGCGCGGCTTCCCGGCCAGCGCGGGTTCGGCGAATCGCTCCTGTGGCTCCTCGCGGTCTGCGTGACCCTGCTGTTCTTCTTCCCGTTCTACTGGGCCATGTCCCAGGGGCTCCGCAACCCGATCGACACCTTCACCGTGTCCGGGCTCGGGGTCCCCTGGCTCAGCTTCGAGCCCACCATCGACAACTGGGTGACCCAGCTCTCGTCGCCCGAATCGCGCCGGGCGCTCGTGAACAGCACGGTGGTGTCGGTCTCCGCCGCGGCCCTCGCCCTCGCCCTCGGCACCCCCGCCGCCTACGCCCTCGCGCGCTTCCGCTTCCGCCGGATCCCGAACAAGGACATCACGATCTGGTTCCTCTCGCAGCGCGTCCTCCCCCCCGTCGCGACCGTGATCCCCTTCTACCTCGTCATGCGCGCGCTCGGACTCCTCGACACCCAGCTCGCCCTCATCCTCGTCAACGCCACCTTCGTCCTGCCCTTCGCGGTCGTGATCCTGCGCCAGACCTTCCTCGACCTGCCCCTGGAGCTGGAGGAGGCGGTCCTCGTGGACGGCGGGACCTACCGCACCGCCTTCGCCCGGGTGGCCCTCCCCCTCGCCGCGCCCAGCATCGCGGCGACCGCGCTCATCTCGTTCGCCTTCTCCTGGAACGAGTTCCTGTTCGCGATCACCCTCTCCAGCCGCGACAGCCTCACCATCCCGGTCCACATCGCGGGATCGGTCGACACGCGCGGGGTCCAGTTCTGGTTCATGGCGGTGCGCGCGCTCATCGCCATGGTCCCGCCGGTGCTGATCGCCCTCCTCGCCCAGCGCTACATCGTGCGCGGCCTCACCCTGGGGGCGGTGAAGGGCTGATCCCGGAAGGCGGGGCCGGGCCGGCCGCGACCCGGCGGGGCCGGGTCAGGCGGCTGGCGGGGCGGCCCTGGCCCCCGGAATGAGGGCTCCGCTCTCCCGGTCGAACAGCAGGGAGTCCTCCGGGCGGAAGCCGATGCGGACCTCGTCGCCGACCGCGAAACGCACCCCGGCGCCGCCTTCCAGCACCCGCACCCCGCCCATCGCGGTCTCGACGAGATAGAGGGTCTCGCGCCCCATCGGCTCGACCTGGTCGATCCGGCCGGCGAGCCCGTGCGCGTCGAAGCGGACGTGCTCGGGGCGGATCCCGAGGACCACTTCCCCCGGGAATGCTTCCTGCGGGGCTACTTCCCCTGGCGCCACTTCCCCCGGGACCACTTCCCCCGGGGCCACTTCCTGCGGGGCCGCCTCCCCCGGGACCGCCCTGCCCGCCCCGCCCGCCGCGCCGCCGCCCTCCCCTGCGCGTTCGAGCCGCAGCCGCAGGCCGTTGACGACGACCTCCCCGCCCTCCACCTGCCCGGCCAGCACGTTGATCGGCGGGGCGCCCACGAAGCCCGCGACGAACAGGCTCGCCGGGCGCGCGTACAGGTCCGTCGGGGCCGCCACCTGCTCGATACGGCCCTTCGACATGCACACGATCCGGTCCGCCATCGTCGTCGCCTCGACCTGGTCGTGGGTGACGAGGATCGTGGTCACCCCGAGCTGGCGCTGAAGTCGCTTGATCTCCGTCCGCATGGTCAGGCGCAGGGTCGCGTCGAGGTTGGACAGGGGCTCGTCGAGCAGCAGTAGCTGGGGCTCCTTGACGAGCGCCCGCGCGAGCGCGACCCGCTGCTGCTGGCCGCCCGACATCTCGCCCGGCCGGCGGTCGAGGAGGTCGCGCACCTGCACGAGCCCGGCGATCGCCTCGACCCGGCGCCGGGCCTCCGCGTCCGGGACCTTCTTGAACCGGAGCGGGAACGCGATGTTCTCGCGCACGCTCATGTGGGGGTAGAGCGCGTAGGACTGGAACACGATGCCGACGTTGCGGTCCCTCGACTCGACCTCGTTCACGCGCGCGCCGTCGAAGCGCATGGTCCCGGCCGAGGGCGCGTAGATCCCGGCCAGCATGAAGAGGGTCGTGGACTTGCCGCACCCCGAGGGGCCGAGGACGGCGACGAACTCGCCGTCCTCGATCACGAGGTCCACGTCCTCGACCGCGACCACCCCTCCCCACTCCTTGCGGATCCCGGAAAGCTCGATCCTCGCCATGCCCGCGTCCGCCCTCCCGCCCCGGCTATCCCTTGATCCCGCCGAGGCTCATCTGCACCAGGAACCGCTGGCAGAAGAGGTAGAGCACGAGGCTCGGCAGGATGTAGAACACCGCCACCGCCGCGACGATCCCGTAGTCCACCCCCATGATGTCGTCCGCCACCCACCACAGGTAGAGGCTCATCATCCAGTTCGCCTTCTCGAACAGGAGGGTCCGCACGAACACGTACTCCTCCCACCCGCGGATGAAGGCGAAGACCCCGATGGCGAGCATCCCGACCTTCACCTGCGGGAGCACCACCTTGAGGAACGCCTGGCGGCGCGAGGCGCCGTCGGTCATCGCCGACATCTCTATGTCCCAGGGGACCGCGTCGAAGAACCCCTTCATGATGAAGATCGCGAACGGCAGCTCCAGGGTGCAGATGACGAGGATGACCCCGGTGATGGTATCCAGCATCCCGATCCAGTGCATGAGGAGGAAGATCGGGATGATGAGGGTCATCGCGGGAAAGGCGTGGAGCACGAGCAGCGCCTGCAGGAAGCTCGCCCGCCCGGCGAAGGCGAAGCGCGAGACGTAGTAGCCGGCGAGGGTCGCGACCGCGACCACCAGCGCGGTCTGGGTGACCGCGAGGAGCAGGCTGTTCCGGAACGCGACCCAGACCGAGGGGAACTGCGCGTAGTGGGTCGCCTGCCCGCGCCCGGGGAGGTCCCGGACGATGTCGGCGACCCAGAAGAACCGGTAGTTCTCGAAGTGGAGGTAGGGGCCGATCGCGACCGCGAGGGCGATGGCGGCGGCCCCGGCCACGAACCCGGCGAGGACCCACTGCTGGCGCCGGCGGGGCAGCAGCATCCGGCCGAGCGCGAAGGCGATGACCGCGGGGATCAGGACCCCGCAGGCCCGCCACAGGGCGAGCGATTCGACCCCGCCGGTCTTCGCCGAGAACGAGATCGTGAGCACCCAGAAGTAGGGCAGGAGGATCGGGATCGAGGCGAGGACGAGGAACCCCACGAGGGCCGCGTTGCCGAGCGCGCGCCGGCGGCGCGCGCGCGCGGCGAGCCGGTCCCAGTCGTACTGGCCGCGGGCGCCGCCGCCGTCCCCCACGCTCCCTCGGGCGGGCGCGGGCGCCGCTTCGGCAGGTACGGCCTCCGCCCCGGCGGGCGAGGCGGGCGGCGGCGGCGGGGCGCGCCCGGCCACGTCAGTGCACCTCGATGCGGGGGTGCTGGAGCAGGCGCTTCATGTCGAAGAACCGCCACATGAGGAGGGAGGCGGCGATGCCGATGAGGACGAGCACGAGGGCGAGCGCCGCGCCGTAGCCGTACTGGCCGTTCTCGAACGCCCGCTTGTACACGTAGAGGGCGTACACGGTGGTGTCGTAGAACGGCCCGCCGTCGGTGATGAGCCAGATGTACTCGAAGCTCACGAGGAGGGACAGGGTCTGGTAGACGGTGATGAAGCTGAGCGGCCAGCGGATCGCGGGCAGGGTGATGTGCCGCACGGTCGCGAGCGCCCCGGCCCCGTCGGCCCGCGCCGCGTGGAACAGGTGCTCCGGGATCGACCGGATCGCGGAGGTGAAGATGATCATCCCCATGGACGCGCCGATGAAGCCGTTGGCGATCACGATGAGCATGACCGGCGCGTTGCTCCGCATGTCCACCGGGTCGAGCCCCACCGCGAGGAGGACCTGGTTCATGAGCCCGCGCTCCGCGGGGTCCACCACCCACAGCCACATCAGCGCGTAGACCACCGAGGGGCTCATGCGCGGGAGCAGCCACACCGAGCGGAAGAACGCCCCGAGCCGTTCGGACACCGCGGTGGTCGTCAGCGCGAGCACGAGGCCGAAGGTCACGTTGAAGATGGCGAGGGTGAAGAAGACGTAGACCAGGGTGAGCGCGAGCGACTTGGTAAGGCGCGAATCGCGCGTGAACATGCGCTCGAACTGGGCGGTCGTGAACTCGGTGATGCGGAGGGTCCGGCCGAGGTCGGTGAACGAGATGATGAGGTCGACGACGACCGGGGCGATGAAGAAGAGCAGCAGCAGGACGATCGCCGGCCCGAGGAAGAGGCAGAGGTTGGCCGACTGGCGGCTCCACGCCCGGGCGCGGGGCGGCGGCGCCCGCATCGGGGCCGGGGCGCCGCCGGGCGCGGCCCGCCCGCCCGACGAGGACGAGGGGAGCGGGGAGGCGGCGGGCCGGTCGGACGGGCTCACGGGGGGCAGCCGGCGCAGCCAGGCTCGCTCGCTCGCGGCGGGCCGCGAAGGCGGGAGGAAGGCAGGCCCCGGAAACCGTGCCGGGGGGAGGGGGCCGCGTCCGCAGCCCCCTCCCCCGCGGCCGCCCCTCAGTCGAGGATGACCACTTCGTCGCCGAGCTCGCCTTCCAGCTCCTCGACCACGAACTCCGCCGCCTCCTCGGGGCTCAGACGGCCGGTCTCGACCCCCTGGATGCCCTTGTAGACGATCGCGTTGTACTGGCCGATGTTGGCGTGGTTCGGCATGAAGCCCGAGTACTCGAGCATCGGGGTGCCCGCCCGGAGCGCCCATCCTTCGGCCACGAAGTCCCGCATCGCCGTCTGTCCGTAGTTGATGGGGGTGTGGAACGTGCTCAGGGCATGGTCCGTATTCGGGACCGGCTGGCTCGCGAGGGCCACCAGGTACGCGGCCAGCTCGGCGCGCGGCGAGGCGGGGTTGACCACGTAGATGATCGGGTGCGAGAGGTTGGCGGGGCGGCCTCCCTTGCGCTCCGCCGGAGAGTGGATCCAGCCGATCTTGTGGAAGTACTCCTCCTCGTTCGAGAGCCCGAACGCCCTCATCTGGTGGCCGACGTTCCAGATCCCGTGGAACTTGAGGAAGCTCTCCCCGCCCCGGAACGCGGCGTGCACCGAGTCCCACACCCAGGCGGTCATGTTCTCGGGCAGCACCCCCTGGTCCACCGCGTACCTGAGCCACTTGTAGAAGGCGGTGAGCCCGGAGCGGCTCATCTGGAGCTTCGCCTGCTCGTCGTCGTAGGGGTCGATCCCGAAGCTCTCCATGGTCATCTGGAAGTCGGGGCCGACGTTCGGCCGGTGCACCATGCCGTACTTGGCGGCCCCGCTGTCCATGACCTCCTTGGCGAGGTCCACGAGGTCGTAGATGGTGAAGTCACCGGACTCGACGGCGGCCGGCAGCCCCTCGATGAACTCCTCGGACTTGCCCGCCTGGCGCAGCATGTCCTTGTTGTAGAAGAACATGCGGACCTCGGAGTCCTGCGGGACCCCGTGCCGGGCGCCCTTGTAGCGCACCGAATCCCAGAGCACGTCGATGACGTCGCCGTAGAACTCGGGGTTGGCGGCGATGTGGTCCTCGAGGTTCATCGCGTAGCCGGCCTCGGTGAAGGCCCCGATCCACTCGTGGGCGGCGACGTACACGTCCGGCCCCTTGTCGGCCGCGAACGCCTTCAGGAGGTCGAGCGCGTCCGCGTCGAATCCCTTCGCGTTGTTCTCGTGGAGCTCGACCTTCACCCGCAGGTCCGAGCCCGCGGCGGCGAGCATCTTGTTCAGGGTGTCGCCCGCCTTGACGACGTTGCCGCCCCGAAGCGGGCCGGAGCGGTCGGCGCGGCTCCAGAGCTTGACGGCGACCTCCTCGGCCGCGGCGGCCCGTATCGGCGCGTCGAAGCCCGCGCCGGCGGCGAGGATCCCGGTCGCGAGGGCCGCGACCGTCGTGTTGCGAAGCATGTTCTTCATGGTCCGATCTCCTCGGATTCTTCAGATTCAGGTCCTGTTCGGATAGCGATCCGCGGCGGCGCCCGGACGGACGGAGGAGGACGGTCGAGCCGGAACGGCGATCCGGATGGATACCGATCCGTCCCGACCGCACCCGCGCCCGCCCGGCGCCGCGCCCCCATCTTACACCCGCGGCCGGAAGGCGGCGGCGGGCGGCTTGTTCGCCGCCTTCCGGCGTGGTTAGATGCGTTGGAGCCTGCCGGCCCTCCGCGGGCGGCGGCAGATGCGGAAACAGACGAGGAGAACCAGGGTGGACAGCTCCACGCTCGACCACGGCTCCGGTGGGATTCACGGCGCACGTCACACCGGGGGCTCCGCCGGGCGGCCGGTCCGCGGGCCTGGAGCCGCGATGGCGGCTGCGGCTCTCGTGCTCCTCGCGGCGCTGCTCCTCGCGCCGGGCGGGGCGCGCGCGGCGGACGAATGCGGGGCCCTGTCGAGCGGGGCGGCCTCCTGCACGAACCAGGCTTTCGGGTCCGGCATCTCCTACACGGTCGCGAGCGGCGCCGGCAACCTCGGGCTCACCGTCGGGGGCGGCGCGGCGACCGAGATCACGGCGAGCGGCGCCAGCCATGGCGTCGCGTTGTCGATGGGCGTGACCACCACCGGCAACATGGCCCTCACGGTCGGCAGCGCGGGCGCGGTCGAGATCGTGGAGGACTCCACCGCGAGCCACGGCATCCATCTGCGCCAGGACGGCAGCGGCACGGCCACCGCGGACATCAGGAGCGGCGTGACGATCGGAACCGCGAGCGCCCCGATGGGAACCGACGGCGTCCGCTTCGATCTGTTCAGAAACACCACCAACAAGGGCGGCGACAGGGCCAGCCTGATGAGCGGGGCCGAGATCCATGCCGCCGGCAGGGGCCTCGTGCTCTTCAGGGCGTGGGACGCCCAGACCAACGCGGCGACGACCCTCACCAACACCGGCGCCGTCAGCGCGGGGGTCGGCAACGCCGCCAGCACCGCCCTCGGCAACCTCCGGCCGCATGGCATCCTCCTCAACATCGCGCCGCCCACCGACGCCGGCTTCAACGGCGACGCCACGCTCACCAATTCGGGCCCCGTCACGGTCTCGGGCGGCTATGACGGCATCCGCATGGTCTACAACACCCATGGCGACGCCGTGGTGGACAACCGGACCGGCGGGGACGTCACGGCGACGGCGGCGGGCGGAAGGGGCATCGCGCTCCTTCACAGCACCGGCGACGGCGCCGCCACGATCAGGAACGCCGCCACCATCAACGCGGCCGGCGACAGCGCCGACAACAACGGCACTTGGCAGGGCGCCATCGCCCTGAGAAGGAACGGGGGCACCATCGCCGGCGTCGCGCTCATCGAGAACCGCGGCGACGTCACGGCGACGGCCGCCAGCGCCATCTACGTGTATTCGCTGCACGGGGTCATCCGGGTGATCAACCGCGGGGATCTTTCGGGGGCGGGGAGCCTCGGTCGCGGCATCCATGCGTGGACCGAGGGCAATGGCGCCGTGACGGTCACGAGCACCGGCGGCGAGATCGCATCGGCGTCCGCGCAAGGCATCCACGTTCGAAGCGACGGCGCGGGCGCGGTCGAGATTTCGAGCGCCAGCGACATCTCGGCCCGCACGGGCGTTCTGGCCGAGGTCACGCGCGCCAGCGCGATGGGCGAGACGCGCGCGGCGGAGGATCAGCCCCTCATCGGCGTCACCTGGACGGGGACCTTCGCGCGCGACGCGGCGAAGACCGCGGCGGACGACCGGGGCCGTTTCGCGGCGGCGACCGCCGCGGACGTGCTCTCCTTCGACCAGGAGTCGGCGGCCGGGAAGGCCCTCGATGGGTCGCTCCGCTACGGCGGGGCGGCGGGCATCGAGGCGCACGCCCTGTCCTGGCGCGACGTGGTGACGGCGGTGGCGAAAGGCGACGACCCGGGCACGATCGCGGACGACACGGCGCAGATGAATCTGCTGTCGACGACGCACGCCGATTCGCGGAGGGCGGCCATCCTGGCGCGGTTCCGGGCGGCGCTGCGGAACGCGGACCTCGCGGTCGCGGCGGCGGTCCTCACCGACGTCGACAGCACCGCCACGAGCGTGGACGACCTGGACGACACGGAGATCGTGGCGTACCTGAGCACGAACGACGCGGACACGAGAAGCCTGCTGCGGAACGTGCTGGCGCAGGGCCTCTCGGACAAGGAGAAGGCGGTGCTGCGCGCGGTGGCGACGAACACCGGGCTCGACACGGCGCTCGACGACGCGGACGCGGGCTTCGACAACGCCTACAAGACGGCGGTGCGGGCGCTGCTCGACCGCTACAACGTCGGGAACATCCGCGTCTACATGAACGAGGGCTCCATCGACTCGCGCGGCGACGGCATCCGCGCCTACTACGCGACGCCCCACGCCAGCAACGGCACCATCTGGGTCACCGTCGCCGAGGGCGCGACCGTCACCGGCGCCAAGGCGGGCATCTACGCGGCGAACGCGGGGGTGGGCGGCATCAACATCTCCGTCGACGAAGGCGCCAAGGTGACCGGCGGCGAGGCGGGCATCTACGTCGAGGGCGCGGGCCTGGGCGACCTGATGGTCTCCCCATGGCGCACGGTCCTGGAGCTGGAGGAGGACGCGGACGTGACCGGCCTGCGCCAGCAGCTCGTCTCGGTGTACGGCACGGTGACGGGCGGGACGGACGCGGCCGTGCATCTCGCGGGCGGCGGGATGCTGCTGGTCGGTCTGGACGGCAAGGTGCACGCCGGCCGTTCGGGGAACGGCGTTCTGGTGAACGATCCGGGGGTGGCGCACGTCCACATCCAGGGCGAGGTGAAGGGCGCCGAGGGCGGAGATGCGGCGGTGCGCCTGACGGGCGGCGGCAGCGTGCGGGTCAGCGCGACCGGGAGGGTGCTGGCCAACGGCGCCGACCGCGCCATCCGGACCGACGACCCGCCCGGGGACGACACGCCGATGGCCAAGGTGACCCTGGTGGTCAGCACCACCCCGGAGGTGGAAGACAAGGTGTCGAGGGAGGACGTCCAGTCACTGCTGGACCGGGTGCAGGGCTCCATCGGCGCCGGTCCGGCCGCCGACGGCGCACCCGGGAACGTGGTGGTGTCGCTCGGAGACGATTCCGGCGGAACAATCGAAAACGCAATAAACCCCGCGAACGGAATGATTGCCCTAGACCCTTGCGACTTTCCGAGCCCGCCGGGCCAGGTCCGCGGCGATGACGACGAGTGCGCCCCGCCGCCGACCGATCCGGAAGGCGGGACCCGCCCGGACGAAGGCGGGGTCCCCCCGGACGAAGGCGGGATTCCCCCGGACGAAGGCGGGGTCCCCCCGGACGAAGGCGGGATTCCCCCGGAGGAAGGCGGGGTTCGCCCGGAGGAAGGCGGGGTCCGCGGGGACGAGGACGCCTGCCCCGCGGGGCAGGTCCGCGGCGATGACGGGATGTGCCGGACTCCGGCCCCGGGGTCGCGCCTCGTATTCGACTGCCGTGATGCGGCAGGCACGGGCATCTGCCGGCACAACGCCGGCGCCGACGATATCCGGATCGACGTGACCGAGGGCCCCATCAACGTACCCCACTGGGGCGTCCGCGCCTCGTTCGCGACCTCGAACGACGACAACGGCGTCATCGAGATCTCCGTCGCCGAGGGCGTGGAGGTCGCCGGCGGCGTGGCGGGCGTCTACGCGGCGAACGCGGGGGTGGGCTCCCTGAAGTCCGGGTGGGCCAGCCTCCTGAATCTGGACGAGGATGAGGATGCGGACGTGACCGGTCTGCGCCAGCACTACGTCACGGTGCACGGCACGGTGACGGGCGGGACGGACGCGGCCATTCATCTCGTGGGCGGCGGGATGCTGCACGTCGGCCCGACCGGCAAGGTGCTCGCCGGCTCTTCGGGTGTCGCCGTTCGGGTGAACGACCCGGGGGTGGCGCACGTCCTCATCGAGGGCGAGGTGAAAGGCGCCGAGGGCGAAGACGCGGCGGCGGTGCATCTGACGGGCGGGGGCAGCGTGCGGGTCAGCGAGACCGGGAAGGTGTTGGCCAACGGCGCCGCCGCCGCCATCCGGGCCGACGATCCGGATGGGGACGGGGCCAAGGCCGCGGCCAAGGTGATCCTCGTCGTGGACCGCCCCGAGGACGTGCAGTCCCTGCCGGAGAGGGTGAAAGGCCCCATCACCATCGAGAACGACGACGGCTCACGCGGCCAGCCCGTGATCGCGGTGGGCGGCGCCGACCGGCCCCTGGAGCTGGACAACGTCCTGAACGAGGACGGCGCCCTCCGTAGTGATCTGGCGAACCTCCTGGAGGAGCGGATGGTGTTCGGATTCGACTGTGACGCCGCCAGGGACCATCGGTGCCGCCTGTACGAGGCGCTGCCGTCGATACTGCTGTCGATGAACGGCCTTCCGACCTACGAGGAGCGGATGTCGGCGGCGCGGGACGCCGGGGGCGCCTGGGCGCGGGTGGAGGTCGCGGACGGCAAGTGGAAGGCGGACGAGTCGACGCGGCCGAACGTCGCCTACGATCATCGCCGTCACGGGCTGCGGATGGGGACGGACTTCGCGGTGGGCGCCGCCGGGCGGTTCGGCGTGTCGCTCCACGGCCTGCGCGGCTCGGCGGAGATGGCGCAGGTGGGCGAGGTCGAGCTGTCAGGCTACGGGTTGGGGGTGCACGCCACGACGGCGTTCGCCGATGGCTTCCATGTGGACGCCCAGGCCGCGGTGACGTGGTACGAGGCGGATCTGGAGTCGGCGCACGCGGCCCAGGGCGCGCTGAAGAAGGGCGTGGACGGTCGGGGCCACGCCCTGGGCATGGAGGTCGGAAGGCGTACGGCGCTCCGGGACGGGGTGTCCGTGACGCCGCGCGCGGGCTTCACGTGGTCGAAGGCGGACCTGAACGACTTCGCCGAAGACGGCGACCGTGGCGCCGCGCGCGTGTCCGTGGAGGATGCGCGGAGCCTGAAGGGCCGGGTGGGCGTGGGCGCGGAGAAGGCGCTGGGAGACGCGATGGACGGCGCCCGCCTGTTCGGCTCGCTGGACATGGAGCAGGAGTTCAGGGAGGAGACGGAAGCGCGGGTGTCGGGGATGTCGCCGGGGTCTTCGGTGACGCCGCTGAAGGCGAAGGCGGAGGGGGTCGCGTTCCGCCTTGCGGTGGGCGGCGCGCGGGTCTGGGGTGAAGGCCGCTACTCGCTCCACGGCTCCGTGGGCTATACCGCGAGCGGCAGCGACAACCGCGACCTCGGCGGCGGGCTGAGCTTCTCCATGCGGTTCTGACCTGCTACCGCCCCCCCCCCCGGTGGAGGCTTCGGAGAGCCGAAGCCTCCGGCGAGCGTCCGGGCCGGGTCGAGGCCCCGCGCCGCGGAAGAATCCTTCCGGCTTGCCCCCCGATGATCAGGGCGCCGCGGGCGGCGTCGGCGCCGCTGCGCTCAGGGTGCGCCGCACCGCCTCGCGCCAGCCGCCCAGCTTGCGCGCGCGGACCTCCGCCTCCATCGTGGGCGTGAACCGCCGGCCGCGCTCCCACCGGGCCGCCCATTCCTCCGGGCCCGGATAGAAGCCCGTGTGGAATCCGGCGAGCCACGCGGCCCCGCGGGCGGTGGTCTCGAGGTCCGCCGGGCGGTCCACCGGGAGATCGAGCAGGTCGGCGAGGAGCTGCATGGTCCAGTCCGACCCCGCCATCCCGCCGTCGACCCGGAGCACGGCGGCCTCCACCCCGTCGCCCCGCACCGCCTCGATGAGGTCGGAGGTCTGGTAGCCCACCGATTCGAGGGTCGCGCGGGCGAGCTCGGCCCGGCCGGTCCCGCGGGTCAGGCCGAAGACCGCGCCCCGCGCCCCCGCATCCCACCACGGCGCGCCGAGTCCGGTGAACGCCGGCACGAGGTAGACCGGCTGGTCGGGGTCGGACCCGGCCGCGAGCCGCCCGCTCTCCTCCGCGGAGGCGATGATCCCGAGCCCGTCGCGAAGCCACTGGACGCCCGCGCCCGCGCTGAAGATGGAGCCTTCGAGCCCGTACGCCCGCTCGCCCCCGTGCTGCCACACCACGGTGGCGAGGAGCCGGTGGCGGGAGGCGACGGGGGCGGCCCCCACGTTCACGACCAGGAAGCAGCCCGTGCCGTAGGTGGCCTTCATCATGCCGGGCGCGAAGCAGCCCTGCCCGAGGGTCGCGGCCTGCTGATCGCCCGCCATCCCCGCGATGGGGATCGGGCCGCCGAAGAGCTCCGGCCGGGTGGTCCCATGATCGGACGCCGAATCCCGGACCTCCGGCAGGACCGGGCGGGGGACCCGGAAGAGGTCGAGCAGCTCCTCGTCCCAGTCCCCGGCGCGAAGGTCGTAGAGCGAGGTGCGCGAAGCGTTGGTCGCGTCGGTGGCGTGCGCCCGGCCTCCGGTCAGCCGCCACAGGAGGAACGTATCCACCGTGCCGAAGGCGAGCTCGCCCGCCTCCGCCCGCGCCCGCGCCCCCTCCACGTGGTCGAGGATCCAGGCGATCTTGGTCGCGGAGAAGTACGGGTCGAGGAGCAGCCCGGTGCGCTCCGAGACGAGCGCCTCGCGCCCGCCGTCGCGGAGCCGGGCGCATTCGCCGGCGGTGCGGCGGTCCTGCCAGACGATTGCGCGGTGGATGGGCCGACCGGTCGACCGCTCCCACACGATCGCCGTCTCGCGCTGGTTCGCGACCCCGATGGCGGCGACCGCGCCCGCGCCGCAGCCCGCCTTCTCGAGCACCGTGCGGACGGTCGCGACGGTGGTGGTCCAGAGGTCCTCCGGGTCGTGCTCCACCTCGCCGGGGCGCGGGAAGTGCTGGGCGAACGGCTCCTGGGCCACCGCCGCGACCCGCGCCGACTCGTCGAAGAGCAGGGCCCGGGTCGACGTCGTACCCTGGTCGATGGCGAGCACGTATCCGGCCACGTCCGATCCCCTCCCTCCTCATGAGCGCCGCGCCCGGCATGGTATTCGGCGGGGGGCGAGGATGCACCGGTCCGCCGGGCGGGCGATCCTCCGATTGACTCATGCCGATTGACTCATGCGCGGGCGCCGGTAGAGTTTCGCGCCGGGGGCGCAGCGGGCTCCCCCGGCGGAAGCCGGGAACGGGTCCCGGGAACATGACCGCGAGAGGAGGAACCATGTACACGCGGACGGCGACGACCCATCGTGCGATCGCACTCGTGCTCGCACTCGCGGCCGGCGCGCTGCTGCTCGCGGGCGCGCCGGGCCCGGCGAACCGGGCGGAGGCGCAGGAGAGCGCCATCGACGACGTCCTCCGGCGAGGCGTGCTGAAGGTCGGGATGTCCACCTTCGTCCCCTGGGCCATGCGCGACAAGGAGGGCGAGCTGGTCGGATTCGAGATCGACGTCGCCCGGCGGCTCGCGGAAGACCTGGGGGTCGAGGCGAGCTTCGTCCCCACCGCGTGGGACGGCATCATTCCGGCCCTTCTCGCCCGCAAGTTCGACGTTATCATCAGCGGCATGACGGTCACGACGAAGCGCAACCTGACCGTCAACTTCACCGAAGCCTACGCCCATTCCGGCATGAGGCTGGTGGCCCACAAGAAGGACGCGGCGGGCATGGCCCGCCTCGCGGACTACGACCGGCCGGAGGTCGTGTTCGCCCAGCGGCGGGGGTCCACGCCGGCCGAATTCGTGCGGCGGGAGCTGCCCCGCGCGACGATGAACCTGTTCGACGAGGACGGGCAGGCGTTCCTGGAGATCGTCAACGGAAGGGCCGCCGCCACCTTCGCCTACGACCCGACCCCTGCGGAGTGGATATCCCGCTACCCCGACCTCCTGTACGCGCCGATCGACCGCATCTACAACGAAGGGTCGGAAGCGTTCGCGGTGCGCCGGGGCGACCCCGACACCCTCAACGTGCTCAACAACTGGATCCGCCTGCGCTGGAAGGACGGCTTCCTGAAGGAGCGGGCGGACTTCTGGTTCCGGACCCGGGACTGGGAGGAGCTGATGCCGCCGGCCGGCTGATCCTGCGCCGCATTCCCGCCCCGCCTCCGCCCCGCTCCCCCCCGGCAGGTGCTCCGGCCGTGCCTCCCGGCCCGCCGACCTCGCCGCGGGTCGAGGCCCGGGAGCAGGACGGGACCCCCGGCAAAGACGCCGCGCAGGCCGCCCGCCCCGGCCGCGGCGCCCGCGCAACGCCGCGAGGCCCCCGAATCCGACAGTGCAGCGAAGCGGCCCGGCGGCGCGGGGGTCCGCATCCGTGAGGGGGCCGGCGGCGGCCCCGGGAGCGCGGTGAATCATGCCGCCCGGACGGAGGAAACGACGCCTCGGGTGGCAGGACCTCATCGTCGGGGCCCTGGCGCTCGGCCTCGCCGCATTCATCGCGGTGCGGGCCGGGACCGCGCTCAACTATAGCTGGGACTGGAGCAGCATCGGGGCGTACATCCTGCGCTTCGATGCGGAGGAGGGGCGGTGGGCGCCGAACCTGCTGCTCCTCGGCTTCCTCACCACCGTGCGGATGGTGGTCTGGGCGAGCGTCCTCGCCGCGCTCATCGGGGCGGCGTTCGGGCTGTGCCGGGTCTCCACGAGCCTCTTCCAGCGGCTTCTGGGCTGGACGTTCGTGGAGCTCGTCCGCAACCTCCCCCCGCTCGTCTTCCTGTTTATTTTCTTCTTCTTCATCAGCAGCCAGATCATGCCGCTGCTCCGGCTCGACGAATTCGTCCGCGCCGCGTCGCCCGAGACCCTGGCGGTGGTCTCCTTCCTGTTCGGACGCCCGGAGCTTCTCGAGAACTTCTTCTCCGGGGTCGTCGCCCTCGCGATCTTCGAGGCGGCCTACGTCACCGAGATCGTGCGCGCCGGCATCCAGTCGGTTCCCCGCGGCCAGTGGGAGGCGGCCCGCAGTCTCGGGCTGGGCCGCTTCGCCGCCTTCGCGCGGGTCATCGGGCCGCAGGCGACCCGCCGGATCGTTCCCCCGCTCGCCAACCAGTCCATCTCCCTCATCAAGGACTCCTCCATCGTGTCCCTCATCTCGATCCAGGAGCTGACCTTCGCGGGGAGCGAGGTGCTGGTCGTCACCCAGCGCGTGTTCGAGGTGTGGATCACGGTGGCGTTGATGTACTTCGCGGTGTGCTTCGTCTTCTCGCTCGCGTTCGGTCGCCTCGAACGGCGGTGGGCGGAGCCTGACGCCGGCCGCGGGGCGCGCACCGACGCGGGCGTGGGCGGCGGCGCTTGAAGATGTCCGCAGGCCGCCCCGTTTCGGAGGGAGGGCCGGGAGGGCCGCCGCCCGGCCGGAGGCGCTGGGCGGCGGCGCTCGGCGCCGGCGGCGGCTCCGGCCTTCGGCGCTCGCCGATCATCGACGTGGCGCAGCTCGCGATCCTCGGCGGCGCCCTGGTGTGGCTCGGCCTGCGGGGCGCCGAAGCCATGGGGTATCACTGGCAGTGGTATCGGGTACCCCGCTACCTCTACCGGATCATCGACGGGGAGGTCGTGTGGGGGCCGCTGGTCCGGGGGCTGTTCGTCACCGTCGAGCTGACCGCCTGGAGCCTCGTGCTCACGATCGCGATCGGGTTCGCGGCGGCCCTGCTCCGCCTCTCGGGCTCGGTGGCGTCGCGGATGGTCGCCCGCGTCTACCTGGAGGTCGTCCGCAACACCCCGCTCCTGGTGCAGCTCTATCTCTTCTTCTACATCCTGGCCCCGATCTTCGGCCTCGACCGGTTCTGGACCGGGGTCCTCGCGCTCGCCTTCTTCGAGGGCGCGTTCGGCTCGGAGATCTTCCGCGCCGGCATCCTCTCGGTCGGCCGCGGGCAGTGGGAGGCGGGTGCGAGCCTCGGCCTCGGACGATTCCACACCTACCGGTTCATCGTCATCCCCCAGGCCCTGCGCCTGGTGCTTCCCCCCCTGACCAGCCTCGTCGTCAACCTGATCAAGCACTCGGCGATCGTGAGCGCCATCGCCATCGCGGACCTCACCACCGCGGGCCGGAACGTCATCGCCGAGACCTACCTGAGCTTCGAGATCTGGTTCACGGTCGCCGCCATGTACCTGGTCATGACGATCGCCCTCTCGCTCCTCGCGAGCGTGCTGGAGCGCCGGCTCGCGCGGCCGTACTGACCGGAGGGGACGGACGGCCCAGCGGCGCCGAGCGCGCCGACCGGAGCGCCCGAACCGCCGCGCCGGGCGGGCCTCGGCAGGCCTGCCGCCCCCGCCGCCGCGCGGAGCCGCACCGCCATGCGGTCCGGTCCGATTCGCTCCGGTCCGGTGCGGTCAGCCCGCCAGCTCCTCGGCCATCGCTCTCAATCCGATCGCCTCCACCCCTTCCCCCTTGGGGTAGCGGTCTTCGCCGCCGTGAACGAGGAACGCCCGCTCCGGATTCACGTCGGCGAGCGCGGCGCGGAACCCCCGGCCGACGGCGGGCGCGAGGCCGCGCTTGATCTCGACCGCCCAAGTCCGATTGCCCGGCAGCTCCAGCACGAGGTCGATCTCGACCCCGGTCGCGGTGCGGTAGAAGCTGGCCCGCGTGCGTTCCGGGGCCGCCCGGAGCAGCGTTTCGATGGCGAACCCCTCCCAGCTCGCGCCGGCGATCGGATGGCCGAGCACGTCCTCGGCGGCGTCGAGCCGCAACAGCGTATGGACGATCCCGCTGTCGCGCACGTACACCTTGGGGGACTTCACCAGCCGCTTCCGAACGTTGGCGTGGAACGGCGGCAACCGGCGCACGAGCAGGAGGTCGGCCAGCAGATCGACGTACCGGGCCACGGTCTTGCCGTCCACGGCGAGGCTCCTCGCAAACGCGGCGGCGTTCCAGAGGCTGCCCTGGCCATGCGCGAGCATGGTCCAGAACCGGCGCAGCGTCCGCGACGGCACGCGCGGGCCCAAGGCGGGAATATCCCGCTCCAGATAGGTCTGGATGAAGCTCTCCCGCCAGAGCACGCTGGCCGCGTCGTCCGGGGCGAGGAAGCTGCGCGGGAACCCGCCCCGGCTCCACAGGCGCTCCTGTTCCCGTTCGTTCAGCTCGCGCACGTCCAGCGGGGAAAGCTCCAGGTAGCCGATGCGGCCGGCCAGGCTCTCCCCCGACTGCCGCAGCAGGTCCATCGAAGCGGAGCCCAGCAGGAGGAGCTGTCCGGCGGCCTCGCCTTCCCGGATGCGCTCGTCGATGATCCCGCGCAGCGCCTGAAACAGGCCCGGTGCGCGATGGATCTCGTCCAGCACCACGAGCCGGCCGCGCTGCGCGCCGAGATAGCCGCGCGCATCGGCCAGCCTTTCCTGGTCGGCCGGGTTCTCCAGATCGAGGTAGAGGCCGGCCGGACGCGACCCCTGCCCGCGCGGGCCGCCGCTCGTCTCCGCGAAGGCCCGCGCCAGGGTGGTCTTGCCGACCTGCCGCGGCCCGAGGAGGGCCACGGCCGGGAAGATACGCAGGTAGTCCTCCAGGCGCGCCCCCAGGAGCCGCGGGATCATGTCTCCCTTCATCCTTGCAATTATGGAACATCAATCCTGATTTGCAAGGATACTACCCCTCCGAGGGATGGGCGCTGTGGGGCCTTTCGCCCAGCACAGCTCTCGCGGACATCCCTGGGAACGCTTGTGTCCCGCCCGCAGCGGACCGGAGACCCGGAGGAGAAGCGCCCCTGAACATCGCCCGCGCCTCGCATGGGCGCAGATCGCAGAGCCGAACCCGTGGCTGTCCCGACCCAGGGCGAGCGATCCGAGGCTCCGAACGACCCGCGGAGCCGGATCGCGGGTGATCGGTCACCGTGGCAGGCGTGTCTTCCCGTCAACGGTGAGGATGGAGATGGAGCCGTTCGAGGCTCCTGCGCGCTGCCGGCCGACCGCAGGCGCCCGCCCTGCGGCTCGGGGCGCCCCTACGGCTCGGAGGAGCGGAAGGAGGAGGCGAAGCCCCGCTCCTCGCGCGGGCTGCGCCCGAAGTGCTCGCGGTAACGGCGGCTGAAGTGCGACGCGGAGGCGAAGCCGGCCGCGAGCGCGATCGCGAGGATCGACGACGCCCCCCGCATCAGCAGGAGCCGGGCGTGGTGGAGCCGGAGGTCGAGGTAGTAGCGCGACGGGGTGCTCCCGAGCCGCTGCTTGAACAGGCGTTCGAGCTGGCGCACCGAGAGGTTCGCCGCCCGCGCGATCTCGCCCAGGGAGAGCGGGTCTTCGAGGTTGGCCTCCATCGCTCCGATCGCCGCGAGGAGCTTCGGCTTCCGCACCCCGAGACGTTCGTGGGGGGCCATCCGCTGGTGGTCGTCGGCGGCCCGGATCCGCTGGTGCATGAACTGCTCGGAGACCCGGCCCGCGAGCTCCGCGCCGTGCGCGAGCCCGATGAGGTGCAACATGAGGTCGAGGGCCGCGGTCCCGCCCGCGCAGGTGATCCGCTTGCGGTCGATCTCGAACAGGTTGGCGGTGACCTCGAGTCCCGGGAACTCCTCGGAGAGGGCGCGGAGGTCCTCCCAGTGGATGGTGCACCGATGTCCGTCGAGCAGGCCGGCCCGCGCGAGCAGGTGGGTCCCGGAGCAGAGCCCGCCGACCGTCCCGCCCCCGCGCGCGACCCGGCGAAGCCATGCGGTGGTGTTCCGGTCCGCCTGTACGTGGGCGTCGAGCCCGGCGCAGACGTAGAGCGCTTCGCACTCCCCGACGTCGGCCATCGCCGCGTCGGCCGCCACCTGAAGGCCGTTGCTCGCGACGACCGGCCCGCCGTCCCGGGAGACGACCCGCCAGTCGTAGAGGCGCCCGCCGCTCAGGCGGTTGGCGGTGTAGAGCGGATCCACGGCCGACGTGAACGCCAGCATCGAGAACCTGGGAACCAGGAAGAAGGTGCAGGTCTTCGCGGGCACGGCGCGCACTCCGCCTACCGACGCCGGGATCATCCTTCTCCGAGACCCTATGTCAAACGAATAATTCGATTCAACGTGTCCATGAATTTCGATAGCTCGAATTCGCCGAATTCCGCCATCGGCGCGCCGACGGCTTCATTCTCGGGCGCTTCGCCCCCGGGCCGGCGGGACGCCGGCGTACCCAGAGGCGCATCCGGCGACGCACCCGCGAAAACCCCGCGGTGGGGGGGAAGACGGCTTCGAACGGCCTTGGGGGCGGCGACGGCGATCCCGGGCTCACCCCGGCGGGCGCATGGCCTCGCGGGGGATGCGGATCGGGAACTCGGCCCGAAGCTGGTCGTCCACCTCGTCCGGGATGTGCCGGGGGAAGTGCTCCGCGAGGATCCGGGCGGTGGCCTCGCGCGCCCGCGCGGCCAGCTCCGGCTTCCCCGCCTCCAGCCATTCCTTGGGGCTCGTGCGATCGCCGACCGCGGGGTACACGTACTCGGACTGCATGAGCCGCAGGGTCTGCTCGTGGCCGAGGTAGTGGCCGGGGCCGGTGAGGCAGACCTCGCGCATCGCTTCGAGGGCGAGGGTGTCGTCGTTGACCTCGATCCCCCGCACGCAGCGAAGGCAGGACCCGATGAGGTCGTTGTCGATGACGAGGCTCTCCAGGCAGTGCGAGAGGAGCGAGGCGTGCATCCCGACGCTCTCGTACACGAGGTTGAGCCCCGAGAGCCCGGCCATGACGTTCGCGAGCCCGCGCTCGTACCCCGCCTGCATGTCCGGCGCCTTGGCGTCGGACATCGCGCACGCCGAGCCCCCCGGCAGGTCGTAGTGCCGGGCCATCTGCCCGCACGCGGCGCTCAGGAGCGCCTGCTCCCCCGAGCCGCCGGACATCGCGCCGGTGCGAAGGTCGGAGACGAACGGCCAGGTGCCGAAGATGGCCGGGTGGCCGGGGGCGACCGCGTTGACGTAGACGACCCCCGCCAGGCACTCGGCGACCGCCTGCACCACCGCCCCCGCGAGCGAGGCGGGGGCGGTGGCCCCCGCCTGTCCGGCGGAGAGGAGCAGGATCGGCATCCCGCCCCGGATGAGCGCCTCCATCACCTCGCACGACTCGGTCGCGAACCGGAGCGGCGGCACCACGAAGCAGTTCGAGTTCGAGACGAAGGGGCGGGCCCGCCAGGCCGCCTCCGAGCCCGCCACCCGGTGCAGCAGGTCGAGCCCGCGCCGCGCCCGTTCGACGGAGGTGAACGAGGTCCCGACGTGCTTCGTGGTCCCGTGGACGCAGACGTAGAGGGTGTTGAGGTCGAGCTCGGTGGGGTCCTCGGTGTCGCGGCAGGTGAGGGTGCGCTGGAAGAAGTGGATGTTGTCGAGCGCGTCCACGAGCCGGGCGGAGTCGTAGAGGTCGCGCATGGTCGGGTCGCGGTGGTCGCCGAGGGCCGGGTCGTAGACGTGCACCGCCGCCCCCGCCGTCCCGTAGTGGACGCGCGCCCCGCCGGGGCGAAGGTCGTTCCGCGCATCCTGCCCGCACAGGGTCACGTCGCGCGCGGCGACGGCCAGCATTTCCTCCACCACGCGGGGCGGGATCCGGACCCGCCCGTCGTCCCCGAGCGCCGCCCCCGCCGAGGTCAGCGCCTCGACCCCGCTCGGCGGGGCGCCGGCGAGCCCGATCTCCTCCAGCGCCCGGAGCGCGGTCTCGTGGATGCGCGCGACACTGGCCTCCGACAGGGGCGCGTACGCGCCCCCTTCGAGGCCGGCCCGCACCGGGCGCAGGCTCTCCGGGAGCGGGGCGGCGCGGGCCGCGCGGCGGGCCGCCCGGCCTCCCCCGCGCCGGCTCCCGATCCGGGTGGGAGTGGGGGCGGGCGCCTCTGCATCGGTCATCGCGTCAACTCCGCAGCTTCGCGTTCTCGGGGTCGTAGAGGGGTCGGTCGGGCTGCACCACGGCCGGGCGGCGTTCGCCGTAGATCTCGACCTCCAGCCGGGTACCCGGCTCGCCGGCGTCGGAGCGCACCACCGCGAGGGCGATCGACTTCCCGACCCGGTGCCCCCAGCCCCCCGAGGTCGTCTCGCCGACGATCTCGCCGCCCTGCCAGACCGTGGACATGTACGGCGCGTCGCACGCCCCCGCGTCCACCACGAGGGTCGCGAAGCGCCGCCGCGCCCCCTGCTGGCGCTCGCGCTCCAGGGCCGCCCGCCCCGTGAAGGCCGGCTTCTCCCAGCGGACGAAGCGGTCGAGGCCGCCCTCGAGGACCGTGTAGTCGGTCGAGAGGTCGCCCTTCCACGCCCGGTAGCCCTTCTCGAGGCGGAGGCTGTCCATCGCGAACATCCCGAACGGACGAAGGCCGCGCCCGGCCCCCGCCTCCCACACCGCGTCGAAGATCGCCGGCGTGTCGGCCGCCTCGCTGTGGATCTCCCAGCCGAGCTCCCCGACGTACGAGACCCGGAGCAGCAGCGCCTCGCGCCCGGCGACCCGGGCCCGCTGCCAGTCGAGCCAGGGACGCGCGAGGTCGGCGTCGCTCACCTCCCGCAGGATCTCCCGCGAGCGCGGGCCGGAGAGGATCTGGCAGCCGTGCCCCTCGGTCCGGTTCTCGATCGAGACGGGCGAGCCGGCCGGCAGATGGCGAAGGAGCCAGTCCCGGTCGTGCCACTCCGCGGCCGCCGCGGTGATGAGCAGCATCTCGTCCTCGCCGAGCCTCGTCACCGACGTCTCGGTCACGATGCGGCCCCGCTCGTCGGCGAAGTAGACGAGGCCGACCCGCCCGGCCCGCGGCAGCGAGCCGGTGACGAGGCTCCGGAGCCAGTCCGCCGCCCCCGCTCCCCGGACGTGGAACCGGCTGAACCCCGGGAGGTCGAGGATGCCCGCCGCGTCCCGGACCGCGAGGCACTCCTCGCGGACGCGGGGGAGCCAGGGCCCCTCCCGCGACCAGGTCTGCGCGGCGGACTCCGACGTATCGTCGCCTTCGCGCGCGAACCAGTTCGCCCGCTCCCAGCCGGCGTAGGCGCCGAACTGCCCGCCGAGCGCCCGAACCCGGTCGTGCGCCGGCGAGAGCCGCTTGCCGCGCCCGGCCGGCCACGCATGGTGCGGGAAGTGCATCGCGTACTCGTGGCCGTAGACCTCCATCGCCTTCGCGAGGGTGTGGTCCTGGTCGGCGTAGCCGGTGAACCGGCGCGGGTCGCAGGTCCACATGTCCCACTCGGTCCCGCCGTCCGCCACCCACTCCGCGAGCACCTTGCCGGCGCCCCCCGCCTGCGCGATCCCGAAGCTGAAGACGCACGCCTCGAAGGCGTCCGGGACCCCCGGCATCGGCCCGATGAGCGGGTTGCCGTCCGGGGTATAGGGGATCGGGCCGTTGATGACCCGGCTCACCCCGCCCTCCCCGAGCAGGGGCACCCGCGCGACCGCATCCTCCACGTACCATTCGAGCCGGTCGAGGTCGTCGGGCCAGAGCTGGAACGAGAAGTCATCCGGCATCGGGTCGTCCGGGGCCGCCCAGTGGGCGCGGCAGCCGCGCTCGTAGGGGCCGAGGTTGAGCCCGAACTTCTCCTGGCGGAGGTACCAGGACGTGTCCACGTCCCGGAGCAGGGGGAGCTTGCGGCCCGACTCGCGGCTCCACGCCTCCAGGGCCGGGATCGGCTCGGTCAGCAGGTACTGGTGCGACATCGAGACCATCGGGACGGAGCGGCCGAACATCGCCCCCACCTCGCGCGCCCGGTAGCCGGCCGCGTTCACCACGTACTCGCAGCGCACCTCCCCCCGCGGGGTCGCCACCACCCACTCCCCGCCCCGCCGGGAGACGCCGGTCACCGGGCAGAAGCGGACGATCCGCGCCCCGAGGCCGCGCGCGCCCTTCGCGAGGGCCTGGGTGAGCTGGGCCGGGTCGATGTCGCCGTCGTGGGGGTCGTGGAGGGCGCCGGCGAGGTCGTGGACCTCGAGGAAAGGATACCGGTCCCGCAGCTCCTCGACCGGGCAGATCCGCACGTCCATCCCCTGGTAGCGGCCCATCCCCACCACCCGCTCGAACTCCTTCATGCGCTCGTCGGAGTGGGCGAGGCGGATCGACCCGGTGACGTGGTAGCTCATGGGGTAGTCGACTTCTTCGGCGAGGCCCCGGTAGAGCTCCGCCGAGTAGCGCTGCATGTTCATCACCGACCAGCTCGCCGAGAAGGTCGGCACGTTGCCGGCCGCGTGCCAGGTCGAGCCCGAGGTGAGCTCGTTCTTCTCGAGAAGGAGGCTGTCCGTCCAGCCCCGCTTCGCGAGGTGGAAGAGGCACGAGGCGCCGACCGCCCCGCCCCCGATGACGACCGTCCGCACGGCGCCCGGCAGCTCAGCCAAGGTCTTCCCCCTCCCTTCCCGAAACCATCCCGGCCCCGTCCTGGGCCGGGGCGAACCCCGCCGGCGCCGGACGCCGGCCCCGCGTACGGGGCCCACGCCCCCCGTCATTCCCGCGAAAGCGGGAATCCATACACGCCGGCCCCGCGCACGGGGGCGCCGCGAGCGTGGACCTCGCCCCGTTCCGCCCCGACCGACGCCGGCCCGTCGCCGGCCTTCCGTCCTTCGGGCCGTGCGCCCCCGCCCACCGCCAGCTCCTCCGCGCGCGCCGGACGCCCGCCAAGCGGCATTACGGCATCATTCGCCGACGTGTGCAAGCGCCTTCCGCCCATCGGGAGAAAATACTGTCGGTTCCGAGGGTTCCGGGAATCGGCGGCGGATCGCGGCGGGGCGCGTTCCGCCCCCCGGATCGCGCCCCGATTTGTCGATTTCAGGACGAAACGTGTCGCGAACGTTTCAGCCGGGTGAAATGAGCCGCCCCACCATGCCCCCGGTTCTGGGCAGTGGCGGGGCGGTTCGGACATGTCGGACGAAGTACAGGGCGAGGCAGACGACCTCGATCTCTCCACGCTGAGCGACGACGAGCTCGTCAACCAGATGCACGAGGACCTCTACGACGGCCTGGCCGACGAGGTCGTGGAGGGCGTGCACATCCTGCTCGGGCGGGGGTGGCCGCCCTACCGGGTCCTCACCGAATCCCTGGTGGAGGGGATGCGGATCGTCGGGGTCGACTTCCGCGACGGGATCCTGTTCGTGCCCGAGGTGCTGCTCGCCGCCAACTCCATGAAGGCGGGGATGGGGATCCTCCGGCCGCTGCTCGCGGAGACCGGCGCGCCGAAGCTCGGCTCGATCGTGATCGGCACCGTCAAGGGCGATATCCACGACATCGGGAAGAACCTGGTCGGCATGATGCTCGAAGGCGCCGGGTTCGAGGTGTTCGACATCGGCATCAACAACGACGCCGAATCGTTCCTCGCCGCCCTCGACGAGCACCGGCCGGACTTCCTCGGCATGTCGGCCCTGCTGACGACGACCATGCCCTACATGAAGGTGGTGATCGACACGCTCGAGGAGCGGGGGCTCCGCGACGAGTACATGGTGCTCGTCGGCGGCGCGCCGCTCAACGAAGCCTTCGCCGAGAGCGTGGGGGCGGACGCCTACTGCCGCGACGCGGCGGTCGCGGTCGAGACCGCCAAGGAGATGATCTCCGCCCGCCGGCAGCACGCGCCGCAGATGATGGCGGCGGACTGACCGGGACGGACCTCCCCGCCCTCGCCCTCGCTCGTACCCGACCCCCCTCCGCCTGCCGTCCGGCCGCCGTGCCGCCCCGCACCCTCGTCATCGCCTGCGGGGCGCTCGCCCGCGAGGTCATGGCCCTCGTCCGGCGCCACGGATGGAGCGGCCTCGAGGTGCAGTGCCTGCCGGCCGTCTGGCACAACCATCCGGAGCGGATCCCGGGCGGGGTGCGGGAGAAGATCCGGGCGTGGCGGGCGGGCGGCGGCCGCGGGCGGGTCTTCGTCGCCTACGCCGACTGCGGCACGGGCGGGGCCCTCGACGCGGTGGTCGAGGCGGAGGGGGCGGAGCGCATCCCGGGGGCCCACTGCTACGAGTTCTACGCGGGCGGGCGGACGTTCGCCGCCCTCCACGAGGACGAGCCCGGAACCCTCTACCTCACCGACTACCTCGCCCGGAACTTCGAGCGGCTGATCGTCCGGGGGCTCGGGATCGACCGCCATCCCGAGCTCCTGCCGATCTACTTCGGGAGCTACCGCCGGCTGGCGCACCTCGCCCAGACCCGCGACGACGCCCTCCGCGACGCGGCGCGGGCGGCGGCCGAGCGGTTGGGGCTCGAGTTCGAGTACCGCTGGACCGGGTACGGCGGCCTGGAGCCCTTCCTCGAGCGGGGGGCCGGCGCCGCGGCCGGAGGCGGGCCGCCCGGATGGGCGGCGCCGGCGCGCCGGAAGGCCCCGGAAGCCCGGAAGGCCCCGGAAAGCCGGAAGACCCCGGAAGGCCGGGAGCGGATATTCGTCGACACGTCGGTCCGGACCCCGGCTCGGGCGCGGGCCGGGAGACGGGCCAGGGCGCGGCACGGGGAGAGCGGCGCCGGCCTCCTCCCCCGCCCCCGGCTTATCCCCGAAGCGAACCCCGCCCCCGAGGCGGGCGCGTCCGCTCCTTGAGCACCGCGCTCACCGTCGTCTACTGGCGGGACATCCCGGCCCAAGTGGTCGCCCGCGCCGGGGGGCGGGGGCGGGGAGGAGGGCGGACCGCGCGCCGCGCGCTCCCCGACCGCTTCCAGGAAGCGATCGACCGGGCCGCGATGCGGGCCGGGCTCTCCGGCTCCGACACTTACCTCGCCGAGTGGCGGCGGGGCGAGCCGACCGCGGGCGGCGGCGACCCCGAGACGGAGGCGGACGCGTTCGCGCGCCGGCTCGAAGCCGAGTTCACCGACGACGCGCTCGCCGCGCTGGTCGCGGCCGGCGGGCGCGCCGACCCCCGGCCCGGCCAAGCCGACCCCTGACGAGGAGGAAGCCCCGCCCATGACCGACACCGTCCTCTCCTCGGCCGCGAAGGAGGTCACCATCGGGTTCGACCGCCCCTTCGCGGTCATCGGGGAGCGCATCAACCCGACCGGGCGGCGGCGGCTCGCGGAGGAGATGGCGGCCGGCGACTACCGCCGGGTGGAGGCGGACGCGCTCGCCCAGGTGCGGGCCGGCGCCTGCCTCCTCGACGTGAACGCAGGGGTCCCGCTCGCCGACGAGCCGCGCATCCTCCGCGAGTGCGTCACCCTGGTCCAGTCGCTGACGGATGCGCCCCTCGCCATCGACAGCTCGATCGTCGCCGCCCTCGAGGCGGGCCTCGACGCCTACGACGGCAAGGCCCTCGTCAACTCGGTGACCGGGGAGGAGGAGCGCCTGGAGTCGGTGCTGCCCCTCGTCGCCCGGCACGGGGCGGCGGTGGTCGCGATCTCGAACGACGAGACCGGGATCTCGGAGGACCCGGACGTGCGCTTCGAGGTCGCCCGCAAGATCGTGGAGCGCGCCGAGGACCACGGGATCCCGCGCCGCGACGTGGTGGTCGACCCGCTCGTGATGCCGATCGGGGCGATCGGGGCGGCGGGGCGCACCGGCTTCCGGCTCATGCGGCGGCTGCGCGAGGAGCTCCGGGTCAACACCACCTGCGGGGCCTCCAACATCTCCTTCGGGCTCCCCGCCCGGCCCGCCCTCAACGCCGCGTTCCTCACGATGGCGATGGCGAACGGCCTCACCTCCGCCATCACCAACCCGCTCGAGCCCGAGATCATGACCGCCCTCGGGGCGGCGGACGTCATGATGGGCCACGACCCCAACTGCCGGGCCTGGATCTCCCGCCATTCGGCGACGGCCGGGGACGCGGTCGCCGAGGCGCGCGCGCGCCGCCGCCAGGGCCGCCAGGGTCGCCGGCGCGGTGGCTGACGACGACCCGCTCGTCGTCTTCACGCCTTCGGGGCGGCGCGGCCGCTTCCCCTCCGGGACGCCGCTCCTCGCGGCGGCGCGCCGGCTCGGGGTCGACCTCGACTCGGTGTGCGGGGGGCGCGGCGTCTGCGCCCGCTGCCAGGTGCGGGTGAGCGAGGGGGAGTTCGCCAAGCACGGCATCGTGTCGGCCGAAGACCATCTCACCGGCCCCAGCGACCGGGAGCGGCGCCAGCGCGCGACCGGGCGGCTCCGGGAGGGCTGCCGTCTCTCGTGCCAGGCGCGCATCGCCGGCGACCTCGTGGCCGACGTGCCGGAGACGAGCCAGGTCCACCGCCAGGTCGTCCGCAAGCGCGCGGACGCCCGGAACGTCCGCATCGATCCCGTGGTGCGGCCGATGTACGTCGAGGTCCCGCCCCCGGACCTCGCCCACCCGGCCGGCCACCTGCGGCGCCTGAAGGAGAGCCTCCGGGAGAGGTTCGGGGTGCGGGTCGCCGAGACCGACCCGCACACTCTGCGCAAGCTCCACCCGACCCTCGAAGCGGGCGGCTACCGGGCGACGGCGTTCGTCCGCGACGGGCGGCGGCTCGTCGACCTCCGGCCCGGCTTCCACGACCGGGCCTTCGGCCTCGCGGTGGACGTCGGCTCGACCACCCTCGCGGTCCATCTCTGCGACCTCCTCTCCGGCGAGGTGCTGGCCTCCCTCGGGCGGATGAACCCCCAGATCCGGTTCGGGGAGGACCTGATGAGCCGGGTGTCGTTCGCGATGATGAACGAGGGCGGGGCGGCGGAGATGACCCGGGCGGTGCGCGAGGCGCTGGACGGGCTCGCGGCCGAGGCGGCGGCGGCGGCCGGGGTCGAGCCGGAAGAGGTCCTGGAGGTCGCCGTCGCCGGGAACCCGGTGATGCACCACCTGCTCCTCGGGCTCGACCCCGCGCCGCTCGGGTTCGCGCCGTTCGCGCTCGCGACGGACGAAGGCGTGGAGCTCCCCGCCGCCGACCTCGGGCTCCGCCTCGGCCCGGCCGCCCGCGCCTACGCGCTGCCGTGCATCGCGGGCCACGTCGGGGCGGACGCGGCCGCCGTGGTGCTGAGCGAGATGCCCTACCGGAAGAAGGAGACCACCCTCATCGTCGACGTGGGCACGAACGCGGAGCTGGTGCTCGGCAACGCGGAGCGGCTGCTCGCCGCCTCGTCGCCGACCGGGCCCGCCTTCGAAGGGGCCCAGATCAGTTGCGGCCAGCGGGCGGCCCCCGGGGTCATCGAACGGGTCCGCATCGACCCGGCGACCCTGGAGCCCCGCTACCGGGTGATCGGGGGCGGGGGCTGGTCCGACGAGCCGGGCGAGGACCCCGGCCCCGCCCCGAGCGGGATCTGCGGGTCGGGGATCGTGGAGGCGATCGCCGAGCTGTTCCTCGCCGGGGTCGTGCGCCCGGACGGGGCCATCGACGGGTCGCTCGCCGAACGGTCGCCGCGCATCGTGCCGGACGGGCGGACGTTCGCCTACGTCATCCGGGCGGGCGAGCCGGGGATCGCGATCACCCAGAACGACGTGCGCCAGATCCAGCTCGCCAAGGCCGCCCTCTACGCGGGCGCCCGCCTCCTGATGGACCGGATGGGGGTCGATGCCGTGGACCGGGTGACCCTCGCCGGCGCGTTCGGGAGCCATATCGATCCGAAGTACGCGCTCATCCTCGGCATGGTCCCCGACTGCGAGCCGGGGCGGGTGGGGTCGGCCGGCAACGCGGCCGGGACGGGGGCGCGCATCGCCCTCCTCAACCGGCGCCTTCGCCGGGAGCTGGAGCGCGAGGTGCGCCGGATCGAGAAGGTCGAGACCGCGGTGGAGCCGAGGTTCCAGGAGCACTTCGTGGACGCGATGGCGATCCCGCACCGGAGCGCGCCCTACGCGAAGCTGCGGGCGGCGGTCGACCTGCCGCCGCCCGCGCGGGCCGGGCGGCCCGCGGGTGGCCGGACGCCCGGCCGGCGGCGGCGCCCCCCCGCCGGCGGTGCGGCCCCTCACTCCCGGTAGCCGGTCTCCCCCTGCCGCTCGAGCTGGCGCTTGAGGGCGTCGAAGTGGTGCTCGGCGGCCGGGCGGTCGCCGTAGCGCGGACCGCCCCGGAACTGCGCGATGGTCTCCTCGACGACCTCGTCGGAGAGGAGGTGCAGGGGCCTCCCGGTCCACATCGCGTAGAGCTGTACTTGCGCCGCCCGCTCGATGTAGTAGAGGCGGTCGTAGGCCTCCGCCACCGTCCGCCCCACCGTCATCACCCCGTGGTTGGCCATGACGAGGATCGTCTTGTCGCCGAGCACCCCGACGGACGCGCCGGCCCTGCCGCAGTGGAGATTTTCGCCGAGCACACCTCTCGCGTCCGGAGCCGAGGAAGAGGCCTTCTGGGCGCCGAAGGCTTCCCGTGGCAAGCCCGCCGTGCGAGACTCGGGCAATGCGAGCCCGCCCGCCTCACCAATTGTCCACTGCGGACGCCGCCCCGCGGGAGTCTCGTGTCCCGCCCGCGTGAACGCTGGATCCCCTGGGAACGCGGGCGGCCCGCCCGCATGAGCGCCGCTCTCTGGCCCGCGCCCCGTCGCCGGCAAGATACCGGCGTTCCCGGAAACGCCTCCGGCCAGACTCGAGCCGATGGCGGGAACGGCTTTACGCCGAGGGGTACGGAGCGCGAGGGAACGGGCTTGGCGCCCCTCGGGACCGTGGGATCGGTCGAACCTCCGGGAACGGGGCAGGGCATCGCTTCCCGGCGGACTGCTCGCTGGAAACCTTCACGACCGCGATTCCGTAACGCCCTGGCGCAACCACCGACGTCTGCGAATCGGGATAGCTCCGCTCGACCGAAGTAGCCGCCTGCGGCGCCGCGCACGCATGTCGAATCAGGAAATCGATCCCCGTATCCTTGCCCTCTGCGACAAGGTGACGGCCAAGCGCCCGCGCACCGTGATTGACCACATCCTGAAGCATGGCCATGTCACCACCGAGGAGCTTCAGGCCCTGTACGGATATGATCATCCGCCCAGAGCCGCCCGGGACGTGAGGGAGAATGGAGTGCCCCTCGAGACGTTCCGTATCGCGAGCGAACGGACGGGGCGACGGATCGCGGCATACCGCTTCGCCGATCCCGACAAAATCAGACGCGGGCGAATCGGGGGCCGCAGGGCGTTTTCCAGGGCGTTTCGGGATGCGCTTATCGAGCGGTACAGCTCTCGGGAGTCCATCACCGGAGAACGAATGGACGCACGATATCTCCAAATCGATCACCGCGTACCCTATGAAATCGCAGGGGAAGGATTCCACGAAGAAACCAACGTCGAAGAATACATGCTGCTGGATGCGTCGAGTCAGCGGGCCAAGTCCTGGTCTTGCGAGGGATGCGGGAACTGGCAGGGGGATCGGGATCCAGCGGAATGCCGTTCCTGTTTCTGGGCCTTCCCTGAAAACTACACTCATATTGCGGGAGAACAGGTTCGCCGCATCGATATCGAGTGGCGCGGCCCCGATGAGGTCAAGGCATTCGACAGGCTGCACGAGCGGGCACAGCGAGAGGATCTCACCGTTGCCGCATTCCTCAAGAGGCTGGTCAAAGGGTCAGGCTGATCTGTTCCGCTCTCGGATTGACCACCCCGTTGACCGGGTCCGCCAGGCCAGGCGTGACGTACAGGCTCTCGACCGTCTGCTCATTGCGTCCGGACAAGGTGGACTGCGAGGAGGTTCCGGCATGGATCAGGAGGCGGGTGAGGCCGAGTTCCGCGGGCAGCGGCGGCCCATACTCTCGCCCGCCGGTCATGCCGTCATAGGAAAGGGCGAACGGCACCTCGCGTTGCCGAAGATTCTCGAGTCCGACAATCAGCTCCTCCTGCATGAGTTGCTGGTGGTAGCGTTTGTCCCGCCCGATAGAGGTACCGAGATAGGGCGGGTCCATGTATACGAAGTCCTCGGGCCGGGCGTCCGCCGACGTCTCCTGCCAGTCACCGACACGGAATTCGGTGCGGCCCCGGAGAATCGAAGAAACGCCTTCCACCGCGGTCTGCATCCTGTGCGGGTGCATCCCTGAACGGCGCTTGTCGGCCGACTGCGTAAAGCGTCCGCCACCGTTGAAGCGAACCGAATTCTTGACGCAGCGGCAGATCAGGTACAGCAGATCGACCGGATCCCGCGCCTCATTGTAGCGGGCGCGGACTTCGTTGAAGCATCCGTGCGGGTCATTCATCTGACCCTCCCATATCTCCCGATACCGGGCCGCCGTCCATCCCGGTCTCTCCACGATGGAACGCAGGAGATCCACCATGGATGGAAGGCTGTCGCCCAGGATGAAGCGCTCTGCACGCTGGTGAAAGGCGGCGTAAATGGTCATGGCCGCGGATCCCGCAAAGGGCTCGTAGAACGTCTCGATGCACTCCGGCAGATACCTGTCGATGACCGGGGCAAGCTTGCGCTTGCTGCCCTGGTACGGAATCGGGTGCGGCATTCTCGTCATTCGTCAACCTGACCCAGGGTCGCATGGAAGAAGGGCCATCCGCTCCCCTGACGCCATGATTCAGATAGTTGCACCGAATCGAGCCGGGAGGCGGATGGCGCGCCGATGAGACCACGAAGCGCCGCTGTTTTCAAGGCGCCGGTGTTGCCGAGGCAGGTGCGCGGTGGAGCCGAGGTTCCGGGAGCACTTCGTGGACGCGATGGTGATCCCGCACCGGAGCGCGCCCTACGCGAAGCTGCGGGCGGCGGTCGACCTGCCGCCGCCCGCGCCGGGCGCCCGGCCCGCGGGTGGGCGGCCGGCCGGTCGGCGGTGGCGCCCCCCCGCCGACGAGGCGGCCCGTCACTCCCGGTAGCCGGTCTCCCCCTGCCGCTCGAGCTGGCGCTTGAGGGCGTCGAAGTGGTGCTCGGCGGCCGGGCGGTCGCCGTAGCGCGGCCCGCCTTTGAACTGCGCGATGGTCTCCTCGACGACCTCGTCGGAGAGGAGGTGGAGGGGCCTCCCGGTCCACATGGCGTAGAGTTGCACTTGCGCCGCCCGCTCGATGTAGTAGAGGCGGTCGTAGGCTTCCGCCACCGTCCGCCCCACCGTCATCACCCCGTGGTTGGCCATGACGAGGATCGTCTTGTCGCCGAGCACCCCGACGAGGCGCTCCCCCTCCTTCGGGTCGAAGGCGGGGCCGGTGTACTCCATGTCGTAGGCGGTCTGCATCATCATGCCGACCTCGGTCTGCCCGATCGGGAGGATGCGCGGGTCCTCGAGCCGGGCGAGCGCGCTCGCGAACGGCATGTGGGTGTGCATCACGCAGGCCGCGTCCGGGTTCAGCCGGTGGATCGGGGCGTGGATGCAGTAGCAGGACCGCTCCACCTCCCCTTCGCCCGCGAGGCGGGTCCCGTCGAACCCGATCTCCATGAACGAGGACGCGGCCGCTTCCGACCAGTGCAGGCCGAACGGGATCTGGAGGTAGCGACCCTCCTTGCCCGGCACGGTCAGGGTGAGGTGGTTGAAGATCCCCTCCTGGAAGCCGTGCATCACGGCGAGCCGGTGGGCCGCGGCGAGGTCCGTGCGGGCCTGCCATTCGGCCTCGGTGTAGCGGGGCTCGCGCCTCGGCAAGGTCGTGATCGCCATCTCGCACTCCTCTCAGGTTGAATTTCGCCGCGCGCGGGCGGAACGCCCCGCCCGGCGCGGGGCCGCGTGGGGGCGGATTATGCGCCATCGGGCCGCCCGGGTCCCGCCCTCCGCGGACGCGCCGGCCCGACCACGGTGGAGATTTTCGCCAGACACACTTCCGGCAGGCGCGTCCGCGGGGACGTGGGTGTCCTGGGAACGCGGGCGTCCCGCCCGCAGCGGACCGAAGTGAAGCGCCCGTGAACGAAAGTGCGGGCGAGACACAAGCGTTCCCAGGACACATGGATTCCCGCTACCCGCTTTCGCGGGCACAAGCTTCGCGGGAATGACGAAGGTGGGCGGGACACAAGCGTTCACAGGACGGGCTCCCAAGAACTCTGCCGGTCTGACTCGGCCGAACCGGACCACCCGCGCCAATTTCCGCAGCATAAAACGACCCGGAGCCGTCCGGGCGCCGAGGGTTTCCCCGGCAGGCCCGCCGTGCGAGACTCCGTACATGCGAGAGCACACGGGAACGGACTTGGCGGCCCTCGAGGCCGTGGGATCGGGGCGGCCGGAGGGACCGGGACGGAGCCGGGCGGCATGAAGATCAAGGACGTCCGCGCCACCGTGCACCGCCTGCCGATCTACCTGCCGGGCATCGCGGAGCCGACCGAGCACCGCCACCACGTCTTCTGCGAGGTCGAGACCGACGAGGGGCACGTCGGCTACGGGATGACGGCGCGGTTCCTGACCCGGGCGGTCGCCAGCGTGCTGACGGACGACGTCCGGCCGGCCGTCCGCGACCTGGACCCGCGCGACTTCGAGGCCGTGCACGACCGGGTCGGGCGCGTCGTCAGCGAACGCGGACTCATGACCGGGGTGAACCTCGCCGCGGTCTCCTGCCTCGACATCGCGCTCTGGGACCTCATGGGGAAAGCGGCGGGCCGCACCGTCGCCCAGCTACTGGGGGGGCATCGCGACTTCGCCACCGTCTACCTGACCTACGGCTTCGGGAACTACGACCGGGAGCAGCTCGCGGCCCTCGCGCTCGAGCAGATCGCGGCCGGACACCGGCGCCTGAAGATGCTGGTCGGCGTCCCGGGCCTCGGGTGGCGCGAGGACGCCGCGCGCGTGCGCCACGTGCGCGACGCGATCGGGGACACCGTCGAGCTCGCCCTCGACGCCAACGAGGGCTACTCGGCGAGCGACGCGCTGCAGCTCTGCCGGGCGGTCGAGGACTGCGACGTCGCCTGGCTCGAGGACCCGGTGCACAACAACGACGTGCGGCACCTGCGGCACCTCCGCCGGCACACCCGGATCCCGCTCGCGGCGGGACAGATGGAGGGCCACGCCGCCCGGTTTCGCCAGTACCTGGAGAACGACGCGATCGACGTCCTGCTGCCGAACCCGATGTTCAACGGCGGGGTCACCGAGACCCGCCGGGTCGCCTGCCTGGCGCAGATCTACGAGAAGCCGCTGTCCGACGCCGGCGGCGCCACGTATTTCAGCCTGCACCACGTGGCCGCGTTCCGCAACGGGACCCACGTCGAGTGCCACTTCAAGTCCCGGTTCATGGAGGAGAACCTGTTCATCGACGCGCCGAAGCCGCGCGACGGGACGCTCCGGGTCCCCGACGCGCCGGGCTTCGGGCTCACCGTCAACCGCGATATGCTGAAGGACAGCGAGGTGACGGACTGACGACGGCAGGGCGGCGGCGAGGGCCGAACGGTCCGCCGCACGGTCCGGGTCCGTCCGCATCCGCGAAGGCTTCCACCAACCGCGCAACCCCGAGGAGGGAACGATCCATGAGACGCACACTGAAATCGGCGCTGGCGGGGGCGCTCGCCGCCGCGATCCTTGGCGCGTCCGGCGCGCAGGCCGCTCCGCTCGCGCTCCGGCTCTCCGTCGAGAGCACCCCGGGCTCGGCGACCCAGCACATGCTCGCCGCGTTCCGCGACGCCCTGAAGGGCGAGCTGGGGGACGGGGTCGCGATCGAGTACTTCGACAGCGGCACGCTCGGCGACGAGATCGTGCACATGCAGCAGGTGCGGACCGGCCAGCTCGACGTGATCCCGATCGGCTCGGACGCGGTGCAGCTCGACGCGAAGTGGGCCGTATTCGACATCCCCTTCCTGTTCGCGGACCGGGAGGCGGCCTCCGCGGTGCTCGACGGCGCCGTCGGCCGGCAGCTCGACGAGTCGTTCCAGGCGAGCGCCGGGCTCAAGGTGCTCGGCTTCGGGGAGATCGGCTTCCGCAACATCTCCAACAACGTGCGTCCGATCGTGAAGCCCGCCGACCTCGAAGGGGTCAAGCTGCGCGTTCCGGGCAGCAAGACCCGCATCCTCGCGTTCGAGATGCTCGGCGCGGCCCCGATCAACATGAACATCGGCGAGGTGTACCTCGCCCTGCAGCAGGGCGTGGTGGACGGACAGGAGAACCCGCTCGGCAACATCCGGAAGTGGTCCTGGTACGAGGTCCAGAAGTACATCTCGATCTCGCGGCACGTGTACACCCCGATCACCTTCGTGATGAACCTCGCCCGCTACGACTCCCTCACCGACGACCAGCGGGCCGCGGTGGGGCGCGCCGCGCGGGCCGCGGTGCTCGCGAGCCGCGCGTACGGGGCGGAGAACGACGCCAGCCTGCTCGCGGAGATCTCCGACCTGGCGCAGGGCAAGGTCGCGTTCAACGACATCGACGTCGCCGCGTTCCAGGAGGCCGCCAAGCCGATCGCGGTGGAGATCGGGAAGGTCGCGGGCGAGGAGTTCACGGCCGCCGTCATGGCTGCGATCGGCCAGTAGCGCGCGGCAGAAAGCGGGAGGCTGCGGGCCTCCCTGCCGGCGGCGGGAGAATGGGGCGGCGCCGCGCTCGGAGCCGCCCCCGAGCGCCGGGAGGAGGGTCGCGGCGGCCGGGTGTCGGCGGCGCGACCGGGTGCGGTCGCCGCCGAGGCCGTCCCGGAATGACCAGGTGAACGACCCCCGGCCGGACCGGCTCGCCGGGCGCATCGCGGAGGCGTCGAAGCGGCAGGAGCTCAAGGATCCGGACGAGGGCCTGGGCAGGATCGGCCGGGCCGTCAACCGGGTCGCCGAGGTCATCGGCGTCGCCTGCCTGGGGGCCATCGCCGCGGTCGTCTTCGCCAACGCGGTCGGCCGCTATGCGTTCAACACCAGCCTGATCTGGGCGGAAGAATTCGTCCTGCTGCTCGTTCCCTGGCTGGCGATGTCCGGGGTCTTCCTGTCCGTGCGCCGCGGCACGATGATCCGCATCGACTTCTTCTTCGGCAAGCTGCCGCGCGGGGTGCGCCGCCCGCTCGGCCCGCTCGGGCACCTGTTCTCGGCCGGCGTGCTGACGTTCCTCGCCGGGATCTCGATCCAGTACGTGCTGCTGTTCGGCGGCGACCGGGCGCTCTACCTCGAGATCCCGCGCGGCTGGTCCTCGGCGGCGCTCGTCGCCGGCGGCGCGGCGTCCGCGGTCGCCTTTCTCGTCGTCCTGGTGCGCGAGTGGGTGCGCGAGGGCCCCCGGACCCGGGCCGGGGCCGAGGGGGAGGATCGGGACGATGGGCGTTAGCCCGGCCCGCCCCGCCCGCGCCTCCCGCGCCGTCTCCGACGGCGCGCGCCCGGCCCCCCGCCGTCGCCCCGGCGTCCCGCCCGCGGTCGGCTCGCCGCCGTGGTCGCGGCGCGGCCCGGCCTCGGAGGCTCCGTCCGAACCGCGCGCGAGGCCCCCCGCATGATCGGCGCCGCCGCATCGATCGTCGTCCTCTGCACCCTGCTGGTGTTCCGGGTGCCGATGCTGATCTCGATCGCGGCCGCCGTGATCCTCAGCTTCTTCCTCTCCGGCGCGTGGGCGCTCACCCTGCCCCAGACGATGCTGGCGGGCATGAACCGGTTCGTGCTCATCGCCCTGCCGCTCTTCGTGCTGGCCGGGGGGCTGATGAACGCGGGCGGCATCTCCGCCCGGCTGTTCGAGTTCGCGCGGGCGCTCGTCGGCTGGCTGCGCGGGGGGCTCGCCCAGGTGAACGTGCTGACCAGCATGTTCTTCGGCGGGATGATCGGGTCGTCGACCGCGGACCTCGCCGGCACCGGCTCGATCGTCATCCCGGCGATGAAGGAGAACGGCTATCCCGCCAGCTTCTCGGCGGCGCTCACCGCCTCTTCGGCGGGCATCGGCCCGATGATCCCGCCGAGCTCGCCGATGATCCTCTACTCGGCGGTGACCGGAACCTCGCTCGGCGCGCTGTTTCTCGCCGGGGTCGTTCCGGGGCTCCTGCTCGGCTTGAGCCAGGCGCTGATCGTCGCCTGGCTCGCCCGGCGGCGCGGCTGGAAGCCGTTCTCGGCCTTCGCCCTTCGCGAGCTCCTTCGCACCGGCAAGCGGGCCGTGCTGTCCTTCGGCCTCCCCGTCATCATCGTCGGCGGGCTCGTCCTCGGGGTGTTCACGCCCACCGAGGCGGGGGCGTTCGCGGTCGCCTACGCGCTGCTCCTCGCCACCGTCGTCTACCGGGTGCTCACCCTCCGGGGGCTCTACCGGGTCATGGTGAACGCGGTGCAGCTCACCGGCGAGCTGCTCATCATCGTCAGCCTCTCCTTCGCCCTCGGCGCCGGCCTGACGAACGCCCACGTGCCGGAGGCGCTCGCCGGCGTCATCGACCTCTTCGCGTTCGGCGACAGCCAGTACCTGCGCATCCTCGCGATGCTCCTCCTCGCCATCGTCGCGGGCATGATCCTCGACCCCCTGATCCCCGTGCTGCTCCCGATCATCCTGCCCACCCTGCTCGCGTTCGACGTCGACCTGCTGCACTTCGGGGTGCTGATGGTGATCGCGGTGGTGATCGGGCAGGTGACCCCGCCGCTCGCGATCGCCCTCATCATCGCCGGGCGCATCGCGAACGTGGACCAGATGGAGGTGCTGCGCGCCAACATGCCGTTCTTCTACGCCATCGTCGCGTTCATGCTGGTCGCGATCGCCGTGCCCGGGGTCGCGACCTGGCTCCCCGATCTGGTCCGCGGCTGAGCGGGACGGGCGGGTGGGGGCGGATCCGGGCATGGTCGAGCCGGCTCGAGAGGGGGGCCTTGCCGGCCTCTGCGCCCGCCTCGCCGGCCCCCTCGGCGCCGATCCCTCGGTGCGCCTCGCCTGGCTGCACGGAAGCCGGGCCCGGCGCACCGCACGGGAGGAGAGCGATATCGACGTCGCGGTCCTGCTCGATCCGGAACATGCGGCGAGCCCGGCAGCGCGCAAGGATTCGATCCGGCGCCTGGCCGGCGCGCTCGGCCGCGGCGTGCCGAGCGACCGGCTCGATCTCGTCTTCCTGAACGACGCCCCGGCCCTGCTCCGCCACCGGGTGATCCGCGGCGGGGTCCTGCTCTTCGCGCGCTCCGAGGCCGAGCGCGTACACTTCGCGCGGCGCACGATCCGGGAATACCAGGACTTTGAGCCGCGCCTTCGCGAGCATACCCGGCGGCGGGCGGCGCGGCTCAAGGAAGGGCGGGCACATGGTCGATGCGGAGATCTTCTCGAGACGGCTCGACGCGCTGGCCGGCTACTTGGAACGGCTGCGGCGCCTCGGTGAGGCGGCGGAGTCCGAATACCTCGCGGAGCCGGGGATCCACGATCTCGCCGCACGCTACCTCCACCTCGCGGTCGAAGCGGCGATCGACCTCGCCAACCACTGGATAGCGGAGCACGGTCCCAGAACCCCCGACTCGAACCGCGACTCCTTCACCGTGCTGGAGGAAGCCGGCGAGATCGAAGCCGGGCTGGCGGAGCGGCTGCGAGGCTGGGCCGGGTTTCGCAACGTGCTCGTGCACGAGTACATCGGCATCGATCACCACGTCGCCTACGCCGCCATCCACGAAGATCTCGGAGACCTCGCCGAATTCCGGGATTGGGGGACGAGCAGGCTCGACCCGGCATCCTGACGATGGCGAGAGAAGGCCGAGACCGCTCCCGGATCCGTTCCATGGCCCCGGCAAACGTCCAGCGCCGTCGGCGCCCCGGACCGTCCGAGGGCACGGTCGGCGCGTCTTCGCCCGGCGGGTCGGTGGGCTGGCCAGCCCCTCGGCGCGCCGCGCACCGCCGCTCCCCGCCCTTGGGCCGGTCAGCCGCCGCGGCCTTGTGTCGCCGGGGGCGGTGGCCCATGCTTTGGAGGATGGAACCGGAGGGTGTCGACCGTCGGCTTCTCGCCCGCCTCGCGAGCGCGCTCGAGGCGCGTGACGAGGTGCTCGAAGCCTACCTCTTCGGGTCGCACGCCCGCGGGCAGGCGCGACCGCGAAGTGACGTCGACGTCGCCGTCTACATCGACGAGGGGCGCGCCCGGGACGGCGTCTGGGGCTACCGGGCGCAGCTCGCGACGGAACTCATGGGGGCGCTCCGGACGAACGACGTGGACGTGGTCGTACTCAACCGGGCGCCGATCCTGCTGTACCACCGCGTGCTGCGAGACGGCGTGCGGCTGTTCTCGCGGGACCTCCGGGCGACGACGACCCGCGCCGGACAGGCGCTCTCGCGCTACTTCGATTTCCTGCCGCAGCTCGACAAGATGGACGCCGCGCGACGGTACGCTGCGGGCGAACGTCGGCAGTGAGCCCCGGCCGGCCCGACCGTCGGGTGGTGGACCGGCATCTGATCGCAATGCGGAGGGCGGTCGCCGCCCTGCGTCGGCACGCGAGGGCGACGCCGACGGCGCTCCGCGCCGACTCCGACCGCCTCTGGGCGATCGAACGCGGCCTCCAGCTCTGCGCGCAGAACGCCCTCGACGTGGCGAGCCATCTCGCTTCCGCCGTCGGCCTCGACCCGACCACGTACGGATCGTCCATCGACGGCCTGATCGAAGCGAAGGTATTGCCGCCGGGGTTCGGGGCGCGCTTCCGGGGGATCGCCGGCTTCCGGAACGTGCTCGTACACGGCTACCTCGAGGTCGATCTCGATCTGCTGGCCAGGATCCTCGCGGAGAACCTCGACGACTTCGAGGAATTCGCACGCCACGTCGAGCGCTGGCTCGCCGCCGCCTCGGACGCCTGAGCCGGCGGGTCGTCCCGTCCGGCCCGACGCCTCATGAAGCGTCGAGGGCCGGATCGAGCGGGAAGGGGAGGAAGGCTGGACGCCCGGAAAGCCGGGGCGGGGCGCTGCACGGGCCGACGGGGAATCCGGACCGACCCGGGGGATGGGAGCCGGGCCGCTCGAGCCCGTTCAGTCTGCGGCGGTGGACGAGGGCGGGCGGCGGCCGGCGATGGCCTCGCGCAACCCTTCCAGCAAGCCTTCGAGCTTCGCCATTCGCTCACGAAGGTCGGCATATCCTTGTTCGAGCCGGTCGATACGGGAACTGAGCCGGGCGCTCTGCGTGAGGATGATCCCGGCGAGGACGATCCCGGTGCCGATGATGGCGTAGAACTCGGGCGACATGGGGGCATCCTTTCGGGCTTGCGCGGGCGCCCCCGCATCATCGGCCCGCGCACCCTCCGGCGTCAATGCCCGGCCCGCCGCAAGGCGGGGACGCCGCAGGGCTTGTCGGGACCGGGACCGCCATTCGGTATTGACCGGCAGGTCGGCCTCCGCGGTGGCCCGAGCGTGCTCGTCCGATCCGTTTCCGCTCGGGTGGACGCCGTCGGCGGCGCGGTCAGCTTCCGGGCCGGGCCGCGAGGGAGCTCGACGAGGAGTAGTCGAAGTCGCGCGGGAAGCCCGCCTCCGCGCGCCGGATCGCCCGTTCGAGCCGCTCCACCGCCTCGTCGATCTCGGCCTCGGTGATGATGAGGGCCGGGCAGAGCCGGATGAAGTTCTTGACCGCGATGTGGATCAGCCCTTCCAGGGCCGCGTTGTAGCGGATCCGCTCCGCCATCGCCGGATCCGGGGCCCGGGTCTTCTCGTCCGACACGATGTCGAGGAGCCAGTAGAGGCCGATCCCGCGCACCGCCCCGACCGACTCGTGGCGGGCGGCGAGCGCTTCCAGGCGCTCCCCGAGGTAGGCGCCGAGGCGGGCGGCGCGCTCCATGAGGCCGTCGCGGAGCACGATCCGGAGCTGCTTGAGGGCGGCCGCGGCGGGCAGCGGATCGCCCGAGTAGGTGCCGGCCCACGGCAAGCCCGCCTTGTGCCGGGCCGCCTCCGCGAGCGCCCGGGTGGTGACCGTGCCGCCGATGCCGAACCCCGCGGTCATGCCCTTGCCGAAGGAGACGACGTCGGGGACGACCCCGAAGTGCTCGAACCCCCACATGCGCCCGGTGCGGGCCGGCGCGAGCTGGGCCTCGTCGAGGACGAGCAGCGCGCCCCATCGGTCGGCGAGGTCCCGGAGGCGCGGCAGCCACTCGGGAGGCGGGACCACCATGCCCCCGGCGACCGGAACGGTCTCGGCGAGGATGGCGGCGACGTTCCGGCTCGTGACGTGCTCCATCAGCTCCTCGCTGCGCTCGAGGCAGGCCACGTCGCACGACGGGTACTCGAGGTTGATGGGGCAGCGGTAGCAGAACGGGGCGTAGATCGCGTTGCGGTGGGCCGGCATCATGAGCGGCCCGAGGTGCGCCTTGCGGCCCCCGCCGACGCTGGTGACCGCTTCGGCGGCGAGGCTCCCGCCGTGCAGCCCCCGGATGAGGGAGACGACGTCGTACTTCCCGGTCACCCCGAGGGCGAGGCGCATCGCGATCTCGTTCGCCTCGGAGCCGGTGACCGCGAAGTTCACGACCTCGAGGTCCCCCGGCATCGTGCCCGCGATCAGCTCCGCCAGCTCGACGAGCCACGGGTTCGAGTACCAGGAGGACTCGTGCACGAGCTTCCCCGCCTGCTCGCGGATCGTCTCGGTGAGCTCCGGGTGCGAGTGGCCGAGCACCATGCACATCATGCCGGCCGTCATGTCGAAGTACTCGTTGCCGTCCACGTCGGTGAGCACGATGCCGCGGCCGCGCTCGAACATGATCCGGGGCTCGTAGCGCCACCCGAGGACATGCTCCTCGTCGCGGGCCATGAGGTCGTGGTGGCGGTTGGAGAACTGGAAGTCCTGCGGTTGCATCGGCGGACGGCCCTCGCGGTCGGGAATGGGTCAGGCGCGGGTCGGGGCGGGCGGCCAAGCGCACGGCCGGGCACGGCGGAGCGAGACGGGGCGCCGCCCCTTCCGATCCGAAGCGTAGCAGGTTGCGGGGGCGGCGCGGGCGGCGCAGGCGGCGCGCGGGCGGGCGGAACGAGGCCGGTCGAGGCCGTTCCGGGCGGCTCCGGGCCCTCGCGACCGGGGCCGGCCGCGCGCATAATGGCCCCGTCCCCGAACCCCCCCGCCCCCGGAGAGCGCCGCGATGGTCGAAGACCCCTTTGCCGATCCGCTCCAGCGGCCCCGCTACACCGGCATCCCCACCCTGATGCGGGCGCCCCACACCGAGGACCTCGGCGAGGCGGAGGTCGCGCTCGTCGGGGTGCCGCTCGACGGCGGGGTGACGAACCGCCCCGGCGCGCGCCACGGCCCGCGCGAGATCCGGAACCAGTCCGGGCTCATGCGCGCGTTCAACCCCGCGAACCGCATCAACCCCTACGAGCTCGCCCGCGTGCGCGACGTCGGGGACGCCCTCATCCGCCGCCCCTACCGGCTGGAGGACAGCCTCGACGACGTCGAGGGGTTCTTCCGCGAGGTCCACGCGGCGGGGGCGGTCCCGATCGCGGCCGGCGGCGACCACTCCCTGACCCTGCCCGTGTTCCGGGCCATCGCCGCGGAGCGGCCGGTCGGGATGGTGCACTTCGACGCCCACTGCGACACCGGCGGCCCGCGCTGGGGAACCGCCGTCCACCACGGGGCGCCGTTCAAGGTCGCGGTGGAGGAAGGGCTCCTCGACCCGGCGCGGACGGTCCAGATCGGCATCCGCGGCGCGACCGCCGAGCCCGACGCGTGGCGGTTCAGCTACGAGTCGGGGATGCGGGTGATCACGATGGACGAGTTCCACCGGCTGGGGGTCGAGGCGGTGATCGCGGAGGCGCGGCGGGTGGCGGGAGACGGGCCGACCTACGTCTCCTTCGACGTGGACGGGCTCGACCCGGTGTTCGCGCCGGGCACCGGCACCCCCGAGGTGGGTGGCTACACTACCCTCGAAGCGCAGCTCATGCTGCGGGGGCTGCGCGGGCTCGACCTGGTGGGGGGCGACGTGGTGGAGGTCGCCCCGCCCTTCGACCCGAGCGGCGCCACCGCCCTCGTCGGGGCGACGATGATGTACGAGATCCTCTGCATCGTCGCCGACGCGCTCGCGGCGCGGCGCGCGGGCGGGGCCGGCTGAGCCCGGCCGGCCCGCGGACCGCCCGAACCGAACGCGCCTCCCGGCAGACCGCACCGCCCGCCGCCTCCGCCCTTCTCCCCCCCGCTCCGCCCCCTACGCCCCCTACGCCTCCTGCACCCCCTCCGCCCGCTCCCACGACCCGAGGTAAGCCGACATGCCGCTCCTCCCCCTCATCGAATACGAAGACGCCGCCCCCGAGGTCCGCGCGGTCTACGACGACATCATGCAGACCCGAGAATCCAACTGGATCAACAACTTCTGGAAGGTGCTGGCCAACCACCCGGAGACCCTCGCGCGGGTCTGGGAGGACGTGAAGAACGTGATGAAGCCGGGCGCGCTCGATCCGCTGGTGAAGGAGATGATCTACGTGGCGGTGAGCGCCACCAACAACTGCGAGTACTGCATCCACAGCCACACCGCAGGCGCGCGGGCGAAGGGCATGACGGACGAGATGTTCGCGGAGCTGATGGCGGTGACCGGCCTCGCGAACGAGACCAACCGCCTCGCCAACGGCTTCCGGGTCCCGGTCGACGAAGCCTTCCGCGGCCATCCGGACTGAGAGGGGAAAGGGAGGGTTGAGGGCGGCGACCGTGGCGGCGACCGGCATCGAGATCAACCCGGAGCTCGCCCGCGCCCTCGAGCTCATGGAGGCGGGCGAGCGGAACCTCTTCGTCACCGGCAAGGCGGGGACGGGGAAGTCGACCCTGCTCGAGCACTTCCGCGCGACCACGCGGGGGAGCCCGGTCATCCTCGCCCCGACCGGGGTCGCCGCCCTCAACGTGCGCGGCCAGACCGTGCACCGGTTCTTCGGGTTCCGGGTCGACACGACCCCCGAGAAGGTGCGCGCGAGCCGCCGCAAGCCGCGCGACCCGGCGCTGATCGCCAAGCTCCGGACCATCGTCATCGACGAGGTCTCGATGCTCCGCGCGGACCTTCTCGACTGCGTCGACCTCTTCCTCCGCAAGCACGGGCCGACCCCGAACACGCCGTTCGGAGGGGTGCAGATGGTCTTCGTCGGGGACCTCTACCAGCTCCCGCCGGTGGTGGCCGGAGAGGAGCGCGAGATCTTCCGCACCGTCTACGAGACCCCCTACTTCTTCAGCGCCCGCGCGCTCGCGGGCGGCGAGGAGCTGGAGATGGTCGAGCTCCGGAAGGTCTACCGGCAGAAGGACGCCGACTTCGTCGAGCTGCTCAACCGGATCCGCAACGATTCGGTGGACGAAGACGATCTCGCGCGCCTCAACGCGCGCTTCCAACCGGACTTCGAGCCGGCGAACGACGTCTTTCACGTGAGCCTCACCACCACCAACCGGAACGCCGACCGCATCAACGAGACCAGGCTCGCCTCGCTTCCGGGAAGGGCCCGCGTCTCGCACGCCGACGTTGCGGGCGACTTCGGACGGGAGCACTACCCCACCGCCACCGAGCTCGCCTTCAAGGAAGGCGCCCAGATCATGATGCTCAACAACGACCCGGGGGGCCGCTGGGTCAACGGGAGCGTCGGGGCCATCGAGTCCTTCGAGCAGGACGAAGACGGCGAGGACTTCCTCTCCGTCCGCCTCCGGGACGGCGGCGGCCTCGTCGAGGTCCGGCCCCATACCTGGGACCTCATCCGTTTCGCCCTCGCGGACGGCCGGATCGTGAGCGAGCCGATCGGCTCCTTCACCCAGCTTCCCTTCCGCCTCGCGTGGGCGGTGACCATCCACAAGTCCCAGGGGAAGACCTTCGACCGCATCGTGGTGGACCTCGAGCGGGGCGCCTTCGCGCCCGGCCAGACCTACGTGGCCCTCAGCCGGTGCGCCTCCTTCGAAGGGGTGGTCCTCCGGCGGCGGGTCGCGAGGAGCTCCATCCGCACGGACTGGCGCATCCGGCAGTTCCTCACCGGCTACCACTACCGGCGCTCGGAGGCGGCGATGCCGGCCGAGGAGAAGGCGGCGGCCATCCAGCGCGCCATCGAGGCCGGCGGCAAGGTCGCGATGACCTACCTCCGGCCCGACGATACGAAGAGCGAGCGGGTGGTCGCCCCCATCAGTGTCGGCCCGGAGACCTACTCGGGGAAGAGCTTCCTCGGGATGCGGGCCTTCTGTCCGCTGCGCGGCGAGGAGCGGATGTTCCGGGTCGACCGGATCCTGGAGCTCGAGGTGCGGGCCTGACGGTCGGCGCGCGCGGACCCGGCGGCCCGGCGCCTCCGCGCCGACGCCCCGTCCCGTCGAAGCTCAGCCGAAGCCCGGTCGAAGCTCAGTCGAAGCGCAGGAGGGAATGCACGGTGCGGCCGCCGAGGCGCGCGCGGCCCCCGAGCCCGTCCAGCTCGACCACGAAGGCGCAGCCCGCCACCTCGCCCCGCAGCCGCTCGACGAGGGTGCAACCGGCGGCCGCGGTCCCGCCGGTGGCCACGAGGTCGTCCACGACGAGGACCCGAGCCCCCGGCTCGAAGGCGTCGACGTGCATCTCGACCGTGCCGGTCCCGTATTCCAGCGAATAGGACTCGGAGACCTTGCGGAACGGCAGCTTGCCGGGCTTGCGGATCGGCACGAACGCGGCCGCGAGCTCCCGCGCGACGAGGCAGCCGAAGACGAAGCCGCGAGCTTCGATGCCCGCCACCGCCTGGACCCCCCGCCCAACGAACGGGGCCGCGAGCCGGTGGGCGGCGAGGGCGAGCGCCGCCGGATCCCCGAGGAGCGGGGTGATGTCGCGGTAGAGGATGCCGGGCTTCGGGAAGTCGGGAATGGTCCGGATCCGGGACTCGATCTCGCGCATGGGAGGGACTACCGGTTGCGGAGGGGGAGGAAGAGCGGGGAGGGGAAGGCAGGTCCAGGCCGGCGAACGACGCTCGAGCCGTGCTGCCGGAACGCCGGGGCGCTGGAGCGCCGGAGGGCCGATGGGCCTATTCGCCGAGGAGGCGCGGCCAGTGGACGTCCGCCCGCGCGACGTTGCCGGGGACGTCCTTCTCCCATTGCGCCCGCACCGAGAGGCTGTAGTTGAGGTATAGCGCCCCGTCCACGATCCGCCACGCCTCGGGAACGATGGAGGCGGTATAGCCCCGGCTCACCGCCCAGGCGCAGTAGCCGCCATAGCGGGGGGCGTACCGGTGCGGGTCCGCCTCGAAGGCGGCGCGGTTCCCGGCGCTCGCGAAAGACCACGTGGCGCCCATCCACTCGAGGCGATGGGCGCTCTTCCCCTCCACCGGCCGGCCCTCGGTGAAGTAGGCCACCGGGTCGTACCCGCGGATGGCCCCCTCGGAGGAGGTCGAGAACACCGGTTCGAGAGCCGCCGCCGCGCCGGCCGCGAGACCCAGGATCGCGGCGAGAAGCGGGGCGACCGCTCTCGGCGCCGTTCTCCTCGTCCGCTCCGTCCGTGTCCGTCCCATGTCGGTCGATCTCCTCGGTGGGGGCGCCCGCTCATGTCGCGGCGGCCACTGCCCGCGGATGATAGATCGGGAAGCGGCGGAACGCGCCGGGCGTCTTGTCCGGGGGCAGGGGCGCGGTGGGGACTTTCGCCAGGTAGACCTCGCCGCGGGCTCGTCCCGGGAACGGCGCATCCTGGGAACGCTTGTGTCTCGCCCGCAGCGGACCGGAGTGAAGCGCCTGCGAACAAAGATGCGGGCGGGACGCCCGCGTTCCCAGGAAGAGCCTGCGCGCCGCCGAAGGGCGAGCGCGGCGAACACGGGCTGCCCGCGAATGCGAAGCGCGACGGGTGGCCGGCCCGGCGCGTGCGCGCGGTCGAAACGGCCCGGAACCGGACGCCGCCCGCTGCCGTCCGGCGGTCGGCGCCCGCCGGCCAGGAAACAAGCAGGCTCGGGACCGGGACCGGCCGGCCCGTCCGGGGCGGGGAACCGGAGTAGAATCCGGGCGGTGCACATTCACTTGGACCCCGTCGGCGGGGTGGCCGGCGACATGTTCGCCGCCGCCCTCCTGGACGCATTCCCCGAACGCGCGGAAGCGCTCGCGGCCGGGCTCGCGGAATGCCGCCTGCACGAGATCGTCCGGGTCCGGTCCGAGCCGTTCACGGACGGCGTCCTGCGGGGGCGCCGTTTCCATGCCGCCCCTGCCCCCTCCGGGGCCGAGCCCGGCCGCGGCGCGGGACGCCGCGAGCCTGCCGGGGAGCCCGAGCCGGGTCCGGGACGGAGCGGCGAAGCCCCTTCCGCGCCCGACCACCGACACGGACACGAACCCCGGCCCCGGCACGTCGGTGGGCATTCCCACACGGGAGACGAGGGCGAAGGGGATGGCGGGAGCAAACACGGCGGAGACGCACACGCCGGAGGCGAGGCCGCTGGCGCACACCACCCCCACCGCCGCTTCGCGGATATCCGGGAATGGCTCCGGGCGAGCGGGCTCGCCCATCCGGTCGCGGAGCGGGCGGAGGCCATCTTCGTCCTACTCGCCGAAGCGGAAGCGGAGGTCCACGGCATCGCGGTCGAGGACGTGACGTTCCACGAGGTCGGGGCGTGGGACTCCATCGCGGACGTCGTCTGCGCGGCGTGGCTCATCGACTCCCTCGACCCCGCCGCCTGGTCCTGCGCCCCGCTCCCCCTTGGGGGCGGGCGGGTCCGCACCGCGCACGGGATGCTGCCGGTCCCGGCCCCCGCGACCGCCCTCCTCCTCCGGGGGCTCCCGACCTTCCACGACGGGGTGGGGGGGGAGCGGGTGACCCCGACCGGAGCGGCCATCCTCCGGCATCTCGACCCGGCGTTCGAGCCCGCCGGGCTCAGCGGGCGCATCGCGCGCACCGGGCACGGCTTCGGAAGCCGCCGCCTCCCCGGAATGAGCAACGTCCTGCGGGTGCTCGTCCTCGATCCCGCCTTCGGTCCCGCTTTCGATTCCGCCTTCGATTCCGCCTTCGATCCCGCCCGCGAACCGGGCGGCTGGCGGGAGGAGACGATCGCGGTCTGCTCGTTCGAGGTGGACGACCAGACCGCGGAGGACCTCGCGGTCGGCCTCGACCGGCTGCGGGCGGCCGACGGGGTGCTCGACGTGGTCCAGACCCCCGCCATCGGCAAGAAGGGGCGGATGGCGGCGAGCGTGCGGGTGCTCGCCCGGCCGGAGGCGCGGGAGCGGGTGATCGAGCGGTGCTTTGCCGAGACGTCGACGATCGGGGTACGCTGGCAGCCGGTGCGCCGGGCCGCCCTCGAACGCGAGGAGGCGGTCGCCGACGTGGCCGGCGAGCCGGTCCGGATCAAGCGCGCGCATCGGGGGACGGGGGGCGGCGAGGTGACGGTCAAGGCGGAGATGGACGACGTCGCGAACGCGGACGGCGGGCGGGCCGGGCGCGAGGAACGGCGCCGGCGGGCGGAATCGACGTGAGCGCGTCCCCCCGGCTCGAGGAGCTCCACGGCTGCCTGGACCGGCTCGGGAAGGTGGCGGTCGCGGTGAGCGGCGGGGTCGACAGCATGACCCTGGCGGTCGTCGCCGGGCGCCGTCTCGGCCCGGAGGCGCGGATGCACCACGCGGTGTCCCCCGCGGTCCCGCCCGAGGCCACCCGCCGGGTGCGGGCCTACGCGGCGCGCGAAGGATGGCCTCTCGAGGTGATGGACGCGGGCGAGTTCGGGGACGCCCGCTACCTCGCGAACCCCGCCAACCGCTGCTACTTCTGCAAGACGAACCTCTACGGGGCGATGGCGGCGCGCGCGCGCGGCGTCCTCGTCTCCGGCACGAACGTGGACGACCTCGGCGACTTCCGCCCCGGGCTCGCCGCCGCCGGCGAGCACGCGGTGCGCCATCCCTACGTCGAGGCGGGGCTTCGGAAGGACGACGTGCGCGCCCTCGCCCGCTCCCTCCGCCTCGACGACCTCGCGGAGCTGCCGGCCGCGCCCTGCCTCTCGAGCCGGGTAGAGACCGGGATCGCCATCGACGCGGGCGACCTCGCCGCCGTCCACCGGGTGGAGGTGCGGGTGCGGGACGCGCTCTCGCCGCATTCGGTCCGGTGCCGGGTGCGGCGCGAGGCCGTCGTCATCGAGCTCGACCCGGCCACGCTCGACCGGCTCGACCCCGACGCCGGCGAGGCGCTGGCGGACGAGGCGAGGGCGGCTTTCGGCGCCCGGCTCGCGGGCCGGCCCGTCCGCTTCGAGCCCTACCGGATGGGGAGCGCGTTCCTGCGCTGACCGGCGCGCTCCACGGCGCACTCGGATTGCTTTGCCGATGGCGGACCTCTGGCCGGTCCGAGGCAGGTGCGCTGTTCGTAAGCTATTGATATAGAGAGTGGAGAGCGGGGTTCGAGATATTGTTTACCCTACGGGGACAGCGTTGTTCCACGGCTTGGAGTCGGTTCGAGGGGCGGGTCGTCGGTTTTCACCCCACGGCAGCGCTTGCGCGGGACCCTGGGAACGCGGGCGTCTCGCCCGCACGGGGGCGGAGCCCCCGGAGATGAGAATGCGGGCGGGACGCCCGCGTTCCCAGGACGCCCTGCGACGAGGTGTGCCTGGCGAAAAACCCCACAGCGCACATGCCTCGCCCCGGCCCCCGCTGGGCGGCGTGTCGCCGGGCGGTATACGATTCAGCCCCCCGCCCCCCAACCGGAAGCAGGAGCCATGAGCGAGCCGACCCGGGAGTTCACCCTCGACGCATCGCGGCGCGAGCGGACCGGGCTCGACGAGGCGATCTTCTGCGCCGGCAAGTCCCTCGCCCAGATCGAGGCGATCCTCGCCCACGCGGAGGCCGCCGGCCGACGCCTCCTCCTCACCCGCCTCGCGCCCGAGGACCACGCGGCCCTGCCCGCCGAGCGCACCGCGGGGCTTGACTACGACCCCGTGTCGCGGACCGCGATCCTCGGCTCCCCGAGCCCCGCGGAACTCGCCGCCAGCGGCGAGCCCGGCGGCAATCCCCGCGCCGGGGTGGTGACCGCCGGTTCCTCGGACGTCCCCGTCGCCCGCGAGGCCGCCCGCACCCTCCTCTACGACGGCCACCCGTGCCGCGAGATCCACGACGTGGGGGTGGCCGGCCTCTGGCGGCTGCTCGAGCGCCTGGACGAGATCCGCGCCCTCGACGTCGTGATCGCGGTCGCCGGCATGGAAGCGGCCCTCGCGAGCGTCCTCGGCGGGCTCGTGCCGGGGGCGGTCATCGCGGTGCCGACCTCGACCGGCTACGGGGTCGCGGCGGGCGGCGAGACCGCGCTCCGGGCCGCCCTGACGAGCTGCGCTCCCGGCGTCACCGTCGTCAACATCGACAACGGCTACGGCGCCGCCTGCGCCGCCGCCCGCATCCTGAACGCCCGCCTCCGGTAGCGGCCAGCGAGGCGCCCCGCCCCGGACCGTGCGCAGGACCACGGGCCAGACTCCCGGCCCGGATGGAATCCACGATGGCAAGGATGGGCGCGAAGGGGAGAGCGCGGGGATCGGAGGTCGAGGTTTCGCATGGCGCTTGCGGCGCGGCCGCGGGGTTCGCCTCCCCCGCTCACTTCATGTCGATGTACCGCACCGGCACGAGCCGATGACCGAGCATGTCCACGGCGGCCTGGGCCTGCTCCAGGATCACGTATCCGAGCAGGGGCTCCTCGTTCCCGTTCGCCGCTTCGACGAACATCACTTCGTTGACGACGGGGCGGAAACCTTCGATCTCGATCTCGACCGGCGCGCAAGCCTCGCCGCGCACGACCTCTCCATTGGCCAGCAGGAGCTCGACGGTCTCCATGCGCGGGAACTCCCCCAGCCGCTCCTTCCAGGCCGCCGGCAGGATCAGCGCCCCCGCCCCCGTGTCCACGAGCATCCCGCAGTGTACGAACCTGCTCTCGTCGAACAGGTTCGTCACCCTGGTCTGCGCGATGATCCGGCCCATCGGGAGTCCGCCCGCCGTCGATGATCCGGCAGTGTGGTCGTGGGCCGTCATCGCGTCAAGCAGGCCCGAAATCGAAGCGTCAGCGCCGGACCCGGCGCGGGCGAATGCGTTGCGGCAGCTCTTCGTTGGCGACGGCCAGACCCGCCGCGTCGTGGCGAACGTCCGCGAGGTCGGCGAGCCGCTCGGCGAACCCGAGCGAGAACAGCACGCGGGCGTAATTGCCGATCGACACCCCGGCGTTGCCCTTCTCGATGCCGGCGAGCGTGGTGCGGCTGATCGAAGCGCGCTCCGCGAGCAACGCCATGGGGATACGCTGGCGCCGGCGAGCGTCCCGAACGTCCGCCCCGAGCTTCGCCAGGGCGCGCCGGGCCGGGATGGGAAGGGAGGCGTCTCTTGCCATAACGGTCACTAATCTAGTCTTTAATCTTCGCACCGTCCATGAAGGCGGCCATTATGAGGCAGGCGCGCGGTGGGGTTTTTCGCCAAACATACCTCTCGCGGGCGCGTCCATGGGGATGCGGAGGTCCTGGGAACGCTTGTGTCCCGCCCGCAGTGGACAGAAGGTCCGAGGAAGAAGCGCCCATGAACGAAAATGCGGGCGAGACACAAGCGTTCCCAGGACCTCCGCATCCCCATGGACGTCCCGTGCAAGCGCCACCGTGGGGTGAATCCACCCAAAGGCCCCTCGAACCGACCCCAAACCTTGGAACAGCGCCCGGGTCTCGTTATCGGCCAGATGGAAATCCCCCTCGCGTCCTCCTCGCGCGTCCGCTTCCGGGGAGGGTCGGGCCGGCGCGGCGGCTCGTCCTCGGTCAGGAGGGAAGGCCGCCCGTCTTCCGGGCGGCGCGGCGCTCGGCGAGGGCGCGCAGGGGGTTGCGATCCGCGAGGTCGGGCTCGCCGCAGTGGGCGAGCATCCAGGCGCGGACCTCGTTGCGGAGCCGGACCGCCCGCGGCCAGGCGCGCCGCGCGGCGCCGGAGCCGCCCCCGGCGGGCGGCCCGCCGCCGATAAAGGACCCGCTGCCGGCCGCGTGATCGGAGCCGTCGCCCGGGGCAGGGCCGGACTCGGGGGCGGGTTCAGCGGCGGAAGCAGGTTCGGCGGCGGGAGCGGATTCGAGAGCGGGCGGCGGAACCGGCTCGCCGATCCGCACGTGGACCGGCGCGCGCCGCGGGAACCAGGTGCCGTCGCGCATCAGCGAGCGGGTTCCGCGCAGGACCACCGGCGCGACCGGGGCCTCCTCCTCCACCGCGGCCATGAACGCCCCCATGCGGAACGGCAGGAGCCCCGGCATCCGGTGCAGGGTCCCTTCGGGGAAGATGGCGATGCGGTCCCCGGCGCGGAGGGCCTCGGCCAGCCCCCCCGCGTGCGCGACGCTCCGCGCGGCGTCGAAGCGGTCGACGTAGAGCACGCCGATCCCGTCCAGGAACCAGCGCGCGAGCGGGTGGCCCCGGAGCTCGGCCTTCGCGACGAAGCGGACCGGGCGCGGGATGGCCGCCGCGAGGACCAGCCCGTCGAGGTAGCTCGCGTGGTTCGAGGCGATGACGCACGCCCCGCCCCCGCGGAGGCGCTCGGCGCCCTCGACGGTCAGCCGGACCCCCGTGAGCCGGAGGACCGCGCGGGCGACGGCCCGCACGCAGGCGTAGCCGAAACGGGGGCGCCGGGCGGCCATCGCGGCGAGGGCCGGGAGCACCCCCGCCAGCGCGAGGGCGCTCCAGAACCACCCCGCGAAGGCGAGGTCGCCCGCCCGGCCCGCCGCCCGCCGCACGGCCGGCCCGGCCCCGCCCACCGCGAGCCGGGCGATACGCAGCCATAGCGGGCGGGCCGCTTCCGCCGTCGCGGAGAGCTCCCCGGACTCGTAGCGCTCGGCCATCGCGCGCCGACGGATCTTGCCGCTCGAGGTCTTGAGCACGGTGTGCGGCGGTGCGAGCACCGTCTCGTCGACCGGCTGGCCGAGCCGTTCCTCGGCGAGGCGCCCGAGCGCGGCGCGGACCTCCGCCCGCCGCGCCGGGTCCGTCTCCCGCGTCTCCGCCACCGCCACCAGCCGCTCCGTGCCGGCCGCCGCCCCCTCCCGCGCCCGGGCCGAGAACAGGGCGACGCAGCCGCGCCTGACGCCCTCGAGGTCCCCCGCCGCCTGCTCGAAGTCGTAGGGATGGAGGTTGCGCCCGGCCCGGATCACCACGTCCTTGACCCGCCCGGTAATGAACAGCTCGCCGCCCGCGACGTAGGCGAGGTCGCCCGATTCGAGCCAGTCGCCGTCGAACAGGGCGGCCGTCGCGGCGCGGTCGCGGTAGTAGCCGCTCGTCGTCGAGGGTCCGCGGAGCTGGAGCCGCCCCTCCACCCGCTCCGGGGTCTCGCGTCCGCCGTCGTCCACCGTGCGCACCTCGAACCCCGGGATCGGGACCCCGCTCGACACGAACCGGAGGGCGGCTTCGTCCCCCGCCGCCGCCGGCTCGGCGCGCCGCTCGCGCTGGAGGGAGGCCCGCGCCACCCGTTCGACCAGGGGCCCGCGCCCGACCGGGGTGAACGCGACCCCGAGGGTCGCCTCCGCGAGCCCGTAGACGGGGGCGAGCGCGTTCGGGTCGAAGCCGAAGGGCGCGAACCGCGCGGCGAAGGCGCCGAGGGTGTCCGGGTGCACCGGCTCGGCCCCGTTGAACGCGACCCGCCAGGAGGAGAGGTCGAGCCCCTCGATCTCCTCGTCCGCGACCCGCCGCGTGCAGAGCTCGAACGCGAAGTTCGGCCCGCCGGAGAGGGTCCCCCGGTGGCGGTGGACAGCCCGGAGCCACCGGGCCGGGCGGGCGAGGAAGGTGAGCGGGGACATGAGCACGAGGGGGAACCCGTAGACGACGCTCCCGAGCCATGCGGCGATGAGGCCGAGGTCGTGGTAGAGGGGGAGCCAGCTCACGAAGACGTCGCGGGGGCTCGCGGAGAGGGCTCGGGCCATCGCGTCGAGGCTCGCGAGCACGTTGCGATGGGTGAGCACCACCCCCTTCGGCTGGCCGGTGCTCCCGGAGGTGTACTGGAGGAAGGCGACGTCGTCCGGGCCGGGACCCGCCCCAAGGTCGGGATCGGACGCTCCCCCCGCCCTCGCCCCCGCCTCCGCCAGCTCGCGCACGGTCGCGACCCGGAGGCGGCGGGACGCCCGCACGGCGAGGAGCCGGGACACCTGCCGGGCTTCGTCGAAGGTGACGAGCCATTCCGCGTCGGCGTTCTCGAGGATACGTTCGTGCCGCCGGAGATGGTCCTCGAGCTGGGCGAGGCGGGCCGGGGGATAGATGGGAAGCGGGACCCCGCCGGCGATCTGGACCCCGAAGAAGCATTGGAGGTAGTCGAGGCCGGTGGGGAGCATGATCGCGACCGCCCGCCCCGGGGTGAGGCGGCTCGCGACGAGGCCGGAGGCGATGCGGTGCGCGCCCTCGAGGAGCGCGCCGTAGGTGAGGATCGTCTCCGCCTCCCGTTCGTCGACGAGGCGCACGTGGGTCCGCTCGGGATGCGCCGCCGCGTGCCGCGCGAGGGCGTCGACCAGGGAGGCGGCGTCCCTGGGGATGGCGTCCGGCGCCGGGTCGGAGCCGAGGTCGGCGCCGGCGACAGGACCGGCGACAGGGCCGGGAGCGGCCGCGGGGGCCGCGCGAGTCCCCCGGACCTCCGACCACCGACCGGCGGCGGCCGGTCCGGCCTCCTCGACGCGCGTGGCCGCGCCCCTCCCGCGCGTGGAGCCGTTCCCGGAAACGATGGAGCCCCGGGCCGCCCCGGACCCCGCTTCGCGCTCCCGATCCGGGTCCGGGTCCCACCCCGAGTCCGGGCCCGGGTGCGGTTCCGATTCCGGGACCGGGGTCTCCGGCCGCACCGACTCGAAGGCGCGCAGAAGCTCTCGCGGGGTCTCCGCCTCCGCCAGCACCCGGTCCGGGAGGCTCGCCCCCGCGGCCCGTTCAAGGCGGGCGAGCAGCTCCATCCGCGCCAGGCTGTCGAGGCCGAGGTCGCGCCCGAGGTCCGTGTCGAGATGCACCGCGGGAGGCGGCTCGCCGCCGCCCGCCCGCAGCTCGCGCGCGATCCCGGCGACGAGGGCGACCAGGGTGTCCGCGTCCAGGCGGGCCGCCGCGCCTTCCCCGCTCCGGTCGGCAGCCGCGCGGCCGGACCGTCCGTCACCCGCCTGCATCATTCGCCCGACGCCTCGACCAAGGCATGTGCGCGGTGGGGATTTTCGCCAATGGCGAACGCCCTTGGGTACGCTGGCGTCCCGCCGGCATGTTCGTTCTCACGGGCGCTTCGCCCCTTCCTGGGCCGGCGGGATACACGGGCTTGCGGGCTCTCCGCCGGCAGCGGGCGGTTCCCGGCCATCGGGCATCGGCTACGGGCGGTCGCGGCGGGCGCCGTTTCCCGCCTCGGCGGCCCGGGCGCCTTGGCGGAGGCGTCCGGCCGCGTCGAGCACGGCGGCGACGATGGACTGGTAGCCGGTGCAGCGGCACAGGTTTCCGGAGAGCGCGTCGCGCACCGCTGCTTCGTCCGGGTCCGGGTTGCGCTCCAGGAACTCGATCGCGGTCATGAGGAACCCGGGGGTGCAGAACCCGCACTGGAGGGCGCCGTGGTCGCTGAACGCCTCCTGGAGGGGGTGCAGGCGCTCGCCCTCGGCGAGCCCCTCGACGGTCTCGATCCGGCGGCCGTTCGCCTGCACCGCGAAGAGGATGCACGAGCGGACGGCCGCCCCGTCGAGGCGCACCGTGCAGCAGCCGCACACCCCGTGCTCGCAGCCGACGTGGGTCCCGGTGAGCCCGAGGGTGTGGCGCAGGAAGTCGGCGAGGGTGAGCCGCGGCTCCGCCGGCTCCCGGTACACCGTGCCGTTGACCGTCACCTCGACCTGACGAAGCTCGTTCATCGCCTGTCCCGTATCGTCCCCGCCCGGAGGCCGAGCCCGTTCGCGGGGCCGCCGCCGCTCCCACGCGCCCTCCCGGCGTCCGCGGGCAGCCCGATCCGGGCCGACGGCAAACGCAAACGAAGATCGGCCCTGCCCCGCTTCCTCATCCTGCCTCCTCAGTCCCCTTCAGCGCGCCGCCCGACGGGGGCCTCCCGCCCCCACGCATCCGCGAGCGCGTCCTCGACCAGCACCCCGGCCAGATGGCGGCGGTATTCGGCCGAAGCGTGGCCGTCGTCGAGCGGCTCCACCTCCTCGCGGACCGCTTCCGCGGCGGCGGCGAACGCCGCCGGACCGGGCGGCTCGCCTTCGAGCACCGACTCCGCGCGCCGTCCCCGGAGCGGGGTGTCGCCGACCCCGATGAGGCCGATGCGGACCGACCGGCAGCCGCCCGCGCGGTCCACCTCGAAGCGGCACGCGACCCCCGCGAGGGCGAAGTCGCCGCGCCGGCGCGCGAACTCCCGGAAGCCCCACCGGGTCCCGGCCGGCCAGGGGGGAAGCCGGATCTCGGCAAGCAGCTCCTCCGGCCCGACCGCGGTCTCCAGGATCCCGGTGAAGAAGTCCTCCGCGGCGACCGTGCGGGACGCCTCCCCGCCGCCCCGCCGGACCTCGAACCGGGCGTCCAGGGCGAGGACGAGGCCGCCCCACTCCGCGGCCGGGTCGGCGTGCACGAGGCTCCCCGCGACCGTGCCCCGGTTGCGGATGGGACGGTGCGCGATCCAGGGAAGCGCCGCCGCCGCGAGGGGCTGGCAGGCCGCGAACGCGGGGTCGTCCTCCAGATGGGACTGCCGGGCGAGGGCGCCGATCGCGAACCCCTCCGGCGACCCGCGCCGGTAGTCGAGGGCCGAGACCCGGTTGAGATCGACGACGACGGCGGGCGATACGACCCGCATGTTGAGCATCGGGCCGAGGCTCTGCCCGCCCGCGAGGAGCTTCGCATCGTCCCCGTGCTCGGCGAGAAGGGCCAGCGCCTCGTCGACCGTGTCGGGGTCGTGGTACGCGAACGGGGCGGACTTCACGTCCGTCCCCGGAACTTCTTCACGCTGCGGAGCTGGTTCGCGCGGGTGACCCGGTGCGGTCGGGTCGGAGCGGCGGAGCTCCCGGGACCGGCGCGTCCCGGGGCGCTCGTGTCTCGCCCGCATCGACCCGAGGCGATCCCGCCGTCCCGCCCGCGGGCGGGACACGAGCGTTCCCTGGAAGGGCGGCGCGCCTCGACCCCGGATCGCGAGCCGGGCTTCACGACCGCCCCGGCCCCCGCCCGGAGGGCCGGGCTTGAGCACGCGCCCGCGCCCACACCCGCTCCGGGGTGAGCGGGAGCCCGTCGGCCTCCGCGTCCGCGTCGCCGAGCGCGTCCGCCACCGCGTTCGCGATCGCCCCCCCGACCCCCGCGATCCCGACCTCGCCCGCGCCCTTGACCCCGAGGGGATTGCGCGGCGAGGGCGAGCGGTCGAGGTTCCGATGGACGACGTGCGGCGCGTCGGCCGTACCGGGCAGGAGGTAGTCCATGAACGAACCCGAGAGAAGCTGTCCTGTCTCGTCGTAACGGAGCTCTTCGAGCAGCGCGCCGCCGAGGCCCTGGGCGACCCCGCCCTCGATCTGCCCGGCGACCATCGCCGGATTCACGACCCGCCCGACATCGTACAGGAGCCAGATCCGCTCCGGTACGACCTGGCCGGTCGCGGTGTCGACCCGCACCCGCGCCACCGTCACCCCGTGGGAGTAGGCCATCCGCCCGCACCGGAAGTAGTGGACGGCTTCGAGGCCGGGCTCGGCCGCGAGATCGGCGAGCGCGCAGCTCCGCCCCGCCGCGCTCCGCACCGCGCCGGCGGGGTCGATGGAGAGGTCCGCGGGCCGAGCGTCGAGGCGGGAGGCCGCCCGCTCCAGCACCCGGGCGCGAAGCTCGCGGGCCGCGGCGTGCACCGCGTTCCCGGCCATCACCGTCCCGCGGCTCGCGAAGCTCCCGACCCCGTGGGGGATGAGGTCGGTGTCGCCGTGGCGCACGACCACCCGCTCGCAGCCGACCCCGAGCGCGTCCGCCGCGATCTGCGCGAGGCAGGTCTCCAGCCCCTGCCCGAGGTCGGACGCGCCGGTCGCGACCACGAGGTCCCCGCTCCGGTCGAGGAACGCCCGCGCGCCCTCGAACGGGCCGGTCCCGGTCTTCTCGACGAAGCACGCGAGGCCCGTCCCGAGGCGGTAGCGCGGGGCCGCCTTCGCTGCGTCCCCCGCCTCCGCTCCTGGCGTTCGCGCCGGCGTCTGCGCCGGGGCCGGGGTCAGGGCTGCGAGGTCCGCGCCGGCCGCCGGACGGACCGCCGCATCCGCATCGGCGCCCGCGTTCGCGTTCGCGTTGGCGTCCGCACCCTCGCCCCCGCTCGCTCCCGGGTCCCCGCTTCGCCCGGAAGCCGGGCCATGCGGAGAGCCCGCACCCGCGCTCCGGGGGGAGAAGCCGCTCAGGGCGACCGCCTCGGCAAGCGCGTGCGGATAGTCGCCGCTGTCGTACTCCACCTCTTCCCCGAGGATGGCGGTCCCGCGCGCGAACGGCATCCGCTCCGGGCGGATCAGGTTCCGCCGCCGGACCTCGACGGGATCGATCCCGAGTACGCGGGCGGCCCGGTCGATGAGCCGTTCGCGCGCGGCGTTGCACTCGAAGCGGCCGGGGGCGCGGTAGGTGCCGGTCGGGGTCTTGTTGGTGAGCACGCACCGCATCCGGCACCGGTACGCCTCCATCTCGTAGGGGCCAGGGAGCATCCCCGCGCTGAGGCCCGGCACCACCGTGCCGTGGGTGCGGAGGTAGGCGCCCATGTCGTTGACCGCCTCCGCGTCGAGCCCCCGGAACCGCCCGTCCGCATCGAGGGCGAGGGCCAGCTCGTAGCGCTGCTCGCGCGAGTGGTTGATGGCGCTCAGATGCTCCGCCCGGTCTTCGATCCACTTGACGGGGCGGCCGAGCCGGAGCGCCGCGCACGGGATCAGGAAGTCTTCGGGGTAGAACTCCCCGCGCGCCCCGAACCCGCCGCCCACCTCCGGCTCGACGAGGCGGATCCGGTGCTCGGGCCAGCCGAGCATCGCCGCGAGCACCCCGCGGTTGAAGTGCGGGACCTTGGTCGGCCCCCAGACCGTGAGGCGCCCGCGGCCCTGGACGCGGCGGTCCGCCCCCCGGTCGGGCGCGGCGACCAGCCCCCGGGTCTCCATCGGCGCGGCGGTGTGCCGCCCGGTGCGGAACGAGAGCCGCACGATCCGGCGCGCCCGCGCGAACGCCGCCTCGAGGTCCCCGAAGCCCTCCTCGATGAGCGAGGCGACGTTGTCCGGGGTGTGGTCGAAGAGGGCGGCGGGGGGCGGCGACCCCGCGTCGGTGACCGCGGGCAGCGGCTCGAAGTCCATCTCCACCCGCTCCGCGGCGTCCTCGGCGGCGGCCCGGTCGCGGGCGACGACGAGGGCGACCGGCTCTCCCACGTAGCGCACCCGGTCGAGGGCCAGGGGGTGTTGCAGATAGCGAAGAAGGTTCGGGTCGGGAACGAGGCGGACGGGGATGGGCCGGAGCGCGTCCGCCAGATCGCCCGCGGTGAAGACGGCCGCGACCCCCGGCGCGGCCCGCGCCGCCGCCACGTCCACCGACCGGAGGCGGGCATGGGCGTGCGGGCTTCGCACCACCGTGGCGTGCAGCATGTCGGGGAGGCGCACGTCGTCCACGTACACGCCCTGGCCCCGCAGCCGCCGCGGGTCCTCGAGGCGCCGCACCGAGCGCCCGATCACGTCCGGCGAACCCCGGCGCGGGGCGCGCCGGACGCCCGCGCCTCCCCGAACGGCCCCGGAATCTCCATCCGACGTATTGATAGGTCCATGAGGCGCCCCGGTCAAGCGACACCTTCCGGCCCGAAAGCGCTTCCTCCGCATGGCGAGGCTGCTCGGACACGGCCCGGCCATCCTCGAACGACTTGGCTGCCTCCCGGGGCCGTCTGCTGCCCACCGGGTCTACACAACATTTCTGTTGACCTCGGGGACGGACTCGCTCTAGACTGGTTGCAGTAATGGCGTCGGAGGCTTGGACCACCATCATTCCTGCATCACTCTCTACAGCATACAGCGTTGATCATGTTCAGATTTCTTCAAACTCCCACCAAGAATGCAAATCCCGGAGGTTGTTGTGAAGACAAGCGAATTTCGTCGTTATCTCAAGAAACATGGCTGCACCTTCCAGACGCACAAGGGCGGCAGCGGACATCTCACCATCCGGCGCGGCGACCGGACCTCGCAGCTACCGGTGCATGGATCGCACAAGGAGCTGGGGAAGAAGCTGGTTGCGAAAATCTTGAAAGACCTGGGGCTTGGCAATGCTGACCTATCCGATCGAGCTCGAAGACGACGACGGGACCGTGCTGGCCACGTCGCCGGACTTCCCGGAGCTGACGACCTTCGGCGACGACCGTGACGAGGCGCTGGCGCGCGCCGTCGGGGCGCTCGAAGAGGCGGTCGCGGCGCGCATTCACGACGGCCGGGACGTTCCGTCGCCTTCGGGCGGCGAGGTTCGCGCCGCCCTGCCGACCCTCACCGCGGTCAAGGTCATCCTCTACCAGGGCATGAGGGAGCAAGGCATCGGCAAGGCAGAGCTGGCCCGGCGCCTCGGCTGGCATCTGCCGCAGGTGGATCGGGTGCTGGACCCGCGGCATCGCTCCCGGCTCGATGGAATGGACGCCGCGCTGGGGGCCATCGGGCGCCGTTTGCAGGTGAGCGCGAAGGACGCCTCCCAAGCGCCCTGACCGCCGGATTGCCGGTTCCAGGTTGCACAGGGCGTATCATCGGGCCCCGGTCGGGCGGCGCGGCGGGGACGGGATCGATGACGCAGACGGCAGCCGGAACGGATACGGACCCGCGCGCGGCGCGGCGCAAGCTCCCCATCGGCATCCAGACCTTCCGCACGGTCCGGGAGGAAGGCTGCTACTACGTGGACAAGACGCCGTTCATCCGGCGGCTCGTGGACGAGGGCACGCACTACTTCCTGTCGCGCCCGCGGCGCTTCGGCAAGAGCCTGCTGGTGGACACCATCAAGGAGCTGTTCGAGGGCAACGAGCCGCTGTTCCGGGGCCTCGCCGTCCACGACCGGTGGGACTGGTCCACGCCCCGCCCCGTGCTCCGCCTCGATTTCGGCGGCGGCAGCTACGGCGAGCCGGGCCTGGCGCACAAGGAGGCGGCGGCGCGGCTGGGCGCCCTGGAGCGGGAGTTCTCGGTCACCCGCCACGACGACATCGCCCCGGCCCGTTTCCAGAATCTGTTGCGGACCCTGCACGAGCGGACCGGACAGCGGGTCGCGGTGCTGATCGACGAGTACGACAGGCCGATCCTCGACGCGCTCCGGACGCCGGAGGTCGCCCGCGCCAACCGCGACTTCCTGCACGGGCTGTACTCGACCATCAAGGCCGCCGACGCGCACGTCAAGTTCACCCTGCTCACCGGGGTGAGCAAGTTCTCGAAGGTCAGCCTGTTCTCGGGGCTCAACAACCTCGAGGACGTCACCCTGGAACCCGGCTACTCGGCCATCTGCGGCTACACGGACGGGGACCTGGACACGGTGTTCGCCCCGGAGCTGCCGGGGCTGGACCGCGCCGATATCCGAAGCTGGTACAACGGCTATAGCTGGCTCGGCGCCGAGAAGGTCTACAACCCCTTCGACATCCTGCTGCTGTTCCGCAAGCGCCGCTTCCAGGCCCACTGGTTCGAGACCGGCTCGCCGACGTTCCTCATCGACACGCTGATGGAGCGGGGGGTCGGGTCGCTCGCGCTGGAGGACATGCCCGGCGACGACGCCCTGCTGTCCGCCTTCGACGTGGGCGCCATCTCTACCGAAGCGCTGCTGTTCCAGACCGGCTACCTCACCATCCACGGCGAGGAGGACCTTGGCGGACGAACGCGCTACCGGCTCGGTTATCCGAACCGCGAGGTGCGCCAGAGCCTGAACGAGAGCCTGCTGATCCGCCTTGCGGACAACCCATCGGACGCGGTCGGGCTGGCCGTTCGGCTGTACGACCTGCTGCGGGGGAACGACTTCGCCGGCCTCGAAGCGCAGCTAAGGGCCTTCTTCGCCGGCATTCCCTACCAGTGGCATACGAAGAACGACGTCGCCGACTACGAGGGCTACTACGCGAGCGTGTTCTACGCCCTGTTCGTGTCCGCGGGGCTGGACCCGGTGGTGGAGGACAGCACCAGCCGCGGGCGGGTGGACCTCACGGTACGGCTCGACAGCAGCGTGTACCTGTTCGAGTTCAAGGTCGTGGCGGGGGTGTCGCGGGACGGATCGGGGCAGGGGGCGGCGATGGCGCAGCTACGCGAGCGCGGCTACGCGGACAAGCACCGGGGCTCGAACCGGCCGATCCACCTGATCGCGGTGGAGTTCGATAAGGAGACCCGCAACCTCGCGGCCTTCGAGGCGGCGCCGGCGTAAGGCAAGGCGCCCGGCAGCGGACGGCTCGCGGACGGGGAGAAAACCGACCTCCGGCCGCCCCGAACTTGATCAGGGGAGAGACCACCGATCGATGCCGGACGCTGTGTTGCCCGGGATACAGGTAACAGGAGGCGATCCGTGGATTCGGGTCGCAGGAAGGCTCGGCGCAGCCTGGACCGGGCGCCGGAAGCTGCTCTGGTTCCGGTCTTCCCCGCCTCGTCGTTCCACCGCCGGTCCGCAAACGCACGCTCATGGGGTGGACCTCAAGGGGCCGCCGGTGGATAGCTCGTCCCTGCGGCCGTCGGCGGTCGCCGCCGCCGGTGGGCAGGTGAGGCCGGGCCTTAAGGTCCACCCTATGAACGCACGCTGCGTCCGTAGCCGGGACGTCCAGGTGGCGGGGCCGTTTCCGTTGACCTTGCGGTCGGATCGTCCATCCTTGGCTTCATGAGCGCCCGCACCCCAAGGCAGCGCGGCGCGTCCAGAGCCGGCCGCATCGCGCTCCACGTCCTCGCCGCCGTCGTCCTCTACCTTGCCTTGTGCACCGTGCTCTGGCTCGGCCTGCAAGTGAGCCCCGCCTGGGGGACGGCGGGCTTCGCTGTCTGGATCGGGCTCGCCGCAGCCTGGGTCTGGTGGAGCAGACGACGCGGGCGCCGCCGGCGCGGATAGCTCCCGCCAGCCTTGGCGCACCTGGTGGTTCGGGCTGCGCCGCCGCGCCCCGAAAAAAGATCGAACCAGGGGGTTGACAAGAAGCGGAACCCCCCTATACTTCCCGGCCTGTCTCCGGCCCTCCTCGGTGGGGGCCTTTGTCTCCGGCCCTCCTCGGTGGGGGCCTTTGTCTCCGGCCCTCCTCGGTGGGGGCCTTTGTCTCCGGCCCTCCTCGGTGGGGGCCTTTGTCTCCGGCCCTCCTCGGTGGGGGCCTTTGTCTCCGGCCCTCCTCGGTGGGGGATGTTGACTTGGTACCCGCAGAACGCGGTTGCCCGAGCGTCAAGTTGGCGCGCAACACAGGAGAACACCACAATGTTTGGGAGACAAAAAAAGTGCACCGAAGCCACCATCGTGGCCGGCGCGGGCAGTGCGGCAGGAGTCGTAGCCACGAAGGTAGCGGGAGTTCATACGTAGGTACTTAAGCCGATCTGCGTGGAATATCCGGGTGACAGGCACCCCGGAATCCCTGTTCCGGGGCCGGAATGATCAGGGGCAACCGGGAGATTCCGCTTAAGTACCTACCTATGAGCGGGAGTTACCGCAGTGGGCTGGCTGACGAAGGCAGCGACCGGCGGTGGAGCCGCCGCCGGGCCTGTGGGAGCAGCAATAGGAGCCCTCGTTGGCCTCGCCGGCTACGGGTTGTACAAGGCCATTTCGGACGACGACTGAACACCGCCGAGACATGGGAGCGGGGGCACCTGCCCCCGCTCCCCGGCGAGACTTGTAAGGAGAGGCAAATGACTCATAATGATCTTTGGAGGCAGGCGGAATACCTCGCACGGGAGAGACAACGGAGCACCCCTTCACAGCCTCGATACCCTTGCTCGGCGACCTCTCACCGAGCCGACGCCAACCCAGCGCCGTGCCGCACACCTTATCGAATCGTTCCCAGTACCCGGAACCTCCCAAAGCTGAAAAATCCAAATCCGAACAATCAGTTGAACTTTGTCCGACCCGGGGAACTTCGGGCTAGAAAGGGAGCTGATGTGCCTTCACCAAGAGACACCAAAGGTCCTGTCGTCAAGACAGGGCCGACTGCGGGGCAGAACAGAAGCCGGAACCAGGATGGACAGTGGCGGCGCAAACGGAGCGATGCCGGAAAGAGCCGTAAACGCTGATCCGGCAGGATTCTGCAACGACAACCGATGAGAAGTGAGGGCGCTTGCGGCCGCAAGCGCCCTCCACCGGCCCGGCTCTTTCTCACCGATCGCCATCCGGCGGCGGGGGCAGCATCTTTTCAAGAACCTGCGGAGGGATGACGATCAGGCCGTCGGCCAGTTGGGTAAGTTCGGAAGCGACGCGGTGTTTGTTGGGAGTAGCGATCAGCACCCGGGCTCCGAAATCCTGGGCGGCCCGAATCGCCTCGGAAAAGTCCCGATCATTGATGATCAGCACTGCGGTGGTGAAGACCGACCGCCCGGCAAGCCGGACCAGATCCAGCGCCAGCAGGGTATCGACTCCCTTCTGTTGAAGCGGACGATCCGGTTGCTCCGGACGGGCGACAAGATGCCCCAACCTGAGCTGGATGCCGGGGGTAGCCCCGATTGCGTTCAGGAATTTTCTCTGACTGGCATATCCCGGATGGGAAGGGTCGTGTTCGCCGTCGTACCAGTACAGACGCAGAAACCTTTCTCCCGTCAGCTCATTCTCGGACAGACCCCGGAACCACTCCGTGATCTCCTTTCCTTGTGGACGAAAGTATTTTCTTCGCAAGGAACGCAGAACGCCGACGTCGACGAATCCGATGTAGTTGTCCGCCATGACTGGACTCCTCTCGGCTTGGAAACCGTAGAAAGTCTATCATGGCGGCCGCGCGGGGGTGTTTCGGGGGGTCGGATCACGAATTTCCCTCCACCGCCCGTGCCCCAAGCGCCGCCGCGTCGGGCATCGAGATCACGCCGGCGCCGCGCCAGGCCGTTTTCGGCGGCGGTTCGTGAACAGGAGGGTCCGGTGCGACGAAGCGGGCAACGACGGTTGTGGATATTCGCCGCGGCGTCTCGCTGCTTCATGCCGGGCGCGGGCGGGCGGCGGCGGTCGCCACGAGGGCGACGATGCGCTCCGGGGTGAGCGGGAGCTCGATCTCCGCCGGCTCCGCGTCGAGGGCGTCGAGCACCGCGTTCACGACCGCAGCGGGCGCCCCGATGATCCCGGACTCTCCCATCCCCTTGATCCCGCTCTCGGTGAAGGGGGACGGGGTCTCCAAGTGCACGATGTCGATGGGGGGCACGTCGCCGACGGAGGGTACGAGGTAGTCCATCAGGGTCGCGGAGCGGTGCTGGCCGCCCTCGTCGTAGTCGACGGACTCGAGGAGCGCGCACCCGATGCCCTGCGCGACGGCCCCCCGGATCTGGCCGTCCACCGCGGCCGGGTTGACGATGGGGCCGCAATCCTCGGCCACGACGTAGCGGAGCACGCGCACGGCGCCGGTCAGTCGGTCCACCTCGACGAGGGCGGCGTGGGCGGCGCAGGACACCGGGACCCCGGGCGGGTCGTAGGCCGCATGGACCTCGAGGCCCGGCTCGACGCCGGGCGGAAGGGGCAGGAACGGGGTGTGGGCGAGGTGGGCGAGTTCCGCGACCCCGAGCCAGCGCGGCTCGGGCTCGGTTCCGTCCCCGGAGGCGCTGCCCGCGCCCGTGCGCTCGACCCCGCCCGCTCCGTCCCGCACCGTGAAGCGCGCCTCCGCCCGGTCCACCTCCCAGCGCGCCGCGGCCACCGCACGGAGCTTCTCCTGCATCTTCGCCGCCGCGAGGAGCACCGCCCCGCCTCCGCTCACCATGGAGCGGCTCGCGAACGTGCCCGAGCCGTAGGGCGTCACCGCGGTATCGCCGAGCACCACCCGCACCGCCCCCTCCGGCAGCCCGAGCGCCCGCCCGACCAGCCGTCGGAACGAGGCGCAATGCCCCTGCCCCTGGGAGGGCGTGCTCACGAACGCCTCCACCGCGCCCCCCGGATCGATGCGGAGCACTGCGGAGTCGAAGGCGGGAACGTGGGCCATCCCCCGCTTTCGATACACCGCCCGGTTCATACCGGTCGATTCGACGAAGCAGGAGACCCCGACCCCGAGACAGCGGCGGGCGTCCGTCCCCCCGTTCCTGTTTCCGTGCCCGTCTCCGTCCCCGTTCCCGCTCCCATTCCCGCTCCCGCCGTCCTCCGCCGATCGCCCGCGCTGCTCGGCCCGCCAGCCAGCGTAGGGCGCGCGTTCGAGCGCGCCCTCGATAAGCGCCGGATAGTCGCCGCTGTCGTAGAGCGCCCCGCCGGGGCTCTCGTGGGGAAGCTCCTCCGGGCGGAGGAGGTTGCGCCGCCGCACCTCCACGGGATCGAGGCCCGCGGCGCGGGCGATCCGGCGCATCAGCTCCTCGGTCACCAGCGGGCCGAGCGGCACGCCCACGCCTCGGTACGCCCCGGTCGGGAACTTGTGGGTGGCGACCGCGATGCCGGTGTAGTGGTACCAGGGGATCCGGTAGGGGCCGGGGAGCGCTACCCCCGCCGTCTGCGGGTCGAGCGAGCAGCCGAGGGGAAAGGAGGAGTAGGCGCCAACGTCGCAGACGGCCCGCGCCCGGAGGCCGGCGATGCGCCCGTCCGGCTCCGCCGCCGCCTCCGCCTCGACGGTCGCATCCCGCGAGTGGAACGCGGCTTGCAGGTGCTCCATCCGGTCCTGCACCCACTTGACGGGGCGGGCGAGGCGCATGGCGAGCGCGGCCACCGCCACCTCTTCGGGGAAGAGCTGCATCTTCGGCCCGAAGCCGCCGCCCACGTCGGGGGCAATCACCCGGATGCGGCTCGCCGCGAGCCCGAGGCTCCGGGCGAGGCCGTCCCGCAGCAGGTGGGGCACCTGGGTGGAGGAGAAGAATTCGAGCGTCCCGTCGGCCCGGTCCCAGACCGCCACCGCCCCGCACCCCTCCATCGGCATCCCCGATACGCGCGGGTGGCGGCAGGCGAAGCGGACCCGGATCGGCGCCCGCTCGAACCGCTCCCGCCCCCGCTCCCCCGCATCCCCCTTCCCGGACGACCACTCGGTGCGGAACAGCACGTTGCCCGGCGCGTGCTCGTGGACGAGGGGCGCGCCCTCGCGCAGCGCCGAACGGGCGTCCGCAACCACCGGAAGGGGCTCGTAGTCGGCTTCGACGAGGGCGGCGGCGTCCTCGGCGAGATAGCGGCTGGCGGCGACGACCACCGCCACGATCTCGCCCACGTAGCGCACCGTGTCCGCCGCCACCGGAGGCCAGTCGGTCGCCCGGTAGACGGCCGCCCCGTCCGAGGCCATCTCCGCCCGGATGGGCGCGACGGTGGGGGCGAGCTCCGCCCCGGTGACCACCGCCGCCACCCCGGGCGCGCGCCGCGCCTCGCCCGTCTCGACGGAACGAACCCGCGCATGGGGCCACGGGCTCCGCACGAACGCGGCCTCGAGCGCGCCGGGCGGGGCGAGGTCGTCGAGGAAGCGGCCCTGACCGCGAAGCAGGGGCCGGTGCTCGGGCGTGCTGGCTTCGGACATGGCGGGGACGTGACCTGCTGCTATGCCTGGACCCGCGCGCGGGGGACGTTCGCGTGGGGATGTCCCGTTCGCGGTTGCGTCTGGTCCGGGAGAGGCGGCGCCTCCGTCCCTTGTCCCGCGGCAGGGCAGGGGACGTGACCCGACGAAGGAGAAGCCGCGAGGGCGAAGCATGGCAGTCACGGACGGGGAAGCCAAGCCCCGGTCGGGAGGGGGCATGTGCGCTGTGGGGTTTTCGCCAATGGCGAACGCCGCTGGGAACGCGGGCGTCTCGCCCGCACATGGGTGTGAGGCGCCCGTGAACGAAAGTGCGGGCGGGACGCCCGCGTTCCCAGGAGCACTCCACCTCGACGCCCCGATTCAGGCTCTGCGACGAACAAGGAATGGCCTTGGGGCTCCGGCCCCGGAAAGGCCGGAGGCGTAGTGCTGCTATGCTTCCGCGCGGCGCGGCCCACGGCCGCGACGGCACACCGGGCGGATCGAGGGGAAGGCGATGGACCTTGGAATGAACGGCAAGGCGGCGCTGGTGACGGGCGGTAGCATCGGCATCGGCAAGGGGATCGCGCGGTCGCTCGCCCGGGAGGGCTGCAAGGTCGCGATCGTGGCCCGCGACGGGGCCCGGCTGAAGGCCGCGGCGGAGGAGATCCAGGGCGAGACCGGCTCGGAGGTCGCCGCCTTTCCGGGCGACCTCATGCACAAGGCCGACGCCGACCGGGTGGTCGCCCGGACCGCCGAACGCTTCGGCCGCATCGACGTCCTCGTCAACAACGCGGGCGCGGCGCCGGGAGGGGTCATCGAGACCCTGGACGAGGACGACTGGACGCTCGCCATGGGCCTCAAGTTCATGGGCTACGTGTGGGTGACGCGGGCGACCCTGCCCCACATGAAGGCCCAGGGGCGCGGGCGGGTGGTCAACCTCATCGGCAACGACGGGGTGAAGCACTCCTACTGGGAGATCGCGCCGGGGGCCGCCAACGCGGCGGGCCAGAACCTCACCATCGCGCTTGCCGGGCAATACGGGAAGTACGACATCTCCTTCTGCGCGGTGAACCCGGGGCCGGTCCGCACCGAGCGCTGGGCGGGGCTCGTCCGGGCGATGGCGCGCGACATGAACATCAGCATCGAGGAGGCCGACCAGCTCGCGCCCCGCAGCATCCCCCTCGGGCGCATCGCCGAGGTCGACGAGGTGGCGGACCTCGTGACCTACCTCGCCTCCGACCGCGCCCACTTCGTGAACGGCACGATGATCGAGATCGACGGCGGCCAGCAGAAGCCCCTGATGGACATGTCCCGCGACCGCCGCTGACCGCCCGCGGAGCCGATGCGCGCAGTCGCACGCAGTCGGGCTGCCGCGAGGGCTCGGATTTCGTCCGGGGGGCAGCAGGCGTCTCCATGAGCCGGAATGAGCGCGCGACCTGCCGCGACCTGATCGAACCCGCCGTCGCCGCTGCCGGGTGGAGCTGGGACGCGCAGGTCGAGATCGGCCCGGGCCGCGTCAACCTGACCGGCGAGACGATGTACGACCCGTCGCAACGCATCGTCGCGGACTACGTCCTGAGGCTGTGGCGCATGCCGCTCGCGGTCCTCGAAGCGAAGCCCGAGGGAGAGCCGGCCTCGAACGGGATGCAGCAGGCGTCGAGGTACGCCCGGCGCCTGGGCCTTTGCTTCTCCATCGCGAGCAACGGGCGTGAGTACGTCCTCACCGACAACCGCACCGGGGAGTACGAGCGCTTCGAGACCCCGCCCTCGCCCGGCGACCTCCTGAGCCGGCAAGGGAGGAACATCGTCTGGCGTGCGTGGCGGCCGGTGTTCGAGGCGCCCTGGCACGAGGATCGGGTGACCCGCAAGCGGGTGCGGCCGTACCAGGAAATGGCCGTCTTCGAAACGCTCTACCGTTTCTCGCAGAACCGGAAGCGGGTGCTCCTGCTGATGGCCACCGGCACGGGCAAGACCTTCACCGTGTTCCAGCTCGTGTGGAAGCTCTTCGCCGGCAGCGTGCTCTCCCACAACCGCGTCCTCTTCCTGACCGACCGGAACAGCCTCAAGGATCAGGCGTACCGGGCGTTCTCGGCCTTCGACGCGAACGAACGGGTCGTCATCGACAAGGACGTCGTCGCGCGGGGCGGCCATCTCGTCGGGAAGATATTCTTCGCCAACTACCAGAACCTCGACGAAGAGATCGGCGGCAGCAAGCTGTACACCCACTTCCCGCCCGACTTCTTCGGGCTCGTCGTCGTGGATGAATGCCACCGCTCGGGCTTCGGCGACTGGTTCGGCGTGCTCGAATACTTCGCGGACGCCTGCCAGCTCGGCCTGACCGCGACGCCGCGTGAGATCGGGAGCCGCCGGGCGCTCGCCGAAGCGGAGAGCCGCCGCGACACCTTCGAGTACTTCGGCGAGCCGGCGTACACCTATTCGCTGAAGCAGGCGGTCGAAGACGGCTACCTCGTGCCGTACCTGCTGGAGGAGCGGATCACGAACCTCGACGAGAAGGGCTACGTCGGCCCGGACGGCAAGCGGTACGCCACGCCGAACTTCGAGCGCGACATCCGCCTGCCGGACCGGACGAGGACCATCGCCGAGGACCTCTGGCGTCTGCTCGGGAAATACCAGCTTCGCGACGAGAAGACGATCGTCTTCTGCGTCGACGATACGCACGCCGCCTTCATGGCGGCCGAGCTGCGCCGCCTCTCCGGCGACCCCGACTACGCGGCGCGCATCACCCGTTCGGAGCGGAACTCGCATCAGCTCGAACGGAACTTCGCGGAGGTCGGCCGCGCCAGGCCGCGGGCGGCGGTGACCGTGGATCTGCTCTCCACGGGCTTCGATGCGCCGGACGTGAAGAACATCGCCTTCGCGCGCCCGCTGAAGAGCGCGATCCTCTACAAGCAGATGAAGGGCCGGGGCACGCGGCTCTGCGAGGACGTCGACAAGCGCTACTTCATGATCTTCGACTACACCGGCGCGAGCGCCCTCGAAGACACGGAGTTCGACGGCCACCCGGCGAACGTCCAGAGGCCCGCCCGCGCCTCGAAGCCGAAGGGGCGGAAGCCGGTCGAGCCGGCCGAGAAGCCGGTGGGCGACGGCGTGGCGGTCTTCATCACCCAGACGGAGCGCTACGTCTGCCTCGCGGACGGCCGCAGGGTTCCGTTCGAGGAATACCGCGCGCAGTCGAGGGAGGTGATCCGCGGCATCGCCCCCGCGGCGCCCGGCGACCTGCTGAAGCTCTGGATCGGCAAGGGTACGCGGAAGGACCTGCGCGCCGAGCTCAAGGACCGCGACGTGCACGTGGCCGCGTTCCGCCACTTCTTCGACCTCGACGCCGCGGACGACGTCGACATCCTCGCGAAGGTCGGCTTCGACCTCGTGCGGGTTCCGGCGCGCTCCGACCGGGTGGCCCGGTTCTGGGATCAGGAGGGCCAATGGCTGGTGTCGCGCGTCGGGGAGCAGACGGCCGGCGAAGCCGACCGCTTCAAGACGGGGTTCTGGCAGACGAGCCTGGACCACTACGGCCTGTACGGAATCGACGACCTGGAGCAGGGGGCCACGTACAGCGCGCCGCAGTTCGCGGCGCTGATCGGGAGCTTCGGCTCGCTGCTGTCACGATATGGAGGCGCCGCAACGCTGAAGTCGGATCTCGAAGCGGTGAAGCAGCGCCTCTACGCGCCGATGGCCGCGTGAGAGGGATGACGGGATGACCGTGCCTTCCGAAAGCGGCGTCCGACCGTCCGGCCGGCCTTCCGAATTGCATGGCGGCCTCCGTCGGTCGAGGGCGGCGGAATGACCACGCCATCCGGTAACGGCGTTCGGCCCGGCAACGGCGCCTTGCACCGGCGCCAAGAGGTCCAGCAGGCGGTGAAGAACGCCTGCGACCAGCTCAACGCCGACGGCGTAGCGCCGCGGGACTACGTCGAGCAGATCGCCTGGCTGTTCTTCCTCAAGGCGTTCGACGAGGCCGAAGATCGGCGCGAGCAGGAGGCCGACTTCGACGACGGGGAGTATCGGCGCCGCCTGAACGGCGAGTTCCGCTGGGCGTCGTGGGCGAGCCGCACCGACCGTCCCGACGACATGCTCCGCTTCGTCAACGGCAAGCTCTGGCCGCACCTGGGCAACTTCGGCAATACGGGCGAGACCGCGATGTTCGCCTCCGATCCGGTGGCCGGCCAGTTCCGCCGCATCTTCTCCTCGGTCCGCAACCACTCGCGGCGGGGAGCGAGCTTCGCCCGCATCGTGCAGCAGGTGAACCGGCTGCACTTCTCGGACCAGACGGACGTCATCGTCCTGTCCGAGCTGTACGAGGACCTGCTGAAGCGCGTCGCCGCCGACTCCCCGGGCTACGCCGGGGAGTTCTACACGCAGCGCCACATCATCCGGGCCATGGTCGAAGTCGTGCGCCCCGCCGTCGGCGACCGCATCTACGACCCCTGTTTCGGGACCGCCGGCTTCCTGGCGGAGGCCGGGGAACACATCCGCCGCACGGCCGGCGCCTTGAGCGGCGCGGCGATGGAGAAGCTGAAGCGCGAGAGCTTTTTCGGGATCGAGCTCAAGCCGCTGACGCACCTGCTCGGCCTCATGAACATGTTGCTCCACCGGATCGAAGGCGCCAACCTGGAGCTCGGCAACGCGCTCGAACGCCATGCGCAGCACGTCCCGGAGAGGAGCCGCTACGACGTGATCCTCTCGAACCCGCCCTACGGCGGGAAGCTCGCGGGGGAGCTCCAGACCCATTTCACGATCCGTTCGGGCGCGACCGAGATCCTGTTCCTCCAGCACGTCATGGCGAACCTGGCGATGGGCGGCCGGGCCGCCGTCATCATCCCCGAAGGGGTCCTGTTCCGCGGCGGCCCGGACGCCAAGGTCCGCGAGCGGCTGTTGCAGGACTTCGACGTACACACCATCCTCTCGCTCCCGGCCGGCTGCTTCCTGCCCTACACGGGGGTGAAGACCAACGTGCTGTTCTTCGACCGGCGCGAGGACGCCCGGGGCACGGAGAGCGTCTGGTACTACGAGCTGGCCAACGACGGCTTCGAGCTGAAGCAGACCCGCCGGCCCGTCGAGGGCAGCCAGATCCCGGATTTCCTTGCGAAGTGGGAAGGGCGGGGGTGCGGCGGGAGCTCGTGGGTCGTCCCGATGGAGGAGATCGCGGGAAAGGGATTCGATCTCTCGGCGCGCAATCCGAACCGCAGCAACGACTACGAGCACCGGCCGGCACTGGAGCTCGTGCAGTCCATCAAGGCGAAGGAGGAGCGGGTCCTCGAGCTGTTGGGGGAGCTGGAGGAGCTGTTGGTCGGCGCCGATGAACAGGATCGGTCGTTGCATGAATCAAAGACCCGTCATCTCCCCGTTCGAGCCGGGGCAGGCTCCGCGGAAGCAGGAATCCACTCTGCGCCGTCCGTCATTCCCGCGAAAGCGGGAATCCAGAGATTTTGACGGGACGCCGGGCAGGAACGTCATGCAGATGGCAGGCAGGCTTTCGCAAGTACCGCTTGGCGAAGTCGCTCCAAAGAGCGATGCAGAGATGCCAGGATCGTCGGAGCTCGTATGGAACCTGTCGCTTGAGGATATCGAGCCGCAAACGGGTCGGGTGATCCGCCGGCAGATTTGCCTTGCGAGTGCACTGGGATCGGCAAAATGCTCCTTCGACGAACGGCACGTCCTGTATTCGAAGTTGAGGCCCTACCTGAACAAGGTGGTGCTGCCGGAGAGCAATGGAGTCGGTACGAGTGAGCTTCTTCCTCTCCTTCCCGATTCGGCGCGTCTCGAACGGGAGTTCCTGGCGTTCTATCTCCGATCGCCGGGCTTCGTGGATTTCGCGGTTGCAAACTCAAGAGGCGCGAACCTGCCGCGCATAGCGATGAAGGCGCTATGGGCTCACGAGGTGCCATGCCCGCCACTCGCCGAACAGCGCCGTATCGTTGCCCGCATTAAGGAGTGCATGGATCGGGTCGATGAGATCCGGGCGCTTCTCGCTCAAACCTCTGCGGAGGCCGATCTTCTCATGAGAACCACCTTGGCAAGGGCTTTCATTGGAGATATGTAGATGCCAGATGGATCCTCAGCGCCCCGCGAGGTGTCCGGCCGTACGAGTGCTGCCTCGGCCGGGCTGCGAAGCGAGCTCCGGTCGATGCTCGACGCGGCTCTAAGCCGTGGCGAATCGGCCGATGTGTCCCCGGACCTCATGCTGGGGCTGCTGGCCGGCCTTCTCATCGCCAAATGGACGGCCCACGACGAACAGGCTTTCACGCCCGGATTGCCCGATGCTCTCCGATTGTCGGCGTGGGATGCACCGATCCCGAACCATGCGGACGCTGTCGCCGAAGCCCTCGGAGCGATAACCACGGGCGACGGTGCGGAAGGCGGCGCCGCGCGTTACGTAGCCCATGTCGCGCCGCTCGTGACCCGTGCGGCCGAAAGCTCACGGGAGGTGTACGAGCGGCTTCTTGGCTGGGTACGCCGACTCGACCTCGGGACGCCCAAGGGGCGGGGACTCGCCGCCCATCTGTTCGATGACGTGTTGCGCATGATGCTGGACGAACAAGGAAGGCGGATCGGCGAGTTCGTCACGCCCGAGCCCGTCGCTACCCTCATGCTGGAGCTGGCGAATCCCGAACCCGGCGACAGGATCTACGACCCCTGCTTCGGATTCGGCGAGCTTCTGGTCAGAGCAGCGTGCCGGCTCGGCGGGCCCGCCTGGTTCCCCTCGCCACATCACCGGGCCGATGTCCAGGTTGCCGAGGTCTTCGGCGTCGAAATCAATCGAGTCGCCCATGCGGTCGGGCTGTGCAGAGCGCTACTGGCCGGTGTCTATCCTCCCGGCTTCGAGCTGGGCGACGCACTCGAACGGCCACCGCCTCGCAACCGTTCGACGGACGGCTTCGACTGCATCCTCGCCGCTCCGCCGTGGGGAGGACGAAACCAGCACCCGTCCGCGACCCGGTTCCCATTCCCGAGCCGCAATACGGAGAGCCTGTTCCTGCAGCACGTCATGGCGAACCTGCGTCCCGGAGGGAGGGCGGTCGTCGTGTTGCCGGAGATCGCGCTCTTTCGTACCGGCGACCGACGGCTGAGGAAGACGCTGCTGTCCGACTACAGCGTGGATGCCGTGGTTTCCCTGCCGGACGGCGCGTTCTCGCCCTGGACCGGTGTAGCCGCGAGTCTCGTCGTGTTCCGCCGCGCCAAGCCGCGTCCGACCGTCCGTTTCGTCATTATCTCGCCTACGGCATGGGAAGAGAATGCGGGCGACGACGGTGGCTCTCAGGTTCGAGATGAGGGCCGGAGTGAGAGCCACCATGCCGGAGACCGCCAACATGGCTTCCCCGGTGGAGAGGCTGCCAGGGGAGGGGCCGGATCGGCGGTCGCCAAGCCCGGGGAAGGCGTTGGCTCCGGCAAAAGGCGCGTCCATCACTTCGAGCTGCTGTGGCTCCTGCCCGATCTGCTCCAGAGACGCCACAAAGTGCCCGCGGGTCCGCTCCTGCCCGGTGTCGAAGTTTGGGAAGCCCCGGTACGCGAGCTTGCACAGCGAGACTACGAACTCATCGCCAAGAAGTCGGGGAGCGAGGCGCTGAACGCCGAGCTTGACCGGCTTGTCGCCCTGGACCCCTCGCTGAAGGTCGAACGGCTGGAGCGTGTTGCGGAGGTCTGCGCGGGACTGTCGTACGCACGTCGCTTCGTGACAGAGGATCCCGAAGTGCCCGATATCCGCGCAGTGTCCGATATCTTCAGAGCGCCGCGTGGAATTGTGGCGGGCCTGCTTCGCGCCGGAGACGTGAAGAATTCCGCTGTACATCCATGGGAAAGCGGGACCTCGCCGCCGACCCTGTTCCTCACCGAGGAGGGGAAAAGCCGGTTGAGGGAAGAAGACTATCTCCGGCCTCTTGATATCGTCGTCACCATGTCAGGGACGGTCGGAAAAATCGTCCTGTTTCCAACCACGAGCATCCAGATCGAGGCGGTGCCCGGGTTGACCCCGACCGATAGCGGTAAAGGCTTCATTGCGCACGGATGGGTTCCGTCGACGCCGGTGGTGGCCGCCAGGAGCGTGGCGGTTGCGCGTGCGGGAGAGCGTGTCGATCCGCAATTCCTGGCCGAACTGCTGCGCTCCCCCGTCTACCGGAACTGGCTGTCGGGCCATGCGCGAGGGACGACCATCCAGCACCTGCCGATCCACACCCTCCGCAAGCTTCCTGTCCCGGTGCCTCCGCTGGAGGTGCAATACACCGTGCTCGAGGAGCTTGCAAAGTCCCGCGGTGACACGATGGCCGTTCTTGTCCGGCTGCTCTCCCGGGCCGCGAACGAGCCGGTTGCGGTCTGGTTGGAGACGCCGGCCGTGGCGTGGTTGGTGTCGGGAGTGGTCGCCGGTGAGTATGCGCACGGGATGAAGGGGCTCGTCGCTGCCGCCGACGCACTCCGCTCCCTGATCGACCGGACGAGACACCTTCCTGATCCTGCTCCACTCGAGAGCGACGACCTGTGGTTCAGGACGTGGCTCATGGTTGCGCAAGAGGCCGCCGCGGCGCTGGATGGTGTTGCATCGATCCCGCGCGGTGCGGGACGTCTGGCGGTCCTCGGGGTCGCTCTCTCCCGGCTGCGCGAAGCTTTGCACGTGATCAATGGAGTCGAGGGATCGACCGTCAGACAGCTCAATACCTTCACGCAGATGATGATCAGGTTTGCAGAGGAGGAGATTCGCGCCATGCAGGAATCGATCACGCTCGACATCGGCGTGGAGCCTGCCGAAGTGGTCGTCGGTACCGTCAGCGAAGTCCGCCTGCGTTTGACCAATTCTTCGCCCGTACCTCTTCGGAACCTGCGCGTCGAGACCCGGCCGGCGGTCGGGACCGGCCGAATACCCTACCTGAGCGATGGTGAGGCTCAGAACGTTCCGCTCACCATCCGCCCGCGCGCCGACACGCAGCCCCTTCAAATCGCCGTGTCGTGGCAGGCGAGTCGTCTCGATGGTACCATCGTCCGAGGTGAAGCGGAGGTCTCCCTCCGCGTGCTGTCCACCCGTGAGGCGGTTCGGTCGGGAGACCTGGGGGCCAGTCCGTACATCGTCGGCAGTCCCGTGGACCGCCAGGAGATGTTCTTCGGCCGGGCAGACGTCATCGACCGCATCAAGCGACAGCTCGGGGCGAGCAACCACGCGAACGTGATCCTGCTCGAAGGCAACCGCCGGACGGGGAAGACTTCGGTTCTCCGTCAGCTTGGGAAGGTGGACGTGCTGCCGGGGTGGATCCCGGTCTACTGTTCGTTCCAGGATGTCGAGGGCGACGGCGTGAAGGCCGGCGTCGCTGCGCGCAACGTCTTCAGGCTGCTCGCCCGCAGCACGGGCTGGGCCCTCGGCGACGCCGGCGTCGAAACCTGGTTCCCCGGACTGCCGGAGCGTGAACCCGGCCGGCCGTTCAAGCTCGCCTTCCGTGCCGCCCTGGACCGAATCTTCGCCGACGGCGGCGCTCCCTTCGAAGCGTTCGAGATCTACATCGCGGCCGCAGTCGAGGCAGCCAGCCCGAGACGGGTCCTGCTCATGCTCGACGAGTTCGACAAGCTCCAGGAGGGTATCGACACCGGTATCACGAGCCCCCAGGTTCCCGAGAACATCCGCCACCTGTTGCAGCATCAACCCGGCCTGTCCGCGATCATCACGGGCTTGCGCCGGCTGAAGCGGCTTCGCGAGGAGTACTGGTCCGCCCTTTTCGGCCTCGGCTATCGGATCGGGATCAGTGCGCTGCCGCTCGACGATGCCCGGCGGCTCGTCACGGAGCCGGTCGCCGGAAGGCTCGGCTACCTGCCGCAGGCGCGGGACCGCCTCGTGGAGCTGTGCGCCGGCCATCCGTTTCTCGTTCAGTCGTTGTGCAACCGGGTGTTCGAGCGGGCGGCCTCGGGAGGTGACCGGACGGTCACGGCCGATGCCGTGGAGGAAGCGGCCACCGAGATGGTGCGGGACAACGAGCACTTCCGTACGCTCTGGGACTACGCCGGAACCGCCCGGCGCCGACTGTTGCTCGCGCTCTGCGACCGCTTGGCGGAAGGGCCGGATGCGGTGAACCTCGACTTGTTCGGCGTGAAGCTCGAGGAGCATGGTGTGCCCCTTCGCCGGGCCAGCGAGCTCGACGGTGACGTCGCAGAACTGCGCGAGCTGGAACTGCTCGACTTCGACGCCTCCTACCGCGGGGGGACTTATCGGCTGTCGGCGCCGTTGATGGCTAGATGGCTGCGGATGAACGAGGACTTCAGGGCCCTCGTGGTGCGTGCAAAACAGGAAGCGGAGGTTCGGTTGTGACAGCGAATCCTTACCAGGTCCTCGGACCTTCCATTCCCCCGATGCTGGGGCGGGCGGCGCTCGTTCAGCGCATCGAAGGTCACTTGTCGAAGCCCACGCCGGATCACGTGTCGATCGTGGGGCCGAAGCACTACGGGAAGTCCGTTCTGCTACGCCATCTTGCTGACGTCTATCGTGCGGGATCAAGCGGCTACCTGACCACGGCGCATATCGATCTTCGACGTGATACGCCCCGATCGGACGGAACTTTCAAGCGGCGGTTCGCGGCAGAGGTCAAGGCTGCGTTATGGCCGGAACGAGCGCAGCTTTCCGAATGGATCGATCCCGATGATGCTACCGTTCACGAATCGCTGGATCTCGTCTTCACGAAGCTTGAGGATGAGAACTCACGGATACTGGTGGTGCTCGACGGTTTCGACTACGCGCTCGCCGGCACGGAATTGACGCGGAACCTGTGGGATCAGCTTCGATCGCTTGCACAAAAAACCAGCCTCAGACTCGTTACCGGCAGCCGGCGTCCCTTGCGCGAGCTCTGCCGGACCGAGGAATCCCGGACCTCCGATTTTTGGGAGATATTTTACGACACGCCAGTCCGGGTCACCGCTCTCGCCGATTTCGATTGGGATGCATTCTTGCAGCCGCTTCTGGACGCGGGTTGCACGCCCGATAACTCGGCACGGAAGGAAATCGCCAACTGGACGGGAGGCGTGCCGTTGCTCGTCTGTGCGCTCCTTCAGGTGTTGTGGGGGAAACATCGCGGAACGCAACTCTCCAAACCGGAGATCGACCATGCCGCAGATGCGATATTGAAAGACCGGCACGAAATCCTCGCGGAGCTGTGGGACGACTGCGATATCGAGTTGCGCGCCGACCTCGGTACGCTTGCCAGCGGCGACATACCACTCAGTGATCTATCCGCCGCCCGGCGCCATGCGCTTGAGAGCCGGGGGTTTGGCCGCGTATCGAAAAACCGTCTCCGAGGGTCCTGCCGGCTTATTCAGCGTTATGCCGAGGAACAGGCGCCGGCCCTCGCCGACCTCAAACGTCTCTTCGGCACCAGCCACGGATTCAAAACGCAAATCCGGTCCCTCATGGAGTTGCGCCTTGAGCAAATCAAGAATCCGGGTGTAGATGAAGATCTCCATAGATTCGTCAGCAACGCCGTTCGTGACCTCGAACCCCATCCGGAGGACGCGCTTACCTGGATCAGGAGCATCGCCGATCGTGCGCTGGCGCTGATTTGGGAGGCCGAACTTCCACCCGACAAGACGCTTCCCGAGAAATGGATCGAAGAGCGGCAACGCGGAGACGTGAGGAGTCTGCCGGAAGATGGAGGCAAGCTACCCCGTGGGGCCGGTGCGCAGTGCCATGTTCTTCGCCTGATCACCAGTTCGGATCGCATCCCACGTCAGAGCAAATACGTCACGAAAACGACCTGTCTGTTGCTGGATCCCCTGCAATCGGTGGGAAATTTCGGCCAGCATCGAAATGACTACCCGGAAGCGACGATATCCGTCGGCTTCGCGGCAACGGCCGTCCTGGCGGCAATCTCTCTGGTAGAGAGCCTGACCGCCGATCTGCCACGAGACAGGGAATGCTGAGCAGGATGCGCTCCGATCTCCGCTCGCGAGACCACCCAGGATGATGAGGATCTGAGCGAATGGCCGGAACTTGCCGGCATCAGTCCAGGAATGATGATGGGAATTGGCAGGCGGCCCGGGGTCTCCGCGCTGCACAGTGGCGCGGCTACCAGGAGGGGCGAGTGGCGCCGATGATCCCGCCGGTTCATAGATGTTCGAGGCGGATACATCGGTATCCCGGACGCACGCATGGCGGTGTTCCACGGACCGCACAAGCTCGCCGGCCATGGACCCGATGGTTCCCTGATCGCGGCCCTGCACGGCGCCGGGGACAACCGGCGCGCCCGAACGGGCATGGCTCGCTGAACACCGCGGAGAGGGGAAGTCCTGTGGATTTGTGGACGAGCCCTACGAACCGGCGCGAGCCCTGCGGGCCGTGTGAACGAGGTGGCGGGCAACGCTTGCGCGCCTCCGTAGGCGAAGGGAACGACCCGCGTGGGAGATCGGCGCACGAAGATCGGGCCGATTTCCCGAGCATCTCGAGCCGAACGCCCGTAGTGCGAGCGACGCTCCGGCGTTATCGTGCGGCCCCATGCACGACGCCGCGTACAAGGGCCTGTTCTCCTATCGCCGGATGATCGAGGACCTGCTGCGCGGGTTCGCCGCCCCGGAGTGGTGCGATGAGATCGACTTCTCGACGCTCGAAAAACTCCCCGCGGAGTACGTGAGCGACGATCTTCGCCAGCGTCACGGCGATGTGGTGTGGCGGGTCCAGTTCCACAAGCAGACCTGGCTCTACCTGCTGGTGATGCTCGAGTTCCAGTCCACCGTCGACCCGTACATGGCCGTGCGTACCCTGGTCTACACCGGCCTCCTGTACCAGGACCTCATCCGTCGCGGGGCGGTCGGCGACGACGGGCGGCTGCCGCCGGTGCTGCCGGTGGTGCTGTACAACGGGCGCCCCCGCTGGACCGCGCCGGTCGAGATGGCGGACCTCATCGTCCCGGCGGGGGAGGCGCTGGCGCGCTTCCAGCCGTCGCAGCGGTACTTCCTGCTTGACGAGGGACGCTGCGGGGAGGACGATCTTCCCCGCCGGAATCTGGTGTCGGCCTTGGTGGCGCTCGAGAACAGCGGCTCGGCGGAGGACCTGTCGAAGGTACTCGCGGCGCTGTCGGACTGGCTGGGGAGCCCGGAGGATGACGAGCTGCGCCGCGCGTTCGCGGAGTGGGTTCGGTGGATGGCGCCACGGCGGTACGGCGAGGCCGCGCCGCCGGTGGCGCAGGCGCTGGAAGGGGGAGGAGCGATGCTGGCGGAACGGATGAAGGAGTGGACCGAGGAGTGGCTTCGCGAAGGCTTGGAGCGCGGGCGCGCCGAAGAACGGGTGCGGCTGTGCCGTCTGGCCGGGCGGAAGTTCGACCCGGAAACGGCTGAAAGGCTCACGGGGATGCTGGACCGTTTCTCGAGCCCCGAGCGCCTCGCCATGATCGGCGAGTGGATCATCGACTGCGGCACGGGCACCGAGCTGCTCGACCGGGCGGAGCGCCTCGACCGCCCTTCCTGACGGATCTGGGTGATCATGAGGAGGACCGCTCCCCGGCACGAACGACCGACGGTGCGGTAGGCGAAGGGAACGGGCCGCGTGGGAGATCGGCGCACGAAGCTCGGGCCGATTTCCCGATCTTCTCGAGCCGAACGCCCGTAGTGCGGGCGACGCTCCGGCGTTATCGTCCCCCCCATGCACGACGCCGCATACAAGGGCCTGTTCTCCTATCGCCGGATGATCGAGGACCTGCTGCGCGGGTTCGCCGCCCCGGAGTGGTGCGATGAGATCGACTTCTCGACGCTCGAGAAGCTCCCCGCGGAGTACGTGAGCGACGACCTCCGCCAGCGCCACGGCGACGTGGTGTGGCGGGTCCGGTTCCACAAGGAAACGTGGCTCTACCTGCTGGTGATGGTTGAGTTCCAGTCCACCGTCGACCCGTACATGGCCGTGCGCACCCTGGTCTACACCGGCCTCCTGTACCAGGACCTCATCCGTCGCGGGGCGGTCGGCGACGACGGGCGGCTGCCGCCCGTGCTGCCGGTGGTGCTGTACAACGGGCGCCCCCGCTGGACCGCGCCGGTCGAGATGGCGGACCTCATCGCCCCGGCGGGGGAGGCGCTGGCGTGCTTCCAGCCGTCGCAGCGGTACTTCCTGCTTGACGAGGGGCGATTGGGGGAGGACCATCTTCCGCGCCGGAATCTGGTGTCGGCCCTGGTGGCGCTCGAGAACAGCGCCTCGGCGGAGGACCTGTCGAAGGTGCTCGCGGCGCTGTCGGGCTGGCTGCGGAGCCCGGAGGATGACGAGCTGCGCCGCGCGTTCGCGGAGTGGGTTCGGTGGATGGCGCCGCGGCGGTACGGCGAGGCCGCGCCGCCGGTGGCGCAGGCGCTGGAAAGGGGAGGAGCGATGCTGGCGGAACGGATGAAGGAATGGACCGAGGAGTGGCTTCGCGAAGGCCGGGAACAGGGCCGGGAGCAGGGACTCGAACTGGGCCTTGAACGCGGCATCGAACGCGGCATCGAACGCGGGCGCGCCGAAGAACGGGTGCGGCTGTGCCGTCTGGCCGGGCGGAAGTTCGACCCGGAAACGGCTGAAAGGCTCTCGGGGATGCTGGACCGTTTCTCGAGCCCCGAGCGCCTCGCCATGATCGGCGAGTGGATCATCGACTGCGGCACGGGCGCCGAGCTGCTCGACCGGGCGGAGCGCCTCGACCGCCCTTCCTGACGAACTCCATTACCCGTGGAGGAGAATCTCTCCCCAGGGTAGACGGCTGACGGCCTGGTAGGCGAAGGGAACGGGCCGCGTGGGGGATCGGCGCACGAAGCTCGGGCCGATCTCCCGAGCATCTCGAGCCGAACGCCCGTAGTGCGGGCGGCGCTCCGGCGTTATCGTGCGGCCCCATGCACGACGCCGCATACAAGGGCCTGTTCTCCTATCGCCGGATGGTCGAGGACCTGCTGCGCGGGTTCGCCGCCCCGGAGTGGTGCGACGCGCTTGACTTCTCGACGCTCGAGAAGCTCCCTGCGGAGTACGTGAGCGACGACCTCCGCCAGCGCCACGGCGACGTGGTGTGGCGGGTCCAGTTCCACAAGAAGACGTGGCTCTACCTGCTGGTGATGCTCGAGTTCCAGTCCACCGTCGACCCGTACATGGCCGTGCGCACCCTGGTCTACACCGGGCTGCTGTACCAGGACCTCATCCGTCGCGGGGCGCTCGACAGCGGCGGGCGGCTGCCCCCCGTGCTGCCGGTGGTGCTGTACAACGGTCGCCCCCGCTGGACCGCGCCGGTCGAGATGGCGGATCTCATCGCCCCGGCGGGGGAGGCGCTGGCGTGCTTTCAGCCGTCGCAGCGGTACTTCCTGCTTGACGAGGGACGCTGCGGGGAGGACGATCTTCCCCGCCGGAATCTGGTGTCGGCCTTGGTGGCGTTCGAGAACAGCCGTTCGTCGGAGGAGTTGCCGAAGCTGCTGTCCGCGCTGTCGGGTTGGCTGCGGAGTCCGGAGGACGACGAATTGCGACGGGCGTTCGTGGAATGGATTCGGCGGGTGCTGCCGCAGGGGCGGTTCGCCGGGGCCGCGCTGCCGGGGGTGCAGGATCTGGAAGGGGGAGAAGCGATGCTGGCGGAGCGAGCGAAGGAATGGGTCGAGGAGTGGCTTCGCGAAGGCCGGGAACAGGGCCTTGAACGCGGGCGCGCCGAAGAACGGGCGCGGCTGTGCCGTCTGGCCGGGCGGAAGTTCGACCCGGAAACGGCCGCAAGGCTCACGGGGATGCTGGACCGTTTCTCGAGCCCCGAACGCCTCGCCATGATCGGCGAGTGGATCATCGACTGCGGCACGGGCGCCGAGCTGCTCGACCGGGCGGAGCGCCTGGACCACCCCTCCTGACGAGCCGCCTCCCGAGCCGCCGGCCCATGCGGAAGGAAGGGGCCGACGGCAGGCTCGGCTCGGACACCGCCACCGGGTGAGGCGCCGGGCCCCGACCGAGACGACCGCCGCCCCCGGCCCGGTATGGCCGAGGGGCTCCCCGTTCCGAAAGGCGGCGGCTCCGCGGGCCGGTTCAGTCGGCCGCCCGCGCGACGTGGGCGGCGATGAGGGCGTTGACCCGGGGGGCGGCCTCCATCTGCACCATGTGGCCGGCCCCCTCGACGATCTCGACCGCCGCCCCGGCCCCGACCGCCGCCTCGGCGTGCGCGGCGGGGACGATCCGGTCCTCCGCGCCCCAGACGACGAGCACGGGAACCGCGAGCCCCGCGAGCGCCCCCGGCTCCACCCAGCCCTGCGCGCCGCCCGGGAACACCCCGTCCGCGAGCGCCCGGAGCGCCTCCGTCACCCCGTCGAGCCGCTTGTAGCGCAGCACCCCGTCCACGAGCGAGCGGTTGACGAGCCCCGGGTCCGCGAACAGGCGCTCGAGCACGGGCTTGAGCTGGCGGCGCGAGGCCGAGGAGACGAACCCGTCGATGTAGCCGCGGTCGATCTCCGGGCCGAGGCCGGCCGAGCAGACGAGGGCGAGGGAGCGGACCCGCTCGGGCGCGGCCCCGGAGGCGATCGCGAGCGCGACCGCCCCCCCGAGCGAGTGGCCGACGAGATGGGCCGACCCCACCCCGGCCGCGTCCATGAAGTCGAGGACCGCCGCCGCGAGCCCCGGCACGGAGGGGTCGGGGACCGGGGTCGGGGCCGGACCGTGGCCCGGCAGGTCGAGGGCCACCACCGTCGCCTCCGCGGCCAGCGCGTCGAGGTTGAAGAGCCAGTTGTCGAGGTCGCCGCCGAACCCGTGGATGAGGAGGACCGTCTCCGCGCCCTCGCCCTGCGCCGTGTACCGGATGCGCCCGGCCGCCGTCTCCGCGTGCCGGTAGGCGGGCCCCCGCTCCTCCTCGCCGTCCCCGCCCCCGTCCTCGTCGGCGGGGACCACGAACCCCTCGACGAAGGCGTCGATCTCCTCGTCGCTCACCTCGCCCTCGACGAGCACCCCGAGCAACGCCTTCACCGGCAGGAGGTCCCCCTCCTCGGCGACCAGCCGCCGCAGCCTCCCCGAGTCGGTGGCTTCGAGGGCGCTCGCGATCTTCTCCGTCTCGATCTCCATGATCTCGTTGCCGACCGCGATCTCGTCCCCCTCGCCGACCAGCCACCGGGTCACCGTCCCCTCCTTCATGGAGAGGCCCCATTTCGGCATCACGATGGGCGTGATGGTTCCGGGCATCGCTTCGTCCTCGGTCAGTGGGCGACGGTCTGGCGCACCGCGGCCGCGATCCGGTCCGCGCCGGGGATGTAGATGTCCTCGAGCGCCGGCGAGAACGGCACCGGCGTGTGCGGCGCGGTCACCATCCGCACCCCGGCCTTGAGCGCGCCGAAGACCTCCTGGGTCACCGCCGCGGAGACGTCCGCCGCGATCGAGCAGCGCGGGTTCGCCTCGTCCACGCACACGAGCCGCCCGGTGTTCTCGACGCTCTCGAACACCGTGTCGAGGTCGATCGGGGAGAGGGTGCGGAGATCGATGACCTCGCACTCGATGCCGTCCTTCGCGAGAGCCCCGGCCGCGTCGAGGGAGCGCTGCACCGTCTGCCCGTAGGTCACGATGGTCGCGTCGCCGCCCTCGCGGACCACGTTCGCCTCCGCGAACGGGATCGTGTAGAGGCCCTCCGGCACGTCGGCCTTCGTGTCGTAGAGGTTCTTGTGCTCGAAGAAGATGACGGGGTCGTTGTCCCGGATCGACTGGATGAGGAGCCCCTTCGCGTCGTAGGCGTTCGACGGGAACACCACCTTGAGCCCCGGGATGTGGGTGAAGATCGGGGTCAGCATCTGGGAGTGCTGGGCGGCGGCCCGGAACCCCGCCCCGGCCATGCAGCGGATGACCACCGGGGTCTCCGCCTTGCCGCCGAACATGTACCGGAACTTCGCCGCCTGATTGAATATCTCGTCGAAGCAGACGCCCATGAAATCGACGAACATGAGCTCGGCGACGGGGCGAAGCCCGCTGCACGCGGCCCCGATCGCGGCCCCGATGAACGCCGACTCCGAGAGCGGGGTGTCCATGATCCGGTCGCCGTGCTTGACGGAGAGGCCCTTGGTGACCCCGAGCGGGCCGCCCCAGGCGTCGTCCTCGCCGGGGCTTCCGGTTCCCCCCGAGATGTCCTCCCCCATGCAGATGACCGTCGGGTCGCGGGCCATCTCCTGGTCCAGGGCCTCGTTCACCGCCTCGCTCATGCTGAGATTGCGCGCCATTTGCTGTCTCCTGTCCGGCCCCCGGGGGCCGTCGTTCGTCCGGGTTCAGGTTCGGGTTCGGGTGTGGGTGCGGGCCGGGATTCGCCGGCGAGGGCTCCGCTCCGGACGCCTCCCCGCCGCGCCCGGCGCCGTCACGCGTACGCGATGTAGACGTCGGTCTCCAGGTCCTCGGGGCCGGGCATCGGGGCCGCCGCCGCGTGCTCGACCGCCTCCCCGATGAGGGCGAGCGCCTCCGCGTCGATCGCGTCCAGCTCGGCCGCGTCGACGGCCCCTGCGCCGGTCACCGCCGCGCGGAAGATCTTGATACAGTCGTGGTGCTCGCGGAGGTTCTCGACCTCGCCCTCCGCCCGGTAGGTCTGGGCGTCGCCCTCGAAGTGGCCGTAGAACCGGTACATCTTGCACTCGAGGAGCGACGGCCCCCCGCCCTCCCTCGCGCGGGCGACCACCTCCCCCGCCGCCTCGTGGACCGCGAAGAAGTCGGTGCCGTCCACGGTCACCCCCGGCATCCCGAACCCCGAAGCGCGGTCCACGTAGCTGTCGCAGGCGACCGCCCACTCCACGGAGGTGGACTCCGCGTAGCCGTTGTTCTCGACCACGAACACCACCGGCAGGTTCCAGACCGCGGCGAGGTTCAGGCTCTCGAGGAACATGCCCTGGTTGGAGGCCCCGTCCCCGACGAAGCTGATCGCGACCCCGCCGTCCCCCCGCCGCTTGGCGGCGAGCGCGGCCCCGCAGGCGAGGGGCGCGCCCGCCCCCAGGATCCCGTTCGCGCCCATCATCCCCTTGCTGAGGTCGGCGATGTGCATCGAGCCGCCCTTGCCCTTGCATGCGCCGGTCGCCTTGCCCCGGATCTCGCCCATCATCTCCCGCACGTCCACCCCCTTGGCGATGCAGTGGCCGTGCCCCCGGTGGGTGGACGCGATGCGGTCGTTGTCGCCGAGGTGCAGCATGATGGCGGTCGCGACCGCCTCCTCGCCGGCGTAGAGGTGCACGAACCCGGGGATGTCGCCGCGCGCCACGTCGACGTGCAGCCGCTCCTCGAACTCACGGATGGTCTTCATCGTCCGGTACGCGTCGAGCAGCGCGCCGCGATCGAGCGAGAACGGTTGGTCGGTCATGGGTCGGGTCCTCCGAGGAAGGCCGGGGGGCGGCGGGGTCGGCTGCCGCCGACCGCGCGCCGCCGGCCGTCTGCGACGATGGTTCGGATCGGCGATATTCGGGATTCCTTGCGCCCCCCGTCAAGTGCTGTGCGGGCCGGGACCCGGCGCGGCCTCGAGGGCGCGGCGCTCCCCCACCCGGAAGAGCCCGCGGCGGGCCGCGTAGTCCATGCACGCCTCGACGTCCACGGTCCGCACCGCGTCCGGCTCGAGCACGATGCGGACCTCGTCGTCCTCCCCGAACCCCACCTCGCGCTCCCCGTCGAGGGCGATCATCCCCGCCCGCAGCCGGGGGACGCAGGGCGACCGGGGCGGCAGGCGGCGCCAGCCGCGCACCGCGATGGTGCGGAGCCATCCGGGGGCGATCGGGACCTCGACCCGCACCGCCCGGCCTGCATCCGAAGCCGCGGCGGCGACGCCCGCCTCCGGCGCGCCGATCTCGACCATCAGGCCGTCCGCCTCCCGGCGTCCGACCGGCTCCAGGAAGCCGGCGATGGCGGAGAGCCCGATCACGCTCGGGTCCGCGAACGTCACGTAGAGCTCCCGGAGCGACTCCGGGCGCCACAGCGCGCGCGCCCCCACCACCCGCTCCGCGACGAGGGCGACGTCGACGAGGGCCGGGTGATGCTCGGTCCCGTTGATGGAGACGAGGAGCCGCTTGTGCGAGGCGTAGGCCACGCCGGGCGGCACGCGCCCGGTCACCGCGAGGCCGGTCGCGAGGCCGGTGACCGTCGGCTCGCGATGGTCCGGGAAGGCGTTGTTGGTCCCCGTCGAGACACAGGCGATGGGGGTCCGGCCGCACTCCGCGGCCACCGCCCGGTGGGTGCCGTCGCCGCCCAGGACGACGATGGCCGCGACCCCCTCGGCCACCATCGCGCGCACCGCGCGGCGGGTGTCCTCCACCGTGCCGGTCACCGGGAAGTCGAGGCGCCGCACGGGGGCGAACCGCCCGCCGCCCGTGTTCCGGGCCCGTTCGAGCCCGCGCTCGACGTGGGCGCGGATGCCGGCCCGCTCCGGCATCGCGACGACCTCCGGCACGCCGCAGGCCCCGAGGCAGGCGAGGACCCGGAGCACGATGTTCGCCCGGTCCGTGATCTGGAGGCTCGCCGCGTTGGCGACGACCCGGCGGATGTCCCTCGCGGAGAAGGGGTTCGCGACGAGGCCGACCCGCATTCCGTTCCCTCTCACTGGCGCCGCCCCGGAGGGCCGCGGGCGTGCCCGTCAGCCCCGGCGGCCCGCGCCGCCGCGGCGCACCGGAAGGGTTGCACGAAACTGCGGCCCGCGCCAACCGAAAGCCTTGTCCAATGAGATGCGAGCCTGAAGCGGGGGTCGATTCCAGCGAGAAGTGAGCCTGAAGGGGCGTGGGTTGGGATCATCGGAGGATGATCGTGATGCATCGAGCCGGGCGCTTGCAGGCCATGGAGCAGGTCCGAGCCTTCGTGGAAGGACGAACCGCCCCGGTCGGCGCGGGCCGAGCCGGCTCCCCGGCCTGCGCCGCGAGGTAGAATCCCCCGCGACGATCGTCCACGAGGGCCGAAGATGCAGCAGGCAACGGATTTTCGGGAGGAGAGCGACGCGCTCGCGGCGGTGCTGGAAGGGAGATCCGACGCGGAGTGGCGCCGCCCGACCCTGTTCAAGGGCTGGACCGCCAACGACGTGGTCCGGCACCTCCACTTCTGGAACCGGGGGGCGGACCTCGCCCTCACCGACCCGGACGGGTTCCAGGACCTCCGGCGGCGCTTCCGCGAGCGGGCGGCCGCGTCCGGCCCTCGCGCGGCGGAGGCGAGCATGGTCGGGGGCCTCGCCGGGCCGGTCCTCCTCGACGACTGGCGCGGCTTCTACCGGGAGATGGCGGAGCGCTGGGCGGAGGTCGACCCCCGCCGCCGCGTCCCCTGGGTCGGCCCGGACATGTCCGCGCGCTCCTCGATCACCGCCCGGCTCATGGAGACCTGGTCCCACGGGCAGGCGGTCTTCGACCTCTTCGGCCTCGCGCGCGAGGAGCACGACCGGATCCGGAACGTGGTGGTGCTCGGGGTCAACACCTGGGGCTGGACCTGGACGGTGCGCGAGCGCGAGCCGCCCGGGCCGATGCCCCGCCTCCGGCTCACCGCCCCCTCCGGCGCGATCTGGGAGTACGGCGAGGACGACGGCGCGAACCGCATCGAGGGGCCAGCCGTCGGCTTCGCCCAGGTGGTCGCCCAGACCCGGAACGTCGCGGACACGGACCTTCGCGTGACCGGGCCGGTCGCGGCGGAATGGATGGCGAACGCCCAGTGCTTCGCCGGCCCGCCCGAGACCCCGCCCCCACCCGGCGCCCGTCGCGCCGGCGCCTCGGGCGCACCCGCAACCCCTACCCCGTCGTGAGGCGGCAGAAGCACGAGGAGGTGATGGGCACGTCGGCGCGCGCCAGGGCGAGGTCGAGGCGCTGCTTCACGATCGTCGCCTCCCCCGCCCGCCCGAGCCGCTCCAGGCACTCGTGGTACCCGTGCAGGCTCCAGACGTTGTCCGGGTGCTGGCAGGCGCGGCTCAGGGTGTCGTCGTACCCGAGGTCCGCCCGGTAGACGCCGGCCGCCTCCTCGACCCGCCCCTGCTCGAGCAGGAGCGCGGCGAGCGCGTGCCGGGTCGGCTGCATCCACCCCCAGGGCTCGTCGTAGGGCAGGCCGTCGTCGAGCCGGACGGCCGCCCGCAGGTGGTCGAACGCCGCGTCGAACCGCCCGCGCCGGTACTCGATCTCGCCCCGCATCATCGCTTCGGCGACGGCGAGGACGTCTACGCACCGGTTGTTGAAGACGTAGCGGCTCTCCGGGACCTGCGCGAGCGCCTCCCCGAAGCCGGCGGCCTCGCGGTCCGCCGCGTCGAGGTCCCCGAGCACCGCGTGGGCCACCGCCTTCGCATACCGCATCATCGCGGTGGTGACGGAGAAGAGCGCGCGGTCTCCGGGCAGGGCCTGCGAGACGATCTCCTCCCACTTCCCGAACCGGACCAGCACGTGCTGCTTCATGGGCACGAAGCCCTCCAGCCAGTCCGCCATCGGCGGCGAGGCCACGGTGAGCAGGTCCTCGGGGAGGGTCGCGATCATCTCCTCGGCCGCCGCGAGCGCCGGCCCGTACTGGCCGAGGAACATCGCGCCATAGATCCTGAAGTGGTAGTCGTGGCACCGGTAGAGGGAGTAGAAGTTGCCCGCCCCCTCGCGGGCGAGGAACTTGCGGTCCGCCTCGATGGCCGCCTGGTTCGACTCCACGACCGCCCGGTAGTCCCCGCAGAGGACGTCGATGTGGGTCGGCATGTGCTCGAGATGGCCGGCGTCCGGCACGAGCCCCCGCAGCCGGTCGCCGGCCGCGAGCGCCCGCTCCGGGTGGGGGGACATCTCCATGAGGTGGAGGTACATGTGGAGGAGCCCCGGATGCGGCTCCTCGCCGCCCTCCTCGCGCCGCCGCATGGCCTTCTCGAGGACCTCGATCGCCTCCGCGGTGTCCGCCCCGTCCGCGACCGCGCCCGTCCGAAGGTCCCAGAGCGCCCACGGGGTGCGGTTCATGATCGCCTCCGCGAACAGGGCCGCGACGTCCGGGTCGTCCCCGTGCCGGGCGTGGACGGCCCGCATCGCGCCCGCGTACCCATCGTTCCACGGCCCCATGTCGGGGGCGGGGGAGGGCGAGGGATAACGGTGCTCCAGGGCGCCGACGAGGGCCCGCTCCGCCTCCGTCGCGCCGTCGCCGGCGCACTCCCTCGCGCGGGCCGCCGCCTCGTGGGCGGCCGCGAGCGAACGGGCCGCGTCCTCCTCGTCGAACGCCTCCCACGGCTTGTTGTAGTTGGGGCCCGCGGCGTAGGCGACGCCCCACCACGCCATCGCGCACCCCGGGTCCGCGTCGAGCGCGCGCCGGTAGCAGGCGACCGCTTCGTCGTGGTTGTAGCCGTAGGTCCAGGCGAGGCCCCGGTCGAACCAGCGCTGCGCCTCCTCCGACCGGGTGGTGATCGGCCGGCGGTAGGTTCCAAGGTCGTAGGGATAGTCGTCGCGCATGGCTCTCCTCCCGGCCCTTTCCTCGCGGCCTGTGTCTCGCGGCACGGGCGGTGCGCGGCGGGGATTCGCGCCCGGCGCCCCTCGGTGGCTCCCCGGCCTCTCCCTGCGACCCTCGGAGTCCCCCTCCCCCCTCAATGCCCGAAGTACGCCTCGCGGACGTGGGGGTCGTTCATCAGCGCCTCGGCGGACCCGCGGAGGCGGATCTCGCCGGTCTCCAGCACGTGCACGTCGCGGGCGAGGCGGGCCGCGAAGTTGACGTTCTGCTCGGTGATGAGGATCGTGATCCCGAGCGCCTCGTTCATCCGGCGGAGGGCCTCGGCGATGTCGTGGCAGACCTTGGGCGCGAGCCCGATGGTGGGCTCGTCGACGACGAGGAGGCGCGGGCTCGACATCAGGGCGCGGCCGAGGGAGACCATCTGGCGCTCTCCCCCGCTCAGGGTGCCCGTCTCCTGGCGCTGCCGCTCTTCGAGCACCGGGAAGAGGTCGAGGACCATGCGCAGGTTCCGCTCCGCGTCGCGGGGCGCGGTGTGCGCCCCGACCAGGAGGTTGTCCCGGACCCCCATGAACGGGAAGAGGTGCCCGCGCTCGGGCGCGTAGCCGACGCCGAGGCGGACGATCTCCATCGCGCTCCGCCCGGCGAGCGGGACCCCGTCGAGGCGGATCTCGCCGGTCGTGCGGACGAGCCCGAGGATCGAGTCGAGCAGGGTCGACTTCCCGGCCCCGTTCGGGCCGATGATCGCGGCGACCCGGCCCGCCTCCACGTCGAGCGAGACCCCGTGCAGGGACCGCGCCCGGCCGTAGAACGCGTCGAGATCGCGGATCTCCAGGAACGCCATTCGCTCGACCCCGCCTCGGTCCTTCGCCCCGCCTCGGCTCCGCCCCGGCCCCGCCTCGCCCTGCCCCAGGCCCGCCCCGGCCCTTCGCTCAAGCCTGCCCCGGCCCTTCGCTCAAGCCTGCCCGAGGTAGGCTTCCCGGACAAGCGGGTCGGCGAGCACTTCGTCGAGCCCGCCCTCCGCGATCACCGCGCCGAACGACATCACCACCACCCGGTCCACGAGGGGCGAGAGGGAGCGCAGGTCGTGGCTCACGATGATCGAGGTCATGCCGCGGCGGCGCTCTTCGAGCAGCAGCCCGGAGAGCTGGGCGATCTCGCCCCGCGTCAGCCCCGCGAACACCTCGTCGAGCAGCAGCACGTCGGGGCCGGTGGCGAGGGTGCGGGCGAGCTCGAGCTTGCGGAGCTCGCCCATCGAGAGCTGCCCCGGATACATCGCGGCCTCGCGCTCGCCGAACCCCACGTTCCGGAGGACCTCCCGGTCGGCGCCCTCCGGCGGGCGTTCGACGACGAGCCGCCGGATGCTGTCCGGCATCATCCCGACCCGCACGTTGTCGAGCACCGTCATCTCGCCGAAGGGGCGCGGGACCTGCCAGGTGCGCGCGATGCCCCGCGCGACCCGGCGGTGGGTCGGGGCGCGCGTCACGTCCTCGCCGCGAAAGAAGACCCGCCCCGAATCGGGCCGCTGCTCGCCCATCAGGATCCCGAACGCGGTGGTCTTGCCGGCCCCGTTCGGCCCGATCAGCCCGAGCGACTCGCCCTCGTCGACGCGCACGCTCAGCCGGTCCACCGCGACGAGCCCGCCGAAGCGCTTCGTCACCTCCCGGAGCTCCAGCAGGGGGGCGGTCATGGGGAGATCACGGCGGAAGTCACGGTGCGGTCACCGCGCGCTCATCGCAGCGCCGCTCCGGGCGCGGGGGAAGGGCCGGAGGGGTCGGAGGGGTCGGAGGGGCGGCGCAGCCGCCTCGCCGCCGCGCGCCCGACGGCGTGCAGCCCGCGCGGCTGAAGCACGTAGACCACGAGTGCGATCGTCCCGTAGATCACGTAGCGCTCGGGGCCGGGCAGGAAGGGGCGCAGGTACTCGAGGAGGAACGTCAGGAAGTACGCGCCGAGGATCGGCCCCGCGACGGTCCCCGACCCGCCGAGCAGGGCGGCGACGAGGATCGTGAACAGGAAGTTGATGTCGAACAGGCCCCGCGGCGCGATGGAGCCGAGATAGTGCACGTAGAAGGCGCCGCCGACGCCCGCCACCGCCGCGCTCGTCATGAAGGCGAAGAGCTTGAGCCGGATCGTGCTGAGCCCGGAGGCGGCGACCGCCCCCTCGTCCATCCGCAGGGCGGCGAGCGCGGCCCCCACCCGGGTGCGGAAGACCGCCCACAGGGCGAGCCCGATCGCGAACGTGAGGCCGAAGGTCAGGTAGTAGTTCGGGAGAGCGCCGGACACGAGGGTCGGGATGCCGGAGAGGCCCCGCGTCCCCCCCGTGACCTTCGGGGCGACGACCTGTGTCAACTGGTACATCAGCTCCATGAACGCGAGGGTCACGAGGGCGAAGTAGGTGCCGCGGATCCGGAGGGCGGGGAGGAAGAAGAGGGTCCCCCCGACCAGGGTCGCGAGCACTCCCGCCGGGATGCTGAGCCAGAGCGGGGCATCGAGGTGGTAGGTCAGCATGGCGGTCGTGTAGGCCGCGATCCCGATGAGGAAGGGGTGGCCGAAGCTGATGTAGCCGGTCCGCCCGGAGATCACGTCCCAGCTCATCGCGAAGATCGCGAGGAAGTTCGCGAAGATGAGGATCCGCACGGTCCCGGTCGAGACGAAGGCGGGGAGGAGGCACATCACGGCCCCGAACGCGAGCCATCCGAGGAGCGGCTTCACCGGGCGCATGCCCGAACGCGCGCTGGCCCGCACCGGCCGCTCACTGGCCACCGCCCCGGCCCGGAGGCGCGCCCGAATGCGCGACGGCCCGCATATCCCGCCGACTTTCGCCGCGAAGGGCCGGGAGCCGGCGGGCGCAGGGGGGGAGCGCCCGCGCGCTGCCGAAGGGCGGGCGCGGCAGGCGAAGCGGGGGACGCGGCAGGCGAAGCGGGGACCGCGGAATGCCGGCGGCTGGCGGGCTGCCGCCGCGTCGAGGCGTCCCGGAACGCGATGCGGCTCGCCGCCGCGTGGGGGCCGGCGCCCGCCGCCCGCCGGGGGTTCGTCGGCGCAGTCGGCGCGGCATGGGGGTCAGATCTCCTCGCGCCCGAACAAGCCTTTCGGGGCGATGAGGAGCACCACGATGATGAGCGCCATCGTGAACACCCCCCGGAGCTCCGCCGCGACCAGGGTCGTCGTGGCCGTCTCCATGAAGCCGATGAGGTGGGCGACGACGAGGCTCCCGGCGATGCTCCCGATGCCGCCGACCACCACCACCGCGACCGCGATGATGAGCGGAGCGACCCACATGCCCGGGGTGAGCTGGGTGTAGGTGGCGAAGAAGACCCCCGCGAGGGCCGCGAGGGCCCCGGAGATCGCCCAGGTCGCGAGGCTCATCCGGTGCGGGTCGACGCCCGAGATGACCGCCCCCTTCCGGTCCATCGAGACCGCGCGGAGGGCGCGGCCGAGGCGCGTGCGGCGCACGAACACGAGGAGCCCCGCGAGCACGACCCAGCTCACGACCATCGCGGCGAGGATGTTGTGGGAGACGAACACCCCCTCGTAGCGGAACACGCCGGGCACGATCGGCCACATGCTCTTCGGCGCCGAGGTGTAGACGAGGACGATGACCGCCTGCATGACCACCGCGAGGATCAGGGTCGAGATCTCGACCGCGATCGGGTTGTGCTCGAGGCGCCGCACGAGGACCGCGCAGGTGAGGACCCCGAAGGCGGCCCCGGCGAGCACCGCGAGGACGAGCCCCGCCCCCTTCGGGACCCCGAAGACCTGCACCGCGGAGTAGTAGGCGTAGCCGCCCAGCATCAGGAAGACCCCGTGGGCGAGGTTGAGCACCCGGCCCACGCTGAAGATCATGGTGAACCCGACCGCGACCAGGGCGTAGAGCCCGCTCAGGGCGAGCCCCTGGAGGAGGACGTTGGTCATGGGAACGGGGGCCGTCCCGGGGCCGGCGGGAGCGGGGCTCGGAGCGGGCGCCCGCGACGGCGGCGTCCGGGCCGGGGCGCGGGCCGGAGGACGGGCCGGGAGCGGACCCCGCCTCCCGGAGGCGAGGCGCCGCCCGTAGGCGGGGGGCCTCCCCGAGGCGGGCTGCCCGCCGAACCCGTCGCAGCGTCCTCGTTCCCGTCTGGCCGGGAGCGGATCCCGGCTCCCGGAGGCGGGGCGCTTCCCCGGGGCGGCCCGCTGCCGACGAACGACCCTCCGCCCCGCTTCGGGAGAGCCGGGGCGCCGGAGCCGGCCCCCCGGCAGTGCCGCCGAGCGCCGCCGCCTACTGCACCCAAGGCGGAACCGAGAACTCGCCGCTCGCGTACTTCGGCGGGTACACGACCTTGGCCGTCCCGTCCGTGTACCACTGGATCACCACCATGGAGGGGGCGCCCTCGTCGTAGGGCGGGGTGAGGTCGAACTTGATGTTGTGCACGAACTCGCGGCCCGTGCGGGGCTCGATCTCGCCCGGCTTGAAGTACGCGTAGCGATGCCAGAGCTCCCCGTCCTTGTAGAGCTTGACGTCGGTGTTCTCCATCTCCCGCACCCAGTCGTCGAGGGGCGCGAAGCCGCCAGCGCGCTCCGCCGCCGCGAAGGCGTTCCTGACCCCGTGGTAGGCGTTGAACCCGTTGAAGTGGGGGAAGATGGGGCGGTCGTCGCCGTACTTCGCCCGGTACTTGTCCGCGAAGGCCCGGGAGACGTCGTCGATCTCCATCCCGACCGCGGGGACCGGGCTCAGGGTGGAGATCCCGCCGCCGGCCCCGCCGGTGTCGCTCCAGAAGTCGAGGCCGAGCGCGGCCACGTTGATGCCGGTCATCGGCAGCGGGACCTGGAGCTTGACGTACTGCGACGACGGCACCTGGCTGTTGACCGAGGAGATGAGGTAGATGAAGTCGGGCTCGAGCGCGACCGCCCGGTTGTAGATGGGGCCGAAGTCCAGGGTCTGGGTGTCGTACACGATCGTGTCGAACACCTTGATCCCCGCCTCGGACTCCATGATCTCGACGATGAACTCCTGCACCGCGCCCGCGAACGCGGTGTCCTCCTGGAGGATCACGGTGGACTTCCAGCCCATCTGCCTGGCGAGGACGTCCTTGCCGAAGTCGACGTACAGGGTGCCGAGGGCGTAGTCGCACGCGATGTTCATGAAGTACATCTTGTACTTCTCGTACTCCTCCCCGACCTTGTCGATGAGCCCGATGTACGAGGTCCAGGTGTCGAGGGTCGGGGTCCGGTACTCCGCCATGCGGGGGAACCACCCGAGGGAGACGTCGTCGATCGAGCCGGAGACGATGAAGTCCACCTTCTCCACCTCGTTCAGGTACTCGTAGGCCTTGATGCCTTCGGTCACGTCCTCGCGGGTGTCCGCGGAGACCAGCTCGATCATCCGCCCGCCGAGGACCCCGCCGCCGGCGTTCAGCTCCTCGACGGCGATCTCCGCCCCGCGGAGCGTGCTCCGGCCCGTGTCGGACGCGAACGAACCGATGAAGCCGACCTTGACGGGGTCGCCCGCGGCGTGGGCCGCCGGCAGGGCGCCCGCCCCGATGGCCAAGGCCGCGAACAGGGGCGCAAGCGCCCGACCGATTCCGTAGTGCATGACTTCCTCCTCCACTCTGGGTTCCGTGTTCTGCGTTCTGCGGCGGCGCTCCGCCGCGTCCTCGACCCGGCGCGCGCACTCACGCGCCGCGCCGGGAGCCGCTGCGGCGCGCCGGGGCCGCGCCCGCCCGCCGCGCCCGATGGGCCGCCGGCCCTGCCCGCCGCGGGGCGCCGGCAGCGTCTCCGGGGGAGGGGCGCGCCCGCCTCCGCCGCCCGCATCCCGGCCCCGCGGACGGCTCCGAGGCCCCAGGGGGCGTCCGTTCCCGTCCTCGACCCCTCCCCGGCCCGCCCCGAACGATGCCGGAAGTAGACCGCCATTGCGCCAAGGGATCAAGCGGCGGGGATCCCGGGGCGGGCCACCAGGTCACGGTGAACGGCCAAGCCGCCGTCGCGTCCAACCCCTCGCCGCTCACCGAGGCCACCCTGCACAGCGCCACCGTCACCGCCGGCCTCGCGGGCAGCGCCTTCGCCCGAGGCGTCTCCGCATCGAGCTTCGAGCCGGCGACCAGCCCCGCGCTGGCGGGCCTGTCCATCAGCAACGCCGCGGGCGGGCGCCCGCAGCACGAGCGCGGGGAAAGTCCACATCCGGAGTCCGGACGATGCAGGGCCGGTGCTGACGGCCGGGGCGCGCGCCCGCGAGAGGTGGGCTTGGCGAAAACCCCGCCGCGCACCTGCCTCCCCCGCGTGTCGAATGTTGAACTCGTTGCCGCGGGACCATAGAATGGCCCGTTCCCCGGAGCCGGTCTCGCGCAATGCAAGGCATCATGAATCTCGACGATCAGCAGTCTCGCCTCAAGCTCCTCATCGCAAAGGGCAAGGAGCAGGGATACCTCACGTATGCCGAGGTCAACGATCATCTTCCGGAAGGCATCGTCGACACGGAGCAGATCGAAGACATCGTGAGCATGATCAACGACATGGGCATCACGGTGCATGAGGTCGCGCCGGATGCCGACGACTTGCTGATGATGGAGGCGGAGGTCAACACGGACGAGGACGCAGCCGAGGAGGCGGCGGCAGCGCTCGCCACCCTGGACGCGGAGTTCGGGCGCACCACCGATCCGGTGCGGATGTACATGCGCGAGATGGGGACGGTGGACCTCCTCACGCGCGAAGGAGAGATCCGGATCGCTCGCCGTATCGAGGAAGGGCTGAAGGAGGTCATCGCTTCGCTCGCCCGCTACCCTCGGGTCATCGAGGAGGTGATCAAGAGGCTGGATGCGGTCGTGGCCGGCCGGACCCGGTTGAACGACGTGATCGTCGGCTTCGGAGACCGGGATTCCGCAGCCGAGGCCGCTCGGAACGCCGCCGCGAACAAGGCCGCCGGGAACACCTCGGACGAGGAGGAAGAAGTGGATCCGGGGCCGACCGTCGAGGAGGCCGAGGCGCGGCTCCAGGTGCTCGGCAGGACCTTCAGGCGGTTCGTCGCCGCCAATGGCCGCTACGGCGCGAAGAGCAAGCGCACCTTGAACCTGCGCGAAAAGCTCGTGGAGGAGTTCCTCGATATCCGGCTGACGCCGAAGGTGGTCGAGGCTCTGTCGAGCCTGCTCAGGGAGGACATCGAGCAGATCCGGGAGCACGAGCGCGCCGTCCAGCGGCTGTGCGTGAGCGAAGCGAAGATGCCCCGAGCGCTCTTCATCAGGAGCTTCAAGTCGTCCGGGCTGGAGGAGAGCTGGCTCGACTCGCACCTCGCGGACGACGCCGACTGGGGTGAGGCGCTCGAAATGCGGCGCCAGGACATCCAGCGGCGCCAGAAGAAGCTCTCCGCGATCGTGGAGAGGGGCCACATTCCGATCGACGAGCTCAAGGACATCAATCGGTGCAAGGCTCTGGGCGAAGCGAAGGCGAGCCGGGCGAAGAAGGAGATGGTGGAAGCCAACCTCCGACTCGTGATTTCGATCGCGAAGAAGTACACGAACCGCGGCCTCCAGTTCCTCGACCTCATCCAGGAGGGGAACATCGGCCTGATGAAGGCCGTGGACAAGTTCGAGTACCGGCGAGGCTACAAGTTCTCGACCTACGCGACGTGGTGGATCCGGCAGGCGATCACCCGCTCGATCGCCGATCAGGCCCGCACCATCCGGATTCCCGTGCACATGATCGAGACCATCAACAAGCTCAACCGGGTGTCGCGCCAGATCCTCCAGGAGCAGGGACGGGAGCCGACCCCCGAAGAGCTTGCGGAACGCATGGAGATGCCCGAGGACAAGGTCCGGCGCGTGCTCAAGATCGCGAAGGAGCCGATCTCGATGGAGACGCCCATCGGCGACGACGAGGACTCGCACCTCGGGGACTTCATCGAGGACACGACCATCCTGTCGCCGGCGGACTCTGCGACGACGGAGGGCCTGCGGGAGGCGACGCAGAACGTGCTCGCGACGCTCACCCCCCGGGAGGCGAAGGTGCTCCGCATGAGGTTCGGCATCGAGATGAACACCGACCACACCCTCGAGGACGTCGGCAAGCAGTTCGACGTAACCCGCGAGCGCATCCGCCAGATCGAGGCCAAGTCGCTTCGCAAGCTTCGCCATCCGAGCCGCTCGGAGAGCCTGCGCAGCTTCATCGAGTAAGGGGCGGCGCAAGCGCAGTGGAGCGCCGCCTCGCGGGTCGGCCGGGGCCTGTAGCTCAGTTGGTTAGAGCCGCGGACTCATAATCCGTTGGTCGAAGGTTCGAGTCCTTCCAGGCCCACCATCCAATTCGGGACCGAGCAAAATCCGGTGGTTTGTCCTTACCCACACGAGCCGGATCGTCCCGAGGCGCGCAGCGCCCGGCGCCGGGTAGACCGGTGAGGCGAGGGCGCGCGGCGGCGCATGGCCTCCATCGCTCGGCGCGGCCGCACCGCGCCAGTGCCGCGCCCGACCGCCGCCGCGAAAACCCCCGCCGGGCACCTGCCTCATCGTGTCCGCAGGGCGGCCCGCGGAATCAGGTGCGCCTATAATGCGGGAAAGCGCTCCTGGCGAGCGCGCGTTGCGAGGCGGCGCGGGATGGCGGAACGAAGCTTTGTGAAGGAGGTCCGGGCCCTCGGGCTCGGCGACGGGGACGTATTCCACGGCGAGGGGATCCTCGCGGTCGCGAAGGCGCTCCTCCAGTCCGGGGTGTCCTACGTCGGCGGCTACCAGGGGGCGCCGGTCTCCCACATGATGGACGTCTTCAACGACGCCCGCGGGATCCTCGACTCGCTCGGGGTGCACGTCGAGACCTGCGCGAACGAGGCGGCCGCCTGCGCCATGCTGTCCGCCTCCATCAACTACCCGGTGCGCGGCTGCGCGGTCTGGAAGTCCACCGTCGGCACCAACGTCGCGTCCGACGCGCTCTCGAACCTCGCCTCCGCCGGGGTGACCGGCGGCGCCCTCATCGTGGTCGGCGAGGACTACGGCGACGGCGCCAGCATCATCCAGGAGCGGAGCCACGCCTTCGCGATGAAGTCGCAGGTGTGGCTCCTCGACCCCCGCCCGAGCCTGCCCGCGATGGTGCGCGCGGTCGAGAAGGGCTTCGAGCTCTCCGAGGCGAGCAACACCCCGGTGATGCTCGAGCTCCGCATCCGCGCCTGCCACGTCCACGGGAGCTTCGCCACCCGCGCGAACCGCCCGCCCGCCTGGTCGAGCCGGCGCTTCCTCGAAGGGCCGCGCTTCGACCCCGAGCGCATCTGCCTCCCGCCCGCGACCTATGCGCAGGAGCAGAAGAAGGTGAAGGAGCGGTGGCCGGCGGCCGTCGAATTCATCCGGGAGCACGGCCTCAACGAGCACTTCCCGGCCACCGGCCCGGACGCCGTCGACGACGTCGGGATCATCACCCAGGGCGGGATGTACAACGCGGTGCTCCGCGCCCTCGCCCTCCTCGGGTTCGCGGACCCGGCGGGGGGGAGCCCGCGCGTCCCGATCTTCGTCCTCAACGCCGCCTACCCCCTCGTGCCGGAGGAGGTCTCGGGGTTCTGCGCGGGCAAGCGGGCGGTCCTCGTCGTGGAGGAGGGGCAGCCCAACTATCTCGAGGAGGCGATCGGGAGCCTCCTTCGCCGGGCCGACCTGAACACGAAGCTGCTCGGCAAGGGGCCGTTCCCGATGGCCGGCGAGTACACCGGCGAGGTCGTGCTCCGCGGGGTCGACTCGTTCCTCCGCGACTCCCTCGGACACAACGAGGCGCCCGACCCCGGGGTCGTCCGGGCGGTGGACGATGCGAAGCGCCGCGCGGCGGAGATCCTCGCCGCCCCGGTCCCCGGCCGCCCGCCCGGGTTCTGCACCGGCTGTCCCGAGCGCCCCGTCTTCAGCGCCCTCAAGGTCGTGCAGCGCGAGGTGGGCGAGATGCACGTGAGCGCGGACATCGGCTGCCACACCTTCGCCACCCTCCCGCCGTTCCATATCGGGAACACCGTGCTCGGCTACGGCCTCGGGCTCGCGAGCTCCGCCGCCATCACCCCCCACATGGGCAAGCGCACCGTCAGCATCATGGGCGACGGCGGCTTCTGGCACAACGGCCTCACCACCGGGGTCGCGAGTGCGGTGTTCAACCGGTCGGACGACGTCCTGATCGTCATGAACAACGGCTACACGTCGGCCACCGGCGGCCAGGCGATCCCGTCCACCCAGGTGGGCTCCGGCGCGAACGGAAGCGGGCGCGCGGGCGCGAATGGCCGTGCGGGCGCGAACGGCCATGCGGACGCGAACGGGCGCTTCGAGGAGTCCGGCCCGGGCGCGAGCGAGAGCATCGAGAGGGCGCTCCGCGGGGTCGGGGTGAAGTGGGTCCGGCGCGTGCGCACCTACTCCGTCGACAAGATGGTCAAGACCCTGCGCGCCGCCCTGACCGGAGACGTGAAGGGGCTCAAGGTGATCGTGGCGGACGGGGAGTGCCAGCTCATGCGCCAGCGCCGTTATCGGCCCTGGTTCGCCCGGCGCGTCGCGGCGGGGCGCCGGGCGGTGCGCACCCGTTTCGGGGTGGACGAGGACGTGTGCACGGGGGACCACTCCTGCATCCGCCTCTCCGGCTGCCCGAGCCTGACCGTGAAGGAGAGCCCGGACCCGCTCCGCACCGACCCGGTGGCCCACGTGAACAACGACTGCGTGGGGTGCGGCCTGTGCGGCGAGGTCGCGCACGCGGCGGTGCTCTGCCCGTCGTTCTTCCGGGCCGAGATCGTGAACAACCCGTCGGCCTGGGACCGGCTCCTTCACAGCGTGCGCAGCCGGGTCATCGGCGCGCTCGCCCGCGCCTGATCGAAGCGGGACGGAGCCGGAGCCGCCATGCCCGGGACGGAGCCAAATCCGGACCTCGCCCCCGTTCCGGGCGGCGGCGCTGCCGGCGCTGGCGTCGGTGTTGGCGCCGACCCGGAGGGCGGAGCCCGGGACGCGGCGGGGAGCGCGGCGGCGAGTGGCGCCGGCTCTTCGCCCCGCCACGGGCCGGGCGGCGGCGTGCCCCGCGAGCCGGACGCCGGGCGCCGCGAGCCGGCGGAGACGCCTGAACGCACCTGGACGGTCCTCATCGCGGCGCTGGGCGGCGAGGGCGGGGGCGTGCTCTCGAGCTGGCTCGTGGACGCCGCCTCGACGGACGGGAGAATCGTCCAGGCGACCTCGGTGCCCGGGGTCGCGCAACGCACCGGGGCTACCACCTACTACCTGGAGATCGGGCCGCGGCGCGAGCCTGACGGAGCGCCGCCGGGCGCTTCTCCCACCGCTCCCGCCTCCGCGGCCGCTGCCGCCGCCCCCATCTCCCCGGCTCCCGGCGAGGCGGCGTCGCATGGCGCCGGCGCGGACCCCGGCGGAGGCCGGGTCATGGCCCTCCTTCCCACCCCGGGCAACGTGGACCTCCTCGTCGCCTCCGAGCTCCTCGAAGCCGGGCGCGCCGCCCAGAACGGGATGATCACCCCGGAGCGCACGACCGTCATCGCGTCCACCCACCGCATGTTCGCCATCGCGGAGAAGAGCGCGATGGGCGACGGCCGCTTCAACGACGATCGGGTGCGCCGCGCCGTGCGCGAGCTCTCGCGCCGGCACGTGCTGACCGACCTCGGGAAGGTCGCCCGGCAGGCGGGAACGGTGCTGAGCTCGGTGCTCCTCGGCGCGATCGCGGGCAGTGGGGCGCTTCCCATCTCGCGCGAACGGCTGCGGGGCGCCATCGAGCGGGCCGGGATCGCGGTGGAGGCGAACCAGCGCGGCTTCGACGCCGGCTTCCGGCTCTTCGAGGACGGGGCGGACGGCAGCGCGAACCAGCCGGGCGGGGCGGACGCGGAGCCGGGCTCGCACCCGGACCCCGCCTCGGACACGGCGCGGGGGGCCGGCGCCCCGGACCATGTGCCGTCCCCGCTCGCGGCGCGCCTGGAAGCGCTGCCCGCGCCGGTCCGCGCGTTCGCCCGCATGGGCGTCGAGCGCACCGTCGACTACCAGGACGCGCGCTACGGCGCCCTCTACCTCGACCGCATCGAGGGCCTGCTCGCCCGGACCGCGGCGGCCCCGGCGACGGCCACGGCCCCTTCGGCCGCGCCGCCCGAGGACGAGCATCGCGTCGTCCGGGAGGCCGCCCGGCAGCTCGCGCTCTGGATGTGCTTCGAAGACCTCATCCGGGTCGCGGATCTGAAGACCCGGCGCTCGCGCATCGAGCGGGTGCGGGCCGAGGCGCGGGCGAAGCCGGGCCAGCCGGTCGCCATCACCGAATTCCTGAAGCCGGGGGTGGACGAGTGGTGCTCGGTCCTTCCCGGCTGGATCGCGCGGCCCGTCCTGCGCGCCGCCGACCGGGGCGGGTGGCGCCGCCGGCTGAACGTCGGGCTCCACGTGCGGACGAGCTCCGTCAGCGGCTTCCTCCTGCTGTGGACCCTCGCCCGCCTCCGGCGGCTGCGGCGCGGGATGCACCGCTTCCGCGAGGAGCAGGGGCGCATCGAGGCGTGGCTCGGGCACGTCGGCGAGGCGTATGCCGCGAGCCCGGCCCTGGCCCTCGAAGCGGCGAAGTGCGCGAACCTCGTCAAGGGCTACGGCGACACCCACGAGCGCGGGACCCGGAGCTTCGATCGGACGATGGCCTGTCTCGCCGCCTGTGCCGCGGCGCCCGACCCCGCGGCGAGCCTGCGAGCGCTCCGGGAAGCGGCGCTCGCCGACCCCGACGGAGGCCGGCTCGACACCGCGATCGCCGCCCTCGAAGGCGGACCTCTTCCCGAAGGCGAGAAAGCCTGAGAGCAGCCGAAGGCGGCCGAGGCCGCCTCTTCATGGATGGGCGATGTGGGCGGGGCGCGCCCATGTCCGCAGGACGGCGCCGTTCCCAGGGTCGGGGCAGCGCTTCGCCCCGGCAGGCGCCAAGCGACCGCGCCAGCGGTCGCCGGGCGCCGACCGCTCGGCGGTTCAGGCCACCCCAAACGTCTTGGGGATATCCCCCACGTCTCCTGATTACGAACAAAGCTCAGGTGAATGGTTTTCTCAGCCCGTCATTCCCGCGAAAGCGGGAATCCAGGGGCTTTCGATTGAAGTGGATTCCCGCTTTCGCGGGAATGACGGGGAATGACGCGCTTTCGCGGGGCCTGCGCCCGGGCTTCCATCGACCCGAGATCGCAAGCCCCTTGTCTTGTGCGTAATCGGGAAACGCCTTGGCGCCGCCCGGAGCGCCCGAGATTCCGCTCCGCACAATCGCCAAACGGCCGCGCCGGCGGTCGCCGGGCGCCGGCCACCCCTGGCTCAGGCCACCCAGAACGCCTTCTCGAGGTCTTCGAAGTCCGAGACCGGGCCCTCGTACTTGTTGCGCCCGAGCTCCAGCACGTAGACGTGGTCCGCGATCTTCAGGGCGTGGCGGATCTCCTGGTCCACGAGCAGGATCGTGAGGCCTTCCCGCGAGGTGAGGTGGGACAGCATCTCGTACACCTCCTCGGACAGCATCCGGGAGAGCCCCGCGGTCGGCTCGTCCACGAGCAGCATCTTCGGCTCCGTCATGAGGGTGCGGCCGATCTCGACCATGCGCTGCTGCCCGCCCGACAGCTCGCCCGTCACCTGCCGGCGCTTGTCCCGGAGCGCGGGGAAGCGCTCGTAGTTCGCCTCCATCTTCGCGCGCACCCGCCGGCGGTCGCGCCGGAACGTCCAGCCGCCGAGCTCCAGGTTCTCCTCGACCGACATGTCCTTGAAGATCCCCGGCTGCTGCGGGATGTAGGCGAGCCCCTCGAGGATCCGGCGGTGGGGCGGAACCTGGAGGATGCTCTCGCCCTCGAGCAGGATGTCCCCCGAGTTGGGCCGGAGGAAGCCGGAGGCCGCCTTGAGCGCGGTCGACTTCCCGACCCCGTTGGCACCGAGGACGGCCGTGATCCGGTTGCGCCGGGCGACGACGTTGAGGCCCTGGAGAATGTTGAGGTCCCGGTAGTAGCCGACGTAGAGGTCCCGCATCTCCAGGACCGCGTCATCGGCGGGAGCGGAGCCGGGGACGGGCTTCGCCTCCATCATTCACCCCTCCCTCGAACGCCCCCGTCCCCGTCCCCGTCGCCAGCGCCGGCACGGTGCGCAGTGCGGGCGGGGCCGGGGGCGTGGGCGCGGGTCTCGTTCCCGCCGGCATGGCCATCCCGGGCGCCGGCGTCCTCCCCCTCTCTCCCTCCATCTTCCTCCGGCTCCTCCGCGCCGAGATAGGCTTCGATCACCGCCGGATCCCGCTTGACCTCGTCCGGCGGGCCGTCCGCGATGAGGTCCCCGAAGTTCAGCACCAGCAGCCGCTGGCTCAGGCTGAAGATGGAGTCCATCTGGTGCGAGATGAGGATGATCGCCTTGCCCTCCTCGTTCACCCGCCGGATGTAGGCATGGATGATCTCCATGAGCCGCGGGTGCACCCCCGCGAAGGGCTCGTCGAGGACCACCACCTCGGGCTCGAGCATCAGGAGCCGGCCAAGCTCCAGCAGCTTTTGCTGCCCCCCGGAGAGCGCCTGGGCGTACTCGTTGCGGAGGTGCGCGATGGTCAGGAACTCCAGCACCTCCATGGCCTTCGCGTGGACCGCCTTCCGGTCGGCCCCCCGCTGGGTGGCGAGCGCCGGCACGTAGAGGTTCTCGAGCACGCTCATGCGCCGGAAGGACCGCGTCACCTGGAAGGTGCGGCCGAGCCCCGCGCTCGCCACCTCGTAGGGATGAAGCTGGTCGATGCGCCGGCCGTTCAGGTACACGGTGCCCGTGTTCGGCTTGATCGCCCCGTCGAGGACGTTGGTGAGGGTCGTCTTGCCCGCCCCGTTGGGGCCGATGAGGCCGATGAGCTCCGGCCCGTTGACCTCGAACGTCACCCCCTTCAGGACGTGCAGCCCCCCGAAGCGCTTGTGCACGTTGCTGACCGCGAGGCGGATCACTTCGCCGCCGCCTCCTGCGGGCGTTCGCGGTCGCCGCCGCGTCCTCCGACGCGGTCCCGGTCGCGGTCGTGCTCGCGGTCGCGGAGGCGGTGCTCGACCGTCTCCCGCGCGACGTGCCCGCGGGTGAAGTACCCGATGAGGGGGGCGATCAGCCCGTTGCGGGCGAAGCGCAGGGTCAGCATGAGTACGATGCCGAAGAACACCAGCCGCCAGATCGTCATGTCGACCTCGACCCCGCCGACGACGAAGCTGTTGCGCAGCATCTCGAGCGCGACCTCGATGAGGATCGCGCCGATGGCGGCCGCGATGAAGCTCTCGACCCCCCCGATCACCGCCATCGCCACCACCAGGCTCATCTGGAGGAGGAAGAGGTTGTTCGGGGTGACGATCCCGACGTAGTGGGCCTGCACCGCGCCGGCCGCCGCGGCCATCGTCGTGGTCACCACGAAGACGAGCACCTTGTAGCGGGTGGTGTTGACCCCGAGCGCCGCCGCCGCGTCCTGGTCCTCGCGGAGCGCCCGCACGAAGAGGCCGAACTTCGACCCGGCGAGCCACGCGAGGACCGCGAGGCAGGCGAGCAGCAGCCCGAACATCACGAAGTAGGGCGGGAGCTTGTCCGTCCTGTCGAACGTGTGGCCGAACAGGGTGACCCCTTGCTCGAACAGGGCCGGCAGCTCCATCCCCGCCTGCCCCCGGGTGATCTCGATCTCGGCGCTGATCGTCGCCTTGAGGATCTCCGCGAACCCGAGGGTGAAGAGGGCGAGGTAGGCGGCGCGGAGCCGCAGGACCAGCACCCCGACGAGGAACCCGAAGACCCCGCCCATGAAGGCCCCGAGGAGGATCCCGATCCAGACCGGCATCCGGGTCGGCGCCGCCGCGGCCCCCCACGTCTCCATCGCCTGGCGCAGGCAGTCCTGGGTGAGGGTGGTCGAGGTCACCCCGATCGGGTTGACGACGACGAGCCACGTCTCCCCGAACCGGTACTCGGTGCACAGCTCGGTCGGCGCGGGCGAGAGCCAGAAGTAGTGGCTGAAGAGCGCCGCGGTGTAGGCCCCGATCCCCATGAACCCGATGTGCCCGAACGAGAACTGCCCCGCGTACCCGGCGAGCATCGACCAGCTCGACGCGAGGATCGCATAGAAGAACGCGGTGATCATGATGTGCATGACGTAGGCGTAGTCGTTCGCCGAGTAGACGAACGGAAACGCGAGGAAGAACGCGAGCAGCGCGAGGCCGAGCAGGTGGGGCACTCTCCGGCGCATCGGCTCCGCTTCAGAACTTGCCGTGCGCGCCGCTCGCGTAGCGCCGCCCGAAGAGGCCGGTCGGGCGGAGCAGCAGGGTGAGGGTGAGGACCACCATGCCGTAGGCCGGGATGTAGGACGCCGCCTTCTGCGGGTCGGGGACGCACCCGGTGCCCGCCGCCTCGACGAGGCCCACCAGGATGCCGCCGACGAACGCGCCCGGGAGCGAGCCGAGCCCGCCGAGCACGACGATCACGAACGAGCGCATCGCGGGGATGTTGCCGACCTGGGGCAGCCACGAGAACGCCTGCACCAGGAGCGCCCCCGCGAGGGCCGCGATCATCGCGCCGAGGGCGAAGGCCAGCATGTTCATCCGGTTCGGGTCGATCCCGGCGATGGCGGCGGCCTCCCGGTCCTGGCTGACCGCGCGGAGCGCCTTGCCGGTCCACGTCCGGTGCAGGAAGTAGAGCAGGGCGCCGAGCACGGCGACGCAGGCGAGCGCGGCGGTCAGCCGCGGGTTCGAGATCGAGACGGTGTCGAATAGCTGGAGGTTGCCGCGGCTCGTCTTGACGAGCCACGGATCGTCCGGCGACGGGAGCCGGATGCGGGGGAAGTCGAAGTACCGCCGCGCCTTCACCGGGTTCGAGCCGACGATGGCCTGGACGAAGTACTGGAGGGTGAAGGCGAGGCCGAAGGTGATGAGGATCCCGTACTCCACCGGGCGGTCGATCCGGCCCTGGTGCATCGGGGTCAGGAACATCCGCTCGAAGAGGGCCCCGAGCACGAAGACGACCGCGCACGCGCACGCGATGCCGAGGAGGGGGTTGACCCCGGGCAGCCAGACGACGGTGACGTAGTAGGCGAGCATCCCGCCCACCATGTAGAACTCGCCGTGGCTGAAGCTGACGACGCCGAGGATCGAGAAGATCAGGGTGAGGCCGAGGGCCATGAACCCGTAGATGACCCCGATGATGATCCCGTTCGTGATCTGCGAGGCGACGAACGAGCCGTTGGCGACGCAGTTGCTGTCGGGGTCCGTGAACGCGAAGGCGGCCGCGATGAGCACCACCGCCCCGATCGCGGGAAGCACGATCAGCCGGTTGGTGAGCTCCGGGGTCCTGCGCCAGAGGGGGATCAGGCCGGCCGGGCCGGTCGCGGCGCCGAGCATGGCGCCGACGAAGGTCGTGTTGGAGGTGTCGAGGTCGTGCCGGAGGTAGCGGCGGCGGGTCGCCACGCTGCCGACCACGCCCCAGGCGATCATCCAGGCGATGACACTCCAGAATATGCCCGGATGCTCCACGCGCCGCCTCTCCGCCGCCCCTTCGGCCCGGCTCGGCGCGCCCGTGCGGCGGCGCCCCGCCCCGCCCTTCCCCGCGCCTCCCCGCTCCGTGCGGCGAGCGCCCGGCGCGCCGAGCCGCCGCCTGCCGCCGGCGGGCCGCGGCCGGCCCGCTGCCTGCCTACCTGCCGACGTACACCGCGTCGCCGGTCTTGTAGGCGTCCGGCCAGACGATGGGGGAGTCCACCGAGTTCTGCCCCTCTTCCTGGTACTGGATGACGGTCAGGGCCGGGTCCGGCCACTGGTGCCACCATTCGTCGCCCTTGCCGTCCACGCTCGGGTCCTTCTGCGTGCCGTAGGGGAAGTAGATCCGGCCGAGGGTGCCGTCGTGGCTGATGTTCTCGAGGGCGGCCACGATGGCGTCGCCGTCGGTCGAGCCGGCCTCGCCGATGGCCTGCGCGATGATGGCGATCGAGTCGTAGGCCTCCATCGCGTAGCTCTCGACGGCCGCCTTCCCGGTCCGCTGCTTGTAGACCGCCGCGAAGTTCTTCGCCTTCTCGTTGAACAGGTTCTCGGGCACCCCGATCCGCTGCACGAACGCGTAGTTGCCGTCCGGCACGTTCTCCCAGTAGGACTTGCTCTCCAGGGAGACCTGCCCGGCATGGAAGGGAAGGTCCTGCGGGCCGATGCCGGCGTCCGCCGACTGCTGGGCGAAGTTGTAGCCCGCCTCGCCGGTCGCGAGGGTGATGATGATGTCCGGGTCCTCGGCCTTGATGCGCTCGACGATGCCGGCGTAGTCCTGGGTGCCGATGTCGACGCTGAAGATCACCGTCTCCACCCCGCCGGTCGCGAGCCCGTTCTTCGTCTCCTCCGCGGCCGGGATCCCGTAGTCGGTGTTCTCGGTCAGGATCGCGGCCTTCTCGATCCCCGGGACGAGCAGCGCATGCTTCCAGATGGTGGAGGACGCCCACGAGCTGAGCGGGGCGATCCGGAAGATGTACTTCTGCTTGTCGCCCGTGATCGTGTCGTTCCAGGTCTCGGCGAAGACGACCGGGACGCCGCGCGCGTCGGCGATGTCCTTCGAGGCGACCCCGACCGAGCTGTGGTAGCCGCCGCCGACCGCGACGACCCCGTCCTGGGTGATGAGCTTCTCCATGACCGCGGCCGCCTTCTCCGGCAGGCCCTCGGTGTCGGCGATGACGACCTTGACCTTGCAGCCGAGCACCCCGCCGGCCGCGTTGAAGTCCTCTTCGGCGATCAGCATCGCCTCGCGCATCGCCTCGCCGCCGACGACCGTGCCGGGGGCCGACAGGGGAGCGAGCCCGCCGATGGCGATCTCGCATTCGGCGAGCGCCGCGGGGCCGGCCCCGAGGCTGACGGCCGCCGCCGTCGCGGCCACGATCGACTTCAGGACTGGCTTCTTCATCGGGAGGTCTCCTGGGGGAAGGGTAGAGAGCGAAGCCCGCGCCGGGACCGGTCCGGGAGCAGCCCGGAACCGGTCGGGGCCGGCCGTCGGCGAGCCGAAGGGGAAAGGATGCTAGCAAGGCCGCCCGCGCCCGGCAACGAGTTCGAGGCGGCGCCCGGCGATCAGGGCAGTAGTTCCTTTCGTCCGTGAGCATCGCTTCCGCCGCCACCGAAGCGGGCGGTACCCCGTCACCGTTCACCTTGGATCGCGCTGCCCGGCGCTTCGCCTACCTGCATCATCCGGGGGATGCGTCCCGCCCTCCCGAACGATGGCGGCGGAGAATCAGGGCTTGCGGATGCGCGCGTGGAAGTCCCGCTCGCCGTCGCAGGCGAGGGCCGAGGCGACCGCCTCGTCTTCCGGCAATTCGGTAATGCCGGGCGCGTCGGCGGGAAATGCCGCAGAGACCTCGATGCTGTGCGACCGCAGGCTCTGGCGGACCGTCTTCGCGCGGCCTTCCACCAACCCTTCCGCCAGGCCCGCGGCATGACCTTCCTTCCGGCTCTCGCCCCGCAGCGAACGGAGCAGCGGGCTGTCGTCCGGCCCGGTCCCGTCGCGCTCGCCCAGCGTCCGGCCCAGCCGCTCCAGCCGCATGTGCGTCCAGCCCGAGAGCTCGTTCTCGTTCAGCGCCTCGTGGATCGCACGCGCGCGCCAGCCCGGAAACGCCCAGCTCTCGGGCGACTCCCGATAACGATCGCCCTCCAGCAGGTACACCGTCAGCCTCGGCGAGAGACCCGGCGGGCGGCTCGGCGTCCACCGCTCCGGAACCTCCACGCACACCTTTGGAAAGCCCCACGACTCGTACCGACCGAGCTTCCCCCAGCGCACGTCCGTCGGGTGGTCCACCTCCAGCACCATGTCCGGCAAGTGGTGGTCGCCCACCACCATACCGTCCGTGTCGGGAAGCCGGCTCCGCCTCGGATACTGGCACACCGACCGGTCCGCCGGGAGGATCAGCCATCGCTCGCCGTGCTCGTCATGCAGTTCGATATCCATCGTGCCGCCGCATTCGATGGGGAGCCGCGCGCCTCGGCGAGTGCGGCGAGGCGTTGGGAGGGGTGCTGGCGGGCAAAGTCGGCGGGGTCCCGCAGGACCCAGGCGGTGCGGGTATCGCCGTCTCAGTACTCGAACCGAGCGGCGTGGGTGTCGAGGTCTCCGCGATCGAGGGACGCCGCCGGGCGGCAGCCGGGAAGGTCCGGAGCCGCCGGGGCCGAAGCGGACGCCGACCAGACGCGCCGCGGGGCTACGGTGCCGGCCGAAGGCCTGTCGCCGCCAAGTCGTCTTCGGCTCGCATCTCGGTGCTCCTTTCCGGTCCCTGCCACCGTGCCTCGGACTATAGCCGAGGGGTCGGTGCCACGGAACCCGATGCGACGACTAGGCCTACCATTTTCTCGCCAGAATGCTAGACTGAGGGCAGCATCTGCCGCATTCAGGGGTCAATGTGAGAACTTCCCGCTATCTGTCCAGCCTCAACGAGGAGCAACGACACCAGCTCCACGAACGGCTCTTGGAAAGGCAAGGCGGCCTATGCTTTATTTGTAACGATGCGATCGATCTCGTGTTGCACAAAGGGCAGCTTGACGTTGATCATATCGACCCTCTTGCTGATCAGGGACTGGATTCGGAAAATAACTTTGCGCTGACTCACGCCTCCTGCAACCGCAGTAAAGGTGCGTCCAACCTCAGGGTAGCTCGTCGGCTCGCAGAGTTCGACCGTCTTCAAAAAACCGCCAAGGAGGCTGGAAATCGCGGGGCGCATCTCGGCCACGTTCTTGCCCATCATGGCGGCGCCACGGCGAAATTTTGCATCCACGACAAAGGAGAGTACGTCGAATTCGCGTTTCCGGAAGCAAAAGATAAAACTATCCAGAAGGCTGCAATCCAAAAGGACAAATTGAGTGGAATGCGAAGCTTCTTTGCGACCGTGCCACTACAGTACCTTCATCATGACGATCGGATCAACCCTCGGAGCATCGGTATCGCCATCCGGGGGCTGATTGAGGAATTCCTTGCCGGGCGTCCACAACTGCATATCGCTCTGGCGTGGTGGGCGGCGGACGAAGCCGAGGTCGGGCGAATCAAAGTTTTTGACGGTCAACACAAGGCGGCAGCTCAGATACTGTTGGGAGTACGAGAATTACCGGTACGCATCTTCGTCGAACCCGACACGAACAAACTCTTGCAAGCCAACACCAATGCGGGCGGGAAGCTGCGGCAGGTCGCGTTCGACTCCGCGGTGATGCGTCATCTCGGCAGCACCCTGTACATTGAGCGTGTAGGCCAGTACAGGAAGATGCGAGGTCTCCAGGATAACGACTACTCGTTCTCCGAAAACGATCTCGTGCGCTTCTTCAGAGGCGAGTCGCGAGAGATGATCAAATATATTGTCGATGCCCAGCGCGCCGCCGTCGTACAAGATCAGTCCAACAAGTTGCTTGAATTCGTGGAGTGGTCCGGAAAGGCTGCCGAGCGGCCGCTGGCCTACAACGCCATCGAAAGATCCTTCTTCAAAGAATTTCTGTACAAGAAGGCGCTTGATTTGCAGATCGATGAAGATTTGGAGTCCGGAAGCAATGCTCGGCAACTCGAGCGCGAACAGTTGGTTCGTTTGATGAGCTTGTTTGCCGAAATATTCTTTGTAGGTCAATGGGATCCGGATATAGGAGGCCGACGTCTGGAAAATCGTGTCCTGAGGGGAGAAAAGATTCCTGAACCGCATCTTCGTGCGTGGCGCATCGCACGCGAGGAAGTGTTGGCAAACGTCGTGTCCTGGGCGCGGCAAGTCATCGAACAATACTTCATATTTACCGGAACCGGACGGCCGTCTGACCGCGATCGTCTGTTGCATCGTCAGCTTCCAGACGCCGTCTGGGACAACCTGAAGAGTTTCTTCCAACAGCTCTCGAATCTTCCGTGCTGGATCGACAAGAGCCTGAGCACCACGGTGTTTGGTCCAAAGCAGAATCTGGATTACTGGGAGAAGGTGTTCGGAACGGGAAAAGCCCCGAACGGCATACAGATTCTCGCTGAACCTCTCGATCTGAATCAGATGATCCAGAAGAGATGATCCGAACGCCCGGCCGTGCGGGAGGTCGGGAGCCCGACCCTGCATCCAGGCTTGGCGACAGTACGGACCTGGCCGGGCGAGCGGACTCCTTCGGTCCGGCGGACGGGATCGATGGAACCTGCGGTATGCCCAGGCGGCTATCTGGCTCGGGGGGCGGCTTCGGCCTCCTACCTGTCTCACCGGCCCGGCGGCGCGCACGATCCGGTACGGGACGTTCGACGGCGGGAGCGGACAAGGCAATCGGGGCAGAAATCCAGACCGGCGCGGGGGCTGGAGCGGCCCCCGCCCGGCCCCCGTCCGTTCCTCCCTCCGGGCGAATCAGGCGTACCGGTAGGGACGCCCCGCCTTGCCCATCGCCTCGTGGTAGGCCCGGAGGATACTTACCACCCTGGCGGTGCGCGGGGTCTCGGCCGCGATCTCGTCCCAGAACCTGACCGCTTCGGCCTCCACCTCGGCCCACTCCTCGTCCGGGATGGAGGTGAGCTTCAGCTTCGCGCCCTCGACCCGGAGCTTCGCCTCCCCGCCCCAGTACCAGTGCTGGCGGTAGTAGTGGGAGCTGTCCATGCACAGCCGGAACAGCTCCTTCAGACGCGCGGGCACGGCGTCCCAGCGCTCGGAGTTCGCGAAGTACGACCCGCACCACGCGCCCGAGATGCTGTTGGTGAGGAAGTAGTTGGTGACGTCGGCCCAGCCCACCGTGTAGTCCTCGGTGATCCCGGACCAGGCGATGCCGTCGATCTTCCCCGCCTGCACCGCGGCCCCGATGTCCTCCGAGGGCAGGGTCACCGGGACCACCCCGAAGCGCGAGAGGAAGCGCCCGGCGGTCGGGAAGGTGGAGATGCGAAGACCCTTCAGGTCCTCGAGGCGCCGGACCGGTTCGACGGTGTTGAGGTGGCACGGGTCCCAGGCGCCCGCGCCGAGCCACGTCACCCCCTCGACCTCCCCGTAGGCCTCGGCCCAGATCTCGTTCAGCCCCCACTGGTGGAAGAGCACGGGCACGTCGAGGCTGTACCGGGTGGCGAAGGGGAAGTAGCCGCCGAAGACCGAGACGTCCACCGGGGCCGCGATCGAGTCTTCGTCCGACTGCACCGCGTCGATCTCGCCCCGCTGCATGGCTCCGAACAGCTCGCCGGTCGGCGCGAGCTGGTCCGCGAAGTAGAGCTCGATCTCCATCTCGCCGTTCGCGACCTGGTTGAACGAGTCGATCGACGGCTTGATCACGTGCTCGGCGAGCGCCGGGACGGCGTAGGTCTGGAGCCGCCACCTGATCCCGGCCTTCGACCGCGCATGAACCGCCGGGGCCGGAGCCGCGACCGCCGCCGCGCCCGCCACGGCGCCGGCTGCAAGAAAGCTTCGTCTGGTGATCATGTCCGAGGTCTCCTGGTCTGGTGTGGGATGCATGGTGGCGGAAGACGGTATATCCCGGCGTCCCGTGGTTCAATCTTGAACGCTTTCGCGGGCCCGGGTCCCGGCCTGATCCCGGCCCTGTGCCGCTGTCGGCGGAGGCGAAACGATGGCGGGAGGGACGCGGCCCGGCCCGGCGGCTGTTTCAGCCGGGAGGAATTGCGTTCGCCAGTCCCAGGCGATCGACCATCGGCAGGAAATCACGATCGGAGAACAGCAACGGGAATCCGGCGTCGATACAGAACGATCCGATGACCACGTCGGCCGTCTTGCGGACCGTGACCCCTGCCTTGCGGAGCTCCCGGTAGCGCCGCGCCGCGCGCTCGGCCCGCTCGCGGCCCAGCATTTCGAAACACGACAGCTCCGACATGGCGCGCCTCGCCGCCGCGAAGTCCGAGTCATCTCGAAATCCCTGGAGAACTTCCGCAAGGATCAGGTCGCCGACGGCCGCAGCATCGCGACCCAGCAGGACGTCGAGATGGTCGGTCTCCCGTGTGCGCCGACCGTTGAAATAGTCGACCCACACGCTGGAGTCCACGACGATCACCCGTCCCGCCTCATCTCCTCCAGATCGCCCACCCATCGCAGCTTGCCCCGCAGGTTGCGGATCTCCTCCTGTTTCTTCAGCCGGATCAGGGAGGCAAGGCCGAGTTCGACCACTTCGCGTTTGGTCTTCGCGCCGGTGGCGCGCATTGCGCCGGCGAGGAGGCGGTCGCTGATGACGATGTTCGTACGCATGGATTCCTCTCGAAGGTGTATTTCGATTCGGAATTATACACATCGAGTTGCAGGGTGGCGTCCTGAGCGAGGGACGACCTCCCCGAGACTGTCGAACACCGCGCAGAAGCAAAACGCGGCGAGGATGAACCACACGGACATGCAGTTCTCCCCGAGAGCCTTGCGCGCCATCGTTTCGTAGTCGACGGCGTCGACTCGACGCACCCGAAACCCGAGGGCGTTCGGTATCGTCGCGGGAGGGAAGGGAAGGGGGAGGCCCTGCCTTCATCGCCGGGCGCGGGCGACGAGTGTCGAAGGCGCCCTACAGCGCCCCGCGGATCGCGCGAAGGTAGAGGGCCTCGAGGTTCCCCGCGTCCAGGGGGACCGGGTTGGTGGGCGAGGACGGGTCCGCCGCCGCCATCGGGGCGAGGCGCCGCGCGTCCCCCTCCTCCACCCCGAGGTCCTTCAGGGTGTGGGGGATGCCGACCCGCGCGCGGAGGTCGAGGACCCAGTCGAGCACGCCCGCGAAGGACGGGTCCGGGAGGCCGAGGTAGCGGGCGAGGGCGGCCGTCTTCTCCTCGATGGCGGGCCGGTTGAAGTCGAGCACGTAGGGCATGACCACCGCGTTGGTGAGTCCGTGGTGGGTGTCGAGCACCGCCCCGCAGGGGTGGCTGAGCGAGTGCATCGCGCCGAGCCCCTTCTGGAAGGCGGTCGAGCCCATGCTGGCCGCGACCTGCATGAGGGCGCGGGCGGCGAGGTCCGCCCCGTCCTCGACGGCGGCGGGAAGCGCCTCGTGCACGAGCCGCGCCCCTTCGAGCGCGATCCCCTGCGCGAGGGGGTGGAACACGGGGCTCGAGAACGCTTCGAGGCAGTGGGAGAGGGCGTCCATCCCGACCGCCGCGGTGAGGGGGGAGGGGCACCCGACGGTGAGCTCGGGGTCGAGGATCACCCGGCCCGGGATCATCGCGGGGTGGAAGATGATCCGCTTGACGGGCTCGCCGCGGGTGTCGGTGATGGCGGACGCGCGCCCGGTCTCCGAGCCGGTGCCCGACGTGGTGGGGACGGCGACCACCGGCGCCATGCCCGCCTCGTCCACGCGGGTCCACCAGTCCTCCCGGTCCTCGAAGTCCCAGATGGGGCGGGACTGGCCCACCATGAGGGCGACCGCCTTCCCCGCGTCGAGGGCGCTGCCGCCGCCGAGCGCGATGACCCCGTCGTGGCCCCCGGCCCGGAACGCCGCCACCCCGGCGGAGACGTTGGCCCCTGTCGGGTTGGGCCGGACGTCCGGGAAGACCGGGCAGCCGAGCCCCGCTTCCTCGCAGGCGCCGACCGCGGCGGCCGTCATCGGCAGGGCCGCGACCCCCGGGTCCGTCACGAGCAGGGGGCGGGTCATGCCGAGCTCGCGGCAGGCGTCGGGCAGCTCGCGGAGGCGGCCCGCGCCGAAGCGGATCGAGGTGGGGTAGCCCCAGTTTCCGGCGAGGGAAGCCGGCTCCGTCATCGTCATGCGCCTCCGGGTCGAGGGAAAACCTGAGCGCGCCGGGCACGCACGGGCCGCGGGACGGCGCGCCGGTGCGCCGGACGGGGCCTGCCGGCCGGGACGGGCGGTCACCGTCGGCGCGGGCTGGGGGGGTCCCGGCGCACGAACGCCCCGACCCCGCTTGCGGGCGAGACGCCCGCGTTCCCAGGAGGTCCGGGGAGGACCCCGGTGTGAGGTCGCCCGAACCGCCCCAACCGGGGAAGCGCGCGCCTCGCGGGCCGCGCTCGGGGCCTCGCCTGATGGCTTCGTCCGGGCGCTCCGCCGACCGATCGACCGAACCGCCCTCCCCCGCCTGCTGCCGGCTCGCCGGATTCCTCGCCTCTCCCGCCCTCCGCGGCGCTCAGCTCACGCGGGCGAGCTTGGCGGCGGGGGTCAGCACGACCTCCGCGAGCGGGGCGGCCCGGAGGGACGCGAGCCGGCGCTCGTCCGCGGCGTCGCCGTAGAGGGTCGTCCGCTGGCGCGGGGTGCGTCCGAGGGAGCGGATCGCCTCCTCCATCGCGGCCGGGGGCATCTCCTGCCCGTGCGCGGCGCCCGCCGCCCGCGAGATGCTCTCGTTCATGAGGGTCCCGCCGAGGTCGTTGGCCCCCGCCTCGAGGCACTTCTTCGCCCCTTCCATCCCCATCTTCGTCCACGACGTCTGGATGTTGGAGATGTGGGGGTGCAGCACGAGGCGGGCCACCGCGTGCATCAGCACCGCCTCGCGGAAGGTCGGCCCCTCGCGGGCGAAGCCCTTGCGGAAGATGGGGGCCTCCATGTGGACGAAGGGGAGGGGCACCAGCTCGGTGAACCCGCCCGTCCGCGCCTGGAGGTCGCGGACCGCGAGCAGGTGGCGGGCCCACGACCGGTAGTGGTCGACGTGCCCGAACATGATGGTCGCGGTCGTGCGGAGCCCGATCCCGTGCGCGGTCCCGACCACTTCGAGCCACTCGCGGGTGCGGATCTTGTCCGGGCACAGCACCTCGCGCACCTCGTCGTCGAGGATCTCCGCCGCCGTCCCCGGCAGGGTCCCGAGCCCCGCGTCGCGGAGCGCGGCGAGGAAGTCGCGCACCGCGAGCCCCGCCGTCGCCGCGCCCTGGCTGATCTCCAGCGGGGAGAAGGCGTGGACGTGGATCCCCGGCACGGCCTCCTTCACCGCCCGGCAGAGGGCCAGATAGGTATGGCCGGTGTAGCCGGGGTGGATGCCCCCCTGCATGCAGACCTCGGTGGCCCCCCGCTCCCACGCCTCGCGTACCCGGCGCGCGACCTCGTCGAGGTCGAGGTCGTAGGGCTTGCCCCGCAGGTTCTCGCTCGCCTTCCCCTTGGAGAACGCGCAGAACTGGCAGCGGAAGTAGCAGACGTTGGTGTAGTTGACGTTGCGGGTGACGACGTAGCTCACCGGGTCCCCGCACACCTCGCGGCGCAGCCGGTCGGCCGCGTCGCACACCTCGTCGAAGTCGCCGCCCCGGGCCTGGAAGAGGCGCACGATCTCGCTCTCGTCGAGGCGTTCGCCGGCGGCGGCGCGGGCCGCGAGGTCGACCACGCCGCGCCGGGCGAGGTCCCGCTCCGCGCCCGGCACGCCCCGGCCGGCCGGCGGGGCGAAGGGCGAGGCGCCCGCGACCCAGCGGTCCTCCCGCGCGTAGCCCTCGGTGTCGATGGCCCGGGCGCAGCGCGCCCGGAGGTCCGGGTCGATCCAGGTCTCGGGCTCGAGCACGTAGCGCGGGTACACCGGGAGCCGGGGGACGAGGCGCTTGCCGGCCGCCGCGCTCGCGGCCCGGAGGGCGGCGGCCTCCGGCCAGGGGGCCTCGGGGTTCACGTGGTCGATGGTGACCGGGGAGACCCCGCCCCAGTCGTCGATCCCCGCCTCGACGAGCCGCGCGAGCGGCCCCGCTCCGGGCGAGAGGTTGGGCGGGGCCTGGATGCTCATCTCCGGCCCGAAGACGAGGCGGGCGGCACCGACCGTCCAGAGCAGGTCGTCGAGGCTCGGCTCCGGGGAGTTCGCCATCTTCGTGCCCGGCTTCGCCCGGAAGTTCTGGACGATGATCTCCTGGACGTGGCCGTGGCGCTCGTGGACCTCGCGGATCGCGAGGAGCGACTCGAGGCGCTCGCGCCGCGTCTCCCCGATGCCGATGAGGATCCCGGTGGTGAACGGAACCCGCGCCTCGCCTCCCCCGCGCAGGGTCGCGAGGCGCGCCTCGGGGGCCTTGTCGGGCGAGCCGTGGTGGACCCCGCCCCGCTCGCAGAGCCGCGGCGAGGCGCTCTCCAGCATGATCCCGGCCGATACCGAGACCTTGCGCAGCCGCCGCAGGTCGTCCCCGCTCAGCACCCCCGGATTCACGTGCGGGAGGAGGCGCGTCTTCTCGAGGACGAGCCGGCACATCGCGACGAGGTAGTCGATGGTGGTCTCGTAGCCGAGGCGGGCGAGCGCTTCCCGCGCCGCGCGGTAGCGGAGCTCGGGCTTGTCGCCGAGGGTGAAGAGGGCCTCCCGGCAGCCCGCCCGCTCCCCGGCGGCGGCGATCGCGAGCACCTCGTCGGGGGAGAGGTACGCGGACCGCAGCCGGCGCGGGGCCTTCGCGAACGTGCAGTAGTGGCAGACGTCCCGGCAGAGCTCGGTGAGGGGGATGAACACCTTCGGGGAGAAGGTGACCACGTCGGGGCGGCGCGCGTCGCGGACCCGGGCGGCGGCCCGGAGCAGGCCGTCGAGGTCGGTGGCGTCGAGGAGGTCGAAGGCTTCCTCCGGGGCAGGGACCCGCTCCCCGGCCCACGCCGGAACCCCCGTCTTCACCGAGCGGCTGCCGCCCGCCGCCCCGCCCGCGCCGGAGGCCCGCCGCCCGGCGTCCGCGCAAGGGGCCGGCTCCGTCGTCCCGCCCGGCCTTCCCGTCCCCGTCCCTTCCGTGCTCCGGCTAGCGGTCTTCGCGTTCGCCATCGGGCCTCCCGAGGTGTCGTCGTTCGCAGCGTTCGAGGTCGTCCGGCGTGTCGAGGTCGAAGCGCAGCCCCGGACGGTCGACCCGGTCGACCCGCGCCCCCCGCGCCCGCGCCTGCGCCAAGTGCCGCGGGCAGCTCGCCTCGCCGTACTCGAACGAGATGAGGTCCGGCGGCCGGACGTAGAGGGCGTTCGTCCCGACCCCGGCCTCGTCGGGGGCGATCCGCACCAGCGCATCCGCCGCGCCCGCGCCTGCCCCGAGCCCGTTCCGGTCCGCGCCCCGCCAGCCCCCGCCGCCCGCCGCGCGGTCCGGGCGCGGGGCCGCCTGCGGCGGGGCCGGGTCCGACCCGGGCGGCGGCAGCATAGCACGCAGGTCCGCCGCTTCGAGGTCCGGGAGGTCGGCGGAGACGACGAGGAGCGCCCCCGCCCCCCGGCCCACCGCCTCGCGGGCCGCGAGCCCGAGCGCGTGGTTGAGCCCGATCGGGCGCGGCTCCTCGAGCCCTGCCGCGCCGTGGCCGCGGGCGAGGGCGAGGGCGGCGGGGTCGGGGCTCACCACGAGGACGGGGGGGCCGGCCGCGGCCGCCGCCTCCAGGGTGCGGAGGAACAGCCGGCGCACGAGGGCGGCCCGCTCGTCCGGCGGAAGGACCGGGGCGAGACGGCGTTTCCCGTCGGTGAGCGAACGGACGGGGACGACGATCCAGGTCGGGCTTTCCACGACGCGGCGGCGGGGTCGGGCGGGCGGTTCCTTCGTTCGGGCGGCGGTCGCGCCGGGCGCGCACGGGCATGGTCGAGCGTGGGCGTGACCGTGCACGGCGGGGCGCGGCCGGGGTCGGCCGGGGGATGGCGGGGCTCGGGACGCGATCCTACCGCCCGCGGAGAAGCCGGGCGAACTCAAGGACCCTCGCGGCGAGCCGGGTCCGGTCTTCGCCGGTGTGCATGACGGTCTGCTCGACCCGCACCCGGAGCACACGCGCGCCGCCGCGCTCGCCCGCGGACTCGATCACGCCCGCGAGCGCGCGGTCCGCCTCGTCGAGGACGAAGCCGTCGAGGAAGTCGCGGTAGCGGTCGGCGACGGCCGCCGCGGAGACCTCGAGCCCGAGCTCTCCCATGATCTTGGCGGCCGGCCCCTTGATCGCGCGCCCCCCGACGATGGGCGACACCGCGACAACCGGGGCCGCGCACCCGGCGAGGGCTCCCCGCACGCCGGGGACGGCGAGGATCGGGTCCACGCTGAGCCAGGGGTTCGACGGGCACACCACCACCGCTTCGAGGGCCGGGTCAGCGAGGGCGGACGCGAACGCGGCCGACGTCCGGGCCGCCCGGGCGCCCTCGAAGCGGAGCCCCCGCACCGCCGGCTCACAGGCGCGGCGCACGAAGTACTCCTGGAAGGGGAGGTCGCCCGCGTCCGTCTCGACGACGGTGCGGACCGGCTCGTCGCACATGGGCGCGATGCGGGAGGGCGCGCCGAGGCGCCGGGAGAGGTGGGCGGTCACCCGGCTCAGGGTCTCCCCCGCCCGCAGGCGGCGGGTGCGTTCGACGTGGGTGGCGAGGTCGCGGTCGCCGAGCCGGAACCAGACCTCGCCGCCGAGCGCGGCGAGCGCGTCGAGGAAGCCCCAGGTCTCGCCCGCGAGCCCCCATCCCGTCTCCGGGTTGGCGCGGCCCGACAGGGTGTACGCCACGGTGTCGAGGTCGGGGCTGACGTGAAGGCCCAGGTGCTCGAAGTCGTCCCCGGTGTTGACGACGGTGAGGAGGTCGCCCGGCGCGTCGAGGGCCGCCTGGAGTCCGGCCGCGAGCTTCGCGCCGCCGACCCCGCCCGCGAGGGCGAGGATCACCGGAAGAGGTCCCGTTCGCGCGGCCGCACGAGGTCGCGGGCGCGGCCCGCGCGATCCGCCTCGCTCCGGCCCTCGAAGGAGAGCCCGCGGACCAGGGCGGCCGGCCGGCCCTCCGCCCCCTCCCCCATGACGATGGAGGCGGCGGAGGCGATAGAGTCGGCGATCCCGACCTCGGTGACGTGGAGGGGGCGGCCGAAGAGATCGGGCTCGCCGCGGCGGTCGAGTCGGGCGGGGAGGCCGCTCACCCCGATCGCGAGGCCGACCGTGCCCTCGCGCCACGCCCGGCCCACGCTGTCGGCCACGATGACCCCGATCCGCGGCGAGCGGCCGCCCTCGCCGCCGCTCGCACGGGCGGCGAGGGCGGCGCGGAGGCGGTCGGCGGAAGCGTCCGGGTCCTCGGGGAGGAGGAGCAGGTGGTCGTCCTCCTCGTCGTGCTCGACGTTCGACATGTCGGCGCCCGCGTTCGCGAGGACGATCCCGTGGCGGGTCTCGACGATGAGCACCCCGGGGGCCGCGCGCACCACCTCGACCGACTCGCCGAGGATGGCCTCGACCGCGCGCGGGTCCTTCTCCGTCCGGGCCGCGAGCTCGATCGCCCTCGGCGAGGGTACGACGTCCGCGAGCCGCACGACCCGCCCTTCCGCCTTGGACACGATCTTCTGCGCGACCACCACCACGTCCCCGTCCCGGAGCGGCTCCCGGGCGCGGGCGAGCGCGTCCGCGAGGAGCGCGCCCGGATCGTCGCCGGGCCGGACCGGGGGGAGCCCGGAGAGCGCCCGGACCCGCAGCTCCGACGGGGTCATGCGCTCCGCAGCAGGGGTCATGCCGGCCGCGGGGCCGCGGCCCGCGAACGGGCCGTTTCCGCCGCGCCCCCCGTCCGCCCGCCCGGCGCGGCGAAGCGGGGGGTCCGGGCGTGCGATCCTCGCCGGATGCGGCGGCGAAGAGCCCCGGTCATTCCCCGGAGAGGCCGGTGATCCGGATCCCGGTCCCCGTCACCTTGTGGCGCTGGTTGAGCCAGATGAGCACCGAGGTCAGCGCCTCGGCCGCGACCGAGTTGGCGAGGCGGCCGGCGTGGACCCCGCGCAGGCCCGCCTCGGCGGCGAGGCGGACGACGACTTCCCGCGCCTCCGGGTCGTCCCCGCAGACGAGCACGTCGCAGTCCACCGGGTGGCCGAGCTCCGAGAGATGCGCCGCGCTCACGTTCTGGAACGCGGACACCACGCGCGCGCCCTCCCCGAGGACGGCTTGGGTCACGAGGGCGGCGGAGTCCTCGGGGGGGAGCTGGACCCGGCTCACCCGCGGCGGGACGAGGGGGACCGTCACGTCGATGACGACCTTGCCCTGGCAGCCCTCGCGGATGCTCTCGAGGGTGGGCCGCTGCGCCGCGAACGGCACCGTCACCGCCACGAGGTCCGCCTCGGCCGCCGCCGCCGGGTTCACGAGCCCCGCGACCTCGCCGGCCCCCCGCCCTTCCGCGAGCCGCGCCCGAAGCTCGTTCGCGGCTCCCTCGGCCCGGTCGGCCGCGCGCGACCCGACGAGCACCCGGTGGCCCTTCTCGGCCCAGCGGAGCGCGAGCCCGTAGCCGATGTTGCCGGTCCCGCCGATGACGGCGATCGTCTCCGTGGTCAAGCGCGTCCCTCCCCCGGTGCGGCCTGCAGGCGAGCGCGATGATACCGGACCTGCCGTCTCCGACACCGGGCCGCCCGACCGTTCCCGGCCGACCGTCCCCGGCGCCGGGGCTTCGCCCGGCCGGGCGACGGCGCTCCCTTGCCGCCGCCCGGCCGCCAATCCGTCGTTCGGGCCGGCTTGGCGGGGCGGCCTTAGCCCATCTTTACCACCCCATCACACAATATCATGTTACATCAGATAGTTACGAGGTTCCAAACTTCCGTGTGGCACTACATCTTGAACACCAACTGGATTTTTGGGGCAGGATGACGGTCTCGTAGGGGCCTCCCGGGGGTCTTGGCGTATCGCATCGGTACGGTATCGAGGGGTGCGAACGGGTGCAAGGTATGCTGGAACGATTATGGCACTACATCGACCCTTGCGACGAACAATCAACAGGTTAAGTGCGAAAATCCGCGGAATTCGAGGCAAATCCCACCTGATCGAGGCTCGCGGTGGTAAAGATGGGTTAGCCCTCCGGCCCTTCCTCGAACCGGACCCGGTCGACGATCCGGCTTGCGGCCTTGCGGTGGCTGGCGATCTCGCTCAGGGGCAGGGTGTCGGCCCGGAAGTCGCCGAGCGCTTCGATGAGCGGGTCCGTCGCCACCCCCGCCTTCACCGGGTACTCGAAGTTGCTGCTCGCGTACATCCCCTGGGCGACGTCCCCGGCGAGAAACTCGATGAGCCGCACTGCGTCCGCGCGGTTCTTGGCGCCCTTGATGACCCCGGCGCCGGAGATGTTCACGTGCTGGCCGGTTCCGTCCTGGTCGAGGAACTGCACCCGGACCGCGCGCGCCCAGTCCTTCTGCTCCGGCTTCTTCTCGTTCGTCGCCATCTTGCCCATGTAGTAGGTGTTGCTGAGCGCCACGTCGCAGACCCCTTCGTGGATCGCCTTCGCCTGGGCCCGGTCGTTGCCCTGGGGCTTGCGGGCGAGGTTGGCCTTGACACCCCGGAGCCACTTCTCGGCCTCGGCCTCGCCCCGGTGCGCGATGATCGCGGCGAGGTAGGCGACGTTGTAGCCGTGCTTGCCCGAGCGCGAGCACACGCGCCCCTTGAGCTTCGGGTCGGCGAGATCGGAGGTGTTCGTGATCTCGTCCTCGCCCACCCTGGTCCGGTGGGCGAGCGCCACGCGCGCCCGCGTGGTGAGACCGAACCAGAGCCCGTCGGGGTGGCGCAGGGTCGCGGGGACGTTCGCCTCGAGCACCGGCGACGCGACCGGCTCGAGAAGCCCCGCCTGGACGAGCCCGTCGAGCCGGCCGACGTCGACGGTGAGGACCGCGTCGGCGGGGTTGTTCTCCCCGGCGGCCCGGATCTTGTCGATCATGCCCTTCTTCGCGAAGACGACGTTGACCTCGATCCCGGTCTCTTCGGTGAACTTCGCGAGGATGGGCTCGATGAGGAACGGCTGGCGGTAGGAGTAGAGGTTGACTTCCGCCGCGACGGCGGGGGCGGCGGCGAGCCCCGGCAGGGCCGCGGCAAGGAGAGCGGCAAGGAGACGACGCCGGCCGCGCCTCGAAGACGCGGCCGGACGGGATGCCGGTCGGGCGGCGATGGTTCTCATTTCGGACCTCCTTCGGGTCGTGATGGGGGTTGATTGGAATCGCGATTGTAAATGATAACGATTCGCGACAGCAATTCGATTTGGCTGATCGGCGCCATGATGGTCTGCCCGACCGGCCGCCGTCCTCCGTCAACTCCGGCCCCTGCGGTCAGCCACGGCCCGCGGGGGTAGGGGCGCCGGCCCCGGCCGCCGCGCGCCCCGTCTCGAGGAGGTCCGTGAACGCCGCGCCTTCGGCGTTCGCCGGATGGAGATCACACCTGGGGGCGCCCCCCGTCGGCGCCGGCCTGCCTCGGCCCGAGCGAAGGCCGGTCGGGGCGCCGCTCGTCCCTTCCGTTGCGCTCCGCGGCCCGCGGCCCGTCCGCGACGGCCCTGGTCCGGTACGAGCGCGCGGCCGTCACGAGGAGCGCCATCATCTCCCTCGCGCCGATGTTGCGGCAGATGAACACGACGCCGCGTACCCCGGGCCGCTACGCGGCGGCCTCCGCCGGGCCGCCCGCCGACGGGACGGCCGCGAGGTGGTTGTCCCATTCCACCTGGCCGCCGCCGCCCCGCGCCGCCTCGCCGCCGATCCACACCCTCCCCCTTCCGTCGCTCGCGACGAAGCCGCGCTCCCCCGGCGCGACCCCGCAGACGTCCGCGATCCGGCGCGTCTCCAGTACCTCGCCGGACCGCGTGTCCCAGACCGTCAGCCGCCCGCCCCGAGGGCTGGTCGCCGCGACCCTCGTCCCGTCCCGGCTCGCCGCGATCGACCCGACGTACCCCCTCATCGCCTCGTAGACGGAGGGCGGAGCGGGGAGGACGTCGAGGCGGTCTTGGCCGCGCCGGTGGCGGCCGACCAGCTCGACCCGGTCGGTCTTCGGCCCTTCGTACTGTCCGCCGAACCAGACGGTCCCGGCCTCCGCCTCCACGAGGTGCCGGATCGACAGCCGGCGAAGGCGGGGCGGCGGCGCCACGCGGTCGAGAAGCGCGCCGGTCGTGCGCTCGAGGTACGCGAGCGACGGCTGCATGGACCCGAGGTTCAGCTTCCGGCGCGGGTACTCGGGGTGGGTCGCGACCCCGCCGTTCGCGACCGCGATGGTGCGCCCGTCGCGCATCAGCACCGCCTCGTGGGGGCCGATGCCGTGGGTGTCCAGCTCGCCGACCCGGCGATGCCCGGCGTCCAGGTCGTAGACGCCGAGCACGCCGCGTTCGGCCTCGTAGTCGTTCTCCGTCGCGTAGACCAGGCGTCCGTCCGGCGAGAAGAAGCCGTGGCCGTAGAAGTGGCGGCCGGGAGGGGGCGCGAAGCGCGCGGCGCGCGTCCGGCGGGTGGGGTCCAAGTCCAGGACGAGGGCGAAACGGCCGGGGCGGCGGGCGAAGACCACCGCGCGGCGCCCGTCCGGCGAGACGGCCGCCCCGTGTCCGCGGGCGGCGAGACGCTCGGTGAGGATCGTGCGTCCCGAACCGTCGAGGACCGCCGCGGCATGGCCGTCCCGGTCGCGCCGGGCGGTCACGAACGCGGGGCGGCAGGCGGGCGCCGCGCCCGGCGGGAACGCGAGTGCAGGGGCGAACGCGGCCCGCGGCAGAAGCGCCGACGCCGCGGCGAGGGCGGCGAGCCCGGTCCTCCGGCTAATCGCCATCGAGGGAGTTGAACCCGGGCGCGAGGCCGAGCGCCTGCGGGAAGCGCTCGCCGAGAAGGGCGGCGGCGGCGGCGACCCGGGCCGCGGCGGCCGCGAACCGCCGGTGGGTTTCGGGATCGGAGAGGAGGGCGGGAAGCCCGGCGGCGCCCGGCGGCGGGCGGGAGAGCTCGCCCCGCGCCTCGCGCAGCTCGGATGCGGCCCGCCCGGCGAGGCCCGCGTCGGACGCGGGGAGAAGGGTCCGGAGGGCCGCCCGGTCCAGAAGGCGGAGCACGCCGTCGAGGTTGGCGAGGATCGAGGCGCGGGCGAGGCCGGACCTCCAGAACGGAGCGGCTTTCGGGCGGGCGGCCTCCGGCCCGTCCCGGAGCATCCGGGCCAGCTTCTGGCGCTCCACGATCCGAAGCTGCTCCCCGGCGGCGCCGAGGAGGTCTCCCACCACCTCGCCGTGCGACCGGTACACCGGGTTGCCTGGGCCCGCGCCGCGCATGACCGCACCGAAGCCTTCCGGGTCGGCCCAACCCCGGTGGATCCGGCGCACGGTCCGATCGACGGCGCCCGCGATGGCCCGCCCCTGCCGGCAGCGGAAAGCGGCGCTCCCGCTCGCAAGCCCCTCGCTTCCCTTGCCCGCGAGGACGTATTCGAGGGCGAGAAGCCCCTGGACGGCCACGCTCTTCTTCCGGAGCGCGGCCGGATCGAGGGTCGCCTCGTCCTTCGCGGCGATGAGCGCCTCGACCTGCCGCCGGCCCCGCCCGCGCCGGTCGGGCCAGAAGAACAGCCGCTCGAAGCGGTTGTCCTCGCGGGCCGGGCCGAGCCGGAGGAGCTCCACGCGCGAGAACGCCGTCACCACCCGCGCGAAGCTCCCGCGGGCCGCGTCGAGCGCTCCGTCGCTCGGCGCGGCGCAGAGGCCCGACATCGCGACCGCGAGCCCGCCCGCGGCCGCCGCGAGGTCCGCATAGCCCGGCGTGATCACCCGGTCGATGGCCCGATCGACGGCGCGGGCGAAGACCGGCCCCGTCTGGGCGGTCGCCGCAGGCGGGCCGGCGAGGAGCAGGGCGGCCGTGGCGACGGCCGCAACCGCGGCGCCGGCAGGAATGCCGAGCCTCTTCCCCACCGCCGATCTCTTCACCGCGAACCCCTCACAACGAATTCAGGAACCGGAGCAGCGCCCGGCGCTCCGAGGGCCGCATCGCGACCACCGCGTCGCGGGCGGCCCGCCCTTCCCCGCCGTGCCAGAGCACCGCCTCGAGCAGGCTGCGGGCGCGCCCGTCGTGGAGGAAGAACGTGTGCCCGCTCACCGTCCCGGTCAGCCCGATCCCCCACAGGGGCGCGGTCCGCCACTCCCGGCCGGAGGCGCTGCCGACCGGCCGGCCGTCGGCGAGCCCCTCGCCCATGTCGTGGAGCAGCAGGTCGGTGTACGGCCAGATGAGCTGGAAGCGGTGCTCGGGCCGGGCCGCGTCGCGCCGGGTCACGAACTTCGGGGTGTGGCACGAGGCGCAGCCCGACGAGTGGAAGAGCGCCTTGCCGCGCAGCGCCTCGGGATCGTCGACGTCCCGGCGCGCCGGAACCGCGAGGTTCGCCGCATAGAACGCGACGAGCTCGAGGACCGGGTCGGGGGCTTCGGTGTCGCCCAGCGAGGGCTGGACCCCGGACGGCATCGCGCGGCAGGCCGCCTGCGCCTCGGTGCAGTCCCCCCAGGGGGCGGGAGCGTCCGGGCTGGAGATCCCGACGTCCGCGCTGAACGCCTTGGCGGACTGCTCCCGCACGGTCGCGGTCGACGCCTTCCATCCGAAGCGCCCGAGCGAGGGGCTCCCCGCACCCGGAGCGCGCACGACGCTCGCCCGGCCGGAGATGCCGTCGCCGTCCGTGTCGTCCGGATCGGCCCGGGCGAGGACGTCGTCGGGATGGACGGCCTCGAGCAGCCCCAGCCCGATCATGGGCGGGGCGACGCGCGGCGACCACATCGCGTCCGGGGCCATCGGGCCGTACCCGAGGTCGACGACGGAGTAGGCGGGCCGGCGCAGGGACGCCCTCTCCCCGCCGTTCAGCGCGACCGGGACCTCTTCGTAGGCGACGCGCATCTTCCCCTCGGCGGGGAGGCCCGGGGCCGCGAAGTCCTGGAGCTGGCTTCCGTAGGTGGGCTCGGGATGGAACGGGCGCGCGTCCGGGTCGGGCCGGGAGGGGGCCTCCGCCGCGGCGGAGCCCGGGGGCACGGAGAGGCGGAGCACCATCGACATGGCCGGATCGTCGGGGCCGCGCGGCGGGTGGCCCCGCCCGTCCTTGAGGTGGCAGCGCTGGCAGGCGCGCGCGTTGAAGAGCGGCCCGAGCCCGTCCGAGGCCCGGGTCGAGGCCGGCGCGGTGACCCAGAGCTTGCGGAAGAGGCCGTTGCCGAGCGCGAAGTCGCGCTTGCCCTCGAACGTGAGGTTCGCGGAAGGGTGGGAGAAGGCGTGGGGGTTGACGAGGGCGAGGGAGGTCGCGGCCCCGCCCGCCATCCGCTCGTAGGCTTCGGGGCGCGAGAAGTCCTTCGGCGGGGCGGTGACCGCTCGCACGCGCCGGAGGTCCGCCGCCGAGAGGTCGGTCCGGGTTGCGCCGCCCGAATCCGCCGACCCGGCGGCCCCGGCCCCGCCGGGAGCGGGGGTGAAGCCGAGGACTAGGACGAGGACGAGGCCGAAGGCGAGGGCCGGGACGAGGGCCGGCCCGCTTCCCCGTTCGAGCGGCGGGCGGCGGGCGCGGCGCACGCCCGCAACCCTCCGCGCCCGATCCCCTCGTCCCGCCATCGCGGCCTACTGGAACACCGCGTTCGGGTTGTCGAGGCTGTCGGAGCCTTCGATCTCGATCGCGCCGAGGCCGAGGACGGCGACCGCCCGCTCGATCGAGCGGGTCTGGTCGATCAGGGCGTCGATGGCCGCCTGGACCACCGCGTTGCCGCGGCCGTTGCCCTCGCCGATCATCTGGTCGTAGGCCTCGACGGACTCCGCCCGCGACCGGAGGGCGGCCATCGCCGCGACCGCGGTGTCGAGCTTGCCCCGCAGCTCCTCGTCGAGCACCGGCTCCTCGGCCGCGACCAGGTCCGCGACGGCCGGCCCGGCCACCGTGGAGCCGTCGATCCGGCGGTAGTGCGCGGTGTAGACGTTCCGGACCCCGATCTGGTCGTAGTAGTGCGAGTTGTGGGTGTTGTCGGAGAAGCAGTCGTGCTCCTCCTCCGGATCGTGCAGCAGGAGCCCGAGCTTCATGCGCTCGCCGGCGAGCTCCCCGTAGGAGAGGGAGCCCATCCCGGTGAGGATCGTCGCGAGCCCGGCCTTCGGGTCCGCGAGGAGGGCGGCCCGCGCCGCGCTGTCCGGGCCCCAGTGGGCGGCCATCTCCTCGAGGTCGGCGACCAGCAGGGTCGATGCCGCCTGGAGGTATTCGGCCCGCCGTTCGCAGCTCCCCCCGGTGCAGCGCGCCGGGTCGAAGTCGGTGGCGGGGCGCATCCCGGCGCCGGCTCCCGTGCCTTGCAGGTCCTGCCCCCAGAGCAGGAACTCGATGGCGTGGTAGCCGGTCGCGACGTTCGCCTCCACGCCCTCGGCCTCGTGCAGCGTGTCGGCGAGCAGGGCGGGGGTGATGGCGGAGGCGTCGATCGTCCGGCCGTTCACGACCGGGGCGGGATTGGCGATGACGTTGACCGTGTAGAGCGCGTTCTCGTCCGAGTCCGCTCCATAGGAGGCGTCCACGTAGTCGATGAGCCCTTCATCCAGAGGCCAGGCGTTCACCCTGCCCTCCCAGTCGTCGACGATGGCGTTGCCGAAACGGTAGACCTCCGTCTGCTGGTAGGGGGCGCGGGCCGCGAGCCACGCCGCCCGCGCGGCGGCCAGGGTCGCCGCGCTCGGCGAGGAGACGAGGCTGCCGATCGCCGCGTCGAGGGCGCGCGCGGTGGCGAGGGAGTCCTCGTAGCCGGCGAGGGCGATGTCGGCGTAGGTCCCGAGCACCGCCTCCGCCGACGGGCGCGAGCCGGCCTCGGCCGCCCCGAGCGAAGCCGCGAGCGCGAGACCCGCGGCGAGTGCGTAGCCCTTTGATTTCCACATGGTTCGGTTACCTCCTGGGTGGATTGGGTTGGGGGTCGCGATGCGGATTCGGGGGGTGCATTCGCATCCGTCCCGGCGAGCGGGCCGGCGGGGAACGGGGCGGCGGGGAACGGGGTGTCCGGGAGCAGGGCGGCGGGGACGGCTCGGAGGGCGCCGCGCGGCGGGCGGCGCGGCCGCAGGGGGCACGCCGAAGCCGCCGGCAACGCCGACCACGGGCTTGGAAAGGAGCGTTCGCTCACGGGCATGTTATCGGAATGCGAATGCGAATGAGTCGCATTAAATGCAACCGAAGCCGCACTGTCAACACCACCCGGTCCGCGCCCGGATCGCATGGGACAGAGACATTGCCTGCCGAGGGATACACTCGGCGCCACGGCCCCGACCGGAGCCGCGAAGCCTAGGAACGGCGCCTCCTGGGAACGCGGGCGTCCCGCCCGCATTCTCATTCTCGGGCGCTTCAATCCCGGACTTTCGGTCCGCCGCGGGCGAGACACAAGCGTTCCCAGGAGCCCATGTCGCTGCGGACACGCCCGCGATCGAAAATGCGGGCGAGACGCCCGCGTTCCCAGGAGGCGCCGCTTCTCGGACGGAGCGCCATCCCTTCCTGCGGCGGGCTGGTCAGTCGGCCAGAACGAAGTTTCCCGGCTGCCTGGAGTCGGGGTCGAAGGCCCGCGCCGCCGCGGCCGTTGGGGAGATGGGGGTCGAGGCCGATGCGCAAGAAGCGGCCGAGACGCCGGGCGCCCGGGTCATGCGGCGCGGCGGAGGCCGCGAGGGCCGGGGTGAGCGGTCGGGGCGGGGCGCCCGACGGGGCCAGCCAGCTACCGGAGACCGCGGGCGAGGTCCCGATGGACCCGGGCGTATCCGCGCGGCTGGTTCCGGACGTGCGGGGCGAGCACGGCATGGGCGCGCGGGAGCGCGTGGAACGGGATCGAGGCGTAGGCGTGGTGCTCGGTGTGGTAGGGCATGTTCCACGCGAGGAAGCGGACCAGAGCGTTCGTGTGGATGGTGCGCGAGTTCTCCAGCATGTCCGGCGACGTCGGGCAGCCGGTGTGCTCGGCCATGAGATAGAGCCGCAGCATCGGCTGGCCGAGCAGGACGGGAACGACCCAGAACCAGAGCGGGAAGGTCGTGCCGGTTGCGACCGAGAGCGCCCCGACCGCGGCGTAGCTCGCGAGGAACGTCCGCGCCTCGTGGACGACCGGGCCGCGCTCGGTACGGGGGATGTACGGCTCCGTCACCCGCCCCGCCGCGAACTTCGAGAGCACGCGGATCTGGCGCCCCCAGTACTGGCCTCCGCTGACGCGCCAGGCGTATTGGCGCCACGTGCGAAGGGGCGCTGCCGCGAGCTCGGGGTCGTGCTCCGGGTCCTGGGTGTAGCGGTGGTGCTCGAGGTGGAACGCGCGGAAGAACCGGGGCGGCAGGACGATGATCCACCCGCACGCGGCCGCCACCGCCCGGTTGAGCCGGCGGCTGCGGAACGCGGTGTAGTGGATCGTCTCGTGCAGCGGAGCGAACAGAAAGACGAGACAGGTCCCGTAGGCCCAGGCCGCCGGAAGCCTCCAGACGGTGTCGAAGGCGGCGGCGTAGACCGTACCCGCCCCCGCGATCACCGCCGCGTGGAGGGCGAGGCGAACGAGCCCCTCGGCATCGGAGCGCTCGGTGAGCGCGGCGAGCGCGGCCGGCGCGGCGTCGGACCGCGGGTCCCGGACCATCATGCTCGGAGGCGGCGGCCTCACCCGAACAGGGCGGCGCAGCGCACTTCGATGCTCCAGCGGTCCGGGGCGTCGGGCGGCGTCGCCGGGTCCTCGAAGGCGCTGTGGAAGCTGAAGGTGCAGGGATGGCCGCCTCCGCCGTCGGCATCGGCCCTCGCGCCCCCGGAGCGCGCCAGCTCGCCCGCAGAATCCCACTGCTTGATGAGCAGCGCCTCGTCGCGGGTCATGGCGGACCAGTAGACCCAGCGATGGCGCGGGTCGTGCTTCGCGAAGTAGTTCTCGCCGATCCGGTCCCGGTAGTGGATCTCGAAGACGACCAGCTCCTCCGGGCGCACGCTCGCCGCGTCGCAGAGGGCGAGCGGCCGGGTCGCCACCGGCTCGCGGGCGACGTTGCGCCAGACGTTGACGATCGCGAAGCGTCCGCCGCCTCCGGTCGCGCGCTCGACCGCCTCGGGGTCGAGGAGGGTTCCGCCCCCGCCGGCGGCGTCGGCGAGCGCCGTGCGGTAGGTGTCGTTCAGGGACGGCGGGCGCGCCAGATCGCGCAGCCGCTGGGGGGCGCTGGTCAGGGTGTAGTCGCCGTGCACCAGGTGGGCCGGCCCCTGCACCTGCTGGCCGCCCGCGATGCGCCGCCCGCCGGCCTTGCCGGTGGCGGAGCGGACGTTGTGATCGAAGGCCGCGACGGTGGCGGCCCCGGTCGCCGCGCGCACGATCCCGGCGCATTCGGGGTAGTAGGCCCGCACGACCGCTTCGTGATCGAGAAAGTCGAGGTCGGGGTCGGCCGTCGGCTGCTCGACCAGCTCGAATCCGTTGGCGGCGAGCGTCGGTCGCCCGGAGGGCGGGAGCGCGCGGGCGTCGATGACCGCCATCTCGCGGTCTTCGAGGTCGACGCCGACCCGGCCGCTGTCGCTGCCGTCGAGGTCGCGCCGGGTCAGCACCTTGCCGTTGCGGTAGAGCGACGATTCCACCGAGGGCCGCAGGTAGCGGAAGGCGCCGAGGCGAACGCCGTCGGGGGTCGGTTCCATTGCGGGGGCGGTCATGCTGGTGCTCCGTTCTCCTCGAAGATGCGCGGTGTCTTCCGGCGGCCCCGGCAGCTCTCGGCCGGGGCCTCCACCGGGTGGTTCAGGTGGAATGCTAAGGCCGAACGCGCCGCGGTGCACCGAAGGAGCGGCGGAGCATCGCGTCGAGGCCCGTCGGCCGCAGGACAAAACCCGGCCCGACCGTGGCATGATGGCGGCGTCGCGGGGCGCCGCGCCGGCCAGGAACGAGGAAGCATGGCGATGAACAGTATTCCCGTCCTCGATCTGCGGCGCTTCGAGAGCGCCGACCCGCGGGAAGTCGTGATCGCCGCCCGGGAGCTCGACGGCGTCTGCCGCGAGATCGGATTCCTCGTGATCCGCAACCACGGCGTGGCCGAATCGACCCAGACCGCGCTGTACGACGCCGCGCGCTCCTTCTTCGACCTCCCCCTCGAATCGAAGCTGGCGGTCAGGCGCCCGCACCACGACCAGAACCGCGGCTACATCCCCTACGGCGAGGAGACCTTGGCCCGTATGCACGGCGGCGACACGCCCCCGGACTTCAAGGAGGTCTTCGCGATCGGGCCGTTCGACCGGCCGGACGACCGGTATCATTCCCACGAGCTCTCCTATCCGAACTTCGCGCCGAACCTGTGGCCGGGTGCGCCGCCGGCGCTCCGGCCGGCGATGGAGTCCTGCTTCCTCGCCCTCGAAGACCTGGCCCAGCGGCTCGCACGCTGTTTCGCCCTGGCCCTCGGACTTCCCCCCGACTGGTTCGCGGACAAGCTCGACCGCCACGCGAGCCAGCTACGCCTGCTGCACTATCCCGCTCCGACGGGCGACCTCGAGCCCGGGCAGCTACGGTGCGGCGTCCACACCGATCTCGGCATGATGACGATCCTGCGCAACGAGGCTGCGGCGGGCGGCTTGCAGGTACGGCCGCGCGGAGGCGGCTGGATCGATGCCCCGGCCATCGACGACACGTTCGTCGTCAACATCGGCGACCTGCTGATGCGTTGGACCAATGACCGGTGGGTATCGACCCCGCACCGGGTGGCGGTTCCCGAAGCCGAGGCCCGTTCCCGCTCGCGCAGGCTGTCGATCGGATTCTTCACGCGGCCGAACTACGACGCGCCGATCGCGTGCATCCGCACCTGCACGGACGCCGCGCATCCGGCGCGCTACCCCCCCACCACCGTCAAGGCCTACAACGACACCCGCTTCGCGCGTGGGGCCGGGCCGCGCCGCGGCGCGCCGGAGAGTCCCGCGAGCGCGTCCGTTGGCCGGGACGCGGCCGGCGTCGGCGCCGCGGCCATCGGTTCCGCGTAGCCGGCGGCGATCCATCCTGCGAGATGCGACTTCACGGCCGCCCAGACCTCCGGACCGGCTCGGCGCCAGCCCGCGGCACACGATGAGGACGACGGCGATGGATGGCGGAGCCCGGCCGTCGCGGCCGGGGGGCGGGGACCTCGTGACGGACGTCGACCGGGCGCAGGCGCGGTTCGAGCCGGGCGACGCGGTGCGGTTCGCGGCGAGGGGCGGGCCGGGGAAGACGGGCACGATCGAGAAGCTCAACCCGAAGCGGGCCAAGGTGCGGTGCGAGGACGGGACGTGGAGCGTGCCCTACCGCCTTCTCGAGCGCGTGGACGGGAGCTGCGCGGACGGGAGGGAAGAGCGCCTGCACGAGGTCGCCCGGCAGGCGCGAGCGCTGATGGACGAGCACGGGCTCGAAGCCTGGACCTTCCGCTTCAGCGCCGCGGAGAGCCGGCTCGGCGAGTGCCGGGAGCGGGAGAAGGTCATCCGGCTCAGCCGGCGCCACGCGGTGAACGGCGACCCGCGGGAGGTGAGGGATACGATCCTCCACGAGATCGCCCATGCGCTGGCGGGCGCCGCGGCCCGGCACGGCCCCGCGTGGAAGGCGGTCGCGAAGCGGCTCGGGGCGACGCCGAAGGCGCGTGCGGAGGAGAGCGAGGAATCCCGGGCCAACCGGCAGGCGGCGAAGGCGAAGTTCCGGGCCGGCATGGAGGTGCGCTTCCGGGCGAGGGGCGGGCGGGTTCGCACCGGCGCCATCGTCAGGATGAACCCCAGGCGGGCGCGGGTGGACTGCGGCGGCGCGGTCTACCTCGTCCCCTATCCGGCGCTCGAACCCGTGGGGCCGCCGGATTCGGCGGGGGCGGCTCGCGCGCCCGAGGCGGGCCGCTCCGGCCATCGCGGGCGCCACGGAGGCCCCGGGCGCGGCGGACGCCCGCAAGCCGGATACTCTCATCCGCCCGGCGCCGGGGCGGACCTCCCTTCCGGCGAGGAGCGCCCGCATGGGGACCAGCGGCCGGGGTCCGCTGCCATCGCCAGCCACGCGGGCCGCGCGGGCCGGTCGGGGGAGCCGGCCGCCGCCGCGGCTTCGGGCGCGAAGGTCCGTCCTCGTGCCGGGCGGGCCGTCCCCATCCCGAAGAAGCTGCGGGACCAGCTCGCCCTCTGCGCCTCCTCTCCCGAACGCATCCTCTTCCTGGACGTCGAGACCACCGGCCTCAGCCATTTCTACGACGAGATCACCCTCGTGGGCTGGACCTTCGGCGGCGCGGCGAAGACCCTCGTCAAGGGGCAGGACCCGGCGCCTCTGCTCGAAGACGCCGCGCGCGCGAAGGCGCTGATCACCTTCAACGGGATCCGGTTCGACACGAAGTTCGTCGCGAAGGAGTTTCCCGCCCTCACCCTCCCGGAAGCGCACGTCGATCTGATGTACCTGTGCCGCCGCCTCGGCCTCAAGGGCGGCCAGAAGGCGATCGAGAAGGAGCTGAACGTCCATGTGCGCGACGGTCTCGCGGACGTGGACGGGGCGGCCGCCGTCCTGCTCTGGCATCGGTACCTGCGGGGGGACGCCGCCGCATTGCGGAAGCTGGTCTACTACAACCGGGCGGACATCGCGGCCATGGGGGCCATCCTGGACCTGGTCGTCCCCTGCCTCGCCCTTCACCCGGACCTGTTTCTGCACGACCCGCGGTTCCGGGACTGGTCCGCCCCGGATGGATGGCGGGACCTGTCTCCCGTGCTGTCCGCGGTCGCGAGACCGACCGGCGGCGGGCCGCCCCCCCGGTTCGAGGGGCTGTTCGCGGCGACTCCGGCGGCGGAGGCGCGGGTCGTCGGGATCGACCTCACCGGCTCCGAAGCGCGGGGCAGCGGCTGGTGCCTGCTGGACGGCTCGAAGGCGGAAGTCGCGGTCCTGCACACGGACGAGGACATTCTCGACCGGACCATGCGGGCCGGCCCGGCCCTCGTATCGATCGACTCGCCGCTCTGCCTCCCGCGGGGCCGCGTTTCCGTGGACGACTCCGACCCCGGAAGACACGAATTCGGGATCATGCGGGAGAGCGAGCGCGTGCTGAAGAGGCGGGGGGTCAACGTCTACCCATGCCTGATCCGGAGCATGCAGAAGCTGACCGCGCGCGGCATTCGCCTTGCGGAGACGTTGCGCGGCCAGGGCGTCCCGGTCATCGAGAGCTATCCGGGGGCCGCGCAGGACATCATGCGCATCCCGCGCAAGGGCGCGGGCCCCGCATGGTTGAAGCGGGGGCTCACGGACTTCGGGGTGTCGGGGGCCTACGAGACCGGGGACGTGACCCACGACGAGCTCGACGCCATCACCGCGGCCCTCGTCGGCACGTTCCATCTGGCGGGGATGACCGAAGCGCTGGGGACGGACGAGGAGCCGCCGCTCATCATCCCGAGGCTCGGGCCGGGGCGGCCCGTGATCGCGGTCGGGGTCAGCGGCCCGATCGCGGCGGGGAAGACCACCCTCGCCCGCGCCCTGGAGCGAAGGGGGTTCGCCTATACGCGGTTCAGCCTGGTCCTGGATGATCTGCTGGTGGAGCGAGGGCTTCCCCGGGACCGGCTCCACCGCCAGGAGATCGGCAACGAGATCAACGCATCCGGGCGCCAGCGCTGGCTGAGCGCCCGAACCGTCGCAAGGGTCGCGGACGCCGACCAGATCGTCATCGACGGGCTGCGGTTCCCGGACGATCACGCCTTCCTGGTGGAGCGTTTCGGCGCGAGCTTCCGGCACGTCTTCATCGACGCCGGCGCGGACCTCCGCCGCGCCCGGTACGAGGGCGGGGACGGTGGTGCGGGCGGGGACACGGCCTTCGAGGAGGCGTCGGGCGCGCTGGTGGAACGCCGGGTGGACGAGCTGCGGTCCCTCGCCCACGAGGTCTTCGTCAATCAGAGCGACCTGCCGGCGGTCGAGCGCCGGGCGGACCAGCTCGCGGCCCGCGTCGGAACGAGGTAGCAGCCGTGCCGGTCTCCGTCGTGGTCGGTGGGCAGTTCGGCTCCGAGGGCAAGGGGAAGGTCGCCCTGGAGATCGCGAGACGATCACGCGAACCAGTCATGGCGGTCCGGGTCGGCGGACCGAACTCGGGCCATACCGCTTACGACCGGGTGGGAAGGAAATACGTCCTGCGGCAGCTCCCCGCGGCCTGCATCGACCGGGACGTCGATGTGGTCCTGCCGGCCGGCTCCTACATCGACGTCGAGGTGTTGAAGTCCGAGATCGCGCGGCTCGATTTTCCGAGGGGCCGGATCCGGATCAGCGCCTTCGCCCGGATCGTCACCGAGCAGCACAAACAGTGGGAAGCAGCCTCCGGGCTGTCGGGCGCTATCGGCTCGACCGGCTCGGGGGTGGGGGCGGCGGTCATGGCGTCGGTTGCACGGGGCGCCGGCAACTTCGAGCTCGGGGGCTTTCAAGCGGCCGATCATCCGGACCTGGAGCCCTTCCTCTGCGATGCCTCCGACCATCTCCGCGGCCGGCTCGATGCGGGATATCGGGTCATCGTGGAGGGCACCCAGGGCTTCGGGTTGTCCCTGCTGGAAGGAGGGTACTGGCCGAAGGCGACCTCTCGCTCGACCACCGCCCGCAGTGTCTCATGTAATCCACCGTGTGATTGTGAAATCAAGACCCTGAACAGATCCGCAAGTCTACCGATTACGCCACTCCGGCGTCGTTGCTCGTGAATGGCAGCAGCGGGAGGACTCGAACCTCCATCTGCGGATTCAGAGTCCGCAGCGTCCGGTTACGGTATGTCGCTCTCGTTGTTCCAATCTATCGCTATCTCGCTTCTTTTATGGGTTCATCGGGAGCAAATCATGCGGTGTGACCACGCCGGCCAGTCTGCGCGTCGGGTCCATTCCTGGTGTTTCGACCGTCACAAATGCAATGCCGTTCGTCTTCCAGACTTTCTGTTCGATGAGTTCGTTGATCGGCATGTCCATGCTAACTTCCATCGCTTCAATGCAGACGTTCAACGGCACCTCTGGCTTTGGTAGTTCTTCTCCCGGTCTCCTGAGCCCGGGACAGGTGATGACGTTACGTAGATGTTCCTTTGCCTTACCTCTGTTTGCAAGGTATCCGACGATGTCGGTGTCGCGAAGGAGCCTATACTCTCCACCTTGCGGAGGCAGGCCGTTGATGGCGTCCTCGTGGTCGAAACGAACCCATATAGGCAGTGCGGTGAAGTTTCCTTCGATCATTGTGCCACGCACTTTCGCAACCGTCCACCACCCGTGTGCCTCTACGACGTCCTGGTTCATCCACGCTTTGACGGTGTTTGCCTTGTCCGGGGGTGGGACTTTCATGAGTTCGGCCTCCAGTGTAGTGGCTATCTTGATGGCTGCGTTTCCGCTCATTCGTGCGATGGCTCCTTCGTGGGCTGCCAAGTTCCGGGTCTGGCGGATCCGCTCCAGGACTGCCTGCGCGTCTTCATCCAGCCGGAAGTCCTTGACGAGTTTTTCCTTGGCCCCACCAAAGCCATGCTTTGGTTGTGCTCCCATCGTTGCTCCCAACGACTCGAGTACGAGTGCTACTGCACCGAAGTTCTCGGGATGTCTCTGTACCTCTGTGCGTGCTTTCCGTAGCTCTCTCGCATAGTACAAGCACGCGTCCAGGTCTGGTATTGCCATCTGCCGCTCCTCCACCTGCGTCTTCGTCCAAGTACGCGAGGGTTTTGCTTGCCGGCTCGCTGCGTGTCTATCGGACGACCATCCGTCCCGGTCTTCACCAGCCCTGCCGCCGCGAGGCTTCATTCTCGGTGATTTGCTGATCAATTTCCGCACCGTGGGCGTCGTAATAGGCCCAAGCGTTGCTCAGGTCTTCGGCCCGCAAGGAAGAATAGGCGCGCAGAATCTCCGATTCGCTGCTCCCGAGCTTGCGCGCCTGCACCAGCACCCACACCGGAATCCGCGTCCGCAACGGACATGGCTCCCCGCCGGACACCCCGGCGGCGCGCTCGATGCCGGGAAACGAAGGGCTCACGAGACCCGCAAGCCACCTCAGAGCCTGAGCCTTCTCGATCGGAGACAGCTCCGTAATCAGCTCGCGCACGGTCTCCAGTCTCGTCATGGGAACGGCCTCGCGGTGAGGGCAACTTCGTGTCAATGGTCCTATCGTAGCAGAAGGAGTTCCAGACGCCGGCTCGTCGAAGGTCGGCATGGAGAGGGCCGTCGCCAGCGTCCCGCCTGTCCCGCGTGAGGGCCGACCCGCCGCGGGGTCGAGCACCGCCATCGCATCCGCCCGTCCGCGGGCCGACCCGGCGGAGCCAGTCTCTTGCGGACCGACGATCCGAGCCGGGAGCTGTGCGTAGCCGGGCTTCGACCAAGCGCCTGGGGTGGTTGTCGAGGGGGTGATGGCCGCCCGGACCGCCTCCGTGGCCGGCTCGACGCGGGCCTGAGCCCTTGATCGCGCCCATCGCTGAAGCGGCCCGTGCCCCGGCGTCCCGGGGAGGGATAGAATGAACCTCGATCCTCTGGAACCCTGGTCCCGCCTGAACATGCCCCTCGACCTCCCTGGAACGCGAAGAACCTCGGTGGCGGCCCTCCGTTGGATCGCAGCCGCCTTGCTGCTCCTCGCCACGACATCCATAACGGACGCGGACTTCGATGCGGGGGTGCGTGCTTACAATCGAGGAGACTACGCAAGCGCGTTTCGAGAGTTCCGAGCGCTCGCCGAGCAGGGGGACGCCAAAGCCCAGAACAACTTGGGGTTCATGTACGCCAACGGCAAAGGTGTGTCCGAGGACGACCGGCTGGCGATCTTCTGGTATCACAAGGCCGCCGAGCAGGGGAACGCCGGCTCCCAGTTCAACTTGGGAGTCATGTACGACGAAGGCAAAGGCGTGTCCGAGGACGACCGGCTGGCGGCGTTCTGGCATCGCAAGGCCGCCGAGCAGGGGAACGCTGGCTCCCAGTTCTACTTGGGGGTCATGTACAACAACGGTGAGGGCGTGCCCGAGGACGATGTTCGGGCTTACGCTTGGGTCGATCTCGCTGCCGCGCAGGGCGACGAAGACGCAGAACAATTCCGGGCCGAGCTTCGGGAAGGCATGACCCCTGCCCAGATCGCCGAGGGTCAGGCGCTCAGCCGTCGTCTCGCGGCGCAAATCGAGTCCGATTCGCGTGGGGCGGAGGCTCGGTAGACGGAGCCGATCGAACCCGAAAGCAGCGGCAGCGGGTTCGTGGTCGGCGGCAGCGGCGACGTCGTGACCAACCACCACGTGGTCGACGGGTGCGCCAAGGTGACCGTCAGCCGGGCGGGTGAGTCGCACGACGTCCGGGTCCGGGCCGCCGACGCCGCCGCCGACTTGGCGCTGCTCCGGGCCTCCGGCCCGGTAGGCGACGCAGCCGCGTTCAGCCGGTCTCCCCGCGCCCGCCTCGGCGAGGCGGTGACGGTGGCGGGCCATCCCCTTCGCGGGCTCCTCTCCAGCCAGTTGAACGTGACGAGCGGCAACGTCAGCGCCCTCGCCGGCATCGGGGACGACGCGCAGCGGCTCCAGATCACCGCCCCGGTCCAGCCCGGCAACAGCGGCGGGCCGCTCCTCGACGCGGCCGGCAACGTGATCGGGGTGGTGGTGAGCAAGCTCGACGCGGTCCGCACCGCGGAGCTGACCGGGGACATCCCGCAGAACGTCAACTTCGCGATCAAGGGCGCCCTGGTGCGGGGCTTCCTCGACATCCACGGCGTCGCCTATGTTCGGCGTGCGTCGGATGTGAAGCTCGCTCCGGAACGGCTCGCGGAACGGGCGCGCGTTCACCGTCGCGGTGCACTGTTGGGGGTAGCCGCAGCCCTTCGCCTCTCTCGGCGCCGGATTCCGAGTCGCCGCTCGACGCCCGCCCGCCAGCGCGAAGCCCCTGCAACACATACGCCTCGGCCGTGATTCGGGGGAGCGGAAATGGCGGTGGCTGTGGTATCGTCGAGCAAGGTTCGGGCCTGCGCGCATCCGGCCCGCGGCAAGGAGGAGCCAGCCGATGACTCAGCACGTTCTTTCCCCCGCCGCGGTTGAGTATCCGAGCGGGGACGGCCAGCCGATGGCGGAGAACGACTGGCAGCTTCACGCGATCATCGATTCGGTCAGCGCGCTCCAGCTCCACTACCGCGACCGCCCGGACGTCTACGTGTCCGGGGACCTCTTCATCTACTACAAGGAGGGCGATCCGCGCGCCCGGGTGGCGCCGGACGTGTTCGTGGCGTTCGGCGTGCCGAAGCGAAAGCGCCTCATCTACAAGCTGTGGGAGGAGGGCGTGGTCCCCGCCTTCGTGATGGAGGTGGCGTCGGTTGGCGCCTGGCGCGAGGACGACCAGCGGAAGGTGAAGCTGTACGAACAGCTCGGGGTGCCGGAGTACTGGCAGTACGACCCGACGGGGGAGTACCTCGGGGTCCATCTGAAGGCGCATCGCCTGGTGGGGGGCGCGTACGCGCCGCAGCCGGTGGTGGAGTCGATCGACGGGACGCTGCTCCTTCGCAGCGAGTCGCTCGGTCTCGACTTCCGGGTGAAGGGCGAGGAGTTCCATTTCTCCGACCCGGCGACGGGAGAGCGCCTTCACGCCCTTGCCGAGGAGTACGACGCGCGCCGGGCCGCCGAATCGGAAGCCAGGGAGGCCAAATCCCGGGCCAGGGAGGCGGAATCGAAGGCCAGGACCGCAGAGTCCCGGGCCGAGGCGGCCGAGGCCGCGCTCAGGGCGCTTCTCGACGAACGGGGCGGCTGATGCGCGTGATGCGCGGTGACCAGGCCGGGAGGCGCGTCCCGGCAGAGGGGCGGGGATTGGCTCCCCGACGACTTTGTGTGTGGGGATGAATGTTTTTCTGTCCGTCATTCCCTGTCATCCTCGCGAAAGCAGGGAGAAAGCGGGAATCCAGGGGCTCTTGATGGAAGCGGATTCCCGCTACCCGCTTTCGCAGGCACAAGCCTCGCGGGAATGACGAATTTTCGCGGAAATGACGGGCTTGGCGGGGCCTGTGTCCGGGTTTCCGTCGAGCCGGGAGCGGAAGCTGAATTTCGTGCGTAATCAGGATTCCCGATTTTGAGACAGGTTCATGGAGAGCGCCGGAAGGCGGCTTCCGAACCGCCTGAATCCTCCGGATACCTGGTCCAGGGCGGGGCAAGGGGGTCGATCGACAAGTTCAGCCCTTGACCGCGCCCATCGTCATGCCCTTGATGAAGTAGCGCTGGAAGAAGAGGAACACGATCAGGGTCGGCACGCTCGCCGCCAGCGACAGCGCGCCCTGGACCCCCCACGCCACGCCGTACTGGCCCTTGAGCGACACGATCCCGAGCATGATCGTCCGCTTCTCGTCGCTCTGGGTGAAGATGAGCGGCCAGAGGAAGTCGTTCCAGATCCACGTGAACTGGAGGGTCGTGAGCACCGCGAGGGCCGGCAGGCTGAGCGGGAGCGCGACCCGGGTGAGCACCTGCCATTCGTTCGCGCCCTCCACGATCGCCGCCTCCCGCAGCGCGTTCGGGACGGTGGCGAAGAAGTTGCGCATGAGCAGGGTGCAGATCGGGATCCCCATCGCCACGTGCACGATGATCATCGGCCAGAGGGTGTCCAGCAGGCCGAGGCCGTTGAAGGTGCGGAACAGCGGGATGAGGAGGATCTGCGGCGGGAAGAACATCCCCGACACGATCGCGAGGAAGAGCAGCTCGCTGCCCGGGAACGGCAGCTTGGAGAACACGTACCCGGCGAGGATGCCGAGCCCGATCGAGCCCGCCGTCGCCGGCGCGGTGACGAGGAAGGTGTTGAGGAAGTAGGTCTTCACGGAGGGATGGAACAGCGCCTCGCGGAAGTTCTCGAGGTAGAGCCCGCCGGGAACCGTCCAGAGCGCGCCGAGGGCGATCTCGCGGGTGCTCTTGAGCGAGCTCAAGAGCACCCCCAGGGTCGGGGCGAGGAAGAGGAGCGCGAGGACGGCGAGGCAGACGAAGACCGCCATCGGCCACGGGTTGAACGGCCGCGCGCCGGGCCGCCGGCCGGCCCGCGCCCCGGCGCCCATCCGCGCTCCGGCCGCCGACCGGGCGGCTCCGGTCGCCTCACCCGCCCGCGCCGCGCCGGCCTCCCGCACCCTCGGCGCGCCCTTCCCCGCTCGTGTCCCGGCTGCCCCCGCCGCGCCCGACCCCGCCCCCTCAGCCATGGATCTCGTCCAGCTTGCGGAGCTGCCGGAAGTAGAGGAAGACGATGGCGAGGGTGAGCAGGAAGAGGATGACGGAGATCGCGCTGCCGTAGCCCATCCGGTACTTCTTGAAGGACTCGTTGTACATGAACATGGCGAGGGTGTCGGAGGAGTGGAACGGCCCGCCCGCGGTCATGATGTAGAGGACGTCGAATCCCTTGAGCGAGTTGATGACCGAGAGGGCCACCACCACCACGGTGGCCGGGCGCAGCATCGGCAGGACGACGTGCCACGTCCTCTGCCAGCGGTTCGCCCCCTCGATCGACGCCGCCTCGAGGAGGTCCGCGGGCACCGCGGTCAGCCCGGCGAGGAAGATCACCATCGAGAGCCCCGTCTGCTGCCAGGACCACGCCGCGATCACCGAGTAGAGGGCGCTCTGCGGCTTCGCGAGCCACGCGAAGGTCGCCGGCTCGCCGGTCACCGCCTCGATCAAGGTGTTCAGCAACCCCCAGTCCGGCTGGTAGATCCAGACCCAGATCTGGCCGACGACCACCGCCGAGAGGCAGATCGGGAGGTAGAAGACGGACTTGAAGACGTTCGCGCCGCGCACCGGGTGCGAATCGAGCAGGAGCGCGAGCCCGAGCCCTCCGAGGGTGGGCGCGAGGAGCGCCAGCGCCATCCACACGACCGTGTTCGCGATGGCGTTGGCGAACAGCCGGTCGGTCGCGATGCGTGAGAAGTTCTCGAACCCGACGAAGCGGTAGCGCGGGTCGAAGCCGTTCCAGTCGGTGAAGCTGTAGTAGAAGGAGTCGAGGAGCGGCCAGACGACGAAGGCCCCGAAGACCGACAGGGGCAGGGCGAGCAGGGCGACCCGCCAGAACACCTCGCGGCGTTTCATCTCGCGGCGGGCGCTCGGCGGCAGCGGCGGGGGCCGAACGATGGCCGGAGCGGCGGGGGCGGCGGATCCCTCATCGGGTCGGCGGCTGCGGGGAGCCGGAGCGGGCGAACACCGGACGAACCCGACGCACCGGGCAAGCGGAGGAGCGGACCGGATCGGGCCGAACGGCCTTCCGGCGGGGCGGCGGCGAGGGCGCGAGGGAGAAGGAGGGCGCCGGGCGGCCCCCCTCCCCCTCCGATGGGCGCCCTGCGGCGGGACGGCGGCTTCCCGCCCCGCTCCTCGCCGCCCGCTTGCCGCCCGCCTCCCGCCGGCTCGCCCCCCGCCTTCCGCCTACTTGCCGAAGACCTCCTTCGCGCCCTCCTCGGCGTCGGCGAGATAGCCCTCGTACCCGGACGGGTCGTCCATGAACCGGGCGAACATCGCGAGGCCGATCTCCGCCATCGGCGGGGTCGTCGCGAGGTCGTAGTTGAACGCGAACGTGTCCGCGTTCCCGACCGCCGCGAGCGCCCGCGTCATCACCGGGGTGTAGATGCTTTCGTCGACCCCGACGTTGGGCGACAGCGCGCCCTGCGCCTTCGCCCACGCGGCCTGGGAGGCCTCGTCCGAGACGAGGAAGGCGACCAGCTCCTCCGCGTTCGCCCGGTTCGCCGCGTTGGCCGAGATCAGCAGCCCGTCCACCGGCCCCACGACCGCGTTGGGAACCCCCTCGGCGATGGCCGGGAACTCGAAGAAGTCGTAGTCCTTCCCGGCCTCGAGGCCGTTGCCGTTCCAGTACCCGGTGATCCAGGTGCCCATCAGGGTCATGGCCGCGTCGCCGCGCGCGACCTTGTCCGAAGCGTCGGTCCAGTCGTCCGCGTTCGCGTTCGGCGTGAAGTACCCGGCGTCGACCAGCGCCTTCCACAAGCCCAGGGCCGCCTTCACCTCGTCGTCCGTGTAGGCCGCCTCGCCGGCCATGAGCTTCGCCCGGTAGTCCGGCCCCGCGGTGCGGAGCAGCAGGTAGTCGAACCAGAACTGGGCCGGCCAGCGGTTCTTCGAGCCGAGGGCGATGGGCGCGACCCCCTTGGCCTTCAGGTCTGCGCACAGAGAAAGGAACCCTTCCCACGTCGCGGGGAATTCGCTCACCCCGGCGTCCGCCATCACCTTGGCGTTGTAGAACATCCCGGCGTAGTGGTAGCCGAACGGGACCAGGTAGCGGGCGCCGTTGTACACGGTCGCCCCGTCCGCCACGGACTTCGCCACGATGGAGTCGAGCCCGCGGGCGGCCCACAGGTCGTCGATGGCCCCCAGGTTGCCGGCGTCGGCGACGAACTGGGTGCGCGCCCCGGCCCAGTAGCTGAAGACGTCCGGCAGGTTGCCGCCGGCCGCGCGGACCAGGATGCCGGTCTTGAAGTCCTCGTGGCCGATGGGGCTGTCCTTGACCGTGATCCCCTTCGCCTCCTGGAAGCTCGCGAAGATCTTCTCGAGCCCCGCCCGCCCGAGCTCGCCGGTGAAGTAGTGGCTGATGGTGACCTCTCCCGCCGCGAGCGCGCCGCCGCCCCAGCCGAGCCCGCCGGCGAGCCCGAGGGCGCAGCCGAACGCCGCCGCCCTGAATGGCCTGGTCTTCTTGCGCATGGTTCCTCTCCTCGATTTGCCGTCGTGGACGAGCAACGCCCATGCCGGCATTATGCGCCCGATCCGGGCCCGCCGCGCATCGCGGATGGACCCCGCGGGCTTCGCGGCCCCGGGCTCGCCGCTCCGCACGGTCGGGCGCGCCCCGCGGGGGCGCTCCCGAGCGGAAACCGACCACCTCGCAGGAGACCCGAACCTTGGACAGAATCCGCGTCGGCTTCATCGGAACGGGCCGCATCTCCGACCTGCACGCCCTCGAGCACCTGGCCAACCCCCACGCGGAGATCGTCGCCCTCTGCGACCGGGAGCCCGCCCTCGCCGAAGCGCGGGCGCGCGCCTGGGGTCTCGACCCCGCGGCGATCACCATTACCGACGACTACCGCGCGCTGGCGGCGCTCGATGCGGTGGACCTCGTCGAGGTCCTGCTCCCCCACCACCTCCACCTCGACGCCGCCCTCGCCGGGCTCGCGGCCGGCAAGGCGGTCTCCGTCCAGAAGCCGATGTGCACGAGCGTCGCGGACGCGGACCGCCTGGTGGAGGCGGCGCGGCAGGCGCCCGGTCCGCTGCGGGTGTTCGAGAACTTCGTCTTCTACCCGCCCGTGGTCAGGGCGAAGTCCCTCATCGACGAGGGGGCCATCGGGGAGCCCCTGACGATTCGCATCAAGAGCAACCCGGGGCGGAGCGGGACCGCGTGGGAGGTCCCGGCCCAGACCCTCGCGTGGCGCCAGGACCCCGCCCGGATCGGGGGCGGCCCCCTCGTCCTCGACGACGGCCACCACAAGTTCGCCCTCGCCTGGCTCTTCATGGGGCCGGCCGAGGAGGTCCACGCCTGGATCAGCCGCACCACCGCGCCCGACGGCTTCGTGTTCGACGCCCCGGCCATGATCTCGTTCCGCTTCCCCGGCGCCCGCTACGGCAACCTCGAGATCGTCTACTCGCCCGAGCTGGACGTCGTGACCGAGCACTACGCGCAGGACGACCGGATCGAGATCACCGGCACGCGCGGCGTCATCTGGATCAACCGCGGGCACGGGCAGCTCGGGGCCGACGTCGTCCCCGTCCAGCTCTTCCGGGACGGGGCGCTGACCGGCTATCCCGACGTCGAGACGGGCTGGGAGACGAGCTTCGTCTACTCGACCCGGCATTGCATCGAGGCGCTGCGAAGCGGGACCGCGCCCCGGCTCTCCGGCGAGGAGGGGCGCGACGTCCTGCGCTTCGCGCTCGCGGCCGAGGAGTCGGCGCGGGCGGGGGCCGCGGTCCGGCTCTGACCCCCGCGGGCCGGGGCCCGCCGCACCCCAACCGGGACCCAGCCGCCCGCGGGCCGCCGTGCGAGGCCCGCGGCCCACGACCCTCGAGCCGCAGCGCGAGCGTCCTGCCCCTGTCCTCGTCATTCCCGCGAAAGCGGGAATCCATGCGGCCCGGGAACGACTCCCCTGGGAACGCGGGCGTCTCGCCCGCATCTTCGTTCACGGGCGCTTCACTTCGGTCCGCTGCGGGCGAGACGCCCGCGTTCCCAGGACGCCCTGCGTACCCCCGCCCCCCCGCGCTTGACACCCGGTAGCCCGCCGTCATACTAGGTTCGGCGTCCGGGCCGCGGCGCGCCGCGGCCCGGACGGCTCCCTCATCCGTGACTGGCGAGCCATATACCGGAGGAAGAGAAGTGACGAAGAAGCCCAAGAATCCCGTTGCGAGTTCCGCCCCCAGGAAGGGGTTGACCCGCCGTGACTTCACGAAGTCGGCGGCCGCCGTCGCGGCCGGCACGAGCCTCGGCCTCTTCGGCGGCGTGGCGCCCGCGTTCGCGCAGAAGCGCGAGGTGCACCACCTGGCGTGGAACAACTTCATCCCGCCCGCCGACGATCTCACCCGTGAGTTCGCCGCCGCCTTCGAGAAGGAGGCCGGCATCGCGGTCCGGTTCGAGACCATCGGCCAGAACGACATCCAGGCGAGGGCGGCGGCCGCGATCGAGGGCGGCGCCGGCCCCGACGTCCTGCAGCTCTGGTGGAACCACCCGCACCTCTACGCGGGCGGACTCATCGACCACAGCGCGATCTGGAGTCTCGACGGCGGCGACGACGTCTTCGCCTACCAGCAGGATGCGGTCGTCGTCGACGGCGTGCCGCGCGGCATCCCGTACTACGGCATCGGCAACCTCATGGCCTACCGGACGGACGTGTACCGGAACCTCGGCATCGAGATCCCGGACAACTGGGACGAGTTCCTGGCTGCGGGCACGAAGTGCAAGGCGGACGGCTGGCCCTTCGGGCAGACCCTCGGCCACACCCTCGGCGACGCGCCGAACTTCGCCTACTCGCTGATGTGGAGCTTCGGCGGGTCGGAGATCGACGAGTCCGGGAAGGTGGCCGTCAACTCGGAGGCCACCCGTCAGGCCATCGAGTGGATGAAGGAGGCGTGGGACGCCGCCTTCGAGCCGGGCGGCCTCTCCTGGGACGACGGCAGCAACAACCGTGCGTTCCTCTCCGAGCAAATCTCCACCACCTCCAACGGCGCCAGCATCTACTTCGTGGCGCGGCAGAAGGGGATGGACCACGTCGCCGACAACATGAGCCACTACCTCTACCCGCAGGGGCCGGGGGGCCGGTTCTGCGTGTCGGTGCCGCAGGGCTTCAGCATCCCGAAGTACTCGAAGAACCAGGAAGCGGCGATGGAGTGGATCCGGTACCTGCTCCGCCCCGACAACTACGAGCGCTACATCACGGTCCAGAACTGCTTCGCCCTGCCGCGGGCGCCGGGCCTGGAGGACCACCCGATGTGGACCGCGGACCCGGCGGTTTCGCTCTACCGGGACGCGGCGAAGTACTCGCGCAGCTACGGCTGGCCGGGGCCGTTCGGGCGGGGGGCCGCCGAGGTGCAGTCGAAGTACATCATCGTCGACATGTTCGCGCGGGCGGTGCAGGGCGAGTCGGCGAAGGACGCCGCCGCCTGGGCCGAGAAGGAGGTGAGGAACGTCTACGGAGCGTGACGCAGCTCCGGCAGGACGCGAGATCGGCATCGGCGCCGTTTCGAGACCCGCGCCCCGCCCCGCCGGGCCTCCGGCGGGGCGGGGGCAGGACGGTTCGGGGAGGGGACGGGCCGGGTGCGGGTTCCCGGCGCCGGCCGTTCTCCGGGACCCCGGCGCCTACCCCCGGGCGTTCGCCGAACCTCCGGGGAAGGCGCGTCCCTTCGGGTGGCTGTCGGGAGGCTCGCGGCCCCGTCGCGGGCCGCGCCCCGGGGCGGGGCGCGGTCGGCCGCGGAGCCCTCATGACCGGTCGCCGCCGGCGTCTCCTCGCGGGGGAGGCCCCTCCGTACCCGCCACCGGCCGGACCGGGCTCGATCCATGCCTGAGCAAGTGACGATCGGGGAGACCGTCGGGTACGTCGGCCTCGGCAACATGGGCCTGCCGATGGCGCGGAACCTGCTCCGGGCGGGCTATCCGGTCGTCGTCCACGACGTCGACCCGTCCCCGGTCGAGGCCCTGGCCGACGAGGGCGCGGCCCCGGCCGGAAGCCCGGCGGAAACGGCCTCGCGCGCCTCGGTCACCTTCTCAAGCCTCCCGACCACCCGGAGCGTCGAAGAGGTCGTCGCCGGCCCCTGCGGCATCCTGGAGGGCGGCCGCGCGGGCCACGTCCACATCGACACCTCGACCATCCCCCCTCCCGTCTGCGCCCGGCTCGGCACGAGGCTTGCGGAACGCGGCATCGACCTGCTCGACGCCCCGGTGACCGGCGGCAAGGCGGGCGCCGCCGCCGGCGCCCTCGGGATCATGGTCGGCGGGCGGGCCGCCGCCTTCGAACGGTGCCGGCCCCTCCTCGACGTCCTCGGCCGCGTGGTCCAGCACTTCGGCGAGGCGGTGGGGTCCGGGATGCACGCCAAGCTCGCCAACCAGATCATGGTGGGCGCCCATCTCGCGGCCTTCGCGGAAGCGCTCGCCTACGGCAAGCGGGCGGGGCTCGACCTCCGCGTGCTCGTCGACGTCCTGAAATCGGGGCGGGCGGGGAGCGAGATCCTGAACGTCAACTCCCCCGGGATCCTCGACGGGAACTTGGAGGAAGTGGGCGCGATGGGTCCCATGACCCTGATCCGCAAGGACCTCGACTGCGTGGTGGAGAGCATGGCGGCGATGGGGGTGGAGGAGTCGCTGAGCCGCGGGGTCCGCGACATGTACGATGGGCTCATCGAGGAGGACCGCGGCCGGAGGGCGATCGCCCGGGACTGCATGGGCCTCATCTACCTCTACCAGGACCGGTTCGGGGTCGAGGTCATTGCCGATGCGACGTGAAGCGGCCCATCCGGGCGCCGAATCGACGCCGAACGGGCGATCGGCCGGCGGAACGCCGTCCGCCGCCCGGCTCTGCAGCTCCCCGGAAGGCGTTTCCGGAGGCCGGCTTCGCGGCGAGGCGGAGGAGCCGCCGCGCGCCGTCCGCCGCGGCTCCCGGACCGGCGGGCGCGTCCCGCACGAGAGCGGGCCGAGTAGCTGAGCATGGCCGATACGACCGCCACGACCTCGACCGCCCGCGCCCCCGCCCCCGCGAGCCCGTCGCGCGCGTCCGAGAAGTCGCGCACGAGCTGGCTCACCACCCAGCTCGAGGACGAGCGGGTCCTCGGGTACGTGCTGCTCCTCCCCGCCTTCCTGCTGATCATCGTCTTCATCGCCTATCCGTTCGCGCTCGGGGTCTGGATGGCCCTCACCGACAAGGTGGTGGGGCAGCCGGGCAACTTCATCGGGCTCGCGAACTTCGCCAAGCTCCTCGACAGCGACATCTTCCGCACCGCCGCCTGGAACACCGTCTTCTTCACCGTCGTCGCGACCGCGATCAAGGCCGCGCTCGGCATGTGGCTCGCGGTCCTCCTGAACCGCAAGTTCCGGCTCTCCCGGTTCACCCGCGCGGCCGTCCTCCTGCCGTTCATCGTGCCGACGGTGCTCAGCACCCTCGTTTGGCTGTGGATGCTCGACGGCACGTTCAGCGTCTTCAACTGGATCCTGCGCTGGTTCTGGGACCTCGAGATCAGCGTGTTCGGCCTCGTCCTCAAGGAAGGCTTCGGGTACATCCGGGGGCCGAACTGGCTGGGCAATCCGACCCTGGCGATGGGCTCGATCATCATGGCCAACGTGTGGCGGGGGCTGCCCTTCTTCGCGATCTCGTTCCTCGCCGCCCTCCAGACCGTCCCCACCGAGCTCTACGACGCGGCCGAGATCGACGGGGCGAGCGGGTGGCGGAAGTTCTGGCACGTCACCCTGCCGATGATCAAGCCGGTCGCGATCGTGGTGGTGGTCTTCTCCTTCGTCGTCACCTTCGCCGACTTCCAGCTCGTCTACGTGCTGACCCGGGGCGGCCCGCACAACTCCACCCACCTCCTCGCGACCCTGGCGTACCAGATCTCGATGCACGCGGGGAACCTCGGCGAGGGAGCGGCGACGGCGCTCTTCATGGTGCCGCTGCTCCTCGTCGTCATCGTCCTCCAGCTCACCTACCTGCGCCGGATCGGCGTGGACTGACGCGGGCGGCGAAGCGGGAAGCGGGAAGGGGAAGGGAGCGCGTTCGTGAGCACCTCCGCATTCGTGGGCGAGACGTACCGCAAGCGTCTCATCGTCTTCTACATCCCGCTGTTCCTGTTCGTCTTCGCGATGCTCTTCCCGTTCTTCTGGATGCTCATCACGTCGGTCAAGACCGACGCCGAGCTCTACAACCGCCGCGTCTCCCCGTTCCTGGTGCGGGACCCGACCATCGAGCACTGGAGGATGCTCTTCCAGGACACCCTGTTCCTGCAATGGACGTGGAACACCCTCTGGGTCGCGCTGGTGTCGACCGCCATCTCGCTCTTCGCCGGGGTCCTCGGCGGGTACGCGCTCGCCCGGCTGACGTTCCGGGGCTCGACCGTGTTCAGCATCTGGATCTTCATCACCTACCTCGTCCCGCCGGCGCTCCTGTTCATCCCCCTGACGGGGGTGATGTCGTTCTTCGGCCTGATGGACTCGCGGGCCTCCCTGATGTTCGCCTACCCGACCTTCCTCGTCCCCTTCTGCGTCTGGCTGCTGATCGGGTACTTCCAGACGATCCCGAAGGAGCTCGAGGAGTGCGCGCGCATCGACGGGGCGACCCGGATCCAGGCGATGGTGAAGATCATCCTGCCCCTCGCGGTGCCCGGGATCCTGTCGGCCGGGATCTTCGCGTTCACCCTGTCGTGGAACGAGTTCCTCTACGCCCTGGTGTTCATCGCCTCGCCGGAGAACAAGACGGTGCCGGTGGGGGTGACGGGGGAGCTGATCCTCGGCGACGTGTTCTTCTGGGGGCCGCTGATGGCGGGGGCCCTGTTCGGCTCCGTCCCGGTGGCCATCGTGTACTCGTTCTTCGTCGAACACTACGTCTCCGGGATGACCGGGGCGGTCAAGGGATAGGATCCCGCCCGGGCGCACGCACCCGAGCGCGATCGACAGGCAAGGGGTTTCCCAATGGCGCAAATTCTGCTCAAGGATCTCTACAAGTCGTACGGCGAGACGCCCGCCGTGCGCGGCATCGACCTCACCATCGACGAGAACGAATTCGTCGTGCTGGTGGGGCCGTCCGGCTGCGGCAAGACGACGACGCTTCGCATGATCGCGGGCCTCGAGCACATCACCGCGGGCGAGATCTGGATCGGCGACCGCCTCATCAACGACGTCCCGCCCCGGGACCGGGACATCGCCATGGTGTTCCAGAACTACGCCCTCTACCCCCACATGACGGTGCACGAGAACATGTCGTTCGGCCTTCGCCTGCGGAAGCTGCCGAAGGACGAGATCGGGCGGCGGGTCAAGGAAGCGGCGGACATCCTCGACATCGGGGAGCTCCTGGACCGCCGCCCCAAGCAGCTCTCCGGCGGCCAGCGGCAGCGGGTCGCGATGGGGCGGGCCATCGTGCGCAATCCCGAGGCGTTCCTGTTCGACGAGCCGCTCTCGAACCTCGACGCCAAGCTCCGGGTGCAGATGCGGACGGAGATCAAGCTCATCCACCAGCGGGTGCGGACCACCGTGGTGTACGTGACCCACGACCAGGTCGAGGCGATGACCCTCGCCGACCGGATCGTGGTGATGAACGACGGGGTGGTCGAGCAGGTCGCCCCGCCGCAGGAGATGTACGACCATCCCGCGACCCGCTTCGTCGCGGGCTTCATCGGCTCGCCGGCGATGAACTTCCTGCCCTGCAAGCTGGCCCGGAACGGTGCGGGGCTGTCGGTGATCCTCTCCGACGGGATCCGGCTCGCCGTCCCCGAGGACCGCGAGAGCCGGTACCGCGACCATGTGGACCGGGACCTGACGTTCGGGATCCGCCCCGAGCACCTGACCGAGCAGCGCCAGCACACGAACCCCGAGCAGCAGGACTTCCCCTGTAAGGTCGAGGTGCTGGAGCCGATGGGAATCGACACCATGGTCTTCATGAACGTCCAGGGGGTCGACGTGTGCGCCCGCGCCGCCCCGCGGACGGTGAAGGCCCCGGGCGAAGACATGACGTTCACCATCGACATGCAGAACATGCACCTCATCGACCCCGGAACTGATCAGGTGCTGTAGCCCGGATATCTCCCCGTCCTGCCGCGGCGGGGGCCAGTCCGTCCGCAGCGAGACGCGCCGTTCCCGGAGGCGGTCCCCGGGGCGGCGGCGGTCGGAAGGTTCGGGGCAGCCGCGCCGGGGGGCGGCCCCGGCTACTTCAGGATCGCGGCGGGCAGGGTGGCGTCGAGCACCGCCAGCCCGTGCCCGCCGTTGATGTTCAGCACCTCGCCGGTGATCTGCCTTGAATCGTCGCTCGCGAGAAAGACGCAGAGGCGGGCGATGTCGTCCGGCTCGATCAGCTCGTGCATCGGGATCGCGTCCAGCATCGCCGCGCGCTGCTCCTCCGCCGTGCCGCCGAGCTGGGCCGCCGCCTGCTCGAACCACCGGTCCCGCCGCTCGCCCGCGACGCCGCCGCCGGGGGCCACCGCGTTGACCCGGATGCGGTCCGCCGCGAGCTCGACCGCCATCGTCTTGGTGAGGGCGATGATCCCCCACTTGGAGACCGCGTAGATCCCCCGTTTCGGGTGGACCCGCTGGCCGAGGGAAGAGGTGAAGGTGAGGATGGCGCCGCCCTCGCCCTGCGCGATCATCGCCGGGATGAACGCCTTGCAGGTGAGGTACATCCCCTTGAGATTGATGTTCATCACCTCGTCCCAGTCTTCTTCCGGGGTCTCGTGGATCAGCCACCAGCTCCCCGGGATCCCCGCGACGGCGGCAAGGACGTCGACCCGGCCGAACTTCTCGAGGACTCCATCGCGGATGCCCTCGAGCTGGTCGAAGGCGTTGAGATCAAGCGGCCAGCCGGCCGCGTTCCGGCCCATCGCCTCGATCTCGCCGCAGACGGAGCGGGTCGCCTCCGCCTCGAGCGCGGCGACGGCGACGTCGGCGCCGGCCCGCGCGAACGCGAGCGAGACGTGCCGCCCGATTCCCACCGCGCCCCCCGTCACCACCGCGACCTTCCCGGAGAGGTCCATCGTTTTCGCGTCCCTCGGTTGTGTTCGCGGCACCGTAGCAAACCGCCGCGGAAGGCTCAACGAGGGTCCGGGTCGGCCGGGGGGCCGGAATCCGGCGGCGGGGGATGGATCACGACGCGACGCGGGAACCGGCAGGCGAATCGGCTGCCGCGGCCGGGCTCGCTCTCGATCTCGAGCGCCCCGTCGTAGTGCGCGAGGGCGTGCTTGACGATGGCGAGCCCGAGGCCGGTGCCGCCCGCCTCGCGCGAGCGGCCCTTGTCCACCCGGTAGAAGCGCTCGGTCAGGCGTGACAGGTGCTCCGGCTCGATCCCCTCGCCCTCGTCCGTCACCACGAACCACGCCGCCTCGTCGTCCACCCGCCATTCGATGCGGACGAGGCCGCCGGCCGGGGTGTACTGGACCGCGTTCCGCGCGAGGTTCGAGAACACCGCCCGGAGCTCCGACGCGCTTCCGGACACCCTGGCGCCGGGCTCGACCTCGAGCTCGATGCGGTGGGCGCGCTCCCCGCTCAGCGCCTGGCACTCTTCCCGGACCTGCGCGGCAAGGAGGTCGACCTCGACCTCGTCACGCGAGTCGGGGCGCCCGAGGGACTCCATCCGGGAGAGGAGGAGCAGGTCTTCGACGAGATGCCGCATCCGGGACGCCTGCTGGCGCATCGCCTCCACCGGCTGCGCCCAGCGGCCCGGCAGGCCGTCCGCCGCCGCGTCGTCCTGCAGCATCTCCAGGTAGCCCCCCAGGACCGTGATGGGGGTCCGAAGCTCGTGCGAGACGTTGCTCAGGAAGTCCCGGCGCACCCGGTCGATCCGCACCCGCTCGGTCACGTCCCGGCACACCAGCAGGAGCTGCCCGGCGGAGAAGGGCACGAGGCCCACCATGATGACGTGGTCCGGGGCGCTCGGGGCCGGGAGCTCGACCAGGCGGTCCAGCTCGCCCCGGCGCCGGTAGTCCACGAACTCCGGGTGCCGCAGCAGGTTGTCGATGTGCTGCCCGCGGTCCTCGGGGTCCCGGAGCCCGATCAGCCTCCGGGCGGCGGCGTTCGACCAGCGGATGTGCAGGTCCGCGTCCAGGATCACGACCCCGTCCGGCAACGCCTGCACGGACCGTTCGTACTGCTCCACGCGCGCCGCAGCCTCGCGCGCCGCTTCGCGCGCCTCGCGCCGCTCCTGGTAGAGCCGGTGGAGGACCTCCCCCCACAGCCCGGACGCATCGGGCGGCGGGCCGCCCTGCCCGTCGTCGATCCATCGGAGCTGGCGCGCCGCGGCGCGAACGTTGAGGACGGCGTAGAGAGCCCCCGCGCCGGCCAGCCACCACAGGACCCCGCCGGTGAAGAAGCCGGCCGCCGCCGCGGCGGCGAGGATCCACCCGACGATCCGCAGCTCGGCCAGCCAGGCGCGCCGCATGGCCGGTCCGCCGTGCTCAGCCGGCGACCGAGAACCGGTAGCCGAAGCCGCGCACGGTGCGGACGTATCCCGCGACCCCGTGCGGCGCGAGCGCCTTCCGCACCCGGCGGATCTGGACGTCCACGGTGCGCTCCTCGATGAAGACGTCGCGGCCCCACACGTTGTCGAGGAGCTGGGTACGGCTGTGGACCCGGTCCGGACGGGAGGCCAGGAAGTGGAGCAGACGGAACTCGGTGGCCCCGAGCCCCACCTCGACGCCGCGGACGTGGACCCGGCAGCGCTCGCGGTCGATGAGAAGGCCGCCGGCCTCGATCCGGTCCGCGCCCGCGTCCGCGGCCCTTCGGAGCAGGGCGCGCACCCGGGCCCGCAGCTCGCGCGGGGAGAAGGGCTTGATCACGTAGTCGTCCGCGCCCGCGTCCAGCCCCCGGACCCGATCCGGCTCGTCCGCCCGGGCGGTGACGAGGATGACGGGGACCTCGCGTTCGGCGGGAGCGCCCTCCCGGCGCAGGCGCCGGAGGAACTCGTAGCCGCTCGCTCCGGGGAGCATCCAGTCGAGAAGGATGAGGTCCACCCGCGCGGCCCGGAGCGCCTTCCATGCGCCCGCCGCGTTCCCGGCCTCGCGGACCTCGTACCCGGCGGTGCGGAGGCTCCCGGCGACCATCTCCCGCATGGCCGGCTCGTCCTCGACGATCAGCAGGCTTGCCGCCATGTCTCTACCCTGCCACCTCGGGCTTCGGCCCGGCTCGGTGGTGGACCTCCCTCCCCGAAGCCCGGTTCCTGCCGGATCTCCCGGCTCGCATACCTCACCGGCGCAGGTCGTCAAGTCGCGACTCGTCAAGCCGTGTTTCGTCAAGTCGTGTTTCGTCAAGTCATGACTTGTCGAAGGCATGTGCGCGGCAGGGAGCTTCGCCAAGCCCGCCCCTCGCCGGCTCAGGCTTCGCTCTGCGCCTGCAGCTCCTTGTGCTCCAGGCTCGTGTGCCGGATGTCCTTGCCCTTCACCAGGAACACGATGTACTCCCCGATGTTCTTCGCGTGGTCGGCGATCCGTTCGAGCGCCCGCGCGCACCAGATCATGTCCAGCACCTCGGAGATGCGCCTCGGGTCCTCCATCATGTAGGTCACGAGCTCGCGCATGCACGCCGCGTATTCCTGATCGACCGTCTTGTCCTCGCGCGCGATCGCCACCGCCGCCTCGACGTCCAGCCGCGCGAACGCGTCGAGGGCCTGCCGCGACACCTGCTGGACGTGCCGGCCGAGGTTGCGCACCCCCGCGTAGCGCATCCGCCCCGGCGCGTTGCCCGAGAGCCGCATCGCGGTCCGGCCGAGCTTCTGCGCCTCGTCGCCCATCCGTTCGAGGTCGGTGATCGTCTTGATGATCGCGATGACGAGCCGGAGGTCGCTCGCCGCCGGCTGGCGCAGCGCGATGATCCGCGTGCACTCCTCGTCGATCTGGACTTCGAGCCGGTTGATCTTGTAGTCGTCGCGCACCACCCGTTCGCCGAGCTCGCTGTCGAACTCCGCGAGCGCGGCCAGCGCGTTGGTGATCTGCTCCTCGACGAGCCCGCCCATCGCAAGCACCGAGGTGCGGACGTTCTCGAGCGCCTCGTCGTACTTGTGGGAGATGTGCCGGCCGGTCACCGGCGTCCGTTCGGTTTCCGCGGCTGCCATGTTCGACCCTTGCCCCTGCTCCTGCCTCACCTCTGCCTCGCCCCTGCCCTAGCCCACCCGTCCGGTGATGTAGTCCTCGGTGAGGGTGTGCCGGGGATTGGTGAAGATCTGCGACGTCTCGCCCACTTCCACCAGGCGCCCGAGATGGAAGTAGGCGGTGCGCTGGGAGACCCGTGCAGCCTGCTGCATCGAGTGGGTCACGAGGACGATCGCGTACTGCTGCCGCAGCTCGTCGATCAGCTCCTCGATGCGGGCGGTCGCGATGGGGTCGAGGGCGGAGCACGGCTCGTCCATGAGGATCACCTCGGGGCTCACCGCGATGGCCCGCGCGATGCACAGGCGCTGCTGCTGCCCGCCCGAGAGCCCCGTGCCGGGCTGGGCCAGCCGGTCCTTCACCTCCTCCCAGAGGCCGGCCCGCTCGAGGCTCCGCTGCACGATCTCGTCCGTGTCCGCGCGGGTCTCCGCCAGGCCGTGGATGCGCGGTCCGTAGGCGACGTTGTCGTAGATCGACTTCGGGAAGGGGTTGGGCTTCTGGAACACCATGCCGACGCGGGCGCGGAGCAGCACCACGTCGAGCTTCGGGTCGAAGACGTCCTCGCCGTCGAGCCGGATGGTTCCGGTCATCCGGCAGTGGTCGATGATGTCGTTCATCCGGTTGAGGCACCGCAGGAACGTCGACTTCCCGCAGCCCGACGGCCCCACCAGGGCGAGGACCTCGTTGGAGCCGATGTCGATGCTGACGTTCTCGATGCCGATCTTGTCTCCGTACCGGACGGTCACGCCGCGCACCGTGATGCGGGGGTTCGGCGAGTGGATCTCGCCGACCGTCTCGAACGTCTCGTCGCTGGGCGCGTGGGCCGGCCGCTCCGGCGCGAAGGGCGCGGCGGCGGGGGCGGCAACCGTGCTCACCTGTATTCCTTCTCCCGTTCGTTCGACGCGACCGGCATCCCCGCCTCCGTCTCCGCCCCCAAGCCTGCCTACCAGCGCCGCTCGAACCGCCGGCGCAACACCACCGCGAGGCCGTTCATGGCGATCAGGAACCCGAGGAGCACGACGATCGCCGCGGAGGTCCGCTCCACGAAGGCCCGCTCCGGGCTGTCCACCCACAGGAAGATCTGCACCGGGAGCACGGTGGCGGGGTCGAACGGAGTATGCGGGACGTCCACGATGAACGCGACCATCCCGATCATCAGGAGCGGGGCGGTCTCGCCGAGGGCGCGCGCCATCCCGATGATGGCGCCGGTGAGGATCCCGGGCATCGCGAGCGGCAGCACGTGGTGGGTGACGGTCTGCATCCGGGAGGCCCCGACCCCGAGCGCGGCCTCCCGGATCGAGGGCGGGACCGAGGCGAGGGCCGCCCGCCCGGCGATGATGATCGTGGGCAGGGTCATGAGCGCGAGCACCATCCCCCCCACCATCGGCACGGAGCGCGGCAGGCCGAAGAAGTTGAGGAACACCGCGAGCCCGAGCAGCCCGAACACGATGGACGGGACCGCCGCGAGGTTGTTGATGTTCACCTCGATGAGGTCCGTCCACCGGTTGCGGGGGGCGAATTCCTCGAGGTAGAGGGCGGCCCCGACCCCGACCGGGAACGACAGCAGCAGGGTCACGAGGAGGGTGAGCGCGGAGCCGACGAGCGCCCCGCGAATGCCGGAGACCTCCGGCTCGCGCGAGTCCCCGGCGGTGAAGAAGGCGCGGTTGAAGCGCTTCTCGAGCGCGCCGCGCGCGGCGAGCGCGTCCACCATCTCGAGCTGGCGGTCGTTCAGCCGCCGGGAGGTCTCGGGGACGGAGCGGTCGATGCGCCCCTTGAGGAGCATGTCCACGTCGTCGTCCGCCGGCAGCCAGACGGTCCGGGTCTCGCCGACGAGGGACGGGGTCTCGATCACCATCTCCCGCAGGTGGAAGGACGCCCCGGGGCTCACGAGGGCCTGGAGCTTCCGGCGCTCGCGGCGCGTCCGCGCCTCCGGGAACTCCTTGCGCAGGGCCGCCTTCACCAGCCCGCCGTAGTCCCCGCCCACGAGCGAATGCTCGCTCCCCGTCCCCTCCGGGTCGAGCCGCTCGGGGTCGAAGTGGATCTCGAGGGCGATGAAGGTCTGCTGCCACGCGGTGTACCCGTTGGCGGCGATGGTCCCGAGGATGAGCGCGAGGAACCCGCCCCCGAGGGCGAGGGCGATCCGGCCGGTCCACTGGAAGCGCCGCTCGCTCGCATAGCGGCGGCGAAGGCGGGCCTGGAAGCGCGGGTCCGCCACCGTACTCGGCGCCCTCCGCGCGCCGTTCGGGCCGCCCGGACCATCCGCGCTGCGCACGCTGTCCGGACCATCCGCCCTCCGCGCCCCGTTCGGACCGTCCGGGCCGTGCGCCGTGTTCGCGCCGCCCGCACCGTCCACACCGTCCGGGCGGCTCGCGTCGTCCGCCCTATTCATACTGTTCCCGATATCGCCGCACGACGTGCAGCGCGATGACGTTCAGCGCGAGGGTGATGAGGAAGAGCACGAGCCCCAGGGCGAAAGCGGCGAGGGTCTTGGGGCTGTCGAACTCCTGGTCGCCGACGAGGAGGGTGACGATCTGGGCGGTGACGGTGGTGACCGCCTCCAGGGGGTTCGCGGTCAGGTTCGCGGCGAGCCCCGCGGCCATGACCACGATCATGGTCTCGCCGATCGCGCGCGACACGGCCAGCAGGATGCTGCCCACGATTCCGGGCAGCGCGGCCGGCAGCACGACCCGGCGGACCGTCTCCGACTTCGTCGCGCCGAGGCCGAGCGAGCCCTCGCGGAGCGCCTGGGGCACGGCGTTGATCACGTCGTCGGACAGCGACGACACGAACGGGATGATCATCACCCCCATGACGAGGCCGGCCGCGAGCGCGCTCTGCGAGGCGACGTCGATCCCGAGGGCGGCGCCGGCGTCGCGGACCGCGGGCGCGACCACCAGCGCCGCGAAGAACCCGTACACCACGGTCGGGATCCCGGCCAGGATCTCGAGGAGCGGCTTCGCGATCGAACGCAGCCGGCGGCTCGCGTACTCCGCGAGGTAGATGGCCGACATCAGGCCGACCGGGACCGCCACGAGCATGGCGACGGCCGAGATGAGGAGCGTGCCGGTGAAGAGGGGGACCATGCCGAACGCCCCCGAAGCGCCCACCTGGTCGGAGCGGATCGCGGTCTGCGGGCTCCACTCGATGCCGAACAGGAAGTCGAAGGGCGACACGCTCTGGAAGAAGCGGAGCGCCTCGAACAGCACCGACAGCACGATGCCCGCGGTGGTCAGGATGGCGACCGTGGAGCTCGCGACGATGAAGACGAGGACCGCGCCTTCCACGTGGTTGCGCGCGCGCACCCGCGGCGAGACCCGCCGCCACATGAGGACGAGGCCGAGCAGCGCGACGAGGGGCGCGGCGACGCTGGAGACGAGCCGCCCGAGCTCGTCGAGCCTCCGGTAGCGTTCCGCCGCCTCGACGATGGCGGGGGCGACGTCGTCCCGGACGAAGTTGCCCTCCACCTGGTTGCGGACGTCGTTGACGACGAGGGCGAGCTCGTTCCCGGGGAGGTCCCGGAGCGCCGGCGGCAGGTCGGCCACCACCAGCCCGGTCACCACCGAGCCGCGCGCCAGGACCCAGAGGCAGAGGAGCAGCAGGGCCGGGACCGCGCACCAGATCGCGGTGAGGGCGCCGAAGTACGCCGGGCGCGAGTGGAGGGTGTGGGCGTTCGCCGGCCCGCCCGCGACCGCGAACGCCCGCCGCCGCCCGGCCCGCCATCCGAGCGCGGCGATCGCGAGCACGACGAGGGTGAGGGCGGGGGCCGACATGGGGGAGATTATGGCGCTTCCGGGCGGCCGGGGGGGCGCTCCCCCCGGCCGCCGCGGGCCGTGGCCGCGGCCGTGGCCGCCCGGCGGCCGAGCCGCCCCGACCACCCCTTCTCCACTACCCCCACCCCACTACTCGTCGAGCACGAGCGGGGTCAGGTTCGCGACGTCGGCGGCGAACCGCATTCGCTCCGCCTCCGGCATCGGGATGAGCCCCTTGTCGGTCAGGTAGCCGTCGTCGCCCCAGGCCCGGTCGCTCGTGAACTCGGCCAGATACCCCTCGATGCCGGGGATCTGCCCCACGTGGGCCTTCTTCACGTAGAAGTAGAGGGACCGCGACACCGGGTAGTCCCCCGACGCGATGGCCTCGAACTCCGGCGCCACGCCGTCGACCTTCGAGCCCTGGAGCTTGTCCATGTTCTGGTCGAGGAAGCTGAACCCGAAGACCCCGAACGCCCCCGGGTCGGCCTCGATCTTCTGCACGATCAGGTTGTCGTTCTCCCCCGCCTCGACGTAGGCGCCGTCCTCCCGGATGGAGTGGCAGACCGCCTTGTACGCCTGCTTGTCCTGCTTCTTCATCGCCTCGATGAAGTCGAAGGTCTTGCAGCCGCCTTCGAGGGCGAGCTCGACGAAGGCGTCGCGCGTGCCGGAGGTCGGGGGCGGGCCGAGCACGACGATCCTGGTGTCGGGGAGAGTGTCGTTCACGTCCTTCCAGGTCTGGTAGGGGTTCGGGACGAGCTGGTCCCCGCCGGCGGGGTCCGGGACCTCGCGGGCGAGGGCGAGGAAGACGTCGCGGCGGCTGACCTCCATGACGCCCGACTTCCTGGAGTTCGCGAGCACGATCCCGTCGTAGCCGACCTTGACCTCGATCACGTCGGTGACCCCGTTCCCGCGGCAGCGGTCCACCTCGGACCTCTTGATCCGCCGGGAGGAGTTGGCGACGTCGGGGTGGTTGACCCCGACCCCCGCGCAGAAGAGCTTGAGCCCGCCGCCCGAGCCGGTGGACTCGATCTTGGGGGTCTGGAACCTGGTGCTCTTGCCGAACTGCTCCGCGACCACCGTCGCGAAGGGGTAGACGGTCGAAGAGCCGACGATGCTCACGTAGTCGCGGGCCTGGGCGTGGGCGCCCTGCACCGATGCGGCGAGGGCGAACGGGGCGATGGCGGCCCCGAGGAGGACTCGATTCATGTCCGGACGTCTCCCGTTTGAAGGATGGATGGGACGAGCTTGCGGGACCAGTCGCCCGCCGGGGAGACTTTGTAGCGCCCTCTTGTTGCAGGAACGTTACCGGCTCGGCCCCCCCCCCCCCCCCCGCCCAACGGGCAGGGCCGGCAGGCCGGGCGGCGGCAATCAGGATCGATTATGGAGCCGGACGGCTCCTGTTCATGGGATTTCCGGGTTGGCCCGCCATGGTCTCGCTTCGTTCGGCAGCGCCGCCGTTCCAAAGGGCCTGCAAGAGGGCGGGCATGCTTCCCTGCGATGATTGAACACGACGAAAGGCCGCGCCCGAGGCTCAGTGGCTGCGGATGGCGACGAAGTCGCGGGCCATCGGATCCGGCTCGTGCGGCGGGGTGAAGACGGCCTGGAGCTCGGCCTTCGGGTTCACGAGGAGCAGGGCGGCGCTGTGCTCGACGAGGTACTCCGGGCCGTCTCCGTCCCGGGCGTAGGCCACGCCCAGGGCGCGGGTGAGCTTCCGGAGCTCCTCGTGCGGCCCGGTGACGCCGAGGAAGTCCTCGCGGAACACGGTGACGTAGCCGCGCAGATGGCTCGGGGCGTCCCGTTCCGGGTCTACGCTCACGAAGACCACCCGCGGCGCCTCCCCGCCGAGGGCGGCGACCGCATCGACGCTCGCCGACATCGTCGCGAGGGTGATCGGGCAGACGTCGGGGCAGTGGGTGTAGCCGAAGAAGAGCAGGGTCCAGGTTTCTTCGAGGTCCCGCCGGGTGTACGCTCGTCCGGTATGATCGGTCAGGGTGAACTCGGGGAGGGCGCGTTCCTGCCCGAAGAGGGCGGTGGCGGCTTGGAGGGAGGGCGGCCCTGCCGGCCACCATCGGCCGGCGAAGAAGCCGGCCGCGGCCGCGACGGCAATCACGGCGAGCGCGGGGGCGAGCTTCCGCATCGGCGTTCAGTCTCCTCTCGAACGGGCCGCCGCCCGGGCCGGCCCGGATCATAGCGCGCACCGGGGGACGCGAGGATGTCCATGTCCGCGGAAGCAGGGCGGCCGGGGGCCCGGGCCGCCCGCCGGAAGACCGGCGCCCGGCTTTCGATCCTCGCCGCGGCGGGGTTCGCGGCGGGGCTCGCGATCGCGAACTGGCCGGTCGTCGGCGAGCGGGCGATGGAGTTCTTCGCCCTGATGGGCCAGCCACGCCTCGAGGCGATGCGGGCCCTGGAGGAGCCGGTGGTCGGGCCGGACGGGGTGGCGCGCACGGACTGGCTGGTGTTCTTCGAGGACCACGCCTCGCAGGCGGATCGGGAACGGCTGCTCGCCCGGCACGAGGCGGTCCGGTTCGTGGACCGGACCATCTTCTCCAGTGGGGTGGTCGTCTCCATCCCCGATTCCGCGAAGGCCGTCGTCGGCGCGCTCCGCGCGTCCCCCGCCGTCTGGCTCATGCTGAGGGATCGCCCCTTCTACCTCTGCCACTGAACGTCCGGCGAGCCCGCCCATGAAGAAGACGTCGCCGGTGAATCCGCGCCGGATCGTGAGTCACGTGACGGCCCTTCTCCTCTTCGGTTGGCTCTCGCCCGCGGCGGCGGGGGGCGGGGCGCTTTCCATCGAAGGCGCCTGGGCGCGCGCGTCCATCGGCGGCTCGAAGGTGTCCGCGGTCTATCTCGTGGTCGCCAACCGCGGGGAGGCGGCGGACCGTCTCGTCGGGGCGGAGACGGGGCGCGCCGCCCACGCGATGATCCATCGAAGCGTCGTCGAGGACGGGGTCGCGAAGATGCGCCACGTCGCCGCGGTCGAGGTCCCGCCCGGCGAGTCGATCCGGCTCGAGCCCGGAGGGCTCCACGTGATGCTGACGGGGGTCGCTCCGCCTCTCGAGGCCGGAGAGAGCATCCCCGTCACCTTCGTCTTCGAGCGCGCGGGCAGGCTCGCGTTGTCCGTTCCCGTCCGGAAACCACCGCCCGGATAGCGCCCGTCCTTCGCCCGCGCCGGTGCGGCCGGCAGCCGGGGGGAGGCGGTTCGGCTCGGGTCAGCCGGTGACCCCCAGCCGGTGGTCCATGGTCAGGGCGGGGGCCTCGCTCTCGGGGGCGCCGACCACCACCGCGGGGACCCCGACCACCGTGCGATGGGCGGGCACGTCCGCGAGCACCACGCTGCCGGCCCCCACCTTCGCCCCGGCCCCGATCTCGACGTTCCCGAGCAGCTTCGCGCCCGCCCCGATCAGGACCCCGGCCCGGACCTTGGGATGCCGGTCGCCGGTCTCCTTGCCGGTGCCGCCGAGGGTCACCTCGTGCAGGATCGAGACGTCGTCCTCGATGACCGCGGTCTCCCCCACCACGACCCCCGTGGCGTGGTCGATCATGATGCCCCGCCCGATCCTCGCCGCGGGATGGATGTCCACCCCGTAGACCTGGGCCATGCGGCTCTGCACGAGGAGGGCGGCGAGCTCCCGCCCGTCGTTCCACAGCCGGTGGGCGATCCGGTACGCCTGGAGGGCGTGGAACCCCTTGAAGAAGAGGAGGGCCGGGAACCAGGTCTCCAGCGCCGGGTCACGGTCCCGAACCGCCCGGAGGTCGGCGCGGGCGGCGTCCTCGATGGCGGGGTCGCCGGCGTGCGCCTCGTCGAAGAGCGCCCGGAGCCGTTCCTGGCTGACCGCCGGACTCGCGAGCGCATGGGACAGGATCCACGCGAGGGAATCCGCGAGCCCGGCGCGGGAGAGGATCGTCGAATCCAGGAACTCCGCGAGGGCGGGCTCGCGCGCCCGCTCACGCTCCGCCTCGCGGCGGACCTGCTCCCACACGGCGCACGATGCCCCGGCCGGCTTGCCGGGGGGCGGGGGATTCGCCGCGGAGCCCGCCCACGCGGCCGCCTCCGCCACTGCCTTCAATCCGTTGCTCATGGTGCGATCCCGGGAACTGTCCGCGCCCAGACTAGGAGCGGAGCGGCGCTCGGCGCAAGCGAAGATTCCTGCGCCACGGTTGAGTTATGTTCAACCGGAGGGGGCCGGGCGGTGGATGGCGGCGCTGCTCGGAAGGCGGCGATGAAGGCCGCGAACGAGAGCGCCGCGAACGCGCAGACCCCGACGAGCCTGGCCGCCGGGTCCCACCGCCTCGCGAGCTCGCACTTGCCCTGCCCCCGCTCCGGAGGGGAGGGGGCGCCGACCAGCGCCGGTACGGCGGCGCTCAGTCCGCGGCCTGGGCCGGAGCCTCGGCCGGAGCGTGCTCGATCTCGACGACGTGGTTCCACCCGTGCCGGTCTTCCCGCTCGCCGAGCTGGATGCCGATGAGCGAGTCGTAGAGCTCCGCGCCGAGCGGTCCGGCGGCGCCGCCGTTGATCTCGTGCACCGCCCCTTCGAACCCGATCCGGCCGATCGGGGTGATGACCGCGGCGGTCCCGGCCCCGAACGCCTCGCGCAGCGACCCGTCCCCGCTCCGGCGGATGACCTCGTCGATCGCGATCCTCCGCTCCTCGACCTCGATCCCGCGGTCCGCGAGCAGGGTGAGGACGCTCTCGCGGGTGATGCCGGGCAGGATGGTCCCCCGCAGCTCCGGGGTCGCCACCCGGCCCTCGAAGTCGAAGAAGATGTTCATCTGCCCCACTTCCTCGACGTAGCGATGCTCGGTCCCGTCGAGCCACAGGGCCTGGTCGAAGCCCTCGGCCATGCTCTCGCTCGCGGGGAAGAGGGCGGCCGCGTAGTTGCCCCCGGTCTTGGCGAACCCCACCCCGCCCGGCGCGGCGCGGGTGTAGCGGCCCTGCGCCTTGAGGGAGACCGCGCCCGCCGCGCGGTCGTAGTAGTTGGTGACGGGGGAGGCGAAGACGAGGAGTCGGTAGCTCGACGAGGGGCGGACCTGGAGGTGGGCGTCCTCGGCGAAGATGAGGGGCCGCACGTAGAGGGCTTCGCCGCGCCCCCGCGGGATCCATTCGTGCTCCATGCGCACGATCGCCTCCACCGCCGCCTCGAACGCGCCGTCGGGAAGCGGGGGGATGCACAGGCGCCGGCATGAATCGCGCAAGCGGGCCGCGTTGCGGTCGGGGCGGAAGACCCGGACCCTTCCGTCCGTCCCCCGGAAGGCCTTCAGCCCCTCGAACACGGACTGGCCGTAGTGCAGGGCGAGGCACCCCGGATGCACCGGGACGGGCGCGAGGGGGACGATCTCCGGCTGCCCCCACACCCCGTCGCGGCAGCGCAGGCTGAACATGTGGTCGGAGAAGTGGTCACCGAATCCCAGCCGGGAAGGGTCGACCTCCGAGCGGCGGCTCACCGCGGCCCGCTGGATTCGAAGATCGTCGAGGATGGAGGTCATTTCCGGCTCCGGGGAACGGGGGCCGGAACTATACACGACGGCCGCCGCCTTCCCGGTCCCAGCCTGTCATTGAGGCATGTGGGTGTTTACCCCGGCACACCTCTGGTCGCAGGGCGTCCTGGGAACGCGGGCGTCCCGCCCGCACGAATGTCTTGCCGTGCAACTTCCGGCATCCCGGACGCTCCTGGGATCGGCGCGTCCCCTCGGGACACGGGCGTCTTTGGATTCCCGCTTTCGCGGGAATGACGGCTGGGAGGCGCCTCTGGGAACGCGGACATCCCCCCGGCTGGCGAAGGGCCGCGTCCTGGGAACGCGGGCGGCCCGCCTACCTTCGTCATTCCCGCGAAAGCGGGAATCCAAGTGTCCTGGGAGCGCCTGTGTCCTGCCCGCAACGGGCCGAAGTGAAGCGCCCGTGTACGAAAATGCGGGCGGGACGCCCGCGTTCCCAGGACGCCCTGCGACGTGTCCGCGAAAGCCCTGCGGCGGGCTGAAGGCGGGTTGTGAACAGCGCGCGGGCCTCGCCGCCGCCCCCGGGGGGCCTCCTCCCCCGGGCGGGGCGCCCGGCTTACAGGCGGCGCGTCTCGAAGCCGCCGCGGTCGGGCTCGCGGGCGAGGAGGTCTTCGCTCGTCACCACCGCGTCGCGCGCCCGCTCGGGCCGGAGGTAGCTCTCCGTCACCCGTCGCAGGTCCTCGAGGGTCACCGCGAGGACCGCCTGCCGGTAGCGGCGGCGCTGGGCGGGGTCGCGGCCGTGGCGGGCGGCGAAGTAGCTCCCGATCGCCTCGCCGGCCGGCGAGCTCGGGCGGTCGAGGTCGGAGATGACGCCGAGGATCGCCTCCTCGAGGTGCGCCTCGTCCTGGGGCTCGTCGAGAACCCGCCGCACCGCCGCTTCGAAGTCCGCGAACGTCGCGGAGATGCGCGGGTCGCGGTACGAGAAGAAGCGGAAGGCGCCGGCGTCCGCGCTGTATCCGGCCCCCGCCCCGTAGGCGCCGCCCTGCTCGCGGATGGCGCGGTGCAGGTGGGTGTTGCGCAGGTACGGCCCGAGCACCCGCAGGGCCGGGGCGTCCGGGTGGGCCTGCGGGACGGCCGGAAAGGCGCGCGCGCAGAAGCTCACCTCCGAGGTCGTGAGCCATGCTTCGCGCGCCCCTTCCCGCGCCCCCGCGCCCGCGCCGGTATCGGGGTCGAAAGGCGTGCTCCGCCCCGCCCCGTTCGCGATCGACCGGGCGAGCGCCCCGGCGCATTCGGCGGCTGGCGCAAGCGCCTCGCCGACGGCGAGGATCTCCATGCGGGACCTGCCGATCGCGTCCCGGATCGCTTCGAGCCGGGCCGCGAAGTCGGCGAGGGCGCCGCCCTCCGAGAACGAGTCGTCGAGGCGCTTCAGGCTCCGGATGCCGCGCACCCCGTTCCACTCGTCCTCGAGCGCCGCGTACCGGCCGAGGCCCGCCCCCGACGCGCTCATCGCGAGGAGGTGGCCGGAGCGGGTGACGTTCGCCTCGGCGTGGACCCGCGCCTGGGCGACCAGCTCGCGCAGACGGTCCGCCTCGTCGAAGCGCGGGGAGGCGAAGGTCTCCGCGAGGAGGTCGGCAAGGGCGCTCTGGTTCCGGACGAGGGCCTTGCCGGACAGCACGAACCAGCCCTGGAGCCGCTCCAGGTCCTCCTGGGAGGCGCCGACCGAGAGGCTCGCGCCGAGCCCTCCGGTGACCGCCGCCTGGCGCGCCTGGGTGGCGAGGTAGTCGCGCCCGGCGCTTCCCACCTCCGTCACGCAGTCGCAATAGGCGGGCAGCAGCGCGAGGAGGTCCGGCGCGAGGGGCGGGAGGTCGACGACCACCTTGAGGTAGCTCAGCCCGTTGGTCCCCGCCGAGTACCAGACCCCGGGCGCGGGGCCGAACGAGGTCGCCTCCCCCTCGGGGATCGCGAGGTCCCCCGGCACGTCCTCGACCCCCACCTTGGGGAGGAGCGACGGATCCTCGTCGGCCTCCTGCCGCCGCTTGAGGGCCGCCGCCGCCTCGTCGACGGCGGCGAGGTCCGCCTCCGACATCCGGCCCCGGAGCGCTTCGAGCCGTTCGCGCTCCGCGGCGGCGCGGCGCGCGGGAAGCTCGGGGTCGGGGGCCATCGTGAGTCGCACCCGGTGGGGGTTGTCCAGCAGCTTGCTCCGCACCAGCCGCCGGATGAAGCCGGGGTCCTCCGCTTCCGACCGAAGGGACTCGAGGGCGGGGTCGATGTCGAGGGCCGCGAGCCCGTCCGCCCCGTGCAGGATCGGCCCGAGGCCCCGCACCATGAGGCGCAGCCCGTAGGGGAAGCCGCCGCCGGTGATCTCCCGCTGCCCGAGCTCGATCTGGTGGAGCACCGAGTCGAGCTCCTCGCGGGGGACCCCGTCGCGGGCGACGTCGTCGAGCACGGAGAGGACGAGGGTCTCGAAGGCGTCCGCGTGCTCCGTCTCGCTCCCCTCGATCCCGCAGCAGAAGGTCGCCTCGCGGGTGCTGTCGTCGAGGCCGGAGTGCTCCGACGGCGCGGCCCCGAGCTCCGTGGTCTCGAGCGCGCGGCGGAGCGGGGACCCGCCGTGGTCCAGCAGGACCCCGGCGAGCAGTTGGGCGCGCATGGCCTCGTCCGGGTCGCCCGCGCGCCCGAGCAGCCAGCCCATCAGGTGGTGGGTGCGGGCCTCGGTCTCCGGCTCGTTGGCGGCGTAGCGGTCGAACGACTCCAAGGGCTCGGGGTAGCGCCGCTCGTCCGGGATCGACACGTCGATCTCCCGCCGCTCGAAGCGCCCGAGCGCCAGGCGCTCGAACGCCTCCTGGTGGCGCGCGGCGGGGAGGTCGCCGTAGGTCATCAGCACCGCGTTGGAGGGATGGTACTGGCGGGCGTGGAAGTCGCGCAGCATCTCCCAGGTGAGGGACGGGATCTCGGACGGGTCGCCGCCGCTGTTGTGGTGGTAGGTGATGGTGGGAAAGAGCAGCGACTGGAGCCGCTGCCCGACCTGGGCCGCGGGCGGGCTCATCGCCCCCTTCATCTCGTTGTACACCACGCCCTTGTAGACCAGCTCGGAGCCGGGGTCGCCCGGTCGCGCCCGCTCGATCCGGTGCCCCTCCTGGGCGAAGTCCATGCGGTCGAGCCGGGGAAAGAAGGCCGCGTCGAGGTAGACCGACAGCAGGTTGTCGAAGTCCTTGCGGTTGCGGGTGGCGAAGGGGTAGGCGGTCCAGTCGCTCGCGGTGAACGCGTTCATGAACGTGTTGAGGGAGCGCCGGATCATCATGAAGAACGGGTCGCGGACGGGAAAGCGCCGGCTCCCGCAGAGCGAGGTGTGCTCGAGGACGTGGGCGACGCCGGTCGAGTCCCGGGGCACGGTCAGGAAGGCGACGAGGAACGCGTTGTTGTCGTCCTCGGCGTCGAGGTGGAAGTGGCGCGCCCCCGTCGCGGCGTGGACGTACTCCTCGAACGAGAGGTCGAGGGACTCGATCCGCGCGCGGCGGACGGGCTCGAAGAGCGGTGCGGACATCGGATCTCCCGGTGGGCGGAAGCAAGCCTCGCATTCTACCCGTGCGGCGCGCCGGGCGAGGGGCGGCGAGTCGTTCCCGGGGACGGGGCGTCCTGGGAACGCTTGTGTCCCGCCCGCACATGAGCGAAGCGCCCGTGAACAAAAATGCGGGCGGGACACAAGCGTTCCCAGGACGCATGGATTCCCGCTTTCGCGGGAATGACGAGGACGGGGGCGGGACACAAGCGTTCCCGGGGACCTCTGCGAGAGGTGCGCCTGGCGAAAGTCTCCACCGCGCACATGCCTTGATGGGCGTTCGCGGGAGCGGGACGGGGCCGGGTTTGGAGGGCGCTCGTCAGTCGTCGGGGAGCCCCGCGGTGAGGTCGGCGGCGCGCCACAGGTACCAGGACGCCACGGTCCGCCACGGGCGCCAGCGCTCGCCGTGGGCGAGCAGGTCCGCGGGCGCCGGGAGCGCCTCCAGGCCCTGGATGCGCGCGAACCCGCGGCGGACCCCGAGGTCGGTGGCGGGCAGGACGTCGGGCCGCGCGAGGTAGGACATCAGCAGCATCTCCACCGTCCAGCGCCCGACCCCCCGAACCTGCACGAGCCGCGCCACGACCTCGTCGTCGGGCATGGCGCGGAGCGCCCGCGCGCCGGGGACGACGCGGGCCATCGTCTTGTCGGCGAGGTCGCGCGCCGCCGCCGCCTTCGCCCGGGAGAGCCCGCTCGCGCGGAGCCGCTCCTCGCTCATCGCGGCGAGGGCCGCCGGGGTCGGCCGGCCGCCTTCGAAGAGGGCGAGCATCTTGGTGTGGATGGCGCCGGCCGCGTGCCCGGAGAGCTGCTGGTAGACGATGGCGCGGAGCAGCGCCTCGAACGGGGTCCGCATCGTCCGGCGCCGCATCGCGAACGGCCCGAAGGCGTCGATCGCGCGCCCGAGGGCGGGGTCGGCCTCGCGCAGCGCGGCGGCGGCCGCGCCGGTATCGAAGGGGTATCGCCGCGCGGCCATCGCTCGCTACACTCCCCGGCTCGCCGCCCCCGGCCCCGCCGCGGCAAGGGGAGGGGCCGGCTCCAGCCCAGCATCGGAGGACGCATGTCGGCGACTGCGGACGACCTCACGGTCGACTACAGCGAAGGGGGAGTCCAGCTCGTCCAGGAGCTCGACAAGGAGGTCCTGAGCCGCGGGGCGTGGACCACGGTGCTCTTCAAGTACCGGGAGTGGGAGGCGCGGCGCGGCGACTACGGCCCGGTGCGGTTCACCGTCCGGCGCTACCAGAAGCGGAACGACCGCTACCAGCAGCGGTCGAAGTTCACGATCTCGAGCGCGGACCAGGCCCGGAAGCTCATCGGGGCCCTCGACCGCTGGGTCTCGGAAGAAGAGGAACGGGAAGCGGCGGGCTGAGCGGGAGCGGCCCGGGCGGCCGGCACGGCGGCGGGCGCGCCGCCGCGCGGCTCCACGACCCGCAGGCAGGCGGAGGGGCCGTCCGCGGCGGCCGCGACGACCAGAACCAGACCGGGAGGCTACATGTCCACATTTCGTGCGTTTCGGGTCCATGAACGCGACGGCGGCTACGAGGCCCGCCTCGACGACGTCGGGCTCGACGACCTCTCCGAGGGAGACGTCACCATCCGGGCCGCGTGGTCCGGCATCAACTACAAGGACGCCCTCGCGGTCACCGGCAAGGGCCGGATCATGCGCCGCTTTCCGATGGTGGCGGGGGTCGACGTCTCGGGTACGGTGGAGTCGTCCACCGACCCGCGCTTCGCGCCCGGCGACCGGGTGCTCGTGGCCGGGGCCGGCATGAGCGAGACCTGGGACGGGGGCTACGCGGAGCGGGTGCGGGCGCCCGCCGACGCGGTGGTCCCGGTCCCCGATGGGCTCGACCTCCGGGAGGCGATGGCCCTCGGGACCGCGGGGTTCACGGCCGCCCTCGCGATCGAGCGCATGGAGCTGAACGGGCAGCGGCCGGAGAACGGCCCGGTGCTCGTGAACGGCGCGACCGGGGGGGTCGGCAGCTTCGCCGTCGACATGCTGGCGGCCCGCGGCTACGAGGTGGCGGCGTTCACCGGCAAGGCGGAGTCCGCCGCCTGGCTCGAGTCGATCGGCGCGGCGCGGGTCGTGCTGCGGAGCGAGGTCGAGATGGGCGCCCGTCCCCTGGAGCGGGCGCAGTGGGCGGGGGCGGTGGACAACGTGGGCGGCGATCATCTCGCCTGGCTGACCCGGACGGTGATGCCGGCCGGGAACATCGCGTCCATCGGCCTCGCCGGGGGAACGAAGCTCTCGACCACCGTGATGCCCTTCATCCTGCGCGGGGTGAACCTGCTCGGGATCAACTCGGTCACCATCTCGCCGACGCTGCGCGAGCACGCCTGGGGGCGCTGCGGCGCGGATCTCAAGCCCCGGCACATCGACACGATCGTGACCCGCGAGGTCGGGCTCGACGAGCTGCACGGGGTGTTCGAGGGCTATATGGAAGGGGCGGTCACCGGCCGGACCGTGATCCGCCTCGAGGGCTGAGCCGGGCCGATAATCCGGAGCGGTTCGCGGCGGCGGGCGGAGCGGGCCGGTCCCGGCCCCGCGCCCGCCGAGCGCCCCGTCGGATTCAGCCCCTGCCCCCCGCCGCCGCATGCTCGCGGGCGATGAGCGCGTCCGCCACCTCGAGGACCTTCGGCAGGCTTCCCGCGGTCGACCCGCTGACGAGGAAGCGGCCGTTCACGATGAGCGCCGGAACCCCCCGGAGCCCGTACCTCGACTGCATGACGAGCGAGCGCTGGACCCCGGACTGGACGGAGAAGGAGCGGGCGTGCTTGTCGAAGTCGCTCGCGGCCACCCCTTGCTCGACGAAGAAGGCGCGGATCGCGTCCATGGTCGCGAGGCTCCGCCCCTCGACGTGGAGGGCGGCGAAGATCTTCTGGTGGACGTCGTCCAGGATCCCGAGCGCGGCCGCGATGTAGTAGGCGCGGGCGTGGAGCTCCCAGACCTCGCTGAAGACGGCCGGCATCCGCACGAACCGGACGTGGCCCGGCAGGGTCTCGAGCCACGGCTCCAGCCAGGCCTGGAAGCGGTTGCAGTGGGGGCAGCCGTACCAGAACACCTCGACCACCTCGACCTTGGCGGGGTCGGAGGTCGGCTGCGGGGAGGCCAGCTTCTGGTAGAGCCCCTCGACCCCGGATTGCGCGGCGGCCGGGAACGCGAGGGCGAGGCCGAAGAGGGCGGCGGCGAGGTTCTTCATTCCGGGGCTCCTCCTGTGGCGGAGAGGGGCCGCCCGGCAGGCGGCTCGGGCGGCGGCGGGCGGGCGCCGGGGGGCGGGGGATGCGGCCCGCCCGTGAAGTGGGTCCGGACGGCCGCCGGGCCGGGGCTCAGCCCCCTGCCTGGTGGAGGCCGGAGAGGTATTCGGACACGGCCTCGATGTCCGCGTCGGTGAGGCGGCCCGCGATCTCCCGCATCATGCCGGCCGGGTCCGTCGTCCGCGACCCGTCGCGGTACGCGCGAAGCTGCTTGGCGGAGTACGCGGCGTGCTGGCCGCCCAGCGCGGGAAACGCGGCAAGCCGGTTGCCGCGACCGCCCGGGCCGTGGCAGCTCATGCACGAGGGGATGTTCCGTTCCGTATCCCCGGCCTGGTAGAGCCGCCGCCCGGCTTCCGCGAGGTCCGGGTCCGCCGCTTCCACGGTCGAGGCCACGGTGGCGAAGTACGCCGAGATGTCCTCGAGGTCCTGGTCGCTCAGGTTCACGATCATGGGAACCATGGTGGCCGCTTCGGGGTTCGCCCGGCCGTGCTCCGAGCGGATGGCGAGGATCTGGCGCATCTGGTAGGGGGCGCCCTGGCCAGCGAGCTTCGGCCAGACGGGGGCCACGCTGTTCCCGTCCGCGCCGTGGCAGGCGGAGCACACCGCCGCCTTGAGCTTCCCCGCCGCAGGGTCGCCGGCCGCGAACGCCCCGGCGGCGAACAGGCCGAGGGCCAGCCCCACCGCGATTGCTGCTCTCGTCATCGGATCGTGTGCCCTCGTGTTTCGCCCATCCGCTGGCGCGGCTCCGGGCGCGCGCCGTCTGCGGCCATGTACGTGGATTCGACGTCCCCGTCGGCAAACGTCCCGCCCCAGCCGCCTGGCGGGCTTCACGTTCGTCTCGGCGGCGGCCGAAGCGCGCGGTAGTTTGCAGGAGAACCCCGGGGAGGGTCAACGTGAATCCTCTTCGAGGCATGTGCGCGGTGGGGTTTTCGCCAATGGCGAACGCCCTGGGTACGCCGGCGACGCGGGACGTGGTGAACCTCGAACGCTACGACGAGCGGGGGGCTGACGAGAACGCCCTCCCCGTGGGGTGGAAAATATCCCGGCCCCCGCGCTCTCCACTCCCTGTCTCAAGAGCTTGCGGACAGCGCACCTGCCTCCGCGACGGAAGAGCTCGAGCGGGCTCCTGCGCCCCGCACATGCGCCGTCAAGGCCGCGGGCGCGCGGGAAAGGCCGGCCCTTGTTCGCCGCGGAGGCGGAATCAGGCGGTTGAGCCCGCCTTTCCCGGCAGAAACCGAGCAGGGCCGGCCCCCATGAAGAAGAAGGGCCGCGCCCCCGCCGGGGATCGTACATCCCGCGGACCGATGGGGCAGAAGATGCGGCGATGGAAGACAAGGCCCCGACCGGGCCCCGAAAGGCAGGGGCCTACCGGGCCGCGTCCCGGGCCGCCCGGGCCGGGGCGCGGATGCGCCGCCGGAAGTCGGCCTCGTCCCGGCATGCCACGGCCGCCCCCATCAGCGCATCGACGGGAACACTGCCGAGGAGCGCCCGGTCCTCGGCGAGGCGCGGGCTCATCTCGATCCCCCGGGCGCGGAGCACCGCGAGCGCCGCTTCCCGCCGGCCTGCCTCGTGGCCTTCTTCCCGGCCTTCCTCGCGGCCCACTTCCCGGCCTTCCTCGCGGCCTTCTTCCCGCGCGTGCCGGGCGATTGTGCGGCTGATCGGGTCGTCCTCCGGGCGCGTGCCCTCGCGCGCGCCCATCTCCCGCGCCACCCGCTCAAGGGCCGGCCTCGCCCTGGACGACACCGGACCCTCGATCAGGGCAAGGTAGATCTCCTCCGACTGCCAGCCCGGAAACGCCGCGCTCTCCCCCGCCATCCGATACCGACCGCCCCGGCGGAGGTAAATTTCGAGACCGGGCGGGCGCCGGCGAGACTCCGGCGGAACCAGCACCCACACCTCCGGGAAGCCCCACGCCTCGTAGATCCCCAGCTTGCGGCGGCGAACGTCCGTGGTGTGATCCACTTCAAGCACCACGTCCGGCAGCGGGTCCCGGCCCACGTCGATGGCCGGGCCGGACACCCGCGAACGGCCCGGATGCAGGTACAGCGCCTCGTCCGCCTGCACCAGCACGACCTTCCGGCCCACCTCGTCGAACCGCGCCAGGTCCGCCGAGCCGAAGCTGTCGATCCGCGAGCCGCGCAGCGACTCGATCCGTTCGGCCAGCCGGGCGAGCCTTCGGGCCGGGCGTTCGTGGTAGATGGTGGTGGGCTGGCTGACCTTCCAGGCGGTCTCGGTGCGCGCGTCCCAGACTTCGAGACGGCCCTCGTAGCGGTCGAGCTCGGCCGCGGGGAGGCGGAACGACTCGCAGCCCGGAAAATCCTCCGGGCCGAACGTCTCGGGCAAGGGAGGCCGCGGGCCGCAGGACGGCTCGTCGGCCGGTGAGGAACGGGCGGGGGCCGAGCCGGTGCGGCTCCGCGCCCGGCCCTCGGGTGGGGCTGACCGCGACATGCGCGCCTCCTTGTCGGTCGTGCCGGCGTCCTGCCGCGTGGGGGCCGGCGAGCGGAGATGGTGCGTCCGGGGCAGTATGCCGGCCCCCCGCGGCCCGATCAACGGCGACCGCTGACGAGGCGTGTGCCCTGTGGGGATTTTCGCCGAGCATGCCTCTCGCAGGCGTGTCCTGCGGACGCGGGCGGCCTCGCATGGCTGCCTTGCCGTCCTCGTGCGGACGGGACGAGGGGAACGACGTGCGCCGACGGCGCGGGGGCTCCCGGTCGGGTGCGGCGGGAGGCCTTTCGCCTGTAGGATTTCATCCCTCAGCAGGTCGGAAATCGCCTCGATCCATTGTCGGACAATGGCTTATCGGACGATTTATCCACTTTCCGCAGGAGCGGCGTCCGAATCCTGCAACGAGCGGGGCACGTCACCCCGCGGTAATATTTGGAGAGGCGTAATTAATTGATTCCAGTCAATTTTCTTCGCATGGTCAAAGACTGTCTACAGTGGAGAACGCCTTTGAATCTTAGGCACTTTTGGCGGTTCGCAGGGATATCTCCACAGACTTTTCCACAGATGTCGTGGAAAATGGCGAGTAGCCCAAGCAGTCCAGAGAGTTAGTTGGCGAAAGTCCAGAGTCGGATCAGATTGTGGCGTCAAGTTGGCCGCATGGCGCCGCCGGGAGCCGGGGGCGGAGCGCGCCCGCCTCCGCGTCTCCGGCCCGCCTCGTCTTCCGTCCTGCCGGGTGGAGAAGAGCGGGCACGGCTCTCCGGGCGGCAGGTCGCCGGCCCTCCGTACGATCCGCCGAAGGGGGGCCTCCGGCCGCCGCGCCGGTCCGAGCCGGACGGAAGCGAGGCGGCGGAGGGACGCCGGACGGAAGTCACGCGGGAACGGGGCGGGCCTACCGAGCGGCGTAGCGGCGGCGGAACTTCTCGACGCGCCCGGCCGTGTCCACGATCTTCTGCTGCCCGGTATAGAACGGGTGGCAGGCGGAGCACACCTCGACGTGAAGGTCGCCTTCGTGCGTGGAGCGGGTGCGGAACGTGGCGCCGCAGGCGCAGGTGACCGTGATCTCTTCGTACCGGGGATGGATGTCCGACTTCATGGAAACGGGTCTCGGGCCGGGGAGGACGATCTTAGCCCAGCCCGCGCGACCGCGCCATGTGCCATTTTGTCCAACCCATGTGCGCGGTGGGGTTTTTCGCCAGGCACACCTCTCGCGGGCGCGTCCGCGGGGATGTGGATGATCTTGACGGCCCGCTTGCGGGAGGTCGCGGCCCACGGGCAAACTCGGAGCGGGCGCCGCCGACCGCGGACCGCGGGTCCCGGGGAGCCGGAATCGAGGAAGACAGCCGATGAGCGACGCGAGCACGAAGCGCAAGGCGCTGCGGACCCTGCTGGCCGCCGGGCGGCTCGCGGCGGTTCCCGGCGCCTGGAACGCCCTCTCCGCCCGGCTCGTCGAGGAGGCGGGGTTCCCGGCCGTCTACATGACCGGCTCCGGGGTCGCCACCACCCTGCTCGGGAAGCCGGACGTCGGCCTTCTCACGATGGGGGAGATGACGACGATGGCGCACTACCTCGCCGAGGCGGCGTCGATCCCCGTCATCTCCGATGCGGACACCGGCTACGGCAACGCGATCAACGTCATCCGCACGGTGCAGGAGTTCGAGGCGGCGGGGGTGGCCGCCATCCACCTCGAAGACCAGGTGAATCCCAAGCGCTGCGGCCACATCCAGGGCAAGGAGCTCGTCCCGTGCGAGGAGATGGTAGGGAAGCTGCGGGCCGCCGCCGACGCGAGGCGCGACGCCGGCCTCGTCATCATCGCGCGCACGGACGCGCGCGGGCCGGCCGGGCTCGACGAGGCGATCGAGCGGGCCAACCGCTACCGCGAGGCGGGCGCGGACATGACCTTCCCGGACGCGCTCCTCTCCGAGGAAGAGTACGAGGCGTTCGCGCGGGCCGTGCCGGGGCCGAAGATGATGAACATGGGCGGCTACGCGGCCCGGCGCACCACCCCGAAGATGCCGCTCGGGCTCCTCGAACGGTTCGGGTTCAACGTCGCCGTCTTCCCCCTCGCGATGCTCCGCGCGGGGGCGCGGGCCGAGCGCGACTTCCTCGAAGGGCTGAGGGCGCGCGGGACCGACTTCGAGCGCGAGCACCTCGAGACCCTGAAGGGCCATCCCATGGAGAACTGGTACGAGTTCACCGGGATCGGGCGGATCCGCGCGCTCGAGGCCCGCTACCTGCCGGCAGAGCGCATGGAGCGGAAGTACGAGGGGGAAGGCTATCGTCCGGAGGCGGGGAGCCCGCCCGGCTCCAACCCTGGACCCGAACCCGGCCCGGAGCGCTGACCGGCCCCGATCCCGGGGCTCGGCTCCGTCGCCGCCGGCACGCCGGGCCGGCCTCCCGGCGGCGGCGGGGCGCGGGTTGTACCTGGGTACGCCGGCGTCTCGCCGGCCCAGGAAGGGCGAAGCGCCCGTGAGAACGACCATGCCGGCGGGACGCCGGCGTACCCAGGGGCGTTCGCCATTGGCGAAAAATCCCACCGCGCACATGCCTCGTTCAGGACGCGGTCGCGACCCTCGCTTCGATCCCCCCGCCGAGGTGCGCGGTGCAGTTCAGGGTGGTGACCGCCCAGGGCGCGCGGGGCTCCGCGACCGTCACCGAGGTGTTGAGGAACCCCCGGTCCGCCTCGACCCCCGCCGGCAGCGCGAGGTGGTGGAGCGCGAAGGAATAGCACACCAGGCCGTGGGTCACCGCCACGACGTTGCCCGCCGCCTCCCTCGCCCGCCCGGCGATGCGCTCCCAGGCGGCGGCGGCCCGCGCATGGAACGCCTCCCAGGTCTCGCCGTTCGGCGGCGCCACCCCGTCGTCGAGGAAATGCGGGACCAGGTCGTGCGACACGCCCCGCCAGTCGCCGAAGTCGCGCTCCCGGAGGCCCGCGTCGACCTCGAGCGGCGCCCCGGTCGCCCGGTGCACGGCGTCGGCGGTCATGCGCGCCCGCGCATAGTCGCTCACGAAGATATGCGCCGCCCCTTCGCGGGCGAGCCGACCCGCGAGCGCTTCGGCCTGGGCCGCGCCCCGTTCGTTCAGGGGCGTCTCCGGCGACTGGATCATGCGCGAGGCGTTGCCGTCCGTCTCGCCGTGGCGAACGATGAAGATGGCCAAGGGTATTACTCCAGCCGGGGGCCGCGCGCTCCCGGGCGAAGCAGGGAAGGGCGGCGGCGGTGGCCCGGCGTCATTCCGGGGTCGGGACGGGGTTGGGGGCGGGGGCCGGAAAGGCGCCCGGCGCCGGGTCTTGCGGCCCGCCCTCGTTCTCGATCGGCTTCACCATGTCCCCGACCCTCTTCCGCAGGTTCTTGAGCGCGTACTCGGACATCTCGTAAGCCCAGCCCTGCCAGCGCCCGTTCAGCTCCTCGACCTCCGCGCGCGCCGCCTCCTCGTCCAGCAGCGAGTCCGTGGTCTCGGGGAACACCAGCCCGGGGTCGAACTCCGCCGCCATGCGGACGAAGGTCCGGCCGCCGAGCACGCCGGTGCGCGCGGTGAGCCGGACCCCGTCGAAGGTCTCCGCCACCACTTCGACGCCTTCTTCCCCGCCGAAGTCCACTTCGTCGATCCGGGCGACGTCGTTCAGGGTGAACGTGGTGATCCCGGTCCCGATCGCGTGCACCGAGAACGGCTCCTCGACCTCGCGCCCCGCCGGGACCCCTTCGAGCGTGAAGTCGGTCTCCCTGGGCGAGGGCTTCGCGACCCGTACCACGGTCCCGTCCGGGTGGGCCACCGAAGCCCGGCGCACCCGCGTCTGGTCGACGTCGATGACCTCGCGCCGGAGCCAGTCGAGCGCCCGGCGGTTGCGCGGGACGTTCCCGGAGACGAGCCAGGCCTGCGGGTCGGCGGCGACCCGCACGAAGTACTCGTCGGCATCGGAGGCGGCCGAGGCCACGAACCGGCGCTTGCCGACCACGAGGTCCGCGACGGTCTTTCCCGCTGCATCCTTCAGCACGTAGCCGAAGGACTCCGCCTCCTCGCCGGCGGGGTCTTCGAGCTCCAGCTTCGCGTAGCGTCCGGGCTGCGCCGTCTTCGGCTCGACCCGGACGAGCTCCGCGGCGCCGACGAGCAGGCCGCGCACCTCCGACGTCTCCGCGGGATAGCCGTGCCGGTCGGCGACCGTCCAGCCCCCGTCCGCGAGGGCGAGGGTCACGGTCTCCCCCTTGTGGGTGGCCTCGATGCGCGCCACGTCTCCGAGCCGCGCCAGCAGCCCGGGGAGCAGCTTCTCGCCGCTCCTCGCGATGCCCGGGTCCTCGCGCTGGACGAGGACCGCCGCCGCGGCGGCCGCCGCGACCAGGACGGCGAGGACGATGAGGGTCCGATACCGTTGCATGGCTCGACCCTCTAGGCCGCGCCGGCCCGCATCGCGGCGCGCCGGCGCCGCATCCGGTGCAGGCCGGCCAGCAGCCCCCCGATCCCGATCACGATCGGGACGAGGCCGATGTTGACGAACTTGAGCGAGGCCTCGAGGGCCTCGATGTCCTGGCGGAGCGAATGGCGGACGTCCCGCAGCTCGCGGCGGATGCGCACCCGCTCGCTCGTGAACTCGATGATCGCGTTGCGCTGGTCCTCGGTGAGGACGACCTCGTCACCCTCCCCGGTGCGAAGCTCGGAGAGCCGGGCGTCGGTCTCTTCGAGGCGCTGCAGGAGCTCCTTCTCCTTCTCCCGGAAGCGCAGCTCCGCCTCCTGGCGAAGCTCGTTGACGACGGTGAAGGGGCGCAGGAACCGCCCCCGGCTGCGGATGCCGATGAGGTCGCCGCTCCCCGCCAGGTTGTCGAGGGCGTTGATGACGAAGCTGCCGTTGGCCGAGATGGGGATGGCGAGGCTCTGGCCGAACAGGTTCTGCCGCTGCACCCAGAACTGGTCCTGCAGAAGGTCCGTATCGCCGACCACGATGACGTTGATCTCCCCTTCGCCGAGGTGCTCGGCCGCCGCCGTCCCGCCCGCCGCGGTCCGCTCCGGCGCCGACCCGGAGGCTTCGCCCTCCTCGCCGCTCCCGCTCGACCCCTCGTCCGCGGCCTCGTCCGCGGCCTCGGGCGGGGCCGGGGGGCCGCCGGGGAAGGCGCTCGCCGCCGTCCCGCCGACCCGCGCGGCCAGGACGTAGGCGTTCCCGTCCGGGCGGAACTCGCGCACCAGCCGCTCGACGTCCGCCATCGGCCCGGCCAGCTCGGTGTCGACGAGGCCCGCGCCCGACGGGGTCGTGCTCACGAGCGGGCGCACCGTCAATCCGGCGCCAGGCCGGGCCGCCAGCGCCCCGGCGGTGCCGAAGGTGAGGTTTCCGAGCTCGGCGGTGACCACGTCCTCCCGGTCGAGCAGCGGCGCCGGCACGTTGATCCACAGCGGGTACCGGATGGTCGTGATCCGGTCTCCCACCTGGGCCTGGACGTCGGCTCCGATCTGCATGTCCCCGACGGTGCGGGCGGTGTCGAGCTCCAGGCCCCAGGCGGCCAGCAGGTCGTCGAGCTCCGACTTCCCGGGCAGCGGCGGCAGCCCCGGGACGGTCGGGGTCATGTCCGCCTCCGCGTTCGGGTCCACGAAGACGAGCGCGTGTCCGCCGCCGAGGACGAACTGGTCGATGGCGTAGCGCGCCCCGTCGGACAGCCCCTTGGGGTGCACCGCCATCAGGACGTCGACGTCGTCCTCCACCCGTTCGAGGCTCGTCGCGGAGAGGCGGCGCACCTCGAACAGCTCCTCGATCCTCTCCAGGATCAGCCACGGCTGGGGGGGCCGGCCGGTCATCATCGCCTGGCGGCTCTGGCCGTCGAGAGGGAGCGCGGTGAGCAGCCCGACGACCGGACGCGCGGCCTGCCCGAGGGTGTGGATCATCTTGGTGAGGTCGTACTCCAGGAACTCCGCGCGCTCGGGCGTGAGGCGGGGGATCACCTCCTGGTCGTCCACGGCGTTGGAGCCCACGAGCCCGAAGTAGAAGGTGGACTCCCCGTCGAGCAGGGGAATCCCGCTCAGGCCGTAGGCGACGGCCCGGTCCTCCTCCTCGGAGAACGGCTCGGGGTCGATCACGGTGAGGACGATCTTCCCGTCCGCGGTGTGCTCGTACTCCTCGAGGAGGTCGCGCACCCGCGCGACGTAGCCGGAGACCGACGGCAGGCGGCTCGCGAGCGAGCGCGAGACGTAGAGGCGGAGGGTCACCGGCTCGTCGATCCCCCGGATGACGTTGCGGGTGCCCTCGGACAGGGTGAACAGCCCCTGCTCGGTGAGATCGAGCCGGAACCGGGTGAGGGCCTGGTTGGCGAATACGTTGATCGCGAGGAACGCCGCTACCGCGAGCACGATCCCGCCGATCGTGTAGGTCCTGCCTCCCACTCCCAAGTCCCTCTCCTTTCTCCTCGCTTCGCCCTTCCGCGGCGGGCCGCCCCCGGCCCCGGCCCCCCGAGCCCCGCCCCTAGCGCGCCTTGTTGACTTCCAGCGCCAGCACGTTCAGGAACAGCCACAACGCGATCAGGGAGGCGAAGTACACGACGTCGCGAAGGTCGATGACGCCCTTGATGATGTCCTCGAAGTGCCCGAGGAAGCTGAAGGAGCTCACCGTCTCCACCAGGAACGCGGGCGCCCAGGCGCTGAACACGTCGAGCACCACGGGGTATCCGCTCAGCACGAACAGCAGGCACACCGCCGCGCTCACCACGAACGCGATGACCTGGTTGCGCGTGAGGGCGGAGATGCACGACCCGATCGCGAGGTACGCGCCGGCCATGAGGAGGCTGCCGAGATAGCCCGCGAAAATGACCCCGTTGTCGGGGTCGCCGAGGTAGTTGACCGTGATCCAGACCGGGAAGGTGAGCGCGAGGGCCACCGCGGTGAACAGCCAGGCCGCGAGGAACTTGCCGAGGACCGCCTGGGTCATCGTGACCGGCAGGGTGAGCAGCAGCTCGATCGTCCCCGCGCGGCGCTCCTCCGCCCAGAGGCGCATCGCGAGCGCGGGGATGAGGAAGAGGTACAGCCAGGGGTGGAAGCCGAAGAACGCGGAGAGGTCCGCCTGGGCGCGGATGAAGAACCCGCCGACGTACATCGTGAACACGCCGGCGAGGGCCACGAACACCCCCATGAACACGTAGGCGATGGGGGTCGCGAAGTACCCCTGGAACTCGCGCCTGAAGATCACCAGGACGTTGGCCAACGCTCTACCCTCGGGATGGACGGGCTCAGGAGCGGGTGCGGTCCGGCGCGGTGATCGCCCGGAAGACCTCTTCGAGGCGCCCGCGGTCCACCGTCAGCCCCTCGACCTGCCAGCCGTGCTCGCGCGCGGCCCGGCTCACCTCGACCGCGATGGTGCGGCCGTCCTGCGGATGGACCCGGAGCCGGACCTTGGACCCGTCGGCGTCGGCGCCGTCTCCGTCGCGGCCTTCACCGCCGCTTTCGCCGCGGGGGCCCGCCACCGCTTCGACCTTCCGCACGCCCGCCACCGCCCGGAGCGCGGCGCGGGCGCTCTCCGCGGCGACCCCCCGGAGCGTGAGGGTCACCGCGTTGTGGCCGTCGGCCCTCGCGTGGAGCTCCTCCGGGGTCCCGTCGCTCACGATCCGCCCGGCGGAGATGATGACCGCCCGCGAACACACCGCGTCGACCTCTTCGAGCAGGTGGGTGGAGAGGATGATCGCCTTGCGCGGCGCCATCTCCCGGATGAGGGCGCGGACCTCGTGCTTCTGGTTGGGGTCGAGCCCGTCCGTCGGCTCGTCGAGGATCAGGACCTCCGGGTCGTGCAGGATCGACTGGGCGAGGCCGACGCGGCGCTTGAAGCCCTTGGACAGGGTCTCGATCGGCTGCTCGAGGACGCTCTCGATCTGGACCCGGGCCACGGTGTCGGCCACCCGCCGGCGCCGTTCCTCCCCCCGGAACCCCCGGACGCCGGCCGCGAACTCTAGGAACGCGCGGGTCGTCATGTCGGAGTAGAGGGGCGCCCCCTCGGGCAGGTAGCCGATGCGGCGCTTGGCGGCGATGGGGTTGGCCGCGAGGTCCTCGCCGCCCACCTCGACCCGGCCCGAATCGGCCGGCAGGAAGCCGGTCACGATCTTCATCGTGGTCGACTTCCCCGCGCCGTTCGGGCCGAGGAACCCGAGCACCTCGCCCCGGCGCACCGAGAAGCTGATCCCGGCGACCGCCTCGATCGGCCCGAAGCGCTTGACCAGGCTCTCGATCCGGACCAGCTCGCTCATCTCTCGGTCACGCTTCGCTTCCGCGTTCCACCACGAGGAGGCCTCCCCTGCCGCGGGCGCCGCGGCGCGGCGAGGCGGCGCGCGGCCGCCCACGGCCCGCCCGACCCGCCACGGGGCGGGCCGCCGATTGCCCAAGTAGGATCGGGCGCGGAAAATTCAACCCTTGGGGGAGCACAAGGATCGACCGCGGCGGCGCGGGGCCGTAACGCCTCCGCCGCCGGCCCCGGCCCATGCGGCGTTGCGGTGACCGCGAGGCGGGGGCAAGATGGCGCTCGGGGGGCGGAAGCGAGGACGCCGATCCTGACCGGGACCGCACGCGCCGCCAGAGCCGCCAGGGCGTCCGGGTCGCCGGCGCATCCGGCCCCCGGGGGAATGCGTGGCGGACGCGCCGGGGACCCCGTTCGGGTTCTTCCATCGCGGCCGTCCCGGGGCCCGTCGGGGGTCTCGCATCCGGCCAGGGGACGGAGGGAGGGAGAGGATCCGATGGACGCGACGAGCTTCGGCGGGACGGGGAAGGCCGGCGACGGCGCCGCTGGCGGCGGCGACGGGCGGGGCGTCATGTTGACCCGGGAGCGGATCGAGGCCGCGACCGCGGCCGGACACTGGCCGGACCGGACCGCCGGCGACTACCTGGACGAGGCCCTGCGCCGCCACCCGGACAAGGTCTTCGTCACCGGCTACCGGGCCGAGTCGGGTACCCGCGCCACCCTCTCCTACCGCGACCTCGACCGGCTCTCGCGCCGCATCGGGGCGGGGCTCGCGGCCCACGGCATCGGCAAGGGGGACGTGGTGGCGTTCCAGCTCCCCAACTGGTGGGAGTTCGCCGCGATCCACCTCGCCTGCGTGCGCATCGGCGCGATCTCGAACCCCCTGATGCCGATCTTCCGCGCCCGCGAGCTCGAATTCATGCTCTCGTTCGCGGAGACCCGCGCGCTCTTCATCCCGCGCGTCTTCCGCGGCTTCGAGTACGAGCCGATGGTCGCGGGCCTGCGCGGGAAGCTGCCCCGCCTCGAGCACGTCTTCGTGCTGGGGGGCGAGGGCGAGGGCGCGGGCGGGAACGGGTTCGAGGCCGCCCTTCTCGACCGGCGCTGGGAGGACGAGACCGATACCCGGGCGCTCTTCGACGAGCGGCGGGCCGACCCGAACGAGGTGATCGAGATCTGCTACACCTCGGGGACCACCGGGCAGCCGAAGGGGGTGATGCACACCAGCAACACGCTCGCCGCGTGCGTCGGGATCGGCCCCGCCCGGCTCGCCCTCGGCCCCGACACGGTGGTGCTCATGGCGTCGCCCCTCGCCCACCAGACCGGCTATCTCTACGGGCTCCTGATGCCGCTCCGGCTCGGCGCCCGCACCGTGCTGCAGGACGTCTGGGACCCGGCCGCCGCCGCCCGCATCATCCACGACGAGCAGGCCACTTTCACGATCGGGGCGACCCCGTTCCTCGCCGACCTCGCCCACACCGACGCCCTGGAGCGCTACCCGACCGCCTCGCTCCAAATCTTCGCCACCGCCGGCGCCCCGGTCCCGCGCGTGCTCGTGCAGACCGCGACGGAGCGCCTCGGGGGGGCCTGCGTCGTCGCGGGCTGGGGCATGAGCGAGAACGGGCTCGTCACCTGCACCCTGCCGGACGACCCGCCGGAGAAGATCTTCGGGACCGACGGCGGCCCCTGGGCCGGGATGGAGGTGCGGGTGGTGGACGACGCGGGCGCCCCCGCGCCGCCCGGCGTGCCCGGCGATTTCCAGGCGCGCGGGGCGGCGAACTTCGTCGGCTACCTCAAGCGCCCGGAAGCGTGGGCGACGGACGAGGACGGCTGGTTCGACACCGGCGACGTCGCGGCCATGGACGAGGACGGCTACGTCCGCATCACGAGCCGCGCCAAGGACATCATCATCCGCGGGGGCGAGAACGTGCCCGTGGTCGAGGTGGAGGAGCTTCTCTACCGGCACCGGGCGGTGCGCGACGCGGCGATCGTCGCCATGCCCGACCCCCGCCTCGGGGAGCGGGGCTGCCTCTTCGTCACCCTGCGGCCCGGCGAATCCCTCGACTTCGAGTCCATGCAGCGCCACCTCGAGGAGCAGCAGCTCGCCAAGCAGTACTGGCCGGAACGCCTCGAGGTCATCGACGAGATGCCGCGCACCCCGAGCGGCAAGATCCAGAAGTTCAGGCTGCGCGAGATCGCGGCCGCCTACGGGCCGCGGTAAGCGCAGGCGCCGACGCGCGGCCGGGCCCCGGGTCCAAAGGCCCGTGCGCTGTTCATAAGTGATTGATATAGCGGAAAGAGAACAGGAGGCGAGATATTTTTCACCCCACGGCGGCGCTTGCGCGGGATCCTGGGAACGCTTGTGTCCTGCCCACCTTCGTCATTCCCGCGAAAGCGGGAATCCAAGCGTCCCGAGAACGCCTGGCGACGAGGCGTGCTACGCGGCGCGCGCCTAGAACCGCACTTGCAGCTCAAGCCCCCCGCCGTATCCGCTCGTGCCGCTTCCGCTCGTGCGGTAGCCCGCCGCGGCCCGCACCACGACGTTCTCAGCCACCTCGAACACCCCGCCGGCCCCGAGATGCACCGACGCCGGACGAACCTCCGTCTCCAGCAACTGCCCCCCGACCTTCACCTCCGTCTCGTCCGAGAGCTCGCGCTCCACGTCCAGCGAGCCGTACATCCGCCCCGAGGACCCTCCCATCCCCAGCTCCGTCTCCACCATCACCCCCAGACGGCCCTTCACGCTCCTCGCGCCCTCCACCGACACCCGAGCACGCCCCGGGCCCCCCGCCGCCTCCATGTCCATGAAGTCGTCCAGATCGGCCTTCGACCACGACAACCCCCCGCGCGGCGTCACCAACGCCCTGCCCACCGGCATCCGCGCGCCCATCTCCACGCCCAGCGCATACCCCGCGCCGTCGACGTCCTTCTTCAGCAGCTCGCCGTGCTTATACGACTCGACCCCGACGTCGTACAACGTCAGCCCCGCCTGCGCGTCCACGTACAGGTCCCCGGACAGCCAGGTGGCGGACACCCCGCCCCCCAGCCCGTCCAGCTCCACCTCGCCCACGCCGCTCATCTGCGCCTTGCCCCCGAGCGCGTGCGCCGACACCCCCACCCGAGCGTTCTCGCCAGCGAGGAAATCGAACCCCGCACGCACGCCGCTCCGGCGGTGGTCGTAGGCGAGCTCCCCGGCCGTCGCCGCCTTCTTCGCCCGCCACTTGCCCCGCGCCGACTCCACCCGCGCCCAACCGCCGTTCGCATCCCGCGCCGACGACGTCCGCTCCGCCCAGGACGCCAGGCCGTTCATCTCCAGCAGCATCGACGGCAGCGCCTCGTACAAGCCGCAGCGTCCGTCCATCGCCTCCTTGCAGGAGAACGTCGCCGGAAGCCCGCTGGTGTCCAACCGGCCACGGTCGGTGACCGGCAGCGTCTTGGAGTAACCGGTGGGGACGCCGTTCTCGTCCACGCGGAAACGGACTTCGTCGACATCCTTCAGGGCGCCCTCCACCCGCTCGTAGGCATCTTCGGCGTCCTCCGGGTACTCGATCATGCGGTCGGTGACCACGGTCACGGCCACCTTGGTCGCCTCGTTGCCGCCGCCCCGGATGGCGTAGTCGGCGCCGTTGGCCTGCACACGCCCGCTCAGGCCCACGATCACGCTGCCGCCGCCGGTCAGATGCACCGCCGCCGCGCCGCCCGCGCCGCCCTTCACCTCGCCGCCGACGTACACCACCGCCGGGCCCGGGTCGTTCACCAGAATCCCCACCCCCGAGGCGCCCGCGTGCACCTTGCCCCCCTCCATGACCAGCACCGCGCCGCCGCCCGACAGGTGCACCGCCGCGTCCGTCCCCCCGGTCACCGTGCCGTAAACGGTGACGAGCTGGTTGAGCAGGCGAACCGCGCCGTGCGTCACCTCCACGAACTCATCGGGGTCTCCGGGATCTTCGCCCGGGGCGATGTTCGCGCCGAACCCGGGCGTGTACTTCCTGGCCAACATCAGGCCCTCGCCCGCATTCGCCACGTAGACGCCTGCCATGCTGCCGGTCACGCTCGCGTTCCTGGCCACGGTGACGCGGATGGCGTCGTTGTCGTCGTGGGGCGTCTCGTAGTAGGCGCGGATGCCGTCGTCGCGCGAGACGGTGGAGCCTTCTCCAGGTATGGTGACGCGGATGCCGTCCACGTCGGTGTCCGTTCCCGGATCCGTCGGACCCGATGGCGTGGGCGCGCACACACCGTCATCGCCGCGGGTCTGGCCCTCTTCGGGGCACGGCCGCAAGGGAAGCCCGCGGGTGTCCAACAGACCGTCGTCGCCGACCGGCAGCGTCCGGGAGTAACCGGTGGGCACGCCATCCCGGTCCTCGCGGAAACGGACGGCTTCGACGTCCTCGATGGAGCCCTCCACCCGCGCGTTCGCCGCTTCGGCGGAATCCCGGTACATGCTGTCGGTGACCAGGGTCAGGGCCACCATGGTCTCGTCGGTGTCGCCGCCCCGGATGGCGCGGTCGGCGCCGTTGGCCTCCACACTCCCGTTCAGGCCCACGATGACGCTGCCGCCGCCGGTCAGATGCACCGCCGCGGCCCCGCCCGGGCCGCCCTTCACCTCGCCGTCTACGTACGCCACCGCCGGGCCCGGGTCGTTCACCAGGACCCCCACCCCCGAGGAGCCCGCGTGCACCCTGCCCCCCTCCATGACCAGCACCGCGCCCCCGCCCGAGAGGTGCACCGCCGCGTCCGTGCCCCCGATCACCGTGCCCGCAACGGTGACGAGCTGGTTGCGCAGGGCAACCGCATCCGCACCCTCGCCGTGCATCACCGCCACGAGCTCATCGGGATTGTCGTCTTTGGCGTACCCGGGCGTGTACTTCCTGGCCAACATCAGGCCCTCGCCCGCGTTCGCCACGTAGACGCCCGCCATGCCGCCGGTCACGTTCGCGCCCTTGGCGACCTCGACGGAAATGCCGCCGTTCCGGTCGTGGGGCGTCGCATACCAGGCGCGGATGCCGTCGCCGCGGGAGACGATGGAGCCGCCGTTCATGGCGACCCTGATGTTCCCGGTGTTGTAGCGGTCGAGCAGCGCCGTTGCCTTGCTCCAATAGTCTTCGTCGTTATCGGGGTCGTCCGTGAAGCCCGCGGCCCTGAGCGCGGCGTCCACGCCGTCGCCCGCCGCCACCGCCGACAGCACCGCCTTCTCCCCCTCCGAGAGGCCCAGCGCCATCAGGGCCTGCAGGCCGGCCCTGACTTCGCCGCCGTCACGGGCCAGGTAGCTCCCGATCTCCTCTTCGGTGTACTCCTCGTCGCCGTTGGCGTCCATGTCGGCGATGAACGCGCCGAGCGCGCTCCCGGCCTCGACCACGATTTCATCGTTGTCGAGCATCGCCTTGGCCTGCCTCACGAGGGCGTCCGACTTCGCCTTGAGGTCCGCGTCGGTCGAGGTGGTGTCGAACACCATGGCCCGCGCCGCGTCGTCCGCAAGCATCCCCGGGTCGTCGCCCGTCGCCGCCGTCTCCGCCACCTCTCTCCAGGACATGACCTGCGCCTCGAGGCCCGCCGGCGCGCCCCAGCGGATGGTCTCCTCCACCGCCTTCCCGGCCGCCGACTCCCGGTCGAAGGCGATCAGCTCCCCGGCGGTCCTCGCCGCGAAACGCCCCTCGTCGTCCGGGGCGACGTCGGCCTCCGTCCCGTGCGTGAACGCGCCCGTCCAGGTGACGTCGATCAGCGGCTGGGCCGACGCCGCCCGCGGCGTCACCGTCTCGGCGGTGGTCCCGTGCGCCGCCAGGGCGTAGACGCCGGTGCGGCCCATGATCGTCCCGCCCTGGGTGACCTCGAGCCGGTTGCCGGCCGCGCCGCCCAGCAGCGCGAAGATGCCGGTGGCGTGCTTCGAGATGGCCGTGGCGCCCGAGGCGATGGTGACGGTGACGTCGCCCGTGCCCCGGTTCCACGCCCAGACGGCGGGCTTGTTCCGGCCCGTGGACCGGACCTCGCCGCCCGTCACGTCGACCGTCACGTCGCTGGCGGCGCCCGCCTTGTTCGCGGCGTAGATGCCGGGCTCGGCCATGCCGAGCACGGTCCCGCCGCTGGTGACCGTGACGTCGCCGCCCGCGTTCGCGACATGGATGCCCGCCAGGTCGGCGGTCACCCTCGCGCCTTCGGCCACGCTGACGGAAATACCGCCGTTGTCGTCGTGGGGCGTCGCGTAGTAGGCGCGGATGCCGTCCCCGCGCGAGTCGATGGAGCCCTGGTTCATGACGACGCGGATGTTCCCGACGTTGTAGCGGTCGAGCAGCGCCTTCACCTTGCTCCAGTAGTCGCTGTCGTCCGCGGGGTCGTCCGTGAAGCCCGCGGCCGTGAGCGCGGCGTCGAGGCCGGCGCCGTCACCCGCCGCCACCGCCCGCAGCACCGCCTTCTCCTTGTCCGAAAGGCCCTGCGCCAGCACGTTGCGCAGCAGGACTCTGGTGGGCGCGTCGTCCGTGCTCAGGTACGCCACGATCTCCGTGTCGCTCAGGTCGGACACGCTCGTGGCGGTGCTGTCGATGGCGGTCAGGACCGACGCCGCTACCGCGAGGTCCGCGTTGCCCAGCGCCGCCCGGAACTGCGCCAGGATGGCCGCCCTCCGGGAAGCGGCCCCGCTCGTCGCCAGCAGCGCCGTCTGCGCCGCCGCGTCCGCAATCGGGCCCGGGTCGTCGCCCTTGGCTGCCTGCTCCGCAATTCGCGCCAGGACAGGGCGTGCGCCTCGATGCCCGCCGGCGCGCCCCACCGGATGGTCCTCTCCACGACCTTCACCGCCGCCGACTCCTGGTCGAAAACGAGCGCCTCCCCGACGGTCTCCGCATCGAAGCGGCCCTCGCCGGAGTACCCCGCCCCGTGCGAGAACGTCCCCGTCCAGGTCACGTCGATCAGCGGCTGGTTCGCCGCCGTCGCGCTGGCGCGCTCCACCGCGGCGTAGAGGCCCGTATGGCGGCTCGGAATCGTCTCCGTCTGGGTGATGCGGCATGGTCCGTCCGCCGCGCAGTCGATGATCGACGCCGGCCGCGGGGGAAGCTTGCTCGTGTCCAACATGCCGTCGGCGGTGATCCGCAGCTCCTGGGAGTAACCGGTGGGCACGCCGTCCCGGTACTCGCGGAGACGGGCGTTTTCCACGCCCGCGAGGGAGCCATCCACCTGGGCGTTCACGTCCTCCCGGTACGGGACCAGGCGGTCGGTGACCAGGGTCAGGGCCACCATGGTCGCCGCAGTGGCGCCGCCCTGGATGGCGTGGCCGGCGCCGTTGGCCTGCACGCGCCCGTTCGGACCCACCGTGACGATGCCGCCGCCCGAGAGACGCACCGCCGCGGCCCCGCCCTCGCCGCCCTTCACCTCGCCGTCGACGTACACGAGCGCCGGGCCGTCCGCCAGAATGCCCACGCCCGAGGCGCCGGCGTGCGCCTCGCCCCCCTCCATGACGATGACCGCGCCGCCGCCCGAGAGGCGAACCGCCGCGTCCGTCCCGCCGGTCACCGTGCCCGCTACGGTGACGAGCTGGTTGCGCAGGGCAACCTCGTCCGCGCCCTCGCCGTACGTCACCGCCACGAGGTCGTCGGCGGTAGCGCCATCGTTCATGCCGAAGCCGTAGGTGTACTTCCTGGCCACTTGCAGGCCCGGCCCCGCGTTCGCGACGTAGACGCCCGCCTGGCCGCCGGTCACGCTCACGCCCTCGCCGACGGTGACGCTGATGCCGCCGTTGCTGTCGTGGGGTGTCGCGTAGTAGGCGCGGATGCCGTCGCCCCGCGTGTCGATGGAGCCGGCCGTCATGGCGATGCGGACGTCGTCCAGGTGGTGGCGGTCCAGCAGCGCCTTCACCAGGCTCCAGTAGTCGGCAGGGTCCGAGGTGTCGTCCGAGAAGCCCGCGGCGGTGAGCGCGGCGTCCACGCCGGCGTCGTCACCCGCCGCCACGGCCCGCAGTATCGCCTTCTCGTCGTCCGAGAGGCCCTGCGCCAGGACGTTCTGTAGCAGGGTTCTGGTGGCCGCGTAGTCCGCCTGGAGATACGTCACGATCTCCGCGTCCGTCACGTCGGACAGGCTGGTCGCCGCCGGGACCACCGGGGGCCCCGAGGAGCCGGGGTCGATGGCCTCGAAGACCGCCGCCGCGACCGCCAGATCCGCGTTCCCCAGCGCCGCCCGGAGCTGCTTGACGTAGGCGTTGCCGCTGGCGGTGGCGCCGGTCGGCACGGCCGCTAGCTGCGCCGCGTTGTCCGCGAACGCGCCCGGGTCGTCGCCCTTGGCCACCACCTCCGCCACGTCGCGCCAGGACAGGGCGTGCGCCTCGATGCCCGCCGCCGCGCCCCAGCGGACGGACCCCGCGACAGCCTTCACGGCCGCCGACTCCTGGTCGAAGGAGAGCGCTTGCGCGGCGCTCGCCGCCCGGAAGCGGCCCTGGTCGTTCGCCGCCGTCCCGCGCGCGATGCTTCCTCCCGTCCAGGCGACGTCGATCGCGGGATCGTGGTTCCCGTCGCTGTCCGTGCTGCGCGTATCGCCCGACGCGCTGGCGCTCGAGACCTCGGCGTAGACGCCCGTGCGGCCCGAAATCGTCCCCCCCGTCTGGTCGAAGTCGATCCGCGCCGCCCTGCCGACGTAGACGCCGTGCCACCGCCCCGAGACGTCGGCGCTGTTCGTGACCGTTACGTCGCCCTCGACGCCCCGCGCGAGCCGGATGCCGTCCCCGTCCGCCGACGCGATGGCGGCTTCGTTCGTGAGCGTGAGGACGGCCGCGTTCGCCGCGCTCATCTCGGCGTAGAGGGCGTGGTTCTTCGAGCTGAGGACGCCGCGGTTGGTGATCGTGACGCCGCCGGTGACGCCGGCGCCCTCCGTCAGCCAGAGGGCGTGCCCCGCGCCCGCCGCCGCGTCGGCCGTCACCGTCACACGGCCGCTGTTCGTGAACGCGACCGCGCCGGTGCCGCTGCGCTTTTCGATCCGGAGGCCGACGGTGGCCACGTCGACGCCGCCGGAGTTCGTGAGCGTGACCGTACCGTTGTTGTTGTGGGCGAGATGGATGCCCGACCCCGCCGCCGCGGCGATGGTCCCCTCGTTGTCGATCTCGGTGGCGCCGTAGCCCCGGTAGTCCATGAAGATGCCGTATCTCGCGCCCGACACCGTGATGGCGCCGGTGTTGGTGATGGTCGCGTCGCCGAGGTGGGTGGCCCCCCCGGCGGGTCTGGCGAAATACAGATAGACGCCCTCCTCCCCCGAGCGGATGGCGCCGCGGTTCGTGATGGTCGTGTGGCTGGTGCGCCTGAAGGTGGGATGGTAGACGTTCGAGGGATTCCTGAAGAGCCGGATGCCCTGCTTGGCGGCGAAGATCGTCGCCGCGCTGATGAGGGTGGCCTTGCCGCCGCCCCAGGAGGAGAGGCCGCGCGGATGGTAGAAGATGCCGTTTTGCTGCATCGGGGTGGTCTCCGAGCCGATGGTCACCCCGCGTCCCACCCTCACCGTCGAGTCCCCCATCTGGCTTCGGTGTTGGAAGTAGATGCCGTTGTTCCGGTCGGCGGCGTTGTTCGTGCTCGTCCCCTGGACGATGTCCACGACGTGGCCGGCGTCCGTCATCTCGCCCATCGAGTCGACGGTGACCCCGACGTTGAGATCGTTCCACACACGCGAGCCCCCGAGGCCGTACACGTAGATGCCGACCGACTGCTGGGTCGTCATGCCGGTGTCCGTGGCCGTGATCGTGGTCGGCCCGGTGCTGCTGCCCGCGACGTTGATTGGACCGTTGCCCCGCGGATGGTTGTTATCGTCCGACCCTCCGTAGAAGATGCCGTCGGGATACGACGTGCCCGTGCAGGTGATGGGGAGGGTGATCGCCGACCCGCATTCCCCCGCCGCCCGCGCCTCCCCCGGCGCGAAGAGCAGCGCCGCCGCCGCGAGCAGCGCGGCGCCCAGCGCGCCGGAAACGGGCAGCCCCGCGCCCGCCGCGCCCGCCGCCTTCGTTCGGGAGGACGGGCCGGAGAAGGAGGCGGGCCCCGAGCGGCCGGCGGGGCCGGGCCTCCCGCCCGCCGCTTCCGGGGGCCGGGCCTTCATGCCGGAACCCCGATGCACGCGCACGTTCGGGGGGGGGGGGGGGGTAATTCTGCGGTCAGTGTTTCCGGCCATCCTCGGAACCTCCTCGAATTCGCTCGACTCGAGCCGCTCGCGCCGCCGGGCGGCGCCATCCCGAAATCATCGCATACGCCCAACCTTGCACTCAATATCCGCGAATGTGAGACATGTGCGCTGCGGGGGTTTTCGCCAGGCGCGCCGCTCGCCCCCCCTGGGTACGCCGGCGTCTCGCCGGCATTCGCGCTCCCGAACACTCCGCCTCCGAGCCGGCGAGACGCCGGCGTACCCAGGAGCGTCCCCAGCGACGCGGGACGTGATGAACCTCGAACGCTACGGCGAGCCGGGAGTTGACGAGACCGCCGCTCCCGTGGGGTAGAAAATATCTCGACCCCGGCGCTCGGAAGACGCCCTGCCGTCATACCCGCCCGGACGACCTTGACGTCCCCATTCAGGCCCTGCGGCGAACAAGGAATGGCCTTGGCGGCCGGACCGAGCCGCCGGCCCGCTTCGCGCCATCGGTGGCCAGCCCGACCACCGGACACCTCGCACCGGCGGCCTCGACGAACCCGGAGAGCGTCGTTGACGGCGTGTTTCCGAACGCAATCGGCGGCTACGCGGCGGCCTCCTCCATCGCGTCGGTGTAGCGGCCGAGGCAGGCGAGGGCGTTCAGGCGCTCGCGCGCCGCGAGAAGCTCCTGGGCGCGGCCCGCGTTCGCCGACTTCCCCGCCCACGCGCGCAGGGCCGGGTCCTGGAGCGCCCGCCCGTAGGAGAAGCTGAGCGCCCACGGCAGCTCGGCGGAGAGCGCGTTCATCGCGTTCAGGTGGGCGGTCGCGAGGGCCGCGCTCTGCCCGCCGGAGAGGAACACCACCCCGGGGACGGCGGCCGGAACCGCGTCGAGGAGGCCGGCGACGGTGCGCTCCGCCACCTCGTCCACCCCCGCCTGCTCCGGGCAGTCCTTGCCGGAGACGACCATGCTTGCCTTGAGGATCGTGCCCGCGAGATGCACCCCCTGGGCGGCCATCTCCGCGTACGTCGCCCGCTGGGTGCGCACCGTGACCTCGTGGGAGCGCTCGATGGCATGGCCGCCGTCCATCAGCACCTCGGGCTCGACGATCGGGACCACCCCCGCCTCCTGGCAGAGGGCCGCGTAGCGCGCGAGGGCATGGGCGTTCGCCTGGATGCAGGCCTCGCTCGGCCGCCCGTCCGCCCCGACCGTGACGACCGCCCGCCACTTCGCGAACTTCGCGCCGAGCCCGACGTATTCGGCCAGCCGCTCGCGGAGCCCGTCGAGCCCTTCCGTCACCTTCTCGCCCGGATGCCCGGCGAGGTCCTTGGCGCCCGCGTCCACCTTGATGCCGGGGAGGATCCCCTGCGCCTCGAGCGCCCGCGGGAAGGGCGTCCCGTCCGAGGCCGCCTGCCGGAGCGTCTCGTCGAAGAGGATCATGCCGCTCAGGGACTCCCCGCCCCCCGGCGCGGTGATGAGGAGCTCGCGCCAGGTCCGGCGGTTCTCCTCCGTCGATTCGAGCCCGATGGCGTCGAAACGACGCTTGATCGTGGGCGCGCTCTCGTCGGCGGCGAGGATCCCCTTGCCGCGCGCCACCATCGCGTTCGCGATGCGTTCGAGACTCGTCCTGTCCATCACTCCGGTCCTCCGCTTGTCCTGCTCAATCCTGCTCGTCGGGCCGGCTCACGGGCCGCTTCGAGCGCCGCCACCGCGGGGAGCGGCCGGCCCTCCAGAAACTGAAGGAAGGCGCCGCCGCCGGTCGAGACCCGCGACACCCCCGCCGAAACCCCGAACGCGTCGATGGCGGCGAGGGTATCGCCCCCGCCTGCGATCGAGAACCCCGCGCTCGCCGCGACCGCCTCCGCGAGACGCGCCGTCCCCGCCGCGAACGCCCGGTGCTCGAAGACGCCCACCGGCCCGTTCCAGATGATCGTACCCGCCTCGCCGACGATCCGGGCGAGGCGGTCCGCGCTCTCGGGCCCGACGTCGAGGATCATGTCCGCCGCCCCGACCTCGCCGACCGGCTTCACCGCCCCCGCCGCATCGGCGGAGAGCGTCGGCGCGACCACGACGTCGCTCGGGAGCACGATCTCGAACCCTTCCGCGGCGGCCCGGGCGAGAAGCGCCGCCGCGAACGGAACCCGCTCGCGGTCGACGAGCGAGGCTCCGACCGGGCGCCCCGCGGCGGCGAGGAAGGTGTTGGCGATCCCCCCGCCCGCGACCAGCCGGTCGACCTTGCCGGCGAGGTTCTCAAGCAGCTCGATCTTGCCCGCCACCTTGGCCCCCCCGACCACCGCGACGACCGGGCGGGCGGGCCGGTCGAGGGCCTGCGCGAGCGCGTCGAGCTCCGCCGCGAGGAGCGGCCCCGCGCAGGCGGTCGGGGCGTGGCGGACGACCCCCGCGGTGGATGCGTGCGCGCGGTGGGCGGCGCCGAACGCATCCATCACGAAGACGTCGCAGGTCGCGGCCATCCGCCGCGCGAGCGCCTCGTCGTTCTCCGTCTCGCCCGCGAGGAAGCGGATGTTCTCGGCGAGGGCGAGCGCCCCCGGGGCGGGCGGGCGCACTTCGTCCGGCCCTCCGGGCAGCCGCTCGCCCGCCCTTCCTTTCGGCCCCTCGTCCGGCCATCCCGCCAGGATCGGGACCGGCCGGCCGAGGGCCTCCCCGAGCCGCGCCGCGACCGGGGCCAGGGAGAACGCGGGGTCGAAGCGCCCCGCCGCCGGCCGGCCGAGGTGGGAGGCCACGGTCACCGCCGCCCCGGCCGCGAGGGCCTGCTCGAAGGTCGGCAGGGACGCCCGGATCCGGGCCGCGTTGGCGACCTTCCCGTCGGCGAGGGGAGCGTTGAGGTCGGCGCGGATCAGCACCCGCCGGCCCGCGAGGTCGAGGTCGGCCATGCGCGCGAAACGCGCGGTCGCGGGGCCTGCCGGCGCCGGCATGGCTCAGGCGGCGCCCGCCGACGGGCGCGGCGCCGACTCAGGCATTGACGAAGGCGACGGTGGTGTCCAGCATCCGGTTGGAGAAGCCCCACTCGTTGTCGTACCACGCGAGCACCTTCACCTGGCGCCCGCCGAGCACCTTGGTGAGCGGCGCCTCGTAGACCGACGACGCGGGGTGGTGGTTGAAGTCCACCGACACGAGCGGCTCGTCGTTGCAGGCGAGGACCCCGGCGAGGGGGCCTTCCGCCGCCTCCCGCATGAGCCGGTCGATCTCCTCGACGCTCGTATCCCGGCTCGCGGAGAAGGTGAGGTCGACGAGCGAGACGTTGAGGGTCGGCACCCGGAGCGCGAACCCGTCGAGGCGCCCGGCGAGCTCGGGGAGGACGAGGCCGACGGCGGCGGCCGCCCCGGTCCCGGTCGGGATGATCGAGGCCGCCGCCGCCCGCGCCCGCCGCAGGTCGGAGTGGTAGACGTCGTTCAGGCTCTGATCGTTCGTGTACGCGTGCACGGTGGTCATGATCCCGTGCTCGACCCCGATCGCGTCGTGCAGGGGCTTGACGAGCGGGGCGAGGCAGTTCGTGGTGCACGAGGCGTTCGAGATGACCTCGTGCTCGGGACGGAGGACGTGGTGGTTGACCCCGTACACGATGGTCGCGTCCACGTCCTTGCCCCCCGGCGCGGAGATGACCACCTTCTTCGCGCCGCCTTCGAGATGGGCGCTCGCCGCCGCCTTGCTCGTGAAGCGGCCGGTGCTCTCGATGACCAGCTCCACGCCGAGGTCGCCCCACGGGAGCTTCGCCGGGTCCCGCTCCGCGAGCACCCGGATGCGGTCGCCGTCGACCGCCATCGCCCCGTCCTCGACCTCGACCGCGCCCGCGAAGCGCCCGTGCACCGTGTCGTAGCGCGTGAGGTGGGCGTTGGTGTTCGCGTCGCCGAGGTCGTTGACGGCCACGATCTCGATCTCGTCGTTTCGCCCGCTCTCGTAGAGCGCCCGGAGGACGTTCCGCCCGATGCGCCCGTACCCGTTGATCCCGACCCTGATCGCCATGTCTTCCTTCCGCGATTGTTTCCAGTTCTCCGCGAGGGTCCGCGCCCCTCGCCCCTCGCCGCGCTTGCTGCCGCGCCATGTTTCCCGCGGCCCCGGCTTCCTGCCTCCCCGCTCCCGCGCTCCGGCTCCGCCGGGATACCGGCTGCCGGGACGCCGGCCAAGCTCGCCGAAGCGGGCGGCGCGCCGGGCCGTCAGCCAAGCCGCCGAGGCGGGTGGCGTGCCGGGCTGTCCGCAGCGGCGGAGGGGTCTCCTCGTTCCCCTGCGCCGGCCCCGTTGACGGCGCCTCGCCCGCATCCGATGGCCGGACCAGATCGAGGAGGCGCCTCCGCGTCCCCCTCCCGCGCCGGCCCCGCTGACGGCGCCGGCTCTCTCCCGCCGCCTTGGGCCTCCGTTCCGAATCTCCGTCCCGGGTTACGCCCCGGTCTCCGCCTCCCGGCGCTCCTTCCCCGCGAGCCGCGCCCGCACCGCCTCCGCCACCGCCTCCGCGGTAAGCCCGAAGTGGCGGTACACGTCCGCGGCCGGGGCCGATTCGCCGAACGCGGCGACCCCGATCGCGAGCCCGTCGAGGCCGACGTACTTCCGCCAGCCGTCCGGGTGCGCGGCCTCGACGGCCACCCGCGGCACGCCGGGCGGCAGCACCTCGCTCCGGTAGGCTGCGTCCTGCGCATCGAACACGTCGGTGGACGGCATGGAGACGACCCGCACCGCGTAACCGGCGCCGTCAGCGCCGGCGTCGCCGCCGCGGCCGGCGCCGAGGGCCGCCGCCGCCTCGACCGCGAGCCCCACCTCCGAGCCGGTGGCGATGATGACCGCGTCGGGGGTTCGCCCCGCCGGCTCCGCCACGAGGACGTAGCCGCCCCGCCGGATCGCGTCGATCCGATCCGGGCTTCGCGCCTGGTGCGGGACCCCCTGGCGCGAGAGTAGCAGGCAGACCGGCCCGTCCTCGCGCTCGATCGCGTAGCGCCACGCCGCCGCCGTCTCGACGGTGTCGCAGGGACGCCACACGGACAGGTTCGGGACGAGCCGGAGCGAAGGGCCGTGCTCGACCGCCTGGTGGGTGGGTCCGTCCTCGCCGAGGCCGATCGAGTCGTGGGTCAGCACGAAGACCCCCCGGAGCCGCATGAGGGCGGCCATCCGGATCGCGTTCCGCGCGTAGTCGGAGAAGACGAGGAACGTCCCCGCGTAGGGGATGACCCCGCCGTGGAGGGCCATCCCGTTCACGATCGCGCACATCGCGAACTCGCGCACCCCGAAATGGAGGTAGTTGCCGTCCGGCGCGTCGCGGGTGATCGGCCGCGACCCCGACCAGCGGGTCAGGTTCGATCCCGTGAGATCGGCCGAGCCGCCGACGAGCTCCGGGAGGCAGGGCGCGAAGCGTTCGAGCGCGGTCTGCGACGCCTTGCGGGTGGCGGCGGACGCGCCCTCGCGGTCGATCTCCGCGATGGCGGCGGCGCTCGCGCCCGCCCAGTCGGCGGGGAGGGCGCCGCGAAGCCGCCGCTCGAGCTCGTCCGCGAGCGCCGGCCAGGCCGCCCGATAGTCTTCCATGCGCCGCCGCCACTCGGCCTCGAGCCGGGCCCCGGAAGCGCGCGCATCCCAGCCCGCGCGCACCGCCTCCGGGACCTCGAAGGGGGGATGCGTCCAGCCCATCGCGGCCCGCGCCCCCGCCACCTCGTCCGCTCCGAGCGGGGCGCCGTGGGCCGCCGCGGCGCCCGCCTTGGTCGGCGCCCCCCACCCGATGGTGGTCCGGCAGCAGATGAGGCACGGGCGCTCGCGGTCGCCCCGCGCCGCCTCGATGGCCGACTCCACCGCCCGCCGGTCGTGCCCGTCCACGCCGCGGACCACCTGCCAGCCGTAGGCCTCGAAGCGGGCCGGGGTGTCGTCGGTGAACCAGCCCGCCACGTCGCCGTCGATGGAGACGCGGTTGTCGTCGTAGAACACGGTGAGCTTGCCGAGCCCGAGGGTCCCCGCGAGGGAGCAGGCCTCGTGCGAGATCCCCTCCATCAGGCACCCGTCGCCCGCGAAGACCCAGGTGCGATGGTCGACGACCTCGTGCCCCGGCCGGTTGTAGCGCGCCGCGAGGGAGCGCTCGACGAGGGCCATGCCCACCGCGTTCGCGAGCCCCTGGCCGAGCGGGCCGGTGGTGGTCTCCACGCCGGGGGTCAGGCGGAACTCGGGGTGGCCGGGGGTGCGGGAGTGGAGCTGGCGGAAGCGCTCGATCTCCGCCATCGGCAGGTCGTAGCCCGAGAGGTGCAGCAGGGCGTAGACCAGCATCGAGCCGTGGCCGTTCGAGACCACGAAGCGGTCCCGGTCCGGCCACGCGGGGTTCGCGGGGTTGTGGCGGAGGCCGCCGTTCCAGAGCGCCTCCGCGACGTCCGCCATCCCCATCGGCATCCCGGGGTGGCCGGACTTCGCGCGTTCCACCGCGTCCATCGCGAGCGCGCGCACCGCGTTCGCGAGCTCCCGCCGCGAGGGGGCGGCCGGTGCGGGTGAGGCGCCGGCGCCGGGCGAGGCCGCGGGCGAAGCGGCGCGCGCCGGGGCCGGCGCGGACAGGTCCGGATCGCCCGCCGCCGCGGCCGCCGCGCCGGCGGCGCGCGGGACACCCGAGGATGCGCCCACCGTCCGAGGGGCCGGTCGCCGGTCGTCGTCCGGGAAGCCGGGGCGGCGCGCGCGGCGCCTACTGGGGCCGCATGTCGCCGGGGTCGATCCCCGCGACGACGTTCGGCTTCTTCATCGCGTCCCGGCGGAAGGGCTCCCCGAGCTCCTGGTTCAGGATCACCTCGATGAACGTGGTGACCCCCTCGGCCTGCGCCGCGCAGGACTCCGCGAGGGCCGCGGTCAGCGCCTCCATGGTCTCCACCGCGACGCCCTTCACCCCGCACGCCTCCGCGACCTTCGCGTAGCTGAGGCCCGGGTTCAGCTCGGTGCCGACGAAGTTGTTGTCGTACCAGAGGGTCGTGTTCCGCTTCTCCGCGCCCCACTGGTAGTTGCGGAAGATCACCATGGTGATCGCGGGCCACTCCTCGCGCCCGCAGGTGGTCATCTCGTTCATGGAGATGCCGAAGGCGCCGTCGCCCGCGAAGCCGACGACCGGCGTGTCCGGGCAGCCGATCTTGGCCCCGAGGATGGCCGGAAAGCCGTAGCCGCACGGCCCGAAGAGGCCGGGCGCGAGGTACTTCCGCCCCTCCTCGAAGGTCGGGTAGGCGTTGCCGATGGCGCAGTTGTTGCCGATGTCGGAGGAGATGATCGCGTCTTTCGGGAGGCCGGCCTGGATGGCGCGCCACGCCATCCGCGCCGACATCCGCTCGGGCTCGCGCCGCCGCGCGTCCTCGTTCCAGGTCGTGCCCGGGTCGTCCTCCTCGTGGTCCATGCTGGAGAGGGTCTGGAGCCACGCGGAGCGGGTGCGGTGGACGGCGGCCCGGCGCTCCTCGCGGTCCGTATCCCCGGCGGCGGCGGAGAGCCCGGCGAGGAGCTGGCCCGCCACCTTCTTCGCGTCGCCGCAGATCCCGACCGTCACCTTCTTGGTGAGGCCGATGCGGTCCGGGTTCATCTCCACCTGGATGATCGACGCCTTCGCCGGCCAGTAGTCGATGCCGTAGCCGGGCAGGGTCGAGAAGGGGTTGAGGCGGGTGCCGAGGGCGAGCACGACGTCGGCCTGGGCGATGAGCTCCATCGCGGCCTTGGAGCCGTTGTAGCCGAGGGGGCCGACCGCGAGGGGATGGGAGCCGGGGAAGCTGTCGTTGTGCTGGTAGCCGGAGCAAACGGGCGCGTCGAGGCGTTCGGCGAGCGCCCGGCATTCGTCGATCGCGCCGCCGATCACGACCCCGCCGCCGGAGAGGATCACCGGGAAGCGCGCCTCCGACAGCAGGCGCGCGGCCTCCGCGACCGCCCCGTCGCCGCCCGCCGAGCGCTCCAGCCGCACGATGGGCGGCAGCTCGACGTCGACCTCCTGGGTCCAGAGGTCGCGCGGGACGTTGATCTGGGCGGGGGCGGAGCGGCGCACCGCGTTCTCGATCACCCGGTTCAGCACCTCCGCCACCCGGGACGGGTCGCGCACCTCCTCCTGGTAGCCGACCATCTCCTCGAAGAGGGCCATCTGCGCGACCTCCTGGAAGCCGCCCTGCCCGATGGTCCTGTTGGCCGCCTGGGGGGTCACGAGGAGCATCGGGGTGTGGTTCCAGTACGCGGTCTTGACCGGGGTCACGAGGTTGGTGATCCCGGGGCCGTTCTGGCCGATGCACATCGCCATCTTGCCGGTGGCGCGGGTGTAGCCGTCGCACATGAAGCCGGCGTTGCTCTCGTGGGCGACGTCCCAGAAGGTGATGCCGGCCTTCGGGAAGAGGTCCGAGATCGGCATGAAGGCGGAGCCGATGATGCCGAACACGTGCTCGACGCCGTGCCGTTGGAGGACCTTCACGAAGGCTTCTTCAGTCGTCATTCTCACGGAGCTTCACCCCTGTTCCGTTGCGTTCCCCGGTGCGGTTCCCGGGCCGCGCCGCGCCGCGTGCGCGCGGCCTGCGCGTCCGCGGCGGATGTTACCACCGCGCCGCCCCGATCGTCCGGCCCGAGCCCGAGCCCGTCCGGCCCGAGTCCGGCCGCCCGGGCGGGGTCCGGGGTCGCGAGGGGCGGAACGGGTGGACGGCAAGCGCCGTCGGGGCGGGTCATCGCCTTGAGTTGCCGAACCGGCGGCGTTCCTGCGCCCGGTAGAGCAAGGGGATGCGCCGTTGAGGCGGGCCATCGCCCCGACGGGGCTCCGACCGGAGGGCTCCAGCTTCGCCCGAACGGAGGTTCGTGGATGCGGCGCCGTCCAGCGCGCAAGGGGAGCCGGCGAGGGCAGCGCGGAGCCGCCGATCCAGGCCGCGTTCGGTGAAATCGGCGGTCGCCGGGCCGGGGCCCCGTCAACGGCGGCGGGGCGCCGTGCGTCCTTGCCGTGGAGACGTCGTTACGTATCGCGCGGGCGGTGGAATCGGTCGAGCAGCTCGCGACCGGAGCCGCAGTCCAGGATCCAGTCGCCCACCTGGAGGAGCTCCTCGACACCGCCGGTCTCGGCCATGTAGCCCGCAAGCTGCGCCGCCGTCTCCGGGCCGAAGCGCCGTTCGGCCAGGCGGCGCAGCAGCTCGCGCCGGCCTTCGGTGCGCCCCTGCGCGATACCCTGCTCCCGCCCCTGCGCGATACCCTGTTCCCGCCCCTGCGCGATACCCTGTTCCCGCCCCTGCGTGATACCTTGCTCCCGCCCTTGCGCGATGCCCTGCTCCCGGCCTCGCTCCATCACCCGGGCCTCCCACTCCATCGCCCGGGCGTCCATCAACGTCGGCATCTCCGCTCCTCCCCGTTTCCTTTCCAAGACCCGCTCGAACTCCGGGAACGACGCCAAGCCCTCGCCCCCGTGCGGCGAACGCGAATCCCGCACCCGCGCATGATACCCCTCGCGCAGCCCCCTCTCCTCCTCCCCGCCGTAGCGCTCGAACGCCGCCCGCAGCCTCCCCGGCAGGGTCTCCGCCGGACCGGTCTCCAGGCCGATCAGCGTCGTCAGCCGGTTGTCGGGAGGCAGCCCGGCGCCGCGGCCCGCCAGCTCCCGCAGGTCGAGCGCCACATAGGTCCGGGTCCGGTTGCCGGCCCAACCCGGCCCGGCCGGCGCTTCGACCACCGGACCCGCCCGCACGTCCGCCGCCGTCCACGGCCGGTCGCCGTTGTGCACCACCACGGCCAGCACCGGGGGTTCGCGCCCTTCGGCCCGGAGCGTGCCGTTGTTGCGCTGGTGGCGTTGCAGCAGATACAGGTACTCGTGCATCCGCCAGGCCATGTCCGGGTCCACCGCCGACTGGAACTCGAACATGACGAGCAGATAGGGCCGCGCGCCGTTGGCCAGGGGCGGCGCGGCGAGCGGGCTCGCGGCGTCGAACTCCACGCGCCAGAGCATGTCGCCGAGCCGGCTGTGAAGGTCCGGGCCGACGTACTCCGCGTTCATCCGGGTCAGGGTGGAGAAGTCCAGCTCGGCGCTCCCGCGGGGGATGGCGAAGCCGCACAGGGTGTCCTCGACCATGCGCGGTTGGGAGAAGAGCAGCTTGTAGGCGCGGTCCTGACGGGCCATGCGGCGCATGATGAGGGAAGGCGCCGGCCGGGAATAGCCGCCTCCTTCTCGACGTGCGTAGGAAATCGTCTCGATCTTCGTGGGATTTCCGCCCGGTCCGGGCAGGAAACAGACCTGCGACGGGGGCCGCGGAGCCCTGATGCGCTTCGAGACCTCCCCGATCGCGGCCCCGGGCCGATCGGTTGAAGTCAGGTCGGGCGGACCCGGCGTCGCGCGAACGGATGCCAGAGACCGACGTAGCGGAGCTCGCCGGCGGGCTCCCGGCGCGGATCGCACGGTTCGGCAGATCCGCGGTCGTGGGCGATGGCCGCGACGGCGCGTCCCGTCACGATCTCTCCGCGTCTGGCAGCCGTCGGCGGACCTCCCGTCCCAGCGCCTCCAGGCGGCGCACGGCTTCCTGCCGGTCGATCGGCGCCGCCTCGTCCTCGAACGACCCGTAGCGGAGTTGAACGGCGTACGGGTTGTATTCGACCAGGTCCTCGAATCGGCCGGCTTCGGGTTCCCGTCTTTCCACGAGGCGCAGCAGGTGATCCAGATCGTGGGTCAGCGGATACTGCTCACCCATCAGGATGAGCCAGACCTTGAACAGCTTTTCGGCGGCCTGCTGTGCATGGAACCCGGCGATTTCGTCCGCGAAGACGGCGGGATCGTCCATGCCCCGCAGTGCGCGGAGATCACGTTCCGCCGCTTCCAGAAGGGCGCGCGCGTCGTCAGGGCCGTTCATAGAGCAGCGCGCCTTCCCGAAGCGCCCGCGCCAGAACGTGGTTGGGAGAGCGGCGCCAGTGCTCGACCTCGTCGCGGCTGTAGACGAGGATGTCCTTCGGGACGACGAAGTTCGACAGCGCTCTCCAGAGGCGCACCGCCTCCAGCCGCCGGCTCCGGGTCTTCCCGAAGGGTTCGGACTCGACGACGATCAGATCCACGTCCGACCCCTCCCCTGCGTCGCCGCGCGCCCGGGAGCCGAACAGGATCACCTGCTCGGGATCGACCGCTTCGACGATGGCCCGGACCATCCGGTCGAGGAGCTCGTCGGTCACCGGGATCATCGCCTCACCTCGCTCAGGCGTCTTTCCAGAATCGCCGCAACCTCGCGCACGGCCCCGAGCCCGTCGCGGAGCGGCTCCGCCGGCCTCGCCCGGCACTCTCTCCGTCGAGCGCAGCTCGTAGCGCGATGCGGCGGGATTGTACCCGTTCCCGGCGATGGCGTCGGGGGCCGGGCCAAGCGGGCGGGGAGGACCGGGAGGGGCGCCGCGGGGCGGGGCCGCCGCGGCTGGCGGCGGGGTCATTCCAGCGCGGAGGCCGGGAGGTCGCCGGCGAACCCGGAGGCGTGGAGGATGATGCGCCGCTTGATCGGGGCGAGGCGGTGGACGGCGGCGAGGCCCGCGTTGCGGAGCGCGCGCACCGGCCGGCCCCGCGCGCGGTAGAGGCGGTCGAACCCGTCCACCGCGAGGTCCGCGGCGAGGTTGTGGGCCCTGCGCCTTCGTTCGTAGCGGAGGAGGGCGGCCCGCCCGCCGGGGTCGCGTCCGCGCGCCGCCGCCTCCGCCGCCGCTTCGGCCAGCATCGCGGCGTCGAGGATCCCGAGGTTGACCCCCTGCCCCGCGAGCGGGTGGATGGTGTGGGCGGCGTCGCCGGCGAGGGCGACGCGCGGGGCCGAGTACGCTGCCGCCCGGACCGCGCGGAGCGGGAAGCCGGCCCGCGGTCCAGCCCATTCAATGGCCCCGAGCCGGCCCTCGAAGGCGGTCTCGAGCGCGTGCCGGAACGCGTCGTCTTCGAGCGCGAGGAGGCGCTCCGCGTGCTCCCGCTCGGTGGACCAGACGATCGAGCAAAGGCCGTCCGGCAGCGGGAGGAACGCGAGCGGCCCGGCCGGGCGGGCCACCTGCCAGGCGGTGTCGCGGTGATGGCGCTCCGGGCGCACCGCGCACACGATGCCGAGCTGGCGGTAGTCGCGGGTCCGGACCGGGATGCCCGCGAGATTGCGGACGAGGGAATCGCCTCCGTCCGCCCCGATCAGGAGGCTGGCGCGAACCCGCGAGCAGCCCCGTGATTGCCCACGCGGGCGACCCCCCGCCGGATCGATCTCGACGGTCACCTCACGCCGCCCCGGCCCGAGCTCGAGCCCGGCGACCCGCGACGGCCGGCTCCAGGCCACCCCGAGCGACCCGACCGCCTCCTCCAGCGCCGCCGCGACCGTGCGGTTCTCGACGACGTGGCCGAGGCATTCGGCCCCGACCGCCTGCGCGTCGAACCGGATCTCGGCCCCGCCCCCCGCCTCCCAGACCCTCATCCGGCGGAAGGGCGCCGCCGCCCCGGCGATCCGCTCCCACGCGCCGAGCCGGCGAAGGATCCGCTCCGACGCGACGGTGAGGGCGCTTACCCGGCCGTCACCCTCCGCGCCCCGCTCCCGCCCCTCCACCACCACGACCTCGAATCCGGCCCGGGCGAGGCTCGCGGCCGCGACGAGGCCGGTGAGCCCCCCGCCCGCCACCGCCGCGTCGTATCGCTCAGCCGCCATGGCGGGCCGCGCCTCGCGCCTCCTCGCGCCGCAGGCCGCGCCGAGCACGGCGAAGGCCCTCGTCGATCCCCTTGCCCGCGCCCGCAACCTCGCCCGCAACCTCGCCCACGACCTTGCCCAAGCCCGCGCACGCGCGCGCGCCTGCCATCGCATCCCTGCCGCACCCCCATCCCCCTCCCATCGCGATCTTCGCGAAGCCCCGCTTCACCGGGCCGAGCCGATCGAGGGCGAACAGCCCGGCCGCGCCGAGCGCCGGCAGGGGCGGCGCGCGCGAGCCGTATACCCGGAGGAGGGCGCTGGTCATCAGCCGCGCCATGACGTGGTCGGCCCGCCGCTCCGCCGCGTACCGCGCCAGCACCGAGGCGGGGTCCGCGCCGGCCGCGCTCGCCTCCCCGAGCAGCCGCGCCAGCGTCTCCACGTCGCGCAGCCCGAGGTTGAAGCCCTGGGCGCCGACCGGGTGCAGGGCGTTCGCGGCGTTGCCCACGAGCACCGTCCGGGGGGCGGTGACGCGGGGCGCGTGGCAGACCCGGAGGGGGCGGCGCACCCGCAGGTCGACGCCGCGAAGCGCGCCGAGCCGGCTCCCGAACCCGTCCGCGAGACGCGCCCCGAGACTGGAACCGTCGAAGCCCTCCGCCGCTGCGACCGGCTCCGGGACCGCCCACACGAAGCCGCAACGCTCCTCGTCGAGCGGCAGCACGGCGAGCGGGCCTCGCTCCGTGAAGCGCTCGAACGCCCGCCCCCGGTGAGGGCGCTCGGGGAGGAAGTCTCCCGCGAGCGCGACGTGGTCGCAGCGGTGGACGCGGAGCGGCAGCCCGGCCGCCCGCCGCACCGCCGAATCCGCGCCGTCGGCCCCCACCACGAGCCGCGCGGCCACGGAGACCGCCCCGTCCGGGCCGCACGCCTCCACGAGCGCGTCGCGCCCGTGCGCCTCGACCGCTTCGACCCTGGCGCGGATCCACTCGAACGCCGCCGGCCCCGTACCGGCGCCGGTCGCGGTTCCCGTCCTCGTTCCAACCCCGATCCCGGAGCCGGGGACGGGGTCGAAAGCGGTGTCGGCATCGGCGCCAGCATCGGGACCGGGGTAAGGGCCGCAGCGGGGATCGGGGCCGCGGCCGGGGCTGGAGCCGGGCTGGGGACCGGGATCGACCCCGAGCGCTTCGTTCAACCGCCCCTGGAGGGAACGGGCCGGGACCACGTAGCCGAGGGCGTCCACCCCGCACTCCCCGGCCCGGATCCGGGTGAACCCGAGGCGGCCCCGCCGGGAGACGTGGACCTCCCGGATGGGCGCCGCTTCGCGCCCGATCCCCTCCCACAGTCCGAGCGTCCGGTAGAGCCGGGCCGAGCCGTACGAGAGGGCGAGGCTGCGCCCGTCGCCCCCCCCGCCGCCCTCGCCGCGGCCCGGATCGATCACCGCGACCGACAGCGGCCACCGCCGGAGCGCCGCCGCGAGGGTGGCGCCGGCGAGCCCCCCGCCCACGATCGCGACGTCACAGCCGTAGCGGCTATCGCGCATGGCTCACCGGGCTTCGCGGCCCGGGCTTCTCCGCGAAGGTATCGGGACGGCGCGGCGGCGGGACGCAGGACCCGGCAGGGCGAGCCGCCGCCTTCTCCCTTGAAACAGGGACGTCTTCATGGGCGAGCGGAGCTTCCCGCGAGGCGCCCCCGGGAACGGCGCGTCCTGCCGAAGCGGGCGTCTCTCCCGCCCGTACCGCAAGCCCCGGATCGTTCATGCGGGCGAGCCGCCCGCGTTCCCGGGACGCCTGGATTCCCGCTTTCGCGGGAATGACGGAGGTGGGCGAGACGCCCGCGTTCCCGGGAAGCCTGCGCTCCCGAGACGTCCGCATTCCCGAAACGCTCGCACCGCGCGCCCGGAGATCGTTCATGCGGGCGGGACGCCCGCGTTCCCAGGACGCCTGCGCTTCCGAGATACCTGCGCTCCCGAGACGTCCGTGTCCGCTGGACACACCGTGCCCAGGGCGCCCGTACTTCCAGCACCCGCCGCCGCGCCGTCATGCGCCCGACCCCACGATGCGCTCCAGGTCCTCCACCGACTTCGGGATGGAGGAGGAGAGGACCTCCGCGCCGTCCTCGGTGACCAGCACGACGTCCTCGATCCGGATGCCGATGCCGCGCCAGGGCGGGGCGACCGCCGGCTCCTCCGGATCGATGTAGACCCCGGGCTCGATGGTCATCACCATCCCGGCCTCGAGCGCGCGCGGCTCCCCGTCCACCCGGTAATCGGAGACGTCGTGGACGTCGAGACCGATCCAGTGGCCGGTCGGGTAGGCGCAGAGCCGGCCCATCGCGCCGCCGCCGTCGTCCTCCCGGATCACCCCGTGCCCGGCGAGCCCCTCGGCGAGCACCCGGGCCGCCTCCGCGTGCGGCGCCTCCCAGGAGCGCCCCGGCCGGACCTCGCCGATGGCCGCGCGCTGCGCCTCCAGCACCAGCTCGTAGAGGGTGCGCTGCGGCGCGCTGAACCGCCCGGCGACGGGCCACGTCCGGGTCACGTCGGCGGCGTAGCACCCGTACTCCGCGCCCGCGTCCACCAGCACGAGATCGCCCTCGCGAAGGGCGCCGGAGTTCTCGGTGTAGTGCGGCCGGCAGGCGTTGGCCCCGCCCGCCACGATGCACGGGTAGGCGAGGGTCCGGCAGCCGGCGCGATGGAGCGCGTACAGAAGCTCCGCCTCCACCTCGTACTCCGCGAGGCCCGGCCGGCACGCCGCCATCGCGCGGCGGTGCGCGCGCTCGGTCAGCTCGATCGCCCGGCGGATCATGCGCACCTCCGCCCGGCTCTTGTAGAGCCGCATCTCGTGCACGCGGGGGTGCAGGTCCACCAGCTCGGACGGGTCCGCCGGGCGGGAGCGGAGCCGCTCGAGCCAGCGGAGCACCCGCGCGTCGAACCCGGGGTACTCGCCCATCGAGTACCAGATGTTCGGACGGTCCTCCAGGAGGCGGGGCAGGATCTCGTCGATGTCGTCGATGGGAAACGCGTCGTCCGCGCCGTATCGCTCGCAGGCGCCCTCGAGGCCCGCCCTCGGCCCGTGCATCCGCTCCTCGTGCGGGTCCTGCTCGCGGCAGAAGAGCAGGTACTCGCCGGCCTCCCGGCCCGGCAGGAGGAGGGCCACCGCGTCCGGCTCCGGAAACCCCGTGAGATAGAAGAAGTCGCTGCCGGGGCGGTAGGGGTACTCGATATCGCGGTTGCGGCGCGCCACCGGGGCGGCGGGCACGATGATCGCGCTGCCGCCGCCCGCGTCGTCGAGGAGCCTCCGGCGCCGCCGGGCGTACTCGCGGCGCTCGATGGCCGGCTCCCGGGCGGACCGGGCCGCGGATGGAGAGGCGCGACGCATGGCGCGATCCTAGAACGATTCGCGGATCGGACGAAACGGGGCCGCCGACCGGCCGCCGGGCATTGACCGATTGGCGGGCCCGCTTCTATAGTCGCATCATGGAGTCCCTTCTTGAGACGATGCCGGAGTCGGGATCGGAGGCGGCGGCCTCCCCGGAGGCGGCCGTGGCGGCGCTGCGGGCCGAGCTCGGGCTGCGGGATCTGGAGGTCCAGATCGACTCGCTGATCGAGGAGCGCGACCGGCTCCGCGAGGAGAACACGGCGCTCCGCAACCGGCAGGAGTCCCTCTCGGGCGAGAACGCCCGGCTGATCGAACGTTCCGAGGCGGTGCGCTCGCGGGTCGAGACGATGATCGCCCGGCTCCGGGCGCTGGAGGGTGCATGATGTCCGGCGAGCCGGTGGCGACCAAGGTCAACATCCTCAACAAGGAGTACGCGGTGCGCTGCCGCCCCGAGGAGCAGACCGCACTCCAGGAATCCGCCCGCTACCTCACCGAGAAGATGGCGGAGGCGAGGTCGGGCGGGCGCGCCCTGAGCCACGATCTGGTCGCGATCATGACCGCCCTCAACATCACGTCGGAGTACCTGAAGCTCCGCCAGGAGAAGGAGGCGCTCGAAGCCGCCCTCGCCGAGGACATCCACCGGATCGCCTCGAAGCTCGCGCTGTCGCTGGCTCGACGCTCGACGCCGGCCCCGGTAGACTAGCCCCGCCTTCTGCGGCGCGCGTGAGCGGGCCGAAGTCTCTTGAACCGATATTGTCGGCGCTGTCGGGGCGGGCTCTGGGAGCCGTTGTGCACGCCGGCCTTCGGGCGGGACGCCTGAGGCTCCGAACCAGGCCCCAGTCTGGACCGTTGGGTTCAAGCGCGACGAACCCGCCACGGCGCCGGCGGAAGGCGCATCCCGGGATCGGAGGGGCGGCGCATGGCGTACTGGCTGATGAAGTCCGAGCCGTCCGAGTTCGGGATCGACGACCTCGAGGCCTGCGGGTCCGAGCCCTGGGACGGGATCCGCAACTACCAGGCCCGGAACATGATCCGGGACGGGATGCAGCCCGGGGACCAGGCGTTCTTCTACCACTCGAGCTGCGAGGTCCCCGGCATCGTCGGGATCATGGAGATCGCGACGGCCGCGTACCCGGACCCCACCGCCTTCGACCCCGCCGACAAGCACTTCGACCCCGCGAGCGACCCGGACCACCCCCGCTGGTACCTGGTGGACGTGCGCTTCGGCCGCCGGCTCGGCCGCACGATCCCGCTCTCGGAGCTGAAGGGGTTCCCCGAGCTCGCCGCCCTCCCCCTCGTGCGGCGCGGCAACCGGCTCTCCGTGATGCCGGTCTCGAAGGACGAATGGGAGTTCATCCTCTCCCTCGAATAGCGGATGGACGAGGGGCCGGACGCGCTTCAGCGCAGAAACACCCGGTACGCCGGGTTTCCGGTCTCCTCGCGGCAGCGGTGTCCCACCTCCCCCAGGAACCGGTCGAACGCCTCGTAGTCTCCGGGCGGCACCTGGAGGCCCATCAGCACCCGCCCGTACTCGGACCCGTGGTTCCGGTAATGGAAGAGGCTGATGTTCCAGCGCCCGCCGAGGTGGGTGAGAAATCGGAGGAGGGCCCCGGGGCGCTCGGGAAACTCGAAGCGGAACAGGCGCTCGTCGCTCACCGAAGCCCGCCCCCCCACCATGTGGCGGACGTGCAGCTTCGCCATCTCGTCGTCGCTCAAGTCGAGGACCGGGTAGCCGGCTTCGGCGAGGCGGCCGATCGTCGCGGCCCGGTCCCTGGCGCCGTCCCGCAGCTCCAGGCCGAGAAAGATCTGGGCGTCGCCGCCGCCCGCGTAGCGGTAGTTGAACTCGGTGACGGAGCGCTCGCCGATGCAGCGGCAGAACTCGAGCAGGCTCCCCGCGCGCTCGGGGATGGTGACCGCGAGCACCATCTCGCGCTGCTCCCCGACCTCCGCCCGCTCCGCGATGTGGCGGAGGCGATCGAAGTTGACGTTGGCCCCGCTGTCGATGGCGACCAGAAGCTCGCCCGCAGCCCCCTCGCGCTCGACCCAGCGCTTGGCGCCCGCGACCCCGAGCGCCCCCGCCGGCTCGGCGATCGTGCGCGTGTTCTGGTAGATGTCCCGGATGGCCGCGCACGTCTCGTCGGTGGTCACGAGGACGACCTCGTCCACGTACCGCCGCGCGAGGCGCAGGGGCTCCTCGCCGACCTGGCGCACCGCCACCCCGTCCGCGAACAGGCCGACCTGGTCGAGCCGCACCGGCCGCCCCGCCCGGAGGGCCGCGTGCATCGACGCCGACTCCTCCGGCTCGACCCCCACGATCCGGACCTCCGGCCAGAGCGGCTTCACGTAGGCCGCGACCCCCGCGATGAGCCCCCCGCCCCCGACCGGGACGAAGATCGCGCGCGGGGTCTCCGGCGTCTGGCGCAGGATCTCCATCCCCACCGTCCCCTGCCCCGCGATGACGTCGGGGTCGTCGAAGGGGTGCACGTACACCCGCCCCGTCCGCTCCGAGAGCTCGCGCGCGCAGGCGTTCGCTTCGTCGAAGGAGAGCCCGTGCGCGACCACCTCCGCCCCGAGCCGCCGCACCGCGTCCGTCTTGATCGCGGGCGTCGTCTCCGGCATGACGATGAGCGCCTCGATCCCGAGATGCCGGGCGGCGAGCGACACCCCCTGCGCGTGGTTGCCGGCCGACGCGGCGACGACCCCGCGCGCCGCGTCCGCCCCGCCGAGCCGGGCCATCCGGTTGTACGCGCCCCGCACCTTGAACGAGAACACGGGCTGCACGTCCTCGCGCTTGAGCAGCACCCGGTTGCCGAGACGCTCGGAGAGGAGCGGCATCTCCGAGAGCGGCGTCTCCCGGACGATCTCGTAGACCCGCGACTTGAGGACGCGCTCGAGGTAGCCCGTGGACACGGCGGCGGGTGCTGGAACCGGAGGGCGGGGGCGCGCATGATACGCCACTTGCCGCCGGGCGGGCGCCGCCGACCGGCCGGGGCGGCGCGGCCCGGGGGTTGAAGAAGATGGACGCCGAGACGAAGAAGCGGCTCGCGGCCGAGCGCGCGCTCGAGTACGTGGAGACCGGCTCGGTGGTCGGGGTCGGGACCGGGTCCACCACCAACCACTTCATCGACGCGCTCGCCCGCATCCGGGGCCGGCTCGACGGGGCGGTGGCGAGCTCCGAGGCGACCGCCGCCCGCCTTCGCGAACGGGGGCTCCGGGTCGCGGACCTGAACTCCGTGGACGAGGTGTCGGTGTACGTGGACGGGGCGGACGAGTGCACCCGCCACCGCCAGCTCGTGAAGGGGGCGGGGGGGGCGCTGACCCGCGAGAAGATCCTCGCGGCGGCCGCCCGGCGCTTCGTCTGCATCCTCGACGACTCCAAGCTCGTGGAGGTGCTGGGGACGGCCGCCCCGGTCCCGGTGGAGGTCATCCCGATGGCGCGGGGCTACGCGGCCCGGCGGATCGTCGCGCTCGGCGGGAATCCGTTCTGGCGCGAGGGCGTGGTGACCGACAACGGCAACGTCGTCCTCGACGTCCACGGCCTCGACCTCGTCGATCCGGGGGCGGTGGAGGACGCGCTCGACCGGATCACCGGCACGGTGGCCAACGGCCTGTTCGTGCGGCGCGGCCCCGACGTGGCGCTGATCGGCGGCGACGCCGGGGTTCGGACCCTCCCGTGACCGGCCGGGGCCGGCGGGCGCGGTACCACGCGGCGCCGGGGGCGGCGGAGGAGGCCGCCCCCCAGGCCGCCGTCGTCCGGGGGCGCGGCGCGCTCTCGAACCGCAGCGGGCGCTACGAGTCGGGCTCGCGGGAGAACGCGGACGACGGCTGGGGGTCGCTCGCGGAATCGCTCGACGTGATCGAGAGCGCCGCGACCACGCTCCAGGTGGACGCGAGCCGCCGGGTCATCGCCCGCAACGAATCGCCGGACGTCCCCTTCGACCGTTCCATCAACCCCTACCGCGGGTGCGAGCACGGCTGCATCTACTGCTATGCGCGCCCGACCCACGCATGGCTCGGGCTGTCCCCGGGGCGGGACTTCGAGACGAAGCTCTTCTACAAGCCCGAGGCGGCGGCCCTGCTCCGGCGCGAGCTGCGCGCCCCCCGCTACCGGCCCGCGCCGATCGCCTTCGGGGCCAACACCGACCCCTACCAGCCGGTCGAACGCCGCCTTCGCCTCACCCGGGCCCTCCTCGAGATCCTGGAGGAGTGCTCCCATCCGGCGATGATCGTCACCAAGTCGGTGCTCATCGGGCGCGACACGGACCTCCTCGCCGCGATGGCCGCCCGGTCGCTGGTCAACGTCTCGGTCTCGCTCGCGACCCTCGACGAGGAGCTGTCCCGGCGCATGGAGCCGCGCGCGGCGGGGCCCCGGCCGCGTCTCGGCGTGATCGAGCGGCTGAGCCGCCTCGGCGTCCCGGTCCGGGTCCTGGTGGCCCCGGTCATCCCCGGGCTCACCGACCACGAGATCGAGAAGGTCCTCGGCGCGGCCCGGGACGCGGGGGCCCGCGATGCGGGATACGTGCTCCTCCGGCTCCCCCTCGAGGTCGCGGGGCTGTTCCACGAATGGCTCGACGCGCAGTACCCCCTTCGCGCCGGCAAGGTGCGGTCGCTCGTCCGCCAGACGGCGGGCGGGCGGGACTACCAGAGCGGGTTCGGGACGAGGATGCGGGGGACCGGGCCCGTCGCCGACCTCATCGCGCGCCGTTTCGAGCGAGGCCGCCGGCGGCTCGGGTTCGCGGCCCTCCCGCCCCTCGATGCGAGCCGGTTCCGCCCGCCCGCGAAAGGGGCGGACGACGGCCCGGACGACCGCGCGCGCGAGCCGGCGAGGGCGACGGCGCGTGCGCGGGCGGCGGAAGCGGCCGGGCAGCTCGGGCTTCCGCTCTGAGCGGGGCCGGGGCGGAGACCGGGCCGGGTTCGGACAGCGCGCGCATGAACGTCATCACCAACTGGTTCCGGCTCCTGCTGGGGAACCCCCAGCTCGTGATCCTCGTGCTCACCCTCGTGCTCGGCCTCTCCGCGGTGCTGTGGATCGGCAACATGGTCGCGCCCATCCTCGCGAGCGTCATCATCGCCTACCTGCTCGACGGTCTCGCGAACCCGCTCCAGCGCCTCCGGGTCCCCCGCTTCGTCGGGGTCGCGATCGTCTATCTCGGGTTCCTCGCCCTGCTCGCGTTCATCGTGTTCGCCATCGTGCCGATCCTGTCGCAGCAGGCGACCCAGCTCGTCGCCCGGATCCCGGGGATGCTCGGCGAGCTGCAGGACGTGCTGATGCGGCTTCCGCAGCGCTACCCGGAGTTCATCTCCGAGTCGCAGGTGAACCAGATCGCGGGGGCGCTCGGCTACGAGGCCATGACCCTCGGCCGCAACATGCTCACCGCCTCGGTGTCGTCGGTGTTCGGGGTGATCACCCTCGGCATCTACCTCGTCCTGATGCCGCTCCTCGTCTTCTTCATGCTCAAGGACAAGGAGCGGCTCATCGCCTGGGTGATCGGCTTCCTGCCCCGCGACCACCGCCTGCTCGCCCACGTGTGGGCGGACGTGCACCGCCAGCTCGGGAACTACGTGCGCGGGAAGATCATCGAGATCCTCGTCGTCTGGATCGCGACCTACCTCGCGTTCGCCTGGTTCGGGCTCGACTTCGCGGTGCTCCTCTCCTTCCTGGTCGGGGTCTCGGTGCTGGTGCCCTACGTCGGGGCGGTCGCGGTCACCATCCCGGTGGCGATGATCGCGTACGTGCAGTGGGGGATCGGCCCCGACTTCACCTATCTCATGCTCGCCTACCTCGCGGTGCAGGTGCTCGACGGAAACGTGCTGGTGCCGATCCTCTTCTCGGAGGTGGTGAACATGCACCCGATCGCGATCATCGCCGCGGTCCTGGTGTTCGGCGGGCTGTGGGGGTTATGGGGGGTCTTCTTCGCCATCCCCCTCGGCATCCTCATCCAGTCCGTGCTCCATGCGTGGCCGCGCGGCGAGCAGCTCGCCGACTGAGCGGGGCCGGGCGGCGCGAACCGATGGCGCGCGAGGCCGGAACGCCCCCTTCGCTGGAAGGACCGGTGACGTGACGCCGGAGGTTCCCATCTTCGCCGACGTGGAGGCCGCGGCGCGGCGGATCGCGCCGCACGTCCGCCGCACGCCGGTGGTGACGAGCCCCGACGTCGACCGGGAGGTCGGGGCGCAAGTCGCCTTCAAGTGCGAGAACCTCCAGCGCGCCGGGGCGTTCAAGCTCCGCGGGGCCGCCAACGCGGTGCTCTCCCTCTCCGAAGCGGAGGCGGCGGGCGGGGTCTCGACCCACTCCTCCGGGAACCACGGCGCGGCCCTCGCGCTCGCGGCCCGCCTGCGCTCGATTCCCGCCGTCGTGGTCATGCCGGCGGGAGCGCCCCGCGTCAAGCGCCGGGCCGTCGAGTCCTTCGGGGGAGAGGTGGTCGGGTGCGAGCCGACCCTCGCCGCGCGCGAGGCCGCGCTCCGGGAGGTGGTGCGGCGGCGGGGCGGGCGGGTCGTCCACCCCTACGACGACCGCCAGGTGATCGCGGGGCAGGGGACCGCGGCCCTGGAGCTCCTCGACGACCCGCGGCCCGCGCCCTGGTGCGACCCCCTCGCGGGGCCGGTGGACGCGCTCCTCGTCCCGGTGGGCGGCGGCGGCCTGCTCGGAGGAACCGCCCTGGTGGGCGCGCACCGGGGGCGGCGGGTGTTCGGGGCGGAGCCGGCGGGGGCGGACGACGCGATGCGCTCGCTCCGCGCCGGGCGCATCATTCCCGTCGAGGCCCCGGACACCATCGCGGACGGGCTCCGCACCTCCCTCGGCGAGCGGGGCTTCGCGATCATCCGGCGCAAGGTCGAAGACGTCCTCACCGTCTCGGAGGATGCGATCCTCGCGGCCATGCGGCTCCTCTGGGAACGGACGAAGCTCGTGGTGGAGCCTTCGGGGGCGGTCCCCCTCGCCGCCCTCCTCGAGCACGGCCCGCCGCCCGGCTGCGCCCGGATCGGGGTCGTGCTGAGCGGCGGCAACGTCGACCTCGACGCGCTGCCCTTTCCCTCCGCCGGATCGTCCCGCCCCGCCCCGACCGGGCCGGGCTGATCCGGCCCGGGCGCGCGGCGGGCGGACGCCGGGCGCCTTCTTCGCCCCCGATGCGTTCGACACGGCCCCCGCCGTACTCCCCGGCGCCCGGTCGGCTCCGGGAAGACCCCGGGGCCATGGGAGCGGGAGAACGGCGGCCACCCCGCGCCCCGCGCTGGCCCCGGGTCTTGGGGGCGCGTTCAGGCGGGCTCCGCGACCGCCTCCCGGGACTTGACGCTTTCGCCGGACTCGGCGCGCCCGCCTTCCCCCGCTTCCCCGCTGCGGTCGACCCCGTGGCACTCGCGGAACACCCGGTGGGGGCAGGCGACGCACACGCTCCGGTCGAGGCGGCCGAAGATCGTCTCGATCGCCTCCCCCTTCGACTCGAAGATGTTCTCGCGGCCGATCTCCTCGAGGTAGCCGCCCCGCTCGAGCGGGTCGCGCGCCTCCTCCTTGAGCTGGTGGAGGTAGAAGCCGCCTCCGATGGCCCGCCGGTGCCGGGCCTCCCGGGCGAGCAGGTCCGCCCCCGCGACGTCCACGAAGTTGATGCTCCGCGCCAGCATCAGGAGGTGCTTCTGCCGCGGGTTGCGGCGGGCGATGACCCGCAGCCGCTCCGCGACGTAGTTCACCGCCCCGAAGAAGATGGGGCCGTTGACCCGGATGATCTTGAACTGCGGGCACTCGGGGAGGTCCGGGTCGCTCACGAAGCGGTGCCGCGCGAGCTTCGGGTCGGGGAGGCGCGACTGGAGGCTCGGCCGCGAGGCGCGGCGCAGGAACACCACCAGGGAGAGCATCACCCCGAGGATGATCGCGAACTCCAGATCGAGCAGCAGGGTCGCCGAGAACGTCATCCACAGGACCACCGCCTCGGACGCCCCGGTCCGCGCGATCCGGCGGATGTTGCGGAAGTCCACCAGGTTCCAGGCGATGAGGAACAGGATGCCGGCCATCGCCGACCGCGGCAGGTAGGCGAGGGCCGGGGCGCTCACCCCGACCACCGCCATCAGCAGCCCCCCCGCGAAGATGGCCGCGAGCGGCGTGCACGCCCCCGCCTCGTAGTTCACCGCGCTCCGGTTGAACGAGCCGGTCGCCACGTAGGAGGAGAAGAAGCTGCCGACGACGTTCGAGAGCCCCTGCCCGATGAACTCCTGGTTGCCGTCGATGAACTGCCCTGAACGGGCCGCGAGCGAGCGGGCGATGGACACCGCCTCGGCCAGCGCGAACAGGGTGACCGCGAAGGCGACGGGCGCGAGCTCCCGGAAGGTCGCGAGGGAGAAGTCCGGGACCGAGAGCGGGGGCAGCGCCGCCGCCACCGTGCCGACCAGGACCACGGAGCGGTCCCACCCGGCGGCCGCGAGGACCGCGTTCACGAGCAGGGCCATCGCGGTCCCGGCCACGATCGCGGGCAGCATGTAGGGCACCCGCGGCGCCAGGCGCCGCGACACGAGCCCCGCTCCGAGGGTGGTGAGGCCGATGAGCGCGGCCGGCGGGTTCATCGAATCGGAATGGGTCGCGAGGAACGCGATCGTCGCGAACGCGTCGAGGGCGGGCGGGACCTGCACGCCGAGGAAGTGCTCGAGCTGGTTGACGGCGATGAGGATCGCGGCGCCGGCGGTGAACCCCACGATGACCGGGTGGGACACGAAGTTCACGAGCACGCCCAGCCGGGCGATGCCGAGCGCGAACTGGATCACCCCCACCATCAGGGTGAGGGTGATGGCGTAGGCGACGTACTCCGCGCTTCCCGGCGCGGCGAGCGCGCTCAGCGAGGAGAACAGCACGATGGAGGCCGCGGTGGTCGGGCCGGACACGAGCAGCCGGGAGGAGCCGAACAGGGCGGCGACGATGGCCGGGACCATCGCCGCGTAGAGCCCGTATTGGGGGGGCATCCCGGCGATGGAGGCGAAGGCGATGCCCTGCGGGAGGACCACGAGCACGCCGGTCACGGAGGCCAGCGCGTCGGCGCGCACGGTGTCCCGGTTGACGTCGGGCCACCATTGCAGGAACGGCGTGAACTGGCTCTGGAGCGAGCGAAGCAAGCGTCTTCCCGCCGAACCCGCCGAGGCCCGGCGCTAATTGAATTGAATCAGTGAATTATCTTATCATTTTTTAACCCGTTCCCCCGCATTTCCCGACCTGGATGTTCAAGCGTTTCCGAAAGCGGGCCGAGCCTCCCGGCCACGAAGCCTCCGGCGGGTCCACCCCGGCGAGCCGGCTCGCGGTGGCCGCCCTCCTCGTCGAGATCGCGCGCGCGGACCACGAGGTCGCCCCTGCCGAGCGGTCTTCGATCCGCCGGATGCTCGCCGCCGGATACGGCCTCGACCCCGAGCCGGCCGGAGAGCTGCTCGCCCGCGCCGAGCGGGCGGTGGAGGAGTCGGTCTCGCTCTACGAGTTCACGAGGCGGCTGAACGAGGAGCTCTCCCCGGACGAGAAGGCGGACACCGTCGAGATGCTGTGGCGGGTGGCGTTCGCGGACGGTCACGTCGACAAGTACGAAGAGCACCTGGTGCGGAAGGCGGCCGACCTCCTGTACGTGCCGCACCGGCGCTTCATCCGGGCCAAGCTCAAGGCGGGGCGGAAGCCGTCCCCGCCCCGCCCCCCCGGCGCACCCGCCAGCCGATGACGACGAGGAGCGCCGCGAGGGCCAGCACGGGCCCGTCGCGCCACCTCGCGTAGGGGGTCCGCCCCGTGAGAAGCGGCGCGGCGGCCTCCAGCACCGCCGTTTCGTGCTGCGGGGCCGAGGCGTCCACGGCGCCCCGCGGGGTCACCAGGGCGGATATCCCGGTGTTCGTCGCGCGGACCAGCCACCGCCCCAGCTCGAGCGCCCGCATTCGCGCCATCTGGAGGTGCTGGTGGGGGCCCGCGGTGTCGCCGAACCAGGCGTCGTTGCTGACGTTCACCAGCAGCCCGGCCTCGCCGAGGCCGCGGGCGGTCGAGGCCCCGAACGTGATCTCGTAGCAGATCGATACGGCCAGCTCGCGGCCCGCGGCGCGAAGCGGCGCCTGCCCCTCCCCGCCCGCGGCGAAGCCCTCCGCCGGGAACCCCAGCCGCCGGGCGATCGGCCCCCACGCCGCCGGGAACGGGATCCGTTCGGAGAAGGGGACGAGGCGGCGCTTGTGGTAGAGGCCCGGAGCGTCGGCGGACCGGGGCGACGAGATCCGGACGACGCTGTTCCAGGGGCTGCCCGAGGCCGGGTCGAAGGAGAGGATGCCGGCGAGCAGCACGTACCCCTCCCGCTCCGCGGCCGCGCCGGCGGCGCGCAGGAAGGGGCGCGCCCCGGACGCGAAGTACGGGATCGCGGTCTCCGGCCACACGACGAGGCCGGCGCCGGGATGCCCGGCCGTCAGCCGCGCGTAACGGTCGAGGGCGTCGCGCCGGCCCGATTCCGACCACTTCTCGCCCTGCGGGACGTTGCCCTGCACGATCAGGACCCGCAGGGGGTCTCCGGCCGGCCGCGTCCACCCCGCATGGGTGTCGAAGGCGGTCATGGCCGCGCCGCCCGCCCACAGCAGGGCCGACGCGGCCCCCGCGCACGCGACCGCGCGGGGCCGGGCGGCGCCCGCCAGGGCGAAGCTCGCGGCGGTGGCCGCGACGGCGAGGCCGACCGCGTAGCTGCCGCCGAGGGGGGCGAAGGCGGCGAGCGGCGACTCGAGCCCGGCGTACCCGACCTGGAGCCAGGTGAAGCCGGAGAACAGGGTTCCCCGGAGCCACTCGACGAGGATCCAGGCGCCCGGGAGCCACCACAACGCGGCGGTCTCCGCCGCGCCCGCGCTGGCGCTGGTGCCGGCGCCGGGAGCGGACCCGGACCGCGCCCCGGAGGCGCGGAGGAACCGGGCGCTCGCCCAACCGAACAGGGCGGGATAGAGGGCCATCACGGCCACGAGGAGGGCGGTCACCACCGCCGCCGGCCCGATGCCGATGCCGCGGTACTGGAAGCTCTCCGTGATCCACCAGAGACCCCCTCCGAAGCCGGCCGCCCCGAAGAGCCAGCCGCGCCAGAACGCGCGGCGCGGGCTCGCCCGGAGGACGGCGCGGTAGAGCACGGCCAGGGACGCCACCGCGACCGCCGGCTGGCTCCAGGGCGAGAAGGCGAGGAACAGCAGCCCCCCGGCTGCCGCGCACGCGCCGTCCGCCCAGGCCGGCGAACGCGCGGGAAGCCCTGGCCCCCGGAGCCGGCGCCTTGGAAGAATCTCCGGGAACCACCTCACGCTGGGGCGCATATCTCACCGGTCCTGGTCGCGAGGGGTGTCGAGACGCCGCCGCGGCGGGCCGCACGGACCGAAAGGCGCCGCAGGCGTAGCCTACTACGTCGAGGCGGCCTGGAACGGGGTATGGCCCGCCGACGTGATCGGCCCGGCGTCCGCCCGCCGGGAGACCGGCAGGGGACCCACGCTAACCGCCGGCCAGCACCCGGAGCAGATGCACCCGCCGGCGGTCGGCGCGGAGCACGGAGAACCGCAAGTCGCCGAGGGTCAGCTCCTCCCCGCGCTCCGGGAGGTAGCCGAAGGCCTTGACCACGACCCCCCCGAGCGTATCGAACTCGTCCTCGTCGAACGCGGTGTCGAACGCGGTGTTGAACTCCTCCACCGGCATCAGCGCCTTCACGACGTACTCTCCCGGCTTCACCTGGGCGATGAAGCTCTCCTCGTCGATGTCGTGCTCGTCGTCGATCTCCCCGACGATCTGCTCGAGCACGTCCTCGATGGTCACCAGCCCCGCCAGCCCCCCCCACTCGTTCACCACGATGGCCATGTGGTTCCGGCCGTTCTGGAACTCCTTGAGCAGCACGTTGAGCCGCTTGCTCTCCGGGACGAACCAGGCGGGGCGCATCGCGTCGCGAAGGTCGAAGTCCCGCTTGCGCTCCAGGGCGAAGTAGCGGAGGAGGTCCTTCGCCAGCAGGATCCCGTCCACGTCGTCGCGGCCGTCCCCGAGGACCGGGAAGCGCGAATGGCCCGACTCGACGACGGTGTCGATGAACTCCTCGGGCGGCTTGTCCCGGTCCACCACGACCATCCCGGTGCGCGGGACCATGATGTCGCGCACCTGGAGGTCCGCCACCGAGAGCGCCCCCTCGATCATGCCGAGCGCGTCGACGTTCACGAGGCCCTCGCGCTCGGCCGCGCGCAACATGCGGAGCAGCTCCCCGCGGCTGCCCGGCGCGGCGGAGAGGGCGCGCGCGAGTCGGGTTCGCCAGGATTCAGCCATCCCGCGCCTCGCCGTCCCGTATCTCGTAGGGGTCGGGAACCCCGAGGCCCGCGAGGAGGAGGCGCTCGATCCCCTCCATGCGCTCGGCCGCGCCCGGCGTGTCGTGGTCGTATCCGAGCAGGTGGAGGACCCCGTGCACGACGAGGTGCGCCCAGTGGTCTCCGCGGGGCTTCCCCTGGTCGCGGGCTTCGCGGTTCACGACCGGCGCGCACAGCACGACGTCCCCCAGCTCCCGGTCCACGGCGGAAGGCGCGCCGGGCGGCGGGGCGAACGGGAACGAGAGGACGTTCGTCGGCCCCGGACGGCCGCGAAAGCGCTCGTTGAGCCGGCTTCCTTCCTCCCTGCCGACGATGCGGACGGTGACCTCCGCCCCCTCGCCGCGGCCCTCCCCCTCCAGGGCGCACCGCACCCAGCGCTCGACGGCCGGGCGCCCCGGCACGAAGCGGGCGCGCGACGCGTTCTGCACGGCCGCCGCCACTTCAGCCCCCGCCTTCCGCCTCTTCGTAGGCGTCGAGGATCCGCGCGACGAGGCGATGCCTCACCACGTCCCGCGAGGTAAACCAGGTGAACCCCACGCCGGGGACCCCCTTCAGCACCTCCTGGACGTGCACGAGGCCGGAGGTCTGGCCTCGCGGCAGGTCGATCTGGGTCACGTCCCCGGTGATGACCGCCTTCGATCCGAACCCGATGCGGGTCAGGAACATCTTCATCTGCTCGATGGTGGTGTTCTGCGCCTCGTCGAGGATGATGAACGACTCGTTGAGGGTCCGGCCGCGCATGTAGGCGAGGGGGGCGATCTCGATCGAATGGCGCTCGATGAGCCTTCCCACCCGGTCGAACCCGATCATCTCGTAGAGCGCGTCGTAGAGGGGGCGGAGGTAGGGGTCGACCTTCTGGGCGAGGTCTCCCGGCAGGAAGCCGAGCCGCTCGCCCGCCTCCACCGCCGGCCGGGCCAGCACGAGCCGCCGCACCCGGTCGCTCTCCAGCGCCTCCACCGCGCACGCCACCGCGAGCCAGGTCTTGCCGGTCCCGGCCGGTCCGATGCCGAAGCTCACGTCCCGGCTCGTGACGTTCGCGACGTAGTGGTGCTGGTGGGCCCCCCGGGTCCGGATCCGGCTCCGGCGGGTCCGGATCTCGATCTCCCGCGGGCCGCCGCCGCCGTCGGATTCGGCCAGCTCGTCCACCCCCGACTCCTGCAGGTGGAGGTGCACCGCGCCGGCGGTCAGGGACTCCTCCTCGGTCGCCGAGTAGAGCCGCTCGAGCACCCGGCGGGCCACCGCCGCCCTGGCGCCGTGCACCTGGAAGCGATGCCCCCGGTTCTCGATCCGGACGTCGAGCGAACGCTCGAGCTGGCGGAGGTGCTCGTCGAACGGGCCGCAGAGGCTCGCGAGACGGGCGTTGTCCGCGGGCTCGAGATCGAACCGGCGGACCGCGGCCGGGTCCGGGAGCGCGCCAGACTCTCCGGGCCGGGCCGCGGCGGACGATGGGGGATGGTCTTCGTCGTCGTCGGCGTCCACGCCGGCATTATGCCCCCGCATCCATCCCGCGCAACCTTCCCGGCGCGATCGTTCCGCGCAGGGAGTTGGGCAGCGCCTCGTCGATGCGGACGTTCACGAAGCGTCCGATCAGCATGGCGCCGGCCGGGGACGCGAAGTTCACGACCCGGTTGTTGCCGGTGCGTCCCGAGAGCATGGCGGGGTCCTTCTTCGACGGGCGCTCGACGAGCACCCGCTCCACCGTCCCCACCATGGCCGCCGCGATGCGGGCGGCGTGGCCTTCGAGGCGCGCCTGGAGCTCGGCGAGCCGCGCCTTCTTCTCCGCCGGGGGGAGGGTGTCGGCAAGCTCCGCGGCGGGGGTTCCGGGGCGCCGGCTGTAGATGAAGCTGAACGACGCATCGAAGCCGACCTCGTCCACGAGGTCCAGGGTCGCCTGGAAGTCCGCGTCCGTCTCGCCCGGGAACCCCACGATGAAGTCCGACGAGATGCTGATCCCGGGGCGCCGCTCGCGGATCCGGGCCACGGTGTCGCGGTAGCGGTCCACCCGCGGGGGGCGGTTCATGCGCTTCAGGACCCGGTCGCTCCCCGACTGGACGGGGAGGTGCAGATGGCTCGCGAGCGCCGGCACGTCCCGGTAGGCGTCCACGAGGTCGCGCGCCATCTGCGACGGATGGGAGGTGGTGTAGCGGATCCGCCCGATCCCCGGGACCCGGGCGGCGGACGCGATCAGGCGGGCGAGGCTCGCGGGCCGGCCGCCGCCTTCGACCGCCCCGCGGTAGGCGTTGACGTTCTGGCCGAGGAAGGTCACCTCGCGCACCCCCCTGGCCGCGAGGCCCCGGACCTCGCCGAGGACGTCCTCGAGCCCCCGGCTGACCTCCTCCCCCCGGGTGTAGGGCACGATGCAGAACGAGCAGTACTTGCTGCAACCCTCCATCACCGAGACGAACGCGGTGGGTCCGGTCACCCCGGGCGCCGGCAGGCGGTCGAACTTCTCGATCTCGGGAAAGCTCACGTCCACCCGCGGGCCGCGGGCGCGGAGCACGTCGTTCAGCATCCCCGGCACCCGGTGCAGGGTGCGCGGGCCGAAGACGATGTCCACCTGGGGGGCGCGGGCGCGGATCGCGTCCCCTTCCTGGCTCGCGACGCATCCCCCCACCCCGATGACGACCCCGGGGCGGCGGCGCTTGAGCGCGCGCCAGCGCCCGAGCTCGGAGAACACCTTCTCCTGGGCCTTCTCCCGCACCGAGCACGTGTTGACGAGGAGCACGTCCGCCTCCTCCGGCCGCTCCGCGCGCTCGAGCCCGTGCGAATGGGCGAGGGCGTCCGCGGTCCGCGCGGAGTCGTACTCGTTCATCTGGCACCCGTAGGTGCGGATGAAGAGCTTTCGGGGAGAGGTCATGGGTCCGGCGCGCGGGCGGCTCAGGAGCCGTAGCCCGTCTCTCCGTGCTCGGCGAGGTCGAGCCCCTGCGCCTCCTGGTCGTCGTCCACCCGCAGCCCGAGGGTCATGTCGAGGACCCTGAGCAGGAGCCAGGTCACGATGGCGCACCATATCGCGGTGGCCGCGACCCCGATGAACTGCACCCCGAGCTGGACGCCCAAATTCATCCCCTCGGCGTAGCCGGCCCCCCCCGGCGTCCCGGCGAGGAGCCCGGTGAGGAGGGCCCCCGCGACCCCGCCGACCGCGTGCACCGAGAAGACGTCGAGGGAGTCGTCCACCTCGAAGCGGCGCTTGACGAGGAACGTCGCCCAGAAGCACGCCGCCCCGGCCGCGACGCCGATGACGAGCGCGCCGGCCGGCCCGACGAAGCCCGACGCGGGGGTGATCGCGACCAGCCCGGCCACCACCCCGGTGGCGGCCCCGAGCGCGCTCGGCTTTCCGTACTTCACCCACTCGGTCGCGGCCCAGGCGAGGGCCGCAGCGGCCGCCGCCACTTGGGTCGTCAGCATGGCCATGCCCGCGTCGCCGTTCGCGGCCAGCGCGCTCCCGGCGTTGAACCCGAACCAGCCGACCCAGAGGAGGGCCGCTCCGGCCATCGCGAGCACGAGGTTGTGGGGAGGCATGGGCGTCGCCGGGAACCCGCGCCGCCGACCGACGACGAGGGCCGCCATGAGGGCCGCGACCCCGGCGTTGACGTGCACGACCGTGCCGCCCGCGTAGTCGAGCACCCCGAGCTCGCCGAGCCACCCGCCGCCCCATACCCAGTGGGCGACCGGGAAGTAGACGAGGGTGAGCCACAGCCCGCTGAACCAGAGCACTGCGGAGAACCGCAGCCGCTCCGCGACCCCGCCGAAGACGAGGGCGGGGGTGATGATCGCGAAGGTGAGCTGGAAGACGGCGAAGACGCTCTCCGGGATGGTTCCGACCAGGGCGCCGCGCTCCACGCCGGCGAAGAACGCCTTGTCGAGGCCGCCCGCGAACCAGCCGCCGTCCCCGAACGCGAGGCTGTAGCCGTATGCGGTCCAGAGGACGGTGGCGAGGGCGGCGACGCCGAGGCACTGCATCATGACGGAGAGGACGTTCCGCGCCCGCACCAGCCCGCCGTAGAAGAGGGCGACGCCGGGCAGGGTCATGAGGAGGACGAGGGCGGTCGCGGTCAGCATCCAGGCGGTGTCGCCGGTGTCGAGCGCATCCGCCCGCGCCGCGGGCGGCGCGAACGCGAGGAGGACCGCGGCGGCCGCCCACCGCGGCGCACACGGCGCGGCCCGCCCCGGCGCCGGCTTTCCCGGCTGGCGGGTCATTCGCCGTCCGCCCGCGACCCGCCCTCGCAGAGGGGCGACGCGGGGCTGTCCCCGGCGGCCAGGAACCATTCGTCCGGCGTCACCGCGTGGATGGCGAGGGCATGGACCGGCCCCGCCAGCTCGGCCGCGAGCGCCTGGTTGACGAGGCGGTGGCGGGCGAGCAGCCGCTTGCCCTCGAAGCGGGGCGAGGCGACCACGAGCTTGAAGTGCGACTCGGACCCGGGCGGCACGCTGTGCATGTGGCTCTCGTTGGCGACCTCGAGGTGCACGGGGTCGAAGGCGGCGAGCAGCTTGCTGCGGATCTCGGCTTCCACGCTCATGCGGACGTTCTCCCTGGCCGATGCCGGCCCCTGCCGGGCCGGGCCGCCCGCCCCGCGGCGGCGCCCGGCGCCGGGTTCGGGTCCGGCGCCTCCCATTCTCTCACTTCCACGCGAACACCGGCTGTTCGAAATGCGCCACCCGGGTCGCCCGGTTCATGAGCAGCCACTCGCGCGCCTGGTAGATGACCGCCGCGGTCGGGGCGAAGATCCTTCCCCCGAGGAGCCCGACGGACAACACCGGCCGGTCGCTCTCCGGGATGTCGGTGGTCGCCGCGAGGTCCGGGGCGAGAAGGCCCCCGAGCGGCACCAGGTGGGCCCGCGCGACCTCCGCCCGGTCGAGGTCGAGCACGGGGCGGGGCGGGCCCCAGCACACGACCGGGGTGATGACGTAGCCCGAGCGGGTCGCATAGTCGTCGAGACGGCCGAGCACGTCCCTCGCGGGCACGTCGAGCCCCACCTCCTCGCGGAGCTCGCGGCGGGCGGTCTCCGCCGGCGACTCCTCCCCGTCCGAACGGCCGCCGGGAATCGCCCACTGTCCGCTGTGGCGCCGCAGCCCCGAGGCGCGCCGCGTCAACACGAAGCACGCTTCGCCAGCTTCGCCGCCGACGATCACGAACGCCACCGCCGCCCGCCGCATCGCGGCCCCGGCCCTCACCCGGCGCGCCTCGACGGAGGCGAGCCGCTCCTCGATCCGCGCCCGCAGGGTGGAGTCGAACGGAAGCGAGGCGGCGCAGGACTGCATGGCGATCGACTTTAGCACGGGGCGAGGCGGGCGCCGCGCCCGGTATCGTTGCGGCCCCGGACAATTTCGCGCTGCGGACGCTGGCCGGGGTCCGGGCGCCTGGAAGTCCGGTCGAAGGGCCGAACACCGGGTCGCGCCGCCGCCCGTCGTGTCGAACGCGCCCCGGGGATATGCGGCAGCGCGGGTCTTCGTCCGATCCGGGGGCGCGGGGCCGGGCCGTGCGCCGAGCCGGGAGGGTCGGAACGGTCGAAGTGACCGTCCCCGAACCGCCTCTCCCCGCCTCACCCGGGACCTGCGAGGCGGCAGCGATTGGCCAAGACCACACCCCCGGAATTTGCTCTGCCTCGAGGGGAGGCCCGGGTGCTGTTCGCAAGCTGCTGATTGTGATGAGGTAAAGAGAGAGGCGAGATATTGTTTGTCCCACGGGGACGGCGTTGTTCCGCGGTTTGGGGCCGATTCGAGGGACTTATGGGCGGATTTCACCCCGCGGCGGGTCGTACCTGGGCACACCCTCCCTGGGTACGCCGGCGTCTCGCCGGCCCGGGAAGGGCGAAGCGCCTCGAGAACGGACAGGCCGGCGGGACGCCGGCGTACCCAGGGGCGTTCGCCATTGGAGAAAAACCCCGCAGCGCAAATGCGTCGAGGGGCCTGCGGAAGCGGATTGACTTGGCCAGCGCCCGACCCTACCCTCGGAGTGGCCGGGGCCGTGCGACGTCGGGCGGCGGCCGTCGCCTTCCATCTGGGCGCAACCACCCTCGGGGCGGTTCGACGGCATCCCATGAACCGCCGCGGGCAGCGCCGGCCCGGTTGTTGCTCCCGCCCCCGTCCTTCGAGGAGTCCGTCTCCCCGCCGCCGAGGCCGCGCCCTCGAGGGTGCGGACGACCTGCGAAACGGGGGCTGCCGCCCTCGTGAACGGAGCCAGCGCGTGAACGTCCTCGACACTCCCGTTTTCCGCGAGCTCTGGACCGTCGAGGCGGTGCGGGAACGGGCCAACGAGCTGCTCGACCTCGGCGAACGCGATGCCCTCGAGCACTTCGCAGTCGACGAATCGCGGCTCGACCCCGCGGCGCGGCTCGTCGCGGAAGTCACCCGTGAGCGTTACCCGGACCTGCGGGTCCCCCTGCACAGCCGCTGGCGCCACCTCGAAGGACCGGACGGCGACAGCCGCTGGCCCGGCCTGGCCAGCGAAGCCGGTCTCGCGGGAGCGGAGCGCACCCGAAGCGCGGTCGAGCTTGCCGTCGTCAGCGTGCTTCTCGACGCCGGTGCGGGGGCCGGATGGCGCTACCGCGATGAGCACACCGGGCGGGAGATCGGCCGGAGCGAGGGACTCGCGGCCGCGACCTTCGATCTCTACCGGCGGGGAGCGCTGTCGAGCGACCCCGCACGGCCGCTCCGGGCGGACGCGAACGCCCTCGGCCGTGTGGACCGGTCCGCATTCGCGCGGGCGTTCCAGCTCGGTGAGCACAACCCGCTCCCCGGCGTCGCGGGGCGGGTTCGATGCCTTCGCGCCCTCGGCCGCGCAGTGGCGGCCCGACCGGAATTCAGGCGCCGGACCGGGCCGCCCGGCGGCGCGGCGCGGCGCCTCGGCTGCCTCTTCGACCATATCCGGGCCAACGCCCCGGAAGGCCGGATACCTGCGAACGACCTGTTCCGCATCGTGCTGACGGCCCTTCGCGGCGTCATCGGACGGGCGCTCGGTGACATATGGTTCCACCCGGGGGTCCGCCGTCCGGGGCCCACCGACCGGCTCCTGGCCCTGCACAAGCTGTTCCAGTGGCTCACCTGGTCGCTCGTCGAGCCGCTCACCGAGGGCGGCGTCGCCGTCACGGAGACCCACGCCCTCACCGGGCTCTCGGAGTATCGCAACGGCGGACTGCTGCTCGACACGGGGACGATCGTGCCCAGGCGGCCCCTCTCCGAGCGGCCTCTCTCCCCGGGAGATCCGGTCGTCGTGGAATGGCGCGGCCTCACCGTCGCGCTTCTCGACCGGCTTCGGCCCCGGGTCGCCCGGAAGCTCGGCCTGCCGGACCCGGACTTCTCCCTCGGGCAGCTCCTCGAAGGGGGGACCTGGCGGGCGGGGCGGCGCATCGCGGAGGAGCTCCGGGAGGGGGGCGCCCCTCCCATCCGGGTCCTGAGCGACGGCACGCTGTTCTGAGGCCGCACATCCCGCCGGGCGGGGCGCCCCCCGGGACGGCATGTTTCACCGGCTTTCGTCGCGAGAGTGTCGAGAGGCCGCGGCGGCGGGTCGCATGAACGCTGCCGAAGGCGCGGCGAACCGGCCGCCGGTCGGGCCTGAACACGCACACGGCCGGCGGGGTCCGATCCTTTCCATTTTCGATCCGATGGGCCATCCTCGCCCCGGACCCCATCTTTCCGGGGAACTTCGGTTCGGAGCCAGGGGCTTCCAATGGGCCAGATACGAGTCATCGACCATCCTCTCGTGCAACACAAGCTCACCCTGATGCGGCGGCGCGACACCCCGACGGCCAAGTTCCGGGCCCTGCTGCGGGAGATCGCCCTCCTCCTCGGCTATGAGGTCACCCGGGACCTCGCGCTGACCGAGGAGCGGATCGAGACCCCGCTCGAGCCCATGACCGCGCCGGTCCTCACCGGCAAGAAGCTCGTGCTGGTCTCGATCCTGCGGGCGGGGAACGGGCTGCTCGAAGGGATGCTGGACCTCATCCCGGCGGCCCGGGTCGGGCACATCGGCCTGTACCGGGACCCGCAGACCCTGATGGCGGTCGAGTACTACTTCAAGGCCCCGGAGGACCTCGACGACCGGGAGGTGATCGCGGTCGATCCGATGCTCGCCACCGCGCACTCCGCCATCGCGGCGGTGCACCGGATGAAGGAGGCGGGCGCGAGATCCATCAGGTTCGTGTGCGTGGTCGCGGCGCCGGAAGGGCTCGAGGCGTTCGCGCGGGACCATCCCGACGTGCCGGTCTACACCGCCGCCGTCGACGACCGCCTGGACGACCACGGCTACATCCGGCCCGGCCTCGGCGACGCCGGCGACCGGCTGTACGGAACGAAGTAGGGCGGAGCGGGGGCGTCCGCGGCAGAAGTCCGGGAGGGTCCGGGTCGTCGGCCCCGGACCGTGCACGGAGGCATGTGCGCTGTGGGGTTTTTCACCAAGCGCGCCTCTCGCGGGCGCGTCCGTGGGGATGTGGGCGTCCTGGGAACGCTTGTGTCCCGCCCGCATTCTCATTTCCGGGGGCTCCGCCCCCGTGCGGGCGAGACGCCCGCGCTCCCAGGGGGCGTCCGCCGCCGCGCCGTGTCTCGACGCCCTTGTGGAGAAGCCCAAGCAACGGCGCCCGGGGACATGCCCCGCGCTGGAGCGTCCGCCGTTACACGGAGCGTTCCTCCCGGCAGGCCGCGTCCGGCGGGCAGCACTCGTCGTCCGCCTCCGGCGCGGCGCCGGCAGGCGCGGCCTGGCCGGGGGCCGTAAGGGAGGCCAGCTCGCCCGGCCCCGGAAACCGCCCGAGCGCCTTCTTCGAGAAGACGAGCCGGTCGTCCACCGTCACCTCGAACACCCCGCCGCCCGACTTGACGAGCTCCACGTCGGCGTCGAAGGCCATGATCAGGTCATCTCTCGCGCTCACGGCGCGAGGCTCGTAGCCTCAAGCTCCGCAGTATTCGATCCGGACCTGCATCGCTTCTCACTCCGTGGTTGTTCGCGGAAGTATACCCCCATGGAGACATGTGCGCGGCGGGGTTTTCGCCAAGCACACCTCTCGAGGGCGCGTCTGCGGGGACGTGGGCGCCCTTGGGAACGCGGGCGTCTCGCCCGCACAGACGCGAAGCAATGCGGGCGAGACGCCCGCGTTCCCGGGCCGCATGGATTCCCGCTTTCGCGGGAATGACGAAGGTGGGCGGGACACAAGCGTTCCCAGGAGCGCCTGCGACGAGGCGCGCTTGGCGAAAACCCCACCGCGCACACGCCGGCGGATGCGAATCCGGCCTCCGCGGGCGCCGATGCGGGCCGATCGGGGGGCGGGACGAGACCTTGCCGCAGATCCGGCCCCCGCGGGCGCCGATGCGGGTATGATGGCCCGGTTCGGCCGTGCCGGCCGGCTCCTCCACCGCCAGCGCGCCGATGTTTCCGCTCCACGACGACAACCCGACCCGCATCACCCCGTTCGTCACCGTCGCCCTCATCGCGGCGTGCGGGCTCGCGTTCCTCTGGCAGATCTCGCTCGACGGCTACGGCCAGCGGCACGCGGTGTTCGCCCTCGGGGCGATACCGGCTGTCCTGTTCGACAAGGCCCACCTGCCGGCGGAGCTCGTCCTCGTGCCGGCGTGGGCGACCGCGTTCACCTCGATGTTCATGCACGGGGGCTGGATGCACCTCATCGGCAACATGCTCTACCTCTGGATCTTCGGCAACAACGTCGAGGACGCGATGGGGCACGTGCGCTTCATGTGCTTCTACCTCGTCTGCGGGCTGCTCGCCCTCGTCGCCCACGCCGCTCCCAACGCCGCCTCCACCGTGCCGCTCATCGGCGCGAGCGGCGCGGTGTCGGGCGTGCTCGGGGCCTATCTCCTGCTCTATCCCCACGCCCGGGTGCTCGTCGCCATTCCCTTCGGCTTCTTCCTCCACACGGTGCGGGTCCGCGCGGCCTGGGTGCTCGGCGGGTGGTTTGTGCTCCAGCTCGTCAACTCCGCGGCGATGGACGGCGCGGGCGGCGGCGGGGTGGCCTGGAGCGCCCACGTGGGCGGCTTCCTCGCCGGCGCGGTCCTCATCCCCTTCTTCAAGCACCGGAACGTGAAGCTGTTCGCGCCGGCCCGGGTACGGTTCGATTGATCCAGGTTCCAGGAAGATGACCGAAGGCGCCCGCACGATCGTGATCGATTCGCGCTTTTCCGGCCCTCCCGGATACGGGAACGGAGGCTACGTGGCCGGGGTCGTCGCCCGCGCGGCGGGCGGGGCGGCGGGAGGCGCGGCCACCGTCACCCTGCGCGCCCCCATCCCGCTCGACACCCCCCTCGAGCTCGCGTCCGGGAGCACGGCGACCGACGCGCGCCCGGCGAACGGCGCCGCGAGCGAGCGCCGGGCGGAGCTGCGGCACGAGGGGAGGCTGCTCGTCGAGGCCGTCGCGGCGGCCGTGCCCGACCTTCCCTCGCCGCCGCCCGCGCCGGACCGCGCCGCCGCGCTCGCCGCGACCGGGCGATACGCGGGCCGCGCCCCCAACCCCTACCAGGAGTGCTTCGTCTGCGGCTTCTCACGCGAGCCCGGAAGCGGGCTGCGGGTCTTCGCCGGCCCGACCCCGACCCCCGGCCTCGTCGTGGCCGACTGGCCGGTCCATCCGGGGCTCGCGGACGAGGACGGCATGGCGCCGGACGAATTCCTGTGGGGCGCCCTCGATTGCCCCGGCGCGCACGCGGTGGGGTCCACGGATCTGCGGCTCGGGCGGATGACGGCCCGGGTCTCGGGCCGCGTCCGGCCGGGGGAGCGCTGCACGGTGGCCGGCTGGCGTCTCGGCAGCGAGCGCCGCAAGCACTTCACCGGCACCGCCGTCTACGACGAGGCGGGCCGCGTGGCGGCGCTCGCCTCCGCGGTCTGGATCGCCCCCCGCGAGGGCGGCCCCCCTCGCCCGGCCCTCTCGTGACCGCCGCCCGACGAGAGGCATGTGCGCGGCGGGGTTTTCGCGCCGGCGCCGCCCACCGGCAACGACGGCAACGAAGGAGAACCCGATGACGAAGGAAACGGCGCAGGCCCGGGCGGCCCGGATCGCCCCCGAGGCGGAGACGGCGGACGATGGCAGGTCCGCGCGGGTGCGGGTGTCGCGGGACGGCGCGATCGCGACCGTCGTCATCGATTCCCCGGCCCGGCGGAACGCGCTCAGCGTCGCGATCGCCCTCGGCCTCCAGGACGCGATGGCGGAGCTGGACGCCGACCCGGAGGTCCGCTGCGTGATCCTGCGGGGGGCCGGCGGGCGGGCGTTCAGCGCGGGGGCGGACATCAGCGAGTTCGCGACGTGGCGCGTGAACAAGCGGCGCGGGAGGATCTACGCGGGCATCCTCGGGGCCGCCCTCGAAGCGGTGCGCGCCTGCCGCCACCCGACCATCGCCCTCATCGAGGGGGACTGCGTGGGCGGCGGGCTCGGGGTCGCGGTCATGTGCGACCTGCGGGTATGCGGCGCCTCGAGCCGCTTCGGGGTGCCGGTGAAGCGTCTCGGCCTCGTCGAGTCGCCGGACGAGCTGGCCCCGCTCGTCGCCAAGCTCGGCGCCAACGCCATGCTCGAGATCCTGCTCCTCGGGGAGGTCTTCGGGGCCGAGGACGCCCTTCGGCTCGGCCTCGTCAACCGGGTGGCCCCCGACGACGAGGTCGAGGCCGCCGCGCACCGCATGGCGGCGAGCATCGCCGAGGGCGCGCCGCTCTCCGCCCGCTGGCACAAGAAGTTCATCCACCGGCTGCTCGACCCGCGCCCGCTGACCGAAGAGGAGCGCGACGAGGGGTACGACTGCTACGGCACCGAGGACTTCCAGATCGGGTTCCGGGCGTTCCTCGCCAAGGAGCGCCCGAAGTTCACCGGGCGGTAGGTCCCGGAGGCCGGGACTGGAGCGGAGGCCGGGGCCGGGACGGGATGGAGCCGGGGCAGAGCCGGGAGCGGGGGAGAAAGGGGGACGGGCCGATGCTGCGGCTTGCGATCGACACCGGGGGCACCTTCACCGACCTCGTCCTCCGCGACGAGGCGAGCGGCGGCTCGTGGTTCGCGAAGACCCTCAGCACCCCCGCCGACCCGGCGCGCGCCGCCCTGGAGGGCATCGAGCGCCTCGCCTCCGTCCATCCGTTCCGCCTCGCCGAGGTCGGCGAGATCCTGATCGCGACGACGGTCGCGACCAACGCCATCCTGGAGCGCAAGGGAGGGCCGACCGCCCTCGTCACCACCCGCGGGTTCCGGGACGTGCTCATCATGGGGCGCTCCAAGCGCTTCGACACCTACGATCTGTGGCTCGACAAGCCGCGCCCCCTCGTGCCGCGGCGGGCGATCTTCGAGGTGGACGAGAGGGTCGCCGACGACGGGGAGGTGGTGCAGCCGCTCGACCCCGCGTCGGTGGCGGCGGCCGCGGACCGGATCGCGGACGCCGAAGTGGAAAGCGTGGCGGTGTGCCTCCTCCACGCCTACGCCAACCCCGCCCACGAACGCGCGGTGGGAGACCTTCTCGCGGCGCGGCTGGGCCGCCCGCCGCGAAACCAGGCGGTGTCCGTCTCCCTCTCCTCGGACGTGTCGCCCCGCCGCCGCGAGTACGAGCGGACGAGCACCGTCGTCGCCAACGCCTACGTCAAGCCGGTCGTCGGGCGGTTCCTCGCCGGGCTGGAGGCCGCCTTCGCCTCCCTCGGGTTCACGGGGGAGCTGCGCGTCATGCAGTCCAGCGGGGGGCTCACCACCCCCGCCCTCGCCCGGGAGTATCCGGTCAACGTCATCGAATCGGGGCCGGCAGCAGGCGTGCTCGCGTGCCGTGCGATCGGGTCGCGGGAGGGCGTGGACCGGGTGATCACCTTCGACATGGGCGGCACCACCGCCAAGGTCGGGGTCATCGACGGCGGCGAGCCGGCGGTGGCCTCCTCGTTCGAGGTGGACGGGGTGAACCTCCGCAAGTGGAGCGGGCTTCCCCTCGACGTCCCGGCCGTCGAGCTGGTCGAGATCGGGGCCGGGGGAGGCAGCATCGCGTCCGCGCGGCTCGGCGTCGTCGCGGTGGGGCCGGAGAGCGCGGGGGCCGAGCCGGGTCCCGTCTGCTACGGGCGGGGCGGGCGGCGGGCCACCCTGACCGATGCGAACCTCGTGCTCGGCTACCTCGACCCCGAGTCCTTCGCGGGCGGGCAGATCCGGATCGACCGGGAGGCGGCGGAGCGCGCGACCCGCGCGCAGGTCGGCGAGCCGCTCGGCCTCGACCCGGCCGCCGCGGCCTGGGGCGTGCACCGGATCGCCAACGCGAACATGGAGCGGGCGCTCCGCTCCATGTCCCTCGAGCGGGGGCGCGACCCGCGCGACTACGCGATGGTGGCGTTCGGGGGAGCGGGGCCGCTCCACGCCTGCGCGCTTGCGCGGGCGCTCGGGATCCCCCGGGTCGTCGTCCCGCGGGGCGCGGGGGTCGCCTCCGCCATCGGGCTGCTCGAGGCGGAGCGGAGCCTCGCCGTCTCCCTGACCCGCACGCTCGCGCTGGACGCGGCGGGCGCGGCCGGCGAGCTGGCCGGGCTCTACGCCGGCCTCGAGGCGCGGGTCCGGGCGCTCGCCGGGGCCGCGGAAGCCGCCGCCGGGCGGCCTGTCGCCTGGCGCCGGCACGCCCACCTCCGCTACGCGGGGCAGGGGTTCGAGCTGCGGGTTCCCCTTCCGCCGGGGCCGATCGACGGCGGGTACCCGAAGCGGGTCCGCGAAGCCTTCGACTCCGCCTACGAGGGGGAGTACGGTTACGCCCAGCCGGACCAGCCGGCCGAAGGGACGGACTGGTTCCTGGCCGGCGCGTTCGGCGCGGAGCCGGGGATGGCCGGTGCGGGGGAGGGTACGGGTGCGGATGCGGGTGTGGGCGCCGCGGATGCGGCCGGAGACGCCGGGGCGGATGGTCCGATGCCCCCCGGGCCCGGACGAGCCGCCCCGGTCGGCGCGGTCTCCGCCTGGTCGCCGGAGGCGGCCGGATGGACCCGCGTGCCGGTGTTCGACCGGGCCGCGCTCCGGGCGGGGGACCGGCTCGCGGGGCCGGCCGTCGTGGTCGAGCCCGAGTCCACCATCCTCCTGCCCGCCGACGCTGCCGCCCGGGTCAGCGCCCACGGCAACCTCATCATCGAGGTGGCGGCGGCGCCGGAGCCGTCCACTTGACTCCCTTCCGGTCTGGCGGTCCCGGCGGACCCCGGTGGCTCCGGGCTGCCGCAGCCCCGTCGCTGGGAACACGTCCTGGGAACGGCGCGTCCTGCGGACGCGGGCGTCCCGCCCGCAGCGAACCAAAGGCCCGGTGGGCGAAGCGCCGGTGGACGAAAATGCGGGCGGGACGCCCGCGTTCCCAGGACGTGCGTGCGAACGTCCCCGCTCCATCCCCACTCCCGGCCTGGAAGCTGGCTCGCACGACTCATCGCGGGCCTGCTGCGCCGCCCGCCGGTAGGATGTCCAGTCTGAAAGGGGAATGAAGCACATGCGGAACGAAGCGGCGGCGCGCGTCGACCCCGTCACCCTGAGCGTCCTCTGGAACGGGCTCGTCTCGATCGCCGACGACATGGGGACGACCCTCCGCCACACCGCCTATTCTGCCGCGGTGCGCGAGGGGGACGACTTCTCCACCGGGCTCTTCGACGCTCGGGGCCGGCTCGTCGCCCAGGGCAACTTCTCGCCGGGGCACCTCGGGTCCATGCCCTGGGTGGTGCGCCACGTCCTCGACCACTTCCCTCCCGGCGGCTTCGAGCCCGGCGACTGCATCCTCCTCAACGACTCCTTCATGGGGTCGGGGCACTACCCGGACTGCTTCATGACCTCGCCCCTCTTCGCGGACGGGCGGCTGGTCGGGTTCGCGGTCAACATCGCCCACCACGCCGACATGGGGGGCGCCGTGCCGGGGTCGCAGATCGTGGACGTGCGCGAGGCGTTCCAGGAGGGGCTCCGCATCCTGCCCGTGCGGATCGTGCGGCGCGGGGAGATGCAGGAGGACGTGCTCCGGCTCATCCTCGGCAACGTCCGGCTGCCCGAGATCGTGCGGGGCGACCTCCTCGCCCAGCGCAACGCCAACGCGGTCGCGGCGGAGCGGTACGCGGGCCTCGTCGGCAAGTACGGGCTCGACCTCGTGGCGGCCGCCATCGACACCCTCCTGGACCGCTCCGAAGCGCGGATGCGCGAGCTGATCGCCGCCCTGCCGGATGGGACCTTCAGCCACGAGGACTTCATGGACGACGACGCGCGCCCCGGCGAGCCGCTCCGCTTCCACGTCGAGGTCTCGGTGGACGGCGACTCGCTCGTGCTCGACTGGTCGGGCAGCAGCGATCAGGTGGAAGCCGGCATCAACTCCTACATCAACTACACCCGGGCCTATTCGGGCTTCGCGGTCAAGGTGTTCACCGACCCCCACCTGCCCCAGAACGAGGGGGTGAACCGGCCGGTCGAGGTCCGCGCGCGGCCTGGATCGTTCTTCAACCCCGAGTTCCCGGCCCCGAGCAGCGGGCGCGCCGTCAACCAGATCCGGATGTTCGAGGTGGTGTGCGGGGCGTTCGCGAAGATGCGCCCGGCGCCGGCGATGGCGAGCTTCTCGCACTGGGGAAACCCGGTGATTGGCGGGGTGGACGACCGCCCCGGGCGCGGCAACCGACCCTTCATCTTCTACGACGTCATCTGCGGCGGCTACGGCGGCCGTTCGCACCGGGACGGACCCGAGGCGCTCTGCCCCGTGTTCAACGCGAGCAACATCCCGGTGGAGGTGCACGAAGCCCAGGCGCCGGTGCGCGTCCGGCGCCTGGAGTTCATCCCCGACTCCGCGGGCGCCGGCCGGTTCCGGGGCGGCTGCGGGGTCCGCAAGGACGTGGAGCTTCTCGCGAGCCGGGCGACGGTGTCCCTCTCCGGCGACCGGCACCGCCACGCCCCGCCCGGCCTTGCCGGGGGGCTTCCGGGGGCGCGGGGCGAGACCGTGCTGAACCCCGGGCGCGAGGCGGAGCAGCGGCTCGCGTCCAAGGAGACCCGCGACCTCGTGCGGGGGGACGTCCTGAGCATCCGGCTGAACGGAGCGGGGGGCTACGGGCCGGTATCCGGGCGCGGCGAGGAGGCCGTCCGCCGCGACCTCGCGGACGGGTACGTCACCGCGGGCGCCGCCCGCCGGATCTACGGGGTCGATACCGGAACCGACACCAGCAAGACATCGAGGAAGACATCGGCATGACCTACCGGAACCTCTCACCCGAGGCGCTCGAGCTCGAGTTCAATCCGCGCGCCACGGCGAAGAACCTGGACGAACGGATCGCCGCGGGCGCGGCCGCGTCGGCCGCGGCCCGGGCGCGCCTCGACTGCGTGCTCGACGTGCGCTACGGCCCCGGGGAGAAGGAGACCCTGGACATCTTCCCCGCCGCGGACCCGGGCGCGCCGGTCCTGCTCTTCATCCACGGCGGCTACTGGCGGGCGATGGACAAGAGCGACTACAGCTTCATCGCCGACGTCTTCCAGCCGGCCGGGGCGACGACGGTCGTCATCAACTACGACCTCTGCCCGGCGGTGACCCTCGACACGATCGTCGAGCAGTCGAACCGGTCCATCGCGTGGACCTGGCGGAACGTCGCCGAGTACGGGGGCGACCCGGACCGGCTGTACGTCTCCGGCAACTCGGCCGGCGGGCACCTGACGGCCATGGCCCTCGCCCACGACTGGACGGCGGACGGCCTTCCCGCCGACGTCATCAAGGGCGCGGCCCCGATCACGGGGGTGTTCGACTGCGAGCCGGTGCTCGACGTCACGGTGAACGAGGAGGTCCGGCTCGACCCGGAGGCGGCGCGGCGCCTGAGCCCCCTCCGCAACCCGCCGCGGCGGGCCCTGCCCCTGCTCATCGCGGTGGGCGGGGCGGAGCCGCGGCTCTGGATCGGGATGTCCGAGGACTACGCGGCCCTGTGCCGCAAGCACGGCATCGACTGCGAGTACATGGAGATGCCGGGCCAGGACCACTTCGACGTCAGCCGCGCGGTCGGCGACCCCGAGAGCCCCCTCGCCCACGCGATGCTTCGCATGATGGGGCTGTGACCGATGAACCTCGAACCCATGGCGCGCGACCTCGGCGCCCTGCTCAAGGCCCGCGGCGAGACGGTGGCGGTGAGCGAGTCCTCGACCGGGGGCCTCGTCTCCGCCGCCCTCCTCGCGGTCCCCGGCGCATCGGCGTACTTCGTCGCCGGCGCGGTGACGTACACGGGCGCGGCGCGGCGCGGGCTGCTCGGGCTCCCGGCCGAGCTTCCGCCCGAAACCCGCTCCTCGTCGGAGCCCTATGCGGAGCTCGCGGCCCGGACGGTCCGCGAGCGCTTCGGGGCGGCGTGGGGGCTCGCGGAGACCGGGGCGGCGGGGCCGACCGGCAACCGCTACGGAGACGCGGCGGGCCACACCTGCCTCGCGGTGTCCGGCCCGGTCGAGCGGACGCTCACCCTCGAGACCGGCCGCGGCGACCGCGAAGCCAACATGTGGGAGTTCGCGAACGCCGCCCTCCGCCTGCTCCACGAGGCGGTGCACGCCGCCGCGTGACCCCGCCTGGCGCGGCAGGAGAGGAATTCCCATGCAAAAACAAACGATCCGATACACCTCGCCGCTCGACGCGCTGATCGCGGTGACCAAACGATTGAGTATCTACGAGAGCCGGCAGAAGATGGATTCGGAGGAGTTCTTCGATCAGTACAGCCGAGGACGACTGTCCGACGAGGCGGTGTTCGTCGAGTGGGCGAACGACTACCGTCACTATCTGCAGCTCCGACAGAAGCTGGCGAAGAGCCTGCCCGATGCTGCATGAGCTCCTGGTCGATTATCTCCAAAAGGTCGAGCAGGCGATTCTGATGATGACAACCAATTGATTTTTCGCTACGACAGTACGCCTCATTTCCCGGATCTGCCGGGCTTTCCGCATCACGAACACCTGTCCGACACGGTGATCGGGTCAAGCAAGCCGGAGATTCCCTCGGTCGTCGAAGAAGCCGAAAGGGCGCGGGCGCGGGAGGGTGCGAGACGATGATCGGGACCCCCTCCGGCCAAGCCTCGGCCGTCCGATGATCAGGCGGCGCTCGTGTCCTCGCGGACGAGGTCCGCGGCCTTCTCCGCGATCATGATGACCGGGGCGTTGGTGTTGCCCGATACGAGGGTGGGCATGATGGAGGCGTCCGCAACCCGGAGCCCGTCGAGGCCCCGGACCCGGAGGCGATCGTCCACGACCGCCATCGGATCGCTCCCCATCTTGCACGTGCCCACCGGGTGGTACACGGTGGTGCCGGTGCCGCGGGCGTAGTCGAGCAGCTCGTCGGAGGTCTGCGCCTCCGCGCCGGGCTGGAGCTCCGGCCCCCGGTAGGGGTCCATGGGGGCGGCTTCGATGATCCGCCGCGCGATGCGGGCCCCCTCGACCACCGCGTCGCAGTCGGCCCGCGAATCGAGGAAGTTCGGCCGGATCGCCGGGGCCGCGAACGGGTCGGACGACCTGGCGTGGACCGTGCCGATGGATTCGGGCCGAAGCACACAGAGACCCATCGTCATCCCGGGCTCCCGGTCGAGGGTGCGGTCCTGCGAGTCCCGGAAGCTCGCGGGGGTCATGAAGTACTGCACGTCCGGGGTCTCGACCCCTTCGCGGGTCCGCACGTAGCCGGTGACGTTCGCCGCGCTCAGGGCGAGCACCCCGGTCCGGCTCCATAAGTACTTCAGCCCCTCGCGAACCCGCCCGAGCCCGCGCAGCCGCTCGTTGTACGTGATGGGGCGGGCCACCCGCCACGACATCCGGATCGCGAAGTGGTCCTGGAGGTTCTCGCCGACCCCCGGCAGGTGGTGCGCGGTCTCGACCCCGAGCGCGCGCAGCCGTTCGCCGTCCCCGACCCCGGAGAGCTCCAGGATCTGGGGCGAGTTGATCGCGCCGCCGCAGAGGATCACCTCCCGGCCCGCGCGTACCGTCGTCCTCTCGCCGTGCCGGGAGAGCTCGACCCCGACCGCCCGCTTCCCGTCCAGCAGGACGCGGGTGGTGAACGCGTGGGTCAGGACGGTGAGGTTCGGCCGGGAGCGCGCGGGGGCGAGGAACGCCTGGGCGGTGCTCGCGCGGCGGCCCTTCCTGACGGTGAGCTGGCAGTAGGTGAAGCCGTCCTGGGAGGCGCCGTTCACGTCCGGGTTGTGCGGGTAGCCGCACTCCTTCGCGGCGTCGAGGAGCGCGTCGCAGATCGGATGGGTCTCGGCCTGGTCGGTGACGTCGAGCGGCCCGCCGACCCCGTGGTGCTCGTCCGCCCCCCGCGCCTGGTTCTCGGAGCGCTTGAAGTACGGCAGCACGTCGTCGAAGGACCAGCCCCGGTTCCCGCGCTGGGCCCAGAGGTCGTAGTCGCGGGGATGGCCCCGGACGTAGAGCATCCCGTTGATGGAGCTCGACCCGCCGAGGACCTTGCCGCGCGGGATCGGGATCGGCCGGTTCCGGGTCTTCTCGTCCGGCTCGCTGTGGAAGAGCCAGTTCACGGTGGGGTCGTTGAGGGTCTTCGCGAACCCGACCGGGATGTGGATCCACGGGTTCCTGTCCCGCCCGCCCGCCTCGAGCAGGGCCACCCGGACCCGGGGGTCCTCCGACAGCCGGGCGGCGAGCACGCAGCCGGCGGAGCCGGCCCCCACGATGACGTAATCGAACTCCATCGCCTTCATTCCTCCCTTCCGAGGGGCTATCCTCGCGAGCCGCTGGCTCGTGCTCGGGATGGTACTTCATGGATCCGCTCGTCATTCGCGGGGCGACCGTCGTCGACGGTCTCGGCAACCAACCGGTCCGGGCGGACGTCGCGGTCCGGGGCGGGCGCATCCGCGCCGTCGGGGAGGTCCGCGAGGCGGGCGGGCGCGAGGTCGACGCGGACGGCCTCACCCTCGCGCCGGGGTTCATCGACCTCCACACCCACTACGACGCGCAGATCACGTGGGACCGGACCCTGTCCCCCTCGCCCTCGCTCGGGGTGACGACGGTGGTGATGGGCAACTGCGGGTTCGGGATCACGCCGGCCGCCCCGGCCGTGCGGGACCTCATCCTGCGCAACCTCTCGGTCGTCGAGGGGATGGACCTCGACGCGCTGCGCGCGGGGGTGCGGTGGGAGTTCGAGACGTTCGGCGAGTACATGGCGGCGCTCCGGGCCGCCGCCCCGTGCGCGAACGTCGCGGTGCTCGCCGGGCACTCCGTGATCCGCACCACGGTCATGGGCGAGGCGGCGTCGGAGCGGGCGGAGGCGACCGCGGACGAGCTGGCGCGGATGAAGGCGCTGGTCGCGGAGGCGATGGCGGGCGGGGCGATCGGCCTCGGGGCGTCCTACTCCCTCAACCACTCGGGCTACGGCGGGGTCCCGATGCCGTCCACGATCACCGACCTCTCCGAGCTGGACGCGCTGGTCGGGGCCATGGGCGCGCGGCCGGAAGGGGTCGTGCAGCTCGCCTCCGGGGCGAAGACCGTCGAGGAGATCGAGGGGATCGCGGCCCGCCACGGGCGGGCGGTGTTCAAGGCGACCGGGGCCGCGATGTACAACGACCAGGCCCCGGAGCGGTCGATCGGGATGTTCGAGGCGTGCCGGGCGGCGCAGGCGCGCGGCCACCCGGTGTACGTCCAGATCCCCTGCCAGCCCCTCTCGTTCGACTTCACCCTCGCCAACGCCTATCCCTTCTTCAGCCACGACGCGTTCTCCGAAGCGAAGGCCTACGGGCCGGACCGGCTCGTCCCCCTCTTCCGCAGCCGGGAGTTCCGCGACCGGTTCCGGGCGAGCCTCGCCGACCCGCGCCCCGGCCTCATCTTCCAGGGCAACTGGAACCGGGTCGTGGTCGCGGTACCCGCCCTCGCGAAGAACGAGGCGCTGGCCGATCGGACCATCGACGAGATCGCGGCGGAGCGGGGCGCGGACCCGCTCGACACGATGCTCGACCTCGGCCTGGAGGAGAACCTCGAGACCACCTTCATCGGGCAGTTCCTCAACGTGGGTGACGAGGGGGTCGCGCGCCTGCTCCGGCACGAGGCGGGGGTGGTCGCGCTGTCCGACGCGGGGGCGCACCTCACCTTCATGTGCGAAGCGGGCTACGGGCTGCACTTCCTCGCCCGCTGGGTGCGGGAGCTCGGCGAGTTCGACCTCGCGGACGGGGTGCGGCGGCTCACGAGCCATCCCGCGGACCTGTACGGGATCCCGGACCGCGGGCGGATCGAGCCGGGCGCGTGGGCGGACCTCCTGCTGTTCGACCCGGACACGGTCGGCGTCTCCGCGAGCGAACGGGTGGCGGACCTCCCGGGTGGCGGGAGGCGCACCATCCGCCGCCCGGTCGGGGTCCACGGGGTGTTCTGCAACGGGGTCGAGGTCTTTGACGGGGCCGACTACGTGACGAACGGGGCGAACGGGGGCGGGCCGGGACAGGTCCTGGACCGGTTCGCCCCGTCCAGCGCGCTCGGGCCGAGGAGCGGGGGCGCGAACGGGAACGCCGCCCCGGGCTGATCCTCGTCGGGCCCGGGCCCGGTTCCAGGCCGGACCCGCGCCGCCTCAGCCGCCCGCGAGATGGCGGCGGATCGCCTCGACGCCGCGCATCGTCAGCGAGATCAGGCGCTCGTCGAGCGGGGCGGGCTGCGACGATACCTTGGCGATCACGATCCCGTTCTCCGGGTCGGCGAACACGTTCTGGCCGAACACCCCGACCCCGAAGGCCATCGGGGCGCCGCCGCGCCGCACGTACCACTTGCTGCGGTAGTGGGCCTCCATCCCGGGGAAGAAGGGAGCGAAGTCGCCGGCGTCCCAGGCCTCCGGGTCGCCCGCGCCGAGGACGTCGGAGATCCAGTCGGCGGGAACGATCTCCGCCCCGCCGGGTCGCCCGCCGCGGCGGCCCCGGTCGACGACGAGCCGCCCGAGGAGCGCGAGGTCGCGGAGGGTGGCGCACATGCCGCCGGCGGCGCGGGGCCCCCCCAGGCGGTCCACGGTGACGTACGCGGGGGCGCTCGCCCCCATCGGCCGCCAGAGGAGGTCGCTCACGAGGTCGGGGTAGCGCCGCCCGGCGGCCCGCTCCATCACCCATGCGAGGAGGTCGGTGTTCGGCGAGACGTAGTGGAACGCCCCGCCGTGCGGGCCGTCGCGCTCGGTGAGGGTGCGGAAGAAGGTCCGCACGTCCGAGGGCTCGTCCCCGGGCGCGAGCGGGTCCCAGCCCTGCGCCTTGCGGTACTCGATGATGGCCCCCGAGGTGGCGAGATAGTCCTCGTCGAACCGGATGCCGACCCGCATGTCGAGGAGGTCGCGGACGGTCGCGCCGGCCCAGGCGGTTCCCGCGACCTCCGGGATCCACTCCGTCACCGGGGTCTCGACGGCCAGCGTCCCGCGCCCGGCGAGAACCCCCGCGAGGAGCCCCAGCACCGACTTCGAGACGGACATGAGGATGTGCGGGGTGGCCGCATCCATGCCCTCGCCGTAGTGCTCGTGGACGATCTCGCCCGCGCGGAGGACGAGCATCCCGGCGGTGTCGGTCTCGGCGAGGAATCGCGCGAGGTCGTAGCGCGCCCCGTCGAAGTCGAACGCGAGCCCCCCGAGGTCGACGGGCGCGGACGGGAGGTCCGCGCAGTCGGCGGGGTCGTTCGCGATCTCCGCGCTCGGGATGAGCTCGCGGACGTGGGTGAACGACCACTTGTTGAACGGGGGCTTGCGCCAGTTCGCGAGCGTCACCTGCCCGGCCGCCTCGGGCGGGAACCCCGCCATCAGCTCATGGTTCGCCATCTTCGACCTCCGACCCCGCTCTCTTCCCGGCCCGCATGTCCCGCACGGCCATTCTCGCCGAAAGGACGACCGGGCGCATCGCGTGCGGCCCTCGGTCTCAACCGAGGACGAGCAGCTTCAGGCCGATGAGGCCGAGGGCCGCGAGGAGCCACCTCCGGAAGGCGGCCGGGGTGAGGCGGGCGCGAAGCCGCGCCCCCGCCGCCATGCCCGCGAGCGCGGGCAGGACCGCCGCCGCGGACACGTAGCCGACGTCGATCCGATACGCCCCGTGCGCGATGAGCGCGCCCGCGAGGGCGGCGGTCGAGACGCTGAACGCGATCCCCATCATCTGCACGAGCCGGTCGCGGTCGAGGCCCACCGCCTCCAGATACATCACCATCGGTACCGCGAAGGTCCCGGTCACCCCGGTGACGAGGCCGTTCACGACCCCGACGACCGGGGTCGCGAACCGCTCCGCCCACGCCGGAACCGTGAACCGCACCCGGGCGAGCCCGGTCGCCGCGTAGAGGATGAGGACCGCGCCGAGCACGCGCTCCATCGCCTCCGGCGCGGCGATGAAGACGTAGCGGTGGCCGACCCACGTCGCGGCGGGGATGATCGCGAGGGCGATGCCGAAGCGCCGGAGCAGGGCCAGGGCGTGGCCGCCGACCGCGCCCTGCCACACGTTGGTGACGAACGACGGGACGACCAGCAGGGGCAGCGCCGCCTCGATCCCGAAGGCGGCCGAGAGGAGCGCGATGGCGACCGTCGGCAGCCCCAGGCCGACGACCCCCTTCACCCCGCCGGCGAGCAGGAACACGAGCATCACGGTGGCGACGGAAAGTGCGTCCACGGCAATACGCCTCCGCCCCTTCGGTCACCGGCGCCCTTCGGTCACCGGCCGGACGAAACCAGGGGGAAGTCGGCCTCCGACGTGTAGCGCGCCCCGGAGGGCCGGAGCACGCTGGAGAGGAGCCGGAACGAGGCGATCGGGGCGGGCGGCGAGCGGAAGAGGGAGTACGCGCCGAGGTATTCCTGCAGCGCGGGAGGGGGCGGCGGGCGGCGGAGCCGGGCGATGGTGACGTGCGGGGCGAACTTCCGCTGTTCCGGCGGGAAGCCCGCGCGGGCGAGGGCGCGCCGGACGGAAGCGGCGAGCGCTCCGAGCGCCGCCGCGGGAGAAGCCTCCGTCCAGAGCACGCGGGGCGGTCCGCGGGGCGGAAAGTGCCCGATCCCGTGCAGCTCGACCGCGAGCGGCGGCGCCTCCACCCAGGCGAGCGCCTCCTCGATCCGGCGCTGGGCGGAGGGGTCGACCTCGCCGACGAAGGCGAGGGTCAGGTGGAGCGCGTCCGCGTCCAGCCAGCGCGCGTCCCGAAGCCCGGCCTGGAGCTCGCCGACCGCCTGCTTCAGGACCTCGGGCAGCTCCAGCGCGACGAAGAGCCGCGGCACGTCACGTCCCCCTTCCGCGCCGACCAAGTCCGCGCTCCTTCCGTCCTCCCGGAGCACCGCCCGGGATCACACGGCTCCTCGATCGGAATTCCTGACCCGTCCGGCTCCTGTCCTGCCCCCATCCCGCAGGACGTCGGCGCCGGGAAACGGCCCGAGCTCCTGCGCGGGCAATATGTTCGGCCTTGCCTCCCTGCACGTCGCGGCTGGTGGTGGAGGGGACCGCGGGCAGTCGGAGTCGAACTCGATGCTGCGCCGTCATCGACTCGTGAAGCCTCGCCGTTGGCCGCTCGACGCCGCTTCCTCCCAAACCGCGCGTGCCGCCAGGTCCACCGAGTGTTGTTTCTGCAACTCCCGGCGTTCGCCGTCGTCAGGCAGATTCAGGCAGATATCCGCATGGTAGGGGTTCGATTCGAGCGGCGTAGCTTCCACGGTTCTTCCATTCGACGCCGCATGGGCGACGGTCAGGATCGCCCAACCGCGGAACTCTCTGCCTCGTTCCCGGCCGCGGGCCGCCGCGAGCTCCCTCATCTCGGCGCGTTCCGCATGGTCCATCCGATCCACGGAAATCCGGTCGTCTTCCCGGCGCACGAGAAATGCCTCCGGAACGGGCTGTGGCCGTCCGGCTTTCCTGGCGAGCCTGCCTGAAAACACGCTTCGACCGAGATTCTCCGTCTCGATCAACCGCGGCGCCCGGTCACTCACGGGTGGAGCGAGAGGGGCGGCCCTCCCAAGGCCTGCAAACGCGCGTCTGCGAACTGGTTCGGCGGCCTCCGTGAATCTTCATGACGTTCACGCCGACGTTCATTGTGCATCCACAAGTGGCGGGCGGCCTCCCTTTCGCGATCGAACGGAAACGCCGCGGTGGTCGCTGCCGAAGCTTGCGAGAGGGTGGATTCCCCCAACGCACGCAGACGTTCCTTCAGGAAGTCATCGGGCAGCATCGAAGAATCGTCGTAGCGCCGGCGCCGGCTTTCGCCATGCATCGACGAATAGCAGCCTGCCCCCCCTTCGTTGTTCACGAGGATCAACAAGGCAGCCGCTGCAACCGGCGATTTGAAATAGATCGCGATCTCGCCGTCCATCGAAGGGTACACCGCGGGTTCTATCGGACAACCGCTCGCCGCGAAGAGCAGGTGTTTCGCTCTTCTCTTCGTCTCGTCGTTGACCGGGGGATAGCATTCCTCGGCGGCTTCCTCGTCAATCTGCTTCAATCGGGTCAGAGCACGGGCAAGCCATCCCGAATCGACTCCACCCGTATCCGCAGCGGAAATCCGTGCGTCTGAAAGGATGTTGAAGGCAAACGGCCAGGCTGCCCCAGCCTGCCGGTCGTGGCGCGGCGAAGAGCTCCGCATCAACCACGCCTCGCGTTCGGCGTGGAGACCTCGGGACGCATATCGAGCGTTACTGGCCGTCTGGTTCATCATCGACCCCTTCCACCTGAAACTCGATACCAGTTGCCCGATTGGCGATCTGCAAGATCCGTTCGACCCAATGCTTTTCTTCCTCGAACGTCATCACCGCCGAAGCCGCGATGAAGATATGTGTGGTGATGAACAGGCCGTTGGGCAACACTTCGGACTGCTCGACCGTGCGGCTCAACACCCTGCCTCCATCACCGCTTCCAAGACTGAACCCGGCGGATGGGCGGTACGTCACCAGCGGTTCGTCCCGCACCGCGTCCGCCATCCTGCGGTCCGCGAACCTGGCGACAAAGGCTTCCGCTGATCCTTCTGTCACCGCGACATGAGAATTCGAAAACATTGAATACGAGGATCGGCTGTAGTCACCGATCTCGGACAGCAATATCTTCATGCCCTTGCCGATTAGCTCGTCCCGCAACGGATAATCGACGTTCGACACCCTCGAAAAGCTGAGCTGAAGAGAATCCGGACGGAGGACGATCGTACTCGACCCACTGAATATCCGATATTTGCACCATGTTTCCCCGAAATCCATGGAGGCGGCAACGCTGAAGTCTTGCGGACGGACTGCCAGTTGGTCGCCGAACTCCCGGACGATACAGGACATGAACGTCTGCACCGCTCTCTCCCATCCGGTGATGAGCGGGCTCAGGTGGAAGGTAGCCGATACGTCCTCCCGGTCGAGCCGCACCGGCAGATTCTTCATCGGCCTCATCCTCCGTCGTCTGCCCTCGAACCAACGCCTTCGCGGCCTCGTCCTTCCGCCCGCACGGTCGCGGGCGGAAGGTGTATCGTGGGGATGATACGACCTTCCGCTTCCTTTTCCAATCCGGGCGACGGGAGCGCGCGGGGCAATCGACCGGGCGCCGCCCGGGGCCACCGCAAGCGCTCGTTTTCACGGCCTTGATCGGGGATGGTGGGGATCACCGCCGCGGCCGGCTTCGCCGGAACGAGCGTTGGGCGGCGCCGCGCGGGCGTGGCGGCGAGGAGGGGACGTCCGGCGTAGAGGGAGGCGCCGCGGCCCGGCGGGTGTCAGCGGGAGATGGCGTTCGGCCTCAGGCTCCCCGGAGCGCGAGGGTGTCCTCCTTCCGGTCGGCGGAGAGCCGGTACGCCGGGTCTCCGCACCGGCCCGGCAGGAGGTCGAGCCCGGACGAGGCCCGCCCGCGCTCCGGCAGCCGGGCCAAGGCTTGCCGCGCCGCCGCCGCCCGCTCGACGAGGTCGAGCGCGAAGCTCCGGCACGATCCACACCCGAAGCCCACCCCCAGCCGGTCGACGATCTGCTCCGCGAACGAGGCGCCGCGCCCCGTCCCCGATGGGAGAGCGGGCTCGGCAGCCGCTTCCAAGAGCTGCTGATCGGTGACGCCGTTGCACAGGCAGACGTACATGGTTTCGGCTATCCGGAGGCTGGGCGGGCCGCGATTATAAATGAGAATGATTTGGATTCGCAAAGCGGAACGCAAACCCGTGTCGAGTCGCCTTCCACGGCGTGGAATATTCAACCCGATCAATGTAATATCCGCCTCCCACGGAGCCGGTCCCGACATCGACCGGCCCGGCGCATGACCCTCGCGAACCCATCGAAATCCCTCGACCTGGAGCATCGCCATGAAGCCGCGCGACCCGAAAGTGAACGAGTTTCTCAACCGGGTGCTGAGGAACGAGCTGACCGCCATCAACCAGTACTTCCTGCACGCGAAGATGTTCGAGGACTGGGGCCTGTCGGAGCTCGCGAAGCACGAGCGCTCGGAGTCGATCGACGAGATGCACCACGCCGACGCGCTCATCGGGCGGATCCTCTTCCTCGAAGGCCTCCCCAACCTGCAGGACCTCGGCAAGCTGCTCATCGGGCAGGACGTGAAGGAGATGCTGGAGTGCGACCTCGCCCTCGAGATGGAGGCGATGCCGGTGCTCCGCGACGCCATCGCCTCCTGCGAGGCGGCGGGCGACTACGTCAGCCGGGAGCTGTTCGAAGGGATCCTGAAGTCCGAGGAAGACCACGTGGACTGGCTGGAGACGAACCTCGACCTCATCCAGAAGATGGGCATCCAGAACTACATCCAGTCCCAGACGGGCGAGCCTCCGGCGGGCTGAACGCTCCCGGCTCCGGCGGCTGGCGACCGGCGACCGCTGCCGCGATCGCGGTCGCTTGGCGATTCCGCAGGGCGGAATCGCGGGGGGTTCGGCCAGCCTTCCAGCCGAGTCGGATGGGCGGTTCGGAGCTCGATGCCGCAGACGACCACCGCCCCTTCGGGTCCGGCGGCCAGGGCAATCGCATTTGGACATAAAATGCCGTTTCCGGGCCGCCAAGCCAGCCGGACCAGCCGTAGATGAACCCTTGGGACGCCCAATCATGCCTACCTCAGCGTTCCTCAACCGCGAAATCGGCCCGAAACGGGCTTGGTAACCGCCATTCGACGCTCGGAAATCTCAAATGCGATTGCCCTGTCCGGCGGCGGGTTCGCATCCGCGACGGCGGGCCGGTCGGTATGATCCCGCCCATGACCCAGGACCTCGTTCCACCGTCCATCGCCGCGATCCTGCGGGATTCCGGCCTCGCCTGCGAGGTGTTGCCCTGTGACCCGGACCTTGCCGACACCGCGGTCTTCTGCGCGCGCTACGGCTACCCGCTGGAGGATTCCGTCAACACGATCCTCGTCAAGGCCAAGACCGGAGGGGAGCGCTTCGCCGCCTGCGCGCTCCTCGCCCATACCCGGCTCGACGTGAACCGCTGCGTGCGAAAGCGCCTCGCCTCGCGGCGGGTGTCCTTCGCTTCCGCCGAGGAGACCGAGCGGATCACGGGCATGACCGTCGGCGGGGTCACCCCGCTCGGGCTGCCGCCGAACCTCCCGCTGTGGGTGGACACGAGGATCATGGAGCGGCGCCGCGTCATCCTCGGCGGCGGCGTCCGCCACTCGAAGATCCGGGTTCCCCCGGCCATCTTCGAGCGCATTCCCGGGGCCGAGCTCGTCACCGGGCTCGCGCTCGTTCCCGCCCCCGCCCCCGGCGAATGAGAATGACGCGGCCCCCTCACCGCGCCCGCGTCGCCAGCGCGGCGACGACGGATCTTCTCGCGGTATCGGTGCGGTTCGGGGCCGCCTTCATCCCACCGCAGGGCTTGCGAACATGTCGCAGGGAGCGCTCTTGGGAACGGCGTCCTGGGAACGCGGGCGTCCCGCCCGCATAACGGTGAAGCGCCCGTGAACGAAAATGCGGGCGGGACGCCCGCGTTCCCAGGACGCCGTTCCCAAGAGCGCCTGCGAGAGGTGTGCTTGGCGAAAAACTCCACCGCGCGCCCATCCCACCCGATTGACAAGGCCCCACCGGGCGGCGGCACAATGAGCCCGGGGACACCGATCGCAGGAGCCCGAATGAGCCGCCCATCGACCCCAATCGGGATCGCCATCGACCCGGACCGCCTGCTTGGCGACCTCCGGCGGCTCCGCGCCTTTGGCGCGTGCGGCATCGGGGTCGTCCGCCCGTCGCTGAGCCCCATCGACATCGAGTCCCGCCACTGGCTCCGGGCGCGCATGGAGGAAGCGGGCCTCGATGCCCGCATCGACGGGGTCGGGACGGTATTCGGCCGCTCGCGCAACCCCGGCCCGGCCCTGCTCATCGGCTCCCACACGGACACCCAGCCCCGGGGCGGCTGGCTGGATGGGGCGCTCGGGGTCGTCTACGGCCTCGAAGCAGCGCGCGCGCTCGCCGAATGCGGCGAGACGAAGCATCTCGCGGTCGACGTCGCGTCGTGGATCGACGAAGAAGGCGCGTTCTCCACCTGCCTCGGCAGCCTCGCGTTCTGCGGGGAGCTGGACCCGGAGGGCGCGATCCGCGACTCCACCAACCGCGACGGGAAGTCGCTCGGCGACGCCCTGCGCGATGCGGGGCTCGAGGGGGTTCCGGTCGAGCGGTGCGAGCGAGGCCGATACGTCGGCTACGCCGAAGCGCACATCGAGCAGGGGCCGTGGCTCGAACACCGGGGCAAACGGATCGGAGCGGTCACCGCCATCGTCGGGTCACGCAACTTCACGGTCGCCTTCGAGGGCCAGCAGAACCACGCCGGCACGACCCCGATGGCCCTCCGGCGCGACGCCGGGCACGCGCTGGTCGAGCTCGCCCACCGGGTCTATGAGACCTTCCCGGAGCACGCGGGCGAGCGGAGCGTGTGGACCATCGGTCGGATCGCCCTCGACCCCGGGGTCCAGAGCATCGTGCCGGGGCGGGCCGAGATGCATCTCCAGTTCCGCGATGAGGATGAGGGCGTGCTGGATCGCCTGGAGGCGCAGGCCCGCGCCCTGGTCGCCGAATCCAACGCGCGGGGCCGGGCCGAGGCCCGCATGAGCGAGGTCGGCAAACGGTCCGTCCCGGCCCTCATGGACGAGCGCCTTCGCGGGCACGTCGAACGGGCCGCCGAACACCACGCCCCGGGCGGATGGATCCCGATGCCGAGCGCGGCCATCCATGACGCCCAGGTCCTCGCCCGCCACATGCCGGCCGCGATGATGTTCGTGCCGAGCATCGGCGGGGTGAGCCACGCCTTCGAGGAAGACACGAGCGAGGAGGACATCGTCCTCGGCTGCCGGGTGTTCGCCACCGCCGCCGCGAACATGCTGCTCGGCTGACCCCTGCCCCGTCATTCCCGCGAAAGCGGGAATCCATTTCAATCACCGCCGCCGCCGCGAACACGTTCCTCGGCTGCCCCCCGCCCGCCGCTCCGGTCCGGGCCGCCCCGCCGCTATCGCCGCTCTACCTGGCCTCTATGCCCCGTTTGGCGGCGGCGACGATGGCCTCGTCACTGAACCTGATCGCTTGCTCCCGGTGCGGCTCGATCCGTTGAATCGTGATTTTCGGCAACGGCAAGCCGGGCTCCGCGACCGCCGCCAGACTCTCATAACAGTCCCGGCTGTGTGTGGTGGCAAATACCTGAACCTCCAGGGCGGCGGCCCGCTCGCTGACCATCCGCCACATGTCCGCCATGACGGAATAATGGAGACCCGTGTCGATCTCGTCGACGAGCAGCACCCCTCCCTTTGCGTTCGCGAGGGCGAGCGCCAATCCGAGCATTCTCCACATGCCGTCTCCCATGCTTCCAATCGGAATGCGGTTCTCGATTGCGCGCCGCTTGATGAATACCCCCCCTGGCGCCTCTTGAAAATAAGGGCCTCGATCGATTACGACCGAGGCGATGCGTTCCACTGTCGGCTCTATCGTGCGAAGCGCCTGCGTGACGTGTTCTTCGTTCTCCGTGAGAACGACGTCGCCGAACAACCGGACGACGTCCAGCGCCGTCATGCCGCTGGTTCTGATGAACTGAACACCCTGGTCGAGCGGGCCGTTTCGCGTGTGCAGGGATCGCCGGGGTCCACGCGGAGACAGGTTTCCGTCGGAAGTGATGCCGACTTTGACAACCCTCGTGGTGGAGTCGTCTTCGTGGTTCGACCATTTGACGGCGAGGGTGAAATCTCCATCCTCACCATATGGATCCGGTTCTCCGGGCTCCGATTCGCGGGGATCTTCGACGTGCAACGCGACCTTGCCGTTCCAATCGGACAGGTCGACGGTACGGTCACGCCCCCCTTCGATCACGACTTCTCCCTGCAAGTCATACCCCGAAAACAGACGTTTGACGGCGAGGAGCGGCTCGGACTCCCGATCCTTGGCATCGCCCCACTCTCCGCGCCGCTGGAGGATGGAAGACAAAACGTTCGGATGGCCTGTCGAACGAAGCAGCTCGATGCATTCCAGAATCGAGGTCTTTCCACAGTTGTTCGTTCCGACCAGCAGGTTGACGCGGCCGAGACCCCGCATCCTGAACGAGCCAAGCCCGCGATAGCCACGAATGTGGATTGATGAATACAAGAAAAGCACCTCCCGCGAGCTGCGCCATGAGGTCGACCGGCCCGTCGCCTATGGTAACTCATTGCACAGCCGACTACCGCTTGAGGCGACGGCATTCGAACGCAGGACGGAAAACGGGCGGGAAGCGCGCCCGCGGGATGGAATCCGGGAACCTCGGAGGCGCCCCTCGACACACCCCGGATCGAACGGTTTCGCCGTGTCCCGGCGCCTTCCCAGGCCGCCAAGCGGCCCGGATCGATCAGCTTCCGGGCGGTGCGGGCGGCTCCCCCGGCCCCGCATTGCCGGAATCGAACGCCGGTCGTGAACCCGGAGACCGGCGCGCCCCGGGGGGTGGACGCGCCGGTCCCAGGGGTCCGGGGCCACGGAAACAAACGCCGGTTGGCGAGCGAATCATCGCTGTCTTCCCGGAGCGTTCACGGGCAAGAGGCTATTCCTCCTCGAAGCCGTGGACGCGGAAGCGGAGGGTGCGGCAGTTCTCCTCGACGATGCGTCTGGTCGCCTGGTTCACGCCGGCCGGGACCTTGGCCGAGATCTCCACCGACACCTCCACGTCCGCCCCCGGCAGGGTGGTCAGGTGCTGCAGGACCTCCTCCGCCACCGTGCCCATGTCGCGGCCGGCGCGGTCCGGGTCGAGGCGGACCGTGCCGAAGAAACGCCGCGGGGGCGGGGATGGCGCGGCGGGCGCAGGGCCGGTCCCGATCCCGGCCCCGGTTCCGGTTTCGGTCTCGCCCACCCGCGACAGCGGCCCTCCGGGCAGGCCGGCTCCCCCTTCGGCGCCGGCTCCCGATCGCCCGCCTCCCGGCGTCCCGGTCCCCGCTCCCGTCCCCGCCTCTGCCCGCCGCGCCCGTTCTTCGGCTTCGAGCTGCGCCCGCGCCGCCTCCGGCCGGACCAGCACGCTCGCCGCATCGACGGAGACCACGGCGGCGGCAGCGGAGGCGGCGGCGCCCGGCGCGCCGAAAGCCAGCCCCTCGTAGCGGCCTTTCGCCGACACGCTCGCCGCATACCCGAAGTAGTCGCCGCTCGCGAGGCCCGCCCGGATCGAGGCCGTGAACACCGACTCGTCGCGCAGCCTCGGCAGGTAGCAGTAGGCGCACATCGCGTCCCACACCTGCTTCACCGGAACGTGGGGCCGGCCCCGCCAGAACCAACGCTCCATCTCCATCGCGAGCAAGGCCGGCGACCATTCCGGGATCACGTGCTCGCTCAACCGCATCCGCTGCCACGCCCGGGCCGCGATGGGGTCCCCCCCGCCCGCCAGCGGGGCCGCGTCCCACACGAGGCCGCCGACCCCCTCCGGCTGGACGTGCTGGATCGGCACGAGCAGCCAGCGCCACGCCTCGTCCAGGCGCAGGCGCACCGTGCCGTCGCTCGCCTTCTCCCCCTCCGCCGCCTCGCGGCGCTGGTGCGCGTCGAGGTTCAGCGCATCACGGTCCCGCACCACCGACTTCCAGGCGAGGAAGCGCCGCGTCTCCTGGACCAGCCCTTCCACCGCCTCCCGGTCCGGGGCGAGGAACGCCAGCATGTTCTGGCGCTGGCGCGGGCTGCTCCCGCGGTCGGCAAGCAGGCTGCGGCCTGCGGCCAGCGCGGCGCTGCCGGGGTCCCCGTCCGCGTACGCCGCGCCGGGAGCGAGGAGCACGAGCCGCACCGCCGGATCGTCCGGCACGTCGGCCGACGCCGCCGGGCAGGGATGCACGCCCTGGAACCCGCCCCGGTCGCCGCGCCGGGTCGCCTCGCGCAACCGCCGCTCGACCTCCTGCTCGACCTCGTCCTCGGCGAGCTGCTGCGCCCGCTCCGACACGGTGCGGCGCAGGTTCGGGCGGGTGTCGTACCAGTAGCGCCGGTCCTGGCGGTAGAGGTAGGTCAGGCGGTCGGAGAGCTGCGACAGCGCGTCGTTGAAGACGGACACCTGCTCCCCCGGCTGCACCGCGCCCAGGCGGATGCGCACGTCCTCGACCCCACGCACCTGCTGCTCCACCACGTGCGGGGCGCTCCCGAGGAAGATCGTGCGGGCCACGCGCCGGGCCGCCACCGCCTGGCCGAAGCGCGGACTCTCCGCGTCGATGCGGAACGGCCCGGAGTTGCGCCCGTCCACGTCCCCTTCGAGCACCGGGGTCCAGCCCTCGGGCAGGTAGCGGGTGAGCTCGTCGCGCACCGCCGGGGCGTCGAGGCCGGCGGAGCACGGCAGGATCAGCAGGCTCGCGTCGTTGCGCGCCCAGAGGTCGTGGATCACCGCCGCCATCAGGCGCAGCACCCCGCGCGTGCGCTGGAACCGATCCAGGGTCGCCCAGTCGTTGTACAGCCGCTCGAACACCTCCGGGTGGATCGGATAGCACGCCTTCAGGCGCTCCGCGTAGCGCGCCTCGCGGCACTCGGGCGGGAAGTCGCCCCGGCCCTCCCGGTAGAGCGCGCCGAACGCGCGGCACGCATCGTCGCGGGCCGGCTCGTCGTCGATGGGGAGGAACAGCCGCCGGCGCACCACCTCGAACCCTTCCTCGGAGCCGACCGGCTTCCAGATCGCCTCCATCCTCCCGAACGTGTGCTCGATCCGCGCCAGGGTCTCCCGGCCCGCGTCCCCGCCGATCTCGACATCGGACTCCGGGATGGTCGCCACCAGCACGCTGTTGCGGCTCGCCCGCACCGCCTCGGTCAGCTCCTGGATGAAGGTCTGCACCGCGTCGAAGGTCCCGGACGGCAGCCCCCCGACCCCGTAGATCTTGCGCGCGTAGGCGACCAGCTCGTCGATGAGGAGGAGGCAGGGGCCGCAAGCGTCGAACAGCTCGCGCAGGGCGTCGGAGCCGGGCGGGACCCCGCGACGGTCAGCGGCGCGCACCCGATCGTAGAGGGCCGGGTCTCCGGCCTGCTCCGCGAGCTGGGCCGCGATCTCCCCCCACAGGGTGCGGATGGTGATGCCGGGGAGGTTCGGCGGGCGGCGCTCCCGGGTGGGGTTGACGGCGGTGCCCACCACCACCGCGACCCGCACGGACGGCAGCCGGCCGGGCGGCTCCCCGCCGAGCCCGACCCCCGCCTCCTCCAGCAGCCCCGGGGCGCCGCGCAGGCTCGTGAGCGGCGCGCGGGCGCGCAGCAGGTGGTAGAGCGCGAGCAGGGAGTGGGTCTTGCCGCCGCCGAACGAGGTCTTGAGCTGGATGACCGGCTCGCCGCCGCGGCCGCCGATGCGGCGCAGCGCCTGCACCATCAGCCCGCGCATCCCCTCGGTGAGGTAGGTGCGGGCGAAGAACTCGATCGGGTCCTGGTACTCGGCGTCCGCCTGGCCGCGCGCCACCTGGGAGAGGTCGGCGGCGAACTCGGCCTGCCGGTAGCGGCCGGCCGCGACGTCGGGATGCGGCCTCGCCACCTCCCGCCACGGCCGCAGGCCCTGCCGGGGAACGGCCGCGAGCACCCCGCCCGGCGGCCCGCTCCCGCCCCGCCTCGTCGTGGGACGCCTCGCGGCGTGGTCGGGGCCGGGGTCGGGGTCAGGGCTCCTTGACGATGCGGCAGACTCGTGCGCCGGGCTCGCCGTTTCATGCACGGCGTCGCCATCGTCGTTGCTCCGAGGCGCGGTCGCGGCCACTTCGTCCGCCGGAGTCGCCGGGGCCGCCGGGTCCGCCGCGCCCACGGAACCCGCCGCGCCCACCGACGTCGACGGCCCCTCCGTGCCGTAGCGCACGATGCGCGCCAGCGCCCGCAGGCGCTCCGTCGCCTCCGCGTCCATCTGCTCCACGAGCCGCGTCATCGTGTCGAGGGCGCGCCACGCATCCTCGTCCGCCATGTCCACCAGCCCCGCGTGCGCCCACTTGTTCCGGGTCGCGATCAGCTCCTTGATCCAGGTGCGGTGCTCGCGGCTGAGCTTGCGCCGGAAGAGGTCGTTCCAGTGGAGGTCCATCAGCAGCAGGCAGCGGGCCGGGTCGAGCCGGGCGATCAGCGCGTCGTCCTCGCCCGCCGCCGGCAGGTCGCGCCGCTGGTGCTCGAAGAGCACGCCGAGCACCCCTCGGGGCCACCACTCGTCCCCGAGCTTCGCGCGCAGCTCCCGCGCGACGTAGGGCGCGAGCACCCCGGTAAGCACGTGCAGCCCCTCGGTGACCCGCCGGTGGTTGGGGTTCATCGCAGACTCCGAATCATGGGACGGTGGGGCAGGCGGATCCAGCGCTCCGCCGGGCGGACCCGCCGCTTGCCGCTCCGCTGGCGCATCGCGCGAAACGCTTCCTGGCTGGCTGTCGAGCTACCCCGACACACGGGAACTTCCTGATTCCCCGGAGATCGAAATCGAGAGCCCTGTGAAGGCGCTGTAGCTGGCAGCCGTCGAAGCGACGAACGCCGGCGCCGTCACCGTCGCGGCAGATCGCATAGCCGGCAACGTCCTCGGTCTTGTATTCGTTCCCTGTGAAGGCATCGAGCACTTCCTTGCTGTGGGTGGTCAGGAAGACCTGCACGTTGAGATCCGCGGCAAGCTCCTGAACCATGCGGGTGAACGGGACGAGCAGCGCCGTGTGGATTGCGTTCTCGAACTCGTCGATGAGCAGCACCCCGCCCTGAACCCCGGCGAACAGCAGGCCAATCTCGAATATCCGCCACAGGCCGTCGCCGAACGACGACAAGTCCGGCGCCCGGTCGAAATCCTGATGGCTCACCAGGAACCGGTTGAACTTGTCCGCCAGCTCGATGTTCGTCATTCTCGAATCGAGATGCTCCTTGATGAAATCAATCACCTTCGCCTTCGTACCCGCCTCCAGCGCCGCCTTGTTGGATTCGGAGAGCGCATCCGCGCGGCTGACCCAGAACGGGCTGGTAAACGCGGACCGGCACAGCCAATGCCGGCCCTGGAAGCTGGCCCGTCGGGGACGGTCCGAAAACAGGGCTACATCCGTGCTTTGGACATGGCCGGCGTAGCTGGACTCGATGGCGAGCTTGGCGAGAAAGCTCGTTTGATCTTCGATGTCCTCGTCCGGCTCGTTCACGCGCTGCACGTCCAGGCTTGCGGCATTGCCGTGCACATCGTCGAAGCGGCCTTCGATGCGGATGGCGGGCAGCATTTGCTCGACCAGCCACAACGGGTCGGGCTCACCTTCGAGCCGCCCCCGCCAGCGAATGACGTCCAGCAACCCCGCCTCGTCGTTCTGGCGGGTCAGCAGGTAGATCGCTTCGAGCAGGGAGGTCTTGCCGGCATTGTTGACCCCGGCGATGAGGTTGATGCGCTTCAGGCCGTCGAGGGCAAGGCCGTCGAGACCCCGGTAATGCTGAATGCGGACATCGGAGAACTGCGATTGCGTAAACTCGTTGAACGGCTGCCAGGGCAGCCGGCCGCCGGACGTGAACGGCTGCCGCTTGCGCGCCAGAGCGAGCCCTTGCATCCTGCCGATGAGCTGATCGACGCGGTCCAGGTCCTTGGGCGCCAGATCCCCGACCTGCTTGCTCAGCTTCTGGATACCGGTCTCGCAAGACCCGAACGCACGGTCGATTTCGCTCTTGACCAAGAGGCTGCTCGACAACGTTGCCTCTTGCAGGCTGCGCGTCTCGTCCAACCGCTTGACCGCCTCCGGGTCGTCGATGATCTTTGCAAGCTCGCGAACGTGCCCGATGGTGGTGATTACGGGGCTGGATTCCGCTTGTGCGCCAATATCGCCGTCTTCGTCTCCAGCTTCGTCTTCGACTTCCGGCGATATCCAGTGGAAGAGCCGATCCAGGTTGGCTTGCCTGGCAGCCGTGCATGTCGTGTGGTCCCAGCCGAGCCAATCGCGCACCGAGGGGCTGTTGAGAACCTCACGGAACAGGTTGTACTGGCCGGATAGAAACTGATCGCCGTAGTCGCTCTCCTGGTACGCCTGCACCAGAGCAAGCGTCCGGACGGACAAGTTGAACTCGCGCTTGCTGATGCCGAGCGCATTGCATACGGCATCCGCGTCACCATCGAAATGTTCTTGCAGGCGCCTCATCGCCATGGCGCGGTTGACGGCCGGCCAGCGGCGCTTGCCGGTGACGTGATGGAGCCCCATCATCACCAAGCGCTGCCGTTCGCCGGCGAACTCGTGGAAGACCACCGGCGCCTTGGCGAACACCGCGGGGTCCAGCCGGCCCAGATCGATGGAGTCCTGCTCGTACCGGCTCTGCAGGTGCTTGAGCGTGGCCACCCGCCGGTTGCCTTCGAGGACCAGGTATCGGCCGCCGGCCCGCCGTTCGACGAGGATCGGGTCGATGTCCAGCCACCCGTTCTCCCTGATGCTGGCGATCAGGTCCCGAACGTTCTCCTGAGAGCGCCCGAGAACGAATCTGGTCGTGCGCCGCTGGACATCCGGGTTGAAGACCGCGTCCGGAGCGACCGGGCGGTACTCCGGGTTGTCCACGATCCGGTAGTTGTTCGGGTCCAGATAGAGGCGCGCAAGCGATACGGTCTGCCGCCGGCCGCGCAGTTGTTCAGCGGATTCGTCGCTCATGATTCGCCTCCCGTAGGCGGTGCTGGCCGTGCAGCCGCCTTCCGCCCCTCGCGGTCCGACCCCTGTTCCGCAGCCGCCATTCTACAGGCTTCGACCGATCAGCCTTGCGGGACCCGAGCGGAGCCGCCCGTCGCCGACCGGGCGGGCACGGCGTCGCCGGGCGATGCGCGGCAGGAAGCTGCTTCGCGGGCCGCCCATCCCTTCGGCAGAGCGCCGCGGCGGGCTCGTCAGGTCACAGCCCCGAACAGCGCCGCGGTGCGGCGCGTTTCGAGGGCCGCGCCCATCGCATCGTCACCGGGAGCGGACGCGTTCACGCCTCACGCCGCGCGTCAACGCCGCAGGAGACCTGCGCCGCGCCACCGGGCCTTGCCCCGTCGTCCGCTCGCCCCGCTCCCACGCCGGGGATCGTTGACAGGCGGGACCGGCGCCCCGACACTGGCCGGCATCCTGGTGAGAACGGAAACAGGCATGGACGTGACGGCCGCCTCCCCCCAACCCGACGGGCTGCGTTTGGTCGCACCCGATGGCTGCACGGTGGCCGACCCCACCGAGCTTCAGGGATTCTGGACCCAAGCGCAGTACCTCAAGCTGACGAATTGGACCAACCGCCTGATCGAATTCACGGACGGACGCATTGAGGTTCTACCCATGCCTACCGAGCAGCATCAAGCAATTTCACAGTTCCTGTTCCTGGCGCTCTACTCTTTCGTTCGGAGCATTGGCGGCAAAGTGTTCTATGCCCCCCTGCGCCTCCGCATCCGCGAGGGCAAGTTCCGGGAACCGGATCTGCTGCTCGTGACTGATGCGGATGATCCCCGCTGCCGGAACGACTACTGGCTTGGCGCGGATCTGGTCGTGGAAGTGGTCAGCCCCGACAATCCCGGCCGGGACCTCATCGACAAGCGCAAGGACTACGCCGAGGCCGGCATCCCCGAATACTGGATCGCCAATCCCATCGCCGGTACGCTGACCGTGCTCGTTCTCTCGGGCGGCGAATACAGGGAGCATGGGGTATTCCGGCCGGGAGAGCAGGCCGGCTCGCCGAGCCTGCCCGGCTTCTCGGTGGACGTAGGGGAGATGTTCGACGCGGCGTGAGGGCGGCGCGAAGACGTTGCAACGGCTTTCGTTGCGCCGCCGGCGTTTCCGGCTCCTGCCCGGCCTGCCTGATGACCCGTCCAGGATTTTGGCGCATGTCCACGTCAAGACCGGGATTCAGCCGGGGAACGAATGTCCAGCCTGCTACACGTCTGTCCGTCGGGGGCCAGGTTACGGGTCAGCTTCAGGAACGTGCGCCGGTAGTCCGGCGGAGGAACCACTTCCGCAAGGCTCTCCTCCGGGTCCTTGATTCCGGCACGCATGCAGCAGGAGCCGCAGTTGATCCCTGGCGAAAGCCGGAAGCCCCTCGAACCGCAGCCAGCGAGCCGCAACCGCCCCGGCGCGCGCGAGCTCATTCGCCTTGTAATGGAGCGATGCGGCGCTCACCGCCGAGATCCCGAGGGTGTGCACCTTCGACCGATCCAAGTCCGCGATGGCGCTCTCTTCGACATCGGCCGCGCGAGCGTACAGCGCCCGCGCTTCATCCCACCGGCCCTCTTGCGCGACGACCTGCGCTTGCGATGCGAGCCGTTCGCTGTTCTCGTGGTGCTCGATCCAGGACATGATGACGCCTTCCTCCGTGGGTCTCGTCAACCCTCGAGGTCGGCCACCGCGATCAGACGCGCCCTGAAGCCGACCACTCCCCCAGCGCGGGCAGATTATCGGCGCTCGCCGAGGGCAGCTCAAGGCCGGCCAACGGACCTCTCCCGGCGGCATCGGGTACAGCCTGCGCCGGCTGAACGCCGCCATCGCTCGCCCGCGCCGCTCCCACGCCGGGGATCGTTGACAGGCGGGACCGGCGCGCCGACACTGGCCGGCATCCTGGTGAGAACGGAAACAGGCATGGACACGACGGCCGCCTCCCGCCAACCCGACGGACTGCCTGGGGTCACGCCCGGCGGCTGCACGGCGCGATGAACAGGCCTGCTCCTTGGAACAACATCGAGTCCCGCCTCGATCGATGCGGCGGCGAGCCCAAACAGGCAGCGTTGTGTCTTGGGTGCGGGGCGCATACAAGCTTCCATCGCTCGGGGTGTCCCTCGCGGCGGAGGCGTTGAAGAATCTCGGCTTCGACGTGGCAAAGCCCGATCGGCGCGTCATGCGGGCGATGGGGTCCTTACCTCACCAACCGGGAGCTCGCAGAGATCGCGCACGAAGGTGAATCGCCGAAAGACCAGGCGAAGGGCCTCGGCGCCTTGATCCGGTCATGGATGGGCGAAGAGGGCGCCGGGGAGCAGCGGGAAACGATCGAGTATCTCGTCCGCGCCCTGGACGAAGACCGCCTGCCAGATCGCAAGCTCTTTCCAGGGGAGTTGAAGGGCAAGAGCTGGTGAGCCGAACCATCGTGCTCGACAGCGGCCTCTCGGCCTGGCCACGAGCCCCGGCGGATCGAAGGAGGCAGCCGCCTGTGGCCAGTGGCTTCTGAACGCGGCGACCGGCGGCACGACGGGGATGGTTCCTGAAATCGCCGACTACGAGGTCCGGCGAGAGCTGATCCGAGCCCGCCGGACCGCAATCCGGATTTCTCACCAGTTCTCGGCTGAAGACGAGGATCCGACGGCATCGGCTGTGCCTTCATGTTGTCTATTCCTCTGCTTTCCGTGACATGATGTGCAAGAGGGCAATCTGCTGTCCCAATACGCGGGCCGTGATGCCTTCTTCCTCCCTCACCTCCGTGCTTCCTTCGTGCACCATCGCGTTTCTCCGCTTGTACAAATTCTTCATTCTTTTTCCGATTCTCTTGCTGTTTATCGTCTCCTCCACGAACTTGATGGTATCTTCCTGCCGGCCGTCCCTTTGCTTTCCACATGCGAGTTGCTCAAGCCCTATGATCGTCCATAGAACCGCCATGCTCGCGTCTTTCTCCGTTTGACCTTGCCCGAGAGCCATCATGCTCTTGATGATCCGTGTTTCGTCTTCCGTGCGTTTCTTCGCGAGGAGTTGGCTTAGTTGCTGTGCAGCCTTTCGGTACTCATGCGTCGCGTCAACCTCTCCTTCCATCAGGCTCTTCAGCCTGAACTCGTGCACGTTGTGGTTTGTCCGCCCCTCGCCCAAGAACCTTCCCTTCCCGTCCGAGACATACACCAGTCGGTCCGTCCTGTTGTTCTCCTCCCTCTCTGTCCATATCCAGCTATTATGTCCATCTTCCGTGTACCTGAAGATGCTCAGGGTCCGGGCTGCCTCCTCTATCCTCTGCTTTCCCTCCTCGGCTGCTGTCTCCGCGTTGTACGCCAATACCGACGTGCGTGCGATTTGCTTCTCCCTTCCCTTCTTGGACTGGCTACGCGCCATGCACAGGTGGATCAGCCCCTTCTGCTGCTCAGGGCTGAACCGCTCGGGCTTCATACTCTGGAGCAGTCGGGTTCTCTCCTCGTCGTCGAACACGCCGAACCAGATGCCACCGAACTCGCCTTCCTGACCGTCACCCAAGCCGCCTATTTCGGCCCACACCGTCCACTTCTTCTTGTTTTTTGGCGCCTCCAGGATCCTTTCTGCGGCTTCTTTCGCTCGTTCTTCCACCGTGCCAGGCCGTTTCCCTGTACGGTCGACTACCGTCCAGATTGCTGCTTCGACCCTTTTTCCTATCTCCTCTTTCCCGATCCTCTTTCCTCGTTGCATCGTCAGATCGTTCTTCAGCCGTCTGATCTTTCCTTCGACCGCCGGCGTGCTCAAAATGATCCCTTCTTCGTTCTTCATCCTTGTCTTGAACCCACTTCCGAAGATATCGCGCCACGTTTGCCCGCATTGGTCCACTTCTCTTGCGAACTCCACGAGGATGGTTTTGATATCTTCGACCTCTTCCTTCTTCATTGTCTTGTCCCTCGATCGCTGTGCATCCTGTGGATGCTTACGGATTACCCGATTGTTGCAGTGCGCTATGTCAAGCCGCGCCCTGGTCGCTGCCCGGAATGCCGCTCATAGGTAAGTCCTCCTTGTTCGCGCCAAGTCGGGACGCGAGAAAGGCAGGTACAGCCCCGACGAAACCGGATAGCAGTGTATATCCCGCCAGCACCGGGTGCAAGGCTGGTAGAATCCATCGGGACGGGACCCGGATGTACCGCCATGACGCGTCGCCCTCGGGGAACCCGAGGCCTGTCTGTTCCGGCACGCGGGCCACCTCGGCCACCCGGCCGCCCCGCTCCGCGATCAGGGAGCGGGTCAGGTGCTGCGCGCTCTCCCGATCGGTGATGCGCCGGTCCGTCGCCGGGTTCCAGTCCGGGTCCAGGCCGCCTTCCTGCCGGGCCAAGGTCTCGTCCAGCGTGCGGTTGATCTCGACGAGGGCCGCGCGCACCGGCATCGGGGAGCCGTCGGCTTCCAGCACCCGGGCGTAGCGGGTGAAGATGGCCGTGCCGGGGCCGATGACCACCTGAGCGAAGCCCACCGGGGTGATGTTGCTGTAATCGAAGGGGGTAAGGAACAGCCCGTGATCGAAGTCATGAGCGCTGCTCGTCGGGGTTCAGGATTCAACAACGACTTCATGCTTTCCGGGTATTCAGGCAGCTAACCATGAACGGTTGTGCACAACGGACAGGGTTGTTCAAGGGGGGTGCACTATGCTATGCTCTCCGAGAGCCGCCGGGGCAGGAGGAGTTCAAAGCATGACATGGCATTTCTTTATCGACGAAAGCGGACATGATCACAAAATCATGCCGTATGAGGTTCGTGGGGGAATCGCTCTCCATGTCGAACATCTCTGGCCGTTCGTGCAGGATACGCAGCGTCTGGAGCTTGATTGTTTCGGATGCCGGTTACATGATTTTGGAAAGGAGATCAAAGGTTCGACACTGATCGACAGAAAACGTTACGAGTTTGCCGGACAGAAGGAAATTTTTCAGGACGACGACAGGCGCAGGCTCTGCCGATCCTTTCTTGAAAGGGGTCGCCGGCACGATCGGCCGACCCGGGATGAATTTACTGCGTACGGACAGGCCTGCATCCGAATGGCGCAAAAATTGCTTGATCTCCTGCGCACACATGAAGCGGTATTGTTTGCCTCCGCGATTCCCCGTGGCGCCGTCAAGCCACCGAACTACGAATTCGATGACTATCTGAGAAAGGACGTTGTTTTCTTTCTGGAAAGGTTTTTCTATTTCCTGGAGAGAAAACGCGAACATGGTGTGTTGGTCATGGACGAAACCGAAAAATATGATGACCGGAGACTGGCCGTCAAAATGGAGAGGTACTTCGCGAAGACGGCCATCGGTCGGTATCGCACCGCCTGGATCGTGCCCACCCCATTCTTTGTTTCCTCGGACATGACTTATGCCATCCAGGCCGCAGACCTTTGCATATACTGCGTCAATTGGGGATTTCGACTCCCCTCGCGAGGGATGGATGCTGAACGCCGCGACGAAATCGAGAACATGTTCGGAAGTGCGATTGCCGCACTTCAATTCCGTGGACAAGGATACAGGGACGGTCGCGTATTCGACACCTATGGCATCGTCTACGTTCCCGATCCCTACGAGGCAAGGGCAAGGACATAAAAAAAGGAGGCAACGCCCCGTCTGCCGTATCCGCGTCTAACGCGCGCGCGGGGCCGGCGGGGCCGAGCCTCCGAGCGCGAATCTAGGTCATCGCAGGCAGATAGTCAACCCTTGGGAGTCCGCTACATCGCCGCAGCTTGGATCTGACTGGATTTCGCTCAATACATAATAAATTCAATAAGTTATGTCTTCCAAGAAAACGATGGTGGGGCTTGAGCGCCGTTGTGGAGACGGTTTTCGGAACAGCGGACGACTCCGACTTGCGGCCACCCCGGAGGGCTGAGAGCCAGTTTGCCCTGCGCCGTGGCAAGGCGCTCGGCCTGCCGTCACGACGCTTCACCCCCGGAGAATCCGAAGCCCGTCTGCTCCGGCACGCCGGCCGCGAGGCGGGCGGCCTCCGTCCGGATCTGCGGCCAAGACGTGACGAGGATGTTGTAGGCGTTTGCCTCGTCCGCCCACCGTTTGCGTTCGGCCAGCGAATACAGACGATACGCGAGCGCGCGGGCCTTCTCCGCCCGCTCCACGCCCATGCCGAGCACGAGGCGGGCCGCCTCGGCCACCCCACCGCCCCGCTCCGCGGTCAGGGAGCGGGTCAGGTGCTGCGCGCTCTCCCAATCGGTGATGCGCCGGTCCGTCGCCGGGTTCCAGTCCGGGTCCAGCTCGTCCCGGCGCATGAGCCGGACCTTGCCCTTGCCGCCCGCGAGCACCCCGGCGCGCTGCAAGCCCTCGAACGAGGTGTTCTTGGCGCTGAACAGCACTTCGGCTTCGCCGTAGGCGCGCTCGCCGACGCCGTATTGCTCGTACCAGGCGACGCAGAAGCGGGTGTCCGGGTCCAGGTCGCCTTCCTGCCGGGTCAAGGTCTCGTCCAGCGTGCGGTTGATCTCGACGAGGGCCGCGCGCACCGACATCGGGGAGCCGTCGGCTTCCAGCACCTGGGCGTAGCGGGTGAAGATGGCCATGCCGGGGCCGATGGCGGCTTGGGCGAAGTCCACCGGGGCGATATTGCTCTTCTGGAGGTCGGCGAGGGCCGTCGGAAGCTCCAAGCGCAGGGCGGCGAGGAAGTCGCGGCGGGAGGTCGCCGGGGTGTCGGGCGAGCGCCGCCGGCAGACGAGGACGATGCTGGAAGCGAGGGCGTTGGACTGCATTCCTCTCATGCGGTTGGCGAGCTCGGTGCGCATCGGCCAGGTACCGGTGATCGAGAAGCCGGCTTCGATTACCGCGGCAAGGAAGGTTTCCCAACCGGTGGACGCGGCGCCGCTGCCGCCCTTCGTCTCGGACTGTTTGAAGGCGTAGTAGATGGTGACCGGGAAGGCCGGATGAGTCTGTTCGGCGAGGCGGCCGATCGCTTTCTTCATGCCGTCGAGGAAAAATCGCCCGGCTTCCTCCCTGTCGCCGTGGCGGTAGGGTGCGGCAACCAACTCCGCGGTCTTTGGCACCACAAGTGTGGCGAAAAGTTCGGAGAAAACTGGACGTAACGTCCGGCGCAGCCAGACGTAGAAGAAGTCGGATAGGTCGGCGTAGGGAACATTGTCGTAGTATGGAGGATCCGTTGAGATCACCCGAGTCGATGGAGTTATCCAGACCGTAGCGTCTGCTTGATCACTCGCTCCGGTCGTTCGCATTGACATGGGTACGGAAAGAGGATCGACCGCACAAGCGATCGCGGCATCAATGCTCCCGGTAGCAGTCGCCAAGAAATTCGGTTCGGCGTAGTCCCAAACCATCGGAAACGCTTGGCGCCCGAAACAATGCTGCGCCTTTTGGCCGACAGAGTTCCATCGAACAAGAGTGTTTCCAGTCATTGCTAATCGGTCCACCGCAAATGCGAGATACACGGACACTCCCTCGGCATAAGCAGTGCTTCCAGTTCCGCCGTTGTGCAAGGGTAGATCGTCCCCTGGGAACGCGGGCGTCCCGCCTGCATTGTGTTCAAGCGGGCGGGACGCCCGCGTTCCCAGGATGTCCTGCTTGACGCACGCCATCGCCTCCGCCACCAAGTCGGAGAAGGTGGCCAGCGCGACGAGTTGGCGGGGGGTGAATAGTTGATCGAACTGATCCATACCATAAGGTTTGATGCCGAGATATTGGGTGCTGCCTGAAATTCTGACTTCTGGCTTCCATTCCGGCAACGCCTCCCGTGCCGCTGCCTCCTGTTCCGGCGTCGGCAGCAAATACACCCGGCCCCGGTCTCCCTTGGCGACGATGGCCATCAACCGCGCGCCCATGCGGCCAGCCTTCCCTTCGGCCTTGATGTAGTCGCCGGGAATCGGCGCATCCGACATCAGGCAGCGGAAGTTCGGACCGCGACCCAGCTTGGTTCCCTGTGCGGGCGGGACGCCCGCGTTCCCAGGAGCGCCGTCCTTGGGGACGCCGGTTCCGAGAAGGCCAGCCTTCACCGTGAAGCGGTAGCCGTCGCCCTCGACCACCGGCTCGACCCATGCCTCCTTGTCCCTCTTCGTGGACAGCATGAACGTCGAGGCCAGCGGCACGTCCACGTGCGCGAACGCCGGGTTCGGGCTCTTCACCGTGCGCGCCCACAGCCACGCGATCACCGTGAGCTTCCGCCCCACGTAGCGTTCGAGGTCCGGGCGCTCCGCCGCCATCGCCGCGGTGACTTCAACCTTCGGGTACAGATGGCCGATGCGCTTCTCGGCTTCGTCGCGCATCCACCGGCCGTAGTAGCGCACGTCCTCCGCAAGCCCCTGTGCGCCCTTGCCGTTCCACCGCCCGCCCCGCGCGAACTCGGCCTGGGCGTCCGGGTTCACGGGCGGCTTGCCGGCGAACCGGGGCGGGACCTCGATCATCGCCTTGTTGATGAGCACCGCCACCGGGTTCAGGTCCGAGGCATGGGCCTCCAGCCCGAGCCGCTGCGCTTCCAGGGGCAGCGCGCCGCCGCCCGCGAAGGGGTCATGGAAGGCGGGGAGCCGGTCCGGGTCGAACCACTCCGCCGCCCGCGGATGGTCCGCGTTCGCGGCGCAGGTGCGGCGCCAGCTCTCCCGGACCTCCTCCCGCGCCTGCCCCAACACCTTCTCGTCGTTGGTGTTCTCCCATTGCACCAGCTCCCGGATGATCCCGAACAGCCGCTCGCGCTCCCGCGCCTGGGCCTGCTCCGTCGGGAAGCGGTCCGGGTGCGCCGAGGGGTCGTCCACCATCTGCGAGAAGATGACCGCCCGCGCCGCCGCCAACGGCCGCCGCGCCCACCAAAGATGCAGGGTGCTCGGATGCCCGTGCCGGATCGACTTCTCGCGCACGCTGGCGGCGTTGATCGCGTCGAGCGGCAGGGCGACCTCGATGAGCTTCTTGCCGGTCTTCAAGCTGTGTCCCACGATGGTCGCTCCGTCTCCGGCTGGACTATCGGGTTCGGGGCCTCTGTTGAATGACGAATCAGGCGGAAACCAGCCTTGGAGCAATCTCCTGAACCGTAGAAACGCACGATCCCGGCAGCCCGTCGTACTGATCTTCCTTGCGAGATCACGGAAATAGGCGGATGAAGCCGGACGTTTCCCCGCCGTTTCGAGCACCCATTCGAGCGCCGCCTTCGGATCGGATGGCTTGGGGTCCTCCGGTCTCCATAATTCCTGCTGTTCAAGGGCCTCGCGCAAGGCTGGACTCCGATCCGTCCAGCCGAGCACCCTGCCGACGTGGGGCGAACCGCTGAACACCCACGCCTCCAGCTCGGGCTCGATCACCACGGGAACCGCCCAGCCCTCGATCCCGTCCCGTTCGAATCTTTCTTCGATGAACGATTCGAGCTCGGCTCCGGTTTCTTCAGGAACCCCATCCCAGGCGTGATCGAGGATGATCAGCGCATGTTTCGCACTACCGTGATAAGCACGCAGCACCTTCATGGGGTGGTGGCAGCAACCCGGGTCCCGCTCCTGATGTACAGGAATTTCCTTCGTGATCGGTCGGATGCCCAGCGCGTGCGGCCGGTCCAGGAGCCCGGATACCGCCGCTTGCATGCTCTTGTCGGCAACCAGGCATACGAGATCCATCATCCCAGGACTCCACTCGCGAGCAACGTGCCCAAGTCCATGACCCCTTGCCAGCCTCGCAAACGCGGATGCGCGGGGCCGGCGATGACGTCCGAGCCGTTCTTTTCGTCGCGTGCGAAGCAAAGCATCTGATCGACGCGAGTGAGGCGGGCTACGTCGGGAGAGTGGGTAGCCAACAGGACCTGCGCGTCGTACATGGATGAAAGCGACTGAAACACCGTTTCCAGGCCGCCGGGGTGTATACCGTTCTCGGGCTCCTCGATCAGGCAGGGACCGGTGGGGTCGGGGAGATAGGCGAGGAGCGTCAGCGCCAGGAAGCGGAGGGTGCCTTCCGAGACGAGCCAGGAAGGCGCTTCCAACCCGTTCCGGTAGTGGACGTTCAGGTAGCGATGCCCGTCCCACGGCTGCACTCTCTCCGTAATGCGCTCGACGTCGGGGAGCGCCTCGCGGACGTGCATGATCCAGTCCGCATACCGATCCGGGCGTTCGTTCTGCGCATGGCTCACGAGGTGGGGCAGGTTCGACCCGTCGGGAAGGTAGAGGTCGGACCTGCCGGGTGGGCTGGTGCGGCGCATGGCCTCGCCCGAGAGGGCGATGCGTTGCACGCCCTCCGCCAGCATCCGCCGGAACCGCGCGGCGACCGGGAAGCCCTCCGGGGGCAGGCTGTCCAGCACGGACTTGCCGGCGGGAATACGCATCCGGAGCGGGCGTCCGGTGGCCTCGGGGCGAAAGGTGACGTGTTCGGGGTCGCTCTCCCGGACCGCCACCCTTCTCCAGCGTGCGGGGGGGCGCTTCTCCGGATCGGCCACGATCCCCTCGGGCGGCTCGGGGGGGCCAGGGAACCGCGTCCGTTCGCGTTCGGTACTGGCGCCGTCCTCCTTCTCCCCCGGTTTCAGCCAAAAGGTCTCCCGCACGATTCGGCAGGGTTCCGACACATCCACCGCGATCTCGTAGCGGCATACGCTGGCCGATCCGTTCTGCGAGGGTTCGCGAAGCGCATCGGGAACGGCGGCCTCCACGGCCAGCTCGAACGTCTCGCCGCGCCGCATCCACGTCAGGTGCCGGGGGTCGGTCGCGCGACGGGGGATGGCGAAGGGCTCGTAACCCATGATCGCGTGTTCGAGGTCGATGCGGTGCAGGTCGCCGAGAAAGGCGAGCACGTCGAGAAACGCCGACTTCCCGCTGGCGTTCGGCCCGACCAGCACGTGGAAGGGCTCGAGCCGCTGCGATACGTAGCGCAGGGATCGGAATCCGAGCGCTTCGATCCGCGTCACGATGAGGCCATGGCTTTCGGTGTGCGGCGGTTTCATCGCGGCGCCTCGGGCTGCTCGTCCCGCTCGGGCTGCTCGGGCTGCTCGGGGGAGACATCGATCATCGCGGGTCCTGGGCCTTTGTGCGGCGCAGCGGGCGGCGCGGGCTGGCCGTGCGCCCCGTCGCCCGCTCCCGGCTCCACCGCCTCGCAGGCCGCCAGCTCCCAGCCGTGGAACACCACCGCCAGCCCGACGTACCGCACCGACGGGGCGCGCCGCCGCAACCCCTCGTCCGCCAGGTAGCCGGCAAGCTGCTCCCGCGCCTCCCGCAGCTTCTCCGCCACCACCGAGCCATCCACCCGCTCGCTTCGCTTCAGGTACTTCACCTCGACCACGTACCCGTACCCGATGTCCGGGTACTGCGCCACGAACGGCTCGAGGTGCAGGTCCGCGTAGCCCTTGTTCAGCTCGCGCTCGGAGTGGATGAGGAACTGGTCCACCACGCTGAAGTGTGCGGCCAGGAACGCCTGTACCGCCTTCTCCCCGTCGATGTAGTCCCGGACCCCCGTCTGCTCCGCGATGGCCGCCGCGATGTGCTCCACGGCCGGGCGCCATTCGCCCTTGGAGGCCATCCTCCGCACCAGGCGCGCGAAGTGGTAGTGGCTCACCGAGAACACCCCCACGTCCCGGTAGGCGCCGCGCAAGTACCCGTACATCAGCCGCCGCACCGTCTGGTTCGGGATCCCCAGCCGGACCGCACCCCCCACTGCCCCCTGGATGCTCAGGAGTCCGAAGTAGTACAGCAGGGACAGGAAGTTCTCCGGCTCGTCGAGCTCGTCCAGCGGGAAGCTCAAGCTCAAGTCGGTCTCCGCCTCCCCTTCGCCGATGACGTGGCGCAGCAGGTCGAAGTTGCCGTTGAGCCGTCTCGCCCCTGCGCTCGCCCGCTGGTTCACCAGCAGCAGGTGGCGCAGCTTCGTGTAATCGATGCGGACGTTGGGGTCGATGAGCCGGCGCGGCATACGTTTGTTCGGAACGGAATCGGCGAGGTAGTGGAGCACCATGTCGGTGTTGTAGAGCTCGTCGTCGGCGTCCTCGGAGAAGCGGTAGCCGTCGTACCACTCGCGCATCACGTCCAGGGCCGCGTCCACGTCCTGGTCGAACGCGCCCCGGTCCCGGTAGAGCTCCAGCAAGCCCCGCACCTCCGGTTCGGTGAAGCCGAGCACATCGTTGAGTTCCGGCTCCAGGGTGACGTTGCGCCCGATGTTGAAGCCGCTGGTCACGTCGTCCATCGTGATGGGCGAGACGCCGGTGATGAACAGCCGTTCGAGGCCGCCGCCCGCCTCGCCGGCCCCGGCCTTCAGGGTGGCGAAGAAGTTGCGGTAGATGCCGCCCCCGTGGGTGAACGACTCGTAGGCCTCCTGCCCCCGGTGCGCCAGCACCGTGTTGGCGAAATTGTCGTACTCGTCGATGAGCAGGTAGAGCGGGATGCCATGTTCGCCAGCGTATGCGAACAGCTCGGTGAGCTTGCCGTCGATGGCGGGTGGGGAGAGGATGCGCCGGAGCGCCGGCTCGGGGAACAGGTCCGGATGCCGCTCCAGCGCGTTACGCAGCCTGGTGAAGCAGTACCCCTCGAAGCGCTCGCGCAAGGTCTCCGGGGTGTCGTCGAAGGCGGAGAAGTCGAAGCGCACGACGACGTAGCGTCCGCGCTCGGCGGTGGGCGCGCGCCCGACGTCCGTGCCCCCGAACAGGTCCTCGAACTCGTGCGCCCAGTACCGCCCGTAGTAGCACTCCAGCAGCGACAGCCAGCAGGACTTGCCGAAGCGCCGGGGGCGGATGAAGAAGACGTAGCGCTCGTCTTCGAGCGGGCGCAGGAACCGGGTCTTGTCCACGTACAGCCAGCCGTTCACCCGGATGCGCCGGAACGACGCCTCGCCGTAGGGGATGCGCGGCCAGGGGGCGGTCGCCGGAACGGTCACGTGCGGTCCTCCGTGTCCCTGTACGGTTTCATCGCGGCGCTTCCGCCCGCGCGAGCAGCTCGCGCAGATTGTACGTCACGCTCACCGCGTCGAAGTCCGGCTCCGCCCGGAACGGCCGGCGCAGGTAGCGGGGGCCGCTCACGTAGCCGTCCCGGACGCGGACGATCGCGAGGATGAAGGCGTCGGGCTTGTTGAGGGCGGTGCGGATCTCCTGGTGGGTGACGGTCACCGTGTCCGCGTCGCCGGCGCGTCCCTTGACCTCGATGAAGCGCAGGCGCCCGGTCTTCGCCTCGCGGCTCTCGACGTCGTAGCCCACCTTGGCGGCGCTCACGTCGCGGGGCTCGTGGCCGAGCGCCCGCTCCGCCGCCATCACCGCCTCCATCGCCAGCCGCTCGACCTCGGCCCGCCCTGCGGGGGTCGTCTCGCGGACCTCGAGCGGCTCCGCCGCCGCCCCGGAGGCGGGAGCCGCCCGCCGCAGGAGGCCGATCGGAACCACGAGCGCGCGGCCCCGGACGACCGGCGGCAGCGGCGCGAGGTCGCGTTCCCGGGCCAGCTCCGCGCGCCGGCGCGCGAGACGTTCCGCCAGCTCGTCCGCACGCGCAACCGCGCGGGCGGCGCTCACCGGCCCCGCGGCCTTCCCCGCCCGCTCGTCGTCGCGCAGCCGGAGCGCGCGGTTGTCCCAGAACACGATCCCGCGCTTGAGCCGTGCGGTCACCTCCGCCTCCACCCGGTCGATCTCCGGGAGGCGGCGCGCGCGGACCTCCCCGGCCTGGGCCGACGCCAGATGCGTGCGGGCCCAGGTCATGGCCGCGTCTTCGAGGTCGCGAACCGGCCGGCTCGGCTGACCCGGCTGGCCCGGTCGATCCGGCCCGCCCGACCGGGCCGCTTCGATCCGTTCGGCGATCGCGGCGCGCTCGTCGTCCTCGATCGGGCGGTAATCGAGATAGGGGGCGGGGCCGGCGTCCCGGACGGATCGGGCGTCCGGTCCGGCGTCGGCGTGTCCGGCGCCAGCGCCAGCATCGGCATCGGTGTTGACGCCGGCTTCGGTATCGACGTCGGCGTCCACATCGGCGTCCGTATCGACATCGACCTCCACCTCCACGAACCGGAGCTGCCGGGAGATGATCCGCGGATGGCCGGGCCGGCCCTCCCGTCCGTCCCGCACCGCGATCTCGAAATGGAACAGCGCCCGGATCGTCTCGCCGTCGCCGGCCGCGTCGCTCTCGTCCACCAGCACCGCGCCTTCCGCGAGCACGCCGCGGTAGCGCTCGAGGACGAGGTCGACGGTCGCGTCGAGCAGGGGGTGGCCGGGAGAGAGGCAGACCGCCGCCGGCGGACCAGTGCCGTCGCCGCCGCCAGCGCCGGGACCCGCACCGGGGCCGGACCCGGGATTCGAGCCAGGGTCCGGGCTAGCGGCGCCAGGGCCGGCTCCGGCCCCGACACCCGCGATCTTCGACTTCTCGAAGCAGACCCGCTCGTAGCGCTCCAGCACCGGCCCGGCGCCGCCGGCGCGCGGCTCGCGCGTCCGGACCGGGCCGGGGACGCGGGTGATCTCGTAGCGCCCGGCCTCGCGCCGGTGGACGGTTCCGCCCAGATGGCGGAACGCCTGGAGGAAGAAGCTCTCGACGTAGTGCGGTTGCAGGCGGCGGGCTTCCGCGCGCTCCATCTCCTCGCGGATGCGGCCCACCTCGGCGGCGCCGAGCCGGTCGCGGGCGAGCGCCCGGTCTTCCAGCAGCGCCAGCAGGCGTTCCCGGTCCGCCGCGCCGTCCACGCGCTCGAAGAGCCGGGCCTTGACCTCGGGCCGCTCGCCGTAGCGGATGGCGTCCATCAGCAGGTCGCGCATCCCGGCCCCCTCGAAGAGGCGTCCGAGCACGTCGTAGACCCGTCCGCCCAAGGCGGCGCGGGCGGTCTCCAGCTTCTCGAGCAGCCGGCCGTAGACCTCCCCCTCGCGCGTGTCCTTCGCGACGAGGCTCCACAGGTGGCAGACCTCGGTCTGGCCGATGCGGTGGATGCGCCCGAAGCGCTGCTCCAGGCGGTTCGGGTTCCACGGCAGGTCGTAGTTGACCATCAGGTGGGCGCGCTGGAGGTTGACGCCCTCGCCGGCCGCATCGTTCGCGACCATCACCGCGACCTCCGGGTCGTGCATGAACGCCTGCACCGCCCTGCGCCGGTCCGCGCGCCCGACCCCGCCGTGGATCACGACCACCGACTCGTCCCGGCCGAGGCGGGTTCGGATCCTGCCCGCGAGGTATTCGAGGGTGTCGCGCGGCTCGGTGAAGACGATGAGCTTTCGCCGCCGCCCGCCGGGGCTGGTCATGAGCGGGTGATCGAGGAGGCTCGCGAGCTCGAGCCACTTCGTGTCCGCGCCGCCGCGCCGCAGCGCCCGCGCGCGGTCTTCGAGGCGCCTCAGCGCGTCGATCTCGGCCTCGAACTCGGCGACGGTCTCCGCCGTCGTGGCGTGGCCGAGCACGCGGGCTTCGATCGCGTCGACGTCTTCCTGGGCCGCCTCTTCGAGATCGTCGGGGTCGAAGTCGGGGTCAGCGGGGTCAGCAGGGGCGGCGGGGGCGAGAGCGGGGGCGGCGGGGGCGGGAATGAAGGCGGAGAGGGAGCCGGAGTCGGCGGGCGGCGCGGCGTATCGGTCGTCGTGGGAAGGCGGCCCAGACGGCCCGGTACGATCCGCTTCCCACCCGGCTCGAGCCGCATCCTGCCCGATGCGGATTGCGTCGTTCTCCGTGCGGACCGCTCCGCGCCCGGCGCGGCCCGGGCCCGGTTCGGCGCGCGTCGCGTCCTGCCCGGCGCGGCCTGGGGCCTGCATGATCCGGCCGGCGTCCTCGCCGCCCCGGGCGAGCCGGTGGACGAGCCGGGCCTCCAGCCGCTCGCGGCGGCGGCGCAGGCTCTCGTGGATCGCGGCGGGCGAGGAGGCGAGCCGGCGCTGGAGGATCTGGAGGGCGAAGCCGACGTTCCGCCGCCGCTTCTCGTCGCGCGCCGCGAAGCGTTCCGCCCGGTCCATCTCCTCGCGCACGTAGTCGGAGACCTCGGCGTAGAGCGCGGCTTCCCCGCCGCTCAACTCGTAGTGCACAGTGTGGGCGCGCCGCTCCGGGAACAGCGGGCGGCCGTCGAAGCGGAGCAGCTCCTCCTTGGTGAGCCGCCGCAGCAGGTCGCCCGCGTCCCCTCGGGGCGCGCCGTCTCCGCGAGGTTCGCCGGCGCCACGGGATGCGCCGACCCCGCCAGACGAGCCATCCCCTCGGGCCGCGCCGCCCCCTTGGGACGGGCCGCCGCCCCGGTGCGCGCCGCCGCGAAACCGGCCCTCGAAGCGGTCCGGGTCGAGCAGGGCCATGAAGAGCTGGAAGTCTTCCTCCTTGCCGTTGTGGGGGGTCGCGGTCATCAGCAGGAAGTGGCGGCAGCGGGCTCCGAGAAGCTGGCCCAGCCGATAGCGCTTCGTGTACCGGACCTCCGAGCCGAAGTAGCCCGCCGCCATCCGGTGCGCCTCGTCGCACACCACCAGGTCCCATTCCTTCGCCGCTTCGAGGCGCCGCCGCAGGTCTTCGCTCCGGGTCAGCACGTCGAGCCGGGCGATCAGGCGGTTGGACCCGGTGAAGGGATTGCCGCCGGCGCCCGCCGCCTCGATCCGCTCCCGGGTCAGCAGGTCGAAGGCGAGGCCGAACTTCGATTCGAGCTCGTCCTGCCATTGCTCCACCAGGCTGCCGGGGGCGACGACGAGGCAGCGCTCCAGGTCGCCCCGGAGCATCAGCTCCCGGATGAGCAGGCCGGCCATGATGGTCTTGCCCGCGCCGGGGTCGTCGGCGAGCAGGAAGCGGAGCGGCTGGCGCGGCAGCATCTCGCCGTAGACGGCGGTGATCTGGTGCGGCAGCGGCTCGATGTGCGAGGCGTGGACCGCGAGGTACGGGTCGAACAGATGCGCGAGCCGGATGCGCTCGGCCTCCGCAGCCAGCCGGAACAGCCGGCCGTCCGCGCCGAACGACCGTTCCGGCCCCGGCCCCGCCCCGGCGGAGCGAGCGCCCGCTCCCTCGGCCGTCACGTATCGATCCCCCCGGCATCCATCGATCTGCCCGTGCCTCGACGACGGCGGCGAACCGCCGATTCATCGGCTCCGAACCGGGGGTCGTCTCACGACGGCCAAACGGGCCGCCGCCCGTGCCGATCAATGCTCCGCGAGGAAGGCGCCGAGGGCCTCGTTGAAGGCCGCCGTCTGCTCCACGTTGCTGAAGTGGAGGGCGTCCGGGATGACGACGAGCCGCGAGCCCTCGATCCGGTCCCGGATGACCTCGTGGGCGGCGACCGGGGTGCCCGGATCGTCCTCGCCGACGACGAGGAGGGTCGGCAGCCGGATTTCGCCGAGCCGGTCGGTGAGGTCGAGGCCCCGGATCGCGGCGCAGCATCCGCAGTAGCCCGCCACCGGGGTAGTGCGGATCATCTCCCGGACCCGCTCCACCCGCGCGGGCGCCGCAGCTTGGAACGCGCGGGAGAACCAGCGGTCGATGGTCGATCCGACGAGCGATTCCATCCCCTGCGAGCGGGCCGCCGCCATCCGCTCGCTCCAGAGCGCCTGCCCTTCTCCCGGAACCCGGCTCGAGGTGTCGCAGAGCGAGAGGCTGAGGAAGCGGCCCGGGTCCCGGAGGGCGGCGGTCTGCCCGATCATCCCGCCCATCGAGAGCCCCACGAAGTGGGCCTGGCCGATCCCGAGCGCGTCGAGCAGGGCGAAGAGGTCGCCCGCGAGCTGGTCGAGGGTGTAGTCGCCCTCCGGCGCGTCCGTCCCCCCGTGTCCGCGGGTGTCGTAGCGAAGCACCCGGAAGCCCGCGAGGGCGGGCATCTGGTCCTCCCACATCCCGACGTTCGCGGCGAGGGAGTGGCTCATGACGACGACCGGCGCCGCCGCCGGGCCTTCGAGCTCGTAACGGGTCCCGATTCCGTTCGCGGCGATCTTCATGGGTGCGGACTCCCGTTTGGCAGGGCGTTCGGCCGCCGCGGCGCACGGCGCCGGGCGGGGCATTTGGAGCGGGCGGAGCGGTCAGGGCGCCTCGTCGCGGATGCGGCGCCCGTCCGTCCGACGGGCTTGGAGAACGGCGCCTCGGGGAACGGGATCGGCTCGGCCCGAGCCTGTCCAATCCGGTCCCATCCCGGTCCGTCCCGACGCGTCCCCCGGTCCGGCCGCCGCGCCGCTCGCGCGCCGCGCCGGTCAATAGGCGAGGGTCTCCCGGATCGTGTCGGCGATGCGCTGCTGGCTCGGGATCACCTGCCGTTCGAGGGCCTCGTTGTAGGGCATCGGGGTATCGAGCGCGGCCACCCGCGCGACCGGGGCGTCGAGCCAGTCGAACGCCTTCTCCGCCGCGAGGGCCGCGACCTCCGCCCCGAACCCGCCCGTCAGGCACGCCTCGTGGGCGACGACGAGCCGCCGGGTCTTGCGCACCGACGTGAGCAGGGCATCCTCGTCGAGGGGTTTCAGGGTCCGCGGATCGATGACCTCCACGCTGTGGCCCTGGCGCGCGAGGCTCTCCGCGGCGGCCAGCGCCCGCGGGACCATCGCCATCGTCGCCACCACCGTCACGTCCGTCCCCTCGCGCCGGGCCGCGGCCTTCCCGAGCGGGATCGCATAGGGCTCCTCCGGGACCGGGCCGGGGGGCTCGAGGTACTGGAGCTTGGCTTCGAGGAAGATGACCGGGTTGGGGTCGCGGATGGCCGCCGCGAGGAGCCCCTTCGCGTCGTAGGGGCTGGACGGCGCGACCACCACGAGACCCGGCACGTGGGTGAACCACGCTTCGAGGCTCTGGCTGTGCTGGGCCGCGAGCCGGATGCCGCCCCCCTGCGGCCCCCGGATCACCACCGGGACGGTGTTCTTCCCGCCGAGCATGAACCGGAACTTCGCGGCCTGGTTGACCAGCATGTCCATGGTGAGGGCGACGAAGTCGAAGATCTGGATCTCGACCACCGGCCGGAGCCCGGCGATCGCGGCTCCGATCCCGCAGCCGACGAAGCCCGCCTCGGAGATCGGGGTGTCCCGCACCCGGTCCTCGCCGAACTTGTCGAGCAGGCCCTTGGTCGCGCCGAAGATGCCGCCCGTTGCGGCCACGTCCTCGCCCATGACGACGACCCGCGGATCGCGCTCCATCTCCTGGTGGAGCGCTTCGTTGAGCGCGTCCACGAAGCCGAGGTCCCGGCCGCTCCCGCTCCCGTTCCCGTTTCCGTCCGCGCTCCCGTTGGCGCCGGCGCGGCCCGGCTCGTCGAACGCCTCGTGCGGGGCGTAGACCGCGGCGCGGAGCACGTCGGGCGCGGGCTGGGCCGCCGCGCGCCCGAACTCGACCGCCTCGTCCAGCTCCGACGCGGTCTCCGCGCCGATCGCCTCGAGGGCCGCCTCGTCCGCGATCTCCACCTCCCGGAGCTCGCGCTCCACGCGCCGCACGGGGTCGCGCTCCATCCACGACGCGTACTCCTCCTCGCCCCTCGGGTCGCGGATGTTGGCCCGCATCGAGTGCCCGCCCCAGCGGTAGGTCATCGCCTCGACGAGGGTCGGGCCGCCGCCGGCGCGGGCGCGCTCGACCGCCTCCCGGACCGCTTCGTAGACCTCCACCACGTCGTTGCCGTCGATGGTGCGCCCGGGGATCCCGTAGGCGGAGGCGCGCTCCGCCACCTGGTCCACGGAGGTCGTGTCGCGGTAGGAGGTCGAGAGCGCGTACTGGTTGTTCTCGCAGACGAAGACGATGGGCAGCTTCCACACCGAGGCGAGGTTGAGCGATTCGTGGAAGACGCCCTGGTTGGAGGCGCCGTCGCCGAAGAAGGCGACCGCGACCCGGCCGGACCCGTCGAGCCGGGCGGCGAGGCCGGCCCCGGTCGAGAGCGGCATCGCCGCCCCCACGATGCCGTTCGCCCCGAGGATGTTGAGGCCGAGGTCCGCGATGTGCATCGACCCCCCGAGCCCCTGGCAGTAGCCGGACCCCCGGCCCATCAGCTCCGCCATCATGAGGTCGAGCCGGGCGCCCTTGGCGATGCAGTGGCCGTGCCCGCGGTGGTGGCTCGCCATGAAGTCCTCGGGGCCGAGGCTCGCGCAGACCCCGGCCGCGACCGCCTCCTGCCCCACGTAGCTGTGCGCGGTGCCCTTGATCTCGCCGCCCTCGAACAGCTCCGCGACCTTCTCGTCGAAGGCGCGGATCCGCCGCATCGTCCGGTAGAGGCCGACGTGGAGGTCGGCGGGCAGGCGCAGGTTGGACTTCGGCTCGGCGCCGCCCTTCCCGGCTGGCTTGGTCATGGTCGGTCTCCTCTATGGGGCGCGCTCACCCTTGCAGCATACGTCGGCGGGACATTTGGGCTGGCCGCGGGGCGTCGGGCGGGCGCTCGCTTCGTTCCGGCGCGGCGGACAAGGAACGGCCCTGGGAGGAGGACGCTGCGGCCGCCGCGGACGCTGCGTCGTACTCACTCGTCGTCCGGGACCCCGAGGATGGAGCCGGTCTGCGACCTCGTGTCGCGCTGCGGCCAGCGCCCGGAGCGGACCTGCCCCAGGAACCAGTCCACCGCCTGGTTGAAGAGGAACGGCTCCTCGACGTTGATGGTGTGCCCGGAGTTGGGAAGGGTGATGAGCGCGGCGGACGGGATCGTCCGCTTCATGAACACGTTGGGGGTGAGGCAGGGGTCGTCCTCGTCGCCGGTCAGGATGAGGGTCGGGGTCGTGAGTGACCGCATCCGGTCCTCGAGGTCGTAGATGGACGGGCGCCGGCTCTGGACCCCGCGCATCGTGTTCGCCGACCCCCGGAGCGAGTGCTCCGCGAGCTGCTGGCGGAACTCCGCCCAGCCCCGGGGGTCCTTGTTCTGGAACTGGACGCGGGTCGGGCCTTGCGCGTAGCGGTCCGCGAAGGCGGCGACGCTCGCGGTCTCGATGAACTTCGCGGTCGCCTCGGTCTCCGTCCGGAACAGCGCCTGCCGGTCGCGCTCGGCCCCGTAGCCGCAGCCCGCGACCACGAGCGAGAGGGCCCGATCCGGGTGATGGAGGCCGAAGTGCAGGGTCGCGAACCCGCCCATGGAGAGCCCGATGACGTGGGCGCGTTCGATGGCGAGGCAGTCGAGGACCGCGAGCGCGTCGAGGCGGGCGCGGTCCTGGGAGTAGCGCTCGGGGTCCTCGGGAACGTCCGATGGCGGGTAGCCCCGCGCGTTGTAGGCGATGCAGTGGTACGCGCGCCCGAAATGCCGGATCTGCGGCTCCCAGGCCCGGTAGTCGCCGGCGAACTCGTGGACGAAGAGGATCGGCTCCCCGCTCCCGGTCTCCTCGTAGTAGAGCGATACCCCATCGTCGGTCCTGGCATACGGCATGAGATTCCCCCTTGCTTCTTCGATCGACCCGGCGCGGCGCAGCCCGGTGCGCCCCGCCCCAAGCGCGGCCCCGCTCTGACGGGGCGGCCCCAGCCCGGCAGGCCCGGCGCGCGCCGCCCAAGTCTAACCGCTCCCCCGAGGCGGAAGCGGACCCGCGCGCGGAGGGGCTTCGCGTGCGGGCTCGAGACCCGGTGGGGGTAGGGTGTTCGGCGGGCTGCGGGTAATGGAGGCCGAGGCGCTCGCCGCGCGTCGAGGGAGCAGGGGTGAGTCAGTCCCGGCGACCGGCGAGGAGGTCCGCGACCGCGGCCAGCAGCCCGAACGCGATCTGCGCCGCCGCGGCCAGCAGCCCGAATCCAATCAGGAGCACCGAGCCCAACGGCCCGATCTCGATCCAGCCGAGCATCAGGGCAAACAGGATCGGCCAAGCGACGAAGAGCGCGAAGCGGTCTTCCATGGGCATGGGCCAAGCCTACCATGCCTGACGATCTCCGAATCGGCCGCGGTCACGGGCGGACCCGCGCCCGCGAAGGGGCTTCGGCTTCAGCCTTCTTCTTCTGGAGGCTCGTGCGTTATTCGTAAGCTATTGATATATAAAAGGGAGAGAGGGGATGAGCATTTTTTGCCCCACGGAGCCGACATCCCGCCAAGGTATCGGGGCGATTCGAGGGGCGGGTGGTCGAACTTCATCCCACGGCGGCGTTTGCCCGGGCGCTCCTGGGAACGCGGGCGTCTCGCCCGCACTTTCGTGCACGGGCGCTTCGCACCCCTGTGCGGGCGAGACGCCCGCGTTCCCAGGACGTCCGCTGACCCGACGTCCGCCGGACCGGGACCGCAGTCCCGCGCCGATTCCCCCGTCGGATGAAACGTTCCGCGAGCCCGGCGGCGTGCGGCTTCCGGTGGCGCGCGGGCCGGCGAGCCCGTACCCTGTCCGCAGGATTGGAGGAGGAGACGGACGAGATGGCGGGACCGCTCGAAGGGGTGCGGGTGCTCGAGCTCACGCGGGTGGGGCCGGGCGCCTTCTGCACCATGATGCTGGCCGACATGGGCGCGGACGTGCTCAAGATCGAGCCGCCGCCGACAGGGGCCCTCCGCGGCTCCGGGGCCTCGCCGGGGCCGGACGAGGCCCGCACCCTCGCGACCAGCTTCACCAACCGGAACAAGCGGAGCCTCACCCTCGACCTCAAGTCGCCGGAGGGGCAGGAGATCCTCCACGCCCTCGTGGGCGCGCACGACGTGCTGGTGGAAGGCTTCCGGCCGGGGGTGATGGACCGGCTCGGCGGCGGGTACGAGCGGCTCTCCGGGCTGAACCCCCGCCTCGTCTACTGCGCCCTGAGCGGGTTCGGGCAGGACGGGCCGTACCGGAACCGCCCCGCCCACGATCTCAACTTCCTCGCCCTCGCCGGGATGCTGGACCTCATCGGCGAGCCGGACCGCGACCCCGCCATCCCCCTCAACGTCATCGCCGACTACGCGGGGGCCTCCATGCACGGATTCGCCGGGGTCCTGCTCGCCCTCCTCGCGCGCGAGCGGACGGGCCGCGGGCAGCTCGTGGACGTCTCCTACCTCGACACCACCATCTCCCTCCTCGCCGCGACCCCGGTGGTGCGGGACTTCTTCTCGGACGGCGAGATGCCGGGGCGCGGCAAGGGGGTGTTCGCCGGGCGGCACGCCTACTACGGCACCTACCGCACCCGCGACGGAAAGCGGATCAGCGTCGGCTGCACCGAGCCCTGGCTCTGGAACAACTTCTGCGACGCGGTGGGCCGCCCCCACCTCAAGGAATGCGGCATGAAGATGGGGGACTTCTCCCGCCCCGCGGGCGAGGCGCACGCGGCGGCGCGCGAGGAGCTCGAGGCCCTCTTCCTCACCCGCGACCGCGACGAGTGGTACGCGCTGCTGGTCGAGGCGGACGTGTGCGCGGGCCCGGTCTACTCCGTCCCCGAGGTGTTCGACGATCCGCAGGTCCGGCACCGGCAGATGGCGCTCGACCTCGAGCACCCGGAGGCGGGGACGGTGACCCACGCCGGGGTCGCGATCAAGCTCTCCGAGACGCCGGGCGGGGTGCGGAGCTTCGCCCCCCACATCGGCCAGCACACCGGCGACGTGCTGGGCGCCCTCGGCTACTCGGAGGCCGACGTCGCCCGCCTCCGCGAGCAGCGCGTCGTGTAGCCGGGGCGCCCGCTCCCGCCGCGCCGCGCCGGCGGCGCGGCGCCGTCCTTCCGCCCGGCCCCCCGGTCAGGCCGGGTCGCCGCCGTGCTCCATGAAGTCCCGGTCGATCTTCGGGAGCGGCTGGTCGTGGATCGCCGCCTCGAAGGCCTGGAGCCGCTTGTAGATGGAGAGGAGCTCGACGATGGTGGTCCAGGAGTTGACGAGGTACTGGAACGAGTTCTCGACCCGGCCGAACGCCCGCACGATCTGCTGCATGACCCCGAGGGTGAACCCCGCCGCCACGATGGTGGGCCCGAGGGCGATGTAGGGGAGGAGCACCCCGACCTGGAGGTAGCCGTAGCGGACGACGTTGAAGTAGAGGTAGTTGAGGTAGAGGCGGAAGTAGTTCCGCCGCACGTTGTCGAAGAGCTCCGCGACGGTCGGGGGCCGGGCGCGGTCCGCGTCGTCCTCGCCGTAGACCAGCTCCTTGCGGTAGGCCGCCTCGACCCGCTGGTTGCGGAACTCGAGGCCCGGCAGCCGGATGCCCGCGAGGGCGAGCAGGGCCGTGCCGAAGATCGACCAGAGGATCGCGACGAACACGAGGGCCTGGGGGACCTCCCCGACGATCGGCAGGTGGGTGACGAAGGCGGACAGGCCCCAGAGGATCGGAAGGAACGCGATCAGGGTCATCACCGAGTCGATGAGGCTCACCCCGAGGCCCTCCATGATGCCGGCGAACCGCATCGTGTCCTCCTGCACCCGCTGCGAGGCGCCCTCGATGTGGCGCACCCGGCCCCACAGCGACATGTAGTGGTCGTTCATCGCGGTCCGCCAGCGGAAGATGTAGTGGCTGACGAAGAAGCGGGTGACGACGGCCACCGTGATGGCGACGAGCGCGATCTGGCCGAACGTGAGAAGCTGGCCGAAGTACTCCTCGACGGAGACGCTGTGGGGCTTCGCGAGGGCCTGCTGGATGAGGTCGTAGAAGGTCCCGAACCAGTTGTTGATCATCACGTCGAGCTGCACCTGGAACCAGGTGACGAAGATGATCGCGGCCGACCCGAAGACGGACCATCTCGCCCACCGGTGCGGCGAGTACCGGTACCAGAAGGCGAGGAAGAGCGCGTAGGCGAGCGCCATGTACTGGTAGAGCCAGAAGGTCCGGGCGCTCTCGCGGGCCGCGTCGTGGGCGGCCTGGGCCTCCGCCTGTCCGGCCCGAAGGGCGGCGTGCGCGGCGCGGGCCGCCTCGTCCGCGTCCTCGGCCAGCTCTGGCAGGTCCTCCAGCTCCGGCGGCTCGGACGGGTACTCGTACCCGAACCACCCGCCGAGGCTGAGCGACTCCCCCGCGTCCCGCGCGAGCGAGAACCAGAGCACCACGCAGGCGACCGACCAGACCGCGAAGGAGAGGAAGAAGAGCTTCGGCCGGGGAAAGAAGGATTCGAACACGGTCTGCCCTCCGGGTCGTCGGGGCGATGGGAGACGGCGCCCGCCCCCGCCTTGCCGGCCGCGGCGTTAAACAGTCCGGTTGCCGGCCCCCGGGGCCGCGGTGCTCCGGCGGCCCCGGGGAGGCCGGGGGATTCGGAGGGGTCAATCCGCCGCGTGGCTCATCTCGAGCGCGATCGGTTCGAGCCGCCCGTCCGGGGTAAACGCGAAGGGCTCGGGCGCGCCGATGGCCTCCATGCTCGGATGGGCGCGGACCTCCTCCAGCATCGGCTCCGACACCATGATCGTGCCGAGGGTCAGGGTGTCGCGGATGCGCACGATGCGCGCCTCGCCGGACCCCACCCGGAGCGCCGTCTTGGCCCCGAGGGCGACCGCCTCCCGCGCGGTGTGCATGACGATAGGGATCGTCCCCCCGTCGAGATAGTTCGACGTGATGACGTTCGCCCACGTCGCCCCGTAGTCGATACGGTCGAACAGGCGGCGGGTGATCACGTCCGCGAGCCCGAGCCCGGTCGCGTTGCCGTGCGTCGTGTCGGTGAGGTCGAGGACCACGATCTTGTTGACGACGGGGTCGACGAACCCCTCCACGCCCCGGTTGTTCCGCCCGGTGATGTTCGGGTCGAAGCCGGCGCCGCTGATCTCCTTCCCCATCCGGTCGATGACGAGGACGTCGACGTCGTGGAAGAAGATGCGGCCCATGCGGGCCTTCGCCTCCGCCTGGAGCGCGCGCTCGCGCTCGAACAGGCGCGCGGCGGGGATCGCCTCGACGATCGCGGTCTCGTCGTAGGCGTTCTCGACGAGCCCGACCCCGAACAGGAACGGGGTGTTGGCGAGCACGTGCTCCGCGACCTTCGGGAGGAGGTCCCCGAAGCGGTCCATGCCGTGGAAGTGGAGCGCGGTGGCGCCCGCGTGCTTGCCCATGCCGATGCCGATCATCTTGACGATGCCGCTCTCGACGTCGGCCCGGAAGTTGGTGTGCGGCTTGATCCGGTTGATGAGTACGATGCCGTCGGCCTCGTGCGCGTACCGGTCGACGTGGATCGGGGTGCCGTCGTCGAGCGCGCCGATGACGACGGTGTCCATGCTGGACCGCACCGGCGCGCCCATCGCCGTCTCGGTGATCCCGTAGTTGGCGAGGACCCCGGTCTGGCCGAGGGCGGTCGCGCCCCCGTGGCTGCCCATCGCGGGGAAGATGAAGGGCTCGGCGCCGAGGCGGCGCAGCGCCTCCACCACCGTCTTCGCGGTCTCGGCGACGTTGGCCACGCCGCGGCTCCCGCACCCGACCGCGATGCGCTGTCCGGGCTTGACGAGGCCGGCGACCTCGGGCCGCGCCAGCTCGGCGCGCGCCGCGGCGCCCACGTCGTCGAGGCGGGCGGGGTCGAAGGTCTGGCGCACGCGCGCCATGCGCGGGAGGGGCACGTCGAGCCCCCCGGCGATGGGCACTTCGAAGCGGTCGCTCATGTCGGCGTCCCTCTGGAATTCGGGAAGGAGGCTACTGTAGCAGGATGCGCCTCCCACCCGCCCCGCCAAGGGGGCCGCGGGCCGTTCCTTCCCGCGCAGCCCGGTCCGGCCCGAACGGGCCGGGGCCGATCAAGCGCGGCGATGCGCCGGACCGGTCCGCATACGCGGCCTCGTCACGTCGTTGTCGGCACTGCCGCCCATCCGGCCCCTGCCCGGCGATCAGGGAGGCGCCATGCCCTTCTCGCGGAGCTCTTCGATGGCCTGACCGGTCTTCCGCAGCCCCCCGAGCCCCATGCCGCGAAGGACGTGGTCGGCCTTCGTGAACTGGATGTTCGCGTAGGTCGTGATCTCGACCCGGTTGCCCCACGGGTCCAGGAAGTCGAGGAACCTCCCGCCGAGGAGCTTCACCCCCATCTCCTCGAGGGTCCGGCGCGCCAGCTCCTTGTCGTCCACCGCGATGCCGAGGCGCCGGCCGTCGTCCGGGGCCTGCCGGCGGCCCCGCGAGAAGTTGATGAACTGGTCCCCGAAGTAGATGAAGGCGGCGCTCTCGCTCCGCCTCGCGACCTCGAACTCCAGGAAGCCGCCGTAGAAGGCGAGGGCCTCGTCGACGTCCCCGACCTCGAGCGCGACGTGGTTGATGCCGACCGCTCGGGCCTTGCGGACGGGTCGGTTGCCGGTCACGGGCTCCTCACTCATGGCGAGCCCCTCCCTGCCAAGGTTCGACCGTTCCGCTCCTGCCTTGTCCTCCCGCCGAATGCTCGCAATATGCGGCGTCTTGCCTCGATGGAGCCGCACCCTGTCCCTTCCAGCTTCAGGAAGATTTCAGCATGGCGCGGGTTTTCTTCCGTTCCCGCATCCACGATGCTCACGATCCTGTCTCCATTCTCGCAGATTCGTCTCAGCTCTCCTGCCTGCGCGTATACCCTGTGCAAGACCCTTCGGAGGCTCGCCACGCCCGTATCCAATTCCGGAGAAGGAGACTTCCTCCTCGTCACCGAGAGCCCCGATCCGCTCCGGCCCAGCAATTGCTTCCTCGGAAACGCCGCCTCGGTCGGTTCGACCCCCCGGTGGACTTCTCCTTCGCTTCTCAATTCCCGCTCGACGAATTCCTCGTCCTGCACCACCCCCGGCGAGTGCGAAGACTGGAGCGTTTCCTCTTCGGGAAACTTCTGCCCCCGCTTCACGTTTCGCCGCGTCACGGACATCCCTCCAACGCTGCCGAGAGCGTTGCCGGCATCGGGTCTCCCGATTCGATCATCCAGACCGATTCCTCCCGGATCCCGGCGTTCTCGTCCAGAACCAGGTACTCTACGTGCTCCGATGCTCCCACGCTGACTTCGATATGAATGCTTCCCTCTCCCCAGGCGATTCCGATTTCTCCGTCATTGCACACGTAGACGCGCCCCTTCAGCGCGGTCACCGGGACCGCCTCCACGACCCGGAGTATCTGCTCGAGCGATTTCTTCCATTCGCCCTCCCCCGGCGGCCCATCCATTTGCGCCGCCAGAACTTCGGCGTACAGCTCGTTCCGAAGTCCGTCGCGCTGCCGCTCCCTCTCCACCCCGAGGGTGAAATCCTTTCCGGTCGCGTACCGCTCTCTCCGAGCCCCTGCTTTGCTCGTCTCCGCGACGATCCGCAGGGCCGGCCCCGCCGCCCCCCCTCTCTCTTCCAGAGCCTTGTCCGGCGCGGTGCCCGAAGCCATGAAGTCTCCTCCTTCCACCCCCCGGAGCTCGCTCTGTCCGCCGTGCCCCGTCGCCCAGACCGGCTGCCAGCTTTCGTTCATGGCCGAACCCCTCCTATTTCGCCCACAGGTGGACGGAGCTCCGAGCTTCCTCGGTCAGAACCCGACTGAACAAGTTCTTCGCCTGCGTGTGCAGCCATTCGAACCTGGCCGCGCCGCCGTCCGGCCTTTCCTTCACGACCTGCAGGGGGCTGAACCCTTTCTGAAGCGAGAAAAGCCTTTTCGTTCCTCCGTGCCCCAGCCGGGCCGTCGTGGTAATGGATACCCCGAACTTCTCCTCCTGCCGCACCATTCCCCTGCTTGCGTCCAGGTGGACCCTCTCCAGATAACTTTCCCCGGGCCAGTCGTCCTGTTCCTTCATCCAGCCCTGGTGGGAGTGCCATAACGGCCCGTGCGCCAGCACCGAGCTTCCGATCATCCCTTCCTCGTGCGAGAGCAGCCCTGCGACGTCATAGTCATCTTCTTCTCCATCCCAGACGAACAGATCCTGGTAAGTCAGCTCGGCGGCCGTTATCCCGGTGTCCCTTCCATTCAGACTCTTCCCCACCATCTGGAACAGGTTGCTCGCCACCTGCCGCACCTGCTCCCAGCGCGAGTATTTTCCACAGGTGACCCGCACCTGATTCCCTTCGAATCCCAGCTCCCACTCCCTGCTTCCGTCCCTGGAGACGGCGGTGTAAGTCATCGGAGCCATCGGCTCCGGCGGTGCGCCCGCCCCCGGCCCCTGGATCCGTGGGCCCAGGTTCACCAGGACCTGTTGGCCTTGCACCCGTCTCGGCAGAACCTGCTGCCAGTGATTCTCGTATCCTCGGTCGACGAACGGCCGATCTTCGACCAGCCACGGACGATCGACGTCAAGCACGAAGTGTACTTCGATTATCGCATGTGACTTGTTGATCGGCTTGAACATTTCGATGTTCCGCCCTTTTCTGGCCAAAGGCCCGCGCCATCATGATCGTACTTGGGCCGCAGGACCGCTTCAAGGGTATCCGACAGCGAATCCGGCAAGCAGCCGCCGCCGGCCCGGCGATGCTGGCGCCACGCAGGGGGCCGGCACGGGGGGCGGCTGCGGTACGATCACGCCCCGGATCAGGGTGGCGGACGGAGAAGCACGCATGTTGAAGATGAGCGAACGGATGGCGCATCTCGGAACCGAGACCGCGTTCGAGGTGCTGGCCCGGGCCGAGGAGCTCGCGCGCGGCGGGCGCGACGTCATCAACCTCGGCATCGGCCAGCCCGACTTCAAGACCCCGCCCCACGTCGTCGAGGCGGCGGTCAAGGCCCTTCGCGACGGCCACCACGGCTATACCCCCGCCCCCGGCATCCCGGCGCTGCGCGAGGCGGTCGCGGCGGACGTCGCGGCGCGCCGCGGGGTGGAGGTGGACCCGGCGCGGATCGTGGTCGTGCCGGGCGGCAAGGTCACGATGTTCTTCGCGATCCTCATGTTCGGGGAGCCGGGCACGGAGATCATGTATCCCAACCCCGGCTTTCCCATCTACGAGTCGGTCATCGAATGGAGCGGGGCGAAGGCGGTCCCCATCCCCCTCCTCGAGAGCCAGGACTTCTCCTTCGACGCGGAGGCGGTGCTCGCGAACGTCAGCCCCGCGACCCGCCTCATCATCCTCAACACCCCGGCCAACCCCACCGGCGGGGCGGTCCCGAAGCGCGAGATCGACAAGCTTGCGGCGGGCCTCGCGGAGCATCCGCACGTGGCCGTGCTGAGCGACGAGATCTACTGCCGCATCCTCTACGACGGCCGCGAGCACGCGAGCCTCCTCGCCTACCCGGAGATCGCCGACCGCGTCATCCTCCTCGACGGATGGAGCAAGACCTTCGCGATGACCGGATGGCGGCTGGGCTACGCGGTATGGCCGGAGAATCTCGCCGAGCACGCCGCCCGGCTCGCCATCAACTGCCACTCGTGCGTGAACGCCCCCACCCAGTTCGCGGGGATCGCGGCCCTCGAAGGGCCGCAGGACGCGGTGGGCGAGATGGTGGCCGCGTTCGACGAGCGCCGCTCGGTCATCGTGGACGGGCTGAACGCCCTTCCGGGGGTCACGTGCCGGACGCCGGGCGGCGCGTTCTACACCTTCCCCAACGTGACCGGGACCGGGCTCGACGCCCGCACCTTCCAGAACCGGCTCCTCGAAGGGGCGGGGGTCGCGACGGTGGCGGGGACGAGCTTCGGGGCGCTCGGGGAAGGGTACGTCCGCTTCTCGTACGCGAACAGCGCGGAGAACATCCGCCGCGCCCTGGAGCGGGTGGGCGACATGCTCGCCGGGAGCAACGACCCCGCGGCGTAGCCTTTCCGCTCGTCATTCCCGCAAAGGCACGTCCCCGCGGAAGCGGGGGCGGGAATCCGGAGACTCTTGACTGAACTGGCCGGCGGCCCGAACGCCGCCCGGCGGAGCATCCCGGGCCCCCGAACGCCCCGCCGCAGCTATCCCGAACGGACGAACTTCTGGAAGCACTGCGCGGTGAGGGGCGCGAGGCGCGCCGCCGCGCCCGAGGCGACCGTCACCTCGCCGACGTAGAGGTCGCCCCGCGAGTCCACCCAGAGGCCGTGAGGGGCGATGAAGTTGCCGGGGAGCACCTCCTCCTCGCCGCCGATCCGGCGCTGTATCCCGCCGTCCGGATCGTAGATCCCGACCCTTGCGATGGGCTCGTGCCCATGCGGCGGCGTGGTCATGAGCCGGAAGTGGGGCACATCGCGCACGCCGCTCCGGAAGCCGAGCTCCGCGACGTGCACGTTGTCCTGCTCGTCGATGAAGACGTCGTCCGGGCGGTTCACGAAGTCCCAGCTCCGCAGGTACTCGCCCTGCGGCGAGAAGAGCTGGATGCGGGAGTTCTCGCGGTCGGCGACGTAGACCGTGCCGGCGGAGTCCACCGCGATGCCGTGCGGCAGGTTGAACTGGCCGGGTCCGTTGCCGGGCTCGCCCCACGAGAATTCCAGGCTCCCGCCCGCGTCGAAGCGGTGGACGCACGCGTTCCCGTAGCCGTCCGCGACGTACATGCTCCCGTCGCGGAGCACCGCCACGTTCGTCACCTGGTTGAAGGGCTCGCCCGCATACTGGACGGGCGAGACGTCGGGCTCGAACCCGGTGTCCGAGCACTGGCCGGACTCGCCCACGGTGCGGAGCAGGGCTCCGTCCGTCGTGAACGTGCGGATGGTGTGGTCCCAGCAATCGACGAGGTGCACCTGATCCAGGTGGTCGATGAAGATCCCGTGCGGGCGGGGGAACATGCCCTCCCCCCAGGCGTCCAGGAACTTGCCGTCCTTGTCGAACACGATGAGGGGGTGCTCGCCCCGGCAGAAGACGTACACCCGGTCGCGCGAGTCGGTCGCGACCCCCGCCACCTCGGTAAACGACCAGCCTTCCGGAAGGCGCTCCCAGCCCTCCACCACCTCGAACTCCAGCCCGTGGCGCCCCTTCGGCATGTGTCGATCCTCCCCGGCCGGACTGCCGCCCGCCCCCATTATGCACGCCGGACGCGGCGCCGGGGCGGGCGGAGCTCCCGGTGTCGGCCTTGGGAGCCCGGTCAGGTCAGGCGATGGCGGCCCCGGCGAGGAGAGCGGGGGCGTGATCCGCCGCCTCCGCAGCGACGGCCGCGATCACCACCACCAGCCACGGCGGCCAGCGGAGCAGGAAGAGGAGGGCGAACGCTCCGAGCACCCACGCGAAGTCCGCCGCCCCGCGGACGCTTCCGGTGAACAGCGGGTCGTAGAGGGCGGCGAGGAGGAGGCCCACCACCGCCGCGTTCACCCCGGCGAGGGCGGCCCGGGCCCCGCGCCGGCGGCGGAGCCCGCTCCAGAACGGCAGCAGCCCCGGCACGAGCAGGAAGGAGGGGGCGAAGATCGCGAGGAGGGCGACCAGCGCGCCCGTCAGCGGGCTCTCGAAGAAGGGGAGGTGCGCGCCGAGGAAGGCGGCGATCGCGAAGAGCGGCCCCGGGAGCGCCTGGGCGGCCCCGTACCCCGCGAGGAACGCGTCGTTCGACACCCAGCCGGGGGCCACCACCTCGGCCTCGAGAAGCGGGAGCACGACGTGGCCGCCGCCGAAGACGAGCGCGCCGGCCCGGTAGAAGGCATCGAACGCCGCGAGCCCGGGGAGCGCGAAGGCCGCCGCCGCGAGCGGCAGGGCGACCACGGAGACCCCGAACGCCCCGAGGAGCAGCGCGCCGACGCGGCGCTCCCCGCGGCTGAAGTCGCGGGAGGCGATCCCGGCCTCGGCGCCGGCTCCGGTCCCGACCTCGGCAGCCCCGCCGGTGCTCTTGGGGGCGACCTCCGTCTCGAGCAGCCGCCATCCGGCGAGCGCCCCGGCCGCGATGACCGCGAGCTGCATCGCGGGGATCGGAAAGAGGAGGAGGACGACCGCGGACGCGAGGCCGAGCGCGGTTCGCCGCCGGTCCGTCCACAGGCTCCGCCCCATCGTCCACACCGCTTGGGCGACGACCGCGACCGCGACCAGCTTGAGCGCGTGCAACCATGCCGCCTCGCCGTTCCCCCCGAATGCGAAGCCGAAGGCGAAGAGGGTCATGAGGACCGCGGACGGCGCGGTGAAGCCGAGCCAGGCCATGGCCGCGCCCGCATATCCCGCGCGGAGGTAGCCGATCGCGAGACCGGTCTGGCTGCTCGCCGGCCCGGGCAGGAACTGGCAGAGGGCGACCAGGTCCGCGTAGGCCGCCTCGTCGAGCCAGCGCCGCCGGGTGACGAACTCGCCGTGGAAGATCGCGAGGTGGGCGGTCGGCCCCCCGAAGGAGGTGAGGCCGAGCCGCAGGAATACGCCGAATACGCGAGCCGCGCTCAGATCGATACGCCTCGCAAGGGAGCCGGACCGTTCCTCGCCCGTCCGCCTACGGCGCCGGGGCGCTGGCGAGGGCGGTACTCGCAATTCCGCGCCGAGGAATCGCCAGGCAACCGCGTAAGCGGCCGCCGACCACACCAGCGGTCGCCCCTCGCATGGGGCAAGACTGCTGTTCCCCTCCGATCCGCGGCGCTGGCGGGGACGACCGCGATTCCGCGCCGCGGGATCGCCAAGCGACCGCGCCGGCGGTCGCCGCTCTCGATACGCCCGTCAATGCGCTTCCGCGCACCGGAAGCAGTCCGCAGCGCCCGCCCGCCGCGCTGCGGTCAGGGGAGGCTCCAATCGAGGTCGGCGATGACCGGGGCGTGGTCGGAGGCGGTGAGGCCCTCCTTCTTCTTGCGGAACTCGCGGTCGATCTCCACCGCCGTGACCCGATCCGCCACCGGCCTCGTCGCGAGGAGGAAGTCGATGCGCAACCCGTGCCCGCGGGCGAACGCCCCCGCCCGGTAGTCCCACCAGGAGAACGCCCGGGTGTCCGGGTTCCGCTCCCGGAAGAGGTCCCGGAGGCCGAGGTCGAGCAGTGCGCCGAGCCGCGACCGCTCCTCGACGGTGTGGAAGAGTGCGCCCTCCCCCTCCTCGCCGCGCCAGGAGTCGAGCGGCGCGGGCACGACGTTGAAGTCGCCGCAGAGCACCGCCGCCTCGTCCCCTCCGACCCGCGACGGCCAGAAGCGCGCGAGGTCGTCGAACCACGCGAGCTTGCGCGGGAAGTCCGCGTGCGCGAGGTCCTTGCCGTTCGGGCAGTACACGGTGGCGAACGTCAGCCCGGCGACCCGCGCCCCGACGAGCCGCGCCCCGAACCCCTCCTGTCCGGGGAGCCCGCGAAGGGTCGGCTCGGCGGGATGCCGGGTGAGGATCGCCACCCCGTTCCACGCCTTCTGCCCGTACACGACGACCTCGTAGCCGAGGTCGTCGAACGCGGACGACGGGAACTCCTCCTCGCTCACCTTGAGCTCCTGGAGGCCGACGACGTCGGGCCGCCGCGCTTCGAGCCAGAGGCGCACGTAGTCGAGGCGCGCACGGAGCCCGTTCACGTTCCAGGTCGCGATACGCATGGGCGGGAAGCCTAGCACGCGGGCGGGTACTGCCCCGAGGGCTGGGCGGAAGCGGAGATCGGGACGGCAGGCCGATGACGCGGATTGGGCGGCCCGGATCGCGCCCGGACGGCCTTCGCCGACTTACAATGCCCTCCCCTCCGGGAGCCGCCGGCCGGCCTCGGAGATTCCGCAGGAGGACTGACCGATGCTCATCGGGGTGCCGAAGGAGATCAAGGACCACGAATACCGCGTGGGCCTCACGCCGGACAGCGTGAACGAGGCGGTCCTGCACGGCCACGAGGTTCTCGTGGAGCACGGGGCGGGGGCAGGCATCGGCGCCGGCGACGCCGACTACGCGGCGGTGGGCGCGGCGATCGCGGCGGACGCGCAGTCGGTCTTCGAACGGGCGGAGATGATCGTCAAGGTCAAGGAGCCCCAGCCCGGCGAGCGCGCGATGCTGCGCGAAGGCCAGGTCCTCTTCACCTACCTCCATCTCGCTCCCGACGCCCGGCAGACCAAGGACCTCGTCGCGAGCCGCGCGGTCTGCATCGCGTACGAGACGGTCACCTCACCCGCGGGCGGCCTGCCCCTCCTCGCCCCGATGTCGGAGGTGGCGGGCCGGCTCTCGATCCAGGCCGCCGCCCATGCCCTCGAACGGGTCAACGGCGGCAAGGGCATCCTCCTCGGCGGGGTGCCGGGGGTACCGCCGGCCAGGGTGGTCATCATCGGCGGGGGCGTGGTCGGGACCCATGCCGCGCACATCGCGATGGGGATGGGCGCCGACACCTGGGCCATCGACCGCTCCGCCGAGGCCCTCAAGGCCCTGTGGCGGCAGTTCGGACGCCCGCTCGACACCGTGTACTCGACGAGGACCGCGATCGAGCGCCACGTCACCGACGCGGACGTGGTGATCGGCGGGGTGCTCATTCCGGGCGCGGCGGCGCCGAAGCTCGTCACCGCGGACATGATCCGCCGGATGAAGCCCGGCTCCGTCGTCGTCGACGTCGCCATCGACCAGGGGGGCTGCATCGAGACCTCCCGCCCCACCACCCACAGCGAGCCCACGTTCATCGTCGACGACGTGGTCCACTACTGCGTCGCGAACATCCCCGGCGCAGTCCCCCGGACCTCCACGTTCGCGCTCAACAACGCGACCCTGCCCCACGTGCTCACCCTCGCGAACAAGGGCTACCGCCAGGCCCTCCTCGACGACCCGCACCTTCGCGCCGGCCTCAACGTGCACGCGGGCGAGGTCACCTGCCGGGAGGTCGCGAGCGCCCTCGGCTACGAGTACCGCCCGCCCCTCGACGCCCTCGCCGCATGAGCCGGGGGCTTCTCCCCGGCCAGGATGGACGTGGCAGGCCGGAGGCCGGGGAATGCTCGAGGTGGGAGATCCCGTCCGACCGGCGCAAGACGATGGACGGAGACTCGTCAGCCCCCGGGAAGCCGCCGCCGGAACCGTCACCCCGAAAGGCCCGGAGCCGCCCATGGACATCATCGAACGGCTCGTCGAACGCGCGAAGGCGCGCCCCCGCACCGTGGCCCTGCCCGAGGGCGGGGATGCGAGGGTCCTCCGGGCGGCGAGACGCCTCCACGACGAGGGCATCGCCCGCCCCGTGCTCGTCGGCGAACGGGCCGGGCTGGAAGCGGCGGCGGACGCGGCCGGGGTCTCCTCGCTCGACGGGATCGGGAGCGTATCGCCCGCGGCGAGCGGGGCGCTCGACGGGTACGCGGCGCTCTACGTGCGGGGCCGGCCGAAGACGAGCGAGCGGGTCGCGAAGCGGCTGCTCGCGAGGCCGCTCTTCTACGCGGCGATGGCCGTCCGGGCGGGCGACGCGGACGCGCTCGTCGCGGGCGCGAGCCAGCCCACGGCCCGGGTGATCGAGGCGGGTCTGATGTCCGTCGGGCTCGCGGAGGGCATCGCCGCCCCGTCGAGCTTCTTCCTCATCGCCCCCCGGGACCGGGATCGGAACCGGGAGCGGGACGGGGGCGGCGCGCTCGTGTTCGCGGACTGCGCGGTCAACGTCGACCCCGACCCCGAGACCCTCGCGGACATCGCGATCGCCTCGGCGGACAGCGCCGAGCGGCTGCTCGGGGTCGCGCCGCGGGTCGCGATGCTGTCGTTCTCGACCCACGGCAGCGCGAGGCACGAGCGAGTCGACAAGGTCCGGCGGGCGGTGGAGATCGTCCGCGCCCGGGCCCCCGCCCTCGCCGTCGACGGCGAGCTCCAGGCCGACGCCGCCCTCGTCCCGAGGGTCGCGGAGGCCAAGGCCGCGGGTGCGAGCGCCGTCGCGGGGCGCGCCAACGTCCTCGTGTTCCCGGACCTCGACTCGGGCAACATCGGCTACAAGCTGGTCGAGCACCTGGGCGGCGCGCGCGCGGTGGGACCGTTCCTCCAGGGCTTCGCCCGGCCCGTCTGCGACCTCTCGCGCGGGGCGACGGTCGAGGACGTGGTGGCCGCCGCCGCGATCAGCGCCGCGATGTCCTGAAGCCGGAGCGCGCCCCCGTATCCCACCCAACCGTCCCTCCTGACAGGGCGTCACGCGGACAGGCTGGCGGATAGCCAAGGCATCGGGGCATGGAACGGCCCACACCTTCGACGGAGCGCGGACCCCGTCAGCAGCGGCGCCCTCCGCTCGCTCCGGTCGAACGCTGGCGATCGCAGGCTGGGAAACAACATCCGCCGGGAGATGGAACGGGCGCGGCAGTCGAACGAAGTCGCGGTCTCCGCGATCTCGTTCCGGGAGGTCGCCATGCTGGCAAACGAGGGACGCATCAGGCTGACCGATGACGTTCGCTCGTGGCGCCGGGAACGTCTGGAACAGGGCGCGGTGGAGATCCCCGTTGACGACGAGATCGGCATCCGGGCCGTGGGGCTCGCCGATTTCCATGCCGATCCCGCAGATCGCCTGATCGTCGCGACCGCGCTGGCCGGCCATCGCGTCGTGACCTCGGATCGGCGCATCCTTGGACCTGATTGCGTACGAAGCTCAGGTGAATGATTTTTTTCAATCCGTCATTCCCGCGAAAGCGGGAATCCAGAGACTTTCGATTGAGATGGATTCCCGCTTTCGCGGGAATGACGGGTTTTCGCAGGGCCTGTGCCCGGGCTTCCGTCGGCCCGAGATCGAAAGCTGCGCTTAGTGCGTATCAGGTCCTCGAACGGTCCGGCAGCCTGAACCGCCTCCGCGCCGACGACTGAGCGCATGGCCCGGCTCCCGGCGGCCGCTCCGATTGGCGAGCGGTGACGAACGAGACCTGTCCCGTGTCCTGAACCGCCCCCGGAATCCCGCAGGATGATTCGCTTGAACCAGGCCGTGGAGGCCCGGACGCCCCGCCCGCCGCGCCGCGCTCAGCCGCGTTCCTCGATCGGCGCGTAGTCCCGGGCCTCGGGGCCGGTGTAGAGGAGGCGCGGGCGGATCAGGATGTTGTTCTCGAGCTGCTCCATCGCCTGCACCGTCCAGCCCGGAATCCGTCCGATCGCGAAGATCGGCACGAACAGATCCTCGGGGACCCCGTGCAGGTGGTAGACGACCCCGGCGTAGAAGTCGACGTTCACGTTGACCCCGCGCCGCGCGTAGGGGCGCATCGCTTCGACGAGGGCCGCGAGGATCTCGTACCAGTGGGGCTGCCCCATCTCCTCCGACAGGCGCTTCACCCCGTCGCGCATGTGCCGGGCCCGCGGGTCCTCGGCCCGGTAGACCCGGTGGCCGAACCCCATGATCGGCTCGCGCGCCGCGCGCTTCGCCTTGACGTAGGCGGCGGCCCGGGACGGGTCGCCGATCTCCTTGGCCATGCGCATCACGTTCTCCGCCGCTCCCCCGTGGGCCGGGCCGGAGAGGGCGGCGACGGCCGCGGTCACCGCGGCGTGCAGGTTCGCATCGGTGCTGACCACGACCCGCGCGGTAAACGACGAGGCGTTCGAGCCGTGCTCCGCATGGAGCACCATGTCGGTATCCATCAGCGACGCCGCGTCCTCGCTCGGCGCCTCCCCCTTGAGCATGTAGAGGAAGTTCGCGGCATGGCCGAGGTCGGCGCGCGCCGCCACCGGATCCCGGCCCTGCCGCAGGTGGTGGTGCGCGGCGACGATCATCGGAACCTGCGAGGTGAGCCGGATCCCCTTGCGCCGGGTCGCTTCGAGGGAGTTGTCCGCCGTCTCCGGGTCGGATGCGGCGAGCGCGGACACCGCGGTGCGGAGCGCGTCCATGGGATGCGCATCGCGCACCGCCCGGATGACGTCGTAGACGGCGGCGGGCAGGCGGCGGGCCTCCTTGAGCGCCGCGTCGAAGGCGTCGAGCTCCGACCTCGTGGGAAGCTCGCCGTACAGCAGGAGGCAGGCGGTCTCCTCGAAGGTCGACCGGACGGCCAGAGCGTGGATCGAGTACCCGCGGTACCGGAGCTCGCCGGCCCGGCCGTCGATGAAGGTGGTGGGGGAACGGTCGAAGCAGAGGTCCTTGAGGCCCCGATGCACCTCGGGTTGATTCGTACCCGTCATGGTCCGTCCTCCTTCCTCGTCGCTCTCGCGGTGTGCAGCGGCGGGCGGCGTCCGCCGGCGCCAGCCTCCCCGCGCCCGCCCGTCGCGGAGCGCGGAGGCCCGCCGTCCGAAGCGCGGATTCTATCCGGCGAAGCCCCGCCCCGCCCCGCGCTGCGGGCGGACGCCGCGAGGCTTCCGTTGATGTGTCGAGGGGTCCCGTTCTGCCCGCCGAACCCGGCCGTCCATCACCCGGCCCGGGTCCTGCCATCGGACGGGACGTTTTCCGCCGTCGGGCGGTCCGTTTGCCTCCGAAGTCCGTGCGCTGTTCGTAAGCTGTTGATTGTGATGAGGTAAGGTGGAAGTCGAGGTATTTTTTACCCTACGGGAGCGGCGTTGTTCCAGGGTTTGGGGTCGGTTCGAGGGGGCTTTGGGCGGATTTCACCCCACGGCGGCGCTTGCACGGGACCCTGGGAACGCAGGCGTCCCGCCCGCACGGGGGCGGAGCCCCCGGAAATGAGAATGCGGGCGGGACGCCCGCGTTCCCAGGACGCCCTGCGACGAGGTGTGTCTGGCGAAAAACCCCACAGCGCACGTGCCCCCCTCCGGGCGGTGCTTGCCCACCAGGATCGAATCGACTACTTTCCGCGCCTCGCTCGTCAGCGGCTACCGCGGGTGCGGCGGGCAGCCGCTGACGCGGTCGCTCAGCGGCTCCGCAGCACGGGGCCGCGGGCGTCCCCGCCGGCACCGCAGACGGGCGAGGAACGGATCGTTCCATACCACCACCGACGCCTTCGGAGGCCGCCGTGGCGACGACGGGCAAGACGACCCGACCATCCACCCGCCGCAGCGCGCGCGCGCGGACCCGCGGCAAGGACGGCGCCGTTCCCGCGGCTCCCTCCCGCGCCGCCGGAGAGGGCGCGTCCCAAGACGCTGCGGTGGCCGGAAAGTCCCCGGCGAACGGCTCTCCCACCCGCTCCTCCACCCGCAAGGCCGCCCGAACGAAGCCGCCCGCCCGGAGCGCCTCGGCTCCTCGTTCCACGAAGTCCGGCGCCGGAAGCAGGAAGCCGCCCGCCGCCGCCGAAGGCAAGCCGGCGGCCAGGGACGGGAAGGCCGGCTCGCCGGAAGGGTCCACCGCGAAGGCCGGGACGAAGACCAAGGCGACCCGGTCGAGCTTCCGGGGGATCGGCTCCGGGCCGGAGTCCACCGCGAAGGCCGGGACGAAGACCAGAACGACGGCCGCGGCAAGAACCGGAGCAAAGGCCAGGGCCGGAACCGAGGCGAAGACCGGAGCGAAGACCAGGGCGGGAACCGGAGCAAAGGCCGGGACGAAGACCGGGGCAAGAGCCGGAGCAAAGGCCAAGGCCGGAGCCGGGGCGAAGGCCGGAACGAAGGCGGCGGCGGGAACCGGGGCGAAGACCGGAAGCCGGAACGGGGCGAAGACCGGAGCGAAGGCAGGAAGCCGGACCGAGGGCGCCCGCGCTTCGAAGTCGGCGCCGAAGGCGGCCACCGCTTCACGAGCCCCGAAAGAGGCGCCTCCGGCAGTACCCGCTCCGCCCCCGGACCTGCCCGAGGGCTATATTCCGAACGGGGACGAGGAGTACATGGGTCCGCTCCAGACGGAGTACTTCCGCCGCAAGCTGACCGGCTGGCGGCAAGCCCTGCTCGACGAATCCGAGCAGACCCTGGAATCGATGCGGGACCAGCAGCGCGAGGTGAGCGACGAGGCGGAGCGGGCGAGCCGGGAGACCGAGATGAGCTTCGAGCTGCGCACCCGCGACCGCTACCGCAAGCTCATCCGCAAGATCAACGAGGCGCTCGACCGCATCGAGGACGGGAGCTACGGTTTCTGCGAGGAGACCGGGGACCCGATCGGGCTCGGGCGTCTGGAGGCGCGGCCGATCGCGACCCTCTCGGTCGAGGCGCAGGAGCGCCGGGAGATGCTCGAGCGCCAGTACCGTCCCTGAGAGCCTGCGCCGCGGGCAGGCCGCAGGCCCCCGAACGTCCCTGTAGGCGAGACGCCCGCGTCCGCAAGGACGCGCCGGGCCGCGCTCGGATCTTCCATCCGTTTCCGGTTCTCAGGCCGGAAATGGACGGTCCCGGAGGTGGTCGACGATGCAGAAGAAGCCGAACGGCTCCTCGGTCTCGTTGCGGAGCTGGTGGACCTCGAGAGGCGGCAGGAAGGCGACGTCGTTCGGCTTCAGCACGAACTCCCGCCGCCCCGTCACCAGCCTCCCTTCCCCTCGTGCGCCGATGATGACGTGGGAGTGCACGTGCCGCTCGCGGCTGGTATGCCCGCCCGCCTCCACCTCGAAGTAGCGGAGGTCGCTCCGGGTCGGCTCTCCGAAGCGGCCGACCAGCTCGACCCGGCGAACCCCCCGGAACGGAGCGAGATCCGAATCGGCCGGCGCCGTCTTGTAGGGGGAGCTCTCCCGTCCGCCCCACTCGAACCCCGGTCGAAAGGGAAGGAGCACGGGGCCGGCGGGCGCCTCCTCCCGAGCCGCGGCGGGCTCGATGCGATGCCCCGGGAAGCACCCGGCGATGCGCTCCGCGAACGCCCGCGCCCCGTCCTCGACCCGCGGCGCGTGGCCGAGCAGGGCGCCGCCGACGAGCAGCACCGTGTCCGGGCCGTACTCGGCGCAGGCGGCCCCGATCCCGTCGAGCTGGAGGCCGCCCGCGGGACACGGCCACGCCGGCGCCAGCTCGCCGAGGGGGGCGGCGAGACGCTCCCGGATCGCGCCGCAGGCCGCCGCGTCGAAGCCGAAACGGCCCCGTGCGTCCGGGAACACCGAGACGTCGACCCCGGCGAGCCGGAAGAGGGTCCCGAACACCAGCGGCAGACTCATCCCGCGCGCGAGACCGCCGGCGAGGCTCGGATGGCCCATGAGCACGAGGCCGTGGCGGGCGGCGAGCCCTCGCACCGAATCGAGCCCGAGGACCGCAGGGCAGAGCAGCACCCCGCGCAGCCCGGCGGCCCGCACGAGGTCGAAGTGGAGGTCGATCGATTCGAGGGGCGCGGACACCAGCGGGAAGTAGAGGCAGCGCCGGCCCATGCGGGCGTTCGCGTCCGCCACCGCGTCCCGGCACCGAAGCACCCGCTCCCGGAACCCCGTGAAGTCGTCCACGAGGTTCTGATCGTCCTTGACCAGATCGCCGCCGCCGAGGGCGAACCCGCCGGCGATGCGGGCGTACTCCGCCGCCCCGAGGCCGCGCGGCTTGAGCGCCGTCGCGAGGAGGGGCCTCCCGTATACCCCGGTCAGCCGCCGCAGCCCCTCGACCCCGAACCGGGGCCCCGCGAACCCGGCGGTGACCGCGGGCGGGAGCGAGAAGTCGGCGAGCGCCACCCCCGGGTAGAGCGACACGTTGCCGTAGAGGAGGTTGAGAAGCTGCGGGAGCTGCCCGTTCGCGAGCTCCCCCGAATAGCTGACGACGACGCGATGGGAGGCGGCGGACGGACCGGAGGGGTCGGGCGGGGGCCGCTCCGCGCGGGCGGGATCGAGGGGCGAGACGGACTCCACCCGCCCGAGCACCCGCTCGCGCACCACCGGGTCCGTCACCAGGGCCGGCGGCAGCTCCACGGTCTGCTCGTAGGCGATGCGGCGCGCGAGCCCGGCGACCTCCTCCGGGGTCGAGCGCACGTCGTAGGCCGCGAGAATGCGGTCGGAGTCGTTCATCCGCTCATCGGGACTGGTTCGTCCGGTCTCCGGGGGGCGCTCGCCCGCGCGGCGCCGGGGCGGCCGGGCTTCCCGGCCTCTCCCTCCCGGCGCGGCCCCTCTCCCACCCCTGCTCCCTCTTCCTGCTCCACTTCCACTCCCGCTCCGCCCGCCTCTCCGCCTTCCTTCCCGGCCCCCGCCGCTGCTCCGAGCGCCTCGCGCAGCGGCCCGAGGTGGCGCTCGTAGTTCCGCCAGCGCCCGACGGACCGCCGGTAGATCGGCTGACGCACCTGCCAGCCGCTCGCGGTATGCACGGAGCGCTCGGTGAGATGAAAGTCGAGGCAGCGATCGTCCCATGCGAGCCCGCAGAACTCCACCAGCCGACGGCTCTCCGACTCCGGGGACGCCACCAGGGATTCGTAGGACTGCTCGTGCATGGGAGAGGGAAGCACCGCCCGCCAGTGGGCCATCAGGCGCTCGTAGGCCCGGTGCTCGCGGGCGAGGGAATCGAAGCCGTAGGACCAGGCGTGCCCCCACCGGAACCGGACCAGGTAGTTCGAGACGCAGACGTCCATCGGGTCGCGGACGACGTGCACGATGCGGGCGTTGGGGAGCATCGCGGCGATGAGCCCGAGGTGGCGATAGTTCTCCGGGAGCTTGTCCGTCGTCCTCGCCGCGCCGCCGGCCCGCGCCCCGACGTAGGCGAGGTAGTCCCGCGCCGCCGCTTCGAGGTCCTCCCGCCGGAGGGCGCCGAGGGCGGCGGGGAGCGAGCCCGGGGCGCCCGGCTCCCCGGCGCCGAGAAGGCCCTCGGCGAGATTGGGGATGCGGATGAGCTCCCCCGCGCCGTGCGTGTCGGGGTGGGAGGCGAGGATCTGCTCCACCAAGGTCGTGCCCGAGCGCGGCATCCCGACGATGAAGACGGGCCGCGGAGAAGGATCCCCCCATCCCCGCACCCGCTCGAACCACGCCGGCCCGAACCCGGCCTCGAGGTCGTCGGTCAGGCGCTCCGGCCCGCGGGGGTCGAACGGGACGTGGTCCGCGAGGATCTCGTTGCCGCGCCGGAAGTGCTCGAACCCGCGGTCGTACTCGCCGAGGTCGTCGTACATCTTGCCGAGGGCGAAATGCACGTCGCCGCACTCGGGGCCCGGTTCCGAGCGCGCGTCCAGCCGCGCCGCCTCCGCCTCCGCCTCCTCGATCTCCTGGCCGTCGGCGGGGCCGAAGCGCCGGGTCTTGGAGTAGTTGAGCCAGACTTCGGGACGGTCCGGGTCGCCGTCGATGACCCGCCGGTAGCAGCGCCCCGCCGCCTCGAACTCGCCGACGTCAACATGCGCAAGCCCGAGCTCGATCAGTGCGTCCGGGTGTTCCGGGGACCGGGCGAGCACCCGTTCCTGGGCCGCGATCGCCTCGCGGGGGCGCCCGGAGTCGAGCAGCGCTCCCCCGAGGGCGGTCCGGAAGTCGGGGTCTTCGGGGAACCGCTCGACGAGGCGGCGCAGCTCGTCGGCCGCCGCCTCCGGCTCCCCCGACCGCCGGAGCGCGCCGGCGAGGTTGAAACGGGCGTTCACGTGGCCGGGGTCGAGCGCGAGGGCGGTCCGATACGCGGCCAACGCATCGCGGGTCCGCTCCCGCTCGAGGAGCAGGCTCCCGAGGGTCGCGTGGGCGGCGGCCTCCCGCGGCTGGCTCGCGACCGCCCGCTCCGCGAGCTCGAGGGCGAGCCCGAGCCGGCCGGTCGCACGCGCGAGGAGGGCGTAGTTGAGCGCCGCGCCGGGAAGCTCGGGGGCGATCTCGAGCACCTCCCGATAGCCCGCCTCGGCGGCGGCGAGCCGCCCGGCCCGATGGTCCAGGGAAGCCTGCCGGAACCGCTCCGCAAGGCGGGCCGCCGCCTTCGGCCGAAGCCGGGCCTCCGGACCCTTCCCCCGGCTCCTCCCTGGACTCTTCCCCTTGCGGGCTTTCGATCTGGCGGATCTGCGTCCCATCGGTCCTGGCTGCGGCCGGTTCGCGCCGGGCCGTCCCGGAGCCGAATGGTAGCGGATGCGCTCCTTCGCATGGAGCACGACGCGCCCCCGGCTCGTTATCATCCGCTCCCGGGCGCGGGCCGCCGGCGACCCGGCCTGCGGGCGGGCCGCGCCCGCGCCCGCGTCCGGGACGCCGGAGCAACCCCCGCCACCGCGCCATCTTTCGGGAGGAACAGGACATGACGCTGGAAAGCCACGGCCGCTACGAGTACCGCAGCATCCTCGATCGACCCGACTATAGCTGGCCGGAGGGCAAGCGCCTCGCGGTCTACGTGGCCCTCAACATCGAAGCGTTCCGCTTCGGCCGCGGCAAGGGCGCGGCCATCGCCCCGCCGGACCAGGCGCGCAGCCACAGCGTCTACTCGTGGCGGGACTACGGGAACCGGGTGGGGATCTGGCGCCTCCTCGAGCTCTTCGACGAGCTCGGGATCCCCGCCGAAGCGCAGATGAACACCGCGGTCTACGACCTCTGCCCGGACGTCCCGGAGGCCCTGCGGCGGCGGGGCGACGAGATCCTCGGCCACGGGATCACCAACAGCGACGAGCAGGGCGGGCTCGACGAGGACGCGGAGCGGGCCCTCATCGACGACGTGACCCGGACCATCGAGCGGCGCGAGGGGGCGCCGCCCGCGGGCTGGATGAGCCCGTGGCTCTCCAACTCGACGGTGACCGTGGACCTGCTCCAGGAGGCGGGCTACCGCTACTTCATGGACTGGACCTGCGACGACCAGCCCATCTGGATGAAGACGCGGGGCGGCGGCCGGATCCTCTCCATGCCCTACCCCATCGAGTGCAACGACACCCGCGGGGTGGTCTGGTACGGGTACACGTCGGGCGAGTTCACGGACATGCTGATCGACGGGTTCGACGAGATGCGGCGCCAGAGCGAGGGGCAGCCGCTCGTCTTCCCGATCTCCCTGCACCCGTTCGTGGTCGGCCGCCCGTACCGGATCCGGCAGCTCCGCCGGGTGTTCGAGCACCTGAGCCGGCATCGGGACGAGGTCTGGCTGACCCGCCCGCGCGACATCTGTGAGTTCGTCGAGAGCCTGCCCCCCGGCGCCGTTCCCGGCGGCTGAAGGCGGCGTGGGGCGGGCGCGGCGTCGGTGCCGGAGCCGTTCGAAACGAGACGTTTTCCCGGCGCCGACGGGGGAAATTCCTACGAAATCGGGGGCCGGGAGCGCTATGCACGGCCCCCGGCATGGGGGATGATCGTCGGCGCCACACGGGGCTTGACTACAGGGAGGGTAAACGATGACGATTCGCGGAATAGACACCCTCGCGGTTGCCCGAAAGCTCGAATCCGCGGGGATCGGCCGGGGGCAGGCGGAGGCGCACGCCGAAGCGCTGAACGAAGTCGTGGTGATCACCTACTCCGATCTGGCGACCAAGGCCGACCTTGGACGGTTCGCCACCAGGGAGGACCTTGATCGGTTTGCGACCAAGAAGGACCTTGAGCGATTCGCAACCAAGGCCGAGCTCGAACGATTCGCCACCAAGGAGGACCTCGAGCGGTTCGCCACCAAGGAGGACCTTGAGCGACTGACGCTGAAGTTCGCCACCAAGGAAGACCTTGAGCGGCTGACCTTGAGGTTCGCGACCAAGGAGGACCTCGAACGGCTGACCTTGAAGTTCGCCACCAAGGAAGACCTCAAGAGCTACCCCACCAGGGAGGAGATGAACGCGGCGTTCGCCCGGCTGGAGAAGAGGATGATCGCGATGTGGGCCGGCAGCACCGTGTCCCTCGCCGGCCTCATCGTCGCCATGCCGTTCTTCGGCGGCTGAGCGGGGCGGGCCGTCGCCGCTCAGCCCCGATACCGCTTCGCGATCAGGTGGTCCAGGGACACGCAGCCCGGCCCGCGCGCCATGATGAAGAGGAGCAGGAAGAACCACAGGAGGTGGTGGTTCCAGAACCCGCCCGGATAGACGAGCTGGATGACGACGGTCATCACGAACAGGGCGAGGGCGGAGAGCCGGGTCGCGAAGCCGGCTACCAGCAGGATCGGCAGGACGTTCTCCGCGAGCGCCGCGAGGTGGGCCGCGACCACCGGCATCGGCAGCCCGAACTCGTGCTCGAACAGGAAGATCGTGCTGTCGGTCACGGTCAGGCCCGCCACCTTGCCGCGGCCGGAGATGAAGAAGAGGGGGGCGACGGCGACCCGTGCGCCGAGCTGGAGGAACCAGTCCGGGATGGCGCCCGGAATCGCGTAGAGCCGGTCGAGGAGCCCCGCGAGGCCGCCGGCAGCGCCGTTGTTTCGGGTCATCGTCGATCTCCTGGTTCGGAACCGGGGCCGCCGGTCACGGGTGGGTCCAGCCGGAACCCGGCGAAGGTCTCGCCCGCCAGCAGCCCGGCCAGGTGGGTCTTCAGGTCGAAGTCCGGGTCCACCGCGTGCGCCGCCTCGTAGGCTGCGCCCAACGAACCGCCCGCCGCAAGTGCGCCGAGCAGCGTGAACCCGGATTCATCGAGGGTGCGCACCTCCACCTCCGCCCCGGGCCGGATCACGAGCAGCCATTCGGCGCCTCCCTCCACCTCGATGGCTCCTTCCGGCGCCTCCCCGTCGTCCGCGAGGGCGATGCGCCAGACGTTCGAGACCGGGTACGGGGAGGCCAGCCGCTGGCAGGACGGATGCGGTACGAGCACGAGATCGGCCATGCGTTCGGGAGGAACCCCTGCGAGGTCGTCCGCCCGGAGCGCGTCCGCCTCGGCCGCGAGGTAGGCCCGATGCCAGGCGAGCTCGAGGCGCCCCACGTCCGCGAACCACGGATAGCGCGCCGCCGCCTCGTAGCCGGCCACGAACTCCGGGAGGCCGAAGCCGTACTCGAGGAGCCGTCCGTGCGCCGGAGGGTGCGTGCGGGCGTAGTCGCGGGCGACGCGGGCGAAGAAGTCGGCGCCCATCAGCCGGACGAGGGCGGGGTAGAGCCCTTCGAGCGACCGGACGAGCGCCGATGCGATGTTGTTGCGGTAGACGTCGAGGCGGGTGCTCGGGCGGGGGCCTTCCTCCCGCGCGAGGGCCGCGGCCGCCGCGTCGTCGCCCTCCCCGGCCATCGCCGCCGCGAAGGCCGCCTGCATGGCGGCGAGGCCGTCCTCCGCGGCCTTCGGTCCGGAGGTCCGGGACCCGGCGCGGGCGGGGGAGCCCGACATCTCAAGCCGCCTGTCCGGCTCCGTTACGGGCTCCGCCGGCGGCGCCCCGGACGGCGGACGCCTCGCGCGCGGCCCGGTCGGCAAGGTGCGCCTCCGCCAGCAGCGCCTCGAAGGGCGGAAGGTTCGCGTCGCGCTCGATGAGGGTCGGAACCGGCCCCCGGCGGCCGATCACCTCCCGGTAGAGCCCCCACACCTCCTCGATCACCGCGGAGCCGTGGTCGTCGACCCGGATGGCGCATCCGTCCGCGTCGTCGACCGCGTGCCCCGCAAGATGGATCTCCTCGACCGCCTCCAGCGCGAACGCATCGAGCCAGGCGCACGGGTCGAACGCATGGTTGCTCGCACACACGAACAGGTTGTTCACGTCGAGGAGGAGGCCGCAGCCGGTGCGGCGCGCGAGCTCGGCCAGGAACTCCGGCTCGGGGATCTCCTCCCGGTCGAAGCGCAGGTAGGTCGAGGGGTTCTCGATGAGGATGGGCCGCTGGAGGTGGTCCTGGGCCCGGGCCACGTTGCCGGCCATCACGTCCAGGGCCTCGCGGGTCATCGGCGCCGGGAGCAGGTCGGCGAGGAAGCGATCGCCGATCCGGCTCCAGGACAGGTGCTCCGAGACCACGAAGGGCTCGAAGCGGTCGACGAGCGCCCGCAACCGGTCCAGGTGGTCCCGGGGCGGCGGATCGCAGGAGCCGAGGGACATGCCCACCCCGTGCAGGGAGAGCGGATAGTCGGCGCGGACCGCCTCCAGGTAGCGAAGCGGCGGCCCGCCCTCGACCATGTAGTTCTCCGGGTGGACCTCGAACCAGCCGAGGTCCGGCCGGGTCTCGAGGACCGTCCGGTAGTGCTCCGGCTTGAGCCCCACCCCCGCCCGGTCGGGCGGGGGCCGGTTCGGGCGCGAGGCGCCGGCCCGTGCCGGCGAGGCCGCGCCGCCGCCCACGGCCGGGGCTCCGGGACCCCTCGGGGGCCGGAAACGCTCCGAGGGTCAGCCTTCGCTCAGGCTGCCGCCGACGAGCTTCTCGCAGAGGCCCTTGGGGGTGAGCACCCAGGCGTTCTTCTGGCTGTCCGCGGTCGACGTCCCCTGGCACGTGGTGCCCGCGCCGGCCTTGCAGTCGTTCATGCCGGCCTTGGCCACGCCGTAACACTTCTCCATGTCGGCGGCGAGCGCCCCGGCGACGGGAGCGGCGGCGAGGGCGGCGGTCAGCGCGCCGGCCACCGTGAGCTTCGTGAGGGTGGATGCTTGATCGGCCATGACCGAATCCTCCGTATGAGTGCCTGACGAGTCGTTCCGAACGAGGCTCGATCTCCGGCCTCCGTTCGGCTCGGGGCCGGGGCGCCGGCTTCCGGCTCCCGCGGTCCCGGCGCGGAAGGATGGTAGTGGAACGGGAGCACCGCTTCCATTGCGGAGCCGGTTACCCACCATTAAACACGATATCGTACCGGCCTTCGCCGCGCGCCGCCCTTGATGCATGTGCGCGGTGGGGCTTTCGCCAATGGCCAGCGCCCCTGGGTACGCCGGCGTCCCGCCGGCATGTTCGGTCTCACGGGCGCTTCGCTCCTTCCCGGGCCGGCGAGACGCCGGCGTACCCAGGGATGGTGCGCCCAGGTTCGATAGCTTACGAACAACGCCCGAGCCTCCCCTCGGGAACGGCGCGTCCTTGTGGACACGGGACCTGGATATTCCGCCTCGCGGCCCCCTGACGCGGAGCCCCGCCAGCACATTCGCACGGTCGAAGCGGCGCGGAACGGATTACGGCCCGCCACCGGGAGCGGGCCGTCGTCCGCCGCAGGGGACGGGGAGGGCTCCGGGTCGTGCCTCGACCCTCGCGTCAGTCCCCGCTTCCGGTCCTGTCGTCGCCCCCAGCCCGCCGTTCAAGGTCGCTCCACCGCTCGAACGCGCCTTCGAGCTCCGCCTCGGCCTCACCGAGTGCGCGGCGCGCGCCGGCGATGACCGGGGACGGCTCCCGGTAGAACGCGGGGCTCGCGAGCTTCTCGTGCAGCGCCGCGATGCGGCCCTCGAGGGCCTCGATCCGCTCCGGCAGGGCCTCCAGCTCCCGGCGTTCCGAGTAGGAGATGCGCCGCGGCCGGCCGTTCCTTCGCCGCCGCCCGCCGGCCTGCGGCGCCGACCCCGACCCCGATGGCGACGCCGCGCCGCCCGCATCGGCGCAGTCCGGCGTCTCCACCGCGTTCCGCGACCAGGCGATCCAGTCGGACCAGCCCCCGGTGTGCTCCCGCACCCGCCCTTCCCCTTCCAGGACGAACAGCGAGGTCACGAGATGGTCGAGAAACGTCCGGTCGTGGCTGACGAGGAGCAGCGTGCCGGCGTACTCTCCGAGCCGCTCTTCGAGCACGTCGAGGGTCTCGAGATCGAGGTCGTTGGTGGGTTCGTCGAGCACCAGCAGGTTCGAAGGCCGGGCGAACAGCCGGGCGAGGAGCAACCGGTTGCGCTCGCCCCCGGACAGCGCCCGGACCGGGTCCTGCGCGCGGCGCGCCGAGAACAGGAAGTCCTGGAGATAGCCCAGCACGTGGACCGACTTCCCGTGCACGGCGAGGAACTCCCCGCCTACGGGGAGGAATTCCCCGCCGTCGGCCACCGCATCCTTGACGGTCGCGTCTTCCGGGAGCCGCTCCCGCTCCTGGTCGAAGTAGGCGATCCGAAGGCCCGTACCGTGCCGCACCCGGCCCTGCGCGGGCTCGAGGTCCCCGATCAGCAGACGGGCCAGGGTGGTCTTTCCGATGCCGTTCGGGCCGACGATCCCCACCCGGTCCCCCCGCTCGACGAGGCAGGAGAACCCCGCGACGACGGGAGCGCCGGCATGGCCGAAGGCGACGTCGTCCGCCTCGATCACCTTCCTTCCGGACCGCCCGCCCTCGGCGAGGGCGAGCCGGGGACCGGAGGGGTCCGGCCGTTCCCGCCGGGCGCGGCGCTCCTCCCGCATCGCGGCGAGCCGCCGCAGGCGGCCCATGTTCCGGGTCCGTCGCGCCTTGAGCCCGCGGCGCAGCCAGGCCTCCTCGCCCGCGAGCCTCCGGTCGAACCGCGCCGCCTCCTGCTCCTCGGCCTCCCAGCGTTCGTCGCGCCGGCGAAGGAAGTTCGCGTAGTCCCCCGGCCAGGAGGTCGCCCGCCCCCGGTCGATCTCCACGATCCGGGTCGCGAGCCGTTCGAGGAACGCGCGATCGTGGGTCGTGAACACGAGGCCCCCGGCGAACCCCGCGGCCAGCCGCTCCAGTCCCTCGATGGCGGGGAGGTCGAGGTGGTTGGTCGGCTCGTCGAGGAGGAGGAGGTCGGGCTCCGCCGCCAGGGCGCGCGCGATCAGCAGCCGCCGCCGGTAGCCGCCCGAGAGCGACTCGAACGCGGCGTCCGGCTCGATGCCGGCTTCTTCGAGGGCGCGGTCGGCCCGCCAGTCGCGCTCCCAGTGCTCCTGCTCCGGGAGGCCCGCGAATCCACCCCGGACCACGTCGCGCGCGGACCCGCCGAGACCGCCCGGCAGCACCTGTGGGACGAGGGAGATCCGAAGCCCCGGCCGGCGCTCGACCAAGCCCGCATCGGGCTCCCGGAGGCCGGCGAGGATGGAGAGGAGCGTGGACTTGCCGGCCCCGTTCCGGCCGGTCACGCAGACCCGCTCCCCGGCCTCGAAGGCGAGGTCGACCTCCTCGAACAGGACCTCGGCGCCGACCGCCGCGCCGATCCCCCGCGTCCTCATCAGCGGCATGGGGAGAGGATACCGCGCGGGAAGATGGAGCCTGCCGCAGGCGGATCGCTCGTCCTGCGGCGGGTCAGGGGTCCCGGGCGGCGGCGCCGAGGAGGGCGGACGCGATCTCCTCCCATTCGTCGTCGAGGGGCGCCTCCGAGGCCGGGCGCCCCGCCCGCCGATACCAGTAGCCCGCATTCGCGAGATCGCCCTCCACCCGATGCAGGTGGGCGTGCGCCCAGGCCCCGTCCCGGCTGTCGTCGCTCTGGGCCGCGCCGTGCGCCGCCTCCCACTCGTTCCGGGCGAGGCGCCAGAGCGCCCGGAGCGCGGGGCCGAGGCCCTCCGGCGGCTTCGCTTCCGTCCCGGCCGCCGCCGCGGCGGCCTTGAACTCCTTCGCGTCCATCATGCCTTGCCTCCTTCTCCCCCTCCCCCGGCTCCCCCCCTCTCCGCGGCGCGGTCGATCTCGTCCGCGAGATCGATGACCCGCTGCGCCTTCTCCACGATGGGATAGTCGATGAAGTAGCCGTCCACCTGGATCGAGGCCGAGCCCCGCGCCTCCGCCTCCCGGAACGCCGCGAGGTAGCGGCGGGCCTGGGCGACCTCCTCGCCGGTCGGCGAGAACGCCTCGTTCACCGGCCCCACCTGCTCGGGGTGGATGCAGAGCTTGCCCTGGAAGCCGAAGTCGCGGGCTAGCTCGGCGGAGCGACGGAGCGAGTCGAGCCGGCCGACGTGGATGAACACGGTGTCGATCGGCGGCTCGAGCCCCGCCGCCCGGCTCGCGAGCGCGATCGCGGGCCGCGCCTGGTCGAGCTCGCGCTCGCCGTCCGTCCAGCGAAGCCCCATGTCGAGGGTGTAGTCCCCCGCCCCGAACGAGAGGCGCCGCACCCGGGTCCCCGCCCCGCAGATGGAGGCGAGCGCCGCCACCCCCTTGCCGGTCTCGATGATCGGGAGGACGTCGAAGGCGCCCGGCGCCATGCCGCGCTCGCGCTCGAGCTGCGAGACCACCCAGTCCACCGTCCGGAGGTCCGACGCCGACTCGAGCTTCGGGAGCACGATCCCGTCCACGCCGGGCGCGACGACGGCTTGGAGGTCGCCCCAGCAGAAGGGGGTATCGACCGCGTTCACCCGCACGTAGCCGCGTGCGGGGCGGCCCCCGGCGCGGGGGGACCGATTCGCGAGCGCGTCGACGACGACGCTCCGGGTCGCCTCCTTCTCCGCGATCGCGACCGCGTCCTCGAGGTCGAGGATCACCGCGTCGGCGTCCAGGCCGAGACACTTCTCCACCTTCCGGGGATGGTTGCCGGGGGCGAAGAGGAGGGATCGAAACAGGGGCATGGGGAGGCTCCTCGGGGCTCCAGGGCGCGGGCGGCGCGGTCCGGGGCGGCGCCGTGCGGCCCGCCGCGGCGCCTCGCGGCGGGCGCGGCAGGCGGGGCGCGGACCGGCGCGCCACGGTCGTGATTCTAATCGGCTGTTACCATTCCGCGCGCCCCGGACCGGAACGCGATCGACGGGGGTCGGCGAGGGGCGCGAGGACCGCGGCTCGAAAGGATCGACGGGAGGAGAGGAACCGATGCTGATGTCGTCGTCGGACTACCGGGAGTCGCTGCGGGCGTACCGGCCGCGCGTCTTCGTGCAGGGGAGCCGGGTCGAGAGCGTGCCCGACGACCCGCGCCTCGCCCCCGGCGTCAACGCGGTGGGGGTCACCTACGACTATGCCCGGTCGGAGCGGTTCCGCCCCATCGCGACCGCCGCCCAGCACACGAGCGGAGCCACCGTCAACCGCTTCCTCCACGTCAACCGGACCACCTCCGACCTCCTCGCGAAGCTCGAATACACGCGCGCCGTCTGCCAGGAGACGGGGTGCGCGATGCGCTACCTGACCATGGACGGCTTCAACGCGGTCTTCCAGATCACCCACCGGATCGACGCCGAGTGCGGCACGGACTACCACGCGCGCTTCGTCGACTACCTGCACGAGGCCCAGAGCCAGGACCTCACCGTCGGCATCGCGATGACCGACGCGAAGGGGGACCGGAGCCTGCGCCCCCACGAGCAGCCGAACCCGGACACGCATCTGCGGGTCGTGGAGCGCCGCCCCGGAGGCGTCGTGATCTCGGGGACCAAGGCCATCGTCACCTCCGCGCCCTACGTCCACCATCTCCTCGCCCTCCCGGGGCGGAACATGCTGGAGGCGGACGCGGACTTCGCCCTCGCGTGCGCGGTACCGATCGACGCCGAGGGCCTCACCGTCGTCAGCCGGCCGGCCGGGCGCCCCGGCGAGTCGGGGGCGGTCTTCTCCGGCAAGTACGGCCAGACCACCGGGGTGTGCGTCTTCGACCGGGTGTTCGTGCCCTGGGAGCGCGTCTTCCTGTGCGGCGAGTGGGCCTTCGCCGACGCCCTCACCAAGACCTACGCGGCCCACCACCGGCACACCTGCATCGGCGCGCGCGCCGGCTTCGGCGACCTCCTCATCGGCGCCGGGGCGCTCATGATCGAGGCGAACGGGCTCTGCGCCTCGCGGAGCGCCCCCCTCCGGGACACGATGGTCGAGCTCATCAAGGTGGTGGAGGGCTTCTATGCGTGCGGGGTCGCGGCCTCCGTCTACGGCGCGGTCGACCCCTCGGGCGCGGCCGAGCCCGACGCGGTCTACGCCAACGTGGGGAAGCTCCTCCTCTCGACGAAGATCTACGACATGCACCGCCTCGCCCACACCGTCTCGGGCGGGCTCATCGTCGCCCTCCCCACCCCCGAGGACGACCACAACCCGGAGACGGGGGCGGACCTCGCCGCGGTCCTGACGGCCCGGCCGGACGTGCCTTACGAGAAGCGGGCCGCCGTCGCCCGCTTCATCGAGGACGTCACCGCCTCGTACGCGGGGGGCTGGATGTCGGTCATCAGCCTGCACGGGGGCGGGTCGCCGGAGGCGATGAAGGGGGAGATCCACCGCCGCTATCCGATCGCGGAGCGGAAGGCGCTCGTGGAGCGGCTCATCGACCGGGGGCTCGCCGCGGACGACGCCGACGCCGAGGGCGGCGCGGGCAAGCGGGCCGCCCAGCCCGGCCAGTGCTGCGACACCGGATGCGAGGCGCCGGCGGCGCCGGTCGTACCGAAGCTCGCAGGGCTCGCGGCGGGCGACGACTGAGCACGGGGGGCGACCGCGCAGGGCGCCCCGCGCCCCTCATCCGGCGCCCGTCCGCCCCCGCCCGCCGCCCCCCGTCATCTGAAGGAAGTCGTCGAACAGCCGCCGGGTCACCGGCCCGACCCGCCCCGTCCCGACCGGACGGCCATCGACCTCGACGGTCGGCCGGATTTCGGTCGTCGTCCCCGCGAAGAAGACCTCGTCCGCCTCCCGCAGCTCCTCGACGGGGATCGCCCGCTCGTCCACCGGGATCCCGAGCGCCTCCGCCCGTTCCAGGACGAAGCCCCGGGTGACCCCGTGCAGGATGTAGTTCGAGGCCGGCGAGGTCGTGACCGCGCCGCCGAACACCGCGAGGAGATTGTTGTGCGTGCCTTCGAGCGCCATGCCGTCGCGCACGAAGATCGCGTCCTCTGCCCCCGCGTCGGCCGCCGCCTGCTGCGCGAGCACGTTCGCCACGAGGGAGGTCACCTTGACGTCCACCCGCCCCCACCGCCGGTCGGGCACGGTGACCGCGGCGTAGCCCTCCTCCCACCGGCTCCGCGGGGCGCGGACAGCCGGACTCGCGAACCCGTAGACGGTCGGCGGGACCGGTTCGCGCGGGAACGCGTGCCCGCGCGGCGCGACCCCCCGGGTCACCTGCACGTAGACGTAGGAGAAGGGCGCGCCGTCAAGGCCGTTCTCCGCGATCAACCGGCGATGGATCTCCGGCATCGCCCCGACGTCGCAGTCGATGCGAAGCGCCGCGAGGCTGCGGGAGAGCCGGGCGAGGTGGCGGGCGAGGAGGAACGGCGCGCCGCGGTAGGCGGGGGTCGCCTCGTACACCGCGTCGCCGAAGAGGAACCCCCGGTCCTCCACCGGGATCAGGGCTTCGGACTTCGGCACGAATTCGCCGTTCAGGTAGACGATGCTCTCGTTCTTCATCGCGCGCTCCAGGTAGCGGTCCGCCCGCCCGGCTCCGGATCGCGGCGCCCGGCCTCGCACACGGGCGGCCCCGCACGGTGCGGGCGGGTGAAACGCCCCGGCGCCGGCCCGAAATCGCTGCGCCGGCCAAGGCCTGGAAACGGGGGAAGGCCTGCAGGAGGACGGACGCGGCGGAAACCTTCCATCCGAGGTTATGGGGCAACCCGGGCCGTCACCGACTTCACGCCGACCACGCTTCAGGCCGCGCTTGCATGGCCGGTCGGCGTCACGCCCGACAGGGCCGCCTTTATATCTTCATACTGCGGGGGGCGCCAGGACGTTTCATGCGCGAGAGGTGCGCCTGGCGAAAGTCCCCACCGCGCACCTGCCTCGGCCGGTGCGGGCGCGGCGACGTTCTGTACAATGGATACTGTATTCAGCGAACACGGGAGCCTGTTCGATGTGCGGAATCGCCGGGCGGATCCTCCGCGCTCCCGGGCCGGTGGGCCGGGACCTCGTGGACCTCATGGACGCGCAGGTCCACCGGGGCGCGGACTCGACCGGATTCGCCCTCTACGGCCCGCCGCGCGAGCGGGGCTTCATCGTCCGGGCGGTCGGCATGGACCGCGCCTCCCTCGGCCGCGACCTCGACGACTTCCTCGGCATCCTCCGCGAGCACGGCTCGGACTTCCTCGAGGACCCGACCTTCGACAGCGCCGATACCCCGCACGTCTCCGTGCGCATGGCGGTCGACGAGGTCCGCGACCTCGCCCGCTGGTCGCGCGACGCGGACGGCCTCTCGGAACGGTTGGAGGTGCAGTCCGTCGGGCGCTCCCTCGAAGTGGTGAAGGACGTCGGCGCCTCGGCGGACGTGGCGGACAAGCACGGGGTCCGCGATTTCGTCGGCACCCACGGGCTCGGGCATGCGCGCCTCGCGACCGAGTCCTCGGTCTCGCCGACCGCGAGCCACCCGTTCTGGGCGAGGCCGTTTCCCGACGTCGCCATCGTCCACAACGGCCAGATCACCGACTACTTCCTCTGGCGGAACCGCCTGGAGCGCCGCGGGTACCGCTTCATGACGGAGAACGACAGCGAGCTCATCGCGGTCTGGATCTCCGACCGGATGCGCCGCGGGATGGCCAAGCCGGCCGCCCTCGCGCAGTCGATCCGGGAGATCGACGGCGTGTTCACCTATCTCATCGCCGACGAGCGGAGCATGGGCTTCGCCAAGGACCGGTGGGCCATCAAGCCGCTCGTCGCGATGGGCGAGGCGCCGGAGGTCGCGGTGGCGACCGAGGAGCAGGCGGTGCGGCGCATCTACCGGGAGGAGGGCGACGTCACCAACTACGACGGCCCCGCCGAGACCCGGACCTGGCTCGCATCGTGCGTGGACACTCCGGCCGTGGAGGCCGCCGCGTGAGCGGGTTGGCCACCGGCGCCGGCGCTGGCGCTGGCGGCGGCGCGAACCGGATCGAGGTCGTGGCCGCCGACCGTCCCATCCGCGAGGTGAACGAGGAGCTCCGCGCCGCCGTCGCCGACGACCGGGAGGTGGTGGTGCGGGACACCCGCTCGCGCCACAACCTCGGGGTCGGCCTCCCCGCCGGCGCCCGGGTCCGCTTCGAAGGGAGCGTCGGCTACTACTGCGGCGGCCTCAACGACGGGGCCCGGATCGAGATCGAGCGCAATGCCGGCTGGGGGGTCGGCGAGGCAATGGCCCAAGGGGAGATCGTGGTCGGCGGGTACGCCGGCATGGCGGCCGGCGCATCCATGCGGGGCGGCCTGCTGCACGTGCGCGGCGACGCCGGGCCGCGCTGCGGGGTGGCGATGAAGGGCGGGGACGTCATCGTCGAGGGCCGGATCGGCTACCTGTCGGGGTTCATGGCCCACGCCGGGCGGCTCATCGCCCTCGGCGGGGCCGGGGATGCGTGCGCGGACTCCCTGTGGGGCGGCGAGGTGTGGCTCGCGGGGCCGGCGAAGTCGCTCGGCGTCGATGCCCGCATCGAGGAGCCGGACCCCGAGGAGGTCGCGTCCGTCGAGGCGCTGCTCGCCGGGCGCGGCCTCGGCGATCCCTCCCGCGACTGGCGCAAGGTCGTGTCGGAGCAGCGACTGTGGCACTTCGAGAGCCGGGACGCCAAGGCATGGCTGATGATCTGAGAATGGCTGAGGACGAGGGGGGCGGTATGGACCGAGGCATGTGCGCGGCAGGGTTTTCGCCAATGGCGAACGCGCTTGGGTACGCCGGCGTCCCGTCGGCACGTTCGGTCTCACGGGCGCTTCGCCCCTTCGTATGCCGGCGAGACGCCGGCGTACCCAGGGAGGGCGTACCGGGCGTACCCGGGTACGACTCGCGAACCGCCCGCCGTGGGGTGAAATCCGCCCAAATGCCCCCCGAACCGGACCCGGACCCTGGAACAACGCCGTCTCCGTGGGGTAAAAACCTCTCGCCTCCTGTTCTCCTTCCTCCATATCAAGAGGTTACGAACAGAGTACGGGGATCGTCGGTGGCTCGGCATGGCCGGTGAAGTGAAGAAGAACGAACCTTACGAGTTCCCCTTCGACTCCCCCTCGGAGGCGGCGGTCGCGATGCGCGACGGCGCGGTCGAGGGGCGGGTGGCCGGCTCGCCGGACGCCTACGATGCGGGCGAGTCGGCGCGCTGGACGCCGAAGGCGATCGCCGACGTCCACGCGATGGCCCAGCTCGGGCGCTACCAGCTCCGCGGCTACAACACCTTCAACCGGCGGATGCCGAGCTTCGACGACCTCGTGTTCGTTCCCGCCACCATGACCCGGCTGCCGCTCGAGGGATACCGCGAGAGCTGCGAGACCGGGACTGTGCTCGGGGACCGGCCGGGCCTCGTCTCCGAGCCGCTTCGGCTCGACGTCCCCATCTACGTCGCGTCCATGTCCTTCGGGGCGCTCTCCGCGAACGCCAAGGCCGCGCTCGGCTACGGGGCCTCGAAGGTAGGCTCCATGACCTGCACCGGCGAGGGGGGGATGCTGGAGGACGAGCGCGAGGCGTCGACGCGCCTCGTCTACCAGATGACCCCCTCACGCTACATGCTCGACCTCGAGCACCTGCGCCGGGCGGACGCCATCGAGCTGGCGGTGGGCCAGGGGGCGAAGCCGGGGACGGGCGGGGTGCTCCTCGGCATGAAGGTGTCGGAGCGGGTGGCCCGGATGCGCTCGCTGCCGGTGGGGGTCGACCAGCGCTCGACCGTCCGCCATCCCGACTTCCTCGGGGCCGACGACCTCCAGGTGAAGATCGAGGAGCTGCGGGAGGCCACCGGCTACCGCGTGCCCATCTTCCTCAAGATGGGGGCGACCCGGCCCCGCTACGACGTGGCGATCGCCGCCAAGGCGGGGGCGGACGTGATCGTGCTCGACGGCGCCGAGGGAGGCACCGGCGCCTCGCCCGAGCTGCTGCTCGACCACACCGGGGTCCCCACCGTCTCGGCGATCCGCGCCGCCCGCGAGGCGCTCGACGAATGCGGGATGTCGGGCGAGGTGTCCCTCGTCGCGGCGGGCGGGATCCGCTCCGGGACGGACGCCGCGAAGTGCCTCGCCCTCGGCGCGGACGCGGTGATGATCGGCACCGCCGCGCTGATGGCCCTCGGCTGCAACGCGCCGCGCTATCTGGAGGACTACGAGGCGCTCGGCACGTCCCCGGGGCGCTGCCACCACTGCCACACGGGCCTCTGCCCGGTGGGGATCACCACCCAGGAGCCGCATCTCGAGGAGCGCTTGGAGGTCCCCGGCGCGGCGGAGCGCGTGGCCCGCTTCCTGACCGCGATGACGATGGAGATCACCCTGCTCGCCAAGGCGTGCGGCAAGTCCTCGGTGCACAACCTGGAGGTGGAGGACCTGCGCGCCCTGTCCCTCGAAGCCTCCGCGTTCACCGGCGTGCGGCTCGCGGGCATCGACCGCCCCTTCACCTGGTAGCCCCGCCGCCCCGACTCGAGCCGGACGGCGTCCGGGCGCTGGATGGTTCTTCGACGGCGGGTGGGGCGTTTTCCTACGAAACGCGAGCCGATCTCCCGAGTGATTCGAGCCATTCGACGGCATCGCGCGGCGCCGCGCGGGGCTACATTGGGCGGATGCAGGACGCCGCCTACAAGAACCTGTTCGCCCATCCGCGCATGGTCAAGGACCTGCTGTGCGGGTTCGCCGCCAAGGGATGGAGCGACACGCTCGTCTTCAAGACCCTGGAGAAGCTCCCCGCGGAGTTCGTGAGCGATGACCTGCGCCGCCGCCACGGCGACACCCTGTGGCGGGTCCGGCTCCAGGGTTCGTCGTGGCCCCAGGTGGTGGCGCCGCTCGAGTTCCAGTCGACTGCGGACCGGTACATGGCCGTTCGCCTGCTCGCGTACGGGAGCCTGTTGTACCAGGACCTCATTCGCCGCCGGGAGCTGGGGCCGGACGGGGAGCTTCCCCCGGTGCTGCCGGTGGTGCTGTACAACGGTCGTTCGCGCTGGCGGGCGGCGGACGAGGTGGCGAAGCTGGTGGCCCCGGTCGAGGGGCCGCTCGCGCAGTACCAGATGTCGCTGCGCTACTTCGTGCTTGACGAGCGGGGGCTCGGGGAGGACGATCTGCCCGAGGACAACCTGGTGGCGTCGCTGGTGGAGTTCGAGGCCAGCCGTTCGCCGGAGGACCTGGCCCGGGCCGTGTCGCGGCTGCCGGGCTGGTTCCGGGACGAGGATGAGCCGGAGCTCAGGCGCGCGTTCCTGCGATGGGTGTCGGAGGTGGCCGAGCCGTCCGGCTCCGTCTCGGAGGAAGTGTTGGGGCAAATGGAGGAGGAGCCGACGATGCTGGCCGAATGGGTGAAGGAGTATTACGAGGAGGCTCGCTTGAAGGGAATCGAGCAGGGCATGAAGCGAGGGATCGAACAGGGGATCGAACAGGGCCGCGCCGAGGAGCGGGCGCGGTTGTGCCGGCAGGCGGCTCGGAAGTTCGGCCCCGGTACGTCCGCCCGGCTGTCGGGGTTGCTGGATCGCCTCACGGCGCCCGGCCAGCTCGACGAGATCGGGGACTGGTTGATCGACTGCGACACGGGCGCGGACCTGATCGCGCGCGCGGAGCGGATGGTCCAACCCTCGTCCTGACCCGCCGGCGGGCCGCAGTGCGGGGCGGTGGAGTCGAGCGGGAACGATGACGGGGTCGCGTCTGCCGGCCTCATCGCCGGTGAAGGCGCGACGAGGACAGGGACGGGAGGCGCACCGGTCGCGTCAGGCGGTAGAAGGGATGAGCGATGTAATCCAAGGTGCGGAGACGCGCCATCCTCGTGGTCAGGGGACTGTGTCGTCGGAGAAGTCGTAGCCGATCGAGCGATAGCCCGCGAGCCGCCGTTCGTACATCCGGGCCAGTACGGGGACGCGCCGGTCGGCGTAGTCGTAGATCCGCACTTCCCTCTTGCCGGGATGCGAGCGATGCAGCCGCCCCGCGTATTGCACGATCGTGCCCCGCCACGAGACCGGCATGGTCAGAAACAGGGTGTCCAGCCGCGCGTCGTCGAAGCCCTCGCCGATGTAACGGCCGGTCGCGAGGACCAGACGCTCTTCGCCGTGCGGTACGGCATCGAGGGCGGCCAGCGCCTCCCGGCGCTTCTTCGCGCCGACCCCTCCCCTGAGTACGATCAGACGTCTGGTGAACCCTCGCAGCCGGTCGGCGAGAAAGTCGAGATGGTCCCTTCGCTCGGTCAGGACGATCGGCGAGCGCCCGGCTTCGAGCGAGCCGATGACGTCATCCAGGATGAGGGCGTTCCTTCGCTCGTCGCCGGCAAGCAGCCGGTAGACGACCTGGATCGGGCGATCGGTATCGTCGCCCCCGAGCTCGAAGCCCGTCTCCCGAACGATCAGCCGGCGTGTGAACCGGCCTGCGGCCGACGGCGCCTTCCGGTCGGCGACATGGCGCGCCGGACCGAGCTGCATCTCGAAGATCGGGTGTTGCCCATCGCGGCGTTTCGGCGTCGCGGTCAGCCCGGTCACGTAGCGCGCCCGGACCTCCGAGAGCACCCGCTCGAAGGAGACGGCGGGGACGTGGTGGCATTCGTCCACCACCACGTGACCGTAACCGGCCACCAGATCGGCGACGACGTCCTTTCGCACCAGACTCTGGATCATGGCGACGTCGATCCGCCCGGTCACGCGGCGCTTGCCGCCCCCGATGCGGCCGATGGACCTGGGCTCGACGTCGAGGAACGTCGCGAGCTGCGCGATCCACTGGTCGAGAAGAGGCTGCCGGTGCACGAGCACGAGCGCATTTCTGGCTCGCTCGGCGATCAGCCGGATGCCGGCCACCGTCTTGCCGACGCCGGGCGGAGCGACCAGAACGCCGACGTCATGCGCCAGCAACGCGTGAACCGCGGCCTCCTGAAGCTCGGTGAGTGTGCCCCGGAAACGGTGTCGGATGGGTTGTCCGGTTTCCCGCTGGTCGTCGACGTCGAGCGTCGAGCCCAAGGTCCGAAGCAGCGCGGCCGCGTCGTCCGCGCATCCTCGCGGGAGCGACACGTGTCGAGGGAAATTCTCGACGCAGGAGATGACGCGCGGCGTCAGCGCGGTCGAGAGCCGCATAGCCTGCCTGCGGTAGAACTCCGGATTCCGGAAGGCGGCAAGGCGTTCGAGGGCGTTGAGGACCGGAGACGGCAGGCCGGCCTTGTCGATGAACAGCCGCTGCGCCAGAGTGGCTTCGACCCGAGCCGGAACCGGCTCCTCGACGGTCGGCGCAGGAAGCGCCGGCCCGCGCGACGGCGCGAGAAGCCAGGGCTCCGCCGTGCCGTCCTCTTCTTCCATCCCGCTCGAGCGGACCCCCAGCACCTGGCCGTCTCGCAGGGCTTGCGCCGCAATCTGCTCGACGGTCGAGATCGGGACCCGCCGCACACCGGCGAGGTACGCCCACTGGTCGGGAAAGGGGCGGAAGCCGTCGTCGACGAATACGGTGTTGCCTCCGGCGCGCGGCTCGTGTTGCAGCGGCAGAGCGATGAGGTTGCCGAAACCGCCGCGAGGCATGGTGTCCTGGTTCGGGAACAGCCGGTCGTAGGAGGACATGCCGAGCCCGTGGCGCCTCGACGTCGTCCGCGTAATCAGGTGGCAGCCCATCCGGCGGGCCGCCGCCGCGGATACGGGGGCATCGAAGAAGAACCAGGCGTGCGCCCCGTTGCCCGAGCGCGACCGCTCGACCGCGACGGTCAGTCCGGCGGCTTCGCACGCGCCGCGGAACGCGGCGACGTCCTGTTTCCAGCCCCCCTTGTCGAAATCCACCGCGAGGAACCGGCACGTCTCGTCGGGGAGCATGGGGTAGACGCCGGCCACGTGGCGTCCCTGAAGGTGGTCCAGTATCACGCGGTCGCGAACCGGAAGGAACGCCTGGTTCGGACACTCCCCGCAGCGTATGCGCGGCTTTTCGCAGACCCCCCGGATCCACTCGTTGCCGCAGGCGGGCGCATAGCCGGTGCGTCCGGTCCGGCGGTTGGTCCAGAGCACCGGGAAGACGTCTTCCCGGCCCCGGAACAGGGCTCGAAACAGCGCGACCTTCCCGGCTGCGGTCGCCGGGACCGAATCTCCGGAAGCGGAGAACTCGCCGGGGGTGTCCGAGGGCGGCGCATCGAAGGCCGCGAGCTTCGCCTCGAGGCGCCGGAGCTTGCCCTCGACGACGGCCCGCCGTTGCTCGATCGCCCGCAGCTCGTCCCTCTTGCGCGCAATCGCGTCCTGTAGCACCTGCCTTTCACCGGCGGGGGCGGAATCCCGCATCGTGTTCCACCCCGCGAACTTCGGGCCGGCGAAACCATCCTTGCAGGCTCATGATGAAGGCTGGCGATAAGCGAGGCAACGTTTTCCTCCCGGTTTTGTGCTCGCAGCCCGCACGTTCCTTACGCCTCCTCGCGCCGTTCGGCGGCGAGCCCATCCGCGAGGTGCCGGCCTCCGGCCCCGACGTACGGGGGAGTGTCTTCCTCCCGCACCCGTATGCTCGCCTCGCGGCGCCGGTGGACGGTGCGGCCCACCGCCTGCATGCGCTCGGCGACGTTGCGCCCGAGCCGGACCGGTTCCACCGCTTCACGGACGTCGCCGGGGGCGAGCCCTTCCAGCACCACCGAAGCCGTGAGCGACCGGGACGGCCCGTCCGGCCGCAGGGCGAAGAAGGCCGCCTCCACCGCCCGCCCCGAATATATCCCGCTCCGCTCCTCGCCCGGGAAAAGGGGGACCGCGCTTCTACTCGGCCAAGCCCGGGGCTCCTGGATCATCGACGAAGGGATGTCGGCGCACCCGACGATCGGCGGGGACCGGCCATCGCCAGCGCGAGGGACTTCCCGACCCTGAACCCGCAGGCGCCGCCGGAGGCCGCGGTTCGGCGCGGGGGGCGGGTCATGAAGGGCTCGTGGTTTCCCGCCGCATCTGGTCCAGGGCCGCGCGGGCCAGGAACCCGTTTCTCGTCTCCCCTTGCCGCTCGGCATACGAATCGATGGCGCGCAGTATGCGGCGCGGAAGCACGACGTCGACGTGTTCGGCTTCGTCGTCGAGCCGGGACAGGTCGACGTCCACGATGCCCCAGATCCAGCCCGCCAGATCGGGGTCGCTCCGATGCCGCGCCAGAGTGCCCGGCGCAGGGATGGCTTCCCCGGCATCGAGCGCCGCCTCGACCCACAGTTCGATCGCCTCGGCGGCGTTCGCGTATGCCGCCTCCAGCGTATCGCCCGCGGAAAAGCACCCCGGCAGGTCCGGCACGACGACCCCGAAGGCCGTGGCCTCGTCCCCCGGCTCGATTGCAATCGGGAATTTCATGGTCCGGTCCTCACGCCAGTCCGGCCTGCCTGCGCAGCTTGCGCACCAAACCCTTGCCCAGATCCTTGCGCGGATGCGGCAGGCTGATGCGTCCGGGCTTCTCCGGATGGAGGAAGACATGGTGCGAACCGCGCACCCTGTCGAGGATCCATCCGGCGCGTTCCAGCTCCCTGAACAAGTCCGCGCTCCTCATCCTTCGTACTATACGCGCCGCCGAGACCCCGTTCACCCGGCCCGTATCCGGGTGTCGGCGGGGACCGCCCGCCCGCCGCACCCGCCTCCCCGCCCGGGGCCCCCGCCGCCCCGCTTTGCTTCCGGTCGAACCCTCGGGGCGGTTCGGTGCCGCCCGCCCCCGTCGCGGGTTTTTCGCGGGTGGCGCGCTTGGCGAAAATCCCCGCCGCGTACATGCCGCGCACCGGCCTCGAGGCGCGCGGCCGGGCGCGCCTGCGGTATGCTTCGCGGCGGCTCCGGTCGGCGGCGCCCGCGCGCGGGCGAACTCGCGGGGCCGGAGGCGCGGGCGGCCGCGTGCGAGCGGCCCGCCGAGGAAGAAAGGGAGGAGCGAAGCATGAACTCCATCGCCTCGAGGGCGGGCGCCTTCATTGCCGCAGCGGGGCTCGCCGCGTCCGGCCTCTTCCCCGCGCCGACGTTCGCGGGAGAGGCCGCGTCCCTCCCGCCGACCGCGGTCTACGGCGACTACGCGGTCGGCGCGACGCTCGGCTTCGCGGTGGACCGCCGGCAGCGCTTCGACCCCTGGAACACGGCCTACGCGAGCGACGCCTACCGCGCCATGCTGCGCCGGGTGGAGGCTTCGGGCCAGCCGCGCACGGTGATCTTCCACCTGTGGTATCCGGCCGAGGCGGACCGTTCGGGAGACCGGACGGCCGGCCCGCGCTCCCCCTGGCCGGCGGCATCCGGCGAACGCGCGGAGATGGCGGACTTCTTCTTCGACGACCCGGGCTTCGCGGTCCCGGTGCTGCTCTCGTCGGAGCTCTTCCCGAGCGCCCAGCGGCGCCTGCACCTGGAAGACGGCGGCGTCCTCGCCGACCTCTCCGGGGACGACCGGCAGGAGGCGCTGGAGTCGATCGGGGAGGACTACTTCGATGCGCCCCGCGGCGCCTGGCTGGATGCGCCGGCCGCGCCGGCCCCGGCCTCGGGGGGCGGGTTCCCGCTGGTCGTCCTGTCCCACGGGCTCGGCGGCAACTACAGCCTGTGGAGCTTCCTCGGCGAGTTCCTGGCCTCGCACGGCTACGTCGTCGCCGCGCCGAGCTTCATCTCCGACAGCGGGGTTCCGCTCGTCTTCCACGACCCGGACTCCGTGTTCGCCCGGCAGGCGTCCGACGAGGAGGTGCAGGAAGCCTACGGCCTGATCATGCGGGAGCAGAAGGTCCTGCCGAACTTCTTCCGCTTCCTGTTCGGCGCCGCGTCTCCCGCCGGCTTCAATCCGGCCGAGACGCGGGCGGTCCCGGGCGGCGTCGAGCGCACCACGACGATGATGCGGAACCTGTTCCGCCAGCGGGTCGCCGACGTGGGGCTGCTGATCCACACCGTGAAGCTGCTGGGCGAGGAGGAAGACGACTGCGCGGCGGGGCTCGGCTCGCTGGGCGCGACCTCGGCCGCGCGCGAGCTGTGCGGGCTGCTCGCCGGGCGGGTCGGCGGCGCGGTGGGGCTCGCCGGGCATTCCCTCGGATCGATGACGTCGCAGATGGGTGCGAACCACCTGCCCGGGGTCGCGGTGGCCCTCGGGTTCAACAACGGCCCGCCCTTCACCTGGACGCCGGAAGAGTTCTTCGGCGGCGGGCGGACCCCGGACGGGCTGCCCGCGGGCAGCCGCAAGCCGGTGGTCCAGATGATCGGCGACGAAGACGGCTTCGTGCAGTGGGTGTTCGTCAACCTGTTCCAGCAGATGCTCGCCGCCGCGGGCGGCGACCCGAAGCTCGGCTTTCCCCTGGAGCCCGAACGCGCCGCGCCGGACCGCGAGACGAATCCCCAGCCGGTCGCCCTGAGCGCCTGGCTGAGGCAGACCTCCGACCGGATGCTGGTGACCGTCCGGGACGTCGATCACGGCCGGCTGGTGGACAACTTCGCCCGGGTCTTCCCGTGGCCGGAGTTCCGGAAGGGCGCCCTGGACTTCGCCCTGTCCCCGTCGGAGCGCCGCAAGCCGGTCGGCGGCGAGATCGGGGACCGGGAGTTCTCCGGCGAGCCCTACGACCTGCTCGGCTGGGGGACGGCGGACGACGGCGCGGTGGACTCCGTGTACATGCCCTACGTCATCCGCGATTGGTACGCGCGGGCCGTCTTCGACCACTACCTCAAGGGCGACGCGCAGGCGCTCGAACGGCTGCGGGGCGCCGACCCCTTCGGAGACCGGACCTCCGTGCGCCGGGAGCTGCGCTGACCGCCCGGGCACGCCGATCCGGGCGGGCGGACGCCACCGAAGAGGAGCGGGCATGCTCTCGAAAGAACAGGTCGAACGATTCCGACGCGACGGCTTGCTCGTTGCCGAGGACGCGGTCGATGCCCGGCAGCTCGCGGCCCTGCGAAGCACTCTGGCCGGATGGGTCGAAGAGAGCCGCGCGCACGAAGCGCCCTTCGGGGAGCCGACCGTCGACGGACGGCCGCGCTTCGATCTCGCCCCCGGGCACTCTGCGGCTTCGCCCGCCCTGCGCCGGGTCAACAACCCGAGCGAGATCGACGAGGCTTACATGGAGGCGATGCGCGACTCGGCGATGACCGACATGGTGACGGACCTCATCGGCCCCGACGTCAAGCACCACCACTGCAAGATCAATCTGAAGCTCCCCGGCGCGAATACCGAGGTCCGCTATCACCAGGACTTCGCGTACACGCCGCATACGAACGACGACGTCGTCACCGCCCTTCTCATGGTCGACGACATGACCCTCGAGAACGGCTGCCTGATGGCGGTCCCGGGAAGCCACCGAGGGCCGATGTTCTCCCTCTTCGACGGCGACCGCTTCACCGGATTCGTCGCCCCCGACGAGGAGCGTGCGCTCCGGGCGCGCGAAGAACCGATCCTCGGACGCGCGGGCAACGTCTGCCTCATGCACACGCGGCTCGCGCACGGCTCGGAGCCGAACCGGTCGGCGTCCCCGCGCGGGCTCTACGTCTGCGTCTACACCGCCGCGGACGCCTTCCCCATCGCCCGCAACCCCATGCCGAGCCGGAACGAGGGCATGATCGTCCGCGGCCGGCAGACCCGTCGGGCGCGTCTCTCCGAAGCGCTCATCGAGCTTCCCGAGCAACCGATCCGCGCATCGTTCTTCGCAGTGCAGGAGGAGGCGAGCGAGGCCCCATCCTGACGACGCCCGCCAGCCCGCGCATCCCGCCGTCCTTACCCCGGGCGTGTCTCGGGGACCTGCTCGACCCAGGGGCTCCGGCACAAGGGATGGGTGGCCGCCGGCATCCGGCCTGCCTCCTTCATCCTGCGATCGACGGACCTCCTCCCTCCGAGGCCCTCCGGCGCTTCGGTGGAGCCGGAGGAATGCAGCCGCCCCCGCGGCCGCTACGGGCCGCCCGCGCCGGCGCGCGAAGTGGCGCATAATCCCCGTTCACCCACCCCCTCCGGCGGTCCGTCCCTCCCGTGCTGGCGCTCGGCATCGAAACCTCGTGCGACGAGACCGGGGTAGCCCTGTACGACGGGCGCCTCGGCCTCGTGGCGAACCGGTTGCACAGCCAGGCCGCCCTCCATGCCGGGTACGGCGGGGTCGTCCCGGAGATCGCGGCCCGCGACCACGTCCGCCGGGTGCTTCCCCTGGTGCGCGACGCGCTCGCGGAGGCCGGGCGGGAGGCGTCCGAGGTCGGCGGCGTCGCCTATACCGCCGGCCCCGGGCTCATCGGCGCGCTCCTCGTCGGGGCCGCGGTCGGGAGGAGCCTCGCCTGGGGCTGGGGCGTCCCCGCCGTCGCGGTGCACCACCTGGAGGCCCACCTGCTCGCCCCGCTCCTCGAGGAGCCCGCCCCGGAGTTCCCGTTCCTGGCCCTGCTGGTCTCCGGGGGCCATACCCAGCTCGTCGCCGTGCGCGCCCCCGGCGAGTACCGGATCATCGGCGAATCCCTCGACGACGCGGCCGGCGAGGCGTTCGACAAGACCGCCAAGCTGCTCGGGCTCGGCTATCCGGGAGGCCCGGCGCTCGCCGCCCTCGCCCGGGACGGCGACCCCGGCCGGTTCCGGTTCCCGCGGCCGATGACGGACCGCCCGGGGCTCGACTTCAGCTTCAGCGGGCTCAAGACCCACGCGCTCCGCACGTTCCGCACCGAGCCCCCCGGCCCGACCCTCGCCGCCGACGTCGCCCGCGCGTTCGAGGAGGCGGTGGTCGATACCCTGTACGTCAAGTGCCGGCGGGCGCTCCGGGAGACGGGGTTCGACCGCCTGGTGGTCGCGGGCGGGGTCGGGGCCAACCGGCACCTGCGCGAACGGCTCGTGCGGAAGCTCGATGCGAGGGTCTTCTACCCGCGCCCGGAGCTCTGCACCGACAACGGGGCGATGGTCGCGTTCGCCGGGTTCCTCAGGCTCCGCGCCGGGGAACGCCAGCCGCACTCCCTCGGAGCGCGCGCGCGCTGGCCCCTCGATTCACTCCGTCCGCCCGATGCGCCCCTCCTCGCCGGCGAGCAGCCGTCGGACGTTGGCGCGGTGGCGCCAGACGAGTAGCGCGGCCATGGCCGAGACGGCGCCCACGACCCCCGGGCGGCCGGACATGAGCCAAGCGTAGACGGGCGCGAGCCCGGACGCGGCGAGGGCCGCGAGGGAGGAGTACCGCGAGACCCCGGCGACGACGATCCAGGTGGCGAGCGCCGCGGCTCCGAGTAGTGGCTCCATCCCGAGGAGCGCCCCGAGCGCGGTCGCCACCCCCTTCCCCCCCCGGAAGCCGAAGAAGACGGGGTAGAGGTGGCCGAGGAAGGCGGCCAAGCCCACCAGGGCGAGCGCCCCGGGCGGCAGGTCGAGGGCCCGGGCCGCGAGCACGGGAACGAGCCCCTTCGCGACGTCCCCCGCGAGGGTCAGGGCGGCGGCCCGGCGTCCGGCGAGGCGCAGCACGTTGGTGGCGCCCGGGTTGCCCGACCCGCCGGAGCGGGGGTCGGCGGCCCCGAGCGCCCGGGAGACGAGCACGGCGGTCGCGACCGAGCCGAGGAGATAGGCGGCGGCGGTGAGGAGGACGATCACCAGCATGGCGCCAATCGGAGGCGGAGACGAGCGAGGGAGCTGCGGAGGCCCGCGCGGCGCCCGGTCACCAGCACGGCTCGGCCCGGTCGCCGCGGCATCCGGCGGCGGCGGGAGGTCGGGTCCCGCGGGATCGGGACCCGGGAGATTCGGTGGCGACGGCCATGCGCGGGGCCCTTCGGGCCTTCGGAGGAGGTCGGAGGATGAATGGCGGCAGCCGGACGTCCATGCGCCCGCCGAGGCGCGCGTCCGGCCGCTCCGGCGAACCGGGCCGCCGCCCGCTTCCCGGGCCCTGTCATCGTACCCGCGAATCGCAGGGCGGGCAGGGCCGGGGGAACGAGAGGGGAAGCCGCCAGACGGTCGCCATGAGAGGATTCGAGGTGACGAGCCCGGCATCCCGGGATGCCAGCCAACGACCGTACCCCAGCGCACCGACCCGACAAGCTCCCGGAAGCTCCAAGTGTGCCGCAGCGGCGGTCGCAGGACAACGTGAGCACGGGGCGAAGACGGCGCTGAGCCGGGCGTATGAGGTTTCCCGGCCCGCGCTCCATGCGGTGGCGGGGCCGGCGCCCGACTCCTCGGGGGAGGCAGGACCCTCGGCCTATAATCCCGGCCCGCGCGCGGGCGGGGGTCGCGGCCGGGCGCAGCGGGGGCCGGGGCGGTCGGCGGGGAGGAAGGATGTATCGCTATCTCTTGCTGTTTCGCTTCCTGCTGCTCAACGCGGCCTGCTTCGGGGTGCTCGGGGGGGCGTGGCTGCAGGGCTGGCTGGACGCGATGCTCGAGAGCAGCGCCCGGCTCATGTGCCTCGGGATCTTCGCGACCTTCCTCCTCGGCTTCGCCGTCTGCGCGCTCAAGGTGGCGCGGACCAGCCTCGAGCTCAACCAGGCGCGCGACGGGCGCCCCGCGCCCGGCTCGCGCGCGGCCGGCTACCTCGACCGCTTCCCCGGCGGGCGGGCGGACGACCGGAGGATCGCGGCGGACCTCCTCCGCTTCCGCATGGCGAGCCACGTCTCGATCGTCGGCCACATCGCCAACACCCTGGTGTTCCTTGGCCTCATCGGCACGGTCATCGGGTTCATCGTGGCGCTCTCCAGCGTCGAGCCCGGGGTGACCGGGAACGTCCGCCAGATCGCGCCGATGGTGGCGAGCCTCATCGACGGGATGGGGATCGCGCTCTACACGACCCTCGTCGGGGCGGTGCTCCACGTCTGGCTGATCGTCAACCACCGGATGCTCGCGACCGGAACCCTCCACCTCTACAACGCGATCGTCGAGCTCGGGGAGCGGCGTGCAGCCCCCCTTTGAAGGCTTCGCGGAGGACAGCGCCGGGACGGTCTTCCGCGACGTCACCCTGCTCGCCCTCATCGGCTTCGTGGCGATGGTCATCATGCTGCTCCCGCACGTGCGCAAGGCCGAGGACGAGACCCAGGACCACCGCGCCCCCGGCAACGTCATCGTGGAGATCCACTGGCCGCCCGACATGCCCTACGACGTCGACCTCTGGGTCCGGGCCCCCGAGGACGTGCCGGTCGGCTTCTTCAACCAGGGGAGCGAGTACTTCAACCTCCTGCGGGACGACCTCGGGGACGAGGCCGACGCGACCGGCCTCAACTACGAGATCACGTACAGCCGCGGGATCCCGGCCGGGGAGTACGTCGTGAACGTGCACATGTACGGGCTGCTGCCGACCGGGCTCGAGATCCCGGTGAAGGTGGTGGTGAGTGTGCGCAAGCAGTTCGACGTCGCCCGCCAGATCCTCCAGACCACCGTTCCCCTCGCCCGCCGCAACCAGGAGGAGACCGCGTTCCGGTTCCGCCTGGACGGGGAAGGGGAGCTGGTGGAGGAGAGCGTGACCACCATTCGCCGGCGCCTGGTGACGGTGGCGCGATGAAGCGCGCGCCCGCATCCGCCGAGCCCGGCCGGGCGGACCGCCCCGGCGGAGCCGCCTGCGCCCCCCGCGCCGGTCGGACGAACGCGCCCGCGCCGACGCCGGCGCCTCCGCCGGCGCGCAGGGAGCCCTCATGAGCCTCCTCGTCTGGTTCTACTTCGCGGCGGTGCTGGCCGCGGCGCTGCTCGCCACCATCGCGATCTGGGCCCCGCGCCGCACGGTACCGAGGGCCGCGGCGGTCGCGCTCGCGGTGGCCCTGATCCCCGCGGGCTACGTCGCCCTCACCGAGATCCTCGGGCGGCCCAAGCCGGTGGCCCACGAGTGGTGGAGCGACCGGAACGCCAGCGCGGTCCTGCTCGGGACCACCGTGGACGAAGGCCGGGCGATCTACCTCTGGGTCCAGCTCGACGGCGAGACCCGGCCCCGCTACTACCGGCTTCCGTGGCGGCGGACGGTGGCGGAGCGGATCCAGGAAGTGACCGACGAGGCCGTGCGGACCCGGGGCCGCATCGAGATCAAGGACTTCTTCTCGCGCCGGGCATGGGAGAACCTGGGGCACGTCAACATCGACGTCGTTCCCCCGAGCGCGCCCCCGCTCAAGCCTCCCCCGCCGCCGGCCCGGATCTTCGACCCGCAGGGGAACGCCATCTGACGCGGACCGGTCTCGAACCCGCCGCCCGGGCCTGCGCCCTCCCTGGTGAAGACCGTGCCGGCCCGCCCCTTCTCCCCCGGCCCACGCGGTCCGGCCGCGGGGATGGCGGGAGAGGCTCGCGGGATATACTCCCGCCGCTCCCGAGAAGCCAAGGTGGAGGAGACGATGAAGACCATCCTGGTTCCGTTCCGCGAAGACGCTACCGCCCAGGCCGCCCTCGACCTCGCGTGCCGGGCCGCCGCCGCCCGCGGCGCGCGCATCGAAGGGCTGTTCATCCAGACCGCCCCGCTCGTCTACGCGAGCGAAGGGATCGCCATCGGCGGGTACGTGACCCAGCTCGCCGACGAGGAGCTTCGGCGCGGCGACGAGGCGCGCGCGCGCTTCGCCGAACAGGTGCGCGCGAACGGGGTCGACTTCGTCGAGAGCGGGGAGGAGCCCGCGGAAGGGGCGCGCGCCGTGTGGCGGCAGCTCGACGGCCTCGGCGAGCAGATCGTGGGCGAGTACGGGCGCGTCTTCGACCTCATCGCCATCGGCCGCGAGACCGAAGACTCCTCTCCCGACTGGAACGTCCTCTGCGAGGCCGCCCTGTTCGAGAGCGGGCGCCTCCTGCTGCTGGCCCCGCCGTCCCTTCCGCCGACCTTCGGCGAACGCATCGCGGTCCTGTGGAACGGCAGCACCGAGACGGCGCGCACCCTCGGGGCGGCGATGCCCCTGCTCCAGGCGGCCCGGGAGGTGGTGGTGTGCGCGGTCGAGGGGGTGCACGTGCCCGGGCCGGACGCGGACCAGGTCGCGCGATGCCTCGCCGCCAACCGCATCGACGCGAGCCCCCACGTGACCGCCCTCGACGGCCGCGCGCCGGGGGCCGCGGTGCTCGACGACGCGATGGAGACCGGCCCCGACATGCTGCTCAAGGGCGCGTACGCACACAGCCGCCTGCGGCAGATGATCTTCGGGGGCCCGACCCGCCACATCCTGAAGCACGCCGAGCTGCCGGTGATCATGGGCCATTGACGGCGGGCTTGGCGGACGGAGGCCGCGGAGGGGAAGCCGCGGAACGTCTCCCGGCGAAGAAGCACGAACGCGCGAACGATCGTCCCGAATCGAGGAGCAGGAACAGCATGTGGCTCAAGCGCAAGAAGACCGAGCTGCCGTCCCCGGAGGCCGCCCTTCCCGGTCGGACGGCGAGGACGTCCGTGCCGGACGCGCACTACGTCAACGGCAACCGCCTCGAGCCTCCGTTCCCGGACGGGCTCGAGCTCGCGATGTTCGGCATGGGCTGCTTCTGGGGGGCGGAGCGCATGTTCTGGGAGATGACGGGGGTCTGGTCCACGTCCGTAGGCTACGCTGGCGGCCATACCCCCAACCCCACCTACGAGGAGGTGTGCACCGGCCGCACCGGCCACAACGAGGTGGTCCGGGTCGTCTTCGACCCCGAGGCCGTGGACTACGACGACCTGCTCCGGCGCTTCTGGGAGGGCCACGACCCGACCCAGGGCATGCGCCAGGGCAACGACGTGGGTACCCAGTACCGGTCGGGGGTCTACTTCGCCTCCGGCGATCAGGAGGCGGCGGCAGTCGCGTCGCGCGACGCGTTCCAGGGGGCGCTGTCCAAGGCCGGGTACGGCCGCATCACGACCGAGATCCGGGCAGTACCCGAGCTCTACTACGCGGAGGACTACCACCAGCAGTACCTCGCGAAGGTCCCGTGGGGGTACTGCGGGATCGGGGGGAGCGGGGTTGCGCTCCCCGCCGCGGTCGAACGGGTCTGACGGATCGGGTGGGCCGGGCGGGCCGAGCTGATCGGGAGCGCCCGGCGGCCGGGCGGGCGGGACGAAGCCGGGGTCCGCGGGCCGGCCGCTGGCGCGGCGCGAACCGGATCGAACCGGAGGAGCCATGCCGGGGAGAGAGGAAGGCGGGGGGCTGGCGTTCCTTCCCGGCGTCGACCGGATCCTGAGGAGGCCCGAGGTCGAAGCGTGCGTGCGTGAGCACGGGCGCGCCCTCGTGGTGGAGTCGGTGCGGGGGGCCATCGACGAGCTGCGGGCGGCGGCGCGCTCCGAAGACCGGCGGGTCGGACAGGAGCGCCGTACCGGTCCGGCCGGCCAGAGAGACGAAGACGCCGCGGCGCGGCCCGGAGACCGGCGGACCGCCGGACGGGAGCCGCGAACGCCGGCCCCCGGGCGGGGATCGGGGTCGGATCCGGACGCAAAGCCAAGGCCGGGGGCCGGGCCGGGGGCCGGGCCGGGACCGCAAGCGGAGGCGGAAGACGTCGAACGGCGCGTGGCCGAAGCGGCCCTCCGCCGGACCCGGGAGGCGGCCGCGCCGTCGCTCCGCCCGGTCCTCAACCTGAGCGGCACGGTCCTCCACACCAACCTCGGGCGCGCCGAGCTTCCCGAGGTCGCCGTCGCGGCGATGGCCGAGGCGGCCCGCTCGGCCGTCAACCTCGAGATCGACCTCGCCACCGGCAAGCGGGGAGAGCGCGATGCCCACGTCGAGGCGTGGATCGCCCGGCTGACCGGGGCCGAGGCGGCGACGGTGGTGAACAACAACGCCGCCGCGGTCCTGCTGGCGCTCAACACCCTGGCCCTCGACCGGGAGGTCCCGGTGTCGCGGGGGGAGCTCATCGAGATCGGCGGCTCGTTCCGGCTCCCCGAGATCATGCGCCGGGCCGGCTGCCGGCTGGTCGAGGTCGGGACCACCAACCGCACCCACCTCGAAGACTTCGCGCGCGCCATCGGGGAGCGGACCGGGGCGGTGATGACCGTACACACCAGCAACTACGTCGTCGAGGGGTTCACCGCCGCCCCGGCGCCGGCGAGGCTCGCATCCCTCGCGCGCGAGCGCGGCGTGCCGTGGGTGCACGACCTCGGGAGCGGGACCCTGGTCGATCTCGAACGGTTCGGGCTCCCCCACGAGCCGACCCCCCGGGAAGCGCTCGCGAACGGGGCGGACCTCGTCACCTTCAGCGGGACAAGCTCCTCGGCGGCCCCCAGTCGGGGATCGCCGCGGGACGCGCCGACCTCGTGTCCGCCCTCCGGAGCAACCCGATGAAGCGGGCGCTGCGGGTGGACAAGATCACCCTGGCCGCGCTCGGGGCCCTGCTTCCCCTGTACGCGAACCCGGAGCGGCTGGCGCGCGAGCTGCCCGCCCTGCGGCGGCTGGTCCGGCCCGCCGCCGAGATCCGGGCGCTCGCCGAGCGGGTCGCGGCGAAGCTCCGCGGGCGGATCGGCGGGTTCGGCGAGCTCGGGGAGAACGTGGACGTGGAGGCGGTCGGGTGCGCGAGCCGCATCGGGAGCGGCGCGCTCCCCGTCGACACCCTGCCGAGCGCGGGCCTCGCCCTCCGCCCGCGGCCGTCCGGGGGAGGCGGCGGGCGAGTGTCCGGCCGGCGGGTCGAGGCGCTGGCCGCCGCTCTCCGCGCGCTCCCCTGGCCGGTCATCGGGCGGGTGCGGGAGGGAGCCCTCGTCCTCGACCTCCGATGCCTCGAACGGGATTCCGACCTGCTGGACGCTCTCGCTCCCCTCCTCGGCGAAGGGACCGGCGCCGTACACCGAGCGGAGGACCCCCGGGAGACCGCCGGCGAGTCGCAGGCGTCCGAGCCGGAGCCCCCCGAGCCCCCCTCCGCCGCCGGCCCCCGGAACCCGCCCGGATGCTGATCGCGACCGCCGGACACGTCGACCACGGCAAGACCGTCCTGGTCAAGGCCCTGACCGGGGTGGACACCGACCGGCTGCCGGAGGAGAAGGCGCGCGGGCTCAGCATCGACCTCGGCTTCGCGTACCACACCCGGCCCGACGGAACCGTGCTCGGCTTCGTGGACGTGCCGGGCCACGAGCGGTTCATCCGCAACATGCTGGCGGGGGTGGCGGCCATCGACCACGCCCTGCTCATCGTCGCGGCCGACGACGGCCCCATGCCCCAGACCCGCGAGCACCTCGCGATCCTGGACCTGCTCGGCGTGGACGCGGGGACGGTGGTCGTCACCAAGATCGACCTCGTGGACGACTCGCAAGCGGCGGCCGTCGCCGCCCGGGTCGGGAAGCTGGTCGAAGGCTCCGGCCTCGAGGGCGCGCCCGTGCTCCCGGTCTCCGCGGTGACCGGGGAAGGCATGGAGGCGCTCCGCGGGCGCCTCTTCGCGCTTGCCGCGGAGCGCCGGACCGCCGGGGTGCGGACGGGAACCCGCTTCCGCCTCGCGGTGGACCGCTGCTTCAGCGTGCGGGGCGCGGGGGTGGTCGTGACCGGGGCGGTCTTCGCGGGCGGGGTCGAGGTCGGGGACCGCCTCGTCCTCGCGCCGGCCGGGGTCGGGGTCCGGGTGCGCGGCATCCATGCCCAGAGCCGGCCGGCCGCACGCGGAGCGCTCGGCGAGCGGTGCGCGATCAACCTCGCGGGGACCGATCTCGGGCGCGCCGGGATCCGGCGGGGGGACTGGCTGACCGGCGAGCCCGCGCCCGCGTCGGCGCACCGCTTCGACGCGGAGCTCCGGGTGCTGGCGAGCGAAGAGCGCCCCCTCGCCCATTGGACCCCGGTGCACGTGCACGCGGGCGCGGCGTCCTTCACCGGGCGGGTGGCGGTGCTGGAAGGCCGGAGCGTCGCTCCGGGGTCGCACGGGCTCGTGCAGATCGTGGTCGACCAGCCCTTCGTCGGGGTGCGGGGGGACCGCTTCATCCTCCGCGACCAGTCGGCCCGGCGCACGGTCGCGGGCGGGGCGGTGCTCGACCCGGCGGGGGCGGTCCGCGGGCGGGCCCGGCCCGAGCGGGTCGCCGCGCTGCGGGCGCTGGCCGCGAGCGACCCGGACCACGCGCTTGCCGCCCTGCTCGCGGCGAGCGCCAGCGGGGTCGACCTCGACCACTTCGCGGACGCCTGGAACCTTCTGCCGGAGGAGGCGGACGCGCTCTGGGAGCGGGCCGGCGTGGAGACGGTCGCCCTGCCGCGGGGCCGGCGGGCCGGATTCGCGCGCGGCGACTGGAGCGGCCTCCTGGAAGGGATGCTCGCGGCGGCGCGGCGGGTGCACGAGGAGTCCCCGGAGCGGGCCGGCGCGGAGCTGGCGGAGCTTGCGAGCGGGACGGGGCGGGAGCGGGGGCGCTCGCGGGAGGTCGCGGCGGCGGCGGTCGGTACTCTGGTGCGGGAGGGGCGCCTCGTCCGGGAGGGCCGGTATCTCCGCGTTCCCGAGCACTCGCCCCGGCTGTCGCCGCGCGACGCGGCGCTCTGGAGCAAGGTCTCGCCCCACCTCGGCGAGGACGCGGTGAAGCCCCCCGTTCTCACCGAGCTCGCCGGCGCGGTCGGTGTGGAGCGGAGCCTCCTCGCCCTCTTCCTCGGGCGGGCGGCGGGGCGCGGGCTGCTGGTCAAGGTGGCGCCGAACCGCTTCTTCCACCCTCGCGCCGTCCGGCGGCTCGCGGAGGCGGCGGAAGGGCTCGCCGCCGCCTCCGACGACGGGCGTTTCGACGCCAAGGCGTTCCGCGACGCGTCGGGGATCGGGCGGAACCTCACCATCCAGGTCCTCGAGTACTTCGACGGCGCGGGGTTCACCCGCCGCATCGGCGACGCGCGCATCGTGGTCCGGCGCGCCGAGGACCTCTTCGGCTGACCCGCGGCCGCCGCCCTGCCCGGCTCGGCCTGGGCCATTCCAACCTGGCTCCTGATTACGTACAAGACTCAAGGGAATGACGGGCTCTCGCCTCGAGGCATGTGCGCTGTGGGGTTTTCGCCAATGGCGAACGCCCCTGGGTACGCCGGCGTCCCGCTGTCATGTTCGTTCTCACAGGCGCTTCGCCCCTTCGTGTGCCGGCGAGACGCCGGCGTACCCAAGGATGGTGTGCCCGGGTACGACCCGGGAATCCCCTGCCGTGGGGTGAAATCCGTCAAAAGGCCCCTCGAACCGGCCCCAAGCCGTGGACCAACCCCGTCCGAGCGACGGGGTCGGAATCCGGGCGGCGACCGCGCTCTTTTCGAATGGCGCGGCGAGCAAGGAATGACCCTCGGGGCAACGTGTCAGGGGGGGAAGGTGTTGCCCGAATGGCATCGGACGGTTCCGGCACTCGACGGCCGCGGGCGGGCGGCGCTATCCTCCGTCCCCGTCGGCAGGGTCTCGCGCCGCGGGACGAGCGGGGCGCGAGGGCAGGCCGCCGACGACCGGACGCGGGGAAGAGGATCGGCGCCCGGTGGGCCGCACGGACTTCAAATCCGATGGGACGCGTGCGACGTGTCCGGTGGGTTCGACTCCCACCCTCTTCCGCCACTTCCCTTGCTGCGCCTCCCCTTTCACCACTTCCCTTACCGCCCCCTGCGCCGCGCGGCGCGGCCCGAGTTCCCGCGAGCACAACCTACGCCCGTTCCGCCCATGCCATCGAGCCCAAGCGCGACGTCCGGCCCGCCCGCCCCCGTCGCCACCGACGTCGTGCTCGTCGGCGGCGGCCACAGCCACGTGGCGGTGCTCAAACGGTTCGGGATGCGCCCGGCCCCGGGGGTGCGGCTCACCCTGGTCTCGCGCGACCTGCTGACCCCCTACTCCGGGATGCTGCCGGGCCTCGTCGCCGGCCACTACCTCCCCGAACAGGCGCACGTCGACCTCCGCAAGCTCTCCCGCTTCGCGAACGCGCGGGTCATCCACGCCCCGGCGACCGGGATCGACCTCGAGCGGCGGCAGGTCCTCGCGGCGGGCCGGCCCCCGATCGGGTTCGACCTCCTCTCCCTCGACGTCGGCTCGCAGCCGGCCCTGCGCGACGTCGACGGCGCGAAGGAGCACGCCCTCGGGGTGAAGCCGGTCGACGCCTTCCGGGAACGCTGGGCCGAAGCCGAGCGCGACTGCGCGGCGCGGGCGGGGCGGCTCCGGGTCTCGGTGATCGGGGCCGGGGCCGGGGGGACGGAGCTGGCCCTCTCCCTCCGCTACCGGCTCCGCACCCTGCTCCAACGGTCCGGAGTACCGGATCGGGTGGAGGTCACCCTGATCGCGGAGACCGGCGAGGTCGTCGGGTCCCATGCCCCGGCGCTCCGCCGCCGGATGGCCCGGCTCCTCGCCGAACGCGGCGTGCGCCTCCTGCCGAACCACCGGGCGGTGGCGGTGCGGGCGGGCGCGGTCGAAGCGGTGGCCGGCGACGGAGGGCGGGTCGTGGTCCCCTGCGACCTCGCGATCGCGGCCACCCACGCCGAGGCGCCGGGCTGGCTGGGCGGCAGCGGGCTCGACCTCGACGGCGCGGGTTTCGTGCGGGTGCGGGAGACGTTGCAGTCGACGGGGGACCCGTCCGTGTTCGCGGCGGGCGACGTCGCCTCGTTCGACACTCGCCGGCTCCCGAAGTCCGGGGTCTACGCGGTCCGCCAGGGTCCGGTGCTCGCCGAGAACCTCGCCCGCTTCGCGGCCGGGCGCGCCCTCCGGCCCTATCGGCCGCAACCCCTCGCCCTCGCCCTCGTTTCGACCGGCGACCGGAATGCGGTCGCGTCGTGGGGCCGGCTCGCGGTCGGGGGGCGCTGGGTGTGGCGGCTCAAGGACCGGATCGACCGGCGCTGGATGCGCAAGTACCAGGAGCTTCCGGCGATGGCGGGGGGAGCCCCTCCGCTCCGGGCGGCGGTCGTGTCGGCAGGGGGGGCGGCATCGGTATCGGCGCCGGACGGCGCCGGCGGCGGCCCGGCCGGGGATGGCCTTGCGCCGCGCCCGCCCGGACGCGCCCGCGGAACGGGCTCCGGTACTCCGGCCTCCCGGACCTCGACGGCCGCCGCCGACCTCGCCTCCGCCGCCGCCATGCGCTGCGGCGGCTGCGGGTCCAAGGTCGCGAGCGCGGTGCTGCACCGCGTGCTCGAGCGCCTCGAATCCGCCCCGCACCCCGACGTGCTCATCGGGTTCGACGGCGGGGAGGACGCCGCCGTACTCCGGGTCCCCCCCGGCAAGCTCCTCGTCCAGTCCGTGGACCACTTCCGCACCTTCCTCGACGACCCCTGGCTCTTCGGGCGGATCGCGGCCCACCACTGCCTGAGCGACCTCTTCGCGATGGGGGCGGAGCCCCGCACCGCGCAGGCCATGGTCACCCTCCCGTTCGCGCCCCCCGACAAGATCGAGCAGGATCTCTTCGACCTCCTGAGCGGGGTGACCGAGACGCTCTCCGAGGCCGGCGCGGCGCTGGTCGGCGGACATACCGCGGAGGGCCCGGAGTGCGCGCTCGGCCTCACCGTGAACGGCCTCTGCGACACCGCCCTCCTCAAGGCGGGGGCCGCGGACGGCGACCGGCTGTTCCTCACGAAGCCGCTCGGCACGGGGGTCGTCTTCGCCGCCGACATGCGGGCCGAAGCCCCCGGCGGGACGGTGGACGCGGCCCTCGCGTCGATGCTCCGCTCCAATGCGGCGGCGGCCCGCGTCTTGCGCGCCTGCGGGGCGACCGCCTGCACCGACGTCACCGGGTTCGGCCTGCTCGGACATCTGGTGGAGATGCTCCGGGCGAGCGGGGCGGACGCGGAGCTGGACCTTGCCGCCCTGCCGCGGCTGCAAGGCGCCGACGCGCTCCTCGCCCGGGGGGTACGGAGCTCCCTGCACGAGGCGAACGCCGCGTTCGGGGCCGCGCTCGACGGTATCGACCCCCACGACCCGCGGGCCGCCCTCCTGTACGACCCGCAGACCTCGGGCGGGCTCCTCGCCTCCGTCCCCGCCGAGCGGGCGGACGAGTGCGCGTCCGCCCTCGCCGCCGCCGGCTGCGGGGCCGCGGCGCGGATCGGCGCGGTCCGGAAGGCCGCCCCCGGATCGAGCCCGGGACCGGACCCCGCATCGCGCCCCGGAGGCCGGGTGCGCGTCCTGGGGTGAGGACCGCGGGCGGCCCGACCCGAGAGACGCCGAAGGCGCTGCCGACCCTGGCGCCGCGCGTGGTCGAAGCGGCCGGCAACGGAGCGCCGCCCGCCGCCGCGAGCGGATCGGCGTCCGCGGCGGCAGGACAGGGAGAGGCGCCGGCCGGGACGCGGCGGCCGTTCCCGGCGCCGAAGATCGACCGGAATGGACGATCAGAATCGACCAGAATGAAGCAATGGCCCCACGCGGCCCCGGAAGGGACCGAGCCGACCCCGGCTCCGAGGCCGATCCCGCGGCGCTTCACGCGGGGGATGCGGCCGCAAGGGATCGGGACCCCGTGACGACCTCCCCCAGGACCGCCGCCCGCGAGATCGGCGCGCCCCGGCCGCGCGTGGAAGATCGGCGGCTCCTGACCGGACAGGGCCGGTTCACGGACGACTTCGCGCCTCCGGGAACGGCGCGCGCCTTCATGGTGCGCTCGCCCCACGCCCATGCCCGGATCCGGTCGATCGACCCCTCCCGGGCCGCCGCGCTCCCCGGCGTGCTGGCGGTGCTGACGGGGGCGGATGCGGCCCGCGACGGGATGCGGCCGATCCCCCACGACCCGGACTGGACCAGCCCGCCCGACGTCGATCTCCGCTTGCCGGACGGCTTCGAGGTCGCGGTGACCCCGAATCCGCCGCTGCCCGTGGACACCGTCCGCTATTGCGGCGAGGCGGTCGCCCTGGTCGTGGCGGAGACCGCGAGCGCCGCTGCCGACGCGGGGGAGCTGGTGGACGTGGGCTACGAGCCCCTGCCGGCGGTGACGGACGCGCGCGCCGCCCTGGCCGACGGGGCGCCGCGCGTCTGGCCCGACCGTCCGAACAACCTCGCCCTCACCTGCGAGGTCGGCGACCGGGCGGCGACGGAGGCGGCCTTCGCGGGCGCGGCCCACGTGGCGACCCTCGAGGACTGGATCCACCGCGTGACCGGGGCGCCGCTGGAGCCCCGCGCGGTCATCGGGGAGTACGACCCTCGCGCGGGCCGCTATACCGTGCGCACGGGCTCCGGGCGCGGCGCGGTGCAGACGCGGGCCCGCCTCGCGGCCACCCTGGGCGTGCCGGTCGAGCGCTGCCGGGCGGTGTTCGGCGACATGGGCGGGAACTTCGGCACCCGGAACGCCTTCTCGCCGGAGTTCGCGCTGATGCCCTGGGCCGCGCGGCGCACGGGGCGGCCGGTGAAGTGGACTGCCGACCGGCGCGAGTGCTTCCTCTCCGACTGCCACGCCCGCGACCTCTTCTCGGAGGCGGCGCTGGCCCTCGACGCGGACGGCGCCTTCCTCGCCCTGCGAGGCGTCAACACGCTCAATCTCGGCGCCTGTGCGGTCTACTACTGGCCGCTTCGCAAAGGTCTCTCGATGGCCCAGGGGGTCTACCGCATTCCCGCCGTCCACTTCCGAGGGCGCGCGGTGCTGACCAACACCACGCCGACCGCGGTGTACCGCAGCGCCGGCCGGCCCGAGGTCATCCACATGATCGAGCGGCTGGTCGACCTGGCCGCGGACGAGCACGGCTTCGACCGGGTCGCGCTTCGCCGGCGCAACCTGATCCCCTCCGGGGCGACGCCGTACACGAACGCGGTCGGCGTCACCTACGACCGCAGCGACTACCCGGCGGCCATGGAGGCGGCGCTCGACGCGGCGGACTGGCCGGGCTTCGAGGCGCGCCGGGCGGAATCGGAGCGGCGCGGGCGGCGCCGGGGGATCGCGGTCGCCAACTACGTCGAGGTCACGAGCGGCATCCCCCGCGAGCGGGCGGAGCTGCGGGCGCTCGCGGACGGCGCGGTCGAGCTGGTGGTCGGCACGATGAGCAGCGGCCAGGGCCACGAGACCAGCTTCGCGCAGCTCGTCGGCGACTGGCTCGGCGTGCCGTTCGAGCGGGTGCGCTACGTCGCCAACGATACGGACCGCGTGTCGGTGGGCGGCGGGTCGCACTCGGGCCGCTCCATGCGGCTCGCCAGCATCGCCATCGAACGGGCCGCGGCGGCGCTCATCGAGCGGGGCCGGGCGGTCGCCGCCTGCGCGCTGCAAGTCGCGCCCGAGGCCATTGCATGGCGCGGGGGCCGGTTCCGCGCCGAGGGCGGGGCCGGTGGCGGGGCCGGCCTCTCGCTCGCGCGGGCGGCGGCTCTGGCGGCCGCCGGCGACGAGAGCCTGACCGCGCCCCTGCGCGGCCCCCTCGAAGGCGTCGGGGACGTCACCAACCGGGCGGGCGGCTATCCCTACGGCACGCACGTCTGCGAGGTCGAGGTCGATCCCGAGACCGGCGAGGTCCGCATCGCGGCCTGGACCGGGGTGGACGACGTCGGCCTCGCGGTCAATCCGCGGATCCTGCACGGCCAGGCGCAGGGCGCGATCGTGCAGGGGGTGGGGCAGGCGCTGCTGGAAGCGATCCGCTACGCGCCGGAGAGCGGCCAGCTCCTGACCGGCTCGTTCCTGGACTACGCCATGCCGCGCGCCGACACGATGCCGCCGATCCGCACCCTGCTGAGCGAGACGCCGGCCAGCTCGCATCCCCACGGCATCCGCCCGGGCGGGGAAGGCGGGGCCACCCCCGCGCTCGGCGCGCTGGTCAACGCGGTCTGCCATGCCCTGAAGGGCCTCGGGGTCCGGCACGTCCCGATGCCGATGACCCCCGAACGGGTCTGGCGGGCGATCACGGACGCCCGGCGGGACCGGGACTGGAGCGGGGGCGGGTGCGGTAAGCTGCGCCCATGAGCTCCCGGCGCAAGCTGCCCATCGGCATCCAGATCTTCCGCAAGATCCGGGAAGACGGGTACTACTACGTCGACAAGACCGCCTGGATCGGGCGGTTGGTCGAGGAGGGGACCCACTACTTCCTGTCCCGTCCACGCCGGTTCGGCAAGAGCCTGTTCCTCGACACCCTGAAGGAGTTCTTCGAGGGCGACGAAGCGCTCTTCGAGGGGCTGGACGCGCACGGCCGCCGGGACTGGTCGGTGCGCTGCCCGGTGGTGCGGCTCAGCTTCGGCTACGGCAACTTCAAGGAGCCGGGGTTCCTGGAAGCGAACCTCATGGAGAAGCTGGCCGCCGCTGAGGCCGAGGCGGAGGTGACGACGGACCATGCCACCACCGCCCCCGGACGCTTCGCCGCCCTGCTCACGGCGCTGCATCGCAAGACCGGGCAGCGGGTCGCGGTCCTGGTCGACGAGTACGACAAGCCGATCCTCGACGCCCTCGACGAGCCGGAGACCGCCCGCGCGAACCGGGACTTCCTGCGCGGCGTGTACTCGGTCATCAAGGACAGCGACCCCCACGTCCGGTTCGCGTTCCTCACCGGGGTGAGCAAATTCTCCAAGGTGAGCCTGTTCTCAGGGCTCAACAACCTGAAGGACATCACCCTGGACCCGCGCTACTCGGCCATCTGCGGGTACACCGAGGCGGACCTCGACACGGTGTTCGCGCCGGAGCTGCCGGGCCTCGACCGGGACGAGATCCGCCGCTGGTACAACGGCTATGGCTGGCTCGGGGAGGAGAAGGTCTACAACCCCTTCGACATCCTGCTCCTGTTCGACAGCCGCGAGTTCGCCGCCCACTGGTTCGAGACCGGGTCGCCGACGTTCCTGATCGACATGCTGGTGAAGCGCGGGGTGAACGCCCCGGCGCTCGAGAGGATGGCCGGCACGGACGAGCTGCTGTCCGCATTCGACGTGGGCGACATCGGAACCGAGGCGCTGCTGTTCCAGGCCGGCTACCTCACGATCCGGGAGCACAAGCGCCTCGGAGGCCGGACGGTGTACCGCCTGGGCTACCCGAACCAGGAGGTCCGCCAGAGCCTCAACGACAGCCTGTCGCGCCATCTGGCCGGGGATTCGACCCGCCAGATGGCCAACAGCCTCCGGCTGTACGAGCTGCTCGAAGCCAACGACTTCGCGGGACTGAAGGCCCTGTTCCACGCCTGCTACGCCAGCATCCCCCACCAGTGGTACACGAAGAACGACGTCGCACGCTACGAGGGCTACTACGCGAGCGTGTTCTACTCCTACTTCGCGGGGCTGGGCCTGGACGTGCGGGTGGAGGACAGCACGAGCCACGGGCGCCTCGACATGGCGGTCCTGTTCAACGCCAACGTGTACCTGTTCGAGCTCAAGGTGGTGGAGCTGGGGCCCGAGGGCGCCGCGATGGCGCAGCTCAAGGAGCGGCGCTACGCGGACAAGTACCGGCATCTGGGGCAGCCGATCCACCTCATCGCCGTCGAGTTCAGCAAGGACGCCCGCAACCTCGCCGCGTTCGAGGTGGAGCGCGCCGCGTGAGAGAGGCGCCGCCGCCGCGGCCCTGCCTGCCTGAGAAACCCCTTTCCATTGCCCTCGATGGCCGAAGCGGCCAGGCGGGCTGCGCCTCCCACGCCCGGCCGCGGTCGTAGCCTCCCCAACGAGCGGTCGTGGTCCTCGCAGCTTATCGGGGAAGGGCTGGGGTGCGTGCAAGGCGCGCACACGATCGAAGGCGTCCTGGAGGACGAGACCCTGCAAGGGCTGCTGACGGACTAGCCCATCTTTACCACCGCGAGCCTCGATCAGGTGGGATTTGCCTCGAATTCCGCGGATTTTCGCACTTAACCTGTTGATTGTTCGTCGCAAGGGTCGATGTAGTGCCATAATCGTTCCAGCATACCTTGCACCCGTTCGCACCCCTCGATACCGTACCGATGCGATACGCCAAGACCCCCGGGAGGCCCCTACGAGACCGTCATCCTGCCCCAAAAATCCAGTTGGTGTTCAAGATGTAGTGCCACACGGAAGTTTGGAACCTCGTAACTATCTGATGTAACATGATATTGTGTGATGGGGTGGTAAAGATGGGCTAGGAGGCCGCGCTGGAGATGACCTTCACGCTCGTGAGCGGCGAGCGGCCGCTCGGGCATTCCAGCCTGAAGGAGCTGCACCACCTGCTCACCCGGCATCAGGCGGGCGCGCCGGGGATCGACAGCCGGGGGAGAAGGGTCCAGATCGACCTGCTGCGCGGGGAGTATACAAGATCCGGCCCAACAACCCGCGCCGCGAGGACGGGCTCATCCACGAATACTGCCCGCCCGAGCAGGTGCGATCGGAGATGGACCGGCTGTTCGAGATGTACGAGGGGTTCAAGGCGAAACCGCTGCCGACGGAGGTGCGCGCCGCATGGCTGCACCACCGCTACGTGCAGATCCACCCCTTCCAGGACGGGAACGGACGTACCGGCCGGCTGCTGATGGCCTACGAGTTCGCCCGCAACCACGAGTTCGCGCCGATCATCGCCGCTGCGGAGAAGCCGACTTACTTGGACATGATGCAGGCCAGCGACGAGGGGATCGGAGGGATGCGGAGACTCGCGAGCTATTTCGCCGGGAAGAGCGCCGCCCAGACGGAGGCCGCGATCGTGCGCGCCCGCGAGGTCCTGCGGGGAAGGGGCGCCGAGCGCAAGGCGAACGGGCGCAGGCGGGTGAACTGGAACAGGCGGCAGGTGTACACCGGCCCGTGCGGCAACGGCCGCGGCGACGAGGCCGAGCTGCGCCGGGCGGCGAACGCGGTCGACGCGCGGGCCAAGCGATCATCGGCGCGAAGCTGCTCGAAGAAGGCGGTGAAGCGGCGAAGGCGGAAGGCCGCGAGTGGGTGGAGCGCGCAGCGCGCGGCGGGGACGCCTGCCGCACGGACGCCGGAAGCCCGCGCGATCTCGAGGCCGCGGTGGAGTACTACGAAATGACGGTGTCGAGCGAGAACGTGGCCGAAGCGCCCGGAACCCGGGACCGGGCGGTCCGGGGCGCGCAGGAGGCGATCCGGGCGGCCGCGCCCGGCTCCCCGTTGAAAGAGCGCGAGGCGATCTGGAAGGAGCGCCGGTAGGCCGTCCGGGCGGTCGGGGCGTCCGGCCCCAACGCGGAATTTCTGGCGCTCCCCGCCTGACATGGAGGCAGGGCACCATCGTCACCGATAGCGCCAGGGAGTCGAAGTACTTGCAGGCTTGGACCCTGATCGCCCAGACCAGAGCCACGGCCCTCTTCGAACAGTTTTGCAGAGTTCATCCTGACTACGCACACTGCTCAGCTTGTAATCCCGGGTCGAAGGAAATCCGGGCACAGACTCGCGGAAGCCCGTCACTCCCGCGAAAGCGGGAATCTACTCCAATGAAAAATTCCTGAATTTCTGCTTCCGCGGAAATGATGAAGTAAAAAATTATTCACCTGATCTTTGTACGTGATCAGGAAGTTCATTCGTTAAATTCATCAATACACCGTGCAGTACCTCACGGCGAAGTCATCGCTGAGGCTTTCTGTACACCATCCAGTAATTCAGATAGCTTTTTCATCTGAACTTCGATTGATCGGAATTTCTACGAATCCAGTCTCGCAATCAGCCTCTGACAATGTATATTGTCCGGATCCCTCTCAATTCCAGCTCGCGCGATGTCACGAGCCCTTGCCACGTTGTTTACATTTAGATACAACCATGCCAGTCGCGAGCATCCCGTAGCGTTCAATTCCGGCAAGTGTTGCTCCATTCTTTGAATAACCTTATTGAGAAGCACACGGACCTCGGAAGACCAAGCTTCTTCGAAGCGATCTCCCTTTAGTTCCCGAAGACGAGTGTTCAACCTGTTTGCCAAGGCGACCAGACCATCCAAATCGGTTCCAGGAAACAGAGCCACCTCGCAGATCGCATGGATTTCTCCAATCGGTTCTTGGCTAGAACGGCACCGATCTGCCAAACTAAGCCATGCATCTCGCTTCTCAGAATCGCTAGCAATCTCTATAAACCTCCTCAAATAATCCCTCGAGCGTTTTGCGGATTGCTTGGACTTATCTATCTCCCAAACCAGTTCAGAAAGTCCCAAAAAAGCTCTTGGGATACTCTCCGCTAAGAATTCAAGGATCGGGCGTCGTTCCTCGAATACTGACTGGTTTGATTGAGCCTTACTCGCTATTGACCGATAGAGCTTCTCAATTCTTGGTAGAATTTGTTGCCCAGCACTCCTTCCCCTGCCCGGGCCAAATTCCATAAGAAGCTTCCTGTCCTCTTCAACAGATACCTTGAGAGGGCTCGCTTCCAGCTTGGTCCGTCCGTAGAAGGACGCGGCGAGCGGAACACCCACGAGGCCTTGAGCTTCCTCGTCGGCATCCAGTCGTTCGACCAACGAAAAACGAAGAAGCTGGTCCAATGTTTCGTGAAAATTGAATCTCTCCCTCCCAGGCCTGAGTAGAACAGACTCCAGCGCCACTTCCGGGACAAACACTCGCCAACTGGAAAGCAATAAAAAGACTTGTTGTGCTCCAGGCGTAAGGGCAGCATACGTCCGTTCAAACAACGCACGAAGGATTTGGTCGGAGCTCGCCATGATTCGTTCGGGAGCGATGGCTCGGCGTTCCGTTGCGACTTGCCCTAACAGTATCCTGATCACATAAGGGTGTCCATCAGATTCAGAGATAAGCTGCTCCTTGTAAGATTGCGAGATCAGATGTTTGATCTTGAGTCGATCAGAGTGCTGGTCGATAAGCGAGCTTGCTTGTGTCTCCGTCATTCCGGCCACATCGATCGGAAAATCACCCCGAAAATCCCGAATCCTCGTAGTAATGAGAACCTTGTTTGGAAGTCTTACATGAGTATCAATCCACGTAAATACGTCGGCAGGACTCTGGACCGTCTCAAAATTGTCCAGTACAAATAGTGTCGTGCCGGCGGCTCCCTCTCTCAGGCACTTCTCGAAATACCTATTTGCCTTGAAGCCCTTAGTAGTGCGTTCACGGGGATTCAATAACTCTACCGCTACACGTGAAATGTCGGTTTGACTGATCACACGCGATCGAACTGGCTTGGCTCCCGTTTCCATTAGGTCGATGTCTCGAGCACTGATCCACAAAACGACTTCGTAGGGTATATTGTGATCATTTGAAATCTCGTGAATTGCAACAATCGCGAGAGTGGTCTTTCCGATCCCACCGGGCCCGGTCAGAGACAAAATCGGGTGCCGCTCGATGTCCAGCAGTTCTTGCTTTATTGCTCGAACCAGCTCCGGTCGAGAAACGTAGCCAGGCAATATAGACGGAACGTTGGCTGACGTCCTTCCCAACGGCTCCAGTTCCAGATCACCTTCCGTTTCACTTGGGGGAAGCTGGCCCGGCGGTAGCGACCATTTGTTGGCTTCTCGACGACGCTCATCATTTGTTGCGTATGAGAGAGTTTCAAACATTCCGTTCTTGTAGTTTCCGTTGGGCAGCCAAACATCGCTTAAATCAGCGTCGCTGAAAATGAGGCTCACCCTAACCGGTTTTTCAAGATGAATGTATACGCCATTCTCAAATTTTTCGTTGTTTTCCTTCTTCAGGTGTTCGAAGCATGAAGTGTCGCCCAAGAGCGTTGAGACGCGATAATTCCCGGACAGATTCTGATGGAGGAATGCCCATGGGAGACGAAATAGACGAAGGTTCTCGGCAACAGATGAGAGGGCATTATCCAAGTGTGAACAGGCACGGCTATACTGTTCTGTCGTGGTTGCCCCGTGCCCTCGCGTGCGGTTGCGAATCTGTACTCCGATTTCGAACAATTGCCTGAGAGCGACTTGTTGACCTATCTCTGGGCGGCATCCGACTTCTTCGGCGGCCTTCTTGATTTCCATGACAGAAGAATGTCGCCAATCTCCAGCTCGGACTCGCTCCGTCAGTTCATTGACCAAATCTCGTGAGGTCGGAAGAAAGAATTGTGCTGATGGGCCCACTAACGCCAAATTCAGCTCCTGAACCCAGTCTCCGATGGAGTCAGAACGTACAAGTTTATGTTCATGAGAATAGCGATAGCGGTCAGCATCATCTGCAACGCAGGCTAGAATACCACAAGTTACGAACTTCGTCATATATTCCAATTTCAGGCACAACGCTGAAAAAAAGGCCGAATCGCTGTCTTCCTTATCGAGAGAAACTCTCTTGTCGATGATATCCAAGGCAAGGTTGGAACTCATGAATGAAATCTCCATTCAGCAAGCGGCGCCTCAGCCGGGGATGATAGCATCATCAGGCGCAGTTTTGGTGTCAACACACCACGGCGGGAACGGGCGCCGGCTCAGGGCCGCCGGGGAGCTTGCCGCTCCGGCGCCGGCCGGACGAAGACCGCGGCAGCGAGGGCGGTGAGCCCGGCGAGCGAGGTGACGGTAAGGGCGCGCGCCGGCCCCAGCCACTCCGACAGGGCGCCGACCAGGAGGATCCCGAACGGCGCCGCCCCGATGGCGAGGGACAGCAGCCCCATGACCCGCGAGCGCATGTCCGGCGGCGCGCCGTGCATGAGCAGGGTGCCCTGCATCGCCGCGAACCCGGAGACCCCGAGGCCCGCCAGCAGGAGGATGGGCAGGGAAGCAGCGAACCAGGTGGAGAGGGAGAACAGGGCCACCATGGCGATGAAGCAGGCGGCGCCCGCGCGGAACACCGGGCGGTACCAGGCGGGGCGGACGAACGTCGCGAGGGCGAGGGAGCCGATGAGCGCCCCCAGCCCCTCGGTCGCCATCATGAGCCCCACCCGGACCGGATCGAGCCCGAGGACCTGCTCGCCGATGACGGGGGCGATCGAGACGTAGGAGAACCCGAAGAGGTTGACGATCACGGTGAACGTGAGGACCCCGAGCACCTGCGGGCTCCCGCGGGCGAACGCGATGCCGTCGGAGAGGACCCGCGCGAAGCGCACGGCGCCGGAGGGGGCTTCCCTCCGCGCGCGGTGGCGCAGGCGGGTCGCGTTCAGGAAGCTCGCGCCGTTGAGGACGACGGCGAGGGCGTAGACCCCGGCGATGCCGTGCCAGTGGAGCAGGGCGCCCCCGGCGAGCGGGCCGAGGGCGCGGGTCGCGTGCACGGTGGCCATGTCGAGGCTCATCGCGACCGCGAGGCGCCGGTTCCCCGCGACCTCCCCCAGCAGGGTGCGCCGCACCGGGTGGTCCATGGCCCATGCGCACCCGCTCAGCACCGCGCCGACCGCGACGTGCCAGAGCGCGAGCCGGCCGGTGTGGGCCAGGGCGAAGAGGACGGCGGCGGCGGCGGTCAGCATCGCGAAGCTGGCCGCGAGCAGCCGCTTGCGGTCGAGGCGGGCGGCGAGGGCGCCGATCGGGGCCCCGACCAGCATGGAGGGAAGGGTCCTCGCGAAGAGCATCGCGGTCACCAGGAACGGCGAGCCGGTCTCATGGAACGTGTAGAGGCCGATCGCGAGGGTCTCCAGCCAGCGGATCGTGCCGCTGAACCCGCCCGCGAGCCACAGGCACAGGAAGTCGGGCTTGCGAAAGAGCGCGAAGCGCCCCGGCCTCGCGCGGGCGGGGGGCCGGGGGTCGGACCCGCGCCCGGACCGGCGGTCGGGCGGCCCGGAGGGGGCGCCGCTCATCCGGGGCGGGGTCATTTCACGCCGGTCGGCTCGTGGCCGGGGGTCGAGGCGCGCCGCTCTTCCCGGGAACGCTCACGTCCCGCCCGCATCGATCCGTGACGGTCTTGCCGTACCGCCTGCGGGCGGGACACGGGCGCTCCCGGGATCTCCGCGGCTCCGACCGGACCGGACCGGGCCGCCCGTGCGAACCCATCCCGCGGCATGAAAGGAGCCTGCATCCGGGCGGGCGCGGCCGTGTGCCAGAATGGCGGCCGTCGGCAGGCGGGGAGAAGGGGAGTAGCGACACGATGCAGCTCGGCATGTTCATGCAGCCGGTCCACGACGTCCGGCGCGATTACACCAGGGTGCTTCAGGAGGACCGGGAGACCATCCTCCTCGCCGACCAGCTGGGGTTCCTCGAATGCTGGATCGGGGAGCACCTGAGCGCCCTCACCGAGCCCATCACCGCCCCGCTCGTCTTCCTCGCGACCCTCATCGGCGAGACCCGGAGCATCAAGCTCGGGACCGGGGTGTTCTGCCTTCCCCTCCAGCACCCGGCCATGGTCGCGAGCCACGCCGCGATGTTCGACCACCTCGCCCGCGGGCGCTTCCAGATGGGCATCGGCACCGGGAGCCTCTCCTCCGACCTCGAGCTCTTCAAGGTGGGCGGGAACACCGACCGGGGCGCGATGGTGCGCGAGTCGATCGACGCGATCCTCTCCCTCTGGGCGAACGACCCTCCCCACGTCCACGAAGGGGAGTACTGGGACTTCCGGGTGGAGGATCGCTCGCGCGCGGAGTTCGGGGTCGGCGCGTTCCCGAAGCCGTTCCAGCGGCCCCACCCGCCCATCGCGGTGTCGCTCATGGCCCCCGGGTCGCGCACCCCCCGCCTCGCGGGGGAGCGGGGATGGATCCCGATCTCCGGGGCGAACCTCGTGCAGCCGCGCTACGTCCGGGAGCACTGGGAGCAGTACGCGGCCGGGTGCGAGGCGGCGGGCCGGCGCCCCGACCCGGCCGTGTGGCGGGTCGGGCGGAGCGTCATCGTGGGGTCGAGCGACGCGGAAGCGGAGGATTACCTCCTCGACCCCGACGGGGCCATGGCGTACTGGTTCGCCTACACCATCGCAGGGTTCCGCATCCGGGGGGCGCTCCATCTCCTCTACCCCGACGGGCACGAGGGCGGCGAGCCGCCCGACTGGACCGACGTCGCCCGCTCGATGGTCGCGTGGGGCTCACCCGACACGGTGGCGGAGAAGATCGCGGCCCTGCGCGACACGGTGGGGGACTTCGGCGTCCTGACGGTCACCGCCCACGAGTGGGACGACCCCGGGTTCTGCCGCCGCTCCCTCACCCGGCTCGCCGAGGAGGTGATGCCGCGCTTCGCGCCCGCGCGGTCCGCCGCCTCCGCCACCGGCGCCCACGGCTGAACGAACGAGCGCCCGCCCCGGCGGCGGCGCCGCCGCCCGGACGGGTCCGCCCACGCCCGGGATTCCCGGATCGGGGCCGCGGCTCGGGCTCCCGGCCCGGCCGCGCTCCCTACAGCAGCCCGGCGTGCCGGTCGAGGCGGCGCAGCACGTCGTCCCGGTCGTTCGACGGGAGGGCGAGGATGGCCCGCGTCACCCCCGCCTCCGCCGCCCGGTCGAGGGCCTCGCGGTTCGGCGGCGCGCCGAAGAGCGACACGTTGATGGTGTCCATGGGCCGCCCCGCCTCGTCCGCGATCGCCTTGAGGCGCGCCATGCCCTCGGCGGGGTCGAAGCCGCCGCGCCCGCGCGGGAACCAGCCGTCCGCCCAGTCGACCACCCGGCGCAGGGTGTGATCGGTCTCGCCGCCGACGAGGATCGGCGGGTTCGGGCGCTGGACGGGCTTCGGGTACGACCAGATCGGGTCGAAGTCGACGAACTCCCCGTGGAACTCCGGCTCCTCCTCCGCCCAGATGACCTTCATCGCGCGCGCCCGCTCGCTCATCACCCGGAAGCGGGTCGCGAAGGCGGTGCCGTGGTTCTCCATCTCCTCGGCGTTCCAGCCGGCCCCGATGGCGAGCTCGAACCGCCCGCCGGAGAGGAGGTCGAGGGACGCCGCCTCCTTCGCGTTGACGATCGGGTCGCGTTCGGTGAGGAGGCAGATCCCGGTGCCGAGGCGGATGGTGCTGGTGGCGGCGGCGGCGACCGCGAGGGCCACGAAGGGGTCGAGGGTGTGCCAGTACTCGCGGGGCAGCTCCGATCCGCCCGGCCACGGGCTCCGGCGGCTGGCCGGGATGTGGGTGTGCTCCGGGACGAACAGCGACTCGAAGCCGCGCTGCTCCGCCTCGCGGGCGAGCTCGTCGATCCGGATCGTGTAGTCGGTGGCGAAGATGTAGATGCCGATGTTCATCGGTCTCGGGTCTCCATGTTGTCGTATCGGGTCAGGTCAACCGGGGGGGGAGGCGGCGCGGCGGTTGGCGCGCTCGGAGGGCCGGCGGGCCGGAGGGAGGCGGCGGCCGGCCGCGGCGGCGGCGCGGGGCCGCTCCGGGCTAGAGCCACTGCCGGTCGGGCTCGAGCCCGAGGGCGAATTGCCCGACCGTCTCGTAGTGGGCGAGCCGGCCCTGGAGGTGCTGGGTGATCGCGTGGATGTCCTGGAAGCGCTGCTGGATCGGGTGGCGCTCGAAGATGGCGTCCGAGCCGCACGCCTCGTAGGCGACGTCCACCGTCTCCTTGGCGAGGTGGATGGCGTGGGTCGCCGCCCCCCGGAGCGCGACCCGGTCCCCGGTGTCGAAGCGCCCGGTCGCCGAGACCCGGTCCCAGACCTCGCGCACCGCCCCGTGCAGGCCGTAGCGCCCCGAGCGCCACTTCATCTCCGCCGCCCCGACCTGCGACTGGACCACCTGCTTGTCGGCGAGCCGGGTGCGGTCGCCGCGCGGGAGCTTCCCGCCCGCGAAGTCGATGAGCGCGTCGAGCCCCGCGCGGGCCACCCCGAGGGCGACGGAGGCGAAGCCGCACGCGAAGAGGAGGACCATGGAGTAGGCGTAGAGAGGGCCCGGCTCCTTCACCGCGTCGCCGTAGGTCCAGACCGTGGACTCCTCCGGGACGAAGAGGTCCTTCACCTCGAAGTCGTAGCTGCCGGTCGCGCGGAGGCCGCGGGTGTGCCAGGTGTCGTGGCGGGTCGCGGCGGACTTGGGGAAGATCATGTGCCGGACCACGATCCCGCCGTCGTCCCCCCGGACCCGCTCCCCGCGTTCGTCGGCGAGCACCGCGAGCCCGGCGAGCCAGGTCGCGTGGGGGAACCCGCTCGAGAACGTCCAGCGCCCGGTGACCCGATAGCCGTTCGGAGCGCGCCGCGCTTCGGCCGTCGGCGACGGGCCGTTCGCGATCACCGTGCGCGGGCTGTCCCAGATCCGCTCCGCCGCGCGGCGGTCCATGAACGCGGAGGCGGTCATGAACACCGCCCCCTGGTTCACGCACCACCCGGTGCTCGCGTCGGCGTAGCCGAGCGTCTCGACCACCGGGAGGTACTCCGGGTGCGGGAGCTCCCGGCCCCCGAGGGAGCGCGGGACGAACATGTGGAACAGGCGCGCGTCGGCGAGGGCGGTCGCGACCTCCGGCGTGAGCTCGCGCTCCTCGTGCATCCGGGCCGCTTCCCGGCGGATGAGGGGGGCGAGGGCGCGCGCCGCTTCGAGCGGCGGGCCGTCCGCCAGATCGCCGGGGTCGGGCGGGGGGGCCGCCTCGGTCGGCGGCGCCTCTGCCCGTCCTTCGGGGCTCGGGGCGGCGGGTTCCATGCCGACATGTTACACCGGCCTCCTTCCGCGCGGCCGGCGCGCCCCTGGGAACGCTTGTGTCCCGCCCACCTTCGTCATTCCCGCGAAAGCGGGAATCCAGGTGTCCTGCCTGCCCCCGCCCCCCGCGACCCTGCGCCGCTTGCATCAGCGGGGCGCGGCCCCCAATATTGGAGAGAAGCTGGCACGAAGGCCGGCCGCCCGAGGCTCGGTTCGGGCGCGCGCGGCGGGTCCGGGGAGCGGCATCCATGCGAACCATCAAGATGGGCCGGGACTTCTCGCCGTGTCCGGGGGGGCGCGTGCGCGAGGACGGCCCGCAGTGCGCGGAGGCGTTCCGGGAGGACACCCTCCGGCCCGCCCTCGACGCGGAGGACGTGGTGGTCCTCCACCTCGACTGCGCCGAGGGGTACGGCTCGTCCTTTCTCGACGAGGCGTTCGGCGGGCTGGTCCGATCCGGGGGCTATACGGCCGGGGAGCTCCACCGGAAGCTGCGGCTCGACAGCCGCGACGAGGTCCTGGTGCGGGAGATCTGGTCCTACATCGACCACGCCCGCGCGCCCGCCGCCGCCGTCCCGCTCGGATAATCCCTCGTCGGCCTTCGTCCCGAGGGAGTCGAGACGCGGCGGAAGCGGGCGGCACGGACGGAAGGACGCTGAAGGGGTAGCCGACACCCGCGCCGCCGGCCGTCGAAGCGGCCTGGAGCGGGGCGTGGTTCGTCACCGGGAGCGGATCGGCGGCCCGCAGGCAGGATGGCGAGACACGCGGGCAAGGTTCCCGGGCCGGGCGGCCGGCGCACGGGCCGGATCGACCCGGAGCGCCGGACCGGGCTGGATGGGATTGGATCGGCCGGGCCGGGGCCGGACCGGGGCGGGCGAATCGGGCAGGAGCGAGCCGGAGGGCGCCGGTGGAAAGTCCGTGGATGGATCTCCTCTTCGACCTCGTCCTCATCACGTTCGGGGTCCTCATCGCGGCGGCGCCGAGCCACTTCTACACGGCCGCCGCGAACCGCCGCCAGGCTCTCCAGGAGCGGGTGCACAAGGTGGAGAGCGACGTCCGCCAGCTCGAGAACCTGGGCATCCGCTACTGGCTGCGGGCGGGGGAGGACACCGGCGCGCGCGAGCTCGCCTCCGAGAGCAAGCGCACGCGGGCGCGCATCGGGCGCGAGCTGGGCCGCCTGACCCCCGGAGCGCCGAACGAGGCCGCGTTCGATTCCCTGATCACGTTCACCCAGGCCATCACCGACGGGGACTTCGAGTCCTGCACGCGGGCGGTCGAAGACCGCACGGAGCGCATCGGGGCGGCGGCGGACGCCCTCATATTCGAGGTCCGCGACTACCTCCGGGTCATCTGAAGCAGGCCGCCCGGCCGTCGGCGGAGGGAAGATGACGAGCCTGGAGGGGGCGGGCGCCCGCGGACGGGCTGCCGACGAAGGCGAGCGCACCGCGCGGCCAGGGCCGGGACCGGCGACGGGGACGCAGGCGGGGACGTGAAACGCCAGCGCGGGCCGGCCTCGCGGCCGAGCCGCCGCCCGGCGGCCCGCGCTCCGCGGCGCGCGGCCCGCGGGCGCGGGCGGGACGACGGGAGACGGGGCGGCGGATGAACCTTCGCGATCTGCGATACCTCGTCGCGGTGGCCGACGAGCGCCACTTCGGGCGGGCGGCGGAGGCGCGCCACGTGAGCCAGCCGACCCTGAGCGGCCAGATCCGGAAGCTCGAGAACCGGCGCGGACATCCCGGTGACGACCACGCTTCCGACCGTGCCGGTCGGATTGACGATGAGTTCGATGCTGTGTAGGGTTCGTCCCGGTCCTGGAGGTCGAGATCACAACCGGTTCTCAGGGCGAAGCAAACATCGTCGGAGGCAGCGCCGATGTCCGTCATCTTTCTTCGCACTGGCCGGATGGATCAGTATCGGGGACCGGTTGGTGACCCCCCGGTCGGAGGCGGCAGCTACGTCAGGCATCCGGGGACGCGATGCCTGTGCAACTGCCCATGAACAGGGGGAGGAACGTGACGAATTCCGAGCTACTGTCGCGCATCACCGCACGCCAGGACGTCTTCGGCGGCAAACCCATCGTTCGTGATATGCGAATTTCGGTAGAGCTCGTCTTGAGCCTGCTGGCGCAAGGAGAAACACCGGAGGCAATCATGGAGGATTATCCCGGGCTGGAGCCCGACGATATTCGCGCGTGCACCGCCTACGCACACGCGGTGATAGCAAATGATACGCTATCCACCATATCAACAGCGGAGTCGTGAGGTTTCTCGTCGATCGATGCGCCGGACGCCGCTTGGCGGAATGGCTCCGCGGCCAGGGGCATGACGTCGTCGAATCCCGCGAGCTTGGGGCCGACCCGGGTGATCTCGCGCTGCTCGAATATGCCGTGGCCGAGCGCAGGATACTGGTGACCATCGACAACGACTTCGGAGAGCTCGTGTACGTGCGGAAGATTTCACATGCAGGAGTGGTGCGCCTCCCGGACGTACCGGCAGAGCGGCGCATCAACCTGATGGCTCAAGTGCTCGATCGGCATCGACATGTACTGGAGATGCAAATGGTGGTTACGATCCGTGACGGGCGGCTCCGCATCTCTCGTCCCCCGGAGTGACGGCCTCATCGGAGATTTCACGCCGTCGGCTGCGGAATTACCTTCGTGGTCTGAAGCGGCCCCATTTCGTGAGACGGCCCGAGGGTTCCGCCAAGGTTCAATCCGTGCAGGACGGATTCGCGTCCAATACCCGGGTTGTCCGGCGGGCGTTCCGGCGGCGGGAGAAGGGATGGAGCCCGCCGCAGTGATCCTGGATGGACCGGACGAGGCGCCGGGGTTCGCAATGCGGCAGCGACCTTGCATCGTCGGAGCGCAGTCCCCAATATTGAAGGAAATCGGTACGATGGTCGGGCGCCGCCCGAGGCCCGGTTCGGGCGGACGCGATGGCCCCGGGGAGCGGGACCCATGCGAACCGTCAAGATGGGCCGGGACTTCTCGCCGTGTCCGGGGGGCGCGCGTCTGCGAAGATGGCCCGAAGGCCGCACGGGGCGCATCGGGGCGGCGGCGGACGCCCTCGTGTTCAGGGTCCGCGACTACCTCCGGGTGATCTGATGCCCGGGCGGGCCGCCGGGTAGTCGCCGGAGACCGCGGGCGCGGCGGGATGACGGGAGACGGGGCGGCGGATGAACCTTCGCGATCTGCGATACCTCGTCGCGGTGGCCGACGAGCGCCACTTCGGGCGGGCGGCGGAGGCGTGCCACGTGAGCCAGCCGACCCTGAGCGGCCAGATCCGGAAGCTCGAAGACCGGCTGGGGGTGTCGATCTTCGAGCGCACGAACCGTTCGGTGAGCACGACCCCGGCCGGCGAGGACATCGTCGACTGCGCCCGCCGGATCATGGCCGAGGCGGGGCGCATCCAGGCCATCGCGGACGCCCGCCGCGACCCCCTGTCGGCGCCGCTCCGGCTCGGGGTCATCCCCACCCTGAGCCCCTACCTGATGCCGCTCGTGCTGCGCCCGCTCCGCGAGGGCTATCCGGATCTGAAGCTGGTCCTTACCGAGGAGGTCACCGACTCGCTGCTCCGGCGGCTCCGCTCGCACGAGATCGACGCGGCGCTCCTCGCGACCCCGCCGGGCGATCCGGCCCTGGCGGAGACCACCCTCTTCGACGAGCCGTTCTGGGTCGCCCACACGTTGGACGATCCGCTGAACGAGACGGAGGAGATCGGGGTCGAGGCGTTGCGCGGGCGCGACCTGCTGCTCCTCGCCGACGGCCACTGCCTGAGCGACCAGGTGGCGGACCTCTGCGGGCGCCCGGAGACGGACGGCGAGCTGGCCGACTTCCGCGCCTCCAGCCTGGAGACCCTGCTCCAGCTCGTCGGGGCGGGCTTCGGCTGCACCCTCGTGCCCGCGCTCGCGATCGGCGGGCCGTGGATGACCGACCTCGGGGTGGTGGCCCGCCCCCTCGACCTGCCGCGCGCGAGCCGGCGGGTGCGCCTCGTCCATCGGCGGTCCTTCCCGAACCCGCACGTCCTGGAGGCGATCCGCGAGGTGATCCTCGCCCACCTCCCGAACACCGTGCGCCGGGCGCTGTCGGAGGACGGGCGATAATCCACTCATGAACTCGATCCTTCCCATCAACCTCGACGACCTCCTCAACTGCCGCGGCGTGGAGTCGGAGCGGGTCGAGTTCAAGGCGTCGTGGGACCCGCACACCACCGGCCCCCAGGTGCTGAAGACGATCTGCGCGTTCGCGAACGACTACCACAACCTGAACGGCGGCTACGTCGTCATCGGGGTCGGGGAGCGGGACGGGCGGGCGGCCCTGCCCCCTTCCGGCCTGACCACGCAGGAGGTCGAAGCGGCGCATGAACTATCTTCTCGGCGTTGGGAACGGATGAGCCGAGATCGGGCCGCTCCGTGGGGACGGGCTCGGCTATGGCTCCGCCGCTTCGCGCCGCGCCTTGCCGAGCAGGTCTTCAAGCGCCAGCTCCCGCGCCCACCGATCGAGGTAGCCTGGATCGAGCACCGCGGCGGAGTGGCGCAGCACGCCGATCACGTCGCGCCATTGACGCTCGGATACGCCGCCCCCCTCCCGGTACCAGAGAAGCTTCCTCAGCACGGTGTCCTCCGGACGCTTCACGAACAGCCGCTCGCCCGGCCGGAACTCGACCCTCTCGCGGCGCTCGAACTCGCTCACGTCATACGCACCGGTCCCCCGCATGATGAGGTCCACCTTCGTGAGCGTAGGGAGGTGGATGAGGTTCCAGGCCCGCTGCTCCCGCACCGCCTGGCGCAGGGCCGGCGCATCCACGAGGAATTCGCCGCCCAGCGCTTCGGCGAACGGGGCCGCGTCCGGCGCCGACATCGCGACCACGAAGTCGATGTCGTTGGTGGCGCGCGGCTCGCCCTGATGGGAGCTCGCGAGCGACCCGCCGAGGAAGTATTCGATGCCCGCCCGTTCGAAGGCGCGCGCCACCGCGGCCGCCACCGAGAGGACGTCGGGAGGGGTCAGCCGGAGGCTCCGGGGCACGGGCCGAAGGTGCGCTCGGCGAGGTCCCGTCCGTAGCACAGGGCCACGAACCTCCACCGGAGCTCCTCTTCGCCCGCGCGCGGGTGGCGCCGCCTGAGCCCGGCCCACGCGAGGGCGCGCACCCCCCGGGACAGCCGCGCCGCCTGCTCCAGCCGCTCCGCCGGCGACGCCGCGCCGATCAGCCGGTGGTAGGCCGCGGCCATGTGCGGGTCGGTATCGCGTAGCATCCGGGGAGTATGCTGGCGCGCCGGGGCGCGTACAACCGCGCGGTCGGGGCGACCGGCCGGCCGGAGTGTGGCCGGCAAGCTCCGCCTCGGAGCACGAATGCGGCGCCGGCCCGCGGACGGCCGGCTCCGGAAGCCGAAGCCGGGCCGCCCTCGGCGCAGGGTGGTCGCCCCGCGGCCCGGCGGCGGCCCGGGGCTCGTTCGGAGGAACGGCGAGGCCCGCGGGGCCGCATGGCTGGCCGGGCCGAGCGCGTATCATCGCCGGAAACTATCGAAACGATACGAACAAACGATTTTGACGATGAATGATCAGCCCCTATGCTACCCGTCCATCCACCCATGACGAGCCGCCGAGGCTCGCCTTCAGCCACCAAGAGGAGGTACACGACATGGCCCTCAAGGGAACCAGGACCGAGCAGAACCTCAAGGACGCCTTCGCGGGCGAATCGCAGGCGAACCGCCGCTATCTCTACTTCGCGGCCAAGGCGGACGTGGAGGGATACAACGACGTGTCCGCCGTGTTCCGCTCCACCGCGGAGGGTGAGACCGGGCACGCCCACGGGCACCTCGAATACCTGGAGGAGGTCGGGGACCCGGCGACCGGGCTGCCGATCGGCGGCACCGCCGACAACCTCAAGGCCGCCATCGCGGGCGAGACCCACGAGTACACCGACATGTACCCCGGCATGGCGAGGACCGCCCGCGACGAGGGGCACGAGGAGGTCGCGGACTGGTTCGAGACCCTCGCCAAGGCCGAGCGGTCCCACGCCAACCGCTTCCAGAAGGCGCTGGACGGGCTGGACGCCTGACGGCGGTCGGATCAGCGCGCAACGTCCCGGTACGGGGGCGGCGGCGTCCGCCGCCGCTTCCCGTCGAGGGAAGGCGAAGACGATGATGCGAGAGCAAGGCAACCCCGCCGGCCCGGAAGGGAGCTCCGGGCCGGCGGAAGTGATGGCCCCGAACCCGGCCACGACCCTGGCTTCGGCCGGTGGGCGTGCGGTCGGCGGGGCGCCGGCGCCGGTGTCGACCGCCGCCGTTCCCCCGCAAGGGGTGCGGGAGGGCGGCCTCGGGGCGCCGACCCGCCATCCCATCGACTGGCGCAACCCCGCGTTCTACGACGAGGAGGCGCTCTACGGCGAGCTCGAGCGGGTGTTCGACGTCTGCCACGGCTGCCGGCGCTGCGTGAGCCTCTGCAACGCCTTCCCCACCCTGTTCGACCTCGTCGACGAGAGCGCGACGATGGAGGTGGACGGGGTGGACCGGGCCGACTACGGCAAGGTCGTGGACGAGTGCTATCTCTGCGACCTCTGCTACATGACGAAGTGCCCCTACGTTCCGCCCCACGAGTGGAACGTGGACTTCCCCCATCTCATGCTCCGCGCCAAGGCGGTGAAGTACCGCCGGGGCGAGGTCAAGGCGCGCGATCGGCTGATCACGAAGACCGACCTCATCGGCCGCTTCGCGAGCCTTCCGGTCGTCGTCAACGCCGCCAACGCCGCCGCCCGGTCGAAGCCGGTGCGGGCGGCGATGGACCGGGTGGCCGGGATCCATCGCGAGGCCAACCTGCCCCCCTACGACTCGAAGTCGATCCGGCGGCGCCTGCGCCGACGCGCCGGCGACCCCGGCTCCGCCTCCGCCGCTTCCGCCACCGCCGGATCCTCCGGACCCGCTCAGGGCGGAGAGGCCGGATCGAAGACGTCGGCGGAGACGACACTCCCCGCGGCGCCGGCGCCGGAGCCGGGAATGCCGGCAAGGCCGCCCCTGCGCTCGACGGTCCCGGCCGGAACCGCCGCCCGTAGTCCGACCCCCGGCGAGCGCACCCGCGGCCAGGTCGCCCTGTTCGGCACCTGCTACGGGAACTGGAACGAGCCCCATCTCGGGGAGGACCTCGCGGCCGTCTTCGAGCACAACGGGATCCCGGTGCGGCTCGCGCCGAAGGAGCGGTGCTGCGCCATGCCGCGCCTCGAGCTCGGGGACCTCGCCGCCGTCGAGAAGGCGAAGGACGCGAACGTCGCGGTGCTCGCGAAGCTCGCCGACGAAGGGTGCGACGTCGTGGCCCCGGTGCCCTCCTGCGTGCTCATGTTCAAGCAGGAGCTGCCGCTCATGTTCCCGGAGGACGAGCGGGTCGCGAAGGTGAAGGCGGCCATCTACGACCCCTTCGAGTACCTCGCCCAGCGCCGCCGGGAGGGGCTGCTCCGCACCGACTTCCGGCACTCCCTCGGGACCGTGGCCTACCACGCGGCCTGCCACCAGCGGGTGCAGAACGTCGGCTCGAAGACCCGCGAGATCCTCGACCTGGTCCCGGACACGCGGGTGACGGTGATCGAGCGCTGCTCGGGCCACGACGGGACCTACGCGGTCAAGCGCGAGAGCTACCCGCACTCGATGCGGATCGTGCGCCCGGTCGCCCGGCGGGTGCGGAGCGAGGCCCCCGACCACTTCGGGAGCGACTGCCCGATGGCCGGCAACCACATCGCCCACGGCCTCGGCGAGGGGCGGGCGGCGGAGCACCCGCTGACCCTGCTGCGCAAGGCCTACGGGGTCTGAGACGCGCGCGGCTTCCGCCCCCGCCCCCCGTTCCCCGGATGAAGGCGGCGGCGAAAGGCCCGGCCCCCGGGAAGAACCTCAAGCGGCGGTGGAACCGATGGACAAGCTGACCCGAGAAGACCTCTTCAGCCTCGAGCGGTATGCGGCCGAACGGCCCGCCTTCCGCGAGCGGGTGATCCGCCACAAGCGTTCGCGCCGGCTGCCCGTCGGCCCCAACGCGACCCTGCACTTCGAGGACCGCCTGACCATCCAGTACCAGGTGCAGGAGATCCTGCGGACCGAGCGGATATTCGAGCCGGGGGAGATCGAGGCGGAGCTCGACGCCTACAACCCGCTCATCCCGGACGGATCGAACTGGAAGGCGACGTTCATGATCGAGTTCGACGACGAGGACGAACGCCGCGCCGCCCTCGGTCGCCTGGTCGGCATCGAGGACCGGGTCTGGGCCCGGGTCGGGGGCTCCGACCCCGTGCGGGCCATCGCGGACGAGGACCTCGATCGGAGCACCGCCGAGAAGACCTCGGCGGTCCACTTCCTGCGCTTCGAGCTGCCGCGGGAGCACGCCGCCGCCGCACGCGCCGGCGCCCCACTCGCGGTCGGCATCGACCATCCCGGGTATCCGCACCGCGCCGACCCGGCCCCCGAGGCGGTCCGGGCTTCGCTCGCGGCGGACCTGGCCCCCTCCTGACCGGGGCGGGGTCGTTCCACGGTTTGGGGTCGGTTCGAGGGGTTTTTGGGCGGATTTCACCCCACGACGCTTGCGCGGACATGTCCCTGGGAACGCGGGCGTCTCGCCCGCACGGGGGCGGAGCCCCCGGAAATGAGAATGCGGGCGGGACGCCCGCGTTCCCAGGACGCGCCGTTCCCAAGAGCCCTGCGAGAGGTATGCTTGGCGAAAACCCCACAGCGCACATGCCTCGTCCGAGCAAGCGCGCCTTGAAGCCATCTTCACCGGCGGTTAGCCTCGCAGGCGCCCCCATCCCGACCTTGCGGACAGAGAGCGGAATGACCCCTGACGACCTGCTGGACGCTCTCGTTCCAGAAGCCTTCCGGGGCTTGAAGGATCCCGCGCGGGACCTGCCGCGCCTCGCGAAGGACCCCGCCGCGATGGCGGCGATCGGAGCCGCCGTGCAGCGGGTCCCCACGAAGCACCGGGTGCTTCTCGGAGACGCCCGCAGCGCGAGCTTTCCCGCCGGATCGGTCCATCTGGTCCTGACCTCCCCTCCCTACTGGACCCTCAAGCAATATCGCCGACACCCCAACCAGTTGGGCTGGATCGAGGATTACGAAGAGTTCCTCGACCAGCTCGACGAGGTCTGGCGCATGTGCCGCGAAGCGCTGGTTCCCGGCGGGCGCCTCGTGTGTGTGGTGGGCGACGTCTGCCTTTCGAGGCGCAGGAACTCCGGCCGGCATACGGTGGTCCCCCTCCACGCTTCCATCCAGGAGCGTTGCCGGGGCCTGGGGTTCGACAATCTCACGCCGCATCTGGAGCAAGATCGCGAACGCCGCCTATGAAGTCGATCGGGGCGCGGGCGGGTTCCTCGGGAAGCCTTACGAGCCCAACGCGGTCATCAAGAACGACATCGAGTTCATCCTGATGCAGAGGAAGCCGGGCGGCTACCGCAAGCCCTCCCCGGCCGCCCGGACCCTGAGCCTGCTCCCCAGGGAATACTTTCGGAAGCTCTTTCGCCAGGTGTGGACCGACGTCGGAGGCGCTTCGACCCGAGCCCACCCCGCACCCTACCCGGTCGAGCTGGCGGAGCGCCTGATCCGCATGTTCAGCTTCGTGGGCGATACGGTACTCGATCCGTTCACGGGGACCGCCACCACCCAGGTCGCGGCCGCCGCCTGCGGCAGGAACAGCCTCGGCATCGAAGTCGATCCCGTGTACATGGAGGCGGCCCTGAAGCGCTTGCGAAGGGGAACGACCGATCTGCTGAAGGAGGCGGAGGTCGTCTCCGGCGAGGTTCCCGGAAGGGACCGGACCTCCCCGGCAGAAGCGCCCGAGCCGGAGGCGAATGAGGAGCTGTCCTGTTCCATACCGGTTGGAGCCATGATTTCTCCAGGCGACGCGCCAAGCGATCTCTACCGGCTCCCAACCGGCTCGACGACCTGATCGGAGAGGCGGCGAACGCCCAGCTTCATTTCACTGCTGTGCGGGCGGGACACAAGCTTTGACAGGACGCGCCTGCGAGAGGCGTGCCTGGTAAAAAATCCCACCGCGCACCTGCCTCCGGCGGGAGCCGAAGTTGACACCCTCCGCCCGCCGGTGGCAGGTTACCGGGGCGCGGATCAGGGCCCGCGACCTCGCGGCGAACCCTGTCGCGACGAACCCCGTCAACCCTGGAGGAGAGGAAATGAAGAAGCTGGATCGGTCGCTCGCGGCGATGGCCGCCGCCGTCGTGATGATGCTGGGGGCGGCGGGCGCCGCCTCCGCGCAGTCGGGCTACGTGCCGCTGTTCCTGCCGGAGAACGTCAACCCGCGCTGGGAGAGCCAGGACGCCGCGTTCTTCGTCAAGCACATGAAGATGCTCGCCCCGGACGTCGAGGTCGAGGTGTTCAACGCCAACAACGACACCGCGACCCAGCAGCGCCAGGCGGAGCAGGCCCTCTCGCGCGGCGCGAAGGTGCTGGTGGTGATCCCGATCGACGGCGAGGCCGCGGCGGTGATCGCCGACATGGCCGCCGAAGAGGGGGTCCCGACCATCGCCTATGACCGCATGATCCAGTCCACCAACACGAGCTTCTGGGTGCAGGCGGACCTTCGCGCGTCCGGCCGCGCGCAGGCGGAGCACGTCGTCGCCAGCACGAAGAAGGGCGATACGCTGGTGCTGCTGAAGGGGTCGCCGACCGATCCCAACGCGCCGACCATCTACCACGGGCAGATGGACGTGCTGCAACCGCTGTTCGATTCCGGCGACCGGGTCCTCGGCTACGAGAACTGGACGCAGGGCTGGGACCCGGCGATCGCCCGCCGCTCCATGGACCAGGCGCTGACCAAGCTGAACAACGACGTGCAGGGCGTCGTGTCGTCCAACGACGGCAACGCCGGCGCCGCCATCGCATCCCTCGCCGAACAGGGGATGGCCGGGAAGGTCCCGGTCAGCGGCCTCGACTGCACCGTGGCCGCGCTCCAGCTCATGCTGCTCGGACAGCAGACCCAGAGCGTCTGGCGGGACTTCAACCTGATGATGGAAGCGACCGCGAAGGCGGTCGTCGCCCTCGTCAACGGCGACTCGCTGGAGGGGATCGTGGTCGGCGCGTCGCCGAAGAACTCCGCCGGCAAGGAGGTGCCGATGGTGCCGGTCGGCTTCTACAACGCGGTCGGCGAGGAAGGCGTCCGGTACGTCATCGACAACGACTCGTCGATCAGCAAGGCCGACGTCTGCAAGGGCGAGGCGGCGGGCACCGCGTTCTGCCAATCGTGACGACCGCGGCGGGCGCGGCCCGCGCGTGGCCGTGAAGCCGTGACCCCCGGGGAGGGCGGGACGCGGTCCCGGGCCGAGGCGCCAGGGGCCGCGGCCCACCTGCGGGCCGAGGGGATCGTCAAGAGCTTCGGCGCGGTGGACGCCCTTCGCGGCGCGGATCTGGAGGTCCGCCGCGGCGAGGTGATGGGGCTGGTCGGCGACAACGGCGCCGGCAAGTCCACCCTGATGAAGATCGTCTCCGGTGTCGAGCGCCCCGACGGCGGGCGGTTGCTGCTGGAGGGGCGGGAAGTCCAGGTACGGACGCCGCACGCGGCCACCGCCCTCGGCATCCAGACCGTGTTCCAGGATCTGGCGTTGTGCGAGAACCTGGACGTGACCGCGAACCTGTTCCTCGGCCACGAGCGGACCGCGGGCGGCTGGGCGAGATGCCTCCCGCCGGCGCTCCGGCCCCTGCGCGGGCTGGACATGGAGGAGCAGTCCCGCGACGCGGTGGCGAAGCTCAACGTGCGCACCCTCACCTCGGTGCGCGCCAAGGTCGGGGTGCTCTCCGGCGGCCAGCGCCAGGCGGTGGCCATCGCCCGCGCGGTGCGCGCCGAGTCCACCGTGGTGCTGCTGGACGAGCCCACCGCCGCCCTCGGCGTCGCCCAGACCGCGCAGGTGCTCGATGTGGTGCGGCAGCTCCGCGAAAACGATCACGCGGTGATCTACGTCTCGCACAATCTGCGCGACGTATTCACGGTCTGCGACCGCATCACGGTGCTGCGCCACGGGGTGCGGGTCGGGGTCTGGGAGACGAAGGCGGCGACCCCGGACGAGATCGTGATCGCGATCACCCGCGGCGGCGAGACGGCGGCCGATGCCGCGTGAGGGGTACGCGCGCCTCGTCTCGCGGCTGCGGCGCATCCGCGAGGACAACCTGGGGCAGTTCCTCCCGGTGCTCGTGTCGCTGCTCGTGATCTGGGCGTTCTTCGGGGTGACCGAGCCCGCGTTCCTGACCCCGCGCAACTTCCACTTCCTGCTGATGCAGAGCGCGGTCGTCGCCACCCTCGCGGCCGGGGTCACGGTGGTGCTGCTGATCGGCGACATCGATCTGTCCATCGCCGCGGTGGCCGGGGTCGGGGCGGCGATCCTGGCCGTGCTGGTCACGAACCTGGGCGTGCCGGCCCCGGCCGCGGTCGCCGCCGCCCTCGCCGCCGGGGCCGTCCTCGGCTTCGCCCAAGGCTGGATCATCGCCTACGTCGGCATTCCGTCCTTCGTCGTCACCCTCGCCGGGCTGCTCGGATTCCAGGGGCTGATGCTCAAGATCCTCGGCATCCACGGCGCGTTGAACATGCGCGATCCGATGATCCGCGGCCTGACCACGACCGGGATCCCGGAATGGCTCGGCTGGCTTCTCGCCCTCGCGATCGTCCTCGCCGCCGCCCTCGCCCTCGTCCGGGTCAACCGCCAGCGCAGCCGCCGCGGTCTCGAACGCATGGAGACCGGCCCCCTGCTCGCCCGCATCGCGCTGTTCGCGGCGCTCGTGCTGGCGGCGGTGGCGACGTTGAACGCCTATCGCGGCGTGCCGCTGCTGATGCTGATCCTCGGCGCGGTCCTCGCGCTGCTGTGGTGGATCACCGTCGCCACCCCGTTCGGGCGCCGCCTGTTCGCCATCGGCGGCAACCCCGAATCGGCGCGGCGCGTGGGCATCCCGGTCAAGCGGATGCGCGTCGCGGCGTTCACCGTCGTCGGCCTGATGGCCGCGTTCGGGGGCATCATCGGCGCGTCGCGCTACGCTTCGGTCTCGTTCAACGCCTTCGCGGGCGGCCCGCTGCTGCTGGAGGCGATCGGGGCGGCGGTCATCGGCGGCACCAGCCTGTTCGGCGGGCGCGGCAGCGTCTGGAACGCGGTGCTGGGCGCGCTGGTGATCGGCAGCCTCGGCAACGGCCTGGACCTCTCCGGCGCGAGCGCGGCGGACAAGCTGATGGTCTCGGGCGCGATCCTGCTCCTCGCGGTGGCGTTCGACGCCGCCACGCGCGGGGGCCGGGCCGCGTCCCGATGACGAGCGCCCGCTACGGGCGGAACGGAATGGAACTCGGGAGCACACGTCCATGCGCACCTTCGACCTGAAACCCGTCCCAACGCCGGCCTCCGTCATCGGGCTCGGCACGATGATCTTCCATCCCGATACGCGGGAGCGGGACCACGGGCTGCTCGACGCCTTCGTGGACGCGGGCGGCACGTACGTCGATACCGCCGAGGTCTATGGCGCCGTCGAGGAGCACGGCTGGTCGGAGATGGTGATCGGCGAATGGCTGGCCGCCCGCCCCGAACGGCGCCGCCGGATCGTCCTCGCGACCAAGGGCCTGATCCCGGGCTACTGCGCGCCCATCCATCCGGGCGGCGCGTCGATCGGCCCGGAGCAGATCCACCGAGCGATCGACGGCTCGCTCGCGCGGCTGCGGACCGACCGCCTCGACCTCTGGATGTTCCACCGCGACGACCCGTCGCTCGCCGTGGGGCCGCTGGTGGACGCCCTCGACGAGGAGGTCCGGGCGGGGCGCATCCGCACCTGGGGGGCGTCCAACTGGACCACCGCACGCTTGCAGCAGGCGGCGGAATACGCCGAGCGCGCGGGCCGGGCCGGCCCCGTCGCCTCCAGCCCGCATTTCTCCCTCGCCAGGGCGAAGGAGCCGTACTGGCCGGACACGGTGGTGACCGGCGACGAGGACCGCGCGTGGTTCGCGAAGCACGACATGCCGCTGGTCGCATGGTCCTCGCTCGGGCGCGGCTTCTTCGCCCACGGGCGCGAGGACGACGAAAGCGACCCCGACCTCGTGCGGGTGTTCCATTCCCCCGACAACTTCCGGCGCAAGGAGCGCCTGGGGGAATTCGCCGAGGCGCGGGACATGACCATCTTCGAGGCCGCCCTCGGCTGGGTGATCAGCCAGCGGTTCCCGGTCGTCGCCCTGTGCGGCGCCCGGACCGAGGCGGAAGTGCGCAACTGCGCTCGCGCCGGCGATCTGGAGCTGACCGAGGCCGAGCGCGACTGGCTGGACCTCCGTTCCGACACGCGGCCGTTCTGACCGGGGCCCGCCCGCCGGCGCCGTAGCCGGCCCCGCCATACGCCGACGGCGCGACGTCCAGTCCTGCCGCCGCAATGGCCGCAATGCCTTGCGAATTCGCCGACCCAGCCTAGAAGAAGACGTAGGAGCGGACCACGACGTTCTTGCGGCAGGGCGCGTCGGCGGGCGCGGTCGGGTCGATGCAGGCGGAGTGGAAGGACCAGCGCGAGACCGAGCCGTCGGTGACGGAGTCGTAGCACTTGAGCATCGAGACCTCGGTCGGCTTCTGCTGCGGGAGCCAGTACCACTCGTGGTCGGGGCGGTAGGTGAAGCGGGTGGTCTCGCCGACCCGGTCGTCGTAGACCCGGTAGTTGGTGATGTAGGGCTGGTCGGCGAACGAGGGCCAGGCGCACAGCACGAAGGGGAACTGGCCCACCGTCTCCATCGGCTTGGCGAGGTTGATCGACATGAACCGCCGCGACATCTTCGCGTCGGCCTCCGCCTCCGTGTAGCGCTGCTCACGTCCGAAGTTCCGCAGGTTCTTCGTCAGCAGCTCGCGGCAGCGCACCCGGCCGCTGTTGTCGTTCAGGTCGTTGTGCACGAGGTTGACGTAGCGGGCGTTGACGCCGGGGTTCTTCGCTTCCTGGTCCTCCGTGCGGTCGCCCCGGTAGTCCCGGTCGAAGACGTCGTGGTTGTAGACGAGGGCATCGGTCGCGTCCGGGAAGAACGAGAGCAGGAGCTCCTCGATCTCCGGGTAGAACACGCGCTCCACCTCCGCCGAGTCGTAGAAGTTCGCGCACTTCGACTCGAGGCGGGCGAGGGAGACCCCGAGCCGGTCCATGCACTCGGGGCTGCCGACCGAGAGGCCGGGGTAGTACTCCCCGATGCGCCGCGCGTCGCGCATCACCTGCGGGAAGTAGAGGTAGCGCCGCCCGTTGTCGCCCTCGGCCTTGCGCAGGAGCTCCGCCTCGGCCTCGCGCGCCGGGTCGCGCCACAGGGCGTTGGACGGCACGATGGAGTAGGACGGCTGCTCGTGGACGGTGTAGCGGAGCGGAAGCACCAGCCCGCCTTCGGGGGCTTCGAGGCCGTTCGCCCGGATATGGTCCAGGCACTCCTCATAGCTGCGGAAGCCGGGCCCCCATCTGGTCTCGATCGGGCCGGGGGGCGCGTTCTCGATCCGATCGATGATCGCCTGCCCGTTCCCGTCGGTGATCTGCGCGAGCGCCGCCTCGATCGCGGCGGCGGTCCCCGCGTCCCCGCCCCGGTCGAACGACATGTAGGACAGGCCGCCGTTCGCGGCGATGGGGGGCGGCTGCCCCTTCGTGCGCTCGAGGGTCGGCACGTAGGCCGACGCGCCTGCCTCCGCGTTCGCTACGACCCGGTCCCCGATTGCTTCGTTCCGTTCCACCATGCGCCCTCCAGATGAAGCGGGCCGATCGTGGCACACGGCACACCCGCTTTCCAGCGAACCCCGCGCGAAGGTCGCAAGCTCTTGATACAGGGAGAGGAGGGCAGGGGTGGAGATGTTTCTTGCCGCGCCCGGGGAAAGCTTCTCCCCACGGGTTCGGGCCGGTTCGGAGCCGCCTTCACCCTGCCGCGGGGCTTCCGGGGGCGCGTCGCCGGGCGCCCCCTGGGTACGCCGGCGTCCCGCCGGCCCGGGGGCGAAGCGCCCGTGAAGGAGAATGCCGGCGAGACGCCGGCGTACCCAGGGGCGTTCGCGAGCGGGGCGCCCGGCGAGAATTCCCGCCGCGCCCATGCCTCGATGGGGCAGGGGACCGGGCAGCGCGCCGGCAACGGTGCGAGAATCCGCGGCTCGGACGCCGCTCGATGCTCGAATCGGGCGATGACGACAGACGCCGCCGCACCCACATGACCGATTTCCCCGGATCGCTGCTCGACGGCTACCGTTCCTTCCGGCGCCGCCGCTACGCGCCCGAGCGCGACCGCTACCGCGCGCTCGCCGAGCACGGGCAGGCGCCGGAGGTCATGGTCATCGCCTGCTGCGATTCGCGCGCGGCGCCGGAGACCGTCTTCGACGCGGGGCCGGGCGCGATGTTCGTCGTCCGCAACGTTGCCAATCTCGTGCCGCCCTGCGAGCCGGACGGTGCCTGCCCCTCCACCTCCGCCGCGCTCGAATTCGCGGTGCAGGGCCTCGAGGTCCGGCACGTCGTCGTGCTCGGCCACAGTGGGTGCGGCGGCGTCCGGGCGGCGCTGCGCCCGGAGGAGGGGCCTCTGTCTCCAGGCGACTTCGTCGGCAAGTGGATGAAGGTGCTCGGCCCCGCCGCCAGGGAGGTCGCGGCCGACGCCCGGCTGACGGAGACCGAGCGGCAGACCGCGCTCGAACGCGCCTCGATCCGCCGCTCGATCGCGAACCTGCGGAGCTTCCCCTTCGTCTCGGCCCGCGAGGAGCGCGGCCGGCTCGGCCTGCACGGCGCCTGGTTCGACGTCGCCGAGGGCGAGCTGTGGACGATGGACCCGGCCACCGGAGGCTTCTCCCCGGCGAGGTGAAGCGCGGGCCGGCGTCCCCGCGCCCGCCCCGCCCTGCTTCGTCAACGCCCCGGACGGAGCCGCGGTGCGGGCGGCGCGCGGGGAGCGGGGGCCGCCTTCCGCCGCCAGCCGAAGCGGCCGGAGACGGGAGGGGACACGAACCCGCCTACCAGGGGATCCGGAGCTCGAGGCCGATGCGGTGCTCGGGCGCGGCGGCTCCGGTCTCCCGGCGGGCGGCTTCGAGGGCGAGCGCCCCGCCCAGCAGCTCCACGCGGCCGGTGAGCCCTTTCTCCTCTCCCCGGTCGAAGGCCAGGCTCAGCGCCCGCGATTCGTCGAATCGCCAGCCCGTCTCCAGCGACAGCCGGGCCGCGCGCGGCGACGCCTCGCCGCCGCCGCGCGGGGCGTCCTCCCACAGCGACTGCACCCCGCTCTCGGGCGTGTTCCATTGCGGCGACACGCCGACCCACGGCCCCACGCCGTCGCCCCCGGGGTCGAACCGCACCGTCAGGCTCGCCCCCCGCTCCTTGAACCCCTCGGCCTGGTGCGCCAGCAGATACCGCCACCGCGCTTCGCCCTGGATCCCCCGCTCGGGGTCCTCGTAGCCCACGCTCGCGCCGACCTCGGCGCCGTAGCCCTCGCCGACGCGCCCGCCGTCCCAGCGCCCGCCCGCCTCGAACTGCGTGCGCAGCCGCCCCGAATCGGTCAACGGCCACAGGGACTCGCCCTCCACGGCCAGCCGCAGCCGCTGGGCCCCCGCCTTGACCGCCCGCAGCCCCTCGACCGCGTCGGACTCCATCCGCACCGCGAAGCCGTCTCCCTTCAGGGCCCAGCTCACCCCGCCCGCGTCGCCCAGACCCCGGCGCCAGCCCAGCGCCGCCATCCGCATCCCGATCCCGGTCAACGCCGTGCCGGCCCCGTCCGTCAGCCGCGCCTCGCCCGACCCCGCGCCCAGCATCGCCCACAAGTCCAGATCCTCGCGCAGCGTCCAGTGCGCGTAGGGGAACGCGCTCGTCATCGTGGCGTCCACCTCGCCGTCCTCGCCCTCCAGACGGTAGCCCATGTCCGCCCGGCTGCGCGCCAGCGCCACCCCCGCCAGCAGGTCCTCGCCCACCCGGGTATCGGCGCCCAGGAAGCCGGTGAGCACGTCCCCTTCCGTCTCGAGATCGCCCGCGGGCCGGCCGGAGAACCCGGACGCCGCCGCCCGCCCCCAAATCGTCCAGCCGACCGGCCCGCCGGGCGGGTCGTCTTCCGACCCGCCCACCGACAGCGTGAACGAGCTCGCCGTCAGCAGCTCCCGCGTCGACCGACCGCCCTCGTCCCCCGTTTCCGAAAGGCCGTCCCATTGGCGGTCGAGCCCCCCGAGCCAGTCCTCGTCGTCTCCGCCGGCGGCCGCCGTCCCCGAGGCCGAGGCGGGATCGAGCGACAGCTCGCGCCCGCCCAGGGTCACCCCGGTTCGCGCCGCGGCGCCGGGGAAACGCTCCCCGACCACGCTGACCGCGTCCGACGCCAGGGTGCGACCGAACGACGCCAGCAGCGCCGCGAACGCGTTCGCCCGGACATCGTCGTCGATGATCGTGCCCGTGGCCTCGGCGTGCGCGAGGGCCGATGGCGCATCTTCCCCCTGACGCCCCGGACCGCCCGCGTCCGCCGCGCGCGCGAGAGCCGGCCCCGGCTGGATCGCCACCGCGTCGATCCCGAACGTTTCGCGGGGCTCCGCCCGGTCGTCGTCGACGGTGCGCACCAGGATTTTCACCGAAGTCTGGCCGGCCGCGACCCGGAAGCCGCGTCCGGTCGCGTACGCGGTGGCCTCGCCCCCGTTTGCGGACGCGAGGGACAGCAGACCCTGCCCGCCCACCTCGGGCGCCGTGACGTAGTCCTGGCCGGCCGTCGCCGTTCCCGGGGTCGCAACGAACCGCACCATCAGGTCCTGGGGCGGCGCCGGCGACAGCTTCAGGGTGAACCGGACCTCGGCTCCCTCCTTCGATTCCGCGTCCTCCAGCGACAAGGTGAGCGGCCGGACCTCGATGGCGAAGGTGAGCGACGCCGTGTCGCCGTCGGCGTCGGTGGCCGTCCAGGCGTAGATCGTGCGCTCCAGCGCCGCGGTCGGCGTGCCGCTGATCTCGTGCGACGCCTCGTCCCTGCGCACGCCGGCGGGCAGGGCCGGACTCAGCGTGTAGGTCAGCGCGCCGTTGCCGCCCGTTGCGGGCGGCAGGGCCAGAACGGGAATGGCCAGGTTCCGGAGCCACATCCGGTCCGGGATCGCGGCTTCGCCGAAAGTGGGAATCAGGTCCTCCTGCACCTCGATGGTGAAGGTGAGCGACGCCGTGTCGCCGTCGGCGTCGGTGGCCGTCCAGGCGTAGGTCGTGCGCTCCAGCGCCGCGGTCGGCGTGCCGGCGACCTCGTGCGGCGCCTCGTCCCCGCGGCCCACGCCGGCGGGCAGGGCCGGACCCAGCGTGTAGGTCAGCGCGCCGTTGCCGCCGGTGGCGGACGGCAGGGCCAGAACGGAAATGGCCGTGTTCCGGATCCACGCCTGGTCCGGGACCGCGGCTTCGCCGAAGGTGGGAGTCAGGTCCTCCTGCACCTCGATGGCGAAGGTGAGCGACGCCGTGTCGCCGTCGGCATCGGTGGCCGTCCAGATGTAGGTCGTGCGCTCCAGCACCGCGGTCGGCGTGCCGGCGACCTCGTGCGGCGTTGCCTCGTCTCCGCGGCCCACGCCGGCGGGCAGGGCCGGACTCAGCGCATAGGTCAGCGCGCCGTTGCCGCCCGTGGCGGTCGGCAGGGCCAGAGCGGAAATGGCCGTGTTCCGGATCCACGTCTGGTCCGGGATCGCGGCGCCGCCGAAAGTGGGAGTCAGGTCCTCCCGCACCTCGACGGCGAAGGTGAGCGACGCGGTGTCGCCGTCGGCATCGGTGGCCGTCCAGGTGTAGGTCGTGCGCTCCAGCGCCGCGGTCGGCGTGCCGGCGACCTCGTGCGGCGTTGCCTCGTCCCGGCGCACGCCGGCGGGGAGGGTGGGACTCAGCGCATAGGTCAGCACGCCGTTGCCGCCCGTGGCGGACGGCAGGGCCAGAACGGAAATGGCGGTGTTCCGGGTCCACGTCTGGTCCGGGATCGCGGCTTCGCCGAAAGTGGGAGCCAGATCCTCCTGCCCGCGGGCAGGCAGCAGGTCGTTCACCGTGACGTCCACGGTATCGCTGGCGCTTGCGCCCTCCGCCGTCACCGTCAACCGGAAGGTGAAGGTCGTGGCCGCCGACACGTCCGGCGCGACGAACGAAGGACGGGCCGTGTTCGCTCCCGTCAACGACACGCTCGGCGCGTCTCCGATCTGCGTCCAGAGGTAGCTCAGACCGGCGGGGCCGGTGCTGCCGCCGCCGTCCAGGGTCACCGTGTCCCCTTCGGTCACGGTCTGATCCGCCCCTGCATGGGCCGCCGGCAAAACCGACCCCTGCGGGGCTCCATCGCCCTCGTCGTCGGTCAAGGTCAGCGCCGCTCCGGTGACCGTGCCGACGTCGTGGCCGTTCTGCGCCGTCCCGACCACCGTCGTCGTGCGGTCGGGCGCGTTGTCGACCGTGTCGTCCACGGCCGTGATCGTCACGCGGTCGGCGGTGTTCGAGGTCTCGCCCGCGGCGATCGTGATCGTCGCGTCCGAGCCCACCGTGTAGGCCCCCGACACCGGCTGCACGGTGACCGTCGTCGCCGCGCCCGATGCGTGCGAGAGGGTCGCGGTCACCGTCGTCGCGCCGCCGTTCTCGGAGATCGAGGCGTTAGCCACCGCCAGCGTGACCGTCGGCGCGGCTTCGTCGTCCCGGATCGTCAGGGTCACGGCGGACGGGGCGGCCACGCCGCTGTCGCCGCTCACCGTTGCCGAGACGGTCACTTCCTTGTCCGGCGCGTCCGCCGTGTCGTCCACCGCCGTCACCGTCACCGTGCCGGTGCTCGTCGTCTCCCCCGCCGCGATGGTCAGGGTCTTCGTGCTCGACAGGCTGAAGTCCGTCGCCGCCGCGTTCGTCCCCGCCGTCGCGGCCACCGTCAGGGTCACCGCCTCGGTCGAGGCCCGGTTCAGGGTCGCGGTCACCGTCGCCGAACCCGGATTCGTCCCGTCGTGCTCGTCAATCGCCGCCGGGCTCAGCGCCAGGGTCGCGGTCGGCGCCCCCTCGTCGTCCGTGAGGGTGAGGCCCGCGCCCGTCACCGTCCCCACGCCGTGGCCGTTCTGCGCCGTCCCCGTCACCGTCGTCGTGCGGTTGACCACGTTGTCGATCGCGTCGTCCACGGCGGTGATGGTCACGCTGTCGGCCGCGTTCGCCGTCTCGCCCGCCGCAATCGTGATCGTCGCGTCCGCGCCCACCGTGTAGGCCCCCGACACCGGCTGCACGGTGACCGTCGTCGCCGCGCTCGAGGCGTGGCTCAAGGTCGCGGTCACCGTCGTCGCGCCGCCGTTCTCGGAGATCGCGCTGTCCGCCAGCGCAAGGGCGACCGTCGGCGCGGCTTCGTCGTCCCGGATGGTCAGGGTCACGGCGGACGGGGCGGCCACCCCGCCGTCGCCGCTCACCGTTGCCGAGACCGTCACTTCCTTGTCCGGCGCGTCCGCCGTGTTGTCGACCGCGGTCACCGTCACCGTGCCGGTGCTCGTCGTCTCCCCCGCCGCGATGGTCAGGGTCTTCGTGCTCGACAGGCGGAAGTCGCCCGCCGCCGCGTTCGTCCCCGCTGTCGTCGCCACCGTCAGGGTCACCGCTTCGCTCGACGCACGGTTCAGGGTCGCGGTCACCGTCGCCGAACCCGGATTCGTCCCGTCGTGCTCGTCAATCACCGCCGGGCTCAGCGCCAGGGTCGCGGTCGGCGCCCCCTCGTCGTCCGTGAGGGTGAGGCCCGCGCCCGTCACCGTCCCCACGCCCTGGCTGTTCTGCGCCGTCCCGGTCACCGTCGTCGTGCGGTCGGGCACGTTGTCGATCGCATCGTTCACGGCCGTGATGGTCACGCTGTCGGCCGCGTTCGTCGTCTCGCCCGCAGTGATCGTGATGGTCGCGTCCGCCCCCACCGTGTAGGCCCCCGACACCGGCTGCACGGTGACCGTCGTCGCCGCGCTCGAGGCGTGGCTCAAGGTCGCGGTCACCGTCGTCGCGCCGCCGTTCTCGGAGATCGCGCTGTCCGCCAGCGCAAGGGCGACCGTCGGCGCGGCTTCGTCGTCCCGGATGGTCAGGGTCACGGCGGACGGGGCGGCCACCCCGCTGTCGCCGCTCACCGTTGCCGAGACGGTCACTTCCTTGTCCGGCGCGTCCGCCGTGTTGTCGACCGCGGTCACCGTCACCGTGCCGGTGCTCGTCGTCTCCCCCGCCGCGATGGTCAGGGTCTTCGTGCTCGACAGGCGGAAGTCGCCCGCCGCCGCGTTCGTCCCCGCTGTCGTCGCCACCGTCAGGGTCACCGCTTCGCTCGACGCACGGTTCAGGGTCGCGGTCACCGTCGCCGAACCCGGGTTCGTCCCGTCGTGTTCGTCAATCGCCGCCGGGCTCAGCGCCAGGGTCGCGGTCGGCGCCCCCTCGTCGTCCGTGAGGGTGAGGCCCGCGCCCGTCACCGTCCCCACGCCCTGGCTGTTCTGCGCCGTCCCGGTCACCGTCGTCGTGCGGTTGACCACGTTGTCGATCGCGTCGTTCACCGCCGTGACCGTCGCCGTGTCCGAAGCGTTCGAGGTCTCGCCAGCGGCGATCGTGATCGTCGCGTCCGCGCCCACCGTGTAGGCCCCCGACACCGGCTGCACCGTCACCGTCGTCGCCGCGCTCGACGCATGGCTCAAGGTCGCGGTCACCGTCGTCGTGCCGCCGTTCTCGGAGATCGCGCCGTCCGCCACCGCCAGGGTCACCGTGGGCGGCGCTTCGTCGTCCTCGATCGTCAGGGTCACGCTCGCCGGGGCGGCCACGCCGCTGTTCCCGCTCACCGTTGCCGAGACGGTCACTTCCTTGTCCGGCCCGTCCGCCGTGTTGTCCACCGCCGTCACCGTCACCGTGCCGGTGCTGCTGGTGTCCCCCGCCGCGATGGTGAGCGTCTTCGCGCTCGACAGGCGGAAGTCGCCCGACGTCGCGTTCGTCCCCGCCGTCGCGGCCACCGTCAGGGTCACCGCCTCGGTCGACGCGTGGTTCAGGGTCGCGGTCACCGTGCTCGCGTTGCCCGCGCCGCTCTCGTCGATGGTGTCCGGCTTCAAGGCATCGGGTTCGGACAGCGCCAGGGTCACCGCCGGCGTGGCTTCGTCGTCGGTCAAGGTCAGCGCCGCACCGGTCACCGCCACCGTCGCCGACTCCGCGGCGGCTTGGGCGTTGGCCGCCGTCCCCGTCACCGTCGTCGTGCGGTTGACCACGTTGTCGATCGCGTCGTTCACGGCGTGATCGTCGCCGTGTCCGAAGCGTTCGAGGTCTCGCCAGCCGCGATCGTGATCGTCGCGTCCGCCCCCACCGTGTAGGCGCCCGACGCCGGCTGCACGGTGACTGTCGTCGCCGCGCTCGACGCATGGCTCAAGGTCGCGGTCACCGTCGTCGTGCCGCCGTTCTCGGAGATCGCGCTGTCCGCCAGCGCCAGCGCAACCGTCGGCGCGGCTTCGTCGTCTTCGATGGTCAGGGTCACGGCGGACGGGGCGGCCACACCGCTGTTCCCGCTCACCACCGCCGACACCGTCACTTCCTTGTCCGGCCCGTCCGCCGTGTTGTCGACCGCGGTCACCGTCACCGTGCCGGTGCTGCTGGTCGTCCCCGCCGCGATGGTCAGGGTCTTCGCGCTCGACAGGCGGAAGTCGCCCGACGCCGCGTTCGTCCCCGCTGTCGTCGCGATGGTGAGCGTCACCGCCTCGCTCGACGCCCGGTCCAGGGTCGCCGTCACTGTGCTCGCGTTGCCCGCGCCGCTCTCGTCGATGGTGTCCGGCTTCAACGCATCGGGTTCGGACAGCGCCAAGGTCACCGCCGGCGTGGCTTCGTCGTCGGTCAAGGTCAGCGCCGCGCCCGTCACCGCCACCGTCGCCGACTCCGCGGCAGCCTGGGCGTTGGCCGCCGTGCCCGTCACCGTGACAGCCCGATCGCCCACGTTGTCGATGGCGTCGTTCACCGCCGTGACCGTCACGCTGTCCGCCGCGTTCGCCGTCTCGCCCGCCGCAATCGTGATGGTCGTGTCCGCCCCCACCGTGTAGGCGCCCGACGCCGGCTGCACCGTCACCGTCGTCGCCGCGCTCGACGCATGGCTCAAGGTCGCGGTCACCGTCGTCGTGCCGCCGTTCTCGGAGATCGCGCTGTCCGCAACCGCCAGCGCGACCGTCGGCGCGGCGTCGTCATCCTCGATCGTTCCGGTTCCCGTCGCGGCGCTCGCCGGGACCCGCGCGTTCACCGGCTGGCTCAGCGCCACCTTCACCGTCTCATCCGGCTCGTCCGTCCCGTCACCCCTCACCGTCACCGAAACGGTCGCGCTCGTCTCCCCCGCGGCAAACGTCACCGTCCCCGACGACAACGCCGTGTAGTCCGTCCCCGCCGTCGCCGTGCCCGTGCCCGCGTCCGAGTAGGACGCCGATACCGTGCTCGTGCTCGCCTTGCTCAACGTCACCGTCCACGTCAGGGCCGACGTCGAACCCGACGCCCCTTCCGTCACCCGCGGCGACGACAGCGACAGCGCCGGCAGGTCGCCCGTGTTCACGACGATCCCCGGCGGGTTGACCAAGCGGGGCGGGTCGCCCGGGCGAATCACCGCCGCGAGGAAGCGCACCGACGCCTCGTCCCCGTCCTCGTCCTCCGCCGTCCAGGTGTACTCCACCTGGTTCGTCGGATCGTCCGGGGTCACGCCCGTCACGAAGAACCCGTTCCGCGACAGCCACGAAGGCAACGCCGGCGACAACGTGTAGGTCAGCGTCCCATCTCCCCCCGTCGCCCGCGGCAGCACCAGGCGCGGGATCACGGTGGCGGTCGGCCACAGCCGGCTGGCGACCTGCGCGTCGCCGAACGTCGGCTTCAGGTCCACGTCGTCGTCCTCGATCGTCAGGGTCACCGCGTCCGGGTTGCCAGCCACCCCCTGGCTGTTGGCCGCCGTCGCCGACACCCTCACCGTCTTGTCGTGGTCCGCGTCCTCGTCGTCGTCCACCGCCGCGATCGTCACCGTGCCGGTGCTCGTCGTCTCTCCCGCCGCGATGCTCAGCGTCGTCCCCGTCTGCTTGAAGTCCGCCGCCGCCGTGTGATCCCCGGCCGCCGCCGACACCGTGAGCGTCGTCGCCGCAACCGACGCATGGCTCAAGGTCGCGGTCACCGTCGTCGTGCCGCCGTTCTCGGAGATCGCGCCGTCCGCCACCGCCAGCGTGACCGTCGGCGCGGCTTCGTCGTCCTCGATCGTCAAGGCCACGTTCGCCGGGTCCGCCACCCCGCTGTCCCCGCTCACCGTCGCCGAGACGGTCACCGACTTGTCCGGCGCGTCCACCGTGTTGTCCACCGCCGTCACCGTCACCGTGCCGGTGCTGCTGGTGTCCCCCGCCGCGATGGTGAGCGTCTTCGCGCTCGAAAGGCGGAAGTCGCCCGACGCTGCGTTCGTCCCCGCTGCCGCCGCCACCGTCAGGGTCACCGCCTCGCTCGACACCCGGTCCAACGTCGCCGTCACCGTGCTCGACCCGGGGTTGGTCCCGTCCGATTCGTCGATCGTCGCTGGGCTCAGCGCCAGGGTCACCGCCGGCGTGGCTTCGTCGTCGGTCAAGGTCAGCGCCGCCCCGCTCACCGCCACCGTCGCCGACTCCGCGGCAGCCTGCGCGTTGGCCGCCGTGCCCGTCACCGTCGTCGTGCGGTTGACCACGTTGTCGATCGCGTCGTTCACGGCGGTGATGGTCACGCTGTCGGTCGCGTTCGACGTCTCGCCCGCCGCGATCGTGATGGTCGCGTCCGCCCCCACCGTGTAGGTCCCCGGCGTCGGCTGCACGGTGACCGTCGTCGCCGCGCTCGACGCATGGCTCAAGGTCGCCGTTACCGTCGTCGTGCCGCCGTTCTCGGCGATAGACGAATCCGCCACCGCCAGAGCAACCGTCGGCGTCGCCTCGTCGTCTTCGATCGTCAGGGTCACGCTCGCCGGGGCGGCAACCCCGCTGTTCCCGCTCACCGTTGCCGAGACCGTTACTTCCTTGTCCGGCGCGTCCACCGTGTTGTCCACCGCGGTCACCGTCACCGTGCCGGTGCTCGTCGTCTCCCCCGCCGCGATGGTCAGGGTCTTCGCGCTCGACAGGCTGAAGTCGCCCGACGCCGCGTTCGTCCCCGCCGTCGCCGCCACCGTCAGGGTCACCGCCTCGCTCGACACCCGGTCCAACGTCGCCGTCACCGTGCTCGCGTTGCCCGCGCCGCTCTCGTCGATGGTGTCCGGCTTCAACGCATCGGGTTCGGACAGCGCCAGGGTCACCGCCGGCGTGGCTTCGTCGTCGGTCAAGGTCAGCGCCGCGCCGCTCACCGCCACCGTCGCCGACTCCGCGGCAGCCTGCGCGTTGGCCGCCGTCCCCGTCACCGTGACGGCCCGATCGCCCACGTTGTCGATCGCGTCGTTCACCGCCGTGATCGTCGCCGTGTCCGTAGCGTTCGAGGTGTCGCCTGCCGCAATGGTAATCGTCGTGTCCGACCCCACCGTGTAGGCCCCCGACACCGGCTGCACGGTGACCGTCGTCGCCGCGCTCGACGCATGGCTCAAGGTCGCGGTCACCGTCGTCGTGCCGCCGTTCTCGGAGATCGCGCTGTCCGCAACCGCCAGCGCGACCGTCGGCGCGGCGTCGTCATCCTCGATCGTTCCGGTTCCCGTCGCGGCGCTCGCCGGGACCCGCGCGTTCACCGGCTGGCTCAGCGCCACCTTCACCGTCTCATCCGGCTCGTCCGTCCCGTCACCCCTCACCGTCACCGAAACGGTCGCGCTCGTCTCCCCCGCGGCAAACGTCACCGTCCCCGACGACAACGCCGTGTAGTCCGCCCCCGCCGTCGCCGTGCCCGTGCCCGCGTCCGAGTAGGACGCCGACACCGTGCTCGTGCTCGCCTTGCTCAACGTCACCGTCCACGTCAGGGCCGACGTCGAACCCGACGCCCCTTCCGTCACCCGCGGCGACGACAGCGACAGCGCCGGCAGGTCACCCGTGTTCACGACGATCCCCGGCGGGTTGACCAAACGGGGCGGGTCGCCCGGGCGAATGACCGCCGCGAGGAAGCGCACCGACGCCTCGTCCCCGTCCTCGTCCTCCGCCGTCCAGGTGTATTCCACCTGGTTCGTCGGATCGTCCGGGGTCACGCCCGTCACGAAGAACCCGTTCCGCGACAGCCACGAAGGCAACGCCGGCGACAACGTGTAGGTCAGCGTCCCATCTCCCCCCGTCGCCCGCGGCAGCACCAGGCGTGGGATCACGGTGGCGGTCGGCCACAGCCGGCTGGCGACCTGCGCGTCGCCGAACGTCGGCTTCAGGTCCACGTCGTCGTCCTCGATCGTCAGTGTCACCGCGTCCGGGTCGCCAGCCACCCCCTGGCTGTTGGCCGCCGTCGCCGACACCCTCACCGTCTTGTCGTGGTCCGCGTCCTCGTCGTCGTCCACCGCCGCGATCGTCACCGTGCCGGTGCTCGTCGTCTCTCCCGCCGCGATGCTCAGCGTCGTCCCCGTCTGCTTGAAGTCCGCCGCCGCCGTGTGATCCCCGGCCGCCGCCGACACCGTGAGCGTCGTCGCCGCAACCGACGCATGGCTCAAGGCCGCGGTCACCGTCGTCGCGCCGCCGTTCTCGGAGATCGCGCCGTCCGCCACCGCCAGCGTGACCGTCGGCGCGGCTTCGTCGTCCTCGATCGTCAAGGCCACGTTCGCCGGGTCCGCCACCCCGCTGTCCCCGCTCACCGTCGCCGAGACGGTCACCGACTTGTCCGGCGCGTCCACCGTGTTGTCCACCGCCGTCACCGTCACCGTGCCGGTGCTGCTGGTGTCCCCCGCCGCGATGGTGAGCGTCTTCGCGCTCGAAAGGCTGAAGTCGCCCGACGCCGCGTTCGTCCCCGCCGTCGCGGCCACCGTCAGGGTCACCGATTCGCTCGACGCATGGTCCAACGTCGCCGTCACCGTCGCCGACCCAGGATTCGTCCCGTCGTGCTCGTCGATCGCCGCCGAGCTCAGCGCCAACGTAACCGTCGGCGTCTCCTCGTCGTCGGTCAGCGTCAGGGCCGCTCCGGTCACCATCCCCACGTCGTGGCTGTTCTGCGCCGTTCCGGTCACCGTCGTCGAGCGGTTCACCACGTTGTCGATGGCGTCGTTCACCGCCGTGATCGTCACGCTGTCCGCAGTGTTTTCCGTGGCGCCGGCCGCAATCGTGATCGTCGCGTCCTGGCCCACCGTGTAGGCGCCCGACGCCGGCTGCACCGTCACCGTCGTCGCCGCGCTCGACGCGTGGCTCAAGGTCGCGGTCACCGTCGTCGTGCCGCCGCTCTCGGAAATCGCGCTGTCCGCCACCGCCAGCGCGACCGTGGGGGCCGCCTCGTCGTCCCGGATCGTCAGCGTCACGGCCGTCGGGTCCGCCACGCCGCTGTCGCCGCTCACCGTCGCCGAGACCGTCACTTCCTTGTCCGGCGCGTCCACCGTGTTGTCCACCGCCGTCACCGTCACCGTGCCGGTGCTCGTCGTCTCCCCCGCCGCGATGGTCAGCGTGGTGTCGGCACTCAGCGCGAAGTCGCCCGCCGCCGCGTTCGTTCCCGCCGTCGCCGCTACCGTCAAGGTGACCGCCGCGCTCGACGCACGGTTCAACTTCGCCGTCACCGTCGCCGATCCGGGGTTGGTCCCGTCGTGCTCGTCGATCGTCGCCGGACCCAGCGCCAGGGTCGCGGTCGGCGCTCCCTCGTCGTCCGTGAGGGTGAGGCTGGCTCCGGTCACCGTCCCCACGTCGTAGCTGTTCTGCGCCGTCCCGCTCACCGTCGCCGTCCGGTTCACCACGTTGTCGATCGCGTCGTCCACCGCCGTGATCGTCACGCTGTCCGCCGCGTTCGCCGTCTCGCCCGCCGCGATGGTGATGGTCGCGTCCGACGAATCCACGGTGTAGGCGCCGGCCACCGCCGACACGGTGATCGTGGTGTCCGCGCTCGACGCATGGCTCAAGGTCGCGGTCACCGTGGTCGTGCCGCCGTTCTCGTCGATGGCGCTGTCCGCCAGCGCCAGGGCGACCGTCGGCGCGGCTTCGTCGTCCTCGATCGTCAGGGTCACGTTCGCCGGGTCCGCCACCCCGCTGTCCCCGCTCACCGTCGCCGAAACGGTCACCGACTTGTCCGGCGTGTCCGCCGTGTTGTCCACCGCGGTCACCGTCACCGTGCCGGTGCTGCTCGTGTCCCCCGCCGCGATCGTGAGCGTCTTCGCGCTCGACAGGCGGAAGTCCCCCGACGCCGCGTTCGTTCCTGCGGCAGCGGCTACCGTCAAGGTCACCGCCTCGCTTGATGCACGGTTCAACGTCGCCGTCACCGTGCTCGCACCCGGATTCGTCCCGTCGTGCTCGTCGATCGTCGCGGGATTCAACGCCAAGGTCGCGGTCGGGGTCGTTTCGTCGTCCGTCAGCGTCAGCGCGGCGCCCGTCACCGCGCCCACGCCCTGGCTGTTCTGCGCCGTCCCGACCACCATCACCGCGCGGTCGCCCACGTTGTCGATCGCGTCGTTCACCGCCGTGATCGCCGCCGTGTCCGTAGCGTTCGAGGTGTCGCCTGCCGCGATGGTGATCGTCGCGTCCGGCCCCACCGTGTAGGCGCCCGCCGCCGGCTGCACGGTGATCGTGGTCGCCGCGCTCGACGCGTGGCTCAAGGTCGCGGTCACCGTCGTCGCGCCGCCGTTCTCGGAGATCGAGGCGTCCGCCACCGCCAACGTCACCGTCGGCGCCGCGTCGTCGTCCTCGATCGTTCCCGTCCCCGTGCCCCCGCTCACCGGGACGTTGGCGTTCACCGGCAGGCTCAGCGAGACCTGCACCGTCTCGTTCGGCTCGTCCACCCCGTCACCGGTCACCGTCACCGTCACCGTCTTGCTCGTGTCACCGGGCGCGAACGTCAGCGTCCCCGAACCGAGCGCCGCGTAGTCAGTCCCCGACGCCGCCGTCCCCGTACCCGCGTCCGCGTACTTCACCGTCACCTGCTCGGTGCTCGCCGCGCTCAGCGTCACCTCGTAGTCGAGCGACGCCGTCGCGCCCGCTGCGCCCTCGGTCACGCGCGGCGACGAGATCGTCAGTGACGGCAGCCCTCCCTCCGAGTCCGCCGTGGTGCCCGAGACGGCAATCCCGAACGTCAACTCCGCCACGTCCCCGTCGGAGTCCCGCGCCGTCCACGTGTAGTCCCTGCCCGCCACCGGAAGGGCCGGCGTGGTCCCCGTCACCGCAAACCCGTTCCGCGTCAGCCACGACGGCAGCGCCGGCGTCATCGTGTAGGTCAACGCCCCGTCCCCACCCGTCGCCTCCGGCAGGTCGAGCCGCGCGATCTCCGTCTCTACCGGCCATTCCTGGTCCCCAAGCACCGTCCCGAAGCTCGGCAGCTTGTTCACGTCGTCGTCGGTGAGGGTGAGGCTGGCCTCGGTCACCGTCCCCACCCCCTGGCTGTTCCGCGCCGTCCCGGTCACCGTCACCGTCTTGTCGTGGGCCGCGTCCTCGTCGTCGTCCACCGCCGCGATCGTCACCGTGCCGGTGCTGCTCGTGTCTCCGGCGGCGATGCTGAGCGCCGTCCCCGTCTGTTTGAAGTCCGCCGCCACCGTGTGCGCCCCGGCCGCCGCCGAAACGGTGATCGTGGTCGCCGCGCTCGACGGATGGCTCAAGGTCGCGGTCACCGTCGTCGCGCCGCCGTTCTCGGAAATCGGGTTGTGCGCCACCGCCAGCGTCACCGTCGGCGCCGCTTCGTCGTCCTCAATCGTCAGCGTCACGCTCGACGGGTCAGCCACGCCGCTGTCGCCGCTCGCCGTTGCCGACACGGTCACCTGCTTGTGCGGCGCGTCCACGGTGTTGTCCACCGCGCTCACCGTCACCGTGCCGGTGCTGCTCGTCTCCCCCGCCGCGATGGTCAGCGTCTTCGCGCTCGACAGACTGAAGTCGCCCGACGCCGCGTTCGTCCCCGCGGCCGCCGCCACCGTCAGGGTCACCGCCTCGCTCGATGCACGGTCCAGGGTCGCCGTCACCGTGCTCGCGTTGCCCGCGCCGCTCTCGGCGATGGTGTCCGGCTTCAAGGCATCGGGTTCGGAGAGCGCCAGGGTCACCGTCGGCGTGGCTTCGTCGTCGGTCAAGGTGAGCGCCGCGCCGCTCACCGCCACCGTCGCCGACTCCGCGGCGGCCTGCGCGTTGGCCGCCGTTCCGACCACCGTCGTCGAGCGGTTGACCACGTTGTCGATCGCGTCGTCTACCGCCGTGATCGTCACGCTGCCCGCCGCGTTCGACGTTTCACCCGCCGCTATCGTGATCGCCGCGTCCGCGCCCACCGTGTAGGCCCCCGACACCGCCGTCACAGTGATCGTGGTCGCCGCGCTCGACGCATGGTTCAAGGTCGCCGTTACCGTGGTCGTGCCGCTGTTCTCCGAGATCGAGCTGTCCGCGACCGCCAGAGTGACCGTTGGCGCTGCTTCGTCGTCCTCGATGGTCAGGGTCACGGCGGACGGGACGGCCACGCCGCTGTTCCCGCTCACCACCGCCGAGACCGTCACTTCCTTGTCTGGCGCGTCCACCGTGTTGTCGACCGCCGTCACCGTCACCGTGCCGGTGCTCGTCGTCTCTCCCGCCGCGATGGTCAGCGTCTTCGCGCTCGACAGGCTGAAGTCACCCGACGCCGCGTTCGTCCCCGCCGTCGCCGCGATAGTGAGCGTCACCGCCTCGCTCGACGCCCGGTTCAACGTCGCCGTCACCGTGCTCGACCCGGGATTCGTCCCGTCGTGCTCGTCGATGGTGTCCGGCTTCGACGTATCGGGTTCGGACAGCGCCAGGGTCACCGCCGGCGTGTCTTCGTCGTCCGTCAAGGTCAGCGCCGCGCCGGTCACCGCCACCGTCTGCGACTCAGCGGCGGCCTGAGCGTTGGCCGCCGTTCCGACCACCGTCGTCGAGCGGTTGACCACGTTGTCGATCGCGTCGTCCACGGCCGTGACCGTCACGCTGTCGGTCGCGTTCGTCGTCTCGCCCGCAGAGATCGTGATGGTTGCGTCCTGGCCCACCGTGTAGGCCCCCGACACCGGCTGCACGGTGACCGTCGTTGCCGCGCTCGACGCATGGCTCAGCGTCGCCGTCACCGTCGTCGTGCCGCCGTTCTCGGAGATCGAGGCGTCCGCTACCGCCAACGCGACCGTCGGCTCGGCTTCGTCATCCTCGATCGTCAGGGTCACGTTCGCCGGCGCCGCCACGCCGCTGTTCCCGCTCACCGTCGCCGAGACGGTCACTTCCTTGTCCGGCGCGTCCACCGTGTTGTCGACCGCCGTCACCGTCACCGTGCCGGTGCTGCTGGTCTCCCCCGCCGCGATGGTCAGCGTGGTGTCGGCGCTCAGCGCGAAGTCGCCCGACGCCGCGTTCGTCCCCGCCGTCGCCGCCACCGTCAGCGTCACCGCCTCGCTCGACGCGCGGTTCAGCGTCGCCGTTACCGTGCTCGACCCCGGATTCGTCCCGTCCGACTCGTCGATCGTCGCCGGACTCAGCACCAAGGTCGCGGCTGGGGTCGCTTCGTCGTCGGTCAAGGTCAGCGCCGCGCCGGTCACCGACACCGTCGCCGATTCGGCGGCGGCTTGGGCGTTGACCGCCGTGCCCGTCACCGTCACGGCCCGATCGCCTACGTTGTCCACGACGTCGTCCACCGCCGTGACCGTCACCGTGTCCGCCGCATTCGCGGTCTCACCCGCCGCGATCGTGATGGTCGTGTCCGACGAATCCACGGTGTAGGCGCCGTCCACCGCCGTCACGGTGATCGTGGTGTCTTCGCTCGATTCGTGGCTCAAGGTCGCCGTCACCGTCGTCGCGCCGCCGTTCTCGGAGATCGAGGCGTCCGCCACCGCCAAGGTCACCGTCGGCGCGGCTTCGTCGTCCTCGATCGTCAGGGTCACGCTCGCCGGGGCGGCCACCCCGCTGTCCCCGCTCACCGTTGCCGAGACCGTCACTTCCTTGTCCGGCGCGTCCACCGTGTTGTCGACTGCCATCACCGTTACCGTGCCGGTGCTGCTGGTCTCCCCCGCTGCGATGGTCAGGGTGGTGTCGGCGCTTAGCGCGAAGTCGCCCGATACCGCGTTCGTCCCCGCTGTCGCCGCCACCGTCAGGGTCACCGCCTCGCTCGACGCCCGGTCCAAGGTCGCCGTCACCGTGCTCGACCCGGGGTTCGTCCCGTCGTGCTCGTCGATGGTGTCCGGCTTCGACGCATCGGGTTCGGACAGCGCCAGGGTCACCGCCGGCGTGGCTTCGTCGTCGGTCAAGGTCAGCGCCGCCCCGGTCACCGCCACCGTCGCCGACTCCGCGGCAGCTTGGTCGTTGGCCGCCGTGCCCGTCACCGTCACGGCCCGATCGCCCACGTTGTCCACGGCGTCGTCCACCGCGGTGACCGTCACCGTGTCGGTCGCGTTCGCCGTCTCGCCCGCCGCGATCGTGATCGTCGCGTCCGACGAATCCACGGTGTAGGCGCCCTCGACCCCCGCCACGGTGATCGTGGTGTCCGCGCTCGACGCATGGCTCAAGGTCGCGGTCACCGTCGTCGTGCCGCCGCTCTCAGCGATGGTGCTGTCCGCGACGGCCAGGGTGACCGTGGGGGCCGCCTCGTCGTCCTCGATCGTCAGGGTCACGTTCGCCGGCGCCGCCACGCCGCTGTCCCCGCTCACCGTCGCCGAAACGGTCACCTCCTTGTCCGGCGCGTCCACCGTGTCGTCCACCGCGCTCACCGTCACCGTGCCGGTGCTCGTCGTCTCCCCCGCCGCGATGGTCAGGGTGGTGTCGGCGCTCAGCGCGAAGTCGCCCGACACTGCGTTCGTCCCCGCGGCCGCCGCGATAGTGAGCGTCACCGCCTCGCTCGAAGCCCGGTCCAGGGTCGCCGTCACCGTGCTCGAACCCGGGTTCGTCCCGTCGTGCTCGTCGATGGTGTCCGGCTTCAAGGCGTCGGGTTCGGACAGCGCCAGGGTGACCGCCGGCGTGTCTTCGTCGTCGGTCAAGGTCAGCGCCGCGCCGGTCACCGCCACCGTCTGCGAGTCCGCGGCAGCCTGGTCGTTGGCCGCCGTGCCCGTCACCGTCACGGCCCGGTCGCCCACGTTGTCCACGGCGTCGTCCACCGCGGTGACCGTCACCGTGTCGGTCGCGTTCGCCGTCTCGCCCGCCGCGATCGTGATGGTCGCGTCCGACGAATCCACGGTGTAGGCGCCCTCGACCTCCGCCACGGTGATCGTGGTGTCCGCGCTCGAGGCGTGGCTCAAGGTCGCCGTCACCGTCGTCGTGCCGCCGCTCTCGGAGATCGAGGCGTCCGCCACCGCCAGGGTCGCCGTCGGCGCGTCGTCGTCGTCCGTGATCGTGCCGGTTCCGCTCGCCGCCCCGTCCGCGAGGGTTGCGTTCGACGGGGAGCTCAAGGTCACGACCACCGTCTCGTCGGGCTCGTCGATCGCGTCGCCGGTCACGCTCGCCGAGACGGTCTTGCTCGTTTCGCCGGCCGCGAAGGTGAGCGTCCCGCCGGCCAGCGCCGCGTAGTCCGTCCCGGAATCGGCCGTCCCCGCGCCTCCGTCCGCCCAGACGACCGTCACCTCCTTGCCGCTCGCCGCGCTCAGCGTCACCGCCCAGTCGAGCGACGCGCTCGCGCCGGCCGCCCCTTCCGCCACGCTCGGCGCGGAGATCGACAGCGCCGGCGGATCGTCGTCGTCGGCGATGGTCAGGGTGAGGTCGGCCGGGCCGGTCACCCGGACGTCGTTGGCCGCGCTCCCGGACACGGTGACGCTCTTGTCGTCTTCGTCCAGCGCGTTGTCCACCGCGGTGATCGTCACCGTCCCGGTGCTCGTCGTCTCCCCCGCCGCGATGGTCAGCGTCGCCGCGGCGCTCAGCGCGAAGTCTCCGGCCGCGGCGTTCGTCCCCGCCGCGGCCTCCACCGTCACCGTCGTGTCGGCGCCCGACGCCTTGTCCAGGGTCGCGGTCACCGTCGCCGACCCAGGGTTCGTCCCGTCGTGCTCGTCGATGGTCGCGGCCGAGAGGGCCAGGGTCACCACCGGCGGCTCGACCACGGCCGCGAAGAAGCTGAGCGACGCCTCGTCGCCGTCGGTGTCGGTGGCGGTCCAGGTGTATTCGGCCCGCGCCCGCGTCGCGGTCGGCGCGCCGGAGACCTCGCGCGTCGCCGCATCGCGGACCACACCGTCCGGCAGGCCCGAATGCGGCGCGGCCGCGGTCAGCGCGTAGGTCACCCGGCCGTCGCCGCCGTCCGCCTCGGGCAGGGTGAAGGCGGCGATCGCCACGCCCTCGATCCACTCCTTTTCGGCGATGGTCGCGTCGCCGAAGGTGGGGATGCCGTCCACCGCGGCGGTGAAGGTGAGCTCCGCCCGGTCGCCGTCGGCGTCCGTCGCCGTCCAGGTGTAGCCGGTCGCGGCCAGGGTCTCGCTCGGCGTGCCGGAGACCTCGCGCGTCGCCGCGTCGCCGGTCAGGCCCGCGGGCAGGGCCGGGGTCAGCGCGTAGACCAGGTCGCCGTCGCCGCCGGTGGCCGCCGGCAGGGTGAAGGCGGTGATCGCCTCGCGCTCGGTCCACGTCCGGTCGTCGAGGGTCGCGTCGCCGAAGGTCGGCAACAGGTCCTCGTACACCTCCAGGTCGAAGGTGAGCTCCGCCCGGTCGCCGTCCTGGTCCGTGGCCCGCCACGTGTATTCGACCGACTCCCACACCTCGGTCGGCGTGCCCTGCAGCACGCGCCCGTCGAGCTCGACGCCGGCCGGCAGCACCTCCTGCCTGAGCACGTGGACCAACGGGCCGTTGCCGCCGGTCGCCTCCGGCAGGGTGACCGCGGCGATCCGGGAACCCTGCCGCCACGACAGGTCGTCGATGGTCGCGTCGCCGAAGCTCGGCGCGGTGTCCTCGGCCACCGTGACGTGGAAGGTGAGCGAGGCTTCGTCGCCGTCGGCGTCCGTCGCCGTCCAGGTGTATTCCGTCCGCGCCGCGACGGCGTCCGGCGCGCCGCTCACCCGGCGGTCCGCCCGCGACACCCCGCCCGGCAGCGCCGGCGAGAGGGCGTAGGTCAACGGCTCGTTGCCGCTGAGCGCCGCCGGCAGGTCGAAGGCGTCGATCGGGTCGTCCTCGATCCACTCCTGGTCGTCGACCGTCGCCTCGAAGCGCGGCGTCAGGTCGGGCAGGACCTGGATGGTGAAGTCGAGCGTCGCCGCGTCGCCGTCGGCGTCCGTCGCCGTCAACCGGTAGGTGGCCGGGTTCGCGTCGACCGCCGGCGTACCGCTGATCCGGCCGCCGCCGAAGGCGCCGGTCGAGGAGGCGGACCAGGTGAGCCCGCGCGGCAGGCTCAAGGTGGACGCCGAGGTGCCCGGCCCGGTCAGCGCGTAGGTGAGCGTCCCGTCGCCGTCGGTCGCCGGCGGCAGGGTGAAGTCGACCGGCACGCCCACCGTCCAGACCCGCGCCGGCGCCACCGCCGCGCCGAAGGTCGGCGTCGGCCGCGCGGCGCCGCCGACCCTGAACCTGCCGTCGTTCACGATGCTGTTGGTAAAGCGGAGCTGCGCCGCCTTGCCGCCCGGCCCCGTGATGCTGGCGCCCTCCAGGCGCAGCGCGTCGGCCGCGATGCTGATGCCGTCCGGGTCCCGGTCGCCGTGCTGCACCGTGTAATAGAAGTTCGGATGCCTGCCCCGGTAGGAACTGAGAGGCCTGCCAAGGCTGTCGGACAGCGGCACGCGGCGCGTGACGCTGCCGACCTGCAGCGCGACCGTCGGCGTGCCCGTGACCGTCACCGTCTTGTTGTACTCGACGAAGATCTTGAACCGCTCGCCCGTGAGGAAGGTGTCGTGGCGGGCCGATCCCGAGAGCTTCACTTCACCTGTCGCCGCCGGGTTGGAGCTGCCGTCCACCTTGAACCGCGCGTCGTTGGTCATCGCCTGGCTGCCCAGACCCAGCGCCGCCGCCGCCCCCAGCCGGCTGCGCAGGGTTGCGCCGGCCGGGAGCGTCAAGGCGCCGGCGGCGATGGAGATCCCGTCGGCGTCCCGGTCGGACGGCCCCACCGTGTGAACGAACTCCAAGGCGGGGATTGGGGTTAGCAGCCGGCCGTTCAGCCGGTGCGTGGCGTTGCCGATGGCGAGCGCCAGCCGCGGACCCCCCCCGCTCGCGACGATCGGGACGTCGAACGTGACCCTTACGCGTATCTCTTCCCCAAGGGTGAAGGTCTGGTTGCTCCGCGGGAAGCCGATCATGGTGACGCTGGTCACGCGCGGCGTCACGACGGCGCCGGTTACCTTGTGCGCCGCCTGGGCGCCCAGCGCGTGGCTGCCCAGGGCGAAATTCACCGGGTTGCCTTCCCGCCGCCGCAGGTTGCCGGCCAGCGCGCCCGCCGCGATGGAGATGCCGTCCGGGTCCCGGTCCGTCGTCAGGACCGTGTATTCGTAGTACACGTTGCGGGAGTGCTGGGGCCCGAGCGAGAGGAGGAGCGTGGCGTGGCGCGTGTTGTCGCCGATGGTCAGCGCCAGGCGGGAAGACCCCGACCGATTGTTGACGAGCTCGCTGAACGTCACCTTCACCCGGATCTTCTCGCCCGCGCCGTAGCCGGCGCTGTTCGCCGGGGTCGTGTTGATGGAGACACCGGTCACCGTGGCGGTGCGTCCGTCCACCTTGTGCGACGCCTGGGCGCCGAGCGCGTGGCTGCCGAGGCCGGGGTTGTGGACCTTCTGGACGATGCGGCCGAAGCCGGCGTAGGTGATCCCGCCGTGGGAGTCGAGCGCGTCGGCGGCGATGGAAATGCCGTCGGGGTCGTGGTCGGGGTCCTGCACCGTATAGCGGAAGTCCACGCTGCGCCCGCTCGAGGCGTGATACATCGCTTGGCGCGTGGCGCCACCGATGGTGAGCGCCAGCCTGGGCCTGGAGTCGAGTAACGAGGTGCCGAGCCACGCGGTCGTCTGCACCGTGACGTCCTTGTTGAACGTGACCCGCACCTCGATGGTCTCGCCCTGGTCGTACCAGCCGTCGCTCTGGAACGAGCGGACGGAGACCCCCGTCACCACCGGCAAGGGGTTGTCGGCGCCGTTCACCTTGTGCGAGGCCTGGTTGCCGAGCGCGTGGCTGCCGAGGCCGAGTCCGGCGTTCGTGCCCGCGACGTTGCGGATCGTCCCGCTGTTCAGGGTCAGCGCGCCGGCGGCGATGGAGAGGCCGTCGGGGTCGACGTCCGCCGCCGCCACCACGCGGCGGAAGATCTGCGCCGTCGGACTCGTACCGGCGCGGTTCCAGGCCGCCTGCGCGGTCGCCGCGCCCAGGGTGAGCGCCAGGTTGGGCGTTCCCGAGACGCCCACCGCCTGGTCGAAGCGCAGCTCCACCTCGATGGCCTCGCCCCGCGTGTAGGTGTCGCCGCTCGCGGGTGTCGAGATCACCCGGACCCCGGTCACCGCCGGGGCGCGCCCGGCGCTGCCGTCCACCTTGTGCGACCCTTGGGCTCCCAGCGCGTGGCTCCCGAGCCCCAGGATCGCGTTGTTCCCCGCCGCGTCGCGGATCAGCCCGCCGTTCAGGGTCAGCGCGCCGGCGGCGACGGCGATGCCGTCCGTGTCCCGGTCCTCCGCCTGCGCGGTGTAGCGGAAGCGGAGCGTCGCGCCGGACACGGAGAGGAAGGTCGCCTGGCGCGTCCTCCCGCCGACGTCGAGCGCGAGCCGCGGCGCGCCGCGCACCATCATGGCGCCCGTGCCCGTGCGCTCGAAAGTCACATCGACGCGGATCTCCTCGCTGGCCCCGTAGGTGTCCCCCGAGAGCGGCGTGGAGGCGACGCTGACCCCGCTCACCACCGGGCGCGCGCCGGCGGCCTTGAGATGGAACACGAGCGTCGCGGCGTCGCCGTGGGAGTCGGTCGCGCTCAGCGTGTAGGCGGTGCGCGGGCTCTCGATACCGGGCGTGCCGGAAAGCAGGCCGCTGGAGGCGTTCACGCCCAGCCCCGCCGGCAGCGTCGGCGACACGGCGTAGCGGAGCGCCCCGTCGCCGCCGGTCGCGGTGGGCAGCGCGTGGGTCGCCGCCGTGCCTGCGGTCAGGGCGAGGTCGGGGCCGGCCGCCGTGCCGAACACCGGCCAGAGGCCGGTCCTGCTCCCGTCCACCTTGGCGTTGGCGAAGGCGGCCCGCGCGTGGCTGCCCAGGTCGAGCACCGCGTCCTGGCCGTCGGCGTCGCGGATGGTCCCGCCGTTCAAGGCCAGCGCCCCGGCGGCGACGCCGAGCCCGTCCGTGTCGGCGTCCGCCGCCGCCACCGTGTAGGAGAAGCGGACGTAGGCGTTACCAGTGCCGGCGGCGGCGATGGCCTGGCGGGTCCGGCCGCCGATGGCGAGCGCGAGGCGCGCCGCGCCGGTCACCGTCACCGTCTGGTCGAACGCGACCTGCACGGTGATCGTCGCGCCCCGGGTGTACGTGCCCGCCTGCTGCGGCGTGGAGTGGATGCTCACCCCGGTGACCCGCGGCGGGCTGCCCACCTGGTGGCCGGAGGCGTTGGTGATGGCGTGGGAGCCCAGGCCGAGCGCGGCCCGGGTCGAGCCGCCGCCCGCGTCGAAGATGCCGCCGTTGCCGCTGGCGGGGGGCGCGAGCGCGCCCGAGCCGATGCTCACGCCGTCGGTGTCGTAGTCCTCCTGCCGCACGGTGTAGTCGAACACCAGATAGCCGTTCCGGGTTCCGGACCAGGCCGCCTGGCGCGTCACGCCGCCGACGTCGAGGGTGAGGGTCGGAACCCCCGTCACGCTCACCCCCTTGTCGAACTTGACCCCGGCCTTGATCGTGGTACCCGGCGGGTACATCGAGTGCGCCGCCGGGGAAGAGAGGAACTTCACGTCCGAGACCCTCGGCGCCCGGGCCGAGGCCACGGTGAGGGTGAAGCCGAGCGCCGTCGCGTCGCCGTCGCCGTCGGTCGCCGTCCAGGTCCAGGCCGTGCGCGCCGCCGACGCCGGGGGTGTGCCGGACAGCACGCGGGTCGCGGCGTCGAACGACATCCAGGACGGCTGCTGCGCCGACGTCAGCGCGTACGAGATCGTGCCGTCCCCGGTCGCCGCCGGCAGGGTGAGCGAGGACGCGGTCCCGGCCACCCAGTGCTGCGCCTGGATCGTGGCCGCCCCGAAGGAAGGCGCGGTGTCGCGTATCCGGTAGGCCGGGTCGTTGGTGATGGCGTGGCTGCCGAGGCCGAGCAGGGCGGGCTCGCCCTCCCGGTCCCGCAGGGTCATGCCGGAGGGCAGGGTCAGCGCGCCGGCGGCGATGGAGAGGCCGTCGCCGTCGAAGTCCGAGGGCTGGAGGGTGTACTGGAACCCGAGCACCTGGGAGGCGTCCCGGCCGGTGCTCCGCGCCAAAGTCCGGCTCACGTAGTCGTCATGGGCCGCCTGCCGGGTCTGGCCGCCGATGGTGAGCGCGAGGCTCGGCGAGCCGCTGCCGCCGAAGACGACCGCCTGGTCGAAGGCGACCGCCGCGACCACCACGGCGGGGGCGAAGCGGTTGGTCGCGGTCTGCCGCGGGTCCGCCCAGCCGGACGGCTGACTGCTCCAGCAGCACGCCTGCTCCGTGGTGTCGAGCTTCACCTGCACCACCCGGGGCGGCGTGGACACCTTGTGGCCGGCGGCGCCGACGACGGCGTGGGCCCCGAGCCCGAGCCGCGCGTCCTCGTCCCTGGCGTTGCGGATGGTCCCGCCGTTCAAGGTCAGCGCGCCGCCGGCGATGGAGATGCCGTTGGCGTCCCGGTCGTTCGCCGCCACCCGGTAGCTGAACGTGATCCTGCTCTGCCCCGCAACGTGGCGCCCGCCCGCCTTTCGGGCCTCGCTGCCGATGGTGAGCGCCAGGTTCGGCGCGCCCTCCACGGTGACCGCCTGGTCGAAGGTCACGTCGACCGTGATCGTCTCGCCGGCGTCGTAGGCGTCCCCCGACGCCGGGCTGGAGGTGATGGCGACGTCCGTCACCACCGGGTCGGTCACTACCGACAGGTGGAAGGTGAGCGTCGCCGCGTCGCCGTCGGCGTCGGTGGCGGTGAGGGTGTAGGAGTCCGTGGCGGCGGCGGTGGTCGGCGTGCCCGAGATCGTGTGCGTGGCGGCGTTCCAGGCAAGGCCGGCCGGCAGGCTCAGGGTCTCCGCCGCGCCCGGCCCGGTGAGCTCGTAGGCCACGGTCCCGTCGCCGCCGGTCGCGGCCGGGAGCTGGTCGTTCACCCGCAGGTCCAGGAGGTAGCGCCGCGGCTCCGACGCCGACGCCGACGCCGGGAAGGAGGGCGCCGTGTCCGCCACCCGGTAGTCCGCCTGATCGTCGATGGCGTGGGCGCCGAGGCCCAGCGCGGCATCCTCGCCCTCGCCGTCGCGGATGGTGGCGCCGTTCAGGGTCAGCGCGTTGGCGGCCACCGAAATGCCGTCGCCGTCGTGATCGCCCGGCTGGAGCTCGTAATAGAACGACACCCCGGTGGTGCTGCCGGCGTTGAGAAGGGTGTCGTAGGCGGCCTGGCGGGTGGCCGCGCCGATGCCCAGCGCCACCTGCGGCGCGCCGGTGACGGTCACGTCCTGGTCGAAGGTGATCGTGACCAGCACGATGCTCGGCGCAAAGCGGTTGGTCGGGGTCTGCCTCGGGTCCGCCCAGCCAGCCTCCCGCTCGGCCCAGCAGCACCGCCAGGACGTCGCGTCGAGCTGCACCCCGGTGACCTTCGGCGGAGCGGAGACCTTGTGGCCGGTCTGCGCGGCGAGAGCGTGGGAGCCGAGCCCGAGCCGCGCGTCCTCGCCCTTGGCGTTGCGGACGGTGGCGCCGTTCAGGGTCAGGGCGCCGGCGGCGACGGCGATGCCGTCCGCGTCCCGGTCGGCCGTCCCCACCGTGTAGCTGAACGAGATCCTGCTCTCGCCGGTGGTGTGGCTCCCCGCCGCCTGCCGGGTGGCGGCGCCCATGGACAGGGCCAGTTGCGGCGCGCCGGTCACCGTCAGCGCCTGGTCGAAGGTGACGTCGGCGGTGATCGTCTCGCCGGTCTTGTAGGCGCCGCCCGACGCCGGGCTGGAGGTGACGGCGACGCCGGTCACCACCGGGTCGGTCACCACCGAGAGATCGAAGGCCGCGGTCGCCGTATCGCCGTCGGTGTCGGTGGCGGTGAGCGCGTAGGAGGCCGCCGCCGTCTCGCTCTCGGGCGCGCCGGAGAGCGTGCGCGTGTCCGCGTCCCAGGAGAGGCCGGCGGGCAGGGAGAGCGTCGCCGCCGTCCCCGGCCCGGTAAGCGCGTAGGTCACCGGCGCGTCGCCGCCCGCCGCCGGCAGCTCGTCGCTGACCGCCACGTTGAGCAGGTAGGGCCGCGCCGCCACGGTTCCGAAAGCCGGCTTCGCGTCCCGCACCGTGTGGCCGGAGTCGTGGGTGACGGCGTGGGTCCCGAGCGAGAGGACCGCGGGCACGTTGCCGTTGCCCTTCAGGTGGGAGCCGGCCGGCAGGGTCAGGGCGTCCGCGCCGATGCTGATGCCGTCGCCGTCCCAGTCGCTGGCCGTCACCGTGTAGGAGTAGCGATACGGGGCGATGCCGTAGGCCAAGGCGTTCCATGGCACTTGCCGCGTGTTCGCCCCGATGGTGAGCGCGAGACGGGGCCACCCCCCGTTCCCGCTGTGGACGACCCGCTGCGACCAGGACAGGTCCACGTCGATCGTCTCGCCCACGTCGTACGTGCCGTTCGCGCCGGGGCTGGAGCTGATGGTCACGCCGGTGATCCGCGCCGGCGTGTACACCTTGTGCGCCGAGGCGTTGGTGATGGCGTTGGCTCCGAGCGCGAGCGCCGCGTCCGTGCCGTCGGCGTCGCGGATGGTGGCCCCGTTGAGGGTCAGCGCCGAGGCGCCGATGGAGATGCCGTCGGAGTCCCGGTCGTTGGCGGTGACGGTGTAGCTGAACCCGAGCCCTTCCCATTCGCTCCCTCCATTGAACGTGCTCGCCGACGCCTGGCGCACGTCGTCGCCGATGGCGAGGGCCAGCCGCGGCGACCCGATGATCCTGACCGGCCGCGAGAAGGTGACCCGGACGACGATCTCCTCGCCCACGTCGTAGCCGTCGCTGCCGGCCGGGGTGCTGGTGACGTTCACCGCCTCCACGGCGAGGGGCGTGGCCACCGAGCCGTCCACCTGGTGCGCCGCGGCGTTGGTGATGGCGTGCGTCCCCAGCGCCGTCGACGCGGCCACGCCGTTCGCGCTGTCGGTGATGGCGGCGCCGTTCAGGACCAGCGCGCCCGTGCCGATGCTGATGCCGTCCGCGTCGCGGTCCGCCGCCTGCACGGCGTACTCGTAGAGGATGCCGCCGCTGCGGTGAAAGCCGTCATAGCGGGCCTCGCGGGTCGTCCCGCCGACGTCCAGGACCAGCTTGGAGTTGAACAGATTGCCCCCGTTGATCGGGCGGTCGAACTTGACCGTGACCTGGATCAACTCCTTCAGGCCGTAGGCGCCGTTGGCGTAAGGCTTGGAGACGATGGTCACGTCGGACACCGCCGGCGCGTCCACCACCGTGATCGTGAACGGGCCGAGCGTCGCCCGGTCGCCGTCGGCGTCGGTGGCGGTGAGCGTGTGCGTGGTCGCGCCGGCGACGGTGGGCGTGCCGGTGATGGTGGGGCGCGCGCTCCCCAGCGCCAAGCTGGCGGGCAGGGCCGGCGAGATGCTGTAGGTGAGCGCACCATCGCCGCCCGCGGCCAGAGGCAGGTTGGTGGCCGTCGCCGCGTCCTTGGCCAGCGTCCGGGCCGCGGCGCCGGCGGCCTGGGAAAAGCCGGGCTGCGTGTCGCGCACCGTGTGCCCGGCGGCGTCGATCCTGGCGTAGGCGGCGATGGCGAGCGAGGCCGGCGCCGCGGCGGCGTCGGCCCCCACGATGGTCCCGCCGTTCAGCGAGAGCGCCCCCGCGCGGATGCTGACGCCGTCGCCGTCGAAGTCCGACGCGGTCACGGTGTACTGGAAGGAGAGGTCGTCCACGTCGCTGCTGCTGCGCGAATAGGCCGCTTGGCGGACGACACCGCCGACGTCGAGCGCGAGGCGCGGCGAGCCAGTCACCGTGACGAGCTGATCGAACTGGATGTGCGCCTCGATTCGCTCGCCCGCGGCGTAGTCGCCGTCGAAGCCGGGCTGCGTGTGAAACGCCAGTCCTATCGGCTTCGGCGCGTTGGCCGCGGCCACCGTGAGGTCGAACGCAAGCTGCGCCACGTCGCCGTCGCCGTCGGTCGCGGTCCAGGTGTAGGAAGCGGCGGCGGCCGCGGCGCCGGGCGTGCCCGAGATCGTGCGCGTGGCGGCGCTCCATACCATTCCCCCAGGCAGGCTCAGCGTCGCCGCCGTGCCCGGCCCGGTCAGCTTGTAGCTCACCGTGGCGTCGCCGCCGCTGGCCTGGGGCAGTTGCAGGCTGGCGGCCGTGCCGGCGGTCCAGTGCTGGTTCGCCACCGTCGCCGTGCCGAAGGAGGGCTGGGGGTCGTTCACCTGGTGGCCGGAGTCGTTGGTGATCGCATGGCTGCCGAGGCCGAGGGCGGCGGCGACGTTCAACGCCTCGATGCTGCCGCCGTTCAAGGTCAGCGCATCCGCGGCGATGCCGATGCCGTTGCGGTCCACGTCCGCCGCGACCACCGGGTAGCGGAAGCTCACCGTCGAGCCGCTATGCGTCCGGTAGGCCGCCTGCCGCGTGGCGGAGCCGACGGCGAGCGCGAGCCGCGGCGTGCCGGTCACCGTCACCGGGTAGTTGAAGGTGACCTCCACGTCGATGTTCTCGCCGGTCGCGTAGCTGGACCCGCTGGCCGGGGAGGAGGCGATGGAGACCCCGCTCACCGAAGGCGCCGTATCCTGCGCCGCGGCGGAGAAGGGGAGGAGGGAGGCGGCGAGCGGCGCGGCAAGCGCCAGCCACCCGAGCGCGCGGAGAGACGAGATCGCACAGAGCCTCGTCGAAGCGAGGAGAACGAAGGCGCGGTGTGTGATCCCGCACCGGTTGGACGACGCGCCACGCACCGTAGACGGGCCAATGCGGCGGAGGGGAGAACAGTTTGTTGACTGCCGGGAAGAATGGCTATATGGTCGAGCCGATGGAAGACATTGGATCTGCTGATATTCGGAGCGGGTAATGGCAGGCATTGAATTCGCCGATTTTCGGAACAGCCGATGGCAGGTATCAGGCTTGTCGATTTTCGATTCCCTGGTTAATGACGTTCTTCGGCCAGACGACGCATCATTGCCCTCCGGCCAGCAATTCGATTCCATGACTTTCGGAGCGGCGTCTCCCGTGCACGCGGGCGCCCCGCCCGCAATCGGATCCTCCGCCGACGCCTCCCGCCGGCCGCGCCATGCCAGGTATCGGATTCACCAATGATCCCCATCCACCCGGGGCCTCCGGACCATCCCGATTCCGATCGCCTCAAGCAGCTCCGATCCTTCTGCCAGGTGGTGCGCTGGAAGAGCTTCACCCGGTCGGCCGAGCACCTCGGCCTCAGCCAGTCATCGGTGTCGCAACAGGTGCGTTCGCTGGAGGCGGAGCTCGGCGCCAAGCTGTTCGAGCGGGACGGCCGGCACGTCGTCCTCACCCATGCCGGCGAGGACCTCTACCGGCTCGCCGCCTCCCTGGTGGCGGGCATGGACCGCCTGCCCGAAACCTTCGCCGAGGAGCACGCCGGCGCCCTGGCGCCCGAGCTCCACATCGCGGCCGGGGAAGCCGCCTCCACCTTCATCCTGCCCCCCTATCTCAAGCAGTTCCGGGACGAACACCCGGAGACCCGGCTGTTCGTGCGGACCGGCTCCGGCCGTCAGGGGATCCGGCGGCTTCTGAACCACGAGGTGGAGCTGATGGTCGGTGCGGCGGACACCCCCCCGGACGACCTCGACTTCCGCCCGCTGTTCTCCTGTGACCACGTGCTCCTCGTTCCCCTGGACCATCCGCTGGCCGGGCGTGAATCGGTGGAGCCGGACGAAGCCGCCGCCTACCCCGCGGTCATGCCCACCGGAGGCACCCGCACCAGACAGCTCTCCGATTTCATCCATGGAGCGCTCGGCGTCCACCCCAGGTCGGCGGTGGAGGTCGACGGATGGGAGACCGCGAAACGCTACGTCGAGGCCGGTATCGGGATCACCATCGTCCCCGAGCTGTGCCTCACCGGCCAGGAGCGAGCGTGGAGCATCTCCATGGAACGCTACTATCCGAAGCGCAATTACGGGGTGTTCACGCGCGTCGGCGAACGCCCGTCGCTGGCCATGAGGACGTTCGTCGGCCTGATGGACCCGGGCTTCGCGGCGGAATCCTGAGGAGAGGATGGCGATGGACCGGGGCCGCTTCTACCACAAACGGAATCGCCTCAAGCATTTCCGGGTGTTCTGCCACGTGGCGCGGCTGGGGAGCATCACCCGGGCGGCCGAGTATCTCGGCCTCGGCCAGCCGACCGTGTCGCAGCAGATCCGTGCGCTGGAGACGGAGCTCGGGACCAGGCTGTTCGAGCGGAACGGCCCGCGTATCGTCCTCGCCGCCGCCGGCAAGAGCCTCTACCGGGTCGCCATGCCGCTGGTGGAAGGCATGGACGGCCTGCACGAGAACTTCGCCGCGCGGAGGGAGCGCGTCTCGGGAACGATCTACGTCGCCGCCGGGGAAGGCGCGGTCACCTTCATCCTGCCCCGGATCATCCACCGGTTCCGGGAGCGCCATCCCGACGTCTGGTTCCACATCGTGCGCAGCGATACGGCCCGGACGCCGGAGCTCGTCCGCACCCGCGAGCAGGATCTCTTCTTCAGCGGGACGAAGCTGGAACCGACCGGCCTCGACCGCTACCTGGCGTCTTCCTACAACCTCGCCCTCATCGTCCCCCTCGACCATCCGCTGGCCGGGCGCGACTCGGTGGAGCTGGAGGAGATCGCCCCCTTCCCCGCGATCGTGCCGGCCGCCGGCACCCAGAGCCGGCAGATGGGAGAGCGGACCGCCCGCCAGCTCGGCATCGAGATCGACGTCGCGGTGGAGACCCACGGATGGGGCACGATCAAGCGCTACGTGGAGACCGGGCTCGGGGTCTCCATCGTCCCCGACTTCTGTATCACCGAGCAGGATCGGCTCTCGGTCATCCCCCTCTCCCGCTACTTCCGGGAGCGGGGCTACTGGATGTACGCGCGTCGCGACGGCTCGGAGCAGTCGCAGGCCATCGAACGATTCATCCGTTTCGTGACCGAATCTTCCCCCCCCCCCCCCCCCCCCCCGGAATCGGTGACGGCAGATCGCGGGGGATTGACGAAGGCTGGGAAGACTTCGGCGCCGCCAGCGCATGAACGGCGCCGGCCTGCCCGTCACCCCTTGACCGCCCCGGCGGTCAGGCCGCGGATCAGGAGCTTCCGCACCAGTATGGAGAATACGGCGCCGGCAGCATCGCCATCGTGCCGCCGGCCTCGATCTCGCACACCTCCGCCCGCGCGGCCGTGTCCCGTTCGAGGTAGAGGACGAGTGGGCCGCGCCTTCGGCCCGGAGGGGTCGCTACCCCCGGTCGCCCGGAACCGGCTTGGGGTGCGCCGCCGCGAGGGCGCCCGAGGCGCGGGCGAGCCGTATCGCCTCCTCCAGCCACGCGAGCCGCTGCGCAGGGGTGGCCGCGAGCATGGTCTCGAGCTGCGCCCGCTCGACGTCCGCCCACGTGGCGTCCCACCGCTCCGAGGAACGCCCGGCCGGCCGCTCGGTCTCGATTTCGGTCTCGGCCTCGGTCCCGGTCCCGGTCTCAGGCTTCACCGCGCTCCTCCTTCCGCCGGAGGATATCCTGGAGCTTCTCGACGTCCTCCCGATCCCGCGGCCGGTCCGCCAGCCGCTTGAGGTGGATGAGGTCCGGGATCGAGGCGATGATGAAGGGCTCACTGCAACAGCGTGGCCGTCGCACGCCACATCTTGTCGAAGGACGGCGAACGTCTGCGCGCCAACGCCATGTCGAAACGTGCGGTCAACGCGGCCTGATCGGCGGTCGGGCGGTAGGACGCCCCTTGCATCCGGTTGCGGAGCCACTCCTTGGCGCCCCGGACCGACTCGGGATCCTTCGGGGCCGATACGTCGGGGAGGATCCCGCGCGCGCCGGCCACCGATTCGGCTGCCGCGATCAACCAGGATTCGTACTCACACTTCGCGAGGACGGCTTCGATGCGGCAGCCGGGACCTGCCGCCCACGCCCGTTGCTGGATGAGAGGGCCGACCTCCGCCGGGCAATCCCCGTTCGCATCCAGCAGGATCAGTATGCTGCCGCCGTCGCCGGCGCGGGCCGCGGCCAAGCCCACGTACCGTTCCAGCTCGCCGGCCTTCAGGATTCGCTGGCGGCGCACCCGGATCGGTCTCGGAATGGTCGGCGGGGAGAGCGGGGACACTTCCTGGCCGATCCGCCGGATCAGTACGGGGACGGCTTCCACCTCGCCGTCCCCTTCGACGATGGCGGCGATCTTCGCCAAGGATCACGTCCCGTCGCGGGTGCGGAAGAGGTTCAACCGAGTGGGGGTCGAGAGCTCCGGATCGGGGGTCAACTGGTCGATGCGGAGCAGCTCGCCGGCCGTGAACAGATGGTCGCGAACCGCGGAACGGCCCGCGTCGTCGAGCGGGGCGAGCCGCGTCTCTCCATCTTCCGCGGCCACAGCCAGGATGGATTCCAACGGGATCGTCTCCCGATCCAGCAGGTCCGCGCTGTGGCTGGTGACGATCACCTGCACGCGCTCGCTCGCTTCGAGCAGCACGTCCGCCAGCACTCCCGCGGCGGCGGGATGGAGGGCGCCTTCCGGCTCCTCGATACCGACCAGCCTCGCATTTCCCGATTCGGCGCCGGCGCTCTGGTAGACCGCCATGAGCACCCCCAGAACCCGCAAGGTCCCGTCCGAGACGTTGTTGGCGAGGAACCGCCGCGGATGGCGGTCACCGCGTATCTCCTGGCGAAACTCCAGCGTGAGCTTGGGTCCCACGGTCTTCGGCTCCATGCCCACCGTGCCCGGGACGACGCGGGAGAGGTACACGCCCATCCGTTCCGCACTCTCCGGCGAGCCCGCCTTCAGGTTCGCGAGAACGCTGGCGAGGTTGCTCCCGTCCGGCTTGAGGAGGTCGCCGGGGTCCGGCGACTGGAGCTCGCGGATCTGCTCGGGGTGGAAGTGGTAGAAGCCCATCCCCGCGAGCGCGTCGTAGATCGGGCGGAACGCCGGGTAACCGGCCACCTGCATGAGATACAGGCGGTCGCTGCCGGCCCCGGGAGGATGCGCGAAGGAGCTGGCGACCGTCTGCCCGTTCTCTACCCGAAAGGAGCCCGACCGCCCCCGCTCCGACGAGCGGACCAGGCACTCTTCCTTGCGCACGACGTAGCGGCCCTTCGGCCGGGCGCCGACCTCGAACGCGTACCAGCCGGCCGCGGACGTCTCGGGAAGCTGGAAGTCGAGACGGACGCCGAAGTGGTTCGGGTGGCCCCGCGACCGCCGCCGGACTTCGTTGACCCCGCCGCGTTCACGCAGCGCGTGGTCCAGGGAGAAACGCAGGGCCTGGGCGGTGAAGCGCAGCGCGTCGAGGAAGTTGCTCTTGCCGACGCCGTTCGCGCCGACGAGGACCGTCAACGGCGCCAGCGCGACGTCGCACGCGGCGACGCTCTTGTAGTTCCGCAGGGCGACCCGGGTGATCGTCCTGGAATCCGCTTCGGCGGCCATGCCGGGCGGCGTCAACCGGGCGCCGTCTGCGCCGTCAGGAGGGAAGCCCGACCACGTCGAGCCCTGGCGCGCGGGCCGGCCGTCCGTCGTCCGCTGTCCGGGCTACCCGTCACCCGTCGTCCTCCGACGGGAGGCCGGCCCCGCTCTCGAGCCGGGCGAAGGCCCCGCCCTGGACGTCGGCGCCGGGCGCGTTCGGGTCCTCGGGCGCGGCGGCCATGACCGTCTCCGCCCAGTCCTCCGCGTTGTCCTCCGGGCGGTAGCCGAGCCGTTCGGCCGCCGCGTTGTCCCACCACGTGCGGGTGTTCCCGGACACGCCGTACACGATCTCGAACCCGAGGTCCGGGTGGTCGAGCCCGATGCCGATGAGCTGGGCGAGGTCGCGGTGGCTGGTCCAGATGCTGAGGCGGCGCTCGTCGATCGGCTCCGGGTAGGCGTTCCCGATCCGCACCGCCATTACCTCGAGGTCGTACTTGTTGGCGTAGAGCGCGCCGAGCGCCTCGCCGAATGCCTTGCTCACCCCGTAGCGGCTGTCCGGCAGCACGGTCACGTCGGAGGCGATCTTCCGGCTCCGCGGGTAGAAGCCCACCGCGTGCACGCTGCTCGCGTAGATCACCCGCTTCGCCCCCGACCGGCGCGCCGCTTCGAAGACGTGATAGCTCCCCTCGACGTTGACGTCCCGGATCGCCTCCCAGGCGTCCTCGCTCGCGATGCCGCCGAGGTGCACCACCGCCTCCACACCGTCGACGATCCGCTGGACCGCCGCGAAGTCGCGGAGGTCCGCCTCCACGAACTCCTCGTCCCCGCGCAGGTCCTCCGGCGCGCGGACGTCGCTCAGCCGCAGCCGGTACCGGCCCCGGAAGTTCTCCCGGAGGCCGGCCCCGATGAGGCCGGCCGCCCCCGTGATCAGCACGTACTTCATGCTCCCGCTTCTCCTCCAGGCTGTGCGCGCCCATCGGCGCCGTGCGGCGCCGAGGCCGCCCCGTTACCGTCCGGGAAGCATGGTACAGGGCTCCGCCGGCGGCCGACGGTCGGGGATCCGTCCACGGCGGCGGAGGGCCGCGGGTCCTTGCCGTGGAGAGGTCGCTACGTATCGCGCGGGCGGCGGAACCGGTCGAGCAGCTCGCGGCCGGAGCCGCAGTCGAGGATCCAGTCACCCACCTGCAGGAGCTCCTCGACACCGGCGGTCTCGGCCATGTAGCCCGCAAGCTGCGCCGCCGTCTCCGGGCCGAAGCGCCGTTCGGCCTGGCGGCGCAGCAGCTCGCGCCGGCCTTCGGCGCGCCCCTGCGCGATGCCCTGTTCCCGTCCCTGCGTGATACCTTGCTCCCGCCCTTGCGCGATGCCTTGTTCCCGGCCTTGCTCCCGGCCCCGCTCCATCACCCGGGCCTCCCACTCCATCGCCCGGGCGTCCATCAACGTCGGCATCTCCGCTCCCCCCCGTTTCCCTTCCAAGGCCCGCTCGAACTCCGGGAACGACGCCAAGCCCTCGCCCCCGTGCGGCGAACGCGAATCCCTCACCCGCGCATGATACCCCTCGCGCAGCCCTCTCTCCTCCTCCCCGCCGTAGCGCTCGAACGCCGCCCGCAGCCTCCCCGGCAGGGTCTCCGCCGGTCCCGTCTCCAGGCCGATCAGCGTCGTCAGCCGGTTGTCGGGAGGCAGCCCGGCGCCGCGGCCCGCCAGCTCCCGCAGGTCGAGCGCCACGTAGGTCCGGGTCCGGTTGCCGGCCCAGCCCGGCCCGGCCGGCGCTTCCACCACCGGACCCGCCCGCACGTCCGCCGCTGGTCGCCGTTGTACGTCGCCACGGCCAGCACCGGGGGTTCGCGCCCTTCGGCCCGCCCCCATGTTTGACGGTGGCGGCCACGCGGCAGCCGAAGCCCATGTCGCCTCGTCCTTCAGGTAGAATCGGCCTCCGGATCGGGCGGCGGCGGACAGGCGAGGGAACATGGCTGCATCGGGGCGCCGCGGCGAGGTCGAAGGGCTGGACCCGAACCCGGTGACCGTCGCCGCCGGTTTCACGAGAGATGCGAGACGCTGCCCGACACCCGGGCGAGAAGCCCGCACCCGCTCTCACCGCCTGTGGGGAGGAAGGACCCGGCGCCGGGACATACCCCGCAGGAGCGGAGAACACGGGCCCGAGGTCGGTGGTATCGTCTCGGGAAGAGCCCCGAGATGGGCTTCCGCCGCACAGGAACCGCCATGCATCGCCTGACCAACTTCAAGAACTTCGATCGTGCGGCGGTGAATCTGTTCAAGCCGTTGACCATCCTGCTCGGCAGGAACGGGTCCGGCAAGACCAATCTCATCGAGGGCATCGAGCTCCTCGCCGCCCTGGCCCGCGGCGTCCCGTTCACCGGGATTACCGATGTAGACCGTGGCGGCACGTTCGAAGTACGAGGCGGTCTGCGCTCGTGCATACGCTTCCGAAAACGAGATTTCAATCTGCGATTTAATAACGCCGTCATTCCTTTCGACGGCAAGAAACAAACCGTCGATTATTTCATCGAGCTCGCTGTCCATGGAAAGAACGACGTTCAGTTGTCCGCGGAGAAGCTGAAGGTTGGGAACCGACTCTTCTTCGATGCAACCAATACCGGCGGAGATCTGCTGGAAGTCAGGTACGACAATTTCTCGCGAGGCAGGAATCCGACCTGTCAGGTATCGGCGACCCGCTCGGTCCTCTCACGTTACGAAGAAATCATCAGAAGCAGCCAGGCAAGCAGCCCAAGGCTGCGGGCGTCGACGACGGCGGTCGAGAGAGTGAGACGGTCTCTCCGCAGCTCCTATATTTTCGACCCGCAGCCGAAGGCGATGCGCGAGTACGCACGGGCCGAATCCAGCCCGCAATTACTGCGGGGTGGCGCCAATCTCTCCGCGGTCCTGTTCGCGATGCGAGACGGAGACGAGGATCGGCAAGCGGCATTGGAGCGTATCACGAACACGATCCGGGAGATTCCGGAGGAACCGTTCGCAGAGATCGGCTTTGCCGAAACCTCTCTCGGCGACGTGATGGCGGGATTCGTCCCGGAAGGAAGAAAGGGAAAGGACGACAGGCGATTAATCGACGCGCGGCTCCTGTCGGACGGCACCCTGAGGATGCTCGCCATCATCACCGCGCTCGAGACCGTGCCCGAGTTCTCGTGCATCGTCATCGAGGAGTTCGACAACGGCCTGCACCCGAGCCGCGCCAAGCTGCTGGTGCGGACCTTGGCCGAGACCGCGAGCCGGCGCAGGTTGAACGTACTCGTGACCACCCACAACCCCGCGTTCATGGATGCGCTGGACGAGTCGCAGATGGACAGCGTCCTGATCTGCCACGGCGACCAGTCCAGGGGAGGATCGCAGGTGACCCGACTCGGCGACATGGACGTCGCCGGCACGCTGGCGCTGCGGGGCGGCCTGGGCGATTTCGTGACCCGGGGCGCGCTCGAAAAACATCTGGCCCCGGATTTTGCCGAGCAACGGAAGAAAGCGGCGCTCGAGTGGCTGGAGTCCCTTTCTTGAGGCGTGCGGCGATTCTCGATACCTCGTGGCTGCTCGAGCTGTATCAAGTGCCCGGCGACTCCGAGAAATCCAGAACCCGCGGTGTCAAAAAGGAAACCGCGCGCATCGTCAACGAGGGCGGCAACCTGTTCGTGACCGTGCCGGTCCTGTTCGAGGTCGCCAGCCATATCACGCGCGTTGCTGATGGCGGTCGCCGTCGCGATCTTGCCCAAAAGCTGCTCGGAGACATCAAGGGTTCCTTCGAGCGGGAAAGCCCGTGGACGATCGTAGCGGTCGGCAAGGAGGTCCTGCTCAGGTCGGAGGACGTCATCCGGTTGGCCAATCGCTTCCTGCAAGAGTCGGGCCCCAACTACTCTTTCGCCAACATTTCGATCATCGATCTCGCGAACGAACTTCAGGGAAAAAAACGAACGGTCGAGATCCTGACCTTCCACGACGAGCTCAAGTCGTATTCCGGTTGATGTTCGCGGGCCGGGCCTTCCACAGGGCGGCGATCCGCCGCAGTACGGGCAGGAAGGCAAGGTCACCCGAGGGGGAGGACGACCTCGAACGCAGTGCCGGCGGGGCCGCTCTCGACGAGCCGCGCCTGCCCCCCGTGGTGCTCGGCGATGCGCCGGACGAGGAGCAGCCCGAGCCCGACGCCGCCCTCCCCCGCCGGCCGCCGGGACGGGGGCCGCACTCCGGTCGCCGTCTCGACCCGGAAGAAGGGCTCGAAGACCCGCTCCCGGAGGTGCGGGGGGATCGGCCGCCCGCCGTTCGTCACCCGGATCGCGGCCACCGGGCGGCCGGACGCGCCGGGGTCGCCCTCCTCGCGGCGCACGACCTCGGCGGATATCGGCGATCCGCCCCCGTGCCGGCGCGCGTTCTCAAGCAGGTTGCGGACGAGCCGCCGGAGCAGGCGCTCGACGCCGGACGCGCTCACCGGCTCGCCGCGGACCTCGGCCCCCACCCGCGCCCCCTCCTCGGCGAGGAGGGCGAGCAGGTCCACGGGCTCGGCTCCGCCGAGGGACTCCGGCGCGTCGAGCCGGGCGGCGGTGAGCAGCTCCTCGATGAGCTCGTCGAGCTCCGCGATGTCCCGTTCGATGCTCGCCCGCCGCGCCGGGTCTCCCTCCAATAGCTCGATCGCCATCCGGATCCGGGTGAGCGGGGTGCGGAGCTCGTGCGACGCTCCGGCGAGGATATGCCGCTGCGCGTCCACGAGCCGTTCGATGCGTTCCGCCGCCCGGTTGAAGCTCTCCGCGAGCCGGGCGACCTCGTCCCGCCCTTCCACCTCGACCCGCGCGGAGAGCGAGCCGGCCCCGAGCTCGTCCACCCGCACCTGCAACCGCTCGATCCGGCGCGTGAGCCCGCGCGCGAGCGGCCACACCCCGACCGCGATCGCGATCGCGAGCAGGGCGAGCGGGCCGATCCAGAGCGGCAGCCAGTCGGGGAGCCAGCGGGGAAGCCAGCGGCTCCACGCCGGGGCGAACCTCCTCCGAGCCGCGATCCAGCGCCCATCCTCGAGACGGATGACGATCGGGCGGGGGTGGCCCCGCGCATGGATCGGGAGCCCCGATCCCCGCGGACGCCGCCATCGGGGCGGGGGCACGGGCGGCCCGACCGCGGCCACCAGCCGCCGGGAAGCGTCGTACAGGGTGAGGTCCATGCGAAAGCGCGCCGAAAGGGCTTCGAGGGCCGCGCGGACCGCGGCCGCCTCCGCGCCGGGGGGAGGGATGGCGCGGGTCAGGAGGTGCACGAACCCGGAGCGAAGGCCGGGGCGCTCGCTGAAATCGTCGTCGAAGACCGCCCGCCCGATCCAGGCCGCGCCCCCCGCGAGCACCGCGAACGAGACGAGGACCGCGAGGAACCCGAGATAGACCCGGAGGTAGAGCCGCTTCACGGCCCGCCCGCCGCCGCGCCTCCGGGGGAGGAAGACGGGGAGGAGGAGGATGGCGAGCGCGAGAACACGTACCCCACCCCGCGCACGGTCAGGATCCGGCGCGGGCGCCGCGGGTCCTCCTCGATGGCCTGGCGGATGCGCGAGACGTGCACGTCGATGCTGCGGTCGAAGGCCTCGAGGTCCTCGCCCCGGACGAGCTGCATCAGGGTGTCGCGGGTCAGCACCTGGCCCGCGCGGCTCGCGAGGGCCCAGAGCAGCTCGAACTGGTGGCTGGTGATCGTCCGCTCCTCGCCTTCGAGCCGGACGACCCGGGCGGTGCGGTCGATCTCAAGCGCCCCGAACCGGAGGGTCTCGGCCTTCGCGCCCGGCCCCGCGCGCCGGCGGAGGATCGCGCGGAGGCGGGCCAGCAGCTCGCGGGGGTTGAAGGGCTTCGGAAGGTAGTCGTCGGCGCCGATCTCCAGGCCCACGATCCGGTCCGAGGGGTCGCCGCGCGCGGTGAGCATCAGGATGGGCACGTCGGATTCGGCCCGGAGGCGCCGGCAGAGGTCGAGGCCGTCCCCGTCCGGCAGCATGACGTCGAGGACCACCGCGTCGAACGCCTCCCGCCGGGCGGCCGCGAATCCCTCGGACACCGTCTCCCGCGCGCTCACCAGGTAGCCCGCGCGCTCGAGGTACTCGCCGAGCATGTCGGCGAGGGCCCGGTCGTCGTCGACGACCAGGATGCGCCGGCGCTCGCCCGCCCCCGCGGTCATGGGATCAGCCGGGGGCGCAAAGGCCGGCGCTCGGCGCTCGTCCTTGCTGCGGCGCCCGTCCCCGCATCGGTGCGGGAACGGGCGCCGCCCGCCCGGTCGAACCCGGCCCGGCCCGCTCTCAGCGCTCGTCCTTGCCGTCGCGCCGGCCGCGATGATGCCCGCGCCGATGCCAGGACATCATCTCGACGAGCTCGCCCCGCTGCTCCGCGGTCAGCACCGTTCCGGCCTTGATGACCGCGTCGAGGGCGGCCCGGCTCTTCCGGTCCACGAGCGCCAGATGCTTCGCCCGCAGGGCCTCCAGCCCGTCGGCGTCGAGCTCGGGCTGCTCCAGCGCGGACAGCCACTCGCGCCGCAGCGCGCGATGCTCACCGACCGCCCCCGCGAGGTCGTCGAACGCCTGGCCGACGATCCCGCGGATCGCTTCGCGCTGCTCGTCGGTGGCGTCGACCCGGTCGAGCCAGTAGAGGGCGTGGTCCTCCATGTGCCCCTTCCACCTCTCGGGGTTCGCGTGGCCCCCCTTGGACCCGCCCCAGTGGCCCCAGCCGCCCCGGTGGCTCCACGCGTCGGTCGCCGTCACCACCGCGCCGCCGCCGAGCGCGCCGAGCGCGAACACCGCGGCCAGCACCGCCGCCGTTCTCGCGCGCCGCCGCCGGGGCGCCCGACCCCCGCTTCCTTCGTTGCCGTTGTTCATCGCTCTCTCTCCTCGTCGGTGTGGCAGGAGCGCGCATCGTGGCCCGCCCGCCTTGCTCGAATTCTTCGCGAACGTAAAGTCACGTAAAGTCGAAGGGCGGCTTGCCGGCCCGCCGCCGCAGCCAGTTCATGGCGTCCCGTACGACGTGGCTCGCGAGCAGCCGGCGCTCGAACCGGCGTTTGCCGGGAAAGTCGATGAGCACGAGCCCGGCGATGATCGAGAGTATCCCCTGCCCGGGCAGGACGAGCATGGCGACCCCGGCGAGCACGAACAGCCACCCCACCACGTTGCGCACGACGAGCAGCATCCCGCTTGCGAACAGCGCAAGGACCCCGCCGTCCGCGGAAGGGACGGGGGCGGCCCGACCCTTCGAGTAGTGGTCGGCCGGGAGCGCGAGCAGGACCAGGCTCACCAGCACCCCCGACAACGCGAGGCTCCCGAGGGAGCCCGCGGCGACCGCCCAGACCACCCACCGGTGCGCCTCGCTCCACGCCCAGACGCTGCCGACGAGCTCGATCACGGGGCCGGTCGCCGGGGTCCGCCTTCCGGTCGAGGCCCCGGGTCCACCTCCCCCCGCCCTTGGTAACGCCCCGCAACTGTGCTAAACATCGCGCCCCCCCGGGACCGTGCCTTTCCATGTCCGTCAACCTCAAGGAACGCAGCCTCCTTCGCGTCGGCGACTTTGCGCCCGAGGAGATCGTCCACGTCCTCGACCTCGCGGACCGTCTCAAGCGCGAGAAGCGCGAGCGGGCCGAGGTCCGGCGTCTCGAGGGGCGCAACGTCGCCCTCATCTTCGAGAAGAGCTCCACCCGCACCCGGTGCGCGTTCGAGGTCGCGGCCGCCGACCAGGGAGCCCGCACCACCTGCATCGACGGCGCCGGGTCGCACCTCGGCGCGAAGGAGTCGATACGCGACACCGCCCGGGTGCTCGGACGGCTCTTCGACGGGATCGAGTACCGGGGGCACGGGCAGCCGCGCGTGGAGGAGCTGGCCCGCTACGCCGGGGTGCCGGTGTGGAACGGCCTCACCGACGAGCACCATCCCACCCAGGCCCTGGCCGACCTCATGACCATGCGCGAGCACCGCGCGGGCGGGCTCGCGGGTACTCGCCTCGCCTACCTCGGGGACGCCTCGAACAACACCGCCGCGTGCCTCATGGCGGCGGCGGCCAGGATGGGAATGGACGCTCGCTTCGCCGCGCCCCGCGCGTGCTGGCCGAACGGGTCCGACCGGGCCGAAGCGGAGGCGGCGGCCGCGGCGGCCGGGGGGCGGGTGTCGATCGGCGAGAGCGTCGAGGAGGCGGTCGCGGGCTGCGACTTCGTCTACACCGACGTCTGGGTGTCGCTCGGAGAGCCGGAGGAGGTCTGGGCCGAGCGCATCGATCGGCTCCGCCCCTACCAGGTCAACCGGGCGGTCATGGACGCGACCGGAAACCCGGACGCACGCTTCCTGCATTGCCTTCCCGCCTTTCACGATCTCGAGACCGAGGTTGGACGCAGCATTCACGAACGGTTCGGCCTCGACGCGATGGAGGTGACGGACGAGGTGTTCGAGTCCGACGCCTCGATCGTATTCGATCAGGCCGAGAACCGGATGCACACCATCAAGGCCCTGATGGTCGCGACCCTCACCGGAGAATAGCGCGACAACGGGGCGGGATGGAGCGGAGCGGCGTCCCACGCGCCTCAGAACGGCAGGCGCCGCACGATCGTCTCCTCCCGGTCCGGGCCGGTCGAGATGAGGTCGATCGGGGTGTCGAGCAGGGACTCGAGGCGCTCGACGTAGGCGCGCGCGTTCGCCGGAAGGTCGCGCTCGGCGCGGAGCCCGACCGTGGACTCCCCCCAGCCGGGCCGGTCCTCGTACACCGGCTCGCAATCCGCCAAGCCTTCCGCGCCCACCGGCGGGGTGGACCGGACCCCGCCGCCGTATCGGTACCCGACGCAGATGCGCACCGGGTCGAGGCCGTCGAGGACGTCGAGCTTGGTGAGGCAGAGCCCGTCCACGCCGCTCAGTTGCAGCGACTTCCGGAGCGCCACCGCGTCCATCCAGCCGCAGCGCCGGGGCCTTCCGGTCGTCGCCCCGACCTCCTGTCCCCGCTCCCCGAGACGCCGGCCCAGCTCGTCGCGGAGCTCGGTCGGGAACGGTCCCGATCCGACCCGCGTCGCGTAGGCCTTGGTGATCCCGAGCACGTGGTCGATCCGGCTCGGGCCGGTGCCGCTCCCGGTGGCCGCGACCCCGGCGGTGGTATTGGACGAGGTGACGTAGGGATAGGTGCCGTGGTCGACGTCGAGGAGGCTCCCCTGCGCGCCCTCGAAGAGGATGTTCGCCCCTTCCCGGCCGAGCTGGTGGAGCCGCTCGCCGACGTCGTCGACCAGGGGCCGGAGGAGGTCCGCCGCCCCGAGCGCCTCCTCACAGACCGCGTCGACCGGGACCGGCGCGGCCCGGTAGTAGCCCTCGAGCACGAAGTTGTGGAAGTCGAGCACTTCCTCGACCTTGGCGCGGAACCGCTCGGGGTGGAACAGGTCCCCGACCCGGAGCGCCCGCCGCGCCACCTTGTCTTCGTAGGCGGGGCCGATGCCGCGGCGCGTGGTCCCGATGGCGCCGCCCGCCCGGTGGGCCTCCCGCGCCTCGTCGAGCCGGACGTGGTAGGGGAGGATGAGGGGGCACGCCTCGCTCAGGACCAGCCGGTCGGTCACCGCGACCCCGCGCGCCTCGACCCGCCCGATCTCGCCGACGAGGGCGGCCGGCGACAGCACGACCCCGTTTCCGATGAGGCAGACCACCCCGGGGCGGAGGATCCCGGAGGGGATGACGTGGAGCACCGTCTTCTCCCCCCCCACCACGAGGGTGTGCCCCGCGTTGTGCCCCCCCTGGAAGCGGACCACCGCCTGCGCCCGCTCCGTCAGCAGGTCGACGATCTTCCCCTTGCCCTCGTCCCCCCACTGGGTCCCGACGACCACGACCGATCTACCCATGCCCGCCGCCTCCCGCTGCCGATGCTGCCGCTGCCGATGCCGATACCGGAACCGCGACCCAACGGCCTCCGTCGCGAACGAGCTCCCGGTCGCATCCGAGCTCCCGCGCGCCGCCGGACTGGCCGGGCAGGCGGTACACCACCCGTTCGCCGGCCTCCCGCAGCGCGCGCGCCGCCCGATCGACCCCCTCCGCCTCGCCGGGCCAGGGAGCGAGCACCCCCCGGCGGCGCGCCGGCCGGCGCCCGCCGAGCTGGTGCAGGGTTCGCAGGTCCGCGCTGAAGCCGGTGGCCGGGCGGGGCCGGCCGCCCACCGTGGTCATGCCGTCGTAGCGCCCGCCGCGGGCGATCTCCCGGCCGTGCCCGGGCACGAAGGCGGCGAACCCGACCCCCCCGTGGTACCGGTAGCCCCGGAGCTCCGCGAGGTCGAAGCGCACCGTCTCGCCGAGACGCCGGAACCCCTCGGAGATGGCCCGCAGATCCCGAAGGGCGGTCTCCACCTCGTCCGGGACCGGCGGGTCCCCCGCGAAGCAGGCGGCCGCCTCGTCGAGGGTCTCCGGCCCTCCGTTCAGCCCCGCGAGGCGCCCGAGCCGCTCCCGCCAGGGCGCAGGCGCCCCTTGCAGCAGGTCGTCGATCTCGGCCTCCGCCTTGCGCTGCAGGGCCGCGAACAGCGCCGCCTGCCCCGCGTCGTCGAGGGCCGCCCCGCGGGCGAGCCCCCGGAACACCCCGAGGTGCCCCACGTCGATGTGGGGCCGCTCGATCCCGGCCGAGCGGAGCATCTCGAGCATGAGGCCGATCGCCTCGACGTCGCTCTCCACCCCCGCGTGGCCGTAGATCTCCGCGCCTACCTGGACGGGACAGCGCGAGCCCGACACCCGGTCGGCCCGGGCGTGCAGCACGGTCCCCGCGTAGCAGAGACGGACCGGCACGCCTTCCCGCGCGAGCCGATGGGCGTCGATCCGGGCGGCCTGGGGGGTCATGTCCGCCCGCACCCCGAGCATCCTCCCCGACACTTGGTCGGTCACCTTGAAGGTGCGGAGGTCGAGATCGGGGCCGGTGCCGAGGAGGAGCGAATCGAGATATTCGAGGAAGGGGGGCATCACCAGCTCGTACCCCCAGGCGGAGAACAGGTCGACGATGCCGCGGCGCAGATCCTCCAGCCCCCGCGCGTCGGGCGGCAGCGCCTCTTCGACCCCGGCCGGGAGCAGCCACGGGCTGGCGGCGGCTTCCATGGATCAACCGCTCAGGTAGAGGAGGAGGACCCCCGCCAACATGCTCGCCAGGCCCGCGACCCGGAGCGAGCGGTCGCCGAGCTCGTTCACGCGCTCGAGCAGCCGGCGCACCGAGGAGGGGCTGAGAAAGGGCATGACGCCTTCCAGGACGAGCAGAAGCGCGACCGCTTCGAGCAGGCGGCTCCCCATGACCCCGGGGCGCGGCTACGTCACCGGCGTTCCGCGGCGCGCGACCGTTCGCGCGCGGGCACCGCTCCCCCGGGCCGGTTCGAGGGCCGCTTCGGCCCGGCGGCGATCAGCCGCCCCCTCCGCGCCGCGCCGCCCGCTCGACCCGGCGCACCGCCGCGGCGACCTCGCACCGAAAGCCCGGGAGACCGCCACCTCAGCGCTCGCCGCCGCCCTGCGGGTCCTTGTAGTAATTGAAGAAGTCCGTCCCCGGCTGGATGAGCAGGATGTCGGACTTGCTGCGGAAGGAAGCGGCGTATGCGCTGAGGCTTCGGTAGAAGCCGTAGAACTCGGGGTCGCGGGTGTAGGCCCTCGCGTAGATCTCGGTCGCCGCGCCGTCCCCCTCACCCCGGATCCGTTCCGCCTCGCGGGTCGCTTCGGCGAGGAGGACCACCCGCTCCCGCTCGGCGATCGCCCGGATCTTCTTCGATTCCTCTTCGCCGCGGGAGCGCCGGTCCTTCGCGACCTCCTTGCGTTCCGCGGCCATGCGCTGGTAGACGGAGTTGCTGACCGCGTCCTCGAGGTCGATGCGCTTGATCCGGACGTCGATGACCTCCATGCCGAGGTCCTTCGCCTTCTCGTTGAGCGACACGGTGAGCTCGCGCATGATCTCGGCCCGGTCCTCGGCCACCACCTCGGGAATGGTGCGCCGCCCGAACGCGTCCTTGAGGTCGGTCTGGTTGAGGGCATGGAGGCGGGAGGCCCCGCGGCGCGCGCTCCCCCCGGTCGCGGTGAAGTACCGCTGGACGTCGGAGATCCGCCACTTGACGTACGAATCGACCTTGACGTTCTTCTTCTCCTTGGTGAGATAGAGCTCGGGGGCGGCGTCCAGGGTCTGGATGCGCGCGTCGAACTTCTGGACCTCCTGGAAGAACGGCATCTTGAAGTGGAGCCCGGGCCGGTAGTCGTCGCGCACGATCTTTCCGAGCTGGAAGAGGATCGCGCGCTCGCGCTCGTTGACCATGAACACCGCGAAGCTCGCGACGATGGCCGCGACGACCAGGACGATGATTCCAATGCGCGCGCTCATTGCCGCGACCTCCTCCGACTGCGATCGGACTCGCCGGCGTTCCGGCCGGCCCCGGAGCCGTCGAACGATGCGCCGGAATCCGCCTGGCCCTCGTCCCGGGCGGCGCCGGTCAACAGCTTGTCCAACGGAACGTACAGCAGGTTGTTGCCGCCCTCGACGTCGATGAGGACCTTCGTGGAGTTCCCGAGGACGCCCTGCATGGCGTCGAGATAGAGCCGCTGCCGGGTCACGCCCGGCGCCTTGCGGTACTCGTCGAGGACGCTGGTGAACCTCGATGCGTCGCCCTGCGCCTCGTTGATCACCCGCTGCTTGTAGCCTTCGGCCTCCTGGAGCATGGCGTTCGCGTCGCCGCGCGCCCGCGGCAGGATCTCGGCCGCGTAGGCGCGCGCCTCGTTCTTGTAGCGCTCCTCGTCCTCGCGCGCCTTCACCGCGTCGGAGAACGCGTCCTGGACCTGGTCCGGCGGCTGCGCCTTCTGCATGTTGACGCTCGCGACGAGCAGGCCGGTCTCGTAGCGGTCGAGGATCTCCTGGGTGAGCTCGCGGACCTGCTCCGCGATGACCGCCCGCCCGTCGGTCAGCACGAAGTCCATGACGTTCCGGCCCACCACCTCGCGGATGGCGCTCTCGGTCGCCTGGCGCAGGGTGAGGTCCGGGTCGCGCACCTGGAACAGGTAGTTCCGGGCGTCCTTGATCCGGTAGAGCACCGCGAACCCCACGTCCACGATGTTCTCGTCGCGGGTCAGCATCAGCGATTCCGGGGGCACGGACTGGTCGCCCGCTTCACTCCGATAGCCGATCTCGGCCCGGCGGATCTGCTCCACGTTGACCTGCTCCACCGAGTCGATGAGGTAGGGCGCCCAGTGCGGCCCGGGGCCGGTGGTCTGGTGGTACTGGCCGAAGCGCAGGATCACGCCTTCCTCCGCCGGCTCCACGATGTAGATGCCCGCGAGCCCCCAGCCGACGACGAGGAGGGCGACGATGAGGGCGACGCCTCGGGTTCCGAGCGAGCGGAGCGCCTTGCCGCCGCCACTACCGCCGGCGCCGGACCGGCCCCCGCCGCCGCCTCCGCCGCCTCGCGAGCCCCCCTGGAAGAGCCCCCGCAGCCGGCGCTGCAGGTTGCCGAGCAGCTCGTCGAGGTCCGGCGGACCCTGCTGCCCCCCGCCGCGATTGCCCCACGGGTCGCGGCCGCTGCCGTTACCGTCCGGTTGATTCCACGCCATCGAGTCCTGTCCCTCCCATGCCCGCCCCGCCGCGCGGGGTTCACCCTCGTGCGGAGGACGGCCGTGAAGCGGTAATTCTGCCTGTGCCCGCCCCGGAAAGCCACCGGATTGCACGCGGAGGCAGGGCAATCGCATTTGGACATAAAATGCCGTTTCCGGGCCGCCAAGCCAGCCGGACCAGCCGTAGATGAACCCTTGGGACGCCCAATCATGCCTACCTCAGCGTTCCTCAACCGCGAAATCGGCCCGAAACGGGCTTGGTAACCGCCATTCGACGCTCGGAAATCTCAAATGCGATTGCCCTGACGCGGAGGCATGTGCGCGGTGGGGACTTCGGGAGATTACGGCCAGCGCACGGGCTCGCGCGGCCCCGCGTGAAGGTGGGCGCGGTCGTCCCCGGAACCCTCGGGCCACTCCGGGCGCCCGGATGACGGATCCGGGTCGGGGGCGGCGCTTGCCGGGGGCCGGCCGCATCCGCCCGGCGTCCGGGCCGGGACCGGGACGGGGGACAGCCCTTCGCCGGCCCCTCCGGGCGCCGCCTCGGCCCGCAGCCGCCCGAGGTCGCGGTCGGCGATGCGCACCTCGACGATCGATCCGCCGTCGTCGCACGGGCGCTCCTCCAGCACCGCGCCCAGCGCGTAGAGCCGCGCGCGCATCCGGCCGCTGCCGGGCGGGAGGCGCAGCGCCCGGCGCGGGCCGGCCGCTTCGAAACGCTCTCCGAGCGCGATGGCGAGCGTCTCGACGCCTTCGCCGGTCCGCGCGGAGAGCCACACCCGGCGGACCGCTCCCGTGTCGTCCCGCTCCGCGCCCGGCACGGGTCCGGCGCGCCGATCGACCTTGTTCATGACCTCGATCTGGGGGAGGTCTCCGGCATCGATCCCGGCCAGCACCTCGTTCACCTGCTCCGCCCGCTCCCGTCCGTCCGGAGCGCTCGCGTCGATGACGTGCAGCAGCAGGTCCGCCTGCCGGGTCTCCTCCAGGGTGGCGCGGAACGCGGCCACCAGCTCGTGCGGGAGGCCGCCCACGAACCCGACGGTGTCCACCAGCACCAGCGCGCCTCCGGCCGGCAGGGCCATCCGGCGGAGGGTCGGGTCGAGGGTCGCGAAGAGCTGGTCGGCCGCATGTACCCGGGCCCCCGTCAGCCGGTTGAAGAGGGTGGACTTGCCGGCGTTCGTGTAGCCGACGAGGGAGACCACCGGTACATCGGAGCGCCGGCGGGGGCGGCGGTTGACCTCGCGTCGGCGCTCGACCGCGTCGAGCTGCCGCCCGATCCGCTCGATGCGCTTGCCGACGAGGCGCCGGTCGGTCTCGAGCTGCGTCTCGCCGGGGCCGCGCAGGCCGATCCCGCCGCGCTGCCGCTCGAGATGGGTCCAGCCGCGGACCAGGCGGGTCGACAGGTGGCGGAGCTGCGCGAGCTCCACCTGGAGCCGGCCCTCGAAGGTGCTCGCGCGCCGCGCGAAGATGTCGAGGATGAGGCCGATCCGGTCGAGCACCCGGCACTGGATCAGCGCCTCGAGGTTCCGCTCCTGGGCCGGCGTCAGGCGGTGGTTGAAGATGACCAGCTCGATCCCGCCCGCCTCCACGCGCGCCCGCAGCTCCTCCGCCTTGCCGGCCCCCACGAAGTAGCGCGGGTCGCGGCGGCGCGGAGGGGTGACGACCAGATCCGCCGGATCCGCTCCGGTGGCGCGGACCAGCTCGACGAACTCTTCCGAGGCGCGTTCCGGGTCCTCCCCCCGGACCTCCGCATGCACGAGCAGCGCGCGGGTCCCGGCGGAGGGCCGCTCGAACAGGTCCGTGACCCCGCTCTTCATCTCGTGCCGCGAGTCGCCGCCCGGCCTTCGCGCCGATGGCCGGACGCGCGCGCAGGGGGGCGGTCCAGGGCGTGGCCTATGACCCGGGCTCCTCGGAGTCTTCGGGAAGGCGCACGTTGCGCGCCGGCACGATGGAGGAGATCGCGTGCTTGTAGATCATCTGGCTCACCGAGTTCTTGAGCAGCACCGCGAAGCGATCGAAGGACTCGATGGTGCCCTGCAGCTTGATGCCGTTGACGAGGAAGATGGAGACCGGAACGCCTTCCAGACGCAGCGCGTTCAGGAACGGTTCCTGCAGGGGACGGCTTTCGTTCACTCGGTGCTCTCCGAAAGGCGGCGGTCGTCCCATTGTATGCCATCGGGGGTCCCGCGCGGCTTGCCGGTCGCGTTACGCAGGATGTACTCGCGAGCGCGCTCCGCCGCGTCCGAGGCGGGGTCGAGCCAGCAGACGCCGGAGAGGGATCGGAGCCACGTGAGCTGCCGGCGGGCGAGCTGCCGGGTGGCCGCCACCGCCCGCTCCGCCATCGCCCCGCGGTCCGACCGGCCGTCCAGGTAATCCCAGACCTGGCGGTATCCGACCGCCCGCATCGAGGGAAGCTCCCGGTGCACGCCGGGGCGCGCTGCGAGCCCCCGCACCTCGTCCACGAGGCCGCGCTCGAGCATCGCGCGGAAGCGGGCCTCGATCGCCCGATGCAGGGCCGCCCGGTCGGCGGGGGCCGCGGCCAGCCGCACGATCCGCCCGCCCACCCCCGCCGCCGGCCCGCGGGCGGAGCGCTGCCAGTCGCTCATGCGCCGTCCCGAGACCTCGAACACCTCCAGCGCCCGCCCGATGCGCTGCGCGTCGTTGGGATGGATCCGCCGGGCCGCGTCCGGGTCGACGGCCGCGAGCTGCGCGTGCAGCGCGGGCCACCCGCAGCGCTCGCCCTCGGCCGCGACCCGCGCCCGGACCGCCGGCGACGCCCGCGGCAGCGGCGCGAGACCCCGTTCGAGGGCGCGAAAGTAGAGCAGCGTCCCGCCGACGAGGAAGGGAATGCGCCCGCGCGCCCGGATGTCCTCGACCTCCTGCATCGCGTCCCGCCGGAAGTCCCCCGCCGAGTAGGTCTCGGTGACCTCGCGCACGTCGATGAGCCGGTGCGGGGCGCGGGCGAGGACCTCCGGCGGCGGCTTCCCCGTCCCGACGTCCATCCCTCGGTAGACCATCGCGGAGTCGACGCTCACGAGGTCCGCCGGCAGCCGTTCGGCGAGCCGCACCGCGAGGGCCGTCTTGCCGGCCGCGGTCGGCCCCATGAGGAAGACGATCGGGGTCGGCGGCGGGGTCACCGGGCGAAGAGCCTCTCGACGTCCGCTTCCCCGATCTCGCGCGCGACCGCCGTTGCGAGGACCTCCTCGGGCCGGGCGAGCAGCTCGCGGAGCAGGGCGGCGCGCTCCGCCGGATGAGCCGGCGCGGCGCTCCCCGCGCCGCGGGCGAGGACCTCCGGGACGTCCTCCGTCCGCGCCTCGACGACCGAGCGCGCGAGGTCGGCCGGATCGCAGTAGCGGAGCTCCCGGGGGACTTCGAGGAGGCTCGCGAGCTCCGGGCCGACGCGGCGGAGGACCATCCCGTACCGGGCGACCGAGTCCGGCTCGAAGCGGTCCAGCTTCGCGGCCGGCATCCGGAGGCGGGCCGGCACGAGCAGGGGGAAGGAGCGGACGGGGCTCGCGTCGCTCGCGAGGGCGCAGGCCGCGCGGACGGCCTGCCCGAGCGCGCGCGGAACGTCGATCACGTACACCCGGCCCTCGAGGGCCGCGACCGCGTAGCGCCCCGCGATCCAGCCGACGACCGGCTCCGACTCCGGCCCCTCCCGCGCTCGCCCCGCCCCGGGGCGCGGCGGCCGCGTGGCGGGCCGCGGACGGTGCGCCGGGGCCGGGGCGGGGCGTTCCGCGGGCCCGCGCTCGGACTCCGACCCCGACGCCAGCCCCGACCCCGGCCCTCGCCCCGCCTCGGGCGCCGGCCCCGGAACGGCCGCGGGCGGTGATTCCCCCAGCGGGGCGCCCGCGCCCCGCTCCAGGCCGGGCAGCCCGCCCGGCTCGGGGGAGGCGCGGTAGGGGGGAGGCTCGGGCTCCCGGACGGAGAGGCCGGGAAGGCCCTCGGAGAGGGCGCGCCGGATCCCGCTCACGAGGAAGTCGTGCACCGCCCGGGGCTGCCGGAACCGCACCTCGTGCTTGCCCGGATGCACGTTGACGTCCACCAGGGCCGGGTCCATCGTGAGGAACAGCACCGAGGCCGGGTCGCGGTCCGCCGGGAACCGCCCGTCGAGCGCGACCCGCACCCCATGCGCGATCGCCCGGTCGCGGACCCCCCGGCCGTTCAGGAAGAAGTAGTGCCGGGGGGAGGAGCCCGACCCGACCCATCCCCGGAGGCGCATCCCGTCCGCCTCCGCCCGGACCGGGGCGGCGGACGCCGCGAACCCGCGGCCGACCGCCTCGTCGAGGCGCCCCGCTTCACTCCGGGCCCGGAAAGCGGCGCGCCCGTCGTGGCTGAGCCGGAACGCGGCGTCCGGGCGGGCGAGGGCGAGCCGCCGCAGGGTATCGACCGCGTGCTGGAGCTCGGTGCGCTCCGCGCGCAGGAACCGCCGCCGGGCCGGGACGTTGTAGAAGAGGTCCCGGACGTCCACCGTGGTTCCCACCGGGTGGCGGGCCGGCTCCGGGCCGCCCGCGCCCCCTTGGACCCGCCAGCCGGACGCCTCGCCGGCGGCGCGCGAGGTGAGGGAGAGCCTCGACACCGACGCGATGCTCGCGAGCGCCTCGCCCCGGAACCCGAGGCTCGCGACGCGGAAGAGGTCGTCGACCGAGGAGATCTTGCTCGTCGCATGGCGCTCGAGCGCGAGGGCGAGGTCCGAGGGCCGGATCCCGCCGCCGTCGTCGGTCACCCGGATCCGCCGCGCGCCGCCCCCCTCCAGGTCGACCGTCACCGTGCGGGCGCCCGCGTCCAGGCTGTTCTCGACCAGCTCCTTGACGACCGACGCGGGCCGCTCGACCACCTCCCCGGCCGCGAGCTGGCTCGCCACCTCCGGCGGCAGCCGGGCGATGGCCGCCGCGTGCGACAGGGTCGCCGGGCCGCCGCGGGCGGCGCGCTCGGCCGGATCGCTGGACTCAGCGGAAACGGAGAGATCAGGGGGATCGGAGGGGCCGCCCCCTCCCTGCGCGCTGCCCGGCAAGGTCATCCGGCTCCCTCCCGGCTGCCTCCCCGTTCCAGGGTCGCGACCGTCTCGACGTGGGAGGTGTGGGGGAACATGTCGGCGAGCGCGAGCGCCCGCAGCCGGTAGCCGAGGGAGCGGACCAGCCAGCCCACGTCCCGCGCCAGGCTCGCCGGATCGCAGGAGACGTACACGATGCGTTCGGGCGGGCGCGCCTCGGCCAGGGAGCGCAGGGCCTCCGCCGCGCCGCTTCGGGGTGGGTCGAGCAGGAGCCGGTCCACCCCCTCCGCGAGGAAGGGCGCGAGCGCGTCCGGGCCGGAGAGGTCGGCGGCCTCGAAACGGGCCGTCCGGTCGAGGCCGTTCCGCCGCGCGTTCTCGCGGGCGCGTTCGACGAGCCGCGGGTCGCCCTCGATCCCGGTCACCGCCGCCCCGCGCGAGGCGATTGGAAGGGTGAAGTTGCCGATCCCGCAGAAGAGGTCGAGCACCCGCCCGGCGGGACGCAGCTCCTCCACCGCCCGCTCGACGAGGGCCGCGTTCACCTCCGCGTTCACCTGCACGAAGTCGAGGGGATGGAAGCGGAGGTCGAGCCCGAAGCGGTCCAGCCGGTAGGAGAGATCGATCCCGCCCGCGAGGGGGGTCAGCGAATCCGGCCCGTCCGGCTGGAGGGCGACCCCGAGCCCGCTCGCGGCCGCGAAGCGGCGAAGGCGCTCCCGATCGGCCCCGCCGAGCGGGTCGAGATGGCGGAACACGAGCATCGCGCCGCCGTCGCCGGCGGCCAGCTCGATCTGGGGGATGCGCTCGCGCGCGTCCAGGGAGCCGACGAGGGCGCGCAGCTCGCCCACCCGCGGCCCCACCGCGGGATGCAGGACCGCGCACGACTCGAGCACCGCCAGCCGGTTGCCGGACTTCTCGCGGAAGCCGACGAGGGCGCCCCCCTTGCCGGGCACGTACCGCACGCCGAGCCGGGCCTTGCGGCGGTATCCGAAGCGGGGGCCGCGGATCGCGGGGGCGACCCGCTCCGGCGCGGCCCCGGCCGCCGCGAGGGCCGCGAGCACCCCCGCCTCCTTCGCGCGGAGCCCGGCGTCGGGGTCGAGGTGCTGCCAGTCGCAGCCCCCGCAGCCGTAGAAGTGCGGGCAGCGCGGCGCGACCCGGCCCGGCGCGGCGGCGAGCACCTCCACCACCTCCCCCTCGTCCTCGCGCTTGCGCCGCCGCCGGTAGCGGACCCGGATCCTCTCTCCCGCGAGCGCGCCCGGCACCCGCATCCGCCGGCCCGCCGCCTCCGCGACCCCGCGCCCGCGCCCGTCCACCGACCGGATCTCGACCACCACCGGCTCCGTCGGGAGGGGATGGCGGGCGGCCCTCATCGCTCGCCGGGCTCCGGCACGCGCGTCCAAAGGGGCGCAGGCCGCACCGGGGCCGCCCCCCTTGCGCTCGAGCGACGACGGCCGGCGCGAGCCAAGGGAGGCCCCTTAGCCCGGCTCGCCGACGTCGGCGAACGCCCGCAGGTGGTCCCGGCCCCGCACCGCCTCGCGCACCAGGGCGAGCTCGTGGGCGAGCCCCGCGTCGTCGAGCCGGCCCCGCAGCCGGTCGAAGCGGAGGAATACGAGCCAGGTGAGGAGCGCGTCCACCTCGCAATAGTCGCGGATCGCGCCGATCTCCCCCGCGAAGTACCGGCCCTCGACGGCCTCGCCCCGCAGCTCCCCCTTGCCCGGCAGGCCGAGGAAGCGGGCGAGGTCATGGAGCGGGGCGGCGGCCCGGACCTGATGGCTCGCGAACACGTCCATGAGGTCCGTGTGCCGCTCGTGGTAGCGGTTGAGGTAGTTGTTGAAGCGGTAGTCGGGGTCGCGGGTCTCGAAGTAGCGGCCCGCGCTCACCCCGTGGTGGAGCGCCCGGTAGACGAGGACCGGCAGATCGAACCCGCTCCCGTTCCAGGTGACGAGGGTCGGCGCCCTCGTCTCCACGAGGTGGAAGAAGGACTCGACGAGCTTCCTCTCGCCCGACTCCGGGGCGCCGAGGGACAGTATCTCGATCCGGTCGTCGCCGCCGGACCACGACCGCCGGCGGAGCACTCCGGACACCGCCGCCACCCGGTGCAGGAACAGGCGCAGGAAGTCGCGGCCGCTCTCCTGCATCCGGAGCTGGCGCATCGCCTTCGCGGCGTCCGGATCGTCCAGGCCCTCGAGCCCGTACAGCCGCCGGCCCGCCTCGACGTCGGCCACCGTCTCGACGTCGAAGGCGAAGAAGTACTCCCCTCCGCGGCCCTGGTTCATGCTCCCTCCTCATGCCGGAGCGAGAGCGCGTACACGCGCGCGTCCTCCCGCCCTCCGGACCCCGCCGGATAGTAGCCGCCCCGGGTCCCGACGCGCACGAAGCCGTGGCCCTCGTAGAGCCGCACGGCCGTCCGGTTCGACGGCCGCACCTCGAGGAACATCCGCTCCGCGCGCCCGGTCCGGGCGATGGCGAGCAGGCGCCGCAGCAGCCAGCCGCCCCAGCCCCCGCCCTGCCGGGCGGGGTCGACGCAGAGGTTCAGCAGGTGCGCCTCGTTCGCGGCCAGCGACACGATCCCGTACCCCCGGACCCGGTCTCCGTCCACCGCCACCCGGCACGCGTAGCCGGCCCGGAGGCAGCTCCGGAACACCTGCTCCGACCACGGGAACCGGTACGCGGCGGCCTCGATGTCCGACACCGAGGGCAGGTCGGCCAGGGTCATCGGACGCACGGCCGCCCCGTCTACGGCGACCGGCCCGCGATCGAACGTGCGAGGCAAAGGTCCTCCCAGGCGGCGCGCTTGGCGATCGGGGTGCGGAGCAGGTAGGCGGGATGGTACGTGGCGACGACCGGGACGCGGCCCCCGCCCCGCGGATACGGATGCTCGCGCCCCCGCAGGCGCGCGAGGGGGGCGTTCACGCCGAGGAGGACCTGGGCCGCGACCCGCCCCACCGCGAGGATGACGCGCGGCTCGACCAGCGCGATCTGCCGGTCGAGGAACGGGCCGCACCGTTCGGTCTCCGCCGGCTCGGGGTCGCGGTTCCCGGGCGGGCGGCACTTGACGGTGTTGGTGATGAACACCTCCTCGCGGGACAGCCCGGCGGCGAAGAGCATGGCGTCGAGCAGCCGGCCCGCGCGCCCGACGAAGGGCTCCCCCTGACGGTCCTCGTTGGCCCCCGGCCCCTCGCCGATCACCATCCACTCGGCGTCGCGGGCGCCGACCCCGAACACCGTGCGCCGGCGCGAACGGTGGAGCGGACAGGCGATGCACCCCGCCACCGCGGCCTCCAGCTCGGGCCACGCAAGGGCGGAGACCGGCGCTCCCGCCGCCTCGCCGGGGGCGCCCCCGGGCTCGTCTCCGGGTCCGTCCCCGGCACGGGGCGGGGCCGGGGGCCGGGGCAAGGCCGATCCCGGCGCCGGTCCGGGAGGGCGGGGCGCGTCCAAAGCGGGACTTGGCCGCGGGGTGGGCGGTGGGTCGGCCGCCGGGACCGCCGCCGGGGCTTGGGCCGGCGCCGACGCGGCGCCCTGCGGCGGCGCGCTGCTTCGCGGCGCGTAGACCGCGATCCCCATCCGGGCGAGCAGGCGCGCCCGCTCCGCTTCCGGGGTCACGAGTCCGGGCGGCGCACCCCGCCGCCGAAACGACCCGCCATGCCCGGCCTCCGGCGCCCCAGGATCACGGGTGTGGCCGGTGGACCGCGCCGCCCGGAAGACCCGCCATGCCCGGCCCTCGGCGCTCCGCGCCGGGGGTCACGGGCCCGGGCGGCGGACCCTCCCGCCGGAAGCCATCCTCCGGCGCTGGCGGGCCCGGCGCACCTGGATCAGGGTCTCGACGGGGCCGGACAGGGCGTACAGCCCGAATCCCGTGAACAGGAGGAGGGCGGGATCGACCGCGATCAGGGCGAACCCGAGCACGACCACGAGGACGGTGACGAAGTGGACCCGCTCCCGGAGGTCGACCTCCTTGAAGCTGCGGAAGCGGACCTTGCTCACCATGAGAAGGCTCATCAGGATGACCACCACGAAGGTCTCCGGCCCGAGGCTCCCGCCCGGGAGGTCCCGGTCCACCCCGACCCACACCAGCCCGGCCACCACCGCGGCCGCCGCGGGGCAGGGAAGCCCCTGGAAGTACCGCTTGTCGGCGACCCCGGCCTGGGTGTTGAACCGGGCGAGGCGAAGGGCGGTCGCGGCCGTGAAGCAGAACCCGGCCAGCCACCCCGCCTTGCCGAACGAATCGAGCGACCAGACGGCCGCGAGCACCACGGGGGCGATCCCGAACGCGGCCATGTCGGAGAGGCTGTCGTACTCCGCCCCGAACGCGCTCTCCGTTCCGGTGGCCCGCGCGATCCGCCCGTCCGCCCAGTCGAACGCCATCGCCGCGAAGATCGCCATCGCCCCGGCTTCGAACCGCCCCTGGAAGGCGAAGTAGACGGCGTAGAACCCGCTCAGCAGCGCCGCGGTGGTCAGCAGGTTCGGGAGCAGGTAGATGCCCCGCCGCCGCTTGCGGTCCTGGTTCATGCCCGCTCCCTCCGTCCGGCGCGCGCGGGGCCTTCCGGCATCGTCCGCTCCGTCCGCCGGCCCGCCGCCCCTCAGTTGCGGCTCTCGTCGACCAGGCGGTTCTCGCGGATCCAGGGCATCATGGCCCGCAGGCGGGCGCCCACCTCCTCCACCGGGTGCTCGGCCGCCCGCCGGCGCATCGCCTTCATGACCGGGGTCCCGCCCCGGTTCTCGAGGATGAACTCGCGGGCGAACTCGCCGTTCCGGATCTGCTCGAGGAGGCCCCTCATGCGCTCGCGCACCGACTCGTCGATCACCTGCGGCCCGCGCGTGAAGTCGCCGTACTCCGCGGTGTTGGAGACGGAGTAGCGCATGTTGGCGATGCCCCCCTCGTAGATGAGGTCCACGATGAGCTTGGTCTCGTGGAGGCACTCGAAGTAGGCCATCTCGGGGGCGTACCCGGCCTCGACGAGGGTGTCGTAGCCCGCCATGATGAGGGCGGAGATCCCGCCGCAGAGCACCGCCTGCTCGCCGAAGAGGTCGGTCTCCGTCTCCTCCTGGAAGGTGGTCTCGATCACCCCCGCGCGGCCCGCTCCGATCGCGCACGCGTACGAGAGCGCGATCTCCTTCGCCATCCCCGAGGCGTCCCGGTGGACGGCGATGAGGCTCGGGGTCCCGTTGCCCGCCACGTAGGTCGAGCGCACCAGGTGCCCCGGCGCCTTCGGGGCGACCATGATCACGTCGAGGTCGGCGCGCGGCTCGATCTGGCCGAAGTGGATGTTGAACCCGTGGGCGAAGGCGAGGGCGGCCCCTTCGCGGGCGTGCCCGGCCACGCTGTCCGCGTAGATCTGCGCCTGGTGCTCGTCCGGGGCGAGCATCATCACGACGTCGCTCGCGGCCGCCGCCTCCGCCACCGACGCGACCTCGAGCCCCGCCGCGCGCGCCTTCGCCTCGGAGCCCGACCCCGATCGGAGCCCGACCACCACCTCGACCCCGGACTCGCGCAGGTTGTTCGCGTGCGCGTGGCCCTGCGAGCCGTAGCCGACGACGGCGACCCGGCGGCTCTTGACGACCGAGGTGTCCGCGTCCTTTTCGTAATAGATGTTCATCATGTCGGGATCTCCGATGGTCGGGTTCGTGTGTTCCGCGGGGTCAGGGGGCCGCGGCCCGCGCGGCCGGGCCGGATCGGGGCGGCGGCCTCCGGGCGGCCCCCGAGGGCGCGAGGGAGGAGGAAGTGGATTCCCGCTTTCGCGGGAATGACGGGGGCGGCCCCGCCGGAGGGCGGGTCGGACGGGGGGATGCGGGGGCCGCGCCCATCAGGCGCGAAGGCTCCGGTCGCCGCGGCCGACGCCCATGGCCCCCGACCGCACGACCTCCAGGATGCACCGCTCGTCGAGCGCCTCGATGAACGCGTCGAGCTTCTGCCGGACCCCGGTGAGCTCGATGACGAAGCTCGAACCGGCCACGTCGAGGATGCGCCCCCGGAAGATCTCCGCGAGGCGGTGCACCTCGTCCCGCCACGGCTCGCCCGCGCGCACCTTGATGAGCATCAGCTCGCGCTCCACGTAGCGGCCGTCGGTGAGATCGACCAGCTTGACCACGTCGATGAGCTTGTGGAGCTGCTTGGTGATCTGCTCGATCACCGCGTCGTCGCCGTTCGTCGCGAGGGTCAGCCGCGACATCGTCGGGTCCTCGGTCGGGGCGACGCTCAGCGACTCGATGTTGTAGCCGCGCGCGGAGAACAGCCCCGCGACGCGGGCCAGCGCCCCCGGCTCGTTCTCGAGGAGGATCGAGATGAGGCGCTGCATCGCTCAGGCGAGCTCGCGCAGGACCATGTCGGTCTGGCCCTTGCCCGCCATCATCATCGGGTACACGTTCTCCGACTGGTCGGTGATGAAGTCCATGAACACGAGCCGGTCCTTGAGCGCGAACGCCTCGCGCAGCGCCCCCTCGACGTCGCCCGGCCGCTCGACCAGCATCCCGACGTGGCCGAAGCTCTCCGCGAGCTTGACGAAGTCGGGAAGCGAATCAAGGTACGACTCCGACTCCCGGTTCTCGTACATGAACTCCTGCCACTGGCGCACCATGCCGAGGTAGCGGTTGTTGAGGTTCACGACCTTGATCGGCAGCCGGTACTGCTTGGCGCAGGAGAGCTCCTGGATGCACATCACGATGCTCCCTTCGCCGGTGATGCAGGCGACCGGCGCGTCCGGGTACGCGAACTGCACCCCCATCGCGGCCGGAAGGCCGAACCCCATGGTGCCGAGGCCCCCGGAGTTCACCCAGCGGCGGGGCTTGGCGAACGGATAGAACTGCGCCGCCCACATCTGGTGCTGGCCCACGTCGGAGGTCACGAACGCCTCCCCGCCGGTCACCTCGTAGAGCTTCTCGACCACGTACTGGGGCTTGATGAGGCCGCCCCCGCGCTCGTAGCGCAGGCAGTCGTTCGCGCGCCACCCGTCGATCCGCTTCCACCACGCCTTCAGGGCGGCCTCGTCGGGGCGGCGGTTGCTCTCGCGCAGGGCCGCCAGCAGGTCCTCGAGGATCCCCCGCACCGGCCCGACGATGGGGACATCGACCTGGATGGTCTTCGAGATGGAGGACGGGTCGATGTCGATGTGGACGATCCGGGCGTGCGGGCAGAACTGCTTCGGGTCGCCCACCACCCGGTCGTCGAAGCGGGCCCCGACCGCGATCAGCACGTCGCACTCGTGCATGGCCATGTTGGCCTCGTACGTGCCGTGCATCCCCAACATGCCGACGAACTGCGGGTCCGTCCCCGGGTACGCGCCGAGCCCCATCAGGGTGTTGGTGATCGGGTACCCGAGCAGGCGGGTCAGCTCGACGAGCGGCTCCGAGGCGTCGCCGAGCACCACCCCGCCCCCGGTATAGACCATCGGCCGCCGGGCGGAGAGGATGAGGTCCGCGGCCTGGCGGATCTGGTTGGGATGCCCGCGCAGGACCGGGTTGTACGAGCGCATGGAGACCTCTTCCGGGTACTCGTACCACGCGCGGTCGGCGGTCACGTCCTTGGGGACGTCCACCACCACCGGGCCCGGCCGCCCGCTCTCGGCCACGTAGAACGCCTCGCGCAGGGTGCGCGCGAGCGAGGCCGCATCCTTCACCAGGTAGTTGTGCTTGACGCAGGGGCGGGTGATCCCCACGCAGTCGACCTCCTGGAACGCGTCGCTCCCGATGGCGTGGCGGGGCACCTGCCCGGTGATGACCACCATCGGGGCGGAGTCCATGTGGGCGGTCGCGATCCCGGTCACCGCGTTGGTCGCGCCCGGGCCGGAGGTCACGAGCACCACCCCGGCCCGGCCGGTCACCCGCGCGTAGCCGTCCGCCATGTGGGTCGCGCCCTGCTCGTGGCGGACGAGGATGTGCTCCACGTCGTTCTGCTGGTAGAGGGCGTCGTAGACGTGCAGGACCGCCCCGCCGGGATACCCGAAGATGTACCGAACCCCGTGGTCCTTGAGGAACCGGACCACGATCTCCGCGCCTGTCAGCTCCACGCGAACACCTCTCGAATGCGGCCCGCCGGCCCGGGGGTTCCCCGAGGCCGCGGCAGGGCCCGGACGCGCCCTCCGCGCGCGGCGGCAGGCAGCGTGGCAAGGTAGCCGCAACGCGCCCGCCCGTCAACCGCCCGGGCGGCCCGGAAATCCGCGCCGCGCAAGGGGAAACGGGCTCGGGCGGCGATCTGCGGGCGGGCGGGGCGCCGCCCCCCGGCCCGGGGGGCGGCGGGCTACCAACGGGCGGCGGCGCGGAGCTCGATGCCGTGGTCGAGGGCGCCGCTCCGCGCGCGGCCGCGGGTCGCCCGGAGGTCGAGGTCGAGCCCGGTCCGGAGATCGAGGCGGGCCCCGATACGGGCCTCGCGCTCTCCGTCCCGCGCGAACGCGAGCCCGGTATAGGGGGTGGCGGCTCCGGCCCCGGCGAAGACGGGGAGCCCGTAGCCGAGCTCGGTCTCCAGCCGCCCCGCGGCGGGCCGCCGCCCGTCGTCGGCACGGTCCGGGAAGACCGCCGCCTCCTCCCACCGCCCGGCGGCGGCGCTCCCTGCGCCCCCCCCCCAGGACGACCGCAGCCGGAACGACAGCCCTCGTCCTTCGGCCCCGGGGTCCAGGCGCAACGCCCCCGACGCGCCCCAGTCATCGACGTTGCGGCGATGGGCCGCCAGCACCCGGCTCCGGACCTCCACCGTCAGGCCCCGCGCCGGGTCCGTCCAGGACAGGCCGCCTCCGACCTCCACCCCGCGGCCCGTCGCCCCGTCCCCGCCGTCATGGCGCACCCCCGCCTCCACCGTCGGCGTCAGGGAGGCGCCGCCCGCAAGCGCGTACACCCGCGCACCCTCCGCCGCCAGGCGCAGGCGCCGCGTCTCCACCGACAGCCCCGCGATCTCGTCGCCGTTGTCCTCCACCTCATGGTGCGTCGCCTCGGCCGAGCCCTTCAAGTCCAGGGTCAGCGCCCCCTCGGACCACAGCCGCTTCGCGCCGCCCGCGGCCACCCCCAGGAGCCGGCTGTCCGCCGACTGCCGGCCCGAGCCCGCGGGCCGGTCCGCATCCACGATCTCGATCTCGCCCCAGCCGTAGCCCGCCGCCGTCCACACCCGCGTCCCGTCGCCCGCGCCCCAGGCCAGCCAGGGCGTCAGCATCGTCATCCGGCTCTCGTGCGCGCCTTCGACCGCCGCGGCGCCGCTCCGGTCCGTGTAGTCGATCTCACTCGAGAACCACGAGGCCGCCAGCCCGCTCCGAAGGTCCCGGCCCGGGCCCGCGTCCACGCCGAGATGGGCCGCGAACAGGTCGCCCGACCAGTCGAGCGCACGCTCCTTGCGCGCCAGGTTGCGCCAGTCGCCCGCGCCCCAGACCACCGCGCCCGGGCCGCCCGAGGCGCCGTCCCCGCCCGCGCCCAGCCCGAAGGCGAAGGACTCGCCCCCCGCGAGCGCCTTCCACGAGGCGGAGCCATCCTCGAGCCTGCGTTCGTTCGCGCGCAGGACCTGCGCCGCCGCCGCCAGGCCGCCCGCGGCGGTGGCCGGGGCCACCCCCCCGGGCGACTCGAGCCGGCCCGTCACCGCATCCAGCATGCTCCCCCACATCGCACGCGACAGCTCCGGGAGCACCGACTCGTTCACGGCCTTCAACCGCGTCCGCGGCGCCGCATCGGGGACCGCCGCCACCGCCACCGTTCCCGTGGTCAGGTCCCCGCCGCCGCCGTGGGCCTCCGCCGCCACCGTCACCGCCAGGGTCTCGTCGGCGGAGACGTCGCCGCGGAAGGCGAGGGTCAGGGTCGCCGCCCGGCCGTCCGCGGCGGCGCCCGAGACGCGGGCGACGGACACGCCCGGGACCTCCGTCACCAGCGCGAAGTGGGATGCGGCGACCCCGCTCGCGAAGGTGGTGTCGGTGAGCGCGATGGCCAGGGTCGCGCCGTCCAGGTTCGCCTCGGTCAGCGCCGCAGGGTCCGTGGACGAGATGGCCGCCGCGTCGGACGGCGCCACCGCCACCGTTCCGGTGGTCAGGTCCCCGTCGCCGCCGTGGGCCGCCGCCAGCACCTTCACCGCCACGGTCGCATCGGCGGCGAGGTCGCCGTCGAAGGCCAGGGTCAGGGTCGCCTCCCTGCCGTCCGCGGCGACGACCGGCTCGCCGGTGATGGACAGGCCCGGGATCGCCGTCACCAGCGCGAAGTCGGACGCGGAGACGCCACTCGAGAAGGAGCTGTTGGTCAGCGCGACGACGAGCTTCGCGCCGTCCAGGTCCGCCTCGGTCAGCGCGGCGGGATTCGTGGACGAGATGGCTGCGGAGCGAGGGGGGGTCATCGTCCCGGGGGTCGGGGTCACCGTTACCGGTTCGGTGGGCAGGTCTCCGCCGCTGGTGTGGGCCGCCGCCTTCACCGTCACCGCCAAGGTCTCGTCAGTGGAGACGTCGCCGGTGAAGGCCAGGGTCAGGGTCGCCTCCCTGCGGTCGGAGGCGACGACCGGATCGCCGGCGATGGACAGGCCCGGGATCGCCGTCATCAGCGCGAAGTCGGACGCGGAGACCCCGCTCGCGAAGGAGCTGTTGGTCAGCGCGACGACGAGTTTCGCGCCGTCCAGGTCCGCCTCGGTCAGCGGCGCGGGAGTCGTGGACGAGATGGCCGCGGAGGGAGGCGGCGCCATCGTTCCGGGTGTCACCGTCACCGTTCCGGTGGTCAGGATTCCGCGGCTGGTGTGGGCGGCCTGCTTCACTTCGACCGCCAGGGCCTCGGCAGTGGAGATGTTGCCGGTGAAGGCGAGGGCCAGGGTCGCCTCCCTGCGGTCGGAGGCGACGACCGGCTCGCCGGTGATGGACAGGCCCGGGATCTCCGTCCCCAGCGCGAAGTCGGACGCGGAGACGCCGCTCGCGAAGGTGCTGTTGGTCAACGCGACGGTGAGCTTCGCGCCGTTCAGGCCCGCCTCGGTCAGCGGCGCGGGAGTCGTGGACGAGATGGCCGCGGAGGGAGGGGCCGGGGTGACCGGCACCGTTCCGGTGGTCAGGGGTTCGTTGCCGGCGTGGGCCGCCGCCGGCACCGTCACCGCCAGGGTCTCGGCGGTGGAGACGTCACCGGTGAAGGCCAGGGTCAGGGTCGCCGTTGTTCCGCCGACGGTGATGCCCTCCACCTTGGAAATGGTGAGGTTCCGGTCCGAAATCGCCGTCACCAGCTTGAAGTCGGACGCGGGGACGACTCTCTCGAAGGTGGTGTGGGTCAGCCTGATGGTGACCGTCGCGCTGTTCAGGTTCGCCTCGGTCAGCGGATCGGGAGTCGTGGACGAGATGGTCGCGCGGTCGGAGGGCGTCACCGTCACGTTGTCGGTCAGGTCGTCGGTGCCGCTGTGGATGCCGCTGCCCACCCACACCTCCAGGGTCTGGGCAGCAGAGACGTCGCCGTCGCTGGTGAAGGCCAGGGGCAGGGTCGCCGTCGTTCCGCCGGGCCCGATGGTCGGCTGCATAGAGCTGAGGCCAGGGATGATGTTGTCATCATTTATCAGCCTGATGGGTATGTCTCCCTCAGTGGACGTGAAGGTGGCGCCGTCCAGCGTGACGGTGAGCACCGCGCCGGCGCGCAGGGCCGCTTCGGTTAGCGTGGAGGGGGTGACGAAGACCGAGACCTGCGCCCCGGCCGGCGCCGCGAAGAGCGCCGCGACGGCAAGCGCCAGCCCGGCGGCGGCGCGGCACCACGTCCGCTCCCCGGTCTTCACGGCACTGCGGGCAAAGCCGTTCCTTGGGTTCACGCCGTGTGGGCTGAATACAGGCGGTCGAGCCCGCCCTCGCAGGAGCCGGGAGGCCGCCTCCCCGAGGATGAGGGCCGCGATTCCGGCCGGGGATCGGGCATCTCGCAAACCGATGAGGCGAAGAAGCATGACTCTGGCCCCCCGACGGGCTCCTTCGGCCGGTTCTACCCGAACTTCCATTCGTCTCGGCTCCATACTGCCGCGAGAGGCGGCCTTGCGCGGCGCGCCCCCGATGCCGGCGCGCGGAATCGTATCACGACCGCCGCCGGATGGCGCCGCTCCTGCTCCTCGAGGCATGTGCGCGGTGGGGTTTTCGCGTCGGCGCCCCGCTTGCCAACACCCCTGGGTACGCCGGCGTCTCGCCGGCATCCGCGTCCCCGAGCGCTCCACCCCCGGGCCGGCGAGACGCCGGCGTACCCAGGAGCGTCCCCAGCGACGCGGGACGTGATGAACCTCGAACGCTACGGCGGGCAGGGAGCTGACGAGAACGCCGTTTCCGTGGGGTAGAAAATATCTCGGTCCCCGCTCTCCATCCTCTATTTCAATAGCCTACGAACAGCACCCGCGCCTCTCCTCCGGCGACCCCCCGGGGCCATTCCTTGTTCGCCGCGCCATCCGGGAGAAACGCGGTCGCCGCCCGGATCCCGACCCCATCGCTCGGAAAGTGGCCTTTCGTCATGCCTCCCGGGCGCCCTCGACGGCCCGATTCAGGCTCCGCGGCGAACAGGGAATGGCCCTGGGCGAGCCCGGGAGGAAACGGATCCGGGACGAGATGCGGCGGCCGGACCCGCCTCAGCGGGGGAGGTAGCGCGGCAGGACCGCCCACCCCGGGCGTGCGGCCCCCGCTCGCACGAGGCGTTCGACCTCCGCTTCGGTGTGCCCCGCCTCGGCCAGCACCTCGGCGGTGTGGGCGCCGGGGAAGGGGGCGGGGGGCAGATGCCGCACCGGCGACGCGGCGGGGCGGATCCACGTCGGCATGGGGAGGGTGGTGGGATGGCCCGAGGGATGGGGGCCGCGGAAGAGGCGCAGGGAGCCGCTGCTCATCCAGTTGGAGCGCTGGTCCGTGCTCTCCGTGGTCCGGTCGGCGCGGATCTCGGCGAGGGTCCGGAGGGGGGCCGCCCCGGCCCCCGGGAGCCCCGCGAGCCGCGCCTGAAGCTCGCGCACGGTGAGGGCCCGCACCGCCTCTTCGATCGCCCCCTCAGCATCGTCCGCCGCGCCGACCGCGCGGGCGAGCCGGGCCCCGTCCCCGGGACGGCAGCCGACGAAGGCCCATCCGTCCGCCGCCTCGTAGATCCGCTGCCCGGGGCCGTCGCCCAGCGCCCGCTGGCCGGAGGGCTCCGACCCCGGGCCGCCGCCCTTCCAGGCCGCCATGTGGGGGAACTGGACGAGCTGCGCGCCCATCGCGAGCGAGGTGCGCACGTAGCTTCCGCCGCGGCCGCGGGCCCGCGCGAGGAGGGCCTGCGAGATGCCGGCCGCCGCCGAGAACCCGGTGACGTAGTCGACGCACGAGGCGATGGCGTGCAGGGCCGGCTTCTCCGGGCCGCCGCCGTAGCGGGCCATGATCCCGGTGGACGCCTGGAGCACGGGGTCGAAGGACGGGTCGCCGTCGTAGGGGCCGGGCTCGCTCCCCGTCCACGCGCCGATCTGGCAGGAGACGATCTCGGGGTTGATGGCCGCGAGCTGGTCGTGGGCGATGCCGAGCGAGCGCGCCGAACGGTCGAGGAAGTTGTGGAGGACCACGTCCGCCCCCTCGACGAGGCGCGCGAGGGCCGCCTTCCCCGCCTCGGTCTTGAGGTCGAGGACGAGGGCGCGCTTGCCCTGGTTCACGTCCACCCCGAACCACATGGTCGCGAACGGCCCCGCCAGGGGCACCGGGGGATCGATGCGGACGACGTCCGCCCCGTGCTCCGCGAGGGTTCGTCCGGCGGCGGGGCCGGCGACGATGTTCGAGAAGTCGAGCACCCGGACCCCTTCGAGGAGTCCTCCGGCCCGCGCGTCCGGGTCCGCCGCCCCGGATACCGCCCCGGGCGCGGGCGCCGCCCCGCTCGCCGGGCGGTCGAGCGGGGGCGCCGTCCATTCGAAGGCGCCCTCGCCGGCGGTCCTCCCCGCCCGGAGCGCGGGCGAACGCACCGCCCCGCCCTCGATCGAGAGGAACCGCCCTGGCTGGCGCACCGGGCCGCGCCCGGGGCAGTCGAGGTCGGTCGTGACCCCCGCCGTCCGCAGGGCCGGGTCGGCCAGCCATTCGGCGCTCGTGCGGACCATCGCCGCCGGCACGTTGGCCTCGCGCAGCCGCGCCTCCCACTCCGCAGCGGGGCGGGCCTTCGCGGCGGCCGCGATGAGGCCGATGAGGCGCTCGCGCCACGCCGGGGTCAGGCTCGCGCCCTTGTTGACGTTGTTGCCCGCGTCGTGCTCCACGTAGGGGGTCTCGCTGACCATGCCCTCCGCGATGACCTGGTCGTACACCCCGAGGACCTGGAGGAAGGCGCGGTTCTGGTAGACGTGGTCGGGGGCGCAGACGAAGAGGATCCGGCCGTCCGCGCACTCGTAGAAGTTGATCGTCGGGTTGGCGTGGCCGCGCACGTACTCCGCCACCTGGGCGACGTGCTCCTCGGTCAGGCGGCCGCGGAGCGCGCGCAGGGCGGGGAAGAGGAGGTCCAGCACCGCGTTGTCGATCGTCGGGAAGTTGTAGCGCGAGGGCTGCCCCTCGATCCTGCAGGCGAGGAGGGCCATCGCGGCCATCACGCAGTCGGCGAGCGGCGCCTCGACGTGCTGCCCGCGGCCGGTGCGCTGGCGGTGGTAGAGCCCGAGGGAGGCGGCGAGGGAGCCGAGCACCCCGCCGTAGGCCGAGGCCATGGGGATGGCGGAATAGACGGGCGCGCCGAGGAGGGCGCCGAGCGGGCTGATGTTGGTGTAGACGCCGACGGAGCCGTCGATGACCCCCTCCCAGGCGGGGACGCTCCGCAGCGGGTCGCCCTCCGCGAAGCCGGGGAGGGAGACGTAGACGAGCCCCCGGCGCGGGCCGTCGAGCCCGGCGTAGTCGAGCCCGAGCGCGGCGGCGGCCCCCGGGCGCATGTTCTCCAGCACCACGTCGGCTTCCGCCGCCCGCGCCCGGCAGGCGCTCCGCGCCGCCTCGTCCCGGAGGTCGATCTCGACGAGGCGCTTGCCGCGGTCCAGCAGGGGGTCGGCGGCGTGGGACTCGCGTCCGGGCCGCACGATCTCGACCACGTCCGCCCCCTGGTCGGCGAGCAGCATCGCGGCCACCCGGCCGGGCCAGCGAGTGCCGAGATTGATCACGCGCACCGACGCGAGCGGCGCGCCCGGTTCCTTTCGAGGAGTCGTCATGTCCACCCTCCCAAGGTCGAGCCGGGGCCGGTCCGGCTGAGCCGCCATGCGGGGCTGATGCGGTGCGTGGGGCGGGCCGCTTCGGCGCCACCGGAACGGAGCCGATTGTAGCCGTGGCCGCGGGAGGTCGGCGAAGGAGGGAAGAAGCCACGGGGAGCGGCCCCCGGGCGAGGCGTCGCAGGGCGGGCGGGGCGGGGTCCCGGCCGTCCCCGAGCGCCGGCGGCGGATCAGCCGGCGCGCGGCACGGTCACGCCGATGAGGGTGTCCCGGGTCACGAGCTTCGCCAAGTCCTCCTCGCTCATGCCGCTCGTCCCCGCGGGCCTCATCGGCAGGACGAGATAGCGCATGTCGGCCGTGCTGTCGTGGACCCGGATGCTCACGTCGGGGGCGATCTCGGTCCCGAACTCGGCCAGCACCGCGCGCGGCTCGCGCACCGCCCGGCTCCGGTAGCTCCTCGACTTGTACCAGTCGGGAGGGATCCCGAGGAGGAACCGCGGATAGCACGAGCACAGGGTGCACACCACCAGGTTGTGGGTCTCCGGCGTGTTCTCCATTACGAGGATCGGGATGGGCCCGACGTCCATCCCGAGCTCCGCCGCGGCGCTCTTCGAGTCGGCGGCGAGGCGTTCGCGAAAGCCGTCGTCCACCCACGCCCGGGCCACCAGCGCGCTTCCCCGCGCCGGGCCGAGGGTATCCATGTGCTCGATCTGGGCCCGCATCTCGTCGGCGGTGAAGACCCCCTTCTCGATGAGGAGGCTGGTCACCGCCATCTGCATCAACTGGTGGCGGGTGAACGGGGTGTCTTCGAGGTCGGGCTGGGGGGGATGATGGTGGGTCGGGTCCACGTCGTATCCGCCGTGGCCATGCGTATGGGCGTGGCCGTGTCCGGGGTCTACCGAAGGTTCGTGGTCGTTCATTTCGCGTCTCCCGGGTCCGGCTCGAGCCAGTGTTCGTAGATCTCGATCTCTACGCGGTCCTGCTCGCTTCCTTCGTAGTCCGGCCAGAGCGCCCGGCTCGCGAAACGGACCCGGTACAGCGTCCGGTGCTCCGCATCCCGGTTCCCGTAGGCGAGCTGTTCGGGGTTGCGGTACCGTCCGCAGATCCGCTCGACCTCGCCGGGCTTGCCGCGGCAATACCAGGGGGTCCGCACGTGTCCGGGGGGAAAGCGGCCGAGTACCCGCACCCGGTCGCCCGGCGCGAATTCGGGAACGGGCTCGCTCATGGCAATTCCTGGCGGGCGCCCGCCTCGATCTCGGCCATGCGCTCGCCCAGCTCGCCTACCTCGATGACCTGTTTCTCGAGCAGGATGTTGGTCATCGACGCCATCCACCGTTCGTAGTAGCCGTAGCGGTCGTAGGCGTCGGCCCCCAGCTCCTCGATGCCCCGCCGAAGCTCGTCCACGAGAAGCAGCTTCCGCTTCCCGAGGAGAACCATGAGGGCGTCCACTCTCTTCTCCCAGGGAGCCTTCCCGTGATCCTCCCTGACGACGAGCCCGGCCCCGAGTCCGCCCATGTCGTGATGGCGTCTTTCGGTCATGACGGGATCCTCAACCGGGCCATTGTGCGCGGCTCGACGCGCCGCGTCCATGCCATGCGATGCCGAGCACGAGGCGCGTGCGGTGGATATCTCGCCAGGAACGCCACTCGCGAACCCTCCAGGGTACGGCGCGTCCCGCGGACGGCGCCTCCTGCGGACAGCGCGTCCTTCAGGACGCGGGCGCTCCGACGGCATTTCCGTTCACGGCCGATTCGCCCCTGCCCGCCTCCCCGATCAAGAGCTTGCGGACCGCAGACGGGGCCTGGCCGCACGCCTGCCCCGCCGCTGCCGACAGGACCGGGGGCACGGCCGGCCCGTGCCGCCACCGGGAGGCAGCAGGCCGCCGCCGCCGCGACCATGCACGGCGCGAACCGATGCCGAGCTTCCCGCGCCTTTCGCCCGGCTTGCGAGCCGGACATCCCGTTCGCAACGGCTTCCAGGCGCGCCCGGGTCCGGGCGCACCCGGCGGCCGGCTCAGGCCGAGGCGTGGATCTGGTACATGGGAATCGACTTGAACGCCGCCATCTCGATCCCGCGCTCGCTCAGGATTTCCTGCACCCACTTCGGGGAACGGCCGATGCCGGTCCAGGTCTCGTCGGGGTTCTGCGGGTTGCGGAACTTGGGGGGCATCTTCCGGCGGCGGCGGCCGCCGGAGGCGGAGTTTCCGAGCTCGGGAAAGATGTCGCCCATCTTGTAGCCTTCCGCCGTCACCCGGCGTTCGAGCTCGGCCCGCAGGTCCTGGCGGCGGCGCTTTTCCCGCGATGCCATCTCGGTCTGCACTTTGCCTACCAACTCGCTGAGCTGGTCGACGTTGAGCCCCTTGAGGTCGATTTGGTCCACTGCGTTTGCTCCTGTAGATAATTGGCACTGGCCGCCTGTCTTCCATGCCGCCCCCGGTACGGGCGGCGGGCCGTATGTTCCCGTTCCCCTCGCGGCGCCGGCAGACGGCTCCACGGAGGCGTGCGGATTCTGTCAAACGTCCGTTCGGAAGTCTACCCTGCTTTCTTCGACCGTGTAAACGGCCGGGGGTCGAAGAGGGATGCACGATTCCGCCCCCCTGTCAATCCGCCCCGCGCAACGGGGTTCCGCGTTGCAATTACATGCCGACCCCGGGCTTCGCCGGCCGAACCGGCACGACGCTCGACGCGCGCCGCGCGCGCTATTCCCGTCCGGTCACGAGCTCGAGCACGTCGCGGTCCGCCACCCGGTAGCCGCGCCCCACCTGCCGGCCGTTCGCGGCCGCATTGCGCCATAGCCGGCCGAACTTGAGGCTGTCCGCGATCTCCTGGTGGACCATGCGCGCCACGTCGTACACCGTATCGCCGCGGCGCACCGTGAACGGCTGGCCGAAGTCGGGGGGCCGCCCGGGGGCCTTGGTGTAGACGCGCACGACCTCGAGCGCCTCGAACAGCCACCGGGCAAGGGCCTCGAGGCCGGCGCCGCTCCGGGCCGAGACCGCCATCGCGGGATACCGGATCTCCATGAGCTCCTGCAGGACCTCGACCTCCTCCGCCACATTCGCGAGCCCGTCGGCCCGGGCCGCGACGAGGGCGGCGGGCAACCGGATGGCGAACGGGTCCTCGATCTCTTCGCCGTCCTCCGCCTCCCGGTCCGGGGCGCGCTCCCACTCCGGGACGAGGGTGATCCGGCGCGCCGCGAGCGCCGACATGAGGCCGGCCAACCGGTCCAGGCAGTCGGACGCCCCGACGTCCACCACGATCAGGGCCGCGTCGGCCGGCTGGAGCGCGTTCACGATCCACGGCACGACGTACTCGTCCGTGATCGGGGGAAGATCGACGAGCTGCAGGTTCACGTCCTCGTAGGGGAGCATTCCCGGCTGGGGAAACTGGGTCGTGAACGGATACGGGCCGGCTTCGGCCCGGGAGCGGGTCAGCCGGTCGTGCAGGGTGGACTTGCCGGAGTTGGGCGGGCCGAGCAGGGCGATCTGGGCCGCTCCCTCGGGCCGCACCACGTGGCTCGGGCCCGAGCGTGCGCCGCCCTTGCGCCCGGCCGCCAGCTCCTCGGTGAGCTGCTTGATGCGGGTCTTGATGTCGGCCTGGAGGTGCTCGGTCCCCTTGTGCTTGGGGATGGCCCGGAGCATCTCCCGCAGCCGTTCGAGGCGTTCCTTCGGCTCGCTCGCCTGGCGGAACGCGGCTTCGGCGGCCTTGTATTCCGGGCTCAGGTTGGCGGGCATCGGCGCCTGGCTTGGGTACGGACGGTGACCGGGAGGGGGAGATTCGCGCATCCGCCCCCGAAGGTCAAAGGCGAGGCATGTGCGAGGCATGTACGTGTGGGGTTCTTCGCCAATGGCGAACGCCCCTGGGTACGCCGGCGTCCCGCCGGCAGGTCCGTTCCCGTGGCGCTTCGCCCTTCCCGGGCCGGCGAGACGCCGGCGTACCCAGGAATGGGGCGCCCAGGTACGACCCGCCGCGGGGTGAAATCTTCCCAAAGGCCCCTCGAACCGACCCCAAACCGGGGAACAACGCCGTCCCCGTGGGGTAAAAATATCTCGAACTCTCCTATCTATCTTCTATATCAATAAGTTATGAACAGCGCACATGCCTCGAAGGCGCGGGGCGCGCCAAGGGTGCGCCCCGCTCGCCCGCGCCGTTCGTTTACCATCCCGGGGGCGGCGACGGCGCGCCGCGCTCGCGCGGGGGCCGGGCGGGAGGCCCGCGCGCCGGCTGCGAGACGGGCGTGACACGGGACGAGGAGGCAAGGTCGATGCGGTACTCGGCGATCGAGATGATCGAGAAGCTGGTCGGGTTCCCGACCGTGTCGCGGGATTCGAACCTCGACCTCGTCGAGTTCGTGCGGAGCTACCTCGCGGAGCACGGGGTCGAGAGCCGGGTGGTCCCGAACCCCGAGGGCACGAAGGCGAACCTGTACGCGACGGTCGGACCCGACGCGCCGGGCGGGGTGGTGCTCTCCGGGCATACCGACGTCGTCCCGGTGGACGGGCAGCCGTGGGACACCGACCCGTTCACGGTGGTCGAGCGGGGCGGGCGGCTCTACGGCCGCGGGACCTGCGACATGAAGAGCTTCAGCGCCTGTGGTCTCGCCCTCGTCCCCGAGATGGCGGCGGCGGGCCTCAAGCGGCCCATCCACTTCGCCCTGTCCTACGACGAGGAGGTCGGCTGCCGCGGGGCCCCGTCGATGATCGCCGAGCTGGTCGAGCGCCTGCCCGCCCCGCGCGCGGTCATCGTGGGAGAGCCTACCGACATGCGGCTCGTCAACGCGCACAAGGGGATGAACGGGTACGACACGGTCGTGACCGGCTACGAGGCCCATTCGAGCCAGACCCACCGCGGGGTGAGCGCGGTGATGACCGCGGCCCGGCTCATCCACTTCATCGACGCGATGGCCCGCGAGTGCGCGAGCCGTCCGAAGCCGGAGTCCGGCTTCATGCCCCCCTACACCACGCTCCACGTGGGGATGGTGGAGGGCGGCACGGCGGCGAACATCATCTCGCGCGAATGCCGGTTCGTCTGGGACCTCCGCAACATGCCGGACGACGACCCGCAGGCCTACCTCGATCGCTTCGAAGCGTACTGCCGCGACGAGGTGCTGCCCGAGATGCGCCGGGTCGCCCCCGAGGCGGACGTCGTGACCACGGAGCGCTTCAGCAGCCCGGGGCTTCGAGCCGAGCCGGGGAGCGCCGCCGACCAGCTCGTGCGGGCGCTCACCGGCGACAACGACACCGGGGTCGCCTCCTACGGAACGGAGGCCGGGCAGTTCCAGGAGGCGGGGTTCTCCACCATCATCTGCGGGCCGGGCTCCATCGACCAGGCCCACCAGCCGAACGAGTACATCGAGCGCTCGCAGGTCGACCTCTGCCTCTCGACCCTGCGGCGGCTCATCGCGCTCCAGGCGGCGGACGCCTGAGCCGGGCGGCGCGCCTGCGCCGGCCCGCGGATGGATACAATCGGCCCCGGTCGAGGAACACGGGCCGGAGGAGACCATCGCATGACCACCGCCAACTGCTGGGGCGACGCGAACGAGTACGACTACAAGGGGATCGTCGACGCCCTGAACCGCTACCTCCGGCTCAAGACCTTCCCGGTCGGCATGAAGCGCTACCGCACCGTCGAGGAGATGGAGGCGGTGCCTCGGATCCGGCGGCCGAACCCGAAGGAGAAGCTCGCGACCGACCAGGTGGTCGGGCAGAGCCGCTGGATCGGCTGGACCATCGGCATCACCATGGACAACCTCATGGGCGCGCAGTGCGGGGCGGTGATCGGCCTCCACCCGCGCAGCCGGGAGTGGCTGAGCGGGGACCGGATGCACGGGGTGTGGTACGGGACCCTCGAGGACAGCGCCGCCCACCAGGCCGCGATGTCCTGCGCCTCCTACGGCGACTACGAGGCGCTCGCGGTCTCGCCGCTCACCGCCGGGCGCATCGACAACCCGGACGTCTGCCTCGTCTACGGCACGCCGGGCCAGATGATCACCTTCGTCAACGGGCTCCAGTACCGCAACTACCGCAAGTACACGTTCACCTGCGTCGGGGAGAGCGCGTGCGCGGACTCCTGGGGCAACGCCCTCCGGACCGGGGAGCCCTCGCTGTCGATCCCGTGCTATGCGGAGCGCAAGTTCGGCGGGGTGCAGGACGACGAGATGCTGATGGCGATCCCCCCGAGCTACCTGCCGGGGGTGGTGGCGGGCCTCGAAGCGCTGAGCCGGAACGGCCTCCGCTATCCCATCCCGAGCCACGGCATCCAGAAGTCCCCGCTCGACAGCATCCAGGCGAGCTACGGCTGAGCCGCGCGGGAGGCAGGGGGCGGCGGTGATGGCGGGGAGGGAGCCGCCGGCGGTGCTCGGCGGGAGCGAGCTCGATTCCGCGCTCGCCTCCCTCGACGGCTGGGAGGTGCGCGGCGGCAAGCTCCACCGCGAGTTCGTGTTCGCGAGCTTCGTCGAGGCGTTCGGGTTCATGACGAAGGCGGCGCTGGTCGCCGAGCGGATGGACCACCATCCGGAGTGGAGCAACGTCTACCGGACGGTGCGGGTGGACCTGGTGACCCACGAGTCGGGCGGCGTTACGGAACGCGACACGGCGCTCGCCCGCGCCATGAACGAGCTGGCGGGCTAGGGTCGGCGGCGGCGCGCCGGCTTGGGCGCGGCGGGGCGGCTTCGCCCCGCCGCCGGGCCCGCGGGGGCCGCGGTCGCGGCGGGCGCCCGGGCCGGATCGCCGGTTCGGAGCGCCAGCCCGGGGCGCGGGGCCGTGAACGGAACGGGAGGACGTCATGCGCTGGGGAAGGTTCGAAGCGGACGGCCAGGTCAAGTACGGGATCGTGCACGGGGACGAGGCGGAGCTCGTGGCGGGGAGCCCGTTCGCGGGGTACGAGCCGACCGGGGACCGCCGCCCCCTCGACTCGCTGCGGATACTCACCCCGGTCGAGCCGCGCACCTTCTACGCGGCCGGGCTCAACTACCTCGACCACATCCGGGAGCAGGCCGCGAGCCGGGGCCGCGAGCCGGACGTCCCGCAGCAGGCGGACATCGGCTACCGGGCCAACAACGCGCTCATCGCGCACGGCGAGACCATCGTCATCCCGCGCGACTCCGAGGGTCCGGTCGAGTACGAGGCGGAGCTCGTGGCGGTCATCGGGCGGCGGGCGAAGAACCTCGCCCCCGAGGAGGCGCTCTCGGCCGTGCTCGGGTTCACCATCGGCAACGACGTGAGCGAGCGCGCCTGGCAGCGCGCCGACCGTACCCTGTGGCGGGCGAAGAACACGGACACGTTCAAGCCGATGGGGCCGTGGATCGAGACCGACGTGGACCTCGGCGCGCTCGAAACCATCGTGCGGGTGAACGACCGCGAGACCATCCGGTTCCGCACCAACGACATGCTGTTCTCCGTCGAGACCTTCCTAAGCCGCATGTCGCGCTACCTCACCCTGTATCCCGGGGACGTGGTGTGGATGGGCACGGAGGGGAGGTCGCCGGCCCTCGGCCCCGGCGACCGGGTGGAGGTCGAGATCACGGGAATCGGGGTGCTGAGCAACCCGGTGGCGGCCGAGGCTTGAGCGGACGCGGCGCAGGAGGCCGATGAGACATGCAGACCAGGCCACGGAGAGACGAGAGCGGCGGCGGGGCGCCGCGACCGATGGACGGGGTGCGGGTGCTCGACGTCGCGACGTTCCTCGCCGCCCCGTTCTGCGGCACCCTGCTCGCGGAGTTCGGGGCGGAGGTCATCAAGATCGAGCAGCCGGGGGTCGGCGATCCGCTCCGCCGCTTCGGGACCGCGAGCGCGAGCGACACCGGCGACAGCCTCATCTGGCTCCAGGAGTCGCGCAACAAGAAATCGATCACCCTCGACCTCCGCAAACCGGCCGGCGCCGACCTCCTGAAGCGGCTCGTCGCCGAGTCCGACGTGCTCGTCGAGAACTTCCGCACCGGGACCCTGGAGCGGTGGGGGGTCGGCTGGGAGGCCCTGCGCGCGGTGAACCCGAAGCTCGTGATGGTCCGCATCACCGGGTTCGGGCAGACCGGCCCCAAGGCGCGCGACCCGGGGTTCGCCCGGATCGCCCACGCCTTCAGCGGGCTCAGCTATCTCGCGGGCGAGCCGGGGGGACCGCCCCTCATGCCGGGCTCGACGACCCTCGGCGACTACCTCGCCGGGACCTACGGCGCGCTCGGCGCGCTGATGGCCCTGCGGGCGGCGGAGCGCACCGGCGAGGGCCAGTACATCGACGTCGCGCTCTACGAGCCGGTCTTCCGCTACCTCGACGAGATGGCCGTCGCCTACGCCCACAACGGCTACGTGCGTGAGCGGATGGGCGCGGACACGGTGAACGTGGTCCCCCACAGCCACTACCCGACCGCGGACGGCAAGTGGGTGGCCATCGCGTGCACGAACGACCGGATGTTCAGGCGCCTCGCGGATGCGATGGGGCGGCCGGAGCTCGCGGCCCCCGACCGCTACGGGCCGATCGCGCACCGGCTCGCGCACCGGGCGGAGGTCAACGAGGTGGTCGCGGGGTGGACCTCGTCCCTGCCGCAGTCCGAGGTGCTCGCCCGCTGCGGGGCGGGCGAGGTCCCATGCGGGCCGATCCACAGCATCGCGGACATCTTCGAGGACGAGCAGTACGCGGCGCGGGGGGACCTCGTGGAGATCGAGGACGAGCGGGCGGGCAAGGTGACCATGCCGGCCGTCTTCCCCTTCCTCTCCGGGACCCCGGGCCGGGTCGACCGCCTCGGGCCGCCCCTCGGGGAGCACGTGGACGACGTCCTCGGCGGCCTGCTCGGCCTCGACGAGGCGGCGATCGCGCGCCTGCGGGACGACGGGGTGATCTGAAGCCGGGGCCGCCCCGTCGCAGGACGGGGGCTCGGGGTCGATGCCGACCCGAGGGATCGGGCCGGACCGTCCATGCCCGGCGCGCCCGCCGTCAGGGGCTGTCGCCGTCCGCGGCCGGAGCGGGAGCAGGGGCGGGGAACTGGAGGGCGAGCACCGCGGCGGCGCCCGGCCCGGCCACGAGCTCGCATTCGCGTTCGTCGGCGCTCGCGAACCGGCAGGAGAGGCGGGGCAGCGCCTCCCCGCTGTGCATCAGGGTCCCGGCGATGACGACCTGGTACTGGCCGCCGCCCCCGCAGGGGCGCACGCAGCGCATCCCCGGCCCGAGCCGCACGAGCTCCGCGCCGAGCCCGTCGGCCTCGAACGCCATGAGCGGCTCGACCGTGCACGAGTCCAGCTTCCCGAGAGCGGCGGCCGGCCGCTCCACCCGCGGAGCAAGCCGCTGGCGCTGGCGGCCCCGCACCAGGCGGCTCCGCATCGCGGGCATGTACTTGGCCCCCGGGTCCCATGACTGGCGCAGGGTGAAGTACTGGATCCCGCGGTCCCCGGCCGCGATCGGCCCATACGGGGTGTGCCCGCCCGCGAACTGGACCGTCACCGGGTCCGCCCGGCGCTTGCCGATCCGGCCCGACCCCCCGACGAAAACCTGGAACTGGTTGGTCTCGTGGAAGTGCGGCGGGGTCACGGAGCCCGGAGGCTGGCTCACGAGGAAGCCCTGCGGGAGCCCGTCGTCGTTGACCTCGTTCCCTTCCACGTAGGTCCCGCGCCGGGGCACGGCCCCCACGAACTCCCGAAGCAGGTATTCCTGGCCGTGGACGTCCACGGTCCGGCGGCGTTCGTTCGCGGCGGCGATGGAGGCGGCGATCAGCATGGGCTCTCTCCGGGGCGGTCGTTCAAGACGGCGAGAAGACTTCCGACAGACACACCCAACGACCGTCTTCCAACGATCGACGACCGCGACCCGAATGGTAGATGCGGCAGATCTCGGGTCATTGGACGAGCTCCCATTCGGCATGGACGATGCACGCCGCCAGAAGAATCTGTTTGACCGTGATTTTCGCATCGGATCGATCAAGCGAGACACGGGCCGCCACCTCGTGTCCGCCGAAGGAACAATCGAGCGTAGGACCATCGGCATTGAATGCCGAAACAGGAGCCTGCTGCAACGAAGCGAAGATCCCGGTCGGAATCTCGATCAACTGGTAGCGACTCGGCATCTCGTGCGGGCTGCGGAATGCTCGAAGCATCACGATGGCATCGACGGCTACGGCATAGCTGCGAAACAGCGACAGGGTTCGCTCGCGTCGATCTCTCGCTGTCCGCACATCCTGGATCCAGGCCGCCTCGGTCAGCTTCGAGATATGCGCCGTTTTCTCCGAAAGCTTCCTGGCTGCTGTGGATTTGAGGGACAGTTTCCACTCTTTGTCGCTGTCTCTTCGGACCACGAGATCGACGAACCGATGAGTCGCCGATCCCGCTTTTTCCACCGTCCAGTCGACCGAGCGGCAGGCGTTGTGGAAGACGGTTTCGAATCCCGTCAGTCCCAATGGCTCCGTGGTTCCGCCGTGATGGACCGAAAGCGAGAGGCCGAAATACTCGATCCAGTCCGGGCGAGCGGTCAACCAAGTGGCTTCCCGGCGGACCCGGGCCTTGGGCGGAGACGAGAGCGACTCGACCATCCGGGCCACGAATCGGACCGCTGATGGCGATAGCCCGTCGATCCGTTTCTTGAGATCCTCCCGGTCACTCATCCCCACAGCCGCCGTTCGATCAGGTCCACGAACTCGGGCTTGAGCTCCACGCCGATCCACTTCCGCCCGGCATCGCGGGCCGCGATCAGGGTGGTGCCGGAGCCCGCGTAGGGGTCCAGCACCACGTCCCCGGGGCGGCTCGTGATCTCCACGCATCGCCGGGCGAGCGACAGGGGCATGATCGCCGGATGATCGTCGATGCTGCCATTGATCCGTTTGCGGGGCTCGGTCGGGATATCCCAGGCGGTGCGCAGCCGGCGTCCGTTCGGGCCGCGGACCGCATCGACGTCGTAATAGTAGTCCTGGCTCCTGGAGAGCAGGAACACCGTCTCATGCGACTTGGTCGGCCGATCCCGAACCGATTCCGGGTGGGCGTTCGGCTTGCGCCAGATGACTTCGGATCGGAGCCACCAGCCATCCTCCTGGAGCGCGAACGCCAGCCGCCACGGCACCCCGATCAGATCCTTGGGCTTGAGCCCTTCCGGGGTCGGCGGCCGGACGGACATCGCACGGACCCGGTTCTTTCGGTCCGGCGCACGATAGCGGCGGTTGCCCGACGTATAGACGTCACCCACGTTCAGCCATACCGTCCCATCGTCGCGGAGAACCCGCCGAACCCTGTCGAACGTCCTGACGATGCTTGCGACGTAATCCTTCAGGGAATCGTCGCGGCCGGTCTGTTCCTCGACCTCGTAGTCCCGCAGTGACCAGTACGGGGGGGAGGTGACCACCGTTCGCACGCATTTCTCGGGAAGAGCCTCCAGCGCTTCGTTCGCCCGCCCGCAGACCAGCAGGGATTGGGCAGCCGGATCGAAAGGAATACGCTCGCCGGCACCGATCCTGATATAAGCAGAGGAGGGAACCGGATGGAATCCGAACCGTTCCTGGCGGTACGGAAGGCCGGGTTCTTCGACACCGGGCGCACCAGCACCCGACAAGCCGTGCTCCCCGCCCGGACCGGGAACCGTTCGTGGTAGATCCGCCGCTGACGAGGGGTGCTCCCGCATCCTTCCGCCCTGCCTCCGCTCCACTGCTCCGTTCCGCCGGAAGGATAGCATCCACCCGCCCGGCCGATCAGTGGGGGCGGCGGGGGGGATGGGCGCGGATCGCCTCCTCGTCGAGGTCCGTTCCCCAGCCGGGTCCCGAGGGGAGCTTCAGGTATCCGTCTTCGATCTCGGGGGGGCGGGTCACGAGGTCGTCCTTCCACGGCACGTCGTCGACGTCGATCTCCATCACCCGGAAGTTCGGGAGCGCGGCGCAGAAGTGGGCGCTCATCACCGTCGAGAGGTGCCCGTAGAAGTTGTGGGGGGCGACGTTGACCTCGAACGCCTCCGCCATCGCCGCGATCTTGAGGCCCTCCCAGGCCCCGTTCCAGGGAACGTCGATGATGGCCACGTCCATCGACGCCCGCTCGAAGTACGGGCGGAAGCCCCGCGTCCCGAACAGCGACTCGCACGAGGCGATGGGGGTGCGCACGCTCTCGCGGATGCGGGCGAGGGCGGCCGGGTCGTAGAGGTCGATCTCGAACCAGGTGAGCCCGAGGTCGTCGAGGGCGCGGGTGACCTGGAGGTAGCCCTCGGTCTTGAAGTTGAAGTTGAGGTCGAGGTGGATCCCGACGTCGGGCCCCGCTCCGTCGCGAAGCGCCCCGAGCTGGCGGCGGAGCGCGTCGATGACGCGGCGGCTCGCGTTCAGCTCCGGCCAGCCCGGCGTGCCGGCGAAGCCCGGCATGTGGAGCTGCGGACCGTCCTCGCCGAAGAGGAAGATGTTGGTCTTGAGGCCGCGGAACCCGCGGTCGCGGACCTCCGAGGCGAGGGCCGCGAGGTCGTCGAGGGTCTCGATGGGCGGGCGGGCGACGTGCCGGGCGGGCGCGCCGAACCGGTACGTGCCGCAGTGCGACCAGTAGAGCTCGAGGCGGTCCCGCACCGCCCCGCCGAGGAGGTCGCAGACCGGGACCCCGAGCGCCCGGCCCTTGACGTCGAGGAGCGCGTTCTCGATGGCCGCGATGGCCTGCTGGACCATTCCGCCCGGGGCCTGGCGGGTCGCCGCGTAGAGCTTCGCGCTTACGCGGGAGATGGCGAGCGGGTCCTCGCCCACCACCCGATCGGCGACCAGCCGTTCGATGACCCCGGTAAGGCCCGGGCTGCCGTAGCACTCGTTGTATTCGCTGACGCCGGTGACCCCTTCGTCCGTCGTCACCTTGAGGAACGAGAAGTCCCGCCATCCCGCGTCGCAGTGCAGGGTCTCGCAGCCCGTGACCTTCATGCTCTCCTCCTCCTCGCGGCTCCGCAGGACGGTGCGCGGCGCATCGATCGGCTCACCGCCCCATCGCGCGGCTCATCCGCCGCGGGTCCGCCCCGCCCTCCAGGATCCCGGTCTCGAGATCGAGCTGGATCGCGCATACCCCCGCGGTGCGGTGGGAGTAGTCGTCCAGGCGCTCCACGTCGTGGCCGCGGGCGGCAAGGTCGTCCGTGACCGACTCCGGGACCCGCCCTTCGACGGTGAGCCGCCCCGGCAGGGAGTCGTGCGGCTCGAACGAGTTCGGGAAGCTGTGGGTTGCGAACCGGGGGGCCTCCACCGCGTCCTGGGTGCTCATCCCGAACCGGGCGACGTTGAGGAGGACCTGGAGCATCGCCTGGGTCTGCACGTCCCCGCCCGGGGTGCCGAACGGCATGACCCGCCGCCCCGGCCATCGCGCGAAGGCGGGGTTGGGGGTGAGGCGCGGGCGCTTGCCGGGCGCCACGGAGGAGGGGTGGCCGGGAACCGCCCACGACTGCGAGCCGCGCGACGAGGGGCAGAAGCCGGTGCCGGGGATGACCGGCGACTCCCACGATACGTCGCTCGGGGTCGCGGAGAAGCAGTTGCCGTGGCGGTCCACCGCCGCACAGTAGGAGGTGTCGGCGGAGGCGGGAGCCGGGTGGGCGGCGGTCGCCGGCGGGGCGGCGGGCTCGGGGCGCTCTCCGAACGCGGGCGCGCCGCTGGCCCCGGCACGGGCGTCGGAGCCGGCGTCGAAACCGCCGTCTCCCGCGAGCCCGGCCGGGGGCAGGCCGGGCCACGCCCGGTCGGGCCGGATGAGGGAACGCCGCTCCCTCGTGTAGCCGGCGGAGAGGAGCCGATCCAGCGGAACGTCCACGAAGCGCGGGTCGCCGTAGTGGCGTTCGCGGTCGGCGAAGGCGAGCTTCATCGCCTCGGTGACCGTGTGCACGTAGTCGGCGCGGTTGTGGCCGAGGGCGGCGAGGTCGATCCCGTCGAGGAGGCGCACCATCTGGGCGAGCGCCGGCCCCTGGCACCACGGCCCGCAGGTGTAGACCTCGACCTCGCCGAGCCGCACGACGACCGGCTCTGCGAGGGTGCTCTCGTACTCGGCGAGGTCCCGCATCGTCAGCCAGCCGCCGTTCTCCTCGTGGTGGCGAACCATCGCCCGCGCGAGGTCGCCGCGGTAGAAGGCGTCGCGGGCGGCGGTGAGGCCGGCCTCCCGCCCGGCGCGCGCGGCGGACGCCGCCTCCTCGTCCGCCATGTGCTGGATGGAGGCGGCGAGGTCGGCCTGCACGAAGCGTTCGCCTTCCTCCGGGGGCCGCCCGCCCGGAAGGTAGATCGCCTCGTTCGCCGGCCAGCGGCGGTAGCCGTCTTCATGGGCGGTGAGGTACTCGAGCATCACGTGGTGCATCGCGAACCCCTCGCGCGCGTACCGAATCGCGGCCGCCGCGACGTCGCCGAACCCCATCGTGCCGTAGCGCCGGAGGGCGAGGATCCAGGCGTCGGGGGCGGCCGGCACGACGGTGCGGAGGATGCCGGTCGGCACGTGGCCGCCGAACTCCGAGACGAAGCGGTCGAGCGAGGCGGCGCGCGGCCACCAGCCGAGGCCGCTGATGGTCACCACCCGGCCTTCGTCGGCGAGGTAGATCATGATGGGGGCGACCCCCGCGAACTGCACCATGTCGCTGTGCACCACGCCGAGGGCGATCCCGGCGGCCACCCCGGCGTCGACCGCGTTGCCGCCCGCTTCGAGGATCTCGTAGCCGGCCTGGGTCGCGAGGTGGTGGCCGGCGCTCACCATGTGGCGGGTCGCGTGGATGGGCGGCTGCATGGCCATCGGCGGGTCTCCAGCGGCAGGGGGGTCGCAAGCAGCCGCGATGATAGCGGGTTGGCGTCCGCTCCGGCGCCCGGCGCGGCGGGGCTCGGTGCTGGGCGCGGCAGGGCGCGGCGGCGCCATCCTCCGGGGCAGGCGTCTCGCCCGCGGCGCCTCGCGGGCTCCGGCCCGGCCCGTTCCGCGCGGGGCGCTCGCGGCGCGCTCGCGGGACGTCCGGCCGCCGCGGCGCCCGTCCGATCCGTCCGCGTCGATCGTTTCGACAAGACACGACTTGACGAAACACGACTTGACGAAACATGGTTTGACGAAACACGACTTGACGAAAGATCGCAGCCGCCGCACACTGCGGGCATGGCGAAGTTCATCGGCCGCGTGAAGGAGCTCGATCTGCTGGCGAGGGCGTTCGAGTCCCCGCGCGCGGAATTCATCCCCATCTACGGCCGCCGCCGCGTCGGCAAGAGCGAGCTCATCCTGAAGTTCATGGCGGGCCGGCCGGGGGTGTACTACCTCGGGCAGCAGTCTCCGGCGGCGTTGCAGGTGCGCGAGTTCCTGGAGGAGTCGGCCCGCGCGCTCGACATGCCCCTGCTCGCGGAGCTCCGCGCCATGGACTGGCGGGAGGCGCTGTCCACCGTGGCCGCGCAGTGGGAGAGGACGCGCCCCGGCTCGAAGCTGATCCTCGCCCTCGACGAGTTCCAGTGGATCGCGGCTTCGAGCCCTGACCTGATCTCGGCCCTGCAGGAGTGCTGGGACCGGCGCTGGAAGGGCGCCGGCAACGTCATGCTCCTGCTCTGCGGCTCCTACCTGGGGTTCATGGAACGGGAGGTGCTCGGCAAGACGAGCCCGCTGTTCGGGCGGCGCACCGCCCAGATCCATCTGCAACCGTTCAGCTACCTGGAGGCGGCCCGGTTCCATCCGCGCTGGTCGGAGACGGATCGGGCGAAGGCGTACTTCCTGGTCGGCGGCCTGCCCCAGTACCTGCTCTGCCTGGACGATGCCCGGTCCATCGACCACAACGTCCGCCGGCATCTGCTCGACGAGTTCGCCCCGCTGTTCCACGAGCCGACGTTCCTGCTCCGCGAGGAGCTGCGCGAGATCGCGCCCTACCACGCCGTCCTCTTCGCCGCCGCCTCCGGGCCGGGCGCGGTGCGGGACATCGCCGCCACGGCCGGAATGCCCGACCGGAACCTGAACTACTACCTCCAGCAGCTCGTGGACCTCGGCTATCTGCGGCGCCGGTATCCGCTGGACCGCCGCCGGCCGAATCCGAAACGGGTGCGCTTCGGGATCGACGACCCGCTCCTCCGGTTCTGGTTTCGCTTCATCTTCCCCAACATGAGCCTCATCCGCAGCGCCGGCGGCGCGAGCGCGTTCGCCGAACGGGTCGCGCCGTCGCTCGACGCCTGGTTCGGAAGCGGCTTCGAGCGCCTGTGCCGCGAGGCGCTGCCCCTCATCTATGCGAAGGAAGGCGTCAGCGCCGGATACGAGGTCGGCGAGTACTGGAGCAAGACGGCCCAGATCGACGTCGTCGGGCTCCGCGAGGACCACTGGACGGACCTCGGCGAATGCAAGTGGGGGCCGGTGCGGTCGCCGCGGGCGCTGGAAACGGAGCTTGGCCGCAAGGCGGCGGAGTTCCCCAACCCCCGCGGCGCGACGTTCGGGCGCCGCTACTTCGTGCGCCGCAAGCCCGCCGCGAGGGAAGGCGCAAGCGGCTGGCATTCCCTCCGGGACCTGTACGCCCTCCCCTCCCTGTGACCGTTCGTCCCCACCCCCGGAACAACACGACTCAAGCAGGAGCGGACCGACGGAATCAGCGTGCATCGTCGACGGCGGTGCGGTTCCACCGCCCCTGTTGTTCCAACAAGGACAATCCTGTGCCTATCCAGCACATCCGGTAGCGCCGGATGATCGGGCAGCGTGCTGGATTCGCTCGCCCCGGGTTTGCCAATCCCACGATCGAACATGGCGTAGACATCCGCGCCGGTCAGCCGTGAGGCATACAGCATGCCATCGACGTTCGCGTGCTCGGTATGGACGACCTTTCTGAACGTGCGACCGGCAGCATGATTCCACGCATTGACCGTGTTCGTTGGGGCACCAATCAAGGCACACTCATCGTGGCGAAGATCGATCGGCATCGGTCTCGTCTCTGGCTTCGTCTCAACCCGGGTCCAGGCCCGTTCAGTGGAGTAGATCTATTTTTATGGATATCTATGCTCCAGACTACTCGATCATATTGTTATTTCCAATATAATATTGGATTTTCGAGAAAATAGACATCAAATTCATTCGGAAATCCATTCTCGAATCCGTAACAACAACGAAAGCAGGTTTAGTCAAAACTCTGCATGGCCTGGCGCGCCATCGTCGGTGCAATTTCCGTTGCCTCTCTTATTCGAGTCGGTATTGAGTACCTACCGTAAATTCGCATTCAATCTCCGATCGTCTACGGGCACGAACAGCCCAAATCCGTACCCAATGCCCGCGCCGAGGACGACAGGTCCCGTTACCGACCTCGTCCACCGAATGGACATGTGCCGACAGGGATACTTTGACAGATGATCTGGTCGCCTATACCGGGTCGGCATATCGCTCCCGCGCAGTCGTGCGGCAGGCTCCATCGTTAGTCTGCTCACCATTGCGTCGGGGATGTGCGCATGTCGTAGCAGCCGACCCACGATTCGTTCCGGTCGCGACCGACTTCGGCGACTATCATGACCGGGCAGCACCACCGGGGTCGCTGTCGTCCAAACCGTCGCCTCGCCGCAATATTTGGAGAGTATCGGATCATTCCCTACGATCGGCGCCAACGTCCCGATCGGTTCGTGTTGACCCTCCGGGATCAGATCCGCCCAGATCAACCGAGACATCACATCGAACCAATTTTCCTCGTCGACGCTCTCTGGAGCCGTAAGCATCACTCTCCGAATGCGGCCGTCGGCATGTCCGTACCCAACATTGGGCAAAGGCTGAACCCGTATCCTTCGGCTACCTCGGTGCCCGATCAACTCGAAGATCGCCTCGCTCGCCAAGCCCGCGCGGCGGGCTGCGTCGCCGACCGCGTTGCGTACCATGGTCGCGACGTCCATCGTCCGCGTTCCTTCGAACGCAAGCGGCCGTTCTTCCAGATCCATCAATGCGAACGCCTCATGTCGGATTGGCGGCAGATCCAGCTCGGACTGGTATCCCGACTGCTGATGCACCGGCTCAGGCACTCCCGCCACTCCGTCCACTCCGATGCGACTGCGGAAATGTCGGTGTCTCTCATCAAGGACACCGAGTGCCCCAGGATATGGGATGTTCAATTTTCTCCGCCCTGTCGACGACGGTGAGTATCTGACTCCCTTCAAAGGCGTTGGACGCTCGACGAGTTCCGCGCGCGCTACAGCTACATCAGTGCCTTGCCCGACTGCTGACACCGACAAGGATATCTCTTCGAGCGCCGCATGATGCCTCGTCGTTTCGTCCGTGGCTTTCCATTCGTACGTCACCGTACCTTTGAAGGAGCGCGAATGGCGAATCCGAAACGTCGACGCCTTACGGGCTTTCTTGTGAGCACCTGTGTGGTTGCCTCTTGCAAAGAGATCAAGCACCCGATCGCCATCATTATTCGGAACGGCGGATTTCACCGGCGACTGATCCTCCACTTCCGGCGCATGGATCGTCGGCGCGGGAAGCGATTCGAGATGCCGCATGGCCGGCTCGAAAGCGGAGTCGCCGTGACGATGCATTGCGTAGCCTGCGATCATCGCCTGATAGAGTCGGAGTGGCGAAGGCGGCCACTCCACCCCGTGATAAGTGCGGTCGAGCCAGTCGACGGTTATGCGAAGCGTCGGCATCTATTCTACTCCTTCGACCGGGGAAACATCGCCCGGCCGCTGTTCGCGTCATACTCATGAGCCACCGGTTCGCCTCCGAGTCGAATACTGACGCAGGCAGCCCAAGCCTCAGCCCCGACGTGGAGTTCGTTGATGACCGCGTTCTCATCGACTTCGATCGATTGCCTCTCTCCGTTCCTGTCTACCGTTTGCCATTCTGCCGGCGCAGCAGGCACGAGGCAGCATCCTGATCGGAGGTTGTAGTCTCTGCCGCCGACCAAAAGTCCACCAAGAGTCAGGCCGAGCAGATAGTTCGGCAGGATATCGCTCCCGTCGGTAGTCCGGTATTTTCTCAATACATTCAGCAACACCGAGGCGGTGTGGATAATCTCGCCATGCACCAGGATTCCGCCGTGCGCATCGACCGACGGCGTCGGTGCGAATCCCACACCGGCAGCACCATGTTCTCCCTTTTTTTCCCAATTTTTGTCCTCAATACCGAGAGCTTCTTTCGGGAACGCTCCCGTAAATTGAGCCGATCGTGTGAAGACCGACACGTCGTAAGCACGGATTTCCGACCGCACGGCGCGTGGAAGCTTGACCTGCGTATCGCGGGAATCCCACACCCCGTAGATCAACGAAGTAGGGGCGATTGCAGCCAAGGGTGCCGGATCCCCCGCACTGATTGCCAGCATCCCCTCACGAATATCGCCGGCGAGATCCGTCGCTCGTATCGATGCATCGGCGATCCGGTGCGGCAACTCGGTGAGCGCGATTCGATGATTGCCAGCCTGTACCATGTGCTGGGGAACGAGATTTCCGAGATCACTCGTGAAAGCTGCTTCCATCCGGTTTGCCTGCGACTGGACGGAATCGAGATCGCAGATTCGAGTGCCCTCTTTCGTTTCGTTCACAGTGTAGGGGGTGTCGAATCGGTGTTGTCCTCGCTCAGGAGCGGGATAGGTTGGCGGAAAAATTGGAACTCCAGCGTCTTCGACCGAGTCCAATTTCTGTTTGAACGTCAAGGCGACGAGCCCGGAGTTGGCTACAAGGCTCTTGATCGATACTGGCATGGCGGATGTCCTCCTTATTCAGTGCGTTGACAACGCGATGTGCTCAGGCCGGGGCGGCAAGGCACAACACGGTGTTGCTCCCCGACTTGGCGGTGAGCGAACGGTATCGGTTTGTCGAGTAGACGGCCGGCCCATGACCACCGAACGCGGCAACCGCACTCGGTAACGAAACCGGGCGCCACAGACTGTACTTGAACCCGCTTCTCGATCTCTCCCCTTCGACCGGAAAGGCTTGAAGCCCGATTGAGCCGAGGAGCTCGACCCAGGGTCGGCTCAGCATTGTGGCCTCCTTGTGTTCGTTCAAGCTCCAGCCCATGTTCAGGGCGTTCCACGTGCCCTTGGTGTCGAAGTTGAGCCGCCCGGTTGCCGGAGCCGCATGAGCAAGCCAGTCGGAAGGCCTCGATCCTTTCGCGGCGATGTGTAAGGAGCTGTGAACCGTCAGTGCGGATTGTTGTCCCGCCCAGTTCTTCAGTCCCGAATTCAGCCCCCATTCCCGCCACCAGTCGAGCTCGATGTCGGTAAAACGGAGGCCGTCTTCCGTCTCTTCAAGAGATGCCGTGGCCAGACTGTCGAACAACGACGACAGATCCGGAGCAACAAAGCGGACTCGATCGTTCCACTCGAATCCGGTTTTCGACTCCGAGTCCGCACGCCACGCGAGATGCGCCAGTCCGGCGCAGGCGAAGACTTCTCCGGGATTACGGGGATCGATGTACCACTCCATTGCGCCCTCACTTCCCGACACGACTCGACACGTAAGCGTCCGCCGCTTTCAGGAGAGCCTCCAACCATGCGAGCCGCCACGGCCCATACTTGGCCTGGAGGCTTGCGAATCGATCCGCCGTTCCGATGGCGAGCCTTCGGTTCAACGCTGAAGGAACGTCCGGGTCCCATTGGCGTGGCTCAGGGAAGCCCGGCCGCGCCCATCCGTGGTGCGAAGCGATCAAGTGCAGGACAAGATCGCGATCAGGCGATTCCATCGGGATATCCCTGTCCGCTTCGGCAAGAGAACCGAACTCGTGACGATAGCCGCCGAGCAACTCTGGACGGAAACGCCCTTTGGCCGATTTCGCGAGAAGTGGGCCGCCAGCGGGAACCCCTGCGGCTCTCTGCCAGACTCGTCTCGCCTTCCCGCGGTCATGCCAACACCCGGCGGTCTCCAGCGCATCGACTTCTGGATCGGAGAGTGCAAGCGCCGTACCTATCCGGCGAACGGCGTCGCCGACAAGAGAGCAATGCTTGTCGATGGTCTGGGTAGAGGCTCCAAGCCGCGTCAGATCGCTCTCGCCGGTCTGGAGCTCCGGATCGGAGCGGTGAAGCGCATAGACCAGAAAACGCTCTTCACCATCGTCCTCTCTGACGTCATGCAACGGAATTCGAAACTCGACAGCTTGGTCCAGCCATGCCGGGAGTGTCTGCACGCCCTCACCACCCCCGGCCTTTCCGCCATCACACGGCTCCAGGTAACGAACCCGGTCGTCGTTGTCGCCGACATCGGACACCTCGTTCGCCGCGGAGATGGAGGGCAAACCGGAAGCTTCCAGACCTCCGGCAGTCGTCGGCAGAAAAACGGTCGCGTGGTCAAGCGAGGGAAGCTCGTTCCCGTTTTTCAGCGAGACGGCCCGGACATCGCCCCTCGGCTGGGCTGCGATCAAGGGAAGTGAGCCTCCGTCCTGCCGCTCGAGCGCCCTCTCGATCAGCTTCCGCGCAAAGCTGGTTGGCACGCGGGCGACCTCGTCGGCGCGTGGTCGGAAGAAAGCGATCACTTCCTTGGCGGCATCGCTTCCGAGTCGGACCAGATCCGGCGTTTCCCGGCGCCATACGAGAAAGCTGTCTGGTGGGTCGGGTGCATCCGACACGCCGTGCAGATAAATCGAGACATGGGGAAGCTGAAGCGTCGCAGATGTCGCCGCGAATGCCTCGACGACCTCCGCATGAAGCCGCGCAGGCCGAGAGGAGGGTGCGAAGCACTCTTCGAGAACTTGCCTGTCGAGACTCCGCAAAGTCGCCGGCGAAAGGTCGGGAAGCAGTCGGAGTACGGCGAGCGTCTTCGCTCGCGCCGCCTCGAATCTTTGAGCATGGGTTCGCGGGGGATCTTGCTGCGGTCCTTTCTCCTCCTTCTCCGTGAAAACGATGGCGACCTCCGCTTGCGCGAGGCCCGTGCGATTCACCCGGCCAAGGCGCTGAATCATCGAATCGAGTGTAGCGAGGTCCATGATGGCGTGGTCGGCATCAAGATCGACCCCGACTTCACCTGCCGAAGTCATTACCAGGAACACAGAAGGGATACCCTCCTCTCGATCCCGGTTCGGAAGGAAATGCTGCCATACCGATCCGGCCGCCAGCGCGGTGCGTTCCTTGCCGCGGAGCGTGCCCGTCAGCATAGCGACGCGTTCGGCGCCTCCCGTACCAAGGCTTTGGGCCAATTTTCTGGCAATCTTCCCGGCATCCTCAACGGTTTGGGTGAACACGGCGATCGCGCCGGTCCGATGCCTGATTGCCAGTTCGCAAATACGGGTGAGCCGATCTGCGGGTTTCTCAACCAGGTGGAAATCCGATTTCTTGAACGCGTGAAGACGCTCACGCACAGAAGGATCGGCTTCCTCGCACGGTAGGAGCCGAAACACGTTTTCGGTGTCGGTGTTCGTCGCCGAAAGTGTCATGGCACGGAACTTCGGATGGTCCTGGATCCGATTGATGGCATGGATGAGCGCCGCCATAGCCGGCGACAAATGAGCTTCGTCGAGCATGACGATGCTGTCATGGCCCAGGAGTCCCGCGTGCATCGGCCGTCGTGACTGCCCGTCTCCATAACCCGAGAACATGATACGGGAGCCGATCATATCGACGGTGCCGATAACGACCGCCGGTCTGGCCGGATCGACTCGCCATTCTCCATCGTCGGCCAAGCCGCCACGCAGAACGCCAAGTTGGACCGGCAGGTCGGACGGAAGCGCAGCAATCCCGTCGAGTGCGTTCGCGAGGCCAGGCAGCGCGTCGATGCGATTGATCCACATCCGAATCGCGTCCGCCGTCTGGTCCACGATGGCGCGTCGATCGACGACATAGACGACCCGCGTGGGGAGTGCGGCGTTCTTGATCCGTGCGAGCAGGAAGAGAGCCAGGCAAAGGGTTTTGCCAAGCCCGGTCGGAATATCTACCGCTTCAGGGATGTTCCCGCCGACGAACTCGTGGTAGAGGCGTCGCTGCCACCGATAAGGGTCGTGCCCGACGATTTCCCTGAAGTGGGGAACCGCGGCCTCGTTGTTTCGCCACGCGTCAGTCACGACGGCCCGTACTCATCCCATTTTCGAGCGCGGAGCGCACCGAGCATGAGGGATGGTGCGTCACCCGCCGCTTCAGCCTGTGCGAGACCATCGCGGGCGTAGGGCGCGAGCAGCCAGACCAAGCGAAGTTGCACCAGTTTCGCGAACATCTGGCCATTGTAGCAGAGGAGGTGGCCTGATGGCAGACGCGCCGAAGTACCGGCGTCAGATGGTGGACCCGGTCCGGACCGGTCGCAGGCCTGGGGAGCTCGGGAGTTCGGGTGCTCCTTCGGCGGGCCGCAACCGGGACCACCAAGCCGACCGCGATAAGGGTCGTTGCGAGGGCGGTTTGGCGACCGTCGAGCGCGAAGAGCTTCACGGGCACAGCGTCGCCGCCTGAGCCGTAGGGGCCTCACGCCGGCCCGCGCGGCTCCTCCCGCATCACCCGGCGCGGCGTGTCTTCGAGCTCGCCGTTCGCAAGATGGTCGCGCAGCGCCTGGTTGATGAGGGTCTGGTAGCCGCGGCCCGCGCGGGCGGCGCGCTCCCGGAAGACGGTGAGGACGTCCGCGTCGAGCAGGAGCGTGATCCGCCGCTTCCCGGCTTCCTCGACGACCGCGCCCCGCCTGGCTCCGTGCAGTTCATATTCCTCGCGCATGGCTCCTTCTCTCGTTGGGGGGATTCGTTCCCGGCGCAGATGGTTCCGTTCCTGCCTCGAGGCAGGGGATCGCGCCGAGTGCTTCTGCGGCGCAGGACCCGGCCGGGTCGCCGACCATCGGCAGCCGGCAGGGGCGGCCGGCCGCCGAAGGGACGGGGGGTCAGCGGTACGGGCGGTCGCCGGCGACGGTGACCCGGGTCCCGGTGCGGGTCTCCGGGTAGTAGTCCCACATCGCGTGGTGCTGCACGCAGCGGTTGTCCCAGAAGGCGACCGAGTTCTCGCGCCAGCGGAAGCGGCAGTGGAAGTGCGGGTTCGCGACGTGCTCGAACAGGAGGTCGAGCAGGGCGCGGCTCTCGCGCTCGGTGACCCCGAGGATCCGGCGGGTGAAGATCCGGTTGACGTAGAGGGCGGGCCGCCCCGACACGGGATGGGTCCGGACCACCGGATGCACCGCGCTCGGCCACTCGTTGCGGCGCTTCACGGTCGCGTCGCCGTAAAGCCCCCTGCCTTCGACGCCGTCGTAGAGGTGCGCCGACTCGTGCCGGGCTTCGAGCGGCGCGAGGAGCGCCTTCATCGGCTCCGAGAGCGCCTCCCACGCCGCGTACATGCTCGAGAAGAGGGTGTCGCCGCCCGATTTCGGGACCGTGTGCAGGTGCAGCACCGACCCCATCGGCGGGGCCTCGTCGCAGGACACGTCGCTGTGCCAGTCGTCGCCGTTCTGCCGGGTGGAGTCGGCATCGGTGTGGATCAGCATGAGCTCCGGTACGCCCGCGACGCACGGGGCCGCCGGGTGGACGTGCAGCGCTCCGAAGCGCCGCCCGAAGGCGAGGTGCTGCTCGTGGTCGATGGCCTGGTCGCGGAAGAAGACGACCCCATGCTCGATCAGGGCGCGGTGGACCTCTTCGAAGGTCTCGTCGTCGAGCGGATCGCGAAGGGCGACCCCGGAGACCTCGGCTCCGATGGTGGGGGTGAGCGGGTCGACGCCGATCCGCCGGTACTCGGTGGGGGGTATTTCCGCCATGCGCCTGCCCTTCCGTCTGATTCTCCGCGGCTGCTTCCCGGGCGCCGCTTCCCGACCCGTCCGGCCTCGCGCCCGCGCCCGCCTCCGCTCCGGCCCTCGGACGCTCGCGCCCACGCGGTGGAGGGCCGCAGCGTCCGGTCGCGGCGTTTGTTGGCGCGGCCTATTCCATCACGGGCGACGAAGGGGAGGCAACGAGCGCCCTGGGAACGCGGGCGTCCCGCCCGCATTTTCGTTCACGGGCACTTTACCCCCGGACCTCCGGTCCGCTGCGGGCGGGACGCCCCTCGGGCAGGTGGCCCAAGCCCAGACCCGGTTGGCTTCACCCCTCTGTGCGGGCGGGACGCCCGCGTTCCCAGGGCGCCGCGCCCCAGGGTCCGCGCTCCCGGAGCGCCTGCGCCCCCTTGGTCCGCAGCGTGAAGCGCGCGCCCGGTCGGGCGGGTCGTCATTGGGGGAGGATGCGCCGGAACGTGAGGTTGATGCGCGGGCCGACGGGCCGACGGGTCGGAGGCACGGAATGGAGCCAGTGCCGCTGGGTCGCCCCGCGCATGACGAGCAGGGAGCCGGGCTCCAGCACGAAGGGCGCCGACGCGCCGCCCCGTTTCGGGCGGAGGAGGAACCGCCGGGGCGCCCCGAAGCTCGCCGACGCGATGACCGGCGCGGGACCCAGCTCCGGCTCGTCGTCCGCGTGCCAGCCGAGGCGGTCGGCCCCGTCCCGGTAGAGGTTCGCGAGCACGCTGTTGAAGCGTTCCCCGAGCGCGGCTTCGATCCGCCGCCGGACCGCCGCGGCCCGCGGCGTCCACGGCGCGGGACGAAGGGTGAGCCCCGAGTAGGAGTACGCCTCGTCGCCTTCCCATCCGGTGAGGCGCGGGCAGTCGAGCTCGCGCCCCCGGATCCGGACCCGATGCCGCTCCCACCGGATCTCCGCGCGGAGGCCGTCGAACAGGGCCTGCGCCTCCTCCGGCGCGAAGAACCCTCCCCAATAGGCGATCTCCGCGTCCGCAAGCTCGACCCGCTCCCATCCCCGGTCCGCCTCCGGCAGGGGTCCGGCGACGGCGCCGGATGTGGCTCCCGAGGCTGGCGGCGATTCGGCGCCACTGGCGGCGGGCCGCCGGTTACCGGCCGGTGAGGCCATTCTCGCCACCTCGTCGGCTATGCGCCGCCCGGAGGGTCGGAGGCGAGGCGCTCCTCGGCCATGCGGCGAAGTTCGGCGCGGCGGATCTTCGTTCCGTTCGCGCTCTTCGTGGTGGGGAACTCGTCCACCGCGAAGATGCGGGCCGGGGTCTTGAAGCGCGCGAGGGAGCGTCCACAGTGGTCGCGGAGCGCCTCCTCGTCGAAGCCGGCGCCCCGGTCGGGGACGACGAAGGCGACCGGGCGCGGGCCGCCTTCGGTGTCCACCCCCACCACCTGGGCGCCGCGCACCGCCGGGTGCTCGTTGAGGTGGCCCTCGATCTCGGCCGGGCTCACCAGGAACCCGCCGAGGCGCATGGCGTCCCCCATCCGCCCGAGGTACACGAAGCCGCCGCCGTCCGTGAGGTATCCGAGGTCGCCGGAGCGGACGAACCCGTCCCCGGTGATCGTCTCCCGGGTCGCGTCCGGGTTCTCGAAGTACCCGCGCATGAGGCTCGGCCCCGCGAGCTCGATCTCCCCCGCCTCATCCGCCGCCCCGCCCGCCGCGAGGAGGCGCCCGGACCCGGGGTCGCGGACCCGGACCGCCGCCGCCGGGTCGAGCGGAACCCCGCCGCCGAGGAGGCGGCGCTCGGGGGCCGCGTCGAGGGGCTGGCGGGAGAAGAACGCCTGGACCTCGCTCATGCCGTAGAGCCCGACGAGCCGGAGCCCCCGCGCCTCCGCCCGCGCGCGCAGCTCGTCCGGCTTCGCCGCGAACGCCGCGAAGCCGCAGGACCCCACCGTCGGCAATGCGATCTCGCGCGGGGTCGCGTCGAACATCGCCATCAGCATGTCGTCGGTCACGTTGAGGCAGCGCACCCGGTGCTCGTCGACGAGCCGCACCGCCTCCGCCGCGTCGAACGCGCTCGCGAGGGCGAGGGCGCTCCCCGCCGCGAGGGCGGCGGTCGCCTGGCAGAAGCCGAACACGCCGCAGAGCGGCAGCATCCCGAGCGCCCCGCTCTCCGGGCGCCCCGCGTACCCGAGCGCGCGGGCCATGGTGAGGGCGTGGGCGGTCACGCTCGCGTGGCTGTGGAGCACGAACTTGGGGGCGCGGGTGGTCCCCGAGGTGGTGAACATGTTGGCCCCGTCGCCGGGCGCGGCCCGATCCTCGTCGAGGGGCGGGCGCTCGAGGAGGTCCGGGAACGCGACCCGCCGGCAGCCGGCGAGCGAGGCGGGGAGGGCGGGTAGTGCTCGGGCCGTTCCGGCCGCCCCTGCCGCTCGGGCCACGGCCGCCGCGCCCGCGGCTCCGACCGGCCCCGCGCCGGCGGCCTCCTCCCCCTCCTCCCCGTCTTCTTCCCCGTAGACCACCAGGGTCTCCAGCCGTTCGAGGGCGCTCCGGTCGATCTCGCCAAGGACGTCGAGGAAGGGGATGCCCCGGAACCCGGGCCAGAGGGCGAGCGCCCTGGCCCCGGAGCGGCGCACGACGTCCGCCACCTCGACCGCCCGGAAGCGGGTGTTGACCGCGACGGTGATCGCCCCGAGGCGGGCCGCGCCCAGCCAGAGGACGAGGTACGCCGGGCAGTTGGGCAGCCACAGGGCCACCCGGTCGCCGCGCCTGACCCCGAGCTCCGAGAGCCCGCGGGCGGCGCGGCGCGCGGCGTCGTCGAGCGCCGCGAAGGTGAAGTACCGGCCCCGGTACGCGACCGCGGTCGCCTCCGGGGTCCGCGCCCGGACGCAGGAAACCATCCGGGAGATCGTCTGCATCGGCGGCTCAGAGCGATCCGGGGTGGTTCACGGGTTGCGCGAGGTCGGCGCGCCCACGTCGGTCCGGCCCTACGTCACCTGGTAACGGGCGACGAAGGTCTCGTCGATGGTGAGCCCGAGCCCCGGCCGGTCCGGGATCTCCAGGCAGCCGTCCACGACCGTGAAATCCTCGTGGGCCAGCTCGTGGAGCATCGGGTTGGCCCCCAGCGAGTACTCCAGGATGAATCCCGTGGACGCCGCCGCCGCGACCTGGAGGCCGGCCGAGAACGTGCACGCCCCGCCCCAAAGATGGGGCGCGAAGCGGATCTGGAACGCGGAGGCGAGCGCCTCGATGCGCATCGCCTCGGTGACGCCGCCCGCGATCGAGAGGTCCGGCTGGAACACGTCGGCCGCCCGGAGCTCCGCGAGGTCCCGGAAGTCGAAGCGGGTGAACTCGCTCTCGCCGGTCGCGATCGGGACGTCGGTGCTCGCCCGCACCTCCGCGAGGCCGCGCTTGTCGTCGGCGGTGACCGGCTCCTCCAGCCAGCCGAGGTTGCACTCCGCGACCTCGCGGCAGAAGCGCTTCGCCTCCGCCACGTTCCAGGTGCCGTGGGCGTCACACATGATGGTGATCTCCGGGTCGAGGCCGGCGCGGGCCGCGCGCACCCGGCGCACCGAGTCCGCGACCTCGCCGTCGCCGGTTCCGACCCGCATCTTGACCGCCTTGAAGCCGCCCCGGTCGACGAAGCCCTGGAGCTCCTCGACGATCCGGTCCGCGGGGGCCCAGCCGCCGGACGCATAGGCGGGCATCCGCTCCTGCCGGCGGCCCCCGAGCAGCCGCCAGACGGGGACGCCGAGCGACTTGCCGTGGAGGTCCCAGAGGGCCATGTCGATCCCGCCGATCCCGGACATCGTGATCCCGCGCCGCCCGAGGGCCGGGAACACGCGCCCGCGCCGGATCGCGTAGTGGGCGCGGCTCCCGTTGTACATGACGTCCCAGAGCCGCGAGGTGTCGCGCGCGTCCTCGCCGACGATCATGGGGCCCAGGTCCTGCTCGACGAGGGCGGCGAGCGCGCGGTTGTTGCCGGCGCTCCCGACCGCCGCCTTCGCTTCACCGTAGCCGACGAGCCCGCCTTCGGTCTCGACCCGCACCAGGGTGCTGTCGAACGACGCGATCCGCCCGAAGTCGGTGCGGTGCTGGCGCGCTTCCGGGATAGGGACGTGGAGCCACGCCGCGGTGACCGACTCGATCTTCATGCCCTTCATGCTCTCCGCACGCCTCCCCGGATTCCCCGATCCACGGGCGCCATTTTGCACCACCGCCGGCGCGCGCGGCAGGCCGCCGGCCGCCCGGCGCCTGCGGGTTAGAATCGCGGGAGCGGACCCCGGCGCGGCGCAGGGGAGGCGGGGGCGGGCGAGAACGGGAGGGCGTGACGTGCAGGTGGGCGTCTTCTACATGCCGACCGCGTATACGGCGGACGTGGTGACCCTCGCCCGGCGGGTCGAGGAGCTGGGCTTCGAGTCGCTCTGGGTTCCCGACCATCCCATCATGCCGGTGGAGCGCACCTCGCCGTTCCCGGGCGGCGGCGAGATGCCCGACAGCTACGGCCATCTCATGGACCCGCTCGTGACCCTCGCGGCCGCCGCCGGCGCGACCCGGCGCATCCGCCTCGGTACGGGGATCGTCCTCGCGGCGGAGCGCGAGCCGCTGGTGCTCGCCAAGGAGGCCGCGACCCTCGACCTCGTCTCGAACGGGCGCTTCGAGCTCGGGGTCGGGGCGGGCTGGCAGCGCGAGGAGGCCGAGATCCTCGGGGTCCACTGGAAGCGCCGCTGGGCCCACGTGCGCGAACACGTGCTCGCGATGAAGGCCTGCTGGCGCGACGGGCTCGCGGAGTTCCACGGGGAGTACGTGGACTTCCCGCCGGTCTGGAGCGACCCGAAGCCGGTGCAGCGCCCCCATCCCCCGATCCTCATCGCGGGCGAGCTCGCGCGAGTACCGGAGCGGATCGTGGAGTACGGCGACGGCTGGATCCCCCGCTTCCTGCGGGTGACGCCCGAAGAGGTCGCCGCCGCCCGCCGCCGGATCGAAGGCATGTACCGGGACGCGGGGCGCGACTTCTCGCGCTTCCGGATCACCATGTTCGGCGCGCGGCCGGACCCGGACACCCACCGGCGCCTGGAAGACGCGGGGGTGGATCGGGTGCTCCAGGTCCTGCGGGTGAGCCCGGAGGAGGACGCCCTCGACCGGCTCGGGATCTGGGCCGACCGCCTGCTCGCGGCCTGATCTCGGGTCGGCGGCGGGCCGGGATGACGGCGGAGGGGGCGGCGCGAGAGCCCCCTTGGCTCCGGGGTGGAGAGAAGAGGACGCGGAGGCGAGGCGGGACGAACGGCCGCCCCCCGGCGCGCCGTAGCCGCGGCTTCGCCGACGAGCGGGGAAGCCCGGCGCTCGCGGCGGCATGAACCCGCCGGAAGCGTCGGCCGAGGCGCCGCCGGCGCCCCATGACGGAGGACTGAAGATGGCTTCGACCCCCGCTCTCGGGGTCATGGCGTTCGCGACCCGGACCACCATGCCCCTCCCCCGGCTCGCGGAGCGCGTGGAGGCCCTCGGCTTCGAGTCGCTGTTCCTCCCCGAGCATCCGGTGATCCCGGAGCGCTTCGACTCCCCCTATCCGGGGGGAGGCCCGCTCCCCGACGAGTACCGGATGATGGTGGACCCCTACGTCGGCCTCGCGGCCGCGGCCGGGGCCACCCGGCGCATCCGGCTTGGCACGTCCATCAGCCTCGTCCTGGAGCGCCGGCCGCTCCTCGCCGCCAAGGCGATCGCGACCCTCGACCGGGTCTCGCACGGGCGGGTCGTGCTCGGGGTCGGCTCGGGGTGGCTCCGCGAGGAAGGCGACGTGTTCAACGTGGACTGGGAGCGGCGCGGAACCCAGATGCGCGAGTTCATGGCCGCGATGAAGGCCTGCTGGGCCGACGGGGTTGCGTCCTTCGACGGGCGCTACGTGCGCTTCCCGGAGGTCGTCGTCGAGCCCAAGCCGGTGCAGCGACCACACCCGCCGATCCTCGTCGCGGGCGAGCTCGCCCGCGCCGCGAAGCGCGCCGCGGAGTGGGGCAACGGCTGGATGCCCCGCTACCTCTGGTCGACCCCGGAGATGGTGGCGGACGGGCGCCGGCGGATGGAGGAGGCCTGGCGCGAGCGCGGCCGGGACCCCGCCGCCATCGACGTCACCCTCTTCGGGTGCCGGCGGGACCGGGACGAGATCGCGCGGTGGGGCGACGCGGGGGTGACCCGCATCCTCTTCGTCCTGCCGATGGAGGACGAGGCGGGCACCACGGCCCGCCTCGAACGCATCGCCGAACGGGTCATGTAGGCAGGCCCGCCGCCCGGACGAGGACGCCGGCCGCCGTCCCCGAGCCCGCGCGTCCTCGCGGACGGCCCGCCCTGGGAACGCGGGCATCTTGCCCGCATCGCCCCGATCCCAGCCCCGGCCGCCGGCCCCGAGCCCGCGCGGGCAGCCGGGGCGGCGCCCGCGTCCGGCTACCCGAGCACGGCGCGCGCCGACTCCGCGAGGACGTCCACCATCCGGTCGAGCTGGGCCTCGGAGGTCGTGATCGGCGGCGCGAGGTAGTACACGTCCCCCCGCACCCGGGAGAACATCCCCCGGTCCATCGTCGCCTGGTTGATGCGGGGGCCGACCTTCTCGGCCGCGTCGAACTCCTCCTTCGTGCCCCGGTCCCGCACGAACTCGACGGCGCACATGAGGCCGAGGCCGCGCACGTCCCCGACGTGGGGATGGTCGGCGAGCGCGTCCTTCAGGTGGACCAGCAGCCGCTTGCCCTTGCTCGCGGCCATCTCCGGGTAGCCGTCCCGCTCGATGATCCCGAGCATCGCGACCCCGATGGCGCATCCGACCGGGTGGGCGCTGTACGTGTAGGCGTGCATCCAGGGGGTGTCCGCGGCGTCCATGACCTCCGCGATCTCGTCGCTGACCCCGATGCCGCCGAGCGGGAAGTACCCCGAGGTGATCGCCTTCGCGAACTGGATGAGGTCCGGCTTCACCCCCCAGTGCTCGAGGCCGAACATCCGTCCGGTGCGCCCGAAGCCGGTGATCACCTCGTCGGAGGCGAGGAGGACGTCGTACCGGTCGCAGATCTCGCGGATGCGGGGGAAGTAGTCGTCCTGCGGGACGATGACCCCGCCCGCCCCCTGGACCGGCTCGGCGAGGAACATGGCCACCGTGTCCGGCCCCTCCCGGAGGATGGCCCGCTCGAGCTCGTTGGCGGCCGCGACGCCCTGGCTCTCGCCGGCCGGCGCCTCGTAGCGGTAGGGGTAGGGGGACGGGATGTGGACGAAGCCCGGCACCCGGGGCTCGAACATCGGCCAGTACGCGGTGATCCCGGTCGCGGACATCGCGGCGAGGGTGACCCCGTGGTAGCCCCACTGGCGCGAGATGACCTTGGTCTTGTCCGGCTTGCCGCGGAGCTTCCAGTAGTAGCGGGCCATCTTGAAGTTGCTGTCGCTCGACTCCCCGCCGCCCGACGTGAAGTAGAAGCGGTTGACGTTCGGGTAGGTGATCGCGGCGAGCCGCTCGGCGAGCTCGATCGCGCGCGGGTTGGTGCTCCCCGAGTAGCCGGACGCATAGGGAAGCTCCGCCATCTGGGCCGCGGCCGCGTCCACCAGCTCCCGGCAGCCGTGGCCGGCGGTGTTGTTCCACAGCCCCGAGAGGCCGTCGATGTAGCGGTCGCCGTTCGCGTCGATGAGCTCCGCGCCCTCGCCCCGGACCCAGACCTTGCCGCCGACGTGGGCGGCCGGGCTGTGCAGGGGGTGGATGAGGTGCTCCTGGTCGCGGAGGATGAAAGCAGCGTTCGCGTCGTTGGCCATGTCGGATCCTCCTCACGGGATCGGTGCGCCCGCCCGGGCCGGGGCGGAGCCGGGGGCGCATTATGAACCACCGCACGCCGGGCGCGGATTTGCCATCGCCCGGCCGAACCAATAGCCTTTGCCCATCGTCCGAGCCGAGGAGCCTGCATTGGCGAACGAACAGCAAGGGGCGGGGCGCGACCTCAAGAACCTCAAGATGGAGCGCGACCGCCTGTATCTCGAGGAAGTGATCACCGACCTCGCGGCCGGCACGATCCGCCGGATGACCCCGCTCAAGGCCGACGGCGCGCCGGACCCGTCCCGCCCGACCCTGTACCTGGGCCAGGCCCAGGTCCTGTCCGCGATGGGGCCGGTGCCGATCCAGTTCGAACTCGATGCGGGCAGCCTGGAGGAGGCGATCGAGATGTTCGGGCCGGAGGCGGAGCAGGCGGTGCGCCGGATGGTCGACGAGCTGCGGGAGCTCCAGCGCGAACAGGCGTCGCAGATCGTGGTGCCCGGGTCCGGGGCGGTGCCGGGCGGCGGCCCGATGCCGGGCGGCGGTCCCATCCGGGGCGGGCGCATCCAGCTCACCTGACGGCCCGGAAGCTTCCCTGCCCGACGCTCTCGCGGCCCACCGGCCGACGGGCGATCCGGGCCGCGGGGTCGAAGGACCGGCCGAACGGCCGTTTCCCTCCCTCTCGTGCCGGGCTCAGGCGGGGTCCAGGCGCCCCGAGCGCGAGAACAGCAGGGTGCCGCCCACGCTCTCCGGAAGCACCGCCGCAAAGCGGTCCGGATCGGCGCCGGCGCCGGAGGGGCGCGGCAGGGAGTCGTGGACCACCACCCCGGGGGCCGCTTCGGCCAGCGCGCGCGCCCGCGCCGGCTCCGTGGCCGCGAGGCCGTAGCCGGCGATGAACGGGAGGGCGGGAACCTCGGCCCCCGGCAGCCGTTCCCGGAACCCCTCGGCGGTGAACAGCGACACCCCGCCGCGCGACAGGCGGATCGCCGCCGCCCCCGGCCCCGCCCGGTCCGCGGGCAGGCCGAGGTAGGCCGAATAGCGGGCCGCCGCCTCGTCGAGGTCCTCCACCACGATCCAGACTTCCGCCAGGTCTTCGGCGGTATTGGGATGCCCGAGGTAGCGCGTCTGCCACAGGTGCTCGGGGGTGTGGTGGGTGAGGAACTGCACCCTCCCCTCCGCCATCGAGCCGAGCTCGGCGCGCCCGACCGTGAAGCGGAGGGTCGCGGTTCCGCCGCCCTCCGTCTCCACCTCGCGCCGCAGCGCCACGACCGGGCGCTGCGGAAACCCCAGCGCATCCAGCCGCACCTGCTCGGCCTTGGTGTCGGACGATCCGAAGGCGAGGAGGTGGACGCCCACGTAGCGGTCGATGCCGGCCTGGAGCTCGCGGCCGATGGGGGTGGGCGCGAGCGGGGCGAGGATCTCGAGGTAGCCCGAACGCAGCATGATGCACCGGTTCGCGGACCCGACCGGGGAGACCGGGGCCCCGGGGCGCGGGGAGGCGTGCTGCTCGCTCCAGGGCGTCAGGACGAAGCCGAGCGATTCGAGGGGCTCGCTCGCCGCCTCGAGGTCCGGCGCCCAGTGGGCGACGTGGTCGAGGAGCTTCTCGCCTTCGGCGGGGATCTGGTTCGGGACCATGCGGGGCTCATGGGCGGCGGCGAGCCCGTGAGCTTGCCGCACGCGCGGCGAAAAGTCGAACCCGACCTGTCGGGCCGCCGCTCCGCGCTCCGGTCCCCGCAGCGGACGATCGGAAGCGGCGCGCGTTCAGTCCTCCTGAAGCGAGTCCAGGACCCGCCGCCCCCCGATACTCCGCGAGCCCCTCTTGCCATGCCGAGGCGCATACGCCTATAAAGCGGCCCGGGCCTCGACCGGATCGGCGTATAGCAAACCGGCGGCGCCGGCCCCACCGGCGCGCCGTGCGCCGCGGTCCATGCAACAGACAGCGGGAGCACTCCATGGCCGAAATCCAGGACCCCATCGGGTTCGAGCTGTTCAAGAACTCGCTTTTCTCGATCGCAGACGAGATGGCGCTCACCATCTGCCGCACGACCTATTCCGGCGTGCTGCGCGACAACATGGACTTCTCGACCGCCTTCGCGGACGAGAACGGCAAGCTGGTCGCGCAGGGCCTCACCCTGCCGGGGCACCTCGGCTCCATCCCGACCGCCCTCGACGTGGTGGTCGAGCGCTTCGGGGACGACACCCATCCGGGAGACGTGTTCATCCTGAACGATCCGTTCGACGGCGGCATGCACCTCCCCGACGTCTTCATCTTCCAGCCGATCTTCGTCGGCGGCGAACGGATCGCCTACGCGGCGACCATCTGCCACCACGCCGACGTGGGGGGCCGGGTGCCGGGGTCGAACGCCTCCGACTCCACCGAGATCTACCAGGAGGGGCTTCGCATCCCGCCCCTCAAGCTCTATGACCGGGGCCGGTCGAACGACGCGATCTGGGCCTTCGTCGAACGCAACGTGCGGATCCCGGTCCAGATATTCGGCGACCTGCGGGCCCAGCTCGCGGCCTGCAAGATCGCGGAGCGCCAGTTCCTGGAGCTGGTCGATGCCTACGGGGTCGAGACGAGCCGGGCGTACATGCAGGAGGTCATCGACTACGCCGAGCGCCTGACCCGCGCGGCGGTGGCCGAGCTGCCGGACGGGGAGTTCACCTTCGAGGACTGGATCGACGACGACGGCATCGAGCTCGACCGCCCGATCCGGCTCTTCTGCCGCATCGAGAAGAAGGGCGACCGGATGATGGTGGACTGGACGGGGACCTCCGACCAGGTGCGGGGCGCGATCAACAACACCCTCTCGTTCACCAAGGCGGCGAGCTACACCGCGATCCGCTCCGTGCTGCCCCAGGGCATCCCGAACAACGAGGGGGTGTTCCGGGTCATCGACGTCACCGCCCCGAGCGGGACCATCGCGAACGGGGTCCTCCCCGCGGCCTGCGCGGCGCGCGGGCTCACCGGGTTCCGCATGGTCGACTGCGCGTTCGGGGCGCTCGCGATGATGCTGCCGGACCGGGTGTGCGCCGCCTCCGACGGGGGCAACACCTGCATCACCATCGGCGGCTACGACGCGGAGCGCCGGCCCTTCATCTGCGTCGACTTCACGGCCGGCACGTGGGGCGGGCGGCCCTGGGCGGACGGGCTCCAGGGCAACTCCAACATGTTCGCCAACATGGCGTCGCAGTCGGCGGAGGTGATGGAGGCGGAGCAGCCGGTGGAGATCCTCGCCTACGAGTTCGTGCAGGACCGCGCCGGCCCCGGCAAGTTCCGGGGCGGGGCTCCGTACCGGCGCGACATCCGGCTCGACGAGGCGGAGGCGGTGCTGCAGATCCGCTCGGACCGGAAGAAGATCCGCCCCTACGGGCTGTACGGCGGGCGGCCGGGCCGGCCCTCCGCGAACGTGCTCAACCCGCATCGCAACGCCCAGGCGCTCGAATCCAAGGTCACCGCCACGATGTTCCGAGGCGACGTGATCCGGCACGAGTGGGCCGGCGGCGGCGGGTGGGGCGACCCGCTCGAGCGGGACCCGGAGCGCGTGCTCCGCGACGTACGGAACGAGTACGTGTCGGCGGGGTCGGCCCGCGACGACTACGGGGTGGTCGTCGACACGGACACGTGGGCGGTGGACGAGGCGGCGACCGCCGAGCTCCGCGCTGAGCGGCGGGCGCGGGCGCCGGCGGGCCGCGGGGCCGGGAGCGCGCCGGTCGCCTGGACCGACGACGGCGCGCCGACCCCGCCAGTGGCGGCAGCGGCGGATTGACCGCCGCCCGGGGCCGCGCGCGTGGGTTACACTCTCGCGGGCTGTCCCGATGGGACCGATCATTGGACCGAACCGGCAAGTCCGGGGGAGGCAGAGACAGTGGCGGACGAGAAGAAGCCTGCGGAGGCCAGCGCTCGCGAGGGGCTGAGCCCGGAGCGGCTCGAGCGGAACCAGCAGGTGTACGCCGACGTGGTCGACAAGTACTACGGCGACCCCGACTTCAAGGCGCGGATGGAGGCGGACCCGACCGCCGTGCTCAAGGCCGAAGGCGTGGAAATCCCGGGCGGCGCCAAGGTCAAGCTTCTGTTCAACACCGAGAGCCTCCTCCACATCGTGCTGCCGACGCTCGATTCCGGCGGGGGAGAATAGCCCCGTGGACCGGCGCCCGGCGGTCCTGCTGGCGACGGCGTTCGCGCTCTTCGCCGCGCCGGCGCAGGCCCTCACCATCGAGGAGGCGATGGCGGAGGCGGTCCGGTCCAACCCGACCGTCCTCGCCGCGCTTCAGGCGGCCCGCTCCCGCCATGAGGGGGCGCCCCTCGCACGCTCGGCCTGGCGGCCCACCGTCGAGGCGAACGTCTCCGGGAGCTTCACCCGGATCGGAAGCGACCCGGTCACCAGGACCAATTGGACCGAGATCCCGGTCTACGACGACGACGGCGGGCTCGTCGGCCGCACCCCCACGTTGCCCCTTCCGGTCCCGGGAAGGGCCGCGAGCGACGGGCGCGATCGGCAGACGGTCGAGCTGGTCCTGACCCAGAACCTCTACCGCGGCGGCGGGCGCCGGGCGGTGCTCCGCCAGGCCGAAGAGGGGGTGCGGCTCGGGCACGCCGACGTCGAAGCCGCCGAACAGCGGGTGCTCCTGCAAACCGCGGCGGCCTATCTCGACGTGCTCCGGGCCGAGCGTTTCGTCGCGCTGCGGGAGGCATCGCTGGCCGCTTTCGAGGCGCACGCCCGGGACACCCGCGCACAGTACGAGGTGGGAGACCGGACCCGCGCCGACGTGGCCCAGGCCGATGCGGAGCGGGAGGTGGCCGCCGCCGAGGCCGGCGCTGCGGCGGCGGACCTGGAAGTGCGGCGCGCCCGGTTCGAGACCGTGGTCGGATTGCCCCCGCGGGATCTTGTGCCGGCGGGGGAGCCGGGCGGTCTGCCCGGGTCCCTGGACGCGGCGCGCCAGGCGGCGGAGTCCGGCCGGCCGGCGGTGCGCGCCGCGCTGCACGCGGAGCGGGCCGCCTCGCACGCGGTGCGCGCGGAGAAGGGGGGCCTGCTGCCGCGCGTCGATCTGAGCGGATCGATCACGAGAAGCGTCGGGCACGGCAGCGCCGGGCTCTACAGCACCGACTCGACCGTCGGCGTGCGCTTGACCATGCCCCTCTACCAGGCCGGGTCGGGCAGCGCGCGGCTGCGCCGAGCGAGGCACGCGCACGCGCAGCTACGGGACGAACGGTACGCGGCGCAGCGCGAAGCGGTGCAGCGGGCTACCAGCGCTTGGCGCAACCTCCATTCGGCGCGGCAGCGGCACACCGCGCTCACCGCCGCGGTCGAGGCGTCGCGGGTCGCGCTCGCCGGCATCCGGCGCGAGGCGGAGATCGGCGAACGCACCGTGCGGGAGGTCCTGGATGCGGAGCGGAGCCTCGTCTCGTACCAGGTGAGGGCCCTCGACGCGGAGCGCGACGCAGTCGTCGAAGCCTATACGCTCCTGGAGGCGGTCGGCATGCTCACCGCGCGGGCGCTCGGGATCGAGGGCCTGGCCGACCTCGACCGCGAAGCCGAGGAGGCGCGCCGGAGCCTTGCCCCCGGATGGCTGTCGCTCCGCGGGAGCCGCGACTGAGCCCTCATTCATCGCCTCGACGGCGCGCAGGCGCCTCGCCTCGAGCCCGGGCTCCGCGCCGGAAGCCCGCACCTGCCCCCGGTCCATGCCCCGCCCGAGCCGATCCGCTGTCCGGGGCGCGGACGTATTTCCCCGCCCGCTCTTCTCACTGGGCTCCCGCGGCGGACGCCTCCCAGGGCAGGGGCGCGGTCACGTCCCGCTCCGGGAGCCTCGTTCTGGCGGCGCCCTGCCCGCGCCGGCGGTCATGTTGAGGCGGTTCCCGTAGAAGATGACGATCGCCCCCACCAGCACGAAGACGTCGATCGCCTCCGCGTAGACCAGGAACCCGACGAGGATCGAGAGCGGAAGCCGCACGAAGTCGACGGGGGCGACGGCGCTCGCATCGGCGAGCGCGAACGCCCGCGCGAAGCAGTAGTGGTTCGAGAACCCCGCGAGCCCCACGACCAGGAGCCACGGCCAGAGCGCCGGGGAAGGCGCCGTCCAGCCGGGGAGCGCGAGGGCGAGGGCGATCGGTAGCTGGACGGCGTTCATCCAGAACAGGATGGTGAAGGGATGCTCGGTGGCGGCGAGGGTCCGGGTGAGCACGAACATCAGTGCGAATCCGGCGGCGGCGGCGAGGACCGCGAACGCCGCGGGGTCGACGATCGCGGCGCCCGGTCGCAGGATGACGAGAACGCCCGCGAACCCGAGCAGGATCCCGCCCACCCGGCGCCGGTTCAGGCGCTCGCGGAGGAGGAGGGCGGCGAGCACCGCGGTCCACACCGGGGAGGTGAATTCGAGGGCGATGACCTCCCCGAGGGGAAGCTGGGTGAGGCCGTAGAACCACGCCGCCTGCGCGGCGAAGTGCACCGTACTGCGGACCCCGTGGCTGCCGAGGCGCCGGGTGCGGCACAGGTTCCCGCGCGCGAGGAGGAGGATCGGGGCGAGGAAGACGAGGCAGAGCGCGTTGCGGAAGCAGACGATCTCGAAGATGGAGAGCTCGCGGGTGAGCTCCCGGCCGGCGACCGCGATCGCGATGAGGGACACGACCGCCCCCAGCATCCAGGCGGCGGCGCGGAGCGGGAGGCGCGGGGCGCGGGGCGCGGACATGGGCGGGCTCTCGGCGCGGGCGGCGGGTCCGCGGGGCGGGGGGAAGGATAACCGCCGGGGGGCCCGCCGCCGGCCCGCCGTCCCGCGCCGCAATCCGCTCGCTCAGCTCAGCCTCTTGCAGCAAGCCTGGTGGTTGCGTTAGGCTCGCCTCCCCGCTCACTTGCCACGAGAGGTGTTCCCAATGGACCGCCCAACCACCGAACCGCCAGCCGCCGAGCAAGCGGCCGCCGAGCAGCCGGCCACCCTCACCGACGAGGAGCTTCAGGACGTCGCCGCCGGGGCCGCCTCCCAGATCGACTACGACGCCAGCCTCCACCAGGTCTGGCCGGGTCGTACCCGGTCTGCTGACTGGTGGCGCGATGACTCCGCGACCCTCACCGGCAGCGTGTCCGGTGGCAGCGGCATTTCCTGAACCTGCCCCCCGGCGCCGCTCGGACCGACTTTCCTCCCACCTGCCACCAGAGAGGAGATTCACAATGGACCGCCCAACCACCGAACCGCCAGCCGCCGAACAGCCGGGCGCCCTCACCGACGACGAGCTTCAGGACGTCGCCGCCGGGGCCGACTGGGAGTTCTACCCCAACGGATTCGCGTCGCATCGCCCGCGCAGCAGTGACTGGTGGCGCGATGACTCCGCGACCCTCACCGGCAGCGTGTCCGGCGGCAGCGGCATTTCCTGAACCTGCCTCCCGGCGCCGCTCGGACCGACTTTCCTCCCACCTGCCACCAGAGAGGAGATTCACAATGGACCGCCCAGCCACCAAACCACCAGCCGCCGAGCAGCCGGCCACCCTCACCGACGACGAGCTTCAGGACGTCGCCGCCGGAGCCGACTGGGATCTGTATCGCTGGCACCATTACTGGCACGACGATGATTGGCTGGGATGGGGCGACCGCCACAGAGGCCCGTTCTGAACCCGCCTTCCCGCACCGGGGGGCGTTTGCCCCCCCGGCGCCGCACGGGTTCACGTTTCTTTGACGATCCGAGCCGCCCCGGGAAACCCGGAACGGCTCGGATCGAGCCTCGTTCGGGGTACTGCGCCGCGGCTCGGGTCGGCGGACGTGTGGGGCGCCCGGACGGGAACGTCTGAAGAAGGGAGCACGATGACCAAGACGCTGAGAGCTTTCGTACGAGCCGCTACGGACAGAACGGATCCGCCGGAGGGGGCCGCCCGGGCCGACGGTGACTTCAACCGGGAGATGACCGATTCCGAGATGGATCGGATCACGGGCGGCTACGAGGGTCCGGGGGACTACAACGTGAACGAGGACTCCTGGTGGAACCACGCCGACCGCGAGACGGCAACCCGGATCCTCCGGAGCTTGAGGGGGCGGGCGAGTAGCTGAACCGGTCCCCGCGGCGGCGCGGCTCCCCAAGCGGCGGCATCCGGCCTTCTCCTCAAGGCTCTCGCCCACCTGCCGCCGCATCGCTTTCCGCGGCGCAGGCCCCCGGCCTCCGGCCCGGATAGCCTCCCGCCCCGGGGTCAGACCATCTGGCGGCGGGCGAGGGCGGCGAAGGCGCCGTCCGCGGCCATCAGCTCGTCGTACCTCCCACTCTCGACGATCCTCCCCTCCTCCATCACGAATATCCGGTCCGCCTCCCGCACCGTGCTCAAGCGGTGGGCGATCACCACGCGGGTGATGCCCAGCTTCTTGAGCGACGCCTGGACGATCGCCTGGGTGCGGTTGTCGAGGGCGCTGGTGGCTTCGTCGAACAGCAGGATGCGGGGCCGGCGGGCGAGGGCGCGGGCCATCAGCAGCCGCTGCCGCTGTCCGCCGGACAGCCCTCCCCCCCCCTCGGGCACGATCGTGTGCATGCCCATCGGCATCGCCCGGACGTCCGCGTCGAAGCCGACCGACCGCGCCGCCTCCCACGCCTCGTCCAGGGTGATCGGGGCGGAGCCCGCGATGTTCCGGAAGATGCTGACCGCCGACAGGCGGCCGTCCTGCAGCACCACCCCCATGCGGCTGCGGACGGCCGGGAGGTCGAGGCTCGAGAGATCGTGGTCGTCGAGGAACACCGCGCCCGAATCCGGCCGCTCGAAGCCGAGCAGCAGGCGGTAGATCGTCGACTTCCCGGAGCCGGAGGGGCCGACGAACGCCACGTAGTCGCCCGGCCGGATCCGGAAGGACGCCCGGTGGAGCGCGTTCGCCGCCTCGGGCAGGTAGCGGAAGGACACGTTCGCGAACTCGATGCGGCCGGTGAGGTCGCCGGGGTCGGCGCCTTCCCTCGCGGTCTCCGGCCGGGCTTCGAGGATCGGCTGCACCCGCTCGAAGAGGGGGAGGGCGCCCACCAGGGTCGTCCACGCCTCGGTGAGGCCGAGCATCGCGGCCGTGAACTGGCCCAGCGCGGCGTAGAAGGACAGGAAGTACGCGAGCCCGAAGTCGGGCTGCTGCTCCTTCCCGAGCAGGGACTGGAAGATGAAGGCGAAGATGACCAGGGTGACGAGCGGCGCGAACGCGCTGCCGAAGGAGAGCAGCCCCGCCTCCCACCGGCGGGCGGCGAGGGTCGCGCGCTTCTGTTCGGAGTAGCGGGACGCCCACCGCGCCAGCGCATCGTTCTCGGCGTGCGCCATCCGGATCTTGGCGAGCCCGGTGATCATCTGGAACACGAAGCCGTCGATGGCCCCCTGGGCGGCGAACGCGGTGCGCAGGTGGCGGATCTGGGCGCGCGCGGAGACCCAGGTCGCGCCGGCGAGGACGAGCAGCAGCCCGCCGGCGCACAGGGCGAGCCGCCAACTGTAGTAGAACATCAGCGCGTAGCTGAAGACCGAGAACAGCCCGCCGAGGAGCGCCGCCAGGGTCGCGCCGGTCACGAGCTGCCGGACCTGGCTCATCCCGTTCGCCCGGTCCGCGAGGTCGCCGGCCGTGAAGTTCCGGAAGAAGCGCGGGGACAGCGAGAGCAGGCGGCTCCACACCGCCGCCTGGAGCTCCTCGTCCACCCGGCTCTCGATCCGCAGGGTGGCGATCGCCTGCACCAGGCCGAACGCGGTGGCGCCGAGTGCGGCGAAGAGCAGGGCGCCGAGGAAGGCCTGCCACATCGGGACGTCCACGCGCGGGATGACGTCCGCGAGGAGCTGGCCGATCAGGACCGGGACCGCGAGGGCGACCAGGCCGCCGAGCATGGCCATGACGAGGAGGGTGCGGATGTCTCGCACCCGCCGTAGCAGGACATGCCGGATCGCGCCCGTCCCGGTGCGGGCCGTCTCGGGAAGCGGCGCGTACAGCTTGACGCCGAGGCGCCCGATCCCGGCCGCCTCGCGGGCGCCTACGTCGAAGGTCCGGCCCGCCTCGGGATCGACCGCGCGATAGCCGCCGCGCCCGTTCGAGAGCACCGCGAGGACGCGGGGGGCGTGGTCCTGCCCGCCGTCCGGGGCCGCGTCATCTGCGGCGACCGCGCCACCTATGGTGGCGGCGACGAAGGAGGAGCCGTCCCGCCGCTGCCAGCCGGGGGCGAGCTCGACCCGCCGCGTCCGGATGCCGGACCGGCGCACGAGCGCCTCCACCGCCCGCGGCAGCTCGTCGTCTTCGACCTCCGTGCGGCGCGGGAGCTCGACGGCGACGCCGATCGATCCGGCGACGATGCTCACCGCCGCTTCGAGCGGCGTGCGGGCGCCCGCGTCGGCGGCGGCCTCCCGGCCCCGCGCCGCGCCCAGCACGCTCCGCAGCTCCTGGACCGTCGCCGCCTCGGTCGCCCGGCGGGCGTGGCGGGCCGCCCGGTGGCGCTCCCCCGCCCTCCGGACGTCCTCCTCCCGGGTGAGGGACGCATACCGGAGGACCATCTCGCCGAAACGGTCGAGCGCCGGCCACACCCGCTCGGTGAGCGCGGCGGTCGGGGTGAGCACCGCCGAGACCATGCCGTCGGCCTCGAGCTCGATCCACGTCCAGCTCGAGAGCGGCGCGAGCTCGCCCCTCGGCGCGAGGACGAGGTCGTCCCGGCCGACGAAGCGCATCGGCTGGTCGGCGGACACCCAGGCGACGCTCGAAGGGAACGTGCTGAGCACCGACCCCGCCGGATACGGCACGTCCGGATCGGCCTCCACCAGCCGGGCGGAGGGCGGCGGCAGGCCGCTGCCGCGGGCGAAGAACTCCGACAGCCGGAGCACCCATTCGTCGATGCGGATCGTCGTCTCGAGGTCGAAGTCCTCCACCGAGGCGATCTCCGCGCGCTCCACCTCGGCGAGGACCGCGCCGGACGAAGGCACGGCGAGGAAGCCGAAGGCGGTCCCCGCCGACGCCGACGCCGGCTCCCCCGCTACCGGACGAACCCCGAAGCACATCGATCCGGCCGGCGCGCGGGCGACGAACGGCCGGCGGTTCACCGGCGATCCGTCCTCCAGCTCCGCCGCGAAGAGGTCCAGATGGCCCTGCTCGACGCGGAAGGCGCGCGCGGGGTCGTCCAGCAGGAACGGCTGGTGGGCGCCGGTCGTGAAACGGCGGGCCCGGCGCGCCGGCGGCCCGGTGCGATCTTCCGTTGCGGGGACGCTCACGATCGTCTCAGCCGGCCGCGATGAGCGTGCGGTAGAGGCCGTCTTCCTCGATCAGGCGGTCGTGCGTTCCCTGCTGTACGACGCGGCCGCGGTCGAGCACGACGATCTCGTCCGCGTCGCGGATCGTGCTGAGCCGATGGGCGACGATGAGACAGGTGCAGCCGCGCTGCCGCAGGCGGTCGTCGATCTTCTGCTCGGTCACCGGATCGAGCGCCGCGGTGGCTTCGTCGAGCACCAGGACGGTGGGGTCGGACGCGAGCGCGCGGGCGATCTCCAGGCGCTGGCGCTGCCCGCCGCTGAAGTTGCGGCCGTTCTCCTCGACCGGCGCATCGTACTTGCGGGGTCGGGACATGACCTCGTCGTGGAGCGCGGCGTCGCGGAGCGCACGGGCCACGGAGTGGTCCTCGACGAGGGGGTTCCACAAGGTCACGTTGTCGCGCACGCTGCCTTCGAAGAGGACGATCTCCTGGTCCACGTACGAGATCGTCTCCGTCAGGTGGGCGGGGGGGACGTCCTCGATGGCGCGTCCGTCGACCCGCACGACGCCGGACCAGGGCTTCAGCAGCCCGCACACCAGCTTGCCGATGGTGGACTTGCCGCTTCCCGAGCTGCCGACGAGGGCCACCCGGTGGCCGGGCCCGATCGACAGGCTGAAGCCCTCGATGAGCGGCGGCTCGCGGAGGTTGTAGCCGAAGGAGACGTTCTCGAGGGTGACGAAGCCGCGCGGGCGGCCGGGGACCTCCGGGGGAGGCTCCTCCATGCTCCGCGCCGCCCGCGCGTCCGGCTCGTGCCGCAGCACGTCGTCGAGCCGGGCCACGTCGCCCTTGATCGTCTGGAGCTCGGCCGCGAACCCGACGAGCCCTTCGAGGGGCTCGGAGAAGCTCCGGGCGAGGGCCTGGAAGGCGACCAGCCCGCCGACGGTGAGGGCCCCGTCGAGGAGGCGCAGGCCCCCGACCCCGAGGATCGCGATCGTGGTGAACGCGGAGAGGAGGGGCGGGACCACGCTCAGGTAGCTCGTGACGAGGCCCAGCTCCTGCTGCGCGGCGAGGGCGTTGGCGTGGGTGCCGGACCAGCGCTCGAAGAACTCGCTTTCGGCGCCGTTGGCCTTGAGGGTCTCGATCATGTGGACGCCGTTGACGGAGGCGCCGGCCACCTTGCCGTACTCCTTCAGGAGGCGGCGCTGCCCGTCCTCGCGCGCGCGGGCCGCCAGCCGGAGGGCCAGCACGTTGAGGGCGGCCATGGCGAACGTCACCAGGGTCAGGGTCGGGTCGTAGGAGAACATCACCGCCGCGTAGATCACCATGGTGAGCATGCTGATCGCGTTGGTGGCGACGTCGCTCGAGAGAAGCGCCGCGACCCGGTCGTTCGACGTGATCCGGTCCGCGACGTCGCCGGCGAAACGCTGCTGGAAGAACGCCATGGGCAGGGTCACCACGTGCCGGAAGAAGCGCGCGGTGGTGACGAGCGAGAGCTTGGCCTCCATGCGGGCGAGGCAGATCTGCTGGAGCCAGACGAGGACCCCCTGGAGGACGGCGGTCGTTCCGAGGCCGATCAGGAGAGGCATCAGCAGGCTCTCGTTGAGCGGGATCAGCACGTCGTCCACGAACACCTTGGAGATCGTCGGGACCGCGAGGCCGGGGACCACCAGGGTGAGGGTCGCGAGGACGACGAAGAGGAGCGGCGAGCGCGCGTTGCCGAGCCGGGAGGCGAGCCCGCGAAACAGGCTCGGCTTCGCCCCGCCGCGGCGGAAGTCCGGGCCGGGGGCGAACGCGAGGCATACCCCGGTGAACCCCTGGTCGAACTCCCGCAGGGAGATCCGGCGCTGGCCCTCGCTCGGGTCGTTCACGTAGACGACGTCGCCCCGGATCCCCTCCAGCACGAGGAAGTGGTTGAAGTTCCAGAACACGACCATCGGGAAGGGGAGGTCGAACAGGCGCTTCGGATCGCGCCGGTAGCCGGTCGCGTGGAGGCCGTACTCGCGCGCCGCCCGCAGCACGCTGGCCGCCTTGACCCCGTCGCGCGACACGCCGCAACGGATCCGCAGCTCTTCGAGAGGCTCCCAGCGGCCGTAGTAGGCGAGGATCATCGCGAGGCAGGCGGCGCCGCACTCGGTCGCCTCCATCTGCAGGATGGTGGGGGCCGCGCGCCGCCCGCGCCCGCGGCGGAGGTTCGCCCGCTGCAGGAGGTCCGCGCTCGTCCGCGCCCGTCCGCGCCCCCGCCTCTGCCCCCGCGCCGGGGGCCGGCCGGCGTTCTCCGGACGCCCGCTCACTGCCCGAGCTTCTTCTTGAGCAGGGGCACGACCAGGGTGATGGGGGCCTGGCTCTCCACCTTGACCTCGACCTTGGCGAGGGTCCCCGAAGAGAGCGTCTGGCCTCCCGCCTTGGGCGAGGTCCACGCGAACCCACTCGCGGTCGAGGGGTCCGCCTCCAGCACGATCCGGCCCGAGTAGGGCGGCCCGTCCTCCGAGAAGGTCTTGGCGAGGTCGGCGTTCTGCAGCACCGCGACCATCCCCCGGGTGCTCACCGGAAACGAGGAGACGCTCTCGACCCGGCCCTTGAGGGAGCCGTACTCCTCGCGCCGCACGGTGGCCGGGGTCACCAGGGCCTCCATGCCGGTCTCGACCCGCTTGCCGTCGGCCGGCGGGACGTAGATGAGGACCCCCAGCGCCTCTTCCCCGGTGCGGATGCTGACCACCGGCTGGCCCGGCCCGAGCACCGCCCCGATCGACGCCTTGACCTCGGTGATCCGGCCGGAGACCGGCGCGAGGATGCGCTGGGTCTCGATGCGGGCTTCGACCTCCTTGACCTGGCGCTCCGCCGAGTTGCGGAGCGATTCGAGCTGCGCGATACGCCGGTTGCGTTCGTTGCGCTGCTGGAGATCCTGCGATTCCAGGCGGTCGCGGTCGCGCAAGGTGGCGAACAGATCGCGCTCGGCGAGATCGAGGGCCTGCTGGCTGCGGTCCACGGTCACCCGGGTGACCACCCGCTCCTCGAAGAGCTCGCGGTGGTTCCGAAGCCGCTCGCGGGCGGCGGCGACCGCCTGCCGGCCGGAGCGTTCGAGCCGCTCGAGGCGTTCGCGCTGGCGGGCGGCGTTCTGCTCGATGAGGGCGTCCTCCGCCGCGCCCGCCGCCCTGAAGTCCTCGAGGGCCCGGGCGCGCTCGTCCACCAGCGCCCGGGCGGTGCGGTAGATCTCCATCGTCTCCTGGTTGGTGACCTCCGCGACGACCTCCCCTTCCCGGACGAGGTCGCCGACCGCGGGGAGGACCCCGGTCAACGTGCCCGTGCCGGACGACACCGCGTCCACCAGCGCGCCGCCGCGGCTAAGGAGGATCCCGTCGGCCTTCACGAAGGTGGAGACCTCCCCCCTCACCGACCAGACCACGATCGCGCCCGCCATCGCCAGCAGGGCGATGAGCGCGATCCAGCCCTTGGGGGTGGTCACGTAGAGCGTGCGATCGAGCTGTTCCGGGGTCGAGAGGCGGTCGAGCGCCGCCTTTCGGAACAACAGCGCCATGGGGTAGCTCCATCACGTCGGGATACGCGGGCTATATCCTATCCTGCCTGATCGCTTGATCGAACGAAGCGGACTCCCGACCGTAGGAGGAGGACAGGAATGCTTGAATCCGTCCCGCAGACCATGATGTTCGAGGGCCTCGACGACGAGACCGAGGCCCACGCCCTTGAAGCCTTTCCGGGGGAGGCGCTCGGCGCGGTGTTCGGGCGCCCCGACCGCCCCGTCTACCGCCCCGTCGAGGAGGTCGCCGACGGATCCCGGGCGGGATTCCGGGTGGAGGCGGCGGTGCTGCGCCGGATGGAGGAGGTCCACGGCCCGCTGCTCGCCCTCGTGCATACCCGCTCCTCGACCCGGGGGGAGGGCAAGGACGCCGACCCGCTGCTGTTCATCCCGAGCCCGGCGGAGATGCGCGCGCAGGCCGCGTTCGCCGTGCCGTTCGGGGTCGTGGTGTGCAACCGGTCGCGGTGCGTCGACCGGTTCTGGTTCGGGGACCAGTGCCCCATCCTGCCGCCGCTGGGCCGGCCCTTCCGGTACGGGGTGACGGACTGCTACTCGCTCGTCCGCGACTGGTACCGGACGCAGCGCGGCGTCCTCCTGCCGGACTACCCGCGGGAGTGGAACTGGTGGGTCGAGGGCGAGGACATGTACGGGGTGGGGTTCGGGGAGGCGGGGTTCCGCCGCATCGACCCGGCGGAGGCCGGGGAGGGGGATTCGGTCCTGTTCCAGGTCCGGTTCCGGGTGCCCAACCATGCGGCCGTGCTGCTCGGGGGCGGGTGGATGCTGCACCATACGGCGGCCCGCCTGCCGTACGACGTCATGTGCCTGAGCCGCCGCGAGCCGCTCGAACGCTGGAAGCGCTTCGCCACACACTGGCTCCGGTACGAGGGCTGACGAGGCTCATCGAAGCGGCGGGGGCGGATGCGGCCCTGAAATTGGGGTCGCCACGGCTTGAAGTTAGGGTCGAAACCGCTTGACCCGCCGTTTCCGGGGACCTTACGTTGCCATCGCAGTCTCGACAGCCGGAGGACAGGACCATGAACGACTTGAACTCGATGACCGCGTCCGTGATGGGCGACCACGCGCGGAGGGTGCACTCCTTCGTGAACCAGTACCACCGCACCCCCGAGCTTCGCGCCCGTTGCCAGTCGGACCCGCACGCGGTTCTGGCCGAGAACGGGGTCGAGGTCCCGCTCGGGTACGACGTGCGGTTCGTCGCGGACACCCCGGACCTCCACCACTTCGTCCTTCCCCCCGATCCGAACGCCACCATCGAGGACGAGGACCTCGGCATGGTCGTCGGCGGCAAGAGGAGCGGGAATGCTTTCGCAAGCCGTGACGACTGGCTGAGGAGCAGGCACTGGTCGCAGTTCAACAGCCCCGGCAACCAGGCGAGGGCGAGGTGGCTCCAGGAGGGCGGCACCGGCTCCCACTGGACCGACCAGGCGAGGGCATCCTGGTAGGTGGCGCAGACGTTCTCCCAGGAGGGCGCCGCCGGCTCCCACCGGATCGGCCGATCCTGGCGCCCGCACCCCCCGATGAGCCGTCCGGGGCCGCCCGGCCCCGGACGGCGCGCAATCCAGAGGAACGGGCATGTCCAGGTCCCTCTACCTGATCGCCCCGAAGTCCACGGTTCCCAACCACTACGGGGCCGACTTCATCGAGTACTGGGGGTTCTCCTCGGTCCAATGGATGGCGGACGTGACCCTCACCACCCTCGCCGCGCTGGCCCCGCCCGACTTCACGGTGCGGCTCTGTGACGAGGCCATCTCGCCGATCGACTTCGACACGTCGGCGGACTTCATCGGGCTCACCGGCAAGATCACCCAGCGCGAGCGGATGATCGAGGTCGGCGCGGAGTTCCGCCGCCGGGGGAAGACGGTGCTGATCGGCGGCCCCAGCGCGTCGCTCTCGCCCGACCCTTTCCGCCACGCCTGCGACGTGCTGGTGCGGGGCGAGATCGAGGAGATCGCCCCCGAGCTGTTCTCGGACCTCCGGAGCGGCCGATGGCGGGAGGAGTACGACGGCGGGCGCCCGGACCTCGCCTCGTCGCCGATCCCGCAATGGAGCCTCTACCCCAACCATCGGGCCGTCGTCGGCGCCCTCCAGACCTCGCGCGGGTGCCCCTTCGACTGCGAGTTCTGCGACGTCATCCCCTATCTCGGCCGCAAGCAGCGGCACAAGCCGATCGGGAACGTCCTCGCCGAGCTCGACGTCCTCTACGGCCACGGGTACCGGGAGGTGTTCCTGACCGACGACAACTTCACCGTGTACCGCCGCCGGGCGAAGGAGGTGGTCGACGCGCTCCGGGGCTGGAACGAGCGGCCGGACCGCGAGCCGGTGTTCTTCACCACCCAGGCGTCGATCGACGCGGCGCGTGACGAGGAGCTGCTCGGGATGTGCGCCGGGGCGGGCCTGAACCAGGTGTTCATCGGGATCGAGACCCCGAACGAAGCCGCCCTGCGGGAGGCCAACAAGCGCCAGAACCTGCTGGACGGCCCCATCGGCCAGATCGAGAAGTTCCTCGGGCACGGCATCATGGTGCGGAGCGGCATGATGGTGGGCTTCGACGCGGACGGCCCGGACGTGTTCGAGCGGCAGTTCGAGTTCGCGATGGCGACCCCGATCCCCAACTTCTCCGTCGGGGCGGTGGTGGCCCCGGAGGCGACCCCTCTCCATGCCCGGATGCGGAAGAGCGGACGGCTGATCGAGGGCGCCAACGAGACGGCGGCCGTGCCGTGGGAGACGAACATCGCGCCGATCGGCATGACCCGCGAGCAGCTCTCGATCGGCATGAAGTGGCTGGCCAACCGGCTGTACTGCCCGGAGTTCTTCGGCGAGCGGCTGCTGCGCCTCATCCGCGGGATCGAGCCCCCGGCGATCGTGCGCCGCCCGCGCGGGTGGAGCGAGGGGATGCGCGCCCGCGAGCACCTGTTCTCGATGCTGATGAAGCGGTTCCTGAAGTCGGACGAGGCGTCGAAGGAGATGGCCGTCCGGGTCGGGCAGGCGCTCTCCGCCAAGCCCGAGGCCGGCCCCTACGCCGCCGCCGCCATGTACGAGTACGTGCAGGTCCGCTGCCTGTACGACCGCACCGGCTACTGGGAGCCCCGTCTCGCCGGGCTCGCCGCGCCCGCGTTCTGACGGGCGCGCCGCCCGTCGGCCCGCAGCTCCGGACGACTCGATCGCCCGCTCTGTCGGACTGCCGTACCGGGATATCCTGAAGCGGATACGGGCGCGGCATCGCGGCGGCCGGGCTTCGATCATGACCTCCGTTCCTGCGCCCGGGACGCCAGGCGGAAGGGCATGGCGTTGCCATGCCGAAGGCTGTATTCGAGGCGGCGGAGCCCCGCAAGCGCACGGAGGCCCGTGTGCTGTTCGTAACGTATTGATATAGGAAGAGTAGAGAGGAAGGCGAGATATTTTTTACCCCACGGGGACGGCGTTGGTCCACGGTTTGGGGTCGGTTCGAGGGGCCTTTGGGAAGATTTCACCCCACGGCAAGGGGTTCGCGGGTCGTACCCGGGCACACCCTCCCCGGGTACGCCGGCGTCTCGCCGGCACACGAAGGGGCGAAGCGCCTGTGAGAACCAACATGCCGGCGGGACGCCGGCGTACCCAGGGCGTTCGCCATTGGCGAAAATCCCCACCGCGCACATGCCTCGCGGCCCGATCCTTGATCCGGCCGCGGTGACTGGCTACGGTTGCCCGGGCCGAGGAGCGGCGGAGCGCGATCGAGGGTCCGGGAGATCCGGGCCGAAACGCGAGGAGAAGGCCCGTCCGTCCCGGGGCGTGCTCGGCAGGCCCCGCACACCCGGCGCCGGAGAGGCGGCTTCGAGCCCCGCGGCCGCCACGAACCCGAGGAGAAGTACGACCATGGCTCGCTATCGCGTCGGTGTCGACATCGGCGGAACGTTTACCGACATCGTGTTCCTCGACGCGGAGGGCCGGGTCCACACCCGCAAGGTCTCCTCGAGCGTCGAGGACTACGCGCAGGCGATCGCCCGCGGTCTCCGCCAGGTGTTCGACGAGACCTCCCTCGCCGGCGCGGACGTGTCCGAGGTCCGCCACGGGGCCACCGTGGCGTCCAACGCGATCCTCGAGAACAAGGGGGCGCTCACCGGCCTCATCACGACGCGCGGCTTCCGCGACGTGCTCGAGCTCCGGAACCTCCGCATGCCGCGCCTGTACGACCTCGCGTGGGAGAAGCCGCCGGAGCTGGTCGAGCGCTATCTCCGGGTGGAGGTGGACGAGCGGATCGACGCGCGCGGGGAGGTCGTCCGCCCCCTCGCGCGCGAGGACGCCGAAGCGGCGGTGGACCGCCTCGTCGCCGAGGGGGTCGAGGCGATCGCGGTATGCCTGCTCAACTCCTTCGAGAACCCCGCCCACGAGCTGCTGGTGCAGGAAGTGCTCGCGGAGCGGGCGCCCCATCTCGTCTCGTGCATCAGCTACGAGGTGCTGCCGGAGGTCAAGGAGTACGAGCGGACCTCGACCACCGTGGTCAACGCCTACGTGATGCCGACGGTGGCCCGCTACCTGGAATCGCTCCGCCGCGAGCTGGAGGCGGCGGCGGTCTCCGCGCCGGTGATGCTCATGCAGTCGAACGGCGGGCTCACCACCGTCGAGGACGCCATCCGCCTGCCCTGCAACATCATCGAATCCGGGCCGGCCGGCGGGGTGGTCGGCGCCCAGGCCCTCGCGCGCAAGGTGGGGCTGCCGGACGTGATCACCTTCGACATGGGCGGGACCACCGCCAAGGCGTCGCTGGTCGAGGGCGGGGAGTTCACCCGCTCGCTCGAGTACAGCGTCGGCGGCGGGATCATGCAGGGGTCGCGGCTCCTTACCGGGTCGGGCTACCTCATCAAGGTGCCGGCCATCGACCTCGCGGAGGTCGGGGCGGGCGGGGGCTCCATCGTCCGGGTCGATGCGGGCGGCTCCATGCAGTGCGGGCCGGAGAGCGCGGGGGCGGCGCCGGGTCCGGCCTGCTACGACCAGGGCGGCGAAGACCCGACGATCACCGACGCGAACGTGATCCTCGGCTACCTCAACCCGACTCACCTGGTGGGCGGCGAGCTCGCGATCGATGCCGAACGCGCCCGGAGGGTCTTCGAGGAGCGGGTCGCGCGCCCCCTCGGCCTCGACCTCGCCCACGCCGCCTACGGCGCCCACCGGATCGCAGCCTCCAACATGATCCGGGCCATCCGCTCGGTGTCGAGCGAGCGCGGGCGCGACCCGCGGCGCTATGCGATGTTCGCGTTCGGCGGCAACGGCCCGCTCTTCGCGGCCACGATGGCGGCGGCACTCCACATGAAGCGCATCCTCGTCCCGCCGGCGCCGGGGCTCTTCTCCGCCTTCGGCCTGCTCTACGCGGACGTCGAGCACCACTACTCGCGGACGTTCCGCCGGGTGCTGACGGAGGCGGACCCGGGCGAGATCGACCGCGCATGGCGCGCGCTGGAGGACGAGGGCCGCGCGCAGTTGGAGCGCGAGGGGTTCCCGGCGGAGCGGATGCGGTTCCGGCGCACCGCGAACCTGCACTACAAGGGGCAGATCTACGAGCTCGACGTGGCCGCCCCGCCGACCCCGGCGAACGGGCCGGTGGACCGGGCGTGGCTCGAACGGCTCGCCGAGGCGTTCGGGGAGGAGCACGAGCGCACCTACGGCCACCGGGCGGGGCCGGAGGAGCCGGTCGAGCTCGTGAACATGGTGCTGGTGGCGGAGGGCCTCCCGGACGCGCCGGTGGTCCCCGACACGCTTCACCTGGACCGGTCCGAGGGAGGGGAGGGGCCGGGAGGCGGCTCGCGGCCCGCCTACTTCGGCCCCGAGGCGGGCTGGACGGAGACCCCCGTGGTGCGCCGCTCCGACCTCGCGGCGGGCGCGGCCGGCCCGCTCATCGTCGAGGAGTACGACGCCACCTGCCTCGTGCCCCCAGGCGCCCGCGCCTCCCTCGACGACTACGGCAGCATCGTCATCGACCTCTGACCGGGCGCCTGCGCCCGCCACCCCGGCGCCCCCGACATCTGTTTCCCTTCCCGTAGATCGGAAGACATCGGCGCTTCGAGGGCTTGGCTGGGACGTGCTGGTCGTTCGGGAGTGCGAGGCGGGGTGAGATATTTTTACCCCACGGGGATGGCGTTCTTCCAGGGTTTGGGGTCGGTTCGAGGGGCTTTTGGGCGGATTTCACCCCACGGCGGCGGGGGCTGCGGGTCCTTGCCGTGGAGAGGTCGTCACGCATCGCGCGGGCGGCGGAACCGGTCGAGCAGCTCGCGACCGGTGTCGCAGTCCAGGATCCAGTCGCCCACCTGGAGGAGCTCCTCGACCCCGGCGGCCTCGGCCATGTAGCCCGCAAGCTGCGCAGCCGTCTCCGGGCCGAAGCGCCGTTCGGCCAGGCGGCGCAGCAGCTCACGCCGGCCTTCGGCTCGCCCCTGCGCGATGCCCTGTTCCCGTCCCTGCGTGATACCTTGCTCCCGCCCTTGCGCGATGCCCTGCTCCCGGCCTCGCTCCATCACCCGGGCCTCCCACTCCATCGCCCGGGCGTCCATCAACGTCGGCATCTCCGCTCCTCCCCGTTTCCTTTCCAAGGCCCGCTCGAACTCCGGGAACGACGCCAAGCCCTCGCCCCCGTGCGGCGAACGCGAATCCCTCACCCGCGCATGATACCCCTCGCGCAGCCCCCTCTCCTCCTCCCCGCCGTAGCGCTCGAACGCCGCCCGCAGCCTCCCCGGCAGGGTCTCCGCCGGACCGGTCTCCAGGCCGATCAGCGTCGTCAGCCGGTTGTCGGGAGGCAGCCCGGCGCCGCGGCCCGCCAGCTCGCGCAGGTCGAGCGCCACGTAGGTCCGGGTCCGGTTGCCGGCCCAGCCCGACCCGGCCGGCGCTTCGACCACCGGCCCCGCCCGCGCGTCCGCCGCCGTCCACGGCCGGTCGCCGTTGTGCACCACCACGGCCAGCACCGGGGGTTCGCGCCCTTCGGCCCGGAGCGTGCCGTTGTTGCGCTGGTGGCGTTGCAGCAGATACAGGTACTCGTGCATCCGCCAGGCCATGTCCGGGTCCACCGCCGACTGGAACTCGAACATGACGAGCAGATAGGGCCGCGCGCCGTTGGCCAGGGGCGGCGTGGCGAGCGGGCTCGCGGCGTCGAACTCCACACGCCAGAGCATGTCGCCGATCCGGCTGTGAAGGTCCGGGCCGACGTACTCCGCGTTCATCCGGGTCAGGGTGGAGAAGTCCAGCTCGGCGCTCCCGCGGGGGATGGCGAAGCCGCACAGGGCGTCCTCGACCATGCGCGGTTGGGAGAAGAGCAGCTTGCAGGCGCGGTCCTGGCGGGCCATGCGGCGCATGATGAGGGAAGGCGCCGGCCGGGAATAGCCGCCTCCCTCCCGACGTGCGTAGGAAATCGTCTCGATCTTCGTGGGATTTCCGCCCGGTCCGCGGAGGAAACAGGCACGCGGCGGGGGTCGTAGAAGTCGTCGAAGAATCAGTGGTCCATGGCCAGCCTTCGGGCGTCTTCCGCGCTGGTCTCCGCTAGGCGCCGGGGCAGGAGTCTACCCGCTCGTCAGGGGGAGGGCCGGTCGCGGCGCGCCTCGTGGCGCACCATCCAGCTCGTCGCCGCGACGACCACCGCTCCGCCGAGCAGCACGTGGTTGGCGGGGACCTCGGCGAAGAACACGAACCCGAGCAGGGCCGCCCACCCGAGCTGCACGAACTCGAAAGGCTGGAGCGCGGTGAAGTCGGCGTGCTCGATGGCCCGGGTCAGCGAGTAGTGGGCGACCGCCCCGACCGCGGCCATCACCACGAACCAGCCGAGGTGGGCGAGGGTCGGGGTGCGCCAGAAGACGATCGTCGGCACGAGGCCGAAGAGCGCCATCTGCACGTTGAGGTGGAACACGATGGACAGGGTGGAGTCGGTGCGCGCGATCGGCTTGACCATCATCTTGGCCGCGCCCTGCAGCACCGTGGCTCCGAGCACGATGAGGGCGCCGATCGAGATCGCCTCGACGCCGGGCCGCATCACGATCAGCACCCCCACGATCCCGAGCCCGATGGCCGTCCACCGCGCGATGCCGGGGCGTTCGCCGAAGAACAGCACCGCGCCGAGGGCGACGAAGACCGGTGTCACGAAGAGGAGGGCGGCGGCCGTCGCGAGGGGAATCAGGGTGAGGGCGTACACCCACGCGACCATCCCCCCGAGGTGGGTGAGGCCCCGCAGCACGTTCAGGCCGAGCTGCCGGGTACGGAGCGCCTCCGGCCGGCGGAGAAAGAGCGGCAGCAGGATGATGAACCCGAACAGGTTGCGGAAGAACATCGCCTCGACCGCCGGCAGGTCCATCGCCACGTTGCGCAGCATCACGTTCATCGACTGGAAGCACGGCAGCGACAGCATCAGCCATGCGATGCCGCGGAGGTTCCGTTGGTGGGCCGTGAATGGGTGCATGGTGGGGGCGGGGCGGGTCCGCGTGGCCGGGCGTTCCGTACCGGGGGGGCGTGGGACGGTCCGTGCGGGTCAATCCGGAGGGGGGCCGCCCCTCCGGCCGCCGCGTCTTCCGGGCTGGCTCAGGGCGCCGCAGCGCCGGTGCGCGGCGGCGTCATGCGCCCGGGTCGGGAGCAGCAGGGCGGAGGCCGGGCGGCTTCGTGACCAATCAGTACCGGCCAACTCGATTCCCGGCCGCGCACGAAACCCACGCCGCAGGCTTCTCCCAGGAGTGCGTTCGTCTGACGGGCCGGCCTCGTACCCATCACCGACAGACGTTCATGGCGTTTCTCTCGTCAGGCCGGGCGGCTGGCCCGCGGTACCGCCGGAGCAGGCGTGTCAGCCAGCGACTACGGGGGTCGTCCGAGCCCCGTAGCCGGCCTCAGCCCCGGCTTCGGCCTCGGCGCCAGGTCGCGTCCTCAGATCGCGTCCTCCGCCTTCAGCATCCGCAGCGACTCCCGGAGCGCGCCCGCCGTCTCCGCGAGCTCCGCCTCGCCGTGGGCGGCGGAGATGACCCCGCCCGGCCAGCCGTTCACGTCCACCCCGTTCGACAGCATCGCGAGGCGCAGCCGGTCCGCGAGCCCGGGCGGGTTCGCCTTGAGCTCCCGGTAGTCGACCGAGAAGGGGTCGAAGCGGTCGGGGCGGAGGGAGCGCCCCTCCGGGTTCAGGAAGAGGTGGAAGCCGGAGAACGTGCCGTAGGCGGCCCAGGGCACGTCCTCCTCGATCAGGACTTCGTTGAGCGCGGCGCGGAGCCGTTCTCCGAAGCCGTTGGCCTGCGCGCAGGCGTCGCTCGACCCGACGATCCGGAGCATCTCGGTCCCCGCCGCGGCGGACACCGGGTTCGCGTTGTACGTCCCTTGGTGGTTGATCTTCTCCTGCCCGTCGGCCGGCGCGGCCTCGAAGTCGAGGTGGTCGAGCAGGTCCTTCCGCCCGGCGAGGGCGCCGCCCGGCAGGCCGCCGGCCAGGATCTTGGCGAAGGTGGTGAGGTCGGGGGCGATCCCGAACTCGCCCTGGGCGCCGCCCGGCGACACCCGAAAGCCCGTCACCACCTCGTCGAAGATGAGCAGCGCCCCGTTCTCCGCGGTCGCCTCGCGCAGCGCTTCGAGGAACGCGGGCCGGAGGGGGATGAGCCCGAACGACGCGCCGGTCGGCTCCAGGATGGCGGCCGCGACGTCCGGGTCGCCCGCGAACGCCTCGCGCATCGCGGCCTCGTCGCCGGGGTCGAGCAGGAGCACGCTGCCCGCGACGTCGTCGAGGACCCCCGGGGTCGCCGTTCCGTCGAAGTGCGAGGTGTACCCCGACGCCATGTGGTCGTGCCAGCCGTGGAAATGGGTCCGGAAGCGCACCACCTTGCGCCGCCCGGTGGCGGCGCGCGCGATGCGGAGGGCGAGATGGGTGGCTTCGGTCCCGGACGAAGTGAACCGGACCCGCTCCGCGGACGGGACCAGCGCCTTGACCGCCTGCGCCCACCGCACCTCGCCCTCGTGGCTCGATCCGAAGTGGGTCCCGCGGGCGAGGGCGTCGGCGACGGCGCGGTCGATCTCGGGCCGGTGGTGGCCGAGCAGCAGGGCGCCGTGCCCGCCGAAGTAGTCGATGTACTCGTTGCCGTCCACGTCCCACTTGCGCGGCCCCTCCGCGCGGTCCACGTAGATCGTGTAGGGGTCGATCCTGCGGCTGTCGTGGGTGATCCCGCTCGGGAAGAGGTCCCGGGCTTCCTTCGCCAGCTCGGCGGAGCGGCGGGTACGCTCGCGGTAGGCGGCCTCGATGCGGGAATTGCTGAGAGCTTCCATGGGCAGGTCTCCGTGTTCAGGGCCGGGCCGGGTGGGCTCCGGCTGGTTGGCCGGCGGCTTGCTCGGGCCGCCGGTCAAGGGTGGTGGACGGGTTGGCCGGCGGGCGGCGCCCGCCGCAAGGCGCTGAAGGCGCGGCGACGAGTCGACCCCGGGGCGCATCCGCGCGGTCGAAGCGCTCTGAAGGAGTACGGCCCGCCGCCGGGAACGGATCGGCGTCCGCGACGGCACGCCGGTGAGATGTTGCAGGTCAGTGCCGGTACTGCGGCTCCTCCTGGTCCAGGATGCGGCGCAGCGCCCTGAAGTGCCGCTCCGCGAGCAAGGGCCGGTCCACCGCGAACTGCTCGCGGGCCTTCCGGCGCACGTACTCCGGGATGGTGCGGAGCGCGCCGCCGGTGGAGCGCGCGAGCACCTGGAACATCGCGGCCCGCTCCAGGTAGTAGAGGTCGGTGAACGCGGAGGCGACGTCGGGGCCGGTCACCACCACCCCGTGGCTCGCCATCATCAGCACGCTGCGGTTGCCGATCCTGCGGGCGAGACGGTCCCCCTCCTCGGTCGCGTGGGCGAGCCCGTCGTACTCGTCGTCGTAGGCGACCCGGCCGTCGAACATGAGCGCGTTCTGCTCGCACATCCGGAGCTCCGGGTCCTCGAGGAGGGTGAGCGACGTCGCGTAGGGCATGTGGGTGTGCAGGACCACCACCGCGCTCGGGACGTTCGCGTGGATCCGGCTGTGGATGCAGAACGCGGAGGTCTCCACCTCGTTGCTGCCTTCGAGCACGTTGCCGTCCTCGTCGCAGAGCGCCAGCGAGGAGGCGGTGATCTCGGACCAGTGCCAGCCGTAGGGGTTGATGAGGAAGCGCTTGCCCCGGACCACCCCGTCGTCGTCGGGAACGGCTGCCGAGAAGTGGTTGTCCACCCCCTCGCTGAGCCCCAGGCGGTGCGCCCAGCGGAGCGAAGCCGCGAGATCGACGCGGATCTGTTCGAGGTCGGAGCCGGGCGCAAGGCCGGTCGCGGGGGCGGGGGGCCGGAGTTCGGATACGGCGGCGCTCATGGGGTCTACCCGGTTGGCGGTGAGTTACGGCAAGAATACACCACGGAGCATGTCGGGAAGCGGTTGCGGTCGAGGGGCGCATCGGACGCTGTTTCGAGCGGATGCCCGCGTCCGCGCCGGAGGGCGACGGGGAACCCGAGAGGCCGTTCTCCCAACGCCCGACCCGGCATCGACGCCCAGCTTGGCCGCGAAATGAAACGGCTTCAAGCCCGCTTCGAGCCCGGAGAGCGGGCGGCCATCGCACCGCCGGCGACGCATTCGCCGTTCCTCCGGGCCTTCACCGCACCGTCGGCGTCTCGATGCCGAGCCGCGCGCAGGCGGCCGGCAGCAGCTCCTCCGCCGGTACTCGGAGCATCGTGACGCGCGGGTGCGGGGGGCGCGCCGCGCCGGGGTCGATCGCGAGCACCGGGCGGTCCATCTCGAGCGCCGCCCCGAGAAAGAGCTCGGTGACCCCGACCGAGAGCGACGTCCCGACGAAGAGCAGGCAGCTCAGGGTCTGGGCGGCCAGCAGCACCCGGCCCCACTGGTAGTCCGCGTGCTCGTCGTAGGACTCGTCGAACCAGAGGACGTGCTGGCGGAGCAGGCTCCCGCACGCGGGGCAGCGGGGAAGGTTCGCGGCCACCGGGTCGCGGGCGAAGGCGGTCATGTCGCAGTCCGCGCGGGCGAGCGACCCGGCGGGCGCGCCGTGCTCGCAGCCCTGCCGCGTGCAGCGCACCCGGTCGGCGCTGCCGTGCACCTTGACGAGCCGTTCGCTGCCGGCGCGTTCGTGCAGCGGGTCCACGTTCTGGGTGACGAGCAGGAAGCCCCCGGAGCGGGCGGCTTGCCAGCGCTCGAGGGCCGCGAGCGCGTGGTGGGCCGGATTGGGCTGCTTGTCGAGCACCATGTCGAACCGGCTCGTGTACCAGGACCAGCTCCCCGCCGGGTCGGACTCGAAGAAGCGCCGGGTTCCGAGCTCGGTCACGTCCTTTTTCCAGATCGCCCCCGGATCGGTTCCGCGAAAGGTCGGGATCCCGCTCGCGAGGCTGATCCCGGCCCCGGTCACGACCACGAGACGGCCGCTTCCGACCGCCTCGAGCCGCCGCGCGAGGGTGTCCGCCGCGTCGTTCATCGCCCGTCCGTCCCTCCCTCCCCGGAGCCGCCCGCGCGCTCGCCCCCGCCCCGGGCCGCCCCGCGCGGCGTCGCCTCCGCGGAAGAGCGCCTCACCTTCCGGCGGGGCGCGGGGCGGGGCCGGGTTCGCGCGCCGATCGCCCGCCGCGGGCTTCCGCGCCGGTCCGGTATCGGGATCACGCCGGCGCTGCGGCGAGCCCGGAAACCTCGTCCAGGGCCGCATCGAGGGCCGCGCCGAGCTTCGCTCCGAGCTCGTCGACGTGCGCCTCGGTGATGACGAGCGGCGGGGCGAAGGCGAGCCGGTCCCCGACCACCCGCTGGATGAGGCCGTTCGCGCGGGCGTGGCGCCCGACCCGGGCCCCCACCCCGAGGCCGGGGTCGAACGGCCGGCGCGCCGCCTTGTCGGCCATGAGCTCGATCCCTGCGAAGAGCCCGTCCCCGCGCACGTCGCCGACCAGGGGATGGTCGAGGAAGGCGCGCAGGCGCGCCTGGAAGGCCGGAGCGAGCGCCCGCACCCGCCCGACGACGTCCATCTCCTCGTACATCTTCAGCGTCTCGAGGGCGACCGCGGTGGTCACCGGATGGCCGGAGTGGGTGAACCCGTGCGCGAACGCGCCCTGCCGGTCGCTCTCGGCGAGCATCGCCTCGTAGACCCTCGCGTTCACGAGCACCGCCGAGATCGGGAGGTGGGCGCCGGAGAGCGCCTTGGCGCAGGTCACGACGTCCGGCCGGGCGCCGTAGGTCTCGGACCCCCACATGTTCCCGGTGCGGCCGAACCCGCAGATCACCTCGTCCGCGATGAACAGCACCTCGTGCCGGTCGAGCACCGCCTGGATGCGGTCGAAGTAGCCGCGGGGCGGGGGGATCGCGCCCGCCGCGCCCATCGCCGGCTCGGCGATGAACGCGCCGACCGTGTCCGGCCCTTCCTCGAGGATGAGCCGTTCGAGGTTCGCGGCGAGCCGCTCCGAGTACGCCTCCTCGCTCTCCCCCTCCTCGTGCCCGCGGTAGTAGTGCGGGGTGTCGGTGTGCCGGAACATCGGCAGCGGGAGGTTGAAGTCCGCGTGCATGTCGGCCTTGCCGGAGGCGCTCACCGCCGCGATGGTGCTCCCGTGGTAGCCCATCCGGCGGCCGATGACCTTGGTCTTGCCGGGCCGGCCGGCGGCGTTGTGGTAGTACCAGGCGAGCTTGATGGCGACGTCGTTGGCTTCCGAGCCCGAGCACTGGAAGAGCGCCTTCGACATCGGGACGGGGGCGATCGCGAGCAGCCGCTCGGCGAGATCGATCGCGCTCGAGTTCGAGCTGTGCCGGTACGTGTGGTAGTAGCCGAGGGTGCGCATCTGCTCGTAGGCGACCTTCGCGAGCCGCTCGACGTTGAAGCCGAGCGAGGCGCACCAGAGGCCCGCGGTGCTGTCGAAGAACCGCCGCCCATCTTCGTCGATCACATGGACCCCGTCCCCTCGGCGCATGATGGCGGGGCCGGTCGATTCATGGAGCCGAAGGTTCGTCTGGGGGTGGACCATGGACGCGACGTCGCGCGCGTGCGGGGAGTTCGGTCGAAAGGCGGGCGCGGTCATCGGGTTCTCCTCGGGGACGGGCGGCGGCTTTCGGGTCACGGGCTCGGGCCGGAGACGCGGGCGCCTCGGTCGAATTCTAGTCCGGGAGCGGGGCGCGGGATCGGTGGTCTGCCTGCGTTCGCCCTTCGCGCCCGGAGCGCGGCCCTGCTAGCCGCGTCCCGCCGCCATCCGTCCGCCGCCTGCGCCCCCGCCGTCCGGTCCGCGCCGTTGCTTCGATGGGGACAAGGTCACCATGGCGGGGGGGACGCTCGCGGTCGCCCTGGCCTGCGCCGGGTTCGGCTTCGTCGCCGGCCCCTGGCTGCTCGGCCTGCTCGCCCTCGTGCTCGGGGCGGGGTTCGGCGCGCTCATGCTGGGGAGGCTCAACTACGTCACCCGCCAGTGCCCGGCCGCCTACCGGGGCCGCGCGATCACCGCGCTCGCCGGCATCCAGCGGGTGGGGCTCCTCGTCGGCCCGGCGGCGGGCGGGCTCATCGCCGAGGCATTCGGGTTCGGGGCCGCCTTCGCGGCGGCGGCGGTCCTCAACGTCGCCGGATTGGTCCTTATCGGCGTCTTCGTCCGGCGCTCGCGGAGAAGCGCCCGCGGCGGCGCCCAGCCCCACCGCGCGATCATCGCCCGGATCCTGCGCGACCACCGGCGCGAGTTCACGAGCGGCGGGCATCGCCTCCCTCGCGATGCAGTTCGTGCGCTCCGCCCGCCAGGTCCTCATCCCCCTCTGGGGCGGGGCGATCGGGCTCGACGCCGCGAGCATCGGGCTCGCCTTCGGGCTCTCCTCCGCCCTCGACGCGGCGATGTTCTATCCGGCCGGCTGGCTGATGGACTTCCGCGGGCGCAAATGGACCCTCGTGCCCTCGCTCGCCCTCCTCGGGGCGAGCCTCGTCCTGATGCCGTTCGCCACCGGCTTCTGGACCTACCTCGCGGTCGCCCTCCTCTCCGGGCTCGGGAACGGCTTCGGCACCGGGATCATCATGGCCCTCGGCGCGGACCTCTCGCCGCGCACGAACCGGGGGGGAGTTCCTCGGGGTGTGGCGCCTCCTCGGGGACGCGGGCCACGCGGCCGGCCCCTTCGTCTTCAGCGCGGCGACGGGCTTCTTCGCCCTTGGCGCGACCCTGGGGCTGGCCGGCGCGGTCGGCTTCGCGGGAGCCGCCATCGCCGCGTGGCTGGTGCCGGAAACCCTCCGCCGGCCGCCGGCGGGTCCACCATCTTCGCCCCCCTCGCCGTCCGCCCGATCGACATGAAACCGCACCCCGGCCATCTCCCGCCGACTGTGCATCCCCCGAAGCCACCGACCGATCAGCCCCCCGCCGACCCCGAGGACGATGCTCGCAGGGACGCGATCCGTTTGCGGACGCGCTCGATTTGCGTGGGATCTCCGAGCGCCTCGATGTATTCCAGCACGTCGTGTTCGTAGATTCTCAAGGCCTCCCCGACCTGTCCACGAGCCTCCAAGATGTCCGCGATCTGGCCTTGGGTGATGGCGACTGATTGCACATCGCCGAGCTTTCTGTATACGGGCAGCTCCTCCTCGGTTCGGATGCGAAGCGCTTCGTCGATCTGCCCACGAGCCTCCAGGATGTCCGCGATCTGGCCTTGGGTGATGGCGACTGATTGCACATCGCCGAGCTTTCTGTATACAGGCAGCTCTTCCTCGGTTCGGATGCGCAACGCTTCGTCAAGCTGACCGCGAGCTTGAAAAATGTCGGCAATCCGGCCTCGGGTGATGGCGATTGATCGCACATCGTCGAGCTTTCTGTATACGGGCAGCTCTTCCTCGGTTCGGATGCGCAACGCTTCGTCAAGCTGACCGCGAGCTTGAAAAATGTCGGCAATCCGGCCTCGGGTGATGGCGATTGATCGCACATCGTCGAGCTTTCTGTATACGGGCAGCTCCTCCTCGGTTCGGATGCGCAACGCTTCGTCAAGCTGACCGCGAATTTGAAGGATGTCCGCGATCTCGCCTTGGGTGATGGCGACAGAATGCGCATCGTCGAGTTTCTTGAAGACAGGCAATTGACTCCCGGTTCGGATACGCAACGCCTCGTCGAGCTGACCGCGGGTCTGAAGGATATCCGCGATCTCGCCTCGGGTGATGGCGACTGATCGCACATCGCCGAGCTTCCTGTATACGGGCAGCTCTTCCTCGGTTCGGATGCACAACGCTTCGTCAAGCTGACCGCGAGCTTGAAAAATGTCGGCAATCCGGCCTCGGGTGAGGGCTCGACGCCGTTGGTCGTCCATATCGGAGAGTGCATCTTCGGCACGTGAATAGGCGTCTTCCGCTTGCGCCAGCTCACCGAGATATCTTCGCAAATCGCCCAGTTCAAGCAGCAGATCCACATCGATCGGACGCAACGAGGGGCGCGCCGCCAGATACTGCTGCAACTCCTCCATTCGAGCCCGACGGCGGGGGGTATCCGCTGCTACCCACGGGTCGATGCGGGACCGATGCAGGAGCCTCGATCTCGTGTCGGCCGGCAGCGTGAAGTCGAATACGCCCGAACGCCATGCCCACAGATCCGCCGCCTTGATCGTTATCTTGTTCAGATCCCTGGACAGAACCCAGAACAGCAGGGGCCGCGTGCATCGTTCGGCCAGAGCTTCCCTTCGGTAATTAAGCCTCGTCAACAGATTGTCGATGCCCTCGGGCCAGTGCTCCAGACCCATGAGCTGCGAAGGAGCGCCGAGCGGATCTGCGTTCAGGCGCTCGAACAGGTCCTCCGTACCGATCGAAGTATCACGATCGATGGATACGCAGACTTTCGCGCCCAATCGTTCTTCCAGAAACCTCGCCGCCTGATCCCGATAGAAGCTGTCGGAGTAGATCAGGAAGCACAAGGTGAACGACCGCCGGCCTTCCAGCAACCGCTGAAGCCGAAGGAAGGCGCCGGAGTGCTCCGAGCGCAGGTTCCAGATTGCATCCTCATCAACCATCGAGGTCGTTCTCGATCACCCTTCGAGCTGCCTTGTAAGCATCGATCGTCCGAATCACCGGGTGGCTGCGCCAGTAGAAGTTGTTGTACTCGAGCAAGGCCAGGTTGTAGAGCAGATCGCGAGTACGCTCCGAGTCATTGAACAATGCCTGTTCCGACTGTGCAAAGTCGATCTTCGCCAGAAGCTCATAGTCTTCGACACCGAGAAAACGCCGGAAGTCGGTGGCGGCTTCCCGCACCGCCCGCCAAGCGGACGCTTCGTCGAAACGGCCGTGCTCGGTGTAAAGGAAAGCGTTATGCAGGAGCCGCAGGAGATCTCGTGGATGCCCTCCACTGTACTCGACCAGAATATCGGCGACGCCGTCGTCGAACAGATCGGGCGCGGCGCGCCTGTGCAGCATTTCGCGCATGACCTCGCGCCCGACCTGGTTCGTCGTGCAATCCTGGTTCACGAGCTTGATCATGGGCAGTTGGAATATCCTGTTGAAATTCTGCCGTATCGCACTGCCTTTGTAAGCGAGATGTACGGGCGCACAATAGATGAACAACCCATGCACCTGCTGAAGCTGATGCACGTCCGAGACGAAGAACGCTTCTGCATCCTCGCCAGACAGCCGATCGGTCCCGTCGATCACGAAAAGAATACGGCGCCCCTTACCGGCGTCTCGAATGGCTTCTTCCGCGGACTGGATCAGGTGATTGAAGGCGTCGGAAAAATCGGTAAAGTAGTTCTGGAGCGTGCGTCTCAGCGCCACCTTGTATTCGGAGCTCGTCTTCAAGGCGTTGCTGATGCCGACGAACAGCTTTGCAAGTCCCGGAATGCCTGCTCCTGCTTCCACGCCTGCCTTGATCTCCCGCGCGAAATCCCTGGTCTCCGCCTGGCTCTCGACTCGCTCCGTGAACCAGTCCTGGAGCTTTCGCAGATGCACCTGCTCGATGATTACACCATCGTTTTCAAGCCGCTTCATGAGCTTGCCGGCAAGGTGCAACAGGATATCCTGGTAACGAAGGTTGTTGACGTCGAGCTCCTGCGCGGCATCCGCAAACACAACGTAGTAGACGTCCGGCGCATTCAGCTCGTTCCGAACCCGCCGCAACTCCGTACTCTTGCCGGAACCTCGGTGCCCGCAGAACAGGTAGTAACCTCGCTCGGGCGGGCTCTTCAATTGGCGCTCTCTGGTCACCCCCAACGCTTGGCCAAGCCGGAGAAGGCTGTTCTCGCCGCGCGCCGTTCCGGTATCCACCCAGCGGGGATCGTCTTCGCCCTCCAAGGGCTCGTCGAGCTGCAAGCTCGCGTTCACCTCCCAGATGTCGGCAGGCGGCTGATACGGCGTGGTCATCGCGGCCCCTGTGGTGTTCCATCCGACGCTACGGACAAGGCTATCAGGCGCCCCGGAGCAAGACAAGCGCCCCCGGCCCGAGGCACTCCCCTCCCCGGCGCCGCCCGCGATGCGGGAAACCTCCGGCCGAGGAGCCTCCGCCGGTGGACGCAAGCCCCGAAAGCGCCCGGTTCGCCGGCCATCCTTCACTTGACGCGCACGCAGCGGCCGCGATCGTGCCCCACACCGTCAGCTTCGTCCGGCCGCCGCGATCGTGCGGAGCGCATCCCGATGCGGGCATCCTGTTTGCTGCCGATTCCATGGGTTTTCCAGGGGTCGAGCAGTCTGGAGACGAGGCCCTCGATCCTTTCATCCGCGGCTCCACCGCTGCGATCGAGCTCCTCCGCCGCCCAGGCGACGGCCCGGTCGACGCCCGCGCTCGCAACGATGTCCAGGGTCTTCGCCCGCGGCCAGATCACCAAGGCCGCGCGGCGATAGGCGCGGTCCAGGGATACGCCCTCGTTGCCCGAGGTTTCGTGCAGCCGTTGCCAGTCCGGCTTGGCGTCGTCGAGCGCACCGGAGGGCAGCAGCTCCCCGGACGCTAGCGGGGTCTCCGCGAGCAACGGTAGCCGACTGCCGTCCCGGTCCACCCAGCCGTCGAGCCAATGCCGGACATAGAACACTTCGACGATGCCCACTTGCCCACCATCGTCCCCGCCCTCGCCTCCGCACCCGCCATGCCGTTCCCGCTGGCCGTTTGCCACCGGGCAGGGGAAGGAGCCGCCCCCTCTCTCGGACCAAGTTCAACGGCCCGTGGGATATCCCCTGGATGATTTCGGTGCGGCCCGGCTCCGACGAAGCTCGGTGGACGACACGTCGGCGCGGAAGTCGGCTTCCGGCACGCCGTCGCAAAGGGCCGCGAGCGGGGCGGGCAGGGCCGTCGACTCCAGGGTCTCGAACCAGGCCGCGGTCCGCCGCCCGAACACGAGGAACCGGCACCGGCCGAGGAGGGAGAGCGCGGCGGCAAGACCTACGGGGCCGCCGTAGTAGCGGGGCTCGGCGATACGCACGATCGTGTCCACCCCCACCGCGAACGTCGCGCCGGGAAAGATCCGGGCCTTCTCCGGAAAGGTGGGCGCGCGGGTGAGCCACACCGCCTCCGCGTCGGAGAAGCCGGCAAGCCGGCGGGCCGCCTCCCCGGGAGACAGGGGCGGCTTGTCGGGATTCAGGATCGCGAGCTCGTAGGCGCCGCCGGCCCCCAGCCGGGCGGCGGCCAGCGCGAGCATCCGCCGGTGCCCCTCGTGGACCGGATTGAACGATCCCGGTAGCAGGCACCGCGGCTCCGTCCGAACGGTCGGAGCCGCGGCGGCCGGAGCATCGGCAACCGCGGCTTCCGAGGGAGCGGGTTCGGCAGCCGCGGCTTCGGACGTTCTGCCGACGAGGACCGCATCGACCTCCCCGGACACGAGGCCGTCCCAGACCCGCGTCGCTTCCGGGTCACCCTCGCGAAGCGCCTCCGCGGCCGTCACGGGCGGGAGCGCGATCCGGCGCAGCAGCGCGGTCATCAGACGCCCCGTTCCCGGTGGATTATGCGAAGGCCGCTCGCGGCGACGAGCGCGCTTCCCGCGCCCGTACTGAGCCGGAAAAGTCGCCGAACGGGCAGAACCCGAGGATGGCGACCCCCAGGAGCATCGTCCGGTGGGAGGGGGAGAAGAGGGCGCCGGAGCGAGGATAACGGCGCAGACGAGGAGCCTTGCCCGCGCATCCGCCGAGGACGGGGAAGCCGAGCCGTTGACGGCCCGACGCCAGCAGCCGGATGCAGGGAACGATGGGGCTCGCCCATGCGAAGGTTCCGGCCCCGGTGTGGAATACCGCCGCAAGGGTCGGGGCGCGTGGCGTCGGGTGCTCCGAGGGCCGTCTCAGGCCGGCGTCCCTGACGCCTTCCCGCCCTCGCCCCGGAGGAGGGCTTCGGGGTCGGGCGCGCCGTAGTCGCGGCGGGCGCCGCGCGGGGTGACGTAGCCGTCGGCGAGGTCTTCGCGAAGCCGCGCGGGGTCCCGGTCCTCCGCCGGGCCGTAGCCGCCCGACCCCGGCACGTCGAAGACGACGAGCGACCCGGCCGGCGCGTCGAACGAGCCCTTGCTGTTGAGTATCCGCTCCGCGCCGTCCGGCTCGACGACCGAGATGCGGGCCGGCGCCCCCGCCGCCCCGCCCGCGATCCCGAACGGGGGCGACCGGGTGCGTTCGCAGCACACCGTCGCCCGCGAATCGCGCCCGAGGATCCGCCACGTCCGGCGCGCGCCGAGCCCGCCCCGCCAGCGGCCCGCCCCGCCCGAGTCGGGGAGCAGCTCGTAGCGCTCCACCCGCACCGGGAAGCTCATCTCGATGACCTCCACCGGGGTGTTCATCGTGTTGGAGATCCCGCTCGCGATCGCGCTGATCCCGTCCCGGTCGGGGCGCGCGCCGAAGCCGCCCTTGACCGTCTCGTAGCTCACGTAGTGCTCCCCCGTCCGGTAGTCCACCCCGCCGAGGGTGAGCACCGCGGACGTCCCCTGGGAGCAGGCCATCACCCGGTCCGGGATGATGGACGCGAGGGCCCCGAACACCATGTCGCACACCCGGTGCGAGATCTCGTGGTTGGCGTAGACGACGGGGGCGGGGAACCGCGCGTTCACCACCGTCCCCTCCGGGGCGACCACCTGCACGGGGCGCCACGCCCCGGAGTTGGGGGGCACCACCCCGGCCGAGTCGATCGCCATCTTGAGGGCGGTGAACACCCCGGACGCGGTGACCGAGAGGGGGGCGTTCATCGGCCCCGCGACCTGGGGGTCGGAGCCGGTGAAATCGACGGTCAGGGAATCGCCGCGCTTGACGACCTTCAGCCGGACGTCGAACGTCTCGTCCTGGTTGGCGCCGTGGGCGACGATCCCGTCCCCGTCGCAGAAGTCCTCGAAGGACCCTTCCCCGTCCGGGATCTCGCGAAGGAGCCCCCGCATCATCGCCTCGGAGTAGTCCATCACCTCCTGCATGATGCGCCGCAAGCTCCCGGTCCCGTGCTTGCGGGCGAGGGCGGCCAAGCGCTCGCAGGCCCGGCGGTTGGCCGCGATCTGGGCGCGGAGGTCGCCGCGTCGCTCCGCCGGGGTACGGACGTTGGCGAAGATGAGGTCCTCCACATCGCGGTTCACGGAGCCCGCCCGGTGGATGCGGATCGGCGGCAGGCGGAGCCCCTCGCCGTACACCTCGGTCACCGCGCCGTAGCTGCCCGGGGTCGCGCTCCCGACGTCCGGCCAGTGCGCCCGCACGCAGCAGAAACCGAGCAGGGCGCCGTCCACGAAGGCGGGGGACACGACGTTCACGTCCGGCAGGTGCGATCCGCCGAAGTACGGGTCGTTGTGGACGAAGACGTCGCCCGGCTCGACGTCGTCCCACGCGCGGATCACCGCCCGCACCGCGTCCGGCATCGACCCGAGGTGGATCGGAAGATCGGGGCCCTGGGCGACCATGCTGCCCTCGGCGTCGAAGACCCCGCACGAGTAGTCGCCCGCGACCTTGAGGATGGGGGAGTAGGCGGTCTTCGCGAGGACCACCTTCATCTCCTCCGCGACCGCATGGAGGCTGTTCTTGACGACCTCGAAGGTGGCCGCGTCCGTCCTCGCCCCGGTGGCCGGCCCCGTGTCGGGGCCGCGGCCGTTTCCGCGGTCGCCGCCCTTTCCGCCGCCGCCCCGGCCGCCGCTTCGCACGGAGGCCCCGGCGGCCACGGCGGGGCGGGGGGATGCCGTCGTCTCGCTCATCTCAATCGCTCCCGCATGAACCTGTCTCGAAGCTGGATTTCGCGGTATCCGGAGGACGGGCTGGAGAATCGGGCGCCGGCGCCCCGGGCAGGCGCATCACGGGCTTCGAGGCCCGGATCAGGCGGACGGGCGCCCCGGGCAGGCCCGGGCGCGGGCCGCGGCGAAGGAGCCCCCGGCGTCATCGCGTTCCGTCCCCGCCGTCGTTCCGGGTCATCAGGATGAATCCCCGCTCGTCGAGGGCGGCGCTCCAGCCGGGCGGGACCACCACCGTGCAGTCCATCTCCTCCACGATGAGCGGGCCGGGCCGGCCGGCTCCGGACTCGGCTCCAGCTCCGGCGCCCTCATTCGCACCGTCGCCGGAGCCCGAGGCAGCGCCCGAACCGGCCCCGGAACCCGCCGCGGGCAGGTCGTAGCGGCCGATGACCGGGCAGCGGACCGGCGCCCCGAACCAGACCTCGCGCTCCGCCTCGGCCCGCGCCGCCGGTGCGGACGGGGCGGACGCCGCCGCCCCCTCCCCTTGCCCTTCGCCCTTCCCCATGCCCTCCGGCCGGGCGTGGAACCCGACCCGGGGCATCCGCCCGGTCGCGGTCACCCGCACGTTCACCATCTGCACGGATTCGTCAGGGTTCTCGTGCCCGTAGGTGCGGAGGTGGCGGGCATGAAACTCGCCGGCCAGCCCTGCCATGCTCTCGCGGGTGATCGTTCCGCCCGCGAGCGGCACGGTCAGCTCGTATGCCTGCTTGGCGTAGCGGCAGTCCGCGGCCCGTTCGATCACGCGGTCCGGCTCCGGGACCCCCGCTCCGCGCAGCATCGCTTCGGCCCTTCCTTCGAGGTCCTCGAGCCGGCGGTTGAGCGCGTCGAGGTCGATCGACCCGATGGGGGCGTAGAACGTGTGCGACCAGTCGCGGCGGAGGTCGGTGGCGACGAGCCCGAGGGCGGAGAACCCGCCGGGGATGGGGGGCACGACGACCTCGGGGATGCCCAGCTCCTCCGCGAGCGCCGCCGCGTGGACCGGCCCCGCCCCGCCGAAGGCGGCCAGGCTGAACTCGCGCGCGTCGTGCCCGCGCTCGACCGACACGATGCGAAGGGCCTCCGCCATGCCGTGGTTGACGACGCTGACGACCCCGGCCGCCGCCGCCATGACCCCGCACCCGAGGGGGTCCGCCACGTGGGCGCGGACCGCCGCATCGGCGGCCGCCGCGTCGATCGGGAGCCGGCCGCCGAGGAGGTGGGTCCGGCTCAGGCGACCGAGCACGACGTTCGCGTCCGTCACCGTCGGGCGGTTCCCGCCGCGCCCGTAGCAGGCGGGGCCGGGCTCCGCCCCCGCGCTCTCGGGGCCGACCCGGAGCGCCCCGCCCGGATCGATCCAGGCGATGCTGCCGCCGCCCGCGCTCACCTCCGCGAGGTCGATGACCGGCACGCGGATGGGATGGCCGGTGCCGTGCAGCCAGCGCCCCACGTTGCCCTGCCCGCCGACCTCGTATTCGGAGGTGGTCTCGATGCGGCCGTTCTCGATGAGGCTCGCCTTGGCGGTGGTCCCCCCCATGTCGAAGGAGATGAGGTTCGGGCGGCCGATCAGGTCGCCCAGCCGCTGCGCCGCGATGACCCCGGCCGCGGGCCCCGACTCGACGGCGGCGGCGGGCATCCGGAGCGCCCCGGCCACGTCGAGGACCCCGCCGCTCGACCCCATGACGTGGAGCCGGGGAAGCCCGAGCCCGGCGAGGGCCGACTCCAGCCGTTCGAGGTAGGAGGTGAGGACCGGCCCGACGTAGGCGCAGACGGCGGTCGTGCTCGTGCGCTCGAACTCGCGGATCTCCGGGAGGATCTCGCTCGACAGGAACACCGGGAGGCCGGGGAGCGCCGCCCGCAGCCGCTCGTCGATCCGCTGCTCGTGCGCGTCGTTGAGAAACGAGAACATGAGGCAGACGGCGATCGCGTCCACGCTCCCGAGCCCCCGGATCGCGCCGACGAGCGCATCGACCTCCGCGTCGTCGAGGGGGGTGACGACCTCGCCCTGGGCGTCGATCCGCTCGGTGACCTCGAGCCGCTGCCGGCGCGGGACGAGCACCGCCGGAGCCTCCTGGAAGAGGTCGTAGAGGTCGGCACGGGCGGAGCGCCGGAGCACGAGCACGTCGCGGAACCCGCGGGTCGCGACGAGGGCGACGTTCGCGCCCTTCGACTCGAGGAGGGCGTTGGTGACCACGGTGGTGGCATGGGAGAGGAGGGTGACCGAGTCCGGCGCGATCCGGTACTCGTCCATCGCCGCGCGCGTCCCCTCGACGACCGCCGCCCCGAAGTCGCCCGGCGTCGTCGACACCTTGGCGATCCCGGCCCGCCCGCTCGCCTCGTCGAGCACCGCGACGTCGGTGAACGTCCCGCCGATGTCTACCCCGATCCGCCAGCCCATCCGCTCGCCCCTCTCCTCGTCCGCTCCCGCTCCGTCCGCCTGGCCCGCCCGGTCAGGCCCCCGTCCACACCGGCCGCGCGGGCGGGGCGCGTCCCGCCCGCCGCCTCCGGAACGAAGTGGATTGTATTGCCCCCGCCGCCGCCGTGCGCCCGCGGGTCCGCGCCGCCGCGACGGCTGACACCGTGCAGCTCCACGATGAAGTTGGGCACGGTGTCGCTCAGCCTTCGGCGATGAACTTGCCGACCAGCTCGAAGCCCACTGCACGGCGGCCCGTCGCCGCGGCGCAATCGACGGCGGAGCCGGTCCCGCAAAATGGATCGAGGACGAGACCGTTCGGAGGGGATGAGCTCAGTATCCGGGGCCTGATCAGATCGGCGGGAAACGTGGCGGAATGACCGTTCTTTCCCGGCCGCACACTGCATTGCACTACGTCCAGTCCGGAATCTTCCACCATGGAAAGATCATAGTAATACTTCGCCCTTCCCTCCCTGGGTTTCTTGACGAAATGGAAGAAATGCTCGTGAGCGAGACGCAGCCGGTCCTTTTCCGGGCGGGGCGGGATGTTGGGCTTGAACCAGATCACGTCGTTTCTCAATATCCATCCTTCGTTCTCCATGGCGATAGCGAAACGGGACGGGATCAGCAGGAGTTGTTTTTCCTGAAGATACCCTCCCATCGGGGTTCTTCTGCGGACTCGGTCGTTGGTTCCGAGCCCTTGCCGCCCCTCGTCCCTGATGCTCGCCCACCTTGCGAAACAGGTATCACCGACGTTCACCCAGATGCTTCCGTGGTCCTTCAGCTTACGCATGGATCTGGAGAAGAACGAGACAAGATTGCCGACATACCACTCGGGGATGGGCTCCAGGCCCAGAACCCCTCCGTGGCTCCGATACCACTCCCAGGATGGGGGCTCCCAGCGGGTAGCCTTCTCCTCCCATTCACGAAGGATGTCCCAATTGTGATCGAGCCCGTAGGTTCGATGCCCCCAGTAGGGAGGACTGGTAATGATGAGGTCTAAGGATGCGTCCTCGAGCTGTTCGATCAGTTGAAAAGCGTCTCCCTGGCGGATCTCCCGCCTTGCCTTCCACGCGCCCATGTCGACGGCCGGAGCCGGGATGGAGCCTGCGGAGGCAGGCTCCTCGGCGCGGAGATCGAGCCCGGGCTGACGCGCCTCCGGGGTGCACGCCGGTGTGTGGCCCTGGCACGAGAACTCCCCGCATGGCCGTGGACCGTTCGTCCGGGCCGGGGACCATCGACGTTGCTTCGCGTCCTTGCCATGAGTGTGTCTCTTGCGAAATCGGAGGTTTCGAGGGGCATGGTAGCTCTCCGCTCGGCGACGGACAAGGGCCGGGAGAACATCCTGTGGGGATGGGCCTGGCTCCTGCCGGAACCCGCAGCCATTCGACAGGCTCTGCCGGCTCGCCCTGAAGGAGCAAGAGAAGGTGAAGCAGTGCCTGGCCGGGCTCATTCGTTGCCGGTACTCTGGCGAGCACGCCCTTCCGCGCTTGCCGCCGGGCTTCGGGGCGGCTGCCCGCTCTCGGCGAGAAGACGGAGGTATTCCTCCTTCTCGGCCTCATCGAGAGCGCCCGCATGCGCCCTGCCGCGCAGCCGTTGCAGGCGCGTGCGCCGGGCGGTGTCCCGCAAACGGCCCAGCACGCCGGCGAACTCGGCCTCCCGGGCTCCCTCGTCCTTGATGAGGAGGGACTCGCCGGCCAGCCGCACGAGGTGCGGCCCCGCCTCGTGCTCGCGATAGCGCTCCACGAGCCCGGCGGTGGAGGGGTGCGGGCGCTCCGCAGCCGCCTGCAGCAGCTCGGCGAGCAGCGGCGCGCCCTTGAGCTCGAGCCGGCCGATGACCTCCATCATTCCGTCCGCCCGAACGGCGACCTCGGCCAGGGACGGCTGCTGCAGGAGCAGGCGTATCGCCTGCCGGACCAGGGAGGGGGCCCGGTCGCCGCTCCGCGGCCGGCTCGGTCCGGGCTCCTCGCCGCCGCGCCGCCGGCCCTTCTCCGCGCCCCGCGCCAGCACGAGGACCTCCTCCCGCGCCACCTTGCCGATTTCCGCCGCGCGGTCCGCAAGCATGGTCCGGAAGGCACCGGTCGGAACCGCGGCGACGAGCGCCGCGGCCCGCTCCACGAGCCGGGCCCGCCCCTCCAGGGTCGAGGGGTCGGCCTCCTCCAGCAGGGTCGAGAACAGCAGCTCCGACAGCGGCGAAGCCTTGCCGGAGGCAGCCTCGAACGCCTCCGCTCCCCGGCTCCGGACGAATGAATCGGGATCCTCGCCCTGCGGCAGGAAGAGGAACGACGCCTGCCGGCCGTCGCGCATGAGGGGCAGCGCCTGCTCCAGGGCCCGCCAAGCGGCATTACGCCCCGCGGCGTCTCCGTCGAAGCAGAACACCACCTCCCGCGTGGAGCGGTAGAGCGCGCGAAGGTGGTCGGGGGTCGCCGCCGTCCCGAGGGTCGCCACCGCATGGTCGATGCCGAACTGGGCAAGGGCCACGACGTCCATGTAGCCTTCCACCACCACGAGCCGGGAGGGCCGGCGGCCCCGGCCGCGCAGCGCCTGGTGCTGGCCGTAGAGCTCCCGGCCCTTGTGGAACACCGGCCCGTCCGGCGAGTTGAGGTACTTCGGCTCCCCTTCCCCGATGATCCGGCCGCCGAACCCGACGACCCGCCCCCGGCGATCACGGATCGGGAACGTCACCCGGTCCCGGAACCGATCGTAGTGCCCGCCCGAGTCCCGGCGGGCGACGAGGCCGGCGCGTTCGAGCGCATCCGCGCCCGCGTCGCCGAGCGACGCCGTCAGCCCCTCCCAGCCGGGCGGCGCGAATCCGAGCTCGAACCGCGCCGCGAGTTCGCCCGTCAGCCCCCGGGACTTCAGGTAGTCGACCGCCCGAGCCCGCCCCGAGTGCTCCCGAAGCTGGCGCCGGAAGTACCGGTTCGCCCGTTCGAGCGCCGCGTAAACGACCTCGAGGTCTCCCGACCGTCCGCGCCCCTGCCCCTGCCCCGGTTGCGGGCCGGAACCCGTCCGCGACACTTCCATGCCGACGCGAGCCGCGAGCTCCTCCACCGTATCGACGAACCCGAGGCCGTCGAGCTCCATCAGGAAGGTGATCGCGGTGCCGCTCGCCCGGCATCCGAAGCAGTAGTAGATCTGCTTCTCGCGGCTTACGCTGAACGAAGGCGTCCTTTCCTCGTGGAACGGGCAGCGCCCGAAGAGGTTGCGGCCCCGCGGCCGCAGTGGTACCCGGGGCTCGATGACATCGACGATGTCCACCCGCGCGAGGAGGTCGTCGATGAAAGTCGAGGGAATGCGTCCGGGTGCGCCTGCCAAGCGGGAAGCCTCCTCACCGCGCCGGCGGTCCGGCGCGCGGGCGCCGGTGCGCCTCGCGGCGCAAGATAGGGTCGGGCGCGCGGCCGGTCAAGCCGCGCCGGCGGCGGCTGCGCTGGCGGCGGCGTCACCAAGGACGGCCGCGCCAGGAACGGCGGGAAGGAACGCGAAGGGGAGGGAGGCGGCGGTCGGTCAGGCGAGACGTTCGCGGACGAGCCGGCTCACCGCGCCCATGTCCGCACGGCCCTGCACCTGCGGCCGAAGCCGGGCCATGACCCCGCCCATGTCCCGCATGGAGGACGCGCCGGATGCCGCGATCGCCTCGGCTACCAGCCCCGCGACCTCTTCCTCCGTCAGCGGGGTGGGCAGATACGACTCGATGACCTCGATCTCGAAGCGCTCGGCCGCGGCCAGTTCGTCGCGCCCCGCCGCCCGGTACTGCTCCGCGCTGTCGCGCCGCTGCTTCAGCATCCGATCGAGGACGGCCAGCACCCCCGCGTCGTCGAGCGGTTGCCGGTGGTCCACCTCGCGCTGCTTGATCTCGGCCGCGACGAGCCGAAGGGCGGCCACGCGGGCGCGGTCCCGGGCGCGCATCGCCGCCGCGGTGTCCTGTCGTATCCGTTCCTTCAGCATATCCATGGCGCGCCCGTGCAGCCCGCCGCTGCTCCACGGCCGGGCGAAGTCCTCGGAGTGGTGCGGCCCTGGGGGACGAGTCCCCCTCAGTGGCGGCGCTGGGGCCCCTGCTGCCGGCGCATGGCTTCGCGGGCGAGCTTCTTCTGGTAGCGCTTGACGGCTGCCGCCGCCTTGCGCTTGCGCATCGCGGTCGGCTTCTCGTAGTACTCCCGGCGCCTCGCCTCGGTCAGAATTCCCGCCTTCTCGCAGGAACGCTTGAAGCGCCGGAGCGCGATGTCGAACGGTTCGTTGTCCTTGACCCGGACTACCGGCATGTGGGTTCCCTTCTCGGCCACCGTAACGGGCCGCGCATGATAGCGCCGACTGCGCCGGCACGCAAAGATACGGCCGCCGGGGAAAGCCATCGGCCGTCCGCGAGACCGGGGCGGGGCCGCGACAGGCTACGGAACATCGCCGGCGGCGTCGCGTGGATCCGTCAACACCGCTCAGGAAGGAGCGAAAGCTATGTTGACCCGACGGTTGCGCCGCCCCTTCTTCTCGACCTTGGTAACCACGACCGGACCGATCTCCCCGGTCCGCGCGACATGGGTGCCGCCGCAGGCTTGGAGATCGACGTCGCCGATGGCGAGAAGCCGGACCCGCCCTTGCCCCGAGGGCGGCTTGACGGACATGGTCTTGACGAGGTCCGGGCGGGCGGCGAGCTCCTCATCCGTGACCCAGACGGTCTTCACCGGCAGGTCTTCCTCGACCAGGCGGTTCAGCTCCCGCGTGAGGTGCTCCTTGTCCTTCAGGGGCTCCGGCAGATCGAAATCGAGGCGGCCGCTGCCGTCCCGTATGGAGCCACCGGTCACGTCGGCCGGGATCACCACGGACAACAGGTGCATGCAGGTGTGCATCCGCATCAGGCGATACCGGCGATCCCAGTCGATGACCGCCGACACCTCGGCTCCGACGATGCCTTCCGATACCGGGTCCGCCGGTACATGGAGCACCGAATCGATCTCGTCTCCCTTGCGCGCATCGACGATCTCGACCCCCGAGCCGTCAGGGAGATCCAGCCTCCCCCGGTCCCCCGGCTGGCCTCCGCCGACGGGATAGAATACGGTCCGGTCGAGCTGAACCCCGCGTTCGTCCGCGGCGATCACCCGCGCCGTGCACTCGCGAAGGTATCCGTCGCCCTGATACAGCAGTTCAGACACTCGAGGCCGCCCGCTCTTCTTCGTGGGCGGCAATCAGCCTCGCCATCCGATCCTTGGTTCGAAGCTTCTCCCGCTTGAGCTCGCCGAGCCGCATCGAGTCCATCGGCACGTGCCCGAGCTCGGCGTCCCTGACCTTGGTCTTCAGCTCGTTGTGACGATCGTAGAGCCCCCTGAACTCGTCACTACGCTCCAGCAGTCTCTCGAGCACTTTCCGTTCGTTCTCGCTCATTCTCACCCCACCTGCTGTCGTGACTTGCCGTGGACCGCCGCATACGGGGAGCCCCGGAAGGAGTCTCCCGGGGCTCGGGAATAATGCCTGGCAGCGTCCTACTTTCGCACGGGAAAGTCCCGCACTATCATCGGCGCTGAGTGCCTTCACTTCCGAGTTCGGAATGGGGTCGGGTGGTTCTCACTCGCTATGGCCACCAGGCAAACGGGTCGTCGGAGAGTCTGTCAGGCGATGGGTGGGCCGCATTCGAATCGAGGCCGCTTGGGTGTTATATGGTCAAGCCTCACGGTCAATTAGTACTGGTCAGCTTCACGCATTACTGCGCTTCCACACCCAGCCTATCAACGTCGTGGTCTTCAACGGACCTTCAGGGATCTCAAGGATCCAGGGAGACCTCATCTTGGGGGGGGCTTCCCGCTTAGATGCTTTCAGCGGTTATCCCGTCCGTACGTAGCTACCCGGCAGTGCCACTGGCGTGACAACCGGAACACCAGAGGTACGTCCACTCCGGTCCTCTCGTACTGAGAGCAGCTCCCCTCAAGTCTCCAACGCCCACGGCAGATAGGGACCGAACTGTCTCACGACGTTCTAAACCCAGCTCGCGTACCACTTTAAATGGCGAACAGCCATACCCTTGGGACCGACTACAGCCCCAGGATGTGATGAGCCGACATCGAGGTGCCAAACACCGCCGTCGATACGAACTCTTGGGCGGTATCAGCCTGTTATCCCCGGAGTACCTTTTATCCGTTGAGCGATGGCCCTTCCATTCAGAACCACCGGATCACTAAGACCGGCTTTCGCCCCTGCTCGACCTGTCCGTCTCGCAGTCAGGCACCCTTATGCCTTTGCACTCGAAGCGCGATTTCCGACCGCGCCGAGGGTACCTTCGCGCTCCTCCGTTACTCTTTGGGAGGAGACCGCCCCAGTCAAACTACCCACCACGCACTGTCCCCGACCCGGATCACGGGCCTGGGTTAGAAATCCAGCCATGCCAGGGTGGTATTTCAAGGACAGCTCCACGGAGACTGGCGTCTCCGCTTCGAAGCCTCCCACCTATCCTGCACAAGCATGCCCAAATTTCAGTACGAAGCTGTAGTAAAGGTTCACGGGGTCTTTCCGTCTAGCCGCGGGAACACTGCATCTTCACAGCGATTTCAATTTCACTGAGTCCTTGGTGGAGACAGCGTGGCCATCGTTACGCCATTCGTGCAGGTCGGAACTTACCCGACAAGGAATTTCGCTACCTTAGGACCGTTATAGTTACGGCCGCCGTTTACCGGGGCTTCGGTCAAGAGCTTCGCCAAGGGCTAACCCCATCACTTAACCTTCCGGCACTGGGCAGGCGTCACACCCTATACCTCCTCTTACGAGTTTGCAGAGTGCTGTGTTTTTAGTAAACAGTCGCAGCCACCTGGTCACTGCAACCCCCGGCAGCTCACGGAGCAAGTCCGGTCACCGCCAGAGGCACACCTTCTCCCGAAGTTACGGTGCTATTTTGCCTAGTTCCTTCACCAAGGTTCTCTCACGCGCCTTGGGATTCTCACCCTGTCCACCTGTGTCGGTTTGCGGTACGGCTCCGCGTTGCCTGAAGCTTAGAGGCTTTTCCTGGAAGCATGGCATCGGTCACTTCGCCTCCAAATGGAGACTCGTCGTCACGCCTCGGGATTGACGCGGCTCCGGATTTGCCTGGAACCGCTCCCTACACGCTTGAACCGGGACGTCCAACACCCGGATCACCTAGCCTTCTCCGTCCCCCCATCGCAGCAACGCGAAGTACAGGAATATTAACCTGTTTTCCATCGACTACGCCTTTCGGCCTCGCCTTAGGCGCCGACTCACCCTGCGCCGAAAAGCGTTGCGCAGGAACCCTTGGACTTTCGGCGAGCAGGTTTTTCACCTGCTTTGTCGTTACTCATGTCAGCATTCGCACTTCCGATACCTCGAGCAGGCCTCCCGGCCCACCTTCGACAGCGTACGGAACGCTCCCCTACCGCGCCTTGCGGCGCCCGCAGCTTCGGCACATGGCTTGAGCCCCGTTACATCTTCCGCGCGGGCCGACTCGACCAGTGAGCTATTACGCTTTCTTTAAAGGGTGGCTGCTTCTAAGCCAACCTCCTGGCTGTCTCTGCCTTCCCACATCGTTTCCCACTTAGCCATGATTTGGGGGCCTTAGCTGGCGGTCTGGGTTGTTTCCCTCTCGACGACGGACGTTAGCACCCGCCGTCTGTCTCCCGTGCTGACACTTCCCGGTATTCGGAGTTTGCATCGGTTTGGTAAGCCGAGGTGGCCCCCTAGCCGAAACAGTGCTCTACCCCCGGGAGTGATACACGAGGCGCTACCTAAATAGCTTTCGGGGAG
>OZ251545.1:3745000-5381000 GCA_965243335.1 Gammaproteobacteria bacterium
CGCCGTTCGGATGAGCGGCCGATCCGACGGACGGTCCACGGAGCCGGGCTCATCTCCGGGGGAAAGGCGCGTATGACACGGGTTCTGGTGACGGGCGCGGGCGGGTACATCGGCTCCACCCTGACGCCCTTGCTGCTGGATGCGGGCTACGCGGTCCGGGCGGTGGACCGGTTCTTCTTCGGCCGCCACCTCCTGCCGGAACACGATCGTCTCGAGGTCGTGGTCGAAGACAACCGCAAGCTCGCGCCCGCGCACTTCGAGGGCGTGGACGCGGTGGTCGACCTCGCGGCCATCTCCAACGACCCCTCGGGCGAGCTGTTCCAGGAGGCGACGTACCAGATCAACCGCGATTCGCGGGTGCGCGCCGCCCGGCTCGCCAAGGAAGCCGGGGCGCGGCGCTACGTGCTGCCTTCCTCGTGCAGCATCTACGGCTTCCAGGAGGAGGGGGTCGTCGCGGACGAGACCAGCCCGACCAACCCGCTGACCACGTACGCGCGCGCCAACGAGTTGGCGGAGCAGGGCGTGCTGCCGCTCGCGGACGAGAGGTTCTGCGTCGTGGTGCTGCGCCAGGCCACGGTCTACGGGCTTGCGCCGCGCATGCGCTTCGACCTCGCCATCAACGGCATGACCTTCGGCGCCTGGAAGACCGGCCGGCTCCCCCTGATGCGAGACGGGACGCAGTGGCGGCCCATGGTGCATGTGCGCGACACGGCGCGGGCGCAAATGTTCATGCTCGAAGCCGATCCGGCCCGGGTGAACGGGGAGATCTTCAACGTTGGCTCCGCCGGCAACGTCTACCGGATCGGCCCGCTCGGGGAGCTGGTGGCCGGACACGTTCCGAGGGACGTCGAGATCGAGTGGTACGGCGACCCGGACGTCCGGAGCTACCGGGTGGCGTTCGACAAGATCGAGGCGCTCGGCTACCGCACCGAGAAGACCGCCGCGAACGGCGTGGCCGAGATCTGCGAGGCGCTCGAAGCCGGAACCGTCGACAAGACCGTCCAGACCATCACCCTCGACTGGTACCGGGAGCTCGCCCGCTGGCACGGCATCATCCGCGAGGTCGAGATGTACGGCGGGATCGTCGAGATATGATATGACCGTTCGGGAGACGTCCCTGCCGATACGGAATCATGAGCCCGGCTCCTCGACCGTCCGGAGCCTTTCGAGAAGCGGAGAGGCTGCCGTCTCCATGTAACTCGAAGAAACGACGACGCCGGCAGCCGCGCCCGGAAGGCGCCATAATCGGCCCATGCGCTTCTTCAATACTGAAGGGCCGGTGCGCCCGAACAAGCACTACGCGATCCAGCCCCTGGATCGCGTGGATGTCGACGAGTTCCTGGGCCTGATCCGGGCCGAACGCTACTTCGTGCTGCACGCGCCGCGCCAGACCGGCAAGACCTCCGCGCTCATCGCGCTGCGCGACCTGCTCAACCGCGGGGAAGCGGGCGACTTCCGCTGTGTGAACGTGAACGTCGAGTCCGCCCAGGTGGTGCGCGACGACGTGGCGCGCGGCATTCGCGCCATCCTGAACAGCTTGGCCATGAACGCGCGGCGGGCGGGCGATGACTACCCGGATGGCGTCTGGCCGGACGTCCTGGCGAAGGCGGGGCCCGAGGAGGCCCTGAAGGAGATGCTCGCCCGCTGGTGCGAAGTGAATTCGACGCCGCTGGTGCTGCTGGTGGACGAGATCGACTCCCTGGTCGGCGACACCCTCCTCTCGGTGCTGCGCCAGCTCCGCGCCGGCTACGAGCATCGCCCGGAGGGCTTCCCGCAGAGCGTGGTGCTGTGCGGGGTGCGCGACATCCGCGACTACCGCATCCGGTCGAGCGCCGGCGAGGTCATCGCCGGGGGCAGCCCGTTCAACGTCGCCGCGAAGTCGCTTCGCATGGGCGACTTCACGGAAGCCGAGACCCGCGCCCTGATGGCGCAGCACACCGAGGAGACCGGGCAGCAGTTCTCGGAGAAGGCCGAGGGGGCGGTGTGGACGCAGACGCAGGGCCAGCCGTGGCTGGTGAACGCGCTTCTCGCCGGGGCGTGCTTCGACAACAAGGCGGGGCGGGACCGCTCGCGCGCGATCGAAGTGGACGACGTCTACGCCGCGCGCGAGGAGCTCATCCTCTCGCGACGCACGCACCTTGACCAGCTCGCGCACAAGCTGGAGGAGGAGCGGGTGCGGCGGGTCGTCGAGCCCATCCTGAGCGGCGGCGAGGCGCAGCACGACGGCCGTGACCTCGAGTACTTGCGCGACCTCGGCCTCATCGCCCCGGACTCGCCGCCGCGCATGGCGAACCCGATCTACGCGGAGGTGATCCCGCGCGAGCTGGGCTACGTGTTGCAGGACAGCCTGGACGTGCAGACGGCGTGGTACGTGGACGGCTCGGGGCGGCTGGACCTGACGAAGCTGCTGACCGCGTTCCGCACGTTCTTCGGGGAGCACTCCGGGCACTGGCTGGAGCGTTTCTCGGAGTACCCCGAGGCTGGACCGCAGCTCATCTTGCAGTCGTACCTGCACCGGGTGGTGAACGGCGGGGGCCGTATCGAGCGCGAGTACGGGTTGGGGCGGGGGCGGACGGACCTTCTGCTGATGTGGCCGCGCGAGCCGGGCCAACCGTCGGACCTGTGGGAGCGGTTCGTGGTGGAGTGCAAGGTGTTGCGGGACTCGGACCGCAAGAGCCTCGCGTGGACGGTCGAGAAAGGGGTGAAGCAGACGCTGGAGTACATGGAGAAGTGCGGGGCGGCGGAAGGACATCTGGTGGTGATCGACCGCCGCAGCGGCGCGAAGGAGCGCCGGGCCGGTGAGGGCGGGGGCGGGGCGGAAGGAAGCGTGGAGCCCCGGCAGGACGCGCGCGGGGTGGCGATCTGGATGCTGTAGGGCTCGGGCGGCGTCCGTCGCTCACGGTTCCCGGCTGCACACCATCGGCAACGTCAGGAACGTCGTCGCAGTCGTGCGGCGAACCGGCAACCCCACGGCCCGGGCCGGGCCGTGGGCGGCTCCGGCGGCGCCCTGCGCGCGCAACCGCGCGCGACAGGCGCCATAATCGGCCCATGCGTTTCTTCAGCACCGCTGGACCGGTACGCCCGGACGACCACTACGCGATCCCGCCGCTGGACCGGGTGGACGTCGATGAGCTGCTGGCCCTGATCCGGGCCAAGCAGTACTTCGTACTGCACGCGCCGCGGCAGACCGGCAAGACCTCCGCGCTCATCGCGCTCCGCGACCTGCTGAACAGCGGCGAAGCGGGCGACTTCCGATGCGTGGACGTGAACGTCGAGGTCGGCCAGGTGGCGCGCGACGACACCGCGCGCGGCATCCGCTCCATTCTGGGCAGCCTGGCCGAGAATGCGCAGGAGCTGGGTGACGAATATCCCGAGGAAGTCTGGCCGGACATCTTGGCGAAGGTGGGGCCTGACGACGCCCTCAAGCGGCTCCTCGCCCGCTGGTGCCGGGCCGATCCGACGCCTCTGGTGCTGCTGGTGGACGAGATCGACTCGCTGGTGGGCGACACCCTGCTGTCGGTGCTGCGCCAGCTCCGCGCCGGCTACCAGAGGCGTCCCGGGGGCTTCCCGCAGAGCATCGTGCTGTGCGGGGTGCGCGACATCCGCGACTACCGGATCCGGTCGAGCACCGGAGAGGTCATCGCCGGGGGCAGCCCCTTCAACGTGGCCGCGAAGTCGCTGCGCATGGGGGACTTCACGCAAGCCGAGACGCAGGCGCTGATGGCGCAGCACACCGGGGAGACCGGGCAGCGGTTCTCGGAGAAGGCCGAGGAGGCGGTGTGGACGCAGACGCAGGGCCAGCCGTGGCTGGTGAACGCGCTGTGCGCGGGGGCGTGCTTCGACAACAAGTCCGGGCGGGACCGCTCGCGGGCCATCGAAGTGGACGACGTCTACGCGGCCCGCGAGGATCTCATCCTCTCGCGGCGCACGCACCTCGACCAGCTCGCCCACAAGCTCGAGGAGGAGCGGGTGCGGCGGGTGGTCGAGCCCATCCTGAGCGGCGGGGAGGTGCGCCACCAAGCGCGCGACCTCGAATACCTTCGCGACCTGGGCCTGCTGGCGCCGGACTCTCCGCCTCGCATCGCGAACCCGATCTACCGGGAGGTCTTGCCGCGCGAGCTGGGCTACGTGTTGCAGGACAGCCTGGACATCCAGACGGCATGGTACGTGGATGACGACGGCCGGCTGAACATGACGAAGTTGCTGAGGGCGTTCGGCACGTTCTTCGGCGAGCACGCGGAGCACTGGCTCGCCCATCTGGGGGCGTACCGGGAGGCCGCTCCGCAGCTCATCTTGCAGTCGTACCTGCACCGGGTGGTGAACGGCGGGGGCCGTATCGAGCGCGAGTACGGGTTGGGGCGGGGGCGGACGGACCTTCTGGTGATGTGGCCGCGCGAGCCGGGCCAACCGTCGGACCTGTGGGAGCGGTTCGTGGTGGAGTGCAAGGTGTTGCGGGACTCGGACCGCAAGAGCCTCGCGTGGACGGTCGAGAAAGGGGTGAAGCAGACGCTGGAGTACATGGAGAAGTGCGGGGCGGCGGAAGGACATCTGGTGGTGATCGACCGCCGCAGCAGCGAGAAGGAGCGCCGGGCCGGTGAGGGCGGGGGCGGGGCGGAAGGAAGCGTGGAGCCCCGGCACGACCCGCGCGGGGTGGCGATCTGGATGCTGTAGGGCTCGGGCGGCGTCCGTCGCTCACGGTTCCCGGCTGCACACCATCGGCAACGTCAGGAACGTCGTCGCAGTCGTGCGGCGAACCGGCAACCCCACGGCCCGGGCCGGGCCGTGGGCGGCTCCGGCGGCGCCCTGCGCGCGCAACCGCGCGCGACAGGCGCCATAATCGGCCCATGCGTTTCTTCAATACCGAAGGGCCGGTGCGCCTGGACGACCACTACGGGATTTCGCCGCTGGGGCGGATGGACGTCGATGAGCTCCTGGGCCTGATCCGGGCCAAGCGCTACTTCGTGCTGCACGCGCCGCGCCAGACCGGCAAGACCTCCGCGCTCATCGCGCTCCGCGATCTGCTGAACCGCGGTGAAGCAGGCGACTTCCGATGCGTGAACGTGAACGTCGAGTCCGCCCAGGTGGTGCGCGACCACGTGGCGCGCGGCATTCGCGCCATCCTGAACAGCTTGGCCATGAACGCGCGGCGGGTGGGCGATGACTACCCGGACCGGGTCTGGCCGGACGTCCTGGCGAAGGCGGGGCCCGAGGAGGCCCTGAAGGAGATGCTCGCCCGCTGGTGCGAAGTGAATCCGACGCCGCTGGTGCTGCTGGTGGACGAGATCGACTCCCTGGTCGGCGACACCCTGCTGTCGGTGCTGCGCCAGCTCCGCGCCGGCTACGAGCATCGCCCGGAAGGCTTCCCGCAGAGCATCGTGCTGTGCGGGGTGCGGGACATCCGCGACTACCGCATCCGGTCAAGCACCGGGGAGGTCATCGCCGGCGGCAGCCCCTTCAACGTCGCCGCGAAGTCGCTTCGCATGGGCGACTTCACGCAAGCGGAGACGCGGGCGCTGATGGCGCAGCACACCGAGGAGACCGGGCAGCGGTTCTCGGAGAAGGCCGAGGAGGCGGTGTGGACGCAGACGCAGGGCCAGCCGTGGCTGGTGAACGCGCTGTGCGCCGGGGCGTGCTTCGACAACAAGTCCGGGCGGGACCGCTCGCGGGCCATCGAAGTGGACGACGTCTACGCGGCCCGCGAGGATCTCATCCTCTCGCGGCGCACGCACCTCGACCAGCTCGCCCACAAGCTCGAGGAGGAGCGGGTGCGGCGGGTGGTCGAGCCCATCCTGAGCGGCGACGAGGCGCGCCACCAGGTCCGCGACCTCGAATACCTTCGCGACCTCGGGCTCATCGCCGCCGCCGATCCGCCGCGCATGGCGAACCCGATCTACGCGGAGGTGGTGCCGCGGGAGCTGGGCTACATCCTGCAAAGCAGCCTGGACGTGCAGACGGCGTGGTACGTGGACGACGACGGGCGGCTGAACCTGACCAAGCTGCTGACCGCATTCGCCACGTTCTTCCGGGAGCACTCCGATCACTGGCTGGGTCGCTTCTCGGAGTACCCCGAGGCCGCTCCGCAGCTCATCTTGCAGTCGTACCTGCACCGGGTGGTGAACGGGGGCGGCCGCATCGAGCGCGAGTACGGGTTGGGGCGGGGGCGGACGGACCTTCTGCTGATGTGGCCGCGCGAGCCGGGCCAGCCGTCGGACCTGTGGGAGCGGTTCGTGGTGGAGTGCAAGGTGTTGCGCGATTCGGACCGCAAAAGCCTCGCGTGGACGGTCGAGAAAGGGGTGAAGCAGACGCTGGAGTACATGGAGAAGTGCGGGGCGGAGGAAGGACATCTGGTGGTGATCGACCGCCGCAGCAGCGCGAAGGAGCGCCGGGCCGGCGAGGGCGGGGGCGGGGCGGAAGGAAGCGTGGAGCCCCGGCACGACCCGCGCGGGGTGGCGATCTGGATGCTGTAGGGGTGGGCGCCGTCCCTCGATCACCGCGACGCGGCGGGTCGGCGCGCCACGGCAAAGCTCGAAGCCTGTGCGCTCGCGCAGGGCATCGCCGGGAGCTCGCCCGCTGGCGCCGCATCATCCGCGAGGTCGAGATGTACGGCGGGGTCGTCGAGATATGAGGGTGCTGCTGCTGGGTCCGCGGGGCCAGCTCGGGCACGACGTCCGGCGCGCACACGAGGAAGCCGGGGAGCCTTTCGAGCTGTCCTCGCTGGCGCGCGGGGCGCTGGACGTGTCGGCCCCGGAGAACGTTGAGCAAACCCTTGGCGGGCTGGATTTCGGTGCCCTCGTCAACTGCACCAGCTACCACAGGACGGACGAGGTGGAAGACAACGCCGCCCTCGCCTTCGCCGTCAACGCACACGCGGTGCGGGCGATGGCGCGCGCGTGCGCCGCCAGGCGGGCGCGGTTCTTCCACGTCAGCACCGACTACGTGTTCGGCGGGGATGCGGCCCGCGCCCGGCCGCTCCGCGAGGACGACCCGACCGCGCCGGTCAACGTCTACGGCGCCTCCAAGGCGATGGGCGAAACGCTCGCGCGGCTCGCCTGTGAGGATGTGGTCATCCTCCGGGTCGCCTCGCTGTTCGGGACGGCCGGGGCCAGCGGCAAGGGCGGCAACTTCGTCGAGACCATGATCCGCGTGGGGCGGGAGAAGGGAGCGCTCCGGGTCGTCGACGACCAAGCCATGTCCCCGACCGCCACCGCCGACGTCGCGCGCGTCCTCCTGCGGATGCTGGCGGAGGGCTGCGCACCGGGGCTCTACCACGCGGTCAACGACGGCCCGGCGACCTGGTTCGAGTTCGCGCGCGAGATCGTCCGCCTCGCCGGGGTCGAGGCCGCCGTCACCCCCTGTTCGAGCGAGGAGTACCCCACCCGCGCCGCGCGCCCCCGCTACAGCGTACTGGACAACGCCAAGGTCTCCGCCGCCTTCGGACCGATGCCGCCGTGGCAGGATGCGCTCGACCGCTACCTTCGCGCCAAGGGGCATCGAACGCATGACAATGCGGCCGGGGCCGCGGGTGCTGAATCCGTATCCGGAAGTGAGCTGTATGGAATCAGGGGAAATTTTACGTGGACGTCATCGGAATGACGATGGAGCGGATTCATTCAATACTGAAAAGATACCGTTCGGCTACGAGGCGGAGCGGGATCGGCGGTGCCGTCCGAAGGCGCCGGGCGGCGTGACCTCCATCCGCCAGATGAAGCAATGAAGACTTTCCTTCGGACGTTCACACCCTTTTATGTTGCTATGCTGACCGCTTGTAGCGGGCGGGTGCGGAGCACCGTTCGCACGCTGCCTCTCCTGCTGTTGCTGGTGGCCCTGTCGGTGGTGTTTCTGTCGTCATGGGACCGCGGCCATTTCTACCGATCAGGGTTTCACGACAACACGACTTCGAATTACCTGGCCCAGGCGGCAAACATATCCGCCGAACATAATTTCATAGGGTTCAAATCCAAATCCCTGAATGTCGACGGCACCGTTTCTTTTGATGCCTATAACCGGTTTCCTGTCGGCGGTCGCCTGTTGCTCATGTTGACCCATCTGCCGTTTGAAAACGACTTGAAGGTACAGATCCTCTCGGCCAGGATGATGAGTCTGTTCTTCTTCGTCGGGGCCGTAGTGATGGCCTACTTGTCCCTCTGCCGCCTCACGTCGCATCGGTGGACGGCCTTGGCGACGACGTGCTTGGCCTTCTCTTCTTCTTACTGTTTGTACTATAGCAATGTCGTCATGCCGGAGGCGATGCCGGATCTGTTCGGAGTGTTGCTCACGTTCCATGGGATGATTGTGTTTGTGCAGGAGGGTCGCTTCCGACAACTCCTGGTCAAGACATGCTTGGCGCTGCTTCTCGGCTGGCACGTCTTCGCTCTGCTGTTGCCGTTCGTCATGCTGGGGTTGGCAAGCGACCTCGCCTCGGTGCGCCGGTGTCGCCTCGTGTCCGCGCTGTTTCACAGCAGGCACATAAGTTTGGGAGCCGTCGCGTTCCTTTTCGGCTTGACCCTCTTGAGCCTCAATTTCGCCACCGAGTACTACGCGCTGGACGGCCGGAGGGGCCTGTCCGAGCTGCCATCGTTCCAGTCGATGCAGAAACGCACTGGCCTGGACGAGTCGTTCACAGCCCGTCATGCCGAGTCTATAGGATGGCCCCGCTTTCCGCAGAAACAATTCCAACGCATCGCAGGGATGTCCCTTCCCTTTGGCTTGGCCGATTATGTCAGCGTAATAGGCGGAGTCCCAAAGGCCAAGCTGGGTGCTCCGTCGATCCAATCGAACATTTATGGATGGAAGGGCGTAGTGTTGGGCATCGCCGTGACCTGCGTGAGCTTGGTCGGCTTGGTGTTCGTTCACCATAAAGTCCTGTGGACGAGCTTGGTGCTGTTAGGGTTCTGCTGGTCACTGCCCATGCGACACTCCACCGCCTTCCACGACTTCGAGGCAGTGTTCTACATCGGCCTGCTTCTGTTTATCTTCTCGCAGATGCTGCATTTCGTCCGCCAGTGGTCGGGCGACCGCCTTGCCGTGGTGTTGGCTGTTGCGGCGGTAGCGGTCTTTGTCCTCTCCGGATTCAAGATGGCCCGGGTAGGCAACGATGCCCGTGCCGTCACGTTCCATCAGGATATGATCGCCGACTTCGAAGCTATCCGCAGCATCACGAAGGGGAAAACAGTCGCCGTTCGTCAATGTAAATTTGATAATGGCATGCCTAAGTACACCGGTGCGACCTCGTCGACCGCCTTCTATCTGGCAGGGAGTACGATCCTGTTCTCGAACTCTGCGGATTGTTCTTCGTTCGATATGGAAAAGATTGCCCTTGCTGACTTCGTCATCAGCCGGGAACGACGAGAAGGCCTTGGCCTCCTGACGCCCGGGAACCGGCGGGTCTACCTTTATGACCGGGCCGCTTACTTCGACGATCACCGACCTTCCGACCGTGCCCCGGGTCCTGTACCTTGATCGAAACCGAAGGGGAGGACGACAAATGTACGATCTACATGAGCCCACGAAGGAGGAAACTGGCCGGACGCCGCGCCGCGGACGCGGTTGAACATGCCCACCGACGCCCGCGCACACGTGGCGTTCACGTCCCTCCGACCACGTTCATCTCTGCACCCGAGACGGCAGCCGTCACCTGTCCACCGAATCGGATCAAATCCATGCCATAATCGGGCCATGCCGCCGCCCACCACTGATCGTCGCAGCCTGCTGTCGGTCGTCGTGCCCTGTTTCGACGAAGAAGCCGTCGTTCGCGAGACGCATTCCCGTCTCACCGCCGTGCTCGGGGAGGTCCCGGACCTGGACTTCGAGCTCGTCTACGTCGACGACGGAAGCCGCGACGCTACGTTGGACATCCTGCGGGAACTCCAGGCCGAGGATGCGCGCGTACGGGTGATCGGGCTCTCGCGTAACTTTGGGCACGAGGTCGCGACGAGCGCCGGTCTGGCCGAGGCGGGCGGCGATGCCGTCGCCGTCATCGACGCCGACCTGCAGGACCCGCCCGAGATCCTGCTCCGGATGCTGGAGCGTTGGCGCGAGGGTGTCGACGTGGCCTACGGCGTTCGCTCCGCGCGCGAAGGCGAAACGATCTTCAGGCGCTGGACGGCGGCCGCCTTCTACCGGCTGCTCGACCGACTCGCGGACGTCTCCATCCCGCTCGATACCGGCGATTTCCGGCTGATGGACCGCAAGGTGGTGGACGCCTTCCTCGCCATGCCGGAACGCAGCCGGTTCGTGCGCGGAATGGTGGCCTGGGTCGGCTTTCGCCAGGAGCCGGTCCGCTATCGCCGCGCGGCGCGGGCGGCGGGCGAGACCAAGTATTCGCCGGGAAAGCTGCTCCGTCTCGCCGTGGACAGCATCGTCTCCTTCTCCCTCGTGCCGTTACGTCTGGCGGTCTGGCTGGGGTTCTTCGCCGCCGCCCTGGCCCTGCTCGGCGTCGCCTACGGATTCGCCGTTCGCCTGATAACCAACACGTGGATTCCCGGGTGGGCGGCGCTATTCGTCGCGATCCTGTTCATGGGCGGCGTGCAGCTCATGCTCATCGGCGTTCTCGGCGAGTACGTCGGGCGCATCTACGGCGAGGTGAAACGCCGGCCACTCTACTTCGTGAAGGAACGGCTCGGCTTCCCGTCCGCGACAGCCCGATCCTCCCCGCCACGAGGAGGTCCGGGAGCGAGCGGCGTTGGTGAAGGGCACGACGGCTAGCTGGCTGAAGCTCGCCCTCGGCCTCGTCGCGGCGGCGGGTTTCGCTTGGCTGCTGGCGCGCGGCCTGGACCCGGAGGCGCTGGCCCGGGCCTTCTCCGGCCTCTCGGCCCGGGCCGTCCTCATCGCACTGGCTTTCATGGGCGCCGCTCATGCGGTGCGCATCGTCCGCTGGTGGTGGATGCTGCGGGCCCTGGAACCGGACCTGCCGGCGGCGGCTTGCGTCTCGCCCTTTCTCGCGAGCATGGCGCTCAACAACGTGCTGCCCTTCCGGGCGGGCGACGCGCTTCGCGTTCTGGGCTTTCGCCGGCAATTGCGGTCCCCGCCCATGCGGGTGTTTGGAACGCTGGTCGTCGAGCGCGCCCTCGATCTGGTCTTTCTGTCGGGGATATTCTTCGTCTGCCTGCTCGGGCTGCCGGCCGACGCCTTTCCGCGGCACTTCGTCACCGCCGCGGCGTGGCTGGCGGGGGCCGGCATGGCGGTGCTGCTGGTTTCGATGCTGTTGCTGTCCGGCAGCCGGGACATCACCGGCCCCGCCCTTCGACATCTTCGCGAACGCATGTCAGGGCGGCTCTTCTTCGCCAGGCGGCACTGGCTGGAAGCTCTTTACAGGCAGGGCGCCCATCTCGCCGCAGCGTTGGGCATCGTGCGCTCCGTGCCCAGAATGCTCGCCCTCATCGCGCTTTCGGCCGTCGTCTGGGTTTGCGAGGGCGGGGCCTTCGTCGTCCTGGCCGCGACACTGATGCCCGGCGCCGCGCCGCTGGGGCCGTGGCTGTCCCTCGCCGCCGGCGCACTGGCGACGGCCATCCCCAGCGCGCCGGGCTATGTCGGCACCTTCGACTATTTCGCCGCCCTGGGATTCGCCGCCTACGGCGCCGCCCCCGAGACCGCCGCCGCGCTGGCGCTCACCGTCCACGCGCTCTGGGTCCCGTGGACCGCCGTCGGGCTCGCCTGCTGGTGGTTGCCGTCCAAGGGGGGTGGGCAGCTACTTGGCGGGAAAGAAACGGAATGACCAGGAATGTAGGCAATCGGACTTACCCCGGCCTCGTGGACGATTGGTGAGAAATTCGGATTAATTGGCATCTCGACTATGTTGTAGAGTAGAAAATTCTGCATCCCATATCTTCCCTTCGTCAACAAGGTATTGACCAGTCCGAATCTGGGCTATGGTGTATTGGGGGAGTAGAAAAGTCGCTGTACATGTCCCCTCGAAGATCACTCCATGTGAGAAAAACTCGAAATCCAGATTGTCAAAACCGTGTATCCGCCTATAATCCGGCAAGTCATCTACATTGCTTGGGATAATGTGAAGGAAGAACGTCTCCTTCGTGTCGGACGGGATACATGGACGTTTGATATATCGCAGGGTTTTTTCATTGAGATAAACATCAAATCTCGAACGGATGATCGGCATTATTGTGTCAGGTACGAGCTCTCGCCCAGACATGAGCAATTCGTCGATTTTTTTGAGATTTCTCATACCCACGACAAAACTGTCAAAGGGTAGTTCAGTGGGATGATCGGGAGAGACGACAATGACCGGTAAGGCAACATACTTTGGTGCTGTCTCGCGCAGGATAAGACGTACCATATGAGGTATAGTCCAGCCGGGGGATGAAGAAGACATACCGAATTCATCATATCGCATAAGTGGCGCAAGCGTGTCTTTCCAACCGTCAGGCCGCACCACAAGTATGCTTTGCACCTGAGAAAGCTCTCCCTTTGCTAATTGGGAGCGCATTATCGCCAGTTCCCGGGCTTGTGGTGCCACAAAGTAAGTATATACATGATACGCGGCTAACAAGGAAAATATAGTTGCAACGCATCCTATGGCAATGTTTATACGTATCGAAGAAAATATAGAATATCGATGATGAATATATCCTCGGAAGGCAAGATAGACATATATAACAACTACAGATGTGATACTCGACAGAGTTCGATACGCTGCATAGCTATTTTCGACTATCAGATTTGGTGAATAACTTAAAACCATAAGAGACGCAGCGATGCCCAATTTACACAGACGCTCTTTAACCGTACCCTGAAAATACAACACAAGACCTCCGGCAATAATGACAGCAACAATCCCCGCAATGGATATGTCGATTGCTCTATGAAAAGAGGAAAGAATTGTGCTTATGTTCGGAAAGAACCAACTCGATGGAGAGAGCAAAGAGAAATTTAAAGAATTCGGCAAAACTTCAGAAAGGAACCATACAACCTTGTCCGGAATATTCTGGACAAAATCACCTCGACGAGGAATATTCGGGGTCAGGATTGTGCCTAGCTTATATACGATTAGTCCTAACGACATTGCGAATGTAAAAATCAACAGAGACCATGCGAGGCGTCGAAATATATCATATAAAGGTTTCGATTTCATGAGAAAAAATATTGCAGAAAAACACCAGAAAAACATGGCAGCAGATTGATAAATTAAAAGGGCTATCAACATCATCAAAATTGATCCTGTCGCAATTAATAATTTCAAGAACAAATTACCCTCGTCGAACGCTCGATTACACAAAAGAAATGCAAATCCCGAAATAAATGCTGCAAAGGGGAAAGGTGATGTTATGCCCCATGCGACATAGACTTGCATTGGCAAAGTAGAACAGATAATTACACCTACACAGAACGACTGAAACTTATCACAGCCTTCACGAACAAATATATTGAATAAACTCAATCCTAGCAGACTGATACCGAAAATACCAAATAACCGAGCGTAGCGCAGATCTTCTATACCAGGTTCCATCTGTAAATAGACATGAGTAATCAGAGCATATAGAGGACGTCCCTCTGATATCATCTTATTTATTCGCAGTTCCTGTGAATCAGGATCGATGACGGGATAATCATCAAAAAAGCCGTAATCAGTGCTCAGCACCGATGCGTAGCATAATAGAAAAAAAATCAGGAACAGAGCGAAAACAAGGAAACTTGGGACAAACCGTTTCACAGGCCCGGGCCGTGTTGACAAATGGAGCATGGAATCGATTTTCGACCAAAGCGCATCGCTGACGAGCAAACGTGATGCCATGAATGTTCTCCCAAACCATGCCAACGGCAGACGGGACGTTACCACGGGAAGATGGAATTTGCAAGGTAGACTGAGGCATGTGCCAGGGCAATCGCTTTAGGATTTTGCGGCTACCCATGAGGACGTGAATCGGTCAAGCTGGGCTCCCCAGTCGGCGGACGGAGAGTTGCGATGAAGGAGCTTTGCGAGCTTTTTCAAGGGGTTGAAGATCCACGGCGCAGCAACGCCACGCGCCATGACCTGCACGAAATGTTGATAATCGGCCTTCTGTCGATGCTGACCGGTGGTCGGACCTGCGTGGACATGGAGTCGTTCGGGCGCGCTTGGGAGCCGAGGCTGCGCAAGTTCATGAAGCTCGGGCACGGGATTCCGAGCCACGATGCGTTCTCGGATCTGTTCAAGGCGCTGTGTCCGTCGGGGTTGGGCACGGCGTTGCTTCGCATGGCGCAGGATTGGGGGGATGCGCTGGGCGATGTGGTGGCGGTGGATGGCAAGGCGTTACGGCGCTCGTTCGAGGATGCGGCGCGTCGCTCGTCGCTGCATCTGGTGCAGGCGTTCTCGGCGCAGGCGAAGCTGACGCTGGCGCAGTTGGCGGTGGAGGGGAAGTCGAACGAGATCCCGGCGCTGCCCAAGCTGCTGGAACTGCTGGACGTGAAGGGCCGGGTGGTGACGGCGGACGCGATGCACGCGCAGCGCGAGACGGCGGCGGCGGTGGTGGCGCGTAGCGGCGACTACGCACTGGCGCTCAAGGGCAACCAGGAGACGCTGCACGCAGATGTTGCGGAGTACTTCGATCATCCTCCGAAGCCGGAGAAGGTCTTTGTTCATCAAGAGGTTGGCAAGGGTCACGGGCGCGTCGAGCGGCGCACGGCCAGTGTCTGCCACGAGGTCGGCTGGCTGCAACAACGCCATGACTGGCCCGGCCTCGCGGCCATCGGCAAGAGCCTGCCCCCGCGAAAGCGGGGGTGGTCGCCGAGCGGCACGTGAAAGGCAACGACAGCGAGGACACGCGCTACTACCTGCTGAGTGCGCCAATGGGACGCACCCGGATGTCGAGCCCCTTGAGGGTGCGGAACCAGCGCTCGACGTCAGCCAGCCCCTTGTAGGTGCGCACCGTGTCTTCGGGCGAGAGCCGCTCGGCCGGCTCGCTGGTGCGAAGCACGTAGATCCCGTCAAGGCGCGCCTCGGCGTCGATCCGCGCCTGGTCGCGCTCGTAGACCAAGCGCCCATCGCGGACCGTCCACCGGAAGTGCTTACCCATCTTGTGCCGGGCGATGACCCGGCCCACCTTGTGCCCCAGTTGCGCCGCGTCGAGCGGCGTGCGGGTGCGCCGGGCGGCCTCGCGCGCGATGCGTTCAAGCCCCGCCTCGGTGGCGGCGAGCAGGGCTTCGCGCTTGCGTGCACGCTCCTGGGCCAGCAACGGGTTGTAGCACCCGACCAGACGCTCGCCGGGATAGTCGGGGCTGACGAACTCGGCCAGGTTCTGCTCGTCGAACAGCGACAACTGCAACGCCTCGGACTCGACCAGGGAGCGCACCTGACCCGCCCGCAACGCGCTGACCCACCCCAACCCCGGATGACGCTTGAGATGGTCGATCTGGACCTGCGTGAGCAGGCCCCGGTCCCCGACCAGCACCACCCGTTCAAGCCCTAAGCGCTCGCGCAGCTTCAGGACCTGGTCCATGACGGTGTTCGGGTCGGCGGTGTTGCCAGGATAGGCTTGGACCGCAACCGGGCATCCGCCCGCCGCGCTCAGCACGGTGTAGACCACCTGGGGCTTGCCGCGCTTGCCGTCGCGGTTGTAGCCAAAGCGCACCAGCGGGCAGGTGCGCCCCTCGTAGTAGCTCGCGCTCACGTCGGCGAACACCGGCGCGCCTTCGCGCAGATGGCGTTGCGCGAGACGGCGCTCGATGCGCTCCTGGCGGGCGAGCAGCCAGTCCTGGACTTACCCCGATCTGGTGGACGGTTGAAGGCTTTCGCCGGTGCGGTGATGGGCGAGAGCCGGTAAGGGTAGATTGTGCTCGATCCCGGGGTCTGGGGGTCTGCACCGAGGGTGGTTTGGGACCCCGTCTCGCGCGCTCGCGGCGCGCTCGAAGTCGTTGGGGCTGAGATAGCCCAGGGCGGAGTGCCGCCGATGGGGGTTGTACCAGCCTTCGATGAAGTCGAACAGGGCCATCTTCGCTTCGGCTCGGGTGCGCAACGACCGCCGGTCGATGAGTTCGCATTCGAGCGTGGCGAAGAAGCTCTCGGCCATGGCGTTGTCGTAGCAGTCGCCCGCGGAGCCGGTCGAGGGACGCACCCCCATCTCCCGACAGCGGTGGCCGAACGCGAGCGAGGTGTACTGCGTGCCCTGGTCGGAGTGATGGATCACGGCCGTGGGGCGGCGCTGCGTGGCGGCCATGTTCAGCGCATCGAGGACCAGCTCGGTGCGAAGATGGTCCGCCATCGCCCATCCCACGATGCGGCGGCTGAACACGTCGAGCACCACGGCCAGGAACACGAACCCCGCCCAGGTCGGCACGTAGGTGATGTCGGCCACCCAGAGCCGGTCGGGGGCTTGGGCCTGGAAGCATCGCTGGACCAGGTCCGGCGCTGCCCGCCGGCCCGGATCGGGGCGTGTCGTGCGCGTGCCCCGGCGCCGGCTCACCCCCGCCAACCCCTGTTCACGCATCAGCCGTGCAACGCGCTTGCGGCCCACCGCACGGCCCCGAGCTGCGAGTTCGGCATGAACCCGAGGCGCGCCATAGGTCCCTCGTGAACGCTCGTGGGCCGCCCGGACCTCGCCGCGTAACCGGTCGTCGTCCCGGGCGCGACGCGAGCGCCCCCGCCCCCGCCACGCATAGTACCCGCTGGGGGAGACACCCAGCACCCGGCACATCGTGGCCACCTGATGTTCGGCTCGGTTCGCTCTCACGAGCTCGAAGACCTCCCGGGCACCGTCCCGGTCTCCCGAGCGAACCAAGCCGCGGCTTTTTTCAGGATCTCCCGCTCTTCACGAAGCTGGCGATTCTCCCGCCGCAGCCGACGCAACTCCTCACGCTCGGCGCTCGTCAGACCGTCCTCGCGACGACCCTCGTCGCGGTCCGACTGACGCACCCAGTTGCGGATCGCCTGCGCCGAGCACTCGAACTCCCGAGCCAGCTCCCCGGGCGTGCGGCCCGCCCGAACCAGCTCCACCATCTGGCGCCGGTACTCCGGCGCGTAGGCGACGCGTCTTTCTGCCATCTGGACACCTCCTCTGCACAATGTTCAGGTGTCCACCAAACCGGGGCAACTTCAGTCCATCGCCTCGTACAGGTCGTCCTCGTCGGCGTCGCCCAGATCGAGCTCCTGGGCCAGCGTGGTGGAATGCCACCGCCGGGCGGTGGCGAACTTCGAGCCGGGGTGCAGCAGCCGTCCCACGACCATGGCCAGGACCCGGTCGCGGTGCGGCGAGCGCTTCGGGGCGATGAGCCGGTCCAGTCCCAAACGCCGGGTCATGGCCAGCACCGCTTCGACATGGCCATGGGGGAGGGAGCGTTCGATGGCGAACGCTTCCTCGGGACTGACCAGGCGCTGTCCCTTGAGCACCCGGCGAAGGCAATGGACCTTCTCCGCGGGCCAGTCGGTGAGGTTGGCCAAGGTGCGTTTGCGGACCCGACCGCCTTCGCGCCAGCCTTCTCGAAGCAGCACCGCGGGCCGGGAGTTGCGGTTGGGGACGGTTTCAACGTACATGGGAACGACCATAACCCATACCCTTCGCTTTTGTCAAGCAATATCAGGGCAATTACATGGGAACAAAAATGATCTCCTGTCCGAGGTGTTCTCAATTTGAATTCAATGGGTTACCCTCGATCCAGACCCCAAATTCCGGGGGAACTTCGGTCTAGGCGGGCGTTGGCTGGTCCGGCTGGCTTGGCGGCCCGGAAACGACGTTTTCTGTCCAAATGCGTTTGCCCTGACGGTATCCCATCGTATATAGGAGGCTATCCCCGTTTGTGGTAATTGTCGAGGTAAGACGCGCACATAAGTTAGGTACTTAAGCGATGTCGAGGATTGGGATGATACCGAATTGTAGTCTCCCGGTTCTTCGTTCTCGCTTGGGATGTGCTCGGGCTGCATTGTTCGCGAGATATTCTATTGCCGCCCGCAATGTCTCATGCAGGTCCCCGTGCGATTGTGAAGTCAAGACTCTGAACAGATCCGTGAGAACGTGATGGGCGCACATGGCGACCTTGCGTGTGGAGACTTCCACGGCGCGCAATACCTGCGTCATATGGGCCAGGTAGCGCTTCATCGCCGCTGCGGCGACTGCCGCCCAGATAAGCCCCTCGGCGATGCCGGGATTGCAGGTGTTGAAGGCGCGCAGATTGGCGTAGGACTTCCATTCCTTGAAAAGCAGTTCGATTTGCCAACGAAGCCGATAGGCTTGGTCAACTGCTTCCGGGGTATAGCGGTCGCGGGGCAAATTGGTGACCAGATAGCGATACTGCCCCTTCGACCGATTCCAACTGGCGATCAAACGTGTCCGAAACGCCTTCTCCCCCTGACCCCAAACCACGTCGAAATCGAGAAGACCTTTCTTGCGAACCTCGCCGAGTTTCTTCCCGCGCACTCCTCGCAGGACTCGGCCCCCGGCCCCGTAGCCCGCCTGCACCACCGGATTGAGCGAGGTGTTGCCCCGAACCACGTAGGATCCGCCCGCCGCATCGACCTCGCGCAGGTAATCGCGGGTGAAGTATCCCCGGTCGGCCAGCAGCAAGTCCCCCTTCAGGGTGTGGGCGCGCGGCAAGTGTGGGCGCTCCGGCGCCGTGTCCGCAGTGAGTGCGATCTTCGAGGCGCAGTCCCGGTACAGGTCCATGGTCACGTGCAATTCCACCGCCGCGGGGAACGAGGCTGAAACCGCCCTGGATAGTGTTTCGACAGCGCGTCGTGGACCGCGAACGAACTACCGTCCTGAATCAGGATGCGGCCAAATTCGCTGAAGGCCCCGCCCGGCTGCGCCTTCAATACCTGCACCGTCCACCGTTCGATGAGCTTGCAGGTCAACTCCCGCATGAAATCGGCAAACTGCCGTTTCGCCAGTTGATTATGAAACGGCTTGTACGCCACCGAAGTCCCGAACAGCGCGTTGAAATCCCGTTGCAGGTCCGCCAGGGTCTGAACCTGCCCTCTCGCGCAGCTTGCCATCAGGCTCATCGCCATGCGATGCGGCGTGATCACCCGTTCGCGATGACAATATCGCGTCAACCGTCCCAAGGCGTTGACGCTGTGTGCCGACAGGACCCGCTTGAATCGGTCCGCGAAGTCGCTATCATGCCCTCGTCCCATTCGAGTCTCCGTAACGTCGTGGCTGTTCCCAACCCCATGATAGGAGACTCCGAATGGGACTTCAAGACAAAATCCAACCAAAATCAAATAATTATATGATCCTACCTATGACGGACCTCTACTTCCCGCCCGAGGACAACGCCATCGAGGCGGAGCACATGCCGAACGCCGAGCTCCGCCCCTACGACTCGCCCTGGGGCCACTGCGCGGCCACCCCGAGCCGCGAGGGCAGCGGCTTCATGCGCTTCCTCGACGGGTGCGTATCGGAGCTGCTGGCGGGCTGAACCGGCGCCCGGCCGCCCGACGGAAAGGCTCTCCCATGACCATGCAAGGGCGTCAGTCCCTCCCGGCTTCGACGATCTTCTGCGCCAGGAGCACGGGATTGGTGAAGCACGCCTCGTGGCCGCAAAGCAGGACCGGCGCGGCCCCCCTGCTTCATTCGGGATCGGCGGACGTGAGGCCGGGCCTCGCTACACCCGCTCGCCCGGCAAGCCGGTTGCCGCCGCAGCGGCCCGTGTCCAGTCCTGAATCTTCTGCCGGACGGCGGGGTCAGGGTCCCGGCAGAAGTCGACGACCCGGCATCGGTCGAACAGTATGCCGGCGTCCACCGCCACGCTCCACCATCGAGCGCGAGGCCGCGCCTCCGCAAGGAAGAACATCCTCACCGGCATGACGGCCGGCTGGGTGCGGAGCCACTTGCTGCAAAAGGAGTCCGGTTGAAGCTGCGTCAGCTCGTCCTCGTAGCGGGTCCCGGTCTTGCACTGCCCGAACGCGATCAGCTTGCCTGGAAGCCGGTCCGCGAACGGCTTCCAGGCGACGACGTCCAGCTTGCCGTCGCGCACCCTCGGCGGGGCACCGTCCCGATTGTGGAACCCGCCGCCTTCTCCCATGCGTCCGCATAGCTCGTCGATCCTGCGAGGGAAATCGCCGGCCCCGCCCGCCGTTCCGAACACCAGGCTCTCGGAGCGGGCGCCGAGGTAACGCTTGGCCGACTCCGCCGCCAGCTCTTCGAAGAGCAGGGTTCCATCGCAGCCGGCGTGCCGCCGGCAGTCCCTCATGTTCAGGCGGGTGGCCAGGAGCAGATACTTGTAGATTGCATGTCTTGCGGCGGCTTCTCCATCCCCGGGCTCGTCGAGCCGGACCGTGACGCCTTCGGCACCGAGCACGAACGGGTAGCCGCCATCGCACGCATCACGCCGGCGCTCGAGCTCCGCGAAGGCGTTCTCGGCCGCACGATCCACTTCATCCTCTTCCGGCACGCCGTCGGGGTAGTCGTTCTCTCCGAGCCGGCCGAGAAGTCTCGACAGCGCGACCGCCGATGCCCCGCCGTCCCGCCAGGCCGTCAGCTCCAGGAAGTCCGCCAGCTCGTGCTCCCCCGCATGAGGGGAGGGTGTTCCAGGCCACTTGAACATCGGTCCGTTATTCGGAGGATCTCTGCCGGCGGCGTCGGGGCCTGCTCTTGCGTTCCATTTCCGTATGCAGATCGTCGGCCAGATCTGCTACCGCCTCCGCAATCCGCAACAGCTTGCTGGAACCGCCGTACCCCGTGGACAGCGTACCGCGGGCTTTTTCCAGATGCTGCTTGGCCGCCATCAGCGCTTCCTCGAACAGGTTCGAGGAAGGGCGGCTGATCTCGTAGGCGGTCGAAAGCTCCGCGCCCCGGCGCAGGGCCGCAAGGGCCTCCATGCTGCCTACGACGGCGCCCAACTGCCGCAAGTGGGGGTTCTGCGACTGGATGACGGGCGGCCTCTCCTCCTTCCTGCTTCCGTACATCCAGACCAGTAGCTCATGCAACCGGTCCACCTTGTCCGGAGGAACCGGGTCCTTCTTTTCATCCTCTTCGTCGTCAGCCGGCCGCAGTCCGATGAATTCGCTGATGCCGTAAGGGGATTGCAGGCCCGTGTAGAGATGAGAGAAGGCAAAGTGTCCGCGCCATCGATCGCTGCGGTCGAACGCGCCCACCCTTTCGGCCTGTTCGATGACCATGAGGCCGCGGTACAGCCGGCGAACGGTGTTGTGCGTATCGCCGATCTGGCGAGCGATCTCACGCAGCGGAATATGATACTCCCGATGGACGTCCGCGATGTACCGCGCCTTCGCGTAGCTGCCCCACTTCGCCGGCCCGTTGACGTGCTTGAACCCCAGGTACCGCCAGGCGCCTTCCCGGGTGCTCAACAGTGCCGGGATCTCCTCGAGCCGATCCCTGCGCTTCTTGCCGAGCGAGGGGATGTCGGCGTTCAGGTCGCTTCCCAGCGCGGGCCGGAGGAGCAGCCTTACCGCCGCGAGCCTCCGATTGCCTTCGATCACGACCTTTCTGCCGCTCTCCTCGGCGACGATCACCGGTTCGTGGCGAAAGTAGCCGTTCGCGGCAATGGACAGCACCAGCTCCTGAACGTCCATCGCCTCCCACAACACCCTGATGAGCTGGGACTCGTCGTCCGGGACGTCGAATCCGGCGAGCCGCGGGTTCTCCGCATCGAAGGCCAGCTCCGACACGGGCAGCCGGACGATCTCTTCAGCATTCATGACCGGACCCCGCGCGCCGATTCCATGCTTCATTCTACCGCAGCCGCCACGGCCGCCCGGAGCGGTCCGGAGGCATGTGCGCGGCGGGGATTTTCGTCAGGCGCACCTCTCGCAGGCGCTCCAGCCGCATATCTCGCGCGGCTCCGTGCCGGGGCAGCTCCCCGAGGGGCCGGCATCGAGACGGATGCCCGCGGTTGTGGTCGCGGCGCCGATCTTCAGCCGATAGACTACAGGTTCGATGGCGGGGCGGCTAAGCAGGGACGGGCCGCCTGCCTCACCGTCCCGCCATCATCGCGGTTCGAACCCGATGGGTCGCGGCCGGGGAGCGGCGTGCGGGCGCCGCCGGTCGGAAACCTCTACGAAAAGCTCCGGGCAAAGTACGTCTGGCGTGTGGGATGGGAGAACGCCCCGGCGAGCCGGGCGGCCATGGGCGAGCCCCGGCGCCTCCCAAACGACCGGGAGTACTGGATGCGGATGAGAGGGGCGGTGTGGAGCGGGGCGAGGCGCCGAGCGCGGGGGCTGGCTGGATGACCAGTATCGATGAGACCGGAACGGGGCCGGAGCCCCGCACCGTGAAGGGTCCCCTCTCCGGATACCGGATCCTCGACCTCACCACCGTCGTGCTCGGGCCGTACGCGACCCGGATCCTCGGCGACATGGGGGCGGACGTCGTCAAGGTCGAGCCGCCCGAGGGCGACATGCTGCGCGAGATCGGGCCGTCCCGGAGCCCCGGCATGGCCCCCATCCACCTCGTCCTCGGGGGCAGCAAGCGAAGCGTGGCGCTCGATCTCAAACGCCCGCGCGCCCGCGACGCGCTCCTCCGGCTCGCCGCCGGGGCCGACGCCTTCGTCCACAGCATGAGGCCGGGGGCGATCGCGCGCCTCGGCCTCGCCTACGAGGACCTCCGCCGCGCGCGCCCCGACCTCGTGTACTGCGGCGCCTGCGGCTTCGGTTCCGGCGGCCCCTACGCCGGGCGGCCCGCCTACGACGACCTCATCCAGGGCATGTGCGGGATCGCCGACCTGATGGGGCGGGTCGGCGGCGGCCCGCCCCGCTACACGCCCACCATCGTCGCCGACAAGACGGTCGGCCTCTTCGTCGCCAACGCGGTCCTCGCGGCCCTGCTCCATCGCGAGCGCACCGGGGAGGGCCAGGCGATCGAGGTCCCGATGTTCGAGACCATGGTCTCGTACGTCATGGTCGAGCACCTCTGGGAGCGCACCGTGCGCCCCGACGACGGCGCGCTCGGCTACGTGCGGATGCTCGCCCCGAACCGGCGCCCGTTCCGGAGCCGCGACGGCTACCTCTGCATGCTGGCCTATACCGACCGGCACTGGAGGTCGTTCTTCGCCCTCGCCGGGCGGCCCGAGCTGAGCGGGGACCCGCGCTACGCGACCATCTCCACCCGCACCGAGAACGTCTCCGAGCTCTACACGGTGGCCGAGGAGCTGCTCGGCGCGCGGACGACCGCGGAATGGCTCGCGGACCTCGAGAAGGCGGAGGTGCCGGCCGGCCCCGTCAACTCCCTCGAGGACCTGCTCGCCGACCCCCACCTCGCCGGCCAGGGCCTCATCCGGCGCGTCGACCATCCGAGCGAGGGCGAGACCCTCGAGGTCGGCCCGCCGGCCCGCTTCTCCCGCTCGCCGGCGGCGGTGCGCCGCCCCGCGCCCCTCCTCGGGGAGCACACCGTCGAAGCGCTCGGGGAAGCGGGTCTCGATCCGGCCGAGATCGACGGCCTGCTCCGCGACGGCGCGGCCGTCCAGTCCTGAGCCGCCCCGCCCGCCGACCCCGTGGGCGCGGCCTCCCTCGCGCGTCGCGGGAGGAGGGCCGGGACGACGATCGGAAATGAGCGTGCCCATGCCGGTGAGAGGCGCGGTCCGTGGCGGCGCTGGCCGCCGGAGCTCCCTCGGCCCTCGTGCTCCGGGCGTCTCGTGACCGGGGTTTTCCTCCGCCCGGAAAAGGGGTTGCGCGCGCCTCGGAAGGCGCCGTAGCCGGCGCTACGGCTCCCTCGGCCGCAAGTGCGGCCCCCGCGGGTCGGGGGCGCGTTCGGCCCGCCGATCAGGGGCCGCTCAGGGGATGACGAGGAAGAGCCGCGCGGCGCCCCGCCGGATGTTGAGGGCGATGGGGCCGTCGGCGCGAGCCGCCTCCTTCGAGAACTCCGCCACCGACCGCACCTTCGTCCGGTTCACCGCGGTCACGACGTCCCCCGGCTGCAGGCCGTTCCGCTCCGCCGGGCTCCCTTCCTCCACCTCCGCCACGAGGACCCCCTCGACGGTTCCGTATTGCGGATGGCTCGGGTCGAGGTCCCGGAACTCGGCCCCCTTGAGCTTGTCGACCGCCTCGCTCTCCGCGAGGATCTGGCGCGAGGAGCGGCCGGTCTTCGCCCGCAAGGTCCGCGTCTCGCCGTCCCGGATGTACGTGATCTCCATGTCGGCGCCGAGGCGCATGAGCCCGATCATGTTGCGCAGGCCGGTGCTGTCCTCCACCGGCCGCCCGTCGATGGCGAGGATGACGTCGCCCGCCTGGATCCCCGCCTCCTCGGCGGCCGAGCCGGGCACCACCTGGGAGACGAGCGCGCCCTCGGCCATGTCGAGGTTCAGCGCCTTCGCGACGCTCGGGGTCACGTCCTGGATGTGGATCCCGAGCTGTCCGCGCCGCACCTCGCCGTACTCGACGAGCTGGTCCATGACCTCGCGGGCCATCGCGGTCGGAACCGCGAACCCGATGCCGACGTTGCCGCCGGCCGGGGTCATGATGGCGCTGTTGATCCCCACCAGCCGGCCGTCGAGGTCGACGAGCGCGCCGCCCGAGTTTCCGGGGTTGATGGAGGCGTCGGTCTGGATGAAGTCCTCGTAGCCCCCGACGTTGAGGCCGGTCCGCCCGAGGGCGCTCACGATCCCGGAGGTGACGGTCTGGCCGATGCCGAACGGGTTGCCGATGGCGAGCACGAAATCCCCGACCTCGACCTTCTCCGAATCCCCGAAGGCGAGGGCGGTGAGGTCGTCGGCTTCGATCCGGAGCAGGGCGATGTCCGTCCCCTTGTCGCTGCCGAGGAGCTCGGCGTCGAAGGTGCGCCGGTCCGCGAGGGTCACGGCCAGCTCGTCCGCGCCGTCCACCACGTGGTGGTTCGTCATCACGTAGCCGCGCTCCGCGTCGACGATCACCCCGGAGCCCGCGCTCCGGTGGGGCCGGTCCTGCTGCTGCCGGGGGATGTTGAAGAAGCGCCGGAAGAACGGGTCGTCGAACATCGGATGCCGCGGCGTCCGGCTCCGGGTGGTGACCGCGATGTTGACCACGGCCGGGGTCACCCGCTTGAGCATCGGGGCCAGGGTCGGCTTGCCGTCGTTCCCGGTCGGATAGGGCCACTGCGCCGAGGCCGGCGCCACGGCCGCCGGCGCGACAGCAAGCGACAGGAGGAGGAAGAGGAGCAGGGTCCGGTACCTTGCCGGGCGCGGACGATTCATGTCGGGTCCTCCTGGCGGAGAGCTTGCCCCTCCCATTGTGGGGCGCGCCCGCGGCCTTTCAAGTCGGGGGCGATGGGGGGCGGGCGGCCCGGCGGCGTCCGGCGGGCGGCCCCCGCCCCGTTCACGTTCCGATCCCTGGTTGTGCAAACCATTACGCAGACCGCGTTGCGGGCGCGATGGACGGCCGGTTTCGGAAGCAGGCCGGAGACGGCAAGGCGGCGGTTGGGCCGCTCGGCAAGGTCCTGGCCCGACCCGCGGCCCCACCCACCGCCTGCCGCAGCCCGAGGGTTGTGCGTGATCATATGCCGATGTGGCGCGCGACCGCGTCGGGGCTCGCCCGCAGCCTCTCGCTCGTCCCGCTCCAGACGATGCGGCCCTTCTCGAGGATGAAGTGTCGGTCCGCGATGCGCGTGAGGTCGTCGAGGTTCTTGTCGATGATGAGGATCGACTGCCCGGCGGCCTTGAGCCGGGCGAGGCAGGCCCAGATCTCCCGGCGCACCAGGGGCGCCAGCCCCTCCGTCGCCTCGTCGAGGATCAGGAGGGTCGGATTGGTCATGAGGGCGCGCCCGATGGACAGCATCTGCTGCTCCCCTCCCGAGAGCAGGGAGCCGGGGGCGCCGCGGCGCTCCGCGAGGGCGGGAAAGAGATCGTAGACGCGATCCGCCGTCCAGCTCGCACCGGCGGCGGGGCCAGACCTGCCGGCGCCGGCCCCGCCGCCGTTCGGGCGCGCGCGGGCGGTCGCGACCAGGTTCTCGTGGGTCGTCAGGTTCGGGAAGACCTGGCGCGCCTCCGGCACGAGGCCGACCCCCGCCCGCCCGATCCGCCACGGCGGCTGTCCGGCAAGCTCCCGCCCGGCCATGCGGACGGAGCCCGCGAGCGGCGGAACCAGCCCCATGATCGAGTACACGGTGGTGGTCTTGCCCATTCCGTTGCGGCCGAGGAGGGAGGTCATCTCGCCGGCCCCGACCTCGAGATCGACCCCGTGGAGCACCTGGCTCCGTCCGTAGGCGGCGGCGAGCCCCCGCACCTCGAGCAGGGGGGCCGGCTGCCGGACCTCCTCCGCGTTCATGGCCTCCCGCCCGCGCCGGGAGCGCCGCCCCGGCCCGCGGGCGCCACCGGGCGGGACGGCGCCCCGGCCCCGGACGCGGCCCCGGCCCCGGACGCGGGCGCTTCCGGGCGGCTCCGGGGCCTCCTCCCTCGGCCCCGCTCACTCATGGCGCTCCCGCTCCGTCTCCCGCCCGTCCCCGAGCTCCGTTCCGGTCTCCGGAAAGTCCTCCCCGAGGTAGGCGCGCCGCACCTCGGGATCGGCCCGGATCGCCTCCGGCCGGCCCGAAGCGACCACGCGCCCGCTGACGAGCACGGTGATCCGGTCGGCGACCGCGAACACCGCGTCCATGTCGTGCTCGACGAGCAGCAGGGTCGCCTCCCGCCGCAAGCCGCGCAGGATCGACACCATCCGCGCGGACTCCTCGGGCCCCATGCCCGCCATCGGCTCGTCGAGCAGGAGCAGGCGCGGCCGGGTCGCGAGGGCCATCGCGATCTCGAGCTGGCGGTGCTCCCCGTGGGAGAGGTCCCCGGCCGTATCCTCCGCCCGCCCGGAGAGGCCCACCCGCGCGAGGTGGTCGAGGGCCGGCCCCCGGAGCCCATCGTCCCGGAGCGCCTCGCCCCACATCCGCCCGGCGCGCCCCGCCGCCGCCTGGACCGCGAGCACCGCGTTCTCGAGGACCGTGAGCGTAGCGAAGATGCTCGTGATCTGAAACGATCGGGCGAGGCCGAGCCGGGCGCGGCGATGGGCGGGGAGGCGCCCGATGGAGCGGCCGTCGAGCTCGATGGTCCCGGAATCGGGTAGCGTAGCCCCCGCGACCTGGGCGATGAAGGTCGTCTTCCCCGCGCCGTTGGGGCCGATGATGGCGTGGGCTTCGTGCTCGAACACGTCGAGGTCGATGCCGTCGGCGGCGGTCACCCCGCCGAAACGGCGGGTGAGGCCCCGGACCGAGAGGAGCGGCGCCTTCATCCGCCGGCCCTCGACCGGGCGGGAACGACGCGGGAGGCCGAACGATGATCGGAGACCGGCTCCAGCGCTTCCGCAGCGAGCGGGAAGCCGAGCACAGGCTGCCGGAGCGGGTGCGCGAGGCGATCCGCCGCCAGCAGATCGAGAGCCAGCAGCTCATCAGCGCGCTCCAGCTCGGCGTGGTCCTGTTCTTCATCTTCCTCGCCGCCATCCAGCCCGAGCAGCCGGCCGCGCTCCGCCATCCGGGGGCCATCGACCCGATCCCGGTCGTCCTCGGCGGGTACGCCCTGTTCACCCTCGTGCGCCTGTACCTCTCGCGGCGGGAGCGCCTCGTGCCGTGGGTGATCTACCTCTCCATCGTGCTCGACATGGCGATCCTCCTCGCCCTCATCTGGTCCTTCCACCTCAAGTACGGCCAGCCGCCTTCGTTCTACCTGAAGGTGCCGACCATGATCTACGTCTTCATCTTCATCGGGCTCCGGGTGCTGAGCTTCCGCGCCCGCTACGTGGTGGCGGCGGGGCTCACCGCCGCCGCCGGGTGGGCGGCGCTCGCCGCCTATGCGGTCCTCGCTTCCGGCGGGCGGGAGATGATCACCCGGGACTACGTCGAGTACATGACCTCCAACTCGATCCTCATCGGGGCGGAGGCGGACAAGATCATCGCCATCCTGGTGGTGACCGCGATCCTCGCGGTGGCGATGAACCGGGCGCGGCGCCTCGTCGTGCGCTCCGCCGCCGAGGGCGCGGCGGCGCGGGACCTCGCCCGCTTCTTCTCGCCCGAGGTCGCCCGGCAGATCACCGCCGCCGAGCAGGTTGTCGAGGCCGGCGCCGGGGAGGCGCGGGAGGCGGCCATCGTGTTCTGCGACATCCGCGGCTTCACCCGCTTCTCGCAGACCGTCTCGCCGGGGGAGGTGATCGCGATGCTGACCGAATACCAGCAGGCCCTCGTTCCGGTCCTCCTGGGGCACGGGGGGACCATCGACAAGTTCATGGGCGACGGCATCATGGCCACGTTCGGCGCGGTCCGGCCCTCCGGCACGGCGGCCGCGGACGCGCTGCGGGCGGTGGACGCGGTGATGGAGGCCGCCGCCGCGTGGAACCGGTACCGCGCCGAGGAGGGCCGGCCCGCCCACCGGGTGAACGCCGCCGCCGCCTTCGGCCCCATCGTGTTCGGCGCGGTGGGCGACGTCGACCGGCTCGAATACACCGTCATCGGCGACCCCGTGAACCAGGCCGCGAAGCTCGAGAAGGCCAACCGGTCCGAAGCGGTGAACGCGCTGACGGACCGCGGCACGTTCGAGGCCGCCCTCCGGCAGGGCTACGAGGCGGGGCCGGTCGAACACCGTTCGGGGTCCCGGCTCGAGGGGTTCGACGAGCCGGTGGACCTGGTGGTTCTCGCCCCCCGGTCGAGCAGCCCGTCGAGCCCGCCCCGGTAGAACAGGACGACGAGGATGAGGATCAGGCCGAACGCGAGCGGCCAGTAGATGCTGAACCCGGACAGGATCTCCTCCAGCAGGATGAAGGCGGCGGCCCCGAACAGGGGGCCGAGGGCGCTCCCCGCCCCCCCGAGCACGACCATGAAGATGAGCTCCCCGGAGCGGGTCCAGTCCATCATCTCGGGGCTGATGAAGCTCGTGAAGTTGCCGAGCAGCCAGCCCGCGAACCCCGCGATGGTCCCCGCGAGGACGTAGCAGGCGAGCCGGTAGCGGAACGTGTCGAAGCCGAGCGCCTGCATCCTCGCGTCGTTGTCGCGGGCGCCGCGGATGACGAGGCCGAAGCGCGAACGCACGATCCGGCGCACGAAGTACGTCACGAGCACGAGACCCGCGAACGCGGCGTAGTAGAGCGCCGTGTTGTCCTCCAGGTCGACGAGCCCGCCGGTCTCGCTCCGAAGCTCGATCACCAGCCCGTCGTCGCCCCCGTACTCCTCGATGCTGACGAACGCGAAGTAGACCATCTGGGCGAAGGCGAGGGTGATCATGATGAAGTAGACCCCGCGGGTGCGGAGGCTCACCAGGCCCGTCACGAAGGCGAAGAGGGCGCTCGCGCCGAGCGCGATGGGGAGCTGGACCGCCGCCGAGTACTCCCCGTAGTAGGCGGGGATCCCGACCGCGTAGGCCCCGATCCCGAGGTAGGCGGAGTGGCCGAAGCTGATCATCCCGCCGTAGCCGAGGATGAGGTTGAGGCTCGCGGCGGCGATGGCGAGGATGAGGATCCGGGTCGCGAGGTCGAGGTAGAAGGGCTGGTCGAGCCACGCCGTCAGCGGGGGCGTGGCGGCGAGGAGCGCGAAGGCGAGGGCCCCGGCGACCGCGCGCGGGTCCCGGCCCGCGCGCCGGAGCCGCGCGACCGCGGGCTCGAAGCCGGGCCGGCCCATCATCAGCCCCGCCCCCGGGGCGGGAACAGCCCCTGGGGCCGGAAGTAGAGGATGGCGGCCATCAGGATGTAGATGAGCATGGCGGACACCGCCGGGGCGGCGGTCTCCGCCGCCTGGTGGGAGAGCGCGAGCTTCATCGCCCCGTCGAGGAACGAACGGCCCAGGGTGTCGATGAGCCCCACGATGAGGGCGGCGACGAAGGCGCCCCGCACCGAGCCGATCCCCCCGATGATGATCACCACGAAGGCGACGATGAGGATCTCGTTGCCCATGCCGATGCTCGCCTCGGTGATCGGCGCGATCAGCAGGCCCGCGAGCCCCGCGAGGGCCGCCCCGGCGCCGAAGACGAGGGTGAAGAGGGCCTGGACGTTCACCCCGAGCGCGTTCACGAGCCGGGGGTTCGAGGCCCCCGCGCGGACGAGCATCCCCGTCCGGGTGCGCGCGATCACGATCCACATGCCGACGGCGACGGCGAGCCCGCCCGCGATGATGAGCAGCCGGTACACCGGGAAGACCACGCCCCCCGGCAGGACCACCTGGCCGTTCAGGACCGGCGGCAGCGGGAAGCTCAGGCCCTCCGGGCCCCAGACGAGGTGGACCAGGGTGTCGAAGACGAGGATGAGCCCGAAGGTGGCGAGCACCTGGTCGAGGTGGTCGCGCTGGTAGAGATGGCGGATGACGAGGACCTCGACCACCACCCCGATCGCGAAGGCGGCGGGGAGGGCGGCGAGGACCCCGAGCAGGAACGAGTCCGTGGCGAGGGTGACCGTCGCGCACACGAACGCCCCCGCCATGTAGAGCGAGCCGTGCGCGAGGTTCACGCAGTCCATGATCCCGAAGACGAGGGTGAGCCCCGCGGCCAGCAGGAAGAGCAGCACCCCGAGCTGGAGCCCGTTCAGGAACTGGGTGGCGGCCAGGGTGAAGTCCATGGTCTCAGGCGGGGGGCTCGGGAAGGGGCCCGGGGCGGGGGCGGAAGGGGCGGGGCGCTGGCCCGCGCCGGACCCGGTGGCCGGCGGCGGCGCGTCCGGCGGCCTTCGCGCGCGCCGGCCGGGGGGCGCGGGCCGCCTCCCCGGCCGGCGCGGGTGCGGCCGGGCGCCTACATCCCGCACTCGCTCGCGTAGGTGTCCTGGTGCGCGGTGTACACCGTCTCCACGATGCGGGTGGTCCAGCTCCCCTCCTCGTCCTCCACCACCTGCCGGAGGTAGAAGTTCTGGATGGGCAGGTGGTTGTTGCCGTAGGCGTACGGGCCGCGGACGGAGGGGTAGTCGGCGGCGGCCATGGCCGCCCGCATCCCGTCCATGTCGTCGAGGTCGCCGTTCACCGCCTCGACCGCGCTCTTGATGAAGAAGACCGTGTCGTAGGACTGGGCCGCGTAGAACGACGGGTAGCGCCCGTACTTCTCCCGGAACCCGGACACGAACCTGTGGTTCTGCGGGAAGTCGAGGTCGGGGGCCCAGAACTGGGTCATGAGGGAGCCGAGCACCCCCTTGAGGCCCGCCTTCTGGAGGAGCGGCAGGGAGATGGAGTCCACCGTGAACACGGTGTAGAGCGGGACCTGGTCCACGAGGCCCGCCTGCTCGTACTGCTTGATGAAGGCCGGCCCGGCGCGGCCCGGGTAGAAGACGAAGATCGCGTCCGCCCCCGAGGCGCGGGCCTTGGCCAGCTCGGCGGAGAAGTCGAGCTGCGCGTCCCGGCCCCACTTGGTCATGTCCTTGCCGACCACCTCGCCCGTGAAGGTGCGTTCGACCCCGGCCACCATGTTCTTCCCGGCCGCGTAGTTGGGGGCCATGACGTAGAGCTTCTTCACGCCCTTGCGGTTCAGGACCTCGCCCATCGCCATCGGGGTCTGGTCGTTCTGCCAGGAGGTCGAGAAGAAGTTCTCGTGGCAGAGCTTGCCGGCGAGCTGGGACGGGCCGGCGTTCGAGCTGATGAGGAACTTGCCGGCGTCGAGGACGGATTTGCGCGAGGCGAGCAGGACGTGGGACCAGATGAACCCCGCCACGAAGTCGGCGTCGTCGGCCTTGACGAGCTTGTCCGCCTTCTGCTTGCCGGTCTCGGGCTTGAAGCCGTCGTCCTCGTAGAGGATCTCGACGTCGAGCCCGGCCATCTTGCCGCCGATGTGCTCGACCGCGAGGTCGACCGCATCCTTCATGTCCCGGCCGATCACGCCGGCCCCGGTGGTGAGGGTGGTCACGAAGCCGATCTTGACCTTGTCGGCCCCCTGCGCGGGGGAGAAGGCAAGGGCGAGAAGGCAGGTGGCGAGCCCGAGGGCAGTCGTCAGCTTGTTCCGCATGTCGTTGGCCTCCTTCGGGGGCGCCGTCCGTCCGGCGCGGCCGTCTCATGGATCCGGGGGGCGATGATAGACGAAAGCGCGGGAGAAACGCGCCGCCCGCACCCTGTGATAACGCGCTACACTCCCCCCATGATCGAAGCCACATCCCCTGCCGTCGCTCCTGCCGCCGTCAGCTTGTTCTCCAACTGCGGCGCGGGTGACGTTGGATTCGGGGCGGCGGGATTCCGGTTCCGCGTCATGGCCGAGATCGTGGAGGATCGGCTTGATGTCGCGTTGTGCAACCATTTGAATGCACAGGGTGTTCCCGGCGATCTGAGGAAGACGTGGCAAGAGGTTGTGGACCGCTGGCGTCTGCTCCACGGGGCCGCCGCGCCCGCTCTCGTCGCCGCCTGCCCCCCTTGCCAGGGCATGAGCACGGCCCGAAGCGACCGCGGCCCCGAGGACGACCCGGACGCCGGCTCGCGGGACGGCAGGAACCTCCTGGTGCTGCCCATATCCCGCATCACGAAGGCGCTTGCGCCGACGTTCGTGGTGGTGGAGAACGTGGCTGCGTTTCTTCGCCGAAAGGTGAGGGATCCGGAGTCCGGCGAGGGTATCTCGGCGGCCCTCCTGCTCGTCCGCCTCCTCGCCGACAAGTACGAGGTCTATCCGTTCCTGACCGATCTGGCCGACTACGGGGTGCCTCAGAGACGGAAACGCGCGTTCCTCACCTTCGTTCGGCGCTCTTCGCCCGTGGCCAAGGTTCTCCGCCGGAGGGGGCGAGCGCCATACCCCGTTCCTTCCCATGCCCCGGACCACGGTGGCGACCACATTCGGCTCGATACCGCTCTCGTCGGCTTCGGACTCCCTCCCCTCGACAGCGAGGATCCGACATCGGCCAAGGATTCGGAACATCCACACCACTTCGTGCCGGTTTGGCCGGCGCACCAACACCGGATGGTGGCCGCGGTCCCGCCGGGCTCGGGGGCCGGTGCGTGGGAGAACAGCGAGTGCCCCGGGTGTGGGACCGTCGAGACGGACGCCGATACAGCCGAATGCCCGGACTGCGGTGAGCCGCTTCTCCGGCCTGTCGTGCTGGAAGAGGGTCGGCCGAGACTGGTGCGCGGATTTCGTCGGGCCAGCTATCGCCGGATGGAGCCTGCGCGCCCCGCCGCCACCATCACCACCGCCTCGGGCCGGGTTGGGGGCAGCAGGACCATCCATCCCTTCGAGAACCGCGTCTTGAGTCCGTTGGAGTGCGCTCTTCTTCAGACGATTCCGGCAGACTTCGAGTGGGGCGGCATCTTGAAGAAAAGAGGGGTGTCGGAGCTTCGCGCCATGATCGGCGAGGCCGTTCCTCCCCGCTTCACGAAGATGCACGGGGAAGTTCTGGTGTCGTTGCTCACCGATACGGAGGACGATCTTCCCCTGATCGAACAAACCGACAGACGTTGCGAGAACGCCCGCCGGCGACTTGGGATCGGATCGACATGACGAAGGATTGTTTCGATGTCGAAATGCGAAGCCGGGTCATGAAGGCGGTCGGCAAGCGAGACACCGCGCCGGAACTCCGGCTCCGGCTCGATCTGTGGAGAATCGGACTCCGGTACCGGAAACATCCGCGAATCGCGGATACCAGACCTGACTTTGCTTTCGTGGGAACGCGCGTCGCCGTCTTTGTAGACGGATGTTTCTGGCACGGCTGCCCGCGCCACTACGTTGCGCCCGTCGGCAATGCGGCCTTCTGGCAGGAGAAGCTGCGCCGCAACCGGGCCAGAGACCGTTTCGTCAACGAACGCCTGGAAAACGACGGCTGGACGGTGTTTCGCGTGTGGGAGTGCGAGATCAACCGGAGGTTGGAACGGGTAACCGCCCGCATCCGTCAACTGGTTGAGCAGCACAGGGACTGAGTGAATCACGAGAGGTGCCACATGACCGACACGATCAAGGAACGCGTTGCCGAACTGATCCACACCTCCCAGCAACAGGGAGAGCCGAATCCCGTGGTCGGGGAGGTGGTCCTGCAGGTCGATTATCAAATCATCGAACATTTCTCGGAACATCTCTACGACTCACCCAACAAGGCCGTCGAAGAGTTGGTGGCGAACAGCTTCGATGCATTCGCAACGGAAGTACGCGTGTTCACGCCAGGGCAATACACCGCGAATCGGGTCATCGTGTGGGACAACGGCGCATCAATGAACGTCGAAGGGCTGCAACAGCTATGGTGGATTGCCAAGAGCCCGAAGCTGGACGGGGACAGGGTAGAAGAACGGGAGGGTAGAACACGAAAAATCATCGGAAAGTTCGGCATCGGCAAGCTCGCATCCTATTCGATCGGCGAAGTCATCAGCCACGTTTGCCGGCATCAGGGAGAATTTTACCTGGTTTCCGTCGACTATGGCCAAATCGAAGGGACCGTGGGTACAACACCACCGGTATCTTCCCAGAACCCAATCCGTGCTCCGGTCATCCGTTTGCCAAAAGAATACACCATTGATCTCATCAATGGTCTGTTTGATACACCGCCGCCATCGATCAACGCGATGTTGAACAGCGATTCCTGGACCTTCGCGATCATCGAAGAACTCAAGGTGGACGACCTTCCACCGGGTAGGTTGATGTGGGTGCTTGGAAATGGAATGCCTCTACGGCCTGATTTCATGATCAAGGTGAACGAGGAAGAAGTTCAATCGAAGTTGAACAAACAGGCCGTCATTAATTGGGATTTTGGATCAAAAGAAGTCGTTGATGTAATCAGGAGTCGATGGGATGATGCCGTGACGAAAAAGGAGGTATCTCCCATTGTAGAATCCGGCAATAGGGCTGGACTCGATCTGAATGCACCTGCCAAGGAGATTCCCTTTGTTCGGTTTGCCCATCTGGGGTTGGTATGGGGACATGTCCGATTGTTCGATGAGACATTGTTGAAGTACCGCTCCGATGATCACGGACGAAGCCATGGCTTCTTTCTTGTCGTCCGTGGCCGTCTCTTGAACCCGGACGATGAAAAGCTCTTCCTGCCCGATCCATCGTTTCAGACTTTTTACAGATCTCAGTTCGTGATTCACGCAGACGATCTGGACGACCAATTGCTTGCGGACCGACAGCGAGTGCGTACAGGTGGGCCTGCTGTACAGGAGCTCGAACTCCTTCAGAGAACCCTTGCGGGAATTGCCCGCACCACCGTCGAAACTCGAGACGAAGAGCGGAAGACCAGCCAAAGCACACGGTCAATCTTGCCCGTCGGTTCACGTACATACTACCGTGATCCTCTCAACGCCCTTCTTCTCAAGGCTCCTATCGAGGACGTTTCTGATTTCGATCCAGCAGCGGTAGGCGTGGAGCGAAAACATCTCGGGGAGAGTGCGAGAATTTCAGAGGTGTCGTTGAAGGAAGGTGAATTCCACGTCAACACCGGCCACCCTTACTACAGCGTGTTGGCAAACCGTGCGGGACAATCGAGAGCCGCGCGCGAATTCCTCCGCACCTTCGATCTGTTCGCGATATCCGAACGGTTACTTGAAGGGCATCTTCTGGATATCGGCATTCCCGAAAGGGACGTCGCGGAGGTCGTGGCATGGCGAGAGGGCCTGTTCAGGCAGTTGGCGGGCTCATACGACAGAACTCCGGAAATAATCGCCGAAATGCACCGAACCTCGCACGTCGGGAACCGGGAATTCGAGAAGGCGTTGCGCGACGTCTTCGCGGACATGGGATTCGCTGCGGAACACGACGGCCAAAGTGGCCAGAAGGATATACTCGTCGTGGCGACGGTGGGTCCAGAAAGCTACAAGTTCATTGTGGAGGCGAAAGGGTCCAGGAACGAGGTCGGCAATGAAGCCGCCAAGGTAGGAGCCGCCGCGAACCACCGTGATCAGGTCAGCGCCGATCATGCGGTTGTCGTCGCCCGCAAATTCGCTGGTTTCGGACCCGATCGTGACTCCGACACCGCCGCATTGTACAAGGAGTGTCAATCCACGAAGGGCATCTCGATCATGGAGATCGAAGCACTGGAGGATGTATATATGGCGACCACCAGATTCTCTTATCCCTTGCCCTTGTTGCGGGACGTCTTCACCACACTCGAAACCCCGGCGCAGAAGCTCGTCAGGATTAGAGGGCTCACGAAACCGGCGGAAGGATTCGACTATTCGGACCTTCTGAACAGGCTATGGCATAGACAAGGGGGAGCGGCGAGCGACGACGTAGTTTCCTACCGCTCAACCTTCCAGGATGGCCGCTGGAAGGGGGAAGGCATGGACTTCCAGGATTTTCAACGCCGTCTCGTCGCCCTCGACACGCTGGCGGCGGGACGAATTTCAATGAACACGAACCGGGAGCACGTCTATCTGAGGCAGTCGCCCGACTTGATTCTTGCGCAGATCGAGAAATCGCTACGAGGAGAGGGACACGATGTGCGGGAGCCCGACGAATGAATTCTGTCCTCTTGTGCACTCGTAGAACCCACCTTCCAAGGCAGCCCCCTGCGTGGCTTGCAAACATGGAGTCTTTCACGCAAAGGGCGATATCCGGTGATTTGAACCGCATTCACCTTCCCGGGAACAAACATGGTTCATTCTCACGTGCACATCGCCCGCTTGCTGACGACACATGCCGCCTTCAGCGTCTTCCAAACCCGTCCCCCGAAATCTGCTCGCTTCTTCGGATTTTCCATAAATGGACGACCTCCGCTCCACCAGCCAGCCTGCACGGGGACACCCTGTCCCCCAAGAGCGCCGCTGGAATCCAGGTCTCTCCAAGAGTCGCCCGATGGCTGACCTGCACGGCGGCTCTTGGGAGGACAATTCCCCGAGCGAGCCGGACCCGAAGTTGTTCGCGACGGACGGGAAAGCGGCAAGCTCGGCCCCGGAGGAAGTGTCAAAAATGAATAATAAGATCAAACACCTGGAATTTACTCAGGGCGTGATCAACCGCCTCGCATCCGACTCGTTCTGGATGAAGGGGTGGTGCGTGGTCCTGGTCGCCGCCCTGTTCATCCTGCTGGCGCTGGAGGGCAGAATCGAATTCGCCATCATCACCTTGGCCCCCGTCATCGCATTCTGGGGACTCGACGGCTACTTCCTGTGGCAGGAACGCCTGTACCGAGCCCTCTACGACCACGTGCGAACCCTGGAGGAAGTCGAGGTCGATTTCTCCATGAACGTCAGCGCGTTCAGGACAGACCGGCCGCGAACCTGGCCGATCGCCACATTACTCGCGAACCCTGACGCGCCCCGTGTTCTTCGGGCGTGCGTCTACACGAGCCGCAGCGCCGAGCCGAGAGCGCTGTCGGTGAGGTAGTGGAGGCCCCGGATCGCGCGGCTGCCGTACCACGAGACCATCTCCGCGTCGATGAGCGCGATCGGGACCTCGCTCCCGCCCGGCGCGGCCCGCACCAGGGCCGCGTGCGCCGGTTTGAACGGATAGGGCTCGCTCGAGAGCAGGACGAGGTCGACGCCGGCGAGAAGCCGCTCGTCGAGCGTCACCTCCGGGTAGCGCACGGCGGGGTCGTGGGCGGCCGTCTCCCAATTGACGAGGGCGAGGGTGCGCGAGATGTAGGTGTCGCGTGACACCGTCATCCACGGCTCCTTCCAGATGAGGTAGAGCACCCGCCGGGGCGGCAGCCGGCCCGCCGCCTCCTCGACCGCCCCGAGCGCCTCCGCGAACGCGCCCGCGAGGCGCTCCGCGGCCTGCTCCCGCCCGAAGATCGAGCCGAGGAGCCGGTACAGGGCGGGGTTGTCGGCGGGAGCGAGGGGGTGGGTGACGACGACGTGGGGGGTGAAGGATTCGATGGCCTCCACGTCGCTCCTCCGGTTCTCGTCCACGTTGACGATGACGTGGGTAGGTGCGAGGCGGCGCAGCCGGTCGAGCCGGACCGTCTTCGTGCCCCCGACCCGCGGGACGGATTCGACCGCCGGCCGCGGATGGACGCAGAACGTGGTGCGGCCGGCCACGAAGGGGTCGAGCCCGAGGTCGAAGAGCAGCTCCGTGATGCTCGGGACGAGGGAGACGATTCGGGGCGCAGGCCCGGCCCGGGGGTGCTCGCGGCCCGCGTAGTCGATGCGCGCCGAGGTCACCCGCGCCGGCTCCGGCGCCTGCCCGGGGAGCCGGGCGCCTACGTGCGGGACCGGTCCTGGGAACGCGGGCGTCTCGCCCGCATTTTCGTTCACGGGCGCTTCACTTCGGTCCGCATGCGGGCGGGACGCCCGCGTTCCCAGGACCGGTCGGCTACCGCCGGGGGTCTCCGGCCGGGGCCGCCCAGCGTGGCGGGCGCTTCTCGAGGAACGCGCCGATCCCCTCCTGGGCGTCGTCGGCCATCATGTTGCACGCCATGACCCCTCCCGCGTACCGATGGGCGTCGGTGAAGCCCTGCTCGATCTGCCGGTAGAACATGCGCTTCCCGGTCGCCACGGTCGCGGCCGGCTTGGCGCGGATGGCGTCGCAGAGGCCGGCGACCGCCTCGTCCAGGGCCTCGGGCGGGGCCACCCGGTTCACGAGGCCGCGCGCCCGCGCCGTCTCGGCGTCGATGAATTCTCCGGTGAAGAGCATCTCGAACGCCTGCTTGCGCGGCACGTTGCGGCTCAGGGGGACGCTCGGGGTGGAGCAGAAGAGTCCGTGGTCGATGCCGTTGACCGCGATCCGGGCCTCGGTGCTCGCCACCGCGAGGTCGCAGGTCGCGAGGAGCTGGCAGCCGGCCGCCGTCGCGAGCCCGTTGACCCTCGCGACGACCGGCTGGGGAAGCCCGGCGATGCTCAGCATCATGCGGCTGCAACGCTCGAACAGGGCTTCCTGGAACGCCTGGTCCGGGTGGGCGTGCATCTCCTTGAGATCGTGCCCCGCGCAGAACGCCCGCCCGGCCCCGGTCAGGACCACGACCCGCACCGAGGAGTCCGCCGCGATGCGGTCCAGCGCCTCCTGGAGGGCGGCGATCATCGACCCGGACAGGGGGTTGAGGCGGTCCGGGCGGTTGAGGGTCAGGGTGGTGACGCCGCCCGCGGCGGCCTCGATGAGCTCCGGGGCCGTCTCGTTCATCTCTCCTCCTCTCCTCGCCTGCAAGTGGGGTGCGCCCGCAACCTCCGGCGGCCCGGGGCGCTCGGGTCTTTCGAGCGATGGTGTATTCTGCCTTCTCGATTTCGGCGAGGCGAGCGGGCGGAACCGGCGGGCGCGAGCGAGCGCCGAGCGGGAGTCCACCCGAACCGGACACCATGGCGGGACACAGCAAGTGGGCCAACATCCAGCACCGCAAGGGCGCCCAGGACGCCAGGCGGGGCAAGCTGTTCTCGCGCCTCATCCGGGAGGTCTCGATCGCGGCCCGGCTCGGCGGGTCGAGCCCGGACGGCAACCCCCGCCTCCGCCAGGCGATCGACAAGGCCCTCGCCGGCAACGTCCCCAAGGACACGATCGAGCGCGCCGTCCGGCGGGCGAGCGGTGACGCGGACCTCGGGGCCCTCGACGAGATCCGCTACGAGGGCTTCGGCCCCGGCGGGGCGGCGGTCATCGCCGACTGCGTGACCGACAACCGCAACCGGACGGTGGCCGAGGTCCGGCGCGCGTTCACGAAGTCCGGCGGCAACCTCGGGTCGGACGGGTGCGTCGGCTACCTGTTCCACCGCGTCGGCCAGTTGAGCTACCCCGCCGGGGTGGACGAGGACGCCCTGATGGAGGCCGCGATCGAGGCTGGCGCCGAGGACGTGGCCGCCCACGAGGACGGCTCGTTCGACGTCGTGACCTCGCCGGAGGGGTACGAGGGGGTGCGCGACGCGCTTCGGGCGGCGGGCCTCGAGCCCGAGGAGGCGGGGGTGACCCTGCGGGCGGTCTCCAGCGTCTCGCTCGACCTCGCCGAATCGGCCCGCATGGTGCGGCTCATCGAGGCCCTCGAGGACCTGGACGACGTCCAGCAGGTCTACTCGAATGCCGACGTTTCGCTCGACACGCTCGCCCGCCTCGAGCCGGCCTGAGCCGGGGTCGGGGCCGGCCGGGCGCGCGCCGCCGGGGCTCGGCCCGGAGGCCGGGGGCGAGGCCGGAACCGGGGCCGGAATCGGGCGCGGGGCCGGAACCCGAACCGAAACCCGGCCCGCCGGGGCGAGGGGCGCGAGGATCCTCGGCATCGATCCCGGCTCCCGGGTCACCGGCTACGGGGTGATCGAGGTGGTCCCGGGCCGGAACCGGCACGTCGCGAGCGGCTGCATCCGGGTCGCGGGCGACGACATGGCGGGGCGCCTTCGCCGGATCGTCGAAGGGCTGCGGGAGGTCTCGGCGCGCTACGCGCCGAGCGAGCTCGCCATCGAGCGGGTCTTCGTCAACCGCAACGCGGAGTCGGCCCTCAAGCTCGGGCAGGCGCGGGGGGCCGCCCTGGTCGCGATGCCGGACATCCCCGTCTTCGAGTACGCGGCCACCCGGGTCAAGCAGGCGACGACGGGAAGCGGGAAGGCGTCCAAGAGCCAGGTGCAGAGCATGGTGCGCGTGCTCCTCTCGCTGCCCGAGACGCCCCCGGCCGACGAGGCGGACGCGCTCGCCGTCGCCCTCTGCCACGCCAACAGCCGGGACGTGCTCGCGCGGACCCGGCCGGGCCGGCACTCGTGATCGGGCGGCTGGAAGGGGTGTTGCGGGACCGCCGGCCCCCCTGGCTGCTGGTCGACGTGGGCGGGGTGGGATACGAGCTCGAAGCGCCGATGACCACGTTCTACTCCCTGCCCCCGGCGGGCGAAACGGTGGCGCTGCACACCCACCTCCTCGCGGTGCGCGACGAAGCGCCCCGCCTCTACGGGTTCGCCCGCCGCGCGGACCGGGACACGTTCCGCCGGCTGCTGCGGGTGAGCGGGGTCGGCGGGAAGGTCGCCCTCGCCCTCCTCTCCGGCCTCGACGCCGACGGGCTCGCCCGCTGCGTGCGGGCCGGGGATGCGGCCGGCCTCGCGCGGGTCCCCGGCATCGGCAAGAAGACGGCGGCGCGGCTCCTGCTGGAGCTCAGGGACCGGCTGCCCGGCGCCGACGGTCCGGGGGCGGAGGTCCCGGAGGAGCCGCGGGCCGAAGCCGTCGCGGCCCTGACCGCGCTCGGCTTCCCGCCGAACGAGGCGCAGCGGAGGGTGTCGGCGGTGGACGCGGCGGGGCTCGACAGCGAAGCGATCGTGCGCGCGGCCCTGCGGGCGGTGGTGTCGTGAGGCGCGGGCTCGATCCCTTCCCCCGGCCCGCCCAGCCCGCCCGGCGCCCCGGGGCCGCGCCGCGATGAACGACCGCATCGTCGCGCCGGAGGCGGAGAGCGGCGAGGAGCTGCTCGAGCGGCGCATCCGCCCCCGGCGGCTGGACGAATACGTCGGCCAGCCTTCGGTGCGCGAGCAGCTCGGCCTCTTCATCCAGGCCGCGCGGAGGCGCGGCGACGCCCTCGACCACGTCCTCATCTTCGGCCCGCCGGGCCTCGGCAAGACCACCCTCGCCCACGTCATCGCCCACGAGATGGAGGCGAACCTCCGCCAGTCGTCCGGCCCGATCATCGAACGCGGCGGGGACCTTGCCGCCCTGCTGACCAACCTGGAGCCGCGGGACGTGCTCTTCCTCGACGAGATCCACCGCCTGAACCCGGCCGTCGAGGAGATCCTCTACCCGGCGATGGAGGACTGCCAGATCGACATCATGATCGGCGAAGGCCCGTCCGCGCGCTCCCTGAAGCTGGACCTCCCGCCGTTCACCCTCGTCGGGGCGACCACGCGGGCGGGGCTCCTCACCTCGCCGCTCCGCGACCGCTTCGGGATCGTCCACCGCCTGGAGTTCTACCGCCCGGAGGAGCTCGCGAAGATCGTCACCCGCTCCGCCGGGATCCTGGGGGTCTCGATCGACGCCGGGGGCGCCGGGGAGCTCGCGCGCCGCTCCCGCGGCACCCCCCGGATCGCGAACCGGCTCCTGCGCCGGGTGCGCGACTACGCCGAGGTGCGGTCCGACGGAAGGATCGTCGCGGAGGTGGCGTCCCAGGCGCTGGACATGCTCGAGGTGGACGCGACCGGCCTCGACGTGATGGACCGCAAGCTGCTCCGGCTCCTCCTCGAGAAGTTCGACGGGGGGCCGGTGGGGGTCGAGAACCTGGCCGCCGCGCTGAGCGAGGAGCGGGGGACCATCGAGGAGGTCGTCGAGCCCTACCTCATCCAGCAGGGATACCTCATGCGCACCCCGCGCGGGCGGGTCGCGACCGCCGCCGCGTGGCGACACTTCGGCCTTGCGGCCCCCGCGACCCCGGACCTGTTCGGGGCGGAGCGGGCGACGGCGGCCGGGCCGCCTCCCGGCTGACCTCCCGCCCGCGGCCGCCCGGGCTCCTCCCGGGCCCCTCCGGGCGCCGCCCGGACCCAGGCCCGGACCAGCCAAGCGGATGCGGAGCGGAGCAGGCAGCCCGCCGACGCCCGCGCGTGCTCACAGGGGCTCGGAACGGGGTTCGGCCCGCGGCCGCTCGGGGGCCGGCGCCTGCCCACCATGAAATATCATGAAATACGCGGGTCGAGGCCGGGGGTTGCCGCCCGGGTGTTACAATGCGGACTTCGTACAGGGCAGGCGTGGTGCTGGAACAGGCGATCACGAGAACGACGGGCAAGCTCGTGATCGAGGCAATCGCGCGGGTGGGCCGGGCCGCCGCCGCCAGAAGGCGGAGGCGCGGGCAGCCCGGAGCCTTCGGCTCGCGGACACGGGCCGGACGTCCGCGCGCGGGCGGCGCGCGATAGCGGTTCTTCGCGATGGGGATCGATCTCTCCCTGGTGCGGCTCGTGCTCGGCGCGAGCGTCGTGGTCCAGCTCGTGATGCTCCTCCTCCTCGTCACCTCCGTGGTTTCGTGGGCGATCATCTTTCGCAAGCGGGGGGTCCTCTCCCATGCGCGGCGCGACGCGGCCGAATTCGAGAGCCGGTTCTGGTCCGGAACCAACCTCGCCTCGATGTACAACAGCATCAACAGCGCGGGCGGCGACCCGGGAGGAATGGGGAGCATATTCCGGGCCGGGTTCCGCGAATACGTCCGGCTCCGGCGCACCGGGATCGACCAGCGGGACGTGATCCACGGCTCCGAACGCGCGATGCGGGTCGCGATGCGGCACGAGGTCGACGATCTCGAGAGCCACCTGTCGTTCCTCGCGACGGTCGGATCCACGAGCCCCTATGTCGGCCTGTTCGGGACCGTCTGGGGCATCATGAACTCGTTTCAGGCCCTCGCGAACGTGGGGCAGGCGACGCTCGCAATGGTGGCGCCGGGCATCGCGGAGGCGCTGATCGCGACCGCGATGGGCCTCTTCGCGGCGATCCCGGCCGTCATTGCCTACAATCGCTACCTGAGCGACGTGGAGTCGCTGACCAATCGCTTCAGCACGTTCGTGGAGGAGTTCTCCACCATTCTCCAGCGCCAGCGAGTCGACTGAGCCCGAATCGACGGGGGTTGCGGTGATGGCTGCGGGTCCGCGAAAACGCCCGATGTCCGAGATCAACGTCGTGCCGTACATCGACGTGATGCTCGTGCTGCTCGTCATCTTCATGATCACCGCTCCCCTGCTGACCCAGGGGGTGAAGATCGATCTTCCCGACGCGGCGGCCGAGGTCGTCGAGACGACCGAAACCGAACCGCTCATCGTCAGCGTGGACTCCACCGGACGGTACTTCATCAACTTCGGCGGGGACGAGGCGGAGCCGGTCGACCGGGCGACCCTGCTCAACCGCGCCGCGGCGCTCCTGCGGCACCGGCCCGGGATCCAGGTCCTCGTCAAGGGTGACGAGTCGGTCGAGTACGGGGCGGTGGTGGTGGCCATGGCGATTCTCAAGGAGGCGGGAGCGCCGTCGGTCGGGCTGCTGACGGAGCAACCTCGCCCCGCCGGTTGAGAACGGCCGTGCGCGGACTCTTCGACCAGGGCGCCTCCTACGTACTCGCGGTTCTCGTCCACGCGGCCGCCGCCGCCTTGCTCGTGCTCTCGGTCGAGTGGCCGGGCCTGAAGCGGGCCGCGCCCGAGGCGGTCGATTCGATCGAGGCCACGGTGGTGGACGAGGAGCGGCTGCAGGTCGAGCTCGAGCGCATCCGGGACCGCGAGACGGCGAAGCGCCGCGCCGAGGAAGAGCGGGCCGAGGTCGCCCGGGAGCAGCGCGAGCACGAGGAGCGGCGGCGGCAGGAGGCCGAGACGGCCCGGCTCGCCGAGGAGCGCCGGCGCAAGGAGGCCGAGACCGCGCGCGTAGAAGAGGAGCGGCGCCGGGCGGAGGCCGAGACGGCCCGACTCGCCGAGGAGCAGCGCCGCAAGGAGGCCGAGACCGCGCGCGTAGAAGAGGAGCGGCGCCAGGCGGAAGCCGAGACGGCCCGGCTCGCCGAGGAGCGCCGGCGCAAGGAGGCCGAGACCGCGCGCGCCAGGGAGGAGCGGCGGCGGCAGGAGGCTGAGGCGGCCCGGCTCGCCGAGGAGCAGCGGCGCGAGAAGGCCGAGACCGCGCGCGTCGAGGAGGAGCGGCGCCGGGAAGAAGCCGAGGCCGCGGCCCGGCGCGCCCGGGAGCAGCGTCGCAAGGAGGTGGAGAAAACGCGCCGGCGAGCCGAGGTCGAGCTGGCCCGGCGCATGGCGGAGGAGGCGCGCCGGGCGGAACAGGCGGAAGCCGACCGCCGCCGGAAGGAGGAAGAACGCGCCCGGCGGGAGCTCATGGCCCGGGAGCAGGAGCGGCTGGAGCAGGAGCGCAAGGCCATTTTCGCGAGGGCGCTGGAGGAGTATATTGGCGCCATCCAGTCGAGCGTGGCCGAAAACTGGCGTCGTCCCACCGGGGTACCGCCCGGGCTGAAGTGCACGGTCAACGTGTTGCAGGACAGCAACGGAAAGGTCCTTCGCGTGGAGATCGTCGAGAGCAGCGGCAACGTGGCGTTCGACCGCTCCGTCGAGCAGGCGGTTCGGGCGGCGTCGCCGTTGCCGCGGCCGCGGCGAAAGGCGGTGTTCGACCGCGAGATCGTCTTCCTGTTCAACCCGAGGAGTTGACCGGTGCGAAAGCTGCTGCTCCTTTTCGTCGCGCTCCTCGCGGGAGCGCCCGGCCCGGCGTGGTCGGCGCTCCGGATCGAGATTACCCGGGGCCTGGAGAGCGCGACCCCCATCGCGGTGGCGCGGTTCGGGTGGTCCGGGCCGGGGTCGGCCTCCCCGGAGCCGGTCTCGGCGATCATCGCCGCCGACCTCGCGCGGAGCGGCCGATTTGCGCCGCTTCGGGAGCTTCCGCAGCACCCGCTGAGCAAGGAGGAGGTCCGATGGTCGGACTGGCGGCGCCTTCGGGTCGGCAGCCTCGTCATCGGCTCGGTCGGGGAGACGGTGCGCGGCGGCGCCCGGGAGTACCAGGTCGAGTACCGCCTCCTGGACACCTTCACCGCCGCCCAGCTCGCCGGCCAGCGCTATCCCCGGGTGCGCCCCGACCGGCTGCGGTGGGTCGCACACCTCATCAGCGACGAGATCTACTACGCGCTGACCGGAGAGCACGGCGCCTTCGCGACCCGGATCGCATACGTGACGGAGGCCGCCGGCCAGGAAGGCGAGGTCGCCTACACCCTCAACGTCGCGGACAGCGACGGGGGCAATCCGGTCGTCCTCCGAACCTCCCCCTATCCGATCATGTCTCCGTCGTGGTCTCCGGACGGGCGCTGGCTGGCGTACGTATCCTTCGATGGAGGGCGCTCCCGGATCATGATGCAGGAGCTGGCGACCGGCCTTCGCCGCGAGCTCGCCGGGTTCCCCGGCATCAACGCCGCGCCGGCGTTCTCGCCGGACGGCCGGCGGCTCGCGCTCACGTTGTCCCACGAGGGCAGCCCCGACATCTACGTGATGGAGCTCGAGTCGGGAGCGTTGCGGCGCCTGACCAGCGATCGGAGCATCGACACCGAGCCGGCATGGTCCCCGGACGGGCGAACCCTCGTGTTCACCTCCGACCGGAGCGGGGGCCGGCCGCAGATCTTCCGGGTTCCCGTGTCGGGAGACGGTGCGCCCGAACGCCTCACCTTCACCGGCCGCTCCAACGCCCGCGCGGCGTTCTCCCCGGACGGATCGCGTCTCGCGTTCATGCACGACGAAACCGGCGGCCACGACCGGATCGCGGTCATGGACCTCGGAAACGAGAACATCGAAGTGGTCACCAATGGACGGCTCGACGAGTCGCCGACGTTCGCTCCCAACGGACGGATGATCCTCTACGCGACGACCGAACGCGACCGGTCCGCGCTCGCGGCGGTGTCCGTCGACGGGCGGGTTCGCCAGCGCCTGTCGATCGACGATACCGGCGTCCGGGACCCGGCCTGGTCGCCGCGGCTGACCCGGCGCTGAACCAGGCCGGGCAGCCGGCGAGTTCCAGGCAACAGGAATCGGAGATGACGATGCAAACAAGCAAGGCGATCCTCGGCGTCGCAGCGCTCGCGTTGATGGTCGGCTGCGCCGGACCGCTCCCGCCGGCGGTCTCCACCCCCGGAGTGGAAGACCGCCCCCCCCCGAGCGCGGGCGCCGGCGAGGCGGCGGACGGGGCCGAAACGGGGGAGACGGGCGCCACCGGCAAGCTCGCGGATGCCGAGGGTGTCGAGAGCAGTCCTCTCGCCGACGCCGTCGGCACGGAGCTCACCCTGGTCATCTATTTCGACTTCGATTCGAGCGAGGTGCACCCCGACGACCGGGTGGTGGTGGAAGCGCACGCCCAGTATCTCGCCCGCGACGCCGGCCTGGAGGTGGTGCTGGAGGGCCATGCCGACGAGCGCGGGTCGCGGGAGTACAACGTGGCGCTGGGAGAGCGGCGCGCGAACGGGGTCCGCGACATGCTCCGGCTGCTCGGAGTGGGCGATCACCAGATCAGCACCGTGAGCTATGGCGAGGAGCTCCCGGAGGCGATCGGCCATGAAGAGGAGTCGTGGTCCCGCAACCGGCGCGTCGTGTTCGCCTACGGAACGCGCTGATGCCCCCCCGATGCGACGAGGCCGACCCCGAGTCGGGCAGGATGAAGGCTCCGGGCGCCGGAAGCCGGCTCGCCCGCACGGGCCCGCTCCCGGCCGCGCTCGCCCTCGCGCTCGTCTGCGCGTCCCCGGCCGCCGCCCAGACCGCCGTGCCGGGCGCCGCCGGCGGCCCGCCCGCTCTCGCCGCCGAAGCGTCCGTGCGCGGGCTCGAGGCGCGCATCGAGGAGCTCGAACGCCGTCTCGGCGCCAGTGCGCTCCTCGACCTCGTGGCCCGCGTGGATCGTCTCGCGAAGGAGATCCAGGTGCTGCGTGACCGCACGGAGATCGATGCGCACACCCTCGAAGGGCTGCGGCGCCGGCAGCAGGATCTGTACGCGGAGCTGGACCGGCTCGCCCAGCGCATGGCGCAACCGGCTCCGGAGGTTGCCGAGGCCGGGGCCGGGGCGTCCGGTCCGCCGGCGGAGACGGGAGCCGGCCCGGCAACCGCGGCCGCCGCCGCTCCGAGGCCGCCGGGGCGGGGGGAGAGCGGCGGCGGCGCCCCGGAGCGCGAGCCTCCCGGCGCGGCGGAATCGGGGGACGAGGACCCCGGCGCCGCCCCGGCGCCCGAAGGCGAGCCCGCGCTCGATCCCGTGGAGGAGCAGGATCGCTATCAACGCGCCTTCGATCTGCTCTCCGAGGGCCGGTTCGAGAACGCCGCAACCGCGTTTGCGGCGTTCCTGGAGGCGTTCCCCGAGAGCCGGTACGGCGACAACGCGAGGTTCTGGAAGGGAGAGTGCCTCTATGCGCTCCGGAGATTCGAGCCGGCCCTTCAGGAGTTCAGGAAGCTGGTCGAAGACCATCCCGACAGCTCGAGGGTCCCGGGCGCGAGGCTCAAGATCGGGTTCATCCTCCACGAGCTCGGCCGTCCCGAGGAGGCGGCGGCGGAGCTGAGGGCGCTCATGGAGGCCGCTCCCGGCACCTCCGAGGCAAAGCTCGCCCGCGACCGGCTCGAACGCCTCCGGTAGCTCCCCGAGAGCGCCTCAGCCCTTCCAGCCCTGCCGTCGGCGCAGCCTCGGGCGCCGCGGCGCCCGCCCCGCTCCACATGATGCCTAAGGGGCCTCCGGGGGATTCGACTTCAACCCTCCGGATGCGCGGTGGTGGTCGGTCGTCTTCTCCTTGTAACGCCTGATCTGGCGGTCGAGCTTGTCGGCGAGCGCATCGATCGCCGCGTACATGTCCTCCTCCACGGCGTCGGCGAAGAGCTCCCGGCCGGTCACGTGCACGGTGGCCTCCGCCCGGCGCCGCTCCCGCTCCACCGAGAGCACGACGTGGACGTTGGTCACGTGATCGAAGTGGCGTTCCAGCCGCCCGAGCTTGGTGCGGGCGTAGGACTCCAGCGCTTCGGTGACCTCCAGCCGGCGGCCGGTGACGTTCAATTGCATGGGAAGTATCCTCTCGGGCGCACCGCAGTCGGGCGCTGTGGTCGAGGTGGACGGCGCCCGCGCGGCGCCTTTCGTTCGAGGGCGGGATTTCCCATCGGCTTCCGGAGCTTCGCGGCCGTCCGGGCGGCGGCGGATGCGCATGGATCCCCTTCTCTACAGGATGAAGTCCTGTCCCAGATAGACGTCACGGACCACGGGATCGTCGGCGATCGCGTCCGGCGAGCCGTGGCAGATGATGCGTCCCTCGCTGACGATGTATCCGCGGTCACAGATCCCGAGCGTTTCCCGAACGTTGTGGTCGGTGACGAGCACCCCGATCCCTCTCTCGCTCAACTGGCGGATGAGCCCGTGAATCTCGGAGAGGGAGATCGGGTCGACCCCCGCGAAGGGTTCGTCCAACAGCATGAAGCGGGGCTTCGCGGCCAGCGCCCGGGCGATCTCGACGCGGCGCCGCTCGCCTCCGGAGAGGCTCTCCCCGCGGGCGCTGCGCAGGTGCTCGAGACCGAACCCCTGCATGAGCTCCACGGCCCATTGCCTGCGCTCGCCCGGGTCGAGGTCGCGGCGCAGCTCGAGGACCGCAAGGAGGTTCTTCTCCACGGTGAGCTTTCGAAAGATGGAAGGCTCCTGCGCAAGATAGCCGAGCCCGAGGCGCGCCCGTACGTGCATCGGGCGGTCGGTCAGATCGACCTCGTCGAGATGAATGGTCCCGCCGTCGGACGGGATGAGGCCGACGAGCATGTGGAAGCTCGTGGACTTCCCCGCCCCGTTGGGGCCCAGGAAGCCCACCACCTCCCCGCTTCGCACCGTGAGGCTCACGTCCTCGACGACCGTTCGGGAGCCGTAGCGCTTCGCCAGCCCCCGGGCGGCGAGCGCGCTCACTCGCCCGCCCGCTTCAGGGTGATGGTGACGCGGCGTCCGGCCTCCTCCTCGGCGGCCGCTCCGGTTCCTTCGATGTCGCCGGTGACCGAGTTGTAGTCGATGCGCTCGGCCTGCATCCGGAACTCGCCCTGGACGATCTCCGCGTTGCCGACGAAGAGCATGGCGCCGTCCTGCACCTGGTACTCGATGCGGGCGGCCTCCCCCGTCTGCGCCGGGCCGTCGTCCGGCCGCTGGTTGAAGCGGGCCGGCTCGCCTTCCGCGACGAGGGTGGCGAGGTCAAAGCTCTCGTCGAAGTACATGGTGACCAGCTCACCGGAGATGCGAAGACTTCCCTGGGCGATGACCACGCCGCCCCGATAGGTGGCGATGCGGTTCCGGTCGTCGAGGCTCGCCGAGTCGGCGTCGATCCGCACCGGCTGCTCCCGGTCGGTCGAGAGCGCGCCGGCCCCGGTCGGACATGCGGCGAAGGCAAGCAGGAGCAGCAGGAGGCGGGTTCGCATGGCAGGCTTCCGGTTAGCGTGGCTGCAGGACGCCGCGGGCGTCGGCCAGAAACTCGATCCGGCCTTCCTCGAGCCAGAACCTGACCCCCGTGCCCCGGGCTTCGAAGGAGGTCCCGCGAACCGTGGCGGGCTCGTCGGACTCTCCGTAGTGGCTGGCGGTCATGATCCGGAAGTCGCGACCGTCGATTTCGAGCGGCTCGACCGCGCCGCGCCGCCCCTGTACCGGGCCGGGAAGATAAATGGTTTTGCCGTCGGGAGAAACCTCGCCGCGCTTCGCCTCGAAGCGCCACCTCGGTCCGGCTGCCGGGAACATGGTGAGGCGAGGGCGGACGAGCATCGACACCGCCCCCGGGGTCATGCGCGTCAGCTCGGCGGCCTGCAGCCGCCGGTAGATGCGCCCCGACGGGTCGGTCGTCAGCGAGTCGACCTGCTCGATCAACAGGTGCGGCCGGGCTCCGGGGGAGGGAGCGGAGTCGGGCGAGTGGAGCGGCCGGGGGAACACGAACCACCCGATGGCGAGGAGGGGCCCCGCGACGTTCACGAGGGACGCCCGCGGGAAGGAACGACGACGCGGCGCCGGGGAGCGGGCGGTCCTCCCTTGTGCCGGGAAGGTCTCCGGCAAGCGTCACCCGATCCGGCGGTTGGCGGACAGCCAGCCGTCGACGAGCCGTACGCTCTCGTCGACGGCCTCCGACCTCATGCCCATCCGGGCCGCGATCGTCTGGACCAGATGGTCGGCGCGCTCGATCCGGGGAGCGCCGGCGAGCAGGGCCCGCGCTGCGGACGATGGCCGGACCAGCCCCTTCGCCGCGTTCGCATACTTCTCGAAGGGGATCTGGTCATTCTCCGAAGCGCCCATCGCCAGGCAGACCGAATTCACCCAGTCGTAGACCGAGCGCGAGAGGTCGAGGTCGCGGTGGACCGCGTCCCGGATCGAGCGCATGTCCTTCCCCTGCACGCAGCGGTAGTTTCCGGCCAGCAGCATGCTCCATTTCGCGAGGGGGACGAATACCGAATCGTGCACCCTGAGCTTGACGGGCAGCTCGACCGCGCCCTTGCCGTCGTCGTATCGGATGGCGTCGACGTCGGCCTCGAGGGCGCGCAGGAGGGCGGTGTGTTCGTCCGACTCGAATCGGGCCGCCCGGAAGTTCGTCGGCAGGCTGACCTGGAGGACGTTGGTCTGCTCGTCGGGGGGGCGGAACGCCTGCGCGTCCGGGCTGCACAGGGTCATGTTCGCGGGGTCGAACGAATCCCACACGGCAGGTTCGGTGTAGCAGGCGCGAAGCGGCTCGACGTCGAGCCCGGGGATCCGGGCGAGGTACGGGAGCGGCGGCATGTTCATGATGGACATGCAGGGGACACCGGATCGGGCTGCCGCATCCAGGAGCTCGCGCACTCCCGGCGCGCCGTACTGGGGCTCCTGCATCGCGAGGGCGACCAGATCGAATGCGGCGGGGTCCACGGAGTCGGTGGCCGCTCCCGAAAGGCGGCCCGGGAGCTTCCGCGAATCGACCTCCACCAGGCCGACCCGCCCCTTCACCGGCAGCCGCACCCGCTGGCCTTCCCGGTTGATGAGGTCGGCCTCGTCCGGCAGGCAGACCAGGGTCGTGGAATGCCCCGCGGCGCAGAGCTTGATGCCGAGCAGCGCTCCGTAGGAAGCGCCCATGATCATGACGTCGTACATGCCTTTCTCCGTGCCGTCCCCGATGCGGCGCACACTCCCGTCCGCCCGGACAGTTTACCCGCATCTCCCGCCTCGTCGCCGTGGCGGGGCCGGCCCGCGGCGGCGCACCGGCCCCCGGCGCGCACACGCCTCGGAATTCGCCAGCCGGGAGGGCTGGCGGGACATCCGGGTTAAAGTACCCCCGCCCGCAAGAGATCGTGCAGGTGCAGGACCCCGATTTGCCGGTGATCTTCGTCCACGACCACCAGGGCGGTGATCTTCCGTTGCTCGAGGACGTTGAGACATTCGGCGGCAAGGGTCTCCGGAGACACGGTCACCCCGCTCGGCGTCATGATGCGCCGGATCGGCGTCTCGCGGAGGTCGACCCCGCCGTCGAGGGCCCTGCGAAGGTCCCCGTCCGTGAAGACCCCGAGCAGGCGGCCATCGGGGTCCACGACGGAGGTCATGCCGAGGCTCTTCGCGGTCATCTCCAGCAGGGCGTCGCTCGTCGGGGTATCCGGCCCGACCGTGGGCATGGCCTCCCCGGTGTGCATGAGGTCCTTTACCCGGAGCAGCAGGCGGCGCCCGAGCCGCCCGCCCGGATGGGAGCGTGCGAAGTCCTCCGCCCCGAAGTCCCGGGCCTCGAGGAGGGCGATCGCGATCGCGTCGCCCATCGCAAGCGCCGCGGTGGTGCTCGCGGTGGGAGCGAGCCCGAGCGGGCAGGCTTCCTTCGCGACGCTCACGTCGATGTTGACGTCCGCATCGCGCGCAAGGCGCGATCCGGGGTTGCCGGTCAGCGCGATGAGCGGTACCCCGAGCCGCTTGATGGAGGGCACGATGGCCAGGATCTCGTCCGTCTCCCCGGAGTTCGAGAACGCGATGACCGTATCCTCCCGCGTGACCATGCCGAGGTCGCCGTGGCTCGCCTCGCCGGGATGAACGAAGAACGCGGGGGTTCCGGCGCTCGCCAGGGTCGAGGCCACCTTGTGCCCCACGTGCCCGGACTTGCCCATTCCGGTCACGACGACCCGGCCCGGGCGGGCGAGGATGATCTCGCAGGCGCGCACGAAGTCTTGGTCGATCCGGGGCAGCAGCCCGCGGAGGGCGTCGATCTCCGTCCGGATGACCTCGGCTCCGAGCCGGAGGAGGGTGCGCTTGCTCATGCGGCGGGAAGGGGTCCGGGCAAGGGATGGCGGCGCGCCCAGCGGGGGGGCCGCCCGCGGGGGCGCAGCCTATTGGAATGGATCGGCCGGGGCCGCGCAACGGCGGCCGGGGCGGGGCGGAGGATCGGCTTGGTCAGCCCGGCCGGCCCGGCGGATCGATGAGCTTCGATCGGGAGGCTTCGCTTCGCGGCTGGCTGGACGCCGCCGGGGTTCACGGGCGTCTCGAGCCCCTCGCGGGGGATGCGAGCTTTCGCCGCTACCTGCGGCTCCGCACGGACCGCGGGTCGTTCGTGGTGATGGACGCCCCGCCGGACCGGGAGGACTCACGGCCCTTCGTTCACGTGGCGGGCCTGCTCCGGGCGGCCGGGGTGAACGTGCCGGAGGTCCACGCCGCGGACCTCGACCAGGGCTTCCTGCTGCTCGGCGATCTCGGCTCCGTGTCCTATCTGGACCGGCTCGACGCGGCGAGCGCGCCGGCACTCTACCGGGACGCCCTCGCCGCGCTGGTCCGGATGCAGAGCGAGGTCCCGGCCGAAGCGGTGCCTCCCTATGACGAGGCGCGGCTGGCCGCCGAGCTCGAGCTGTTCCCGGAATGGTTCCTGGGAGGCCATCTCGGCCGGCCGCCGAGCCGGACGGAGCGGCGGGCGCTCGACGAGGCGTTCGCCCTGCTCGTCGACACCGCGCTCGCCCAGCCCCGGGTCTTCGTCCACCGGGACTACCACTCCCGGAACCTGATGGTGCACACGAGCAACCCCGGGGTCCTCGACTTCCAGGACGCGGTGGCCGGCCCCCTCACCTACGACCCGGTGAGCCTGTTCCGCGACGCCTACGTCTCGTGGCCGCCCGCCCGGGTCTACGGGTGGCTGGACGAGTACATCGACCTCGCGGCGGGGACCGGGCTGTTGCGCCCGGACCCGCCGACAGAGGAAGTGCGGACCCGCGTGCGGCGCGACTTCGACCTCATGGGCGTCCAGCGGCACCTCAAGGTGGCCGGCATCTTCGCCCGCCTCTGGCATCGCGACCGCAAGCCGGCCTATCTCGGCGACGTCCCCCTCGTCCTCCGCTACCTGCTCGACGTGGCCGCGAGGTACCCGGAGCTCGAGCCGCTCGCCGACCTCTTCGAGGCCCGCGGACTCGCCGGACATACCGGGGTGAACCCATGCGGGCCATGATCCTCGCCGCGGGGCGCGGCGAGCGCATGCGCCCCCTCTCGGACACGGTCCCGAAGCCGCTGCTCGAGGTGGCGGGAAAGCCCCTCGTCGTGCGTGCGGTCGAGAAGCTCGTCGCGGCCGGCTTCGCGGAGCTGGTCGTCAACCTCGGCTGGCGGGGCCGGCAGATCCGCGAATACCTGGACGACGGGTCGCGCTGGGGGGCCTCCATCTCGTACTCCGACGAAGGGGAGCTTCCGATCGGGACCGGGGCCGGGATCGTCCGGGCGCTCCCCCTGCTCGGCCCCGGGCCGTTCGCCCTCACCAGCGCCGACCTCCACACGGACTTCCCGTTCGAGCGTCTTCGCCGGGCGGCGCTCCGCGAGGTCCATCTCGTGCTCGTCCCCAACCCGGACCACCACCCGGAAGGGGACTTCGCCCTGGAGGGCGGCGCGCTCCTTCGGGCCGGACCGGACCGGCTGACGTATTCCGGGATCGGCGTCTTCTCGCCCGCCGCGTTCCGGCCCGTGATCGCCGGGGCCGACGCCCTCGCCCCCTACCTCGACCGCGCGTGCGCGCGCGGAACGGCCACCGGCGAGGCATACCAAGGGGTGTGCGACAACGTGGGGACCCCGGCCCAGCTCGCCGCCGCCCAAAAGGGATCCAGTCGGATATAAACCTTAGATCTGTTGATCTTCTGCCGCCTGATCAGGGCCTCGGTAGCGCTCAGGGGAAGGTTGGCCACGGTCTTCTTGTGGGTCTCGCCGCCTCGCGCCAGCCTTGTCGCAGCAGAATCCCGGGGCAGCGGTCGGGAACCCCAAAATCCCCGGAAGCCTCAGCATGACACATGGTTTACCCCGTTATGGGGTAATTTGCCCAAGGGCGTAGATTACCTCCATGGGATCTTCGAAATCACTCCATACCTCACGCTACCGAGCGTTCCTCGACCGCCTGCGTCGAGCGCGGAAAGAAGCGGGACTGACCCAGACAGAATTGGCCCTGGCTGTCAAGCGGTCGCAGACATGGGTATCGAAGTGTGAGCTGGGCGAGCGTCGAGTAGACCTCGTGGAGTTGGAGGACTTAGCCGAGGCTCTCGGTAAGCCGCTGGAGTGGTTTGGCACTAAGGAGGAGACAGAGAGATGAAGCCGAATCCAATGCAGATCACGCTGCACAATAATGTCCCCAGAATCAAGAAAATGTTGCTGGAACTAATCCTTCGACCACGTCGAGATCTTGTGAAGTGGGCGAAGATTACAGAGCAAACACCCAATATCAAAATCGGGTATCCAGGCCAACACCTTGCATCGCTCGTGACAGGAGTCAAGGGAGAACGGACGGGAGCTCGTGGCCACGATCTCAGTGATGGCTCCGAGGTAAAGTCGTGTTCTCGAGTAGACCAGCTTGATAAGTGCAAAAATTGCAACGCGGCCGTCGCTCGTATTGAGGAGAAATGCCCTAAGTGCGCGTCCAGTGACATCAAGCGCAACAACGACTCGAAATGGTTGCTTGGAGTCAAAAATGAAGAGGAACTGAGATTTCTCATTGAAGAAGTGCCTCGAGTTGTTTTCATCATCAGTGACTACCCGAATTATGATGAGAACGATTGGGAGACTTTGAGGTTCCAAGTGTTCGAAATTTGGCCCAAATACGCTAACCATACCAATTTCAAAACCTTGATGATGAACTATTATTACAACATCTATCTCCACCACGTGCAACAAAATCCAAACAAGACTCCGGCACCAAAGAATTTTTGGCCTTACTCATTTCAGTTTTATATGTGCAATCCAATTCGGACCTTTCATTGCATAGTCAGGGATGCTTTGGAAAATCCTATTTTCGACAAACTAGAGTATGTGGAACCCATAGCTGATCGAACAACGATCGCCCCGGCATTTATGCCAATGTCCGTTCTGTACGAAAGGGAAAAAGACGCCCTCCGTGCAAAAATGAGCGAAAGGGACTATACCATTGTGGAGAACCAAGGATTGAACGCCAAACAGAGGATGCTCCTGGACCTCCGCGAGACAGATCGTGCTAATCCACATATAAGGTTATATCGGCGTGGGGATCGTTGATTTAAGCAGTCGTGAGACGACCAAGGCGACCGAGTTGAGTTGAAAAGCGAGATCGGCCTCCCGGCGGAGCAGACCCGCAACTTCCATGAGGTCCTGATCTGGGAACCGGAGATCGCACGGGACTATTACTTTCAGTAAGTCGTTCGGATTGAGGTGCGCAGTTTGCCCACGCACCGAGGCTTGCAAGTCCTTGCGGACACAGGGATGTCGCAGAGCAGCGAGCAGGACGAATGGATCGACGCCCCTAGCCGGCCGCACGCGCATCAGCTCTCCGACGAAGGTCACGCGTCGATAGTTTTCAGGTAGTTGAGCAACGATGTCAACTTTCTTTGCTATATAGCGGGAAGCGTGAGCTGATGAAGTGAGAAGAACATCGCCTTCTCGCAGGTCGAGTTTATGGCTTTTAGCTCGCCGAGTGCTCTCTACATGCGAAACAAAGTTCCTGTCACGCGGTTCCCAGTCAATTCCCCGACCAGTGAGGTTGCCGACCTTCAGGATAAACATGCCACTGTCTGTGTAGGCATCCCTTCCCGGAGTGCGCCCGTTGTTGGCTATCTCAACAAATTCTCGCAGTGCCTTACCAGTCCGATGTCCGTTGCGCCGAAATAGGATGCCGGCAGCGCGCTGGAGAGTTTCAGCCGAGGGTACATTCGGATATATTGTTACACTCGGCTCGCCAACCGGATTTTCCTCCACGAGCCTCGCTGCCAATTTGGGTAGCTGATTCCCTTCCTTGTATCGTCCCGTCGTGTCGTAACCTACATTCGTTACGTGACAGACCCGGACAGGTACGGAGGTCTGCCGGCGCTTTGCAGGATGCTTTCGGAAAAACGCCGCCACAGTTGTTGTCTGGGTTCCCATCGAAGCAAATGTCTCGGACGGAAGGTCGATGATATCTGTAAGGCAGCCAAGCTGGTCAATCGAACGACGCTGCTGGGCAATACGTTCGTTCGTGATTACGCTCCGGGGAAGCACGATTCCAAGACGACCTCCGGGGCGAAGCAGACGGAGACAAAGATCTACGAACAGGATTTCGCTTGGAACTCTGTTCTGTTCACGGTCAAAACCCATGCCGCCAGTCTCGAAGAGATCCAAGACTCCTGTATCCCGAGTCACGGTGACGCCGAACGGTGGATTTGTAAGAATGACGTCGACAGAATCCGGCAGGAGTCCAAGCGGGGCGGGGGTAGACTGACCGAGCTCCCGTAGAGAGTCGGTGCACACCCTCCGGAACATGAGCCCGAACTGATGTCCGAGGTTGAGATCAGCGAGGAGAAGCATCCGGGGATTCTTTTCAACCCCATACACGGTGAGCGGCGGCTTCCGAGAGCGTTGTGCAGAAAGGAAACGGGCCGTCTCCAGCAGAAAGGTCCCCGATCCGCAAGCTGGATCCAACACGATATCGGATGCTTCTGGAGCCACGATCTCGACCATGGCGCGAGCAACATCTTCAGGGGTAAGGAAAATCCCGAGTCCCTTCCGTACATCAGAGCTTAGGAAGGTGCGCAGAGCGGTGCTACGTACATCGAGTGGAAGTTCGGTCAATCGAACGTCAGTAAAAAGGTGCTGGATGTCCAGCAAGGTCTGATCGGACAGGTGGATACGTCCATCCTGCCAGAGCTGTAGAGCCCAAGGGGCCCGGGCAGCAAGCTCTTTGGAAAGAGTCTCGCGGATAATCTCCGGCCTACTGTGGCACAAGTCGTTGTGGTTGAGAGGACTCCCGTTCTTACGTTTCTCGATACAATCCTTATAAAACAAATACTTGAGCAGTTCATCGAACGCCTCTTGGGGCAGGAGCCCCTCCACATCGCGCATCCGATCATGCGCTCGCTGGTACAGGAGACTTAGAGTGCGACCGTTCATCTGCATGGACGTATCCTATGGTTCTGGGGGAGTGATTCCATCTCTGCTGTCATGAGCCGTGGTGATCAGGCGGCGACGTCCCTCTTATCCAGTCAGTACTGAACCTTCGGGAATCCCGAAGACCGGCTTGCTTGAGACAAGCTCCAATGGACACATCTTGTGATTTGCGTCCTGGTCGCGATGGAGGACGAGGGGTTCACATTACACGCCTCGATGGTGAAACCGTCTGCTCGAGTGTGCTCGGGACCCGCTCGGCGGAAAGTGGGTTCGAGGGACGCCCGCCGACGCTCCAGCAGGTGCAGGCACTGGTAGCGAAGGCGAGCTAAGCGATTTTTGGCAAAACGCGTCAAGTTTGGAACCTTCAGTGCGACTGTGGGAATCCCCGTGGGGTCCCAGCTCGTCCGAGCGTGATCGGCTGTTCGTTCGAGCCGCACGGCCGGGTGGGCGGTTCCAACTCGCCGCCCGGGCACTCGACCGCGCAACTCAGGCTCTCTCAGCAGTGGCGCCACGATCAACGCTTCCATCATCGAAGTACTCGCCACCTGGACCACGATCCGGGCATTGTACTCGATCTCCACGCATCTGCACGCCCCACAATGAAGGGCCTAGTCCGTGGAAGAGCTAGCCTGCTCCGGCTTCGGGACCTCCGGGTCCATGACCTGGAGCCGGCCGCGGTTGGAGTCCACCGTGGCGGGACCGATCCCTCGGACCAGCACGAGATCGTCGATCGAGGCGAACGGACCGTTCTCGTCGCGGTAGGCGACGATCGCCGCCGCTTTCTTGAGGCCCACCCCGCTCATCGCGGCGGCGAGCTCTTCCGCGGTGGCGGTGTTGACGTCGATGGGGCCGCCGGCCGCCGCGGGGATGCTCGCGAGCAGGCAGGCGAGCAGCACGCCGGGGAGCGCGAGGCGCCGGAGGGTCCGGACGAGGTGGTTGACGAAGGGAGGCATGTTTCTCTCCTGGTTCCGGTGGGTGAGCCGTCCGCCGCCCGCGATGCGGCGAACCCGCGCCGGAGCGGTGTTTCGCGCCCGCGAGAGGGCGCCTCGGAAAGACTATGCGGCGAGGTCCGGGCCCGCCATCGCCGGCCGTAGGCCCTCGTCTCGATCTTCGTAGGGGATCCGGCCGGAATTTGTGCGCGGATCACCCCGATCCAGGGTCGGATCCCTACATCGCGCCGCGGTTCGAGGGGCTATTGGGCGGATTTCACCCCACGGCGGCGCTTGTGCGGGTACCTCCCTGGGAACGGCGGGTCCTGGGAACGCGGGCGTCCCGCCCGCATTTTTCCCCGGCGCTTCACTTCGATCCGCTGCGGGCGGGACGCCCGCGTTCCCAGGAGCGCCTGGGGCGAGGCAGGCTTGGCGAAAGCCCCACAGCGCACACGCCTCCCGGGGCGGGGCATTGGCCGCCGGACGGTCCGATGGGATAGAGTCGCGGCCCGATGAGCACGCCCGATCCATTCTGGGTTCGCAAGCCGCTGGAGGCGATGTCTCCCGAGGAATGGGAGTCCCTGTGCGACGGATGCGGGCGCTGCTGCCTCAACAAGCTCTGGGACGAAGACCCTCGAAGGGTGCGGTTCACCTCGGTGGCCTGCCGCCTCCTCGACCGCGAGACCTGCCGCTGCCGGGACTACGACCACCGGACGGAACGGGTCCCCGAGTGCGTCGTGCTCTCGATCGAGGACCTCGACGACCCCGGCCTCCTGCCCGCGAGCTGCGCCTACCGCCGGCTCGCCGAGGGTCGGCCCCTCGCCGCCTGGCATCCCCTGGTCTCCGGAAGGCGGGAGAGCGTCCACGAGGCCGGCATCTCGGTTCGGGGGAAGGTCATCGGCGAGGAGTCGGTGCATCCTGACGACCTGGAAGGCCACGTCGTGGACTGGTTCGACTGACCGGGCCCTCCGCTCGACCGAGGACGCTCCGAATTGCTCAGGCTGATCGTCGGCGGGCTGCTGCTCGTGCCCTCGCTCGCCGTGATTGCGCTCGTGCTGCTCCTGGACGACGCGCCCCGGAGCGAGGGGAGCGGGGAGACGGGGAGTGAGCCGCCCCGCCCCGCGCCCTCCGGCCCCGCGGCGCCGGCCACCGACCCCGCCGGCATCGTCAACGTCCAGGCCACCATCGAGCTTCCGCCGCAATATCCGGGCCGGTACCTCAACGTCGACCTCGACGCGGAGCGGGCCGTGCGGGACGGAACGCCGGTCATCCGGCGCATTGCCGTCGGTGACGTCGACGTGTCCGGCTGGCTTGCCCAACAGGCGATGCAGTGGGCGCTCGACGAGTGGTCCTTCCTCGACAAGGATCACCTGCTGCTCGCCGCGGGACGCGCCCTCGAGTCGTATCCCGAGCGTCTCGATCTGGTCTGCGTCTGGCCGCGAACCCCGGTGGAGCGCCTGCGGGTTCGGGCCGGCGCGGCCGGAGACCGGGGGCGTCCGGGGGCCTACGCCGAACGCATCGCGGGCTGGGCCGCGGGCGCGCCGGGCTCGCGGGCGCCCCTCCGGGAGCTGCTGCGGTCGCTGCTGGCGGAGGCGGCGGAGCGCACCGCCGCGGGGGCGGACCCGGTGGTCGAGAACCGCACCGCGGTCCTGCTCGCCGCCGCCCAGGCATTCGGCTGCGCGCCGGCCGCCGACGGCGGCCCCGGGCGGCGCGTCCGGCCCGTGCTGCACCGCCGCCACGACCTCGGCCGCCACTTCGCCGGGTCCGCGGCGCTCGCGGCGCTGCTCGGCCGGGAGGCCTCCGAGTCGATCGGAATGGACAAGGAAATCCGCGACACCGGCGGCTGGAGCGGGTTCAGCTTCTCCGACGTCGCGGCGAACCGGGCGGGGGCGATATTCGGCGAGCTCGCGACCGCGTCGGCGCGGTCCGCCCGGCGGGTGCAGGAGCGGATCGAGCGAGCCGTGTCCGATGCCGATATCATGCCCGCGGTCCGCCACCTTCCCGACCACCTTCCCGAGGAGGAGCTGAAGCGGCGCTTCGGGGAGCCGGGCGGGAGAGCCTACCAGCAGGTTCTGGAAGGGATCGAAGCCCAGATCGCAGACGTTCCGCTCTACCGGGTATCGAAATGAAGCGACTGCTCGTCATCGCCGCCCTCGCCGCCCTCGCCGTCTGGGCGGCGCCGTCCGCGGCCCAGGACCTCGGGAGGCACGAGGACTGGAGCGCCCATCGGTTGACCAACGAGGAAGGAAAACGGGTCTGCCTGATGTGGTCGAAGCCGAAGAAGGCGGAAGGGAAGTACAAGCGCCGGGGCGAGATCCTGGCGCTCGTCAGCCACCGGCCGGACGAAGGGAAGTTCGGCAACGTGTCGTTCGAGATGGGTTATCCGTTCGCGCCCGGCAAGGAGCTCTCGGTCTCCGTCGATGGGGGCCGGGCGATTCGCATTCCCGCCGACGACAGCGAGCCGGGGGAAGACGAAAGCCTCGTGTGGCACCCGTCCCCGGAGGTCGACCGCAGGCTCGTCAGGGCGATGCAGGGCGGGCTCGAGATGGTCGCCACGGGGTACTCGAAGCGCGGGACGAAGACCGTCGACACCTGGTCGCTCCGGGGGTTCACGGCCGCCTGGAAGGCCATCTCGCGCTCCTGCGGCGCACCCTGAGCGAGGACGCCGCCCGCGGCCTCCCCTACGTTTCAAGGCCGGCCGGATGGGCCTCGCCCGGCAGGAACCCGCACCAGTCGACGGTCGGGTCGCCGAACGCCAGGAAGTACGGGTTGAGGAGCGATTCCCCGGTGTTGTAGCGAAGCGGCTCGAGGCCGAGGTCGGTGACCCGCCCGCCGGCCTGCTCCACCACGCACTGCGCGGCGGCGGTGTCCCATTCGGAGGTCGGTCCGAAACGCGGGTAGACGTCGACCCCGCCTTCGGCGAGGAGGCAGAACTTGAGGGAGCTTCCGATGGAGACCCGCTCGGACGGGCCGAGATTGCGGATGAACGCCTCGGTCCTCCGGTCCATATGGGACCGGCTGGCCGCCACCCGCCAGGGCTTCGCGGCCGACGTGCGGACGCGGAGAACGGACGTCGCGCCGTCCGGGTCGTAGCGGCGGGCGCCGAGGCCGCGGCCGGCCGCGTAGCAAACCCCCGTCACGGGCGCCGCGACCACCCCGAGCACGGGCGCGTGCCGCTCGATGAGCGCGACGTTGACGGTGAACTCGCCGTTGCGCTTGACGAAGTCCTTCGTTCCGTCCAGGGGGTCCACCAGCCAGTACCGGCTCCACCCGGCCCTCGTGGCGAAGTCGACCTCGTCGGCCGATTCCTCGGAGAGCACGGGGAGGGCGGGGGAGAGACCCTCGAGGCCCTCGACGATGGTCCGGTGCGAGGCGAGGTCCGCTTCCGTGAGGGGCGACTCGTCCGCCTTCCGGGCCACCTCGAACGGGGAGTGGTAGACGCGGAGGATCCGCCGGGCGGCGGCGTCGGCGATCCGCCGCACCGCGTCGAGCAGCCCGCGATCGACCCCCGCGCTCACGCGGTGGCCGCGCGCTCGAAGCGGAGGTCCCGGATCCGGGCCCCCCGCCCGCGTCCGCGCTCCTCGAAGCGGGTGCGGGTGCGTCCGGTCGGCCCGGACCAGAACGCGCCGGGGCCGGCGAGGTTGTCGAGCCGCGGGCAGCCCTCGAACACGGACAGCATGTGGCGGGCGTAGTCCTCGTCGTCCGTGGCGGCGAGGATCCGCCCCCCCGGCCGCAGGCGCGACGCGGCGAGCGCGGCGAGCCCGGGCTGCACGAGGCGGCGCTTGTGGTGCCGCGCCTTGGGCCAGGGGTCGGGGAACCAGATCCGGATCTCCTCCAGCGAGCGCTCGGGGAAGTGATGCCGGAGCGCCTCGCGGGCGTCCCCGAACAGGACCCGGACGTTCCCGACCCCGCGCTCGTGGGCCCGGGCCAGGAAGTACCCGATCCCCGGGGTGTGGACCTCGATCCCGACGTGGTCGCGGTCCGGCCGCTCGTCCGCCGCCTCGAGGAGGGCGTCTCCCCGCCCGAACCCGACCTCGACCACCAGCGGCGCCCGGCGGCCGAACACCGCCCCGGGATCGATCGGCGGGCCGTGTATCGGGGGGACCCGCGGCCCCGGGGCGGGGCCGAGGCCAAAGCGCGGCCAGTGGCGCTCGATGGCCCGCCCTTGCCCCGCGGTCATCCGGCCGGCCCGCAGCACCCAGGAACGGACGTCGGCGTGCATGTCCCATCCCGCTCCCATCCCGCGACCGCCGCTCCGACGGCGCGCCGCATCCCGCCGAGACGCTCCGGGGCGGGACGGGCCGCGCCTTCCGTCGGCATCCCGGCCCGCGGCCACCGCCTCCCGCCCCCCTCGCGGCGAAGGCCGGGGAGCGCCGCCGAGCCGCCGGCTCCGGGCGTTCAGGCGATCGCCCCCTCCACCGGCGAGGAGGCGCTCGCATAGCGGCGGCGCGGCATCCGGCCGGCCCGGAACGCCTCGCGGCCCGCGATGACCGCGTGCTTCATCGCCGAGGCCATGAGCACCGGCTTGCCGGCGGCCGCGATCGCGGTGTTCATCAGCACCCCGTCGCAGCCGAGCTCCATCGCGACGGCCGCGTCCGACGCGGTCCCGACCCCCGCGTCGACCACGATGGGGACCTTCGCGTCCTCCAGGATGGTGAGGATGTTCCAGGGGTTGCAGATGCCGAGGCCGGAGCCGATGGGCGCCGCCAGGGGCATCACGCTCACGCATCCGATCGCCTCCAGCCGCCGCGCGATGACCGGGTCGTCGTTCGTGTACACCATGACCTCGAACCCGTCGGCCACGAGCTGTTCGGCCGCCGCCAGGGTCTCGGTGACGTTCGGGAGCAGGGTCCGGTCCTCGGCCAGGACCTCGAGCTTCACGAGGCTGGCCCCGTCGAGGAGCTCGCGGGCGAGCCGGCAGGTGCGCACCGCGGCGGCCGCGTCGTAGCAGCCGGCGGTGTTCGGAAGGATGGTGTACCGGTCCGGTGGGAGATGGTCCAGCAGGTTCGGCTCGCCGGGGTCCTGGCCGATGTTGGTGCGGCGGATCGCGACGGTGACGATCTCGGCCCCGCTCGCCTCGATCGCGGCCCGGGTCTGCTCGAGGCTCTCGTACTTGCCGGTGCCGACGAGCAGGCGCGATTCGAAGCGCCGGCCGGCGACGATGAACGGGTCTGCCGTCGAGCGGGATGGGTTCATGGCGTCGAGCTCTCGAAAAGGGTTCCGGGCCGCCTTCCTCAGCCGCCCCCCACGGCATGGACGATCTCCACCCGATCGCCGTCCCCGAGCACGTGGCCCGCGTACTCGCTGCGCGGGATCACCTCCTCGTTGACCTCCACCGCCATGCGCCTTCCCCCGAGGTCCAGGCTCGCGACGAGGGCCGCCAGGGTCGTGCCGGGATCGAGCCCCCGGGCTTCGCCGTTGAGAACGATCCGCACGGGCGCGATCCTATCCGGTTCCGACCGGCCGGCGAACCCTCCCGGCGCGGGCGCGGGCTTTCATTCTTCGAGCCACGGGGTAGAATGGGGGCCGAAGCGGGTGTAGTTCAATGGTAGAACATCAGCTTCCCAAGCTGAGTACGAGGGTTCGATTCCCTTCACCCGCTCCACCTCGGTACCTGCTTTCGCCGGATCACCGCACGATCAGCGCGTCGATGCCCTGGGCGGCGCGAAGCCGCGCCTTCGCCGCCTCCGCCGCCTCCCGGCCCTGAAACGGACCGAGCATCACCCGATGCCGGGTCCCGCCGGCCGTGTCCCTCGTCTGGATGCGGGACTCGAAGCCGCCGAGGGCGAGCGAGGCGCGCAACCGGTCCGCCTCCTTCTTCTCCCGGAACGAGCCCGCCTGGACCCGGTACTCGCGCGGGTCGGAGGCCGGCGCGGCCGCGGGTGCGCGGGGAGGCGGCGTGCTCGCCGCGGTCGAGGGACGAGCCGGCGCGGCCGAAGGACGAGCCGCTGCGGTCGCGGGACGGGGGGGCGTCGTCGAGGGACGGGGCGCGGTCCGCTCCGCCGGCGCCGGCGGCGGGACGGCCCCGCCGGGGGCGGCCGGCTCGTCGACCCGGACCTCCGACTTCGGCAGGAGCCGGTAGAAGTCGAAGTTCGTCTTCGGCGGCCCGATCCGGCCGGCGGGATCGGCGCCGCCGCCGCCCGAGCCGCCGAACCAGTCCGGCAGCCCCCCATGGTAGAGCTGCACCCCGGCCGCGACCGCGAGCCCGAGGACGAGGCCGCGGAGAAAGCCCCCCCGTTGCCTGCCCCCCTGCTTGCCGGCCGGGCGGGCCTGTCGGCTCTTTCTCGCCATCTGCGTTCGCCCTACATGGCCGCCGGGGCGCCGACCCCGAGCAGGCCGAGCCCGTCCGCGACCACCCGCCGGGTCGCCTCCGCCAGGGTCAGGCGGGCGGTCTTCAGGTCCTCGTCGTCGGACAGGATGGGGTACGCGTTGTAGAAGCCGTGGAACGCGGTCGCGAGCTCCCGGAGGTAGTGGGCGAGCTGGTGGGGCTCGCAGGCGGTCGCGGCGGACTCGATGACCTCCGGGTACCGGGAGAGCGCCTTCATCAGGTCGAGCTCGCGGCGCTCGGTCAGCCGCTCGACGCGCCCGAAGGCGAGCCCGTCCCCCTCGCCGGCGCCTTCCCGCGCCCGCCGCAGCACGCTCGCGATGCGGGCGTGCGCGTACTGCACGTAGTACACCGGGTTCTCGCTGGACTGCGACTTCGCGAGCTCGAGATCGAAGTCGAGGTGCTGGTCGCTCTTGCGCAGGACGTAGAAGAAGCGGGCCGCGTCCGCCCCGACCTCTTCGACGAGGTCCCGCAGGGTCACGAACTCGCCGGAGCGGGTGGACATGGCGGCCCGCTCCTTGCCGCGCCAGAGGCTCGCGAGCTGCACGATCACCACCTCGAACGCATCCGCGTCGAGCCCGAGGGCCCGGATCGCCCCCTTGACCCGCGGCACGTACCCGTGGTGGTCGGCGCCCCAGACGTCGATGAGCCGGTCGAACCCCCTCTCGAACTTGTCGAGGTGGTAGGCGACGTCGGAGGCGAAGTAGGTGCTCTGCCCGTTGGCGCGGACGAGCACCCGATCCTTCTCGTCGCCGTGGGCCGCCGCGTTGAACCAGAGCGCTCCGTCGTGTTCGTAGGCTTCGCCGCGCTCGCGCAGGACCTCGAGCACGCGCGGGAGGGCCCCCGAGGAGACCAGCTCCCGCTCGGAGAACCAGCGGTCGAACACCACCCCGAAGCGGGCGAGGTCGTCGCGGATCCCGCCGAGGATGCCGGCGAGCACGGTGTCGGCGACGAGCGCGTAGTCGTGTTCCCCGAGGGCGGCGCGAGCCTCCGCGATGAGGGTGTCGAGGAGCTGATCGTCGTCCTCGGAGGGCGGGACCGCGGGGAGGCCGCGCCCCAGCCGGGAGTCGTGCTCCCGGGCGAGGTCCCGCGCGAGGTCCCGGACGTACTCCCCCCGGTACCCCCCGGCGGGAAACGCCGGGCGGTCCGGCCAGCCGATCGCCTCCAGGTAGCGCAGCCAGACGCTGAGGGTGAGGATGTCCATCTGGCGGCCCGCGTCGTTGACGTAGTACTCGCGCTCGACCTCCCAGCCCACCGCCTCCAGCAGGTTCGCCAGCGCGGCCCCGCACGCCGCGCCGCGGCCGTGCCCGACGTGGAGCGGACCGGTCGGGTTGACCGACACGAACTCCACCTGCGCGCGCCGGCCCGCGAAGCGCCGCGACCGGCCCCACGGGGCGTCGCCACGGTCGACGATCTCCGCCGCGATGCGCTGGAACGCCTCTTCGGCCATCGTGAAGTTGATGAAGCCGGGTCCGGCGACGGCCGTCGACTTCACGTCGCGCGCCGGCGGCAGGGCGGCGGCGATGCGCGCCGCGAGGTCGCGCGGGTTCCGGCGCGCGGCGCGGGCCAGCCCGAGCGCAACGGGGCAGGCGAAATCGCCGTGCCGGGGGTCGCGGGCGCGCTCGATCACGATCGGGGGCGTCGACTCGATATCGAGCTCCCCGCGGGCGCGAAGGGCGCTGATGGCGCTTGCGACGAGCGTTTCGAGTCCGCGCTTCAAGGGTTCCTTCCGGCGTGGGACGGGTCGGATTCCATTCTCGCATCTTTCCCGGAAGCTGTGCCGCGCCTCCTCCGGGACACGTGCGCGGCGGGGCTTTCGCCGATGGCGAACGCCTCTGGGTACGCCGGCGTCCCGCCGGCATCTTCGTTCCACAGGCGCTTCGCCTTTCCTGGGCCGGCGGGACGCCGGCGTACCCAGGGCGCGGTCTCAGGCGAGGTCGACGGGATCGACGTCGATCGACCAGCGGAGCCCGCGCGGCGTCCGGACCCCGTCGAGGCGCTCGACCCAGGGCCCGAGGAACGCCTGGAGGGCCGACCGCGAGGCTGCCCGCAACAGGAGCTGCGCCCGGTAGCGCCCCCCCTGCCGCTCCATGGGCGAGGGGACCGGACCCATCACCTCCACGCCGGGCCGATGCAGCTCGCCGGCAAGCGCGCGCGCGGTCGCGAGGAATCCGTTGCTCGCGGCCCGCGCCGACGCCTCCGCGCGCAGCAGGGCGAGGCGGGCGAAGGGGGGCAGCCGGACCGCGTCCCGCTCCGCCAGGGCCTCGGCCGCGAAGGCGGGATAGCCCTCGCGGACGAGGGCGGTGAGGAGGGGGTGGCGGGGGCGGCGGGTCTGCACGATCACCTCCCCCGCGAGGGCCCCCCGCCCGGCGCGGCCCGCCACCTGGGTGACGAGCTGGGCCACCCGCTCCGGGGCGCGGAAGTCCGGGCTGAGGAGGCCCGCGTCCGCGTCCACGATCCCGACCAGGGTCACGCGGGGGAAGTCGTGCCCCTTCGCGAGCATCTGGGTGCCGACGAGGACGTCCGCCGACCCGTCGCGGGCGGCCCGCACCATCCGGTCGAGCGCGCCCCGGCGGCGGGTCGAGTCCCGGTCGATGCGCAGCACCCGGGCGTCCGGGAACCGCTCCGAGAGCCCTTCCGCGAGACGCTGGGTCCCGCTCCCGACGGTGACCAGCTCGGCGGAACCGCACCCGGCGCAGCGCGCGGGGACGCCCTGTTCGGCGCCGCAGTGGTGGCAGCGCAGCCGGCGTTCGGCGCGGTGCAGGACGAGGCGCGAGTCGCAGTGGCGGCACCCGATCGCCTCCCCGCAGTCATGGCAGAGCACCACCGGCGCGAACCCGCGGCGGTTGACGAAGAGGAGGGTCTGCTCGCGCCGCCGCAGCCGTTCGTCGATGGCCTCGATCAGCCGCTCGGAGAGCCCGGCCGCGAGCGGCAGGCGCCGCACGTCGTGGAGCGCGACCTCCGGCATCCGCGCCCCGCCCGCCCGCTCCGCGAGCCGGAGCCGCCGGCACCGCCCCGCGGCGACGAGGCGGATGGTCTCGAGGGCAGGGGTCGCGGAGCCGAGCACCACCGGGACCCCCTCGATCGAGCCGCGCATGAGCGCGAGGTCGCGGGCAGAGTACCGAAACCCCTCCTGCTGCTTGTAGGACGGGTCGTGCTCTTCGTCGACGACGATGAAGGCCGGCCGGAGAAGGGGGGTGAAGACGGCCGACCGGGTCCCGATGACGATGCGGCTCGCCCCGGTGCGCGCCGCCTCCCAGCTCCGCAGCCGTTCGCCGTCCGGCATCCCCGAGTGGACGACGGAGACCGGGACGGGGAGGGCTTCGCGGAACCGGGCGACGAGCTGTGGAGTGAGCCCGATCTCCGGGACCAGTACGAGGGCTTGCCCGGCCCCGAACCGGACGAGGCGGTCGATCGCGGCGAGGTAGACCTCGGTCTTGCCGCTCCCCGTCACCCCGTCGAGGAGAAAGGCGCGGAAGGCGCCGGCCGCGGACACGATGGCCTCGACGGCCTGCGTCTGCGACTCGTTCGGGGCCGCGAGCCTCGGCTCGGTTCCGGCGGCCGGGGCGGGAGGGGCCGCGAGCGGCTCGACCCATCCCTTCTTCGCGAGCGCCCGCAGGGCCGGACGCCAATTCGGGAGCGCGCGGAGCCGGGTCTCCGCGAGGCACGGCTCACCGCCCTGCCGGGCCGCTTCCTCGAGCGCGGCGGCCACCGCCGCCTGGCGGGGGGCGCGGGCGGCAAGGGTCGAGCTTGCGGCGGCCTTCCCGGTGAGGCGCCACGCCCGAGCGGCGGCGGGGGCCTTCGCCGGGCGCGCCCGGCGAAGGCCGGCGGGAAGCGCGGCCCGGACCACCTCGCCGATCGGATGGTGGTAGTAGCCCGCGGCCCAGACCAGCAGGCGGAGCAGCGAGGGCGGGATCGACGGCTCGTCGTCGAGCCGCTCGGCGATCCGGCGGAGCCGCCCCGCTTCGATCTCCGATTCGCCGCGAGTACCGAGCACGACCCCGGTCCGCACCGAGCCCCCGAACGGGACCTTCACCCGCGTGCCGGGGGGGAACGCATCGGCGGCGGGCTCGCCGGCGGGGGGCAGGTACTCGAACCAGCGTCGGAGCGGCCCCCCCGGCACCGCCACCCGGAGCACGCGCGCCGCGGCCGGCCGATCTGCGCCCGCGGGAGGCGGCGGCGAGGGATGAGGGTCAGAGATAGATCGCGCGGACGAGGTCGTCATGCGAGCCCTCGATCCCGGCGGTGGCCCCGGCGTCGACGACCTGGCCGTCCCGCAGGATGAGGTAGCGGTCGCTCACGTCCAGGGCGAGGCGCATGTTCTGCTCGACCAGGAGCATCGTCACCCCGTCCGCCTTCATCCGCTGCATGATGTTCGCGATCTCATCGACGAACCGGGGCGAAAGCCCCCCCGACGGCTCGTCGAGGAGCAGGATCCGCGGCTGGCTCATGAGCGCGCGGCCGATCGCGACCATCTGCTGCTCGCCGCCGGACATCGTGCTGACGGTCTGGCCGCGCCGGTCCGCGAGGCGCGGGAAGTACCCGAACGCCTGCTCGAGGCCGAGCCGCTCGTCCCCGTGGACGATGCAGCCGAGCTTCAGGTTCTCCTCGACCGTGAGGTCGCCGAAGAGATCCCGCGCCTGGGACACCTGCACGACCCCGCGGCGGAACGTCTCGTGGGGCGCCAAGCCTCCGATGGACCGGCCGTCGAGGTCGATGCGGCCCTCCGTCGGCCGCAGGAAGCCGGTGATCGTGTTGAGGATCGTCGACTTGCCGCTGCCGTTGGCGCCGAGGAGGGCGACGATCTCGGCCTCCCCCACGCGCAGGCCGACCCCCCGCAGCACGACCGCGCCGCCGTAGCCGGCGACGAGGCCGCCCACTTCGAGGCGCGCGTCGGGGGCCTGCGGGTCAGCGTCCAAGGTAGGCCTCCAGGACCTCCCGGTTCCGGCGCACCTCCTCCGGGGGGCCTTCGGCGATGATCTCGCCCTCGTTCAGCACCATGAGGGTGTCGCAGACCGTCATCACGAACTCGATCGCGTGCTCGATGAGGATGACCGCGATGTCCTCCTCCTCGACGAGCCGGCGGACGATCTTCATGAGCTCGGCGCGCGCCGGGGGCGCGAGCCCGACCGCGGGCTCGTCGAGGAGCAGGAGCGGCGGGTCGGTCGCGAGCGCCCGCACGATCTCCACCATGCGCTGCTGCCCGCCCGAGAGGTCGCGCGCCCACTGGTCGGCGACGTGCGGGATCCCCATCATCTCGAGCAGCGCGCGCCCCTTCCGGGCGGCGTCCTTCTCCGCCGCCTTCGCGGCGCGGGTCCCGGCCAGCAGGCCCCCGAACGAGCTCGGGACCCGGGTGTGGAGCCCGGCGAGGACGTTCTCGAGCGCGGTCAGGTCGCCGAACAGCCCCCCGTTCTGGAACGTGCGGCGGACCCCGAGGGCGGAGACCTCGTGCGGGGTGAGGGTGTGGATCGGCGCGCCCTGGAAACGGATGCTCCCCGCACTCAGCCGCTCCTCCCCCGCGATCGCCTTGAACAGGGTCGTCTTCCCCGCGCCGTTGGGGCCGATGAGGGCGCGCACCTCGCCCGGCTCGGCCTGGAAGCTCACCTCGTTCACCGCGGCGAGGCCGCCGTACCGCACGCTCGCGCCGCGGACTTCGAGCAGGGCCACGTCACCCCTCCCGCAGGTAGCGATCACGGAAGATCGGGTGGACCTTCGCGAGGAGGCTCGCGAGGCCGCGCGGCAGGAACAGGATGACGAGCACGATCACGACCCCGAACATGAGCTCCTCGAACCCCGGCCAGTCCCGGAACAGCTCCGGGGTCGCGGTGATGAGGACCGCCCCGAGGATCGAGCCGACGAGGCTGCCGAGACCGCCCACCATGATGATCGCGAAGTGCAGGATGAGCTGCACGAGGTCGAACGCCTCGGGCGAGAGGTGGCCGACGAGCGCCGCGTACATCGCGCCGCCGACCCCGACGACGAACCCGCTCAGGGCGAACGCGAGCACGAAGTAGCGTCCAGTCGGGACCGCCATCGCGGCCGCCGCCCGCTCGTCGTTCTTGATCGCGAGGAAGGCGCGCCCGATCCGCGACTCGAGGATGCGGCTCGCGGCGACGACGACGACGACGACGATCACGAGGAACACGTAGAACTTCTGCGCCTCGGACTCGAGGACCTGGCCGAAGAGCTCCGGGGGCGGCACCGTCAGCCCCATGGAGCCGCCGGTGAGCGACGGGGTGCGGATGTAGGACCAGCGCATCAGCTCCCCGAACGCGAGGGTCATGATGGCGAGGTAGAACAGCCGCACCCCCCGGAGGGCGGGAATGCTCGCGGCGCAGCCCGCGACCGCCCCGGCCGCGCCGGCCGGGACGACGGTGAGCCACCAGGGGACGCCGAGCTGGGTGGTGAAGATCGCGGAGGCGTAGGCCCCGATGCCGAAGAACGCGACGTTCGAGAACGCGAGCTGGCCGAGGTTCCCGACCACGAGGTTGAACCCGACCCCGACGACCACGTAGACGAGGATCAGGTTGACGACGTACTGGTGGTAGGGGTTGAGGAGCAGCGGCAGCGCGAGCGCGGCGAGCGGGAGGAGCCAGAATACGGAGCGGGTGAGCTTCATCGGATCGGCGGGCGTCGGCCTCGGCGCGAGGCCGGGAGGGGCGCGGCCATCGGATACAGGGCCATCAGATGCGCAGCGTCGCGTGCTGGCCGAACAGCCCGCGCGGGCGGACGAGGAGCACGACGATGATCACGAGGTAGCAGGTGACGTCGATGAACGCGGTCGACACGTAGGTGCCGAGCACCTTCTCCAGCACCCCGATGACGATGCCCCCGACGACCGCGCCGTAGAGCGACCCGAACCCCCCGAGGGTCATCGCGGCGAAGCCCCGGAGCAGGGTCCACACCCCCGCGTCGGGGTCGAGCACGAGGATGAGGCCGAGCATCACCCCGCCGAGCGCCCCGAGGGCGCATCCCGCCCCCCAGATGAGGTTGTTGTAGAGCCGCACGTTGATGCCGACGAGCGAGGCGCCGCGCTGGGTCTGGAACATCGCCTGCACGATCCGGCCGAAGCGGGTCCTCGAGAACACGAGCCAGCTCGCGGCGAGCATGACGAGGACGACGACGCAGAACGTGATCTCGTCGAGGGTCATGACGGTGTTGAACGCGAAGAAGAACTGCTCCTCGAAGGGGCGCGGCATCTTCGTCATCTCCGAGCCGTATTCGAGGCGGACGAGCCCCCGGACCGCGTAGCCGATGGCGATGGCCATCATCGCGAGGCTCAGGTGCGGGCCGGCGATGATCGGCCAGATGAAGGCCCGGTGCAGGAGGTAGCCGAAGCCGAACAGCGCGGCGAGGGAGAGGAGCAGGGCGGGAACGAACGGGAGGGTGACGTTGATCATGAAGATCAGCACCATGTAGGCGCCCGCCATCACGAGGTCGCCGTGGCCGAAGTTCACCACGGTCGTCGCCCGGTAGAGGATCGTCATGGAGAGGGCGATGAGCGCGTACAGCATCCCGATCGCGATGCCGCTCACCAGGAGCTGCGGCAGCAGTGACAGCATGGTCCTTCCTCCGGGCTCGTTCTCGGGAGGGAGGGGGTGGGGCGCCGCCGCTCCCGGGCGGGCCGGGCCGGAGACCCGCGCCGGCCCGCCGGCCGCATGACGGCGCGCAAGGCGCCGCCCCCCGCTCCACTCCTGATCAGCGGCGCTCGCCCTGGCCCTCGTCCCGGCCTGCGACCGGCGGGCGGCCCCACCCTTCGAGGGCGCCGGAGCGGGCCGGGGGCCGGGGCGCCGGGTCCGCCTGCCGGGTTCGGGCGAAGCGGCCGGCGGGGGAGGCCCGCGCGTCGCGCGCGCCCCGCGCCCGCCGGTCTCCCCGCCTCTTCGCGCCCCCGCGCCCGGCCTCGCCCCGCCCGGTCGGTGAGCCGGTCGGCCGGTCAGTGCAGCGGCTGGCCGTAGGCGGTGAAGATCACCTCGTTCCCGTCCTCGTCGAGGCCGTTGAAGTACATGTCGCTCACCCCGACGTGCTGGTCCTCGGTGATGGTGACCGCGCCGGCGGAGACGTTGTTGTCGAAGCTGCGAAGCGATTCGACGGCCGCCATGTAGCTCTCGCGGGTGAGGTCGCGCCCCGCCCGCCGGAAGCCTTCCACCACCCCGACCCCGTTCATCATCCCGAAGTAGTAGAAGTGGGTCGGCTCGCCGTCGCTCGGCAGCTCGTCCTCGGTCAGGTACTTCACGAGGACCTGCCGGGCCCACTCCAGCGCGGGCGAGCCGATCTTGTCCTTGTAGAGGTGGCCCTGGAAGAAGACCCCGTTCACCGCGTCGGGGTTGCCGACCTGCTGCACGACCTGCCCGAAGTCCGCCCCGAGGGCGCCGATGACGGGAACCCCGAGCTGGTACTTGTGGGCGTCCCGGAGCAGCACGACCAGCTCGGGCTGGTAGAGGCAGCCGAGCACCCCGTCGACCCCCTCCGCCTTGATCCTCAGCACCTGGGCGGTGGCGTCGGTCGAGCCGCGCTCCATGGCCGTGTCGAGCACGACCTCGCCGCCCTGCGACTCGATGTACTCCTTCGCCGGGTCGCAGTAGCCGCGCGCCCAGTCGTTGGTGTGGGCGACGATGGCGACCTTCTTCGCGCCGGGCTTGGTCATGATGAACTTGCCCATCGTGAGCCCGCTGAAGTACCCGTTGGGGGTCACGTGGAACATGTACTCGGGGGGCGCCCCGCTGCCGCCGGAGCCGATCGAGCCGGTGATCTTGGGGTTGGCGGATACGCCGCTCCAGATCATGCCCTCCTGGACGAAGGTCGGCTTGGCGGCCATCGCGACCCCGCTGCACGGGTTGACGGTGATCATGAAGACCTTCTCGTCGTGCACCATCTTCTTCGCGGCCGCGATGCCCTTCGCCTCCGCGCACGCGGTGTCGCCGAAGACGATCTCGAACTTGCGCCCGTACACCCCGCCGAGATCGTTGACGTACCGCATGTAGGCGGCCGAGCCGTAGTTGAGGGGGTTGAAGATGGCCGCCTTGCCGGTGAAGGGGCCGATGTTGCCGATCCTGATGGTGGTGTCGGTCACCCCGCGCTCCTCGGCGGACGCGGCCCCCGGTCCGGCGGCGAAGGCGAATGCGGATGCGAGCGCCGCCGCCGCGGTGTGAAAGGCTCTCCGTTTCGTTCCCATGCGAGTCTCCTCGTGAAATCGTGTGCCGGCGGATCCGGGCGCCCCCCGGCGCCCCCGCCCCGTTCCCCGCGCCCGTGCGTCAGCCGCCGGCCCGAAGGCGCGCTTCCGGGGCCGGCGCACGGCGACGCCCCATCTTCGGAGATGGAATGCGGCATTGCAACAGCAGCAGGATCGGACGTTTCAAGCTCCGTCTTGAATGTCCCTGCCGCATGGGGCAGCGAGTACATGGCGCGCCCGAGAACGCGCCATGCCCAACCGCAGGCATCCGGGGTGTATCCGTGAGCGTCCGATAGCGCCCCAGGATAGTGGGTAATGAGGCCAGCGGACGCGGTCCCGTCATCGTTCCCGCTCGACTCCACCGCCCCGCACTGCGGGCCCGCTGGCAGGTCAGGACGAGGGCTGGGCCATCCGCTCCGCGCGCGCGAGCAGGTCCGCGCCCGTGTCGCAGTCGATCAACCAGTCCCCGATCTCGTCGAGCTGGCCGGGCGCCGTGAGGCGGTCCAGCAGCCCCGACAGCCGGGCGGCCGTACCGGCATCGAACTTCCGCTCCGCCTGCCGGCACAGCCGCGCCCGCTCCTCGGCGCGGCCTCGTTCAATACCCCGCTCCATGCCCTGCTCGATCCCTCGCTCGATGCCCTGCTCGATGCCCTTCAAGCGAGCCTCCTCGTACCACTCCTTCGCCCATTCGGCCAGCATCGTCGGCTCCTCCTCCATTTGCCCCAACACTTCCTCCGAGACGGAGCCGGGCGGCGCGGCCACCTCCGACGCCCATCGCAGGAACGACCGCCTGAGCTCCGGCTCATCCCCGTCCCGGAACCAGCCCGGCAGCCGCGACGCGGCCCGGGCCAGGTCCTCCGGCGAGCGGCTGGCCTCGAACTCCACCAGCGACGCCACCAGGTTGTCCTCGGGCAGATCGTCCTCCCCGAGCCCCCGCTCGTCAAGCACGAAGTAGCGCAGCGACATCTGGTACTGCGCGAGCGGCCCCTCGACCGGGGCCACCAGCTTCGCCACCTCGTCCGCCGCGCGCCAGCGTGAACGACCGTTGTACAGCACCACCGGCAGCACCGGCGGCAGCTCCCCGCCCGGCCCCAGCTCACGGCGGCGAATGAGGTCCTGGTACAACAGGCTCCCGTACGCCAGCAGGCGAACGGCCATGTACCGGTCCGCGGTCGACTGGAATTCGAGCAGCACCACCACCTGGAGCCACGACGAACCCTGGAGCCGGACCCGCCACAGGCTATCGCCGTGGCGGCGGCGCAGGTCCTCGCTCACGAACTCCGCGGGGAGCTTCTCCAGGGTCTCGAAGTCGAGCGTGTCGCTCCACCCCTTCGCGGCGAACCCGCGCAGCAGGTCCGCGACCATGCGCGGATGGGCGAACAGGTTCTTGTAGGCGGCGTCCTGCATCCGCCCAATGTAGCCTCGCCCGGCGCCGGGCGATGCCGCCGAATGGCTCGAATCGACCGGGAGATCGGCTCGCGTTTCGTAGGAAAACGCCCCGCCCGCCGTCGGCAATGCGGCCGAGACACAAGCGTTCCCAGGGGGACCCGGCCCGAGGCCCCGCCCCGCTCCGGGAGCGAAGCCCCTTCAGCCCCTCCGATCCCCCCCATCAGCCGAAGATCTCGCGGAAGCGCCCGACGCAGGCGTGGAACCCGTCCTCGAACGTGCCGCCCTCCGGCCGGTAGACCGCTTCGAGGGAGATGGCCCCCGCGTAGCCGGTGCGGGCGAGCCACTCCGCCATCGGCCCGAGCGACGGCGCGAGCTGGCCGGCCCCCAGCTCGCACACCCGGAGGTGGGCGGCCGGCATGTCGGCCACCACGTCCTTGACGTGGAGGTGGCCGAGGGCGGCCCCGTCGCCGAGGGCCTCGAGCCCGAGCGGGGCGGGGGGCTCGCTCGCGAACATGCAGTTGGCCGGGTCCCACAGCACCTTGAGCCGTTCCGACCCGATCTCGTCGACCAGCCGCCGCCCGAGGCGGGCGGAGCAGATCGTGCCCCCGTTCCCGGTCTCGACCACCAGGGTCACCCCCTCGCGCTCGGCCAGCTCCACCGCGGGAAGCACCAGCGCCTTCAGGCAGTCCCACGCGCCGTGCGCGACGTTCCACTGGTCCGCCCCGTTCTCGCCGAACAGGATCACCTCCCGGCGCCCGGACATGATGCGGACGACCGCACAGTCGAGCCGGTGGGCGAGGTCGATGCAATTCGCGAGCTTGTCGAGGTGGGCCCGGTGCTCGTCTCCTCCGGGCTCGGTCTCGCGCACCAGAAGCCCGCCGAAGACGTGCCGGGAGATGCACGAGACCGGCATCCGCGCCGCGCGCACCAGGGAGACGACCCGCGCGGTCTCGTCAGGGTCGAGGTCGCCGACCTCCCGATCCCATACGTACTGGAGCTCGACCTCGTCGAGCCCCGCGTCGCGGGCGACCCGGAGGGCGTGCTCCAGGTCGCGGCTGATCCCGTCGGAGATGACCCCGAGTCGGCTCATGGCTCTTTCCTCCCGATCCTGATTGTGGGCCGAAGGGCGAAGTTTCATCGCGCCCCCGCCCCTCGCAGTGTACGCGACCCGCCCCCGGGCGCGGTTCGAATATCGGTCGAGGGAAGCGCCTTCGCCGTTGAAGTGGCGGCGGCCGATATGCCCTCGATACGAGCCGGGCCAGTGGACGCGCAGCCCGCTTCGCAGCGGGCCGAGGCGGCGCGCGGCGGCTCGCTCGGGAAAGGGCTTCGATCCGCCGCAGCGCCGATCACCGCCTGGACTGCCTCAACCCGAACCCGTCATGCCGCGCAGCGTCCCGTCAATCCGTCGTGTCACGTTTGAATTCGAGGCCATCGGCGTCGCTGATCGCCGTGTAAAGCCTTCGGACTTCCCGCACGGCGTCTTCCGCCTTCTTCAGGTTCTCCTCGAAATCCATCCCGATACAGTTGCGTTGCGCATCAAGACGGAGCGCCCCTTCCATCGCCAGCATTGATTCGGAGACTACCTCGACAACCGCCGCGCCAATCCACAGCGTGTCCTCCAAATCCTGGTTGGAATCCAGCAACTCGTCACCTGCCTTGAAGCTCAGGCGAATCGCCAGCGACCGCTGGGAGATATCGAAGGACGTCATGTGCCCCACCGCTCGAATCCGGGGCAAAGCGTCCATTGGTGTCTTGTCCTTCAGATCATTCAGGATCCGCCTTATCGATCCCAATTGCTCATGCAATTCCACGTTGTCATCCAAGCTCGCTAACAGTGAATTCCAGGCGGCATCGTCCAGGCTCGTCAACTCGTCAAGAAGTCGATGGCCCTCCTCGGAAACCCCGGTCTCGTCCTTCGACTCGATGGCCTTGACGACATCCGAGATGTCTTTCCTGGCCTCAAGCAACCGCTCGGCATCGAGTGTCATGCGATCCTCCGTTGTGCCGTTATCGCCTTTCGTCTTTTGTCTTTGTTCGGAGTAAGGAGATTTCTCGAAATCCGGCCAAGATCCATACTTTTTTCATAATTCATTGAATTTAAACGAAAAACGACGTCCCTGACAGAAGATTTTCTGACCCTCCCACAAGGGAGTTCGACAAACTTCTTCCCGCTGCCTTCCTCAATAGGAAGCCCACGGTTCGTCTTCAGCGCCATACGGAGCGGTCGTTGCGTAGGTTGTCCTACCTTCTTTTTTGGCGCTAAGACCAGCTTCCGCCAATAATTCTCGAATAAACCTCTTGTCGCACCGCTGCGATGTGCCGCTTTACTCGATCGTCAAGAATGCCCTCCTGCGTCTGAAGTTCGAGTTCGAACCGAATGAGCAGCCGTCGATAAAGATCGAGTTCCCCGTTCTGCCGCGCCCCGGCCAATTGCCGAATGGCAAGGTCGTCGCGCCGCAGGGAGCCGCACTTTCGCATGAGGAGAAGCGCAGCATCCCCGCGTTCGGAGAGGCGGCTGCCGAGATATACCGCATCTTCCAACGCCTTGTCGAACGCTGCCCGAGCTTCCTCGGCCAATCTGGTCCTGAGAGCCGTGTAGAGGGTCGGTGTCGCCACCCCTATCCAGCACTCGGAGCCATCGACTTGCGCAAAGGGTATCTCCGAGTCGAGGAGTTCGACTTGCGCGGTCTCGGCAGCCTGCACGAGTTCTGCCCCCATCGCGACCAATCCTTCGCCGGAATCAATCGGCCGCGCGCACGCCGGCGGCAGAAGCGTCCCGAGCGCCGACGCCTCGTTCGGGTCAGCGATGTCCAGCGCCTCGGGGTCGTTCCGCCAATCGAGCCGGTGCGCAAGGTACAGCGCGGGGTCACCCTCGAACGAGAGCAAGGGGTGGCAAAGATGCATCTGGTCGCCAACGTCGGCGACGGATACGGGAAATCCCTGCAACGTGGCGGGTTTGCGCACGTCAATCATGGGCGAACTCCAGCGCCATCGATTCCCTTACCGAACGCACCACCGAATCGTTTTGCTTTGGCACGATGACGTGGTCGGAGCTGGAGATCCACCGGTGGATTTGGCGGCTTTCGCTGTCCGCCAGCGGACTGCGCCAGAGCCAATCGACGTATTCGGCACGGCTGACTTCGGTCATATAGACCGCCCGTAGCGTCAGGCGGCCGGCGATCAGCTCGTGCGGGACGCGGACCTCCCATGTCCAGGCCTGATCGGTATTCGGCTGCCCCTTGATGATGGTGAACCCGGTCTCCGGAGACTCGCTCCCGGTTTCGGGGGCGCGACCCTCAAGGTAGTCGCCGACCGTGCCGTAGTGGGCGTGGATGTACCGCTCGAAGGCATCCTGCCAGCCGCGCAACGGCACATCCAGCGTCTGGAAGGCCGCTTGCCGTTCCGTCGCATCGAGTGGTGGATCGGTATGGATCTTGTCCGACCACCACCCGCCGCTGTCGAAGGGCGTAGCCCCCCTCGCATCCGTGGGCCATACGACGCCTTCGGCCTCGCTCAGGACGAATACGACCAAGCCAAAGCTGTCCTTCGCCCGCAGGACGTAGAAGTAGTAAGGCTTGCCGAGGATGCCAAGCCCACGCTCGGCCTCGAGCGTTTGCCGGGAGGCGGCGGGGGCGGCCACTCTCCCCGGATTGCCCTGGTCACCAGTTCGCGCCAATCCCCGCCGCCGGGAAGGCGCTCGCTGCGTAACCCCCGAGTCAGCAGGCTGTTCATGGCCGTGATTGTACACAATGAATCCGCTGATCTGCGGCATGTCCAGCACCGCCGTGTACGTCCCCGGTTGGGGTTGCTGGCGCCGGGGTCCTCTTCGAGGGCGAGGCTGCGCCGGCCCAGCGTCACGGACGGATGGGCGTCAGGTATGGGCGAAGCTCCGGCGGGCGGCAGCGCAGGCCGTTCGGAGAGGGCGGGCCGCAACGCGGCGGCCCCTCGCCCCGCGAAGCGCGATCGGCTTGGGCCGCGACACGCAGCCGGACGCATCCGCCGTTCGTCCATCATCAGCCTCCCCGCGACGGAGGCCGCCCAAGCCCTACAACATCCAGACCACCACCCTGCGCTCATCGTGCCGGGGCTCCACGCTTCCTGCCGCCCCGCCCCCGCCCTCACCTTCCCGACGGTCCTCCGCAGCCTCGCTACGCCGGCGCTCCTTCGCGCCGGTGCGCCGGTCCATCACCACCAGATGCCCTTCCGCCGCACCGCACTTCTCCATGTACCGCAGCGTCTGCTTCACCCACTCCTCGACCGTCCACGCGAGGCTCTTGCGGTCCGAATCGCGTAACACCTTGCACTCCACCACGAACCGCTCCCACAGGTCCGACGGCTGCCCCGGCTCGCGCGGCCACAGCACCAGCAGATCCGTCCGGCCCCGCCCCAACCCGTACTCCCGCTCGATGCGCCCGCCGCTGTTCACCACCCGGTGCAGGTACGACTGCAAGATGAGCTGCGGAGCCGCCTCCCGGTACGCCCCCAGATGGGAGAGCCGGTGCTCCGCGTGCTCCCCGAAGAACGTGCGAAACGCAGTCAGCAGCTTCGTCATGTTCAGCCGCCCGTCATCGTCCACGTACCACGCTGTCTGCACGTCCAGGCTGTCCTGCAACACGTAGCCCAGCTCGCGCGGCACGACCTCGCGGTAGATCGGGTTCGCGATGCGAGGCGGAGAGTCCGGGGCCAGCAGGCCCAGGTCGCGAAGGTATTCGAGGTCGCGGCCATCGTGCTGTGCCTCCCCGCCGCTCAGGATGGGCTCGACCACCCGCCGTACCCGCTCCTCCTCCAGCTTGTGCGCCAACTGGTCCAGATGCGTGCGCCGCGAGAGGATGAGCTCCTCGCGCGCCGCGTAGACGTCGTCCGCTTCGATGGTCCGCGAGCGGTCGCGCCCGGCCTTGTTGTCGAAGCACGCCCCGGCGCACAGCGCGGGCCAGACCCGGCGCGGGAAATCGTCGCCCAGAAGCCGGGCGCTGGCGGCCAGGCTGTCGGGGCTGGTTGTGCATCTCGCGGACCCGGAACGTCTCGCCGAGGTCGGCGACTGGGTCATCGAGTGCGGCACGGGGACGGAGCTGCTCGCCCGCGCCGAGCGGTCGGCCCGCCTCTCCTGACGGCGCCCCGCGCGCGGTTCGCCAGCGCCGGAATCCCCACCGCCGAACGGCCGGACGGACCGTCTCGGCTTACGGTGCGGTAGGCGAACGGAGCATCCCGCGCGGGCTCCTTCGCACGAAACGCGCGCCGATTTCCTACGGATATCGAGCCGGTCGCCGGCCGCGCCGCGGCCGGTTCGGCGCTATGGTGCGCCGATGCACGACGCGGCGTACAAGAGCCTGTTCTCCCACCCCCGGATGGTCGCGGACCTGCTGCGGGGGTTCGCGGCCCGGGAGTGGAGCGACGAGCTCGACTTCGAGACCCTCGAGAAGCTCCCCGCGGACTACGTGAGCGACGACATGCGCCAGCGTCACGGGGACTCGGTGTGGCGGGTTCGCCTCCAGGGCCAGGGAGAGGCGTGGCTGTACCTGCTGGTGATGCTCGAATTCCAGTCCACGACCGACCGGTACATGGCGGTACGCATCCTGGTCTACACCGGGCTGCTGTACCAGGACCTCATCCGCCGCGGCGCGTTCGATCCGGACGGACGGCTGCCGCCGGTCTTGCCCATCGTGCTCTACAACGGTTCCAACGAGTGGAGCGCGCCGGTGGAGGTGGGGGACCTCATCGCCCCGGTGAAGGAGGCGCTGGCGCGTTACCAGCCGTCGCAGCGGTACTTTCTGCTTGACGAGGGGAGATTGAAGGAAGACGATCTGTCGGGCCGGAACCTGGTGTCGGCGCTGGTGAGGCTGGAGAACAGCGGAACGGCGGAGGCGCTGTGGGAGGTGGTGGAGGCGTTGTCGGGGTGGCTGGGGGAGTCAGGCGACGACGAGTTGCGGCGGGCGTTTGCGGAGTGGCTTCGGCAGGTGGTGTCGAGGCGTCTCGGGGAGGGAGCGCCGCTCGCGGCGGACGCGCTGGAAGGGGGAGGAGCGATGCTGGCGGAGCGGGTGCAGGAGTGGATCGAGCAGTGGCTTCAGGAAGGCCGCGAACAGGGACGTGAGCAGGGCCTCGAGCAGGGCCTTGAACAAGGGATCGAACAAGGACTCGAACGGGGCCGTGAGCAGGGGATCGAGCGGGGGCGCGCCGAGGAGCGGGCGCTGTTGTGTCGTCAGGCGGCGCGCAAGTTCGGCGATGAGACGGGCGAGCGGCTGTCGGGGCTGGTTGCGCGTCTCGCGGACCCGGAACGTCTCGCCGAGGTCGGCGACTGGGTCATCGAGTGCGGCACGGGGACGGAGCTGCTCGCCCGCGCCGAGCGGTCGGCCCGCCTCTCCTGACGGCGCCCCGCGCGCGGTTCGCCAGCGCCGGCCCCTCCACCGCGCACATGCCTCGGCCTCGAAGGCGGGGGCTCCCATGCGGTATGGAGCGGGCCCGCATCCGCGGCATCCGCAGCATCCGCGTAACGGGACCCCCGCGGCCTCCCGGCTCCTCGGCGATGCCCGTGCGCGGCGGTGAAGGCAGCGCCATTGCAGACGTTGCAGGCTGATACGAGCGCCCCGCCGGCCCCCTCGGCCCCGCCAGCCCCGTCGCTCGCCCCCACCGCAGCGGAAGCCCGCGGCGGGGAGGGCGGCGCGCCGGACGCCGCCGCCGCATCGTCTACGCCGCCCCCTCCCTTCGGAGACCGTGCTTGCCCTTCGGGACATCACGGAAGGCGCGCGCGCGTTTCGCCTCCGGGCACGCTTTCCAGTCCTTTCGCGAGCGCCTGCCGGGCCGTTTCCTCGCTGGACGGCGCTGGACGGAAGCGCTTCCGAGGCAGGGCGCCCATCTCGCCGAGGCGTTCGGCGTCGTGCGCTCCACGCCCCGGACCCTCGCCCTCCCCGCCCTGTCAGCCATCGTCTGGGTTTGCGAGGGCGGGGCCTTCGTCGTCCTGGCCGACCCGCTCATGCCCGACGCCGCGCTGCTCGGGCCGTGGCTGTCCCTCGCCGCCGGCTCGCTGGCGACGGGACTCCCCTCTGCGCCGGGGTATATCGGCGCCTTTGACTACTTCGCCGCCCTGGGATTTGCCGCCTACGGCTCCACCCCTGAAATCGCCGCCGCTCTCGCGCTGACCGTCCACGCCCTGTGGGCGCCGTATACCGTGGTGGGGCTGGTCTGCTACTGGCTGCCGTCCAGCGACCGGCGCCCATAGAGGAGGCGCGACGCCGGCTTCGGCGTACCTGCCCGGGCCTCATCTTTCTTCGCCGTTACGCCCGAAAACGCACCCTGGTTTCGGGTTGCCATGCACCGACTCATGATTCTTGGGTTGGGTCAAAGTCGAGAAAGTCTCCTGGTGCGGCGCAACCGCCTTATCGATCTCAATTGCTCATGCAATTCCACGTGCGCGCCAGCTTCTCCTCCCACGAGAGCGCGGTGCGAACGATGACGGCGAGGTCGGCGTGGCGCGGCGACCATTGCCACGCCGCGCGGACCCGCGAAACATCCGCCACCAGCGTCGGCGGGTCCCCCGCGCGCCGCGGTCCTTCGCGAATCTCCAGGCCCCCGCCCGCCTCGGCTGCCACCGTATCAAGCACCTCGCGGACCGAGAACCCCCCGCCGTAGCCGCAGTTGAGCACGCGGCAGCCGCCGCCCTGCTCCAGGTCGCGAAGGGCGGCGACGTGGGTGTCGGCGAGGTCGGACACGTGGATGTAGTCGCGCACGCAGGTGCCGTCCTTCGTGTCGTAGTCCGCGCCGAACACGGTCACGGGGCCGCCCCCGCCGACGACCGCCCGGCAGGCGACGGTGACCAGGTGCTCGGCGTCCGGGCTGGACTGGCCCGCCCGCCCTTTCGGATCGGCGCCCGCGACGTTGAAGTACCGCAGAGCGACGTAGCGGAAATCGTGGGCCGCCGCAGTGTCGCGAAGCGCCCATTCGGTGGCCAGCTTGGATCTGCCGTAGGGGTTGATGGGAACCGTCGGCGCATCCTCGGCCACCGGGACCACCCGGGGAACGCCGTAGACCGCCGCCGTCGACGAGAAGACGAACCGTTGCACCCCGCTGGCGACGCAGGCGCGAAGCAGGACCGCGCTCGCGCCGCTGTTGTTGTGGTAGTAGCGGAGGGGATCGCGCATCGATTCGGGAACGCTGACGCGGGCGGCCAGGTGCACGACGGCGCCGATCCGGTATTCGGCGAGAACATGGCGGACGGTGTCGGCGTCGCCGACGTTGCCCTCGACGAAGGGGACCTCGTCGGGGACGGCCGCGCGGCGCCCCGCTGAAAGGTCGTCGAGGACGACGACGGGGTAGCCGGCCTCGCGGAGCGCGAGCACGACGTGGCTGCCGATGTAGCCCGCGCCGCCGGTGACGAGGCAGGCGCGTTGTTGGGGGTGTCCCATAGGCCGTTGAACCTGGACTGAGCGAGGGGCGGCTCCTTCACCCTACCACCTTGCGGCTGAACACGTCGAGCACGATGGCCAGACACACGAACCCGGCCCAAGCCGGCACGCAGGTGACGTCTGTGCCGGGGCCTGCTTCGACGGCAAGGCAGGAAGGGAAATAGTGCTGGACCACCCGACGACCTCGCGGGCCTCGAGCTCCAGGTCAGCTAAGCACACCACATAGGTAGGATCATATAATTATTTGATTCTGATTGGATTTTTTCTTGAAGTCCCATTCGAAGTCTCCTATCATGGGGTTGGGAACAGCCACGACGTTACGGAGACTCGAATGGGACGAGGGCATGATAGCGACTTCGCGGACCGATTCAAGCGGGTCCTGTCGGCACACAGCGTCAACGCCTTGGGACGGTTGACGCGATATTGTCATCGCGAACGGGTGATCACGCCGCATCGCATGGCGATGAGCCTGATGGCAAGCTGCGCGAGAGGGCAGGTTCAGACCCTGGCGGATCTGCAACGGGATTTCAACGCGCTGTTCGGGACTTCGGTGGCCTACAAGCCGTTTCACAATCAACTGGCGAAACGGCAGTTTGCCGATTTCATGCGGGAGTTGACCTGCAAGCTCATCGAACGGTGGACGGTGCAGGTATTGAAGGCGCAGCCGGGCGGGGCCTTCAGCGAATTTGGCCGCATCCTGATTCAGGACGGCAGTTCGTTTGCGGTCCATGACGCGCTGTCGAAACACTACCCAGGGCGGTTTCAGCCTCGTTCCCCGGCGGCGGTGGAATTGCACGTGACCATGGACCTGTACCGGGACTGCGCCTCGAAGATCGCACTCACTGCGGACACGGCGCCGGAGCGCCCACACTTGCCGCGCGCCCACACCCTGAAGGGGGACTTGCTGCTGGCCGACCGGGGATACTTCACCCGCGATTACCTGCGCGAGGTCGATGCGGCGGGCGGATCCTACGTGGTTCGGGGCAACACCTCGCTCAATCCGGTGGTGCAGGCGGGCTACGGGGCCGGGGGCCGAGTCCTGCGAGGAGTGCGCGGGAAGAAACTCGGCGAGGTTCGCAAGAAAGGTCTTCTCGATTTCGACGTGGTTTGGGGTCAGGGGGAGAAGGCGTTTCGGACACGTTTGATTGCCAGTTGGAATCGGTCGAAGGGGCAGTATCGCTATCTGGTCACCAATTTGCCCCGCGACCGATATACCCTGGAAGCGGTTGACCAAGCCTATCGCCTTCGTTGGCAAATCGAACTGCTTTTCAAAGAATGGAAGTCTTACGCCAATCTGCAAGCTTTCAACACCGCCAATCCTGCCATCGCCGAGGGGCTGATCTGGGCGGCGGTCGCCGCAGCGGCGATGAAGCGCTATCTGGCCCATATGACGCAGGTATTGCGCGCCGTGGAAGTCTCCACACGCAAGGTTGGACTTACCCCGATCTGGTGGACGGTTGAAGGCTTTCGCCGGTGCGGTGATGGGCGAGAGCCGGTAAGGGTAGATTGTGCTCGATCCCGGGGTCTGGGGGTCTGCACCGAGGGTGGTTTGGGACCCCGTCTCGCGCGCTCGCGGCGCGCTCGAAGTCGTTGGGGCTGAGATAGCCCAGGGCGGAGTGCCGCCGATGGGGGTTGTACCAGCCTTCGATGAAGTCGAACAGGGCCATCTTCGCTTCGGCTCGGGTACGCAACGACCGCCGGTCGATGAGTTCGCATTCGAGCGTGGCGAAGAAGCTCTCGGCCATGGCGTTGTCGTAGCAGTCGCCCGCGGAGCCGGTCGAGGGACGCACCCCCATCTCCCGACAGCGGTGGCCGAACGCGAGCGAGGTGTACTGCGTGCCCTGGTCGGAGTGATGGATCACGGCCGTGGGGCGGCGCTGCGTGGCGGCCATGTTCAGCGCATCGAGGACCAGCTCGGTGCGAAGATGGTCCGCCATCGCCCATCCCACGATGCGGCGGCTGAACACGTCGAGCACCACGGCCAGGAACACGAACCCCGCCCAGGTCGGCACGTAGGTGATGTCGGCCACCCAGAGCCGGTCGGGGGCTTGGGCCTGGAAGCATCGCTGGACCAGGTCCGGCGCTGCCCGCCGGCCCGGAGCGGGGCGTGTCGTGCGCGTGCCCCGGCGCCGGCTCACCCCCGCCAACCCCTGTTCACGCATCAGCCGTGCAACGCGCTTGCGGCCCACCGCACGGCCCCGAGCTGCGAGTTCGGCATGAACCCGAGGCGCGCCATAGGTCCCTCGTGAACGCTCGTGGGCCGCCCGGACCTCGCCGCGTAACCGGTCGTCGTCCCGGGCGCGACGCGAGCGCCCCCGCCCCCGCCACGCATAGTACCCGCTGGGGGAGACACCCAGCACCCGGCACATCGTGGCCACCTGATGTTCGGCTCGGTTCGCTCTCACGACCTCGAAGACCTCCCGGGCACCGTCCCGGTCTCCCGAGCGAACCAAGCCGCGGCTTTTTTCAGGATCTCCCGCTCTTCACGAAGCTGGCGATTCTCCCGCCGCAGCCGACGCAACTCCTCACGCTCGGCGCTCGTCAGACCGTCCTCGCGACGACCCTCGTCGCGGTCCGACTGACGCACCCAGTTGCGGATCGCCTGCGCCGAGCACTCGAACTCCCGAGCCAGCTCCCCGGGCGTGCGGCCCGCCCGAACCAGCTCCACCATCTGGCGCCGGTACTCCGGCGCGTAGGCGACGCGTCTTTCTGCCATCTGGACACCTCCTCTGCACAATGTTCAGGTGTCCACCAAACCGGGGCAACTTCAGGTCGCCATGTGCGCCCATCACGTTCTCACGGATCTGTTCAGAGTCTTGACTTCACAATCACACGGGGATCTACATGACACATTGCGCGCCGCAATCGAATATCTCGCGAACAATGCAACCCGAGCACATCCCAAGCGAGAACGAAGAACCGGGAAACTACAATTCGGCATCGTCCCAATCCTCGACATCGCTTAAGTACCTAACTTATGAAGCACACCAAGCACCCGGTGACCTGTTGCGGTTCTCGCCGCTGCCCTTCCGGAGCCGTGTCCGGCTCGGGCTTCTCGCGCTAAGTGCACGCCGGGTACGGGACTGGCGCCGCCTTGAGGACATCACGGCTGCCGACTGGCTGTGGCACCTCGGCGACGAGCACGACTATCGGGTGGTCTGAGAGCCGCTGCCGCGCGGAAAGTTCTGCGAGTTGGCGGAAGAGGTGGCGGCGGTCTGGTTCTGGAACAAGCTCGAGCTGCGCGGTTCAAGCCGCCCGTCCGGTGCAAATCAACTTGAACATCTGCCGCCGGAAGGCCGGCGGGTATAGCGGTCTCGATTGCGGCATAGCGGATGCCTCCTCCCCAAAAGGCCAGGTGTTCAGGAAAATCAGGTCTACTCCACTATCGGGGAGTCGATGTCTCTACGAGCTTTCGTAATTTACTCTCGCTTTCCATAATCATCTTCGAGTAAGTAGTATTTTCGAACCCCCACAAGATAGAGTCCAGGTTATCATTCTGTCGGACAAGAAATGGTATGGTTACAACGATCCTGAGCTGTTTATGATTCTCGATGAATCTGTCAATAGTGTTGAGATGAGGGTCCGAAATCTCGGGATTCCATGATGCCAGCATCTGGAGAGATCTTCTGCTATATATATTGAAAACTGTCGAGGTCATCTTGTCAATGGTGACAAAGGTCATCCCCTCGACGTCATCAACCGATAGAACCTTCGTGTCCTTGTGAAGATCAGATATCAAACCACAAAACATGGTCCATTGATCCGTTCGCTGATCAAGAAACCGACTAACGATCTCAAAACGTTCTGAAAAACCTTCCGGCAGAGATACATCATCTTCCGCGACGACAAGTCTATCCATATCATGGTACATCGCATGGCGAGCAAGGACGCGGTAACTCAAACCACAACCGATCCAACTTGGCTGTCGGCGTATACCGTCGAATAGAGTCCAACGCTCCAGTCTTGGCTCCGAAAGTACGGCATATCGGCGTTCATACGTTTCCGGCATGGATAGGATTATCTTATCTGCATGTTTTGGGATAAGAAGATCGATTTCATCGGCATAACTACAGGGAAGAAAATTCATCGACATCAGAAATCTATCGAACATAAATGCAAATCTTCTACCGGATATATCTACGGCTTTGCGTATTGCGAGCTCTGAAATCGGATTTTCCAGGGCTTTTTCGACAGCGAGGAGCATGGAAGGAATAGAATCTTGCTCGAAAAACTTCACCACACCCTCAAGTTCCGGATAATCACTTTGATCCTTGGTCGATTCCGATACGACCGGCGTTCCCAGTGATAAACACTCCCAGATTCTTGGGACCTCAAGTAAGGCGTCATGGTAATAATGTATATTGACGACGACTCGCGCACTTCTGATCAACTCTTCAATAGCTGATCCGAATGTATTGTTTTCCACACGAATTCTAAATTTCCTCTTCAAAACAGACAACATGCGCTGCCGTCGTGGAGAACTAAGATTGTCCCCATAAAAAAGGACATCACATGTCTTTACGTAGGGAGGTGAGCCATCGTCATAAAGATGCTCACCTCCGATAGGGAGATAAGTGACATGCGGAAAGCTGAGACCTTTATCTTTTAGAAAAGGAAGATTATGAATTGCATATTCGAGAACGGCATGGGAGTTGCGCAAGATATCCAAATAACGTTCGTTGAACCAACGTGAAGATACGGACTGTTCCATCTGGAACGATATGAGTCTTTCATATGGTGGAAGTCTTTTGAAGATCTGTGGGCAAATCGCCACATAAAAATCACAAGAAAATTCATCCGACAGCTCCGTCATCAAATGGACATTCCATCCATGTTCTCGCAGGCGACGTTCGATCAACTTCGCAATGAACAAAGTATGAGGTGTTGTCAGAATCCCCCAGGAAATATGCTTCTGTTTCTTTTCTACGGAAACAATATTGTATTCTATTTTCTTCCAATTTTGATACGCCAATGTGTGCTTGAATGGAACTGGCGCCAATTTAAAAATAGTGTTTTTTATGCCAATTTTAACCGAAAGTGGCAATGGCGTCCGACGATAAATTGTTCTCCCGACTTGACTCAATCCGGCGCGTGTCCTAGTAAGCACCAACCGCGCGGAGCGCTTTAGACAGCGAAGTGGGGCGGTAATGCGCCAGCTAGTGGATCCGTACAGCTCCCCGATTTGCCTGTCACGATCAACCACCGCCCGATCCAGCCCCTCGATCCGCCCATCGCGTTCGGCTACCGCCCGATCCAGCCCCTCGATCCGCCCATCGCGTTCGGCTACCGCCCGATCCAGCCCCTCGATCCGCCCATCGCGTTCGGCTACCGCCCGATCCAGCCCCTCGATCCGCCCATCGCGTTCGGCTACCGCCCGATCCAGCCCCTCGATCCGCCCATCGCGTTCGGCTACCGCCCGATCCAGCCCCTCGATCCGCCCATCGCGTTCGGCTACCGCCCGATCCAGCCCCTCGATCCGCCCATCGCGTTCGGCTACCGCCCGATCCAGCCCCTCGATCCGCCCATCGCGTTCGGCTACCGCCCGATCCAGCCCCTCGATCCGCCCATCGCGTTCGGCTACCGCCCGATCCAGCCCCTCGATCCGCCCATCGCGTTCGGCTACCGCCCGATCCAGCCCCTCGATCCGCTCGTCGCGTTCGGCTACCGCCCGGTCACTTGAGGCGAACGCGCGGCTGAAGGCAGGCAGTGCGGCATCGAAGGCCGACCGGATCTGATCGAGCTCTTCAACATCCTTGCCATTCGCATCCCCGTGAACCCATCGATTGAGAATATCAAAACTAGTCTTGATCCAATGGGAAAGCTTCGGATCACCCAGCAGCCTGGTATCACTACTCCAATGATGGCGCAAATTTGGGGTGATGAACTCGTCGAGATCGATCTGAGCACCTACGGAAGTACTCTTCGGCCACGAAACACCAAGAGCGTCGCCAATCGCATCCACCACTGCATGCGGTTCTGAAAGAAGTGCGTCATAACGCATCCAGACGCGCTTCATACCACGCGTGTCATTCTCCGCGTCCAAGACATGCCTGAGCCACAAGAGATGTCCGACGGACGGATCGATTCCATCGCGCGTCTCCAAGGATGCGGCGACATCTAGAGGATTGCGAATGGGAGAGACGACGAAGGGCTCGGCGCCATGCGCTTTCACCACCTCGATCCAGAAAGGCAGCAGACGGCATATCCGAGGATCCTTCAGAACGAAAAGCGGACTGTCGCCGAACTCGCCTTCAAGTGTTTCCTGGGCACGTCTACGGAATCCGTCGGCAATGGGAGAGGCATACCACTGCCTGTTGAAGAAACGCCAGTCGCGCCAGGACGAGCCCGCGGATGCGAGAATTTCATCGTTCAGCAAGACGACCTTCCTGGATTCCCAGTGCCCGCGCTCGTTGGTGGGATTGGCGTCCAGAAGCGTCGTGGGTAGATCGCAGCCAACGATGTTCAACACGCGGGCCAGCGCCGAGGTGCCGCTCCGATGCATTCCGGTGACGAGGACCGCTATCTTCTTCGATTGCCTGATCACTCAAAATTCCTCGTGCTTGCACGCCCGCGTCCTACAGTTTGTTCTACAAGAATGAGACAAACAATTCGGGACAGCCGGCTCGCGTCCGCCGGTACACGCGCCACCAGCACATCATCCCTACTCCGGGGAGCGAACCTCGGAATCACGGGGAACCCTGGCTCAGGAAATCAACGATGGCGTGGGCTTCCGCCTCGGTGACGCCCGAGGCCGGCATCGTTGTGCCCTGAGCAAGCGAGACCGGGCTGACGAGGAATTTCACCAGATTATCTCGCGTCCAGACGATATCCAACGACCGCATGGCTGATGAAAAATTGAAATAGCCACGGACCTCGCCGGCCCTTCGTCCGATCACATCGGTCAAATGAGGACCGATATCGTGCTCCCCGTTGTTCAGACGGTGACAACTACCACAGTGAAGATCGAATAGCTGGCTTCCCGGTCCCGATGATTCCATTGTATTACGTTGCGTCACGCCCGTGGATTCAGAACTTTGCCCGCCATCAGCCACCGCCGTATCGCCCGTATCGAACCTGCAGTGCACCGCATAAACGCTGCGATCTCGTTGAGACTCCATATCTCTGCAATAGTCGTTTGAGCGGTTCAGAAACAGAACAGAGGCGCTATCGGCAAGCAAGGCGATACGGCCATCGGACATATATACTATATCGCGTATTCTTTCTCCGATTCGGATTTTCTCGACATATTTTACGTCTTGACCATCACGACGGACTCGGAAGAGTGCGCGACCTGGTTCCTCCGCCATGGAAGTGATCAGTAAATCGTCCCTCCATAATGGAAATAATTTTCCATCGTTCACCGCGATACTCGCAATGCCGATTGAAGGGACGAAGGCGAAAACGGGACTCACAAAGCCATCGTGCGAACCTATCCGCTCGCCTTCAATCCAGTCAGGGGCGGGGATCCTTCCTCCATACTCAATTCCATAGGTAACTCGAGGCCATCCATAATTACCGCCGGTTTTCAGTAGATTCAGTTCGTCACCGCCTTGGGGTCCATGTTCTACTGACCACAGATTACCGTCCTCATCTCGTGCAAGCCCTTGCGGATTGCGATGACCGACAGTCAGTATTTCTGCTTTTCCTGTTTCAATTTCAATAGAAACAAGTTTCCCCATATCCGAAGAAAGATCGTCGGACAGGATGAATCGATCACCCTTGCTCCACCCATCCTGTCCGTGATCACCGATAATGACTAATAGGTGGTTCTGTCCATCCGGTAATATTTTTCCCCCTGCGTGATGTGGATCAAATCGCGATGTAAAACATGGTTTTGCGTCGAATATTGTTCTCCAGGATCCGAGGCTTAAATCTTGTCGCGGATCCATTTTCCTTTGGATTGTATTTTGCGAAAGTCTGAATGAAACACACTCTCCATCATAATAGTGATGAGTGACAAACAAATCGAATTGATCTGCCGATCGATCCTGTACGAGGATATCTGCGACTCTCAGCCGACGGAATGTGGGTATTTCACGATCGTCACGATTTTTCCATAATTCAAAATTCATTGGAACTGTTCCACTGAGATATTCTACGGCTCCTTCCGAGGTAATCACAGCAAGTCTTCCTGTGGGTGTTGCAAGCAATAAATCATCACCCATATTTTCAATGGCACCTCCTCGACTCCTGAACTCCTCGATCTGAATTTTTTCCACCTCCAGAGCATACAGATGAGTATGTATTTTACGAAAGACAACGTATTTTCCTTCCCAGACTGGCCCTGCATCCTCCGGAGCGTATTGTCCAACAGAAATAGAGGATATTTTAAAATCGGGCAACGGAATGGGACCTATCAAACATTTTCCAGAAAACATGATTCCTCTGTCATAAAAGCTGAAATCAAGATTCTCGAACCCATACTCTTTCCGATCTTCCGAGAGTTCATCCTTGTCCACGGGAATAATATGCACAAAAAATTTATCTATTTCTATGTCTTTAATGCTGCATGAATCTTTGATCCAAACTAAGTCACCATCTATTAGATATACATCGAAAGTGGATCTGATAATCGGCTTGTGGGTTATAACTGAATCATGGATCAGGTGAAACCCTTTCTGTAAATCAGATATAGATTGAGCTATTGTGATCTGAATCAAAAATATCTGCACCAAAAGGACCACCAGAATCCCAAGCATACATGAAGGACGATACCATCTCCTGCAGTCTGTTCTCGTTCCGGCAGAAAGCGTGCCCCTCGACACCGCCATGAGCACGGCAACCTTGGGCCGGGTTCCGGCGTTGCCATTCACCGGCCCGCCTCCCCGTACTCCCGCAGCACCTCCCCGATCGGCCCGAACGCCCGCACCCGCCCGGCCTCGAGCAGCATTCCCGTGGCGCAAGTGCGTTCGAGCAGGGCGGGGTTGTGGGAGGCGAGCACCAGGATGCCGGCCCGGGCCACGAACCCTTCCAGCCGCCGTTCGGCCTTCTCCACGAAGGCCGCATCGCCGACCCCGATCCATTCGTCCATCAGCAGGATCTCGGGCTCGATGCAGGTGCATACCGCGAAGGCGAGCCGCAGCATCATGCCGGCCGAGTAGGTGTGCACCGGCATCGCCAGGTAGTCGCCCAGCTCGGTGAACGCCGCGATCTCCTCCGTGCGTTCCCGGACCTCCGCCGGAGCGAGCCCGAGGAACATCCCCCGCATCGTGATGTTCTCGTATCCCGTGGCGCCGGGGTCGATGCCGAGCGATATGTCGAACAGCGAGGCCACCCGCCCCCGGCGCCACACCCGCCCCCGCGTCGGCTGGTAGACGCCCGCGAGCACCCGCAGCAGGGTCGTCTTCCCCGCGCCGTTGGCGCCGACCAGCCCCACCCGGTCACCGCGCGCAAGCGCAAGGTCCACGCCCTCGAGCGCACGCACCGACAGGCGGTTGCCGGCGTTCCGCCCGATGCGTCCGCCCGTGCTCTTGCGCAGCAGGTCGTTCTTCAGGGAGCGGGAGTCCGCGCTGTACACCGGGAAGTCGACGTCGACGCCGGCGAGGCGGAGGCTGATGCGGTCACTCATACCCAGTAGGCGATCCGCCAGCGGTAGCGGCGGTACATGAAGAGGGTCACGAGCCAGCCGCCGAGGGTGATCCCCGCCACGGCGAGCCAGGAGACGAGCCCCGGCGCCTGCCCGAGCAGCGGGGCCCGCACCAGCTCCAGGAGATGGAAGAACGGGTTGAGGTGCAGTATGAACGCACGGTCGGGCAGCAGCTCGGGCTTCCAGATGATCGGGGTCAGGAAGAACGCGACCTGCACGATGCTGGCCGCGATCTGGGGAACGTCCCGGAAGCGGGCCGAGACCAAGCCGAGCAGCAGCCCCACCCACACGCCGTTCAGGCAGAGGAGCGCGAGGCCCGGGAGGGCCAGGAGCCCGGCCCAGCCCGGCTGGATCGAGAAGATCACGGCGGCGGCGGCGTAGATGACCACGTTGTGCGCGAAGACGATGGAGTTGCGCCACACCACGCGGTACACGTGGACCGACAGGGGCAGGTTCACCTGCTTGATGATGCCCTCGGCGCCGATGAACGCGTCGCAGCCCTCGGTGATCAGGCCGGAGATCAGCCCCCACAGGATCAGGCCGGCGGCGACGAACGGAAGGTAGTCCGAGACGTCGAGCTTGAACAGCCCGGCGTACAGCAGGCCCAGCCCCCCCACCAGCGCTCCCATGCTGATGGTGAGCCAGAACGGGCCGAGGGTGGAGCGGCGGTAGCGCTGGCGGATGTCCTGCCAGCCGAGCATCCCCCACAGACGGAAGGCGCGGGCCCCCTCGGCTACGTCCCGGAGGGCAAGGACGGTCTGCGAGGGAGGCCGCGGCGGGAACGATGCGGGAGCGAGCTCCGGGGCGTCTTCCCGGGGGGGGTCCGCCGCGCCGTCGCTGGCCTCGGCCGGATGGGCGTCCGTCTCGGCGGGTAACGTCTGCAACGCCTCCTCCTTCACCGCCGCACGGGAGCGCCGCCGCGGGACCGGAACATCGCGGGCATCCCGTTACGCGCACGCCGGAAGTACGGGCTCGCTCCGCGCCGTATGCCACGATGGCGGTCATCCTGCCGCCCACAACCATCTACCGAGCCCACGCGCCTCCGAACCACATGGCCGCGCATGTTAGCACCAGCGGTCACCCGAACCAACCCCCCCAACACCCCCCCAACTTGGCAGCCGAGGCATGTGCGCTGTGGGGTTTTTCGCGCTGGCGCACCGCTCGCCCCCCTGGGTACGCCGGCGTCTCGCCGGCATTCGCGTCCCCGAGCGCTCCACCCCCGGGCCGGCGAGACGCCGGCGTACCCAGGAGCGTCCCCAGCCACGCGGGACATGATGAACCTCGAACGCTACGGCGAGCAGGGGGCCGACCGGGGACCGGTGTACGGGCTCGTGCGCCGGACGCTGGCGCGGCTGGACTACGGGCGGCGCTTCGGCGGGCGGCGGGCGGCGGGGCGGCAGGTAGGCGGGCGGCAAACGCTCAGCCGCGCTTCGCGTCGAGGAGCGCTTCAAGCTCCGGGACCCGCGCCTCCGAGGCCCGGCGCGCAGGCCCTCTCACCCCAAGCGGGCACTACAGGATCGCCCTGCCACCGCCACGCTTCGCGTTGCAGCCCCCACGGTTGACAGCCCGGGCCGCGCGTGGATAATCCGAACCCGGCCGGCAGGACCTCGGAGCTCTGGTCCCCCGCGCGCTTGGCGCGCGACCGGCCGCGTTTTTCCGCATCGGGCGGCGCCCGGCCGGGGCCGGCCCCGGCGGTCAGGTGCAGGTATCCGGTATCCCCAGAGGCCCGTCATGTATCTCCTCTACCTCGACGAATCGGGAACCCACCCCTCGTCGGCCCGCGTGGTGGTCGGCGGGGTCGCGGTGTTCGAGCGAGCCGCCTACTGGCTGAAGCGCGACCTCTCGGAGACGGTGGCCCGCTACTTCCCCTACGAGCAGCAGCACGTCCCCATCCACGCCCCGCGCCTCCGGACGAAGGGCCCGCGCGGCCTCCCCGACGCCTACGCCGCCGTCGACGCCGGGGAACGCCGCCGCCTCCTCGACGCGTGCTACTCCACCCTCCTCGTGTCCCGGCACCCGGTCCTCTTCGCGACCGTCGTGGACAAGGACGCGATAGCGACCGGCGACGCCTACCGGGTCGCGTTCGAGGACGTCGTGAGCCGGTTCGACCTCATGCTCGCCCGCTTCCACGCCGCCAACCGCACCCAGCGCGGGGTGGTCATCATGTCGGAGTCGAGCACCCTGCGGCGCGCGGAGCGGGCGGCCGGGCCGTCCATCTCGGAAGGCGCCCAGTGGGGCCGCACCCGGAACCTGTCCGAGGTCCCCCTCTTCGTCTCCAAGTCGCGCACCCGGCTGCTCCAGGCGGCGGGGCTCGTGACCAACGAGGTCTGGGGGCGCTATGAGAAGGGGGTCTCCCGGCACTTCGACGAGATGCTGCCCAAGTTCGACCGCGAGGGGACTCGGCTCCACGGCCTGACCCACCGCACCGGCGGGGTGGAGGCGTGCTGGTGCCCCGCCTGCTTCTCCTACCGCGCCTCGAGCGCCGGCTACTACGAAGGCGGCCGCGGCGAGGGGCCCCCGCCCCCCCGGCGGTACGACGGCCCCCGCGGGCCGGGCGAGGGCGGCGCGGGGGGGCCGGGCGGGCGCCACCGCGACGCTCCCCCGCCGCCCGAGAGCGAGCGCCGCTACGGCGACCCCATGCGCCAGCCGTCCCATGCCGGCCCCGGAGCGTATCCCGGGATGGATCCTGACCCGGGCCCGGGCCCGGACTCGGACCGCCAGCCGGAGTCCAACGAGAACCGCGCCGCCCCCTGGGATACCTGATCGCCCGCATCCATGAAGGGCCCCATCGAATCACAGCTCGTCGTCTCGGCCCTCGGCGCCGACCGGCCCACCCTCGTGCGCGGCCTCGCGGCCGCGTTCCGCGACTGCGGCTGCTCGATCAAGGACAGCCGGATGGCGGTCCTCGGGAGCGAGTTCGCGATGGTGCTGCTCCTCGCCGGGCAGTGGAACGCGATCGCGAAGGCGGAGAGCATGCTCCCGAAGCTGGAGTCCGAGTTCGAGATCGGCTTGCAGTCGCGCCGCACCGGGCCGCGCCCGGACTCCGCGGGGCTGATCCCGTACACCGTGGAGGTCATCGCGCTCGACCAGCCCGGCATCGTGCATGACGTGACGGACTTCTTCGCGCGGCGCGAGATCAACGTCGAGGACCTCATCTCGGTCAGCTACACCGCCCCCCACACGGGAGCGGCGATGTTCTCGCTGCACATGACGGTGGGGATCCCCGCAGACTCCGCCATCGCGGCCGTCCGGGGGGAGTTCATGGACTTCTGCGACGAGCTCAACCTGGACGCGATGCTGACCCCGGTCCGCTAGGCCCCCTGGGGCCGCCCCGAACCGCTACCGCTTCCCCATTCGCCTCCCCTGACCGGCAGCCGGCGAGCCGGCCGGTCGCATCCGGTCTACAATGCCGGCGTGGCCGAAGCGCATGGAGACGAGGATGGCGGCGCCCCACGAGAAGACGATCGACCGGTGGAGGGGCTTGGAGGCGGAGCCGGCGCCGAAGGCCGGCCGGCGGCCCGCCGCGCCGCGCCCGGAGGGGCCGGCGATCTCCGAGCTCGAATTCGTCGGCTGCGCCGCGGTTCCCATGACTTGGCGGGAGTTCCGCCGCTACGAGGGGCGGCTCGAGGTCTGGGACGCCGAGACCGAGACCGCGTGGATGGTGCGCGAGCCCACCAGCCCGACCCACGAGAGCCCCTCGCACGGCCTGACGGGCCTCGTCGAGCGCATCGGCGCGGTGCGCGGCGCCCCCATCAAGTGCTTCGGCGCGATGGACCTGCTGATGCGCGACGAACGCGGCGTGCCGCGGCGCATCATGCAGGCGGACCAGACCGTGTATCTCTACCCGGCGCGGGCGGAGCTGGTGGGGTCGAGCGCGATGGTGGTGGGGAAGCACAACTACCCGGACGTGGTGCTCGAAGTCGACCACACCACGGACGTTCGCCGGGGCAAGCTCAAGCTGTACGAGGCGTGGGGCTTTCCCGAGGTGTGGGTGGAAGTGCCCGACCAGACCGCGCCGAGCCGTCCGCGGGGTCGGCGGCCGGGGCTGACGATCCACCTGCTGGAAGGGGGCGCGTACCGGGAGTCGCCGGTGAGCCTTGTGTTTCCCGACTGGCGGGCGACGGCCATCCACGAGGCGCTGGGCGAGATCGAGCCCTCGGGGTGGACGCACGCGACGCTGAAGCGTCTGGGCCGCACCCTGGGCGCGCGCGACGGAACCGGGCCGGACGACGACCCCCTGCTCCGCGACCTGCGCGGCGAGAGCCGGGAGGAAGGTCGGACAGAGGGCCACGCCGCGGGCTTGGAGGAGGGCCACGCCGCAGGCCGGCAGGAGGGCTGGGAGAAGGGCCATGCCGCGGGCGTTGTGGAAGGCCGTGCCGCAGGCCTGACGGAGGGCATCGAGAAAGGCCGTGTCACAGGCATGGCGGAGACGGTCCGCCAGATCCTGGCGGCGCGCGGCATCGAGGTCTCCGCAGGATTTCCCGCCGACGCGCCCGGTTTCGCCGAATCGCCGAAAGACGAGGCGGTCTCCGCGGCCCTCGCCTGCGGCAGCGAACGGGACTTCCTCGCGCGCCTCCGCAAGCCCTGATCCCCCTCCGCCGCGCCGGAAGCTCCCCTCGACCCCTGTTCTCCCCTCTCCAGACCTTGCGAACAGCGCCCGGTCCCTGGGGACCGGACCGGGTTCGGGCGGGTCGGAGGGGCCTCCGGGGGGGAGAAATGTGTCGTTTTTGCAACATCGTCATTTTTTCGCACAAAGTGTTGCATGTCGCCCAAGACGGTGCTAGGGTGCGCCCCGCTCCTTCCGACAAAGGGGCGTTGCGCAACGCCTCCTGGCCCGAGCCGCCGAGCGCGGGGAAGCCGGGAGGGCTGACGAATCACCCGAAGAAGGGAACACATCATGCACAAGAAGGCACTTACCGTAGCGATCGCAGGAGCCCTCGCCGCGCCGATGGCGGCGCAGGCGGTGGACTTCAAGATCTCCGGCCACGTCAACCGGGCGCTGTTCGTCGTCGACAAGGACCCGGCCCACGAAGCGATGAACGGCACCAAGGCCCAGGTCGCCAACAACGGCGGCAGCAGCACCCGGGTCCGGGTCACCGGCAGCACCGAGATGGAGGGCGGAAACAAGGTCGGCATCCAGTGGGAGTACCAGGACAACGGCTCCGGGGGCCTCGGCCTTCGCCACGCCAACGTCCAGTACAGCGGCGGGTTCGGCAAGATCACCGTCGGCCAGGGCTCGGAGGCGGGCGACGGCTCGGCGTACTCCGACACCACCGGGGTGTTCGGGATCGGCCACGGCGCGGGGACCAGCAGCGACTTCTCCCTCGGCGACTACTTCGGCTCGCTCGATGCGGGCGGGCGCGTCGAGATGGTCCGCTACGACACCCCGTCCCTCGGCCCGGTCTCGGCCGCGGCGTCGGTGGCCAACGGCGACCGCGTGTCGGGGCGGCTCAAGCTCTCGAGCGAGTTCGGCGGGACGACGTTCGGGGCGCAGCTCGCGACGCTCCAGATGCCCGGGGACACGTCGACCATCGGCGCCTCGTTCGGCGCCACCATGGCGAGCGGCCTCACCCTCTCCGGCGCCTGGGCCAAGGGCAAGGACATGGCAGGGGCGGACGAGATGCCGATGGTCGATCCGAGCTACCTCCAGGCGGAAGTCGGGTACAAGTTCGGCGACAGCGGCGTCGCGCTGAGCTGGTACCAGTCCGATGACTTCCAGGTGAAGGGGTCGGAGGGCACCGCCATCGGCATCGGGGCCCGGCACACCCTTCCGAAGGTGGGCGCGGACGTCTACACGGCCGTCCAGAACTACAGCGTCAAGAAGATGGAAGGCACCGAGAGCGAGAAGGAGACGGTGTTCGTGGTCGGAACCCGCGTCAAGTTCTGACCCGGCCTCGACCACCCTTGCGACGGCCCTCCCCCGCCCGAGGGGCCCCTCGGGCGGGGGAGGGCCTTTTCCTTTTCTGGTCCTGATTGCACACGAAGATCGGCTTGCGATCTCCGATCGATGGAAATCCGCGCACAGGCATCGTGAAAGCCCGTCATTCCCGCGCAAGCGGGAATGACGGGCTGAAAAGGCCATTCATCCGAGCTTTGTACGTCATCAGGTTCCTGATCGCGGCCGACCCCCGGCCGTGTTGCGGACCCCACGACGGATCGGCCTCGGAAGCTCGCCGGAGATCGGAAGACGATGGCCGGCCCGGTCGGAAGGAACCTGGCGTGGCCCGCCCGATCCGGATCTCGGACGACCGGGATCCGCAACCCGAGCACGCGAAGGGGCGAAGCGCCCGTGAGAACCAACATGCGGGCGGGACGCCGGTGTACCCGGGAGGGCTCGCGAGTGGTGTGCGTGGCAAAAATCCCACACCGCACGTGCATCGGCGGAACGCGGAACGGGCGTTGTCTGGCCCTTTCGTCCGGGCCTATATTGCCCGCGCGGGGCCGGAATGGAGGAAGGAACGATGGTGGCGCCGCGCGAAAGGATGGGGACGGAGACCGGCAAGGGCGCTGCCCTGCGCCTCCCGCCGCCGGAGGAGCCGCCGCTTACGGAGCTGGAGTTCACCGGCTGCAAGGCGGTCCCCATGTCGTATCAGGAGCTGCTCCGCTACGAGGGGCGGCTCGAGGTCCGGGACGCGAGGTCCGGGACCGCGTGGATGGTCAGCGAGCCGACCAGCCCGACCCACGAGAGCCCCTCGCACGGCCTCTCCGGGCTGGTCGAGCGCGTCGGCGCGGTGCGCGGCGCCCCCATCGAGTGCTACGGCTCGATGGACCTGCTCGTGCGCGACGAGCTCGGCAAGCCGCAGCGCATCATGCAGGCGGACCAGACCGTGTGCCTGTACCCGTCGCGGGTGGACCTCCTGGGGTCGAGCGCGATGGTGGTGTCCTGCTCGAAACGCGCCGCTTCGTCGATGGCCGGCAACGAGCGCCGCGGCGTCAGACCGTTGCCGGGTCGTCCTGCTCGAGGCCGGCCTTGACGAGGAGGTGGACCAAGGGGTAGCCAAGGTCATCCTTCCCCTCGTACCACGTCTTGTCGAGGACTTCGGACCGGACGCGCGAATAACCGCGGCCGGTCACCTGCCCGCACTCGTCGTCGTCGTAGATGTCCACGTCCACGACGGGATCATCGTCGTGGTCGAGCCTCTGCCGGATGTTGATTCCGATGATTTCGACGTCGCCGAACTGGCGCTTGAAGGCCGTCTCGGCGATCTCGCGCAACTGTTGTTCGTTCATCTTTCAAACTCCTATGGCTGGCGCCGCTTGAACAGCACGTGAACGGCGAAGCTGCGCCGGCGCCGGACGTCGGCTTGCTCGAACTCGTTGATTGCGTCCTCGGCGGTATCGATTATTGCAAGAACGTCCGACGTGAGGTACTCGCCTTCAAGCGCGTAGTCCGCCTCGTGCCGGGCGCCCTGCAATCGATCGTGAACGCCATTGACGGGATCCGGGTCCGAACCGAAGGCGTCCGCACCGAAGCCGCCGCGTGACCCCTCGCCGCGCGGAAGGCGCTGCGCGGCCTCACCGAAGGGCGAGCCCGCATCGAAGGCAGGCTCACCGGACGCCCTTCGACGGCCGATCGAGCCGTTCCGGGCCGCCCCTCCCGGGCCGGGCCGATCCGTGGGCAGGGGATGCCGGGGCGCCCGCGGCCCGGCGGCTCGTGGACGAGAAAAAACGGCCCTCCCCCTCGGGCGGGGGAGGGCCGTCGAAGGGGTGGTCGAGGCCGGATCAGAACTTGACGCGGGTTCCGACCACGAACACCGTCTCCTTCTCGCTCTCGGCGCCTTCCGTCTTCTTGACGCTGTAGTTCTGGACGGCCGTGTAGACCTCGGCGTTCACCTTCGGAAGGGTGTGCCTGGCCCCGATGCCGATGGCGGTGCCCTCCGAGCCTTTCGCCACGAAGTCGTCGGACTGGTACCAGCTCAGCGCGACGCCGCTGTTGCCGAACTTGTACCCGACCTCCGCCTGGAGGTAGCTCGGATCGGTTCCGGGCGCCGCGTCCTTCGCCGGCGTGAAGAGGATGGCCCCGACCCCCGACTCCTCGCCGACCTCGCTGCACGTAACACCTCCGGCGGGCTCGTCAGGGCACTCCGCCACAACCTCCGCCGTGGCTTTCGTCGCGTCCTTGGCCCCCATGTCCTTGCCCTTGGCCCAGGCGCCGGAGAGGGTGAGGCCGCTCGCCATGGTGGCGCCGAACGAGGCGCCGAGGGTCGACGTGTCCCCGGGCTTCTGGAGCGTCGCGAGCTTCGCCCCGAACGTCGTCCCGCCGAACTCGCTCGAGAGCTGGAGCAGCCCCGACACGCTGTCGCCGTTGGCCACCGACACCGCAGCCGAGACCGGGCCGAGGGCTGGCGTGTCGTAGCGGACCATCTCGACGCGCCCGCCCGCATCGAGCGAGCCGAAGTAGTCGCCGAGGGAGAAGTCGCTGCTGGTCCCCGCGCCGTGGCCGATCCCGAACACCCCGGTGGTGTCGGAGTACGCCGAGCCGTCGCCCGCCTCCGAGCCCTGGCCGATGGTGACCCTGCCGAACCCGCCCTCGTACTGGACGTTGGCGTGGCGGAGCTTGAGCCCCCCATCGCTGTTGTCCTCGTACTCCACCTGGATCTTGGCCACGTTGCCGCCCTCCATCTCGGAGCTGCCGGTGGCGCGGATCCGGGAGCTGCTGCCGCCGTTGTTCCGGACCTTGGCCTTGGTGCCGTTCATCGCCTCGTCGGCCAAGTCCTTGTCGACGACGAACAGCGCCCGGTTGACGTGGCCGGAGATGGTGAAATCCACCGCCTGCGCCGCCATCGGGGCCGCGAGGGCCCCCGCGATCGCTACGGTAAGTGCCTTGTCCGCAACATACGATCCGGGCCTTCCTCCAAGTCGGAATAATCCTTTTGATAATCAAGAAATTCTCGGATCCTTGAAAGCATGCGGCAATCGGTGGAATCGCCAGGCGTAAGCGTTCCGTAAGCGCAATCGGGGCAACTTCACCGCCGCGGACCCGGGCCACTGCGGACCTGCGCCGCCGCGAAGTTGCGCGGTTGCAGGGTCGCGCGCACGGATGCCCCCGGCCCCGCGGCCGTGCGAACCAAGCCCGGCGCGCCTATGCATCCTCGCCCTCCTCGGGGCGGCGCTTGCCCATGTCGGCGGCGATGCTGCCGGCCACCCGCGATGCGGACGCCTTCACCGCATCGCGGGCGAGATGGGCGTAGCGGTCGGTGGTGTGCACGTCGCCGTGCCCGAGCAGCCGGGCGATCATCGGCAGGCTCTCGCCGAGCGCGAGCGCCCGCGACGCGAACGAATGCCGGAGGTCGTGGATGCGGACGTCCTCCAGGCCGGCCCGCACCCGGATCCGCAGCCAGTGATCGTTGAGGTTCGACAGGCGCCCGCCCGGCTTCGCGCCCGTGATCACCCAGGGATTGCCGGGGACCCGGGGCACGCCGGCCAGCACCGCCCCCGCGGCCGGCGGCAGCGGCGCGGTCCGCGCCCCCGTCTTGCTGTCGCGCAGCCGGAGCTCGCCGGCCTGCCGGTCGACGTCCTTCCACTTCAGGCACAGGATTTCGTTCCGGCGGCAGCCGGTCAACATCAGCAGCCGGAGCGCCGCCACCGCCGATGCCCGGATCGGCGCTCCTCCCCTCCCCCCGGCTTCGGCCTCGGCCTCGTGCAGGACCCGCCCGAGCCGGCGCAGCTCCTCCCCCGACAGGAACCGCTCCCGCCGGTGCTCCCGGTACTTGCGGATGGAGCGAACCGGATGCGACCCCGGGGCCCGCAGGCCCCATACCTCGGCCAGGGCGAACATCTTGTTCAGGACGTGGAGCACCTGGTTCGCCCGGTACGGGGTCTCGCGAAGACGGTAGTGCAGCGCCGCGACGTGCTCGCGCTCGACCGCGCGCGCCGGGAGGTCCCCCAGCGACGGCAGGATCCACCTGGCGAGGGCGCCCCGGTAGCAGCGCAGGGTCGATGGCTTGCAGCGCACCGCCGCGTACTGGTCGAAGTACCGCCGCGCGAGGTCCGCGACCGTGGCCGCGGACCTGGCCTCGCGCTCCGTCCTCCCCCGGGCCGGCAGGGGCTCCTCTCCGGCCTTGATGCGGGCGATGATGAGGGCCGCCCGCCGGCGGGCGCGCGCCGCCGAGAGCACCCCGTGCCGGCCTACCGTGACCCTTCTCGACCTGCCCCACGACCGGGTCTGGACGACGTAGACCCTGGCCCCCGACGGATAGACCCGGACCCCGAACCCGAGGAGCTCGCGGTCCCAGAAGATGGCGTCCCGGCTCTCGACGGGCAGGCCCTCCACGGTGCGTTGGGAGATGCGCAGGCTGCCCATGTCCGGAACCTCGTGACCCGCGCCCGCCGCATCCCCGCCCTCTCCCTCTCCGGCGCTTCCCGCGGCCGGCGGCGCCCGGCGCGGGCGGCGGAGAACGGCGGTCCGGCCGGGAGCGGCGGAGGGCGGGCGCCCGCGCCGCGGGAAGCGCCGCAGGGGCTCGCGCGGCGGCGAGTGGGCTCGAGGTCGCGGCGGCGTCTTCGGGGCGGGGCTCAGTCGGCGTCGGCGGCCGGGGCGGTGCGGGCGATGAGCGCACGAAGCGCCGTCATGGCTTCGGCGTGGCGCTGGTCGGCGGTGCGCTGTGCTTCGGCGTGGCGCTGGTCGGCGGCGCGCTGTGCTTCGGCGTGGCGCTGGTCGGCGGCGTGCTGTGCTTCGGCGTGGTGCTGGTCGGCGGCGTGCTGTTGCGCCGCGAGGGCGCGGTCGCGGCTGTCGGAGGCGCGGCGCATGGCGCGCAGCCCGAGCACGATCAGCCATGCATGGATCCCCCCGACGATGAGGGTGGCGGCGACGTGGGCGGCGGCGATGAATTCGATGGGTGTCATGGCGGGTTCTCCGTCGTGCGGCCCCGATTTCGATCACGGGGGTCTTCGTGCGGCGCGGGGGTCGGACCGGGGAGGAGGTCCGCGCCGATGCTGTCGGCGACCCGGGCGGAGGATGCGTTCACCGGGTCGCGCGCGAGGTGGGCGTACCGTGCGGTGGTGCGCACCCGGCGGTGGCCGAGCAACTCCCCGATCATCGAGAGGCTCTCCCCCAGGGCCAGCGCCCGCGAGGCGAAGGAGTGCCGCAGGTCGTGGATGCGCACGTCGTCGAGCCCGGCCCGCCCCCGCACGATCTCCCAGGGGTACTGGAGGTTCCTGAGCGGGGCGCCCGGCTTTCGTCCGGGGATGACCCAGGGGTTGCCGGGGGCCCGGGGCAGGGTCGAGAGCACCTCCGCCGCCGCCCGCGAAAGGGGCGCCAGCCGCGCTCCGGTCTTGCTGTCCGGCAGCCGCAGCTCGCCCGCCGCCGGGTCGACGTGCTCCCAGCGGAGCGCGAGGATCTCGCTCCGCCGGCAACCGGTCAGGGCGAGCAGGCGAAGCGCGGCCACCGCGCCCGGCGACGCCCCGCCTCCGCCGCCCTCCGCCTCGTCCAGCGCCCTTCCCAGCCGGCGGTACTCCTCCTCGGACAGGAACCGCTCGCGCCGGCGCGGCCGGTACTTGTCGATGGACCGGCAGGGGTTCGCGCCGGGAGGGCGCAGGCCCTGATCCTCGGCCATCGCGACGATCCGGCCCAGCACCTCGACCGCGCGATTCGCCGCATGGGGCGTCTCGCGCAGCCGGTGGTGCAGCGACGAAACCTGCTCGCGGGCGAGCCCCGCGATCGGCAAAGGCCCGAACGCCGGCAGAAGATGCCGGTGGACGACCGCCCGGTACAGCTCCAGGGTCCTCGGCTTGCAGTGCGGCGCCACCTGCTCGTCGAGATAGCGCCGGGCCAAGTCGGCCACCGTGGGCCCGGCCCGCGCAGTGGCGGGGGAAGGAGGAGCCGGGTCGTCCTCCCATCTCTTGATGCGGGCGATGAGCCGGGCCGCCCGTCGGCGCGCCTCGTCCGCCGAGAGGGCTCCGTGGCGGCCCACCGTGACCCGACGGGACCGGCCGCCCCGCTCCCGCCCCTGCACCACGTAGACCTTGGACCCCGACGGATAGACCCGGACCCCGAACCCGGGGAGCTCCGGGTCCCAGAAGACGGTGTCCCGGTCCCTCGCGCACAGTCCGGCCACGGTCCGGTTCGAGAGCTTCCGATCTCGCAGTCTGGGCATGATTCGCACTCGAGGCGTCGCGGTCTTCGGCTCCTCCCGCACCGTGTCCGGCCGTAAGCATAGCGCAAGCGGGTGGAGCGGATGCGCGCGCCGCGCGGCGGCGCGGCGCGGCGCGAAGTGTTCGGCATCACCGGGGACGCTCCGTATCGGGGGGCGTCGCCCGCGCGGCGCGGATCGCGCGCCATACCCGCTCCGGGGTCGCGGGCATGTCGAAGTCGTGCACTCCCGCCGAGGCGAGCGCGTCGAGGAGCGCGTTGATCGCGGCCGGAGGCGAGCCCGCCGCCCCCGCTTCGCCGCAGCCCTTGACGTCGAGGGGGTTTCCGGGCGAGGGGGTAACCCACGGCTCGAAGGCGAAGTCGGGCAGGTCGTCGGCGCGGGGGATGCAGTAGTCCATGAACGAGGCGCTGAGGAGCTGGCCCTCGCCGTCGTAGGCGGTGCGTTCGAGGAGGGCCTGCCCGAGCCCCTGCGCGAGGCCGCCGTGGACCTGGCCGGCGAGGAGGAGCGGGTTCAGGACCCGCCCGAAGTCGTGCACCGCGGTGTAGGCGGCGACGCGCACCGCCCCCGTCTCGGGGTCCGCCTCGACCTCGCAGAGATGCGCGCCGTAGGGGAAGGTGTAGTTGTCGGGCTTGAAGACGGCGGCGGCTTCGAGCCCCGGGGCGCCGTCCGACGGCCGGACGCGGCCGGCCGCGGCGGCGCGGGCCGCGGTGTCCGCGAAGGAGACGGCGAGGTCCGTCCCCGCCACCCGGAACGCGCCGTCCCGGAACTCGACGTCCTCCGCCGCCGCTTCGAGGGAATCGGCGGCGATCGGCTTCGCGGTCTCGAGGAGCCGGTCCACGGCGCGGACCAGCGCCCCGCCGCCCATCGGCAGGGACCAGGAGCCGCCGGTGCCGGTCCCGCTCGCGACCCGGTCGGTGTCCCCCTGCACGACCCGGATCTTCTCGAACGGGAGGCCGAGCCGTTCGTTCAGGATCTGGCTGTAGGCGGTCTCGTGACCCTGTCCGTTCGACATCGAGCCGATGAGCAGGGTCACCGTCCCGTCCGGGTCCACGAGGAGGTCGGACCGTTCGCTGAGCCCCGCCCCGCCGCCGCAGCGTTCGACGTAGCAGGAGACGCCGAGCCCGCGAAGGCGCCCCCGCTCCTCCGCCTCCGCCCGCCGGGCCGGGAAGCCGGCCGCGTCGGCCCGTTCGAGGGCGCTTTCGAGCACCGGGGCGAGTTCGCACGGGTCGTAGAGGAGGCCCGTCGGGGAGCGGTAGGGGAAGGCGTCGGGCGGGATGAGGTTCCGGCGGCGGAATTCGACCGGGCCGAGCCCCGTCTCCCGGGCCGCCGCGTCCATGAGCCGCTCGACCACGTAGAGGCCCTCGGGCCGCCCCGCGCCCCGGTAGGGGTCGGTCGGAACGGTGTGGGTGAAGCAGGCCGCGACGTCGACGTACAGGGCGGGGATGCGGTAGGTGTTCGAGGCCATGAGGGGGCCGAGGGTCGGCGGGGTCGCGCCCCGCGAGGCGGTGTAGGCGCCGAGGTTCGCGAAGTTCCGCATCCGAAGCCCCAGGATGCGGTGCTCGGGGTCGAGGGCGAGCTCGGCGTGGCTCACGAGGTCACGCCCGTGGTTGTCGCCGAGGAACGCCTCCGACCGGTCGGCGATCCACTTCACCGGTTGGCCGAGGTCGCGGGCGGCGTGGGCGCAGAGGACCTGCTCCGGGTAGAGCGAGTTCTTGCCCCCGAAGCCGCCCCCCACGTCCTGGACGAGCACCCGGAACCGGTCTTCCCCGACGCCGAAGACCTGGGCGAGCTGCCGCCGGACGCCGTGCGGCATCTGGGTCGGGACGTGGAGGGTCCAGCGGCCGGCGGCGTCGTCGTACCCCGCGATCACCCCGCGCGTCTCCAGGGGGCAGAGCTGCGCGCGGTTGTTGACGATGCGCCGCCGCACGACCCGGTGGGCGGCGGCGAACGCGGACGAGGCCGCCGCCGCGTCGCCGATCTCCCAGCGGAAGGACACGTTGTCGGCCACGTCGTCCCAGACCGGCGGCCTGTGCGGGGCCTCGTCGCACGCGGTGACGGCGGGGAGGGGGTCGTAGTCGACCTCGATGCGCTCGCTCGCGTCGAGCGCCTGCCGGCGGGTCTCGGCGACCACGAAGGCGACGCACTCCCCGACGAAGCGGACCCGATCGGCCGCGAGGGCGGGCTGGCGCCGCTCGCGGAAGCGGTCGCCCTCCCGGACCCCGGACCAGGGGGTCTCCGGGGGCGCGGCCACGCAGGCCGCCCCGCCGATCCCGGCCGCGGCGAGGTCGGCGCCCGTGTACACCGCCCGCACGCCGGGGGCCGAGCGCGCCGGGCCCGGGTCGATGCCGGTGATCCGCGCGTGCGCGAAGGGCGCCCGCAGGGCCACCGCATGCAGGGCGCCGGGCGGCGTCCGGTCGTCGATGAAGCATCCCTCGCCGCGCAGCAACCGCGGGTCCTCGCGGCGCAGCACGGGCTGGCTCATTCCGAACTTCATGGCAGACAGGCTCCTGAATCGAGGCGTGTGGGCGGTGGGGATTTTCGCCGATGGCGAACGCCTCTGGGTACGCCGGCGTCCCGCCGGCATGTTCGGTCTCACGGGCGCTTCGCCCCTTCCTGGGCCGGCGAGACGCCGGCGTACCCAGGGATGGGGCGCCCAAGTACGACCCGCGATCCATCCCGATCCCCTGCCGCCCGAGGGTCCGGGGAGCGGGATACGCCTCGACGCGCGGAGGGAACGTCCACCGGGCCGTACCCGCGGGGCTCAGCGACCCCCCGACCGCCCGGCTCATGCCGGGCCGTTCTCCGGGAGACCCGGGGCGGGCTGCCAGCCCCCGAGGTATCCGATCGCGACGTTGGCGAAGCTCGGGCGGGCGCCGGAGCCGTCCGTGTCCCGGTAGTCCTGGAGAAGGTCGTCTGGGGTCTCGCCTCCATTCAGGTCTTCGTCCAGGCTTTCGATGAGGGTGCGGCGCTCGGTCACCAGCCCGGGATGGTTCAGGTTCAGCACCTCGATCATCTTCTCCGCCTCCGGGGCGCCCCCGCCGGCGATGCGGCCCGAGGAGCGGAACCGGAAACGCTCGGCGCAGGACTCCGGGGCGGGCGGAACATGGCATTCCTCCTCGAACCAGTCTCCCTTGAAGTCTCCGCAGGTCTGCCCGCTCCCGTGTTCTCCTTTCGGCCCGCAACTCAGGAAGAGATTGGCGTGGTCGAGGTGGAGATCGGGATACTTCGACCGCGGCCTGAAGTGCTCGACGTGGAACTTCCCGTGCGCGTCCAGCGAGATCCTGCGCCCGCAGTACACGCACTGCCCGGTCTGCTCCGTGTACAGCCTGCTCCGCATCGCGTCGCGCGTGGTCGGCGGAAGGCTCTCGTATTCCAGTTCGACGTCGTTCTCACGCTGGTCCTGCTTCCAGATGCGAAGCTCCTCGGGCTCGCATCCCTTTGCCGAACCCCTCACGTCGCGGCCCGGCGGAGCCGATTCCATTTGGCCTGCCGGATCGCGACCCCCGAGGACTGCCCCTCCACGGCTTGGCCGAGCTCGCTCAGCACGCGCTCGGCTTCCTCCATCTCGCCTGCATCGATCAGTTGGTCGAACCGGTCGAAGAGCTCGCTCACGTCGTCATCGCGCGCCGGAACGTCGAGAATCCCCTCGAGGACGTAGTTGCTGTCGCGCCCCCTGGACGCGATCGGTCGGGAGACCTTCCGGACGCCATTTTCCCCGGGGGTGAGCAGGCGCACGTGGCGAGCCTCCACACTAGCGATAACCTGCGGCGAATGCGTACTGATGATGAACTGGCAGCTCGGGAACGCTTCCATCAGCGACTTCAGGATTTTCCGCTGCCATGCGGGATGCAGGTGGAGCTCGATCTCGTCGATACACACGATGCCGCGCGCCTCGTCGACCGGCGTGTTCGGGAATTCGAGCATCAGGCGCCGCGCGAGGTCCGCGGCCAGCAGGAAGAACGCCTGCTCGCCGCCCGAGAGCGAATCGAAGGGGACTACCATCCCCTCCTTCTCCAGCAACAATATCCGCTCGCTGCCGTCGGGCGGCTTGCGGGATCGGATGGCCGTGAATCCGTCCAGTCGGCGCAGCAGCCCCCGAATGGCCGCGAGCTCCGGGTCTTCGTATTCCAGATTCTGGCGCTCCTGCGTCTCCCTCCCCTCGTCGGCCTCCTTCTCGCAGAACCACGCCCTGAACTCGCTCGGAGAGGAGGCCGTCGTGTACAGGGAACTCTCCCGATTGGTTATCCGATCTGTCAGAGGCGAGACCGGGGCGCCGCCCTCGCTGGAGCTCAGAGTCGGGCCGCGATCCTGTTCGTAGTACACGACCAGCGGAGGCGGTGTAGCTGGCCCTCCCGGATTCTGCACAAGCTCCAGACTATGCGGCTCGTCGAGCGTCAGATCTCCCCCCAGACTTCCCTTCCGAGGTGCTGGCCTCCGGAACGAAAAGCTGAACGCCAAGGGCGGCCGCTCACCCTGGGACAGTTCGAGCACGATTTCCGCACCGTCGGTGCCGGTGCGGGCCACGATCTTGGGAAGTCGAAAGGTCGGCCAAGCATAAGGGAACGAGTGCGTCCACAATCGTGTGTGCGTCACGGCGGCGACCAGCGCCTGAATGACGGAGGTCTTGCCCACCCCGTTGACGCCGACGAGCAGGGTCAGCGACTCGTCGAACTCGATGTCCAGCTCCGCGATGCCCTTGAAGTTGCGGAGCTTGAGCGACGTCGGGTGGAGAAAGTGGGGCACTGGGCCTTGCGCCTTGGGGCGGCCTCGGCAGGGATGGCCGGAGGCGATCAGGATACCACTCGCGGGGCCCTGGACGGCGAAGGTTCGGCCCCGGCATTGGGCGCGGAGGCCGCCCGCGCGAGGGATCGGGAACGGGCGCGGCCACCCGCGGCAGGCCGGCTCGGCCCGGGTCCTTCCCCTGCCCTCGGCTCTCGACCCTCGCCCCCCTCCGGCGTCACGGCGACGGGCGAAGGCCGGTCGGTGCGACGATCAGGCGCCGTCGTAGAGGCGGCGGACCAGGCGGCGGGCCAACACCCCGGCCGCGTGGCGGCGGTAGTGCCCGCTGGTGAAGGTGGTGCGCATCGCCATGACCTGCTTGCGCACGAGCGCGCTCAGCCGCTCCATCGCCGCATCGTCGAGGGGGCCTCCGCACAGCGCTTCGGCGCCCGCCAGCCGCAGCGGCCGGGGGTTCGTCCCGGTGAACGCCAGACGGAGGTCCGTCAGGCGATCCCCCTCGCGCGCCACCCCCGCCGCGACGCCGGCGAGCGGATAGTCGATGGACTGGCGCACCCGTACCTTGTCGTAGCCGGTGCGCAGGCCCCGCGGGCGACGCGCCCGGACCGCGATCACAAACTCGTCCGGCTCGAGGGCGAGGTAGCGCTCGCCGTCCCCGGTATAGAGCGAAGGGAGAGGGAGGGTGCGTCCGCCTCCGACCCCCGCGACCTCGACCTCCGCCTCGTCGAGGATCGCGAAGGCCGGGGCGAGGTCGCCGCTGAAGGTCGCGTAGCAGACCCGGCTCTTCGGTGCGACGTGGCAGACCTCGCCGCCGTACTTGAGGCAGTACCGGTTCGCGGCCCGCCACCACTCGCTCTGGTTGTAGTAGATGCAGCGGGTGTCGAGGCAGAGGTTGCCCCCCACCGTGCCCATGTTGCGGTGGGTCGGCCCGGCGATCGAACCCGCCGCCGCCGCGACCCCCGGGAACCCCGCGCGCACCCGCGGGTCGGCGGCGAGCGCGCGGAGGGTGACCCCCGCCCCGACGCGGATCCGTTCGCCATCGCCGCCGCCGTCCTCTTCAACCTCGATCCCCTTCAGCTCCGCGACGTCCTTCACGTCGATGAGGGTCGCGGGCGGATCGCCGATCCCGCGCCGCAGGTTCACCACGAGGTCGGTGCCGCCCCCGAGGAACCGACTGCCCGGATGGTGCGCACGCGCGGCGCGCACCTCGTCGACGCTGGCCGGGGCGAGCAGGTCCCATTCCGGGAGCACGTTCACCGCACCCCCCCGGCCGCCGGGCTTCCCGGACCTGGGGCCGGGTCTCGATCGGCCCGGCTTCCCGCTCCCGCTCCGGGCCGGTCCGATCCCGCATCCGTGGGAAGGCGGCTCTCCCGCTCACTGCCGGGCGGCAGCGAGTCGAGCCCGGCTCCCTCCGCGAGCCTGCCCGTCCTGCCCGATCCGAGCCCTCCGTTCGAACCCGTCTTCCCCTCCGCGCGGCCCGTTCCGCTCGCGCCGCCGCTCTCCGGGCCACGGCGGCCGGCGGTCCGCTCGCGCCGTTCCGCCTCGCGGCGGCGGCGTTCGAGCGCCCGCCACACCCGGTCCGGGGTCACCGGCAGCTCGTCCACCCGCAGGCCGACGGCGTCCGCCACCGCGCTCGTGAGCGCCGGCAGGAAGCCGGCGAGCGAGCCCTCGCCCGCCTCCTTCGCCCCGAACGGGCCGAGGGGATCGTTGCTCTCGACGATCTGCACGTCGATGGGGGGCGAGTCGGCGATCGTCGGCACCCGGTAGTCGAGCAGGTTGGGGGCGGACGGCAGGCCGTTCGCGTAGCCCGTCTCCTCGCTCATCGCCTGCCCCATGCCCATCCACACCGAGCCCTGGACCTGTCCTTCGACGGCCAGCCGGTTGAGGGCCTTGCCGCAGTCGTGGGCGACCCAGACCCGCTCGACGGCGACCTGGCCGGTCTCCTCGTCCACCTCGACCTCGACCACCTGCGCCGCGTAGCTGTAGCCGGTGGTCGAGCCGACGGTGGCCCCCCGGTACTTCTTCCCGCCCTGGGCCTCCGCCGGGGTGGAGAAGTTGCCCTTGACGGTGATGGTCCCGCTCTCGCGGAGCGCCGCCGCCGCCACCTCGTCGAAGGTCAGACCCCGGTCCTGGCTCCCCGCGCGGTAGACCTCGCCCAGCGCCTCCACGTCCTCGGGGGCCACCTCCAGCTCGCGGGCCGCCGCCTCGGTGAGCACCCCGAGCAGCCGCTCGGCCGCCTCGACCGCCGCGTTGCCGACCATCACGGTGACCCGCGACGAGTACGCCCCGTTGTCCTTCGGGGTCACCTCGCTGTCGCTCGCGACGATGCGGATGCGGCCCGGGTCCACCCCGAGCACCTCCGTCACGCACTGCACGAGGACGGTGGACGACCCCTGCCCGATCTCGGGGGCGCCGGTCAGGATCACCACCGACCCGTCGAAGTCGAGCTTGAGATGCACGGTGGCGTGCGGCTCCCCGGTCCAGTGGACCGGCTTCGACGCGCCGCTCACGTAATGCGAGCACGCCATCCCGAGCCCGCGCCCGGCGGGGAGGCGCCCGCGCCGCGTGCGCCAGCCGCTCGCCGCCTCCACCCGGTCGAGGCATTCGGGGAGGCCGTAGCTGTTGACGAGGAGGTCGTTCGGGGTGACCGCAGGGGCATCGATGAGGTTCGCGCGCCGCACCGCGAAGGGGTCGAGTTCCAGCTCCGCCGCCATCTCGTCGAGCAGGGCCTCGAAGGCGAAGCGCACGTTGACCGTGCCGTGGCCCCGCATCGCGCCGCAGGGCGGGGTGTTGGTGAGGACGCGCCGCCCCCGGTAGCGGACGTGCTCGAGGTCGTAGAGCGCGTAGAGGAGCGAGCCCGAGTAGAGGATGGTGACGATCCCGTAGCCGGAGTAGGCGCCGCCGCGCTGCACGGTCTCGCATTCGACCCCGGCGATGCGCCCGTCGCGCCGGAGCCCGAGCTTCAGGCGAACCGACTGCTCGGGGCGCCCCCGGTGGGTGAGGAAGGTCTCCTCGCGGGTGGTCGCGAGGCGCACCGCCCCGCCCGCCTTGCGGGCGAGGAGGGCGCAGACGATCTCGACGTGCAGGGTCTCGGTGCGGCAGCCGAAGCCGCCCCCGATGTGGGGCTTGACGACCCGGATGCGGGACTTCTCCATGCCGAGGCAGCGCGCGAGCATGAGGTGGACGTAGAAGGGAACCTGGGTGCTCGCGTGCACGGTGAGCCGGCCCCGTTCCGGGTCGTAGTCCGCAAGGGCGGCGTGCATCTCCATCTGGGCCTGGCAGACCTCCGCGCAGCGGTAGGTCTTCTCGCGCACGAGGTCCGTGCCGGCGAGGGCCGCGTCCACGTCCCCCAGCTCGAACTCGACGTCCCGCTCGACGTTGCCGGGGCGTTTCGCGTGGAGGTCGACCGCGCCGGGGACGGTCGCCGCCTCGGCCGTGTAGTACGCGGGCAGCTCCTCGGCCTCGACCCGGATGAGGGCGAGGGCGCGCGCGGCGGTCGCGTCGTCGTCCGCCGCGACGGCGGCGATCGCTTCGCCGCGGTAACGCACCCGATCGCGGGCGAGGGGATACTCGTGCATCGCGATGGGGAGCACGCCGAACGTCCGGTCGCAGTCGGCCCCGGTCACCACCGCGCGGACACCGGGGAGGGCCTCGGCCTCGGCGGTGTCGATGGAGCGGATCGCGGCGTGCCCCCACGGGCTTCGCAGGATGCGCCCGGCGAGAGTACCGGCCGCCGCCGGCAGGTCCGCCGTATAGCGGGCGCGCCCGCTCACCTTGTCCGGGCCGTCCACGAGGGGGACGTACCCCCCGATGGTCCGCACGCGCGCCGGCGCTGCTTCGCTCGATGCCTCGGCCACTCGGGACTCCGGATTCCGGCAATCAGCGAATCAGCGGCGCGGGGCGGGGCGAGTCCGCGGAGGCAGGGGCTTCACGGCAAGGCGCCCGCCGGAGCGTTGGAGCGGGCGGCGGCGGTCTCCGCGGCCCACCGCACCGCCTCGACGATCTTGACGTACCCGGTGCAACGGCAGATGTTGCTGCCGAGCGCCTCCCGGATCGCGTCTTCGGAGGGGTCGGGGTCCGCCCGCAGGAGGGCCTCCGAGGCCATGACGAGGCCGGGGGTGCAGTAGCCGCACTGGGAGCCGAGCTTGCGGTGGAAGCCTTCCTGGATGAAGGCGAGGCGGCCCCCTTCGGCCAGTGACTCGATGGTCTCGACCGAGCGGCCCGCCATCGTGGCCGCGAGGGTGAGGCACGAGAGCACGGGCGCGCCGTCGACCAGGACCGTGCACGCCCCGCACTCCCCGCCGTCGCACCCCGTCTTGGTGCCGGTGAGCCCCACCGCCTCGCGCAGGTGGTCGAGCAGGAGCACGTTGTCGGGCACGGCGTCGGTGCGCTCACGCCCGTTCAGCCGATACGTCAGCAAGCGAATCATGGCCGGCCCGCGCCTCCTGACCCCACCGTTCCGGCCATTCTATGCGCTCCGTCGGGACCCGCCGCGAACCTCCGCCCGCGGCCGGGCCGGATCGACCGCGACGCGGGGAGGCGCCGCCTCTCTTTCAGGCCAGCTTCGACCGCTTGCGGGACGCGCCCTCACAGGCGGCCCTGGAAGTCCTCCTCGCTCTCGCAGGCGAGGGCCGCGGCGACCGCCGCCTCCTCGGAAGCCTCACGGAACGCCGGCAGGTCGGCGGGAAACCCCGCCGAGACCCTGATGCCCCGCGAGCGCAGTATCTGGCGCACCGTCTTCGCGCGGCCTTCCGCCCGGGCCTCATCCCGCATGGAGCGCATCAGGAGGTTGTCGTCCGGCCCGGTCCCTTCGCGCTTCCCGAACCTCCGGCCCAGGCGTTCCACGATCGCATGAGTCCGAGCGGAGGGCACGAGCTCGTTCATCGACTCGTGGACGTCCTCCGCCCGCCAGCCGGGGAACGCCCGGCTCACCGGGGAGACCCGGTACGCGCCGTCTCTCAGCAGGTGGATCGTCAGCCCCGGCGCGAGGCCCGCCGGGCGGCTCCGCGCCCCCCGGTCCGGGACCTCCACCCACAGCTCCGGGAGGCCCCACGCCTCGTACAGCCGGAGCTTGCCCCGGCGCACGTCCGTCGTATGGTCCACCTCCAGCACCACGTCGGGGAAGGTGCTCCCGACCACCAGCAGCCGGTCCTCGAACTCCTGCTCCACCAGCGCCGGGTGGAGATACACGGTCTGGTCGGGGTGCAGGATCCGCCGACGCCGGCCCGCCTCGTGGCCCTGGACGAGGCCCATCGGCCCATAGCACTTGATCGGGGAGCCGCGCACGGCCGCGGTGAGGGCGACCATCTCCCCCAGGGTCTGGGAGGGGCCTTCGTGCTCCCAGGTGGGCCCCTCGCGCACCATCCAGGCGGTCTGGGTCTCGGCGTCCCAGAGCTCCAGGGGGTCGTCGAACACCCGGTACTCGGCGAGCGACATGGGGAGGGGGTCGCAGCCGGGGAACTCCAGCTCGGAGAGCGGCAGGCGCCCGAGCCGCCGCCGCGCCGCCGTTCCGCTCCCGCCGCCGCCCGTCCGCGGCTCGCGCCGCGCCTCTACCGGTGCTTCCGTGCTCGCCATGCCGGCATTGTACTCCCATCCGGCCTGCGAAGCGCGAGCCCGGGAGGAAGCCCTCCAGGGCCATTCCTCGTTCGCCGCACCCTCCGAAAGGAGCGCGGTCGCCGCCAGGATTCCGACCCCCATCGCTCGCAAAACGGCCTGCCGTCATGCCCGCCCGGACGATCCCGACGTCCCGATTCAGGCTCTGCGGCGAACAAGGAACGGCCTTGGGACGCCCCCGAGGAGGCGGTTCGTTCCGCTCGTTCTTCGCCCCGCCGCGCGGCGCGCCGCCGCGTCCTGCGTCCCGCGCCTTCGCCGCACGGGTCACCGGCTCCGCCTCCCTCCCCGCCGCCGCGCGCCGCGCCCCGCCAGGGCCGGCCCCCGCCGCCGGTGGATCTCCGGCCAGACGAGGGAGACCGCGATGAGGGCGACGAGCCCTTCGAGCCCGATGAGGGCGACCGCGTCCCGCGCGCCGATCCAGTCCGCGAGCGCGCCCACATGGTAGAAGCCGATCGGGCCGGCGCCGATGCACACGGAGAGCACGCCCATCATCCGCCCGCGCACCTCGGCCGGGGCGGAGAGGATGACGAGGGTCGTCTGCATCGCGGCGTAGGCGGCCCCCCCCAGGCCCACCGTGAACAGCATGGCCCCGGCGAGCCAGGGAAAGGGGGAGGCGGCGAACGCGATGGAGAACACGAGGTAGAACGCGCCGCCCGCGAAATAGAGCGGCATGAAGTTGGCGGGCCGCGCGAAGACCGCGACCAGGACCGAGCCGACGAGGGCCCCGGCCCCTTCCGCGGAGGCGAGGATCCCGACCGCGGAGGGGCCGAGCCGGAAGCTCTCCTCGCCGATCACCGGGATCATGGAGATCATGGGGAACGCCCAGAGGTTGAACACCACCGTCAGCGCGAAGACCCCGGCGAGGCGGCGGTCGCCGCGAAGGTAGCGGATCCCCTCCGCGACGCTCCGCCACACGCTGCCCGTCGGGCGGGCCGGGCCCGGGGACGGGAACCGGACGGCCCGGAACGCGATCCAGCAAACGGCGTGGAGCACCGCGGAGAGCGCGAAGGCGCCTTCGAGCCCGACGGTCGCGAGCAACGCCCCCCCGAGGAGGGGGCCGAGCATCCGGGTCCCGTTGTTGGCCAGGGTGTCGACCCCCATCGCCCGCCCGAGGAACGGCCCCCGGACCACGTCCCCGATGAGCGCCCGCCGCACCGGGAAGTCGGTGATCCAGAAGACCCCTCCGAGGAATGCGGCGGCCCCGAGGTGCCACACCTCGATCCGGCCGGACCAGGCGAGCACCGCCAGCCCGGACGCGAGGACGCACATCCCGACCAGGCCCCACTGCATGAGGCGGCGGCGGTCCAGGCGGTCCGCGACCGCCCCCCCGAACGCTCCGAACAGGGCGAGGGGCAGCAGCCGGAGCAGGGTCATGGCCGCGGTCGCGGCGGCCGAGCCGGTCTCCGCGAAGACGTAGACCCCGAAGACGAGCATCTCGAGCCACCGCACGAGGCTCGTCAGGGCGCCGACGAGGAAGATCGCGGCGAACCGCCGGTCGGTCAGCCAAGGGTGGCGGCCGCGCCGCGCCGCGGCCGGTCGGGGGTCCCGCATCGGCGCGGATCAATCGATCCCGGAAGCGACGATGGTGCGGGTGCGGGAGCGGAACTCGCGCCGGAGCAGCACCCCGGTCACCCACAGGGTGGAGACCATGAACAGGACCGGGTGGAGGAACCACGCGGTCGCGGCCATGGTGTAGTAGTAGGCCCGGATCCCCCGGTCGAAATGGAGCGCCCCCAAGCCGAGCAGCCCGGCCGCGCGCTCCGCCATGCGCGGCGCTTCGTCCTCCCCGCTGACCGGGGTCGCCCCCATGACCACGATGCAATAGGTGTAGAGGCGGTGCGCCCACGCGAACTTGAAGAACGCGTAGATGAGCACCGTGACCATCCCCAGCACCTTGATCTGCCAGACCGCGCGCGTCGTCTCGACCGCGAACGGCACGTCCTTCAGGACTTCGAGCGCGCTGTCGGTCGCGCCGAGCACCGCGAACAGCCCGCCGATGAGGAAGATCGCGGTCGAGGCGAAGAAGGTGCAGCCCTGGAGCACCGAGCCCTGGATCATCGTGTCCACCATCCGGAAGAACTCGCGCTCGGCCATGACCTGCATCCAGCCGTGCCGGTAGCGGTCCATGGTCCGGCTGAGGCTCGCCCACTTCCCGGAGCGGGCCCGGAACAAGGCCGCGTTGAACCCCCACCAGCACGCGAAGAGCAAGGCCACCGCCGCGTAGTCGAGCACGGTGAGGCCGCTCATGCGAGCGGCTCCCCGGCCCGGAGCGCGGGCCGGAACCCGGGGGCGGCGATCTCGGCGAGGGCGGCGGCCCGCGCCCGCTCCGGCAGGTGGCGGAGGCGGGCCGCGCCGTACTCGGTCACCACGTAGTCGACGTCGGTGCGGAGCGCGGTCGGGGCGTTCCCCTCGCCGAGGCGGGGCACGATGCGCGAGACCTTCCCCCCGGCGGCGGTCGCCCCGAGGGCGACGATGGAGCGCCCGCCCCTGGAGCCCGCGGCCCCCCGCATGAAGTCCACCGAGCCGCCGGTTCCGGTGACCTGGCGCCCGCGGATCATCTCCGCGTTCACCTGGCCCGCGAGGTCGACCTCCAGGGCCGAGTTGATGGAGACGAAGCGGTCGATACGGGCGAGGGTTCCCGCCCCGTGGGTGTAGTTGACGGGCCGGAAGCGCACGTCGGCCCGCTCCCCGAGCCAGCCGTAGAGGGCCGGGGAGCCGATGGCGTAGGCGGTGACGTGGCGGCCGCGGTCGATGGTCTTGCGGCTTCCGGTGATCACCCCGCGCTCCACGAGGTCCATCACCCCGTCGTCGAGGATCCCGGAGTGGAGGCCGAGGTCGTTCCTCTCGCGGAGGGCCCCGAGCACCGCGTAGGGGATGGAGCCGATGCCGGTCTGGATCGTGTCGCCGTCGCGGACGAGCGCGGCGACGTTCCGGGCGATGGCCCGCGCGGTCTCGTCCGTCTCGGGGAGGGGGAAGGGGGGCGGGGGGCGGTCCACCGGGACCGCGAAGTCGATCCGGCCCGCGTCGATGCGGGGTCCGTCCGGGGGGTCGGGAAGGGCGGGGTTCACCTCGGCGACGACGCGCCGGGCGCGCTCGCACACCACGTCGACGAAGTCGCAGTTGAGGCCCGTGCCGAAGTCGGCTGCGGCCGTGAGGTCGGCGGCCCCGGCGGCGGCGCCGTCACGCGGGGCGGGCACGCTCAGGATGGCGAGGTCGAGGTCGAGGCCCTCGCCGAGGAGGTCAGCCACCGCCCGGAGCTGGCAGGGCACGAAGTCGATGCGCCCCGCCCGGTAGCTCGCGCGGGTCTCCGGGGTGATGAAGAAGGCGATCGTGCGCGCCTCGTCGTGCAGGGAGGAGAAGTCGAAGCGGTTGAGGCCGGGCACGATCGACTGGATCCAGGTGACGCGGGCGCTCGCCTCGGGCCGGCGGCGGATCGCATCGAGCACGGTGGCCGGCTCGTTCGCCCCGCCCGCGACGAACACGGTCATCCCCGGCGCGAACAGGTCCGGTACGTCGTCGGGGGAGAGGAGGCTCGGCATCTTCGGCGGCTACCGGATCACTTCGATCCCGATCCCCACCTCGGGGCGCAAGCGCTCCCAGACGCGATCCGCCGTCAATATCCTCTCCCCCTTCTCGATCGCGAGGGCGAGGCAGGCCCGATCGCCGAGGGAGAGGCCGAGCGCCGCGGTGGTGCGCCGGAGCAGGCCGGCGATCCCCGCCTGGGCGGCCGAGAACGGCTCGAGCGCCAGCCCGAGCGATTCGAGGGCGGCCCGAAGCTCGGCGGCCTCGCGCTCGGAGTCGGCCGCCGCCTTCCGGATCACTTCCGTCCAGTTCACGGTGGACATGAGGGCGCTCCCGAGCACCGCCCGCACCGACCCGGCCCCCGGCTCGCGCTGCAGGAATGCGAGGAGGGCGGAAGCGTCGAGCACCGCGCTCAACCCGCCGCCTCCCGGCGCGCTTCCTCGCGGCGCTCGGCGATCAGCTCTTCGGCGAGGCTCCGGCCCTCGAACTTCCGGAACCAGGCATGAAGCCGCCGCTCCACCGCTTCCGGCTTCTCGATCACCAGGCGTCCGCCCTCGATCCGGGCCACGAGGGTCTCCCCCGGCCGGAATCCGAGGGCCTTGCGGATCGGGGCGGGCACGACCAGCCGCCCCTGGGCGCCGAGCCGGACGTCGGCATGTATGGCGGGATGCGACATGCAGTGAATTCCGTGCCAGGAACCGCGATGTGTGCCGCATTATGGTGCGGCAGGCCGCTCCCCGCAAACCTTGCCGGGCGGAACGAAGCAGTGTGTTCGCTCCACTCGATCACCGGGGCTCCAGGGGGCTGGGCGCTCGGTTTCGACGCCGGGGAGGCGTCGAGAGGGCCGGCGGCGGCTTTCGGGCGGGTTGGCGCCCGTCCAAACCCTTCCCGCTGGCGCGAAAAGGCCCGGACAAGGTGGGCCGGACCGGTGGGAGACCCGGCGGAATTCTGCCATGATCGGGCCTCCGGCGCGGCGGCGCCGCCCGAATCCGCCCGAATCCACCCGACCCCGTCCCAATCCCGCCTGGAGCCGCTCGTGAGCGAATCATCCCCGGTATCGCCTCTCGCCCCCGCCGCCTTCCCCGATCTCCCCCCGGTGGCGGGCGTGCTGCTCGCCGCCCACGCCGCGGAGCTCCGCTACCGCGGGCGCCCCGACGTGATGCTGGCCGCCCTCGCGCCGGGGTCCCGGGTCGCGGGGGTGTTCACCCGCTCGCGCTGCGCGTCCGCGCCGGTGGACTGGTGCCGGCGGCATCTCCCCCGCGGCGGCGCCCGGGCGGTGCTCTGCAACGCGGGCAACGCCAACGCGTTCACCGGTGCGGCCGGGGAGGCGGCGGTGCTCGAGTCGGCGCGGGCCGTCGCCGCCGCGCTCGATGCGGACCCCGCCGACGTGTACCTCGCCTCCACCGGGGTCATCGGCGAGCCGCTCGGGGCGGACGCGATGCGGGCGGCGGTGGGGAAGGCGGCGGAAGCCCTCGCCCCGCCCGCTCCCGAGCGCTGGCGGGCGGCGGCCGACGCCATCCGCACCACCGACACCTTCGCCAAGGGCGCGGGCGGGGAGGCGCGCCTCGACGGCGAGACGGTGCGGGTCGCCGGGATCGCCAAGGGGAGCGGCATGATCGCGCCGGACATGGCGACGATGCTCGCGTTCGCGTTCACCGACGCGGATCTTCCCGCCCCCGTGCTGCAGGCCCTGCTTGCCCGGGCGGTGGACCGGAGCTTCAACCGGATCACCGTCGATTCCGACACCTCGACGAGCGACACCGTCCTCCTCTTCGCGACCGGCGCGGTCAAGCCCGCGCGGCCGGTCACGGATGCGTCCGACCCGCGGCTCGCGGAGCTCCGCGCGCTCCTCGACGCGACCATGCTCGACCTCGCCCACCAGATCGTCCGCGACGGGGAAGGGGCGAGGAAGTTCGTCGAGGTCACCGTGGAGGGCGCGGAGAGCGACGAGGCGGCGCGGCGGATCGCCTTCAGCATCGGGAACTCGCCGCTCGTCAAGACCATGCTGGCGGCGGCGGACGCGAACTGGGGGCGCCTGGTGATGGCGGTCGGCAAGGCCGGCGAGGCGGCCGACCGCGACCGGCTCCGCCTCTGGATCGGGGACGAGCAGTGCGCCGAGGGCGGCCGGGTCCGGGAGGGCTACTCCGAGGAGCGGGCGACCGGGCACCTCGAAGGAGACGAGGTGCGGCTGCGGGCGGACGTCGGCGTGGGCTCGGGGCGCGGCACGATCTGGACCTGCGACCTCACCCACGCCTACATCGACATCAACGCCGGCTACCGGAGCTGAGCCGAGCCCGCCCCGTGCGGCGGGACGGCGGCGGCCCGTACAGGTTCCCGTATCACGCACGAGGCGGTCTTGCGGTCCCACCCGCGGGCGAGACGCCCGCGTCCTGCGGACGCGCCGTTCCTCCGGACGCGCGAACCAGCTCCGCCGCGTGAAACGGTCCCGGGGCGGGGAGGCAGTGTGAGGACCTGGATCCGGAACCCGCTCGCCATCCTCGCCGACGACGAGACGGCGGCGGGCGGGGTCGTCGTCGAGGGGGCGCGCATCGCCGAATGCCTGCCGGCGGGCACGGCGCCCGAGACGCCCTGCGACCGGGTCTTCGACGCCTCCGAACACGTCGTGCTGCCGGGCCTCGTCAACACCCACCACCACTTCTACCAGACCCTGACCCGCGCCCACGGCCCGGCTCTCGGCAAGGCGCTGTTCAACTGGCTGAAGGCGCTCTACCCGGTGTGGGCGGGGCTGACCCCGGACCGGCTCGACACTGCGACCCGGCTCGCCCTCGCCGAGCTGCTGCTCTCCGGCTGCACCACCGCCGCGGACCACCACTACGTGTTTCCGCCGGGGCTGGAGGAGGCGATCGACGTCCAGGCGGCGGCGGCCCGCGGCCTCGGGGTGCGGGTGACCCTGGCCCGGGGGTCCATGAACCTCTCGGTGGCGGATGGCGGACTGCCCCCCGCGTCCGTTGTCCAGGACGCCGACACGATCCTCGCGGACAGCGAGCGCGTGATCGACGCCTTCCACGACCCGGAGGAGGGCGCCTTCGTCCGGATCGCGCTCGCGCCCTGCTCCCCGTTCTCGGTGACCCCGGAGATCATGCGGGAGACGGCCGCCCTCGCCGCGAAGAAGGGGGTGCGCCTCCACACCCATCTCGGGGAGACCGGGGACGAGAACGCGTTCTGCGAACGGCGCTTCGGGCGCCGCCCGCTCGACTACCTCGAAGATGTGGGCTGGCTGAACGATCGGGTCTGGCTCGCCCACGGCGTCCACTTCACCCCGGAGGAGATCGGGCGATTGGGGCGGGCCGGGGTTGCGGTCGCCCACTGTCCGGGCTCCAACATGGTGCTCGGCTCGGGCTTGTGCCCCGCCGTGGACCTGGCCGCGGCGGGGGCCCCGGTCGGGATCGGGGTGGACGGCTCGGCCTCCGAAGACGCCTCGAACCTGGCGCAGGAGGTCCGGCACGCCCTCCAGGCGCAACGCCTTCGCTACGGGGCCGCCCGGGTCGGACACCGGGACGTGCTCCACTGGGCGACCGTCGGCGGGGCGGCCTGCCTCGGGCGCGCCGACGTCGGCCGGATCGCGCCCGGCAGGCAGGCCGATCTGGCGTTCTTCAAGCTCGACGAGCCCCGCTTCTCGGGGGCGGGGGACCCGCTCGCGGCCCTCGTCCTCTGCGGCGCGCACCGCGCGGACCGGGTGATGGTCGGCGGCGCCTGGCGGGTGGTGGACGGGGAGGTCGCCGGTCTCGACCTCGAAGCCCTGATGGCGAGGCACCGCGAGGCGGCGCGCTCGCTGGCGCACGCCGCCTGACGATTGGCGCCCGCCGGCGATTCGGATCTGCCTTCACCCCGCGGCGGCGCTTGCGCGGGTGCGTCTCCGGGAACGGCGTTCTCGTCAGCCCCCCGCTCGCCGCAGCGTTCGAGGTTCATCATGTCCCGCGTCGCCGGGATGCTCCTGGGTACGCCGGCGTCCCGCCGGCACAGGAAGGGGAGAAGCGCCCGTGAGAACAGGCATGCCGGCGAGACGCCGGCGTACCCAGGGGAGTTGGCGAGTGGTGTGCCGACGCGAAAATCCCCACCGCGCACCTGCCTCGCAACCCGGGCAGCCGCTTTGTCCGTTCCCGGATCGGGTTTACCATGTCCCTTCGCTGCACTGATGAGGTGGAGAACGATGCACCGGACGACCTCGAGCCTGCTCTTGTCGGGCTTCTTCATGGCTGCCGCATCGATGCTGGCCGCCTCCACCGCCGCCGCGAAGGAGATCACCGGCCTCTGGGACACCGGCGAGAGCCACGTGGAGATCTATGCCTGCGGAGAGCTCGTCTGCGGGCGGATCGCGGCGCTCGACGAGCCGCTCGACGAGGACGGAAACGAGAAGCTCGACACGAACAACCCCGATCCGGCCCTTCGCTCGCGTCCCATCATCGGCATGGACCTCATCGCCGGCTTCTCCCGCGCGGGCAAGACGAAGTGGGAGGACGGGACCATCTACGATCCGCGCGACGGAAAGACCTACAAGTGCGTCATCAAGCTCCAGCGGGACGGGACCCTGAAGGTGCGCGGCTACGTCGGGATCCCTCTGCTCGGAAAGACGGTGGTCTGGTCGCCCGTCGAGTAGCGCGCGACGGATGGCGGCGCGCCGAGCAACGCTGCCCCCCCCGCCCCGAATTCGCGGTTCGGGGCATTGCCGCCGGGGCCTGACGGCGCCTGTCGGTCTTCTCGCATCGAGCTGCGCCGAACGGAAGCCGGCGGGCCCGCCGGGGCCGGGCTACGTGGTGCAGCGGGCGTGGCGCTCGACGTGGTAGTCCATTCGTGACCGGGCGAGGCCGTAGCGCCCGACCGCGCCCGCGAGCCGCTCCGCCGTCGCCCGCGCGTCGGCGTTGACGGCCGCCAGCCGCTCGGCGGCGGCGGCGGCGTCCCGGGCGAGCTTCCCTTCGTCCACCGTGGTCATGCGCCGCCCGGCGAGCACCATGCGGCCCCCGATCATGACCGACTCGACCCCCGTCCCGTCCTCGCCGTGCACGATCTGGATGACCGGGTCGTTCAGGGGGACGTAGTTCACGTGGGAGAGGTCGAGGAAGACGACGTCGGCCTTGCGCCCGGGCTCGATCGCCCCGATCTCGCCGTCGAACCCGAGGACCCCGGCGCTCCCCAGGGTGGCGAGGCGCAGGACCTCGTCCGATGCGAGCCACCGTTCGCAGTCGAGCTCCTGGACCCGCGAGACCAGGGACGCGATCCGCATCGCCTCGAACATGTTGAGGTTGTCCGAGCAGGTGCATCCGTCGGTCCCGATCCCTACCCGGACGCCCGCGTCGAGGAGGGCGCGGGCCGCCGCGAGCCCGTTGCCGAGCCTCGCGTTGGAGCCGGGGTTGTGGGCGACCGCCGCGCCCGCGTCCGCGAGCCGGCGCATGTCGTCGCGGTCGAGCCACACCGCGTGGGCGGCGGTGAAGCGCGGGTGCAGGACGCCGATCGAATCGAGCCAGGCGGTCTGGGTCATCCCGTAGATCTCCATACCCGCGAGGGCCTGCGCCTTCGACTCCGCGAGGTGGGTGTGGAAGCCCGCCCCGTGCTCGACGGCCGCCCGGTGCGCGGCGCGCAGGAACGCCTCGCTGCAATGGTGGGGGATGGTGGGCGCGAGGGCGAGCCGCACCCGGTCGCGGTCGAAGGGCCAGGCCGCGCGCGCCCGCTCCCACGCGCGGAGGCTCGTCTCGAAGGGGGCGGCCGAGAGGGACTCCGCCTCGCGCCGGAGGTCGGCGGGGAGCGCGTCGAGGAGGCCCGGAAGCGCCCGATGGAAGGTGCGGTCGGCCATCATCGGGGCCACCACCGCGCGCATCCCCGCGTCGGCATAGGCCCGGCCGACCGCCTCCAGCCCCTCCGGGGTGGGGGCGGGGAGCTCGAAGCTCAGGTCGTAGGCCGCGGTGCATCCCTTGCGGATCATCTCCACCGCCCCGATGAGGGTGGAGAGGCGCTTGTCCTCGAGCGTCCGGCCGCCCGTGATCCACGGGGCCGCGTTGAGGAGAAGCTCCAGGGTCCAGCGATCCCCCAGGCTCTTGGCGAGGTTGTTGTGGCCGTGGGTGTGGGCGTTGACGAGGCCCGGCATGAGCATCCGGCCCGCCGCGTCGAGCGGCGCCGCGTCGTCGGGCGCGGCCATTCCCGGGGGGCCGATCTCGCGGATGGTGTCTCCCTCGACGAGGACGTCGGCCGGTTCCGCCGCGTGCCGCCCGACGTCGAGCAGCCGTCCGCCGCGGATGATCTGCTTCGTGTTCGTGACCATGATCGCCCCCCGGTCGATGCGCAGGCGGTCATGGTAGTCCGTGGTCCCGCGCCGCGGGAGTGGATCGATTCGCCGCCCGCCCTGGCGCCGGGACCGGCGCGGTCGAGAGAGCCCGGCGCCCGCCGTCCCTTTCTCCGCGTCCCGCGCCCCACGTCCCGCGGAACGAACCGACCGGCGGCGGGCCGCCGGGGCGCGGCTCGGGTCGAGGTCCTGCGCGCCTGCTGTCGCTATCCGTCGCCCGGAAGGCAGCGCGGTACAGTGGGCGGCGGGCCGTCGGGGTCGAGCCCGGGGCTACGCCTTCATGCCGGTCCCGCCCGTCGGGCGCGGATCATCCCGGCGCATCGGCGGCCGGCGGCGGGACCCCGAGCCGGAGCTCGGTCGGGGTCCAGCGGTCGCGCCGGCGCGCGCGGCGGCCCTCCGCCGCCTCCGGGCCGTAGGAGACGGCGGCGCCGGCCCGGTCGTGATGCGCGGTGGCGCGGAGGTTGAGGGTCGAGAGCCCCCCGCCTTCTTCCTCGGCGTAGGCGCCGATGTAGACCCCGCAGCGCCCGCAGACGAGGAACTCCGCCGTGCGAAGCCCGAACTGGTAGCGGACGAGGCGTTCGGGGTCCGCGACGAAGACCGCCGCCCGGCCTTCCGGGTCCGATACGCAGCGGGTGGCGTGGGCGCGGCAGAAGGAGCAGTCGCACTCGCGCGGCCCGATCGTCTCCCAGGTCCGCGCCGTCTCGAGCGCGAAGCCGAGGTTTCCGCAGTGGCATCGCCCTTCGATCCGCATGGCGCCGCTTCCGGTCCGGAGGTCCCAAGGAGGCAGGGGCGAGTATAGAGCAGCCCCCTCTCCCGCGCGGGCGCGCGTCGTTCAGGAGGCTCGGCTCATTGGCTTGGCGTACAGCCCCCTCCCCCCGCGCGGGCTCGCCGCGTATGCCGCCCGCTCCCCCCGCCCGCTCCACCGGGTCGTTCGCCATGCCCGTGTGGACGAGACAGGCGCTCCAGGGATGCGCCCCTTCCAACCCGTCCGCTCCCCCGATCCGATCCGGCCGCACCGGGGCCGCGGCCGCCCCCGGCCGTCGGCGCGGGGTCCCGGAAGGGGGCGCGGCCCGCCCCTGTTGTGGTGGTGGAGGTGTGGTGGTGGTGGAGGTTGACCGGCGATTCCGATCCGTGCCAAGCTGAAACCGGTCTCCAAGTGTACGGAAAAGGGGCGCGGCAATGGGGTTCCTTGGAAGAAAAATCAATCTCATCGCCATCGCTGGGCGGGGCGGAGGCATCGTACTGACGATCCTCGTGTTGCTCGCCATTTGGGAGAGCCCCAATGCTGCAAACCTCTGGATCGCGTTGCTCGTCACTATTCTGATGACCCTCACCGGCTGGAGAACTCCTTTCTCCGACGCCTTGGGAAGAGACGGCAAAGGAGGAGCCAGGGATGAGTGATCCGGTTCTGAACGATGATTCACGACATGTTCAAGCTCAATCGATTGCGATCCTGGGCGCCGCTACCATAGCGCTTGTTCTTGGGGTATTCGGAGGGTATTTTCGATCCAAGGCCAACGTTGAATTTTCCGTTTCAACTGCCTTGAAACTCATAGCTTCTTTTATGGCGATAGTTCATTATGTGATATTGACGAAATCAGTCAGCAATATTTTACTTCAGGAGCAAAATTCCAAATTGAACGGCAAAGTTCTCGCGCACGGACCCTTGTTTTGGATGATGCAGATGATGGAATGTATAATACTGGTGTTCCTTGTGGACGTCATCCAGCTATTCGTTTAATAGGCGGGGTCCGATTCGGCTTGCCGTCCCGTTACCCCGCACACTTCGGCCTCCGACGGCTCGAGGCGACTCAAGGAGGGCTTGACACGGCCGGCGCAGTCGTCTTTGATGATCGGCCGGCGCTCGCGCGGCGGCTTCAGGCCCACGCGGGGCGTCGCCCGCGTCTGACAATCCGGAGGTTCCCCATGTCACGCAAGCTCCTCACCTCGATGTTCGTCGCCGGCAGCCTCGCGGCCGTGGCCGCCGCCGGGACGGCCGGCGCCGCCGACTGGAAGCTGAACGTCGGCACCGCCCTCACCCAGGACGACCCGCTGTTCCAGGGCCTCCTCGCCTTCGAGAAGGGCGTCGAGAGCCGGACGAACGGCGAGGTCGACATCGTCATCTTCCCCGCGCTGTCGCTCTGCGAAGACAACGAATGCATCGAGCAGGCGCGGGCCGGCGCCAACGTGGCGGTGGTCATCGACGGCGGGCGGCTCGGCTCCTACGTGCCGGGGATCGCCATCGTATCGGCGCCCTACCTCGCCGCCGACCTCGCGGAGATGAAGAAGATCGTGACTTCGAGCGTGTTCGGCGGGTTCAACGCCGACCTCCGCGAGAAGGCCGGCCTCGACATCCTCTCCTTCAACTGGTGGCAGGGGGTGCGCAACATGTACACCCCGACCCCGGTCGCGAAGCCGGCGGACCTCGACGGGATCCGCTGCCGGGTGCCGGACGCGCGCCTCTGGATCGAGACCATCAACTCGATGGGGGCGGTCGCGACCCCGCTCGCCTGGACCTCCGTCTACACCGGGATCCAGCAGGGGGTCATCGACTGCGCCGGCGCCCAGACCCCGGCCGCGTGGGGCATCAAGCTCTACGAGGTGACGAAGCACATGGCGAAGACCGAGCACATCAACCTGATGACCGGGCTCGTCACCAGCGCCGCCTGGACCGACTCGCTGCCCGAGGAGTACCAGCGGATCGTGCGTGAGGAGGCCCTGAACGGGGGCGACGTCGGGACCCAGGCGACGGCCGACGCCATCGCGGCGCTCGAAGCGAAGATGGCCGAGGCCGGCCTCACCATCAACGCGGCCGTCGACAAGGCGCCCTTCGTCGAGGCGACCGCGGGGGTCTACGAGATGATGGGGCTGACCGAGGTGCGCGCCCGCGTCTACGCCGAAGTGAGATAGCGGGCGCGCCGGCGCCGGGGCCGATCCCCGGCGCGCCGCCGCCCTCCTTCGCGCTCCTCCGGCCCGGCCCGCGGGGTGCCGCGGGCCGGGCCGGAGCGCGCCGGGGGGCTTGGCGCGCCCCGGGGGGCCGTACCGGCGGCGCCTCCCGCCCGCGAAACCCGGCGGCCCCGTCACCGGCCCGCGCTTCCGGCCATCCCCATGCGACGCGCCGCCGCCGCTGCCGGCCGCTGCTTCATCCGGGTCGAGGAGATACTCGCGAGGACCCTCCTCGCCCTCCTCGTCCTGCTCGTCTTCGTGCCGGCGGTCACCCGCACCTTCAACCGGCCGGTCATCTGGTCGATCGAGATCGCGCAGCTACTGTTCGCCTGGCTCGCCTTCCTCGGGGCCAACCAGGCGATGCGGGCCGGCGCCCACATCGGGGTGGACGTGCTGACCCGCCATCTCCCGCCCCGGCTCCGGCGCGCGGTGGCCCTGTTCAACCTCGGCCTCATCGCCGCCTTTCTCGCCGCCCTCCTCTGGTACGGGGTCGAGCTCACCTTCGTGAGCGTCGACCGCCGGTTCATGACCACGAACCTGAGCTTCGCCTTCGCGACCGTCGCGGCCCCCCTCGGGGCGGCGCTCCTGCTCGCCAGCACCGTGGGAAGGGTGGCGGCGGCGCTCCGACGCGGCGCGGACGACGACAAGGGAGGCGACGACGGGCGCGGCGGAGAGGAGGAGCGCGAGGAGGGGCGCGGCGGCTCGGACGGCAGCGGCGCGGGTGACGGCGGCGGAGGGCCGCCGAGCGAGGCGCCCGACCGGAACGGGGGCGGGGGCGGCGGCGCATCCAGCGCGGGGCGGTCCGGCCGCGGCGACGCATCGGGCGCGGACAGGCGGCCCGGCCGGGGCGGCGCATCCGGCCCATCCGGCGCATCCGGCGGGGACGGGCCGACGTGATCCTCATCACCGCCATCTTCCTCGCGCTCCTCCTCATCGGGATGCCCCTCGGGTTCGCCATCGGGATCGCGGGCTTCACGTTCTTCCTCACCGACCCGAACTTCCCCGCCTCCATCAGCGCCCAGCGCATCGTCTCCTCGACCCAGAGCTTCCCCCTGCTCGCGGTGCCCCTCTTCGTGCTCGCCGGGCACCTGATGAACGCGACCGGCATCACCCGGCGCCTCCTCGCCTTCGCCTCCGCCCTCACCGGGTGGATGGCGGGGGGCCTCGCCCACACGAGCATCGTGCTGAGCGCCCTCATGGGGGGGATCTCCGGGTCCTCGGTCGCAGACGCCTCGATGGAGGCCCGCATCCTCGGGCCCACCATGCGGCGGCACGGCTACGCGGGGGGCTTCACCGCGGCGGTCATCGCGCTCAGCTCCCTCATCACCTCGACCATCCCGCCCAGCATCGGGCTCATCCTCTACGGCTTCATCGGCCAGGTGTCGGTCGGGCGGCTGTTCGTCGCCGGGGTCGTGCCCGGGATCCTCATGACCGCCATGCTCATGGGGCCGGCGTGGATCATCTCGCGCCGGCGCGGCTACCGGGGCGAGCTCGCCGCGCCGCCCGGATGGCGGGAGGTGCTCCGCGCCCTCGGCGACGCGAAGTACGCCCTCATCTTCCCGGTGTGGCTGATCGTGGGGATCCGCTTCGGCCTCTTCACGCCCTCCGAGGCGGGGGCCTTCGCGGTCGTCTACGCGCTCCTCGTCGGCTTCTTCGCCCACCGGGAGCTGCACGTTCGGGACCTGCCGGGGGTGCTCGGGCGGGCGGTCACCGACATCGGCATGATCATGCTGATCCTCATGCTCTCCGCCATGCTCGGCTTCGCGATCATCGTGGAGCAGGTTCCGCAGAACATGGCCGCGTTCATCGCCGGGCTCTCCGAGAACCCGGTGATGGTGCTGTTCCTCCTCCTCGGCTTCCTGGTGGTCGCGGGGATGTTCGTGGAGAGCACGGTCATGGTGCTGCTGCTGACCCCGATCCTGGTCCCCATCGTGCGCCAGCTCGGCATCGACGACGTCCACTTCGGGATATTGATGGTGATCCTGGTCGGGCTCGGCAGCATGACCCCCCCGGTCGGGGTCATCATGTACACGGTGTGCGGGCTGCTGAACGTGAAGACCGACCAGTACGTCCGCGAGTCGCTCCCCTTCATCCTCGCGATCCTCGGCCTCCTCACCGTCCTCGCCCTCTTCCCGGATCTGGTGCTCTTCCTGCCGCGCCTCGTCTACGGATCGTGAGGGACGCTTCCGGGGGCCTCCGGAACCGTTCCACGCTGCGGAATCGGTTCGCGCGGACGCCCCGGTTCGGTCGAACCGGAGCGGCGGAGGTCCCGGGAAGGCCGCGTCCGCAGCGGCGCGGCCTTGCGGACGGCGCGACCTACGGACGCGGGTGTCTCGCCTGCATCGACCCGCGGCGGTCTTGCCGTCCCACTTGCGGGCGAAACACGAGCGTTCCCGGGACGCACCGTTCCCAGGGCGCGCGGCGCGTCTCGATACCCGGCCCCGAGCCGGTCAGCGTGAAGAAGTCCCGCGGGAGGCTCCGGCGGACGGGCCGGGGCGGGCTGGAGCGGGCCGGGCCTCGAGGACCACGATACGCGGCCCCGCCGCCCAGGCGCGGAGGAGGTCCGGCGCGGGAGTACCCGGCCCGGGCGCTCCGTACGCGAGGTTGCCAAGGACCACGTCCGGCAGGCCGTCGCCGTTCACGTCGCCCGCGTCGATGACCGCGAACCGTCCGAAGCGTTCGAGCCCGGGAACCCGGGCGGCGCGGAACCCGTCCGGGCCGCGGTTCTCGAGGTAGACGAAGCCGGCCGCCCGGTCCGGCCCCCGCGAGTAGTCCGCGAACCAGGCGACGGCCGCCAGGTCCCGGTCCCCGTCGCCGTCGAAGTCCTCCGCCACCGCGCCGTAGGCGCCGTCGAGGCGGTGGAAGAAGGCGAGGCGGAAGCCGCCCTGGCCGTCCCCGAGGTAGAGCCGGACCCCGTGGCCGCGCTTGAAGACGGGGGTGAAGTCGGCGTTGTCCCCGGCGGTGGTGAGGAGGTCGAGGGCGCCGTCGCCGTCGAAGTCGAGCACCCGCATCGCGCTGGAGCCGGTCTCGGGCGGGAACCGGCGGATGACCTCGGGCGAGATCGCGCCCTCCGATGAGAGGGCGTCCTCTGGCGAGGAGGCGTCCTCTGGTGAGGACGCGCCCTCTGACGAGGGCGGGGCGGAAGACGGCCCGAAGGAGGGAGCCGGTCCGGCCGCGGGAGCACGGCCGGCCGGGGCCCGGACGAGGGTGCCCGCCCCGGGCGCGCCGGGAGCGGGTGCGGACGCGCGCACGCTTTCGGCCCGGCGTGCGAGCGCCGCCCCCGGAAACCGCAAGATGCGCTCGTCGCCCTGGGCCATCAGGGCGTAGAGGTCGCCGCGCCGGAGCGCGAGGGACACCGCCCCCGGCTCCCCGAGCAGCAGCGCGCCCCCGTCGAATCCGCCCCCGGGGCGGGCGAGGTGGAGGGAGATGCCCCCTCGGACGTGGCCGAAGCCGGCGACGACGAGGTCCCGGAGGCCGTCTCGGTCGAGGTCCGCGGCGACCGTCCGGACCGGGCGCGGCAGCCGGCGGACGAGACGGGTCACCCGCCAGTCGTCCGCCCCGTCCAGACCCGGCGGGTCGAGGCGGACCACCGCGCCCCGGGGCGCGTCTCCGGGCGAGAGCGAGCCGATCAGGGTGACGAGCCAGGCGCCCTCCCCGTCGAGGGGAGCGAAGTGGACGGGCGGGGTATCGACCGGCGTCTCCGCGGTCTGCCGCAGGGTGCGGTCGTACACCCGCACCCGGCGGCCCGCGCCGTCGCCGACGAGGATCCGCCCGCCCGCCTCGTCTACGCGCACCGCGGTGACCGCCGCGGGCTCCCCGTCCGTCCGGGCCGGCGGGAGGCGGACCGTGAACCGGGCGGTGGTCCGCTCCGGGGGCGGGGCGGGGGGCTCGCGCTCCGCCGGCGCCCCGCGCCGGTAGTGGTCGAATATCTTCGCCCAGTCGGCGAGGGGGAGCAGCGGCTTCGCCGGGTAGACGTCGGCGGGAAGGGTCGGGTCCGGCCGCCAGCGCCGCCCGCGGAACTCGAAGATCCCGAGCCGGGCCCCCATCTCGGGGAGGACGTTGCGGGTCCAGGTCCCGCGGTCGAGGGCGGACGGGTCGGGCGCGGCATGGCACCCGCCGCACCATGCCGCGGCGAGCGCCGCCCCCGACGTTTCCTCGCGCGCCGCCCGCTCGGCCGCGGCGTCCCGCTCCACCGCCGGGCCTCGCTCCGCCGCCGCGCCGACGGCGTTCGCAGCCGACGCGGCCGGAACGGCCAAACTCGCCGCGAGCAGCCAAGCCGCCCGCCCGGTCCCCGAGACAGTCGGCCGCGACACCCTCCGCTCCCACCCGCGGGAGAGGGGCGAAATCGGCAGCCGGCGGAGGGGCGGGTTCATCGGCATTCCTGATTACGGTTCGCATTCCTGGCCGCGGCGCCCGACGTGTTCAGCCGCCGCATCCCCGCTTTCGTGGGGACGGGATGGGCGATGGATCAACGCCCGCCTTCAACCGATTCAGTCTTGATCGATTGTAGATAACCGACAAGTTCATGCACTTCGGTAGATGGATTGCGCTCGCCTGTTGTCTTGGCGTCCGCGATGGCCTGCTCGGCGCTGCGCTTGGCGTCCTCCAGCCGATCTTCAAGCCCTCGGAACATCCCCGGAGCCGCCTTTTCATATCCGGGCAGATGTACGCGCAGATCACGGATACAGTTGTCACACGGGCTGCGACCGCCTGCCTTCGTATACGGGCTGCGTGAATAGACGAAATGCAAGAGAAACCAGAACTCGAAACACGGCCATGATCGAGCCAGTTTCAAGCCGCTGGTTGCGGCTTCGTTGGAAGCGGCGTCGAAGGCCGCGTGCTCGTCGCGGTCGAATACGCAATACACCGTATCGTACTGATCTCCTTGTCGCCTCTCTTGCTGCCGAAGTTGCTTTGCTTTCCGGACCACCGTATGCGGGTCCGAGCCGGAACCGACTACCACGATGTTCGCCGTATCGAGCCTGTAGTGGTCCGCGAGCTCGCAAAAGTACAACGTCTCCGTTCGCTTGCCTTCGCAGACGATGAGCACCCGATCGTACGGCTCGCGTTTCGCACGATGCCTTGCTGGATAATTGCGCGGTTTGCGGGGAGGCATGCTCAACAACTGGTATCAGCTCGTATGGATCGTTGATGTCGGAAGTGGGGAACGGCGCCATACCGCCCGGCGAGGTATGAGCGTTCCAGATTATCGACCCCCTTGCGAGGGCGGAAATCGGACAGTGGAAACAGCTCGGTCTCCTGCCGGGCGTTGCGCTCGCAAAACCAGATCTGGTCCCGCCGGAAGACGTCCTGGTTGAGGATGGAAGTGTCGTGGGTGGAGAAGACGAGCTGCGCACCCTTTGTGTTTACATTCGGGTCGTGGAACCGTTCCACCAGGAACCTGACCAGCGACGGATGCAGGTGGTCGTGCAATTCGTCGAAGATGATGACGTGGCCGTTTTCGAGCGTATCGAGCCACGGAGCCGCAAGGGCGAATACCTTCTGCGTGCCGTCGGATTCCTCGTCCAGCTCCAGCTCCACGGGCTGTCCATCCGCCGTATCGTGCCTCAGCCGCAGATCCACCATCTTGGACCCGGCCAGCTTCTTCTTCATCTCTTCTTTCAGCGCGGGAGGCATGTCGTCCGGGATCATTTCCGGAGAAAATTCCTGCTCGACGACCCGGAGCCCGGAAATGGCCAGGTCCGCCGTGCGCAGAAATTCGAGGAGATCGCCCTCGCGGCCATCCTTGCAATATTCCAACGAGAACACGTTGGACCATCCCCCGACCCCGGCAACGTGAAGGTTTTCGGTGAACCAGTCGAACACGGGCCGCAACCGGATGCTGTTGAGTGCGACGGCCGTGGACAGGAACAAGGCATCGGGCCGCGTCGCGCGACGCCAGACTTCCCGGTCTCCGGAGAGCCTGTCGCCGAATTTGAAGCTGTCGTCATCAGTCCGGGAGCGCTGTCGTTCGAACCAGAGCTGAGCCCTACCTCGTGGCCAGGCGTAGAGCCATTCCCGCGTCACCGCGGTACGGGTCGCGGAAAAGCCGTACTGGTAGCGAACGCCCTCCGCGAAACACATCACCTCGAACGTCGTCGGCCGGGCCTCGTAGTCCAGGTCGAAACGGAACGGCGTCACCGGAAGCTCGCCGAGGTCCTGGCTGGATCGGGCCACCATGTGCCGCATTGCCTGAAGCGCCTGGAGGAGGTTGGTCTTGCCGGCGGCGTTGGCGCCGTAGACTGCGGCGGATCGCAGCAGCGGGATCGAGCGGACGCCCTCGTTCAGCTCCGGGGTCATGACATGGGTTCCGCGATAATCCTTGCCGGGGCCGGCGACGAGGCTGAGACGCCCCTCGTCCTTGATCGACCTGAAGTTCGCCACGGAGAATTCGATAAGCATCGTCTTGATTTTCATGGGGAGTTCGACTGAACCCGCTCATTCTACCCCATCTCTGCCCCCATGTTCTGCGATCGAGGGGGGATTCGCCCCGAGTTCACCGACGCACCCCGACCCGCCGCGACGAGCACTGCTTCACCTTCCGCCTCGTGCGCTCCGAACGCACCGGCTCGAAGGTGCGCCAACGCACCCTGCTCAACTTGGGACGACACTTCGACGTCGCCCCCGGCCAGTGGCCGACGCTGTGCCGGCGCTTCGACGCCCTCCTCGCCGGTCAATAACCACTGCCGCCCGATCGCCCCCCCGGCGCTCGAATCACACGCCCAATGCATCACCGCGCGGTGCTCGTCGGCGAGCGCATCGGGGCCGCCTCCTCGCAGGCGAGCCAGAGACGCGACTTCCAACACATCGACGTCGATACCTTGGAACTCATCAGCGGACCAAAGGTCCGGGGGTGAAACGCCCGTGAACGAAAATGCGGACGGGCCACCCGCGTCCGCAGGATGCGCCGTTCCCAGGAGCCCTGCGAACGAGGTGTGCTTGGCGGAAATCCCCACCGCGCACATACCTCGCCGTGGGAGACGGACCCGCGCTCAGGGCGCTTGGCCGCCGCCCTCACGGAAGGGGCCGAAGCGGGCGGAGGCGTCGCGCGCGAGCTGGGCCACGAGGTCGATCTCCCACGCGAGGTACTCGCGCATCGCGTCCTCGACGCCGGCCCCCCGGTCGTAGGGCCGGAGCCAGACGTCGTTGACGTTGGCCGCGATCCGGTCCGCCTCGCCGGGCGCGAGGGCGCGCCCGCCCGCCGTCCACGCCGCCGTGCCCCCGTCCAGGACCCGCACGTCGCCCTCGAGGTCCTCGGCCGCGAGGGCGGCGAGCATCCCGTCGGGGGAGGTGAGCACGATGACGGGCCGGTCCGGCAGGTCCGCGCCCGGCAGGGCGGCGGCCCGCTCGGGAAGGTCCGCCCGCACCGCGTGCCAGGCGCCGGGCAGGCTGCCGCGCCGGAACGTCCGGCTGTCCGCGAGGTCGAGGACGAGGGCGCGGCCGGCCTCCATGAGGCTTTCGAGCTCGTCCGGCGTCACGAGCGCGGAGCCGGCGGCGGCGGGAGCGGGCGCGGGTGCGGAACCGGGGGCGGACACTCCGGCCGCTGCCGCCGGACCCGGCCCGGAGACGAGGTCCTCCGCTTCGAGGGCGCCCCGCACCACGCACGCCTCCCATCCCATCTGCCGGAGCCAGGACGCGGTGAGGGTCGCCCGCACCCCGTCGTCGTCCACGAGGGCGATCCGCGCCCCGAGCGTGCCGACGTGCTCGTCCGTCGTCTGCACGAGCTGCCCGCCCGCGACGTGGACCGCGTCCGCGACGTGCCCCGCGCGGTACTCCTCCGGGCTCCGCACGTCGAAGACGTAGAGCGACCGGCGGTCCGCCTCGGCCCGCCAGGCGGCAAGGGCCGCGGCGTCCACGTACTCGACCCCGAAGCGGTCGGCGAGCCGCTCGGCCGCCCGCGCCGACCCTTCGCGCCAGGCGGCCCCGCGCGGGGGCGGGCGGTCGGCGCGGCCCCGCGCCAGCTCGTAGCCCGCGAGATGCCAGCCCATCGTGCCGTTGCGGAGCGCGGCCACCCGGTTCGGGACGCCCGCGTTGATGAGCGACTGGGCCCCGATGATGCTGCGGGTGCGGCCCGCGCAGTTCACCACCACCAGCGTCTCCGGGTCCGGCGCGAGGTCGCCCACCCGATGCACCAGCTCCGCCCCCGGGCAGCAGATCCCGCCCGGGATGCTCATCACCTGGAACTCGTCCATCGGCCGGCTGTCGAGCACCACGAGGCGCTCCCCGCGGTCCATCATCGCCTTGAGCTCCTCGGCGGAGACCGACGGGGTGTCGAGCTCGTGCTCGATGAACTCGCCGAACGCCTTGCTCGGCACGTTGATGCCGGTGAACAGGGTGTAGCCGGCCGCCTCCCAGGCCGGCGCCCCGCCGGCGAGCGCCCGCACGTCCGTGTAGCCGAGGGCCGCGAGCTTGCCCGCGCCCCGCGCGGCGAGCCCGTCGCCCCCGTCGCAGAGGACCACCGGCGCGCTCCGCCGCGGCACGAGCCGACCCACCCGAAGCTCGACCCGGCTGAGCGGGAGGCACGAGGCGTAGAGGATATGGCCCTCGCCAAACGCCCCCTGCTCCCGGAGGTCGAGGAGGGCGAGCTCGTCCGCGCCGAGGAGGCGCGCATGCAGTTCTTCGGGGGAGATCGTCGGGACACCGCTCATCGGGAAACCTCCTCGTGTCGTTCCGGGGGTCGTTCCCGGCCTGTTCCGAGAGGCCGGGGGGCGCCGCCGGCCAAGGGCGGCGGGGCGGTCGGGGGCGGCGGGGCGGTCACTGGAGCGCCTCCTCCATCCGTTCCAGGATCTGGGTGAGGATGGGCCGCGAGGTCGCGAAGTTGATGCGCACGTGCCCTTCCCCGCCGTCGCCGAAGTCGCGCCCGTCGTTGAAGCCGACCCGGGCCCGGTCGAGGAACCAGTGGTACGGGTCCGGGTCCAGCCCGAAGCCCCGGCAGTCGAGCCAGCCGAGGTAGGTGGCGGCCGGGAGCGCCATCCGGATCCCGGGAAGCCGCTCCGCGACGAAAGCGTGGAGGAAGTCGCGGTTGCCTTCGAGATGCGCGAGGAGCGCGTCGAGCCATTCGTCGCACTCGGTCCACGCGATGCGGGTCGCCTCCAGGCCGAAGCTGCTCACCGCGCCCCGGACGCGCTCCGGCCACGCCTCGAAGCGCTCCGCGAGCCGCTCCGAGCCGAAGATCGCCACCGCGCAGCGAAGGCCCGCGATGTTGAAGGACTTGGTCGCGCTCGTCATGGTGAGGGTGCGCGCCTCCGCCTCCGGGCCGAGGGAGGCGAAGGGGAGGTGCCGCGCGCCGGGGTAGACGACGTCCGCGTGGATCTCGTCCGCGACCACCACGAGATCGCGTTCGACGGCGAGCGCCGCCAGCGCCTCGAGCTCCTCCCGGTCGAAGACCCGGCCGAGCGGGTTGTGGGGGGTGCAGAGGAGGAGGAGGCGGGTGCGCTCGTCGACGGCGGCGCGGAGCGCGTCGAAGTCGATCTCGTAGCGGTCCCCGCCCCGCGCCATCGTGCAGGAGTCGAGCCGGCGCCCGGTGGCCTCCACCGCCTGCAGGAAGGGGGGATAGACCGGGGTCAGGGTGCAGACCCCGTCCCCGGGCCGGGTGTACGCCTCGATCGCGAGGTGGATGCCCTGCACCACGTCCGCGATCGCGATCATCCGCTCCACCGGTACCGTCCACCCCGGGAAGCGGCGCGCCGCGAAGCCCGCGAACGCCTCCCCGAGGCCGCCCGCGGGCGCCTTCGCGGGGTAGCCGAGGTCGTTCGCCTCCATCATCCGCGCGAGGCCGTCGCGGATGGGCGCGGCCATGTCGAAGTCCATGTCCGCCACCCAGGCGGGCAGCACGTCGGGGGGGTAGCGGGTCCACTTGACGCCGCGGCGGCGGCGGAGGGCCTGGAGGGATACCGCGTCGAAGTCGGGCGTCTTGCTCAATCTCGTGCTCCTTCTCGTGCTCCTGCTTCGAGGCCGGCGCGCCGGGCCGGGGCCGGCGCCGGCGCCGGGCCGGGGTCCGACCCGAAGCCGGGACCCGGGCCGGGGTCCGACCCGAAGCCGGGACCCGGGCCGGGGCCATCGGCCGCGATGCGCCCGGCCCGTCCCACTCCGCCCCGCCCTGCCTCGCCCTGCCCCGTGTCGGGCGCCGTCGCGGCGCGCTCGCCGCCGGAACCGGGCTGGCGGCCGGCGGTCGCCGCGTCGGCGGCGGCGAGGGTCCCGGGGTTCCGATACGATCACGCCTTCGCCCACCGGATCCGGGAGAACGACCGCCCATGGGACAGCGCGACGCGGACGTCATTGTAGTAGGCGCGGGCAACGCGGCGCTCTGCGCCGCCCTCGCGGCCCGCGAGCAGGGGGCGCGGGTCACCGTGCTCGAGCGGGCGCCGGAGGAGGAGTCGGGCGGCAACAGCCGCTACACGGCGGGGGCGGTGCGCTTCGTCTTCCGGGGGCTGGACGACCTCGTGGCGCTCATGCCGGACCTCACCGAGGACGAGCGGCGCGACGTCGACTTCGGGACCTACACGCGCGAGCAGTACTTCGACGACCTCGGCCGCCTCACCCAGTGGCGCTCCGACCCGGACCTCGCCGAGACCCTCATCGACGGCAGCTTCGATGCGCTCCGCTGGATGCGCGGCTACCGGGTGCGCTTCAGCCCGTCCTACGGGCGCCAGGCGTTCAAGGTGGACGGGCGCTACAAGTTCTGGGGCGGGCTCGCGGTCGAGGTGTGGGGCGGGGGGCCGGGGCTCGTCCAGGCGCTCACCGAGGCCGCCCGCGGCCACGGCATCCCCATCCTCTACGGAACCCGCGCGACGGCGCTCCTCGAGGACGAAGCCGGGGTGCGGGGGGTGGCGGCGCGCCGGGGCCGGGAGCGCCTCCGGCTGGAGGCGGGGGCGGTCGTCCTCGCCTGCGGCGGGTTCGAGTCCAACGCCGAGTGGCGCACCCGCTACCTCGGCCCGGGGTGGGACCTCGCCAAGGTGCGGGGGACCCGCCACAACACCGGCGACGGCATCCGCATGGCCCTCGACGCGGGCGCCATGCCCTGGGGCCACTGGTCCGGCTGCCACGCGGTCGGCTGGGACCGGAACGCCCCGCCCTTTGGCGACCTCGCGGTCGGGGACAACTTCCAGAAGCACAGCTACCCCCTCGGCATCATGGTGAACGCCGAGGGGCGCCGGTTCGTGGACGAGGGGGCGGACTTCCGCAACTACACCTACGCCCGCTACGGCCGGGTCATCCTCGACCAGCCCGACCAGTTCGCCTGGCAGGTCTTCGACGCGAAGGCGCTCCCCCTCCTTCGCGACGAGTACCGGATCCGGGAGGTGACCAAGGTCTCGGCCGGCACCCTGGAAGGGCTCGCCGAGAAGCTCGAAGGGGTGGACGCGGCGGCGTTCCTCCGCACCGTCCGCGAGTACAACGAGGCGGTGCGGACCGACGCGCCGTTCAACCCGGCCGTCCGGGACGGGCGCGGCACCCGGGGGCTCGCGATCCCCAAGTCCAACTGGGCGAACCGCCTCGACGAGCCGCCGTTCGAGGCCTACCAGATCACGTGCGGGATCACGTTCACGTTCGGGGGGCTCCGGATCGACGGGGAGTGCCGGGTCCTCGACACCGAGGGCGCGTCGATCCCGGGGCTCTACGCGGCGGGGGAGCTGGTCGGGGGGCTCTTCTACTTCAACTACCCGGGCGGGACCGGGCTCGTGTCCGGGGCCGTCTTCGGCCGGCGGGCGGGCGCCGCCGCCGGCCGCCGCGCCGCCGCCTCGGCCTGATCCCCGCCGCCGGCTCAAAGGCCCGTGCATTTTTCTTAAGTTATTGATCTATAAAACGGCGAGATATTTTTTGCCCCACGGAGACGGCGCTGTTCCAGGGTTTGGGGTTGGCTCAAGGGGTCTTTGGGCGGATTGCACCCCACGGCGGCGCTTGCGCGGGTACGTCCCTGGGAACGGCGCGTCTGCGACGAGGCGTACCTGGCGAAAGTCCCCGCCGCGCCCATGCCTCCGTTCCGTGGATGGAGCCGGGGATGGCCTACAATCGGCGGCCGACAGACGGACTTCTTCGGGCGGACAGGAGGCCGGGAGGTCGTGGCCATCACCCAGCTCATCGGCGAAGCGCGCCTGCGGGCCGGCCTCACCCGGGCGGAGCTGGCCAGCCGCGCGGGGGTCGCCGAAGCCGCGGTCGAGGCGTTCGAGACCGGCGCGCAGGCGCCCACCGCCGACCTCGTGGAGCGCCTCGTCGCGGCGGCGGGCTTCGAGGTCCGGGTCGGGCTCGGCGAGCCGGACCCCGGAACCGATTCACTGTTCGAACAGACCTTGCGGCATACGCCCGCCCAGCGCCTCGCGAATGCGACCCGGCTGGCTCGGTTCGTGCTCCGCGGGCGGCAGGCCATGGAGCGCGCGAAGGGTGGCTGAAGACGACTTCGATCCCGCCCGGATGATCGAGGCGCTGCACGAAGCCGGGGTCCGTTTCGTGCTGATCGGGGCGATGGCGGCGGCCTTGCACGGCGACGCCGGGACGACGGTCGATCTGGACGTGGCGCCGGCCCGCGAGCCGGACAACCTCGCGCGCCTGGCGGCGGCCCTCTACACCCTCGGCGCGCGTATCCGCGCGGCGGACGCGCCGGAAGGGCTGGCGTTCGACTGCTCCGCCGAGTTCCTCGCCAACCTCCCGGAAGATTCGATCCTGAACCTGACCACCCGCTCGGGCGACCTCGACCTCGCGTTCCGCCCGAGCGGCACGCAGGGCTATGCGGACCTGATGCGGAGCGCGATTGAGATCGAGGCGGCGGACGGCGTGCCCGTCTTCGTCGCCTCGCTGGCGGACGTCATCCGCTCCAAGGAGGCCGCCGGCCGCGAGAAGGATCGGCTGGCGTTGCCGCGCCTGCGTCGTTTGCGCGATCGGCTCTCCGCCGGCTCCCGATGACCCCGCCCCGGCGGCGGGCTTCGACGTTCGGCGCCCGTGGCCTGCCTTCACGAGGACCTTGGCGCGGCTCATACGCGGGTACTTGAGCCGATCTGCGTGGAATATCCGGTTGACAGGCGCGTCGAGATCCCTGTTCCGGGGCCGGAACGACCAGAGGCAACCGGGAGATTCCGCTCAGGCGCCTGCTCGCACGGCGCGGCTACCGCCGCGGAGGAGATGGACGCGGGCTGGCTTTACCGCCGCCGCTCCGCGGCAGATCAGTCCTCGTCCGCCGCTGGCCTGAACTCCGCCATCAGCTTGTCCTGGATGGGCCGGGGCACCGGATCGTAGTGGCTGAACCCCATGGTGTAGCTGCCCGCGCCCCCGGTGACCGACTTGAGCTCGGTCTGGTAGCGGGTCAGCTCGCTCAGGGGGGCCTGGCCGGTGATCGCGACGTAGCCGCCGGCGAGGCTCTCGGTGCCGCCGACCCGTCCCCGCTTGCCCGAGAGATCGCCGGCGATGTCCCCCATGTTGCCCTGGGGCGCCGTCACCTCCAGGTCCACCACCGGCTCGAGCACGATGGGCCGGGCCTTGCCCACCGCGTCCAGGAACGCCTTCTTGCCGGCCGTCACGAAGGCGATCTCCTTGGAGTCGACCGGGTGGTGCTTCCCGTCGTACACCGTCACCTTGACGTCGTCCATCCGATAGCCCGCGATCGCCCCCGCTTCGAGGACCTGGCGGATGCCCTTCTCGACCGCCGGCACGAACTGTGACGGGATGACCCCGCCCACGATGTTGTCGACGAACTCGAAGCCCTCCCCGCGCCCCTTCGGCTCGACCCGCAGGAAGACCTCCCCGAACTGTCCGGCCCCGCCGGTCTGCTTCTTGTGGCGATGGTGGCCCTCGGCCGGGGCGGTGATGGTCTCGCGGTAGGGGATGCGGGGCGGGCGGGTCTCCACCTCGACGTGGTAGCGCTCCTTCATCCGCTCCAGCATCATCCGCAGGTGCAGCTCCCCGAGCCCGCGGATCACCGTCTCCCGGGTCGCGGCGCTGTGCTCGACCTGGAAGCTCGGGTCTTCGGCCGCGAGCTTCGAGAGGGTGTCGGACAGCTTCTGCTCGTCACCGCGGGTGCTGGCCTGGATGGCGAGGCCGTACATCGCCTCGGGCAGGGGGACCGGGTCGGGCCGCGGGGGGGCGCCGCCGCCGTGCAGCACCGACCCGTAACCGATCTCGTCCACCTTCGCGACGGCGCAGAGGTCGCCCGGGACGCCCTGGTCGATCTCCACGTGCTCCTTGCCCTGCAGGCGGAACAGGTGCCCCACCTTGAAGGGCTTGCGCCCGTCGTCGACGTGGAGCTGGGAATCGCGGGTCACCGTGCCGGAGTGGATGCGGAACGCGGAGAGCCGGCCGACGAAGGGGTCGATGGTCACCCGGAAGACCTGCGCCACCACCCCGGCCTCGGGGTCGGGCTCGACCTCCACCGCCTCGCCGTCGGGACCGGAGAACCCCGCCGGGCCCGCGTCGGCCGGGCTCGGCATGAGCCGGGCGAGCACGTCGAGCAGCAGGCCGACCCCCGCGCCGGAGGCCGCGGAGACGAAGCACACGGGGACGAGGTGGCCCGCCCGGAGCGCGGCCCGGAACGCGCCGTGGAGCTGGTCGGCGGAGACCTCCCCCTGCTCCAGGTAAGCCTCCATCAGCGCCTCGTCCATCTCCACCGCCTGGTCCACCACCCGGCTCTGCGCTTCCTCGACCGAGGAGAACCCGGTGGCGGCGGACGGGTCGGGGTCGAAGAAGCAGTCCACCACCTGCTCCCGGCCGGGGGCCGGCAGGTTGACGGGAAGGCACTCGGAGCCGAAGACCTCCCGGAGGCTCCCGAGGAGCGCCTCGAGGTCGAGGTCCGGCGCATCGATCTTGTTGACGACGACGAGGCGCGCCAGACCGCGCGCGGCCGCCGCCTCCATCATCCGGCGGGTGGTGGTCTGGATGCCGGAGCGGGCGTCGACGACCACCGCGGCGGTCTCCACCGCCGCGAGGGCGGGCAGCGCCCGGCCGAGGAAGTCCGGATACCCGGGGGTGTCGACGAAGCTGATGTGGGCCGAATCGTGGTCGAGACTCGCGACCGCGTTCCACAGCGACTGCCGGTGGGCCCGCTCCTCGGGCTCGTAGTCGCAGGTCGCGGTGCCCTTCTCCACCGAGCCGGGGGCGGTGACGGCGCCCGCCGCCGCCAGCAGCGACTCGACGAGCGTGGTCTTCCCACTGCCGCCGTGGCCGGCGACCGCGACGTTGCGGATCTCCCGCGTGGCGTGATTCGGCATCCAGACTCTCCCATGCGAACGAGACGGGGCGGTTGAGTATATTCGCCGCCCGCACGCGCGCAACTGGCGGAGGTCTCCGAGGCATGTGCGCGGCGGGGTTTTCGCCAGGCACGCCTCTCGCGGGTGCTCCTGGGAACGGCGCATCCTGGGAACGCTTGTGTCTCGCCCGCACATGGGGTGTGAAGCGCCCGTGAACAAAAATGCGGGCGGGACGCCCGCGTTCCCAGGGGTCCCGCACAAGCGCCGCCGTGGGGTGAAATCCGCCTTGACGCCCCTCGAACCGACCCCGGACCCTGGAACTACGCCGTCCCCGGGGGCGGGGCGGTCAGCCGAGGTGTTCGCGGTGGAGGTAGTCGCGGGTCCGCATCTCCTCGAGGCGGCTGCGGGTGCGCTCGAACTCGAACGCGTCGCGCCCCTCCGGGTAGATCCCGGCGGGCGGGGCGGCGGCGGACGCCACCAGGTTCACGTTGCGGTCGTAGAGCTCGTCCACCAGGCTGATGAAGCGCCGCACCCGGTCCCGCTCGCGGGGCGCGATGACCGGGACGCCGGAGAGCAGCACGGTGTGGAAGCAACGCGCGACCTCGATGTAGTCGTCCGCCCCGCGCGGGCCGTCGCAGAGCTGGTCGAACCCGAACCACGCGACCCCCTCCGCACGGCGCCGGGTCACGATGGGCCGGCCGAGGACCATCAGCGGACCGTCCTCCACCCGGCCGTTCGGCACGAGCGCGTCGAAGCAGGCCGCGATGCTCGCCTCGGCGGCCGGGCCGAGGGGGAAGTGGTAGACGTCCGCCCGCTCCAGCGCGCGCAGGCGGTGGTCTTCGGTCCCGGGGAGCTCGAGCACCCGGAGCCGGGCCTCGATCTCCGCGATGGCGGGGAGGAAGCGGTCGCGCTGGAGCCCCCCTTCGTAGAGCCGGGCGGGCGGCGTGTTGGAGGTCGTGACGAGGGTCACCCCCCGGTCGAACAGCCCCTTGAGCAGCCGTCCGAGGAGCATGGCGTCGCCGATGTCGCGCACGTGGAATTCGTCGAGGCCGAGCACCCGGACATCGGCCGCCCAGTCGGCCGCGACCGCGTCGAGCGGGTCTTCGGTGCGGCGCTCCCGGAGCCGCTTCAGCGCCTCGTGGACGCTCTGCATGAAGCGATGGAAGTGGGTGCGGCGCGCGGCCGTGCCGTCGAGGGCCGCGAAGAACTCGTCCATGAGCATGGTCTTGCCGCGGCCGACCCCGCCCCAGAGGTAGAGCCCGCGCACCGCCGGCGGGGGGCGGCGGCGGCGGAAGTACCGCAGGGGGGACGACGCGCCGCGGCGCGGGCGCTCGCGGAGCGCGCGGTACAGGGCCTCGAAGGCGTCCACGGCGCGCGCCTGGCCGGGGTCGGGGCGCACCCGCCCCCCCGCGATGGCCGCGGCGTAGCGCTCGCGCGGCGAAGGCGAAGAGGGCATCAGGACGGGCGGCGCGCGGGGCGCCGCTCCGTCGGCTCTGCGGTCGTCCCGGCCGCCGTCATCCCCCGAGCGCGTCCTCCACCGCCCGCCCGAGGTCGACGGTGCGCGCCTTCCCTCCGAGGTCCGGGGTCCGGGGTCCTCCCCCGTCCAGCACCGCCTCGATCGCGGCCACGACGTCGGCCGCCGCCTCCGGATGGCCGAGGTGGTCGAGCATCATCGCGCCCGACCAGATCTGCCCGATCGGGTTGGCGACCCCCTGCCCCGCGATGTCGGGGGCGGACCCGTGCACCGGCTCGAACATCGAGGGATGCTCCCGCTCCGGGTTGAGGTTGGCGGAGGGGGCGATGCCGATCGTGCCGGCGACCGCGGGGCCGAGATCGGACAGGATGTCGCCGAACAGGTTGCTCCCCACGACCACGTCGAACCAGTCGGGATGGAGGACGAAGTTCGCGGCGAGGATGTCCACGTGGTACTGCGACGTGCGCACGTCGGGGTACCGCTCGGCCATCGCCGCGAAGCGCTCGTCCCAGTAGGGCATGGTGTGGATGATGCCGTTCGACTTCGTCGCGGAAGTGAGGCGCTTCGCCTCGCGCGAGCGGGCGAGCTCGAAGGCGTACTCCAGCACCCGATCCACCCCCCGGCGGGTGAAGACGCTCTCCTGCATGGCCATCTCGTGGTCCGTCCCCTCGTAGAGGCGGCCCCCGATCTCGGAGTACTCGCCCTCGTTGTTCTCGCGGACGACGTAGAAGTCGACGTCCTCCGGGCCCCGGCCGCGGAGCGGCGACTCCATCCCCGCGAGCACCCGCACCGGCCGCAGGTTGACGTACTGGCGGAACCGGCGGCGGATCGGGATGAGGAGGCCCCAGAGCGATACGTGGTCGGGCACCCCGGGGAACCCCACCGCCCCGAGGAAGATCGCGTCGAAGCCGGCGAGGCGGTCGAGCCCGTCCGGGGGCATCATCCAGCCTTCGGCCCGGTACGTCTCGCAGCTCCAGGGGAAGTGCTCCCACGCGAGGTCGATGCCGCGGCGGCGGGCCGCGGCCTCGACCGCCCGGATCCCCTCCGGCACGACTTCCCGGCCGATCCCGTCTCCGGGGATGACGGCGATTCGATGGCGGCTCATGTTCGGGGCCTCGCTGTGCGGCTGCGTTCCGGGACGACGGCGCCGCGGGCTCCCCCGGGGCCGGGGGCGCCCCGCGGCGGCGCGGCTCTCCGGCCCCGGCGCGGCGCCGAGGGCGTGGCCGACACGGGGCGCGGCAACGCGGTTGGTAGCCGGAAGGCGGAATGATAGACTCTGCGCCCGCCCTCCTCACCTTTCAAGAGACCGCCCGAACCGACACGCGGCATGAGCGGCCGACTCAAGATCGCCATCATCCGGGAACGGCGGGAAGACGAGCCCCGCGTAGCCGCTACTCCCGAGACCGTCGCCAAGCTCCTCCGCGCCGCGGAGGTCGGGTCGGTGTGCGTCGAGCGCGGGGCCGGCGAGGGCGCGGGCGTTACCGACGCGGAGTACGAGGAGGCCGGCGCGAGCGTGCTGCCCGAGCCGGCCGCGGTCCTCGACGGGGCGGCCGTCCAGCTCGCGGTCCGCGCCCCGCCGGACGAGGCGATCCCCTGCCTGCCGCGCGACGCGGTGCTGGTCGGGATGCTGGACCCGTACCGCCTGAACGGCCTGCTCGAGACCTGGGCGGGGGCCGGGCTCACGACCTTCTCCCTCGAGCTGCTCCCGCGCGTGACCCGCGCCCAGGCGATGGACGTGCTCTCCTCGCAGTCGAACCTCGCGGGGTACAAGGCGGTCATCGACGCGGCGGCCGAGTTCGAGCGGGCCATGCCGCTCATGATGACCGCCGCGGGCACCGTGCCGCCCGCGCGGGTGCTCGTGATGGGGGCCGGGGTCGCCGGGCTCCAGGCCATCGCCACCGCGCGGCGCCTCGGGGCGATCGTGAGCGCCACCGACGTGCGGCCGGCCGCCCGCGAGCAGGTGGAGAGCTTGGGCGCGACCTTCATCGGGATCGACGCTCCCGAAGCGGAGAACGCGGAGACCGAGGGCGGCTACGCGCTCGAGATGAGCGAGGGCTACCGGCGGCGGCAGTCCGAGCTGTTCGCCTCGGAGCTCAAGCGCCAGGACATCGTCATCGGCACTGCCCTCGTGCCGGGGCGGCCGGCCCCCCGCCTCATCGACGCGGGCATGGTCGCGACCATGCGCAAGGGCTCGGTGATCGTGGACCTCGCGGCCGAGCACGGCGGGAACTGCGAGCTCTCGCGCCCCGGCGAGCGGGTGACCGCGCACGGGACCACCATCCTCGCGTACCGCAACGTGCCGGGCCGGCTCGCGGCGAGCGCGAGCGCGCTCTATGCCCGCAACCTCCTCGCGTTCGTGACCCCGCTCATCGGCGACGGGGGCCTTCGCTTCGACTGGGACGACGAGATCCTCGCCGCGACCGTCCTCACCCGCGGCGGAGCGGTGGTGCACCCCCGGTTCCGGTCCCCGCCTGCCGGCGAACAAGCGGCCGGCGGAAGCGGCTGATGGCGGACCCCGGAACCCCTGCCGTCGACGCGGTCGCGGCGGCCGTCGCCGCCGAGACCGCGGCGGGCGCTGCCGCCGGCGCCGCCGCCCTCGGCGCGCCCGAGATCGACCCCTTCGTGTTCCGCCTCGCCATCTTCGTGCTCGCCATCTTCGTCGGCTACTACGTCGTCTGGAGCGTGACCCCCGCCCTCCACACCCCGCTCATGTCGGTCACCAACGCGGTGTCCTCGGTGATCGTGGTGGGCGCGCTGCTCGCGGTCGGCGTGGAGGCGGCCGCCACCGCCGGGGTCGCGGCCAAGGCCCTCGGCTTCGTCGCCCTCGTCCTCGCCTCGGTGAACATCTTCGGCGGCTTCCTGGTCACCCAGCGGATGCTGGCGATGTACCGGCGCCAGGACCGCACGACGGACCCGCGCCGATGACGCCGAGCCTGGCCGCGCTCGCCTACCTCGTCTCCGGGATCCTCTTCATCCTCACCCTGCGGGGGCTGTCGTCCCCGGCCACCTCGCGGCGCGGGAACGTGCTCGGCATGGCCGGGATGGCGATCGCGATCGCGACCACACTGAGCGTGACCGGGGTCGCGGACCTCGCCACCGCCCTCCTCATCGCGCTCGGCATCGGCATCGGCGGGTCGATCGGCGCCTTCGCGGCGCGCCGCATCGCGATGACCGCGATGCCCCAGCTCGTGGCCGCGTTCCACAGCCTCGTCGGGCTCGCGGCGGTGCTGGTGGCGGCGGCGGCGCTCTACGCGCCGCAGGCCTTCGGCATCGGCGAGCCGGGCCGCATCGGCGCCGCGAGCCTCGCCGAGATGTCCATCGGGGCCGCGATCGGGGCCATCACCTTCACCGGCTCGATCGTCGCCTTCGTGAAGCTCCAGGGGCTCGTGTCGGGCGCGCCGACCGTCTTCCCCCTCCAGCACCCCCTGAACGCGGTCCTCGGGCTCGCCCTGATCGCCCTCGCGGTCTGGTTCTGCCGCACCGAGGCCTACGAGGCGTTCTGGCTCGTCACCGCCCTCGCCCTGGTCGTCGGGGTGCTCATCATCATCCCGATCGGCGGCGCGGACATGCCGGTGGTGGTGTCGATGCTCAACTCCTACTCCGGCTGGGCGGCGGCCGGCATCGGCTTCACCCTGGAGAACACCGCCCTCATCATCACCGGGGCCCTCGTCGGCGCGTCGGGGGCGATCCTCTCCTACATCATGTGCCGGGGCATGAACCGCTCGTTCGTGAGCGTCATCCTCGGCGGGTTCGGGGCCGAGTCCGAGGGCGCGGCCGGGGTCTCGACCCGGGAGACCCGGCCGGTCAAGCAGGGGAGCGCGGAGGACGCGGCGTTCATCCTGAAGAACGCCGACTCGCTGGTCGTCGTCCCCGGCTACGGGATGGCGGTCGCACAGGCGCAGCACGCCCTGCGGGAGCTCGGGGACCGGGTGAAGACCCACGGGGCGCGGGTCCGCTACGCCATCCATCCGGTGGCCGGGCGCATGCCGGGGCACATGAACGTCCTCCTCGCCGAAGCCAACGTCCCCTACGGCGAGGTGTTCGAGCTGGACGACATCAACAACGACTTTCCGGGCACCGACGTCGCGCTCGTCATCGGCGCGAACGACGTCACCAACCCGGCCGCCAGGAACGATCCGCAGAGCCCCATCTACGGGATGCCGATCCTGGACGTGGAGCGCTCGCGCACCGTCTTGTTCGTCAAGCGGGGCATGGGGGCGGGCTACGCGGGGGTCGAGAACGAGCTCTTCTTCCGCGACAATACGATGATGCTGTTCGGCGACGCCAAGCAGATGGTCGAGGACGTACTGAAGGCGTTCTGATGGACCGCACGCACCCCACGTCCTCGGCCGGCCGGCACGGCCGGGAGGGGCGCTCGGGCCCGCATCTCCCCCGGACGGAGCGAGGATCGGCGGGACGGCGGAGAGGGAGCGCCCCCCTGCGGTGCGCGGCGGCCCCCCCGCAGCGCGCGCGCGGCCTCTCGCCGGGCGCGGCGGCCCTCCTCGCCTTCCTCGGCGCCGTTTCCGCGAGCGCGGCGGCCCCCGCAAGCACGGGGGAGCGCGAGAGTGCCGCGCCGGCGGAGGAGGTCCGTCCCACCGCCGCACACGTCCGGTCGGCCCGGGCCGTCGTCGAGCTCATGAGCCGCTACCACTACCGCAAGGCGCCGCTCGACGACGAGCTCGGCGCCCGCGTGCTCGACCGCTACGTCGACGTCTTCGATCCGAACCACAGCGTGTTCCTCGCCGGCGACATCGCCGAGTTCGACCGCCACCGGACCCGGGTCGACGACGCCCTGCACCGCGGCCGGCTCGACCTCGCCTTCGCGGTGTTCGACCGCTACCGGCTGCGCATGGAGGATCGGGCCCGCATGGCGGCGGAGCTCGTGGCCGGCGACTTCGACTTCGCACGCGAGGAGGAGCTCGAGCTCGACCGCAGCGACGCGCCCTGGCCGCGGAGCGCCGCCGCCCTCGACGACTACTGGCGGCGGCGGGTCAAGAACGACGTCCTCGAGCTGGAGCTCGCGGGCCACGAGCGGGAGGCGATACCGGAGACCCTCCGGGCGCGCTACGCCCGCATGGCGCGGCGCGTCCGCCAGATCGACGCGGACGACGTCGTGCAGTACTTCCTCAACGCCTACACCCAGTCGATCGACCCGCACAGCACCTACTTCTCGCCGCGCACCTCGGAGAACTTCCGGATCCGGATGAGCCTTTCGCTGGAGGGGATCGGCGCCGCGCTGCAGACCGTGGGGGAGCACACCGTCGTGCGCCGCATCATCGCCGGGGGCCCGGCGGACCGGAGCGGCCAGCTCGGGGTCGACGACCGGATCATCGGGGTGCGGCAGGCCGACGAGCGCGAGGTGACGGACATCGTGAGCTGGCGGCTCGAAGACGTGGTGAACCTCATCCGCGGCCCGAAGGGGAGCACCGTGCACCTGCAGATCCTGCCGGCGGGGGCTCCGTCCGAGGCGCCCCGCACGCTCTCCCTCGTGCGCGACCGGATCGACCTCGACGACCAGTCCGCGTCCCGGCACGTCCTGGAAACGCGGGCGAGCGACGGCTCGCCCGTCCGGGTCGGGGTCATCGACATCCCGTCCTTCTACCTGGACGTCGCGGGACGGAGCGCCGGCCGGGACGACTACCGCAGCACCAGCCGGGACGTCCGCCGGCTCATCGGGGAGCTGCGCGCGGAGGGCATCGACGCGCTGGTCGTGGACCTCCGCGACAACCAGGGGGGGGCTCTGGATGAAGCCCTCCTGGTCGCGGGGCTGTTCATCGAGACCGGGCCGATCGTCCAGATCCGGAGGCCGTCGGGCCGGGCCCAGATCAAATGGGACAAAGACCCGTCGACGGCATGGACGGGGCCGCTCGGCGTGCTCGTGAACCGCGGCAGCGCATCCGCTTCGGAGATCCTGGCCGGAGCGGTCCAGGACTACGGCCGGGGGATCGTGATCGGGACGCGGACCTATGGCAAGGGGACCGTACAGAATCTCGTCGACCTTCCCTCGTATGGGGGCGCCGGCCGGCTGAAGCTCACCGTCTCCCAGTACTTCCGCGTGAACGGGGCCGGGGTCCAGCGCCGCGGGATCGTGCCCGACGTCGATTTCGAAGCGGTCACCGGGGAGTCGCACGGCGGCGAGGACGACCTCGAGAACGCCCTGCCCTGGGCGCGGGTCAAGGCGGCGGAGAAATGGCGGACGGCCCGCCGGAACGAGGACGCAATCGCCGCCGCCCGCGAGTGGAGCCGGGAACGGGCGCGGACGGAGGAGCCGTTCCAGGTCCTGAAGGAGGAGAGCGAGCACCGCCGCCGCCTGGGCGAGGCGCGCACCCTCAGCCTGAACCGGAAGCGGCGCGAGGCGGAACACACCCGGCTCGAGGCGCAGCGCCTCCGCGTCCTCCGCACCCTCGGCCAGGCTGCCGAGGGGGAGGAAGGCGGGGAAGCGCCCGCCGGGGCGGGACGGATCCCGGAGCTCCGGGACGCGTTCTTCCTCTCGGAGGCGGCCCGGGTGATCGCCGACTACCTCTCCTACCGGCCTGGCTCACCCGCCGCGAGCGCCGCGAACTGAGCCGGCCCCCCGCTCCCGTTCCCATCCGTTCGGGAGGCTCCGGGAGGACGCGGGGAAGACCGGGGAGACCGGGCGGAACCGCCCCGGACGATCCCGCCCGGCGCCGGGAGCCGATCCCCTTCAGTAGATCCCCGCTTCGAGGCCGGCCGCGAGCGCAAGCCCCAGCTCCTCGCACCGCTCGAGATGGGCGGGTGTGAGCGTTCCCCGGGCGATGATCGGCTCGCGCACCTCGCGCAGCGGGTATCCGCGGACGATCCGACGAAGGGCCTCGAGCGCCCCGCGGCCGTCGTTTCCCGCGCTGATGAAGACCGCACAGGGGAGCCCCTCGAGGAGCCCCTGGGCGGGATACCAGGTGCGGTCGAAGAAGTCCTTCATGCCGCCCGAGAGCTGCCCGAAGTTCTCCGGGCTGCCGAAGGCGACCGCGTCCGCCCGCAACAGGTCGTCCAGGCCGGCCTCCACGGCGCGCCGGAGACGGACCTCGACCCCCGACGCCTCGGGATGCCGGGCCCCCCGGACCACCGCCCGGGCCATCGCCTCCGTGTGCCCGGTCTGGGTGTGGTAGACGACGAGGAGGCGTTTCAAGCCCGGACGGACGCACATTCGGGGTGTCCGCGTCCGATCGGTCTCGCTACGGCCGGCGGGCAGGCGGTTCAGGCGGCGTTCCGGAGCCCGTCGAGCGCCTCCTCGTGGAGACCCGGGGTCGCGGCCGCGAGAATGGTTCCGTCGGAGCCCGCGGTCAGCGGCCGGCCCTCCCAATCGGTGATGACCCCGCCGGCCCCGATGACCACCGGGGCGAGCGCGAGCAGGTCGTAGGGCGCGAGCTCCGCCTCCACCACCAGGTCGAGGTGGCCGGCCGCGAGCTGCGCGTACTGGTAGGAGTCTCCCCCGAAGGTCCGCAGCCGGGCCGCGAAGCTCACCTCGTCGAAGGCGACGAGCTGTTCGGAGTCGAAGAGGTCGGGGGTGGTCGCGCTCACCCGCGCGTCCGCGAGCCGGGCGCATCCGCTCGTCCGGCAGGCCCGGCCGTCGAAGCGCGTGGGCTCGCCGGCCGCCCCCGCGTACCGCTCCCCGAGCGCAGGCGCCTCGATCACCCCGAGGATCGGCCGATCCTCCTCCAGAAAGGCGATCAGGGTGCAGAACAGGGGCCGTCCGGTCACGAAGTTCCTGGTCCCGTCGATGGGGTCCAGCGCCCACCGCCAGCGCGCATCGGCCGCCCCGGTGCGGCCGAACTCCTCTCCGATGACCGCGTGCCCGGGGAAGCGGTCGCGAATGAGGACGGTCAGGACCTCCTCCACCTCGCGGTCGGCGGGGGTGACCGGCGAGCCGTCCGCCTTGTACTGGACCTCGCTCGAGGCCCGGAACTCGCGGCGGGCGACGGCGCGGGCCGCGTCGGCCAGGGTCTCGGCGAAGGCGGCGATCTCCGCGCGGTCCGGGCCGTCGCCCGGCCAGGGGGCTCCGAGGTTCATGTCCTGCTCCACGTTGCGAAGAAATGGTTCAGGGGGCCGGGGCCGGCCCCCACGTCCAGATCGCGCGCCGCCGCGAGCGCCGCCCCGAGATACGCCTTGGCCGCCTCCACCGCTTCCGGGACGTCGTCGCCGAGCGCGAGCCGGGCCGCGATGGCGGACGAGAGCGTGCAGCCGGTGCCGTGGCCGTGGCGCGTATCGAGGCGAGGGGCACGATACCACCTTGCGCGACCCGATCCACGCGGCCCGTGCAGCCGGTCGCGGCTGAAGGGTCCCGGAAGATGTCCGCCGGTGACCAGCACCCAGCCCGTCCCGGCGTCCAGGAGCCGGCGCGCCGCCCGGTCCAGCTCGGCGTCGGTAGGGGCATCGGGGTCGAGATCGGCGCCGGGCGGCGGCGATCCGGTCAACCGGGCGAGCTCGGCGAGGTTCGGGGTCGCCACCGTCACCCGGGGCAGGAGCTCGCCGCGCACCGCGTCCAGGGCGGACGCGGCCTGGAGCGGACGCCCGGTGCTCGCCGCCATGACCGGGTCGTACACCACGTTCGGAGGCTCGTGGCGCGCCAGCGCCCGCGCCACCGCCCGCACGACGCCCGCCGTCGGCAGCAGCCCGATCTTGACCGCCGAGATCCGGACGTCGCCGAGGACCGCCTCCATCTGCGCCTCGACCAGGTCCGCCGGGACCGTGACGCTCCGCCGAACCGACACGGTGTTCTGGGCGGTCACCGCGGTCACGGCCGTGCAGCCGTACACCTCGAAGGCCGCGAAGGTCTTGAGGTCGGCCTGGAGGCCCGCGCCCGCGCCGCTGTCCGAACCGGCCACCGCCAGCACGTTCGGTACGGCCCCCGGCCTTCCTGCTCCCGGCCTTCCTGTGCGAGCCGCCGCCATCGAACCGTTCCTCGCCGATCGAATTCCCGCCGCCCGATGAACGCCCGATGAGCGCCCGGTGAGCATGAGCGGGCGCCCCGAACGGGCGTGCACGGAGACGAGAGGCTATATTGTGCATCCCATGAACGACATCAATCACCCGTACCTCCTCTTTCTGGGGGACGCTCGCGACGCGCTGGCCGCGAAGACCGCGATCGGGGTCTGGCAGTGGCGCCCGGAAGCGTGCGTCGGACAGCTCCGCCTGCCGGGATGCGTCCCCTCGGTCGACCTGCCCGAGCTGACGGTGGCGGAGGGCCGGGCGCGGGGGGCCCGCACCCTGCTCGTCGGGGTGGTCAACCGGGGCGGCGTATTCGGGCAGGACTGGATCGACACCATGGTCGCCGCGCTCGAGCTCGGCATGGACGTCGCGAGCGGGCTCCACACCCGGCTCGGCGCCATCCCGGCGGTGGCGGACGCGGCCCGCCGCCACGGGCGGACCCTGCACGACGTGCGGCATCCCACGGGGTCGTTCCCGATCGGCGCCGGGGAGCCGCGAGGCGGCCGCCGGCTCCTCACCGTGGGCACGGACTGCTCGGTAGGCAAGATGTACACGACCCTCTGCCTGCACCGCGCGCTCGAAGCGCGGGGGGTCGCTTCCGACTTCCGGGCCACCGGGCAGACCGGGATCTTCATCGAGGGCTCGGGGGTCGCGGTGGACGCGGTCGTCTCGGACTTCATGTCCGGGGCGATCGAGCAGCTCTGCCCCGCCGCCCCCGACGACCACTGGGACCTCATCGAAGGCCAGGGCTCGCTCTTCCATCCCTCCTACGCGGGGGTGAGCCTCGGGCTCCTGCACGGCGCGCAGCCCGATACCCTCGTGCTGTGCCACGAGCCCACCCGCACCCACATGCGCGGGCTGCCCGGGCGCCCGCTTCCGGACCTCGCGAGCTGCCTCGAGGCCAACCTCGCGGCGGCCCGGGTGGTGAGCGCCGACCCGCGCTTCGCCGGGGTGTCGATCAACACCAGCGACCTCGGCCCGGAGGAGGCGCAGGCGCTCCTTGACAAGACCGAAGCGGAGCTGGGCCTGCCGTGCATCGACCCCGCGCGGGGAGGCGTGGACCGCATCCTCGACGCGATGCTCTGAGGCCGTGCCGACCCTCGCGGTGCGCCGGGAGTCCTGGCCGCTCGCCGGGGTGTTCCGCATCTCGCGCGGGGCGCGCCGCGTGGCCCATACGGTCCTCGTGGAGCTGCGGGACGGCGATGCGGCGGGCCGGGGCGAATGCGTCCCCTACGCCCGCTACGGCGAGACCGTCGAGAGCGTGGTCGAATCCATCGAGGGGCTGCGCGGGGACCTCGAGCGCGGCCTGGGGCGCGAAGGGCTCGCGGACGCGATGGGTCCGGGGGCGGCCCGCAACGCGGTCGACTGCGCCCTGTGGGACCTCGAGGCGAAACGGAGCGGGCGGCGCGCGTGGGCGGCGGTGGCGGGGATCCGTCCGGGAGCTCCCCCGGAGCCGGTGGTCACCGCGTACACCCTCGGCATCGACGAGCCGAGCGCGATGCGCGAGGCGGCCGCCCGCCATGCGGCCCGCCCGGTGCTCAAGGTGAAGCTCGACGGCGAGCGGGTCGTCGAACGGGTCGCGGCGGTGCGGGCGGGCGCGCCCGGCGCGCGCCTCATCGTGGACGCGAACGAGGCCTGGTCGGCGGAGACCCTGCAACGCTGCCTCCCGGAGCTCGCCGAGCTCGGTGTCGAGCTGGTGGAGCAGCCGCTCCCGGCCGGGGCCGATGCGGCGCTCGCCGGCCTCGATCGGGGGGTTCCGGTCGCCGCCGACGAGTCCTGCCACACCCGGGCCGACCTGCCGGGGCTCGCGGGCCGCTACGACGTCGTCAACGTCAAGCTCGACAAGACGGGGGGGCTCACCGAGGCGCTCGCCCTCCGCGACGCGGCGCGGGACGCGGGGTTCGGGATCATGGTGGGCTGCATGCTCGCGACGTCGCTCGCGATGGCGCCCGCGATCCTCGTCGCCCAAGGGGCGCGGTTCGTGGACCTCGACGGCCCCCTCCTCCTCGCCCGGGACCGCGAGCCCGGCCTCGACTACCGCCCGGACGGCCGGGTCGCCCCCCCGCCCCGCGCCCTCTGGGGCTGACCGTCCCGGACGGCGGAGCCGTCCGTGGACCCGGACCATTTCACACCGGCCGGCCGGGGGCCGCCATGAAGGAACAGCGCTCCTCCCGCGGAACGGCGCGTCCCTGATGGACGCGGACATCCTGCCCGCCCGAGCGCCGCCGCGCCTCGAACCCGAGCCCCGCTCATGTCAGGGAGCCTCCAGGGCATGGGCGCAAGCCGCGGTCCGGCTGAATCATTCACGCCGTTTCCTGATTACGTACATCGATCGGGTACATGGTTTCTTTCAGCCCGTCATTCCCTGTCTTCCATTTTCCTGCGTACAGCTTCCAGATAACCCCCATACGCCTCGGCGACGTCCACACGACCTGACTCTCTCAACCAATAATGCACCCTCCGGTTCATGTATTCCCGACCCCTTTCGGCAGGCCCGCTCCTGCCTGCTCGGCGCCTCCCGTCGCCGAAAGCATGATGGACCACCGCGCGAACCGGATGCAAAGGGCTTCCGCCAACACTTCCCCCACTCCCCAAGAGGCGCGTGCGCGGCGGGGATTCCGGCGCTGGGCGCCACAGGGCCGCGCCGAGCGATGGAGACCGTGCGAAGGGGCGAGATCGACCCCGAGAGGGCCTCGGCGTACTTGGCGGGAAAGGGTCCCGGATCAGGAGAGATGGGCCAGGCGCCCCGTGCGGTCGAGCAGATCCGCCCCCGTGCGGCATTCGATGATCCAGCCGCCGACCTCGGCGAGCCGTTCCGGGTCCGTGAGGCGGGCAAGCTGCCCCGACAGCCGCTCGCCCGTCTCGGCACCGAACTTCTGGGAGGCCTGCCGGCAAAGCAGCGCCCGTTCTTCGGCGCGTCCTTCGGCGCGACCGCGCTCCAGACCTAGCTCGACCCCCTGCTCACGGCCTTCCCGAAGCCACTGCTCGATCCACTCCTGCACCCGCTCCGCCAGCATCGCTCCTCCCCCTTCCAGCGCGTCCGCCGCGAGCGGCGCTCCCTCCCCGAGACGCCTCGACACCACCTGCCGAAGCCACTCCGCGAACGCCCGCCGCAGCTCCTCGTCGTCCGAATCCCGAAGCCACCCCGACAACGCCTCCATCACCTCCCACAGCGCCTCCGCCGTTCCGCTGGTCTCCAGCTTCACCAGCGCCGACACCAGGTTCCGGCCCGTCAGATCGTCTTCCTTCAATCTCCCTTCGTCAAGCACAAAGCACCGCTGCGACGGCTGGTAACGCGCCAGCGCCTCCTTCACCGGGGCGATGAGGTCCCCCACCTCCACCGGCGCGCTCCACTCATTGGAACCGTTGTAGAGCACGATGGGCAGCACCGGCGGCAGCCGCCCGTCCGGCCCGAGCGCGCCCTGGCGGATGAGGTCCTGGTACAGCAGCCCGGTGTAGACCAGGATCCGCACGGCCATGTACCGGTCGTCCGTGGACTGGAATTCGAGCATCACCAGCAGGTACAGCCACTCCTCTCCCTGGCCCTGGAGGCGAAGCCGCCACACCGAGTCCCCGTGACGCTGGCGCAAGTCGTCGCTCACGTAGTCCGCGGGGAGCTTCTCGAGGGTCTTGAAGTCGAGCTCGTCGCTCCACTCCCGGGCCGCGAACCCTCGCAGCAGGTCCTCGACCATCCGGCGGTGGGAGAACAGGCTCTTGTACGCCGCGTCGTGCATCCGCACACCATAGCGCCGCATCGGCGGTGGCGCGGCCGGTGCGGGGCTCGATATTCGCAGGAAATCGGCGCGCGTTTCGTGCGAAGGAACCCCGCGCGGGGTGCTCCATTCGCCTACCGCACGGTAGCCGGGGCGCTCGTCCGGCCGTTCGGACCGGTCCGCGGACGGGGGATTTCGGGACCGGCCCTCGGCTGCCGAGGAACCGGGCCATCCTGACCCCGCGCGCCGCGATTGGAGGGAATCCGTCGCGGCCTTGCCGATTCCTGGTCACAAGCCGATGCGTGCCTCGGACTGCTGGTTCGTGCGCCCCGCGCGGCGGTCGGCGAGGCGTTGATCGGGCCTCGGAGGGCCGGCATACTGCGCTGGACGAACCATCTCCGCTCGCCGGCCCCACGCGGCAGGACGCCGGCGCGACCGACAAGGAGGCGCGCATGTCACCTTCAGCCCCGCCCGGGGGCCGGGCGCGGAGCCGCTCCGGCACGACCCCCGCCCGCTCCTCACCGGCCGATGGACCGTCCCGCGGCCCGCGGCCTCCCTTGCCCGAGGCGTTCGGCCCGGAGGATTTTCCGGGCTGCGAGCCGTTCCGCCTCCCCGCGGCCGAGCTCGACCGCTACGAGGGCCGCCTCGAAGTCTGGGACGCGCGCACCGAGACCGCCTGGAAGGTCAGCCAGCCCACCACCATCTACCACGAACGCCCGGCCCGAAGGCTCGCCCGGCTGGCCGAACGGATCGAGTCGCTGCGCGGCTCGCGGATCGACAGCTTCGGCTCGGCGGACCTGGCGCGGTTCGATGAGGTGGGCCGGAAGGTCGTGCTCGTGCAGGCGGACGAGGCGCTGTACCTGCACCCGGGCCGTTCGCGGGTGTCCGGCCCGGCCATCGACGTGGGCCGGGACCCGCTGCCGGACGTGGTGCTGGAAGTGGATCACACCACGGACGTGCGCCGCCGCAAGCTGGGCATCTACGAGGCGTGGGGCTTCCCGGAGGTGTGGGTGCTGGTTCCGCCGGAGTCTCGCCGGCGCCCGCCCGGTCTCGAAATTTACCTCCGCCGTGGCGGTCGGTATCGGATGGCGGGGGAGAGCGCGGCGTTCCCGGGCTGGCAGTCGGAGGAGATCTACCTTGCGCTGATCGAGGGTCCGGTGTCGTCCGGGGCGAGGCCGGCCTTGGAGCGGGTGGCGCGGGAGATGGGCGCGCGCGAGGGCACGCGCCCGGAGGACGACCCGATCAGCCGCACGATCGCCCGGCACGCGGAGGCGAGGGGCCGCGAGGAAGGCCGCAACGAAGGCCGCGAGGAAGGCCACGAAGCAGGTTGGCGGGAAGCGGCGGTCGCGGTACTCCGTGCCCGGGGCATCGAGGCGACCACGCGCCTCGCCGAGGACCGGGCGCTCTTCGGCAGTGTTCCCGGCGACGCCCTGATGGAGGCGGCCGTGGCGTGCCGGGACGAGGCCGACTTCCGGCGACGCATCCGGAACGCCGTCCGACAGGTTCATACCACCCGGTTACCCGCACGCCCCGGCCCATGACCAGGCCTGGGAGGATGGGGGCCTCGCCCGCCCTTGCGCGGCGCCGACGACGGGCGCGGCCGGGGGCTTCGGGGAGGGGGCGGCCCGGCTCGCCGTGCTCGTTGGCGCGGGGCGGGGGCCGGGGTCAGGGAAGGCTGACCGAGACCTCCTCGAGCGGGCGGCGCGCGGGGTTCGGGACCTCCGCCGGATAGCCGTACCAGACGAGCCCCACCACCGTCTCCGCGTCCGGGTCGATCCACACGAGGTCGTAGAACCGGGGGTCGCGGGTCACCGCCCCCGTCGTCCACTTGACCCCGACCCCCTCGCTCCACAGGAAGAGCGAGAAGCTGTGGATCGCGCAGCAGCACGCGGCGTAGTCCTCGCGCGAACGCAGGGGGTCCTCGGAGTTGGCGCACGTCACCACGACCCAGCCGGGGATCCGGCTCCAGCGGTCGAGCTTCGCCGCCCCCGCCTCGCGCCCCTGCCGGGCGGTCACGAGCTCGGCGTTGAGCCGGGCGATCGCGGCCGCCGTCTCCGGCCCGAGGAGGTAGAAGCGCCACGGCTCCGTCAGATGGTGGTTGGGCGCCCAGCGGGCGAGGTCGAGGGCCTTGCGGGCGAGGTCCGGGGGCGCGGGCTCCTCGCGAAAGTCGTGGATGGTCCGGCGGGACCGGATGAGGTCCGCCACACTGTCCGCGGACGCGGCGACCGCGGGCCGGGCGGCCCGGAGCTCCGGGGCCTCGAGGACTTCGTTCATTCGCTGGCTCCTCCTTCGCGAGCTTCCGGGGCAGGCGGCGGTCGGCCGCGCGGGCGCCGCCGCCCCTCCATGACCATCCGGGACGCCCCGCGCGGCGGCGTCCCGTCAGTCCGTGCCGGCCGTCGCGACGGGCGCCGCGAGCGCCCACGGCGACATGACGTAGGCCGCCCCGACCCGGCCCCCGCCCCGCAGGGCGCCGGCCGCGTTCGGGCAAGCATACATCGCCGGGAACACCGCGTTCGGCCAGACCTCGACCGGGTAGCGTTCGCGGAGGGCGGACCCTACCTCCGGCGGAAACCTCGGGTCCACGGAGACGCCCCCGCCGCCGCTCGCGTCGATGCGCGGGGCATGGAGCGCGTCCTCGAGACCCAGCCCGAAATCGACGAGGAACGAGACGAGCTGCATCACCGCGGGCATGATCCGTCTCCCCCCCGAGGCGCCGAGGGCGAACCGGTCCCCGCCGCCCCGCTCCACCACCGCCGGGCACATGTTGGCGAGCGGGCGGCGCCCCGGCGCGATTGAGTTGGGGCGGCCGGGGCGGGGGTCGAACCACATCACCCCGTTGTTCATGAGCACCCCGGTCTCGGGGAACATCACCCGCGAGCCGAACAGCGAGAGCAGGGTCTGGGTGAGGGCCACGAGGTTGCCCTCGCGGTCGACCGCGCTCAGGTGGGTGGTGCAGGCCGGGCGGGCCGCCTCCGGGTCGTGGCCGGTCCCGGCGAGGCGTTCGGCGTAGGCGGCGGTGAGGGCGTCGGCGCAGGCGGCGGCGAGGTCCGCCTCGCTCTCCGGCCGCTCCGTCCCCGCCGCCCCGGCGCGGCGCGCGGCCCGGCCCTCGGCGAAGAGGGCGAGGGCCCGCGCGAGGCTCGGGCCGCCGGTGAGCCCGGGGGCGGCATGGACGGTGGCGCCCCCGTAGGGGATGGCGAGCGCCTCCCCGATACGCGTCTCCACCCCGGCGAGGTCCTCCGCGCCGAGCCTCGCCCCGAGCCGCTCCGCGTCGGCCACGAGCGAACGCGCGATCCCCCCCTCGTAGAAGTCGCGGGGGCCGGCCGCCGCGAGCCGCCGCAGGGTCTCCGCGAGGCGCCCGAGCCGGAGCCGGGGGGGCGGCCCGCCCCACTCGGAGCAGGGCGGGAAGCCGCCCGGAAGGTAGACCCGGCGGCACTCGTCGTCGTCCGCGAGGCGCGCGGCGGTCGAAGCGATCTTGAGGGTCGCGTACCAGTCCGCGTCGAGCCCGCGCTCGGCGAGCTCGACGGCGGGGGCGAGGCAGTCCGCCCACGCGCGGGTTCCGAACCGTTCGAGGGCCGCCGCCGCCCCGGCTGCGTAAGTTGGAACCGCGATCGAGAGCGGGCCGGACACGTTCCGGTCCTCCTTGACGGCCGGCCAGTGGAAGAGGTCGGACCCGCGGCCCTCGTCCAGGGGGTAGTCGGCGGGGTCGAGGTCGCGGGACGCGGCCAGCCCGAAGTCGACCGACCACGCGCGCCCCTCGCCCGCGGGCAGGAACACCATCTGCCCGCAGCCGCCGAGCCCGCTCATCCAGGGCTCCACGGTCCCGAGCACGAACCCGGCGGTCACCGCCGCGTCCACCGCGTTGCCGCCGTCGGCGAGCACCCGGGCCCCGGCCTCGGACGCGAGGTAGTGCTGGGTCGAGACCACCCCGCCGGTGGACCGCGCCTCGGGCTTTCGCACCCGCCAGGTCTCGCGCAGCTTCGCGCTCACCCGTCCTCCTTCCCGCCCCGGCCGGCCCGGCCCGGCTCGCCGTACAGGTCCGGCGCGCCCGGCGGCCGGGTCTTGAACCGGCGGTGCACCCAGAGGTACTGCTCCGGGCGCGCCCGCGCCCACCGTTCGATGACTTCGTTGACCCGGGCCGCGTCGGCGTGCTCGTCCCCGCCCGGAAAATCCGCGAGGGCGGGCTCGATCACGACCCGCCACGCGCGCGCGCCGGCCTCCCGCTCGACCCGGAACGGGAGCACCGGCGCGCCGCTCGCGCGCGCGATCCGGGCGGTGGCGGTCAGGGTGGCGGCCGGGCGGCCGAAGAACGGCGCGAACACCCCGTGCCGAAGCCCGAGGTCCTGGTCCGGAGCGTACCACACGGCCCGGTTGGCCCGGAGGCGGCGGAGCATCCCCCGCACGTCCGCGCGGTCGAGGAGCCGGCCTCCGAAGCGCTGCCGCCCGTCCCGCGAGGCCCGCTCCATCGAGGGGTCCGCGTGGGGGCGGTACACGCCGTCCACCGGGGCGTCGATGCCGAGCCGGGCCGCCCCGATCTCCAGGGTCGTGAAATGCCCGGCGAGGAGCAGCGCGCCCCGCCCCCGGGCGAGGGCCGCGTCGAGGTGCTCGCGGCCGTCCACCCGCACCAGGTCCCGAAGCGCGGCGGGGTCCGCGTACCAGGCGAGGGCGACCTCGATGAGCCCGAACCCGAGCGAATGGAAATGCCGTTCGAGGAGCGCGCGGCGTCCCCGGCCGTCGAGCGCCGGGAAGCAGTACGCGAGGTTCGCGGCCGCGATCCGGCGCCGGCGCCGGGCGAGCCCGCGCCACCCCGCGCCGATCAGGCGCGCGGCCCCCGACCGCCATCCGGGCGGGCAGCGGGCGAGGAGCTTGAGCAGCCGGACGAGGGCCCGGTTCTTCGCCGCCCGGCGGAGCCCCGGCCCGGCCCTCCGCCCCCACCGCCCGGCCGGGGGCGCGGCTGCGGCCCCGGCCGCGCCCTCTGCCGGGCGGGAGCGGGCGGGCCGCCCCGGGCCGCGCTCGTCCCGGCCGCCTTCCACGATCAGGGCGCGAGGCCCCGGTTCCCGCCGTTCGCCTTCGCGCCGCGCTCCCACTTGTGCGGCGGGCAGGCGTGCGAGATCGTTCCCTCTCGGCTGGCCCGCACGACCCGTGCCAGCTCGAACCGCTTCTCCGGCGCCCGGGGAGGAGCCCCCGGCTCGAGAAAGTAGCCACGCGACAGCTCGTGCTCGATCACGCACCAGTCCCCGCGGCGCGGCCTGGTCCTGGTTTCACTCATTCTGCTACCTCGGGGCGTTGCGTGCGACCTGCCGCTCGGCTTCCTCGAGACGGCCTTGCCAGATCCCCACTTCCTGGGCGGCTTGCATGAGGTCCTTCACATCCTCCTGGCGCGGGTCCATCGCGGCGCGCTGCTCATCGGCGAAGTCATGCCCGTAGCGCGCGAACGCCTCGACAAGCTGCTGCCGCCACCCGCCGTCCAGTTTCGTCACCTCCTGGTACGCCTCCGAGAGCTTCGAGAGGCGGATGTTCGGGTCTCTTTTGTACGGGTCCGAATCGGGCCGGAGGAATTCCTCCATCGCCGTGTGCATCTCTTTGCGCTGGCAGTCGAGCCGGGCTTTCGTCCCGAAGCAGGACTCCACCGCCTTCACCAGCCGTTTCTCCGCCGTGGCGTTCGGGACTGTCGTCATTGGTCTCTCCCCCTCGCTTCGCCCTTCACCGGCGCCACCGATTCAGCATGTACCGCACGGCCAGACGGCTCCCGCGCGTCAATGGCCGCACCCTGTGCGGGACTCCCGTCCAGAACGCGAGCAGGGCGTTGCGCCGGACGGGGTGGACGACGCCCCCCGGGCCTCGCCGCCCTCGACCGAGGCGGCGACCTCGAGCTCGCCTCCCCTCGAAGTCGCCACCATACCAGAGCACCCGGAGTTTGGAGCGAGAAGTTGTGGATCGCGCGGCGGCCCGTGCCTCCGTCCGCACCACGAGATCAACGATTACCTCTCTCCTTGCGCCAGCCGAAAACTCTCGCGCAGCTCCGGAATACCAATCTCTCCCCAACACTTCCCGGCAAGGTCCGCCCCCTGCGGCGGGAACCGCCCGTGAATCACCTTGATCCCCCGCGTCGCAAGAAACTCCGCCAACGGAACGAAGTCGCGATCCGACGACACCAGCACCGCGACATCGTAGCTCCCGGCCCATGCAAGGCTGATCATGTCCGTCGCGATCCGGACGTCGACCCCCTTCTCCTCCGTCCCTCTCATGTCGCTTCCGCAAACCGGACAGATCGGAACTTCCTCGTAGCAATGCGGGCATTTCGGGGGCGAACGCTTCTTCGGTCGCGGGACAATCGACACCCTTACCCCCGGAAACCGCGCCACCACCCCCGTTGCCCACCGGTGCATATTCCGATCCTTCTCGCTCCTCGGATCATAGGAACCATACAGGTTCAGCCCTTGGTAGTCCGCGGCCGCTCCACCTTCGATCTTCTCGATAGCCGCCGACGCGAGCGCCGGTCCGAGCTGCGACCAGTCGGTCCGGAACGCGGTCTCGATGCTCCGCATCAAGAGCGTGTAGTTCCAGAAATCGACAAATATCCTGACCCGGTGCCGGCGATCGGGTGCTCTGCGCCGGGGCATTTCGAATCTCAAGGCCTCGTTGGAAAGATTCAGGGACGCACGAGGCGTCCCTGGCGTCGTATTGATCGGACCCCGGTGGTCCCTGTCTGGGCGGTGGTCCGATGGGTAGTCGTCATGGGGAGTGTGCGACCTTCCTTTACTGCCGTCAACCCCCTCAGCCCAATCACCCTCGTCGAGACCCGTGACCGTCCTCGGGACGGGAAAATGGGGGCGTCGCCCTCCCCTGCGCCGTGCCGACGACGAGCGCGGCCGGGGATTTCGGGAAGGGGACGGCCCGGCCGGGGGCGCGGCTGCGGCCCCGGCCGCGCCCTCTGCCGGGCGGGGGCGGGCGGGCCGCCCCGGGCCGCGCTCGTCCCGGCCGCCTTCCACGATCAGGGCGCGAGCCCCCTCGCGATCTCCCGGATCGCGTCCCACGCCGCCTCGACGTGGCGGCGCTCAGTGGTCGTCTGCCCCACGCAGAAGCGGATGACGTAGGCCCCGTCCACGCGGGTCTGGGTCAGGTACAGCCGCCCGCTGTCGTTCAGGGCGCGGAGGAGCCGGTCGTTGAGGTCGTCGAGGCGCCGCGCGTCGTCGACCCCGGCGGGACGGTAGCGGAAGCACAGCAGTGCGAGGCGCGGCGGGGTGACCAGCTCGAAATCCGCCTCGGCCTCGATGGCGGCCGCGAGCTCCCCGGCCAGGGCGACGTGGCGGCGCACCAGCGCCCGCAGCCCCTCGACCCCGTAGCTCCGGATCACGAACCAGAGCTTCAGGGCGCGGAACCGGCGGCCGAGGGCGATGCCCCAGTCGCGGTAGTCGATGACCCGCCCGTGCTCCGTGGTCCGCAGGTACTCGGGCGCGATCTCGAACGTGCGGACGTAGGCGGCGGGGTCGCGCACGAAGTGGGCCGAGCAGTCGAAGTTGACCATCATCCACTTGTGCGGGTTGACCACGAAGCTGTCCGCGTGCTCGACCCCCGCGAGCATCCCGCGGAACTCGGGGGCGATGGCCGCCGTGCCCGCCCACGCCGCGTCCACGTGGAGCATGAGGCCGCGGCCCCGGCAGATCTCGCCGACCCGGTCCAGCCGGTCGAAGCCCGACGCGCCGGTGGTCCCCACGGTGGCGACGGCGAGGATCGGCTTCGCCCCGGCGGCCGCGTCCCGCTCGACGGCCGCCGCCAGCGCGCCGCACCTCATGCCGCCGTCCTCGCCGACCGGGATCGCCCGCAGGCTCTCGCTCCCGAGCCCCGCGATGCGCACCGCCTTCTCGACCGAGGAATGGGCCTCGACCGAGGTATAGAGCCGGAGCCGGTCGTCGCCCGACACCCCGCGGCGGTTCGCCGCGAACCCGGTCGCCCGCTCCCGGGCGGCGAGGATGGCGCACAGGGTCGCGCTCGACGCGGTGTCCTGGATGACCCCGGAGAAGCCCTCCGGGAGCCCGATCATCTGGCGCAGCCAGTCGAGGACCCGGGTCTCGAGCTCCGTGCCGGCGGGCGAGGTCTGCCACAACATGCAATTGACGCCGAGGGCGGCGGTCAGCATCTCGGCGAGCACCGAGGGCGGGCTCGAGTTGGCGGGAAAGTAGGCGTAGAACGAGGGGTGCTGCCAGTGGGTGACCCCGGGGAGGAGGTCGCGCTCGAAGTCGGCGAAGATCCGCTCGAACGGCTCGCCCGCCTCCGGCGGGGCGGGGGGCAGCCGGTCCGCGATCTCGCCCGGGCGGACGCCGGAGCGCACCGGCCGGGACTCGACCGTCTCCAGGTAGTCGGCCATCCAGTCCACGAGGCGGTGCGCGTGGCGGCGGTATTCGGCGACGTCCATCGGCCTTACTCCCAACCTTGCTCGGCTTGGTACTCGGCGGCGGGGGCGCGGGCGAGCAGGGCCTCGACCGCCGCCGCGGGGGTCGCGTCCCCGCCGACGACGGCCGCCACCTGTTCGGTGATCGGCATCTCGATCCCGCACCGCTCCGCGATCCCGAGCAGCACGGGAGCGGCGGTGGCCCCCTCGACCACCGGCCCGGCGCGCTCCCGCGCCTCGTCCGGGGTCCGCCCGGCCGCGAGGGCGAGCCCGAAGCGGCGGTTGCGGGACTGGTCGTCGGTGCAGGTGAGGACGAGGTCGCCGAGCCCCGCGAGCCCCATCAGGGTCGCGGGCCGGGCCCCCGCGATCCGCCCGAGGCGCAGCATCTCGCCGAGCCCCCGGGAGACGATCGCGGCCCGCGCATTGGCCCCGAGCCCGAGCCCGTCCGCGGCCCCCGCGGCTACTGCGAGGACGTTCTTGACCGCGCCGCCCAGCGAGACCCCGACCACGTCGTCGTTCGCGTAGGCGCGAAAGCGCGGGCCGTGGAGGAGCCCGGAGAGCCGCCGGGCGCGTTCGGGGTCGGGGCACGCGACGGCCACCGCCGCGGGGAGCCCGGCCGCCACCTCGCCGGCGAAGGTCGGCCCCGACACGACCGCGGCCCGCGCCGCGCTGCCGAGGGCGTCCACCGCCGCCTCGTGCAGCCAGCGGCCGGTCTCCGGCTCGAGGCCCTTGGTCGCCCACGCGACCCCGGTACGGGTCCGGGCCGCGCCCGCCACCCGCCCGATCACCTCCCGGAACGCGTGGCTCGGAACCGCGATCAGGACCTCGTCGGCGCGCTCCACCGCCTCCTCCAGCCCGGACTCGATCGAGAGCTCTTGAGGGAAGGAGTGACCGGGGAGGTGGCGGCGGTTCTCGCGCTCCCGCGCCAGCCGGGCGGCCGTGTCCCCGTCCCGGGCCCAGAGGAGCGCCGGGAAGCCGTTCCGGGTGAGGAGCAGGGCGAGCGCGGTCCCCCAGGCGCCGGCGCCGAGAACCGCGATCACCCGCCGGCCGCTCCCCGCGCCGGAACCCCACTCCGAACCCGGAGCCGGAACCGGACCCGCTCCCGGCCCCGGACGCCGGCCAGGGGACACGGATGCGACAGGCTCATCCGGGCGCCGGCCCCGTCAGCCGGCGGGCTCCGCCGCCGCGGCGGCCTGCTGCCGGCGCCAGATCTCCTCGAAATCGGCCGGCTGCATGAGGAAGGGCGGGAACCCGCCCCGCACCGAGAGTGCGGTCACCGTCTCGCGGGCGTAGGGATACAGCACTTCGGGGCAGGTCACCGCGAGCGCCCGCGGGATCTCTTCGTCCGTCGCTCCGGTGAGCGCGAACAGCCCCCCGACGGCGACCTCGATCACCATCGCCGGGCGCCCGCCGAGACGCGCTTCGACGTTCACGTGGAGGACCGATTCGACGAGTCCGTCCTCGAAGCGGGAGCCGCCGGCGTGCATCCGCATGTCGACCTCCGGCCTCCACTCCTCGCCGAACACGGCCGGCGAGAGCGGGTTCTCGAGCGAGAGGTCCTTGGTGTAGACGCGCACGAGCTCGAGCTTCACGGGGTCGGTCCTGCGGGGCGGCGGGGAGAGGGGAGGGGACGACGGGCGGCGCCGCGGTCATTCCTTCGTCAGGGGGAGGTCCGCGTTCTGCCACGCCACCATCCCCCCTTGCAGGCGGTGCACCTGCTCGAACCCTTCGGTCCGGAGGCGCCGGGCGGCGGCAGCCGACTGCTGGCCGGTCCGGCAGGCCGCGATCACGGGCTTTCGCCGGTACTTCTCCAGCCGGCGGAGGCGGCCCTCGATCTGGTCGAAGGGCACGTGGACCGCGTTGACGACGTGGCCGTTGCGGAACTCGCCGTCGGAGCGGAGATCGATGACCACCGCATCCTCGCGGCTGATGAGCCGGACCGCGTCGGCGGGCGAGAGCTGGCCCGGTCCGGTGGTCGAGACCGAGGTCCACACGAGCGCCCCGAGGAGCCCGAGAAAGAGCAGGACGAGGACCGCGTTGTCGAGCGCGAAGGCGGCGAGCTGTTCCATGGGAGCCCGGTATGCGGGGAATGCGGGGAGGCGGGAGGTCCGGCGCGCGCCCGGAAGGTTCGGTACGGGTATATTAGCCGTGCGCGCGGCAAACGCCAAAGGAATTCGATGAACACATGCACCGGGCTGATCGGACGCATCGGTCGGGCCGCCGCGCTCGCGGCCGGGCTCGTGCTCGCGGCCGGGCTCGTGCTGCCGGCGAAGCCCGCGCTCGCGGCGGAGCCGGAGGCGGGCGGCGAGTCGAAGACCCTGCCGGTCGACCAGCTCAAGGCCTTCGGCGAGGTGTTCGACCTCGTGAAGGAGCAGTACATCCAGCCGGCGGACGACCGGAAGCTCCTGGAGGACGCGATCCGGGGCATGGTGGGCGGCCTCGACCCGCATTCCGCCTACCTCACCGTCCAGGAGCACCAGGAGCTCCAGGAAGGCGCTTCGGGCGAATTCGGCGGGCTCGGCATCGAGATCACGGCCGAGGACGGCCTCATCCGCATCATCACCCCGCTCGACGACAGCCCGGCCGCCGAAGCGGGCCTCCTGCCGGGAGACCTCGTGACCCGGGTGGACGGGGAATCGGTGCGCGACCTCACCGCGGCCGAGGCCGCGAAGCGGATCCGGGGCGAGCCGGGCGCCCCGGTCACCCTGACGATCGTGCGCGAGGGCGAGGACGGGCCGATCGAGTTCACCATCGTCCGGGACATCGTCGAGGTCGCGAGCGTCAGGTCCGAGCTCGTCGCGCCGGGCTTCGCGCGCATCCGGGTCTCGCGCTTCCAGTCCCGGACCGGGGCGCGCCTCCTGGACGAGATCCGCAGCGTCGAGGAGGCGAACGGCGGCCCGCTGTCGGGAGCGGTCCTCGACCTGCGGAACAACCCCGGGGGCGTCCTGTCCGGGGCGGTCTCCGTCGCCGACGCGTTCCTCGACGGCGGGCTCATCGTCTACACCGAGGGCCGGGACCCCGAGTCGCGCGAGGAGTACTACGCCAAGCCGTCCGACTTCCTGGCCGGCGTCCCCATCGTCGCCCTGGTCAACGGCGGGTCCGCCTCCGCGGCCGAGATCGTCGCCGGCGCCCTCCAGGACCGCGGGCGGGCGGTGATCGCGGGGACCCGGACGTTCGGCAAGGGCTCGGTCCAGACCATCGTGACCCTGGACGACGGCTCGGCGCTCAAGCTCACCACCTCCCGCTACTACACCCCGTCCGGGCACTCGATCCAGGCGCGGGGCATCATTCCCGACATCGAGCTTCCCGCGCTCCGCATCGAGGCGGCGGAGCGCGCGAGCTCGATCCTCGAGGGCAACCTCCCGGGGCACCTGGAGAGCGACGCCGCGGCCCCCGCGGAAGCTGGTACCGGGGCCGCCGCCGAATCGCTCGCGGTGGAAGACTTCCCGCTCTTCCAGGCCGTCAACCTTCTGAAGGGGCTCGCGCTACAGCGACCGGGGGCCTGAACGGCCGAAGCCGTGCGCGTCTCCGCCGTCATCGCCGCCCTGCTCTCGATCGCCGTGGCCGGCTGGATGGCCTCCGGGCGGCTCGGCGGCGGGGAGCCCCCTCCCGCGTCGCCGGAGGCGGACCCCGAGGCGCCGGCGAACCCGGTCCCCCGCGTCCGGGTGGAGCGCATGAGGGCGCGTTCCCACGAGGTCGCGATCACCGTCCGGGGGCGGTCCGAAGCCTCCCGCCGGGTGGACGTCCGGGCCGAGACGGACGGGCGGATCGTCGAGGTCGGGGCCTCGCGGGGCGACCCGGTCGAGAAGGGCGGCGTGCTCGCGCGCCTCGCGGTCGAGGAGCGCCGGGCGAAGCTCGCGGAGTACGAGGCGCGGCTCCGGCAGCGGCGCATCCACCTCGAGGCGACCGAGGCGCTCGCCGGGAAGGGGCTGAGCTCGCGCGAGGCGCTCGCGACCGCCAGGGCCGACGTCGACGCGGCGAAGGCGGCGGTGCAGCAGGTCGAGATCGAGATCGCCCGCACCCGCCTGCGCGCCCCCTTCGACGGGGTGCTCCTCGAGGGACACGCGGAGCTCGGGGACTACCTGAAGCAGGGGGACCGGTTCGGGCGGATCATCGACCTCGACCCCATCCTCTTCGTCGGCAGCGTGACCGAGCGCTCCGTCGCGTGGCTCCGCCCCGGCCTGCCGGCGGCGGCGAGAAGCCTCTCGGGGCGGGAGATCCGGGGGACCCTCCGCTACGTCGCCCCGTCCGCGGACCCGGCGGCGCGCACCTACCGGATCGAGGTCGAGGCCGCGAACCCCGGCCACCGGATCCGCGAGGGGATCACCGCCGACATCGCCGTCGAGGTCCGCACCACGATGGCGCACTTCGTCACCCCGGCGCTCCTCAGCCTCGCCGACGACGGGGCCATCGGGCTCAAGACGGTGGACGCGCGGAACCGGGTGCGCTTCCGGCCGGTCGCCATCATCGAGGACACCCCGCGCGGGGTCTGGCTCGGAGGGCTGCCGGCGGAGATCAGGGTCATCACGGTCGGGCAGGACTTCGTGTCCGCCGGGCAGGAGGTGGCGCCGGTCGGCCCCGATGAATCGGGCGGCGGCCCCGAGGGCGGCGGCCCCGGCCCGGGCCCGGGGGCCGGGATGCCGGCCGCGGCCTGGCCGGCCGGGAGGCCCCCGGAGGCGCCCTCGCGGCCCGCCGACCCCCCGCGGAGCGCGTCGTGACCCTCATCGACGCGGCGGTCAGCCGCTCGCGGACCACCCTCTCGGCCCTCGTCCTCGTCCTCGCCACCGGGTTCGCCGCCTACGTCCAGATCCCGAAGGAAGCGGACCCCGACGTCTCCATCCCCATCATCTACGTCAACCTGAACCACGAGGGGATCGGCCCGGAGGACGCCGAGCGCCTCCTCGCCCGCCCGATGGAGATCGAGCTGCGGTCGATCGAAGGTCTCAAGCAGCTCTCGGCCGCCGCCTACCAGGGCGGGGCCTACCTGCTGCTCGAGTTCGACGCGGGCTTCGACGCCGATCAGGCCCTCGAAGACGTCCGCGAGCAGGTGGACAAGGCCAAGCCCGAGCTGCCGGAGGACACCGACGAGCCGAGCGTGGTCGAGATCAACCTGAGCGAGTTCCCGGTGATCGTCGTCACCCTGGGAGGCGCCCTCCCGGAGCGCGCGCTGCTCCGCATCGCCCGGAACCTCGAGGACCGGCTGGAATCGATCCCGAGCGTCCTCGACGCGAAGATCGGCGGGGACCGCAAGGAGGTCGTGGAGATCATCATCGATCCGATGCTCATGGAGAGCTACGCGATCGACGCCGGGGCGGTGCTGCGGCTGGTCGCGCGGTCGAACACCCTCGTCGCGGCCGGGCAGCTCGACACCGGGCGGGGCCGGTTCGCGGTGACGGTGCCGGGGCTGTTCGAGTCCCTGCCCGACGTCCTGGACATGCCGATCAAGGTCTCGGGGGACAGCGCGATCACCGTCCGGGACGTCGCCTCGGTGCGCCGCACCTTCAAGGACCGGGTGACCACCGCGCGGGTCAACGGCAAGCCGGCGCTCAGCCTGGAGGTCTCGAAGCGGGCCGGCGAGAACATCATCGACACCACCAACGCGGTGCGCCGGGTGGTCGAGGCGGAGCGGGCGCACTGGCCGCCGGGGGTGGAGGTCCGGTTCTCGCAGGACCGGTCGGGCGACATCCGCACCATGCTGAAGGACCTCGAGAACAACGTGACGAGCGCGATCCTCCTCGTCATGATCATCGTCGTGGCCGCGCTCGGTCTGCGCTCGGGGTTCCTCGTCGGGGTCGCGATCCCGGGCTCCTTCCTCACCGGGGTCCTGGTGCTGTCCACCCTCGGGCTCACCGTCAACATCGTGGTGCTGTTCTCGCTCATCCTGGCCGTGGGGATGCTCGTGGACGGGGCCATCGTGGTCACCGAGTACGCCGACCGGAAGATGCGCGAGGGGGAGCTGCCCCGCCATGCCTACGTGCTCGCGGCGAGGCGGATGAGCTGGCCGATCATCGCCTCGACCGCGACCACCCTCGCCGCGTTCGCCCCCCTCCTGTTCTGGCCGGGCATCGTCGGCGAGTTCATGAAGTTTCTCCCCATCACCCTGCTCGCGACCCTGAGCGCCTCCCTGCTGATGGCGCTCGTGTTCGTGCCGGTGCTCGGGACCAACCTCGCGGCGGTCACGCGGGGCTTCCTGGTGGTCGGGACCGCGCTCGCCGTCGGGGCGCTCGCCGCCGCCCTCGCGCTCGGCGGCTTCGGCCTCCTGTTCGGCGGCCCGCCGGGCATGGCCGGGAACGCGGCCGGGGGGGCGGCCGGCCTCGCCGGCGCGTGGCTCGGCTGGCTCGCCGGCCGGCGGCTCGGCGCGTGGTCGGACCGCCGCTTCCTGCGGAGCCCCGCCGAGCCCGCAGGGCCCGAGGGGCCCGCCGCGCCGCGCCGCGCCCTGCGGGCGGAGGGCGGCGTGGACCCGACGACCCTCCCCGGCATCACCGGCGCCTATGCGCGGGGCCTCGCCCGCGTGCTCCGCCGCCCCGGCACGGTGCTCGCAGCGGCCGGCGGCGCCCTCGCCCTCGCCTGGGCGGCGTACACCCAGCTCGGCAAGGGGGTCGAGTTCTTCCCGGAGGTGGAGCCGGAGCAGGCCAAGGTCCTCGTCCACGCGCGGGGAAACCTCTCCGTCGCGGAGAAGTCCGCGCTGGTGCGGGAGGTCGAGGCGGAGATCCTCGCGATGCAGCGCGACCGGGGCGAGTTCAGCACCATCTACATGCTCGCGGGAAACCTCGACAGCCGGGGCGACGACCCGGAGGACGTCATCGGCACGATCTCGCTCGAGCTCGCGGACTGGCAGGCCCGGCGGACGGCCCACGAGATCCTGTCCGAGGTCCGGGAGCGCACCGCCCCCCTCGCGGGGGTCCGGGTGGAGACCCGGTTCCCGCGGGCGGGCCCGCCGGTCGGGAAGCCGGTCGCGCTCCAGCTCGCCTCGCGGGACCCGGAGCGGCTGGCCGCGGAGGCGGAGCGCGCCGCCCGGTTCTTCCGGAGCCTCTCCGGCCTCAAGGACGTCGAGGACGGACAGCCCATCCCGGGGATCGAATGGGAGATCGGCGTCGACCGGACCCAGGCCGCGAAGTTCGGGCTCGACGTGACGACCATCGGGCAGTTCGTGCAGCTCGTGACCCGGGGGCTCAAGATCTCCGACTACCGCCCCGACGACAGCGACGAGGAGATCGAGCTCCGGATCCGGTACCCGGAGTCGTACCGGACGATCGACGAGCTCGACCGCATCCGGATCCCGACCGCCGAGGGCGGGATCCCGATCGGCAACTTCGTCGAGCGCCGGGCGCGCCCCCGCACCGGCACCCTGCGCCGCAAGGACGCGATGCGCGAGATCACGGTGCGCGCCGACGTGCTGCCCGGGGTGCTGGCGGACGACAAGGTGCGGGAGATCGAGGGGTGGATCGCGGCCGAGGGCATCGACCCCCGGGTGGAGTGGACCTTCCGCGGCGAGGACGAGGAGCAGCAGCAGGCGCGGGAGTTCCTGGGCCGGGCGTTCGGGATCGCGCTGTTCGTGATGGCCCTCATCCTCGTGACCCAGTTCAACCGCTTCTACTCCGCGCTGCTCATCCTGTCCGCGGTCGTGCTCTCCACGGTCGGGGTGCTGATCGGCCTGCTCGTCACCCGGCAGCCGTTCGGGATCGTGATGAGCGGCATCGGGGTCATCGCCCTCGCCGGCATCGTCGTCAACAACAACATCGTGCTCATCGACACCTTCGACCGGCTGCGCCGGACCATCGCCGACCCGGTCCAGGCGATCCTGCGCACCGGGGCGCAGCGCCTGCGGCCGGTGATCCTCACCACCGTGACGACCATCTGCGGGCTGATGCCGATGGTGATGCAGGTCAACGTCGACCTCTTCTCGCGGACGATCACGACCGGTGCCCCCTCCACCCAGTGGTGGACCCAGCTCGCGACCGCGGTCGCGTTCGGCCTCGCCTTCGCGACGGTCCTCACCCTCGTGGTGACCCCCTGCGCGCTCATGGTCCGGGAGAACCACCGCACGCGCGCCGCGGCCCGCTGAGCCGGGGGGCGGCGCCTCCTTCCGAGGCGCGTGCGCGGTGGGGATTCTCGCCAGGCACACCCCGTTGCGGACGCTCCTGGGAACGGCGCGTCCTGACGGACGCGGGCGTCCCGCCCACCTTCGTCATTCCCGCGAAAGCGGGAATCCATGTGTCCTGGGAACGCGGGCGGGACGCCCGCACAGAATGAAGCGCACGCGAACGAAAATGCGGGCGGGACGCCCGCGTCCGTCAGGACGCGCCGTTCCCAGGAGGCACCGATACCGCGGGAAGATCCCGTCTCCGTAGGGCAATAAATGTCTCGACCCAAGCTCTCCCCTCCCTCCATCAACAGCTTACGAACCGCGCACGGCCCTCCCTCCGGCTACCTCGCGCCGCTCGCGGCGATGATGCTCGTGCAGGCGATGACCGCGATGGCGGTCGTCACCGTGCCGGTCCTCGCCCCCGAGATCGCGGCCGACCTCGCGGTGGACACCGCCGCGGTCGGCCTGCACCAGTCCATCGCCTACCTCGGCGCGGCGGCCCTCACCCTGGTCAGCGGCTCGCTCGTGCTCCGCTACGGGGGGATCCGGATCAACCAGGCGAGCGTCCTCCTCTCGGCGGCCGGGGTGGGGGTCGTGCTCGCCGGGTCGGCCCCGGCCGCCGCGCTCGGCGCGGTCCTCGCCGGCATGGGCTACGGGCTCGCGACCCCGGGGGCGAGCCACGTCCTCGCCCGGGTCACCCCCGCCGCGCGGCGCGGGCTCGTCTTCTCGATCAAGCAGTCCGCGGTACCGCTCGGCGGGCTCCTCGCGGGCATCGCGTTCCCGCCCATCGCGGAGCGGTTCGGATGGCCGTGGGCGATCGGCCTCTCGTGCGCCCTCGCCGCATCCGCCGCGCTCGCCGTCCAGCGGCTCCGCGCCCCCCTCGACACGGACCGCGACCCCGCGCACCGGGTGCGCCTCGGGGCGCCGGGGGACTCCGTGCGCCTCGTCCTCGCGACCCCCGCGCTCCGGCCCATCGCCCTCGTCGCGTTCAGCTACGGGGCGGCCCAGCTCTCCCTGTTCGCGTTCCTCGTCACCTGCCTGGTGGAGCAGGCGTCCGTCGACCTCGTGACCGCGGGGCTCCTGTTCGCGGTGATGCAGAGTACCGGGATGGCCGCCCGGGTCGCGTGGGGCTGGGTGAACGACCGCTGGCTCCCGACGCGCCCCCTCCTCGCGTGGATCGGGGTCGGCATCGTCGCGTCGACGACGGCGGCCGCCACGTTCTCGGACGGGTGGCCCCTCGCCGGGCTCGCGGTCGCCTGCGCCGCGCTCGGCCTCACCACCGTCGGCTGGAACGGCGTCTACCTCGCGGAGGTCGCGCGGGCGATGCCGTCCGGGAAGGTCGGCTCCGCGACGGGCGGGGTGCTCCTGTTCACGTTCCTCGGGATCGTGGCCGGCCCGTCGACCTTCGGCGCGATCGTCGCGACGAGCGGGAGCTACGCCCCCGCGTTCCTCGCCGTCGCCGGGCTCGTGCTCGCGACCGTCGCCGTGCTCCTCCTCCCCCCTCGGAGGCGGGCCGGGTAGCCGCCCGGACAAGGCCGTTCCCTGTCCGCCGCAAGTGCGCGGTGGGGTTTTCGCCAGGCACACCTCTCGCAGGCGCTCCTGGGAACGCTTGTGTCCCGCCCGCATTCTCATTTCCGGGGGCTCCGCCCCCGTGCGGGCGAGACGCCCGCGTTCCCAGGACGCCCACATCCCCACGGACGCGCCTGCGAGAGGTGTGCCTGACGAAAACCCCACCGCGCACTTGCCTCCGTTGGGCCGGCCCCCTGGTCCGGCCGGTTTATATTGGCGGGCATGTCGGGGCTGGTCGGGGACGTCGGCGGCACCTGGGCGAGGTTCGGCCTCGTCGGGCCGGACGGCGCGTTCGAGCGCGTCGAGGTCCGCGCCTGCGCCGAATACGCGGGGCTCGCCGAAGCCCTGGAAGCCTATCTCGCCGACGCCGCGCGGGGCGTCCGCCCGCGGCGGGCGGCCATCTCCGTCGCGGGGCCGGTCACCGGGGACCGGGTGAACCTCACCAACCACCCGTGGTCGTTCTCGGTGGAGGCCGTGCGGGGGCGCTTCGGCTTCGATACGCTCGCGGTGGTCAACGACTTCAGCGCCGTCGCCCGCGGGGTACCGCATCTCGGGGAGGCGGACCGCCGGCAGATCGGCGGGGGCCGGCCGGCGGCGGGGGCGGCCGTCGCGGTGCTCGGACCCGGCACCGGCCTCGGCGTGTCCGGTCTGGTTCCCGCCGACGGCGGGGGCTGGGCGGTGGTCGAAGGAGAGGGCGGGCACACGACGATGGCCGCGACCGGCCCGCGCGAAGCCCGGGTCCTGGCCGAGCTCGCCCGCGAGTTCGGGCACGTCTCGGCCGAACGGGTGCTGTCCGGGCCGGGGCTCGTCAACCTCCACCGCGCCCTTCGCCGCCTCGACGGCGAGGAGCCGGGCGGCCCGGACCCGACCGCGGAGGAGATCGTGGCCGAAGGGGCCGGCGAGCGCCCGGGGTGGGGCGGCGGCTCGCCGCGGTTCGGCGAGGCGCTGGACCTCGCGGCGGAGCTCCTCGGCACGTTCGCCGCCGACGCGGCCCTCACCTTCGGCGCGCGCGGCGGGGTCTACGTCGGGGGCGGCCTCGTCCCGCGCTACGCGGACCGCTTCGCGAGGTCCGGGTTCCGGTCCCGCTTCGAGGACAAGGGTCGGTTCTCGGAATATCTCGCCGCCATCCCGACCTACCTCATCGTGCACGAGCTTCCCGCCTTCCTCGGCCTCGCCTCCCTCGTCCGCGAGCCGCCGGAGCGGACGGCCCCAGGCTGACCCGCACGTCTTCCCCTGCTCCTGATCACGCACGAAGCTCGGCTTGCCATCCCGGGTCGATGGAGACCCGAGATCGCAAATCGAGCCTCGTGCGTGATCAGGTCAATCGAAAGTCCCTGGGCTCCCGCTTTCTCCCCGCTCTCGCGAGGAGGACGGGGAAGGACGGGTCGAAAGACACCATTCAGGCGGTCGTCGATGACGGTCCGCGGGAGAGAGCGGAGCCGGATCGATCCAGCAACGCCTTGCGGGCGGTGATCCTCAACCCCCGCCCCGGGAAGCGGCGATGCGCGCGTGGAAGTCCGGCTCGCTGTCGCAGGCGAGCGCCGCCGCGACCAGGACCTCCTCCGGCGATCCGGCAAGCGCCGGCGCGCGTCCCGGGAACTCCGCGGAGACCGGGATCCCCCGCGACCGCAGGAGCTGGCGCACCATCTTCGAGCGGGCTTCCGTTCGGCCTTCGTCCCGCAGGGAGCGGAGCAGGGGGTCGTCGTCCGGCCCCGTCCCGTCGCGTTCCCCCAAGGTCCGCCCCAGACGCTCCAGCCGCGCGTGCGTCCACGCCGAAGGCTCGACCTCGTTCAGCGCGTCGTGGATCGCCTCCGCCCGCCAGCCGGGAAACGCAAGGCTCCGCGGCGACTTCCGGTACGCGCCCTCTTCCAGCAGATGGATCGTCAGCCCCGGCAGCGTCCCCCGCGGGCGGCTCGGCGTGCGCCGCTCCGGCACTTCCACCCACACCTCCGGGAACCCCCACGCCTCGTACAGCTTGAGCTTGCCCCGGCGAACGTCCGTCGTATGGTCCACTTCCAGGACCACGTCCGGGTACGGATGCTCCCCCACCACCATCGCGCTCGACCCCAAAAGGTCCACCCGCGACGGGTACAGGTACACGGTCTGGTCCGCCTGCATGATCCGCCGCGGCCTGCCGCGCTCGTTGCGCACCAGCAGGTCCATCGAGCCGTAGCACTTGATGGGCGAGCCGCGCACCGCTCCGATGCGCTCGACCAGCCCGGAGAGGCCGTGCGAGGGGCTCTCGTGGGTGGGGCTGGTCGGCTCGCTGACCATCCACGCGGTCCCGGACCTCGCGTCCCAGACCTCGAGCCGCCCTTCGTAGCGGAGCAGCTCCGCATACGACATGGGGACCGCCTTGCAGCCGGTGAACTCCAGCTCCTCGATCAGCGGCTCCTCGGGCGGCGGCGGGCTCAGGGCAGCGCCCTTGCCGGTCTCCGTCCCCATCCTTTCGCGCGACGTGGCCATCGTCCCTTCCTCCATTCCGGCCCTGCACGGGCATTATAGGCGCCGGCGGGCCGCCCCGAGAAGGCAGAGCAACCCGGCCCCGACCGACGCGAAGCCGGGCCAGGGGCCGTAGAGCTCGGCCGGGCGGCCGAGCAGGAGCGCGCCCGCGACGACGAGGCCCGCCCCGGCGATCGCGAGGACGACGGGGCCGCTCTCCCGCGCGGGGGGAGCGGTCCGCCCGGGCGGGGGAAGGGCCGTCTGGCGCTTCAGGTAGTCGTGGAGGAGCTCGGGAAGCTCGGGCGCGAGGTGTATCCAGCGCGGCAGCCGGCCGCGCACCCGCTCCGCGACCGCCCGCACCGACGCCTGGTCCCGCATCCACTGCTCGAGGATGGGCCGGCCGGTGGCCCACAGGTCGAAGTCGGGATAGAGCTGCCGGGCCAGCCCCTCGATGTGCAGCAGGGTCTTCTGCAGGAGCACGAGCTGCGGCTGCACCTCCATCTCGAAGCGCCGCGCGGTGCGGATGAGGCGCACCAGAAGCTCCGCGAAGGAGATCTCCTTCAGCGGGCGGTGGACGATGGGCTCGCACACCGCGCGGATCGCGGACTCGAACTCCTCCGCCCGGACATGGGGCGGGACCCACCCCGAGGCGACGTGCAGCTCCGCCACCTCCCGGTAGTCGCCCTGGAGGAAGGCGAAGAGGTTCGCGGCCAGGTAGCGCTGGTCCTCGGCGCCGAGGCTCCCCATGATGCCGAAGTCCACCGCGATGTAGTGCGGCGAATCGCGGGAGACGAAGATGTTCCCGGGGTGCAGGTCGGCATGGAAGAAGTTGTGGCGGAAGACCTGGGTGAAGAAGATCTCCGCCCCCCGCTCGGCGAGCAGCTCGAGGTCGAGCCCCGCTTCGCGGAGCGCCGCGACGTCGTCCACCGGGATGCCGTCGATCCGGTCGAGGACGAGCACGTCGCGCCGGGTGTGCGACCAGTGCGCCTGCGGTACTTCGAGCAGCCCGGTCCCGAGGAAGTTGCGCCGCAGGGTCGAGGCGGCCGCGCCCTCGCGCAGCATGTCGAGCTCGTCGAGGAGGATCTTCTCGAACTCGGCGACGACCGCGGCCGGGCGGAGCCAGCGCACGGCCGGAACGAAGCGCTCCGCGAGCCGGGCGATGAGACGCAGGAGGCCGGCGTCGCGCCGGATCACCTTCTCGAGCGCCGGGCGCACCACCTTGACGACGACCGGCGCCCCGCCCGGAAGCCGGGCCGGGTGCACCTGCGCGATCGACGCGGACGCGAGCGGGGTCTCGTCGAACTCCTCGAACCACTCCCCGATCGGCGAGCCGAGCGAGCGCTCCACGATCCCCCGCGCCGCCTCGCCGGAGAAGGGGGGCACGTGGTCGCGGAGGAGGGCGAGCTCCTTCGCGACGTCTTCGGGGACGAGGTCCGGGCGCGCGGACAGGGCCTGACCGAACTTGACGAAGATGGGGCCGAGGGTCTCGAGGGTCTTGCGGATCCGGACCCCACGCGGGACCCGGCGCGCATCGCGGGCCTTGCCGGTCAGGGCGTCGAGCACGACCAGGTCGAGCCGATGCCGCATCGCGACCCCCGCGATGCGGAGCAAGCGCAACAACCTTCCCATCGGGTCCGGGGGCGGCCGGGCTCAGCGCACCCGGTCGAGCCGTTCCTCGAGCTCCGCCGCCTTGTCGATGAGCGCCCGGACCCCGCCGGTGAAACGGGCGCGGGTCGAGGGGTCCGGGACGACCCGCGCCTCCTCCTCGAGGTACTCCGCGAGGTCGTCCACCAGCCGGGCCGCCGTCCGGCGGGCCTGGAACACCCGCCCGACCACCGTCCGGGAGACCGCGTGCGCGACGACCCCGCCCGCCGCGCGCGCGAGCAGCGCCTCGTAGTCGGGCTCGATCCGGCGAAGGAGCTGCACGAACCCCGCCCGGGCCTCGGGGCTGCCGTGCGCCTCGATCCGCCCGAAGGGGTCTTCGGGCGGGGGCTCGCGGCGGACCGCGCCGAAGAGGCGGAGGAAGTCGGGGACGCTCCCCGTGAGCACGAGGTCGGCACGGCCGGCGGCGGCCCGCCCGCCCGCCCCATCCGCCTGATCCGTCCAGTCCGCCCGGCTCGCCCGGCTCGCCGGGGCGTCCTCCCGCCCGCCCCCGACCGTCGTCGGGCCGCCCGCTTCCTCTCCGTCGGCGGCGGCCCCGGCCTCCCGGTGGACGGGACCCGCCACCGCCTCCTCCTCGCCGCCGGCGGGCGGGGCGCCCGCCTCCGGTCGGACGGGTTCAGCGGCAGGCGAGGCGCCCGCGCCCTCCTCCCTCGGGGCCTCCGCGCCGGCTTCCCGCCCCGCCTCGCGCTCTTCCTCGCGGACCCGGCGCGGGGGCAGGACCCGGAGCGCCCCATCCCGCACCTCGATCTCGAGACCGCGGCCCGACCCCCGCACCACGAGCGCGAGCCGCCGGCCCTCGCTCTCGCGCAGCAGCTCCGGCAGGTCCGGGTCGACACCCTCGGCGAGGGCGGAGACCCCGCGCCCGATCCCCTCGAACAGGAGGTCGACCGGGGCGCTCACCGGTAGCCCCGATGCACCGCGACCACCCCCGCGCTCAGGTTGAAGCACCGGCCCCGCCGGAAGCCGGCCGCCCGCATCATGTCGAGCAGGGCCTCCTGGTCCGGGTGCATCCGGATCGACTCGGCGAGGTAGCGGTACGCGGCCTCGTCGCCGGCCACGAGCCGGCCGACCCGCGGGAGGACCGAGAAGGAATAGCGGTCGTACAGCGGGCGGAGCGCGGGGACCGTCACGCGGGAGAACTCCAGGACGACGAGCCGCCCGGACGGGCGCAGGCACTCCCGGACCGCCTCGAGCGCCCTCTCGATCCGGGTCACGTTGCGGAGCCCGAACCCCATCAGCACGCAGTCGAAGCTGCCCGGGGCGAAGGGCAGGCGCTCGGCGTCCGCGCAGACGAAGCGGAGGCGCCCGGCCGGGGCGCGGTCGAGGAGCCGGCTCCGGCCGACGTCGAGCATGGCCGGGTTCACGTCCGCCACGACCACCTCCCCGGCCCCCCGGGCGAGGGCGAGCCGCGCGAGGTCGCCGGTGCCGCCCGCGAGGTCGAGGACCCGGTCCCCCGGCCGCAGCCGCGCCGCGAGGATGCAGAACCGCTTCCAGAGCCGGTGCAGGCCGAAGGACATGAGGTCGTTCATGAGGTCGTAGCGGGGGGCCACCGACGAGAAGACCTCGCCGACCCGCGCCGCCTTGTCCCCTTCGTCGACCCGCTCGTAGCCGAAGTGCGTCGCGTTCATCGCCGGGGCCCCCCGCCGTCCGGGCTAGAGGATGTAGCGGGCGAGGTCCTCGTTCCCGAGCAGCTCGCCCAGCTCGCGGTCCACGTAGGCGGCGTCGATGACCACCGGCTCGCCCCCCCGGTCCGGCGCCTCGAAGGAGATCGACTCGAGGAGCCGCTCCATCACCGTGTGCAGGCGGCGGGCCCCGATGTTCTCGGTGCGCTCGTTCACCTGCCACGCGACCTCCGCGATGCGCCCGACCCCGTCCTCCGCGAACTCGATCCGGACCTCCTCGGTCCCCATCAGGGCCGAGTACTGGGCGGTCAGGGAGGCGTCGGGCTCGGTCAGGATCCGGACGAAGTCGTCCGTCCCGAGGGCGTCCAGCTCCACCCGGATCGGCAGCCGCCCCTGCAGCTCGGGGATGAGGTCGGAGGGGCGCGCGACGTGGAACGCCCCCGACGCGATGAACAGGATGTGGTCCGTCCGCACCATCCCGTAGCGGGTGTTCACGGTGCTGCCCTCGACCAGGGGCAGGAGGTCGCGCTGCACCCCTTCGCGCGAGACGTCCGTCCCCTGGTACTCGCTGCGGCGGGCGACCTTGTCGATCTCGTCGATGAACACGATCGCCTGCTCCTCGGTGTCGCGGAGCGCGCGCGCCTTCAGCTCCTCGTCGTCGACGAGCTTCGCCGCCTCCTCCTCGCCGAGGAGCCGCATCGCCTCCTTCACCGGGACCGAGCGGGTCCGGGTCCGCCCGGCCCCGAGGTTCTGGAACAGCCCCTGGAGCTGGCTGGTCATCTCCTCCATGCCGGGCGGGGCCATGATCTCGACGCCGACCTGCGGGGCGTTCACGTCGATCTCGACCTCGCGCTCGTCGAGCTTCCCGTCGCGGAGGAGGGCGCGGAACTTCTCCCGCGTCTCCGAGCCGGACGGGGCCCCGTCCCTCCGGTCGCCCGGCAGCAGGACGTCGAGGAGGCGCTCCTCGGCGTTCGCCTCCGCCCGGCGCCGCACCTTCTCCGTCGCCCGGCTGCGGGCCAGCGAGATCGCCACGTCGACGAGGTCGCGGATGATCGACTCCACGTCCCGGCCGACGTAGCCCACCTCCGTGAACTTGGTCGCCTCGACCTTGATGAACGGGGCCCCCGCGAGGCGCGCGAGCCGGCGGGCGATCTCCGTCTTGCCGACCCCCGTCGGCCCGATCATGAGGATGTTCTTCGGGGTGATCTCGCGGCGCAGCTCGTCGTCGAGCTGGGCCCGCCGCCAGCGGTTGCGGAGCGCGATCGCGACCGCCCGCTTCGCCCGGCCCTGCCCGATGATGTGCTTGTCCAGCTCGTGGACGATCTCGCGGGGCGTCATCTCCGACATCGGCTATCCGTCCTCCCTCACCCGCCGGCCCCGTCCAGCTCTTCCAGGGTGCGCCCGTCGTTGGTGTAGATGCAGATCTCGGCCGCGACGGCGAGGCTCTTCTCGACGATGGCGCGCGCGTCGAGCGCGCTGTTCTCGTAGAGCGCGCGGGCGGCCGCGAGGGCGTAGGGGCCGCCCGAGCCGATCGCGGCCACCGGATGCTCGGGCTCCACCACGTCGCCGTTGCCGGAGAGCACGAGGGTCACGGAGCGGTCCGCGACCACGAGCATCGCTTCGAGCCGGCGCAGGATCCGGTCCGTCCGCCAGTCCTTGGCGAGCTCCACGGCCGCCCGCGGGAGCTGCCCGGAGTGCTGATCCAGCTTGCCCTCGAAGCGTTCGAGGAGGGTGAACGCGTCGGCCGTGCCCCCCGCGAACCCCGCGAGCACCGTCCCCTGGTGGAGGCGGCGGACCTTCCTCGCGTTCCCCTTGATGACCGTCGCGCCGAGGGTGACCTGCCCGTCCGCGCCGATGACGACCCGCCCGCCCCGGCGGGCCGCGAGCACGGTCGTGCCGACCGTCGCGCCCGTACCGGTCACGGGCGCGGGCCGCCGCCCCGCCCCCCGCGCCGCGCCCGCGGGTGGGCCTCGTCGTAGACCGCGGCGAGGTGCTGGAAGTCGAGGTGGGTGTAGATCTGGGTCGTCCCGAGGTCGGCGTGCCCGAGCAGCTCCTGCACCGCCCGCAGGTCGCCGCTCGATTCGAGGAGGTGGCTCGCGAACGAGTGGCGGAGCATGTGGGGATGGAGGTCGATCCCGTGCCGGGCCGCGAAGCGCCGGACCCGGTCCTGGATCGCGCGCGCCCCGAGCCGCCGCCCGGAGCGGCTGACGAACACCGCCGGCTCCTCGCCGCCCTGCCGGACCGCGAGCCACCGGCGGAGGGCCTCCCGGGCCTTCCGGCCGACGGGGACGATCCGGCGCTTCGACCCCTTGCCGAGCACGCTGACCACGCCCGAGGCGAGGTCGAGGTCGGCGATCGACAGCCCCTGCGCCTCGGCGAGGCGAAGGCCGGAGGAGTAGAGGAGCTCGAGGATCGCGTGGTCGCGCACCGCCTCGTAGCCCTGCGGAGGATCCCCGTCGAGGAGGTCGGCCGTCTCGTCGGGGTCGAGCGCCTTCGGGAGGCGCCGCGCCACCTTCGGGGCGCGCACCGAGCGGGCGGGGTTGTGCTCCGCGAGCCCCTCGCGGATCAGGAAGTCGAAGAAGGTGCGAAGCGCCGACAGCCGGCGCTGGATGGAGCGGCCGGAGAGGCCGTTGCGGTGGCGCCGGGCCGCGAAGCCCTGGACCTCCGCCGCGGTGAGGGCCGTCCAGCCGTCGTGCCCGGCGCCGGCGAAGCAGCCCGCCGCGTCTTCGAGGTCCCGGCGGTAGGCGGCGCGGGTGTGCGGCGAGAGCCGCCGCTCGTGCTCCAGGCCCCGGAGGAACGCCTCGAGAGGCTCCGTCCAGACCGGCGCCGGGGGCGGGGCCGGAGGGGAGGACGATGCCGGGGGCGGGGCGGAGGTTCGCGGGCTCATCGAGGGACCTTCGTCCATGTTTCGACCGGCCTCCGACCGGCGCGGCGCCGGAGAACGGCGGGGCAGGTTATCAGAACGGCGCGGCCGGCGGCCCCCCGGTCTTCGCGAAGCCGGCGATCCTCGCGCCGCGGCCGGCGCGGCTCGTCACGGTCGGCGCTCGTCGGACCGTTCGTATTGAGGACCTTCATCGAGCTCCGCCTGACGGCCCCGGTTGCGGATCGTCCGGAGCCTCCGAAGTGAAAATATCGGATTGAGGAACCCGCCTTGCATCACCGGTCATTCGCCGCCGCCGCCATTTTCGAGAAATAATCCTGGATCAGATGGTTGGGAATGGCAGCGTTCCGCCTCTCCTTGCGCCATACGACGTCCCACGGGGTCCCCGGAGCATGAGTGATCTGGGACAGCCTGATTCCGGACAGGAGCCCGTAATCCCGCGAGACCTGCCCGACGAGGTCCGCCTGGCGATCGTTCAGGTCCTCCGCCGGGGCGGGGACCGGGCCTTCGATATTGCCTCCCCCATACCTCTTGAAGCTGTGGTACACGTCAGCGATCACCGGGCCGTAGCGCCAGGCCTCGACAGGCTGGAGGATCAGCGGCTCCTCGTACAGCCCGAGCATCCATCCGTGACAGAAGTAGGTGAGCTTGATGGCATGCATCGGGGTACAGAGCCGATCCGCCTCGCGGGCCTGCTTCACGAGCTCGTTCGCGACCGTCCGGGCATCGAGCTTCATCGACGGCCTCCCAGGGGCCCTGCCGCCCCCTGGAGGCCCCGAGTACGAGGCCCGTCCCCGGAGCGCGCCGCCGCGCGGACGGCCGCCGCACGGTCGAAATCTCCGCCGTGCACGGCGTCAGGAACGCGAAGGCCGGGAGCCCCGCTGCGGTCGATCGGGTGGACATCGGACATGGGGGCAGGGTGACAGGGGAGAACGGGCATGACAAGGGACGAACCGGCCGTCGTGCGTAGGGATACGGCTCGTCGCCGGTCATGGCGTCCTACGGGACACGACGCCGTCCGAGCCCTTGACGAAGCCCGCGGCCGCCCGTTCCGGCCGGTTCGGGCGCGAGATGGCGCGCGAGCGCGGCCGGCCTCACACCCCGTTCCGGGGGCAGAGGTCGGCCGCCACGCACGCCTCGCAGCGGGGGCGGCGCGCGGTGCAGGTGTAGCGCCCGTGGAGGATGAGCCAGTGGTGGGCGTGGCGGCGGTACTCGCCGGGCACGTTCGCGAGGAGCCCTTCCTCCACCTCCCGGACGTTCCGGCCGGGGGCGAGCCCGGTCCGGTTCGAGACCCGGAAGATGTGGGTGTCGACGGCGATCGTCTCCTCCCCGAACGCGGTGTTGAGCACCACGTTCGCGGTCTTGCGGCCGACCCCCGGCAGGGCCTCCAGCGCCTCGCGCGTGCGCGGGACCTCCCCGCCGTGGCGCTCCACCAGCAGCTCGCAGGCCCGGACGAGGTTGCGCGCCTTGCTGTTGAAGAGCCCGATGGTGCGGATCCGCTCCCTCACCCCCTCCACCCCGAGCGCGGCCATCGCCTGCGGGGTCGGGGCCGCCGCGAAGAGGCCGGGGGTCGCGGCGTTGACGCTCCGGTCGGTGGCCTGGGCGGACAGGATCACCGCCGCCAGCAGCTCGAAGGGGCTGGCGTAGTCGAGCTCGGTGGACGGGGCGGGGTCGGCCGCCGCCAGCCGTTCGAAGAACGAACGGACCGCCTCCGGGGACACCGCTCCCTGCCTGCCTCGGCGACCGCGACCGCTACCGCTCGCGGGAGGCTTCCACCATGGCGTCCACCCGGCTCTGGTCGACCCGCGTGAGCAGCGGCTCGAAGGGGTTGAGCCGGTGCTCGCCGCCGGCGCCGAGGGGCCGTTCGAGGTCGCTCCAGGCGAGGGGCGGGGCGGCGAGGAAGCGCTCGGCCCTCGCCGCCGTGGCGGGGAGGACCGGCTTCAGGAACCCGGCGAGGAGCCGGAAGAGCTCGACCCCGGTAGAGCACACCGCGTGCGCCGCCGCCCGCCCCTCGGGGTCGCGCGCCGCGACCCACGGCTTGTGCTCGTCGATGTAGCGGTTGGCGAGGTCCGCGAGGGCCATCACCTCGCGCATCGCGCGCCCGTACTCGCGCGCCTCGTACCAGCCGGCGATGGGGCCGCGCGCGGCCGCGAACCGGTCGAAGAGGGCGGGGTCGTGGAGCTCTCCGGCCAGGCGCCCGTCCGCGATCCGGTGCAGGAGGCGGGCGCAGCGCGAGGCGATGTTCACCACCTTGCCCACGAGGTCGGAGTTGACCCGGGCGACGAAGTCCTCCAGGTTCAGGTCCATGTCGTCGATCCCGTCCCCGAGCTTGCACGCGAAGTAGTACCGGAGGTACTCGGGGTCGAGGCGGTCGGCGTAGGTGCGGGCCTGGATGAAGGTCCCCCGGCGCTTGGACATCTTCTCGCCGTTCACGGTGAGGAACCCGTGGCAGAAGACCGCGCTCGGCTTGCGGAACCCCGCGCCGTGGAGCACCGCGGGCCAGAACAGGGTGTGGAAGTAGGCGATGTCCTTGCCGATGAAGTGGTAGAGCTCCGCGCTGCTCTCCTCCGCCCAGAAATCTTCGAACCGCAGATCGCCGCCCTCCGCCCGCACCCGGCGGCACAGGTTCTCGAAGCTCGCCATGTAGCCGATGGGCGCGTCCAGCCAGACGTAGAAGTACTTGCCGGGCCGATCCGGGATCTCGAAGCCGAAGTAGGGCGCGTTGCGCGATATGTCCCAGTCCTGGAGGCCCTCCGCGAGCCACTCGCGGAGCTTGTTGGCGATCTCGGGCTGGACCCGGCGCCGCTCGCCTTCGCCGGGCGGGCGGAAGGTCTCGCCGACCCAGGCGCGGAGCTCCGCGTCGAAGTCCGCGAGCCGCACGAAGACCTGCTCGGAGTCCCGCAGCTCGGGCCGGCTCCCCGAGACCGAGGAGACGGGGTTGCGGAGCTCGCCCGGCTCGTAGGTCGCCCCGCAGACCTCGCAGGCGTCCCCGAGCTGGTCCGCGGCGCCGCACCGGGGGCACTCGCCGCGGACGTAGCGGTCCGGCAGGAACATCCCGCGCTCCGGGTCGTAGAGGCGGGGGATGGTGCGCGCGACCACGTGCCCACCTTCGCACAGGGCGCGGTAGATGCGCTCGGAGAGCGCGCGGTTCTCCGGCGAATGGGTGGTGTGGTAGTTGTCGAAGGCGATGTGGAACGAGGCGAAGTCCGCCCGGTGCTCGGCCCCGATCCGCTCGATGAGCTCTTCCGGGGCGACCCCCTCGCCCTCCGCGCTCAGCATGATCGGGGTGCCGTGGGCGTCGTCCGCGCAGACGAAGCGGCACTCGATGCCGCGCATGCGCTGGAACCGCACCCACACGTCGGTCTGGACGTACTCGACCAGGTGGCCGAGGTGGATGGGGCCGTTGGCGTAGGGAAGCGCGCTCGTGACGAGGATGCGGCGCCGGCCCGGCTCTGCTTCGTTCATGCGGCCGGCAGTCTACATCGTCCCGGGGCAGATCGGGGCGCGGCCCCGGGGTTCGGCGTCCTGGGAACGCGGGCGTCCCGCCCGCATTTTCGTTCACGGGTGCTTTTCCCCCGGACCTTCGGTCCGCTGCGGGCGGGACGCCCGCGTTCCCAGGACACATGGATTCCCGCTTTCGCGGGAATGACGAAGGTGGGTGAGACGCCCGCGTTCCCAAGACGCGCCGTTCCCAGGATCGTCCGCGAGAGGCGCGCCTGGTGAAAACCCCACCGCGCACATGCCCCGGGATACGCCCGAGGCGCGGCGCCCGCAGTGTAGAATCCGGGGGCCATGCAGACCACCGTCCAGGACGTCGAACGGGCCCTCACCGGGTGGGTGGACCCGTACCTCGGGGCGCCGCTCGGGAAGGCGGTGAAGTCGGTCGCCTTCGAGGGAGGCCGCGCCAGCGCCCACGTCGTCCTCGGCTTCCCCGCGGCCGGATACGCGGCGGAGCTCGAGTCCGCCCTCGCCGGGGTGCTGCTCGCGATGCCGGGGGTCGAAGCCGCCTCGTTCGAGGTCGAATGGCGGATCGCGGCCCACGCGGTCCAGAAGAACGTGCCGCTCCTCGACGGGATCAAGAACGTCATCGCCATCGCCTCCGGCAAGGGCGGGGTCGGAAAGTCCACCGTCGCGGTCAACCTCGCCCTCGCCCTCGCGGCCGAGGGGGCCGAGGTCGGGATACTCGACGCGGACATCTACGGCCCGAGCCAGCCCCGGATGCTCGGGGTCTCCGACCGGCCCGAGTCCCCCGACCAGCGCTCCATCGATCCCATGACCGGGCACGGCGTCCAGTCCATGTCCATCGGCTACCTCATCGAGGAGGACACCCCGATGATCTGGCGCGGGCCGATGGTCACCCAGGCCCTGGAGCAGCTCCTCCGGGACACCAACTGGCGGGCGGTCGACTATCTCGTCATCGACCTCCCGCCCGGCACCGGCGACATCCAGCTCACCCTGTCCCAGCGGGTCCCGGTGAGCGGCGCGGTCATCGTCACCACCCCCCAGGACGTGGCCCTCGCCGACGCGCGCAAGGGCCTGCGGATGTTCGAGCGGGTCGAGGTCCCGGTGCTCGGCGTCATCGAGAACATGAGCGTGTTCGTGTGCCCCGGTTGCGGCCGGGAGGAGCCGATCTTCGGGGCCGGCGGGGGCGAGCGGATGGTCGAGGACCACGGGGTCGCCCTCCTCGGCCAGCTCCCCCTCGCCCGCGAGATCCGGGCCGACGCGGACGAGGGCCGGCCCACCGTCGCCAAGGACCCCGAGGGCGCGATCGCCCGGCGCTTCCGGGACACGGCCCGCCGGGTCGCGGCGAGGCTCTCGCGCAACCCCCGCAACTGGTCCCAGGCGTTCGGCGAGATCCAGGTCGGCGGCGGAGGCTAGCCCCGGACGCCCCGTTGCCGTGCGCGAGCTCCCGACCACGGTCCTCGACGACCCGGCGGCCCGGCGCCTCCTGCCGAGGCGGCGGATCACCCTCCCCGACGAGCGCCCGATCCCGCCCCGGCGCGCGGACCCCCGGAAGTACGCCGGGACCTGCCGGCCGCGGCTGCCGGCCTGAGCGCCGCCGAGGGACGAGATGGCCGTCATGCCCGACCACTGGATCCGCCGGATGGCGCGCGAGCGAGGGCTCATCGACCCCTTCGAGCCCGGCCAGGTCCGCGAGGCGGGCGGGCGTCCCGTGATCTCCTGGGGCACGTCGAGCTACGGCTACGACATGCGCTGCGCCCCCGAGTTCAAGGTGTTCACCAACATCAACTCCGCGGTGGTGGACCCGAAGGCGTTCAGCGCGTCGAGCTTCGTCGACGTCGAGGCCGGGGAGTGCATCATCCCGCCGAACTCGTTCGCGCTCGCCCGCACCGTGGAGTACTTCCGGATCCCGCGCGACGTGCTCACCATCTGCCTCGGGAAGTCGACCTACGCGAGGTGCGGGATCATCGTGAACGTGACCCCCCTCGAGCCCGAGTGGGAAGGCCACGTGACCCTCGAGTTCTCCAACACGACCCCCCTCCCCGCGCGGGTGTACGCCAACGAGGGGGTGGCCCAGGTGGTGTTCCTCCGGGCCGACGAGGTCTGCGAGACCTCGTACCGGGACCGGGGCGGCAAGTACCAGGGGCAGCGCGGGGTGACCCTGCCGCGGGCCTGAGCGGGCGCCCGCGCCGGCTCTTCCCGCCCCGCCCCGCCCCGCCGCCGGTCCCTGCCCCGCCCTGCCCGCCGCCGCGCGTTCCGAGGCCGCCCCCGATGCCCGCCGAGCCCGCAGAGGACGCCGCGCCCCTCGCGCCCGCCGGCCTCGCGCGGCGCTTCGCGGCCATGTTCTACGACTCGCTGCTGATGGCGGCCGTCCTCTACGCGGCCGCGATCCCGGCGGTGTGGCTCCACGGGGGCGCGGCGCCGCCCGGCGACCCCTGGCTCCGGGCGTGGCTCGGGTTCGTGGCCTGGCTCTACCTCGCCCTGAGCTGGACCCGCGGGGGGCAGACCCTCGGGATGCGGGCCTGGCGGTGCCGGCTCGTCACCGTCGGAGGCGGGCCGGTTGGCTGGGGGCGGACGGTGGCCCGCTTCGCGGCCGCGATCGTCTCCTGGGCCGCGCTCGGCCTCGGCTTCTGGTGGGCGCTCGCCGACCCGGAGCGCCGCACCTGGCACGACCGGTGGTCGGGGACCCGGATCATCGTCCTCCCGCCCTGACGCAGGGGCTCCACCCCACGCGAACCCCTCGCCGGGCGCCGCGACCGGACGGCGGCGGCGACCGGACCGCGGCGTCCGCCGGGCCGCTGAGCCCGTGCGCCTCGAAGTCGGCGAGGCGCCGGGCGATCCGCTCCGCGGCGGCGCGGCTCTCCGAGCTGTTGACGCCGGAGCTCCGGCGCACGAACTACGCCCTCGGCCTGCGGCAGGCCGCGACCCACCGCCTGCGCCAGGCCGCGAGCGTGCTGGCGAACTTCGCCAAGGCGTTCAGGGTAGGGGCGGGCGGGATCGGCGATGGAAGGCAGGAGGTGTCTTGCCGCGCCGAAACGGTAACTCAGGGCTGCGGGATATGGAAGACGGTGCGAAACCAGGTCACGAAAGCCCGGGCCGCGGGGCTGTCGCTGCGGAAATACCGCGCCCGCATGGCAGTGCCATACGGCAGGCCGGGCTCCTGCTGCCACGCGAGCCAAGTGTGCAATACGGCCTTCCCGGCGTCATTTTCGGAAAAGCGGGCTCCCAACTCCCTGGCGTGATCGACGGATTCCTCGGCGTATGGCAACAGCGGGTCTTCTTCATCGACGAGATCACGGAGAAAGTCCTCCAAAGCGCCGTCCCGCCGATTGTCCGGGATGATCCACACGCCCACGCGCGCCCGGAACGCCTTCGCTTCTCCGATGAACCCACCACGAGGAATTGCGGCGGGAGCTTCCACACCGACGTTGCGAAGGCGCGACGAGATCGCTTTCCAGCAATCCCGGAGCGAAGAGTTCGCGTCCAGCACGAAGCCGACCGATCGGTCGGTGCTCACGCGAATGGCCGTCTCGACGCCTGCGAGGAGTTCGGGCTTGCCGCCAATCTCCCTGATCCGTGGATATTCGCTTGGCCAGGGATCGTGGTCGTAATCCACGCCGTGCTTGATGAGCAGGTGACGGATGGCGTGGCTGTCATCCGTACCTTCGACGTGGAGGCGGGGACGGGAGCCCGGTTTCGACACTATCGGACCTCGATTCCCTGCCGCACCGCGATCTGTATCTCCGACGCATCCAGGTTCACGGCTGCCGGAAGCGAGCGCTCTATCTTCTGCACCGACACCTCCGGTGCGAGCTCGGGGGCGGACACGAGGAGGGCGTCGAGCCCCTGGATGCAGTCGTAGCTGTGGGTGGTCGCAACGACCTGGATGTTCGACCTGAGCGCGGTGGTGACGACGAGCTTCCACATCTCTTCCATAACCGAAAAATGCAGCCCGGTATCGATTTCGTCGATCAGCAGAAATCCATTCCCGGTTCTCACCAGGGAAAGCGACAGGGCGAGCAGCCGGCGCATCCCGTCCCCCAGGCTGCCCAACGGAACACGGCGGCCGTTCTTGCCAAAACCTGCCAGTATCCCTCCCGAAGCCCTCCAATAGGCTCTGCCTGTCAGGAAGTGTATCGAGTCGAGGTCTCTCTCGATGAGCTTCATCGCGGCGATGACCTCGGGCTCGCGGCCCTCCGAGAGCACCTTGTCCCAGATGATTCCCATCGAAGCGGGATCAAGTGAATCCTGCGTGAGGAATGCCGCGGGCGGAGCGCCAGAAGCAATGGAGGAGCGGGATCTCCGGAACCGAACGTACTTCGAAGGCAACAACAGTCCGCCGTCAGTGACGGGAAGGATGGGAAGCCGATCCGGTACGTCACCGGAAATCCGAAGCGCCAATGCTGGTCCAGGAACCGATTCGTCATCGAAGAGTGGAGCCTGCGGCATAATCCCCGTGCCGCGATCGTCCATTTCGTTCTCGACGTCCGGTAACGAAAGAACCTCGACCAACAGCGTTCCGAAATCTTCCTGAGAGGAAATCCGGAGAGAAGCTCCTGGACCGATACGCCGCCCGAAGAAGAGATGCGAAACGTCCGGAAGGAGATCGGGAAGGTTGGAGCCGGGTGGTTCCGCAATCTCCTGATGATCGATCTCGCCCCGCCGGCGGGCCGATCGGGCAAGCACGTACGGGTCGCCTCTGGAAACCAGGAAGTCCATGGCCTCGAGAATCGAGGTCTTGCCGCAGTTGTTCTTGCCGACCAGCAGATTGACCCGCTTCAGATCCGACAGTCTGAACGACTCGAATCCCCGGTAGCCTTGCAGCTCCAAAGTCCTCAGCATCTCGCTCCCGCCCCGGCGAGTGGGAGCCGGCCGGGCCGTCCTCCCCCTTCCGACGCGCGGGGAGCAGCGACCGGTTGACGAGTACCCGAATGGACGGTACGGACGGCAGTGGGCCGCGCAAGACTCACGGTTCGCTCTCCGTTCTGCAAGAGTGCCGCCTCCCCGAGACTGGACCGGTTCCAAGTCTACCTTGCTTCGGGAGACGATAGAAACGCCGGCGGGCAAAGGATCCGGTGGGGGCAAGGGTCAGGCGCGGGCGAGGGCCTGGTCGAGGTCGGCGATGGCCCCGGTCGCGAGCTCCCAGAAGGTCTCGTGCTGCTCGTCCGGGCGCTTGAGCCGGCGAAGGCGGGGCGCGCCGGCGCGGTGGCCGGGGGCCGGGGGCCAGGTCGAATACGTCCCCGGAGCGGCTCTCGGCTCGGCTACGGCATGGTAGCCGGCTCGGCGGCGAGGTGGTCCATCGCCGCGTCGACCCCGCCCCGCTGGAACGGCGCGCCCGCGAGGGAGAGCCCCATCTCCACCGCCGCGAGGGTTCCGAGGATGGTCACGTCGTTGAGGTCGCCCAGATGCCCGATGCGGAACACCCGGTCGTCGAGCTTCCCGAGCCCGTTGCCGAGGGAGACGTCGAAGCGCTCCAGGATGAGGGCGCGGAGGGCGTCGGCGCTCCACCCCTCCGGCATCCGCACCGCGGTCAGCGAGGCGCTCCGATGCGCGGGCGGGCGGCAGTTGAATTCGAGGCCCCACGCCTGCACCGCCCGCCGGGCCGCGCCGGCGAGGCGCCGGTGGCGGTCGAAGACGCGCTCGAGCCCCTCCTCCTCCAGCATGGCGATGGCTTCCCGCAGGCCGAACAGGAGGTTGGTCGCCGGGGTGAACGGGAAGTAGCCGGCGGCGTTGGGGTCGTCCATCGCCCGCCAGTCCCAGTAGCTCCGCGCGAGCTTCGCATCGGCCCCCGCGCGCCACGCCTTCTCGCTCACCGCGTTGAAGCCGAGGCCGGGCGGCAGCATGAGCCCCTTCTGCGAGCCCGCCACGGTCACGTCCACCCCCCAGCCGTCGTGCTCGCAGGGCATGGAGGCGAGGGAGGAGACGGTGTCCACGAGGAGGAGCGCGGGATGGCCGCTTGAATCGAGGGCGCGCCGCACGGCGGCCACGTCGCTCGCCGCGCCGGTCGAGGTCTCGTTGTGGAGCACCGCGACGGCCCGGATCGCCCTCCCGGCGCCGGCGCCGGCGCCGGCGTCCCGCGCGAGCGCGGCCTCGACCGCCTCCGGGTCGACGCCGGAGCGCCAGTCGCCCTCGACCGTCTCCACCTCGAGCCCGAGCCGCCTCGCCACCCCCGCCCACAGGCGGGCGAAGTGGCCGGTCTCGTACACGAGCACCCGGTCGCCCGGCGACAGGGTGTTGACGAGGGCCGCCTCCCACGCCCCGGTCCCGGAGGCGGGAAAGACGTAGACCCGCCCGGCGGTCCCGAAGATGCGGCGCATCCCGTCGAGGCACGCGCGCCCGAGGGCCGCGAACTCCGGCCCCCGGTGGTCGATGGTAGGGCGGGCGATGGCCTCGAGCACCCGGCCGGGCACGTTGGTGGGCCCGGGGATCTGCAGGAAGTGGCGTCCAGGGCGGTTCCGCACGGGCTCTCCTCGCGAGGCTGCGAACGTCAAGCGCATGATAGCCCGCGCATCCCGCCGCCCCGGCGCCGCGAAGGCCCCATCCGTTCGCGGGGACGGGCCGTACCGTTTCGAGGCGCCCGGGGCCGTTTCGACTGCACGAATGCCGGGCAGGCTGCCTGCGCCGCGCTCCGCGGCCCGGAGGAGGCGCCCCCGTTTCCGCCCGTCAGTCCGTCAGTCCGCCTGCCGGAGGATCTCCCGCTGGGTGCGGCCCCGGTACTCCGTGCGGTAGAGGCCGCGCCGCTGGAGCTCCGGGACCACGAGGTCCACGAACTCCTCGATGGCGCCCGGGGAGTGGATGGCGGAGAGCATGAAGCCGTCGCCCCCGACCTCCGCCATGAACGCCTCCATCTGGTCCGCGACGCCGGCCGGCGTGCCCACGAACTGCGGCAGGCTCACGCTCTGCCCGTGCCGGGCGGCCACCTCGGCCACCGTCATCGGCGTGCCGTCCTGCTTGCGGAAGCGGGTGCGCATCCGGTGGAGCTCGGGCTCGGTCCGCTCCGCCATGATCGCGTCTCGCGGAATGCCCGCGAGGTCGAGGTCGAGGTGCGCGGAGAGGATCGCCATCCCGCCCTCGACGGGGACGAGGTCGTTGTGCTCCGCCTGCCGCTCGCGGGCCTCCGCCTCCGTCGCCCCGATGACCGGCTGCATCCCGAAGAGGATCCGGCACTCGTCGGGGTCGCGGCCCAGATCCGACATCCGCCCCTTGATCGAGGCGAAGTAGGCCGCCGCGTCCACCGCCCGCGGCTGGATCGCGAAGATCGCGTCCGCATACTTCGCGGCGAAGTCCTGGCCCTTGGGCGAGGTCCCCGCCTGGAAGATCGCCGGCCCGTTCTGGGGCGAGCGGGTCACGTTGAGCGGGCCGCGCGAGCGGAAGAACCGGCCCTCGTACTCGATGCGGCGCACCCTGGCGGGGTCGGCGAAGACGGCCGCCTCCCGGTCCATCACCACCGCGTCCTCGTCCCAGGACTCCCAGAGCCGCCGGCAGACCTCCATGAACTCGTGCGCGCGGTCGTAGCGGGCATCGGTCGGCTGGCGCTCCTCGCCGTAGTTCGCGGCCTGGTTGCGGTTGATCGAGGTGACCACGTTCCAGCCCGCCCGGCCCCGGGTCAGGTGGTCGAGGGTCGCCCACAGGCGGGCGGCGTAGAAGGGATGGCTGTGGCTCACCGAGAACGTGGACGCGACCCCGATCCGCTTGGTGACGGCGGCCATGAAGGAGAGCAGGGGGATCGGGTCGTGCTCCGGGGCCTGGGTCGCGTTGCGGAGGGCCGGCCCGATGCTCCCGGTGTAGGTGTCGGCGACGTAGTTCAGGTCCGCGAAGAACACGGTGTCGAAGAGCCCCCGCTCGCAGACCCGGGCGACGTGCTGGTAGAGCTCGGGCCGGTCCCAGGCGAACCCGCGTTCGGCGCTCGCGGCGGCCGTCTTCGGATGCCGCCACATCGCGAGGCTGTGGTAGGTCGGCCCGTGCACCAGGAACTGGGCGAGGTGCATCCTCGGCCGGTTCGCGCCGCCGCCCGCCGCCATCGTCAGGCCGCTCCGGGACGCCGTGACCGAGGTCCGATCACCACCACCTCGCGGCCGGCGGCGGCGAAGATCCGGGCCGTGCCGTGGCCGATGAGGCCGTTTCCGATCACCGCCACGGTGTCGAGGGTTGGGGGGACTGCCATCGACCTCTCCTTCGCCCACGGACGGGGGCCGCGCCGCGGGAGCGGCGGCGCCCCGTGCCCGAAGTTTGCGGCCCCGGCCCCGGCGCGGCAACCCCGCGCCGCCGCTTCCTGGGCAAGGCGGCGGGCCCGCGGCAGCGCCGCCGCCGGGAGGCAGCCCGCCTCCCCCTCCGGCTACGGCGCGGCGCCTGCTTCCGGCCGCCGCTGCTCCCCGCTTTTAACAGCTTTATCGTAGTTATCATAAAACCCGTTAATTTGGTTAATCCGGTTAATCTTGCTAGCTTGCCGCGATGGATCGTCGCCGCAACCCGTTCGTCCCCGGTGCGGGCCTCCAGCCCCCGGAGCTGGCCGGCCGCGACCGGCTGCTCACGGACGCCTCCATCGACATGGACCGCATCCTGGCTGGACGCCCGGCCAAGGGTCTGATCCTGCTCGGGCTGCGAGGGGTGGGCAAGACCGTGCTCCTCAATCGGCTCCTCGCCCTGGCCGACGACAAGGGGTTTCGCACCCTGAGGATCGAGGCGCCCGAAGGCGGCTCGCTGCCCGAGCTGCTGACGCCGGAGCTCCGGCGCACGATCTACGCCCTCGATCTGCGGCAGGCCGCGACCCACCGCCTGCGCCGGGCCGCGAGCGTGCTGGCGAACTTCGCCAAGGCGTTCAGGGTGGGGGTCGGCGACCTCGAACTGAGCATGGACCTGGCCCCCGGCGAGGGGGACACCGGCAACCTGGAGCAGGACCTGCCCCGCCTGCTGGTCGCGATGGCGGAAGCGGCGGCGGACCGGCGCACCGCGGTCGGGCTGTTCATCGACGAGGTGCAGTACCTTTCCTCCGTCGAGCTGGCCGCCGTCATCGTCGCGTGCCACGAGGCCGCGCAGCGCGGCCTGCCGTTCCTGTTCATCGGAGCGGGCCTGCCCCAGGTGGCCGCGCTGGCCGGCAAGGCCAAGTCCTATGCGGAGCGGCTGTTCGACTATCCGGAGATCGGGCCGCTCGAGAGCCGCGACGCGCGCTCGGCGCTGGTGAAGCCGGCGGAAGCCGAGGGCGTGTCGTTCGACGGCGACGCGGTGTCGGAAATCCTCGCCGCCGCCCGGAACTTCCCGTACTTCATCCAGGAATGGGGGTTCCAGGTCTGGAACGCGGCGCCCGCGAGCCCGATTACCCGCGACATGGTCCGGGAGGCCAGCCCGGACGTGGTGTGGCGCCTCGACAACAACTTCTTCCGGGTGCGTTTCGATCGGCTGACGCCCCTCGAACAGAAGTATCTGCGGGCCATGGCCGAGCTGGGCTCCGGGCCCTTCGCGACGGGCCGGATCGCCGAAACCCTGGGTACCCGGACCGCCTCCGTCGCCGCGGTTCGGCAGCGTCTCATCAACAAGGGGATGGTGTGGAGCCGACGGCATGGAGAGACCTCGTTCACCGTGCCGATGTTCGACGGCTTCATGAAGCGGCAGATGCCGGAGCTGCTGAAACACGCGCCGCAGCCCCGTTCCGGGCCGTAGCCGCAACGGACGGGACCCGGGCGCCCGGCGAGCCGCGCTCCGCTTCCCATTCCCGACGGCGTCCCAAGCTCCGGTTCGGGTGTCGTTCCGGGCGCCGCCGTCGGCGACCGCCCTCCCGTTCAGGCCGCCGCGTCCTCTCCGGTCTGCGCCGCGAAGATGGAGGTGTAGCCGCCGGACCAGTCCGGGGGGATGAGGCACGGGCGCGGGTCGTGATGCGCCCAGCGGGCGGGCTTCCCGCGCACGACCGTTCCGGAGTGGCGCGAGGGGTCGGGGTGCGGGGTGTACGGAAAGGCGTCGGCGGACGCATAGGCGTTGAGGAGGAGCGGGCGCCCCTCGTCACGCCGGCTCGCCGGCGAGCCGTGCACCGTGCGGCAGTTGTGCACGGTGATGGACCCGGCCGGCGCCTCGACGTAGACCGCGGTGGACACCGGGAGGGCGGAGGCGTCGGCGGGCGCGAGACCGCGCGGGGCCGCGGCTCGGCTACGGCATGGTAGCCGGCTCGGCGGCGACGTAGTTCAGATCCGCGAAGAACTCGGTGTCGAAGAAACCCCGCTCGCAGACTCCGGCGACGTGCTGGTAGAGCTCGGGCCGGTCCCAGGCGAACCCGCGCTCGGCGTCCGCCCCGCCGCCATCCGGGTGCGGCCGGGCTGCGGCGACGATCGCCATCGGGGCGTCAGCCGCGGTCGGCACGGTCGCGCGCGAGGTGGCGGAACAGCTCCGCCTCGCGCTCGGCGAGGAGCGCCGCACGTTCGAGACGAGGTCGCTCGCCGGCTGGCCGCTCCCGGAAGCGATCACGGTGGGCGGCGCGCAGATCCGGTCGAGCGCTCCGAAGACCTCGTCCTGCACCGCCCGGTCGGCGGGGACCGCCTCGAGGACGAGCTGGGCCGAGGCCGCCTCCCCGAGGTCCGTGGAGGTGCGGATGCGCGCTTTCGCGGCCGCGGCGTCCGCCGGGCCGATGAGCCCGTGCGCCTCGAAGTCGGCGAGGCTCCGGGCGATCCGCTCCGCGGCGGCGGCGAGGCTCTCCTCGCGCCGCCCGATCATCACCACCTCGCGGCCGGCGGCGGCGAAAATCTGGGCCATGCCGTGGCCGATGAGGCCGTTTCCGATCACCGCCACGGTGTCGAGGGTTGCGGGGACTGCCATCGACCTCTCCTTCGCCCACGGACGGGGGCCGCGCCGCAGGAGCGGCGCCCCGGGCCCGAAGTTTGCGGCCCCGGCCCCGCCGCAGCAACCCCGCCCTGGGTACGCCGGCGTCTCGCCGGCAAAGGAAGAGGCGAAGCGTCCGTGAACGAACGTGCCGGCGGGACGCGGGCGTACCCAGGGGCGTTCGCCATTGGCGAAAAACCCCACCGCGCACATGCCTCCATGACCCCGTGGGTTGCGATTTCGGCTGCCGGGTGTATCGTTGCTGGTCAGAATGGTCAGGGCGGGGGCGAGATGCAGAGCTGGCAGGTACAGGACGCGAAGGCGAGGTTCAGCGAGCTGATGCGCGATGCGGCCGCGAACGGCCCGCAGACGATCACGGTTCGCGGACGAAGGACCGCCGTGGTCCTCTCGGCGCAGGATTTCGATCGTCTCAAGCGCCCTTCCTCCACGATCACCGAATTCCTGCGGGCCTCCCCGCTGGCGGGCGTCGAGCTGGACGTCGAACGCGACCTTTCGCCGCCGCGCGACGTGGACCTGTGAGCTTCCTGGTCGATACCTGCGTGCTTTCGGAGCTGGTCAAGCCGCGGCCGTCGCCTCGGGTATCCGAGTGGTGCAGTGCAGCCCCGCCGGAGACCCTGTTCGTCAGCGTCCTGACCCTGGGCGAGATCCGAAAGGGAATCGAGAAGCTCCCGCAAGGGCGGCGGCGTGCGAGGATCGTCGCGTGGCTCGAGAGGGAGCTCCCAGCCTGGTTCGAGGATCGGATGCTTCCGGTCGATGCGGGCGTCGCCAACGAATGGGGCCGCCTCATGGCCCGACGCGGAAGCCTCCCGGCCATCGACGGCCTGATCGCCGCCACCGCGCTCCATCACCGTCTTGCCGTCGTCACCCGCAACGAGAGCGACTTCGCCGCCTCGGGGGTCGACCTGCTGAATCCCTGGAAGGCGGACCGAGCCATCCCGTAGGCCGAACCCACCTGGTTGCCCGCCGCGGCAACCCCGCGCCGCCGCCGGGAGGCGGCCCGCCTCCCCCTCCGGCCACGGCGCGGCTCCTTCAATCGAAGTCTCTGGATTCCCGCTTTCGCGGGAATGACGGACTGAAAAACCATTCACCTCATGAGCGGGCGGTAGTTGGTGTGGGGGTAGAGCTCGATCTCCTGACGCCCCCACCGCGCCCATGCCTCGGAGTACAATGCCCGCGCAGGGCCGGAATGGAGGAAGGGATGATGGCCACGTCGCGCGAAAGGATGGGGACGGAGACCGGCAAGGGCGCTGCCCTGCGCCCGCCGCCGCCCGAGAAGCCGCCGCTCGAGGAGCTGGAGTTCACCGGCTGCAAGGCGGTCCCCATGTCGTATCAGGAGCTGCTCCGCTACGAAGGGCGGCTCGAGGTCTGGGACGCAAGGTCCGGGACCGCGTGGATGGTCAGCGAGCCGACCAGCCCGACCCACGAGAGCCCCTCGCACGGTCTCTCCGGGCTGGTCGAGCGCATCGGCGCGGTGCGCGGCTCGCCCATCAAGTGCTACGGCTCGATGGACCTGCTGGTCCGCAACGAGCGCGGCAGGCCCCGGCGCATCATGCAGGCGGACCAGACCGTGTACCTGTACCCATCGGAGGTGGACCTCCTGGGGACGAGCGCGATGGTGGTGGGGGAGCACCCGTACCCGGACGTGGTGCTGGAGGTGGACCATACGACGGACGTTCGCCGGGGCAAGCTCAAGCTGTACGAGGCGTGGGGGTTCCCGGAGGTGTGGGTGGAAGTGCCGGAGCGGCGCGCGCCGAGCCGCCCGCAGGGGACGCTGCCGGGGCTGACGATTTATCTGCTGGAAGAGGGCGCGTACCGGAAGTCGCCGCGGAGCCGTGCGTTTCCCGGCTGGCGGGCGGAGGCGATCCACGACGCGCTGAACGAGGTCGTGCCCTCGGCGTGGACGCACGCGCGGCTGGAGCGTCTGGGGCGGACCCTGGGGGAGCGCGACGGCACGGGGCCGGACGACGACCCCCTGCTCCGGTCCCTGCGCGGCGAGAGCCGGGCGGAAGGTCGGGTGGAAGGCGAGGCAAGGGGCGAAGCGAGGGGTCGGGTCGAAGGCGAAGCGAAGGGCCGGGCCGAAGGCTTGGCGGAAGGCGAGGAGAGGGGCCGGGCCGCAGGCTTGGCGGAAGGCGAAGCGAGGGGCCGGGCCAAAGGCTTGGCGGAAGGCCAGGCGAAGATGGCGCGCCATCTCCTGCGCTCGCGCGGCATCGGGGTCTCGGAGGGGTTTCCCGCCGACCTGTCGGCGTTCCACGAATCTTCCGAGGAGGCGGTGCTCGCCGCCGCCCAGGCCTGTGAGAGCGAGGAGGACTTCCTGGCGCGCCTGCGGCGGCCGGTCCGCGCCCGCTGAATCCGTCGGGGAGGGCGGCCCGCTCGTGACCCGGCGCGGGCGCCGTCGTCCGCCCGCCCCGGCGGCCCCCGCGCCGACGAGGAGGCCCGGCCCTTGTTCCAGGGTTTGGGGTCGGTTCGAGGGGCCTTTGGGCGGATTTCACCCCACGGCGGCATTTGCGCGGGTACGTCTCCGGGCACGGCGTCCTGGGAACGCTTGTGTCCCGCCCGCATTCTTGTTCACGGGCGCTTCACACCCCTGTGCGGGCGTCCCGCCCGCGTCCACGCCCACGGACGCGCGCCGCACCGCGGGCCGCGCCCCGCGAGACCGCCCCGCGGCCGGGTCAGGCCGGGGAGACGGTCCGGCGGTCCCACCTCGACGCGACCCCGCCGCGGTACGCGAGGTCCCGGGAGTCGACGTGGGTGAACGTGTCGTAGCGCCCTAGCCCGGAGAACCCGGCCTCGGCCGCCGCGTCCGCGACCTCCTCCGGCGGCACGCCGGCCACCACGACGTCGGTCGCCACGCCCGCCATGTGCTCGGAGGTGGGATGCCCCCCGACCGCCGCGTTGTGCGCGGGGCACCGGTAGCCGGAGGTGATCTGGATGGAGCGCCCGCCCAGGCGCTCCCGCAACGCCTCGAGCCGCGCGACGTGGTCGAGGTCCACGAGCGTCTCCCCGCACCGGCCGCACCCGCACTCGACCTCCCGCAGGTGGAAATGGGGGGAGAGCCGGACATCGGCGCCGCGCGGGTACGTGCGGACGTTCATCGGGGAGGCGGGGCGGCTCAGAACCGCCGGCGCATCGTGATCTCCGCCCGGTTCCGGCGGTAGTCGAAGACCTCCTCGATGTTCGATTTGCGCCGTTCGTGCACCAGGGACAGCGCCGGCACGAAGCCGAACAGCTCGAGATGGTCGTTCGACACCGACAGCCGGGTGATCGAGGTCCGGTCCTCGCGGGCCTCCGGGGTGATCAGGACGTAGCCCGGCGCGTCGTAGCCGGTGAACAGGACGTCGTGGAACAGGGCGGCGTGGAACCCCGAGACCCCGAGCACCGGCGGCAGGTCGGCGGCCGCGAACCCGCCGATCCGGCGGGTGCGGGAGTGCAGGTCCCGCCGCTCCGCACGGGCCCGGGTGCGCTGCCAGCCGCCGCGCGCCCCGAGGGTGATCGCCGGGGTCGCCGAGAAGACCAGGTCGAGGTCGAGGCCGGTGCGCGGGCCGTCGCTCGCGCGGGCGGCCGTCCGATGGCGCCGCTGCGCCCGCTCGATCCCGCCGGCGATCCACCAGCGCTCGCCGACGCGCAGGCCGCCTTCGAGACGCGGGCCGAGGCTGCGGCTCACCGGCTTGCCGGCGGACCAGCGGCGCTCCGCCTTGGCGAGCAGGCTCGCGCGCCCGCGCGGGAAAAGGAGCTGCGGCCCCGCGTAGGCGGCGATGGTCATGTCGTCGAAGCGCCGCCCGCCGTACTCGCGCCGGTAGAGGCTGCCGCCGAGGCGCAGCCGGGTCGCCGAGCGCTCGGCGACCCGCAGGTCCAGCGGATGCCGGTACTCGCCCGACGCCGAGATCACCGCCCCGACGCCCGAGGTCTCGCGGGCCTCCTCGCTGAGCTCGAACTCCAGCGACTCGCCGGTGAAGAAGTTGCGGAGGCGGGAGGTGAAGGTGTGGGCCGAGGTCCCCGCGTTGACGTTGCTGTCCGGGGCGACCGCCAGCCCGACCTGCCCCGACACCCGCTTGCGCGCCTGCACGGCGGCGAGAAAGCGCGACACCGCCCCGGCGACCGCCTCCGGCAGCCCGCCCGCCAGGGCGCGCCGGAAGTGGTGCGCCGCCGCGTCGCAGTCGTCGCCCAGCAGGTGCTCCAGCAGGCTTTCGGGCGGGGCGGTGCAGCGCCCGCGCTCGAACAGGACCCGGGCCAGCTCCAGCCGGGCCCCCGCGAGCCCGGGGCGCGATTCGAGGATGTGGCGGTAGCTCGCTACCGCCTCGTCGCGGAGCGCCCGGCGGGCTTCGCCGGTCTCCGGGGCGCCGGGCCGGCCCTCCGGCAGGTTGGCGGCGGCGGAGGCGGCCATGCCGCGGAAGAAATGGGTATCCGTGTGGTCCGGGTAGCGCTCGGCGAGGGGCCGCAGCAGCACGAGGGCCGCCGCCGGCCGGCCGTCGAAGATCATCGCCCGCGCCCGCTCCACCACGGCCGCCCGCCGCTCGTCCTCGGGAGCGGCGGGGGGAGTAGTGGAGGGTGTGGCGGGGGGAGTGGCGGGAGCGCCCTGCGCGAGCGCCGGCGCGCACCAGCCCCCCCCCAGGAAGGCCAGGACGACGGCGGCGGCGCGGAGGCGGTGGCCGATGATCTTCGTCAATGGGAGGAGGAGGGCGGGACGGCGCCCGGGAGGTCTTCGCGCTCGTGAGAGCGTATCGCGCGGCTTGCGCGCCGCCGACGGCCGGCGGCGCGCAAGCCCGGGCGTCATCAGTTCTCGGGCGTGCACCCCTTGGTGCACTTGGCCCCGAAGCTGCCGATGAGCGAGCTGTAGTCGCGGCGGTGCGACTCCCGGTTGTCGGGTTGCATGTGCCACCAGCCCGCGGCTTCCAGGGCGTTTCCGGGACCGTAGAGATTGCCGCCGTACTTGGAAGGATGGCCCGGATTGTTCGGCTCGGCGTCCCAGTTCCATGAGTTCACCTGGCCCACTTCGCCTTCGGGGGTGACGATTCGCGGAAGCTCGAGCTGGCCCCCGAAGCTGCCGTCGGCGGCGATCGCGCCCTCCGCCATCGGGATGCCTCCGGCGGCGGGGAGGAACGGAATCCACTGCCCGTCGTGGCGGAGCTCCTCGAGGCCGGAGATCATGCCGTTGATCCTGTTGGCGGTGGGGGGAATGCCGGCACCGGTGCAGCTAGCGCCGCCGATGCAGGCGTTGAGCGTGATGTCTCCCCGGATCGGCAATGCCCCGTCCAGCGTGATGTGGGTGATGCTGTCCCGGTTGTTCAGCCTGCGTGCCATGGTGTGGCCCTGGAACGTGGCCGCGATCGACGTCGAGAGGTCCGTCGTCCTCATGTCGTCCTCGTCCGCGAAGGCGTCGTAGCCGAAAGCGAACGCCTGCACGCGGGTGAAGGACGGCAAGGCTTTCACGTTGTCGAAGAACATGAACAGGCCGTGGGCCGCGTATTCGAGGTAGCGGTGCGTGTCGTCGCTGGCGTCGTTCGCGTCCGCGCCCGTGTCGAGGCCGCCGTAGTTCGACAGCCAGAGCTCGTAGGTTCCGAGCTCCCTCGGCCGTCTGCCGTAGGTGGAGGCGTCCGGCGCCTGCCCCCACGGAAGGCGCTGTTCGAGCTGGGTTTCGGTCAGCGGAACCTTCACCTTCCAGTAATACGCCGGCTCGCCGTGGGGCGACTGCGACGGCGCGCCGAAGGCGATCGCCAGGTCGTCGTGGTTCCAGTCGCCGCAGAGGGAGAGATCCTGTTGCCAGCAGTCGGGCCTGTCCGTCGCCCAGCCCTGGAGCATGGTCGCCTGCTCGGCCGTCAACGAGCCGCTCGCCGCATCCAATCCCAGATCCGCGGCATGGGCGTCGGTCATGGTGTCGCCCGCGCTGGCGGCCGCGTCGCCCACCTTGCCGTCCGGCCCGGTGCGCCACCACTCGTCCTTGTTGGCGCCGAGGTCGAAGCGCCGCTGGCCGTCGTAGTAGAGCACCCCGGTACCGCCCAACTTGAGCGTCGCGCCGTCGGCGGAGAGCTGGAGGGAGCTCTTCACCACGCCGTCGGTGTTGCCATACGCGTCCGGCGTGCCGTCGTCGCCCTGGATCTTGATGGGATGCCTTCCCGCCGCCCGCAGGGCCACCGCCCGCAGGGGCAGCTCGTCGGTCGCGGCGAGGCCGCCCCCTTCGCCGACCCTCTTGCCCTCGGCGAAGGCGACGGCGGCGGTCCGGATGGCGAGCGGCGTTTCCGCGTCGCGCGCCGTGCGCGTGATCTCCGCCTCGCCCCTGGGCACGAACCTCGGCGCTCCCGGCTCGAGCGCCTGGGTCAGGGGCACGCGCGGATCGAACGTGTCGGCTCTGGCCTGTTGCGCCGCCGCCTCGGCCTCGGCTTCGGCCCTCGCCTGCGCTTCGGCATCTGCCCTCGCCTCGGCCTCGGCCTTCGCTTCGGCTTCGGCCTTCGCCTGCGCTTCGGCATCTGCCCTCGCCTCGGCCTCTACCTTGGTCGCGGCCTCGGCCGCCGCCGCCCTCTCGGCCTCGGCGCTCCGGGCCGCCTCGGCCTCGGCCAGCTCCTCCCTCAGCAGCGGCACCAAGGTGAGCTGGGCGGTGGAGATCATGGCCCGGGCCCGAGCCAGAAGGTCGGCCAGCGCCGGGGGCGGATCGGCCTCCTCTGCCTCCGTCAGCTTGGCCAGGGCGTTGGTCAGCGCGTTCTGCGCCTGGTCCAGCGACGTGTGCATGTCCGCGAAGACGAGCTGGCCGGACACCATGGCGCCGGACGCCGCCAGCGCCTCGAGGGTCAGCTCCAACGCACGATCGACCGCTCCCAGAGCTTCGTCCGCCGCCGCCTTCGCAGCGGCGTCGGGGTCGTCGACCGGCGGGTCCGCCAGATCCATTCGGAGCTGCTCTCGGAGCTGCTCCAAGTTCTGCTGGGCTTCTCTCACCACCTCGCCGGCCTCCGTTCGCTGTTCGGGAGTGGTGGCCCTGGCGAGCGCGGCCTGGGCGTCCGCGAGTGACGTGCGGAGCTCCGCCAACCGGGCTACCGCCGCGTCCGCCCTCGCCTTTTCGGCCTCGGCCGCCGCCTGGGCCGCTCTGAGGTCACTCCTCGAGACACCGGTGCTGGAGCTGGAGCAGGCGGAGAGCGCCAGGATCGATCCAAGCGCCAACGCCCCTATCCCGACCGGGGACTTCATGAAGCGGAGATGGAGGAACGCTCCCCCTGCTTGGTCGATGGGATTCATGTCATGAGCCTCCATGAGGTCCGTTTGGTGCTGATCGAGCCTTGGCAATGCAATGGCCCGCTGGTCCCGAAGACGCTTGCGGACGCCGGGCATGGTTCAACGCCGCAAGGGTATCCCTTACGACTGCCCACATCAACCCCTCCTATCACCCTAACCTTCAAGGCCATTCCTTGCCCGTCCTTGCCCGCCGCCACGGAATCGGAACCGGTGGACTTATCCCGATCCGGTGGACGGTCGACGGCTTTCGCCGGTGTGGCGGCGGGCGGGAGCCGGCAAGGGCGGATTGTGCTCGATCCCGGGGTCCGGGGGTCTTGCCCCGAGGGTGGTTCGGGCCCCGTCCCGCGTGCTCGCGACGCGCTCGAAGCCGTTGGGGCTGATACAGCCCAGGGCGAAGTGGCGCCGGTGGGGATTATCCGAGCGGCAGGGGCGGAGCAATCGGGGGGGGGGGGGGGGGGGGGGGGACTGCGCCCTTTTCGGCGGGTGCGGCGAGCAAGGGATGGCTCTCTCGTCCCGCGAGACGTGGTCGCTTGCACGGAGCGGAGGAAGCGGAGCCGGACGAGCGCCGGGCCTCGGAGGAGGGCGGCGGCGGGATTGGGTTCGGGTCGGGGTCATCGGACGGAAGCCGGCGGAGGCTTCGGAGCGGGAACTCCGAAGCCTCCGCCACCGGGCGGTATGGCGGATCAGAACTGCATGGAGAAGCTCAGCCCGCCGCCGACGTCGCGGTTGTCGCTGCCGCTCGCGGTATAGCCCACGGAGCCCTGGAGCGAGTAGCGGCCTTCACCCCAGACCCGCGCGCCGCCCACCGCAAGGCGGAACGCGGTCCTCTCCGCCTCCGCCTTCAGTGCCGTCACCCGCGAGCCCATCTCCCCCGACACCTGCGCCTCCGTCTCGTTGCTGAACTCCTGCTCCAGGTCCAGCGAGCCGAACACGCGGCTTCCCTGCATGTCGTCGCCCTGCGTCTTCTCCACGCCGACGCCCACACGGCCCTTCATGCTCCGCGCATCCTTCACGGACACCCGCGCGCGGCCAAGGGCCCCGAGTTCGTCGAAGTCGTCCAGGTCCACCGTCGACCAGGTGAAGCCCGCACGAGGGGTCACGGACACCCCGTCCCGGAGCGCCATGCGCCTTCCGACCTCCATGCCCAGGGCGAAGCCGCTGCCGTTCACGCCCTCCGCCAGCCTGCCGGTCTCGGCGTCCGCCGAGTCGACGTCGACGTCGTACCGGGTCACCGCCGCCTGGGCGTCCACGTGCAAGGTGTCGGTGAACATCCTCGTCGCGTTCACCCCCAGCCCGGTGGCCATCAGATCGACCTCGCCCACCTGCGCCATCTCCGCCGAACCCCGCAGGCCGTGGACCGACACGCCGAAGCGCCCGGCATCGCCCACCGCGAAGTCCAGACCCGCTCGCAGCCCCCGGCGGCGATGGTCGTAGGTGACGTCGCTGCGCGTCGAGGTGTCCGCCTGCCACTTGCCGCCGGCGACCTCGACCCGCGCCCAGCCGCCTCTGCCGTCGTGCGCGGCCGACATCCGCTCCTCGTAGGTCGGAAGGCCGTTCATCGACAGCAGCATCGACGGCAGCGCCTCGTACAGGCGGCACCGCTGGTCCGTGACTTCGTTGCACTTGAACCCAACCACCGGCTTCGGCGCCGGCTCCTCCTCCTCCATCGGCGGCGCGGCGCACATGCCGTCATCGCCGCGGACCTGACCCGCAGGACACGCGTCCGGCTGCTGCGGCGCGGGGCACATCCCGTCAGCGCCACGCTCCTGGCCATCGGGACACGCGTCCGGCTGCTGCGGCGCGGGGCACATCCCGTCAGCGCCACGCTCCTGGCCATCGGGACACGCGTCCGGCTGCTGCGGCGCGGGGCACATCCCGTCAGCGCCACGCTCCTGGCCATCGGGACACGCGTCCGGCTGCTGCGGCGCGGGGCACATCCCGTCAGCGCCACGCTCCTGGCCATCGGGACACGCGTCCGGCTGCTGCGGCACGACGCACATGCCGTCAGCGTCGCGCTCCTCGCCCGGCGGACAATCGAACTCGTCAGGATTCAAGGCAAGCATTCCATCCTGGCCTAGCAGACTTCCGCCGCCTTCTACCTCAACCATTCCACCGGAACCGTCTCCGTACGGCACCTCCGGCTCCACGGATGAGGCATTTTCATCGGTGGTGGCGAGAGATCCAATGGAGCCCTTCACCCTGTCCAGCAGCGATTGGATGTCCGCGCTCGAGGGCCGCCCACGGACTTCGCCTTCATACTGGCTGACGGCGACCTCCAGGGTCACCTTGGTTGCCGTCTCCCCGTCGGTCCGGATGGCGCGATCGGCGCCGTTCGCATGCACGATCCCGGTATCGCTGACCCGCACACTGCCGCCGCCCTGCATGTGCACCGCCGCAGCTCCGTCCTCGGCGCCCTTCACCTCGCCTTCGATGAAGACGTGCGCCACCCCCGGATCGTTCACCAGAACGGCGTTGCCCGAAGAGCCGGCGAGCACCTTGCCGGTCCGACCGACGTGCAGCATCCCGCCGCCCACGAGATGCACGGCCGCGTCCGTCCCGCCCGTCACCGTGCCGTTGTTCACCGCGACGTAGTGCTGGCGCAGACCGGTCACGTCCGCATTCTCGTCCAGATTCAGGAGATCAGCCCAGGCGGAGTTCAGGTCGCCCACACCCGCGTTGGCGACGTAGATGCCGGCCATGGCGCCGGTGATGGTCGCCTCGGTGCCTTCGGTCGTCGTGCCATCCTCCGCAGTGGTGGGAGCGACGCCCACGGTGACGTTGATGGCGCCGTTGTTGTCGTTCGGCGTCGCGTAGTAGGCGCGGATGCCGTCGCCGCGGGAGTCGATGGAGCCGCCGTCCATGGTGACCTTGATGTTCCCGACGTTGTAGCGGTTGAGGAACGCCTTCACCGCCGTCTTGTAGTCGTCGGAGAAGCCCGCCGCCTCGTCGTCGAGCGCGGTGTCCACGGCGGCTTCGTCACCCGTCGCCATCGCCGCCAGCACCGCCTTCTCCTTGTCCGAGAGTCCCCGCGACATGAGGTCCGCCAGAGCAGCCCGGTTGACGATGTTGTCAACCGCCAGGTAGCCCGCGACCTCCTCCACGGTGTACTCGCCGGCGGCATTGCTGGTGTCGATGGCGGCGATGGCGGCGAGGGCCGTTTCGAGCGCGCTCCCGCTCTCGACCATGATGTCACCGTTCTCGATCGCTGCCTTGGCCTGAAGCACGAGGGCGTCCGACCGCGCCTTGAGGGCGACCTGGTCGGCGTCGGAGGGGTCGGCAGGGTCGGCGGTATTGAACAGCGCCTGCCGGGCCGTGTCGTCCGCAATCGCCGCATCGGCGCGGCCGCGGTCGCCCTGCGCCACCTGCTCCACCACGTCGCGCCAGGTCATGACCTGGGCCTCGATGCCCGCCGGCGCGCCGTAGCGGATGCTCCCCTCGACCTGCCCGGCCTGCACCTCCCGGTCGAGGTCGAACGCGGAGGCGACGGTCGCCGCCACGAAGCGGTCGTTGTCGTTCTCGGCGATGGGGGCGGCCGTCGTCCCGTGCGAGAAGGTTCCGGTCCAGATGACGTCGATCACTTCCGCGGAGGCCCCCTCCGCCCGAGTGTCGAACTCTTCACCGTCGGCGCCGGTAACGACGGAGTGGGGCACCGCGAAGGCGTGGACGCCCTTCCGGCCATGGATCGTCCCGCCCTGGGTGACCTTGATCTGGCTGCCGTCGTTGTCAACGTCGGCGTTGCCCTCCCAGAGGCGGGCGAAGATCCCGGAGCTGTACTTCGAGATGAGCATCGTGTCTTCGCCGCCCGAGACCTCGACGATGACGTCGCCCGTCCCCCGGTTCATGGCGAAGACGGCGGCCCCCCGGTTCCTGTGCGCGGCGGCGGCGGTGGGGACGGCGGTGGTGTTGGCGGTGACGGGGTCGTCCTTGGCGTTCGACCGGACCGTACCGCCCGTCACCATGACGGTCACGTCGTCCGTGCTCGTCGCCGTCGTCGCGCCAGCGGGGGTCGCCTCGTTCTCGACGAAGATGGCGTTCCATGCCGTGGCGACGACCGTGCCGCCGGTATTGGTGATGGAGGTCGCGCCACTGCCCCGCCTCGACACGTAAAGGCCGTGGTCCCCCGCGGTGATGTCGGCGCCGTTGGAGATCGTGACCGCGCCCATATACGCGGTGTTGTCCCGCACACGGATACCGCGCCTCCCGGTGAGCGAGCCGCCGGTGGTCGTGACGGACATGGCGCCGCTGTTCGCTGTGTTGCCGTCGGCGGCCCTCTCGATGAATATGGCATCGGAGTTGGGCGCCGTGGCCGGCGTCGCCACGACTTCGCCGCCGGTCATGCTGACCGTGATAGCGCCCGTGCCTCCGGTCTGGTAGAGCTGGACGGCGTGGTTGTTGGCCGACGTGATGTCACCGCCGATTTCGATCGTGGTGACGCCCCCGTCTGCGGCTGCGCCTGAGGCCCCGTGCTCCACGAAGATGCCTTGCTGCCCCGAGGAAATAGCGCCCTCAAGGTGCCGGACCGTGAAGGCGCCGTAGCCGTGGTAGTGCGCCGAGATGCCCCGTCTGTTGGCGGTCTCCGCCGTGATGTCGCCACGGTTGGTGACTCTGAAGTCGCCGTTCGAGGTGGATGTACCGGGGCGCTCGTACGACGCCCAGATGCCATTGTCGGTGTTCGAAGTGATATCGCCGGTGTTTTCGACGATCGAGTCCTGCGTGGTGGCGGCGTTCACATCCCGGCGGAAATAGATGCCTACAGCATTGGAGTAGATCGTCGCCGCGGTCTTCAAGGTCGACCCTCCGGCGGTGATGGCGCTGGACGGGTCCAGCTCCATGGTGACGCCGCGGCCACCTTTCCAGGTTATCACTTCGCTCGAGTCTATCGAGCCGATGTTCACGTCGCCTTGGATGGTTATCGTCGACGCCCCGGTACCGGTCTGGCCACGATAGATGTTGAAGCCGTTACCGGTCCCCCCGGAGTTCACTGTGGACACGCCGCCCACATTGATCGTGGCGTCGCCGCCGGTGGCATACACATAGACTTGGTTCGCCGTGATCGTAACCGTTCCGGCAGTGCCCGTGCTGCCCACGTTGACCGTGGCCGCGCCACTGCCCGCATGGTTGTAGCGCGCGCCGTTAGCAAGGGTAGTCCCCCCCTCACAGTTGACGGAACCGCCGGTCAGGGTGCCGCAGGCATCAACCTGCTGCGCCCTCGCCTCGCCCGGCAGGAGGAGGAGCGCGGCGAGGAAGGCGACGGCCGCGGCCGCCATCCCCCTCGGCGACGCCCCGGACTCGCGAGCCGCGGGGCCCTCCCCCGAGCGCTCGCGCCAGATGCGGCTGCTGGAGCCGTTCCCAACTGCAAAAACTTTCATTGCTGCTTCCTCTGTTGAGACCGCCCCCTGAGCCGCCTGCGCGGGGTTGGGGCATTCGGCTGGCCGCCCCGTCGCGGCCAGCTCCAAACGGGCGGAAGTATACCTTCCGAAATTCGATATGCAACCCCCTGATCCCCCCTGATCCCGCGCACGCCGACGCGGGGCGGAGAGGCCCGGGAGGCCCCCCGCCGCCCCCCGCCCCCCCCGCTCCGGGAGGCCGGTGCGCGGGGAGACCTTCGCCGGGACCGGGCGCGCCCCCCGCGAACGCTCGCGGGCGCGGGGGCGGCGCGCCCGGGCGCACCCTTATATATGGGACATACGGAATCCGTATGGGATCGATGGGCGCGGGGGCCCCCCGTCGGCGGGGGCGGGGATGGAGCGCCGGGAGCTGGGGGCCGGAGCGCCGGTGGCGCCGGGAGCGTTGCGCTCGAACACCGCCCCGCCGGCACTCAGCCGCGCTTCGCGTCGAGGAGCGCTTCGAGCTCCGCGACCCGCGCCTCCGCGGCTTGGCGCGCGGCGGCCTCCTGTTCGGCCCGGCCCTCGGCATTCCGGCGCGCGGCGGTTTCCTGTTCGGCCCGGCCCTCGGCATTCCGGCGCGCGGCGGTTTCCTGTTCGGCCCGGACTTCGGCATTCCGGCGCGCGGCGGCTTCCCGCCCGGCCCGGCTCTCGGCATTCCGGCGTGCGGCGGCTTCCTGTTGGCGGGCCGCGGCCTCCTGTTCGGCCCGGCCCTCGGCAGCCTGCCGCGCCGCGTGCTCCTCATCGTAGCTAAGGAGGTCCAGGCCCGTTTCCGGGTCGTGGAAACGCATCTTCCTGCCCTTCGCCCACAGGTCCAGGCCCAACGTCTCGCTGTACAGGGACTGCGTCCCGTCCACCGACTCCACCAGCGGCTGGCGCTCATACCCCTCGCCCACCAGACGATACCCCCACAACGCCGCCTTCAGGTGCTCCTCCGTCGGGTCGTACAGCCAGTACTCCTTCACCCCCAGCTCCTCATAGACCACCCGCTTCCGCCCCACGTCCTCGCGCCACGTGCTCGGCGACGCCACCTCCAGCACGAAGTCCGGACCCTTCCCCTCCTCCCACACCCGGTAGCTCATCCGCTCCCGGTCCTCCACCCCGAACGCCACGAACACGTCCGGCGCCACCGAGGCCCGAGGGTTCCCCTCCTCGTAGTAGATGAGCAGGTCTCCGGACACGTACACGTCACTGCGCGCGGCGTAGCGCACCCGCAGCGCCCCGACCCCGTACAGGATGGCGGCGAACTGGGGGTCGTTCTCAGCCAAGGGCTTGCCGTCCGAGCTCGGGTACTCGACCTCGACCGCAGCGCGGGAGAGGGTGCAGGGAGCGGCAGGAGGGAAGGCGAACGGAGCGGGTTGGCGCATGGGCGATCCCCTCGTGGCGGTGGGGCGGCGTGCCCCGGATGCGGGCGGCGAACAACGGTAGCACGCTCATGGGGGCGCCCCCAACCGGATGACAGGGGCACAGGATGGACGAGAGCCGACGCCCGCGATACGGGCGATCGTCCCGTCGTTTGTAGGATTTCGGCGCGGCGCGCCGTCAGGAGAACGCCCCCTCGGGCCGGCGGCGGCGCACGCCGGCAGGCCGGATCGGGAGCGGCTGGACTACGGGCGGCGGGCGGCGGGGGCGGCAGGTGGGCGGCGGGCGGGCGGCGGCAAACGCTCAGCCGCGCTTCGCGTCGAGGAGCGCTTCGAGCTCCGCGACCCGCGCCTCCGCGGCTTGGCGCACGGCGGTCTCCTGTTGGCGGGCCGCAGCCTCCCGTTCGGCCCGGACTTCGGCGCTCCGGCGGGCAGCAGCTTCCTGTTGGCGTGCGGTGGCTTCCCGTTCGGCCCGGGTCTCGGCATTCCTGCGTGCGATGGCTTCCCGTTCGGCCCGGGTCTCGGCATTCCGGCGCGCGGCGGCCTCCTGCCCGGCCCGGGTCTCGGCATTCCGGCGCGCGGCGGCTTCCTGTTGGCGTGCGGCGGCCTCCTGTTCGGCCTGGACTTCGGCAGCCTGCCGCGCCGCGTGCTCCTCATCGTAGCTAAGGAGGTCCAGGCCCGTTTCCGGGTCGTGGAAACGCATCTTCCCGTCCTTCGCCCACAGGTCCAGGCCCAACGTCTCGCTGTACAGGGACCGCCTCCCGTCCACCGACTTCACCAGCCGCTGGCGCTCATACCCCTCGCCTGCCAGACGATACCCTCGCAACGCCGACTTCAGGTACTCCCCCGTCGGGTCGTACAGCCAGTACTCCTTCACCCCCAGCTCCTCATAGACCACCCGCTTCCGCCCCATGTCCTCGCGCCACGTGCTCGGCGACGCCACCTCCAGCACGAAGTCCGGCCCCTTCCCCTCCTCCCACACCCGGTAGCTCATCCGCACCCGGTCCTCCACCCCGAACGCCACGAACACGTCCGGCGCCACCGAGGCCCGCGGGTTCCCCTCCTCGTAGTAGATGAGCAGGTCCCCGGACACGTACACGTCACTGCGCCCGGCGTAGCGCAGCCCCAGCGCACTGAGCCCGTACAGGATGGCGGGGCGCTGGGCGTCGTTCTCGGCCAAGGGCTTGCCGTCCGAGCTCGGGTACTCGACCTCAACCGCGGCGCGCGAGAGGGTGCAGGGAGCGGCAGGAGGGAAGACGAACGGAGCGGGTTGGCGCATGGGCGATCCCCTCGTGGCGGCGGGGCGGCGCGCCCCGGATGCGGGCGGCGAACAACGGTAGCACGCTCATGGGGGCGCCCCCAACCGGATGACAGGGGCACAGGATGGACGAGAGCCGACGCCCGCGATACGGGCGATCGTCCCGTCGTTCACAGGATTTCGGCGCGCCGCGCCGTCAGGAGAACGCCCCTTCGGGTGGGCGGCGGCGCACGCCGGCAGGCCGGATCGGGAGCGGCTGGACTACGGGCGGCGGGCGGCGGGGGCGGCAGGTGGGCGGCGGGCGGGCGGCGGCAAACGCTCAGCCGCGCTTCGCGTCGAGGAGCGCTTCGAGCTCCGCGACCCGCGCCTCCGCGGCTTGGCGCACGGCGGTCTCCTGTTGGCGGGCCGCAGCCTCCCGTTCGGCCCGGACTTCGGCGCTCCGGCGGGCAGCAGCTTCCTGTTGGCGTGCGGTGGCTTCCCGTTCGGCCCGGGTCTCGGCATTCCGGCGCGCGGCGGCTTCCTGTTGGCGTGCGGCGGCCTCCTGTTCGGCCTGGACTTCGGCAGCCTGCCGCGCCGCGTGCTCCTCATCGTAGCTAAGGAGGTCCAGGCCCGTTTCCGGGTCGTGGAAACGCATCTTCCCGCCCTTCGCCCACAGGTCCAGGCCCAACGTCTCGCTGTACAGGGACCGCCTCCCGTCCACCGACTTCACCAGCCGCTGGCGCTCATACCCCTCGCCTGCCAGACGATACCCTCGCAACGCCGACTTCAGGTACTCCCCCGTCGGGTCGTACAGAAAGTACTCCTTCACCCCCAGCTCCGCATACACGTCCCGCTTGCGCCCCACGTCCTCGCGCCACGTGCTCGGCGACGCCACCTCCAGCACGAAGTCCGGCCCCTTCCCCTCCTCCCACACCCGGTAGCTCATCCGCTCCCGGTCCTCCACCCCGAATGCCACGAACACGTCCGGCGCCACCGAGGCCCGAGGGTTCCCCTCCTCGTAGTAGATGAGCAGGTCCCCGGACACGTACACGTCACTGCGCCCGGCGTAGCGCAGCCCCAGCGCACTGAGCCCGTACAGGATGGCGGGGCGCTGGGCGTCGTTCTCGGCCAAGGGCTTGCCGTCCGAGCTCGGGTACTCGACCTCAACCGCGGCGCGAGAGAGGGTGCAGGGAGCGGCAGGAGGGAAGACGGACAGAGCGGGTTGGCGCATGGTCGATCCCCTCGTGGCGGTGGGGCGGCGTGCCCCGGATGCGGGCGGCGAACAACGGTAGCACGCTCATGGGGGCGCCCCCAACCGGATGACAGGGGCACAGGATGGACGAGAGCCGACGCCCGCGATATGGGCGATCGTCCCGTCGTTCGTAAGATTTCGGCGCGCCGCGCCGTCAGGAGAACGCCCCCTCGGGCCGGCGGCGGCGCACGCCGGCAGGCCGGATCGGGAGCGGCTGGACTACGGGCGGCGGGGGCGGCAGGTGGGCGGCGGGCGGGCGGCGGCAAACGCTCAGCCGCGCTTCGCGTCGAGGAGCGCTTCGAGCTCCGCGACCCGCGCCTCCGCGGCTTGGCGCACGGCGGTCTCCTGTTGGCGGGCCGCAGCCTCCCGTTCGGCCCGGGTCTCGGCATTCCTGCGTGCGGTGGCTTCCCGTTCGGCCCGGGTCTCGGCATTCCTGCGTGCGGCGGCCTCCTGCCCGGCCCGGGTCTCGGCATTCCGGCGCGCGGCGGCTTCTCGTTGACGCGCGGCGGCCTCCCGCTCGGCCCGGTCGTGCTCCTCATCGTAGCTAAGGAGGTCCAGGCCCGTTTCCGGGTCGTGGAAACGCATCTTCCCGTCCTTCGCCCACAGGTCCAGGCCCAACGTCTCGCTGTACAGGGACCGCCTCCCGTCCACCGACTTCACCAGCCGCTGGCGCTCATACCCCTCGCCTGCCAGACGATACCCTCGCAACGCCGACTTCAGGTACTCCCCCGTCGGGTCGTACAGAAAGTACTCCTTCGCCCCCAGCTCCGCATACACGTCCCGCTTGCGCCCCACGTCCTCGCGCCACGTGCTCGGCGACGCCACCTCCAGCACGAAGTCCGGCCCCTTCCCCTCCTCCCACACCCGGTAGCTCATCCGCACCCGGTCCTCCACCCCGAACGCCACGAACACGTCCGGCGCCACCGAGGCCCGCGGGTTCCCCTCCTCGTAGTAGATGAGCAGGTCCCCGGACACGTACACGTCACTGCGCCCGGCGTAGCGCAGCCCCAGCGCACTGAGCCCGTACAGGATGGCGGGGCGCTGGGCGTCGTTCTCGGCCAAGGGCTTGCCGTCCGAGCTCGGGTACTCGACCTCAACCGCGGCGCGAGAGAGGGTGCAGGGAGCGGCAGGAGGAAAGACGGACAGAGCGGGTTGGCGCATGGTCGATCCCCTCGTGGCGGCGGGGCGGCGCGCCCCGGATGCGGGCGGTGGACAACGGTAGCACGGTCACGGGGGCGCCCCCAACCGGATGACAGGGGCACAGGATGGACGAGAACCAACGCCCGCGATATGGGCGATCGTCCCGTCGTTCGTAAGATTTCGGCGCGCCGCGCCGTCAGGAGAACGCCCCCTCGGGCCGGCGGCGGCGCACGCCGGCAGGCCGGATCGGGAGCGGCTGGACTACGGGCGGCGGGCGGCAGGGGCGGCAGGTGGGCGGCGGGCGGGCGGCGGCAAACGCTCAGCCGCGCTTCGCGTCGAGGAGCGCTTCGAGCTCCGCGACCCGCGCCTCCGCGGCTTGGCGCACGGCGGTCTCCTGTTGGCGGGCCGCAGCCTCCCGTTCGGCCCGGACTTCGGCGCTCCGGCGGGCAGCAGCTTCCTGTTGGCGTGCGGTGGCTTCCCGTTCGGCCCGGGTCTCGGCATTCCTGCGTGCGATGGCTTCCCGTTCGGCCCGGGTCTCGGCATTCCGGCGCGCGGCGGCTTCCTGTTGGCGTGCGGCGGCCTCCTGTTCGGCCTGGACTTCGGCAGCCTGCCGCGCCGCATGCTCCTCATCGTAGCTAAGGAGGTCCAGGCCCGTTTCCGGGTCACGGAAACGCATCTTCCTGCCCTTCGCCCACAGGTCCAGGCCCAACGTCTCGCTGTACAGGGACCGCCTCCCGTCCACCGACTTCACCAGCCGCTGGCGCTCATACCCCTCGCCTGCCAGACGATACCCTCGCAACGCCGACTTCAGGTACTCCCCCGTCGGGTCGTACAGAAAGTACTCCTTCACCCCCAGCTCCGCATACACGTCCCGCTTGCGCCCCACGTCCTCGCGCCACGTGCTCGGCGACGCCACCTCCAGCACGAAGTCCGGCCCCTTCCCCTCCTCCCACACCCGGTAGCTCATCCGCACCCGGTCCTCCACCCCGAACGCCACGAACACGTCCGGCGCCACCGAGGCCCGCGGGTTCCCCTCCTCGTAGTAGATGAGCAGGTCACCGGACACGTACACGTCACTGCGCCCGGCGTAGCGCAGCCCCAGCGCACTGAGCCCGTACAGGATGGCGGGGCGCTGGGCGTCGTTCTCGGCCAAGGGCTTGCCGTCCGAGCTCGGGTACTCGACCTCAACCGCGGCGCGAGAGAGGGTGCAGGGAGCGGCAGGAGGGAAGACGGACAGAGCGGGTTGGCGCATGGTCGATCCCCTCGTGGCGGCGGGGCGGCGCGCCCCGGATGCGGGCGGTGGACAACGGTAGCACGGTCACGGGGGCGCCCCCAACCGGATGACAGGGGCACAGGATGGACGAGAACCAACGCCCGCGATACGGGCGATCGTCCCGTCGTTCGTAAGATTTCGGCGCGCCGCGCCGTCAGGAAAACGCCCCCTCGGGCCGGCGGCGGCGCACGCCGGCAGGCCGGATCGGGAAGGGTTGCCGAGACCACGGCGCGATGGCCCCCTGCCACAACCTCAGATCCCTCGCCAACGCCGGCGCTTTCCGAGGCATGTGCGCTGTGGGGCCTTTCGCGCCGGCGCACCGCTCGCCAACCCCCTGGGTACGCCGGCGTCTCGCCGGCATTCGCGTCCCCGAGCGCTCCCCCCCGGGCCGGCGAGACGCCGGCGTACCCAGGGGGGCCCCAGCCACGCGGGACGTGATGAACCTCGAACGCTACGGCGAGCAGGGGGCCGACCGGGGACCGGTGTACGGGTTCGTGCGCCGGACGCCGGCGCGGCTGGACTACGGCGGCGCGGCGGCAGGTGGGCAGGCGGCAGGTGGGCGGCGGGCGAGCGGCAGGTGGGCGGGCGGCAAACGCTCAGCCGCGCTTCGCGTCGAGGAGCGCTTCGAGCTCCGCGACCCGCGCCTCCGCAGCTTGGCGCGCGGCGGCTTCCTCTTGGCGGGCCGCAGCTTCCCGTTCGGCCCGGGTCTCGGCATTCCGGCGTGCGGCGGCTTCCTGTTCGGCCCGGACTTCGGCGCTCCGGCGTGCGGTGGCTTCCCGTTCGGCCCGGGTCTCGGCATTCCGGCGTGCGGCGGCTTCCTGTTGGCGGGCCGCGGCCTCCTGTTCGGCCCGGCCCTCGGCATTCCTGCACGCGGCGGCTTCCCGCTCGGCCCGGTCGTGCTCCTCATCGTAGCTAAGGAGGTCCAGGCCCGTTTCCGGGTCACGGAAACGCATCTTCCTGCCCTTCGCCCACAGGTCCAGGCCCAACGTCTCGCTGTACAGGGACCGCCTCCCGTCCAGCGACTCCACCGACGGCTGCCGCTCATACTCGCCGCCCACCAGACGATACCCCCGCAACGCCGGCTTCAGGTACTTCCCCGTCGGGTCGTACAGACAGTACTCCTTCACCCCCAGCTCCTCATAGACCACCCGCTTCCGCCCCACGTCCGCGCGCCACGTGCTCGGCGACGCCACCTCCAGCACGAAGTCCGGACCCTTCCCCTCCTCCCACACCCGGTAGCTCATCCGCTCCCGGTCCTCCACCCCGAACACCACGAGCACGTCCGGCGCCACCGACACCCGCGGATTCCCCTCCCTGTAGTAGACGAGCAGGTCCCCGGACACGTACACGTCACCGCGCCCAGCGTAGTGCACCCGCAACGCCCCGACCCCGTACAGGATGGCGGCGAGCTGGGGGTCGTTCTCGGCCAAGGGCTTGCCGTCCGAGCTCGGGTACTCGACCTCAACCGCAGCGCGCGAGAGGGTGCAGGGAGCGGCAGGAGGGAAGACGAACGGAGCGGGTTGGCGCATGGGCGATCCCCTCGTGGCGGCGGGACGGCGCGCCCCGGACGCGGGCGGTGGACAACGGTAGCACGGTCACGGGGGCGCCCCCAACCGGATGACAGGGGCACAGGATGGACGAGAGCCGATGCCCGCGATACGGGCGATCGTCCCGTCGTTCGTAAGATTTCGGCGCGCCGCGCCGTCAGGAGAACGCCCCCTCGGGCGGACAGCGGCGCACGCCGGCAGGCCGGATCGGGAGCGGCTGGACTACGGGCGGCGGGCGGCGGGCGGCGAGGGCGCGGTGTTTCCGGTGCGCCATGCCAGCCAACCGGCCCCGGCGGTAGGCAACCGGAGCCTCCTGCGCGGGGTTCCGGCCTACGAAACGCGCGCCGATTTCCTACGGACGTCGAGCCGGCCGCCGGCCGCGCCGCGACCGGTCCTGTGCCAGAGTGCGCCGATGCACGACGCGGCGTACAAGGACCTGTTCTCCCACCGCCCGATGGTCGAAGACCTGCTGCGGGGGTTCGCGGCCCGGGAATGGAGCGACAGGCTCGACTTCGAGACCCTGGAGAAGCTCCCCGCGGACTACGTGAGCGACGATTTGCGCCAGCGCCACGGGGACTCGGTGTGGCGGCTTCGCCTCCAGGGCCAGGGAGAGGCGTGGCTGTACCTGCTGGTGATGCTCGAATTCCAGTCCACCGTGGACCGGCACATGGCGGTGCGGGTGCTGGTCTACACCGGGCTGCTGTACCAGGACCTCATCCGCCGGGGGGCGTTCGACGAGGCGGGGCGGCTGCCGCCGGTGCTGCCGGTGGTGCTGTACAACGGACCGGAGCGCTGGACCGCGCCGGTCGAAGCGGGGGACCTCATCGCGCCGGCGGGGGAGGCGCTGGCGCCCTTCCAGCCCTCGCAGCGGTACTTCCTGCTTGACGAGGGGCGATGGGGGAAGGACGATCTGCCGGGCCGGAACCTGGTGTCGGCGCTGGTGGGGTTGGAGACCAGCGCGACGGCGCAGGAGCTATGGAAGGCCGCGGAGGCGCTGTCCGGGTGGCTGCGGGATTCGGGCGATGACGAGCTGCGGCGTGCGTTCGCGGAGTGGCTTCGGCAGGTGTCGTCGAGGCGTTTCGGGGAGGGCGCGCCGCTCGTGGCGGACGCGCTGGAAGGGGGAAGAGCGATGCTGGCGGAACGGATGCAGGAGTGGATCGAGCAGTGGCTCCGGGAAGGCCGTGAGCAGGGGCTCGAACAGGGACGGGAACAGGGTCTCGAGCTAGGTCTGGAGCGCGGCCTCGAACGCGGTCGCGCCGAAGAACGGGCGTTGCTGTGCCGGTTGGCGTCCCGGAGGTTCGGGGCCGAAACGGGCGAGCGGTTGTCGCGGATGCTCGGACGCCTCACGGACCCGGAACGGCTCGCCGAGGTCGGCGACCAGATCATCGAGTGCGGCACGGGGGCGGAGCTGCTCGACCGCGCGGGGCGCCTGGCCCGCCTCTCCTGATCGGAGCCTGCGGCGCCGTTCGTAACCTGACGATGGTCTCCCGGCTGCTTCGGGACAAGGGCGTTCGCGAGTTCTGCGAAGCCGCCGCGCTGGTCCACAGGGCGCGGAAGGACGTTGTGTTCACCCTGATGGGGGCGCCGGACGCTGGCGCGGCTGGACTACGGGCGGCAGCGGCGCTTCGGTGGGCAGTGGGCGGCGAGCGGCAAACGCTCAGCCGCGCTTCGCGTCAAGGAGCGCTTCGAGCTCCGCGATCCGCGCCTCCGCGGCCCGGCGCGCGGCGGCGTCTTGTTGACGGGCCGCGGCTTCCCGTTCGGTCCGGATCTCGGCATCCCGACGCGCGGCGGCGTCCTGTCCGGCCCGCCGCGCGGCGGCTTCCCGTTCGGCCTGGACTTCGGCATCCCGGCGGAGGGCGGCTTCCCGTTCGGCCCGGTAGTGCACCTCCCGGTGGCTAACCCATCTTTACCACCGCGAGCCTCGATCAGGTGGGATTTGCCTCGAATTCCGCGGATTTTCGCACTTAACCTGTTGATTGTTCGTCGCAAGGGTCGATGTAGTGCCATAATCGTTCCAGCATACCTTGCACCCGTTCGCACCCCTCGATACCGTACCGATGCGATACGCCAAGACCCCCGGGAGGCCCCTACGAGACCGTCATCCTGCCCCAAAAATCCAGTTGGTGTTCAAGATGTAGTGCCACACGGAAGTTTGGAACCTCGTAACTATCTGATGTAACATGATATTGTGTGATGGGGTGGTAAAGATGGGCTAAGGAGGTCCAGGCCCGTTTCCGGGTCGTGGAAACGCATCTTCCCGCCCTTCGCCCACAGGTCCAGGCCCAACGTCTCGCTGTACAGGGACCGCGTCCCGTCCAGCGACTCCACCGACGGCTGCCGCTCATACCCGCCGCCCGCCAGCCGATACCCCTGCAACGTCGGCTTCAGGTGCTCCCCGATCGGGTCGTACAGACAGTACTCCTTCACCCCCAGCTCCGCATACACGCCCCGCTTCGGCCCCACGTGCTCCCGCCACGTCCCCGGCGACGCCACCTCCAGCACGAAGTCCGGCCCCTTCCCTTCCTCCCACACCTTGTAGTTCATCCGCATCCGGTCCTCCACCCCGAACACCACGAACACGTCCGGGGCCACCCTTGCCTGCGGGTTCCCCTCCTCGTAGTAGACGAGCAGGTCCCCGGATACGTACACGTCACTGCGCGCCCTGTAGCGCAGCCCCAGCGCACTGAGCCCGTACACGATGACGGCGCGCTGGAAGTCGTTCTCGGACATGCGCTTGCCGTCCGAGCTCGGGTACTCGACCTCGACCTCGGCGCGGGAGGGAGGGGCGGGGACCGCGGGGGAGAAGGCGGACGGAGCGGGTTGGCGCACGGTCGATCCCCTCGTGGCGGCGGGGCGGCGTGCCCCGGATGCGGGCGGCGGACAACGGTAGCACGCTCATGGGGGCGCCCCCAACCGGATGACAGGGGCACAGGATGGACGAGAACCGACGCCCGCGATACGGGCGATCGTCCCGTCGTTCGCAGGATTTCGGCGCGGCGCGCCGTCAGGAAAACGCCCCCTCGGGCCGGCGGCGGCGCACGCCGGCAGGCCGGATTGGGAGCGGCTGGACTACGGGCGGCGGGGCGGCTGCCGCCGGTGCTGCCGGTGGTGCTGTACAACGGACCGGAGCGCTGGACCGCGCCGGTCGAGGCGGGGGATCTCATCGCGCCGACGGGGGAGGCGCTGGCGCCCTTCCAGCCCTCGCAGCGGTACTTCCTGCTTGACGAGGGGCGATGGGAGAAGGACGATCTGCCGGGCCGGAACCTGATGTCGGCGCTGGTGGGGTTGGAGACCAGCGCGACGGCGCAGGAGCTATGGAAGGCCGCGGAGGCGCTGTCCGGGTGGCTGCGGGATTCGGGCGATGACGAGCTGCGGCGTGCGTTCGCGGAGTGGCTTCGGCAGGTGTCGTCGAGGCGTTTCGGGGAGGGCGCACCGCTCGCGGCGGAGGCGCTGGAAGGGGGAGGAGCGATGCTGGCGGAGCGGGTGCAAGAGTGCATCGAGCAGTGGCTTCGGGAAGGCCGGGAACAGGGACGGGAACAGGGTCTCGAGCTAGGTCTGGAGCGCGGCCTCGAACGCGGTCGCGCCGAAGAACGGGCGTTGCTGTGCCGGTTGGCGTCCCGGAGGTTCGGGGCCGAAACGGGTGAGCGGCTGTCGGGGTTGCTTGCACGCCTCACGGACCCGGAACGGCTCGCCGAGGTCGGCGACCAGGTCATCGAGTGCGGCACGGGGGCGGAGCTGCTCGACCGCGCGGGGCGCCTGGCCCGCCTCTCCTGATCGGAGCCTGCGGCGCCATTCGTAAGATATTGATATTTGCGCCTTGTGGAGGCGGCCCTGACGCTCGCCGACGCCCCGGCCCGCCGGGCCGCGATGGGGGCGGAAGGGCGGCGGCGAGCCGAGACGGAGTTCGCCTCCGACCTCATCCACGCGGAGGCCCTGAAGGTCTGCGAGCGGGCGCTCGCCCCGCCCGGATGGGCGCGGACGGGCGCCGCGCGAAGGGTGAGGGCGGGAACGGACGAGCCACGGCCCCGCTCCGCACCGCGGCTTCACGCCGGAACCGCCGGGCCGCAAGACCCCTTGCGGGGGCTGCCCAAACGGCGCTCAGGATGTCGGATACTGGCAGTGCGGATTGGTCTTGTAGGCCATCTGCTCGAGAAGCACGGAGACGAGCTTGAAGCTGGTGCTGGGTGTTGCGGTGGACAACGCGTCGACGATGTCGATCAGGGAATGGCGTGAGAACTCGATCCTGTTCTCCAGCACATGGATGGAACCGTCACACCACTCGAGGCGCGCCTCGTGAAGACTCTCGACGGCCAACTGGAGAGCGATAAAGGCGTTGGCATGGTTGTCGATGGCCGTGAGGTGGGGACCAAACTGGTCTTCGGGCAATGGGGTGGAGACGGGCCTCCGAGCCACGAAATTGCAGACGAAGTTCGCGGCCCGTTTGAAGGGGCTGGCCTTGTCCAGGCCACCTGGAAAATCCTGCCGCATGCCGCGGACACATACTTGAACCCCAGCCAAGTCTACGCCTGCAGGCATTCCGAATTGGGTATAGATGCCAGCAACGAACGTCAATATCGTGTTGACGTCCGTGCTGCCGTCATCGTCGGTAGCGAAAAGCATCCGTGGTTACCCCCGATCGAACAGCCCCAAGGTCTGGATGGCGGCCTGTTGCGCTCTCAGGCACACATCCTCGAGGGAGGACAGTCTGCGGAGGCTGCCGGGCTCGTTCGGCTGCCGGAAAGGAGCGGCAGGCAGAACCAGCGGGTGAGCTGCCTCGCCCGTGGCGGTGCCGACATCGGTCAAGTTGTGGAAGATGATGGTGTTTCCCTCGATGGAGAAGACTTCCTCGTGTCCAACCGGGGTCATGCTGATGTTCATGGCTGTATCTCTTTGAAAGAGGTAAGGATCCCGTGCCCCTTCCTGCTGTCAGGATCGCCTCGGGCCTCGTCAGCGAAGGGCGCTGACATCTCCCGGATGCCCCATCCTTGCCAGCGTCCCAGTCAGGCGGCCCGCTGCGCCGGGGAACGTATTACGCCTCGCAACGCTTGTCAAGGCCGGATCTGAGGCATGTGCGCTGTGGGGTTTTCGCGCTGGCGGCTGGCGCCACCCGGCCGCGCCTGGGGCGCCGGAGACGGTGCGACGGGGCGTGATCGACCCCGAATCGGGCGGCAAGACCCCGCATCAGGCCTTCAGGCAAGGGCAAAATGCGCCGGTGCGGGCGACGCGCACGGGCCGGCCCTCCCGCTTGCGCGGGGGGAGCCGGGCCGTACAACGAGCGCATCCGTTCCGGGCGCCCTCCCCGACGGATTCAGCGGGCGCGGTGGGGGTTTTCGCCAGGCGCGCCTCTCGCAGGCGCCGGACGCCGGCGCGGCTGGACTACGGGCGGCGCTTCGGCAGGCGGCAGGCGGCGGACGGCAAACGCTCAGCCGCGCTGCGCGTCGAGGAGCGCTTCGAGCTCCGCGACCCGCGCCTCCGCGGCCCGGCGCGCGGCGGCTTCCCGTTCGGCCCAGATTACGGCGGCCTGCCGCGCCGCGTGCTCCTCCTCGTAGCTGAGCAGGTCCGGGCCCGTGTTCGGGTCGCGGAAACGCATCTTCCCGCCCTTCGCCCACAGGTCCAGGCCCAACGTCTCGCTGTACAGGGACCGCGTCCCGTCCAGCGACTCCACCGACGGCTGCCGCTCATACCCGCCGCCCGCCAGCCGATACCCCTGCAACGTCGGCTTCAGGTGCTCCCCGATCGGGTCGTACAGAAAGTACTCCTTCACCCCCAGCTCCGCATACACGCCCCGCTTCGGCCCCACGTGCTCCCGCCACGTCCCCGGCGACGCCACCTCCAGCACGAAGTCCGGCCCCTTCCCCTCCTCCCACACCTTGTAGTTCATCCGCTCCCGGTCCTCCACCCCGAACACCACGAACACGTCCGGCGCCACCCTTGCCTGCGGGTTCCCCTCCTCGTAGTAGACGAGCAGGTCCCCGGACACGTACACGTCACTGTGCGCGGCGTAGCGCACCCGCAGCGCGCCGATCCCATACGCGATGGCGGCGAACTGGAAGTCGTTCTCGGACATGCGCTTGCCGTCCGAGCTCGGGTACTCGACCTCGACCTCGGCGCGGGAGGGAGGGGAGGGGACCGCGGGGGAGAAAGCGGACAGAGCGGGTTGGCGCATGGTCGATCCCCTCGTGGCGGTGGGGCGGCGCGCCCCGGACGCGGGCGGTGGACAACGGTAGCACGGTCACGGGGGCGCCCCCAACCGGATGACAGGGGCACAGGATGGACGAGAGCCGATGCCCGCGATACGGGCGATCGTCCCGTCGTTCGTAAGATTTCGGCGCGCCGCGCCGTCAGGAAAACGCCCCCTCGGGCGGACGGCGGCGCACGCCGGCAGGCCGGATCGGGAGCGGCTGGACTACGGGCGGCGGGCGGCGGGCGCCGGGCGGGTGCGCGCGGTGTTTCCGGTGCGGTAGGCAACCGGAGCCTCCTGCGCGGGGTTCCGGCCTACGAAACGCGCGCCGATTTCCTACGGACGTCGAGCCGGCCGCCGGCCGCGCCGCGACCGGTCCTGTGCCAGAGTGCGCCGATGCACGACGCGGCGTACAAGGGCCTGTTCTCCCACCGCCCGATGGTCGAAGACCTGCTTCGGGGGTTCGCGGCCCGGGGATGGGGCGACAGGCTCGACTTCGAGACCCTGGAGAAGCTCCCCGCGGACTACGTGAGCGACGATTTGCGCCAGCGTCACGGGGACTCGGTGTGGCGGCTTCGCCTCCAGGGCCAGGGAGAGGCGTGGCTGTACCTGCTGGTGATGCTCGAATTCCAGTCCACCGTGGACCGGCACATGGCGGTGCGGGTGCTGGTCTACACCGGGCTGCTGTACCAGGACCTCATCCGCCGGGGGGCGCTGGACGAGGCGGGGCGGCTGCCGCCGGTGCTGCCGGTGGTGCTGTACAACGGACCGGAGCGCTGGACCGCGCCGGTCGAGGCGGGGGACCTCATCGCGCCGGTGGGGGAGGCGCTGGCGCCCTTCCAGCCCTCGCAGCGGTACTTCCTGCTTGACGAGGGGCGATGGGGGAAGGACGATCTGCCGGGCCGGAACCTGGTGTCGGCGCTGGTGGGGTTGGAGACCAGCGCGACGGCGCAGGAGCTATGGAAGGCCGCGGAGGCGCTGTCCGGGTGGCTGCGGGATTCGGGCGATGACGAGCTGCGGCGTGCGTTCGCGGAGTGGCTTCGGCAGGTGTCGTCGAGGCGTTTCGGGGAGGGCGCGCCGCTCGCGGCGGACGCGCTGGAAGGGGGAAGAGCGATGCTGGCGGAACGGGTGCAGGAGTGGATCGAAGAGTGGCTTCGACAGGGACGTGAGCAGGGCCTCGAACGGGGACTTGAGCAGGGCCGGGAACAGGGTCTCGAGCTAGGTCTGGAGCGCGGCCTCGAACGCGGTCGCGCCGAAGAACGGGCGTTGCTGTGCCGGTTGGCGTCCCGGAGGTTCGGGGCCGAAACGGGCGAGCGGTTGTCGCGGATGCTCGGACGCCTCACGGACCCGGAACGGCTCGCCGAGGTCGGCGACCAGATCATCGAGTGCGGCACGGGGGCGGAGCTGCTCGACCGCGCGGGGCGCCTGGCCCGCCTCTCCTGATCGGAGCCTGCGGCGCCGTTCGTAACCTGACGATGGTCTCCCGGCTGCTTCGGGACAAGGGCGTTCGCGAGTTCTGCGAAGCCGCCGCGCTGGTCCACAGGGCGCGGAAGGACGTTGTGTTCACCCTGATGGGGGCGCCGGACGCTGGCGCGGCTGGACTACGGGCGGCAGCGGCGCTTCGGTGGGCAGTGGGCGGCGAGCGGCAAACGCTCAGCCGCGCTTCGCGTCAAGGAGCGCTTCGAGCTCCGCGATCCGCGCCTCCGCGGCCCGGCGCGCGGCGGCGTCTTGTTGACGGGCCGCGGCTTCCCGTTCGGTCCGGATCTCGGCATCCCGACGCGCGGCGGCGTCTTGTTGACGGGCCGCGGCTTCCCGTTCGGTCCGGATCTCGGCATCCCGACGCGCGGCGGCGTCTTGTTGACGGGCCGCGGCTTCCCGTTCGGTCCGGATCTCGGCATCCCGACGCGCGGCGGCGTCCTGTCCGGCCCGCCGCGCGGCGGCTTCCCGTTCGGCCTGGACTTCGGCATCCCGGCGGAGGGCGGCTTCCCGTTCGGCCCGGACTACGGCGGCCTGCCGCGCCGCGTGCTCCTCCTCGTAGCTAAGGAGGTCCAGGCCCGTGTTCGGGTCACGGAAACGCATCTTCCCGCCCTTCGCCCACAGGTCCAGGCCCAACGTCTCGCTGTACAGGGACCGCGTCCCGTCCGGCGACTCCACCAGCGGCTGGCGCTCATACCCGCCGCCCGCCAGACGATACCCCCACAACGCCGGCTTCAGGTGCTTCCCCGTCGGGTCGTACAGACAGTAATCCTTCACCCCCAACTCCGCATACACGCCCCGGTTCGGCCCCACGTGCTCCCGCCACGTCCCCGGCGACGCCACCTCCAGCACGAAGTCCGGCCCCTTCCCTTCCTCCCACACCTTGTAGTTCATCCGCATCCGGTCCTCCACCCCGAACACCACGAACACGTCCGGGGCCACCCTTGCCCGCGGGTTCCCCTCCTCGTAGTAGACGAGCAGGTCCCCGGATACGTACACGTCACTGCGCGCCCTGTAGCGCAGCCCCAGCGCACTGAGCCCGTACACGATGACGGCGCGCTGGAAGTCGTTCTCGGACATGCGCTTGCCGTCCGAGCTCGGGTACTCGACCTCGACCTCGGCGCGGGAGGGAGGGGAGGGGACCGCGGGGGAGAAGGCGGACGGAGCGGGTTGGCGCATGGTCGATCCCCTCGTGGAGGAGGAGGGGGCGCCAGCCAGCCTTGACACACTCGCCACGGTGAACGCAGGCTAGCAGCCCGCGCCGCGCTCTTGCGCCGCGCCGTCCCCTCCGCCGCCGAGCGAGCCGCCCGCCCAGACCCGACCCGCCGAACCATGCTCCATGTATAGCTACATCGTCCGCCGCTTCGCGCTCGGGGCCGTCACGGTGCTCGGGGTGTCCGTCATCGTGTTCCTCATCATGCGGGTCATGCCGGGCGACCCGCTGACCGCCATCTTCGGCCCCGAGGGCATGACCAAGCTGACCGAGGCCCAGCGCCTGAGCTACATGCAGGAGCTCGGCCTCGCCGACCCCCTGCCGGTGCAGTACCTGAGCTGGCTCGGCGACATTGCGCGGGGGGAGCTGGGCCGGTCCTTCTTCCGGGCGGAGAGCGTCGGCGAGATGGTGCTTCGCCGCGGCCCCCTGACCGCGCAGATCGCCATCCTGTCCGTGATCCTGTCCTGGGTGCTCGGGATCCCGGTGGCGATCGTGAGCGCGCTCCGGCCCAACTCGATCGCCGACAACGCGGCGCGGGTGACCTCCATCACCTGCCTCGCCATCCCCGGCTTCTGGCTCGGGATGCTGATCGTGCTCGGGCTCCTGTTCTGGTTCGGCTACCGGGCGCCGCAGACCGCCGCCGGCGCTTCGATCTTCGAGGAGCCGTGGACCCTGTTCCAGATGATCATCGGGCCGGCCGTGGTGCTGGCCCTCGGGCAGGCCGCCTACATCGCCCGGATGGCCCGGTCGAGCCTCCTCGAGGTCATCCGCGAAGACTACGTGCGGACCGCCCGCGCCAAGGGGCTGAACGGGCGCCTGGTGGTGAGCATCCACGCCCTGCCGAACGCGCTCCTGCCGGTCATCACCCTGTCGGGGATCCTGCTCGGCTTCGTCCTCGCGGGGTCGATCCCGGTGGAACGGGCCTTCGGGACCCCGGGCCTCGGCTACGCGATGTATACGGCGGTCAACGAGCGCGACGTCTTCGTGATGCAGAATCTCGTGTTCCTGTACGCGGTGGTGTTCGTGATGCTGAACATCCTGGTCGACGTCATCATCGCCTGGCTCGACCCCAGGATCCGATACCAATGAGCGGGCCGACGACGACCGCGCCGCCGCCGGAGCCCGCGCCTGCGCCCGCGGTCGGGTCCGCGGCCACCGGCGCCGGGGATGCCGGCGATCCCAACGGCTCCGGCGGCGTCGGCAGCTCCGGCGGCGCCGGCGCCCCGACGCCGCTCCACCGGGCGTGGCGCGGGCTCCGCCGCTTCGCGCGCCGCTCCCCCCTGTCCGCCTTCTGGGGCGGGGTCGCGGTCGTGATCGTCGCGATGGCCGTCGCCGCCCCCGCCATCGCGCCCTTCGACCCGCTCAAGTCCGACTTCCGGCGGATGCAGAAGCCGCCGGACGAGGTCAACTGGTTCGGCTCCGACCAGATCGGCCGCGACACCCTGAGCCGGGTGATCCACGGGAGCCGCACCTCGCTCACCGTGGCCATGTCGGCGGTGCTGCTCGGGACCACCCTCGGCTGCTTCTGGGGGCTTGCGAGCGGCTACCTGGGCGGGCGCTTCGACATCGTGAGCCAGCGGATCATCGAGTTCGTGCAGGCGTTTCCCGACCTCATCCTGGCGATGGCGATCGCCATGGCCCTCGGCTCGGGCACCGTCACCGTGATCATCGCGATCGCCATCACCCGAATACCCTTCGGGGGGCGGGTGATCCGGTCCGTCGTGCTCTCGCTGAAGGAGATGTCCTTCGTCGAGGCGGCGCGGAGCCTGGGGGCCTCGCGGACCCGGATCATGCTGCGGCACGTCCTGCCGCAGTGCGTGGCCCCCTTCCTGATCCTCGCCACCACCCATCTCGGGGTCGCGATCATCATCGAGGCGTCGCTCGGGTTCCTCGGGGTCGGCATCCCGCCCCCCGCCCCGACTTGGGGCAACATGCTGGCCGACGCGCTGAACGCGGGCATCGTGCCCCCGTGGTGGCTCGTCCTTTTCCCCGGCGTCGCGATCACGATCACCGTGCTCGCGTTCAACCTGCTCGGCGACGGCATCCGCGACCTGCTCGACCCGCGCCTGCGCGGCTCGCTCTGAGCCGCGCGGCCCGGGGCACCGCCAAGCGCGCCACTCGCGGGCGTCCTTGGGAACGCGGGCGTCCCGCCCGCACGAGGGCCAAGCGCCCGTGAACGAAAATGCGGGCGGGACACCCGCGTTCCCAAGATGGCCGTTCCCGCGGGGTAAAGGAACTCCCGCCCCCTGCCGCCTCCGGCGCCGCGCCTCCGTATGCTGCGTCTATCCCGCCCCCGCCCCTGCACCCTCGCCCGCCCCTGCGTTCGCGCTCGCGAGCGGGAAGCGCACCCCGCCATCGTGCAGGTGGCAGGCGGTCCAGTGCCCTGGCCGCACCTCGCGGAGCGCGGGCGTGTCCTGTCGGCAGCGCGCCATCGAATAGGGGCACCGGGTATGGAAGTGGCAGCCGGGCGGGGGGTTGATCGGGCTCGGCACGTCGCCGGACAGGATCACCCGGCGGCGCCCCCGCGCCCGCGCCTTCGGGACCGGCACCGCGGAGAGGAGCGCCTCGGTGTACGGATGCAGGGGCATCTCGAACAGGCTCGTCTTGTCGGTGACCTCCACGATGCGGCCGAGGTACATCACCGCCACCCGGTGGCTGATGTGCTCGACCACCGCGAGATCGTGGGCGACGAACAGGAAGGAGAGCTTCAGCTCGTCCTGCAGGTCCATGAGCAGGTTGATGATCTGCGCCTGGATGGAGACGTCGAGGGCGGACACCGGCTCGTCGCCGACGATGAGCTCCGGGTTGAGCGCGAGGGCCCGGGCGATCCCGATCCGCTGGCGCTGGCCCCCGGAGAACTCGTGGGGGTACGAACGCATGTGCCGGCGGCCGAGGCCGACCCGCTCGAACAGCGCCTCCACCCGCTCCTCGCGCTCGCCGCGGTCCGCCGCGAGGTCGTGGATGAGCATGGGCTCCCCGACGATCGCCCCCGCCGACATCCGCGGGTTGAGGGAGGCGTAAGGGTCCTGGAAGATCATCTGCATCCGCTGGCGGAAGGGCATCATCCGGACCGGGTCGAGGTCGGTGACGTCCTCGCCGTGCACGCGGATCCGCCCCTCGGTCGGCTCCAGCAGCTTGAGCACGGTGCGGCCGACCGTGGACTTGCCGCAGCCCGACTCGCCGACGAGGCCCAGGGTCTCGCCGCGCCGGATGTGGAACGACACCCCGTCCACCGCCCGCACCTGGCCGGCGACCCGCGAGAAGACGCCCTTTCGGATCGGGAAGAACTTCCTCAGCCCGCGCACCTCCAGCAGCGGAGGGGACGCGCCGGCCGGTGGCTCGGCGCCGGCTGGGGGGGCACCGGTCGGGGGCGGGGGTCCGGCTGGGGGGCCGGACCTGGGCGGGGGCGCGGGTCGGCCCGGGGACGCGGTTCCGGCCGCGGTGTTCATGCCGCCTCGCCCAGCAGGCGGTCCGCGTGCCAGCAGGCGACCCAGTGGCCCGGGCGATGCTCCCGGTCGGGCGGGTAGGCGCTCCGGCACTCGTCGGTGGCATAGCCGCAGCGCGGAGCGAACGTGCAGCCCGGAGGGAGGTTCGCGAGCGAGGGCACCATGCCTTCGATCTCGTTGAGCCGCCCCCGGGCGGACCCGCTCGCGGCCGCCGCTTCGAGGCTCGGAATGGCGCCGAGCAGGCCCTTGGTGTAGGGGTGCCCCGGGCGGTCGAAGAGCTCGTCGACCTCGGCCTCCTCGACCTTTCGCCCCGCGTACATGACGACCACGCGATCCGCGTTCTCCGCCACCACCCCCATGTCGTGGGTGATGAGCACGATGGCCTGGCCGTAGCTCCCCTGCATCTCGCGCATGAGGTCGAGGATCTGGGCCTGGATGGTGACGTCCAGCGCGGTCGTCGGCTCGTCCGCGATCAACACCTTGGGGTTGCAGCAGAGCGCCATCGCGATCATCACCCGCTGGCGCATCCCGCCGGAGAGCTGGTGGGGATAGGAGTAGGCCCGGCGCTCCGGCTCCGGGATGTGGACGCGCCGCAGGATCTCCACCGCCCGGTCCATGGCCTCGCGCCGGGAAGCCCCCTGGTGCAGGGAGATCGATTCGGCGATCTGCCGGCCGACGGTGTAGAGCGGGTTGAGCGAGGTCATCGGCTCCTGGAAGATCATGGAAATGTCGTTGCCGCGAAGCCCCTCCATCTCGGCCTCGCTCGCGGCGAGCAGGTCCCGGCCCTCGAAGCGGATGCTCCCCGCGACGATGCGCCCCGGCGGGTCTGCGACCAGCCGCAGGACGGAGAGCGCAGTCACGCTCTTGCCGCAGCCCGACTCCCCGACCACCCCCAGGGTCTCGCCCCGGCGGACTTCACAGGAGACCCCGTCCACCGCCCGCACCACGCCGTCGGGAGTGAAGAAGTGGGTCTTGAGGCCGTCGATCTCGAGGACGCTCTCGTCGGCGGCGCCCGCAACCCCGCCGTCCGGGGGCCGGGGCCGGACCCTGTCGGGACTCAGCATCCTGGTTCATCCACCGGCACGACCGCTCCGAACGACGGGCAGCATGAGCATGATTCCGTATCCCACCAAGCGCAGCGGGCGGACGATAGCAGCCTTCCGACCCCCGGGGAACAAGCCGCCTGCCGCGACGTCATCCGGCGTCGACGGAGACGCCCTCGCGGGCCGCGGCGGTGGCGAGCTTCCGGTCGAGGGTGGCGAGCTTCGCGCCGCGGCGCAGTGCGGTCTCCAGGTACGCCGCGTCGTATCCGCTGAGGCGGTGGCGGCGGGCCAAGCACAGCGACCCGGCCGCCGTCCTGACGGACATCCGTGAGGATGTGAAGGCCACGATGGCGCTCCAGCTCCATGTAACCGTCGGCTGCATCCGTTCCCGCTCGCGGAGCAGATGACTCCCGGCGTCTCGCGCGCTGTCCGCCAGCGCACAACGCCTCGTTGACGGTCAATCGAGGCGTGTTCATACTGGCGCAAGTGAGTGGAGGGCTTTCCGAGGTACGGCTCATGGCTGCCATCCGAGACGGGCTCGTGAGCGAGATTGCTGCCCGGGACAAGTATGCGTCGCTTCACCATCATCTCCTCTCCGTTCGCCCGGAGCCGGAATGGTGGACGGTCTTCGGCGCGATCGAGGCGATTCTCGGCTACCGCCTGCCCGGTCCAGCACGCCCGAGCCGGCCCTTGTGGCCCAACTCGAGGGCAGATCTCGGCCACCGCCACTCCGTCCGACAGGCCGCGGGATGGCGTGCTCCGGAGGTGGATGTCGTGGCGGGAAGGACGGTGCTCGCGGGTCGGGAGGTGTCGCCGGAGTCGGGCGCAACGCCCATCCGAAGGCGGAGGTTCTCCATCCGGGAGATCCTGCCTCCACACGATCCGGGCTCTTGGCCGCAGGACTTCACGGTGAGCCGCGATCAGATCTATGACGACATGGGACGTCTGACCGGGGGAACCGAGGACATGTCCGGCGATGACCGCTGACCGGCATGTTCGTCGACACCAACGTTCTCGTTGCGGCCCGTTTCGTGACCGCGCCAGCCCATGCGACCGCCTGCCGCTGCCTCGACCGTGCGGGCAACGGCGAGGAGCCCTTGCACATCAGCCGCCAGATCGTCCGAGAATACCTCGCCGTGGTCACGCGGTCGCAGCCTTGGTCGGAACCGCTCACCATGGGCGCCGCGCTGAAGGACGCGATAAGGCTGCTCTCGTCGTTCGCCATCCTGGAAGACGGCCCGAACGTCATGGCAGTGTTGACCACGTTGTGCCGCGAGGTTCCCGTCGCAGGAAAGCAGATCCACGATGCCAACATCGCGGCTACGATGCTGGCGCACGGCGAAAGACGCCTGCTCACGCTCAACGCCAAGGATTTCCAACGCTACGAAAAGCGGATCGAGTTGGTGAAGCTGGAGAGTCCAGGGGATGATTGAGCCCTCCCTGTCCGCCTTGACCTCCGTTCTGCGACCGTTCGTCACGAAGGTCTTCAATCACGCGCGTCGTTTGTCCGCAGAGCGTCAGGCGAGCCAAGTACCATTGAAACAGCTATCCTCCATCATGGACGAATCTCTGAACGAGACGCTGACCAGAATTCGTGGAAGCCAAATCGATTCCGGCTGGTGGATGAGCCTGCTGGATCGTATCGAACAGCAATACATCGCTCCGGACTTCCTGATAAAACCTGCCCTACAGGAATGGCTCCAGGACGATTCGGTCGCAAACGACCTGAAGACGATTGCGGCGTGGCGAATCATGGAGACCGACGAGGACGAGGCCGAACGTCGCGGCCGCCTTGCCCAAAGTTACTCGAACAAGACCGGCGAAGCCCCGTATCTTGCTGCTGGATCCATTGATATCGTTGTAGCTATCCTGGTGGCCGGGTACATCGCCGAGATACGCCCAAATCAACACGCGATTGCGGGGATGGTGCAAGCCGGTTTTTCTCGGCTTGATACTCGCTTTGATAGTTTGAATCAATCCATATCTCGGATCACTGACCCGATTACCCGCAAGACGCACGCAGACTACGCGGCCAGGGAGCTTGCGCGGATTCTCACGCTTCGCGCATTCGACCCCATAAAGGCGCGAACGGAAATTCAGAAATTGCATGAGCGGCTTGACACCGGAGACCTCTCTGCCGCCGATGATGAAACCAGAAACAGTGTTCGTTACTGGCTGGCAAGACTGTGCGCGGGTGACGCGAACACTCTCGAAGTCGCGAAAAAATGGCGAACGCAGCTCAAGTACCGCAATGCCGAGGTCGATCTGTCCATCGTCGATGCGCTCATCCATTTGGCGGATGGAGACCCGGATACAGCGATTCGATCTCTTCGAGATCGCGACGACCCTGACTCCAGATCGATCCTGTTCGTTTTGTTGTTGCAGTCGCAGGGAACCGATATTGCATTGGACTTGCTTGGCGATAAAATCAGGAACTTCGGCGCCCGTTGCTTCACGACGTTCGGTTGGAGAAACTGGACATGCAGCATGGCCGAAGCCGGCAAATGGGAGGAAGCTGCACAGCGCCTCGCCGGCCTCGACGGAATCTGGGGGGATGCGCCCGCATTGGTATTTTTCGAGGCTATTGTCAACGCCCAGCTACTGCTGCCAAAAGAGAATAGACACCTGAGCTCTGGACCTCCGCTTTATGGAGGGATCGCCCCAAACCAGGGAGCGCAGGCGGAGCAGGCCCACGAACGCGCGAACGCATGTCTCGAATTAGCCGAATCGGGGCTCGGTGACATCGGAAAAGTAGATCTTGAGCGATTCATTGCTCACTGGCGACGCTGGCTTCGACTCATGGATCCCAAGGAGAGTAACGTACAAGACGTCCATGATGAGATTCAGCAAGCTCTGGAAGATAACGAGCCGGACGTTGACCTTATGCACTTCGCGTTCGCCTTTGGGGTTCCATTCAATCCCGCGCCGTTACGTACCTATCTCTCCGGTCGAAAGAAGCTTGGCGGGTTGAGCGATGAGGAGCTTTGGGCGGAATGCCTTCTTTTTTTCAACGACATGAATTCCAGGGAAATGGATTGCCGTGATTTTCTCCGATATCTTGAAACGAATCAGACGCGTCTGAATAAAGGGATACCAGACAGTCTTCTGACGGCGATGAAAATCGGAGCTTTGCTAACGGACGGTCAGAGCGAAAGAGCGCGTTCAATTCTAACGGAAGCAAGCAGTAGTCTCGGGAAAGGGGAAGTTGCTCGTCTTTCCGCAATGATCGATGATCATGATGGAGTCGATCCCAGGAAGAAGTTGGAGCAAGCATATCAGGAAACGGGAAACATCACTGATCTTCGTAATCTAATCGGATGTCTGCAACAGGCAGACGACACGGAATCCCTCCTGCCTCTTCTTGAAAGGATGGTGGAGCTGCAAAGGACTGTTGCAAATGTCTGGAATCTGGTAGTTTGCTTGGGCAAACGTCCTTTCCTCCACCATGACCGTATAGTGGAATTTCTGGAAACCAACTCGGATTTGGTCGAACAGAGTCCTGACCTCCAGTCCGCCAAGGCGTGGGCGCTCTTTGCGATCGGCCGATTTTCAGATGCGAGAGAGCTGAACGAATCGATCATGCGCACCGGCGAGCAAGCGGCGAACGTGCTTGCTCTGGATATCAATATCGCAGTGGCGTCCGCTGATTGGGAGCGCCTGCCGGCAATTGTCGAGCGCGAATGGCCGAAGCGAGCCGAACACGACGCGGATACCCTGTTGACCTTGGCCCAGATGGCAGGCCACCAGAGCCACAGCCCGGACCGAGCACTGGCTCTTGCCAGGCTAGCCGTAGACAAGGCGCCCGACGATCCTCACGTGTTGTCGAATGCATTTGATCTGCATTTTCGGCTTGGCCGTGACGAGGAGGTTGATCCTGATTGGTTGATGCGGTCCGTTCAGCACTCTTCCGCCGACGATGGCCCCGTCTGGTCCATGGACTTGCAAACCATCGTCGATGAATGGATGCCGAAGCGCCGGGAGCAACTTGTCAAGATTGAACAACATTGGCTCAGCGGCAAGATTACTACGGGAATTGCTGCATCCCTGTTGAATGCGCCATTGGCCCGCTTTTTGATCCAGATTCCGGAGTCCAATGCAGGGCTAGTCGACCGCCGCACTAGCGCAATCATACCGATGGTTTTTGGCGGCCGACCCCCCGTAGAATTGCTGGAGGATTCGGCGGTCGGTATGGACATCACTTCGATCCTGGTGCTGCATTATCTGGATATATTGGGTCCTGCCCTCAACGCTCTCCCCAGAATCAAGCTCGCCCACGAGGTCATGCTGTGTCTGTTCGAAGAGCAAGTCAGGGTTCGCTTTCATCAACCCTCTCAAGTAAGGGCCGCCCAACGGGTGCGGACCCTGTATAACCACCGCCGACTTCGTGTCGCTGACGACCTTGGGGCGCCTCCCGAGGTAGTTGCGAAGGAAGTAGGACGGGAGCTTGGCACACTGCTGCAAGCCGCAAGGCAGGATGACGGCAAGGTCATCTGCGTTCTTCCAATTCACCGCCCTGATTCTCTCCTGGACAAGGAAGCCGACACGTCCGATTGGAACGATCTCATCATTTCGGTGTCCGACTTCTGCAGGCTATTGCGCAATAGGGGACTTATTGACGAGGAAACGCACAATCGTGCTCAACTATTTCTTCGAAGCCAAGGTCAATCGGAAGGTGGCTATCTTGAATCGTCGATTCTCGACGGGTCGATTTATCTGGATGGACTTGCACTATCTTACCTCCAGAATGCCAGGGCCCTGGAGTCGGCCGCTGCTGGCAGTCTTGACATGTGTATCCATCCCGATGTCTTGGGTCAAATGGACGAGCTCGTTGAAGCAGGCGAATCTGGCGAAGAATTCTCTGAGAAGATCGATGAAATCCGCCACACGCTGCGAGATGCGGTGGAATCGGGAAAGATATCCTATCTGCCGACCAAGATCGATCCGGAGGATCCGGCGCTAGATTCTCACCGCCAGTTCAATGCTACCCGGTCGCTATTGGCGTCCGTTGCCGACTGTGATGTCCTCTGCATCGATGATCGCCTTCTCAATGGCGTCGAGCTAGAAATTCCGATCGCCAGCGTCTTGGACATCCTGCATTATCTCGTCAGAAACAAGCATATCACCCATGAGCATCATTGGACGGCACGGCACAAGTTGCGTGCGGGTGGCTTTATCTTTATCCCGTTCGACGCGGATGAGCTCGTCCATTGGTTGAAGGCAGGCTCCGTCGAAAACGGTCGGTTGGTAGAAGGGGCGGAAGTCCGCGCAATACGCCAATCGCTGGTTCGGACTCACAACCTGGGCCTGATCAGTCCCGCGGAGATGTCCACGTTGCAGATCGAGGTACCGACAACGTGCATGTCCGTTGTCCGTTCCCTGTGGAGTGATGAATCCTTGCCCATGGAGTCAGCGCGGGTTATGTCGGACTGGATATGGCGTCATCTAATCGTCGCGTTGATCGGAAACAGCAGCCAGGTCGAAAAGGAGAACCATCAGGAATGGACTCGAGAATTGATGTTGAATCGGGTGATGCACGTTATGTCCCCGTTTTTTGTGAGTTCTCAAAATCGGCGTACCGGGTATACTGATTGGATAGAGACATCGGTTCTCCAGCCTCTCCGACAGGCCAATTCTAATCTGTTCGAGGAAGCACTGTCTTTCCTATGCGACACAATTTTCGATGAAGGCGACAGCATTGAATATAGCGGCCATGCTTTTCTGGAGCTGCTGCCGAGGACTTCACGACGGTATCTGTTGGTGCGGTATCCCGATCGGATGGAGCAGTGGGGTTTCGTAACTCGAGATATTTTCACTCTGGATTCCGTCGTTTCGGTTCCTGGCCATGAGCTGTTCAGAGCCGCGCGAGACGTGTTCTCCGGGATGACGGCAGTATCCGTACAGTCCATTGCCGGAAGCGAAGTAACAGTGGCTCTCGACAGGGAAGGTGACAACATCGTCGTGGAGTGGTCCAAACTCGAGGCCGAGTCGAATTTCAGAGCCACGATGCCACAACTCTCGCTTCTTTCACCCGAGTCGGAAGCGCGGACAGCAACCCTTCGCGACATGATCGGCCGCTTCGGTCCAACCTCCCCGGACTTCGCCCATCTTCTACATGACATCGAATTGCGCGAACCGGAAGAGCACGAGCTGTCGGCAGTTTTCCACGAGGCATCTCGTGGTGTCGCCGCGATTCAGAATTCGCTGCTGGAAAAATGCCAGTTCAGTCTGGATATCGGTGCTGACGACATCCTCCCACAAGACATGACCTATTTCGAGAAATTTGTCGGGATGAGGCCGGAGACAAGGGATCCCGAGTCGTATATTCGCGACATCCTGATCCCTTGGCGCAAAACGTTATTGAACCGGGATTTGAGGCAGGGACTTGATATTTGTTGTCTCGGGGCCTTGCGCGACGATCTCTGTCCTGGGCAGTGGGTTCATGATTTGGACGATGACACAGTCTGGGACTCTCTTTCCGCGGGCAACGCAGATGCAGCTCCGATCTCCTTGTTGGGCGCTCTCGACGTGGCGCTCTACCGGCAACATGACGAGCGATTTCGAGGGTATGCAGAAAGAGCGGTCACGAAGCTATGTGACGACACGTTCGGCTACCAGGACGGCGCCGACATATATCGGCTTCTGTGGATATTCGTGCGATTCGTATTCCACCGCATTAATCTCGTCGAGAACGGTTCGAGAGAACCGGGGTTCTGGAAGCGCATGTGTGCATGGATGCAAGCCCAGTTCGTTGTCCGAGCCTTGCTGAAGGCGCCCGCTACGATCGACGTGGACGGCTTGGAGGAAAGATCGGTATCCCGCATGGCTCTTGTGGGAGCCTATGCCGAGCTCGTTGATGCTCGGGAGGAGCCGATGCTGTTGTTTACGGAGCGGTTGCCGATAAGCGACCTGCGATGTGAAGTGCTTGGCCGCCTCGTGGCGCTCAGAGCGCGCCATGCAGCGGAGGGACGAAGTATTCCCCTGTCGGGGGAGATCGACCGCGCATTGGAGCGTGCGCGGGAAGACGGCAATTGGATCAAGTGCTTTTTTCCCGGACCTCTTGAGGGCCACCGGAGACCGGTCGTTCCCGCGTCTGAGGAACTTCTAACGTCCCTGCAAGAAACACCATTGGATGTCTCCGTTCCGGAATCCTGGCACTTCATTGCAGGTGTTTCCCATCTGCACGCATTGGGTGATCCGGAACTTGCCGCCGCACGGGACGCGGTAGCGAAGGTACGGCATTCGGTCGACGACATGAAGATGCAGAGCCATCTTCTTGCGTATGAACTTGCGAGCATTGTCGCCAAGACGAATCGGGACGCCTTGTTGGCGGATGCAGTTGCCGATGCGGTTACCAGGATTTGCAGAAAAGCGTCGAACGAGCATCACATCCATACGATCATCATAATCTGCTTGCAGGCGGCCGCAGCCTTTGAAGAGCACGATGCGTGGTTTGACTGGCTCGAAAAAAGATTTTCAGACATTGCGAGTTGTCTTCCGGGACCTCCCAACAAGGCCGTGCGGATATTCCTGGAACACCTTGACGCCATGGAAACGATCTTGCCAATCAGCTCATGGTTTCACCGTCGCGCGAGATCCATCGCAGCAGCCGGAGCGGAGCTTCGGCCGTGAGGCCCAGATTACGCGTTTCGCCCCCCAATACTGCGCGTTTCTATCGTGCTCGATGTTCGTCGATGGAGACGCCCTCGCGGGCCGCGGCGGCGGCGAGCTTCCGGTCGAGGGTGGCGAGCTTCGCGCGGCGGCGCATCGCGGTCTCCAGGTACGCCGCGTCGTAGCCGCTGAGGCGGTGGCGGCGGGCGAGGGCGGCGATCCGGGCGTCGTCCTGGTTGCTGTCGGTTTGGAGAAACAACCCGCGCAGGTCCTTCAGGTGATCTTCCGTTGTGCCGGTGTCGATACGCCCTCGGCGCTCTCCGACCAGCAGGACGTTGCGCACCTCGTGCCAGAAAAGATCCGGCGCCAGAATGCCTTCCAACCCACCCTGTTCGACTACCGCGTCGGCGTAGAACGTTCCTTCACGGTCCCGCAGACACCGAGCGATGGCGATGGAGGCATCGATCACAATAGCCATTCGCGGCGCCCCTCATCCCGCCATTCAAGAAACTCTTCGTGCGACAGGGTTACGTCCCTGGCGTCGCGCTTTCGAGTCATGGCCTTGCTTACCAGGGTGACCACAAGCTGGCGGAAGGTGGCGAAGTCCGGGCGGAAGTCCGCCTGGTTCACCCGGATGTACTTCCAGGTATCGCCCGTTGCCCTGGTAGTGCGCCGGCACCAGTCGTGCATCGCGGCGTCCTTTTCTTCCGTGCCTTCCCGGACCCGGCCCTTGGTCTCGACGATCCAATGGATGATCTGGCCGTCCAGCTCGCGCTGGACGGCTACCCAGTCCGGGTAGTAGAACCCGATGGCGCCGCTCGGCTTCAGGTAATCCACGCGGAACTTCGTGCCGGAAGCCCCCTGCTCCGTCGTGCCCAGGGCGGCGAAGCGCAGGACGTCGCCGGCGTTGTCCAGGAACTCCGCAAAGCGCCGCTCGAAGTCGTTCCAGGTGGCGACGAAGTTGAACACCGTCTTCTCCGCCACCAGAGGCGGGAGATTCCGCCGCCGCGTTCCGGATCGCTTCCCGTCTCGCGCGGCAGGAGACGCCTTTCCTGCCTCCGGGGGCGAAAGGTTCCGCCGCCAAGTGAAGGGCTTCGTCTCGGACAGGCGGAAGTCCTGCTTGTCGAATTCGATCTCGCGCCGTTCGACGGTGAGGTCGGCGATCCTGCGGACCAGGTACTTCGCGATGCCCTCCCTGATCTCCAGCCGGGCCAGATGGGAGCGCAGCGCATCGTCATCCAGGTCGATCTCCCGGCCAAAACACCGGCTCTCGACGTACTCACCCACCATCAGGTACAGCATCCGAAAACGATCGCGATCGGCGAGACCCGCCCTGGCGGCCACAAGATTGGCGATATCGGCCAGAAGCTCCCGGACGGGCCGCAGACCGCCAGAGACGTCGTCCTGAGCCACTTCGGTTTCGGTCGTGGCGAACTCCAGCTTCAAGCTGATCCGGAACCGCTCGTCGAGCTCTTCCTGCTCGAATATCGGCTCGAGGGACTGCACGTCCAGCTCCGAGAGCCTGCGATGGTCGTGCTCCAGGCTCGGCTTGGTGATGGGGATGGCGATGTCGTACTCCAGCCGCTCCTGCACCGGTTCGATGATGATCGGGGGCGGCGGGTTGGTATTCGTGCTCGCTACGCCGACACCCTCCGCCTCCAGTTGCTCGCGGAGGACGTTGAGCAGGTTGCGCGTGCCGAGCACCTCCAGGGTCTGGGTCCGGTCCGGGCTCACCTGCGTCATCAGGCGGAGCCCGCGCCCGATCACCTGCTCCGGGAGGATCTCGGCCTTCGCGGTGAACGGCCGCAGCCCCAGCACCACCGTCACGTTGCGCACGTCCCATCCTTCGCGCAGCATCATCACGCTGACGATGGCCTTGATCCTGTTTTCGGCCCCGTCGATGTCCCGCGCCGCCTGCCGGGCCTTCTCGAGGTCCCCCTTCCTGATCTCTCCCGTGGTGTCGGTGTGGATCACGAGCACCTCGGACTGCTTGAACCCGAACCCCCTGGTCTTCCACAGGTGCTCGCCCAGGGCGTCGGCGTAGACGTTCTTCTCCGCCATGACGAAGAGCACCGGCCGGATGCCCAGCCTCCGGTACACCTTCCGATGCGCCTTCCAGCGCCGGACGGCGGCCTGTAGCCAGTAGCCGTATTTCTCCGCCACGTTGTCCCTGGTAATCCCGTCAGGGTCTTCGGCTGGCTGGTTCCGATCGGCCTCCCCGGTGACGATGATGGGGGCCTTGACGATCCGATCCTCCACCGCCTGCGCCAACGGGTAGTCCACCACCGTCCAAGGGAAGTACATGCCGTTCTGGTCCTTCGGCGTGGCGGAGAAGTCGAGCCAGGCGGCGAGGCCGTGCGGCAGCGCTTCGTGGATGGCGAGAAGCGATCTGCTCCAGGCAAGGTCCTCGTCGTGAACGTGGTGGGCTTCGTCGTTCAGCACGACCAGGTCCCGGAGCGACTTCACCCGCTCCAGCATGGAGCGTTGGCCGGACGAGGCGAGGTCCTGCGCGGGCTTTCTGCCGAGCAGCGCTTCGACGGCGTTCTCCGGCGTCCACTCCTCGTCGCGCGACTCGTAGAGCTGGTGGACGTTGGTGAGGAAGAGGTTCCCCGACGGGTCCGGCTCGGCGGCCTCCCCCCGAAGGATCACCTTCTGGGAGAAGCCGGCCCGCCACTCCGGCGGAACGAGCGGGAGCCGATGGAATATCCGGTTGTCCGCGAAGTCCCTCTCCAGCCGTTGATGGACGATGACGTTGGGCGCCACGATGAGGAAATTGGTCGACAGGTCCGAGCCGGGGACGTGCTGCCGGTGCAGGCGGGACCAGACCACCGCCATCGCCATCACCCAGGTCTTGCCCGATCCGGTGGCCATCTTGAAGGCGAAGCGGCGCAGGTTCTCGGGCGGCAGGTCCTGCACGCCCTCCGCCTCCAGCTCCGGCACGTAGCGGCGAAGCTGGCGCTTCCCCTCCATCGTCGTCTGGAACACGACGTTCTCCGAGACCAGGTCCCTCTGCACGATCGTTCCGTAAGCCTCGATGAGCGTCTTCGTGTCGCGCTGGCCGGCGACCTCCACCAGCCAGATCAACGTCTCGATCGCCTCGCGCTGGCAGAAGTGGTAGCGGAACGGCGCGTCGAAGCCGCGAACCTCGTGATCCTCCTCGAACCAGTATTCCAGCAGGCGGCGGGTGACGTCGGAGGCGCCCGGATAGCCGCCGTCGCGCCAAGCGTCCACCGTATCGCGGATCTTGGGCGCGAGCAGGAGCCGGCTCGGCCGCCGGCCGGAGTCGTCCTCGCGCCACCCGGTCGGGGCGTCGTCGTCCTTGACCAGGTGGGAGACGGGCGGCTCCCACGGCCGGCGATCCGGGATTGCCGGGAGGTCCCTGTCGTAGTCGATGACGGCCTTTGCCATGAGCTATCCTGCCTCCTCGTCGAAGATGATGACCGTCTCAGGCATCGCCGTGCTCCGGTTCGAGCTCCTGTGCGGTCAGGCCCTTGGCCAACAGATACTGCCGGATACGCTCAACGAACGCTCGCGCCCGCCGGCATTCGTCCCGGGATTCCTCGACGGTGAAGGAGATCCCCGCGTCGTAGTCCGCCATCAATCTGTCGTCCATCGCTTCAGCGAGTGCACCCGCCCATTGCGGCTCGATCTCGCCCGAACGCACCAGGTGGAGGCCGAACATCCTGCACACTGCGGCATGACTCGCGGTGTCGAGGTCGTGGACGAACAGCGCCGATTTGGCGGCGTGAAGACCTGCATGGCAGGACCGGTCCACGGAATCCTCCGGATAACCGGAGCGCATCAGGACTTCAGCCGCGCCCAATGACTTGGTTGCACGCCGCCATTCCGCCGCCGCCATCCCCCGATTCACAGGACGGACACCCCCTCGCGTTCCACGGCTTGCTGAAAGGGGAAGCCGCGTCTCTTCCTGTCCTCCCACTCTTCCTGCGTGTAAGCGAAAATCGAGGGCACGGCCCAGGACACCGCGGCCAGCTCGTATCCGATCTCCCGCAACGGGCGCTTGAGGTGGCCAGCGCCATCCTTGACCACGACCAGTACGTCGAGGTCGCTGTCTTCCCGGGCGTCGCCGCGCGCCTTGGAGCCGTAGATGACCATGCGCAGGACCGTGCCGGGGTGACGCTCGCGGAGCGCCTTCCGATACTCGTCCAGCCAGGTCTGTTCTTCGGGGTGAAGTTTCAGCATTGTCCTATACCTCGACGTCGTAGCCCTGCGACGTGTCGTTGCCGAAGATGTCGATGACCTTGACCAGCAAATGATACCGCCCCGGCTTCTCGTATGCGTGCGGGTCGGATGCAAGGGCCAGGGTCCGGTCCTTGCGCGGTTCTTCTTGGGTCGGTCCGCGATCTTCCCCGATCCAGGGAAAACGGTGTGGATCGATGATGTGCAGGACCACGTCACGAATACGCCTCGCCTGTTCGGCGTCCCCGCGCAGTACGCTGGCCGCCAGCGTCGTCCCGGCCAGGATCTTCAGGCCGTCCTCCGATATGGGCGGCGCCGACAGGTATCTGAAACCAGTCCGCGCGTCATCGTCGGCAACCACATCGGCCATGGTGTTCCGGACGTTCTCCTCGTCGGCCAGGGACGGCAGACGGTCGATGAGGTCGGCGAAGATCGGCGTGAATGTCTCGAAGAACCGGGTGTACTGTTCCCGCGGTTCGTTCAGCCGCGATCGCCGAAACCGGTCCGTGGCCGCTGTAGCGTCCTCCGTCAGCTCGGCCAGCGACCATGCCCTGGGCTCAGCCATGCAACCGCTCCAGCTTCGGGATGGGGATGCGTTCCAGCTCCTTCGGCTCGAACTTCGTCAGGCCGCCGGCATAGGTCCGGCCGGCGGACACGCCCACGTTGTTCCGCAGCCAGGCGGCCAGATCGTCGAGCACCACGGGCGGCAGGGTCTCGCGCGGGTAGAGCCCGTGGGCGATGTTGAGGTGTCGGGCGCCGCACCGATTGCGGACGAACGCCGGCGGTCGGCGCGCCATGTAGGTGCACAGGATCGGGGCCGGAGGACGGAGGCCCACCGCCCACCAGGCGCGCCGGTGGCGGGCGACGTAGGACTTGCCCGCGCCCATGCCTTCCGCCCAGCACAGGAAACGGCGGACCTGGCGCCGGTCCGCCTCGTCGAGCTCCCCGAGGTCGACCGGCAGATCGATCACGCGGCGCAACGCGGTGGCGCGGGAGAGCGCCGCGCCGGCGTCCAGCAGCTCCCGGGCGCGGGTGACGGCGGGGCTTAGCACCGCCTCCGGCAGCGCGCCGGTCCAGCCGCCGGCGATCCAGACGGCGTTGCAGCCGGTGACCTGGCCGCGATGGACGCGGCAGACCTCGCCCAGCTCCATCGAGCCGGACGGCGGGCGCTTCGCCGGCCGCAGAAACGGCGACCAGCGCCGCGCCGCGTCGAGACGCGCCCGGGAGACGGTCCGGCCGCCTTCGAGCGCGCTCAGGCCCCCAAGCGAGGACACCTCCCGGAAGCGAACGCCCCGGCTCCGCCTCGCGGCGCGGAAACAGGTGATCACACCCGTCGTCGCCGTATCGGGGAAGGGCATGGCGGCGGGCGCGATGACGTGCAGCGCCTCGGCCCCGAAGCCGTTGACGAGCAGCTTGCGCATGAGGGCGCCGTAGTTCACGTCCAGCCATTCCGCGGAGGTGATGAACGCGCCGTAGTCTCCGTCGCGGCAGAGCTGGTGCGTCCTGAGGAAGAAGTGGACGTGCAATCCCGCGAGCCGGCTCGCCGTGAAGCCGAAGCTGGCCGCGGTGCTCGACAGCCAGCGCTTCCACTCCGGCGCGACGTCGTGATGGCGGACGTAGGGCGGGTTGCCCAGAAAGAGGGTCTGCCCGTCGATCTCCGGGAGCGGAGCGGCGCGGTAGTCGGCGACCACCAGGGTCAGCCGCTCCGCCATGCCGCGCACGACGGCGTTGGCGCGCAGCAGGAGGGCCGCCAGCGGGTCGATCTCGATACCGATCAGCCCGGCATCGGGGAAAGCCTCGCCGGCGGCCAGAAGGAAGCGCCCCGACCCCGCGCCGGGGTCGACGATGCGCGCCGGGGCGCCGACGCCGGCGCTGGCGCCGACGGCCCATCGGATCATGGCCTCCACGATGGGGGCGGGCGTGTAGACCGCTCCATGCCCGCGACGCGCCTCCGGGGTGCGCAGCCGGCAGAAGGCTTCGCCGAGGGGGTCGCCGCCGCACGCGATGTCGCGGCGCAGGTGCGACAGGAGCTCGGGGGGCGGCGCGGGCGCTTCGCGGGCGAGGGCGCATTCGAGCCGGGTCGGAGGCGCATCCCGGGAGGCAAGGGCGGCAGCGGCGCCGGCGAGCTCGGGCTCCGAGGCCGGAAAACCCTCCGTTCGCGCGCGATTCAAGGCCCCGGGAAGGTCCCGGGACCGTGCATCCTCCGTCTCCGCATGAGCCCGCCGACCCGGGTGAACGGCGCGTGGCGGGCTATCCTGCAAGACCCTGCCTATGGCCATCGTTGCCCTCGCAGACATCGAACCGCGACGCCTGCACACCGCCCTTGTTCGCCTCCCGCGTGGCCCGGCTCTCGTTGACGGTCTCGATGACCTAGAACGGCAGGCCGACCCGCGGGACCTCCTTGCGGGATTCCGAGGTCCGAATCATAGAAGCCGCCCGCCCACGACCGCCTTCCGCTTCGCGGGCGGCTCGCGGGTGGGACTCTGCGGGCGGGACACAAGCGTTCCCAGGGGCGCGGCGCTCACTACCGGGGCGCCCGGCTCGGGCAGCCTCCGGGCCACGGCGGGACACGAGCGCTCCCAGGGGAGCGGTCCCCGCTCACAGCAGCCCCGCCTTCCGGAAGCTGAAGGTCTCCTCCGGCGAGACGATCAGGTGGTCGGCCACCCGGAGGCCGATGGTCTCGGCCGCCAGCACGACGGCCCGCGTCAGCACCTGGTCGTGCTCGCTCGGGCGGACGTCGCCGCTCGGGTGGTTGTGCGCGAGCACGATCGCCGCCGCCTGGCGCCGGAGCGCGGCCTCCACCACCCGGCGGGGATACACCGCCGCGCGGTCGATCGTGCCCTCCTGCAACGTCTCCACGCCGTTGCGGAGCAGCCGATGCGCGGAGTCGAGGTACGCCACGGCGAACACCTCGTGCCCGAGGGCGCCGATCCTCATGCGCCAGAAGTCGGCGAGCCGTTGCGGGTCGCGGAGCACCTCCGCTCCCTCCGACGCTTCCTGCAGGTAGAGCGTCGCCGCTTCGCGGATGACCCGCAGGCCGATCGCGGCGGCCTCGCCGATGCCGCCCACCGAACGCAGCTCGGGGAGCGGGGCGTCGAGGACCCCCCGCAGGCTGCCGAAGCGCTCGAGCAGCGCCTTGGCGGGCTGCTTCACGTCCGAGCGGGGGATGGCCAGGGTCAGCAGCAGCTCGATGACCTCGTGCTCCGCGAACCCCGCGAGGCCGCCCGCGAGGAAGCGTTCGCGGAGCCGCTTGCGGTGCCCGTGGTAGTGCGGCCGTTCCATCTCCGTCTCGTCTCTGGCGGAGGCCGAGGTCACCCGGTCGGGGGCGCGAACCCCGCCCCGCCGAACGCCGCGCTTGCCGCCGGCAGCGCCGGACCTCTTTCCGCCCCGCCAGCGGCGCTCCCCGCCGCGCCGCCTTGTTCGGGAGAGATCGCTTGGTCCACAATGAAGCTCCTCGAAACGCGGTGGGCGTCCTTCGCGCCAGGCCCGGTCGGCCGCGCCTCGCTGCGGCGGGACGCGGCAGGACGGCACGGGCCGGACGCGGGAGCGTACCGCACTCGGGGTCGAAAGAGGTCCCACGCCCAAAGGGAGACACGATATGGCCCAGCAAGGCTTCCCGAACCCACTCTGGACCCGCCGCCACTTCCTGAAGACGAGCGCGGCAGCGGCGGCAAGCCTCTACGGCTTGTATTCGGCCGGCGCCCGCGCCTCCGTCCCGATGGAGTTCGACGGCTCGTCGTTCCAGCTCGCCGCGCCCGAGCCGAACGCCAAACCGGGCGGCGTCCTTCGCTACGGCATCACGATGCGCCCGCCGCACCTCGACTTCCACCAGTCCGGCACCGTCAACAACCTCGGCAGCCAGGGCTGCCTGTACGACAACCTGATCCGGCGCAACCCGCTCGACAGCGGGCAGACCATCATCCCCGACCTGGCCCATAGCTGGGAGATCGCGAAGGACGGCAAGACCTACACCTTCTTCCTGCGCAAGGGGGTGCGCTTCTCCGACGGCGCGGAGCTGACCGCGGACGACGTGAAGGCCACGTTCGACCGGATCACCAGGCCGCCCGAGGGCATCAACATCCCGCGCAGCGCCCTCTTCACCTCGGTGAGCGAGGTCAACGTGCGCGACAGGCACACCGTCGAGTTCAAGCTCTCCGCGCCACGCCCGCCAGCGTTCATCATGGGGGCGATCGCGAGCGGCTGGAACGGCATCGTGCGCAAGAAGACCCTGGAGGAGAACAGCTACAACCTGCGCAAGACCCTCGACGTGCCGGGCACCGGGCCGTTCCGCAGCGTCAAGCGGGTCGAGCAGGAGATCTGGGTGATGGAGAAGAACCCGGACTACTGGATGGAGGGCCTGCCCTACCTCGACGGGATCGAGTTCTACCACGGCCTCCCGTTCTCGCCCGAGCTCGGCTCCGCCCTGCTCGCCGGGCGGACCGACTACGCGCGCCTCATCGACCCGGTGACCCGCAAGGAGGTCGACGGCCGCGACGGCATGACCGCCACCGACTACTACCAGAGCGTCATCCAGGCGGTCTGGGTCAACCACGACCGCGCGCCGTTCAACGACCCGCGGGTGCGCCGGGCCATGCACCTCGTCCTCGACCGCCCGGTCCTGGTCGACGTGGTAAAGGACGTGGCGCCGATGATGGTCGGGGGGTTCATCTACCCCTTCTCCGACGTCGCGACGCCGAAGGACGAGCTGTCGAAGCGGCTCGGCTACCAGCCGGACACGACCGCCTCGATCCGGGAGGCCAAGGCGCTGCTCGAGGCCGCCGGCCACGGCGACGGCATCAAGGGCCTCGACTTCCTCGTCCGCGAGGTGGCGAGCTTCAAGCTCTGGTCGCAGGCGATCCAGGCGATGCTGCAGCAGACCCTGAACATCGAGTGCAACCTGCGCACGGTGGTGGAGTCGGTCTGGTTCGACGACACCAACTCGGGCAACTTCGACATGTCGATCGGGGCCATCGTCTCGACCCTCATCGACCCGTCGGACTACTTCAACACCTGGTACGGCAAGGACGGGCCGCAGAACTACTCGCAGTGGGAGGACGAGCGGTTCAACGCCCTCCTCGAGACCATCGACAGCGAGGTCGATCCGGTGAAGCGCCAGGCCGCGATCACCGAAGCGGAGATGATCATGGAGGAGAACCCGCCGCTCCTGCCGGTCTCGTGGGAGAAGATCAACGACGGCTGGTACGACTACGTCAAGGGCCACAACCCCTACAACTACTTCGGGATCTACGACGTGGTGCGGATGGACACGTTCTGGCTCGACAAGTAGGGGGAGACGGCGCGCCGCGGGCCGGCGGCCCGCGGCGCGGACGGAGAACGGGGCCCGCGCCGGCCACGAGCCGGCGCGGGCCCTTTCATGCCGCGGAGCTGGTTCGCGGGTGACCCGGTCCGGTCGGGTCGGAGCGGCGGAAATCCTGGGGACGGCACGTCCTGGGAACGCGGGTGTCTCGCCCACCTTCGTCATTCCCGCGAAAGCGGGAATCCATGTGTCCTGGGAACGCGGGCGTCCCGCCCGCATTCTCGGCCGTATCCGCTCGTTGCTGCCTTGCCATCCGCATGCGGGCGGGACACAAGCGTTCCCAGGACGCGCCTGCGAGAGGTGCGCCTGGCGATCTGGCCCGGATGGGCACGTTCCAGCTCGACAGGCAGGCCGACGACTCGTCGGCGACAGCGCGCCGTGGGCCGCCGCCGGCCGGATCAGGCGCCGCGGCCGCTGCCCCCTCCGCCCCCGTCGCGGGCGGTGACCTCGATCTCGATCTTCATCCGGGGGTCCACGAGCTGGGCGATGACGAACGTGTTCGCGGGGCGCACGTCGCGGCAGTACTCGCCGATGACGTCGATGGTCTGCTCGTAGTACGCGCGGTCGGCGGCGTAGATCACGATCCGGACCACGTCCCGGAACGTGGAGTTCAGCTCCTCCAGCGCCCAATGGATGTTGCGGAACGCCTGGTGGGTCTGCTCGACGACGTCGTCGGAGATGGTGTGGTTCACGTAGTCGAAGCCCACGCAGCCGGAGACGAACACCATGTCGCCGTCCCGCACGCCCCGCGCGTAGCTGCCCCGCTCCTCGAAGCGCGAGCCGGTGAAGAAACGCTCTCGGGCCATCGCCGCCTCCTCCTCGTTCTCGGTTCGGTCCCGGTTCAGTAAGGGGCGCCGTTCCGGCGGACGAACCGGTCGCCCCGGCGCAGCATGTCGACGTCGGGATAGTCGACGTCGTCGTTCGGCGGGCGGTCCCCGACTTCGAGGTAGACCACGTCCGCCTCCGTCCGGTTGACGAGATGGTGGCCGTCCGCCTTGCCGGCCGGGAATCCCGCGGCCATGCCCGGCCCGAGGGTCTGCTCCCCCGCATCGGTGATCAGGGTCGCCTCGCCCTCGACGACGTAGACGAACTCGTCCTGGCGGGAGTGCCAGTGCCGCTGCGAGGAGGCGGTTCCGGGCGGGAGGGTCACGAGGTTGACCCCGAACGCCCGGAGGCCCAGCGCGTCCCCGACCCGGCGCTTCGCCCGCGCCGCGCAGGCCGCGTCGAATTCCGGGGGATAGGTCGTGCCCCGGGTCACATCGACCGTGGCCGGGTCCAGCGCGGGCGGTGCGGGTCGGTGGTGGTCCTTCGCCATCGCTTCACCTCCTCTCATGGTGCGGATGCTCGCCCGGGCGGCGCCGGCGACCCAGGACTTCCACGTTATCGAGACAGTAGAGGACTGTTCCTCGCCCGGCTACCGCGCTGGCCAGGGCGCTGGCCGGGCCGCCCGCGATTCCACCCCGCGGAATCGCCAAGCAACCGCGCCAGCAGTCGTCGTTCACAGGGGGTCGAAGCCCCAACTGAACAGGGGCCGGCCGCCGTCCGCGCCGACCGCCACGACCTCCTCCAGCCACGCCCGGTCCCGCTCGCCGCCCGGATAGAAGAGGTGGATCGGCAGGACCATGTTCTCCTCCAGCACCCAGTCGCGGTAGGGCCGGCCGTCCGGAAGCTGCGTCTCGAAGTCCATGTGGGAGAGGCCGAGCCCGTGGAAGAAGATGAAGGCGCCGTCCGCATCGGCCATCCCCGCCTTGCGGTAGACCTCGCGGCCCAGCGCGCACAGCTCGCTCACCCGCCGGCCGGGGCGCATCGCCTCCACGAGCGCCTCGCCGACCCGGGCGGTGGCGGCGAGGCGTTTCGCGCCCTCCGGGGTCGGCTCGCCGCCGACGACCCACGACTTGCCGCCGTCCCAGCAGTAGAGGTCGAGGGTCCCGTGGCAGTCGAACATGACGTGGGCGCCGAGGGCGACCTCCTCGTCTTCGAGCCCGCTCTGCACCGTCAGGGTGGGGTCGTCGCCGAGGGCGTGGCTCACCACGAGCCCGCCCGGGTCGCGCACGAACCCGCCGAGCTCGACCGCGGACACCGCGTAGGCGTGGTTGAGGTCCTGCCGCGTCCAGCCTTCCTCCCAGCGCGCGACGGTGCGCCGGATGGCCTCCTCGTTGAGGCTCGTCGCGCGCTCGAGCAGCCGGAGCTCCTCCGGGGTCTTGACCGACCGGGCGTGCATCAGCGGGTCGTAGCCGTTGGCGACCTCCACGTCCGGGAGGCCGAGGCGCCGGCCGAACCCCTCGTCGTCGAAGCCGACCCGCCCCCGGTCGAGCCCCAGATCGCGCATCGCGGCCCGCACCTGCTCGCCGCTGTCGAAGCGGTAGGCGGCGCGCGCCCGCTCCACCCAGTCGATCCCGGCCGCCGAGCGCGGGATGTGGGCGTCGACGTCGCCCGGCCGGGGCGGGAGGTCCATCGACGACATCACCGACCGGCAGGGCCGGACGTCCTTCACCCAGGTCGGCTGGTGGAGGGGGGTGGCGAGGTAGTAGTCGGCGAGCGCCAGAATCGGGTGCTCGGGCGCGCGCCGGGCCAGGACCACGGTGTAGGGCCGCGGCTCGTCGGCCTTGTGGGCGACGCCGTTGAAGCTCGTCAGGTAGAACACGTTGAGCGGGGTGGTGGCGACGATCCCGTCGAGGCCCCGCGCCTCCATGCCGGCGAGGAGCCGGTCCAGGTTGCAGAGGCGCTCCGGCAGCCGCTGCCGCCCGAACGCGGGGCCGTGCTTCGCCCGTGCGGTGGTCGTCGTCATCTTCGCCTCCTCCCTTCGGTGGGCCGGGGCCGTGCGGGGCGCGGCGGCACCGCCGTGCCCGCCCCATCGGCGCCCCGGAGCTATTTCACGCCGCGGAGCGCTGCGCGGCGGGCGCCGCCTCGCGCCCGTCCCGGAACGCCGGCATCACCTCCGCCGCGAACCGCTCGAGCTGCTCGACCATCACCGCCTCGGGGGTGCCCATGCTCGACTGCACGTTCACCGCCTCGAGCCCTGGGAACTGCTCCTCGAGCCGCCGGAGGTAGTCGATCATCTCCTCCGCGGTCCCGCAGAACCATGAGCGCGACCGCATCTGCCGGTCGATGGTCGGGAGCCCGGCCTCGGCCCAGCCGCCCCGCCCGGCGACCGCCGCCAACTGCTCGTCCGTGAGCCCCCGGAAGAAGCCGAGGGGGGCGAACATCTTCGCGTGCTCCTCGTAGAACGGGGTCGCCTCGCGCACCGCCTGCTCGCGGCTGTCGGCGAGGTGGAAGTTGATGCCCACGCAGATCCCTTCGCCGAGCTCCGCCTCGACGCCGGCCCGGGCGAGCGCGTCGCGGTAGCCCACCACCGGCCCTTCGCCGAGGAGGGCGGAGCCGCCGCCGACGATGCCCTGGATGCCGTGCTTCACCATGAAGTCGAGGCCGCGCGGGCTCGCGCTCACGATCGGCTGCCAGCACTCGACGGGGAGGCGCGCGGGGCGCGGCACCAGGGTGAGGTCCTCCAGCTCGTAGCCCCGGTAGGGTACCTTCGGAGGAAGGTCGTAGTGCTTGCCGTGGTGCGAGAAACGCTCGTGGTTGAACGCCTTGAAGATGATCTCGACCTGCTCCTCGAAGAGCTCCCGGTTCTCGTCCTGGTCCATCATGATCCCGCCCAGGGTCTCGACCTCGCGGGTGTGGTAGCCGCGCCCCACCCCGAAGATCACCCGCCCGCCGGTGAGGATGTCGGCGGTCGCGTAGTCCTCGGCGAGCCGGAGCGGATGCCACATCGGGCAGATGTTGAACCCGCACCCGACCCGAAGGCGCTCCGTCACGTGCGCGAGATGGACGGCCACCATCGGGATGTTGGGCACGCACTCGTAGCCTTCGTGCTGGAAGTGGTGCTCGGCGAGCCAGAGAGCGTCGTAGCCGAGCCGGTCCATGGTCCGCGCGAGCGCCTCGGTCTTGGAGAAGACCGTCATGAGGTGCTCGTTCGGGTAGCGCCGCTCGTTGGCGGGGGTCGCGTCCTGCCCCATGTCGCCGAGATCGACGTGGCCCGCGTAGAGCGACGAGAAGCTGGTGATCATCGCGTTCCTCCTCGAGTCCCGTGCGGGGCGCCGGCCCCGGGTCCGGCCGCGCCCCCATGGCGGAAACCTACCATGCCCGCCCGGCGCCCGCTATCGCACCCATCACGCGCGGGGCTGGAGCCGGGCCTCGCCCTGGCTTCCAGCGGACGGGGATCACCGTGCAGATTCGGGCCTTGTCGCCGCTCCCGGCCCCGGAGGGCGTGCCCCGGAAGCCGTTGACGAAACAGTCAACACCCGGTTGCGTATCGAGCGGTCCGGGTCGCTCTCGGCCCGATCGACCGAGCCGAGGTCCACTCCCATTTCAAACGCATCGAGGCAAGCGCGGGCCGCGAGATCCAACGCCTGTACCGGTCCGTCGACGGGGAAGGAAAGCCGTGCCAGGTCCTCTACTTCTTCTGGGTGAAGGTCCTGCCATGCCCCCGTTGCGGAGACCGCGTCGACCTCTTCCCCAACTACGTCTTCGCGTCCCATGCCGACAAGGCCCGCCACCCGGAAGCGATGGTGGTTTGCCCGGATTGCGGCGGCGTGTCGTCGTGCCGTTACGATGCGAGGGCCGTCACCTGTCCATGCGGCGCGAAGTTCGATCCGCGGGCCGGGTCCGCGCGGCGCACGACGGCCGTATGCCGCCGTTGCGCACACGAGTTTCCGATAGCGAGAACGGCCGCGGCCGCCGGCGAGCCTCCCGGCCACCGCATGTACGCCAAGCTCGTCCTTCGCGCCGACGGCGCCAAGGAGTATCTGCCGGCGACCGGCGAGGACCTGCGCGCCTTCGAGGCGGCGCGCGGGCGCTTCGGGGAGATGGCGCCGGCGATTCCCGCCGTGCCGATAGAAGACGGATACAACACCAGGCAGATCCTCAACTACGGATACCGTTTCTGGCACGAGCTGTTCAACGATCGCCAGCTTCTCTCCCTCACGATCCTCGCGTCCTCGATCCGGGAGCTCCCCGAAGGCGGCGCCCGCGACGCGCTGTCGCTGCTGTTCTCCGGCGCGCTCGAATTCAACAACATGTTCGCTTCCTACAAGGGAGAAGGGACGGGCGCCGTGCGCCATATGTTCTCCCACCACATCCTGAAGCTGGAGAGGATGCCCATCGAGGCGAACCCGTGGGGCACGCCGAAGAGCTCCGGCGCCTTCTCGACCCTGTACAGGAGCCGGCTCCTGCGGGCGCTGGACTACCGGGAGGCGCCCTTCGAGCTCGCGGTGGAGTACAAGGGAGCGCGGAAGTCGGGCCGGAAGGTCTTCGGCGCGAGCCCGCCCATGGGCGGGCCGATCTCGAACCGATACCCGAAGGCCGGGCTGAAGCCGGGGGCGGCCTGCCTGTCCTGCGGCGATTCGGCGAGGACGGACCTCCCCGACAAGAGCGTCGACCTCGTGATGACCGATCCCCCGTTCTTCGACAACGTCCACTACTCCGAGCTGGCGGATTTCTTCTTCGCATGGCAGCAGCTCCATTTTCCGAAGGGAACCCGGAGGCGCAACACGACCCGACGCCCGGAGGAAGTGCAGGACACCGATGCGGATCGCTTCGCCGGGAAGCTGAAGGGGGTCTTCCGGGAATGCAACCGGGTGCTTCGCGACCAGGGCCTGCTCGTGTTCAGCTACCACCATTCGAGAGAGAGCGGATGGATCGCCGTCTCCGAGGCGGTGCTGGGCGCGAGGTTCTCGATCGTCCAGTCCCACCCCGTGAAGTCGGAGATGTCGGTGGCGGCGCCGAAGAACCAGGCCAGGCAGCCCATCGACATCGACGTACTGATCGTCTGTCGAAAGCGGGAAGCGGACCTGCGGGAGCGCAGGACCGACGAGGCCGCGTTCGATACGGCGGTCGGAATCGGTATCGAACGGGTTCAGCGGTTCAACGCGTCTGGACGAAGGCTGTCGCGGAACGATGTACGGGTCGTCCTGTCGAGCCATTTGCTGGTCGAACTGAGCCCGGGCAGGAGCGCGTGCGAAGCTCGCCGCAGTCTGGAATTGCTGCTGCCGAAGATGGACCGATTGATCGACGACGTATGGCGTGCGCAAGCCGTCCAATCTCCCTCACGCCGGACGGCGCCGGGGTCGGGACCGGAGCAACTTTCTACCTGATTACGTACAAGGCTCAGCTTGCGATCCCGGATCGACGAAAATCCGGGCACAGGCCCCGCGAAAGCCCGTCATTCCCGCGAAAGCGGGAATCCACTTCAATCAGGAGTCCCTGGATTCCCGCTTTCGCGGGAATGACGGGTTGAAAACCATTCCATTCACCTGAGCTTTGTACATAATCAGGTTCGATGATGCTCTCCACGACCTCGGCCCGACGCTCCGCGTCCGCGAGACGGTCCCACACCACGCGAAGCCGAGGATCGAACCCGCGCCCCGCCCGGCGGCGCGTCACGCCCGGCGCTCCCTGCGGCCGCTACCGCGCCGCCTCGGCGAAGGCGGGCCGCAGGGAATCCGCCCACACGCAGTGGCCCGCGTTGTGCGCCCCGAGGATGGTGAGGAGGAGGGCTTCTTCCTCCCCCGCGTTGCGGAACCCGCGCAGGACCCCGTCCGGCACGACGACCCCGTCGAAGGGCTCCAGGACGACGGATTCCCGCCCGTCGTCCCCCCAGTAGACCTCCCACCGGCCGGTCAGCGCGACGAAGGTCTCCTCCGAGCCGTGGCTGTGCAGGGCCGCGCCGTTCCCGGGCGGCGCCTTCACGAAGTCGATGTGGTAGTTCACCGCCTCCTCGACCGCGGTGCCCTCGAGCTGCTCGTCGTCCGCCCCGCCCCCGAGCGCGCTGTAGAGGATGCGGACGTGTCCGGGCAGGGTGCAGTCCAGGAAGGCGCGGGGAGACGGGACCAACTTGCGGAACCGCCATACCCGGCCTTCCATCTCCGCCCGCCGGATCGGCTTCGACCTCCCGAACCAGGCCCCGGACGCCGGGTCGAACCGGAGATCGCGCTCGTTTCTCATGGTCTCGCTCCTCTGGACTCCTCGGGGAAGGATCATCTTCGCATTCATTCGGGTCGAGCCCCGCCGTCGCTCGCTCGCGGGGCTCGATCCCGTCCGGGAAACGCCTTCTTCCCCGGAGGAGACCGGCTGCGGCGGCCCGCGGGCGCCGCCGCGAGGCGTTGCCCGGCCCCCGGCCACGCCCCGGCCGCGCGACCCCCGACCGCCCGGCCTCAGCCCTTCACCGCGCCCGCGGTCATGCCGGCGATGATCTGCCGCGCGGCGAAGAAGGTGAAGACGAGCGGCGGGATCACGATGAGGGTTCCCATCGCCATGATGCGCCCCCACTCGACCCCGGTGTCGGTGATGAAGCCGGCCGCCCCCACCGGGAGGGTGCGGGTGTTCCGCCCGGTCAGCAGGAGCGCGAGGACGAACTCGTTCCAGGCGATGCGGAAGGCGAAGATCCCGGCGACCGCGTAGCCCGACTTCATGAGCGGCAGCAGCACCCGCCAGAACACCTGCCACGCGGTGGCGCCGTCGACGATCGCCGCCTCCTCGATCTCCATCGGGATCTGCTTGTAGAAGCCGAACAGGAGCCAGATCGCGAAGGGCAGGTTGAGGGCGGTGTAGAAGAAGGTCAGCACCGCGAGGTCGTTCTTCAGGCTGAACATGGTCACCATCGCGAACGCCGGCACGGCGAGGACCGCCGGGGGCACCATGCGCACCAGCAGGGTCGTGTTGGCGACGAAGCGCCGCCCCCGGAACTCCGAGCGGGCGAGGGCGTAGGCGCACAGCCCGCCGAAGAAGAGGGTGAAGAAGGTGGACGCGGCGGCGACGATGACCGAGTTCACGAGGTAGCGGTCGAACTTGCCGCGGGTCAGGATGTACTCGTAGTTGTCGAGGGTCGGGAAGAAGAAGAACCAGACCGGGCGGCCGTCGAAGATGAGGACCTCGTTCTTGAACGACGTGCCGACCATCACCCAGATCGGGACGAGGCAGAGCGCGGCCAGGAAGACGAGGCCGGCGTAGCGGCCCCACGTCCCGACGGTCCCGGCGGCCCCGGCGGGGAGGCTCCCGCCGCCGCGCCGCTCAGACATCGGACTTCTCGTTCATCGGGTTGCCGTAGGCGAGGATGGCGAAGCTGAGCGCGAAGACGATGACGATGAGCAGCACCGCGATGGCGGACGCATACCCGAGGAGCTGCGCGTCGAAGGCCCGGTTGTAGATGTGGAGCGAGAGCAGCTCGGTCGCCCGCCCCGGCCCGCCGCCGGTCATGATGTACATGACCTCGAGGGCCCGGAAGACGTCGATGAGGCGCATCAGGAGGGCGATGACGAGGATGGACCGGATCATCGGCAGCTTGACGAGGAACGTCTGCTGCCACCAGTTGGCGCCGTCGATGCGGGAGGCTTCCAGCACCTCGGAGGGGAGCGCCTGCAGGCCCGCGATGACGATGATGAAGATGAAGGGGGTCCACTGCCAGACGTCGGTGAGGACGATGGCGAAGAACGCGAGGTCCGGCGCCCCGAGCCAGACCTGCGGCTCGATCCCGAACCAGAGGCCGAGGTAGTAGTTGATCCAGCCGACCCGCGCGTCGAACAGGTACCGCCAGATGAGGCCGACCACGACCGGGGACACCATGAGCGGCAGGATGAAGATGGTGCGGAAGACGCTCGCCCCCCGGATCGGCTTCTCGAGCATGAGCGCGAGGGCCACCCCGAGCGCCATCTCGATGACGATGGTCCAGAACCCGAAGCGGAGGGTCACCCAGAGCGACTCGCGGACGTCGGGGTCGCCCAGCATCCGGACGTAGTTGGCGAGCCCGACGTTCTCCGCCTTCGAGAACGGGGTCGCGATCTTCCAGTCGAAGAACGAGAGGTAGAGGGCGTCCGCGACCGGATAGACGAGCCCCGCGGCCATCACCAGGACGGCCGGCAGGATGAACCAGTAGGGGGTCAGCGCCCGCGCGTCGAGGCGGCGCGGCCGGGGGCGCGCGGGAAGCCGGCCGGGAAGGCGACCGGCGGCGGCGGATGCGCTCATGGGCGGCGCGGAGGGCGGCGAGCCGGCGGCGGACGGGGAAGTTGGATCGGGGCGCGGACGGGGACGGGGACAGCGGGCGGGAACGGCGGACGGAGGAGCCGGGACCCGCCGGCCCCGCCTCCCCCGCCGCGCCGGGGGCTCCCTTGCCCGCCCCTGGCCTCTCCCGGCCCGTTCCCGGCCTGCCGGCCTACTTCTGGCGGTACCGCGCCCAGGCGTAGTAGCCCTCCCGCTCCATGATCGCCCGCGCCTTCTCGGCCGCCGCGTCCATGATCGGCTGGATCGGGTCGTCGGTCGTGATGACCTCGGTGAGCGCCTGCCCGAGCACGTCGATGTTGAGCTCGTTCCACTCCGGGATGAGCGGGCGCCAGTCCGGGTCGGCGCACGGAAGCTGCTCCAGCACCACCGGGTACTCCGGGAAGCGGTCGGCGAAGTGGGCGATGGTGGACATCCGCACCGGGTCCCCGCCGAGCTCCACCATCCGCCGGTCGCCCGCCCTGGAGGTGATGTACTGGATGAAGAGGAACGCCGCCTCCTTGTTCTGGCTGTTGGCGGGGATCCCCACCGCGAAGCCGCCCGTCTCGGAGCCGCAGCGGACCCCGACCGGATGCAGGGCGAACCCGACCTTGCCGTCCACCTTGGAGAGCTTCGGGTCGCGCGACATCGCGGCGATCTTGAGGGTGTCGATGTACATCGCGGCGTCGCCCTGGAGGAAGGCGGCGGACGCTTCCGAGAACCCGTAGGAGGGGATGCCGGTCGGGCCGGTGCGGGTGATCTCGCGCATGATCCGCGCCGCCTCGACCCCCGCCGCGTCGTTGAAGACCGGGTTCCACGCGTCGTCGAAGATCTTGCCGCCGAGGGGGGCGAGATGGAGCAGCCATCCGGCCGTCACCTGGTGGCCGGTCTTGCCCCGCGAGGTGAGGGCGCCGACCCCGGTCTTCTCCTGGATGACGGGGAGCGCGGCGCGCAGCTCGTCATAGGTCGTCGGCGGGGCCACCCCGGCCTGTTCGAGCAGGTCCTTGCGGTAGGCGAGGATCGACGTCTCGGCCCCGAACGGGATGCCGTAGAGGCCGCCGGACTTGCCCGGCATGTACCCCTTCTTGCCGCCCACGACCCCCCCGTTCTGGAGGTAAGCGTCCGCGACGTCGTCGATGTCGTACCCGGGGTCGACGAGCGCGCCGTTCGTGAACATCTGGCTCAGGGGGGTGAGGAGCCCTTTCGCGACGTACTCGCCCTTCCACATGACGACCCAGGAGACGACGTCGTACTCGCCCTCCCCCTTCGACATCTCGAGGAGCTGGCGGTCGCGGAGCTTCAGGTACTGGAGGGCGTCGATCTCGACCTCGATGCCGGTCTCGTCGGTGAACTCCTGGACCAGGGTCTCCGCCTTGCGGAAATGGCTGAGCGCGGGCCAGCTCACCACGATGGTGGAGCCCGCGTACTTCTCGTAGGGGTTGGCCGCGGCGGGGCCGGCGGCCGCGAGGAGGGTTCCGAGCGCGGCGAGGAGGGCCGCTCCCGCCGCCAGGGTCCGTGTCTTCATTTCGCGCACTCCTTCCTGTCTGCCTGATGGTCGATGCGTGCCGTTTACGGCCCGCATGGTAGCCCCCGCCCGGCCGGGGCGCCAGCGCAGCGCCGCGCCGGCATCGGCTGGCGCGCGGGCGCCGTTGCCACCGTCCGGCGCGGCGGGAGCATTTCATGCTGCGGAACCCGATCGCCGCCGGCGGAACGAGTCGGAGCGGCGGAGGGTTCGGGGAACGGCGCGTCCTGCGGACGCCTCTCCTGGAAACGCGCATGTCCCTCCCGGGAACGCGGGCGTCTCGCCCGCATCGACACCTAACCATGCATGGCCTTGCCCTTCGCGTGCGGGCGGGACGCCCGCGTTTCCAAAATGAGGTCCACATCGAACCAGTGCACGGCGCACCGGATCCGGGTCGGATGCCTGTAGGCGACACCGCTCCGTCGCCGAACCGTCTGTTCGTGATCGCCGCCCGGACTGGTTCGCTGCGGAATCGACGGCGGGTTCCGTGCAGCAACTTTCGACCCTGTTATGAGTCTGCACGTAACAGGGTGAGGTCACGCGCTCTGAAACGAGGTCTCATCATGGGCACGGGTCACGTTCGAGCAGACTTCGGGGTCGGCCACCGGGTTCCCGTCCGTGTACCTACCCCGATCCGGCGTCTCCCTCATCTCTCTGTACGCGCGTCGCAAGTCCCTGTCGAGGGGGTTCCCGTCGTCACCGCCGTGTCCTTGGCCTTGAGACGACCCGAACCGGCTCCCGTCTGAGGTCGTGGTTGCTGCCGGGACGGCGTCCGTGAACGACTTACAGCAACTGTGGGATATCTGGGCTGACCGAACCGTCGACGGCCTTCGTCAGCGCCTCGTCAGACACATCCGTCGCAGATTCCCTTCCTTCTCGGGCGCCACGGACTTCGCCGACGACGTCGGCGCCGAAGCCTTCGACTCCGCAGTCTCGGTGCTCTCCAGCGGCCGTCGGATCCGGTCTCCCGACGCCTGGTTCTACAAGGCCGTCCGGCGCATCGGCGGCCGTCGTCTCCGTGACGCCGAAGCCCTCCGTGAGCGTGGTCACGACCTCGTCTCTGCCCTGTGTCCGAGTCCGTCGGACGACACCGCCGTCGCCGAACGGGACGCCCACCGTACGGAACTGGTCGACCGCACCCTGACCCACGCGACTGGTCTGCTCCCCAAGGTCGGCACCGGACAGGTGAGGGAGGTCGTGGAACTGTTCCTCGAGGCCGTGCGGGCTGACCTCCCTGACTATCCCCCGTCGGCTATCGCCGACACCCTGGGTGTCTCCGAGCCGCAGGCGAGGACCCTGCTACACAGGGGTCTCACCCGTCTGCGCCGTGAGGCTGAGCGGGAGGGGCTGGCCCTACCGGACGGCTTCGACCCCAAACCACACGAACCCTATGGCTATGGACGCCCGTTCGACTTGGAGGAGGAGGGGCAATGAACGTCGAGACTCAACTGCAGCGGGGTTACGAACTGCTGTTCGAGAAGGTGAGGTCCGTCTCCGAGGACTGTACGGAGGACCTCGAGCGCGTCCGTCTCGAAGGAGTACAGGACCCCATGACCCGTGAGGACTCCGAACGCCTCTCGGGCAGGTGCATCAACGAGGCGTGCCGCGGCGCCCGACGTCGAGGCGACCTCTCGACCGCGGATCGTCTGGAAGCCGCCAAGGAGCAGATCATGCAGGATGTGTTGCAGTCCCGTGAGCGGGACGGGTCGTGCGACGGTCAGGGGCCTGGCCCCGTCCGGCAGACGTTGACTCTCCGCAGCCACAAGGGGGTGGAGCCACATCCAGTCCGACCGTCTCCCGTCTTTCACAACCGTCCCATCCCCGTTAACGAGGGTTTCGTCGACGTACACGAAATCCGTCTCTGGGGCGACAACCAGCGGTTGAATATCCACGTTGCTCAGTTCAAAAACACGCATGGTCGCAGCCCGACCCCCGACGACCTCGTGCGGATCATGAAGAGTGAAGCCAACCTGCCCGGTCTGAGTGACAGAGACCAGTTCAAGATCGCCGACTTGGCCCGGAGCATCGCTTCCAGTGGCGTCCGCCAGCCGCCGGTCATCTCCTACGACGGAACCCTGTTGGACGGGAACCGCCGTATCACGGCCTCTCTCTACGTGCTCGCCAGTGATGATTTCTCGTCCGAAGAGAAAGCCCGAGCGCGAACCGTCCGCGTGTGGCAGTTGACGGAGCACGCCACGAAGGACGAACAAGAGGCAGTGGTGGTGTCCCTCAACCTCGAGCCCGACTACAAGGAGGACTGGCCCGAGTACGTGAAGGGGCGGATCCTCTACGGCGAGTGGCGTGCCGCTTTGGAGACCGAGGAGCGTCCTAGCGTCTCACGCCAGAAGGTATTGAAGCGTGAGTTGGCCGGGCGCTTCGCGATCACGACCGACAGGTTCAACCGCTACGTCCAGATGGTGGCGTTGTCGGACGAGTTCGAGGACCACGCGAGGACCAAGCGCGGCAAGGACGCCCACGAGGTACAACACCGTGCGGACGAGTACTTCCAGTACTTCGACGAACTTGGGAAGGGACGTTCCTCCGGCGGGGTGAGCTGGTCCCTCAACCAGGACGACAACTTCAAAGGACTCGTCTTCGACCTCCTGTACGACCGGAAGTTCCGTAACTGGAGGGCGATCCGGGACCTGAAGTACGCCTATCAGAACGACGAGGCCATCGAGTTCCTCCGTGAGGCGAACAAGGTCGACGACCCCGAGCAGGCTCAGGAATTGGTCGACGACGGACTCTCCGCGGGGCGTACGGCCCGTGCGGCGGAGCGCCGCGTGGGGGCCAACAAACGCATCGAGATGTTCATCAAGCGGCTGAACGAGGCGCCTGTCAACCTCTTTTCCCCGGGCTCCCCCGGTGCGGTCACCGAGAAGAACCTCCGGGCGCTCTACGACGCTCTGAAGCTGGTGGAGGTCCACGTCCCGGAGGGACTCCGTCGGGGTTCCGATTCCGGTGCGGCGCAGTCACGGTAGCCCGTCACCGTGCTCAGCTTCGACGTCCGCGTCACGGAGGACCTCGACGCTCTCCTGTTGAGGTGTCGCGACGGCGCCGACGAGGTCGACGCCCTGCGCGCCCTCCGCCGCTCGCTCCCCGATGGGGCCGACGTCCGGAGGTCCGTCACCGGTATCAGGGTCGGTGCGCAGTACGCCCCGTCCCTGCTGTCGCCCGGGGCGGGGGTCGACGTCCGCTGGACCGAGTCCGTCTACCGGTACGCGACGAACCGGCGGGTCGCACGTGCGGTGTACCCCGGTCTGCGGGAGTCGCTGAGGGCGCTCCGTGAGGGCGGGGCGGAGGCCGCCCGCCGGACGGTCGCCGACAGCCCGGGCCTCGACGTCCTCGACGCCCACCAGCTCGTGAACGTCGCCGCCATGACTCTCCCCGACGGCTTCGGTGTCTGTCTCTTCGACGAGCAGGGCGCCGGCAAGACGGTGAGCCTGATCTTCGCTTACGACCTGCTCGCGGCGCGTGGCGAGGCGGACCAGGTGTTGGTGGTCGCCCCCAAGAGCATGGTGCCCGAGTGGCCCAAGGACTTCGCCCGGTTCCGGCCGGGCCTCTACCGGGTGACGGTCGTCGCGGGCACGTCCCGGGAGAAACGGGCAGCACTGCGTACCGCGTCCGACGTCTACGTGACCAACTTCGAGACCGTGGTCTCCTTGGAGGCCCACTTCGAGGCGCTCCTGCGTCCGCGGGCCGACCGGAGCGTCCTGGTGGTGGACGAGTCCTTCTTCGTCAAGTCCCCGGACGCGAAGCGAACCCGTGCCCTCCGGCGTCTCAGGGAGTGGTGTGGCCGACCCGAACTCCGCGTGCAACCGTGCCGCGATCCCGAGCACGTGCCTCGACTTCTGCCCCCCGAGACCCGCCTCACCGATCACTTCCGCCACCCGTGCGGCCTCCCTCCCGAGCAACGCGTTCCAGTCCGACGCCCACTCCTTGAACCGTGCGAACACCCGTTCGTAGCTCGGCCCCGTGGTCCTCTGCGACAGCAGGATGAAGAAGAGTTCGTCGACCGGCCCTCCGTAGTTCCCGAGGTCTGGTGTCCCATACCTCTCCTTCAGCTTCCCAACGACCCTCTTCGCGACCTTGGCCTTGTTCACGGCGCCCACCAAGTGGGGGGGCATACGCGCTTCCGTCATCCCTCAGCGCCGGTTTGCCGTCGTCCCACTCGTCCGTACCTGGCGGTAGTACCCGAGTCCCTTCAGTCGCGAGGCGACCTTCTGGAACGCCGACCCTGACTCCTCCTCTTCCATCAACGGAGGATGGCCCGGCCCCCGGCGGTTCAGCGGGCGGTGTTCGACGGCCGCGGAGAGCAGTCCCCGCACGTTCTCCATCAGGAAGAACTCCGGCTGTACCTCTTGGACCGCCTGTATGAACTCGTAGATGAGCAGGCCGGACTCGGTCCCGAGGGACTTCCGTTTCCCTGCGGTGCTGAAGCTCTGACACGCCGGCCCGCCCGCCAGGAGAGTGACTTCCCCCACCTCCAAACCAGCGACCTCGAGTATCTCGCGCGAAGACACCTCCTCGATCCATCGCTGAATGACGGGGACGTCGGGCCGGTTTTTCCGGATCGTCGCCGCGGCGTCGGGGTCGGACTCGACCGCGACGACGGTCCGGAAACCTGCCCGTTCCAGCCCGAGGTCGAGTCCCATCGCACCCGTGAAGAGAGAGACTACCGTCGGCCCCGCGTCAGTACGCTTGTTCAACGTGTGGTCCTCCTTTGGTACGAACCATGTCCCCCGGCGGGTATCCACCCCGCGCCGTCAGGCGCCCCGCTTCTCCTCTCCGGTCAGCCCCTTCCCCTGATCGAGGCGCCATCGGCGGTGTTGTCCACCTAGAGTTCGATCTTCGCACGGTCTACGTTGACGGCCGGTGTGCCGCGTCCGTGTTCCCGCAGATCGGCGGCTCTCTCGTCGAACCGAGTCGTGCCTCTGTCCTGTTCATGCGACCGAATTTCGCTCCAACCCGCCCGCGTGGCGCTCGGGGAACGGTGTCTCGCGCTCTCCATCCGCCCCGTGGCTCAGGGCTCCTGTCCTCCTCGAACCGCGTCAGCGTGAGCGACACTGGACGCCCCCGGTGGTGCTGCAGGACCCCGGCGCGCCTGTCCGCCGTCCCCCCGACGAAGGACGGCGTGTCCACGGGTTCCATCCGCTCTTCAAGCTTCGCCGCCGCCAGGGACTCCGTGTGCACGAAGGTCCCTGTCCGGTGGTGCTCGTCGGCGAACCATGCACCCGTCCACCAGTTGGCTGGGGCCGTCACGACTTCGCCCTTGGACCACACCTTCGAGGGCCTCGCGGATCGGGCCTTGCGCCGCTTGCGCGGCTGCTTCGATGACTTCGCGCGTCCAGCAGTCGAGCCCGAAGTCTACGCACCCGCCCGTGACGGTCGCCCAGAAGGTCAGCAGAGCGGCGAACCACCGTCCTCGGCGGTTGGCGGATGCAGGTTCGGGCGCTGCTTCCCCGCCGCTTCCCTCGCCCCGCGGCCGGACGATCATGCGCCCGCGAAGCCAGCTCCCCCAGGATCACCCGCATGGCGCGTTCCACGTCTTCGCGCATCGTCCGCGCAGCCCCGAGGTTCACGCAGACGGAGCGAAGGGCTCCGTCAGCAACCCGAGCGATCCCCGATGCCCCGGCCTCCCCTGGTCAGCGCGCGAATCGGCCCCGGATAGCGGGCCACGACTTCGTCCGCCGTCAGCAGCGTGAGCCCTTCGGTCCGGGCCTGTGCGATCAGGATACGGTCGAAGGGGTCCTTGTGGATCGGGGGCAGCAGGTCCACGGCCAGTACGTGGAGACCGGTCACGGCCAGCTCCGTATAGCCGTTCTCCAGCAGGCCCCGGCGCAGCAGGTGCGGGTCGACGTCGAAGTCCGCACGTCCGAGTCCGTTCTTGATGACGACCTCCCAGAGGGACGCAGTGCTGAAGATCAGCTCCGTCCCCGGCTCTTCGATCATCGCGCGCGCGGCGGCCGGCAACCGTTCCGGCGCGCCCGCCGCCCAGAGCAGGATATGGGTGTCGAGGAGGAGGCTCACCCGGCGCCTTCGAACAAGGACTCGACCTCGTCGGACCCCATGCGGTCGAAGTCTTCGGGTACGGAGATCCTGCCGGCCAGGAATCCGAGCCGCCGCATCGCTCCGGCCTCCGGGGCTTCCACGGCGACGACCTTGACCACCGGCTTCCCCGCACGCGCGATGATGAACGGCTCCCCCTCGGCGGCGGCCTTGACGAGACGCGAAAGATGCGTCTTCGCTTCGTGCATGTTGACGGTGCGCATGACGGCATTCCCCGGACTTGGTCCGGACAACTTAGTTTGCATGGGATCGTCGGTCAAGCCCGCCTGACTCGAGAGGCGGTGCGTTGTGGAGGTTTTCGCTAAGCGCGCCTCTCGCAGGCGCTCCTGGGAACGCTTGTGTCTCGCCCACCTTCGTCATTCCCGCGAAAGCGGGAATCCATGTGTCCTGGGAACGCGGGTGTCCCGCCCGCACAGACGCGAAGCGCCCGGGAAAAATGCGGGCGAGACACAAGCGTTCCCAGGATCCGCCGTTCCCAGGGGCGCCGGGTCAGACGTTGAAGCGGAAGCGGATGACGTCGCCCTCTTCGACCACGTAGTCGCGGCCTTCGACCCGCCACCGCCCCGCCTCCTTCGCGCCCTGCTCGCCGCCGTTCGCCACGAAGTCCTCGCAGGCGACGACCTCGGCGCGGATGAAGCCCCGCTCGAAGTCGCTGTGGACCCGGCCCGCCGCCTCCGGGGCGGCGGCCCCCGCGCGCACCGTCCACGCCCGCGCCTCCTTCGCGTCCGCGGTGAAGAACGTGCGGAGCCCGAGCAGCGCGTAGCCGGCCCGCACGAACCGGTCGAGCCCCGGCTCGTCGAGCCCGAGATCGGCGAGGAATTCGCGCTGCCCCTCCGGGTCGAGGCCGGCCAGCTCCGCCTCGATGGCCGCGCACACCGGGACGACGCGCGCGTCCCCGGCCGCCCGGGCCGCCGCCCGGACCGCCTCGAGGCGGGGGTTGCGGTCGAAGCCGTCCTCCTCCCCGACGTTCGCGACGAACATCACCGGCTTCGCGGTGAGGAGGGAGAGCTCCCGGAGCACGCGGCTCGCCGAGATGGCGGGCGCGAGGGTCCGGGCCGGGCGTCCTTCCCCGAGGCCCCGGGCCGCCTCGCGGAGGAGCGACACGCGCTCGCGGGCCTCCCGCCCCCCCGCCTTGGCGCCCTTCTCCGCCCGCGCGAGGGCCCGCTCCACCGTGTCGAGGTCCGCGAGCAGGAGCTCGGTGTCGATCGTCTCGACGTCGTCGGCCGGGTCCACCCGCCCCGCGACGTGGGCGACCTCCCCCGCCTCGAAGCAGCGGACCACGTGGGCGATCGCGTCCATCTCCCGGACGTGCCCCAGGAAGCGGTTCCCGAGCCCCTCGCCCCGCGACGCGCCGGCCACGAGCCCGGCCACGTCCACGAAGGTCGTGCTGGCCGGGACCACGCGCGCGGGGCGCACGATGGCCGCGAGGGCCTCGAGGCGGGGGTCCGGAACCGGAACCGCCCCGACGTTGGGCTCGATGGTGCAGAAGGGATAGCTCTCGGCCGCGACCCGGGAGCGCGAGAGGGCGTTGAACAGGGTGGACTTGCCGGCGTTCGGCAGCCCGACGATACCGCACCGGAACCCCATCGGCGCCGCGCCGGCAGGCGGCGCGGGGTCAGGCCGCGGAGCCGGGCGCAGCGGGGGAGGCGGGCGAGCCGGCCGGGCCGCCTCGGGCGGCGCGGGAGCGGCGGGCGCGGGGGCCGCCCGCCCCTTCCGGTCTACCCGTCCCTTCCGGCCTGCCGGTCTCGTCCGCCCCGCCCGGCTCCTCCGCCGCGCGCCCCGCGCCGTCGCCCGCGCCCCGCTTCGTGTGCAGGGCCTTCATGACCGGCTGGAGGTCTCCGGCGAGGACCGCCGCGGACCATTCGAGCACCCGCTCGATCGCCTCGTCGATGAGGCGCCGCTCCTCCGTCCGGGGGCGCTCGAGCACGTAGTCGATCGGGTCCCTTCCGGGGCCGGGGCGCCCGATGCCGAGGCGGACCCGCGCGAAATCGCGCGTGCCGAGATGGGCCGCGACGTCACGCAGCCCGTTGTGCCCTCCATGCCCGCCCCCTTCCTTGAGCCGCACGGTTCCGGCCGGGAGGTCGAGGTCGTCGTGGGCCACGAGGATCGCGGCGGGCGCGATCCGGAAGTACCCCGCGATCGCCCCGACCGCCTGCCCGCTCCGGTTCATGTACGTCGACGGCTTGACGATCCGCACCCGGCCCGCCGGCGCGCCGGCCTCGCAGGCGTCGAGCGGGAAGCGCCGGTCCGCCCGGAAGGCCGCGCCGAGGCGTTCGGCGAGCCGGTCGGCGAGCCAGAACCCCGCGTTGTGGCGCGTGCCCTCGTACTTCGGCCCCGGGTTGCCGAGGCCCACCACCAGCTCCGGTCGCACCGCCGCCGCCCGCGCCCGCCTTCTCCGGGGACCGCCCGGCCGCGCCCGGCCGGATCAGCCCTCGCCGCCGGAGGACGGCGCCGCCGAACCCGGGTCGGAGTCCGCGTCCGGGGCCGGGGGAAGGCCCGGCTCCCCCTCGTCTTCCGGCGCTTCCTCGACCTCGGTCGCCCGCGCCATCTGGATGCTGACGACCGGCTGGTCGTGCTCGGCCCCCTGGGCGAGGGCGGGGATCTCCACCCCCTCGGGGAGCGGGACCTGGCTCAGGTGGATGCTGTCCCCGATGTTCATGTGCAGGGTGTCCACCGCCAGGAACTCCGGCAGGTCCCTGGGAAGGCAGGTGATCTCCACCTCGGTGGTGTGGTGGGAGATCGATCCGCCGGCCCGCCGCCCGGGGGACTGCTCCTCGTTCTCGAAGCGGATGGGCACGAGCATGGTGATGCGCTGCGTCTCGCTCACCCGCAGGAGGTCCAGGTGCAGGATCCGCTCGGTCGCCGGGTGGCGCTGGAGGCTCTTGATGACCGCCTTCTCCTCGCGTCCGTCCACCTTGACGGTGAGCACGTGGGAGAAGAACGCCTCGTGCGAGAGCTGCCGCCGGAGCACGTTCTCCGTCAGCTCGATGGACGTCGGCTCCCTTCCGGCGCCGTACATGATCGCGGGGATGCGCCCCTCGCGCCGGAGCCGGCGCACCGCGCCCTTGCCCTGCCCGGAACGGACGTCCGCGTGAAGCTCGAACTCGGCCATGAATCGATGTCTCCGTGGTGGTTCGTCAGGTGATGGGCACGCGATCGGCGAGCCGGGAAGCGAGGCGCGCCGCCCCGCGCCGCGTCGCCGCGTCGCACGGCGCTACTCCATGAAGAGCTCCCCGACCGAGCGGCCGGTGCAGATCCGGAGGATGCTCTCCGCGAGCAGCTCGGCAATGCTGAGCCGGCGGATGCGGGGGCACCCCTTCGCGCGCTCGTCGAGCGGTATCGTGTCGGTGACGACGAGCTCGTCGAGGTCCGACTGCTCGAGGTTGTCCACCGCCGGCTCCGACAGGACCGGGTGGGTGCAATAGGCGAACACCCGCTCCGCGCCCCGCTGCTTCAGGGCCCGCGCGCCCTGGCAGAGGGTGCCGGCGGTGTCGGCGATGTCGTCCACGATGACGCAGGTGCGCCCCCCGACCTCGCCGATGATGTTCATCACCTGGGCCTCGTTCGCGCGGGGCCGGCGCTTGTCGATGATGGCGAGCTCCGCGTCGTCGAGCTGCTTGGCGACGGCGCGCGCCCGCACCACCCCCCCCACGTCCGGGGAGACCACGATCGGGTCGGTCAGCTCCTTGCGCCAGATGTCCCCGAGCAGGACCGGGGAGGCGTAGATGTTGTCCACGGGGATGTCGAAGAACCCCTGGATCTGGTCCGCGTGCAGGTCGACCGTCAGCGCCCGGTGCGCCCCCGCGGTCGAGATCATGTTCGCCACCACCTTCGCCGAGATGGGGACCCGCACCGAACGCGGGCGGCGGTCCTGCCGGGCGTAGCCGAAGTAGGGGATGACGGCGGTGATGCGCGCGGCCGAGGCCCTCCGCACCGCGTCCATCATGATGATCAGCTCCACCAGGTTCTCGTTGGCGGGCCGGCAGGTGGAGTTGACGATGAACACGTCCTTCCCGCGGACCGAGTCGTTGATCTCGACGTTGACCTCGCCGTCCCGGAAGCGGCCGACGGTGGCCCGGCCGGGCGGGACGCCGAGATGCGCGCAGACCTCCTCCACGAGCCCGGCGCTCGACGAGCCGGCGAAGATCATGATCGAGTCCAGGTCGAGGGGCAGCTCGCCGAACGGCGCCGGGCGCGGCGAGTCTGCGAAGCGTCCGAAGCGGGGGTCGCTCATCGCGTTCGGCTCCAGGGTGTCCAGCGCTCTCGCTCCGGGCCTCGGCGGCCGGCTCCCGACGCTCCCCGGCGACCGTCCCGCCGCCGGACGGCCGGAGGGATGGCTGGGGCGCCAGGATTCGAACCTGGGAGTGCTGGGATCAAAACCCAGTGCCTTACCGCTTGGCTACGCCCCAAGAGCTTCCGGACCCGCCGGCGGCGGCACGGCGGTCAGCCGGGCGCCCCGGCGGCGTCCCCCTTCGCTCGCGCCGGCCCGCGCCGCCCGATCCGGCGCAACGGGGATTCCGCGACCCCGCGCGCCACCCAGCCGTCCCAGCCTTGCGGCAGGTCCCGCAGGGCGCGCCGGGCGGGCTCCTCCCCGCGGAACACGCCGAAGGCCGCCGAGCCCGTGCCGGTCATCCTCGCCCATTCGGCCCGCTCCCGGAGCCATTCGATCACGCGGCCGACGACCGGATGGCGAAGGCGCACCGCCGGCTCGCAGTCGTTTCCGGCCATCGCGAGCAGGGCGGCGGCGTCGACCGCCCGGCCCGCCGAAGGGCGGGGGATTTTGAGCGGAGGGGAATCCCGTGTCAAACCGGGGTTGGCGAACACCTCCGCGGTGGAGACGGAGACCCGGGGATGGACGACGAGGCACCACAGGGGCGGGAGCGGCAGCGGGAGGAGCCGCTCCCCGACCCCCTCCGCCCATCCGCTCCGGCCGTGCACGAACACCGGCACGTCCGCGCCGAGCTCGAGCCCGAGGGCGGCGAGCGCCCGGTCGTCGAGCCCGGCCTCCCAGATCCGGTTGAGCGCGACGAGGGTGGTGGCCGCGTTCGAGCTGCCGCCGCCGAGCCCGGCGCCGGCCGGGATCCGCTTGACGAGGCGGATCGATACGCCCGTCGGCGGCGCGGCGCGGGCGCGAGCCCGGATACGGGTTTGGGCGTGGGCCCGGAGCAGATGGGCGGCGCGCACCGAGAGCTCGTTCGCGGCATCGAGCCCCGGGGGCGGGTCGAGGAGCACGATACGGTCGTCGCGGCGGGGAATCAGCTCCACCTCGTCGCCGAAGTCGAGGAGCTGGAAGACGGTCTGGAGGTCGTGCCGCCCGTCCGCCCGGCGCCCGAGGATGCGGAGGAACAGGTTGAGCTTCGCGGGCGCGGGCCAGCGCATCGGGGGCCGCGCCGCGCATCCCTCGCCCGAGCGCGGGTCCGTCGGCAGGTCCGCCCGCGCCCCACGGCCCGGCGTATCAGCGGACGCGCCGCGCATCCCCCGCCCAAGCGAGGCCCGCCGGGAGACCTGCGCGCGTCATGTGGTCCGGTGCGTCCGCATCAGTCGATGCGCCAGCCGCGGACCGCGACCCGGACCACGGCCCCTTCGCCCCGCAGGGTGATCCGGGCCGGGAGGGCGGGTCCCGGGAGCTCCTCCGAGGCTCCTTCCCGGGGATCCCTCCGGTATGCGTACTCCACGCGCCAGCCCTGCTGGACGAGCGACGCGAGCCGGCCCTGCTCGTCGAGCGCCCACTCCCGCACCGGGACGCCGGGCCGCGCCCGGGCCGTGATCCAGTGCCGGAGGGACGAGGCCGGCAGCTCCCAGCCGATCTCCCGCAGGAGCAGCGCCTCGGGGGTGCGGGCGCTCCGGCGCTCGCCCCGGGCGGTCGTCAGCTCGACCTCCCCCGGCCGCCCGTCGATTTGAAACGCGCCCTGTCCGAACGGCCCGCTCACACGGAGCCGGAAGTCGCCGCGCTCCTGCCGCCAGTCGAACGTTCCGCTCCAGCTCCCTTCGCCACCGCCGCGGCCGTCGCCGCTGCCTTCGCCGGCCGTCCGGGCCGCGAGCCTGCCGATCGCCCGCCAGCGCGGGATGACGTCGTCCGGAGGTCTTCCCCGCGACGCGGGCGGCCCGCCCCGGCCGCCCCCCGGCCTCCGGGCGCAGCCGGGCAGGAGCAGGGCCAGCGCGCCGAAGGAGAGAAGCCGCCGGCGGCGCGGGTCGACCGGGAGCGTCTTCAGGACCCGAATCGCTCGATCGTCTCGAGCAGCACTTCGTTGTCCGGCGCTTCTTCGAGGGCCGTACCCCAGACCTCGCGGGCCTCCTCCCGGCGCCCGAGCGCCCACAGCACCTCCCCCAAGTGGGCGGCGACCACCGGATCGCGCTCCCCCTCGTAGGAGCGGCGCAGGTGCTCGGCCGCCTCCTCGTGCCGCCCCAGGCGGTAGAGCACCCATCCCATGCTGTCGACGATGTGGTACTCGTCCGGGCCGAGGGCGAGCGCCCGCTCCACCAGCTCCAGCGCCTCCTGGTAGCGGTCGGTCCGGTCGGCCAGGGTGTATCCGAGCGCGTTCAGCGCCTCGGCGTGGTTCGGGTCGCGGTCGATGATCGCGCGGAGGTCCCGCTCCAGGACGTCGAGGCGGTCGATCCGCTCCGCGGCCATCGCGCGCGCGTAGAGAAGGTCGGCGTCCTCCGGGTAGACGCCGAGCGCGGTGTCGAGGACGGCCATCGCCTCTTCGGGCCGGTCCGCGCGGAGGAGCAGGCCGCTCTCCGCCCGGTAGAGGCGGACGTCGTCACCCTCCGCATGGCGCGGGGTGGCGGCGAGATGCCAGCGCGCCCACCGGACCTCCCCCGCCTCGGCCATGATCTCCGCCGACTGGATCCGCGCGCTCAGGTACCAGGCCCCGTCGCGCACCTTGCGATAGGCCCGGAGCGCCTGGTCGGGGCCGGCCAGCGATTCTTCGATGAGGCCGGTGAAGTACCAGGCGCCGTCCCGCCATTCCGGCCAGCGGTACAGCTCGCGGAAGTGGGCCCGGGCGTCTTCGAGACGCTCCATCGCGGCGAGGAGCCGGCCCAGCTCCCAGCGCGCGTCGTGATCGTCCGGGGAGCGCGCGAGCAGGGCCGCGTACCGGTCGCGGGCTTCTTCCCGGCGGCCCGCGGAGGCGAGGAGCCGCGCGTGGGCGCGAAGCAGCTCGTCGCTCGCGTCGTCCCCGCGGCCGGAGAGCGCGTCGAGGGCCGCGTCGCCGTCCCCGCGGCCCTGCAGCAGGAGCGCGTGGGTGACCGCGTAGCGATCGTCCGCCGGCCGCTCGCGCCGGAGCGCCTCGAGGAGCTTCAGCGCCCGGTCGACCTCACCGGAGCCGGCGAGGACCCGGGCGAGGGCGTAGCGTGATTCCGGGCTGGCGTCCGCGACCGCTTCCATGATCCGGACCCGTCGGCGGCGGTCGGGCGCGAGGCGGAGGATCTCGACCACCGTGTCATGGCCGAAACGCTCCGCCCCGTCCGGTCCCTTCGCGATGCTCCGCAGGTCCGCGGCGGCTTCCTCGACCTTCCCGGCCCGCGCCAGCATGAGCGCGCGCATCCACGGCGCCCGCCGGCTCTCGGGGTCGAGCCGGCCCCACTCGGCGGCGGCGTCGGCTGCGAGCTCGTGGCGTCCCGCCCTCGCCGCGAGGCGGGCGGCGCGCCTGGCAAGGGCCGGATCCCCCTGCCGCCGCGCGGCGTCGAGGTAATGCCGGACCGCCTGCGCCGCGTCCGCCTCCTCGCCCCGGAGCGCCGCGACCTCGGCGGTGAGCAGGGTCCCCAGCATCCCGGGCGGAAATCCGGGAGAGGTCTGCGCGGCGCGCGGCGAGGGTGAGGGCAGGGGCGAAGGAGTATCGGGGGACGCCGGGCCTGCGGCGGACAGGAGCGCCCCGGCGGCCGCCGCCGCGGCCGCGAGGACGAGGGCGTGGGGGCGAGGAGCGCTCATCGCCATCTAGAATAGCCGAATGCATCCGTCGGTTGTGGACAAGCTGGAGGCGATTGCGAGGCGCGGGGAGGAGCTGGGCGGGCTGCTCGCCGACCCCGCGGTCATCGCGGACCAGGCCCGCTTCCGCTCGCTCGCGAAGGAGCTGTCCGATCTGAAGCCCGTCTCGGACTGCTACCGCCGTTACCGCGGCGCGGTCGACGCGGTCGAGGCGGCGCGCGAGATGCTGGGGGACCCGGACCTGGAGATCCGCGAGCTGGCGCGGGACGAGCTGGGCGCGGCGGAGTCGGCGCGCGACGCGGTGGAGCGGGAGCTTCGTACCCTGCTCGTTCCCGTGGACCCGGCCGACGAGAGCAACACGTTCCTCGAGATCCGGGCCGGCGCGGGCGGCGAGGAGGCGGCGCTCTTCGCCGGGGACCTCCTGCGCATGTACCTGCGGTACGCGGAGCTGCGCCGGTGGAGCGTGGAGGTCATGAGCGAGAGCCGGAGCGAGCACGGCGGCTACCGCGAGGCGGTGGCCCGCGTGGTCGGCCGCAAGGCGTACTCGCGGCTCAAGTTCGAATCGGGCGGGCACCGGGTCCAGCGGGTGCCGGAGACGGAGTCGCAAGGCCGGATCCACACCTCCGCGTGCACGGTGGCGGTGCTGCCCGAGCTCGAGGACGTAAGCGAGGTGGAGATCGACGCGGGAGACCTCAAGGTCGACACCTTCCGGGCGTCGGGGGCGGGGGGCCAGCACGTCAACAAGACCGACTCCGCGATCCGCATCACCCACCTGCCGACCGGCATGGTGGTGGAGTGCCAGGACGAGCGGTCGCAGCACAAGAACCGGGCGCGCGCCCTCTCCCTGCTCCAGGCCCGCCTGCTCGCGGCGGAGCGCGACCGGCAGGCGGCGGAGCGGGCGGCGGAGCGGCGGCTGCTCGTCGGGAGCGGCGACCGCTCCCAGCGGATCCGGACCTACAACTTCCCCCAGGGGCGCATCACCGACCATCGCATCCACCTCACCCTGTACCGGCTCGACGCGGTGCTCCAGGGCGATCTCGATCCCCTCATCGACCCGCTGATGAGCGCGTACCAGGCCGACCAGCTCGCGGCCCTGGGGCTCGAAGGATGACCCTGGCGCCCGCCCCGGGACCGATGCCGGCGCCGGCGACGCTCACGTCCTCGTCCGGCACTGCGTCCGCGGCCCCTCCGTTCGCACCGGAGACCGCGGGCGGGGTCCTCGACGGGGCCCGGCGGGCGCTCGCTGGCGCGAACGCGCCCCCTATCGACTCTCCCGGGCTCGACACTTCCCTGCTGCTGGCGCACGTGCTCGCGGTCCCCCGGACGGCGCTCCTCGCCCGTCCCGAGATGCCGGTCGGCGCGGACGAGCGGCGGCGGTTCGGCGCGCTCGTCGCGCGGCGGGCGGCCGGCGAGCCGCTCGCATGGCTCACCGGCCGGCGCGAGTTCTGGTCGCTCGACTTCGAGGTCGACCGCTCCACCCTCGTCCCCCGCCCGGAGACCGAGCGGCTCGTCGAGGCGGTGCTCGCGGCCGTCGAGGAGCGGGGCGGGGCGGCGGGGGAGCGCCCGCGGGTCGCGGACCTCGGCACGGGATGCGGAGCGGTCGCGGTGGCGGTCGCGCGGGAAGCGGGCCGGGCCGACGTGGTCGCGACCGAGATCGATCCGGGCGCGCTCGCGGTCGCGCGCCGCAACGCGCGGCGCCTCGCGCCGGGGCGGGTCGAGCTTCGTCTCGGGTCCTGGTGCGGCCCGCTCGAGCCGGGCGCGTTCTCCGTCGTCGCGAGCAACCCCCCGTACCTCCGGGCGGACGACCCGCACCTTCGGGGGGACGGGGTCCGCCGCGAGCCGCGCCGGGCCTTGGTCGGGGGACGCGACGGGCTCGCCGCGATCCGGGCGATCGCGAGGGGGGCGGGCCGGCCCCTCCGGCGGGGCGGAAGGCTCCTCGTCGAGCACGGGGCAGGCCAGGGGGAGGCGGTGCGGCGCGTGTTCGGGGCGGTCGGGTTCGAGCGGGTGCGGACCTTCCGCGACCTCGGGGGCCGCGAGCGGGTGACGGAGGGGGCAAGGCCCTGAGCCGACGCGCCATGCGAAGAACGGATGCGGCGCCGGGGCGCCCTCGCGACGGAGGCCGGTGATCCGTGCGGCTCAGCCCCGACCAGCGCGAGCGGTACGGCCGCCACCTCCAGCTTCCCGAGATCGGGGAGGCGGGGCAGGCGCGCCTCGCCGCCGCCCGGGTGCTGGTGATCGGGGCGGGCGGGCTCGGCTCGCCGGTCGTCCTGTTCCTCGCCGGGGCGGGGGTCGGTACCCTCGCCATCGCCGACTACGACCGGGTGGAGCTCTCGAACCTGCCGCGCCAGGTGCTCTACCGCTCCACGGACGTGGGGGAGGACAAGGTGGCGGCGGCGCGGGCGGCGGTCGCCGCCATGAACCCCGACGTCCGGGTGGAGGCGATCCCCTGGGCGATGGACGGCCCGGAGCTCGTCCGCGAGGTGGAGAAGGCGGACGTGGTGGTGGACGCGAGCGACAACTTCGAGACCCGCTTCGAGGTGAACGCGGCCTGCCTCGCGGCGGGTGTCCCCCTCGTCTCCGGGGCGGCCGTCCGCATGGAGGGCCAGGTCGCGGTCTTCGACCCGAACGACCTCGAGTCCCCCTGCTACCGGTGTGTGTTCGACGACACCGGCGACCCGGAGGAGCCGTGCGCGCGGGTCGGGGTGTTCGCCCCGGCGGCGGGCGTCGCGGGGACCGTCCAGGCCGCGGAGGCGATCAAGCTCGCGGCCGGCGCGCCGTCCGGGCTGCGGCGCCGGCTCATGCTCATCGACACGCTCTCGATGCGGGTGCGGACCGTCCGGGTGCGGCGCGACCCGGCCTGCCCGGCGTGCGGACACCGCCCGCCGCCGGACGCGGCCCCGGCCCCGGCCCCGAGCCCGGCTCCGGCGGGGCGGTGAGTCCCGACCCTCCCCCCGCCCCCGCGTTCGCCTCCCGGCCCCGCTACCGGGACCTCCGGGACTTCATCGCCGGCCTCGAGGCGTCCGGGGACCTGGTGCGGGTGCGCGAGGAGGTCGACCCGCGGCTCGAGATGACCGCGGTCTGCGACCGCACCCTCCGGGGCGGCGGCCCCGCCCTCCTCTTCGAGCGGCCGGCGGGGCATCGGGTCCCGGTGCTCGCCAACCTGTTCGGGACCCGGAGCCGGGTCGCGCGCGCGATGGGGGCGGAGAGCGTGGCTGCGCTCCGCGAGATCGGCGAGCTGCTCGCCTTCCTCCGCCAGCCGGACCCGCCCCGCGGTCTCCGCGAGGCGTGGCGGTCCCTGCCCGTCTTCCGGCAGGTGCTCGCCATGTCCCCGCGCGAGACGCGCTCCCCGCCCTGCCGGGAGGTGGTGCTCGAAGGGGACCGGGTGGACCTCGGGCAGTGGCCCATCCAGACCTGCTGGCCGGAGGACGCGGGGCCCCTCCTCACCTGGGCCCTCGTCGTCACCCGGGGGCCGCGGGGAGGGCGGCAGAACCTCGGCATCTACCGCCAGCAGGTCATCGGCCGGAACCGGGTCGTCATGCGCTGGCTCGCGCACCGGGGGGGCGCGCTCGACTACCGGGCGTGGCGCGAGGAGCGGCCCGGGGAACCGTTCCCGGTCGCCGTCGCCCTCGGGGCGGACCCGGCGACGACCCTCGCCGCGGTGACCCCGATCCCGGACTCGCTCTCGGAGTACGCGTTCGCGGGGCTGCTCCGGGGCGGGCGCACCGAGGTCGCGCGGGCGGTCGGGTCCGACCTCCAGGTCCCGGCGAGCGCGGAGGTCGTGCTCGAGGGGGCCATCCATCCGGGGGACGAGGCCCCGGAAGGCCCGTTCGGGGACCACACCGGGTACTACAACGAGGTCGAGACGTTCCCGGTCTTCACCATCGACCGCATCACCCACCGCCGCGACCCCATCTACCACAGCACCTATACCGGCCGGCCGCCCGACGAGCCGGCGGTCCTCGGCGCGGCCATGAACGAGATATTCCTCCCCCTCCTTCGCCGCCAGCTCCCGGAGGTCCGGGACTTCTACCTGCCCCCCGAGGGCTGCTCGTACCGGATCGGCCTCGTCTCGATGAAGAAGGAGTACCCGGGGCACGCGAAGCGGGTGATGTTCGGGCTGTGGTCGGTCCTTCGCCAGTTCATGTACACCAAGATCATCGTCGTGGCGGACGAGGACGTCGACGTCCGGAGCTGGAAGGACGTGGCCTGGGCGCTCGCGACGCGGGTGGACCCCGCCCGCGACGTCACCCTGGTCGAGAACACCCCGATCGACTACCTCGACTTCGCGTCTCCGGTGGCCGGCCTCGGCTCCAAGATGGGCATCGACGCCACCGCCAAGTGGCCGGGGGAGACGGAGCGCGGCTGGGGCCGGCCCATCGTCATGGGCCGGGACGTGCTCGACCGGGTGGACGCGATGTGGGACCGCCTCGGCATCCCGCTGCCGGGCGGCGGCCCGCCGGAGGACGCCCCCGGCCTCTGATATCCGGCCCCGGCCCGGACGCCGCGCGATACGCGAAAGGCGCCGGCGGCGGCGAGGACCCTCAAGGCGTTGCGGGGGCGCTGCGCCCGGCCTGCAGGGCGTCGTCGATCTCGTTGGCCCGGCGGTACGCACCGCGCGCGCTCAGCCGCGACCAGTACTCGGCGAAGGCGGGGCGCTTCTCGATCGATCCCTGCGCAAGGCCCCAGCCGACGTGCGAGCCCACGTAGACGTCGGCGGCGGAGAAGCGCTCCCCCGCCACGTAGCCGTCTCCCGCCACTGCGCCTTCCAGGGCGTCCATCACCGCCCCGAAGGAGCCGTAGCCGACCATCGCCTCCTTGTCCGCGGGAACCTCGAAGCCGAGGAAACGGTTGGTCACCGCCGCCTCGACCGGGCCCGCGGCGAAGAAGAGCCACCGGTAGTAGGCGCCGCGCCCGCGGGCCGGGGGCGCAAGGCCCGCCTCGGGGAAGGCGTCGGCAAGGTAGGCGCAGATCGCGGCCGCCTCGGTGACCACCACGTCGTCGTGGAGGATGGTCGGGACCTTGCCCATGGGGTTGAGCGCGAGGTATGCCTCGGCCTTCATCGCCGCGCCGTACTCGATCACCTCGGTGCGGTAGGGGATCCTGCATTCCTCCAGCATCCACCGCACGATGCGCCCCCGCGACATGGGGTTGGTGTAGAAGATCAGCTCGTCGGCCATCGTCCGTCTCCCTCGTGTCCGCCGGTTTCCGGCGCCGGAAGATAGCCCATCGGGCGGGAGCGCCCCACCCGCTCCCGCCGGCAGGAACGTTCCGACTGGCTGGCGGCCGGCAGGAAGGGGGGGGCGCCGCTTCCGGGCCACGGCGCGGTCCGGGGACGGCGCGTCCCGGAGCCGCGCCGTTCGCAGGACTCCCCGGCGCCCCGAATCCGACCGGATCGGATGGCGGAGCCAAGCCGATTCCGCGGCATGAAACGTCCCTGCCGTCCCCTGCGGAGCGGAGCGCTCCCCCGCGCGCGTTCGACGTGCGAACATGGGGCGGGCGCGAACGGCGCGAACGAGGGGAGGGACCACGATGGCCTTGACCGTACCGAAGGGTCTGCTCGACGGACACGTCGCGGTGGTGACCGGGGGCGGCTCCGGGATCGGGCGCGGCACGGCGCTCGCGATGGCGGAAGCGGGCGCGCGCATCGCCGTCGTGGACCGGAACGAGGAGGGGGCGAACGAGACCGCGGCCCTCATCGGAAACGCGGCGAGCGCCTACCGCACCGACGTGACCGACGCCGCCGCCTGCCGGTCGCTCGCGGGGCGGGTCGCGGCCGACTTCGGGCCGGCCTCCATCCTGTTCAACAACGCAGGGATCGTGCGGCGCGCGAAGATCGACTCCCCGACCGCCGCCGAAGACTGGCGGGACACCATCGACGTCAACGTCAACAGCCTGTTCCACGTCACCCACGCCTTTCTCGACCAGCTCAAGGAGACGCGCGGGCGCATCGTCAGCACGGGCTCGCTCCAGTCGTTCGTGCATACCCCCAACTCGGTGGTCTACACCACTTCCAAGGGGGCGGTGAAGAACTTCACCACCGGCCTGGCGGCGGAGCTCGCGCCGCACGGGATCCGGGTGAACGCGGTGGCCCCCGGCCTCATCTTCACCCCCCTCAACGAGGAGGGCATCCAGAAGAACCCGGAGCTTCTCGCGCGCTTCATGCAGCACATCCCGATGGGCCGCCACGGGACGCCGGAGGACATCGCGGGCGCGGTCCTGTTCCTCGTCTCCGACCTCGCGCAGTACGTGACCGGGGTCACCCTGGCGGTGGACGGCGGGTACCTCGCGGTCTGAGCGCGGGCCGGTCGATCGTCATCGGGCCGATCGTCATGCGGCGCGGGCCGCCACCGACCGGTCGCACGGGCCGGGCGCTCCCCTCGCCTTCCTCCCCGCGACCGCGTCCCGAGGGGCGCCTGGCGACGCGCCGGCGGCACAATCGTCGACCAGTCGTTCGTTGATGAGAGAGGGGCTGCCGATGGCGACCCATGAGCAACCGAACACCGGGTCCGCGCCGGACGGGCCGCCTCCGCCCCGCCGCATCGACGTGGCGCCGTGTGCGGCGAGGGTGCGGGTGGAGCTCGGAGGGGAGGCGGTGGCCGACAGCGCGCGGACCCTGCTGCTCCGCGAGGAGGGCTGCCCCCCGGTCCACTACTTCCCGCGCGAAGACGTGCGCATGGACCTCCTGGCCCGCACCGGGCGCACGACCCGCTGCCCGTACAAGGGGGTCGCGAGCTACTGGACCGTCGAGGCGGGGGGCCGGGCGGCCGGGAACGCGGTCTGGAGCTACGAGCGCCCCATCCCCGGGATGGCCGCCATCGCCGGGCGCCTCGCCTTCTACCGCGACCGCATGGACGGCTGGTCGGAGGAGGAGAGCCCCCGGCAGGATTGACCCCTCCCTCGCCGCGCCCCCGGCGGCTTGGCGGCCCGGCGCGCCGGGGCGCGGCGTCCAGTGCAGTGCAGCGGTGTCCGGCATAGCGGCATGACGGAACGAGGCGGCTGGTACGAGACGCACGCGGCGGAGGCCGCCGCGCGCTACGAGTCGGTAGCGGCCGAGGAGGTCAACGGCTGGCTGCTCGACTTCCTGCCGGAGCCGCCGGCCTGCGTGCTCGACGTCGGGGCCGGAAGCGGGCGCGACACCGCCTGGCTCGCGTCGCTCGGGCACGAGGTCATCGCGGTCGATCCGTCGCCCGGAATGCTGGCGCAGGCCAGACTGCGGCATCCGGGCCTTGCCGTCCGGTATCTGCACGACGGCTTGCCCGAGCTGACCAGGACGCTACGGACCGGGATCTCGTTCGACTTCGTCCTCGTCAATGCGGTCTGGATGCACGTCCCTCCCGCGGACCGGCGGCGCGCGTTCCGAAAGCTCGTCACCTTGCTCAAGCCGGGCGGGGTGATCGCGTTCACCCTGCGCCATCCCCCCGACACCGCCCGGGGGATGCACCCGGTATCGGGCGCGGAGATCGAGGAGCTCGCCCGCAAGCACGGGGCGTTCGTCGAACGGAGCTCCGCGGGGACGGACTTCCTCGGCCGCACCCCGATCCGGTGGGAGCAGGCAGCGGTCCGGATACCGGACGACGGTACGGGCGCGCTGCCGCTCCTCCGTCACGTCATCCTGAACGACGACAAGTCGTCCACGTACAAGCTCGCGCTGCTCCGAACGCTTTGCCGGATCGCGGACGGCGCGGCGGGGTGGGCGGCGGACGGGGCGGGCGGCGGCCAGCGGGCGGCTGGATGCGGCCTGGCTCTGGATCTTCGGGGATCTCTCCGTCCCCCGCCATCTCTGGCGGGCGTTCCAGCGTTACAACGTCTGGATCGAGCCCGCCCTCATGGCCGAGTGGGCGCGGCTGATGCACCGGTACGCCGCCACCCAGGGCAGGAAGCTCGACGAATCCGAGGTCATCCGGGGCATGGCCTGGAGCGAGCCCGATCGGGCGGCGAGACTTCCCCGCGAACGAGCCGCGGCGCTGATCGAACAGGGCCCCCTGCCCTGTGTCTGGAGCGGCCGCAGCCTGCATCGAGCCAATCTCGACATCGACCACTGCTTTCCGTGGTCGACCTGGCCGTGCAGCGATCTCTGGAACCTCATGCCGGCCAGCCGGGACGTCAACCAGCGCGAGAAGCGGGATCGGCTTCCCACCGATCTCGTGCTGCGAAGGGCCAAGGATCGGATCATCGAGTGGTGGGACACCGCCTACGTCCGGACGGACGACGGACCGCTCACCGAGCAGTTCACGCTCGAAGCCTCGGCGACCCTGCCCACCCTCGAGCTGCCCGCCGGCGGCCTTCGAGGCGCGGCCGCCAGAGCGAGAATGCACCGGGTGCTGGAGGACGTCTTCGCCGCGGTCAGTCTTCAGCGCATCCGGCTGAGCCACGACCAGCAGATCCCCGAGTGGCCGGGCCCGAGCGACCGGCGGCCCCGGCCGGCTTCGCGCCCTGCCCGACCCGCGCCCGTCGAGCGCTGAAACACGCCTTCCTTCGGGTGCGAGGCCCGGGCGCGGGATCGCGGTCGTGAAGGGTCGGCTACACTTCGCGGCGCGGCGTGACGCGGCATGGACCTGGATAAGGAGGCCCGACGATGCGAACCGACGACAACCCGGCGGTGGCGGACTTCCCGACACAACCCTCTCCCTCGGCGCGTGCGCGGACGGCGCACGCGCCGATGACTTCCCCGGCGCCCTCCCCCCCGGCGCCCGACGCTTCGGAACCGGCGCCGGACCTGCCCGGCTGCCGGCCGATCCCCCTCCGGCGGCGCGACCTCGACATCTGGGACGGCCGGTTCGAGTACTGGGACGGCGCGACCGAGACCGCATGGGTGGTCCGAGACCCCACCGGCCTCGCCCACGAGCAGCCGGCCGGGCGGCTCGTGGAGCTGTGCACGCAGATCGCACGAGCGCGCGGGGCGGCCATCGGGTGCTACGGGACCACGGACCTCGAGCGGCGCGACGAGCGCGGCCGGCGGGAGAAGATCCTCCAGGCCGACCAGTTGGCGTACCTGTATCCGACGCGCGCCCGGCTGCCCGAAGGCGGCGGGATCGTGGTCGGCAAGCACGACCTCCCGGACGTGGTCCTGGAGGTGGACTACACCACGGACGTGCGCCCCTGGAAGCTCGGGACGTACGAGTCGTGGGGCTTCCCGGAGGTCTGGGTGGAAGTGCCGGAGCGGTGGTCGGGGGGCCGGCGCCGGGGCCGTTCGCCGGGCCTCACGATCCACGTGCTCGAAGGAGGGCGGTATCGGGAGTCCCGGTCGAGCCGGGCGTTTCCCGGCTGGTCGGCGCGCGCGATCCACTACGCGCTGAACGAGGTCGAGCTCACGGGCTGGACGTATGCGTCGCTGAAGGGGGTGGGTCGGAGGCTGGGCGAGCGGGACGGCACGAGCCCGGACGACCACCTGTTCCTGCGCTCCTTCCGGGATGAGAGCCGGGCGGAGGGCAAGGCGGAAGGCCGGGCGGAGAGCCAGGCGAAGACGGTGCGCGAGCTGCTGCGGCTGCAGGGCATCGCGGTCTCGGAGGGGTTTCCGGCGAACGCGCCCGGATTCGCGGAGGCGCCGGAGGAAGCCATCGCCGCGGCGGCGCTCGCCTGCGACAGCGAGGAGGACTTCCGCGCCCGCATCCTCGGCGGCCGGCCGACACGCTGAGACGCCCGATCCGGCGCGCCCCGGCCAAGCGGCCAGTCGGCGGGGCGCGAGGAAGGACAGGGAGAACGTCAATGAGCGATCCTTTGCAACAGGACATGGAGGACCTCCTGCAGGTCCCGGAAATTCGCCAAAAGGAGCATCGGGTACTCAGCCGGCTGTTGGGGGATCTGCGCTCCCGGGCAAACCATCATCTCGTCCTTCAGGTCCGCATGGGCGACGTCTCGTCATACCTGATGTCCGTCACGCTCGGTTGGGTCGCCGACAAGGTCGGGTTCGCCGCCGACCTGCCGATCTTTCACGAGAGCAGCGAGGGGTCCAGACGGCTCCAATCAGACCCCGAAACCGTAGAGAGGATTCGGCAGCTTCAGCCCGACTGGCGCCGTCAGCTTGATATGGCGGTCTATCTGACGACGCGCAGGCGCCACAAGTTTCCTCCGCTTCTCCTCGTCGGAGATCAGGGCTGGGTCCACGAAGAATGGCACGACAAGTGGGGAATCGACGCCCGCGCCATGAATGACAGTGTCAACCTCCTCGGGCTGGAGCCTACTGGTTCTTATTGGGGGCTCGACGACGCGGAGACGCGGTTCTACGTGCTCGACGGGCAGCACCGACTGATGGCCATTCTGGGCCTGCGCGAAATCGTCAGGACCGGACGTTTGTACGCTCTCGACGAAAACCGGAATCCCAGGGGGGAGGGCCTGTCTCGCGAGGACGTCATCGACCACATCCACCGGAGCACCGGGGAAAGCCGCACCGCCATCCACGGGCGGCTCCAGCACCTCATGGACGAGTGCATCGGGGTCGAGGTCATCCCCGCAGTGTGCGTGGGGGAGAGCATCGACGAGGCCCTCCGGCGGCTTCGACAGACGTTCGTCGACGTCAATCGGGCCGGCCGGGAGTGCGGTCCGGCAATCGACCTCGAAGGCGATTCCGGCGAGAGGGCGCCCGATCCAAGGCGCCGGATGCCGGCCTCCCGATTCTGACGAAGAGATCGGAGGAAGGTAACCGCGCGCTCCCTCAAGCGCCCGCGTTGCGCAATCCTGCACCGCCGGGCGTCCTCCGGCTTCGCGCGGGCAGGGCCGTACTTCGATCCAGCGCCCTCCCGGCGCCGATGGCGGCTTCGGACGCGGACGGTGCGCCGGCGCCGGGACGGTAGTATCGTTCCGAGCCGGTTGCCGCGCCCGGAGCGCGGCTCGGCAGCCGAGTGGGGCGGGCGGACCGCCGGGCGGCCCGGCTCGGCGAGCCACGCCCCGGCCGGTCGGGGGATCGTCAGCCGGCGGAACGTGGGGAGGGGAACGAGGATGACACGGCACACGGTGGTTTCGCACGACGAATGGGTGGCCGCCCGCAAGCGGCTGCTCGAGAGGGAGAAGGCGTTCACCCGGGAGCGCGACGCGCTCAGCCGGCTGCGCCGGGAGCTCCCCTGGGAGCGGGTGGAGAAGGCATACGTCTTCGACGGCCCGGACGGCGCTGAGACCCTGGCCGACCTCTTCGGCGGGCGGAGCCAGCTCATCGTCTACCACTTCATGTTCGACCCGGAGTGGGAGGAGGGCTGCAAGTCCTGCTCCTTCCTGGCCGACCACTACGAGCCAGCCATCGTCCATCTCGCCCAACGCGACGTGGCTCTGGCCACGGTCTCCCGCGCGCCGCTCGCGACGATCGAGGCGTTCCGGCGGCGCATGGGCTGGCGGTTCAAGTGGGTGTCGTCGTTCGGCAGCGACTTCAACCCGGACTACCAGGTGAGCTTCCCGCCGGAAGACGTCGCCCGCGGGGAGGTCTGCTACAACTACGCCGCCTCGGCGTTCCCGATGACCGAAGCCCCGGGGATCAGCGTGTTCTGCAAGGACGGCTCGGGGAGCGTGTTCCACACCTACTCGTCCTACGCGCGCGGGCTCGACATGTTCATCGGCGCCTACCACCTCCTCGACATCGCGCCCAAGGGCCGGGACGAGGACGATCTCGCCTTCAGCATGGAGTGGCTCCGCCACCACGACCGCTACGAAGACGGGCCATGACGACCGGCAGCCGGCGGCGCGTCCCTCGCACGCCGCGCCTCCGCCTCCCCCCTCCCGGAGGCTGCCCTTGGTCTGCGAACTCGATCCTTCCATTGAAACGGCCGGACCGTGCAAGTGATGGGTGATCCCGGATTCCGGCCGCCGGAGGACGCAGGGCGCGCGGAGCGGGCGCGGGAAGCTCGGGCGGCCCCTCGCCATCGGAGCCGCGGGCGGACCGGGGCGGCGGCCGGCGGGCGTGCTTCCGGTTGAGCACCGCCGCGCGCATCGCGTGGATCGCCGCCCTCGGGATGGCGGTGGGGGCGCTCGCCTCCCTGGCGGCCATCGGGTTCGTCGACCTCGTCTTCCTCCTCAACGAATGGCTGCTCGTCTCGCCCCGCAGCCGTTTCATGCAGGAGGACGCGGCCCTGCTCGCCGCCGCCACCGTCTGCGTGCCGGCCGCGGGCGGGCTCGTCGTGGGGCTCGTGCACCGCTACCTCGTCCCCGAGCGGCGCCCCCACGGCCCCCCCGACCTCATTCGCGCCGTACAGGGGCTGGACGGCCGGATCCCGCCCCGCTCCGGCTTCCTCTCCGCCCTCACGAGCCTGGTCTCCCTCGGGGCTGGCGCATCCGTCGGGCAGTACGGCCCGCTCGCCCATCTCGGCGCGACCCTCGGCGCCCTCGTCGCCCGGATCAACCGGTACGCCGAGGGAACCGCGACCGTCTGGGTCGGCTGCGGGGTCGCGGCCGCGATATCGACCGCGTTCAACGCCCCCATCGCCGGGATCGTCTTCGCGCACGAGGTGATCCTCCGGCACTACTCCCTGCGCGCGTTCGCCCCCATTACCGTGGCCGCGACGATCGGCCACGTCATCGCCAACGTGGTCTTCGAACGGCCTCCCCTGTTCCGGGTGGAGTCGGTGGCCGTGGGCTCCGCCCCGGAGTACCTGGGGTTCATCCTCATCGGGGTCGGCGGCGCCTTCGTCGCGGTCCTCTACATGCGCGCCATCCTCTGTTCCGGCCGGCTCGCCCGCCGGCTGCCGGTCGCGGACCCCCTCAAGCCGATGCTCGCCGGCGGCGCCCTGGGGGTCGCCGCCCTCTGGATGCCCGACATCCTCGGCATCGGCAAGGAGACCCTGCGCTTCGCGGTCATCGACCACGCGTTCGCCCCCGGCGAGCTCGCGTTCCTGCTCGTCGCCAAGGTCCTGGCCACCGCGCTCTGCATCGGCTTCGGGTTCGCGGGCGGGGTGTTCAGCCCGGCCCTCCTCACCGGCATCCTGTTCGGGGCGCTCGCCGGCAACGGCGCCGAGCTGCTCGCGGGCGACTTCCGGTCGGACGTCGCCATCTACGCCATCTGCGGCATGGTGGCGGTCGCGAGCGCGGTCATCGGGGCGCCCCTCACCACCATCCTGATCGTGTTCGAGCTCACCCGGAACTACGACCTCGCGACCGCCGCGATGGTCAGCGTGGTCTTCTCGAACCTGGTCGCGTACCGGCTCTTCGGGCGCTCCCTGTTCGACGTGCAGCTCCGCGCGCGGGGCTTCGACCTCTCCGCGGGGCGGGACCGGGTGATACTCGAACGCCGGCGCATCGAAGGCTACGTCAGCCGCGACTTCACCGCCCTCGCGCCGGGGCTGCCGCTCGGGGAGGCGAAGGCGCGCCTTCTGGCCGCGGGCCGCCACGAAGGCTACGTCCTCGATGCCGGCGGGGTCTATCTCGGAACGGTCAGGCTCGCGGAGCTGCTGGCGAGCGAGGAGAAGAAGGAAGGGGAGATGGCGGAGGAGCGGGGAGGAGGGAAGGGGCAGGAAGGCGGCCCCGCTTCCGGCCTCCCGGTATCCCGGATCGCGAAGCCCGAGGAGCCGCTCTTCACGCCGAAGACCTCCGTCTGGGCGGCGATGGAGCGGATGGGAGGGTTCGTCGGCGAGAGCATTCCCGTGCTCGAGGAGGACGGCGGCGAACGCAGGGACGGGGGCGCGGACGGGGGCGAAGGCGGGGGCAGGGGCAGGCGCATGTTGGGGGTGGTGTTCGAAGCGGCCATCGTCAGGGCCTACCTGGACACGATGGACGACGTTCGCCGCGAGGAGAACGCGGGCGCCTGAGCGCCCGCCGGAGGAGATGGGCGGCATGGGAAGGCTCCTGTTCCCGCGAACGGCCCGCTTCGCACGAAGCGGCGGCTTCCGGCGAGACCGGCGAGGCGACGGCTTCCTGCGAACGGCCCGCCGGGGCCGGTGGGCGGCGCTCGGCGTCGTTTCGCTGTGGCTCCTGGGGGCGGGGGCGGACGCCCCGCCGGCATCCGCCGCCGCAGCGACGGCCGCGACCGCCTCCGGCCCCGACCCCGACCCTGGCCCAGCCCCCGATCGGGCCATCACGGTGGTGACCTGGGGCGGCCCGTACGCATACAGCCAGACCAAGGCCTACTTCGAGCCGTTCACGGAGGCGACGGGCATCCGGGTCGACGTCGAGCGCTACGACGGCGGCCTCGACGAGCTTCGCCGACAGGTGACGGGCGGCGACGCCGCCTGGGACCTCATGGACATGACCATGGCCGACAACCGCGCCGCCTGCCGGCTGGGGCTGCTCCAGCCCATCGACCACTCGCTCCTCCTCCCCGCGCCCGACGGCGCCCCCGCCGAGCAGGACTTCATCGACGGGGCGCTCACCGGGTGCGGGGTCGCGCAGATCGTCTACGCCACGGTGGCCGCCTACCACCGCGATGCGTTCCCGGGCGAGCGCCCGGCCCGGATCGGGGACCTCTTCGACGTTCAGCGGTTCCCCGGAACGCGGGCGCTGCAACGAGGCCCGGAGGCGAACCTCGAGTGGGCGCTCCGGTCATATGGGGTCCCGCGGCAGGACCTCTACCAGCTCCTCAGCACGGAGCGCGGCCTCCGGCTCGCGTTCGAGCGGCTCGACCGGATCCGGGAGCACGTGGTCTGGTGGACCTCCGCGGACCGGCCGATGGAGATGCTGATCCGCGGGGAGGCGGCGATCGTCTCCGGGTACAACGGCCGGCTGTTCGACCTCGCGGCCGTCCAGGGCCACCCGGTCGAGATCATCTGGGACGGACAGGTCTACGAGCTCGGCTCGTGGGGGGTCCCGCGGGGGACGCGGCGCCTCGACGACGTCCTCGCGTTCATCCGCTTCGCGACCGGGACCCGCCCCCTCGCGGACCAGGCGCGCTACATCGCCTACGGCCCGGCGCGCCGCTCCTCGATGAAACTCGTGTCCACGCACGCGGAGACGGGGGTCGACATGCGCCCCCACCTGCCGACCAGCCCGGCGAACTTCCGGACCGCGATCCTCAAGGACACGGAGTGGTACGGGAGCCTCTACGACCGGATCAAGGCCCGCTTCGACGCCTGGCTCGCCGCCGAATGACGGGCCGCCGGACCGGCGGTTCGGCGGGACGTCGCCCGCCCGCCCGTCCATTCTTTCGACGGACCTCTCCTCCCGCGCGGCCGCCTCCCCGCCCGTTTTCGCCCACCGGGGCGGGCCATGTGTGCGGTTCGTAAGCTATTGATATAGCGAGAGTAGAGAGGAAATCAAGATATTTTTCCCCACAGGGACGGCGTTGTTCCAGGGTTTGGGGTCGGTTCGAGGGGCCTTTGGGCGGATTTCACCCCACGGCGGCGCTTGTGCGGGACCCCTGGGAACGCGGGCGTCCCGCCCACCTTCGTCATTCCCGCGAAAGCGGGAATCCAGACATCTTGGGAACGCGGGTGTCTCGCCCGCACTTTCGTTCACGGGCGCTTCACTTCGGTCCGTTGCGGGCGAGACGCCCGCGTTCCCAGGACGCCCTGCGACGGGGCGTGCCTGACGAAAATCCCCACCGCGCACATGCCTCGTGGCGAAACCGGGCGTTGATTGGCCCGCGGGGGGCCGGCATACTGCGCCGGACGAACCATCTCCGCTCGCCGGCCCCACGCGGCAGGATGCCGGCACGACCGACAAGGAGGCGTGCGCATGTCACGGTCAGCCCCACCCACGGGCCGGGCGCGGAGCCGCTCCGGCTCGACCCCCGCCCGCTCTTCACCGGCCGACGAGCCGTCCCGCGGCCCACGGCCTCCCTTGCCCGAGGCGTTCGGCCCGGAGGATTTTCCGGGCTGCGAGCCGTTCCGCCTCCCGGCAGCCGAGATCGACCGCTACGAGGGCCGCCTCGAGGTCTGGGACGCGCGCACCGAGACCGCCTGGAAGGTCAGCCAGCCCACCACCATCTACCACGAACGCCCGGCCCGGAGGCTCGCCCGGCTGGCCGAACGGATCGAGTCGCTGCGCGGCTCGCGGATCGACAGCTTCGGCTCGGCGGACCTGGCGCGGTTCGACGAGGTGGGGCGCAAGGTCGTGCTGGTGCAGGCGGACGAGGCGCTGTACCTGCATCCGGGCCGTTCGCGGGTGTCCGGCCCGGCCATCGACGTGGGCCGGGACCCGCTGCCGGACGTGGTGCTGGAGGTGGACCACACCACGGACGTGCGCCACCGCAAGCTGGGGATCTACGAGGCTTGGGGCTTCCCGGAGGTGTGGGTGCTGGTTCCGCCGGAGTCGCGCCGGCGCCCGCCCGGTCTCGAAATTTACCTCCGCCGTGGCGGTCGGTATCGGATGGCGGCGGAGAGCGCCGCGTTCCCGGGCTGGCAGTCGGAGGAGATCTACCTTGCCCTGATCGAGGGTCCGGTGTCGTCCGGGGCGAGGCCGGCGCTGGAGCGGGTGGCGCGGGAGATGGGCGCGCGCGAGGGAACGCGCCCGGAGGACGACCCGATCAGCCGCACGATCTCCCGCCACGCGGAGGCGAGGGGCCGCGAGGAAGGCCGGCGGGAAGCGACGGTCGCGAACGCGCTCGCGGTGCTCCGCGCCCGGGGCATCGAGCCGACCGCGCGCCTGGCCGAGGATCGGGCGTTCCTCGGCAGTGTTCCAGGCGATACCTTGATGGAAGCGGCCGTGGCGTGCCGGGACGAGGCCGACTTCCGGCGGCGCATCCGGAACGCGGTCCGATAGGTTCATGTCCTCCAGCGCACTCGCACCGATGCCCAACTTTGGAAGTCGTGTCCTTGGCTCGCCGCCGAGTGACGGGCTGCCAGGTGCGACGGATGCGGCTCGGAGACTCCCCCGCTCCGCCTCCATGCACGCGGGCGGCCCATCCCGCCATGAACGAGCGAGGAGCGGCCTCGTTCCCTACAAGCGGTGCGCGACAAGCGCACCCCTCATGAGCCGAAATCCTACGGATTGCGAGCCATCCGACCCTGTTCCGAGCCTTCGGCGGCGACTATGATCCCAAGCATGGACGACCTGACCTCCTTCGATCCGACAGTGAGCCGCGCCGCGGCGGGCAGCGTCGCGCCGGGCGCGGCGGACAAGCTCGACCGGCTGAAGGCCCTGCTGCGCGAGATGTTCCAGCTCGACCGGGGCGACCTCGACTTCGGCCTGTACCGGATCATGAACCTGAAGACGGCCGAGGTCGCCGCGTTCCTCGATCGCGACCTGCTGCCGCAGGTGAAGACGAAGCTCGATCTCGACAGCGCATGGGAAGGGGGCAGGCTCGAGCGGGAGTTGGAGAAAGCCCGTTGGGCGACCAGGGAACTCGGCGTCGACCCCGACCTCGACCCCCCGCCCAAGATCGTCGAGTTGAACCGCCGCCTCGCCGAGATGAAGAAGAGCACGGACGCGGCGAGGAAGAAGGACGCGGACGTCGAGGCCGACGTCTACAACCATCTCGCCAACTTCTTCGCCCGCTACTACGCCGAGGGCGACTTCATCTCGCAGCGCCGCTATTCGGGCGGCGGCCGGTCCGCCTACCTCGTCCCCTACGACGGCGAGGAAGTGAAGCTGCACTGGGCCAACGCGGACCAGTACTACGTCAAGACGACGGAGAACTACGCGAGCTACGCCTTCACGGCCGGCGCGGGCAGCGCGGCGCGGCGCGTCCGCTTCGAGGTGGCAGGCGCCGACAACGAGAAGGACAACGTCAAGGAAGCCAACGGCCGCCAGCGCCGCTTCGTGCTCGCAAGCGGCGGGAACGCGGTCGCCGTCGAGGGCGCGGGGCTGTTGCTGGCCGTCCGCTTCGAGCACCGGCCGCTGACGGAGGGCGAGAAGAAGCGGTGGCCGGGCAACGGCGGCTCGCAGCAGGGCCGCATCAACGAGGCGACGGTCGAAGGGATCCTGGACGCAGCGGATGCGGTGGCTCCGGAGTGGCGGGCCACGCTGACCGCCCCGGCCCCGACCGACGCCAACGGCGACCGCACCCTGCTCGCGAAGCACGTCGGCCGGTACACGGCGAAGAACAGCTTCGACTACTTCATCCATAAGGACCTGAGCGGCTTTCTCCGCCGCGAGCTGGACCTGTACCTGAACACCCAGGTGCTGAACCTGGACGACCTGGAACAGGGCGACACGGCGCGCCTGGACCGGGCGTTGGCGCGGGTGCGGGCGATCCGCCACATCGGCGGGAAGATCATCGACTTCCTCGCCCAATTGGAGGATTTCCAGAAGCAGCTCTGGCGCAAGAAGAAGTTCGTGCTGGAAACGAACTGGTGCGTGACCCTCGACCGTGTGCCGGAAGCGCTCTACCCGGAGGTCGCCGCCAACCGGGCGCAGTGCGAGGAGTGGATCGAGCTGTTCGCGGTGGACGAGATCGAAGGCGACCTGACGAACGGCGGCGCGCGCTGGAGCGATCCGCCGACCGCCGACTTCCTCAAGGCAAACCCCTGCCTGGTGCTGGACACCCGGCACTTCGACCGCGGCTTCACGGATCGGCTGCTGGCCGCCCTCTCCGACTCGGGGCCGCTGGACGAGCAGACGGACGGCCTGCTGATCCACGGCGAGAACTTCCAGGCGCTCAACCTGCTGCAAGCCCGTTACCGGGGGCAGGTGCAGTGTGTGTACATCGACCCGCCTTTCAATACGGATGCGTCGCCGATCCTCTACAAGAACGGATACAAATCGTCAGCCTGGATTTCCCTGATGGAAAATCGCCTCCGGGCCGCCCGCGGACTGCTGGTAAACGACGGCGTGCTGGTTGCGGCCATCGACGACGAACAATATCGAGAGCTGGGCTTCCTGCTTTCCGGTATTTTCGACAATCAGCTTCTCGGGACAATTGCGATACGCACCAATCCGTCGGGCCGTCCGACCCAAAGCGGATATTCGGTGGCGCATGAATATCTCCTGTACGCCGGCCGGGGACAGGACTCCGCGATTGGACGCATGCCGCCGACGGAAAAACAGGCGACACGTTTTTCGGAGCGAGATGAGCGAGGCGTATTCGAGTGGAGGAATCTGCGGCGAGAAGGGTCGGGTTCGGATCGGGCCGAACGCCCTTCTCTCTATTACCCCATATACGTCAAGGATGCGGAGATACGTGTCCCGAAAATGACATGGAACGAGTACCGAGGAATGGATTGTAGAAGAAGAACCCCTGGACGATGAGCAGGCGGTGCTTCCGGACAATGAGGACGGCGAGCAGAAGAGATGGCGCTGGGAGTGGAAGACGGTCATGAGCTCCCTTGCGGATCTCGCTGTGCGAAAGGATCGATCCGGCCAAGACTATGTGTACTACAAAAGGCGGCCCAACGAAGAAGGCATGGTGTCGATGTCGTGCTGGTTCGACGCAAGATACTCCGCGGTAGAGCATGGCACCGCGCCTCTCAAGGAAATGTTCGGCGGGTCGGTCTTCTCATATCCGAAATCCATTCATGCGGTAATGGATTCGATTCATGTTGCAGGAGCCCACAAGGAAAACGCATGTATCCTTGATTTTTTCGCCGGTTCCGGCACCACCGGCCATGCGGTCGTCAATCTCAACCGAAATGACGGCGGACGGCGCAAGTATGTCCTCGTGGAGGTCGGCCACCACTTCGATACAGCGACGTTGCCGCGCATGAAGAAGGCCATTCACTCGCCGGACTGGAAGAACGGGAAACCGGCCTCACGCAATGGCGTCAGCCAGTTGTTCAAGTACGTCCGGCTGGAATCCTACGAAGACACGATGGACAGTCTCGTGGTGGCGCCGCTATCGCAAGCCCAGGTGGAGGTGCTGCGAGGCAACCCCGCCCTCGCCGAGGATTACCGGCTACGCTACGCACTCGGAGTAGAGACGGCCGGCAGCGCCTCCCTGCTCGGCAAGGACTTGTCGGACCCCTTCGCCTACACCCTCTCCGTGGTGCGCGACGGCGTGCGCAACGACAACGCCCAAGTGGACCTGCCCGAGACCTTCAGCTACCTGATCGGCTTGCGCACGGAGTCCCGCCGCCGGATCGACGGCGTGCTCGCCATCACGGGCATGGACGCGGAGGGACGGCGCTGCCTCATCCTCTGGCGCAACCTCCACGAGATCGACTATGCCGTGCTGGACGCCTGGTTCGACGCCAACCGCGAGCGCTTCGGCGGCCCGCTCGACCTCATCTACACCAACGGCGACCACACCCTGAACGCCATGCGGAGGCCTGGCGAAAACTGGATCGCCGAGACCATCGAGCCCGTCTTGCGGGAGCTGATGTTCGAGGAGGATGCCGATGCGGCAGCGGCGCGGTAGCACAGGAGGCGAGCCGCTCCGGAACCGCCTCGCGCTGCTGCGCTTCGTGTGCCGGGAGTTCGGCTACGAGGATGCGGGCGAGATGCTTGGTTCTCTGGCTCGCGCGCCGGGCGAGATCGGCGCGGCCGGCGGCGAGAGCGAGTACTTCCGGGCGCTCTACCTGACCCCCGCCGCGCGGGTCACCCGCGACCGCTTCGCCGGGTACGACACGAACATCGGGGCGCTCAGCCGGCGGCTTCGCATGACCGGGGAGCACGGCCGGACCTGGAAGCCGCATCAGTACCTCGCCCTCCTCTTCACCGAGCACTACCTCCGGCGCTACTTCGACGACCCGGAAGCGCTCCGCGCCGATCTCAACCAGGCGAAGTCCCGTTACCGGCCGACCTCGGACCTCCCTGACTACCGGCCGGACGATCTGCGCACCCTCGCCTTCCAGAGCGCGACCGGCTCCGGCAAGACCCTCCTCATGCACGCCCACATCCTCCAGTACCGGCACTACCTGGCCCAGGCCGGCGGGCGGCTCAACAACGTCGTGCTCGTGACCCCGAACGAGCAGATGTCGGCGCAGCACGAGCGCGAGCTGCGCGAGAGCGGCCTGCACGCGCGGGTGTTCTCCAGCGCGGCCGGCTCGGACCTGTTCGCCCCGGTCGAGATCATCGACGTGAACAAGCTCGCGGAGAGGAAGGGGGTGAAGCGGGTCGCGGTGCGGGACTTCGGCGACGACAACCTCGTGCTCGTGGACGAGGGGCACCTCGGGGCCACCGGCAAGGTGTGGCGCGAGCGCCGCCGGGAGCTCTCCCGCGGCGGGTTCACCTTCGAGTACTCCGCCACCTTCAACCAGGTGGCGACGAACAAGGACCCCGACCTGCTGCACGCCTACGCCAAGTGCCTGCTGTTCGACTACCCCTACCGCCGCTTCCACGAGGACGGCTACGGCAAGGACTACGCCATCCTCAACCTGCCGGGCGGGGTGCAGGACGGGAACGCCGACATGTACCTGCTCGGCTGCCTGCTCACCTTCTACCAGCAGCTTCGCATCTGGCGGGACGGGGCCGCCCGCTGGCGGGAGTTCCACCCGGCGAAGCCGCTCTGGGTGTTCCTCGGCAAGACGGTGACCGGTTCGAGCAAGGCGGACCGCGCGACCCGCTCGGACGTGGTCCGCATCCTCCGCTTCCTCGGCCGGGTGCTCGCCCGCGGCGACGCGGTGCGGCCCATGATCGCGCGCCTGCTCGCCGGGCAGTCGGGGCTGCTCGACGACGAGGGCCGGGACTTCTTCGACGGCAGCTTCCCCCACCTGCCGCGCACCGGGGAAGACACGTCCGCACAGGCGGCGGAGATCTACGCCGACCTCTGCGAGACCCTGTTCCACGGTGCGGGAAGGCTGCACGTCGTCTACCTCACCGCCGGCGAAGGCGAGCTGCACCTTCGCACCGCCGACCACGATCCCTTCGGGGTGGTCAACGTCGGGGATTCGGCCGCGCTCTACCGGCTGCTCACCGAGAGCCGCGGCAGCGACCCCGACCCGGACTTCGACGTCGACCGCGAGATGGGCTTCGCGGAGCGGCTGTTCGCGGGCGTGGACCGGCCGGACTCGACGGTGAACGTGGTCATCGGCGCGCGCCGCTTCATCGCGGGCTGGAACTCCTGGCGCGTGAGCACGATGGGGCTCATGCACGTCGGGGTGGGCGAGGGGCCGGAGATCATCCAGATGTTCGGGCGCGGGGTGCGCCTGAAGGGCTGGAACATGAGCCTGAAGCGCTGCCTCGAGAGCGGCGCGCCGCCGCCGCCGGACGGCGCCCGGCTGGCGGAGCTGGAGAAGCTCTACGTCTTCGGGCTCCGCGCCAACTACATGCAGACCTTCCGGGACCTGCTGCAACGCGAAGGGATGGGCGTGGAGCGCGAGACGTTCTGCCTGCCGACCACCTGGAACTTCGCGCGGAAGACCGATCTGAAGCTCATTCGGCTGAAGGAAGACCGCAAGTACGCGCTCTCCGGCGAACACGCGGTGTTGCCGGCCCCGGATGAGCCTGCCGCGGCCGGCCTCCCCCTGGTGACCCTGGACCTCTACTCGCGCCTGCAATCGGTGGCGTCCGCCGGCGCCGCAAGCGCCGTCGCCGCAGCGCGCGAGGAGAGCGGGATGGGCGACGCGGTTGGAGGGAAGGCCCCGGCCAACCCCGGATCGAACGTCGTTCCCTTGCGGGGCGGCGGGTCGGCTGCTCCAGGCGGCGGGGTTTCGCCGGCCGGCCCCGGCCCTGGACCGGGCGCCGTTCTCTCGCGGGACGGGAAGGAGGAGGCGGCGGGGGCGGAGGCGCGCCCGGACCGGTTCGGGCTCGCGAGCCACGCCGCCTTCCTCGACCCGGCCTGCCTCCACGAACGGCTGCTCCGCCGCAAGCGGCAGCGGGGCTGGCACAACCTGGCCATCGAGCGGGAGACCGTGGATCGGCTTCTGGGCAACGACGACTGGTGCGAATTGCGCCTGCCCCCGGAGCGGCTGAACCCCGCCGGGTTCCGGCAGCTACGCGCGCTCGAAGACGCAGCCCTCGATCTGGTCACCGAGTACGCCGACCGCTTCTGGCGGAGGGAGCGCCGGCGCTGGGAGCAGGACCAGATGGAGGTCGTCACCCTGGACGAGGACGACCCGAACCACGTCCCGGGCTGGAAGCTGTCCGTGGACACGGCCCAGGACCGGCTGGTGAACGAAGCGCGCAAGCTGGCGGACGCCCTCCGGGAAGGCCGGCCCGACGAGCTCAAGCGCTGGTACCGGGAGCTGAAGATCGGGGTCGTCGCGCCGCCCGGCGCGAACGCCTACCGGCCGCTGCTCCACGTCGGGCAGGACCGGGCGGTGACCGTGCAGCCCCTCCCCCTGGACGAGAACGAACGGCGGGTCGCCGAGGGGCTGGCCCAAATCGCTCATCACCGGGATGCCTGCCTGCAAGGGCGGGAGCTCTACCTCATCCGCAACCTGACGCGCGGCCGGGGCGTGTCGTTCTTCGACGACTTCGGCTACTACCCGGACTTCGTCGTCTGGCTGAAGGACGACACTTGCCAGCACGTCCTGTTCCTCGACCCGAAGGGGCTCGGCCGCTACGGCGGACGGGAGCGGAGGAAGGTGCGGCTCCACCACGAGATCGCGGGGGTCGAGGAGCGCCTGCGCCGCGAAGATCCGAGCCTGCGCCTTCGCGCCTACGTCCTCTCCGTGACCCCGGCCGACCGGATCGACGACGGCCTCCGCTCCGCGAGCGACTGGAAGCGGGACGGCGTCTACTTCCTCGATGAGTCCGATTGCCTGCAACAGGTCATCGCGCACGCCCTCGGCCCGGAGGCGCCCGCCGCCTGACCGCCATGCCCCCGGGCCGCGGCGGCGCGCCGGGCGAACGCGGGTCCTGCCGGGCGATGTCGAGCCCCGCCGCACTCCCCCGCCCGCTCGGGTCTGCGCCGGCCTCTCGAGCCCGGCTCGAAGCCGGGCCGATCCGTTGCACCCGCCGCATCCAGCGGCGGCCTCCCCGCCCGTTCTCTCGGCGCGCCGGGCGAAGGAGGAGGGCGCGGGTCAACCGTCTCCCGAGGCCGGATCGAGCCGGGCCACCGCCGCCGCGACGAGCTCGTCCGCAAAGCCGAGGGCGCGGGACGACTGCTCCGGGGAGAACGCATCCTGCGGCGTGCCGTCGTCGAGCCCGTTGGGATAGCGGGTCGGAACGTAGAGGAGGTCGAGCTCGCGCGCTCCGGAGAGCCGGTCCTCGAGGTCCGGGTCTTCAAGGCGTTCGATGAGCTGCCGGATACCGTGCCCTCGCACCACCCGCGCCCCCCGGGCGTAGTGCAACGCCTTCATCGCCTTCTCGGCGGCCTGATGCGCGTGGAAGCAGGCCGGGGCGTGAAATCCGGCCGCGGCGGCGTGCCGGGCGAACGCGAGGTCCTGCCGGGCGGTGTCGAGCCACCTCCGGGCGGTGCGAGCCGGATCGTTCATTCGAGGTCGCCTTCGGCCGGGAAGATCGTCTTCCCTTCGCCCGCGATGGCGGCGAAGACGTCGAGCCCCGCCGCGCTCCCCCTCTCGAACTCGGAGGGGGTGTAGATCAGCAGGTCCAGAGGGACGGGGACCGCGTCGTGCAGAGCTTCGAGCAGGCGGCTTCGTTCGAGCCTCGGGAGGCCGGTGTCGATCACCACCGCGAGGTCGAGGTCGGACCAGGCGTCCGCGACCCCTCGCGCATAGGACCCGAACACGACGGCGCGAAGCGCGCCGGCGGCCTCCAGGGGGCCAGCCGCGAGCCGGGAGAGCTCCGCGAGGGACCATCGGGCCGGCTCGCGAAGGATGGTTACCGGGTCCTCCATCCCGTCCCCGTCCGTCCTGCCGCCTGCCGGGAGGCCGCTCCGGGCCTGCGCCGACCCTTCCGAAGCCGGCTCGGAGCCGGGCCGGGCCGGGCCGAGTCGCGCCGGGCCGATCCGCCGCATCCGCCGCGCATCCACGCCCCCTCGGTCAAAGCGGCGGGCGGCGGGAGGCGAAGCCGGCGGCGCCCTCGTAGGCGTGGGCGAGCTGCAGCGCCTCGAAGTCGCACTTCGGCGGGGCGACGATCTGGATCCCGACCGGCAGCCCCTCCGGGGTGAAGCCGGCCGGCACCGAGATCGAGGGGCAGCCGGTCACCGTGATCACGTAGCACGCGGCCATCCAGTCGATGTACGTTTCGAGCCGGACCCCGTCGATCTCCCGCACCCAGTCGGTATCGACGGAGAACGGCGGGACCTGGGTGGTGGGGCAGACGAGGTAGTCGAAGCGGTCGAAGAACCCGACCACCCGATCGAGGAGGGCGGCCCGTTTCGTCTCGGCGCGCGCGACGTCCATCCCGCTCAGGGCAAGGCCCTTCTCGACGTTCCAGACGACGGTGTCCTTCATCCGGTCGCGGTGGCGCCGGAGGTGCTCCTCGTGGGCCATCGCGAACGTGAACGCCCGCAGGGTCTGGAATATCTCGTCCGCGTCCCGGAGGTCGGGGTCCGCCTCCTCGACCGTGCAGCCGATCTCCTCGAAGCGGGCCGCCGCCGCCCCGCAAACGTCAAGCACGGCCGGGTCCATCGGATAGCCGCCGAGGGTCGGGCTCCAGGCGACGCGCACCCCCGCGAAGCCGCGTTCGAGCGGCTCGCGGAACCTGCGCCCCGGCGTCTCGATGGAGAGCGGCGCGCGCCGGTCGGGTCCCGCCATCGCGGAGAGGAGCAGGGCCGCGTCGGCCACGTGCCGGGCGATGGGGCCGGCGACGGCGAGGGGGTTGTAGAGCATGTTGCGGGGCCACACCGGGACCCTCCCCGGCGAGGTGCGGAAGCCGACCACGTTGGACCAGGACGCGGGGTTGCGGAGCGAGCCGCCCATGTCCGTCCCGTCCGCGAACGCGAGCATCCCGCATGCGACCGCCACCGCCGCCCCGCCGCTGCTGCCGCCGCAGGTCCGGTCGGCCGCGTAGGGGTTGCGGGTGGCGCCGAACACCGGGTTGAAGGTCTGCGACCCCGCTCCGAACTCCGGGGTGTTCGTCTTGCCGATGACGATCGCCCCCGCCGCCCGGAGGCGCTGGACGTAGAGCGCGTCCTCGTCGGGCACGAAGTCGCGGTAGATGGGCGACCCGAACGTGGTGCGGAGGCCCCGGGTCGGGGTGAGGTCCTTCACCGCGACGGGCAGCCCGTGCAGCGGCCCCGGGGGCTCGCCCCGGACCAGCGCCGTGTCCGCCGCCCGCGCGCCTTCGAGGGCCGCTTCCGGGTCCAGGGTGACGATCGCGTTGACCGCCGGGTTCGCCTCCTCGATGCGGGCGAGGAACCGGGTCATGAGCTCCTCGGCGCCGAGCGCGCGCGCGGTGAGCCGGCGAACGAGGCCGCACGCCGGCGCGAAGACGATCTCGGCGTCCGGGGAGCGGGGGTCGGGGGTGTCGTTCATGGAGCTTGGTCCGTCTGGTCCGATCGAGGGTTGTTTCCGGGGCTTCGGCCGGCACACCGGCCGGTTCGGCGCCGGCGCGGCGCGGGGTGCGGGCAGGCTTCTCTCCCGGCGCACTCCCCGCGAGTGGCGCTCCAGGCGTGCGCCGGGCCGCTCCCGTCCGGGCGGTCAGGATAGCGGGCTCCGCACCGCGCCGCACCCTTCCGCGGCATGTGCGCTGTGGGGTTTTTCGCCAGGCACGCCTCGTCGCAGGGCGTCCTGGGAACGCGGGCGTCCCGCCCGCATTCTTATTTCCGGGGGCTCCGCCCCCGTGCGGGCGGGACACAACGCGGCGAGCAGCACAAGTTCTCGTCGATCGCCGCTCCGCCCCCGTGCGGGCGGGACACAAGCGTTCCCAGGACCCGCCGTTCCCCGGGAACGCCCGCGAGAGGCGTGCCCGACGAAGCGCGCGCGGGCCTCGGGAAGACCCGTGCTACACTCGGGCCAAGTCACGGGGCACCGGTCTCGAAATGACGATATCGGCCGAGTTCGATCCGGCGGCGCGGCCCAGGTCGGCGAGCGGTAATCCCGAGCCGGCGCGAGATCTGCCGGCCGCCCCGGGCCTCCCGACGAGCTTCCCGAAGCGTATCCCTCCGGCCCATCCATCGACGCGCCGCCCTCCGGCTCGCGATGGCGGCCCCCCGCTCCCACTACCCGACCGGGCCCGGGCCATCGGCCGGCCGCGCCGCCGGCCGCCCGTGCGCGTCCCGCGCCGCTCCCTGGCGAACGTACAGACATAAGGACGAAGGCCATGCAAGACAAACACCCTGGGCTCGTTGCGACGACCGGCATCTGGAAGGGGCTCCATCCCGCCATGGGGATCGCTTCCAAGGGCATGATCGCCGCGTTCGTGGTGTTTACGGCGCTCAACGTCGAGTTCGCCAACTCCATCTACTCGGCGGTGCGCGGCTGGGTCGAGTCGGCGCTCAACTGGTACTACATCAGCGCGCTCGTCGTCATGGTGTTCGTCTGCCTCTACCTGATGTGCAGCCGCCACGGCGCGGTCAAGCTCGGGGACGACGACAGCAAGCCCGAGTTCAGCAACTTCTCCTGGTTCGCGATGCTGTTCTCGGCCGGGGTCGGGATCGGGCTGCTCTTCTTCGGCATCGCCGAGCCGATGTTCTACTTCGACAACACCGAGCCCTGGGGCTACCCGAACAACCCGTTCGCGGACCGCGCCCTCGTCAACGAGATGAACGAGGAGCGCGCGGCCCTCGCGATGCGGGTGACCTACTTCCACTGGGGGTTCCACGGCTGGGCGGTCTACGTGATGGTGGGCCTGTGCCTCGCATACTTCGGCTTCCGCAAGAAGCTGCCGCTGACCCTGCGCTCGTCCCTCTACCCGATCATCGGGGACCGCATCTACGGCCCGGTCGGCCATGCCGTCGATCTGCTGGCGGTGTTCGGTACCGTCTTCGGGGTCGCCACCTCGCTCGGCCTCGGGGTCAGCCAGATGGCCACCGGGCTCAACTTCCTGTTCGGGGTGGACCCGGGCACGACGACCCAGATCATCCTGATCGTGATCATCTCCGTCGTAGCGACGTTCTCCGCCGTGTCCGGGGTCGGCAACGGCATCCGCATCATCTCGGAGTGGAACATCTGGCTGAGCGTCGTCCTGCTCGCCTACTTCCTGTTCGGGGGGCCGTTCCAGTGGCTGATGGGGTTCTTCGTCACCACCGTGGGCGACTACCTGTGGAACGTCATTCCCATGGGCTTCCAGACCTTCAACGAGCCGGGGGCTTCCGCCTGGCAGGGGGGCTGGACCATCTTCTACTGGGGCTGGTGGATCTCCTGGGCGCCGTTCGTCGGGATGTTCATCGCCCGGATCAGCCGCGGCCGGACCATCCGCGAGTTCATGCTGGGGGTGATGTTCGTGCCGACGACCATCGCCTTCTTCTGGCTCTGCATCTTCGGCGGCAACGCGATGTACCTCGAGCTGACCGCGGACGGCGGGGTCGGCACCGCCGGCATCGCCCAGCTCATCCGTGACTGGAACCTGCCCGCCGCGCTCTACGGGACCATCGAGCGGATGACGGACGTGCAGTGGCTGAACTGGATCATGGCCGCGCTCGCGACCTTCCTGCTCGCCACCTGGTTCATCACCTCGTCCGATTCGGGCACCCTCGTCATCACCACCATGCTCAGCATGGGGGACGACGACCCGCCGCAGCGGTTCCGCATCGTCTGGGGGCTCGGCGAGGGCTTCGTGGCGGCGGTGCTGCTGCTCGCCGGCGGGCTGAAGGCGCTTCAGACCGCCTCCATCGCGGCGGCGCTGCCCGTCAGCATCATCATGATCCTGATGACCCTGGGGATCGTCAAATCGCTCAACGAGGATTCGAGCGCGGTGGCCGCGCCGGGGGCGCCGGGCGCGGCAGGGGAGCCGGAGCCCGCGAGATGAGCGGCCGGCCCGTCCAGGGGACCCGCGCACGAACCGAGAATCGACAAGGGGAGATCAGGGCAATGCATGCATTCCTTCGCCTCGGCGCCGCCGGCCTGGCGATCGCCTTCCTGCCGGTGGCCGGGGCCGCGGCCCAGACGTTGTCGCAGGACGCCTTGGCCCGACAGGTCCAGGCCCTCGAGCAGAAGGTCGAAGAGCTGGAAGCCGCCGCGCGGGCGTCGGCGCCCGCGTCGGCGCAGAAGGCGCTGACGATCGTCTCGTGGGGCGGCGCCTACACCCGGAGCCAGATGCTCGCCTACGTGAAGCCGTTCCGGAGCCGGAGCGGCGAATGGGCGGCGATGGAGACCTACGGCGGCGGACTCGACGAGATCCGCACCCAGGTGGAGACCGAGAACGTCGTCTGGGACGTGGTGGACTTCGAGCAGTCGGACCTCATCAAGGGCTGCCGCGAAGGCTTGCTGGAGAAGCTGGACCACGGCGCGCTGGCGGCCGGTACGGACGGCGCGGCGGTGGCCGATGACTTCATCCCCGGCGCGCTCACCGAGTGCGGGGTGGGCCAGATGGTGTGGTCGACCGTCGTCGCCTACGACGGCAGCCGGATCGAGGGCGACCGCCCGGCCGCGCTCGCGGACTTCTTCGACCTCGACCGGTTTCCCGGCAAGCGGGGCCTGCGGCGCGACCCGCGGGTGGCCATGGAGTGGGCGCTGATGGCCGGCGGCACGGCCTCCGGCGACGTCTATGCGACGCTCGAGACCGAGGAAGGGCAGCAGCGCGCCTTCTCGATGCTGGACCGGGTCCGGAGGAGCATCGTGTGGTGGAGCACCGGCTCGGAGCCGGTCCAGCTCCTCGATTCGGGCGAGGTGGTCATGACCTCCGTCTGGAACGGGCGCATGTACCGCCCGATGGTCGAGGAGGGCAAGGACTACGCCATCGTCTGGGACGGGCAGCTCTGGGACATCGACTCCTGGGGCGTCCCCAGGGGGACCGCCAACCTCGCCAAGGCGATGGACTTCATCGCGTTCGCCACGGGCTCCCGGCAGCTCGCGGAGCAGACGAAGCACATCACCTACGGGCCGGCGAGGGGGTCGGCGATGGCCCTGGTGGACGACGATACGAAGGCCATGCTTCCGACCGCAGCCGCCAACATGGCGAACGCGCTCCAGACCGACGCCGACTGGTGGGCGTCCCACCACCAGGAGCTGTCCGCGAAGTTCGAGCAGTGGCTCGCCAAGGGCCGGCGCGGCCTGTCGGGCTCGGCCCGCTAGGAGCGAGGAGCCTGCGCGGCGCTTCCGGCCTCCACGAGGGAGCAGGGTCGGGAAAGCGGGGCCTCGTGCCCGGCCCCTTGGGTACGCGGCGCCCAGGTCAGCACGGGCCGGGTCAAGCCGCGCTCGTGCCCCGGCGTCCTGGGAACGCGGGCATCTTGCCCGCACGAATCATCGCAGGCATTTGAACCAGAGCAGGCGGGGCGCCCGAGCCTGCGGTCGCGAGCCTGCGGTCGGTGGGCCGAACGCCGCGGCGCGGGCTCCCTCCCGCGCCCGAGGTTGGCGTATCGGGACGGCGGAGAGGGTTCGCGGACCCCGACCCGTGCGGGTTCGAGCGTCCCGAGACGGCGGAAACACCCGGCCCACTCGGGCGTTTTGCCTACGAAACAAGGGCCGATCTCCGGCTGACATCCCGCCCCGCCGACACTAGACTCCCGGTGACCATCATTCTGCCCGCAGGCGATTCGTCTCGACCGCGGGCGGGCCGGCGAGGCCGGTGAGTCCGACCGGCGGGCTGTCACCGGGGGCTCGAGCCGGCCCCTTCTTCGAGGAGCCGCTGAAATCGTGGGATCGCTCCAGGACCAGTTGCTGAAGGCGGGGCTCGCCACCCCCGAGCAGCTTCGCAAGGCGAGGGGAGAGCAGCGTCGTGAGCAGCGGCGCGAGCCGAGGGGCCGGCGGGAGGCCCAGGATGGATCGCGGACGCCGGGGACGCGCCCGGCGGCCCGAAGCCGCCCGGACCGCCCGGCCACGCTGTCGCCCGCCGCTCCGGGCCGGGACTCCGAGCCCCGGAAGGGCGATGCGCGCCCGCCGGGACGGGGCCGCGAAGGCCGGCGTCGAAGGGGCGCCGCGCGCGCGCCGCTCGGGCAGCCGGGGCAGCCGCCCGGCCAGGGCCCCCGGCAGCGGCCGGCCGGCGAATCACCGCCCGCCCCGGACCCTTCCGTCCAGGCCCTGAACCTCCGCATCCGCAGCCTTCTCGACCGGTATGCGCTGAACGATCGGAACGCCGAGGTCGCGTTCCATTTCACGCGCGACAACGTCGTCCGGCGGGTATACGTCACGGATGAGCAGCGGCGGAAGCTGGCCGGCGGGGAACTCGCCGTGGTCGGGTTCCGCCGCCGCCACCACCTCGTGCCGGCGGCCGTTGCGGACGAGATCCAGATCTTGCGCCCCATCGTGTTCGTGCATCGGGCGGCGGGGGCCGGCGAAGACCAGGCAGCGCCGCCGGGCGCCCTCCCGGACGCGGAGGACCCCTACCGCGATTTCCCCGTTCCGGACGACCTGCGCTGGTAGCCGCCGATCCCGCGCGGCGGGATCCGGCCCCTCGGCGACGGCCCTCGCCGCCGCCCTGCCCTCTCCCCGCCCCGCCTCGGCTTGCGTCGGAAGCGGGCTCCGCCGCCCCGTTCAGAACTTCGAGACGGCCGTCTCCTTCGCGGTGATGAACTCGAGGAGGGCCGGCTGCCCTTCGCGGGTCGCCCGGATCCCGCGCTCGAGGGCGGGGGCGATCTCGCCCGCCTCGACCACCCGTTCGCCGTAGGCGCCGAACGCCCGCGCCATCGCCGCGTAGTCGCCCGAGATGTCCGTGCTGCGGTACTTCTCCGTCGAGACGGGCATGACCTTGAGCTCAATTGCCATCGAGAAGTTGTTGAGGAGGATGGAGAGGATCGGGATCCGCTCGCGCACCGCGGTCTCGAAGTCCATGCCGGTGAAGCCGATCGCCGCGTCCCCCCACACGTTGATGCAGAGCTTGTCCGGGGCCGCGAGCTTCGCCCCCATCGCGAGCCCGAGCCCGTAGCCGAGCTGGGTCGTCTTGCCCCAGCCGAGGTAGCTCAGCGGCTCGGTGCTCACCCAGAACGGGGAGAGCTGGTCGCGGGGGCTCCCCGCGTCGTGGGTGATGATGGTGTTCGCGGGGTCCACCGCGCGGGCGAGGTCGGCGAGCACCCGGTAGGGGGAGAGCGGGGCTGCGTTCGAGCCGCGCTTCGGCTCCCATTCGGCGAGCCACTCGGCGCGGATGGACGCGATGCGGGCCGCGACCGGGGCGGGGTCGCGTTGCGGGGCGCCGGCGCGGGCCAGCCGGTCCGCCACCGCCTCGTTGAGCGCGTCGAGGGTGAGGCCGGCGTCGCCGACGAGGGCGTGGTGGGCCCGCACGTCCTTGTTGAGGTCGGCGGGGTCCAGGGTCGCGTGCACGATGGTCGGCCCCTCCGGGACCGCCACCCCGAAGTTGGTGCGGGTGAAGCTGCACCCGATGCCGAAGATGAGGTCCGCTTCGTGGAGGAAGGCATGGACCGGCTTCGGGATCGCGAGCCCCCCGGAGCCGAGCGCGAGGGGATGGTTCTCGGGGAATGCGCTCTTGCCCTGGAGGCTCGTCGTGACCGGGGCCGCGAGCTGCTCGGCGAGGCGCCGGAGGGCTGGCCACGCCCGCGCGTAGTGCACCCCCTGCCCGGCGTAGATGACGGGGCGCTCGGCCCCGACGAGGAGGTCGGCGGCGCGCTCCACGTCCGCGGGGTCGGGGCCCGAGCGGGTGCTCATCACCGGCTCGTAGTCGAGCGGCTCCGGGACGTCCTCGGCGAAGACGTCGCTCGGCACCTCGACGAGCGCGGGGCCCGGGCGGCCGTTCCGGAGCTGGGTGAACGCGCGGCGGAGGACGTTCGGGATCTCCGCCGCGCTCGTCACCGGCTCGCACGACTTGGTGACCGGGCGGAAGGCGGCGGTCGAGTTGAAGTTCGGGCGCACGTGGGCGATCGCCCGCGGGTAGCCCATCGGCATGACCAGGATCGGCACGGACTCGCCGAACGCCTGGGCGACCCCGCCGAACGCGTTCTCCGCCCCCGGCCCGTGCTGCATCGCGAACACCCCGACCCGGTCGCCCGAGCCGAGGCGCGCCATCGCGTCGGCCATGTGCAGCCCGATCCGCTCCTGGCGCACGATGACGGTGCGGACGTCCGCCCGCGCCGCGTGCTCGATGATGTGGTTCACCGGGTATCCGATGAGGGTGTCCACCCCCTCGCGCTTGAGGATCTCGGCGATCGCGTCGGCCGCCTTCATGCCTGGGTCTCCTGTCCTGAACCTGTCTCACAAATTGGATTTTATGGCGTCTGCGCGGTAAGAGGAAAATTGGAATCTACAAGAATCAACAGGTTGTCATCATGCCTTGGTGACCCGTGGCCTCGGATGGCGATTTCGGGACGGGTTCCTGTCTTCTTGCCGGTCCGTGTCCGTTCGCAGGCGGGGCGGGATGCGGCCGCGCCCTCGCCCCCGGTTGCCGCCTTGCTGCGCCGGCCGCCTCCCCTCCTTTCGTCCTGCGCCGCGGCCGCCTCCGCGCCCGCCCGCACCGCCTTCAGGCGCGCGCGCGGGCGCCGGTCGGGTCGTACATCGCGCGAAGGCTTGCCCGCGCCGGGACCCGCACCCCCCCGACGTCGATCTCGAAGCGCCCGCTCCGGAGCCAGTCCGCGTCGACCCCGCCCTCCGAGCGCACGTAGCCGAGCCCCACCGCGCCCCCGAGGGTGTGCCCGTAGCTGCCGGAGGTGAGGTAGCCCACGACCTTCCCGTCCCGGAGGATCGGCTCGTGGTGGTAGAGGATCGTCTCCGGGTCCTCCAGCAGGAGCTGGACCAGGCGCTTGCGAAGCGGCTGCTCGCGCTGGCGGAGGAGCGTGTCGCGGCCGATGAAGTCGATCGGCTTCTGGAAGTCGCAGACGAAGCCGACCCCCGCCTCGAGGGGGGTGTCCTCCTCCGCCGCGTCGTGCCCGAAGTGGAGGAACTTCTTCTCGATGCGGCACGAGTCGAGGGCGTGGAAGCCGGCGAGGCGGATGCCCCCGTCCCCGTCCTTGCCCCTGCCCGCGCCAGCGCCCGCGTCGGGGCCGTCCCCGGCGCCGCCTCCCCCCTCCCCGCCCATCAGCGCGTCGAAGACGTGGCGGGCCTCGGTCGCGGGCACGTAGAGCTCCCACCCCAGCTCGCCGACGAAGGAGACGCGCGTCGCGCGGGCGAGGGCGCAGCCGACCTCCACCTCGCGCGAGGCGCCGAACGGGAAGCTCCCCGCCGACAGGTCCTCGCCGGTCAGCGCCTCGAGACGGGACCGGCTGCCCGGCCCCATCACCCCGAGGGTGGCCCATGCGGCGGTGACGTCCGCCACCACGCATTCGGCGTCCGGGGGAAGGTGGCGGCGGAGCCAGTCGAGGTCCCGGACCGCGCTCGCGGCCGCCGTCACCACCCAGTACCGGTGCTCCGCGAGCCGGGTGACGGTGAGGTCGGCCTCGATGCCCCCGCGCTCGTTCAGCCAGTGGGTGTAGACGATCCGCCCCGGCTCGACGTCCACGTTGGCGGTGCACACCCGCTGCAGGACCCGGGCCGCGTCCCGCCCCTCCACAAGGAACTTGGCGAAGCTCGACTGGTCGAAGAGGGCGGTCCCCTCGCGCGCCGCGCGGTGCTCGGCCGCGGAATGCTCGAACCAGTTCTGGCGGCCGAAGGAGTACTCGTAGACCGGCTCCACCCCGGGCGGCGCGTACCAGTTGGGCCGCTCCCAGCCGGCCGTCTCGCCGAAGCACGCGCCGCGCGCGGCGAGGCGCTCGTGGAGCGGCGAGTGGCGGACGTTCCGCGCCGTCTCGTACTGGCGGAACGGATAGTGCCGCGCGTAGAGGAGCCCCAGGGTCTCGCTCACCCGCTCCCGGAGGTAGCGCCGGGTGTTCTGGACCGGCGCCATCCGGCGGACGTCGTTGCCGGCGAGGTCGAGGGGGGCGTGCCCCCGGTCCATCCACTCCGCGACCGCCTTGCCGACCCCGCCCCCGGACTGGATCCCCACCGAGTTGAGGCCGCACGCGACGAAGAAGTTCCTGAGCCCCGGCGCCTCCCCGACGTGGAACTGGTCGTCGGGGGTGAAGCTCTCCGGGCCGCAGAAGAAGCTCCGCCAGCCGACCTCGCCGAGGACCGGGATCCGGCGCATCGCGTCCTCGAGGACCGGCATGAGCTGCTCCTCGGCGTGGCCCGGCAGCTCGTCGAAGCAGAAGTCGGCGGGAAGCTCGGAGACGTCGATGGGCCGCGCGACCGGCTCGAAGGAGCCGACGAGGAGGCTCCCCGCGTCCTCCCGGACGTAGGCCGCGATGTCGTAGTCGCGCAGGGTCGGGAGGCCGAAGGGGATATCCGGGATCTTCGCGGTGTGGGCGTAGTAGTGCTCGCAGGCGTAGAGGGGCACGTCGACCCCCGCCATCCGCCCGATCTCCCGCCCCCAGAGGCCCGCGCAGTTCACCACGAAGTCGGCCTTGACGTCGCCCGCGTCCGTCCCGACCCCGGTGACCCGGCCGTTCTCGCGGCGGACGGCGGTGACCGCCGTCTCTTCGAGGCAGCGCGCCCCCCGGTTCCGGGCCCCCCGGACGAAGGCCGCGACCACGTCGACGGGGCTCGCCGTCCCGTCGGTGGGAACCCAGGTCCCGCCGATCAGCCCCTCCTTGTCGATGAGCGGGTGGAGGGAGGCGATCTCGTCCGCGGTGACGAGGTGGACCCGGGTAATCCCGAACCCGTTGCTCATCGCGGCGAGGCGCTTCAGCTCCTCGAAGCGGTCCCGGCTGTGGGCGATGGCGAGGCTCCCGACCGCCCGGAACCCGGTCGATTGCCCGGTCTCCTCCTCGATCTCGGTGAGCAGCCGGCGCGAGTAGTCGAGGAGCTTCGCCAGGCTCTCGTGGGGCCGCACGGTGCCGATGAGGCCGGCCGCGTGCCAGGTCGTCCCGCCCGCGAAGCGCCCGCGTTCGAGGAGCAGCACGTCGCTCCAGCCGAGCCGGGCGAGGTGGTAGGCGGCGCTCGCGCCGATGACCCCGCCGCCGATGACGACGGCCGAGGCCCGTTCCGGTAGCTCTTGCGGCGCCATCACGGGCTCCTCTGGAGTGGTCCGGCTTCCCCCGCCCCCACCCGCCGCCAGTATGCCCGAATCCGGCCGCCGCCCGACACCTCCCGCCGCCGCATCCGTCATCGGTCTTCGGCGCGGGAGCAGGATCCATTGCGGGGCGCTCGGCGAGGAACACGGCCCCGGGGGCTATCGCCCGTCCGAGCCATCGACCCCGCGGGGCAACCCGGCTAGACTTCGCGGCGCGGCGTGACGCGGCATGGACCTGGATAAGGAGGCCCGACGATGCGAACCGACAACGACCCGGCTGCGGCGGATTTCCGGCCGCAACCCTCTGTCCCGGCGCGTGCGCTGTCCGTACACGCGCCGACGACCTCACCGGCGCCCTCTCCCCCGGCCCCCGACGCCCCGGATCCGACCCCGGACCTTCCCGGCTGCCGGCCGATCCCCCTGCGGCGGCGCGACCTCGATACCTGGGACGGCCGGTTCGAGTACTGGGACGGCGCGACCGAGACCGCATGGGTGGTGCGAGACCCCACCGGCCTCGCCCATGAGCAGCCGACCGGGCGGCTCGTGGAGCTGTGCACGCAGATCGCACAAGCGCGCGGGGCGGCCATCGGATGCTACGGGACCACGGACCTCGAGCGGCGCGACGAGCGCGGCCGGCGGGAGAAGATCCTCCAGGCCGACCAGTTGGCGTACCTGTACCCGACGCGTGCCCGGCTGCCCGAAGGCGGCGGGATCGTGGTCGGGAAGCACGACTTCCCGGACGTGGTCCTGGAGGTGGACTACACCACGGACGTGCGCCCCTGGAAGCTCGGGATGTACGAGTCGTGGGGCTTCCCGGAGGTCTGGGTAGAGGTTCCGGAGCGGTGGCCGGGGGGCCGGCGCCGGGGCCGTTCGCCGGGCCTCACGATCCACGTGCTCGAAGGGGGCCGGTATGGGGAGTCGCGGGCGAGCCGGGCGTTTCCCGGCTGGACGGCGCGCGCGATCCACTACGCGCTGAACGAGGTCGAGCTCACAGGCTGGACGTATGCGGCGCTGAAGGGGGTGGGTCGGAGACTGGGCGAGCGGGACGGCACGGGCCCGGACGACCACCCGTTCCTGCGCTCCTTCCGGGACGAGAGCCGGGCAGAGGGCAAGGCGAAGGGCCGTGAGGAAGGCCGCGCGGAAGGTTTAACGGAGGGACGTACGAAGGGCCGTACGGAGGGCCAGGCGCAGACGGTGCGCGAGCTGCTGCGGCTGCGGGGCATCCCGGTCTCGGAGGGGTTTCCGGCGAACGCGCCCGGATTCGCGGAGGCGACGGAGGAGGCCGCTGCCGCCGCGGCGCTCGCCTGCGACAGCGAGGAGGACTTCCGCGCCCGCATCCGTGGGGGCTGACCGCCGCGTTGCGTTGCCGCGCCCGCGGCCCGTTGCCGACGAGCGGTTTCGTGCGGACGGCGCCCGGCGGCGGTCACGAGGACCGATCGGGCACGGGGGATCGCTTCTCCAGGGAACGGCCGGCGGCGGGCGGCGGCGCCATGAAGTCGAAGTCGCAGCCGCGGTCGGCTTGCGTCGCGGTGTCGAGGAAGAGGCGGAGGTAGCCGCGCTCCGACCCCGGATGGGCCGGGGGCGGGGACCAGCGCTCGCGCCGCGCCGCGATCTCCTCCTCCGGCACAAGCAGGTCGAGCCGGCGCGCGTCGACGTCGAGCCGGATGCGGTCGCCGGTCTCGACGAGGGCGAGCGGCCCGCCGACCGCGGACTCGGGGTTGACGTGCAGGACGATCGTGCCGAAGGCGGTGCCGCTCATGCGCGCGTCCGAGATCCGCACCATGTCCTTGACCCCGCGGGCGGCGAGCTTCTTCGGGATCGGGACGTAGCCCGCCTCCGGCATTCCCGGCGCGCCCTTCGGGCCGGCCCCGCGGAGCACGAGGACGTCGTCCGGCTCGACGTCGAGGCCGGGGTCGTCGATGCGCGCGGCGAGGTCCGCGAGCGAATCGAACACCACCGCGCGCCCCGTGTGCGCGAGCAGGCGGGGGGAGGCGGCGGAGTGCTTGATGACCGCCCCGCCGGGGGCGAGGTTGCCGCGGAGCACCGCCATGCCGCCGGACGGGCGGATGGGGTCGTCCCGGGTCCGCACGACCGTCTGCCCCGGAACCCGGTCGCCGATCTCGAGGTTCTCGCCCAAGGTCCGGCCCGATACGGTGGGAGTGTCGAGACAGAGCTCCGAGCGCAGCTCGCGGAGCACCGCGTTCAGGCCGCCCGCGTCGTACAGGTGCTCCATGTAGTGGTCGCCGGAGGGCTTGAGGTCCACGAGCACCGGCACGCGGCGGCCGATCGCGTCGAACTCGTCGAGGTCGATCCCGATCCCGAGCCGGGCCGCGACCGCGGTGACGTGCACGAGCGCGTTCGTCGAGCCGCCGATGGCCTGGAGGGTGACGAGCGCGTTGTGGAACGCGTCCTCGGTCATGATCCGCCCCGGACGGAGGCCCTCGGCGGCGACCTCGACCGCGCGCCGGCCGGTGTGCTCCGCGAAGCGCTCCCGGGCCGCATGCACGGCGGGGATGGCGGCCCCGCCCGGCAGCATCATGCCGAGCGCCTCCGTCATGCAGGCCATGGTGCTCGCGGTCCCCATCACCATGCAGGTCCCGGCGGTGGGGGCGAGCCGGTCGTTCACGTCCTCGATCTCCGCGTCGTCGAGCTCCCCGGCGCGGTACATGCCCCAGAAGCGGCGGCAGTCGGTGCACGCCCCGAGCCGCTCGCCCCGGTAGTGGCCGGTCATCATCGGGCCGGTGGGAAGGACGAGGGCGGGCGCGTCCGCGCTCGCGGCGGCCATGAGCTGGGCGGGGATGGTCTTGTCGCAGCCGCCGATGAGGACGACCGCGTCCATCGGCTGGGCCCGCACCATCTCCTCGGTGTCCATCGCCATCAGGTTGCGGAGGAACATGCTCGTCGGGTGCGAGAACGACTCGTGCAGGGAGATGGTGGGGAAGGCCATCGGCAGGCCGCCGGCGAGCATCACCCCCCGCTTCACGGCCTCGACGAGCCGGGGGACGTTCGCGTGGCAGGCGTTGTAGTCGCTGCCGGTGTCCGCGACCCCGACCACCGGACGCGCGAGCGCGTCGTCGGAGAAGCCCATCGCCTTGATGAACGCCTTGCGGAGGAAGAGGGAGAAGCCCTCGTCCCCGTACCGGGTGAGGCCCTTGCGCATCCCGCGCGGGGTCGCGCCGTCCGTCATCGCCTGCCGCCTGCCTGCCTCGCGCCAGTATGCCCGAATCCGGGCGCGGCCCGGCGCCATCCCCGGCCAGGGCCATTCCCAGCTCTCACGCAGGAACTGAAGAAGCGCATGGGCCGATGATAGCGCCTCCCGCGTTCGCCCGTGCCGGTGCGGCGCCGGTTTGCTGCCGACGGCGGGTTCGTCGCCCTTTCCTTTCCCGCAGCCGTCGGCGAGCCGCCCGGGAAACGCCCGACGCGGCTGACGAAGCGCCCTGCGCCTCAGCGAACGTCAATCGGTAAGACTGGTTACCGATTGACGCCGTAAGCGACTATGAAAGTTTCCGATTCCTGGTGGAACCGGAAACGAATCCGACCGGATGGCCCCCATGATCGACACGCTGAAGGAGGCCATCCTGGACTCCCGGGAGGTCAGGCCGCGCGGGCGAGGATCCGCTTGATCGACTCGTGGTAGTGGCCGAGGGCCGGCTCGTTCCGGCCGTAGGTGACGTGCTCCTGCGCCCCGGAGTAGAAGCTCTGCTGGATGTTCTCCCCGTTCGGGAAGTCCTCCTCCTGGACTATCGACATCAGGAGGTCCATGTTCCGGTCCCAGTGGCGCTTCGCGCTCTCGGTCAGGGCCGGCTCCGGGGTGTAGAGCTGGACGTACATCCGGGCCCGGTCCGGGTCGTCCCCCACCGGGTAGACCCGCCACGTCTCCAGGTGGTCCTGCTGCATGATGAAGACCGTGTTCGGGAAGAGCACGTAGACGATCGCGGTGTGGTGGACGAGGTCCCAGTCCGACTCGGGCGCCCCGCGCAGCTCCTCGACGGAGCGGCGCGCGTAGATGCTCCGGCTGTTCCGCCCGAACGCGTCGAAGGTCCCCACGTTGGAGTGGATGAGCCAGTCGAGGGTCTCGGGATGCAGCACCCGGATGTGGTAGGTCTCGAGGAAGGTGTCGATCACGAGCTTCCAGTTCATCTTCTGCTCGAGCACCCGGGTCTCGTAGAGGGAGTACCGGCCGAGGTCGAAGGTTGCGAGGTCGTCTTCCGCCCCCTCCAGCGACTCGTCGATGTCGAACTCGGCCCCCGGGCTCGTCGCCGCCCAGATGAGCCCGTACTTCTCGACCACCGGAACCGGGGTGAGGCCGTGGCGCGCCCGGTCCACTCCCGGGAAGCCCGCGTCGTGCGGGATCCGCAGTAGCTGCCCGTCCGGCCCGTAGGTCCAGGCATGGTAGGGGCAGACGAAACGCTTGCGGGCGCCGCGCCCCTGCACGACCCGCGACCCGCGGTGCCGGCAGACGTTGAGGAAGCCGCGCACGACCCCGTCCTCTCCCCGCACCACGAGGAGCGGGACCCCGGAGAAGTCGTCCGTCAGGAAGTCGCCCGGGGCCGGGATCTCGGAGCCGAGCCCCATCAGGAGCGGGTGGCGGCGGAACAGGGTCTCGCGCTCGGCCGCGAGCTGCTTCCGGCAGGTGTAGTCGGACACGGGATTGCGGTACTCCGACCCCGCCATCGCCGTCGTCTTGGTGTCGAGGTAGTGGAGGAGCTGCCGCAGTTGGGCCACCTGGCAGCCCTGGTCCATGGTCGTGAGGCGCTGCATGTCCATCCTTCCTTCCCGGTCGTCAGGCTCGGCGAGGCCAAGGATAGCCGATTCACGGGGGAATTCCAGCGGGAGCGGGTGTTAGAATTTTCCGAACGGCCGTTCCCGTCCTTCCCCCCATGAGCGGAGACGTTCCTCGACGGCGTCCTGGCCCCCGGCTCCTCCGGGAGCGCGGGCGGCGGGCGCATGGCCCGGCCGGGAAGCCGCGCCGGGACGGGGCCGGGGCCTGAAGGCGGGGCTTCGAGGACGGAGCGGTGACGGACGCGGACCGCGACAAGTGGGATCGGCGCTATGCCGAGGGCGCCTACCGGGCCCGGAGCTATCCGTCGCCCTTCCTGGTCGAACGGCTGGCGGACCTGCCGCGAGGGCGGGCGCTCGATCTCGCCTGCGGGGCCGGGCGGAACGCCCTCTGCCTCGCCGAGGCCGGCTATGAGGTCGAGGCGATGGACGTCTCCGGCACGGCCATCGACCGCGCCCGCACGGCCGCCCGCGAGCGCGGGTTGGAGGTGGACTGGCGGGTCGCGGACCTCGACGACTTCGCGCCGCCGCCCGGGCGCTTCGATCTCATCACCGTCATCCGCTACACCAACCGCGCGATGATGGAGCGCCTTCCGGACGGGCTCGCCGACGGCGGGATGCTGCTCGTCGAGCACCACCTGCGCACCGCCGCCCCCGTGGGCGGACCCACCAGCCGTGCGTTCCGGCTCGCGCCGAACGAGCTCGTCGACCTCTTCCACGGCCGGCTGCGGGTGCTCTTCTACGACGAGCGGATCGCCCCGGACCCGGACGGGCGGCGCATGGCCCTGGCGCGCTTCCTCGGCTGCCGCGGCTCGCCCGGCTTCTGACCGGACCCGGACCTGCTTTGGAAAGGAGGCGCGGAAGGCGCGCCGCGATCAGCCGTGCGGCAGAGCCACCCGCCCCACCCGCTCGCGGGCGATGATCATCTTCTGGACCTGGCTCGTGCCGTCCCCGATCTGGAGCCCCATCACGTCGCGCAGGCGCTGCTCGAAGGGCATGTCGCGGGTGTACGCGAAGTGCCCGTGGGTCAGCAGGCAGCGGTGGATCACGTCGAACGCGACCTTGGGCGCCCACCACTTGCACATCGCCGCCTCCGCGGTGTGCGGCTCGCCCTGGTCCCGCAGCCAGAGGGTCTTGTAGCAGAGGAGCTTCGCGGCCTCGATCCAGGTGTCGGCCTCGGCCAGCGGCTCGCTTACCCCCTGGTTGCGGACGATGGGGGCGCCGAACGCCTCGCGCCCGGTCGCGTAGGTCCAGGTCTCGCGCAGCGACGCCTCGGCCGCCGCGAGGCACTGGAGGCCGATGAGCGCCCGCGAGTAGTCGAAGCCGGACATGACGGTGCGGAACGCGGCGTTCTCCTCGGCGAGCATCCGTTCGGCCGGCACGTCGACGTCCTCGAAGAATATCGAGCCGCGCCCCACCGCCGCGGACCCGACGTCGTCGTACCCGCTCACCGCCACCCCCGGCGCGTCGAGGGGCACGACGAAGGCGGAGATCCCGCGCGAGCGCGACCCCGGCTCCCCGGTGCGGGCGAACACGATCGCCTCCGCGGCCTGGGTCGCGAACGAGATCGACGCCTTCTCCCCGCTCAGGACGTACCCGGAGCTCGTGCGCGCGGCCCGGAGCTTGAGGTTCGCGGCGTCGGACCCGCCGCCCGGCTCGGTGAGGCCGAGCGCCAGGAGCATCCGCCCCTCGCACACGCGGGGGACGATCTCCCGCGCCACCTCCGGGCGGGCGTGCGCGGCGACGATGGAGCCGTTGAGGGAGGCGAGGAGCTGCACGTAGGAGACGTTGAGGTCGCCCCCCGCGATCGCCTCGACGATGAGGCCGCTCGCGACCCCCCCGAGGCCGAGTCCGCCGAGCGGCTCCGGGAGGTCGATCCCGATGAGGCCGAGCGAGCCCATCTCCTCCACGAGCTCGGGCTCGATGCGGGCCTCGGTCTCGCGCTGCCGGTAACGGGGGGCGAGCCGCTCCTCCGCGAAACGGCGCGCCATCGCGCGCATCGCGAGCTGTTCGTCGTCGAGTCCGAAGTGCACGTCATTCCTCCCGGTTCGGTGCGGGGCGGCGCCCCGCGAAGCGGCGGCGGCCCGTCATGCGGCCCGTCATGCGGGCCGCCTCGTGGACGCCTCGGTCTCCGCACGCCGCGCCGCCGGGGACCGATCGAGGCCCCCGCCGGGGCCGCGCCCCGAGCCCGCGCCGCCTCCGGACCGCGCCCACTCCGTGAAGCTCGGGTCGGGCGCCGTCGGAAAGGCCCTCATCAGGGCAGGCGCACCGCCGCCGTCGCCCGCACCGACAGCTCGCCGTCCTGGTTCCGCGCCCGCTGCTCGACGTGGACCGTCCCGCCCGCGCCGCCGTCCCCGGCGGGGACCTTCTCCACCACCTCGGCTTCGAGGCGGAGGGTGTCGCCGACCGGGTTGTGGCGCCGGATCTCGCAGTACGAGCGCTCGACGAACCCGTCGTCCCCCATCCAGTCGGTGAGGTGGTGGATCATCCACGAGCACCGCTCCGGCCCGTAGTCGTAGGCGCCGGGGGCCCCCACCTCCTGCGCGAACTCGTCCTCCCAGTGGACCCGCTCCGGGCAGTCGGGGATCCCGAAGCGGTTCGCGATCCCGAGCCCGGAGTGGCGCGCGATCTGCCGCCACGCGAGCCGGTTCGCCCGGATGTAGAGCCCGCCCCAGCCCTGCGCGTAGCAGATGAAGCCGGTCACCGTCATCGGACCCTTCAGCATCGGCGGCAGGGCGTCGCCGACCTGCACGTCCGCGAACCGGCGGGGCTCCGCCCCCCGCACCCGCTCTTCGGCGTAGCCGCGGAAGACCTCGTCCAGCTCCTCGGGGGCATAGCGCCGCTCGCCCCGCCGCCGGACCTCGGCGTACTTGGTCCCCTGCTCGCGGGCCGTGTCGCGCTCGGTGCGGAAGCACCAGCTATCCGCCCCGCAGAGGAGGTTGCCCTCTCCGTCGAAGAAGTCGACGTGGTAGATCTGCTGCACCGCCCGCCCCGCGAAGCGGGTCTCGTGGACGACCAGGTCCTTCAGCCACGCCTCGGTATGGACCTCCGTGTTCCGGGGGACGACCCGATGCCAGCGCCAGTCCGCCCCCGCCCACATCGCGTGCACCCCCGGAAGCCCCCCGACGTACCCGGAGAGGATGCGGCTGCACGCGAAGAGGAACGACGGCGGGGCGATCACGTCCCCGTAGCGGGTGGCGCGCGCGTAGTCCGGGTCGCACCAGAGGGGGTTGTCGTCGCCGATGCCGTGCGCGTAGTGGCGGACGTTGTCGCGGGTCGCCTCGTGGCACCAGGGCTCGAGGGAGTCCTGGATGCGGACCCCGATGCGCCGGCGGAGCGTGTCGAGCCCCTCCTCGGTGATGCGCGGGAAGCGCCCGCCGCCCCCTCCTCCCGGTCCGGCGGTCATGCGCGGCGGCCCTCCTCCGCCGCCGGCGCTCCCGCGCCCCGCCCGATCCCGGTTCGTCCGCCCGCGCCGCGGCCATGCGCGCCGGCGGCGGCCGGCGTTCGACCCGTGTCGGAGGCCCGATCCGCCCCGGCGCGGCGGTCTTCCTCCCCGGCGGCGCGGGCCGCCGCCTCGCGCTCCCGGAGCGCCATGCGGTTGACCTTGCCGGCCGGCGTCTTGGGAAGCTCCGCCACGAGCTCGACCTTCCGCGGATACTCGTGTTGGCCGAGCCGCTCGCGCGCGAACGCCTGGAGCTCGGCCGCGAAGCCAGGGCCGCCCGCCCGGCCCCCGCGGCGTACCACGAACGCCTTCACCACCTGCCCGCGAAGCTCGTCCGGGACCCCGATGACCGCGATCTCGCCCACGTCGGGATGGCGGAGGAGGGCGTCTTCGATCTCCACCGCGCTCATCGTCCAGCCGGCCGAGATGATGACGTCGTCGGCCCGGCCCGCGTGGTAGAACCAGCCGTCCTCGTCGACGCGGCCCAGGTCCCGGGTCGGGAACCACCCGTCGCCCCGGCGGACCACGATCTCGCCCGAGGCGCCGGCCGCGCGCACCGCCCCGCCCGCGTCCCGGATCGCCGCCTCGACCCCCGGCATCGGCTTGCCGAGGCTGCCCGGCCGCATCGGCAGGTCGTCCGCCCCCGGATAGCCGCCGAGGATGACCCCGACCTCCGTCGTCCCGTACATGCTGCGCGGAGGCCTCCCGAACGTCCGCTCGACGAATTCGGCGGTGTCGGAGTCGATCGGCTCGCCGGTGAACGAGAGCTTCCCGATCCCGTAGCGATGGGTACGCGCCGCCCCGCAGTTCTTCATCATCCGGTAGTGGGTCGCGGCGGCCGAGAGGTTGGTGATGCGGTGGCTCGCGAGCGCCTCCAGCATCCGCTCCGGGTCGAAGCGCCCCGACCACGCGGTGATCTCCGCCCCGAGGGCGAGGGGGCCGAGGGTGCCGTGCCAGAGCCCGTGGCCCCAGGCCGGCGAGGAGGGGCAGCAGAAGCGGTCGCCGGGGCGCACCCCGGTCGCGTAGAGGGCGGCGATGAGGACGGTGACGATGGCGCGGTGCCGGTGCCGCACCGCCTCCGGCAGGGCGCGGGTGGTGCCGGAGGTGTACTGGTACATCGCCATGTCGGAGGACGCGGTGCGCGCCTCGAACCGGTCCGGCTCGCGCGCGAGCGAGGCGAGGAAGGCGTCGTCCGCGACGACGGTGCGGGGGGCGCCTTCGAGGGGCGCGCGGGCGAGCGCGAGGGCGGGCCGGCAGTCGTCGATGCGGGCGGCGACCGCGTCGCGGCCGAGGAGGGTGAACATCGGGACCGCCACCGCGCCCGCCTTCATCGCGCCGAAGAGCGCGAGGTAGAACGGGAGCGAGGGCTCGAGGAAGATCGCGACCCGCTCGCCCGCCCGCACCCCCTCGCGCCCGAGGAAGTGCGCGAAGCGGCTCGACCACGCCGCGATCTCGCCGAACGAGTACGCCTCGCCCGCCCGGTCGGCGGACGCGATGCGGATCGCGGTCCGCTCCGGGGGATGACGGTCCACGCACTCGTGCGCGATGTTGAGCCGCTCGCGGTCTCCCTCGACCAGGTCCCAGAGGGCGGCGCGGGAGAACCGGGCCTGCGCGTCGGCGTAGCTCGTGAAGTCGGTCAGCCGCATCCCGGCTCCGCGTGCGGCCGGCGCATCATCATCCCCGCCCGGCGGCAGTACGCCACCTCCTCGTCGCGCTGGTTGTACGCGGTGTGGCCGAAGGTCACGACCCCCCGGTCGAGCTTCGAGCGGCTCGCCCGCTTCTCGAGGATGGTGGTCTCCGCCCGCAGGGTGTCGCCGTGGAAGACGGGGACGGGGAACCGGATGTCGGTCATCGAGAGGTTGCCGAGGGTGGTCCCGAGGGTGAGGTCGCTCACCGTCATCCCGACCAGCAGCCCGAGGGTGAAGATGCTGTTGACGACCCGCGCCCCATGCTGGGTGGTGCGCGCGAACTCCTCGTCGAGGTGCAGGGTCTGGGTGTTCATGGTGAGGCAGGTGAAGAGGACGTTGTCCATCTCCGTCACCGTCCGCCCGTACGGGTGGCGGTAGGTCCTGCCGACCTCGAAGTCCTCGAAATACAGCCCGGCCATCGCTCGACCCCCCCGCGCCTCGAACCGCACCGGGGGCGAATGATAACCCGCGAGCCCGCCCCGCCCGGCGTCCTGGGAACGCGGGCGTCCCGCCGGCATGGCCCCGGTCCCGCGCGTAGTCCTTCGCCTACCGGCGACCCTCGATCCCCGGATGGCCGGCCCCGGCGAGCCCGATCGCGTCCGAGGGGTCGGCGAACAGGGGGGCGAGCGCCGGCCACCGGGAGAGGCAGTCCCGCAAGGGCGCGAACGCCCCCGGGCGCAGCCGGCCAGCCCGCCATAGCGCAACGCCGTCCACCTCGATGGTCGGGTCGAGCACCGTCCAGCAGATCTCGCCCGGCGGCAAGGCCCCGCAGGTGTGGAAGTGCACGAACCGGGGGTTGGTGAAGACGTTGTTCGCCCATCGGTCCGGGTCCTCGGCGGCGCGGGCGGGGTAGGCGCATCCGGGATGGATGCCGGCGTGCCACGAATGCATCGCGTTGGGGTCCAGGCCGAACTTCTCCGCGACCATCCGGTAGTGGGCGCGGACCCGATCGACGAGGCTCGCTTCGCCGTGCAGTCCGACCAGCCGCCCGGAGGCGACCTCCGCGGCCACCGGGCTCTCCAGGGTCAGGGACGCCGGCTCGTACACCTTCGACCCGGTGCTCGCCAGCCAGCCGGCGAGGACGACCCTTCCCGAGAATCCCGCCGCCTCCACGGGCCGATGGACGCCCAGCGGAAACCGCCGCACGGCCGCCCCCGCGCCGCGCTCCCCCGGGTCCCCCGGTTCGTCCGGGTCCCCCGATTGGCGCCCCGCCTCCGCGCCATGCTCTCCCGACTCCCCTGACTCGCCCGCCGCCGCCGGCGACGCTCCCACGAGGTCGGTGCCGAGCGGGCACGAGATCCGGATCCGCCCGGCGCGAAGGAGGACCCGATCGACCGCGGCCGCGAGGTCGAGGAGCGCCCGGTGGTCGGTCCGGCCGTAGGCGGAAGCCAGCATGGCCGCGTCACGGGCGTAGCACATCACGACCGTCTTGCCGGGGGCCGGATCGCCGAAGCGGTCCTGGTCCCCGATGCGCGAGAAGAAGACGACGGTGTCGTGCTCCGCGACCGCCTGCACCGCGCGGCCGTCCGGCTCGTTGCCGGGCGCGCCGACCCGGACGAGCGACGGTACTGCGCCCAGCCCGCGGGCCTCCTCCGCGACCGCGAGCGGCGCCTCGAGGTCGTACCAGCCGAGCGCCGGGTCCTCGTGGACGATGGCGAGGTCGGCTCCCGGCCGGAGGCGGGCGCAGCTCACGAGGAGGTTGCGGGCCCCTCGCGCGAGTGCGGTGCGCCGGTCCATCTCCGCCCGCGATCACCCCGCCGGGCCGCCCCCGGCCTCCCCCGCCCGACCTCCCTCCGGCGTCCGCGAGCGGTACGGGAACGCCCTGGCGAAACGCTGGACGAGATAGTCCCCGCAGGTGATCGGCTCGTGCTCGACCCGCGCGCCGGGCCCGAAGACCGCGCGCGCGTCGATCACCGTCTCCGGGTCGGGGTCGAACGCGAGCACGAGCGAGAGCCGCTCCCGGCCCGAGCGGTTCACCACCCGGTGCGGCGTGGACCGGCAGGCGCCGTTGGTCCAGCGGGAGAGAAGGTCGGCGACGTTGACCACGAGGGTCCCTTCGATGGGCGGCGCGTGGACCCAGGCGCCGTTCGCATCCCGGACCTGGAGCCCGCCGACGTCGTCCTGGCAGAGCACGGTCAGCACCCCGAAGTCGGTATGGGGCCCGACGCCGAACTGGTCCGCCCCCATGTCCTCGCGCTGCGGGGGGTAGTAGACGAGGGACGCCCGGCTGAGCGGCCGGGCGCAGGAGCGAAGGAAGAAGCCCTCCTCGAGGCCGAGGCCGAGCGCGAACCCCCTCATCAGGCGCCGGGCCGTCTCGTGCGTGTGGTGGAAGAACCGCATCCCCCGCTCCCGAAGCTCGGGGAGGAACGCGGGCCACCGGTTCGCCCCGCGCAGGGGATGGTCCTCCGGCGCCTGCCCGTGCTCGTCCTCGTACCCGAAGAGGAAGCTCTCCTTGAAGTCGGCCCTGGCGCCGTCCTCCATCCTCGCGGCGCCGCGCCCGATCCAGCCCCGATGCTTCGCGGAGACCGCCACCGCCCGCCGGGCCTCCTCCGGCGCCCGGAAGAAGCGGTAGGCGGTCTCGCGGAGGGAGTCCGTCACGTCGGCGGGGACGCCGTGGCCGCGGACGTAGACGAAGCCGATCCGCCGGCTCGCGTCCAGCAGGGCGCGCGCAACCGCCTCCGGGCCGGTCCCGTCCCGAAGGGGCGCGAGGTCGACGACGGGGATGGTCCCGGGATCGATCGTCCGGGCCTCGGCGAAGGGCATCAGGCGCTCCTTCGCTCCGGCCGCCGGCCGCCCGCGGGGAGAGGCGCCGGGGCGGCGTTCGCGGCGGCCGGACGGGGAGAGGAGGCCCGGACCCGCACGAATGCCGGGCGACCGCATTCGGACATGGAACGTCGTTTCCGGACCGCCAGGCCCGCCGGACCCGCCGTAGATGAACCCTTGGGACGCCCGGTCATGCCCGCCTCAGCGTTTCTCAAAGGCGAAATCGGCCCGAAACGGGCCTGGTAACCGCCATTCGGCGCTCGGAGATCGCGAATGCGATTGCCCTGGTGCGAAGGGAGGCGTGCGCATCGGCTCAGGGGTCCGCGTAGTAGCCGACCACGTCCCCCTCCGTGGTGACCCCGAGGCCGTTCAGGCACCGGTTGACGTAGTTGAAGTAGCCGATGATCTGGTTCGCTTCGAGGATCTCGCCGTCGTCGAGCCCGGCCGCGGACAGCGCCTCCGCGTCCGCCCGCTCCATGGCCCCCGGCCGGAGGGTGAGCTTCTCGGCGTACCGCATGAGCGCGAGCTCCCGCCCCTCGAAGACGTCCTCCGGCCGGCGCGCCGCGAGGGCCGCCTCGATCCGGGCCGCGCGGGGGCCGTCGCCGATGAGATGCCGGGCGTTCGCCCAGTGGTTCGCGAGGGAGTAGGGGCAGTCGTTGAGGACCGAGACGTAGGAGGCGATGCACTCCTGGAGCCACGCGGGGAGGGTGTTGGCGTCGTCGTGCAGCGCCGCCCGGTACAGGAGCACGTGCCCGCGCAGGGTGCTCGGGCGCAGGGAGTGCACCCGCATGACGTTGTCCACCGTGCCGTGCGGGGTGCGGGCGAGGGCGAGCGCTTCGCGCAGGTCCTCGTCCGCCTCCTCGTCCGACAGCATCCTGATCCAGGCCGGCGGCCCCACCCGTGCTCCTCCTCTCGCCCCGTTCCGTTCCCGTCCTCCGGCCCCGTACCCGCCCCGCGCGCGGGGTCAGCGCCGCTCGTCGGTCCCCATGCGCCGCTCCAGCCACCGCACCCCGGCGGACACGAGCAGGATCAGCGCCAGGTACTCGAGGACGAGGATCGTATAGATCTCGAGCGGGCGGTACTCGGTCACCACCAGCTCGTTGGCCTTCCGGGTCAGCTCCTGCATCCCGATCACCGACACCAGGGACGACATCTTCAGCATGTACACGAACTGGTTGCCGAGCGCCGGCAGGATACGCCGGATCGCCTGCGGGAGGATCACGAAGCGCATCGTGTCCGCGTATCCGAGCGAGATCGAATGCGCCGCCTCGTACTGCCCCCGGCCGATGGACTGGATGCCCGCCCGGAAGATCTCCGCCTGGAACGCGCTGTCGGAGAGGGCGAGGGCGATCACCCCGGCCCAGAACACGTTGATGGCGACGTCCGCGATCTGGGGCATCCCGTAGTAGACCCAGAGGATGAGCACGAGGATGGGGACCGCGCGGACGATCTCGACGTAGACCCGGTTGAAGCCGCGCGCGAGCCGGTTCGTTCCGAGGCCGGGCAGGGCGATCAGCAGCCCGAGCGCGACGGAGATCAGGATCGCGGTCACCGAGAGGAGCACGGTGTAGTAGAGCCCGCCCAGCAGGAACCGGAGGTTCGCGGCCCCGGAAGCGGTCGCGGGGTTGACGACGTACCACCCCCAGTTGGCCGTGCAGCCGGAGAGGAGCAGCAGCGCCGCGCTGGAGACCGCGAGGGGCGCCCCGCGCTTCACCGCCCCGCCCCCCGTCCAGGAACGCCGCTCCCTCGTCGCGCCGGGCCGCCCGCGTTCCCAGGACGCCCACGCCCCCACGAACACGCCTGCGACGAGGGGCGCCTGTCGAAAATCCCCACCGCGCACATGCCTCTCTCAGTGGTGCAGGATCTTCTGCAGGAAGTCGCGGCACCGGTGGCTCTCGGGGCGGCGGAAGAAGCGCTCCGGCTCCGCCATCTCCACGATCTCGCCGTGGTCCATGAAGACCATCTTGTCCGCGACCCTCCGCGCGAACCCCATCTCGTGGGTGACGCAGATCATCGTCATCCCGCTCGCCGCCAGCTCGACCATCACCTCGAGCACCTCGTTGATCATCTCCGGGTCGAGGGCGGAGGTCGGCTCGTCGAACAGCATGATGCGGGGCTCCATGCACAGGGCCCGCGCGATGGCGACCCGCTGCTGCTGGCCGCCCGACAGCTCGCGGGGGTACTTGTGGGCCTGCTCCGGGATGTGCACCCGTTCGAGGTAGTGGGCCGCGAGCTCGTCCGCCTCCGCCTTCGCCATGCCGCGGGCCCGCACGGGGCCGAGGGTGAGGTTGCGGAGCACCGTGAGGTGCGGAAAGAGGTTGAACTGCTGGAACACCATGCCGATCCGGGAACGAATGGCGGCGGTGGTCTCGCGACGGTCGTCGAGGGTGACGCCGTCGACGACGATCGTGCCCGATTCGTGCCGCTCCAGCCCGCCGACGCAGCGCACGAGGGTCGACTTGCCGGAGCCCGAGGGGCCGCAGACGACCACCCGCTCGCCGAGGGCCACGTCCGCCGACACCGAGCGCAGCGCCTCGAACGCGCCGAAGGACTTGGAGACCCGGCGGATGCGGATGATCGGCCCCCCTCGATCCTCCTCCCGTCCGGGGCCGGTTCTCTCGCGTCCTCTCGCTTCGTCGCGCATCGGGAATCGCCCTGCCGTGCCGCCGGCCCGGATTCGGCCGCCCCGGCAGTCTAGCGGCTGAGCGGGCGGCGCGGACCCGTCGCGGGCGCGTCCTGGGAACGCTTGTGTCCCGCCCCCGTCCTCGTCATTCCCCCGTTCGAGCCGGGGGCAGGCTCCGCGAAAGCGGGAATCCATGCGTCCTGGGAACGCGGGCGTCTCGGCCGCATTTTCTCCCGGGCGCTTCGCCCCCGGCCCTCCGGCCCGGTGCGGGCGAGACGCCCGCGTTCCCAAGACGCCCGTTCCCAAGATACGCCGTTCCCAGGGATGCCCGCGATAGGCATGTTTGACGAAGATCCCCGCCGTGCACACGCCTCCTCCGGGAGGGCCGATTGCGGCCCGGGGGGTTCCGCCCGATAATCCGCCCCAGCTCACGAGGGAGGCGGGAACGATGCGGTTCCTCAAGACGATCCCGGCGGCGCTGCTGATCGCCGCCGTATCCACGGCGGCCCAGGGTCAATCGGCGCTCAACGAGATCCTGCAGGGCGGGGTGCTCAAGGTCGGCACGACCGGCGACTGGAATCCGATGACGATGAAGGACCCGGCCACCAACGCCTATACGGGCTACGACATCGACGTCATGACGGAGCTCGCCGGGGACCTCGGGGTGGAGGTCGAGTTCGTGGCCACCGACTGGAAGACCCTGGTCAACGGGGTGACTTCCGGCAAGTACCACCTCACCGGATCGGCGTCGATCTCGCCGGCGCGCGCGAAGGCCGCGGGCTACTCGACGAGCTACTTCTCGCTCGCCACCGTCCCGTTGATCCTGGCCGAGGACAAGGACCGGTTTCGGGACTGGGCGGACCTCGACCAGCCCGACGTGACCGTGGCCGCCACCTTGGGCACGGTGCAGGAGAAGTACGTGAAGCGCTTCTTCCCCAACGCCCGGCACAAGATCGTCGAGGCGCCGGCGCGAGACTTCCAGGAGGTGCTGGCCGGGCGCGCGGACGCCCACATCACCTCGAACGTCGAGGCCAACAAGCTCGTCCAGAAGTATCCGCAGATGATGATCGTGCCGGTCTCCGCGCCCAGGGCGCCGACCCCGATCGCCATGCTGCTGCCGCAGTCGGACCAGGTCTGGATCAACTACGTCAACACGTGGATCGCCCTCAAGACCGAGCGCGGGTTCTTCGAGGAGCTCGGCCGGAAGTGGAGGCTTCTGCACTGAGGCCGGACCGGCGGGCTCCGCGGCCCGGCCGCCGCGGGCTCCACCGGCGCGCCGCGGCCCCCGCGGCCGGAGCATCGTGAGCGCCCGTCGCGTCCGGGCCGGCACTGGCGCCGCCGCTGCCGGGGCCGGCGGCGGCCGGGCCGGGTGAGGCTCGACCTCGCCACCTGGCCGGAGGTCGAGGCGTATCTTCGCCGCTCGGGCGGGATCGTCATCCCGGCCGGCTCGACCGAGCAGCACGGCCCGATGGGCCTCATCGGGACCGACACAATCTGCGCGGAGCAGGTGGCGATGGCCGCCGCGAACCTCGCCGGGGCGATGGTCGCCCCCACCCTCGCCTATGCGCCCGCCCCCTTCAACATGGCCTTCCCGGGCACGGTTTCCGTGTCGGACCACCTGTTCGAGAAGCTCGTCGCCGAGATCCTGGAGGCGCTCGCCGGCCACGGCTTCGACCGCTTCTACCTCCTGAACGGCCACGGGGCCAACCTCGCTCCGCTGGGCCGGGTGTCCGCGGCGTTCCGGGGAGGGCGGCGCGGGGCGCGGGTCCGGGTCCGGAGCTGGTGGGACTTCGAGACGGTGAACCGATTGCGCCGGGAGTACTACGGCGAGTGGGAAGGGATGCACGCAACCCCGTCGGAGGTCGCGATCACCCAGGCGACCGCCCGGGTCACGCCCCCGGGGGACGCCGCCTCGCCGCCGGAGAGGCTGCCCCCCGGCTACGTCGAGCGCCATGCCGGCGACCGCCACGGCCCGCCCGCCGAGCACCGGCGGCGGTTCCCGGACGGCCGGGTCGGCGCCCATTCGGCGCTCGCCTCCCCGGAACAGGGGGCGTCGCTGCTGGAGGCCGCCGCCGCGGCGGTCGCCGAGGACTACGCCCGGCTCCTGGCCGAACCGGGCGCCGCGAACGCCTGACCCCGCCGGACCGCCGGAAGGCACGACCCGGAGCCGTTGATAGAATCGCCCACAGGTGGGGGGTGGGGAACGTTCGCTTCCCAGCTTCAACGAACCTCCAGTCCGACAGATTCACGGTGGATGTGGAGCGAGGGATGACGCGGGTCGACCCGCCGGGTTCGGACGGCGCCGGGGCGGGCAACGCACCGGCGATCGACGTATTCGCCCTCCGCGACAGCGTCGTCGACGAGTACAAGCGCTTCGCGACGTCCTTCACGGCGATCCACGCTCCGGACGTCCGCGAGCAGGTCGAAGCCATCTACGCCGGGAACCGCTACTGGCCCGAGCCGCTCATCCAGATCAACCCGAGCTACAAGCGGTCGAAGGACGTCGGCGCCCTGGCGGCGGACGGCGTCCTCGACCCCGGCTGCGCCGACGTCTTCCGCGCGGACGGACGGCCGCTGTCCCTCTACGAGCACCAGGAGCAGGCCATCGCGCTCGCCGCGAAAGGCGAGAGCTTGGTGGTGACGACCGGCACGGGGTCCGGGAAGTCGCTCTGCTTCTTCATCCCCATCGTCAGCCACGTTCTGCGGGCGCGGCGGGCGGGCGCGCCCCGGCGCACGAGCGCCGTCGTCGTCTACCCGATGAACGCGCTCGCGAACTCCCAGATGGAGGAGCTCGGCAAGTTCACCGACCAGGCGCCGGGAGACCCGCCGATCACGTTCGCCCGCTACACGGGGCAGGAAGACGCCGGCGAGCGGAGGCGGGTCGCGGACGAGCCCCCGGACGTCCTCCTCACCAACTTCATGATGCTCGAGCTCCTCATGACGCGGCAGGAGGAGATCGACCGCCGGGTCATCGGCAACTGCGAGGATCTGCGCTTCCTCGTCCTCGACGAGCTGCACACCTACCGCGGCCGCCAGGGCGCAGACGTGGCCCTGCTGGTGCGCCGGGTCCGCGAGCGGCTCCAGCCCGGGAAGCTCCTCTGCATCGGCACCTCGGCCACGATGGCGAGCGCGGGCTCGCTCGAAGACAAGAACCGCGTGGCCGCGGGCGTGGCCTCGAAGCTCTTCGGAACCGGGATCGCCGAGAGCAACGTCATCGCCGAGAGGCTCGATCGCATCACCGTTCCGACCGCGACCGCCGCCTCCGTCGGGCCGCGCCTCGGCGAGGCCGTCGACACCGGCGTAACGCGGTCGATCTCCGACGCGGCGCTCCGGGAGCACCCGCTCGCGGTGTGGGTGGAGACCCGTCTCGGGATCGAGTTCTCCGAAGCCGACCTGCGCTGGGTCCGGGCCAGGCCCAGGACGGTGACCGAGGCGGTGGACGAGCTCTCGGCGGAGTCCGGTCGGCCTCCCGACGCCTGCCGCAACGCGCTCCGAGCCCTTCTTCTCGCGTCGAGCGTCCCCGAGCGGGAACGGACGTCGAACCCCGCCGCAAGCGAGAAGAGCTTCTTCGCGTTCAAGCTCCACCAGTTCATCTCGGGCGCCGGCCACGCCCATGCGACGATCGAGCCGGCGGGCGCGCGCACGGTGACGGTCGATGGCCAGCGGTTTCTCCCCGGCCACGCGGACAAGCGCCTGTACGCCCTGCACTTCTGCCGCGAGTGCGGCCACGAGTACCACCCGGTGCGGCTGGTGCGCCAGGACGGGGGCTCCGTCTTCCTCGCGCGCGACGTCGACGACGCGCCGCCGGCCAGGCGGGACGAGGCCGACGGGGACGCGCACGGGGCGCATCCCGAGGGGGAGTTCGGCTTCCTGACGCCGCACCCGCCCGACGATCCCGGTTTCACGTTCGCCGACCGCGACGACGACTATCCGGAGACCTGGATCGAGTTGACCGCCGCCGGCCGCCCGCGGCTCAAGCCCTACTACCGCGACGCCCGCGCCCGGCGCTTCGAGGTCGCGCCCGACGGGCGCGTCGGATCGGGGACGACGGTGTGGTTCCTGCCCGGCCGGTTCCGCCTCTGCCTGCGCTGCGGCGACACCCAGGGCGGGGCGGCGCGCGACCGCACGCGCCTCGCCTCGCTCTCGGCGGAGGGCCGCAGCTCGGCGACCACCGTGCTCGTCGGCAGCGTCCTGCGCTGGATGCACGGCGCCGGTGCCGGGTCGGGGCTGGACCGCTACACGCGAAAGCTCCTCGGCTTCACCGACAACCGCCAGGACGCCGCGCTCCAGGCCGGCCACTTCAACGACTTCCTCTTCGTGAGCCTCGTCCGCTCGGGCTTCCTCGGCGCCCTGCAAGACGCAGGTTCGGCGGGGCTTCGGAGCGACGAGCTGGGCGTCGCCGCGCAGCGCACGCTCGGCTTCGACCGGTCGGACCCTCGGATCCGCGCCGAATGGCTGTTCGAGCCCGCGCTGCGCGGCTTCAACCTGCAAGAGGCCGAGAGAACGCTCCGGCAGGTGCTGGCCTACCGCATCTGGTTCGATCAGCGGCGCGGCTGGCGGTACACGAACCCGAACCTCGAGCAGCTCGGCATGGTCCGGGTGGAGTACCTCGGCCTCGACGACCTCGCCGCGGACGACGAGCTGTTCGCCAACTCGCACCGCCTGCTGAAGCAGGCCAGCCGTGCAGTCCGCACGAAGGTCTATCGCAGTCTGCTCGACCACCTGCGGAAATGGATGGCGGTTCGCAGCCAGGTTCTCGACGTCGCCGTTCTCGAGCAGTTGGCCGCGAAGTCGCACAGCCGGCTTCGGCCGCCGTGGGGGCTTCGCGGCGACGAGACGCCGAGAGGGGCGCGCTGGCTGATGATCGCCGCGCCCACCCGCCGGGCCGGCACGCTCCGCGACATGGACCTGATCGTGCGCGGCGGCTCACGAAGCGGACTCGGCCGAACCCTGCGCTCGACGGAGCGCTGGGGCGGCGACCCGTCCATCCGCAGCCTGAGCTCGAAAGACTTCGATCGACTCGTCGATGACCTTCTCCGGGCGGGCGCGGCGCACGGCCTCGTGTCCGAGGAGAGCACCCCGTTCGACCAGCCCGGGTGGCGCGTCAACGACGCATGTGTCGTCTTCCGCCTGGGCGGCGACCGGGCGGACGGCGGCGGGTCGACGCAGAACACGTTCTTCCGCGACCTCTACGAGAACCTCGCGAGGATGCTCCGCGCCCCGATGCACCCGCTCTTCGGGTTCGAGGCGCGCGAGCACACCGCCCAGGTCGATCCCGACAACCGCGAGCTCCGGGAGAAGCGCTTCCGCTTCGGCGAACGCGAGCGCGAGGAGCTGGCGGCGAACGAGCAGCGGCTCCGGGAGGCCGGCGAGGCCAACCGCTTCCTGCCGGTGCTCTTCTGCTCCCCGACGATGGAGCTCGGCGTCGACATCGCGGCCCTGAACGCGGTCCACATGCGCAACGTGCCCCCCACGCCGGCGAACTACGCGCAGCGGGGCGGACGGGCGGGCCGCAGCGGACAGGCGGCCCTGGTCATCACCTACGCGTCGTCCCAGAGCCCGCACGACCAGTACTTCTTCCGCGACCCCAAGGCGATGGTCCACGGCGAGGTGCGCGCGCCGATCCTCGAGATCGCGAACCGGGACCTGATCGCCAGCCATCTCCAGGCGGTCTGGCTCTCCTGCGTCGACCAGCCGCTCGACCCGTGCATCGCCAAGTTGCTCGTCCTCGACGACGCCGGCCGTCCGCTCGATCCGGACGTCGAGGCGGCGCTGAAGGAGGGAAGCGTCGCGGCGGGCGCACGCGAACGGGTCCGGCGCGTCCTCGATCTGGTCGCGGACGATCTCACGCCCGAGGCAGCGCCCTGGTACACGGGCCGCGACGCCTTCTCCGCCGCCGTCGTGGCGGCGGCGGCGGAGCGCTTCGACGAGGCGTTCCACCGCTGGCGGGACCTCTTCGCCGCCGCCGAGGAGCAGCGGGACGCGGCCCGGAAGACCATGGACGACTACTCCGCGTCCTACCGGGACAAGCGGGCGGCGCAGACCCGTCATGCGCAGGCGGTGGACCAGCTCAATCTGCTCCAGCGGGGGACGAACGCGCTCTCGAGCGACTTCTACACGTACCGCTACCTCGCCACGGAGGGCTTCCTGCCCGGGTACAACTTCCCGCGGCTGCCGCTCCTCGCATACGTCCCGGCGAGCCGGGACGGCCGGGGGCGGCAGACCTACCTTCAGCGTCCGCGCTTCCTCGCGCTCTCCGAGTTCGGCCCTCGCAGCCTCGTCTACCACGAGGGGCGCGCCTACCGGGTCGTGCGGGCGTTGCTCTCGCTCGGCCACCGGGAGTCGGCGACCCCCGACGCGCAACTGCCCACCAGGGCGGTGCGGATCTGCGCGAGCTGCGGCGCCGGGCACTTCGGCGACGATCGGTCGACGTGCCACTCCTGCGGAACGTCGCTCGGCAACGCCGAGGTCGTGGGCGCCACGTACCGGATCGAGAACGTCGCCACGCAGCCGGCCGAGCACATCACCGCCAACGACGAGGAACGCCAGCGCCAGGGCTTCGACTTGCAGACGACGTTCGAGTGGGCGGTTCGCGACCGCGAGATCGACGTGCGGCGCGCTTTGGCCTCCGACGCGGAGGGCGGGATCGTGCGCATGGATTACGGCGCCGGGGCGACGATCACGCGGCTGAACAAGGGGCTGCGGCGCAGGGTCGACAAGAAGGTCCTCGGCTTCCGCATCGATCCGGTATCCGGGTACTGGGCTCGAAACGATGACGACGACGCGGACGAGCGCGCACTCGATCCCACCGCCTCGCCCCGGCAGTGGATCGTGCCCAGCGTCCAGGACCGCAAGAACGCGCTCCTCTTCCAGCCCGCCGGCGACCCTCTCCCGCACGTTGCGCTGGTCACCGTGCAGCACGCGATCCTGCGCGGCCTCGAGGCGGTGTTCCAGCTCGAGGAAGGCGAGATGCTCGCCGAGCCGATGCCTACGCGCGACACGCGCAACGGCTTCCTGCTCTACGAGGCCGCCGAGGGCGGCGCCGGCGTGCTCACGCGGCTCGTGAGCCAGGAGGGGAGCCTCGCCGCCGTCGCCCGGGAAGCGCTGCAGATCATGCATCTCGCCGTCGGGGACGGTCCTCTGCCCGATTCCCCGTCGGACCTCGCGGACCAGCCGGGGACGGCCTGCGTCGCGGCCTGCTACCGCTGCCTGATGTCGTATTACAACCAGCCCGATCACGAGGCGCTTGACCGGCGCGACGAGGACGCCCGCGCCATGCTGCTGCGTCTGGCGCGCTCCCGCACGGCCCCGTGCGGGCGCGGCGGGCCGTCACCGGTCCTCGACCCCGCCGCCGGGGAAGGTTCGCGTGACGGCCGGTGGCGCGCCGAAGCGTCGCGGCGCGGGATCCCCGCGCCGGACCCGGAGCCCTTCTCGGCCGGCGGGCGATCCCTGCGCTGCGTATGGCGCCGGCACTACGTCGCGGCGCTGATCGACGAGGCCGACCGTCCGGCCCTGCCGGCGCTGGAGGATCTCGGCTTCGAGGTCGTCCGATTCGAGGATCCCGCCGGCTGGAACGCCGCCTTCGCGCGGCTGGCTTTCGCGCTGGGGCACGCCGCATGAGCGGCCTCGCCTACGCCCCCGGAAGCCTCGTCAGCGCCCGCGGGCGGGAATGGGTCGTCCTCGGCGGAAGCTCGGCGGAGACGCTCCAGGTCCGTCCCGTCACGGGATCGGATCAGGATCGGACCCTGATCCACCTTCCGCTCGAGACCGAGCCGGTCCGCGAGGCCCGGTTCCCCCTGCCGGACGCACTTCAGCTCGGCGGGCACGACTCGGCCCTCCTGCTGCGCGACGCGCTGCTGCTCTCGCTGCGCCGCGGCGCCGGACCCTTCCGGAGCATCGGACAGATCGCGGTCGAGCCGCGCGCCTACCAGCTCGTGCCGCTGCTCATGGCGCTGAAGCTCGACCCGGTGCGCCTCCTCATCGCGGACGACGTGGGGGTCGGGAAGACCATCGAGGCCCTGCTCATCGCCCGCGAGCTGATCGACCGCGGCGACGTCGAGCGCAGCGCCGTCCTCTGCCCGCCGCATCTCGTGGACCAGTGGATCACCGAGCTGGAGGCCCGCTTCCATGTCCGCGCCGCCGCCGTCACCGCCCGGAGCGCACGGCGGCTGGAGCGGGGCGTTCCGCCGGGCGAGAGCATCTTCTCGGTGCATCCGCATACGGTCGTCAGCCTCGACTACGTGAAGACCCGCGAGAGGCGGGACAGCTTCCTCCAGGCGTGCCCCGACTTCGTGATCGTCGACGAGGCGCATACGTGCGCTTCGTCCGGCCGGGGCCGGCATCAGCGGTACGAGCTGGTCCGGGGGCTGGCCGGCAGCCCAACGCGGCATCTCGTCCTGCTCACCGCGACCCCGCACAGCGGCGACGACGGCGCCTTCTACCGGCTCCTCGGCCTGCTCGCCCCGGACTTCGAGCGGCTGGCGGACGCCACGGGCGCGGAGCGCACCCGTCTCCGCGCCCGTCTCGCGAGCCACTTCGTCCAGAGACGGCGCCCCGACCTCGCGGAGTGGCGCGAGGGCGGCCTCTTCCCGCGCCGCGAGACGAAGGAGATCACCTACGAGCTCGGCGGCGCCTGGGAGGCGTTCCTCGACGACGTCCTCGACTACTGCGCCGAGGTCGTGGAGACGGGCGCCGGGGACGAGCGCCGGCAGCGCCTCGACTTCTGGGGGACCCTGGCCCTCCTGCGCTGCACCGGGTCGAGCCCCGCCGCGGCCGTGCAGGCCCTGCGCACCCGCGCCGGGGAGGATCCCGGCGCCGAGGCCCGCGAAGATCTCCTCGACCGCATCTTCGACGGTGACGGCGACGCCCTCGTCGCAGACGACGTGGAGCCTCCGGCCGGTGGCGAAGACCCGGCGCTGGCGCGGCTGATCGGGCAGGCGGAGTCGCTTGCGGGCCGGAGCGGCGATCCGAAGCTCGGGGCCGCCGCGGAGCACGTCGCGGAGCTGGTCGCGGAAGGGTTCGACGTGGTGGTCTTCTGCCGCTTCATCGCGACCGCCCGCTACGTCGCCCGCCACCTTCGCGAGCATCTGGGGGGTAGCGTCGAGGTCGCTGCGGTGACCGGCGAGATCCCCCCGAAGAGCGCAGGGAGCGCGTGTCGGAGATCGGCGCGGCCGAAGGCGCGAAGGTCCTGGTCGCCACCGACTGCCTGTCGGAGGGGATCAACCTGCAGGAGCACTTCGACGCCGTCGTCCACTACGACCTCTCCTGGAACCCGACGCGCCACGAGCAGCGGGAGGGCCGCGTCGATCGCTTCGGCCAGCCGAGCCCGACGGTACGCGCCACGCTCCTCTACGGCGTCAACAACCCGGTGGACGGCGCGGTGCTGCAGGTCATCCTGCGCAAGGCGGCCCGCATCCGCGAGGAGCTCGGCGTTCCCGTGCCCGTGCCGGACGAGGGCCGTTCGCTCACCCAAGCGCTGCTCAAGGCCGTGCTCCTGCGGCGGCGGGGCGGCGCCGGCCTCGTCGAGGGTCGGCAGATCGAGCTGTTCGAGACCGAATGGGAAGACGCGAAGACGAAGGCCAGGAGGAGCCGGACCGTGTTCGCCCAGCGGCGCATGAAGCCCGACGACGTGATGCCCGAGTGGCGCAAGAGCCTCGCCGCGGTCGGTGGCCGTGACGACGTGCAGCGCTTCGCGAGCCGCGCCCTCGCCCGGCTCGGCTCCGGGCTCGAACCGCTCGGGCGGGGATTCAAGGTCCCGACGGAACCGCTGCCCGACGAGGTCCGCGAGCGCCTGGAAGCGGAGGGTGTCGTGGGCACGGCGGCCATCGACTTCGCCTATCCCCCCGCGCCCGGATGCCGCCCCGTGCAGCGCAGCCATCCCCTCGTCGCGGTGCTCGCCGACACGCTGCTCGCGCGGACCCTCTCGGCCGACGACGGCGACGCCTCGACCGGCGACGATCCTTCGGTCCTTGGTCGGGTCGGCTGCTGGATCTCCGAGGGGGTGCGGGGCCGCACGACGGTCGCGCTCCTCCGGCTGCGCCACCAGCTCCTGTCCCGCACGCGACACGGGGAGACGACCCTGATGGTCGAGGAGGCGGCGGCGCTGGCCTGGGCCGCCCCCCGAACCTCCGGACCGATCGCCGGGGCCGAGGCCCTTTCGCTGCTCGCGCTCCCTCCCTCCGGCGATCCCCCGCGGCACGTGCGGGAGCGCGAGGCCGCACGCGCCCTCGCCCTGATCGAGGAGCGCGCGGCGGACCTCGACGACTTCGCGGATGCACGCGCGCGCGCCTTGCTCGACGACCATCTGCGCGTACGCGAGGCCGGCAGGGCGACCGGGCGCACCTCCGTCCAGGGCCTCCCGCGGCCCGACGTGATCGGCGTGTACGTGCTCCTGCCGAAGGTGGACTGACCGTGGCGTCTCGTCGAAGCCGCCCGGGCGGCGAGGCTCGGATCGCCTTTGACGCGCTCTCGATCGAGGGCGGCCTGCTCGGGGCGGAGTGGCTGGGCAAGGTGGCCCGGCTTGACGCCGGCGCGCAGGAGCCGGCCGACTACCGCATCCCGAAAGGGCTCCACGTCCGCGACGAGATCGCGCGAAGCTGGCGCATCGCCCAGGCCTGCTTTCGGGAGATGGAGTCGGGCCGCGCCTCGGGAGGGGACGCCCGCGCGCTCGCCGAGCACTTCCTCGAAGCGTTCCTGCGCGACGCCCTCGGCTTCGCGTCCATGACGCGGGCGGAGCCGAAAACGATCGACGAGCGGGTGTATCCGGTCCGGTTCTTCGCCCTCGGCGAGCGGGTTCCGGTCGTCGTGGCCCCGGCGGGCGCGGGTCTCGACACCCCCTTGCCCGAGCTCGGGGACGACCGGCATCGGCGCAGCGCCTTCGGGCTCCTGCAGGAGATCCTGAACGCCTCCGGCGCGGCGCTCTGGGGCCTCGCGTCGGACGGGCTCTCGCTACGGGTCGCGCGCGACAACGCGAGCCTCACGCGGCCGGCGTGGATCGAAGCCGACCTCGGCCGGATCTTCACCGAAGAGCTGTACCCCGACTTCGCGGCGCTGTGGCTGCTCGCCCACGAGTCGCGCTTCGGCCGCCCCGGCGACCCGTCCGGGACCTGCCCGCTTGAGCAGTGGCGGGAGGACGGCCGGCAGGAGGGGACGCGGGCGCGGGACAAGCTGAGCGCCGGCTTCCGGCAGGCGCTCGCGATCCTGGGGCAGGGGTTCCTGGACCACGCCGCGAACAGGAAGCTCCGCCGTGCGCTGCACGCGGGGGAGCTCACGAGGGAGGGCTACTTCGGGCAGCTCCTGCGGCTCGTCTACCGGCTCGTCTTCCTGCTCACGGTCGAAGAACGGAGCTTGCTGCATCCCAAGGACGCATCCGAGCCGGCCCGCCGGCTCTACGCCGAGGGCTACGCCCTCCGCCGCCTGCGTGATCGCGCCGTCCGCGGGAGCGCCCACGATCGCCACCGCGATCTCTGGGAGGCGGTCACCGTCGTCTTCCGCGGCCTGGCCGGCGGCGAGCCGCGCCTCGGACTGCCCGCCCTCGCCGGCCTGTTCGCGCCGGAGGAGTGCCCGGACCTCGACGCGGCGAAGCTGGAGAACCGTGCGCTCCTCGCCGCCCTCTTCCATCTGGCGTGGCTTCGCGAGTCTTCGGGGCTCGTCCGCGTGAACTGGCGCGACATGGGGCCGGACGAGCTCGGCTACGTCTACGAGGGCCTTCTCGAGCTGGTCCCGCAGATCACCGGGGGCGGGCGTTCCTTCTCCTTCGCGAGTACCGACGAGAGCCGAGGCCATGCCCGGAAGACCACCGGCAGCCACTACACCCCGGACGAGCTCGTGCAACGCCTCCTCGCGAGCGCCCTCGATCCCGTGGTCCGGCGCACGATCGCCGCCCATCCCGAGCATCCCGCCGACGCCCTTCTCGATCTGGCGATCGTCGACCCCGCCTGCGGGTCGGGACACTTCCTGCTCGCGGCGGCCCGCCGCCTCGCCGATCACGTCGCACGCCTCCGGGCCGGGGGCACGCCCGCGCCGGACGACTACCAGCGCGCGCTTCGCGACGTGGTCCGGCGGTGCATCCACGGTGTCGACGCGAACCCGCTGGCGGTCGAGATCTGCAAGGTGGGGCTCTGGATGGAGTCGATCGATCCGGGCCTGCCCCTCACGTTCCTGGAGAGCCACGTCCGCTGCGGCAACTCGCTCATCGGCGCGACCCGCGCGCTGATGGGCGAACACGTGCCGGACGCCGCGTGGACGGCGCTCGAAGGAGACGGCAGTAAGCTCACCAGGGAGCTCAAGCGGCGGAACCGGGAGGAGATCGCCGGTCAGCAGCGCCTTCCGTTCGAGCCTCGCCACGAGACGGGCGCGCTGCACGAGGCGATACGCGCCGTCGAGCAGGCCCCGGACACGGACACGGACGCCCTGGCCGGGAAGCAGCAGCGGTGGAAGGCGCTCCTGGCCTCGCAAGCCTACGAGCACGAGAAGCTGGTGGCCGATGCGTGGTGCGCCGCCTTCCTCTGGCCCAAGCACGAAACCGGCCCGGTCGCCGAGGCCGCGCCCACGACGGCCGCGTGGCGCGCGCTCCGCGACGAGGACGCGCCGCCGTCCCCGGTGCTCGTGGAGACGACGCGGCGCATCGCCGACGAGCACGGCTTCTTCCATTGGGAGCTGGCGTTTCCGCAGGTCTTTGCGCGGGGCGGCTTCGACGTCGTGCTCGGCAACCCGCCCTGGGAGAGGGTCAAGCTCCAGGAGCAGGAGTTCTTCGCCACGCGAGACCCGGAGATCGCGAACGCGAGGAACGCCGCCGAGCGGAAGAGGCTGATCGCGGCGCTTCCCTTCACCGACCCGGCTCTCTGGCAGGAGTGGACCGGCGCGACCCGCATCGCGCAGGGGCACAGCCATTTCGTGCGGCAATCCGGGCGCTACCCGCTCTGCGGAAAGGGCGACGTGAACACCTACGCGCTGTTCGCCGAGCACAATTGGAGCGTGCTGGCGCCTTGCGGTCGGGCGGGCTTCATCGTGCCGAGCGGCATCGCCACGGACGACACGACCAAGGGCTACTTCCAAGCGATCATGAAGTCACGCGCTCTCCGGTCGATGTGGGAATTCGAGAACGAAGGCTTCTTCACGGCCGGCAAGGGGCACATGCTCCGGTTCTCATTGACGACCCTCTCGGGCAGGAGTGACCCGTCAGCGTCAGCCGACTTTCTGTTTCAGGGGCAGGCGCTCACGGACCTGGACGACCCTGAACGTCACTTCACCCTGGACGCCGCCGCTATCGAGACCATCAATCCGAACACGGGAACCTGCCCAATCTTCCGCACGAAGCGCGACGCCGCGCTCGCGCTCGCGCTCTACCAGCGCGCCGGGGTGCTCTGGCGCGAGGGCGACCCGGACGGGAATCCTTGGGGCGTAAGATTCCTGAGCATGTTTCACATGGCCAACGACTCCGGCCTGTTTCGCACCCGGGCCGAGCTGGCGTCGGCCGGGTGGAGGCCGGAAGGCGGCCGGTTCGAGAAGGACGGAGGGATCCTGTTGCCTCTGTACGAGGCGAAGATGATCTACCAGTACAACCACAGGGGCGGCACGTTCGAAGGAGCCCCTGCCGGCAAGAGGCCGCATCGGTTGCCATCCCCATCCGAAGCGCAACTCGCCGATGCGCGGTATTCGCCGCTGCCGTTCTACTGGGTGGCGGAGGAAGAAACCAGTACGCGACTCGATGGCGCCTGGGATCGCGGGTGGTTGCTCGGTTGGCGCGACGTCACGGATGCGCGAGCGAGTATGCGTACCGTCATCGCCTGCATCATCCCGAGGGCCGCCGTGAACCACAAGCTTCCGCTGATGATGCCGTCTCTCGATCCACGGCTCGTGGCCGCCCTCTATGCGAACCTGTCGAGCATCCCCTTCGACTATTGCGCACGGCAGAAGGTCGGCGGACTCAGCCTGACGTATTTCACGATGCGGCAGCTTCCCGCGCTCCGCCCGGGGGCCTACACGCTGCCGGCCCCTTGGTCGCCGTCGATGGCGGTCCGAGACTGGCTTCTCCCGCGCGTCCTGGAGCTCACCTATACCGCGTGGAGCCTCAAGGCGTTCGCCGAGGATTGCGGTGACGACAGCCCCCCTTTCGTCTGGAACCCCGATCGCCGCTTCCGGCTCCGGTGCGAGATCGACGCGGCCTTCTTCCACCTGTACGGCGTCTCGCGGGAGGACGCCGCCTGGATCCTCGACACGTTCCCGGTGCTCGAACGGTCCGAGGAACGCGAGCACCGGACGAAACGCGGGGTGATGGAGAGCTATGACGCGCTGGCCGCGGCGACCGGGAGCGGCACGCCGTACCATTCGCCGCTCGGACCGCCGAGGAGGACGTCATGAACGGATTCCGGTTTCGGGGAGGGCGGTATTCCCTCGTTCGCGGCGCCGCACGGACGCCGAGGAGGGCGGCATGAGCAGATTCCGGTTCCGGGAGATCCGCCTCGACAGCTACCGCTGCTTCGACGAGCTGAGGCTTTCGCTCGAAGAAGACACCACGGTCCTCTTCGCCGAGAACGGCGGCGGAAAGACCGCGTTGCTCACCGCCCTCGCGATGGGCCTCGCCGTATTCCAGGCAGGTTCGCCGGGAACCCTGAAGCTCGACGCGCGGCGCGATCCCACGATGCGCACGCTCGACGAGCAGGGACGACCGGAACCGGTCGGCGCCTGCGAGGTCGCGTGGACCGCGGACGTGGGCGAATCGAAATCCGTCACGTGGTCGAGGGCGGTTCGGCCCGCGTCCGGACGCGCCAGGAATCGACCCCATGCGCTCTTCGATGCCCTGGAGCGGGTGCGGGTCCCCGGAGAGCGGTGGCCGCTGTTCGCGTGGTACGGCGTCGATCGCCTGGGCCGCCAGCCCGGCCGGCGTCGCAAGGTCGAACGCGCGGGGGATCGCTGGGAAGCCTACGCCTCCTCCCTCGACCCGAACCTCGACGAGGCCCCGCTGCTGCAATGGCTCGAGGACGAGACGGTCGGAGACATGGTTCGGAGGGAGCACGACGAACCCGAGCGCTTCTTCCACACGGCCGTGATGGAAGCGACGGTCCGGGCGACGCCCGGTGTTGCCAACGCCTGGTATGACCCGGCGAAGCGAGGCCCCATGGTGCTCTTCGAGGATGGGCACGCCGCCCCGTGGTCCGAGCTGTCCGACGGCTATCACGTATTCATCGCGCTGGTCGCCGACGTCGCCCGCCGCGCCGTCATGCTCAACGAGTTCGACGGCGCCGGGGCGCCCGAGCGGGTGGAGGGCGTCGTGCTCATCGACGAGATCGACCTCCACCTGCACCCGCGCTGGCAGCGGGTGGCGCTTCCGCGCCTGCGCAGCGTCTTCCCGAGATTGCAATTCATCGTCACCACCCACTCGCCGCAGGTGCTGAGCAGCGCCGAGAACCGCCAGGTTCGCCGGCTCATCGACGGCAGGCTTCAGGAGCATGGGGTGTTCGTGGAGGGCAGGGACACGAACGCGATCCTCCGCGATCTCATGCGTACGGATGATCGCGACGACAAGGGGGCGGTCGAGTTGAACCGTCTTCACCGCGCGATCGATCGAGGCGATCGCGTGGAGGCCGAGCGGTTGTATCGGGAATTGGCGGAGCGGTGGGGAGACAACGATCCGGCGCTCATCCGAGCCGGATGGTTCATGGAGGACGACGAGTAGATGCGAGGACTGTCGAAGCCGTGGCCGCCCAGGAACGTGAGCCCCGACGGCCAGGCGCCGCGGCGGTTCGTGGATGCCGAGCGGGAGTACTTGAGAGCTCTCCCGAACCGGTCCAACAAAACCGAGTTCGCCAGAAAAGAGTTCGATCAGCTCGACAAGGGCAAGCTGCGCGAGGTCATGTCCGGCGAGCAGGCGTCACTTTGCGTGTACTGCGAACGCAGGCTCCCGGAGAACGGGGGGCCGGCTCGCATAGAGCACTGGATCCCCCTGAGTAGCGCACCCCAATACGCGCTCCGTTGGCGCAACCTGTACCTCTCCTGCGCGACGCTCGACACGTGCGACGGCGCCAAGGGCGACCGGAGGCTCCGGTGGGACGACGCGGATCCGGACCTTCCGTGGCCCACCGAGCTTGATTACGAACGGCTGGTCGGCTTCGATGGCGACGGCCGGATGTACGTCCGCGACGACGCGCCCATCGACGAGGCGACCCGGAGAGCCCTGGAGCTGGCCATCGACGATCTTGAGTACGGCGGGGATCGGCGGCGGGCGATCCTCAACCTGAATGACCCGACGCTCATGGAGGAGCGAAGGGCGGCGCTGGACCGAGAACGCACGCTCATGGAGAGGGACTTCGAGAACAAACACGCGACCAAGGACGAGCGCGAGGAGCGTGCTACCCGGCTTCTCGGCCAGGAGCGGCTTCCCGCCTTCGTGAGCATCCGGGTCACGTGGCTGCGGAAGACGCTGGGCCGGGGCCGGTGACGCCGGCGGCCGTCACGACCACTCGTTCGGCCCCCAATCGCTCCTTGCGCTGAAGGTTGTCGGGAGAGCGGTGATGCTGGCCGTCACGATTACCCGCCTGGAGAAGGCCGCCGCCGACAACGGCTTCGACCTCGACCCGGAGCACACCGCCGGCTGGCTCTGCTTTGGAACGTGACCGGCGGGGGGGGGGGGGGGGCCGCCCCCGGACCCGACGCGGGCGGCCAGCCCTACGCCGCGAGACCGAGGGGCTCGACGCGGAACGGCTCGCAGCCCATCTTCATGGACTTGAGCTCGGGCAGCACCCGGGCCGCGAACAGGCGCAGGCTGCGCTCGGCCTCCTCGTAGGGCATCCCGGCATAGCTGAAGTGGCACATGGTCCCCGCGTGCCCGATGATGCGGTGGACCTTCTCGACCTTCTCCAGGACCTGCTGCGGGGTCCCCCACGGCATCAGGCGCATGAAGTCCTCCGCCGCGCCCTCGCCGGTGCGCTTCTCGATGTACCGGTCCACGGCCGAGTAGTACTCGTAGCCGGGGGTGTGGGCGAGGTGCCCGGCGGAGAACTCGTAGTGCTTCATCACCGTGTGGTAGTAGCCGGCGACGTAGCGGCGCGCCATCTCCTCCGCCCGGTCCGCGCTCTCGTCCACGAAGTAGAATCCCGCGCAGAGGGGGGCCGGCGCTTCGGCCCCGTTCTCCTCGCGGAAGACCTCCCGGTAGACCTCGAAGTCCTTGCGCACGTCCTCCCACGGCTTCTGGGGCACGACGAGCAGGCCGACCCCGAGCTTCGCCATCACCGGCATCGACTCCGGCGACACGGCGGCCGCGAACGTGCGCCCCCGGAACGTCCGGAACGGGGCCGGGCGGAGGTTCCGCCGGGGCTGGTCCACGTACTCGCCGCCCCCTTCCATCCATCCGTTCTCGAGCGCTTCGAGCACGAGCCGCGCGGTCTCGACGAAGCGCCCGCGCGACCCTCCCATGTCGACCCGGAAGCCCTCGAACTCCACCCGTCCGAGACCGCGCCCGATGCCGAGGATCACCCGCCCGTCGGAGATATGGTCGAGCATCGCGACCTGCTCCGCGGCCCGGACGGGGTCGTGCCACGGCAGCACCACCACCATCGAGCCGAGGCCGACCCGCTCGGTCCGCGCCGCCATCCAGGACAGGAACTGCACGACGTCGGGGCACATCGTGTAGTCGGTGAAATGGTGCTCCACCGACCAGACCGAATCGAAGCCGAGCGGCTCGGCGAGCTCCGCGAGCCGGAGCTCGTTCCGATAGGCCTCGAGGTCCGGGAGGCGGCTCCCGGGGTTCTGGAAGAGCGGGGCGTAGCCCGTGTGCATGGGAGTTGCCTCCTCGGTCGAAGCCGGCCCGCGGGGACGGGCGGCGGCGCACGTTCCCGCCCCGGCGCGCCCGTACCCCGGCGCCGGCGCCGGCCGGGGCGGGGCCGACAGGAGCAGGGGCAGGGCAGGGGACTTCCCGGCCCGCCCGCCGCGCCCTACCCCGCGAGACGCGCGCCCACGTACTCCCCGATCCGCCGGACCGCCGATCCGGCCTCGTCGAGGTACTCCCCGAACCAGTGCCAGACGTGGATCATGTCGGGCCAGACCTCGAGCTCCGCCTCGACCCCGGCCGCCTCGCACCGCTCGGCGAGCTTCCTCGAATCGTCGAGGAGCACCTCCTCGGAGCCGACGTGGATGAGGAGGGGCGGCAGCCCCGCGAGGTCCGCGTGGAGCGGCGACGCGAGCGGCGCGCGGGGGTCGGCCCCGGCGAGGTAGGCGTCGCGCCAGCGGTCGATGTCCTCCTGGAACACCAGCGGGTCCCGGTCCGCGTGGGTCCGGTACGACTCCGACCCGTTGGTGAGGTCCGCCCACGGGGAGATGAGCACCCCGGCCGCCGGGAGGTCGAGCCCCGCGTCCCGGATGGCGAGGAGGGCCGCGGCGGTGAGGCCGCCGCCCGCCGAATCGCCGCCGACCACGATCGAGCCCGGCGCGACCCCGGCCCCGAGCAGGCCGCGATAGGCGGCCAAGGCGTCGTCCACCGCCGCGGGAAACGGGTGCTCGGGCGCGCGCCGGTAGTCGATCGCATAGGCCCGGGTGCGGGACGCGGCGGCGAGCGCCGCGACCAGATGCCGATGGGAGACCGGGGAGCCGATGGCGTAGCCGCCGCCGTGAAGGTAGAGGAGGGTCCCCGCGCCATGATCCGCGGGGGTGACGATCTCGGCCGGGATCCCGCCGATCTCGCTCTCCTCGACCTCGACCCCGTCCGGAAGGGGGAAGACGTACCGGGCCTTGTCGTACATCTGCCGCGCTTCCTCGACGCTCTGGTCGCGCATCGGGGGAAGGGTCGCGAGATGCGCCCGGACGCCTTCGATGCCATGCTCCAACATTCTTCAGCCCTCGGTCCGTTCGTTCTGGTCCTGATGCGGTTGTTCGTGCGGCGCGCGCGGCGCACGGGCCGCGGTGAACCGGTCCTGCCCCGCTCCGGTCGCCCTGCCCGGCCGTCCCCGGGCGCCCGCGACGCCCCCGCCCTCAGTGGGCGGCCGCCAGCGCCTCGGGTACGGCGTCGGCGAAGTTCGGGATCACCTTCTCGGCGAACAGCTCCAGCGAGCCCAGGATCTGCCCCCGGTCGTGGACCCCCTGCGGGATGAGCAGGAAGCACTCCTCGATGGGGACCGCGCGCGCCGCCTGTTCGATCCGCCGGCAGAGGGTGTCGGGCGAGCCGACGAGCAGCTCCGGCAGCCCCTGCCCGAAGGGGACCGACCACTGGTTCCAGAACCAGTGCATGTCCTCGAAGAGGGCCTGCGCCTTCGCGTCGGTCTCGGCGCACACCATGATCCCGCCCCAGCCCGCCTCCTCGCCCGGCCGCACCGAGTGGCCGTGGCGCGCCGCCTCCTCCCGGTAGGCGGCCCACAGCGCCTCGCAGAACTCGAGGTTCGACGAGAGCACGATCGGCTTGCCCTTGTGCCTCGCCCAGAACTTCGCCGTGCGCATGGAGTGGGTGAAGCCGCCGTAGAGCGGGGGCAGGGGCTGCTGGAGGGGCCGGGGCGCGATGCCGATCTCGCTCACCCGCATGTCGTCGGCGACCCCGCTCCCGTAGCGCGAGTAGACCTGGTGCTCGTGGGGGTTCACGAAGTCCGGCGGGGGGAACGTCCAGAACTTCCCCTCGTAGCGGAAGGTGTCGCGCCGGAGCGCGGTCAGCACGACGTCGACGAACTCCTCGAAGTACTCGCGGTTGTACTGGTCCACCGGGGTGTCCCGGTTCCAGGGGCCGACCGCGTTCAGGTCGCCGCGGATGCGGAAGTTGTCGACCCACCGGGCCTGGTAGCCGCGCACGAGGCCGACCCCGAAGCGCCCGCCCAGCATGTTGTCCATCGTCGCGATGGACTCCGCGGTGCGAAGCGGGTTGTGGGTGGTGGAGACGAAGCCGCAGGTGATGACCCGGAGCTTGCGGGAATGCTGGCCGAGCCACATCCCCATGAGGGTCGGCTCGTTGCTGATCTCGAACCCCTCGATCTGGAGGTGGTGCTCGGGGTGGCCGAAGCCGGCGTACCCGGCCTCGTCGGCGAAGCGGGCGTACTCCGCGATCTCGTCGAGCATCCGCCGGTAGAGCCGAGGGTCCTTGCCGGCCATGCCCGATTCGAGCTCCGCCCGCCGGCCGACGATGCAATACATGAAAAGGTTGAACCGCATGGGGCGGACGCTCGCTGGAGTGACGGGGAACGGCCCTCGATCCTAGCACGCGCCCGAACGAACGTTCGTTGGAAAACGGGCCGTCTTCGCCAGGCCAGCCGGCCTCGCTCACGGGGCGCCCACCGTGCTACGTTCCGGGCCATGGGCGCGGAGACCCTCACCATCATCGGGACCGTACTGGCAGTCGGCTTCGGACTCGCCACCCTCATCATGCGTGCGACCGCGCGGCAGGACCGGCGCATGGACCGGTTCGAGGATGCGATGACCGCGCACCGGGAAAGGTTCGAGGATGCGATGGCCGCGCACCGGACCGAAATGCAGCGCCTCGCCGAACGGCAATCGCACGTCGAAGGGCGGCTCGACGAGCGAGGTTCGAGCGCCGACTGACGCCTCATCGCGGGCGGCCCGCCCGCCGGACCAGCCGCCCCGGGGCGCTCCCCCGGGGGAGTCGGAGAGGACGATCCGCCGCCCCGCCGATCAGTAGGAGCGCGGCAGCCCGAGGACCCGCTCCGCGATGTAGTTGAGGATCATCTCCCGGCTCACGGGGGCGATGCGCGCGATCATCACCTCCCGGAGATAGCGCTCGACGTGGAACTCCTTCGCGTAGCCCATGCCGCCGTGGCTCATCACCGCCGTCTCACAGGCGCGGAAGGCGGCTTCCCCCGCGAGGTACTTGGCCGCGTTCGACTCCGCGCCGCACTCTTCGCCCGCGTCGTAGAGCTCGGCCGCGCGGTACGCCATCAGGTTCGCGGCCTCGACCTCCGCCCAGGCCCGCGCGAGGGGGTGGGCGATCGCCTGGTTCTGGCCGATGGGGCGCCCGAAGACCTCGCGCTCCCCGGCGTACTCGCAGGCGCGGCGCAGGGCCGCGCGGGCGATCCCCACCGCCTCGACGGCGACGAGGATCCGCTCCGGGTTGAGGCCGTGCAGGAGGTAGTAGAAGCCCTTCCCCTCCTCCCCGATCCGGTCCTCCTCCGGCACCGGCAGCCCGTCGATGAAGACCGCGTTGCTGTCCACCGCCTTGCGGCCCATCTTCTCGATCTCGCGCGCCTCGACGTGGCCGCGGTCGAAGTCGGTGTAGAAGAGGGTGAGCCCCTCCGCCCGCTTGCCGTTGGCGGGCTTGGGGGAGGTGCGGGCGAGGAGCAGCACCTTGTCCGCGGTCTGGGCGGTGCTCGTCCAGATCTTGCGCCCGTTGACCACGTAGCCGGAGTTGGTGCGGGTCGCGGTCGTCTCGATGTTCGTGGTGTCGAGCCCCGCGTTCGGCTCGGTGACCGCGAAGCAGACGCGGTTCTCGCCGCGGATGAGCGGCGGCAGCATGCGCGCCTTCTGCGCCTCGGTGCCCGCGACCACCACCGGGTTGAGGCCGAAGATGTTGAGATGCACCGCCGACGCGCCGCTGAAGGCCGCGCCCGACTCGGCGATGGCCTGCATCATCACCGACGCCTCGGTGATCCCGAGGCCGGCCCCGCCGTACTCCTCGGGCATCGCGATGCCGAGCCAGCCGCCCTCGACGACGGCGCGGAGGAACTCCTCCGGGAACTCGCCGTCGTGGTCGCGCTCGTACCAGTACTCGGCCCCGAAGCCCTCGCACAGCCGGCCGATCGTCTCGCGGATGGCGCGCTGCTCCTCGCTGAGCGCGACCCCCGCCCCGTTCGCGGCCACCGCCGCCGCTACGTCGCTCACTCGCCTTTCTCCTTCGCCGTCCGTCGTGGCGGCGCGAAACCCTATCGTATCAGCCGGCGTCCCCCGCGCCGCCGGACTCGCCCTTCCCGGCCGCCGCTTCGGCCGCCGTTTCGGCTGCCGCCAGATCCGGGTAGACGGGGACGACCCGATCGAGGCCGGAGAGCTTGAACACCTGGGCGACCCGGTCGCGGAGGCCGAAGATGGCGAAACCCTGGTTCGCCTCGCGCATGCGCTTTCTGAGCCAGAGGACCGTGCCGAGCCCGGCCGAGCTCATGTAGTCGACCCGGTTGAGATCGACCACGATCGAACGCGCCTCATGGTTCGCCAGGTGGACTTCCAGGAGGCGGGTGAGCTCCAGGGATTCGCTTGCCGCGATCCGGCCCGAGACCTCGACCACGTCGACGGTGGCGGCGCTTCTGATGCTGTATTCCATACGTGGCTCCTTCGTACGGGCGGCCGGTCGCGTGCGGACGGGCCGATCCATCCGGTCGGGATGCGCGCCCCGGGGCGGGTCAGAGAATGGCGAGGTCCGGGGCGCAGACCAGGCCCGTGCGGATCGCGCCGCCCCGCTCGGCGTGCTCGAAGGCTTCGTTGATGGATTCGAGCGGCCAGGTGTGGGAGAGCACCTCGCCCCACGGATAGCGGTCCCGGGTCCGGTCGAGCAGCTCGAGACCCCTCCGGAGCGCCCACGACTGGTACCCGCCGACCCCGATCATCCGCCGGTTGAGGTGGACCAGCCACGCGGGGTTGAACTCGATGCGGTGGCGGGCGCTGATGTTGCCGATGACGAGGTAGCGGCCCTCCGGCCGCACCATCGCGATGCCTTCCGCCAGGGCGTCGGGATGCCCGACGAGCTCCGCGACCACGTGGCCCCCGCCTCCGGTGAGGTCGTTGACCGCCTCGATCCGCCGCTCCGGCGTCTCGAACTCGTCGATGTCGAGGGCGTGGTCGGCGCCGAAGCGCTTCGCGAGGGCGAGCCGCTCCGGGATCCGGTCCAGCACCACCACCCGCACCGCCCCCGCCTCGCGCGCCACCGCCGCCGCGTAGAGTCCGAGCCCGCCCGCGCCCTGGATGACCACCGTCTCGCCCGCCCGGAGCCCCGCTTCGTGCAGGCCGTAGACGACCTGGGCGAGGGCGCAGTTGAGCGGGGCCGCCTCGCGGTCGGTCAGATGGTCCGGGGTCTTCAGCACGTAGTGGCCGGGGCGGAGGTAGTAGTAGTCGGCGTAGGCGCCGGTGAAGTAGGGGGGCTGGTCGCTCTTCCGCCGCCCCGCCCCGATGCGGCGCGAGGCGCAGTGGAGCTGGTCGTGGGAGAGGCACGGCGTGCAGCGGCGGCAGGGGTAGAAGTAGGAGTAGACGATGCGGTCGCCCTCGCGGAGGGGCTGGCCGGCGGAGTCCGCCGTCACCCCCGCCCCGAGGCGTTCGATCCGCCCCGTCATCTCGTGCCCCATGATGGTCGGGGGCTCGCGCGGCGTGTCGCCGTGCCATCCGTGCAGGTCGGAGCCGCAGATGTTGCTCAGGGTCAGCCGCACCAGGGCCGCGCCGGGCGCGACCTCGGGGATCGGGAGCTCCCGGAGCTCGAACGGCTCGCGGGCGCCGGTATAGACGAACGCTCGACCCTGCATCACCCCTTCTCCCGTCCTCGCGTCCTTCCCGCCTGCCCTTCCGTATCCGACCGTCCGCCCGCCCGCCGGCCCCCGCGTCCGCCGGGAGACCGCGCCCCCGCCCCCCGCTCAGGCGGCCAGCCGCGCGCCCACCGCGCCGAGGGGGCCGAAATCGGCCAGCAGCTCGTCGCCGGCCCGGACCGGGGCCGGGGTGACGCACGTTCCCGTGGTCACGACCTCGCCCGCGCGGAGCGGCTCCCCGCGCGCCGCCCGGTCGTTGGCGATCCAGGCGAGGGCGATGCGCGGGTCGCCGAGGACGTTCGCGCCGGAGCCGGCCGAAGCGTCGGCCCCGTTGATCCGCAGGACCGCCGGATGGGATGCGAGGTCGATCGTGCGCCACCCGTCGGGAGCGGCCGGCCCGAGGACGAAGAGATCCGCGCAGGCGGTATCGGCGACGAGCTGCGGGGCGCCGGCGACCGCGAAGTCTTCGAAGCGCGAGTCGGGGACCTCGATCGCGGGGTGCAGCGACTCCACCGCCTCCATCACCGCCTCGACCGGGAAGGGCGCGCCGGGGGAGGAGCCGCGCGAGGGCAGGTCCCGGCCCATGCGAAAGGCGAACTCCGCCTCCGCGACCCCCATGTGGAGCGGCCCGGCCGGAACGTCGGCGCCGTCGCGGTACACCCTGCTCCCGAGGAGCCGGCCCGCGAGCGGCCCGTCGACCCCGATGTGGGCCTGGCCCGCCTCGCTCGTCGCGGCGATCTTCCAGCCGACCGCGCCCGAGCCGCTGCGCTCCGCCACCGCCCGCTGGATCGCGTAGCCTTCGTCCAGACTCTCCGGCCGGCAGGCGCGGGGAAGGCCGGGAATGCGCCGCCCGGCGCTCCAGGCATCCCAGAGGATGCGGGCGGCCTCGTTGACCCGTCGCTCGTCCATGGCGAGCCAATCTAACGGCATCGTCCGACCTGCGGCAAGCCGATCCGCACGCGCGGCGGGGATTTTAGGGTCGGGGGTTCGGACGCCCCAATTGCGTACCCGGGCCGCGTTTCGTATGTTTCGGGGCGATGCCCCCCGAAACGCCCGACCGGAGCCCTGCCCATGACCGACGCCCCGCACCGCCCCGACCCGGCCCCCGCCGACGCCCCCCTCGACGGGATCCGGGTGCTCGACTGCTCCCGGGTGCTCGCCGGGCCGTACTGCACGGTGCTGCTCTCCTTCCTCGGGGCCGAGGTCGTCAAGGTGGAGGACTTCCGCGGGGACGAGGGCCGGCAGTGGCCGCCCCACCGGGACGGGATGGGCGCGTCCTTCCTCGCCCTCAACGCCAACAAGAAGAGCATCGCCGTCGACCTCAAGGACCCGGAGGGCGCGGCGATCGTGCGCGGCCTCGCGGGGGCCGCCGACGTGCTGGTGGAGAACTTCAAGACCGGGGACATGGAGCGGTTCGGGCTCGGCTACGACGACCTCGCGCCGGCCAACCCGCAGCTCGTCTACACCTCGATCTCCGCCTTCGGACGGCGCGGCCCCAAGGCGAAGGACCCCGGCTACGAAGCGCTCGTGCAGGCGTACAGCGGGGTCATGGCGATCACCGGCGACCCGGACGGCGGCCCGGTGCGCTGCGGGGCGTCCTTCCTCGACCTCGCCACCGGGACGATGTCGGCCCTCGCGACGGTCGCCGCCCTCCTGCGCCGCGAGGCCACCGGCCACGGCGGCAAGGCGGAGGCCTCCCTCCTCGGCACCGCGATGGGCATGATGTGCAACCAGATGTCGAACTTCTTCCAGCACGGCGCCCAGCCGCGCCGGCTCGGCACCGCCCACAACCAGGTCGTGCCCTACCAGGTGTTCGCGGCCCGCGACGGCTACGTCTTCATCGCGGCCGGCAACCAGAACCTGTACGAGCGCCTGTGCCGCGCCATCGGCCGCGAGGACCTCGTCGACGACCCCCGGTTCGACGGCAACCCGGCGCGGGTCGCGAACCGCGAGGCGTGCATCGGGGCGATCTCCGCGGCCGTCGCGGAGCACGAGACGAAGCCCCTGATGGACGCGCTCCGCGAATGGGGCGTGCCGTTCTCGCGGGTGAACGAGTACGAGAACCTGGTGGAGGACGGCCAGCTCGACGCGCTCGGGGTCATCGAGTCCGGGCAGGGCGGCGCCTATCCCGATTTCCGCATCCCGGGCCTGCCCTTCCACCTCTCCGGGCACGACCGCGGGCAGCCGGCGGACGCCCCCCGGATCGGCCAGCACACCCGCGAGATCCTCGCCGGGATCGGCTACGGGGCGGACCGCATCGGCCGCCTCCTCGAGGGCGGGGTCGTCCGCGAGGGCTGAGCAGGCCGCGCTCCCGGCGCGTCGGGGGCGGCCGGGGGGGGGGGGGACAGGGGGATCAGGCGGCGGCGCGGAGCCCGCTCGTGTCGAGGCGGTAGAGCCGGGCCACGTTCTCGTGCAGGACCAGGTCCTTCTCCGCCTCCGTGAGCCCGGCCGCCTGCTCGCGCAGCACGTCCTGCGACCAGGGCCAGGTCGAGTCGCTGTGCGGATAGTCGTTCGCCCACATCATCCGCTCGACGTTCATGTGGTCCTTGAGCTGGAACGCGGTGTGGTCGTCCTGGAAGGTGAAGTAGACGTGCTCGCGGAAGTACTCGCTCGGCGCCTTCTCGAGCTCCCGCCCGCGGAGCCAGTGGCGGTGCCGCCGGTAGGCGTGGTCCATCCGGTACATGAAGTGGGGGACCCACCCGCCGTCCGCCTCCACCGACACGATCCGGAGCCCGGGATGGCGCATGAACAGGCCGTCGAAGACGAACATGCTCATGAGGTCCTGGTTGCCCCGCACGATCGACATGAAGCTGTTGATCCGCGACCCCCGGAACCCCTGCCTCAGCCCCTCGCCGGAGGTGAGGATGTGGAAGCTCGCGACGAGCCCGAGATCGACGACGGCGTCGAAGAACTCCCCGTACATCGGGTCGTCGTAGTCCGCGACGCCGGGGAGGCCGGGGAGCATCACCCCGGGGAACCCCTGGCCGCGGATCGCCTCAAGTTCCCGGACGCCGTCCTCCGGGGTCCGCACCGCCGCCTGCCCGAGCCCGATGAGCCGGTGCGGACAGGGCGCGCAGAACTCGACCAGCCACCGGTTGTACGCCTCCATGCACGCCTGCTTGAGGTCGAGGTCGGGGATGTTGCAGACCTCCATGCCCACCGACGGGTACAGCAGCTCCGCCGCGATCCCGTCCTGGTCCTGGGCTTCGAGCCGGGCGTGGGGGTCCCAGCCCCCGCGGTGGAGCTTCTCGAACTTCGCGCCCCGCGGCGAGAGCTCCTCCGGGGACTTGCCGGCCGCGGACACGAGGGCGAGCGGGATGCGCTGCTCGCTGCCCTCGATCCGGAACACGTCGCCGCGCTTCTCGTCGTGGACCATGACCGGCGCCCGGTCGCGGTACTTCGGGTCGATCCTGCCGACGTAGCAGTCGGGCGGCTCGCATACGTGGCTGTCGGCGGAGATGATGGGCTTCGTCACGCGCGGTCCTTTCCTCGGCTTCCTGCGATTGTTCCTGTATTCCGGGTTCCGGCGCCGGCCGTGCCGGAGGGCGGCGACTATAGCAAAATGTCCCGTGCGGACACGCTCCGATCGACCGTCGCGGAAGGGCGAGGGCGGGAGGCGGGATGGAGCGCCGACCCGGATGCGGATGCGGACCCGAACGCCAACGGGCGGAGGCTTGTCCGGGCCGGCGCAACCGACCGGCGCAACGCGAACAACCGGCGCGGCGCTTCACGGCCGGTCGCGGCGTGAAAGGCCGCCGGTCACGGCGGAAGAAGGAGGCGGGGGCCGGATGACACGCGGAGACGACCGGGCGGCGCGCGCCCCGGACAGCCTGCCCGCGCGCCACCGCGGGCGCTGGGACGGCCGCACCCCGGTCGGGGAGCTGCCGGCGCGGGCCGCCGCGAGGTGGGGCGGGCGCGAGGCGCTCGTCTTCGGAGCGGTGCGCCAGTCCTTCACGGAGATCGCGCGGCGGGTCGACGAGGCGGCGAAGGGGCTCATCGCGCTCGGGGTCGCGCCGGGCGACAAGGTGTGCCTCTGGCTCAACAACTCCCCCGAATGGGTCCACCTCCTGTTCGCGATCGCGCGCATCGGGGCGGTCCTCGTCCCCGCGAACACCCGCTTCCGCACCGGCGACGTCGAGTACCTGGTGCGCCAGGGCGACTGCTCGACCCTCATCACCCACGACGTCTCCGGCCCGATCGACTACCTCGCGATGGTGCGCGAGCTGGTCCCGGAGAGCCTCGCCGCCAAGGGCGGCGGCGGCAGCCCGCCCCCGCCCCTGCGGAGCGAGCGCTTCCCGCGGCTCGAGCGGATCGTCGCCGTCTCGGAGCGGAGCCACCGCGGGGTCACCGCCTTCCCCGCCCTCATCGAGGCCGGGCGCACGGTGAACGGCGCGGCGCTCGCGGCCCGGGCGGGGCAGGCATCGGTGGACGACCTCCTCTTCATCATGTTCACCTCCGGGACCACCGGCTTCCCCAAGGGGGTGATGCGCAGCCACCGCCTCCTCCGCAACCAGTGCGACCGGATGGAGAGGCTCGCGGCCACCGAATCGGACGTGGTGCTGAACTACCTCCCGCTCTTCCACATCTTCGGCTACGTGGACGGCCCCCTCCTCTCGATGATGGCCGGCAGCCGGCAGGTGCTCACCGCCGCCTTCGACCCCGACGAGTGCATGGACCTGGTGGAGGCGGAGCGGGCGACCCAGATGCAGGGCTTCGACAGCCATCTCAAGGCGCTCATGGACGCCCAGGAGCGGCGCCCGCGCGACGCTTCGAGCCTCCGGGTCGGCTTCTTTCCGAGCGGCATGGCGAGCTCCGTGCCCATCGTGCGCCGCGCGCGCGAGGTGTTCCCGACCATGCGGACCCTCACCGCCTACGGCTCCACGGAGGGCGGGGCGAACATCTGCACCTCCTTCCTCGATTCGACCGAGGAACAGCGGTGCGAGACCTCCGGATACCCCTGCGACGGATTCGAGATCCGGATCGTGGACCCGGAGTCCGGGGAGGAGCAGCCGGCCGGGGCGCCGGGGGAGATCCTCGTGCGGAGCTACAACCTCATGCAGGGCTACTACCGGAAGCCGGAGGAGACGGCCGCCGCCATCGACCCGGAAGGGTGGCTCCACAGCGGCGACCTCGGCTGTCTCCGCGAGGACGGATACCTGCGCTTCCTCGGCCGCGCCAAGGACATGCTCAAGGTCGGGGGCGAGAACGTCGACCCGGTGGAGGTGGAGCAGCTCCTCCTCGAGCATCCGGCGGTGCGGGAGGCGGCGGTGGTCGCGTACCCCGACGAGCGGCTGACCGAGGTCGGGGTCGCGTTCGTGGTCGTGAACGCCGGTGCCCGCGGGAACGACCCGCCCGATGGGGACGCGGGCGGGGACAGGAATGTGGACGGCGGCGAGGATGCGGACGGGAGCGCCGCGCCGGGCGCGGGCGGCAAACCGCCCGCGGGCGGCCCCCTCGGCGCGGGCGGCGGCGCGAACGACCCGCCCGGCGAAGCGCTCGCCCGCGACCTCCTCGAATACGGGCGGGGGCGCATCGCGAGCTTCAAGCTGCCCCGCCGCGTCCTGTTCGTCGAGGCGCTGCCGATGACCTCGAGCGGCAAGGTCCGCAAGGCCGAGCTGCGGGCGCTCGCCATCGCCCGGCTGCGTGGCCAGGCCGCTTCTTCCTCCTGACCACCGGGCGTCGCCTTGAACCGCCCCGAGGGCGGCGCGAGCGACCCCCGCTCGCGATTGCCCGTATACTCGACCCGTGCGGCCCTGTGCGCCGGCGCCCGCGCCGGGGGGCCGCGAACCCGGACCCACCACCAGAGGAGCGCCCGCATGAAACGCTTGACCCTTTCAGCGATGACGACCCTGGTCTCGGCCGCGCTGGCCGTCGCCGGCCCCGCGGCGGCGGCCGACCTGCCGGAGCTCCACGTCAAGGTGATCGGCAACTACAGCACGGTCCAGCACGTGGCGAAGGTCGAGCAGGAGTTCTGGAACGAGATCGTCCCGGAGATGTCCGGCGGCCGGGTATCCGCCGCCTACAACCATCAGGACGTCATGGGGATCAAGGATTTCCAGGTCCTCCGGCTCACCAAGCTCGGGGTCACCGACTTCGGGGTGAGCGACATCAGCAAGATGGCGGGGGACGACCCCACGTTCGAGGGCTGCGACCTCGCCGGCCTCGCCCTCGACATCGGCATGGCGCGCAAGGTCTGCAACGCCTGGAAGCCGGCGATGAACCGGGTGATGGGGGAGAAGTTCAACGCCAAGCTGCTCGCCCTCGGGACCAACCCTCCCCAGGTGTTCTGGTGCCGGGACGAGGTGGCCGGCATCGGGGATCTCAAGGGCCGGAAGATCCGCGTGTTCAACAAGACGATGGCGGACTTCATCCAGGCCCTCGGCGGCACCACCATCAGCATGGCCTTCGGCGAGGTGGTGCCGGCGCTGCAACGGGGCGTGGTGGACTGCGCGGTCACCGGCACCACGAGCGGCAACTCCGCCGGCTGGCCGGAGGTCACCACCCACATCTATCCCATGTATCTCGGCTGGAGCATCAACTTCCAGGCCGTGAACCTCGACCGCTGGAACTCGTTCTCGCCGGAGACCCAGGAGTTCTTCCTGAAGGCGTTCGCGGTGCTCGAAGACAACATGTGGGCGACCGCCGCCCAGTCCACCGAGGAGGCGGACAACTGCAACACCGGGCGTGATCCGTGCACCTTCGGAAGGAAGGCGGACATGACGATCGTCGAGGTGAGCGAGGCCGACCGCGAGGTGCACAAGGGGCTGATGGAGAACGTGGTGCTCGTCAAGTGGGGCGAGCGCTGCGGCCGCGACTGCGCCGCCGAGTGGAACGACACGGTGGGCAAGGCCGCGGGGCTCCGGATCCCGCTCGACAAGCTCTAGCCGGCGCGCGACCCCGCACGCGGCGCCGGTCGGCCGGACCACCCCCGGTCCGGGGCCGGTACGGCCCGGCGGCAGCGGCTCCACCGCAACGGCTCCGCGGAAGCGGCGCCAGGGAAACGGCTCCGGGGAAACAGGCTGAAATGGATCGCCTGCTTGCGCTCTCGCACCGCGTCGCCCGGGCCGGGACGTGGTTCGGCTGCGCCCTTCTCATCGCCGCCTCGTTCCTCATCGGGATCGACGTCGTCATCCGCAAGCTCTTCAACCTCTCCATCGGCGGGGCGGACGAGCTGTCCGGCTACGCGCTCGCGATCAGCAGCGCGTGGGCCTTCGCCTACGCGCTCCTCGAGCGCGCCCACGTGCGCATCGACTCGCTCTACGTGGCCCTGCCGCGCCGGGCGCGGACGGTCCTCGACGTGTTCGGGCTCGCCGTCTTCGTGGCGTTCATGGCCCTCGTCGCCTGGCGCGGGTTCGGGGTGTTCAGCGAGTCGGTCAAGCTCGACGCGCACTCCATGTCGCCCATCGCAACCCCCCTCATCTATCCGCAGGCGCTCTGGGTGGCGGGGCTCATCGTCTTCGTCCTCATCGGGAGCCTGCTGCTCGCGCGGGTCCTCGTCGCCTTCGTCACCGGCGATGCGGCCGCCGTCCACCGTCTCGCCGGCTCGCGCTCCGTGACCGAGGAGATCGAGCAGGAGACCCACCACCTCGGCCCGCGCCGCGGCCGCGATCGCGAAGAGGGGCGGGGCGCATGATCGCGGTGACCATCGTGATCCTCCTCGGGCTGCTCGCCCTCAGCGTGCCGGTGGCGTCGGTGCTCGGCGTCGTCGGGCTCTCCCTCGACCACCTCTTCTCGTTCCTCCCCCTCAGGCTCGCGATCGGCGAGCTGTCGTGGGCGGTCTCGACCGACGTCATCCTGGTCGCGGTGCCGCTCTACATCCTGCTCGGCGAGTTCCTCCTGCGTTCCGGGATCGCGGAGCGGATGTACGGGGCCATGACCCACTGGCTCTCGTGGCTCCCGGGCGGGCTGATGCACTCGAACGTGGGCACGTGCACGATGTTCTCGGCGGTGTCCGGGTCGTCGGTCGCGACCGCGGCCACCATCGGCACCATCGCGGTCGGGGAGATCCGGCGCTACGGCTACAACGAGCGCTTCTTCCTCGGCACGGTGGCCGCGGGCGGCACCCTCGGGATCCTGATCCCCCCCTCCATCAACATGATCGTCTACGGGGTCCTCACCGAGACCTCGATCCCGCAGCTCTACCTCGCCGGCATGGTCCCGGGCCTCGTCCTCGCCTCGCTGTTCGCGATCACCGTGATCATCGGCTGCCTGGCGCGGCCCCACTGGGGCGGGCGCCGACCGGAGACCAACTGGTCGATGCGCTGGCGGAGCCTTCCCGACCTCATCCCGCCCCTCGTCATCTTCGTGGTGGTCATCGGCTCCATCTACGGCGGGATCGCGACCCCCACCGAATCGGCCGCCCTCGGGGTCATCATCGCGATGCTCCTGACCGTCCGACGGCTCTCGTGGCCGATGCTGCGGGCGGTCGCCGAGGGCACGATGCGCAGCACCGCCATGATCATGGCGATCCTGGTCGGCGCCTACTTCCTCAACTTCGTGCTGAGCTCCATCGGGCTCGCGGGCCGGGTGAACGAGTTCGTCCTCGACGTGGGGCTCACCCCGATGGGCACCCTGATGGTGGTGGTGCTGTTCTACCTCGTGCTCGGGATGTTCATGGAGACCCTGTCCATGATGATCGCGACGGTGCCCCTCATCACCCCGGTGATCATCGGGCTCGGGTTCGACCCGGTGTGGTTCGGGGTCCTCGTGATGCTCCTCATCGAGACCGCCCTCATCACCCCTCCGGTGGGCGTGAACCTGTACGTCGTGCACGGGGTCCGGGGCCGCGGCCAGCTCCACGACGTGATGGTCGGGGCGTCGCCCTTCGTCATCGCGCTGCTCGCGATGATCGGGCTGCTGATCGCCTTCCCGCAGATCGCCCTGTTCGTGCCCGAGGCCCTGATGCGCTGAGCGGCGGCCCGGCTTGCCGAGCGGACGGCGCCCGCCGAACGCCCGGCGCCGCTCAGCCGCAGACCGCGGGCAGCGCCCAGGCGATCGCGCGGGCGGCGACCACGAGGTCGTCGAGCCGGACCCGTTCGTCCGGGGTCGGCCACTCGCGGTAGATGCGGATGTCCCCCGGCCCGTACTGGAGGCTCGGGATCCCGGCCTCGGCGAGGATGTTCCCGTCGCCCACGTTGCCGAGGCGGCCGTAGCCCCCGACGTGCGGGGCTTCGCCGGAGGCGCGCTCGTGCCCCTCGGCGAGATGGACCACCAGCGGATGGTCCTTCGCGATCTCCATCGGGTCCTGGCGCCAGCTCGATTCGGTGCCGGGGGCCGGCAGCTCGAGGTCGTACCGGAACGCGGGGTGGTCGCCGGCGATGCCGTCGAGCAGCCGCTCGAGGTCGGCCCGCACGCTCTCCGCCGTCTGCCCCGGCACGGTCCGCACCTGGAACACGAGCTCGCAGTCGCGGGTGGAGAGGCCGGTGTGGTTCGGCTGGTAGTAGTGCTCCTTGTGGATGACGTCGACGTTGTGCATCGGGAACCCGGGGAGGTCCGGGTGGGGGGTGAAGGTCATCCACGAGTCCCCGCCCGCCGGGGTCAGGCTCGGGCCGAGGCGGCGAAGGAGCTCGGCCTGCTGCTCGACCGGGTTCCAGAACGCGGCGCGGGCTTCGGGGCTGAAGCGGAAGAAGAGGTCGGGCGAGGTGGTGCGCACGCGCGCCATGACGATGCCGACGCACACGTTCGCGATGGTGTTGGCCGAGTGCTCGAGGTTGATGCAGAGGTCGGCGCTGATCCCGCCCGCGAGCAGCGCCCGGGTGCCCGCCCCACCGTACTTGTGGGCGACCACCGGGCAGACGAGCACGTCCCCCCGGAGGCGCGCGCCGGACCGGATGACCGCGTCGACCGCGCTCACCATCGCCGCGACCCCGCCCTTGTCGTCGTGCGCCCCCATGCCCCAGATCCAGCCGTCCTCGAACTTCGCGCCGTAGGGGTCGACGCTCCAGCCGCTCATCTCGACCCCGGGGTCCATGTGCCCGTTCAGCATCAGGGTCGGGCCGCCGCCCGTACCGGGGAGACGGCCGATGGGCTGCCGGCTGGCGACCGAGGGGTCGCGGGGGCTCACCACGTCCATCATCTCCACGTCGAGGCCGATGCCGGCCATGTACTCGGCGAGGTAGTCGGCGATCGCCTGCTCCTCGAACGACGAGCTGGGGATGCGGATGAGGGCGCGCTCGAGGTCCAGCACCCGCTCGGGGTCCACGAGCGCCAGGGCGCGGGCGCTCGCCTCGCTCCCCTTCCCGGAAGGGTCGTCGGTGGTCGTCGTGGTCATGGCAGTGGCCTCCTGCGGTGGAGAGAGGTGCGGTCCGGGTCCGGCCCGCCGCGTGCTCGCGGCGTCTTGCGCCGCCGGCGGCGTCGCGCCAGCCCCCGCGGCTCACTAGGCATTCAGCGAGCCGATCAACCCCAGCTCGATGTGACGAGCCTCGCGATCTGGCCCTCCAGTGCCTCGATCTGGGTGACCGCGAATGGGAGTAGCTCCGACATGATCTCCTTCTCATCGACACGGCACTCCTTCGCGATGGCACGCTTGGCGGCCTTCTTGACCTCCGCTATCTTCTTCGCGAAGGGCTTCCGGTCGCCCGGGAAGCCAGGGACCTTCCGGAGCTCCGCGATGGAGCCCGCATCCAGGAATGCCTTCCCGAGCCGGTCGAGCTCGGTCACTAGCCGATCGCGGGCCCTATCCGTCGGGATCGCCCGGAGCTTGCCGTACTTCTGGACGAGAAGCTGGTCCAGGCCCGCGGAAAAGGCCCGCTCCGCGCTGCGGGGTGGCTTCTCCGCGCCTCGGAACAGCTCCCAAAGCGCTCGCCCGCCGGGCGTCCAGTCCAGTGTGTGGAGGACGATGACCAAGTCCCTCACATGGACCTTGAACGGTTTCGCCGCCGCCTCTTTCGTGAGCCGGCCCTCCTTCACGGCGGCGGCCGCGAGGGTGACCCTCTTCGATCTGGGGAGGCTAGCGACCGGGATGGCCGCCGGTGGCCTTGGGGCGAGCGCGGCACCTCCGTAGTCCGCGAGCGGCTGCGGCGGGGCATGGAACTTCCGGGCCTTCGAGTGCGACACGCCCATGCCGACGAACGCCTCCGCCATCTTGACCCCCGCGACGACGGGGTCGATCACCGGGACCCCGGAGGATTGCGTGAGCTCCCGGTCGTAGTCGCAGAGGCCCGCGCAGGCGAGGATGACCGCCTCGGCCCCATCCTCGCGGACGACCGCGTCCACCTGCTCGGTGAGCTGGCGGAGGGTCTCCTCGCGCTCGATCACCGCCCGCTCGACGTTGACGTCGATCGCGCGCACCGAGGCGCACTTCGCCTCGAAGCCGTAGAGCCTCACCAGGTCCTGCTGGTAGGGGATGAACTGTTCGAGCATCGTGAGGGTGGAGAAGCGGTGCCCGAGCAGGCAGGCCATCGCCATGCTCGACTCGGAGATGGAGCACACCGGGACCTCCAGGATTTCCTTCAGCGCGAAGATCCCCACGTTGCCGAACCCGCAGAGCACCACCGCATCCGGAGGGTCGGCCGCCACCTTCCGGCGCACCGCCTCGATGACGTGGGGGGCGCTCATGTAGTCCCCGTAGGCGCAGTCGATGTTCCGGGTGCCGCCGGGGGAGCGGAGCCCGACGATCTCCGTGCCGGGCGAGGCGGCCCGCCGGGCGGAGCGGAGGATGACCTCGAGCACCGTGTCGGACGTGTTGGGGTTGACCGCGAGGATATTCATGCGCTGTTCCTTCTCGTCGGGTCCGCGGCGGAAGGTCGGGAGCCGGCCGCCGGGCCGGCCGCCGCGTTCACCGGCTGGGCCGCTCGCCGCCCGCATCCCGGAGCGAGGCGAGGGTCTCGGCGTAGATCTCCAGGGCGTCGTCGAGCGTGCGCGACGGGTCGACGGTCTCCCGGGTCTCCGCCGCGATCGGGGTCCGGGCGAGCAGCTCGAAGACCTGCGCCGCCCCCCGGTGGAAGTCGGCGGGGAGCCCGGCCGCCGCGAACGTCTCCGCGATCTCGTGCATCTCCCCGACCCAGCGCGCCGCGTCGAGGGGGAGGCGGGGGGTCATCCGGCGCATGGCCGCGAGCTCGGCGGGCAGGCTCTCCGCCAGCTCGGCGTGAAACGGTTCGGAGAGCCCGTGGACGCGGGCCGCGGTGAGGGCGGCGGCGTGCAGGGTGAACGTGCCCTTGGTGACCGCCGCGTAGACCATCTTCATGGCCGACGCCTGCCCGACCTCGCCCCCGAGCCGGCGCACGCGGAGGTTCGGGCCGTCGAGGGCTTCGAGGGCCGAGGTGTCCGGGCCGCTGCAATAGAAGCGGGTGGCGAGGCCGGACCTCCCGGGGGCGGCCCCGATGATCCCGGCGTCGATGAAGGCGGCCCCGGTCCCGGCCCCCGCGATGCGGGCGGCGACGCGGCGCGCGGTGGCGGGCGCGATCGCGTTGCAGTCCGCGAAGGCGGGGCGGGCGCCGGTGCGCCGGAGGGCGTCCGCCGCCTCGTCCGCGAAGCCCTCCGCGGCGGCCGGCGGGAGGATGGAGAGCACGACGTCCGCCGACGCGACGAGCGCATCGAGCGAGTCCGCGCGTTCGAGGCCCGCCGCCTCCGCGAGCCGGCGGGACCGCTCGCTTCGGCCCGCGAGGCAGGTCCGCACCCGGAAGCCGCGCGCGATCAGCTCCCGGCCCACCCCGGAGCCCATGTCCCCGGGGCTCGGGACCGCGACCGTCCCCACCACCGTCACCGCCCGCCCCTCGCTGCGCCTCGCCGCCGCCCGCCGGCGCTCAGAGCAGGAATACGCCCTTGCCGGTGGTCTGGGTGTCGAAGAGCCGGTAGGCCTCCTCGGCCTCGTCCAGGCTGGTGTAGCGATGGGTGAAGAGGTGGTCCACGTCGATGCCGCGTTCGGCGACGAAACGGGCGCAGTCCGCCTGCCCGAAGGCGCTGAACGTCCACGACGCGATGATGGTGAGCTGCTTGCGGATGAGCTCCTGGGAGACGTTGACGGTCATCGTGCCCCCCTCCCCGACGAGGCCGACCGTGCCCCAGGTCCGGGTCGACCGGATCGCCCCGAGGCGCCCCGCCTCGCTCCCCGAGCAGTCGATCGCGATGTCCACCCCGCGCCCGCCGGTCAGGTCCCGGATGGCCGCCGGCGGGTCGTTGCTCCCGGGGTCGACGACCTCGTCCGCCCCGAGCCCCTTCGCGAGCTCCAGGCGCTCCGCCACCGTGTCGAGGGCGATGACCCGCGCCCCCATCGCGTGCGCGAACTGGGTTGCGCTCAGGCCCACCGGCCCCTGGCCGAAGATCGCGATGGTGTCCGAGCCGGTGAGGTTCACCCGCTTGAGGGCGCCGTAGGCGGTCCCCGTCCCGCAGGCGATGGCCGCGCCGGTCTCGAAGGAGAGCTCGGCGGGGAGCGGCACCAGGGTCGAGGCCGGCGCCCTCATGTAGTCGGCATGCGCCCCGTCCCCCGTCGCGCCGTACACGATGGACCCCTCCGGGCAGAGCTGCTGCCAGCCGACCCGGCAGTGTTCGCAGGCCCCGCAGCCCTTGTAGTGGTGCACCATCACCCGCGCGCCGTCCGGGGCCTGCTCCTCGCTCACCCCCTCGCCGCGCGCGACCACCACGCCGCACGGCTCGTGCCCCGCGATGTTGGGCGCGCCGTCCCCGCCGAGGCCGAGCGCGCGCGTCGCCTCCGCCCGCGACGGGCGGTAGAACTTGAGGTCGCTGCCGCACATCCCGGACGCCTTGATCTCGAGGACGACCTCGCCCGGTCCGGGGGTCGGGTCCGGAAACTCCCTCAACTCGAGCCTGCGCTCGCCCAGGAACACCACTCCTCGCATCGCCTTGCCTCCTCGTCCTGGTCGTTCTTCCGACCGCCGCCGTCCGCCGTCTTCCGGGGAGCGCCGCAGCGCCCTCGGAAATCGCCGTGGCGGGGCACCCGAGCGGGGCGCCGCCTCCACGTGCGCGCCACGGTATCCAACCGCGAGCGATCTGGCAACGGTGCGATCCGGTGGACGCGGGCATCCCTCCTGGGAACGCGGGCGTCTCGCCCGCATTCTCGTTCACAGGCGCTTCACCCCTTGTGCGGGCGGGACACAAGCGTTCCCAGGATCCGCCGTTCCCAGAGAGGTCCCGCGCAAGCGCTGCGTAGGGTGAAATCCGCCCAAAAGCCCCTCGAACCGACCCCAAACCTTGGAACAGCGCCGTCCCCGTGGGGTAAAAAAATCTCGCCTTCCTCTCTACTCTCCCTGTGTCAATAGCTTACGAACAGCGCCCGGGCCTCGGAGACGCGCGGCCGGCGATCGGGCCGGAGGGTGAGCAGAGCATCCGGGAGATACTGGCGCGCGAGCTCATCCGGGCGCTGGTTACCGGCTCTCTCAGGCTCAACACCGCTTCCGCGACCCCGTCCGGGGAACACGCGCGGGGTCGTCGGGGTCGAGGGGCGGTTCGAGACTGACGGCGGAGCCGTCTCCTCGACGGTACGCGCGCCCTCTCCGGGCGGCGGTTCAGGAGTCGTAGCCGTTCGAGAGGGTGACGTCGAGGAGGCGCGGGCCGCCGCTCGCGATCGATGTGCGGACCGCGTCGCCCAGGTCGGCCGCCCGCTCGACCCGGTGGGCGGAGACCCCCATCGACTCCGCGAGCCCCACGAAGTCGATCCGAGGCGACTGGAAGTCCATGCCGATGAAGCGGTCGTCGCCGTGGAAGGCGAGGAGCCGATCCTTGAGGATGCGGTAGCTCCGGTTGTTCGCGATGACGTAGGTGATCGGCAGCTCGAGGTGGGCGGCGGTCCAGAGGGCCTGGACGTTGTACATCGCGCTGCCGTCCCCGACGAGGGCGACACAGGGGCGGTCGGGCGTCGCCATGTGGATGCCGACGGCCCCCGCCACCGCGAACCCGATCCCGCCGCTCGCGAGGCCGAAGTAGCTCTTCGCGTCCCGGAACGGGTAGTGCCCGAGGAGCGTGTTCGAGGTCGTCAGCCCCTCGTCCACGAACACCGCGTCGGGGGGAAGCGCGTCGACGAGGCGGCGCACCGCCGCCGCCGGCGCGATCGGGTCCTTCCCCTCCGCCTCGTCCGCCGCCGCGCGCAGGCGGGCGCGCTTCGCGCTCCAGCTCCGATCCGCGACGGCCGCGATCCGGCCCGCCGCCGCGCTCCGCCCGGCTTCGTCCCGGCCGCCCTCGAGCAACGGGAGGAGGGCGCGCAGGGTCTCCTTCACGTCCGCCCGCAGGGCGATCTCGGCTTGGTAGTTCTTGCCCATCTCCCAGTCGCGAAGCCCGATCTGCACCACCGGGAGCCCGTCCGGAAGCGGCTCGGTCTCGCTCCACACCGACATCCGGAGCACGTCGGCGCCGAGGAACACCGCGAGGTCGTAGGGCGCGAGGGCTTCGCGCACCTGCTTCTGGACCCGGGTGAGGGCGCCGAGGAAGGCGGGATGCTCGGACGGGAAGTGCGCCCCCCAGGGCACGGTCTGCTGGTACACGGGGGCGCCGAGCGCCTCGGCGAAGCGGGCCGCCTCGTCGAGGGCGTCGCCCGTCGCCACCTCGTGCCCGCTCACGATGACCGGGCGCTCGGCCCGGAGGAGCCGCCCGGCGAGCCGGGCAAGGGCCTCGTCCGAGGGGCGCCCGGCCGCGTCCACCCGCGTGGGGGCGCCGAGGTCGAGGGCCGCCGCCCGGTTGAGGATGTCGCCGGGAAGGGAGAGGAACACGGGGCCGGTCGGCGGGGTGAGCGCGACCTTGGCCGCGCGCCGGACGATCCGCGGCAGGTCTTCGAGCCGCTGCACCTCGACCGCCCACTTGACGAGCGGCGCGGCGATGGGGACGAGCGGGTCGTAGAGGAGGGGCTCGGTGAGGCCGTGCCCGATCTCCTGCTGCCCCGCCGTCACCAGCACCGGCGACCCCCAGAACTTCGCGTTGTAGAGCGAGCCCATCGCGTTGCCGAGCCCGGGCGCGACGTGCACGTTGCAGGCCGCGAGCCGCCCGCTTGCGCGGGCGTAGCCGTCCGCCATCGCGACCACGATCCCCTCCTGGAGCCCGAGCACGTAGCCCATGTCCGGCTCGTCGCCGAGAGCGTGCATGATGGGAAGCTCGGTGGTGCCCGGATTGCCGAACAGGCGGTCGACGCCCTCGTCGCGAAGCAGCGACAGGAAGGCGGACCGGCCGGTGATGAGGTTCCCGCCCGCAGCGGCGGCATTCGTCGTTCCGGGCTTCATTCAATCCTCCGGGAGTGGTGGGAGGCCCGCGCGCGGGCGAGGGAGGCGGGCGGGGCAGGGAGCGGGCCACCTTGCGGGAACCGCGATGGCGGCTCCTCAGCGGGTCGGTGGAAGGATGGAGCGCCGCCGGGCCGGGACGCGGCCCCCGGACAGTTCGTCTCCGGCTGCCAGAGCCGGCCAACCCCTACTGGCCGCCGTGACTATCCAGCGTCTCCGGCGGCGTCCGCGATGGTAGCACGGGAGGCGCGCGGGCAGGTGGGACGGGCGCGAGGCCGCGCCCGCGAGGGCCGGGAAGCGCGCCCGGCTGAACCCTCGCTACGCCATGCCACCCGTGCTGCCCATTGATCGCGGTGTCGATGTGCGTCATCGTACCCGTTCTCGGCGAACTGCGAGGTTCTTTGGCTCCATGCCTGTGAAACGAGTCCGGAATGGTGGGGAGCGTCGGCCCGGCCGGCGACGGGGCGGCGGCAGGCTTGCCGCCTGTCTGCCGATGTGGGCCGGGGCAGGGCTCCTGACCGGCGGCGCGGGCGATGCGATGGCGCCGGCCGCGGCGGCCCGGTCAGCCCCGGCGGATGCGTCGAGCGTGATCGCCGCCGCTGTCGAGCGGCGGGAGGCGGCGCCCAGCTTCATGGACAGGGACATTCGGTGGTGATTACAAGTACATCCAACGCAAGGATGCTGCTGGAGAGCTATCTGGGCGCCCCGCGCATGGCTCCGCTCTTCGTTCTGGGCGACGCCCTGGACGTTCTCAAGGAATTCCCTTCCGATACTTTCGATTGCTGCATGACGAGTCCCCCTTACTGGGGCAAACGGGAGTACGCAAACAGCGGCATCGGACTCGAGCGGGACTATAGAGACTTCATTCGCAACCTCGGGGCGGTATGCGCCGAAATCAAGCGGGTTCTCAAGCCGGCGGGCTCCTTCTGGCTGAATATCGGCGACTCCTATGCCGGCAAGAACCTCATCGGCATCCCTTGGCGGGTGGCCTTGGAATTGACGGACAAGCAGGGTTGGATCCTGAGAAACAACGTGGTCTGGAACAAGGTCAAGGGAGGGCCTGACAACACGAAGGATCGTCTGCGGAACGTCCATGAAGACGTCTTCCATTTCGTCAAGTCTCCGCGAGGGTACTACTACGACGTCGATGCCATCCGCAGTACGCCGAAACAGGCGAAAGTGGTCAACGGCTCGGTGGTTTCCGCCACAGGAGTGCGCGGGGTACGGTACAGGAGGCAAATAGAGCTGTCTTCGGATCTCACTGAAAGGGAGAAGATGGATGCCTTCGATGCATTGGAGCGGATGCTCAGCCGTGTTTCGATTGGCGAGATTGCAGACTTTCGCATGATCATTCGCGGCCAGCAGAGGACGACCCATTCCGATTCCGAGAAGGTGTCCGGGAGAGCGAAGGAGCTCAGGGAAAAGGGATTCTATTTTCTGAAGTACCATCCGAACGGAAGCAAGCCTTCCGACGTCTGGGACATTCTTCCCGAGGACACCCAGAAGCGAAAGATTCATTTCGCTCCCTATCCCGAAGATCTGTGCAAAATTCCGATCCTGGCTACTTCCCCCAGGGGCGGCTTGGTCCTCGATCCCTTCTGCGGGACGGGCACGACCATGTCCGTGGCCAGCATGTTCGAAAGGAAATCGGTTGGCATAGACCTTTCGGATGAATACCTTGCGATTGCAGAAAAAAGGAGCGCCAAACTGCTATGAGCGACGTGATCGAGCTTTTCGGGGAAACCACCTTGCCGGATCAGGGCACGGAATGGGGTGCTGTCGTCGAGCGCCAGTGGTGTCCTTTCCTCGACCGCAAGTGCATGAAGATCAGAAAGAGCCAGCCTGAAATCGCAATAGGGACGTGTTCGGTATTCTACGGCAAGGCCAAGCGACCTCTCGTGATTTGTCCCTTCCGGTTGCTGGAACGAAGGCAGATATTCGTCGACTGTCTGCACCTCCTTTCCACGCACGGCCCCGGCAACGAGCTCCATATCGTACCGGAAGTATGGGTGCCGGGCGGGAGCGTCGATTATTTTCTCGTTTCTGTTCGCGACGGGAAGGTGAAGGATTTCGTTGGAATGGAATTGCAAACGTTGGACACCACCGGCACGGTGTGGCCGGCACGGCAGCGATTTCTCCAAAGTGTCGGTGTGAATGGCGTTCGGGAAGATCCCCCGCCGTACCGGACTTACGGCATGAATTGGAAGATGACAGCCAAGACGATTCTGGTCCAGCTTCACCACAAAATCCAGACCTTCGAAGCCATCAACAAACACTTGACGCTTGTGGTTCAGGACTCTCTGCTGGAATATCTCCGCAACAATTTCCAGTTTTCACATTTCAATGATGCGCGACTCGGTGATCCCATGCAAATCCATTCATATCAAATGACTCGAAAGGAAGACGGTTCGTATTCATTGCAGCTCGATTCTCGTTTGAGTACGGATTCCAGGGGCATCGCGGCTTGTCTGGGACTCCAGGCGGAGGCGAATATCGATCTCGAACGGCTTGTTCAAAGGCTTGAAACGAAAATCTCGACTCAGACGCTGTTCGTATTGGGGAACGCTCTGCTCCGGTAGCTTCGGAGCATGAGCCGCCCCTTGAGGGTGCGAAGATCGCCTCCCTTGTTTTCCCGTCGATGGTTCACCGACCGATCGGATCGCAGGTCTGCGGAGGTCGCCGTGGGTGCCCTGGACGGCTTCCGTGGGTCGCGGGCCAACGTTCGCGATGAGCAGGAAGGCGGTCCCCGTCCGGCAGAATGCACGCATTGCCATGCTGCCGGAGCGGTTGATCGCGGCTTCGATGTGCGGCATCGTGCCCGTTCCCGGCGAGCTGCGAGGTTTCTTGGCTTCATGCCTGTGAATCGGACCCGGAATGGGGGTGGGCACCGGCCCGGCCGGCGGCGGGGCGGCAGCGGCAGGCTTGCCGCCGGGTTGCTGGCGTGGGCCGGGGCGGGGCTCCTGACCGGCGGCGCGGGCAATGCGGTGGCGCCCTCTGCGGCGGCCCAGTCGGCCCCGGCGGAGGCGCCGAGCGTGATCGTCGCTACCGTCGAGCGGCGGGAGGTGACGCCCAGCTTCGTCTTCGTCGGGCGGGTCGAGGCGGCCGAGACGGTCGATCTCGTGGCGCGGGTCGAAGGCTTCCTGGAACGGCGCGGCTTCCGCGAGGGCGGCGACATCGAGCGGGGCGACCTGCTGTTTCTCATCGAGCAGGCCCCGTACCGGATCGCGGTCGAGCAGCGCGAGGCCGACCTTGCCGGCGCACAGGCGAACCTCGACAACGCCCGGGGAGACTTCACGCGCAAGGAGGCCCTGGTGAAGCGCGGGACCCTGGCCCCTTCCGCGCTCGACGAAGCCCGCGCCGCCCTCGGCACGGCGCGCGCCGGGGTCCAGCAGGCGCAGGCGGCCCTTCGCCGCGCCCAGCTCGACCTCTCCTACACGGAGGTGGTGAGCCCGATCGCCGGCCGCGCCAGCCGGGCGGCGTTCAGCGTGGGCTCGTTCGTGCGGCCGAACGGCGGGGTCCTCGCGACGGTGACGAGCATCGACCCGGTCCACGTCACCATCGCGGTCCCGGAGCGGGACCTCATCGAGGCCCGCCGCCAGGGGATGGACCTCGACGACCCGCCGGTCGCGCCCTCGCTGCGGCTGTCGGACGGCAGCGACTACGAGCACGCGGGGGACTTCGACTACCTCGCCCCGGCGGTGGATCGGGCGACGGACACGGTCCTCGCCCGCGCGGTGTTCCCGAACCCGGACGGGGTGCTGCTGCCGGGCCAGTTCGTCACCGTGATCGTGCGCGAGAAGCAGCCGCTCTCCACCTTGGTCGTTCCCCAGGCGGCGGTGCAGCGGGACCGGCAGGGGCGCTTCGTCCTCGTCGTGGACCGCGCGGACCGGGTCGAAGTCCGCCGGGTCGCCCTCGGGGACCGGACCGGCGCGGACTGGACCGTCTCCGACGGCCTCGCCGAAGGCGAGCGGGTGGTCGTCCAGGGCCTCCAGAAGATCCGCCCGGACATGGTGGTCAACCCGGTCGAGCGCCGGGACTGAGCACGGGAGCGGGAGCGCGCGCCGCGCATGTTCTCCGGATTCTTCATCGGCCGGCCGAAGTTCGCCTTCGTCATCTCCATCGTGATCGTCCTCGCGGGGGCGATCGCCATCCGCTCCATCCCGGTCGCCGAGTTCCCCGAGATCGCCCCGCCCCAGGTCCAGGTGACGGCGAGCTACCCGGGGGCGGACGCCCAGGTGGTGCAGGAGGCGGTGGCCGCGCCCCTCGAGGCCGAGATCAACGGCGTCGAGGGGATGCTCTACATGTCCTCGACCAGCTCCAACGGCGGCGGCTACGCGCTGACGATCACCTTCGCGGTCGGCACGGACCCCGACATCGCCGCGGTCAACGTACAGAACCGGGTGGCGATCGCCGAGTCCCGGCTGCCGCAGGACGTGGTCCGGCAGGGGATCGTCACCCGTAAGCAGTCCTCGAACATGCTGATGGTGATCAACCTCACGTCGCCGGAAGGGACGCACGACGGGCTGTTCCTGAGCAACTACGCCTCGATCCACCTCCAGGACCCGCTGGCCCGGGTCGGCGGGGTGGGGAACGTGGCGCAGTTCGGGGCGCTGGACTACGGCATGAGGGTGTGGCTGGACCCGAACCGGCTGGCCCTGCTGAAGCTGACCGCGGCGGACGTCGCGGCCGCCATCCGGGCGCAGAACGTGCAGGCGACGGCCGGCCAGATCGGCGCCCCGCCGTTCGAGGCCGGCGCGCCGTCCGGCGGGGGCGGCTCGCCCGGCAGCGGCGCGTCACTCGACGGCGCGCCGCAGTTCCAGTACGCGATCCGGGCCAGGGGGCGGCTCGCGAGCGTGGAGGAGTTCGGGAACGTCATCGTGCGGGCCGACGCGGACGGCTCCTTCGTCCGGCTGCGGGACGTGGCCCGGGTGGAGCTGGGCTCGCAGGTCTACGACGCCGTCTCGAAGCTCAACAACCGGCCGGCGGCCATGGTCGCGGTCTACCAGTCGCCGGGGGCCAACGCGCTCACGGTGGCGGACGCGGTCCATGCGCGGCTCGCGGCCCTCTCGCAACGCTTCCCGCCGGACGTCGAATACAAGGTCCTCTACGACACCACGCAGGCCGTGCGCGCGTCCGTGCGGGAGGTCGTCCAGACCCTGTTCATCACCTTCGTGCTGGTGGTCGCGGTCACCTTCCTCTTCCTCGGCGACTGGCGCTCGACCCTCATCCCGACCCTCGCGATCCCGGTGTCGCTGATCGGCGCCTACGCGGCGCTCTACGCGCTCGGCTTCTCCGCCAACATGATCACCCTGTTCGCGACCATCCTGGCCATCGGCGTGGTGGTGGACGACAGCATCGTGGTGGTGGAGAACGTGCAGCGCGTGATGTCGGAGACCGGGCAGGAGGCGCGGGCCGCGACCCGGCAGGCGATGGGGGAGGTGACCGGGCCGGTGGTCGCGACCACCCTGGTGCTGCTGGCGGTGTTCCTCCCGGTCTCGTTCATGCCGGGCGTCACCGGGGCGCTGTACCAGCAGTTCTCGGTGACGATCTGCGTGGCGGTGGCGCTGTCCTCGGTCAATGCGCTGACCCTGTCGCCGGCGCTGTGCGCGCTGCTGCTCAAGCCCCAGCCCCCCGCGGCGGCGGGAAGCGGCGACGGCGGCGACCGGCCGGGCCGGTTGGCCCGGATGGGGGGGAAGGTGCGCGACGGCTACGCGGGGCTGGTCGGGCGGATGATCCGCCGCCGCGCCGTCTCGATGCTGGTCTTCGCGGTGATCGCGGGGGGCGCGGTCTACCTGTTCCGGGCGGCCCCGACCGGCTTCCTGCCGCTTGAGGACAAGGGCGCGTTCTTCGTCAACGTGCAGCTACCGGCCGGCGCGTCGCTCGCCCGCACCGAGGCGGCGGTCGAGCGGGCGAGCGCGATGGTGCGCGAGGTCGACGGGGTCACCGACGTCATCTCGGTGGCCGGGTTCAGCCTCCTCGGGGGCGCCGCCTCCAACAGCGCGCTCATCATCCCCATCCTCGCGCACTGGGACGAGCGCACCGCGCCCGGGCTGCGCTGGTACGTCATTCTCGGCGAGATCAACCGCCGCCTCGCGACGCTGCTGGAGGCGGAGGCATTCGCCTTCCCGCCGCCGCCCATCGTCGGGGTGGGGATGAGCGGCGGCATCGAGGCGCAGCTCCAGGACTTCGCGGGGCGCTCGCCCCAGGACCTGGCGGCGGCCCTGCGCGCGCTGGTGTTCAACGCCAACCAGGATCCGGCCCTGGCCAACGTCTTCAGCACCTACGCGGCGAACGTGCCGCAGCTCTTCCTGGACATCGACCGCGACAAGGCCGAGGCGCTCGGCGTCCCGGTGGCGGAGATCTTCTCCGTCCTCCAGGCGAGCCTCGGATCGTCCTACGTCAACGACTTCAACCTGTTCGGGAAGGTCTACCGGGTCATCCTGCAGGCCGAGGCGCGCCACCGGAACACCGTCGAGGACATCGGCCGGCTGCACGTGCGCAACGCCGCCGGCGACATGATCCCGCTGCGCGCCTTGGTGGCGGACGTGGAGACGACCCTCGGGCCGCTCTCCATCTCGCGCTACAACCAGGCGCAGGCGGCGGCGCTGTCGGGTTCCAACGGGGCGGGCTTCAGCACCGGCGAGGCCATCCGGGCGCTGGAGGCGGTGGCGGGGAAGGTGCTGCCGGAGGGCTACGCCATCGAATGGACCGGGACTTCCCGGCAGGAGCTCGAAGCCGGCGGCCTCGTCGCGGTCATCTTCGCTCTGGCCCTGGTGTTCGCCTACCTGTTCCTGGTGGCGCAGTACGAGAGCTGGAGCACGCCGGTGTCGGTGATCCTCTCGGTGGTCATCGCGGTGTTCGGGGCGCTGGTCCCGCTGGCGGCGCTGCCGTTCCTCGACAACAACCTCTACGCCCAGATCGGGATGGTGATGCTGATCGGGCTGGCGAGCAAGAACGCGATCCTGATCGTGGAGTTCGCGAAGGTGCGGCGCGACGCGGGGGCGCCCGCGGCGGAAGCGGCGGTGGCGGCGGCGCGTCTTCGTTTCCGGGCGGTGATGATGACCGCGCTGTCGTTCATCCTAGGCGTACTCCCGCTGGTGTTCGCAAGCGGCGCGGGAGCGGCGAGCCGGGTCTCGATCGGCTTCGTGGTGCTGAGCGGGATGGTCGCGGCCACGCTGGTCGGGGTGGTGTTCGTCCCGGTGCTGTACACGGTGGTGGAGCGGGTGGTCAGGGGGCGAGGAGCGGCCGGCGAGGTCCAGCAGAGGCCGGCGGGGGCCGACCCGGCCTGACGGCGGGCCGGCGTTGGATACGAGGAACCGCGCAAGGCGCCGAAAGGACGGTTCGGCGGGCGGCAGTGTACGAAGCCCCTGCACGCGGCGAGGCGGGACGGCTGCCGGAGTGCGTCCTGATCGGCGGCGGTGAAGTGCAGCCGATGATCCGGCCGCGGCCTCCCGTCGAGGCGTCATGAGGTGGTCGCGACCCCGTGTGAGGCGCGTTCCGCTTGATTCAGTCCTTCGCGAACCGGGATACCGCCGAGCTGTTCCGCAAAGGGAGCAGCCGCCGTTTCGCGGCCCTGTCCGTCCCGGGTCGCGTTGAGAAAGCTGATCCGGATGAATCAAGCCCGCGTCCTCAGCGATCTTGCCGTTCCGCCCGGGAACCGTCTGGAAGCGCTCCGAGGCAATCTGTCGGGCTTGCACTCCATCCGGATCAATGACCAGTGGCGCATCGTCTTCCGGTGGACCAGCGAAGGACCTGCACAGGTAGCCATCGTGGACTATCATTGATGCACACCCGTAACGTCATGGGAGATACGCATGGACAACCCGATCACACCGGGTGAGATCCTGATGAAGGAGTACCTCGAACCGATGGGGATCCCGCAGAACGCCATGGCCCGCGCCATTGGCGTCGCCCCTCGCGCGATCAACGAGATCGTCCATGCGAGGCGTTCGATTACCCCCGCCATGTCCATTCGCTTCGGCGCCTTCTTCGGTCAGTCCGACGAGTTCTGGCATGGCATCCAGGTGGAGTGCGACTTCCGCAAGCTTGCAGGAGAGAGGAAGAAGCTCACGGACGGGATCCGTCCGGCTTCGACGCTGAGCCAGGCGGTCTGAACCAGATGCCGGCATCCTCCGCATCAACCCGTTCGGGAAGGTCTACCGGGTCATCCTCCAGGCCGAGGCGCGCTACCTGAACGCCGTCGAGGACATCGGTCCGCTGCACGTGCGCAACGCCGCCGGCGACATGATCCCGCTGCGCGCCCTGGTGGCGGACGTGGATACGATCCTCGGGCCGCTCTCCATCTCGCGCTACAACCAGGCGCAGGCGGCGCTGTATCATTTCCGGTCAGAGCAGCGATGATTGGGATCGGCCGGGCGTCTTTTCCCTGCCATCCTCATCACGCAACCGCTGGCTCGCTGCCTTGTGGAAGTCGTCCGCGGCCTCGAATCCGATGAACCGTCGATTCAGGCGCCTGGCGGCAACTGCCGTCGTGCCGCTACCCATGAACGGGTCAAGCACCGTCTGTCCCTCCTTCGTTGTCAGATCAATCAGAAACGAAACAAGGCGGACAGGTTTCTGGGCTTCATGGATTCGATGCTCATCCTTCGTGAAACCGAACTCGAGGACGTTCACGGTGCCGATGCCGTAACTCTCGCAAGCCTCGATGTTCATCCCCCCTACACCATGTTCCAGTATGTTGTCCGTTATGGTGCCGCCAATGCAATACGGTTTCGTCAGCCAGGCAATCGGTTCGAACATCGGCGCCAGGTTTCCCAGGCGCCAGCCATTCCACTTCTCGGCAGCCTCCTCCAGGCCTCGTCTCTCGAAAACCACACTTACCCTCTGTGCTCTGTGGTAAGCCGATTTTTTCTTCCAGGCGAGTATGTCCTTCAACAGGAACCCGCTGTCCTCGAAGGCGTTGATCGCGCGATGGATCGTCCGACGCGCACCGAACAGGAAGATCGAGCTGCCGCTCTTCATTTTCGGGAACACCATCCGTGACCACGACCGGCACCAGTCCTCGTATTCCTTTCCGATGTTGCGATCCGACCGAGACCACCCGTTGATCGGCTTTCCTCGCCGCTTGAACGCCGCCTTGCCTTGCTGAGCAGGGGATTTCCCCAGCAGCGCCGAGTTCTGGTTGCGATGCAGCACGTCCCAATCATCCATGGCGATGCCGTATGGAATATCGGAAAGAAACAGATCGATGCTGCCGTTCTCGAGGCAGGGAAGGTGCTCTCGGCAGTCACCGAGCGTAATTTTGTCGAGATAGCGGCCGTTCACCTTGGATCTCCGATGTCCAACAGGGAATTCGCTGAAACAGACTTCACAGCGTTGCTGCGAGCATCCAGCTTTCGTCCGACAAGCACTTCCCGGATGGCATCCTGTCGAGAGAGCTTCATGATCCTCTGTCGTTCCTCCGCCAGAAAACGCAGCGCCTCAGCTCTTGCGATTTCAATGGACTCCAGCAGAGCGATCTTCTCTTCTCTCCACAGCTCCGCCGCGCCGCGCCGATTCAATAGCACGCGATTCACCGTCCGCCAGTAGTCGTTGGCGCTCTTCACAGGCAACATCGACTCGATGGAAGAGAACACTTCATAAAGCAGGCTTGTACCGGAATCGGCGCCCCGGTCTTCGGCGTATCGAACGAGGCAGGCCAAGTGTGTGTAGGTGTAAACGGACACTGATCGCGCTATGGCCTGTTGATATATCTGGCTCGTTCTTGAGGGTAGCTGGTAGACCGGGCATACCACCATCGCAAAGCGCTTGCCATGTTTCCAATTGTCCAACGCTTGAATCTTGAAATCCTTCTGGTTCTTGGCTGTGCGACTCAGGCGGAAGGCCTTGGCGTCCGCCACAAAGCTGTAGCTGTCGCAGACGCACTCCACATCGGCGGTATCGGTGCGCTCCTTCAGCACGGTGCTCACGAGCCCGATGGCCTTGAACGCTTCGTGAATCACCACGTCGGTGTACTTGGCGTAGAGCTTCTCGGCGCTGCTGTCGTAGGCGCAGGCCTCCGGGATCGCGCCGCACAACCGCAGGTGGCCAATGAGAGCACCGCTTCCCTGGCGGTCGATCTCATCGGCCAAGTCGCACTCAAGTTGGGCGGCATCTGCCCCGAAGCCCCCGCCCGGATGCGTGATCCGGTCGATCCAACGCGACCGGGATGCGATGTCCTTGTCGGTGATGAGCGTTCTTTCCATCCCGAGTGTCCAATGGAGCCGTCGCCAGTGCACTGACGCCCAGCGCGAATGTAGTGGACTCGCTGGCCCGGTTCAACTTCCGGACGGCCCCGACCGGCTTCCTGCCGCTGGTGGTGGAGGTTTTCGCCTTCCCGCCGCCGCCCATCGTCGGGGTGGGGATGAGCGGCGGCCTCGAAGCGCAGCCGCAGGACTTCGCGGGGCGCTCGCCCCAGGACCTGGCCGCGGCCCTGCGCGCGCTGGTGTTCAACGCCAACCAGGACCCGGCCCTGGCCAACGTCTTCAGCACCTACGCGGCGAACGTGCCGCAGCTCTTCCTCGACATCGACCGCGACAAGGCCGAGGCCCTCGGCGTCCCGGTGGCGGAAATCTTCTCCGTCCTCCAGGCGAGCCTGGGCTCGTCCTACGTCAACGACTTCAACCTGTTCGGGAAGGTCTACCGGGTCATCCTCCAGGCCGAGGCGCGCCACCGGAACACCGTCGAGGACATCGGCCGGCTGCATGTGCGCAACGCCGCCGGCGACATGATCCTGCTGCGCGCCCTGGTGGCGGACGTGGAGACGACCCTCGGGCCGCTCTCCATCTCGCGCTACAACCAGGCGCAGGCGGCGGCGCTGTCGGGTTCCAACGGGGCGGGCTTCAGCACCGGCGAGGCCATCCGGGCGCTGGAGGCGGTGGCGGGGAGGGTGCTGCCGGAGGGGTACGCCATCGAATGGACGGGGACTTCCCGGCAGGAGCTCGAAGCCGGCGGCCTCGTCGCGGTCATCTTCGCCCTGGCCCTGGTGTTCGCCTACCTGTTTCTGGTGGCGCAGTACGAGAGCTGGAGCACGCCGGTGTCGGTGATCCTCTCGGTGGTCATCGCGGTGTTCGGGGCGCTGGTCCCGCTGGCGGCGCTGCCGTTCCTCGACAACAACCTCTACGCCCAGATCGGGATGGTGATGCTGATCGGGCTGGCGAGCAAGAACGCGATCCTGATCGTGGAGTTCGCGAAGGTCCGGCGCGATACGGGGGCGCCGGCGGCGGAAGCGGCGGTGGCGGCGGCACGGCTGCGTTTCCGGGCGGTGATGATGACCGCGCTGTCGTTCATCCTGGGCGTGCTCCCGCTGGTGTTCGCGAGCGGCGCGGGAGCGGCGAGCCGGGTCTCGATCGGCTTCGTGGTGCTGAGCGGGCTTGATAGACCGTTTTGAGCGCCGCCGCCAACTCCCGGCGCTCCTGGTACGAGGCATACGCCGGCGACCGGCGGATGAGGCGCACGATACACGTTGGCGCCGTCGCTTCGGGGTACACCGCCTCGGGGAACCCCTTGAGCCCGTCCACGACCGCGATCAGCACGTCGGCCACCCCGCGCGCCTTGAGTTCGTTCATCACCGACAGCCAGAACTTCGCCCCTTCGGTTTGCTCGATCCAAAGCCCGAGCACCTCCCTGCGCCCCGCGCAGCTCACCCCAACCGCCAGATACACCGCCTTGTTGCGCACCAGGCCCTCGTCGCGGATCTTCACCCGCACCGCGTCGAAGTACACGATGGCGCACACCTGTTCGAGCGGGCGCGACTGCCACTCGCTGACCTCTTCGAGCACCGCGTCGGTGACCTTCGAGACCAGTTCCGCCGACACCGACACCCCGTACAGTTCCTCGAGGTGACCGCGGATCTCGCGCGTCGTCATGCCGCGGGCGTACATCGAGATCACCTTGTCGTCGAAGCCGGGCAGGCGCCGGCAGTACTTCTCCACCAACTGCGGCTCGAAGCGCCCCGCGCGGTCGCGGGGGATCTCCAGGTCCAGCGCCCCTTCGTCGGTGAGCACCCGCTTGCGGTTGTGGCCGTTACGGTGGTTGCCCCGCGAACCCTCGCCCTCCAGATGCGCGTCCATCTCCGCATCCAGCGCCCGCTCGGCCACCGCCTTCTTCAGGTCGTCGAGCAGACCGCCATCGGCGAACACCTGGGCCGGATCCGCCCCGGCCAGCAACTCGTCCAGCAGCTCATCGCGGAACCTTCTCACTTCGCGTGTGCGTCTTGCCATGCTCTGGCCTCCTCTTGGACTTCACTCGCGGTTCGTGCGCCGGTTGGTGGAACTCGAACGGCGCGCGGGAGTGTTCGAGGCGATGATGCGGCGCATGGGGGAGGAGTTGCGCGAGGCGCTGCCCGATTTCGGCGAGCATCTGGGATACGACGGGAAGGCGGTTCCGGGCCACTCGACCGGTCGGGTGTCGGGTCGCACGGGAGCGGTGTCGGACCGCGATGCGGACTGGCGCCGTCACGAGACGCGGGGGGTGGATGGGCGCACCGGTCGGGCGTGGACGAAGGTGAAGTCGTGGTTTGGCTACCGGGTGCATCTGATGGCCGACACGCGCTACGAGGTTCCGGTGTCGTATCGGGTGGAGAAGGCGTCGCGCTCGGAGGTCAAGGTGCTCCATCAGATGGTGGACGAGGGGTTGGGGGAGTGGGCCGGTCGATGCCGGGACTTCAGCGCCGACCGGGGGCTGGACTGCGGGGCGCTGAAGGCGAAGCTGTGGCAGTCTCATGGGGTGCGCCCCCTCATCGAGCCGCGCGAGTTGTGGCGCGAAGAAAAGGCGATGCCCGGCCATGACCCCGCGCGGCCCATCACCCGCGCGCCGTACCCCGAGCGTGCGGACTGCATCGTGTATACCGGGAAGGGTCAGGTGCGTTGCCGATGCCCGAGCACGGGGGAAGAGCGCGACCTGGCGTTCTGGGGGTTCGACCCGGGGCGCAACGCGCTCAAGTACCGGTGTCCGGCGGCGGCGCACGACTTCGCGTGCGAGGGCCGGGCGGCGTGCGAACGCATGGGCGGCGGCCAACCGGGACAGTACGGGCGCGTGGTGCGCATCGGGCTCGACCGGCACGACCGGCGCATCTTCACCCCCACCCCTTACGGCAGCCCTTCGTGGAAGCGCGGCTATCGTCGGCGCGCGGCCCTGGAGCGGATCAACGCCCGTGTGGACCGCAGCTTCGAGTTCGAGCAGCACTTCATCCGGGGGTTGTCGCGGATGCGAACGCGGGTCGGTTTGGCGCTGTCGGTGATGATGGCGCTGGCGTTGGGTCAGGTGCGGGCCGGGCGCCCGGAACGGATGCGTTCGCTGTACGGCCCGGTTCCCTGGGCCGACACCGGCTGACCGGCTGGCTCCGCCCCCAAGTCTCTCCCCGTCCGGTCCCGCGGGCCAAGGGCCGGCTCGTGCGCGTCGTCCGCACCAGCGCATTTTGCCCTTGCACGAAGGCCCGATCCGGGGTTTTGCGACCCGCTGCGGGGTCGATCGCGCCCCGGCGCGCCGTCTCCAGCGCCCCCGGCGCGCCCGGGCGGCGCGGCCCCCCAGCGCGAAAACCCCACAGCGCACATGCCTCGACAAGGCTCGGGGTTGCCGTGCCGGGGCCGGGGCCGCAAACTTCGGGCCCGGGGCCCCGCTCCGGCGGCGCGGCCCCCGTCCGTGGGCAAAGAAGAGGTCGATGGCAGTCCCCGCAACCCTCGACACCGTGGCGGTGATCGGAAACGGCCTCATCGGCCACGGCATGGCCCAGATTTTCGCCGCCGCCGGCCGCGATGTGGTGATGATCGGGCGGCGTGAGGAGAGCCTCGCCGCCGCCGCGGAGCGGATCGCCCGGAGCCTCGCCGACTTCGAGGCGCACGGGCTCATCGGCTCGGCGGACGCCGCGGCCGCGAAAGCGCGCATCCGCACCTCCACGGACCTCGGGGAGGCGGCCTCGGCCCAGCTCGTCCTTGAGGCGGTCCCCGCCGACCGGGCGGTGCAGGACGAGGTCTTCGGAGCACTCGACCGGATCTGCGCGCCGCCCACCGTGATCGCCTCCGGGAGCGGCCAGCCGGCGAGCGACCTCGTCTCGAACGTGCGGCGCCGGGGCCGGGTGGTCGCCGCCCACTTCTGGTATCCGCCGCAGCTCATTCCCCTCGTCGAGGTCTGCGCCGGGCCGGAGACCGACCCGGACGTCGTCCCGTGGCTCTGCGGCGCGCTGCGGGCGGCGGGCAAGGAGCCGGTGGTCGTCGAGAAGGAGATCCCGGGCTTCCTCGGCAACCGGCTCCAGTACGCCCTCCTGCGCGAGGCGTGGGCGCTCTGGGCCGAGGGGGCCGCGTCCGCGGAGGCGATCGACACGGTGGTGAAGGCGTCCATCGGGCGGCGCCTCGCGGTCACCGGACCCATCGAGTCGGCGGACGTCGGCGGGCTCGACACCCTCCACGCCTTCGGGGCCTACCTCATCCCGCACCTTCGCAACGACCCGCGGCCCGCCGGGGCGGTCACCGAGCTGGTCGAGGCGGGCCATCGCGGCCTGCCGTCCGGGCGCGGGGTCTACGACTGGAGCGGGCGCGACGGAGCGGCGCTCCTCGCCGAGCGCGAGGCGGAGCTGTTCCGCCACCTCGCGCGCGACCGTGCCGACCGCGGCTGACGTCCCGATGGCGATCGTCGCCGCAGCCCGGGCGCACCCGGACATCGGCGGCGCGGACGGGGAACGCGGATTCGCCTGGGACCGCCCCGAGCTCTACCAGCACATCGCCCGGGTCCGCGAACGGGGGCTCTTCGACACCGTGTTCTTCGCGGACCTGAACTACGTCGCCGCCGAGCCGGCTACCATCCCGTAGCCCTGCCGAGCCGCGGCTCCGCCACGCCTTCAATCCTGCTACCGTCGCCGGAGACGAGACGGACATGGCCCCCGAAGAAGTGCTCTCCCACCCGCCGCGCGCGCTCTCCGGGCGCGAGCGCGAGCTCTGTTTCGAGAACGGCCACCTCTCCGTCGAACGCTTCGTCGCCGGAGACTGGCTGGAGCGGCTCCGCCGGATCGCCTTCGGGTTCGTCGAACGGAGCCGCGCCGAGACCCGCTCCGGGGACGTATTCGACCTGGCGCCCGGCCACCGCGCCGACGCGCCCCGCCCTCGCCGGCTCAAGCGCCCGGACGAGCAGCACGAGACCTTCAGGGAGTTCGCGACCGGGGCCATCGCGGACATCGTCGGGAGCGACTGGAGAAATTGAAGCAGTATCAGGCGGCGCGTCCTTCGTTGCGCCCGATCGACGTGGATCTGTTGCTTGAACAGGTTGATTTACAAAGATATCCCGGTGATTCGGCGGGGGCGGAGCACGCCTGTTCGCGTGCCAAAGCTGAATTCTCCGATATGGACGACCAACGGCGGTAAACCATCACTTGGGGCCGGACTGCCGACTTCCGCGAAGACCGCGAGGAGCTTGACGAAGCCTTGTGCATCCGAACCGAGGAGCAGCTCCCTGTCTTCAAGAAACTCGACGCCATGCGCTCGCTCGCTATCGCCCGAGGCCGGATTACCGACATCCCGGAGGTTCGTGGTCAGGTCGAGGAAGCCTTGAGAATCTACGAACGAAACGTGCTGCAAGACGTCGAGGCGCTCGGAGACCCCGCGCAAATCGAGTGCGTCCGCAAACGGATCGCGTCCCTGCGAGAGTCCCTGCGAGCATCGTCCGCGGGGCCGGCCGGCGGCTGATCAGCCGGGGGTTTCAGGAGGAGGCGAGGACGGCGGACCCGCCGGCGGCCGGCGGAGGGTTTCCGGTACCAGCCATGCGGCCACGGCGGCCCCCGCGAAGCCGACCGCGCCGGCCAGCCCCAGGGTCGCGCCGAGGGCGAAGAAGCCGGTCGCCGCGCTGAAGACGAAGGGGCCGGCCGCGTGGCCCGCGTCCCCGAGGAGGCGCCACACCCCGAGGAACTCCCCGCGGTTCGTGCGCGGCGAGAGGTCCGCGCCGAGGGCCATGATGATCCCGGTGCCGAAGCCGTTCCCGAGCCCGGAGAGGAGGGCGACCGCGAGGTAGGTCCAGAAGCCGGCGGCGAACGGCATCAGGACGAGGCTCGCCCCGAGGAGGGCGAGCGAGGGCACGAGGGTCCATTTGCGCCCGCGGAAGTCCATCAGCCAGCCGGCCGGATAGAACATCGCCGCGTCGAGGGCGGAGGAGAGCCCGAAGGCGAGGCCGATGCTCGCGGCGTCGAGCCCGATCGCCCCGCCCCAGAGAGGGATGAGGACCTGGCGGGCGGAGCGCACGAACTGCATCGCGAGGGAGGCGAGCCCGCCGCTCGTGAACTCGCGCCGGTGGTCGCGCAGGATCCGGGCGATGACCGCGCGGTGGGGCTGGGCGCCGCCGCGGGCGCCTGTCCGTGAGCGCCGGACGAAGACGCCGATGAGCGCCAACCCGGCGACGTTGAGGACCGCCGCGGCCGCGAAGGCGGCCCCGAACCCGAATGCCTCGGCGATGAGCCCGCCCGCCGCCGGGCCGACGAAGAGCCCCACCCGCTGGATGCCGGCAAGCGCGGTGATCGCGCGGCCCCGGTAGGCGGCCGGGCACTGGCGGGTGACGTAGTTGAGCCTCCCCAGCATGAGCGCGCCGAACCCCGCCCCGAGCACGAGGGCGAGCAGGCCGAGCAGCCAGAGGCCGGCGGCGAAGCCGAACCCGGCGCAGGCCAGGGCGACCGCCAGCGTCCCCCCCGCCATGGTGACCTTGTCCCCGAGGCGGGTGACCGCCACGCCGGCCGGAACGTCGGCGAGCATGGCGCCGACCCCCCGCATCCCGAGCACCGCGGCGGCCGCCGCCGGCCCGCCGCCGATCTCCAGGACGTAGAGGGGCAGCAGGATCAGGGTCGCCTGGTGGCCGATCGCGATGCAGACGGCCGGCGCGTAGACGGAGAGCGAGAGCCGCCGGAAGGCGCCCCGCGCACGGCTCGACGGGGGCCGGCCCAGGCTACCGCCCCCGAAGCCCGCAGCCGGAAACCTCGCAGGTCTTGCCGGTTCCCGCGGCCATCTCGACGTCGGCTCCCAGGCCGCACCCTGCCATCCCTGCTTCTCTTGCGGGCCGGAACCCCGCGCTCCCCGATGATCGGCCTCGCAGGGGGCTTCGCTCGATGGCAGGAACGATGAGGTATCGAGGGTTCGGACCGGGGATCAATCGGCGGCGCTCTTCCGGGCCGCCGCGAGCGCGTCGAACGTGGCCGCCTTCACCGCCGCCGGGACGACCGGCACGTCCTCGCGCGCGATGGGGGGCATGAACCGCTTGCGGGCGGCCGCGGCCTCCAGGTGGGGCCGGAGCGACTCCGCCTTGCGCGCCTCTCGCCCGGCCGCCTCCGCCTGGAGCTTCGGCATCACCGTGCGGGCGAAGAGCTCCAGCGATTCGCAGATGTTCGCGTGGGAGTTGCGCCCCGCCTGCTGCATGAAGATGACCTGGTCGACCCCCGCCTCCTGCAAGTCCCGGAGATGGCGCTCCATGTCCGCGGGGGTCCCGATCCCGGCTCCGTCGAACTCCGCTCGGGCGAGGGCGGCCTGGATGAGCCGGTCGGACGCGTCGCCGCGCTTCTCCTTGAACTCGTTCCACATGTCGCTGTAGCCGGGCACGAAGTCCTCCGCCACGAGCTTCTGCTGCGCGTACCGGAAGAACTCGAAGTGGTCCTGGCCCCGGCGGATCGCCTCCGCGCGGTCCTCGTGCATCGAGAAGGCGGAGACCATGGCGAGGTTCGGGTTGACCGCGTGGCCGAGGGGCACGCACTCGTCGCTGCGGATGACGTCGTAGTAGATCTTCGACCAGTTGCGCGCCTCGTCCGGGTCGAGGAACGAGAACGCGAGCGCCCCGACCCCGTTCCGGGCCGCGACCTTGATGGTGTCGCGGTTCGTGCAGGCCATCCAGAGGGGCGGGTGGGGGCGCTGGATCGGCTTCGGGAGCACGTTGCGGCACGGCATCGAGAACCCCTCGCCCTCGAAGCCGGGGTAGGGGGTGAGCACCATCATGTTGCAGATCTGCTCCGCCGCCTCCAGGGACCGCGCGCGCTTGGTCTTCGCCTTGATGCCGAACGCGCCGAGCTCGAGCCGGGTCGCGCCCTCCCCGATCCCGAGGTCCACGCGGCCGTCAGACAGGAGGTCGAGGGTCGCCACGCACTCGGCGGTGCGCGCGGGGTGGTTGTAGCTCGGGATCACCTGGCGGATCCCGTGCCCGAGCCGGATGCCGGAGGTGCGGGCGGCGGCGGCCGCGAGGAAGACCTCCGGGGCCGACGAGTGGGAGTACTCGTCGAGGAAGTGGTGCTCGACCTCCCAGGCGTAGTCGAAGCCGAGCCGGTCGGCGAGGACCACCTGCTCGATCGCCTCCTTGAAGAGCCGGTGCTCGTCGCCTTCGCCCCACGGCTTGGGAAGTTGCAGCTCGTAGAAGACCCCGAAGCGCATGTCGTCCGCCCTGATTGCATCGTGCCGAGCTTGGAAGCATGGCATTGTCGCGCGAGTTGGGCAACGATGGGGGCCGGTCGGCTCGGGGCAGCCCGGTTCCGCTCGGGGCGGCTCGGGCCGGCTCCCGCCGGGCCGGATTTCCGGACGAGGAGCCGGCGATGCCTCGCCCCGGACCGAAGCGGGAGCCGGGTCCGCGGGCCTCCCGGGAACGCCGGCGTCTCGGGCAGGCCCCGGAAGACAGGATGAATGACGGAGCGAACGAACGGATGGACGGATGCGGGTCGAGGGAAGGCGGCGTGTCGGCAGGGAAGGGTGCGCCCGTGACCCCCGTGATCGGATTGACGGGAGGGATCGCGGCAGGGAAGTCCACGGTGTCCGGGCGGCTCGCCGCGCTCGGGGCGCACGTGATCGACGCCGACCGGGTGGGCCACCGGGTCCTCATGCGGGGCGGCGGCGAAGCCCACGCGGCGGTGGTCCGCGCGTTCGGGACGGAGATCCTCGACGAGGCGGGAGAGATCGTGCGCGCCCGCCTCGGGCGGCTGGTCTTCGCCGACCCCGCGCGGCTCGCCGAGCTCAACCGCCTGACGCACCCTCCCATGGCGGAGCGGATGCGGCGCGAGATCGAGGAGGTCCGGGCGCGGCCGTCCTCCCCGCCGTTCATCGTCCTCGATGCGGCGGTGCTGTTCGAGGCGGGGTGGGAGGCGCTGTGCGACGAGGTCTGGACGGTCAGCACGGCGCCCGAACGGGCGCTCGAACGCCTCGTCACCCGCAACCGGCTGGCCCCGGAGGCGGCCCGCGCCCGCATCGATGCCCAGCTCGGCAACCCCGAGCGCGAGGCCCGCGCGGACCGGGTCATCCGCAACGACGGCGCCCCCGACGCGCTCGCTGCAACCGTCGACGCGCTCGCCGCGCAAGTGGCGGGCGCGGGCCGAAGCCGCGGAAGGCCCGTGCGCTGTTCGTAACTTATTGATGTAGATAAAAGAGAACAAGAAACGAGATATTTTTTACCCCACGGGGCCGGTGTTCTTCGGCGGTTTTGGGCGGTTCAAGGGGCCTTTAGGCGGATTTCACCCCACGGCGGCGCTTGCGCGGCGTCCTGGGAACGGCGCGTCCTCCGGACGCGGGCGTCCCGCCCGCACGGGGGCGGAGCCCCCGGAAATGAGAATGCGGGCGGGACGCCCGCGTCCGGAGGACGCGCCGTTCCCAGGACGCCCTGCGACGAGGTGCGCCTGGCGAAAATCCCCACCGCGCACATGCCTCCCCGAAGGCGGCGCTTGTGGGGCCGCGCCTCCCCCGCTAGCCTGACGCCGCTTCCATCCCGTTTCGACCCCGTCCTCACAGGAGAGCCAGAGAAATGGAACTCGGCCTGTTCACGATGCCGCTGCATCCCCCCGGAGCCAACCTCACCGAAACCCTGAAGTCGGACCTGCACCAGATCGTCAAGCTCGACGAGCTCGGGTACTCCGAAGCCTGGATCGGCGAGCACTTCACCGCGGTGTGGGAGAACATCCCTTCGCCGGAGCTGCTCATCGCGCAGGCGATCCCGCTCACGAAGCGGATCCGCCTCGGGACCGGGGTGAGCTGCATGCCGAACCACAACCCCTTCGTCCTCGCCAACCGCATCGCCCAGCTCGACCACATGGCGGAGGGCCGGTTCAACTGGGGGGTCGGGACCGGGAGCTTCCCCGGCGACATGGAGGTGTTCGGCTACTGGGGCGACGACGCGGCCATCGACAACCGGACCTACACGCGAGCGGCCCTCGACGCGATCCTCCAGCTCTGGAGCGATCCGAAGCCCGGGGTCTACGACAGCGAGGGGTTCCGGTTCACGGTCCCCGAGCCGCAGGACGACGTCGGGCTTCGCGCCCACGTCAGGCCCTACCAGCAGCCGCACCCGCCAATCGGGGTCGCCGGGGTCTCGCCGCGCTCCTCGACCCTCAAGATGGCGGCCAGCCGGGGCTGGATCCCGATGTCGATCAACCTGGTCCCGCCGGTGCAGCTCAAGACCCACTGGGACGCCATCGAGGAAGGCGCGCGCGAGGCGGGGCGGGAGCCGGACCTCGGGGCGTGGCGGGTGGCCCGCGAGGTGTTCGTCGCCGAATCGGGGGCCGAGGCGCGTCGGCAGGCCCGCGAAGGCATCCTCGCCCGCGACTTCAAGGGGTACTTCTTCCGGCTCCTGCCCAAGGTCGGGATGATGGGCCTCCTCAAGAACGACCCGGACATGCCCGACTCGGACGTGACGATGGACTATCTCATCGACCACGTGTTCATCGTCGGGAGCGTGGACGAGGTCGCGCAGCGGCTCAACGACCTCCGGGGCGAGATCGGAGGGTTCGGGACCCTGCTCGCGATGGGCCACGAATGGGACCCCTACGACGCGTGGCTCGGGTCGATGTCCCTCCTGAAGAACGAGGTGCTCCCCAAGGTGTCGTAGGCCATCGCCGCCCTCGGAGGAGCGGCCCGCGCCGCGTGCGCAGGGGGGACTGCCCGCACCGCGGGTTCCTTTGCGGCCTCGGCAGCGGCTTGAACCGGGGTCGAAGAAGGTTTACGGTGGAACCGTGCTCATGGAGCGGAGCAGCGAGGCGCGGCTCCCGGCTCAGGGTACGAACCCCGCCGCCGAGGCGGCGGGCGCACCGAGTCGCCCCCCCGAAAGGAGTCCGATCCCATGCCCAGGCTCAATCAGGAAACGATCGCCATCATCGGCGTCGGCATTGCACTCGGCGCCCTCATCCTCACCACCACCGGCGGGCTGCGCGACGAGCTTCGAGCCATCCGGGCCGAAGCGAGCGCCGACCGGGAGGCGATCCGGGCCGAAGGGCGCGCCGACCGGGAGGCGATCCGGGCCGAAGGACGCACCTACCGGGAGGCGATCCGGGCCGAAGGACACGCCGCCCGGGAGGCGATCCGGGCCGAAGGGCGCGCTGACCGGGAGGCGATCCGGGCCGAAGGAGACGCCGCCCGGGAGGCGATTCGAGCCGAAGCGCGCGCCGACCGGGAAGCGTTCGAGGAACAGATCATCCGGTTGACCGAGCAGCAAGGGGCCCTCGGCGGCCTCGTCGAGGGTCTGCGCCTGCGGCAACTGGCCGCGGACGCCGCGGGCGACCGGCCGCCCGGATGATTCGGCGAGCCTCACCGTAGCCGGGACGCCGCCCGGCTCATGCGCCGGAACAGGCGGAACGCGATTTCGGCGGCTGACGCATTCGCCAGGAGTGTTCCGGGGTGGAAGCCCCCGCCCGCGTTCCCAGAAGCGCCTGCGGCGAGGCGGGCTCAGCGAGAATCCCCACCGCGCACACGCCCCGCCTCCGCTCCGGTAGCCTCCGGTTGGACCTGCCCCCGGATGGCCCGTATCCTTGGCGGGCAGCACGGCGCGAGGCGTGCCGGCGCCGCAGCGGCAGGGCAGGCGGACACCGTGCCGGCGTCCGCCCCCCCCTGCCGGAGGCATTGGAATACCGGAGGCCATGACATGACCATCAAGCGATCCCTCGCGGCGGCGGCGTTCGGCGCCGCGGCCCTCACCGCCGCCGCCTTCACGCCGGCGGCGAACGCGCAGATGAAGCACGACGGCGTCACCGTCAACATCCTCACCCGGCCGGGGCCCGTCATCGCCGGGCGGCTCGAGCAGCGGGGCGAGGAGTTCAAGGCGATGACCGGCGCGACGATCGAGGTCGCGACGGTGCCGTTCGCCGACCTCTTCCAGAAGCTGCTGACCGACTGGTCCACGGGAACGAACTCGATCGACGTCGGGGTGTTCGCCTCCGGCTGGGCGGTCGAGCTGGCCGACAGCGACCTGCTCGCGGACCTGAGCGGCTTCGTCGCGAACGACCCGGGGCTCCAGTTCGACGACATCGCCCCCTACTTCCGGGAGTTCAACCAGAAGATCGACGGCAAGACCTACCTCATCACCGTCGACGGCGACTTCCACATGATGTACTACCGCACCGACGTGCTCGAGAAGAACGGCCTCGAGCCGCCGGACACGTGGGACGAGTACCTCGAGGTCGCGGCCGCCGTGCACGGCCAGGACATGAACGGCGACGGCGAGCCCGACTACGGCTCGTGCCTGTTCAAGAAGCGCAACGCGCAGAGCTTCTGGCTGAGCCTCTCGATCGCCGGGGCCTTCCTGCAGAGCCAGGGCACGGGCCAGGGCATCTTCTTCGACACCGACACGATGGAGCCGCTGGTGCGCAACGAGGGCTTCAGGGAGGCGCTGCGGGTCCTCAAGGAGACCGGCAAGTACGGCCCGCCGGACGAGCTCAACCTGGACGTGACGGACACCCGCCCCATCGTCCTCTCCGGGCGCTGCGCGCTCCTCCTCGAATGGGGGGACATCGGCCCGCTCTCGATCGACCTCACCCAGTCCAAGATCGACGGGCTCGTCGCCTCGAAGATCCTCCCGGGCTCGCGCCGGGTGGTGGACCGGGCGACCGGCAAGCTCGTGGACTGCACGCCCGCGCTCTGCCCGTACGCGATCGACGGCGTCAACCACACCCCGTTCGCCGCGTTCGGCGGCTGGTCGGGGGCGGTGAACGCGAAGGCCGACCCGAAGGTCATCGCGGCCGCCTACGACTTCCTGTCGTACATGAACGCGCCGGAGCAGTCCAACTTCGACGTGACCCAGGGCTGGACGGGCTACAACCCGTACCGCATCTCGCAGTTCGAGAACATCCAGCCGTGGGTCGACGCGGGCTTCTCGCAGGAGTCGGCGGAGAACTACCTCGGGGCCATCGGGCAGAGCCTCAACAGCCCGAACATGGCGTCCGACCTCCGCATCCCCGGCACCCAGCAGTACGAGGGCATCTGCCTCGACCGCGAGGTCGCCCGGTTCCTGGCCGGCGAGATCACGGACGAGCAGACGATGGACAACATCCACGAGTGCTGGGAGGAGGTCACCGAGGACTTCGGGCGTGAGCGGCAGGGCGCGCTCTATCGGGCGTCCCTCGGCATCACCAACTAGCTGACGGGAAGGCCGTCCCGCCGCGACCGCGGCGCCGGCCAGACGGCGCCGGCCACGGCCAGGCGACAGCGGACGACGCAGGTCGCGGGCCGAAGGCCGGGGTCGGGGGTCGAGGATCGGGCCGGGGGCGCCGTGGCGACAGGGGACGGCAGGATCGGCAGGCGGCGGCCGGGAGAGGACCCGGCCGCCGCTGCCGCAGTTGCCGCCGACTCCGTCATCGTGGCGGCGCGGCGCGGCGGGCGGCTGGCGGAGTGGTTCGACCGGCAGGCGCGCACCCTCTTCATCATGCCCGCCGTGGTCATGATCCTCGTCTTCTCGATCTTCCCCCTCATCGCGACCTTCATCCTGTCCCTCTCGCGGGTGCGGCTCCGGGGCGGCGGCTACCAGATCCGGTACGTCGGGACCCGCAACTACGAGAAGCAGCTCTTCGGCTCCGAGCAATGGCACTTCCTCGGGACCTTCGAGGGGGTCAGCGTCCTCGGGTGGATCGTGACGATCGCGGCGGCGGCCCTCCTCGCCTGGTGGCTGGTCCGGTACTTCGCCGGGCGGAGCGGCCCGGTCAGCGTGGCGGGGGGCATCGGCCGGCTCATCACCGCGAGCGTGCTCTTCGGGCTCGCCTTCATGTTCGCCGCGACCCTCTTCAGCGGCACGCGGCTCGGCACCCTCGGGGTGACCCTGTTCTACGTCGTGGTGGGCTGCGGCCTCCAGTTCCTCATCGGGCTCGGGCTCGCCCTGCTCTGCTCGCAGCCGATCCGGGGGCGGACGTTCTTCCGCGTCGTCTTCTTCCTGCCGCTCATGGTGACCCCCATCGGCATCGGCTTCACCTTCCGCATGATGGCGGACACCGGCAAGGGGCCGTTCGCGCCGGTCTGGCAGTGGTTCGGCCTCGGCGACTTCGCGTGGGCGGTGAACCCCTGGACGGCGCGGGCGTTCATCATCGTGGGCGATTCCTGGCAGTGGATCCCCTTCATCTTCGTGGTGCTGCTCGCGGCCCTGGAGAACGTGCCGAGGGACCTCGTCGAGGCCGGGCACGTGGACGGGGCGGGGGGCTGGCAGATCTTCCGCGAGATCACGTGGCCGCACATCGTCCCGGTGGCGGCCACGGTGATGCTGATCCGGGTCATCGAGGGGTTCAAGCTCGTCGACCTGCCGAACATGATGACGGGCGGCGGCCCCGGCATCGCGACCGAGTCGATGACCCTGCATTCCTTCTTCGCCTGGCGCGCGCTGGACCCGGCCCAGTCGGCGGCGATCTCGTACCTGCTGCTCTTCGTGACCGTGGTGCTCTGCGTCTCCTACTTCATGCTGGTGGTCCGAAAGCGGGCCGCGGCGCACGCACGCTGATGAGGCCGGGGGGATGAACCGGATGGCGGAGACCGGGGCGGCGGAGGCCCGGGCCGGCGCCCACCTGCCGGCCGCGCGGTCGCTGTCGCGCGCGCGCGGCCTCCGGCGCTGGTTCGAGCCGACGCGCATCGGCCGGATGTCCCCGGGCGGGAGCGTCGTCGTCTACGCGCTCCTCGTCCTGTGGTCGGCCTTCGTGCTGTTTCCGTTCTACTGGCTGGCCATCACCTCCTTCAAGCTCCCGATCGACGTCTTCGAGGGGCCGTCCTACCTCCCCTGGATCGACTTCACCCCCAACCTCCACGCTTGGGCGGACCTGCTCGACTTCAGCGCGAAGTCGCCCCTCGCCGAGACCCTGACCCCCTACCGGAACTCCGTCGTCATCGCCTTCTGCTCGACCGCCCTCTGCGTGCTCGTCGGCAGCATGGCGGCCTACGCCCTCGCCCGGATCGAGTACCGGCCGAAGCTCGGCACGATCCTCGTCTTCGTCGCGCTGATGATCGGCGCGGCGGTCGCGGTCGGCGTCCACGGGGTGGACCTGTGGATCGCGGGGGCTGTCGCGGCGGCCCTCTTCGTGCTCCTTGCCCGCGCGCTGGGCCGCTACTTCCGGCGCAGCGCCGGCAACGCCGACATCCTGTTCTGGATGATCTCGCAGCGGATCCTGCCGCCGGTGGTCGCGGTGGTCCCGATCTACATGATGTTCCAGCGCGTGGGCCTGCTCGACACCCACCTCGCGATCATCCTCACCTACACGGTCGTGAACCTGCCGATCGTGGTCTGGCTGATGCACGACTTCTTCGCCTCGATCCCCGTCGACCTCGAGGAGAGCGCGCAGCTCGACGGGGCCTCGCGGCTCGCGACGTTCTTCGAGATCGTGGTTCCGCTCGCCCGCGCGGGGCTCGCGGCGACCACCCTCCTCGTCCTGATCCTCGCCTGGAACGAGTACCTGGTCGCGCTGTTCCTCTCGACCACCAAGGCCCAGACCCTGCCGATCCTCGTCGCGGGCATGAACGGGGGCGAGAAGGGCATCCTGTGGTGGACGATGGCGGTGGTCATCATCATCATGATCGTCCCCGTCATCGCGATGGCGCTCCTCCTCCAGCGCTTCATCTCGAAGGGGATCCTGCTCGGAGCGGTCAAGGGATGAGCACGCGGACATGTCCTTGGGAACGCTTGTGTCCCGCCTGCCTTGGTCGCTCCCGCACCCTCGGAGCCGTCATTCCCGCGAAGCTTGTGCCCGCGAAAGCGGGCACAAGCTTCGCGGGAATGACGGGTTGAAAGAAACCATTTAGCTGAGCTTTGTGCGTAGTCAGGAGGAAGGATGAGCGAAGTCGGCGCGGCGGCGGGCGGCAACGGGGCGGCGGGCGGCAACGGGGCGCCGGCGCAGTCCCGCGCCCGGCGGCTGTCGATCCGGGGCCTGAACAAGTGGTTCGGCGCCAACCACGTGGTGAAGAACCTCGGCCTCACGGTCGATCCGGGCGAGTTCCTGGTCCTGCTCGGCCCCTCCGGGTGCGGCAAGACGACGGCGCTCCGGATCATCGCGGGGCTCGAGACCGCGGATTCGGGGCAGGTGCTCCTCGGCGACACGGACGTCACCCACGAGCTTCCCAAGTACCGCGACATCGCGATGGTGTTCCAGTCCTACGCCCTCTACCCGCACAAGACGGTGGCGGAGAACATCGGCTTTCCGCTCAAGGTGCGGGGGGTCAAGCCGGAGGCGCGGGCGGCGGCGGTGCGCGACGCGGCGGCCCAGGTCCACATGGAGGACCTGCTGGAGCGCTACCCGCGCCAGCTCTCCGGCGGGCAGCGCCAGCGGGTCGCCCTCGCGCGGGCGATCGTGCGCCGCCCCTCCGCGTTCCTGATGGACGAGCCGCTCTCCAACCTCGATGCGAAGCTCCGCGGCTACATGCGCGCCGAGCTCAAGCACATGCAGCACGCGCTGGGGGTGACCACGGTCTACGTGACCCACGACCAGGTGGAGGCGATGACCCTCGCCCACCGGGTCGCGATCCTGGACGAGGGCGCCCTGCAGCAGATCGGCTCCCCGCGCGAGGTGTACGACGACCCCGCGAACCTGTTCGTCGCCGGCTTCATGGGCTCGCCGCCGATGAACTTCGTGCGCGGCAGCATCGGGAACGGCCGGTTCGAGAGCGGGGGCGGGGTCGCGGTTCCGGTCGCGGAGGCGCGGGACGGCATGGCGGCGGTCCTGGGCTTCCGCCCGGAGGACGCGGAGGTGGCCGAGCCGGGGAGCGGGCTCTTCGACGCGACGGTCTACGCGGCCGAGCTGACCGGCGACGTGACCCTCGTCACCGTCGCCCTCGGGGACGACGCGAGCCTCGCGGTCAAGATGCCGAAGGAGTACGACGTCGACTTCGACCGCAAGGTGGCGGTCCGCTTCCCCCTGGAGCGGGCGTTCCTCTTCGACGCGGCGACCGGCGAGCGCGCGCCGGGCCGTTTCCTCTCCTCCTGAGGGGCCCGGGCGCGGCGGCGCTTGCGCGGGACATCCCCGGGAACGGCGCGTCGATGGGAACGTGGGCATCCTGGGAACGCGGGTGTCCCGCCCGCTCCGTCATTCCCGCGAAAGCGGGAATCCAAGCGTCCTGGGAACGCGGGCGTCTCGCCCGCACTTTCGTTCACGGGCGCTCCACACCTCCATGCCAGCGAGACGCCGGCGTACCCAGAGGGGTGGCGAGCGGTGCGCCGGCGCGAAATCCCCACCGCGCACATGCCTCGAGCTGGCGGCGGATGGATTCGCGGCAACCGGCTGCTACGATGCAGCTCCGCATCTACACGTGTTGCATCGATGGCCCTGAACATCCGAAACCGGACCGCCGAGGAGCTCGCCGAGACCCTGGCCGGGTTGACGGGAGAGACGAAGACGCAGGCGGTCACGAAGGCGTTGCAGGACCGGTTGGATCGGATCCGCCGGCAGCGTTCCGGGCGGAGCCTCGCCGAGGAGCTCGACGACGTCGCCTTGCATTGCGCCTCCCTCCCCGTTCTCGACGGCAGACGGACCGATGAGATCCTTGGGTACGACGAGAACGGTCTGCCCATCTGATGGTCATCGATACGTCGGCGCTGATCGCCATCCTGCAAGACGAATCCGAACGGCGATCGTTCAACGAAGCCATCGAAGCGGCGGATGGATGCGTGTTGTCCGTCGCCTCGTTCGTCGAGGCGTCGATGATCATCGAATCCCGGTACGGCCCGGACGGAATACGCGCCCTCGACCTGTTCATCGCGAAGGCGAAGATCGGGCTCGTCGAGGTTGACGCCGATCAGGCCCACGTCGCCCGAGGAGCGTTCCGCGACTACGGCAAGGGGCGCCATCCGGCCGGCCTCAACTTCGGTGACTGCTTCGCGTATGCCCTGGCGAAAACCCTGGACGAGCCGTTGCTGTTCAAGGGGCGGGACTTTTCCCTGACCGACGTCATGGCGTGTATCGAGGCATAGGCCGAACGCAGATCGATACCACGGACTCCGCCCCCGCCGCCGGCGTCCGGTTCGGCTATCCTTGCCGCGGACGGACGTTGGGCGTTGCGCCCGCAAGGGGCGCCGGCAGGGGAGGGAGGAGAAGCGATGCTGGAGACACTCGGTGAGGTGCTGCCCGCGGCGGCCCGGCGGTTCGGGGACCGGACGGCGCTCGTCACGGGCGGGCGGCGCTTCAGCTTCCACGAGCTGAACGAGCTCTCGAACCGTCTCGCCAACAGCCTTCGCGGCATCGGGGTCGAGGCGGGGGACCGGGTCACCCTCTACGCGCCGAACTCCTGGGAGTGGGTCGTGAGCTACTACGCGATCCACAAGCTGGGCGCGGTCGCCAACCCGATCAACGCGATGCTGACCCCGGAGGAGGTCGGCTTCGTCGTCGCCGACTGCGGGGCCAAGGCCCTCATCGCGTCGCGCGAGAAGGGCGGGCCGCTGCTCGCGCTCCGGGGGAGCGGGGCGCAAGGCAGGCCCGGAGACGGAGACAACGGCGGTAGCGGCGGCAGCGGAGCCGGGGGCCGGGACGGAGATGCGGGGGCGGGCGGAGAGCGCGCCGCAGGCGGGAACGGAGCCGCAGGCGGAAACGGCGCCGGAACCCTGCGGGAGGTCGTCCTGTTCGGCGAAGGGCCGGCGCCGGCCGGGGCGCGCGCCTTCGGCGACCTCCTCGACGCGGGAAGCCCGGACTTGCAGGTCGCCCCGGTTTCGACCGACGCCCTCTCGACCATCTGCTACACCTCCGGCACCACCGGGCGCCCCAAGGGGGCCATGCACAGCCACCGGAACGTCATCTTCAGCACCGCGATGACCGCGGTCATGCACGTCCGCACCCGCGAGGACACGGTGGTGACCGCCCTCCCCTGCCCGCACGTCTACGGCAACGTGGTCATGAACGCGAGCCTGCTCTACGGGATGACCTTGGCGCTGCTCCCCTCGTTCGACGCGGCGGAGGTGATGGCGGCCATCGAGGAGCACCGGGCCACCCTGTTCGAGGGGGTGCCGACCATGTTCATGTACATGCTCGCCCACCCGGACTTCGACCGCTTCGACCTCTCCTCCCTCACCCGCTGCACGGTGGGCGGCCAGACCATGCCGGCCGCCAAGATGGAGGAGTTCGAGCGGCGCGCCGGCTGCCCCCTGATCGAGCTCTGGGGCATGACGGAGGTCGCGGGGCCGGGGACCACCACCCCGCTCTACGGGGAGAACCGCCACGGCTCGATCGGCATCGCGCTGCCCCACGTCGAGTGCCGGATCGCGGACGTCGGGGACGCCTCGAAGAGCCTGCCCGCGGGCGAGGTCGGGGAGCTGATGGTGCGCGGCCCCATCGTCATGCAGGGGTACTACGGCAACGAGGCGGCGACCCGGGAGACCATCGAGCCGGACGGCTGGCTGCACTCCGGGGACCTCGCGCGCCAGGACGAGGACGGGTACGTCTGGATCGTGGACCGGCGCAAGGACATGATCCTGACCGCCGGCTTCAACGTCTACCCGGCCGAGCTCGAACGGGTCATCGCCATGCACCCGGCGGTCGCCCTCGTCGCCGTCGGCCCGCAGCCGGACGAGATGAAGGGCGAGATCGCCAAGGCCTACATCGTGCTGAAGCCGGGCGCGGCGGCGGACGAGGAGGGCATCATCGCCCATTGCCGCAAGCACCTCGCCGCCTACAAGGCGCCGCGCGCGGTGCAGTTCGTGGACGACGTGCCCAAGACCAGCACGGGCAAGATCATGCGCCGCGAGCTGCGGACCCTGGACGCCTGAGCCCGGCGCGCCGCTCCGTTCCGCGACGCCCCGCCCCGCGCCCATGCCCGGCCCGCCAAGCGAGTGAAGCCCATCGACGCGATCGCCCCGAAATGAGCGCCCCCACGATCTTCGAGACCTGCCGGCCGCGGCCCGACGTCCTCGCGGGGGCGTTCGCCGACGCGGACTTCGCCGCCGACCTCGCGGCGGTGATCGCCGGGCGGGCGCGCCCCGAGTACCTCGACCCGGCGCGCTTCTTCGCCGACACCTATCCGACCCGGGGCCTCCGGAACCTGCTCGCCAACGTGTGCCGCCGGCTCGCGGGCGCGGGCGGCGAGGCGGCGGCGATCTTCCGGCTCGACACCGCTTACGGCGGCGGCAAGACCCACGGGCTCATCGCCCTGGTCCACGCGGCGCGCGCCGGGAGGGGGGTGTCGAACGTCGCGGAGTTCGTCGACCCCGCCCTGCTCCCCTCGGGGCCGGTCCGCATCGCCGCCTTCGACGGCGAGAACGCCGACCCGGCCAACGGCCGGAAGATGCGCGAAGGGGTGCTGGCCTACACGCCCTGGGGCGAGCTCGCCTGCTCCCTCGCGGGCGGGGAGGGCTACGCGCGGGTCCGCGCGAGCGACGAGGGCCGCGTCGCCCCCGGCGCGGAGACCCTGCGCGAGCTGTTCGGGGGCGAGCCGACCCTGATCCTGCTCGACGAGCTGTCCGTGTACCTGCGCAAGGTGCGGCGGCTCGACGATGCGCACGACCAGTTGACCGCGTTCCTGACCTCGCTGTTCAAGGCGGTGGAGGGCGCCCCCAACGCGGCCCTCGTCTACACCCTGGCGATCGGCAAGGACGGGCGGGCGGTCGACGCCTACAGCGCGGAGAACCGGCTCATCGCCGAACACATGGCGGAGGCGGAGAGCGTCTCCGCGCGGAAGGCGACGCTCCTCAACCCGACCGAGGAGGACGAGACGGTCCTCGTGCTCCGCCGCCGCCTGTTCGACACTATCGACGGGGTCGGGACCGAAGGCGCCGTCGAGGCGTACCGGCGGACCTGGGCGGCCAGCCGGGATTCGCTCGCGGCCGAGGCCGGGCGCCCGGAGACGGTCGAGACCTTCCGGGCCGGCTACCCGCTGCACCCGGAGGTGCTGGAGACCCTGACCGGCAAGACCGCCACCCTCGGCAACTTCCAGCGCGTGCGCGGCATGTTGCGGCTGCTCGCGCGCACCATCGCCCATCTCTGGGAGACGAGGCCCGAGGACGCGACCGCGATCCACCTGCACCACATCGACCCGGGGCACGAGCCGATCCGGCAGGAGATCGTCACCCGCCTCGGCCAGACCAGCTACGTGCCGGCGATCGCCAACGACGTCGCCGGCGGCGGTGGCGGCGGCGGGAGCGGAGGCGGAGGTGGAAGCGAGAGGGGAGCCGGGAGCGGCGGCGGGCGGACAGGCGGAGCGCGGACGAAGGCCCTGGCCGAGGAGATCGACGCCGAACGCCACCGCGGCCTTCCTCCCTGTGCGGCCTACGTCGCCCGCACCGTCCTGCTGCACACCCTCGCCTTCAACGACCGCCTCAAGGGCCTGCCGCCGGACCAGCTTCGCTACTCGATCCTCGGCCCCGCGACCGACGTCGGCTTCATCGAGGAGGCCCGCAGGAAGTTCATCGAAGAGTCCGCCTACCTCGACGACCGGCCGGGCGCTCCGATGCGCTTCCTGGCTGAAGCGAACCTCCGCCAGATCATCCAGCGGGAGGAACGCCACGTGGACGCGGGGGAGGCGAGGGCCGAGCTGAACGACCGCATCCGCCGGATCTTCCACGGCAAGACCTTCGACGCGGTGACCTTCCCCGGCGGGCCGTTCGACGTCCCCGACGAGGTCGGTGACGGGCGCCCGAAGCTGGTGGTGCTGTCCTACGACGCGGCGGCCATCGGAAGCACCGTCGAACGGGTTCCCGAGATCGTCGCGCGGAGCTACTCCCGCAAGGGGGCCGAGGGGTCCGCGCTGCGGGCGCTCCGCAACCACCTGGTGTTCTTGGTCGCCGACGAGGCCGGGAAGGACGACATGCGGCGCAAGACCTTCCACCGGCTGGCCCTGCGGGAGCTGAAGAAGCCCGAGCGGCTGGGCGCGCTGGCCGAGCACCAGCAGGCCAAGGTGCGCGAGCTGGAGGCGCGGTCCGAGCACGAGCTCGCGATCGCGGTCCAGCAGTGCTACCGCCACGTCTTCTATCCGTCCCGCCACCGGGTCGGCGCGAGCGACGTCGATCTGGCGCACTCGGCGATCGACATGCAGTCCACCTCGGACCAGCCGGGGGCCGGCCAGCAGCAGGTGGTGCGGGCGCTCCGCGACCTGCAAAAGCTCCGGGCCGCCGAGGACGAGCCGGACTCGCCGGCCTACGTGCGCGACCGGACGCCGCTCAAGAAGGGGCAGATCACCACCCTGGCGCTGCGCGACGAGTTCCGCCGCGACCCGGGGCTTCCCATCCTGATCGGCGACGACGTCTTCATTCGCGGGGTGCGGCGCGGGGTCGAGCAGGGGGATTACGTCTACCGGCGGGGCGACCTGCTGTACGGACCCGGAGACCCGCAGGCGAGCATCGTGCTCGACGAGCAGGCGACGGTGTTCACCATGGCCTACGCCCGGAACACCGGCCTCTGGCCGCGGCCGAAGCCGGAGCCGAAGCTGAAGCCGGGGCCGGAGTGGGAGGCTGACGGCGGCTCCGGTGGGTTCGTCGGGGTAGCCGAGACCCCGGCACGATACGGGGTCGGGGGACGAGGGGGCGGGCTCGGCCTGGCAACGGGGCCAGCGCTGGGGCCGCGGCCGGGGCTGGAGGCGACCCCGGCTCCGGCGCTGGCCCCGCCCCCCGGCTCGTTCACCGCCGAAGGGGTGCTCAAGGAGGCCCTGATGCGGCTGTGGGAGCAGGCGCGGTCCAAGGGGGTGGACCGGATCGGGACGCTCACGATCCGCATGTTCGAGTCCGGCGACGCGTTCCCCCTGCTCGGTGCGATCGGCGCGGTGTCCGGGGCGGAGAAGGCCGTCACCATGACCGGCGGCTACGAGACCCGCGACGGCGGCTCGTTCGAGCTCGATTTCCGGGGTCCGGTGGCGGATGCCCAGCCGGTACGGGAGTTCCTGGAGCCGCAGCTTCGGGCCGCGGCTTCGAGAGACTTGCAGGCCGGCTTCGAGCTGACCTTCGCGGACGGGCTGGCGATGCAGGGCGACGCCCCGGAGAAGCTCGGCGAACGTCTGGCGCGGTTCGCGAGCGGGGCCGCCTACGTGTCGGCGACGGCGACGGAGGCGGTGGCCGAGGCGACGGGGGTGGGGGCGGCGGCAGCGAAGGTGGGAACCGCGGCGGAGGAGGCAAAGGGAGCCGCGATGGCGACGGGGACCGCGACGACGGCGGCAGCGGGGGAGGGAGCTCCGGCCGCGGAGGCGGCAGGAACCGCGACGACGGAGGCGAAGGCCCGGTGATGCGCCCAGGCGGGGCCGGGGCCATCCGGCTCGAGACCCCGGCATCGACGCCGCGGTACGAGCTTCGGGTACGCCGCCGCGGGCCGGTCGACGCCGAGTACGAGATCTGGCAGATGCCGGCCCCCGCGACCCCGCGGGTGACCTCGCCGCTCCGGGTCGCGGGGCTCCGGGGCCGCAACCTGGAGCTGGTCGAGCACCGGGTGCTCGGGCGGCTCGCGCGCGCCGGCGTCAGGCTGGGCCGAAGCGCGGACGCGGGCCGGCGCGGCTACGCCCTGACCGAAGACCTGGCGCTGACCCTCGGGCTCCTGTTCCGCACCCTAGCGCCCATGCGAAGCCGCGACAACATGCGGGCGGTAGCCGAAGGGATCGAGGCCATGGAACGCGAGGAGACCGCCTACTGGCTCGGCATGGCCATGCACCGCCGGCGCCCGCGCCGCGTCCTCACCGCCCTCCGCATCCTCCTGACCGAACCCCGGGGAAGAAAGCTCCTCGCGTAAAGCCGGTTTCATGCTTCCCACCAAACGCTCAAAACTCAGATAAGTTTTTCACCCCGTCATTCCCGCGAAAGCGGGAATCCACTTCAATTGAGAGTCCGTGGATTCCCGCTTTCGCGGGAATGACGGACCGTCGCGGGACCTGTGCTCGGGTCTCCATCGACCCGAAATCGGAAGCTGAACTTCGTGCGTAATCGGGAAATCAAGAGGACGCCCCGACCAGCCGGGTATGGATATGAACCGGACCGGTTGTCCAACATCCGGCCGAGCATAGGTGTCGCTCATCGTTTCTCGAAGATGACTACGCTTTCCCTCGACCCCTCCCGTCCGTATCTCCCCATCTGTTGCGCGCTGTTCCCGCGCCATCGGACGGCCCGAATCTCCTGGCAGACGAGCCCCGCACGCTCGCCGAGCTCCGCAGTGAACTCATCGACGAGAATGGCCTTACCGCCGTATCGTGCGTTCCCGACTACGAGAGCGGCCTTCGCTCCCCCTCGGGTCACCCTCGCAACCTCGCGTAAACACAAGTACATGTCCAGAAAATATCCACGCAGCATGCGCTGGAGCCGGGCGTCGTTCAGATGGACGATGTTTCGATCCAGACGCTCCGGCGGCACATACCCTCTCGCCGACGGCCGTTGCGGCCTCGCTTCCGGATGCGAATGAAAGCTCTGATATCTGAGATCCCGGCTCTCCTCCCAATCGAGAAAGTCGAACATCAGCTCCACCCCGAAGACCCGGGTGTAATCGTGTCGATTCGGGTACGGCGGCGAGGTAATGACCGCGGAATACGTCTCGTCGGGGTCCGGCAAGATGCGGGCATCCGCGATTTCAGTTTTCCAGAAACCGGAGCTATTGCATTCTTCGCCCTGAACATCCGACAGCATCCACCCGACCCGCTCCCTGAATGACTGTACAACGGCGGCGGCGTCCGCGCCCTGATTGGACCACCTCAACCAGCCTCCGCTGGCAACCGCGTGACTGAAGCGAGGGATCAGGGAAATCAGCGCCAACCTGAAGAAGTCACGCTCGGCCGGTGGGCAGCCGAGATCATCGATCCAGGATGCAATCGCGTCGAAAGCCTCGAGTCGCCCCTCCGGCAGCGCCTTGTGCACCAGCTCCGAATAGTCTCGCCTTACCGAAGTCGAATGCTGCTGTCCCAGCCGGGGTTCGAGCCGGCGCCATGCCAATTCCAGACTGGCTCGGGACAGTGCCGCGGTCTTCGTGTTCGCTACCAGAACCGCAAACGGCGACAAATCGTAACCCGAGCCCGGGATCCGCTTCTCCTTTGCCGCCAACAGGGTTGTGCCCGCACCCGCGAACGGATCCAGAATCCGGTCCTCGCCGTCGAGCTCCCACTCATCGATCAGGGCGTGAACAAGCTCGCCGGTAAAGCTGTGCGGAAAGAGATACCACCGGTGAATCGCCTTTTCCCTCGCAGCCCTTGGCGTGACCCAATGCCTCCACGCCGGGGATTCCGTCAACCGGTATCCCGTCTTCGTCGCCGATTCGGATACAGAGAGTTGTGAAATCACGATCAACGCCCTCGCCGCAGCTCCCGCTTCGCCTCTGGCAGAGCGATGTTATCGGGGTCTGTAAGCATAACTTGCCCAACGAGAACCCGGAGCTTCTGTTTGATCTCGACATAAGTATTTTCACCATTCCTGATATGGTTGACGGTTTTCCTGAAATATTCGTCCCTGGTGATCAGACAGTCAGCACCCGCGACGAGCGCACTCGCATAGATCACGCTGTCCGCCATCCTCAGATAGACGAGTCCTGCGATTTCCTTTGCCAGATCCAATGCATCCCTCGTTCGTTCCGGGTCGCTCACCGTGGCAGGAATACCTGCTCTTTCCATCGCAGACCCCAGCCTTTCTACACTCGTCTTGACCTCCGACAAGTCCGCCATAGTCAAGCGCTCGCTGACTTCCGGTTCGTGAAAACGAGTCCACATTCGATCCGGAATACCTTCTCTTGCTGCACTCACAATCGCCCTGCCTTTCGCCCGCCCCGCCATCAGCTCAAGCTCGGACACCGGGGAGTATTCGACACGCACATCCACTTCCGGGCCGGCGAGGCCGGTGACGATACCCAGCCCTTGCTTCAATCCCTTCTTGAGGTTGCTGTCCTGTACGTTGTCAAGGTGTTCCCTTGCCTTGGCGATCGTATCTTCGCCGGCAGCAAACGGATACAGGCCCACTCCTTCCGCACGCTCCAAGTACAGATGGATGGAGTGGAGTGCGTTCGTGTCCAGAAACACGACGACCTTGCGATCTTCCTCATTCATGATTTGTGGCGATCTTCCCGACCGTCCGACGGATACAGCCCGGATTCGACATCCTGAAGATAGCCGCCGGAAAATGGGAGCGGCGTATGATGGTCCGCCCTGGCAATGGCGTAGAAGCACGTTTTGACCAATCGCCGAGGGTTGTTGAAGGTGGTCGGCATGAACGGAATGCCTTCGGGGAATGGAAACAGGCTTCCTCTCCGACTGCTTCCTTCCGGCCGCGCGGCGTCCATGCGTGCTCTCATCAACGCCAGTGCGGCTTCGGAATCGAGAGGATCAATACGGATTTCGTGTTCCTGGCCGGACAGGCGTTCGCCCAAGGCGGGGTCCAGCTCGCGCGTCCTCTCGTATGCATCGGGTGTCATGGACAAGACGAGCCAGAAGTCGTCTTCCTCGCTCTGCGCCAGGTTGATCAGCCGCTTCAGGGTGGCAAGATAGTCATGTGCTGCCCGCTTGGTCAATCTCTTCTGGAGTCCGATTTCTTCGAACTCGTCGACCAGGAACGCTATGCCTTCGGCGTTTGATCCTTGGGCGATCGTCTTCAGAATCGCGCCGAAGTACGGGGCTTCCTCCGACTCGGCCACCAGGCTGCCGCTTTGGCGGGGAATGAAGTCCCGATATTCGAAGTACGGCTTCCTTACCGCATCCGTCACGATGCGGGCGAGGCAATGGGCGATCTCTTCGTCGGCAGTGATGCCGGCCTTCTTGACCGCCTGCTGGAGAGGGACCGCGATGTCTGGCTTTGACCTGGATCGAATCGGCGCCGACAGGTACTCTTCGAAGCCGTGTTGGAAAAGATTGCCCTGGTAGGGAGCCGGCACATAGGGGCCAGCGTACTCCCAGATCAGCTTGGCGAGATCCTTGCGCCCCACGGTCCGAAGTAGTGCGTTGGCAAGATCATAGAATTGCACTCCCGGGTTGTCGAAGTAGAATGACTTGATCCGACGTTCCGGAAGAATCCGATCATGAAGCCACCGCAGGAGACAGGTCTTTCCTGTTCCGTATTCTCCAATGACCACGATCGCCTTCACCCCGTGTCCGGTCCGCAAACGATCAAGGAGATGGTGCGCGCGCGCTTCCAGCGACGCCGGGGGAACGAGCTTGCTCCCAAGGGGAGCGCCCGAGGCGGACGGCTCGAAGGGATTGAATTCAAGCCCGAGCTTCTTGAGCATATCGGACATGATAGCGTGTCGCTCCCTCGGTTTCGATGGCCACGTCTTCGTGCAGACGCAGGTGGGAGATATAGGGGCCGCGCGGGCTCTTGTAGTACCTTCGCAGCTCGAAGTCCTCCTGTTGAGGGGACGCGGCGGCGATGGTCGCCATCGCGCGCGAGGTCGGGATCAGGACGGTGTGATAAGGCCACTCTCGGCGAAGCCAGTCGATCGCGTCGAACAGGGCCGCTCGCGGCTGCCGCCGGGTTTGGCAATAGTCGACGATCAGCTCGGAAATGGAGAACAGGGTCCACTCGTCGGCGCTGCGTCGATCGAGAAGGAATCGCACCGCCGGCGTGACGGGCGAATCGTGGTCAGGCATCGAAGGACGCCATCCGGATACCGGAAACATGACCACCTTCCCCTCGGCCCCGCGGCCATACTCGTCGATGAGCTTCAACTCGTCACGAGCCCAGTACCGGAGCCCGTACAGGATCGCGGTCACGCCCGTGGCCGACGTATGCCGGGCGGTGCGGCCTGTGCTCTCGTTCTCGAAAAGAATCTCGGTGACGCCGGAAGCGGTCTTGCGCGCCCAGCTCACCGGGGCGCCGCTTTCTCGGAAATCGGATACGGATGCGCAGCTCCCGCCCGGCGGTATGAACAGGTCGAAAAAGAGCGTTCTGCACTCCTCGTTGCTCAGGATGAGGTCGGCAAAATGTTCCCGGGCAGCGTCGCCCACGGACTGATCGCCGTTGGCAGGGGCCGGCACGCGCAACAACCCGCTGACCGCGGGATGCTCACGATTGGCGCACAGCCTCCGGCCATCTCGTATGAGGGCTTGGAGGCGAAGCAGGGTGTTCCGATAGTGGTAGAGGGTCGTGGGTTTGGGCGGCTGGCTCCGGGCGGTCAACGTGACCTCCCGCTCCAGCACGAGCTCGTTGATCTCCTTGGCTCTCAGCCCGGTCGGGGCGTCTCCGACAGCACTGAGGAGGCGGTGCAGGCCCGCGAACGAGACCGCACGCATCCAGTACCGGTTCGGCGGCGGGTTTCCGGCGCTCGGCGTCTGCGGCCGCTTCATGGCAAAGCCCGGTCGCCTCGTCCCGCACTTCGGCGCCGGAGGCCGTGTCGCATCTGCAGGGTCGGGTCATGGGCGAACGGGGCCGACGTGGGGTGTCGATCCTGGAGCCGGGCATCGCACGCCCTGCGGATGGAATCGGACGGCGCCGACCGTCCGAGGCGTCGCGGGGGCGTTGCCTCGGTCGGAAGCCGGTGAAGCCAGCGGTGGGGTGCGGTGGCCCCGGTGGGCGCGGAGCGGTTGTCGCCGCCCCGTGCCGGGTAGGCCCAAGAGGTCTGCTGGCGCGCCGCGACGCCTCGCCGAACCCTCGTTGGCGAGCGCTCTGTCGGCAGATCATGCGCCCGATCCGCAGCACGGCCAATGCCCGCTGCTCCGAACGGAGCGAGGAACTCGCTTCGCGCCATCGCTGTTCCCCTGTTCCTCCATGATGCCCACCGTGCGAGCGCGTCTCGGCCCGGCCTCGCGCTCACAGGGCCGAGAGTCTACCGCGAAACGCGGCATCCTGCGCTCGTTGGGCGGGAGCCGGCGCGGCGCCCGCCAAGAGCGCGGCAGCCAGGCCACGGAAGCGCTCCGTTTCGTCGTTTTCGCGGGGCGTGGCAGAAGGGCAATGGAGGGGGTCCGCCTGTAGGGAGGGCTTGCGCGCGATCGACCCGAGCGCATGGCGGCCCGCCACGGAGGTCACCGGACGGCTGCCGACCGCGGGCTCCCGTGGCGCGGTGAACGACGGCCGGGCGGAGCGGGCGGCGGAGGTCTCGCCCAGCGAAGCCCGATCAGGATGAGCGGCCGGATCGTCGCCGCCGCTGGGGGTTTCACCGCCCTCCTGTCGGATAAATTTCCCCGTATACAACAGATTACGTGGATATTGACATCGACGCAGTTTTCCCAACAATATTGTTTGCAACGAATTCGTTGGGAAGGCGGCGATGGCGCTCAAGAAGGCGGGCGGAAACTGGGTCGAGGGGCCGGATCGCTTCTTCGACCGGGAGGCCGAGCTCGAGGCGCTCACCGAGCGGGTCCGAGACGGGACCCACACCCTGCTGACCGCGCAGCGGCGGATGGGCAAGACCAGCCTCGTCCGAGAGCTGCTGCGTCGCTTGACGGACGAAGGCCGCTTCGAGACGATCTTCGTCGATCTGGAGGGGGCCTCCACCCCAGCGGACGCCATCGCCGAGATCGGGTTCCAGTCGCAGTCGGCGCAGGGTGCATGGGGCCGGATCAAGTCTCTGTTCGCCAACGTCCTTCCGGCAGCCGAGGTCGAGGTCGGTGGTCGGGTTCCTGCACTGGCCAGCGCGGACCTGCGGGTGAAGCTTCGCGCCGGGGTCGATGCCGGGAACTGGCGGCACAAGGGCGACGGGGTCTTCGCGGCCCTCGCGGGGAACGGGAGGCCGGTGGTGCTCGCGATCGACGAGCTGCCGATCCTCGTCAACCGGCTGCTCAAGGGGGACGACCACCGCAAGGGGCGCGACTACGGGATCACGCCGGAGGGCAGGCGGGCGGCGGACGAGCTCCTGAGCTGGCTTCGCAAGAACGGCCAGATGCATCGGGGCCGGGTGAGCATGATCCTCTCCGGCAGCGTGAGCCTCGAACCCATCCTGCAGCAGGCCGGGCTGAGCGCGCACGCCAACATCTTCTCCCCCTTCGATCTGAAGCCCTGGGATCGGGAGACCGCGATGGCCTGCCTCGGTGCCCTGGGGGAGACCTATGGCCTCGACCTGCCCCAAGACGTCCGCCGGGACATGTGCCGGCGGCTGCGCTGCCAGATCCCCCACCACGTGCAGCGCTTCTTCGACCTCCTTCACGAAGATCTGCGCCGGGCCGGCCGACGTACTGCCTCGCTTGAAGACGTGGAGCGCGTGTATGCCGATGAGATGCTCGGGATCCGGGGGCAGATGGACCTGGAGCACTACGAGACCCGGCTGCGGATGGTCCTCGGGGACGAAGGGTATCGGGCCGCCCTCGAGATGCTGACCGAGGCCGCGGTCAACGATGGCCGGCTGCGCGACGAAGCCGTCGAGCGGCATCGCGAATCCCTTGCCACCGAGGCCGGAGCCAAGGCCGATCCGCTCCCGATCGAGGACGTGCTCCACGTGCTGGAGCACGACGGCTACCTAGCGAGACAGGGCGACGGCTACCGCTTCGTCTCCGGTCTGCTCGAAGACTGGTGGCGCGTCCGGTACGGCCGATCCGGCGCTTCGTCCGCACCGCTTGGCGCCCCCCGACCCGCCCGGAGCACCCGACGATGGCCGTGACCGCTCCTCCCCCCCGGAAGTACAACCCGGGGTTCCTCACCGACGAGGAGCTGATCGCGTCGTTCTGCGTGCGGACGCGCGAGCTCGAATCGATCGTCGAGATGCTGCGCGAGTGCACCGGAAGCTCAAACCAGCACCAGATCGTGATCGGCCCGCGCGGCAGCGGGAAGACGAGCCTGCTCCTGCGGGTCGCGGCCGAGGTGCGCCGGGATGCCGGGCTGTCGGCGGCCTTCTTCCCCGTCGTCTTCGCCGAGGAGAGCTACGAGGTCGCGACCGCCGGGGAGTTCTGGCTGGAGTGCCTGGCCCGCCTCGCAGACCAGGCGCCGCAACCGGAGGACGGCCCCGACCTGCGCCAGACCTTCGAGAATCTGCGCACCATCCGGGACGACGGGACGCTTGGCGAACGCTGCCTCGCCGCTCTCCTCGACTTCTCGGACCGGGAGGGCAAGCGGCTGGTCCTGATGGTCGAGAACCTGAACATGATGTTCAGGGACATGGCGGACTCCGGGGAAGCCGGATGGCGGCTGCGAAGGACCCTCCAGACCGAGCCGCGGATCGTCCTGCTCGCGAGCGCAACCAGCCGTTTCGCCGAGATCGACCAGCCGAAACAAGCCTTCTACGACCTGTTCCGGACCCTCACCCTGCACCCTCTCGGCACGAGCGAATGCGCCGAATTATGGGAGGCGGTGTCAGGTCGGTGCGCCCCACAGGACACAATCCGTTCACTGGAAATCCTCACCGGCGGCAGCCCGCGCCTGCTCGCGATCCTGGCTCGATTCGGCGGGGGATTGTCCTTCCGGGAGCTCATGACCAACCTGCTCGACCTGGTCGATGACCACACGGAGTATTTCAAGAGCCACCTCGAATCGCTCCCGGCCCAGGAGCGGCGGGTCTACCTCGCCCTCGCCGACCTGTGGAAGCCGGCGCTCACGAAGGAGATCGCGGATCGGGCGCGGCTCGAAACGAGCAAGTGCAGCGCCCAGCTCACCCGCCTTGTCGAACGCGGTGCTGTCCAGGTTGCGGGCGGCACGGTTCGGCGCAAGCAGTACTACCTGAGCGAGCGCCTGTACAACATCTACTACCTGCTGCGGCGGAACCGTGGACCAGACCGCCTGATCGAAGCCCTCATCCGCTTCATGGCGTCGTACTACTCGCCGCCCGAGCTGAAGGACATCGGTGTTCGCATCGCCCAGGAGGCGGCAACCCAGGAAGCGGAGATACGATCACTGCATCAGGCCGCATTTGAAAAATTGGTGGAATTGCCAGCATTGGCCATACATCGCGAAGAATTGCTCGCAGTAGCTCCTCCGCATTTTATGCAGCTTCTTGATCAAGATCCGGAGCATTCGGGCATAGCGGAAACGATGTTGGCCGCTGCAGGGGAACTTCTGGTAAAAGCAGGGATACTGCGCGCCCAGAATCGGGTAGAGGATGCGCTAGCTACGTATGACGATCTAGCGCGCCAATTTGGAGAAAGCGACATTCCGGACGTTTCCGCATTGGTCGCAATCGGCTTCCTCACTAAAGGCGCAATATTCGGTCAATTGGATCGGCAGGAGGATGCGCTGTCCGCCTACGATGAGGTGGTGGATCGGCTCGATTCGATCGATACGTCGAATATTTTCGATCAGGTCATGAATATGATGGTAGAGAATGAAGGCGCAGTCGACGAACTACGCTTGACACAAGATATGCCAAAAGAAGCGATGGATAGCTGGAACGAAATGGCTCCTCTAATTGCGGCTGGCGATGCACCAGCGTCAGCCATGATCATTGCGGGTGCTCTCGCTGCCAAAGGAGGCTTACTTCTCGGATTGAATCGGCCAGAGGAAGCTATAGCCGCCTACGATGACGTAATTCATCGATTCGGAGAGAGCACAGCGCCAGCGCTTATCGAGCTGATTGCGGCTTCGCTCGTCGACAAGGGAACGGTGCTCAACAAGTTGAACCAGCCGGAAGAAGCATTGACTGTCTACAACGAAGTAGTACATCGGTTCGACAGGAGCGAAGCACTCTGTCCTCCTGGTCCGATCGTAACGGCTCTCGTCAATAAAGGACTTATTCTCGTCCGCCTGAATCGGTTGAAGGAAGCTCTAGCCATATTTGACGAAGTGGAGCAACGATTCGCTACGAATGAAGCGTCGGATATTCTCGAACAGCTTGCGAGAGCTTTCTTCACAAAGGGAGATACTCTGACCAAGCTGAATAGAACGGAGGAAGCGCTGATTGCCTTTGAAGAATTGGCGCGTCGATTCGGGACAAACGAGACACCCGAAGTCCTTGCGTGGACCGCGAAGGGTCTCGTCAAGAAAGGAAATATACTTCGCAGTCTGGGTCGGCTGGAGGAAGCATTGGTCGCCAACAGCGAAGTGATTCGACGATTCGGGGAGAATGATTCGCCGGTCCTCGCTGAACCATATGCGATGGCTCTCGTCACCAAAGGGTTCAACCTCCACGAGCTGCATCGTTCGAGAGAAGCACTAGCCTCTTTTGATGAAACAGTGCGTCGATTCAGGGACAACGATGCACCAGTCTTTCGCCAACTGGTTGCATTCGCTCTCGTCGGCAGGGCATCCGTACTCGCCGGGTTGAGCCGCGCAGAGGAGGCGTTGGTTGCCTTCGACGAAGCAGCGCATCGTTTCGGGACCAGTGAGTATCCCATGTCCCGGGAGATGGCTGAGAGGGCGCTTCTTTCAAAAGCTGATCTGGAACTGACGTGCGAACAGTACGAAGCGGCTATCGAGACGGCGGGCCAGGTACTCGATCAACATCTCCCGGAATCTCCGGTCAGCCGGTGGCGGGGTCACCTGATCCGGGGAAGGGCGACTCTCGCAAGCGGCGATCCGTCCACGAGCGAGCAGGATATCGAGGCCCTCCTATCGATTCTGCCTGAGATTAGCTCTCCATCGAAGGACAACCTTGATGCTTTGGTGTTCTTCAGCACCGCGCTCGGACCAGCGCGGATGCGGGAGCTGATCCAAGCATCGCCGTCGGCGGAGCTTCTGTTGCCGCTCACGACAGCGCTGGAATGGGAGCTTGGGCTTGAGCCCCGGGTCGCGCGAGAAGTCGAGGAGGTCGCTCGGGACATCCGGCAGGATCTGGCGAAGGCGAGAGAAGCGATAGCTGGAAGCTCGTTCGGCGAGGCGGTAGTGGAGCCGGGTCGGCAGGATGGCTGACACACGGCTGATTGAACTCTGGCTGTGGCCCCGCGGTAGGATCGGCTGAAAGCGGTGCGTGTCCGGGCAGCGAAGGACAGTCAGACCTCGGACATCGAAATAAGGCAACATGCGTTGTTGGCGCGGATGGGCAAGTCGGCCAGTCATATCCAACGAAGCCAACGGACATCAAAGGCGGAGCTGATTACGCACAAATTTCAGGCAAATGGTTTTTTCAACTCGTCATTCCCGCGAAAGCGGGAATCCAGAAACTCTTGATTGCAGTGGATTCCCGCTGTCGCGGGAATGACGGGCTTTCACGGGGCCTGTGCCCGGGTCTCCATCGATCCGAGCTCGCAAGCTGGGCTTTGTACGTAATCAGGAAGACGAAACCATTATGACGGCAAACAAGAGTGGGTTATGGCAGGACGTCCGGTGTAGACATTATTTCGTTCTGCTGGAAGCCGTTGCGCTTCCGGCGTTCGCCGCTTCCTCGATTCGCTTGCGAACGTCCTGGGCGACTTCGAGTACTTCAATCGGTGCACGCACCGTCTCACCGATGTGCTGGCGCAGGGCGACGACCAGTGGCTCCAGCGCATCGGATTTCCTCTTGTCACCCGACAGGATATCGAGCAGATCACGCTCCGAGGCGCCGGCTGCAACCAGGGCCGGAATATGGTCCATCATTTGGCGCATCATGAGCCTGTTTTCGGGAACGAATGCGGAGTAGATCGAGCGGAACGTCTCCACGAAGTCCGAGTGTTTCCCTTGGACAAGAAACACCCTCATCTTCATACACTTCGCCCACCATTCGAGCGTGATCGTATCGCCGTCTATCAATCCACCGTGGCTTCGTTCGAGTTCTGCGCTTGTACGAAGTGCTTCTTCCATGGCCGTGCCAGGAGGGAGACTGCCGATCTTGTCGAATTCGGATACCGCACATTCGATTCCATCGCGAACGGTCGATGACTGCATCGCTTCCGAATTCGGATTTGCGATCATCCCTGCCGTTTCTTCGTCGTTGTAGAACGCCGTCATGAAATGAATCAGATTCCGCACGACGGCCGCTTCGTCGCGTTCCCGTCGCAGCTTGTAGTAGATGCTGTAGAGGCGTTCCGTGGCGGCGTACAGCCGCTTCTTGCCGCTCCCTTCCACGGCGACCGCGCCTCGATTGGCGAGCCTGCCAAGCAAGGTCGATACGGAGCGGACGTCCAGGCGGGCGCGGGCCGCGATCTCGCTGGTGCTCGACGGTTGCCAGAGATCGATCACCGAGAGGTAGACGCGGCGTTCGGTCTTTGCAAAACCCTCCAAGTGTGAGCGAAAGTACTCCGTATGGTCGTCGATCAGACCGACCAGGTTTTCCATCAACTGGTGCAAGGATCGATGTTGCGCGAATCCCGCGACGATGACCAGGAGGCGAGGATTGCCGCCGGTCAGGATCTCGAGCGGCCTGATCTCTCGTTCGCTTACGGTGTCGCCACTGGCCATCTGCCACAGACGCCGGCATCCTTCGGTATCCAGTGGTTCCAGGCGAACGATTCGGAACAGTTCGAAGAAAGGCTCCTTCGCGTCGTCCAGCTCCCTGAAACGACTGGTGGCGGTAGCGAGCAGGATGATCTGGGGTTCCGACTGCAACGTCTCGCGGAGCTTCCATCCGAAGTCTTCGTCCACGTCTCCGCACAGGGTTTGCAGGTTCTCGACCATCAGGACGATCTGCCGTCCCAGCCGATCGGCCGCATTCAGGGCAGTCGCGCGAGCGCGATCTTCCAGATCCTCCCCACGCCACCGGGCTGCCAGATCGGCGTGCGTATCCCGAAGCTCTTGTGCAGTTTCAGGATCGGTCTTGCCAACCTCCCTTGCGAGGTGGAACAGCGTTTCGAGCCAGAAGTCGCCCAGATTGAAGATCTCCTGGCTCTCTTCCATGAACCGGACCGGCAGCAGCCGTTCCGAAAGCTCCCGGTGGGTGCGCAGCTCCGCGGCAACGCGCGCCAGCAGCATGGTCTTTCCGCGCCCGCGAGGCGCCACGAGCAGGACGTGTTGGCACGACGGCGCTCCGACGTTTCCACGGAGGACTTCGAGCACGATGCTGAACTCGTGCTTTCTGACCACGAATTGCCCGACCAACTCTTCATCGAATTGAAATGTCCCCGGATTGAACTTGCGGATCTGTCCCCGCCGCACAGGCAATTCGTTCATTGGAGGCTCCTTTACCGAGTGCTTCGTATACCGTGTTCGCCACGCTGTCGTCCATCGGTAATCCGTGGCTCCAGCGCCCGCCGCTCCGGCTTTCGGTCGAAGAAGTCGCCGCCGCTCACCCGGCGCTCGGTGGACGATCTCATCGCTGGTACCTTCACATTCAACAGGTTCGCCGAATGTTGCATGTCAACAAGTCGGTTGTCAACCGCTTTGTTGACGACGATGCTGTTGAACGAGAGTCGAGTTCCCGGCTTCCTCCGGCCCGGCCCCCCACCTTCGCAGAGCCGGAGCCGAGGGGCGGCCAGTGACGAACAGGAAGGCTGGGCGCTGTTCCTGGGAGCGCGGGCGTCTCGCCCGCAGGCGGGCCGCAGTGGGTCCGTAACAGGCCAATGCAGGCGAGCCGCCCGCATCCGCAGGACGCGCCCCTTCCCAAGAACGCCGTGCCACGTATCAGGTAGAGGCGCCAGCATCGGGTTCGAACTCCACGTGGATGCCGGAGCAGGTGGAGCCCCGAGCGAACCCGTGCCCGCGCCCCGCCACTGGAATGAAGCTATCCTTCCGGGCGCCGACGGCGCTATCCTACCTCCCGGCCGGGCCACGGGCGCGAAGGGGGGACGAGCGATGAAGCTCGAACTGGTGGAGATCAAGAACTACCGCGCGATCGAGGGCCTCGCCCTGCTGATAGACCCCGCCCTCACCGTGCTCCACGGCGCCAACGGGCACGGCAAGACAAGCGTTTTGAGCGCCATCGCCGCAGGGCTCAGCAGCATCCCGAGGTTGCTGCGGGAGGGCTCCGTCGTCGGGTTCCTCGAGACCGACCGGCGCGGGCGGCAGCCCTTGCGGGTGATGCTGCGGACTCGTGACGGGGTCGAATGGGATCGGCGCGTGCTCGGGCAGGAAGGGACAGCCAGCCGTCGGACGCCGACCGACCGCAGGATGTTGAAGGAGAAGGTGGATGAGATCGTGGCCACGGACCTGGAGGGAGCATCGCCGATCGACCTTCCCATCGTCGCCTTCTACGACGCGGATCGCGCCGTGGTCGACACAAGCCGCGCGGTGGCCGATGCGATGTCTCTCTCCCAGGACCCCAAGACGGAGTTTCCGCGTTACGAGGCGCTGCGAGGAGCGCTCACACCCTTCGTCAACTTCAGGGAGCTCTTCAGGTGGTTCTACGCCCTGGAGAACGAGGAGTTGCGGGAGAAGAATGAACGGCGGGACCTGGATTACCAGCTACCGGAGCTGAGGGCCGTTCGCAAGGCGATCACGAGCATGGTGGATGAAGTTTCCGACCCACGGATCAAACTTCGCCCCCCGCGCTTCGCCGTGTCCATGGAGTCGGAGTCCGGCAAGCCGGAAGAGCTGGCGCTAGACCAGTTGAGCGGCGGCTACCGGATCGTCTTGGCGCTGGCGGCCGACCTCGCTCGGCGCATGGCGCAGGGGAACCCGCATCTCCCCGACCCGCTCGAATCGGAAGCGATCGTTCTCATCGACGAGGTCGATCTGCACCTGCACCCTGAATGGCAGCAGCGCGTCCTGATCGATTTGCGTCGCACCTTTCCGAATACGCAATTTATCGTCTCCACCCACAGTCCGCAGGTGCTGACGACGGTTCCTCCCAATCATATCTTCGAATTGTGCCGCGAAGACGGTCACATCGTTGCTGAAAGACCATCCGCCCCGACCTTCGGTGCGGAAGCCGGCGACGTTCTCTTTACCGTGATGAGGGTCAATGAGCGACCGGACAACGAGTTCAAGAACAAGCTCGATGACTATATGCAGCTTGTCGAGGGTGGAAAGGGTGAATGCGCGGAAGCGGCATCCCTCAGAGCCCGCTTGGTGGAACTGTCGCCGGATGCGCCAGAGATTCACGAGGCGGATATCGAGATCAAACGCCGCAAGCTGCTGAAAGAAATGGCGGAATCCCGGTGAAGCGTATCCCCGAGTTCGCCGGCCCTGTGCCTGGCCTGAATCAATACCTTGCCCACGCCGGAGCCGGTGCGAGCTGGCAGGGATACCGGCGTGGCCCACGTTACCATCAGCTCGTCGAAGCCCTGTCGAGCGTTCAACATGGGTTATGCGGTTATTGCGAAAATGAGCTTCGGGATGCTGACAGGCAGATCGAACACGTCGTGCCCCGGAGTCATCCTCAATCCGGATCAAGCCGGACTTTCGATGCCGCCAACATGATCGCCTGCTGTAAAGGCGGGACGTCGGATGATAGGGCGATTCGAGCTGACTTGGAACGATTTCCGGGCGCAAGTTGCGGCCAGGCAAAGGGCGACAACGTGGATCCGGATTTCATCGATCCGAGATCGCTTCCCGCTCTTCCGTCGCTCCTGCGTGTGCGCGTCAACGGGCGAATCGAGGCGGACGGGAGAGCTTGCGAGCAAGTCGGCGTGACGGTGATCCGGGTAAGGCGAACTATCGAAATCCTGGGCTTGAACGTCGAACGATTGCAGAGGGCGCGGGAAAGACACACGCGCCGACTCCATATGGGTTGGCAAGATTTCGCGGATGATGGCGCGGCGGTGGAACGATGGGCGCGCCAGATTCTGTACCCGAATGGTGACGGAAATCTGGATCGGTTCTTTACCACCAGCCGATCGTATTTCGGGGAATTGGGCGAGTCTGTTCTCGCGGAAGCACCCCGGGACTGGATTTGAGCCGGTGGTTGACGAACGGCGGATCGAACGGTGGCGGCCGATCGCGGAGGCCGGCGACAGATGCCCTGGGAACGGCGCGTCCTGCGGGGGCGGGCATCTCGCCCCCCTTCGTCATTCCCGCGAAAGCGGGAATCCAAGCGTCCTGGGCACGGCGTCCTGGGAGCGGGCGTAGCGCATGAATGACGTGCGGCTGATCGAGCGGTGGTTGCCGATCGCGGAGATCGGCATCGAGAGCATCCGCGAGCGGACGCCGATGACGCCGTTTCCGGCCCCGAACCGGCTGCACGTCTGGTGGGCGCGGCGTCCGCTGGTGGCGTCGCGGGCGGCGGTGCTGGCCTCCCTGCTGCCGGAGGACGCGGACCGGGATCGGTTCCTGCACGTGCTCGGCATCCACGGCGACCCGGTGGCCAGTCGCCGCCGGATCGACGCTGCCCGGAGGAAGGGCGAACGGTTCGAAGGTCAGGCGTACAGCTACCCGCGCGCATTCAGCCACGTGCCCGACGACGAAGCCCGCCGCTGGCTGATGGAAGCTGTCGGTCGGCAACTCGCCGAACTTGTCGTTCTGGACCCGACCGCAGGCGGCGGAAGCATCCCTTTCGAGGCGTCCAGGCTCGGTCTCGAAGCCCTTGCCAACGACCTCAATCCAGTCGCCGCGCTCATCATGCGCGCCACCGCTCAATGGCCGTGCGACCACGGGCACGATCTCAAGCAGGAATTCCAGCATCTGGCAGCCCGTTTCGTCGAGATCAGGGAAGAGCGGCTGGCGCCCTGGTTTCCGGCGGAGCCGAAGGAGAACGCCATATCGACGAACTACCTGTGGGCGCGGACCATTGCCTGTCCGTACTGCGACGGGCGGGTTCCGCTCTCGCCCAACTGGCGGCTGGCGCCGGGCGGGGCCGGGATTCGGCTGGCGCCGCGGCTTGGCGGCGGCCCCGGGTCGGAGGGGCGGGTGTGTGCGTTCGAGGTGGTGGGTTCGGCGGCGGAGCAGTCGCCCGGCACGGTGTCGCGCGGGGCGGGCGACTGTCCTTGGCCGGACTGCGGGCGGATCATCGACGGGGACGTGATCAAGGCGCAGGCGCAGGCCGGGGAGATGGGGGAGCAGCTCTACGCGGTCGTGTACAAGGAGCGGGTCGAGGTCAGGACGAAGACGGGGCGGGTCCGGGAGAAGTGGGTACGGGGCTACCGGGCGCCGCGTCCGGAGGACGACAACGGGGCGGAGGTGCGGGCGCGGCTTGGGGAGAAGCTGCCGGAGTGGGAGGCGTTCGACCTTGTGCCGGGCGAGAGAATCCCGGACGGCAACAAGACGACCGAGCCGCAGCGGTACGGCATGAGCCGGTGGCGCGATCTGTTCTCCCCCCGCCAGCTTCTCTGCCACGGCACGAGCGTGGAGGTCTTCCGGGAGATGCTGGACGCCGACCGGGACGCGGGCCGGCTGGACGAAGCCCGGAAGGCGGCCTACGGGTACCTGGCGCTGACGCTCGACACCCTGCTGAACTACAACAGTCGGGGAAGCGTCTGGGACACCACGACCGGACGAGGAATACGTCATCTGTTCGCCAGACATGACTTCGCATTCGTCTGGTCCTACGCCGAAATGGCGCCGCTGGTCGCCGGAGTGGGGTACGACTGGGCGGTAGAAAAAACCGCCAAGTGCATCGCCGAGCTCGTCGCCCTCGTCCGGCCCGACGCCCCTGTCGGCGGCGGCGACCTGTTCGACGGGATCGACCGCACCGGCCGCGCCGCCGGCGCCGACCGCGCTGACCCCCCGGGGGTCACGTCGGCCACGCCGCCCGAAGCGGCGAAGCAGGACCTTCCCCCGCCCCCGGTTACCATCACCTGCAAGCCGGGCGACAGCCTGGACCACCTCGGGGACGGCTCCATCGACGCGGTGGTGATGGACCCGCCCTACTACGACAACGTGATGTACGCGGAGTTGTCAGACTTCTTCTACGTGTGGCTCAAGCGCACCGCCGGGCGCGTCTTCCCGGAGCTGTTCCGGCGCCAGCTCACCGACAAGGAGAACGAGGCGGTCGCCAACCCGGCCAAGTACCGGGGCGAGAAGGGCGCGCGGGCGCTCGCCGGGCAGGACTACCAGGAGCGGATGGCGGCCATCTTCGCCGAGTGCCGCCGGGTGCTGAAGCCGGATGGGATCATGACCCTGATGTTCACCCACAAGGCGACCGGCGCGTGGGACGCGCTCACCAAGGGGCTCATGGAGTCGGGCTTCGTCATCACCGCCTCATGGCCGATCAATACGGAATCCGAAGGCGGCCTGCACATCAAGAACAAAGCTGCGGCCAAGAGCACCATCCTCCTGGTGTGCCGCCCGCGCACCGGCGACCGCTCCGGCGCCGCCGTCCCCGCGCCCCTCCAGGTGCGCGAGGAGCCGGCGGTCTACGGGTCGGTGGATCGGGCTGGACCGGGCCGGGTGAGCGCGCGGGGGGAGGAGGCGCCGGGCGTCCCTACGTCGACACTGGAGGACCCGCCCAACCTCTATTGGGAGGACGTGGAGCCGCGGGTCGCGCGCGCCGTGCGGGCGCGGGTCGGGGAGTTCCAGGAGGCGGGGATCGGCGGGGTCGACCTCTATCTCGCCTCGTTCGGGCCGGCGCTCGAAGAGTTCTCCCGCCACTGGCCGCTCCGGCGGGGCACGCCGCGCGCGCCGCCTGCGCAACGGCGCCGCCAACGCCAGCCGGGGCTGTTCGAAGAGGAGTGGGACCCCTACGCGGCCACCCCGGAAGACGCGCTCGACGCCGCCCGGCACGAGGTCAAACGATGGGTGCTGGAACGATTGACCCATCTCAAGGCCGACGCCGATCTCGACCCCGCGACGGCGTTCTTCGTCCTCGCATGGCACGCCTTCGAGGCCCCCGCGTTCCCCTACGACGAGGCGCTCAAGCTCGCCCGCGCGGTCGGCGTCGACCTGGAGGGCGCCGTCGTGGGCCGGCTTGCGGCCAAGACCGGCAGCCGGCTGCACCTCTGGGACAGCGCCCAGCGGGCGGCCAAGGGCGCGCTCGGCCCCGCCGACGGCTCGCGGGCCATGATCGACGCCCTCCACCACGCGGCCCACGCGGCGCGCGCCCGCTCCCTCCAGGCCGCCCGCGACCTGCTCGCCGGGACGCAGGCGGACCGGGACCCGCGCTTCGATGCGACGCTCGAAGCGGTGCTGGAGGTGCTGCCGGTCTCCGGGGCGTTCACGGGCATCGAAGTGGAGGGCGAAGCGGGGGCCGCCGCCAGCGACTTCGAGGCTCTCTACGGTCTGTACCGTCTCGCCTACCACGACCGGATCGACGAGCCCGAACAGCTCCGGTTCGGGTTCGGGTTGGGCCGGGACGCCTGATCCTCCCCCGCCCGCCCGGCCTGACCGCCGCAGCGGACCCGGACGGGAAGGAAGCAGGAACGGACGGAGCCGCCGTCAACGCAGGGCTGCGGCCCTCCGCTGCTCAGGTTGGTTTCGGCGGGGGTGGGGGTGGGGGGGGAGGCGGGGGCGGCGAAGGTGGCCGGGGTGGTCTTCCGCTTTCCCTGAATATGGATCGCTTAGCCATGGCTGCCTCCATCCGCCGCGAATCGGGCGGATACGACCTGGTAGGCTTCCGTCGCCGCGCGCTCGTTGTCGTGATCGTGCTCCCGGATGTCGGCGTAGCCCGCGCGGGCGGTCACCCGCAGCATCCCCTCCTCTATCGTGCGGAGCTCCGCCCGAATGGCCGTCTCATCGGCGTCTGCCGCCTGATTCAGCGATGTCCAGAGGTAGTCCAGTCGAAGATAGTATTCCCCACATTCAACGCAAATCGCGTGAAGGACCGCCGCCTTCTTCCCGTTATCCGCCATGAAGTCCCAGATCACGAGGGCGATGATGACGATGCCGGCCAGATTCGAGACGAGCTCGGTCTCGTCCGGGAGGATGTCGAGGAAACGCGCCACCCCCCCGACAGCGGCAAAGAGGAGGAAGGATCGGAGGATCCGATGGTTGCGCTGGTGTGCCCGGGCCCGGATGCCGTAGTACCGCCCGAAGCGCTCGGCATCGAGGAGCGCCTGCCAGACAGCGTTCCGGAGGCTGTCGTCGCGCATCGTGGGCCTCCTCGTGTGTGCGGATTCCGGCAACAGGATACTGCATTGCGCCGCGAAGCGAGGCGGCGAAGCGCGCCGGGGGCGTGTGTGGTGGGGGATTTTCGCCAAGCACGCCTCGTCGCAGGCGCTCCCGGGGAATGGCGCGTCCTGCGGACACGGGCGTCCTGGGAACGCGGGCGTCTCGCCCGCAAACAGACCACGGCGGCTCCGCAACCGCCCGATGCGGGCGGGACGCCCGCGTTCCCAGGAGGCGCGCGCTCACCGGACGCGCCGTACCCAGGGCGCCGGCACACGGCGCGTTTCCCCCGAGGAGCCCAGCCCGGAGGACGGCGGAAGCTACCCGTCGTTGACCGGGCGCGGCGCCGATTCGTCCGGAGGCAGAGGCCGGGGCTGGCGTTTCGCGATCCGGACCTCGCGGACGACGACCAGCTCGCGCGCATTCTCCGCCTGCGTCCTTCGCCAGCGATCGATCGCTCGGGCCGCGGTGCGGTGATCGTCCCCGCGAAGCCCTTCCTCGCGGAGCACGACGCGTTTGCGCCTCGCGGTCTCGATGACGATCTCGTACCAGCACCGCAGCCGCATCCGGAGCGGGGGCGCGCTGCGCCGCCCGGCGGGCTCGCGCGTTCCGATCCAGTTCACGTATCGGAAGCGGTCTTCCTCGTCGACGCGGCGCCACCAGGGCTCGGGCTCTCGGCGGAGCAGCGAGCGCTCCGCCTGCACCCTCTCCACCTGACGCACCGCGTCCACGAGCGCGATCCGGCGTTCGACCCAGGTCGCTTCTCCGATCCAGGCGGCCATGGACGGGCGCCGCCCCGTACCGATTGCCCCCGCGACCCGCGGCTGTGCGTAGTCGTACATGCCGCGCACCCAGATCCCGTTCTCACCGTACCCTTCGGGCACGGGTTGCTCGCACGCATGGTCGCCGGGTTCGATCCGGGCGATGAACACCTCTCCGATCGACCCTCCGAGTATGCTGTCCTCCACCTCGAAATACTCGTCATCGAGGATCTCGTCCAGCTCCTCCATCCCCCCGTCGATCCCGTATACCGTCCCCCTCGACCTGAGTGCACGGAGCACGAGCACCGGCCCCGGGTATCCGGGCTCCACATCTTCGACGGGCGGCCCATCCCGCCCCCCGCTTCCCGTCCACCATCGACGCGCGTGTTCGAGGGCGTGTCTTGCCTGGCGGACCCGCGGCCCCCGGGTCCAGACGGTGCGCCCGCGGACAGAACGCCTGCTTACCGCCTCGTCGAGCCGGATCCCCGCCTCGGCCAGCGACATCTTCGTCCCCGAAAGCGCAGAACCGATCCCCTTCGCGCTCCGCGTGCCGAGGAGGACGCCGACTTCCCCGCTCGTGAGCCCCGCCCTGGTTTCCGAGAGCCGTTCGAGGAGGGCGAGTCCGGACCAGTACATCGAGAAGTCGAGATCGTGCGTTTCGCTCATGTCCTTTCTTCCCCCGCCCTGGACGGCGCGCGAACCGGGTCGCGGCCGCCGCCGCATCGGGCGACGGCGGAGCCTGCCCCGAGCACCGTATCCATGCTCCCGGCATGAATACGGCGGTCTCGATCCCCGGCGACCCCTTCGAGCGGGCGGTCGCGAAGTGAAGTGTACGGGGCCGGGACTCACCGCCGCCGTGGCACAATGGCGCCGAGTCGCAAGGCGGATGCCGCACATGGCCGAGCCAGCCCCCACTTCAACCGCCGAGGGGCGCGACTGAAGCGGCTCCCTTCGCTGCGATGCGAGGGGCGGCGTGTATGAACATGCACGAACGGCTTCGCCGACGTTTGGACCGAGGACGGCGCTCGTGCTCACCGACCACGCCTGGAAGCTCAAGTACACCCCCGAAGACGGCGACCTCGTCCGGCGCTTCTACGTCCCCGCGCTCGAGGACGCGGAGCGCTACGACCGGCTGACCGGGTACTTCAACGCCGGCGCGCTCTCGCTCGCCGCGCGCGGGATCGAAGGGCTGGTGCGCAACGGCGGGCGGATGAGGCTCGTCGTCGGGTGCACCCTCGAACCGCCCGAGATCGAGGCCATCGAGCGCGGGGAGACGCTCCGCGGGCAGGTCGAGAGCCACCTGGCCGGCCTGCCGCTCGCGCCGCCCGACCGGGAGGCCGCCGACGCGCTCCAGCTCCTCGCGTGGATGGTCGGGCGCGGCCACCTCGACGTGAAGGTCGCGGTGCCCTGCGACCCGGGCGGGAGGCCGGTCCACGACAGCGCCCTCTTCCACGAGAAGACCGGCATCATCGAAGACCGGTGCGGCGACCGTCTCGCGTGGACGGGAAGCCTCAACGAGACGGCGGCCGGCTGGCGCCGCAACTGGGAGAGCATCAGCGTCTACACGAGCTGGGGGCGGGAGCCGGAGCGGGTGGACCACGAGGAGCGGAGCTTCGCGCGCCTCTGGGCGGGCCGCTCGGCGCGGGTCCTCGTGCTCGACGTGCCCGAGGCGGTGCGCCGGGACCTGATGCGCTTCATGCCGGAGGACCTGCCCGACCGCCTCCGGGGGCCGGGCGGCGGGCCGCCGGAGCGAGCCGCCGACGGCGCTTCGACGCCGACCGGGCCGGCCGGCCCGGCCCCGGAGACCCTGGAGAGCCCGGAGCCCTCCGCCCCGCCTCCGCCTCCCCCGCCTCCCCCGCCCCCCATCGACCGGCGGAGCCTCGTCTGGGCCTTCCTCCGGGAGGCGCCCCGCCGGGCGGGAGGCGGGGAGCGGGTCGGCGAGGCCACCGCCGCGGTGGTCCCGTGGCCCCACCAGGTGCGGGCGTTCGAACGGCTCTACGCGGACTGGCCCCCGAAGCTTCTCATCGCCGACGAGGTGGGGCTCGGCAAGACCGTCCAGGCCGGGATGCTGCTCCGCCAGGCGTGGCTCTCGGGCCGGGCGAAGCGGATCCTCATCCTCGCGCCCAAGGCGATCCTCGGCCAGTGGCGGATCGAGCTTCGCGAGAAGTTCAACCTCAACTGGCCGATCTACGACGGCCGGAAGCTCGTCCGGTATCCCTCGCCGGCCCTCCGCGGGCGGCATGAGCGGGAGGTCGGGCGGAGCGACTGGCATCGGGAGCCGGTCGTCATCGCCTCGAGCCACCTCCTGCGCCGCCGCGACCGCGCGGCGGAGCTCCTGGAGGAGGCGGACCCCTGGGACCTGGTGGTGCTCGACGAGGCCCACCACGCGCGCCGGCGCGCGGCCGGGGCGGCGCAGGAGGGCGGGCCGAACGCGCTGCTCCGCCTGATGCGCTCGCTGAAGGACCGCACCCAGGGCCTCGTCCTGCTGACCGCGACCCCGATGCAGGTCCACCCCGTCGAGGTCTGGGACCTCCTGAGCCTGCTCGGGCTGCCGCCGGAGTGGACGGCGGATGCGTTCCTGCGGTTCTTCGACGACCTCGACCACCCGAACCCGCCGCCGGAGGCGATGGAGCGCCTGGCGCGGCTCTTCCGCGCGGTCGAGGGCGAGGGCGACGGCGACCGGGCGGCGAAGGTGACGGACGACGCGGCGGGACGCCTGACCGGCCTCTCCCGGCTCAGGACCAGGAAGGTCCTCCGCGCCCTCCGCGACCCGGCCGGCATCCCGCGCCGCCAGCTCGAGACGGAGGAGCGCCGGGCCGCCCTCGCGATCATGCGGGCGCACACCCCGATCCGGCGCCTCGTCTCGCGGCACACCCGCGCGCTGCTCCGCCGCTACTTCGAGGCCGGGATGCTGGCGGCGCCGATCGCCGAGCGGCGGGTCGAAGACCGGCTGATCGGCATGACGGCGGACGAACGCGGCCTCTACGAGGCGGTGGAAGACTACATCGCGAGCACCTGGAACCAGGCGTCGGCGGACGAGCGGTCGGCGGTCGGGTTCGTGATGACGATCTACCGGCGGCGGCTCGCGAGCAGCTTTCGGGCGCTTCGCGCCACCCTCGAGAGGCATCTCGACGCCATCGGGAGCGGCGGCGACCGGGCGGCGGCGCGGCTGCGGCTCGCCGGCCTGGACGAAGACGCGCCCGACGACGAGACGGCGGACGAGGTCCTCGACGCGGAGGAGGTCGCGGAGCTCGAGCGCCGCGCGCTCGCCGCCGAGGAACGGGCCGACGTCGAACGCCTCCTCGCCCGCCTCCGGGGGCTCCCGCCGGACAGCAAGCTCGCGGCCCTGAAGGCGGCGCTGGCGGCGCTCCGCGAGGCGGGCTACGAGCAGGCGATGGTGTTCACCCAGTACACGGACACCATGGACTTCCTCCGCGACGAGCTCCGCAAGGGCGGCGAGCGGCGGCTGATGTGCTTCTCCGGGCGAGGGGGCGAGGTTCCGGCCGGCGGCGGTGGCGGCGGTAGCGGTGGGTGCGGTGACGGCGCCGGCGGTAGCGGCAGTGGTAGCAGCGGCGTCGGCGTCGGCGGCGCGTGGCGCGAGATCGGCCGGGACGACGCGAAGCGCCGGTTCCGTCTCGGCGAGGCCGACGTCCTCCTCTGCACCGACGCCGCCGCCGAGGGGCTCAACTTCCAGTTCTGCGGCGCGCTCGTCAACTACGACCTGCCGTGGAACCCGATGCGGGTGGAGCAGCGGATCGGGCGCCTTGACCGGCTCGGCCAGGAGCATCCGGTCATCCGGGTCGTCAACCTGCACTACGAGGGGACGGTGGAGACGGACGTGTACCGCGCGCTGCGGGAGCGGATCGGTCTCTTCGAGTCGGTGGTGGGCCGCCTCCAGCCGATCCTGTCCCGGCTGCCGCGGGCCATCTCGGACGCGGTGCTTGCCGGCAGCGGCGCGGGCAGCGTCAGCGGCGCCGAAGACGCAGCCGCAGCGCGCGAGCACGGCCCCGTCCCCGCAGCGCGCGAACGAGGACGCGCCGACCTGGTGGAGGCGATCGAGCGGCAGGCGCACGAGGCCGAATCGGGGGGAGGCTTCGACCTCGACGCGGTGCTGGGCGAGGACCTCGCCATGCCGGACCGGCCCCCGCCCCTCGTCACCCTGGACGACCTCGACCGGATCGTCGCGTCCCCCTCCCTGATGCCGCCGGGAACGGAGGTCCAGCCGATGGGGCGCCGCGAGTACGGGCTGCGCGCGCCGGGGATGCGGGAGGCGGTGCGGGTCACCACCGATCCCGCCTACTACGAGGAGCACGCGGAGAGCGTCGAGCTGTGGTCGCCGGGCAGTCCGCTGTTCCGCCCGCCCGAGCTTCCGGGTCCCGGGGTCGATCCCGAAGGCGAGCCGGCCGCCCCCGGCGCAACCCTGCGGGACCTCCTGGATCGGTAACCCGGTGACCCGGTCACCCTGGAGTCACGGCCCATCCGCCGACCCGACTCGAAGGCGAGGGTCGACCCGTGGAAGAGCTCCAGAAGGGTCACCCTGGAGTCACGGCCCGCCCGCCGACCCTCCCCTCCCCGACCCGGCCCGGGGCGGGCCGTATCCGCCGCCGGAGGGGGTCTCGAGGACGAATACGTCCCCCGCGCGGACGCGGCGGTGGTCCTGGCCGGTCATCTCGTCCACCGCCCCGTCCGCGCGCTCCACCCAGTTGCGCCCCGGGCGGCCCTCCTCCCCGCCGGCGAGGCCGTAGGGCGGGACGATCCGGTGCTGCGACAGCACCGTGAGGTCCATCGCCTCCAGGAACCGGATGCGGCGGCGCGCGCCGTCGCCGCCCCGCCGCCGCCCCGCCCCGCCGGTCCCCCGGTCCACCCCGAAGCTCTCGAGCACCACGGGATAGCGCCATTCCAGGATCTCCGGATCGGTGAGCCGGGTATTGGTCATGTGGGTGTGCACGGCGGAGGCGCCGTCGTAGTCCGGCCCCGCGCCGGCCCCGCCGCAGACCGTCTCGTAGTACTGATGCCGCTCGTTGCCGAACAGGACGTTGTTCATCGTGCCCTGGCTCTCCGCCGCGACCCCGAGCGCGCCGAACAGGGCGTCGACGAGCGCCTGGCTCGTCTCGACGTTCCCCGCCGCGACCGCCGCCGGATACTTCGGCGCGAGCATCGAGCCCTCGGGGATGACGATGCGGATGGGCTTCAGGCACCCCTCGTTGAGCGGGATGTCGTCCTCGACCAGGCAGCGGAAGACGTAGAGCACCGCGGAGTGGGCGACCGCGGACGGGGCGTTGAAGTTGTTGGGGAGCTGTCCGCTCGTGCCGGTGAAGTCGACGGTGGCCTCGCGCCGCGCCCGGTCGAAGCTGATCCGCACCCGGATCCGGCTTCCGACGTCCATCGGGAGGTCGAACTCGCCGTCCCGCATCACGTCGATCACCCGCCGCACCTGCTCCTCGGCGTTGTCCTGCACGTGCTTCATGTAGGCGTGCACCACGTCGAGGCCGAAGTCGCCGATCATCCGGCGCACCTCCTGGATCCCCTTCGCGCCGGCCGCGATCTGGGCCTTCAGGTCGGCGACGTTCTGGTCCGGGTCGCGGGCCGGCCACCGACCCGCCCCGAGGTGGGCGCGGAGGTCCGCCTCCAGGAACCGGCCCCCGTCCACGAGCATGAAGTTGTCGAAGAGGATCCCCTCCTCCTCCACCGTGCGCGCGTCGGGCGGCATCGAGCCCGGCATGGAGCCGCCGACGTCCGCGTGGTGGCCGCGGCTCGCGGCGAAGAAGAGGATGCGGGGGGCGGCGGGGTCCTGCGTCCCCGTCCCCGCTCCGGCGCCGCCCGCTCCGGTTCCGGCTTCGGCTTCGGCGGCCCTGCCGGCATCCTCCCCCGCCTCCGCGTCGGCGCCCGCGCCCGCCCCCGAATCGCGGGGGGCGGCGGCGCCCGGGCCGGCGCCCTCCCCGGAGGACCCGCGCTCCTCGAACACCGGGGTGATGACCGTCACGTCCGGGAGGTGGGTGCCGCCGTTGTAGGGCGCGTTCACGCAGAACACGTCCCCCGGCTTCATCCGCCCCCGGTTCTCCCGCGCCACGGTGCGCACGCTCTCGCTCATCGAGCCGAGGTGGATCGGGATGTGCGGGGCGTTGGCGACGAGCATCCCGTCGGGGTCGAAGAGCGCGCAGGAGAAGTCGAGCCGCTCCTTGATGTTGACCGAGAGGGCGGTGTTCTCGAGGGTGAGCCCCATCTGCTCGGCGATCGACATGAAGCGGTTGTTGAAGACCTCCAGCATGACCGGGTCGCAGTCCGTGCCGGCCGCCGATTCGCGCGGGAGGGGAACGGTCCGTTCGAGGATGAGGTCGCCGCTCGCGGCGAGGGCCGCCCGCCATCCGGGCTCCACCACGGTGGTCGCGGTGGACTCGAGGACGATGGCGGGGCCGTCCAGGGCCGTGCCCGCGCCGAGCGCTTCGCGCCGGTAGACCGGGGTTTCCCGCTCCCGGCCGTCGAACCACACCCCGACCCGCGCCGCCGGCTCGGGCTGTGCGGCCCGGGAGGCCGGTTCGGCCTGCGTATTCGCCCGCGGGTCCGCGTCCGGCCTGCCCCTGCCCTCCTTCGCCTCGCGGCCGCCGCCGTCCCTCATCGACCTGCCGCCGTGCGCCCCGAGAGGGGGAGGCTCGCCGCCTGGATGGGTCGATCCGTCCGCGCCGGTCGCCCCGCCGGCCCCGATCGATCCGCCCGGATCGGTCGATCCGCCCGCCTCCATCGATCCGATCGCCTCGACCGAGGCGGCCTCGATGACGAGCGCCTTCCCGGGCATGACGAACCCGTAGCGGCGGCGGTGGGCGTCCTCGAAGCGGGCCTTCATCGCGGGCGCGTCCCCCGCCTCCACGAGGTCGGGGGTGTCCGTCCCGTCGTAGCGGACGTGGGCGCGGCGAAGGACCCGGATGCGCGCCTCCCCGATCCCCTGGGCGGCGAGCTCCGCGCGCGCCTCGTCCGCCAGCGCGTCGAGCGCCCGTCCGAGCGCCGCCGCCCCCGCGTCGTCGAGCGGGGCCTCCACCGCCCGGTCGCGGAGCGCCCGCACGTCGGCGAGCCCCATCCCGTAGGCGGAGAGGACCCCCGCGAGCGGATGGATCATGACCCGGGTCATGCCGAGCGCGTCCGCGACGAGGCAGGCGTGCTGGCCGCCCGCCCCGCCGAAGCAGTTGAGGGTGTAGCCGGTCACGTCGTAGCCGCGGCGAACCGAGATGGACTTGATCGCGTTCGCCATGTTGTCCACCGCGATGCGCAGGAACCCCTCCGCGACCTCGACCGCGGACGGCGCGGGCCGGCCTGCGCCCGCCGGGCTCGCCGCGATCCCGGCCGCGAGCGCCCCGAACCCGGCCTCCACCGCCCCGCGGTCGAGGGGCTCGTCCTGCCCCGGCCCGAACACCCGCGGAAAGAACCCGGGCTGGAGCTTGCCGAGGAGGACGTTGCAGTCGGTGACGCAGAGGGGGCCGCCCCGCCGGTAGCAGGCGGGCCCCGGGTCCGCCCCGGCCGACTCGGGGCCGACCCGGTAGCGCGCGCCGTCGAAGGAGAGGATCGAGCCGCCGCCCGCCGCCACGGTGTGGATCATCATCATCGGGGCGCGCATCCGCACCCCGGCCACCACCGTCTCGAACGCCCGCTCGTAGGCCCCGTCGTAGTGGGCGACGTCGGTGGAGGTGCCCCCCATGTCGAAGGAGATGATGCGCTCGCGGCCGGCCCGCGCCGCGGTCTCCACCGCCCCGACGATGCCGCCCGCCGGGCCGGACAGGATCGCGTCCTTGCCCTGGAACCGCCGGGCGTCGGTGAGCCCGCCGTTCGACTGCATGAACATGAGGCGCGCGCCCTCGCCGAGCGCCGCCGCGACCCGGTCGACGTAGCGGCGAAGGAGGGGCGAGAGGTAGGCGTCGACCACGGTGGTGTCGCCGCGCCCGACGAGCTTCATGAGCGGGCTCGTCTCGTAGCTCGTCGAGACCTGGTCGAACCCGACGGCGCGCGCGAGGCGGGCGAGCGCGAGCTCGTGCTCCGGGTAGCGGTAGCCGTGCATGAGCACGATGGCGACCGAGCGGATCCCGTCCGCGAAGGCCGCCCGGAGCGCCTCCTCCGCCCGCTCCGGGTCGAGGGGCGTGATCACCTCGCCGCCCGCCCCGACCCGCGCGTCGACCTCCGCCACCCGCTCGTAGAGCATCTCGGGGAGCGCGATGCGAAGGTCGAAGAGGCGCGGCCGGGTCTGGTAGCCGATCCGGAGCGCGTCCCGGAACCCCCGGTTGACGACGAGGAGGGTGCGGTCTCCGTTGCGCTCGAGGAGCGCGTTGGTCGCGACGGTGGTGCCCATCTTGACCGCATCGACCCCCCGCACGGGCTCGCCGGGGGCGAGGCCGAGGACCTCCCGGATCCCCTGGATGGCGGCGTCCCGGTAGTGCTCGGGGTTGTCCGAGAGGAGCTTGTGGGTGACGAGGCCGCCATCGGGGCGGCGCGCGACCACGTCCGTGAACGTGCCGCCCCGGTCGATCCAGAACTGCCAGCCGCCGCCCGTGTTCGCTCCGCCGCTCATCGCACCCGCTCCCGCTCCTGCCTGCCGAGGACCCGACGAGTGTAGCCGCCGGGAGGTCCGGCGCGGTTCATACCGGACTTACCCGAGGCTGGCGGGCAGTCGATGGCTTTCGCCGGCGTGGTTCGAGTCTTTCGTGACGATTGTGAAGCCGTGTTCGAGTGCGAATTCGCGAATCACCCGGTCGGAAACCCGGTCGAGATTCAGATTGAATACATGTTCGGAGCCCGGATAGAGGTCCGCCAGGGATTTCACCAGACGAGGCGGCAAATTCTGATCGAACAACAGCTTCATCCCACCTGATTACGTACAAAGCTCAGGTAAATGGTCCGTTTCAGCCCGTCATTCCCGCGAAAGCGGGAATCCAGAGACCTTTGGTTGAAGTGGATTCCCGCTTTCGCGGGAATGACGGGTTTCGCAGAGCCTGTGCCCGAGTTTCCATCAGCCTCAGGGCGCAAGCTGAGCTTTGCGCGTAATCAGCTTCATCCCATGACGGCCAACGTGGTGCGTTCCCGGTCGGCCGCGTAACACAGGCAGGCCAGAATATCCTCTTCGCGAAGGTAAGGAAATTCGTCGAGGATTTCCTTGTGGGTCATTCCGGAAGACAGATACTCGAGAATATCGTAAACCGTTATTCTCATCCCCCGGATGCAGGGTTTCCCCGCCCTCTTTCCAGGCTCGATGGTGATCAGCTTTCGATAGTCCACGTCTGCGCCTCCACAAGGAATCTGCCCGGCTGCGGAGCCTATAACAGACTCCCGATCCAGGCAAATCGCTCTCCGGGATTCCCGGGGCGGTTCGGCTCACCTAGCTGAAGTGCATGGCGCCGTTGACGTCGAGCACCGCGCCGCTCACGTAGCTCGCGGCGGGGGAGACGAGGAACACGAGGGGGCCCGCGACCTCCTCCGCTTCCGCCATCCGCCCGAGCGGGAAGCGGGCGTTGTCGAAGGTCTGGCTCTCGGTCATCGGGGTTCGGACCGGCCCCGGCGCCACCGCGTTCACGAGGACGTTGTGCGGCGCTCCCCGGCGCGACGACCAGCGCACGAAGCTGTGGATGGCCCCCTTGCTCATGACGTAGTGGGGCGCCGCCACGAGGCCGCCGATCCGGCCCGCGATCGAGCCGACGAGCGCGATGCGTCCGCCGCCCCGCCCGGCCATCGACCCCATGAACGCCCGCACGAGATGGAGCGGCCCGCGCAGGTTGACGTCGAACACCCGGTCCGCGGTCTCGTCCCATCCCTCCTCGGTCCAGTCGTCGAAGGGGCAGATGGCCGCGCAGTCGATGAGGGCGTCCACCGCCCCGCAGGACGCGGCCCACACCTCCACCGCCCGGCGGTCGGTCACGTCGAGGGCGGCGGCTTCCGAGCGCCGGCCCCGCTCGCGAACCGACTCGGCGACCGCGTGGGGCGCTTCGAGGTCCGAGACCAGGACGTCGGCCCCGAGGTCGGCGGCGAGGCGCGCGGCCGTCGATCCGATGCCGCCGCCCGCGCCGGTGATCGCGATGCGCCTGCCTTCGAGGGTGAACGGGTTGGTCACGGGTCGCTCCTCCGGTCACGTGCCGCTGCCCATCCTGCCACGGATCGCGATGCGAGGACGAACCGAGGCATGTGCGCTGTAGGGTTTTTCGCCAAGCGTGCCTCTCGTGGACGTCCCTGGGAACGGCGCGTCCTGCGGACGCGGGCGTCCCGCCCGCATTCTCATTTCCAGGGGCTCCGCCCCCGTGCGGGCGGGACGCCCGCGTCCGCAGGACGCGCCGTTCCCAGGGACGTACCCGTGCAAGCGCCGCCGGGGGGCTCCGCTACACTCGGAGCGCACCGGGCGGCTCGCCGCCCCCCGTCGCAACCGGGACCGCCCTCCGATCATGGCTTCCGGCTGGCCGCGCATCATCCTCCACGCCGACATGGACGCGTTCTTCGCGGCCGTCGAGCAGCTCGACCGCCCGGAGCTCCGCGGCAAGGCGCTGCTGATCGGCGGCATCGGCCCGCGCGGCGTGGTGTCCACCGCGAGCTACGAGGCGCGGCCCTACGGGGTGGGGAGCGCGATGCCGATGGCGATGGCGCGCCGCCGCTGCCCGCACGCGATCGTGCTCCCGCCCCGTTTCGACCGGTACCGCGCCGTCTCGCGGGTCGTGATGCGCACCCTCGGTACTTTCTCGCCGCTCGTCGAGCCCCTGAGCGTGGACGAGGCGTTCGTGGACATGACGGGATGCGAGGCGCTCTCCGGCGAGCCGCGGGCGATGGGCGAATCGGTCCGGCGCGCGGTGTTCGAGGCGACCGGGCTCACCGTCTCGGTGGGGGTCTCCACCACCAAGTACGTGGCGAAGGTCGCGAGCGACCGCGGCAAGCCCGACGGGCTCACCGTGGTCGGCCCGGGCGAGGTGATCCGATTCCTGCATCCGCTGCTGATCGACCGGCTGTGGGGGGTGGGGCCCCGCACCCGGAAGCGCTTGGAGGCGCGGGGCGTCACCACCATCGGGGAGGTCGCGGCGACCCCCCTCGACGCGCTCGAACGCTGGCTCGGCGCGAGCCTCGGCGCGCACGTGCATGCGCTCGCCGAGGGACGGGACGCACGGGCGGTGGTCCCCGAGCGGGAGGCCAAGAGCATCGGCTCCGAGAACACCCTCGACACGGACGTCGCGGGCGAGGCGGCGATCCTGCCCTGGCTCCACCGCGCGGCGGACACGGTGGCGCGCCGGGTGCGGGACGAGGGGCTGGCTGCGCGCGGGGTCCGGGTGAAGCTCCGGACCTCCGACTTCCGCCTGCACACCCGGCAGACCCTGCTGGCGCGCGCGACCCATGCGACGCGGCCGATCGTCGAGGCGGCCGAGGCGCTGCTTCGCGAGTTCGATCTCGGCGCGCCGGTCCGCCTCGTCGGGGTCGCCGCGTTCGAGCTTCGGGAAGGAGACGCGGGCGCGGGCGAGGCCGAGCAGCTCGATCTCTTCGACGCGCCGCGCGAGGAGCACGACGAACGGCTCGACCGGACCCTCGACGCGGTGCGCAAGCGCTTCGGGGAACGGGCGCTCACCCGGGCCCGGAACCTCGACCGGGGCGCTCACTCCGAGGCGTGATTGCCGCGCGGCCAGGCCGAAGCGGATCACGAAGCCGGTTCAGGCCCTCTGCTTCAGGCCCTCCGCGAAGGCGCCGGGTACACGACCGGGAACTCGGGTCCCGAGAGCGGGGCGCCGTCCTCGAGGCGGAGGTCCCGGAACGGCGGGGAGCCGAGGCCCCCGAGGTCCCGGAACACCGCATCGTCGCCCACGAAGCGGGCGGTGAAGGCGCGGCGCCGCACGGTCTCCGAGACGTTGCCGGGCGCGCCGTGGAGGGTGAGGAAGCTGAACGCGACCGCGTCCCCCGGCTCCATCCCCCAGCCGACGAGATCGAAATCGCCGCGCCGGGCGGAGACGTCCGGGACCCGCTCGCTCCGGTCGTCCGCGAAGAGGTCGGTACCGTTGAACCGGGTCGGCCGGAAGGCGCGCCCCCAGCGGTGCGAGCCGCCGACGTATTCGACGGAGGTCTCGCGCGCGACCGGGTCGAGGGCGACCCAGAGGCTTACGGTCTTCTCCCCCGCCATGCAGTAGTAGGGCTGGTCGTGGTGCCAGGGGGTCTCCACCGTCGTGCCCGGCTCCTTGACGAGCACGTGCTCGTGAAAGAAGCGCGCGTGGGCGGACCGCATCAGGGCGGCCGCGATCGCGCCGGCCGGACTCTCGAACACGAACCGCCGGAACGGCTCGATCCGGCGCCAGTTGCAGTAGTCCTGGAAGAACGGGGGGCTCCCGTCCGCGGGGCGGACGGTGCGCTCGAAGGGGCTCGGGTCGGCCATCACCGCCGCGACCCCCGCCCGCAGGGGCTCCACCCAGTCGCGGAACGCGTGGCGGAGCACCACCGCCCCGCGCGCCTGGAACTCGGCGGCGACCGCGGCCGGGACCTGTCCGGCGCCCGTTCCGGGGTTCGGTGCTTCGCCCGTCCGGGGTCGGTCCTGCGCGGCTGAAGCGTTCATGATGCCGGCGACTCGTTCGGGTCCGTGTTTCCCGAGGCGCCCCGGGACGACCGGGCGCCGACCGGAGGAGCGGGGAGGCGGCAGGGAGTCGGGCCGCCCCGGCGGCGCTTGGCTGGCCACCGGGGGCGGCCCCGGTCTCCGATGCCCGGATCTCTCGTCCCCGGCTCCCGTCCCCGCGCACGCCCGGCGATCCTGCGGCCTCCTGGGCCTTGGCGTGACACAATTGCCCCGTCCCCGCGCACGCCCGGCGATCCTACCAGTCGGGGAGCTGCGGCGCCGGCCGGCGGGCGTTGCCGGGACACAAGCGTTCCCGGGACACGCCGGTTCCCCGGAGTGAAGCGTCCGGGAGAAATGCGGGCGGGCCGCCCGCGTTCCCGGGCCGCATGGATTCCCGCTTTCGCGGGAATGACGAGGATTGGGGCGGGACGCCCGCATTCTTCGAGTCCGTTAGTCCTTCGGCCCCGGACCTCCGGCCCGTTGTGGGCGGGCCGCCCGCGTTCCCAGGACGTCCGTGCTCCCGGGACGCGCCGTTCCCAAAGAGGACGCGCCTGCGCGAGGCGTGCTTGGCGAAAATTCCCATCGCGCACATGCCTCCGGCAGTCAGTCGGTTGATCCGCGGCGGGCGGGTGCAGTAGCTTGCCCGCACGCAGAGGGGGGCAGAAGGGGGAGAGAGCCATGCCGGGACTCGTGCTCAGCAGCCGGCAGGGGGCGGGCGCCGCCGCCTGCATCGCCGCCGCCCTGCTGCTCCTTCCGGTCCACGGGGCGCTCGGGGCCGGGACGGGGGGCGGATCCGGGACGAACGCCGCGAAGAAGGCCGAGCCCGGAGGCGGGGCGGAGACGCCGCCCCCGCCCGGGACCATCCTCCGGGACTGCGGCCAATGCCCCGAGCTGGTCGTGGTCCCGGCCGGTGCTTTCCGGATGGGCGATCTCTCGGGAGGCGGGGACGTCGACGAGCGCCCGGTGCGCACGGCGGCCATTCCGCGCGCGTTCGCCGTCGCACGGTACGAGACCACGTTCGCCGAATGGGACGCCTGCGTTGCGGCGGGGGCCTGCCGGCAGGGGGTGGACGACGTCGGGTTCGGCCGCGGCCGCCGGCCGGTGCTGCTCGTCGGCTGGGCGGACGCGCGCGCGTACGCGGGCTGGCTGTCGCGGCGGACGGGAAAGCCGTACCGCCTGCCGACCGAGGCGGAATGGGAGTACGCCGCGCGGGCGGGAGGCGAGACCCGGTTCCCCTGGGGGGACGAGGTCGGGAGCGGCCGGGCGAACTGCGACCAATGCGGCAGCCGTTGGGACGACGCGAGGACCGCCCCGGTCGGATCGTTCCCGCCCAACGCGTTCGGCCTGCACGACGTGGTCGGCAACGTGTACGAGTGGGTCGTCGACTGCGGCGGCGCGAGCTACCAGGGCGCCCCCTCCGACGGCTCGGCCCATGACGCGCCGGGCGACGACGGAGACTGCGTGTGGCGCGTGATGCGGGGCGGCTCCTGGCTCAGCCTGCCGCGGGCGAGCCGCCCCGCCAACCGGGTCCGGAACCCGGCCGGCTTCCGCGACGTCCACACCGGCTTCCGGGTCGCGAGAAGCCTCTTCTGAGCCGGCCCGGCTCCGATCCGAGCCTCCTCGTCCGGCTCCGATTCTCCGCCCCCTTCGTGCCCTCCGCGCCCTTCCGGCCTGCGTCGGCTCGGGGCTCCTGCCCGCACCCGCGGCGGACCCGGCCCGTCCCTCCGAGCCGCCGGACGGAAGGATCCCTTCGCGGCGCGGGCTCCCGGGAGCCCGCGCCGCAGAGCCGTTCCGGACGGCGTTGGCGGGGAGGAAATCCGAAAATGAAGAAAAACAGGAGCATGTGCAGAAGCCATCCTGAATTCAGCGGGAGGTTTTCTCTCTTTCCGCGGGAAGCGGGGATGGATTTCGGGAGAGCTTTCGGAGGCGCAGGCTCCTAGCCTGGCTGCGGGCGCCGCCTTGGAGACCGGGACGGAGGGCGAGGGACGACCGGCCGGAGGCCCGGACCCGAAGCCGGGCCCGAAATCGGACCCGGGGCCAGGCGCGCGCCCGGGGCGCGGGCTCCTCGCCCCCTTCGCGGTGCGGAGCTTCCGCTTCCAGTGGGGGTCGGACGTGACGACCTCCTCCGGCTTCGAGATGGAGAACCTGATCCTCGGCTGGTACGTGCTCGTCCAGACCGGCTCGCCGTTCCTGCTCTCGGTGGCCGCCGCGCTGCAATACGGCGGGACCCTGCTCGCCCCCGGCCTCGGGGTGGTGGCCGACCGGGTGAGCCGCCGCACCATGCTCCTTTGCCTGCGCGGCATGTACGCGGCGATCGCCGCGACCGCGGCGGGCCTCGGCCTCGCGGGCTGGCTGGAGCCGTGGCACGCGTTCGTCATCGCGGGGCTCGGCGGGTTCCTCCGCCCGCTCGACATGATGATCCGCTTCTCCCTCCTCGCCGACACGATCCCGCCGCGGCTCCTCATGAACGCGAGCGGGTTCCAGCGCCTGACGATGGACGCGCCCCGGATCGTCGGCGCCCTCGCGGGAGCGGGGATCATGGCCGCGTTCGGGGTCGGGGCCGCCTACGCGGGGGTCGCGGCCTGCTATCTCCTCGCGACCCTGATCGGGTTCGGGATCTCCCCGCCGCCCCTCGGTGACCGGGGGCCGGAGGCCGCATCCGGGGCCGCCGGGTCGGCCGGCCCGGCCGGCCCGCACGGATCCGCCTCGGCCCGGTTCGCGGCCGAGTTCGGGCGCGGGCTGGCGTACATCCGGTCCTCGGGGGTGATCCGGTACGTGCTCTTTCTCGCCGTGCTCGCGAACCTCCTCGCCTACCCGAGCATCCTCGGCCTCCTCCCGGTGGTCGCCAAGGTGGTGTACGGGGTGGACGAGAACGGCCTCGCCCAGCTCCTCGCGGCCCTCGCGGCCGGCGCGCTCCTCGCCTCGACGGTCGCCGCGCTGGCGAGGCTGCGGCCGCCGGCGGCGGTGATGGCGGGCGGCCTCGCCGCGTGGCTCGGGCTCGTCGCGGTCTTCGCATTCACCGAATCCCACACTTCCGGCATGGCGGTGCTGTTCGTGATCGGGTTCGCGCAGAGCCTCGCGATGATCGCGATGGGGGCGGTGCTGCTGATGGTGACCGCGCCCGCCTACCGGGGGCGGGTCATGGGGGTGCGGATGCTCGCGGTCTACGGGATGCCCCTCGGGCTGCTCGCCGGGGGCGCCCTCATCGAGTGGGTGGGGGTCCGCTTCCAGATCGCGTCGTTCGCGGTCGCCGGGCTGGCGCTGCTCGGCCTCGCGGTCGTCGTGACCCGGGGGCGCTGGCTCGGGGCCGCCGCGACCCGGGCGGGGGGCGGCGCGCCTCGATCCCTGGTCACGGGCCGACCCGCGTGAAGTGGTCCTGCCCGGATCCGCCAGGGCCGTTCCTTGTTCGCCGCACCCTCCGAAAGGAGCGCGGTCGCCGCCCGGATTCCGCCCCCATTGCTCGGAAAACGGCCTTTCGTCATGCCTCCCGGGCAACCTCGACGGTCCGATTCAGGCGCGGCGGCGGACAAGGAACGGCCCGGTCGGATCTGCCGCTTCGCTTGCGCAGATACGGCAAAGGCGCCAAATTAGTCGGTTCGCGCGCGTCGCGGAGCCGGCTCTCCGGCGGCAGCGTATCAAGCCATCGGGAGGATCCGCGGGCCGACGGCCGCGCCCCGGATCGAAACGGGATCGGAAGAAGCCTCGCGTCAGGATGGACCAAGTGTCGCTACCCGCACCCCAGGGACTCTACGACCCCGCGTACGAGCACGACTCGTGCGGCATCGGGTTCGTCGCGGACATCCGCAACCGGGCGAGCCACGACATCGTCCGGCAGGGGATGCAGCTCCTCTGCAACGTCAGGCACCGCGGCGCGGTCGGGGCCGACCCCCTCGCCGGCGACGGGGCCGGGATCCTGATCCAGCTCCCCCACCGGCTGCTTCGCGAGGAGTGCGCGGGGCTCGGCTTCGAGCTGCCCGCGCCGGGCCGCTACGGCGTGGGGATGGTGTTCCTGCCGAAGGACGAGGCCGCCCGCCGCGCCTGCGAGGAAGCGTTCGCGGAGGCGGTCGCGGCCGAGGGGCAGCAGCTCCTCGGCTGGCGCGACGTGCCGGTCGACCCCTCCGTCCTCGGGGAGAGCGTCAAGCCCGGCGAGCCCCGGATCCGCCAGGTGTTCATCGGCCGGGGGCCGGGCTGCGCGGACGTGGACGCGTTCGAACGCAAGCTCCTCGTCATCCGCAAGGTCGTCGCGAGCGCGGTCGAGCGCCGGGGCTTCGGAGGCCGCGGGTTCTACGTCGTCACCCTCTCCGCCCGCACCCTCTGCTACAAGGGCATGATGCTCGCGGCGCGGCTCGACACCTACTACCCCGACCTGGCCGACGAGCGCATGGAGTCCGCCCTCGCCCTCGTCCACCAGCGCTTCTCCACCAACACCTTCCCGTCGTGGCGGCTCGCCCACCCGTACCGCTTCCTCTGCCACAACGGCGAGATCAACACCATCCGCGGGAACATCAACTGGATGAACTCGCGCCGCCGCGGCATGAGCTCGCCCCTCCTCGGGGAGGACCTCGACAAGCTGTGGCCGATCATCCGCGAGGGGATCTCGGACTCCGCCACCTTCGACAACGCCCTGGAGCTGCTGGTCGCGGGCGGCTACCCCCTCGCCCACGCCATGATGCTGATGATCCCGGAGGCGTGGCAGGACAACCCCCTCATGGACCCCGCCCGCCGCGCCTTCTACGAGTACCACGCGGCCCTCATGGAGCCCTGGGACGGCCCCGCGGCGATCGCGTTCACCGACGGCCGCCGGATCGGGGCGACCCTCGACCGGAACGGCCTCCGCCCGGCGCGCTACGTCGTGACCGACGACCATCGGATCATCATGGCCTCCGAGGTCGGGGTGATCGACGTCCCGGAGCCCCGGATCGTCCGCAAGTGGAGGCTCCAGCCGGGGCGGATGCTGCTCGTCGACCTCGACGAGGGCCGCATCATCGACGACGAGGAGCTCAAGGCCGGGCTCGCCGCCTCGCGCCCGTGGCAGCGGTGGCTCGACGAGACCCAGATCCGGCTCAAGGACCTCCCCGCGAACGGCCGCGCCGAGCCGCCGGCCCCGAACGAGCCGCTGCTCCAGCGCCAGCAGGCGTTCGGCTACACCCGCGAGGACCTCGAGTTCCTCATGGCCCCGATGGCCGAGGGCGCGGAGGAGGCGGTCGGCTCGATGGGGGCGGACAACCCGGTCGCGGTGCTCTCGTCGCGTCCGAAGCCCCTCGCGAACTACTTCCGGCAGAACTTCGCCCAGGTCACCAACCCGGCGATCGACTCCATCCGCGAACAGCTCGTGATGTCGCTCATCTCCATCATCGGGCCGCGCCCGAACCTCCTCGACCTCGAGCGGGCGGGCGCGCAGGGCCGGGTCGAGGTCGAGCAGCCGATCCTGACGGATCGCGAGCTGCAGACGATCCGCGAGATCGAGGCCCATACCGGCGGCCGGTTCCGCTCGCGCACCATCGACGTCTGCTACCGCGCGGAGGAGGGCGCGGGCGGGATGGAGCCGGCCCTCCAGCGGGTCTGCGCGGAGGCGGAAGAGGCGGTCCGCGGCCACTACAACATCCTCATCCTCTCCGACCGCGCGGTGGATGCGTTCCACGTGCCGATCCCCTCCCTGCTCGCGACCGCCGCCGTGCACCACCACCTCGTGCGCGCCGGGCTTCGGACCGAGACGGGCCTGATCGTGGAGTCCGGCGCGGCCCGCGAGGTCCACCACTTCAGCACCCTCGCCGGCTACGGGGCCGAGGCGGTGAACCCCTGGCTCGCCTACGAGACCCTGGCCGCCCTCGCCCGCGAGAAGCGGCTGAACGCGCCCTGCGAGAAGCTCGAAGCGCAGTTCATCAAGGCCATCGGCAAGGGGCTGCTGAAGGTGATGGCCAAGATGGGCATCTCCACCTACCAGTCCTACTGCGGGGCCCAGATCTTCGACGCGGTCGGGCTCGCGAGCGGGTTCGTGGACCGGTACTTCACCGGCACCGCGAGCCGGGTGGAGGGCATCGGCATCGAGGAGATCGCGGCCGACGCGATGCGGCGCCACGAGGAGGCGTGGGGCGACGCCCCGCTCTTCCGCAACGCGCTCGACCCGGGCGGCGACTATGCGTTCCGGGTCCGGGGCGAGGCCCACATGTGGACCCCGCGGTCGGTCGCGAAGCTCCAGCACGCGGTGCGTGGCGAGCGCTTCGACACCTTCCGGGAGTTCTCCGCCCTCATCGACGCGCAGAGCGAACGGCTCCTCACCCTGCGGGGGCTCTTCGAGCTCCGGTTCCCGGACCCGGAACCGGGCCGGGATGCGGACCGTAAACCGGACTCCGGCGCCCCCGTCCCCCTCGACGAGGTCGAGCCCGCCGCCTCCATCGTCAAGCGGTTCTCGACCGGGGCGATGTCGTTCGGGTCGATCTCGTACGAGGCGCACACCAACCTCGCGATCGCGATGAACCGGATCGGCGGGAGGTCGAACACCGGGGAGGGCGGCGAGCTGTCCGAGCGCTACCGGCCGCTCCCGAACGGGGACTCGATGCGCTCCGCCATCAAGCAGGTCGCGTCCGGGCGCTTCGGGGTCACCACCGAGTACCTCGTCAACGCCGACGAGCTCCAGATCAAGATCGCGCAGGGCGCGAAGCCCGGCGAGGGCGGGCAGCTTCCCGGGCACAAGGTGGACCGGACGATCGCCCGGGTGCGCTACTCGACGCCGGGGGTGGGCCTCATCTCCCCGCCGCCGCACCACGACATCTACTCGATCGAGGACCTCGCCCAGCTCGTGTACGACCTGAAGAACGTCAACCCCGAAGCCCGGGTGAGCGTGAAGCTGGTCTCCGAGGTGGGGGTCGGCACGGTGGCGGCCGGGGTCTCCAAGTGCCGCGCGGACCACGTGACCATCGCGGGGCACGACGGCGGCACCGGGGCGAGCCCGCTCACCTCCATCAAGCACGCGGGCTCGCCGTGGGAGATCGGGCTCGCGGAGACCCACCAGACCCTCGTCCTCAACGCGCTCCGGGGGCGCATCGCGGTCCAGGTGGACGGCGGGATCCGCACCGGGCGGGACGTGGTCATCGGGGCGCTGCTCGGGGCCGACGAGTTCGGCTTCGCCACCGCCCCCCTCGTCGCGAGCGGCTGCATCATGATGCGCAAGTGCCACCTCAACACCTGCCCGGTGGGGGTGGCGACCCAGGACCCGGCGCTTCGCGCGCTTTTCACCGGCCAGCCCGAGCACGTCATCAACTACTTCTTCTTCGTCGCCGAGGAGGTGCGCGAGCTGATGGCGAAGCTCGGGTTCCGGCGGTTCGAGGACATGGTGGGGCAGTCGCAGCGCCTCGACATGCGCCGGGCGATCGAGCACTCCCGGGCGCGCGGGCTCGACTTCTCGCGCATCCTGCACAAGCCGGAGGCGGCCCCCGGGGTCGCGATCCACCACTGCGAGGAGCAGGACCACGGCCTGGAGCGCGCCCTCGACCACGAGCTCATCCGGCAGGCCCGCTCCGCCATCGACGGGGGCGCGCCGGTGCGGATCGAGGTGGAGGTGCGGAACTCCCAGCGCACGGTGGGGGCGATGCTCTCGGGCGAGATCGCCAAGCGTTACGGCCACGCCGGCCTTCCCGACGACACCGTCCACGTCCGGGCGCGGGGCACGGGCGGGCAGAGCTTCGGCGCGTTCCTCGCCCGCGGGGTGAGCATCGAGCTCGAGGGGGACGCGAACGACTACGTCGGCAAGGGCCTCTCGGGCGGGCGGCTCGCGATCTACCCCTCGCGGGAGTCGCGCCTCGACCCCGGGGAGAACATCCTCATCGGGAACACGGTCCTCTACGGGGCGATCGCCGGGGAGTGCTACTTCCGCGGCGTCGCCGGCGAACGGTTCGCGGTCCGCAACTCCGGGGCCATCGCGGTGGTGGAAGGCGTGGGAGACCACGGCTGCGAGTACATGACCGGGGGGGTGGCGGTGGTGCTCGGCCGCACCGGGCGCAACTTCGCGGCCGGCATGAGCGGCGGGGTCGCCTACGTCTACGACGGGGACGGGGATTTCGAGCAGCGCTGCAATCCTTCCATGGTCGAGCTGGAGCCCGTCCGCGGGAGCGGCGGCGGCGCGGCGGCGGTGGCCGCGGCGGGGACGGGAGCAGCGCCGGCGGCGGCGGGCACGGAGGCGGCGGGCCGCGCCGACTACCACCCGGACATGACCCGCTTCGACGAGGAGCGCCTCCGCGGCCTCCTCGAGCGCCATCTCCACTACACCGGGAGCGAGGCGGCGCGCCGGATCCTCGACGACTGGGAGGCCCGGCTCGGGCGGTTCGTCAAGGTCATGCCGGTCGACTACCGGCGTGCGCTCGAAGGGCAGCGGCGCGAGGAAGAGCCCGATCTGGCGCTCGCGGAAGCCGCCCTCTGATGGGCAAGGACACCGGCTTCCTGGAGTACGAGCGGCGCGATCGGACCTACCTCCCGGTCGAGGAGCGGGTGCGGAGCTGGCGCGAGTTCGTCGTCGAGCTGCCGGAGGAGGAGCTGAGCCGCCAGGGCGCGCGCTGCATGGACTGCGGCATCCCCTTCTGCCACGAGGGGTGCCCGGTCGAGAACGTCATCCCCGACTGGAACCACCTCGTCTACGGGTCCCGGTGGCGCGAGGCGCTGGACGTCCTCCATTCCACCAACAACTTCCCCGAGGTCACGGGCCGGGTCTGCCCCGCCCCCTGCGAGGAGGCGTGCACCCTCAACCTCACCGACCGCCCGGTGACCATCAAGACCATCGAGTGCTCGATCGCGGACCGGGGGTGGAGCGGCGGGTGGATCACGCCGCAGCCTCCGTCCCGGAAGACCGGGCGGCGGGTGGCGGTGGTCGGGTCCGGGCCGTCCGGCCTCGCGTGCGCCCAGCAGCTCGCCCGCGCGGGGCATGCGGTGGAGGTGCTGGAGAAGAACGACCGGATCGGCGGCCTGCTCCGCTACGGCATCCCCGACTTCAAGATGGAGAAGGGGATCATCGACCGCCGGATGCGGCAGATGGAGGCCGAGGGGGTCGTGTTCCGGCCGGGCGCGCACGTCGGGGCGGACGTTCCGACGCGCTCGCTCCTCGGCGAATTCGATGCGGTCGTGCTCGCGGGGGGCGCGGAGCGGCCGCGGGACCTGCCGGTCGAGGGGCGCGGCCTCGACGGGGTGCACTTCGCGATGGACTTCCTGCCCCAGCAGAACCGGCGGGTGGCGGGCGACGTGATCCCCGACGGCGACGCGATCACCGCCGCCGGCAAGCACGTGGTGGTGATCGGGGGCGGCGACACGGGCTCGGACTGCATCGGCACCTCGTTCCGGCAGGGCGCCCGCTCGGTGACCCAGCTCGAGATCCTGCCGCGCCCGCCCGACCGCGAGGACAAGCTCCTGACGTGGCCGGACTGGCCGCTCCGCTTCCGCACCTCGAGCTCGCAGGCCGAGGGCGCGGCGCGGGACTTCAGCGTCACCACCGGCGCGATCCACGGTCGGAACGGCCGGGTCCAGGCCCTCGCCTGCTCCCGGATCGAATGGCGGCGGGACGGCCCCGGGTCTCCTCCGAGGATGGTCAAGGTGGAGGGCGGGGACTTCGAGCTTCCGGCAGATCTGGTCCTCCTCGCGATGGGCTTCCTGCACCCGGTGCACGAGGGGATGCTGTCCGACCTCGAAGTCGACCTCGACCCGCGCGGCAACGTGCTCGCCGACCCCCGCGACTACCGCACCTCGGTGGGCGGCGTCTTCGCCTGCGGGGACATGCGCCGCGGCCAGTCGCTCGTGGTGTGGGCCATCCGCGAGGGCCGCCAGGCGGCGCGCGCGGTGGACGAGCACCTGATGGGCCGGTCCGACCTCCCGGGCTAGCCGCCTGCCGCCGAAGCCGCGGCCCCCCTCGCCGCCCGCCGGCGCTGCACGGCAGGGCAGGGGTCAGAGCTGGCGCACGAATCCTGTTTCGGCGCGGTTGCGCCGGTAGTCGTAGAGCGGTGCGCTGGATTCCCGGACCTCGCGCGCCAGCGCCAGCTTCGGGCTGAATCCGAACACCGTGAAGGCCCGGTGAAACGCGGAGACGCGGAGCACCCGGGTACGGTCCCTTCGCGAAGCGCCGTCGCCGTCCCGGACCAACGGGGACCGCCGGCCTTCGAATCGGGCTTGCGGAGCGACGTCGAAGCGGCGCCGACGAGGGCGGCGAATCGCGGCAAGCCCACGACGTGAACCGTCCGCACGGGCCGGGCTTCCCGCGTGAGAACGATGGCCCTGCCGCGCGAATCGAGCGCTCTCGCCGAAGCGGCGGTCGGTGGACGTCGGTGGGGGGAGAAAGGGTGGCGGCACGAGGGGCGCCGCGGCTCGGACCGCGGCCGGCTCAGCCCGGCGCCTGGCCGCTCCTCGCCTCGCGCAGGAGCCAGTCCCGGAACGCCACCACCCGGGGGCGGTCGGCCGTCGATTCCGGGCAGATCACGTGGTAGGCGAAGTTCACCGGGAAGCTGAGGTCGAAGGGCTGCACCAGCCGCCCGGCGCGCAGGTCGTCCCCCGCCAGCACGCTCCCGCAGAGCGCGATCCCGAGCCCGTCGCGCGCGGCCTGGAGCGCCATGCTCGGCTGGGTGAAGCGGGGCCCGCGGCGCGCGTCCACCCCCGCCACCCCGGCGGTGATGAGCCACGTCTCCCAGTCCGGCCACGCCTCGTCGAGCTGGGCGTTGTCCACGTGCAGGAGGGTGTGGCCGCGGAGCCGCTCCGGAGCGTCGAGGGCCCCCGCCTCCTCGACCAGCTTCGGGCTGCACATGGGGAAGATCTCCTCCGACATCAGCCGCACCGCGCGGAGCCCGGGCCGGCCTCCGGGGCCGTAGCGGACCGCGAGGTCCACGTCGTCGTGCCGGAAGTCGACCAGCCGGGTGGTGGCGTCGATGCGGACGTCGAAGGTCGGGTGGAGGGCCCGGAACCGGTCGAGCCGGGGCACCAGCCACTGCGCGCCGAACGACGGCGTGACGCTGACCGTGAGCGGACGCCGGGCGTCGACCACCCCGAGGTCCTGGATGGCGGCGGCGAGGAGGTCGAAGCCGCGCGTCAGGGCCGGCAGGCACGCCTGGCCCGCGTCGGTCAGGAACAGCGCCTTGTTCGCGCGCCGGAACAGGTCGACCCCGAGGTAGTCCTCCAGGGTCCTGACCTGGCGGCTCACCGCCGCCGGGGTGACGTTCAGCTCCTCGGCCGCCTTGGTCATGCTGAGGCGCCGCGCGACCGCCTCGAACGCGCGCAGGGCGTTGAGCGACGGCAGGCGCCGCTTCATCGCCTGCCCGCCCTCCGGCCAGCCGGCCGCGGGGCCTGGGCGCTCCGGGCGGCGCGGCGGCGCGGGACGGGCGCGGACGGGGCGGCCCACCCCGCCGACCCTTCGCCCCCGCCTCTCAGGCGCGCTGGTAGATCTCGCTGCCCGCGCGCCGGAACTCGTCCGCCTTCTCGGCGAGCCCCGCCTGCACCGCGTCCTGCGTGCTGCCGATGCCGCGCGCCTTCGCGTAGTCGCGCACGTCCTGGGTGATCTTCATGGAGCAGAACTTCGGCCCGCACATGGAGCAGAAGTGGGCCACCTTGGCCGATTGCTTGGGCAGGGTCTCGTCGTGGTACTCGCGCGCCCGCTCCGGGTCGAGCCCGAGGTTGAACTGGTCCTCCCAGCGGAACTCGAAGCGGGCCTTCGACAGGGCGTTGTCCCGGATCTGGGCGCCGGGGTGCCCCTTGGCGAGGTCCGCCGCGTGGGCCGCGATCTTGTAGGTGATGATGCCCTCGCGCACGTCGTGCTTGTTCGGCAGGCCGAGGTGCTCCTTCGGCGTCACGTAGCACAGCATCGCGGTGCCGTACCAGCCGATCTGGGCCGCCCCGATGGCCGACGTGATGTGGTCGTAGCCGGGCGCGATGTCGGTGGTGAGCGGCCCGAGGGTGTAGAACGGCGCCTCCGCGCAGTCCTCGAGCTCGCGCTCCATGTTCTCCTGGATGAGCTGCATGGGGACGTGCCCCGGCCCCTCTATCATCACCTGCACGTCGTGCTCCCAGGCGATCCCGGTGAGCTCTCCCAAGGTGCGGAGCTCGGCGAACTGGGCCTCGTCGTTCGCGTCCGCCACCGACCCCGGGCGGAGCCCGTCGCCGAGGGAGAACGAGACGTCGTAGGCCTGCATGATCTCGCAGATCTCGGGGAAGCGGGTGTAGAGGAAGCTCTCGGTGTGGTGCGCGAGGCACCACTTGGCCATGATGGAGCCGCCCCGGGACACGATGCCGGTCACCCGCTTCGCGGTGAGCGGCACGTGGGCGAGCCGGACCCCGGCGTGGATGGTGAAGTAGTCGACCCCCTGCTCCGCCTGCTCGACGAGGGTGTCGCGGAAGAGCTCCCAGGTGAGCTCCTCGGGCTTCCCGCCCACCTTCTCGAGGGCCTGGTAGATCGGCACCGTCCCGATCGGCACCGGCGAGTTGCGGATGATCCACTCGCGGGTCTCGTGGATGTTCTTCCCGGTGGAGAGGTCCATCAGGGTGTCGCCGCCCCAGCGGGTCGACCACACCATCTTCTCCACCTCCTCCTCGATGGACGAGGTGACCGCCGAGTTGCCGATGTTGGTGTTGACCTTCACCAGGAAGTTGCGGCCGATCACCATCGGCTCCAGCTCCGGGTGGTTGACGTTGGCGGGGATGATGGCGCGCCCGCGCGCGACCTCGTCGCGGACGAACTCGGGGGTCACCCGGTCCGGGATGGCGGCGCCGAACGGCTGACCGGGGTGCCGGGCGAGGAGGAGCCGGTCGCGGACCTGCTCGCGCCGGAGGTTCTCGCGGATCGCGACGTACTCCATCTCCGGGGTGACGACGCCGCGCCGCGCGTAGTGCATCTGGGTGACGTTCGCCCCCGGGACGGCCCGGCGCGGGCGCCGGACGTGCTCGAAGCGGAGCGAGGCGAGCTTCGGGTCGGCGAGGCGCCGGCGCCCGTACTCGGAGGTGGGCCGGTCGAGGACGACGGTGTCGCCCCGCTCCTCGATCCAGCCCTCCCGGCGGCGGGGCAGCCCGGCCATGAGGTCGATGTCAGCCTCGGGGTCGGTATACGGGCCGGAGGTGTCGTAGACCGTGACCGGCGCGTTCTCCTCTGCGCCGAAGCTCGCCGGGGTGTCGCTCAGCGCCACCTCGCGCATCCCGACCCGGACGTCGGGGCGGGAGCCCTCGACGTAGACCTTGCGCGAGCCCGGGAAGGGGCGGGTGACCTCGTCGGACAACCGGGAGGTCTGCTCGATGAAGGACTTCGGAATCGCACTCATGACGGCAATCTCTCCTCTTCGTCGTTGTCTTCGTCGGGCGCGCCGCCGCCCGCCGGAGGGCGCACGTCCGCGGCGGCGCGCCGGAGGGCCGGGCTGGGCGCGGACCGGCCCGCGGGGCCGGATGGCGGCGGGGCGCGGCGGGAAGGAAGAGAGTCCGAAAGAGGGAAGCTTTCCTCCGCCGGCATCATCCGGTTCAGGTTCGAAGGGTCTCTTCTCAGTCGAGCCCGCGCCCGACACCCCCAGCTTCGGGCCGAACCGTAGTCCAAACCGGGGGGCGATGCAAGCGGACGACGAGGGTCTCCGGGGCCGCTTCACGCAGCGGGATCGATCCGGGCAGGCAGCCCCGCTACCTCCGACACCGGCAGCACGGTGATGCGGTCGTCCACGGGGTAGGCGTTGCGGGTGGGGCAGACCACGAACAGGTGGTCGAGCGCCAGCAGGCGTGCGGCGCCGCGCATGGCCTTCGTCACTCGGGGAGCTTCGCTGAACTTCACCTCGAATCCGATGCGCCGGCCTTTCACGGAGACGAGGAGGTCCAGCACCCCGCCGCCGTGGGCGGCCCAGAACCAGGCATCGGCGGGACGCAGGACCCGCAGGATCTGCTCGATGACGAAGCCTTCCCAGGACGCGCCCACACGCGGGTGGGCGAACAGGGCCGCGTCTTCGGGGATGCCAAGCAGCGCGTGGAGCATTCCCGGGTCGCGGAGGTAGACCTTCGGCGCCTTCACCTGCCGCTTCGCCACGTTCTCGAACCAGGGCTGAAGCTGGCGAACCATGTAGGCGCCGGTCAACAGGTCCAGGTAGCGGCGCACCGTCTTGTCGGAGAGGGACATGGACCGCCCCAGCTCGGAGGCGTTCCAGGTCTGGCCGTGCCAGTGCGCCAGCATGGTCCAGAACCGCCGCATGGCGGCGGCGGGGACCGTGATCCCCAGTTGCGGGATGTCCCGTTCCAGAAACGTCCGGATGAATCCGTCGCGCCACGCCATGCTGTCGTCGTCGGACCCCGCCAGGTAGGACCGCGGCAGTCCGCCCCGGAGCCAGAGCCGGCGCCACTCGTGTTCGCCGGTCTCGGCGAGGGCGAACCCGCCCAGATCGATGAACTCTACCCGGCCGGCCAGGGACTCGGAGACGCCGCGCACCAGATCGGGAGAGGCGCTGCCCAGGATCAGGAAGCGGGCGCGCCGGTCCGGGCGGTCCACCAGGACCCTGAGTGCGGTGAAGAGCCGCGGCAGGCGCTGGACCTCGTCCAGTACGACGAGCCCGCCCAGGCTGCCGAGGACGAGCTCGGGGTTGTCGAGCCGGCGGACGTCCGGCTCCGATTCGAGGTCGAAGAAGGTCGATTCGCGGGTGGCGGCGAGCTGTCGGGCGAGGGTCGTCTTCCCGCACTGGCGCGGTCCCAGCAGCGCGGCGACCGGAGACCGGGCGATCGCGGTCTCAAGCCGGCGAACCATGTCGGTGCGAGGAAGCATTGTGTCATTTTATCTTGAATATTCGGATTTCGTATCCGAATATTCAAGATAAATCGATCCGCAAGCGGGCGCCTGCCGCCGACAACCGATTCGCGCCCGGGTGGTTCGCGATCTCGCGACCAGCGACCGCGCCGGCGCGACGGGCAGGGATTCACCGGTCGGGAGCCGGACGCTCCTCCCTCCCTCGCATCGCTACGAGGCCGGACGCTTCCCTTCGTTGCCGGCCGCCCTTCAGCCTCCTGGCCCGTCCGGGGCCGGGGCGGGCCGGCAGCGGAAGCAGTCGCGGAGGTGGTCGTCGATGATCCCGATCGCCTGCAGGAAGGAGTAGCAGATCGTCGGGCCGACGAACTTGAATCCGAGGCGCTTGAGCTCGCGGCTCAAGCGCTCGGAGAGGGGGGTGGAAGCGGGCATCTCGGCCGTGCTCCGCCAGCGGTTGACGATCGGGGCGCCGTCCGTGAAGCCCCAGAAGAAGGGCGCGAGCCCGCCCCGTTTCTCCGTGACCGCGAGGGCCGCCCGGGCGTTGGCCCGCGCGGCCCGGATCTTGAGCCGGTTGCGGACGATGCCGGGGTCGGCCGCGAGGCGTTCGATCTTCGCGTCGTCCCAGGCCGCGATCCGCACCGGATCGAAGCCGTCGTAGGCGCGCCGGTAGCCCTCGCGCTTGCCGAGGATGAGCCGCCAGTTGAGGCCCGCCTGCGCGCCTTCGAGGAGCAGCATCTCGAAGACGTAGCGGTCGTCGTGCGACGGGACGCACCACTCGTCGTCGTGGTAGGCGACGTAGATCGGGTCGTCCCCGACCCAGGCGCACCGCACGGGCTCGTTCATGGCCGCGGGAGTGTGCCAGACCGGGCGATACGGCGGAAGAAGGCCGGCGGCGCGGTGCTGTACCATGTCGGCTGCTGGTCCGACACGGGAACGGAACGGGGCGAGCGATGAGCGACGGAAACGACATCCCCACCCTTCGCCGGATCCTCCGCGAGGCGAAGACGGTCGCCGTGGTGGGCCTCTCCGCGAACTGGTACCGGCCGAGCTTCTTCGCCGCCAAGTACCTCATCGACCACGGCTACCGGGTGATCCCGGTGACCCCGGCCTACGAGGAGGTCCTCGGCGAGCCCTGCGTCCCGAGCCTGGGCGAGCTTCCCGAGGCGCCGGACGTCGTGGACTGCTTCCGGCGGGCGGAGGAGATCCCGGCCATCGCGGAGCAGGCGGTCGCGATCGGGGCGAAGGTGCTGTGGATGCAGCTCGGCATCGTGAACGAGGAGGCGGCCCGGATCGCCCGCGACGGGGGGCTCGAGGTGGTGATGGACCGCTGCATGAAGATCGAGTACGCGCGCCTGTTCGGCGGGCTCGGCTTCGTCGGGGTGAACACGCGGGTCGTCTCCGCGAAGCGCCCGCTCCACGTCCCGCACTGAGCCGGACGATGGCTGACCGCGACTACGGCATCGAGACCCTCTGCCTGCACGCGGGGCAGATACCGGACCCCGCGACCGGATCGCGGGCGGTGCCGATCTACCAGACCACCTCGTACGTGTTCGACGACGCGGACCACGCCGCGAGCCTGTTCAACCTCCAGACGTTCGGGAACGTCTACACCCGGCTCATGAACCCCACCACCGCCGTCTTCGAGGAGCGGATGGCGGCGCTCGAGAACGGGCGGGCCGCGCTCGCGACCGCCTCGGGGCAGGCGGCCGAGACCACCGCCCTCCTCACCCTCGTCGAGTCCGGGGACCACATCGTCTCCGCGAGCACCCTCTACGGCGGGACCCGCTCGCTCTTCGACGTGACGTTCCGGCGGATGGGCATCGACACCACCTTCGTCGACCCCGACGACCCGGAGAGCTTCGCCCGCGCGATCACCGATCGGACGAAGCTCCTCTACGGGGAGACCCTCGGCAACCCCTCCATCAACGTGCTCGACCTCGAGGCGGTGGGGGCGGTCGCGGCCGACCGCGGGATCCCCCTCGTCGTCGACAACACGTTCGCGACCCCCTACCTCTGCCGCCCCTTCGACTGGGGGGCGGACGTCGTGGTGCACTCCGCCACCAAGTACATCGGCGGCCACGGCACCAGCATGGGCGGGGTCCTCGTCGAGTCGGGCCGCTTCCCCTACGACAACGGCAACTTCCCGGGGATGGTGGAGCCGTCGAAGGGTTACCACGGGGTGCGCTTCTACGAGACGTTCGGCGACTTCGGCTACACCATGAAGGCGCGCTGCGAGACCCTGCGCACGATGGGCGCGGCCCTGAGCCCCTTCAACGCGTTCCTCATGCTCCAGGGGCTCGAGACCCTGCCGGTGCGGATGGACCGGCACTGCGACAACGCCCTCGCGGTGGCCCGGCTGCTCGAGGACCACCCCCTCGTCCCCTGGGTGAGCTACCCGAGCCTTCCGGGCAGCCGCTACCACGACCTCGCGCGGAAGTACCTGCCGCGGGGCGCGAGCGCCATCCTCACCTTCGGCGTCAAGGGGGGCCGCGAGGCCGGGGTCCGGTTCATCGAGGCGGCCCAATTCATGAGCCACCTGGCGAACGTCGGCGACGCGCGCACCCTGATCATCCATCCCGCCTCGACGACCCACCGGCAGCTCTCGGAGGACGAGCAGCTCGCGGCCGGGGTCACCCCGGACATGATCCGCATCTCGGTCGGCCTCGAGTCCATCGACGACGTCCTCTGGGACGTCGACCAGGCCCTGGAGAAGTCGCAGCGCGGCGGCTGACCCCCGCGTCGTCCAATGAGAAAGTGGGCAGGAACGGGATTCCTGATTACGCACGAAGATCGATGAAACTTCAGGCTTGAAATAACCCCGGCGCCGGCGCAGACTGCCCCCCGGCGTCACGGCCTCCGGAGGGGCGCCCATGCACATCGCCTGTCTCGGCGGGGGGCCCGCGGGGCTCTACTTCGCGATCAGCCTGAAGCTCCGCAACCCCGCCCACGAGATCACGGTGTTCGAGCGCAACGCCCCCGGCGACACCTTCGGGTGGGGGGTGGTCCTCTCCGACGAGACCCTGAAGAACCTCACCGCCAACGACCCGGTGAGCGCCGCCGCCATCCACAGCCACTTCGCCTACTGGGACGACGTCGCGGTCTGCATCCGGGGGGAGCGGATCGTGTCCACCGGCCACGGCTTCTGCGGCATCGGGCGCCGCCGGCTCCTCGAGCTGCTGACGGAGCGGACCGCGCGCCTCGGGGTCGAGGTCCGCTTCGAGGCGAGGGCCGACGACCCGGCCCCGTTCGCCGAGGGGTACGACCTCGTGGTCGCCGCCGACGGGCTGCACTCGCGCACCCGCGAGGCGTACCGCGAGCACTTCCGCCCGCAGGTCGACGTCCGCCGCTGCAAGTTCGTGTGGCTCGGCACGCGGCAGAAGTTCGACGACGCCTTCACCTTCCTCTTCGAGGAGACCGCCCACGGCTGGGTCTGGGCGCACGCCTACCAGTTCGATTCGCGCACCGCGACCTTCATCGTGGAGTGCTCGCAGGCGACCTGGGAGGGCTTCGGCTTCGGGTCGATGAGCCAGGCCGAGTCGGCCGAGACCTGCCGGCGCATCTTCGCCGCCCACCTCGGGGGCCATCCGCTCATGAGCAACGCGACCCACCTCCGGGGCTCGGCGTGGCTCAACTTCCCCCGCGTGCTCTGCGAGGCGTGGTCCCACCGGAACGTGGTGCTCCTCGGGGACGCGGCCGCCACCGCCCACTTCTCGATCGGCTCCGGCACGAAGCTCGCGATGGAGGGCGCGGTCGCCCTCGCCGAGGCCCTGGTCGAGCTGCCGACCCTGGAGGAGGCGTTCGCCCGCTACGAGGAGCGCCGGCGCGTGGAGGCGCTCCGCCTCCAGTCCGCGGCCCGCAACTCCCTCGCCTGGTTCGAGGACGTGGAGCGCTACGTCGACCTCGACCCCGTGCAGTTCAACTACTCGCTGCTGACCCGCTCGCAGCGGATCAGCCACGAGAACCTGCGCCTGCGCGACCCCGGGTGGCTCCGCAGCGCCGAACGCTGGTTCCAGGAGCGGGCCGGCGCGCCGAACGCCCCGGTCCGCCCGCCGATGTTCGCGCCCTTCACCCTCCGCGATCTCCGGCTCGAGAACCGGGTCGTCGTCTCGCCGATGGCCCAGTACAAGGCGGTCGGCGGCCTCCCCGGGGACTGGCATCTGGTCCACTACGCCGAGCGGGCGAAGGGGGGAGCGGGCCTCGTCACCATCGAGATGACCTGCGTGAGCCCCGAGGGCCGGATCACCCCCGGCTGCACGGGGCTCTACGCGGACGAGCACACCGCGGCCTGGAAGCGGATCACGGACTTCGTGCACCGGGAGACGAGCGCGAAGGTCTGCTGCCAGCTCGGGCACTCCGGCCCGAAGGGGTCGACCCGGCTCGGCTGGGAGGCCATGGACGCGCCGCTCGCGGAGGGGGGCTGGCCGGTGATGGCGGCCTCTCCCGTCCCCTGGTCGCCCCGGAACCAGACCCCGCGGGCGATGACCGAGGAGGACATGGAGCAGGTGACGGCCGAGTTCGCCGCCGCCGCCCGGCGGGCGGAGGAAGCCGGCTTCGACATGCTGGAGCTGCACTGCGCGCACGGCTACCTCCTCTCCTCGTTCATCACCCCGCTCACGAACCGGCGCCGCGACCGTTACGGCGGCAGCCTCGAGAACCGCCTGCGGTTTCCGCTCCGGGTCTTCCGCGCGGTGCGGGCGGTGTGGCCGCCGCACAAGCCCGTGTCGGTCCGGATCTCGGCCCACGACTGGGTGGGCGACGAGGGGATCACCCCCGAAGAGTCGGTGGAGGTCGCCCGGGCCTTCAAGCGGGCGGGGGCGGACGTCTGCGACGTGTCGGCGGGCCAGACCTCGACCCGCGCCCGGCCGGTGTACGGGCGCATGTTCCAGACCCCGTTCGCGGACCGGATCCGGAACGAGGGCGGCATCGCGACGATGGCGGTCGGCAACATCTACGAGGCCGACCACGTCAACTCGATCCTGCTCGCGGGGAGGGCGGACCTCGTGTGCCTCGCCCGCCCGCACCTCGCGAACCCCTACTGGACCTTTCACGCGGCGGCGGCCCTCGGGGACCGCGGGGTCGAGTGGCCCTTGCCCTACCTCGCGGGCCGCGATCAGCTCCTGCGCCTCGCCGAGCGGGGCGAAGGGGCCGGGCCGGCGGGCGCCGCCAGAGCCGGGACCAGCGCGGGGGTCAGCGCCGGGGCCGGGGCCTGAGCCGGCGTGCCGGAGCTGGAGCCGGGAGCGGGACTGGAGACGGAAGCGGAGGAGACGGGGCCATGCCGCAGCTCGAAGGCGTCCACGCGGTCGTCACCGGCGCCGGAACGGGGATCGGGGCCGCCGTCGCGGAGGCGCTCGCGGCCGAGGGGGCGCTGGTGACCCTCCTCGGGCGGCGGCTCGAGGTCCTGGAGCGGCTCGCGGCCCGGTCGCCCGGCCGGCTGCATCCCGTGCGGGCGGACGTGACCGACGACGACTCCTTGCGCGCCGCGTTCGAGCGGGCGAGGCGCGCGCGGGGGCCGGCGGGCATCGTGGTCGCCAACGCCGGCCAGGCCGCGAGCGCCCCCTTCGCGCGCCTCGGCCCGGAGATATGGACGGAGATGCTGGAGGTCAACCTGACCGGCTGCTACCGCACGTTCCGGCACGGCCTCGCCGGGATGGACCGGGAGGCGCGCTGGGGGCGGCTCGTCGCAGTCGCCTCCACCGCCGGCCTCAAGGGCTACCCCTACGTGGCCGCCTACTGCGCCGCGAAGCACGGGGTCGTGGGGCTCGTCCGATCCCTTGCCCTGGAGCTCGCGAAGACCGGGGTCACCGTCAACTCGGTGTGTCCGGGGTTCACGGAGACCCCGCTCCTCGAGCGGAGCGTGGACGCCATCGTCCGGGAGGGATCGAGGAGCGCGGGGGAGACGCGCGAAGCCCTCGCCGCGGACAACCCGATGGGCCGGTTCATCGAGCCTGCGGAGGTGGCGCGGGCCGTTCTCTGGCTGTGCGGCCCCGGGTCCGGCTCGGTCTCCGGCCAGAGCATCTCGGTGTCCGGGGGGGCGACGTGGTGAGCCCCGCGAGGCGGGCCGCGCCGGACCGGGACCGCCCCGGCCCGCGGGCGCCGTCCCCGCGAGCGCCTTCCCCGCCGCCGCCCTCCCCGCCGGCCGCCAAGGAACGGCTTCGCCTCTGGATCCGGATGCTGCGCCTGACCCGGACCATCGAATCGGCGCTCCGCGAGAACCTGCGGACGGAGTTCGCCACCACCCTCCCGCGCTTCGACGTGATGGCGGCCCTGCACCGCTTCCCGGACGGCATGATCCTGTCCGAGCTGTCGCGCTACCTCATGGTGTCGAACGGCAACGTGACCGGCATCGTCAACCGCCTGGTGGCGGACGGCCTCGTCGAGCGCACGCTCCGCGACGGGGATCGGCGCGCGTCGGTGGTCCGCCTGACCGGCCGGGGGACAGAGAGCTTCGAATCGATGGCGAGCGCGCACGAGGCGTGGGTGAACGAGATCTTCACCGGCATCGCCCCCGGCGAGGCGGAGCGGCTCTCCGCCCGGCTCAAGCGGACCGGCATCTATCCGAGGGCCGCTCCGTGAGCCCCGCGGCGGGGGCGGCGCGCGGGGGCGGGAGGCAAGGCCATTCCTCGTTCGCCGCGGAGCCTGAATCGGGCCGTCGAGGTGGCCCGGGAGGCATGACGAGAGGCCGTTTTCCAAGCGATGGGGCCGGCAGCTCGACCGCCCGGCGCGGCGGCCCGATCGGCCAGGAGAACGGAGGGCGCGCAAGGTGAAGACCATCCTCGGACCGTCGGCCCACATGGACACCTTCGCCCGCGACAACCTGCCGCCGGCCGGGCAGTGGCCCGACCTCCTCCCCGGCCCGGCGGACTACCCGGAGCGGCTGAACGCCGCCGTCGAGCTCTCCGACCGGATGGTCGAGGCGGGGTTCGGCGACCACGTGGCCCTCATCGGGCACGGCCGGCGGCGCACCTACAAGGAGCTGACCGACTGGACCAACCGGCTGGCCCGCGCGCTCCGCGACGACTTCGGGGTCAAGCCCGGCAACCGGGTGCTGATCCGCTCCGCCAACAACCCCGCGATGGTCGGGTGCTGGCTCGCGGCCACCAAGGCCGGGGCGGTGGTGGTGAACACCATGCCGATGCTGCGCGCGGGGGAGCTCGCGCGGATCGTGGAGAAGGCCCGGGTCCGGCTCGCCCTCTGCGACACCCGGATGATGGACGAGCTGGTGGCCTGCTCGAAGGCGAGCCGGTTCCTCGAACAGGTCGTCGGCTTCGACGGCACCGCCAACCACGACGCGGAGCTCGACCGGCTCGCCCTGACCAAGCCGGTCCGGTTCGAGGCGGTGGCCACCGGCCGCGACGACGTGGCCCTGCTCGCCTTCACCTCGGGGACCACCGGCGAGCCGAAGGCCACGATGCACTTCCACCGCGACCTGCTCGCGATCGCGGACGGCTATGCGAAGGAAGTGCTCGGGGTCACCCCGGACGACGTCTTCGTGGGCTCGCCGCCCCTCGCGTTCACCTTCGGCCTGGGCGGCCTCGCGATCTTTCCGCTTCGCTTCGGGGCCGCCGCCGCCCTGATCGAGGAGGCGACCCCGCGGAACCTGATCGCCCTCATCGAGCGGTACCGGGCGAGCGTCGTGTTCACCGCCCCCACCGCCTACCGCGCCATGCTGGAGGCGATGGAGGAGGGCGCGGACCTCGCCTCGCTCCGCCTCGCGGTCTCCGCCGGCGAGACCCTGCCCGCGCCGGTCTTCGAGGCGTGGACCTCCCGCACCGGCAAGCCCATCCTGGACGGCATCGGGGCCACCGAGCTCCTGCACGTCTTCCTCTCGAACCGCATCGGCGGCGCGGAAGCGGGCTCGACCGGGACCCCGGTCACCGGGTACGAGGCGCGTATCCTCGGGGAGGATGGCGAGGAGCTGCCGGACGGCGAGGTCGGGCGCCTCGCGGTCCGCGGCCCCACGGGATGCCGCTACCTCGGCGGCGAGGGGCAGGCCGGGTACGTCCGGGAGGGCTGGAACCTCACCGGGGACGCCTTCCGGCGCGACGAGCGGGGCCGGTTCCACTTCGCGGCGCGGGTGGACGAGATCATCGTGTCGGCCGGCTACAACATCGCGGGGCCGGAGGTCGAGTCGGCGCTGCTCGCGCACCCGGACGTGGCGGAGTGCGCCGTGGTGGGCGCCCCGGACGAGCGGCGGGGCCGGATCGTGGCGGCGCACGTCGTGCCGCGCGCGGGCGTCCCGCCCGGCGACGAGCTGGCGGAGCGGCTGCAAGCGCACGTCAAGGCGGCCATCGCGCCCTACAAATACCCCCGCTCGATCCGGTTCACCGACGTCCTGCCCAAGACCCCGACCGGCAAGATCCAGCGCTTCCGCCTGAAGGACGCCTGAGCGGGGCGTCCGGCAGGCGCGTGGGTCTGCCAGGGCCGTTCCTTGTTCGCCGCACCATCCGAAGAGAGCGCTGCCGCCGACCGGATTCCAACCGTATCGCTCGGAAAATGGCCCCTCGTCATGCCTCCCGGGCAACCTCGACGGCCCGATTCAGGCTCTGCTGCGAACAAGGAATAGTCTTGCGCGAGGTCCGTGTGCTGTTCGCAGTTTATTGATGTAGAAGAAATAAAATAGGAGGCGAGATATTTACCCCACGCGGATGGCGTTGTTACAGGGTTTGGGGTCGGTTCGAGGGGCCTTTGGGCGGATTTCGCCCCACGCCGGCGCTTGTGCGGGATCCTGGGAACGCGGGCGTCTCGCCCGCACAGGGGGGTAAGCGCCCGTGCATGAAAATGCGGGCGGGACGCCCGCGTTCCCAGGACGCCCACGTCCCCGCGGATGCGCCCGCGGGAGGCGTGCTTGGCGAAAACCCCGCCGCGCACCTGCCTCTGCGCGGGTCTACGGAGACGGGTCGGCGGCGGGCGTGTACTCGCGCACGTAGTCCATCAGGCTCGGGATGCCGGGCTCCCACAGGGGCTTCGCCTCGGGCCGCCACACGTAGCCGAGGTCGCGGAGCGCGTCTCTCGCCGCCGCCACCCCCTCCGCGTCGGACCCCGGCTCCACCCCCTCGCGGATGGCCGTGTCGAGGCGGAGATCGTCCAACCGGGGCCGCGCTTCGAAGGCGTCCGCCACCGCCCGCGCCACCGGCAGGAGCCGCTGCTTCTCCAGCTCTTCGTAGCGGTCCAGGTAGTAGTCGTCGCGCTCGCGGACGAAGCCGGGCCGGCAGGCGTCCACCGCCGACCGGGTGAGGCGGCGTCCGGCATTCGGCGTCTCCCCGCCCATCGCCTGCCGCCAGACCGCTTCGCCCCAGAGTTGCAGGAAGTACGGGTAGCCGTGGCTTTCCCGGACGACGTGCGCCAAGGCGTCCTCGTCGATGCGAATGCCGTCGCGTTCGAGCGGATGACGGATCGCCGCCGCGGACGCGGCCACGTCCAGAGGTCCGATGGCGCGCCGCTCGGCGCGGCTCCAGAACGAGGCGTTCATCGTGTTCAGGTGGGAGCGCAGGCTCGGGGTCCCCGCCAGCACCAGCAGGAAGGGCTGCGCCCGCCCCACGATCTGGCTGGCGTTCAGGAGCGCGCGGCCCGCTTCCCCGTCCAGGGTGTGCGCCTCGTCGAGCAGCAGGAGCAGGGGGTTTCTCCGCACCCGGGCGGCGAGCGCCTCGTCGAGCGGCGGGGGGCGACCGCCGCCCGGCCGCCAGGTGATGCCGTGGACGGAGATTTCCCGTGGGGTCAGGCGCTGCCACCAGGAGGCGGGCAGCAGGCGTTCGACGAGCTTCGCTTCGGCGGGAACGGCGGCCGGGGTGAGGCGGAGCACGTCGAGCCCGGGATACGAAGCGGCTTCCCGCTCCAGCCAGACGAGCAGGGCCGTCTTGCCGTTGCCGCGCGGCCCGTGGAGCACCAGCTCGCGCGGCGGGGCGAGGCCGTCCGCGAGATCGTCCAGGAGCGCCCGGCAGAGCGCCTGCTCCGACTCGCGGCCGGCCAGGTACGGGGGCAATCCTCCGGGTCCCGGCCGGAACGGCCCTCGCCTGCTGCGGCTCTCCATCGGGCGAGTATACGGCGGGCCGCACCGCGCCGGTCCGGCGGGCCGCCGTCGTCGAGGCGGCTTCCGGGCCGGGCCAAAGCGCTCGTGTCCGCTACGCCCCAACCGCGGGAGACCTGCGCGGATGGACAGGATTCACGCCGATGAACGACCGCGACCCCCCGCAGCGAAGACGCCTTCCTCCAAGATGCGGTGCGGACATCCTCCGAGGTTCGGCTTGATCATGATACTGTCCGCAGTATCATCGTCGTCGTGAGCAGAGCCGAGAAACTACTCGATTCCATGAGGGCCAATCCGAAGGCGGATTGGACGCCCGGCAACGTCGAGTCGGTGGTGCGCGCTTACGGCCTGACCCTCCGGCAACGGGGAACCAGCCACGCGGTGGTCACCAACGCTCTGGGCCGACACCTGACGATCCCCATGCACAAGCCCATCAAGCCCCTCTACGTCCGACGCCTGGTGGAGCTGATCGAGGCCGCACAATGAAGTTCGAAGACTACGCGATCCACATCGACCCCATCCCCGGGGAGGAGGGCGGAGGCTACTTGGTCACCATCCCCGACCTGCCCGGATGCATCGCGGACGCCGAAACCATCGACACCGCCATCGCGGAGGCCCGCGACGCCTTCGAGGCCTGGGCGATGGCCGAACGGGAGGACAAGGGCGATCTGCCGGCCCCGAAGACCTGGAGCGGGCAATTCGTCCAGCGTATTCCGAAGACCCTGCATATGCAGCTCGCCAAACGGGCGGCGAGCGAGGGCGTCAGCCTGAATCAACTGGCCGCGACGTTCCTTGCCCGAGGACTCGCCGCGCCGCCGGGGCCGGGAGCGGGCTGAGGGCCGCACGGCGCGGCGCCTCGGGAGAGCGGCGGCAAGGGAGAGGCGGCAGGGTCGCCGGGTTGGCCCGCGGGGAGCCGCCGCACGGTCGAGGTTTCCGTCGAGCAGCGCAGGGCGCGGAAGCCGGGAGCCCCGTCGATGGCGGCGGCTTCGAGGTCCGCTATCGCCGCAGGGCGGCGGGGCAGGCCGCGGGGCACGAGGGGGAAGCTGCCCGTCATGCGTCAGAATACGGCCCGCCGTTCAGAATACGGCGCATCGTGCGGTCGCGGCGTCCTGCGAAGGGGCGGCGAGGCCGTACTACGAGAGGTCGTGGAAATCCGTCCGTGCCTCAGCCGCAGGAAACCTGTCCGCGCGGACGGAACTCGTGCGGAGGAACGACCACCGGGACCCGCAACGAAGAGGAGCCCAGCGCATGGCCGAGACGATCCACCAGCCGCTTCATCCCTCCCACTGGCGCCGGCCCAAGGGCTACGCGAACGGCATCGCGGCCGCCTCCGGGCGCACGATCTTCCTCGGCGGCCAGGTAGGATGGAACGCCGAGCAGGAGATCGAGTCGGACGACTTCGTCCGTCAGGTCGAGCAGGCCCTGCGCAATGTCGTCGCCATCCTCGCCGAGGCCGGGGCGGGGCCGCAGCACCTGGTCCGCCTTACCTGGTTCGTCACCGACAAGCGGGAGTACCTGGACCGCCTGTCCGGGGTCGGGGCGGTGTACCGGGAGGTCATCGGCCGCCACTACCCGGCCATGAGCCTGCTGCAGGTGACGGCCCTCGTCGAGGACCGCGCCAAGGTCGAGATCGAGGCGACGGCGGTCCTGCCGTAGCCTTGCCACCGCCCGGCCACACGCCGGGGTCGACGGCGGCAGTGGACGGGTCAGGAGACGTCGACAGCATGAATTCACCTTGCGGACCGGCGAATTCGCCGTTGCGCGACGTCGGCAGGCGCCGGACCCCCGCCCCGATCCGGCCCGGAACGCGCTGCCGGGCAAGCCAGCAACCGGAGGGTCCCCGATGACGCACGACGACCAGATACCTCGGGAGATCGACCCCGAGACGAAGCTCCCGATCGGCCCGCGGCTCGACGACCCGGGACCCGCGCGCCCCCCCGAGCGCACCGTGCTCGAAGGGCGGTACGCCCGTCTCGAGCCGCTCGACCCCGAGCGCCACCGGGACGAGCTCTATGCCGCCTCGACCCCGCCGGACGCCGCCCGGCGGTTCCGCTACCTGTTCGAGCCGGCCCCGGAGTCGCCCGCGGCGTTCGCCGCGTGGATCGGGGAGGCCGCGGCCTCGACGGACCCGCTCTACTTCGCGGTGATCGACCGCGCTACCGGACGGGTGGAGGGCCGGCAGACCCTGATGCGGATCACCCCCGCCCACCGGAGCATCGAGATCGGCAACATCTATTGGGGCCCCGGGATCGCGGGCGCCCGCGTCGCCACCGAAGCGATGTACCTCTTCGCCGCCTGGGTCTTCGACTCCCTCGGCTATCGGCGCTACGAATGGAAGTGCGACGCGCTCAACACCCCCTCGCGCCGCGCCGCGGAGCGCTTCGGCTTCACTTGGGAGGGCTGCTTCCGCCGGGCCGTCATCGTCCGCGGGCGCACCCGCGACACCGCCTGGTTCGCGATGATCGACGAGGAGTGGCCGTCGCTCAAGGCCGCCTACGAACAGTGGCTCGCGCCGGAGAACTTCGATCCTCGGGGACGTCAGAAGACCCGCCTGAGCGACCTGACGGCCGCCGCGCTCGCGCGCTGATCCGATCCGCGGGGCTGCCCGCCTTCGCGGACCCCCGACCATTGTGCGGAGGAGGCGGCCCGATGCGGGAAAGGCGCCTCCCTTGTAAGGCCGGCCCCGAGATTGAACACTTTTTCAACCCGTCATTCCCGCGAAAGCGGGAATCCAAAGACTTCTGATTGAAGTGGATTCCCGCTTTCGCGGGAATGACGGGCTTCGCGGGGCCTGTGGCCGGGATTCGATCGATCCGGGATCGCAAGCTGAGCTTTGTACGTGATCAGGACCCGGGAGGATCGCACCGTTTCACGGATGCGTCAGCCGGCGGTCGAACACGAAGGGCCGGATCGTCCCGGGGAGCACCCTGTCGAAGTCGGGGTGGGCCGGATTGATCACGACGTTGCGTTCGAACGGATTCACGAAGCTCGGAGCCATGATCGCCAGACGGGTTCGCAGCGTCTCGGCGCCGGCCTGCCGCGTATCGCCCGTGAGGTCGGGTACTGCGGCAATCGAGCCATCGGGAACGTCGAGGTCCAGGATACGGTAGCTCGGGAACGTGGACGGGCGCGCCAGGTTGGCAAGGATCTCCAGCGCCGCGAGCGACGTGTTCTCGCTACAGTACACGGCAGGTACTCCCTTGGGATTCCACCTGCCGCCGTACCTGGCGGCGCCCTTCCCGCTCAACATGTCCTCGACGCTGCCGGCGTGCTCGTACTTGGCGATTCGCCATACCTTCACGCCGGTATTCCATGCTCCAGCCGGCCGATGAGGTCGATCACCTCCTCCGCGCCGATGGCGGTGTCCGCGCGCTCGAGCGGCGTCTCCCCGGCCAACGCGGGATTCGGGTGCTTGAGCCAGTCGAGCGCGTGTTCCCGGTTGCCGTCGAAATAGGACAACGCCGTGTTGAACATCCGGGCGAGCATGGCGGCGCGGTCACCCTCGTCCCGGCGCAGAACCCCTTGCCTCCTGCGCCGCACCAGGGTCTGGCGCGCGATGCCGACCGTGGCCGCGACTTGGGTCTCCGTCATCTCCAGGGCGTCCTTCAGGGAGTCCAGAAAGCGGGTGGGCAGGCCGTTGCGGATGTCGGCCAGCGTGGGTTGCCGGACCGCCGCGGGTCCGCGCGGGCTCGCTGCCGTTCCTGTCGCCATCCGGAATCCTCCGTCCAACTGGGAAGGACCAACGTACCATATGAGCGCAGGAGGAATCGGCGCCGGACTGGAGGAAGGAGCAGACCTTCACCGCCGGGAGGAGCTTGTACAGCGCCTCGACCCCGCCGGACCCCGCCGTGCGGCTTCGCTGCCGGCCCGAGCCGTCGCCGGCCTCAACCGCCGGTTTGATAATTCACGCCGATACGTTGGAGCGTGGAGGGCCGCCGTTTGCGGACACGCGCCGGGAGGCTGGTGGCTACGGGTGGACTTGAACCACCGACCTCAGCATTATGAGTGCCGCGCTCTGACCAACTGAGCTACGTAGCCGGGAGGAGGCGCACCATACCCGCCCCGGCGCCCGGATGGCAAGGGTCGGGCGGGCGGAGCATGTGCGCCGCGGGGTGTTCGTGCTGGCGGGTAACGCCCCCAGCTGCGCCGGGGACGCTGGAGATGGTGCGACAGGGCGCGATCGACCTCGAAGCGGGTCGCAAGACCCCGCATCGGGTCTTCATACAAGGGCAAAGTGCGCCGGTGCGGGCGACGCGCACAAGCCGCCTCTGGCCCGCGAGGGCGGACCGGGAGAGAGGCTTGGAGCGGAAGCAGTGGCGACTGCACGCGCATCGGACGCCGCTACCGGCCCCGTGGCAGAAATCGGACGGTTCCCCGGTTCGCACACCATCCGTCCATCGGGGAGCGCGGGGCGCCGCGTCGCCGTTTTCCTGCGCCGCGTGCGGCGCCGGACGCCGGACCGGCGCCGCACGACGTCAGCGAGGGAGGGACATCCTCGGAACTCTCATGTGCTACGCTTCGTGGGCACAATTCTGGAACCAGCGATCTCATGGACCCTCTCGACGTCTTCAGCGTGCGCGACCTCCGGCAGCGCTCCGGCAAGCTTCTCAGGGACGCGGAGAACGGCCGTCTCGCGCTGATCACGAAACACGGGCGCCCCGCCATCCTGGCCGTGCCTTTCGACGAACGCCTCCTCGGGCTCGGTCTCCACCGCACCCTGGCGCTGGGCCTCTTCGAGAAGCGCCATCTGACCCTCGTTCAGGCCGCCCGGCTCGCCGGGCTGAGCGCGGAGGAATTCGTGGTCCTGCTGGGCGAGACGAGGATTCCTGCCGCGGACTATCCGACCGAGGAGCTGGACGAGGAGCTCGCCGCCGCCTCGTGACCCCGGAGATCGTCTCGGATACGGGCCCTCTCATCGCCTTGGCGCGGGTCGGGCGGATCGACCTGCTCCGGCGTCTCTACGGGCGGGTCGTCATCCCGCCCGCCGTGCGCGATGAGCTTGCCCTCGACTCCAATCGCCCGGGCGCCGGGACGCTGGCCATCGCCCTGGAAGCCGGATGGTTGGCAGTGCAGCCGGCAACGTATCCAGGCGTCGTTTCGGAAGTTGCCCGGCATCTGGATCGGGGTGAAGCGGAAGCGATTGCGCTCGCTGAGCAACGGAGCGCTCGATTTCTCCTCATCGACGATGCGAAGGGAAGAAGGGTCGCGCGCCTGCGCGGGGTTCGGGTGGTCGGGGTAGCGGGAATGCTCCTCGCTGCAAAGTCGCAAGGGGCGCTCGACACGGTGGGGCCGGTTCTCGATGCGCTGTCGCGGGCTGGATACCGGCTGTCTCCCCGGCTCATCGCCGGCATCCTGGTCAGGGCGAAGGAGTGAGACGCCCGGGCGGCCACGCACCGCCAAGGCAACGCCGAACCGCGCGAGCGAACCGGCTTCGCCGCGTTCCGGACCAGGGGGCTCGGACCCGGAACCGCTCTCCAAGGGAACCTTCGATCCCGGTCTCCGACTCGGAGAGCCAACCCCTGGAACCCTGCGGTCGGCAACAGCAACGAGACTTGTGCGCCGTGGGGTTTTCGCGCTGGCGGGCAGCGCTCCCGGGATCGGCCGCGGGTCCTGCGGGCGGGCGCCGCGCCGCCGCTTCGGCCTCCCGGTTGCCGGGCGTGGTTCAGCCCGGCACGTCTTCCGGGAAGTATCGGAGGACGCTCAGCAGGGGGTTGGCGGCGGCCTGCCCGAGCCCGCAGATCGAGGCGTCGGCCATCGTCCGGCTCAGCGCCTCGAGAAGGGGCGCGTCCCACCTCGGGCGCTCCATCAGCCTGACCGCCTTCTCGGTGCCTACCCGGCAGGGGGTGCACTGCCCGCAGCTCTCGTCCTCGAAGAAGCGCATCAGGTTGAGGGCGACCGCGCGCATGTCGTCGCGGTCGCTCAGGATCACGACCGCGTGCGATCCCACGAAGCACCCGTGCTTCTCGAGCGCCCCGAACTCCAGGGGCAGGTCCGCCATCGAAGCGGGCAGGATCCCGCCCGACGCCCCGCCCGGGAGATACCCCCGGAACGTGTGGCCGTCCAGCATCCCCCCGCAGTGCTCCTCGACCAGCTCGCGGGCGGTGACGCCGGCCGGCGCGAGCTTGACCCCCGGCTCGCGCACCCGGCCCGAGACCGAGTAGCTGCGAAGGCCCTTCGCCCCGCCCCGCCCCGCGTTCGCGAACCAGTCCGCGCCGCGCGCGAGGATCTCGGGGGTCCAGTACAGGGTCTCGACGTTCTGCACCAGGGTCGGGCGGCCGAAGAGGCCCACCTCGGCGACGTAGGGCGGGCGGTGGCGCGGCAGGCCGCGCTTGCCCTCGATCGATTCGAGCATCGACGACTCTTCGCCGCAGATGTAGGCCCCCGCCCCGCGCCGAAGCTCCAGCCGGTGCGGCCCGACCTGGCCCGCGCGTTCGAGGCGCGCGATCTCGGCCCGGAGGATCTCGCGCACCGCCGGGTACTCGTCGCGAAGGTAGACGTAGACCGTCTCCGCCTCCACCGCCCACGCCGCGATGAGGACCCCCTCCAGGAAACGGTGGGGGCGGCGCTCGAGGTAGTAGCGGTCCTTGAAGGTGCCGGGCTCGCCCTCGTCGGCGTTCACCGCCATGAGACGGGGGCCGGGAGAGGAGCGGACGATGCTCCATTTGCGCCCGGTAGGGAAGCCGGCCCCGCCGAGGCCGCGCAGGCCCGCCGCGTCGAGGATCGCCACCGCCTCGTCCACGGTGCGCCGGCCCGTCCGGCAGTCGTCCAGCACCGCGTACCCCGCGCCCTCCGCGACGTAGGCGTCGTAGTCCTCGTAGTCCGGGAGCCGGGGGGCCGTATCCCCCGACGCGGCCGCCGCGAGCACCGATTCGGCGGCGGCGCGGTCCACGTGCCGATGCCCGACCTCCGCGACCGGGGCGGTATCGCAGCGCCCCATGCACGGGGCGCGCACCACCCGCACCCCGTCCGGACACCGCGCCCGCAGGGCGGCCATGAGCCGGGCCGCGCCCGCGAGCTCGCAAGGCAGGCTGTCGCATACCCGAACGGTCAGCGGCGGCGGCGGGGCGGCGCCGTCGGCGACGAGGTCGAAGTGGGCGTAGAACGTCGCGACCTCGTAGACCTCCGCCTGCGCGAGCCGATGCTCGGCCGCGAGGGCCGCGAGGTGGCGGGCGTGGAGCGCTCCGAACCGGTCCTGGAGGACGTGGAGATGTTCGATGAGGTGGTCGCGCCGGTGCGGGCCGTCGCCGAGGAGGGCGCGGACTTCCTCGAGCGCCGCCGGGTCGACCTGACGGCCCCTGGGGGTCGTCCGCCCGCGTCGGCGCCGCCCGCGTCGGTGGGCCGGAACCGAATCTAGGTCGGCGTCGTCGGTGGCCGCAGCGGCAGACTCGGCCGCGGGCGCGGATGCGGATGATGCGGATGCGGTGGCGGCTACGTCACCCGGCTCCGCCCTGCTTCCCGCCCGCTCCCCGGCGCCGGACTCCGATTCGGCTCCAGGCTCCGAGCCGGGTCCGGGCGGACCCCGCCCTGCCATCAGGGGCGCGCCTCGCGGCCGCCGCCGTCCCGTCCTCCCGCTCCCGTCCGTCTCACGGCCCCGCCTTCGGTCTCCTCGATGACCGAGTCCACCACGCGCCGCAGGGCCTCGCCTTCCCTCGCCCCGTCGAGCTTGGCCTGCCGGTAGACGTCCTCCTGCCGGTCCGCGCTGCTGCCTTCCCGGACGATCCCGCGGATGCGCTCCAGATCGCCCTCGCACCCGAGCGCGCCGGCGTCCTCCCGGAGGTCCTCGATCAGCGCCTTCACGACGTCGTCGAGGTCGACGAGCGCGGGCGGGTCCCCGTGGGGCAGGAACGCAAGGGTTCCGAACCGCTGGGCGAGCCACCGGCCTTCCTCGATCAGCTCCTGCGGAGGCTCGGGCGGCGTCTCGCCGGCCGTGATCGCCCGCGCGAGGGAACGGATGAGGCTGGCATAGAGCGCGGCGATGGCCGCCGCGTCCTCGATCCGCGGGCAGATGTCGCAGATCCGGAGCTCGATGGTCGGATACGTCGGCGAGGGCCGGATGTCCCACCACAGCTCGCTGCCATTCTCGAGGACGCCGATCGATTGGTAACGCTCCAGGACGGTGTCGTAATCCGACCGCGAGCGCATCGCCTTCGGCATCCCCGAGCGGGGGATCGCCCCGATCACGACCTGCCGGTACGACTTGAGGCCGGTCAGCCGCCCGGCATGGAAGGGAGAAGAGGTCGATACCGCGAGGAGGACCGGGAGGTATGCCCGCAGGGCGCTCATCACCCGGACCCGCAGGTCGGGGTCGCCGAACCCGGCGTGGATGTGCATGCCTCCGACGAAGAACTGCCGGACGCTCTGCTGAAACCTGATCTCGAACTCCTGGTAGCGGCGCTTCGGCGTCACCTGCTGGGACTGCCACCGCGCCCACGGGTGCAGGGACGAGGCGATGACCGCCGCGCCGTGCCGGCGGGCCGCGTCGATGACGATCCCGCGGGTCTCCGAGAGGCTCGTGCGGAGCTCCCCGACGGACGAGCAGATCCGCGAGTTCGTCTCCATCTGGGAGCGGAGGAGCTCGTTGACCACCCGGTGTTCGCCGGCGGCCCCGCTGGCTTCGTCGAAGATCGCGGGATCGGGGTCGGCGATGACCTCGCCCGACGCGGGGTCGACGACCATCAGCTCTTCTTCGACGCCTAGCGTAATCCGGGTCATCGCTGGTCCTGCCACGGAAGCGGAGCGGGAGCGGGCGGGCCGGGCATCAGGCGCCGGGCGGGCCGCGGGTCAGCGGCGAAGCCGCTCGGCGGCGGCCTGGAGCCGGGCCTGCGCGTCCGTACCATGCCAGATTTCGACCTGGCGCGCTACGCGGGCGGACATCTGCTCACGGAGGTCGGCGGCGAGCTTCCCGAGGCGCATGCGCTTCGACTCCGCGAACGCGGCGGGCGCGAGGTCGCGGAGCGTGAGCAGCCTCTCCCACGCCATCCTCTCGACGTCCGGCTTCGGCCCCGTCTCGTGCACGAGCCCGAGGGCGCGCCCCTCCTCGGCCGGGATGAGCTTCCCGGTCAGGATGAGGTCGGAGGCGGCGAAGTCTCCGGCGACGAACCGAAGGAGCTGGTCGCCGTAGTAGGGGTTCGGGACCCCGAGGAGGATCTCGGGCTTCCCGATCAGCACGCGCCCGGCGGCCGCGTACCGGTAGTCGCAGCCGAGGAACAGGGCCAGGCCGGCGCCGGTGGCGTGGCCCTTGACGACCCCGACGACCGGCAGGGGGGACTCGAGCAGGGCGAGGACGAGCCGCCCGAGCTCGAGGAACATCTCGCGGATGCCGTCGCGCGGCTGCCCGAGCGCCCAGTCGAGGTCGACCCCGTTGCAGAAGAACTTGCCGCCGCCGCAGAGCATCGCCCCGCGCGCGTCCCGGGCGGTCGCCTCGAGCGCGGACGAGAGCTCCTGAATGACCGCCGTCGTCAGGGTGTTGGCGTCGCCGTGGGTCAGGCGAACCCGTGCGCAGCCGGCCTCGTGGTCGAGGGAGACGCTTGCCAAGTTGCCCTCCGGCGGTTCGAGCCGCGGTGCGGATAGCTTATCGCGGCTCCCGGCGACGCCGGATTCCGTTCCTTTCGCGAGTCCCGTGCGTGGTGGGGATCTTCGTCAAGCACGCCTCTCGCAGGCGCGCGGGTGGGTTATTCTGGCCGCATGAGCACGACTCGCCGGAAGGCGCTCGCCGGTCTCGCGGCCGGCGTTGCGGGCGCGGGGGCCGGGGCGGGCGCCCTCGGGGCGCTCGTGCGGGCGGCATCCGCGCGGGCCGCCAGCGCTCCCGCGGGCTACGCGTTCCCGGGGCCGGCCCCGGACCGCGGGCTCGGGCTCTCCCCCCCGCTCGCCTGCACGCCGGGCGCCCCCGGCACGCCGGCCCAGACCGCGGGGCCGTTCTACTCGCCGGGGACGCCGCGCCGGTCGAACCTTCGCGAGCCGGGCACGAAGGGCGACCCCCTGGTCTTCGAAGGGCTCGTCCTCACCCCCGACTGCCGGCCGGCGGCGGGGGCCGTCGTCGACGTCTGGCACTGCGACGAGCACGGACGCTACGACAACGAGGGCTTCCGCTACCGCGGCCACCAGCGTACGGACGCGGCGGGCGCCTTCCGCTTCGAGACCATCCGGCCGACCCGGTACACCGGGCGGACCCCGCACATCCACGTCAGGGCGCAGGGGGAGGGGACGCGCCTCCTCACCACCCAGGTCTACTTCCCGGACCTCGCCGCCTCCAACCGGCGGGACTTCATCTTCCGCGGCGACCTCGTGATGCGCCTCGACCGCGCGGGCGGCGGGGAGTGGCGCGGCCGCTTCGACCTCGTGCTCACTCCCGCCTGACCCGCTTCGCGTCCGCCCCCGCCATGGCCCGGAGCCGCGGAGGCGTTCTCGCGGGCCGGGATCGACGCCCCGCTCACGGACGCGGGCCGGAGCCTGGCCGACGGGGTAAGCGTCCTGTTCGAGCACACGCTGCCGGACGGCTCGCGCGCCGACTACGCGCTCTGCAACCGGGCCGGGCGGCCCACGGCCGTCGTCGAGGCCAGGCGCACGAGCGTGCAGCCGCTCACCGCCCTCCACTACGCGATCTTGCTCAACGTCCCCTTCGTCTTCCTCTCGAACGACGAGGAAGTGCGCTGTGCTCCCCGGAGGAGCGGGGGCGGCCCATTGCGCGACGCCCGGTCGTCACGTCCCCGGCAGGAGCCGCCTCGCTCCTGGACGGCGAGCGTCATTGAACGGTCCATGGTATGTCGCTCCGGTGTGTTTCCCGATCCAGGACCAGCGGATGGGGATCCACGGCCTTCAGCTTCCTGCTGCGCATTTTCGCCAACAGGCTCGCGACGTCGAAGGGCCTCCGACGAAGCGGCGAGCTCACGCGCGGCTGTTCCAGGTGCAATACGACCCGCCAGCGCCGCTTCGCCGCCAACGCCCGCCTCGCGAGCGCACGCTCTTCCTGGCGGTTGGCGTTCGCGTTCGCCGCCGCCAGGCCCGCCAGCGTGTCGCGCACCTTGCCGGCGAGCTCGTCGTCGAGGCCGATCGTCTTCGTGCGCGGATGTTGCCGGTAGTCCTTGACTTCGATCAGCCAGGCGTCGTCGTCTGCAACACACACGATATCGACCGCCTTCGAGCCGCCGGCGACGGACTGGAACTGATTGCGATAGAACGCCCAGTCGTCGTACTTGCCGGCTTCGCAGGGATCGGGGAACGAGAACCTGAGACCGCCCTCCTCGATTTCGGTCACGGCATGAACTCTTCGACGAAACGATCCGATTGCTCCAGATCCTCGTCCAGCAAGGTCAGCGGGTCTACGCCGCCCAAGGTATCGTCCTGGGATACCTCCGTGCCTTCGTCGCTCCGGCGCAGCGCGAAGAAACGGGGTTCGACGTCCTCGAATTCGCGCTTGAGGAGGATTTCGAGCTCCCTCAGGAGGAAGAGGCTGTGGGTCGCCACGATCACCTGGACCCCTGCCCGGCAGATGCGAAGGATTGCCCTCGCGACCTCACGAATCAGCTTCGGGTTGAGGTTGGACTCGGGCTCGTCCCAGAACAGGCAGCCCTTGTCGAGCAGGGAGCCGGTGGCGATCAGCCGGGCCAGCATGGCGAGCTTGCGCCATCCCTCGGCGACCAGCGGCATTTCCAGGACACTGCCGCCGGTCGGGCGCAGGTAGAAGCGGTCATTGTCTCCCAGGTCCACACGCCCGCCGAGCTGCTCTTCCAGCGGTTCCAGCAAGCGCGCGGCCGTCTTTTCTCGTGCTCCCCTCACCGTCGGGGCGCCAAGCAGCAGGCAGGTGTCGCGCCAAGTCTCGTCGAATTCCACATGGTGCGTTTCATACAGCGAGAGGAAGCCCGGGTAGATCGTCAGCAGCTCGCGGGCGGGCAGAAACACCGGGGCATGGTCACACCATGCCTTCGGACCGAGATCGATGGTGACCTCGGACTCACTCCGGGTTGTAAAGCTGAACCCCAGGGAAGTACCGGATTCGCTGAACGTCACCTTTACTTCGCACCGGCTGTGGCCCCGTTGCCGAAGCGCCAGGCGCCCCAGACGTTCCGGGCGGAACACGTTGAAGAGCTTCTGGGCAATCCGGGGCTGAAGGAAGGACTTGGTGGGCGGCCGGCTGTCCCCCCGCCTCCTGCCTTCCTCGGCGCTCATCGCCATGACGGCGTAGGGGAGCTTGAGCAGGTGGGTCTTGCCGGCCCCGTTCTCGCCGACGATGACGTTGAGGCCCTTGGCGAAGTCCAGGCGGGCCTCCGAGAAGACGGTGAAATTCCTCACCTCGAGCGACTTGAGCACCGCATCTCCCTCCTCCATGCCCGCAGGCATTGTACGTCAGAGGTCGGTGAGCCGAAGGCGAGGGACGACGCCGGGGCTCCCGATCGGCTCCGGGTCGCCGATGAACCTGCCCCGACCCCGTGAACAGGGGATGGGGACGACGCCGGCTCGAAGGGGGGAGCCCGCGCGGAGGCGCGGGGTCCCTCCGGGCGCCGGCCCCCGCCCCCCCTCGTCAGAACAGGCCCTCGACCTCGCCCGCCGCGTTGAGGCGGATGCTGTTGGCGGCGGGGACGCGGGGGAGGCCGGGCATGGTCATCATGTCGCCGCAGATGGCGACGAGGAACTCGGCCCCCGAGGACAGGCGCACCTCGCGCACGGGGATGGTGTGGCCGGAGGGGGCGCCCTTCGCGTCGGGGTCGGTCGAGAAGCTGTACTGGGTCTTCGCCATGCAGACCGGGAAGTGGCCGAAGCCGTCGGCCTCGAACTTCGCGATCTGGCTCCGGACGGCGGCAGGGGCGCTCACCTCCGCCGCGCCGTAGATGCTGCGCGCGACGGTCTCGATCTTCTCCCAGAGCCCCATGTCGTCCGGGTAGAGGGGGCGGAAGTCGGCCGCCCCGCTCTCCACCACCTCGACCACCTTGTGCGCGAGCGCCTCCGTACCCGCGCTTCCGTCGGCCCAGTGGGTGCACTCGACGGCGACCGCCCCCCGCCCCTCGCAGTACTCGCGCACCGCGTCGAGCTCCGCGTCCGTGTCCGCCGTGAAGCGGTTGATGCCGACCACCGCCGGCACCCCGAAGCGGGCGATGTTGTCGAGGTGGCGCCCGAGGTTGGCGAGCCCCGCCCGCACCGCCTCGACGTTCTCGGCGCCGAGGCCGCCGAGCGCGACCCCGCCGTGCATCTTGAGGGCGCGGATGGTCGCCACCACCACCGCCGCGTCGGGCTTGAGACCCGCCTTCCGGCACTTGATGTCGAAGAACTTCTCGGCCCCGAGGTCCGCGCCGAAGCCGGCCTCGGTCACCACGTAGTCCGCGAGCTTCAGACCCGCCCGGGTCGCGATCACGGAGTTGCAGCCGTGGGCGATGTTCGCGAACGGCCCCCCGTGGATGAGGGCGGGGTTGTTCTCGAGGGTCTGCACCAGGTTCGGCATGAGCGCGTCCTTCAGGAGCACGGTCATCGCGCCGTCCGCCTCCAGCTCGCGCGAGTAGCGGGCCTCGCGCTCGCGCGTCTGCCCGACCACGACGTTGCCGAGCCGGCGCTCCAGGTCCGCGAGCCCTTCCGCCAGGCAGAAGATGGCCATCACCTCGGAGGCCACCGTGATGTCGAAGCCCGACTGGCGCGGGTAGCCGTTCCCGACCCCGCCGAGGGCGACCGCGACGTTCCGGAGCGCGCGGTCGTTCATGTCCACCACCCGCCCCCAGGTACCGCGCCGCGCGTCGATCCCGAGCGCGTTGCCCCAGTGGATGTGGTTGTCCACCATCGCCGAGAGCAGGTTGTGGGCGGCCCCGATGGCGTGGAAGTCCCCGGTGAAGTGGAGGTTGATGCTCTCCATCGGCACCACCTGGGCGTAGCCGCCGCCCGCCGCCCCGCCCTTGATGCCGAAGCAGGGGCCGAGGCTCGGCTCGCGCAGGCAGATCGCGGTGCGCTTGCCGATGCGGTTCAGGCCGTCGCCGAGACCCACCGTGGTCGTGGTCTTGCCCTCCCCGGCCGGGGTCGGGGTGATCGCGGTCACGAGGATGAGCTTGCCGTCCGGGCGGTCGGCGAGCGAGTCGAGGTAGTCGAACCCGATCTTGGCCTTGTCGTGGCCGTAGGGGAAGAGGCTCCCGCTCGGGACGTCGAGCTTCGCCCCGACCTCGCCGATCGGCTCGGTGCGCGCCGCGCGCGCGATCTCGATGTCGCTTCGTACTTCGGCCTTGTCACTCATTCGCCTGCTCCCGCTGATTCGAACCGATCGCCCGCCTTGAGCCCCGCACTCGCCGCAAACTCGCCGGCCGGCATCTTCGCCCCGCCCTCCGGCCGCACCCGCTCGACCCGGACGGCGCCCCCGGCCGCCGCGACCACGAAGCCCTCGTCGTCCACCGCGGTCACCTCGCCGGGCGTCGGCGCCCCCGCGCCGCCGCCGCCACCGCTACTGCCGTCACCGCTGCCGCTACCGCCAGCCCCGTCCGCCCGGCGGCTGTCGAAGACCTGGAGCCGCTTCCCGCCGCGCCGGGTCCACGCCCCCGGCTGCGGGTTGGCGCCCCGGATGAGGTTGTAGACCTCGGCCGCCGGCTTCGTCCAGTCGATCCCCACGTCCTCCGCCCGGCACCACCCTTCGTACGTGCCGGCGTCCGGGTCCTGCGCCTCCTTCGGCGCCTTGCCGTCGCGCACCAGGTCCACCCCCTCCAGCATCGCCTCCACCCCCATCGGGAACAGGTGGTTGAAGTAGATGCTGCCCAAGGTGTCGTCCGGCCCGATCTCGACCTCCTTCCGGAGGAGGATGGGGCCGGTGTCGAGCCCGTCGTCGGGCCAGAAGATGCTGAGCCCGGTCTTCGTCTCGCCGAAGATGATGGGCCAGTTGATGGAGCTCGGCCCCTTGTGCATGGGGAGAAGGGAAGGGTGGTACTGGATGGTCCCGAGCTTCGGGACGCCGAGCGCCTCCTCGGGCACGAACAGGGTCACGTAGGCCATCACCCCGAGGTCCGGGGCCAGCGCCCGCATCTCGTCCCATACCTCGGGGCGGCGAAAGGACTTCGGCTGGAACACCGGGATCCCGCGCTCGACCGCGCACGCCTTGAGGGGGTCGGGGGGGCGGCCCTCGCGGTCCGGGGCGGTGTAGACCCCGGCCACGTCCTCGCCGCGCTCGAGCAGCGCCTCCAGCACCGCGCGCCCGAACGCCTGTTGTCCGTTGACGATGATTCGCATGTTCGCGTGTTCCTCTTCCTTCAATCCTCGATGCTCAGGCGGCGCCGCGGCCCTGGCCCCGGCTGCCGTCCCCGCCCCCGCCGCCGGCCGGCGCCCGCGAGAACGCCCCCGCCGCCCGCAGCTCGTCGATCCGCCCCGGATCGTAGCCGAGGATCTCGCGCAACAGCTCGTCCGTGTGCTCGCCGAGCAGGGGCGATCGCCGGACCTCGGGCGGCGAGTCCGAGAGCTTGATGGGGCAGCCGACGTTGAGGAACGCCCCCCGCCCGGGGTGCGGGACCTCGACCACCATCTCCCGCAGCCGCACGTGCTCGTCGTCCACGAGGTCCGCGGTGCTCATGATGGGGCCGCAGGGCACGTCCAGCTCGTTCAGGAGGTCGCGCATCTCCCACTTGGTGTGTTCGGCCGCGAACTCCCCGAGCCGGCGCCACATCTCGCCCTGGTTCGCGCGCCGGGCGCCGATGTCCGCGAAGCGCGGGTCGCCCGCGAACGCCTCGCCCCCCACCCGGGTCGCGAGCGCCTTCCACACGTGCTCCTGCACCACCACGTAGATCCAGTCGTTCGGCCCGCCCGGCTTGCACCGGACCGCGTTCCCGAGCTGCCCGCCCCCCGAGTCGTTCCCGGCCCGCGGGGTGAAGTCCCCGAACTCCTGGCGCGAGTACTCGGCGAGCGGCCCGCGCGCGACGCGCTGGTGGTCGCGGAACTTGACCCGCGCGAGGTTCATCACGCAGTCCATCATCGCGCACTCGACGAACTGGCCGCGCCCCGTCCGCTCCCGCTGCAGGAGCGCGGCGAGGATCCCGGCCATGAGGTGCACGCCGGTCCCCGAGTCCCCGATCTGGGCCCCGGTCGCGAACGGCGGCCCGTCCGGGTCGCCGGTCGTGCTCATCGAGCCCCCCATCGCCTGGGCGACGTTCTCGTAGGCCTTGTAGTCCGCGTAGGGCCCCTCGCTCCCGAAGCCCTTGACGGAGGCCATCACGATCCGCGGGTTGATCCCGCGCACCCGTTCCCAGCCGAAGCCGAGGCGTTCGAGGACGCCGGGGCCGAAGTTCTCCATCACCACGTCGCACTCCCGGAGGAGCCCGGTGAAGACCTCCTTCCCCTCCGGGTTCTTGAGGTTCACGGTGATGGAGCGCTTGTTGCAGTTGAGCATGGTGAAGTAGAGGCTGTCCTCGCCCGCCACGTCGCGGAGCTGCCCGCGCGTCACGTCCCCGGTCGGGGGCTCGAGCTTGATGACGTCCGCCCCGAGAAAGCCCATGAGCTGGCTGCAGCTCGGGCCGGCCTGCACGTGGGTCATGTCGAGGATCCGGATCCCCGAGAGCGCCTGGTTCATGGTCTCGTCCTCGTCTTCGCTGCTGCGTCGGAGCGCCTGCGCTACGGGCTGTGGGCCGCGGGCCGCGCCGGGGGACCGGGCCGTGCTGCGGGCCGCGCCATGCGCCGGGGGCGCCCTGCGACGCGGTTCGTCCGGCCGTTCGCCCGCCCGTCCGCGCTCCGCGCCGGCTCCTGCCGGGCGGCGCGCGCCGCGCCCGCCGCGCTTACCGTATATCCCGCCGCTCCCTACTTGTACATCGTCTGGCGGCGGGTCCCCGGGGCGTACTCCTTCGGGTCCACCCACACGTTCACCACCGCCGACTTGCCGGACGAACGGACCGCCTCGCGCGCGCGCCGCAGGGCGGGGCCGATCTCGCCCGCCTCGCGCACCTCCTCGCCGTGGCCGCCCAGCATCTCCGCGAACTTCGAGAACGGCACGTCCCCCAGCAGGTTGCCGACCCCGCCCCGCTCCTCGCCGTACTTCGTGATCTGGCCGTAGCGGATCTGGTTCATCGCCGAGTTGTTGCCGATGACCGCGATGTACGGGGCGCCGAAGCGGTTGGCGGTCTCCATGTCGAAGGCGGTCATCCCGAACGAGCCGTCGCCGTAGTAGCAGAGGACCTCCTTGCCCGGATGGGCGAGCCCGGTCGCGAGCGCGAACCCGGTGCCGACCCCGAGCGACCCGAGCGCCCCCGGGTCCATCCAGTGGCCGGGGCGGCGCGGCTGCACCGCCTGCGCGCTGATGGTGACGACGTCCCCGCCGTCGCCGATGTAGACGGTGTCCTCGGTCAGGAACTCGTTCAGCTCCCACGCGACCCGGTACGGGTGGATCGGCGACTTGTCGGAGCGGAAGAGGGGCATCAGCTTCTCGGTCTTCTCGACCTCCAGCTCGCGCAGCTTCTTCAGCCATTCCTTGCGCCGGTTGCCCCCCATGCCGCCGCGCCCGGTCGCGGCGTCCGCCGCCGCCCCGAGGATCGCGCCCGGGTCGCCGACGAGACCCAGGGTCACGTCGCGGTTCTTGCCGACCGTCCGGTAGTCGAGGTCGATCTGCACCACCGCCGCGTCCTTCCGCAGCCGCTTGCCGTAGCCCATGCGGAAGTCGAAGGGCGTGCCGACGATGACGATGACGTCCGCCTCCTTGAACGCGTCGCCGCGCGTGCGGTGGAAGTGGTGCGGGTCGCCGGGCGGGAGGAGGCCCCGCCCCGAGCCGTTGAAGTAGGCGGGGACGTCGAGCTCGCGGACGAGGCGAAGCGCCTCCTCGTGCCCGCGCGAGGTCCACACCTGGGTCCCGAGCAGGATGGCGGGGCGCTCGCTCCTGACGAGGAGGTCGGCGAGGCGTTCGACGTCCGCCGGGTCGCCGATCGACCTCGGCGACGCCCGGTAGCGCCCCGGCTCGGGGACGACCGCGGCCTCCGCCGCCACCTCGCGGTCGAGCACGTCGCGCGGGATCTCGAGGTAGCTCGGACCGGGCGCGCCCGCGAAGCACTCGCGCGCCGCCATCGACACCATGTCCGCGATGCGCTCGGTGGACGGGACGGAGGCCGAGAACTTGGTGATCGGGGCCGCGATGTCGACGTGGGGGAGGTCCTGGAGCGAGCCCATGCGGTGCTGGGAGAGGGCCCCCTGCCCGCCGACGTGGAGCACCGGGCTCTCGGATCGGAACGCGGTCGCGATGCCGGTCATCGCGTTGGTGAAGCCGGGGCCGGCGGTCGTGACGACGCAGCCGAGGCGCCCGGTCTGGCGGGCGTAGCCGTCGGCGGCGTGGGCCGCGACCTGCTCGTGGCGGACGTCGACGATGCGGATGCCCTCGTCGATGCACCCGTCGTAGACGTCGATGATGTGGCCGCCGCAGAGGGTGAAGACGGTGTCCACCCCTTCGCCCCGGAGGGCGCGGGCGACGAGGTGGCCGCCGGACACGACCCCGCCGCTCCGGTCCTTGGCGGCGAGGGTGTCGGTGGCGGTGTCCTTCGCCGCGGCGGGGGCGGCGGGGGCGGGGGTTGCTGCGGCCATCGGGGGCTCTCCTCGTGCTGGGGTCCGGCTGCATCCGGCTCGGTTTGCGGGATCAGGTCTCACTCTGGACCAAGGTCTCGGGTCTTCGCGTCCGTCGGAGCGGGACGGCGCCGGCCTCTGCGGTCTCTCCATCCTCGGGGGCCGGGGCTGGATCCCGGGTCCGTTCCAGGCTCCCGGGACGGGTCCAGGGGTCCTGCCTCACCGGGCCGTCTCCTTCCGCCCTACCCGCCGCTCAGTCGAGCCAGTCCACGTGCGCCTCGACGTGGCGGGCGAGGTCGAGGCTGTGCTGGCGGACGAGGCGTTCGGCGCGCCCGGTGTCCCGGGCTTCGAGCGCCTCGATGATGTGCATGTGGTCGATGATCGACCGCTCCGCCCGGTCCCGCTCGCCGATGGTGTGCTTGCGGATCGAGCGCATGTGGAGGAGGAGGTTGTCGGCGAGGCGGTCGAGCACCCGGCTCTTCCCCATCCGCAGGATCGCCTGGTGGAAGCGGAGGTTGGTGTCCGAGTACTCGTCGATGTGGGCCTTCACCTCCCCCTCCGCGAACTCCGCGAACATCTCCCGGAGGCGCCGGATCTCCGTATCCGAGCCGTGGAGGGTGGCGAGGCGGGCGGCCATGCTCTCGAGCGCGGCCCACGCGGTGATCGTCTCGATGATCTCCTGCTTGCTCTTGCGGGCGACGAAGGCGCCGCGCCGCGGGAGGGAGACGACGAGCCCCTCGTGCTCGAGCCGTTGCAGGGCTTCCCGGACCGGGGTGCGGCTCACCCCGAGCTGGTCCGCGATCTGGCGCTCGTCGAGCCGATGCTCCCCGCGGTCCGCGTACACGTCCACTTCCAGGATCGCGGCGCGAAGCTCGCGGAAGATCCGGTCCTTGAGGGCGAAGGATTCCTCGACCGGGCGAAGCTCGATGGCGGCGGCGGGGGGCATGGCGGCGGGCGGAAGAACTCCCTCGGTTCTCGTGTGGGTGTCTCGGCGCCGGGCGGCGCTCGGGTATCGGCCCGTGGGCGCGGGGCCGGGGCGCCGAAACGCCGGGTTCCTCGAATATGGTGTGTGGTGTACCACATACCTTGAACCCCGACAACCCCGGCGGGCTCCTCCTGCTGCGGCTGGTCGGAGAATGGGCTAGACTCCACCTCCCCCTGCTGGTCGGGCGCGGTGGATATCATCTTCCTCCACGATCTTCGTATCGAGACGACGATCGGAACCTACGACTGGGAGCGCCGGATCCGGCAGACGGTCACCCTCGACCTCGAGATGGCGACCGACGCGGCGCGCGTCGCCGCCTCGGACCGGATCGAGGACGCCCTCGACTACAAGGCGATCGCCAAGCGGGTCATCGAGTTCGTGTCGGGCTCGGAGTTCCGGCTCGTGGAGACCCTGGCCGACCGGGTGGCCGCCCTCGTGCGCGAGGAGTTCCCGGTGCCGTGGGTGCGCCTTCGCCTCAACAAGAAGTACGCGATCCGGGGCGCGACGGACGTCGGCGTCGTCGTGGAACGGGGCGAACGCGCCGCGTGAATTTCTGCCCCGCCTGCGGCGCTCGCGTCGTCCTCCGGGTGCCGCCGGGCGACAACCGCCCCCGCCACGTCTGCGGCGACGACGGCTGCGGCGCCATCCACTACCAGAACCCGAAGACGGTGGTCGGGGCGCTCCCCGAATGGAAGGGGGGGCTCGTGCTCCTCTGCCGCCGCGCGATCGAGCCCCGCCGCGGGTACTGGACCCTGCCGGCCGGCTTCCTCGAACGGGGGGAGACGATGGAGGAAGGGGCCTGCCGGGAGTCGCGCGAGGAGGCGAACGCGAACCTGGCGATCGAAGCCCTCTACACGCTCTTCAGCATCCCCCACATCGACCAGATCCACGCCTATTTCCGGGCCCGGCTCCTCGACCGGGACTTCCACCCGGGGGAGGAGAGCCTCGAGGTCGACCTGTTCCGGGGGAGCGAGATCCCCTGGAGCGAGCTGGCGTTCCCGGTGGTCCGCAAGACCCTGGAGCTCTGGCTCGACGAGCGGGAAGGAAGCCGGTTCCGAACCCACACCGGCGAGATCATCCGCACCGAGGGCGGCAAGGCGTGGCCGCGGTTCACCTTCCGCTCGATCTGACGGCAGGGGCGCGCGCGGTGCGCCGCGAAGACCGGGGGCCGCCGCCGGGCGCCGCGCGCTTCGAGGGCGAGGAGTCGAAGGCGAGGGCGCGAAGGCCGCCGACTCGCGTGGGCAGCACCGCGCCGCGGTGCGCCGCCCGACGATGCCGGAGACGCTCGGGCGGCCCACCCGCCCCTCAGATCTGGAGCAGCCGGCCCCCGTCCACCGCGAGGTCCTGCCCGGTGACGTACGGCGCGTCCCGCGCCAGGAAGAGCGCCGCCCGCGCGACGTCGCCGGGATCCCCCGACCGGCCGAGGGCGATGCCGTCGATGACCCGCCGCCGGCCCGGATCGTCGTCCTCCGGCCAGAGGACCGCGCCCGGCGAGATGGAGTTGACCCGGACCTCCGGCCCCAGCTCCAGGGCGAGCGCCCGGGTCAGCATGAGGAGCCCCGCCTTCGCGGCCGAGTACACCGGATGGCCGGCGAGGGGCCGGTGGCCGTATACGTCCGCGATGTTCACGATGCACCCGCAAGCCGCGCGCAACAAGGGGGCCGCCGCCTGGGCGAGGAAGAACGGGGCGGCGAGGTTGGACCCGACGAGGTCCCGCCAGTCGGCCTCCGTGACCTCGCCGATCGGGGTTGGGTAGAAGGTGGAGGCGTTGTTGACCAGCACGTCGAGCCGGCCCCAGCGCTCCGCCGCCGCCGCCACTGCCGCGCGGGCCGCGGCGGGCTCGAGGAGGTCCGCGGCCACCACCGCCGCGGATCCCGGGCGGGCGGCTTCGAGCTCCGTCCGGAGCTCCTCGGCCTCCTCCCGGGAGCGATGGCAGTGAACCGCCACCGACATCCCCGCCGCGTGCAGCTCGCGGGCGATCCGGGCTCCCACGCGGCGTCCGGCGCCGGTGACGAGGGCGACCGGGTCCGCCTCACCCATCGCGGCGGGGCGGGCGCAACGGGGTACGGCCGGCGGGCGGCGCGGTGAACGGGACCTTCGCCCCGGCCGCCGCCGGCCTTCCCGTCCCCGGGGCGGACGCGGCGGCACACGGCCGGCGGGCGGAGACGCTGATCCGTCGCCGCATCGAGCAGGAGGGCGCCATTCCGTTCTCCGAGTACATGGATCTCTGCCTCAACGCTCCCGGGCTCGGATACTACATGGCGGGCGCCGCGAAGTTCGGACCGGAGGGGGACTTCGTCACCGCTCCCGAGATCTCCCCCCTGTTCGGGCGCTGCGTCGCCCGGCAGATCGAGGAGGTCCTGGGGATCCTCGGCGGGGGCGAGATCCTCGAGATCGGGGGAGGGACCGGGGCGTTCGCGGAGAGCTGCCTCGCGGAGCTCTCGCACCGCGGTACGGCGCCGCGCCGCTACCGGATACTCGAGATGAGCCCCGACCTCCGGGACCGGCAGCGGCGGCGCCTCGAGGCGCCCGGCGCAGAGTGGCTGGACACGCTTCCCGAAGAGCCCTTCGACGGCGTCGTCTTCGCGAACGAAGTTGCCGACGCCCTGCCTGTCGAGCGTTTCCGGCTCTCCTCCGAGGGGGTGGAGTCGATGCACGTCGGCGCAGGTCCCGAAGGCTTGCGCTGGGTGGCCCGCCCGGCATGCCGCGCGCTCCGCGGCCACGTCCGGGCCGTCGAGGGGCGGCTGGGCCGCCGGTTGGGAGCGCCCGGCTACGAGTCCGAGTGGCGCCCCTCCCTCCCGGGCTGGCTCGAAGCGGTCGCGGCCCGCCTCCGCCGGGGGCTCGTGCTCGTCTTCGACTACGGCTACGGGGAGGCCGAGTACTACCATCCGGACCGGGACCGCGGCGCCCTCCGCTGCCATTACCGCCACCGTTCGCACGACGATCCCCTCATCCTCCCCGCCCTCCAGGACATCACCGCGAGCGTGGACTTCAGCGCCCTCGCCCGCGCCGGCGACGCGGCCGGGCTGGACCGGGCGGGCTTCACGACCCAGGCGTGGTTCCTCCTCGAATGCGGGATCACGGACCTTCTTGCCGAGCTCGGCGCCGATCCGGGCATCGGGCTCGAAATCGGCGAGGGAGGGGCCGGCGGCGGCCTCAGCGGCTTCGACGGCGCGGACGGCGGCCGACGGTGCGGCGCATCCCGCTACGCGGCCCACGCGCACGCGGTTCGGCAGCTCACCCTGCCCGGCGAGATGGGGGAGCGGGTCCGGGTGCTCGGGCTCGGACGCGCCCTCGGAGGAGCGGCGGCCGCCCTGCGCGGGTTCGCCGGGCGCCGCCTCGACGACCGGCTCTGAGCCGGCAGGGACGCGACGCCGGCCGCCGTCATGGACCCCGCCCACGCGATCCTCCTCGCCCTCGTCCAGGGGCTCACCGAATTCCTTCCGATCTCGAGCTCCGCCCACCTGATCCTCGTCCCCGTCCTGCTCGGACTGTCCGATCAGGGCCTCGCGTTCGACGTCGCGGTCCACGTCGGCACGCTCGCCGCGGTGGTCGCGTACCTCCGGCGCGACCTCGGGGCGCTCGCGGGCGGATGGGCGCGTTCGGTCCTCGGCGGGCGTCCGGGCGCACCCGAGAGCCGGATGGGGTGGATGATCGTCGCCGCCACCTGTCCGGTCGCGGTCGCCGGCCTCGTCGCCGGCGAAGCGGTCGAGCAGCACCTGCGCGCGCCGATCGTGATCGCGGTCGCGAACCTCGTCTTCGCCCTGGCGCTCCTCGCCGCGGACCGATGGGGCGCCGCAACCCGCGGCGAGGGGAGCCTCACCCTCGCGGGCGCGATGCTGATCGGGTGCGCCCAGGCCTTCGCCCTCGTGCCCGGCGCCTCGAGGTCCGGGGTCACCATCACCGCCGCGCTCGCCCTCGGCCTGACCCCGCACGCCGCCGCCCGCTTCTCCTTTCTCCTCGCGGTCCCGGTCATCGCGCTCGCGGGCGGGGCCAAGGGCTTCGAGCTCCTCGCCGCGCCGGGCGCGGTCGACTGGCTCTCGCTCGGGATCGGAGCGCTGGTGGCGGGGGTGAGCGCCTACGCCTGCATCGGCGTCTTTCTCGCCCTCGTCGCGCGGATCGGCCTGTGGCCGTTCGCGGCGTACCGGATCGTCCTCGGCGCGATCCTGCTCGCGGTCTTCGCCCCGTGGGGATGAGGCCCCGGACGCCCGCGCCACCGCTGGCGGCGGCCGGCAAGCGGTACTCGCGCCGGGGGGCGAAGGGCGAAGCGGTGCGGGAAGGCGGCGCGACGCGCCGGGCGAGCCGCACGACGGGGCGCGGGCGGGCCCCGGGGCGCCGAGGGGCGGCCCGCCGCCGGCTCAGTCGCGGCGGGCGGCCCTCCGGAACCGCTGGTTTCGGCTCCTCCGCCCGCGGTCGCCGAGATAGCCGGGGACGATCGACTCCACCCGCGCCGGCGCGATGCCGAAGTCCTGGAACCCGTTTCGGGCGGTCACGCTGTCCACCCCGAGGGAGCGCAGGTTGTCCTCCGTCAGGAGCTTCCCCGGAAGCCGTTCCAGGACCCGCGCCTGCAACACGCCGAGGCGGTCCCCGAGCGGCACGATGACCCGCCGCAGCCCCAGCACCTCGGCCGTATAGCGGACGACCCCCTCCAGGGTCATCACCTCCGGGCCGCCGAGGTCGTAGCGCTTCCCGAAGGTCTTGCGGTCGTCGAGGGCGGCGCACATGGCGGCCGCCACGTCGGCCACGTACACCGGCTGGAGCCGCGCGTCGGCCCTGGCGAGCGGGACGACGAAGGGGACCACCCGGAGCAGGCCCGCGAACCGGTTGAAGAGCCCGTCCCCCGGGCCGAAGACGACGGAGGGGCGGAAGCTCGTGACGGCGACCCCGGCCCCGGCGGCGTGCGCCGCCTCCTCCCCCTCCCCCTTGGTGCGCAGGTACTCGCTCGGCGCGCCGCGCGCCGCCCCGAGCGAGCTCATGTGGAGGAGCCGCGGGACCCCGCGTTCCCGGCACACCCGCGCCGCGAGCGCGGGGAGCTCCGCGTGCACCCGCTCGAACGTCGCGTCCCGGCCCGGATGGAGGATCCCGACCAGGTTGACGACCGCATCGCACCCCTGGAACGCGCCGGCGAGGTCCGGGGCGAAGTGGCAGCTCCCCTCGACGACCTCGAGCCGCGGGAACACGAGCAGATGGCGCGCGCGCTCGCGCCGGCGGGCCATCACCCGGACCGCGACCCCGCGCCGGGCGAGCCCGGCGCAGATGCTGCGGCCGACGAAGCCCGACCCCCCGAGAATGCAAACCTTGCGTAGCTGCATCGGATTCAACCCCGCCCACGGTCCATCGAGAAGCGCCGCGGAGGCGGGATTCTCCGGGCGGTCACGGGCGCGGTCAAGCGCCGGCCCCCGGCCGGGTGTATGATGGCCCGCCCCACGGAGCACGGGCAAGCCGGTGTCCGCCACAGTGTCCGCCGTCGCGCGCGATCCGCGGTCTCCGCCGCACGGCGCGCACGACCCCGCGCGGCTGGAATCGGTCCGCTGGAACGACGATGGCCTCGTCCCCGCGATCGTCCAGGACGCGGTGCGGGGCGACGTGCTCATGCTCGCATGGATGAGCCGGGAGAGCCTGGCGCTCACCCTGCGCGAGGGCCGCACCGTGTTCTGGTCGCGCTCGCGCGGCGAGCTGTGGCGCAAGGGCGAGACCTCGGGCAGCGTGCAGCGGGTGCGGGACGTGCGCCTCGACTGCGACGGGGACGCGCTGCTCGTCGCCGTGGACCAGGCGGGCAGCGGCGCCTGCCATACCGGGCGGCGGAGCTGCTTCTTCCTGCCCTTCGAGGACGGGGGCGGCGGACGGGAGACGGACGACGGGCAGGAAGGGGACGGAAGCCCGCCGGGGGGCGCCATCGCGCGCCTCGCGCGGCGTCTCGAGGCGCGCAAGTCCGCCGACCCCGCCGCCTCCTGGACCGCCCGCCTCTATTCGGAAGGGCTCGACGCGATCCTCAAGAAGGTCGGCGAGGAAGCGACCGAGACGGTGCTCGCGGCCAAGGGCGGGGACCGGTCCCGGATCGTCGAGGAGACGGCGGACCTCTGGTTCCATACCATGGTCATGCTTGCGAATCTCGGGCTTGGCCCCGAAGATGTACTCGAAGAGCTCGACCGGCGGGCCGGACGATCCGGGCTGGCCGAGAAGGCGGCAAGGACCGGGCCAGGCTGACGGGGCCGGGCTGACGGGCTTGGCGCGACATTGAACCGACACGGCGCGCGGGCGCCACGGAGGCCGGAATGGGACTTGGCGGAATCAGTATCTGGCAGCTCCTGATCATCTTCGGGATCGTTCTGCTTCTCTTCGGCGGCAAGCGTCTGCGGTCCCTGGGGTCGGACCTCGGAACCGCGATCAAGGGGTTCCGCTCGTCGATCAAGGACGGCAAGGAAGCGGCGGAGGACTCGGACCGCATCGAGCAGACCGCGGCCGGCAGCGTGATCGACGGGGAGGTCGCGGAGAAGCCGCGCGAGCGGGCCTGAGCCCCCGCCGCGCCGGCGGGCGGCGAGCCGATGTTCGAGATCGGATTCGCGGAGCTCTTCCTGCTCGGCGTCATCGCCCTGCTCGTAGTGGGGCCGGACCGGCTCCCGGGGCTCGCGCGCACGGTGGGCGTCTGGGTCGGCAAGGCGCAACGCATGGTCGGCCAGGTGCGCGCGGACATCGAACGCGAGGTGCGGGCGGACGAAATCCGCAAGGCGGCGAAGGAATACTCCCCCACCGCCGCGCTCGCGGACATGCGAAAGGAGGTGGAGGACCTCGCGAGCGAGGTCTCGCGGCCGGTGGACCTCGACGCGGACGAGAACGGGGCGGGAGAGCCGAACGGGAGCGATGCCCCGGCCCGCGGGCGGGCGGCGCCCGCCGCGGCGGACGCTCCGAAGGCAGCGGAGGACCGCGCCGGCCCGGACGACGCCGGCGGCCCGGACAAACCCGGGTCCGTCGCGCCGGTCGCGGGCGATGCCCCCGAGCCGGAGGCTCCGGCCTCGGAAGCCGAGGCGGGAGCGGCCGAGGCGGTGCACGCCGCCGCGCCGGCGCCCCGCGCCGAACCGGGGGGCTCCGATTCCGGGCCGGAGGCGCCGCCCCCGGTGACGGAAGATCCCCGAACCCGGCGAGTCGAGCACGATGAGCGGACCGCGGCCCCCTGAGCGCGGCGACCCGCCCGCCGAAGAGGCGGCCGCGGCGGAAGGAACGAACCCCGCGACCGCGGGCGCCCCCGCCGGGCGGGGGGCTCCTCCCGGCGAGGAGAGCCGACCCAGCGCTTCGAACCAAGCCGGCGCCGGTGACCCCGGCGACGAGGACGATTCGGTGGACAAGGCCGAGATGACCCTCGTCGAGCACCTGACCGAGCTCCGCACCCGGCTGCTGAGGGTCGTGCTCTCGATCGCGGTCGTCTTCCTCGCCTGCTTCCCGTTCGCCGACAAGCTCTACACCCTGCTCGCGCTGCCCCTCATCGAACGTCTGCCCGAGGGCAGCACCATGATCGCGACCGAGGTCGCCTCGCCGTTCCTGACCCCGTTCAAGCTCGCCTTCATCGCCGCCGTCGCGCTCACGATCCCGGTCGCCCTGCACCAGACGTGGGGCTTCATCGCCCCCGGCCTGTACCTCAAGGAGCGCCGGCTCGCGCTCCCCCTCCTGGTCAGCAGCACCGCGCTCTTCTTCGTCGGGATGGCCTTCGCCTACTACCTCGTCTTCCCGCTCATGTTCCAGTTCTTCATCGGCTCGGCCCCGGAAGGGATCACCGTCGCGACCGACATCGGGCGCTACCTCGACTTCTGCATCAAGCTCTTCTTCGCCTTCGGGCTCGCCTTCGAGGTCCCGGTGGCCACCTTCCTCGTCGTCTCCGCCGGGATCACCACCGTCGAGAGCCTGCGCAGGAAGCGCGCCTACGTGATCCTCGGCGCCTTCGTGCTGGGGATGCTGCTGACCCCGCCGGACATGATCTCGCAGACCCTGCTCGCGCTCCCGATGTGGGTGCTGTTCGAGCTCGGGCTCGTCATGTGCCGCCTCTACGTCAAGTCGGAGCGGGAAGCCGGGGAGGAGGGAGGCGAGGCGGGCGCGGCGGACTGACGGGCAGGGCCGTTCCCGGCTCGCCACACCATCCGAAAAGGGCACCGTCGCCGCCCGGCTCCGGACCCCATCGCCCGGAAAAACGGCCTTTCGCCATGCCCGTCCGGGCAACCTCGATGGCCCGATCCAGGTTCTGCCGCGAACGAGGAACGGCCCGGGACCGACGGGAGGGGGCGGCCGGAGACGGCGCGATGCGTGCTCCATGTAGAATCGGGCTCGATCCCGGAGGCTGCCGCCCGGACCGGCGGCGGCGCTCCGGCCGCACCTCGATACGGAGGAGAAGACATGACGGGTTGCATCGCGGGCTGGGCGCATACGAAGTTCGGACGGCTGGAGGGCGAGGACCTCGAGTCCCTCATCTGCGGCGTCGCCTCCGACGCGGTGGCGGACGCGGGGGTCGGGCCGGAGGACGTCGACGCGGTCTACGTCGGCCTCTTCAACCACGGGTTCTCCGCCCAGGACTTCCCCGCCTCGCTCGTCATCCAGGCCGACGACCGCTTCCGCTTCAAGCCGGCCACCCGGGTCGAGAACGCCTGCGCGACCGGCTCGGCCGCGATCCACCAGGGGCTCAACCTCATCGAGGCGAAGCGCGCGAGGATCGTGCTCGTCGTCGGGGTGGAGAAGATGACGGACACGCCGGGGGCGGAGGTCGGCGACATCCTCCTCGGGGCGAGCTACCGCAAGGAGGACGGGGAGATCGAGGGCGGCTTCGCGGGGGTCTTCGCGGCCATCGCGCAGCGCTACTACCAGAAGCACGGCGACCAGGGCGACGCCCTCGCCCGCATCGCGGCCAAGAACCACCGCAACGGCTGCGCCAACCCGTGGGCGCAGATCCGCAAGGACCTGGGCTACGACTTCTGCCGCGAGGTCTCGGAGAAGAACCCGATCGTGGCGAGCCCGCTGAAGCGCACCGACTGCTCGCTCGTGTCGGACGGGGCGGCCGCGGTGGTGCTCGCCGACACCGAGACCGCGCTCGCCCTCGACAAGGCCGTGGTGTTCCGCGCGCGGAGCCAGGTCAACGAGTTCCTGCCGATGAGCCGCCGCGACATGACCTTCCTCGACGGGTGCGCGCGCGCCTGGTCGCAGGCGCTCGGGGAGGCGAAGCTCGCGATCGACGACCTGAGCCTGGTCGAGACCCACGACTGCTTCACGATGGCGGAGCTGATGGAGTACGAGGCGATGGGGCTCACCAGGCCCGGCGAGGGGGCGCGCGCCATCCTGGAAGGCTGGACGGAGAAGGACGGGCGCCTCCCCGTCAATCCCTCCGGCGGGCTCAAGGCCAAGGGCCATCCCATCGGGGCGACCGGGGTATCCATGCACGTGGTCGCCTCCATGCAGCTCCGGGGCGAAGCGGGCGACATGCAGGTCGACGGCGCCCGGCTCGCCGGAACCTTCAACATGGGCGGGGCCGCGGTCGCGAACTACGTGAGCATCCTCGAGCCGCTCCGCTAGCCGTCGAGGATGGGCCTGCTCCGACCGGGAGCCTCCAGCCCCTACCCGACCAGGTCCATCCGGAAGCGCGCAAGCGGAGCGGCCGTCCCTCGCTGAAGCGGCGCCGAGGCCGAGCCGGCAAGAAGATGAAGCCGACGACCGAGGAACGCCTCCGCCGGGCGGCCGTCGCGGCGGTCGAGACCCGCTCCGGGATCGAGGCCGTCGTGCTGTTCGGATCGAGGGCGCGGGGCGCCGCCCATCCTCGCAGCGATTGGGACGTGGCCGTCCTCGCGCGCGCAGGTACCGCGGAGGAGCGGTCCGTACGGGCCGCTCTCCAGGGGCTCGAAGGGGTGAACGCGATCGTGCTGACCCCCGACGCGATCCGGGAGCGCCGCAACCAGGCCGGCCGGATCGAGGCGGCCGTCGCGCGGCAGGGGCGGCTGCTCGCCGGCGGATGGACCCGGCCCCGCTGCCGAAAGGAGAACCTGGACGTGGAGCCCGAGGAGTTCAGGGAAGGGTTGACGATCGCCGCCGGGGACCTGCGAGGAGCGGTGACCGCCCTCTGTGACGCCGCGGCTGACGGGGGCGCCTACTCCGCGAACGCCGTCGAGCTCTCGCAGCAGGCCGCCGAGGCGGTGGCGAAGGGCGTCATCGCCGGGTTCGGCCTCTCGCCGGCCGTGGTGCACGATCTCGCCGCCCTCGCCGCCCAGCTCGAATCCGCTTACCGGGGTCGGCGCAAGGGAGAGGAGGAGCGGCAGTCCTTCGCGAGCGCGATACGCGGCCTGAACGGAGACACGCGGGCCGCCCACGCCGCCCGGTACTTGCGCCGGCCGGCCGAAGATCCGTCCCGGACCGTGGAACGCATCATCCGCACCCTGGAGCTTCAGATCGGGTGGGTCCGCTGGTACACGAAACGGCAGCCGGACGTGCGGGAGGCGGCCCGGGAAATCGGCCGGGGGATCGCGAGGGCCGCCCGGCGCCTCGAAGGGCAGGAAGGATTCGACCGCCTCCCCGAGGACCTTCGCGTCGGGGTGCGGTCCTGGGGGAAGGACGGGGCGTCGATCGCCGCTTCTCCCCCGGACTCCGCATAGGGTCACTGCCAGCTTCCCGCGGGGGCCCTCGAACTCGAACCGATCCCGGGCGGAACCCGGAACTCTCGCGCAGGGCCGGGGCCGGCCACCGGAGCGAGGCGCCGGCCGTCCGGGACGGCGCATCGCCCTTCGCCCCGGTCAGCCCCAAACGGCCCCGGGCGCCCTCGGCGCCGGAAGGCCCCCGCCGATCCCGGCGGGGGCTTCGGGCTCGACCCGGCCCGGAGTCAGCCGGCGAAGTCCGCGTGCTCCGCGTCGATCTTCGACTCGCAGGCGCCGACCGCCGACTCGAGCTTCTTCAGCCACTCGTCGCCGTACTGGGCCACGAACCAGTCCTTCATGCCCGCCGTGGCGTCCTGGAACTGCTTCTTCTCCTCCGGCGTCGGGACGTAGATCTCGCCGTCGGCGGCCTTGAACTCCTCGTAGGCGTCGATCGCGCGCCGCATCGGAAGGGCCCGGGTGACCGTCTTCAGATGCTGGAAGCCGTCGTGCACGATCTTGCGCTGCTCGGGGGTGAGGCCGTTGAAGAAGTCGTCGTTCATCCACCACAGGGCGGCCATGTAGGCGTGCCCGTCGAGGGTCATGTAGCGAAGGTGCTCCTGGAACTTCATGTTGACGATGTCGGTGATGCCGTTCTTCGTGCCCTCGACGACCCCGGTCGCGAGCGAGGTGTAGACCTCCGGCCAGGACACCGGGGTCGGGGCGCCGCCCAGCATCTTCACCATCTCGATCTGGATGTCCGCCGGGATCGTCCGGATCTTCTGCCCCTCGACGTCCGCCGGGGTCCGGATCTGCTTGTTGACGGTCGCGAAGTTTCGCCAGCCCCCGGTGTTGGAGACGGTCATCAGCCGGAGCGGCCCCACCGACTCGAGCACCGCGGCGCGCAGCTCCCCGACGAACGGGCCGTCGAACACGCACTCCGCCACCCGGTCGTCGCGGAACATGTAGGGCAGGTCCAGCGCCTGTCCGGGCGGGAAGATGTTGCCGAACCCGCCGATGGTCGAGATCGTCACCTCCAGCACGCCCGACATGATCTGGTCGATGCACTCCTGGAAGCTCCCGCAGAACTGGCCGCCGAAGTAGATGGCGACCTCGATCTCGCCGTTCGTCCGCGATTCGACGTAGTCCTTGAAGACGAGCGAGCCGTCGTAGTCCTCGTCCGCCTGGGAGCCGAGGAACGCGATCTTGATCTGCTTGCCCGCCGCGCCCGCCGTCCCGGCGAGCCCGACGGTCATGGCGAGCGCGAGCGCCGCGCCGGTCAGGGTCCTGGTCAGCCTGTTCATACGCATTTTCCGAAGTCCTCCTTCGCAGTGGGTGGATGGAGCCGCCGCCGGCTCAAGGGCGCGGAACAGTACCTTCGTCCCGGGCCGCGTACAACCTTTGCGGCGACCCGAGGCTCCGGACCGCTCGATCCACGCGAACACGCCGCACCACCGTCTGGATACACGTCTTCCGCATCCGCCCGTCCGCTCGACCCGCCGCCGGCCGACTCCGGATGGCGGCGGGTGTGAACCGGTCGCGGTTCAGGCGGCGGTGCAGCAGCGCTCCGAAATTCGTCGAAGCGTCTTGTTGAAGTACGGATTGCGCGCCGCTCAGGCGGTCCCGTCCCGCGAGGGCTGGCCATCGGAAGCAGCCCGCCCCGTCACGACCGACAGGATGCGCTGACGGGCGGCCTCGAGAACGAGGCGCTGCCCGTCCGCTCCCAGCATCTCGGCGGTCCACTCGTGCTCGTCTTCGTCCAGGCTGAACAGCCGCCTCCCGGTGACGGGGTCCCGTGCATGGATGGCGCCGACCATGACCAGCTCGATGCCCTGCGCCCGCAGGGAGGCAACCTCATCGGCGGGGCTCATGGCCGCGGGCTGCCCGGCCGCCGTGCGCACGGGTACCCAGGGTTCCGGCCATTCTCCATGCCGTACCCTGAAGGGGGACTGGGCCAGCCACCCCACCGTCTCGCTCTCGAACCAGTACGCCCAGTCCAGCAACTCCGCCTCGCACCACTTCGCCACGTCCTCCCGGCCGGCCAGCGGCCCGACGTACGTCCGCTCGACGGGCCCGCGCGTCTCCGGCTCTTTTCCCAGGGCCGGGAGGTAGCAGTCTGCATACAACTCGAAGAGACGCCGCCGCCGTCGGGCGCCCTCTTCCCCCAACCCATAGTAGTCGGCCAGCAGCAGACCGGTGCAGGACGGGTACCCGTCGATCCCCACGACGATGGCGCTCACCCCGCCTTCATCGTCTCGCTGGCCTATGACGCATCTGGTGCTCATGTCCGTTGTCCTCCGTTCCTCTCGTCCTTCGTCTCCGGAGCGGACCGGCTCCGTCCCGCGGCATGAAGCGATCCTGCCCGGACGCGCCGGACCGCCGCTACGCATTCCGATCCTGCCGACGTTGCAGGCCGCACCGGAATGGCGAGGCCACCGCGGATGAACGCGGATGCACGCTCCCGGTTCATGACGCCGGGACCGCAACGGCCGCACTCCCTGTCGGGACGCCTCCGGTACGACATCTGCGCCTACGCAAACGCCGCCGTGGGGTGAAATCCGCCCAAAGGCCCCTCGAACCGACCCCAAACCCTGGAACAACGCCGTCCCCGGGGGGTAGAAAGTATCTCGACCCCCGCTCTCCACCCTCTATATCAATAGGTTGCGAACAGCGCACGGGACTCCGAGGCAGGTGCGGGGCGGAGATTTTCGCGCCGCCGTCGCGGCGAGCCCGGACAGACGCGCCGCCCCGGGACGCGCGCTCACGCGAAGCCCAGCAGGCGCGGGATGGTCATCGAGATCTCGGGCACGAAGGTGATGAGGAAGATGACCCCGGCCTCGATCGCGAGGAACGGCAGCATCTCCAGCGCGATCCGCTCCACCCGCTCCCCCGACAGGCTGGCCGCGACGAACAGCACGAGGCCCATCGGCGGGGTCGCCAGCCCCACCGTGACGTTCACGCACATGATGATCGCGAAGTGCAGGGGGTCGACCCCGAGCCCGACGAAGGTCGGGCCGAGCACCGGGCCGAGGATCAGGATCGCGGGCCCCGCGTCCAGGAACATCCCGACGATGAAGAGCAGGACGTTGACGAGAAAGAGGAGCACCAGCGGGTTCTCGCTGATGCCGAGCACGAGGTCGGTCAGCCGGACCGGGGCCTGGCTCAACGTCATGAGGGCGGCGAAGGCGACGGCCATCCCGACCAGGAGGAGGATGATCCCGGACCCGAGCGCGGCGCGGAACAGCACGTCGGGGAGGTCCCTCCACTTGAGCGAACGCAGCACGAAGAGGGCCAGGACGGCCGCATAGCCGGCCGCGACCGCCGCCGCCTCGGTCGGGGTGAAGACCCCGCTCAGGATCCCCCCGAGCAGGATCACCGGGGTGAGAAGCGGCAGGAACGCCCGCCGGAACGCGCCGCCCCGCTCGGGCCAGGTCGCCCGCCGGCTCGCCACCGGGTAGCCGCGCACCCGGGCGAGGTAGGAGGTGAGCGCCATGAGGCCGAACCCGACCATGAGCCCGGGCACGATGCCCGCCGCGAAGAGGCCGGCCACCGATACGTTCATGATGAACGCGTAGATGATCATGATCCCGCTCGGGGGGATGATGGGCCCGATGACCGAGGAGGCGGCGGTCACCGCCGCCGCGAAGCGCCGGGTGTAGCCGTTCTTCTCCATCGCGGGGATGAGCATCGACCCGAGCGCGGAGGTGTCCGCCACCGCCGACCCGCTGAGCCCCGCGAACAACATGCTGGAGAGGATGTTGACCTGGGCGAGCCCGCCCCGCACGTGGCCGATGAGGGCCTGGCTCAGCCGCACCAGGTTCACCGTGATCTGCCCCGCGTTCATCATCTCGCCGGCGAGGATGAAGAACGGGATCGCCATCAGCGGGAAGTTGTCGATCCCCTTGTACATCCGGCCGATGAGGAGGGTGAAGAAGTTCGCCTGCCCGTCGATGAGGAGGCTCAGGGAGGGGGCGATGAGGAGCGCGAACATGACCGGCAGGCCGCACACCATGAGCAGCAGGAAGATCCAGAAGAAGGCGAGCGACATGCCCGGTCCCTACGGCGTATCGGCCGCCGGCGCGTCGGCCGCCTCGATCCCCGCCGGCCGTTCGAGGGCCGGGACCGAAGCGGGATCGACGATGCCCTTGATCGCCCGCAGGACGTGCTCGACGCTGACCGCCGCGAGCAGCCAGAAGCCGGCGGGGACGACCAGGTAGAACCAGAAGAGCTTGACGTCGATGGTGAACGCCTTCGACTTCAGGCCGCGCTCGGCGAGCCCCACCCCTTCCTGCGCGTAGACGAGCATGAAGCAGAGGATGAGCGCGTTCAGCACGAGCTGGAGCGCGGCCTGCACCCGCCCCGCGAGGAAGCGGGTCAAGGTCTCGATGGCGACGTTCATGCCGTGCCGGTAGGCGATCGGGGCGACCAGGAACGTCATCCACACCATCATGAAGCGGGAGATCTCCTCGCTCCAGGTCGGCGGATCGTTCAGCACGTAGCGCATGAACACCTGGTACAGGATGACCAGGGTCATGGCGCCGATCAGGGTGAGGCCGCAAACCTTGCCGACCTTCCCGACGAGGTCGTTGAAGCGCGCCACGATCGCGAGCGGCCCGTCCACTATCGGCACTGCCCCGCCTCCCTTCGCTGTCCGGCGCCTCGGCGCGGCGACCCGGCGGCCCTTTCCACCTGGGGCAGGGGGAATGGCGGCCCGCGGCTATTCTCGCCCGAAACGCGGCCCGTTTGTCCAATGCCGCGCCGGTGTATCCTCGCGCGGCGGCGGGCCGCGGCCCTGAACCGCGCCGAGCGCGGCTCGGGGCGGGCCGGCGCGCCGGGCGATGCCAGCGAGGTGAGGGCGATGCGCGGAACGGTCCGCTACGGCGTGATCGGCGGCGGCGACATGGGGCGCGAGCACGTCCGCAACCTCGCGCTCCTCGACGGGGCGGCGGTCGCCGCGGTCGCGGACCCGTTCGAGCCGTCCCGCTCGGCCGCCCACCGCCTCGCCGGCCCGAACGCCGCCGCCTTCCCGGACCACCGCGACCTGCTCGCCGACCCCTCGATCGACGCGGTCGTCATCGCGACCCCGAACCACACCCACGCCGCCGTGCTCGAAGATGCGCTCGCCACCGACAAGGCGATCCTCGTCGAGAAGCCCCTCTGCACGACCGTCGAGGACTGCCGCCGGATGGAGCGCGCCGCCCGGCGGGCGGGAAACCTCGTCTGGGTGGGGATGGAGTACCGGTACATGCCCCCGGTCGCGCGCCTCGTCGAGGCGGTGCGCGCGGGGGCCGTCGGGCGGCTGCGCATGCTCCACGTCCGCGAGCACCGCGGGCCGTTCCTCCCCAAGGTCGGGGACTGGAACCGGTTCGCCCGCAACACCGGCGGCGCCCTGGTCGAGAAGTGCTGCCACTTCTTCGATCTCATGCGGCTCATCACCCGGGACGAGCCCGTGCGGGTCTACGCCTCCGGCGCCCAGGACGTGAACCACCTCGACGAACGCTATGGCGGCGCGGTCCCCGACGTCATCGACAACGCCTTCGTCATCGTCGATTTCGCGGGCGGGGCGCGGGCCCTCCTCGACCTCTGCATGTTCGGGGAGGCGTCGCCCGCCGAGCAGGAGATCGTCGCCACCGGAGACGGGGGCCGCGCGGCCTGCGCCATCCCCGCGTCGGAGCTGACCGTCGGACAGCGGGCGGCGGGGAGGAGCGAGACGACCGTGATCGACGTTCCGCCCGAGCTGCTGTCGGCCGGCAGCCACCACGGATCCACGTGGTTCGAGCACGAGGCGTTCCTCGCCGCCCTGCGCGCCGGAGCCCCGCCGGCGGTCAGCCTGCGCGACGGCCTCGCCGCGGTCGCAATGGGAGTGGCCGCGGAACGGTCGATCGCGGAGCGCCGGCCGGTGGACCTGGCCGAGATGGGCCTCGAGGCGCCTGCGCCGTAGGCGGGAGAGAGCGACCTCCCGGAAATATCCCCCACCGGCGCCTTCCGAAGGGTCCCGCGATCAATGCCCCTGGCCGCAAATCCCGGGGCGCGAGCGCGGGGGAGAGGCGCGCCTTCCCGGGGGACGAGCCCCGGGGTCGTTCCCCCCGGCGGCGACCGGAACCGCCGCGGAGGCGGCGAAGCGGCGCGAGCCCCCGGAGCGGATGGCCCTCATACGAAAGCGAAGGGGGAATCCGAGCTCCGGTTCCATGTACCCTACGGCAAGGCGTACCGGGAGGATGGCGGGATATGCGCGCGGGGGGAATATACGGGCCGGGCCGGCCCCGGAAACGACCGGGATGACCAGTCCGAACCTGGCCGGCCGGCGCGGGCGGCAGCGGATGGGCGGGCGCCGGGGCAACCGGCGGGGCGCGGGGCCGGCGGTCCGGCAGCTTCCGTGGGAGGTCCCCGTCAACCGCGACCGCCCCACCGAGCCGCTCACCGGGGAGCAGGTCCGCGCGGTGCACGACGGCGCGATGCGGGTGCTGGAGGAGATCGGGATCGAGTTCCTCAACGAGGAGGCGCGCGCGGTCCTCGCCGCCGCCGGGTGCGAGACGAGCCCGGACGGCGCCAACGTGCGCATGGACCGCGGGCTCGTGATGGAGAAGGTCGGGCTCGCGCCCTCCGAGTTCACCATCACCCCCCGCAACCCGGATCGGCGGATCCCCATCGGGGGCCGGCGCATGGTCTTCGGCAACGTGTCGAGCCCGCCCAACTGCTCGGACCTCGAGCGGGGCCGGCGGGTCGGCGACCGCGAGAGCTACCAGGACTTCCTCAAGCTCACCCAGTACTTCAACTGCATCCATTTCGCGGGCGGCTACCCGGTGGAGCCCTTGGACGTCCACCCCTCGGTGCGCCATCTCGACTGCCTGCACGACAAGCTGCTCCTCACCGACAAGGTGGTGCACGCCTACTCGCTCGGCCCGGAACGGGTCGAGGACGTGATGGAGATGACCCGCATCGCGGGCGGCCTCACCCACGAGGAGTTCGAGGCCGCGCCGCGCATGTACACCAACATCAACTCGACCTCGCCGCTCAAGCACGACCGCCCGATGCTGGACGGGGCGATGCGGCTCGCCCGGCGCGGGCAGCCGACGGTGGTGTCCCCGTTCACCCTCGCGGGGGCCATGGCCCCGGTGACCCTCGCCGGCGCGGTGACCCAGTTCGTGGCCGAGGGGCTCGCCGCCATCGTCCTGCTCCAGTGCGTCCGCCCCGGCGTGCCCTGCGCCATCGGCTCGTTCACCTCGAACGTGGACATGCGCACGGGGGCGCCCGCCTTCGGCACCCCCGAGTACATGCGGGCCACCCAGATCTCCGGGCAGATGGCCCGCTTCTACGGGCTGCCGCTCCGCGCCTCCAACGCCTGCGCCGCCAACTGCCCCGACGCCCAGGCGGCGTGGGAGAGCGCCTTCTCGCTGTGGGCGGCGGTGTCCGCGGGGGTGAACGTGGTCTACCACGCGGCGGGCTGGCTCGAAGGGGGGCTCTGCGCCTCGTTCGAGAAGTTCGTGATGGACTGCGAGACCCTCCAGCAGATGATCACCTACCTGAAGCCGGTGCCCGCCGACGAGGACGACATCGCGGTCGAGGCGATCCGGGAGGTCGGCCCGAACGGGCACTTCTTCGGGTGCTCGCACACCCAGGAGCGGTACGAGACCGCCTTCTACACCCCCTTCCTCTCCGACTGGAGCAACTTCGAGAGCTGGGAGGAGCGGGGCTCGATCGACACCGTGCGCCGCGCCAACGCCCTCGGCAAGAAGATCCTCGCCGAGTTCGAGCCGCCGCCGCTCGACGACGCGCGCCGCGAGGAGCTCGCGGAGTTCGTGGCGCGGCGCAAGCGCGAAGGCGGCGCCCCGACGGACTTCTGACCTTCCTCCCTGCCGCTTCGCGCCTGTCCCTTCCCGCTGCCCGCTTGCCCCTCCCGCTTCCCATTTCCCGCTTGCCCCTTCTCCCTCCCACTTCCTGCTCCCCTCCACCACCACCAGCGAGGCCCCGACCATGCGGTTCCTGACCCTCCAGCACATCGACGCCGAGCACCCCGGCATCCTCCGCGACTTCATGGCCGAAGACGGTGTGCGCTGGGACACGGTGGAGCTGGACGAAGGCGACGCGATCCCGCCGCTCGACGGCTACGACGCGATGGTGGTCATGGGCGGGCCGATGGACGTCTGGGAGGAGGACGCGCATCCGTGGCTCGTCCCGGAGAAGACGGCCATCGCGGAGGCGGTGCGCGAGCGGGAGCTGCCCTTCCTCGGGGTCTGCCTCGGCCACCAGCTCCTCGCGGACGCGCTGGGCGGCGAGGTGGGGGCCATGCACGCGCCCGAGGTCGGCGTCCTCGACGTCGAGCTGACCGGCGAAGGCCGGCGCGACCCCGTGCTCGGTTCCGCCGGTTCCGCCCCCGCGTCGTTCAAGGCGCTGCAATGGCACGGGGCCGAGGTGAAGCGGCTCCCGCCCGGCGGGGTGGCGCTCGCGCGCTCCCCCGCCTGCCCGGTGCAGGCGTTCCGGGTCGGCGCCGCCGCATTCGGGATCCAGTACCACGTGGAGCTGACCGACGCGACGGTGCGCGAGTGGGGCGTGATCCCCGAGTACGCGGCGGCCCTCGAGCAGGCCCTCGGGGCCGACGGCCTGGAGCGGATGCAGGCGGGCGCGACCGCCCACATGCGGGAGTTCAACGAGAACGCGCACCGCCTCTACGACGGCTTCATGGCGGTGGTGCGGGCGCGCTCGCGCGAGCGCCGATAGCCTCGCCGCACCCGGCGGCCCGCAGACTGAGGCGTGTGCGCTGTTCGCAAGTTGTTGATTGTGATGAGGTAGAGCGGAGGCGAGATATTTTTTACCCCTCGGGGACGGCGTTGTTCCACGGTTTGGGGGCGGTTCGAGGGGCTCTATGGCGGATTTCACCCCACGGCGGCGCTAGTGCGGGTACGTCCCTGGGAACGCGGGCGTCCCGCCCGCACTTTGGTTCACGGGCGCTTCACACCCCCGTGCGGGCGGGACGCCCGCGTTCCCAGGATGCGCCGTTCCCAGGACCCCACATCCTCGCGGACGCGCTCGCGAGAGGCGTGCTTGGCGAAAATCTCCACCGCGCACATGCCTCGGCCCGCAGGCCGGAATGGACGCCGGGCGCGGGTCGGCGTATCCTTCGCGCCCTCGCGCCCGTAGCTCAGCCGGATAGAGTGTTGGCCTCCGAAGCCAAAGGTCACAGGTTCGAATCCTGTCGGGCGCGCCACCTGTCCCGGCGCGGGTAGCCGGCCCCGCGAGGCTCCGGGCGGCCCCGGGCGCCTGCGGCTCCCCCATCCGTCTTGCCGGCGCATCGCGGGGGGGTATCCGGGCGCGGGCGCATGGTGCATGATCGCGCCGGTTGCAACCCGAGAGAGGAGTGGCGTCGATGGCGTTCTACGAGCTTCGCCGGTACACGATCCGGCCCGGCAAGATGGAGGAATGGGTCGAGTACATGGAGGGGACCATCATCCCGTTCCAGGTCTCGAAGGGGATGGTGATCACCGGAAGCTACCGCGGGGAGGAGGACGACTCCGTGTACTTCTGGACGCGCCGCTTCGAGAGCGAGGAGCAGCGCAAGGCGCTCTACGCGGCGGTCTACGAGAGCGATTTCTGGAAGAACGAGGTGGCGCCCAGGGTGGTCGACCTCATCGACCGGGACCTGATCCAGGTCACCCGGGTGGTCCCGACCCCCCGCTCCGTCGTGCAGTGAGCGAAGCGGGGCGGGGCGGGGAGCCCCCTCTCCGCCCCGCGCGCTCCTCCCCAAGGCGATCCACCGCTTCGGGATCGGCTTGGCGACACGCCGCCCCGGGCCGTCAGGATCGCGGGCCGGCGGGTTGCGGTTGACGGACCCGAACCAGGTCGCCAGCCTTCATCCGCCGTCCCGACCACCCTGAATGGGGCGGCTAACCAGGGGACCCCTTCGGGGGGCCTCATTGTCCGGCATTTGCCGGTAGTCCGGTCCGGAGCTCCGGAGCGCTCGGTGTGCGGGCTCGAACTCGGAGGAAGCCATGATGGATCGAATAGCGGTCTTCGTCGATGCAGGCTACTTCTTCGCAGAAGGCTCGATAGAGGTGTGCGGCAGAAAGATACCGCGTGAAGAAACTTCTCTCGATCACCAGGCATTGATTCGGAAGCTGAAGGATTTTGCGGAGGGGTTATCCGAACTTCCGTTGCTGCGGATTTACTGGTACGACGGCGCTTTTGCAAGCCCGACGCCTCAGCAAAGAACCCTGGCCGATCAAGCGGACATGAAGGTACGTCTCGGGTCCGTGAATTCCAAGGGGCAACAGAAGGGCGTCGATTCCCTGATCGTAACGGACGTGATCACGCTTGCCCGCAACCGGGCGATGGCGGATTGTGTCCTCCTTGCCGGCGACGAAGATTTCAGGGTCGCCGTCCAGCAGGCGCAGGAATACGGGGTGCGGGTCCATCTTCTCGGAATCAGGCCCGCACGGGAGAATCAATCCCCGTCGCTTCTTCGGGAAGTCGACTCGTCGCACGAATGGAGTTGCCAGGACCTTCGCGGGCTCCTGGAATGCCGCCCCAGGAGAGTCGAGCCAACGGACATGGACGCCCAGTCGGATGCACCGCCGCCGGCGAGGGCCCACCCTGCCGAGTCCGTACTCCCGGATACGGATGGACGATCGGATCATGGGCAAACGTTGCAGCAAGTAGCAACGCGAGTGGCCGATGACGTGCCCCTCACGGACGTTCCTTCCCTCGTGGCGCATATTCGCGCCACGAACCTGATCCCGACAGAGTTTGACGCAAGGCTTCTCAGAACGTTGCAGAACGCGATCGGCGGCTACGACGTCCTCGACTCGAAGCAGAAGCGCGACGTCCGATCCGCTTTCCTGGATGCCCTGGAGGAGCGGCTCGGCAGGGACGAGGGCGGTTCCGCGGAATAGCCGGACCGCAGTCGAGAGCCGCCGGCCTTCCCTCTCCAGCCATTCGCGGGGAGCGGCCTTCTGCTTCATGGCCGCCACCGATCCCCTTCGACGACGGCCCAAGCGTCCGGCGGGTTCCGTCACCCGGAATCCGGAACCGCGGGAGCCTCCCTCCACCAGGACTTGTCCACCAGCTCAACGGCGTGATCCTTCTGCCGACGCCTTCTCTCCTCCCCGGTGACGTTCAGAAAGATGTCCGCGTGGCATCTGTTCTGCGGTGTAGGGGTTGCCTCGACGGTCCTCCCGTTCATCGCGGCGTCCCGGACCTTCAGGACAGCCCACCCATAGAACTGCCGGGGAGGCTCACGGTTCCGCGCCTGCTCCCGGGACCACCCGGCCAATTCATCGATCGGCGCATGGTCCATCCGGTCGACCGAGATCGACTCGGCCTGTTCGCGCTCCAGGAAGACATCCATGTGGATGCGGCCGACTTTGCGCGCACGGTCGCGCCTCCGCCGCGAGAACACGGCTCGGCCCAGATCTTCGTTCGCATCCAGCTCCGCCGACGGCGCTTGGGTCGATCGCGATCCCGTGTTCACCACGTCGACAGCAGGTTCGTCTGAAACGCCGTCGGGAACGGGAGGGCTGTTGCGGCCGCCCCCGAAAAGGCGGTTCCATCCGGCGTCAGGCGGCGCAGTTGATCCAGGACGAATGCATCGGGAAGGTCCAAGGAAGTCTGGTAGTGGGCGCGCCGGCTCCTGCCGTCGACGTACGCATGGCAGTCCGCCCGCCCGCCGTCGCTCAACAGGATGACGACGGTGCCCGGCACGCCGGGCGACTTGAAATGCAGGGCGATCTCGGCATCCTGCGTGGGGTAGACGGAAGGCGCCAGCGGAGTCCACGCCAAGGCCCTGACGAGCCTTTCCGCCTCCGCCTTGGTGGTATCGCTGACTTGGGGAAGATCATCCTCCGCGATCTCGTCGTCGACCTCCGCCAGCTCCGCCAAGGCGTCCGTGAGCCAGTGCGGCTCCGGCAGGTGGAACCGCCCGTACGCGTCGAACGCGCGTGCCTCACTTGATGACGTCGTGTTCGGATCACCCGACGGCGCCCGCTTCCGCGGCGTCACCAAAGCGAAGCTCGGCTGCGGCAGCGCAGTCCGACCGCTCCCGAAGGCTCGGATGCCTGATTCGAGGCTGGGAACTTCGTATCCCGCGCCGTTTTCCGCCAGGAACCGCGCAACGTCTTCCGGCCCAATCCGCGGACGCTCATGGGCGTCGTCTGTCGAGACGTTCCCGTACTGTGCAGCCATCACTCGCCCTCGCAGTCAAGTCCGACCGCCCGATCCGCCAGCTTATCGACGCGGCCGAGGAGCCGTATCTGATCGTCGGATCCCGCGGGATCTGGCGACAACACGTAAACCGACGTATGCACGAGCACGGCGTTGTCGATCAACAGTGATTTCTCGACCGACCGCCGCAACACCCAATCTCCCCCCTCTCCTGACAACACGATCTGAGTGGACGGCAGGCACTTAACGTTCGCTTCGGACTTCATCAACTCGTCCGCTTCCGCCGGCATGAACTGATCGAGGTAGGCATCCGCAGCGCCCGCTTCCAGCGCCTCCATGTCCGCAAACGCCTGGAGCGACAACCGGCCCAAGCCGTGGTCTCCAAGAGCGCCGGCGAGCCATTCCGATGCCCTGCGCACCGTTTCCTGGACGATGGGGTCGTTTTTCCGCTTCACGTTCTCGAAATCGAGCCGCAACGCGTCCGGCGCCAGGACGATGCTGCACGCACCACCGAAGAGCTGGCATCTACACTGCAGATCATCCAGTGCAAAGGCCGGGGTCACGCTGAAGTTCCGCGGGCCGATCGGAAGCCAGTCACGGAACCCGTCGGCAATTCCGCTGATGAACTTCGACTGCGCCGACGGCCAATCCGCGATGAACCGGGTCAGCTTGACGCTGACGTTGATCGTCGCGTCGTGATGGCGAACCCGAAGGACCTTCATATACCCAGCCCTTCACCAGCCCACGGAAGGAAGCCCCCGCCGGATCGATGCGGGATCAGCCAGGGCGGCCCTGAAGTCATGGCCGCCCGCCTCCAGAATCCGATTCGGACGCTCGAACAGGGACGGGCCCGCGGCGCCGTCCGGCCCGACCCGGCAAGGCTGCCGATCCGGAGAGGCGTGCGGCGCATCAGGAGCCCGGCCGGGGGTTCGCATGGTCGGTCGTCGTGGTGCGCGACGGCCTCTTGGTCGCTGCGCGACAGGAACCGAGCCCGCGATCGGCGGTGCGCCAGTCGCCGTACACGCGCATGATCTCGGGGATGCCCGGGCGCTTGAGGGACTTCTCGAGCAGCGCGGCGTGCGCCCGCGCCCGCTCGGAGGTCTTCGCTTGGTCGGACCGCCCGCTCATCGTCATGTCCCCCATCGGCTCGAACACCGGCTCGACCGCACGCAATCGGGCCGGCCCCCGCTTCCTCCGGTCCACGACGGCATCGTAGCATGGACCTCTCTACCCGGGCCCTCTCTGCCTCTCGATCGTCGCCGGCCACCCCGCCCGCCGAACCCGTCGTTCATGCTCCCGCCCCTCGGGCGAGCGCTGGTAGAGCGTGTTCCCGCGCCGGTCGAAGCCGACCTTCTCGGCCACCGCCGTGAAGATCGGGAAAATACCAAGCTTCGGCGGCGGTGCGCCGGATGGGCACCCGCACACGACGGGCATGGCCCGGCGTCCGGAGGGCGCCTCCTCGACGCCCATCAGAGCCGGACGGATGACGTGCCGCCACGCCGGACAGACTATTTGCTCCTGACGGCTCCTGACCTTCGGGCTGGCCCTTCGGCACGGCTCTGGTATCATCGGCGGCCCGCACGGGCGCAGCCTGACGGGCGGCAGGCGCAGCCCCGGCTGCGAAGGCGTGCGGAACCCGTTGCGACCCCGCCCCACCGGGGAGGGAGGAGCCGCCGGCCGGAGAGCCGGAGACAATAGAAACGAGGTGAGCCCGTGAGTGACGAGACCGACGATCAGCGTACGTTCAAGCTTGTATCCATCGAAAAATCCGCACCTCCTGCCGAGAAAGCCAAGGGAACCTGGTATCGCTACGTCATCAAGAACGAGCTGACGAGCATCCAGGGATACGCCCGCGGGTCGCGGGTCACGGTGGCGAACAACGCCAACCGCTACGTGAAGGCGTTGAACGCGAAGAACGACCCGTCCCGGGCCACGGGGCCGTGGGCGACGCAGCGCCGCAAGGCCGCGGCCGCCGCCAACAACAAGTAGCCGCCCTCCCCCTCAGTCGGCGGCTTCGGCTTCCTCGCCCGCGAGCCACTCGCGGGCGACTTCCCGGGTGTGCTCGCCGAGGAGGGGGGCCGGGCGCCGCACCCCGCCCGGGGTCTCGGAGAGCTTGACCGGGACGCCGAGCGTGCGCATGGGCCCCGCCTTGGGATGCTCGACCTCGGCGACCATCCCGCGCGCGATGGTCTGGGGGTCGCGCAGCATCTCCGCGTGGTTCAGCACCGGGCCGGCGGGAACCCCGGCTTCCTCGAAACGCTCGCACCAGAAGTCGGTCGTCTGCCGCCGGAACCAGGGGTCGAGCGCGGCCTCCAGCGCACGGACGTTGCGCACCCGGTCCGGCTTGGTCCGGAACCGCGGGTCCTCCGTCAATTCTTCGCACCCGAGGATCCCGCACACCGTCCGCCAGAACCCTTCCGAGGCGGCGCCGATGGTCATGTACCCGTCGGCGGTCGCGAAGAGCTGGTAGGGAGCGCTGCCGCGGTGGCTCTGCCCGAGCCGCTCCGGCACGTCCCCATTGGCGAACACCCCCGCCGCCTCGTACACCCCGAGCGCGATGCCCGCCTCGTAGAGCGAGGTGTCGACGTGCTGCCCCCGCCCGGTGCGCTCCCGGACGGCGAGCGCGGCGAGGATGCCGACCGCCGCGTTCATGCCCCCGCAGAGGTCGGTGACGGGAACCGGGATGCGGTACGGAGGGCCGTCCGGCGGGCCGTTGATGCTCATGAGCCCGGTCATCCCGCAGGCGATGAGGTCGAACCCGCCGCGCGGCGCATACGGCCCGGTCTGCCCGAAGCCCGAGATGGAGCAGTAGACGAGCCGCGGGTTGAGGGCGCGCATCGCGTCGTAGCCGACCCCGATCCGGGCCGCGGTCCCCGGCCGGAAGTTCTCGACGAGCACGTCCGCGGTGGCCGCGAGCCGCTTGAACAGGGCGAGGTCGCCGGGGTCCTTGAGGTCGAGGGCGACCGAACGCTTGTTGCGGTTCCAGAGCATGAACGGCGCGCTCTCACCCTCGACGAACGGGGGGGTGCCCCGCATGTCGTCGCCGGCGCCGGGGCGTTCGACCTTGACCACGTCCGCGCCGTGGTCGGCGAGGATCATCGCGCACCAGGGGCCGGAGAGATGGGTCGTGAGGTCGAGCACCCGCAGGTGCGACAGGGACATGGTCATGTCGGTCCTCCCGGACGTCCCGCGTGTTCCGCCGGAGTATAACCCCGCCCCCGCTCCCGCCCGTCTGGCTGCCGGGAGGCATGTGCGCTGCTCACAACTTATTGATATATAGAATGGAGAGCGAGGTTCGAGTATTTCTTGCCCTACGGGGACGGCGTTCTCGTCCGCCCCCTGCTCGCCGTAGCGTTCGAGGTTCATCGCGTCCCGCGTCGCTGGGGACGCTCCTGGGTACGCCGGCGTACCCAGGGGGGTTGGCGAGCGGTGTGCCTGGCGAAAACCCCACCGCGCACATGCTGCGGCGTGGATGAGGCGGGTCGGGGGCGATACCATGACGGCACGCGGAAGCATGGGGCCGGATCGATGACGAGCGGACGCAACCTGACCCTCGACGGGGCGCTCGCGGAGGCGACCGAGCGCTACGTCTCGGCCAACCCGGCGAGCGCCGCCCGCTACGAGGACGCGCGCCGGTCGCTCCCCGGCGGCAACACCCGCACGGTGCTGTTCTACGACCCGTTCCCCCTCGCGATGGCGAAGGGCGAGGGGGCGCGCCTGCGGGACCTCGACGGCCACGAGTACCGGGACTTCCTCGGCGAGTACACCGCGGGGCTCTACGGACACTCCCACCCCCGGATCCTCGGCGAGGTCCGGGAGGCGCTCAGTACCGGGATCGTCCTCGGGGCCCCGAACCGCTTCGAGGTGGAGCTGGCGGAGCTGGTCTGCGCCCGCTTCCCTTCCATCGACCGGGTGCGCTTCTGCAACTCCGGGACCGAGGCGAACCTGATGGCCATCGGGCTCGCCCGCGCCGCGACGGGGCGGGAGAAGGTGCTCGTCTTCGAGGGCGCGTACCACGGCAGCGTGCTGTTCTTCAAGGAGGGGGAGAGCGGCCCGGTGAACGCGCCGTTCCGGTTCGTGTTCGCCCCCTACAACGATACGGAGGCGGCCCTCGCGGCGATCGAGCGCCACGGCGCCGAGCTCGCGGCCATCCTCGTCGAGCCGATGATGGGCTCGGGGGGCTGCATCGAGGGCGATCCGGAGTTCCTCGGAGCCCTGCGCGAGGCGGCCGACCGCCGCGGCGCGGTCCTCGTCTTTGACGAGGTGATGACCTCACGGCTCGGACCGGGAGGGCGGCAGGGCCAGCTCGGGATCCTTCCCGACCTGACGACCCTCGGAAAGTACATTGGCGGCGGCCTCACCTTCGGCGGGTTCGGCGGGCGCGCCGACCTCATGGAGCGTTTCGACCCGCGCCGCCCGGACGCGATCCCCCATGCCGGGACCTTCAACAACAACGTCCTCACCATGTCGGCGGGCATCGCGGGCCTGCGGGACGTCTTCACCCCGGAAGAGGCGGTGCGGCTGAACGCGAACGGCGACACGTTGCGCGGGCGGCTGCAGGAGATCGCCGACGAGCGCGGGGTTCCCTTCCGGGCGACCGGCTGCGGCTCGATCATCGGGCTCCACTGGCAGGCGGGGCCGATCCGCCGCCCGTCCGATACCGCCGCCACCCCGCCCGCCGCGCGCGCGCTCTCCCACCTCGAGATGATCCGCCGCGGCTTCTACTTCGCGCGGCGGGGCTTCCTCAGCCTCTCGCTTCCCCTCGATGCGGGCGACTACGACGACTTCGCGGGCGCCTTCGCCGACTTCCTCGACGAGCACCGGGGGGTGCTGTCGGACGGGGCCGCGGCGCGCCGGACGGCGGCTCAGTAGTTGATCGCGGGGTTGTCGCCGGGATAGATGGTTCCGACCACCAGCATCCCTTCGGGGCTGGTCGCCTCGAGGGAGTGGAGCTGCTTTCGCGGCAGGAAGACGACGTCCCCCGCCTCGACCGGGGCCTTGAGGTTCTCGGTCCACATGCAGCCCGCGCCGGCGAGGATGATCAGCGCCTCCTCGTAGAGGTGGCGGTGGGGCTCGGCCTTCGAGGGCGGTATGTGGCCGATGAACTGGGTGACCACTTTCGAGCCCACCGACCGGTCGACGAGCATCTGGAAGTAGCGGTTGGCCATGCCCTGCCGCTGGGAAGGGTCGAGCGGAACGACCCGCTCCGGGTGGTCCGCGTCGAAGTCGTCCGGCATCCGGTCCGGCCATTCGGGCGCGTCCGCGCGCGGGCACGCCGACGCGAGGAACGTGACGGGGGCGCCGCCCTTTCCCGCGACGCGGAACCCCTCCCCGGGGGCGACGTAGACCCCGGAGTGGGTCGGAGCGGCGAACGTCCTCCCCGAGATCGCGACCTCGGCCTCCCCCTTGGCGATGAACAGGACCACGTCGCGCTCCCCGAAGGCGACCACCGGCGGATCGCCGGCCCCGCCGGTCTCGAAGTGGAACTGCGACTGGTGGATCGATCCGAGCTCCGGCCCGATGACCGTGCAGTAGCGGAGCGCGCCCCGCCCGGCCCTGGGCGCGCGCTCGGGCGAGAAGACGTAGCAGCCTCCGTTGAGGACGGCTCGGCCCCCCGTTCCGCGGGCCGCCTCCGGGATCGCCCGGTTCGCCTCGCTCTCGGGGTCGTCCTCCGGGTAGTCGGCGAGGAGGTCGTTGTGCGAGCCGTCGCAGAACGGGGGGGTCTTCGTGTGCTTGCACCCGCAGAACAGGACCTCCTCGCCCTGCTCGCCGGCCACGTAGCGCACGGGCCGGAGCCCGGTTCCCCGGTGGCTGCCGTCGCACCAGGGCTGGGAGCGGCTCCGCCCGCAACCGCACCAGAGGCAGGCCCGGCCCGGATCGAGCTCGGTGTAGTACGCCTTGTAGCGGGCAACGTGAGGCTGGCTCATCGCGTGTTCCCGTTCCGCGCCGGATCGAGCTAGATCGAGACGGCCTGGTACTTCGGGTCCCGCCACGCCTCGCGCGCGAGCACGTCCTCGATGATCTCCACCGCCCGCCAGACGTCCTCGTGGCGATGGTAGAGCGGGCTCATCGCGAGGCGGATGGAGTTCGGGGCCCGGAACGAGCAGAGCAGGCCGTGGTCGACCAGGGCCTCGCTGACCGGCCCGGCCCCGGGGTGGCGGAAGGAGACGTGGCCGCCCCGGTGGGGGTAGTGGCGGGGGGAGTTGATCCCGACCCCGAGGGGGCCGCACTTCTCGTCCAGGAGGGCGATGAGGGTCTCGGTCAGGGACTCGTGCTTCCTCGCCGCGTCCTCCCGCCGCACCTCGCGCCAGACGTCGGCCGCCGCCGCGAAGACCTCGTTCGCGATGACCGGCGGGGTGCCGGTGAGGTGGCGGGCCGCGCCCGGGTCCGGCTCGTACTCGGCGAGGAACCGGTCCCACTTCGCATGGCCCATCCAGCCGGAGATGGCCGGCCAGGCGCCTCCCTGATGGGCCGGGTCCACGTACAGGAACGCGGGGCCGCCCGGCCCGCCGCACAGGTACTTGTAGCCGCAGCCGACCGCGAAATCCGTCCCGGCCCCGGTGAGGTCCACGTCCAGCGCGCCGGCGGAGTGGGAGAGGTCCCAGACCGTCAGGGCGTCGACGGCCCGGGCGCGTTCGTTCATCTCCGCGAGGTCCCAGCGTTCGCTCGTGCGGTAGTCGGTGTGGCTGAGGTAGAGGAGGGCGACGTCGCGGTCGATCCGGTCGAGGAGGCGCTCCCGGGTCTCCGCGGTCCGTATCCGGGCTTCGACCCCGAGGTCGTTCAGCAGCCGGACAAAGCCCTGCGCGACGTGCAGGTCGGTGGGGAAGTTGTGGGACTCCGTCAGGATCACGTCCCCGCCCCGGCGGAGCCTCCAGGCGTGGGCGATGACCTTGAACAGGTTGACGGTGGTGTTGTCGCAGACGACCACGTCCCCGGGACCCGCCCCGATCACGTGGGCGATGGCGGCGCCGAGCTGGCGCGGCCGCTCCACCCACCCCTCGCTCGTCCACGCCCGCCGGCTCTTGTCGCGCCAGCATTCCGTCAGCAGCCGGCGGACTCGATCCGGCGCGTCCGCCGGCATGGCCCCCATGGAGTTCGCGTCGAAGTGGAGGCGGCCGGACGCGGGGCGGGCGAACCGGTCCGCGAAGGCGGCGAGGGGGTCGCGGCGGTCGAGGCCGCGGCAGGTCTCGAGGGTGTGCAAGGTTCGGGGTGTCCGGCAGGCCCTGACGATCGCAGGGCGGGTGGGGTGTGGGCGCGTATTGAATCCAACCCGCCGACTCCTTGCAAGAAGCGGAGAGCCGCCGATAGCATCCCGTCCGGCCGGGCGGGTTCCGGGCCGGCACCGGCATGGCGCACGGAAACGGACGATGACCGACGAGGGCGATCGCCGGGTGCGGGTAGCCGCCGACATCGGGGGCACGTTCACCGACGTCGTGCTCGACTCCCCCGCCGGGCGGCGCACCGCCAAGGTGCTGACGACCCCGCGGGCCCCCGAAGCCGGGGTCTTCGAGGCCCTCGCGGCGGTCCTGGAAGAGGGGGCGGCCGCCCCCGTCGAGGTCGCCGTCTTCGTCCACGGCACGACCCTCGCCACCAACGCCCTCATCGAGCGCAAGGGGGCGCGGACCGCGTTCCTCACCACCCGGGGGTTCCGCGACCTCCTGGAGATGGGGTTCGAGAAGCGCTTCGAGCACTACGACGTCTTCATGGACAAGCCGGACCCGCTCGTGCCCCGCCCGCTTCGGCGCGAGGTCGGCGAGCGGGTGTCGGCGCGCGGCCGGGTCCTCGCCCCGCTCGACGAAGCGGAGGTCCGTGCGGTCGCCGCCGAGTGGAAGGCGGCGGGGGTCGAGGCGGTCGCGGTGGGGCTGATCCACGCCTGGGCCCACCCCGACCACGAACGGGCGGTGCGCGGCGTGCTGTCCCGGGAGCTGCCGGCCGCGACCGTCTGCCTCTCGAGCGAGGTCTGCCCCGAGATCCGGGAGTACGAGCGCTTCTCCACCACCTGCGCGAACGCCTACGTCCGCCCCCTCATGTCCGGCTATCTCCACCGCCTCCGGCAGGGCCTCCTCGACCTCGGGATGACCTGCCCCTTCTACCTCATGACGTCGGGCGGGGGCGTGACCACGGTCGAGAACGCGGCCCGGTTCCCCATCCGGCTGGTGGAGTCGGGACCCGCCGGGGGCGCGATCCTCGCCGCCCACGCGGCGCGCGAGTGCGGGCTGTCCGAAGCCCTCTCCCTCGACATGGGCGGGACCACCGCGAAGATCTGCCTCATCGGGAACGGCGCCCCGGAACGCTCCCGGACCTTCGAGGTCGCCCGCCGCTACCGGAACCTCAAGGGCAGCGGCCTGCCGGTGCGGGTCCCGGTCATCGAGATGGTGGAGATCGGCGCGGGCGGCGGCTCCATCGCCAGGGTCGACGAGATGGAGCGGATCCGGGTCGGGCCGGCGAGCGCGGGCTCCGAGCCCGGCCCCGCGTGCTACGGAAGGGGCGGCGCGCGGGCGACGGTGACCGACGCGAACCTCGTCCTCGGCAAGCTCGACCCGGAGCGGTTCGCGGGGGGGAAGATCGGGCTCGACCCCGCTCGCGCGGAGGACGCGCTCGCGCGGGACGTGGGCCGCCGGCTCGGGCTCGGCGGCCGGTGGCCCGCGGTCGGGGTCGTCGAGACGGTGGACGAGAACATGGCCAACGCGGCCCGGGTCCACGCCATCGAGCGGGGAAAGGTCATCGGGCGCCATGCGATGGTCGCGTTCGGGGGCGGGGCCCCGCTCCACGCGGGCCGGCTCGCCCGGAAGCTCGGCATCGATCGGGTGGTGATCCCGAAGGGGGCCGGGGTCGGATCCGCGATCGGGTTCCTGCTCGCGCCGATCGCCTACGAGGTGGTGCGCTCGCGGCCGGTCGACCTCCGCAATTTCGACCCGGGCGCCGTCAACGCGATGCTGGACGAGATGCACGCGGAGGCGTCGAGCGTCGTGCGGGGCGGGGCGTCGCCGGGCGCGGCCCTCGTGACCACCCGCTCCGTCGAGCTCCGGTACGTCGGGCAGGGCCATGACCTCCGCATCGTGCTCGACGACGGGCCGCTCACCCCGAACCACGGGCGCGTGCTGAAGGACCGTTTCGAGGAGCGCTACCGGGCCGTCTACGGGCTCACCATCGACGGCCTCGACGTGCAGGGCGTCTCCTGGTCGGTGACCGTCTCGACCGGGGCGCCGCCCGCGCCGCGCGCGCCCCGCCCGGAGGCGCCGGCGGGCGGGCCGCCGGCCGAGGCCGCTCAGTGCCGGGAGGTCTACGACGCGGACCTCGGGGAGGCGGTGCGCTGCCCCGTCTACCCGCGCGCCGGGCTCGCGCCCGGCATGGAGATCGCCGGCCCCGCGATCATCGCGGAGGACGAGACCTCCACCTTCGTCCCCGCCCGTTTCCACGCCGCCCTCGACCCGCTCGGGTACGTCGTCATGGAGAACCGGGCGGGGAGCGCCCCCCGATGACCGGGCCGGACACGCCGCCGGACACGCGGCCGGGCGCCGCCCCGATGGACGCGCTCCGCCGCCAGGTGATGTGGGACCGGCTCATCGCGGTGGTCGAGGAGCAGGCGCAGACCATCCTCCGCACCGCGTTCGGCTCCGTCGTCCGGGAGGCCGGCGACCTCTCCGCCGGGGTCTACGACCTCCGGGGCCGGATGATCGCCCAGGCGGTCACCGGCACCCCGGGGCACGTCAACACGATGGCTCGCGCGGTCGAGCACTTCCTCGCCCGGTTCCCGGCGGAGACGATGAGGCCGGGCGACGTCTTCGTCACGAACGACCCGTGGCTCGGCACCGGGCACCTGTTCGACTTCGTGGTCGTGTCGCCGGCCTGCCTCGACGGAAGGCCGGCGGCGCTCCTCGCGTCCACCTGCCACGTCATCGACGTCGGCGGGCGCGGGTTCTCCGCGGAGGCGCGGTCCGTACACGAGGAAGGGGTGCTCATCCCGCACCTGAAGCTGCGGGACGGGGGCGCGCTCAACGACGACCTCCTCGCGATCCTCCTCGCCAACACCCGCAACCCGGTCGAGGTGCGGGGGGACCTCCTGTCCCTCGTGAGCTGCAACGACACCGGGGCGGAGCGCCTCCGCGCGATGATGGCGGAGTTCGGCATCACGGCCCTCGAGCCGCTCGCGGACCACGTCATCGAACGCTCGCGCGAGGCGATGCGCAAGGCGGTGCGGGAGGTCCCGAACGGCCGCTACCGGACCGGGATGGAGCTCGACGGGTACGACGAGCCGGTCTTCCTCCGGGCGGAGATGACGGTCTTCGACGAGGAGATCGTGATCGACTACCGCGGGACCTCGCCGGCTTCGGCCTACGGGATCAACTCGCCGCTCTGCTACACCGAAGCCTATACCTGCTTCGGCCTGAAGTGCATCGTGGCCCCGGAGGTCCCCAACAACCACGGCTCGCTCAGCGTGTTCCGGGCCGTGGCGGAGCCCGGGTCGGCCGTCCATCCGCAGCATCCGAGCCCGGTGACGGCGCGGCACGTCATCGGGCAGATGCTGCCGGACGTGGCCTTCGGCTGCCTCGCGCAGGCCCTGCCGGGCCGGATCCCGGCCGAGAGCGCGGGCAGCATCTGGGTGCTCCCGTTCAGCGGCGGCGGGACGCGACCCGGGGCGCGGGGCGGGACGGAGGAGCGCGGGGCGGGCAAGGGCGCCGCGGCGGGGGGCGAGGCGGAAGGCGACACTGCCCGGTTCAACGTGATGAACGTCGGGATGGGCGGGGTCGGGGCGCGGCCCGGCAAGGACGGCCTCGCGGTGACCGCATTCCCGAGCGGGGTCGGGGCGATCCCGATCGAGGTCACGGAGTCCGAATCGCCCCTCGTCTTCTGGCGCAAGGAGTTCCTGCCCGATTCGGGCGGGGCCGGCGCCTTCCGGGGGGGGCTCGGCCAGGTCATCGAGGTCGGCAGCACGGAGGAGCAGCCCTTCACCGTGTCCGCCGCCACCTTCGACCGGATGCGGAACCCGCCGCGCGGCCGCGACGGGGGCCGGGCGGGCCGGGCCGGCGCGGCGCGCCTCGCCTCCGGGCCCGGGTTCACCGACAAGGCGGTCCACACCGTCCCCCCCGGCGACCGGCTGATCGTGGAGCTGCCGGGGGGCGGCGGCCTCGGCGACCCGGCGCAGCGGAGCGCGGCCCGGGTCCGCGCGGACCTCGAGGCGGGCTACGTCACCGAGGAAGGGGCGAAGCGCGACTACGGGTACGAGCCGGAGCCGCGCGCCGGGGCGGAGGCGGGCGGGCAGCACGTCTTTCGCCGCGGCCGGGCGGGCTGAGCGGTCGTGGACGACGGCTGGGCGCACGTCTGTTCGGTCGGCATCGACCGCCCGGCCCCCGCCGCGATGGCCTTCCTCGCCGATCCGGAGCGGCTCTCGTCCTGGGCCGTCGGCATGGGCGAGACCACGGTCCACGCGGACGGCCTGATCGAAGGGGCGTTCCCGGGGACGAAGCAGCCGATCTGGGCCCGCATCGACGCGGACCCGGGCCACTCGACCATCCACTACCACCTCGGCCCCGACCCCGGCTCCCTCGCGCCGCGGATCATGATCCGGGTGGTCCCCGGAAGCGTCCTCGACGGCGACCCCCACGCCTGCGTGGTCTCGCTGATCGCGTGGCGCCAGGAAGGGATGGACGACGCACGCTGGGAGGGCCTCAAGTCCGGCCACGAGCGCGAGATCCGGGAGATCAGGCGTCTCGTCGAATCCGCCTCCCGCCGGTAGCCGCCCGCCCTGCCCCATGGACACGGCGGCTCTCGGGCCCAAAGCCCGCGCCGCGCGCCCGCGAGGAGCGCCGCCGCCGCGAAGAGGAAAGACGGCCCGGCGGCGAGGCGCGGCCCCGCGAAGGAGCCGGGCCGGCGTGAATGCGAGACCATCATCCGTGTGCGGGTCCAGGCGGGCGGCTTCGTCCGGCTACCGAACCGGCCGCACGCCCCCGTGACGACCCAGGCCATAGCCGATCCGGAACACGTCCGGGACGTTCACCCGGCCATCGTGCATTCGCAGGAACACGTGCAGCGCCTCGAGGTCCAGGCGCACACCGTCGGGGCCTTCCTCGATGCGGCTGGGCGGCAATTTGACCGCCTCTTGCGCGATCTCCCCGCGCAAGCGGTCCAAAACCTGCTTCTCGGCCCATCGCTTGGCGATACCGGCGAATTCGCAGGGTACCACCATGCCCTGCAGGCTGTTCAACAGCCGGTCCACCCACGGATAGTCTTCCCCCAGATCCCGCACGCGGATCCCGGAGGCTCTCTGCACGCCCCGCTTGATGCTGTCGTAATGCAGTGCGTAGCCGTGATTGGGGTGTTGCTCCATCGTATCCCCGGCCGCCGATTGCAAGGCGGTGATGAACGAACGGGGGCTGGCCTTTCCTTCCGTGTCGCCCAGATGGTTGGGAATCCACGTATACGGGAATCCTCGGCGGCGATCCCTGCCCATCCATTCTCCGGTGATGGAATGAAAGGTCTTGCGCTGACTCGCTTCGTCGGACACCAGGGAACGAGGAACCTGCCAAAAGCCGCGGCCACCGGTCTCCAGCCGTTCCCACCCTTCATCGCCGAGTGCGGATCGGACTTCCTGCGAGGCGCCCGGTCCGTTGCCCAGGCGGTGCCAAAGCAATCCATAGAGCTCGTGACGCGGCCAGCTCAGCTCGACGGCGGACGACAGGACCTTGGAAGCATCCGGAAAGTCACCGACTTCCGCCTTGTCGAGCTGATCGGAACGGAGGAATATCTTCATGCGTATCCGTCGGAAGGAACGCATGTCGAGGGCCGTCTGAAGCAGTCCGCGAATGATCCGGTACATGGGCCTCCATTCATCCGCGGCGCGATCCAGGGCATCGTAGAGCACGACGAAATGGCGGCCTTCTTCGTGCAGCCGGGCGTCTTCGTTCTCGAACAAGCGATCGATGGTCTCCGGATGCTCACGAACGTAAGCCGTGCGAGAGGCCCAATCGTCATTGCATCGGAGCGGGTGATCCTGCCGTGCGATCTGCCACGCCTGCACCGTTCGCCAGATCGACCTGGGTTCCGTCCCGTCCTGCAAGAGCCGAACGAGAACGTCCTTGCCCGGATACTCGTCCGCCGCCGGCCGCACGCCGAACCCCGTGCGCAGGACGGTGTTCCCGCTCAGCTTCGCACGCGCGTACCGTTCGCCTATCAACTTGCGCACCGTTTCGTTCTGCAAGGCGCTCCACCAGAACGTCTTGCCGGCGCCGCGCATCCCCGTGACGACGAGCACGTCCGGGTGCAGCGCCTTCAAGTGGGATTGCGGGAAATAGACGTCCCCGAGGCTCGGCGTTTCGCCGTGACTGGTTCCGTCCGGCAACCCCGCGAGTGCGCTGCGCATTCTCTCTGCGTCAACGCCGTTCACGGCGCCACTCCCCTGTTGACGCGCATGAGCTCGTCGAATCGCTGCAAGAAGCCGCTGTACGCCTGATCGACCGTCGTGCTTTCGATGGTGCGAAGCGAAGCGCCGGCGGCAAGCCCGCGCGTCCAGTGGACGACGAGGGGATCATGCGGCGCATGATGCTCGCGGAGGTCGTAGGTGAAGCCGTCGGACTCTTCGGACGAATCCACCCCGTCGTAAAGATGATCCTGGAAGAGGGTCCAGGATTGCTCGCGAAAGCGCTCGATGTACGCTTCCGTGCCGATGTCCGGCGTAAGGCTCGAGACGATGGAGAGCCGCTGCCTGATGCGCCGCGCGAGCTCCTGCCTTCCCCAGTGCTCGAACAGGATTCCGTAGCCTTCCCAGCTCGTCTTCGAATCGACGGCGAACAGCAGGACGTGGGCATCGAGGTCGGTCACGGTGGCCGCGGCGACGTCGTGCAAGCCATTGCGGCTTTCCAGCAGCACGACGGTCGGCTCCACGGCTTCCCGCAGCTTCCGCAGCAGTCGTTCGAGGCGGCTCGTCCAACGAACGCCCGTATCCATGTACACGCGCCCCAGCTTGGCCAGGTACTCGCCGGACTGCGCCCCGTGCGTGGGCACGATGCGAACGTCGCCGGGCAGGCCGTGATGCCACGAGGGCATCGCGATCATGTCCTCGATCACGCCGTCGCCTTGCCCGACGAGGTCTTCCACGAACCAGTCGACCACGCCGAATTCGGGTCGCATGGATGGGTCGAGCATGGCGGACGAGATACCGGGGGACTCCAGGTCCAGGTCCACGACCAGCACGGCTTCTCCGCGTCGGGCCAGATGCCAGGAAAGCACGGCCGCGGACGTGCTGCGGCCCACGCCCCCCTTGAGCGAATACAGCGTATAGGTATTCGTGTCGGAGTCGCCGGCGTTGACCGTCCACCAGTCGCGGCCGGTCAGCAAGCGCTCGATCCAGTACACACCGGGCAGTACCTTCCGCGCGTCGTGGCGGAGCTCCTCCATCAGCTCGTCATCCAGAAACAGCACGCCGTCTTCCGGAGGATGGCCGTGCGGCCCCAGCCTCTCGGACAACAACCCGGCCCTGTCCTCGAGCCACGATCGGCGCTGTCCGTCCGTGTCGAGCGCATCCGTTACGGCAATCCGCACCCTTCCATACAAGTCCCGAACGACGCAGATAGGCTCGATTCCGTCCGGCTTCGGGCATCTCAGCGTATCGCGGACATGGCCAAAGACGTCGTCGAACCTGACCGGACCTTTAGACATGACCGTTCACCCTGAGCCGCAAGTAGAAGTCGCGTACCCGCCGCGCGGCCGTTCGGTGCGGGTCGACGGACTGCCTGTTGAAATGAACGCCGTTGGCGTAGCGGTTCTCGACAGACCACGACGTGAACGGATTGGGTTGCGGCAGATGGTGCAGCAGGTCGCCTGTCCGCCTGCCCTGGACGAAGGCGCGGAATATGTGCCAGAGCGCGTCGACGTGCTTCCTGTACTTCCTGTTGCTGGGACTTCCGGCCGGATCGATCGGCAGGCCGTCCGCGACCATGACGGCCTTCAGCCCGCACTCGGCACTGAGGCCGTATAGCTGATCGGCGTTCGCCCAGCGTCCGGCCTGGAACAGGAGCTCGGCGTCGCGCCAGTGTCGGACGTGGGCGTTCGCGAAGTCCGCCGAATGGGCCACGGCCACCCTCGTCAACATGCCTGCCGGAACATGCAGGGATCCTATCACGAGGCGGACGGCCGGCGAACCGGCAGGCCCCCTGAGAGGCATGTGCGCTGGCGGGCCACTCGCGGGCGCGTCCGTGGGGACAGGGGCGTCCAGGGAACGCGGGCATCTCCACCAAGAATCACTAACTTCATGTTTCATCAGGATAAAATAGACAGGCTGAACAACCTGTCCTCTACTCTTACCCACTATCCTGGGGCGCTATCGGACGCTCACGGATACACCCCGGATGCCTACGGTTGAGCATAGCACGAGCTCGGGTGCGCCATGCACTCGCTGCCCCGTGCGGCAGGGACATACGTTGTTCGCCGCCCCATCCGAAAAGAGCGGTGTCGCCGCCCGGGTCCCGACCCCATCGCTCGGAAAATGGCCTTTCGTGATACCCGCCCGGGCAACCTCGACGGCCCGATTCAGGCTCTGCGGCGAGCTCCTTGGGCAGGCGCTCCCCCGCTTTCGCGGGGGCAGGCAGTGCGCTCACACACCCCCAACAGCCGCGCCGCCTCCTCCTGCGTCAGACGACGCGACTGCCAGCCTCCGTAAGCCTCCTCGAACCTCATCCGTCGGATCTCCTGTAGCACTTGCGTCCGGGTCATGGGGCGCCTCCTCAGCGCCCATCTGACCGGACAGATCACGTGCTACTGCACCGGACAGACTACGTGCTACTAAATTGCCGCCCCGGCGATGCAGCGTCGATCTGCTACGGTCTCGAATTGGTCCCACAGCGAGCCCGATACATGCAAGGAACAGCAGGACGCTCGAGCCCGGCCGGGATCAGCGCTCGACGGCCTTGAGGAGGGGGACCTTGGCCTTGGCGTAGGTCTGCTTCTCGACGAGCCGGCCATCCACGAAGTGGAGGATGTCGAGGCCGCGCCATCCGCCCGGCCCCTTGCCGGTCGTCATCGTGCAGATCCAACTGATGAGGACCTTGCCCGCTTCGGCGTCCGCGAAGAGGTCTTCCTGATCGAACCGGACCGCTCCGTACATGCCCTGGAATTGGGGCTCGAAGGCGGCCCGGATCGCGTCGCGCCCCTTGTGCCTCGTGCCGTGGAACTCGTCGTAGACCGCGTCCTCGGCGAAGAAGCTCATCACCCCGTCGAGGTCGTCGCGGTTGAAGGCGTCGGTGAACCGGATCGCCAGCTTCTCAAGGGATTGCTTGTCCATTGGATCGATCTCCTGCGTCTGGGTTTCGTGGCGAGGCCGACCGGAGGGCCGTCTCGCCTAAGGCCGGTAGGTGAAGCGGGTCGGGCCGGGCTCGCGGAGCGGCGCGGCCAGGTTCGCGAACTCGCAAAGGAGCGCCCGGGTGTCGCGCGGGTCGATGATCTCCTCCACCCAGTAGGTCTCCGCGGTCCGGAACGGGGAGCGCGCCTGCTCCAGGCGCTCCTCGATGTCGCGCAGGGTCGCCTCCCGGTCCTCCGCCGCCTCCAGCTCCGCCTTGTACGCGGCCTCGATCCCGCCCTCCACCGGGAGCGACCCCCAGTCCGCGGACGGCCACGCATAGCGGTAGCGGACGCGGGCGGTGTTCATGTGGGCGGCCCCGGCCACCCCGAAGCACTTGCGCACGATGATGCTGCACCACGGCACGCTGGTCTGGAACACCGAAGCGAGGGCGCGGGCGCCGTGGCGGATGGTCCCCGCCCGCTCCGCCTGGGTGCCGATGAGGAAGCCGGGGATGTCGACCAGATGCGCCACGGGCAGGTGGAAGGTCTCGGCCAGCTCCGCGAACCGGGTCATCTTGAGCGAGGCGTCCGCGGTCCATGCCCCGCCGTAGAAGTAGGGGTCGCCCGCGACGACCGCGACCGGCCACCCGTCGAGCCGGGCGAGCCCGGTGATGAGGGAGCGCCCCCACGCCTTGCCGATCTCGAAGAACGAGCCGCGGTCCGCCAGCGCTTCGATGATCGGGCGCATGCGGTAGACCTTGCGGCGGTCGCGCGGGATCGCCCGGACGAGCCATTCCTCGCGGCGCGCCGGGTCGTCGCCGTCCGTCGGGCCGCGCGGCGGCAGCGCGTACACCGACTGGGGCAGGTAGGAGAGGAAGCGGCGGGCGTGGGCGAACGCCTCCGCCTCGGACTCGACCACCGCGTCGACCGCGCCGATGCCGGCGTGCATGTCGGCGCTCCCGAGCTCCTCCTTGTCGACCGTCTCCCCGATCCGGGCCACCACCGGCGGCCCCGCCACGAACACCTGCGACGTGCCCCGCACCAGCACCGAGTAGTGGCTCGTCACGAGCCGCGCGGACCCGAGCCCCGCGATCGAGCCGAGCCCGAGGCCGATGACGGGAACCGTGGCGAGGTTCGCGACCGCGTGCTCCCAGCCGATGGCCTGGCTCACGTAGGTGCGGCCCTCGGTCTCGATGGTCTTGACCGAGCCGCCGCCCCCCGTGCCGTCCACGAGCCGGACGAGGGGAAGCCGCAGCTCGCACGCCATCTGCTCCGCCGCGACCATCTTGTCCCAGATGGAGGCGTCCGCCGCCCCGCCCCGGACCGTGAAGTCGTCGCCCTCGACCACCACCCGGCGCCCGTCGAGGTCGCCCCGGCCGTAGATGAAGTTCGCGGGCCGGAGGCCGGTGAGGCGGCCTTCCTCGTCATACGAGGCGGCCCCGGTGACCGAGCCGATCTCGTGGAACGTGCCGGGGTCGACGAGCCCGTCCACCCGTTCGCGGACCGTGAGCTTGCCTTGGCCGTGGTGGCGCGCGACCTTCTCCGGGCCGCCCATCTCGCCGACGAAGCGCTGCCGTCGGCGAAGCTCCGCGAGCTCGGGCTCCCAGCCCGCGTCCTTGGCTGCGGATTTCGCGGGTTTCGCAGCCTTCGCGGCTGTCTCCGCGGCGCTTGCGGCCGCCTCCGGGTCCATGCTGCTTCGCCCCCTCGCGAATGATTCGGGGTTCGTGCTCATGTTCCTCCCGTCGCCGCGCCGCGGGGGCCGCGGGGGCATCGCGCCGTCAGCCGAACGACATCACCAGCAGAACCAACACCCCAACGGGGATCATGATCCCATGACGCGGCGCCGATCGGGAATTCTTTCAGCATGGATCTTTCAGCATGACTGCCTCCCCACGAACGCCCGCCGCGCGCGACGAGTGGCCGTGGCCGTGTCGTCGCCGCCGCAGTCGAGGCCGAGGCCGAAGCCGTGGCCCTGGTCGTCGCGGCCGCCATCCGACCCGCGGCCGCCGTCCACCTTCGCCGGCCGCCTCTGCTCAGGCGCCTCCGAGCGCCGCCCGGAAGCGGCGGAGCGCGTCGAGATGCGCATCCATGCCCGCGAACCCGCAGTCGATGGTTCGGAAGGTGACGTGGGTCGCCCCCGAACCCTCCCAGGTGCGGGCCTCCTCCGCCCAGCGCTCCGGGTCCCCGCCTTCGGCGTGCACGGTCGCGTCGATCCCGATCCCCGCCGGGTCGCGGCCCGCCTCGCGCGCGAACCCGTGGAACTCCTCGATCGCGGCCGGCCCTCGTCGCCCGGAGGGGTGCGCGGGTTCACGATCCAGCCGTCGCCGAGCCGGGCGGCGCGCCGGATCGCGACCGTCTCGAACGCCCCGAACCACACCGGGACGGGACGCTGCACGGGCGGCGGGTTGATCCCGACGTCGCTCAGCCGGTGCCAGCGGCCCTCGAAGGTGACCAGATCCTCGCTCCAGAGGCGGCGAAGGACCTCCACCTGCTCCTCCACCCGCCGGCCCCGGTCGCGGAAGTTCTCGTTCAGGGCCTCGAACTCGACCGCGTTCCAGCCGATGCCGATGCCGAGGCGCGTCCGCCCGCCGCAGAAGACGTCGAGCTGGGCCGCCTGCTTGGCGACGAGCGCGGTCTGGCGCTGCGACAGGATGAGGATCGCGGTGGCGAACTCGATCCGCTCGGTGACCGCCGCCAGGTGGGCGAAGAGCAGGAGCGGTTCATGGAACATCCGCTCCCGCGTGTAGAACTTCGCCCACGGGGGGCCGCTCGGGGCGCCCGCGCCGAGCACGTGGTCGATCGCGGTCAGGTGGTCGAACCCGAGCCCTTCCACCGCCTGCACGTAGTCCCGGATGACGGCCGGATCAGCCCCGATCTCGGTCTGCGGAAAGACCGCTCCCACTCGCATCGCCTTCCTCCTTCGACGTTCGGATCGTCCGCCGCCAGCATAGCTCGGTTCGCCGCCGCCGTGAACCCGGACCCGGCGGGCAAGGACCGGACCGCGCGGAGGAGCCGCGAGCCGTTCCTGAACGACCCCCGGACGGCGGGAGAAGGGATGAGCACGGCAGCCCCATGAACGCCACGGCCAGAACGTCGCCCGAACCGCGGGAGGAGGGGCTTGCCGGTAAACGCCGACACTCCGGGAAATCCGCCTACACTGAGAGGGCGGATTTCCTACCGCCGACGGCGCTGCCGCCCACGGCCCGCCCCGTGGCCGGCGCTCGGTTCATGCTAGATTGCGCCACGGTGGCGGACGAGGCAGCGCAAGGAGCCGAGGCATCGCGAATGATCAAGGATTACGAGAGCGTCCAGACATGAACGACCTCCTGAAGGAAGAACTCTCGGATCTCCAGCTCTTCGCCGATCCGTTCGAGGAGTTCAAAAGCGCACTGGACGCCGATGGATGGACGGCCAGCCTCGTGCGAAAGGGCGAGGAGATCGCGCTCCGGCGCGAGGCGAACGGGGTGATCCGCACGCTCTCCGGCCCCGGGCAACGACGGTATCGCAGCCTGCGGGGGCTGCTCGTCAGCGAGCCGTTCGCGAATCTGGAACGCTTGGCGAGCGCCCAGAAGCATCTCGCGCGCGGGCTGGTTGATCCGGAGACCGGAGAGCTGAAGGAATTTCTGCCCAATGCGGGAGAGATCGAGCTTGGCTACGGGCAAACCGAGGAGCTCGCGTTCGAGCGGGTCCGCGATGTCCTGATCCAGCCGGAAGGACGCCTCCGCGTCTTCGTGATCGATGGGGTGGCGGGGGTCGGCAAGAGCTATCTCATCGAACGCCTTGTCCGGAGTCGAGCCGAGCCCGCATCGTACAGAAACGGAGTCCCCTTGCTGCTTCACGTCGCGAGCCGCGGCAAGGTCCTCACCTCGCTGAACGATCGGATCGCCGGGACCCTCTCGAGCCTCCGGGCGGGCTTCTTCGAGGAGGAGCTGAAGCCACTCGTCCGGCGCGGCGCGGTCCAGTTGGCGATCGACGGCTTCGACGAGCTCTCCGACAGCCGCGGCTACGATCGCGCCTGGGGCGCGCTGCGGGACTTCATCCGTGACCTTCGAGGCAAGGGGGTCTGTATCCTCGCCGGGCGCGACACGATGCTCGATGCGAGCTCCGTCCGCGAGGGATTGGGAAATACGGTTGAAGGCGGTTCTCTCATCTTCCTGCGGCTCCACCACCCTCCGGAACGCGAGGTCAAGAGGTGGATGTCCCGCCACCCCGCCTGGAAAGGCCATTCCGAGACGTTGAACCTGCTGGAGAAGCGAATAAAGGACAGCGAATATCTCCGGCGGCCCTTCTTCATTTCGCAGATCGCGGATCTCTCACCGGACCGGTTCCGAGAGACGCAAGGGGAACCGAACGTCGAGATCATCGAAGGCATCGTCCGGCGCGAGGGCCCCAGGTTGACGGGAGACTCGTCCGACATCAAGCCGGTGCTTGCCTCCCGGCTCTACGCGAAGGTCCTCTCCGAGGCGGCGAGGATGATGATGGACGACGAGACGGACGACATCGAGGCGGATTGGCTGGGGCTGCTCGTCGAGCAAGAGTTCACCGAACACGCCAACCCCGAGACGGTCAAGGCGCTGGCCCAGCGCGCCCAAGCTCTCGCCCTCATGGAGGAGGACGCCGGCGACGACCGCAAGCGCTCATTCCCCCACGAGACGGTCAGATCCTACTTCTTCGCACAGAACGTCTTCGACTACTTTCCCGACCACGGCGCGACCACCGGGCTGTATCGGGTCCCCTTGAACGCCGACGATTTTCGGATATTCAACCGGGTCGCCCGCAACAAGCCTTCGGAGGAGCAGCGCCGCCTCCGCGAGAAATTGACGGCGCGTCTCCGCGAGCCGACCGGATACGATTACCTGCGCTCCAATCTCGGGGGGTTCCTCCTGTCCTTTGCGCCATTGGAAGAGGACGAAGACGGACCTGGCAGCGATCCGCTCGTCCTCTCCCACTTCGAGCTGAGAGACGTGTGGACGGCCGACCTTCTGGGCGTGCAGAAGGTGCACCTGGATAGCTGCCTGATCCATCGCCTCGACGTCAGGGGCGCCGACCTCGGCAGGGTGAAATTCTCGAATACCCGGGTATTCGAATTGCTCGCGGACCCGTACGTCCGCTTCGGGGAGAGCGCCCCGAAAATCGATACGCTTCTCGTGTATGAACATTTCAGGGCATCTCGTCTGGCAGGTCCAGCGGTGGAAAGATGGATTGCGGAGAGACGTCCCGATTCCGGGAGCAACGGTTCGGAGCCGGACGAGAGATTGAAGCTCCTGCACAGGTTCGCCCGCGTATCGACGCGGCAGTACGCGGTACGGTCCGAGGCGGACAATAACGATCCGATATCCCGGAAGATCGTCGGCTCGCCGGTCTGGCCCGATCTGCGGGCGTTGCTCGAGAAGCATGACCGGCTCGAGATAGACGATTCTCTCCAGACCTCGTGGTCGAGGTCTGAGTGGTTCCATCTCGTCGCCGGACCGGAATTTCTGGACCCGGAACGCGCGACTCGGAAGTCCACAGGGCTGATTCTTCGGGAGTTGAACGCAGGCTCGCCCGCGAAGGGGTGAATCGGGGAAGCACGGTCCTTCCCCGGACTCCTTACGACTGACGCAGCCGATCACCTCGTCAAGCGATTCACCGGACACTTCAGTACGTCCAGTCCTCGTGGGCGAGCGGGGCTCGGTTGAGCTCGTCCCGGTGGGTGCGCCACCGCGGCATGAGGCCATCCATCAGGCGTCGGAACCGTTCGTTGTGGGCGCGTTCGATCAGGTGGACCATCTCGTGCACCAGGACGTACTCGAAGCATGAGGCGGGCTTCTTCGCAAGCTCCAGGTTGAGCCAGATCCGGCGGGCCGCCGCGTTGCACGTCCCCCAGCGGGTCTTCATCCTGCGGATGCGGACTTCGGCCACCCGCTCGCCGACCTTCGGCTCCCACCGGGCGACGAGCCGCGGCAGGCGCGCGCGGAGCCGGTCGCGGTACCATCGGTGGAGCGCCTCTTCGCGCGCCCTCCGGTCCGCCCCCGGCCGGACCTGCAGCGCCATCCTCGTGTTGTTGACGAGGCGGACCCCGGGCGGCCCGCCGCCCTCGATCAGGTCGAGGCGGTAGCGGCGGCCCTCGAAGTAGTGGCTCTCGCCCGACACGAACTCGCGCTGCGACTGGCGGTCCTGCCGCTCGAACTCCGCCTGCCGCCGGCGGATCCATCCCAGGCGCGAGATGAGCGCGAGCCGCACCGCCTCATCGTCGAGATGGAGCGGGGCGGCGACCCGCACCCGCCCGCCCGGCGGATAGACGCCCACGTGGAGGTTCCTGACGTCCTTGCGGACCACCTCCACCGGCGTCCCGCCCACCTCGATGCGATGGCCCTTCACGCCGCTCCCTTGCCGCCGGTCAGTAGTCCGGCTGGCTCTTCACGATCTCGAACATCGCGTCGGCAAGCTCTTCGTCGCCCGCGAGCTCCGACCGGATGGCGCGGCGAACCTCCCGCTCCTTGAACAGGTTTCCCCGCCAGTCCGCCCGCTTGACCCGGCGGATGGCGCGGTCAATCGCCAGCGCCTTCCTTACCCGCGCCTGCGTGTCCGTCTCCGCCTCCGTCTCCGCATCCGCGTCCGCGTCCGCCGGCTTTCCGCCGGGTCGGGTCGGCGCCGGTTCCCGCGCCGCGTGCGCCGCGAAGCCCGGCGCGTCTTCCAGGTTGTCGAAGAGGGCCCGCAGGGCGGCGGTGTCGATGCTCGGGGGCCAGGAAGCATCGGTTTCGGGCCGGCGGATCCGCTTCGTCAGGGCGATGATCCGGTCCAGGTAGTCCTTGTACGCGAGCGACTGGCGCCGGCGCTCCTGGATCAGCGCGTCGAGCAGCTTCGACATCCGTTCGTAGTACTTCGGGTTGACCGCCGCCGCATCGACGAGGATCCGCCGGACGTTGTTCTCGATGGTCTCCGCCATCGCCTCCCGGTCCGCACGGATGCGCTCGGGCAGGACGGAGGACCCGAGCCCTTCCTTGCCCCGCTCGACGATCAGGTCGACCAGGGTCAGGTCGTCGAACGCGGACAGGGACTCGCTGTCGTCCGCCCGGATGTAGGTGTCGAGCAGATGCCGCATGGCGGGCTCGTACCGCTTGAGGTCGATATGGTCGCCGCTCGCGAGCCTGATCTCCTGGCGCAGCTTCTCGTAGTGGTCCACCTCGGCCCTGATCTCCTCCGCCTCGGCCTCGGAGTACCCCGCTTCGGCCATCTCGTTGGCGAGGTCGGCATACGCGCGCACCAGCGACGACACCTGCCGGTAGAGGGCGATCCGTTTCGGCTCGTTGTCCTTGAGCTGCCCGGCGTCGCCGCTCTCCGCGGCGCAGAAGAAGCGCCGCCAGGCCGCGCCGTCCCGAGGCGGCTCCACCGGCTCGCAGAGCGCCCGGACCGCCTCGAGGGCCTCCTCCAGCCGCTCCCGGCCCTGCCGGAGCCGGTCCTTCAGGAGCCCCCGCACGTCCTCGGCGTCATATCCCTCGAACGCCTCGCCGGTGTAGTCCCGGACGGACCGTTCCAGCGACCGGAAGAGATCCTTGTAGTCGATGACGCAGCCGTACTCCTTGTCCTCGCCGTCGAGGCGGTTCACCCGGCAGATCGCCTGGAAGAGGCCGTGATCCTTCATGCGCTTGTCGATGTAGAGGCAGGTCGCGGACGGAGCGTCGAAGCCGGTGAGCAGCTTGTCGACGACGATGAGGAGCTTCATCCGGCCCGGCTCGTCGACGAAGCGCTTCTTCACCTCCGTCTCGAACTCCTCGATCTTCCTCATCGCCGCCGGCTCGGGCTCGTGGAAGTGCGCGGCCAGCATCTTCCGGTAGACGTCGTGCTCGAGGAGCCTCGCGGTGAGCCCTTCCCCGCTCTCCTCCCCCTTGACCCCCGCCGGGGCCGGCCGGTAGGAGGTCACGATGGCGCACTTGCCCGCCAGGTCGGTCTCCTCGAGCAGGGCGAAGATCCGGCACGCGGAGTGGATGCTGTCGGAGACGAGCAGCGCATTGCCGCGCCCGCTCTTCAGCCGGTCGCGGGTCTCCATGTCGAGCAGGACGTCGGCGACGATCTTCGAGAGCCGGTCCCGCGAGCTCAGCACCTTGCGCATCGTGCCCCAGCGCTGCTTGAGCCGGGCGCTCGCGACATCGGTCAGGCCGCGGGTCCTCGCCTCGAACCACTGGTCGATCCTCGCCTGCGAGGTGACGTGCTGGTCGATGTCGCGGGCCTCGTAACGGAGGTCCAGCACCACCCCGTCGCCCACCGCCTCGTCGTACTTGTAGGTGTGGATGTACGGGCCGAAGGTCTCGATGCTCCGCTGCCGGTCCTCCTTGAGGAGCGGGGTCCCCGTGAAGCCGATCAGGGTCGCCCCCGGCAGCAGCTCCCGCATCGCACGGTGGAGCTTCCCCGACTGGGTGCGGTGGCACTCGTCCACGAAGACGAAGAGCTCGCCCTGCGCCCGGAACCCGCCGGGGAGATGCCGCCGCAGGTCCTCGACGAAGGCGTCGACGTCGCCCTCCTCCGCCCTCCCGAACTTGTGGACGAGCGAGCAGACGAGCCACTCCCCGCGAGCGCCCAGCACGCGTACCAGGTCCCCTCCGCTGGTCGTGCGGCGGACGTCCTCCCCCACGCCCCGGAAGACCTTCTCGATCTGGTCGTCCAGCTCGGTCCGGTCGGTGACGAGGAGCACCCGGGCGCCCTCGACGTGCTCGCGGACCCACCGGGCGAGCCAGACCATGGTGAGGCTCTTGCCGCTCCCCTGGGTGTGCCAGACGATGCCGCCCTCGCGGCGCAGCACGCGCGGCTGCGCCGCCCGCACGCCGAAGTACTGGTTGTGCCGGCAGACCTTCTTGACACCGGCGTCGAAGGCGACGAAGTCATGCACGATCTCGAGCAGCCGCTCCTTGCCGCATAGCTGTCCCAGCTCCCGGAGGAGCGGGTTGTCGCCGCCCGCGACGGAGGCGGGCGCGGCTTCCTTCCAGCGCAGCCAGTGCTTCTCCGGGGTCTCGATCACGCCGTAGCGCAGGCCCTCCGATTCGTTGCCCGCCAGCACGAGCTGCACGGTGGCGAAGAACGGCCGGATGAACCCGGGCTTCTGGCTGTCGAGGTTCTGGCGGATGCCCTCGCCCACCGACACCGTGGAGCGCTTCAGCTCCAGCACCCCGAGGGCGATCCCGTTGACGTAGAGGACCAGGTCCGGCCGCTTGGCGTTCCGGCCCGCGACCGTCACCTCCTCGGCGACCGCGAAGTCGTTGCGGCCGGGGTCCCGCCAGTCGATCAGCCAGACGGTGGTGGTCGGCTCGCCCGCGGCGGGACGGACCTTCACGCCGTAGCGGAGGCGGTCGTAGACCGCGCGGTTGGCGTCGTAGAGGGTCTTGCTGCCGCCGAGCGCCGCCGCCCGGTTCAGATCGGCGACCGCCTTCGCGATGATCCCTTCGTCGTGGCCCTGGCGTCGGAGCCAGCCCTCGAGCAGCTCCTCCTCGACGTTCCCGTTGCCGGGCCGGTCCCGCCAATGCCCGAGGTAGTCGTAGCCGAGCGTATCCCGGAAGAAGCCGACCACCCGCCGCTGGGTCCGGGCCTCGCGCTCGCCGACCGCGGTCACGGCTCCCGGCCTCCTGGCTCGGGGTCGGGGTCGGCCGCGGGCTCACCCGCCTCCCCGCCGTCGATCCGTCCCCGGGACGTGGAGTGCAACTCCTCCACCGGCGCGTCGGGTCCGTCGAACACCACCCGCCCGTCCTGCCAGAAGACGGCGTACTGGCCGAGACGGCGTTTTCGGTCGAGGGCGCGGGAGACCGCGCGACGCAGGGCGGCGAGCGCCTCCTCCTCGAACCTACCGGGCGGGGCCATGCCGTCTCCTCTCTTCTTCCAGCGACCGCAGGATCGAGGGCTCGGTCACGACCCGGCGGGCGCCTTCCTGCGTGAACACGAGAAGGGGCGACGGGCCGTCGTTGAGGAAGCATACCGCACGGTCCACGAGCGAGGTGCAGGGGTCGAACAGAGGCATGTGCGCTGTGGGGATTTCGCCAAGCACGCCTCCCGCGGGCGCGTCCGCGGGGACGTGGGCGTCCTGGGAACGCGGGCGTCTCGCCCGCACAGGGGTGTGAAGCACCCGTGAACAAAAATGCGGGCGGGACGCCCGCGTTCCCAGGGATGTCCCACGCAAGCGCCGCCGTACAGCGCACGGGACTCGATCCAGCAGGCAGGCCGTCGGCCGAGGCTCATGCCAGCCGCACCCGGCCGGTGAGGAGCTGCTCCATCATGCCCCGCTTGACGGCGCGGACCTTGTCGCGGCGCCGCTCGAGCGCGGCGATCTCGGCGTCCATGTCGGAGAGCACGGCCCCGATGGCGATTTGTTCATCGTACGGTGGCAATCTCACCTCGATACGCGCCAATGCTGATTTACCGATTTCGAGAAATGTCGATCCGTTGGCTTGCTCGATCAACCGCTGCTTGAGTGTCATGATGAGGTAGTAGAGAAATTCGTTGAACATGCCATCGTTGCAAACGAGCGATTTGAAGCCCTGGTTCGTGCACATCGACAAGGCCGCGATTCTTATCTCCCCGATTGTTGCGCGGCTGCACAGGAGAAGAGCGCCGGCGGGAAGCAGGCTTGCCCCGCAACTGCTCAATCCCTCAGTGGTAATATTCCGGTCCGTCGCGAACAGATATTTCCCGGGGGTGCTGGTGATGTCCGTAGGCGTACACCACGGAATCGACCCGTTCCAGTAGGCAGCGCTCCGAGTGCTCGGCGTTGCGCCATTCCTTATATCCGCAACTTCGCCGAGCGTTGCAAACTCCCACTCACCGCTGAACCCCGGCAGCCGGGTACTGCCGGTCAGGAGCTGATACATGGCGGCCTGCTGGATGGCCCGCTTCTTGGCGATCAGCATCTCCAGCGCCCCGAGCAACCCATCCACGTCCGACAGCGCCTCGGCGATGGCGCGTTGTTCTTGCACTGGCGGCAGGCGTATCTCGAAGTTCTGCATCACCTCCCAATCCGTGCGCGGCATGTGTGTTCCGTAGGAGATACTGGCCGCTTCGATAAAGCGATCGCTCTGGACGATGAAATACAGGAAACCGCCGTCCGCCTGTATCGGCTCGACCATCAACGGCCATATTTCGGTAGTACAGATGCCGTCCCGATCAGCGTACCAGAACTTGCGAAGATATGAACGAAGCCGACCAAAGAGGACGTCACCGGCGGAGAAACGGTACTTGGATGACGTCGAATGTCGCGCCGCGGAGTGCACCAGTAGCCGCCCATCCCCCTGGCCAATGTGATCGAGCTCTACACAGAGGGTGTCAGGATTCACGTCAGAAGGTAGAATCTTCCGATTGCGAATCGAAGCGATCTCCCCCAGCCGCTTCGTCTCCCACTCACCGTTGAACCCCGGTGACCGGGTCCCGCCACTCACGGGCGGCTCCCGACCTTCGCGCCGCCCGACAACCTCGGCCTTTACCATCTGTCCCTCATCCATCACGGGTATCTTCACGATCATTCAACTCCCTTCCTGATCACCCGCAAAGCTCGGCCCGCGGTCCTGGGTTGATGGAAACCCGGGCACAGGTCCCGCGAAAGCCCGTCATTCCCTGTCATCCTCGCGAAAGCGGGGAGAAAGCGGGAATCCAGGGACTTGCGATTGAAGTGGATTCCTGCTTTCTCCCCGCTTTCGCGAGGATGACAGGGAATGACGGGTTGGGAAAGACCCTTCACCCGAGCTTTGTACGTGATCAGGTCCACGATTACCCGACCCGGGACGGACTCGCTGAAGAGTGCCGCACCGACGAGGACATTGCTGCCGAAGACGACGCGGGTCATTCCTCGTCCAGAATGGATTGCAGGATCTCCGGGGTCATGCCCCGGCGTTGCGCATCGCGGCTGATTTCCCGCAGGATCGTGTGCAGCGATCTTCCGGGCTTCATCGCCTCGCGCAAGCGCAGGTTGACCAGCAGATCCAGCTTGCGGCGGTCATCGTGCGAAGCCGAACGGTAGGCGTCGGCCACGTCGGGATCCACCGCCACGGTGATTTGGTCCGCCATGCTGCTTCCTCCATGGTATCGGCGGTTCACGGCGCCAGGCCCGCCCGTCTCAGGCGCCCTTCGACTTCGACGATATAGCGGCCGAACCGCCAGCGGCGCGCCGCCGGGCAGGCATCCGGGCCGCGCGCGGCGGGGCGCCCGGTCTCCTCGCGGATCCACCGGCGCGGCACGACGAGCTGCGTGAGATCGAACGCCCAGCTCATGGACACGGCGGGAGCCCCATCCGCTTCAGGTGGGCCTCGACCTTCGCGCTGTACGCCTCCACCTCCTGCTCGATCTTCGGGAGAGGGCGGTCGTAACGCTTCTCCAGGTCCTCGACCCTCCCGGCGAGCTGTCGGGTCAGCCGCTCCACCTCGCCGTCGATGGCGGCCCGGAGGCTCGCGAACCACTTGTCCTCGACCACCAGGGCCTTCACCTCGTCCTCGGTGAGCACGCCGTAGCAGTGCAGCACCCGTTCCTCCAGCACGGCCCGCTGCTGCCGGACGATCTTGCCCTGGGTGGACTCGGCGTCGATGAGGTCCAGGCAGCGCAGGAGGATGCGGCACTCCTCGCCGCTCTCCGGATCGTCCTCCTCCCCGACGACGGCGAGACGGGCCTTCACGCCGCGCCTCGTGACCCTGCCCCGGCCGTCGGCGGCGTCTTCCAGCGGGCCGCCCTCGCCGGTGTGCTCCTCGACGAACTCGTCGAGCTCGCGGGCGGCGGCCTCCCGCCTCGCCTCGAGCTCGTCGACGACGGCCTGCTCCAGGGCGAAGAAGCGGGCGGCCACCAGCGCCGGGGGAACCAGGTCCATCTTGTACTTCCGACGCCCGATGACGAGGTCCGGCGTTTCCTTCATCTTCCGGTCCCGGTCCTCGATGGTCGCGCGCGGCCGGGCCGCGTCGAGCCACCCCTCCGAGGCGATGAGGCTCACGTCGTCGTGCATCGTCCCGTCCCAGTAGTCCATGAACCGCTGGTAGACGTCGTAGGGATCGAGCGGCGGGAGGTCGGCGAAACGCGCGAGCAGGTCTTCCGACAGGGTGTGGACGATCGCCCTGGGGCCGGCGCCGGCCCCCATCCCCCGGAGCGAGGGGTCGTGGGCTTCCCGCCAGCCGTCGAAGACGGCCGCGGCCCGCGTGCGGTACAGGTCGAAGTCCTCGTGGCCGAGGACCGCGGCCCTCACCTCGCGGGCTTCGACCCGCGCCTCGCTGTAGCCCGCCCGGCCGTTGCCCCGGAACAGCGTGCGGCGAAGCGAGGGAAACACCTTCCAGTAGCCCTCCAGCGCGTCGAGGTCGCGGTCGGGAACCCCGCCCTCGAGGTGGGCTCCGAGGTCGTGCAGGTCCTCGGGCTCGCTCGACTCGACGTAGCGCGGCAGGTTGAGGTTGTAGTCGTTGGCGGGGCTCGCGATCTCCGCCAGCGGCGCCATGCGGGAGTAGCGCGGCGCCTCCGTCCGGCGGGTGAACACGTCCACGATCCGGTGGATGTCCTGCGCCCGCAGGCGGTTCTTGCTGCCGTCCTTCGCGAAGCCCCGGCTCGCGTCGACCATGAAGACGCCGTCGCGGGCGTGGGCGCCCTTCTTGTCGATGACCACGATGCAGGCGGGGATCCCGGTCCCGTAGAAGAGGTTGGGGGGAAGGCCGATGACGCCCTCGATGAGGCCGCGCCGCACGAGGTTCCGCCGGATGTCCGCCTCCCGGTTGCCGCGGAACAGCACGCCGTGGGGCAGGATGATCGCGCCCCGGCCCCGGCTCCGGAGCGACGCGACGAGGTGCAGGAGGAAGGCGTAGTCGCCGTTCCTCGCCGGCGGGACCCCGTACTCGAAGCGCCCGAACCGGTCGTGGGCCGGATCGAGCCCGCTCGACCAGGCCTTGGCGGAGAAGGGAGGGTTGGCGACGGCGAAGTCGAAGGTCCGAAGGCCCCCGTCCTGGTTCTTGAAGTTCGGCGCGGCGAGGGTGTTGCCGTGCCATAGCTCCGCGGTCGGCTGGCCGTGCAGGAACATGTTCATCCTCGCCAGCGCCCAGGTGGCGTTGTCCATCTCCTGGCCGTAGAGGGTGACGCCGTCCGGCGCCTCGTCCGCCGCCTTCAGCAGGAGCGACCCCGAGCCGCAGGCAGGGTCGTAGATCGTCTGGTCCGGGCGGGTGTCGGGGCCGATCCCGATCACCTTCGCGACCACTCGCGAGACCTCCGCCGGGGTGTGGAACTGGCCCTTGCTCTTGCCCGACTCGGCGGCGAAGTGCCGCATCAGGTACTCGTAGGCGTCGCCCAGGAGGTCGTCGCCCCCGGCCCGGTTGGCGCTGAGGTCGAGGCCCTCGAATATGGCGACCAGCCGGGACAGCCGGTCCTGCATCTCCCTCCCCGCGCCGAGCTTGGCCTCGTCGTTGAAGTCGGCCAGGTCGATGACCCCCCGGAGGTCGTTGGCGCTGGCGAGCCGGGCGATGATCTTGTTGATCCCGTCTCCGATCTCCTTGTCGCCCTTCAGCTTCGCCATGTCGGCGAAGCCGCCGCCCTCGGGGACCACGATGAGCGCGTCCGGCTGCTCGTCGGCGTACCGGTCGGAGACGTACTTCATGAAGAGGAGGGTCAGCACGTAGTCCTTGTACTGCGAGGCGTCCATGCCGCCCCGGAGCTCGTCGCAGCTCCGCCAGAGCGAGGAGTAGATCTGGGACTTCTTCAGCGCCATCCGCCGGCCGCTCCCCGCGCTCGAAGACGGCCGCCCGGTCGCGGGCCGTCGGCCGCCGGCGAATGATCGGGCGCGACTGGACCGCGCGCCCCGGAACCGGCTGCACTGGCGGCTTCCATGCCGCCAGTCTTGACGACCGGCCCCGCCGGGTCAATGGCGGCCTGCGTTCGAGGCCACAGGACCCCGGTACAGGAATACCGTTTTCGACGGGTTCGGGGTCGAAGCAGGCGGCTTCCGGGAGTTGGCCCTGTGGGTCTGGCCGGCAGCGGCCGGGCCGGGGTTGCAGAGGCTCCACCGGCCTCGTTCAGTCCGGTTCCGGCTCCCGAAGGTAGCGGAAGGTCAGACCCGGATGACCTGGCCGGGGCGGGCGGTCGTCCACTCGCGCCCCGGCTCGCGGAGCGCGGCCACCGCCCGGTGGAGCCTCGCCTTGTGCTCGCGGGCGTGGTGGGAGACCACCACCCGCCGGACCTCCGCCCGGGCCGCGAGGGCGCGGAGCTCCGCGAGGGTCGAGTGGCCGGGGACCTTCCGCCGCACCGAGTAGAGCTCGTGGAAGAGGACGTCCACGCCCCGGTACAAGGCTTCCGTGGCCGCGCTCGGGGCGCCGTCCCCGCTGAACGCGCAGGACGAGCCCTCCGCCTCGAAGCGGACGCTCAGGTTCAGCACCCCGTGATCGGAGCGGGCCGAAGAGAGGGAGAGCGCCCCGAAGTCGAGGCGCTTCGCCGGCGACACGGTGACGAATTCGAGCGGAAACGGGAGATGCTCGCGCATCCCCGGATAGCCGAGGTCGAGCGCGCGGCGCACGAAGCTCCCGACCCCGGAATGCCCGATGACGGGGAGCGGGCGCTCGCGGCGCTCGATGAGAAAGCGCCCGATGAGGGGCACGATGCCGAAGGAGTGGTCCGCGTGGGTATGGGTGAGGTAGACGGCGTCGATCCGGCGGTGGAGACGGCTCTCCCAGAGCCGTTCCGGGACCTGGTAGCCGCAGTCCACGAGCACGGTGGGGAGGCCCCGGCCGTGCAGCAGGAACGAGTTGTTGCCGAGGCCGGAGTCGAACGCCTCGCCGACGCCGACGACCGTCACCCTCATCGCTCCGGCGCTCCGCCGCCCTGCTGCATCTCCGTCCCGTTGCATCGCCGCCCCACCGCTCCGCCGGCCTGCCGCCGCCCCGCCCGCCCTCACGCCGCGGCGCGAAGCTCCAAGGTCTCCCGGACCTCGGCCGGCCCGAGCACCCGCACGTTCATCGCGCGCAGGATCTCCCCCGCCCGCGTGACCAGGTCCGCGTTCGAGGCGTGCACGCCCCGCTCCAGGTAGAGGTTGTCCTCGAGGCCGACCCGGACGTTTCCGCCTGCGAGCACCGCCATCGCGACGTAGGGGAGCTGCATCCGCCCGATCGAGAAGGCCGACCAGCGGGCGCCCGGAGGAAGCTGGTTCACCATGGCGAGCAGGGTCCCCGGGTCGTCCGGCGCGCCGTAGGGAATGCCCATGCAGAGCTGCAACAGGAGGGGCGGCTCGATGAGGCCCTCCTCCACCATCCGCTTCGCGAACGCCAGATGCCCGGTGTCGAAGACCTCCAGCTCCGGCCGCACCCCCAGCGCCTTCACCCGCTTCGCCATCGCGCGGAGCATGGACGGGGTGTTGGTCATCACGTAGTCGCCCTCGGCGAAGTTCATCGTGCCGCAGTCGAGGGTGCAGATCTCGGGGCGGAGCTCCTCGACGTGGGCGAGCCGTTCGATCGGCCCCGCCAGGTCGGTGCCGTCCGGGTCGAGGGGAAGGGGATGCTCGCCCGCGCCGAACACGAGGTCGCCGCCCATGCCGGCGGTGAGGTTGAGGACCACGTCGGTCCCGGACCCGCGGATCCGCTCCACCGCCTCGCGGAAGAGGGCCGGGTCGCGGGCGCCCCGCCCCGTCTCGGGGTCGCGCACGTGGATGTGGACGACGGCCGCGCCGGCCCGCGCCGCCTCGATCGCGGAGTCCGCGATCTGGGCCGGGGTGACCGGGATGGCGGGGTGCTTGCCCACCGTGTCGCCGGCGCCGGTGATCGCGCAGGTGATGAAGGCGTTCCAGTTCATCGGATTCGGTCCTCGTGCATCGGCGCCGGTCCGGTCTGTCCGGCCTGGCCGCGGCGCGCGAGCGAGCGGCCCGGACCAATCGAAGCGTGCACTCCCATCCCGGCGAAAATCAACCTCTCCGCTCTGGCCCCGGCCGCCCCGTTCTGTTCTGGCCGGCTCCGGGCCGGCGTGCTAGTCTCCCTTCTCCAACGCCCTCGACACCATCGCGGGGGCCTTGCGCGCCCGGCCCGCTCCCTCCGGTGGCCGAGTCGGCCCGCGCGCGGGCGCGCTCGTCGACCCTCGTCATCGGAGGCTCCCCATGCCGGCCAAGCCCGCCGCCCACGACTTCGACCTCAAGATCGTCAACGGCTTCATCGTGGACGGGACGGGGGCCCCCGGCTGCGAGGGAGAGGTCGGCATCCGGGACGGCCGGATCGCCGCCGTCGGGGAGGCGCCGGGGCGCGCGGCGGAGACGATCGACGCGGCCGGGCAGGCGGTCTGCCCCGGGTTCGTGGACATCCACACCCACTACGACGCCCAGATCATGTGGGATCGGATGCTTACCATCTCCCCCTGGCACGGGGTCACGACGGTGGTCATGGGGAACTGCGGCTTCTCGGTGGCTCCGACCCGGCCCGAGCACCGGGAGACGATCGTCCGCACCCTCGAGAACGTGGAAGGGATGACGGTCGCGGCCCTGCGCGAGGGGCTCGGCGAGGAGTGGCCGTTCGCGACGTTCCCCGAGTACCTGGATGCGGTCGAGGGGCGCGGGACCGCCATCAACGTGGGGGCGCTCATCGGACATACCGCGCTCCGCACCTGGGTGATGGGCGAGGACGCGACCGAGCGCGAGGCGACAGGGGCGGAGGTGGACGAGATGCGCCGCATCGTCCGCGAGGCGATGGAGGCGGGGGCGCTCGGCTTCGCGACCTCGAAGGCCCCGACCCACGTCGGCTACCACGGCAAGCCGGTACCGAGCCGGGCGGCCGCCACCGAGGAGATCGTCGCCCTCGCGGGCGAGCTTCGCCGCGCCGGGCGGGGCGGGGTGGTGCAGGCGACGGTGGGGCGATCGCTCTCCTTCCCGGAGTTCAAGGCGCTGAACGAGGCGTCGGGCCGTCCGGTGAGCTGGACCGCCCTCCTCGCCGGGATCGCCCTCCAGGACGGTGACGCGGACGAGCAGCTTCGCCGCTCCGCGGAGCTGGCAGCCGAGGGCTACGACGTCGTGCCCCAGGTGAGCCCCCGCGCCCTCAAGTTCGAGTACCAGCTCAAGGCGCCCTTCGTGTTCGAGGCGATGCGCCTGTTCCGGCCCGTGTCGGAGGCGGACGAGGCCGGCAAGAAGCGCCTCTACGCGGACCCCGGCTTCCGGGCCGCGGTGTGGGAGCGGCTGAGCGAGCGCGCCCCGGCCTCGTTCCGGCGGTCGTTCCGGGGGACGGTGGTGAGCGAGGCGCCGGGGCGGCCGGACCTCGCCGAGCGCCCGCTGTTCGCGCTCGCGGAGGCGGCCGGGAAGACCCCGGTCGCGTACCTGTTCGACCTCGGCCTCGAGAGCGATCTCGAAGCCCGGTTCCGGATGCCGGTCGCGAACCACGACGAGGACGAGGTGGAGCGCCTTCTCCACAGCCCGCACACGGTGGTGGGGCTCTCCGACGCCGGCGCGCACGCGAGCCAGCTCTGCGACGCCTGCGCGACCACCTACCTGCTCAAGCGCTGGGTGCGGGAGAAGAAGTCGCTCGGCCTTGAGCAGGCGGTGCGGATGATCACCTCCCGCCCGGCCGAGGTCTTCGGGATCGCCGAACGGGGCCGGCTCGCGCCCGGCCTCGCGGCGGACGTGGTGGTGTTCGACCCGGACACCGTCGGCGACGGGCCGCTCCGGCGCGTGTACGACTTTCCGGGCGGGGCCGACCGCCTCATCTCCGAGGCGGAGGGGGTTGAGGCGGTGATCGTGAACGGGGAGGTCATCCGCCGGGGCGGGGAGGATCGGGTGGACCCGTCCGGCCCGCTCCCCGGGCGGCTGCTCCGCAACGGCCGGGCTTCGCCCGCCGCGCCCGCCGGGGCGCCCGCGGCGGGCGCGCGCTAGCGGGCGGCGGGGAAACGAGAGAGGAACAGAGGAGTACGGGCGCATGGCCGCATACGGCTACGTCATCGGGCAGGTCGAGGTGCAAGACCCCGAAGCCTACAAGGAATACATCGCCCAGGCCCCCGCGACCATCGCCCTCTACGGCGGGGAATACCTCGTGCGGGGCGGGGCCTTCGAGGTGCTGGAGGGCGAGTGGCCGCGCGAGCGCACGGTCGTGCTCCGCTTCCCGAGCGTGGAGGACGCGAAGCGCTGGCACGCCTCGCCGGAGTACGAAGGCCCGAAAGCCCTCCGCAACCGGGTCACCCTCACCAACATGGTGGTGATCGAAGGCGCCGCCTGACCGGCCCCGGTCCGCCCGCTCCCTCCCCCCGGCGCGGAGGCTCGTTCATGGAGCCGCCGCGACGCCCTCCCGCTGCCCGGCGGGACGCGCCGAGTACGGCGCTGCCTCCTCGCGCACCCGCATGCTCCCGCGCTGGCGCCGGCGCACGATCCGGGCCACCGCCTCCGTCCGTTCGTCGTGGGTCACGCCGAACCGCACCGCTTCGATCGCTTCGCACACGTCGTCCGGCGTGAACCCTTCCAGCACCCGGGAGGCGTCGAGCCGGCGCGGCGCCCTGCCGGGACGCAGGGCGAGGAAGTCCGCCCGCAGCTCCCGCGCGCCCCGGCGGCCGTGCAGCCGCCACAGCTCCCGCACCCCCATCTGGCCGTAGCGCTCGATCTTGCCTTCGTCGGCGTGCGTGATCTCGACCTCGACCACGAGATCGGGCGCGTTGCGCTCGACGAAGGCTTCGGCCTGCGCGTTCCCTTCGACGAGGGCGTCGCGAAAGCCTCTGGCGCGTTCCCCGACGTAGAACGCGCAGTCGGGCTCCATCCCCGTGCCGGGGGGCTCTCCCCGCCCGCGAAGCCGGGTGGAGCGGATTCCCTTCGACCCGCCGGTGAGCGCGCTCCCGGCGATGTCCACGATGCGGTCGAGGGTCAGGGACAGGTCTTCATGGAGGTTCGAGGGCGCCATCAGGGTGATGAGCCCGCGCACCGGGTCGAGGCAGACCCGGCGGAAGCACCGGTTCCAGTCGACGGCCGCGAGCGCGGCGATGGTCTCCGAGTCGGCGCGGAGCGTGTGGATGGTGGAGCCGAGCGGCCCGGTGTGCATGGTGGTGAGGTCGTTCATGGGAGGTACGCCTCCGGTGCGAGACAGCCGGGCGATCCGCCGCCAACGCCCGCTGAGTAGTCTACGCCGCTGCCAGCGACGAATGCCGGCGGCCCTCGTCCTTGCGATGCGAACCGCGCCGACGCCCGCCCCCGCCGGCCTCGTCCGGGAGCGGAGGGTCAGAATTCCTTGCAGAGGCGGAGCGAATCGTAGATCGCGGCGTGGATGTTGCGGCTCGCGACCGCGTCGCCGACCCGGAACAGCAGGAACTCCCCGTCCGGGTTCGACGCGAGCGCCTGGGGGCGGCCCGCGATGAGCGCCTCGAGGTCCAGCGCGCCCTCGTTGCGCGCGAGCGGGGCCAGCGCGTGGAAGATCTCCGCCGCCGGCAGGGTCCCGTGCTCCACGACGACCTGGTCCACCACCCGGACCTCCTCCGCGTCGCTGTACTCGTTCCGCAGCACCGCGCGCAGCCGGTTGCCGTCGCGCTCGACCGAGCGCAGCCGCCGGTCCGGGGTCAGGGTGACCCCCTTCGCGTAGAAGCTCGCGAGGTACACCGGGTAGTTGGTCGCCCCGACCTCGTGGGCGGCCATGCGGTCCGGGGTCACCAGCTCCACCGACGAGCCGCGCGAGGCGAGGAAGTCGGCGGCGCTCGGGCCCTGGTGGTCCCCGTGGTCGTCGAATACGAGCGCCTCGGGGCCGGGCGCGGCCTGCCCCCCGAGCACGTCCCAGACGCTCACGACGTGCTCCGCGCCCTCCACCCGATCGGCGTCGACGTTGGGCACGCCCCCGGTGGCGGCGATCACGACGTCCGGCCCCTCCGCGAGCATGTCCTCCGCCTCGGCATAGCGGTTGAGGCGGAGCGTCGCGCCCAGGCGCTCGACCTCCGTCGCGAGCCAGTCCGCGATGCCGAGCAGGTCCTTCCGCCACGTCGCCTTCGCGGCGAGCACGATCTGCCCGCCCGGCGCGCTCGCCGCCTCGAAGACGACGACCTCGTGGCCCCGCAGCGCCGAGACCCGGGCCGCTTCGAGCCCGGCCGGCCCCGCCCCGACCACCACCACCTTCCGGCGCGGCCCGGGACCGGCTTCGACGACGTGCGGCATGGTCCTCTCGCGCCCGGTCGCGGGGTTGTGCAGGCAGAGCGCGTCCCCTCCGACGTAGATGCGGTCGATGCAGTAGCCGGCCCCGACGCAGGGGCGGATCCGCTCCTCCTCGCCCCGCATCATCTTCGCCGCGATGTGCGGGTCCGCCATGTGGGCGCGGGTCATCGCCACCATGTCGACCAGCCCCTCGCGCACGCAGTGCTCCGCGGTCGCGAGGTCCATGATGCGGGTGGCGTGGAAGACGGCGAGCCCGGTCTCGCGCTTCATCCGCGCCGCGATGTGGACGAAGGGCGCGCGCGGGCCGGCCATCCCCGGAATGGAGCGCGCGAGCCCGCGCTCGTCCCCGACCTGCCCGGCGACCACGTTCAGGAAGTCGCAAAGGCCGGTGTCGGCGTAGAGCCGGGCGATGGCGAGGCAGTCCTCCTGGTCGAGCCCGCCTTCCTTCAGCTCGTCCCCCATCATCCGGAAGCCGACCAGGAAGCCGTCCCCCACCCGGCGGCGGACCTCCTCCAGGACCTCCAGGCCGAAGCGGGCGCGGTTCTCCAGGCTCCCCCCGTACTCGTCGGTGCGCCGGTTGACGAGCGGGGTCCAGAACTGGTGGATGAGATGCCCGTAGGCGAGGAGCTCGACCCCGTCGAGCCCGCCCTCGCGGCAGCGCGCCGCGGCGTCCCCGAACGCCCGCACCACCCGGCGGACGTCGCCCCGGTCCATCTCTTTCGGGAACGAGCGATGGGCGTGCTCGCGCACCGGGGACGGCGCGATCGGGGGCAGCCACTCCTCGACGTTCCACAGGGTGCGATGCCCCATGTGGGTGATCTGGCACATGATCGCGCAGCCGTGGCGGTGCACGCGCGCGGAGAACTCGCGGAGCACGGGGATGATCGAGTCGTCGCCGATATGGATCTGGCCGAACGCGGACGGGGAGTCCGGCGCGACGTTCGACGAGCCGCCGAACATGGTGAGGGCGAGGCCGCCCCTGGCCTTCTCCTCGTGATAGCGCTGGTAGCGGAGCTTCGGATGCCGGTCCTCGACGTAGCCGGGGGCATGGCTCGTGCTCATGAGCCGGTTCTTGAACGTCACGTGCCGGAGCCGGAACGGCTGGAGGAGGTTCGGATACTGGCTCGCGCTCACGCGGGCGTGCTCCCGGGTTCGTCCCCCCGCATCATGGCGAATCCGCCGCCGCGTTCGCAATGGGGCTGAGCCGGGCCTGTTGCCCGGACTGGGCCGGGTGCGGAGATGCTGCGGGGTCCGCTTGGCCCCACCACCCGGGACGGGGCGCGGCGGGTCCCGCATACCCTGGCATCCTTGGGGGATGGCGCCGTTCCTCGGGAGGAACGACGGCCCTTCGCAGCCGCCCAGCCGCCGGGAACAAAGCGGATCGAGGCAGCTCGGGTCGCGGCGGGTCATTGAAGGGCCGGGGTTCTTCGGGATAATCTCAAGCGACACACACGGACGACGGACCCGTTCGTCGGCAGGCTTGCGATGGACGAAGCGGTTGCGGTGGAGACCCCGTCCGGCAGGTCGGCGGCGGACGAGAGCTTTCCGGTCGGGTCCCGGCTGCGGCGGGCGCGCGTGCGCCCGCGCGTCGCGGCCTTCTACGCCTGTGCGCGGGCCGCCGCCGACGTCGCCGACAACCCCCGGCTGACGCCGGACGACAGGGTCGAGCGCCTGGACGGCTTCGCCAAGGCCGTCAGCGGCGGCGGCGAGACCGATCCCGCGACTTCCACCGCCTGCCCACCGGCGGCGAGGCCCGTGGAAGCCTTCGGCGGCGCCGTTCTCATCGACGTGGAGGGCCACTGCGGGTGACTGCTCCCTGGCCGCGCATCCCCTACGGCGAGGCGTCGTTCCGGCGCATCCGGGTGAACGGCTGGCTGTACGTGGACAAGACCCGGTTCCTGCGCCCGCTCGAAGACGAGCGCTACGTCTTCTTCATCCGCCCCCGGCGCTTCGGCAAGTCCTGCTGGCTGTCGCTCCTCGAGTGCTACTACGGGCGGCACTGGGCGCACGAGTTCGAGGACCTGTTCGGGGGCACGGACGTCGGGCGCGCTCCCACCGCCGAGCGCGGCCGCTACGTCGTCGTGCGCTTCAACTTCTCCGCCTTCAACGACAAGCTGGAGACCCTGGAGGAGCGCTTCGAGGGCTACTGCTTCACCGAGCTCCGCTATGCGCTGGAGCGGCATCCGGACCTGTTCCCCGAGCCTGCCCTCCGGCGCATCTTCGCCCCGCCCGCCATCGACGGAAAGCTCACCGAGCTGTTCAAGTACGCCGCCGAGCACGGCGTCCCGCTCTACGTGCTCATCGACGAGTACGACAACTTCGCCAACACGGTGCTGGCCCACCGCGGGCGGGAGGCCTGTGAGTCGTTCACCCACGGGGGCGGCTTCTACCGCAACTTCTTCGCGGCCCTGAAGGCCGGCGCCGGCGAGGCGGGCGGCCTCGAGCGGCTGTTCATCACCGGGGTATCGCCAATCACGATGGACGACGTGACGAGCGGCTTCAACATCGGTGAGAACGTCACCCTGGAGCCGGAGCTCAACGACGTGCTCGGCTTCACCGAGCCGGAGGTGCGGGAGCTGCTGAAGCTCTACCGGGACCGGGGCGCGTTCGACCAGGATGTGGACACCGCCCTGGGCGTGATGCGCGAGTGGTACAACGGCTACCGCTTCTCCGAGGACTCCGCCGGCGACCTCTACAACACCGACATGGTGCTCTACTTCCTGAAGAGGTCGATACCGAACAAGCGGATGCCGCGCCGGCTCATCGACGCCAACGTTCGCATCGACTACGCGAAGCTGCGCCACCTGCTGCTGGTGAACCAGCGGGCGAGTGCGGAGGCGAGGAGGCTCAACGGCAACTTCGACCTGCTGCGCCACGTCATCGCCGAGGGGGAGGCGGAGGCCGACCTGAGCCTGAGCTTCCCCCTCGAAGATCTCGACGAGCCGGAGAACTTCCTCTCCCTCCTCTACTACTTCGGCCTGCTGAGCATCCGGGGAACAGCCGGGGGCGCGGTTCGGCTGGGGGTCCCCAACCAGACCGTGTGGCGCCTGATGTACGGGTACCTGCGGAGAGCTTACCGGGACGTGGGGGTGTTCTCGGTGAGCCACCACCACTTCTCGCAACTGGCCAGGAGGATGGCCTACCGGGGCGAGTGGCGTCCGGCCGTGGAGCACGTCGCCAGGGCCATGGCCGAGCAGACCGGGGTCCGGGACTACATCGACGGGGAGAAGGTCGTGCAGGCGTTCCTCGCCGCGCATTTCAGCGTGGTGGATCACTTTCTCATCCGTACGGAGCGGGAGCTGAACAAGGGGTACGCGGACCTGCATCTGGAGCCCTTCGTGGCGCAGTACCCGGACATCGGCTACGGCTACGTGCTCGAGGTGAAGTACCTGAAGCGGAGCGAGCAGGTGGACGAATCCGTGGTGGCGGAGACGCTGCGGGGCGCGCGGTCGCAGGTCGCGGGCTACCTGGCGGACGAGGGGCTGCGGCGGCGCGCGCCCTCGGTGCGGCACATTGGATTGGCGGTGGTGTTCCACGGCTGGGAGCTGGCGGCCTGCGAGGCGGTGGAGCGCGAAGACGCATGATCCGCCCGCGCCGCCTGGCAAGCGATCGACCCCCTCCGGCCCCGAAAACATGACCCGGGAAAGGAACCGCCGCCGTCCGACCGCTTCACGGCGTTCCGGGTCGCCCCCGACACACACGCGGGAGTCGGAATTTCCCGATGATCTGATTCTCATCAAGGTCAAGTTCGAAAGCGAGTGCCGCGCCTGCGGCGTCGAGCTCCGACAGGGAACCCGAGCGCACTGGTCGCCCTCGACAAAAAGCGCTGTCTGGTGTCAGGAATGTGTCCGCGCGCCGTCGGACTGTGGTACGGGAACGGACACCCCGCAGGATCGATGGGCGAGGCTCTGCCGCTATCTGAGCAGGAGCATCCTCGCCGAAATGGCCGACACGCTGGCCGGCTTCCAGGATTCGGAGAAGTGGTTCCCGCATGACGCCGAATCGGACGTCCTGATCACCGGCGAACGCGACGAAACACCGGTTCCGCGAAGGCTGATCGGACGCCTTGGCGAATCGGGACGCCAACCCGAGTTCATCCATGGATGGCCGACCCTGGTGGCGATGAACCGGAGCCGCCGGCCGATGATTGCGCCGCTGTTCGCGGTTTCCGTTCGAGCGGAACGTCGCGGTGACGAGTGGGTCGCCTGCGCGGTGTCCGAACCCGAATTCAATCTGTCGATCATTGCCGGAGAGCTGTTCGACCTGTCCGTGAAGGAAGAGATCGATGCTGTGGTGGGCGAGGGCCTCCCGTTCGGAGATGCGCCGGAACTTGCACGCGTGGCGCGAAAGATCGCCCATGTCCTCGGTATCGATATCGTGTCGGACCTCGACCCGCACTCGCTCGACCGCCGCTGCAAAGCTGTTCCGGGGCTCTACAACTCCGCAGTCTGGGTCCGTGCCGACGGGGGCCGCAGCGCGCATCAATCCCTCCTCGAAGAACTTGAAATGCTGACCCGTCGGAGAGACTGGACAAAGACGGCGGCAGCCTGCCTTATACCGGATCGGCCGGGGGCCGAGGAACCAGTCCACCGGCCCTTGATGGAACCGCTGGCGGCCCCTCTGCCCTGCAACGATTCCCAGGAACTCACCCTCGAGCGCCTCCGGCGCGAACCGTTGACCGTCGTGACGGGTCCTCCGGGCACCGGCAAGTCCCAACTGGTTGTGAACGCGATTGCCAACGTCTGGATGGATGGAGAGAGGGGGCTCGTATCTTCGACCAACAACAGCGCGGTGGATGTGGTCGTCGAGCGAGCAAACGAAATTTGTTCCGGAATGCTGCTTCGGACCGGGCGGCGGCAGGAGCGCGAGGCGCTGGCGGATCGATCTGCGGAAGCGGTCGTGGCGGCCGGCCGCCACGCGACGCCGAGCGAGGGCTTGGAGAGCGCCGCATCCGAAGCGAAGGCCCGAGCCGAACTCGCCGCGGCGGCCGAACGCCGCGACCGCTTGTCGGCGGATCTGATCCGGGCGGCAGAGCTGAACCGGAAGCTCGCCGAGACCGTGGAAGCTCTGGAGAAACACGCACGTGCGGTCTGGAAACGGAACCGGGCGCCGGACCTCGCTCTGGACTCCAAGACGATCGAACGCAGGGTGCGGCGTACGCGCCGCGCCTGGTTCTTCCGTCGCCGACGCACGCGGCGGCTGCTCGAAACGGTCGGTTGCAAGGACTCGAACGTTTCCCTCGATCTCCTTGCACATTGGGCGGCTTTCGATCAGGAGCGCATTGCGTTCATGGACGAACTCTCGAGGACGGACGAACGGATCGGGGATCCCGGCGCCAGCCTGCGGCAAGCCGGCGAGGAGTGGTCCGCAACGAGCCGGACGGCGGTGATCCGAAACGTCAGAGCGGGTGTCCGGAAAGGAAGGAGCACTCTTGACGCCCTGAGCCGCGTCAACCCGGGAGCCCGCGCATTCAAGACGACGATCCGGAGCTGTCTGGCACACGCGCGCGGCTGGGCCTGCACCGCGTTGTCGATGCAGCGCAGCTTCCCTCTGGAACCGGACGTCTTCGATCTCGTGATCATCGACGAAGCCAGTCAGTGCAGTCTTGCCGTGGCGCTTCCCTTGGCGTATCGGGCGAACAGGCTCGCCGTCGTCGGCGATCCCCACCAGCTCGCTCCAATCAACACCCTTTCGGATGGAAGGCTGAGGAAAATTGCCATGGACGAGGGGCTGGACAATCACGATCTGGTACGCCTTGGAATTCATCCCGGGGAAGGCTCCACCTATCACGCCTTTGAATACGCCGTCGGACGAAATTCCGAGCAGCCGATCGTACTTGACGAGCATTATCGGAGCCATCCGTACATCGCTCGATGGTTCAATCGTGAATTCTACGAAGGAGCGCTCACCGTCCTGACCGACACCGCCGGGATGGCGTCCGACGAAAGAAGCATTGCGTGGATCGACGTTCCCGGTGAGGCTCGCAAGGGAGATAGCGGTAGCTGGACGAACGCCGAAGAAGCCGAGGCTGCGATTCGCCAATTGGCCAGATTGGTGCAGAGTGCCTGCGGATCCGTCGGCGTGGTGACCCCATTTGCCGCGCAGGCGTCTCTGATCCGCCGCCTCGCACACCGCCACCCCCGACTTGGCAGCGAGATCCTGAGTGAGGTGGATTTCGAATGCGGTACGGCCCATCGGTTCCAGGGCGCCGAACGCGACGCGATCATCTTCTCGGCCGTACTTGCCCCCGGCATCACGAAGCGAACCGTATCCTGGGTGGAGCGGGAACGAAACCTGATCAACGTGGCCGTCAGCCGGGCCAGAAAATCGCTCATCGTGCTGGGGCATCCGGACGTCGGTGGGGCGGGAAGCCGCACGTTGGCGTCGCTACGCTCCTACCTTGCGGAGACATCGACTCACGACGAAACGGTACGGCCGGCGACGGCCAAGTTCCGCACGGATAGCCGCTCGGAGGCGCGGCTGCTCGAAGCAATGCGGGGGGCCGGGTTCCACCCGAGCGCAAAGTTGTTCGTCCACGGGTACGAACTCGACTTCGCGCTGCTTCAACCGAGGGTACGGCTGAACGTCGAAGTCGACGGTGGTCACCATACGGACGCGAGGGGCAAGCTGCGGCGTCAGGACGTCGTCCGCGATCGGATTCTGGCCGGGCACGGCTGGGAAGTCATCCGGATCCCGGCTTGGCGCTGCGTATGGGAGGTCGACGCGGCAATTCGCGATATCCAGCGGCGGCTCGACACCGCGGGCGGACGCGGCGCCCCCTGAACCGTGCAGGCGAAGAGGCGCAGCGAGGCAGGTCAGGCGCCGAGCGGGCGGGCCGGCTCGCCGGACTTCACCACGACCCGCTCGATCGAATGCTCATCGTTCAAACTCCCTGGAGCATGAGTCGGTGGTGGTCTCGGCTGCTGCCGGATTCGATCGCTACGGTGTGAAGCGCCTCTTGTAGCTACTTCGGTAGCCGCGAACGAGCGTTGAAGGGGTGGAGGCTTTCACGTAATCTCAAGCGACACACACGGACGACGAACCCGTTCGTCGGCAGGCTTGCGATGGACGAAGCGGTTGCGGTGGAGACCCCGTCCGGCAAGTCGGCGGAGGACGAGAACTTTCCGGTCGGGTCCTGGCTGCTGCGGGCGCGCGTGCGGCCACACGTCGCGGCCTTCTACGCCTGTGCGCGGGCCGCCGACGACGTCGCCGACAACCCCCGGCTGACGCCGGACGACAGGATCGAGCGCCTGGACGCCTTCGCCAGGGCCGTCAGCGTCGGAGGCGGCGAGACCGCCGGCCCGGCCTTCCGCAAGGCGCACGACCTTCGCCGCAGCCTCGCCGAGACCCGGGTGACGGCCCGCCACTTCGTCGATCTGACCCGCGCCTTCAGGCAGGATGCGACGAAGCTCCGCTACCGCGACTGGGACGAACTCATCGGATACTGCAACCTCTCCGCGGCCCCGGTGGGTCGTTATCTCGTGGACCTGCACGGCGAGGCGACCGCCGCGTACCCCGCTTCGGACGCCCTCTGCAATGCCCTCCAGGTGCTCAACCACCTGCAGGACTGCGGGGAGGACTACCGCGCGCTCGATCGCGTCTACCTGCCGCAGCGCTGGATGGCGGAGGCGGGGGTCGGCGTCGAGGCGCTCGGCGGCCACCGCTCTCCGGATGCGCTGCGGCAGGTGCTGCACCGCTGCCTCGATGCGGTCGATGGCCTGCTGGCTCGCGCCGAACGCCTGCCAGGCGAGCTTCGCGACCCCCGCTTCGCGATGGAAGCGGCCGTCATCGTCGCCATCGCGAGGAAGCTCGGCGGCGAGCTCCGTCGGCGGGACCCGCTGGCGGAGCGGGTGGTGTTGACGAAGGCCCAGCTTGCCGCCTGCGGCGCCCGCGGGATCGGCCTGGTCCTGCTCCGACGGGGCCTCCGGCGGCCCCGTCCTCCGGCCGCCGCACGCCCTTCGCGCATCGATCCGTCGCGCCCGCGCGCCGTCGCCCGAAGGGACCCGAGCCCGGACCAGGTCGATCCCGCGATACACGTGAACCGCGTCGTCGCCCGTTCCGGCACGTCCTTCCTTTGGGGAATGAGGGTGCTGCCGGCGGAGCGGCGCAGGGCCATATACGCGATCTACGCCTTTTGCCGCGAGGTCGACGACATCGCCGACCAGCCGGGTGAGGCGGCCGACAAGAGGCGGGGGCTCGCCGCCTGGCGCGAGGAGATCGACCGGCTCTACGCCGGACGCCCGGAATGGCCGACGACCAGGGCGCTCCTCGGGCCGGTGCATCGCTTCGATCTGCCGCGCGAGGAGTTTCTCGCCATGATCGACGGCATGGAAATCGACGCGGCCCCGGCGGTCCGGATGCGGACGCTCGACGAGCTGCTCGACTACTGCCGCAAGGTGGCCGGGTCGGTGGGGGTGCTGTCGGTCCATGCCTTCGGCGTGCCCCGGCGCCCGGGCCCCCGGATCGCCGAGACGCTCGGGAACGCGCTCCAGTTGACCAACATCCTGCGCGACCTGAAGGAAGACGCGGCCCTCGATCGCCTGTACGTCCCCCGGGATCTGCTCGACCGGCACGGGGTGCGGGCGGGCCCGCCGGACGCCGCATTCGTGCAACCCGGCTTCGCCGGGGCCTGCGAGGAGCTCGCCGCGCTCGCCCGCGGCTACTACTCCGAGGCCGACCGGCTGCTGAAGGAGTACGGATGGCGGAGGATGCGGCCGGCGGTCCTCATGATGGCGGTCTATCGGGAGACCCTCGACCGCCTGGAGGAGCGGGGCTGGCGGCGGGTCGGCGGCCCGATCCGGCTGACCCACGCGCGGAAGACGTGGATCGGCATCAGGTACGGGCTTCTCTGACGGCCCCGGCTCCCGACCCCGGCTCCGCGCCCCGGACCCACGTCGTCGGCGCCGGCCTCGCCGGCCTCGCCGCCGCGGTGTCATTGGCGCTCGCCGGTCGGGCGGTCACCCTCCACGAAGCCGGCGGGCGGGCCGGCGGGCGCTGCCGCTCGTACCCCGACGCGAGGCTCGACCGCCTGATCGACAACGGCAACCACCTGTTGCTGAGCGGCAACCGGTCCGCCATGCGATACCTCGCGGACATCGGGTCCGCCGACGCCCTGGTCGGCCCCGCCTCGGCCTGCTTTCCGTTCCTCGACCTCCGGACCGGCCGGCGATGGACCCTGCGGCCCAACCGCGGGCCGCTGCCATGGTGGCCCTTGCGCTCCGGGCGGCGGGTTCCCGACACGAAGGCTCGGGACTACCTCTCCTCCGCCCTGCGGCTCGCGGCGGCCGGACCCGACCGCACGGTGGCGGCCTGTGTCGGGAACTGCGGGGCGCTGTTCGAGCGGTTCTGGGAGCCTCTCGCGGTCGCGGCGCTGAACACGCCGGCCGGGTCCGCCGCGTCCTGCCTGCTGTGGCCCGTGCTGCGCGAGACGTTCGCGAAGGGGGAGGCGGCCTGCCGGCCGCGGGTCGCGAGGGTCGGACTCTCCCATGCGTTCGTGGACCCGGCCTTGCGGCTCCTCGGCCGGCGGGGGGCGACGGTGCGGTTCGGGCGGCGGCTGCGCGGGATCGCCTGGACGGCCCGTTCCGCCGCCGCCTCCACGCGCCCCGCGGCGCCTTCCGCCGCGCACCGCGCTGCGACCCACCTCGACTTCGGCTCCGAGCGCGTCGCACTGCAGGAAGGGGAGAGCGTGATCCTGGCCGTGCCGCCGGCCGCGACGGCGGCCCTCGTGCCCTCCCTCATCGTGCCGCGTGAGAGCAACCCCATCGTCAACGTCCACTTCCGCCTCTCCGAGCCCGCCCGCCTGCCGGGCGATGCGCCGTTTCTCGGGCTGATCGGGGGGACCGCGCAGTGGCTCTTCGCGCGCGGGGACGTGGCCTCGGTCACGGTGAGCGCGGCCGGGGCCCTCGCCGCCGAGCCGGCCGAGGCGATCGCCGGGAAGACCTGGCGCGACGTCGCCGCGGCCCTCGGTCTCGGCCGGGACCTCCCCCCGTACCGGGTCGTCAAGGAGCGGCGCGCCACCTTCGCGCAGACGCCCGGAGAGGCGCGCCGCCGCCCGAAGACGCGCTGCGGGCTCGCCAACGTGTACCTGGCCGGGGACTGGACCGACACCGGCCTCCCCGCGACCATCGAGGGCGCCATCCGCTCCGGCCGCATGGCCGCGCACGCCGTGACCGGCGGGTAGCGGGGCGGGGGCGGGGGGCGGCATCGGCCGGCGCGCCCCCGCAGATCGGGCGCGGCCGCTCGCTCGGCCGAAGTCGTCCGGGGGGATGCGGATGTGCATGCGGTAGAGTAGGGAACGGTCGGCCGAACGATGCGCGACAGGGGGAGGCATCAGGTGTCGAAACGAGCCCTGCAAATCGTCCTGGCGCAGCCGAGGGGGTTCTGCGCCGGGGTGGTGAGAGCCGTCGACGTCGTCGAGCGAGCGCTCGAGATCCACGGCGCGCCGGTCTACGTGCGCCACGAGATCGTCCACAACAAGCGAGTCGTGGAGGGCCTGCAGGCGAAGGGGGCCCGCTTCGTCGAAGAGGTCGAGGATATCCCGGAAGGCGCCGTCACCGTATTCAGCGCCCACGGCGTCGCCCGGAAGGTCGTGGACGATGCCGGCGCCCGCGGGTTGCGGGCGATCGATGCGACCTGCCCGCTCGTCAGCAAGGTGCACAACGAGGCAAGGCGTTACGCGCGGCAGGGCTACGAGGTGGTCCTCATCGGACACCCCGGCCATCCGGAGGTGGAGGGCACGATGGGGCAGGTTCCGGGAGAGGTCCACCTGGTGTCGGACCTCGCCGGCGTGGCGGCGCTGGCCCCCGCCGATCCGGAGCGGCTGGCCTACGTGACCCAGACGACCCTGAGCGTCGACGATACCCGCGAGATCATCGCGGCGCTCAGGAAGCGCTTCCCGAGGGCGAAGGGCCCCGACGTGAAGGACATCTGCTACGCCACGCAGAACCGGCAGACCGCGGTGCAGCGGCTCGCGGACCGTTCCGACGTCATCCTGGTGCTCGGCGCCGACTACAGCTCGAACTCGAACCGGCTCCGCGAGATCGGCGAGGAGGCGGGAACCCGCAGCTACCTGATCCCGGATGCCCAAGGCCTGGACCCGGCCTGGCTGGACGGGGTGCGGACGGTGGGAATCACCGCAGGTGCGTCGGCCCCGGAAGAGCTCGTCCAGGAGCTCATCGGCCGGCTCGCAGAGATGTTCGAGGTGGCCGTGACCAACCTCGACGGAATCGAGGAGCACGTCACCTTCCGGTTGCCGCGCGAGCTGATCGAGGCCGGGGAGCGGGCCGTCTGAGCCACGATCTTCGGCCCCGGGGTCCTCGGCGTGAAAGAGGTCCTCGACCGGGGAAGGCGCGAGATGGGGGATAGAATGCAACCCTGCCTTCGTGCCCCAGAGTGAATCGGGAGTGAACCGATGGACGACGATACCCGGACCGAGCTCGAAGCCGCCGCGTTCCGGACGCTCGTGGCGCACCTGCGCGAGCGGACGGACGTACAGAACATCGACCTCATGAACCTCGCGGGCTTCTGCCGGAACTGCCTCTCGAAGTGGTACCGGGCGGCGGCCGAGGAGCGGGGCGTCGGCATGGGCTACGACGAGGCGCGCGAGATCGTGTACGGCATGCCCTACGGGGAGTGGAAGGCCCGGCACCAGACCGAGGCGACCCCGGAGCAGCGGGCGGCCTGGGAGGCGAGCCGCCCGAGTCGTTGACCGGCGGCTCGCGGCGCCCTTGGCCGCGACGAACCCTGCGAAGCGGCGGCAGCCGGCCCCTGAATGAACCCGGCGGACCTCCTGGCGTCGATTCCGGTCGAGCCGTGGGTGTGGCAGGCGTTCGCCGCCGTGCTCCTCACCCTGGCGGCGAGCTACGCGGCGCGAAGGGTCCTGCTCGCATGGAGCCGGCGTCTCGAGCGCACGTCCTCACCGTGGGACGACGCCCTGGCGGACTCCCTCCGCCGCCCGCTCCGGGTGCTCATCTGGGTGGTCGGCATCGCGTTCGCGGCGAATCTGGCGCCCGCGGCCGGCGAGGGGACGATCTTCGAGGCGGTCGACGCGGCCCGCGACGTGGGGGTGGTGGCCTGCATCGCGTGGTTCCTCGTGCGCTTCGTCGGGCAGGTGGAGGAGAACCTCCTCGCGCGCGGGGCGACGGGAGACGCGGGGCCGGATCGAGCCACCCTCGACGCCCTTGCCAAGCTGCTGCGTGCGTCGATCGTCATCACCGCGGCCCTCGTCGTGATGCAGACCCTCGGGTTCAGCATCTCCGGGGTATTGGCCTTCGGCGGGATCGGCGGGATCGCGGTCGGGTTCGCGGCCCGCGACATGCTGGCGAACTTCTTCGGGGCGCTCATGGTCTATCTGGACCGGCCCTTCTCGGTCGGCGAGACCATCCGTTCGCCGGACCGCGAGATCATGGGCACGGTCGAGCGGATCGGATGGCGCCTCACCCGCATCCGCACCTTCGAGAACCGCCCCCTCTACGTCCCCAACTCGGTGTTCTCGACCATCGCGATCGAGAACATGACCCGGATGCTCAACCGCCGGATCCACGAGACCATCGGGGTGCGTTACGACGACGTGGGCCGCGTGCAGCCGATCGTCGACGAGGTGCGGGCGATGCTCGAGTCGCATCCCGGGATCGACCCCGACGAGTTCCTGATGGTGCACTTCAACGCGTTCGCCCCGTCGTCGCTCGACTTCTTCGTCTACGCCTTCACCCGCACCAGGGCGTGGGACGAGTACCACGCGGTCAAGCAGGACGTGCTGCTCAAGGTGAACGCCGTCATCGAGCGCCACGGGGCGGAGATCGCGTTCCCGACCACGACCGTCCACCTCGCGGGGAGCCCCGGCCCGCCGGAGGGCTCGCCGCCTGCGGCAAGGGGGCAGGAACAGGGGTCGGAATAGAGCCCCGGACAAGGGGCCTGGGCGGAACCTCGAACCGCAGGGCTTGGGAGGGTCAGGCGGCGCGGGCGGCGGCTTCGATCCGGTCGATGACCGGAGGCAGCTCGCTCAGGCACGCGATCTCCCCGTCCGCGGCGTCCGCCGCGTCCGGGCGGGGCGCTCCCGACCGGTTGACCCAGACGGTGCGCCAGCCGAGCCGCTTCGCCCCCGCCACGTCGTTCTCCAGGTGGTCGCCGACGTGCACGATCTCGCCCGGCCGGAGGCGGGTTCGGCGCATCGCCTCCTCGAACATCGCGGGCTCGGGCTTGCTCGACCCGACCTCGCCCGCCTGGATCGCGAAGTGGAACAGGGGGCCGACGTCGAGCCGGCGCACGTCGGCGTTGCCGTTGGTGAGGGCGCCGATCACGTAGCGCCGGCGGAGGGTTCGCAGCACCTCCACCGCATGCTCGTAGTACTCGATGGCGTGGCGGGAAGAGAGGAACACCTCGAACCCGGCGCGGGCGAGGCGTTCCGCCTCCGCTTCCTCGCGGCCGGTCCTGACGAGCGCGGTCTTCAGCACCTGTACCCGGAGCTCGCTCACGTCGTGCTGGAGGCGCGGGGTCTTCGCGACGATCGCGGTCCGGATCCTGAACAGGGCGTCGCGGTCGTAGCGCCTCGCCATGTCCGGGCAGTTCGCGTCGAGCCAGGCGCGAAGGTCCCGCTCCGCGCGCTCGATGGCGGGATCGACGTCCCACAACGTGTCGTCGAGGTCGAAGGTGATCGCGCGGATCGGTCCCGGATGGATGTGGTCGGCGGCCATGTCGGGGCGATTATAATCGCCGCCCGTTCCGCCGGAGCCGGCGGCCCTTGGCCGCCGGCTCCGCTCCGCACGCGCCCCCGGCTTCGCTTCCGGCTCCGCGGGCGCGTGCTTCGTCGGCGCCGCGCGCGCGTATCTCCCGCGGCCGCCGGCCGGTTCGTCGGGGCGCGCGGCCCGCCGGAACGCGAAATCCGAGGAGGTGAGGTCGATGCCGTCCATCCCGCCCAGGGTCTACATCGACGGCCACGTGGGCACCACCGGGCTCCGCATCCGCGACTGGCTGCGCGGGCGCGGCGACCTCGAGGTCCTGGACCTCCCCGAAACGAGCCGCAAGGACCCGGCCGCCCGCCGCGAGCGGGTGGAGGAGGCCGACGCGGCGGTGCTCTGCCTGCCGGACGACGCGGCGCGGGAGGCGGCGGCGTGGGCCGCCGCGAGCGGGACCCGGGTGGTGGACGCGAGCACCGCCCACCGGGTGGCGGAGGGCTGGACCTACGGGCTGCCGGAGCTGGCCCCCGGGCAGCGCGCGCGCATCCGGGGCGCCGAGCGCGTGTCGAACCCGGGGTGTTATCCCACCGGCTTCGTGCTCCTCGTCCGCCCCCTGGTCGACGCGGGGCTGCTCGCGCCGGAGGCGGCGCTCTCGGTACACGCCCTCTCCGGCTACTCCGGGGGCGGCCGCGCGCTCATCGAACGATGGGAGTCGCCGGGGAACGGGCTCGCCGGCCTCCCCTTCGAGGCCCCCTACGCCCTCGATCGGGTCCACAAGCACATCCCGGAGATGGCCCGCTACGCGGGGCTCGCCCGTGAGCCGCAATTCCTGCCCGCGGTCGGGCCGTTCCGCTGCGGGATGCGGGTCCAGGTCCCGCTTCCGGCCGGCGTTGTAGCCGGCGGCTCACGCGCGCATGAGGTCCTCGCCGACCGCTACGCCGGCGAACCCTTCGTCCGGGTGGCGCCCCGGCCCGGCCCGGCCGCCGCGGACGAATGGACCCTGGACCCCCGCGCCTGCAACGACGCCAACCGGATCGACCTGCACGTGTTCCCGCACCCCTCGGGCCACGTGCTGCTGGCCGCGGTCCTCGACAACCTCGGCAAGGGAGCGTCGGGGGCCGCGATCCAGAACCTGAACCTGATGCTGGGGCTGGGCGAGGGAACCGGCCTGCCGCGCTGACCCGGCGGTCGCGATCCGGGACTCTTTCCCGCTGGCCGACTCGGGGGCCAGGTATCGAGGCGCGGCGCTTTTCCGAGACCCGGATCTGAGGCATATGCGTTGTTTGTAACATATTGAAATTTAGGGTGAAAATCGGAGGTCGAGATATTTTACACCCCACGGGAGCGGCGTTGTTCCAAGGTTCGGGGTCGGTTCGAGGGGCTTTTGGGTGGATTTCACCCCACGGCGGCGCTTGCACGGGACCCTGGGAACGCTTGTGTCCCGCCCGCGTTCCCAGGACGCCCTGCGGCGAGGCGTGCCTGGCGAGAACCCCACAGCGCACGTGCCTCCGCAGTCCGTACGGTTCCCGTGGAGAGGTCGAATCCGTTAAACTCCCGCGCCCCGCCGAAACGGAGACATGGATTCTGCGTTCCGCCGGGGGGCCGCCTTCCACCTTCCCGGAGTCGACAGCCGGGGCAAAGAGAGGAATCCGTCACGATGCCTGCCGTATTCACCTGCGGTCCCGGCACGGTCCCGGCCTCGACACGCCGGGCGTCGGCCGCCGCGCAAGCTGAAGCCGGAGCGCCGGCTGCCGGGCGGGCCTGCGGGCAGGCGGTCCCCGAAGCCGGTCCGGGGATCGGTTCCGGGGGGGGGGGGGGGGGGGGGGTGATCCGCGGCCCCGGGCGTTTCCTTCGCGTCCTGCTCGCGCCGTGGGCGGTTGCGGCCGTGGTCTCGTTCGCGGTGCTCGCGCATGAAGCCGCGGCGCATACCGGCGCGGGGGCCCAGCCCACCGACCCGGTGCACATCCCCGACGCCAACTTGCGGGCGAAGGTGGAGGAGGCGCTGAACAAGGCCAGCGGAGCGACCATCACCCATGCGGAAATGGCGGGGCTGAGGACCTGCACCTTTGCGAACCCCACCGGCTGCCTGTATCTCGAGCGCCCCTTCTCGGACCGGTCCAACGCGGCCGGCCACATCCACGATCTGACGGGACTGGAGCACGCCACCGGGCTGACCCGCGTGATAATCCAGTTTCACCCCATCTCGGACCTCACCCCCCTCGCCAGCCTCACCGGCCTGAGGAGTCTGACCATCGAAAATGGCGACATCCGGGACCTCGCGCCGATCGCCGGTCTCACCAACCTGCAAACCCTGGCGCTCCACGGGAGCTATCGGATCTCGGACCTCACCCCCCTCGCCGGTCTCACCAGCCTGAGGCTGCTGCGCCTCTCCGTGAACCGGATCTCGGACCTCACCCCCCTTGCCGGCCTCACCGGCCTGACCCGGCTGTATCTCAACGACAACCGGATCTCGGACCTCACCCCCCTCGCCAGCCTCACCAGCCTGGAGTGGCTGACCCTCGACGTCAACCGGGTCACGAACCTCGAGCCGCTCCGGGGGATGACGTCCCTGACCCGCCTGACCCTCCAGGAAAATTATGGACTCCGCGACATCTCACCGTTGAGCGGCCTGACCGGCATTTTCTATTTCGATCTCGACGCAACCGGCATCGAAGACGTCAAGCCGCTGGTGGACAACCCGGGGCTGGGTTCCGGGGACTACGTCTCGCTGGACGACGTTACGGCCCTGAACGCCGCCGCCGCCGGCCATATCACGACCCTGAAAGACAGGGGCGTCACGGTGTGGGGAGGAGACGTAGAGCGGGCGCGGCGATGGCAGGTGCAGAACGTGAGGGCAACGCCCGGGCCGGAACGACTGACGGTCGCCTGGGACCCTCTGCCGGACACGGAGAACCCGAAGACGCGCACCAAACCCCAGGGCTACAAGGTGCAGTGGAGGTCCGGCGCGCAACACTGGAGCGACACCGTGACCTACAGGGCCGCGTCGGACTACTCCGACGTCCCCGGCATGGACCGGCACCGCGTGGTGAGCGGCGTGAACACGACGAGCTACACGATTCCCGGCCTCACCCCCGGCGTCGCGTACACGGTGCGGATCAAGCCGGACTTCGGGACCTTTTACGAAGGCGCCCCCTCCGCCGAGGACACCGCCACGCCGCGGGCGCCGCGGCCGGGCAAGGTCACCGGGGTGGAGGTGACGCCCGGCGCCGGGTCCCTGGCCGTGTCCTGGACCGCGGTCTCCGGCGCCGACGGCTACAGGGTGCAGTGGAAGTCCGGCGACCAGGACTACGACGGCTCCGACGAATCCGTCCGGCAGGCCACGGTCACCGGCGGGGATACGACGAGCCGGAACATCTCCGGCCTCATCGCCGGCACGGAGTACACGGTGCGCGTCATCGCCGCCAGGGCCCACGCACGTGACGGCCTGCCCTCGGATGACGTCACCGGCACGCCGGCGCAGGTCGCCGTGGACGCAGACGTAACGTCGGGGGTGCGGAGCCTGATCGTATCGTGGCGGACGGTCGCCGATGCGGTCCGTTACCAGGTGCAGTGGCGGCCCGACACCCAGGAGTACGGCGAGGACCCCGATCAGGAGGACCATTGCGTCCCCACCCCGCAGGTCTGCGTTTCCACCGGGGACGTCCGCACCGCCGGCGCCGGCGGCTCCATCCCCGCCGGCCTGGCCACCACCTACACCATCTCGAACCTCGACCCCGCCGTCACCTACCGGGTGCGTGTGACCCCCATCCTCGAGAACGGGGTCATGGGCCAGGCCGCCGAAGTGACCGGCACGCCCCACCGAAAGGGCGCCGCGATCAAGGGGGTCGTCAGGGTCGCGTCGGCCGCGACCGCGGTGGAAGGCGAAGCCGCGGAGCTCCGGGTGGCGCTGGACGAGCCCTCCGAAGCCCTGGTGACGGTGGGGTGGACCACGGAGGACGGCACGGCCCGGGCGGGCGAGGATTACCTCGCGGCGGGCGGGCGCCTGACGTTCCAGCCGGGCGAACGCGAGATGACGTTGCGGGTGGAGACCCTGGACGACCGGCGGGTCGAACCCTCGGAGACGTTCCGGGTACGGCTGATGGACGCCATGAACGCCGAGCCGGCTCCGGAGGCGGCTTCGGGAACGGTGACGATCGCGGACGACGATACGGCGGTCGTCAGGGTCGCGCCGGCCGCGACCGCGGTGGAAGGCGAAGCCGCGGAGCTCCGGGTGGCGCTGGACGAGCCCGCCGAAGCCCTGGTGACGGTGGGGTGGACCGCGGAGGACGGCACGGCCCGGGCGGGCGAGGATTACCTCGCGGCGGGCGGGCGCCTGACGTTCCAGCCGGGCGAACGCGAGATGACGTTGCGGGTGGAGACCCTGGATGACCGGCGGGTCGAACCCTCGGAGACGTTCCGGGTACGGCTGATGGACTCCATGAACGCCGCGCCGGCTCCGGAGGCGGCTTCGGGAACGGTGACGATCACGGACGACGATACGGGGCCGGCGCGGGCGCGGGCGATGGGCATGGTGCTGGCGGGCATGGGGCGATGGGTCGCCGCGGACGCGGTGGACGTGATCGAGGGGCGGCTCGCCCCGCGGGCAGGGGCGGAGGCGGCCTTGGGCGGGCGGGCGCTCGACCTTGCCGCGCTCGGGTCGAGGAAGCCGGCCCGATCCGCGGCGCCGGGGGCGCAAGCCGCCTCGGGCGGTTCGTCCGGCGCGGCGGATCCGCGGGCCGCCGCCCGCGCCGCCGGATACCGATACCGGCACGACTTCGGACGCGCCCGCCGCACCGCGGGCTCTTTCGAGGCGGACGGGTTGCGGCCGTGGACGCCGCGGGAGCCCGCCGAGGACGTCCCGGTCACGGAGCTGTTGTCCCGGAGCCGGTTCGACCTGCCGTTGCGCCGGCAGGATGCCGCCGCGGGCGGGGCCTCCGGCGGGGCCACGGGCTGGAGGGTGTGGGGACAGGGCGCGGTCGGCGGGTTCGACAGCAGGCCGGAAGCCGGTTTCAGGGTGGACGGGGACCTGGCCGGGGGTTACCTCGGGCTCGATTACCGCCCGAAGCATGACGTGTTGCTGGGCATGGCGATCAGCCTTGCCGAGGGTGACTTCGACTACGAAATCGACGAGGTGACGACCGGCGCGCTGGACCTGGAGATGAGGAGCGTACTGCCCTACGCGCATTGGAAGCCGCGGTCGGACCTGGGCGTATGGGGCATGCTGGGGGCCGGCCAGGGCGACGCGGAGCTGGAGGACGAAGCCGGCCGGGCCGAGGCGGATCTGACGATGCGGATGGCCGCGGGCGGGCTGCGTCGGGAAATGGCGGCCTGGAGGGGAATCGACCTGGCGTGGAAGGCCGATGCGTTCCTGAGTGAATTGGAGACGGACGCTGCGGAAGGCTTGCCGAAGGCTTCGGGAGACGCCAGAAGGCTCAGGCTGCGGCTGGAAGGCCGCAGGCAGTGGGAGATCTCGCCCGTCTCGCAGATGATGCCGAGCCTGGAGGTCGGCGGCCGGTGGGACGGCGGCAGGGCGGAGACGGGGCTGGGCATGGAGGTGGGCGGCGGGCTCGCATACTCTCATGCGGCCTTGGGCCTGGAGGTCGAGGCGCGGGGGCGGTTCCTGCTGGCGCACCGGGAAGATGCATTCGACGAATGGGGAGGGAGCCTGACCGCGAAGCTGGACCCGGGGCAGCCCGAGGAGGGGCCGTGGATGAGGATCGCGCCGGGATGGGGGCAGGAAGGAAGCGGGATGGCGCAGATCTGGGACGGCCGGGATATGTTCCGCGCCGTCGGCGGCCCCGGGGAAACGCTGGACCCGTCGCCGGACCGGCTGGAGCTGGAGGCGGGCTACGGGCAGCCCGCGCGCGCTCGCGCGGGACTGCTGACCTCCTACGCCGGGCTGTCGATGGCGGGGTCGAAACGGATCTACCGGGTGGGACGCCGCCTGAAGCTGGAGTCCCGGGCGAATCTGGGGGTGGAGGGCCGGCAGTCGGTGCAGGCCGGTGAGACCCCGAAGCACGAGGTCACGCTCTACCTGAGCCTGCCCTGGTAGCAAGGGAGGCTTCCCTCCGACGGAGGCGGGGCCGCCGCTGAAAACGGTCCGCTGAACGCGCCCGTCATCCTCTACCTGGCGCTTCGCCGAGCACGTCGCGGGCGTGGACTACGACGACCTCCCCGAGGCCGCGGCGGCCGCGACCCGGACCTTCCTCCTCGACACCCTCGGCGTGGGGGCGGCGGGAAGCGCCGGGCCGTGGGCGCAACGCCTCATCGAGGTCCAGCGGCTCTCGTGCCCCGGCGGCCAGGCCCGGGTGTGGTCGCACGGCGCCCGCCTCTCCGCGGCGGGGGCCGCCGCCTGCAACGCCTACCAGACCCACAACGGGGAGTTCGACTGCGTGCACGAGGGCGCGGTCGTCCACACCTTCACCGTGCCCGTCGCCGCCGCCCTCGCGTGGGCCGAGCGCACCGGCGGGGTCGGGGGGCGGGACTTCCTGACCGCGCTCGCGCTCGGGGTCGACGTCGCCTCCCACCTCGGGGTCGCGTCGAAGAGCCCGCTCCGGTTCTTCCGGCCCGCCACCGCGGGGGCGTTCGGCGCGGTCGCGGCCGTCGGGCGGCTCGCCGGGTTCGACGCCCCCACCCTCGTCAACGCCTTCGGAGCGGCCCTCGGCCAGCTCTCCGGGACCATGCAGGCCCACACCGAGGGCTCGCCGCTCCTCGGGATGCAGGTCGGCTTCAGCGCCCGCAACGCGATCGTCGCCTGCGACCTCGCCGCGGGCGGCCTCGCGGCGCCGCAGGCGGTGCTCGAAGGCCCCTTCGGCTACTTCCCCCTGTTCGAGGGGGAGCACGGGCTCGGGGCGGTGCTCGGGCAGCTCGGCGAGGTCTGGCGGGTGACCGAGGTCTCCCACAAGCCCTTCCCGTCCGGGCGCGCGACCCACGCGGTGGTCGACGCCTGCCTCGGGTTCCGCGGGCGCCTCGGCCTCGACCGGGCCGGCGGCGGCGCGGTCGAGCAGGTCACCGCCCGGGTTCCGCCCCTCGTGCGCCATCTCGGATGCTGCCCCCCGACCCCGGCTCCGGGATCGGCTTCCGGCGCATCACCGGGTTCGAGGGCCGGGCCGACGCGATGGTGAAGCTGCGCGGGGTCAACGTCTATCCCCACGCGGTCGGCGCCCACCTCGCGGACCTGCCGGCCCTGAACGGCGAGTTCGTCTGCCGGCTCGCGCGCCGCGAGGGCCGCGCGTCGCTCACCGTGGCGGCGGAGGTGCGGCCGGGCGTCGAGCCCGCCCCCGCGCTCGCGCGGGAGGTCGCCCGGCATCTTCGCGCCCGCCTCGGGGTGTCGGTCGAGGTCGAGCTGGTCGGAGCGGGGGAGACCGCCCCCCTCACCGGCATCGAGAGCCGGCAGAAGCCGGTGCGGCTCATCGACGAAGGGGGCGCCTGATCCGGCGCCGGAGCGCCGAGACGGTTCGTGTTTCGCGCCGCGCTCGGCCGCGGCCGCGGCCGCCGTCGCGCAGTTCCGGGGCCCGTGCGCTGTTCGTAAGCTATTGATATGAAGTTGAGACATTTTTTACCCCGCGAGGAGGGCGTTGTTCCCGGGTTTGGGGTCGGTTCGAGGGGCTTTTGGGTGGATTTCACCCCACGGCGGCGGTTGTGCAGGTACGTCCCTGGGAACGTCGGGTCCTGGGAACGCGGGCGTCCCGCCCGCATTCTTACCCCGGCGCTTCACTTCGGTCCTCTGCGGGCGGGACACAAGCGTTCCCAGGATCTCCTTCGACGAGGCAGGCTTGGCGAAACCCCTACAGCGCACACGCCTCGGATCTGTCGTGTCTGCATATTTCTCGCGTAGGATTCCATACTCACAGTTTCAGACGAGGGACGCAGGATGAAGACGAGAGTTGCGGAACGCGGCCAGGTCACCATCCCGAAAGCCCTTCGCAGCAAGCTCGGGCTCGTGCCGGGAACGGTTCTCGACTTCGAGGCGGAAGGCGGGAGACTGGTGGCAGTCAAGCTGCAGCCCCGTAGTCCGGTAGACGCGGTTTTCGGCACGCTCGGCCGGGGCCGGTCGAGCGACGAACTGGTCAGCGAGCTGCGGGATCCGGCGTGATCGCGGCAGTCGACACCAACGTTCTCATAGACGTCCTCGAGCCCGACCCGCGCCACGGAGCCGCATCCGCAGACGCTCTGACCCGTTGCCTCGCCGAAGGCGCCGTCGTCGCATGCGACATCGTCCGGGCCGAGGTTGCGACCGTGTACGGTGACCGGCAAGCCGAGCTCCTGGCCGCGCTGCAGACGCTGTGCATCGACTACTCCGAAGTGGCTCGGGAAGCCGCACTCGAGGCAGCTCGTCGGTGGCGCGCTTACCGGAGCCGAGGCGGATCACGGCAGAGGATCGCAGCGGACTTCATCGTCGGCGCCCACGCGCTCGTCCAGTGCGAACGGTTGCTGACCCGTGACCGCGGGTTCTACCGGAGCAGCTTCAGCGCGTTGGCGATCTGCGGTCCAGGTCGCGAAGTCCAGGACAACACGGGCGCGTGACCTGCTGACCGGCGCTGCCCCGAGGGGGGGCCGAAGCGGCCGGGCCTTCCACCGTCTCCAGCGCCTCTGGCGTAGCCCGTCGGCGTGAAAATCCCTACCACGCGCATGCCTCCTATCCGAGACGGGTGACCGCCCCCCGCTTGTCGACCAGGGCTTCGGTCAGCCCGTACCCGGCACGGGCCGGGATCCGCAGCCTCCGCCCGCCCTCGACCTTCCGCCCGCTCGGCATCACGGTGACCACCGGCGCGGCGCGGGCCGCGCGGAGCGCGTCCGCCACGGTGGCGCTCCGCCCGAACTTCTGGGCGTTGAGCCGGGTCGGGAACATGACGTACCACTCCCCCGCGTCCGCCGCTTCGACGAGCGCGGCGGGGGTGATCCAGACAGAGGCGGTCGACTCGTGGCCGTCGTGGCCGGCCTCCTGCCCGGGTGGCGCGCCCGCGAGGAAGAAGTGGGTGTCGAACCGCTTCGGCTGGGTCTCCGGCGTGATCCAGTGGGCGAACGGGACCAGTCGGTCGCCCGCGAACACGAGGTCCTCGGCCTCCGCCACCGCCAGCAGGTCGAGGCGATGGTCGGCGAGGGCGCCGGCGAAGCGGCGCTTGACGGCGTCGACCCGCTCACGGCCGAGCAGCTCGCTCGACCCGCGGTCACGGGCGAGCAGGATCCCGCATTCCTCGAACGCCTCGCGGATGGCCGCGATCCGGAACGCGAGGTCGTCGTCTCCGAGGCCCTCCGCCCCGTCCGTCCGCTCCCGCAGCGCCGGGTTGCGGTCGGTCTCGTCCACCACCCCGCCCGGATAGACGAGCGCCCCCGACGCGAACGCGCTCTCGCGGCTGCGGGCGAGCAGGAACAGCTCGGGGCCGTCCGGACCGTCCCGGGCAAGCAGGAGGGAGGCCGCGGGGCGGGCGGCGACCGCTGGCGCGGTCGCTTCGCGATTCCGCTGCGCGGAATCGCGGGTGCTCCGGTCGGCGCCGCGCGCGGACGAGGAACGGTCCGGTTCCATGCGGGACGTCATCCTCGGGGGCCGGAGGGGGTGCGGGGGCAGGCGCGGAGCGCACGCCCCTTCACGCCGCCTCGTCCGTCTCGTCGGCTTCGTCCGCCTCGGGCTCCTCGACGGGGGCCGCCGCCCCGCCGCCGTCCACCGGCAGGGTGACGATGAACTCGGTGAACTCGCCTTCCTTCGAGTCCACCTTCATCTCCCCGCCGTGCCGGCGCACGATGTCGTTGGAGATCGAGAGCCCGAGCCCGGTGCCTTCGTTGGTCGCCTTGGTGGTGAAGAAGGGCTCGAAGATCTTGGCCTTCACTTCCTCCGGGATGCCGGTGCCGTTGTCGCGCACCCGCACCTCCACCGTGTCGTCCTCGCGCCGGGTCTTGAGCCACAGGGTGGGGTGGTAGTCGTCGCTGGCCTCGCGCTTGCGGCGCTCGTCCGTGGCCTGGCAGGCGTTGGTGACGAGGTTCAGGAACACCCGGCTCAGGTCCTGCGGCACGGCCCGGACCTCGCCCGCCTCCTCGGTGAACTCGTGGTGGAAGGTGACGTTGAACTCGCTGTCGACGGCGCGCCGGCTGTGGTAGGCGAGGTTCGCGTACTCCGTCAGCATCGCGTTCACGTCGACCGACTCGAGCTCCCCGGAGGACTCGCGCGAGTGGGAGAGCATCCCCCGCACGATGCTGTCGGCCCGCAGGCTGTGCTCGACGATCTTGGACAGGCTCGTGTCGAGCTCCCCGGCGACGTCGTCGAGCTCCTCGCGGGTCTTCTCGTCGATGTCGTCCCCCGCCTCGTCGAGGACCTCCTTCATCTCCTCCGTCAGCTCGCGCGAGATCTCCGAGAAGTTCTTGATGAAGTTGAGGGGGTTCTTGATCTCGTGGGCGACCCCGGCCGTCAGCTGCCCGAGGGCGGCCAGCTTCTCCTGGAGCACCACCTGGTCCTGCGCCCGGCGGAGGTCGCTCAGCACCCCTTCGAGCTCGACGTTCTTGGCCCGCACCTCCTCGGCGAGCATCTCGACCAGGTTGAGCCGCTGCACCTCGAGGGCGTGCTGGCGGAAGACCTCGAGCGCGTCGGCCATGTCGGTCACCTCGTCGTGCCCGCCGACGTCCACGGAGGTCTCGAGGTCCCCCCCCGCCATCCGGCGCATCGAGGCCGCGAGGCTCGTGATCCGGCGCACCAGCACCCGGCCCACGAGGAGCCAGCCGATGAGCACGAGGGCCACGATGCCGATCACGTTGAGGGTGAGCAGGAGCACCAGCCCGAGATCGATGGCCGACTCGGAATCGGCCGCCGCGCTCGCCGCCCCGTCGCGGGCGGCGGAGACGATGCCCTCCGCGGCCGCCACGAGCTCTCCTTCCAGGCGCCGGTTGCGGGCGAGGTACTCCTGCTGGAGGCCGATCAGGCGAAGCTCGTTCTCCCGCAGGCGGAATGCGCTGTTCCCCTTCCCGCCGAACTTCATCAGCTTCCCGAGGCGCGCATCGAGGTCCGGGTGTTCGACGTCCCGCCGCCCACGCGCCACGTTTCGCGCCACCGCATCGAACTGCTCGCGGAGCGGGCGGATGAGGTCCGAATCCGTGACCTCGAGCGCTTGGCGGAGCAGGCTCTCCGCGAGGCTCGACTGCGCGCCCAGGGTGAGGAGGCTGCGGTAGCGGGACAGCTCCCGGTAGGAGGTGTGCTCTTCGCGCGGAGCGGGGGGGCGGTCGAGGGCCCGGTACCCGGTCGCGAGGAACAGGATCTGGTCGTCGATCATCGGGAGCAGGATGGCGCCGATCGCGCGCCTCTCGCCCTGGATCTCGTCGGACATGGCCAGGGCGGTGCGGTGCAGCTCGATCCGCCGCTCCACCGACCGGTCGATCCAGTCGATGTTCTCGAGGAGGCTCGTCGCGACCCCGTCCAGTTGCTCCAGCAGGTCCTCGCGGACCTCCATCTGTCGCACGGAGCCCACGATCTCCGCGAACTCGCTTCGATGGACCTCGAATTCCGCGCGCGCCTCGGCGAGCTCCTCGTTCGTGCCGGAGGCGATGAGGCGGGGCACGGCGGCGACCAGGAGCGCGCCCCGCTGCGCGAGCAGGAAGGCGGAGTTGAGGTCGGGGATGCTGTGCTCGGTGATCCTGCGCTGCGCGTCGCCGACGTTCTGGAACGAGTAGAGCCCGACGAGGCTCGCGGCGAGCGCGAGCGCGAAGGCCCCGCCGAGGCCGAGGTAGAGCTTCCCGGCGACTCCGAGTCCGTACCGGCGGGAGCGGGGGGCGGGGGCCTCGGGTTCCGACGCGTCGGAGGAAGCCGGGGGCGGAGACTCCTGGGAGGAGGCCGCGGGGACGCTTCCGGTGGGGTCGTCGGGGCGCGGGGATTCGTTGCTCATTGCGCCGTTCCCCCCATGAGCCTTTCGATCGGACGATAGCGCCCGTCCGGCCCGATCTCGGTCAGGAACACCCGATCCGATCCCTGGTTGTCGATCGGCCCGAACTCGAGCGAGAACCCGCCGATGTCGTGGACCCCGGTGAGGGTCACCGCGTTGACGAACCCGTTCCGGGTGACGTCCTGTCCCGCGCGGTCGAGCGCTTCGACCACGAAACGCCCCACGATGTAGCCTTCCAGGGACACGAAGCCCGGCTCGCTCTCCGGCTCGTGGGCGGCGAGGGCGCGCTGGTAGTCGGCGACGACCGGGAGGGAGTCGTCTTCCGGGAAGGGGACGACCTGGGTCACGAGCACGCCCTCGCCCGCGCCCCCGAGCTCGCGCGCGAGGGCGTTGCTGCCGACGAAGGAGATGTTGACGAAGACCGGGTCGAATCCGAGCCGGCGCGCCCAGCGGATGAACAGGGAGACCGGCCGGTAGGCGCCGATGATCACGACCGCCTCGGGCCGGCTGTGGCTGAGGTCGAGCACCGCGGTCTTCACGGCCGTGGTGTTGCGCTGGTACGTGCCGATCCCCGCGAGCTCCAGCTTGCGCCGCTTGAGGGCGCGGGTGAGGCCCTTGTAGCCCGCGAGCCCGTAGGAATCGTCCTGGTAGAGGATCCCGATCCGGGTCAGCCCGAGGTCGCTCGACAGCCGCTCGACCATCTCGGCGGTCTCCTGGAAGTAGGAGGCGCGGACGTTGATCACCATGGGCCGGCTCCGGCTGCGCAGGAACTCCGCCCCCGTGAACGGGCCGATGTAGGGCACGCCGGCGGAGGACGCGATGGGCTCGGCGGCGTTGGAGGTCGGGGTGCCGACCGCCCCGACGAGGGCGAAGACCCGTTCGTCCTCGATGAGCCGGCGGGTGTTGCCGATCGCGAGCTCCGGCTCGTACCGGTCGTCGAGGGAGACCAGGTCGAGCCTCCGCCCGTGCACCCCGCCCGTGCGGTTGCGCTCCTCGAAGGCGGCCCGGATCCCGAGCCTCATGCCTCGGCCGAGCGCCTGCGCCGGGCCCGAGAACGCGGCGGACTGGCCGAACAGGATGCGGTCTTCGCTCACCCCCGGAACGTCGGCGGCGCGGGCCGGGGCCGGGGACGCCGCCAGGGCCGCGGCGGCCGCCAACGCCAGGAGCGCGCCCGCGCCGCGCGTCCGGGCGCGCCGCCTCCGGGCCGGAAGATGCGAGCGGTAAACGGGGCGGCGCACGGTCACGATCCCACGTTCTTGGTCAGGGTCAGGCGGTTCATCCCGCTCTCGTGGCGGTAGCTCGCCGCGTCCATGAACTGGCGCACGAAGTGGACGCCGAGACCGCCCACCGCCCGCTCCTCCAGCGCCCCCTCGACGTCGGCCTCCGGGACCTCGGTGAGCGGATCGAACTTCCGGCCGTCGTCCCGGATGTCGACGATCATGGTCCGGGGGTCGGCCCGGACCTCGAAGTCGACCAGCACCTCGTGCTCCTCGTCGTCGTCGAACCCGTAGTTGATGACGTTCAGGACCAGCTCCTCCAGACAGAGATGGAGATGGAACCGCGCCTCGTCCGGGATCCGGTGCCGGTCCGCGAACTCGTCGAAGGACTCGCGCAGGCGTCCCAGCTCGAAGCTGTCGTTCTTGAGCACGAGCCGAAGGGTCCGGCCGCCGGTCGGCTCGGCGGCGTCCGCGGTCACCCGGCGCGCTCCCCGGCCTTGAGGACGAGGCACGTCAGGTCGTCGAACTGCTCCGCCTCCCCGGTGAACTGCACGACCGACCGCACCAGGGTCTCGAGCGCCGCGCTGGCCGCCCCCGGCTCGACCCCCGCGACGGTGGCGAAGACCCGCTCGTTTCCGTACTCCTCCTCGGACTCGTTCTGGGCTTCGGTGACCCCGTCGGTGAAGAGGAACGCGAATTCGCCGGGGGCGAGGGTGCTCGTCCGCTCCTCGAACTCCATGTCGTCGACGATCCCGAGCGGCACCCCGCCCGTGGACGGCAGCGCCTCGGTCGAGCCGTCGCGGCGCAGCACGACCGGCGGCTCATGCCCGGCGTTCGCGTAGGTGAGGTCCCCGTTCTTCGGGTCGAACACCCCGTAGAACACGGTGACGAACATGGACGCCTGGTTCTCCGCGTGGAGCAGCGCGTTGGCCTCGGTCAGGGCCCCTCCGGGGGAGCCCATCCCGATGGCGATGCCCTTGAGCAGGGTCCGGCACACCATCATGAACAGCGCGGCCGGGATCCCCTTGCCCGACACGTCGGCGATGACGAGTCCGATCCGCCCGTCCTCCAGCCGGTAGATGTCGTAGAAGTCGCCGCCCACCTCCTTGGCCGGGATCACCCGTCCATGGATCTCGAACTGCGGGGTGCACGGAAAGGAGGTCGGCAGGATGGTGAGCTGCATGGAGTGGGCGATGCTGAGCTCCTGGCGGAGGGCGTGGAGCTGGTTCTGCGAGGACAGCGCCTCGCGCATGACCCGGGAGTGCCGCAGGGTCTTGTCGATGGTGGTCTCGAGGTCCTCGAAGTCGATGGGCTTGGTCACGAAGTCGAACGCGCCCCGGTTCATGGCGGTGCGGATGTTGTCCATGTCGCCGTAGGCGGACACCATCACCGCCCGGATCTCGGGGTTCACCTCGCCGAGGGCGTTGAGGAGGGAGAGGCCGTCGAGCCGCGGCATGTTGATGTCGGAGAGGATCATCTCGAGGTCGGGGTTCTCGGAGAGCCGCTCCAGGGCTTCGACCCCGTTCTGGGCGAAGGTGAACTCGAACTCGCCGCGCCGGATGCGGCGGCGGAACTTCTGGCGGACGAGGATCTCGAGATCGGGCTCGTCGTCCACGACGAGGATCTTGGCGGTCCGGCCGTCGATTTCCGCCGAGGGGTTCGCTTCCACGTTCGCCATGGGGCCCATCCGATTTCGGGTCGGCGAAATTTACACGAAAGCGCGGGCCGGCGGGAACGCGGCCTGGAGGTTCCCGGCGACGACGGCCGCCTCGCTCTCGTTGCCGCGAGCGTCGAGCACCCGGAGCCGCGCCGGCCCGCCCCCTTCACGGAACCGAAGGGCGCTGTCGATGAGCGCGAGGCCGATGGGCCGCATCTCGGGCCGGCCGGCCGCGTCTTCGAGGCCGGTCGGCACGCTGGTCCCGGAGGTGACGTACCCGGCGTGGGCCTCGCCGTGGAACACCTTCTGCCCGGCCCGCAGCGGCCGGCGCCCCCCGGACACCGCGATGGGGACGACGACGCGGGGCAGCGCCGCGGAATCGGAGGCGCCAGCGCCCCCGCGCCGGAGCCGCTCGAGCGCCGCGCGCTGGCGTTCGAGCGCGGCCCGGCCCACGAAGTCCGGCCCCCCTCCTCCCGGGCGGCGCACCCCGAAGCGGGCGAGCGCGTTCGCGAAGATGGGGATCTCCACCCCCTCCGGGTCCGTGCCGAGCTCGTGCCCGTAGAGCGGCAGGCCCGCCTGGAGGCGGAGCGAGTCGCGGGCCCCGAGGCCGGCCGGGGCCGCGCCCGCCGCGGCGAGCCGGGTCCACAGCCCCTCGATCCGATCCGCGCCGGCGAAGAGCTCGAAGCAGACCCGCTCGCCGGTGTACCCGGTGCGGGCCGCGACGAGGTCGGCGCCCTCGAAGCGAACCGTCGCATGGCGGTTGCGCCGCGCCTCCGGGAGAGAGTCGGCGGGGATGACCGACACCAGCATCCGCTCCGACTCGGGCCCCTGGAGGGCGATCATGGCGAGCGCCTCGCTCTCGTCGGTCAAGCGGACCCCGCCTTCGAGGCGCTCCCCGATCCACCCGACGGCGCGCGCCCGGTTGGAGGCGTTGACCACGAGCAGGAAGTCGTCCGCTCCGAACCGGTAGAGGTAGGCGTCGTCGACGGCCCCCCCCCGTTCGTTGGCGAGGAACGTGTAGTGGGCCGAGCCGGCGGCGAGGACGGCCGCGTCGTTGGTGAGGACGCGGCGCAGGGCCGCCTCCGACCCGGCCCCCCGGACCCGGAGCCGGCCCATGTGGGATATGTCGAAGAGGCCCGCGCCGCGCCGGGTGGCGAGGTGCTCGGCGACGATCCCGCCCCGGTACTGGACCGGCATCCTCCAGCCCGCGAACCCCACCATCCGGCCGCCGTTCGCCCGGTGCCAGCCGTGGAGCGGGGTCTCCCGCGGGGGCGGCCCTCCGGGAGGGGGTTCCGGGGCGGTCACGAACCGGTCTCCGGATCGCGGTTCGAGGTCATGGGCCGCCAGGAGATGCCAACAAACTGCCGGTTCGTATGCATCCGAATCTCCGTGTCACTCCCCGCACGCCATGCAATCCGACGTCGAGGCGGGTCCTGCCCGGCGCGTCCGCGCCTCCCCGAGGGCTCGCGATCAGCGGGAGAGGTAGAGGGAGCAGCGGTCGATCGCGAGCTCCGCCAGCTCCGCGAGGCGGCGTCCGAGGCGGGGCCGGCCGGCGCCCCGGACGTGGTAGAGGTCCGCCTCGCGGCTCGCCTCGTACAGGTAGTCGTCGCTCGTGCGAAGCTCGTCCACCAGGTTGCGCTCCAGGGCGTCGCGGCCCTGCCAGAACTCCCCAGTCGCGACCCGCTCCACGTCCAGGTTCGGGCGGTACTCGGCCACGAACTCCCGGAAGAGCTTGTGGACGTTGTCGATCTGGTCCTGGAGCTTGGCGCGGCCCGCGTCCGTGTTCTTGCCGAGCATGGTCACGGTGCGCTTGAACTCCCCGGCCTGGAACTGCTCCACGTCGATGCCGCGCGCCTCGAGCAGGCGGTGCAGGTTCGGGATGGCCGCGAACACCCCGATCGAGCCGACGATCGCGAACGGGGCGGCGAGGATCCGGTCCGCGACGCACGCCATCAGGTAGCCGCCGCTCGCCGCGACCCGGTCCACGGTGACCGTGAGGGGGACGCCGCGGGCGCGGATCCGGGCGAGCTGCGACGCCCCGAGCCCGTGCCCGTGGGCCGCCCCGCCCGAGTTCTCGAGCCGCACCACCACCTCGTCGCGCTCGGTGGCGACGGAGAGCGCCAAGGTCACCTCCTGGCGCAGGGCGTCCACCCCGGTCGCCCGCAGGTCTCCCTTGAAGTCGAGGACGAAGACCCGGCGCCGCCCGGCTTTCTCCCCGCCCTTCGCGAGACGCCGCCCCTCCTCCCTGGCCCGGGCCTTGCGCTCCGCGCGGTCGGCCTTGCGCCGGGCGCGGACCGCCTTGCGGGGCAGGGCGGCGCGCTCGAAGGCGGCCGCCATCCGGCGGTATTCGGGGTTGAGGGGGACGACTTCCGGCAGCGGGTCCGGCCGCCGGCCGGGGCGGGACGACCGGCGCGCCGCGCCCGCCGCGACCGCCGCCACGAGACCGGCCGCGGCGACCACCGTCGCGGCCTTGGCGAGGAACAGCCCGTACGCGGCCAGCCATTCCATCATCGGGACCCTCCCGTCGGAGGCGCCGGAGAGCGCGGCGGGCCGGGGCGCCCCGGCAGGCCCGTCGCCCGGAGGGACGCGGACGCGGAGCTCAGTCCGCCGCCGCCGCCGCCAGCGCGGCCGGCTCCCGCTCGAACCCCGGCGCCTCGCAGTCGAACTTCTTGAGCTCCGGCATCACCTCGCGGGCGAAGAGCCGCATGTTGCGCTCCGCCTCCGCCCACGGCATCCCGGAGAAGCTCGTGATGGCCATGAAGCCGTTGTGGCCCACCGAGCGGTGGATGTCCATGACCTTCTCGTACACCTGCTCGGGGGTGCCCCAGGTGTGGAGGCGGGCGAAGTCGGCCGCGGCCCCGTCCTGCCCCCGCTTGTCGATGTACTTCGTCAGGGAGGCGTAGTACTCGTAGCCGCGGGTGGACTTGAGGTGGTCGCGCTTGAACTCGTAGTGCTTCATCACCGTGTCGTAGTACTTGCCGATGTACCGCATGGCCATCTCTTCCGCGCGGTCGGCGCTCTCGTCCACGAACGTCCAGCCGGCGACGAGGGGGGGCGGGGGCGCGACCCCGTTCACCTCGCGGTACAGCGCGCGGTACTCCCCGATCTCGCGCTCGACGTCCTCCCACGGCTTCTGCGGCACGATGAGGAGGCCGACCCCCAGCTTCGCCATGATGCGCGAGGACTCCGGGGAGACGGCCGCCGCGTAGGTGCGGCCCCGGAAGGTGCGGAACGGGGCGGGGCGAAGGTCGCGCCGGGGCTGCTTGACGAACTCCCCGTCGTACTCCACGTAGCCCTTCTCCAAGCCCTCGAGGACGTACTCCGCATACTCCACGAACCGCTGCCGCGACTCGTTCATGTCGACCCGGAAGCCTTCGAACTCCACCCGCCCGAGCCCGCGCCCGATGCCGAGGACGACGCGCCCCTCGGAGATGTTGTCGAGCATGGCGACCTTCTCCGCGACCCGCATCGGGTCGTGCCAGGGGAGCACGACCACCATGGTCCCGAGCTTCGCGCGCGTGGTGCGGCCGGCCATGTAGGTCAGGAACTGGACGACGTCCGGACACATGGTGTAGTCCGTGAAGTGGTGTTCGACCGACCAGATCGACTCGAAGCCGAGCGGCTCGGCGAGCTCGGCGAGCCGGAGCTCGTTCCGGTAGACCTCGTAGTCGGACAGGGCGTCGTCCGGGTTCTGGAAGATGGCGGAGTAGCCGACGTGCATGGGTGACGCTCCTCTGGAGCCCGCGCGGGCCCGAATGGTTCCTGTCGAGCCCGGCAATGATACGCTAGCAGGGCTTCGCCCACACTGCGGGCGCTGTCGCGCGTGGGCGCCCGCGCGGGACCCGGGCCCCTGCCGGGTACGGGAGCGCCCCGCCGCACTGCTCGCGAAGCGGGCGCTGCTTCGACGGGTACGGTACGGGAGGGGTCCGGGGTGGGTCCGGGAACGAGTCTGGAACGGGTCCTGGCGACGGGGCCCGGGCGATGAGCGGCGGAACGAACGCCTGCCTGCTCGTGATCGGCAACGAGGTGCTGTCCGGCCGCACCCCGGACCGCAACCTGAACCACGTGGCCCGCCGCCTCGCGGCGCTCGGGATCGAGCTCCGGGAAGCGCGGGTCCTCCCCGACGACGAGGCGATGATCGCGGCGTCGGTGAACGAGACCCGCGCCCGCTACCGCTACGTGTTCACCACCGGCGGGATCGGCCCCACCCACGACGACGTCACCGCCGACTCGATCGCGAAGGCGTTCGGGGTCGGCATCTCCCACCATCCCGACGCGGTGGCCGTGATGCGGGCCCACTACCCGCCGGAGATGCTGAACGAGGCGCGCCTGCGCATGGCCCGCATCCCGGACGGGGCGTCGCTCGTCAAGAACCCGGTGAGCCACGCGCCGGGGTTCCGGATCGGGAACGTCTACGTGTTCGCGGGGGTGCCCGCGATCATGCAGGCGATGTTCGAGGAGATCGCCCACGAGCTCGAGGGAGGGCCGCCGGCGGGGTCGGTCACCGTATCGTGCTTCCTCGGCGAGGGCGCGGTGGCGGAGCGCCTGCGCGAGATCGCCGAGGAATGGCGGCCCGCCGTCGAGATCGGCTCGTATCCGTTCTACCGGAAGGAGCGCTACGGGACCTCGATCGTGTTCCGGAGCCGTGACCCGGGCGCCCTGGACGCGGCGGCCGCGAGGTTCCGCGCCGTCGTCCGGGACCTCGGCGAGGAGCCGGTGGAAGGGGAGGTCGCCTGACGACCGGCCGCGCCGATCCTCAGCGCCCCTCGAAGACCGGGGTGCGCTTCTCCTTCCAGGCCCGGACCCCTTCGCGGAAGTCCTGCGACTGCCGGCACGCCTCGTAGCCCGCCCGGAACGCCTCCAGGTCGAGCCGGCTCACCGCGATCTGGTTCATCGCCCGCTTCATGTTGCGGACCGCGAGGGGCGCATTCCGGGCGAGGCGCGCGGCGAGCGCGTCCACACGCGCGTCGAGCTCCTCCGCGGGGACCGCCTCGTCGAGGAACCCGATCCGCACCATGTCGTCGCTCGTCTGGGGCAGGGAGGCCATGAACAGCCGCTTCGCCGCCCCGACCCCGAGCCGGGTCACGTAGCGCTCCATCCCCCCCTGGTAGTAGTGGGTGCCGAGGCGGGCGGCGGGCATCACCATCTCCACCCCCGCGACCCCGATCCGGAAGTCGCAGGCGAGGGCGAGGTCGGTCCCGCCCCCGTACACGCTGCCGTTCAGCCGGCAGATGGTCGGCAGGGGGCACCCTTCGATCCGGTTCGCGACCGTCTCGAAGTCGACCTCGTCGCCGGCCGGGGTCCGCGTACCGGAGTGCTGTTCGTCGAGGTCGCCGATGTGGTAGCCCGCGCTGAACACCCGCCCGGTCCCCGTCAGGACCGCCACCCGGAGCGCGGGGTCGCTCTCGATCGCGTCGAGGTGGCGGTCGATCGCCGCGAGGTCCGCGGGCTCGATGCGGTTCAGCTTGTCGGGGCGGTTGAGCCGGATGTCGGCCCGCGCGCCGTCGATGGTGAGGATCGGGGTGGAGCTTTCGGGGCTCGTCATTGGTCTTCCGCGGTCGCCGGTCCGGAGGCGGGGATCATACGCGCCCGGGGTCGGGGTCCATCGCCCCGGCCGGAACCGGGGCAGGTGCGCGGTGGGGACTTTCGCCAAGCGCACCTCTCGCAGGCGGGCGCCTGGGAACGGCGGGTCCTGGGAACGCTTGTGTCCCGCCCGCATTTTCGTTCACACGCGCTTCATCCCCGGACCTCCGGTCCGCTGCGGGCGGGACACAAGCGTTCCCAGGCCGCATGGATTCCCGCTTTCGCGGGAATGACGAAGACGGGGGCGGGACGCGCGCGTTCCCAGGACCCGCCGGAGACGTCATGGCCTCGCCACCTGCGCCGGCCGGGTCCGATCCGCGCGCCAGCCCGGCCCCAGGAGACAGAGCGCCTGTCCGGCTCCCATGAGGGCCAGGCCGACCGCGACGGCGGCGAACAGCCCGGCCACCCCCCAGCCGAAGGAGACGGCGAGCGCTCCGAGGGCCGCGACGGCCACGAACCGGACGACCGAGACGGCGACCGGCAAGACCAGGCGTCCGGTTCCCTGGCTCGCGAAGTAGAGCGCCTGGCCCGCGCCGAAGAAGCCATAGAACGGCCCCGCGATCACGAGGTAGCGGACCCCGAAATCGTAGGCGCCGGGGTCCGCGGTGAACAGATCGAGCCAGAGGCCGGGCAGCACGGCCACGCAGACGCCGATGAGGCCGATCACCACGAAGGCGGCCCCGGCCCCCGTCCAGGCGATGCGCCGGGCGCGCGCGTACCGGCCGGCCCCGACGTTGACCCCGACCGCCGCCGTCAGGGCCGCGCCCACCCCGAAGGCGATCGGCACGAGCATCAGCTCCAGACGCGCGCCCAGGCCGTACCCGGCGAGGGCCTCCGTCCCGTAGCGGCCCACGAGGCCGGTGACCACCACGACGGTCATCGCCATGCAGACGCTGTTGACGAGACCGATACCGCCCACCTTCATGACGTCGAGGACCGACGCCCATGCAAAGGGGTGCGGGCGCAGGCGCAGCCGCCCCTTGCCGCGCACCAGGAACATGGTGAGCCAGACCGCCGCCGCGCCCTGGCAGACGACCAGCGCGACCGCGGCCCCCGCAACCCCCAGGGCGGGAAGGCCGAACCAGCCCAGGGTGAGAGCCCCGGACGCCACGATCTGCGCGGCGCTGGCGGCGACGATGGCGCGGGACGGGGTCGCCGTATCACCCGTGCCTCGATGGATCGCGGAGACCACCCAGAGGAACCAGGTGGCCGCCGCCCCGCCGAAGGCGATCCGGGCGTAGCCGACCGCTCCGTCGAGGGCGGCGCCTTCGCCGCCGAGGAGCTGGAATATGGGCCGGGCGAACAGGCCGAGCGCGACCATGAACAGCCCGGACATCGCGAGCGCGATCAGAGCCGAGTGCCAGGCGATGCTCTCCGCCCGCTCGACGGCCCCGGCGCCCATGGCGCGCGCCACCGCCGAGGTCGCGCCCCCGCCGATGGACCCGCCGGCCATCATCACCATCAGGGTCAGGAAGGGGAAGGCCAGGGCCAGGCTGGCCAGGGCCGAAGGGCCGAGCCGCCCGACGAACCAGGCGTCGGCGAACGTCACCGCCGTCATCATCGCCACCGCGAGGACGTTCGGCGCCGCAAGGCGCCAGAGCACCCCGGCGACGGGGGCCTCCAGGATCTGCTGGACGCCCGGAGCGTGGGCCTTGGTCAAACGGAAGTCTTCCCTGGAGCGCGGCGGGGCGGGCTCGTCCCGGGGCCTCGCGCGGGGAGCGGGTGGTCGCGGTTGCGGACGCCGAGCGGATGGAGGCGCTGTGGGGCGCCGATCTCGGCCCGCGGGCAGTCCGTCTCTCCACGGATACGGTCTCGCGACATGCACGGTTCGGCGGCTTCGGAGCGACGGATTGGCTGCGGGTGCAGTGGTTGGTAGACGCAGGGGCCGTCATCCGGGAGCCACGCCACCGCGTGCTCTGGATCGAGGACGCCGGCGAGACCTGGATGGTGGTGCTGAAGCGCACCCGACACGATGAGGTGTATGTGGAATCCTGCCGTCGCGCTCGGCCGCGCGACATTGCGCGACTGGAGAGAAGGGGGAGAGCGCGGATGGGGGGAACGCCGCAGCCCCCGCGGACCCGAAGGCTACCCGGCAGGCGTGAATTTGCTCATCCGCACGGAGCGATCCTACCCCGGACGACACACCAGTTCCAAACCCAGCCCGGTGCGAGGCGCCCCGAGGGCAGGATAGACTTCGGGGCCGGACGCAGCGCCGGGGAGGGCGGCATGAGGCTGGACGCGCGGGTACGTTCGCGGCGGGGCGGGTCGCCCGGGGCCGGGAGGCACGAGGACCAGGGAGCGGATCATGGGATGCGGGGCGGCGGCATGACTCGGCCGGCGGCGGCGGCGCGGTGAAGCCGGCGCGCCTTCACAGGTCCGCGCTCTTCGTGCCCGGCCACAAACCGGACTGGGTTCCGAAGGCGGTCGCGGCGGGGGCGGACCTCCTCATCCTCGACCTCGAGGATTCCGTTCCGACCGCCGACAAGGCCCGTGCTCGGGGGCTGGTCCGGGAGTCGCTCGAGGCGCTCGCGGCCCAGGGGCAGGACCGCTCGGTGCGGATCAACGGGTTCGCGACCGGGCTCACCCTCGACGACCTCGAAGCGATCATGGGGCCCGCGCTCCAGGCGGTGCGGCTCCCCAAGGTGGAGTCCGCCGAAGACCTGCGCGAGCTCGACACTCTGCTGACCCACCTCGAGAAGCGGGCGGGCCTGGAGCCCGGCGTGGTGCGGACCCCGCTCGACCTCGAGACCGCGGGCGCGATGCGCGACGCCTGCGACATCCTGCGGACGAGTCCGCGGGCCACGAGCATGATGCTCGGCTGCGGCCCGGGGGGCGACGCGGCGCGCTCGGTCGGCTACCAGTGGACGAAGGGCGGCACGGAGACCCACTACCTGCGCTCGCGCGCGGTGCTCGACGCGCGCGCGGCGGGGGTCGAGTACCCGATGGTGACCTCCTGGTGGGACATCCGCGACCTCGACGGCCTGCGCGCGGACGCGGCCCTCAACCGGCGCTTCGGCTTCCGGGGGATGGTGGTGATGCACCCCTCCCACGTCCCCATCGTGAACGAGGCGTTCACCCCGACCGAGGCCGAGCTGGCGCACGCCCGCGGCCTCATTGCGGCGATGGAGGCGGCCGAGCGCGAGGGGAGCGCGGCGGTGACCTACGAGGGCGACATGGTGGACTACGCGATGGTCGCGACCGCCCGCGAGCTGCTGGACCTCGCCGCCTCGTTCGACGCTTCGGCCGGCGCGGGGGCCGCCGGCGCAGCGGCGCCCCGGTGAACGGGCGCGGGGGAGACGGGACGAGGACACGAGAGAGGAGACGACGACATGGCCACCGAGCTGATGAACCCCTGCGCGGTGTTCGAGGAGCGCCCTTCGCCCCTCGCCCCGCGGCCCCCGAGTCTCGGACCGGACACGACGGTGGGGCTCTTCGCGAACGACAAGAAGAACGCGGACGTGCTCCTCGGGAACGTCGAGTCGCTCCTTCGCGAACGCCGCGGGGTGACGAGCTTTCGCTGGTTCCGCAAGGAGGCGTCGTCGCCGGCCCGGTTCACCGAGGAGTTCATCGCGGAGTGCGACGTCGTGGCGGCCGCGATCGCGGACTGAGGCTCGTGCACGTCGTGGTGTATCCATGACAGCATCGAGCTCGAGCGGCGCGGCGTCCCGGTCGTCGCGATCTGCACCGACGAGTTCTTCGCCCTCGCGAAGGCGGAGGCCTCCGGCTGGGACCTTCCGGGCCTGCCCACCGTGGTCGTTCCCCATCCCCTCGCCCGCCGGAGCCCCGGCGAGGTGGCGGACCTCGCGGCCGGGGCCATCGACGAGATCGTCGAGGGGATGACCGGCGACGCCGCGCGCCTGGAAGAGCACTATCGCGGCAAGCAGGTGGAGTCGAAGAACCGGCTCCGCTACCGCTCCCTGTTCGAGAGCGGTTACAACGCCCCCGACGCCCCGGAGACGGTGCGGGCGCCGGATTCGCTCGAGGCGGTGAACCGGATATTCCACCAGCGGGGCTGGACGGACGGGCTGCCCATCGTGCCCCCGACCCGGGAGCGCTGCGAGGCGATGCTCGGCGGCTGGAGCCCGGAGGAGGAGGTCGGGAGGGTGGAGCCGCGCCTCGGGCGGGGAACCGCCGCGAAGCTCGCGGTCAACGCGGTGATGGCCGGGTGCGAGCCGGCCTGCTTCGACGTGGTGGCCGCCGCGGCCCGCGCGATGTGCGACCCGCGCTTCAACCTCAAGGCCATCCAGTCCACCACCCATCCGTGCACCGTGCTCGTGCTGGTGAACGGCCCCCTCGCCGACGCGCTCGAGATCAACGGCGCGTACAACGCGATGGGCCAGGGGCGGCGCGCCAATGCGGCCATCGGGCGGGCGGTCCGGTTGATCCTCCTCAACGTCGGCGGAGCCGCGCCGGGGGTGCTCGACCGTTCGACGATGGGCTCCCCCGCGAAGTACTCCTTCTGCTTCGCGGAGAACGTGGCCGCGAGCCCCTGGGAGCCGTGGCACGTGGAGAACGGCTTCGCCCCGGAGGCGAGCACGGTGACCGTGTGCGGGGTCGAAGGCCCCCACAACGTCAACGACCACTATGGCCGGACCGGCGAGGAGATCCTGCTGAGCGTCGCGGGAACCCTCGCCTCGACCGGAGCGAACAACTTCTATCTGGAGGGTGAGCCGGTGGTCGTGCTCGGGCCCGAGCACGCGGAGGTGGTGGCCGCGGCGGGCTTCTCGAAGTCGGAGGTGAAGCGCTTCCTGAGCGAGCACGCGGTCGTGCCGCGCTCGGTGGTGTCGGAGGCGATGATCGACGTGCTCGAAGAGCGGATCCCCGACCACCTCCTCGGCCCGAGGGGGCGGGACGGGGTCCGCTTCATCACCCGGCCGGACGACCTCATCGTGGTGGTGGCGGGCGGGGCGGGCCGGCATTCCGCGGTCCTCCCGACCTTCGGCCATGCGACCCGCCACGTGATCGCCGGGATCACCGGCCCGGACGGCGCGCCGCGCTGACCCGCGCCTTGCACCGGCCTTCGCCGCGGGGCGCTCCGACCCCGAGGCGGCGGCGGGCCGGGGGCGCGGCAGGTACGGTTGGCCAAAGGCGGCTTGCCGGGTCTGGTCTGCCAGCGAATGCGGCGCGGAACAGGCCGCCGACCCTGACCCCCGCGCGGTCGAAGCGGCCCGGAACGGGATGCGGCCCGCGATCGGGAGCGCGATCGACGTCCGCGGAAGGACGGCCGGTGAGATATCCGGGCCAGGGTCAAGCCCGAACGGCGCCGCCGGCGGCGCTGCCGCGGGGGACGTGAGACAATCCCGGCCCGGGTCCTGCTCCGGCTTCCGTTCCGGCGGCCGTACCCGCGACGTTCCACTTCCTGGAGGAAAGAGAGAGTGAAGGCCGAGTTCCTGTTCGATTTCGGAAGCCCCAACGCCTACATCGCCCATACCCAGATCCCGGGTATCGAGTCCCGCACCGGGGTCGAGGTCGAGTACGTGCCGGTCCTGCTCGGGGGGGTGTTCAAGCTGACCGGGAACCAGTCGCCCATCGAGTCGTTCAAGTCGGTGCCGGCCAAGCTCAAGTACTTCAGCCAGGACATCCGGGACTGGGTCGAACACCTCGGGATCCCCTACCGCCGCAACCCGCACTTCCCGGTGATCACCCTCGGCGTCATGCGCGGGGCGGCGGCCCTGCTGGGGACCGACCGCTTCGCGAACTACGTGGACACCGTCTTCCGGGCCATGTGGGTGGACGAGAAGAAGATGGACGACCCCGCGGTCATCGGGGAGGTGCTGGCCGCGGCGGGGTTCGACGCGGCGGCGCTCGCCGCGCGCACCGCAGAGCCGGAGGTCAAGCAGAAGCTCATCGACCTCACCCAGGCGGCGGTGGACCGGGGCGTCTTCGGCTCGCCGGCCTTCTTCGTCGGCGACCGGCAGTTCTACGGCAAGGACCGCATGAACCTCTTCGAGGCCGCGATCGCGCGCGGGAAGTAGCCCCCGGGGCCGGCCCGCCGGTTTCCGGGCCGCCCGGCGCTCACGGCTCGACCTCGACCCGGCGCCGCTCCGCGGCGGACTGCTGCACCGCCCCGATGACCCGCTGCACCTGGTAGGCCTCCTCGAAGTCGGGGTGGGCCGGCGCGCCGCCCGCCCACGCTTCTAGGAGCTCGGCGACCTCGATGACCTTGAGGTCGTTGAACCCGAGCTGGTGGCCGGGCGCGGGGCAGAAGCTCGCGTAGGGCGGGTGCTCGGGGCCCGCCTCGATGCGGGTGAACCCGCGCCGGCCCGCCGCGCCTTCGGCGGGGTAGAGGAGGAGCTCGTTCATCCGCTCCTGGGTGAAGGCGAGCGAGCCCCGGGTCCCCGCGACCTCGAAGGCGAGCTGCATCTTGCGCCCGGCCGCCGCCCAGTTGGCCTCGAGAGTGCCGGTGACCCCACACTCGAACTCGGCGAGGAAGACGGCGCGGTCGTCCACCTCGACCGGCCGCGCCGCGTTCGATCCGGCGGACTCCGGGCGACGGGGATGGATCGTCGCGGTCGCGCCGTGGACGGCGGTGATCGGGCCGAGGAGAAAGCGGGCGACGGACGTGACGTGGCTGCCGAGGTCGACGAGGGCCCCGCCGCCGCCCGCCGGGTCGGTGCGGAAGGAGTGCGGGGTGGACGGGTCGGCCATGTAATCCTCGGCGTGGATGCCGCGAAACGAGACCACCTCCCCCAGCTCGCCGCTCGCGACGATCTCGCGCGCGAGCCGGACCATCGGGTTCCGCAGGTAGGCGAAGCCCACCATCGTGCAGGCCCCGGCCGCGGCGGCCGCGTCGCGCATGGCGCGCGCCGACGCGGTGTCCACCGAGAGGGGCTTCTCGCAGTACACCGCCTTGCCCGCCTCGATCGCCGCGAAGGCCATCTCGGCATGGAGCGCGTTCGGGGCGGTGATCGCGACGACGTCGATCTCGGGGTCGCCGGCGAGCCGCCGCCAGTCCCCCGTCGACCGCTCGAACCCGAGCGCGTCCGCGGAGCGGCGGGCCGTCGCCTCGTCGACGTCCGCGAGACATCGGAGCGCCGGCTCGACGGGCAGGTCGAACAGCCCGCCCACGGAACGGAACGCGTTCGCGTGACACCTCCCCATGAACCCGGCCCCGATGAGCCCGATGCGCGCCGCCGGCTTCGCCTTTCCGTCCGTCATGGGGTGGTCCCTCGTCTTCATCGTGTTCCGGGCCGGGGCAGGCCGGGGGGAGGCCGGATCGGGTCGGCCGTGTCGGGCCGTGTCGGGCCGTGCCGGGGCGGGCTGCCGGGCGGAAGGGAGGGAACCGCCGCCGGGGCGCCCGAACCCCGCCCAAGCCGCCCGCCCACGGAGTATAGAGCGGCGACCGGCAAGCGCTGGCGCGGTATGATGCCGCCCGGCACGGGGGGCCGGGGTGTGCGGGTGAAGCCGCGCGGGGCTCACGGAGCCGGTGGGCGGCGGACCCGGGACCCGAACCAAGAAGGAGGAGGAGCAGATGAGCGCGGACGACCGACACCGCGGCGCGGAGACGGGGACAGCGGGGCAGGGCGCATCCAACGGCTCGGGGCCGGCGGCCTCGGCTGCCGCCGAGGAGGCCGGGGTCGCCTTCTGCGACGGACGGTACGTACCGGTCGGGGAAGCCCGGATCTCGGTGCTCGACTGGGGGTTCGCCCGCAGCGACACCACGTATGACGTGGTGCACGTCTGGAAGGGCCGCTTCTTCCGACTCGAGGACCACCTGGACCGCTTCGAGCGCTCGTGCCGCCTGATGCGCCTCGAGCCGGGGCTCGACCGGGACGCCCTCCGCGAGGTGCTGATGGAGTGCGTCCGCCGGAGCGGGCTTCGCGACGCCTACGTCAAGCTCGCCTGCACGCGCGGCCAGCCGGCGCCCGGGTCGCGGGACCCGCGCACCTGCCGCAACACGTTCTTCGCCTTCGCGGTCCCCTTCATCTGGATCTTTCCCCCGGAGCAGCAGGAGCGGGGGATCCGCCTCATCCTCTCCACGATCCCCCGCATCCCACCCGCGAGCGTCGATCCGACCGCCAAGAACTTCCATTGGGGGGACCTCAACCGCGGCCTCTACGAGGCGCAGGAGCGGGGCGGCGACACCGTCGCCCTCGCCGACCTCGACGGCAACGTGTCGGAGGGGCCCGGCTTCAACGTCTTCCGGGTGCAGGACGGGCGGGTGACGACCCCGGCGGGCACCGTCCTCGAAGGCGTCACCCGGCGCACCGTGGAGGAGCTGTGCGGCGAGCTGGGGGTCGGGTTCACGTACGGGACGGTGTCCGCGGAGAGCCTCCGCGAGGCGGACGAGGCGTTCCTCTCCTCGACCGCCGGCGGGGTGATCCCGGTCACCCGGATCGACGACCGCATCCTCTCCAACGGCGCGCCGGGGCCGATCACGACGCGGGTGCGGGACCTCTACTGGCGCAAGCACGACGAGGGCTGGTACGGGACCCCGGTGGATTACTGAGGCAGGGAAGAGCGGCGCGCCTCGGTACCCGGCTACGGGTCGGTCAACGTGAAGAAAGCGCCCTGATGACCGGGGGCGCGAGGGGCAGGCCGGCCCGGCGAGGGCGGGCGGTGGCGGCGGCGAGCGCATGGCGGGGGACGGAATGATGGGAAGGCTCGAAGGGCAGGCCGCGGTCGTCACCGGCGGCGGCAACGGGATCGGGCGCGAGACGGTGCTCCGTTTCCTCCGCGAGGGGGCGCGGGTGGTGGTCGCGGACCTCAACCCGGAGACGGGGGCCCGCACCCTCGCCCTCGCGGCGGAGGAGGGGCGAGGCGGCGAAGCGCGCTTCGTCCGGGCCGACGTGACGGAGGAGGCTGACGTGAGGGCGGCGATCGAGTGCGCCCGCGACGAGTTCGGGCACCTCGACTGCGTGTTCAACAACGCCGGGATCGGGGGCGCGTTCGGCCCGGTGACGGACACCGAGGTCGAGGAATGGGACTTCTCGATGGAGGTGCTCGTCCGCGGCGTGTTCCTCGGGTTGAAGCACGGCGCGCGGGTGCTCAAGCGCCAGGGGGAGGGCGGGGTGCTGCTCTCGACCGCGTCGGTGGCGGGGCTCGGGGGCGGGGCGGGCCCGCACTGCTACTCCGCAGCCAAGGCGGCGGTCGCCAACCTCACCCGCTCCGTCGCCCTCGAGATGGCCCCGCACCGGGTGCGGGTCAACGCCATCGCCCCCGGCATGATCATGACCGACCTCTTCCATCGCGGGCGGGCGGAGCGCGGGGAGGAGTTCGCGCTCGGCCGCCAGCCCTGGCCGGACCCGGGCCGCCCCGCCGACATCGCCGCCACCGCCGCGTTCCTCGCGTCCCCGGACGCGGTCTTCATCACCGGGCAGGTCATCGTGGTGGACGGCGGCGCGCTCGCGAAGGGGCCGGACATCTTCGGGAGCGGCGAGGACAACCGCATGTTGCGCGCGGCGGGGGTCGACCGCGGCACGACCGGCGCGCCCCTGACGATGCGCGACGTCGCCGGCCCCGAGCCCGGTCCCGACGCCGGCCCCGGCTCGTGAGACCGGCTTCTTCGCCGACGAACCCCCGGCGCCTTCCCTCCTCGTCTCCCCCGACCGGCATGGCTTGCGATCGGGGCGCCGATCCGCTCGGGGCGGCCGGGCGGTGAACCCCGTGATGCCCCTCGCGGGCAACCCGCTTCACCGGGCCGGGAACGAGCGGCGCGATCCGGGCTGGCTCGCGGCCGCCCTGGCCGGGGAAGGTACCCGCTTCCTCCCCGTGCAGCGGCTCAAGGTGGCGGTGACGGCGGCGGAGGTTCGCGAACGGGCCATGCCCGCAGGCCGTGGCGCGCCGGCCCCGAGCGCCGGCTCGGACGCCGGGGTCGGGGTCGGGGCGAACCGCCTTGCCTGGGCGCGGGGCGGCGACTGGCTCGAAGGGGCCGGGGAGCCCGTGCTGCTCGGCCTCGACGGCGGCGACGCCCGCTTCGCGGTAGACGTCTCGGATACGCCGGAGCCGGCCGCAGCCTCCTTCGGCCCTGGCCCTGGCCCTGGCCCCGGCCTCGACCCCGGCCCCGGCCCCGGGGTCGAGTTCCAGGGGCTTCGCACCGCCGCGCCCAACCTTCCCGCGGGGGAGGCGGCGATCGCGGCCCAGGCCCGGGGCCTCGTCGGCTGGCACGAACGGCACCCCTTCTGCGCCGCCTGCGGGGCCGCGACCCGGCCCCGGAACGGCGGCGCGTCGCGGGCCTGCGCCGCCTGCGGGGCGGAGCACTTCCCGCGCACCGACCCGGTCGTCATCGTGGTGGTCGCGCGCGGCGGGCGGGCGCTGCTCGGGCGCTCGGGCCGCTTCCCGGGCAACCTCTACTCCGCCCTCGCGGGGTTCATGGAGCCCGGGGAGTCGGTCGAGGAGGCGGTTCGCCGGGAGGTCGCGGAGGAGGCGGGCATCGAGGTGGGGGCGGTCCGGTACGTCTTCTCCCAGCCCTGGCCGTTCCCCGCCTCGCTCATGCTCGGCTGCATCGCGGAGGGCCTGAGCGGCGAGATCACGGTCGATCCGAAGGAGCTGGAGGACGCCCGCTGGTTCTCCCGCGCCGAGCTGGCCGGCGCCCTCGCGGGGCGGAGGGAGGTCCTGTCCGTGCCGCAGCCCCTCGCGATCGCCCACCACCTGATCCGGGCCTGGCTCGCCGCTTGATCGTCCTCTTCCACGTACAGCACCTGCTCGGGATCGGCCATCTCACCCGCGCCGCGACCCTCGCCCGCCGCCTCGCCGCCGAGGGGGCCGAGGTCACGGTCGCGTCGGGCGGCGAGCCGGTGGCGGGGGTCGACTTCGGCCGCGCGCGCCTGGTCCAGCTCCCGCCCGCGCACGTGGCCGACCGCCGCTTCAAGCAGCTCCTCGACGCGCGCGGGCAGCCGGCCGACGACGCCTGGAAGGCGGGCCGGCGCGCGCGCCTGCTCGCCCTCTACGGGGAGGTCGGCCCGGACGTCGTCCTGACCGAGCTGTTCCCGTTCGGCCGCCGCCAGCTCCGCTTCGAGCTGCTGCCGCTGCTCGAACGCGCTGCGGAGGACCGCGCGCGTTCGGGCCGGCCGCGCATCGCGTGCTCGGTGCGGGACGTCCTGGTGGAGTCGCCGAAGCCCGAACGCACCCGGGAGATGCTGGAGCGGGTCCGCCGGTACTACGACCTCGTGCTCGTGCACGGCGACCCGCGCTTCGTCTCCCTCGACACGACGTTCCCGCACACCCGCGCGATCGCGGACCGGATCGCGTACACCGGCTACGTGGTGGCGCGGCGGGGGAACCGCCCGGCGGCGCGGGGTCCGGGCGAAGCGCGGGGCGGGGCGGAGGGGATCCGAGCGGAAGGGGCCGGGGCAGAGGATACTGGCGAGGAGGAAGGAACCGGGGAGGACGGAGGGACCGGAGGGGAGGTGATCGTCTCCGCGGGCGGCGGCGCGGTCGGCGGGAGGCTCCTCGAGGCGGCGCTCGCGGCCCGCCCCCGCACCCCGCTCGCGGACGCCCGCTGGCGCCTCCTCGCCGGGGCGAACCTCCCGGAGCCCGCCTTCCGGTCGCTCGCGGCGCGCGCGCCGGCGGGGGTGACGGTCGAGCGGTTCCGCCCGGACTTCGCGTCGCTCCTTCCCGGCGCCCGCCTCTCCATCTCCCAAGGGGGTTACAACACCCTGATGGAGGTGCTGGATGCGGGGGTCCGCGCGGTGGTCACGCCCTACGCGGGCGGGCTCGAGACCGAGCAGACCCTGCGGGCGGACCTTCTCGCCGCGCGGGGCCTCATCGAGGTGGTGGACGAGGACGGCCTCGGGGCGGGCTCGCTCGCCGCCGCCGTCCGGCGCGCGCTCGCGAAGCCCCCGCCCGCCGGTCTCGCCGGACTCGACACCGAGGGCGCCGCCGCCACCGCGGCGGCGCTTCGCCGGCTCCTCGCCGCCGCCCCCTGACCCGGCCCCCTCCCCGCCCCCGGAGGCCGGCCCGACGCGGGACCATTTCACGTCCACCGACTCGTGGTCAGGTATCGCGCCGGGTCCTGGGAGCGGCATAAGCCTTGGGAACGGTACTCTTGGGAACGCTTGTGTCCTGCCCGCATGGGCGTCATCGAGCCCCGGCCGGCGAGGCAAGAGCCTCCGGGACAACCGGGCAGGCGCCGGGGCTTCGGACGGCCCGCTTTCGCAGCAAGCAGTGGCGCCAGCGATCGGCGAGCGTGAAATACCCTTGGCCGCCGCCCACCGCCCCCAGCGCTCAGACCGGGTCCCAGTGGAAGACGTCCTGGCTTCGGTCGAGGGGGAAGTAGTGGGCGGCGAGGGCCGGGTGGGCGTGCTCGGCCACCGTCTCGGCGGTCCAGCCCTCCGAGCGCTGCACTGAGCGGAGCGGGCGCGACTGGCTCATGAGGAAGATCTCGTTGTTGCGCACCGCGAAGATCTGCCCGCTGACCCCCGCCGCCGCGTCGGAGAGGAGGAACACCGCCACCGGGGCGATCCTGGCCGGGGTCATCCGCTTGATCTTCTCGACCCGCGCCGCCTGCGTCTCGTCGGCGATGGGGATCGTCCCGATGAGCCGGCTCCAGGCGAAGGGGGAGATGCAGTTCGAGCGGACGTGGAAGCGGGCCATGTCGAGCGCGATCGACTTCGAGAGCCCCACGATCCCGAGCTTGGCGGCGGCGTAGTTCGCCTGCCCGAAGTTCCCGACGAGGCCCGAGGTGGAGGTCATGTGCACGAACGCGCCGGCCCCGCGCTCCCGGAAATGGGCCGCCGCCGCCCGCGCCACGTTGAAGGAGCCCTTGAGGTGGACGTCGATGACCGCGTCCCAGTCGTCCTCCGTCATCTTGTGGAAGATGGCGTCGCGCAGGATCCCCGCGTTGTTGACGACCCCGTCGAGGCACCCGAAGTCGTCGAGCGCCTGGGCGACGATGCGTTCGGCGGAGGCGAAGTCCGAGACCGAATCGAAGTTGGCGACCGCTTCGCCGCCCGCGTCCCGGACCTCCGCCGCCACTTCGAGGGCGGGCGCCCGGTCGCCTCCCTCGCCCTTCTCGGTCCCTCCGAGGTCGTTCACGACCACCTTCGCGCCGTGCCGCGCGGCGAGGAGGGAGACCTCGCGCCCGATCCCGCGCCCCGCGCCGGTGACCAGGACGACCTTGCCTTCGAGCATCCGTTCGCTCATGCGTTCGTTCTCCGTTGTGGTGTGGTGTGCAGGTTGCCGGCGTGGGCGCGGTACGGATACGGGTCCGGTTGCGGGCGCGACGCCCCTGCCGCCGGTCAGTGGGTGAGGGTCAGGGTGGAGAAGCGCACCGGGAGGATCCGCGTCGTCCGGGTCTCCCCCCCTTCGTCCTTCGTCACGAGCACCAGGGTCTGCTCGTCGAGCGGCCCGACCGGCAGCGCGAGGCGCCCGCCCGGCCGGAGCTGGTCGAGGAGGGCCGGCGGGACGTGCTCCGGCGCCGCCGCCGCGCTGATCTTGTCGAACGGCGCGTGCTCCTTCCAGCCCCGCCCGCCGTCTCCCGCGCGCACCTTCACGTTCGCGGCCCCGGCTCGGGCGAGGTTGCGGGCCGCCGCCTCCGCAAGCTCCGGGATCAGCTCCACCGTGTACACCGCGTCCGCGAGCGAGGCGATCACGGCCGCGTGGTAGCCGAGCCCGGTCCCCACCTCCAGTACCCGGTCCTCGGGCTGGAGGTCGAGCAGCTCGACCATGAGGGCGACGATGAACGGCTGCGAGATGGTCTTGCCGTGGCCGATCGGGAGCGGCGAGTCGGCGTAGGCAAGCTCCGCCACGTCCGCCGGCACGAACTCGTGGCGGAGCGTCGTCGCCATCGCCGCCAGCACCCGCGGCGACAGGGTGATGCCCCCGCGCTCGCGGGCCGCGACCTGACCGTGCAGCATGATCCGCTCGACCATCTCGGCGCGTTCGGCGCTTCGGTCATCGTCTCCGGCCATCGCCGCCGTCTCGCTCGCCCGCGGACCTGTGGCAAAGTGTAGCCGCCCGGCCGCCGCGGCACAGCCGGGCCGCCCGAAGGCCCCCCGAAGGCGCAGAACCAGGCTGTGGAATCGGTCCGCGCGGGTGGCCGGATGCGGTCGAGCCGGAGCGGCGCCGTGGAACGGGGCGGCGGGCGAAGGCGCGGTCGGCCGGGACCGCGCGACAGCGGCCGGCCCGCACGCCCGTCGTGAACAACGAATCCAGGGGGAAAACGCAATGAATCTCGACGGACAGGCCGCGCTCGTCACGGGGGCCGCGCGCGGGATCGGCCGGGCCATCGCGGAGCGCATGGCCGAGGACGGGGCGGACGTGGCGCTCGCCGACGTGCGCGAGCCGGAGCTTGGCGAAGCGGTGCGGGCGGTGGAGGCCCGCGGCCGGCGCGCGCTCGGCCTCACCGTCGACGTGACGAGCCGGGCCGCCGTCGAGCGGATGGTGGACGCCGCCGTGCGCGAGCTCGGCGCCATCGACGTCCTGTTCAACAACGCCGGGATCATCCAGGTGCACCCCTTCCTCGACATCGAGGACGAGGACTTCGACCGCATCATGGCCGTCAACGTGAAGGGGGTCTTCCTCTGCGGGCAGGCGGTCGCCCGCCGCATGGTGGAGCGGGGGCGCGGCAAGATCGTCAATACCGCGTCCATCGCCGCCCGCCTCGGGATCCCCGACAGCGCGGCCTACGCCGCGAGCAAGGCGGCCGTCATGTCCCTCACCCGGTCGATGGCCGCCTCCCTCGCCGCCACCGGCGTCACCGTGAACGCGCTCGCTCCCGGCATGGTGGACACCGACATGTGGACCCTCATCGACGAGCAGACCGCGAAGCTCCGGGGGATGGAGGTCGGGGAGCCGAGGCGCCGGCGGGTGCGCCGGGTCCCCACCGGGCGCGCCGCGACCGCGCGCGACATCGCCGCCGTCGCCAGCTTCCTCGCCTCCGCGGCCTCCGACCACATGAACGGGCAGACCCTCAACATCGACGGAGGCGAGGTCATGAGCTGACCGCCTCCCGAAGACGGAGGAAGCAGCGCATGGCTCGGCCCCTCTCCGAGCGTGTGATCCAGGAGATCGGAGAAGCCGGGAGCCTCTACCACCGGCTCGTTCTCGTCGTCGGCGCGGCGGGCACGGGCAAGACCGCCGCCCTGCGGGAGGTCGCCGAGCGCATCGGCGCCCCGCTCGTCAACGTCAACCTGGAGCTCTCGCGCTCGATGCTCGACCTCACCGAACGGCAACGCCCGCTCCAGGTCCAACGCCTTCTGGAAGGGGTCGCCGCCGAGGGCGGGAGTGCAGGGCCGTTTCACGCTGACCGACTCGTGGCCGGATATCGAGGCGCGCCGCTCTTCCTGGGAACGCATGTGTCCCGCCCCCCTTCGTCATTCCCGCGCAAGCGGGAATCCAGGTGTTCGGGAACGCTAGTGTCCCGCCCGCAGGTGGGACGGCAAGACCACCACGAGTCGATGCGGGCGGGACACGAGCGTTCCCAGGATATCCATCGCCCTGACTCGACCGAACCCAGTCACCTGCACGAACCAGTTCCGCAGCGTGAAACGGTCTCGTGCGGGAGCGGCGTCGTCCTGCTGGACAACATCGAGATCCTGTTCGATGCCGCGCTGCGGCAGCACCCGCTCCGCCTGCTGCAGGACCTCTCGCGGAGCCGGACCGTGGCCGCGGCCTGGAACGGGTCCGTCGAGGGCAACCACGTCCGCCATGCCGCAGCCGGCCATCCGGAGTACCGCCGCTATCCGCTGGACGGCGTGCGGGCGGTGCGGGCGGAGGCGGTCGCGTGATCGGCGCCGGGCCGGAGCCGGGGCCGGAGCGGAGGTCGATGCGGTGAAGTACGAAGAACTGATCCGGTTCGACCCCATCGAGAGCGTGGTGCAGCTTCGCGACGCCGACGAGGCGGCGGCCGCCCGCCGCCTCGTCGGCGGCTACGTGGTCTCCGACGCGATGGCCGAGACCCTGTCGGACCTCATCTTCCCCCAGCTCCGATACGACGCGCCCGCCGACAACAAGGGGCTGCTGGTGGTCGGCAACTACGGCACCGGCAAGTCGCATCTCATGTCGGTGATCTCCGCGATCGCCGAGCACGCCGGGCTGGCTTCCGAGCTCTCGCATCCGAGGGCCGCGGAGGCGGCGCGGGGCATCGCCGGCCGGTTCAAGGTCGTCCGCACCGAGATCGGGGCGACCACCATGTCCCTCCGCGACATCGTGGCCGGCGAGCTGGAGGAGCGTCTGGCGGCGCTCGGCGTCGCGTTCGCCTTCCCGAGCGCCGCCGAAGCCCCCGGCAGCAAGCGCGCCTTCGAGGAGATGATGGCCGCGTTCCATGCGGTCCACCCCGATCACGGACTGCTGCTGGTGGTGGACGAGCTGCTGGACTTCCTGCGCTCGCGCAAGGACCAGGAGCTGATCCTCGACCTCAACTTCCTGCGCGAGATCGGCGAGGTCTGCAAGGACCTCCGCTTCCGCTTCGTCGCCGGTGTGCAGGAGGCCATCTTCGACAGCCCCCGCTTCGCCTTCGTCGCCGACAGCGTCCGCCGGGTGAAGGACCGCTTCGAGCAGGTCCGCATCGCGCGGCGGGACGTGAAGTTCGTCGTGGCGCAGCGCCTGCTGCGCAAGACCGGCGAGCAGCAGGCGAAGGTACGGGAATACCTGACGCCGTTCGCCCGCTTCTACGGGCGCATGAACGAGCGCATGGACGAGTACGTGGACCTGTTCCCGGTCCACCCCGACTACGTCGACACCTTCGAGCGGGTGACCGCGGTGGAGAAGCGCGAGATCCTCCGCACCCTGTCGCGCGCGATGAAGCGGCGGCTGGGGCAGGCGCTCCCGGCGGACCGCCCCGGCCTCATCGCCTATGACGGCTACTGGTCCGTGCTGCGGGAGGACGCCTCCTTCCGCGCCGTCCCCGACGTGAAGGCGGTGATCGAGTGCAGCCAGGTGCTCGAATCGCGCATCGAGCAGGCGTATACGCGGCCGGCCTACAAGCCGATGGCGCTGCGCATCGTCCATGCGTTGTCGGTGCACCGGCTGACCACCGGCGACGTCCACGCCCCCCTGGGGGCCACCGCCGAGGAGCTGCGGGACACCCTCTGCCTGTACCAGCCGGGGATCGAAGACCTCGGGGGAGACCCCGCCGACGACCTGCTGACGCAGGTGGAGACGGTCCTCCGGGAGATCCGCCGCACGGTGAGCGGCCAGTTCATCTCGTCCAACCCGGACAACCGGCAGCACTACCTCGACCTCCGGAAGACCGACGACTTCGACGCCCTGATCGAGCAGCGCGCCGAGAGCCTGGACGCGGCGCGGCTGGACCGCTACTACTACGACGCCCTGCGGCGGGTGATGGAGTGCGCCGACGAGACTTGGGTCACCGGCTACCGGATCTGGGAGCACGAGATCGAATGGCGCACGCGCCGGGCCGTGCGCCGGGGATACCTGTTCTTCGGGGCGCCGAACGAGCGGTCCACGGCCGTGCCGCCGCGCGACTTCTACCTCTACTTCATCCCGCCCCACGATCCTCCGCATTTCCGGGACGAGAAGAAGGCGGACGAGGTCTTCTTCCACCTGACCGGCGCGGACGACGGCTTCCGGGACGCCTTGCGCGGCTACGCGGCGGCCCTCGATCTGGCTTCGACGGCCTCCGGCCACGCGAAGGCCGCCTACCAGTCGAAGGCTTCGGCCTTCCTCCGCGATCTGGTCGACTGGCTCCGCAAGCACATGGCCTCGGCCTTCGAGGTCGGCTACCAGGGTCGGCGGAAGGCGCTGCCGGAATGGGCCAGGGGCCATTCCCTTCGCGAGCTCTCGGGGATCTCCCCGGACGAACGCATCAACCTGCGCGATCTGGTCAACGCGGTGGCGGGCATCTGCCTGGAGACGCATTTCACCGACCAGGCGCCGGACCATCCGCGCTTCGCGGTGCTGATCACCTCCGGCAACCGCGCCCAGGCGGCCCAGGACGCGCTGCGCCGGATCGCGGGCGCGACGAAGACGAGGCAGTCCGCCGCGGTGCTCGAAGCGCTCGGTCTCCTCGACGGCGACCGGCTCGACCCCTCCCGGTCGAAGTACGCCGCCCACGTCCTCGAACGGGTGCAGGCGAAGGGGCATGGGCAGGTCCTCAACCGGGCCGAGCTGATCCAGGAACGGCTGGGGGTCGAGTACCTGGCCCCGGAGACCCTGCGCCTGGAGCCCGAGTGGGCCGTGGTCCTGCTCGCGGCGCTGGTCCATTCCGGCGACCTCGTGCTCGCGGTTCCCGGAGCCAGGTTCGATGCCGGCGGCCTCTCCGCGCTCGCCGCCGCGCCGCTCGACGAGCTCGTCCACTTCAGGCACGTCGAGCGGCCCAGGGAATGGAGCCTCCCGGCCCTCAAGGCGCTGTTCGCGCTGCTCGGGCTGACCCCGGGCATGGCTACCCTGGTCACCGAGGGCAAGGACGAGCCGATCCAGGAGCTCCAGAAGGCGGTCTCCCGCCTCGTCGGGAGGCTGGCAGTCGCCGAGCAGGCCCTCCAGGGGGGCGTCCCGTTCTGGGGCCGGCGCCTGATCGACGAAGACGGCGCCGCGGCGCGGCGCCCGGTGGTGGAGCGGACCAAATCCTTCCTCGAATCCCTCCAGGTCTTTACCTCGCCCGGCCGCCTCAAGAACTTCCGCCACGAGGCGAAGGAGGTGGACGGCCATCGGGCCGGGCTCGACGCTCTCGCCGGGATCGAGGCCCTCCAGGCGTTCGCTTCGGAGCTGGGCCCCGCCGCCGCTTTCCTCACCGCGGCGGAGACGGTGCTCCCGCCCTCCCACGAGTGGGTGGGGCGGATGAGGCAGGCGCGGGAGGAGCTGTTTGCAGAGATCGCCCGTCCGGCCCAACGCAACAAGAGCGTATCCTTCCGCCAGGAGGCCGCGCCTCTCCGCGGAGAGGCGTTGCGCAAGCTGGACGATCTCAAGAACGCCTTCGCCGGCATCTACCTCGCCCTCCACGCCAAGGCCCGGCTCGGCGTGAACGAGGACCGGCGGAAGTCCGCGCTGCTGCGCGACGACCGGCTCGCCCGGCTGGAATTGCTGTCCGCCATCGACCTCATGCCCGTCCAGCATCTGACCGACTATCTGGATCGCCTCACCGGGCTCAAGAGTTGCTTCGCGCTCACCCGGGAGGAGCTCGCCGCCTCCCCGGTCTGCCCGCACTGCGGGTTCAGGCCCGCGGTGGAAACGGCGCCCGCCGCCGCCAGCGGCGCCGACGCCATCGGCGGCGCTGCCGCCGCCGCGACCCTCGCGCGGCTCGACGAGGAGCTCGACACGCTTCTCGCCGACTGGACGCGAACCCTGCTCGCCAACCTCGACGATCCCGCGACGCGCGGGAACGTCGCGCTGCTCAAGCCGGAACACAGGCGGCGGATCGACGCCTTCATGCAGCAGGGCGAGCTGCCCGACCCCCTGGACCGGGGCTTCCTCGAGGCCCTCCGCGAGGTCCTGTCCGGCCTCGTCAAGGTCGTGGTCAGGACCGGGGACGTGAAGGCCGCCCTCCTCGCCGGCGGCTCACCTGCGAGCCCCGCCGAGATGAAGCAGCGCTTCGATCGCTACCTGGACGATCTCACCAGGGGCGAGGAGCCGGACAAGGTCCGGCTGGTGGTGCTAGAGTAGGCGCCCATGGAGCGAGCGGAGCTCATCGAACGCCTCAAGGGCTACGAGTGGACCGACATCGAGTTCAAGGAGGCGCGCCGCGACGTTCCCAAGTCCGCCTATGAGACGGTCTCCGCCTTCGCGAACACGGAAGGCGGCTGGCTGGTCTTCGGCGTCCGGGACAGAGGGGGCAGCTTCGAGATCGTCGGCGTCCTGGAGGTCGACAAGGTCCAGAACGACTTCCTCAGCAGGCTGCGTTCCGACCAGAAGCTGGGCCGCGTCGTCGCGGTGAAGGAACATCTGATCGAGGAAGACGGCAAGGCCCTGCTCGTCTTCCATATCCCCGAGGCGCGCCGGCAGGACAAGCCGGTCTATCTCGGCGGCGATATCCGCAAGTCGTTCATCCGCCGCGGTGCCGGCGACGAGCGCTGCACGCCAGCGGAGATCGAGCGGTTTCTCCGTGACGCGACGGACGAGCGCTACGACGCGGCGACCGTCGACTTCGATCCCGGGCGTTGCTTCGACGACGAGTCCGTGCGCTGGTATCGGACGCGCTTTTACGACCGAAACCCGGACCACGACGAGTCACTGCCGCCCCTGGAGTTCCTCCACCACTGGGGCCTGATCGTCGAAGCCGGCGGCCGGTTGCTGCCGACGCGCGCCGCGGTCCTCCTGTTCGGCGCGGACCCTGCGTTCCGCCAAGTGCTGCCTCGCCCGGTCGTGGACTGCCAGTGGCGCCGCGGCGACTGGTCGGAAGAAGTGCAGGAGGAACGCTGGGCCGACCGGCTGGTGATCGAGACCAACCTCGTGAAGACCTGGAGAGCGCTCGTGGAGCGCTACCTGCAGCGCGCCGAGAAACCTTTTTCCGTCGATCCGGAGACACTGCAACGGGTCGACCGGCCGCCGGATTACGTCGCCTTCCGGGAGGCCGCGATCAATCTGCTGATCCACCAGGACTACGCCGATCACACCCGCAAGCCGTCGATCCGGTTCTTCGACGACCGCACGTTGTTGTGGAACCCGGGCGACGCCTTCGCATCGGCCGAGGCACTCCTGGACCCCGGAGAGAAGGAGGTCCGCAACCCCAGGATCGTCAGCGCTTTCCGCCGCATAGGTTTGAGCGAACAGGCCGGAACCGGCATCCGGGCCATCTTCGACCGCTGGCGGGGGCTCGGGCGCGTTCCGCCGGTCGTCGAGAACGACAGGACGCGGAAGGCATTCCAATTGACCCTCCTCAAGGAGGAGCTCCTGTCCGAAGAGCAGCGTCTGTTCCAGGCCAGCCTCGGCGTTCGCCTCGACGAGGCCGAAGCCAGAACTTTCGCCTTTGCCTGCCGCGAAGGCAGGTTGCATCCGCGCGACGTGCGCGCCGTCACGGGTCTTTCCGGCACCGGCGTACAGGCGGTTCTGGAGCGTCTGGTCGCCCAGGCGCTCATATCGCGGCTGGAAGGCGCCGGAGCGCCGGTGTTCGCCGTCGCCGGACCTCTCGTGGGGCGACTCGGCCGGATTGGCCGAGACAGCGTCGGGCCGCTGGACTTGGGCACTGACCAAGTCCATCAGCCAACGCCGGGCTTGGGCACTGACCAAGCCGGCCGCCCGACCCCGGACTTGCCTACCAGGCAAGTCGGTCAGCCAACGCCGGACTTGCCTACTGGGGAAGTCTGCCCGCCAGCGCCGGACTTGCGCACTGATCAAGTCGGCCACCCGCAGGAGAGCTTGGTCACTGCACAAGTCCATCGGCCGCCGGCGGACTTGTCCAGTGAACAAGTTGACCGCCCGATACCGGACTTGCCTACTAGTCAAGTCGGCCCGCCAACGCCGGACTTGGACACTGACCAAGCCGGTGCGCCAACGCCGGGCTTGGGCAGTGACCAAGTTGGGCCGGATGTGCCCAACCTGTCCAGTGCCCAGGATGCGCCCTTGACTGAACTCTCGGCAACCCAACGGAAGATCATGGCGCTGTGTGACGTTCCCCGATCCCTGGCGGACATCGTGGGCGAATTGGGGGTGCGCCACCGGGGCTACTTCCGCCGCACGCATCTGAACCCGCTGTTGCGGGGCGGCGTGCTCCGCATGACCCACCCGGACCAACCCAAGCACCCGGATCAGGCTTACGTGCTGACCGAGGCCGGGACCGCGCTCAAGGCGCATCGCGTGAACGGAGGCTGACCGGATGGCGCGCGGCAAGGCGGATCGCGGGGCCGGGCGGCGCTCCCGGCGCCCTTCGGGGCAGAACGGGTTGTTCGAGAAGTCCCGGGAGGAGGCTGCGGAGGCCGCTCGCGGCCGCCCGGTGGAATGCCTGGGGCTGACGTTCGAGAACGACGCGGCCTGCCGCGCCCACTTTCTCGGCGAGCTGAGGAAGGGGCTGGAAGAACTGCACGCCACGCTCGGCGGCGTGCCCTTCTCCGGCATCGACGACGCGGTGGCCCGCATGGCGGCCGTCGCGCACTGGCCGATGGGGGACGAGGCGCGCCTTCGCGGCCTCGCCGAACGCATGGCGTGGGCCGATCGGTCCAAGGACCTGCTGCAACGCTGGAAGGACGAGGTCGGGTTTCCCCACGGCGGGATCGACGACGTCCTGGCCCTGTCGGACCCGCCCTGGCACACCGCCTGCCCGAACCCGTTCCTGGGCGCGTTCGCGGCGGCGCACGGCAGGCCGCACGACCCCGCCGAACCCTATCGCCGCAAGCCCTTCGCGGTCGACGTGAGCGAAGGTAAGACCCACCTCGTCTACCGGGCGCACGGCTACCACACCAAGGTGCCGCACCTGGCGATCGTGCCCTCGATCCTCCACTACACGGAGCCCGGCGATCTGGTGCTGGACGGCTTCGCCGGCTCCGGCATGACCGGCGTGGCCGCGCAATGGTGCGGGACCGCGCCGGAGACCGGACGGAAAGAACTCGAAGCACAGTGGTCCAAGGAAGGGTTCGGGAAGCCGCGCTGGGGCGCCCGGCGCGCGGTCCTGAACGATCTCGCGCCGGCCGCGGGCTTCATCGCCGCCAACTACACCCTTCCGTTCGACGTCGCCGCCTTCGCCGACGCCGGCCGCGCCCTGCTCGACGAGGTCGAGGAAGAGCTCGGCTGGATGTACGAGACCCTGCACACGGACGGGAAGACCAGGGGGCGGATCGACTACACCGTCTGGAGCGAGGTGTCTTCCTGCCCCGAATGCACGGGCGAAATCGTCTTTACCGACCAAGCGCTGGATACGAAGACGGGGCGCGTAAGGGATATGTTCCCATGCCCGCATTGTGGCAGCGAACTGAACAAAGGACGGCTGGAACGCCTCTACGAGTCGCGCCTTGATCCAGCCATCGACTCGACGATTCGGGTGCCGAAGCGTAGACCTAGAGTGGAGATCTATTCTGTTGACGGCGTGAAGCATCAAAAGAAGGCGGACGCCTCGGACCTGGAAATCCTCCGTCGGATCGATCAATTGCCCGTGCCGGCGGAAGTGCCGTTGGATCCGATCCCGCCCATGCACATGACGCACCAGCGCGCCCGGATGGCTCATTTCGGGATCACCCACACCCACCATTTCTTCCTTCCGCGCGCCGTGCACGCCCTGGCGGCGATGTGGCGCCGGGTCGATGCCCACCGCGACCCTCGTATCCGCCACATGCTCCTCTACTTCGTCGAGCAGGCCATCTGGGGTATGTCGGTTCTCAATCGGTATCAGCCCATACAACATGGCCGTCTTGGCGGCTCACAAGTGAACCGCCAGCTCACCGGCGTCTACTACGTCGCCTCGCAGATTTCCGAAGTCTCCCCCTGGTACAACCTCGGAAATAAGCTGTCCCGGCTGATCAAGGCGTTCCGGGAGCTTCTGGGAAAACCGGTCATTCCCGCGAAAACGGAAATCCACTTCGATCATAAGTTCCTAGATTCCCACTTTCGCGGGAATGACGGACTGAATCTGGATTCGGGATGCATCACGACCACGGGCACGACCGCATTGCTCGGGCTGCCCGACGACTCGGTCGACTACGTCTTCACCGACCCGCCCTACGGCGAGAACATCTACTACGCCGACCTCAACTTCCTGGTCGAATCCTGGCACCGTGTGCTGACCAACGCCGCGCCCGAGGCCATCGTCGACCGCTTCAAGGGGAAGGGGCTGCCCGAATACCAGCGGCTGATGCAGCGCTGCTTCGAGGAGTACCGGCGGGTGCTCAAGCCGGGGCGCTGGATCACGATCGTCTTCCACAACTCCCGGAACGCGGTCTGGACCGCGATCCAGGAAGCCGTGCTCGCGGCCGGCTTCGTCGTCGCCGACGTGCGCACGATGGACAAGGGGCAGGGCTCCTACCGGCAGGTCACCAGCACCGCGGTCAAACAGGACCTCGTGATCTCCGCCTACAAGCCGAACGGCGGGCTGGAGGCGCGCTTCGCCCTCGGGAAGGGCACCGAGGAAGGCGCCTGGGACTTCGTCCGCACCCATCTCGGCCAGCTTCCGGTGTTCGTGCGCAAGGGCGGGCGGGTCGAGGTCGTCAACGAGCGGCAGCCGCATCTGCTCTTCGACCGGATGGTGGCCTTCCACGTGCTGCGCAACGTGACGGTCCCCCTGTCGATCGGCGAGTTCCTCACCGGCCTCACCCTTCGCTTCCCCGAGCGCGACGGCATGGTGTTCCTCCCCGACGAGATCTCCGAGTACGACGGGAAGCGGGCGGGGGTCGAGGACGTGGCGCAGCTCGAGATCTTCGTGGTCGACGAGGTCTCCGCCATCCAATGGCTCAAGCGGCATCTGGGCCGCAAGCCACAGAGCTTCCAGGACGTCCACCCGCAGTTCCTCCAGGAGATCGCGGGCTGGTGGAAGCACGAGAGGCTGCCCGAGCTGTCCGAGATGCTGGAGCAGAACTTCCTGCACTACAACGGCGCGGGCGAAGTCCCGAGCCAAGTCCACGCCTACCTCTCCACCAACTTCAAGGAGCTGCGGAAGCTGCCCAGAGACCACCCGGCCCTGCGCGCCAAGGGGAAGGACCGCTGGTACGTGCCCGACCCCAACAAGGCGGTCGACGTGGAGAAGCGCCGCACGCGCATCCTCCTGCGCGAGTTCGAGCGATACCGGCAGCCTTCGCGGAGGACGCTCAGGAGCTTCCGCCTCGAAGCGATGCGCGCCGGCTTCTTCAAGGCGTACCAGGACCGGGACTACGCCACGATCCTCTCGGTCGCGGAACGGATCCCGAAGGCCGTCCTCCAGGAAGATCAGAAGCTCCTGCTCTGGTACGATCAGGCGCTGACGCGCTCCACGGATCCCGGAGGCCATCCTCCAGGAAGATCAGAAGCTCCTGCTCTGGTACGATCAGGCGCTGACTCGCTCCGAGGAAGGCGCATGACGATCACGAGCCTGAAGCTGGAACGGTTCACCGCGTTCGAGGCGCTGGACTTCAGGCCCTCGCCCGGCGTCAACGTCCTCGTCGGCGCCAACGGCACGGGCAAGACCCACCTCATGAAGGTCGCCTACGCCGCCTGCGACGTGAACAAAACGGGTGCCGGATTCGCGGAAAAGCTCATCCGCGTCTTCATGCCGTCCAAGGGAGCTATCAGGCGGCTCATCAAACGGGATCGCGCTGGATCGAGCTGCGAAGTCCGTATTCATCGCGGAGATCTACAGCTTCAACTTTCCTTCTCGACTCGCACCAAGGCAGCGGCTTCCACCAACGCCCAAGGCGCACCGGACTGGATATCCGCCCCTGTCAGGAGTGTCTACATCCCGGTAAAGGAAATGCTCGCGAATGCGCCAGGGTTTCTTTCCCTTCATGCACAGCGAGAGATCCATTTCGAGGATATATACCCGGACATCCTGAATCGTGCCTATCTGCCCGAACTGCGCGATCCTTCTCCAACCGAGAAGCGATTGCTCACCCTTTTGCAAAGGGAGCTCGGCGGCAAGATCCGCATTGATAACGAAGAATTCTTCCTTCGCTCCGGGGGTATGGATCTGGAGTTTCCACTGGTTGCCGAAGGAATACGCAAGATCGGCCTGCTTTGGCTGTTGATCCGAAATGGAGAGTTGTCCGAAGGGTCGGTGCTCTTCTGGGACGAACCGGAAGCCAATCTCAATCCCAAGCTATACCGTGTGGCGGTCGAAGTCCTTCTCCGATTGCAGCGCATGGGAGTCCAGGTATTCATCGCCACCCACGATTATGCGATCCTCAAGGAGCTGGATCTCCAAAGAAGGAAGGAAGACGATCTCGTTTTCCACTCGCTCTACCGCGATGACGGCGAGATCGCCTGCCATTCGGTCGGGACCTATCTCGACATCCATCCCAACGCCATCGCCGAAGCGTTCACCGATCTGTACGACCGCGAGGTCGAACGCAGCTTAGGGGGCAAGTGAACAATGACCACGCTGCGCGAAGGCAATCTCCAGATCACCTTTCCCAAGGGTGCGAAGGCCAGAAAATTCGACGATCCGGAATCTCATGGATTGTCTTGCATGAAAGCGGTGGACTTCATCGTCGAGGAGACCGATCGAGTATTGTTCATCGAGATCAAGGATCCGGATGATCCGAATGCCGAGGAAGCGAGAAGAGAAGAATTTGTCCAGAAGTTTCTTTCTGGACGTCTGGATAAAGCCCTGAAATACAAATATCGCGATACCTTCCTCTACCAGTGGGCATCTGGTGGCATCAATAAACCGATCTACTACTGGGTCATCGTCGCCTTGCACAGGCTGACCGAAGTAGAGCTTTCCGCACGAACGGACGACCTGAGGCGCAAGCTCCCGCTGAAGGGACCACCATCCGGACGGTGGAAGCGATCGATCGTCGCGGGCTGCATGGTGTTCAACATCGACACGTGGAACCGGCACCAGCCGCGCTTCCCGTTGTCGCGCATTCCGTAGCAGCTTGGGAACTGTCCCGTGCCTGACTGGCGCGACCGGATATTGAAGGCGCTCACGCCGGGGGTTGCGCGCCTGAAGCGGGAGCGGTTCGCGGCCTTCGAGGCGCTGGACTTCGAGCCTTCGCCCGGCGTCAACGTCTGAGGAGCAAGGAGACGAACCATGAAGCTGCACGTTGTGGTCCACCAGGCGGAGGAAGGCGGCTATTGGGCGGAAGTGCCGTCCATTCCCGGGTGTGCGACCCAGGGAGACAGCATCGAAGAGCTGCTGAAGAACGTCCATGAGGCGGTCGAGGGATGCCTGTCCGTCGATGTTCGAGACGTTCCGATCTCGGAATCCGACCGGATTATCGAGATCACGGTGTGAAGGCCGTCAGCGGAAAGCGGCTTTGCCGGCTTCTCGAAGCTCGGGGGTGGGAGTTGAAGAGGATCAACGGCAACCACCACATCTACACGAAAGAAGGAGCCATCGCCCGTATCTCGGTACCGGTTCACGGCGCCACGGTCTTGAAACGCGGGCTGCATGGTGCTCGACATCGCCGCGCGGAGCCGGCGCCTGCCGTGCTTCCCGTTGTCCCGCATCCCGTAGCGGCCGGGGGGCTGTCCCGTGCCTGACTGGCGCGACCGGATACTGACGGCGCTCACGCCGGGGGTTGCGCGCCTGACCTTGGCGGCCGACCCCGATGGCCTGCTGCTCGAGGCGGCGCTCCTCGAAGCCATCCGCGAGCGGGGCTTCGACGTCGTCACCTTCGAGGACCCCGTCGCGTTCCGCTTCGACTATGAATCGAGGTTCCGGTCTCGCTGGGATCGGGGCGAAGGGGCCGGGCTCGAGCTCGTCGTGCGCACCGGAAGCCGCGACCCGGCGGCGCTTCCCTACGATCTGCTGGAAGCCGGCCGGCGGCTCTCCTTCGGCCTGGACGACCTCTTTCCCGCCTTCAGCTACCCGGTCGTCGCGTCGCTCGACCGGAGCGACCTCGACGCGCTCCACCGGGCGCAGGAACGCCGCCGGCCGCCGGACCGGCTCGGCGACGACGCGACCCGGGACTTCGCGCTGCGGCACGTCTTCGACTTCGCGCCCGAGCTCGTCAGACGCCCCTCCGACCTGCTGCGCCTCCTGCTGCGGAGACACTACCGGGGGCAGCGGCTGCCGCGCCTCCTGGATGACCGCCTGGCGCATCTGCTCCGGCAGGGCGGCGCCTTCGCTTCCTGGCCGCTGGAGACCATCCTTCCGGACCGGGAAGCCTTCTTCGCCTTCCTCCAGGAGCGCTGGCCTCTCTTTCTCGACCGCCTCGCGGACCGCGTCGGGGGCGGCGAGCTGCGGGACGTGGAGGGCGGGCCCGACTTCAAGGTCGGCGGCCCCGCGGACCTGCCCTTCGGCCATGACGACGTCCGCGTCTACGTCGACAACCTGTTCGTCGAAGGGATGCTGCGCCCCGTCGCCCACGAGTCCGGCCGCGCGCTTCGCGGCGAGTGGGCGGCGGTCGGGGTCCGCATCGACGCGCAAGCGGATCGGCTGCGCCGCCTCCGCCGCCTCGCAGAGGCGGTCGGCGCGACGATCCCCGAGGCGGATGCTCATTACCGGGAGTGGCTGTCGTTCGCCTGGCGCTGGGCCGAGCTCGGCGTGCTCCTGTCGGAGACCGCCGCCGCGGCGCGGACGGATTCGGACTCGGGCTCGGACTTGCCGACTACCGAACCCCGCGCGGCTCGGGAGGATCCGATCGCTCCGGTCTCCGAGCTTCGCGCGGACGTGGACCGGGCGTTCCTCGCCTGGATGGAGCGCCGCTACGCGGGGCTCCACAACCAGCCGCCGGCCCCGCCGGTCATGGTGCACCACCTGCCGCGCTTCCTCGCCCGCCGGCTCGCGGACGACCCCCGGCGCAAGGCCGCGCTCGTCGTGGTCGACGGGCTCGCCCTCGATCAATGGCTCGTGCTCCGGGACGTCCTCGCGGCGCAGCGGCCGGGGCTCCGCTTCCGCGAAGGCGCCGCGTTCGCCTGGACGCCGACGATCACGTCCGTCTCCCGGCAGGCGATCTTCGCCGGCAAGCCGCCGCTCCATTTTCCGTCGAGCCTCCTGAGGACCGACCGGGAAGCCGCGCTGTGGAGCGGATTCTGGGCCGATCAGGGCCTGGCCGCGCGGGAAGCGGGCTACGCCAAGGGGTTGGGAGACGGTTCCCCTGAAGACGTCCGGGAGCTTCTGTCGCGGCCGAAGGTCCGCGCGCTCGGCCTCGTCGTCGACAAGGTCGACAAGATCATGCACGGCATGGCGCTCGGAGCGGCAGGGATGCACAACCAGGTTCGGCAATGGGCCGGGGAAGGGTTCATGGCCGGGCTGCTGGATGCGCTGCTGGACCACGGCTTCGCCGTCTTCCTGACCTCGGACCACGGCAACGTCGAGGCGGAGGGTCGCGGCCGGCCCGCCGAAGGCGCGCTCGCCGAGGTCCGGGGGGAACGCGCGCGCATCTACCCCGACGTCGCATTGCGGTCGCGCGTGAAGGAGCGCTTCCCGGACGCGATCGAATGGCCTCCCATCGGGCTTCCCGAAGACTGTCTGGCGCTGCTCGCCCCGGGCCGGACCGCCTTCGTGCGCGAAGGCGAACGCATCGTGGGGCATGGCGGGGTATCGCTCGAAGAGGTCGTCGTCCCCGTGGTGGAAATCGGGCGGGCGGCGGGATGAAGCGGGCGGTGGCGAAGCACGAAGGCGGGGTCGGGTTCAGCCAGCGCATCCGGCTCGAATGGCTCGACTACGCGGCCAACGCGGTCCTCGCGGGGAGCCCGGAGGCCGAGATCGTTGCAGCCCTGCGCGAACGGTTGCGGGAGCGGTTCTCGCTCGGCGGCGGCCGGGTGAGCGGAAACCGGGACAAGGCGGTGGCGATCCTCTCCAAGGTCTGGGTCGCGGTTCCGGAGGAGCGGCGCGCGCTCCGAGGCGAGGGCCTGGACCTTCTCCGGCAGGCGGATGCGAACGGCCGGATGCTGATCCATTGGTGCATGTGCATGGCGGCCTATCCCTTCTTCGGCACGGTCGCCGAGTCGACCGGGCGCCTGCTCCGCTTGCAGGGCGCCGCGGCGGCGGCCCAGGTGCAGCGCCGGCTGCGCGAGCGGCTGGGCGAACGCGAGACCGTCGCTCGCGCCGGGCAGCGGGTCCTGCGAGGGTTCATCGACTGGGGGGTTCTGCGGGAGACCGGCGAGAAGGGGCTCTACCGCGCCGCCGCGCCGCGCGCCATCGGCAACGGGCCGCTCGCGGTCTGGGCGCTGAAGGCCATGCTGTCCGCCCTCGGAGGCAGCCCCCAGCCGCCGTCCGCCCTGCTTCGCGCCCCCCGCCTGTTCCCGTTCGAGATCGCGGCGCCTTCAATGGCGGCCCTGGAGGCCTGCGACGCCTTCGAGGTCCTCCGGCACGGGCTCGATCACGACCTCCTGCTCGGCCTCGCCAAGCCCCCCGGCCTATGACGCGAAGGGGCGTATCCGACGGCGTTTGGTCGGCCAGCGGCGCAAAAGAGCGGCTCCCTGCCGCTGAGGCAGGAACATCCGTCTGCGGCGCCGGCTACGGATGCCCCGCGAGCCTTCCTGGAAAGAACCTGTCGCCGGCCTCCGATATCCTCTCCTTGATCGTGTTGACGGAGCTGCGCAACAGCAGGCCGGCCACCACGACGAGCATGGCAAGCAGGCTGGCCAGGGGGCTGGTGGTGATCAAGGCGAGAAGGAGCTTCAGCTTCAGCTTGACGAGCTCCGCCGCGATTTCAACGTCGTCCGGCAATCCGACGTCATGGGACTTCCCAAGCGGCAGGAACATTCCAGCAGCCAGCCCGCTCAGGACGATCCAGGGGGTGGCGGGCCGATAAGCCGCATCGGCAAGAAATGCGAGAGAATTCCGCATCTTCGGATCCAACCGGGAATCCTTGGCCCAACGGTCGGCCTCGCAGCCGGCGCGCACCCGGAACTCGTGAGTGACGTGTATCAGGCGCCACCGGAGCAGTCCGTAGGCAAGCACGCCTGCGAGTATCCAGGCGATCTTGGCCAGGATGGTCTCAGTCATCGTCTTGCTCTCCGCGAGAAGGAAGTCCGGGGGGCTGGGCGTCTCCTCCCCTGATCCGGCGCTCCGCACGATAGGCTGCCATGAACGTTCGCGTGGCCCTGGGGAACAGACACCAGACGATGAAGCCGACAGCGGCGAGAATTCCAACGAACGTCCAAGGATCCTCCCTCGCGAATGCTACGAGAGCGAGCGCGACGTCGGGCCACGTCGCTCCCGACATCCCCTGCGCCTCCCTTCGCACCGTCGGATCGATTCCCAGTCACCGGGCCGCCGGGCCACGCCCGGACTATGACGCAGCGAGCCGGGAACCGTCAACGCCCAGCCCTCGACCACCGGTTGCCGGCCGCGGCGCGGCGCTGGCCGCGTGTCGTGGGAGGCCCTCGACCCGGCCCCGAACCAGTGACGCGAAGGGGCGGCGGGCCTGACGGCGTCCGGCCCCTATAATCCCCGTGCCGTTCTTTTCTGAACCCGAAGGAGCTTCGTCCCCATGCGACTGTCCGCGCCCCGCATCCCGCCCCTCGACCCCGACGCGCTGACCGACGAGCAGCGGGAGATCGCGATCAAGGCGTCGCCGCCCGGCTCCGATCTCATCAACGTCACGAAGACCCTCGTCCGACACCCGAAGCTCCTCAAGCGCTGGAACGTCTTCGCCGGCCACGTGCTCACCAGGTCCTCCCTCCCGCCCCGCGAGCGCGAGATCGCGATCCTGCGGGTCGGGTGGCTCTGCCGGGCGGAGTACGAGTGGGCGCAGCACGTGGTCATCGGCCGGCAGTGCGGCCTCGACGACGCGGAGATCGAACGCATCAAGGCCGGGCCGGACGCGCCGGGCTGGACCGCCCACGAGTCCGCGCTCCTCCGCGCGACCGACGAGCTGCACGAGGACTCGTTCGTCGGCGACGAGACCTGGGCGGCGCTCGCCGCGTCGTGGTCGGAGGAGCAGCTCCTGGACTTCCTCTTCGCGGTCGGGCAGTACCGCCTCGTGTCGATGGTCCTCAACACCCTCGGGGTTCGGATCGATCCCGGGCTGCGGGGCTTCTGATCCCGCGCCGCGCCAGCCCGGCTCGCATCGCCGGCCCCCCGTTCCCGGGGGGGGGGGGGGGGGGGGCGAACCACGGTTCGCGGGTTCCGGCGAGGCCGATCGCCCCGATCGAACAACTTTCCGGCGGCTTCCCGGCCGGCGGACGCCTGCCTTCGGGCGGCGCCGCCCCCGCGCACTCGCGGCGTCGGCCGACGGCATATGCGGGCCGAAACGGGGCGGGGCGCGATGCGGCCCCCGGGCCGGGTCAGGGGTCCTCCCGACCGTCCGGGGAGGCGAGAAACACGAGGACCAGCAGGGTCAGCAACGTCAAGTGGAAGGCGGTGGTCTTGGCGTTCCACTCCGACGACTGCCACATCATGAACCATTCGTTCGCGACGACGAGAAAGGCCCCGAACCAGACGAGGAGCGACAGCCCGACCCCGGCGATCGCCGCCCCCTTGGCGCGCTGGAAGTCCTCCGCGCGGCCCAGCCGGAACGCGAGGCGCACGCCCCCGACCCAGCACAGCAGCGAGGCGGCGGCCTGCGCGGCGATGATCGACACGAACGCCACATGGTGGAGAACGGGGGACTCCACCGCCCTCCACATGCCCCGGTTGCCTTTGAAGGTCGTGTCCATGCGCATGACGTGGGACACGAAATCGAAGTTCGAGCCGTAGTCCGTCACGTTGCCGAACGCGACGAGCGACAGGTAGGCGGCCAGGAGGAGCACGGTCCCGGCCTTGGCGGCTCTCGTGTACATCGCCTGCCTCCCGCGGGTGGAACAACCGCCCGAAGGCCCGGTCCCGCGGCCCCGATTCGGGGTCCCGCCTTCGCGGCGCCGCGGGTCTCGCATACTGTAGCGTAGAGCGTGCTACAGTGCCCGGCATCGCGGCGCTCGGGCGGCGTCTCCGCCCGGCTCCACCGGGCGGTGGAACGCACCGGCCCGCGAGCGCCGGAATGGCCCCGGGGGCAGTTGGCGGGCGCTTCCCGCCCTGGAGGGAACGCGGCATGAACAGGTTCTACTGGTCCCTGGCGCTCCTCGCCGTGATCGTGGCGGCGGGCCTCCCCGCGGCCGGCTGGCTGTACGAGGCGTTCGATGCGCGGACCGCGTTCTACCTCGACGTATTCGCCATCGTGCTGCCCTTCTTCCTGGTGTCGCTCTACGTGCTCCGGCAGTCGTTCCACGCGATCCGGCATCGGCGCCTCGCGCCGCGCCCCCTCGCCGTCGTGGTGGCGGCGGTGATCTTCGTCCTCTATGCGATCACCGTCCGCAATCTCTGGCTCGCCTCCGGAAGCATCTGAGCGCGGGCCGCATTCGATCTACCCCCCGGACCTCTCGGCATCGCGGATGCCCGACGGGCCGCAACCTGAGGAGACAGCCATGTCCGTTCGCAAGAAGACCTTTCCCTCGGTCCTCGCCGCCGCCGTGATCCTGGCGACTCTCGGCAGCGGCCCAGCCGCTGCCGAGACCCGGATCCGGGTCCAGTCGGTGATCCCGACCAAGGCGGACGAAGTCGTCATGCTCAACGCGTTCGCCGACGACGTGCGGGCGCTCACCAACGGCGAAGTGTCGATCGAGGTGCTGCCGGCCGGCGCCGTGGTCGGCGTGCGCGAGACCCTCGACGCGGTCGACAAGGGCCTCGTCGAAGGCGGCTTCGCGTGGACCCACTACTGGTCCGGCAAGCATCCGGCGGCCATGCTCTTCGGCTCCCCGGTCGCGGGCGCGGGTGTCGGCATCGACAACATCGCGTTCCTTTCCTGGTTCCTCTACGGCGGCGGCAAGGAGCTGTACGACCGGCTGTGGGACGAGATGGGGGTCAACGTCAAGGGCTTCATGCTGCAACCGGTCGGCCCGGAGGCGCTCGGCTGGTTCCGCGAGCCGATCCACTCGATGGACGACTTCCGCAAGTACCGCTTCCGCACCCCGCCGGGCATTCCGGGCCAGACCTACAAGGACATCGGGGTCGCCTCGGTCGCGATGGGCGGCGGCGACATCCTGCCCGCCCTGGAGAAGGGCACCATCGACGCCGCCGAATGGTGCTGCCCGAAGCCGGACAGCGTGTTCGGGCTCCACAAGGTGCTCAAGCACTACTACCTGCAGGGCCTGCACCAGGTGGTCGTCAACGCCGACATCTACATCAACGGCGACGTCTACCGCAGCCTCACCCCGCACCAGCAGAAGGCCATCGAGGTGGCCGCCAACGCCTCCCTCGTCAAGTCGCTCGGCTACCGCATCTTCGAGAACGGCAAGGCCCTGAAGGACCTGACGGAGAACCACGGGGTGCAGCTCCACGACACCCCGGCCGACTACTTCTCCGCCTACATGGACGCGGCCCGCGCCTCGCTCGAGAAGAACGCGGCGGAGAACGCGTTCTTCAAGGAGGTGTGGGATTCGCAGAAGGCGTTCGCGGAGGTCGCGGTCCCGTTCTGGGCCGGGGCCCAGACGTCCAACGCGAGCCTCGGGATGGCCTTCGCCAAGTCCCGCCAGTAGCGGCGGGGCGGATAGAGGCGCGGGACGGCGAGGCGAAGCACGGGGCGCCGGCCGCGGCGCCCCGGCTCGCCGCCGCCTCGCCCCCTCGCCTGCCTCCCCGTCCGCCTCGCGCCCCACAAGGGCTCCCGGGCCGCATCCCCTCCCCCGGCAAGGAAGTGGAACGGCGCATCCCGTGGAACCGGACCGTCCCGAGTTCACCGACGAGCTGATCGCCGGGCGCCGCGCCGGGCCTCCGGGCGAGATGCCCGGCGACATGCCGCGGTGGATGGCCACGCTCATCCACCGGATAGACGCCGCGAGCCGCGTCGCGGGCCGGGTCGTCTGCTGGCTGCTCGTGCCCCTCATGGGGGCGATGGTCTACGAGGTGGTCGCGCGGAAGCTCTTCGTCGCGCCGACCATCTGGGCCTACGACGTCTCGCGCATGGTGTGCGGGGCGATGTTCATGCTGGGCGCGGGGTACGCGCTCTCGAAGGGGGTCCACATCCGGGCCGACTTCCTCTACCGCAACTGGCCCCCCCGCCGGCAGGGCCTGGTCGACGCGGCCCTCTACGTGCTCTTCTACTTCCCCGCCCTCGTCTTCTTCGCGTGGGTCTCCTATGACTACGCGGCCGTCGCCTGGGTCCGCGGCGAGCGCAGCATGGACACCGCATGGATGGCCCCCCTCGCCCCCCTCCGCACCGCCATGCCGGTGGGAGCGGCCCTCCTCCTCGTCCAGGGCGTGTCGGAGCTTCTCAAGAGCGTCTACGCCGTCCGCGCCAACCGCTGGCCGCAATGAGTTCCGAGCTGATCGGCGCGCTCATGATCGCGGTCATGCTGGCCGCGATCTTCGTCGGCTTCCCGATCTCGTTCACCCTCATCTTCCTCGGGCTCGCGTTCGGCTACTGGGGGTTCGGCGACCTCGTCTTCTACCTGATGACCCTCCAGTTCAACAGCGTGATGCTGGAGCAGACCCTCGCCGCCGTGCCCCTCTTCGTCTTCATGGGCATCATGATGGAGCAGGCGGGCCTCATGGAGCGGCTGTTCCGGTCCGTCCAGCTCATGCTCGCCTCGACCCGCGGCTCGCTCTACATCGCGGTGCTCTTCGTATCGACCATCTTCGCGGCGGCGACCGGCATCGTCGGCGCCTCGGTCACCATCCTCGGCATCATGGCCGCGCGGACCATGAACCGCTCGGGCTACGACGTGCGCCTCGCGGCGGGGACGATCACCGCCGGCGGGACCCTCGGCATCCTGATCCCGCCGTCCATCATGCTGGTGGTCCTCGGGCCGGTGCTCGAGGTCCCGGTGACGGACCTCTTCGCGGCGGCCGTCGTGCCGGGGATCCTGCTCGCGTTCCTCTATACCGCCTACTCCCTGGTGCGGTGCTGGCTCGACCCGGCGCTCGGGCCGCCGCTGCCGAAGGAGGAGCATCCCGAGAGCGTGGCCATCGTGGCGCGCGAGTTCCTCCAGGGCCTCGTGCCGCCGGCCGCCCTCGTCGGCTTCGCCCTCGGGTCGATCCTGTTCGGCTGGGCGACGCCCACCGAGGGGGCGGCGTGCGGCGCGTTCGGGGCCCTGCTCCTCACCGCCGCCTACGGCCGGCTGAGCGCCAAGCGCTTCTCGGACGCGCTCGTAAAGACCCTCGAGATCTCGGTGCTCATCCTGTTCCTGGTCGCGGCCTCGAACTTCTTCGGGGCGGTGTTCTCGCGCCTCGGCACCCCCACCATGCTGACGGAGCTGCTCCTCGACTGGGAGCTCACCCAGATCCAGGTGCTGCTCATCGTCATGGCGCTCATCTTCCTCCTCGGGTGGCCGCTCGAGTGGGTGCCCATCGTCCTCATCATCGTGCCCATCCTCATCCCGCTCCTCGACAAGATGGGGGTCAACCTGACCTGGTTCGGGATCCTGGTGGCGGTGAACCTGCAGACCGCCTGGCTCTCGCCGCCGGTGGCGCTGTCGGCCTACTTCCTGAAGGGGGCGGTCCCGGAGTGGGACCTGAAGGACATCTACGTCGGCATGATGCAGTTCATGCTGATCCAGCTCATCGGGCTCGCCGCGGTCCTCTCGTTCCCGCAGCTCGCCCTCTGGCTCCCGTCCCTCATCTACGGTTAGCCTTGCGGGTACGGGACCGCGGGCCGCCCCGCGAGGCCGGTTTCCGGGCGTGGCGGCCCCGCCGGCGCCGGCAGCCGGCGACCAGCGACCGGCGGCCCCTTTCCCATACGCCCATACGGAGGATCGAACATGGCGGCCAATTCGGCGCAGGCGCGCGACATCGCCTACCAGGTGCATCCCCAGACCAACCTCCGGCTCCACCAGACGGAGGGGCCGCTCGTGGTGGAGCGGGGCGACGGGGCCTACGTCTTCGACGACAGCGGGAAGCGCTACCTCGAAGGGATGGCGGGGCTGTGGTGCGCCTCGCTCGGCTTCAGCGAGCGGCGCCTCGCGGACGTGGCCTACGAGCAGATGAAGACCCTGCCCTACTACCACACCTTCAACGGGCGCTCGCACCCCGCGAGCATCGACCTCGCGGAGAAGCTCATCGAGATCGCGCCCGTGCGGATGTCGAAGGTGCTGTTCCAGTCCTCCGGGTCGGAGGCCAACGACACCGCCATCAAGCTCGTCTGGTACTACCACAACGCCATCGGCAAGCCGAAGAAGAAGAAGATCATCGGCCGCACGAAGGGCTACCACGGCACGACCGCGGCCTCCGTCAGCCTCTCCGGCCAGGCCCTCATGCACGCCGACTTCGACCTCCCCCTCGACCGCTTCCGGCACACCGAACAGCCCCACTACTACAAGCTCGCGGAGGAGGGGGAGAGCGAGGAGGCGTTCGCGTCCCGCATGGCGGAGCGCCTTGAAAGCCTGATCCTCGCCGAGGGGCCGGACACCTGCGCCGCGTTCTTCGCCGAGCCGGTGCAGGGGGCGGGCGGGGTGATCGTCCCGCCCCCCACGTACTTCGAGAAGGTCCAGGCGGTGCTGAAGAAGTACGACGTGCTGTTCGTGGCGGACGAGGTGATCTGCGGCTTCGGGCGGACCGGCAACCGGTGGGGGAGCGAGACCTTCGGCCTCGAGCCGGACATGCTGACCTGCGCGAAGGCGCTGTCCGCCTCCTACATGCCGATCTCCGCCCTGATGATCTCGGAGGCGGTGTTCGACGCGATGGTCGCGGAGAGCGACAAGATCGGCATCTTCGGGCACGGGTACACCTACAGCGGCCACCCGGTGACGTCGGCGGTGGCGCTCGAGACCCTGCGGATCTACGAGGAGCGGGACGTCCTGGGGCACGTGCGGCGGGTGTCGCCGTACTTCCAGTCGAAGATCGCGGCCCTCGCGGAGCACCCGCTGGTGGGGGACGTGAGCGGGGTCGGCCTGCTGGCGGGGCTGGAGATCGTGCGGGACAAGCGCACCCGCGAGTCCTTCGACCCCGCGGCGAAGATCGGGGAGAGGATCCAGGGGGCGGCCCTCCGCCACGGCCTCATCTCCCGCGCCCTCGGGGACCGGCTCGCCCTCTGCCCGCCCCTCATCATCGGCGAGGCGCACGTGGACGAGATCGCGGGGGCGGTGCGGAGCGCCCTCGACGACGTGTGGGCCGAGGTGCGCCCGGAGGGGCTCGCGGCGGTCGGCTGACCGGGGGGGCGGCGGCGCTCTTCCTGGGAACGCGGACGTCTCGCCCGCAGCGGACCGAAGTGAAGCGCCAGGAAAGAATGCGGGCGGGACACAAGCGTTCCCAGGATGCGCCGGAAGCGGCGAGCGCCGGTCCGCGTCGAAGGGGAAACGCGGCGCGCGTCAGCCGATCGAGGTCTTCATCCAGCCGGAGGTGTTGAAGAAGTTCGCGACGTGGGTCCCGGGCGGGACCAGCCCATCACACGCCTCCCGGAGCGGGTCGTCGAGCGACATGTCGAGGACCGGGAGAAGCTCCTCCAGATGCGCGAGGCTGCCTGCCCCGATGAGCGGCGCGGTCACCCCCGGCTGGTCCTTGCACCAGAGCACCGCGAGCTGCGCGGCGGTGAGGCCGGCGCCGCGGGCGAGCGCGCCGAACTCCCGGCCGATCCGGACCCCCTCGGCGGTGATGCGGGCCGCGTAGAACGCCCCCCGGCGGCCGGCCCGCGTGCCTTTCGGGAAGGTGTCCGCATCCTCGTAGGCGCCGGTCAGCATCCCGTGGGCGAGCGGCGACCACGTGAGGAGCCCCACCCCGTGCTCCGCCGCGAGCGGCATCAGCTCGTTCTCGATGCGCCGGTCGAGGAGGTTGTACGGCGACTCCTCGCTGACGAAGCGGACGTAGCCCTTCATCTCGCTCAGCATGATGGCGTGCATCAGCTTCCAGGCCGGGAACGTGGAGCAGCCCGCATACCGCACCTTGCCCTGGCGGACGAGGTCGGTCAGCGCGCCGAGGGTCTCCTCGACGTGGTACTGCGGGTAGTACCGATGGACCTGGAGGAGGTCGATGTGGTCGGTGCGGAGGGCCTTCAGGGACAGCTCGCAGGCCCGGATCACGTTGAGCCGCGAGTTCCCCTGGACGTTCGGGGGAAGCTCGGGGACGTGCTCGTCGAGGGAGACCCCCGGCTTGCGGGGCGCATGGTCGATCTTGGTCGAGAGGAGGACTTCGCGGCGGCGCCCGCTCGCCGCGAGGGTCCGGCCGATGATCGCTTCGCTCCTGCCCCCCGCGTAGAGGTTCCCGGTGTCGATGAGGTTGATGCCGGCGTCGAGGGAGCGGAGGATGAGCCGCTCGGCAAGGTCGGGCGGCGTGCCGTCCCCGAAGTCGTCCGAGCCAAGGCCGAGCGGCGAGACCTGAACCCCGGTCCGCCCAAGATACCGGTATTCCATTCGACCTTCCTTCCCTGTTCCTCGCCGCCGCCCGCTCCCCGTCCCCGGGGCGGAGGCGGAGCGCCTGCGCCTTCCGCGCGTCCGTCCGTCGAGGCGGAGGGCGGCGGCGCCCCATGTCCTCCTCCCACCCCGCCATCGACGGTGGGCGGGACAGGCGCGCGGGCTACGCCGCCCCGCCCGGCGGTGAGGTCTCCGGGCGCCCGGTCAAGGCTTCTCCTTCCCGCGCTCCCGGTCGATGAGAAACTTCGCCAAGGCGTCCACCGCCCCCTCGAGCCGGGCGAGCCGCTCGCGGATGCCGGCCACCTCGCCCCGAAGGCCCCCGATGTCCCGGTGCAGGCTCCACAGGAACCCGATGATGGCGACGGCGGCGATGATGGTGGTGATCGTCTCGGGGCTCATGGCGCCCTCCCTTGGCGAAGCACGGCGGCGAGCCTACTCTACAACGAAGTGCGGGGTCCTGGGAATGCTCGTGTCCCGCCCGCAGGTGGGACGGCAAACCGCCACGAGTCGATGCGGTCGGGACACCCGCGTTCCCAGGACGCCCGTGCTCCCAGGAAGGCCGTGCGTGTATCCGGGAGCGCTGGGTGAGCGGGCGTAGCACATGAATGACGTGCGGCTGATCGAGCGGTGGTTGCCGAACGCGGAGATCGGCGACGGATACCCTGGGAACGCGGGCGTCTCGCCCGCATCGGGCGGTTGCGGGGACCCGCTCTCGTCCTGAATGTATAGTACGTCGTCATTTTTCGCGGATATATGACGACATGATAGACATCTACGATCGCCTGCTCGCACCGCCCGCGCGGAGCTTCTTCCTGTTCGGGATGCGGGGCGTCGGCAAGAGCACCTGGGCGCGGGCGGCCTTTCCGGAGGCCGTGTACGTGGACCTCCTCGACGAGCGGCTGTACCAGGATCTGCTCGCCGACCCGTCGCTGTTCGCACAGTCCATCGGCGATCCGGGGCCGAACGGCTGGGTGGTCGTGGACGAGGTCCAGCGGCTGCCTTCGCTGCTGAACGAGGTCCACCGGCTCATCGAGACGCGGCGCCTGCGCTTCGCCCTCCTCGGCTCCAGTGCGCGCAAGCTCAAGGCGGCGGGGGTGAATCTGCTCGCTGGACGGGCGCTTCGCCGGAGCATGTTTCCGCTCACCGCAGCCGAGCTTGGCCCCGCGTTCGATCTCGATCGGGTGTTGCGCCACGGCTCGGTCCCGCTCGTGTGGACGAGCGAGGCGCCGCGCGACGTCCTCGAGGCGTACGCGCAGCTCTATCTGCGGGAGGAGGTCCGCGCCGAGGCGCTGGTCCGCAACCTGCCCGGATTCGTCCGCTTCCTCCCCGTCGCGGCGTTGTTCAACGGGCAGGTCGTCAACGTGGCCGGGATCGCCCGCGATGCGGGCGTCGCCCGCACCACGGTGCAGGGCTACCTCGACGTCCTGGAAGATACGCTGCTCGTCCATCGCCTGCCCGCCTATGAAGCCAGGCTGCGGGTGCGGGAACGGAAGCTGCCGAAGCTGTACTGGGTGGACCCGGGCGTCGTCCGGGCCGTGAAGCGCCAGCTCGGGGAGGTGACGGCGGAGGAACGCGGGCCGTTGCTCGAAAGCTGGGTGGTGACGACGTTGCGCGCCCATGCCGAGACGCGGGAAGCGGAGCTCTTCGACGAGATGTTCTACTGGTCGCCCCACCGGTCGGAGGTCGAGGTCGACCTGATCCTTGCACGGGGTCGCGAGCGGCTGGCCATCGAGGTGAAGGCGGCGGACCGGTATCACACCGGGCTGCTGAAGGGCCTGCGAGCGCTCTCGGACCTGCCGCGGCTCGTCCGCCGGGTCCTCGTCTACACGGGCCGGCGCTCGTTCCGCTCCGCGGACGGCATCGAGATCTGGCCGGCCCACCGCTTCGCCGCCGCGGTCGCGGGCGGCGGCCTCTGGCCCGACGACGGTTCCGGCGCCGATCCCACCCCCGGATCGCATCACCGCGGATGAACCACCGCCGGCCCGGCGTTCGCATCCGCCCGGACTCGTCAGGAAACCAGGGAGAGCGGGCATGAACAAGCCGTTTCTCGGGCTCAGGACCACGATCTACAAGGTCGGCGATCTGGATCGGGCAAAGCGCTGGTACGCCGAAGCGTTCGGCGTGGAGCCGTACTTCGACGAGCCGTCCTACGCGGGGTTCGACGTGGGAGGGTACGAGCTCGGCCTCCTCCCCGACGACACCGTCCCTCCGGCGGGCAAGACCGACAACGTGCTCAGCTATTGGGGAGTGGAGGCGATGGAGCCGGCGGTGGCGCGCCTGGTCGGGCTCGGGGCGAGCGAACACCGGAAGCCCGTCAACGTCGGCGGCGAAGTCGTGGTCGCGTCGGTGAAGGACCCTTGGGGCAACGTGATCGGGCTCATCCGCAACCCGGACTTCGAGCCCCGGTGAGTTCGTGCGACCTGCCCGCCCGGATCGTCCCTGATGCCGAGGCCCGTGCGTTATTCATGACGTTGCGCTCTCAGGTCGATGGAAGCCCGGGCACAGGCCCGCGAAAACCCGTCATTCCCCGTCATCCTCGCGAAAGCGGGGAGAAAGCGGGAATCCAGGGGCTTTCGATGAGGCATGTGCGCTGCAGGGTTTTTCGCCAATGGCGAACGCCCCTGGGTACGCCGGCGTGCCGCCGGCCTGTTCGTTCACGGGCGCTTCGCCCCTTCCTCTGCCGGCGAGACGCCGGCGTACCCGGGGAGGGGGCGCCCAGGTACGACCCGCGAACCACCCGCCGTGGGGCGAAATCCGCCCAAAGCCCCTCGAACCGACCCCAAACCCTGGAACGACGCCGTCCCGGTGGGGTAAGGAATATTTCGCCTTCCACTCTACTTTCCCTATATCAACAGCCTACGAACAGCGCACGGGCCTCTTTCGATTGAGGTGGATTCCCGCTTTCGCGGGAATGACGAAGGTGGGCGGGAAGCCCGCGTTCCCTGGACGCGCCTGCGAGCCGTGCTTGGCGAACATCCCTGCCGCGCACGGCCTCGAAGCCGGGACAGGGTTGTGGCGCCCGGCGTTGGGCACGGCTACCCGGACGGGGCCGCGCCCCCCGCCAGGAAGTCGACCGTGCGGCAGGTCGGACCGAGGGTGAGGGTGACCTCCTCGGGCGCGGCGCGGGCGATGACCGCCCCGCGGCGAAGCACGTAGAGCCGGGTGGCGCGAAGGCGAATCGCCTCCACCGGGTCGCGCGCCTGGAGCACCACGAGGTCGGCGTGGCAGCCGGGCTCGAGGCCGTACCCATCCAGGCGCAGGGCCGCCGCCGCGGTCGTGGTGACCCCCGCGAACAGGGTCCGCATCTCGTCCACCCCGGTCATGTGGCCGACGTGCGCCGCCATGTGGGCGACCTCCAGCATGTCGTGGCTGCCGAGGCCGTACCAGGGGTCCATCACGCAGTCGTGGCCGAGCGCGACCGGGATGCCGGCCGCCGCCAGCTCCTTCACCCGGGTCATCCCGCGGCGCTTGGGATAGGTGTCGTGCCGCCCCTGGATCACGATGTTGATGAGGGGGTTGGCGATGGCCGTCAGCCCCGCCTCCCGCATGAGGGGCAGGAGCTTGCTGACGTAGTAGCTGTCCATGGAATGCATGGAGGTGAGGTGCGACCCCGCGGCCCGGCCCTGGAGGCCGAGGCGCTCGGTCTCCCGCGCCAGGGTCTCGACGTGGCGGGAGGCGGGGTCGTCGGTCTCGTCGCAGTGCATGTCCACGAGCAGGCCCCGTTCGGCCGCAATCTCGCACAGGGCCTTCACCGAGGCGGCGCCGTCCTCCATCGTGCGCTCGAAGTGGGGGATGCCCCCCACCACGTCCACCCCGCGGTCGAGGGCGCGGACGACGTTGTCCGGCGCGCTCCGATGCCGGTAGAAGCCGTTCTGGGGAAAGGCGACGAGCTGGAGGTCGATCCACGGCGCCAGCTCCCGCCGGAGGTCGATCAGGGCGTCCACCGCCATCAGGGAGTCGTCGGTCACGTCCACGTGGCTCCGGATCGCGAGGCATCCGCGGGCGATCGACCAGTGGCAGAGCTCGCGGGCGCGGCGCTTGACGTCCTCCGCGGTCAGGGTCGGCGCGAGGTCGCCCCAGATCTCGATGCCCTCGAGCAGGGTGCCGCTCCGGTTGACGCGGGGCCGCCCCGCGCTCAGGGTCGAGTCGAGGTGGAAGTGGGGGTCGACGAAGGGCGGGGCGATCAGCCATCCGTCGAGGGCCAGGGTCTCGCGCGCCGGAGCATCGATCCCGCGCCCGACCTCGGCGATGCGGCCGTCCTGGACGGCGACGTCGACGCCTTCCCGTCCGTCGGGCAGGGCGGCGTTGCGGATGAGGAGATCGAGCATGGCGCGGGTCCGATCCGGGGTGCGGGGGGCGCTCGTTCGCACCCGACGGCGCTTCGGCGGGCGGCGCCTCGCGAGCTTCCGCGACGGCGACAGCGAGGATACCGTACCCGGCGCACCGCCGCTCGGACCCGGTTCCGGGACCTTTCCACGCCGACCGACTCGTGGCCCGGTATCGAGGCGCGTCCCGGGAACGCTCGTGTCCCGCCCGCCAGCGGGACGGCAAGACCGCCGCCGGTCGATGCGGGCGGGACGCGCCGTTCCCGGGACGCGCCTGCGAGAGGTGTGCCTGGAGAAAACCCCATCGCGCACATGCCTCGGCACGGGTTCGGCTCGGCTTCGGCTGGCGGGCGCCTCGCGGGTGGTGCATGATGGGACGGAATCCCTTCCCGCCCGGAGGGCCGCCGGGGCCATGAAATTCTCCGTCGACTCGTTCCTGAACGACCTCCATGCCGCGAACGCCGACGCCTCGCCGCGCCACGCGGTGCGCGAGGTGGTGGCCCGCGCCGTCGCGGAGCCCGAGGCGCTGGCGCAGACCTTCGGGCCGCTCACCCGCGGCCACTCGACCGCGCTCTTCCGGTCCTCCGATCTGCTCGTGCTCCACATCGTGTGGCCGCCCGGGATCTCCGTCGAGCCCCACGAACACAACCTCTGGGCGGTGATGGGGATCTACCGGGGCGTCGAGGACAACACCTTCTACCGGCGCACGGGATCCGGGATCGAGCGTCAGGGGACGGCGCGGCTGGAGCCGCGGGACACACGCATCATGAGATAGCGATGGCGAGAAAATGGAGGCTCACGAAGACCGCGCTACGCGATCTCACCCGGCGCCTGGACGCCATCAAGTTCACCGTCGAGGGTGCCGTCCACCGCGCCGAGCAGATGGACAGTATGGCCGCCATCGCCTCTCGGGACGCCCCGACCGCGGCCGCATACGAGAGGGCTGGCGAGGCGTTCCGGGATGTGGCGAAGGACACGATCGCCCGCGTGGACGAGCTCTCCCAGGAGCGCCTGGCGGCGCAGGAAGCGGCCGAGGACGCCGCCCGCCTCGCTTACGAAGCGCGGCGGGCGGATCGGGAACGCAGACGGGCGGCGCGGGACCGCGCCGGCGAAGGGGGCTAGCGGGGCGCGGCTCCGTCCGGGGGGCACGCGGCGGCGGTCGTCAGCATCTCGACGATCCCCAGGGTGACGAGGGCCGCGATGGGCCCCAGGATGACGATCGCGACCGCCGCGAGGAAGGTCCAGTCCTCGACGTCCATCACCCCGCCTCCGCGAGGTGCCACCAGACGCCCTTCCCGATCCCGATCTCCCGGGCCATGCCGGGGAGGACGACGTCGTGGGTCGGGCCGACGCCGACGCGGCCGGAGCAGCGGTCCGGATCCGGGACGGTGTACGTCACGCGGATGACCCGGGGCCCCTGGTTGATGAGCCACGCCTCCCCGTCCTCGCGGCGGGCGATGGCGATCTCGGCGCCGGCCGCCACGGCGATCGTCTGGACCTGCTGGACCAGGCTCTGGCCGACGACGGGGCCCGGGATGGCGAGCAGGTGCGGGCGCGCCTGGGCGATGAGCACGTTCGTGGTCATGACGACTCTCCGGCGGCCGCCGCCTCGGGCACGGTGACGGCGACGACCAGGTCGCGCGGCCCGCAGGCGTTGCGGGCCGTCAGGGCGAGCTCGACGGTCCCCGGCGCCGGGGCCGCGGTCTGGGCGATGGTCACGTCCAGCTCGTGGGCGTTCGGGGGCGTGCGCGGCGCCCCGGTCACCGTCCAGCCGGCGGGCGCGTCGACGTGGTCGAGGGCGACGCCCCCGAGGGCCGCCGCCGACTTCCCCGTGACGGTCGGGGGCGGGGCCCCGGCGCGGATCGTGTGGGTCCACCGGCCCCCGTTCGGCGCGGGGGCGGAGACGGCGTAGCGCCCGCCCGCGATGGCGGCGCCCGCCTGGGTCTTCCACACGGGCGCGGCCTCGATGCCGGCCCCGCGCACCAGGGCTTCGGCGGACGCGGCCGCGCTCCGGAGGAGGGTGAGGCTGCCGCCCGCCCGCCGGAGCGCCCGGCGCCCGGCCTGGCGGCGCTCCTCCAGGCGCTGGAGCTCCGCCGCCTGGACGGCGGTCGCGGCCCCGGCCCCGGTGTCGTGCGGGTCGTCGAGGAGCCACCGCCTCCTCTCGTCCGCCGCCCGGTCGATCCGGTCGAGGAGCTGCTCGCGGGCGGTGGCGACGTCGGTCGAGAGCTCCCCCTCGGCCGGGTGGGGCTCGGCGAGGAGGCGCGCCTCCAGCCCCGACGCGGGGAGGTGGCCGGTGAAGACGTCCCGCTTGAGCGCGTCGAGCTTCGCTTCGCGGACTTCGAGGCCCGCGAGCGCGGTGTCGCCGAGCGGGCTCCCCTCCGCATCGAGCACCGGCGTGACCCCGGCGATGACGTCGAACTCGTCGTGGACGTCCTGCTCGATGAGCGCCGCGCGGCTGTGCATCGCCGCCTTCCTGCCGCGCCAGGCGTCGACCAGGGCGCGCCACTGCCGGACGGTCCGGAGCCAGACGACCTCCTGCCCGTCCGGGGCGAGACTGAGGGCGATGGGCAGGGCGGGCGGCCCGCCGTCCGCGGCGAGGGCGGGGAGGAGGGAGAACGCATGGCCCGCCTCGTCGTGGAAGTGGCTGCCGATGAGGCTCTCCCGGTATCCCCGCAGCACCACCCGCCCGAGGCCCGGGACGTCGAGCGGCGCGAACTGCGCGCGGATGAGGCCCTCGGCGATCGCTCCGGGAGTGAAGCGCCGCATCCAGGACGTATAGCGCTTCAGCTCGCGATCGCGGGCGGGCGGGTGGGGCTGGCGGCGTTCGTGGGTCATGTCGTCTCCTGGTGGGTCGGCGTGGTCATGGCCCGGCGATCCACTGGACGCGGGCGGCGGATTGCGCGGCGCCGTCCTCGTTGACGCCGCGGAGGGTGAAGTCGGTGTGCTGTCCGGGCCGGGTCGTGATGCAGGCGCGCGGCCCGCCGGCGGCGGGCGGGGGCAGGTGCCGGCCCGAGGGCAGGTGCGGGACGGCCACGGGGCCGGCCTGGCTCATGCTCCAGTCCGCGGCCGGGTCGCCGCCGTAGACCTGTGCGGTGAAGGTCGTGCACTGAATGAACACCCCCGGCCCCTGGCTCGCCTCCGGGGCCGAGGCGCTGAACCGGGTGATGCTCGGCGGCCGGGTGGTGCGGAGCAGCATGGTGACGGTGGCCGTCCCGTCCGCGTTGGTCGCGCTGAGCACGTAGGTCCAGCCGGCGCTGTCGGGGCGGGCGCTCGTCGTGACCGCGGGGAGGACGTGCTCCATCTGCGTGTAGTAGGTCCCGTCCGTCTTCGCCGCGCCGACGGCGATGGGGTCGTCGGCGTAGGAGGCGCTGAGCGACCACGACGTGACGTCGCCCGCGAGGGCGGCGGAGATGCGCGGGGTGTTGGGGAGCTGGCGCTCCCGCAGGGTGGCTGTCTCGGATCGCACCGTGCCGGGGAGGCCCAGGGTGATGCCGTAGTCGGTGATGGTGGGGAGCCGCGGCTGGTGGTAGACCTCGTCCGGCCCCAGGGTGATCCGGCGGACGGTGTGGCCCCCGAGCGTCACCCTCCGGGTGCGGGAGGCGCCGACCTCGAAGGTCACGCCGTCAGGTCCCGATGTAGAGGGTGCCAGGGAGGCGCGTGGCGTCGGCGGGGAGGCTCGCCTCGGCCCCGGTGACCACCGGCAGGTCGGCGAGGGTGATGAGGCGCCAGGCGCGGCCGTGGTTCGCGGTCGCGACCAGGACCTCGCCCGGGTCGTCGCCCGCGCCGGGTACGAAGTTGGGCTCGGTGAGCGGCGCGAAGAACGTCACGCGCGCCCCGCCCTCGGGCAGGGGGTTCGTGGTCGTGGCCCGCCGCCACTCGAGCTCGGCGCTCGCCACGCCGACGGCGCTGAACGTCAGGCTGTCGGCGAGGGCGAAGCGCGGGCCGCCCGGGCCGCCGAAGCGGACGTGGATCCGGCGCAGGGCGTCGTATTGCGCCTGTGTGATGTTCGCTCCGTTCCTCAGGGCAAATTCGAGCTCGATGTCGCCGCGCTCGACGGCGGCGCCCGAGGCGTCCTCGAGGACCTCGAAGAGCCCCTGGGTCCACAGCCACTCCGTCCCCTCGACCGTGACGACCAGGTTGGACAGGGCGCCGGTCTGGTAGTCGGCCTGCTGCCGGCCCGGGTCCGTGTCGGCGATCCGCCGGACGGTCACCGGCACCTCGGCCGGCTGGAAGTCGGCGAGCACGTCCAGGGCCCGGTCCCGGTCCGCGATGCCTTGGACCCAGGCGTCGACGTCGGGCGCGAAGGCGCTCGGCGTGACCCCCTCGTCCGCGATCTGGACCTCGCCGCCCTCGACCGCGATCCCCGGACCCGCGCGCACCCCGAGCTCGACGGCGCGGCTGGCGGGGTTCAGGCGGGCCGAGAGCCCCGGCCCGGCGTTGGCCGCGAGGGCGCCGACGGTGACGGCCGGCCCGAGGGCGTGGAGGGTCGTGGCGCCGACGGCGAGCGCGTCGCCCGGATGGCCGGTCCACTCCAGCGTCCGGACGCTCTCGCTCGACTGGCCGGCCGTCGTGGCGCGGCGCCCGTAGGTCGCGGCCGCGTCGCGGCGCCGGAGGATGAGGTCGTCGCCGATCCGCCAGTCCCAGTCGATCGGGAGCTCGGCGGCCTCGGCGGTCGGCGGGCCGTCGTCGGCGAGGACGGCGACGGCCGGGGCGCCGGTCGCGGAGACGGCGAGCAGCAGGCCGCCCGTCGCGGTCCGGCCCGCGCGCCAGCGCCCCGCCGCGCTGTCCTCGAGGAGGACGTGGGTGTCCTCCGTCGTCGCGTCGCCCCCGGCCGCGGCGGCGGTGAGGGCGCGCAGGGCCGCGGAGTCGACGGTGAGGTCGACCGTCCCCGCCCGCGGGCCGGGGACGCGGACGGTGAAGAGTGTGTTCCGCGCCGCCGGGATCGCGACGCCGGGGACGGCGACCCACCGGTCGGCGGCGCCGACGGCGAGGGCGGCCGAGGCGCGGGCCACGCGCGAGGTGGCGGGCGCCCCGAACGAGATGCCGATCGCCCTCGACCCGCGCTGGACCTGGTAGACGGCGAGGATGCGCCACGAGTCCGCCCCGACCGTCCAGACGGGCGGGTCGGGGGAGATGCCGCCGTAGACCAGGTTCGGCGCGGCGAACCCCCCCCGCGACGCCGAGATCTGGTTCGCGTAGCCGATCGTGTCCGGGGACGGGGTGATGCCGTCGTCGTGGCTCGCGAGGGTCAGGGCCCACTCCACCTCCTCGCGGAGCGGGTCGTGGAGGGCGTCGATGCGCGCGACGTCGGCGGGGGCGAGGTCGATGGGATCGCCGGCTGAGCCGTCGCCGACGAGGTGGGCGCCGGTCCGGAGGGGGGCGCGGGCGCCCGCCCCGGAGCCGCCCGCCGGCCGGTCGCCGCGGATCGGCATCAGTCGTTCACGCTGATGGCGGCGCCGTCGGCGTGCGAGCTCCACCACCAGACCGGGAGCGCCCCGACGGTGAAGTACGCCCACCGGCCCGGCAGGACCTCGTTCCCGCCGCCGGCGTCGGGCGCGGCGGCGGCCTCGGCGTAGCGGGCGGGGCGCTGGCCCCGGACCTGGACCGCCACCTCGGCGCCGTCCGCGAGCGAGAGCTCGTCGACGACGTCGATGGCGGTCGTGGTGAGCGCTTGCAGGGGGTGCGTCGGCATGGCGCGCCATTGTCGGGGCGATCCCCCGCCGCGCGCCCGGGCCGGCGCTGAAAGTGGCCCGGTATTGATGGATGCGATACGAGGCGGGGGCGTACAACGCGCGGCCATGCCTCCCGCGCCCCTCGCCCTCGCCCGTGCGACGCCCCGGCCCCTCGAGCTCGACGCCTCGACCGGGGCCGTCCCGGAGTGGATCCCCCTCATGGACGCGGGCGAGCTCGTCGCCCGCGACGGGCGGCGCTGGACGCTCTCCGATCCGGCGGCCGTCGTCGCCGTCTCCTTCGCCCGCGCCGGGTCCACCGACCCGGTCGTGGACTACGAGCACCAGACGGACCACGCGCCGCAGAACGGCCAGCCCGCGCCGGCGGCCGGGTGGGTCCGGGATCTCGCCGCCCGCGACGGCGGGATCTGGGCGCGGGTCGAGTGGACGGCGCGGGCGAAGGAGCACATCGCCGCGAGGGAGTACCGCTACTACTCCCCGACCTTCGCCCATGAGCGCGCCGCCTCGCGGGAGGTGCGCGCCATCCACCGGGTCGCGCTCACCAACGCCCCGGCCTTCGACGTGCCGGCCCTCGCCAAAGACACGGGAGACGCCATGACCCCCGAACAAGCGGCCGCCCTCGCGAAAGCCCTCGGCCTCGCCAGGGACGCCGCCCCCGACGACGTCCTCGCGGCGGCGTATGGTCTCGCCGCCGCCGCCGCCGCCCTCGGCCCGGTCGCCGAGGCCCTCGGCCTCGCCAGGGACGCCGCCCCCGACGACGTCCTCGCGGCGGCGAAGGCCCGGACCGCTCCCGACCCCGGCGCGGTCGTGCCGCGGGCGGAGTTCGACCGGGTGGCCGCCCAGCTCACCGCCCTCCAGCAGGAGCGGACGGAGGAGCGGGCGGCGGCGGCGGTCGACGAGGCGACCGCCGCCGGGAAGGTCGCGCCCGCGCAGCGGGAATGGGCGCTCGGCTACGCCCGCGCCGACGCCGCGGGGTTCGCCGCGTTCGTCGCCGCGGCCCCGGCCATCCTCGCCGCCGGCCCCATCGGCGGTCGGCCGGCGGCGCCCGACCCGAAGGCACCGCTCGACGAGACCGAGGTCGCCGCCTGCCGGATGCTCGGGATCAGCCATGAGGACTTCCAGGCGTCCCGCGCCGAGATCGCCGGGAGGGACGCCCGATGACCGCCCTCACCCGTGACCGCTCGACCCCCATCCGGGAGGGGCGGATCGTGCGCGCCCGCGTCGGCGCGTCCACCACGATTTACAAGGGCGCCCTCCTCGAGATCACGCCCGCCGGCACGTGCATCCCCGCGTCCGCGGGGTCCGGCAGGATCTATTGGGGAATCGCGCTCGAATCGATCACCACCGCCGCGGGCGGGAGCGGGGAGATCGACGCCCTCCACGGAGCGACCGCCCACTTCCTGACCGACGCCACCCTCGACACCGAGGCGGAGAAGCTCGCGGCGCTCGGAGACCCCGCGCACGTCCTCGACGACCAGACGGTGGGCGCGGGGGGCGGGGGCTCCGGCGGGACCATCGTCGACTACGACTCGGCCGGCGTCTGGGTCCGGCTCACCAACTAGGCGGGACGCGCGCATGATCATCAACTCGGGGACGCTCCAGACCCTCTACCGCGCCTTCAACGCGGCCTACCGGGAGGGGTTCGGGCAGGCGCCGAACGACCACGAGCCGATCCGCATGGAGACGCGGTCGGAGACGAGCGAGGAGGAGTACGGCTGGCTCGGGCAGTGGCCCGGGCTCCAGGAGTGGGTCGGGGAGCGGGTCCTGCGTGGGATCGCGGAGCACGGCTACACGATCCGGAACCGGAAGTTCGAGTCCACCGTCGGGGTGCGGCGGGACCACATCGAGGACGACCGCCTCGGGGTCTACGCGCCGCTCTTCAGCGAGCTCGGCCGGGCCGCCGGCTCGCACCCGTGCGAGATGGTGTACGAGGCCCTGACCACCGGCCACCAGAACCGCTGCTACGACGGGCAGTACTTCTTCGACCCCGACCACGCGACCCCGGGCGGCGCGGTCTCGAACTACACCGCCGGGAACACCGCCCCGTGGTTCCTCCTCGACTGCTCGCGGATGATCAAGCCGATCGTCTTCCAGCGCCGCCGCCCCTACCACATGCAGCACATGGACGCGATGAACGACGAGCACGTCTTCATGCGCGACGAGTACCGCTACGGGGTGGATACGCGGGTCAATGCCGGCTACGGCCTTTGGCAGCTTGCGTACGGGTCGCGGGGGGCGCTGGACGCGGCCTCCTATGCGGCCGCCCGCGAGGTCATGATGAAGGCGGTGGGGGACGGGGGCCGCCCGCTCGGGATCCGGCCGACCCACCTCGTCGTCGGGCCGGACCTCGAGTACGAGGCGATGCAGATCGTGAACGCCGAGCGCCTGGCGAACGGCGCCACCAACGTGTGGCGCGGCACGGTGAAGATCATCTGCACGCCCTGGATCACCTCGTGACCGCCCCCGCCCGCACCATCACCGTCACCGCCCGCCACGCCGGGTTCCGGCGCGGCGGGCGCGCCTGGGCCGCGGAGCCGACCACCGTGCCGGTCGAGGAGTTCAGCGCCTCGCAGCTCGCCGCGATCCGCGCCGAGCCGCTGCTCATGGTCCACGAACCCGGGGGGGGGCGGGGCCAGAACCCGAGTCACCGTCTGGCGCTGGCGGCCCCATGGTGGGGGATGACTCCGCGGCGGGCTCGGGCCCCGCCGCGGACGACCCCTCGCACGACGCCTCCCGCGACCAGGAGATCGCCGCGGCCATGGGCCGGCTCGACCCCGACGACCCGGCCCACTTCCGCCGCGACGGGCGGCCGGAGGTCGCCGCGATCCGCCGCGCCGGCGGCCCCCAGGACGTCACCGCCGCGGACCGCGACCGCGTCTGGAGCGACACCCGCGGCCCCTGAATCCGGTTTCGCCCGGCGGCGCGCGGCCCCGCCGCCGGCCCCGAACCCACCCCGGGCCGCCGACATACGGAGACTTCCCATGAGGCCACTCACCGCCCTCGTACTCACCCTCGGAACGCTCGTCGGCTGGGCGTTCGTCAGCCTCGCCCATGCCCACCATCCGGCCGGCGTCGGCGTCGGCACAGTCACCCACGCCGACACCTGGTGCACGACCGAGGCCCCCGCCATGCCCTACGCCTCCCGCGCCGACCTCGTCGCCCGCTTCGGCGCGACGGAGATCGACGACCTCGCCCCCCTCGCCGACGGCGCCTCCCCGCGGGCGGACGCGGTCCTCGCCGACGCCGACGCCGACATCGACTCGCAGCTCGCCGATCGCTACGACCTGCCGCTCCCGCCGGGCGAGTATCCGACCCTCAAGTCCATCGCCGCGGACTTCGCGCGGGCGAGGCTCTACGACGACGACGCGCCCGAGCGGGTGCTCGGGCGCATGTCGAGCGCGGGGGGGCGGCTCCGCGAGATCGTGTCCGGGGAGCGCGTCCTGGTGGACGCGGACGGGCGGCGCGTCCCCCGCCGCACCGAGGCGATGGCCTCGGGCGGCGCCGCGCTCTTCACCCGCGAACAGCTCCGCGTCATCTGACCGCCGGACCCGCCGCCATGTCCGCCACCCCCGCCTCCCCCCGCGCCGCCGTCGCCCTGACGGACCTCGTCGCCGCCCGCCTCTGCGGCGAGGTCGGGGGGGAGGTGCTCGGCCTGCTGGACCTCCAGCAGGCCCGGCGCAAGGGCCGCGAGGAGAGCGATCCCCTCGCGAGCCTCCCGGCCCCGGCGGTCGTCGTCATGGCCGTCGAGGACCGGGCCGGGCCGAACCAGGTCCCGGACCCGGACGCGGGCGGGGTGCTCCAGGAGGTCACGTCGCGGATCTCCGTCATCACCGGGATCGCGGCCCCGAACGACCTCGGGGGGCGCCTCTCACGCACCCACGACCGCCTCGCGGCCGCCGTCGCGGCGGTCCGCGCCCGGCTCGTCGCCTGGACGCCGGGCCGGGCGTTCGGGGAGACGGCGCCGCACTCCTGGGAGTCCACCGCCGCCGGCGAGCGGTGGCGGCCCCGGGCGACGTTCGGGGCGCCGGGCTGGACGCCCGTCGAGCTCCGGCGCGGGCGCCTCCTCCTGGTGGACGGGCGGGCCGCCTGGTGGGAGGACCAGTTCGAGGCGGCCCGCCTGATGCGGGGCGAGCCGGCCGACGCCGTGGACGGCCCCTTCGCCCCGCTCCCGGACCTGCATCCGTACGCCCGCCTGCCGGCCGACGCGGACCAGGCGGAGGAGATCACGGCGTCGTGCTGACCCCCGACGAGACCGCGGCCCTCGCCGACTTCGAGCGCCGTCTCGCGAACGTCGTCCGCCTGGGCGTGGTGGCGGAGGTGGACCACATGGCCGCCCGATGCCGGGTCCAGTACGACGCCGACGAGGCGGGCGCCCCGGTCCTGACCGCCTGGCTCCCGTGGGTGAGCGCCCGCGCCGGCGGCGACCGCGCCTGGTGGGCGCCCGATGCGGGCGAGCAGGTCGTGGTGCTGGCCCCTTCGGGGGAGCTGACCCAGGCCGTCGTGCTCCCGGCCCTCTACTGCGTGGCGCATCCCGCCCCGGCCGACGCGCCGACCGTTCACCGCACGGTCTACGCAGACGGCGCCGTCGTCGAGTACGACCGCGCCGCCCACCGCCTCCGGGCGGCGCTCCCCGCCGGCGCGACGACGGAGCTCGTGAGCCCGGGCGGGGTCGCCGTCACCGGCGCCGTGACCGCGACGGGCGACGTGTCCGACCGCCGCGGCTCGATGCAGGAGATGCGGGACGCCTTCAACCCCCACATCCACCCCCCGGGCCCGGGCCCGGACCGGCAGATGGACTGACCCATGCCGAACGTCGCCGAGTACGTCGCCCAGACCGACTTCCGACTCGCGAACGGTGACCGCTACCGGGCGGGCGCGCCCGTGCGGCTCCCCGCCGCCGCCGCGAAGTACCCCCTGCTCCGGGGCTGGATCGCCCCCGCGCCGCCCCCGGCGCCCGAGCCGGAGACGCCGCGCCGCGGCGCCCGGCGCCGGGGCGCCTGACGTGCGCGGCATCGACGCCGGGACCGGGGCCGCCCTCGCCGGCGTCGCGCACCTGCGCCAGAGCGTCGGCGACGTCCTCGCCACCCGGATCGGGACCCGCGTCATGCGCCGCGAGTACGGCTCGCGCCTGCCCGAGCTCGTGGACGCGCCCCTGAACGACGGGCTCCGCGCGGCGGTCGCCGCCGCGACCGTCGAGGCGCTCAGGCGCTGGGAGCCCCGCCTGCGGGTGCGCCGGGTCCGGGTCGGCGCCGCGCCGGCCGGCTCCCCGGCGCGCGTCCACCTCGACCTCGAAGGCGAGTACGTCCCGGACGGGTCCCCCGTCGCCTTCGCCGGGATCCCCGTCTGATGACCGCCGTCGACCTCTCGCGGCTGCCGCCGCCCGGCGTCGTCGAGCCCCTCGACCCCGAGGCGGTCGAGGCGGCGATGCGGGCGGACTTCCTCGCCCGCTACCCCGAGCACACCGCCTGGGTGGAGTCCGACCCCGCCGCGAAGCTCATCGAGGCCGCCGCGTACCGCGAGGTCCTGATCCGCGCGCGGATCAACGACTCGGCCCGGTCCGTCATGCTCGCGTTCGCCCGCGCGGGCGACCTCGAGCACATCGCCGCGCAGTTCGGCGTCGTGCGCCTCGCCGGCGAGGCGGACGACGCGATGCGCCGCCGGGTCCTCCTCTCCCACTCCGCCTACTCGACCGCCGGCTCGCGGGCGGGCTACGAGTTCCACGCCCGCTCGGCCGACGCCCGGGTCTCCGACGTCGACGTCGCCCGGACCGCGCCCGGACAGGTGCGGGTGGTCGTGTTCGGGGAAGGCGCGGACGGGATCCCGTCCGCCGAAGTCCTCGCCGTCGTGCGCGCGGCCCTGAGCGGCGAGGACGCGATCCCGCTGACCGACACGGTGACGGTGCAGTCGGTCGAGGTCGTGCCCTTCACCATCGATGCGACCCTCACCATCGCGCCCGGTCCGGACCGGGACGTCGTGCTGGCCGCGTCCCGCGCCAGCCTGGACGCCTACGTCCGGTCGCTCCGCACCGCCGGCGCGGACGTGCACCGGGCCGCGGTCACCGCCGCCGCGGTCGTGCCGGGCGTCACGAACGTCGTCCTCGGCTCGCCGGCCGCGGACGTGGCCACCGCCGAGACCCAGACCCCCTGGTGCACCTCCGGCGCGTCGGCGCCCTACACCTCGCCCGCCACCCACCCCCTCGACGGGATCACGGTGCGGGCCGCATGACCGAGACCCTGCTCCCGCCGTCCGCCACCGCCTTCGAGCGCGCCCTCGAGGGGGCGATGGCGCGCTACGAGGACGGCCGCGAGGTCCCGATCCGCGAGATCTGGCGGGCCGCGGACTGCCCCTCGAACCTCCTCCCCTGGCTCGCCTGGGCCCGCGCCGTGCGGCGCTGGAGCCCCGATTGGGACGTGCTCGTCCGCCGGCAGGTGGTCCGCGACGCGATGCCGCTCCACCGGATCGAGGGGACCCGCGCCGCCGTCGAGCGGATGCTCGACGACCTCGGGCTCGTCGCCGACGTCGTCGAGAACCCGAACGGCGCGCGCTTCACCGCGCGGCTCACCGTCCACAACGCGGCGGGGATCGGCATCACCGCCCCGGAGATCATCGCGTACCTCGAAGAGGTCGGGCGGCTCTCGGTCGAGTGGGCGGTCAGCCTCCGGCCCGGGTGGGGCCTCACGGCGCACGCGGGCGCCGGGGTCGGGGCGGTCCAGGTCGCGCACTTCCGCCTCCCGGTGGACGCGTGAGCGTCACCCTGACCCTGACGGACCGGGCCCGGACCGAGCTCGCGGACGGCGCGGCCCGGGGCGTGCGCGGGGTGACCTTCACCCGCCTCGCGATCGGGGCCGGGATCACGCCCGCGGGGACCGACGACACGGCCCGGGCCGGCCTCCGCGATCAGAAGGACGCGGCGGCCGTGACGGGCGACCCCGCGACGCCGGGGCGTATCGCGGTCCGGGCGGACTTCAGCGCGATCGCGGAGACGTTCGCGGTGACGGAAGTGGGATTGTTCGCGCGGACCGGGGCCGCCGGGGCCGAGTGGCTCGCCGGGTACTGGTGCGGGGCGGCCGCGTCGGACGCCATCGCCCGCGCGGACCCGGTCGCCACCCTCATCGTCGCCGGGATCGTCGAGATCGCGGCGAGCGCGGCCGAGATCACGGTCACCCTGGCGGCGAACGTCCAGGTGGGCGCGCCGGGGTCGGCGAGCGACGCGCGGGAGGGGTTGGTGGAGCTCGCGACCCTCGACGAGGCGCGGGCGGGGGCCGACACGACGCGGGCGCTGACGCCGCCGGCGCTCGCCGACGCCATCCCCCCCGGCGTCATCCTGGACTTCGCGGGCGGCGGGACCCTGCCGCCCGGCTGGCTCGCCTGCGGCGGCCAGGCCGTCAGCCGCGCAACCTACGCGCGGCTCTACGCCGCGATCGGGACGGCGTGGGGCGCCGGCGACGGCGCCACCACCTTCAACGTCCCCGATCTCCGCCGCCGCGTCCGGGTGGGCGCGTGGGGCGTCGCGACGAGCCGCCTCGGCAACGCGGTCGGGTCCAGGGGCGGATCGGAGACGCACACGCTCACCGCGTCGGAGATGCCGGCGCACACGCACGGCGACGGGTCGCTCGGGACCTCCTCCGCGGGCCTCCACCGGCATGATCTGTCGACCCAGAGCGGCGACGCCGGCTCGCGACTGGGGCTGGCCGAGGGGTTGTTCGATAGCCTCAATAACGTCCCGGGGATGAGCTACGCCGGCAGCCACAGCCACGATGTCACCGGCGCCACCGGCTCGGCCGGCGCCGGCGGGGCGCACCCGATCCTCCAGCCGTCCGCGGTGGTCGCCCCCATCATCCGCTACTGAATCGAGGAGACGCGCATGGCGTTCCTGCATGGTGTCGAGGTCGTCGAGATCGACGACGGCCTGCGGCCCATCCGCACGGTGCGGACCGGGATCATCGGTCTCGTCGGGACCGCGCCCAAGGGGCCGCGAAACGTCCCGACCCTCGTCGCGGGGGACCGGACCCGGGGGGCCGAGCTCTTCGGCGGGACGGGTGACCCCGGCACCATCCCGGACGCCCTCGACGCCATCATGCAGCAGACGGGCGCGGTGGTCGTCGTCGTGAACGTCCTCGACCCCGCGGTCCACCGCGCGCCCGTCGCGCAGAAGGCCTACGACGACGTGGCCGGCGTCTACACCCTCGACGACCGCTACCCCGCGGACGTCGAGGTGCGGATCGCGCCGGGGACGGGGGCGGTGACGCCCGCCGCGGGCAACTACGTCCTCGACGCCGCGGCGGGGACCCTCACCCTCCCCCGCGACGCGGCGGGCGCCTTCACCGGCGCGCTCTCGGCCGCCCCGACGATCCACGTCAGCTACGACCGGATCCAGGACGAGCGCACGACCGTCACCCTCCAAGCGACCGACGAGCCGCTGGTGATCGACCGGGGCACGGCGGTGGTTCTCAATCACACCGACGGCGTCTCGAACGTCGTCGTGCGGTCCGCCGTGGCCGGCGGCGGGACGGAGTACACGGCCGCCACCGACTACACCCTCAATCCGGCGGCGGGGACCATCACGGGGCTGAGCGCCGGCTCCGCCCCCGACAACGGCGACACGGTCTACGTCACCTACCGCTACACCGCGGAGCGAGGCGTGCTCGACGCCGACGTCGTGGGCGGGGCGCAGGGCGACGGGAGCCTGACCGGGGTGAGCGCCCTTCGCGCCGCGAAGTCCGTCCTGGCGCGGGAGCCCAAGATCCTCATCGCCCCCGGCCGGTCCGACTCCCTCGCGGTGGCGAACGCCCTCGTGAGCGCCGCGGACCGGCTCCGGGGGGTGGCCGTCATCGAGGGTCCGAGCATCACGGACGCGGAGGCGATCACGTACCGCAGGAACTTCGGCGCCAGGCGGGCCTACCTGGTGGACCCCGGGGTCAAGGTCACGGACGCAGACGACCAGGTGGTGGACCGGCCCGCATCGCCCTACGTCGCCGGCGTCATCGCCCGCTCCGACGCGGAGCGGGGCTTCTGGTGGAGCCCGTCCAACCGACTCATCTCCGGCATCGTCGGGACCTCGCGCGACATCGACTTCGCCCTGGGCGACCCGAACGCCCGCGCGAACCTCCTGAACGAGGACGAGGTCGCCACCATCATCCGCGAGGACGGCTACCGGCTCTGGGGCAACCGCACATGTTCGGGCGACCCGAAGTGGGCGTTCCTCTCGGTCGTCCGGATCGCCGACGCCATCAACGAGTCCATCCTCCGGGCGCACCTGTGGGCCGTGGACCGCAACATCACCCGGACCTACCTCGCGGACGTGGCCGACTCGGTGAACGCCTACGTCGCCGGCCTGGTGGGCCAGGGCGCGCTCCTCGCCGGGCGGTGCGACCCCTCGCCCGACCTCAACACCCTGGCGTCCATCGCCGGCGGGCGGGCGTACTTCGACGTCGACTTCCAGCCCCCCTACCCGGCCGAGCGCATCACCTTCCGCTCGCGCCTCGTCAATGACCTCGTGGAGGTCGTGGAGACCGTCCAATGATCGTCGACGTCCTGCGCAACGTGAACCTGTTCGTCGATGGGCGCGGCTACGCGGGCCGGGTCGAGGAGGTCAACCTCCCGAAGCTCACGGTCGCGACCGAGGAGTACCGGGGCGGGGGGATGGACGCCCCCGCCGAGATCGACATGGGGCTCGAGAAGCTCGAGTGCGACTGGACCACGAGCGCCATCGACAAGGATCTCCTCACCGCCTGGGGGGTCTCCCACGGGACCATGCTCCTCGCGTCGTTCCGGGCCGCGCTCGTCTCCGAGGACGGGACCGTGCGCCCCGCCGAGGCGCGGGTCCGGGGCTACCTCCGGGGGGTCGACTGGGGGGCTTGGAAGCCGGGGGAGAAGTCGCCGCTCAAGTGCATGATGGCCGTGCGCTACTACCGCTTCGTCCACGACGGCGACGTCGTCCACGAGATCGACGTGGACAACATGGTCCGCATCGTGAACGGGGTCGACCAGCTCGAAGCCCAGCGCCAGGCGCTCGGCGTCTGATAGGCCCCGCCTATCGCCGGCCCCCGGATCGGGCGCCGCGTGCGGCCGATCCCGCCCCGAGCACCCGCCGGCCGATGACCAGGTTCCCCCCAAACGCGCCTCGGCGATAGGCGCGGCCGATGATGAAGGAGAGTCCCATGAGCCGCCCCCACCCCGCGCCCGCGACCATCGACCTCTACTACGAGTACGAGGCGGACGGCGCGAAGGTCACCCGCCTGACGATGCGCCCGCCCCGAGCCCGCGATCTCCGGGACGCCCAACGCGGCGCGCCCGCGGGTCACGAGATGGAGCTGACCCTCTTCGCGAACCTCTGCGAGGTCACGCCGGAGACGCTGCTCGACCTCCACATCCGCGACTACTTCGCGCTCCAGGAGGCCTACCGGGGTTTTACGGGGGAGCGGCCCTGACCGCCGCGGCCCTGCGCCGCGCCGTCGGCCTGGTCGCGCACGTCTACTCGACGCCGCTCCCGGAGGTGTGGGGGATGGAGGCCGCGGACCTGCTGGCCTGGGCCGAGGATGCGGTCACGCTGCTTCGTCAGACGCGCCGCCGATAAAGCGGTTCACGGCGCCAACCAGCCACGAAATCGCCCGCCAGCACCGTTCCCAATACTGCCCCTGGCCCGACCACCCACCACCACGATATGAAGCCGAGGGCTGCGGGCATCGCCGCACAGACGGCGAAGATGACCAGCCAAGTCAGGATGTGATCTGCCATGAGTGATATCGCGGTAGGGATTGCCATCGGCGCCACCGTCGGATCGTCCGTCGGGGCGGCCACCGGCTCCACGATACGACACGTCGAACGGCTCGGCAAGACGGTCGAGGCGCTCGAGGGGCGCCTGAAGGGCGTACAGGAGGTCCGCGCCCTCGAAGACACCCTCGCCTCGACAGGGGAGGCGGCGGTCGAGGCCCGCGAGCGGCTGGACGCCCTCGGGGACGCCATGCGCGAGGGCGATCAGCCCGCCGCGGGGCTGGGGGATGCGCTGGAGGCGGCCCGCGCGGAGGTCCGCCGTCTCGACGAGGCGATGGAGCAGCAGTCCGAGACCCTCGACGCGCGCCGCGCGGACCTCCGTGCGACCGGAGACGCCGTCGAGAACCTGGCCGAGCGCGAGAGCGAGCTGACCTCCGAGCTGGCCATGCAATCCAAGCAACTCGGCGAGCTCAAGGGCGCCGCCGAGAAGATCCAGGCCGCCCGCGCGCGCCGGGCCGAGGCGCGCGCCAACCTCATCGACGCGGGCGCCCTCGGCGCGTCGTTCCTTCGGCCACTCAAGCTCGCGGTCGGCGGCGCCATCGACTTCGAGTCGGCGATGGCCGACGTGCGCAAGGTGGTGGACTTCGATACCCCGGAACAGTTCGGGGAGATGGGCCGCGCCATCGAGGAGATGTCCACCCGGATCCCGATTGCGGCCACCGGCCTCGCGGAGATCGTGGCCGCCGGCGGACAGGCCGGCGTCGCCCGCGAAGAGCTCCTCGCCTTCGCGCGGGACGCGGCGATGGTGGGGGTCGCGTTCGACATGTCGGCCGGCGAGGCCGGGAGCGCGATGACCGGGCTTCGGAACATCTTCGGCCTCGGCCACGCGGCCGCGCTCGACCTCGCCGGCGCCTACAACCACCTCGCGAACAACATGGACGCGACCGCCCCCGCCATCCTCCAGGTCGTCTCCGGGGCGGGGTCGATGGGGAAGCTGCTCGGCCTGACCGGGCAGCAGGTCGGCGCGTTCGGCGCGACGATGATCGCGCTCAAATCCCCGCCCAACGTCGCCGCGACCGCGATCAAGGGGATGCTCTCGATCCTGTCCAACGCCGAGGACCGGCCCGAGAAGTTCCAGGCGGCGCTGGACGGCCTCGGTCTCAGCGCCGAGGGCCTCAAGGAAGACCTCGGCCAGGACGCCCAGGGCGCGATCCTGCGCCTCTTCGACGCCATCGGGGCGTCCGAGGACAAGGTGGCGGTGCTGACCAACCTCTTCGGCCAGGAGTACGGACCGGAGCTCGCCAAGGTCGTCGGCAACCTCGATCAGTACCGCGACGCCCTCGCGCTCGCGTCCAGCGGTGAGGCGGACGCATCCTCGGTCCAGGCCGAGTATGCGGCCCGGGCGGACACCACGCAGAACAGCCTCCAGTTGATGGGCGCGCAATTCCAGCGCCTCGGGAACACGGTGGGACGCCTCTTCTTGCCGCCTCTCCGGACGGCCACGGAGGTCATCGGCAAGGTCGTCGATGCGGCCACCGCGATCGTCGAGCAGTTCCCCGCCACGTCCGCCGCGATAGTGACTGTAGTCGGCGGTCTGGTGGCGCTCAAGATCGGCGCCTCAGTGGCCCGATACGGGATGACGTTCATCGATGAGGCGGTCGCCGCAAGCACCGCCACCTGGCGGCGTGGACGGCACGCAGTGAACCGATACGGGGCCGCCCTGCACAGCTTCGCCCGCGCCCCCACCGTCGCCGCCGTGCGCGGGCTCGGGGCCATCCGGCTCGCGATGCTGTCCACCGGGATCGGCACCCTCGTCGTCGCCCTCGGCGTCGGGGCCGCCCTCGTCGTCAAGTACTGGGAGCCGATCAAGGCGTTCTTCGGGGGGCTGTGGGACGGCATCAAAGCCGGCGTCGGACCGGCGATCAAGGCGCTCGGGCCGCTGGGGGAGATGCTGGGCTTCATCGGCGGCGCGGTCGCCTCCGCATTCGAGTGGTTCGGCCGGCTCTTTGCGCCGGTCGAAGCCTCCAACCAGGCGGTCGAGGCGTGGGGCTCGACCGGGGAGCGGATCGGCCACGTCGTCGGACAGGTCTTCGGGGCGCTGCTGGCGCCCGTGGAGGCGGTGGTCAAGGGGATCGGGTGGACCCTGGACGCCCTCGGCCTCATCGGGTCCGACGACGCGTCGAAGGAGAAGGAAGGGTCGTCCTGGTGGTCCAAGCTGAATCCGTTCGGCGGCGAGGAGGATGCCGCCCCCGCCGCGCCGCCCCCTGTCGTGCGTACGGCGGCCGTCGCCGGCCTCGGCCTCGCCCTCGCCGGCGCGCCCGCGGCGGCCGGTCCGCCGTCCCTCGACGCGTCGGGCGCCGCCGCCGAGGCCGCGGCAGAGACCGCGGCCCGCAACGACAAGATCCGCGCCCTGGCGGATCGCGCCTTCGCCCCGACCCCGTCCGTAGCGCCGGCGGTCGCCGCGGCGCCGGTCGTGGTCGGCCCCGCATCGGTAGCGGACGAGTTCGCGGCCCTCACCGCCGGGGCGGGCGAGGCCGCTCCGGTCGAGCCCGTCGTGGACGTCGAGGATTATCTGAGGACGCTCGACGAAGGCGGTGGGCAGCTTCCGGCGTCAGATCAGGGCAGTTCGGCGTTCGAGGGCGGGGTCGGCGCCCTCCCGTCTCCGCGGGCCGTCACGGTGAACGTCACCGTCGGCGACATCGTGATCCACGCCCCGGCCGGGGCCGACACGACGGAGATCGGCCGCGAGATCGAGCGCCAGCTCGCCGACGTCATGCGCCGCGCGGCCGACGAGGCGCGCCTGGCCGAGACGGACGGGCTGTGACCGCGCGCCGCTGACGTGGCTTCCTACGACATCATCGTCACCCGGGGCGCGGGCGCCGAGTCCGAGCGCCCGCCGTCCCGTGCGGTCATGCTCTCGTTCGGCGGGGTGGCGTTCGAGGCGCCGGGGTCGTCCTACGCCCGCCTCCGGCGCCGCAGCGCCTGGCGCTGGCCGTCCCAGGACCGGACCGGCCGCCGCCCCGCCTACCAGTTCACCGGCCCCGGCCCCGAGACCGTCGAGCTCGAAGGCGTCATCTTCCCGCTCTACGCCGGCGGCGCGCTGCCGGACGCGCTCCGCGCCCTCGCCGCGACCGGCGAGCCCCGGGAACTGACCTCCGGCGCGGGACACGCCCTCGGGCTGTGGGTGCTGACCGAGGTGGAGGACACCTGGACCCGCCCCTACCGCGACGGCGCCCCCCGGCGCATCGAATGGCGGCTCTCCCTCGCCCGCTACGGCGACGACGCCCCCACCGGGCGGCTCACCGCCCTCGAATCCGCCGTCGCGGACGTCGGCGACGTGCGCGCCGTCCTCGATGCCGCGGAACGGGCGGTCCGCGCGGGCCAGACCCCCGCCCAGGTGCTCGCCGCCGCCCAGGCCGCCGCGGAGGCCGGGGGATGAAGGCGCCCGACCCCGGCGGGGATTGGATAGACGTGGAGCCAAGCTGGCGCTCGTGCCTCCTCTGGGGCGCGATGAACCTGGCCGCCGTCCTGCTCCCCGCGGCGATCATCTGCTCGAGTTGAGCCGGCATGACCGTCGCCCAGGTGCTCGCCGCGATGCGGGCCGCCGTCGCGGCCGGCGGGACCTCCGAGGACGTGCTCGCCGCCGCACGGCGGGCGGCGGGGAGGGCCGCCGGCCCCGCACCCCCCGATCCGCCCCCGGCCAGCACCGCGTACCGCGCGGCGGACGGGGAAGTTCTCGACGCCATCGCCCGGGCGTCGTACGGGCGCGAGGACGCGGTCACCATCCTGCTCGCCGCGAACCCCGCGCTCGCGGACTCCCCGCCCCACCTGGCCGCGGGGACCCTCGTCGGGCTCCCGCCCGTCGATCCTCCCGCCCCCGAGGTCCGCCCCGTCCAGATCTGGGATTGAGGCGTGACGCCCGACTATCGCCTCCACGCCGGCGATGCGGACGTGACGCGGACCGTCCGCGCCCACCTGGTCGAGCTCCGGCTCACCCTCACGTCCGACGCCGCGAGCGACACCCTCTCGTTCACCCTCGACGACGTCGTCGGCGCGCTCGCCCGCCCCGCCGCGGAGCGCGAGCTCCGGCCGTCGCTCGGGTATGCCGGCGCGCTCACGCCGATGGGCGTCTACTACCACTCCGAGACCGACATCGACCTCGCCCCCCGGCGCCTGGCCGTGCGGGCGACGGCGGCCAACTACCGCCGCCTGAGCGCCCTGAAGGCCCCGCGCACCCGCGCCTTCGACGCGGCAACGCTCGGGAGCTTGGTCGCGTCCATCGCCGACGAGCACGGGTACGCCGCGGCGGTGGCGCCCGCCCTGGCCGGCCGGCGCCTCCGCCACGTGGACCAGACCGCCGAGAGCGACCTGGCCCTCCTCCACCGCATCGCCAGGCACTACGACGCGACCCTGAAGGCCGCCGGCGGGCGTCTGGTGATGATGTCCCGGGGCGCCGGCCGCAGCGCCGTGGCCGGCGCGCTGCTGCCGGCCTACGTCGCCGAGGCGGGCGCCGGCAACGTCCTCAGCGGCCGGGTCTCATGGCGGGGCCGCCCCCGCTACGCCTCCGTGGTCGCGAGCTATTGGGACCCCGCCGCCGCCGCGATGGAGCACGTGCGCGCCGGGGCCGGATCCCCCGCCTTCGTCATCCGAGAGCCCCGCCCCGACCGCGACCAGGCCGCCGCCGACGCGGCCGCCCGCCTCGCCCGCCTCTCCCGCCAGACTGCCGCCCTCGAGCTCTCCGTCGTGGGCGATCCCTCCCTGGTCGCCGAAGGCCGCATCACCACCCGCGGATGGGGCGAGGGGACGGACGGCCAATGGACCATCACCCGCGCCGAGCACGTCCTTTCCCCCGTCGGCTACCGCACCGACGTCTACGCCGAACGCGTCCCGTGAAAAACATCCGCTGGCTGTTGATTATGTCATCAGGCCTGAACATGGTTTTTCGCACAAACTAGCGGTCCGTTTTTCGCGCGCCTCTAGTATGGGGGAGGAGGCGATCCACGCGGTCGACGTCCCCACCCTGGCGCCGACCGGCGCCATCCACGTCTACGGCGGCGACCTCATCGCCACCGAACGGAGCGAGTTCGATCCGGCGAGCGGCGCGGAACGCCCGTTCGACTGGAAGAAGTCGGAGCGCCAGTTCGCGGAGATGAACGCCCGCTGGGAGGCGGCGAGGACGAGCTGACCGGGCGGCGGGCCGAACGTCCGCCGCGCGCGGCCCGCGCCCGCGGCGCCCGCGCGTTCAGGCTCCCTCGCCGATCCGATTCCCGCTTCAGCCCGTTCCGGACGGTGCCGCGAGGTCCGCAGCGGCGCCCCCACCGGCCCGCATCGCTTGCCCGGCCATGCGGCCGGCGGCAAGGCCGGCCGTCATGCTTCGGGCAAGCTCCGCGGCTGCGGCGAGCGAAGCCTCGGGTGGAGCGCCGTGGGCGGTGAGGGCCAGGGCGACCTGCCGCTCCAGGCCGTGCGCGTCGAGGGGGTCGGCCTCGTCCAGATAGGCGTGCTCCCGGAGCCATTCCTCCAGTTGCTGCCGGCTCCGGTCCCGGAAGCGGGGGGCCGCTCCCGTGCCGAGGGCGTCCAGCAGCCGCCGCGGGTCGCCGTCCACCTCGCCGGCTAGCTCCGCCAGGCGATCGAGGAAGACGGAGGTGACGGCGCCGGAGGCGACGAGCGCGTCGCGGTCTACGGGCCGGCCCCGACCCTCCCGCCACGCTTCGACCCACGCCCGCGCGCCCGCGACCCGCAGGCGGAGGGCGGACTGCTCCTCCGGCGAGAGGATCAGCCCCGCTTCCCCCGAGCCGAGCAGGGAGGCGAGCGGCCCGAGGCGCTCGACGCCGGCGCGAAGGAGGCGCCGGAGGAGATCCAGGTCGTCGCGCACGAAGTGGAAGACGTGGACCCCGGCCGCGTCCCCCCAGGGCTGGACCGGATCGACGCCGATCCGCACCGCGTACTCCTCGGGGGTCATGCCGCCGGGAGGCGGGGGCTCGGGCGCGGTGGGAGGCAGCCCGACTTCCTCGGGAGCGGCCACCGCGCGGCCGGCGCGGCGGCTGGCCGCGAGATCGATGACCGCCGCTGCCGCTCCGGCGCCCGCTCCCGCATCCGCTTCCGCCCAGTACCGGCCCTCCTCCGGCTGGGCGGTCAGGTAGAAGATCTGGCGCCCGTCCTCCTCGGACAGCCGCCGCAGGCTGTCGGCCACCGCCCGGAAGCGCTCCGGGTCCGCGGTCGTCAGCGCCTCGTCGAGGAACAGGGGCAGCGGGGTCCGCCCCTTCTCGGCCTCGGCCGCGAAGGCGGCCCGCACCGCCAGCAGGAGCTGCATCCGGGTCCCGGTCGAGAGCTCCTTCAGGGCGCGCCACTCCCCGGTCGCGGTCTCGCGGGCCCGGAACGTTCCGTCGCCGGCCGCCCCCATCGCGAGCTCGAACTGATGCCGGGTGAAGCGCGCGAACCAGTCCTCCGCCCGGCGAAGGACGGCGGGCCGGCTCGCGCGGACGTGCTCGGACTCCACCCGGTCGAGCAGGAAGGCGCCGGCTTCCGCGAGCATCGCCTCGTCGAAACACTGCCGGAGCGCGTCCCCGGCCTGCCGGTGGCGGGCGCGAGCCTCCTCAAGATCGCGCCCCTTCGATGCGAGATCGACGTGGGCCCGGATCCCGGCGATCTCATCCGCGAGTCCCCGCGCCCGCGCCGCGCGCTCGCGGAGCGAGTCCCGGAGGCCCTGGAGCGCCGCTTCGCCATCCCCTTCGTCCTCCTCGACGAGATGCAGCAGGTCGGAGCGCCCCGCGAGCTCCCGGCGGGCCTGGCCCTCGACGGCGCGCACGTCGTTGATCTGCCGATCGAGCGAACGCCACTCCTCCAGGAGCCCGAGCCGGCGGCGAAGCTCTGCCTGGTCGCCGGGCGCCAAGCCGGCTCCCCGGTATACGTCCTGCGTCTCCGTCCGCCGTTTCCCGATCTCTCCCGACAGCCGTTCCCGGTTCTCCCGCGCCGCGCGGAGATCACGTTCGGATTCGTCGCGTCGGCGGACCCGGGCGGCGAGCCGCTCCAGGCGCTGGCCGAGCACCTCCGCGGTGGGCGGCTCGATGCCGGACGCCGGGGCGGTGTCCGGCGGGTCGCCCAGTATCTCGCCCGCGGACGCTTCGGCGCCGGTGGCTTCCATGCGGGACGCCCCAGCGGCGGGAGGGTCGGCGCCAAGGGGCTCGGCCCCCCAAGCCACGGTCTCCGGGATCCCGGCCCAGGGATCCTCCCCGTGCGCGGCCAGGAACGAAGCGATGCCGGCCCGCAGGGCGGCGGCTTCGCTCTCCAGGGCGGTGACCCGCGCCCGGCCCTCGCAGAAGGCGGTGTCGGCCCGGTCGTAGTCGCCGGTGAGGCGCAGCCAGCGATCGAACGAGGCGTCGAGCGCCTCGGGGTCGAAGTTCACCCTGCGCGCAAGGTCGCCGAGCCGCCCGCGTTCGCGCTCGACCGCGGCGCCAAGGTCTTCCCGCCGGCGCTCCGCCTCCCGGCGGCGGCGGAGGTCGTCCACCCGCCGGCGCTCCGCTCCGAGCGCCCGGTCGAGCGCGCGAAGACGCTCCTCGACCGGCTCGCGCTCCCACGCCTCCGGCGGCTCGAAGCCGAGCCGGCGGTAGCGCCGCTCCGCCTCCGGGCGCTGGCCGGGGCTGGAACCGGGGCTGGCGCCAGCGCCGCCCCTGCCCCCGGCCCCGGCGCGGCGAAGGAGGCGGCAGACCTGGACGAACCCGACCACGGCCGGCGCGAGGAGCGCATAGGCGGCGGGATGGACGAGGAAACCCGCCGCCGCGACGGCCGCCCCCGCGACCCCGATCGCCGCGAGCGCCAGCCACCCGAGCGCGCGGGCGGTCCGGACGCCCGACGCCTCCGGGGCCGAGAGCCAGCGCAGGAGCTCGCGTCTCGCCTCGTCGATCCGTTCGGGGTCGGGGGCCGTATCCGGCGGGTCGGGGAGGCGGCCGATCTCCGCCTCGACCTCGCGGAGCCCGGCCCTGGCCTGCCGGATCGCGTCGAGCGCCTGGTCAGCGTCGTGGACCGTCTCCGGCCCGAGGCGGACACCCTCGCCGCCCGGCGCCCCGCCCAGCGCGCGCGCCGCCCGATCCCGCACCGCCGCCGCGTCCTCCGCACGCGCCCGCTCGTGCGCCAGCTCGCCTTCGAGGCGCTCCAGCCAGGCGATCCGGGGGCGCACGTCGGCGGCCGCCCCTTCGTCGAGCGCGCTCCCGGCAGGCGCGGCTTCTGCAAGCCCGGTTTCGGCGCGCGTGCGTTCGGCGGTGCGCCGCTCGGCCTCCGCCCGGGCGAGGTCCTGCTCCGCGGTCCGCCGTTCGCCTTCGAGGCGTTCAAGCGCCTCGGCTTCGGCGCCGGACAGCCGCTCCATGTCCGGGGGAAACCCCGCCCGGCGCCGTTCCAGGGCGCTCCGTTCGCGGCGCCGCTCGAGAAGCCGAAGGGCCTGCCCCACGAGAGCCGCCTCGCGGCCCGCCTCCTCGGCCTCGTGCAGCTCCCGTTCCAGGGAGCCGATCCGCTCCTCGTCGCGTTGCAGCTCGCGGTACCGTCCCTGCCGGCGCCGCAGCTCGGTTTCGGCCGAGGAGACCTCCCTTACCTCCGTCTGCCCGACGCGGGACGGGACCGAGAAGTCGCAGGCGCCGCGCGCGGCGTCCAGATCGTATCCGCCGGCCATCTCGCGCGCGAGGCGCTGGGCGATCTCCGTCTCGGTGTCGGCATCGCTCGCGAGCAGGTCCTCGATATGGAGGGTGAAGCAGGAGACGAAACGATGCTCGGGGAGCGCCGGCGCCTCGATCCGCTCCCCGTCCCGGGTCCAGACCGGGGCGGCGGCGCCGGTGCGGACCGCCTGGACGAGGCCGTCCCCGCCCCTTTCCGCCGACCCGATTCCGTCGCCGGCGCCGCTTCCGTCCCGATTTCCGTCTCCTTCCGACTCACGGGCCTTGAGCGCGAAGACGGCCTCGACCTCGACGCTCTCGCGAGCGAGCTCTTCCCCGTAGAGGGCCGCGCGCACGGCGCGGGGAATGCTCGTCTTCCCGGATGCGTTGGGGCCGACGACGACGTTGATCCCGTCCGCAAACCCGTCGAGCGCGAAGCCGGGGCGGGGGATCCCGGGCAAGCGGCGGATGGCGAGCCGGCGGAGCCTCACGCCGCGCCTCCGCGCTGGCGCTGTTCCAGGAGCTCGGAGAGCGCCCGGAGCGCAGCCCGTTCCAGCAGGTCCGCGGCTTCCTCCCCGGTCGGGGGCGCAAGACCGTGCCCGACGAAGGCGCGCCGGCCCTCCAGCGACTGGAGGCGCCGCCCGGCTTCGGCGAGGAGCGCCTGTCGTTCGGGGTCGTCGGGCGGCCCGCGGAGGAGGAGGACCTTGCGGGCGAGGAGGGCCGGCGGATCGGGGCCTCGGGCCAGCTCGTCCAGGTCCAGGGCCGGACCCGCCTCCATCCGCCAGTCGTGCACGAAGTACCGGACCTCGTCACGGGCGTGGTGGATACGGCGGGGATCGTCGGCCGCGAGCGAGCGTTCGACCGCTCTCCGGTGCGCGGTCCGGCCGGTGAACCGGAGACGGCAGCCGACCGCGCGCGGACGGAAACGCTCCGCCGCGATGCTCTCGTGGAGCGCGTCGAGGGCGGAGACGGCGAGCGCGTGCGCGTCCTCCGCCGACTCGATCCCGTCGAGCGCGACCTCGACCTCCTCCCACCGGAGCGGGGCGAGCGGCAGGTGCTGGACGGCGATCTCCGGCCCGGCGCACTCGAGCCGCCAGGGTCCGCGCGGCCCGGCCTCGCCCGGGTCGAGGCCGGTGAGCGAGCCGAGATATCCGATCGGGCGGGGCGGGGCCAGCCGGTCCGGCTTGTGGACGTGGCCGAGCAGCCAAGCGTCGGCCGGAGCGCCCGCCAGCTCCGCGGAGCGCACCGGCGCGTAGGGGCTTCCGGCCGCGTCCCGGTCGCAGTGGAGGAGGCCGATGACCGGCCCGGCGGCGGGGTCGAGCGCGGGCAGCGCGTGGGCGGCGAAGGGGCTCGTCGAGACCCGCCGTTCGGGAAAGGACCAGCCGAGCACCTGCACGCTCCGGCCGTCGCGCCCGGCGACGCGCTCGACCTCCCAGACCCCGCTCCGCCCGAGAAGCTGGAAGCCGGGCACCGCATCGGCGAGGCGGGGGAGGACCTGCACGTCGTGGTTCCCGCTCACCGCGAGCACCCGGACCCCGGCCGCCGCCAGCCGGTCCACCCCGCGGCGAAGGTCGCCGTAGGCCTCGTAGAAGTCGTCCTCCTGCTCGACGACGTCGCCCGCGAGGAGCACCGCATCGACCTCGTCCCGGAGGGCGAGGTCGACGGTGAGCCGCCACGCCGCGGCCGGCCCGAGCTCACTCGCCCTGATCTCGTCCGCAAGCTCCGCGGGCAGGCGCGCGGGCTGCCGTCCGAGATGGACGTCACCGACGCAGAGGAGCTTCATGGCCGCGAGCAGCCGCGCGCGGGGCGAAGCCCCCGGCCGGCCCCGTCCGTCGCCGGGAGCCGCCGGAGGCCGTCCGGCGCAAGCCCTGCCCTACCCCGAGGCGAGCGCGTCGAACCGCGCCACGTCCACGGCCGGCGAGGTCTGGAACCCGACCCCGGTGAGTCGGGTCAGCTCGAGCGAGACCCGCATCGCGGTCTCGACGTCCGGCAGCTCGACGATGAGCACGAGGTCGAACGCGCCGAGCAGCGCGTAGATGCCGATCGCCTCCCCGCCGTGCGCGCGGATCACCTCCTCGGCCTTCTCCGTGCGCGACGCGCTGATCTCGCCCATCGACGCCTGCGTGTACCTTCCCAGCATGACGAACTTGGCCACGGTGTCCTCCTCCTCCGGTTGGAAACGTTATTCGGGCGCTGCGATTCGTTGCAGCTTCGTGCGCAGCGCGCTCTCGAACTCCTGCCTCTTGATCATGTCCGCCGAGAGCAGCTTGTCACTCGACGCTTCGAGGGACAGGACCTCCCAATGATCCTCGACGAGCCGGTAATCGTCGGAGATGCGTGGAATCAGCCAGACGACGTCGCCGTCATCCAAGTCCTGGGACGGATCCGGACTTGGACCGCCGATCGCCTCGAAGAACGGCATGTCTACGGCCACCGCCAACTTGGTTCCCCATCGCCGCAACGTCGGAGCCTTCACCTGGAGCTGCGGCATCAATCGCTTGGCGCTCGATGACCGCCAATCCGGACGGCGTACCGCCGTCGGCGCCGGCGGCTCGGCGGAAGTGTCTTCCGACAGCAATATGAAATCCTGTTCCATCCCCTGCCCGGAGAAATAGACCGCCTGGATTTCGAGCCCGAACCACTTTGTTGCCATGCCATCCTTGGCCAAAACCAGATCGATGCGGCCTGCTTCGCGTCCGGTGGACGGTGATCGCATGAACGGAACTTCGGTGGCCAGATGGACTTCGGTGAATCCTACCACCCGCGCCAGCCAGCGCGGGATCAGATCGTCTTCCTTGAAGCGGTTCGGGCAGGTAATGACGGGCGGAGCCGGACCGGCCCGAAGAGAGCACACGCCGCCGCGCTTGCTACAGGGCGGCGTTCCGCGCTGAAACGGACAGGGCAGAGGATCGGATTGACGCAAGGCGGCCCGCGCGAGCGTCTTCCTTTCATCTACTGTGAGATGTGTGAAAGGCTGACCGAACCGCTCGGCGATCCCGTACCTCTCCGTCATGCGAACAACCGCTCGGACGTGATGACGAGCTCGGGCAAGTGGTTGTGGTGCCCGTTCTTCATGGAGAGGCATACCGCCTCGAACTCGTGCTCGTGCACCAGGGAGACGATCTCCGGCGCCGCGTCGTAAGTCATCAGGAAGTTCGAGCCGTGTTCGGCCAGCAGGCGGAACATCCCGGCATGGTCGATGCTCGAATGTGCGTACAGCCGCGCTCCGGCCCGCTTGCCGCCGGCCGTATACGGCGGGTCCAGGAACACCGCCGCCTTCCGGCCCCACCCCCGCAGCAGTATCGGCAGCGCCTTCAGCCCGTCTCCCTCCATGAACACGATTCGGTGGGCGAATTTCTGAATCGCATCCAACCGCTTGATCAACGTCTCCGGATACCACCGCGAGAGCAGGCCGCGCCCGTTCTCGCCGCTGCGACAGAAGGACGCCCCCGGGGCGAGGATACCGCCGCGCCGGGTGCGATTGAGCACCAGGGTACGGAAGCCATGCTCGGCTACCGTGGCGGGCGGGACCTGCTCCAGCTCGCGGAGCCACTCGAGAGTGGGCTCGAACTGCCGGATCCGGTCCTGCAACGTCGTGTCCGGTTCCAGCGCGGCGCGCCAGAACGCGGCGACGTCGCGATCGATCTCCACCATGAGGGCGTCCGTGACCAGATCCTCCATCACGGCGGTCAGGGAGACGATCGCCCCTCCGGCGAACGGCTCGATCAGGATCTCCGGCCCGGTCTGCCGCAGCCACTCGCGGATATGCGGGATCAACCACGTCTTGCCCCCCGGATAGCGCAAGGGACTCCTCTGCGGCACGGAGGCGACGTTGACCACGGGGACACGCGAAGTCGGGAACCCCACTGCCGGCGCGCTCGTTCCGGCGCTGCCCTGGTGGACGGTCCGGCGTCGCGAAGCGCCGTGAGAGGATGAAGACGCCGGATCATCCCCGGAGGCGCGGGCGAGCCCCGCACCCTGCCCGGAACCCTTGCCGATGCGAATCCGATCGACGGCTTCCCTGGCGGATTCCTTCGTGATCTCCGAGTCCTTGGGCGCATTGCCGTACACGAAGCTCACCTTCTGCTCCCGCAACTCCTCCTCCGTCAGCGTAATCGATCTTGCCCGATCCAGCAGCGCCCGAAGCTCGGGGCGGTCCGGAACGCGCCGGCCGGCGGCCTTGCGCTGTGCCATTGTGGATTTCCTCCTTGCCGTGCCGGCGGATCATGTTTCCCGCGACGCTGGCCTCGTGCCCGGGCCAGCAGGGGCGAGGATGTCGCGGAGGCCGGAGGCGCGCGCGGTCACGCGCCCGATGGCGGCGGCGATGCTCTCCTCGCAGCCGTGGGCAACGATCCGGCGGCGGGACCGGGTGACCGCAGTATGGAGCAGCTCGCGGGTCGCCGCCCGCGCCTCGGTCGGCTCCAGCGCCTCGATGGTCCCCGTTGATGGGGGGTTGCCCACGCTGTCCAACGCCTTCGTACCGAACGTGCCGACGATGGCGCTGAACACGTTCTCCTGCTCGAAGTAGAGATTGATGAAATCCTGGTCGTTCAGGGCGACCTCGACATGCTCGATCGCTCTGCCGATGGCGGAGACTGCCAGCCCGGCCGGGAGCTTCACGGAGGGATCGAACATCAGACGGAGAGGGCTGCGAGCCCGGGGATGGCCGCGAGCGCCATCCGGTGGTACTCGGCGCTGTGCTCGATCCCGATGCTGCGCAGGCCGCAGGCCGTGGCCGCGGCCAGGGTGGAGCCGGAGCCGGCAAAGGGGTCGAGCACCGCTCCCTTGCCGAGCGGCAGGCTGGAGCGAACCAACGGGCGGAGGAACGCTTGCGGCTTCAGGGAGGGGTGCGGGGCGATCGCGCGCTCGCGCCCTCGGGCCGGGGCTGCGCGCGCCAGATCCTTGAAGGGTTCGTCCGCGGACAATCGCCGGAGCCCGCCGGTTCCCCACTTGCGGAGGTTGTCCTGCACCCGCCCTTCGCATGGCCGCCGGAAGATGCCCCACGGCTCGAAGCACGACCTGGGCATCACGGTCACGTCCGGGAATTCGTCGTGCGCGTTCTTCGGGCGGTCTCCGCCGCGCAGGGTGTGCACCTCCCGGATCAACATGCCCCGCTTCTCGAACCCCGCGTGGAGAAACGGCTCGAAGACCAGCTCGCACAGCAATGGGTTCGTCGCGATGAACACGTGCGCGCCCGGCACGAGGACGGGATGGAGCGCTTCGGCAAGGCGGCTGAAGAACCCTCGGAGATCGGTCTTGTCGCGGTCGCGCAACACGGTGAACCTCGGGACCGGCCGGCGGCGGCTGCCGTCGAAGGACGGCGGGAGCCGCCACACCCCTCCTTCGCCGTTCCGGAGCTTGCGAAGCTGCGTTTGCGAGTACTCGACGAGCCCGTAGGGCGGATCGGTGACCACCGCATGAACGGAGCACGGGGCGGCGTCCTCCAGCCACGCGAACGCATCTTCCTGATGCAGCTCGTACAGCGATTCCCGGTTCTGCGTCCGGGCCGGCCTCTCGGCCGCCGCCGCGCTCATGACCGTGCGCCCGAGTCGGGGCTACTGAACGCCGCCAGCGTGGCCGATCCGGCCCGGTCCGGCAACGCCCGAAGCTCGGGGCGAGCCGGGGCGCGCCGGAGGGCGGCCTTGCGCTCTGCCATCCGCAAGCCCCTCCCGTCCCGCGCTGGGGAATCATGCTTCATGCTTCTTCGTGTCCAACGAGAGCCTGACGGATCAGCGCGGGTAAATCGTCAATGGCTCTCATGTCTTCGAGCTTCTTCGTGATCTTGTACGTTACAGATTGGCCTTCGGCCATGCGGACAAGCGCGCCCGCACCGCCTTCCGCAACCATGCCTTTGCGCCACATGTTGAACACGACCGCATCCGGGCAGATACCGAGACAGAGCAGCCAAGCGTACTCCCGGTCCATGCGGACGTGATTGAACTGGAACGTGCCGTTCGCGCCGAGCGAAGCCGTCTTCACTTCGAATGCGGTTTTCTCGATACGGAGGTCGGTTCGGGAAACACGCCCGCCATTGCCGGTTTCGATGCCGTTCCGTGCGAGAAACCGGCGGATGAATTGTTCGCCAATCTCTCCGCGGTTCGTGTTCCCGAGCATCCTGTACCCGATCAACGGCGAATCGCGCCATATATCCTTCGGCGCATGTTCCCGGATGATTTCAACCAGCAAGTCGACGGCGCTCATTCCGGCCGCTCCCAGACCCCTCGGCCGGACGTACGTTTCCAGAATACCAGAAAGTACGAGTGATTCTTCCTCGCGTGCACCTGGCGAACCGTGCGGCTCACCCCGGGCCGATTCTGCCGAACCACGACGAACAGGTCCTCGGCAATGAACCCCATTCGCTGATACGCCTGGGTGATCTCCATGTGGGTGAACCTCTGCCGGTTGGCGCACACTTCGTCCTGGCACTTGACGATCAGCACCCCCAGATTCCGCAACACCCGGTATGCTTCCCGGCCGGCGTCTTCGTACAGATCGAGAACGGCTTCGTGATACTTCTTCCCGGTGCGGTTTCCGCTGCCGTTGTTCCGGTAGTGCCGCTCGAATGCGGTGTGAACCGTATGGGCGGTTCCCCCGGGCGTGTGCATATACGGAGGATCGAGTACGACGCAGTCGATCTCGCCGTCCTGATAAGGCAGGTTACGGCAGTCCGTTCCGCTCTGGACGTCGGACGGCAGCAGGTTGTATTCGTCTTTCGGCACGTTCCGCCAGAAGACTCCCTTGCCGAAGGTGACGTCGGCCACCGTGCTTCCCGGCTTGACGTAGAGACCCAGGATATGCGGAAAGACGTTTTCATTTCCGTCCACATAGGCGCTGAAAACCAGATCGTTGGTCGGCTGGCCGTTTCGCACGCGCCGACGATCCGACGTCGGCTCTTCTGCGTCCGGGGGTTCCCAGATTCGGATTTGCACGGCTCAGCGCCCGGCGTCAGGGTCGAGGCCGTTGAACGCCGTCAGGGTGTCGAGGCGGAGCCGATCGACGGACTCCCCGGCGGATTCCCTCGTGATCCGCGGGCCCTTGGGGGCATTGCCGTACACGAAGCTCGCTTTCTGCTGCCGCAAATGTTCCTCCGTCAGCGTGACCGCTCCGGCCCGGTCCAGGAGCGCCCGAAGATCGGGGCGATGCGGGGCGCGCCGGCCGTCCGCCTTGCGCTCTGCCATCCGAAAGCCCCTCCTGTCCCGCGCCGGGGAATCATACCCCATGCGGCGGGGCCTCCTCTCCCGCGGAGCGGCCCGGGCCGCCGGTCGGGACGAGGGCGTCGCGGAGGCCGGAGGCGCGTGCGGTCACCCGCCCGACGGCGGCGGCGATGCTCTCCTCGGAGCCGTGGACGACCACCCGGCGGCGGGCCCGGGTGACCGCGGTATAGAGGAGCTCGCGGGTCGCCGCCCGGGAGTCGGCCGGCCCCAGCACCACCGCCGCCTCGTCGTACTCCGAGCCCTGCGCCCGGTGCACGGTGAGGGCGAAGAAGCTCTCGTGCGGGGGGAGGCGGGCCGGGGCGACGAGGCGCGGCCCGCCGTCCGCGCCGCGCAGCTCCGGGAACCAGACCCGGGCGCGCCCGTCCGCGTCGCGGACCGCGACCCCCGTGTCGCCGTTCGAGAGGCCGGTCCGCGGGTCGTTGCGGGTCACGAGGATCGGCCGGCCCGGGTAGAAGGGATCGTTCACGGGCGCGAGGCCGAGCGCGCGGAGCCGCCGCTCCACGAGCCGGTTGAAGCGCTCCGCCCCGAACGGCCCGACCCGGTGCGCGCAGAGCACCCGGAAGGGTTGCGCGGGATCGTCCTCGCCTCCCACGTCACCGCCGTCTAGCGGCCCGGCCCACTCCCGGGCGGCGCGCAGGGCCGGCGCGAAGCGCTCGTCGGCCAGCCTCCTCGCCAGCCGCTCGAACGCGGCGGGATGGGTGAGGGGTTGGAACTCGGCCGTATCGCCGGCGTCCGCGGCCGGCGCCGCGAGGGCTGCGAGGACCGCCTCGGCGTCCCCCCGCACGGTGGCGGCGGCGGCCCGCCCGATCCCGCCCGTCTCGCGGAAGCGCCAGTTGTGCACGAGCTCGATCACGCACGGGGCGAGCGGCGACGACGCATCCCGGCCCGCCTGGCAGAGGTCCGCGAACACCGAGCCCGGCTGCACGGAGGCGAGCTGCGAAGCGTCCCCGAGGAGCACGAGACGGGCGCCGTCCGGCAGGGCCGCGAGCACCCGCGCCATGAGGGTAAGGTCCACCATCGACGCCTCGTCGAGGACGAGGACGTCCACCGGCAGCGGCCCGCCCCCTGCCTGGACGAGGAGCCGGTGCACCGTGCTCGCCTCGGCCGGGAAAGCGGCCACCGCCGGGACCTCCGCCGCCAGAGGCGCGCGCTCCCCGCGCCCTTCCCGCAGCTCCTTCCGCACCGCCTCCTGGAGGCGGGCCGCCGCCTTGCCGGTGGGGGCCGCGAGCGCGACCCGGCCGGGGTCGGCCGCGCCGAGCCCGACGAGCAGCGCGACGATCGCGGCGACCGTCGTGGTCTTTCCGGTACCCGGCCCCCCCGACACGACGCAGAGGCGATGGCGAAGGGCGGCCCATGCCGCCGCCCTCGGCCGGTCGTTCCGGGGATCGGATCTCGGGAATATCCGATCGAGCGCGGCCCGCGCCTCGGCCCCGTCCGGCGCGGGACGGACGGCCTCCGCGAGCCGGAGGATGCCGGCCGCGGTCTCGTGCTCCGCGACCCGGAAGCGATCGAGGTACAGCCGGCCCCGCCGGTCGAGGAAGAGGGGGCGGCGCTCCTCCCCCCCCGGCCGGACCACCGCCGGGCTCGCCGCGAGCGCCTCGATCCAAGGGTCGAACGCGGGAAGCCGCACCGCACCCGCCGCCGCCCTTGTACCCGCGCCCGGCGGCCAGTCCCGGCCGGCGACTTCGCGCAGCGGGAGGCAGACGTGTCCGGCCCGCGCCCAGTGGCTCGTGAGCGCGGCGGCGACCGCCACCTCCTCAGCCTTCGGCCCGTCCCGTCCGTCGATCTCCGCCGCCAGCGCGCCGAAGTGCCGATCGACGTCCGCGAGGTGGCCCCGCCCGTGCAACTCGTCCAGCAGGCACGCACCCGCGCGCCCCGAAGGGACGGCTCCCGCCCCCGCCTCTCGAAGACCGCGGGCCGCGGCCCGGTCCGACGGGGCGGCCGCGGACGGGGGATCGCCGCGGTTCACCGCGCCCCCTTTCCCCGGAAACAGTCGTCGAGGGCGTGCACGCACGCCGCCGGAGGCCGGTCGAAGTACACGCCCCGGCCCGTGCCGGCCGCGGGGTCGATGCCCCGTAGGAAGAGGTAGAACGCCCCGCCCAGGTGGCGTTCGTAATCGTATTCCGGCAGCCGCACCGAGAGATACCGGTGGAGCGCGGTCAGATAGATGAGGTATTGGAGCGCATAGCCGCGCTCGCGCATCTCCTCCTTGAGCGCGGCCGGCCGGTAGTCGCCGGGCGCGGCGCCCAGCCAGTTCGACTTGTAGTCGAGGACGTACCAGCGGCCTTCGTGCTCGACCACCAGGTCCACGAAGCCTCGAAGGAAGCCCGAAAGGGGCGCCTCCGGTTCGGGCGGCGGACCGCCCCCCTCTCCTCCGTGCTCCGGCCGCGCGAACGGGTTCGGGTAGCCGTACTCGACGAGCCGGGCGCCGAAGCGGTCCCGATCGAATCCATCCAACGGAAAATGGAACTCCAGCTCGACGATCCGCCGGACAGGGTCGCGGAGCCGGAAGCCGGTTCGTGCGGACGCCCGGCCGCCGCCGGCCCCCCTCCTCCATTCCGGCTCGCGCAGCCGGACTTCGCGGGTGCGCTCGACCATGGCGCGCGCGGCCGGCGCCCAGGCGCCGTCGATCCCGAAGTGTTCGAGCGCGTTGCGGCAGATCGCGTCCAGGTCCGATTCGCCGGGAGCGGCCCGGTCGGGATCGTCCAGCCGTTCGAAGATTCGGTGCAGGCAGCTTCCGGCCGTGGCCCCGCGCGGGAACGTGAACGCGGTCCGGCCGTCCCCCGCTTCGGCGGCCGGCGCCTCGTCGCCCCCCGCCGTCGGCTCGACACTCGCCGGCTCGGCGGCATCGTGCTGGTCGTGGTCGGGGCGTTCGACGTCCGGGGGGGCGGCGTATGGCCCGGCGGGAGCCGCGGCCGCGGAGAGGGCGGAGAAGCTCGTCACCTGCCGGGTGCGCGGGAGAGGCCGTTCGAGCCGGCGGGCGGCGAGCGGGGCGGCGGGCGACGACGCAGCCAGGACGGTGGGGCGGGCGCGCCCGTCCGGGTCCGGCACGGCCACCGAGACCGCGTGCGAACAAGCCTCCGCGAGCGCTCGGACCTCCTCGTGGAGATCGGCATCCCCGAGCCCGAGGAAGCGGGCCGCGGCGGCTTCGATCGCCCGGTCCACGGCGTCGTCCGCCCCGGCCTCCGCCGCCCCGTCCCGGTCGTCTTCACCGTCGCCGGCGTCGTCGCCGAGCCCTTGGGACGGCGGCGAAGCGGGCTCCGCCCCCCGATGGAGCAGCCAGGCGAGCGGGGCGCGCTCGGCGGACCTCACCCGCCCCCAGGCGACCACGCAGCGGTACTTCGCGCGGGTGAGCGCCACGTAGAGGAGGCGAAGATCCTCGGAGAGCTCTTCGCGCCGGGCCGCCGCGCGCGCCGCCTCGTCCGGCTCGAGGTCGAGCACCTCCCGGTAGCCTTCCGCCCTGCCCTCGTGGTAGGCGGCGTGCCCGTCCCGGCTCCGGGACGGGTCCCGGGCGTCCCAAGCGAACGGCAGGAAGACGACGGGAAACTCGAGGCCCTTCGCCCCGTGCACGGTGAGGATCCGGACGAGCGCTTCGTCGCTCTCGATCCGGAGCTCCGTATCCTCGTCGCGGGTCCGCGTCTCCGCGCGCCGCCGGCTGAACCACGCTGCGAGGGCGGCGGGCGTCGTCCGCAGGTCCGCCTCCGCCTCCTGGAGGAGCTCCGTCAGGTGCCGGACGTTCGTGAGCCGCCGCGCCCCGTCCCGGTAGCGGAGCAGGCGGGCCGCGCCCCCCTCCGCTTCCACGAGGCGGCGAAGGAGCGGGCCGACCCCCTTCGCCGCCCATTCGGAGCGCCAGGCGCGCAGCCGGTCCGCCCACCCGGCCCACGCTTCCTCGTCTTCCTGGAGCTCGTGCAGGCGGCGCGCGTCGAGCCCGAAGAGATCGCCCGCGAGCGCGCCCCGTTCGCGCCCTTCCCGGCCCGGCTCGACCAGCGCCCACAGCAGGCGCTCCATCTGCTCCGCCTCGCGCGAGTCGAACACGCTCGCGTCGCCGACCTCGACGCTCGCCACCCCGCGCTCGCGGAGAGCGTCCGCGACCAGGCGGCCCTGGGCCCGGGTGCGGACGAGCACCGCGACGTCTGCGCCGGTGAGCTTCCTCGGTTCGCCGCCGACGGCCGCCCCGTCGATGACCGCCTTCCCGTCTTCGGCCAGACCGAGGAGGCGGGCGATCTCCTCCGCCGTGTCGTCCACCGCGAAGGGGGAAGCCTCGCGCTTGGTCCACGCCTTGCCGTCCGCCCGCGCGGGGAGGAGGCGGAGCCGGAGCGGCCCGTCTCCGGCCGTTGCCTCGTCCTCGACCCGCAACGGATTCCGGCCGTCCCTTCCCGAGGTGACCGGCGGGTACGAGATCCCGGGGACGACGAACGGGTTGGCCCCTTCGAAGATCGCGTTCACCGCGTCCACCAGGGCGGGCGCCGACCGCCAGTTCCGGTCCAGTTCACGGGTGGAAGCCGCCGCTTCCCGCGCCCGCAGGTAGGCGAACACGTCCGCGCCGCGGAACCGGTAGATGGACTGCTTGGGGTCGCCGACGACGCAGAGCGAGGCCGAGCCGGCGCGGCCCGCATCGGCTCCCGAGGCCGGAATCTCTCCGGCCCGCAACCGCGACCCCCGCGCCGCTCCCTCCCGGCCGCCAGCCTCGTCGGGCGCGGCCCCGCACCCCTCCGCGGCCCCCGCCTCGTCCGGCCCGCCGGCGCCGGCTTCCGGATCCCCTTCCGGCCCGCCGTCCGGCTCCCTGTCCGGGTCCCCGCCCGGCTTCCCCCTCGGCTCCCCCTCTGGCTCCCCATAGATCCGCATGAACACCCCGGCCTGCACCGGGTCGGTGTCCTGGAACTCATCGACGAGGGCGACCGGGTGCTCCCGCCGGATGCGTCTCGCAAGGCGCTCGCCCTGCTCGCCGCGAAGCCGGTGGTGCAGCTCGAGGAGGAGGTCGTCGTAGCCGAGGCGCCGGTCCTCGCGGATCCGCCGGCGGATCGATTCGCGGGCCTCGTCGAGGACCTCCCGGCGCGCCCGGCGCAGCCAGGCGGCGCAGCCCGCGCGCAGCTCCTCGGCCGCCCCTTCCAGCCGATCGAAGGCGTCGAACAGCGGGTTCCCGGGAAGCGCCTCGCCCTTCTTGCAGGCGGCGGCGAGCGCTTCCGCCCCGTAGCGCCCGAATAGCCCGGCCGGCGGGAGGAGCGGATCGGGGTCGGCGAGCAGCGCGTCGATCGCGTCGAGATCGGCCCCGGTGCGCGAAGCCCGGTACTTCCCGCGATTGAGCCAGCTTCCGTTCCGCACCTCGTCGAGAAACGCCTCCCCGTGCTCCGTCCACTTGGCCAGAACTTCCCGGAGCGCCCCGCGCCATGCCGTCTCCCGCGCCTCGACGGGAGGGTCGAGGGGCTCCCCTCCGACGATCCGAAGGTCCGGCTTGGCCCGCCACCGCCCGATCCAGGCGGCAAGGTCGTCGGGCTGAAATCCGTTCTCCGCCGCGTAAGCCGCGAGGGTCCTCGAGGCCGGGTACATGCGCCGGCGCCAGAAGTCGCGCGCCGCGCCCGCCACGAGCTCCCCGTCGTCCCCGCTCACCTCGAGCTCGAAGGGGAAGCCGCCGTCGAAGGCCAGATCGGCGAGCACCCGCTGGCAGAACCCGTGAATGGTGAGGACGTTCGCCCGATCGACGTCCCGGAGGGCCGCGTCGAGCCGGCGGGACGCCGCCTCCGGGTCGAACCCGGCCCCTTCCCGCCAGGCGGCGAGGAGCTCCGCGGCCTGGGAGCCTTCGTCCGCCTCCCCGGTCGCCAGCGCCCGCCGGGCGGCCCGGAGGGTTCCCCGGATCCGCTCGCGAAGCTCGGCGGTCGCGGCGCGGGTGAACGTCACCACGAGGATCTCGTCGAGCCGCCGGCCTTCCACCACCACGAGCCGGGCGACGATGCCGGTCAGCTCCCGGGTCTTGCCCGTGCCGGCGCTCGCCTCGATGAGGGTCATGCCGGGCGCGGCCCCGGCGGTCGCGGCCCTGTCGGGCCGGGCCGAAGCGAACGGGCGGGGGCCGGGGTGGGCATCGTCGGTTGCAGCACTCATCCCTCCGCCTCCACCAAGCGCCCTTCTCGGCGCCTGACTACCCACAAAGCTCAACTAAATCAGCCTGTCATTCCCGCGAAGCTTTTGCCCGCGAAAGCGGGTAGCGGGGATCCAGGGACTTTCGATTGAATGGATTCCCGCTTCCTCCCCGCTTTCGCGAGGATGACGGGGAATGACGGGTTTCCGCAGGGCCTGTGCCCGGCTTTCCATCGGCCCCAGGGGGCAAGCAGAGCTTTGTGCGTAATAGGTCTCGGAGTGCCGGTCATTCCTTTCACCTCACCGCCTCCGCGAGAGGCGCGAGAAGGTCCGCCGCGAGCGCTTCGAACCCGTCGGTGAACGGCTCGCGGTCGTCGTGGACGAGCTGGAGGTATGGGTCCCGCGCCACCTCCCCGCCGCCGCCCCATGCGCCCGACTGGCCGAACCAGGTACCGCGCGCCTTGTCGAGGGCGGTCGCTTCGTCCGCCCCGCCCGCGATCGCCTTCGCATAGGCGAGCGAGGTCTCGGGATACAAGGGGAGCGCGGCGGAACGGCCCTGCTCCCACGCGCGCAGCCATGCGAGGAGCTGCTCGCGCGCACCCTCGGGGGCCGGGAACGAGGTCTCCTTCGGCTTCCCCTCCTCGATCGAGAGCGCCGTGGCGCCCGCCGCCTCATGACCGGCCGCGGCGAGGGCGAGCTGCCGGAGCCGGACCTCGATCCGATCCCGCGCCCGGAGCCGTCCCGGCCGCCACCACACCAGCCCGCCCGGCCCGGCGTTCTCCACCGCGCCGGTGACTCGCCAGCCACCGAGCTCGAGGTCGATCTCGACCGGCGCCGGATCGAGCGAACCCCGATGCCGGTCCAGCAACCGATGGAACCGCTCCATGTCCCCCCAGACCCGGTCATGCAGGATGCCGCCGAGCGCCGCGTGGGGGAGGCGCCCGCTTCCCCGTTGCAGGTCCTGGTCGCGGCGGCGCGGGACCCCGGCGCGCATGTGGTCCAGGACCTCCGACCGGAGCTGGTAGCGTTCGAGCGCGTCGAGATCGAACGGCTCCTCGCCTTCGAGGCTCGCATCGCCGACCTCGAGGCGCACCCCGAGCCGCTCCCGGAGGAACCACCGGGTGGGGTTGGCGAAGAAGGTGAGGAGATCGGCGAGAGGGACGTGGCAAGGGCGGTCCGCGGGCTCCGGGGCCTCCGGCGCCGCGGCCTCGAACCGCGCCGGCAGTGCAGACTTCCCCGCGCCCGACACGAGGGAGCGGGCCGCTTCGCACATGCCCTCGGAGTAGCTGAAGAGCTCCTCCCCGTCGCCGGCGGTCCGCCCCGCGCCGCCTGCTTCGCGGCCTGCCTCGACGGCCCCGGCCCCGCCGCCCGCATCCCCCTCCTTGGCCTCCGGGCCGCCCGGGCTCCGCCCGGCACTGGAGAAGTAGCGGGGGCTGAACGGCTGCAAGGGGTGGCGCACCACCGGCGAGGCGTCCGGAAACCGCTCCGCGAGGTAGTCCACGAGCTCGTCGACCACCGTCGCGGGCGGGATCGGCGCATCGTCGCGCTGCCCCCGGCCCGTGTAGCTCACCAGAAAGGCGCGGCGGGCCACGAGGAGGGCTTCGAGGAAGACGAACCGGTCCTCGTGCCGGACGTCGCGGTCCCCCCGCCGCGGCGGACCCGACGCGACGAGGTCGAACGAGGGGAACGACGGCGAGCGGGGGAACGCGCCGTCGTTGAGGCCGATGACGCAGACGACCTCGGCCGGGAAGACCTGCCCCGGGGCGAGGCTCGTGACGGTGACCGCGTCGGCGAGGCGGACCGCCTCGTCCGGGGGCGCGTCGGCGAGCTCGCGAAGGACGTGGAGTACGACGTCGAACCCGATCGGAGAGCCAGCCCCGGCGGCCGCCTGCCGCTCGAAGCTCCGGACGAGGGTGCGGAGCTCCTCCACCTCGTCCGCGACCAGCGCCGGGACGTAAGCCGGGATCGAGGGTCCGGTCGCGTTCCCCGTCGAAGCCCCGGTCACGGCCCCGCCGCCCCCGGCCGGCGCCCCGGCCCCCGCGAAGAAGCGGGCGATCTCCTCGCGGAGCGCCCCCGCCCACTCCCGCGGGCTCCTCTCGCCGGCGAGGCGGGAGCGAAGCTCGAACACCCGCTCGCAGTACGTGACGAGCCGCCCGAGCAGCTCCCCTTCCTCCGCCCCGATCTCGAACCCTCCCACCCGAGGCGGACACGGCACGATCCCCGCGACGAGCTGGCTCCGGTCGGTGAGGGCATAGCCGAGGAGGAGGCGGTGAAGCCCCTGCCGCCACGCGTGGTCGCCGGAGGCGGGGAGGCCCTCCGCCTCGCGGTGCGCCGCGTCTTCGCCCCAGCGGATGCCCGCCTCGCGCACCCACCCGCGGATGGCCGGCAGGTCCGCCTCGCCGATCCCGAAACGGCCCCGCACCGCCTCGGTGTCGAGGGGGGCGAGGACCGCTTCCGCGGTGAGGCGCGAGCGCCGCATCGCGAGCAGCTCCAGGAAGGCGCGGGTCGCGGGCGACGGGGCGCTGCGGCGGCGCGCGACGTGGAACGGGATGCGCGCCGCGGCGCCGAAGACCGCTTCGACGGCGGGGCCGTATCGTCCGAGGTCCGGGGTGAGGACGAGGACGTCGGCCGGCGCGAGGTCGGGATGCGCATCGAAGAGGCCGAGGAGGCGGTCGTGCAGGACCTCGGCTTCGCGCACCGGCGAGTGGCAGACGTGGACCTGGATCGAATCGTCCCGCACCCGCTCCCGCGCCGCGCCGCCGCGTCCCTCGCCGGTCCCGGTTCCGGCTTCGATCCCGCTCTCGGCGCCGACCCCGATCCCGGCCTCGGATTCGGCCTCGGCCGACCGCCCTTCGGAGGCGAGCCGGAGGTCGAGCACGTCCCGCTGGACGGCGGCGAGCCGCCGGTCCCCGTCGGGCCGGACGAAGCAGCCCTCCTCCGCGTCGCCGGCGACCTCCACGAGCGCATCCACGGTGTCGCGGCCGGCCCGTCCCCAGGCGGCGAGGAGCTCGTTGCCCTCCGTGAGATATCGTTCGACGGGGTCCGCGCCGTCCGCCTTGCGCCCGATCTCGCGCCGCGAGTAGACGTCGCCCCAGTACTCGCGGCACGGGTTGAGCACGAAGAGGCAGAGCTCGACGACCTCGCCGATCCCGCGCAACGCGTCGAGATAGGAGGGCGAGAGGGAGGGGACCGCGAAGAAGCTCGCCCGGCGGGGCCAGTCCGCCGCCGGACGTGCGCCCTCCCCGAGGCTGCCCCCGTCCTTCGCGAGCCCTTCCCTTCCGATCCCATCCCGGAGCGCGGCGCGAAACGCATCGATGACCGCGACCCAATGGGTCGCCGGGCCGCCCTCCGCCTTCGCCTCTGCCGCCGCCCGCCGCCACAGCCGCGCCTGCCAGCTCGGAGCGTCGCCGCCGTCCCATGCGCGGACCCAGTCCGGCCGGTACACCACGCACCGATCGAAGACGCGGGCGAGGCGGTCGGCGAGCTCGAAGCGCTTGCGCGGGTCGCCGTCCGCGAGATACCGCCGGACCGCGCCCCCCTCCCGGTCCTCCGCCGCGAACGCGGGCAGCACGTCGTGGATGCGCCAGCGGAGCTGGTCCGGCGAGAAGCCGCGATCCCGGGGGAGGTTCGGCACGATGCCGCGCATGACGGACCATGCGAAGCCCGCGGGCAGCTCGAAGCGCAGGTTGGCCGCGATCCCGAGCCTGCGGGCCAGCTCGAACGACAGCCAGCGCCCGATGGTCCGGTGCGGGACGACGATGCGTTCGGGGGCGAGCGGATCGCCGGGGTCGGCGCGCAGGCGCTCCGCCAGGATCGCGGCGAGCGCCTCCATCCGGTTCGAGTGATGGACCTGCATGGGATGGACCCGCCCGGCGTCTCAGCCTTCCTCGTTCGCGACGCCGTTCGGCACGTGCCCGATGGCGGCGACCCCGCACGCCGCATCGCAGTGGCGCTGCTGGTCGTCGAAGAAGACGTCGGCCCCGAAGGCCCGCAGGAACTCACGCTTCCCGGCGCCCCCGAGGAACAGGGCCTCGTCGATGCGGATGCCCCACGCCCGCAGGGTGCGGACGACCCGTTCGTGGGCGGGGGTCGCCCGCGAGGTGACGAGGGCGGTCCGCACGGGAGCGGACTCCGGCCCGAACTCGGCCTGGATGCGGTGGAGGGCGGCGAGAAAGCCCCGGAACGGCCCCCCGGACAACGGCTGGCGGGCCGCCGCCTGCTCGCTCCGCACGAACGAGTCGAGGCCGTGGGTCCGGTACACCCGCTCCGCCTCGTCGGAGAAGAGCACCGCGTCCCCGTCGAACGCGATGCGAAGCTCCCGGCCGCGGGGGAACGGCCGGTCGTCCTCCTCCTCCCCTTCCCCCGCCCCGCTCTGGCTCGGCAGCAGGGTGGCGGCCGCGTGGCCGGCCCGGAGGGCCTTGCGCACCGCGTCCCCGTCGGCGGAGAGGAAGAGGTCGGCGCCGAAGGCGTCGAGGTAGCGGTAGCGGTCCATGCCGCCCGCGAACACCGCCCGCCGGACGTCGAGCCCGTAGTGGGCGATCGAATGCAGCACCCGGAGCCCGGCGTTCACGCTGTTGCGCGAGAGGAGGACCACGTCCACCCGCTGCCGCAGGGGCTCGATCTCGTTCAGGGCGAGGAGCTTCCGCACCGCCGCGAACGCGGGACCCTTGCCGAGCGCCTCCGTCTCGCGGGCCGCCTGGTAGCGGGCGTAAGCCTCCACCCCGTCGCGGGTGAACACCCGGTGGCTCTCCTCGAGGTCGAAGAGCGCCCGCGACGAGATGGCGATGGTGAGTACGGCGGGCGCGGGCTCGACCCAGTCGAGGAGTAGCGGTAGCTCGCCGGGACCCGGACGCGCCCGCCCGCCCCCGCCCGGCGGCGGCGCGGAAGGGCCTGGCTCGGCGGTCTCACCGGGCTTCGTCGGGATGGCTTCGAGAGGCCGCGGCCACGGGCCGCGAGCCGCCGGAGGCGCCGCCGGCCCCGGGGCGTCCGCCCGGTCGAAATGGCCCACCGGAGCAACGCCCGCCCCCGTGGACGGATCGGCGTCCACCGCCGTGAGACGGGGAGAAATGCGGGCCGGCTTCGGCCTCGGACGTGCAAAGGGGAGCAGGTTCATGGCCGCCATTATCGGGGCCTGGTGGCTCATGGTGTGAGCCTGCTACAGAAGAATTTCCTCCGTGTCTTCCGGCGCCCCGGGGCGGCAGGCTAGCCCGGATAAGGGCATGTGTGCGGTGGGGATGCGGGATTCGCTCGTCTTCATGGCGATGGCGGCTCGCGGGGGGCGTGGCTCGCGGCAAGCGTATCATTGCGGCGCACCGGCGGTGCCGGCCGCGCCGCACCGCGCGCGCCGGGCGCTGGTGGTCCTCGAAGGCTACGGCCACCACGAGGTCTACGCGGACCCCGCCTTCACCGAGGTCATGGACGAGACCGTCGCCTGGTTCCGGGAGCACCTCCCGCCCCGGTGAGGGGGACAAAAGGGGGGGACAAAGGGCTTGCAACCGTGCTGGAAGTCATGCACCATGTTCGTTGAACGATCCGACGTGTTTCCGCAAACGAACAGGCGAGCCGCCGTGCCCATGAAAAGCTGCTTCCATTCGATCCGCGCGGCTCGACGTCATCACAGACGTCTGCCAGGCTCTGTTCACCCGGCGCCCGCTCGCGGATGGGATGAGGATGAAAACTGACAGCCGCCAGGAACCGAAACCCGCCAAGTTTCGATTCGAGCATATCGGCCCTGTCGCGGAGGCCGAGCTGGAGCTGGGCGACCTCACGATCATCTGCGGCCGTAACAACACCGGCAAGACCTATCTGGCTTATACACTCTACGGTTTCCTCAATATGTGGGAAGGTTGGCCCGAACCGGGGGTTCCCGTCTCGAAGCAGGCAGGAGGCGGACTCGAGGGAGCGAGTCGATATCCAATCTTCAACAAGATCATCGGATCGATTGCGGAAGGAAGGGACGATCCGATCGAGGTGGAGCGGGAAATGCTTGGTCATGAGCGAAAAAAGGTCATGGAATCATTGACGCACTCGTTCTCGAAAGAGGTGCTGGCTGGTGTGTTCAGCGCTCACCCCGACACGTTCGCCGACGCTTCGTTGAAAGTACTTCTGGACGACGAGCCCCCCCAATACGAGTCCTCCATAAGGACTACGATCCGCGGAGGCGACGTCCCTGCCAGCGATCCCTCACTGAAGTACGATGGAGAATACATTATGGTTACCGGCCGCCTCATGCTGCAGAAAGCGCGAAAACAGGGATCCGAAGTACGGGGGATCCTCTGGTACTTGTATCTTCGTTTCCTGTTTCCGGAGCTGGCGACGACGGATCCCTTCGTGTTGACCGCGGAGCGTTTCGGCATCTCCCTCTTCTACAAGGAGCTCGACTTCACCAAGAACCGGCTGGTCGATTTACTGCAGAAGATGGGAGACAGAGACAACCGGGATTTTAATCTGCCATTCGCTCTGATGGATGAAGCGGTCAGTCGCTACGCACTTCCCATCAAGGACAACATCGACTATACCCGAAACATACCGGATTTCGTGAGGCAGAAGAGCGAATTCCATGAGGAAAAGCTTTTCAACAATATCCGGACCATGATGAAGGGTTACTACCGGAACAGCGGCGACAACATCGAATTCCGATCGACGGCTCGCGGCGGCAGCTTCCAAGTTCCGCTTTATCTCGCCTCTTCGTCCGCCCGGGGACTCTCCGACTTGTATTTTTTCCTGCGCCATGTTGCCCGGAAGCATCATCTCCTGATCATCGACGAGCCGGAAGGCCATCTTGACACGGCCAATCAGATCCTGCTGGCGCGGCTGGTAGCGAGGCTGGTGCGAAACGGGCTGAAGATACTGGTGACCACTCACAGCGATTACTTCGTCAAGGAAATCAATAATCTCGTCATGTTGAACGGTTTGCTCGAAGGCAAGGAGGAGATCGTGAAGAGCCTCGGGTACGAAAACGACGACGGTATCGCGCCCAGCCAGATCCGGGCGTACGTTGCGAAGGAGAACGGACTGGACAAGTGTGTAGTGGACAAGTTTGGCGTCGATATGCCGGTTTTCGATCAAACGATCGATCGCATCAACCGCGTGGCCAACGAGCTCGCCTCGCACCTGGCGGAAGACACGGAAGTCTGAAGTGGATCTGGTTCACCAACTTGCCGTCATCTTGAAGGAAGGCCTGCTGGAGCTGGCGGAGGAGGGCGGTAGCGTCAGTCTTCGGGAAACGAGCGCCGGGATGCGAGTGGAGATCATGCGGCTGCCTTGGCCGATGGCGGTGTTGCGTATTGAGCGCACCGGCCATCTGCCGGGGCTTCGGGACGGCCCTTGGAAGCGTGTTTGTGACTATCTCCTGATTTTCGAGACCAAGAACGACGTTCACGCGGTCTTCGTCGAGCTCAAGAAAACTTCGACGAATGAACAGAGACCGAAAGAACAACTCCGCCGATCCTTGCCGATTCTGGAATATCTCCGTACCGCGTGCCGAATCGAACATGGATCCGCACTGAACGAGTCACCGGTGATAGTGAGCTATCTCATGATTTGCGAGAGAGGGGGCATGAGGCTGGACAAGCAACCGGTCCGGGCCGATCCGGCGGCGAGGATCCACGAGGAGACATACCAAAACATAACGATCAGGACGTTCATCGGCAGCTCGGCGCCTCTCACGGTATTGGTGCGTGAATGAACATCCTGCGATCGGCCAGTGCTGCCGTCGGGATGCGCATCGAGGAGGCCGAGGAGGCGGTCGTGCGGACTTCGGCTTCGCGCACCGGCGAGTGGCGGACATGGACCTGGATCGAGTCGTCCCGCTCCCGCACCGCTGCGTTCCTCGCCGGTCGTCCCGGTTCCCGCTCTCGGCGCCGAAGGCTTCGAGGTAGCGGTAGCGGTCCATGCCGCCCGCGAACACCGCCCGCCGGACGTCGAGCCCGTAGTGGGCGATCGAATGCAGCACCCGGAGCCCGGCATTCACGCTGTTGCGCGAAAGGAGGACCACGTCCACCCACCGCCGCAGGGGCTCGAGCTCGTTTAGGGCGAGGAGCTTTCGCACCGCCGCGAACGCGGGGCCCTTGCCGAGCGCCTCCGTCTCGCGGGCCGCCTGGTAACGGGCGTACGCCTCCACCCCGTCGCGGGTGAACACCCGGTGGCTCTCCTCGAGGTCGAAGAGCGCCCGCGACGAGATGGCGATGGTGAGGACAGCGGGCGCGGGCTCGACCCGGTCGAGGAGGAGCGGCAGCTCGCCGGGACCCGGACGCGCCCGCGAGAGGCGTGCTCGGCGAAAATCCCCACCGCGCACATGCCTCCTTGGGATTCACCCCGTGAGGCGGCGCTACCAGAGCCGTGCGGAGGCGAGCTTCGCGCCCTCGGCGAGGGTCGCGAGCTTGGCCCAGACCACGTCCTCGGCCACGAAGCGGTCGCCCGCGAAGGTCCCGAAGCCGCAGTCCACCCCGGCGATCAGGCGTTCGCGGTCCCCGAGCGCCTCCGCGGCCTCGAGGATCCGCCGTTTGACCACTTCCGGGTGCTCGACGTAGTTGTTGGTGGACTCGATCACCCCCGCCACCACGACCAGGTCGTCCGGGATGGATCGGCTCCCGAGGGCCTCCACCTCGTGGGAGTGCCGGGGGTTCGCGAAGGGCAGGCAGAGCGCCCCGACCCGCGCCTCGAGGAGGTGGGGCAGCACGTGCTCCAGGGCCACGTCCTCGGTGTGCGGACCGTCCCGGTTCCCCCAGCACGAGTGCAGCCGCACCCGGTCGCGCGGGATCCCCTCGATCGCGACGTTGATCGCCTCGACGTGCTGGGCCACCCGCTCCTGGAACTCCGGGATCGACAGGTCCTGGAAGAAGCTCGCCCGCTCCATCGCGAGGTCGGGCGCGTCGATCTGGAGCAGGAACCCCTGGTCCGCGACGTAGCGGTACTCCTTGCCGATCTCGCGGGCTACCGCGAACAGGTAGTCCTCGTGGCTCGCGTAGTGGTGGTTCATCATCGTGGTGGTGACGACCCCGGGCGAGGCGGCGGTCATGAAGACCTCCTCGAACGTCCCTTCCCCCTTCGCCGCGTCGAGGCAGCGGCGGAGCCCGGCGCACTCGGCCTCGACCCCGGAGAAGTCCTCGTAGCGCACCTCGGCGACGGCGGCCGGCGGGTTGTAGACCCGCGCCCGCGCCGCCCGGCGCGTCTTCAGCAGCTCCGCCCACTTGGGGTAAAGCCGGGTTTCGAGCGGCATCGGGCGCTTCCCCTCGCCCCCGAACCCCGACATCCGCGAGGTCACGTAGGTCTGGAAGCTCACCCGGGGCTGCTCGCCGTCGTTGCCGACGTCCATCCCGCTCGCGATCTGCCGGTCCACGACGTGCTGCATGGCGGTCTCGATCTCGCGCGCGAGCCGCGCCTCGTCGACCGCCTCCTCGTTGTCCTTGCGCACCAGGAGGTCGGAGAGGACCTCCCCGCGGGGGAGGCTTCCCATGTGGGTGGTGAGGATGCGGGATTCGCTCGTCTTCATGGCGATGGCGGCTCGCGGGCGTGGGAGAGGCGCGGCAAGCGTATCATTGCGGCGCACCGGCGCCGCCGCGCCGCGCGCACCGGGCGGCGGAGGAATCAGCGGGTTCGGCGGACCCGGCCCGGCGCCGGAGCCCGTCCGGGCCGCCCGGCATGAGCCGGCCCGATCCGGCCCAGCCCGGCCCGATCCGGCTTGGCCCGGCCCCGCCTCCTTCCGCGGCCAAGCCCTTCCCCCGCACGGCGCGGCCCGGCGGAAACGAACAGGAGCACCGGCATGAGCAGCAGCGCCGCCACCCCCGTCACCTTCTACTCCGAAGGCTTCCGCCTCGTCGGGGACCTCTACACGCCTGCCGACCTTCGGCCGGGCGAGGCGCGGGCCGGCATCGTGCTCTGCCACGGCTACACCGGGGTCAAGGCCCTCTACCTGCCGGACAACGCCCGCGTGCTCACCGAAGCGGGCTACGTGGTCCTCGCCTTCGACTACAAGGGCTGGGGAGAGAGCGAGGGGCCGCGCAACCGCCTCGCTCCCTACAGCCGGGTCGCGGACGCGCAGGCCGCCCTCACCTTCCTCGGGGCGCGGGCGGAGGTGGACGAACGGCGGCTCGGCCTCTACGGCACGAGCTACGGCGGGGCGACGGTGGTGTGGACCGGCGCCGTCGACCGGCGGGCGCGGTGCATCGTGAGCGTGGTCGGGATCGGCCACGGCGAGCGGTGGATGCGGAGCGTCCGCCGGCCCGACGAGTGGTTCGACCTCCTCGAACGGTCCGCCGCCGACCGGGTCAAGCGCGCGGCGGACGGGGAGTCGGAGCTCGTCGAGCGGAGCGAGGTGCTGCTCCCGGACCGCCAGTCGGCGGAGCTCGCGGCCGCCGCGCGCCGCAACGTCCCCTCCGCCATCGACACCCTCCCGCTCGAGTACGTCGACGAGACCCTCGGCTTCCATCCGGAGTGGGTGGTGGACCGGATCGCCCCCCGCCCGATCCTCTTCATCACCACGGACGACGACCGACTCGTCCCGCCCGAAGAGTCGGCGGCCCTCTACGACCGGGCCGGCGAGCCGAAGAAGCTGGTGGTCCTCGAAGGCTACGGCCACTACGAGGTCTACGCGGACCCCGCCTTCACCGAGGTCATGGACGAGACCGTCGCCTGGTTCCGGGAGCACCTGCCGCCCCGGTGAGGGGCGTGGCGGCGGGGACCGCTCCCCGGGTTCGCGTGATCGACGTGGGGGAGCCGAGCCCGGGAACGGGAGGGAAGAGGAAATCGGGGGACCGCAAGATGAAGGACGAATCGGCGAACGGCCATGCGAACGCGCTGCCGGAGACCGAGCTCTGGCTCCCCCCGACCGGCTGGACGAGGAAGGAATACGAGCTCGGCCAGGAGGGGCGGACGCTCGAGGCGGACGAATGGGCGCTCGTCATGGAACAGGATCAGGAAGCAGTCCCGTGAACGCCGCCGAGTGCCGGGCCCTCGCTTTCGACACCGTGATCATGGTGAAGCAGACGCCGCGCCGGATGCTGGCGGACGGGGAAGTTCATGGAGGTCCTCGAACACACGGCGCCTCGGGCGCCGCGGACGAGGGACAGCGAGCGGAGGCGCATCGCGCGGGAGGGCGGCGGCCAGTTGCGCGGTTGAGCAGATTTCCCGCCTGATTACGCACGAACTTGCGATCTCGGGTCGATGGAAGCCCGGGCACAGGCTCCGCGACAGCTCGCCATTCCCGCTACCCGCTTTCGCGGGCGCAAGCTTCGCGGGAATGACGGGCTGAAAGAGACCATTCACCTGGGCTTCGTACGCAATCGGGATTTCTCATGAGCGTAGCATCGCCTCGCGGCAACCTGTAGGCGCGCGCAGGTTTCGGCCCTCCTCGACCATCCGGACGGGTCCCCCGGACGGCTGATCGTCACCGGGCCGCAGCCGTATCGAATGCTTCGTTTCGAATCCCGCCAGCCACGGATCCTTGTGCCAGCGATTGACGACGCGGGTCTTCTGAAACACCTCCGCCAGGCAGGCGGCCGGCTGGTCGGCCCCATACGGCACGGCGCAATCCTGCCGGGCAGGCTCGTCCCCTTCGTGATGATCGAAGCGGGCGTCGAGGCGCCAGTTCTCGCGGTGGGGCGCGAAGCCCGCCCCGCCCCGCGCCGCCCGCCATCGGTCAGGGTACCGGGCGCCGCTGATGCCAGTCCGTCCGCTGCTGGCAGGCGTGGCCCGCCCGCAGGAGGAGGGCCTCGCCGAAATCGCGCCCGACGAGCTGGAACCCGAGCGGCCTTCCCCCCGAGCCGAACCCGCAAGGGAGCGAGAGGGTCGGGCTTCCCGACATGTCGTGAGGCGCCGTGTAGCGGGTGAGATGGTGGAGCCCGTCGGGGGCGTCCATCACCGCCATGAATTCATCGACGGTCGGCGCGAGATCCGGGTAGGGCGGGGCGATGAACATGTCGACGCGCTCGAACAGGCGGGCCATCGTCCCCCGCCAGTGGTTGCGGCAGGCGTTGGCCCGGCCGACGTCCAGGCTGGTCGCGGCCCGGCCGAACTCGATATGGGACTTGAGCTCGCGGCCGTACGAGCCGGCCTGCGACGGGTAGGTGTCCGCGTGGGCCGCCGCCGTCTCCGCCGCGCAGATGACCGCCCAGTGAGCGATGACCTCGCGGGTGTCCGGGATCGAGGTCTCCACCACCTCCGCTCCCGCCCGCTCGAGCTCGCGGAGCGCCGCCCGCACCCCGGCGGCGACCTCGGGGTCCACGTCGTGGGTGCAGTGGCCCTCGTCCCAGCCGACCCGCAGCCCTCCAATGCCCTTGTCCAGCTCCGCGAGGTAGTCCGGGACCGGCTCGAGCGACGTGTGGTGGTCGAGGTCGTCCCGGCCCGCGATGGCCCCGAGCAGGGCCGCGCAATCCTCGGCCGTGCGGGCCATCGGCCCGAGGTGGTCGAGCGTGTCCGACAGCATGAACACGCCGTGGCGGCTCACCCGGCCCCAGGTGGGCTTCAGCCCGGTCAGCGCGCAGGCAAGCGAAGGGAACCGGATCGATCCCCCGGTGTCGGAGCCGAGCGATCCGTAGCAGAGGCCGGCCGCGGTCGCGACTCCCGAGCCGCTCGACGAGGCGCCCGGCCAGAGCTCCGGGCTCCACGGGTTCACCGGGGCCTCGACGTCGGGGTGGTGGCAGGCGAACGCGCCCTCGGTGAGCTCCAGCTTCCCGAGAAGGACCGCCCCCGCCTCGCGGAGCCGCACGACCGCGGTGCTGTCGTAGTCCGGCACGTGGCCGTCGAGCAGGGGCATCCCCGCCCGGGTCCGCACCCCCTTCGTCCGGCAGAGGTCCTTGACCGCGATCGGCGTACCGTGGAGCGGGCCCCGGCTCTTCCCCGCGGCCGTGTCCCGGTCCGCCGCCTCCGCCGCCTCCAGCGCCGCGTCGGCCATCACGACCGAGTAGGCGCGCAAGCCGCCGTCGAGGGCTGCGATGCGGTCCAGCATGGCCCGGGTCGCCTCGACCGACGTCGATTCCCCGCGGCGAAGGCGGGACGAGACCTCCCGGAGGCTCTGGTAGTGGAGGGGTCGTTCGGACATCGTCTTCTCTCCCGGTCCATACCCGGTCCGCGCCCGGCGCCGGCCCGGTCCCGGCCCGGGACCGGCTCTCGGCCTCGCGCCCGGCGCCCGACCGCTCGACGGTGCGATGATAGCCTCCGATCGCAACCCGAACACGAGGGGAACCCCCATGCCGTTCCAGCGCCCGGACGAGGACGACGTCATCGAGCTCGCCAAGGAGCTCGGCATCCATCTCACCCGCACCGAAGCGCCCGTCTTTCGCAGCCGCGTGCTCGAGCACGTCGAGGCGATGGAGGGGTTTCACGAGCTCCGCATCCGCGAGGACGCGCCGCCGCTCCGGCACGTCCGGCGCGACCCCGGCCGCCGCCCGACCCCCGAAGAAGACCCGCTCAACGCGTTCATTCGCCGCTGCCGGGTGGAGGGCGCGGAAGACGGCCCTCTCAAGGGCCGGACGGTCGGGCTCAAGGATCACACCGCCGTCGCCGGGGTCCCCATGACCCTCGGCTCGTACTACCTCGACAGCTACGTCCCGGAGTTCGACGCGACCGTCGTGACCCGCCTCCTCGACGCCGGCGCGGTCATCACCGGCAAGATGAACATGGAGGACTTCTCCTTCGGGGGGCCGGGCTTCGCGGGGGTGGGCGATTTCGGCCGGCCCCTGAACCCCCACGACCCGGCCTGCGTCACCGGCGGCTCGTCTTCGGGCTCGGGGGCGGCGGTCGCCGGCGGCTACGTGGACCTCGCGTTCGGCGGGGACCAGGGCGGGTCGGTGCGGATCCCGTCCGCGTGGTGCGGCTGCGTGGGGCTGATGCCCACCCACGGCCTCATCCCGCATACCGGGGTCTTCGGGCTCGAGCCCACCATCGACTACACCGGCCCCATGACCCGGACCGTCGACGACCTCGCGGCGGTGCTCGACTGCGTCGCGGGACGGGACGGCTACGACCCGCGCCAAGCCTCCGTGCCGGAAGAGCTGCCGAGCTACCGCGGCGCGCTCGGCAAGGGGGTCGACGGCTTGCGGATCGGCCTCCTCGAGGAAGGGTTCGGGGTCGGGAACGGCGAGGAGGCGGTCGACGACGCGGTCCGGGAAGCGGTCGCGGTCCTCGAGAAGGCGGGCGCCGCGGTGCGCACGGTATCGGTCCCCGATCACCCCACCGCATCGACCGCCGTCATTCCCCTCTACCTCGAAGGAGCGAGGCTCGCCTACGACACGAACCTCGGCGGGGCGCTCGCGAAGTCGTTCTATCCGGCCTCGCTCATGGCCGCCTTCGGCCGGGCGAAGCGCAGCCACAGCCACGAGATGCCGCTCAACTTCAAGGCGATGCTGATCTCGGCGACCTACGCGAGGGAGCGCTACAACGGCCGGCTCTACGCGAAGGCGCAGAACCTCCGCCCGGTCATCGTGCGGCAATACCTCGACGCCTTCGCCGACGTCGACCTCCTCGCGATGCCCACCGTGCCCATCCGCTCGCACCCCTACGCCGAGCCCCGGGACTTCGTCGAGGCGCTCGACCGCACCCTCTTCGGGGGCCGGCTGGGCGACGACCTCGGCCTCATCATCCACAACACCGCCCCCTTCAACTACACCGGCTTCCCGAGCCTCAGCGTTCCCTGCGCGGGGGTCGCCGGGATGCCGGTCGGCCTCCAGCTCGTCGCCCCCTGCTTCCGGGAGGACGTGCTCATCCGGGCCGCGCACGCCTATCAGGAGTCGGTGGACTGGGAGGGCTGCTTTCCGCAGCGAAGCCCCGCCTGACGGGGCGGGCGCGCGGCGTCCGCCCGCCCCGGCGCCCGCCTCCCGCGGCGCCGGGGGGCGGGCGGGGGGCGATCAGCGGAGCGCGGCCATCTCCCCGGCCCGGTGGCACGACACCGCGCGCCCCCCGTCACGCCGTTCGACGTCGGGATAGCGCTCCTCGCAGCGCGGCTCGGCCCACGGGCAGCGCCGGTGCAGGTGGCACCCCCGGGGCAGGTGGATGGGGCTCGGGATCTCCCCTTCGAGGGTGAAGCGGGGGAGGTCCACCCGCGGGTCCGGATAGAGGACCGAGGAGAGGAGGGCGCGGCTGTAGGGATGGAGCGGGCGCTCGAAGATCGCCTCGGTCTCCCCCGTCTCCACGATCTTCCCGAGGTACATGATCGCCACCCGGTCGCAGACCCGGCGCACCGCGGTGAGGTCATGGCTGATGAACAGGTAGGACACCCCGAGGTCCGCGCGCAGATCGGAGAGGAGGTCGAGCACCTCGGCCCGCACCGAGACGTCAAGGGCCGAGGTCGGCTCGTCCAGCACCACGAGGTCGGGCCGGGTCGCGAGCGCCCGCGCGATGCCGATCCGCTGCTGCTGCCCGGCGCTGAACTGGTGGGGATAGCGGTGCATCGCGTCCGACCCGAGCCGCACGAGGTCGAGGATCTCCGCGACGCGCTCCTGCCGCTCCGCCGGCCCGGCCCCTCCGGCGAGCTTCAGCGGCTCCTCCACGATCGCCCCGATGCGCATCCGGGGGCTCAGCGAGTCGTAAGGCTCCTGGAACACCATCTGGATGCGCGGGCGGAGGGCGCGAAACGAGCGCGCGTCCAGGGCGAGCAGGTCCATGCCGTCGAACCGGATCGCTCCCGCGGTGGGTTCGATGAGACGAAGGACGCAGCGCCCGGTGGTCGTCTTTCCCGAGCCGCTCTCGCCCACCAGGGCCAGGGCTTCGCCGGCCCCGATCTCGAACGACACGTCGTTGACGGCCCGGACCTTCCGGCGCCGGTCCATCGGGAAGTGCTTGACGAGGCCCTGGACCGAGAGGAGGGGGGAGGACATCAGACCGCCGCCTCCCCGTTCGCGATGGCTTCCGCCTTCAGGCACCGCACCCATCGGCGGGGGGCCGGCGCAACCGGGTCCGGGACCGCCTCGCGGCACGCGGGCGCCACGAGGGGGCACCGGGGCGCGTAGGCGCAGCCCCGCGGCGCGGGGGGAAGGAGGGCCGTCGCCTCGGACCGACCGGCCGCCCGGTCCCGCGCCGCCGCCGCGGCCCGCAGCAACCGCGCGCTGTAGGGGTGGAAGGGCCGGCGGAAGAACGTCTCGACCTCCGCCCGCTCGACGATCCGGCCCGCGTACATCACCGCGACCTCCCGGCAATAGTGGGCCACGACGCCGAGGTCGCGCGAGACGATCAGCGCCGCCGCGCCCTGCTCGCGCACGAGCCCGCGGACGAGGTCGAGGATCTGGCGCGAGATCGTCACGTCGAGGCCGGCCGTCGGCTCGTCGATGAGAAGGATCTTCGAGTCGTGGGCAAGGGCCATCGCGATGATGATCCGCTGGCACATCCCGCCGCTCAGCTCGTGCGGATATCCGGCAAGACGAAGCTCCGGATCGGGAATTCCGACCATTCGGAGAAGCTCGACCGCCCGCGCCATCGCCGCCGGCCTGCTCAGCTCGGAGTGGGCGCGGACGACCCTGGCGATCTGGTCCCCGATCGTCGTGAGCGGGTTGAGGTGCTTGCGCGGCTCCGGGGTGGTGAGCGCGATGTGCCGCCCCCGGATGCGCTCGAGCTCCGCTTCGCCGTACTCGAGGAGGTTCGCCCCCTCGTACCCGATCCGGCCGCCGTCGATCGCGAACGGCGGATCGAGCAGGCCGAGCACCGCCCGCACGAGCACGGTCTTGCCCGAGCCGGATTCGCCCACGATCCCGATGGTCTGCCCCGGCTCCAGGTCGAGGGAGACCCCGTGCAGGATCCCCGTCCGGCCGCGGTCCGTCCCGAACGATACCCGCAGGTCGTCGATGGCGAGGAGCGCCGGCATCCGCCTATGCCCGCTTGGTCGGATCGAGGAAATCCTTCAGCCCGTCGCCGACGAGGGCGTAGCCGAGGATGGATACGCCGAGCGCGATGCCCGGGAAGAGGGCGGTCCACCACTGGCCGGTCATCATGTTGGGGGCCCCGATCGCGATCATCGACCCCCACTCCGGGGTCGGGACGGCCACCCCCGCGCCGACGAAGCTGAGCCCCGACGTGAGCAGGATGGAGAACCCGATGGTGGGCGAGATGTTGGCGACGGGCGGGGTCAGCGCGTTCGGGAGCACGTGGAAGAAGGCGATCCGCCACTCCGGGTTGCCGGCGCACCGCGCCGCCTCGATGAACGGGCGCTCGCGCACCTGGAGCACCGCGCCGCGCGTGATGCGAAGGAAGAAGGGGACGTTGAGGAACGCGAGGGCCGCGATGACGTTGATCGCGCCCGGCCCCCGGAACCCGACGAGGGCGAGGGCGAAGATGAACACGGGGAACGCCTGCACGATGTCGGCCGCCCGCATGATCCCTTCGCTCGCGTAGCGGGCGAGGCCCCGCTCGCCGCCGAAGAACCCCGAGACGACCCCGAGGAGCACCCCGAACGTGAAGGCGATGAGGGTCGAGACGAGGGCGATGGTGAGGTCGATGCGGGGCGCCGCGATGACCCGGGAGAAGATGTCCATGTTCGAGACGTCGGTGCCGAACGGGTGCCGCCACGACGGCGGCTGCAGGGGGTCGCCGGGAAGCGCGGTCTCGGTGGGATAGGGGCCGATATGGGGGCCGGCCGCGGCGAGGAACACGGTGAGGCCGACGATCACGAGCCCGGTGAGAAATTCCGGCCGCCGGCCGGCGAATCGCGCGAAGGCGCGCCATCCGTCCCCCCGGCGCGCGGGCGCGGGGGCGGGGGCGGCGGCCCTCCCGCCCGGAGGCGGCGATGCGGTCGGCGCGGCCCCGGTCATCGCGCGGGCGCCCCGCTCATGCTGCCCTCGTCACGGTCGCGCCGGCGCTCCGGCCGTCATTCACTTGATCCTCGGGTCCACTACGAAGTAGGCGAGATCGACGACGAGAAAGACGAGCATGGTGAACACGGCCGACAGCAGCACGACGCCCTGCAGGGCGGCGTAGTCGGAGTTGACCACCGACTGCACCGCGTACTGGCCGAGCCCGCCCCAGGCGAACACCGTCTCCACCAGGACGGCTCCGCCGAGGAGGAACCAGGCGAGGATGCCGGTCACCGTGATGACCGGGGGCATCGCGTTGCGCAGGGCATACCGCCATTGCATCATCCGCGAGAGCCCGGCCGCCCGCGCGTAGACGACGAACTCCGAGCCGAGCATGTCCTCCATCGCCGAACGCGCGTTCTTGAGCACGAGCGGCATGTAGATGAAGACGAGGGTGAGCACCGGGAGGAAGAGGTGCGACGCGGAGGACGCGAGCGCCGCCCAGTCCGCCGTCAGCAGGGCGTCGACGGTGTACATGCCGGTGATCGTGTCGGGGGTGGACACCATGAGGTCGATCCGCCCGATCGGCCCGGGAAGGAGGCCGAACTGAAAGAAGAAGAAGAAGATCGCGATGAGGGCGAACCAGAAGTCCGGGAGCGCCCCGGCCAGCATCCCGTAGAGGAACACCGCCCGGTTGACGAGGCCCCGCTTCCGGATGGCGGTGTAGACGCCGAGAGGCACCCCGACGAGGACCGAGAGGACCACCGCATACAGGATGAGCTCCATCGTGGCCGGCAGGCGCTGGCGCACGTCGGTGATGACCGGCTGCGAAGTGCGGAGGGACATGCCGAAGTCCCCCCGGATCACGCGCTCGAGATAGCGCGCGTACTGGACGTGGATCGGCTGATCGAGCCCGAGCTGGCGGCGCACCTGCTCCACCCGCTCCTTGGTCGCGAACGGCCCGGTGTAGAGGAAGGTCGGCTCGCCCGGCATCTGGCGGACGAGGAAGAACACGATGAGCGACACGAGCAGGAGCTGCACCGGGAGCAGCAGCAGGCGCCGCGCGATGTACCGTGCGAAGCGCATGACTACCGGCGGCCGCTCCCGGTCGACGGCCGCCCGGCGCGCCTGCCGCCGCCCGTGCGGGCGGCGGGCGGCCCCGGGAGGGCCGGCGGGCCGTCCTTCCGCACCGTGCGCCGGCGCGCCCCGGGCGCCGCCGCCGGGAACGCCTCCGGCGGCGCGGCGGCGGCGGAGGCGACGGCGGCCCCGCGCCGCGCGGGCAGGGCTCGACCCCGATTTCCGGGCCTCGCCGCGCGCGCCCGCGCGGCGAGGCCCGTTCCCTTCATCGCGACCGGAATCGTGTCAGGTCACTTGTAGAGCCGGTCGTAGTGGAGGTTGTTGTCGGGGTACCACGAGAATCCCTTCCACTCCGCCTTCAGCGCCTCGCGCCAGCCCGGGTTGACGAGGAAGATCCACGGCACGGTCTCCGCCACGCGCTCCTGGATGCGCAGGTCCATCGCCAGGCGCTCCGGCCCGAAGTCGGTGACGAACATCTTCTCCGTCAGCTCGTTCAGCTCCGGGTCGTCGTTCTGCACCGCGTCCATCACGTTCACCTCCGGGTGCGTCAGATAGACCCACGCGGTGTAGCCGGTGTCCGCGATCCAGGGCCACTGGAAGTTGTCGCAGTGCGCCATCTGCTTGCGGCTGAACTTGGTGTCCGAGTACACCGCCGACGGCAGGCCCTGGAGCTGCACCCGGATCCCGATCTTCTCGAAGTTGCTCTTGATGAGGGTGCAGGTCTCCTCCATCTCCGAGATCGCCTTGTCGTACGAGATGGTCATGTCGAAGCCGTCCGGGTAGCCGGCCTCCGCAAGCAGCTTCTTCGCGGTCTCCAGGTCCTCCTCGTACACCCAGAACTCGTCGGTCGCGTTCGGATAGATGTGCGGCGTGATCGTCTTGATCAGGTGGCCGCCCCCGAAGTACACCTTCCGGTGGATGTCCTCGTAGGGGATCGCGTAGGCGAGGGCCCGGCGGACCTCCGGCCTGGCCATGATCTCGTTGGTCTGCACCGGGCCGAAGTAGGGGATGAAGTTCGCCGGGTGGTACGCCACCTGCAAGTTCGGATCGCCTTCGATCTCCCGGTACTCGCGCTGGCGAAGCCGCATCGCGTAATCGACCTGGCCGCGCTTGAGGAGGGCGAGGCGGGTCGCCGAATCGGGCACGATCTTGGCGATGACCTTGGCGACCGCGGGCCGCGGCTCGAAGTTGGGGTTCCGCACCAGGACCAGCTCCTGGCCCGGGGTGTGGCTCTCCAGATGGTACGGCCCGAACCCTGCGGTGTGGTTCTTGAGCCACTCCTTCGCCCACGGGTCGTCCGCGGTCGCGTGCTTCTTCGCCTCGGTGGAGTCGAACACCCCGCCGTAGTAGTTCATGGCGAGAAGCTGCAGGAAGAGGGGGTTCTTCGCCTTGATCCTGAACTGGACGGTGTAGGGGTCGGGGCAGGTGACGTCCTCGTGCCGATCGATGAGGAGCACCTTGGTGAAGAAGAACTTCACCGCCTTCATCTCGAAGCCGCGCTCCCAGCTCCAGCGGTGGTCCTCGCAGGTCATCTCGTTGCCCGCGTAGCTGACGATCCCCTTGCGGAGCTTGAACCGCCAGATGGTCCCGTCTTCGGATTCCTCCCAGCTCTCCGCCCAGCGCCCGGTGACCTGCTTCTCGCCCTCCTGGTCGACCCCGGCGCCGCACGTCCCGTACTCCGGGTACCACACGGAGACGTACTGGACGAGGTCCCCCGCGTAGGTGTTGTACATGATGTTCTCGACCTCCATCGTGAACGCGATCTCGTCCACGGCGGGGGGGCTCGCCGCATAGGCGGCGATCAGGGTGTGGTCCTGATCGGAGGGCGGCGGAGCCATGCAGTCGATCTCGGCCTGGGCCGCGGCTCCGAGCGAGAGCGCTCCGGTCGCCGTGAATGCCGCGATGCTTCGACGAATTGCGGTCTTCATGTCGTTCTGCTCCCTGAATCCATCCAACGGTCCCGGAACTCCGGAGTGGACTTCCGACGCCGCCCGCCCCTTCGTTCGCCCGGGGCTCCTTCTCCCGGCGCGCGGCGGGCGGCGGGCGACGCTGCGATGTTCGCACATTCCCGGGGCGGGCGCCGGCGGGCGGGGCCGCGGGGACTCTCGAAGTCCGCGGGAACGTTCCCGGACGATCGGCGTCCGGCTCGATCGGCGTCCGGGTCAGCGGGCGAGCAGACGGCCGAAGTCGGGCGGCGCTTCCGGCACGAGGTCGAAGGCCACGCTGATCCGGCGGACGTCGGTCGGATAGGGGATGGTGCGGTGGTAGAACCAGGCGGGGAAGATGATGAGGAGGCCCTCCTCGGGACGGATCGCCTCGACCGGCATCGGCTTCAGGTCCGGGAAGTTTTCCTCGGGCGCGCGCCCGAACTCGATCCAGCCGCGGTGCTCGGGGTCCCCGGCGGACACGAAGTCCGGGACCTCGGGATAGTAGACGCCGCTCAGCCAGGCCGCGGGGTGGATGTGGGGGATCTGATGCCCCCCGGCGCGCATCACGACCCCCCACATCCGCATCCTGGTCGCGGGAGGACGATGCCGGAGGACGAGGTGGTCCGGATCGGTCTCCGCGATCGAGGCCGCGTACCGCTCGATGCAGTCGAGGATCCGCGCCCTGAGGACCACCGCGGGGCCGGTCGGCTCGGTCACCAGCTCGCCCGAGTGCTGGCCGTCGCGGGTCGCGTTGTGGGGCGGCGCCCAGGCGAGCGAGGGATGGCTCGTGACGTGGCGGGCGAGCGCCTCGTTGAAGCGCTCGAGGTCGGGATAGTCGGGCGCGGGGTCAACCCGGAAGCGGGCGGCGAGGCGCCCGGTGTCGGCGAGGGCGCGCGACTCCTCCTCCCGGCCGAGGTGGTGGAGGAGGATGGCCTTCGCCGCGAGCCCGGTCGCGTCTCCCGGGCGGCGCGCGAGCCACGCGTCGCAGGCGGCGAGCGCCTCCGCTCCGTCCGGGCCGCCGGCCCGCAGGTGGGCGAGGGCGAGGGCGGCGTGGAGCCGGCCGAGCGCGCTGATGACCCGCGGGTGTTCCGGGGTCACGCACCCAAGCGCGCGCTCGAAGGCGGGGATCGCTTCCGCGGCGCGCCCGGCCCGTTCGAGGGCGTCCCCGAGCCCGGACCATACGTCCACATCCTGCGGAGCGAGCTCCGACACTCGCCTCCACGCCTCGGCCTCCTCCTCATGCCGCCCGGCGGCGCCGAGCAGGGAGGCGAGGTTCGTCCAGCCGGGCGCGTAGCGCGGCGCGTGCTCCACCGCGTTGCGATAGGCGGCCTCCGCTTCGGCGGGGCGGCCGCCTTCGCGTTCGAGGCTGCCGAGGTTGTTCCAGCCGGGCGCGTGGGCCGGGTCGGCCTCCGTCGCCCGCCGGTAGCTCGCGCGCGCCTCCTCGTCCCGGCCTTGCGCGCGCTGGGCGTTGCCGAGCCCGACCCATGCGGGCGCTGCTGCGGGCTCCGCCTCCGGCTGAAGGTCGATGGCGAGCCGGTAGGACTCCTCCGCTTCCTCCCACACTCCCCGGCGCTCCAGCATCACCGCGAGCGCGAAGCGGGGTTGGAACGCCCGCGCGTCGATCCCGCACGCGCGCCGGAAGCAGGCCTCCGCGTCGGCCGGCCGGCCGAGCTCCGCGAACGCCTGCCCCGCCCCGGCCTGGACCCCGGCGTCGCGCGCCCCGAGCCGGGCCGCCTCCTCAATGAAACGGACGCCGGGTTCGCGCTCGCCCAGACGGACGAGGGCGAAGCCGGCGTACAGGCGCGCTTCGGGAAGCCGCGGGCGCTCGCGCATGACCGCGCTCGCCGCGTCGAGGGCGTCCCGCGCCCGGCTCTCGGCGAGCGCCCGCACCGTCTCCGCGAGGCGGCGCCGGACCCGTTCGTCCGACTTCCGGCTCACGCGGCTCTCGCCCCGGGACGAAGCTGCCTCGGACCGCGGGCAGAGCCGTGGCCCAAACCACAGCCCGGACGACCCGCCTGCCGCGACCCGGACGGAACTGCGCGCGCGGGCCGGGGCCGGCCGGAGGAGGTCGGTCGCGAGGCGATCAGGATCAGTCGGCCGCCTCCGGGAGCGCGGTCGCGACCGCCTGGCCCGGAAGGCGGTAGAACTCGTGCGCGTTCGCGCAGGTCAGCCGGTGGACGTCGGCTTCCGGGAGAGCGGCGAACTGCTCGGCGATGTAGCGGTCCGACTCCGGCCACACCCCGTCGCCGTGGGGGTAGTCCGAGCCCCACATGAGGGACTCGATCCCCATCTCGTCGACGAGCCCGGCGCCGATCCGGTCGAACTGGAAGGTGGCCCGGCACTGCCGCCGCCAGTAGTCGCTCGGCTTCATGGTGAGGCCGAGGTCGCGGAAGCGGTCCTCCCACTCGAAGTCCATGCGGTCGAGCGCGTACGGGATCCAGCCGATCCCGCTCTCCCCGAACGCGACCCGCACGTTGGGGTAGCGCTCGAGCACCCCGGCCCCGATGATGGCCGCGACGATGTTGACGAGGTTCATCTGGAAGCCTGACACCACGGTGAAGAACGCGGGGCGGCGCGCCTCCTTCGGGGCGTTCAGGAGAAGGTTGGGGTCGATGGCGGGAAAGGTGTGGAAGTGCAGGGGCAGGTCGGCCTCGTGCACCGCCTGCCAGAGCGGCTCCCAGCACGGGTGCCACATCGGCTCCATGTCCCACGAGCACGACAGCTCGACCCCCCGGATGCGGCCCGTCTGCGCCACCCGCCGGAGCTCCGCCACCGCCGCGCCGACGTCGCCGTAGGGCAGGCAGGCGAGGCCGATGTGCCGATCCGGATAGTGGCTGCAGAAGTCCGCGAGCCAGTCGTTGTAAATCCGGAACATCTCGTTCGCGGCCTCGTGGTCCCCGAGCCGGGTCGCGGCCCCGAGAATGCCGTAGAGGACTTCCGCGTCGACCCCGTCGCGCTCCATGTCGCGGACGCGGAGGTGCGGGTCGGAGACCCGGCGCACGTCCCGCCGCCCGTCCTCGTAGAGGCCCGTCGCGGCCATCCTGTCGGCCCGGTAGTGCTGGCCGGGAACGTACTTCTGGCCGGACGGCCCGACCCCGTTCTTGAGCCCGAAGGAGACCCCGTTGCGGCTGGTCCAGAAGGGGCCGTCCGGGCCGTCCGTCACGTAGGGCATCCGCTCCCGGAACCCGGCGCTCGCCTCGGAGACGAAGAGCTCCGGCGGCATCCAGCAGAGGTCGATGTGGCAGTCCGCCGATATCCGTCGATATTCCATTGGGAAGGGCCTCCTCGCGCCCGTAAATCGAACCGTTGTTCGAATGTTAGCCCCAATCGCGGCCGGGAGGGAATTCCGGGCGCCGGCCGGACCGCCCCGGCTTCCGCCTGGACTTCTGCCTGTCGGCCGTCTACCGGGGCGGTTTGCTGTAGACGTGCTCGATGAGGCGAAGGGCGGACACCGCCACCGGCCAGCCCCCGTAGTGGGCGAGGTGGAGCATCATCTCCTCCAGCTTCTCCTTCGGGATCCCGAGGTTCTTCGCGCCGTAGAGGTGGATCTTGAGCTCGTTCTCGCGGCCGAGGACGGTGAGCGCGGTGAGGGTGATCATCGACCGCTCCTCGAGCTCGAGGCCCGGGCGGCTCCAGACGTCGCCGAAGAGGTTCTCGACCGTGGCCCGGAACATCCCGTCCGGCATCGTCCCCTGCTTCGGGGGGCGCCCGAAGAGCTTCTCCATGACCTCGATCCCGGCCTGGTAGCGTTCCGATTCCGACATGTTCCGGCTCCTCTCGCTCGGTGGTTGGGGCGGAGCTCGTCTCCGCCGTTGGCAGGGCTTCACGGCGGCCGCCCGGAGCGCCGCCCGTGTTCGTCGGCCGGCACGGCGCCCCGCCGTGACGTGTTTCGGACGATCCGGCGCCGACACTGCTCCGATCATACTTCGCCGGGAGACGGGGGGGACGGGCAGCGGGGAGAGACGGAGGGGCCGGGCGCGGCGAAGCCGGGATCGAGGCCCGGGCGCTGTTCGTAAGCTCTTGATATAGTGAGAATGGAGAGGAGATCGAGATATTTTTTACCCCACAGGGACGGCGTTGTTCCCCGGTTTGGGGTCGGTTCAAGGGACTTTTGGGCGGATTTCACCCCACGGCGGCGCTTGCGCGGGCGCTCCTGGGAACGCTTGTGTCTCGCCCGCACGGGGGCGGAGCCCCCGGAAATGAGAATGCGGGCGGGACACAAGCGTTCCCAGGACGCCCTGCAACGAGGCGTGCTTGGCGAAAACCCCACCGCGCACATGCCTCGGGGTCGGGCGGGTGTTGACAAGCCGGCGGCGGTTCCCGAACCTTCCGCCGCGAATCGAACCTGCGCGGAGGACCGCATCCATGGCCGACCTCGTTCTCACCAGCGAGAGCTTCCACGACGGCGACTACCTCGCCAACGACCACGCCCTGTCCGAGGCTTACGGATTCGGCTGTGCGGGCGGCAACCTCTCGCCCCAGCTCTCCTGGAGCGGGGCGCCGGAGGGCGCGAAGAGCTTCGCGCTCACCTGCTTCGACCCCGACGCTCCGACCGGAAGCGGGTTCTGGCACTGGGTGGTGGTGAACATCCCGGCGAACGTCGCCTCGCTCGCTCTCGGGGCCGGCTCGGCGGACGGCTCGATGCCGGCCGGGGCGCTCCAGACCCGCACCGACTTCGGCGCGCCGGGCTACGGCGGCCCGTGCCCGCCCGAGGGGGACCACCCGCATCGCTACCTCTTCACCCTGCACGCGGTGGGCCTGGAAAGCCTCCCCGTCGAGGCCGACACTTCCGCTGCGGTGGTCGGGTTCATGCTGAACTTCAACACCCTCGCCAAAGCGTCGCTCATGGGGCTCTACAAGCGGTAGGCGCCGGGCGGCCAAAGGCTGGATGCCGAAGGCCGCCGCGCCCCGCCGACGGCGGGGGAACGCCGGCGATGCCGGGGGCAGGGAGCGCCCCGCACCGCCGCACGTCGCGCCTCCCCGTGCGGCAAGGCGACCCGCCCCACCCGCTCGCGGGCAGGGAACGCCCCGCGCTGCCGCGCGCCGCGCCTTCCGCCTCCCGGCTGCCTTCGAGCCCGTGGGAGCCCCCGGCCCCGGCTGCCCGCCCGTCGGCGCGCGCTTCCCCTGACCCCCCGGAAACGGGGCTACCGACCCGCGAACTCCGGGTCGCGCCCGGCAAGCCAGGCGTCGACCGCGGTGGCCGCGTCCTCCGTCGCGGAAGCGAGGAGGTGCTGATCGAAGTCCGCGTGCATGACCGCGCCGTCGAGCGCGCCCGAGATCGCGTTCACGCTCCGCTTGATCATCTGCGCCGCGACCGGCGGCCGGCCCGCGTAGTGCTCCGCCCAGGCGAGCGCCCGGTCCATGACCAGATGCCCGTCCGCCATCTCGTCGAGCACACCCCATTCGAGGAGGCGCGGGCCGGGGACCCGCTCCCCGCCCATCACGAGCTGCTTGGCGCGGGCCGGGCCGACCAGGCGCACGAGGAGCGGCAGGCTGCTCCACATCAGGTTCACCCCGATGTTGATCTCGGGGTAGGACATGAAGCAGTCGCGCGCGCCGACGCGAAAGTCGAGGGCGGTGGCGATGCACGCCCCGCCGCCCATCGCCGCCCCGCGCCACGCCGCGATGGTGGTCTGGTCCATCTCGCGAAGGGCGGTGATCGCCCGCTGCCCGATGCGCCGCCGGCGGCGCTGCATGACGAGGGTAGGCGGCGCGGGCTCGGGCTCGGTGAGGTCCGCCCCCGAGGTGAAATGCCGCCCGGCCCCGGTGAAGACGACCGCGCGGGTCTCCGCGTCGTCCCGGAACGAGAGCGCCGCGTGCTCGATCTCCTCGAGGTGGCGCGCGTTGAGGGCGTTCGCCTTCTCCGGGCGGTGGAACGTCACGATGGCGGCGCGGCCGCGCCGCTCCACCTCGAGATGCCGGTATTCCAATTGAGCTTCCTCCGCTTCGTCGCTTGACCGGGCGGCGGCCGAGGCGGCCCGCCCATCGCCTCCCGAACCACCGGCCGCGTTCGCGGCCGGGCCATCCTGCCGGATCCTACCTTCGCCTCTGGCGCCGGAGCCGCAATCTGTTCCATGCGGACCGCGCCCGCGCCACGTCCCGCTCCGGCAGGCCGCAGCCGTCCCGAAGCACCACGTCATCCCCATGATCCAGGGCGGCTTCGAGGTCTCCGGCCCGCAGCTTCCGATCGAGGTAGTCCACGTCGAGGCCGGCCGAGAACCGGTAGGGGACCAGTAGCTGCTCGGCCTCCCGGGGCTCCAGCTCGAGCACCCCGCCCCCATAGCTGCGACCGCAGACTTCGGCCCAGGCGAAGGTAAGCGAATTCACCATCGACGCGCACAGCGAGTCGACGTCCACGCCGCCCGCCAGTCGAACCCGGTGAATCGTGTCGGTCGACGTCGCCCCCGCGCGATTCGCGACGAGCAGCGGCGCCCGGTGGATCTGGCGGAAGAGGAACGCATCCGGCACGTATACCGACGGTACGTCGAACCATCGGCTCCGGATTCGGCACTTGTAGCCGCGGTCGACCCCTTGCTCCTCCCCCAGCCGAACGTATTCTTCGAGCTCGGTCGAAAACGACGACCGTTCCAGTCCATTGAGATCGATCAGCTTCGATCGGCTCGACTTCGCGTATCGCCGGAGATCTTCCCCGGTAAATCGAATCGATTTCAGGGCCGCGGTCCTTCCCACGACGTCCACCGCGCGACCGTTCAAACCCAGCCGCTCGGCTTCTTCCCGCATGACCACGAAGAAGCTGTTACGCCCGGTCACGATTCCAACGTCCACGTCCGCCAGCCTTCCCAGGCGGTCGAGCCGGCCGTCGTCGGCCGCCTCCCGGAGCAGGTGGAACTCGTCGTCTTCCAGGAAGAGCGACGTCCATTTCATGTCGCGATGGGTATGGCGTTCCGGGAGATGCGATATGACGTTCGACTTCCTCGCCAAGGTCAGAAGCTCTTCCCCGTTCGCGACCTGTCCGGTATGGAGCCTTCCGTATGCATTCGGGTCCCGGCTCCTTCCTTCGCCCAGGAGCAGCAGCACTTCCTGTTGAATGTCGGGAAACACCAGCTCGTCGAAGGCGACGATGAAGACGTCGTCGAAGAGCTTCGGCAACCGGCGCCGAAGCTCGGCGGCGTACTGCACCTGCAGCAGCTCGGCGGGAACCACCATGGCCAGACGGCCGCCGTCGCGCAGCAGCTCGGCAGTCAGCTGGACGAAAGCGGCCCATGCGTTGGCCAGACCGTTCGGACGACAGCCGAAGGAGCGGATGAGCCGGAATGCCTGATCGCGTGCGTGCCTGTCGAAGTACTGAAACCGTATGAACGGCGGGTTGCCGATCGCCGCGTCGTACCGCGGCCCCCGAATCAGATCGGGGGCAGCGTCGAAGAAGCTGGCGCATCTCCAGTCGATGGGCGGCAGGGCGCCGTTCACCGCGCCTCGCGCCTTTTCGATCTCTTCGGGCACGATCTCCACCGCGGTAATCGAGCCGTGTGCTTCCAGCAAGGGAGCCGCCGCGGATATGAAGGCGCCGTCCCCGCAACTGGGCTCGATCACCCGGTCCGACGGGCTGCGTATCGCCCACCGGCACAGGTAGTCCGCCAGGGCGGGAGGGGTGTAATATCCTCCCCGCATCTTCCTGGACGTCGGGGTTCCCTTGTTCGTCCTGAACACCATCGAGCCCCCCGCCCGGGTAACGCTGTCGCGAGCTGCCGTCATGTCGTGTGAGGCGGCAGGTGCTGATACCTGTCGACGTAGCAGGCGTGGACGCGTTCGTGCATCGTATCGAGACGAATCCCCGGACCGATCGATGAGGAATCGATTTCTCCCGTTTCCGGCTCCCAGATGGCCAGCGCCATCGCTTCCGCGAGATGATGCTGGTCGAGCTCGTCCCTTCTCGATCCCAACCGTTCGAGCGTACTCGCGATGGCGCGGCGCTGTGTGTCGGGCAATGCCGGAGCCGGCGGAGGGTGTTTCGGCGAGCTTACCATGTTCGTGCAGGTTCTCGCGCGGGAGATCCGACCCTCCGGGCATGGGCAGAATGCTCGCATACCTCGAGGCGAGGTCCTACGGGCGCCGACCCGGGTCCCGAGGCTCGGGCGGCTGGTCGCGATTCGGGTCATCGGCAGCCGGGCCGGCGGCGGCGTTGCATGACCGGGGCGGGCGGCGCGGGCGCAGGCTCGGTGTGGCCCGCCCCCCGAGGTGCGAGCAGGCGGGTGAGCGGTTTGCCTACGGGGCGTTTCCCGATCTTCCCATCCATGAGGGCGGATGGGAGGGCCGCGGGCGGGGCGATCCTCCCATGTTCGAGGATGCGGCGGCCCGGCGGACGATGGTACGGTATCGGACCCTCGACGGGAGACCCGGAAATGACGCCCGAGAAGCTGGAGCGCGCCCGGCGCATCGTTGAAGCCGTCATCCACGAACAGATGGGCGACGTCGACTTCTACAGGATCCTCGTCAAGCCCGACTTGGAGAAGTACGACGACGACGATCTCGACTACCTCGAGGTCAGGGCCATCTACGAGGGCGAGTATGAGCAGATGGGGCCCGGGCGCTCCCTGGACCTCCGCGTGGCCCTCAGAAGGCGGCTCTACGACGAGGGCATCACCGAGTTCCCGTTGCTCTACATGACCATGAAATCGGAATGGGATCAGTACCCTGGACCCGAATGACCTCATCGCGACCGCGCGCGGCGCCATCGGAACCGGGCCGGGGGCGCCGATATCCATTTCGAGCGAGGTGCTGGAAGAAGGGTTGAATCATATCCCGAGCGCCCCACATGTCCGCAGCGAGGATCCTCTCGTGTCGAGACTGGAAAGGAGACGGACATGGCGAAATCAAGCGGCAGTAGCAGAGGTGGAAAGCAGGGCGGAAGCGGAAAGCAAGGCGGCGGCAAGAGCGGCGGCTCCAGCACGATTCCGAACTTGCCGAGCACGACGGGGAACCCTTCCGGTCGTGGTCGCGGCAACGCCCCGCCCAAGGGAGGGAAGAAGTAGCCGAGTCAGGGACGATGCGCCGATGACCCGGAACCGCCGCCGGATATCGGCGGCGGTTCCTCTCCAGAGGGTCTTGGTCAAGCCGGACCTCCGAGAAGTTCGACGACGACTCGGACTGCCGTGAAATCAGCGCCATCTACGAAGGCGATCAGGAGCAGCTCGCATCGCGGAGCCCCTGACCGGCCTGCCCGGTCTCGCCGGAACGACTACCCGAGGGAGCTGGAACGATGGTGATTTCCGACCGGGCCGCGATCGCCGGCGTCGGGGCGAGCCGCTTCGGGCGCGGCCTCCCGGAGAGCCAGCTCGCGCTCGGGGCGGCGGCGTTCCGCGCCGCGCTCGAAGACGCGGGCCTCGACCGGAGCGAGGTCGACGGGCTCGCGGTGAACCTCGGCTGGCCGCTCGGGCTCGACTACGACCGGATCGCGGAGGCGTTCGGCCTCGACGTGCGCTACGTGAACCAGACGTGGACCCACGGGCGCTTCGTGACGATGGCGCTCCAGCAGGCGGCGCTCGCGGTGGCGGCCGGCCTCGCGGACGTGGTCGCGTGCGTCGCGGTCGCGAGCTTCACCCGCGAGCGCGACATCCTCGGCGGCCCCGGCGACTTCGAGGGGATGCGCGAGGAAGGGGGGACCCACGCGGAGAACCCGCCCTACGGCCTGACCGCCCCGGCCGCGGGGGCGGCCCTCGCCTACCGGCGCTACATGTCGCTCTACGGCGCGACGGCCGACGCGCTCGGCGAGGTGGCGGTCACCCTGCGGTCGCACGCGCGACGGAACCCGAACGCCGTCATGCGAAAGCCGATGACCCGGGACGACCACCGGGCCTCGCGCGAGGTGGTCGCCCCGCTCCGGCTCTTCGACTGCTGCATCGTGAGCGACGGGGCGGTGGTCGTCCTGGTCACGTCCGCCGAGCGCGCCCGCGGCCTCCGCAAGCCGCCCGTCCTCCTCTCCGGGATGCAGGGGATCCGCGCCGGGCGCGACGAGTTCATCTTCGCCCCGCCCGGGCTCGGCATCAACCAGCAGCGGCCCGGGCGGGTCACCCCGCGCCCCGAGGACGGCGACGCCCTGCGCATGGCCGGCATCAGGCGGGGCGACGTCGACGGGCTCTACACCTACGACGCCTTCACCCCCCTCGTCCTCTTCGTGCTGGAGCGCTTCGGCTTCTGCGCGCCCGGGGAGGCGCACGCGTGGGTGCAGGGCGGGTGCATCGCGCTCGGCGGCGCGCTCCCCGTCAATACCTCCGGGGGGCTCATGTCGGAGGCCCACGTCAGCGGCTGGAACTCGATCGCCGAGATCGTGCGGCAGCTACGGGGGGAGGCGGGGGAGCGGCAGATCGACGGCGCGCGCCACCTCCAGTGGGCGACGGTGTGGGGCGATTCGATCGTCTTCCGCCGCTGAAGGAGCGAAGGGGATAGGGGATAGGGGGAAGGGGTAAGGGGTAAGAAGGAGGGCCTGGAGAACATGGACCTGACCGCGAAGCCGAAGCCCCGGGTGACCCCGGACAACCGCCCCTTCTGGGAGGGGTGTCGGGAGCACGTGCTGAAGCTGCCCTGGTGCGCGGAGTGCGGGCGCGCCTTCCTGCCGCCCGCGCCGGTCTGCCCCTGGTGCTTCGGCGAGCGCATCGAATGGCGGGCGGCGAGCGGGCGGGGCACGGTCACGACCTTCGTGGTCGTCCGCCAGCCCTGGTTTCCGGCCTTCGCGGACGACCTCCCCTACAACGCCGCGCAGGTCGAGCTCGCGGAAGGGCCGCGCCTCACGACCAGCCTCGTCGGGATCGCCAACGAGGACCTCGCGGTGGGACTCGAGGTCGAGGCCGTGTTCGACGACGTCGACGGCGAGACCACCCTTCCCCGCTTCCGGCCGCTGCCGCGCGCAGGCGGTCCCGGCGCGGGTGTACCATGACCCGCTCTCCCGCCCCCCCTCCCTCCATGCGACGAACAGGCAGCGTGACGATGAGCGAACCCTACCCGAGAGACCTGCGCGGATACGGCCGCCACCCGCCCGATCCGAAGTGGCCGGACGAGGCCCGGGTCGCGGTCCAGTTCGTCATCAACTACGAGGAAGGGGCGGAGAACTGCATCCTCCACGGCGACCCCGCGTCGGAGTCCTTCCTCTCCGACGTCGTGGGCGCCCGCCCCCTCCCCGGCCAGCGCAACATGAACGTGGAGTCCCTCTACGAGTACGGCAGCCGGGCCGGGTTCTGGCGCCTGCACCGGATATTCACCGCGCGGGACGCGCCGGTCACCGTGTACGGGGTCGCGATGGCCCTCGAACGCAACCCCGAGGCGGTGGCCGCGATGAACGAGGCCGGGTGGGAGATCGCGAGCCACGGATACCGCTGGATCGACTACCAGAGGGTCGACGTCGACACCGAGCGCGAGCATATGCGAAAGGCGATCGAGGTCCAGACCCGGGTCGCCGGCGAGCGCCCCCTCGGCTGGTACACCGGCCGCAACAGCCCCAACACCCGGCGCCTCGTCGTCGAGGAGGGCGGGTTCCTGTACGACGCGGACTCCTACGCGGACGAGCTGCCGTACTGGAGCACCGAGCACGGCCGCCCCCACCTCGTCGTCCCGTACACCCTCGACGCCAACGACATGCGGTTCGCGGCCCCGCAGGGGTTCAACTCGGGCGACCAGTTCTTCGCCTACCTGCGGGACTCCTTCGACGTCCTCTACGAGGAAGGCGCGGATGCGCCCCGGATGATGTCGGTGGGCCTCCACTGCCGGCTGGTGGGCAGGCCGGGCCGGGCGGCGGCCCTCGCCCGCTTCGTGGACCACGTCCGCAACCACGACCGGGTGTGGGTGTGCCGGCGCATCGACGTCGCGCGCCACTGGCGCGAGCACCATCCCTGGTCGGGCTGAGCCCGCCGCGCCTCTCCCGCGTCCCGCGCCGCCGGCGCCGTACCCCCTCCGCTCCGGTGGCCGGCGCCTCCCCGCGCCGGCAACGGCTCAGAAGCGCAGGGAGAAGCTCACCCCGCCGCCGAGGCTGCGGTTGTCGCCGCCGCTCGCCGTATAGCCCACCGAGCCCCGGAGCGCGTAGCGGCCTTCATCCCAGGCCCGCGCGCCGCCCACCGCAAGGCGGTACGCGGTCCTCTCCGCCTTCGCCTTCAGCGGCGTCACCGATGATCCCGGCGACGCCCCCGACACCCGCGCCTCCGTCTCCTCCCTGAACTCCTGCTCCACGTCCAGCGAGCCGAACAGGCGGCTTCCCTGCATGTCGTCCCCCCGCGTCATCTCCGCGCCGACGCCCACCCGGCCCTTCAGGCTCCGCGCATCCTCCACGGCCACGCGCGCGCCGAACCGCAGATCTTCGGCGAAGTCGTTCAGGTCCGCCTTCGACCACGTGAAGCCCGCACGAGGCGTCACGGACACCCCGGCCCGGAGCGCCATGCGCCTTCCGACCTCCACCCCCAGCGCGTAGCCCCGACCGTTCACCCCCTTCTTCAGCGCCCCCGAGGCCGCGTGCGCCGACTCCAGATCCGCTTCGTACCACGTCATCGCGGCCTGGGTGTCCACATGGAAGCCATCGGCGAACGCCGTCGTGGCGTGCAGGCCCAACCCGTAGCCCGACAGATCGACCTTGCCCACCCGCGCCATCTCCGCCGAGCCGCGCAGGCCATGGAGCGACACGCCGCCCTCCCCGACGCCGTCCACCGCGAAGTCCGTCCCCACACGCAGCCCGTGACGGCGATGATCGTAGGCGACGTTCGGCCGCGTCGACTCGTCCGCCTTCCACTTGCCGTCCGCGACCTCCACCCGCGCCCAGGCGCCCCCGGCGTCCCGCGCCGCCGACGTCCGCTCCTCGTAGGTCGGAAGGCCGTTCATCGACAGCAGTATCGAGGGCAGCGCCTCGTACAGGCGGCACCGATGATCGCCGACGCCCGCCGCCACGTCGCAGTCGAGTCCGACCACCGGCTTCGGCGGCGGCGGCCGGCATTCGCCGCCGTCCCCGTGCTCCTGACCGGCCGGACACGGCCTCCACGAAAACCTCTCAGGATCCAGAGCAGTGCCAGCGCCACCGAGAGTGCGGTCCCCTTTCAGGACGTCTTTCCCCGGCTCCCAGGTTGCGCCGGGGGCGGCGCCGGCGCCGACCAGCGCGATCACGGGCTGGCCGCGTGAGCCGTCGTCGGTCTCGATGGTGATGCGGCCTTTCACCCTCTCCAACAGGGACTCCACGTCCTCACGCGCCACGCCGCGATTGTCCTCCACACCGGAGACGCCCAAATCCAGGACCACCGTGGCCGCCGGCGTGTCCCCGTCCGGGTCGTCGGCCCGGATGGCATGGTCGGCGCCGTTGGCCAGCACCCTCCCGGTCGCGCTGACCCGCACGCTGCCCCCGCCCGTCAGATGCACCGCCGCCGCGTCTTCGCCCTCGGCGCCTCTCACCTCGCCCTCGACGTGGACGTGCGCCACCCCCGGATCGTTCACCAGAACGCCGTCGCCCGAAGAGCCGGCGAGCACCTTGCCGGTCGGGCCGACGTGCAGCATCCCGCCGCCCACGAGATGCACGGCCGCGTCCGTCCCGCCCACCACCGTGCCGTGCACCGTGACGAACTGCTGGCGCAGACCGGTCACGTCCACGTTCACGTTCGCGTCCTCCGCCAGCTTCAGGCGATTCAGGAGATCCAGGCGTCCGGCCCACTCGGAGTCCCCCGCCAGGTCGCCCAGGCCCGCGCCCTCGACGTAGATGCCCGCCAAGGCGCCGGTGACGGTCGTGCCCTCGGGGACGCTGACCTCGATGGCGCCGCTCCGGTACTGCGGGAAGTCGTAGCGCGCGTCGACCCCGTGGCCGTCCGACACGATTGTCGTCACGTCCACCCGTACCCGGCAAACGCCGTCGTCCCCGCTCTTCTGACCGGCCGGACACGACCCCCACGAAAACGTCTCGGGATCCAGAGCAGCGCCGCCGAGAGCGCCCTCCTCGTTCAGGACGTCGCCCTCCAGCTCCAGGATTGCGCCGGGGGCGGCGCCGCCGCCCAGCGCGATCACGGGCTGGCCGCGTGAGCCGTCGTCGTTCTCGATGGCGATGGGGCCTTTCACCCTCTCCAGCAGGGACAGCACGGCCTCACGCGCCGCGCCGTCCTCCACACCCTCGGAGACGCCCACTTCCAGGACCACCGTAGCCGCCGGCGTGTCCCCGTCCGGGTCGTCGGCCCGGATGGCGTGACCGGCGCCGTTGGCCAGCACCCTCCCGGTCGCGCTGACCCGCACGCTGCCCCCGCCCGTCAGATGCACCGCCGCCGCGCCTTCGCCCTCGGCGCCTCTCACCTCGCCCTCGACGTGGACGTGCGCCACCCCCGGGTCGTTCACCAGAACGCCCTTGCCCGAAGAGCCGGCGAGCACCTTGCCGGTCGGGCCGACGTACAGCATCCCGCCGCCCACGAGATGCACGGCCGCGTCCGTCCCGCCCACCACCGTGCCGTGCACCGTGACGAACTGCTGGCGCAGGCCGGTCACGTCCGCGTCGTCGTCCAGATCCAGGCGTCTGGCCCACTCGGAGTCCCTCGCCAGGTCGCCCAGGCCCGCGCCCTCGACGTAGACGCCCGCCTCGCCGCCGGTGACGGTCGCGCCCTCGGCGACGGTGACCTCGATGGCGCCGGTCCGGAGGCGCGGGAAGTCGTAGCCCGTCGCGTCGACCCCGTGGCCGTCCGGCCGCCCGTCACGATCGTCGTCCACGTCCACCCGCACCCGGCAAACGCCGGTGTCCTCGCTCTCCTGACCGGCCGGACACGGCCCCCACGAAAACCTCTCGGGATCCAGAGCACCGCCGCCGAGAGCGCCGTCCTCTTTCAGGAAGGCGTCTCCCTCCAGGATTGCGCCAGGGGCGGCGGCGCCGCCCAGCGCGATCACGGGCTGGCCGCCGCCGCCCGAGATGGATACGGGGCCGACCACCCTCTCCAACAGGGTCAGCACGTCCTCACGCGCCGCGCCGCCGTTGTCCTCCACTCCCTCGGTGGTCCCCAATTCCAGGACCACCGTGGCCGCTGGCGTGTCCCCGTCCGGGTCGTCGGCCCGGATGGCGGCGGCGCCGCCGTTGGCCAGCACCCTCCCGGTCTCGCCGACCCGCACACTGCCGCCGCTCGTCAGGCGCACCGCCGCCGCGTCTTCGCCCTCGGCGCCTTTCACCTCGCCCTCGATATGGACGTGCGCCGCCCCCGGGCCATTCGCCAGGACACCGTTCCCCGAAGAGCCGGCGTTCACCTTGCCGGTCGGACCGACGTGCAGCACACCGCCGCCCGCGAGATGCACGGCCGCGTCCGTCCCGCCCGTCACCGTGCCGTGCACCGTGACGAACTGCCGGCGGAGATCGGTCACGTCCGCGCCCTCCGCCAGCTTCAGGGACGTGCGCCATTCGGAGTCCTCCGCCAGATCGCCCAGGCCCGCGCCCGCGACGTAGATGCCCGCCGCGCCGCCGGTGACGCTCGCGCCCTCGGCGACGGTGACCTCGATGGCGCCGTTGCGCGCGTGCCGGATGGCGTAGCGCGCGTCGACGCCGTGGCCCTCCGACACGATCGTCCCGCCCGTCACGTCCACCCGCACGTCGCCCTCGTTGTAGAGCAGGGCGAGCCGCCTCACCTCGTCCTTCCAGTCGTCCGTATAGGCCGCCGGAAGAGCGTCGAGGAGCGGCTCCAGGCCTTCGCCGCCCGCCAGGACGGCTCTCAGGATCTCCCGTTCCGGGTCCGTGAACGCGAGCTGCGCGTCGAGCGTCGCCTCCTCCTCCTCCGTAAGGGGTGGCCAAAACCTGTCCAACGTCGGGTCCACGTCGCCGTCCTTGACGTGTCCGGCGACCTGGTGGTGGGTGTTGACGAGGGCGCGGATGCCGGCCTTGGGCAGGCCCAGGGCCTGGTTGGCTTCCGAGGCCGGCCGCGACACGGCCCGGCGGCTGGCGAGAAGCGCCCGGGCCTCCGCCTTGTAGTCGTCCGTGTAGGACGCGGGAAGGGCGTCGAGCGCCGTATCCAGCGCGTCCGAATCCTCGTCGTCCTCGAAGATGGCGTCGAAAACGCGCTGCTCCGCCGTCGAGAGCGTCTCGTCGGCGCCCGCGACGACGGCGCGGATGAAGTCGTCCATCACGTCCGAGCCGACCGTGACGTCGCCGCTCGACGTGACGTGGATCATGGGTTCGGTCCGGGCCGCGTCGTCCGTCGTGGCCTCGTATCCGTCACCGAAGGTGGAGCCGCTCCAGCGCGACGCCCAGGCGAGAATCCCGGTGCTGCGGGCCTCGATCTCGCCCGCGTGCTCGATGACGATGCGCCCCGTCCCGACCTTGGGGTTGCCCACGATGCCGCTGACGCCGACCGAGAACGGCGCCTCGACCCGGGCCTCCGCGCCGATCGTGACGGCGATGGAGCCTCTCCCGGAGTCGTCCGACCAGTTGCCGTGGTTCTCGACCGACCCGCCCGGCGCGGTGAGGGCGGAGCCCTGCAGTGCCTCCACCCCCGAGCCGCTCACGCCGCCCGTCCGGATGTGGCCGCTCCTGAAGTCCACGCGGATGTCGCCGAGCCCCCCGTCCCTGGCGTAGACGCCGCGGCCATACAGGGCCGTGGGCGTCGCGGTGAGGGTCACCTCCGTCAGGTCGATGACGAGGTCGCCTTTCGCGTCGTCGTCCCCCCGGCGCCCGACGCGCTGGCCGTACACGGCGGCGATGGGGGTGACGTAACCGACGGCCTCGCTGGAGCCGCGCGTCACGATGGAGACGTCCGACAAGGTGATGACGGTACCGTCGGAGGTCGATTCGTTGGCGTGTACCCCGTGGTAGCCGCTCGTCTCGATGGTGGTCCCGCCGCTCACGTCGACGGTGAGCTCGCCCGTGTCGCCCTGGTGGTGGGCGTAGAGACCCGTGGCGAAGGCGCCCGTCGTCGTGATGGACCCGCCCGTCACGTCGACGTCGTGTGCGCCATTGGCCAAATTGAAGGTGGTGACGCCGTGGGCGTAGTCACCCATCGTCGAGACGTCGACGCCGGACAGCTCGATGGTCATGGGGATTTCGCGGCCGGCGGAGGTCGACCTCATGTAGACGCCGTGGGAGTACTCGCCCTGCGTCCCGACCGAGCCGCCCGTCATCCGGATGGTCTGTACGCTGTCGCCGCTCGTGCCCGTGCGCTGAGCGTAAACGCCGTAGGCGGTGCCGCCCGTCGTCGAGATGGTGACGCCGCCGGACAGCTCGATGGTCTGCGCGCCGCCGCGCGCACGATAGGCGTAAACGCCCTCGTTCCCCGCCTCGATGGAGCCGCCCGTCATGCGGATGACCTGCGCGCCCGCGCCGTAATGCCAGTTGGTGACGCCGTAGGCGGAGCCGCCCGTCGCCGAGATGGCGACGCGGGTCAGGTCGATGGTCACGTCGCCCACGCTGCTGCTGTTGCTCATCCGGGCGGAGACGCCTCGGGCGGATCTGCCCGTCGTCGTGATCGAGCCGCCCGTCATCACGATGGAGACGTTCGCCGATTCGCCCTGGGCCCAGCTAGTGTAGGTGTTGGAGAGGTTGACGCCGTATTCGCTGGTCCCCGTCGTGGAGATGACGACGTTCGACGTGTTGACCGAGACATCGGCGGCCGTGGTGGCCTCGCAGACGATCCAGTCGTTGGCGCCGGGCGTGGAGCTGCACACCGCGTCGCCCGTCGCTTCTCCCGCGGCGACGGCCAGGGCGAGCCCGGCGGCCAGCCGCGCCGCCGCCGCTATCCGATCCATCGTGCTTCTCCCCGGCGCGTGCGGGGGGGGGGGGGGGGGGGTTAATCCGCATCGATACGTCCAAGCGTCGCATGGTCTTCTTTCCTCGTCGTCAGGACCTCTGGCAGGGCGGCGGGATTCCGGTTGTGGTCCGCCGGACCCCGATCCACCTTCTCCTGGCCGCGTAAGGTATCAAAAATGCGCGGGCTTCGACTTCACTCCCGGCATCGTGGCCGCCGACCGCGCCGGGCCGGGCCGGGGCATGGCGTGCGGGCGGCACGGGGCTCAGATCGTCCGCCCGGCGTGCCCGCTCCGGGTGACGGAGGTCCCGGCCAGCGACTCCAGCACCTTCGTCACGCACCAGTTGTCCTCCCCGGCGAAGCGGGTGATCCCCGCCTGGAACAGCTCGTAGGCCTGGGCCACCGAGAAGAGGGGCGCCCCCACCTCGCGCGCCATGTCCATGACGATGCAGAGGTCCTTGTACATGGTGGCGATGTTGCTGCCGGTGCCGACGAACTCGCGGTCCACGACCCGCTGGATCGCGTTCGCGACGAGGGGGGAGCCCGCGTCGCTGTTGGAGAAGACCCGCTCCAGGGTCGCGCCGGGGAGGCCCGCCTTCGAGCCGAACACCGCCGCCTCGAAGACCCCCGCGAACACCCCCCCGATGAGGGCCTGGAGCGCGGCCTTGGCCACCTGGCCCTGGCCGGGCCGGTCGCCGGTCACCACGATCTGCCGGGAGATCGCTTCGAGCGCCGGCCGGACCCGCTCGATCGCGTCCGGGTCGCCCGCCGGGTAGAGGTTGAGCTTGCCGGCGTCCGCTCCGTGCTTGCCGCCCGACACCGGGGTGTCGATCAGGGTGAGCCCGCGTTCGCGGAGGTCCGCCGCGATGCCCTCCGCCTCGCTCGGCCGGATGGTCGCCGACAGGAGGACGATCCCGCCCCGCTCCATCCCCTGCGCCAGCCCTTCCGGCCCGAGGGCCGCGTCCCGCGCCTGGTCCCCGTTCAGCACCATGACGAAGGCGGCCTCCGAGCGCTCTCCCACCTGCGCTGCGCTCTCGGCGGGGCGGCCCCCCGCGCGCTCCAGCCATTCCAGCCGGGCCCGGGCCCGATCGTATCCATGCACGTGGAAGCCGGCGCGAAGCAGGTTCCCGGCCATGCCGGAACCCATGTCGCCCAACCCGACGAACCCGATGTCTTTCATGTCAATGCTCCTGGTGCGGCGCCCGGGGAGGTCTCCGGGGAAGGGTGGTCGAGCCCTGGCCGGTGCAATCGGGACCACCGTCGCGGCGTCCGGTGAGCGGACTGCGATTCGGAGTTCGCGCATTCCGATCGGTCGGAGCGCACTCGCTGCGCGTTCGCGGACACGGGTCGGCCTCCCGCCGGGCGGCGGGCGGCCGGGACGGCAAGCGGCAATTTCGCCGGGGGACGGGTGGATGGTCCGAGCCGGCGCGCGCCTCGGAAGACGTGGATCTCAAGGCCGGAAGCATCGCCGCCGCATCCCGAGACCGCTCGAGGCACTCCATTTCCGGACCACGATTTATACTTTACGTCCGATGGATACGGGACGACAAGGCCAATTCCCCGGAGATTGCACGATTTTATTCGGAATTTCAGCCGAACCGCTGACGAGAACGCGCGCCGAGGCCGCAGAGCGCCCGCCGGGCGCGCGAACGGAAGGGAGCCGCCGAATGGGAAAACGCGAAGACCTCGCACGAGCGGGAACGCCCTCGCGGGCAAAGGCCGGCCCGCCCGGCAAGGACGGGCGCCGCCGGCAGCTCCGCGGGGCTGCCGCGGAAGCCGCCGGGCACCCGGACGAACGGACGGTGCAACGCCACCGGGAGCTGGTCGCCGAGGGCCGGGAGGCCGAGGCCTGGCGTCTCTGGGAGGCCTGGACGGACGGGGGGGAGGAATGCTGAGGGACGTCCTCGCACTGGATGCGAACGCGTTCATGCGCCATGCAGTCAGGCGTTACCTCTGCGCGCTGCAGGAGGAGCGGGGCGGGAACGTCCTCCTCCCCGCGGAGGCGCTACGGGAAGCGAAGCGGAAGTACCCGGCCATCGCCGGCAGCTACGCGCGGCGGGCGATCGAGCACCGGGGCACGAGCCTCTGGGGGCCGAACTGGTCCGACACCCGGAACGAGGCAGCCGTCGAGGAGAGCACACGATTGGCTGCGAAGGTGACACGAGCATTCCGGGAGTGGTCGGACGCCGAGCGGGGACGCAACGATGCGGTCTGGACCGTCGCGGAGGAGAACGCCGAAACGGAAGAGACGGCGATGGAGCTGGCGGCAAGGGGTTTGTTCAAGGAGCGCGATGGCGTAGGCGATCCCGCCGTCGTGGCGCAGGCGCTGCTGCACGGAGCGCAGATCGTCGCGACCGAGAACTTCGATCGGATCGACCGCGAAGGACTCGACCGGTGGATCGAGGGCAAGCGGGCCGCCGACCCCCGCTTCCGCGACGCCCGAACGCCGTTCCTCGTGACGCAGGACCAGGCGTGGAGCCATCGGGAAAGCGGGGATACCCAGCGTGCGAGGGACTGGTCGGCGACGGTGCGGGCCTACGCGGTATGCCGCCCCGCCCGGATTGAAGACCGTTCGTCGAGGGAGCGGATGGGCGTGCTGCTTCGTTTCGAGAGCCAGATCCACGCGGGGCGCTCGGAAGTGCTCGCCGAAGCGATCGCACGGGAACGGGCGAGGTGGAAAGGCAGGGAAGCCGACTTGCTCGATGCGCTCGAGGACCAGGCCAGGCTGCCCCACCGGACCCGGGCCTGCGAAGCGCGTCGGATCGCGCTCGAACGCAGGGACGAGCCGCCGTCCGGCCTCGCCCTGCAGGCGGAGAGCTGAAACGGAACCCCGCCGCACGAGTCTGGCGAAATCGAAAGGCAGGCTCGAGAGGAACGTTCCCCGCCCGCTCGGGGATGAACCGCAACCGTCCTGGAAATCGGTGGAGCGCCGTGTCCGACCCGGCCCCTCGCCAGTACACGGCGGCCCGCCGCGAGTATGATAGCGATCGAGGAATGAGTGACGTTCCATCACTGGGCCGGGCTCCTGCCTGCCTTTGCGGCGAAATTGGACGGGACGGGTCGACCGGCCCGCGTCGGGAGGAGAAAGAGCATGAAGATCGAGATCGACAGCGCACTCGGGGAACGCCTCGCCGCCGGCCACCGGGACGAGGTCGCCACACGCCGGGCCGAGGATACGACCGGCGGGGCGGCCAGCGAGGCGACGGACCATCTGGAGGCCCTGCTCCACCCGATCCGCCAGGCGATCCTCGATCATTGCCCTTCGGTGCGGTTCCTGCAGGAGGCGGACACACGGACCGCCAAGGTGGGGCCCGGGGCGCTCCTGTGGACGTGGGCGGTCCCGACAGGCCCCGACTGCTGGTGCTGCGAGCCCGAGGTGCGGCCCGCGTTCCATGTCGCGGCCCACGCCGAGATCGGGGTGAAGGCGCTCGGCGACGCGGATGGGAACGGGGGAGGGGACCACCAGACCGGGGACCGCGGACGGGTCCACTCCCTGTGGTACTGCGATGCATTCGAAGCGGGGCGCTTCGAGTGGGCCGAGACCGGCTTCGTGGTCACCAAGGAGGACGGGACCATGTTCGCGGGCGAGGGCATCGCCCCGAGCGCCCGCGCCCCGGGGCCCCGGGTGGCGGCCGCCCTCGCGGGCCGCGGCGGGACGCTCCGGCTCGGCTATCCGTTCGTCGCCCTCTCCGGCAAGGAGGCGCGCCGCGAGTTCGTCGAGCGCTGGCTCTCCTGGTTCGCCGACGCCGCCCTCGGCGGGTTCCAGAGGGGGATGCTCGCCCCCATCGACCCCGAGCTCGGAAGCTGGCGAAGGGGCTGAGCGGTTCCGGGCGGCCCTGGAGCAGGCTCCGGCGCATCCTGGGAACGCGGGCGTCTCGCCCGCACGGGGGTGTGAAGCGCCCGTGAACCAAAATGCGGGCGGGACACAAGCGTTCCCAGGACGCCCACGTCCCCACTGACGCGCCCGCGACGAGGCGCGCCTGGCGAAAATCCCCGCCGCGCACGTGCCTCGGGGAGGCTCCGGCTCGCACTCCCGGAGTGTGGCGGCTATGCTTTCGCCGACCGGACCACAGAGGGGAGCTGATCATGGCCCTCGAAACCCCCGCTCTCGCCGACCGCGGGCTCCCGGCGCTGGCCTCGCGCTACGTCAGGACGGACGAGATCCCCTGGGAGCCGATGACCCAGTGCCGCGGCGTGTCGATGAAGGTGCTCGTCCAGGACAAGGAGACGGGGCTCTTCACCGGCCTGTTCAAGCTCGACCCGGGCGCGGTGATCCCCGACCACGTCCACAACGAGATCGAGCAGACCTACGTCCTCGAAGGCGAGTTCGAGGACGACGACGGGGTCGCCGTGTCCGGCGACTTCATCTGGCGCCCGGCCGGCAACCGGCACGAGGCGCGCTCTCCCAAGGGCTGCCTCATCCTCGGCTTCTTCCTCAAGCCGAACACCTTCCTGTAGCCCACGGCCCGCAACCCGCAGCCGGCGGCCCCGCCCGCGCCCGTCCCGCTCGCTCCCTGCCGGGCCGGACCGGAGGGGCGGCGGGGCCTGCCGGGGGCAGGCGGCGGCGAGCGGCGCCCCGAGAGGAGACCCCATGGCGGAGGCCCCGAGACGCGCTCCGCGGCGGCGCGAGGCGGCCCTCGACCTCGATTTCGGCGACCCCAAGCGGGTCGCCGGCACCGTCGAGCGGGTCACCTTCCACAGCGAGGACACCGGCTTCTGCGTGCTCCGGGTGAACGCCGCCCGGCGGCGCGAGCCGGTCACCGTGGTCGGGACCGCCGCGACCGTCGGCCCCGGCGAGTTCGTGGAGGCGGAGGGGAGCTGGGTCAACGACCGCAACCACGGGCTCCAGTTCCGGGCGGAGCACCTGCGGGTGGTCCCGCCGAGCACCCTCGAAGGCATCGAGAAGTACCTCGGCTCGGGGATGATCCGGGGCATCGGCCCCCACTTCGCGGCGCAGCTCGTGGGCGCGTTCGGGGCGGACGTCTTCGAGGTCATCGAGCACGACCCGGAGCGGCTCCGCGAGCTGCCCGGGATCGGGCCGAAGCGCCAGAGCCAGGTGGTCGCCGCGTGGGCGGAGCAGAAGGCGGTCCGGGAGATCATGGTCTTCCTCCAGTCGCACGGGGTGGGGACGGCGCGGGCGGTGCGGATCTACCGGCTGTACGGGGACCGGGCGGTGGCCCGCGTCCGCGAGAACCCCTACCGGCTCGCCCTCGACGTGCGCGGCATCGGCTTCCGCACCGCCGACGCGATCGCGCAGTCCATCGGCTTCGACCCCGACTCGATCCCGCGGGCCCGCGCGGGGGTCCGCCACGTGCTCGAGGAGCTCTCGTCCGAGGGGCACTGCGCCGGCGAGCGGGGGGCGCTCGTCTCGGCGGCGGCCGAGCTGCTCGAGGTGGATGCGGAGGTCGTCGAGGCGGCGCTCGCCCGCGAGGTCTCCGACGGCGAGCTGGTGGACGAGGCGCGCGACGGCGAGTCGTGGATCTACCTGCCCGCCCTGCACCGCTCCGAGCGCGGGGCGGCGAACCGTCTGGGCCGCTTGCTCGCCGACGGCGGCCTCCCTCCCTGGGGGGACGTCGATCCGGAGAAGGCGATCCCGTGGGCGGAGCAGCGGGTGGGCTTCGCGCTCTCGGACTCGCAGCGCGCGGCGGTGGCCTGCACGATCCGCGAACGGGTCACCGTCATCACCGGCGGCCCCGGGGTCGGGAAGACCACCATCGTCAACGCGGTGCTCCACATCGTGCGCGCGAAGGGGGTCCGGGCGCGCCTGTGCGCGCCGACCGGGCGGGCGGCGAAGCGGCTCGCGGAGACCACCGGGCTCGAGGCGTCCACGGTCCACCGGCTCCTCGAGTTCGACCCGACCACCGGAGGCTTCCGGCACGGGGTCGACCAGCCCCTCGACACCGACTTCGTGGTCGTGGACGAGGTGTCGATGGTGGACGTCGTGCTCGCGAACCAGCTCTTCCGGGCCGTCCCGGCGCACGCCGCGATGCTCCTCGTGGGGGACGCGGACCAGCTCCCGTCGGTCGGCCCCGGGTCCGTGCTCGCGGAGATCATCGGCTCGGAGCGCGTGCCGACCGTGCGGCTCACCGAGATCTTCCGCCAGGCCGGGTCGTCGCGCATCGTCGTCAACGCGCACCGGATCAACCGGGGCGAGCTGCCGGAGTATCCGCGGCCGCCGGGCCGGTCGGAGGGGTCCGGGGTCGGCTCCGAAGCAGCCGAGGGCAGGGCCGGGGCTGGCTCCGGCTCGGACCCCGGCGCCGGCTCCGGCTCTGGTCCGGGGGCCGGCTCCGGCGCCGGCGCGGAGAGGCGGGCGAGCCGTGCGAGCCGCGCCGACCCGAGCGACTTCTACGTCATTCCCGTCCGCGACGCCGAGGAGGGGCGCGACCGGCTGCTGCACGTGGTGACGGAGCGGATCCCGCGGCGCTTCGGGTTCGACCCGCTGGACGACCTCCAGGTCCTCACCCCGGGGCGGCGGGGAGGGCTCGGGGCCGCGGCCCTGAACGCGGAGCTCCAGTCCCGGCTCAATCCCGACTCCGGGGCGCGGGTGAGCCGCTTCGGGACGACGTACGCGCGGGGAGACAAGGTGCTCCAGACCGTGAACGACTACCAGAAGGAGGTCTTCAACGGCGACATCGGCCGGATCGCCGCGGTCGACCTCGAGGAGCAGACGGTCACGGTGGACTTCGAGGGCCGGCCGGTGGCCTACGAGCTCAGCGAGCTCGACGAGCTGAGCCTCGCCTACGCGATCACCGTCCACAAGTCCCAGGGCTCGGAGTTTCCGGCCGTGGTCATGCCGCTCACCACCCAGCACTACATGCTGCTCGAACGGAACCTCGTCTATACCGGGGTGACGCGCGGGAAGCGCCTCGTGGTGCTCGTGGCCGAGCCGCGGGCGCTCGCCATCGCGGTCCGGCGCTTCGAGTCGGTGCAGCGCCGCTCGCGGCTCGCGGACCGGCTCCGGGACGCGGTCCGGGCGGACTGAGACGCCGGATTCCCCACGCGGGCGCAGGTTGCCCGGTCGGAACTGCTTTCACACGCCGCTGGGAGCGCTCCTGGGAACGGCGCGTCCTGACGGACGCTTGTGTCCCGCCTGCGCTTTCATTTGCGCGGCGGGGATTTTCGCCAATGGTGAATGCCCCTGGGTACGCCGGCGTCCCGCCGGCATGTCCGTTCTCGCGGGCCCGTCCTTGGGAACGGACGTCCTGGGAACGCGGGCGTCTCGCCCGCACAGGGGGGGCGAAAGCGCCCGTGAACGAAAGTGCGGGCGGGACACAAGCGTTCCCAGGAGCACCCGCGAGAGGCGTGCCTGGCGAAAACCCCATCGCGCACACGCCTCGAAGGCGCTTCGACTACCGGCGCCGGCTGCAAACGGTTACCTTTCGCGGTTCGGGCCGAACCGGCCGCGGCGGCTGCCGGGCGCCGGGCGGGTGGCGCAAACGCTCGGGGCTGTAAGCCGGGCCGCGGGACGAGCGCGCGGGCTCGGAGGCGGTCGCCCATGCGGGCGGCGAGCGGGGTAGGGATCGGAACGGAGGGCGGGACGGAGCATGGAACGGGTATCGCGAATCGTCGTGGCGGGGGGCGGACAGGCGGGCGGCCAGGCCGTGGACAGCCTTCGCCGGGCGGGCTTCGACGGGGAGATCCTCCTGGTGACGGCGGAGGACCAGCCGCCCTACCAGCGCCCGCCGCTCTCGAAGGACTACCTCGCCGGGCGCTCCGACCGGGACCGGGTGCTGCTCCGCCCCGAGGCGTTCTACGCCGAGAACTCGATCGAGCTGCTGACCGGCGCCCGGGTGGTTTCCATCGACCCGGGGGGGCGCCGGATCACGCTCGAGACCGGCCGCACCCTCGCCTACGACCGGCTCCTCCTCGCGACCGGGAGCCGGGTCCGGCGGCTCGACGGGATGCCGGGGGCCGACCTCGAAGGCGTGCTCTACCTTCGCACCATCGAGGACTCGGACCGGATCCGCGCCGCGATGGAGAACGCCGAGCGGGTCGTGGTCGTCGGGGGAGGCTACATCGGCCTCGAGGTCGCGTCGGCGGCGGTCGAGGCGGGGCGCTCCGTCACCGTCGTCGAAGCGCTGCCGCGCCTGCTCTCGCGGGTCGCGACCAGCCGGCTCGCGGCCTTCTACGCGGACCTCCACCGCGCCCGCGGGGTGGACCTCCGGCTCGGCGCCTCCGTCGCCCGCTTCCGCGGCGAGGGCGGCGCGGTGCGGTCCGTCGAGCTTGCCGACGGGAGCGGGCTCCCGGCCGACCTCGTGGTCGCGGGCATCGGGATCGAGCCGGTGACCGACCTCGCCCGCGATGCCGGGATCGACTGCGACAACGGGATCGCGGTCGACTCGGGGTGCCGCACCTCCGCCCCCGACGTCTTCGCGGCCGGCGACTGCACGAGCCATCCGAACGCCTTCTTCGGCCGCCGGGTGCGCCTCGAGTCGGTCCCCAACGCGATGGAGCAGGGCCGGGTGGCGGCGGCGGTCATGCTCGGCGAGGACCGTTCCTACGAATCGGAGCCCTGGTTCTGGTCCGACCAGCACGGGGTCCGGCTCCAGATGGCGGGGCTCTCGGAGGGGGCGGACCAGACCGTCACCCGCGGCGAGTTCGGGGGCGATTCGTTCATCACCTTCCACCTTCGCGACGGCGTGCTGATCGGGGCGGACGCGGTGAACGGCGTGCGCGAGTTCATCTTCTGCCGGCGCCTGATCGCGGCGCGGGGGCGCCCCGACCCCGCCGCGCTCGCCGACCCTTCGGTTCCCGTCAAGACGCTGCTCTGAGCCGAGCCGGGCCGGGCCGAACGGAACCGGGCGGATTCCGCACCCCTCCTCCGGCAAGGCCAGATCCCCCGGGGCGCGCCGCCGGACGCGGGGCAGCCCGTGCAGTGCGGCTATCAGTACCCGGCGAGGAAGAGGACCGTGTCGAACAGGAACAGGACCAGCGGCTGCACGATCCAGATGAGGAGGTTGAGGTCGCGGTCGAGCATCATGCCGAGGAGGGGGGGCAGGGCGATCAGCCCGACCACGAGGGCCATTCCGTACCGTTCGAGGCGGGCGTAGCGCACGGCGAGCCCTCGCGGCAGGAGCCCGAGCACCATGCGGCTGCCGTCCAGCGGGGGGATCGGAAGCAGGTTGAACACCGCGAGCACCAGATTCAGCAGGAGGGCGTTCTTCAGGTTCTCGAACACCCAGGGCCGCACGGTCTCGGGCATCACGATGGTCGCGTACATGAGGATGGCCGCCAGCCAGGCCATCGCGAGGTTGCTGCCCGGTCCGGCCGCCGCGACCCAGATCATGTCCCGCCGCGGCCGCCGCAGGCGCGAGAAGTCGACCGGGACCGGCTTTGCGTACCCGAACAGGAACGGCGCCCGCAGGAAGAGCTGCGCCGCAAGCTGCAGCGCCGGCAGGATGATGGTGCCGAAGGGATCGATGTGGCGGGCGGGGTTGAAGCTGAGCCTCCCGGCCCGCCGCGCGGTGTCGTCGCCGAGCATCCACGCCACCCAGGCATGCGCCGCCTCGTGCAGGGTGATCGCGGTGACGACCGGCAAGGTCCAGACCGAGGCGGCGTACATCAGCTCGGGAAGAGCGTCCAGCATGTGCAGCAATCCGGTTGACCGGGCCTGTCCGTCCCGAGGGACGGCTCCGCCCCGGCAGCCGCGCCCGTCCGGCGGAAGGCGCGATTGTAGAGCCATTCCCGCGCGGGCCGTGTCCGCCGCAACCCGCCGCCCGAAGAGGCGGCGACAGAGGGGCCGCGACCGCCGTGCACGTCGATACGCTTCCTGAAGAGGTCGGGCTCTCCACGCCGCGCCTTGCCCGGATCCTCCCCTGGATGCGGCGGTGGGTGGACTCGGGCCGGCTCCCGGGGCTGCTCGTCGCCGTCGTGCGGGACGACCGCCTCGCCTGGCTCGGGACCCACGGCTTCCGGGACGTCGAGGCGCGCCGCCCGGTCGAGCCGGACACCCTCTACCGCATGTACTCGATGACGAAGCCCATCACGACCGCCGCCGCGCTGATGCTCTACGAGGAGGGCTGCTTCCAGCTCGACGATCCCATCGCCAGGTACGTCCCCGCGTTCTCCGGGACGAGGGTCTTCGCGGGCGGCGACGCGGACTCGTTCGCGACCGAGCCGCTCGCCCGCCCGATCACCGTGCACGACCTCATGACCCACACCTCCGGCCTCACCTATTCGTTCCAGGGCGACCACCCGGTGGACGAGCTCTATCGCCGGCACGGGGTCGAGTTCAACGCCAACCTCGCCCCGCTCGCGGACCTGGTCGAAGCCGCCGCCGCGCAGCCGCTCGCCTTCCAGCCCGGAACGCGCTGGCGGTACGGGGTGTCGACCGACGTCCTCGGCCGCCTCGTCGAGGTCTGGTCCGGCCGCCCGCTCGACGCGTTCCTCGCGGAGCGCGTCTTCGCCCCGATCGGGATGGCCGACACCGGCTTCCACGCGCCCGAGGGCGAGGGCGGCCGGCTCGCCTCCAACTACACCCGCTCCGAGGAGGGCGGGCTCGCCCTCGTCGACCCCGCCGCCCGGAGCCGCTTCCTCACGCCCGCCGCGACCCTCTCCGGCGGCGGCGGGCTCGTCTCGACGGCGCCCGACTACCTCCGGTTCGCGCGCCTGCTGCGGGGGCGGGGGGCGCTCGGGGAGGTCCGCCTCCTCGGGCGGAAGACGGTCGAGCACATGACCACGAACCAGCTCCCCGGCGACCTCGCGGACATGGGCCAGCCGACCTTCTCCGAGACCCCGTTCACCGGGGTCGGGTTCGGGCTCGGGGTGTCGGTGATGCTGGACCCGGCGAAGGCCCGGATCGTCGGCTCGCCCGGCGAGTACGCCTGGGGCGGGATGGCGAGCACCGCGTTCTGGGTGGACCCGGTCGAAGACCTCATCGTGCTGCTTCTCACCCAGCTCTCGCCCTCGTCCACGTACCCCATCCGGCGCGAGCTCCGGGTGCTGACCTACCAGGCGCTCCTCTGAACCCGCGGCCTCGCGGCTTCGGGCGAGGCCCGCGCGCTTTTCGTAATCTATTGATATAAAAAAGATAACAGGAGGCGAGATATTTCTACCCCACGGGGACGGCGTCGTTCCACGGTTTGGGGTCGGTTCGAGGGGCCTTTGGGCGGGTTTCACCCCACGGCCGCGCTTGCGCGGATACGTCCCTGGGAACGCTTGTGTCCCGCCCGCATTCTCATTTCCGGGGGCTCCGCCCCCGTGCGGGCGAGACGCCTGCGAGAGGCATGCTTGGCGAAAACCCCGCAGCGCACATGCCTCCGGGTGCAAACGGGAGGAAGCGGCCCCGGCGGCGCGGATATACTCACCCGCCACAGATCCGGCCGTCGGCGCAGCCATCGGCATCCGCCGGAAATGGAAGGGGTAGCGGAGGGGAAACGGGAGGTCTCGCGTGCGCATTCTGCTCGTCAACGGGAACACGAACTCCGCGATGACGGAGACCCTGGCCGTGACCGCCCGCGACGCGGCTGCGCCGGGCACGGAGATCGCGGCCGCCACCGCTTCCTTCGGGGCCGGGATCGTGAGCCACCGGGCGGAGGAGGCGATCGCGGGGCACGCCATCCTCAAGGCCGTCGCGGACCACGACAGTACCTTCGACGGGGTGCTCATCGGGGTCTCGACCGACCCCGCCCTCGGCGCGTTGCGGGCGCTGCTGGCGACCCCGGTGGTCGGCATGACCGAAGCGGCCCTGCTCACCGCCTGTATGCTGGGAGCGCGGTTCGGGCTCGTCACGTTCAGCCTCGCCTCCGCGCCGGGCTACCGGGAGGCGGTCGAACGCTACGGCCTCGCGGGCCGGCTCGCCGGGATGCGGACCATCGACGTCCCGCTCGCGCAAGCCTTCGCGGAGCGGGAGAAGCTGACGGAGGCGATCGTCGGGGCGGCGGACGCGCTCATTGAAACGGACGGCGCCGAAGTGCTCATCCTTGCGGGCGCCGCCGCCGCCGGCCTTCCCGCCGGGCTGCAACCGCACGTGCCGGTTCCGCTCCTCGACGGCATCGTGTGCGGGGTGCGGCTCACCGAGGCGATGATCCGCCTCGGCGCCCCGAAGCCGTCACGCGGCAGCCACGCCCCCCCGGCCGCGAACCGCTACACCGGGCTGGACGAGGCCACCGAACGCCTGCTGCGGAAGAACGCCGCGGCCCGCAGCCGGCGCTGAGTACGGGCGCCGCGAGGCGGCGCGCTGTTCACCCGCGCCGCCGCTCTGCTCACGCGACCACTTCTCGACTCATGAGGAGTTCGCCCGCCTCATGGGCCGGCTCAGGTCGTATGGGCAGTCCTTGCGGTAACGAAAGGCGGTTTCAATCAGGAACTCGAGCGTTCTCCCATTTATCCTGCTCCATGGAACGACCGAGATCCTGACGTCCGGCTTCACAAGGTTGTCGATGATCCGATCAGGCATGTATGGATACCGACGCTCGTACTCCGTCCTTTCTTCGATATGCGTCCATGACGCAACGTCCGGATACAACAGCCTCCTTTCTTCTTCTCCATGAGCTGCATGAAATTGACCTTCAGAAATCCCCGGAAGGTTGATGACCACCATCCCCGATCGCCTGTTCACCGACCCGTCGTACATGCTCGAATGAATTTCCCAATCGACATGTTTGCGGCGCCTCGTCTCTCTTCCGACCAATACGACGGTGACCGTCGAGTCCCTGAGATACCGGTCCCTGATCTCGCGCCGGATCCTCTGATCGGTCCAGTCGTCGGGAATGTCGCCCGTGTCGACGGATCGATCCACGAATATGGAATACTGTTCTCCGAACTTGACCAGCTCTTCCTTGTACCACTGATCGTTATCGTGATGATGGCTGATGAATACTTTATGGACTGTCAGCTCCTTCGCCGAGGATTTTTCGAAGACCGCGGGACACGAGGGCGACCGCCTCCTGGATATGAGGGGTCCGGGCCAGGACGACGTTCTCCTCCCGGGAAAGACCATTGTGGAGGTCGTCCGCCGAATACTTGCGAAAGCACGGGCGCCCCTCCCACTCCTCTCGCGAACCTGCCCAACGCTTGGCGAGGCCGAGCGTCTCCGCCATGTCGCGAGCACACCCGCCGAATCCGCCAAGCAGGAAGGTTGGCTGCCCCCTCTCGAGAGAGAGGGATGCCTCCTCGGCGACCCCGGGCATTGCTCCCCTGTAGCCCTCGACCCTGCCGCCGAGAACGATCCGCGCCTGAATGTCGTGGCACATGGCGATCCGCATTGCCGTCAGGCCCTTCGTCCACTCTTCCTCATGCGGATCGCGCCCAGGCAGCTTCAATCGACGTTCCCGCGCAAGACGTGCGCCGTCCAGCGTGAGGAAGACCAGGCGAACGGCGGGTTCGTGTTCAGCCGAGAACGTCGCAAGCTCGTCCGACGTCATCCGGATATGCACCGGCCAAGCCAGGTAATCGGTGATGGCGATGGTTCCTCGGTGCCGAGGATGATTTCCATAGCGCCCCACCAGCTCGGCCAGGAGCTCCGTGAATCCGTGTTGCCGCAGATCCCCGCCGTACACCAGACTCCTTCCCGAGGCCAGCAGATGCAGCGCAATCTCGGCCATGGCATCGCGCAAGTGCCCGTCGCTCAGCCCCAAAGCCTTCAAGTCGGGGCTCTCCGAGACCGAGATCCCGACCGCGGGGGTTGTCTCGGTGTGGGACGAGGTCATCGTCGTTCCTCCAGCCAGTCCGTCAAGGTCCGCAACCGCGCCCTCGGCGAGATCGCCCTGAACAGCCGTTCCTCGTCGGCGCTCAGCATCGGCTCGGGATATACGATCGTCGGAGCCGGCTCCTCCCTGCCTGACGGCACTGCCGCCAATGCGATCAACTCGGGCGGTCGTGCCGTGAACAGGACGCCCGGAGAATCCGGGAGATATGATCTGACGCGGCAACGCCACAACCAGGTTCGAAAGATCTCGTCCATGAGGCAGCTCGCAATCGTTGCGATTCTGTCCGTTCGGCCCGGTTCCATACGAACGACGGGCACGTTGCCCAGATAAGGCATTCCACGTGGATCGACGTCCTGCAGACAGTCGACGACTATCATCGGCGCCAAGCGACGTTTCGCCTCGATGACTTCGCGCCGGCACCATTCGCGCGAAGAGTACGAATCGGTACGCACCGCCACGACCGCGCCGCCCGCGCCGATTTGGTGCAGCAGGACCTCATCGAATGGCAGTCCGGGCGGGACGTCATGGAAATCGAAGAAGCTTTCCAACGGACTGTGCGCATGGATCCAGTCGCGAATACTGCGGGCCACCGATCCGCCGCGGTCGTCATGCTTCGAGTGGCTGAGGAAGACCTGAATCCTGTCCATATAGCGGCCAAGCGGCGTTTCCCTGTCATCCGTGCTTCCAGGGTGATCCAGGCGATATCGGAGCATTCGGCAGAATTCGTGCATCAGGTCCGACATCAGCCGTCGGGTCCGATCCGTGCTGGAGCCGTCCCATTCGTCCCATCGCAGCGCCTGCTGCGTGACCCCTGATTCAAGCCCCCGACGATCCATCGTCACTGGAAAAAAGCTGGCGGGGATTCCTTTCTCGTGCGCGGCTTGCGCGATGCCGCGTACATAATTGGCCCACTCGCAGTCGTCAACCAGCGTCGACTCCGCGAGCACAACGACAGCCGTAAACTCCGCGTCTTCCCAGTCTATCGGCAAAGGCGTGCGGGCGCCCGGTACGGGTTCGCTGCGCTCAAGAACGCTCATTCCGCGCCCCTCCACGACGGACCGGTAGAGATCGCGGCCAAAGTGTCTGCGTAGCCGATCCGCAATAGCCCGGCCTCCTCGATACGAGGGATGCCACATCACGTACAGCGCGAAGATTGGGCGTGTCGTCATCTCCATGGCGCTACCGATACCGTCATCGGCCATTGTACCGCCGCTCGAAGCACGAGCTCCCCGCGAGGCATCCATCGGCGAGCGCCGATCGGACCGCCTGCCCGGCAACCTGAAGACCAGCCATATGATGCTGGTTCACAGGAGTACGGGAGGGAGGGGTCACGGGCGCGTGGGCGCCGCGCATGGCTCGAACCCTCCGCCTCTGCCCGTCGCGACGCGGGTCGGCGCGCTGTGCGGACCCTGGCCGACGGAGGCCGAAACCCGTTGGCGGACCTCGCGCGGGGCTTGGATGACGGGTCGTCCCTCACGGCGATGCGACCTTGGGTCACGCGAGTTCACGGCACGGGGCCTCCGTACTCCGGTTTCGGTGTGCCCTGCATCTTACTACGCGCCAAGCCGTCGGCGGGGAGCGTCGCGCGCGGCGAACCGGTGCCGGCCTTCGTACGCGGCTTCGATGCCGGCGCCGTTCCTCCTCGAGGGTCGCGAAGGAGCTCTCCGCCGCGGCGTGATCCAGGCCGCCGCAGCACCATGCTCCTTCATGCGGGCGAGACACGAGCGTTCCCAGGATGCCCGCGTCCACGGGACGCGCCATGTCCTGGGATTCCCCCCGGCCCGCGGTCTCCCGACGCGAAGCTTCGCCGGGGCGCCCGCGTTGTCAAGGCGCCCTACGGCCCCTCCTGCCGCGGCGCGCCTCGGCCGCGGTTCCGGTCAGAGCCGGTCGCGCAGGGTGTAGTAGAGCATCCCGAGGACCAGCAGCGGGTGGCGGAGCCGCCGGCCTCCGGGGAACGGCCGATGCCGCAGGCCCGCCAGCACGTCGAAGCGCTCGGCGGTTCCCGCCGCCGCCTCCGCGAGGAGCTTCCCCGCGATCTGGGTCAGGGCCACCCCATGCCCCGAGAACCCGTGGGCGAAGAAGCCGTTCGGGGCGATCCGCCCCACGTGCGGCAGGCGGCTCCTGGTGATCGCGAGACGCCCGCTCCACGCATGGTCGATCCCGACGTCCGCGAGCTGGGGAAAGACCCGGAGCATGTAGCGGCGAACGAACGCCCCGGGGTCGGCGAGGGGCCGGTCGGACCAGGTCTCGCCGCCGCCGAACACGAGCCGGTGGTCAGGCGTGCAGCGGTAGTAGTCCACCACGAAGCTGGTCGAGTGGACGCACGCCCCGCTTCTGATGAGGGCGCGGGCGCGCCGCTCCCCGAGGGGTTCGGTGGCGAGCTGGTGGCTGACGATCGGCATGATCCAGGGCTCGATCCCCGGCTCCAGGCGCCCGAGGTAGGCGTTGCCCGCGAGGACGACGTGTTCCGCCTCCACGACCCCGCGCGCGGCGGCGGCCTCGGCCGGGCGTCCCCACCGGACCCGCTCGACGCGCGAGCCCTCGAAGATCCGGGCGCCGGCCCCCTCCGCGGCGGCGGCCGTCCCGAGCACGAGGCGCAGGGGGTCCAGGTGCCCGCCGCCCGTGTCCATCCGGCCCCCGGCGTAGCGGTCGCTCGCGACCTCCTCCCGGATCTCCGCCCGCGACAGCACCCGGTACCCGCGGTAGCCGAAGCGGCGGCGGCAGAACTCCGTCTCGCTCTCGATCCACCCCAGGTGGCGCTCGCGTGTGGACGCGAGCAGGTTGCCCGGCCGCCAGCCGCAGTCGATGCCGTGCCGGGCGATGCGGTCCGCGATGATCGCCTTCGCCTCCTCGCAGAGCGCCCACACGGCCTCGGCGCGCGCCGGGCCGATGGTCCGTTCGAGGTCGTCCATCGACTCGCGCATCCCGCTCCCCACCTGCCCTCCGTTGCGCCCGCTCGCCCCCCATCCCACCTGCTTCGCCTCGAGCACGACGACCGAGTACCCCCGCTCCGCGAGGTGCAGGGCGGCGGAGACCCCGGTGAAGCCGGCGCCGACGACGCACACGTCCGCCCTCTCGCGCCCCGCGAGCGCAGGGCGGCGCTCGCGCCCCGGCGCGGCGGCGGCGTAGCAGGAGTCGGCCCGCTCGGAGCCGGAAGGCGGGGGGCTGGCCATCGGCTTGCCTATCGAATTACGGGGAACGGCCGTCGATCGTCTTCGACGCTCCGGGTGAACCGTTCGGCAACGGCGCCCCTGCCCGCCCGCTCGCGATCGGGCAGGGGGGACCGGGGTCAGGCGGCGAGGATATCGCGGGCGGCCTCCTCGCCCGACTCCATCGCTCCCTCCATGCCCCGGGCGGTGCGCGCCAGGTGCTCGCCGCAGAGGCGCAGCGGGCCGTGCGGGCGGCCCATGCCGGCCGCGAGCCGGTTGACCTCCCCCGGGCGGAACCACGCCCATCCCCCCCGCGCGAAGGGGTCCTGGCCCCAGGCCCGGAGGCCGACGAACTCGAGCTGGCCCCGCGCGGCGGGCCGCGCCGCCTCGATCGCCTCGCGCACCGCGCGCCCCGCCTCCGCCTCCGGCAGCGCGTCCAGCCGGCGCGCGCCCGGCCCCATCACCCACGCGGCGAAGCCGGTGACCTCCGCGGGGTCTTCGCGGCTCCGGTGCGCGGCCACCATGCCCGCGGGCCCGTTCGTGAACATGCTCGGCTGGTAGCCGTCCCGCTCCCAGAAGCGCGACCGGGGGGCGAAGTAGAGCTGGGTCACGGGCTGGGACCCGAGACCGCGGACCGCCTCCGCCTGCCGGCCCGCGAACGGAGGGTCGATCGCGACCTTGCGCAACGCGCCGAACGGCAGCGAGCAGACGACGTGCGGCGCGCGGTAGACGGCCCCGTCCGCGCAGCGGACCTCGGCCCCCCCGCGCCGGCCGCACGTGATCGCGGCGGCGGTCCGGCCGAAGTGGACCTCGCCCGCGAGCGCCCCGGCCATCGCCTCCGGGATGCGCTGCACCCCGTCCCGCGCCGTGTAGCCGAGGACCCCTTCCGGCGCGAGCCGGCGCTGCGCCGACTGGAACGCGGCCCGGAAGAACACGAGCAGGGCCGAGGCACCGCGGGCGTCGTCGCCGAAGGCGGGGTTCATCCCGTACCCGAGCCGGATGGCCGCCTCGCCGAACCCGAGGCGGGAGAGCCAGTCATGCACCGGGACGTCGTGCGCCGCGAACCGGGGGTCGAGCCACTCGCCGGGCGACGGGAGGGGGTTCTCCCGCACCGCGAGCGCCCGGTGGCACGTCCACGGCATGAGGGTCCGGTGCTCGCCGGGGAACGGGTTGCGCGGGTGGTCCGGCCACTCCGACTGCCGGATGATCTCCCCGTCGAGCACCAGCTCCTGCTCGCGGAAGAACGCGAGCATCGGGGTCACGTCCACGAGCTCGACCCCGAGGCGGCCGGCGGCGGCGATGACCCGGCGGTAGCCCGCCCCGATGTAGGCCCCCCCCGCCTCCCGGCGGTGGCCGGGGCGCTCCATCGAGTGGACGCGCCCGCCCACCCGCTCCCGCGCTTCGACCACCTGCACGCGCGCGCCGCGGGCTTCGAGGCGGAGGGCGGCGGCAAGGCCGGAGAGCCCGGCGCCGATGACCACGACGTCGTTCCGGGACCGGGGCGGGGCGGCCACGGGTCAGCCGGGCCGCCGGAGGCGGGATCGCCGGAAGCCGGAACGGCCCGGGGCGGACCGGCGGGGGGCGGAACGACGGAGGGGGCGCCGCGGGACAACGTACCGCCGCCGCCGTCGCCGCGGCCCGCGGGCCGTCGCGCCGGACCCGGGCAAGCTCGGTACCCCGCGCTACCCGGGCGGAAGGGGCGGGCCGCAGAGGGCCGGCGCGGGAGGGCCCGGACGGCCGGAGGGGCAGCAGCCCGGGGGGCAGTAGTCGTGGCTCGGCCCCTTCGCGCCGAGCGCGGCCCGCTCCGCGCTCCCGGCAGACCGCTCGCGGACGAGGTCGCGGACCATGCCGACGAACTCGGGATGGGTCCCGACGGTGGCGGCCCGGACCATGCCGAGGCCCAGCGCGTCCGCCCGCTCCTTCGCCTGGACGTCGAGGTCGAAGACGACCTCCATGTGGTCGCAGACGAAGCCGACGGGCGCGACCACGACGTCCGTCGCCCCGCGCGCCTTCTCCTCCGCGAGCGCTTCCCGCACGTCCGGGCCGAGCCATTCGTCGGCGCCGTAGCGCGCGTTCCGGCTCTGGTAGACGAGCCGCCGGCGGGCGGGGGGCCGGTCCAGGCCGGCCGCCACCAGGCGGCAGGTTTCGCGAAGCTGCTCCACGTAGGGCGCCTGGCGGGCGGCGGACTCCGGGAGGCTGTGGGCGGTGAAGAGGATCGGCGCGCCGCGCCGCCGCTCCTCGGGGAGCCGGGATCGCGCCTCCGCGACCCGCTCGGTCAGGGCGGCGATGAAGCCCGGGTGGTTGTAGCCGTGGCGGAGCTTGTCGATGGCCGGCGGCCGGCGGAGCCCCTGGACCGCCCGGTAGAGGTCCTCGCGGTACTTGCGGCAGCCGTTGTAGGAGCCGAAGGCGCTCGTCACGAACGCGGCGGCGCGCTCGACCCCGTCCGCCTCCATCCGCCGCAGGGTGTCCGGGAGCAGGGGGCGCCAGTTGCGGTTGCCCCAGTAGACGGGGAGCGCCGGCCCGCGGCGGGCCAGGTCCTCGCGCACCGCCGCGACCAGCGCGCGGGTATGGGCGTTGATGGGGCTCACCCCGCCGAACCGCTCGTAGCGGGCGGCGATGCGCCGCCGCGCCGCGTCCGGCAGGCGCACGCCGTCCAGCACGTTGTCGAGGAAGGGCATGACGTCCGCCATGCCCTCCGGGCCGCCGAAGGAGACGACGAGGAGGGCGTCGTACCGGCGGGGGCTGTCGTCGAAGAGCCGGTCGGCGCTCACGGGCCGGCGGGCCGCCCCCTCCCCCGCCATGCCGCCCGGCCCACGAAGAACGGCCCGAGGCTCTCCAGGTACCGGGAGGTCTGCTCCGTGCCCCGCATCGCCTGGACGACGGAGGAGAGGGGGAAGAGGTCCGCGCCGAGCAGGCCGATGACGAAGTCGTTGTCGTTCCGGTCGAGGCCGTGGCAGGCGAGCCGGACGTCGAGGGCGAGCCCGGCGGCGCCGTAGCGGCGGCCGAGCGACCCGTGCTCGGCGAGGATGCGCCGCTGGTCGGCGGCCGGGAGCGTCGCGAAGCTCTTGGCGCGCCGCAGCGGATACCACACCGCCCAGCGGAGCGCCGGGTGGGTGATGCGGGAGATCGGCCGCTCGAACAGCACGTGCCCGAGGTCCGGCTCGTAGCCGATCGAGTAGGTCCGCCCGAGCATGTCGAGGTCCGGCTTTCGCTCCATGGAATCGAAGGGGGGCGCGCGGAGGAGGTCCCGGAAACCGGTGACGAAGTAGTCCGGGTCCTCGCTCGCGGCGACGAGCCCGATCCCGTGCGGATCGTGGGCGTCGAGATAGAGCGCCCCGGTGACCCGCCCGCGCTCGAGCGCGCCGGCCGCCGCGCCCGCGTCGCGGCAGCCCCCCCAGGCGGTGAACTTCACGAACAGCCGGCGGTCGAGGGAGGCCCGCTCGCCATCGCCGTCGCGGGCGCCCTTCTCGGCGAGGTCGGGCGCGGCCGGCGCGCCGCGCGCGGTTCGTTCTTCGGTGTCGCTCATCTCTCCTTCGACCGGCGGGGCGGCCCGCGAGGCGGCGTCCCGTCCTTCCCGGTCCAGCGGGATCAGCCAGCGTCAGCCGGGCTCGCCATGCACCGCTTCGACGAGCGCCTCCACGCTCTCGAGCGGCGTCCCGGGCAGGATCCCGTGCCCGAGGTTGACGATGTGCCCGACCCGGTCCACCCGCCCGAGGAGCTCCCCGGCCGCGGCCCGCGCGGCGTCCGGACCGGCGGCGAGGACGGCCGGGTCGATGTTCCCCTGGACCGCCCTCGTCCGCCCGTGCCGGCGCTGAAGGTCGGCGAGGTCCACCCGCCAGTCCACCGCGAGCGCTTCCGCCGGCAGCTCGGCATAGCCGTCCACGAGGTGCGGCGCATTCTGCACGAAGAGGAGCCGCTTCAGCCCGGCGGCCCCGACCGTCTCCAGCATGGCCTCCAGATGGGGGCGGATGAGCCGTTCCCAATCGGAGCGCGACAGCAGCCCGGCCCAGGAGTCGAACACCTGCACCGCGTCGGCCCCCGCCTCGCCCTGGCGGACGAGGTAGCCCGCCATGAGCCGCGACAGGCGGCCGAGCAGGTCGTCGAGGGCCGCCGGGCGGGCGGCCGCGAACGCGCGCAGGGTCGGGAAGTCCTTCACCCCCCGCCCCTCGACGAGATAGGCGGCGAGGGTCCAGGGCGCGCCGCAGAAGCCGAGCAGGGCCGTGCCGGCCGGCAGGGCGGAGCGCACGTGCCCGAGGGCCGCGATCACCTCCGGCGCGACCTCGCCGGGGTCGGGGTCCCGGAGCGCCGCCACCGCCGCCGCGGACCGGATCGGTTCCGCGACCACCGGCCCCGGATCGAAGTCGAAGTCGACCCCGAGGGCCGGGACCGGGCTCATGACGTCCGCGAACACGATCGCCGCGTCGAAGGGGAATCGGCGGAGCGGCTGGAGGGTGACCTCCGCTGCGAGCTCCGGCTCTCCGGCGAGCTCCTTGAAGCCGTACCGCTTCCGCAGCGCCCGGTACTCCGGGAGGTAGCGCCCGGCCTGGCGCATGATCCAGAGCGGCCGGCGCGGGACCGGCTCGCGCGCGATCGCCCGTTCGAGGAGGGTCGGCGCCGGCGTTCCGGCGGCCCCCGGCCCGCGCAAGCTACCGGCTCCCGGGGCGGCGGGGACGGCGCGGCAGGAGCGCCAAGCCGTTCACAGCCACTTCTCCCGGAGGGCGTCCCGGCAGTGGTAGGTGATGATGAGGTCGGCCCCCGCGCGGCGGATGCCCATCAGGTTCTCCCGCACGACCCGGGCCTCGTCGAGCCAGCCGCGGGCCGCCGCGGCCTTGACCGCCGCGTACTCCCCGGAGACGTTGTAGGCCGCGAGGGGCAGGGTCGTCGCGGCGCGGACCGCGGCGACGACGTCGAGGTAGGCGAGGGCCGGCTTCACCATGAGCATGTCTGCGCCCTCGCCCTCGTCGAGCTCCGCCTCCCGGACCGCCTCGAGTACGTTGCGGCAGTCCATCTGGTAGCTCTGGCGGTCCCCGTGGGCGGGGGCCGAGTCCGCCGCGTCGCGAAACGGCCCGTAGTAGGCGGACGCGTACTTGGCGGTGTAGGAGAGGATCGCGACCCGGCCGAGGCCTTCCGCGTCGAGCGCGTCGCGGATGGCCGCCACCCGCCCGTCCATCATGTCCGACGGGGCGACCACGTCGGCCCCGGCCCGGGCATGGCTGAGCGCGGTCTCGACGAGGGGCCGGAGGGAGCGGTCGTTGTCCACCTCCCCCTCCTCGGTCAACAGCCCGCAGTGGCCGTGGTCGGTGTAGGCGCACAGGCACACGTCGGTCATGACGACGAGGTCGTCCCCGAACGCGGCCTTGAGCCGGCCCACCGCCCGTTGCACCGCCCCATCGGCGTCGGCCGCGGCTTCGCCGCCGGGGGACTTCGCGCCCTTGGCCGGATGGCCGAACAGGAGCACCGAACGGATGCCGAGCGCGAGGTCGGACTCCACCTGCCCGAGGAGGGTCTCGATCCCCATCAGGGAGATCCCCGGCATGGACGGGACGGGCTCCTCGGCCCGGTCCACGGGCAGCACGAAGTGGGGCAGGACGAGCTGGGTCGGGGAGATGCGGGTCTCCGCCGCCAGGTCGCGGATCGCGCCGGTCCGGCGCAGCCGCCGCGGCCGGACCCGGCCCGGAAGGGTGATCGTCAGGTCGCGCATCTCATCGCCTCCAGTAGCCCCCGCAGGCCGGGGCGGGGGGCCTCGCCGGCCACCTCGAGCCCCGCGCCGCGCGCCGCCGCCGTCGTCGCCGGGCCGATGGTGAAGATACCGGGTGCGCTGTCCAATCGCACCCGGTTCATGAAGCCGGTGACCGCGGAGGGGCTCGCGAGCAGGACCGTGTCCGCCCCCAAGGCAGAGGCCGCCCGCTTGCGGGGACGTTCGGGCACGGGCAGGGTACGGTACACGTCGAGCCGGACGCACGCGCGGCCGGCGGCGCGGATGGTCTCCTCGAAGGCGCGGCCGGCGTTCTCCGCCACCGCGAGCAGCACCCGGTCGCGCGGCCCGAGCCGGGGGGCGAGGGCGGCGGCGAGGGCGGCGGCGAGGGACGCGGCGGTTCCGGCGCCCCCGTCAGTGTCGGAGCTTCCGGGGCCGCCGGGACCGTCGGGGCTCCCGGAGGCGCCCGCGAGGTCCACGCGGCCGAGCACGCCGACCGCCGCCTTCGCGGTGGCGGGGCCGACCGCCGCCACCCTAAGCCCGTCGGGGAGCGGTCGGGCCTCGGGGAATCGACCGAGGTACGGGTCGGGGAGCGGTTCCGGCGCCGGGCCTGGACTCATCCGCGGCCCCTGCCCTGGCCCTGGCCAAGACCATTCCCTGTTCGCAGCAGAGCCTGGATCGGGCTGTCGAGGATGCCCGGGCGGGTCTGACGAAAGGCTATTTTCGAGCGATGGGGTCGGGATCCGGCCAGCGACAGCGCTCCTTTCGGATGATGCGGCGAACAAGGAATGGCCCGGTGGCCCTGCTTCCGACCCCGGCCCCGGCCTTGCGCCGCCGCGGAGTCTCGCGAACGCGGCGACCCCGCGCCGGGAGGTGAAAGCGACCCATCGCGCCCGGGGCAGCTCCGCGGCGAGCCGGGCGCGCAACGCCGGGGTGTCGATGCCGCGGCACTCGATGCAGGGAAAGATCACCGGGACGGCGCCGAGACCCTCGATCTCCGCCGCCCAGGCCGCGCAATCCTCCTCTTCCCGGGTGAGGAGGACCCGGCGTCCGGCCAGCTCGCTCACGGGTCCCCACCCGCCCCCCGGCCCGCCGGAACGCTGGCGCTCGCCGCACCGCCGGGGGCCGCCGCTCCGCCGGGAGTAGCCGCGAGCGCCCGCCACAGGCGCTCGGCGAGCACCGGCGGAGGGGCGCCCCGCGCGGTCTCCCGGCGCACCTCGCCATCCCGCTCCACCATCGCGACCATCACGTCCTCGCCCCGGTCCGGGTCGCGCCCGCACCACGCGCCGAAGGCGAGCTCGCAGCCGCCCTCGAGGCGGGCGAGCAGCGCCCGCTCGGCCTCCACCGCCTCGCGGGTGCGCGCGTGGTCAAGCGAGGCCAGCGCCTCCCGGACCCGGCGGTCGGAACGGCGGCACTGGAGCGCGAGCGCGCCCTGGGCCGGGGCCGGCACGAAGACCGCCGGGTCGAGGCGGACCACTTCCAGGCCGCCGAGGTCGAGGGGGGAGGCGCCTCCGGGGACGTCGGCGTCGGTCCCGGCTCCCGCCCCAGCCCCAAGCTCGGCGGCCCCGGCGTCCGCGCCCGCGCGCAGCCGTTCGAGGCCGGCGAGCGCGAGCAGGATCGCGTCGTAGCCGCCTTCGCGGAGCCGCCGGATCCGGGTCAGCACGTTCCCCCGGAGCGGCTCCGCCCGCACGTCGGGGCGGAAACGCCGGAGCCAGACCTGCCGGCGAACGGAGGACGTACCGATGCGCGCGCCTTCCGGGACGGGGAGGAACGACCCGATGCGGTCGGCGTCGATGCGGTCGGCGCGGACGACCAGAGTGTCCGACGGATCCCGCCGCGCGGGGGCCGCCGCCACCACGAGCCCGTCGGGCGAGGCGGTCGGCAGGTCCTTGTGGGAGTGGACCGCGACGTCGATCGTCCCGTCGAGGAGCGCCCGCTCGATCTCCCGCACGAACACCCCCTGGGGGCCGATGGCGGCGAACGCGGGGGCGCTCGAACGGTCCCCGGCGGTGGAGATGGCCACGATCTCCGTCTCGTGGCCGAGACGCTCCAGCCGGGCGGCCGCCCCCGCCGCCTGGATGCGCGCGAGGTGGGAGCCGCGGGCGCCGATGCGCAGCTTCACGGGCGGGTCTCGGTCCTTCGCCGGATGCGGATACGGGTGCGGGGGATGCCGGACCGGATGCGGAATACGGGATACGGGGTCCAGCAAGCGCCGCCGGGCCGCGCCCGATCCGCCCGGCGCGGGCCGCGCGGCCGGCGGGCCGGCCCGGAGTCAGGCCCCTACGCCGCCTCGCGCCCGAGGCTCGACAGGCAGTCGTCGGCGAGGCATTCGATGGGCGTGAAGTCGCGGTGGGCGACCCATTCCGGCCGCTTGAAGCGGCGGATGTGGTTGTCCACCCGGCACAGGCTCAGGTAGACGATGGTGCGGTCGAAGGGCGACATGTTGCTCGGGCTGCCGTGCACCAGGTTGCCGTTGAACAGGACGACCGAGCCGGCCCGGCCCTTGGGGGCGACGAGGCCGCCCTTCCCGACGAGGCGGGCGATGGTCGTGTTGTCGATGGTCCAGAGGGGGTAGCTCGTGGTCTCGACGTCGTGGCCGGCCTCCAAGGTCCCCTCCCGGTGGCTGCGGGGGATGAACGTCAACGCCCCGTTGAACTCCGTCACGTCCTCCAGGAACAGGGCGACGTTCATGGCCCGGCACTCGGGCATGAGGTCGTCACGGGACCAGACGCCGTAGTCCTGGTGCCATTGCCACACGTCTCCGTCGAACGCCGCCTTGGCGTTGATCTTGAACTGGTGCATGTAGACCTCGCCGCCGAGGATCTGCTCCACCGGGCGGACGAGCCGGGGATGGCGCGCGAGGCGGCGGTACGCCTCGTTGTAGTGCTGGGCCGCGAACGCGGTGCGGGCGGTCCGCCCGTCCCGCTCCCGCACCACTTCCTTGCGGTCGCAGGCGAAGATCGCGTGCGCTTCACGCAGGAGGAGGGCCGTCTCCGGCGGGCCGAAGACGTCGGGGAGGAAGAGGTATCCCTCGTCGTCGAACTGCCGGAGCTGTTCGTCGGTGAGCTTGCGCGACATTGCACTCCCTCCGCTCCTGGACCCGAGCCGCGGGGGGCGGAGGCCGGTCGGAACCGCTTCGAGCCGGGCGCGATCGGAGCCGCCGGAGCCATTCCCCGCGGCCGCGAGGCGATGCTAGCACAGCGCCCGCCCGGAGCCTCCGCTTGGCAGTCGGCGCGGTTCGATGCAAGAATGCTTCGGACCCTGATCGAGCCGCCGACGGCCCCGGACGCCCTCCACCGGCCGCGGGCGGCCCGCAGCGAGGGAGAAGCCGGCGCATGTCCGTTCTCGCGATGCGAGGCGTCTCGAAGAACTTCGGGGCCATCCAGGCCCTCCAGGAGGTCGATTTCGACATCGGCGTCGGGGAGGTCGTGGGCCTCATGGGCGACAACGGCGCCGGCAAGTCCACCCTCGTCAAGATCATCGCCGGCAACTACCCCCCGAGCGAGGGGGACATCCTCCTCGAGGGCGAGTCGGTCCACTTCCACCGGCCCCTCGACGCGCGCGAGAGCGGGATCGAGATCGTGTACCAGGACCTCGCCCTCTGCGACAACCTCACCGCCGCCGCCAACGTGTTCCTCGGGCGGGAGGTCAAGCGGTCGGTCGGCCTGCTCCGCTTCCTCGACCACGGGGCGATGTACGCGCGGGCCGCGAAGCTCTTCGCGGAGCTCAAGTCCGAGACCCGCCCGCGGGACGTGGTGCGCCAGATGTCGGGCGGGCAGCGCCAGGCGGTGGCGATCGCCCGCACCCGGCTGAGCGACCCCCGGATCGTGCTGATGGACGAGCCGACGGCCGCGATCTCCGTCCGCCAGGTGGCGGAGGTGCTGGACCTCATCCGCCAGCTCCGGGACACCGACCACGCGGTGGTGCTCATCTCCCACCGGATGCCCGACGTGTTCAGCGTGTGCGACCGGGTCGCGGTGCTGCGGCGGGGCCGCAAGGTGGCCGACAAGCCGATCGCCGACACCTCGCCCGAGGAGATCACGGGCCTCATCACGGGAGCCATCGAGAGCGCATGAACGAAGCGGCCAGCCAACGACCACACGGCCACGCGGCCATCGACGACACGGTGAGCGCGCGGCGCGAGCTCACCGTGATCGGGGCGTGGGTCCGCGCCCAGCCGTTCTGGGTGATGGTCGCGATCCTCGCCATCGGCATCGTCATGTCGATGGTGTCCGACGTGTTCCTGACCGAACGGAACATGTACAACGTCACCCGGAACTTCGCGTTCTTCGGGATCATGGCCCTCGGGATGACCGCGGTCATCGTCACCGCGGGGATCGACCTCTCGGTAGGCTCCCTCATGGGCCTCACCGGCATCGCGGCGGCCCTCGCGATGAACGCCGGATACTCCGTCGGCGCGGGCTTCGCGGCGTGCATGGGGACCGCGGTGCTGGTGGGCCTCGTCAACGGGGCGCTCATCGCGTACCTCCGGATGCAGCCCTTCGTGGTCACCCTCGGGATGCTCGCCATGGCCCGCTCGATCGCCATGGTCATCTCGAACAACAAGATGTTCTACGAGTTCGGCCCGGACCAGGACCTGTTCGAGTGGATCGGGGGGGAGAGCATGTTCGGCGTCCCGAACCCGGTCTGGGTCCTCATCGTGCTGACCCTGGTCTTCATCTTCGCCTTCCGCTACACCACCTGGGGGCGCTGGGTCTTCGCGGTCGGCGGCAACGCGGAGGCGGCCAAGCTCTCGGGCATTCCGGTCGAGCGGGTGATCGTCTCGGTCTACGTCGTCTCGTCGAGCTGCGCGGGGCTCGCCGCCTTCCTGATGGTCGGGTGGTTCGGGTCGGTCACCAACGCGCTCGGGCTCACCTACGAGCTCAACGTGATCGCGGCCTCGGTGATCGGCGGCGCGAACCTCATGGGCGGGATCGGCTACGCGATCGGGGCTCCGATCGGGGCCGCCCTCATGGAGCTCATCCGCAACTCGCTGCTCCTCGCCGGCATCGACGCCCTCTGGCAGCAGTTCTTCATCGGTCTCTTCATCATCCTCGCGGTCCTCCTGGAGCGGCTGCGGAACCGGGGCGCCTGACGGGGCGCCCGATCCCCTCCGGGCGCCGTGGGACGGCGCCCGGCCACCCACCACCCAGCAACCATGACTACAACACCAACGAAAGGAGAAGCCCCATGCGGAAGTTCCTCATCGCAGCGTCCACCGCCGCCGCGGTCGCCCTCGCGGGCGGAGCGGCCCTCGCGGACGGCCACGCCAAGCTGAAGCTCGCCCTCGTGCCGAAGGCGATGAACAACCCGTTCTTCGACCTCGCGCGCGACGGCTGCTACAAGGCCCAGGCCGAGGAGGCCGACATCGAGTGCGTGTACATCGGGCCGGGCGAGCACACCGAGCTCGAGCAGCTCCAGATCGTCCAGGACCTCATCAGCCAGGGTGTCGACGGCATCGCGGTCGCGCCGTCCAACGCGCCGGCGATGGCCAAGGCGCTGAAGGCGGCGGGAGCGGCCGGGATCCCGGTCATGACCTGGGACGCGGACGTCCTCGAGGAAGACAAGGGGGTGCGCGCCACCTACGTCGGGACGAAGAACTACGACATCGGCGTGAACCTCGCGAAGATCGCCCAGTCGCTCCAGCCGGACGGCGGCTCCGTCTGCCTCCAGACCGGCGGCGCGGCGGCGGCCAACCACAACGAGCGGCTGCAGGGCATCCGGGACACCCTCGGCGGCATGTCCGGCACCACCCCGCCGGGCAACAAGCTCGCCGGCGAGAACGGCTGGACCGAGATCGGCGCCTGCCCGCTCATCACCGACGACGACGGCAACAAGGCGGTCCAGGGCTTGACCGACATCCTCGCCGCCAACCCGGACCTCACCGCGTTCATCTCCACCGGCGCGTTCACCCAGTGGTACGACAACGCCTACCGCCAGGCGGTCGCTCCCTACAAGGGGAAGATGGACTCGGGGGCGCTCTCGATCATCGTCGCCGACACCCTGCCGATGCAGATGGAGCAGCTCAAGGACGGGCTCTCCAACGGCCAGGTCGGCCAGCGGCCCTTCGAGATGGGCTACAAGTCGATGTTCATCCTGCGGGACCTGGTGAAGGGCATGGCGGTCGACGACCCGATCTACACCGGGCTCGACGTGTGCACGATGGGCAACGCGGACACCTGTCTCGCCCAGTAGGCGGGAGCCGGGGCTGACGGGCGCGGCCGGCCCGGGAACGGGCGGACCCGGCCGGGCCGAGCCGGTTGGGGGGGCGGGGCGCCGGCTCCGCCCCCTGTCCGTTCCGCGCTGCCGCGCCGCGGCCCCGTCGCACGCCCGCGGGCGCCGCAGGGGAGGCAACGACACGGCGCTCCGTCCGGGCCCGCCGCCCAGGTCCCGAGCCGTTGCCGGCGCCGGAGGTTCGGGCCATACTATCTTCGACCCGTGCCGCAACCGGATGGATCCGAATCCATGTTCAAGCTCAGCCAGGAGACCATCGCCATCGTGACCGTCGGCCTCGCGCTGGCCGGCCTCGAAATCACGGGCGACATCCGCACCCGGGCCGAGACCCAGGCGGTGCGGGACGAGATCCGGACCGTGCAGGCCGAAGGGCGCGCCGAGCGCCAGGCCCTCCGCGAGGAAGCGCGCGCCGAGCGTGAGGCGATTCGAGCCGAAGGGCGCGCCGACCGCGAAGAGTTCGGGAAGCACATCGAGACGCTTCGGGCCGAAGGGCGCGCCGACCGCGAAGAGTTCGAGAGGCACATCGAGGCGCTTCGCGCCAAGGACAACGCCGACCGCGAAGAGTTCGAGAGGCACATCGAGGCGCTTCGCGCCAAGGACAACGCCGACCGCGAAGAGTTCGAGAAGCACATCGTCCGGTTGACCCGGGAGCAGGGCCGGATCGACGGCATCGTCGATCAGATGCGCACCGCCGGCCGGTAGCGCCGCGCCCGCCCGCTCCCTCCCCTCTATCCACGAGGGGTTCGCGATGACGGCGTTTCCCGACCGGGACCAACCCCGCGGCAACCCCGCATACCGGAGGAACCGGCCGATGGCCCGCCGCATCATCGACATCTCCATGCCGCTGGAGAACGAGGTGATCTCCGACCCGTTGCCGTACAACCCGAAGATCACCTATTTCAACCACCACCAGTCCTACGAGCAGATGGCTCCCTTCTTCCCGGGCCTGAAGAAGGAGGACCTTCCGGACGGCGAAGCGTGGGCCGTCGAGATGGTCCAGCTCATCACCCACAACGGCACCCACCTGGACGCGCCCTGGCACTTCGCCTCCACCATGAACCGGGGCGAGCGGGCCATCACCATCGACGAGGTTCCGCTCGACTGGTGCATGCAGCCCGGCGTGAAGCTCGACTTCCGCCGTTTCGACGACGGCTACGTCGTGACCGCGGACGACGTCGCCCGCGAGCTCGACCGGATCGGCCACGACCTCCGGCCGCTCGACATCGTCGTGGTGAATACGCGCGCTGGCTCGGCCTATGGCGACGCCGACTACGTCGACGCCGGCTGCGGGATGGGCTACGACGCCACGATGCACCTGCTGGAGCGCGGCGTCCGCCTCACCGGCACCGACGCCTGGAGCTGGGACGCGCCCTTCTCGCACACCGCCAAGCGCTACGCCGAGAGCCGCGACCCCTCGATCATCTGGGAGGGGCACAAGGCCGGCCGCGACGTCGGCTACTGCCACCTGGAGAAGCTGCACAACCTGGAGGCGCTGCCGGGGGACGGCTTCACGGTGTGCTGCTTCCCGGTGAAGATCCGCGGCGCCTCGGCAGGCTGGACCCGCGCCGTCGCCATCCTGGACGATTGAGGGGGCGCCCTTCTCGCCCGCGCGCTCCACGGGGCCGCCGGCAAGGACGAGGCAGAGGGTTCCTTGCCCCGCTGCGCCCGCCACGCATCCCGGGCGGCATTGTCGAAGCGGACCGGCGCAAACCGGTAAGAGGGAGACAGCGACCGATGAGCAGAGCTGTCCCGAATTGAGCAAGTGCGAACAGCCAGGAGACGGCGCGGGCCGCCGACCTGGGGCTGGACCAAAGGGGGAGGATCGGCGGATGCACAGGATCGCGTTGCTGGGGGCCGGGCGCATCGCCAAGGTCCACGTCGAGAGCATCGTGGGGCACGCGCGGACAGAGCTCGCCTATGTGGTGGACGTCGACCGCGCGGCGGCGGAGGCCATGGCCGGCGCGCACGGCGCGCGGGCGGTGGACGCGGAGACGGTGTTCGCCGATCCGGCGGTGGCGGCCGTCGTCGTCGCGTCCTCGACGCCTACCCACGCCGACTACATCGAAGCCGGCGCGGCGGCCGGCAAGCACGTCTTCTGCGAGAAGCCCATCGACCTCGACAGCGCCCGGGTCCGCGAGTGCCTGGCGAACGTCGAGGGAACGGGCGCCAAGCTGTTCGTCGCGTTCAACCGGCGGTTCGACCCGCACTTCCGCCATCTCAAGTCCGAGCTCGACGCGGGGGCGATCGGGCGGCTCGAACAGCTCTCGATCACCTCGCGCGACCCGGGTCCGCCCCCCGGCGACTACATCCGGGCGTCCGGCGGGCTCTTCCGCGACATGACCATCCACGACTTCGACCTCGCCCGCCACCTCCTCGGCGAGGAGCCCGTCGAGCTGTGGGCGAGCGCCTCCACCCTGGTGAGCGACGAGATCGCGGCCCTCGGCGACGTCGACAGCGCCGTCGTCGGGATGCGGACCGCGAGCGGCAAGCTCGCGGTCATCACGAACAGCCGGCGGGCGGCCTACGGCTACGACCAGCGCATCGAAGCCCACGGCAGCGACGGCATCCTCTGCGCCGGCAACGTGCCCGAGTCCACCCTGGTGCACGGCGGCGCCCACGGCTTCACCGGCCAGAAGGCCATGCACTTCTTCCTGGAGCGCTACTCCCTCGCGTACCGGGCGGAGTGGGACCACTTCGTGGACGTGCTGGACGGGAAGGCGGAGCCCTCCCCGACCGGCCTCGACGGGGCGCGCGCCCTCGCGATGGCGGACGCCGCCTACGAGTCCGCGGCGACGGGCCGGCGCATCACCCTCGCGCTCGACTGAGCCGCGGCCTCCCTCACACCAGCTCGGACAGCAGCTCCACCGCCGGGGCCACCCGGATTCCCTGAGGGGATACGTAGTCCTTGCGGCCGGAGGCCGAGACCTGCCACGCGCGCGCCTCGGGAAATTTCGCTTTCAGGTACCGGAGGCTCCGATCGACGTCGGCGTCCGACCACTTGCACTCGACCAGGAGCGCCGGCGCGCCTCGTTCCACGACCACGAAGTCCGTCTCCCGTCCGTCCCGGTCCCGGAAGTAGCGAAGATCGCAGTCCAGGCCCTCCGTATCCTGCCGGAAATGCACCCATTTGAGCAGGTGGCAGGCGACGAGGTTCTCGAACCGGGCGGCCTCGCCGGGAACGACGGTCCAGTCGATGTGGTAGTGCTTTCGGTCCTTTCCGATCGCCCGCAGCCCCGGCGGGCCGAACGGCGGGAGCCGGAAGATGGCGTACAGGCGCTCCAGCGCATCCAGCCAGGCGCCCGCGGTCTTGTGGCTCACCCGCAGGTCTTCGCGCAAGGCGTTGATGGAGAGCGTCGACCCGACCCGCTCCGGCAGCGCGAGGATCATCGCCTCCAACTGGCCGAGGTCGCGGATCCCCTCCAGGGTCGCGACCTCCTCTTGCACGAGCCGCGTGGAGTACTCGCGGGACCAGCGCCGGGACTGCGTTTCGCTGGCCGCGAGCCTGGGCTCCGGGAAGCCTCCGAGCCGCAGCAGGTCCCGCACCCGCCCGGGGGGTGTCGAGGGCGAGCTCGGCCGCGGAGAAGGGATGCAGGCGAAGCAGATGGTAGCGCCCCTGCAGGGAGTCCCCCCGAACCGGTACAGGTCGAGCCGCCCGCTCCCCGTGACCAGGATCCGCTGGCCCGGGCGGCGCCCGTCGTACAGGCCCTTCAGGTAGTTGCGCCAGCGCCGATATTTGTGGACCTCGTCGAAGATCCACAGGCCGCCCGGCGGCAGCTCGCGCCGCAGGACCCGGGCCCGGTGCGCGCCGACGTCCCAGTTGAGATATCCGTCCGCCGCGCCGGGGAGGCCCAGGGCAAGGGTGGTCTTGCCGACTTGACGCGGCCCGGCCACGAAGACCATCTTCCGCCGGAGATCTTCCTGCACCTGGGCCGCGAGGTAGCGGGTGGCGGTCGTCATCCGGGCGAGTCTACTGCAATCATCGACTGCGGTAGAAAATTGCCGATGCCATTTTTGACATCGGTGGAAAATTGCCGAAACGAGGGAGCCGCCGCCGGACGAGACCCCGGACCCGCCATCGGGAACCGGCGAGGCGCCGGGAAGGTAACGACAGGGACGCCGCCCCTCATGCCCCCTGGGGTCCCTCGAACGAGCCGGCGCCCGCGCCGGCTCTGCTCCGGCCCTGCTCCGGCGTCGTCAGGCCGCCCCGGCCGGAGGAGGCGGGCCGTATCCGCCGCCGGAGGGGGTCTCCAGCACGAACACGTCCCCCGCGCGGACGCGGCGGTGGTCCTGGCCGGCCAGCTCGTGGGCCGCCCCGGGCTTCCCGGAGACTACAATCGCCGGGTCCACGGGAGGCAGGAGCGGATGAAGCCGTCTACGAAATACCCCCGCGCGGAACGAAGCAGGCCATGACCGGCGTCCGGCAGGCATCCGGCCCCGGCGGGCGGCGCGAGGCGGTCCTGATCACCGGCGCCGCCGGCTTCGTCGGCGCGACCCTCGCGCGCCGGCTGCGGAGCGCGGGGAGGGAGGTGGTCGGCCTGGACCTTGCCCCGGCCCCCCACGGCGGGGAGCTTCCCTGGGTCGAGGCCGACGTGCGCGACGCCGCCCGGGTCGAGGCGGCGGTCGAGCGCCAGCGGATCGGCCGCATCGTGCACGCGGGGGCGATCTCCGGCCCGATGGTGATGCCCGACGATCCGTGCGCGGTGTTCGAGATCAACGTGCTCGGTACGTTGAACGTCCTCGAAGCGGCCCGCCGGCTCGGGGTCGGGCGGGTCGTCTTCCTCTCCTCGTTCGTCACCTACGGCGACCAGCCCGACGACGCGACGGTCACCGAGGACCGCCCCCTGCGTGCGGCCGACGCCTACGCCGGCAGCAAGATCGCCGGTGAAGCGATGGTGCGCGCGTACCGGGACCGCCACGGGGTCGATGCCGTCTCGCTTCGGCTCGGCGCGGTCTACGGCCCCGGCCGCACCACCGACTGCCAGGTGCGCACCTTCCTCGAAGACGCGCTGGCCGGCCGGGAGACGACCCTTGGGTACGGGGCCGGCCACCGCCGCTCGTACGTGTACGCCGACGACGTGGCGGACGCCATCGCCGCCGCCCTCGACGCGCCTGCCGAGCGCCTGAAGCTCGCCGCCTACAACGTCGACGGCGGGATCTGGCCCTCGCTCGACGAGGTTGCGCGGGCCGCCGCCGAGGTCGTCCCCGGACTCCGCGCGACCCTTGCGCCGGGGCGGATCCCCTTCGCCTACCGGATCGGGCCGCTCGACCTCACCGCCGCCCGGCGCGACCTCGGCTACCGGCCGCGCGTGCCGCTGCGCGACGGCATTGCCCGCTACCATGCCTGGCTCTCGGATCGTTTCGAGCCGGGCGGGCAGGCCTGATCGTCGGCCCGAACGGACGAACAAAGCGCGCGAGTCACGTCATCCACGTCGTGAGCCGCCACGCCGAGGGCGAGGTGGGGGACGTCATCGTCGGCGGGGACGGGCGGCCCTCCCTCCGTCCGGAGCGACCGGAATCGGCGTGAAGGAGCCTGCGCCGCCCGGGCGGATGAGGGGCCGACGCCTCGACCGTGCCCCCGCGACGGGGGCGATGGCTACCGCCGCAGGGCGCCTCGACGAGGGCCGCGGCCCCGGAGCCCGGACGGCTCTCCGGCGCGCTGCCGCCCCCGCCGCCGGAGGCGCCGCCGTCGGGGGCGCCGGGAACGGAGCGGACGGAACGCGGCGACGGGATTCCTCATCAGCGGATCCGCACCCTCTTGCCCGGCGGTTCGCCGATAATGGGACGACGATGACTGCGCCGCTCCGGGTTCTGAAAGACGTCTTCGGGTTCGATGCCTTCCGGCCCGGGCAGGAGGCCGCCATCGGCGCGCTGCTGGCCGGCCGGAACGTGCTCACCGTGATGCCCACGGGGTCGGGCAAGTCGTTGTGCTTCCAGGTCCCGGCCCTGGTGCTCGACGGGCTCACCGTCGTCGTGTCCCCGCTCGTCGCCCTGATGCAGGACCAGGTCGCGGCCCTGCGGCTCGCCGGGGTCGCCGCGGACAGCATCAACTCCTCCCGCGACCGCGGCGCCAACGTCGCCGCCTGGCGCCGCGTCACCGCCGGCGAGACCCGGCTCCTCTACCTGTCGCCGGAAAGGCTGATGACGGACCGGATGCTGGCCGCGCTGGCCGGCCTGCCGGTGAAGCTGTTCGCCGTCGACGAGGCCCACTGCATCTCCCAGTGGGGGCCGTCCTTCCGCCCGGAGTACGAGGACCTCGGGCGGCTGCGGGACCTCTTCCCGGGGGTCCCGATCGCCGCGCTGACGGCCACCGCCGACGCGACGACCCGCCGGGACGTCGTCCAGCGCCTGTTCGGGGGCGAGGCGGAGACCGTCGTGCTCGGGTTCGACCGCCCCAACATCAGGCTGTCGGTGGAGCGCAAGCACGACTGGAAGCGCCAGCTCCGGGCCTTCATCGCGCGCCACCGGGGCGAGAGCGGCATCGTCTACTGCCTGTCGCGCAGGAAGACGGAGGAAACCGCCGACCTGCTGGCCGCGGACGGGGTGCGGGCGCTCGCCTACCACGCGGGGATGGACAAGCCCCTCCGGGAGGCCCACCAGAACGTCTTCATGACCGAGCCGGGGGTCGTCATCGTCGCCACCATCGCCTTCGGCATGGGGATCGACAAGTCCGACGTGCGCTTCGTCTTCCACACCGATCTCCCCGGCAGCGTCGAAGCCTACTACCAGGAGATCGGGCGCGCCGGGCGCGACGGCGAGCCGGCGGAAGCCTTCATGCTCTACGGCCTCGCCGACATACGCATGCGCCGGGCCTTCATCGAGGAAGAGGAGGCGGGCGACGACCGGAAGCGGCGCGAACACAAGCGCCTCGACGCGCTGCTCGGCTACTGCGAGGCCCCGGCCTGCCGCCGGGCCGCCCTCCTCGACTATTTCGGGGAGCGGGCCGAGGCCTGCGGCAACTGCGACGTCTGCCTCGACCCGGCGGAGCGGGTCGACGGGACCGAAGACGCCCGGAAGGTGCTCTCCGCGGTCCGCCGTTCCGGGGAGCGGTTCGGCGCGGCCCACGTCGTCGACATCCTGCGCGGAACGAAGACCGAGAAGATCGCGAGGGCCGGCCACGACCGGCTGCCCACCTTCGGCGTCGGCGCGGCGCGCCGGAAGGGGGAGTGGCAGTCCATCATCCGCCAGATGGCGGCCACCGGGGTCCTGCGGCTCGACGTCGCGGGATACGGCGGGCTCGCGATCACCGGCAAGGGCCGGGCGCTGCTGCGGGGCGAGGGGGTCTTCCGGTACCGTGAGGACACGGCCGCGAGAGCGCCCGCCGCAGGACGCAAACCGCGGGCCGCGCGCGCCGATGACCGGCCCCTGGCCGATGACGAGACCGCCCTGCTCGGGGGGCTCAAGGAGCTTCGCCTGCGGCTCGCCCGGGAACGGGGCGTGCCGGCCTACGTCGTCTTCTCCGACCGTTCGCTCATCGACATGGCGCGGCGGCGCCCGCGCACCGTCGAAGACTTCGCCGAGGTCCACGGCGTCGGCGCGGCCAAGCTGAAGGACTTCGCGGCGCCGTTCCTCGCCGCCATCGCGGGCGCCCCGCCCGCCGATGCCCCGCCCGGCTCCGCCCGGCCCGACGGCGGGTGACCGGCCGGAGCCGGCCCGCTCCGCTACGGGGCGGAGGCGGTCGTGTCGTTCATGCCGAGCCCGCGCTCGACGGCCACCACGTCCGCGGGCCGCTCGAACGGAGCGGGGGCGGGTTCGCCGCGCGCCCGTTCGCGGCCGACGGCGGCGAAGAAGTCCTCGAGGCCGGCTGGCGAGATGAGCCACAGCATGACGAGGTCGGCGGCGGCGTCCTCGTTCACGATCTCGTGCTTCACGTCCGGGCCGAGGAAGCAGGCGGTCCCGGGCGCGAGGGGATGGCGCTCCCCGTCCGCGACCACGCTTCCCCGGCCCCGGAAGCAGATCTGGAGCTCGACTTGGCTACTGTGCGAATGGGGCCGCACCCGCCCGCCGGGCGGGATCGTCTGGTAGCCCATCGAGAGAGCGCCGAAGCCGGTGTCCGCCGGCGTGAGCTTCGGCTCCGCGTGCCCGTTCGCCGGCATCGGCTGCCACCAGGAGCGGCCCTCGTCCGGCTGCACGACGACCGCCCGCCCGCGGGCGGGATCCATCGGGTTCATGGCGTCTCCTCCGTCCGTCCCTCGGGACCTCGTGGGCAGTGTCCCGCATTATGCGCGGCCGGTTCGAGGATGGCGACCGACCCCGACCCTGCACCCGAACCCCGCCGCGCCTTCAGGACGCGCCGTTCCCAAGGACGCGCCTGCGAGAGGCGTGCTTGGCGAAAATCCCCACCGCCCACCTGCCTCGCCATCGGTCTTGCCGAGTCGGCGGGCATTCGGCGGGCGGCGGCCCCCGCCCCGGCCCCGGCCCCGCCCGCCCCGGCCCCCAGTCTCACCAATGCGGACCGCGCTCGAGCTCGCCGAACGGCCCGCCGTGCGGCCGGCCGGTGTATTGACTGCGGACGGCCCGCCCCGGCCCGCGCGCGGTGCGAAGCGTGCACCGAACGGCGGGCGGCCCGTAGCCAGCATCAACGAGAGCTTGCCCGCATAGGCGAGAGCCTGGCCGACCGCCTTCGCGCGGCCGGCCGCGCACGGGCCGGCATCCGATTGACCGCCGACGAGGTTCAAGCAATACTCGCGTCCGGCCCGCCGTCGGCGGGTTGAAGTCACTCGCCCCCGGACGGGCCGGGCGGTTCCAACAACAATTGAGGAAAAAATCATGTACCTGTGGGAGATCGGCGACTGGATAAGCGACAGGGCGGCCGAACTGGCAGGGACGGGTGCGGGCATGGCCGCGGGTGCCGCGGCCGGGGCGAAGCTCGCAGAAGGGACCGGGGTCGTGTACGACCCGGGTAAGGGTGTGGCGGGTACGGTGGTCGGTGCGATCGGCGGCGCCATCATCGGCGGATTACTTGGCAACAGAGCCGGATCGGAGATCGACCGGTCGAGAGAGCGGAGCAAACTACTCGCCTATCATCCAACGACGATCGACGACGAGAAGCCCAAGAAGCGCAAGAAGCGTTCGCCCTTCGCCCCGGACTTCAAACCGACGTCGACGGTGGGAACGTATGTGAAGAAGCCGGACGGCCTATGACGATCGACGGGTAGGGGCGGTTCGCCCCTCGCCCCGGACGGCGGGGGCGGGGAACCAGGCGCGCCCCTGGGAGGCGCGGCGGGCGGGTTCGACGTGCGGACCGGGGCGGCCCTCGCCCCCGGCGCTTGACGAGCTTCGCGGCGGGCGACGTCGGCGGGTTGAAGTCACCATCGCCGGCGGCCCGCCCCCGGCCCTCGCCCCGGACGTGCGAGCTTCGCGGGCCGGGCCGGGCGGTTCCATTCCTATATGCTTCCATGCTTCGCGGTCGTGACCGGGGTCCGGGGAAGGCAATGAAATTCATCGGGGTCGACATCGGCGGGACGTTCACCGACGTCGTCTTCGCCGACACCGGGACCGGCGATATCCGCATCCACAAGGCGCCGACGACCCCGGACGACCCGTCCCTCGGCATGGCCCGCGCGGCGCGGGCGCTCTGCGAGCGCGAGGGGATCGCCCCCGCCGAGGTCGAGCACCTCTTCCACGGCACCACCATCGCCACCAACGCGGTCCTCACCCACGAGGGCGCGCGCACCGGGATGATCACGAGCGAGGGCTACCGGGACATCCTCCACATCGGGCGCCACCAGCGGCCCCAGCACTACTCGATCCGGCAGGAGATCCCGTGGCAGGACCGTCCCTTCGTCCGCCGTCGGCATCGTCTCACCGTGCCCGAGCGCATCACGCCGCCCGCGGGCGAGGCGCTTACCCCGCTCGACGAGGAGGCGGTACGGCGCGCGGCCCGCCGGCTCCGGGACGAAGGGGTGGAGGCGATCGCGGTCTGCTTCCTCTTCTCCTGGATCGACCCCGCCCACGAGGAGCGGGCGGCGGCCCTCGTGCGCGAGGAGCACCCGGGGTGCTTCGTCACCACCTCCGCCTCCGTGTCGCCCCAGTTCCGGGAGTTCGAGCGGTTCACCACCACCGCGATGAACGCGTTCATCGGGCCGCGGATGCGCGACTACATGAGCCGGATCGGGGACCGCATGGAGGAGGCGGGGGTCTCCGCCGAGCTCCACGTCATGAGCTCGAACGGCGGGGTCGCGACGGTGCGGACGGTGTCCGAGCGCCCCGTCGTCACCCTGCTCTCGGGTCCGGCCGCCGGGGTCCTCGGCGGGCGGTGGGCCGGCGAGCTCTCCGGGCGCCGCAAGCTCATCACCTTCGACATGGGGGGCACCTCGGCCGACATCGGCATCGTCGACCACGGGCGCTTCGCCGAGGCGACCGCCCGCGACACGTGGATCGCCGGGTACCCGGTGCTCGTGTCGATGATCGACATCCACACCATCGGGGCGGGCGGCGGCTCGATCGCGCGGGTGGACCCGGGCGGCGGGTTCCGGGTCGGCCCGGAGAGCGCGGGGGCGGCCCCCGGCCCCGCCGCCTACGGGCGGGGCGGCCGCGAGCCCACCGTCACCGACGCGAACGTGGTCCTCGGCCGGCTGGACCGCGACTACTTCCTCGGGGGCGCGATGGCCCTCGACGAGGCGGCGGCCGGGGCCGCCATCGGGCGGCTCGCGGCGGGGCTCGGCCTCGACGAGCGCGAGGCCGCCGAGGGCGTGCTCGCGATCGTCAACGCGAACATGGCGAACGCGATCAGCTCGCGCACGGTGCAGAAGGGGGTGGACCCGCGCGACTTCTCCCTCGTCGCGTTCGGCGGCGCGGGGCCGCTGCACGCGGTGGAGGTGGCGGCCCGGATCGGGATCCGGGAGGTCATCGTTCCGCCCTGGCCCGGCATCACCTCCGCGGTCGGGCTCCTGACGACGGAGCTTCGCTACGACGCGGTCAGGACCGAGTTCCAGGTGAGCGACCGCCTGGACCTCGCCCGCCTCAACGCCGACCTCGCGGCGGTCGAGGCGGGGATCGCGCGGCAGTTCCGGGCCGACGGGGTCGACCGGGCGGAGGTCGAATTCGAGCGTTCGGGGGACCTCCGGTACGTCGGCCAGGGGTACGAGCTGCGGGTTCCGTTCCCGGCCGGCGAGATCGGCGCCGCCGAGGCCGGGGAGCTGTTCCGCCGCTTCCACGAGCAGCACCGGGCGGAGTACGGGCACGTCTTCGAGGCGAGCCCCATCGAGATCGTGAACGTCCGGGTGGTGGGGGTGGGCCGCACCCCCACCATCGGCGCCCCGCGCGCGCCGCGCGGCGAATCGCTCGCGGCGGCGCGGGTCCGGACCGGGCGCGGGACCTTCCGGACCGCGGGCGGCGGGCTCGCCGAGGCCGAGACCGCGTTCCTGCTCCGCGACCGCCTGCCGGTGGGGGAATCGTTCCCCGGGCCGGCGGTGGCGCTCCAGCGCGATTCGACGACGGTCATCCCGCCCGGAAGCGCGGCCCGCGCGGACGAGGCGGGGAACCTCATCATCACCATCGAGGGATCACCATGAGCGAGAGCCCGACGAGCGGCGGCCCGAGCACGACGACCCGCGGGCCGGGCGGGGCCGGCGGCGCGAACGAAGCGCGCGGCGCAAGCGGGGCCGGCAGCGCAAGCGAGGCGCGCGGCGCGGAGCCGAGTACCGGGGGAATGCGCGGCCGCAGGGCGAAGCACGGCGCGGGGCGGGACCGCGCGGGGGCGGACGGCGGCCACGGCCCCGGCCCCGCCTCCGGCGCCAACCGCCCGGTGGACCCGGTCACCGTCAGCGTCATCCAGGGCGCGCTCGAGAACATCGCGACCGAGATGGGCCACAAGCTCATGCGGATGTCGTACTCGTCGATCATCCGCGAGTCGGAGGACTTCGGCGCGGGTCTCGTGGGCCCCGACGGCCAGGGGCTCGCCGAGTCCGCCCAGTCCACCCCCCTCCAGTCGGGACCCATCCCGGGCTACGTACAGGGGATGCTCCGCCAGCTCGCCGAGCGCGGCGACGAGGTCCGGCCGGGCGACGTCATCATGCACAACGACGCCTACGCGGGCGCGAGCCACGGGCCGGACGTCGCCTTCATCGTCCCCGCGTTCTTCCGCGAACGGCTGGTCGGCTTCGCGGTGACGACCGCCCACCACCTCGACATCGGCGCGCTCACCCCCGGGAGCTGCGGCATCGTCGACGCCATCGACGCCTACGCGGAGGGGCTCCAGTTCAAGTCGATCCGGGTGTACGAGGGCGGGCGCCGGATCGAGCCGGTCTGGCAGCTCCTCCGTGACAACATCCGCGCCTCCGACCTCGTGGTCGGCGACATGGAGGCCCAGATCGCCGCCTCGCGGATCGGGGCGGAGCGCTTCGTCGCCCTGCACGAGCGCTACGGGCTCGATACGGTGGAGGCGGCCGGGGAAGCGGCCAAGGACCACGCCGAGCGGCTCATGCGGGCCGCCATCGCCGCCCTCCCGGACGGGACCTGGCGGGCGACGACGTTCATCGACGGCTACCTCGACAGCGACGACCCGGCGAAGAAGAACCTCCCCCTCGTTGCCGCCGTCACCGTGGCGGGCGACGGGATGACGGTGGACCTCACCGGCACCGCCGACCAGGTGTCCGACCGGCCCATCAACATGCCCCTCGTCGGGACGGTGGACATCGCGGTGTGGCTCACCGTGCGCTCGGTGCTCCTCGACACCGCGGCGCACGGGCATATCCCGGTCAACTCGGGGCTCGTCCGCCCGATCCGGATCGTCGCGCCGCGCGGCTGCCTCGCGAACCCCGTGTTCCCCGCCCCCACCATCGCCCGCTTCTGCCCCGGCAACCAGCTCGCCGACACGGTGATGAAGGCGCTCGCACAGGCCGTGCCCGAGCAGGTGTCGGCCGGCATCGGCAACCTCAACGTCATCGCGTTCTCGGGGCTCCGCGGCGGGACCCACTGGGTGCACATGGAGATCTTCGAGGGCTCGTACGGGGGGCGCCACGGGATGGACGGCATGGACGCGGTCGACACCCTGTACGCCAACACCCGCAACAACCCCATCGAGGACATCGAGTCGCACCTGCCGCTGCGCGTGCGCCGCTACGAGCTGCGCGAGGACGTGTGCGGAGCGGGCCGCTGGCGGGGCGGCCTCGGGTCGGTCCGCGAGTTCGAGTACCTGGACGACGGCGGCGGCTCGGTGGAGGGCGAGGGCCACGGCTACCGTCCGTGGGGCTTCCGGGGCGGCGGGGACGGACGGCCCGCCTCCCTCGTGCTGGAGCGCGCGGACGGGTCGAGCGCGGGCCTTCCGTCGAAGGTGCCCCACACCGTGGTCGCGGCGGGGGACTGCTTCGTCTGCGAGGGTCCGGCGGGCGGCGGCTACGGCGACCCGCTGGAGCGCGACCCGGCCCAGGTCCTCGACGACGTGCTCGACGGCTACATCTCGGCCGAGACGGCCGAACGCGACTACGGGGTCGTGCTGGCGGGCGGCGGCGCCCTCGACCGGGCCGCGACGGAGGCCGCCCGCGCCGCCCGCCGCGCCTGATCCCGCGGCCTGCCTGCGCCCGGCCCCGGGTTGGACAGGGAGGCCCGCCGGAACGCTTGCGAAAGTTCGGGGCGAGGGGATAGCCTTCGCCGACGTGACGCCGGGCGCCTCGCCCGGCCCCGGACGCCCCTCCCACATCCAGGAGCTGCCCCATGAAGAGCGCATTCCGACTGCTGGCCGCCGCCGCGGTCTCCCTCGCCGCCGCGGCCACCACCGCCCACGCCGCGGACTTCAAGCCCGCGGTGGTCTACGACATGGGGGGCAAGTTCGACAAGTCCTTCAACGAAGGGGTCTACAACGGGGTGAAGCGGTTCACCGAGGAGACCGGGATCGAGGTGACCGAGTTCGAGGTGGCCAACGAGGCCCAGCGCCAGCGCGGGATGGAGCGCCTCATCCAGCGCGGCGCCACGGTCCTGCTCGGGGTCGGGTTCGGCCAGGCCGACGCGATCTCCGCGGTCGCGGAGGCCAACCCGGACGTCCGGTTCGGGATCATCGACGTGTTCTGGCTGAACCAGCCGAACCTGCGCCAGTACTCGTTCAAGGAGCACGAAGGGAGCTACCTGGTGGGGGTGGCGGCGGCCATGAAGTCGGAGACCGGGACCGTGGGCTTCGTCGGCGGGATGGACGTCCCCCTCATCCGCAAGTTCGCCTGCGGCTACGTCCAGGGGGCGAAGTCGGTGAGCGGCGACGTCCAGGTCCTCCAGAACATGACCGGGACCACCCCCTCCGCCTGGAACGACCCGGTGAAGGGCGGCGAGCTCGCCCAGAGCCAGATCGACCGGGGGGCGGACGTGGTCTACCACGCGGCGGGAGGCACCGGCATCGGGGTCATCCAGACGACGGCCGACGCGGGCCGGCTCGCCATCGGGGTGGACGCGAACCAGAACTACCTCGCGCCGGGCAAGGTGCTCACGTCGATGGTGAAGCGGGTCGACGTCGCCGCCTACCAGTACTTCATGGACGCCCACAAGGGCGCGTTCTCGGCCGGTGTGGCCCAGCTCGGCCTCGCCGAAGGCGGCGTGGACTGGGCGGTGGACGAGCACAACCGGGACCTCGTGGCCGGCGGGATCGAAGAGGCGGTGGCGGCGGCGAAGGCGGCGATCATCGCCGGCGAGATCAAGGTGCACAACTACGAGGACGACCAGAGCTGCCCGTTCTGACGGGCCGCCCGGTTCGCGCCGGGGCGCTCCGCCCGCTCCCGTTCCCGCTCCGAGAGCGGACCCCCCGCCCCGACAGGCCCCGTTCGCGGCCATGACGGAGGAACGCGCGGACCTCGAGGCCGGCGGCGCGCCTGCCGGGGCGGCGGCTCCGGCGGACGCCGGCGGCGGCGGGGCCTCCCCCCCGCCGGCCGTCGAGCTTCGCCGGATCAGCAAGCGTTTCGGGGCCGTCCAGGCCAACCGGGACATCGACCTCGCGGTCGAGCGCGGGTCCATCACCGGCATCATCGGCGAGAACGGGGCCGGGAAGTCCACCCTCGTCTCCATCCTCTACGGCTTCTACAGCGCGGACCGCGGCGAGATCCGGATCGACGGGCGGCCGATCCGGATGGCCGGGTCGGCGGACGCCATCGAGCACGGGATCGGCATGGTGCACCAGCACTTCATGCTGGTCCCGACCATGAGCGTGCTCGAGAACGCGATGCTCGGGCGCGAAGGAGGCCCGCTCCTCGCCGAGGGCGAGCGGGCGACGCGCGCGCGGATGGCGGAGCTGAGCGCCGCCTACGGGCTCGAGGTCGACCCCGACGCGCTGGTCGGCGAGCTGCCGGTGGGGCTGCAGCAGCGGGTCGAGATCCTGAAGACCCTGCTGCGCGGCGCGCGCATCCTGATCCTGGACGAGCCGACCGGGGTGCTGACCCCGCAGGAGGCCGACCGCCTGTTCGAGATCCTCGACACCCTGAAGCGGGACGGGGTCACCATCCTCCTCATCACCCACAAGCTGCGGGAGATCATGGCCGCCACGGACACCGTCTACGTGATGCGGCGCGGGGAGATGGCCGCCCGCCGCCGCACGCGGGAGACGAGCCAGGAGGAGCTTGCCCGGCTGATGGTCGGCCGCGACGTGCTCTTCGCGGTGGGCGGCGAGCCGAGCGCGCCCGGGGACCCGGTCCTCGCCGTCGAGTCGCTGAACCACGCCGACGAGCGGGGCGCCCCCCGCCTCACCGACGTCCGCTTCGAGCTCCGGGCCGGGGAGATCCTCGGGTTGGCCGGGGTCGCCGGCAACGGGCAGTCGGAGCTGCTCGACGTGCTCTCGGGGATCACCCCGCCCCAGTCCGGGCGCATCGACTTCGCCGGGCGCACGTTCACCTCCGCGAGCCCGGCCAATCCGTCGCTCCTGCGCGGCATGGGCCTCGCCCACATTCCCGAAGACCGGCAGCGGCGCGGGCTGGTGCTTCCGTTCACCGCGTCCGAGTCGTCCATCCTCGGGTACCACGGCGGCGCCGAAGCCGGCGCCGGCCTCTTCCTCGCCCTCGCCGCGATCCGCGAACGCTGCGGCCGCCTCATGGAGCGCTACGACGTGCGGCCCCCGGACCCGGGCCTTCGCTGCGGCGGCTTCTCCGGCGGCAACCAGCAGAAGATGGTGGTGGCGCGGGAGCTCTCCGCCGCTCCGAAGGCGTTGCTGGTCGGCCAGCCGACGCGGGGCGTGGACATCGGCGCGATCGAGTTCATCCACTCCCAGCTCATCGGGATCCGCGACGCGGGCTGCGCCATCCTGCTGGTCTCGGTGGAGCTCGACGAGATCATGTCCCTCTCCGACCGCATCCTGGTGATGAACGCGGGCCGCATCGTGGGCGAGGCGGCCCGCGGCGAGGCCGACGCCGACCGCATCGGCCTGATGATGGCCGGGGTCGGCGGGCCGGGCGGCAACGGCGACCGCGATGGCGAGCCGGGCGGCAACGGCGATGGCGGGCCGGGCGGGGCCGGCGAGCGGGCCGCCGCCGCATGAGCAGCGCCCCCCCGCTGCCGCGCTGGGCGGACGTCGGCCTGCTGCCGATCATCAACCTCGCCATCGCCCTCGTCGTCTCCGGCCTGGTGGTGCTCGCGGTCGGGGAGGACCCGCTGCGCGCGATCGGCGTCATGGTCCGGGGCGCCTTCTTCTATGAGGGGAGCCTCGGCTACACCCTCTACTACACCACCAACTTCATCTTCACCGGCCTCGCGGTGTCGGTCGCGTTCCACGCCCTGCTGTTCAACATCGGGGGCGAAGGGCAGGCCTACGTCGGCGGGCTCGGGGCGGGGCTCGTGTGCCTCGCCCTGGACGCGGCCCTGCCGGGGGTCGTCCTCATCCCGCTCGCGGTCGCCGCCGCGGCCGCGTTCGGAGCCGGATGGGCGTTCGTGCCCGCCTGGCTCCAGGCCTACCGCGGCAGCCACGTCGTCATCACGACCATCATGTTCAACTTCATCGCCGCGGGGGTGATGGTGTCCCTGATCGCGGGGCCGCTCATCAAGCCCGGACAGAGCTCGCCCACGTCCCGGCGGTTCTCCGAGAGCGCGCAGGTCCCGGACGTGCAGGAGGTCCTCGGCGCGGTCGGGATCGAGGTCGCCCGCTCGCCGCTCAACCTCTCCTTCGTGCTCGCCATCGCGGCGTGCGTCTTCGTCTGGCTCCTCATCTGGCGCACCCGCTTCGGCTACACGGTGCGCACCCTCGGCCACAGCCCGCAGGCGGCCGCCTACGCGGGCGTCCGCATCCCGCGCACCATCATCGCCGCGATGGCGATCTCGGGCGGGCTCGCCGGCCTCATGGCGGTGAACGAGGTGCTCGGCGTGCAGCACCGGCTGCTGCTCAACTTCACCGCCGGATACGGGTTCACGGGGATCGCGGTCTCCCTCATGGGGCGCAACCACCCGATCGGGATCGTGCTCGCGAGCCTGCTCTTCGGCGCCCTGTACCAGGGGGGGAGCGAGCTGGACCTCGAGTTCCAGACCATCACCCGCGACATGCTGCTCGTCATCCAGGGGCTCATCATCCTGTTCTCCGGCGCGCTCGCCTACATGCTGAACCCGCCGCTCGCCCGGCTGATCGCCTCGCTCGCGCAGCGCGGACGGCCCCGGGAGGAGGCCGCCGCATGAACATCCCCCGGACGGCTCCGGTTCCGATTGCCGCGGGCGGCGCCCGCACACCGATCCCGGGCCGGGGAGGAGACGCCTGCATGAGCGTCCGCGGGCGGCCCGGACGGCCTGGGTCCCGATCGCCGCCGACGGCGCTCGCGGACCGCCATCGTCCCCGAGAGGAGGCCCCGGCATGAGCATGGGCGAGCTCGCATTCCAGCTCCTCCTCACCCTCGACGCCACCCTGCGGCTCGCGACGCCGCTCATCTTCTGCGCCCTCGCCGGGCTCTTCTCCGAGCGCTCCGGCATCATCGACATCTCGCTCGAGGGCAAGCTCCTCGGCAGCGCGTTCGCGGCAGGGGCGGTGGCGAGCGTGACCGGCTCGGTCTACCTGGGGCTGCTCGCGGCGGTCGGGGCCTCGGTCGCGATGAGCCTCGTGCACGGGTTCGCCTGCATCACCCACCGCGGCAACCAGATCATCAGCGGGCTCGCGGTGAACATCCTCGCCTCGGGGCTCACCGTCACCCTCGGGATCGCGCTCTTCCAGCGGGGCGGGCAGACCCCGACCCTCGGCCCGGACGAGCGCTTCCAGCCGATCGACCTCCCGTTCGCGGACGCGCTCGCGCAGGTTCCGCTCGTCGGCCCCGTCTACGACGAGCTCGTGAGCGGGCACAAGCTGCTCGTCTACCTCGCCTTCCTCGCCGTCCCCCTCGCCGCCCTCGCGCTCGCCCGGACCCGGTTCGGGCTCCGGCTCCGGGCCGTCGGCGAATCGCCGGAGGCGGTGGACAGCGCCGGGGTGTCGGTACCGTGGCTTCGCTACCGCGCGATCATCGTGGCCGGGATCCTGTGCGGGATCGCGGGGGCCTACCTCTCGACCGCCCACGGCGCCGGGTTCATCCGGGAGATGAGCGCCGGCAAGGGCTACATCGCGCTCGCGGCCATGATCTTCGGGAAGTGGCGGCCGTGGGCGGCCCTCTTCGCCTGCCTGCTGTTCGGCTTCCTGGAGGCGGCGTCGTCGCGCCTCATCGGGGTGGAGCTTCCGATCATCGGGGAGGCGCCGACCGACCTCATGCTGATCCTTCCCTACCTCATGACGGTGGTGCTGCTCGCGGGGTTCTTCGGACGCGCGGAGGCGCCGAGCGCGCTCGGCACGCCCTACGTCAAGGAGCACTGACGCGATGGGCGGACGGCCGCGGGCCGGGGGCGGGTGCGGTTGGAGGCGCGGGCCGCGCCGACTCCGATCCCATTCCCGTTCCCGGTTCCCGTTCGATTTCTGTTTCTGCCGTGGCGTCGGGCTGCATCGGGCGCCCGGAGGCGGATCGTGAGCGGGCGCTGGCGGCATCAGATTCGCATCCGCCTCGCCGACGACGCGGCGGAGACGGTGCGCCGCGACCCGTCCGCGCGGGCGATCGCCCCGCTCGCGGAGATCCTCCGCCGGCGCGGGGCCGCGCTCGTCTGCCAGTACGATGCGTTCGCGGCCTACGTCGCGGAGGCGGAGCGGCGGGGCGCGGGCGCGTTTCCCCTCCATGCCTGGACCCGGGCCACCATCGACGACCCGGTCAAGAAGGCGAAGTACGTGAGGTCGTTCACGGTCCACGTGGACGGTGAGGAGATCTACCCCGAGGAGGCGGCCGACGCGCTGGAGGCGGACCTCCGCCCTCTGGTGGGCGGGCCGCTGGTGGCCGCGATGTCACGGCACGACACCAACCCCGCGAACAACCCGCAGGTCCCGAAGCGCTACCGCTCGTGAGGGGCGGCAGCGTCCACAAGCCGTCATTCCCCTGCTTTCGCGGGGGCAGGCTCCGCGGAAGCGGGAATCCATCCGGCCCCGCGCCTCGCCTCTCCGAACTCCCCGGTCCTCTCATCGGCGGGCGCCTCGACGAGCCGGATCAGCGTTTCGATCGCTTCGATCCGCCAGAAGAAGAAACGGCGGGCGCCGAGCTCCTCCGGGTCATTCCAGTATTGGAGCCGCCGCCGGGCGACCGCGGACGCGCCGGACCTGCGGGTTTCGGACCACGCCCCGACCCGCGGGCGGATGGCGTTGGCGAGGGGGATTTCGGCGGAGGCGCCGGGATCTTCGGACGCATAGCCGGTGAACGGCGCCGCGGGTTCCGATCAGGAGAGGCGGGCCAGGCGCCCCGCGCGGTCGAGCAGCTCCGCCCCCGTGCCGCACTCGATGACCTGGTCGCCGACCTCGGCGAGCCGTTCCGGGTCCGTGAGGCGCCCGAGCAACCCCGACAGCCGCTCGCCCGTTTCGGCCCCGAACCTCCGGGACGCCAACCGGCACAGCAACGCCCGTTCCTCGGCGCGACCGCGCTCCAGACCTAGTTCGAGGCCCTGTTCCCGGCCCTGCTCAAGTCCTCGCTCAAGGCCCCGTTCGATGCCCTGTTCAAGCCCCTGCTCACGTCCCTGTCGAAGCCACTCTTCGGTCCACTGCTTCGCTCGCTCCGCCAGCATCGCTCGCCCCTCTTCCAGCGCCTGCGCCACCGGCGGCGCACCCTCCCCGAATCGCCTCGGCAGCATCTGCCGAAGCCACTCCGCGAACGCACGCCGCAGCTCGTCATCGCCCGAATCCCGCAGCCATTCGGACAGCGCCTCCGCTACCTTCCATAGCGCCTCCGCCGTCCCGCTGGTCTCCAACCCCACCAGCGCCGACACCAGGTTCCGGCCCGGCAGATCGTCCTTCCCCCATCGCCCCTCGTCAAGCAGAAAGTACCGCTGCGAGGGCTGGAAGGGCGCCAGCGCCTCCCCCGCCGGCGCGATGAGGTCCCCCGCCTCGACCGGCGCGGTCCAGCGCTCCGGCCCGTTGTACAGCACCACCGGCAGCACCGGCGGCAGCCGACCCGCCTCGTCGAACGCCCCCCGGCGGATGAGGTCCTGGTACAGCAGCCCGGTGTAGACCAGCACTCGCACGGCCATGAACGGGTCGACCGTGGACTGGAATTCGAGCATCACCAGCAGGTACAGCCACGCCTCTCCCTGGCCCTGGAGGCAAAGCCGCCACACCGAGTCGCCGTGGCGCTGGCGAAAATCGTCGCTCACGTAGTCCGCGGGGAGCTTCTCCAGGGTCTCGAAGTCGAGCTCGTCGCTCCATCCCCGGGCCACGAACCCCCGCAGCAGGTCTTCGACCATCGGGCGGTGGGAGAACAGGCCCTTGTACGCCGCGTCGTGCATCGGCGCACCATAGCGCCGAACCGGTCGCGGCGCGGCCGGCGGCAGGCTCGAAATCCGTAGGAAATCGGCGCGCGTTTCGTAGGCCGGAACCCCGCACGGGAGGCTCCGTTCTCCTACCGTACCGTGCATCGAGAGGCTTGTGAACCGCACCCGGGGTTCGGTGAAGGAGCCAAGGTCGACTTCGCGGCCCGATCAAGGGTGCATCGACCGTCGCGAGCGCACGGGGCATCGCCCGCCAGCGCATATCGCCTGCGTGCGCCAGAAGCCCGTCATGTCGTCCGACAGCGCGGCGAATTCGCTCTTGAGCGGCGGGCGCAGCTCCACCCCCCGGCATCCTGCCTCGTCGATGACCTCCAGCCCTCCATCGAAGCGTTCGACCCGGGCCTGTCCTCTGCATATCCTTGTCGAAAAGATGATCGTTCAGGTATGGGGGTGGCTTCGATTCATCATACTCGGAGGAAGCATCAACTTCATCAAGCGAAGGGGTGTCGGAATGGAATCCAATGGGAACCACATTCACGCCCCAATTTTGGACCTGTCTGCGTATCTTGTGGTTCGCCCACTGAAGGCGTTGAAGGATGGGGCCGATCATCGCAATTTCAGGCGCCGCGAACGGGGCATCTTCGGGGAGGGGCGCTTTCCCGTCCCGCTCCGCAGCGGTCATTGCGCGGGTAGTTCCGTCAGAAAGCTCGATCCCGGAAAGCTCCCAGCGCGGCCATTCGACCAGTGAAAAATCTCAAATGCGACTGCCTTGGCCCGCGGTCCGAATTGGGGGGTTCGCGGCGCGGGGCGACTTCGGTCCCGGTGCGGGCGGCGATGGGCCTGCCGCGCCGTCTCGACCCGGCAACCGGCCGCGGCGCGGCGGCGCCGTCACGACTCCTCGAAGCCGTGGCTCCCGAACTTCAGGGTGCGGCTGTTCTCGGTCACCGTGCGCACCACGTTGTCCGGGGCGCCGCCGGGGATCTCGGCTTCGATCTCCAGGGTCACCGTCACTTCGGCGCCGACCAGGCCGGAGAGGTGCGCGACGACCTCTTCGGCGATCCGGCCCGCGTCGCGCCCGACCCGGGTCGCGTCCAGGGTCACCGCGCCGTGGAAGCGGCGCGCCTTCTTCGCGGGTGGGGCCGGCGCCACTCCCGGGCCCGCCCCGCCCGCGTCCGCGTGCTCGCCCTCGCCCGTGACCGAACCGGGACCCGCGCCCGCGCCCTTTGCGCCCGTACCCACCCCCTCGCCAGCATCCGAACCCGGCGGTCCGTCCAGCCCCGCGCCAAGCTCCGGCGAGGCGGGCGGCGCGGTAACGGGCGCTTCCGCCTCCCACTGCCGGCGGGCGGCGTCCGGCTTGACGAGCAGGGCCGTGCTCTCCGGGGGCAGGTCGACCGTCCGCCCTCCCGGCTGCAGGCCGCGATACCGCCCCGCCGCCTCGTCATGGCCTTCGGCGAGCGCGAAGGTCTCCCCCTCCCAGGTCAGCAGCGCCAAGCCGTCCGAGACCGCCCGCGCGAGCACCTCGGGGCCGGCGAGGCGCGGCAGGTACGGGTACCGGGCGAAGTCCTCCACGAGCTGCCGGACCGCGACGTGTTCGCCGCGCCAGAGCGGCACGCCGTCCAGGTGGGTACGGAGGATCGCGCCGCCGAGGAAGGTGACCAGCAGCTCGTCGTGAAGCAGCCTCCGGCCGGCCCGCTCCGCGAGCCCCGCCGCCCCCGCCCCCGACCCGGACCCCGCCCCCGACCCGGCTCTCCGGGACGACGCCCTTCTCCCTGCGCCCGCGCCCCCTCCCCCTCCCGCCCCGGCGCCCGCCAGACGGATGGACTGCCAGGCGAGCGCCGACCGCGGGGTCGCCTGATCCGGCGCCAGCAGCCACTGGTACGCCTCCGGGAGGCGGGCGGTCACCGTGTCGTCGGCCGCCTGCAGCCGGGTCTCCGCCTGCCGCGTCTGGTGCGGGTCGAGGTTCAGCTCCTCCTTGTCGTTCAGGATCGACGCCCACGCCAGGTACTGGCGCAGCGCCTCGTCCAGATCCTGGTAGCGCACCCGGTCCGCGGCCAGGAAGACCAGGGTGTTGCGGTAGAGTCGGGGCGCGCTGCCGCGCAACTCGAGGATCGCCGTAGCCGCCGTCTCGGCGTCGTTGCCCGGCTCCCGGGAGCAGAGGTAGTCGGGGGACAGCACCACCAGCCTCGTGTCCAGGTCGTCGGGCACGTCCGCGCCGGAGTGGGGCAGGGGGTGGATGCGGTCGAAGCCCCCGCGGTCGCGGAGGTCCGCCTTCAACCGATCCTCCAGCTCCTTCGCCGCCGCGTCCGGGTTGCGCCGCAGCTCCTCGGCGCGGTCCTCGGCGAGCTTGGTCACCGTGGGCTGCGTGGCGTACCACACCCGCGCGCCGTCCTGGTAGAGGTAGGTGGCCGCCGCGGCCAGCCGGCGGAGCGCGTCGCCGAAGAGGGCCGGGGTCTCCCCCGGCATCACGCAGCCGAGCTTCACCCGCCCGTCGTCGATGCCGCGGTGGGCCGCCGCGGTGGTCGGGGCGGAGCCCAGGTAGACGGTGCGCGCCGCCCGCCGCGCCGCGGAGAGCTTGCCGAGGTTCGGGGCTTCGGCGTCGATCCGGAGCGGCAGGGAGTGCGGGCCGTCCACGTCCTTCTCGATCACCGGGGTCCAGTTCTCCGGGAGGTAGCGCGTCAGCTCGTTCTGTACGCGCGGGTCCTCGATGGGGATGGTGGACGGCAGGATGAGCGGGTTGCGGTCGCCGCTCTCCCACAGGCTGTGGATGACGGCCGCCATCAGGCGCAGCACGCCGCGGGTGCGCTGGAACCGGGCGAGCGCGGACCAGTCGGTGTAGAGGCGGTCGAATATCTCGGGGTGGATCGGGAACGCGGCCCGGATGCGCCGCTCGTAGTCCGGGGCGCGGCATTCGGAGGGAAACTCCATGCGCTGCGCTCGGTAGGCGTCGGCGAACGCGCGCGCGGTCACGTCGCGCTGCTTGAACGCCTCCGGCCCCGTCAGGGGCTCGAACAGCCGCCGCCGCACGATCTCGAAGCCCTCCTCGGCGCTCGCGGCGCGCCAGGGCGATTCGACCCGCGCCACCACGTTGCGCAGGCGGTCGAGGGCTTCGCGCCCGCGCAGGCCGCCCACTTCGGCGTCGTCCGCCTCGGCGGCGGGGTGCGGCGCGCCGGCGAGGGCCCCGGCCCCGGGCGCGGCGGACGTGGTGTCGGAGGCCGGCAGCGAGACCACCAGCAGGCAGTTCTCCGTCACCTTCACCGCCTCGGTGAGGGCCTGGGCGAAGGTGAACTGGGTCTCGAAGCTGCCCGCGGGGAGGTCGCTGCCGTCGTGAAGCTGGCGCGCGTAGGACACCCACTCGTCGATCAGCACGAGGCACGGCCCATAGCGTTCGAGCAGGGTGCGGAGCGCATCGCCGGGGTTGGTGGCGCGCTCGTCGTCGGCCCGCACCCGCGCGAACGCCTCGGGGCCGCCGAGCTGGTGCGCGAGCTCGCCCCACAGGGTGCGCACCACCGTGCCGTCCGGCTTCGTGGCCGGGTTGCCGGGGGATATCTTGTTGCCGACCAGCACCACGCGGCGCACCGGCGACACGACCGTGTCCGCGCCGGCGGCGGCCAGCACTTCGTCGGCGCCCGGCAGCTCGCGCGGCGCGACCCCCGAGAACAGGTGGTAGAGGGCCAGCATGGAGTGGGTCTTGCCGCCGCCGAAGTTGGTCTGGAGCTGTACCACCGGGTCGCCGCCGCGGCCGGCGAGGCGCCGCACCGCGGTGGTCAGCAACCCCTTCAGGCTCTCGGTCAGGAAGGTGCGCCGGAAGAACTCGTGGGGGTCGCGGTACTCGTCCGCCCCCTCGCCGAGATGCACCTGCCAGAGGTCCGCCGCGAACTCCGCCTGCCGGTAGCGCCCGCTCGCGACGTCCTGGTGCGGCGTCGCCACCTTGCGCCAGGGTTCGAGGGCGGCAGCGCCCCCGGCGCCGGTTCCGGCTCCTGCTCCGGCCGTTGCCGCGGTCTCGACGAGCGCGCCGGCCGCCCGGCGCCGTTCGCCCCGCACCTGTTCGTCGAACACGAGGCGGCGAAGCTCCATCTTGATCTTCGCGACCTCGCCGGCCTGCGTCGCGGAGACCGCGGTGAGCAGCCGCTCCGCCGAGTCGAGCGCCCGATCCGCGTCGTCGCTGGAGAAGCGCTCCTGGTGCGCCCACTTGTTGCGCCAGCCGCGAAGCTCCGACACGAGGCTCCGCTCGGTGTGGCCGAGGGTGTGCCGGAAGACGTCGTTCCAGGTCTCCCACATCAGCCGGAGCAGGCCGGAGGCGTCCCAGTCGATCATCGGCCGGTCCGCCAGCGCCGGGTCCTCGGCGAAGCGCCGGATCGCGTCCATGCGGACGGCCTGCGCCTTGACCCGCGCGGTGACCTCGCGGGCGACGAAGGGCGCGAGGCCGGTGCGGAGCAGCTCCATCGCCCTGCCGACCCGATCGTGGTTGGTGGCGGCCATGCATCTACCTCTCGAAACGGCGGGGTGCAGGAACGCGGTACCCTGGGAACGCGGGCGTCCTGCCCGCAGCGGACCAAAGGTCCGAGACCGAAAGCCGGCGAGAAGACCCGGATGCGTCCGCGTTCCGCCCCCTCACCCCCTGCATGGTAGTGCGGGCAAGACGTCCGTGCACCCGGGAGGGTCCTCAGAGTACCGAAGGCGGATCATCTCGCCCGCCCGCCCGCCCGCCGGCAGGCCGGGCTGGCTCTCCCCGATCATCTCCTGCCGGCGCTTCCGGGAGGCCGTCTTGCGGGAGGCGGTCCCGCCGACCACGCGGTCATCCGGCATCGTGCGCTCGGCGTATTTATCGGCCTCGCCGTCGGCGATGCGGTGGGCACGACGCTCGAGTTCGAGCGCCGCGATGCGCGTCCTCCACTCACGGACATGGCGGGCGGCGGCCCCTTCGGGTTGCAGCCCGGGCAGTGGACCGACGATACGTCCATGGCCCTCGCCCTGGCGGAGAACCTCGCCCTCGCATCGTCCGGATCCTTCGATGCCGCAGACCTGATGGCCCGCTTCGTCGACTGGCGGGAGGGAAACGACTATTCCTGCACGGGGCGCTGCTTCGACATCGGAAACACCGTCAGCGCAGCGCTCGATCGCTATCGGCGGGACGGCAACCCGTTCGCCGGCGTCACCGACCCGGGGTCGGCCGGCAACGGCTCGCTGATGCGCCTCGCCCCGGTCGCCCTCCGCTTCTGGAACGACCGCCCGGCGCTGGACCGGACGGCCGCGGAACAGTCCCGCACGACCCACGCCGCCGCGGAAGCAGTGGACGCCTGCCGCGCCTTCGCGGAGATGCTTGCGGACATCATCGCCGGCCAGTCGCGCGACCGGGTTCTCCAGCCGGAGGGTCGTTTCGAGGGCGCTCCCCGGATCGCCGACATCCTCGCCGGCGGCTGGCGCGGAAAGCCCCGGGCCGCCGTCAAATCGAGCGGCTACGTGGTCCACACCCTCGAAGCCGCGATCTGGTCGGTCGCGCGGACGCGCAACTTCCGCGACGCCGTGCTGCTCGCGGCCAATCTCGCCGACGACGCCGATACGACAGCGGCCGTCACCGGACAGCTCGCAGGCGCGCTCTACGGCCTGAGCGGCATCCCCCGCGACTGGGCCGCCCGCCTCGCATGGCGGGAGCGGCTTCTCGCTGCGGCGGAGAAGCTCCATCGCCCTGTCGACACGGCCGTGGTCGGTGGTGGCCATGGCGCCATCCTACCGCTTGGTGATCTTCGGCCCGACGTACACGACGTACAGCGGCGTAGCCGAGTGTACCGGCCACGAGAAATGAATCCGTAGCTGGGGAGTCTTCACCTTCCCGTGCCATGTGCAAAACAGGGTTTCGCCGGCGTTCACCGGGTGAGGAAACGTGAGATCCTGCCGGAAATCCGCTTTCTCCGTATCGGACGAATCGGAAAACCAGGCTTTCTTTCCGGTGAAGTGCTTCCGATGCGTCTCGTGGCCTTCGGGCGTGCGTTGGCCGCGCTCATCGGAGGAATTCTTGAGGTCGTGCAGGACGGTCAGCCGTGACAGCAGGGCCTGCGCAGCGCCGACGCCGAACGGGTGTCCGCGCAATGGCTCGAAGCAGTCCTGCGAGAACGTCAGTTCGGGGCAGCGTCTTCGCGCCGCCGTCTCCAGGTCGGTCCATGATTCAAGCGATACGGAGGCTGCATCAAGAACGGCCGTCAGGCCTTCGACATCCCAGTAGTTGGGAACGTCCATGCTTCTTGCCGATTGGCCCTCGCGCCATTGGACCGGCAACGGCGAGAAGACCCACGACGAAGGATCCATGCTCACGAGGCCGCACTCGATACCGTGGAAAAGCCGATAAGCCGCCTCGCCTGCCGCGGTGTCGGTGACCACTTCGCCCTTGCATTCCAGCCAGTCGTCGCTGCTGTGCCGACGAAAGTCAACGTCTTCCCAGAAGGGACCGCTCCGCGCCAGCCACTGCATCAATGCGCTGCGCTTGGCCTTGCTCAGGCTCTGAATGGCCTGCGGCATCGACGAGTCCCGCGTCACCCGAGCATGGGCGACGTTGCGATGGCATTGCAATTCCCGTCCATACCGGCGGCGCGCGATCTCCCGTATCGCCATCACCCGGCCGATGGCGCCTCGGAAAGCCGCTACATCCGGAAACTGTCCGTGGATCGAGAGATCGTTGAACAGGAGGTCCACTTCAGGTCTCGTCCTCTCCCCATCCGGCGAAATAGTTCGCATCCCTGTCGAACTGGTCGAAGAACCCCTCGGGCCAGGAATCGATGTTGCCGGAGTCGTCCATCGCCGGGCTCACCACCTGGGGCTGGTCGTCCGACCTCGGCCGGAAGAAGTGGATGACGACCTGCTCCGCGGCAAGACGGCCCGCCTTGACCGCGCGACGAATCCCGTTCAGCACGTGATCGCTGTGCGTCTCCACGAGAACCTGCATCCCGGCGCGTGCAACGTCGGCCATGAACTGCCCCATCAGGGCTTGGCCGGCGGGATGGAGATGAATCTCCGGATTCTCGATCAGAAGGATGCCTCCCTCGGATGCGGACAGGCCGGCGATTACGATGGGCAGGCATTGCGTGAGACCAAACCCGGTGTGGGCCGGAAGATGGAAGCCCGTGTCGTCCGAAGTCCGCAGGCCCAAGGTCACGGCGTTCGCCCGGGGCGTTTGTTGCAGGTCCAGGGTGCAGCCCGGAAAGAGCGCGCGCATCCGCTGCTCGACCTGCCGAAAGCGGCTGGCAGGTGCGCCCGGCAGTGCGAGATCAGCCGATACGGGTTCGTCCCGGCCCCAATGCAGCACGCTCACCGCGTGCTCGCCCCGCGGTCCCACGACGTTGACGACATGGGGGTCCTCGAGCGCGTAAGCCTCTTGTGGCCCCACCCTCTCGGCAGTAATGTACGTCAAGTCCCGCAGCCGTCGGGCCAGAGAGGCGACGGGCGCCGCCGACACCTCGTCGGGGGGCAACAGATATCGCAAGGATTGAGGGCCTTCGACCGTCCGTCCGTTGACGGAGACCCGCTGGACGGCCAAGGACATGTCGCGTCGGTCGCCCTCGAACGTCCAGCCACAGGCGTTCTCGTCGTCCGTCAATCCGATCTCGAAGCTGCGCCGCCCGAAGACTTCATCAACGACGTCCGGCATCGTGCCCAGCCGTACGCCCGAGCCGTTGAGGGCGAGCCTCGTCGTCCACTCGTGCTCGCGCATGGTCTGGTGCAGCAACACGAGCGCCTGAAGCACCGAAGACTTGCCGGAAGCGTTGAGGCCGGTGAGAAGCGTCAGCGGCGCCAGGGGAAGCCGCAGCCTCTCGAAACACTTGAAAAAGCGCAAATCGAACCGGTCAAGCACCGAATACGCCCTCGAACATTTCTTTGGCCATGGCGAAACGGCGTCTCACCTGATTTGCGCTGTTGGGTCCCCGGGTAATCGCATCCACGAACTCCTCGTTTCCCATGAGACAATAAAACGCCTCGCGTAAAACACGGGTATTTTCTTCGACAACTTCCGTCGGATAGTACGAAAAGCCTGTGGACATGACGTCCCAGAGGGAGGCGTTGAGCACACTGCGTCTATCCTGACCCAGCGCATGTTTCCGGAATGCGTGTCCGCCGAACAAACGGAAATTGTTGTCAAGTGAAGTCCTGAACTGTGAAGACAATGCAGGCAAGAACTCCGATCGATTGTTCATTGCTCTGAGACCATCGGCAAGAAAGTCATCCATGTCCCGGTATTTTTCCAGATCCAGTATCTGAAACGCACAAAACCGGTTGACGAACTCGCGATCCCGCATCGTCGAAGTCCGCAGGCTGCTTCCCGTCGCTCTCAGAAAAGCCCCCGTCCGAGACTCGTCCTTCAGGAACCGGGTCGCATCGCCCATGTGCAGGCAATTGCGCATCTGTTGCCGGGACAGGGGAACCCCGCCGTTCACGCGCTCGAAGATGTCCAGCCGGGCTCGCTCGGGGACTTTCGCGTCGATGACGTACAGGATGAGGTTGCAGTCCTCGACGCGATTCTGCAGCTTGGGCGTCAGGTCTTCGAACCGCTTGCGGTTCAGTTCAGGTCGGCCTTTGAGTCGGAGCTGGAGTTCGTTGTTCACGAAACGCTGGAAGGTGGTCAACCTTTGCAAGCCGTCCACGACCACCAGACGTTCCCGGTCGTCCTCCGCGAGATAGAAGACGGGCAGAGGGATTCGCATCACCACGGACTCGATCAGCCTGCTCTGCTTGTCCGGGTCCCAGATGAAATCCCGCTGGAAGTCCGGATCCATCACGAACGCCCCCCGCTCGATTCGGCGAAGAACGTCATGCACCGTGCGGGTCTCGTTCCGTATCAGCAGGGTGTCGATGGGATAGTCGCCCCAAGAGGCAGCCTGGCCGTCTCCCAGACCCTCAAGCTCCTCGGGCTCAGTGTCGGTGAGTGCCGTCATGTTCCTCGTTCTGTTCCTGTGCCCATCAGTTGCCCTTCAGGGGGCCACGGGCGTCGATTATCGGAGATCGGGGCGATGCGTGCAACGTCCGGGCGTCAAAAGCCATGTGCACTGTAGGTTTTTCACGCCGGCGGTTGGCGCCGCCGGGCCACGCCGGAGGCGCTGGAGACGGCGCGACGGGGCGCGATCGATCCCGAAGCGGGCCGCAAGGCCCCGCATCGGGCCTTCCTGGAAGGGCAAAATGCACCGGTGCGGGCGACGCGCTTCCGTGAGGGCAAGCTTCTGGCCCGCCGGATCGGACCGGGAGGACTTGGAGCGGAACCAGCCGGTCAGTCGGTATCGGCCCAGAGCCTGCCCTCGCGGAAGCGTGTATCCGGGCGGTGTGGCCGACGCAATGTCGGCACACGGGCCGGAGGCATGTGCGCGGTGGGGATTCTCGCCAGGCACACCGCTTGCAGGCGCATCCGTGGGGATATGGGTGTCCTGGGAACGCGGGCGTCCCGCCCGCATTCTTGTTCACGGGTGCTTCACCGCCCTGTGCGGGCGGGACGCCCGCGTTCCCAGGGCGCGCCGGTTCCAAGAGGGTAGTTTTCCTTCATGCTCGGGCTGCCCGCTCCCTGGGCCGCAAGACGGTCAGCCGGGCAAGCGCCGCCGGCGCTGCGAGCGTGCGCTGGTTACGGGCGTCACCTCGGCGGCTCGCTTCGCGCCAGCAGGTCGGCGAGCTTGTAGTTGACGCTGACCGCGCCGAAGTCGGGCTCCCGCTCGAACGGGTCGCGGACGTAGCGCACCCCCGGTTCCCCCTCGTCCTCCGGGAACACGACGATGGCGAGGATGAAATCCTCCGGCTTGTTGAGGGCGGTCAGGACCTCGTTCTTCGTCACCGTGATGCTCTCGGCGTTCGCGGCGCGCCCCTTCACCTCGATGAAACGGAGCTTGCCCGTGCCGGGAACCCGGCTCTCGACGTCGTAGCCGAGCTTCTCCGTTTCCCGATCCACCGGCTCGAAGCCGAGCCGGCGCTCGGCGTCCATCACGATCGCCCGCGCCCGCGCCGCGGACGCCTGGGTGTCCGCAACGGCGTGCGGCGGCGCCCCGCGCCCGGCCATGGCCGCGATCAGCCCCACGGGTACGATCGCGGCCCCGCCGAGGACCGCCGGCGGCAGCGCCGAGACCCGGGCCTCCCGGTCGAGCTCGGCCATGCGCTGCGCCAGACGCTCCTGCAGGTCGTCCGCGCGCCGGCGCGCCTCGCCGGAGTTGAGGCGTGCGCCCGCCCCCGCCTTGCCGGCCTGCTCCTGGTGCTTGAGCCGATCCGCCCGATGGTCCCAGTGGGCGATCTCCTTGGTCAGGCGATCCTTGACGGCGGCGCGGGTCTTGTCGATCCACGCCAAGCGCCGGTCGCGGACTTCGGCGACGTGCTCGGGCACGACGTGGGCGATCGCCTCCCGCCGGGCCGCCGCCTCCAGCTCGCGGCCGATCCAGGCGCACTCGGGCCGGGCGAGTACGTCGCCCGCCGCCGGCTCGTCTTCTGCGAGCGGGCGGTAGTCGAGGTACGGGGCGTGCCGGAGGCGGCGCGTGCGCCCGTCGGCGTCGATCTCCACGTACAGCAGGCGGCGCGAGATCGTGCGGCCTTCCCCGTTCGGCAGGCGGCTGCCGTCCCGGATGGCGTGTTCCAGGGTGAACAGCACCCGCACGCCGACGCCGGGGTCGCGCTCGTCCACGAGGACCGCGCCGCGCTGCAGGAGGCCGCGCCCGCGCTCCAGGGTGAGGTCGAGGACCGCGTCGAGAAGCGGGTGGCCGGGGCAGATGAAGGCGGCGGGAGGCTGCCGGCTTGCGAGGGGGGCGCCGTCGGAGCTCGTAGCCGTGGACTTTTGCGGGCGAGACGCCCGCGTCCCCGCGGGACCCGCCGTTCCCAGGGGCGCCGTGGCATGAGACTGGTGCGGACGGGTCGCCGCCGACACTCCCGGAGGGCGCGCGGCGGAAGGAGCGTCCGGGCGCGGCGCCTCCGGCGTTTCCACCAAGGCTCCGGCTCCTCGCGCACGGGAGGGGGGCGGGTCGGGCGCGGGCGCGAGCAGGGCCTTGTCGAAGGCGATGCGCTCGTAGCGCTTCAGCACCGGCTCGCCTCCGCCCGCCTGCCGGCCGCGGCTCCGCACCGGGGCGGGCACGTGGGTGATCTCGTAGCGGCGCGGCTCGCGCCGGCGCACCGTGCCGCCCAGGCGGCGGAACGCTTCGAGGAAGAACGATTCGACGTAGTGCGGCTGTAGCCGGCGGGCCTCGGCGCGCTCCATGTCCTCGCGCACGCGGGCCACGCGCCGCGAGTCCATGGCGTCGTGCGCGAGCGCCCGCTCCTCGATCAGCGCTTCGAGGCGCGGGCGGTCCACCGTGCGTTCGACCGCCCGCGAGAGCCGCGCCCGCACTTCGGGCCGGTCGCCGTAGCGGACCGCCTCGAGCAGCAGGTCGCGCAGCCGCCGCCCCTCGAACTGGAGCTTGCCGAGCACGTCGAAGACCTGGCCGCCGAGCGTGCTCCGCGCCTGCTCCAGCTTGTCCAGCAGCCGGCGGTACACGTCGCCCTCGCGGGTCTCCGCCGCCACCAGGTTCCACAGGTGGCAGACCTCCGTCTGTCCGATCCGGTGGATGCGCCCGAAGCGCTGCTCCAGGCGGTTCGGATTCCAGGGCAGGTCGTAGTTCACCATCAGGTGGGCGCGTTGCAGGTTGATGCCCTCGCCGGCCGCGTCCGTTGCGATCAGCACCTGCACCCGGCGGTCGTGCAGGAACGCTTCCTGCGCCCTGCGGCGTTCTTCGCGGCCGACGCCCCCGTGGATGACCGCGATGGCGCCGGGCCGGCCGAGAAGGGTTCCGATCCGCCGTTGCAGGTAGTCGAGGGTGTCCCGGTGCTCGGTGAACACCACCAGCTTCTGCCCCGGCGAGGCGACGGGCGGCGGGATGGGGCCGCTGCCGTAGGGCGCGGGGTCCTCGGCCACCTGGAGGTCCGCGCCCAGGCCGGCCGGGGTGAAGACCTCCGCCAGCAGGTTCGACAGCTCGCGCCACTTGGTGTCGGTACGACTCCGGCGGACCTCCCCGGCGAGCGCTTCAAGGCGTTCGAGCGATGCGATCTCGGCTTCGAGCTCGGCGATCGTGCTCGCCGCCGTCGCCTGATCCAGCACCGCGGCCTCGGCGGCCTCCACCTCGTCGCCGGGAGCGTCGTCAAGGTCCTCCAGGTCCTCGGCGTCGAGCAGCGGGCCGCCGTCCGCGAGTGGCGACCGCCGGAGCGGTCGCCCGGCGATCCCGCTCCCCGGAATCGCGGGCGGCGCGGCCTCGCCCGGCGCACCGTCTGCGCCGCCTCCGCCACTACCACCGTCTGCACCGCTCCCGCCGCTTCCGCCGCTTCCGCCGCCACCACGGGCGCCGCGGCCGCGTGCAGCCTCCGCAACGAGCGCGCCGGCCCCGCCGCGCGCGCCTGGCGTTCCCGGCGTTCCCGGCCCGCTCCACGGCGCCCCGCGCTCCAGCCGGGCCAGCTCCCGCCGCCGGCCCTCCAGGCGCTCGCGCCGCCGCCGCAGCGACCGGTAGACCGCCTCCGGCGAGGAGGCGAGACGGCGTTGCAGGATGGTGAGGGCGAAGCCGACCGCACCGGCCCGCCCGTCGTTCTGCAACGCCTCGGCGCGGTTGAACTCGCCGCGCACGTAGTCGGTGACCTCCCGGTACAGGCGGGCCTCCGCCTCCGAGAGCCGGTACGGCACGCTGTGGGCGATGCGCTCCGGGAAGAGCGGCCGGCCGTCGAACTTGCGCAGGTCCTCCTTCACCATGCGGCGCATGAGATCGGAGGCGTCCGCCCGATGCGCGCCGTCCCGGAAACGGCCCTCGAAGCGGTCGCCGTCCAGTAGCGCGAGGAAGAGCTGGAAGTCTTCCTCCTTGCCGTTGTGCGGGGTCGCGGTCATCAGCAGGAAGTGGCGCGTGAGAACGGACAGAAGCTGGCCCAGGCGGTAGCGTTTCGTGTACTTGATCTCGCCGCCGAAGAACGACGCCGACATCTTGTGCGCCTCGTCGCACACCACCAGGTCGTAGCGGCAGTCCGGCGCCCCGAGCCGCGCTTGCAGGTCCTCGTTGCGGGCGAGCTTGTCGAGGCGCGCGATGGCGAGGTCGTTCTCCAGGAACCAGTTGCCGGTGCGGGCGGCGTCGGCCTTCTCGCCGTCGAGGATCTCGAAGGGGAGGTGGAAGCGCCGGTACAGCTCGTCCTGCCATTGCTCGGCAAGGCTGCCGGGGCAGACCACCAGGCAGCGCCGGAGGTCGCCGCGCGCGATCAGCTCCTTCATGAGCAGGCCGGCCATGATCGTCTTGCCGGCGCCGGGGTCGTCGGCGAGCAGGAAGCGGAGCGGCTGGCGCGGCAGCATCGCTTCGTAGACGGCGGTGATCTGGTGGGGCAGCGGCTCCACCAGCGAGGTGTGCACGGCGAGCAGCGGGTCGAAGAGGTAGGCGAGGCGGATGCGGTGCGCCTCGGAGACCAGCCGGAACGCGGCGCCGTCCCCGTCGAAGCTCCACGGGCGCCCTTGCTCCACGACTTCGAGGCGCGCCTCGTCGTGGCGGTACAGGACCTCCTCGGCGACCTGGCCGGAAGGCGGGCGGTAGATCAGGGTGAGCGCGTCCGCGCCGTGCCATTCGACGCTGACGACGGTGACGGCGGCGGCGGGGTCGGGCGCGATGCCGCGCACCGAGACGGCCGGCCGGAGGTCTTCGAGCTTCAAGCCGCCTTCACCCGCTCGACCGCACCCGAGGCCCGGCGCGCCCCGAACCGGCCCCCGCCTTCCGACCCGCGAAGCCGGGCCGATCGGCGTTGGCCGCCGCCCGCGGGAGCCGCGACCGCCGGGCGTCCGCTTCCCGGCGCGAGGTCACCGGCCCCCGCCGGACGAAGCCTCGAACAGGTCGGCCGGCTCGGCCGGCTCGGGGCGTTGGGCGAGGCGGGCGACCTCCGGCCAGCTCCGGACGAGCGCATTGTAGGACAGGGCTTCGGCGGCGCGGCTCCGGCGCTCGGCGACCGCGTAGAGGCGGTAGGCGAGCTCGCGGGCGGTCTCGGCGACCCCGCCGAGCCGGCGGACGAGCCCCGCGGCCGCGGTCTCGCCCCCGGTTTCGAGGGCGCGGACGAGCTGATGGACCGTCTCCCAGGCGGTCAGCCTCGGGTCCGTGGCCGGGTCCCAGTCCGCGGGAAGCTCCTCGGGCTTCAGGAGCCGGACCCGGCCGGCCTTCGAGGCGAGGACCCCGGCCTGGACCAGCCCGCCGACGCTGGTGTTCTTCGCCTTGGAGAGGGTTTCGGCGGCCCCGTACCCGCCCTCCTCGAACCCGTGCTGCTCGAACCACGCGAGCGCCCACCGGCTGTCCGTGTCGAAGTCGCCCTCCTGCTCGGCAAGGGTCTCGTCGAGGGTCCGGTTGATGAGGGCCAGCGCGTCGCGGACCGACACCGGCTTGCCGGAGGCGTCCAGCACCCTGGCGTAGCGGGTGTAGACCGCCATGCCGGGGCCGATGGCCGCCTGGGCGAGATCGACCGGCGCGATGTTGCCCGATTGCAGGTGGGCGAGGGCGGCGGGAAGCTCGGCCTTGAGCGCCGCCACGAACTGCCGGCGGGTCGCGAGGGCGGCGTCGGCAGGCCGCTTGCGGCACACGAGGACGATGGAGGAGGCGAGGGCGTTGGACGCCTGATTGCGCTTTCGATTCTCGCGCTCGGTGCGCACGGGCCAAGTGCCGGTGATCGCAAAGCCGGAACGGATGACAGCGTCCAGAAATACCTCCCAACCCGTACTGGCCGTTCCGGCGCTCGCTCTCGTCTCTGATTGCTTGAAAGCGTAGTAGATCGTGACCGGAAATGCCGGATGGGCCTGCTCCTGGAACCGGCAAATCGCCGAAGCCATGCCGTCGAGGAAGAAAGTCTCCGCCTCGTCCTTGCTCCCGTGGCGGTAAGGCGTAGCGACCAATTCTTCGGTCTTGGGCACCGCCAACGTCGCGAATAGCTCTGGAAACACGGGCTTCAGGGAGCGACGGAGCCAGATGTAGAAGAAGTCCGACAGGTCGGCGTAACCGATGTTGTCGTAGTACGGTGGGTCGGTGGAGACGACCTTTTTCGAGCTGACTGTCTGAAAAGCTGCGTCGGCTTGAATCGCCGTTCCAAAAGAATATCGATTCGCTCCGTTCGACAAAAGGCCAGCCACCACATTCTCAACCATGCTGCCAAGAGAACCGCTTGGTCCGCTCGGGGTGTTCGCCTCCGCGTAGTCCCATGACATCGGAACCGCTTGCCTCCCGAATGTATCTCCGGGGCACTCGACGGACATCTTGAAGGTACATATGGTGCTTGCACGGTTGGCCGTCTTGCTGACAGCGAACGCCAGATACACGCCGACTGCCTCGGCATACGCCGTTGCGCCCGTACCGCCGTCGCGCAGTGAAAGCTCGTCCTCTGGGAGGAACGCTTGTATCCCGCCCGCATCATCTTTGAGCGGGCGGGACGCCTGTGTTCTCCCGGCATATGCCGTTCCCAGAATGTCCTGCTTGACGCGCGTGATGGCTTCCGTCACCAAGTCGGAGAAGGTGGTCAACGCGACCAGTTGGCGGGGAGTGAAGAGGTCGCCCCAAGTCGTCAGGCCGTAGTTGCCAATGCGGAAACCGAGCGCCTGCTGGAAAAACTCGACATCTGGCCGCCACCCCGGCGCTGCCTCCCGGGCGCGCTCCTCATGCTCCGGCGTTGGTGGCAGATACACGCGCCCGCGATCTCCCGCGGCGACGATTGCCATCAATCGGGCACCTATGCGGCCGGCTTTCCCCTCGGCCTTGATGTAGTCGCCGGTGATCGGCGTATCGGACATCAGGCAGCGGAAGTTCGCGCCGCGGCCCAGCTTCGTTCCCTGTGCGGGCGGGACGCCCGCGTTCCCAGAGGCGCCGTCCTTGGGGGCGACGGTTCCGGGGGGGCCGGCTTTCACGGTGAAGCGGTAGCCGCCCCTCTCGATCACCGGCTCCACATACGCCTCCTTGCCCTTCTTCGTCGAGAGCATGAAGGTCGAGGCCAGCGGTACGTCCACGTCCCGGAACGCCGGGTTCGGGCTCTTGACCGTGCGCGCCCACAGCCACGCGATGACCGTCAGCTTCCGGCCCACGTACCGCTCCAGGTCCGGCCGCTCCCGCGCCATCTCCGCGGTCACCTCGACCTTCGGATACAGATGCCCGATGCGTTTCTCGGCTTCGTCGCGCATCCACCGGCCGTAGTAGCGCACGTCCTCGGCCAGCCCTTGTGCGCCCTTCCACTCCTCCCGCCCGATCAGCGACTCCCTGGCGGCCGGCGAGCCGGGGCGCGCCTCCGGGTTCACCGGCGGGCGGCCCGCGAACTTCGGCGGGATCTCGATCATCGCCTTGTTGATGAGCACCGCCACCGGGTTCAGGTCCGAGGCATGGGCTTCGAGCCCCAGGCGCTGCGCTTCGAGCGGCAGCGCGCCGCCGCCCGCGAACGGGTCGTGGAAGGCCGGCAGCCGCTCGGGGTCGAACAGCTCGCCGGCCCGCGGATGGTCGGCGTTCTCCGCGCAGGTCCGACGCCAGCTTGCCCGGATCTCGTCGCGGGCCTCCCGCAACAGCGCCTCGTTGGTGGTGTTCTCCCACTCCACCAGCGCCTCGATGAGGCGGAACAGCCGCTGCCGCTCCTTCTCCTGGGCTTCCTCCGTGGGGAACCGGTCCGGCTGCGCGGAGGGGTCGTCCACCATCTGCGCGAAGATCACCGCCCGCGCCGCCGCCAGCGGGCGCCGCGCCCACCACAGGTGCAACGTGCTCGGATGCCCGTGCCGGATGGACTTCTCCCGCGCCGACGCCGCGTTGACGGCATCGAGCGGCAGCGCCACTTCGATGAGCTTCTTCTTCATGCCGGAAAACGACCTTCCCTCATTGGTCCGCGACCAAGCCCGCCCTCACGGACTCGGTTCCACATGTCTCATGCGACTGCCAGCACCCCATGATACCGACCTGGATGCCCTCATGACACCAGGTACGGTGCTTGTCGATAGGTCTTGTCGGAAATCCTGACCTCCAAGTGTTCCAGACCGTGCCTCTTGGCCAGATACTCGAAATAAGATCGCGCAGCGCCACGACCAGGTACGGTCGGGCCAACCGTAATGGCCGAACGTGTGATCAGCACCTTCTTGAGAGCAGGTCCTTCGATATACCTTCTCACCAGATAGTCTGATCTCGCGTCGTATCGAATCTTATCCAAACTCGGCATGACCCTGATAATACGCCATTCTTTCTCATCCGCATAGGCCATGTTTTTAATCAAATGATAGTATCCATAGATAACTTGATATAGCCCTTCCGTTACAGTTCTGCCTACTATAGGCTTATGCACTTCCGGGGCTGCATCCACGGTCTCCTTGCCGACCTCCAAAAACGTCTTCAAACGTGCGGCAACCTGCTCATCTTCTTTTTTCTCGCAGTCGGATCTGCTGATAAAATCCCTGTCCCGGTAACGCACCTTATACACACCCATACGCGCGTTGTCCGCACCCACAATATCGGTCGTCGGTATCATCAAGGAACAACCTCGACCATCATTCCCGTACAACCTCCAGTACGTCAGATCGTCCCCGACGGCGCCCGATAAACCGGACGAAAACGAGCAACCGTATGTACTCCCTACGAATGTAGTTTCTTCTGTCCAGCGACTGTCCTGCTCCAGAAACTTGGCAAGACAAGCTGCATCTTCCTCCACCTTCCTCCACTCCGGAGGCTTGACTCGCCCCTCCTCCGGATCATTGGCTTGTTCGTAGTTATACATCCTGAGAATGGGAGGTTCGCGATCCACATTAAACATATCCCTGGCGTTCTTCCATGCCGTATAGTGAACCAAGCTGAACCCCGTTTTCAACGAATCATCGTACAGAACCAATTTCGGTATCTGATCGAATAGCCGTCGGATCGTCAGAAAATAATCTGGCTCCTTGGAACCACGCTCTACAACCTGACGCAGCTCCGCCATCAATTTCCCCCAGCTTTCTTCTACATTTGTCATCGTCGTCTCGCCAACCGCTCAAAAATATTCTTGACTCGGTCCAGAAAAGCGTACTTCGAGCGAGTCTCGCTGTCAACGAGATAACCAATCTCGTCTGCGCAATCCCCCAACCACTTTTCCCGATTGATCGTGCAGTTCTCGTGGCAGGCGCCGCTTCGCGTCTTGGTTCTGCCGGTCACGAGATTGCGTTCGATGCCTTCCTGGTTCGGCCACCACGCTTCGGCGATCGGCAGGCGCAACGCCATGTTCAGGAGCTCGCTTCCCACCGACAAACTTAGGCAGAAGACGTTCTCACCGCCCCGTCCATCGTGCTCAGCCCCTCTGATGTAGCTCGGATTCCGCCACGAGCCGTCCAGCTCCAGCATGACGTCGCTCGACGTGTATTGGCCCTTGCACCTCAGGCAATCAGTATAAGGGTTGACGACGTGCGCCTTCCACCGCGCCGCGTTCATGTTGCCGGTTCGCGGGTCCTTCCTGACCTCTACACCCCCGTCTACCACCGGAATAGCGTCCCGACAGGCGATTCTGTTGAGGAGATCTCGCGCCAGAGGGCTGTCGACACAGCTCACCAGAATGTCGCAGTCCCGCGCGGAGGCATAGGCTGTCTTGTCCTGAATCTTTCGCCGGTGGTTGATGATCCGGATTCTTCCGGCAGTGCTCGCCCTCCGTACAGATTTCTCCGCGAGGTCGGTCTTCGGGCGTCCAACATCTTTCGCGCCGGCATTCAGCAGGCGATCCAGATTGTGCGTTTCCACCCTGTCGTGATCGATCAGCACCAATTCACGTATGCCAGTTCGTGCCAAGCCCTCCGCTACCACGCTGCCTACGCTGCCGAGCCCGACGATGCCTACCCGCAACGCCTCCAGGCGGCGCTGTCTTTCCTCCCCCCAGCTCTCGATGGTCCTTCGCTGCTTTCGTCTATCGGCGCTCTTCGATACGGGAGGCGTCCAGATTACCAAGCGGCCCTTGTCCAGAACCCGTACTTTCCTGGACCACAGCCTTACCTTGGTTGGTGACTCTTCTTTCCAGACCCTGGCGCTCCAGTATCCATTGGTTCCTACGGTCATCCCGACCAGCGGCTTGCCGGTCGCTCTCGCGGTGTCCGCAATGCGATCCCGCTCCGCCCGGATGTCCGGAGTGCTCATATCCTGCCATCCGGCGGTCGGGTGGCTGTGCATGAACACCAATCCCTGACCGCTCTTGACTGCTGTTCGCGTTGCCCTTGCAAGGTAGCCTGGCTCGAAGCTCGCGTTGCCGTGCAGACTCCGTTCGCCCTTGTCCGGCAGCAGGATGGCCGTGACGATGGCCGTCTCCCGTTCCATGCCCGTACTGGGCGTCCACAAGCCAAAGCATAGGTCTTCCTGGCGCTTTCCGCGCCGGTAGTGCTGAAGAAGGTGGCCGCACGCAGCTTCATTGGCCTCGGACGTCAGCACGACCTCGTGCCAGCCTGCCTGCTTCATATCCGGGTCCACACCTTCGACAGGTGTTCCAGGTACGCTCTCATTCCCTTGTGTCGAACCCTGTCCCAGAACGCACCGGGGGGGCGGCTCAACGCAACCCAGTCCCTCTCCGCGAAGCTGTTGACCCCGTGGTTGGCGCCGTCCTGCGTGTCGGTGATCGGAGGGCTGATGAATATCCAGTGAGGCGGTACTTCAGGATACCCGACTGCCTCGCACTGCGTCGAGATCCCGATGATCCGTGTCTCGCCCTTGAACCGGCCGACATGTATGTCGTAGGGGAATATCACCACCTTCTGTCTGCCGCCGGCCGTATCGCCCTCCACGATTCGGGGTTGGTAGCCCAACGATCGGAGCTCGCTCGCGATCTGGTGATCGATGCTCATGTTTCTTCTCCGGATGCCCGACTGTGCCGGCTACGCGACCTCCGTAGGCCCGGTCGGTACGGCCAGGAACTCATCGGATTCCGCTACCTCGATGACTTCATCAATCGTCACTTCGCCTTCCTTCTCGATCCTCTCGATGACATACGCTTCAACCGAGCCTTCAATGGCGCCGACATCCCGTGCCTTGATCAGCATTTCTCGGACCTTGACCTTCTCGGTAACCTCGATGGTCATGCCGTTCACCTTGATCCGCACGCGGCTGACTTCCGTGGCGGCGTCTACGTTGGCCACCGGCCCTGTACCGCCTCCATCGCCGCCCGGAATGTTGCTCATGGGTGAGTCCTCCGCTGTCGATGCCGAGCCGGGGCGCCGTGTGAACAAACCCGGCCCCGACAGGACTGCGAAACAGTGTACCTCCCATCGGTATCGGGTACAAGGCTGCCGCCGGCGCCGCTCCCGAGCGACAAAAGGAGGTTTCGATGCGGGCACCGGGGGAGCTGCCGCCCGGCCGCTCCCGGTCGTCGGCCCGTCCGGCCGGCGGCTGTCATCCCTGCGCCCGCACCGTGCAGTGGACGGAGTGGGCGCCCACGTCGAAGCCGGGCTCCGGCTGGCCGTTGGCCCGCAGCTCGCGGCGCGCGGCCGGGATGCCGAAGCCGTACCGCTGCACCAGGCCGAGCACGCGCATCGCCTCCGCGAGGATCGGGTTGCGGTAGTCGACGACGCCCGGCTGGCCGAAGGTGTCGGCGGTCACCGTACCGTAGGGGCCGCCGGGGCTGATGATCTCGATGCGGTCGTCGAACCAGTACACCCGCGCGGGCGCGTTCGTGCCCTCGTAAGTGCGGTGCATGACCGCGTTGCGAACGAGCTGCTGCAAGGCGCCGAGAGGCCAGGTCGGGCGGCGCGTTTCGACCGGGCCGGAGGTGAAGTCCACGGCGGTGCGGTTGTGGGCGATGAGCTTGTCGTCCAGGCGGCGGAGCAGGTCGGCCGCCGGCCCCTCGCAGCGGGCTTCGTCGATCACTTCGTCGCCCCATTCGCTGCCGCCGATCCGCAGGAACTGGACGTAGGCGCCCGGCAGGTGGTCGAGCGGGCGCTTCCCGAGGACCAGGAGGCCGGCCACCGTCGGCACGGGATCATCGGCCGAGACGATCATCTTGGCGGCGGCCAGCCGCTCCTCGACCGTCCGGTCGTTCGCGGCGAGGGTCTCGGGATCGACCGCCGCCGGCAGGTACTCGTCCACGAAACGTCCCGTACCCAGATCGGCAAGGCTGGCGGACCGAACCGGCCGCGCGTCGAAATGCGGGTCGCGATGCCGCCGCTTCTCGCTCAGTATCCTCTCGTCCTGTGCGCTTGCGACCGCGCGGCGCGGCCCCACCCGGACCCAGGTCCGTCCCCGGTAGCGCACCGGCGGGGAGTCCGAGGGCTGGACGGTGACGACCGCGACGTCCTGCCCCGACAGGACGTGCTTGCCGACCGTCAACGTCGGCGGCGGCACGATGTTCCCGTCGGTCTTGACGTCGGCGAGCCGCCGCAACAGCTCGTCCGTGACCTCGATCCCCTTGGGCCTGCCGTCGTCGTCCGCTCCCACGAAGACGACACCGGGGCGCCGGTGGTCCGGCAGGTCGTTGGCGAAGGCGCAGACGGCTTCCCGGACCCTCGCCGGGGAGTCGCCCTGCAGCGACTCCTTGCGTTCGACCCGATCGGATTCGAGGTCCGCCATCATGGCCTCGAGCTCACGGTCCGAAAATGATCCTTCCATTATCGTCGCGCCGACGTTCCTGGAACGAACGCCTCGCCCATCACTCGCTCCGGGGACGGTCCACACGCCATACTATATGAGATCGAGCTGTCCCGTGCGCCGAGGGCGCTGGATGCCTGGAGCCCCGGATGGAATTCGGCCCGGCGGCGGCCACTACTGCTTCCTTACGTATCGAGACCATTCATCGACGTCCATCTTGTCGCCGGAAAACAGCCCGCGCACATCTTCCGCCTGGGGCAACGGCTCACGCCCGAGCGGAAGAAACGAGGCGACCTTGACCGATACGGGTTCTCCCTGTACGTTGAATCTTACTTCGCCGCTGACGGACATGCGGCCTCCCAAGTACGCCATGACCTGGTTCAGCATCTCCCGGTCGCACAGGCATCGGCCCTCCATCTCCGAATATCCGGAAGCGGCTCGTCGAACCGGGTCTCGTCCCGAGGCAGGGATTTCTCGCGATTTGCATGAGGCGGATGGTACGTCAACCGCGACACGCCTCCAACCCTTGGCGGCGCCCGCGGCAACCCAGGGCGCGCCAGCCGAGACGATCATCCTGGTGGCGGCTGGATGCTCCCCGGCCAGCCCGTGACCAGTAGCCTGTCTACGGGGAGGCAGGGCGGTTCCGCGGGCGGGCGTCCCCCGCGGCTCGTCATGCGAAGTCGGACCTCCACAGGTGCGCCGCCCGTTCCGCAAGCCTGCGCTGACGCTCCTCCATCAGCTCCGGGGTCCAGGCCTCGGGCGCCATCTCCGGGACCTGCCGGGCGAGGGCATAGCCGCTGTCGCGATAGGCGTCGAGCTTGCCGGCGTAGTCGCCGTTTCCGACGCTGCGGTTGGCGGCAGGCTCCAGGAGGGTGAGGTTGCCGAGCCGGTACACGGACGCCTCCCACCGTTCGGCGGGGAAGGTCTCCCGCCAAGCGTCCGCGGGGTTCTCGGGGAGGATGTGCTCGATGGAGCCGGGATCGGTCTCCGGGTCGCAGGCCCGTCCGCCGGCCGCGTCCTGTTCGAGCCGGGCGAGGACGTACTTCGCGAGCTTCCTCCGCTGGCCGCGGGTATTGACGGTAAGCAGGGCGAAGTTCTGCTTCGTCCTCTGGTCGTCCACGTAGATCGGCAGGAGATGGCCGAATACGGCGGCCGGGGTGCGGGCGCTCCCGTCCGTGACCGCCTTTGCCGCCCGGTGGTAAACGGATTCGAGGGCGTTGGGGTTGAGGCCGCTGACCACCGTGTAACGGAACGAGATCACGCTGACCAGCTTCAACACGCGGACGAAGTCACCTCCGGAAAAGGACTCCCAGGCCGTGAACAGCAGGGGCATCGCCTGCCGCACCCGGAACAGGTTGAGATCGCGGACGTATTCCTTCGCGCCGGGCAGGTCCGTCCAGTAGCCGTGATTCGGATCCGAGACCGCGGCGAACAGCTCGGCGCGCTCTTCGAGGGCGCCGAGGAGATCGAAGACGTCGGCCGCCGTCCTCGTCCGCTCCCGCACCAGCTTGAACACGCGCTGGCTCCGAACCTTCGGCAGCTCGCAGAGCAGATGATGGCGCAGGAACTCCGGGAAACGCGCCTGGTCCACCGTCGCCACGAGCGACCGCCAGCGGCGCTGGAGGGCTTCGAGATCGGCGGGGACGCCGACCCGCGAGAACAGGTAGTTCTTGAGCAGGTCGGTGGTCGTGAGCTCCAGGCGGCGAGAGTTGAGCGTCTCGAAGACGGTATAGGCGTTCAGCTCGTCGTCCACGGTGATCAGGATGAAGAGAAGCTGGCGGGCCATCGTCTCGGACAGCAGGCCGGCCACCGCCCGGCCGTCGCCCCGGATCGCTTCCAGGGAGTCGATCTGCCCGACGAAATAGCGGAAGCACTTCCAGAGGAGGCGGTTCGACTTCGGCAGCCCCCTCGGGTTCAATGGTTCCCGGAGCGGGACCAGATAGTCCTGGTAGAAGGCGTTGTCCGTTTCGTTCAGGTGGAGGCGGCTGCTTTCGATGAGGGACGCCGGGTCCTTCTCGCCGACGAAGCGGTTGCGGAGCTCCTTTCCCCGTTCCCGGTTCGCGTCGGGATCGATTCCGCCGTCGGCCAAGGCCCGCAGCCTGGCGATCACCGCAAGCGCCAGAAGGCTCAGCGTGGCGAGACGCTGCTGGCCGTCGATGACGAGGAACTCCCGGTCGCTCCGGCCTTCGACGACGAGGGCGCCCAGATAGTGACGGTCTTCCGGTTGGGGTCCCAGCTCGGTGATGTCGTTCCAGAGGTCCTCCCACTGATCTTCCGACCAGGAGTAGTCGCGCTGGTACGGCGGGACCCGATACGATCGGCCGTTGCCGATCAGCTCCAAGTAGTTGATCGTGCGGGTATTCAGGATGTTCGTTCCGGCCATGGTGATTTCCTGCTCATGCGCTCCGATCGGGAACGTCCTTCAGTTTACCCCCGCAACGAGAAAGTATCACCTGTTTGATCTGGCCGCGCAGACCGACCTTCCCGGAGCGGAGTGCAGTACGGTCATTCTTTCTGACGACCTTCGCCCCATGCGCCAGGAGGGGAACGAATTGAAAGCGTGCTTCTTGCTGAAGCCGCGCATCTGCTACGTTGGCGCCTCCTTGAAGCTGATCGATGACGTCCCCGGCATTGAACCTGCCGCTCTTCAACTCGATCGGAACCACCCAGCGCTTGATGCGCTTCTCCCCGAAAAACAGGTAATCGCAGCGCTTTTGATCAGGGGAGATGCGCAGGGCCTCGCAGTCGAGATCGACAACAATGTTCCCGGGCGTCGCCGTTCTGACAGAGACCGAACAACCATCCTTGTTGCAATCGTGGACCCGGCAGGCAGCGGGGACCGCGTTCGAGACGGCTTCGACGATCCCGCTCACTTCTACTCGCTCTCCTGGATACGGTTGTAGATGTCCGCGCCTTCGTTGTACAGCGCCTCGCTCACGGCGTCGTAGCCGGTCGGGTAGAGGCCGGTTTCGGGGTCGAGGGCAACCTCCTCCACCACGGACCCCTTGGGGCGGTTGCTCGGCCTGAACAACCAGGCGCCTACCTGGTCCGGCTCCAAGGCGTAATCCGTCCCTTCGAGGCCCTTGCGCTTTGCCTTGGGCAAACCCGAAAGCCTCACCAGATTCCCGATCTGTTCCAGAAACCATTCGCTGTGGGTGGTCATCACGATGCGAACGCCGGCGCGAACCAGCCACGCCAGCTCGCGGGCGAAGGCGGCCTGCATGGCGGGGTGCAGGTGTGCTTCCGGCTCCTCGATGATGAGCACGTCGCCGGGACGGACGATGTGCCGCAGGTACAGCACCACCGGCGCCAGCTCGGACACCATCGAGGATGCCCGCATGAGCGGCAGGTCATCCTTCCAACCCTGGGGACGATAGGTGAAGGTGGGATAGCCGGCGTCGGTATTTTTCAGAAGCACCGCGCCATTCAACAGGTTGTCCTCGATACCTCTCGTCAAATCCGGTGGCTTTATGCGTGGCCTCGGTCCTCGTCCGGACTGCTTATCAGGGCTGATTCCGATCAGGAAGCTCAGGAAATCGGCCAGCACTCCCGACAGCATGGGAACGTGGGTCGAGGGCTGCAAGCCGGCTGTTGACGCGTTCTGGACGAGAGCGCTCACGACCACCTGGTGGCCGTGCATGACCCCGGTGCGATCGGCCGGCAGATAGAAGGCGCTTCGCCCTGCCGGTCCGATCAGGGATTGAAACTGACCGGAGAGGAGTTGTCTGAATCCAGGATCGAATACCAAGTCCATCATACTTGGATCACTGGCCGTCGCGGGGTCGTCTTGACGAAGATATTCCGACAACTGCTTTGGTAAATCCGTTTCGGATGAAAGTGATTCCTTGGAAGGAACATTCGTCGAAATAAAAAGCCCGTGTGAATTGAATTCGAGTTCGTATCGAAGCGTGCTCGATCCACTTTTCAAGGGCACGCATAAGCTAACTTTCCCGCGTTTGCTGGAACCTTGACGACGAATCAGCGAATCAAGGCCATCTACGCTGAAGCACCGGCGAATCTCGTTCGTGAGATTGACACGAAGACCGTCGGTTTTCTCCATGACGGAACGGATTGCTTCCGCCATGCTGTCGGGCAGTGCAGGAAGTGGTTCGTTGGTCGAAATGTTTGCGGTCCAATTTTCCAAATTTTTTATGAAGTCGATCAAATCAGGCATGGAAAGGGCGAACGCCGGAGAATATCTTCTTTGGATTCCCGGTCTGCGATGTTCGGCATCCCATCCGCTCAGGCACTGGTGCAGCGCATAGAGAAGCACGGCCAGATAGGATTTTCCGGTATTGCTCGGACCGACGAACACCGTGAGCGGGCGAAAATCGACGCTCGCCCTCGCAATCGGCCCGAAGTCCTTGACGTCGATTCGATAGCTGTCTTTCATGAGAACGCCCGTCTTCGATGATGCAACTCTACCACCGGCCGCTGGCTGCGGAATGCGCCGCGGGCGGCGGCCCGATGATGGCCTGCCGCATTACCAGCCGGGGCGACGCTCCGGGCGCCGGGTGACGGCACGTCGTCCGATCCTCCATGTCACTTCCACACGCTCCAAGGGCTGCGAAATGTAGCCAAGTGGCGCGGTCGGCGCAATCCCCGTCCGCGGACCGGAGGCAGGTGCGCGGTGGGGATTCTCGCCAAGCGCGCCTCTCGCAGGCGCGTCCTGGGAACGGCGCGTCCTGACGGACGCGGGCGGGACGCCCGCGCTCCCCCTCCGCCGCGATGGCCATCTACCGCGCGCTCATGCGCCCGGTCTTTCCTTCGTTCTCGGCGTCGTCGCCGGCGATCGGCGGGTCGGACGTCAGGCAGCGGAAACGGGCGCGCGACCGCCGACACGCCGGCGTCAGGCATCGGGGTTCGGGCCGGCGCGGATGCGGAGGACGACGAAGCGGGCGGCCATCACCACCACGAGGAAGCTGCCCCAGAGGGCGGTCGCGAGGTGCTGGTTCGCGCCGAGGAGGTTCAGCCCCGACGAGATGACCTGGAGGATGACGAGCGCGAGGACCACCGAGGCGGTGCGTCCGAAGCCCCCGAAGGGGTCCACCCCGCCGAGGAAGCAGGCGAGCACGGTGATGAGCAGGTAGGCCTCGCCGTGCCCAACCCGGACCGAGTTGAACCTCGTCAGCATCACCAGCCCCGCGACCGCGCACATGAGGCCCGAGAGGGTGTAGATGAGGGTGAGGACCCGCCTCGTATCGACCCCGGAATAGCGCGTCGCCTCGATGTTCGAGCCCACCAGGTAGATCGAGAAGCCGAGCGGCGCGCGGCCGAGGAGCACGTGCCACCAGGCCGCGCACCCCGCGAAGATGAGGAAGGGGAGGGGGACGCCGAGGACGGTGCCGTGGCCGATCTCGCCGACGAAGGCGGGAAAGCCCGAGATGTCGCCCCCGCGGGTGAGGAACTCGCCCACCCCGCGGAGGAAGATCATGAAGCTCAGGGACACCAGGATGGGATGGGCGCCGACGTAGGCGACGATGACCCCCATCGCCCAGCCGATGAGGGCGCCGACCGCGAGGGCGCCGGCGACCGCGAGGGTGAACGCGGCGACCCCCGCCTCCGGCCCGCCCAGGGTCTGGAGGATCCACGCTGCGGTGAGCCCGCAGATGTTGGCCGAGAAGGTCACCGCGAGGTTGAGGCCCCCGGAGAGGATCGGGATCAGCATGGCGAGGGTCAGGATCCCGAGCTCCGGCATTTGGAACGCCATCGACTGGAAGGTGGCGAGGGAGAGGAACCGCGGGGTCGTCCAGCCGAAGAGGAGGAGCACCGCGACGAGGAGTATCCCGAGGCCGAGGTACTCGCCGCGCCCGGTCCGGAGGAGGGCCGCGAGATCGAGGCCGCGTCCGCGTCCGCGTCCGTTCGCCCGCCCGCCCGCGCGCCCGCGCGCTGGTGCGCCCGGTTCCGGTCCCGACCCGCCCGGTCCCGGCGCGCCCGGCCCCGGCGCGCCCGGCCCCGGCGCGCCTCCCCCCGGCCCGGTCAAGCCCCGCCCCGCCCGATCCGCCCGGCCTGCCGGACCCACCCCGAGACCTCCTCCCAGGAGACGTTCGTCGTCGTGATCGCGGCGAGGAGCACGACCCCGATGAGCATCTGGAACGCATAGGGCGAGATCCCGAGCAGGTTGAGCCCGTTCTGGGTGATCGCGATGAGGAGCACCCCGAGGATGACCCCGAGGATCGTCCCCCGGCCGCCGCCGAGGCGGGCGCCCCCGAGGACTACCGCCGCGAGCACGTCCAGCTCGCGCCCGTAGAGCGCGTTCGGGACGACCTCCTGCACGTAGTGCGCCTGCATGAGCCCCGCCACCCCGGCGCAGACCCCGAGCCACCCGTAGGCGAGGAAGTGCATCGCGGCGACGTTGACCCCGATCCGGCGCGCCCCCTCGGGGTTGTCGCCGAGCGCGAAGAGCTGCCTCCCCACGTTGAGCCGGCGGAGCAGCGCCCAGGTCGCGAGCACGGTGATCACGGTCGCGGCCACCGGCAGGGTGATCTCCGCGAAGTCCCCGCTCGCGGTCTCGTACTCGAAGAGGATCACCCGGTCGAGCCACCAGTCGGGCAGGTCGTAGATCGAGACCCCCCGGGTGAAGAACATGAGGAACCCGAAGAACACGTTGAAGGTGGCGATGGTCACCACGATCGAGATGATGCGGAAGTAGTGGATGAGGGTCGCGTTCAGCGCCCCGAGGAGGAAGCCGAAGGCCATCGCGAACGCGATCCCCGACACCCAGCTCCCCCCGCCGAGGGACAGGACCGCGAGCGCGGTGAGGTACTGGACGACGGAGGCGCCGACCGCGAACGAGATGTCGATCCCGCCCGCCACCAGCACCACGAGGAGCCCGGCCGCGAAGATGAGGTTGATGGCGCTGATGTTGAGGAGGTCGAACAGGTTGGCGAGGGTGAGGAAGGTGTCGGTGGCGAGGCCGAGGGCGGCGCCGATGACGACGATGACGAGGACGAGCCAGCCCTCGGTGGAGGCGGGGCGGAGGAGCCGCGGGAATCGCCGGAGCGGCGGGCGTAGCCCGGGGCGCGGCCGTCCGTCCGGCTCGCGGCCGTGCTCGCGGGGGTGCGCACCTTCGCCGCGCGGGTCCGTCCCCCGCCCGGCTCCTTGCCCGGTCCCGCGCGGGTCCGTCCCCCGTCCCGCCCCTCGCACGGCCTCCTGTCCTGCCCGCCTCTCAGCCATAGACCGCCTCCTCCAGCGCCTCGAGGCTCGTCTCCCCCGGGCGGTGCTCGCCCGCGATTCTCCCGCCCCGCACGTGCAGGATTCGGTCCGCGTTGTGGTAGACCTCCGGCGCCTCGTCGGAGATGAGGAGGATCGCCATCCCCCGTTCGGCAAGGTCGCGCACGATCTCGAAGATCGCGGCCCGTGCGCCGACGTCGACCCCCACCGTCGGCGCGTCGAGGATGAGCACTCGGGGCGTGGTGGCGAGCCACTTCGCGAGCACCACCCGCTGCTGGTTGCCGCCCGAGAGGGTCGTCACCGGGTCCTCGGGCGTCCCGATCCGGATCGAGAGGTCCCGGACCCAGTCGCGCACCGTCCCCGCCTTGCGCTCCCCGTCGATGAACCAGCGAAGGCGCCGCAACCGTTCGAGCACGGTCACCGTCACGTTGTCCGCGATCGACTGCGCCTGCACGAGGCCGAGGGTCAGCCGGTCCTCCGACACGTAGGCGATGCCGGCCGCGATCGCGTCGCGGTTGGAGCCGAGAACGAGGCGCGCCCCGTCGAGCCGGACCTCGCCCGCGTCCGGGCGGGTCATCCCGAACAGGCTCAGGGCGAGCTCGGTCCGCCCCGCCCCGAGGAGCCCGGTGAGGCCGAGGATCTCGCCCCGATGGAGCCGGAACGACACGTCCTCGTACTCGCCGCGCCGGCCGAGCCCCCGCACTTCGAGCACCGGGTCGCCGCCGGTCCGGTCCCGGGCGTGCACCGTGGTGTCGAGGGCATGGCCGGTCATCAGCTCCGCGAGCCGATGGTGGGTGATGCGGCCGGCTTCGAAGACCCCGACCCGCCGGCTGTCGCGGAGCACGGTGATCCGCTCCGCGATCTCGATCAGCTCGACCAGCCGGTGGCTCACGAAGACGACCGCGATGCCGTCGGCGGAGAGCCGGCGCACCACCGCGAGCAGCGCGCGGGTCTCCGACTGGGTGAGCGAGGCGGTCGGCTCGTCCATGAACACGATCGCCGCCTCCGCGACGAGGGCGCGGCAGATCGCGACCACCTGGCGGTTGGCGATGGAGAGGGACTGTACGGGCCGGTCGAGGTCCAGCTCGAAGCCGAGGCGCCCGAGCATCGCGCGCGCGGTCCGGCGCATCTCGCGGCGGCGCGAGGGCCGCGGCCAGAGCCCGAGATTGCGCTCGAAGGCGATGTTCTCCGCCACGCTGAGATGCGGGAAGAGGGCGAGGTCCTGCCAGATGACCTGCACCCCGAGGCGGCGCGCCTCGCCGGGGGTAAGCCCTTCGCAGCGCCGCCCGCCGAACTCGATGGTTCCCCCGGGGTTCGGCTGGTAGACCCCGCTCACGATCTTGATGAGGGTGCTCTTCCCGGAGCCGTTCTCCCCCGCGAGGCAGTGGATCTCGCCGGGGGCGACCTCGAAGTCGACGTCGACCAGCGCGTCGACCCCGCCGAAGTTCTTGGAGATCCCGGCGAGGCGAAGGGCGGGCGGGGGGCCGCCCGGGGAGTCCGGCGCGAGGCCGGGCGCGGGGGAGCCGGGGTCCGCAGGGGCGGCGGTCGGGACCGGAACCGGAACGGGGGCCGGGGCTTCGCGCTCGTGGCCGGACACGGCGGTCATGGCCGCCAGCCCTCCCGAACCCTCGGGACCGCCGGGATCGCCGGGGTCGGTCGGAGGGACGGGAGCGGCGGAGGGCTCGCGGTCACCGGAGCCTGCCGCGCGGCCGGGCCGAAGGCGGGCGGGCGCCCGCCTTGCCGCCGCATCGGGGCGGTCCGGGGGCCACTCGCGCGAGCGGCCCCCGGGGTCCGGCGTTCACGGCGGGACAGCGAACGGCCGGGCGGGCGTCCCGGCCCCCCGGCTGCCGACTACCGGCCGCCGTGGGCCGCCGCCTCCCTAGAGGCCCATCTCGGCCAGCCCGTCGACCGTGTCCTTGTTGAGGGCGACGAGCTGGTCGACGATGATGTTCCGGGTCTCGAAGTCGGGGTCGACCTCGCCCAGACCCTCGATCATCGTTCCCTTCTCGACCGCCATGCCCTTCTTCAGGTGGTCGGCCAGAGTGACGAACACGCGCCCGGCCTCCATCGGGTTCCACATGAACCCGCCGGTCAGCACGCCGTCGTGGACGAGGCGTCGCCCCTGCCCCGGCGAGAACGGCCCGAGCACGTGCACCTTGCCGGTCTTGCGGCGCTCCTGCACCGCCCGCCCGGCGCCGATCGGCCCCTGGCTGCCGAACGCGAGGAAGCCGCCGAGGTCGGGATGGGCGCGCATGAGGTCGAGGGCGGTCGCGCGGGAGTCGTCCACGCTCTCCGCCACGCCGAAGCGATCCGCCACCTTGACCATCCCGGGATGATTCGCGGCGAGCCACGCGATGGCCGCATCCGCCCACGCGTTGTGGAGCGGCACGGTGAGCGACCCGACGTAGACCGCGTACTTGCCTTCGCCGCCCATCTTGTCGGCGAGCATCATCGCGTGCGCCTCGCCGAAGCCGGTCGAGGAGGCGAGCTCGAAGTTCCAGTCGACGTTCTTCTGGTCGGGCGACTCGTGGGTGATCACGAGGATGCCCTGCTCGCGGGCGCGGGCGAGCACCGGCTCCAGGACCTCGGCGTCGTTGGGGACGACGCCGATCGCGTCCACGCCCTGGGCGATGAGGTCCTCGACGGCGCGCACCTGGAGCGCGGGGTCGGCGCTCGTCGGGCCCACCATCCAGGCGTCCCAGCCGAGCTCCTTGGCGCGGGCCTCGATGCCGACTTCCATGGCGTTGAACCAGGGGATGCCGCCGATCTTGACGACGACCCCCATGCGGGGCTCGTCGGCGGCGGAGGGGGCGGTCGCGAGGGCCGCGGCGAGGGCCGCGGCGCCCGCCGCGGCAAGGATCGCGCGGCGGCGGATGGTTCCGGATTGCATGGCTTTCTCCTGAATCCTGCTGACTGTAGACCCGTTCCCGACGTGGCCCCGAGGGTGGCCCGAGGCGGTCCGGCTACCCGCCGCCGGGGCTCGATCCGCCCGACAGGGGGGCGAAAGAGTACCAGAACGGCGTTTGCGTCAGCGGGGCCGGGAACATGGCGAGGCATGTGCGCGGCAGGGATCCTCGCCAGGCGCGCCTCTCGCGGGCGCTCCTGGGAACGCGGGAGTCCCGCCCACCTTCGTCATTCCCGCGAAAGCGGGAATCCAAGCGTCCTGGGAACGCTTGTGTCCCGCGCGCTTCCTCCTTTTCCCATGTACGGCGCGCCGAATCCCTACGGCCGTCGGGCGGTTCTCCCCTGTTGCGGGTCCTGCGCTTCCTGCATCCTGTGGCCCGTCACACGCGGTTTGGGGCCGGCGCATGGCTGTGGTACCGTCGTTCGCGGCGCATCTCCGGGAGGAGGCGTCCGCCCGCCGTATCGAGGAGCTTGCCGATGAACCGACCGGTTCCATCGCCTGCCGCCGTTGAGTACCCGGACTCCGACGGCAAGCCGATGGCCGAGAACGACGCCCAGCGAGCCGCGATCATGTACGGCATCGGGGCGTTGGAGCTCTGGTTCGCCGACCGCGCGGACGTGTACGTGTCCGGGGACCTGCTCATCTACTACGTGGAGGGCGACCCGAGGAAGTCGGTCGCCCCCGACGTGTTCGTGGTGATCGGGGCGGAGGATCGGGAGCGCCGGACCTACAAGCTGTGGGAGGAGCCGAAGGCGCCGGACTTCGTGATGGAGGTCGCGTCGGAGAGCACGTGGGCCGACGATCTGGGGAGGAAGAAGGACCTCTACGCGCGCCTGGGGGTGAAGGAGTACTGGCAGTACGACCCGAATTGGGAGTACCTGCCGTTCCAGCTCGGGGGGTGGCGGCTGTCGGAGGCGGGCTACGTCCGGCAACCGGCGGTCCGTTCCCTGGACGGCGCCCTGACCCTGCGGAGCGCGGTCCTCGGGCTCGACCTCCGGGTGAAGGGCCGGGAGATCCACTTCCACGATCCAGCCACGGGGCGCGACCTCCTCGGGCTCCACGAGGAGCACGCCGCCCGCCGGGCCGCCGAAGCGCGCGTCGCGGAGCTGGAGGCGCGGCTCCGCGAGCGAGGCGGCTGAGCAATGCCCAAGCCGACATCCAGATTGAGACGATTCCCGCTCTGGGCGCACGCGCTCGCCGACGCCGCCACGGCGGCGGCTGAGCGACGCCCAGGCCGACATCCAGGCTGAGACAATTCCCGAGGAGAGCGAGACGATGGCGATTCTGGGCGTGCACACCCTGGCCGTGGCCCCGGCCTGGACACCGGCCGCGGCGCGCGGGTTCCTCCCCTGGCTCAAGGAGTACGGGGTCGGTCTGATGGAGGTGCCGCTCCTCCGCCCGGACGAGATCGATGCTTCCGGGACACGCGCGGTGGCCTCGGAGTTCGATATCCGGCTCGCCTGCTCGCTCGGGCTTCCCGGCACGATCGATTCGACGGGAGACCCCGATTCCGCCATCGCCTTCCTGACCCGCGCGCTCGAGGTCGCCGCCCGCATCGAGGCCATCGCGCTGAGCGGGGTGACCTACGGCACGATCGGCCGGACCTCCGGCGCGCCTCCGACCACACGCGAGCGCGACGCGGTGGCGCGCATCGTCGAAGGCGGGGCGCGCGCGGCCCGCGCCCGCGGCCTCCGGCTCGGGGTCGAGCCCTGCAACCGCTACGAGACCCACCTCGTCAACACGGTGGCGGACGCGGTGGAGATCATCGAGCGGGTCGGGGCGGACAACGTGTTCGTGCATCCCGACAGCTACCACATGAACATCGAGGAGGCGGGCATGGCGCGCGGGATCGCGGACGCAGGCGGGCATCTCGGCTACGTCCACGCCTCGGAGGCCAACCGGGGGGTTCCGGGGCGCGGCTGCCTCGACTGGGCGGGCCTCTGCCAGGGCCTCGCGGAGGCGGAGTTCAACGGGCCGGTGGTGCTGGAGAGCTTCGTCCACCTCGACCCGGACATCGCGGCCGGCCTCGCGGTGTGGCGGCCGGTCGCGGAGCGCCCCGAGGAGGTCATCGACGTCGGCCTGCCCTTCCTGCGCGAGCACGCGGCGGCGGCCGGCCTCCCCCTGTAGGCCCGCCGGCCCGCCCCCCGCCGGTTCCGTTCTGACGGGACGATGGCCGCGCCGGGAGATGGTGGGCTCCGTAACAGAAGCAGGCGGTGTCGAGGCGGCGGTCGAGCGGGTGCTCGCCGCGCTCCCGCCCGACGCCGCGAGCCGCGGGCGGCGGTTCCTCCTCGGCATCGCGGGGCCTCCGGCCGCTGGCAAGTCGACCCTCGCGGCGGCGCTTCGCGACGCCCTGAACCGGGACCGGGGGGCGGGCGGGAACGGCGGAAGCGGAGACGGGGGCGAGGGCCGGGGCGAGGTCGCGGCCATCGCGGGGCTCGACGGCTTCCACTACGACGATCGGGTGCTCCTCGCCCGCGGGCACCTGCCCCGGAAAGGCGCGCCGTTCACCTTCGACTCGGCGGGCTACGCGGCGATGCTCGAACGTCTCGCGGCGCCCTCCCGCGAAGCGGTCGCCATCCCGGTGTTCGACCGGGAGCTCGAGCTCTCGCGGGCCGCCGCGGCGGTCGTCGAGCCCTGCCACCGCATCGTGATCACCGAAGGGAACTACCTCCTCCTCGCCGACGACGGGTGGCGCCCCGTCCGCCACCGCCTCGACCTCTCCGTGTTCCTCGACGTGCCCGCGGAGGAGCTTCGGCGGCGGCTGATGGCCCGCTGGCTCGACCACGGGTACGGCCCGGCCGAGGCGAAGGAGAAGACCGAGGCCAACGACCTCGTCAACGCCCGGCTGGTGATGGAGACCTCGGCGCCCCCCGACCTCCGCCTCCGCGCCCCCGGCTGACCCGCGCCCCGTCCCCCGCCAAGCCCGACCCTCTCCCGTATCGCCCCGGCCCCCGCACATGGTCCGTCCGATGCCGGAACCGCAAGGCCGCCATGGGAACGAAGCGGCGGAGAGGACCTTACCTGCCGAGTCTTCTCATGATGGCCATGATGACGAGGAGGGCGCCTGCCCCACTCAACGCCTTGGCGAATTCCTCCATGATCCTCATGGCGATCCGGGATTGGGTTTCGTCTCCGAAAAACGCCATGCAGAGGACGAGCGCGGCAAACAGCAGGAAACCGCCCCCGCCCCCGATGACCAGGAGTCGGGTCAGGGAATGGGATTTCTCTTTCAGGGAATGGGATTTTTCTTCCTGGCGCTCCTCTGCGGCGAGTCGCTTCAGGTGATATTCGTGCTGGCGACGATCGGACTCTTCGGTAACCTCGAGCGTCCGCGACGCCAGCTTGCTGCGCTCTTCCTGTATTCCTACACGCCGCTTCTCGATGTCGATGATGTCCTCGACGGCAGCCAGCGCCCGCGAGGATTCCTCGGGGGTGTCGGGAGCTTCCGGGGATTCATCGGATGAGAGGACCTCGCCTTCGATCGTGCCTTCGTCCCCCTGTTCGGCGCCGGTGGTCGGATCAGTCATGTCAGAGGCCGCGCAAGATCCCCATCCCGAGTCGCGGGAGGGTCGGCAGACCATCGATCAGCTCGTCCGCCAGTGCGTCTGCGTACAGCTCCCGGTCGATCGCCACGACATCGAACCCTGCATAGGGTGACTTGACGATCCTGTAGAGCGGTGTCGGGCCGCTTGCGCTCTCCTTCCGCCGGCAGACCTCGCGCCACGCCTCTTCGTAGGTATTGGCGTGAATCACCTCCATGCTCCTCTCCTCCTCACCCCTTGGGCGGACGATGGTAGTGGATTCAAAGCCGAATTTGCAGCCCCAGCCCCGACCGGCGCGCGGAGGGTCAATCCAGGGGGGCGAGCTCCGCGAGCTCGCGGCGGAAGGGCGGTTCGTCGCCGGTGTGCGGCGGGCCGTCCAGCTCCTCCGCGTAGCGGCGCCCCGCGTAGACCGCGTGGGCGATGGTGGCGGGCGCGAGGGCGTCGCCGATGGCCGCGACCGACTCGATCCCGGCGTCCGCCCACTCCTCGGCGCGCTCCGCCAGCTCCGCCGCGATCCGGTCTTCCGGGGTCCGCGAGGTGACGAGGACCACCGCGTCCGCCTCCACCTCCTCCGTGCGCCCGGTGAAGACGCACGACGCGGTGACCGCGCCCTCCGCAACCGCCTCCAGGGCGGTGAAGCTCCGGATCGTCACCCCCTTCTCGAGAAGCCGCGCCTGGATGAAGGGCTGCTCGAGGGTCTTGCGGGTCCAGGTCGACGCTTCCGAAGCCGGCGTGAGATAGAAGGTCTCGCAGCCCCGCTCCGCAAGCCGCTCGGCCAGCACCCCGGCCATGTAGTAGTGGTCGTCGTCCCAGACGACGACCCGCTCGCCCGCCCCCGGCAGCGCGGCCCCGTCCATCACGTCGTCGGGAGAGAGCACCCGCGCGCCCGCCGCGACTGCGAGGGGCCGGGTCCGGCGGCGTCCGACCCCGTCCTTCCGCCAGCGCGCGCCGGTGGCGACGACGATCCGCGGGAAGCCGGCCCCGAGCACCCACGCCGCGTCCAGCTCCGAATCGAAGTAGACCTCGACGTTCGGGAGCTGGTGGAGCTGCTGCGCGCGGTAGTCCCGCACCCGCCCCCACGCGGCGAGGCCGGGCAGCCGGCACTCGCGGGCGACCCGCCCGCCGAGCTCGCCCCCGCGCTCGGCGAGGGTCACCTCGTAGCCCCGCTTGCCGAGGGCGTGCGCCGCCTCCAGCCCGGCCGGCCCTGCCCCCACCACGAGCACCGGCTTGTCGGACTCCCGCCGCCGGATGCGCTCCGGGTGCCAGCCCTTGCGCCACTCCTCGCCCATCGTCGGGTTCTGGGTGCACCGGATGGGGGCCATGCTGAAGTCGCCCGACACGCAGACGTTGCAGCCGATGCACTCCCGGACGTCTTCGAGCCGCCCTTCCTCGATCTTCTTCGGTAGGAAGGGGTCGGCGATGGACGGGCGGGCGCAGCCCACGAGGTCCGCGATCCCCTTCCGGACGATCGCGGCCATCCGGTCCGGCGAGGTGTAGCGCCCGACCCCGACGACCGGCCTAGTGGTGAGGCGCTTCACCCCTTCGATGAACGGCTCCTGCCGGCCCTCGGGGCCGAAGCGCGAGGTCTGGGAGTCGTTCTCCCACGCCGCGAGGGCCACGTCCCAGAGGTCCGGCAGCTCGGCGACGAGCCCGATCATCTCCTCCGCCTCGGCCTTCTCGAGGCCGTTCGGGCCGATCAGCTCGTCGGTGGAGATCCGGCACGGCACCGCGCACACGTCGCCCACCGCCTCGCGGGTGTCGGTGAGGACCTCCTCGAGCAGCCGCACCCGGTTCCGCGGCGACCCGCCGTACTCGTCGCTCCGCCGGTTGTGGACCGGGGAGAGGAAGAAATGGAGGAGGCTCAAGCAGTGCGCGGCGTAGACGTAGACGAGGTCGAACCCCGCCTTGCGCGCCCGGAGCGCCGCCATCCGGTGCCAACGCCGGAAGTCGCGGATGTCCCGCCGGGTCATCGCGCGCGCCTGCACCGGGTCGTAGTCCGAGCTGGCCACCGGCATGGCGGACGGAGCCATCGGCGTCTCGCGGGTGAGGGCGTTGGGGCCGTTCGGGCCGTTGTAGGCGAGCTCGATCCCCGCCAGCGCGCCGAATTCGTGGACCCGGTCCGCGACCCGCGCGAGCGCCGGGAGGTCGCGGTCGTCCCAGAGCCGGAGCTCGATGTAGGGGGTGATGTCCGAGGTGTGGTGGATCTCCACCTCCTCGGTGCAGACCACGCCCCAGCCCCCCTCCGCCTTGACCCCCCGCATCCAGGCGAGGGCGGTCGGGTCGCGGTAGCCCATGCCGTTGCAGTGCGGGACCTGGTAGAAGCGGTTCTTCGCGGTCACCGGGCCGATCGCGATCGGCTCGAACAGCACGTCGTAGCGGGGGTCGCGCCGCGTGTCGCGGGGGGGCATCGAACATCTCCTGCGGGCGAAGTCTACCGGAATGGTCGCACGCCGCAGGCGGTCATCCCGCGGCGGTCTCTCCGGGACGGTTTCCCGGTAGCATTACGATCGATGCGGCGCTGGATCGAAACGCGGCTGAACGGGAACGGGAACGAGCGCGCCATCGAGGGGTCGCACACCGGGGCGACCTCCGGCGCGTGACGCCGTTCCAGTGGGGGGATGACGATGAACACACAGGTGTCCGTGTCCAGGGGCGCCCTTGCCGCGTTCTGCCGGGAGCACGGGATCAGACGGCTTTCCGTCTTCGGCTCCGCGCTGCGGGATGACTTCGGGTCAGAGAGCGACGTCGACGTGCTCGTCGAGTTCGTTCCGGGCCGTACCCCTGGACTGTTGGGGGTTGCCCGCATGGAGCTTCAGCTATCCGGGCTGTTCTCGGGCCGCAAGGTGGATCTGCGAACGCCCGAGGACCTGAGCCGTTATTTCCGGCAGGACGTTCTGGACGCCGCCGAGGTTCAGTATGCCGAGGGATGACGAAATCCGCCTCCGCCACATGGCCGATGCGGCGCGCGAAGCCGTGTCGTTCGCGCGTGGCCGGGTCCGCGGCGATCTGGAGACCGACCGGCAGCTAGTGCTGTCGTTGGTCAAGGACGTCGAGATCGTTGGCGAAGCCGCCTCCCAGGTCACCGAATCCACCCGAGCGCAAGCGCCGGATATCCCGTGGCAGGAGATCGTGGCCATGCGGAACCGCCTCGTTCACGCATACTTCAGCATCGACCTCGACATCGTCTGGCAGACGGTGCAACAGGACCTGCCAGCACTGATCTCACTGCTTGAGCGGGTCGTGCCCCCTGAACCGGACTGAGCCTGCGATCACGACCGGCGGGCGCCGTCCGTGGTCCGCCTTGGGCGGGGCGGCGGGAACCCGTTTCCGCCGCGGCGCGTCCTCCCGGCGGCATGGCTGGCCGGTTCGTCCCACCAGCGTTCGCCGCAGCACGGCGGCGAGGCATGAGGTAGGCGGGCAAGGCCGGCCGGGATCCCGCCCTCGACTCCCGTTCTCGCCCTACCTCCCGTACTTCTCCCAATACGCGCCGAACAGGGCTTCTTCGGAGGGGCGGTCCTCCGGGATCGGGGTCGCGAGGTGGGTGACGTTGAGGAAGTGGCGGTAGCTGAGGTTCTCGCTGATGCTGTTGCCCTGCCACGTGCCGCAGCCCATGGAGAGGGTGAAGTTGAGGCCGCTGTCGAAGCCGCCCCCGTTCCCGAACGTATGCGCCATGTTCACGAGGACCCGCGCGGTGTCGAGCTCCTCGGCGAGCCGGCGGGCGTGGGCCATGTCCCGGGTGTGGATGCCGACCGAGTGCCCCTTGCCCTTGAACTCGAGGATCCCGCGCACCCGTTCGAGGGCGTCGTCGAAGCCGGCCGCACGGTACACGGTGAGGACGAGGGCGAGCTTCTCGTCCGAGAACGGGTGCGTCGGCCCGACCCCGGACTCCTCCACCAGGAAGAACTTCGCGCCGCCCGCCCGCCCCCCGAGGCCGCACGCGGCGGCGAATACGTCCGCGTCCTTCGCGATGACCGCCCGGTTGAGCCTGCCGTTCACCCAGAGCGTGCCGCGGATCGCCTCCTTCTCGGCTTCGTTTGCGAGGCAGCCGCCGGCGCGCCCGAGGGCGGCGATGGCCTCGTCGTACACGTCGTCGAGGATCACCACCGAGTTCTCCGACGAGCACGAGGTGGCGTTGTCGAAGCACTTGGAGCGCGCGATCTTCTCCGCCGCCTGGTCGAGGTCCGCGCTCGCGTCGACGATCACCGGGACGTTGCCGGCCCCGACCCCGATCGCCGGGGTCCCGCTCCGGTAGGCTTCGCGGACGTTGTTCTGCGAGCCGGTGACCACCACGAGGTCGCAGGCGGCCATCAGGGCGCGGGTGCTCGCCTTGTCCACCGGGGGCGGCAGCACCTGCACGAGGTCCGCCGGCGCGCCGATCCGGGCGAGCTCGGCGCGCATCAGCTCGACCGTGCGGGTGGTCGTGGCGAGCCCGGCCGGCGACGGCGCGACGACGATCGCGTTCCGGCCCTTGAGGGCCATCATCGCCTTGTTGACGGGGGTCGCGGCGGGGTTGGTCGACGGGGTCACCGCCCCGACCACCCCGACCGGCTTCGCGTACTTGACGAGCCCGAGATGGGGAAGATCCTCGATGACCCCGACGCTCTTCGCCCGCAGGAGGTCGCGGAGGGTCCCGAAGGTCTTGCGCTGGTTCTTCACCACCTTGTCGGGAGCGTTGCCGATGCCGGTGTCCTCGACCGCCATGCGGGCGAGCGCCTCGGCGTGCTCCGGCTTGTAGAGGGACCACGCGAGCGCGGTCACCGCCTCGTCGGTCCGGGCCTGGTCCGCGTCCGCGAAGGCGTCCATGGCCGCGCGTCCGCGGCGCACCAGGCCGTCCACGACCGCCGCGGCGTCGGGTCCGGCGGCGGGGCGGCGGGCGAAGGTCTCGATTCGGGCTTCGGCTGGCTGGCTCATCGGTGCGGGCGTTCCTCGGCGGCGGGTGCGGCCCCGTGCAGTCCGGGGCCCAGTGCCGGAGTGTATCCGCCCCGCCGGCACCGGCGCACGGGGAGCACCCGCCCCCCGCTATACTTCCGCGCGTGAACCGCCCCGCCCGAACGTTCCGCGCCCGCGCGCCCCAGCCGTGAGTCCTAGCCCCGCCGACACGCTCGTCGCGGCCGCCAGCCGGTCCACCGTCGACGGCGTCTTCCGGTGCGCGGCGCGGACCTGGCCGGGGCGGGTCGCGGTCGAGGAAGGGGAGCGGGCGCTCACCTACGGGGAGCTCGACCGCCTCGTGGACCACGTCGCCGGGTGGCTCGCCGCCCGCGGGATCGGGCGCGGGGACCGGGTCGCGATCCTCTCCGAGAACAGCGCCCCCTACGTCGCCGTCATGCTGGCCTGCGCCCGCGTCGGCTGCATCCTCGCCTGCCAGAACTGGCGGCTGACCGCCCGCGAGCTCCGGCACTGCATCGCCCTCGTCGAGCCGAAGATGGTGCTGGTCTCCGATCGCTTCGCCACCCTGCTCGACGAGGTGGACGGCGGCGGAGGCGGGAGTGGCGGCGGGAGCGCGAGCGGCGGCGCGCCGCGCTTCCGGCTGGACGCGGCCCTCGCCGCGCGCTGGGCGGAGGCGGAGCCCCTCGCCCCGTCGTCCACCGCCGACGCCAACGCCAACTCGGACGCCGACGGCGGCCTAGACCCCGAGGCGATCCTGTTCATCCTCTACACGAGCGGCACCACCGGCCTCCCCAAGGGGGCCGCGATCAGCCACCGGGCGGAGATCGTCCGCAACCTCGCCTGGCACCTCTCGTTCGGGATCCGCCCCGGCGACACGATGGTGGTCTGGATGCCCCTCTACCACATGGGCGGGGCCGACCAGGTGCTCGGCACCCTGCTCGGCGGCGGCAAGGTCATCGTCATGGAGGGCTTCGACGCGCCGCGGATCGCGCGCATCGCGACCCGCGAGCCGCTCGGCTGGCTCATCACCATGCCCGGCACGACGGACCGCATGATCTCCGCCATCAAGGCCGAGTCCTCGCCGCCGGTCGGGGTGCGGGCGGTGGGAGTCATGCCGGACCTCGTGCCGCGCGCCGAGATCGCGGAGCTCACCGCCCTGGTCGACGCCCCGTACCCCAACACCTTCGGCTCGACCGAGACCGGGAGCCCGCCCTGCTCGGGGAGCTGCCTCCCGATCGGGGTGGTTCCGGAACGCCTCTCGAAGCGCCTGAGCCCGTTCTGCGAGCTGCGGCTGGTCGACCCGGACGGGAACGACGTCCCGGACGAGACCCCCGGCGAAGCGGCGGTCCGGGGCCCGACCCTCTTCAGCGGCTACTGGCGCGCCGACGAGACCAACGCCAGGGACTTCCGCGGGGGCTGGTTCCACATGGGCGACCTCCTCGTCCGCCACGAGGACGGGACCTTCGACTTCGTGGACCGGGCGAAGTACATGATCAAGTCCGGCGGGGAGAACATCTACCCGGCCGAGATCGAGCAGGTGCTGCTGGCGGACCCGCGGGTCGCGGAGGCGGCGGTGGTGCGGCGGACGGATCCCCGGTGGGGCGAGGTTCCGGTCGCGTTCGTCGCCCGCCGCGACGGAACCCCCCTCGACGACACAGACCTCTACCGCCGCTGCCGGACGGACCTCGCCGGCTACAAGCAGCCGAAGGGGATCCGCTTCATCGGCTTCGACGAATTCCCGCGGAGCGCTTCGGGCAAGGTGCAGCGGCACGAGCTCGAGGCCCGGCTCGCGCAGGAGGAGGCGGCGGCAGGGGGAGAAGGCGTTGGAAGAGAAGCAGGGGGGAGCTGACCCATGCCCATAGTCGATCGCATCGGCGCGTTCCACGACGAGATGACCGCGTGGCGGCGCGACATCCACGCCCACCCCGAGCTTGGCTTCGAGGAGCACCGGACGGCCGACCTGGTGGCGAAGCGGCTCGAGGAGTTCGGGCTCGAGGTCTACCGGGGCATCGGGCGCACCGGCGTCGTCGGGGCGCTCCGGGTCGGCAACTCGCCGCGCTCGGTGGGGCTCCGGGCGGACATGGACGCGCTCCCGATCCAGGAGGCGACGGGGCTCGCCTACCAGTCGCGGCACGAGGGGCGGATGCATGCCTGCGGGCACGACGGCCACACCACGATGCTCCTCGGGGCGGCCCGCTACCTCGCCGAGACCCGCGACTTCGAGGGCCAGGCGTTCTTCATCTTCCAGCCGGCCGAGGAAGGGCTCGGGGGCGCGCAGGCGATGATCGAGGACGGGCTCTTCGAGCAGTTCCCCTGCGACGCGATCTTCGGCATCCACAACCGGCCGAAGCTCCCGGTCGGCAAGTTCGCGGTGCGGTCGGGCCCGATGATGGCCGGCGGCGCGTTCTTCGACGTCGACGTCGAGGGGGTGGGGGCGCACGGCGCGCGCCCCGAGTCGAGCGTGGACCCGGTGGTCGTCGCCTCGCACCTCGTGGGCGCGATCCAGTCGGTGGTGGCCCGCAACGTCCCGCCGACCGAGACCGCGGTCGTCTCCGTCACCCGGCTGCACGCGGGCGACGCCTACAACGTCATCCCCCAGTCCGCCCGCCTCGGGGGCACGGTGCGGGCCTTCTCGGTCGAGGTCATGGCGCTCGTGGAGCGTTCGCTCGAACGGATCGTGAAGGGGGTCGCGGAGAGCTACGGCGCGCGGGCGCGCCTCGACTTCCGCCCCATCTTCAGCCCGACCATCAACGCGCCGGCGGAGGCGGAGCTCGCGGCCTCGGTCTGCGCCGAGGTGGCGGGGGCGGAGAACGTGGAGCGCAACCCCCCGCTCATCATGGCGTCGGAGGACTTCTCCTTCATGCTGGAGCGCGTGCCCGGCTGCTACGTCAACCTCGGCAACGGCGGCGGGGAGGGCGGCTGCGAGGTGCACAACCCGGGCTACGACTTCAACGACGAGGCCCTCCCCCTCGGGGCGAGCTTCTTCGCCCGCCTGGTCGAGACCCGCCTCGCCCGCGAGCCCGCGTCCGGCCACGGTTAGGCCGCGTACTTCAGCGCGCACGCGGAAGGGCGTGCTCCGTTCGGTGGGTGAGACTCCCATGCCGTTCCCGCCGGCAGAAATCAGAACCGCCGCGGAGGCGGCGAAGCGGCCGAAAGCTCCAAGGCGCTGAAGGATTCCGGCGCGGAGGGTCCTGGAGGGGCGGACTGGGCGAGCCGGTGGGCCGTAGCGAGCCGCGGCGGCCCGGTCGGCGGCTGAGCGGCCTGCGTATCGCGCCGGCCGGCCGCCGCACGCGCGACGCGGTGCGCGAGCCGGCCCGGATCGGCTCCGGACCGCAGGGTACCCGGCTCGCGGCCCGGCTCAGGCCCAGAGCTGGGAGATCGGGAGGGCGCGAAGATTCCGGCCGAACGGGACGACCGTCGCGCCGGTGTAGAGGATCACGCCCCCGGCGAACTGCCGGCCGGCCGCCTCCGCGAGCGCTTGCAGGCCCCGGAAGTCCCGCTTCTGCAACGACGCGGCGCTCTTCACCTCTATCCCGACGAGACGGCCGCCCCGGTCTTCCAGCACCAGATCCACTTCGGCGCCGGATTCGGTGCGAAAGTGGAACAGCCCGCAGCGCCGCTCCGACCATCCAAGCTGCTTGATCAGCTCCATCGCCACGAAGTTCTCGAGTACATGGCCGAGGAGGGCCCGATCATGCCGCAGCCGGCCCGCATCCGTGTCGAGGAGGTGGGTCAGCAACCCGGTATCGACGAGCAGCAGCTTCGGCGCCTTCGTGAGCCGCTTCCCGATGTTGGAGGACCACGCGGGAAGGATCCTCACGAGAAACGTCGTCTCCATCAGCGACATGTAGCGTTTCAGGGTCGTTTGCGGGACGGCGAGGGAACGCGCCAGGTCCGAGAAGTTGACGAGCTGGCCTACCCGTGACGCCAGAAGTGCGAGCAGCCGCGGCATCTCGGACAGGCGTTCTATGTTCGCCAGATCGCGGAGGTCGCGTTGCAGCACCAAGTCCACGTAGGAGTCGAACCACGCGCGCCGCCGCCCGGCGCTTCTCCGGGCATGGGCCTCGGGGTAGCCCCCCTTGCAGATCCGCTCGACGAGGGCGGCCTCCGGATCCGGGGCGGTTTCGGGGGTCGGGAGCTTCGGGTCGAACACCCTGTCGATGAACGTCTCCCGCACGTCGGCAAGCTCTCCCTGGGAAAAGGGCCAGAGCGTATGCAGCTCCATCCGTCCGGCGAGCGACTCGGCGAGCCGCGGAAGGGACATGACGCTCGACGAACCGGTCAGCAGGAACTGTCCGGGGCGGCGGTCGGCATCGACCGCGAGCTTGATCGCCAGCGCCAGCGCGGGCGCTCGTTGCACCTCGTCGATGACCACGGGCCGTTCGAGCCCCGCGATGAACCCCTCGGGATCTTCCTGTGCGGCGGCGAGGACCGCCGCCGCATCGAGCGTCAGGTAGCGCGCCGGATGCTGCTCCCCGGCGATAGTGCGTACGAGCGTGGTCTTGCCGGTCTGACGAGCGCCCTGCAGGTATACGACGGGCGTGTCGTGCAGTCCGTCCAGGAAGGTGTGTGTCGCGTGTCTGCCGAGCATGCGGCGGAATGGTACCGGAAAGTGTCTGAAAATCAACCGTTGCGTGGACGATTTCCGGCCGTTGCGTGGACGATTTCCGGGGTATGGCGCGTTCCCCGGGGGCGTTCGCCGACACGGCGGAGGAGCGCTGAGGCCCCGGCCTGCCGCACCGGCCAACCCCCGCCACTCCACTCCGGGCGGCCCACCGCGCGGGATGGTAGTCTGCGCCTCGGCGACCCGACGATGGCGGTGTCCGGGAAACCCGGGGCGGTCCGGTGGTCGGCCGAATGTCCCGGAAAGGTATGCCCCCTTGACCCTGACGACGATCCCGGCATTCCTGCCGCCGGCCCCGGCCCGCGCGGCGGCCCCGCTTCTCCCGTCGTTCGACGGCGGGGCCGGAACCTCCTGCCCCGAGCACTCCGGCCCGGAGACCTTCCACCCGGCAACGGACCGGGCTCGGGAAGGCGCCACATGATCGTCCGCGGCGGAGCGCGGGTGCTCGTGCAGGGCATCACCGGGAAGCAGGGCACGTTCTGGACCGAGCGCATGCAGGTCTACGGCACGAACGTGGTCGGGGGGGTGAACCCGAAGCGGGCAGGCGCCCGGCACTGCGGGGTCCCGGTCTTCGCGAGCGCGGGCGATGCGATGCGCGAGGCGGGCTTCGAGGTCTCGGTGCTCTTCATCCCCCCGCTCGGGGTGCGGGCGGCGGCCATCGACGCCATCGAAGCGGGATGCCCGCGCCTCGTCGTCCTCACCGAGCACGTCCCGGTGCAGGACGTGATGGAGGTGCTCGCGGCGGCGCGGGCGAACGGCGCCGCCGTCGCCGGGCCGAACACCGCGGGGCTCGTCACCCCGGGCGAGTGCTTCGTCGGGTTCATGCCCGCGTTCGAGCCCGACGTCTTCCGCCCTGGAAGCATCGGCGTGGTCTCTCGGAGCGGGAGCCTCGGCACCCTCATCTGCCTCAACCTCGTGCAGGCGGGGTTCGGCGAGTCAGCCTTCATCGGGATCGGCGGCGACCCGATCATCGGCACGACCACCCGCGACGCGGTGGCGGCCCTGGACGCCGACGACCGCACGGACGCGGTGGTGGTGGTCGGCGAGATCGGAGGCGCCATGGAGGAGGAGGCGGCCGAGTACGTCCGGGCCATGCGCAAACCCGTCGTTGCGTTCATCGCGGGCGGGGCCTCACCCCCGGGAAAGAAGATGGGGCACGCGGGGGCGATCGTGATGGGCGACAAGGGCTCCTGGGGGTCCAAGCGCCGGGCGCTGGAGGCGGCCGGGGTCGAGGTCCTCGACACCCCGTCCGGGGTCGGGTCGGCGCTCCGGGCAGCCCTCGGCTGATCCTGGGGCGGGCGCTCCCCGCCCGGCCCGGCTCCCTGCCCGTCAATCCGCCCCGAGATCGGCGACCGTCGCCCCGCCCGCGCCGCGGAGCCGCGCCGGCTCGATCGCGAACCCGTTCATAGCTGGCCGTCGTCGGGCCAGTCGTCGAGGAGCGCCCGGTAGGCGGGGTCGTCGTAGCGCGAGAGGGAGAACGCATCCGCCCACCGCGGGAGCGCGCCGCCCGTCACGTGGGCGGCGAGGAGCTCCCCTCCCGCGCACGACCCCATGATCCCGAAGCCCGAGAACGCGGCGCAGATGTAGGCCCCGTCAAGAGGCAGGGGGCCGACGAGGGGGCGGTTCTCCCGGGTGCGGACGTAGTAGCCGCCGTCGATCCAGGGCCTCGGCAGGCGGCCGAAGTATCGTTCGAGCGACGGCAGCATCCGTGACATGCCGCGGAGCACGATCTCGGGGTATCGCGGGTCCCAGTCGAAGGGAAATTCGGGCTCGCTCCGCCTCTCCTCCTCGTAGGTCCAGTAGAGGATGAGGGTGTCGGCGTCCGGCCCGCCGTCCGGACGCCCGTGCGCCCCGGCCGGGAAGGTCTCGAGGAGGGCTCGCCCATCCGGGTCCCCGGCGAGGGCCGCGCGCTCCTCCGCCGACCAGGGGAGCCGGATCGGGTCCGCCCAGATGAAGAGGGGGGTGTCCCGGGGGACGGCGCGCTCGCGGTCCGCGAAGGACATCTTGACGTGGCGCTCGAGCCACACCGGAAGGTCCTCGGCCCCGAGCCACGCCGCGACCTCCTTCGCGAACGGCCCCGCCGCGTTCACGAAGACCGGGGCCGCGATCCGCTCCGACCCGCCGCCCCGAAGCGCGACCCGGGCGCCCCCGACTCGCCCCCCGGCCGAAAGCACCTCCTCCACCCGGCCCGGGACGAGGAACGCGCCGTGCCGGCGCGCCTCCTCGAGGAGGCGCATCCCGAGCTGCTGCGCGCTGAGCCAGCCGCAGCGCCGGGCATGAAGCACCGCGACGACCTCGTCGGAGAGCCAGGGGAAGTGGCGGCGGATGAGCGCCCCGTCGACGATGAGGTCGGTCCCGTCCGGCGCGTCCGCGTAGCCGCTCGCCCGGTGCGGGACGTAGTCCGAGCCGCCCCCGCGCCCGTCGTGGCGCCGGAGGGGCCCCGCCCCGAGGGACTCCGCCTCGCGCCCCGCTGCCTCGAACGCGGCCGCCCGCCCTGCGTCCGCGGTCGCGAAGAGGTAGCCCCGACGATTGAGGTGGAACCGGTTGCCGCTTGCCTCGGCCAGCTCCTCGAGCAGGTCGACGCTCCGGTTCATGAGCGAGACCATCGCGTCGCCCGGCCCCGGCCACCAGTTGCGGTAGCACTCGGTGGACTTGTCGCTGGTGAGGGAGAGGGGCGGGCGCTCGTCGACGATCGCGACCCGCCCGAGGCCGCGGCGCGCCGCGAGCTGCCAGGCGCAGGCGATCCCGACGATGCCCGCCCCGCACACGATGGCGTCGGCCGTCCGGCCTCCGGACAGCGGGGGGCGGCGGTTCGAGGCCGGGTCCACGACCGTCAACCGACGGGGCTCGGCGGCGCGGCTTTCCGCAGGGCGGTCGGCGTGAACGTCGAGGCGATCATCGGTGGGATCTTCGGGCGGTCAGTGGCGCGTCCTGGGAACACTTGTGTCTCGCCCACCTTCGTCATTCCCGCGAAAGCGGGAATCCATGCGTCCTGGGAACGCTTGTGTCTCGCCCGCAGCGGGCCGAAGTGAAGCGCCCGCGGAAGAAAATGCGGGCGGGACACAAGCGTTCCCAGGATGCGCCTGCAACGAGGTGTGCTTGGCGAAAATCCCCACCGCGCACGTGCCTCATCACCGGACGAGCAGCGTCCCGGCCCAGGCCGCGGCCAGGCAGAACGCGACGCTCAGCGCCACGTTGGCGGCCCCCGCGAGCCAGCGGCCGGCCTGGAGGAGGGCCAGGGTCTCCATCGAGAAGGCGGAGAACGTGGTGAACGCCCCGAGCAGCCCGGTCATGAGCAGCAGGCGCATCTCCGGCGGGACGTGCGCCCGTGCAGCGAAGAGGGCGAAGAGCCAGCCCATCGCGAAGGACCCGGCCACGTTGACGACCAGGGTGCCGAGGGGAAAGCGCGGGCCGAACGCCGCCGCGATCGCGGTCGAGACCCCGTGGCGGGCGAGGGCGCCTGCCGCCCCGCCGAGCGCGACCGCGAGGAGCTGGGACATGCCGGGCGCCCGTCAGCGTTGGAGCCGGCCGGCTCAACCGGGAATATCCGGGGGCCGGACCCGCGCCCCCGAGGCGGCGCTCTCGGCCGTAGCGCCCGCCGCCGCGACCGCGACCGTGATCCCTGCCCGCCCGCGCCGGGCCGCTCCCCGTCCGGTCTCGCGGAACCGCCCCGGCATCGAACGCGCGACGGGCCGCCCCGCGGCCCCGCCCAGGAGTCTGCGCCGCAGGGACTTTCTCCGAAATTCATCCCCGCTTCCAAGACAGGACAGGGGCAATCCCTGACCCAATCCGGGATGGTTTTTCCACATGACCCGGCTTCTTCGTCTCCCGGGGTCCTTCCCTGCCAGCATCTTCCGGATAGGTTCTGCGGCGCGGATTCCTAGTAGGCGTCCGCTTCGAGCGCCATCAGGGTCTCCGCCCCCGACCGGATGGCCGCGTCGAGCGCGGACGCCTCCGGCAGGAGGCGCCCCATGAAGTAGCGGGCGGTCGCGAGCTTCGCCCGATAGAAGCCGGTGTTGTCGGAGGGCGCGCGCTCGAGGGCCGCCTCCGCCATCGCCGCCCACAGGTAGGCGAGGCACACGAGCCCGGTGAACCGGAGGTAGTCGACGGCCGCCGCCCCCAGCTCCTCGCGGTCCTCGGCGGCCCGCTCGAGGAGCCATCCCGTCACCGCCTGAAGCCGTTCCAGGGCCGCCGCGAACGGCCCGAGGAACTCCGCGAGCGCCTCGTCGCCCTCCCGCTCCTCGATGAACGCCCGCAGGTCCGCCGCGAGCGACCGCAACGCCTCCCCGCCGTTCAGGAAGAGCTTGCGGCCCACGAGGTCGTTCGCCTGCACCCCGTTGGTCCCCTCGTAGATCTGGGCGATGCGCGCATCGCGGACGAGCTGCTCCATGCCGGTCTCCGCGATGTAGCCCGCCCCCCCGAACACCTGCTGGCAGCGGGTGGCGTTCTCGTACCCGAGATCGCTCAGGAACGCCTTGACCACCGGGGTGAGCAGGGCTACCCGGTCCGCGGACTTTCGCCGCGCCTCCGGGTCCGGGTGCCGGGCGGAGCGGTCGATCTCGAGGCCCACCCAGCCCGCGAACGCCCGCGCGCCCTCGTTCCAGGCGCGGGCGGTCTGCAGCATCCGCCGCACGTCGGGGTGCACGAGGATGGGGTCGGCCGGCAGGTCCGGGCGCTTGGGGCCGGAGAGCGAACGGCCCTGGAGCCGCTCGCGCGCGTAGGCGACCGCGCTCTGGTACGCCTTCTCGGCGATCCCGAGCCCCTGCAGCCCCACCGCGAGGCGTTCGTGGTTCATCATCGTGAACATGCAGGCGAGCCCCCGATGCGGCTCGCCGACCAGCCAGCCGGTCGCGTCCTCGAAGCTCATGACGCAGGTCGGCGCTCCCTCGATGCCCATCTTGGTCTCGATCGACACGCAGTGCGCGGGGTTGCGCGCGCCGGGCTCGCCATCCGCTCCGACCAGGCGTTTCGGCACGAGGAACAGGCTGATCCCTTTCACCCCGGGCGGCGCGTCGGGAAGCCTCGCGAGCACCAGGTGGATGATGTTCTCGGTCAGGTCGTGCTCGCCGCAGGTGATGAAGATCTTGGTGCCGGTGATCCCGTAGCTCCCGTCCGGGCGCGGGACCGCACGGGTCCGGATCATGCCGAGGTCAGTGCCGGCGTGGGATTCGGTGAGGCACATCGTGCCGCTCCAGCGCCCGCTCACCATGTTCGGGAGGTACTTCGCGCGCAGCGCCTCGGAGGCGTGGGACTCGATCGCGATGCACGCCCCGTGGGTGAGGCCGGGCAGGAGGCTGAGGGCCATGTTGGCCGAGGTGAACATCTCGTCGATGAAGAAGTTGAGGGTCTCGGGGAGGCCCTGTCCGCCGTACTCGGGGTCCGCGGACACCCCGACCCACCCCGCGTCCCGGACCGCGCGCCAGGCTTCGGGGAAGCCGCTCGGCATCCGGACCGTCCCGTCCGGGCGCCGCTCGCAGCCTTCTTCGTGCCCGGGCAAGTTGGTGGGATGGACGACCTCTTCGAAGAGGCGCCCGGCCTGCTCGAGCACCCCGTCGATGAGGTCCGCGCCGACCTCCTCGAAGCCGGGGAGCTCCGCGAACCGATCCTCCACCCGGAGGACCTCGTTCAGCACGAACTGCATGTCGCGCACCGGCGCACGGTATGTCTGCATGGCGGGTTTCGTCTCCTGTTCCGTTGTCTCGGGGGGCGGGGGGCGCGTCGTCGGCTCCGGCCGCCGACCGCGTCGGCGCCGCCGCGTGAAGCAGGCCGGCGCGGGGCGGCGGGCGCGCGGCGGGGCGGGTCGGGAAGGGCGGGGGACCTTCCGGCCTTCGTGCGCGCCGCCGCCTACATGTTCGGGTAGCTCGGGCCTCCCCCGCCTTCCGGCGCCACCCAGACGATGTTCTGGGTCGGGTCCTTGATGTCGCAGGTCTTGCAGTGTACGCAGTTCTGCGCGTTGATCCGAAGCTGCCGCTCCCCGCCTTCCTCCACGAACTCGTACACCCCGGCGGGGCAGAACCGCTCCTCCGGGCCGGCGTAGTCCGCGAGGTTCACCGCGACGGGCCGGGCCGCGTCGCGCAGGGTGAGGTGCGCAGGCTGGTTCTCCTCGTGGTTGACGCCGGAGAGGAACACGGAGGAGAGCTTGTCGAAGGTGAGCATCCCGTCCGGGCGCGGGTACTCGATGGGCTTCGCGTCCGCCGCCCGGCGGAGCCGCTCGTGGTCGGCGTGCCCGTGGCGGAGGGTCCACGGCGCCCGCCCGCGCAGCAGCACCTGGTCGATGCCGGCGTGGAGGGTTCCGCCCCAGAGGCCCCAGCGGAAGCCGGGGCGGACGTTGCGCGCCTCGTGCAGCTCCCGCCAGACCCAGGAGGACCGGAACGCCTCCGGGTACGCGCCGAGCTCCTCGCCTCCCTCCGAGCCGCCCGCCACCGCCTCGAACACCGCCTCCGCGGCGAGCATCCCGGACTTCATCGCCGTGTGGGTCCCCTTGATCTTGGGGGTGTTGAGGGTGCCCGCCTCGCAGCCGACCAGCACCCCGCCCGGAAACGTGAGCTTCGGCAGGCTCTGGAGGCCGCCCTCGTTGAGGGCCCGGGCCCCGTAGGCGATCCGTCGCCCGCCCTCGAAGGTCTCCCGGATCTTCGGGTGGGTCTTGAACCGCTGCATCTCCTCGAAGGGCGAGAGGTACGGGTTCTCGTAGTCGAGCCCGACGACGAAGCCGACCGCGACCTGATGGTCCTCGAGGTGGTAGAGGAACGAGCCGCCGTAAGTACCGGGGTCGAGGGGCCAGCCCACGGTGTGCACGACGAGCCCCGGCCGATGCCGCTCGGGTTGAACCTCCCAGAGCTCCTTGATCCCGATCCCGTAGGTCTGCGGCTCGACCCCGTCGCGGAGCCCGAAGCGCTCCATCAGCCTGCGCCCGAGGTGGCCGCGGCAGCCCTCGGCGAAGAAGGTGTACTTCGCCCGGAGCTCCATCCCGGGCATGAAGTTGCCGGTCGGCTCGCCGTCGCGCCCCACCCCCATGTCCCCGGTGACGACCCCGCTGACCGAGCCGTCCTCCCGGTACAGCACGTCGGCGGCGGCGAAGCCGGGGAACACCTCCGCCCCCAGCGCCTCCGCCTGGGCGGCGAGCCAGCGGCAGAAGTTCCCGAGGCTGATGACGTAGTTGCCGTGGTTCTTCATCGCGGGCGGAAGGAGCCCGGCCGGCCACGAGAAGCCGCCCATCTCCGTGAGAAAGAGGAAGCGCTCCTCGCTCACCGGGGTGTGGAGGGGGGCCTCGCGCTCGCGCCAGTCGGGGAGCAGCTCGTCGAGGGCGCGGGGTTCGAGCACCGCGCCGGACAGGATGTGGGCCCCGACCTCGGACCCCTTCTCGACCACGCAGACGCTGAGGTCGCGGCCCTTCTCCTCGGCGAGCTGGCGGAGCCGGACGGCGGCGGCGAGCCCGGACGGACCCGCCCCGACGATCACCGCGTCGAACTCCATGGATTCGCGTTCGATCGCCGCCGCCGCCTCGTCCATTCCCTCCGCTCCCGTTCCTCGACGCCGGCTGCCGCCCCGCCCTTCCCGCCGGGCGGGCAGCGCCTCGTTCCGGGCCGGCTCGGCCCACTCTGGTCCGGCTCAGCCCGACCCGGCGCCCGAAGCGATTATATGGCCCTCGACCGCCTCTGTCAGGACAAAGTTGGCGAGGCGGGCGATCCGGACACGCTCGCTTCGTTCGATGTTGCCCGTCGTGTTCAGCTTGTAGAGCATGGATTGACACCTTTCATGTGGATAAATAATTGCGGGTCGATATTCTCCGCTTGATACGCTACAGCGTCCAGACGACGACCACCTTTCGGCCGTCGTGCCGGCGCTCGCTTTCTCCCCGCCTCCTCCGAATCAGAACAGGCGCAGATTGGATTCGAAGGCATTATTCGCCAGGTATTCACGGACCAACTCCACGGACCAGGGCTCCTTCAACTTCCTGTCTTCGACGTCTTCGGCGAGCCTGTCTACCGTTGCGAAGCTTCCGCTGAGCGAGGTTCCACGTCTCTCGAAGAATTCGGTTCTGCTGAGAACGACTGAAACATCGTCTGTTGGCGCCCTCCATTCGTACGCGATCGCAACGTGTTTCGAGGTGCTTCCGCCGTTGTCGAAATACACCGCTCCTATCAATCTCAGAGAAGAAGGCTCAATCTGAAGCCGCAGCTCTTCTTCGAGCTCCCTTACGGCGCAATAAATGAGCGGATCGCCGTTGACAGCGTCCTCGCGCCGGACGTGGCCTCCGGCCCATATTACGATTTTCTCATGAAGAGGATTATCGCTTCTCTTCTCTCTCCGGCAAAGACGAAGCACATCGCCGCTCGCATTTCGGACGATTACTATCGGAAGAGCCTGAACACGCGATGCATCTTCCTCCACCACATCTCTGGGTCGAAAGTCCTCATGGCCGTGTTCGCTGAAGTGGCGAATCAAGCCGCGTGCGGGAACGTCGCCGATGAAATTCCTTTCGCGGAACGCGTCTACCACCACCTCTCTCGGACACGAAAGAATATCTTCGGCAATCTGCTCCTCTATCAGGCCAAGAATGGCTTCAGTCACCTCTTCCGCTGTCCGCTTGGGGTCGTCCTTGGTGTCGCCAAAGGACGTATCGATTGGAAATATCCGGAAATCGCTGTCGAATTGTTCAATACATTCCCGATTAACGTCCCTGATCTGGTCGAGAACGTCCGGATTCATTATCGATCCCGTTTTTCCTTCCACACGGAGCAAACCTTGCTCGCGCTTCATCGCGTCCTGCGGGGACGCAAGCATCACGAAAACAGCCGAGATTCGTTTCCTCCAGTCCTCGGCCATGAGAAATTCCTGGACCCTCTTCCTCTGGTTCGGACGAATGCGTGAGACCCGCTCCATCATGGCCATCCAGCAGATGGAGTCGAAGATCCCACGGTCAAGAAAGAGAATTTGTGGATCCTCGGGGCGGGGCGGATTTTGTGTTTTTTCCAGGATTTGGGCCAGCGTCGTACATGCCGTCCAAACGTTGAAATTCGAATATTTCTTATCCCGGATCGGGCAAACCGAGGCGCGTTCGACCACTACTTCGGTCCGGAAGCCGCAGCGCTTCAGGAACGTCTGCACGTGTGCAAGCGTGGTGGTCTTGCCCGCTTTTGGAACTCCGGCGAACTCGATAACCAGGGGTTTGCGCGCCTTTTCTGCAAACAGCTTTGCCGAGTATTCAGCACGACCCTGAATAGTGCTTGTTCCTTTCACCAGAATGTTTCCCCGCCCGAGGCCGCCTTCAACCGGTTGCAAAGTCTAGCGTCAGAGAGTTTGCGATTCAATCACAGCAAATGACATCTGCAAAGTTTCACAATTTCACAGGAGTACATCCGATTTCCGATGCTCCGGTTCAGATGGTGCGGGTAACGACCCCTGCCCGCGGGTTCGGCAGGGCGCCCCGGATCCATGTGAGAGGGGCTTCGATCCCTGTCGAGGCCGCCCCCGGGATGCTTCGAGCAGGCGCGCTGGCGCGAGGAAGTGGACGGCCTCGGTGAGACCCGATGGGCCTGCCCCGACGACCACCACGCCCAACTCCCCTGAATTCGCATTCGAGCGCGGCCCCGGCGACCCCGTGGCTGCGCCCGTCCGTTTCGCGGCCGGTCGCCGCCCCGCTCTTCACATGCCGGGCAGGCGGACGCGCCCCTCCTGGCCGGTTCGGGCCAGCTCGGCCCGACCCGGCGGCGCCCGAAGCGGCCTGAAGGTCCTGAACCGCGGCCCGCGCTTGACTTTGCGGCCAGCCTCTACCTAGATTGCCGCCACGCGCGCGGGCCGCGGCCCGCGCGTCCACTTCACGCAATCGGGGCAGGAGCGCGGCAGCAACGATGGACTTCCGGATCGAGCCGGCGACGCCGGAGCAGCGCCGCCCGAAGCCGACGGACGAGGGTTCGCTCGGGTTCGGGAAGATCTACAGCGACCACATGTTCACGATGCGCTGGACGTCGGACGGCGGCTGGAGCGACCCGGCGGTACGGCCGTTCTCGAACCTCGACCTGTCGCCGGCGGCCCTCGTCCTGCACTACGGCCAGACCATATTCGAGGGGCTGAAGGCGTACCGTAGCCGCGGCCGCCCGGGGACGGTCAACCTCTTCCGCGCGGCGGACAACGCCGCACGTTTCAACTCGTCGGCCGCCCGCCTCGACATGCCGGAGGTGGACCCGGACGTCTTCGTCGGCGCGATCGAGGCCCTGATCGGGCTCGACCACGAATGGGTCCCCCGCTCCCACGGGACGTCGCTCTACGTGCGCCCGACGATGATCGCGACCGAGCCCTACATCGGGCTCAAGTCCACGCACGAGGCCCTGTTCTACGTCATCACCGGCCCGGTCGGCGCCTACTATCCCGAAGGCTTCAACCCGGTGAAGATCACGGTCTGCGAGCGGTACTCGCGGGCCGGCCCGGGCGGGCTCGGGGCGGCCAAGACCGCCGCGAACTACGCGGCGAGCCTCAAGGCGGAGAAGGAGGCCCTCGGGAGGGGGTTCACCCAGGTCCTGTGGCTCGATGCGGCGGAGCACCGCTACATCGAGGAAGTGGGATCGATGAACATCCTGTTCAAGATCGGAGGGAAGGTCGTCACCCCTCCGGCCGGCGACACCATCCTCGCGGGCATCACCAAGGACTCCGTGCTGAAGCTCCTCGCAAGCTGGGGCGTCCCGGTGGCGGAGGAGCGGCTGACCATCGACGACGTGCTCGGCGCGCAGGCGAACGGAACCCTTGAAGAGGTGTTCGGGGCGGGGACGGCGGCGGTGATCTCGCCGGTCGGCGCGCTCGAGTACCAAGGGCGGACCCACCACATCGCGAACGGCGGCGCCGGACCGATCGCGGAGCGGCTCTTCGACGAGCTGATCGGGATCCAGTACGGGGCGAGGCCCGATCCCTTCGGCTGGGTCCGGGAGCTGGCGCCGGCCGCCGGCAAGGGCGGATCGCCCGCCGCGGACGACTGAGGGCGAGGCAGGCCGGCCCCGGCAGGATCGTTCTCCGCGCGGCGCCTGCGCGCGGGCGGCGTCTCCTGCGGGCGCAGCCGGCGCGTCAGTCCGCGTATTTCGTCGATCTTCGTCGTGAGGGCGCCCCGACCCCGTGGGAGCGGGCCGCAGGGGCGCGGGCGGGCGCCGCCTGCAAGCGAAGCGGGGACTGCGGAGCGAGCAGGCTGCCGTTCCTGGCGCCTGCGTACCGTCGAGGCGGATCGAGGGAGTACGGTCCTGCCGCCTGGCGGTCGGCGCCCGGCAGGAGTCTGCGCCGCAGAACCGTTCCGGAAGGCGTTGGCAAAGAAGAAACCCGAAGAACGGGGAAAAACCGGATCATGTGGAAAAGCCATCCTGATTTCGGCGGGCGATTCCCTCTTCTTCCCCCGGAAGCAGGGATGGACTTCGGGAGAACTTTCGGAGGCGAAGACCCCCGGCCAGGAGATTGGTGAAATATGCGGCCCGATCCTTCCATGCTCCTTCCCGCCCGTCCGCCTGACCCGGTGACCGAAGCCGAGGCCGGGGCAATCCGGGGCGGCGGGCGCGCGCCCTGATGGAGCTCTGGGTTCCGATCACCCTTGCCGCCGCGTTCATGCAGAACCTGCGGTCGGCCCTGCAGAAGCACCTCAAGGGGTCCCTCAGCACCTCCGGGGCCACCTTCTGCCGGTTCGTCTACGCGGCGCCCCTCGCCCTCGTCTACGTGGCCCTGCTCGGCGAAGGATACGGCTTCGAGTGGCCCGCCCCGAACCCGCGCTTCGCGCTCTTCTCGATGCTGGGGGGCCTCACCCAGATCACCGCGACCGCCCTCCTCGTCTACCTCTTCTCGCTCCGCAACTTCGCGGTCGGCACCACCTACTCCAAGACGGAGACGGTGCAGACCGCGGTCTTCGGCCTCGTGATCCTCGGCGAGCCGGTGAGCTCGACGGCCGCGGCCGCGATCGCGATCAGCCTCGTCGGGGTGATGTCCATCTCGGTAGCGAAGAGCCATCTGACCCTCCGCAACCTGCTCCTCGGCTGGACCGGCCGGGCCGCCTTCATCGGGATGCTGTCCGGGACCTTCTTCGGGTTGAGCGCGGTCGCCTACCGGGCCGCCGCCCTCTCCCTCGGGGGCGAGGGGTTCCTGATGCAGGCCGCGTTCACCCTCGCCTGCGTGGTGGTGTTCCAGACCGCGGTCATGGCCGTGTGGATCCGGTTGCGCGAGCCCGGGGAGCTTACCCGGGTGGTCCGCGGATGGCGGGTCGCCTCGCTCGTCGGGGTGTCGGGGGTGATCGGCTCGATCGGCTGGTTCACCGCGATGACCCTCGAGAACGCCGCCTACGTGCGGGCGGTCGGGCAGGTCGAGCTGGTCTTCACCTTCATCGCTTCGTACTTCTTCTTCCGGGAGCGCTCCACCGCCCTCGAGATCGCGGGGATTCTCCTCATCGTCGCGGGCATCGTCATCCTGCTCCTCGGCTGAGCGGCGCCCCGCCCGGGCCGCAGGGAAGGGGAGAGACGGGCGACCCTCACCCACCAGGCGGGAAGGCCGCTCCGCTCGCGGCGGCGGGCCGTACCCCGTTCGAGGCCGCTTCGGCCAGGAACGCGGCCACCGCGGCGTTGAACTCCTCGTGGCGTTCGGCGTTCACCGCGTGGCCGGCCGGGAGGTCCACGACCCGGAGACCCGGCACGTTCGCCGCCGCGTAGTCACGGTGGGGGGCGAAGCGCTTCTCGTAGCTCCCGCACACCATCATGGTGGGGACCGAGAGCCCGCGGGCCTCCTCGCGCACCGACACGTCGACGTTGAGATGCCGGTACGAATCGGCGATCGCGCGCGGTTCGATGCGGCGCGCGTCGGCCACGAGCTCTTCGTAGAGACCGGGCGGCAGGCGCCGGGCGCGGCGCGGATGCACCGGCAGGTCCTCGACCGCCGCGAGGCCCCGCGCCTCGACGTCCTCGATCGCCGCCGCCGCGAGACGGCGCCGCTCGACGATGATCCCGGCCGTCGCGAACGCGGAGTTCGAGTTGGTGAATACCTGGGCGATGACCCGCTCGGGGAACCGGAGCGAGTAGCGCAGGGTGAGCGACGCCCCGAGCGACTGCCCGCAGAGATACCAGCGTTCTGCCCCGAGCCGCTCCCGGATCACCTCGAACTGCCGGAGGTAGCCGGCGGCCGAATAGTCTTCGGGCGAGCTCCCCGCCGGGGAACGCCCGTGCCCCCACAGCTCGACCACCACCGGGCGGCAGACCGCTCCGAGCGCCCCGATGTTCTCCCGCCACTGCGCGCGGCTGGAGAGGAAGCCGTGCACGAACAGCATGGGCAGGCCGTTGCCGGGGTGCTCCTCGTAGTGGAGCCGCGGTTCCATGGCCCGGAATCCTAGCAGCCTCTCGCGCCGCGGCCCGCGCCTGCGCCGGGCGAACGCCCAGGTTCCCCGGCGCCGGCAGCCCGGCGGGCGGCGTGACGGCGGCTTCGTCCCCGCCGGCGTCCACGTCCGTATGATGTCCCGGGTGGAATCGGAATTGGACGAGGTGCGGGATGGCCGGCGGCGGTGACCTGCTCGCCGGGGTGCGCGCCGGCTACGACCGGTGGGCGGCGGTCTACGACCACGACGCCAACCCGCTGCCGGCCCTCGAGGAGCCGCACGTCCGCGCGGCGCTCGGCGACGCGGGCGGCCGGGAGGTGCTGGACCTCGGCTGCGGGACCGGCCGGCACACGGCGTGGCTCGCCGAGGCAGGGGCGCGGGTCACCGCCCTCGACTTCTCGGCGGGAATGCTGGCGGAGGCGCGGCGGAAGGTCCCCTCCGGGCGCGCGCGCTTCCTCGTTCACGATCTGCACGAGCCGCTGCCCCTGCCCGATGCGTCGTTCGACGCGGTGGTGAGCGGTCTCGTCCTCGAACACCTCCGGGACTTGCCCCGCTTCTTCTCCGAGGCCCGTCGGGTGCTGCGGCCGGCCGGCCGCGCGGTGGTGTCGGCGATGCACCCCGCGATGTTCCTTCGCGGCAGCCAGGCGCGCTTCACCGATCCCGATTCGGGAGAGGTGATCGCGCCCGGCAGCCTCCCGCACCGGATCTGCGACTTCGTCATGGCGGCCCTGGACGCGGGATTCACCCTGCGCCGGCTGGGCGAGTACGCTCCCGATGCGGAATTCGTGAAACGGTATCCGCGCGCGGAGCGTTACCTGGACTGGCCCATGCTGGTGGTGCTCACCCTGGAGGCGGGCGGCGAACGCGCCGCTGGCGCGCGGGCGGCCCCGGCACGGCCCGGGCACCCGTCCCGGGAGTCCGCTCCCGGCGGCGCCCGGCCCTGACCCGACCTCGGCGAGATTCCGCGCACCCGGCGGAGGGAGGCGGGCCGGCCCCACCCCGGGCGCCCGCTGTCGCCGCGAGCCAGCCGACCCCTGCGCCCGAGCCGGACCGGGCGCATCTGCTATGATGCGCGCCCTCGCCCGCCCGCCCCCCAAGCCATGCCGGTTGACCGCAAGCTCCTTGAAATCCTTTGCTGTCCGGCCACCCACGTACCCGTGGAGCGGCTGCCGTCGGCGAAGCTCCAGGCCGTGAACGAAGCGATCCGCGCCGGAAGCGTCAAGTTCGCCGATGGCTCACCGGTCGAGGCGGAGCTTGCCGAGGCCCTGGTCACGGCCAACGGGACGACGATCTACGCGGTGGAGGACGGCATCCCCCTCATGCTGGAGGATCGGTCGATAGCCGCCTTCCAGGTCGAATCGCTCGGATGACCACAAGCCGGCGCGTCGCGCCTCCATGTCCCGCTGTCCTCCTGCCGGGGACGAAGCCCGGCGGCCTGTGCGGGCCATAGCCCGAACCCTGACCCGAACCACCGAAAGAGGAGAACCCCCGACATGACCATTTCCGTTGGCGACCGGATCCCTTCCGCCAACCTCACCCGGATGACGAGCGAAGGCCCGCAGCCGGTGTCCACGGACGACTTCTTCGCGGGCCGCACGGTGGTCCTGTTCGCGGTCCCCGGCGCGTTCACCCCGACCTGCTCGGCCAAGCACCTTCCGGGCTTCACCGCGAACGCGGAAGCGCTTCGCGCGAAGGGGGTCGACACGGTCGCCTGCCTCGCGACCAACGACGTGTTCGTCATGGATGCGTGGGGCAAGGACCAGGACGCCGCGGGCAAGGTCGAGATGCTGGCCGACGGCAGCGGCGAGTTCACCAAGGCGATGGGCCTCGAGTTCGACCTCTCGGCGCGGGGGCTCGGCGTGCGCTCGCAGCGCTACGCGCTCGTGGCCGACGACGGGGTGGTGAAGACCCTGAACGTGGACGAAGGCGGCGGGCTGGACAAGAGCTCGGCAGAGTCCATCCTCGCCGGCCTGTAGCCGTCGCGGGGCGGAAGGGGGAGGCGGTCGCCGAACCCGACCGCCCGGACCGGCGCCGTCGCCCGCCCGCCCCCCGGTTCCGGGAGGCGCGGCGCCGGCCGGCGGCTACTCGAGCGTCTTCGCGAGCTCCTCGTCGAGCTCGGGGAGGGCCTTGAAGAGGTCCGCGACCACGCCGTAGTCCGCGACCTGGAAGATGGGCGCCTCCTCGTCCTTGTTGATGGCGACGATGACCTTGCTGTCCTTCATGCCCGCGAGATGCTGGATGGCGCCGGAGATGCCGACCGCGATGTAGAGGTCCGGCGCGACGACCTTCCCGGTCTGCCCCACCTGGTAGTCGTTGGGCACGAAGCCGGCGTCCACCGCCGCGCGCGAGGCCCCGACCGCCGCTCCGAGCCGGTCGGCCACCGTCTCGAGCAGGTGGAAGTTGTCTCCACTCTGCATCCCGCGACCGCCCGAGATGACGATGCTGGCCGAGGTCAGCTCGGGCCGTTCGGAGCGGGTGAGCTCCTGGCCGACGAAGCTCGAAAGGCGGCTCGGCTCAGTACCGCCGCCCACTTCCTCGATCGGGGCCGGGCCGCCGCCCCCGCCGCCCTCCGAAGCCGGCTCGAACGCGGTGGTCCGGACGGTGACGACTTTCTTCGCGTCCGAGGTGCGCACGGTCGCGATCGCGTTGCCGGCGTAGATCGGGCGAACGAAAGTGTCGGCGGACTCGATCCCGATGACGTCGGAGATGGGGGCGACGTCGAGCAGGGCCGCCGCCCGGGGGAGGACGTTCTTGCCGCTCGTGGTGTGGGCGGCGAGGATCGCGTCGTAGGGGCCGGCCAGCGCGACCAGCAGGTCGGCGACGGGCTCGGCGAGCCCGTGGGCGTAGGCCGGCCCCTCCGCGAGCAGCACCCGCGCCACCCCCTCGACCGCGGCGGCCGCCTCCGCCGCACCCCGGCAGCCCTCCCCGCAGACGAGCACGTGCACATCATCCGGGTCCAGCTCCCGCGCCGCCGCCAGCGCCGGAAGGGTCGCGCCGAGGAGGGCCGAGCCGTCGTGCTCGGCATGGACGAGAACGCTCATTCAGATCACCTTCGCTTCGTTTCGGAGCTTGTCCACCAGCCCGGCCACGTCTTCCACGATGACCCCGGCCTGGCGCTGCGGGGGCTCCTTGACGGAGAGGACGGCGAGGCGCGGCGCGGCGGACACCCCGAGGTCTTCCGGGGTCACCGCGTCGATCGGCTTCTTCTTCGCTTTCATGATGTTGGGGAGCGAGGCATAGCGCGGCTCGTTCAGGCGCAGATCGGTGGTGACCACCATCGGGAGCGCGAGCGCCACCGTCTCCAGCCCCCCGTCCACCTCGCGGGTGACGTTCGCCGCCCCGTCGCCGCCCCCTTCGAGGTCGATGCGGGATGCGAACGTGCCCTGCGGCCAGCCGAGGAGGCCCGCGAGCATCTGCCCGGTCTGGCTGTTGTCGTTGTCGATGGCCTGCTTGCCGAGAATGACCAGCCCCGGCCCCTCGCGTTCGACGAGGACCTTGAGCATCTTCGCGATGGCGAGGGGCTGGAGCTCCTCGTCCGTGAGCACGTGGATGCCCCGGTCCGCGCCCATCGCGAGGGCGGTGCGGATGGTCTCCTGGCACTTCTGCGGGCCGAGCGAGACGATCACGACCTCCTCCGCCTTGCCCGCCTCCCGGAGGCGCAGCGCTTCCTCCACCGCGATCTCGTCGAAGGGGTTCATCGACATCTTGACGTTGGCCGTCTCGACCCCCGTCTGGTCCGACTTGACCCGGATCTTGACGTTGTAGTCGACGACCCGCTTGACCGCTGCCAGTATCTTCATCGCCGCCTTTTCTGCTCCTGCCCGGCCCGGATTCGGGCGAGCGCGAAGGGTACTGGCGCGCGCCGTTCCATGCAACGGACTCGAACCCCGACAGTCTCCGAGGCCTGTTCGTTCTTCGCGGCAGGGCCCGACCCGGCTGTCGACGTCGCCCGGACGGGGGGAAGAAAGTTCCATGGGGATGGAATCGGAATCCGAGGCTGCCCTGTGGGGCCGGGGCGAAGGCCGCATCGTAACGCGCGCACCGGACCCTGTGCGCGTTGACACTTCCCCGACCCCGTCGGTATGCTTCGCGGCCCTTGCGCCGCCCCCGGTCCACACCGTAGCCCACACCCGATGAAGAGAACCTTCCAGCCCAGCGTTCGCCGTGCGAAACGCCGCCGCGGATTCCGCGCCAAGATGCGCACGCGCGCGGGCCGGCGGATCATCAAGGCGCGGCGGGCCAAGGGCCGGGCGCGCCTCGCGTCGTGAGCGGCTGACGCTGGAGCGCGACCGATCGTTCGGGAGCGACCGGCGGCTCCGCACGAAGCGCGACTTCCAGCGGGTGTTCGAGGATCCGGTTCGCTCCTCCGATCGATACTTCTCGGTCCTCGCCCGAGCCCGGGCGCAGGGCGTCAGCCGGGCGCGGCTCGGGCTCGCGGTGGCGAAGAAGCGCATCCGCCGCGCGAACCGGCGCAACCGCCTGAAGCGGCTGGTGCGCGAGAGCTTCCGGGAGAACCAGGATCGGCTTGCAGGGCTGGACCTCGTGGTGATCGCGACCGCGACCGCGGACCGGGAGCCCGGTACGGTCCTCCGGGGCTCGCTCGGGCGGCACTGGACGGCGTTGTCGGAAGAATGCAGGCCGCGCTGATCGCCCTCGTCCAGGCGTACCGGCTCGTGGCGAGCCCGCTGCTCGGGCCGAGCTGCCGGTTCCATCCGACCTGCTCGGACTACGCCATCGGCGCGCTCCGGCGCTTCGGGCCGCTGCGCGGCTCGTGGCTCGCCCTGCGGCGGATCGGGCGCTGCCATCCCTGGCATCCGGGCGGGTACGATCCGGTCCCCCCCGGCCCGCCGTCCGACCGCCTCCGATAGCCCGACCAGGACCGACCGAGGAGCGGCGCCGTGCCCGTCGAACAATTGCGTCCCATCCTGCTCATCGGGCTCGCGGTGGTGGGGTTCCTGCTGTGGCAGGAGTGGCAGGAGGATTTCGGGCCGGGTACTCGGCGCGAGCCGGCCCCCGCGGTGCGCGATGCGGCCCCCGCGCGGGACGTGCCGGACGCGGGCCGAACCTCCACGAGCCCCGCCCCCGCCGGCGCGGCCTCGGGCGCGCGGGACGTCCCCTCGACAGCGGACGTGCCGGCCTCCTCCGGTGGTCAACCGACCCCGGCCGCCGCCTCGCCCGCGCAGGGCGACGGGGGCCTGGTGGAGGTCCGCACCGACGTCCTCCACGTCCTCATCGATCCGCGGGGCGGGACCATCCGGCAGGTATCGCTCCCCCGCTACCCGGTCTCGCTCGAGGAGCCGGACCGCCCCTTCGTCCTCATGGACGACCGGGGCGGGCTCGTGTACGTCGCGGAGTCCGGCCTGGTGGGGGCAGGAGGAGTGTCCGCCCCGAACCACCACGACGCACTGTTCCCGGAGCGGAACGACTACCAGCTCGCCCTGGGGGTCGACCGGCTCGAGGTCCCCTTCCACTGGGAGGACGAGAGCGGGGTCCGCATCACCAAGGTGTTCGAGTTCGCGCGGGACAGCTACGAGATCGGGGTGCGCTACGAGATCGACAACGCATCCTCCCTTCCCTGGACCGGACAGGCCTACGGGCAGTACCGCCGCGTGCCGCCGCCGGGTTCGGGCGGCCTCGGCGCCATCTACACGTACACCGGGGCGGTGTTCTCGAGCCCCGACAAGCCCTACGAGAAGATCGACTTCGACGACATGGAGTCCGAGGACGTCGACCGCGAGGTCCGCGACGGCTGGGTCGCCATGATCCAGCACTACTTCGCGAGCGCCTGGATCCCGGCCCGGTCGGTCCCCGCGCGCTACTACACCAAGGCGCTGCAGGGCGAGTACCGGGCGGGGCTCATCGTACCGCCGCTCACAGTGGCCCCGGGGACGAGCGGCGAGGCGCGCCTCAAGCTCTACGCCGGCCCCAAGGTGCAGGCCCGCCTCGAGGCGGCGGCGCCGGGGCTCAGGCGCACCGTGGACTACGGCTGGCTGTTCTTCATCGCCCAGCCCCTGTACGTCGCCCTCGAGTTCATCCACGACTACGTGAACAACTGGGGGTGGGCCATCATCCTGCTCACCTGCCTCATCAAGCTCGCCTTCTACCACCTCTCCGCCGCGAGCTACCGGTCGATGGCCCGGATGCGCAAGCTCTCGCCCAGGATCCAGACCCTGCGCGACCGCCATTCCGGCGACCGGCAGAAGATGAACCAGGCGATGATGGAGCTGTACAAGAAGGAAAAGATCAATCCGCTCGGCGGGTGCCTGCCCATCGTGGTGCAGATCCCGGTGTTCATCGCGCTCTACTGGGTGCTGCTCGAGACGGTGGAGCTCCGCCAGGCCAACTTCATATTCTGGCTGAAGGACCTCGCCTCGCACGATCCGTTCTTCGTCCTCCCGGTGCTCATGGGGGGGTCGATGTTCCTGCAGCAGCGGCTGAGCCCCACCCCCCCGGACCCCATCCAGGCGAAGGTGATGATGTTCCTGCCCATCATCTTCACCGGGTTCTTCCTGTTCTTCCCGTCCGGCCTCGTGCTGTACTGGTTCGTCAACAACCTGCTCTCCATCGCCCAGCAATGGGTCATCACCCGGCGGATCGAGGGCGGCAAGGCGTCCTGAGGGCCGCCTCCCCGGATCGGGTCGCGGGTCGGGTCACAGGTCCGATCGCGGCGCCGGCCCCGGCCCCGAACGCCGCCGCGGCCGGCGCGTGACGGACACCATCGCCGCCGTCTCCACGCCGCCGGGCCGGGGCGGGATCGGGATCGTGCGGGTGAGCGGCCCGCGCGCCGCGCGGGTGGCGAGGGAGGTGGTGGGCCGGCTCCCCGAGCCCCGGGCCGCGACCGCCGCCCGGTTCCTCGCCGGCGACGGGGAGACCCTCGACTCCGGGATCGCCCTCTGGTTCCCCGGCCCCCGCTCCTGCACCGGCGAAGACACGCTGGAGCTCCAGGGCCACGGCGGGCCGGCGGTCCTCGACCGGGTGGCCGGCCGGGTGTTCTCCCTCGGCGCGCGCCCGGCCCGCCCGGGCGAGTTCACCGAGCGGGCGTTCCTCAACGGCAAGCTCGACCTCGCCCAGGCCGAGGCGGTGGCGGACCTCATCGACGCCGCGACCCACGAGGCGGCCCGGCTCGCCCGGCGCTCGCTCGACGGCGCGCTCTCCGAACGGGTGAACCGGGCGGTGGCCGAGCTGGTCGAGATCCGGACCTTCCTCGAAGGCTCCCTCGACTTCCCCGACGAGGAGGTCCCGGACCTTCCCGAGGAGCTGCTGACCGAGAAGCTCGACCGGGTCCGGGCGGCGGTGGCGGCGGCGCGCGGGGGCGCGGCCCGCGGCAACCTGCTCCGCGAAGGGTTCGGGGTGGCGATCGTGGGGAGGCCCAACGTGGGCAAGTCGAGCCTCTTGAACCGCCTGGTGGGGCGGGAGCGGGCGATCGTGACCGAGGCGCCGGGCACGACCCGCGACACCCTCGACGAGGCGGTGCAGGTGGACGGGCTCCCCCTCCGGGTCGTGGACACCGCCGGCCTGCGCCCGACCGACGACCCGGTGGAGCGCATCGGCATCGAACGGACCTGGGCGGCCGTCGAGGAGGCCGACGCGGTGCTCGCGGTGGTGGACGACCGCCGGGGGCTCGAGGAGGCGGACCGCACCATCCTCGGGAGGGTTCCCGAACGCCTCCCCCGGGTGGTCGTCCACAACAAGATCGACCTCACGGGTTCCGCCGCCGGGGAGCGGGAGGAGAGCGGGGCGGGCTTCTTCCGGATCGGGCTCTCGGCGAAGACCGGCGAAGGGGTCGACCGGCTGTGCGAGCGGATCAAGGCCCTCGCGGGCTACGAGCCGCGGGCGGAGGGCGTCTTCATGGCGCGGCGCCGCCACCTCGCCGCCCTCGACGACGCGCTCGCGGCGCTCGACGCGGCGAAGCGCGGGGGAGAGGAGGGCGCGGGGAGCGAGCTCGTGGCCGAAGACCTCCGGCTCGCCCAGCGGGCGCTGGGGGAGATCACCGGGGAGCTCACCGCCGACGACCTCCTCGGCCGCATCTTCGCCAGCTTTTGCATCGGAAAGTAGCTACCATCCCGCCATGCTCCACGAGCTCGCCGAGCGTCCCCGGATACTGCTCATCGGCGCCGACGGCCAGCTCGGCTGGGAGCTTCGCCGCACCGCGTCGCCGCTGGGAGACGTGTTCGCGACCGTCGAGAACGACTCGCGGCGCAGGAACGTGTCCGCCGAGCTGCTCGACCTCGCCGACCACGGCGCGATCCGCCGGGTCGCGGCGGAGGTAAAGCCGCACGTCATCCTCAACGCGGCGGCGTTCACCGACATCGACCAGACCGAACGGGAGCTGGCCGTCGCCACCGCGATCAACGGGGTCGCGCCCGGGGTCCTCGCCCGCGAGGCGGCGCGGTACGAAGCGCTGCTCGTCCACTACTCGACCGACAACGTGTTCGACGGGCAGCTCGATCGACCCTACGGCCCCTCCGACCCGCCCCGTCCCGCGAACACCTACGGGGCCACCAAGCTCCAGGGGGAGGAGGCGATCCGGGCCATCGGCGGGGCGCATCTCATCCTCCGCACGAGCTGGCTCTACGGATCGCGCGGCAACAACTTCGTCATGACCGTGCTCGACCTCGTCGACGCCGGGCGCCCGATCTCGGTCGTGAGCGACCAGTTCGGGGCGCCGACGTGGACCCGCTCAGTGGCCGCCGCCACCGTCCAGATCCTGGCCCTGGCGCGGGTGGCGGGGGCCGGGTGGATGCGCGGGCGCTTCGGCACCTACCACCTCACCGCGGGCGGGCGGTGTAGCTGGTACGAGTTCGCGGCCGCGATCCTGGAGCGCTACGGGGCGGGAGACCACGAGCTCACCCCCCGGTCCACGTCGGGGTTCCCGGCGAGCGCGGGCCGGCCCGCGAACGGGGTGCTCGACTGCACGGCGATCCGGCGGGCATTCGGCGTCGTCCTCGACGACTGGCGCATCTCCCTGGAGCGGGTCATGGAGGAGGTGCGGGAGGTCCGCGGGCGGCCCGGGCGCGAATCAGGCGCGTATCGCGGGGCCGGAAGGGGCCGGAATTGACCGCCCCGCGGCAAGCGGCGTCCCTCGCCGCGGCGGCCTTCGGGCTCGGGCTGGCCCCGGTTGCAGCACCCGCGGCGACGCCGGGGGCCGAGGCGCATCCCGGACCGCCCGAAGCGGCGGCCATGGCCGGCACCGAGCACTACTGCGCCGGGTACGAGACGACGTTCCACGGGGAATGGGAAGGCGGCGAAGGGAGGGGCCGTGCCGCCGTGCTGTTCCGGATCGGCGTGAACGCCGGCGGCGAAGGTTGCTACGCCCAGCTCAACGTGAGGACCCCGCCCGGGGTCGCCCCTTACGAGCTTCCCCGTTTCGGGGCCGAGGCGCGGGGCGGCGGCGCCTGGACCCTTCGCTACCGGGAGACCGTCCTCGAGATCGACACCGGGAGGGGAACCGCGGTCCGGCGCGAGGGCGGGAGCCCGGCGCGAACCGGCGTCCTTCTCGCGGCGGCCCCGGCCGTCGAGGGTCCGCCGCCGCCGCCGTCCGCCCCGTGGCGGGAACGCTGGTACGGAAAGTGGCAGGGGCATTTTCCGGGGATATCGGTCCCCATCAGCCTTCGTTTCGCCGCTGCCGAAGCGGGTCAGGTGCAGGGCCGCATATCGTCGCTCCTCATGGCGATGTCCTTCACGGGCCGGTTTCATGGCGAGATGCTGGTGTTTCGCTGGCGCAACCGTCACGTCGGCCTGGTCATGGACCCAGGGAGCGACGTGCTCGTCTACACCGACTACCGGGGCCGGGTCTCCCGGTTCCACCGTGCGCGCTGATGGCCTCCCCCGTTCACCCGCGGCGCGGTACGGCTTCGTATCCCGGCACGCGAGCCGGATTCGTCCTTGCCCGGGGGCGCGCCGCCGCGATCGACGTGGGCGGGAGCCCGGGGGCGTGGGGACCGGCTCGAACCCGGTCCGGGTCCCGGCCCCGCCAGTCGGCGGGCGGCATCCGGGTCGAGCCGCCGTGAGACCAGGGCGGTGACCGGCTGCCGGGTCCAGGTCGCCGGCGCCTATCGGGCGTACCGCGATCGGATCGCCGACCTGCCCCGGCTCCTCGCCGCCCGCGGGGTCGTCCTGCACTCGGGACGGAACCTCATCAAGAGGGTCGCCCTGACGAGTCCCGGTTGCGAGCCGCTCGAAGTGGCGGTCAAGGCGTTCGGGGTGCCGGCGAGGCCTCGGGGGTTCGTCTACGCCCATCTTCGCCCGCCGAAGGCCCGGCGATGCATGGTCCATGCGCAGAAGCTTCTGGAAATGGGGATCAGCACCCCGGACCCGGTCGCGAGCATCGAGCGCCGGGAAGCGGGATTCCTCCGGGAGAGCTACTACGTCTGCCGCTACTGGCCGGCCGACTTCGACCTGAGGAAGCTGTTGTACAAGGGCGCATCCGGGGGGGGGCCGGATACGGACACGCTGCTGGGGGAGCTTGCACGGTTCACGTATCTTCAGCACCAGCGCGGGGTCCTGCACCTCGACTACAACCCGGGGAACGTCCTGGTGAGCACGAGACGCGGGGCGATCGACTTCTCACTGGTCGACCTGAACCGCCTCCGTTTCAGGCAACCGGATATCGATGACCGCATTTTCGGTCTGCTCCGGCTGACCCCGAAGATCCCCTACCTGAGGACGATTGGGCAGAGGTACGCGGAGCTCCACGGCGTGGATCCGGAATCCTTCTGTCGGCGGCTGGAGGACGCGCTTGTTCGTTTCGAACGTGGAAGACGGACCATGAAGAAAGTGAAATCATTGTTTCGCCCCATGCTCCGTCATGGAAATTGACCGAACCGCATATCGCTGGGACCCCTGGTCCGATCAGCCGGCGACCCTCGACAGGGGAGCCAAGGGAAAGCTACGAAGGTCCGGGATGCGGGACGAGCCGAGGAAATGGCTCGCCTGCCTCGCCTCGATGCCGGCCATCCTGAAGACGTTGCGCGGGAGGAGGCCCTTCGAGGCATACCATAACGACGACCGGATCGGACTCTGCATCAACCCGGATCGAGGGTTCGAGGGCGGCAAGCCGGTCTCCTCGGACGAGATCGCCCGGCTCATCCGGCCCCTGAACCTGAGCCGGGTGGCCATACGGATCCCCCTTCACGGCTTCGACCGGATCGAGGAATACATCGCCTTCGTCCGGAGCTTCCCGGAGTACGAAATCCTCGCCGTGATCTTGCAGAATCGGGAGGCGGTCGAGGATCGGAAGAAGCTCGAAGCCGCGCTGGACCGCATCTTCTCCGCGCTCTCCGGGGTCGTCGCGCGCTACCAGATCGGCAATGCGGTGAACCGGCTCAAGTGGGGGTTCGTTTCGCAGCGGGAATACCTCGAATTCTTTCAGGTCGCCTGGGAGCTTCGGAACCGGCGCTATCCGGACCTCGAGCTGCTCGGAGGCGCCGTCATCGATTTCGAGCTGCACGAACACTGCGGCGCCCTCTTCCATCCCCTCCCGTTCCGATACGACGGATACGCATCCCTCCTCTACGTGGACCGGCGGGGCGCCCCCGAGAACCGGCAGCTCGGGTTCGACCTCCTCGGGAAGATCGAGGTCCTGCGCCGGCTCGCGGCCGCCAGCGGCAAGCTGCCGCCCGACAAGACGCCCTCCCCGCTCTGGATCACCGAGGTCAACTGGCCCCTGCGGGACACTGGCCGGTACGCGCCGTCCCTGGACGATTGCCGGGTGGGGGAGGCCGAACAGCTCGCGTTTCTGGTGCGGTACTTTCTGCTGGTGCTGGCGAGCGGAGCGGTCTCCGCCGGTTACTGGCATCAGCTCGTGGCCCCCGGCTACGGCCTCATCGACAACCGCGACGGGGTGTTGCGCGAGCGGCCGGCGTTTCGCGGCTTCTCCACGCTCTGCCGCCTCTTCAACGGCGCGGACGTCGAGAGCTTCGAACGCGAGGCCGACCTCGGCTACTACCGGCTGACCGCGCGCAAGGGCGGGGCGGAGGTCGCGGCCCTGTGGCGCTCGGGCGGCGAGGCGTCCATCCCCATGCCTCCGGGCAAGCGGGCCATCGGCATCGAAGGGGAGGCCCTTGCCCTCGAGGCAGGAGAAGCCGTCACGATCGGCGATTCGGTGATCTACCTGATCGACGGCTGACCGCCGGTTCGGGGCCGGGGGGCGGCCCCGGACCTGGTCCAACGACGCTTCGAGGCCGAAGCGCCCGGCCGGCTCCGCTCACGTCTTCCCCTTTTCCGCAGAGTCTTCCCCGTGGCCGGCGGGAGAGACGTCCGGCCCCGCCCGGCCGTAGACGTCCTCGAAACGGACGATGTCGTCCTCGCCGAGATAGTCGCCGATCTGCACCTCGATGAGGTCCAGCGGCCCGGGGCCCGGATTCTCCAACCGGTGCCTCACCCCCGTCGGGATATGCACGGACTGGTTCTCCGAGACCGTGAAGACCTCGTCACCCCGCGTCACCCGCGCGGCGCCGCGCACCACGATCCAGTGCTCCGCCCGCCGCTGATGCATCTGCAAGGAAAGGCGCTGGCCCGGATCGACGGTGATGTGCTTGACCTTGAAACCGTCGCCGCCATGCACCGAATCGTACGAGCCCCAGGGCCGGCGGACCTTGCGATGGCTCCGGTACTCGTCCCGGCCCGTGCGCTCGAGCCGTTCCGTGACCTTCGCAACCTCCTGGTGCGCGTTTCGGCCGGCGACGAGCACCGCGTCGGCGGTGTCCACGACCACCAGGTCCGACGCGCCCACCACCGCCACCAGCCGCTCCTGCCCCCAGACGCAGGTGTCGCGGGTCCCCTCCAGGATCACGTCGCCCCGGGCGACGTTGCCCGCCTCGTCCCGTTCGGCGAGCGCAAGCAGAGCCGCCCAGGAGCCCACGTCGGACCAGCCTGCTTCCAGCGGCGCCACCACGGCCTCCGCGGTGTGCTCCATGACCGCGCGGTCCACGGAGATGGCCGGTGATCGGGCGAAGGCCCCCGGGTCCAGCTCCAGAAACTCGCCGGTCCGCACCGCCTTCCTGTGGGCTTCTTCGGCCGCAGCGCGCACGGGCGCGGCGTGAGTACCGAGCTCCCGAAGGTATCGGGCGGCCTCGAACGCGAACATGCCGCTGTTCCAGTACCAGTCGCCGGCTCCGACCCAAGCGGCGGCGCGAGCCGCGTCCGGTTTTTCGACGAAACGCTCCACGGCGAGAGCTGCGCCGCTTACCCCCGCCGGGGAGCCTGCCCTGATGTATCCGTAGCCGGTTTCCGCCCGGTCGGGGACCACGCCGAACGTTGCCAGCCAGCCGGCCGCGGCCTCCTCGACCGCAGCCCGCACCGCGCTGGCGAATGGCTCGTCGTCCCGGATGAAGTGATCCGACGGCAGAACCAGCAGGATGGGCTCCTCGCCTTCGCCGGACCGGGCCCGCGCCTCCAGCGCCGCGACGGCCACCGCGGGCGCCGTACTCCGCCCCACCGGTTCGAGCGCGATCACCTCCGGTGCGACACCCACGCCGCGAAGCTGTTCCGCGGCCATGAACCGGTGCTCCCGGTTGCAGACCACGATGGGAGCTCGCACGGCTCCGAGGACGCCGGAGAGGATGGCGAGCCGCCGGGCGGTGGCTTGCAGCAGGGTGTGCCCTTCCCCCAACGCGATGAACTGCTTGGGATGGTGCTCACGGGAAAGCGGCCAGAGCCTTCTGCCGACCCCCCCCGAGAGAATGACGGGAAAGACGGGGCGGCTCACCCAAGCCGTATCTTCGACGATCGCTGCGCGGCAGGCTTCCGCCGTCGATCCGGAACCGGCCGGACTGCCCGCCCGTGCATTTGCCGGGGTGAACTCCGAGGGGAGTATTTCAGGGAGAGGTCCATTCGCGCCGCATTCGCCCCGGCCGGCAGCCTGATGCCCAAGCGATTATAGCCCGAGAGGAGGCGTGTGCGCGGTGGAGAGCTGTCCAATGCCAGGTGAGCACGGAGCGTCGCAGGGTCCGCCAGGCCGGGCGCCGGCCGCTGGACGGCGCCGATGGCCGGCGAGCCCGAGGGCGGTCAACGCCACCCGGAGCGCGTGGCTTCGGCAGCGCCCTGCCTGCCGAACACGGCGCCGAGTCGTGCGGCAAAGCCCCGGTCGATTTCCTCGAACCTCGCCCGCGCCTTGGCGCCGATCGATTGCGCGGACTCCGACGATCCGGCCACCAGCCCGGCAATGATCGCTTCGAGTGCGCCGTGGTCCACGAAGAATTCGTGTCCGAGATGGCGCGGCGTGGACCGCTCCGCCCGCACGAGCACACCGCAGTCGGCCGTCACGTGCTCGTTCATCGGCGGGGCATCGGTCGTCACCACCACCGCCCCGCAGGACATGGCCTCCACGATGTGGTGGCCCCAGCCTTCCGAGCGCGACGGGCACAGATGGATGCCACAGGTGTTCTGCAAACGCTTCAGCTCGCCGTCATCGAGATAGCCGGAAAGGAGCGTGACGTTGGCCGGCACGGAGCCAGGCGCGTTGGCTGCGCTCTGCACGAGAACGAGCTCGGGCCACTCGGGATGCGCGCCCCAAAGCGCCAGGACGTCCTCGGTTCCCTTCAGGGTGCTGCCGCCGGCAAGGTGAAAGAAGCGGTTCCAGTCCCTGGGCGCCGACGGATCGCGGCGATCGAGGGACGTGAATCCGAGGTGGATGCTGTCGGCGCCGAGTCCGGCGAAGACTTCCTTCGCGTATCGCGTCTTTGCCAGTACCCGGCTTACGTGTTCGAGCCTTCCGACGTGGCGCTTGGGAAATCGTTCCTGATTGGGGATCAGCAGGTGGTTTGCCGCCGCCCCCAGCCAAGCCGGATGAATGCGTTCGAGATGAACAACCGTATCGGCCACCTTTCGCCTGCGCAAGCGGTCCATGAAGGGCCGCTCCCGCCGGTCGAGCACGGCGGCCCGGATCCCGGTGGCATCGAGCCCCCGGTACAGTATCCCGGCGTCACGGGTCAGGCCGTATCGGTTGTCGCGGGCGACGACGGCGATCTCGCGGATGGTCACGCGCCTTCCCGCCAAATCCGGTCGTAGACCGATTTGAGCCCGCTTGCCTCCCTATCGAGTGCGAAGCGGCCCTGCACGTGGACCCGGGCGTTGCGGCCGTGTTCGGCGGCCAGCTCCGGACGCTCCATGTAGCGCCGGATGGCCTCGGTCAGCGCCGGCCCGTCTCCGGCCGGAACGACGGCGCCCGTCACGCCTTCCAGGATCGTCTCCGCATGGGCGCCGGCGTCGCTGGCGATCACCGCAACTCCGGAGGCCATGGCCTCGAGCGGCGTCAGTCCGAACCCTTCGTTGCGCGAGGGCGCCACGTACAGTAGAAGCTGCCGATACCAGGGGCGGACGTCGGATACCTCTCCCAGAAACACGATGCGGCGCTCCAGCCCGGCCCGTGCGATCTTGCGGCGTAGCTGTCCGTGGTACTCATGGTGGTCCGACGTCACCCTTCCTGTTATCAGTGCGGCCCAGTGCGGATAGTCCGGAAGAAGGCGTATCATCGCATCCACGAACAGGTCGGTCCCTTTCTGGTGGCGAATGCGCCCGAAGCAACCCACCATGTAGCGTGCCGGCGGATTCATGCCCTCCAATCGGCTCCCTGACCCGTCGAACGGTTGAAACCGCTCGCAATCCACGCTGTGCATCACCACCGTATGCGGGACCTTCAGGAAGCCTCCCGAACGCTGGCTGGTCGCAATCACGGTGTCCATGCGCGCAATCAGGAAGCGCGTGAACCAGGTATGACGGCGCTGCGCCGCGGAGGTAAAGACGATCTTCAAGGGGGCACGGAAGAGGGATTTCAGCACGATCCCGACGAGCATCTCGACGTTTCGGCGCGCGTGCCAGATGCGAAAGCGACGGCGCCGGGGCCGCCCCAACAATCCGGGTAGCTGCCACCATGCGATCCTCGGAAGGTACGCCGGCAGGCCCGGCCCCAAGGTTGCTATGCCCGTATCTTCGGCCTGTCGTGGTACGAGCTGAACGATCGTGCTGGTGACGCCGGATAATCGCCTCTTGAAATTCGGCGCAACGACGTCGACGTCGGAAATTCGCGGTGTTCTGCTCATTCCTCCCTCGACACGCCCGGAATTTGCCTCATTTTCTCATTGGATGCTTGCCATGACGTGTCCGATCCGAGGCCTCCCGGGATCTTCGATCCGAATCGAAGACAGTCCATTGAACCGGGATCGGGAACGGCCGCAACGGAGACGGCTTTCTTTTCAAGGTTCTTCCGGGTCTTCCCGTCGATTCGTCTCGACTGGAAGAATATCCGCACTCCGTCCGGTACTTCATCCAGGTAGTGGCAGATCAGGCGCTGGAGCAGAAGGTCCACTTCGTGTCCGCGCTCGATCAGGCCGGTCGCGGCGTAGAGCGCCTTGCGCTCCGCTCCCCGTCCGGCCAAGCTCGGTGTGAGGATGCAGATGCGGCGCCGGGAAGACTGCTCGGACGGCTTCAACGGTTCACGAGCCCGTCAATCACCGGGTCTTGCCTGCGGCTTCCCCCGGAAGAACCGATCACGAAGGCGCTCGCATTCAGGCAGAGCATCCACCAGATCAAACCGGAGGAAAAGACGCCATAGAAGGTAAGATGCCCGTTGAACGGAAACAGCGCCACCATCAGGGTGAGTGCATAGGGATACACCGATCTGAACGATTCGAATTCGAGACGACGTAACCTGGCGAACAGGAACGCCACCAGCGCCAAATACCCCAGCAGTCCGAACATGCCTGTTTCGACCATGATCTCGACCACCGGCAGGTGCGGAGATCTGGGCGTGCGCTTGCCTTGGGTGACTCGCGTGAGGAAATAGTCTTTCTCCGGGCTGTGCCCCTCGTAGGCGTAGCGGAACCCCCTCGGCCCGACACCGTTCAGCCAGTGCGCCGAGAACATGTTCACGGCCGTTTCCCATATCGAAAGACGGTAGGTGACTGCGGCCTCGGCCTGCTCCCGATCTCCGCTCCACAATCCGGGCAGGGGTTGAAGGCGCGCCTCGATGGCTTGCCACGCCCGCGCCGAGTGGCCGGGATTGGCGTGGACGACGAGGGCCGCGGCCAGCACCATGGCCACATAGGTGCCCGCGACCCACTTCGATTTCCGAGATGGACGGTCCGGCCAGCGAATGAGGAACAGAAGGTAGCCGACGCTTCCCACCGCCAGTGCGCCCCACGACGCCCGACTCCCCGACAGGATGATCACGAACACGAAGGGAGCAAGAAGCACCGGACTCCACGGCCATCGCCGGGCCGTCCGGCGAACAATCTCGAAATACAACGGCGCCAAGCTCGCCAGCACGTATCCGATCCGCCCGGTCTTGTCGAAGGGACCGCGCAGCCGGTCTCCGTCCTCGTAGGGTATGCCGAACCAGTCGGAGCCGGTCAGGAACTGCCAGCCCGCGTCGAGACACCAGAAGGCGCAGATGGCGGCGACGCCTGCGAGAACCGTGTCGAGGTCCCGGAAGCGCGTGTACGCCGCCGTCACATAGATCCCGGCGAAGAAGTAGATGCCGAAGCTCGCGGTCTTGCGGATCGACTCGGTCGCATTCACCGCGTCGGGCAGCGACCCCAGCATGGGCAGCCAGAGGCAAAGGAACACAATGCACAGGAAGCGGTTCTCGGGAGAGCCCAGCCGCACCTGGCGGGAGGCCGCGAGCAGCAGGCCGAGCGCCCCGAGGGCGATCAGCGGCGCATTGTAGAGCGCCTCGAAAGGCAGCAGCGCGACGAAAGCGAGCAGGAGAACGCTTGCGAGCTTCGCATTGGGCTCGTGAACCCCCTGCGCGATGGACGGGAAGAAGCGGATCATCTGTATCCCATCGAAGAGCAGCGCCTCATAGCGGGCGAGGACCCGGTCGACGTCGAGGGCTGACGCCTTCTTCCGAAGCGCATCGCTCGGGGACGGCTGATCCAGGGTCCACGGCTCGATCCGCGCCAATACACTCGGCCCGGCTTGCCTCCGCACGGCGAATGCACTACGACTGCGGCACGGCGCGAGTTCCGGTTCGTCGATGGCGTATCCCCGCTCGTCAAGGCCAACGGACTCCCCGGTACGTTCCGTGCACCGTGTTCCCGATGGGTCCGGAGGCGGCCCGGGCCGAGGGCCGCATATGCGCCTGCCGCGCCCATCACGCGGCCCGGACCTCTGCCGGACGGCGGTTCAGGCTGCGGTACAGCGCGCTGCCCTTGAGGAGGGTGGCGTGGGTTCCCGCCGCCGCGACCCGGCCTTCCTGCAAGACGGTGACCCGGTCCGCCATCTCGATGGTGGACGGACGGTGGGCGATGATGATGGTCGTCCGATCCTTCCGCAGGGCGCCCAGCGCGGAGCGTATCCGCTGCTCGGAGAGGGTGTCGAGGGCCGACGTCGGCTCGTCGAGGATGAGGATGGGCGCGTCCTTGAGGAACGCGCGCGCAAGCGAGATGCGCTGCCGCTGCCCCCCCGAGAGATCCAGGCCGTTCTCCCCGACCATCGTATCCAGCCCCTCGGGGAGCTCATCGAGGAAGTCGGTGACGTGGGCCGCTTCGGCCGCCCGGCGGATCGCCTCGCGGGATGCGGAAGCGAGCGCGCCGTACGCGATGTTGGCGGCGACGGTGTCCTGGAAGAGCGCGGTCTCCTGGCTGACGATGGAGATCTGCCGGCGCAGCGACGCCAGGGTGACCTCCCGGAGGTCGACGCCGTCGAGCCGGACCGCGCCTGCCGACGGGTCGAGGAACCGGGGAACGAGATTGACGAGGGTCGATTTCCCCGCCCCGGAGGGGCCGACGAGGGCGAGCGTCTCGCCCGCTTCGACGACCAGGGACACGTTCCTGAGCGCCGGAGGCCGATCTTCCCGGTATCGGAACACCACGGAATCGAATTCGATGCGTCCCTTGGCCGGGCCGAGCGCGACCCGCCCCCGATCCGGCTCTTCGGCCTCGTCGAGGAGCCCGAACACGCTCTCCGCCGCGGCCAGCCCCGCCTGGAGCTGCGCGTGGACCATCGCGAGGCGGCGTATCGGCCTTCGCAGCAACAGCATGGCGGCCATGAAGCTGATGAAGCTGCCGACGGTGGTCGTACCGGCCGCCGCGCGATGGGCGGTCACCGCGACGATGATCCCGATCAGCACCGCGATCACGATTTGCAGGATCGCGCTGGGGTAGGCCCCCGCCATCTCGAATTTGAAGGCGCTGTAGCGCACGGCGTCGGCGGCGCGGAAGAAGCGTCGGCGCTCGTGCTCCCGGCCGTCGAATACCCGCACCGCCTTTTCCGCATCGAGGACCTCGCGCATGCGATGGTTGACGTCCCCCATCGACCGCTGGACCACATGGCTCAGCCGGCGGAGACGGCGGCTGAAATAGCGGACGACGAAGGCGATCGCCGGGGCGGCGAGGAGCATCAGGAGGGAGAGCTGCCAGTCGAGCCACGCCATCCAGGCGACCAGGCCCGCCACGGCCAGCAGATCGGTCACCAGGGTGGCTGCCGAGCGGTTCGCGGTTTGGGCGATCTGGTCGACGTCGAACGTCAATTTCGACATGAGACGAGGTACGGAGGGACGATCGGGCGCTCCGATCGGCAGCGCCATCAGCTTCGCGAACATCGAGGTGCGAAGATCGATGAGCACCCGCTGCGAGACGGCCGCGAACGCGACCGTGCGGGTCCAGTCCGCGACCGCCCATACCGCGAACGCGAGCACCAGCAATCCGGTGAGCCCGGCCACGGCGTGGGAGTCGCGATCGATGAAGCTCCCGTCCAGCACCGGCTTGAGGATCATGGGGATGGCGGGCTGGGCGGCGGCGGAGAGCACCATCGCGAGCACCGCGAGCGCGAACGGCCGCCAATGCGGCCGCACGTGCCGGAGCAACCGAAGGTACAGGGCGAGGGGATCGCGGCTGCTCATGGCGCGCGCCGCGGGGCTAGCGGTCGATCAGCCGGAACTCGGCGCCGCAATAGGGGCACTTCGCCTCCCCGGTCTCCTCGACGGGAAGGTAGACCTTGGGATGGGAATTCCAGACCGCCATGCCGGGCATCGGGCAGCTCAGGGGCAGGTCGGCCCGGGTGATCTCGTAACGACTCTCGGCGTTGGGCTCGATCAACGATCCGACCTGGGGCAAGAGAGGGGGAGGCAATTTCAACACGGCGGCGGGGCGAAAAGAAACCCCGCCTCCGCAACGAGGCGGAGGCGGGGCCCTGGAACCGGGGCCCGGGCGGGCGGCGCGGTGCGCCGCCCGCCATCGCCCCAAGCCGGGCTTGGCCTACATCATGCCCATGCCGTCCATGCCGCCGCCCGGAGGCATCGCCGGCGGGCTCTCGTCCTTGGGGGCCTCGGCCACGCTCGCCTCGGTGGTGATGAGGAGCCCCGCGATCGACGCGGCGTTCTGCAGCGCGGTGCGGACCACCTTCGTCGGGTCGAGGATGCCCATGTCGATCATGTCTCCGTACTCGTCGGTCTGCGCGTTGAAGCCCTTGTTGCCGGACTCGTCCGCCACCTTGGCCAGCACCACGCTCGCCTCGCCGCCGGAGTTGGACACGATCTGGCGGAGCGGCTCCTCCATGGCCCGCCGGGCGATCGAGATGCCCATGCTCTGATCGGGGTTGTCGCCGGTGAGATCGGTCACCGCCTGCTGGGCGCGAACGAGGGCCACTCCGCCGCCCGCGACCACGCCTTCCTCGACGGCCGCCCGGGTCGCGTGCAGCGCGTCCTCGACGCGGGCCTTCTTCTCCTTCATCTCGACCTCGGTCGCGGCGCCCACCTTGACGACGGCCACGCCGCCCGCGAGCTTCGCCATCCGCTCCTGGAGCTTCTCGCGGTCGTAGTCGGAGGAGGTCTCCTCGATCTGCTGCCGGATCTGGTTCACCCGGCCGTCGATCCCGCTCTTCTCACCCGCGCCGTCGATGATCGTGGTGTCCTCCTTGGCCGCGATCACGCGCTTGGCGCGCCCGAGGTCCTCGAGGGAGGCCTTCTCGAGGCTCATCCCGACCTCCTCGGAGATGACGGTGCCGCCGGTCAGGATGGCCATGTCCTCCAGCATCGCCTTGCGGCGGTCGCCGAAGCCGGGGGCCTTGACCGAGCACACCTTCACGATGCCGCGGATGGTGTTGACGACCAGGGTGGCGAGCGCCTCGCCCTCGACGTCCTCCGCGATCACGAGGAGCGGCTTGCCCGCCTTGGCGACGCTCTCGAGCAGCGGGAGCAGGTCCCGGACGTTGGAGATCTTCTTGTCGTGCAGGAGGATGTACGGATCGTCGAGCTCCGCCGCCATGCTGTCCTGGTTGTTGATGAAGTAGGGCGAGAGGTAGCCCCGGTCGAACTGCATGCCCTCGACCACGTCCAGCTCGTTGTCGAGCCCGCTGCCGTCCTCGACGGTGATGACGCCTTCCTTGCCCACCTTGTCCATGGCGTCGGAGATGATGTCGCCGATCGCGTAGTCGGCGTTGGCGGAGATCGCGCCGACCTGGGAGATCGCCTTGCTGTCCTTGACCGGCTCGCTCAGCTTCTCGAGCTCGGAGACCGCCGCGCCCACCGCCTTGTCGATGCCGCGCTTGAGATCCATCGGGTTCATGCCGGCGGAGACCGACTTCAGGCCCTCGCGCATCATCGACTGCGCGAGCACGGTCGCGGTGGTGGTGCCGTCCCCGGCCACGTCGGAGGTCTTGGACGCGACCTCCTTCACCATCTGCGCGCCCATGTTCTCGAACTTGTCCTTGAGCTCGATCTCCTTCGCGACCGACACCCCGTCCTTGGTGACCGTGGGCGCGCCGAAGCTCTTCTCGATCACCACGTTGCGGCCCTTGGGGCCGAGGGTGACCTTGACCGCGTTGGCCAGGATGTTGACGCCGCGGGAGAGTGCCTGGCGGGACTCCTCGGCGAAATGTACGTCTTTTGCGCTCATCTGGGTATGACTCCTGAGCAGTGCGTTTGCCTGGGTTTCAGAGGGAGTGGGGACGGGCCGGGTCAGCCTTCGACGACCGCCATGATGTCTTCCTCGCGCAGCACGAGGAGATCGTCGCCGTCGACCTTCACCTCGGTGCCCGAGTACTTGCCGAACAGGACCTCGTCGCCGACCTTGACGTCGAGCTTGCGTACGGACCCGTCGTCGAGGGTCTTGCCGGGGCCGACGGCCGTGATTTCGCCGCGGATCGGCTTCTCGGTGGCGGTGTCGGGGATGACGATGCCGCCCGGAGAGGTGCGCTCCTCTTCCTTCCGCTTCACGATCACGCGGTCGTGGAGGGGTCGTATTTTCATTCGGAAATCTCCTGATTCCGGTAGTTGAGACAGAGGGTTGGGCCGGGGACCGGAGCCTTCGGGAGCCGCTTCGCCCCCCGGGCCGGCCACGGTCGCGTCACCGAGCGGAGCGCTTCACGATCAGGTTGTTGGCACTCGCCCGAAGCGAGTGCTGATAATAGGGGCGGACTCGCCCAAGTCAAGGGGGGAGGACGGATCGGCGGGACCATCCTGCGCTGACCGACTCGTGGCCTGGCGCCGAGGCGCGCCGCCCGTCCTGGGAACGCGGGCGTCCCGCCCGCATTGGGCGGTTGCGGAGTCGCCGAGGTTCGTTTGCGGGCGGGACGCCCGCGTCCGCAGGACGCGCCGTTCCCAGGACGCCCTGCCGCTCTGGGTCGACCGAACAGGGTCGCGCGCCCGAACCCGCCCCGCAGCGTGGAACGGTCCTGGACGGATCAGCCGTCGCGGTCTTCCTCCTCGTGCCGGTACTCGCCTTCGAGGGTGCGCCGGCCGTGCTCCGGGCGGGGGGTGCGGTTCCGGCGCGGCCCGGCAGGCCGCGCGGCGACGGCAAGGATGAGGCGCTGCCGGACGGACGGGACCAGGCAGGCGAACCCGACCGCGTCGGTGATGAAGCCCGGGGTGAGGAGGAGCGCGCCAGCGATGAGGATCGCCGCGCCTTCGAGCATCTCGAGGGCCGGCGCCTCGCCCCTCGCCATCGTGGCCCGGGCCCGCAGCAGGATGGCGAGGCCCTGGGCGCGCATCAGGGCCGCCCCCACCACCGCGGTCAGCACGACGAGCGTGATGGTGACGACCGCGCCGATCTCCGAGCCGACCACGATGAGCACGTAGATCTCGGCGAGAGGGACGACGAGTAGCAGGATCAGCAGCAGGCGCACGGCAGACGTCCGGAACGGCAAGGGGATATCATTCGACGATTGGCGAGTGATCGTCAAACGACAGGAGGCGGGTCACGAGGCCCGCGCCGCCGGATCGGAGGCGGCCTCGCCGAGCCGGGGTCACGGCCCGGCAGGCGGGGCGCGAGGAGGTCCGGGCTGCGCGGCCCGGAGGACCGGATCGGTCGGATCGAACGGATGAACATAAGGGCGTCCTTACGGAGCCGGCTCCGGCTCGCCTGCGCGGGCGTGTGCCTCTGCGCGTGCGCGTGGGGGTTGTCGGCGGGCTTTCGCGCGTCCGCGGCGGCTGGGGCCGAGGCCGGGGCGGACGCCCTGCCCGCAGCCCCGGCGACGATCTTCCCCGGGATCGGTTCCGAATCGCCGCCCGCCGGGGCGCGCTCGCCGGCGGAGGCCGCCGCCGCCGACCCGGACCCCGCCGCCGGCTTCCTGCGGGAGATCATCGACGCCGGGCGCGGCGAGCCCGAGTTCCTCCATCCCGACGCCGCGTTCCGGGTGGAGGGGTCGGCGCCGTCGCCGGGTCTCGCCGTCCTGCGCTGGCGCATCGAGCCCGGCTACTACCTCTACGCCGAGCGGATGGAGGTCCATCTCCCGGAGGGCTCCTCCTCCGGGACCACGATCGCCGGGCTCGACCTCCCTCCCGGCGAGGTGCGGGAGGACCCTTGGTTCGGGCGGGTCGAGGTCTACCGTCTCGAGGCTTCGGCGTCCGTGCGGCTCGCGCACGCGGGTCCTCCTCCGGGGACCGTCACCCTGGACGTGGTCTACCAGGGCTGCGCGGACGAAGGGCTCTGCTACCCACCCGTCCGGAAGGCCCTCGCGGTGCGGCTCGATGGAGCCCGGCCCGGCGAGCCCGGGCCCGGCGCGCCGGCCGGCGGTTCGGAGACCTCGGCTCCTGCCGAGGGCCTTCCCCCCGCCGCCGCCTCGTTCTCCGAGACGGACCGCATCGCCTGGCGCCTCGCGACGGACGGCCTCGGGGGGAGCGTCCTCGCCTTCTTCGGCTTCGGGCTGCTGCTCAGCCTCACCCCGTGCATCTTTCCGATGGTTCCGATCCTGTCGTCCATCCTCGTCGCCGGAGGGGGGGCGGCCCGCGGTCGGGCGAGGGGGTTTGCGCTCTCGCTCGCCTACGTCTCGGGGAGCGCGCTCGCCTGGGCGGCGGTCGGGGCGGTGGCCGGGCTCCTCGGCGCCAACGTGCAGACCGCGCTCCAGAACCCCTGGGCCCTCGGCGCGGTCAGCGCGGCGTTCGTCGCGCTCGCCCTCTCCATGTTCGGCCTCTATTCCTTCGAGCTTCCCGCCGCGTGGACCACGCGCGCCGCCGGATGGACGGATCGGGCCGGCCGGGGACGCGGGGGCGGCGGCTACGCGGGGGCGGCGGCGATGGGGGTCGTCTCCGCCCTCGTCGTGGGGCCCTGCGTCGCCGCGCCGATGGCCGGCGCCGTCCTCTACATCGGCCAGGCCGGGGACGCGGCGCGGGGCAGCCTCGCCCTCGCCGCGATGGGATTCGGGATGGGAGCCCCGCTGCTCGTGCTCGGGGCGTCGTCGCCGCGGCTGCTGCCCCGCGCCGGCCCCTGGATGGACGCCCTCCAGCGGGCGGCCGGGGTCGTGCTCCTCGGGGTGGCCGCGTACCTCCTCGAGCGGGTGCTGCCGCCGCCGGCGGCGCTCGCCGCGTGGGCGATCGTCGCCGTGTCGGCCGCCGCCGTCCTCGCCTGGGCGGCCCGGAAGCGGCTGGCGCGCGCGGGCCGCCGGGCGGCGGCGGCGGGGGCGTTCGCGGCGGCCGCGTATGCCGCGGTTCTGGCGGTGGGGGCATCGACCGGGGCCCACGACCCCCTGCATCCGCTGGCCGGCGTGCTGCGCTCCCCGGCGGGGCCGGGGGCGGCAACGGTCGGATCCGGAGAGGTCGAGTTCGTTGCCGTCAAGGGCCTCGACGGGCCGAACGGACTCGCCGCAGCGCTCGTACGGGCGGAGGCTGCGGGGCGCTTCGTCATGCTCGACTTCTACGCGGACTGGTGCGTGTCGTGCAAGGAGATGGAGGAGACCACGTTTCGCGACCCGCGGGTGCGCTCCGCCCTCGGCAAGGTCCGGGTCCTGCGCGCGGACGTGACCGCGAACGACGCGGCCGACCAGGCCCTGATGAAGCGCCTCGGCGTGCTCGGGCCGCCCGCGATCCTCTTCTTCGGCCCCGACCGAAGGGAGCGCCGGCGCTACCGCACGGTGGGCTACCAGAATGCGGCCGACTTCACGAAACAGGTGACCGGAGCGACGAGTGCCGTATGACCTCCGGCACCGGTGGCGGCCGTGGCTCGTGGGGGCGGCGGCGCTCGCGCTCGCGGCGGGGTGGGGGGCCGGACGATATTTCGACCGGGAGCCGGGCGAGCCGGACGCGGCCCGGATGGCGGCGGGGTCCGGGCCGGGACCCGACGCGGCCGCCTCCGGGGAGCCGCCCAACGTCCTCCACCGGCCTCGTCCCGAATTCACCCTCCCCGACCTCGACGGGCGGCCCCGGCAGCCGGCGGAGTGGGACGGCAAGGTCCTGGTCGTCAACTTCTGGGCGACCTGGTGCGCCCCCTGCCGGGAGGAGATCCCGCTCCTCGTCGATCTCGAACGGCGCCGGCCCGGGGTTCGGGTCGTCGGCATCGCGGTGGACCGGCCCGAGGCGGTGCGCGCGTTCGCCGCGGAGCTCGGGATCGGCTATCCCATCCTCCTCGACGACCTGCAAGGAAGCACCATGCGCCGCTACGGCAACCGGATCGGCGCGCTCCCGTTCACCGTGATCACGGGCCGGGACGGTGTCGTCGCCTACGTCCGCCTCGGGGAGCTCGAAGCCGCCGAGCTCGAGCGGGTCACCGGCGCCCTGCTCCGGCGCGGCTCGCCGAATCAGGCGTAATTGAATGTAAATGCCGTCATTTTGGGCGAAATTCGCCCCATGATCGGGGCGTTTCCCTCGATCTCGCTACCGCTCTCGTGCTAGCCTCTCGCCGCCGGGCCGCCCTCCTGCGGAGAAGGCGGCGGGGTTCCTCCGAATGGCGGGCGGCTTCCGATGGCGACGATCCTGGTCCTGCACGGGCCGAACCTCAATCTTCTCGGTACTCGCGAGCCGAAGCACTACGGGACCGCGCGCCTCGCCGAGATCGACGCCCTCCTCGCGGAGGAGGCCGAGCGCCTCGGCCATCGCCTGGAGACCCTCCAGAGCAACCGCGAGTACGAGCTGATCGAGCGCGTGCACGCGGCCGCCGGAGGCGGGGCCGACTTCATCGTCATCAACCCCGCCGGGTTCACCCATACCAGCGTCGCTCTCCGCGACGCGCTGACCGGGGCGGCCCTGCCGTTCATCGAAGTGCACCTGTCCAACATCCACGCGCGCGAGCCGTTTCGCCGTCACTCGTACTTCAGCGACGCCGCGGTCGGGGTGGTGTGCGGTCTCGGCCCGCTCGGCTACCGGCACGCGCTCCAGTCCGCCTCCGAGTGGCTGGCCGCGCGCGACCGGTCGTAACGGCGGGCGCCGCCAGGGGAGCGAGGCCGGAGGAGCCATGGACTTGAGGAAGATCAAGAAGCTCATCGAGCTTCTGGACGAGTCGGGGATCGCGGAGATCGAGGTCACCGAGGGCGAGGAGTCGGTCCGGATCAGCCGCTACGGCGCGTCCCCCCCGGTCGTCCACGCCGCCGCCCCGGTCGCGCCCCCGGCCCCGTCCGGGGCGGCGCCGGCGGTGGACAGCCCTCCCACCGCCACGGCCGCGCCGACGGCGGAGGAGCGTCCGTCCCCGAGCGGCTCCGCGATCGATGCTCCCATGGTGGGCACGATGTACCGGGCGCCTTCGCCCGGCGCGCCTCCGTTCGTCGAGGTGGGGTCCCGGATATCGGCCGGCGACGTGGTCTGCATCATCGAGGCGATGAAGATCCTCAACCAGATCGAGTCCGAAGTGAGCGGGGTGGTCCGGGAGATCCTGGTCGAGAACGGTCAGCCGGTGGAGTTCGGCCAGACCCTCATGGTCGTCGAGTAGCCGCCGCCGATGCTCGACAAGATCGTGATCGCGAATCGCGGCGAGATCGCGCTCCGCGTGCTGCGGGCGTGCCGGGAGCTCGGGATCCGGACGGTCGCGGTCCACTCCACCGTCGACCGCGACCTCAAGCACGTGCGGCTCGCCGACGAGTCGGTCTGCATCGGCCCGCCGGAAGCCGCCCGGAGCTACCTCGACATCCCGGCCGTCCTGAGCGCGGCGGAGGTGACGGACGCGGTCGCCATCCATCCCGGCTACGGGTTCCTCTCCGAGAACGCCGACTTCGCGGAACGGGTCGAGCAGAGCGGGTTCGTCTTCATCGGCCCCTCGCCCGACACCATCCGGCTCATGGGCGACAAGATCTCCGCGATCGACGCCATGCGGCGGGCCGGCGTCCCCTGCGTGCCCGGCTCCGGCGGCCCGCTGGAGGGGGACCCGGACGCGAACGCCAGGCTCGCGCGCGACATCGGGTATCCGGTCATCATCAAGGCGGCGGCCGGCGGCGGCGGGCGCGGGATGCGGGTGGTGAACAGCGAAGCGGCCCTCGCGAACGCGGTCCTGATGACCCGGGGCGAGGCGATGGCCGCGTTCGGCGACGACACCGTGTACATGGAGAAGTACCTCGACAACCCGCGCCACATCGAGATCCAGGTGCTCGCCGACTCGCACGGGAACGCGATCCATCTCGGCGAGCGGGACTGCTCGATGCAGCGCCGGCACCAGAAGGTCATCGAGGAGGCGCCCGCGCCGGGCGTCACCGACCGCATGAGGCGGCGCCTGGGGGCGCGTTGCGCGAACGCCTGCAAGGCCATCGACTACCGCGGGGTCGGAACGTTCGAGTTCCTCTACCAGGACGGGGATTTCTACTTCATCGAGATGAACACCCGGCTCCAGGTCGAGCACCCCGTGACCGAGCTCGTGACCGGGGTGGACCTCGTGAAGACCCAGATCCTCATCGCGGCCGGGGAGCGCCTGCCCTTCAAGCAGTCCGACGCGACGATCGCCGGACACGCGATCGAGTGCCGCATCAACGCCGAAGATCCCGTCACGTTTACGCCCAGTCCCGGCAAGATATCGCTTTTTCATGCCCCCGGCGGGCCGGGGATCCGGATGGACAGCCACCTGTACTCGGGGTACACGGTGCCCCCCAACTACGATTCGCTCATCGCGAAGCTGATCGCCTTCGGCGATACCCGCGAGTCCGCCCTCGCCAGGATGCGCACCGCCCTCGACGAGATCATCGTCGAGGGGATCCGCACCAACGTGCCGATGCACCGGGACCTGATGAACGACAGCGGGTTCATCGAGGGCGGGGTCGGCATCAGCTATCTCGAGCGCAAGCTCGCGCGGTAGCGCCGCGGCTGCGGCAGATGGACGGCGCCGACCCGAGCGGCTGGCTCCGCATCGCCCTGGAGTGTTCCCGCGAAGAGGCGGAAGTAGTCGAGGAGGCGCTCGAGGGGGCCGGGGCGGCTGCGGTCTCCTTGGAGGACGCGGGCGACGAGCCCCGGTTCCAGTCCTCCCCCGACGACCGGCCGCTCTGGGGGAAGGTGCGCGTCTCCGGGCTGTTCCCGGCGGGAACGGGTGGCCTCGAGCGGATGGTGGCCGGCCGCGTATCGCGCGAGATACTGGAGACGGCCCGCGTGGACGTGCTCCCCGACACGGATTGGGTCCGCGCCGCTCGCGACCGGATCCGCCCGATGCGGTTCGGCGATCGGCTGTGGGTGTGCCCGACTTGGGAGGAGCCCCCGCCCGAGTCCGCGTCGGGCGTGGTCGTGCGGCTCGATCCGGGCCTCGCGTTCGGTACCGGAACCCATCCGAGCACCCGTCTTTGCCTGCGGCGCCTCGCCGGCCTGGACCTCGCCGGAAAGGTCGTGATCGACTACGGGTGCGGCTCGGGTATTCTCGGCATCTCCGCGCTCGGGCTCGGCGCCGGGCGGTGCCTCGCCGTGGACGTCGATCCGCGGGCGCTGGACGCAGCGCAGGAGAACGCCCGCCGACACCGATGGGCCGAGCATTTCGATATCATGTCTCCCCCCGCGGTCGCCGACGCGCTCCGCCGCGCGGGAAGCTCGACATCGGACCTCCTGGTTGCGAATATCCTGGCCGCTCCTCTTGCCGCGCTCGCGCGCACGTTCGGGAACCTCGTGGGTCACGGCGGCGAGATGATGCTTTCCGGGATCCTCTCCGGTCAGGCCGACGGGGTGATCGCGGAATATGCGCCCTGGTTCGGGCTCGCGATCGCGGACCGGGATGAAGACTGGATTCTGCTGGCGGGGTCCCGAACCCGCTAGCGATCGGGGGTGCTCGTGTATACCTGCTGTCCCGAATGCCGGACGTGGTTCCGGGTCGCCCAAACGCAGCTCCACGCGGCCCGCGGTTGGGTGAGGTGCGGGCAGTGCCTGGGAACCTTCGATGCCTCCGCGCGCCTGTGGTCGGAGCCGGACGAAGGCTCCCCGCGGGTGTTCTGGGAGCTGGACGAGGATCTGGCGGCGGACCCGATCGGCGGCGCGGGCCCCGGCCCCGAGCCGGAGGAGGCCGCGCCCGAGTCGTTCGGCGAGAGGGTGCGGGACGAATCCCTCGGACCGTTGCCCGATATCTTCCCGGAGAGCCCGCTCGAAGACGACCCGATCCTTCCCTCCGTCTCCTTGTCGGAGGTCGATATCGAGGCGGACCTCGAGTCCGTTGCGCCCGGACCCGTGGTGGGAGACGTCGACGGGGTCCCGGCCGGCCCGAAGGAGATGGGTCCGGGCCCCGACCGCGTCCACGAGGGGCGCGTTTCGTCACGTCGCCGGCGAAGCCGCGAACAGGCGATTCTCGAGCGGATCGAAGGGATGGACGACCGGCGCGGCCGCGGTTGGGCCTCCAGCTCGTGCATCGTGCTGTTGCTGTTGCTCGTCGTGCAGTACGCCTGGTTCATGGCCGGAGACCTGGCCGCGGCCTTTCCGAGGCTCGGTCCCGCCCTCGGCGAGTTCTGCGAGGTGACCGGGTGCGAGACGCGCAGAAGAGCCGGCGACGACGGGATTCGCGTGGTATCGCGCGAGGTGCGCCCGCATGCCGAGTACTCGAGCGCCCTCTCCGTCAGGGCGACGATCGAGAACCGCTCGCCCGATGCGCGCCCGTTCCCGGTGGTGGTCTTCGTCCTCTACGGCGAGGACGGCCGGGCTGTCGCCAGCCGGGCCTTCGAGCCGGCGGAGTATCTCGACGGGGGAGCCGAGCCCCCCGCAGGACTGGGGCCGGGCCGCCGAGCGGACATCGCCTTCGATCTCGTCGCCCCGTCCAAGGTCGCGGTCAGCTTCGATCTTCGTCTCATCTAGGGTCCGGGGAAGCCGGAGCGGCTTCAGCCGAGCGAGCTCGGCGCGTGGCGACCAGGGGACCGGGAACCGTCCGGAGCCCGGATTCACCCGGATTCGCCGGGGTTTGTCACCCTTCTTCTTCCCTGTACCATGCCCCGCACGTTCGCACCTTGCTCCGCGCGGCTGGAGGCGCAAGAGAGTGTCGGAAGGAAGTATGCGGAGCGATGGCCATTCCGGGGTGGTCGAGGGGACAGCCGGCGCGGGGGCTGCCGGGCCGCTTGGCCTGCGCGAGTTCATCTCGGGCCGGGTCTCCGAGATGTTCGCCCGCCTCGACGGGAATGACTGCGACGGCCTGTACCGACTGGTGATCGGAGAGGTGGAAGGCTCGCTCCTCGAAGCGGTGATGAAGGAGACCGCGGGGAGCCAGGTCCGGGCAGCGCGGATCCTCGGCATCAATCGCGGCACGCTGCGGAAGAAGCTTCGCGCCCACGGCCTCGTCCTGCGAGCGCCGCAGCCGACGGGCGGCGGTGGCGGCTGAGCCGAGGATCCGCCGAGCGCTGCTCAGCGTCTCGGACAAGGACGGGATCGAGGGGTTCGCGCGGTCGCTGCACGGGCTCGGGGTCGAGCTCGTGTCGACCGGAGGCACCGCCCGCCTCCTCGCCGGGGCCGGACTCCCGGTGGTCGAGGTCTCGGCGCTCACGGGCTTTCCGGAGATCATGGCCGGGCGGGTCAAGACCCTCCATCCGGTCGTGCACGGCGGCCTGCTGGGGCGGCGTCGTGCCGACGACGAGGTCATGCGCGAACGGGGCATCCCGCCGATCGACCTGCTCGCCGTCAACCTGTATCCCTTCGAGCGGGCGATCGGGCGCCCGGACTGCCGGTTCGGCGAGGCGGTGGAGAACATCGACGTCGGGGGGCCCGCCATGCTGCGGGCGGCGGCCAAGAACCACGCCGCCGTCGCCGCGGTGTCGGACCGGGGCGACTACCCTCGGGTCATCGAGGAGATGCGGCGGCGCTCCGGGGCGCTCTCGGCGGAGACCCGCTTCGCGCTCGCCGCGAAGGCGTTCGCCCACACCGCGCGGTACGACGCGGCGGTCGCCGACTACTTCGCTTCGGTGGTCGACCCGGGCCTCCATCCGGTGGAGCGGCGCCTCTTCCCCGCCGTCCGGACCCGCCAGCTCGTCCGGCTGGCGGAGCTGCGCTACGGGGAGAACCCCCACCAGGCCGCCGCCCTCTACCGCGACGACGGGGATGCGCCGGGCGCCGGGCCCTCGGTGGCGGGAGCCCGACTCGTCCAGGGCAAGCCGCTCTCGTTCAACAACGTCGCCGACGCGGACAACGCCTTCCAGTGCGTCCGGGCGCTCGGCGGGCGGGCGGCCTGCGTCATCGTCAAGCACACGAACCCGTGCGGGGCGGCGGTCGCGGAGACGGCGAGCGAGGCCTACGAGCGCGCGTACCGCACCGATCCCATGTCGGCGTTCGGCGGGGTCGTCGCGTTCAATCGGCCGCTCGACGGCGACCTGGCGCGGGCGGTGCTGGAGCACCGGTTCGTGGAGGTGATCGTGGCCCCGTCCCTCACGGGCGAGAGGGCGGCGGACGCCCTCGCCGCCAAGCCGGCCGTGCGGGTGCTGGTGACCGAGGGCGCCGGAGCGCAGGCCGAGGGGGCCGGCGGGGTTCCGCGACCCGGCTTCGACCTCCGGTCGGTGCAGGGCGGCATCCTGGTCCAGGAGGCGGACCACGACGAGGTCACGCCGGAGGATCTCGAAGTCGTCACCCGCCGCGCGCCCACCCCGTCCGAGCGGGACGACCTCCTGTTCGCCTGGCGCGTCGCCTGGTTCGTCAGGTCGAACGCCATCGTCTACGCTCGCGGCGGCGCGACCCTCGGGATCGGCGCGGGCCAGACGAGCCGCGTCCATTCGGCCCGTTTCGGGAGGCTCAAGGCGGAGGAGGAGGGCCACGAGCTGCGCGGGGCGGCGATGGCTTCCGATGCGTTCTTTCCGTTCCGTGACGGGGTCGACGCGGCCGCGGAGGCGGGGGTCGCGGCGGTGATCCAGCCGGGGGGGTCGAGACGCGACCGGGAGGTGGCGGCCGCCGCGGACGAGCACGGGATGGCGATGGTGTTCACCGGCGTGCGGCACTTCCGCCACTAGCGAGCCGGCCGGCTCTCCCCGAGGCGACTCCGTGGTCGAGGGTTCCCGAGCCCGAAACATGATCCGCACGGGTTGCGGCCGGGACCGGTCGATTCATGAAATCCGGCGCCCTGTACAGGGGTCCTGAGCGGGACCGCCGGACGAAGGAGGCGATGGGAGCAGGCATGGAGGTGCTGGTGGTGGGGGGCGGGGGCCGCGAGCACGCCCTCGCCTGGAAGCTCGCCGCCTCCGGGCGGGTGGAACGGGTCTGGGCCGCCCCCGGCAATCCGGGCGCCGCGGGCGAACCGAAGGTCGAGAACGTCGCGATCGCCGACGACGACGTCGACGGCCTCGTCGGGTTCGCGTCCGCGCGGCGCGTCGACCTCACCGTCGTCGGCCCCGAGGCCCCCCTGGTGGCCGGGCTCGGGGACCGGCTGGCGGCGGAAGGCCGGCCCTGCTTCGGCCCGAGCGCGGCCGCGGCCCGCCTGGAAGGCTCGAAGAGCTTCGCCAAGTCGTTCCTCGTCCGGCACGGGATCCCGACCGCCGGCTACGAGACCTTCGACCGGCTCGCCCCGGCGGCCGACTACGTGCGCTCGCGCGGCGCCCCGATCGTGGTCAAGGCGGACGGGCTCGCGGCGGGGAAGGGGGTGACCGTCGCCCGCACCGTCGATCAGGCGGTCGCCGCCCTGGAGGCGGCCCTTCGCGACGAAGCGTTCGGGGCGGCCGGCGAGCGGGTGGTGGTGGAGGACTTCCTGGAGGGCGAGGAAGCGAGCTTCATCTGTCTCGTGGACCGGGATCGGGTGGTTCCCCTCGCCTCCTCGAAGGACTACAAGACCCGCGACGAAGGCGGCGCCGGCCCCAATACCGGCGGCATGGGCGCGCATTCCCCCGCCCCGGTCATGACCGCCGCCCGGCACGAGCAGATCATGCGGGAGATCGTCGGCCCCACGGTGCGCGGCATGATCGCGGAAGGCGCGCCGTTCACCGGATTCCTGTACGTCGGGCTGATGGTCGGAAGGGACGGCGCGGCCCGGGTGCTCGAATTCAACGTGCGCTGCGGCGACCCGGAGACCCAGCCCGTCATGATGCGGCTTCGCTCGGACCTCGCGGAGCTGTGCCGGGCGGCGGCCGCGGGGAGGCTCGAGAGCGGGGCGGCGGAGTGGGACCCCCGTCCCGCCCTCGGGGTGGTGCTGGCGGCGGAGGGCTACCCCGGTGCGGTTCGCCGCGGAGACCGGATCCGCGGTCTCGACGAGGAGCTGCCGGACACCCGGGTCTTTCACGCCGGCACGGCCCTCGGCGCGGACGGGCAGGTGGTGACGGCGGGAGGCCGGGTGCTCTGCGTGTGCGGGATCGGCGCCGATGTTGCCGCAGCGCGCGACCGCGCCTACCGGCGGGCCGAACGCATCGACTGGCCGGGCCGCTTCTTCCGCCCCGACGTCGGCCGCCCGGCCATCAGAGCCATCGCGCCGGACTGAGACCGCGCGGCCGCCCTGCTGGCACGGGCATCCTGGGAACGCTTGTGTCCCGCCCGCACTTGGGGGGTGAAGCGCCCGTGAACGAAGGTGCGGGCGAGACACAAGCATTCCCGGGCCGCATGGATTCCCGCTTTCGCGGGAATGACGAGGACGGGGGCGAGACACAAGCGCTCCGGCCGACGCCCCGCCGGGAGGCCCGCGCGGCACCCGGCGAACAAGCTCGCCTTCCCGCCGGTCCAGGCGCCCCGGGCCCCCGGGGCGCGGGGTGTCCCGGGGCCGGGGCAGATGGGCGAGGCAGGCCGGCTCAGGTGGTGAGCCAGCGGAACTTCTGGGGCTTCCGCTCCGCCTTGGGGTGGATCGCGACGTTGACGAGGGTCGGGCCGTCGAAGGCCATCGAGTCGTCGAGCGCCTTGCGGAGGTCGGCGGGGTCCTCCACGTGGAACCCGCGCCCGCCGAACGCCTCCATCATGAGGTCGTAGCGCGCGCCGCGGGTCAGGACCCCGGGCGGGTCCAGGCCCTCGACGTTCGGCTCCTCGCCGGCCGACGCCCCGATGCCGCCGTTGTTGAGCACCACCGTCTTGACGGGGAGGCCGAGGCGGCAGATCGTCTCGACCTCCATGCCCGAGAACCCGAACCCCGAATCGCCCTCCACCGCGACCACCGGCTGGTCCGGGCAGGCCACCGCGGCGGCGATGGCGAAGCCGAGGCCCACCCCCATCGTGCCGTAGGTGCCGGCGTCGAGCCGCTTGCGGGGCTGCGAGTTCGGGAGCTGGGTGCGGCCGATGTCCATGGTGTTCGCCCCCTCGCTCACGATGATCGCGTCGTCCGGCATCCATTCGCGGACGTCGCGGAGCGCCCGGTAGTAGTTCATCGGCGTCGCGTCGTCGTCGAGCATCGGGCCGATGGCCGCCTGGTTCTTGCCCGCGCTCTCCGCGAGCGCGGAGCGCCACGCGGCGTCGTCCGGATAGAACCACTGGCGGCTCTCGAGCGCCCGGTTGAGCTGGGCGACGACCGCCCGGCCGTCTCCCGGCAGCGCGACCTCGGTCGGCACGTTGGTCCCGATCTCCTCCGGGTGGAGGTCGAGCTGGATCACCCGCACGTCCTTCGCGAACCGCGGCGGGAGCCCGAAGTGCATGATCCAGTTGAGCCTTGCCCCCATCAGGAACACCACGTCGGCTTCCCGCAGGGCGAGGCTGCGCGCCGCGCCGACCGAGAGGGCATGGCCGTCGTCCATCACCCCCTTGCCCATCGGCGAGGCGAGGAACGGGAGGCGGGTGCGCTCGATGAACGCGCGCACCTCGTCTTCCGCCCGCGACCAGGCCATCCCCTTGCCGATGACGACGAGGGGCCGCTCGGCCGACTCGAGCGCGTCGAGCGCGGCTTCGATGGATTCCGGCGCGGCCTGGAAGCGGGGGGGCTCCGGCACGGTCGCGGCCGGGGATACGGAGCCCTCGTCGATCTCCTCGCGGATGACGTTGTCCGGAAGGTCCAGGTAGACGGCGCCCGGGCGGCCGAAGATGGAGGTCCTGACCGCCTGCTCCACGAAGTAGGGGATGCGGTCCGCCCGGTCCACCTGGTGGGCGTACTTGCAGTAAGGGGTGGCGGCCATCACCTGGCGCTCCTCCTGGAACGCGCCCATGCCGTTCTGGTACGTGGGGGACGCCCCGCCGACGTGGATCATCGGCCAAGCGTTCCACTTCGCGTTGGCGAGGCCCGCGAGGGCGTGGATGACACCCGGCCCGCAGACGGTGAGGCACGCTCCGGGGCGGCCGGTGAGGTAGCCCGCCGCCTGGGCGGCGTAGGACGCGGCCTGTTCGTTGCGCATCCCGACGTAGGTCATCCCTTCCTTCTGGGCGGCGGCGGCGACCGGCTGCACCGGAAATCCCACCACCCCGAACATGTACTCCACGCCCTGCTGCCTGAGGCTCCTCACGAGAAGGGTCGCGCCGGTGATCTTCGACATCCGTCTGCTCCTTGGGTTGGTGATTCGGCGCCCGGGTACGTCCGGGCGCGGCTTGTGTGGGGGGAGGGGGGCGGCGTTGGGGGACGCGGGAACGGCGGGGGGGCGGGCGGCGGCGTGCGCCGGGCCGCCGATCAGCCCCGGCCCACGAACGGCATCCGGGTCGCCATCACGGTGAGGAAGAGGGCGTTCGCGTCGGGCGGGAGGGTCGCCATGTAGGCGATCGCGCGCCCCACGTTGTCGGCCGCCATGGTGGGCTCCGCCATCACCGCGCCGTTCGGCTGGGGGACCCCCTTCTTCATCCGCGCCGTCATGTCCGTGTCGGCGTTGCCGATGTCGATCTGCCCGCAGGCGATGCCGCAGGCCCGCCCGTCGAGCGCGGTGGACTTGGTGAGCCCGGTGATCGCGTGCTTGGTCGAGGTATAGGGGGACGAGTGCGGGCGGGGGGTGTGGGCCGAGATGGAGCCGTTGTTGATGATGCGCCCCCCGCGGGGGGTCTGGCTCTTCATGATCCGGAACGCCTCCTGGGTGCAGAGGAACGATCCGGTGAGGTTGGTGTCCACCACCGCCCGCCACTCGTCGACGGTGAGGTCTTCGAGCGGGACCGCCCGCGCACCCATCCCGGCGTTGTTGAAGAGGAGGTCGAGACGGCCGAAGACCTCGACGGTGCGCGTGAAGAGGGCGTGGATGGATGCGGGGTCGGTCACGTCCGTCGGGACCGCGATCGCGCGCCCCCCGGTGGACCCGACCTCCGACGCGACCTCCTTCAGGGGCTCGGGGCGGCGTCCGGCGAGCACGAGCGCGAACCCCTCGCCCGCGAGGGCGAGCGCCGCCGCCCGGCCGACCCCCGTGCCGGCCCCGGTCACGACCGCGACCTTCGCCGCATTCTCCTCCGCGCTCATCCGCTTCTCCTGTCGTGGCCGACCCGGCCGCTGATTGTATCGCCGGAAGCGGCCGGCGACGGCATCCGCGCCAGCCCCCTCGAAGCCGGCCCGCGTCTTGCCCGAGGCGCTTCCGGGGACCCTGGCGCCTCGCCCGCAGCCGGCCGCCGGCCCGCGTTCGACACTCGCCGACGCCCACGCGGGCGAGCGGCGCGCGCTCCCCCGAAGGCCCCCGCCCGAGGTCCCGCTTCGGTCCGCGGCGAAGCTCGGTCAGCGATAGCCGCTCGTATAGGGGAGCCGCTCGTAGACCGCGCGCACCGCGGCCGCGTTGCCGACCAGGACGCCGGTGCTGTCCCAGTGTCCTTCGAGGAGGGAGCGGCGCCGGTTCTCGGGCATCTCGACCTCGACCGCCTCGTTCCCCCCGGTGATCCGCATCGAGTCGAGGTCGAGGGTGAACTCGAGGGAGGGGTCGGCGTCCGCCGCCGCCTGGAGCCGAGCCATGCCCTCGGGCCGCGCCCGCACCGCCGGAACCCCGATCATCTCGCAGTTCCCGGCGAAGATCTCCCCGAACGAGACCCCGGCCACCGCTTCGATCCCCCACCGGCGCAGGCACTGCGGGGCGTGCTCGCGGCTCGACCCGCAGCCGAAGTTCTCGTTGACGAAGAGGAGCTTCGCGCCGCGGCGCTCCGCGCGGTTGAACGGGTGGTCCCGCGGCGCGCCGTCCGGCTCGAAGCGTTCGTCCTGGAACGGGTGCTCCCCGAGCTCGGAGAAGGTGATGGCCTTAAGGTAGCGGGCGGGGATGATGCGGTCGGTGTCGATGTCGTTGCCGTGGATGGCGATCGCCGTCCCGGTGATGGGCTTGACGCCAAGCTCGGACATGGTCGCTGGCTCCGTTCCGGTTGTTTCGGTTGGTTTGCGGGTTGCGGGTTCTGGTTCGCGGCGCGCGTGCGGGCGACGGGTCAGGCGAGCTGGCGCACGTCCGTGACCCGGCCCTCGAGGGCGGCGGCGGCGGCCATCGGCGGCGACATGAGAAGCGTCCGCCCCTCCGCGCTCCCCTGACGGCCGATGAAGTTGCGGTTGCTCGTGCTCGCGGAGACCTGGCGCCCGACCAGCTTGTCCGGGTTCATGCCGAGGCACATCGAGCAGCCCGCGTTGCGCCACTCGAAGCCGGCCGACCGGAACACGTCGTCGAGCCCCTCCGCCTCCGCCTGCGCCTTCACCTGCTGCGACCCCGGCACCACGATGGCCTTGACCCTGGCCGCGACCCGCCCCTTCTTCGCGACCTCGGCGGCGGCCCGGAGGTCCGAGATCCGCGAGTTGGTGCAACTCCCGATGAAGACGACGTCCACCGGCATCTCGGTCATCTCCTGGCCGGGACGAAGGCCCATGTGGGCGTAGGCCCGCTCGACGGTCGGACGGTCCGCCTCGTCGAACTCCTCGACCGCGGGGAGCGGCTCGCCGACCCCCACGCTCTGCCCAGGGGTGATGCCCCAGGTCACGGTGGGCGCGACGTCCCCCCCGTCCATCCGCACCACGTCGTCGTACTCGGCGGCAGGGTCCGAGGCCATCGACTTCCAGTGCGCCACCGCCCGATCCCACGCGCTCTCGTCGGGAGCGTACTCGCGGCCCCGCAGGTAGGCGAAGGTGGTCTCGTCCGGGTTGACGTAGCCGACCCGCGCCCCGCCTTCGATGGCCATGTTGCACACCGTCATCCGCCCTTCCATGGACATCGACTCGATGACCGTACCCGCGTACTCGTAGGCGTAGCCGATGCCGCCCTTGACCCCGAGTCGTCGGATGACGTGCAGGGTCACGTCCTTCGGCTCGACCCCCGGCCCGAGCGCCCCGCCGATCTCGACCCGCCGCACGCCGAGGGGGTCGACGCTCAGGCACTGCGAGGCGAGCACGTCGCGCACCTGGCTCGTGCCGATGCCGAACGCGAGGGTGCCGAACGCGCCGTGGGTGGCGGTGTGGGAGTCGCCGCAGGCGACCGTCATCCCGGGATGGACCATCCCGAGCTCCGGGCCGATGACGTGCACGATGCCCTGGCGCCCCGACGCGAAGTCGAAGAACTTGACGCTGTGGCGCTTCGCGTTCGTCTCGAGGGCGGCCATCATCGCTTCCGCCTGCGCGTCGGCGTAGGGCCGCGCCACGTCGTCGGTGGGAATGATGTGGTCGACGGTCGCCACCGTCCGGTCGAGGTACGCCACGCCGAGGCCCCGCTCGGCGAGCATGTCGAACGCCTGCGGGGTGGTCACCTCGTGGGTGAGGTGCAGCCCGATGAAGAGCTGGTACTGCCCGGTCGGAAGCCGGGTCACGACGTGCGCGTCCCAGACCTTGTCGTAGAGCGTGTTCTTCGCCATCGTCGATCTCTGCTCGCGAACTCTCGAAGGGCCGCAATGATAGTGGCCTCGCGCGCCCCCCGGCCAGTCCCTGCCGGATCCGAGGCATGTGCGCGACGGGGATTTCCGCCAAGCGCACCTCTCGCAAGCGCGTCCGCGGGGACGTGGGCGTCCTGGGAACGCTTGTGTCCCGCCCGCAGCGGACCTGAAGGTCCGGGGGAGAAGCGCCCGTGAACGAAAGTGCGGGCGAGACACAAGCGTTCCCAGGGTCGTTCCGCTCTCCGTCCGCGCCGCCGCGGCGGCCGGGCGTAGGCTACAGCCCCGCCTGCTCCTTGCAGTGCCGCGCCACGTCGGCGTGGGTCGCGAACCAGACCCCCGTGTGGGAGCGGATGTGGCGGATCAGCGCCTCCAGCACCTGGATCCGCGACCGGTGGCCGATGAAGTGCGGGTGCATCGTGAGGAGGAACACCCCCTCCTCGGCCCAGGCGCCGTCGAACTCGCGGCGGAAAACCTCCAGCACGCCGGAGGGCGGGGTATAGGGCCGGAGGGCCGAGAAACGGTCCATCATCCAGTACGGCGCGTCGTCGCGGATCCACTCCACGGGGAGCTCCACCACCCCGGTCGGCTCGTTGTCCTCCAGCAGCTCGTAGGGCTCGTCGTCGGCCATGAGGGAGGAGTCGTAGAGGAGCTCCATCTCCCGGATGATGGCGAGGGTATGCTCGGAGAAGTCCCAGGACGGGGTGCGGATGCCGACCGGCCGCTGGCCGCTGATCTCTTCGAGCTTGTCGGCGGCCCGCATCTGGAGGTCGCGTTCGGCCTCCGGCGGCAGGGCCGAGTTGAGCTCGTGGATCCAGGAGTGGATGCCGATCTCGTGGCCGCCCGCGACCACCGCGCGCTGCTCCTCCGGGTACAGCATCGCGGTCACCGCCGGGACGAAGAACGTCGCCGGAGTGTCGTACCGTTCGAGCAGGTCCAGGATCCGCGGCATCGCGGCGCGCGCGCCGTACTGGCCCTGGCTGAGCTTGCCGGGCGAGCGGTCGCCCCAACGCAGGGTCAGGGTCTCGTGGTCGGAATCGAACGAGAGGGCCACCGCGCAGCGCGCCCCGCCCGGCCACCGGGCCGGCTTGAGCGACCGCCCGGCCCGGACCTTCTCGACGATCGGCCGCCAGCGCGCCTCGGGCCAGGTCCAGGTGTCGGGCTGGGCAGGATTGCCGTTCGCGGATCGGCTCATAAGGGGCTCCCGAGGTCTATGCAGAGTCAGTGGGAAGGCGAAGGGCGCTCGGCCGCAGGTCGGCCGGATCATGCCGGCCTTCCACCCCGCCCGCAATTCACCCTGCCCGCCCACGGGGCGCTGCGACGGAGGCCGCGGGCTACGCCCGAATCGCGTCTTCGCCTTGGATAGAATGGCCGCCGCGTGTCCGGCAGGCGCCGCGACCGCGATCATCGACACCGTCCCGCGCAGGCGGGACGGAACCGGCGAGGGAGTCTTCATCGATCATGAGCCATACGCCCGGACGCTGCCGCCTCGCCGTGGACGTGGGCGGGACCTTCACCGACGTGGCCCTGGAGCTCGGGGCGGGAATGGGTGCGGACGCCGGCGCGGTCGTTGGCGGCGGCGTGGTCACCGCCAAGGCCCCGACCACGCCGCACGCCCCCGAGGAGGGGGTGGTCGCGGCGGTCGGCGAGGCGGTCCGCGCCGCGGGAATCGAGCCGGGGGACGTCAGTCTCGTCATCCACGGCACGACCCTCGCGACCAACGCCCTCATCGAGCGCACCGGCGCGAAGACCGCGCTCCTCACCACCGAAGGGTTCCGGGACTCGGTCGAGATGGCGCTCGAGAACCGTTTCGAGCAGTACGACATCTCCATCGACCGGCCGGCCCCCCTCGTGCCCCGGCCCCTGCGCTGGCCGGTCACCGAGCGGATGAACCACGCGGGCGAGGTCCTGGTTCCCCTCGACGAGGAGTCGGTGCGGGCGCTCCTGCCCCGGTTCGAGCGGCACGGCATCGAGGCGGTCGCGGTCGGGCTGCTGCACTCCTACGCGAACCCCGCCCACGAACGGCGGGTGGGGGAGATCCTGCAGGCCGCCCTCCCGGACCTCCGCATCACCCTCTCGAGCGAGGTCTGCCCCGAGATCCGGGAGTACGAACGCCAGTCCACGGCCTGCGCCAACGCCTACGTCCAGCCGCGGATGTCGCGCTACCTCACCCGCCTCGAATCGGAGCTCCGCCGCCTCGGCCTCGGATGCCCGCTCCTCCTCATGACCTCCGGCGGCGGCCTCACCACCCTCGGCAACGCGACCCGCTTCCCCATCCGGCTCGTCGAGTCGGGGCCCGCCGGCGGCGCGATCCTCGCCACCGAGGTCGCCCGCGAGTGCGGCGGCGCGAACGCGGTCTCCTTCGACATGGGCGGGACGACGGCCAAGATCTGCCTCATCGACGGCGGGGCGCCCCAGATGACCCGCACCTTCGAGGTGGCCCGGGCCTACCGCAACCTCAAGGGGAGCGGCCTGCCGGTCCGCATCCCGGCCATCGAGATGGTGGAGATCGGGGCCGGCGGGGGGTCCATCGCGTCGGTGGACGGGATGGGCCGGCTCAACGTGGGTCCGGCGAGCGCGGGCGCGGACCCGGGCCCCGCCTGCTACGACCGGGGCGGCGCGCGGCCGACGGTGACCGACGCCGACCTCATGCTCGGGCGCATCGATCCGGCGGAGTTCGCGGGGGGCGCGGTCCGGCTCGCCGAAGGCCGGGCGGTCGAGGCGGTCCGGGCCGGGGTCGGGGCGCCCCTCGGCCTCGCCGACCCGCTCGCCGCGCTCTCCGTCTCCGAGATGGTCGACGAGAACATGGCGAACGCGGCCCGCGTCCACGCCGTGGAGTGGGGGAAGGACCTCTCCGCCCGGACGATGATCGCGTTCGGAGGGGCCGCGCCCCTGCACGCCGCCCGCCTCGCCCAGAAGCTCGACGTCGGGCGCGTGATCGTGCCGGCCGGGGCGGGGGTCGGGTCGGCGATCGGGATGCTGCGGGCGGCGGTCTCCTACGAGGTGGTGCGAAGCCGCTACCTCCGCCTCGCCGACTTCGATCCCGCGGCCGTCAACGCCCTGCTCTCGGAGATGCGCGAGGAGGCGTGGGCGGTGGTGGCGGCGGGGATCGGTGCCGGGGCGGAGGACGAGGCGGGGGCCGGGGCGAAGGAGGAGGACGGCGGCGGGCTCGAGGAGGCGCGGCACGCCTACATGCGCTACGTCGGCCAGGGGCACGAGATCGTGGCCCCCCTTCCGGTCCGGCCGCTCGCGGCGGGCGACGGCGAGACCCTCGCCGAGGCGTTCGATTCCGAGTACGCCCGCCTCTACGGCCGCACCATTCCCGGCCAGGAACGCGAGGTCCTGAGCTGGACCCTCACCGTCACCGCCCGGAGGCCGTCCGCATTCGCGTCCGGGTCCCCGCCCGCGTCGCCGGCGCCGGGGGCGGCGGCGGCCCGCCCTTCCCCTTCGCATCCGCCCTCGGGGGAGGACGCGGCGAGCCCGCCGCCGGGAGCCGGCGCGCCGGGCGCCGGGACCGGGCAGGAGGGCGGCGGCCCCGGAACGGCGAAGCCTCCGGTCCGGCGGCTGTTCGACCCGGCCCTCGCCGACTACGTGCCGGCGGCGGTCCACCGCCGCGATGAGCTCGACCCCGATGGGGTGCTGGCGGGGCCGGCCGTGATCGTCGAGGATCAGACCACCACCGTGGTCCCGGACGGCTTCCGGTCCACCGTCGATCGTTCGTTCGGCTACCTGGTGCTCGAACGGGTGGGCGGCTCGAGCTGACGGCCCGCGGGGCCGGAGGCGCCGCCCGGGAAACCCACGAGGAGGAGGAACGCGAATGCGCAACATGACCGCGCTCGACCGGATCGGGATGCAGATCCAGTGGAACCGGCTCCTGTCGGTGGTCGAGGAGCAGGCCCAGACCCTGGTCCGCACCGCCTTCAGCACGTCCGCCCGCGAAGCCGGCGACATCTCCGCCGGGGCCTTCGACACCTCCGGCCGGATGCTCGCCCAGGCGGTCACCGGCACCCCGGGCCACGTGAACGCGATGGCCGCGTCGGTGCGGAGCTTCCTCACGAAGTACCCGCTCGAGACCATGGAGGAGGGCGACGTCTTCCTCACCAACGACCCGTGGCTCGGCACCGGCCACCTCAACGACTTCACCGCGGTGACCCCGACCTTCCACGGGGGCCGCATCGTGGCCCTGTTCGCGTCCACGACCCACGTGGTGGACATCGGCGGGCGGGGCTTCGGGCCGGACGGGCGCCAAGTCTACGAGGAGGGCCTCAACATCCCGATCCTCCCCCTCGCGAAGCGCGGCGAGTTCAACCCCCTCGTGCTCGAGATCGTGCGCGTGAACGTCCGCAACCCGGTGGAGGTCGAAGGGGACCTCTACTCGCTCGCCGCCTGCAACGAGGTCGGGGGGCGGCGCCTCGTGGAGATGATGGACGAGTTCGATCTTGCGGACCTCGACGACCTCTCCCGCTACGTGATCGACGCCTCGCGGGAGGGGATGCTCGCCGAGGTGCGCGCCCTCCCCCACGGCACGTACCGGAACTCGATGCGGATCGACGGCTACGAGCGCGAGCTCGACCTCGTCGCGGCGGTGACCATCGACGACACCGGGCTCCGCGTCGACTTCGACGGCACCTCGGCGGTGTCGACCTACGGGATCAACGTCCCGATCACGTACACCGAAGCCTACGCGAGCTTCGGGGTGCGCTGCGTCATCGGCTCGCGCATCCCCAACAACGCGGGCTCCCTCGCCCCGGTGCGGGTCACCGCCCCGGTCGGCACGATCCTCAACGCCCCGCACCCTTGCGGGGTGACCGCGCGCCACGTCATCGGGCAGATGCTCCCCGACGTCGTGCTCGGGTGCCTCGGCCAGGTCATCCCCGACCGGGTGCCGGCCGAGGGCACGTCCTGCCTCTGGAACCCGGTGCTCCTCGGGGGACACGGCATGGCCGGGGACGACCTCCAGGGCGGGCCGCCCTTCGCCATGAACACGTTCCACACCGGGGGGACGGGGGGCCGCCCCGGCAAGGACGGGCTCGACGCCACCGCCTTTCCCTCCGGGGTGCGCAACACCCCGATCGAGGTGAACGAGACGATCGCGCCCCTCGTCTTCTGGCGCAAGGAGTACCGCGAGGACTCGGGGGGGCCGGGCGCGTTCCGGGGCGGGACCGGGCAGGTCATGGAGATCGCCCACGCCGGGGACCGCGCGTTCGCGATCAACACGATGTTCGACCGGGTGATCCACCCGCCGCGCGGGCGGAACGGGGGCGGGGCGGGCCGCACCGGGCGGGTCTACCTCAAGTCGGGGGCGGCGGAGTTCAAGGGGAAGGGACGCCAGATCATCCCGCGCGGAGACCGCCTCGTGCTCGAGATGCCGGGCGGGGGCGGGCTCGGCGACCCCTTCGACCGCGACCCCGAACGGGTGGCGAGCGACGTGCGGAGCGGCCTCGTCTCCGCGGAGAGCGCCCGCGCCGACTACGGGGTGGTCGTCGGCGCGGACGAAGCCCTCGACCGGGAGGGGACGGAGAGGGCGCGCCAAGAGCGGCGCGCGCAACGGGCGGCGGCGGACGAGGACCGGATGACCGGCGGCAGGGCGGCGGCGGACTGAGCCCCGCCCGACCGGCGAAGCCGCCCCTCGTCTTCACCGGGGCGCCGTGCCTCCCGGCATGAGACCTCCTGATTACTTACAAGGACCAGCTTGCGATCTTGGGTCGATGGAAACCCGGGCACGGCCCCGCGAAAACCCGTCATTCCCGCGGAAGCGGGAATCCACTTCAATCGAAGTCTCTGAATTCCCGCTTCCGCAGGAATGACGGGCTGAAAAATCATTCACCTGAGCTTTGTACGTAGTCAGGTGAGACCTTGCCTTGCCGCGACCCGCGTGCTCCGCCCGCGGCTCGGGATGCGCGCGTCCAGTCCCGGCCGTCACATCCCCCACAGGGTAACGGTGTAGCCGCCCGAGCGCTCCTCGCGACGGAATATCTTCTCGCCCACGACTTCCCTTCGCTGCGATCGAAGACGATCGGACGCCCGTCCGGCCTCCCGATCGGGCGCCCGGCCCGCCTCAGCCGGCCGCGACCGCGGTGGCCGTCCCGGTGAGGACGGTCTCGCCCTTCTGGTTGGTGGTGGTCACCGAGAAGTCCACCAGGCGCTCGCCGCCCTCCTCCCGGACCGCCTCGACCCGCGTAGCGGCGGTCAGGGTATCGCCCGGCCACACCTGGCTCGTGAACCGCACCCCGAACTTGCGCACGTTGCCGGCCCCCGCGAGGTTGGTGATCGCCCGCCCGGTCATTCCCATCGTCAGCATCCCGTGGGCGAACACCCCCGGATAGCCAGCCGCTTCGCGGGTGTAGAGCTCGTCGGTGTGGATCGGGTTGTAGTCGCCGGACGCGCCGGAGTACATCACGAGCTGGGTGCGGGTCAGGTCCTCCACGAGCACCTCCTCGTGGAGGTCGCCGACCTGGAATTCTCTCGTCGTCATCGGGGTCTCCTCCTCCGTCTCCGATTCAGCCCTGGTCCACCGGACGCTCGGTCTTGACCGTGACGCCGCGCGCCCGGCAGACGAGCTCGCCGGCCTGGTCGTGGTAGTCGATGACCCGCTCCGTGAACAGGAGCTTGCCGGCGCGCCGGCTCTGCTTCTCCCAGGACTCCCCGATCCGGTAGGTCGCGGTCAGCACGTCGCCCGGGCGGAGGGGCCGCCGGTACTCGAAGTGCTGCTCGGCGTGGAGCCCGCCCGAGGAGGGAGGGTCGCCCTCGATCCCGCTCGGGGTCGCGCCCGAGCCGAACCACTTCTCGCCCGGCTTGGGGCGGGTCGGGTGTTCGGGATCGAACTGCGCCACCGCCTGGGCGAAGGTCGGGGGGGCGACGATGCCCCCCTCCGGCGCCTTCCTGGCGGCCGCGGCGTCATGGTAGACGGGGTTGGTGTCCCCGATGGCGCGCGCGAACATCATGATGTGCGACGCCTCCACCGGGAACGTGACCTGCTTGCTGTCCGACACGGGCTGCCTCTCTGCCATGGGCCTGGGATCGTGGGCGGCCGGGATCCGGCACCCCGGACCAGCGGGTTCGCCGCCGCCTCGCCGGCCGCCATTATCGCCCATTCCGCCGTCCGCTCCACCGCGCCGCCGTCCACGCGGCATGGGCGGCGCCGGGATTTCCGGCAGGCACACGTCTCGCGGGCACATCCTGGGAACGGCGCATCCTGGGAACGCGGGCGTCCCGCCTGCAGTCTTGTTTCCGGGGGCTCGGCCCCCGTGCGGGCGGGACGCCCGCGTTCCCAGGAGCACTCGTGAAAACCCTGAAGGCAGCCCGCCCTCCCCCCGTGTACGCTCCCATGAGAGCTGCCGCGGCGGGCGGCGGCATCGGGGCGGCGGGGGTCAGGCTCGCTCCACCTCGAACGCGGTGAGGTTGCGGGCGTCCTTGCTGAACTCGACGGCGATGAGGTGGATCGGCTGGCCCAGATGTCGGTACTTGTCCGCGTAGCGCCGCTCCTTGAGCTGCGCCATCGCCGCGCCCTCGGGCTCCAGCTCCACCACCTTGAACTCGAACAGGTACACGTTGGCGTTGAACAGGACCGCCATGTCGAGGCGCCCGTGGCTCGTGCTGTCCTCCACCCGCACGTCGAGGCCCAGCCCCGCGAAGTAGGAGTAGAACACGCTCGCGTAGTAGCCCTCGTAGCGTGCGATGTCGTTCTTCGTATACCACTGGTGCGGGATGCTCGCGTAGAAGGCGTGGAACAGCGCCTTCAGGCCCGCGAAGTCGTTGGCTTCGAGCAGCTCGTACAGCCGGAGGCTGTTGGCCATCTGGCGGGTCGAATCCCCGGCCAGATGGCGCGACAGGCTGTCGTTCAGGCTCTGGCGGACCTCCTGGTTCGGGTAGCCCAGGCGGTACACCGTCCGGCCCCCGAGGCGCTTGTGCTCCCGGATCGTGAGGTAGCCGGCCTGGAACAGCAGCGCCTCGGTTCCGATGTCGCCCACGTCGAACTTGGACAGCAGGGTGTCGGTACCGGTCATCCACTCCAGCGACGGGGAGCTCATCCCGCGCTCGACCAGGGTGTCGATCAGGAACGTCGGCGTTCCGGTCTCGAACCAGTGGGCGGCGAACTCGCGGCTGTCGAACAGCAGCAGGATGTCGAAGGGGTTGTAGACCTTCTCCTCACCGAGCCAGCCATAGCCGTTGTACCAGCGGCGGATCTCGTCCCGGTCCAGGCCCGGCAGCTCCGGCGCGAACACCGTGTCGAGGTCCGCCTCGGTGTAGCCGCAGATGGCCGAGAAGCGCGGGTCCAGGGTGATGTCCTTCAGGTTGTTGAGCCCTGAGAACAGGCTCACCTTGGAGAATTTGCTCACCCCGGTGAGGAAGGTGAGCCTCACGTGGGCGTCGCTCTGCTTGATGACCGAGTACAGCCCACGCAGGAAGCTACGGTTGGCGCGGGCGACCTCCGGCGCCCCGAGCGCGTCCAGGATCGGCTTGTCGTACTCGTCCACCAGGATGACCACCCGCGCACCGGCGCGCTCGTGCAGCGTCTCGATGAGATGCCGGAAGCGAGCCGGGGCGGCGTCGTAACGGGGCTCGACCCCGGTGCGCCTCTCCATGGTGTCGAGCTGCGCCGCGGTATCTTCCCGCAGATAGTCCGGCTCCTCGAAGTTGCCGCCGCCGAAGTCGAGGCGCACCACCGGATGGCGGACGGACCAGTCCCAGCGGCCGTGGACCTCCAGCCCCTCGAACAGCGCCTCGTTGCCCTCGAACAGCTCCTTGAGCGTATCCACGAACAGGCTCTTGCCGAAGCGGCGCGGGCGCGACAGGAAGTAGTGCTTGCCTTCCCGGGCCAGCCGCTCCGCGTAGGCGGTCTTGTCGACGTAGTACCAGCCGCCCTCGCGGATCTCGCGGAAGGTCTGGAGCCCGATGGGGAGCTTGCGCTTCGTCATGGGTTCACCATAGCCCAATCCCCTGCCGCCGTGAAGCTCGGCGGGGGGGAGGGGGCCGCGGCCTCCGCGGTATCCGCATTCGCGGACGATGGCCTGCCGGGGCGACCCGCTCCGCCGAGGTTCATCACGTCCCGCATCGCCGGGGACGATCCTGGGTACGCCGGCGTCCCGCCGGCCCGGGGGCGGAGCGCTCGGGAACGCGAATGCCGGCGAGACGCCGGCGTACCCAGGGGGGTGGCAAGCGGGGCGTCGGCGCGAAAAACCCATCGCGCACATGCCCCGAACTCCGGCCCCGGCGAGCGTAGCGCCCGGGAACACGGTACGATGAGCCTCCACGGGGAAAGCGAGCGGGGCGCGGTCGGGCGGCGACGCGCGCCGGCTCTCCGGCCAGAACCAGGCAGGACGGGGGCGGGGTCGAGCGGATATGGACGAGCCGGGAGCCGGGCTTCGCCTCGGCGTCGACATCGGCGGGACGTTCACCGACTTCTGCGTCTTCGACGAGACGACGGGCTCGGTGCGCACCCACAAGACCCTCTCGACCCCCGAGACCCCCGGCGCCGAGGTGATGGACGGCATCGCGGCGCTCGCGAGCCGGCATGGATGGCGCCCGGACGCGATCCGGTACTTCACCCACGGCACCACCGTGGGGGTGAACACGGTCATCCAGCGCCGGGGGGCGGCCCTCGCCCTCTTCACGACCCGCGGCTTCGAGGACGTCCTCGAGATCGCGCGCCTCAAGGTGCCGGACCCCTACGACCTCTTCTCGCGCCGTCCGCCCCCCCTCGCCCCCCGCGAGCGGGTCTACGGCCTCGCCGAGCGGACCCTCCGGGACGGGAGCGTCGAGACCGCGGTCGACCCCGAAGAGGCCGCGGCGACGGCCCGGCGGGCGCTCGCGGCGGGCACCGACACCATCGTGGTCGCCCTGCTCCACGCCTACGCCAACCCGGCCAACGAACGCGCCGTGCGCGACGCGGTGCGGGCCGCCGCCCCGGACGCGGCGGTGACCCTCTCCTCGGACGTCTGGCCGGTCATCCGGGAGTACGAGCGCACGGTGACCGCCACCGTCGCGGGCTACGTGCAGCGCCGGGTGGCGGCGTACATCGGCTCGCTCCAGGCCGCCCTCCGGGACGCCGGCGTCCCCGCCCGCCCGATGATCACCAAGTCGAACGGCGGGATCATGGCCGCGGAGCTCGGCAAGACCGACCCCGTCGCGATGCTGCTCTCGGGGACCGCCTCCGGGGTCATCGGGGCGGCGGACGCGGCGGCCCGGGTCGGCGCCTCGGAGGTGCTGAGCTTCGACGTCGGGGGGACCAGCGCAGATGTCGCGGTGATCCAGGACGGCGAGCCCGCCTTCGGGGTCGGCGAGATGGTCGGCGAGTTCCCGATCTACGTCCCGACCGTCTCCGTCACCTCGATCGGCGCGGGGGGCGGGTCAATCGCCCGGGTCGACGAGTTCGGGGTGCTCAAGGTCGGGCCTGAGAGCGCCGGCTCGCGGCCCGGCCCCGCCTGCTACGGCGGCGGCGGGGAGCGCCCGACCCTCACCGACGCCTTCGCGGTCCTGAACCTCCTCGGGGCCGGGGACCTCGGCTACGGCGCGGTCGCCCTCGATCGCGGCGCCGCGGAGCGGGCCGTCGCCGCCCTCGCCGAGCCCCTCGGCCTCTCCCTCGCGGAGACGGCCGAGAGCGTCATCCGGGTCGCGGTCTCGGGCATGTACCTGGAGGTCTCCAAGCTGCTGTCGCGCCACGGGGCCGACCCGCGCTCGTTCACCCTCCTCGCCTTCGGGGGGGCCGGCCCGATGACCGGCTGCCTGCTCGCCCGCGACCTCCGCATCCGGCGCACCGTCATCCCCCCGACCCCCGGGGTGCTCTCCGCCTACGGCGGGCTGATCGCGGACGTCCGCAACGACTTCATCCGCACCGCCTTCGTCGACCTCGACGCGGCGGGGCTGGCCGCGCTGAACACCCACGCCGGGGAGCTCGAAGCCCGCGCGCTCGGATGGCTCCGCGACGAGCAGGGGTTCGGGGGCGAGGCGCGGCTCGTTTGGTCCGCCGACATGCGCTACCTCGGCCAGTCCTACGAGATCGAGACCGTGATCGACCGGGGGGCGGTCGCCGACCGGCGCGCCGAGCCCCTCGCCGCCGCCTTCCATGCCGCCCACGAGCGGGTCTACGACCATGCCGACGCGAACGCCCCGATCCAGGTGGTGAACCTGCGCCTCGTCGTGAGCGGCAGCGCCCCCAAGCCAGCGTTCACCGAAGCCCCGCTCACGCCGGGCCCCGCCCCCTCCCGGGGCGAGGCGGTGATCCATCTCGACGGTACGGAGCGCCGCGCGGGCCTCTACGACCGCGCCGCCCTCTCCCCGGGCCAGCACTTCGCGGGGCCGGCGATCGTCGCCCAGGAAGACTGCACTTCGGTCGTTCCCCCCGGATTCACGGCCCGCGTGGACGGCTGGGGGAACCTCGTCATCGAGCCGGAGGGCTGAACGCGCGCTTCGCCGCGCCGGAGGACGGAACATGCGCATCGACCCCATCACCCTCGAGGTCCTGAAGAACCACACGCGGGCCGCCGCCGAGAGCATGGCCTTCACCCTCTACCGCACCGCGCACTCGACGTTCGTGAAGGAGACCGAGGACTTCACCACCGGGCTGACCACCCCCCGGGGGGAGACGTTCGCGGCCCCGTCGGAGCTCGGGGCGACCTGGTTCGTGGGGCTCGACTACGGGCGGGCGATCGGGATGATCGACGACTACCGGCCGGGCGACGTCGCCCTCACCAACGACCCCTATTCCGGGTTCGTGTGCACCCACACCCCGGACATGCACATCTGGAAGCCGATCTTCCACGAGGACGAGATCGTCGCCTTCTCGGTCGGGCACATCCACAACACCGACGTCGGCGGGGCGGTGCCCGCCTCGCTCTCGCGCACCCTGTCCGAGATCCACCAGGAAGGGGTGCGCATCCCGCCCGCGAAGATCATGGCGGAGGGCGCGCTCGACCGCCAGGTGCTCGACTTCTTCCTCACCAACGTGCGGGCCCCCGAGCAGAACTGGGGCGACCTCAAGGCCCAGATCGCGGCCTGCAACACCGGCGAACGCAAGGTCCGCGAGATGATCGCCCGGTTCGGGGCGGACGTGTTTCGCGACGGGGTGGCGGACCTGCTGGACTACGCCGAGGCGCAGGCGCGGGCCATCGTCCACGCCCTCCCGGACGGGACGTACCCCTTCGCGGACTACATGGACGAGGACTCGGTCGACGGCTGGCCCTGCCGGCTGAAGCTCACCCTCGTCATCGACGGCGACGAGCTCCTCTTCGACTTCACCGGGTCCGACCCGCAGCTCGAGAGCTCGCTCAACATCCCGACCGGCGGGGCCGAGCGCCACACCCTCCTCATGGTCGGCATGACCTACGTCCTCTACTCGCTCGACCCCTCGCTCTACCTCAACACGGGGGTCGGGCGGGTGTGCCGCTGCGTCCTGCCGTCGGGGACCATCGTGAACCCCGTGTTCCCGGCCGCAGTGGGGATGCGCACCCTCTCGTGCAGCCGGCTCCAGGGCCTCATCCTCGGCGCCTTCGCCCCGGCCGCCCCGGAGCGGCTCGCCGGAGCGCCCGGCTCGGGCGGGCCGATCATTAACGTCAACACCACCGACGACCGCACCGGCCGCCGCATCATGGCCGCCATCAACCCGATGACGGGGGGCGCGGGGGGGCGTGCAGGGGAAGACGGCCAGGACGGCTCCGGCGCCAACCAGGGCTTCCTCAAGAACACCCCCGTCGAGATCAACGAGGCGGAGGCGGGCATCCGGGTGCTCCGCTACGGCCTCGCGCCGGACAGCGCCGGGCCGGGGCTGCGCCGGGGCGGGCTCGCCACCGAGATGACGTTCCAGGCGTTCTCGCCCAACACCCGGGTCACCGCCCGGAACCGCGACCGCACCCGCTTCACCGGCTGGGGCATCGCGGGCGGTCGGGCGGGGGCGCCGTCCCGGTTCATCGAGAACCCCGGCACCAACCGGGAGGTCGACCTCGGCAACACCGACATCCTCACCATCGGCCCCGGCGACGTGCTCCACGTCGCCTGCGGCGGGGCGGGCGGCTGGGGGGACCCGTTCGCGCGCGACCCGGACGCGGTGCTGCTCGACTGGCGCCGGGGCTGGGTCACGACGGAACACGCCCGCGACGCCTACGGGGTGGCGATCGCGGGCGGGGCGGTGGACCGGGACGCGACCCGCGCCCTTCGCGCCGCGCGAGCGAACGGGGCGGCCGAGACGAACGGAGGAAACGGGGAGGACCGGGCGAACGGAGCGAACGGCGGCTTCTACGACGTCGGCGCCGAGCGGAGGGACTTCGAGGCGGTCTGGACGGAGGAGAACTACGCCGCGCTGACCGAGTGCCTCGCGCGCCTCCCCGTCCACTGGCGGTTCTACGCCAAGCACCGGATATTCGCCGCCGTCGATCGGACGGCGGCGGGCGAACGGCGCGGCGACGGGAGCGAGGTGCGCCGGGCCTTCGAGTCGCTCTGCGCCGAGCTCCCGCAGATGACCGCCTGACGACCGCCCGCCCCTTCCCTCCATCGCCTCGTTCCGCCGAATCGCAGGCCGCGGCCGGTCGTGAGTTCGGGTTCGGCGCGGATCCGGCTGTACACGAGCGCCGCCGTGGGGTGAAATCCGCCCAAAGCCCCCTCGAACCGACCCCAAACCCTGGAACAACGCCGTCTACGTAGGGTAAAAAATATCTCGCCTCCTGTTCTCCTTCCTCTATATCAATAGCTTACGAACAGCGCCCGGGCCTCCGTGTCGCGCGGCTGATGCGTGAAAGCAGGGTCGGCGGGGCTTGCGCGCCGCCGTCCGCCGGCGGCGCGCAAGCCCGGGCGTCAGCTCCCGGGCGCGCACCCCCTGGTGCACCGGGCGCCGAAGCTGCCGATGAGCGCACCTCTGGGGGTATGGGGGGCAGTGACTTGCATGTGCCACCAGCCCGCGGCTTCCAGGCCGTCCCGGGGGCCGTAGAGGTTGCCGCCGTACCTGGAGTTATTGGCCGAGCCCGGCCCGATGTTGGCGTCGAATTGCCGCGTATTCGGGGCGCCGCCGGCGGTTCGCGGGTGATCGAGCTGACCCCCGAAGCTGCCGTCGGCGGCGATCGCGCCCTCCGCCATCGGGATGCCTCCGGCGGCGGGGAGGTACGAAATCCACTCCCCGTCGTGGCGGAGCTCCTCGAGGCCGGAGATCATGCCGCTGATCCTGTTGGCGGTGGCGGGAATGCCGTCACCGGTGCAGCCGCTGCCGCCGATGCAGGCGTTGAGCGTGACCTCTCCCCGGAGCGGCAACGCCCTGTTCAACGTGATTTCGCTTTGCTCCCCGCTGTTGACCAGCTCGCGCGCCATGGTGTGGCCCTGGAACGTGGCGGCGATCGACGTCGAGACGTCCGTCGTCCTCACGCCGGCCGCGTCCCGGAAGGCGTCGTAGCCGAGGGCGAACGCCTGCGGGCGGGAGAAGGACGGCGCGCTCTTCACGTTGTCGAAGAACATGAACAGGCCGTAGGCCGCGTATTCGAGGTAGCGGTGCGCGTCGTCGTCGGCGTCGTCCGCATTCGCGCCCCGGTCCAGGCCGCCATAGTTCGACAGCCAGAGCTCGTAAGTTCCGAGCTCTTCCGGCCGTCCGTCGGCATTCCGCATCCGGTCCGGAAGGCGCTGTCCGCGCTGGGCTTCGGTCAGCGGAACCTGCGCCTTCCAGTAATACGCCGGCTCGCCGTGGGGCGACTGCGACGGCGCGCCGAAGGAGATCGCCAGGTCGTCGTGGTTCCAGTCGGCGCAGAGGGAAAGGTCCTCCCCCCAGCAGTAGTCGGACCTCCAGCGGCGGATTCGGTCCTCCCAAGGCAGGTTGTCCGCCGCATATCCCACGAGCATGGCCGCCTGAGCCGCGTCCAGGGCGCCGCTTGGCGCGCTCAGCCCCAGGTCGGCGGCGTGGGCTGCGGTCATGGTCGCGCCCGGGGTCGCGCCCGCGTCGCCCTGCTTCCTGTCCGCGCCGAAACGGGTCGGGGTGTCCAGCGCATATCCTATGAGCGCGGTCGCCTGCGCAGGCGTCAGGACGCCGCTCGCCGACGCAAGCCCCAGGTCGGCGGCGTGGGCTGCGGTCATGGTCGCGCCCGGGGTCGCGCCCGCGTCGCCCGCCTTGCCGTCCGGCCCGGCGACCATCCAGGAATCCTGATTGGCGCCGAGGTCGAAGCGTCGCTGGTTGTCGTGGTAGATCACGCCGACCCCGCCGAACTTCAGCGTCGGGCCGGCGGCGGAAAGCCGGAGCGAGCTCGTCACCACGCCGACCTTCCGGCCGTCGGTCCCCCAGTCGTAGAAGGGGGGTCGTCTCTCCCTGAAAAACACCGAACGCACGAAGTCATCCCCCTGGACCTCGAGGGAATGGGGCCCCACCGCCCGCAGGGTCACCGCCCGCAGGGGCAGCTCGTCGGTCGGGACGAGGCCGCCCCCCGGGGAGCCGAGCCTCTTGCCCGCGACGAAGGCGACGGCCTCGGTCCGGATATGGAGCGGCTTTTCCGCGTCGCGCGGCGTGCGCGTGATTTCCGCCCCGCCTCTGGGCACGAACCCCGGCGCTCGCGGTTCGAGCGCCTGGGCCAGGGACACGCGCGGATCGTACGCGTCGGCTCTGGCCCGTTGCGCCGCGGCCTCGGCCTCGGCCTCGGCCAATTCTTCTCTCAGCAGCGGGATCAGGGAGACTTGAGCGGTGGAGAGCACGGCCTGGGCCTGGGCCAGCAGGGTACGCAGCGCGGAGGTGGCGACGTTCAACGCCTCCTCCAGCGCGGCCAGGGCGCCGTCCAGCGCGATCAGGGCCTCATCCAGCGACGTATGCATGGCCTGCACGTCGGCGGAGGTGAACCAACCGAGACCGGACGCCGCGGCGGGTTCGGTCGCCGCCAACGCCTCGGCGGTCCGCGCCAATGCGGTATCGACCGCCGCCAGAGCCGCCTCCGCCGCCGTCTTCGCGGCGCCTGCCGGCTGTGCCGCCAAGTCCGCGCGGACCTTCGCCATGTCTCCCCGGGCCTCGGACACCGCCGCGCGGGCCGCGGTTCGCTGCTCGCCGCCAGTACCTTGGGCCAGCGCGGCCTGGGCGGCCGCGAGAGACTCGCGGAGGTCCGCCAGCCGGGCTTCGGCCGCATCGGCTCTTGCGTTGGCTGCATCGGCCTTTGCTTCGGCCGCATCGGCTCTTTCGTTGGCCGAATCGGCTCCTGCGTTGGCCGCGGCAGGCGGCTCCGAGCTTGCGCCCGGGGAGCTGGAGGAGGAACAGGCGGCGAGCAGCAGCATCGCGCCGATCGCAAGCACCCCCAGCAGAGGCGAAGGCTCCGGCCGCCGGAAGGCGGAGGCAGGTTTCAGTGCGCCAACAGTCCGCATGACCGATGCTCCAATTCGTCTGACACCCCGGCCAGGTTCTCGTCACGAGCCCCCCGACCGTCTCCCGAAGAACCACGCGATCCTTCGGTACGGCCTGAAGACTAGCCGGTAGCATAACCCGTTGCGGGGAAATTACCCCCCCCCCCCCCCCCCCCCCCGCGTCAACACGCCTTTATCGGAGGCGTGTGCGCCGTGGGGATCTTCTCCAGGCGCACCTCGTCGCAGACGCTCCTGGGAACGCTTGTGTCTCGCCCGCACTTTCGTTCATGGGCGCTTCTCCCCCCGGACCTTCGGTCCGTTGCGGGCGAGACACAAGCGTCCGCAGGACGCGCCGTTCCCAGAACAAGGAATGGCCCCGGCCATGTCGAGATACGGATTGCGGCCCCGGTAGCCGCGGCCGACCGCCCCGTGACTTTCGAGAGGCTCCGAGGGGGTCGGGGAGCCCCCGGCCGGCCGCGCCAGCGCCCGCCCGGCTCGGACGCGGCAAGGCGCCGGTGGCCGCGGTCACGGCCGCGCGGGGACGGTCACCCGCGACGGGGTGCGAGACGCAGGCTCCCCGCGGCGCTCAGGTCGCCCACTGGAATCCGTCGACGGTGATCGCCTGACCGGTGATGTAGTTCGGCTCGACGGTGGCGAGGAACGCGGCCACCTCGCCGATGTCCGCCGGCGTGCCGAGGCGGCCGAGGCAGATGCTGCCGATGAACTCCGCCGCCCGCGCTTCGAGCATCGAGGCCGTGAGCTCGGTCCGGATCGCGCCCGGGCAGATCGCGTTCACCGACACGGTGGGGCCGAGCTCCTTGGCGAGCGCGCGCGTCATTCCGAGGATCCCCGCCTTGGCGCCCGCGTAGGCGAACTTGCTCACCGCGCTCGTCACCCCGCCGCTCACGGCGCTCACCGACGAAATGTTGACGATGCGGCCCGCACCCCTTGCCAGCATCGACGGAGCCACCGCACGGCACCAGTTGAAGCAGCCCTTCATGTGCACGTCGATGGTGCGATCCCATTCGTGCTCCTCGATCTCGAGCAGCCCCTTCGGCATCGGGGTCCCCGCGTTGTTGACGAGCACGTCGATCGCGGCGCGCCGCTCCAGCACCTCGCCGGCGACCTCCCGCGCCCGGCGATGATCGGCGACGTCGGCAACGAAGCCCTGCGCCGCCACCCCGCCGCGGTCGAACCCGTCCACGGTCGCCGCCAGCTCGCCCTCCAGCACGTCGACCAGGACCAGCTCGAAGCCGCGCCGGCCGAGCGCTTCGGCGCAGCCCTTCCCGATCCCGCGCGCCGCGCCGGTCACCATCGCGACCGGCCGATGTCCTTCACCGCCGCCCAAGGCTCTCTCCTCTCGATCGATGGTTCCGCGGCAGCCTCCGAGCGGCCGTCTCGAAGCTTTGCCGATCCGGATGCGGCCCGCCCCCGACGGCGCCTCAACGCCCTCCCGGCGCGGGCGGAGGGCGGGACAGGCGGACGAGGGCGTGGCGCTTGCGGCCGGCGGAGAGCTTGATCGCGCCCTCGGCGGTGAGGTCGCCGGGGCCGACGGCGCCGGTCTCGTCGCGGACCGGCTCATCGTTGACCCGCGCGCCGCCGCCCCGGATGAGCCGCCGCGCCTCGCCATTGCTCCGGACGAGCCCCGCCTCGCGCATGAGGTCGTAGACCGGAACCCCCGCGTCGAGGCGCTCCCGCGAGACCTCTACGGTCGGGAGGCCGGACGGCAGCCCGACCGACCGGCTTCCCTGCGAACCCGGCGCACCGGTACGGGCCTCCCCTTCGAACGTCCGGCGCGCGGTCTCGGCCGCCTCGTCCGCCGCCTCCCGCCCGTGGCAGAGGGCCGTCGCCTCGGTCGCGAGGACCTTCTTCGCCTCGTTGATCTCCGCCCCTTCGAGGGCCTCGAGCCGGGCGGTCTCGTCCTGCGGAAGCTCGGTGAACAGGCGGAGGAACCGCCCCACGTCGGCGTCCTCGGTGTTCCGCCAGTACTGCCAGTACTGGTAGGGCGAGAAGCGGTCCGGGTTGAGCCACACCGCCCCCGCCGCCGTCTTGCCCATCTTCGCCCCGCTCGCGAGGGTGATGAGGGGGGAGGTCAGCCCGTACAGGTCGAGCCCGGTGGCGCGGCGGCCCAGCTCCACCCCGCACACGATGTTGCCCCACTGGTCGGAGCCTCCCATCTGGAGCCGGCAGTCGTAGCGGCGCCCCAGCTCCACGAAGTCGTAGGCCTGGAGGACCATGTAGTTGAACTCGAGGAACGAGAGCGGCTGCTCGCGGTCGAGGCGGAGCTTCACGGACTCGAAGCCGAGCATCCGGTTGACCGAGAAATGCCGCCCGTACTCGCGCAGGAACGGGATGTAGCGCAGGGCGTCGAGCCAGTCCGAGTTGTCGGCCATCAGCGCGGCGTTGCCGCCCTCGAAATCGAGGAAGCGCTCGAACACCCGGCGGATGCCCGCGATGTTGGACTCGATGCGCTGCTGCGAGAGGAGCTGCCGGCCCTTGTCCCGGCCCGACGGGTCGCCGACCTTGGTGGTGCCGCCGCCCATGAGGACGATGGGGCGGTGGCCGGTGCGCTGCATGTGCCGGAGCAGCATGATCTGGACCAGGCTTCCGACGTGCAGGGAGTCGGCCGTCGCATCGAACCCGATGTAGCCGGTGATCCGACCGGAGGCGGCGGCCGCGTCCAGCGCCTGGAGGTCGGTGCACTGGTGGACGTAGCCGCGCGCGGAGAGGGTGCGCAGGAAGTCCGACCGGAGGGGGGGCGATCCCGGGGCGGGTTCCGGGGCTGGCCCCGGAGTGGGCGTAGCGGTCATGGCGCGGGACACGTGGTCGATGGTCATTGCAACCGGGCGAAGGCCGGGGATCATGGAGACCGGCGGGTACGGGCAGGAGTATAAAGCGCCGCGGCGTCCGCCATGTGGCCGACTCGGGTAACCTTCGTCCCGGGACGCCCGCGGCCGGGAGCCGGCGGGATGGAGCGGCGCTCGACGAACCCGGAAGGAACGGAGTGCAGAACGCCCGCGAGAGCCGCCCGAACCGTCCGCCGGCTCCCCCGCCAGCCTCTCCGCCGGCCGGTCGGCAGCCCCGCCCCCGGCTCACGCTCCTCGTCGTGGCCCTCGGGGTCTCCGCCGCGCCCCTCGACACCTCGGTCAACATCGCGTTCCCCGCCATCACCTCCGCGTTCGGGAACGACGTGGCGGCCATCCAGTGGGTGATCATCTGCAACGTCCTCACCTACGCGAGCCTGATGCCCGGGCTCGGCCGGCTCGCGGACATCGTGGGCCACAAGCGGGTGTTCCTGACGGGGCTCCTCTGGAGCGCGGCGGCCCTCGTCCTCTGCGGGCTCGCGTCGACGTTCGGCGGACTGCTCGCGGCCCGCGTCCTCCAGGGGGCGGGGAACGCGTTCCTGCTGAGCTGCGGCCCGGCCCTCGCGACCCTCTCGTTCCCGGAAGGGGAGCGGGGCCGGGTCCTCGGCTGGTACACCACCGGCTTCGCCGCCGCCCTCATGCTCGGGCCGGTGGTCGGGGGCGCCCTCGTCGAACTCTGGGGGTGGCCGGCGGTGTTCTGGTTCCGCGTGCCCCTCGTACTCCTCGCGGCCGCCCTGGTCGCGGCCCTGGTGCGGGACCCCGGCCACGCGACGCCGGGGGAGCCCTTCGACCTTCGCGGCGCGATCGGGCTCGGCGCGGCCCTGGCCGCCGCCCTCCTCGCCCTCAACCAGGGGCCCCGTCTCGGCTGGGCGGGGTTCCTGGCCGTCGCCGGGGCGGCCGGCCTCGTCGGGCTCTGGTTCGTGCGCCACGAGCTCCGCACCCCGCATCCCATCATCGACGTCCGGCTCTTCCGCCTCCCCCGGTTCGCGGCCGCGAACGCCGCCCACGTGCTCATGAACTTGGGCGCCTTCACGATCTACCTGCTCACCCCCTACTACCTCGTGCGCGTCATGGAGGCGCCGACCGCGACCGCCGGGATCTTCCTCGCCGTCTCGCCCCTCGGGATGATCGCGGCCTCGCCGGCCGCCGGGCGCCTGCTCCGCTTCACCGGCTCCTTCCGGCTCGGGGCCGCCGGCCTCGCCCTGCTCGGGGCGGCCCTCGCGGCGATCGCCGCCCTGCCGGTCGAGGCCGGGGCCGCCGCCCTCGCCGCCGCCCTCTTCGCCCACGGATGCGGGACGGGGCTCTTCCAGGTGGCCAGCATCGACTTCGTCATGGGCAGCATCCCGCGAAGCCGGCAGGGGGTCGCGGGCAGCCTCAACATGGTGACCCGGACGGTCGGCGTCGTGACGGTGGCGAGCACCGGCACCCTGCTCTTCTCCGCCCTCGGCGGCGAGGCGGGGGGCGGGGGGGCGTTTCTCCACGCCTACCGGATCACGTTCGCGGCGGCGGCCGGGGCGGTCTTCCTCGGGCTCGCGGTGCTCGGCGCAGCCTGGCTCGCCCCTTCCCCGCGGGCGCGATAGCGGGGCGGGCGGGCCGCCCGCGTCCGCAGGACGCGCCGTTCCCAGGAACGCCTGCGACGTGGCGTGCTTGGCGAAAGCCCCACCGCGTACAGGCATCCGCAGAAGAGTCCCGGGGCCGCGCGGCAACAGGTAAGATCCGCCTCGGGAAGACCCCCTCGACGCATCCTCGGATGCCGACCGCTCTCCACCGGGCAGGAACATGACCAGCGACCTCGACGCGACCACCACGAAGGGGCTCCGCAACCGCTACGCGATCTGCGGGGTCGGCGAGACGGACTACATGCGCGGCTCGAAGCACACCACGCGCTCGCTCGCGACCTGGGCGGTCAAGAACGCGATGGACGACGCCGGGCTCACCGCCGCCGACGTCGACGGCATGCTCTCCTATTCGGGGAACGACTCGACCTTCTCCACCTTCGTCGCCGGCGACCTCGGGATCCGGCTCAACTTCTACATGGACGTGCACGGGGGCGGATCGAGCACCGAGGCCCTCGTCGGGATCGCGATCGGGGTGATCGAGGCCCGCATGTGCAGCACGGTCGCGATCTTCCGGGCGATGAACGGCTACACCCAGGTCCGGATCGGCGGTACCGGGGCGCGCTCCGCGGTCCCGATCACGGGCGACCAGATCCACATGCGGGCCTACGGCTGGCAGAGCGCGGGGCAGATGTTCGCCCCGACCTTCATGCGCCACCTCCACGACTACGGGACGACCCCGGCCCAGGTCGCGGCCGTCAAGGTCGCGCACAGCAAGCACGCCTCGAACAACCCCAAGGCGTACTACCGGAAGCGCTACACGGTGGAGGAGGTGCTCGCGAGCCGGATGATCTGCAAGCCCCTCCACCTCCTCGACTGCTGCGTGGAGACGGACAACGCGACGTGCATCATCGTCACCCGGACGGAGCGGGCCCGCGACCTCCGCCCGCGCCCCGCCCTGATCCGCGCGGTGGTCGGGCGCTGCTGCCGCCCGCGGGCCGACCACTACTACCAGCACGGGCCGCTCGCCACCGTCGCGGGCCATTACGCGAAGGACATCCTGTGGCCGAACGCGGGGCTCGGCCCGTCCGAGGTGGACCTCACCGGCTCGTACGACGCCTTCACCTTCACCACCATGCTCCAGCTCGAAGACTACGGCTTCTGCGCCAAGGGCGAGGGCGGGGAGTACGTGTCGAGCGGCGCCATCGAGCTCGGCGGCGCCCGGCCCAACAACACCTCGGGCGGCCACCTCTGCGAGGGGTATACGCACGGGATGAACATGGTCATCGAGAACGTCCGCCAGCTTCGGGGCGAGGTCGACGACTCCTGCCCGGTCGGCCCGGACGGCGCCCGGCAGCACACCTGGAACTACTGCGAGGGCGGCTGCCGGCAGGTGAAAGGGGCCGAGATCAGCGCGAACCTCGGCTGGGGGACGCCGGGGCTCGGGTCCGCGATGGTCCTGGAACGGGGCTGAGGCGAGGCGCGCGCGGCGCTTCGGAGGGACGGGATGCGCCCGGGGCGGGCGGCGATTGCCGGCCGGGGGCTGGCCGGCGGCAGGCAGCGGCGATAGCGGGCGCGATGACGGGCGCGACGGCCCGGAACGCGAAACGGGCGCGGACGCGCATACCCACACGGGCGCCGGTACGAATACGGAGGGGCGGACGATGCCGACAAGGGGCGAATACCTCGGGATGACCCTCACCATCGAGGACGTGGACGGGGAGAACCGCGCGTTCTTCCGCTACTGCCACGCGGGCGACTTCCGCCTCCAGCGGGGGCGCGAGAGCGGCCTCCTCCGCTACCCCCCGACCACCGCGTGCCCGTGGACGAGCGACCGAGAATCCGACTGGGTGTCCGTGGAGGGGAAGGGAGCCGTCCACACCTACACCGAGGTCCACCACCCCATCCAGCCCGCGTTCCGCGACGTCGTCCCCTACATGATCCTCCTCGTCGACCTCGATACCCAGAAGGGGCGGCCGACCGAGCACGAGGCGCTTCGCGTCGCGGGCAACCTCGTCACCCCGGACGGGGCGTTCGCCCCGCCGGACGTGATCGAGCGGGTCGGCATCGGGACCCGGGTGCGGATGGTCTTCGTCGAGGTGTGCGAGGGGATGTCGATCCCCCACTGGACCATCGACGAGGAGGCGGAGCAGCCCGACCCGCCCTGGCGCTATCCCGACCCCTGAGCCGTCCGCCGGCGCCGAGGCGGCGGGTGCGGGGAGAGGGTCATGATCCCGCCCGGTCCCGTGAGCGCCGACCAGCCCGGGGGAATGAGGGTGGTGGTGTCGTCCTGCTCGACGATCGCCGGCCCCGCCAGCCGGTCGCCGGGCGCGAGCACGTCCCGGGCGACGATGCGGGTCTCCATCGGAGCGGCCTCGTCCGGGAACCGGACCGCGCGGCGGGCGGCATCGCGGCCGCCCGAGCCGCCCCGACCGCCGGGCGGCGGCTCGCCCCCGCTTCGCCCGGCCCCCGCGGCCGGACCTTGCGCGCGCTCCTCCCCGCCCGCCTCCCGCGCCACTCGCGCCGCCCGTTCCTCCCCCGCGTCCCGCGTCCCCGTCCCGGCCGTCGGCGCCGCCGGAGCGCCGGGCATCCGCTGGCGATGCACGGCGCGCAGGTTGACGAACCGGGCCGGGGCCTCGACCGCATGTCCGTGCACCCGCTCGTGGGCGGCGAGGAAGTCCGCGTAGAGGCGTTCGAGGCCGTCGTCCGCGCCGGGATCGAACGCCACTTCCAGGTGGTAGCCCTGGCCGACGTGGCAGACGTCGGCGAAGTGGAGCACCTCGACGTCGCGGTCCGGGGAGAGGCCCTCCCGTTCCATCAGCCTCCGGCCGGCCGCATCGAGGTCGGCGACGAGGCGTCTCACCGGCGCCATCTCGAGCCCGGCGAACGGCTCGGCATACGCGATGGACACCTCGTGCTCGATCGGCGCCGCGAGGAGCCCGGCCGCGGAGAGCACGCCGGGATGGCGGGGGACCACTACCCGGGTGATGGCGAGGTCGGCGGCGAGCGCGCAGGCGTGGAGCGGACCGGCCCCGCCCATTGCCACCAGGGTGAACTCGCGCGGGTCGTACCCCTGGCGGACGGAGACGAGGCGGACGCCTTCCGCCATCTGCGCGTTGACGACCTGGTGGATGCCGGCCGCCGCGTCCTCGACGCCGAGCCCGAGCGGCTCCGCGATGCGGTCGCGGATCGCGCCGCGCGCCCGTTCCACGTCGAGTCCGATGGCGCCCCCGGCGAAATACCTCGGATCGAGGTAGCCGAGCACCACGGAGGCGTCCGTCACCGTCGGCTCGCGGCCCCCGCGGGCATAGCAGGCGGGGCCGGGGTCCGAGCCGGCGGACCGGGGGCCGACCCGCAGCCCGCCCGCGTCGTCGAGCCAGGCGATGCTCCCCCCGCCCGCCCCGATCGCGTTCACGTCCACCATCGGGACCCGCACCGGGAACCCGGCGATGACGCCCTCGCTGCGGATGAGCGGCTTCGCCCCGGAGACGAGCGCGATGTCGGAGCTGGTGCCGCCCACATCCAGGGTGATGAGATCCTCGTGCCCGGCGGCGGCCCCGGTCGTCTGGCCGCCGATCACGCCGGCGGCCGGACCGGACAGGAACAGGCGCACCGGGCGGCTCCCGGCGATCCCGGCGCTCGCGAGCCCCCCTCGCGACTGCATCACCTGGAGCGGGGCTGAAACCCCGGCGTCCGCGAGTCGCTGCGCCAGCCGGGCGAGGTAGCGCCGCACCGTCGGCTTGATGTAGGCGTCGAAGGCGGTGACCGCGGTCCGTTCATACTCGCGGAACGCGGGGTCGACCTCGCTCGAGAGCGAGATTTCGAGATCCGGATGCTCCGCGCGCGCGATCTCCCGCACCCGGCGCTCGTGCTCCGGGTTGGCGAACGAGAAGAGCAGGCAGACCGCGACGCACTCGGCCCCCGCCGTCGCGAGCCGGTCGAGCGCGTCCCGCACCGAGGCTTCGTCGAGCGGCTCGATAACCTCGCCGCCCGGCCCGACCCGCTCCCGCACCCCGAGCCGCATCGCGCGCGGAGCGAGGAACACCGGGGTCTGGGAGTCGAGCCGGACCTCGTACATCTCCTGCCGCATCTGGCGCCCGATCTCGAGGGTGTCCCGGAACCCCTCGGTGGTGATGATCCCGAGCCGGCCCCCCTTGCGCTCCAGCACCGCGTTCGTCGCCACCGTGGTGCCGTGCGCGATCTGCGTGAGAGTACCGGGCTCGATCCCCGCCGCGGCAAGGCGGGCGACGGCCGCGAGCGCGGCCTCGCCGGGGTTGGCGGGTGTGCTGGGAACCTTGAACACGACGGGCGCGCGGCCCTCGCGCACGCACACCACGTCGGTGAAGGTGCCGCCGACGTCGATGCCGATCCGGTATCCGGCTCCTGATACGGTCATGTCCGCCTGTCGTCGTTGCATTTCAAGCAACCGTGGAAGGTCGTGGTTCGAGGCCGGATCCCTGCCTCCGGGATCGCTCCGGGAGTGGATGCGATGCGATGCGATGACGACGCCTCCGGGCGCATTCACGCCCGGAAGGCACCCTGCCGCGGCCGGCGGGCTCGCCCCCGGGCGCCCCGCAGCCCCGTTCCCGGTCCCGGGAACGCATCCCCGGCGGACCCGGGAACCGCTTGGCCGGCCGCGATGGCCCTCCGGCGGCGTCCGGCGACAATGTAGCACCTCGCGCCCCGATCCCCGGCGTGGGACGAGCCCCGTGCGCGGCGGGGTATCCTGCGGAACCGGCGGCGGGCGAGCCGGCCCGCCGGCCCGACCCTCACAGGACCCAATGCATGGACCCAGGCGCGAACGGACCCGCCGTCGATCTCGCGGCGCTCCTGAACGAGTCGTTCGGCCAGTGGGCGGGCGACGCGCGCGCGGAGCCGCAGCTCGATCTCTTTCCGAACCGGGACGGGACGCCTCCTCCCGGGCGCTCCTTCGCCGCGCCCCGACGGCTGCGGCTCGATGCAGGGTCGTGGGTCGAGCACGAGCCGGGCTGGCTCGAGGGACACGAGGCGCTGTTCGACGCGCTCCGCCAGGGGATCGAGTGGCGGACGGAGCGGCGGAGGATGTACGACACGGTCGTCGAGGTCCCGCGGCTCGCGGCGGAGATCCCTGACGACGGGCCGTGCCCGCCGGCGCTCGCGTGCGCGAAGGAGGCGCTGGAGCGGCGCTACCGGCGGCGGTTCGAGAGCGTCCGGCTCGCCTGGTACCGGGACGGACGGGACGGGGTCGCCATGCACGGGGATCGGATCGGGCGGCGCATCGCGGACCCGGTCGTGGCGATCCTCTCCCTCGGCGCGCCGCGGCGCTTCCTGCTCAAGCCGGCCGCAGGCGGGCGTTCCCTCCGGTTCGATCTCGGGGGCGGCGACCTGCTCGTCATGGGCGGCGCGTGCCAGCGCACGTGGCGCCACGGCATCCCGAAGGCGAAGTTCGCCGGACCGAGGATCAGCGTCCAGTTTCGCGAGCGGCGCGAGTACGCCTGATCCGTCACCGCCCCGCCCCCGCGGGACGAGCGCCGCGCCCATCCTTCTTCGGGCGGAACGGGCCGCGCCCGCGGGACAGGGCCAATCCTGGCTCGCCGCAGAGCCTGGATCAGGCAGTCAAGGGTTGCCCCGGCGGGTGCGGCGGGAGTCCGTCTTCCGACGGACGAAGCCGGGGTCCGGCCGGCGGCGCATTTTGTGGATGGTGCGGCGAAACGAGGATGGCTCCCGCCCGTCGGCGCGTGGTCACCCGCCCCGGAAGGTCCTCGCCGGAGGCGGCGCGGACGGGGCGGGCGGCGGCGGGGCGGCGACGAGGGCCACCCCGACCGCCGTCAGGGCCATGCCGGCGAGGGTGAGGGGGGCAAGGGTCTCCCCGAACGCGGCCCACGCCATGAGGGCGGTGACCGGCGGGACGAGGTAGAGCAGGCTCGCGACCCGTGACGCGTCCCCGCGCCGGAGCAGGCGGTAGAGGAGCAGGGTCGCGGCGATCGAGAGCACGAGCACGGACCAGCCGAGGACCGCGAAGATCCGCGGGGTCCACTCGACGGGGCGGTCGTCGATCCACCACGCGAGCACGAGGCAGGCCGCGCCCGCGAACGCGAGCTGGACCGCGCTTCCGGTCACGAGGTCGATGTGCGCGCACCGGCGCTTCTGGTAGAGCACGCCGAGGGTCATGCCGACGACCCCGGCCACGACCACCGCGAGGCCGGTCGGGTCCCCGACGCCCGCGAGCTTGTGGTGGATGACGAGGGTCACCCCGAGGAAGCCGAGCGCGAGCCCCGCGGCCCCCCGCCGGTCGATCCGCTCCCCGATGAGGCCGATGGCGAGCGCGGCGGTGAGCAGGGGCTGGGCGCCCATCACGAGCGCCGCGACCCCCGCCTCGACCCCGAGGTCGAGCGCGACCCAGACCCCGCCGAGCCCGATCCCGTGGACGAGCAGGCCGACCACCGCGAGATGCCCGTAATCGACGGCGCGGGTCGCCCAGGGGGCGCGGACCAGGAGCGCAGCCGCCGCGAGCAGGACCGCCGCCGCGCCGAACCGCCAGGCGAGGAACCGGACCGGGCCCGCGTCCGGCATCGTGAGCCGGACCACCACGTATCCGGTGGACCAGAGGATCACGAACAGTCCGGGAACCAGGGCCCGGGGGATCATCGCCGCCCTCGCGACGCACGCCGGAAGGAGGCCCGGGCGAACCCCGGTACGGGCTCCCTCCCGCGCGAGGGGCCATCGGGAAGGGTCGGCAGAGCCCTGCGGCAGACGGCCGCCGCGCCTCCCGCGCCGTGGATCAGCGGACGCCCCGGGGGAAGCGGGCGAGAGGCGCCGCCGGAGGCAGGCGATCGAAGCCGGACGGTCTCGCCGCGCCTCTCGACGTCGGGGTGGGCATCTCGTCAAGCCTCCTCGCCGCTCGGGCCGCCGCGCAGGGCCGGGCGCCTCACGCCGCCCCAAGCGCACCCGTTCCGCGCCGGGCGCCCGCTCGCCGCCGCGTGGCAGGGCCGGCGGCGGGGCGGTATCTTATGGCATGAGCCGCCGGACCATCCCGTCGACCCCATGAGCGAGAACGACCAGTCCCTCGACACCCTGCTCGCCCAGGGCGGACACTTCATCGACCCGGAGACCGGGGCCATCGTGCCTCCGATCCATCCGGCGACGACCTATGCGCGCGACCACCGCTACGAGCTGCCCGGATTCTCCTACGGGCGCAACGCCAACCCGACCGGCGCGCGGGTGGAGTCGGTCCTCGCGCGGCTCGAAGGGGCGGCCGAAGCGCTCGTCTTCGCGTCGGGGATGGCGGGCATCGCCGCGTTCTTCGAGACGGTGCGTTCCGGGGAGCGGGTCGTCGCGCCGCGGGTGATGTACCACGGGGCCGCGGACTGGCTCCGCCGCCTCGCCGAGCGACGCGAGGTCGAGGCCGCCTTCTTCGATGCGGGCGAGCCGGGCGCGCTCGAGGCCGCGGTGGCGGCGGGCGAGACGTCGGTGGTCTGGATCGAGCCCTCGGTGAACCCGACCTGGGACGTGATCGACGTCCGCGCCGCCGCCGCCGCCGCGCACCGGGCGGGGGCGGTCCTCGCGGTCGACGCCACCGTGACCCCGGCGGTGACCCTGCGGGCGCTCGACCTCGGGGCCGACGTGGTCTTCCACTCTGGGACCAAGTACCTCGCCGGGCACAGCGACGTGCTGGCGGGGGTGCTCGCGGCGCGCGCCGCCGACGAGCGCTGGGAGGAAGTGAAGCTCGCCCGCGCCCAGACCGGCGGGGTGCTCGGGGCGTTCGAGTCGTGGCTGCTGCTCCGCGGGATGCGCACCCTGCACGTGCGCTACGAACGCCAGGCGGCGAACGCCCTCGCGATCGCCCGCCACTTCGAGCGCCATCCGGGGGTCGAGGCGGTGCTCTACCCCGGGCTCGAATCCCATCCCGGCCACGCGATCGCGAGGCGGCAGATGACGGGAGGGTTCGGGGCGATGCTCTCGCTGCTCGTGCCGAGCGGCGCGGAAGGCGCGAAGCGGGCCGCGACCCGCACCCGGCTCTTCGTGCCCGCGACCTCGCTCGGCGGGGTCGAGAGCCTCATCGAGCACCGCGCGTCCGTGGAAGGGCCGCACAGCGCCGTGCCCGCGAACCTGCTTCGCCTGTCCGTCGGCATCGAGCGCGCGGACGAGCTGATCGCGGACCTCGAGCAGGCGCTCGGCTGAAGGCGCCGGCCTTCAGCCGTTTCACGGCCATGCGCCGGGCTCGCCCTGTGCTACGCTCGCGCCGTTCGGCGCATCGGCGGGCGCGTCAGGGGCGTCCGCGCTGGTGTAGCGGGGGGTGGACACCATGAGTTCCGATTTCGAGACAGGTTCGTATCTCCTCCATGGCGCGCGGGGCTCGGGGTCGTGCGCGGTGGAGTGCGCGCTCGCCGAGGTCGGGGCCGGGTACGAGCTTCGCGAGGTCTCCCTCCGGGAGGACGAGCAACGGGGGGCCGCCTACGAGGAGGTCAACCCCCAGCGCAAGGTCCCCGCCCTCGTCATCGACGGGGGGCCGGTCCTCACCGAGTCGGCGGCGATCCTCCTGACCCTCGACGAGCGCCACCCGGAGGCGGGCCTGCTCCCGCCCCGGGGGACCGCGCGGCGCGCCCAGGCCCTTCGCTGGCTCCTCTTCGCGGCGACCGAGATCTACCCGGTGGTCGAGATCAACGACTACCCCGAGCGCTTCGCTCCCGACCCGGCCGAGGCGGAGGCGATGCGCGAGCGGGCACGGGAGGTCTGGCGCACGAGGTGGCTCGTGGTGGAGGCGCACGTCGCCGGGGATCCGTTCCTCTCGCCCGACGGGTTCTCCCTCGTCGACGTCTATCTCGCGGTCGTCAGCCGCTGGGCGCAGCAGGACGACTGGCGGCCGGTCCACCTGCCGAAGGTCGAGCGGCTGGCCGCGGCGGTCGCGGCCCGCCCCGCCATCGCCCCGGTGTGGGCGCGGCACTTCGTCCGGCGCGCTGCCTGAAGGCGTCCGGTCTTCGCACCAGCCCTCTCGCCGGCCCGATCGGCATCCCCGTAAACCGCTCCGGGATTCCCGGGGCGGCTCGATGAGTGCGCCGGGTCATGGCGGCGCCGACCGCGAAGGGGATGGTCGCGCCGCCGTGCCGTGGAGCTGGTCGAGGACCGGTAGAGCATCCCGTCGGCGCCGCTGATCCCGGCCCTTCCGTGGGTCGCGATGATTCCCGGTCGAGGGATCCGTCAGGCGGGCGCGGCCCGGGACGCCCGCCGGAGGTCGGCGAGCACGATGCGGTCGGTGGGGAAGGCGATGGCCTCGGGCAGGTCGTCGAGGGCGAAGTACCGCACCCGGTCGAGGTCGTCGGCAGCCCTCGGCTCGCCGCCCGCCGCCGCCCGGCCCCGGAACCAGACCCCGACCGTGTGCATCGCCGGGTTGTGGAAGTTCGAATGCACGGCGAAGACCTCGCCGAGCACGACCTCGAGGCCCGTCTCCTCCCGGAATTCGCGCCGCGCCGCCTCGCGCACGTCCTCGTCGTACTCGACGTAGCCGCAGGGGATGCACCACGCGCCGCGCAAGGCCCCCCGCGAACGCCGCCCGAGGAGCACGCGGCCCCGGTCGTCGAGCAGGATCACCGCGACCCCGACCGCGGGGTTCTGCCAGAAGACGAACGAGCAGTCCGGGCAGACGAGCCGGTCGAGGCCGTGGATCGCGCGCCGCCCGAGCCCCGCTCCGCACTTCGGGCAGAACGAGAACTCGCGCGGCATCAGCCGGAGGCCGAGAAGCCGCCGTCGACCGTGATCACCGCCCCGGTGACGAAGTCCGAGGCCCGGCTCGCGAGGAACACCGCGATGCCCTGGAACTCGTCGACGTCCCCCCAGCGCCCGGCCGGGGTGCGGGCGAGCACGCGCTCGTACAGCTCCGGGACCTGCTCGCGCGCGCGCCGGGTGAGGTCGGTGTCGATCCACCCGGGCAGGAAGCAGTTCACCTGGATGCCGTCCGCCGCCCAGGCGGTGGCGAGGGACTTCGTGAGCTGGACCATCCCCCCCTTGCTCGCCGCGTAGGCGGGCGACCAGGGGGTCGCGAACAGCGACATCATCGAGCCGTTGTTGAGGATCTTGCCGCCCCCGGCCGCCCGCATGTGCGGGTGGCAGGCCTGGCTGCACAGGAACGCGCTCGTCAGGTTGGTGTCGAGCACCATGCGCCATTCGGACTCGTCGAGCTCCTCGGGGCGCTTCCGCACGTTGGTGCCGGCGTTGTTGACGAGGATGTCGATGCGGCCCGCGCGCTCCGCCGTCTCCGCGACCATCGCCCGGACGTCGGAGGCTTGGGTCACGTCCGCCTCGATCGCGAACGCGCGTTCGCCGAGGCCCGCCGCCGCCGCGCGGGACTTCTCCCGGTCGCGTCCGACCACCGCGACGGCGGCCCCCGCCCGGGCGAGCCCGCGCGCCATGCCGAGCCCGATGCCGCCGTTGCCGCCGGTCACGATCGCGACCCGCCCGGAGAGATCGAACAGGTCCATCGCCGCCTCCCGTGATCGTGGAATGGCCGTCAAGGGTAACCCATGCCTCTGCGCCTCACCGACGGTCGCGGCCGGGCGGGCGTGGTTGGTATACTCGTTCGCGCCGGCCGTCCGGGAAGGCGGCCCGAAGGGATGCGGAGAGATTCGGATGAACCTCAGCAACGAATTGATCGCGATCGCGATCGTCGGGGTAGGGCTCGCCGGCTTCGTGTGGAACCTGTCGCGTGACGTGCGGCGGGTCGAGGTCGAGCTTCGCGAGCGCATGGCGCGGGTCGAAGGGCTGCTGGAAGGGTTGCGCGACTCGGTGGCCGGCCGGGGCAAGGAAGCAGCCCGGTGACCGGCCGCCTCCCATCCGGAGCCCGACCATGACCGGCGGACCCCTCGCCGCCGATTCCGCCCCGGCTGCCGCCGGGCGGCCGGCGCGCGCGGCGGAGCCTGCGGAGCCCGCCGCGGGGGCGGGGCCGCCGATCCCCTACATGCAGCGCACCCGGGCGTACTATCTCGCCCTCGGATACGAGAACCCCTACCGCTGGGCGCACTTCCGGGACGCGCCGTTCACCCCGCTCCGCAGGCCGCTCGAGGAATCGACGGTCGCCCTCGTGACCACCGCCGCGCCCTGCCGGCCGGAGTTCGGGGACCAGGGCCCGGGCGCGCCGTACAACGGGGCGGCGAAGTTCTTCGAGGTCTACTCGGCGCCTGCCGGCCCGGAGGAGGCGCCGGACGTGCGGATCTCCCACTTGAGCTACGACCGCGCCCACACCACCGCCGAGGACCCGCGGACCTGGTTCCCGCTCGCCCGCCTGCACGAGGCGGCCTCGGCCGGCCGGATCGGCCGGGCCGCGCCCCGCTTCCACGGCCTGCCGACGAACCGGAGCCAGCGCACCACCCTCGACCAGGACTGCCCGGCCCTGCTCCGGCGCGTGCACGAGGACGAGGCGGACGCGGCCGTCCTGGTCGCCAACTGACCGGTGTGCCACCAGTCCGTGAGCCTGGCCGCCCGGCATCTCGAAGAGCACGGCGTCGCGACCGTGGTGCTCGGCTGCGCGCGGGACGTCGTCGAGCACTGCGGCGTGCCCCGCTTCCTGTTCAGCGACCTCCCGCTCGGCAACGCGGCGGGCCGCCCCTTCGACGAGGGTTCGCAGCGCATCGTGACCGGCCTCGCCCTCGACCTGCTCGAATCGGCGCGCGCGCCGCGCACCACCGTCCAGTCCCCCCTCGTATGGAGCGAGGACCCGGGGTGGAAGGCCGATTTCTGCGACGTGAGCCGCATCCCGCCCTCCGAGCGCGCCGCGCGGCGTTCCGCCTTCGAGGCCGAGAAGGCGCGGGCGCGGGTCGGAGCCGGGGCGGGCCGGGAGGCGCCGCGCTGAGGAACCCGCCGGGCGGCGGCGCGGGGTCTTCCGGGAATTCGTTCGCCGCGCTCTCCCGCCTTCGCCGCCCGCCCCGCCGCCGCCGCTGATCCGACATGCCCCGCAAGACCCTGTACCTCGCCAATCCCTACGGGTTCTCGGCCCAGCAGCGGGAACGGCTGCTGCCGGAGTTCGTGGAGCGCCTCGAGGCGCTCGGGGCGGAGGTCTGGGAGCCCTTCGCGCGCAACAACCAGAGCGGCATGGACGAGCCCGGATGGGCGTGGCGGGTGGCCCAGGCCGATGCGCGCGACGTGCGCGAGGCGGACGGCATCTTCGCGATCGTCAACGGGACCCCGCCGGACGAGGGGGTCATGGTCGAGCTCGGGATCGCGATCGCCCTCGGGAAGGGGATCTTCCTGTTCCGGGACGACTTTCGCCGCTGCACGGACTCCGAGGACTATCCCCTCAACCTGATGCTGTTCGCCGGGCTTCCCGAGAAGGGCTGGCGCGACCACTACTACACCCGGGCGGACGAGCTCGGCGACCCCGCGAAGGCCCTCGTCCGCTGGCTCGCGGAGGAGAGTTGAGGGGCCTTCCGCCGCGGCGGCGAAGGCAGGGCGCACGCCCCCCGGCGGCCGGCGGCGAAGGATCGGGGCCAGGGGCCGGTCGTCCCGGCCGCCGCGCATCCGCGCGGGGAGCGTGCCTGCCGGGGTTGCGGCGGAGAGCGGCCGGCGGCGCCCGACCCCGTCGATGGGACCGCGGACGGCCGACCGCCACCGCCTTGCTCCCGGCGTGACCGCGCTCTCCGTCCTCGACCTCTCGCCGATCACCGAGGGCGGCAGCCCCGCCCGATCCCTGCGCAACAGCCTCGACCTCGCGCGCCGCGCGGAGGGGCTCGGGTATCGCCGGTACTGGGTGGCCGAGCACCACAACATTCCCGGGATCGCGAGCGCGGCGACCGCCGTGGTCATCGGCCACGTCGCGGGCGGGACCTCCACCATCCGGGTGGGCGCGGGCGGGATCATGCTTCCGAACCACGCGCCGCTGGTCATCGCCGAGCAGTTCGGCACCCTCGACGCGCTCTATCCGGGGCGCATCGACCTCGGCCTCGGGCGCGCCCCCGGCACGGACCAGCGGACCGCGTTCGCCCTTCGCCGGAGCCTGCACGGGGACCCGGACGACTTCCCGCGGGACGTGGTCGAGCTTCAGGGCTATCTCGGGGAGCCGCGCGAGGAAGAGCCCGTCCAGGCCATTCCGGGCCGGGGCCAGGACGTCCCCGTCTGGATCCTCGGTTCGAGCCTCTACGGCGCGCAGCTCGCCGCCCTCCTGGGGCTGCCCTACGCCTTCGCATCGCACTTCGCGCCGGCCGCCCTCCTGGACGCCCTCGACACGTACCGCCGCTCGTTCCGGCCCTCCGGGCAGCTCTCGAAGCCCTACGCCATGGCCGGGTTCAACGTGTTCGCGGCGGAGACCGACGAGGAGGCCCGCCGGCTTCGGACGTCCGCCCGGAAGTCCACGCTGTGGCTCCGGCGGGGCCGGCCCCGCCCCTTGCCGCCGCCGGACGAGGCGTTCGAGGACGGCCTCGCCCCGCACGAGCGGCGGATGCTGGACGAGCAGGGCGCGTGCTCGGCGGTGGGCTCCCCCGCCGCGGTGCTCCGCCAGATGGAGGAGTTCGTGGACCGGACCGGGGTGGACGAGCTGATGATCGCGTCGCAGATCTTCGACCATGAAGCGCGCGTCCGCTCCTTCGAGATCGCGATGGACGTCTGGACGAGGGGCGGCCGCTGACGCGGCCGCCTGGCGATTGCGCGCAGCGCAACCGCGGGCGCCCCGGCCAGCGCTGCGGGGCGGAGGCGGAACCGCCCGAGCCGACCCGGTGACGAGCCATCCCACGGTCGCGAATGAAACATCCCGGTACTCGTCGCATGAGGGCGGGCGCGCCGGGTGTGAGGCCGGCCGGTCGGCGGGGAGGCCGCACCCGGATCCAGGCGCGGATCAGGGGCGCCAGTCGAAGAAATTCCTGAGCAGGCGAAGGCCCGGCCGCTGGCTCTTCTCCGGGTGGAACTGGACCGCGAACAAGCTCCCGACGGCAAGGGCGGCGGCGAACCGGACCGCGTAGCTCGTGCGGCCGGCGACGAGCGCCGGGTCGTCCGGCTCCACGTAGTAGCTGTGGACGAAGTAGAACCGCTCGCCGTCGTCGATGCCGCGCCAGAGCGGGTGCGGCGGCGACGCCTGCCGGACCTGGTTCCAGCCCATGTGGGGGACCTTGAGACGCCTTCCGGTCGCGGGGTCGCGAGGCGGGAAGCGGGTCACCCGCCCCCGGAACGCCGCGAGCGCCCGCGTGCCGCCATCCTCCTCGCTCTCCTCCATCAGCGCCTGGAAGCCGATGCAGATGCCGAGGAACGGCTTCTCCCGGATGGCGGCGCGCACGCACGGTTCGAGGCGATGGGCGGCGAGCTGGGCCATGCAGTCCCCGATCGCGCCCTGGCCGGGGAAGATGACCCGGTCCGCCGCAGCGACCCGCTCCGGTTCGGCGGTGACGAACACTTCGACCGCGCCGCCGCCCGCGTACCGGACGGCCTTCTCCACGGAACGAAGGTTCCCCATTCCGAAATCGATGATCGCGACCTGTTGCACGATGGGCGCTCCGATGGCGGCGGCCGGACGTCAGACGAAAGGCGGCGACCGTCGGGCCCGTGCCCTGCCCCTCCCGCGAAGCCGCAGCGATTCGCGGTCGGGCCCGCCCGGCCGCATCAAGGCCCCGTTCCCACTTTCCTTCGCGCGACGGGGACCACCCCGGCATCCCGGCGGACCGGGTTGGGCCGATCCCGGTCCGGGAGAGGCCGGAATCGCCCCCGGCCGGGCCGGGGTCCGCGGCTCAGAGCACCCCCTTCGTGGAGGGGACGGCGTCCGGATGCCGCTCGTCGCGCGCCGCCGCCATGCGAAGCGCCCGTCCGAAGGCCTTGAACACCGTCTCGGCGACGTGATGCGCGTTGCGTCCTTCGAGGTTGTCGACGTGAAGCGTCGCCCGCGCCGAGTTGACGAACCCCTGGAAGAACTCGCGCACCAGGTCCACGTCGAAATCGCCGATGCGGGCGCGTGGGAAATCCACCCGGTAGTGGAGCCCGGGCCGGCCGGAGAAGTCGATGACCACCCGCGACAGCGCCTCGTCGAGGGGTACGAAGGCATGTCCGTAGCGCACGATGCCGCGCTTGTCGCCGAGCGCCTCCGCCACCGCCGCCCCGAGCACGATGCCGACGTCCTCCACCGTATGGTGGGCATCGATCTCGAGGTCCCCTTCCGCACGTATCCGGAGATCCGTGAGCCCGTGCCGCGCCACCTGGTCGAGCATGTGTTCGAGGAACGGGACCCCGATGGCGAGCTCGGCCGCGCCGACGCCGTCGAGGTCGACCGTGACCTCGACCCGGGTCTCCTTCGTGTCGCGCCGGACGGTGGCGCTTCGATGCTGCATGGCGAATCCTGCAAGGGTCGGCGGGCACGGGGCGATTCCCGCCGCCCGTCCCGGGAGGCGCAATCGCGCCGGGGCGCGGGGCGCACCGCCAAGCGTACAGGTTACCCGACCGCGCCGCGGCCCGCAGCCTGAAGCCTGAGGCGAGGCATGTGCGCTGTAGGGTTTTTCGCCAAGCACACCTCTCGCGGGTGCTCCTGGGAACGGCGCACGAGCCTCTGAGCCTGGAGCCTTCAAGAGGCACGTCCGCGGCGGGGGTTTCCGTCAAGCACACCTCTCGTGAGCGCTCCCGGGGCCGCGGGCGTCCCGCCCGCATCTTCATTCCCGGGCGCATGGATCGATGACTTACCCCGTATTTCGGTAATTACGGAAAGTCGAAAACTGTCCCAAGGCCGGGACTCTTCGTACAACGCGCGGGACCTCTGCCGCCGGGCGCCGCCGGTCATTGATCCGCACCGGGAACGGTGCGAGGCTCGCATCCTTCGGCGGGGCGGCTCGGAACGGCCGGATCGAGCGGCGGCCGTCGGCGGGTCACGACCTCCGAGGGCGATGCCGCATCCGAGGCGCTTCCGCGTCTCCGGACGAAGGCGGAGGAGGCAGGCGAAGCGCGATGAGAAGGTTCTTGCGCCGGGCGGGGCGGCTGCTGCTCTTCCTGGCCCCGGTGGCCGTGGGGGCGGCCGCGGTCGGGTACGCGCTCCAGAACCGCGAGGAGCCCCGGCGCCTGCCCCCCGAGGAGCGGACGACCCCGGTGCGGGTGGTGGCCGCGCCGGCCGTGGACGTGGTGCCGCGCGCCCTCGGCTACGGCAGCGTGCATCCGGGCCGGGTCTGGGAGGCGGTGGGGGAGGTGAGCGGGGCCGTCGTCTACCGCCACCCGGAGCTCGAGAAGGGGGCGATCCTCCGGGCGGGGACGGTGCTGCTCCGGATCGACCCCACCGACTACCGGCTCGCCGTCGCGCAGATCGAGGCGAGCATCCGCTCGACCGAAGCCCAGCTCGCGGTGCTCGACGTGCGAGCGTCCAACACCCGGCGCTCGCTCGCCATCGAGGAGCGGAGCATCGGCCTCGCCCGCAAGGAGCTCGAGCGCAAGCAGCGGCTGGTCCGCCAGGGAACCGTCTCCCAGGCCGCGGTGGACCAGGAGGAGCGGGCGGCGCTCGCCGGAGAGCAGGCGATCCAGAACCTGCGCAACGCGATGAACCTGCTTCCCGCCGAGCGCTCGGTGCTCGAGGCGACCCGGGACCAGCTCCAGGCCCAGTTGGAGACCGCCCGGCGGAACCTCGAGCGGACCACGATCGTCGCCCCGTTCCACTGCCGGATCGCGGAGGTCAACGTGGAGCGGGCGCAGTTCGCGGCGCAGGGCAAGGTCCTGGTGGTGGCGGACAGCCTCGACGTGGCGGAGGTCACCGCCCAGGTCCCGATCGGGACCATGCTCACCCTCGTCCCGCGCGATCTGGATCTGCCGCTCGACGCGGGCGCGCCCATGCCGCGCCTTCGCGACGTGGCGGGCCTCGAAGCGGTCGTGCGTCTTCGCACCGGGCGCGGCGCCACCGAGTGGCCGGCGCGCTTCTCGCGAATGAGCGACACCGTGGACCGCCGCACCCGCACGGTCGGCGTCATCGTCGCGGTGGACGACCCCTACCGGCAGGTCGTCCCGGGCGAGCGCCCCCCGCTCGTGAAGAACATGTACGTCGAGGTCGAGCTCCGGGGGCGGTCCCGGCCCGGCGCGGTGGTGGTCCCTCGGGGGGCGCTCCACGGCCGCGAGGTCCGGGTCGCCGACCCCGACGACCGGCTTCGGACCCGCGAGGTCGAGGCGGACTTCGTCCAGACCAACTTCGCGGTCGTCCGGTCGGGACTCGAGGCGGGCGAGCGGGTCGTGGTCTCGGACCTGCCGTTCGCGGTGGACGGGATGCGGCTCGCGCCGGTCGAGGACGGGGAGGCCCTCGCCGCCCTCGTCGCCGAGGCGGTCGGCGGCGTCCCGGTCCAGTGACCCCGGCGAGCGCCCGGCAAGCGAGCCGTATCCTTCCGATGACCCGCCCCTTCCCCCGCCCCTTCCGATGACCCGCGGATGATCCGCTTCTTCGCCGAGCACCCGACCGCCGCCAACCTGCTGATGGTCGGCTTCCTCATGGTGGGGCTCGCCTTCGCGCCTTCGGTCAAGCGCGAGACGTTCCCGGACATCCCGGCTCGCTCAGTCGAGGTCCGGATCCCCTTCCCGGGCGCGACCGCGGTGGACGTGGAGGAGGCCGTCTGCCAGCGGGTCGAGGAGGCGGCGGACGGGATCGACAACCGCGAGGAGACCCGGTGCGACGCCCGCGAGGGGATGGCCATCGCCACCCTGGTCATGCGCGAAGGGCGCGACCTCGCCCAGTTCCTCGACGACGTGAAGTCGAAGGTCGACGCGGTCACCGACCTCCCCGAGGGAGTGGAGGACCCGGTCGTGCGCCAGCTCGGGCGCTCGGACTTCGTCGCGTTCATCGCGGTCGCGGGACCCCTCCGGCCCGAGGGCCTCAAGGCCTACGCCGAGCGGATGAAGGACGACCTGCTGGCGATCCCCGGGGTCGCCCAAGTGACCGTCCGGGGGTTCTCCCAGCACCAGATCCGGATCGAGGCGCCGGCCTCGACGATGCGCCAGTTCGGCCTGAGCCTCCGGGACCTCGCGGACGCGGTGGCCGCGCAGAGCCTGAAGCTCCCGGTCGGGGCCATCGAGACCCGCGAATCCACGGTGCTCCTCCGGTTCGACGACGAGCGCCGGCGGCCCCGGGACTTCGACGATCTCGTGGTGGTCGGGTCGGGGAGCGGGGCGGCCATCCGGCTCGGGGACATCGCCACCATCACCGACCGCTTCGAACGCGAGGAGAGCCGGGCCTACTTCAACGGGCAGCGGGCCGCCTTCCTGGCCGTGGAGAAGGGCAAGGGAGACGACATCCTCGACGTCATCGACGCCCTGCGCGCCTACGTGGACGAGGAGCGGGCCCGCGCGCCCCCCGGCATGGCCTTCGAGATCGCCCGCGACGTGGCCTCCATCGTCCGCGACCGCCTGACCATGCTGCTCCGGAACGGGGTCCAGGGGCTCGGGCTCGTGTTCCTGGTGATGTGGCTGTTCTTCGGGCTCCGCTACTCGTTCTGGGTGGCGGCGGGGCTCCCCGTCGCCTTCATGGGGACCATCGCCGGCATGGCGGCCATCGGCTACTCCTTCGACATGATCACCATGGTCGGCCTGCTGATCGCGGTCGGCCTGCTGATGGACGACGCGATCGTGATCGCGGAGAACGTCGCCCGCCATCGCCAGGCCGGGCGCCCGCCGCTCGAGGCGGCGGCCACCGGAACGAAGGAGGTGATGCCGGGGGTGCTCGCCTCCTTCTTCACCACCATTGCCGTGTTCGGCGCGCTCGCGTTCCTCCGGGGGGACATCGGGGCGGTGCTCGGGGTCCTCCCGGTCATCCTGATCCTCACCCTGTCGTTCAGCCTGGTCGAAGCGTTCCTCATCCTGCCCCACCACCTGATGGGGACCCTCCGGTCCCGCGAAGGGCCGGGGCGCGGCGGCTTCGGCGCCCGGTTCGATGCGGGCCTCGACCGCTTCACCGAGGGGTTCGTAGGCCGTCTCGTCGACCGGGCGGTCGACCGGCGCTACCTGACCCTCGGCCTGATCGCGGCCCTGCTGCTCGTGTCGCTCTCCCTGGTGGTGGGCGGGAAGCTCAAGTTCCGGGCGTTCCCCGACATCGAGGGCAACGTCGTCGAGGCCCGGCTCCTCCTCCCCCAGGGCACGCCGCTCGCCCGGACGGAGGCGGTGGTGGAGCGGGTGGTGCGGGCGGTCCGGGAGGTGGGCGTAGCGCTCGCCCCCCTCCAGCCGGAGGGGCGGAGCCTCGTGCGGAACGTCGGGGTCCAGTACAACCGCAACGTCGACGCCTACGAATCGGGGTCCCACATCGCGACCGTGACCGTCGACCTGCTCCCCTCCGGGGTCCGCAACGCGAGCCTGGACGAGGTGATCGACCGGTGGCGGAAGGCGGTGGGCGAGGTCCCCGACGTCATCGTCCTCAAGTTCGCCGAGCCCCAGCTCGGCCCGGGCGGGAGGCCCATCGACATCCGGCTCACGGGCGAGGACCTCGGCGAGCTCAAGGCCGCCTCGATCGAGCTGATCGGGTGGCTGGGCGGCTACCGCGGGGTGCTGGACCTCTCGGACGACCTCCGCCCCGGCAAGCCCGAGGCGCGCCTTCGCCTGCGCGAAGGGGCGCTCTCCCTCGGCTTGAGCGCGGCCGCGGTGGCGGGGCAGCTCCGGGCCGCGTTCCACGGCCAGAACGCGGCCGAGGTCCAGCTCGGGCCCGAGGACTACGAGATCAACGTCCGGCTGTCCGAGGCGGACCGCGACAGCCTCGCCGACCTCATCCGGTTCACCATCACCCTCCCGACCGGCGAGCAGGCGCCGCTCGACGCGGTGGCGACCGTCGAGCCCACCCGGGGGTACGCCCGCGTCCACCGGGTCGAGGGGCGGCGGGCGGTCACCATCCGGGGCGACCTCGACACGGACGTCGCCAACGCGGGCGAGGTCCTCGCCGACACGCGCGCCCGCTTCCTGCCCGGGCTCGAAGCCCGGTATCCGGGGATCGCGGTCGCGCTCGAAGGCCAGGCCGAGGAGACGGCGGTCACCGGGGCGTCGTTGCAGCGGAACTTCCTCATCGGCCTCGGGGCCGTCTTCCTGCTGCTCTGCTTCCAGTTCCGGAGCTACGTCGAGCCGGTCCTGGTCATGGCGGTGATCCCGGCGGGCCTGGTCGGGGTGGTCTGGGGCCACTACGCCCTCGGCCTCGACCTCTCCATGCCGAGCATGGTCGGCTTCGCCTCGCTCGCGGGGGTGGTGGTGAACAACTCCATCGTGCTGGTGGCGTTCATCAAGCTCCACCGGCGCAACGGGGAGTCGGCGACGGACGCGGCGCGGCGGGCGGCCCGGCAGCGCTTCCGGGCCATCCTGCTCACCTCCCTCACCACCGTGGCCGGGATCCTGCCCCTGCTGACGGAGACGAGCCTCCAGGCCCAGATCATGAAGCCGCTCGTCGCGAGCCTCGGGTTCGGGCTCGCCGCCGCCACCTTCCAGGTGCTGTTCCTGGTCCCCGCCCTCTACGCGATCCTGGACGACTTCGGGCTGACGGAGAAGGTAGGGCCGGCCGCGCCGGAGGGCGGCGGGGCCGGCGGGACGAAGGAGGAGCCCGGCGGCGGCGCATCGGCGGGGGAGACGGCGGGGCCGGGCGACGGCGAGGCGGGGGAGGGAGAGGGGCCGCCGCCCGAATCGCCGCCGCCGCCCGCGGCCGCTCCCGCGTAGCGGCGGCCGGAGCGCGGGGCGGCTTCAGGGAGCCCGGAGCGGCAGCGAGTAGGGGGAGATCGCCTCCGCGGTCCGTCCGAGGAAGTCGCGCTCCGGGGCCTCCGCGAGCATCCGCGCCTGCGACTCCTCGAGCTGCGCGCCGGCCCCCTCCGGGTCGAGCCCGAGGGGCTTCCCATCCGCGACCGCCTGCTCCCCGTCGACGAAGACCTCCCGCACCGCCCGGTCCGCGGCCTCGAAGACGAAGGTCCGCAACGGGTCCCGCGCCGGGCGCATCGCCGGGTGGTCGAGATCGAGGAGCACGAGGTCCGCCTTCGCCCCCGGCGCGAGCCGCCCGAGGTCGTCGCGCCCGAGGGCCGCCGCTCCCCCGATGGTCGCGGCGCGGAACAGCTCCCGGGTATCGACGGCGCGGAGGTTGCCCGCCATCACCCGCGCGAGGATGATGGCGAGGCGCATCTCCTCCACGAGGTTGTGGGGGGCGACGTCGGTGCCCATCCCCATGTTGACCCCGCGCGCCCGGTAGCGGCCGAAGTGGGCCATCGCGTGCCCGTAGCGGGCGAACGGGGAGGGGCAGTGGGCGACGGTGGTCCCGGAGTCGGCGAGGCGGTCGAGGTCCCCGGTCGTCCGCCAGCGGACGTCGGGATGCTCGTCGATGAAGATGACGTGTCCCAGGATCGTGTCCGGGCCGAGGAAGCCGATGTCCGCCGCGTATTCGAGCGGGGTCTTGCCGTGGCGGCGCACGATCTCCAGGAACTCGAGCTTCGACTGCGAGAGGTGGGTGGTGAGGGGGCGGCCGGTCTCGCGCGCGTGGGCGGCGGCGTCGCGGAGGGTCGACTCGGTGCAGGTCTCGATCTGGCCGGGGTACACGATGCCGCGAAGCCGCCCGCTCGGGTGCTGCTCGGCGAGGTCCATGACCCGGATGGAGGCGTCGAACTCGCGCCGCCCGCGCGCCTCGTCCCAGTCGAACCCGAGCGCGTGCCGGCTCTCGAGCTTCCAGTACGCGTCGGCAAAGAACGAGCCGACGTAGACCCGGAGGCCACTCCGGCCCGCCCGGTCGAGCCAGCCTTCGATGGGGCTGGAGAGGTCCGCGACGGTGGTGACCCCGGAGAGGAGGAGCTCCGCGTAGGCCATCTCCATCGCCGCCCCGCGCCCCGGCTCGTCGAGGGAGAACGCGCAGGAGCGCTCGTAGAGCCCGGTGTCGTACATCTCGGGGACCCCGTGGTCCTCGCGCACGCCCTTGCCCGCGGGCTCGGTATGGGGGTGGGAGTGGAGGTTGACGAGCCCCGGCATGACGAACCGCCGCGAGCCGTCGATGGTGCGGTCGGCCGGGCCTTCGTAGCGCCCCCCGACATGGACGATGCGGTCGGCGGTGAACGCGACATCGGCGCCGCGCAGGTACTGGTGCTCGTTCCCGTCCCACGCTGCGATCCAGGCCGCGTCGCGGATCACGGTGGTCCTCTGGTTCCCGGTCATGATTCGTTCCCTCCCGAATTCGGTGCGGTGGCCGGAGCCGCGGCGGCCGTCGTTGCGGTCGGGCTCGCGGCTGCGGTTGCGGCCGCCGCTTGGTGTCTGCCCCAGCAGCGGTGTCGGCCCCGGCGGCGACCGGGCTCCCCGTCCGCTCGGCCCGCTCGCTCTTGCGCGGCCGGCATCGAGCCCGGATCATGCCGGGTTTGCGCTCCCCATCCAATCATCGCCCTCGACTGTCGATACGGAGGTCGCCGGGGAGGCCGATCCGGAGGCCCCATGAAGCCCGAGATCCGCGACGCGCTTGCCGGGTGCAGCACCGCCACCATCACCATGCAGCTCCTGAAGCGGGGGCTTCGCGCCACCGCGATGCGGGGGGTGCGGCCCCTCGCCCCGGACCAGGGGCGCGTGGTCGGCGAGGCGTACACCGTGCGCTTCATCCCCATGCGCGAGGACCTCTCCGACCCGGCGATCCTCGGCTCGCCGGACAACCACCAGCGGGTCGCGATCGAGGACTGCCCGGCGGGGGCCATCCTGTGCATGGACGGGCTCGGCAACGCGGAGGTGGGTACCCTCGGCGACATCCTCGCGGAGCGGCTGCGGGTGCGCGGGGTGGCGGCCTGCGTCACCGACAGCGCGACCCGCGACGCGGAGGCGGTGATCGCGACCGGGTTCCCGGTGTGGTGCAACGGACGGGCCGCGCCGCCCAACGTCACCGGGCTCGCGATGGGCGACCGGCAGACGCCCATCGGGTGCGGCGGGGTCGCGGTGGTCCCGGGCGACGTGCTCGTCTGCGACGGCGACGGGGTGGTCGTGATCCCGCGGGCGCTGGTCGAGGAGGTGGCGGCGGGCGCGGTCGAGCAGGAGACCCTCGAGACCTTCATCCAGGAGCGCATCCGGGCCGGCTACTCGGTGACGGAGAGCTATCCTCCCGACGCAAAGACCCTCGCCGCCTACGAGGCGTGGAAGGCGGACCGCGGCGCGGTCTGAACCGGAACCGGATCAAAACAGGAGAAGAACGGATGGCGCGCATCGCGATCGGCGGCTTCCAGCACGAGACCAACACCTTCGCCCCCTCGCTCGCGACCCTGGCCGACTTCGAGGCGGGCGGGGCCTGGCCGGAGCTGACCACGGGGCCGGGGCTGCCGGACCGGGTGCGGGGGATGAACCTCTCGATCGCGGGGTTCGTGGACGAGGCGGAACGGCTGGGGCACCGCCTGCTGCCGACGACCTGGGGGGCCGCCTCGCCTTCCTCCTACGTCACCGAGCACGCCTACGAGCACATCGCGGGCCTCATCCTCGACGGGCTGCGGGCGGCGCGGCCCTTCGACGCGGTCTACCTCTGCCTGCACGGGGCGATGGTGACCGAGCGCCTGCAGGACGGCGAGGGCGAGCTGCTCCGCCGGACGCGCGCGCTCGTCGGGGACGACGTACCGGTGGTCGCGTCGCTCGACTTCCACTCCAACACGACCCCGGAGATGGTGCGGTACGCGGACGCTCTCGTCGGCTACCGCACCTACCCGCACATCGACATGGCGGACACGGGGCGGCGGACCGCCCTCCACCTCGACGGCCTGCTCGGCGGCTCGGGGCCGCGTCGCAAGGCGTTCCGCCAGCTCCCCTTCATCATCCCGATCACCTGGCAGTGCACGACGAGCGAGCCGATGCGCACGGTGATGGAGATGCGCGACGACCTCGAAGGCGGGGAGGTCGCGAGCCTCACCGTGACGGCGGGGTTTCCGGCCGCCGACATCCGTCACTGCGGCCCGTCGGTGTTCGGGTACGGGAGCACGCCGGCGGCGGCGGAGCGGGCGGTCGAGGCGCTCGCGGGCGAGATCGAACGGCGGGAAGGCGAGTTCGAGGGGCCGCTCCATTCGCCGGACGACGGGGTGCGGGCCGCGATCGAGATCGCCCGGAGCGCGTCCCGCCCGGTGGTCATCGCCGACACCCAGGACAACCCCGGCGCGGGGGGGAACTCGGACACGACCGGGATGCTGCGGGCGCTCGTGGACAACGACGCGCCGCAGGCCGCGCTCGGGATGCTGGTCGACCCCGAAGCGGCCCTCGCCGCGCACGGGGCGGGCGCGGGATCCGCGATCAGCATCGCCCTCGGCGGCAAGTCCGGCATTCCCGGCGACGCCCCGTTCGAGGCGGAGTTCCGGGTCGAACGGGTCGGCGACGGGAAGGTCACGGGGACGGGGCCGATGTACGGCGGGGCGCACATGAACCTCGGCCCGATGGCGTCCCTTCGCATCCGCGACGTCCAAGTCCTCGTCGGGAGCCGCAAGGCGCAGCTCGCGGACCAGGCGATGTACCGGCACTGCGGCATCGAGCCCACCACCCGGAAGATCATCGTGAACAAGAGCTCGGTGCACTTCCGGGCCGACTTCGAGCCGATCGCCGCGCAGGTGCTGATCTGCGTGGCCCCGGGGCCGATGGTGGCGGACCCGGGGGCGCTCCCCTGGACCCGCCTCCGGCCCGGGATGCGGGTCCGGCCGAACGGCCCCGCGTTCGGCGGGGGGTGAGCCGGGCGCGGGGCCGCCCCCGGCGGGCCGGCGCCGCGTCGCGTCGTCTCCAGCGCCCCCGGCGCGCCCCGGTGGCGCCAGCCGCCGGCGCGAAAACCCCGCCACGCACATGCCTCTCACCTCAGGGCAATCGCATTTGAGATTTCCGAGCGTCGAATGGCGGTTACCAAGCCCGTTTCGGGCCGATTTCGCGGTTGAGGAACGCTGAGGTAGGCATGATTGGGCGTCCCAAGGGTTCATCTACGGCTGGTCCGGCTGGCTTGGCGGCCCGGAAACGGCATTTTATGTCCAAATGCGATTGCCCTGCCTCTCACCTGGGGAGGAGTGCAAAGGGGAGTTGCAAGCGATACAGTTGCGGGCCTCGGAAGGGAGGGCAGGAGGGCGACCATGGCGAAGGTGGCGGATGTGGCTGCATACATCCTCGAAGAGAGCGGCTGCATGTCGGGGTGGAAGCTGCAGAAGCTGGTGTACTACTGCCAGGCTTGGCACCTGGTGTGGGAGGACAAGGTCCTGTTCGAGGAGAAGATCGAGGCGTGGGCCAACGGGCCCGTGACCCCGGCGCTCTACAAGCTGCACGCGGGCGCCTTCGAGGTGACGGAGATCCCGGAAGGCGACCCGCGGGCGCTGTCGGAGGAGGAGATGGAGAGCATCGCAGTGGTGCTCGGCGACTACGGGCGCCGCAGCGGCCAGTGGCTGAGCGAGCTGGCCCACATGGAGTCCCCCTGGAAGGAGGCGCGCCAGCGCTGCGGGTGCAAGCCCGGCGACAGGTGCAACGAGGTGATCCAGCCAGAGGCGATGGCGCTGTACTACGGGGGGCTGCTCGAGCCGGAGGAGCCGCGGGACCCGCACCCGGCAGGATGAGCGGGCGCCGGCGCCGGCCGGTACGGGCGAAGGAGCCGAAGCCAGCCAAGCGGACGGTCCACCGAGAAGATCCGGGGAGCACGGACTCGCAGAGCCCGATCTGGTCGTTCCGGCGGGAAGACTGGGACGGACCCTGGCCTCCGAACAGCCCGGAGTTCGGGCCCGAGGTGGTCAAAGCCCTCGCGAAGCACGAGGGCATGACTTGGGCGAAGATCAAGCAAGCGACGAAGGGGCGGCGCGGTACGTCGAAGAGCCATGGCATCGACGTGGCGACGGGCCTGACCGACGCGGCGAAGAAGAGGGCGAGGGAGATCAATCTGGACACCGACGAGGTGTTCTCGCTGCGCATTGACGGCAAGAAACGGATCATCGGCGTGCGCAGGGGGGCGACGCTGGAGATCCTGTGGTACGACCGGAACCACGAGGCGGCGCGACAGACGAGGAAGTAGGAGCGGAGAGGCAGCGTTGCTCGGGCCGGCGACGGGGGTATGATGCGCCGATTGCGCGGTGCGGCAGGTTGCGGCGGTGCCTGTGGAGCGGCCTACGGCAAGTCGAGGCTTCTACGAATGCGGCGCGCCCCGGGAGGCGGCGGGAGGGCAGGATGTCTCCCCGGCGCGGTGCGGCGGCGCACGGCCCGCCCTCGGGTTCGGGGAGCATCGGCGGCAATTGGGGTTCCGGGCGCCATTGGACCTTGACGGGCGCGAGCGCCTGCGTCTCGCCCGAATGCCGGGCGGCTTCTACGAATTCTTTGCCGGCGGCGGCATGGCCCGGGCTGGCCTCGGGGAACGGTGGCGCTGCCTGTTCGCGAACGATTTCAGCCGCAAGAAGGCCGCCGCCTATCGGCGGAACTGGCCGGGCGGCAAGCTCCGGTGCGCGGACGTCCGGGAGGTCACGACCGCCGATCTGCCGGGGAGCGCCGATCTGGCTTGGGCGTCCTTCCCGTGCCAGGACCTGTCGTTGGCAGGCGGAGGGGCCGGGCTCGGGGGGCCCCGGTCCAGCACCTTCTGGCCGTTCTGGAGCCTGATGAAGGGTCTCGCCGCAGAAGGCCGGGCGCCCGGAATCGTCGTCCTCGAGAACGTCTGCGGCGCCCTGACCTCCCACGAAGGGAAGGATTTCGCGGCCATCTGCAACGCCCTGAACGATGGGGGCTATCGCTTCGGGGCGCTGATCGTGGACGCCGCCCTCTTCGTGCCGCAGTCGCGGCCCCGGCTGTTCGTGGTCGCGGTCAGGGAGGATGCCCGCCTGCCCGCCGGTCTCATCGCCGACAGTCCGCAAAGCCCATTTCATCCCCGAGCGCTCGAGAACGCCCGCCGCAGGTTGCCGGCCGCCGCCAGGAATGGCTGGATATGGTGGGCGGTCGAGGCGCCGCCGGCGAGGAACAGCCGGCTGTCGGACCTCATCGAAGACGAGCCCGCGAGCGTCCGGTGGCATACCCCCGCGGAGACCCGAAGGCTCCTGTCCATGATGAGCGGGGTCCACCTCGCGAAGGTGCATGAGGCGAAGCGGCAGGGCGGCCGTGTGGTCGGCACGGTCTACAAGCGCACCCGGCGCGACGAGGCGGGAAGGAAGGTTCAGCGGGCCGAGGTTCGGTTCGACGGGGTCGCGGGTTGCCTTCGAACCCCGGCGGGCGGGTCGAGCCGCCAGGTCGTCCTCGTCGTCCAGGGCGGCGAGGTCCGGTCACGGCTGATCTCCAGCCGGGAGACCGCCCGGCTCATGGGGCTGCCCGACGAGTACGTCCTGCCGGAGAATTACAACGAGGCGTACCACCTGACGGGCGACGGGGTCATCGTGCCGGCGGTCCGCTTCCTCGCGCACGAGATTCTCGAGCCCGTGCTCGCGGAAACGAAGACCATCGAAGCCGCCGCATGACCACCCTTTCGGAACGCCGCAGCGCGACGATGCGGGCGGTCCGGGGCCGCGACACCAAGCCGGAAATGCGGGTGCGGCGGCTGCTCCATCGGATGGGTTACCGCTATCGTCTGCACGGGAAGGACCTGGCCGGCAGGCCGGACATCGTCTTCGGGCCGCGCCGCAAGGTGATCTTCGTCCACGGATGCTTCTGGCACGGGCACGACTGCAAGCGCGGCGCGCGTCTGCCCGCAACCAACACTGATTATTGGCAAACGAAGATCGCGCGAAACGTCGAACGTTACGCCCGCCAGATCGACGCTCTGGCGGCGGAAGGGTGGAAAGCGTTGACCTTGTGGGAATGCCAGCTGAAGGACGAGCGCGTGTTGAGCCAACGTCTGAGGAAATTTCTCGGTTAGAAATTCGAGGCCGTCATCCGGTCGCTTCCGCAGGACCGCGGCGTTCGCTCATCAGGATCGGGGGGTTCCGCCCCGGCGACCCACCGTCCATACTTTCCGCGCAGATTCCACGACATGAGGCAGGATCGACCGTGACCAACGGGCTCCGGGAAATCGTCGCCAACCCGGCAGACAGCGAAGCCGGGCCGGCGGCTTCTCCCGGCAGACCAGCTACACCGGCATCGCCGCGGGCGCCGCTGCCACGGCCGGCCCGGGTGACGGAGTCACCGCGTCGGAGGCCGAAGCATACGCCTCGCGAACCCCGTGGCGGGGTGAGCCCGCCTGCGACCGCGGCGGCCCCCGCCGAGCCCGCCGGACGGGAGAGCGCCGTACGTGGATGAACGTGCGACCAACGCGGGGATCACCGGAGCGCTGGCCGAGACGGCGGCGGCGGTCGAAGCGGTCCTCGACGCCGAGCTGCCGCGGGCGGCCGGGGCGCAGGCGCGCCTGTTCGAGGCGATGCGCTACGGCGCCCTCGGCGGCGGGAAGCGGCTGCGGGCGTTCCTGGTGCGTTCGGGGGCGGGGCTCGCGGGCGCAGACGACGGCGCGGCCCTGCTGGCGGCGGCGGCCGTCGAGATGGTGCACGGCTATTCCCTCATCCACGACGACCTGCCGGCGATGGACGACGACGACCTCCGCCGGGGCAGGCCCTCCTGCCACATGGCCTTCGACGAGGCCACCGCCATCCTCGCCGGCGATGCGCTGCTGACCCTGGCCTTCGAGCTTCTGACCGATCCCCGAACCCACCCGGACCCCTCGGTCCGCTGCGACCTCGTCCGGGGGTTGGCGAAGGCGGCCGGAGGCGGAGGCATGGTCGGCGGCCAGGTGATCGACCTCGCCGCGGAGCGCGACGGGGCTGACTACGCGCTGACCGTCAAGCTCGAGCGCATGAAGACCGGGGCGCTCATCGCGTTCTGCTGCGAGGCGGGCGCCATCCTCGCGGGCCGCGACGACGGCGGGCTTCGCCGGTCGCTCCGCGAGTTCGGCGAAGACGTGGGGCTCGCGTTCCAGGTCATCGACGACGTGCTCGACGTGGTCGGCGACGAAGCCGCCCTCGGGAAGACGGTCGGCAAGGATGCGGCCGCGGGAAAGGCGACGTTCACCGCCGCCCTCGGGGTGGAGGGCGCGCGGCGGGAGGCGGCGGCCCTCGTCGAGCGGGCCGTCGCCCGGCTGGACGGGCTCGGCGGCGGGGCCGATCCGCTCCGGGCCTTCGGCGAATACGTGCTGGCGCGTCGAAGCTGACGGGGCGCGCCGCGAGGCGTGACGCGGGGATTAGGGTTTCGTCGAGCATTCCGGTCGGCGATCATGTCCGGGTGCGCGCGCTGACGTAAGGACCGGGAATGCCCGTCGAAACCCCGCATCTCGACCTCGTCGAATGGCCCCGCGACCTTCGCGGAATGTCCGTGCGGGAGCTGAAGCGGCTCGCCGACGAGCTGCGCGCCGAGACGATCGACGCGGTCTCCCACACCGGCGGCCACCTCGGGGCCGGGATCGGAGTCGTCGAGCTGACGGTCGCCCTGCACTACCTGTTCGACACCCCCGAAGACGTCCTGATCTGGGACGTCGGCCACCAGTGCTACCCGCACAAGATCCTGACCGGGCGGCGCCCGCGGATCCGCACCCTCCGCCAGGGCGGGGGGCTGTCCGGCTTCACCAAGCGGTCGGAGAGCGAGTACGACCCCTTCGGCGCCGCCCACGCCTCGACCTCGATCTCGTCCGCGCTCGGGTTCGCCGTCTCCCGCGACCTCCAGGGGCGGGCGAACCGGGTCGTCGCGGTCATCGGCGACGGGGCGCTCACCGGCGGCATGGCCTACGAGGGCCTGAACAACGCCGGATCGATGGACACCCGCCTCATCGTGATCCTCAACGACAACGAGATGTCGATCGCCCCGCCGGTCGGCGCGATGAGCGGGTATCTCTCGCGGCTGATCTCCTCGAAGCGCTATCGCTCGATCCGCGACATCGCGCGGCACGCGGCGGAGCGGTTCCCGCGGGTGGTCGAGCACGGGGTGAGGCGGGCCGAGAAGTACGCGCGCGGCCTGGTGACCGGCGGCACCCTGTTCGAGGAGCTCGGCTTCTACTACGTCGGGCCGATCGACGGCCATGACCTCGACCACCTCCTGCCCATCCTCCGGAACGTGCGCGACGACGCCGCGGCGGGCCCCATCCTGGTCCACGTCTGCACCCGGAAGGGGAAGGGCTACGCGCCGGCGGAGGAGTCCGCGGACCGCTACCACGGGGTGTCGAGCTTCGACGTCGGCACCGGGGCCCAGAAGGCGTCGAGCGCCAACGCCCCTCCCTCCTTCACCAGGGTGTTCGCCCAGAGCCTGGTGACGGAGGCGCGCCTCGACGACCGCATCTGCGCCATCACCGCCGCGATGCCGTCCGGAACCGGGGTGGACCTCTTCGAGCGGGTCTTCCCCGACCGGGCCTTCGACGTCGGGCTCGCGGAGCAGCACGCGGTGACCTTCGCGGCCGGCCTCGCGGCGGACGGGATGAAGCCTTTCGTCGCCATCTACTCGACGTTCCTGCAGCGCGCCTACGACCAGATCGTCCACGACGTGGCGATCCAGGGCCTCCCGGTCCGCTTCGCGATGGACCGGGCGGGCCTGGTGGGGGCGGACGGGCAGACCCACGCCGGGGCGTACGACGTCGCCTTTCTCGGCTGCCTGCCCGGCATGGTGCTGATGGCGGCGGCGGACGAATGCGAGCTGGCGCACATGGTCCGCACCGCGGTCGCCATCGACGACCGGCCGTGCGCGTTCCGCTACCCGCGGGGGGCGGGGTTCGGGGTTGCCCTGCCGGAGCGCGGGGAGGTCCTGGAGATCGGGAAGGGCCGGATCGTGCGCGAGGGCGCCGAGGTGGCCATCCTGTCCTACGGCGCCCGCCTGCAGGAGGCGCTCGCCGCGGCCGAGGAGCTCGCCGGGGAAGGCGTCTCGACGACGGTGGCCGATGCGAGGTTCGCGAAGCCCCTCGACGGGGCGCTGGCGCGCGCGCTCGCCCGGGAGCACGAGCTGCTCATCACCATCGAGGAGGGCGCGGTCGGGGGGTTCGGTGCGCAGGTGCTGCACTTCCTCGCCGGGGAAGGCATCCTGGACGGCGGCGGGCTCAAGGTCCGCCCCATGGTGCTCCCCGACCGTTTCCTCGACCACGACAAGCCGGACCTCCAGTACGAGGCGGCCGGCCTGCGCTCGGCCCACATCCGCGACACGGCGCTCGCGGCGCTCGGCCGCCGGGCGGAAGGACCCGGTTCCGGGTCCTGAACGGGCGCCCGGGCCGCGAGCTCGCGCCGTCGCGGAACCAGGCGCCGCCCGATCTGCCGGGCCGCCGCGCGGCGTAACGAGGGGCAGCCCCACGACGGGGTAAGTCCAGCGCCATTTCCCCGATACGTATGGGGCAGCCCTCGTTTCGTCATGGGCGCACCACCGCCCGCGTCTCGGGGGCGGCCGGAGCGGAGCCCGGCGGGAGGGCCGCAACACCACAGTGGTTGACAATCGGACAACATGAAGTAGGATTTTCCGACTCTCCAACCACGTCCGGCAGGCGAAATTCATGCACATGGTCAAGCTGCGCCCCAAGAACCAGATCACCCTTCCGGGGAAGGTGGTGGCCCTGGCCGGACTGAAGGAAGGCGATTTCCTGAACGTCACCGCGGATGGAGCCCGGATCGTCATCACGGCGCAGGAGGTCCGGGTGCGGGGCGCCGGCTACTCGATGTCCGACCTTCTCGGCGCGGCTTCCGGGGTCTACGGATCGGCGGAGGAGATCGATGCGGAGATTGCCGACGGCCGCGCCGAATGAGCGCCGATTGGCCTGCGCTCGGGCGTCGCACCTGCCTCGACGCCAACCTCTACGTCTACGCGCTCGAGGGCGTCGAAACGCACCGCGCGGCGGTGGCCGGGCTGCTGGCGGCGATCGATCGGCAAGCCGTCAGCGTGGTCGCGAGCGAGCTGCTCTTCACCGAACTCCTGCCCCGTCCCATGAAGGACGGCCGACAAGACCTGGTCGAACGTTATCTGGAACTGTTCAGCCGTACCTCGCGCATCCATCTGGTACCGGTCGACCGCCGGGTGATCCTGCGTTCCGTCCACCTGCGGGCGGATTTCGGGCTGCGGTCGATGGACGCCCTGCATCTGGCGACCGCACTCGTCCACGATTGCGAGACCTTCATCACCAACGATCGACGCCTCGCCCGCGTGGACCGGCTCCGCGTGCTCACCCTGCATGATCTGCATGATCCGACGCGCTGAGGGCCGAACGCGTGGCGCATTCCCCCCGAATGCCTGTACTCCGGCGATCATGAGCGCACGCACTACCGCCACCGCCCGCGCTCTCGAAGCGATCGGGCGGCTGCTCGAACAGCCCGGCCGGCAGGCGCTGACGCGCGCCGAGGTGAGAGCCTTGGGGGTCGCGGACGGCGCTTGCGATCGAGCGCTTCGCCGCCTCCGTGAGGCAGGGCGGATCCGGCGCTACGGGTCCGGGATCTACGGGGTCGGGAGCGCCAAGGTGTTCCAGGCGGCGCCCGAGGCGCTCGAATCGCTGGGCTACCGGATCGTCCCTCCCGAGAGGCTGGACAACTGGTCCGCCCGCCCCAACGGAACCCTGCTCCGGCTCGATCGCCCCTGCCGGCGGCGAATTCTCGGACACGGGGTGCAGATGAAGTTCGAGACACCGGGCGGACGACGCCTGCGCCCCAGGAAGGTTTCGATGAGCGCGATGGACGCCTTTCCGGCCCAACGGGAGATCGAGGCCCACTTCGAGAGCTTCCACTACTGCCACTCTCCGGGGCGCGCGGAAAAGGACCTGTGCGTCACGAAGGCGCTCGAAGCCCTGGAATCGTTCCGACATCCCGGCGCTTCCCTCGTGCTGGACGGCGCGACCTGCCTGTCACGGTACTACGGCCTTCTTCGCCGTTTCTCCGAGGACGTGGATCTTCGCATCGTTCTGATCGGAGATCCGGCGGTTCCGGCTGGCCCGAGGGCGCTGGCGCCGCGGACGCCGGAGCGCCAGCGGAGGCTGAAGGAGGTCGGCGCGGCCTTCCGGGAGCACGTCCATCACGCGCTCCCGTGGCTGATCCCGACCCGCCGGGGGCGGGTTCGGCGGGACGGCGCGGTCCAGGTGTTCATCGGCCGTTATGAGCCCAGGAATCCGAACGACTCGGTCCAGCCGGGGATCGAGTACGAACTCGTGGACCTGCCGCCGGTCCTGGCGCGCCGGGAGGTCTTCAGGCTCGGGAGCAGGACCCCGGTGAGCGCGGTGAACCCCCTGGAGATCGCGGCCGGCAAGTGGGCGGCGCTCGCGGGGCGGACCGCGAGCGGCGGCGCGATGCGGCGGGAGCTGATCCGGCACGTTCACGACCTTGCCGTCCTCCACCCGTACCTTCTCGATCATCGGAACCTCGACCAGCTCGCCCCGTTGCTGGTCGAGCGCCACGAGGTCCCGAAGGAGAACGTCGCGCTGCTTCTCGACACCCTGCGGGCGCGCTCCGGGTTCTTCGGCGCCCGGTACGAAGGCTACCTGGACGATATGGGGACCGAACGAATCGGCGAAGGCCCCCTGGATCATCTTCCCTGGGAAGGCGCGCTCCATCGGCTGGAGCAAAGCGCCCATGCCGCCGGGCTCCTCTCCGGCCCCGGTTCGAGGCCCGGGCACTGTTCGTAACCTATTGATATAAGGAGAATAGAGAGAAAGGCGAGATATTTTTTACCCAACAGGGACGGCGTTGTTCCACGGCATGGGGTTGGTTCGAGGGGCTTTTGGGCGGATTTCACCCCACGGTGGCGCTTGCGCAGGACATCCCTGGGAACGGCGCGTCCTGGGAACGCGGGCGTCTCGCCCGCACTTTCGTTCAGAGGCGCTTCATCCCCGGCCCTTCGGTCCGCTGCGGGCAGGACGCCCGCGTCCCCACAGGACGCGCCCGCGAGAGGTGTGCTTGGCGAAAATCCCCACCGCGCCCATGCCTCGGACGACACCGCCATCGACTCCGCGGGGGCTCCCCGGCTACACTTCTCGGCGCGGCGAGAGGCGGCATGGATCCGGAGAAGGAGGCCCGACGATGCGTACCGAAGACCACCCGACCGCGGCGAACGTCGCGCCGCGAACCCGACCCCCGGCACATGCGCGGGCCGCGCGCGCGCCAACCCCCTCCCCGGCTCCTGACGCCCCGGACCCGACCCCGGACCTGCCCGGCTGCCGGCCGATCCCCCTCCGCCGCCGCGACCTCGAAGCCTGGGAGGGCCGGTTCGAGTACTGGGACGGCGCGACCGGAACCGCATGGGTGCAGGAGCCTCCCGGCATCGGCCACGAGCAGCCGGCGGAACGGCTCGTGGAGCTGTGCACGCAGATCGCACAAGCGCGCGGGGCGGCCATCGGGTGCTACGGGACTACGGGCCTCGAGCGGCGCAACGAGTACGGCCGGCGGGAGAAGATTCTCCAGGCCGACAAATTGGTGTACCTGTATCCGATGCGCGCCCGGCTGCCCGAAGGCGGCGGGATCGTGGTCGGAAAGCACGACCTTCCGGACGTGCTCCTGGAGGTGGACTACACGACGGACGTGCGCCCCTGGAAGCTCGGGACGTACGAGTCGTGGGGGTTTCCAGAGGTGTGGGTGGAAGTGCCGGGGCGGTGGTTGGGGGGCCGACGCCGGGGCCGGTCGCCGGGTCTCACGATCCACGTGCTCGAAGGAGGGCGCTATCGGGAGTCACGGTCGAGCCGGGCGTTTCCCGGCTGGTCGGCGCGCGCGATCCACGATGCGATGAACGAGGTCGAGCTCACGGGCTGGACGTATGCGGCGCTGAAGTCGGTGGGGCGGAGGCTGGGCGAGCGGGACGGTACGAGCCCGGACGACCACCCGTTCCTGCGTTCCTTCCGGGACGAGGGCCGGGCGGAGGGCCGCGCGAAGACGGTGCGCGAGCTGCTGCGGTTGCGGGGCATCGCGGTCTCGGAGGGGTTTCCGGCGAACGTGCCCGGATTCGCGGAGGCCCCGGAGGAGGTCGCCGTCAGCGCGGGGCTCGCCTGCGACAGCGAGGAGGACTTCCGCGCCCGCATCCGGGAGGGCTGAACTGACCGGAAACGACGGCCTGCGCGAGGTCGGCAATCCGCATCGTCGAGGGGCGCGCCTGCGGTACACTTGCGCCGCCGAACCGGCAAGCAGCATGGTGGCTATCACATGGACCGGGTGTTCATCTATTGGGACAACTCGAACATCTTTCACGAGGCGCAGCGCCTCGCGGAGGAACAAGAGGGCACGCCCGGCGCCAGGTACCTGATTCGCATCCACTTCGAGAACCTGCTGCGCTTGGCCGAGGCCGGCCGCCCCCTGGCGAAAGCGGTGGCCGCCGGCTCCGTCCCCCCGGAGATGCGGCAGCTATGGAACCGGATGGAGAACCGCGGGGTGCAGGTGAGGCTGTTCGACCGCGGCGAGCGGGGTCGGGGCGAACAGGAGGTCCCGGATCGCTGGTTGCAGCTATGCATGTTGGAGGACGGCTGGGACAACAACGGGGACCCGGGCATCGTCGCCCTGCTCACCGGCGACGGCGCGGGCTACTACGAGGGGCAGGGCTTCCACCGCACGCTTGAGCGGATGCACAAGCGCGGGTGGCGGGTGGAGGTGCTCTCGTGGGCGCATTCGTGCAACGAGGGGATGCGCCGATGGGCGGAGGCCAACGGCGTCTTCGTGCCCCTGGACGACCACTACGAGGCGATCACCTTCCGCGAGCCGTCCCGCCCGGGCCACGAATTCGCGCTGCCGCGGGATCAGGCGCCGCTCGACCTCACGCGCCGCCGCATGGCCTGACGAAAGCCGATATCTGCCGATGATCATCACCCAGAACGGCGAGACGAGGGTCATGGTGCAGGATATCGAGAGCTACGAACAGACCGAGGAGACTCTGGCGCTGCTCACGATTCTGGCGCTGGGCAACCGTCAGGTCGAACAGGGCAAGGTCACTCCTGCGAGATCGGCATTGCACAAGGTGAACGAGCGCCGGAAACATCGCCGGTGACGTTCGAAGTATTTCTGACGAACGACCGCTGGACGATCCGGAGGCGATCGGCTACTACATCGCTGCGACGGATTCCCTGTAAAAGGTTCACCCTCGACCAGGAGATTGCCACATGCCCGAAATCGGCGCATCCGAGGCGAAAACGAACCTGCCGCGGCTCCTGAAGCGCGTGCAGGCCGGGGAGCGATTCGTCATCACCAGGCACGGTCGCCCCGTCGCGGAGCTGATTCCGTTCAGGACACATGACGCCGACAAGATCCGGGCCGCGATCGACGATCTGAAGGCGTTTCAGAAGACCCACGATCTGGGAGGGCTCCCGGTACGGCAGATGATCGATGAGGGGCGCCGGTATTGATGACGTTCGTGCTCGACTGCCCGGTCGCCATGTCGTGGGCCTTCCTCGACGAGGCGCCCGAAGCGACCGACCGGCGGCGCGATTCGCTGATCGAGGGGCGTGCGTTCGTCCCGGCTCTGTGGCCGGCCAAAATGGGCAACGTGCAACCAAGGGATGCGACGGTGGACGGAGCCGAACGGCGTGTTCGTGCCTCTGGACGACCACTGCGAGGCGATCACCTTCTGCGAGCTGTCCCGCCCGGGCCACCCGCTCCGCCGACGCGGGCTCATGCGGCGCTGAAGCTGTGCCGAGGGTCGGCGGTCGTTAACACCGATGAGGCCGCAGCGACCCGGCACCTGAGGGGGCGCACGAGGCGCCGCCGGGAGGGCCGGCAACCCGGCCGAACCGTCCCAGCGTGGCGTATCTCTCTCGAATGCCTATACTCCGGCGATCATGAGCGCACGCACTACCGCCACCGCCCGCGCCCTCGAAGCCATCGGGCGGCTGCTCGCACAGCCCGGCCGGCAGGCGCTGACGCGCGCCGAGGTGAGAGCCTTGGGGGTCGCGGACGGCGCTTGCGATCGGGCGCTTCGCCGCCTCCGTACAGAGGGACGGATCCGGCGCTACGGGTCCGGGATCTACGGGGTCGGGGGCGCCAAGGTGTTCCAGGCGGCGCCCGAGGCGCTCGAATCGCTGGGCTGCTGGATCGTCTCTCCTGAGAGGCCGGAAAACTGGTTCGCCCGCCCCAACGGGACCCTGATCCGGCTCGATCGCCCGTGCCGCCGGGCTCCTCTCCGGCACCGGTTCGGTGTCGGGTTGACTCGGGTGACGCCGGCGGGACCATCGGCGAGAAAGGCGCGGCCCGAGGTCTCGAACCGGAGGCGGGCCGGGATGGCTGGCCGCTGTCGTGGGGCAGGCGGTTCGCCCAGCGCGAGCGCGCCGGCATCGAATGCGACGCCTGATAGTGGACGACATAATGACGAGAGGAAACACTATGGCAATCGCCATCAGGGCGATCCAGTCGCAACGCTCGACCGGAGAACAAGCTGGATGCAACGTAGCGCAGGGGCTGAGGGCAATCCGCGGGTGACAGAAGGAGTAGGCAATGGATAATCCCGAACGCAGAATCTCACGGCTGGAGGCGATCGAAGAACGCGCACGCGAGTTCGTAAACGGAGGGCCGCGCCACAATCCGGGGGAAGGAAGCGCATCGTATTCAGGAGCACGCACGTGGTGCGTCATAGTACTGGCATACAACGGACTGGAACAGAGCTTGAAAGCCGCGTACGAACAGAATAATCCGAAAAGGAAATTCCCAAGAGGGCATGGAGGGCACGACCTGGAAGCGCTGGTGGAAGGAATAAGCAGCGCCGCGCTGGAAAGAATTGAGTACCACTACAGAGAGTGGAACGGCTTCATCGAGTGGGAGAATACCGGCGCCGAAGCTTGGCCGCCAGAGACGGCACGGGCATTCATCGAACAACTATCGGAGACAGAAAGCGACAAGAAAGGCTGGGGCAGCATCCGCTGGAGGTACTGGGCGCTGGAGCCGGAAAATGACGAGAAACTCCCTTGGCTGAACGACCTGCTGCTGATGGCAATATGGAAGGGCGCAACGGAAGCCGTGGTAGCGCACCACGACGGAGACGGTAGCCCGCCGAGAACCGTCTTTGAGTGGCTTGAGTACCAGCTATTCCAGCAGTGGCAGGAGACTGGCCCAGACTTCGGCTGTCCACCGAATCTGGACGAATACGCCAAGATGCTATGGGCATGGGACAACGACAGGGGGAAGTGGCAGGAACACCTCGACCCAACCCGCCAGAAGGCAGGGAACTGGAAGGAGTTCCTCGAAAGAATGGACTCCTATCGACCGGAAAAAGTCCAGAGCACGAGCAACGAGAAGTGGCAGGAACTGGCCGGTCCGATGGAGATAGCATACTTCAACGAACTGCTGCAGTGGCTCGGAAGAGTACGCAAACACCATTTGAGGGTATGCGGGAGACCCGGTTGCAGACGATGGATTCAAGCAGAGTAACTATGGCAAAAGCCTGGACGATACCCCTGCGGACCCTGTGGGTGGAGAGGTCGGGGCGCGAAGGCAGGGCACTTTGGCCCGACGAGGGGGACGACACGCCCGGCGAGACGGAGCGGGCGTGGCTGCCGCTTGGGGTGGACAGCGACGGGACCCCGAACATCGGGTTAGGCCGAGCGGGAGGGCCGAAGCGGGGCAAGCACCGTCCGCTGGGTGCTGCTGTGCGTACTCAAGCACGCCGACGGGGCCTCGACCGGGAACGGCGCCGACTCGTCGATCTGCATCACGGCGAGGACGAGACGCTGTACCGCGTGGACGGGCTGGAGGCCGATGAGATACAGGACATGGTAAAGGTCAGGGTCGTGGCACATATCATGGAGCCGAGGGGCCGCCCCATCCAGACCCAATACGTATTCAGACCAGGGGACACCCAGGGATGAAGCACGCCGCTGACTGGAAAACCGTCCTGCACGCCGACCGCCAAGTCGTCGAGCAGGCGAAACGCCACTACCTGCCGTGGGTGCGGACGGCGCTGCGCGACACAATGGGCTTGACGCTCTCGCGCGGCGGCGGCGGCGGCGGCGACAGCATCCGGCGCCCGGAGCACGAGGTCCGCATCGAGGTCGAGGATGGCGCAGCGACACATTGGGCCAGGCAGCTTTGGGAGAGTCTGCCCGTCGAGGGGCGCGCGGCACTGGGCGCAGGCGAGGCCCTGAGGAGGACACGTGCCGCGGTCAAGGCAGTCGAGCGCGAGACGCTGGATTCGGAACACCGCCAGAAATGGACCTCGGCAGGCAACCAGCTAGAACGGCTGGAGCACGAAGGCAAGGCCGCGCTGAAGGCCCTGAGGGAAGCCGTGCAGGCGCTAGGCGCGGAGACGGGGCGGGACCAGGTGGTTGACCCCTTCGGAACGTACACACGCGCACGGGGCGCCACGGAACGTGGGCAGGCGAAGGGCGCTCCCGGACACATCAAGCTCTGGTGGTTCCCGATAGCCATCATGGCGCGCACAACCGGAACATCGGTGCCCCACTTCACGCTGAGCACGCTCGCCCACGAGATGGCGCATGCGTACTCCGACGCGGGAGTCGACGGGGACCGGAAGGGGTGGACGAGGACGGAGACCCCATACGGGGGATTGAAGCTGGAAGAAGTCGAGGCCATCGCCGAGGCATGGACCGACATCGTAATGCTGCGACGGGAGCGAACGGAGCCCGGGATATGGAAAGCGCACGTGGCGTCAAGCCAAGCTTGGCAGTGGGGTCCGTACGTACACCACCTCGACAAAAACTGGCTGGCGCTGGATAACGAAGGCCTGCGGGCAGCACTACTGGAAGTACGTCGAGACGTTACGGGCACGATGGGCGAGGCAGTCGAAAAACTGAAAGAGACAGGAAAGCACCGGCGCAGCAGGGATGAGCACGAACGGTGGCTGAAGCGAAGTCCGAAACAGGTAAGCAACGAAGAGCTAGGCTGACATACGAAGACAAGAGGCGAACGGTGTGTTCGTGCCCCGGGACGACCACTACGAGGCGATCACCTTCCGCGAGCCGTCCTGCCCGGGCCACGAATTCACGCTGTCGCGGGACCAAGCGCCGCTCGACCTCACGCGCCGCCGGGTGGCGTAACGAAAGTTGCCACATGCCCGAAATCGGCGCATCCGAGGCGAAAACGAACCTGCCGCGGCTCCTGAAGCGCGTGCAGGCCGGGGAGCGATTCATCATCACCAGGCACGGTCGCCCCGTCGCGGAGCTGATTTCGTTCAGGACACAGGACGCCAGCAAAATCCGGGCCGCGATTGACAACCTGAAGGCGTTTCAGAAGACCCACGACCTGGGAGGGCTCCCGGTACGGCAGATGATCGATAAGGGGTGCCGGTATTGATGCGACCCCGCAACGGCACGGTTCCCCCGACAGGATGGGCAGCCCTGCGTTCCGTCATGGGCGCGCCGTGGCCCGCGCTTCGGGGGCCGCCAAGGCCGAAACCGACGGAAGAGGTGCTATCATGCCCCCGACTGCACGGTCGGAGGCATGACTGATGACGGACAGGGTAATCGACAGAAGCGCCGATATCCTCGGCGGGACGCCGGTGTTCTCCGGGACGAGGGTCCCTGTTCGCATCCTGATCGAGTACCTGGAGGCCGGGGATCGGCTCGACGACTTCCTGGACAACTTCCCTACGGTGTCGCGGAGCCAGGCAGTCGAAGTGCTCGAACGGGCCAAGGCGCTACTTGCCGAGCATTCCGATGAAGCTGCTGCTTGACGAGTCCATTCCAAGAAGGCTGGGCGGTTTCTTCCCTGATACGTTCGAGGTGCACACCGTCCAGCGGATGGGTTGGGCAGGCAGCAAGAACGGCGACTTGCTGAGACGAGCAGCAGGGCGCGGGTTCGACGCCCTTATCACCACCGATCAGGGGATCGAGCACCAACAGAACCCGGATCATCTGCCGATACCGGTGTTCGTACTGATCGCCCACCGAACTCGCGTGCAAGAACTCCGCGTGCTCGTCCCCCGAGTCGTCGATATCGTTACTGGAAATTTGCAAAGGCGCTTCTACCGCATCACGAACATGGAAACCGGCGTCACAAGCGGTTGACAATCGGATGAAGCCAAGATAGTAAAGACGATCCAGGTGAAGGAGTCGCCGCCTCTATCAATCCAGGTTCAACAGCCTATGGGACATCTCCCTCACCCCTTCCTCCACTTCTTCGGGTGTGCATCCGTCCCGTTCCAGACGGTCCGAGAGAGCTTTCGCCTTTTCCTTTTCCCCTTGCCGTTCCAGTTGCGCCACGTCGTACAGGATGAAACCCTCGATGAACACGCGCGAGCACGCTTCGAAACAGCGCCAGTAGTAGTCGGGTCTGGCGATGATTTTCGTGAGCATCTCCTTCTGCTTCCTTTCCTCGTTCATGTTCTTCGCGTCTCCCAAGTACCGCGTGCGCGTGAAGACGGGGCCTATGTCGTCGAACACCTTCTGTATGGACCCGATCCTGTCCTCCGGCTTCATTTGGTCCCTCCACCCCTTCCAGCGCTCTTCCAGGAACTTCCTGTACGGCCCCTTGGGGAACCGCTTCCACAGCTTGCCCAAGTCGTGTTCGAAGGAATGCGGTTTCTCCACCCCCGTCGCAGCCGATGCGTGCGCCAGCTTGCTCCAGCACTTCAGTACCAGCTCGATCGCGTAGCTGCCCAGCAGGAGGCTGTTGAGCAAGGTTCCACCCCAACAATCCTCGCCCTTTTCGCGTTCTTCGCGGGCCATCTCCCACAGCCTCTCGGCGCCTCCCCACCGGGATGATGCCTCGGCCCCGTTGCTCCACCATCTCTCTTGCATGTCCGCTGGCTCCCTCTGCTCCCTTGGCTCGACGCCCCAGCCTCGCCCGGGCGTCACGCCGCCTTCGTATTCTATCACGAAGACGTATTGTATATAGTACGTACTCATGATTCATAGACCCGGTTGTTGCATGAATCAAAGCCCCATCATTCCCCTGATCGAACCGACGGCGGGCTCCTCGAAAGCTCGTCATTCCCGCGAAAGCGGGAATCCAGAGACTTTCATGGTTGAAGTGGATTCCCGCTTTCGCGGGAATGACGGTCTGAAGAAGACTATTGATGAAAGTGGCTTACCCTCACTGGAAGTGAACTTGAGCCACTCACTGCTTCGGCCTGGAAACCCTGCATTTTGTGCAGTGAACGTATGTATAGTCCCTTATCCATGAAGTGTTGTGCAAAGTAACGAAGAATTGTTCGTGTTGATTCCTGCTTGCGCGGGAATAACAGAGAAGGGCGTCTCGCATGATTGCCGTCATTCCCGGGCAAGCGAGAATCCAGAGGTTTGGTTCCGGCTACGCCGGGTTGGAGAGAAATCTTCTGCAACTGGCAGGTAGAGCCAGATTACCAAAACAGTCTCGTGCAGCCAGGCAGTCGAAGTGCTCGAACGGGCCAAGGCGATGATCAGGTGACTGCTTCGGAGTCACTCTCCGCCGCGTAGACGGCGGTTTCGAAATCCGTCCATGCTTTGGTGTGTTCCTTCTGTGCCCGCTCACGGAGGGTGGTGGCATGGGCGCGCGCGTCGGCCAAGGTGGTTCTCAAGGAGACCTGTTCGGTTTCCGGTGGGAGAGGAAGCCGAAGAGACATCAGCGCCGATTTCGTGATTTTCTGCATCATTGGAGCGGCCCCCGTCCGCTGACTTTCGATCTGGCTACGCAGATTCGTCGTTGCGAGGGTTGCCGTCAGAAAGGCGGGATCGATTTCAGTCGCTTCGTTGAAGATCACCCGAAAGATGAGATCGCAGATCATCAGCTTGCTTGGCGGCTCATCAGCGACGAAGGTCGTCGCTCCCACGAGTCGGGTTACGCCGCTCCCACGGGTAATCAATACATCCCCTCGTTTCACCTCGAGCTCCGGTTTCGATTCCGCGCCAGGCGGTAGCGCCTTGTTCTCGGATGGCTTCAGATAACCGGACGTCACAGCGCTCAGCTTCAATATCCCCCACTCATTCTCACCCGCAGGGCGGTTGAGGCATCTTGGGCTCCAACCAACAACGAGGTCGGCGATCACGTCACGGAGTTGGACGGTCGGATAGGGCGACGTATGGGCCGGGTCCCTTTCGGCGATTCGGCGAAGGATCCCCTCGTGGCTCCAGCGGTCGAGGTCCTTGAAGGAGGCGATGAAGACGGGGCGGTCGGGCAGCGGGGCGGGTGGGTCGAAACCGAGCGCGGCCTCGAAGGCCTCCATCGCCTGCGCCTCGGCCTCGTCGGCCTCGCGCTCCAGATCGGCTGCGCGGGCCTGCGCCGCGCGGTGGGCGGCGACGATGTCCCGCTGCTCGTTCAGCGGCGGCAGGGGAATGTGCAGGTCGGCAAAGGCGTCGGGGGTGATCCGCTTGCGTCCGCTCGTGCCGCTGGCCTTCTGCCGGAGCGCGGCCAGGAAGTCGCCGGTCCTCAGCACCAGCTTCACGAACCCGCCGTCGAGGCGATCGGGGGCCGGCACGAAGACGGGAAACTCCGACGTGACGACCGCCTTGGCGATCCCCTCCTGCAGGACGCCGATCGCCCCGTTGCGCGCGTCGATTTTGGAGAAGACGACATCGCCGGGATAAGCGGCGAACATGCCGCCCTTGTAGGGAACGGTCCTCTCGCGCGCCGAGATCTCCCCGTTCAGGTGGACGGTGATCGGCGTCCAGTCGCCGAACGTACCGGTGACGGTGACCGCTTCCCGCCGCGGCGATACGAGGTCACGAAGCGGCGTCAACGGGAAGCGCGAATGCCGGCCCTCGACGGCTTCGGCGGCGATCCAGGGTTCGAGCGCCCTCCACCGCCGGATCAGGCAGCGGAGGGCAGGCGAAAATCCGGGGCGTCCTCCGGCTCGGCGCCCGCTTCGACCCAGGACTCGAAGGCGCGAAAGGCGTCGAGGATCCGCGGCAGGTCGTCCGGCACGTTCTCGCCCGTCTCGCCGGTCGAGGTGATGCCGACGGCCCCGGGCGCGGCGACGAAGACGGGGTAGTCGAACGCCTCCCGCACCGCCGCCCACAGCGCGGCGTTGTGCGCTTCGTCCACGGCGCGCAAGGCGGCCCGCAGCTCGCGGAAGAGCGCATCGGCGCGCGCCCTCGCCTCCTCGTCCTCGTCGAAGACGGCCGCGTACTCGCGTTTGAGCCGGGCGGCGCGCTCCCGGTCGCCCGCGCCGCTCCCCTTCCAGCGCGGCTTTGCCAGCCGGGTCGGGCCGATGCCGCGCGGGTAATCGGGCGGCGCCCCGGCGCTCCACGCGGGCGCGGTGCGCTCGACCCCGATCTTGGCCAGCGCGTCCACGATCTTCCCGGCCGCCCGGCTCTCCCCCGTCACGATCCGCCGCCCAAAGTCGGCGCAGAGCGCATCGCGCCTCGCGTTGAAGGTACGGTCGTGCCGCCCATGCGCCGCCGCCCACGCGGCCTCCCACGCCGCCTCGTCGCCGTCCGTGAAACGGCGCAGGAACACCAGCGACGCCTTCACCGTCGCATCGGCGGAGCGGAACGTCTCCTCGGGCAGGCTGACGATGGCCGCAATGCGCGCCTTGCCCTCGCACCAGCGGCGCAACCAGGTGAGCGACGGGTTGTTGAGGTTGCCGTCGGGGAGGACGATGCCCATCCGGCCCCCCGGCTTGAGCAGGCTCAGGCAGCGCTCGACGAAGACGATCTCGGTGGCGCGGTTCGCCTTGCCCTGGCCGATCTCGAACAGGTCGAGGATGTTCGTCCCGGCCGAATCCCTCATGCGCCGCCAGCTCCGCTCCCAGGCTTCGCCGTAGCGTTCCCGGCACAGATCAAGGTACGCCTCATCCTCGTGGATGCGCGTCTCGCCGCTCCCGCCGACCTTCTGGTCGCTCCCCACGTTCGAGCCGAAGGGCGGGTTGGTGACCACGACGTCGAAACGGCTCGGGAAGATGCCGTTCACGTCCACGAGGCCGTCGTGGTAGTGGATGCCGCCGTGCCCGTCGCCGTGCATGATCATGTTCATCTTGGCGGTGCGCGCGGCGCGGGGCTCGGCGTCGCAGCCGAAGATGCACTGCCAGGCCAGCCGGCCGACGCGGGTGTCGGCCGGCCGGTTGTTGTCGTTCGAGGCGAGAAGCTCTTGGTTGAGCGCGGCGAAGGCCGCATCGATCCGGGACTCCTCCTCCTCGGGGGCAAGGCCCTGCGCTTCGATCCCGGCCCGCGCCCGGTCCTTCCCGGCCTGGACGTCGGCGGCGATCCGGCCCCGGACGTGCTCGAAGGCGCGGATGAGGAAGCCGCCCGAGCCCGCCGCCGGGTCGCAGATCAGCTCGCCCTCCCGGGGGTCGAGCAGGTTGACCATGAAGTCCACCACCGGGCGCGGCGTGAAGAACTGGCCGAGCTCGCCCCGGAACGTGCTGCCGAGGAACTTCTCGAAGGCGAGCCCCTTCACGTCGTCCCCGGTCTTGGAGAGGTCGAAGCGTTCGAGCTCCTTCACGATGCGGCGGAAGGTCTCCTCGGAGATCTCGAGGCGGTCCGCGCCGGTGAAGAGGTCGTCGGCCCGGTAGTAGCGCTTCGTCTGCTCGAACAGGTCGTCGTGGACGAGCGGATCGCTCGGGAGGCGCGTCGAGGCGCGACGGTCGAGGAAATCGGCCGTGAACGTGCCGTGCAGGCCCGAGCGTTCGACGTACATCTTCACGAACAGGATCTTCGAGATCGTGTCGAACGCGCGTCCGGGGTCCATCTTGTGCACGTCGCGCAGGATCGAATGGCATCGGAACAGGAGGTCCTGGAACTCCCTCCGGTTGAACGCCCGCAGCCGCTTCCTGATCTCGTCGATCCGCCTGGCGTCGCCCCAGTCCGCCGCCCTCGGGATCTCGTTGATCTGCACGAACTCCCCCGGCACGCCGGGGATCAGCCGGAAGACGGCGGTATGGCGCGCGTTGTGGGCGATGAAGAACTCGCCGCCGGCCGCGCGGGTGTAGCTCTCGCCCTGGTAGTAGTCCCTGAGGTCGATCTCGACGTTCTCGGCCTTGCACTCGACGACGAGCACCGGCGTCCTGCTCGCGGCCTTGTCCTTCGGCGTCTCCCAGATCACGACGTCGGCGCGCGGGCTCCGGTGGCCGTGGATGGTCCGCCGCTCCTGGGCCATCTGCTCGAGGGTGTAGCCGTACTCGTCGCAGAGGCAGCGGATGAAGTGCTGGCGCACGACTTCTTCCGGCTTCCCCGCCACGTCCCGCCATTCCTGGCGGAGGGGGATCCAGAGCTGGTCCCCCTCCCGGTGCAGGGTCTCGGGCGCCGCCGGAAACGGCGTCGCGGGCGCGGCCCCGGGTTTGGGTTCGGCCCCGGACTTGGGCTCGGCCGATCCGGGCGCGGCCCCGGGCTTCCTTCCGCCGCCGGTCGTGTTCTTCGCCATCCTGCCTTCCTCCGAGGCCCGTGCGTTGATCTTAAGCTATTGATATCGAGAGGAGAGAACCGGGGCCGAGAGATTTATTACTCCACTGCTCCACGGGGACGGACTCTTCCCGCGGAATCGGCGCGGTTCGGAGCGGCCTTCATCCTGCCGCGGGGCTTTCGCGGACACGTCGCAGGCGCTCCTGGGAACGCGGGCGTCTCGCCCGCACAGGGGAGGGGCGAAGCCATCGGCAGCTTGCCATCCGAATACGTCAGCGGGGGCGTCCCGCCCGCAGCGGGCCGAAGGTTCGGGGGTGAAGCGCCCGCGGACGAAAATGCGGGCGGGACGCCCGCGTTCCCAGGACGCCGTGCCCGGTCCGCCCTCCCCACCACGGTCCCGGGAGCGGCTGCGACGAGGCGTGCTTGGCGGAAGTCTCCGCAGCGCACATGCCTCTTCCTTCGGCGGGTCCGCTCGGGAATGGGCCGCCCGGGTCCGCGGGCGCGCAGGCGCTACTGCGCGGTGCGGCGCTGCATCGCCCGGCGGACGAGCCTGACCACCGGGATGGCGAACAGGGCGATTGCGACCAGCATGATCCCGCCCGAGATGGGGCGCTCGAAGAAGATCGCGGGGGAGCCGTGCCCGATGAGGAGCGACTGGCGCATCGACGTCTCGGCGAGCGGCCCCAGCACGATCGCGAGGACCGCCGGGGCCATCGGGTAGTCGAGCTTGCGCAGCAGGTATCCGACCACGCCGAAGAGGAACATCAGCCAGACGTCGTGCATGTCCTGGGTCGGCGCGTACCCGCCGACCAGGCACAGGATGAAGATCACCGGGGCGAGGATGGTGAAGGGGAGCCTCAGCACCGCGATGAACGCGGGGATGAAGGCGAGGTTGAGGATGAGCGCGAAGAGGTTCGCGGCGTAGAGGCTCGCGATCAGCGCCCACACGAAGCTCGTGTGCTCGATGAAGAGCATCGGCCCCGGCTCGAGGCCCCAGATCACCATGCCTCCGAGCAGGATCGCAGTCGTCGGGGAGCCGGGGATGCCGAGGGTGAGCATCGGCAGCATCGACCCGGTGCTCGCCGCGTTGTTCGCGGACTCCGGCGCGACCACCCCGTCCACGTTGCCCTTGCCGAAGGAGTCCGGGTCCTTCGCGATCGACTTGGCGACCCCGTAGGCCATGAGCGACCCGGGGGTCGCGCCGGCGGCGGGCAGGATGCCGACGAAGTAGCCGAGGAACGACCCCATCACCATCGTCTTCACGGTTCCGGCGAGGCTGCGCACCGACGCGGTGAACCGCTCCACGGAGAGGCGGGCCTGCGAGACCTCCACCCCCTTGTGGCTCGTCTCGATGGTCCACAGGATCTCGCCGATCCCGTAGATGCCGATCGCGAGCACCAGGAAGTTGATCCCGTGGAAGAAGCCCGGGAGGTCGAAGAAGATGAGCCGCGGCTGCCCGCTCACGATGTCGAGCCCGACCGCGCTCAGCACGAGGCCGATGAGGATGGAGAAGAACGTCTTCGGGATGTCGTCGCCCCCGAGCCCGATGAAGGTCGCGAACGCGAGGAGCATCAGCGCGAACTCCTCGGGGGCCCCGAACACGAGGGCGACTTCGGCGAGCGGAGGGGCGAACAGGGTAAAGAGGACCACCGAGATCGTGCCGCCCACGAACGAGGCGACGGCCGCCGCGACGAGGGCGCGGTCGGCCATGCCCTTGCGGGCGAGCGGCCGGCCGTCGAAGGTCGTCGCCACCGCCGTTGAGGCGCCCGGGATGCCGAGCATGATGGAGCTGATCGCCCCGCCGTACATCGCCCCGTAGTAGATCGCGCCGAGGAAGATCACCGCCGAGGTCGGCGGCACGAGGAACGTGAGGGGGAGGAGGATCGCCACCCCGTTCACGGAGCCGAGGCCCGGCATCGCCCCGATGAAGAGGCCGAGCAGGCACCCGAAGATCGCGAGCCCGAGGTTGAGGGGCAGGAACGCGATCCCGAAGCCTTCCAGGAGGTGGAGCAGGATGTCCATCAGCAGGTCGGGCGGAGGAGGGTCATGGAGGGAGGGCGGACACGCCGCGCCACCGATCCCGCACCGTGGTGGCCGCTCACAGGAACCAGTCGTAGAGCGGGTAGAAGAGCGGCTCGGTGTAGCCCTTGGGCAGGGTGATCTTGAGGGCCGCCTCGAAGAAGAAGAAGGTCGCGATGGGGATCGCGACCGCGAGGGCGGCGGTCAGCGGCCAGCCGTGGCGGCCGAGCCCGCGCATGTAGAAGACGAGGAACAGCGGGACGGCCCCGTACACCCCGATGACGTGGACCAGCCCGATCATCACCGCGAGGGCGGCGACGACCACGATGACCTGGGCGCGCGCCTCCCGGGGGATGTAGGGGCCGGTGTCGGCCGCCGCGCCGACCGGCCGCCGCGCCCATCGGACCAGGATCCAGACGCAGCACGCCAGCATCCCCGCCGACAGCCAGAACGGGAACGCCCCGCCCCCCGGCCCCTCGCCCGGGATCCAGCCGATCGGCAGCTCGGCGCTCTTCCACATGAGGCCGGCCGAGAGCAGCCCCATGACCAGGGCGAGGACCAGCTCCGCCTGGCGCATGAATCAAGCTCGATGGATGGGACGGGTTCGACTGCGCGCCGAGCCCGCGCAACGCAAGGCCGGGGCGCGGGGCCCCGGCCTTGCGCCGATCGGGTCGGTCGGGTCGAGTCGCTGCGGATGCCGTGCCGGCTAGATCTCGCCGACCTCCTTCAGCATCACCTCGTGGATCGCGCGCTCGCGCATCCAGTAGGCCTTCAGCTCGTCCCCGGAGATGAGGTCGCCGTACAGGCTCTTGTCGCGCCGGTACTTCTGCCACTCGTCGGACTCGAACACCTTCTCGAAGAGGTCCTGGTAGAAGGCGGCCGCCTCGGCGCTCATCCCCGGCGCGCCGACCACCGAGCGTTGCATGAAGTAGACGAAGTCCTCGCCCAGCTCGACGAAGGTGGGGGCGTCCGAGAACAGCTCGAGGCGCTCCGGGGTGAACGCGGCGAGGGGCCGGGTCTTCCCCGCTTCGTAGAAGCCGAGCTGCTCGGAGGGGTTGTTCACCGTGGAGTTCGCGTTCTTGCCGGCGAGCTCCTTGGCCACCCGGCCGCCGCCCTTGAACGGCACGTACTTCATGTCGAGGTCGTAGGCGGAGTTGAGGAAGGTGGTCAGGAGCTGGTCCTCCTGCCCCTTGCCGGTGCCGGCCATGATCCAGTTGTTGCCGGCGGCGCTGGCCGCTTCGACGAACTCGTCCACCGTGTCGATGTCGGAGTCGGCGTGCACCCAGAGGAGGAAGGTGTCCTCCGCCATGCGGGCGACGGGGGTGAAGGTCATGATGTCGACGTCGAGCCCCGGCTGGCGCAGGGGGGTGGTGTAGAAGCTGTTCAGGGTGACCATGATCGTGTGGTCGTCGCCCGTCTTCTGCTTGAGGTGCACCAGCGCCTCGGCCCCGGAGCCGCCCGGCTTGTTGATGGGGATGAGAGGCTTCGAGGACAGGTCGTGCTTCTCGACGATGGTCTGCATCAGGCGGGCCATCTTGTCGGCCCCGCCGCCCTTGCCGGCCATGATCACGAAGTCGATGGGCTTCTTCGGCTCCCAGGCGGCCTGGGCGTTCCCGGAAACGGCCAGGATCGAGGCCGCGCCGAGGGTTACGGCAGCCGCGGCTGCGAGTACGGTGCGTCTGGATCGGTTCATCGTCACTCTCCCGTTGGGTGGACCTTCGGCCTCGCGGAACCCGCGGGCCGCCCGCCCATTATAGCTATAGCGCGGCGGCGGTAGCGCGTCGCCGCCCCAAGCCCGGCCTGGCGGAAGCGAACAGCCTGCCCGGGCGGATGGTCGAGGAGGCGGAGGGGCCGCGCCGGCCCCGCTCAGAACCGCACCTCCAGGCCCAGCCGGCCACCGAGCTCGTAGTTGTCGCCGCCGCCCCGTTCGTAGCCCACCCCGCCCTGCAGGGTGTACCGGCCATCCGCCCAGGCATGGACACCGTCCAGGCCCAGACGAAGCCTCGTCGCCTTGGCGGTCGAGTTCAGCTCCGTCCCGGACACCACGACCTTCGCTTCGTCCTTGAACTCGCGCTCCACGTCCAGCGATCCGAGCAAGCGGCTCTCCGGGCTTCCGTCCAGCGTCTTCTCCACCCCGACGCCGATACGGCCCTTCAGGCTTCGCTGGCCTTTCAGGGACACGTGCGAGTCCACCGTATCGGTGAAGTCGCTCACGGAAACCTTCGAATGGACCAGCCCGGCGCGGGGGATGAAGGCCACCCCGTCCATGCCGGAAGCGACCCGCCGGCCGGCCTCCACCCCCAGCGCATGGCCGAAGCCCCTGAGGTCGTGCTTCATCGGGCCGCGGATGGACGAGGTGAGATCGGTCGTATACCACGTCGCCTCGGCCTGGAGGTCCACGTAGAGGTCATCGTTCCGGAGCCAGACGCCGGAAAACCCCAAGCCCATGCCGGAGGGTTCGACGTCACCGCCCTCCCGAACCTCCGCCGACCCGCGGCGATGATGCAGGGAGAAGCCGAGCAGCACTTCTTCGCCCCAGGGGAGATCGAAGCCGGCCTGGATGCCGTGCCGGCGGTAGTCGTACTCCAGACCGATCCCCAACCCCGCCTCCGCCTGCGACAACGCCTGCGTGGACGAGGCATCCGCCTTCCATTGGCCGCCGACGGCATCCACCCGGGCCCAGGTCCCCCCCCCGTTCGCGGACCGCGGCGCGGCCATCCGGTCCTGGAACCCCGGCAGCTCGTTCATCCCCAGCATCATCGACGGCAGCGCCTCGTACAGCCGCGCCCGCGGGGCTATGTCGCGCCTCACGAGGAAACCGCCTTCACCGTCACCCGCCAAGCCCAAATCGAAGGCCCCGGACGGTATCGCATCCGCCGTGTGGAGGCGTCCCAGCGGTCGCGCCGACTCGGGCTCGCCTTCCGGTTGGATCAGCAGCCGGCTCTCGCCGCCCGACGCGATACGGCCGTTCACCGCCCGCCTCAGGGCGTCCGCCGCCGTTTCGCCGGGGCCGTGCTCGACCGCGACCTCGATGTCACCAGGGCTGGAAACCGCGATGCCGTCGATACCCCTGATCCGACCTTTCGAACCCACCGTAAACGCGCCGCCCCGGTCGAGATGCACGTGGCCGACCGCGCCGTTCACCCTCAACGCGCTGCCCGTCCCGTCTCGTCGGGTCGGCGTCGCCACGCGCACGGTGCCCGAGACGTCGCCGCCTTCCTCCACCGTGACCCGGTGCGCCCCGGTTCCCAGAGCGAGCACATCGCCCATCAACCTGCCAGCCAGGCTCGCGGTCAGGTTGCCGGTGTCGCTACGGATCGCCTCCCGCCTGCCGTCGACCTCGACCCCGGTGAGCCGGCCGGTGCTGCCCACCGTCACCGCGCCGCCGTTCTCCACCCACACGCGCCCGGCCGCGCCGTCCACCGTCACCGTACTCGCAGCGAGTCGGATGGTCCCGGCGACCGTCCCGCCTTCTCTCACCGTCACGACGTGATCGCCCGTGCCCAAGCCGAGAACGTCGCCCTGGACCGCACCCGAAATCGTCGCCTCCAGGTCGCCGCTGCCATCGTGGCGGATATCGGCCTTCACCTCACCGCCGCCGGCCACGGTGACGGTCAGGTCGCCCGCCGTACTGCGAAGCGCCTCCCGCCTGCCGTCGACCTCGACCCCGGTGAGCCGGCCCGTTCCGGCCACCGTCACGGTTCCATCATTACCGTACAGCAGCCGCCCGACGCTCCCGTGCACCGTCAGCGGGCTCGCGGGGTCGTGGACGGTGCCGGTCACCGTGCTCCCGGCTTCCGACGAGAACGTCAGGGCGCCGCCGCCATCGTGGCGGATATCGGCCTTCACCTCGCCGCCGTCGGCCACGGTGACGGTCAGGTCGCCGTCGCCTCCGGCGTGGACATCTCCCTCGACCGTTCCCGCCACCGTCACGTCGACGTCGCCGTCGCCTCCGGCGCGGATGTCGGCCTTCACCTCGCCGCCGCCGGCCACGGTGACGGTCAGGTCGCCCGCCGTACTGCGAAGCGCCTCCCGCCTGCCGTCGACCTCGACCCCGGTGAGCCGGCCCGTTCCGGCCACCGTCACGGTTCCGCCACTGCCGTAAAGCAGCCGCCCGACATTCCCGTGCACCGTCAGCTCGCCCGCGGGGTCGTGGACGGTGCCGGTCACCGTGCTCCCGGCTTCCGACGAGAACGTCAGGGCGCCGCCGCCATCGTGGCGGATGTCGGCCTTCACCTCGCCGCCGTCGGCCACGGTGACGGTCAGGTCGCCGTCGCCTTCGGCGCGGACATCATCTTCGACCGTTCCCGCCACCGTCACGTCGGTGTCGTAGTCTCCGTCGGAGAAGATGCCGGCCGCGCCGCCGCTCACATGGCCGGTCGCGCCTACGTTCACCACGCCTCCGGTGAGCAGGTATATCCCCGCGCTGGAGACGCCCCTCACCGTGCCGTCCACGTTGACCGTGCTGGTCGGGACGTTGCCGCCCGCGTCGGCGTCGGCGATCAACTGGATGCCGACCAGCCCGCCCGTGACCTTGGCGCCCCGGCCCACGGTCACCATCAGGGCGCCATCGCGGTCGCTCGCGCCGTGATGCGCCAGCACGCCGGCGCTGCCAGAACCCTCGGCCGTGACGACCGAGCCGCCGCTCACGGTGACGGTGACAGTCCTGGCCGCGGCGCCGGTGTGCGAGGCGTAGAGGCCGTGGGCCTCGAAGCCCGTCGTCTTGACCGTGCCGCTCGTCATCCCGATGGCGAGGTTGCCGCTGCCGCGATGCAGGGCCAGAGCGCCCTCGGAGCCTTCGCCCTCCGTGGTGACGTCGCCCGCCAGATTGACGGTCAGGCTCCCGTCGCCGGCGAGGTCGGCCCGGACGCCCTGGGCGCCGATGCCTTTCGTGGTGACCTTGGCGCCGTTCGTGACGGCGACGGTCAGAGCGCCTCTGCCGGCATGTGTGCCGTAGACGCCGTGGGCGTCGGCGCCCTGCGTCGCAACGGAGCCTCCCTCCACGGTCACGGAGACGGCGCCCTCGGAGCCGCGATGTTCGGCGAAGACGCCATGGACTTCGGCGCCGGTGGTGTCGACGTCGACGCCGGTCAAGCGAACGGCGATGGCGCCCGTATTCTCGTGCCGGGCGTGGACGGCGTAGGCGCCGTCGACGCCGGCGGTGGTGATGGAGCCGCCGGTGACGGCGATGTCGATGTCGCCGACGCCGGTTCCGGCGATCAGGTTTTCGGCCTCCTTGCAACCTTCGGCGGTGTCGGCGGTGCAGGTCTGCTGGATCAGGCCGTAGACGCCTCTGGCGTGGTCGCCGGTGGTGCCGATGTCGGCATCGGTGACGGCGATGTCGACGTTGCCAGTGCCGATGTCGTCGGGGTCGACGGTGCCGTCGTCGTCATCAGCGCCGCTGTCGCCGCGATGGCGCGCCCATACGCCGTGGGAGTCCTCGCCCCGGGTGCTGATGGCGCCGCCGGTGACGACGATGGAGATGCCGCCTCCGCCCGGCGTGGTGCCTCCGCCGGCCTCGCAGCCGCTGCCGGGGGCGCCGCACACGATGGTCCTGCCGGTATGGGTGGCGTAGATGCCCTGGGCGTCCGCGCCCGAGGTGCGGATGCCGTTGTCGGTGGCGCGGATGCGGATGTCGCCGTGGCCCTCATGGCTGGCGTAGATGCCTCGGGCGTTGAAGCCGGTGGGGAGGTTGGCGCCGCTGTCCTCCACTATCTTGTTCTCGTAACAGGCGCGGCGCGCATCCGCCGTGGCTTCGCCCTGGCAGGCGTTGACGTAATCAGCCGTGATCTTGCCCAGCGCCAGGAAGTAACGGCCGTTCCAGAGGGCGATGCCGGAGTCCCAGGGGCTGGAGTCCGGATCGTCGGGGTCGTAATACGTGTTGCGGACGGGGATATAGACGGCGGTGTAGGGGCGCAGGTCGGTCGCCAGAGAGCCGTCGTCACGCAGAACAACGTTGATGAACTCGGGCGAGTCCGGGTCCAAAGGGTCGTGATTGGGGTTCACGATTGAGACTTTGGAGGGGTCGTAGACCTGTGACCGGGGGGTGGAGACCTCGATCGCCTCCTCGGGCTCGACGCCGCTGACGATCGCCTCCTCGGGCACGATGCCTCCGGTGGCGAGGGTGTAGCCCTCCACGGTGACGGCGATATGGCCTCGCGCGGCGGCGCGGGTGTATTCGGCCCGGACCGCGTCGGCATAGTCGCCGCTGGTTGCGACCAGCGGGCGGACGCGCTGGTCGCGCTCGCGGTCGGTCTCGATCAGGTTGACGATCACCGCGCCCCTGGCGCGGACGCTGCGGCAGTCAGGACAGTCTTCGTCATTTCTGCGGAAGAAGCCTGCGTCTTCGTCCCAGACATAGCCGCTGACCACTTCATCGCTGCCGTCCTCTCCTCTTCTGACGAGGATGTAGGAGCCTTGCTGCCAGGCGTAGACGCCGTGGGCGTAGTCGCCGGTGGTGCGCACCGAGACGTTGCGGACGTCGATGCCGGCCCGGCCCGCGCCGGTGTGGCGGGCGTGGATGCCGTAGGAGTCATCGCCGGTGATGTAATCCTCGGCCTTGCCCGTGGTGAAGATGCCCTGGCCGTAATCGACCGGCGAGGGATGGATGAAGTCACCGGCGCTGCCGGGTTCTCCGGAGACGGCTTGGACGTAGATGCCGAGATCGCCGACGCCCTCGTGGAAGGCTTCGATACCGGGGACGAAATCGTCCACGACGACGATCTGGGGATTGTGGACGAGGAAGCCGCGGTTCCGGCGGTCGGCGCGGCCGTAGCGGCAATAGATTGAAACGTGGGGGCTTTCCGCGATGGCCCCTTGGCGGAGGAGTCCCGAGAGTTCACGGACCCGTTCTTCGGTGGTGCCCGCGGGGAGGACGGAGTAGGCGTTGTCGCATACCCTGGAGTCCTGCGCCGCCGCCTCCCCGGCGCCGAGGGCGAACGCGGCGGCCAGCCCGAGGGCCAACGCTCCTCCCCGCAGCCCACTCCCTGGAACGCGGGATGCGCGGCAACGCCCCTCTTTTCTCGTCATCGGCTCGCTGGCGCACTGCTTCACTTCCGACCCCCTCATCGACGTCTGGAACCCGAGAATTGCCCCGCGGGCGGGCGAATTCCGCCCGGACACGCAGGAAGAGCCGGCAGGCTGCGTAACCGCTGCTCTGCCGGAGGCGGCCTTTTTATACCCCCCCCCCCCCCCCCCCGGTCAACCCCCAACTTGGCAGGAGGCAGGTGCGCGGCAGGGATTCCTGGCCGGCGCCTTCTTCGCCTCCCGGAGGCCCGGGGGCTGTTCGTAAGCTATTGATATAGAGAGTGGAGAGCGAAGTTCGGGGTGTTTTTTACCCCCCGGGGACGGCGTCGTTCCAAGGCTTAGAGTTGGTTCGAGGGGCTTTTGGGCGGATTTCACCCCACGGCAGCGCTAGTGCGGGATCCCTGGGAACGCGGGCGTCTCGCCCGCACTTTCGTTCACGGGCGCTTCACAGCCCCCCTGTGCGGGCGGGACACAAGCGTTCCCAGGACGCCCTGCGACGAGGCGCGCTTGGCGGAAACCCCACCGCGCTCGGGCCTCGGGGACGCTGTACGGTGAGCTCGGGATGCCCTACCCTCGGGCGCACGAGGTCCCGACGCCGAGGCTCCCGCTCCATGCACGGCTCCCCCACCATCACCCGCATCGAGCTGACCGCCTTCGAGATCGTCGTGCCGGGGGTCGGCGTGGACCGGGGCGGGCTCCACGTCCGCTACGCGCCCGGCCCCGGCGAGCCCCAGGTGCGGTTCGCGGTCCGCATCCACACCGACGACGGGGTGGTCGGCGAGTACATCCCGCCGCGGGGGCGGGCCAGGGTCGCGATGGCAGCCTGCGAAGCGCTCGCCTGGCGGCTCCTCGGCGCCGCCGCCCTCGAGCGCGAGCGCCACTACTGGTCCATGCGGCGCGCGACCGTCCACATCGGCGAGCTCGGGATCGGCCCCCTCGACGTGGCGCTCTGGGACCTCGCCGGAAAGCATCAGGGGGTCTCCGTGGCGACGATGCTCGGCGGCTTTCGCGAGCGGCTTCCCGCCTACGCGAGCACCCTCGGGGGCGACCGGCTGGACGGCGGCCTGTCCTCCCCGGAGGCGTATGCGGACTTCGCGGAGGAGTGCCTGGCGCTGGGATACCCGGCCTTCAAGATGCACGGCTGGAGCGCGGGCGACCCCGGCGAGGAGAGCGCCGTGATCCGGGCGGTGGCGCGGCGGGTCGGCGGGCGCATGGAGGTGATGTACGACGCCGCCTGCTGCCTCCGCTCCCTTGCCGACGCGATCCGGGTCGGGCGGGTCTGCGACGAGCATGGGCTCTTCTGGTACGAGGACCCGTACGCGGACGGGGGCATCTCCCTCCACGGCCACCGCAAGCTCAAGGAGCACGTGCGGACCCCCATCCTCATCACCGAGCACGTGCGAAACCCCGAGACGACGACGGACCTCCTCGCCGCCGGCGCCTCCGACTTCGCGCGCGTGGACCCCGACTACGACGGGGGCCTCACCGGAAGCTACAAGGCGGCCCTCGCGGCCGAGGCGCTCGGGCTCGACGTCGAGGTGCACGCCCTCGGCCCGGCGATGCGCCACCTCATGGCGGGCCTTCGCTCGAGCAGCTACTACGAGGTCAACCTGGTGCACCCGCGGATCGGAAACGCGTGGTCGCTTCCGGTGTACGCGTGCGGATACCGGGACGGGCTGGACGCGGTGGAGGCGGATGGCTGCGTGCCGACGCCGACCGGGCCGGGCCTCGGGGTGACCTACGACTGGGACTACGTGCGCGCCCACACGCTCGAGACCCGGGTCCTCGCCTGAAGCGGGCGGGCCGGCGGCGCAGCCGCCCCGGGGGCCGGGGGCCTCCCGGCCTATTGCTTGACCCCGCCGATGGTGAGGCCGGCCGTGAGCTGCTTCTGGATGAGGAGCACGATGAAGAAGACGGGCAGGGTGACCAGGGTCGCGGCGGCCATCATCTGGCCGCTCCCGCCCGCCTCCGGGTCCGCGTACTTGAAGACCGAGACCGGCGCGGTGCTCACGTCGAACCCGCCGAGCACCAGGGCGAGCTGGAAGTTGTTCCACGAGAAGATGAAGCAGAGGATCGCGGTCGCCACCATCCCCGGGGTGCTGAGCGGCAGCACGATGCGCAGGAACGCCTGGGTGCGCGAGGCCCCGTCGATCCATGCCGCCTCCTCGAGGTCTTTCGGGATGTCCTCGATGAACCCCATCATGATCCACACCCCGAAGGGGATGGTGATCACGAGGTGGGAGAGGATGATCCCGGTGTACGTGTTGAGCAGGCCCACCTGCTTGTACACGATCCAGAACGGCACGAGCGCGGTGATGTAGGGGATCATCCGGGTGACGAGGATCGCCATCGCGAGCCGGCGCAGGTTGTAGCGCGCGACCGTGTAGGCGGTCAGCAGCCCGCAGACGAGGCCGATCAGGGTCGCGGACGTGGAGATGACGAGGCTGTTGGCGATGTTGGGGATGAGGTCGCTCTGCTCGAACACGTCGGTGTAGTTCGACCAGAGGGGGTCGAAGATCCAGGTCCCCGGCTCGAAGAACAGGTAGTCGGGCTTGAGCGAGTTCCAGAACATGTAGAAGAAGACGAAGAAGAACGGGGCCACGACCGCGACCAGCACCGCGTGGGTGCCGATCGTCTCCAGGACCTCGTAGCTCCGCCGCGGCAGGAGGCGCTTCAGTACGACCACTTGCGCCTCCGGAGCTTCACCAGGATCGACTGCACGCACAGGATGAACAGGAAGAAGAACACCCCCTTCGCCGCCGCCTCGCCCATGTACTGGTACTCGAAGGCGTTGAAGTAGATGTTGAGGTTCATGGTCTCGCTCGCGTAGCGGGGGCCGCCCTCGGTGATGGCGAGGATGGTGTCGAACTCCTTCACCCCGAAGATCGAGCGCAGGATGAGGGCGACCATGATGTGGGTCTTGAGGAGCGGCAGGGTGATGTGGACCAGCATCTGCCAGCGCGAGGCCCCGTCGATGCGCGCGGCCTCGAAGGGGTCCTGGGGCAGGGACTGGAGCCCGGCGAGCAGGATGAGGGTCATGAACGGCGTGTGGTGCCAGATCCCGACGATGATGAGGGAGACGAGCGCCCATTCGGGGCTCGTGATCCACTCGATGCCGTCGAGGCCGAGCCCCCGCAGCCCGTGGTTGAGGATCCCGAACGCGTTGTCGAAGAAGAGGATCCACACCAGGCTGATGGCGACCGACATCGCCACCATCGGCATCATCCACACCGATCGGTAGAACGCCTTGCCCGCGAAGCTCCGGTTGAAGAGCATCGCGGTCGCAAGCCCGAGCACGAACTGGCCGCCGACCGAGGCGACCGCGTAGGCGAAGGTGTGCCAGATCGCCCCGAGCCAGCGCTCGTCGCTCCAGGGCTTCACGTAGTTGTCGAGGCCGACGAAGTCCGGGTCCGGCTTGGTGACGAGCTGCCAGTCGGTGAAGCTGGTGGCGATGACGAGGGCGACCGGCGCCGCCACCAGGCCGAAGAGGAAGACGACGGTGGGGATGTTGAAGACGATGGGCAGGTGGAGGTCGAGCCACTCGAGCGCCCTCCACCCGAGCGACTCCCGGGCGCGGCCCTCGCCGCGCCCGGCGCCCGCGCCGGCACCGGAAGCCAGCGCCTTCTGGGTGACCGCCACGCCCTGCTCCCCGCGCCCCCGCGTTTACGCCGCGCGCGCCCGCATCCTGCGCGCGCCCGCGGCGCGGGGGCCGCCGCCGCTACATGCCGAGCCCGTCCAGCCCTTCGGCCTGGATCGGGGCGGCCTGGGCGTCCGCGTCGAGCTTCTTCGCGAACTCGGGGATGACCCCGGCGAAGTCCATGCCCCCCTCGGTCTCGGCCACGAGCCGGGTCATGAACTCGGCCTGCTTCTTCGCCTCGGCCTCGATCGCCTCGCGGCGGCCGTCGCGGATGGCCACGTTGATGATCTCGCCCGCTGCGTCGCGCATCTGCCCGATGGCGATCGCCTGCGGCTTGGCGATGGCGATGCCGAAGTCGGCGGCGATCTTCGCGGACTCGCCCCACGCGGGGGTCGGCGCGGTGTAGGAGGGGTCCTCCCACGACGAGCGCCGGCACATGGGGACCGCCGCCTTCTGCCCTTCGAGCATGACGCCCTGGCGGGTCATCCACGCGATGTAGAGCCAGGCCGCCTTCTTCTTCTCCGAGTACTTGGAGATCGCGAGCGACGTGGTGGGCACGTTGGGATAGCTGCCGCCGGGCCCGGCCGGGACGAGGATCGTCGTGCTCTTCCCGGCGATCCGCGACTTCCTGGGGTTGTCCGCGAGCCCGTGCCAGAAATTGAGGGCGGACAGCATGGCCGCCTTGCCGGCTGCGTAGAGGGCCGCGTTCTGGGGCGGCTTGTTGCTGAGCGCGGACTTGGGGGCGTAGTCGCGGATGAGCCGCCCGTAGAACTCGAACGCGTCGATCGACTCCCGCGAATCGAGGTTCGAGACCTTGGTCCCGTCCGGGAGCCGCGTGAACCACGAGCCGCCGTGGTTGAAGAGGTAGGTGGCGAAGCTCGCGGTGGTCAGCCGCCCGTGGCCCCGCGAGAGGAACCCGTAGACCTCCGGCTCGCCGTCGCCGTCCTCGTCGATGGTGAGCTTCCGGGCCGCGTCCTCGAGCTCCGCCATCGTGGTGGGGACCTTGACGTCGTGCTTCTCGAAGAGGTCCTTGCGGATGTGCAGGAGCTGCGCCTGCGCCGACCACACGATGTTGTTGAGCGGCTGGCCGGTGATGACCCGGGCGGTGTTGAGGCACCCGCCGAGCCAGTCGCCGGGGTAGTCGTAGTCGGCCGGGGTGAGGGCCGGATCGTCCAGGTAGGGCTGCAGGTCCTCCAGGTGGCCGGCGGCGGTCAGCTTCCCGCCGCGGTTGTCCATCTGCAGCATGACGACGTCGAGCTGGGGGTCCTGGCCGGCCAGCATGATGTCCTGCTTCTTGCGGATCTGGCCCGCCTGGAGCACCTGCATCCGGACCTTGATGCCGGTCTCGCGCTCGAAGCGCTTCGCCATCGGGCGGAACCAGGCGTCGATGTAGTTGGCGGTGAAGTAGGCGGCGTTGAGGGTCGTGCCCTCGAACTGGCGCCAGTCGACCTCGGCCCGGGCGGGGGCGGCGGCGACGAGGGCGGCCGCACCGGCGGCGGCGGCCAGGAGCCGGAGTGCTTGCATCTCAATCTCCCTCGGGGGTGTCGGGACCGCTCTCCGGTCGCGCCGGAGCCCTGTCCTCCGTCTTCGTCCTGCGAGCGATCTGAAGGGTTCACGCTAGCAGACCGGTTTCCTTGCGACAAGGACCGGGGCGAACCGGGGCGGGTCGACAGGACCGCGCCGGGCCGCCGGGAGCATCGACTCGCGGCCGCCCTGCCCTCCCTGTGCGGGCGGCGCCGGGCTCCACCGGCGTTTTGGACCGGGGCGGGCGGTTTGGTAGGATGCACGCGCCTCGGCGCAAGCTCGATTTCGCACCGTCCTTCCCGCCCCGCCCGGACCCCGGACTTGGCGAGAAGGGCGGGCAAGCCAGCAAGACGGAGATTCCCGCATGAGCATGAACGCCCTGATCCCGACGTTGTTCGGGGTCATCGGCCTCGTCGCCGCAGCGATCATCTACCAACGGATCCGCCGGTATCCCACCGGGGACGCGAAGGTGGCCGAGATCGGCGACCAGATCCACCTCGGGGCGATGGTGTTCATGCGCCGCGAGTACACGATGCTGGCCTGGTTCTGCCTCGTGCTCATCGTGCTGCTCTGGTACTTCCTCGGCTACAAGACGGCAGCCTCCTTCATCGCGGGGGCGGTGGCGTCGGCCGCCGCGGGCCTCATCGGCATGAGGACGGCGACCCGCGCGAACGTCCGCACGACGGTCGCCGCGCATACCCAGGGCCGCGACGAAGCCCTCTCGGTCGCGTTCTTCGGCGGCTCGATCATGGGCCTCGCGGTCGCCTCGCTCGGGCTGCTCGGGCTCGGAACCCTGTACCTCTTCTTCGGCGGCGACCCGGAGACCGCCCACTCGATCCACGGGTTCGGGATGGGCGCCTCGAGCGTCGCCCTGTTCTCGCGCGTCGGAGGCGGCATCTTCACCAAGAGCGCGGACGTGGGGGCGGACCTCGTCGGCAAGGTCGAGGCCGGCATCCCGGAGGACGACCCCCGCAACCCCGGGGTCATCGCGGACAACGTGGGCGACAACGTGGGCGACGTGGCGGGCATGGGCTCGGACATCTTCGAGTCCTACTGCGGCTCGATGATCGCCTCCATCGCGATCGCCTCCACCATGGTGATCGACGCGATGGACCCCCTCGGCGAGCGCACCGCCCTCATGTTCCTGCCCCTCGCCCTTGCCTCCACCGGCCTCGTGTGCTCCCTCATCGGGATCGCCCTCGTGCGCGCCTTCGCGTCGCGCGAGCCGGGCCGGGCGCTCCGCATCGGGACCATCGGGTCGGCGGTGATCTTCATCGCCCTCGCCCTGGTGGTGATCCAGTGGATCGAGGTGGGCATCGAGGTATGGCTCGCGGTGCTGTCCGGGGCCATCGGCGGGATCGTGATCGGCCTCGTCACCGAGTACTACACGTCGAGCGGGCCGGTGGAGCGCATCGCCCGCGCCGGAGAGACCGGGCCGGCCACCGTGATCATCACCGGCTTCGCCAAGGGCATGGAGTCGGTCACCATCCCGGTGCTCACCATCTGCGTCATCATCACCGTGTCGAGCCTGCTGGCGGGGCTCTACGGGGTGGGGCTCGCGGCGGTGGGAATGCTCGCGACGGTCGGCATGACCATGGCCATCGACGCCTACGGCCCGGTCGCGGACAACGCGGGGGGGATCGCGGAGATGGGCGGGCTCGGGGAGGAGACCCGCGCCATCACCGATTCGCTCGACGAGGTCGGCAACACCACCGCCGCCATCGGCAAGGGGTTCGCGATCGGCGCCGCCGCCCTCGCGGCCCTCGCGATCATCGCCGCCTACGTGGAGACGGTCTCGGCCTCGAACCCGGACTTCACCCTTGCGATCAGCGAGCCGAAGGTGCTGGTGGGGCTGTTCATCGGGGGCATCCTGCCGTTCTTCATCGCGTCGCTCACGATGACCGCAGTGGGAGACGCCGCCTTCGACATGATCAACGAGATCCGGCGCCAGTTCCGCGAGATACCCGGGCTCCTCGAGGGCCGGGCCAAGCCGGACACCGAGCGCTGCGTGGACATCGCCACCACGGCCGCGATCAAGCGGATGATCCCGCCGGGGGTCATCGCGGTGGCGGTGCCCTGGGTGGTCGGGTTCGGGATCGGGCCGGAGACCCTGGGCGGGGTCCTCGCGGGCGCGCTCCTCGGCTGCGTGCTCCTCGCCCTCACCATGGCGAACGCGGGCGGGGCGTGGGACAACGCCAAGAAGTTCGTCGAGAAGGGGAACCTCGGGGGCAAGGGCACCGACACCCATGCCGCGACGGTGGTCGGCGACACCGTGGGCGACCCCTTCAAGGACACCTCCGGGCCGTCGATGAACATCCTCATCAACGTGATGGCCCTGGTAAGCCTCGTGATCGCCCCGCTCCTCGCCTGAGAAGACCGAGCCTCCGGCGCGCCCGGCCCGGGAGGCCCGGGAGGCCCGTACCTGAGAACGCGGGCGTCTCGCCCGCACTTTCGCAAGAGGTGCGCCTGGCGAAAAACCCCACAGCACACATGCCTCGGCCCGGGCGCGACGGCGGCGGAGAGCGCCCCGCCGCGAACCCCGGCCCGGGGGTCAGACCTCGAACGAGGCGGCGAGCTTCTTCGGAACCGGCGCGTTCCGCAGCCGCACGTAGGCGGGAAGGCCGCCCACGAAGGGCGGGAAGTCCTCGCCCGCGATGAGGGGGCGGAGATACCGCCGGCACGCCTCCGTGATGCCGAAGCCGTCCGCGGTGATGAACTCGCGCGGTACCATCTTCTCCACGTTGGCGACCTCCGCGAGCGGCGCCTCCCCCACCTCCCAGACGTAGGGCTCGTCGCTCACCCGGACGATGACCGGCATGACCGCGTTCTTGCCCGCAAGCGCGAGCTCGACGGCCGCGCGGCCCATCGCGTAGGCCTGCTCCACGTCCGTGCCGGAAGCGATGTGGCGGGCCGCCCGCTGGAGGTAGTCGGCCACCGCCCAGTGGAACTTGTAGCCGTGGCGGCCCCGGATCATCTCCGCGACGACCGGGGCGGCCCCGCCGAGCTGGGCGTGGCCGAACGCATCGCGGGCCCCCGCCTCCGCCAGGAACCGCCCGTCCGGGTAGCGGGCGCCTTCGGAGACCACCACGACGCAGTAGCCGTGCGCATCGACACACTCGCGCACGCGGGCGAGGAACCGCTCCTCCTCGAAAGGGATCTCGGGAAAGACGATGAGGTGCGGCGCGTCGCCCTCGAACTCCGCGGCAAGGCCGCCGGCGGCCGCGATCCAGCCCGCGTGGCGGCCCATCACCTCCAGGATGAAGACCTTGGTGGACGAGCGCGCCATCGACCGGACGTCGAACGCCGCTTCGCGGACCGAGACCGCCACGTACTTCGCGACCGAGCCGAAGCCGGGGCAGCTATCGGTGATCGGGAGGTCGTTGTCGACCGTCTTCGGGACGCCGATGCAGGTGATGGGATACCCCATGCGCTCGCCGATCTGCGACACCTTGTGCGACGTGTCCTGGGAGTCGCCCCCGCCGTTGTAGAAGAAGTAGCCGACGTCGTGCGCGCGGAAGACGTCGATGAGCCGTTCGTACTCCGCCCGGCTCTCCTCGAGGCCCTTGAGCTTGTGGCGGCAGGACCCGAACGCGCCGGAGGGGGTGTGGCGGAGGGCCGCGATGGCCTCGTCCGGCTCCTCGCTCGTGTCGATGAGGTCTTCGGTGAGTGCGCCGATGATGCCGTCGCGCCCCGCGAAGACCTTGCCGATCGCGCCCGGATGGCGGCGGGCGGTCTCGATGACCCCGGCCGCGGTCGCGTTGATGACCGCGGTGACGCCGCCGGACTGGGCGTAGAGGACGTTGCGGGGGGGCATGGCGCCGCCTCCTGGTGGCGGGGTGGCGCGGCAGAATAGCGAAGGCGCCAGGGACGCGCCACCGGCCCCGGCCGCCACGCCGCTGCTAGAATCCCGCGCTCGACCCGTTTCCGGTGCCGAGGCGTCGCCATGCCCTACGCTCCCTTCTCCCTCAAACGGCGCGTCTCTCCCGCCTCCGGGGCGGTTTCGCCCGGGCGGCGTCTCGCCACGGCGCTCGCCGTCGCCGGGATGCTGGCCCTCGCACCCGCAACCGCCGCCGACAGCCGGCTTCCCGACCTCGGCGACGCGGCCGGCGAGACGCTTGCCCGCACCGAGGAAGAACGGCTCGGCGAAGCGTTCCTGCGCCAGATCCGCGGCCAGCTTCGGCTGGTCGACGACCCGGAGGTGGTCGACTATATCGACGCGCTGGGACAGCGCATCGCGCGCGCGGACCCGGAGCGGCGCTACCGGTTCCTCGTGGTCGACACCCCGTCCGTCAACGCGTTCGCGGGGCCGGGCGGCATCATCGCGGTGAACGCCGGCCTCGTGGTCATCACGAAATCCGAGAGCGAGCTCGCGGCGGTGCTCGCGCACGAGATCGCCCACGTCAGCCTGCGGCACCTCGCCCAGCTCCTGGAACGCAGCAAGCGGGTCTCGCTCGCTACCCTCGCGAGCGTGTTCGCCGGCGTGATCCTCGCAACCCAGAGCCCTTCGGCCGGACAGGCGGTCCTCGTCGCGAGCACGGCCGGGGCGCAGCAGTCGGGGCTCCGGTATTCACGCGAGAAGGAGCTGGAAGCGGACCGGACCGGGATGGAGCTGCTTCACCAGGCCGGTTTCGACCCGCGGGCGGCGCCCGACTTCTTCCGGCGCTTCCATGAGTGGCAACGTTTCACTACGCGCCCGCCCGAGTTCCTGTCCACCCATCCGGTCACCCTGTCGCGCATCGCCGATACCCGCGGGCGGGCGGAGCAGTACGAGCGGCGCGCCTACCGGGAGAGCGCCGACTATCCCCTCGTGCGGGCGAAGCTCCGGGTGCGGCTCGCGGACAAGCCCGAGACCTCCCTCACCCACTTCGAGGCCCTGGTCCGAGCCGGGGAGACGAATGGCGCCGCCGCCGAGGCCGACCGCTACGGATACGCCATCGCCCTCATGGGCGCCAAGCGCCACGAGGACGCGATCGTCGTGCTCGAGGCGCTGCGCGGGGACTTTCCGGACCGGGCCGCGCACCGGACGGCGGCGGCGGAAGCGTATTCGGCGCTCGGCGACGAGGCCCGGGCGCTCGACCTCCTCGCCGACTCGGTAGCCAGGTTCCCCGACCATCGAGCCCTGGTGTACGGCTACGGCCTCGCGCTCGTCCGGGCGGACCGGGCGGAGGAGGCGACCGGCCTGCTCCGAAAGTTCCAGCGCAGGCACGAGTCCGACGCCGCCATCTACCGCCTGCTCGGTTACGCCCATCAGCGGGCCGGACGGCTGGCCGCATCCCACATGGCGCTCGCGGAGTTCCATTATCTCCAGGGAGACCTCCCGTCCGCCGTCCGCCAGCTCGACATCGCGCTCGAGGATCCCGCCATCGACGACTATCGGGCCGCGCGGGCGGCGGCGCGGCGGCAGCAGCTCCGGGACGAACACCAGCAAGCCGCACGTCGTTGACCGGGACGGTCGGCGGTCATGCCCGAGCTGCCCGAGGTCGAGACGACCCGGCGCGAGCTGGCGCCGCGGCTGATCGGGCGGCGCGTGAGCCGGGTGCTGGTCCGGGAGCCGCGCCTGCGCTGGCCGATACCGCCGGAGTTCGCCGAGCGGCTCGAGGGGCGGCGGATCACCGGGCTCGGGCGGCGGGCCAAGTACCTCCTCGCGAGCACTCGAGACGGGACCGCCCTCATCCACCTCGGTATGTCCGGAAGCCTGCGGATCGTGGCAGGCGGCGAGCCGCCGGGCCGGCATGACCATGTCGACTGGCGGCTGGAAGGGGGGCAGTGCCTGCGCTACCGCGACCCTCGGCGCTTCGGCGCGATGCTCTGGTCGGACGGCCCGCCCGCCGGGCATCCGCTTCTCGCCCGGCTGGGTCCCGAGCCGTTCTCCGGCGCCTTCCACGGGGAGTGGCTGTACGAGCGGTCGAGGGGGCGGCAGGCGGCGGTCAAGTCCTTCGTGATGGACAGCCGAATCGTCGCCGGCATGGGCAACATCTACGCCAACGAAGCGCTGTTCGAGGCCGCGATCCACCCGCAACGGCCGGCGGGGCGGATCTCCCGGGCCCGCTATGGGCGGCTCGCCGGCACCATCCGCGCGATCCTGGCCCGCTCGATCGGAGCCGGTGGCACTTCGTTCCGGGACTATGTCCGCACCGACGGCGAGCCCGGCCGCTATCAGGCCCGCCTGATGGCCTATGACCGGGCGGGGGAGCCGTGCGTTCGGTGCGGGACGACGCTCCGCGGATGCGTCGTCGGCCAGCGCTCGACCGTATGGTGCCCTCGATGCCAACGCTAGACGGCTCGTAGGAGTTCGACCGAGGGGCGGCCCGGTCGGCCGCCTTCCCTTCGTTCGACGTCAGAGGAGCGCCCCGTCATGGCCGGAGTGAAAGTCAGGGTCCCCTTCGAGATCCACCCCGATGCCCACGAGATGCTGGCGCTGATCGCGGAGCGGTACGGTCTCCCGGACCCGTCCAAGGCGCTCCGCTGCCTGCTCGACTACGCGGCGACGGACGGCGACTGGGACGAGATCTTCAAGAAGGTCCGCTGCCGGCGCTGCGGATGAGCGGGCCGGAGCGCGGCTGAAGCGCCCGGGAACGGAGTGCGGCCCCCTGCCGCCGGGACGCGGGCGTCCGCCGGCCGGAAGGCCGGGGTGAGATACGCCGGCTCAGGACGCGGCAGGGTGATCGACCCCGCGGATGTCCCGGGTCTGCGCCGCGACCGCCTCGAGCTGGCCGTCGTCCCACTCCTCCTCCTGCTGGAGGGCGAACAGCGACGTGTAGCCGCCGGACCAGTCCGGCGGGACCTGGCACGGCCGCGGATCGTGGACCGCGTACCGGGCCGGACGGCCGCGGACGATGGCTCCCTCGTACCGGCTCGGCAGCGGGTTGGCGGTGTAGGTGAAGGCGTCCGCCGCGGAGTAGACGTTCAGAAGGAGGGGGCGCCCGAGGTCGGAGAGGTTCGGACGGGACCCGTGGATGGTCCGGCAGTTGTGGATCGTCACCGAGCCGGAGGGGCCCATGAGATAGTCGGCGGTGTCAAGGGGCACTTGCCGAAGGTCGCGGCCCGAGAGGCATCCGACCCACTGGCCCTTGTCGTTGTACTCGTCGAAGAGCTCCCCCTTGTGGCTGCCGGGGATCACCCCGAGCGGCCCCTGTTCCGGCCCCACGTCATGGAGATACGCGCCGATCGTGAGCGGGCTGTAGTTGGTGTGCGGCCAGTACTGGATGTCCTGGTGCCACTTGACCTCCTCTCCCCCTTCAGCCCACTTGAAGTTGAGCTTCGAGTGGTGGAACTTGACGTCCGGCCCGACCAGGTCCGCGACGACGTCGGGGACGATGGACCGGGAGGCGTACCGCCAGTACCGCTCGTCGTGCTCCACCGGGCTGGACAGGCGCCGGAGCCTCGGATGGTCCGGGGAATGTCCGGGCTCGAGGTCGAACACCGCGTCGGACTTCGAGACCGCGCGGCTCTTCTCCACCCACTCGGCGGTGACCGCCCGCATCTCCTCCACCACCTCAGGCGGGATGACGCTCTCGACGAGGAGGTAGCCGTTGTCGAAGTAGAACTCCCGCTGCTCCTGGGTGAGGACGCGGGGCGGGGTGTTCAGGACCTGTTCTGGAGTCATGTCCGGAAGCTCCGGGAATCTCTGGCCCCGGCATGTTCGATCCTGCCCCCCACGGTGTCAACCGCCGCTGGTCCTGTCCGGGGCGCGTGCGTCGCGGGGTTTTTCGCCAGGCATACCTCGTCGCAGGGCGTCCTGGGAACGCGGGCGTCCCGCCCGCATTCTCATTTCCGGGGGCTCCGCCCCCGGGCGGGCGGGACGCCCGCGTTCCCAAGGATCCCGTGTAAGCGCCGCCTTGGGGTAAAAATATTTCGCCTTCCTCTCTAATCTCTCTATATCAACAGCTTACGAACAGCCCCGGGCCTCCTGTCTGGGGCGCATGCACGTGACGCGGGTCGGGGGCTGCAGGTGGATCCAAGGGGGCCGGAGGGGGATCGGGGGCGCACCCCCATGCCTCCAGCCGCGCCCCGCACACCGGGCATGGCCGGCCCCGGAGCTATTGGCGGCGGGACGAACGACCGTGTATAAATACCCCGAGAAGTGCGTGGCCGGCCCGGGGGTCGGTGGGAGGGATCGGCTCTCGACCCCCGCGCCCCTGGAACGGACTCCCGACACCTTCACGGGAAGTGCGAAAGTTGGCAGAACACGTTTGGAATCAATGTCTTGAACACCTCGAAGCGGCGCTTCCCCAGAAGCAGTTCGATACTTGGCTGCGTCCACTACAGGGCCAGACGACACCCGACGGCCTGCGCCTGCTCGCCCCGAACGAGTACGTCCGGGACTGGGTCGACGAACACTACCGCGAACCGATTCGCGACACCCTCGAGAGGATGGGCAGCGACCTCGCGGACTCGGTGACCGTGGCGGTCGGTTCGACCGCGCCCCCGGAGACCGAAGCGGGCGTCCCGGCCGCCGGTCGAGCGAACGGCACGGACCACCGCCGGCTGGTCGAAGGTCTGAAACCGGAGTTCCGGTTCTCGAACTTCGTCGAGGGAAAATCCAACCAGCTTGCCTCCGCCGCCGCGCGTCAGGTGGCGGAGAACCCCGGCGGGTCGTACAACCCGCTCCTCATCTATGGGGGGGTCGGCCTTGGCAAGACCCATCTCGTCCACGCGGTAGGGAACGTCATCGGGGAGCGCCCCGACGCGCGCGTCGCCTACCTGCCGGCGATGGACTTCGTCCGCAACATGGTGAGCGCCATCCGCCACAACCGGATGGAAGAGTTCAACCAGTACTACCGCTCGTTCGACGCCCTGCTGGTGGACGACATTCAATTCTTCGCGGGGAAGGACAAGTCGCAGGAGGAGTTCTTCCACGCGTTCGACGCCCTCCTGCATGGCGGCCACCAGATCATCCTGACCTGCGATCGATATCCGAGGGAGATAGACGGTCTTCCGGAGAGGCTCACTTCGAGGTTCGAATCCGGAATCTCGTACGCGATCGAGCCGCCGGACCTGGAGACACGCGCCGCGATCCTCACCTTCAAGGCGACGACGGCCGGCGTTGCCCTGACCGAAGAGGTCGCGTTGTTTCTCGCGGATGGGCTCAAGTCGAATGTCCGCGACCTCGAAGGCGCCCTGCGACGGGTCATCATGAGCTCCAGCTTCCATCGCCAGCCGATTACCATCGAGTACTGTCGCGAGGCTCTTCAGGACATCTTCTCCATCCAGGATCGCCTCGTCAGGGTCGAGAGTATCCAGAAGGCCGTCGCAGACTACTTCGGGCTGCGCGTCTCCGAACTCACCTCGAAACGGCGCTTACGGTCGATCGTGAGGCCCCGGCAGATTGCGATGGCGCTCGCGCGCGACCTGACCAACCGCAGCTTTCCCGAGATCGGCGCCGCATTCGGGAATCGGGACCACACCACCGTACTCCATGCTTGCCGGCGGGTCGAGAAGCTGCGAAAGACCGAGAGCCAGATCGAAACGGACTACCGAAATCTTCTGCGGCGCCTGAGAACATGACATGGGCAAGCTGTGGACAACCGGCGCCCCTGAAAAGCTCAAGTGTTTATCCACAGCCAATCAGGGTCTTCCACCATCCCGATTGGTGGCGTCCGCGTGTTCATATCTGCTTGATATGATAAACAATATACATACTGTCCACAGTCCGGAACAGCCGTAAACACAATAACACGAAGGATTAAAATGAAATTCCAATTGGATCGCACGACCCTGCTCAACGGCCTGCTCGTCGTGCAGGGGGTGGTCGAGCGCAGGGAAAGACTGCCCATCCTCGGAAACATCATGATGGTGCTCGACGGGGATACGATCTCACTGTCCGCCACCGACATGGAGATCGAATTGGTTGCGAGGCTTGCAGTGCCCGGCGGAGAAGCAGGGGAGGTCACGGTTCCGGCCCGAAAGCTGGTAGATATCTGTCGAACCCTGCCCGAGGACGCAACCCTTGAATTCTCCACCGGTGAGAATCGCGCGATGCTGCGGGCAGGACGGAGCCGGTTCACCCTCAACACGCTTCCCGCGGCCGACTTTCCGAAGACGGAAGAGATCGAGGGTCAAGTGGAGGTATCGGTCGCGCAGCGTGACCTCAAGGAGCTGATCGAGCGGACGCACTTTGCGATGGCCAACCAGGACGTGCGCTACTACCTGAACGGCCTGCTGCTCGAATTCCGAGGTCCGCGGCTTCGCGCCGTGTCGACGGATGGCCATCGGCTAGCGCAGGCGGAGGCCGGGCTCCAGAAGGCTTCGTCCGATGAGGAGGTGCACCAGTGCATCCTTCCCAGGAAAGGGGTGCAGGAGCTGTTGCGGCTGATCCCGGGTTCGGATGAATCGGTGGACATCGTGGTCGGCAAGGCGAGCCTTCGGGCAACGCTTGGGGACGTCACCTTTACCAGCCGGCTGATCGAGGGGCGGTTCCCGGACTACAACCGGGTCATCCCACGTTCCGAACAGTGCGACAAGGAGGCGGAGGTGGACCGGGAGACGGTCCGGCGGTCGCTCCAGCGGGCTTCGATTCTCTCCAATGAGAAATATCGCACCGTGAGGCTTTCCTTTTCGGAGAGCACCCTTCAGGTCACTGCCAATAATCCGGACCACGAAGAAGCCGAGGATGAAGTGGATATCCGGTACACCGGCGATGGGGTCGAGATCGGGTTCAACGTGACCTATCTGGTCGATGCACTCGGGGTATTGCCGTCGGATACGGTGTCGTTCCACCTGAGCGACCCGGGCAGTAGCTGTCTCCTGACCCCCAAGGAGGATGACGGGACCTGTCGTTACGTCGTGATGCCGATGCGCTTGTAGGCCTAGCCGCCTCGGCTCCCGTTGGGAGGGTCGTCGATACCGGGACGATTCCAGGGATGCGCGTGTGGAGACGTATCCGCTTCAACGATGGCGGGGAGGCGCTCGGGTTCGGCCGTGGCGGCTCGCAGGCGGAAGCCACGACATGCGTATTGTCAGCCTTCGCATAAGGGACGTTCGCTCGTTGTCGGAGGTGGCGGTCGAACCTGCCTCGGGCGTTAACCTGCTGGTCGGACCGAACGGCAGCGGCAAGACCAGCTTTCTCGAGTCGATCCACATTCTCAGCCTCGGGCGCTCCTTTCGCACACGGAGGACCCGGGCGGTCATCCGGCACGAAGCCGAGGCCCTGACCGTATTCGGTCAAGTCCACGGTGGTGAGGTCGGGCAGAGTTACACGATCGGCATCGAAAAGAGCGTCAACGGTCACCGCTTTCGCGTCGATGGGGAGGAGGTGCGGTCAGTATCGTCGCTGGCTCGACGCCTGCCCGTCATGGTCATTGCTCCGGAAGGGCTCAAGGCTCTCCTTGAAGGCAGCGAGCACCGGCGCCGGCTTCTCGATTGGACGCTGTTTCACGTGGAACCGCGCTATCTGGAAGTGCTGCAACAATACGGGCACGTGCTGAAGCAGCGAAACGCGGCGCTCCGTGTACCCGTTGCGGGTGGCGCCAACGTGGGGCGGGCGCTGGACGTGTGGGACGAGCAGCTCTCTCGGCACGGGACTCGTCTCCATACGATGCGTGAGCGCCACATGGAGTCCGCGCTCATGGTGGAGGTCACCCGAGAGGCGCTCGTCAACGTACTGAATGAGGAGGTGACTTGGGAGTACTGGCCGGGTTGGGACCGGAGCCGCAGCTTGCAAGAAGTCCTGTCCGAACAGCGCCCCCGAGATCTTCAGGCGGGTTTCACGACCGTTGGGCCCCACCGAGCCGACATCGTGTGGCGCGGTGTGCGTGGAATGGCGCGCGAGAGCCTGTCGCGGGGTCAGGGACGCCTGTTGGTCATGGCGTTCGAGGTCGGACAGGTTGGCTACGTGATGCGGTGCGAGAACGTGAGACCAGTGTTGTTGGTCGACGACCTCAGCACGGAGCTCGATATCGTCAGTATGCAGCGATTCCTCTCGCGGATCGATGCGCTGGGTCTTCAGGTATTCATCTCGTCGGTCCTGGATGCGTTGGTTTCGCTTATCCGCCCAACGGCGAGTGCGCGCGTGTTTCACGTGGAACAGGGGAAGGTCCAAGCCGGGACTCCCATCGGGACGGTGATATAATCCCACCTCCCCTTCATGGAGTTTTCCCCAAGTGGCGGATGGTACGGAGCCTGCGGTCTACAGCGCCGAAAATATAAAAGTTCTCAAGGGGTTGGAGGCCGTGCGAAAACGGCCGGGAATGTTCATCGGGGATACCGATGATGGCACCGGCCTGCACCATATGGTCTTCGAGGCGGTCGACAACTCCATTGACGAAGCGCTCGCTGGCCACTGCACGGAGATCAAGGTCACGGTCCACGAAGGGGAGTCGGTGACGATTTCCGACAATGGACGGGGAATACCGGTCGATCTCCATGAGGAAGAAGGGCGATCGGCGGCCGAAGTCATCATGACCGTGCTCCACGCCGGGGGAAAGTTCGACGAGAACGCCTACAAGGTGTCGGGCGGCCTGCACGGGGTCGGGGTCTCCGTCGTCAATGCGCTTTCTTCGGCCCTTCGTCTCCGGATCTGGCGCGACGGAAAGGACCACGTACAGGAGTATCGGCACGGCGAGCCCGTGCACGAGCTGCGGGTGGTCGGGGAGACGGATCGCACCGGCACCGAGCTGTGGTTCTCCCCGAGTCCAGATACGTTCCGTAACATCGAATTCCACCACGACCTCCTTGGCCGAAGGCTCCGGGAGCTCGCCTTTCTCAACTCGGGAGTCCGGATCACGCTCGAGGACGAGAGAACGGGCAAGCGCGACGTCTACGAGTACGATGGCGGGATACGCGCCTTCGTCGAGTACCTGAACCGCCACAAGACCCGACTCAACCCAACGGTCTGCTATCTCGACGTCGACCGAGACGGACACGGGGTCGAGGCGGCCCTCCAGTGGAACGACTCCTACCAGGAGAACGTTCTTTGCTTCACGAACAACATCCCGCAGCGTGACGGCGGGACCCATCTGGCGGGCTTGCGCGCCGCCATCACACGCACCTTCAACCAGTACATGGACGGCAGCGGGATCACCGAAAAGGCCAAGGTGACCCTGACCGGCGACGACATGCGGGAAGGTCTGGCGGCGGTGCTCTCCGTCAAGGTTCCGGACCCGAAGTTCTCTTCCCAGACGAAGGACAAGCTCGTTTCTTCCGAGGTGAAGTCCATCGTCGAATCGAGCGTAGCCGGGAAGCTGTCCGAATTTCTCCTCGAGCGGCCGCAGGAGGCGAGACTGCTCACCGACAAGATCGTGGAGGCGGCCCGTGCGCGCGAGGCGGCCCGCAAGGCCCGCGAGATGACCCGCCGGAAGACCGCCCTGGATGTGGCCGGGCTTCCCGGCAAGCTGGCCGACTGCCAGGAGAAGGACCCTGCCAACTCCGAGCTGTTCCTCGTCGAGGGGGATTCGGCGGGGGGCTCGGCCAAGCAGGGACGGGACCGGCGCAACCAGGCGATCCTTCCCCTCAAGGGAAAGATCCTCAACGTGGAGAAGGCGCGCTTCGACAGGATGCTGAACTCGGTCGAGGTCGGGACCCTGATCACCGCCTTGGGGTGCGGGATCGGGCGCGATGAGTTCGATCTCGACAAGCTCCGCTATCATCGCCTGATCCTGATGACCGATGCGGATGTCGACGGTTCCCACATCCGTACCCTGCTGCTCACCTTCATGTACCGGCAAATGCCACAACTTATTGAAAATGGACATGTATTTATTGCACAGCCCCCCCTCTACAAGGCCAAGTCGGGCCGGCACGAGCGTTATGTGAAGGATGATGCGGAGCTCGACCGCTACCTCCTGGAGCTCGGCATGGCCGATGCCGGTGTCCATCCCGGGTCCGATCCGGATCACGTATCGGCTGCGAACGGCGATGGTCGAGCCGACGGCCCGACCACGGAATACCTTGGCGTCGATCGGCTCGAGGTGCTGGCCGAGGAGTATCTCGCGGTATCCGAGATCCGGAACCGGGTGGCGAGGATCCTGTTTCCCGACGTCGTGGACGCACTCGGGCGCGTGCCCCAGCTCTCGAGCGAGGACATGGGTGATGCCGACGCCCTCCGGCGGTGGTTCTCCGGGCTCGAGGAGGCGCTGTACGGGGCGGAGATCCCTTATCGGGTGGAGCTGGAGCGCAACGGCGGGGACAGCTTTACCGCCATCGTCTACGCCCGGCAGCACGGGGTGGAGGTGGAGCGGGAGCTTTCGGGGGAATTCTTCCGTTCATCCGACTACCGGGCCCTCATCCGTGGGTCGCGCGACCTGCTGGCCCCGCTCGGGGAGGATGCGTGGGTCGAACGCGGTGAGCGCCGGAAGCCGGTGCCCGACATGAAGTCCGCGTTCGACTGGCTGACTTCCGAGGCGCGGCGCGGGCTCAGCATCCAGCGCTACAAGGGCCTCGGGGAGATGAATCCCGATCAGCTCTGGGAGACGACCATGGATCCTGCACGGCGGCGTCTGGTTCGGGTGCAGATCGAGGACGCGGTGGCCGCGGACGATCTGTTCTCGACCCTGATGGGAGATCAGGTCGAGCCGCGGCGGGATTTCATCGAATCGAACGCGCTGCTGGTCGCCAATATCGACGCCTGACGCCCGGCCCGGTCTCCGTTCGGGTTTCCGCCGACCGCCAGCCGCCACCTGAGCTCTGTGCACAATCAGGTAGTCATTCGAGCTTCGAGGTGGGAAGAGATTTGCCCTGATCGCGGGGGTGGGGTGAGGCGCTCTCGCGACGAAGGCCGGCGAGAACCGGGGGACAGCGCTCGACCCCCGCACCCGGCGGCCGGAGGTCCTTCCCCTGGGCCGACCTCCCCCGCGGCCGCTGTCGTCAGACGGTGGCTCCGCTGTCCACGGACAGGATCTGCCCGGTGGTAACCCTCGACTCGCCCGATGCGAGGTACAGCGCCATCAGCGCGATGTCCCGGGGCTCGCACCATCCGAAGAGCTGGCCTTCCCGGACGAGCCGGTCCACGTGCTCGTTCGCCTCGGCCAGCTTGGCGGCGCGCGGGGTGCGGGTTCCTCCGGGGGCGATCGCGTTCACCCGGATCCCGTACTTCGCATACTCCGCCGCCATCGAGCGGGTCATGCTTGCCACCCCGCCCTTAGCCGCCGTGTAGCAGTCGCGCCCCTGCACCGCCATGAGGGCGACGTTCGACGACGTGTTGATGACCGAGCCGCCTCCGGCTTCGATGAGCTTCGGGATCCCGAACTTGCAGACGAGGAAAGTGCCGAAGAGATCGAGGCGGATGGCGCGCCAGAACTCTTCTTCGGGCGCCTCGGTGACCGGGCCGTCGATTTGGGTCGAACCGCCCGCGTTGTTGTACAGCACGTCGAGCCGGCCGAATCGCTCCACCGCCTTCTCGATCGAGGCGCTGACGCTCCCGGACTCGGTGACGTCGGTCTCGACCGAGAGGGCTTCTCCGCCCGCGTCCCGGATCCGCTGCTCCGTTTCCGCGCCGGCGGCCGGGTCGATCTCGGCCACGACCACCCGCGCGCCCTCGCCCGCGAACAGCTCCGCCGCGCTGCGGCCGATGCCGGTCCCGGCGCCGGTGATGAAAGCGACCTTGCCTTCGAGTCGATTGGTCATGTCTCCCCCCTTCCGGTCGGTTGTGTGCGGGCCGCCGCCGGCGCTCGCGCGGCCGGCGCCGGAGGAGGGGCAAGATAGCAGAAAGTGGACGGCCCTCCGCTTCCGCCGGCCTTCGGGGCGGCGGCCCGTCGGGCTGCCGGCGGGGACCTCATGGATTTCATCCCGAGGTCGGCCGGGCGGTCCTGGCGACCGCCTCGTCGGCGCGAGGTGAGGCGGGAACATGCGTTCTTCGGGCGCCCGGGGGAAACCGCCGGCGGGGGCTCCGGCCCTGAAGCGGTCTCGGTGTCCTTGACGGGAAGGACATGGCTCTCGGGGCGGCGGAGGGGGCCCACCTCCGAAGCGCACGGGGCAGGAACGAGGCCCCGGCTGGCGGAGGCGGACGGTGGCGAGCGCGGGGCGCGCTCCACACCGTGAAGGTCGCGGATCGGGTCAGCCGGGATCAGTCGAGCGGCGTTCGGGCGCAGCACCAGACCTCGACCCGCTCGACCCCCCGGCGCCGGAGCGCCTCCGCAAGGGCCGACGCGGTGGCCCCGGTCGTCAGGACGTCGTCCACGATCGCCACCTGTCGAAGCTCGACCGGCCAGCGGCGAACGCGGAACGCCCCCGCGACGTTCTCTTGGCGCTCGGCCGCGCTTCGCGCCCTCGCCTGGGGCGGGGTGTGGCGCCGGTCGATGCGGAGCCCTCGCCGTCGCGGGAGGCCCAGCGCCCGACGGACGATGGCGGCCAGCTCCTCCGCGTGGTTGAATCCGCGGTGGAGGAGCCGTCGCCGGGAGATGGGCATCCCGATCACCGCGCCGGGTATCGCAAAGCCGGGGCGGAGCGCGGCCTCCCGCGCGAGGAGCCGCCCGAGCGCGGCCGCCGCGGCGAGCTCCCGGTGATACTTCATGCGATGGATGAGGCTGCTGAGTGGCGGTGCGAAGCTCCACGGCGCGACCACCCGATCGAAAGGAGGGGGTTGCTCGAGACATGTGGGGCACGGCGTGGGGGCGGGGTCCGGGCCGGCGGGCGCCGGCGGGGCTGCGGGGTCCACGGGGAGCGGGGCCGCGCAGCGCGGGCAGGCCGCGCGATGCGCCAGCGCGTCCAGGGAGCGTTCGCAGTCGGCGCAAGGATTGTGGGGGACCCCGACCTCGCCGCAGAGGCTGCACGTCCTCGGGAAGAGCCAGTCCGGCACGTCTCGAGCCAAGCCCCGGATTCGCGCTCCCTGCCACACCGACACTTTGCCCGCCCCCAGGGACGGGTGGGGACCCAACGGCCGCCTTGCCCGCTCCCGAACCTGGGTCCGAGTGGACCGGACCCCGCACCTGCCGCCGCCATCCGGCGACCGCCGCGCCGCCCCGGAAGGCGGCATTCTAGTACTTCTGCCAACCGGTGTTGAGCGCGGCGCCCGGCGGACTACCGAGGACGTTCCGTGAGCGAACCCCCGCCCACCCTGCCCCAGGCCCGCATCCGCGCCGCGCTGGCCCGGTCTCGTATCGTCCGGGCGCGCCGGGCCGCCCCCGGTGCGGCTGAAGCCCTGTGCGATGAGACCGGGGCAAGGTTGCTCGATCACCTGGACCCGGTGCGCTTCGAACCCCGATGGGTGATCGACCTCGCGATGCAGTGCGGGATGCGGAACCGGCTGACGGAACGGTTTCCCGACGCGGTGGTCGTGTCATGTGGGTACGGCCCGGTCGCCGCGGGTGCGGGATCCGATGGCCGGGCCCTCGAGGTTGCGGCGAGTCCGATGGCCCTGCCCCTCGCCACCGGCTCCACCGACCTCGTGACCTCCAATCTCGGCCTCATCTGGTTCCCCGACCTCGGACCAGTCTTCCGCGAGGCCTGGCGGGTGCTTTGCCCGGGCGGGCTCATCGCGTTCGTCTCCCTCGGCCCCGGCGCCCTGACGGAGCTTCGAAGAAGCTGGTCAGCGGTGGATGATCGACCCCATATCATTGATTTTATGGATATGCACGATATCGGAGATGCGATGCTCAAGGCGGGATTCGGCGACGTGGTGATGGACGCGGAGCGCATCACCGTCACTTGGCCGGACATGCCGTCCCTCCTTCGCGACCTCCGGGGCCTCGGGACCGGCAACCCCCTTCCGGGCCGGCCTCCCGGGCTGACCACGCCCCGGAAGCTCGCCGCCTTGGTGGATGCCTATCGGCGGGAGCTGCCGTCGGGCCGGGTTCATGCGACCGTCGAGCTGGTCCACGGCCACGGCTGGAAGCCGGAAGGCCGAGCCGCGGCCCCGCTCGTCGCCTTCACACATCCCGACTGAGGAGCCGCCCTCTCCCGAGCAACGGCGCGTCCTGGGAACGCGGGTGTCCTGCCCGCACTTTCGTTCACGGGTGCTTCTCCCCCGGACCTTCAGGTCCGCTGCGGGCGGGACGCCCGCGTTCCCAGGAGCCCTGCGAGAGAGGTATGCCTGGCGAAAACCCCACCGCGCACCTGCCTTGCCCCGCCTTCGTATTGCGGCCCGTCAGGGGCTTTAGTACCATGCCGCCGCTCCGAACGGACTGGATTCGGCCGCGTACGGGGGAGCGGGGCGCGGACATGGTATCGATGAGCGGCGAGGGGCCCGACCACACCCTGGTTCTGCGCCCGAACCTGTCTCTCTCATGGCGTCAGGCGAAGGTCTTCCTGGTGGTCGTGGCGCTCGTGCTCGCGGGCCTCGCGTCCGGGTTCGCGATGGCCGGCTTCTGGCCGGTGGCGCCCCTCGCGGGAGCGGAATGGCTGGCGCTCGCCGCCGCGTTCTACCTGGTGCAGCGGCGGGGCCATCGAATGGAGGTCGTCTCCGTGCGGGGCGGCCGGGTGGCGGTGGAGAAGGGCTCTGGTTCGGGTCCGTCGCGGGCCGCGAGATGGGACTTTCCCCGCGGATGGGTGCGGGTGCGCCTGCACCGCCCCCGGGTGCGCGGGCATCCGTCCCGGCTGGTGCTCGCGATGCACGGGGAGGAGGTCGCGCTGGGCGACTTTCTGGCGGAAGACGAACGGCGCCAGGCGGCCGAGCTTCTGCGCCGGACGCTCGTGCGGCCCGCGCCGGCCATCGCCGCCGCTCCGGCGACTGCCGCCGGCCACGGCCGGTGAGCGGGGATTCGATGGGCGCGAGGCGCGAAGCGGTCCGGACCGAGGTCAGCCCCCGGCGTCGCAGGCGGCGGCGGACGCACCGGGCGGCGCGTCAGCGAGTGAGGTGAACGGAGAGCCGATGGCGCTCGACAGACATTCCTGGGTTCACGGGGTTTCGCGGGCCGCGGCGGGCCTTGCGGCGCTGCTGCCGCTCGGCGCGGCCCACGCCGCGTGGGAGCTCAACATGCCGCGCGGCGTGACCCTGATCAGCCGCGAGGCCTACGACCAGCACATGCTCATGCTGTGGTGGTGCGTCGGCATCGGGGTCGTCGTCTTCGGCGCGATGTTCTACTCCATGATCCGCCACCGGCGGGCCGCCGGCCACGCTGCCGCGCACTTCCACCACAACACCCTCGCCGAGGTCGTCTGGACGGTCATCCCGGTGCTCATCCTCGTCCTGATGGCGATCCCCGCCACCCGGGCGCTCATCGTGATGGAGGACACGTCGGAAGCCGACATGACCCTCAAGGTGACCGGCCACCAGTGGAAATGGCGCTACGAGTACCTCGAGGACGAGGTCGACTTCTTCAGCTCGCTCGCCCCCGAGAGCCGCGAGGCGATCTACGATGATCCGTTCTCGCGAGATCATTACCTGCTCGAAGTCGACAACGAGGTCGTCCTTCCCGTGGGGCAGAAGGTCCGGATCCTGCTCACCGCGGACGACGTCATCCACGCGTGGTGGGTGCCCGCGCTCGGCATGAAGAAGGACGCGATCCCGGGCTTCATCAACGAGCTGTGGACCCGTATCGACGAGCCCGGCGTGTACCGCGGCCAGTGCGCGGAGCTGTGCGGCAAGGACCACGGGTACATGCCCATCGTCGTGCGGGCGGTCCCCGGCGAGGAGTACGCGGCCTGGGTCGGAAAGCAGCACGCCGCGCAGGACAAGGCGGCCCAGGCGGCGCTTCTCGACTGGTCGATGGAGGAGCTGATGGCGCGCGGGAAGGAGGTCTATCTCACCGCGTGCGCGGCCTGCCACCAGCAGGACGGCCAGGGGACCCCGCCGACCTTCCCCGCGATCACCGGCAGCCCGATCGCGACCGGCCCCCTCGACGCGCACCTCGACCGGGTCATGAACGGCAAGCCGGGCACCACGATGGCCGCGTTCGCGGAGCAGCTCGACGACTCGGACCTCGCCGCGGTCATCACCTTCCAGCGCAATGCGCTGGGCAACGCCGTCGGCGACGTCGTCCAGCCGGCCGCCATCCGGGCGGCCCGCTGAGGAGGAGCCCCGGCTCCCCGAGCCCGAGCCGCGAACGAACGGCAGGAGGATTGTGGAAATGAGCGCGGCAGCCGCCCACGACGCGCACCACGACGACCATCACCACCACGGCCCCGAACCCGGGGTCCTGCGGTGGGTGTACACCACCAACCACAAGGACATCGGGACCCTCTACCTCGTCTTCTCGTTCCTCATGCTGCTGCTCGGGGGCGCCCTCGCGCTCGCCATCCGCGCCGAGCTGTGGTCGCCCGGCCTCCAGTTCGTGGACCCGGACTTCTTCAACCAGCTCACGACCATGCACGCGCTGATCATGGTCTTCGGCGCGATCATGCCGGCCACCGTGGGCTTCGCGAACTGGATGATCCCGATGATGATCGGGGCGCCGGACATGGCCCTTCCGCGCATGAACAACTGGAGCTTCTGGCTCCTTCCGTTCGCGTTCGCCCTCCTCATCGCCACCTTCTTCATGGAGGGCGGGGCCCCCGCTGCGGGCTGGACCCTCTACCCCCCGCTCGTCCTCCAGGGCGGCGCGAACCTTCCCTTCGCGATATTCGCCATCCACCTGATGGGCATCTCCTCGGTGATGGGATCGATCAACATCATCGTGACCATCCTGAACATGCGCGCCCCGGGCATGACCCTGCTCAAGATGCCGCTCTTCGTCTGGACCTGGCTCATCACCGCGTTCCTGCTCGTGGCGGCCATGCCGGTCTTCGCCGGGGCGGTGACCATGCTGCTCACCGACAAGTTCTTCGGGACCACCTTCTTCTCCGCCGCCGGCGGGGGCGACCCGGTGCTGTTCCAGCACATCTTCTGGTTCTTCGGGCATCCCGAGGTCTACATCATGATCCTGCCGTCGTTCGGGATCGTGTCCCAGATCCTCCCGACCTTCTCGCGCAAGCCCCTCTTCGGCTACGAGTCCATGGTGTACGCCACCGCCTCGATCGCGTTCCTGTCGTTCATCGTGTGGGCGCACCACATGTTCACGGTGGGGATGCCGCTCGCCGGCGAGCTCTTCTTCATGTACACCACGATGCTGATCGCGGTCCCGACCGGGGTGAAGGTCTTCAACTGGGTGGCGACGATGTGGCGGGGGTCGATGACGTTCGAGACCCCCATGCTGTACGCGATCGCGTTCGTCATCCTGTTCACGATCGGCGGGTTCTCGGGCCTGATGCTCGCGATCGTCCCCTCCGACTTCCAGTACCACGACACCTACTTCGTGGTCGCCCACTTCCACTACGTGCTGGTCACCGGCGCGCTGTTCGGGATCTTCGCCGGGGTCTTCTACTGGCTGCCGAAGTGGACCGGCAACATGTACGACGAGCGCCTCGGCAAGTGGCACTTCTGGCTGTCCACCATCTTCGTCAACGTCCTGTTCTTCCCCCAGCACTTCCTGGGGCTGGCGGGGATGCCGCGCCGGATCCCGGACTACGCGGTGCAGTTCGCCGACTGGAACATGGTGTCGAGCATCGGCGGGTTCGGGTTCGGGCTCACCCAGCTCCTGTTCGCGTGGATCGTGCTGAAGTGCTGCCGGGGCGGGAAGCAGGCGACCTCGGAGGTCTGGGACGGCCCGGACGGGCTCGAGTGGACGGTTCCGTCGCCCGCGCCGTACCACACGTTCGAGACCCCGCCGGCGGTCCGGTAGGACCGGGGCGCCCCTTCCTTGGGCGACGGCGCGCGCGGTGAGGCGGAACGCAGGCGGCGCAGGTCCAACGTCCGGCTCGCGCTGGTGATTGGGGTCGTAGCGGTGGGGTTCTACGCGCTCATGTTCGTGACGGGGTGGCTCCGGTGGTGAGCGCCGCGCCGCCGCGCGTGCCGGCGGCCCGCCCGTCCGCGCGCGCGAACCGCCGGCTGGCGCTCCGGCTGCTCGCGGTGACCGCCGCCATGTTCGGCTTCGGCTACGCCCTCGTTCCCCTCTACGAGATCGTGTGCGACCTCACCGGCATCGGCGGCCGCACCGGGGTCATCTCCGAGGCGGCGGCCACGAGCGGGGCGGTGGATTCGACGCGGGTCGTCGAGGTCCAGTTCGTCGCCACCGTCAACAGCGGGCTGCGCTGGGCGTTCGACGGCCCGGGGAAGCCGCTCGAAGTCCATCCCGGACAGGTCTACGAGGCGAGCTTCACCGCCTCGAACCTCTCGCGCCGGGCAGTGGTCGGCCAGGCGGTTCCGAGCGTCACCCCGGCCGGCGCGGCGGCGCACTTCGACAAGATCGAGTGCTTCTGCTTCACCCGGCAGCGCCTCGAGCCCGGAGAGACCCGCGCCATGCCGGTGCGCTTCGTGGTGGACGAGGGCATCCCGCGCCGGATCGGCGCCCTGACCCTCGCCTATACCTTCTTCGAGGCGGAGCCCGCGGCGGCCCGGGACGACGCCCCCAGCGACGGAACCCGGACCAATGGCTGAAGCCCAGTACTACCTTCCCCACGGCACGCGGTGGCCCATCCTGGGCTCCATCGGCCTCACCGCCCTCGTCGGCGGCTTCGCGGCGCTGCTCAACGGCGCGAGCCTCGCGTCGCTGGTGATGGTCCTCGGGGCCGTGATCCTCGTGGCCATGATGTTCCTCTGGTTCGGCCAGGTGGTCCGGGAGAGCGAGGCCCGCATCTACAACGACCAGGTCGACCGCTCGTTCCGGTGGGGGATGGGGTGGTTCATCTTCTCCGAGGTGTGCTTCTTCGCCGCCTTCTTCGGGGCGCTCTTCTACGCGCGCGTCTACTCCGTGCCCTGGCTGGGGGGCGAGGGAACCGGGGTCGCGACCAACCTGTTCCTCTGGCCGGCGTTCGACTCGGTGTGGCCGACCAACGGCCCGGAGGCGGTCGGGGGTCCGTTCCAGACGATGGCGGCGTGGGGGATCCCCGCCCTGAACACGATCATCCTCCTCACGAGTGGAGGCACGGTGACCTGGGCGCACTGGGGGATCGTCAAGGGAAGCCGCGGGCAGTTCGTCGGGGGGCTGCTGCTGACGGTCGTGCTCGGCTTCCTGTTCGTCGGCCTGCAGGCCTACGAGTACTACGAAGCCTACGCCCACCTCAACCTCAAGCTGACGACCGGGATCTACGGATCGACCTTCTTCATGCTCACCGGGTTCCACGGGGCCCACGTCACCATCGGCGCGATCATGCTCGCCGTGGTCATGCTGCGGGCGATGAAGGGGCACTTCGATCCGAAGCACCACTTCGCGTTCGAGGCCGCGGCCTGGTACTGGCACTTCGTCGACGTGGTGTGGCTGGGGCTGTTCATCTTCGTCTACTGGCTCTGAGGGCGCCGGGGGAGCCGCGACAGGGGCGGCGGGCGCGCTCAGATCCCGTGCGGACGGATGAGGCCCGCCCACCAGAGCACGAAGAGGAGCACGAACAGCCCCGCGGACAAGCCGATCCGGACGGTCAGGGCCTTCGCGGTCCGCTCCGAGCTTCCCCGGCCTCGGACGAGGTGGATCAGGGCGGAGCCCAAGCTCCCCAGGATGCCGATGAATATCAGCACGATGACGATCGTTGCGAAGTTCATGGGACCTTGCTGCCGAGCCGATTCACCGACGGGCAGTGTAGCCCGCATCCGGCGGCTCGCGGCGCCGGGACGCCCGGGCGAGGCGGCCGTTTCCGGGCCGCGCGTCTCATCGGCCCTTGTCGCGAGGGGAGCCCTGTGCGGCGCCGGCGGGCCGGGAGCGCGTTCGCGCTGCTTTTTCCCCCAATCTTCGGATTTCTTCCCCGCCAATGCCTTCCGGAACGGTTCCGTAGCGCAGGCTCCTGGTCATCGCCCTTGAAGCTGGCGGGCTACCGGTTCTCGCCCTCCCTCCTGCCGACTGCCGCCGCCGCGGCGGTGTTCGGGGTGCTCTGCGGCCTCGGCTTCTGGCAGCTCGACCGGGCGGCCGGCAAGGAGGCGCGGCAGGCCGCGTTCGAGGCGCGGCGGACCGTCGTCCTGGACGAGACCGCCCTCCGCGGGGAGGCCCTCGAATTCGCGCGCGTCGACCTCGAAGGCCGCTACGAACCGTCCCGCCAGTTCCTCCAGGACAACCGCACCCACCGGGGCCGGGCGGGCTACTACGTGCTCACCCCCTTTCGGACCGAGGGTCACGGGGCGGTGCTCGTCAACCGGGGATGGGTACCGGCCGGGGCGAGCCGGGCCGTCCTCCCCGACGTCGCCGCGCCCGGCGGCAAGCAGCGCCTGCGGGGAACCGTGCGCCTCCCCCGCGAGGACCTGTTCGTCCTCGGGGACACCGGCTACGCGGACGCGGCCGCCGGGTGGCCGCGGGTGGTGCAGCGGGTGGAGATCGACGCCATGCAGCGCTCGCTCGGCTATCCCCTCTCCGCCTGGCTCGTCGCCCTGGACCCGGACGCTCCGCACGGTTACGTCCGGGAGTGGAAGGCCGCCCCCGGGCTCACCCCGGACCGGCACCGCGGGTACGCCTTTCAATGGTTCGCGCTGGCGGCGGCCTTGTTCGCGATCTGGGTCGCGGTCAACCTGAAGCGGCCCCGGACGTGACCGGAACCCGTCCCGGAATCGCCATCCGCGATCATCGATCACCCCGACTTGGTGACAGCCTGTCGATTCGTGCAGGTTCCAATTTCCGGGTCATGGCGCGGACGTCATGAAAGCTCATTTCGGGACGGGTTCCGGCCGGCGGCTCTTGCGAACGCTGGCAGAGGGGGGCCGGGCCGCCGAAGCGGGAGCCGGGGCGCCATGCTGACCCGGTCGAGGCTCGGGCTCCTCGGGCTCCTCGCGGTGTTCGCGGCCCCGCCCCTGCTGGCGCTCGTCTTCTACGCGGGGGTCGGAACGTGGTTCGACCCGGAGACCGTGAACCGCGGGTCGCTCCTCGACCCGCCCCGCCCCGCCCCGCCGGACCGTCTCGTCCTCGCGAGCGGAGAGGTCCTTCCCGAAGACTTTCTGGACCGCCGATGGACGCTCCTCCATCTGGCCGCAGACGGATGCGGAAGCGCTTGCGAAGCGGAGCTCCGGGCGATGCGCCAGGCGCATCTGGCGCTCGGGCAGAACCGGATGCGGGTGCAACGGTTGCTCCTCCTCCCGGCCTCGTCCGCGCCTCCGGCCGACATCGACCATCCCGCGGCGACGGCCACCGCCGCCTGGAGGCGCGCCCTTCGCGCCCCGGACGCCGGCGGCCCGGACCGTGCCGGGGCGGAGAATGGGCGCGGCGGGGTCTGGCTCGTGGACCCGCGGCGCTTCGTGGTCTCGTACTTCGCGGCGGGGGCCGGCCCGCGTGCGATCAAGGACGATCTCACCCGCCTCCTCCGGCACTCGAAGTGGCAGACCGGATGAAGCGGCGCGAGCGCCAGTTTCGCCGGCTCGCGCTCGGGGTCGCGGCGCTCGCGTTCGTCGTCGTGGTGCTCGGCGCGTGGGTCCGGCTCACCGGGGCCGGTCTCGGCTGCCCGGACTGGCCGGGCTGCTACGGCCGGATGGTGGTCGGCCCGGACGGAACCCGGCTCGCGGCGGCCGTCGAGGGGGGGAAGGCGTGGCGGGAGATGGTCCATCGCTACGCGGCGGGCGCGCTCGGGCTCGCGATCCTGGCCCTCGCGGTCGTTGCCCTCCGCAACCGGCGGCGCGGGAGTGGCGGACCGGTCGCACTTCCCGTCGCCCTCGTGGCCCTCGTCGCGTTCCAGGCGGCCCTGGGCGCGTGGACCGTCACCCTGCGGCTGCAACCGGCGGTGGTGGTCGCCCACCTCCTCGGGGGGATGGCGATCCTCGGCCTGCTGTGGCGGCTCTGCCTCGGCCCCTCCTCCCGCCCCGCTCGACCGCCGCCGGAGTGGGTCCGGCCGGCCGCCGCGGTCGGGATCGCGGTGCTCGCGATCCAGATCACGCTGGGAGGCTGGACCAGCGCCAACTACGCGGCGCTCGCGTGCCCGGACTTTCCCACCTGCCACGGAAGCTGGTGGCCGGACGGGGACTACCGGGCCGGCTTCCGGCTGTGGCAGGAATCCGGCGCCTTCGGATTCGAGGGAGGGGTGCTCTCCGTCGAGGCGCGGGTCGCGGTCCACGTAGCGCATCGCATCGGGGCGCTCGTCACCGTCCTCTACCTGGGGGGCCTCTGCGCGGCGGCCCTGCTGCGGTGCGGCCGTCCGTCCGGCGGGCTCGCCGCGGCGGCCCTCTCCGTCTTCGGGCTGCTCGTGGTTCAGTCGGGGCTCGGGGTGTCGAACGTGTGGCTCGGATTGCCGCTCAGCGCGGCCGTCGCCCATAATGCGGCAGCCGCGCTTCTCCTCCTCGCACTCGTCACCATGCATCACCGTTCAGGCCGACGACCATGACCGTTCCTCGGGTGGGCGCCGCGGCGGCCGGCCCGGGCGCCCCCTCCGGCGCCCCTCGGGACTCCTCTTCCGTGCGCCGCTTCGTCATCGCCTGCTTCGAGGTGTGCAAGCCGAAGATCGTGGCGACCATCGTCTTTACGGCGGTGGTGGGGATGTTCCTCGCGGTCCCCGGGATGGCGCCCATCGACCTCCTCCTCGCCGGCTCCGCGGGCATCGGCCTCGGGGCGGCGGCCGGGGCCGCCTTCAACCACGCGGTGGAGGCGCGGGTCGACGCGGTCATGGCCCGCACCCGGAACCGGCCGGTGGTGTCCGGCGTACTCGCCCCCCGGACCGCCGCAGTCTTCGCGTGCGTCCTCGCGGCGTGCTCCACCGGCGTGCTCCTCGTCTGGGTCAACTGGCTGACGGCGGCGCTGACCCTGCTCTCGACGACTGCCTACGCGGTGGTCTACACGGTGTGGCTGAAGCCCGCGACCCCGCAGAACATCGTCATCGGGGGGGCGGCCGGCGCGATGCCGCCCGTCATCGGCTGGGCCGCGATGACCGGGGCGGTGGACCCACATGCCCTGCTCCTCTTCCTCATCATCTTCGCCTGGACCCCCCCGCACTTCTGGGCGCTCGCCATCCACCGGCGGAGCGAGTACGCGGCGGCCGACGTCCCCATGCTCCCGGTCACCCACGGGGTCCCGTTCACCCGGCTCCAGATCCTGTTCTATACCGTGCTGCTCCTGGTCGCGAGCGTGCTGCCCTACGTCACCCGCATGAGCGGGGTCGTCTACCTCGCGGGCGCGGTGATCTTCGGCGCCGGGTTCGCGTACTACGCGCTCGCGCTCCTGTTCCGGGACGACCCGGCCCTCCCGATGAGGACCTTCGGCTACTCGATCGTGTACCTCTTCGGGATATTCGCCTGCCTGCTGGTGGACCACCATTTCCAGTGGATGATGGTCTGAGGGCGCCGCCGCCGGGCCGGAGGCCGGGGGGAGGAGCGGCTACTCGTTGTCGTCGACCTCCGCGCCGGCCCCGCGCGAATGGGAGCGCTCGGTGGCGGGAACGAGGACGCGGGCCGCGGCTTCGCGGATCTCCCGCCAGTCTCCGGGAGCGAGCCGGAGCCCGCCCGCGAGCGATGCATGGTGGCGCTCGTCGAGCTCCCGCGCGGACAGCCGGGCAGGGGACGGCGCCGGCGGCAGGGAGGTGGGAAGGGGCGGCGGCCGGCCCGGCGCGGCGACGAGCCGCACGTCGGCCGCGTCGAGGTCCGCGAACGAACGGTCCAGGGCCGTCCCCCCGTCCGTCACCAGCGCCCGGCTCGCTCTCGCTTGCAGCATGAAGTGCAGGTCCGGTCCGGCCTGGGCCGCGGCTTCCGGGAGGAGGGCGCGCGGAGAGCGGCATCCCTCGATGACGATCTCGGTCCCCGCCTCCAGGATCGCGGTCTCGATGAGCGTGCTCCCCCAGACCAGGATCGGGCAGCCCGCGAAGCCGACCCGGTGGCCGGCGAGGAGCGGCCGCCCGGGGCCGGCTCCGGTACCTGAGATCGCGCGAAGGTCGGAGAGGAGCGCGGCGGCGCCCCGCAGCCGGCGCGACTCGAGCCACACCACGGAGCGCGCGCCGTCACGCTCGGCCCCGGCCGGCGCCCCGGCCCCGGTGAGCGCCCGGCTCGCGGCCGTGCGGAGCTCCGCCAGGGAGACATGGACCCGATCCGTCCCGCTCCGTTCACCCATCTTTACCGCCATGAGCCGCGATCAGGTGAGATTTCAAAACCGAGGCATGTGTGCAGTGGGGTTTTCGCCAGGCATGACTCGTCGCAGGCGCTCCTGGGAACGGCGCGTCCGCAGGACGCGGGTGTCCCGCCCGCACAGACGCGAAGCAATGCGGGCGGGACACAAGCGTTCCCAGGGACCTGCCCGCACAAGCGCCGCCGTGGGGTGAAGTCCGCCCAAAGGTTCACGGATCGGGACGAGTACCGGTCGTCGCGAACGCCCAATCGTCCGCGCCGGGGTCTTGCAGCTCGTCGGCGAGCGGTGCTCCCTGGAAGAAGGTCACCCGGGTCCAGAGGAGCGATTTCGGATCGAACCGGCTCGCCCCCAGCATCGACAGCTTGCCGCGCAGCATGTCCGCCGGCTCGCAGTCCCGGTCGAGGAGGTTGTCGCGGATCTCGGCGTAGGGGGAATCTTCGAGCGACTGGATGCGCCTCACGATCTGGCGGAACCCGGGGTTCGCGAGGAGGAACCGGCCGACGGGCATGGCGGGGTCCACGCCCTCGAGCGCCCGCCCGAGCTGCGCGGCGCGGCGCGCGACCCCGAGGCGGAGCTCCCGGTCCGCCCCCGGCTCCTCGTAGCGGAAGCCGAGCCGCGGCTCCTCCTTCTCCTCCGAGTAGTACCAGAAGAGCGCCTGCGAGTCGGGCCGGTCGAAGTCCGTCTCGAGCGCCCAGCCGTAGCGCTCCTCGACCGCCCGGCGGAGCGCGCCCGCCGGCATGGCGGCCCGTACCTCCTCGCGTTCCTCCGAGCCGGCGGTGGTCTCCAGATCGTCGACCCGCTCCGGATACAGCTCGATCAGGATGCTGTTCAGGAGCTCCTCGGTCTCCGTGTCGCCCCCCGCCTCCGCCCAGGCCGCGAGCGCGGCCCACGGCCGGCGGCCCGATAGGAGCGTCCCGTTGCCGCCGCCGCGGTCGTCGCCGTCGCTGCCGCGGGCCGGGCCGGTCGCCCGGTCGAGTTTCGCAAGGTGTTCCACGACCGCTCCGAGGCGCCGACCGAGGGCGGCGTCGCTGACCTGCGCCCGCCACTCCGCCACGTGGACCCGGGCGCGTGCGAGGAGGGCCCGGAACCGCGCGCGCTCCGCCGGGGCGGCCCGCTCGATCGCCTTCACCCGGGCCAGGGCCGTCTCCCGCCCGAGGATCCAGCGGCCGATGAGCTGCGGATGGTGGACGAGGAAGGGCGCCATGCCGAGGCCGGTCGCGTTCCCGACCCCGAGCGCCCGGCGGCGCGTCCGGTCGAGGGCCGCCGCGCGGCCCCCCCCGCGCCGGGCCGCCAGGTGGTCGATCAGCTCCAGGCTGAAGTGCCGGACCAGGTACACGGCGAGCATCTCCGCCTGGAAGGGGAGGGTGAGGATCCCCCTGCGGCGCACCTCCTCGAAGTCCGCGAGGCCGAACTTCCCGTTCCCGTAGACGGCGGTCGTCCGCATGAGATACCCCACGCGGCCGACCTCGTCCAGCGGCGGCTGGCGGCCCGCGGCGAGGGAGCCCGCCACCGAGTCGAACAGCCGCACGCTCCGGTTGGCGCGGCTCAGCACGATCTCGCCCGCGCCGCAGCGCCCCGCCTCCTGCCGCGGCACGTTGTCGTGGAGCCGGTCGAGGTCGGCCCGGCCCGGAGGTTCGAGGGTGAGGACGAAGCTCGCGTCCCAGCGCTCGGCGATCACGCGGTCGGTGCGGTCCGCGGGGTCGAGGTGGTGGGAGAACGCCGCGAACCCGAGCGCCCCGGCCGGGGTGTGGACGCGGTAGGCGACCCGCCCGTAGCCGTCGTCGTCGAGCTCGCGGAGGGCGGCCTCGACGCGCCAGCCCTCGCGGGCCATGCGGCGGACGAGGACCCGGGCGAAGCTCAGGCGGGTCGGATGGAACCGGCCGAGCCGGGAGAGCCGCATCACCTCCCCCGGAGGGCGGAGGAGCGCCGCGGGGGCCGCGCTCAGCCCCGGATCTTCGACGCGATGAGGTAGCAGTGGACGTAGTCCATGGCGTGGCCGTGGGGCGCTTCGCGAACCCTCGCCTCGTAGCGGTCGTAGAAGCGGTCGAGGATGGCGGCTCGTTCCGCGGGCGGCCGGTCGGGCGAGAGCCCGCTCGCGAAGGTCGACTCGCTCCACGAACGCAGGGTCGGGATGTACTCGCGGGCGAACCGGGCCGGGTCGCGGTGCTCCTCGAAATGGACCGCGAACGGACACCTCACCACCCGCGTCTCCGCGTGGTCGAGGCGCAGCCCCGCACGGTGCACCGGGTCGTCCGGGGCCTGGAACGGCCGGGTGAACTCCTCCACCGTGCGGTAGTGCTGGGGGAAGTTGGTGTCGACGTACTCGTCCGGGGTGATGGACCCTTCGTCGCGAAGCTCCGCCCAGAGCCCGTTGAAGGCGTCGAACATGTTGACCCCGCCGGTGTTCCCGAGATAGCGGCCGTCTTCGTCGATGCCGAAGTTGAACAGGGCGAGGCGCCCGCCGGGGGCGAGCTCGCACGCCCGGTGGAGCAGCATCGACTCCCAGTCGCGGCGGCCCTGCTCGGTGAAGGCGGCCCGCTCCGCGCCGGTCGCCCCGACCATGTGGATGTGGTCCTCGATCCGGGCCGGCTTCGCGCTCAGGTAGTGCGACGCGGTGGCCGAGAACCCGAGGTGCAGGGCGCCGGGCGGGAGGATCCGGCGGTGGAACGAGGTACCGGAGGCGAAGACGTGGAGGTTGTCGATCTCGTCGAAGTACGAGGCGCTCTCGCCGGGCCCGAGGACGTTGCGGAAGACTTGGCTGAAGTCGTTACGGGGAAGGTCGGTGTAGACCATCTGGATCGGCCGCGACGGAGCGCGCCGCCGCACCTCCTTCAGCACCGCGCCCACCATGGTCATCGACGTGCCGGCGTCCGCGCAGCCCATGTCGGACATGGTGAAGATCGAGCCGTCGTCGGGCGGGCTCATGGCTTCGAGGCCGTTCAGGATGAGGGGGGTGGCGCCGTCGATGACGTGCTTGGCGCCGACCGTCGCGCGGGAGTAGTACCCGCCGCCCTTCATGGCGATGTCGCGGGCGGTGCTGGCCATGGCGAGGCCCGGTGGAGGAACCGGCCCTTTCTATGCCATCGCGGCGGTGGCCGCAAGCACCCGGCGCGGGGCAGCCCGAGCCGCTTCGCGCTGCGGAACTGGTTCGCGCGGGCGGCCCGGCTCGGTCGAGCCGGAGCGGGGGGGGGGCCGCACCGCGTGCCCCGATACCTGGCCGCGAGTCGGTCAGCGTGAAAAAGTCCTGGTGGGGCGGGCCGTCCTCGATACGGCCGTGGGAGGGGGCCGGGCGGCCCCGAGGCGCAGGCGCCGCAGCGTGTCCGGGTGCGCCCGTGCGCTCAGACCTCGATCCGGCCCCGCAGCTTTTTCATCGCGTTCTTCTCGATCTGGCGGATCCGTTCCGCCGAGACCCCGTACTCGTCGGCTAGCTCCTGGAGGGTGGCCTTCTTGTCCGCGAGCCAGCGGCGGGACACGATGGACCGGCTGCGGTCGTCAAGGGTCTTCAGTGCCTCGTAGAGCGAACGGGTCGAGTTCGCCTCCCACTCTTCCGCCTCCACCTGCTGCTCGGGCTCGAACCGGCGATCCTCGATCCACCCGGACGGAGCGGGCATGTCGTCGTCCGCGCCGGCCGGAAGGTCGAAGGAAGCGTCGCGGGCGTGCAGCCGCTGCTCCATCTCGAGCACGGTGCGCGACGGGACGCCGAGGTCCGCCGCGACCTCCTCCACCTCCCGGTGGTTCATCCAGCCGAGACGCTTCTTCGCGCTCCGCAGATTGAAGAAGAGCTTGCGCTGGGCCTTGGTGGTCGCCACCTTGACGATGCGCCAGTTGCGCAGGATGTATTCGTGGATCTCGGCCCGGATCCAGTGGACCGCGAAGGAGACGAGCCGGACGCCGAGCGACGGATCGAAACGCTTGACCGCCTTCATGAGCCCGACGCTGCCCTCCTGGATGAGGTCGGCCTGCGGCAGGCCGTAGCCGGAGTACCCGCGGGCGACCCGGGCGACGAAGCGAAGATGCGACAGGACCAGGCGCCGGGCCGCGTCCAGGTCCTGGTGGTCGCGGTATTGCTCGGCGAGCTGGCGCTCCTCGTCCTCGGAGAGCAAGGGGATGGTGTGCACCGCCTGGAGATACGCCTCGAGGCTGCCCCCCGACGGGACTGCGAGGGAACGTTCCAGTGCATTGCCCATGGCGCGGGATTGCCTTTGGTGGGTAGGGATCGCGAAGTCTAGCACTCTCCAGGAGAGAGTGCCAAACCAAACCCGGCCCGGCGAAGCCCGCGCCGGGGGGCATTGGGTCCGGCGCGTCCTCGGGAACGCGGGCGGCCCGCCCGCACGATACGAGGGACGAAGCGCCCGGGAAAATGCGGGCGGGCCGCCCACGTCCGCAGGGCGCGCCGTTTCCCGGAAGAGGCTCCCCCTCTCTGCCGCGCGCGGTCCTCCGGTCAGCCGCGCTTGGGCGAGGCGCCTCGCAGGCGGCGCTCGATCTCGAAGACGTGGGGGTCGTCGATGCCGTGCCTGCGGAGCGCTTCCGCGAGGCGAAGCACGTAGTCCCGGTTGGTCCCGCTCGGTCCGGCGCAGGCCGCGATCTGGGCGGCCATCGCCGCGAGCGGGGCCGGGCCGAGGAAGGCGTGGTTGTCCCTCGGCGCGATGTAGACGGAGCCGTCCGCGGCGCCCCCGTCGCGAAACCGGAGCGTAACGTCCGTCAGCCCGTAGCCGTTCTTCTCGCGGTGGTCCAGACGCGCGAAGACGGCCTCGTCGTCGTCCATGCGGAACGCCAGCCCCTCGACGTGGCCGCCGGGCGCGGGCGCCAGGGTGACCACCCGTCCCGGGGCGCCGGGCGTCCCGCGGTGGTCGTGCGAACCCTGCCAGAACCGCCGTACCCATCCGTCCACCCGCGCGACCCGCGCCTCGTGGTGCGGGAAGCCGGGCCGCCAGATGAGGGAGCCGTAGCCGAAGAGCCAGCGATCGGACATGGATGAGCACGGGACGAGCGACGGACCGCCGCAAGTGTAACGAGGGAACGGCCCCCGGCCTGCGTGAACCCCGGCCCTCCGGGAAGTGGCGGCGGCGTAGCGGCGGGTTCGGCCCGAGCTACGCCTTGCACTCGGACCTGGCCGGCAGGGGGTCCGGCCTGGTCGGGGTAATGCACCGCACAGGGCGATGGGGCGGAGCGGAGGGGCGGCGCGGGTCAGCCGGCCTGGCGTTCGCCGCCGGCGGGTCGGGCGAGGAGGGCGTCCACGAAGTCGGCCGGCACGAAGTCCCGGAGGTCCTCGATGCCCTCTCCCACCCCGACGTACCGGATGGGGATGGCGAGCTCCCGCGCGATCGCGAAGAGCACCCCGCCCCGCGCGGTGCCGTCGAGCTTGGTGACCGCGAGCCCGCTCACCCGGACCGCTTCGGTGAAACGGCGCGCCTGGACGAGCCCGTTCTGGCCGGTGGTGGCGTCCAGCACGAGCAGGGTCTCGTGGGGGGCGGCGGGGTCGAGCCGGCCGAGGACCCGGCGCACCTTGGCGAGCTCGTCCATGAGCCCGGTCCGGGTATGCAGCCGCCCCGCGGTGTCGGCGATGAGGACGTCCGCCGAACGGGCGGTGGCCGACTGGAGGGCGTCGAAGACCACCGCCGCCGGATCGGCGCCCGGCTGCTGGGCGACGACCGGGACCCCGTTCCGCTCCCCCCAGACCTTGAGCTGGTCGATCGCGGCGGCGCGGAACGTGTCGCCCGCCGCCAGCACCACCTTGTATCCGTCTTCCCGGAACCGGTGCGCGAGCTTGCCGATGGTGGTCGTCTTCCCGACCCCGTTCACCCCGACCACCAGCACCACGAAGGGCCGTTCGAGCGCCGCGGGCGGCGGGACCTTGCAACGCCGGGCCACCGGTTCGAGCGCTTCCGTCATGTGCTCGCGCAAGGCTTCGAGCACCGCCGATCCGTCCGCGAGACGCCGCCGCTTGAGCCGTTCGTGGAGGTCGGCCACTATGCGGTCCGTCAGGTCCACCCCGACGTCGGCCCCGAGGAGGCTCTCTTCCACCTCGTCGATGAGCGCGGCGTCGATCTTCCGCCCCCGGGAGAAGAGGTTCGCGAGCCCGCCCGAGAAGTTCTCGCGGGTCTTCCGCAGGGCGGTGCGCAGGCGTCCGAGGATTCCGGCCCGGCGGGCCTCGGCAGGGGGATCGGGAGGGGCGGGCGGCATGTTCTCGGCGGGCAGGGCGGGGACCGGGGCGGGCATCGGATAGGCAGGGAAGACGGGCGGGAAGTGTAGGCGAAGAATGGCGGTCGGTCGCGTGCGAATCATCGCCGGGCGCTGGCGCGGGCGCCGGCTCACGGTGGAGGACGAGCCCGACGTGCGCCCCACCCCCGACCGGGTGCGCGAGACCCTCTTCAACTGGCTCGCCCCCGACCTTCCGGGAGCGCGGTGCCTCGATCTCTTCGCGGGGAGCGGGGCGCTCGGCTTCGAAGCGGTCTCCCGGGACGCGGCCCACGCGGTGCTCGTCGACCGCAGCCGGGCGGTGTGCGACCGCCTCCGGGGCGAGTGCGATCGGCTGGGCGCGGCCCGCGCGGTGACGGTGATCGAAGCGGACGCCCTCGACTGGCTCGCCCGCCCGCGCGCCGCCCGCGGCGCCCCTGCCGCCGCCCCCTTCGACGTCGTGTTCGTCGACCCGCCGCGGCGCCTCGAAGTCCACCGCGAGGCCGCCCTTCGTCTCGTGGAGCACGACTGGCTGGCCCCGGCCGCCCGGGTCTGGTTCGAGATGGTGGGCCGCGGCCCGCCCCCCGACCTCCCGGACGGGTGGACCCTCCTCAAGTCCGGCCGGGCCGGGGACGTGCGGTATTATCTCGCCGCCCGCGATTGAGGCGGCTCCCCCTCCCTTCCCCCGGCGCACGAGGACCCTTCGGCATCATGGAAAAGGTGGCGGTATACCCCGGCACGTTCGACCCCATCCACAACGGCCACACCGATCTCATCCAGCGGGCCTCGCGCCTCTTCGACCGGGTCATCGTGGCGATCGCCGCGAGCGCGGGCAAGAACCCGTGCTTCTCCCTGGGCGAGAGGGTCGGGCTCGCGTCCGAGGTGCTGAAGAAGTTCGACAACGTGGCCGTCGAATCCTTCGAAGGGCTCCTGGTGCACTTCGCGGCGCGGAGAAAGGCCCACATCGTGGTGAGGGGGCTCCGGGCGGTCTCCGACTTCGAGTACGAGCTTCAGCTCGCCAACATGAACCACAAGATGTTCGGGGAGCTGGAAACGCTCTTCCTTCCCGCCGACGAGGCGTTCGGATACGTGTCCTCGACCCTCGTGCGCGAGATCGCGATGATGAACGGCGACCCCCGCCCCTTCGTGGACCCGCTCGTGGCGACGGCCTTCGACGGCAAGCTCGCCGCCCTCGGAGGCCGCCGCCCGGGCTGATCGCCCTGGGCGGATCGGGCCGCCCCGCAGGGGCCGCGGCCCGTTCATGGGGGAGGGTCGGCCGCCGTCCGGTCATCGAGTGAAATCCCGGAAACGCGAGTATGGAGCAGACCCGTTCTGGTGGACGGTCGACGGCAGGGAGACATACCGACTGGCGACGGTCGCGGATGCGGGGCGATGCCGGTTGCCCGCGGGGACGGCCGGGGGTCGGGGAGGAGAGGGGGGGAGAGACGGCCGGACGCTATGACGAGGGGGGGTGATCCCCGCTCCCCGGCCCCAGGGCCTGGAGGGGGGCCACGTCGAAGCCCTGCTCGCGCACGGCCCGGATGGCGTCCAGCATGGCGTTCGCCCACGCGGTGGTGGTGGCGTAGGGCACGTTCTTCAGCAGGGCGGTCCGACGCATCCCGGAGCTGTCCGCGACGGATTTCGCGCTCTCGGTCGTGTTGATCACGAAGTCGATGCGGTCGTCCTTGAGCGCGTCGACGATGTGCGGCGGGCCTTCGAGCAGCTTGTTGACGGTCTCGGCCGCGAGCCCGTCCGCGTGGAGCGCGCGCGCCGTCCCGCGCGTCGCGACCAGCGAGAACCCGAGGTCCGCGAGGCGCCGGCCGAGCGCGACGGCCTGCGGCTTGTCGCGGTCGCGCACCGAGATGAACGCCCGCCCGCCCTCCGGGAGCACCCCGCCGGCCGCGAGGTGGGCCTTCGCGAAGGCGCGCCCGAAGTCCCGGTCGAGGCCCATCACCTCCCCCGTCGACTTCATCTCCGGCCCGAGGATCACGTCGACCCCCGGGAAGCGGGCGAAAGGGAAGACGGCTTCCTTGACCGCGACGTGGCCGAGGGTCCGTTCCTCGAGTCCGAAGCTCGCCAGCGCCTCCCCGGCCATGACCCGCGCCGCGATCCGGGCGACGGGCAGGCCGATGGCCTTCGCGACGAAGGGCACGGTGCGGCTCGCCCGCGGGTTGACCTCCAGCACGTGGATCTCCCCCTCGCGGCTCACCGCGAACTGCACGTTCATCAGCCCGACCACCCCCAGCGCGCGGGCGAGCGCCCTCGTCTGGCGGCGGATCTCCTCGACGGTCTCGCTCGAGAGCGAGCAGGGGGGGAGCGAGCAGGCGGAGTCCCCCGAGTGGATCCCGGCCTCCTCGATGTGCTCCATGATCCCGGCGATGAACACGTCGCGGCCGTCCGCAAGGGCGTCGACGTCGACCTCGACCGCGTCCTGCAGGAACCGGTCGATCAGGATGGGAGCGTCGTCGCCTCCTGCCGTCGCGCACCGCTCGACGTAGCGCTCCAGCGCGTCTTCGCCGTGGGCGATCTCCATCGCCCGCCCCCCCAGCACGTAGCTCGGGCGCACCACCACCGGGTAGCCGATGCGCGCCGCCACCTCCTTCGCCTCCGCGGCCGTCCGGCAGGTCCCGTTCGGCGGCTGGCGGAGCCCGAGGTCGGCGAGAAGGGCCTGGAACCGCTCGCGGTCCTCCGCGCGGTCGATCGCGTCCGTCGAGGTGCCGACGATCGGGATGCCGGCCCGTTCGAGGGCGGGGGCGAGCTTGAGCGGGGTCTGCCCGCCGAGCTGGACGATGACCCCCAGCAGCTCTCCCCGGCGCATCTCCGTCCCGGCCACCGCGATGACGTCCTCGACGGTCAGGGGCTCCAGGTAGAGCCGGTCGGAGGTGTCGTAGTCGGTCGAGACGGTCTCCGGGTTGCAGTTGACCATGATCGTCTCGATCCCGGCCTCCCGCAGGCCGAGGCAGGCATGGACGCAGCAGTAGTCGAACTCGATGCCCTGGCCGATGCGGTTTGGCCCGCCCCCGAGGATGATGATCTTCTTCGCCTCGCTCGGCTCGGCCTCGTCCTCGGGCGCGCCGAACCCGTCGCCCTCGTAGCAGGAGTAGAGGTACGACGTGCTCGACGCGAACTCGGCCGCGCAGGTGTCGACCCGCTTGAACACCGGCCGGACGCCCGCCGCCTCACGCGCGGCGCGCAGGTCCTCCTCGCGGGCGCCCGGCCCGCCCTCGCCGCTCCTGTCCCCGTCGTCGTCCCCGGCGCCAGCGCCTCCGCCTTCGCTCCCCGCGCCGCCGCCCCCGGCCCCCCCCGCGCCCGCACCGTCGAGCGCGTCTCCGTCGAGCGCGTCTCTTGCGAGCCGGGCGAGGAGCCGGTCGGAGAACCCGAGCTTCTTCAGGCGAAGGAGGCCGCGCGGGCCGCCCGGAAGGCCGTTCGCCCGGACCTCCTCCTCGGCCTCCACGATCATGCGGAGCTGCTCGAGGAACCACGGGTCGTACCGGGTGATCCCGTGGATCGTCCCGTCGTCGAAGCCGTGCCGCATGGCCTGGGCGATGACGAGGATGCGGTCCGGCGAAGGCCGCGCGAGGCGCGCTACGATCCCGTCCTCCGAGGTGTCGTCGAACGCCACGGGGTCGAGGCCGGAGAGGCCGGTCTCCATGGACCGAAGGGCTTTCTGGAGCGATTCCGCGAAGGTGCGGCCGATCGCCATCGCCTCGCCCACCGACTTCATCGACGTCGTGAGCAGGGGCTCGGCGCCGGGGAACTTCTCGAACGTGAAACGGGGGACCTTGGTCACCACGTAGTCGATCGCGGGCTCGAAGCTCGCGGGGGTCACTCTCGTCAGATCATTCCGGATCTCGTCCAGAGTGTAGCCGACGGCGAGCTTGGCCGCCACCTTCGCGATGGGGAAGCCGGTGGCCTTCGAGGCGAGGGCGGAGGAGCGCGACACCCGCGGGTTCAGCTCGATCACCACCATCCGGCCGCTCGCCGGATCGACCGCGAACTGCACGTTGGACCCGCCCGTATCGACCCCGATCTCGCGGATCGCGGCGAACGAGGCGTTGCGCATGACCTGGTATTCCTTGTCGGTCAGGGTCAGCGCCGGGGCGACGGTGATCGAGTCGCCGGTGTGCACCCCCATCGGGTCCACGTTCTCGATCGAGCAGACGATGATGCAGTTGTCGGCGCGGTCGCGGACGACCTCCATCTCGAACTCCTTCCAGCCGAGCACCGACTCCTCGACCAGCACCTCCGTCACCGGACTCGCCTCGAGCCCGTGCCGCACGATCTCTTCGAATTGCTCCCGGTTGCAGGCGATGCCTCCCCCCGTGCCGCCGAGGGTGAAGCTCGGCCGGACGATGGCGGGAAGGCCCACCGCGTCGAGGGCCGCCCCGGCCTCGTCCGGGCGGTGGACGGACACCCCGCGGGCGCACGTGAGCCCGATCCGCTCCATCGCCTCCCGGAACCGCTCGCGGTCCTCGGCCTTGTCGATCGCGTCGAGGGTCGCTCCGATGAGCTCCGTGCCGAAGCGGTCCAGCACCCCGGCGGCGGCGAGCGAGCGCGCGGTGTTGAGCGCGGTCTGCCCGCCCATCGTGGGGAGCAGGGCGTCGGGGCGCTCGCGCTCGATCACCCGCGCCACGACCTCCGGGGTGATCGGCTCCACGTAGGTGGCGTCCGCGAGCCCGGGGTCGGTCATGATCGTGGCCGGGTTGGAGTTCACCAGGATCACCCGGTAGCCCTCGTCCCGGAGCGCCTTGACGGCCTGGGTCCCGGAGTAGTCGAACTCGCACGCCTGCCCGATGACGATCGGGCCGGCCCCGATGACCAGGACGGACGATATGTCGGTGCGCCTGGGCACGGGCCTCCGTGTCCTCTACGAAGGTTTGCGGGAACCCCCCGGGGCGGGCAGGGCCGGGCCGAGGCCGGCCCCTCAAGCCCGGCCGTCGGCGGTTCGGAGGAGGCTCCGCGAAGTGAAGTGCGATTCGGGGGGTATTGTAGAACGGAACGGGAGGTTCGGGACCCGATTACCGTCTCGTCATGCGCCCGCCCGCCCGAGGGCTCGTCGCGGCGGGCTCACGGCGCAGGGCCGATCGCGGCCCCTTCGTCGTGCAGGTGGCAGGCCACCGCGCCCCCTCCCGGCGCCGGGACCCGGCGCGGGGACTGGACCGAGCAGCCCGGCATCGCCTTCGCGCAGCGGGGGTGGAACGAGCAGCCGGGCGGCGCGTCGAGCGGGTCCGGATAGGTCGCCCCGAGCTGGGTGTCGGGGATCCCGAGGGTCGGATCCGGGGTGAGCACCGACCCGAGCAGGGCCTCCGAGTACGGGTGGCGGGGAGCATCGAAGAGGCGGCCCGTCTCCGCTTCCTCCACGATGCGCCCGAGGTACATGACCGCGACCCGCGACGCCATGTGCTCGACGGCCGCGAGGTTGTGGCTGATCAGCAGGTAGGTCAGCCCCAGCTCGGAGCGGAGGTCCTGCATGAGGTTCAGGATCTGGGACTGCACGGACACGTCCAGGGCCGAGGTCGGCTCGTCGCAGATGACCATCCGCGGGCGGTTGACGAGGGCCCGGGCGATCGCGACCCGCTGCCGCTGCCCGCCGGATAGCTGCCCCGGATAGTGGTGGAAGAGCCGCCGCGGGAGGCCCACCAGCTCCATCATCTCCTCGGCCCGGCGGCGCCAGGTGCGCGGCTCCGGGTCCTTCTGCACCAGGAGCGGCTGGGTCACGATGGCGCCCACCGAACGGCGCGGGTTGAGCGAGGAGTACGGGTCCTGGAAGATCGGCTGCACGCTGCGCGCGACCTCCATCCGCCCGAGGGAGGCGAGGGGCCGCCCCCCGATCTCGATCGTCCCCTCGCTCGGCGCGATGAGGCCCATCATCATCCGGGCGAGGGTCGTCTTCCCGCAGCCGGACTCCCCGACGAGGGCCATCACCTCGCCCGCCTCGATCCGCAGGCTGACCCGGCGCACCGCCTGCAACTGCCGTTTCTGCTTCATGAAGCCGCCCGAGACGGTGAACGTGCAGCTCACCTCCCGGGCCTCGATGAGGGCCGCCCCCCCGTTCATGGGGCCGGGCCGTCCATATGGGCGCCGCTGTCGCCGCCGGACGGCGGGGAGAGGACGCACCGGTAGCGGTGTCCGGGCCCGGCCCCATCCCGGAATGCGATCGGCCCCGACCGGCAGGCCCCGCCCGCGTGCGGGCAGCGTTCGGCGAAGTGGCAGCCTGGCATGGCGCCGACGAGCGAGGGCACGATGCCCGGAATCGTGCCGAGGCGCGCCCCGCGGCGGGTCTTCCCGGGGACCGGGATGCACTCGAGGAGGCCCCGGGTGTACGGGTGCGCGGGGGCCTGGAAGATCTGGCGGGCGGTCCCCTCCTCGACGATCTGGCCGGCGTACATGACCGCCACCCGGTCGCACAGCCGGGCGACCACCCCGAGGTCGTGGGTGATGAGGATCAGGCCCGTCTCGAACTCCCGCTGGAGGTCGGCGAGGAGGTGGAGGATCTGGGCCTGGATGGTGACGTCGAGCGCGGTGGTCGGCTCGTCCGCGATGATGAGGTCCGGCTCGCACATGAGCGCCATCGCGATCATCACCCGCTGCCGCAGCCCGCCGGAGAGCTGGTGCGGGTACTGCCGCAGCCGCCCGTCCGCCCCGGTCATTCCCACCTTCTCCAGCAGCCACACCGCCCGGTCCCGGGCGGCCGCCGCGCTCGTCCGCCGGTGGCGCCGCTCGGCCTCGACGAGCTGGTCGCCCACGGTGTAGGCGGGGTTCAGGGAGGTCATGGGCTCCTGGAAGATCATGCTCATCCGGTTCCCCCGGAGGTCCGCCATCTGCCGTTCCGACAGCCCGAGCAGGTCTTCCCCGTCGAGCGCGAGCCGGCCGGCGGCGCGCTCGGCCCGCGGCGGCAGCAGGTTCATGAGGGCGAGCGAGGTGAGCGACTTCCCGCACCCCGACTCGCCGACGATGGCGAGGGTGCGCCCCCGCACCACCCGGAAGCCGACCTCCTGCACGGGGCGGAGCATCCCGGCCGGCACCGGGATGGAGACGCTGAGGCCCTCGACCTCCAGGATCGGTGCGGGGGCGGCGGCCATCGAATCGATCGCGCGCCTACCCGCCGCCCGGGGCGGTGACGTCGCGCACCCCGTCCCCGAGCAGGTTGATGGAGAGCACGAGCGCGAAGAGCGCCGTCCCGGGGATCGCGATGAGCCACCCGTCGAAGAACATCAGCCCCTTCGCCTCGGAGATCATGAGGCCCCAGCTCGGCTCCGGCGGCTGCACGCCGAGCCCGAGGAAGGAGAGCGCGGCCTCGAGCAGGATGGCGTGCGCCATCTCCACCGTCGCCACCACGATCAGGTGGTTGGCGGTGTTGGGAAGGATCTCGCTGAACACGATGCGCGGCGTCGAGCAGCCGAGCGCCTGGGCGGCAGCCACGAAGTCGAGGTTGCGGACCTGCATGGTCGCGCTTCGCATGACGACCGCGAAACGGTCCCAGATGAGGAGGCCGAGCACCCAGATCACCACCGTGAGCGAGGACCCGACGAGGCTCACCACCGCGATCGCGACGAGGACCACGGGCATGGAGAGCCGGGTGGTGATGAGGAAGTTCGCGACCATGTCGACCCGCCCCCCGAAGAACCCCGCGACGACCCCGACCACGGTGCCGATGATCCCGGAGATCAGCATCGCGGAGAGCCCGATGATCAGGGATATCCGGGCCCCCCAGATGAGCCGCGAGAGGTAGTCGCGCCCGAAGTGGTCGGTGCCGAGGGGGTGGGTCCAGCCGGCCTTGGCGCTCTCGGACCAGACCGGCGGGATCAGCTTGCGGTCGAGCACCTGGTCGTAGGGGTCGTGCGGCGCGATCCAGGGCGCGAGCAGGGCCATCGCGACGATCGCGATCAGGACCGCGGAGCCGATGAGCAGCCCCGCATGGCCGAAGATCCGGCGCCGGAGGAGCGCCGCCGGGGACGGCTCCAGGGCCGGCAGGGAGATCGTGGGCGCGGTCTTCTCCACGGCGGCCTCAGACCACCCGGATCCGCGGGTCGAGCCACGCGTTCAGCATGTCCGCAAGGAAGGTGAGGACGATGTAGAACACGCTCAGCACGAGCACGATCGCCTGCATCATCGGCAGGTCCGCGCGCTGGATGGACTCCCACGCGAGGAAGCCGAGGCCGTTGATGGCGAAGATGGTCTCGATGACGATGGAGCCCCCGAGCATGAACCCGAACTGCACCGCCGCGAGGGAGACCACCGGGATGATGGCGTTGCGGAGGGCGTGCTTGAACAGGACCTTCATCGGCCGCAGGCCCTTGGCGCGGGCGGTGCGGATGTAGTCCGCCGCGAGGACCTCCAGCATCCCGGCCCGGGTGAGCCGCATCACGGCCGGGGTCACGTAGTACCCGAGGGCGATCGAGGGCATCACGAAGTTCGCCCAGGAGGCGCTTCCGGTGATCGGGAGCAGCCGCCAGTAGATGCCGAGCCAGAGCATGAGGGTCAGCGCGAACCAGAAGCTCGGCATCGCCTGTCCGACCACCGCGAGGGTCAGCGCCGCGCGGTCGATGAGGCTGTTCGGGCGGATCGCGGCGATCACCCCGAGGGGGACCGAGAGGGCCAGGGCGAAGACGAGCGCGGTAAAGCCGAGCAGCATGGTCGTCGGCAGCCGCTCGAAGATGACCGCCGCGACCGGCTCCTTGAGGTAGTGGGATTGGCCGAAGTCGCCCTGCACCGCCCGCCCGAGCCAGCTCAGGTACTGGACCGGGATCGGCCGGTCGTAGCCGTAGAACCGGCGGATGTTCTCGATGTCCTCCTCCGTGGCGCTCTCCCCCGCGAGGGCCAGCGCCGGATCCCCCGACAGGTAGATCATGGAGAAGGTGACGACCGAGACGGTCAGCGCCACGAGGACCGCGACCCCGAGCCGCTTCAGCAGGTAGGCCAGCATCGTGCCGGGTTCCGGTCCCGCCCGGCGCGGCGGTCAGCGAGCGCCGCGCCGGGCGGGCGGCGACGGCCGCCCCCGCCCCGTCCCTCGACGGGGGGCGGGGGGCCGTCGTCTAACCGGAGAGCGGGATCACTTCCACTTCGTGGCGTAGAAGCGGGGGATCTCGTCCGAGGTCGCGGTGAAGTCGAGGTCCTTCGAGTACGCGTAGTACTTGGCGTAGGTGAACATCGGCAGCCAGTAGAGTTCGCCCGAGATCCGCGCGAGCGCCTTCTGGTAGACCGCCTTGCGGACCTCCGGATCGGTCGACGTATCGCCCTCGGCCAGCCACGCGATCACTTCTTCGTCCTTCGCCGGGTCGTCCCGCCCGCCGGAGAAGAAGTGGCTCGTGATCGCCGACACGTCGGGGATCGAGTACGAACCCCACGTCATGTGGTTGATCGGCGTCTCGCCCTTCCACACGAGGTCCCGGAGCGCGCGGTACTGCATGTAGCTGAGCTTGGCCTTGATCCCCACCTTGGCGAGGTCCCCGATCACCGCCTCGGTGTACTCGCGCTGCCGGTAGGCGTAGATGTCGAACTCGAACCCGTCCGGGTAGCCGGCCTCGGCGAGGAGCTGCTTCGCCCGCTCGGGGTCGTGGTCCCACCGGGGCACGTCCTGGGTGCAGGCGAACTGGTCCGGGTGGCAGGCCGAATGGATGACCACCGAGGCCGGCCCGACCATGTTCCGGGTGAGCGCCTCGCGGTCGATCGCGCGGGCGACCGCCTCCCGGACCCGCTTGTCGGTGAAGAAGGTCTGCCCCGAGTCGCCGTCCACGTCGAACGCGAGGTAGGAGACCCGCATGGTCTTGGCGTTCTCGATGGTCACCTGCCCCATGTCTTCGAGTCGCTCGGCCTGGTCCTTGGGGACGTCCCAGATCCAGTCGAGCCCCCCGGTCAGCAGCTCCGCGATCTGGGTGTTCATCTCCTTGATGGTGCGGAACCGGATGTTGCCGATGGCGGGCTTGCCCTTGGGGCTGCCGTCGAAGTAGCCCTCGTTCCTGGCCCAGAGCACGTACTCGCCGGGCTTGGACTCCACGAAGCGGTAGGGGCCGGTGCCGACCGGGGCGACCGCGCCGTAGTCCTTCTTGCCGTCGGCCGTCATCGGGGCGTCGTCGTAATGCCCTTCGGGCACCATGAAGACCGCGTTCGAGAGGTAGGCGAAGGCGGCCGGGAAGGGGCCGTTCAGGTGGATGCGGACCTTGTTCCCCCCGAGGGCCTCCGCGCTCTTCATCCAGCTCACGATGCGCGAGGAGAGGACGCCGCTGTCCGGGTTCGAGACGTGGTTGATCGTGTAGACCACGTCCTCGGGGCCGAAGGTCGAGCCGTCGTGGAAGGTCACCCCCTCGCGAAGCTCGACGTCCAGGGTGACGTTGTCCACCCAGGACCAGCCGGTGGCGAGCAGGGGCTCGTACCCGCCGGTGTCGAGGTTCCGGAACATGAGGCCGTCCCAGCCGAGGTGGCCCATGACGACCAGCTCGCGGACGTTGTTGTAGTAGGGGTCGACCACCGCCACCTCGCGGTCGGTCGCCCAGTTCATCGTGTCGTCGGCGCGCCCGGCGACGGCCGCGGCCGACCACGCGCTCGCGGCGAGGACCGCCGCCCCGACCAGGATCCCTTTCTTCATCGCGATGTCCCCCCTTCGAGAAGGCTGTCTTCGCCGCAGCTTCGACCCCGCGGCCCGAGGCGCGAAGTTTGGCGGGGGACCGCCCCGGAAGCAAGCGCGCGGGGCTCGATGGCAGGGCCGTTCCTTTCGGCGGCCCGTTGCCGGCGCGGCCTCTCCCCGAACTCCCGCGCCGCGCCCGGGGTCACGCGGAGACGGGTCAGGCGGAGGCGTTCATCCGCTCCGCGAAGGCGCGGAAGAGGTAGTGGCTGTCCTGCGGGCCGGGGCTCGCCTCGGGATGGAACTGGACCGAGAAGACCGGCTTCCCCTCGACCCGGAGGCCGGCCAGGGTCCCGTCGAAGAGGCTCACGTGGGTCGGCGCGACGGAGGCGGGGAGGCTCTCCCGGTCCACCACGAAGCCGTGGTTCTGGCTCGTGATCTCGACGAGGCCGGTCTCCAGGTTCTTGATCGGGTGGTTGGCCCCCCGGTGGCCGTTCGCCATCTTCGCCGTCCGGGCGCCGAGGGCGAGGGCCAGCATCTGATGCCCGAGGCAGATGCCGAAGACGGGCTTTCCGGCGGCGACGAGGTCACGGATCACCGGAACCGCGTACTCCCCGGTGGCGGCCGGGTCGCCCGGCCCGTTCGAGAGGACGATGCCGTCCGGCTCGAGCGCCATGATCTCATCGGCCCCGGAGCCCGCCGGGACCACCGTCACGCGGCAGCCGAGGCCGGCGAGGCTGCGGAGGATGTTCTTCTTCACCCCGTAATCGACCACGACCACCCGGCGGCCCGGCGCCGACGTGCGCCCGTAGCCCGCGCCCGGCCGCCATGAGGTCTCGTCCCAGGCGTACGCCTCGCGGCAAGACACCTCCTGCGCGAGGTCCATGCCTTCGAGGCCCGGCCAGGCCGCCACCGCGGCCGCGAGGGAGTCGAGATCGACGGCCCCGTGATCGATGCCGGCGGTCTGGAAGCCGCCGGACCGGATGAGCCGGGTCAGCCGGCGGGTGTCGACCCCGGCGATGCCGACCAGGCCGTTCGCCTTGAGCCAGCCGTCGAGGGGCTCGAGGGCCCGGTGGCTGGACGGCCCGGTGAGGTCGGCCCGGAGGACGAGGCCCCGCGCGGCCGGCGCGTCGGCCTCGACGTCCTCCGCGTTCGCGCCGACGTTGCCGATGTGGGGAAAGGTGAACGCGATGATCTGCCCGGCGTAGGAAGGGTCGGTCAGGATCTCCTGGTAGCCGGTCATCGCGGTGTTGAAGCAGACCTCGCCGACCGTTCGTCCCACGGCCCCGATCCCCCGACCCCGGAAGACCGAGCCGTCGGCGAGGACGAGGGCCGCGTCGGCGGCCGGAGGCCCGGCCTCCATATCTCACCGATCTCCTGCGGTCAGAAGTGGAGGGAGATGTCGCGGTGCACCGACTGGCAGGCCGCGATCTCGGGGACCTGGTCCTTCCGCAGGCGCTCCTGCACCCGGAGCCCGATGCTGTGCCGGATGGCGTCCGCGTACTCGTCGAGCCCGGGCAGCAGCTCCTCGGCCGCGCGGGTGCGCCAGGCGACCTCCTCGGCGTGGAGGGCGCGCGCCTCGGCGAGGAGGCCCGCCGCCTTCCCGCGGTCCGGCGAGCCGCCCCGCAACGCCCGCCGGGCCTTCGAGAGCGGCGACCTGATCTTGCTGCTGCCGGCCACCTTGCCGAACGCGCGCGAGGTCAGCTTGATCGCCTCCATCGCCTCGTCCGGGGTCCCGTTCGCGAGCACGCCCTCGAGCTTCCCGAGCGCCGGGCCGAGCTCCGCGAGGGCCGCCGCGTCCGCGGCCACCGCCCGGAAGTCCGCGACGGTGGTGAAGGCGCTGTCGGCGTTCTGCCGGTAGGCGCGCCGGGCCTTCGCCAGCACGTCCGCAAGCTCGACGTAGCGGACCCTCGCCCCCTCCCAGGCGGCGGGGACGTCCGCCGCGACGGCGGCCTTGCGCGCCTCGACCTCCGCGATCCGCTGCTCCACCAACGCTACGTCCGCGTCGGTCGCGTCCTCGTTGCGGGAGAGCCGCGAGCGATCGCGCGCGAGCCGTTCGAGGTCTTCGTCGAGGTCCCGGAGGTCCGCCTGCTTGCGGCGCACGTCGACGTGCAGGGGCCGGTACTCGGGCAGCCAGGCGGCGACCGCCGCCTCCGCGGCCCGGACCTCTCCCGCCAGCGCGAGGCTCGACCGCGCGGCGCCGAAGCTCCCGCCGAGCTTCTCGCGGAGGTCCGCCGGCAGGTAGCTCACGTCGAGGCCGGCGGCCCGGTCGATGGCGGCCCGGAGCTCGCCGCCGTTCGTGTCGTAGTAGGCGAACACGTGCTCCTCCAGGCAGTGCTGGAGCTTGGGGTTCATCGGCGGGGGGGCGGTCTCCGATCCCAGGTACACCCGGTTCGGCAGGTAGTTGACGAGGCTCGGGAACACCCCGGCGACGGCGAGGCCGGCGAGCTGGAGCACGATGAACACCGCCGCGCCGCGATAGATGTGCAGGGTCTTGACGATGGCGGGCGCCACCCCGCGCAGGTAGAACAGGGCGAAGCCGAAGGGCGGGGTCAGGAAGGAGGTCTGGATGTTGATCCCGATCATGACCCCGAGCCACACCGCGGTGATGTTCGCCGACGGGTCCGCGAGCAGGATGGGGGCCACGATGGGGACCACCACCACCGCGATCTCGATGAAGTCGAGGAAGAACCCGAGGAAGAAGATGACCGCCATCACCACCACGAACTGGGTCCAGAACCCGCCGGGGAGGCTCGTCAGGTGCTCGCGGACCAGCTCCTCCCCGCCGAACGCCCGGAACGCGGAGGTCAGCATGGCGGCCCCGAGGAGGATGATGAACACCATGGAGGTGGTCTTGGCGGTCTCGAGCATCACCCCCTTCAGGGTGTCCTCGATCCGGTACGCCCGCCACAGGCTCCACGCGATGGCGACGAGCAGCCCCGCCGTGCCGATCGAAGCGAGCACGATCCCCCGCACGTCCTCCGCGCCGGTGACGTTCTTGATGTTGATGTCGTAGATGCTCAGCACGACGAGCAGCTCGACGAGCGAGAGCACCGCGATGATCGCGGGGGCGAAGGCGTTGCGGCGGCCCGCGGTGAGCCGGTACCCGCCCATGATGAGGGCCCCGATGGCCCCGATGGCCCCCGCCTGGTTCACGGTGGCGATGCCGGTCAGGATCGACCCGAGCACCGCGAAGATGAGGGTGAGGGGCGGCACCAGGGCGAGCAGCACCCGCAGGGCGAAGCCCCGGTCGTACTTCCCCTCGTAGGGGACGGGAGGGGCGGTCTTCGGCCGGAGCAGGGCCTGGCCGAGGATGTAGACCATATAGATCCCGACGAGGATGAGCCCCGGGATGAAGGCCCCCATGAACATGTCGCCGGCGCTCGCGGAGACGACGTCGAACTCCGAGGGCATCGTGACCTCGCCCGTCGCCTCGCGGTACTCGGCCTTGCGGGCGGTGCTCGCGATGTCCGCCGCGCTCGCGAGCTGGTCGGCGAGGATGATGAGCACCACGGAGGGCGGGATGATCTGGCCGAGGGTGCCGGAGGCGCAGATGGTCCCCGTTGCGAGCGGCTTCGAGTAGTTGTTGCGGAGCATCGCGGGGAGGGAGATGAGCCCCATCGCGATGACCGTCGCCCCGACGATGCCGGTCGTCGCGGCGAGGAGGGCGCCGACGAAGACGACCGAGATGCCGAGCCCGCCCGGGATCGGCCCGAAGAGCTGGGCCATCGCCACCAGGAGGTCCTCCGCGATCCGGGACCGTTGCAGCATGATCCCCATGAACACGAAGAGCGGGATCGCGATGAGGGTGTCCCGTTCGACCTCCCAGTACAGGCTTCGGAAGTTCGTGATCCCCGCGCTCAGCCACTCGACCGGGCCGCCCTGGGCGAAGTACGCGCCGGTGTCGCCCGCGAAGAGCCAGCCGCAGAGGGCCGCGACCGCGATGGACGCGATCGCGGAGCCGGGGAGGGCGAAGCCGACCGGGAACCCGGACATGAGGGCCCCCACCATGAGCACCACGAGGAGGGCGAGGAAGAGGAGCTCCATGACTTCGGGCCGGCGCGCTTCAGACCGCGCCCGTTCCGACCGCGGCGGCGCGGGCGGGCTCTTCGGCCGGCGCCGTCTCCGGGGTCCCTTCCCGGCGCAGGACGGCCACGCTCTCCAGGAAGTAGCTCGCGAACTGCGCCGCCATCGACGCCGCGAAGACGATCAGGCAGCCCGCCATCAGGTACTTGACGTACATCCCGAACCCGCTCTGGGAGATCTCGAAGCTAAGGAGTGGGCCCGCGAGGCTGGAGCCCTTCGCCCACAGCCCCATCGAGAGGATGATCCAGCAGAGCGGGACCCCCAAGAGCATGGAGCCGACGGCGTTGGTCCACGCCTTCCCCTTCGCGCCGAAGCGGGCGTAGAAGAGGTCGACCCGCACGTGGCCTTCGTCGACGAGGCTGTACGCGCTCGCGAGGAGGAAGAGCGACGCATACCAGAACCGCACGAGGTCCCCCATGAACGCCTGCTCGTAGGAGTAGATGAACCGGGTGATCACGATGAGGAACTCGGCGAGCACGATGAGGAGCGCGAGCCAGATCACCGAGAGGGAGCGGGCGAAGAGCGCGATGAGGCAGGCGGCCCCCATCAGGGGGATGTGGACGTACTGCCCCCGGAACCGGGAGAGCCCGAGCTTGGTGGTGAGGTCCTTGCCCACGAGGGCGGGCAGGAACTCCTCCACCCGGACGAAGGAGATGAGGGCATCCACGAGCCCGACGAGGAACACCGACCAGAACCCGGCCCGGACGATGCCGGCCGCGAGGGCGGACCAGGCGCCCGCGTCCCTCTCGAGGGAGCCTCCCCGGCCGAGCGCCACCCATGCCGCGAACCCCGCGATCGGCCCCGCGTAGAGGAGGAGCTGGACCCAGCCTCTCGCGGCCGCGCCCCCGTCGAGCGGGACCGCCGCAGGCGCCGGGGCGAGCCAGCCGAGGTGCGAGAAGAGGGCCGGCGCCCCCGGCCAGCCGGCGACGAACGTCAGGACGAAGTTGACGAGGAACGCGCCCGTGACGCACACCACCGCGCCCGCGAGGATCCGGGCCGAGCGGTCGGTGGCGGCGGGGTGGGCGGCGAGAAGGGAAGGCATCGGGTTCGTCGGGGCGGGCTACCCGGTCCGCACGGCCGCCGCGGCGGCCCGCATCGTCATGGCGGACGCGGCGGCCGGCGTCGGCGGCGGCCCGGCTCGCGGAACTCGCAGAACGCGCGGAGCCGGAAACGCTCCGCCCGGTACTCCGCGAAGCGTCCGGGCCGAGCTTCGGGCCCTGCCTCTGGCCGGACCTCGGGCGCCCGGCCCGGAGCGGGAGCGCTCACCGGGCTTTGCGCACCCGAGGAACGGGGCGCGGCGGCCCACCGGGTCGTGCGCCGCCGCGCCCGCGGCCTTTGGCCCGTGCCGGCGGGTCAGATGCCGAGCACGCGGTTGCGCTGGATGGCGTACTCGCCGTCCGCGATCGTCAGCCAGGACCCGATGGTGCGGAGCGCCTCCCGGTAGCTGTCGTCGATGCGCTTGGCGAGCGGGCTGTGCTCGCGCACCTCCTCGAAGACCTCCTCGGCCGCCTCTCCGAACGCGTCGGCCACGTCGTCGCTGAACTTCCGGAGCTGCACGCCCTGCTCGTTGATGAGCTTGGCCAGGAACTCGCCGTTCTTGGCGTTGTACTCGGAGTACATGTTCTCGTGGAGCACCGTCGCCGCCGCTTCGATGATGAGCTGGTCGGACTTGGGCAGGCCGTCCCACCAGGACTTGTTGACGCCGAGGCTGACGATCGTTCCCGGCTCGTGCATCCCCGGGTAGTAGTAGTACTTCGCCGCCTCGTAGAACTTGAGGAAGCTGTCGTTCCATGGCCCCACCCACTCGGTGCCGTCGATGGCCCCGGAGACCAGGTTCTCGTAGATCTGGCTGCCGGGGAGCGACACCGGGGAGGCGCCGAGCTTCGCGAGCACGTCCCCGCCGAGCCCCGGCATCCGGAACTTGAGGCCCTTGAAGTCGTCGGCGGAGTTGATCTCCTTCCTGAACCAGCCGCCCATCTGGACCCCGCCGTTGCCGGCCATGAGGCCCTTGACCCCGAACTCGGCCCCGAGCTCGTCCCACAGCTCCTGCCCGCCCATCCAGCGGATCCAGGCCGACGACTCGACCGCGATCATGCCGAACGGCACGGAGGCGAAGTAGGAGAAGGCGGGGTGCTTGCCCTTCCAGTAGTACTCGGCCCCGTGGTAGATGTGGGCGTTGCCGGAGGCGACCTCGTCGAACGAGTCGAAGGCCTTGACCCGCTCGCCGCCGGCGAAGTACTGGACGTTGAGCCGGCCGTCGGTCATGTCGGTGAGGCGCTGGGCGAAGCGCTGCGCCCCGGTGCCGAGGCCCGGGAAGTCCCGCGGCCACGTGGTCACCATCACGATGTCCTGGCGGTTCTGCGAGATCGCGGGGGCGGCGACCGCCGCTCCGGCCACGCCGGCGGCGCCGGCGGCCGTCTTCTTGATGAAGCTCCGGCGCTGCATCGTGCCGCTCTCTGGTTTCGGGGTCGACGTCATTCTTCGCTCCTCGTCTCGATGGCCAATGGTTCCGAGGGAGGCCGGCTCCTTGCCTCCGGGCCTCCGGCGCGGGGCTCCGGCGGGCGCGCCCGCCAGCCGTTCGCGGGGCGCGCGGGGGCTCCCGCCTCCCGCCGCGCCTTCCCGCCGTCTCGTGCGCACACGCGCCGCACCGGCGCGACGGCGCCGCTGCGGCATTGTTCGCCGAACCCCGCCAGAAAATCAACTCTCCCGGAAGCTGCCTCCCCGAAGCTGCCTCGCGGGGCCGATCCGGGCCGCCCGGTCCACCTTGGCCGTGGCCCGGGTCTGGTACGGGAGGAAGCCCCGGGTGCGGTCGCGCCACACCGGATCGAGCCCCGTCTGTCGCGTGCGTGCTCGATCTCGATAACTTCGTCCGCCAGGATCAGGGCGGCGAGGCCGCGCCGCTGCGGCTTCCCCATCAGCTTCACCGGAGGGGTTCGGCAGGCGGCGTCTCGCGCTCCTCGTCCCGGCCTTCACCGTGAACCGCGCGAAGCCCAAGGCGCGCTCCCTCGCCCGAAGCCGGGGGCCAGGACCATCGAGGGTCGTGCGCACGGTAGACGATCCCCCTGAACCGCATCGAACGCCCGGCGCCTCTCAGGCATACCCGCCGGCCATGATCCGGTCGAGGTAGGCATGTACGTACCCTGCCTTGCCTTCGCGTACGAGCTGACCGGGCGTCTTGCCGGCGAACCCCGGCAACACCTCCGAGCGGAACCAGGCATAGGCGACGAGTGGAGAGGATCCGGTATATGCCTCCACGCGGCGAAGGATCTCCACCACCTCCCGCAGCCGGGTCTGTGTCTTCCGGGCCTGGACCCTCGACGTGCGCGAGAGCGCGTCCTGGCTGAGCCCCAGCGTGCCGGCGAGCTCGGCCTTCGTCGTGCGTAGCACGCCCGCGATGCGCGCGGGGGAGAATACCGGGGGGTCGCCGTCGACGAGCTCCTGAAGCCGCACCGCCGCGCCCCATGTCTTGAGGGGCCAGCGGGCCATCCTATCCGGTTCTTTCCGCTCGCACCGACAGCCGAGGCCGACCACGTGCGAAACTGATCTTGTACAGCAATAATTCGTTGATAAATCGAATGAAATCTCTTCCATGAGCACGCTGCCCCGCGGGCGCCATACTGTTCCCTCTCCGCACACAGTTCTACACGGCAAGGATCGCCGAGGCAGGTCACGGCGTCGAACGGCGTGCTCTTCCCGTTGGCGTTGGGGCCGACCAGGACGTGGAAGCGGTCGAACCGGACATCCACGTAGCGGAGGTAGCGGTAGTCGGGGGGCCTGGATGCGACGGATCATGGCCGAGGTCTACGGGAGGGATTCCGGGCGGAGGGCGGAGGCGCCGCCCCGGGTGCGGACGTGGTTCTGGATGGACCCCAAGGCCGCGCGCTTCTCCGAGCCGCCCTCGGCGAGTTCAATCAGGGCCTGCACGACGCGGGCGAACAGCTCGTGGCGCCAGAGCCCTTGCGGAAGGATTACATCGAAAGTTATCCCACACTGGGTTGACGGCGCGGGGTACTTTCCGGTAGATTCGCCCCGGATCAAGGGTTGGGACGGACGATGGCAGGCGCGCCCGGCAAGGGTTTCCACCAAGGCATGAGCCTCATCGAGGCCATGAAGATGTTCCCGGATGACGATGCGGCGGAGGCGTGGTTCATGCGTGTGCGCTGGCCTCACGGCCCCGCGTGTCCCGAGTGCGGTTCCACGAACGTCCAGGCCGGCGCCGCCCACAAGATGCCGCTCCGTTGCCGGGAGCGGCAGTGCCGCAAGCGCTTCAGCGTCCGCTACGGGACGGTCATGCAGTCCTCGAAGCTCGGCTATCAGGTGTGGGCGATGGCCATCTACCTGTGCTTGGCCAGCCTCAAGAGCGTATCGAGCATGAAGTTGCACCGGGACCTCAACATCACGCAGAAGTCGGCCTGGCGCCTGGCGCACCGGCTCCACAAGGCGTTCGAGGGCGGGGGCGGCATCTTCGTCGGCCCTGTCGAAATGGACGAAACGTGCATGGGCGGGCGGCGAGCGAACATGCCGAAGTCGAAGCGTGAGCGCCTGGCGAGCCGCGGAGCGGTCGGAAAGACCGCGATCGTCGGAGCCAAGGATCGGGCCACGAACCAAGTCCGCGCTCTGGTGGTCGAGCGTACCGACAAGGCCGCCATCCACGACTTCGTAGCGGAGCACGCCGACCCGGAGACAACCGTGTACTGCGACGAGGCAGCGTTCCATGCGTCGCTCCTGAACCCGCATGAGGTAGCCAACCACAACAGCTCGAAGTACGTCCGGAGCGATGTCCACACCAACGGGGTTGAATCGTTCTGGTCAATGTTCAAGCACGCCTGCAAGGGGGCCTTCCACAAGATGAGCCCGAAGCACCTGAACTGCTACGTCCGCGAATTCGCGGCCAAACATAATCTCCGCGACCTCGATATCCTCGATCTCATGGGGGCCGTCGTCACTGGCATGGATGGGAAGCAGCTCAAGCACTACGCCTTGATCGCTCCCAACGGCCCCGACTCCGGCGCACGGTGCTAGACCGTGGCGGCCGTTGTGTCCAAGGTACTGCAACTTCCACTTCCACGGCAGCAGCCGCAATACTCTCCCCTGAGCAGCGTATGGGAAGGGTCCGATGGCGAATTGCTCGAGGCCATGTTCGCGTTCTATCCGACCATCGACCCTGAGCCCATTCTCGACGCCACGCACAACGTAGGACGTTTCTGGCAGGGGTCGACCCGCAATGTCGTTTCGATGGACATCGACCCGCAGTACGAACCGATGATCGTGGGCGACAACCGGGTGATGGACGGGGTACCCGACAACGAGTACGGGGTTGTCATCTATGACCCTCCCCACGTCGGTCCACAGGGACGCGACAAGAGCACCAAGCGGTTCGATGTGGACTTCGGCGCCACCATGCCTTGCGGCCCTGACGAGGGCTGGACCCTCAGCTACCTGTACCCGCCCTTTCTGGCGCAGGCGAAACGGGTGCTGAAGCCTGACGGACTTCTCCTGGCGAAGATCACTGACATGGTGAACAACCATCGTTCGCGGTGGGCGCATTGTGACTTCATGCGGATGGCGGAAGACGCGGGGTTCACGGTCTGCGATCTGATCATCAAGATCAGGAACGGGCCGATGGTCTCGAACAAGTGGAAGATAGCTCATCACGCACGCAAGCGGCATTGCTTCTGGATCATCTGCCGGAACGGGGACCGCTGCGAGCGGTAGGCCCGGATGCGGACCTACAACCCCCTCAGCGTGGACGAGTTGGGACGGAGCGCGGCTCTTGCCCTGATGGGGTACGAGCCGTCAGTCTTGCCCCCTGACGAGCATTTCGACGGTGCGGGCGTCTACACGATCCACTACGACGGCCCGTTTCCAGCCTACGCCGACATGGGCAACGAGCGGCCCATCTACGTCGGCAAGGCCGAGCCATCGGGGAAGCGTCAAGGGCGAACGTCCGCACGGCGGTCCAGCCCGGTGCTCTACAAGCGACTCGCTGAACACGCTGGCTCGATCAGGGAGAGCGAGAATCTGGACCTCGATGACTTCGGATGTCGATGGCTCGTGCTCGATCCCATATGGATCGGACTCACCGAACAGGTCATGATCGCCCAATACCGTCCGATCTGGAATGTCGTGGTTGACGGTTTCGGTCTCCACGACCCAGGAAAAACTCGCCGGAGTCAACAACGATCCCGATGGGATACCCTGCACCCTGGACGCCTGTGGGCAGCCGAGCACACCAAACGCGAGGAAGGCCGAGAGGACATCCTTGCCGCCATCAAGGCGCATCGAACCGAGAGAGGGACACCATGACCGATACTCCCAAGCGCCCGCCGCCCCGCGTAGTGGAGATCGTAGACCCGTCGTATCAACCGTCGAAGGCGGACATGGAGGAAGAATTCGACGTACCGCCGATGACGCTGGAGGAGGCGGCACGGCGCGTCCTGGAGTCGGTGGAAGTGCGGACGATCCCCCGGCCCTGTCGCGCCGGCTGACCGGGCCTTGGGACAACTTTCGATATTATCCCCCTGCCTTAAAGTCCATCCTATGAACGTCAACATTTAACATCAGTATCATCGTCTACTGCACCTATCACCTGAACCACAGGATCTCCGATCTTTACATAACTCTCCTTCTCATCAAGATCTTCCCAGGTTTTCTCTTGAGTCTTCAAAGTTTCGTATTTTGTGACCCATTTGGGAGGCCCAAGAATCTGAGAAAGGAAACCGCTGTTTATATCACGGCCTCCAATATTGATTCTTTTGCTTCTATAGGTGGATGCCATAGAGAGTCTTGTTTCTACCCTTGAAATCTTGACTCTGACCTTTGGCCGTTCGATAGATCCTAATATTTCTCCCGTATCAGGATCTTCGATATCCGTTCCTTTTGGATCCATGACGTCGAAATACATTCCAGGGGTTATTCCATTATCCAAACCCAAATTTATAACCAATTCTCGTGTATTGAGAATTTGCGCGACTTTTCCCCGGATCAGTGTCATTGCTGGTTCTCCGTTCTGTTAGAGTGGATTTTTCTACTCAACTCGTCAACCTCTTCTGGGACGATATCTCTCCAATCCTCCAAGGCATCATCCGCAGTAGCTAATTGTTCTATGATAATTACCTCGACTTTTTCCAAAGTTACATGAGGATCTTCATCCCGCGGACTTTTTGACATCGTGATGATGTTCGCTACTCGTGAAATACTCATGTATAGAGATAAAAGCCGACGAAACGCAGACCGTGCATGTGGTTTGATGACTTCCCTGCCAGCCTGAGTAGCTGATTGTCGGCCGAAAATAAACGATCCGAAAAGCCCCATGACCAAAGCAAAGATTTGCGAAAACACCAATTCCAAATTGGTCAAGTTACGTATGGTCGATACATAAATGAAAAATCCCAATATTCCTATGGAAGCCAGAACTAATAAAACAGGAGCAATATATTCAGATTTTTTCATCGCAAGCCAATTCCTGTTGAAAACAGTTCATTATTTTGATTGGGTATTTTTTTGTCCCTATCGCATCGTGCGGCGTTGATCGTGAATTTGGTCACATTCCCGATCTGCTCCAGCTTCGGCCGTCGTCCCGACAGACGCAGGCTGTCCCGCATCAGGTTCAGGGATCCCTCGCTCCGTGCTTCCATGAAGCTGCCGCTGGTCACGGTGCTCTTGTAGCCCGAATGAAGCCGGCGAGGAGCTGATTGTGGAGGACGGGCTGACAGCCGGCGTACGAGTTCTCCATGGTCAATGTCCCATAGAGTACCCTCGGGCTTTGGAACTCGATGCAGTCCGGGGACAACCGGGATCTGAGAGCCCCGGGTCGTGCAGTTTTGAGAGACGACGGTGTCCCCGATCGCCTCCTGGAGCGCCCGGGCTACTTGGCTCGGATGGCTGCACCGGCTGTCTCTACCCTTCTGGAAGAACATCGGGGCCTGGGGGAGAGACCCGCGCACCGTCCGCGTATGGGCGATCTGCTCTGGCAGCGGTTCGGGGACTCGCTCGCAGTACGCCACGCGACGATCCGGGGCATCGTGCTCGCGCGAACCGAAGTCGTTTTCGTCCTGCTTCACGTCTCGCTGCCGTCCGTGTTTCGCCCTTGCGGCAGGCACTTCCGGCCCGGCGTCTCCCAGACGATCTCTCCGTCCCTGAACATCACCACCGTCCGCCCGGCCGCCGCGGCTTCCCGGCGGACGCGCTCGGCGGCTCGGAGCAAGGCCGCGCCGACGCCCGCGAGGCCCGGGCCGCCAAGCTCTCCGGGTGATGTCCGGTCATGTGCGCTCACCGCCTGCCTCCTTCGGCTAGCAGCACCGGGGTGCTGCCCGAATTATCGTACAGCCTCCACCTGTCCACCAGATCACGGTACACGATCTCAAAATTGCGCCATCCTCTGGAAAAGCGTTGAACAATCAGGGTGTTCGGTACGTCGTGGCCTCCACCCGAGACCCGGTGGGCGACCCGAGCGATCGCCATCTCGGGCGTCGGCAGGCGCAAGAAGAGCAGCTCGACCCGGTAGCCCAGGGTTCGCCAGTAGGGGATCCGGCGCGCATGGCCGCGGCCGCTCAACGTGGTCTCGAAGGCGAAGCTGTCTCCTCTCCGCACGTGTTCGTCGATCTGCTGCAACGTCAGCCTGCCGGCCTGGACGGCGGCCAGAGTCGGACGGAAGGGGTCATCGCTTGCCGGAATGCGGCGACGGAGGAGGCTGCGCGGTCTCGTTCTCCTCGTACTTCGCCGCGTAGATCGTGAGCTTGGCGGCGTCCCCGATCTGCTCCAGCTCCGGGCGTCGTCCCGACAGGCGCAGGCTGCCCCGCACCAGGTTCAGGAACCCCTCGCCCCGCGCTTCCATGAGGCTGCCGCCGGTCACCGCGCTCTTGTAGTCCCGCATGAAGCCGGCGAGGAGCTGGTTGCGGCGCACGGGCTGGCAGCCCGCGTACAGGTTCTCCACCGTCAACGTGTTGTAGAGCGCCCCCGGGTTCCGGAACTCGATCCGGTTGGGGAACCGCCGGATGATGATCTGCGAGCCCCGGACCTCGTAATCCCGGTGGACGACGGCGTTCACGATGGCTTCCTGGAGCGCCCGGTCCGCGTAGCTCGGGTAGTCGTGCCGGCCGCCTCCATCCTTCCGGGAGAGGGTCGGGGTCAGGGGGAAGATCCGCAGGTACGTCACCGCCCGGGAGAAAGTGCGGGCGGGACACAAGCGTTCCCAGGGTCGTACCCGCACAAACGCCGCTGATCCGGTTCGGTCCGATCCGAATCCGGCGCCGAACCGGGGCTGCGGGCACAGTCGATTCCGTTGCATGGCCCTGCGAGCATGGCCCCGCGTGCTCTACACTCCCGCTTTGGCAATCGACCTCATTGGGGCCGCGAGGCGGTCGGGTCCGTCATGGCGCTTCTCATCACCGGCGAGTGCATCAACTGCGACGTGTGCGAGCCCGAGTGTCCCAACGGGGCGATCTCGATGGGCGAGGAGATCTACGTCATCGATCCGGCGCTCTGCACCGAGTGCGTCGGGCACTTCGAGACCTCCCAGTGCGTGGAGGTGTGCCCGGTCGAGTGCATCGTCACGGACCCGGAACGCGTCGAGAGCCGGGACGTGCTGTTCGCGCGGTACCGGCGTCTCGTCGAGGGAGACCCGCAAGGGCCGGGCGGGTAGTCCGGCGTCTCGGCAGCCGCTCGGCCCGGCCGCGGCCCGGAAGGGATCAGTCGGCGGCGGCGCCTCCCCCGACGGTTCCTCCCCCGAGGAGGAGGTGGGGCGGCGGGGTCCTCACCGTGCGTTTGCCGCGCAGCGCCTCGGGCCACTCCGCCTCCGGGACGTCGCCCGTCGGGTGGTCGAGATAGGTGCGCGCGAATTCGAGCACCGCGGCGGCGTCCTCCGGCTGAAGCCGGCTGAAGCGCAGGTTGTACTTCCCCGATGCGCGGAGCGCCGCGTTGCAGGGGTTCAGGCAGCCGTTGAGGCACGGGACCTTGAGGAAGTGGAGGCGGGGGCCGCGGTTACGGCCGGCCCGGGGGGCGCCGTCGCCATCGAGCCGCCGCCCCACCTCGTCGGCGAGCCGCTGCCCGCGGCTCGGCTCGCCCGGCCCGAGCCGGAGGTCGCGGACGCAGGTCGTGCAGACGTAGAGCCGGTGGATCGCCTCCGTCGCGCGCCGGCCGCTTCGAGGAGGCGGCATCGAACGTGGGCCGGCTGCGACCGGAGGCGAAGGCGGGGAGCGGGGCGGTCGGGACGCCGCAGGGCGAAGGGCGGCGCGGGCGGGCGGAACGGAACCGCCTGCTCCCCCGCACCGCCCTGCCGTCCGTCTGGCCTAGGCCGCCGCCCGCTGCGCCGCCGCCTTCGCGGGCGGGCGCTTGTGGAACGCCCCGTCCTTCATGATGCCGAGCAGCCGGCTCTGGTCCTGGAGGATGCTCACGTCGAGCACCGGGTCGCCGTCCACCAGGAGGAGGTCGGCGAGGTAGCCCTTCCGCACCTGGCCCAGCTCGCTCCCCCTCATCATGATCTCGCCGCCCAGCTTCGTGGCCGCGACGATCGCCTCCATCGGGCTGTAGCCGAGGTAGTTGACGAAGTGCTCGAGATCGCGGGCGTTGTTGCCGACCGGGTTCCACGCGAAGCCGTAGTCGCCGCCCGGCAGGACCCGCACCCCGCGCTTCTTGAGGTCCTTCATGTTCTCGACCGCGATCTCGAGCTCGCGCCGCAGGCCGAGGCCCGTCGCGACCTCCTCCGTGATCCCCCAGTCCGACGCCTCGAACAGGGTCGCGATGGTGATCCCGAGGGTCGGGGCGACGAAGACGGTGTCCTTCACCGACTCCAGCAGGTCGCGCGCCTCCTCGTCGCACAGGGTCGCGTGGTAGACGATCTCGACCCCGTGCCGGACACACATCTTGACCGACTCCGCGCTCCGGGCGTGGGCCGCGACCCGTTTGTCGCGCGAGCGCGCCACCTCGCAGACCGCCGCCACCTCCTCGTCGTTCATCACCGTCTGGTTCGCCTTGGCGCACGGGACGAACTCGTCGCCGGAAGGGTTGATCTTGAGGGTATCGACCCCCTCCCGGCACATCTGCCGGGACACCCGGCGGAAGTCGTCCGGTCCGTCGCAGATGATCTCGAAGGACTGCCGGTCCTGCATGTGGCTCAGCCGGATGTCGCCGAGCCCGCCGGAGACGGTCATCTCGGGGGTGGCCGCGAGCATCCGCGGCCCCGGGATCTCGCCTGCCTCGATCGCGTTGCGGATCACGATGTCGAGCCGGGGCTTGGCGGACGCCGCGCAGCACAGGCTCGTGAAGCCCTGGTCGAGCAGGAGCTTCGCGTGGCGCATGGTGAGCAGGGTGTGCTCTTCGGGCGGGAGGGCCCCCATGCCCTCGAGGGAGGTCGTGTTCGTGAACGACGGGTGGGCGTGGGCCTCGACGAGGCCCGGCATCAGGGTCGCGCCGCCGCCGTCGACGACCTCCGCGCCCTCGTGGTCCACCTTCGTCGCCACGTCCTTGATCCGGTTGCCCTGCACCCGGACCTCGCCGGCGACCGCGGCGCCGCCCGCTCCGTCGAGAATCAGTACGTTGGTGAAGACCGTATCGGCCATGGCTTTCTCCTCGCTCTTGCTGAGGGTCCCGGAGCGGTCTCGCGCCGCCCTCGTCAGGTCGTGCCGCCGAAGGGTAGGCCGTGCCGCCCGGCATCGCAAGCTGCTCGCCTTCCTCGGCTTCCGCGGCGTCCCGTCTTCTGTCCCGTGCTCCCACGTGTCCCGATGCACCCCCGATCTTCGACGGACAATGCCTCTATCCCTGGTCGAGAGGCCCCGGAGGGGGATCGGCCGCCTGTCGGAACAGCGGGAATGCCTCGGGGAGAAATATCCGCGTGGATACGATTTCGGAAATGGGGAAGACGATTTCGAAGTCCCTTCCGGGCGTATCCGGTGTATTCCTCACCAACCATTCCCGAATCACGGGAGTATAATGGGTCGTGATGTTCAACTCCTTCGTATCGCTGTCCCGGTAGCCGCTTGCAATCGGAAGCAGAGCAACGTCGGATTCGTCGCGCTGGATTACTCCGCCTTCGACGGAGAAACCTCTGACGAAGCCGATGTAGAGCTTCCCGCTTCGCAGCGAAAATTCGACGGGCTTTCTGCGGGTACGAGATTCTGCGATGAGCAGTTCGATAAGGCTGCCCCTTCTCTCCGCCGTTCGTTCCGCTTCCTTCCTCTGATCATGGAACAGGTTGAACAGGAACGGCAGCAAGAATCCCAATGCGAGGCTCAGGATCGCCGTGTCGTCGTACTCGGGCGGCAGATAAGGTTTCCGCCACTCGCGGACCGAGGGGAAACACTTGTCCAGGAAGACAAGCAGCAGATGCGCCGCCAGTACCAGCACGAGCCCGGCTGCCGCGGATCGAAAGAACAGGTGGTAGCCCGAATCCCGGATCGTGCCGTAGCGCGTAAGGTACGCGCGCGTGAGGAAAAGGTATCCTCCGAGAACGGGCAGGAGAAACAGGCCGAGGTTCACGGAGAACAGCTCGCTGGACGATCAGGCCGCGGGTCCCTTCGGCCGGACCCTTCGGAGCCGTCACGGGTAGCGTCGTTCCGGAACAGATCTTTCATGCTGCGAATCTGCTCGCGCACCTTCTCGCTGCCAAGCAGTTCGTCAGCGTTGACGTACCGGCCCCCGAACGTCGTGAAGTGCACGGTGGGCTTGCCGTCGGGGTTCTGGCCCGATCCGTCGCGTGATTTCTTCCACCACATGACCATCCCTCCCCTGATACGCAATCAGCGCTTTGCGGCCTGTGTACCCGGCCCTTGGTCAACCTGGGAGTTGTCGTCGGATCTGCCTTCCGTGTCAGCAATGCTGCTACGTTTGGCAAGCTCCGCCCACTTCTCGATTTCCTCCCGTACCGGTTCGCTGCGAAGCAGCTCGTCGGGATCGACGTACCAGCCCCCGGTCTCCGTGATGTGCACGGTGGGCTTGTCGTCGGAGGCCTTGCCCGACCCGCCACACGACTTCTTCCACCACTCGAACATTTTTCGACTCCCCTGATGTTGTGAATGAACGAAGCGCCGCCCGTACCCCGGCGCGGGCTATTCACCCGTCGCGCACCACTCGACGACGGCGGGCTTCGTGTCCGGGCCGATCTGCTCGCAGATGATCCAGCGGGACTGCTCGCACTTGAGCTTGCGGTCCCAGTTGCGCGAGCCCGGCCTCTCGTTGGGGCACGCGGTGGCCCTCACGTAGTCGCCGTAGAGGCTGGCGGTGCCCATCGCGATCCCGATGGCGACGGCCAGGATGAGCGCGATCACCGCGGTGACCCGGACGAGGCCCATCGCGGGGCGCCCCGGCCGGCAGAGCGGCACCAGGTTGAACGCGAGCCCTCCCACCACCACGAGCACCATGCCGGCCGCGTGGAGCGCGGGGCTTACCGGCTGGAACACGAACACGAGGGACGCGAGGCAGAGGGCGATGATCGACCACTCGATCGTGCGGGCGGTCGTCCGCGACATGCCGCCCCGGCGGGTCCCGGCGCCCGCGGTCCCCTGCGCTCCGGCCCCCCCCGGGGCGCCCGGCGTTCCGGCGGTTCCCTGCGGTTCCGGTGTGCTCACGTCGTCCACCGTTCCAGGCGCCTCCGCCTCCGCCTCCGCTCCGGCCGTTTCCCCGCGCATCGGAGCGGCCGCCGGGGCCGCCGCTCCTCCATGCCGCTCTCCGCCCGCGCCGCCGGCTCTCCCCGCCGTCCGTTCCGGCCGCCCCCGAGGGCGCCGCCGTCGCCCGGCTTCAAGCAAAGGCGGGTGTGCCCCGCCGCCGCAAGCCGGGCCGCGCCGCCCACCGTTGCCGGCAAGCCCCGCCCGCCGCTCACGGCCCCGGCTCCACCCGCCGCCCGGCCTCGTCGAAGACGTGCACGGCCCCGGGGTCGAAGCGGAGGTGGGCCTGCTCTCCGACCTTGAGCCGTCCGGCCGTCCGGTCCACCACCACCCGCAGGTCCTGGTCGCCGTGGAGGAGGTGGACCAGCGTCTCCGCCCCCATCGGCTCCACGAGGTCGACCTGCCCCGACACGGTGTCGTCGCCCGGCTCGGACGCGAACTCGCACGCCCGCGGGCGGACCCCGAGGGTGACGCGGCTTCCCGCCGCGAGGCCGGGCCGGGCGGCCATCGCAAGCCGCACCTGCTGCCCGCCCAGCGCGAACCCGAGGCGGCGCTCGCCGGCCTCGGTCAGGGCCGCCTCGATGAGGTTCATGCGCGGCGTGCCGATGAAGCCGGCCACGAACAGGTTGGCGGGCTCGGTGAAGATGCGGTGGGGGGTATCGACCTGCTCGATGACCCCCTCCCGCATGACCGCGATGCGGTCCGCCATGGTGAGCGCCTCGAGCTGGTCGTGGGTGACGATCACCGTCGCCTTGCTGAGCCCGGCGAGCAGCTCCTTGATCTGCCCCCGCATCACCTGGCGCTGCTCGACGTCGAGCCGGCTCAGGGGCTCGTCGAACAGGAAGCAGTTCGGGTCGCGGATGATCGCGCGCCCGACCGCCGCCCGCTGCTTCTCCCCCTCCGCGAGCTGGGCGGGGAGGCGCCCGAGCACGGGCGCCAGATCGAGGAGGGAGGCGACCCGGTTCACCCGCTCCTCGATCTCCGCCTTCGGGATCCGCTCGTAGTGGAGCGGGTAGGCGAGGTTCTCGGCGACCGTGAGGACCGGGTACAGGGCGTAGAACTGGAACACCATCGCGATGTCGCGCTGCGACGGGCGGAGGTGGTTGACCCTCCGCTCCGCGATGAGGACGTCGCCCTCGGTCGCGTCCTCGAGCCCCGCGATCATGCGAAGGGTCGTCGTCTTCCCGCAGCCGGAGGGGCCGAGCAGGCACAGCACCTCCCCCGCCTCCACGTCGAGGTCGGCGCGGTCCACCGCCACCAGCGGGCCGAAACGCTTGGTCACGTTGCGAAGGCGGATGGTGGACATGGCTCTTCTCGCCCCTTCCTCGCGCCGCGCCCGCCGCCCGGCCCTAGCGGCCCTAGCGCCGGATGGTCCCGAAGGTGACCCCGCGCAGCAGGTGGTTCTGCAGCACGTAGACCACCACCACCACCGGGATCAGGAACAGGGTCTCGATGGCCGCGAGCAGCCCCCACCGCACCCCGATGTCGCCGCCGATGGTCTGCGCCATCGCGACCGGGACGGTGCGGGTCTCCACCCCGGTGAGGAGCAGGGCGAACAGGAACTCGTTCCAGGTGAGGATGAGGCCGAACACCGCGGTGGCCGCGAGCCCCGCCTTGACCTGGGGCATGCAGATCCGGAAGAAGACCCGGTAGCCGTTGCTGCCGTCGAGCCGCGCCGCGTCCTCCACCTCGGGCGAGAGCTCGTCGAAGAAGCTCTTCATCATCCAGATGGTGAACGGGAGGTTGAACGCGGTGTAGAGCAGGATGATCCCGAGATAGGTCCCGCTCAGCCCGCTCACCCGGAACATGAGGAAGATCGGGATGATCACCACGATCGGGGGCAGCATCCGGGTGGTGAGGATGATGAACAGGTAGGTCGCGTTCCCCTTGAGGGGGTAGCGCGAGAACCCGTAGGCGGCGAGGGTCCCGATGACGAGGGCGATCAGCACCGACGAGCCCGCGATGAAGATCGAGTTGAAGAAGTAGACGTCGAAGTTGGTGTCGACCGCCGTCTGGCCCTTGATGTAGGCGCGGGCGAACACGCTCACGAAGTTCTCGAGGGTGGGCGTGAAGATCCACTTGGGCGGGATCGCGAGCGCGTCGGTGTGTGCCTTGAAGGCGGTGAGCACGATCCACAGCACCGGGAAGAAGTAGACGAAGCTGACGACGCCCGCGAACGCGGTCCACCCCCATCCGGCGTGCCCGAGCCGGCGGCGCTTCACGCCGGCGCCCCCCGTGCCGGCGCCTCATGCCGGCGCCCCCCACCATGCCCGCGACTCATGCCGGCGCCTCCTCTTCCTTCTCCCGCTGCTGCACGAAGTAGAGGTAGAGGTTGGTGAGCACGATCACGATGAAGATCAGGATGTAGGCGAGGGCCGAGGACTCCGCGGTCTTGAAGTACTGGAACGAGACCCGGTAGAGGTAGACCGCGATGGTCTCGGTGGAGGTCCCCGGGCCTCCCTCGGTGATGAGGAACACCACGTCGAACAGCTTGAACGCCTCGATGGTGCGGAAGAGGAGGGCGAGGAGGAGCAGGCCGCGGATGTAGGGCAGGGTGATGGTGCGGAACCGCCGCCACCACGACGCGCGATCGATCTCGGCCGCCTCGTAGAGGTACTTCGGCACGCTCACGAGCCCCGCGAGGACGAGCAGCATCACGAACGGCGACCACATCCAGGCGTCGGCGAAGACGACGCCGGCAATCGCCCCCTCCGGCGAGGCGAGCAGGATGTAGGGCTCCCCGGTGACGAGGCGGACCGCCTGGCTCAGGAGCCCGAACGTCGGCTCGTAGTAGTAGCGGAAGAAGGCGCCGACCGCGACGAAGCTCAGCATCATCGGGGTGAGCACCAGCATGAGCAGGATGCGCCGCCCCGGGAACTCGCGCTCGAACATGAGGGCGAGCAGGAACCCGACGACGAGCTGGATCCCGACCGTCAGCACGACCACGACGGCGGTCGTCTGGAGCCGGTCCCAGACGTTGGGGTCGGAGATGATCTTCTCGAAGTAGAGCAGCCCGGCGAAGCGCGGCGGCGACAGCCGGTTCGCCCGGAAGTGGAAGAAGCTGAGCCCGAGCGACCAGAGCAGGGGGAAGACGTTCATCACCACCAGGGTCGCGAGGGCGGGGGCGACGAGGAGCGGCCCGGGGCGCCTCCCCCACGCGCGGGTCACCACCGTCGCGGTGACGAGGATCACCGCCCCGAAGCTGACCCAGAACGCGGTCTCGAGCGGGAACAGCAGCACCGACCCCGGGATCGCGAGGACCGCGATGACGAGGGCGAGCCGCCAGTTCGAGAAGTGCTCCCGGAGCTGCCGCCCGAGCCCGCCCGGGGCCGCCGGGGCCTGTGCTTGCGTGGCCAATCGAGGGTCGTCCGCGGCCCGGCCGGAGGAATGGGCGGGGCGGGGCCGGCGAGCCCCGCCCCGCCCGGTTCGGCCGGGTGGGTACGGCCGGCGCCGGTCAGGCTACTCGATGTGGCCGGCCTCGGTCAGGAGCTCCTGCTGGAACGCGGCGATCGTGTCCAGCGCCTCCCTGGCGCTCTTCTGGCCGGTGATGGCCTTGTCGAACTCCTCCTGCTGCTGGACGAGCAGCTCGAAGAACTCGGGGATGTGCCACACGTCCTTCTGCCACTTCAGGCTCGGCCCGAACGCATGGTTCCACGGCCGGTAGCTCGCGTAGTCCGGCGAGTTGTGCACGCTCATCAGGCCGCTCTGGCCGCCCGCCTGGGCGAACATGGTCTGCACGTCGGACGAGAGCCACCACTTCACGAAGTCGAGGGACTCCCTGATCACCTCGTCGCTGTTCCAGGTGGTGAGCACGAAGGGCTGCCCGCCGATGTTGGCGGTGCGGTCGAGCGTCCCGTCCGCCATGCGAAGGCCCGGGTGCATGGCGAAGCCCACCCGGTCGTGGACCTTCGACATCTCGGCCGAGATTGCCGACTCGGCGAACCCGATCCACTGCAGGATCCACGCCACCTTGCCTTCCCGGAACAGCTCGTCGACCTTGAAGATGTCCATGGTCCCGGTCTTCACCACCGGGGGCATGTACTGGAGCAGCGAGAGGTAGTGCTCGAACGCCTTCACCGCCTCGGGAGAGTTGACCACCCCTTCCGCCTGGCCTTCGGGGGCCATCGTCTCGTCCCAGATGTTGCCGCCGTGCTGCCACACGAAGCCGTTGATCTCCATGGACGAGAAGTCGTACCCCTTGCCGGCCTGGTAGGCGATCCCGTAGAAGTCGTCGTCGAGGGTCTCGCCGGCCAGGGTCTCGCCGGCCGAGCGCTGGAAGAACTCGCCCATGTTCGCCACGAGGTCCCAGTCGACGTCGTTCATCTCCTCCGGCGAGCACGGCAGGGCCTTGCCGTACTTCGCTTGGAACGCGGCCCGCTCGCCCTCGTGGCAGAAGAGGTCCGTGCGGTAGTAGGTGATGAGCACGTCCGGCATCTGCGGGAAGCCGTAGTAGTCGGCCTCCGGATGCGGGAAGCCCACCTCCTCCAGCTCCTGGGCGGTGATGTGCGGGTACGTGGAGTACGCCGCGACCAGGGCGGGATGGAGGTCCCTGAACACGGCCTGGAGCTCGGGGTCGGCGTCGATGAAGTCGTTGATCTTCATGTAGTAGCCGCCCTCGATGTTGGCCCCCAACCATTGGCTGTCGGAGACCGCCATCTGGTACTTCTGCTCGCCGGAGGTCAGCGACGCGGCGAGCCGGGTGTAGTAGTCCGGCCAGGGGATGAAGTCCGGCTCCAGCACGACGTTGTTGCCGCTCGGGGCCTTGTAGTGCTTGTCGGCGAGGTCCTTCATGATGCGGGTGGGGGGCCAGTCCGGCACCGCCATGCGCAGGACGACGTCCTTGGCCGAAGCCGGCTGCACCGCCAGGGCGGAGCCGAGCAGGGCGGCGCCCGCGAGAGCGCCGACGAGGGTCTTGAGGGTTTTCACGATGGGTTCTCCTGTCCTCGGTGATTGACGATGCGAGAGTACGTCCTCTCCTCTCGCGGGGTCCCGCGTGCGCGATGCGAGATCGCGGCCGTCGGGCAGGCGGCGGCCGTCGTGGCCGCGGCCTTCACCGGCGCGGGCGTCCCCCGGGCCGCTCCGGCCCGGATGGCCCCTGATCCTGCCTGCCGAACCGCGTTCGGGCAAATGGCCGGATTTCCGGCCGCCCCGGCCGCCGGTCGCGGCCTCACGCGATGGCCTCGCGCGCCGACGGGGCCGCCGGCGTCTCCCGGACGAGCGCCGCCCCGGTCTCCCGCGCGAAGAGGTGGGTGTGCTCCACGGCCAGCTCCACGTCGAGCCGATCCCCGGCCCGGAAGCGGACCGCCTCGCTCTCCGGCAGCACCATCCGGAACATCTGCTCCGCGACGTCGAGGTCGAGCACCGTCACGTCCCCGAGCGGCTCGGTGAGATGCACGCGGGCCGGGAACCTCGGCCCCCGCGCCTCCCCCCCGGCGGCCGGCCGGAGGTCGTTGGGCCGGAACCCGAGCAGCAGCTCCGCCCCGCGGGGAAGGCCGGCGAGGGAGGCCGCCCACGGTCCCCCGGAGAGGTCCGCGAACGAGGTGGCGACGGTCGCGCCGTCGCCGCGCTCGGCAGGGGCGAGGTTCATCTTCGGCGAGCCCACCATCTGCCCGACGTAGGTGTTCAGGGGATGTTCGTAGAGCTCGTCCGGGGAGCCGGTCTGGACGATGCGCCCGTCGCGCAGCACCCCGACGCGCCCCCCCATGCTGAGGGCCTCGAGCTCGTCCGGCGTCGCGTAGAGCATCGTCGTTCCGAGCTCCCGGTGCAGGCGCTTGAACTCCGCGCGCATGTCGTGGCGGAGCTTGGCGTCGAGGTTGGTCAGGGGTTCGTCGAGGAGCAGCAGCCGGGGGCGGCGGATGAGCGCCCGGCCGATCGCGATCCGCTGTTGCTCGCCGCCGCTCGCGGTCTCGGGCCGGCGCTCCAGGATGTGGCCGATGCGGAGCATCTCCGCCATCTCGCCCACGCGGGCCCGGATCTCGGCGGCGGGCGCGCGGGCCTCGCGGAGGGGGTAGGCCAGGTTCTCGAACACGGTGAGGTGGGGATAGAGGGCGAAGGTCTGGAACACCATCGCGATCCCGCGCTCGGGCGGCGGGACGCCCGCGACTTCCTCGCCGTCGAACACGACCCGCCCGGCGTCCGGGGCCTCGAGCCCGCAGATGGCGCGCAGGGTCGTGGTCTTGCCGGCCGCGCTCGCGCCGAGCAGGCAGAAGAACTCCCCGGGCCGCACGTCGAGGGCGACGCCGTCGAGGGCGACGACGGGGCCGAAGCGTTTCTCCACCCCTTCGAGGCGAAGATGGACGTCCGGCGCCGGGGGAGAGCCGGATTCCGCATGGGCGGTCGGGCGCAAGATTCGGTGCCCCATTGCTCCAAGGAAGTGGGGAGGTATCGTCCAACGCTCGTGGCGGGCCGTCAAGTTCGAGTGTCAGGAGCACGTAGTCTGTCCGGTCGGATGGGCGCCGAGGAGGCGCCCCATGACCCGATCGCCAAGTGCTGCAGGAGGTCCAACGGATGAAGTTCGAGGGAGCCCGCGGAGGCTGGTAGTTGCGTCGTCCGACGCCGGAGGAAGCGGCTCGAGCGCCTGGTTGCGGCCACCCCGGATCAGGCGCATTTCCACGCGGGCGGATGACCCGTCTGGGACCTCCCAGAACCGAGCCGGCGGCTCGGTGCGTGACCGGGCCGCCATCTCCGGCGCTCGTAGTCCGTTCCGCAGCCGCGTGCTAGATTCGCCCGCGGTTCCGGAGGCCCGGAACCGGCGCCGGCCCGGGCACGCCAGGCCGCCCCGGCGGGAGGAGCCCTCCGATCCGAGACGCGCTGCAAGAGTTCGCCGAGGCGGTGACCGCCAAGTCGTCCGCGCCGGCGCGGGGCGGGGCGGAGGAGCAGCTTCGTAGTCCCTTCGAGCACTTCATGCGGGCGGTGGCCGCCGCGTGGGGCGAGCGGGTGGTGTGTACGGGGGAGGCGCCCCTGCCCGGTCGTCTCGGACGCCCGGACTACGCCGTGCACCGCGGCGGGCTGCTCGCCGGGTACGTCGAGCTCAAGGCCCCCGGCACGGGGGCGGACGCGGCCCGCTTCCGGGGCCGGGACCGGGCGCAGTTCAAGCGCTTCTCGGGCGTCCCCAACCTGCTCTACAGCGACGGGAACGAGTGGGCGCTGTACCGCGGGGGCGAGCGGGCGGGGCGCATCGTGCGCCTCGCGGGGGACGTGGCCGGCGACGGTCGCGAGGCGGTCGGGACCGGGGACCCGAGCGCGCTGGAGCCGCTGCTGCGCGACTTCCTGTCGTGGGAGCCGGTGCTGCCGACGGACCGCGCGGGGCGGCTGGACCTCAAGGGGTTCGCGGCGTTGCTGGCGCCGCTTTGCCGGCTGCTGCGCGAGGACGTGGCCGAGGCGCTGGGAGTGTCCGGATCGCCGGTGGCGCGGCTTGCCGGGGACTGGCGCCAGCTCCTGTTCCCGGACGCGACCGACGAGCAGTTCGCCGACGCCTACGCGCAGACCGTGGCCTTCGCCCTGCTGCTGGGCCGGAGCGAGGGAGCCGACCCGCTGACCCTGGACCACGCGGTGGCCGCGCTCGCCGCGCAGCACAGCCTGCTGTCGCGGGCGTTGCAGGTGCTGACCGACCCCGGCGCGCGGGGAGAGATGAGCGCATCGCTGGACCTGCTGCTGCGGGTGATGGCGGTGGCGCCCCCGGCGGCGTTCGCCGGGCCGCGCGACCCGTGGCTGTACTTCTACGAGGACTTCCTGGCCGCCTACGACCCGAAGCTGCGCCGGGACGCGGGGGTGTACTACACGCCGGTGGAGGTGGTGCGCGCGCAGGTGCGGCTGGTCGACGACGCGCTCGTGTCGCGGCTTCGCCGGCCCCTGGGCTTCGCCGACCCCGGGGTGGTGACCCTGGACCCGGCGGCGGGCACGGGGACGTACCTGCTGGGGGTCATCGAGCACGCTCTCGGGCGCGTCGAGTCGGAGCAGGGGGCGGGGGCCGTTCCGGGGCAGGCGGCGGCCTTGGCGGAGAACCTCTGCGGCTTCGAGCTGATGGTCGGCCCTTACGCGGTGAGCGAGCTGCGGGTGAGCCGCGCCCTGCGCGACCGGGGGGCGCCGCCGGGAGCCGCCGCGCGGGTGTACCTGACGGACACCCTGGAGAGCCCGCACGCGGAGCCGCCGCAGCTTCCCCTGTTCCTGCGGCCCATCTCCGAGCAGCGGGCGAAGGCGCTCGCGGTCAAGCGCGAGTCTCCGGTCATCGTGTGCCTGGGCAACCCGCCCTACGACCGCCACGAGGCGGCGCGGGCGGACAACGGGGACCGCACCGGCGCCTGGGTGCGCTGGGGCGACGACGGGAAGGGTACGGACGCCATCCTGCGCGACTTCCGCGACCCGGTGGCGGCGGCGGGGCACGGAGTGCATGTGAAGAACCTCTACAACCTGTACGTCTACTTCTGGCGGTGGGCGTTGTGGAAGGTGTTCGAGCACGAGACGTCGGTGGGTGGTGTGGTGAGCTTCATCACCGCGTCGAGCTGGCTCGACGGGGATGCGTTCCGGGGGATGCGCGAGCACCTGCGGCGGGTGTGCGACGAGGTGTGGATTCTGGACTTGGGGGGAGAGGGCCGGGGGACGAATCAGAGCGAGAACGTGTTCGCCATCCAGACCCCGGTGGCGATTGCGGTGGCGCTGCGGTCGGGGGCGGGGGCCAGGGACGAGCCCGCGGTGGTGCGCCATGCCCGCGTCAAAGGCTCGCGTGCGGAGAAGCTGGCGGCGCTGGATGCGGTCGAGGGCTTCGCGGACGTCGCGTGGCGGGAGTGCCCGGAGGGCTGGCAGGCTCCGTTCCGACCGGCGGGGGAGGGGGCGTACTTCGCGTGGCCGCGGCTCACCGATCTCATGCCGTGGCAGCACTCGGGGGTGCAGTGGAAGCGGACGTGGCCCATCGCGCCAGACCCCGAGACCCTGGAGCGGCGCTGGCGGGAGTTGCTCGCGTCCGCCGACCCGGCACAGCGGGCCAGGGCGTTTCGGGAGACGGGGGACCGCACGGTCGGGGGCGCGTACCAGGTCGCCCTGACGGGGCATGACGACCCGACGCCGATCGCCGAGCTGCCGGATGACGCCCCCGTCCCCGAAGTCCGGCGATACGCCTGGCGTTCCTTCGATCGGCAGTGGATCATCGCGGACGGCCGCCTGGCGTCCCGACCGCGCCCCGACCTGTGGCGCGTCCAGGGCGAGCGGCAGGTGTACCTGACGAGCCTGTTCTCGCAGGCTCCGGGGCCGGGTCCCGCGCTCACTTCATCGGCGACACTGCCCGATCTCGATCATTTTCGAGGCTCCTACGGCGCCAAGGCGGTGATCCCGCTCTACCGCACCGCGAATGCTTCCGAGCCGAACCTCCTGCCCGGGCTCCTCGACCGGCTGGGCGCGGAGTACGGGCGCCCGGTCACGCCGGAGGACTTCGCCGCCTACGTGTACGGCGTGTCGGCCCATCCGGCGTTCACGGCCCGGTTCTCCACCGAGCTGGACACGCGCGAGCTGCGCATCCCGGTGACCCGGGACGGGGCCCGGTTCGAGGAAGTGCGCGGCCAGGGGGCGCGCTTGCTCTGGCTGCACACCTGGGGCGAGCGCTTCGCGTCCGAGGAGCCGGCGCACGGCCCGCCCCCGCGCGTCCCGCGTCCGGACGGCCTCCGGCCACGGGGCCGGACCCCGCCCGGCGCGGCGCGATGCACCCGGGCGGTTCCCGCGGACGCGGAGGGCTACCCCACGGCCTTCCGCTACGATGGCGCGACCCGGACCCTGCACGTCGGAGAGGGCGAGTACGCGCCCGTCGCCCCGGAGGTCTACGGGTTCGAGGTATCGGGTCTCAAGGTCGTGCCGTCGTGGCTCCGGTACCGGATGAGGGACGGCGCCGGGCGGACGTCCTCGCCCCTCGACGCCATCCGTCCCGAGCGCTGGACCTCGCGGTTCACCACCGAGCTGCTCGAGCTCCTCTGGGTGCTGGAAGCCACCGTCGAGGCCTGGCCGGAACAGGAGAGGCTGCTCGAAGCGGTGGTCGAAGGCGAATGCCTCCGGGCCGACGAGCTGCCGCCGGTCCCCGAGGAGATGCGCAAGCCGCCGCCGAAGGCGCGGAGGTCGGACCCGCCCGCCCTCGACCTGGACGACCGGGCCGTGTAGTCGAGGTCGGGGTCGGCCGGTGCGGAGCGACGGCCGCCGGGGGGCGTTGGAGTACCTCAGACGGATCGGATCGGTCCCTCTTCTCAATGGACAAGAGGCCCGTTTTATGTTCATAACATATTGATATGTAATAAAACAAAGATCGAGACATTCGTTACCCCACGGCCGCGGAATCTTCCCACGGTATCGGTGCAGCTCGGCTCTGCCTCCACCCCATCGCAGGGCCTTCGCGGATCCGTCTCCGGGAGCGCTCTTGGGAACGACGCGTCCGCAGGACGCGCCTGCGAGAGGCGTGCTTGGCGAAAATCCCCACCGCGCACCTGCCTCGGCGAGGCTCGAGCTGTCAGCGATGGGGGTTGACAGGAGCCAGATCGTGTTCTATATATGACACATGACGCACTTCGGGAATGTCGCCAGGGCGCAGCGCGAGCGCCTGCGCCGGGATGATCGGCGCTTCTCGTTGCGCCAAGTGGCGCAGCGGGTCGGTATCGAGCCGGCCTACCTGAGCAAGATCGAGCGGGGCGAAGCGCCGCCTCCCTCGGAAGCCGCGACCCTGAGGTTGGCGAAGGAGCTGGGTGAAGACCCGGATGTGTTCCTGGCGATGGCGGGGAAGGTGTCGAGCGATCTGCAGGAGATCATCCGCAGGCGGCCGAAGCTGTTCGCGGAGCTGATCAGGCACATGAAGGAGGCGCCGGATCACGCCATTCTTCGGGTGGTGCGCGAGGTGCGGGACGGAAACTGGTGAGGAGGACGCAGCGCAGAGACTGTCAGGAATTTCGTGTGTTTGGGACCATAGCGTTGAAGTCCAAGAGGAGGCCAGAGCATGGCAAGACGCACACGCGAAGTGAGAAGGTTCCGCGATGAGCTGCTGTGGACTTACCCCGATCTGGCGGACGGTTGAAGGCTTTCGCCGGTGTGGTGATGGGCGAGAGCCAGCAAGGGTCTGATCCTGCTCGGGCTGCGAGGGGTGGGCAAGACCGTGCTCCTCAATCGGCTCCTCGCTCTGGCCGAAGACAAGGGGTTTCGCGCCCTGAGGATCGAGGCGCCCGAAGGCGGCTCGCTGCCCGAGCTGCTGACGCCGGAGCTCCGGCGCACGATCTACGCCCTCGACCTGCGGCAGGCCGCGACCCACCGCCTGCGCCGGGCCGCGAGCGTGCTGGCGAACTTCGCCAAGGCGTTCAGGGCGGGGGTCGGCGACCTCGAATTGAGCATGGACCTGGCCCCCGGCGAAGGGGACACCGGCAACCTGGAGCAGGACCTGCCCCGCCTGCTGGTCGCGATGGCGGAAGCGGCGGCGGACCGGCGCACCGCAGTGGGACTGTTCATCGACGAGGTGCAGTACCTTTCGTCGGTTGAGCTGGCCGCCGTCATCGTCGCCTGCCACGAGGCCGCGCAGCGGAGCCTGCCATTCCTGTTCATCGGAGCGGGCCTGCCCCAAGTGGCCGCGTTGGCCGGCAAGGCCAAGTCCTATGCGGAGCGGCTGTTCGACTATCCGGAGATCGGGCCGCTCAAGAGCCGCGACGCGCGCTCGGCGCTGGTGAAGCCGGCGGAAGCCGAGGGCGTGTCGTTCGCCCGCGACGCGGTGTCGGAAATCCTCGCCGCCGCCCCAAACTTCCCGTACTTCATCCAGGAATGGGGGTTCCAGGTCTGGAACGCGGCGCCCGCGAGCCCGATTACCCGCGACATGGTCCGGGAGGCCAGCCCGGACGTGGTGTGGCGCCTCGACAACAACTTCTTCCGGGTGCGTTTCGACCGGCTGACGCCCCTTGAACAGAAGTATCTGCGGGCCATGGCCGAGCTGGGCCCCGGGCCCTTCGCGACGGGCCGGGTCGCCGAAACCCTGGGTACCCGGACCGCCTCCGTCGCCGCGGTTCGGCAACGTCTCATCAACAAGGGGATGGTGTGGAGCCGACGGCATGGGGAGACCTCGTTCACCGTGCCGATGTTCGACGGCTTCATGAAGCGGCAGATGCCGGAGCTGCTGAAACACGCGCCGCAGCCCCGTTCCGGGCCGTAGCCGCACGCTCCTGCCAGGATTCCCGCTTTCGCGGGAATGACGGGCTGATTTACCTGAGCCTTGTACGTAATCAGGTGTTCACTTGGCCGGGGACGGTGGTCGTAATCCACGCCGTGCCTGATGAGCAAGGGTCAGGCGCGGGCGAGGGCCTGGTCGAGGTCGGCGATGAGGTCGGCTGGCGTCTCGAGGCCGACCGAGAGGCGGATGAGGCCGTCGATGATGCCGAGGCGGGCGCGCTCCTCGGGCGCGAGGTTGGCGTGGGTCATGGTCGCCGGGTGGGTGACGAGGGATTCCACCGCGCCGAGGTTCTCCGCGAGGCTCCACAGCTCGAGCGCGTCCATCACCCGCTTGCCGGCCTCCAGCCCGCCCCGCACCTCGCAGCCCACCATCGCCCCGTGGCCCGACGCCTGCCGGCTCGCGAGGGCGTGCTGGGGAAACGAGGCGAGCCCGGGATGGATCACCCGCTCGACCTTGGGATGGCCTTCCAGGTAGCGCGCGACCTCGAGAGCGGCCGCGGACTGCGCCTCCATGCGCACCGACAGGGTCTTGCACCCCTGCAGGGTGAGCCAGGCCACGAACGGCGACATGATGCTCCCGGCCGCGTTCTGCACGAAGCGGATCGCCTCGGTGTGGCTCCCGGTCGCGCAGATCACCGCCCCGCCCACCGTCGCGTTGTGGCCGTCCAGGTACTTGGTGGTGGAGTGGACCACGAGGTCCGCCCCGAGCTCGAAGGGGCGCTGACACCACGGGGTAAGCAGGGTGTTGTCCACGACGTGGGGGACGTCGTGGGCGCGCGCTATCTCCGAGACGGCCGCGACGTCGGTGAGCTTGAGGGTCGGGTTGGCCGGGGTCTCGGTGAAGATGAGCCGGGTCTCGCCGCGTACGCTCGCCTCCACCGCGGCCGGGTCCGAGGTGTCGGCGAAGGTGAAGTCCACCCCGAAGCGGGCGAGGACCTGCCGGCAGAGCCGCAGGGTGCCCCCGAAGACCACGTCCGAGACGACCGCGTGGCCGCCCGCCCCGAGGAACGCGAGCATGACGGCATGGACCGCGGCCATCCCCGTGCCGAAGGCGCAGGCGTCCGCGCCCCCTTCAAGCGCGGCGAGCCGGGTCTCGAGCGCCCGCACGGTGGGGTTGTGCGAGCGCGAGTACGAGTAGCCCCGCTCCCGGTAGCGGTCCACGGACGGCTGCACGTAGGTCGTCGTCTGGTGGATGGGGGGGAGGAGCGCCCCGGTCGCGGGGTCGGGCTCGACCCCCGCGCGCACCTGCCGGGTCGCGAAGCCGTCGGCCGGCCGGGACGCCTTCCCGACCGGCTTCGGCGGCGGGCTCACCGCCCCGGCTCGGGCGGCGGCGGGCGGATCCCCCACCGGCGCGCCCATCCGAGGCCGGCCTCCGTCCCGGCCGCCGGCCGGTACTCGCAGCCGACCCACCCCTCGTATCCCAGGGCGTCGATGAGGGGGAGCAGCCACGCGTAGTTCAGCTCCCCCGCGTCCGGCTCCAGCCGGTCCGGCGGCCCGGCGATCTGGATGTGTCCGACGTTGTTCCGGCCGGGGCCGGGACCGGAGCCGCCGCCAACGCCTCCGGCAGCGCCGGCGCCCTCACCGCCGCCGAGATACTTCCTCAGCTTCTCCGCCACCCCGCCCTCCACGATCTGGCAGTGGTAGAGGTCGAGCTGCACCTTGACGTTCGGGGCGCCGACCTCGGTCGTCAGGGCGTGCGCGTCGGCCTGGCGGTTGAGGGGATAGCCGGGGTTGTCGCGGGGGTTGAGGGGCTCGACGAGCAGGGTCACCCCGGCCTCGGCCGCCCGCGGGGCCGCCCGCCGGAGGTTGGCGACGAAGGCGGCCCGGCTCTCCTCCCGGCTCGTGTCCGCTCCCGGTATCCCCCACATCGCGTGCAGCCGGGGGCAGCCGGTCGCCCGGCAATAGCGAAGCGCGAGGTCCACCCCCTCCTGGAACTCCGCCTCGCGCCCCGGCAGCCCGCCGAGCCCGCGCTCCCCTTCCTCCCCCGGCGGGAGGTTGAACAGGACGGCCGCCAAGTCGTGCTCCCGGAGCCGATCCCGGATGGTTGCCTCGGGCGCCTCCCCGTAGGGGAACTGGTGCTCCACGCCCCGGAAGCCGCAGGCGGCGGCCGCCCCGAACCGGTCCAGAAACGGGCGCTCGGTGAAGAGGTAGCTCAGGTTGGCGGCGAGGCGGGGCATGGCCGCGCGATGATACCCAACCGCGCGGCGCCCCGCGCCGAGGAGAACGATCCAGCGCCATGCGAGCGTGAGCGGACGGGCTGAATCCAACGCCATGTGGGCGCGGAGCGTCGCGGGGTCCTCCACACCGGGAGGATGATCGTGCCCCCCGCTTTCGCGGGGGCAGGCTCAAGCGTCGGCGGGCGGGGCGTGGCCGTGGCCGTGGCCGTGGCGGCGGTTTCAGTCGGCGTCGGCCCCGCGTTCGGCGACCCTGCCTTCGACGTGCGACTGCCGTTCGGCGAGGCGCTGCATCTCGGCGCGGAAGGCGTCCATCCCGGCCTGGAACGCGCGCCGGTCCGCGTCCGCGGCGGCTTGGAACGCGCGCCGGTCCGCATCCGCGGCGGTCTGGTACGTGCGCCGGTCCTCGTCCGCCGCCTTCTTGTCGTTGTCGATGCGCCGATCGAGCCGCGCCATGGTCCGGATCATGAGCCCGGCGAGCCCGAAGCCGACCGCCAGCACGGTCCCGATGATGGTGAGGAATTGCGCGTCCACGACCCGGAGCCTAGCACACCGGGCGTGCGCCCCTCCCCCCGAACCCGAGGCCGGGCAATGCACGGGCAATGCGCGATAATGCGCGCAATGGACACCGCGCCCCCCCGCCGCCCCCCGCCGTCGAGGGGCGCGATCTCCGTCCGCGGAGCCCGGCAGAACAATCTGAAGGGGCTCGACGTGGACCTCCCCTTGCGCGAGCTCATCGTCGTCACCGGGGTGAGCGGCTCCGGCAAGTCGTCGCTCGCCTTCGACACGGTGTACGCCGAAGGGCAGCGCCGCTACGTCGAGACCTTCTCGCCCTACGCCCGCCAGTTCCTCGACCGCATGGACCGGCCCCGCGCCGACCGCATCGACGGCATCCCCCCCGCCATCGCGGTCGACCAGACCAACCAGGTCCGGACGTCGCGCTCCACGGTCGGCACCATGACCGAGATCGACGACCACCTGAAGCTCCTCTACGCCCGCCGCGGCCAGCTCCACTGCCGGGGATGCGGGGAGGCGGTGCGGCGCGACGCCCCGGAGAGCATCGCCGACCGTCTGTTGGATGAGGCGGCCGGCGAGCGGACGGTCGTCCGGTTCCGGGTGCGCGCGCCCGACGGGTTCCCGGAGGAGGAGGTGCGAAAGCATCTCGCCCGGCAGGGCTACACCCGGGTCGCCAGGGCGGCGGGCGGCGCCCCGGAGGGCGCCCCGGGCAACGGGTCCGTGCGCGCCGGGCTTCCGGACGGAGCGCCGAGCGGGGCGCCGGACGAGCTGGCGGGAGCGGCGCCCCTGCCCCCGCCGGAACCGCTCCCGGCGGGGGAGGGGAAGCGGGCGCCGGACCCGCCCTCGGCGGCGGGTCCTGAACCGGGGCAGGGCGACGGGGCCGCGCCGGACCCGCGCTCGGTATCGGGTGCGGAAGAGGTCCGGGGGCCGGTCGAGCTCGTGGTCACCCAGGACCGCCTGCGGCTCGACCGGGAGAACCGGACCCGGCTCGTCGAGGCCCTCGAAGCTGCGCTCGCGGCCGGCCGCGGGCGGGCGGAGGCGGCGGTCGGGGCCGGCGCCGGCGCCGGGACCGAGTCCGGCGGCGCCGTGAGGCGGTTCTCGGCGGCGCTGGAGTGCCCGCGCTGCGACCTCGCGTACCGGGACCCGGTCCCCAACCTGTTCTCCTTCAACTCCCCCATCGGGGCCTGCGAGACCTGCCGGGGATTCGGGCGCGAGATGGGCATCGACTACGACCTCGTCATCCCTGACGAGCGCCTGACCCTGCGGGAAGGGGCGATCAAGCCGCTCCGCACGAAGACCTATGCCCCCTACCAGCGATACCTGCTGAAGCAGGCGGAACGGGCCGGGGTCCCCGACGACGTTCCGTGGCGCGGCCTCGACCGGGAGCAGCGCGCCTGGGTCATCGAGGGGGACGGCCGGCGGCGCGACGACCGCTGGTTCGGGGTGCGCGGGTTCTTCGACTGGCTCGAGCGCAAGAGCTACCGGATGCACATCCGGGTCCTCCTCTCGCGCTACCGCGGCTACCTCCCGTGCGCCGGGTGCGGCGGCGCCCGGCTCAAGCCGGAGGCCCTCGACTGGCGGCTGCCGGGCGGCGGCGGCGAGCCGTTCGCGCGCCGGGACGAGGCCGGCTCCGCGCCGCCCCCCGCCCTCACCGTCCACGAGGTCCGCGCCCTCCCGCTCGACCGGTGCCTCGCGTTCTTCGAGGACTTCCGCCCGCCCGCCCCCCTCGACGAGGCGACCTCGTTCCTCCTCGACGAGCTGCGCTCGCGGCTCCGCTATCTCGTCGACGTCGGGCTCGGCTACCTCACCCTCGACCGGCAGTCCCGCTCCCTGAGCGGCGGGGAGGTCCAGCGCATCAACCTCACCACCGCCCTCGGCACGTCGCTCGTCAACACCCTGTTCGTGCTCGACGAGCCGAGCGTCGGCCTCCACCCGCGCGACCTCGGCCGCATGGTCGGGGTCCTGCACCGGCTGCGGGACGCGGGCAACACGATCCTCGTGGTGGAGCACGACGAGCAGGTCATCCGGGCCGCGGATCGGGTGCTCGACCTCGGGCCGGGGCCGGGGGCGGCCGGGGGGGAGGTGGTCTATGAAGGCCCGCCGCAGGGGCTCGCCGGCTGCCGGGAATCGCTCACCGGCGCCTACCTCGGCGGACGGCGGCGGGTGGCCGCCGACCTGGCCGCCGCGACGGCGACGGCCGGTACCAGCCGCGACCCCGGCGCCAGCTCCGAGCCCAGCCCCGGCCTCGGCGACCGCCCCGGCCCCGGCCGCCTCCTCATCCGCGGCGCGGCGGAGCACAACCTCAAGGGGATCGACGTCCGGATCCCGCTCGGCGGCCTCGTCTGCGTGACCGGGGTCAGCGGCTCGGGCAAGTCCACCCTGGTCGAAGAGGTGTGCCATCGCGCCCTCCTCAAGCGCCTCGGCCGGCCGCGCGAGACGCCGGGGCGGCACGACGGGGTCGACGGCGCGGAGGCGCTCGCGGACGTGGTGCTCGTGGACCAGTCCCCGATCGGCAAGACCAGCCGCTCCGTCCCGGCGAGCTACGTCGGCGCCCTCGACCCCATCCGCAAGCTCTTCGCGGCCGAGCCGCTCGCCCGCGAACGCGGCTATGCGGCCGGGCGGTTCAGCTTCAACCACGCGGACGGGCGCTGCCCCACCTGCTCGGGCAACGGCTTCGAGCACCTCGAGATGCAGTTCCTGAGCGACGTGTACCTGCGCTGTCCGGACTGCGACGGGCGCCGCTACCGGGCGGACGTGCTGGAGGTGAAGATCGCCCCGGACGGCCTCTCCATCGCGGGGGTGCTCGACCTCACCGTGGACCAGGCCGTCGCCCGCTTCGCCGACTCGCCCGAGGTCGTGAAGAAGCTCCGCCCGCTCGCCGCGGTCGGGCTCGGCTACGTCACCCTCGGCCAGCCGGTCCCGAGTCTGAGCGGCGGGGAGGCGCAGCGCCTCAAGCTCGCGGGGCATCTCGCGGAGGTCCGCCGCCCCCGGGACACCGGGCCGGGCGGCGGCACGCTCTTCCTCTTCGACGAGCCGACCACCGGGCTCCACTTCGAGGACGTGGCGGTCCTCCTCGCCGCGTTCCGGGCGCTCATCGCGGCCGGCGACTCGCTCGTGGTGATCGAGCACCACCTCGACGTGATCGCGGCCGCCGACTGGATCATCGACCTCGGGCCGGAGGGGGGCGACGGCGGGGGTGAGGTCGTCTGCGAAGGGCCGCCCGCGGCGGTGGCGGCCGAGCCGCGAAGCCACACCGGACGGGCGCTCCGCGCCCACCTCGCCGAGCGGACGCGGCAGGACGCGGCCGGGGAGCGAGCCAGCGAAGCCGGCCGGCTCGGCGGCCCGGCGGCGCGCCCCGGCGGTGACCGCCCGAGCGCTTCCGCAACCGTTCCCCCGAGCGTTTCCCCGAGCGTTTCCCCGAGCGATCCGTCGGCCCATCCCCCGGCCGCCGCGCCGGGCGCGCGCCGCGCGGGGAGCGGCGGCCCGGGCCGCGCCGACCCCGGCCCGGTCCCCGGGCGCGGCGCCCCGCCCCCGCGGGGCCGTACCGAACCTCCGGGGTGGGACGCGGCCACCGGCGAGGTCCGCGAGGCGGCGGCCTCCTACGGGCGGACCGCCCCCCGCGCGCCGCCCGAGGCCATCGAGGTCCGCCGCGCCCGCGACCACAACCTGAAGGACGTCGTCGTGCGCCTGCCGCGCGACCGGTTCACCGCGATCACCGGGGTCAGCGGGAGCGGCAAGAGCACCCTCGCGTTCGACGTGGTGTTCGCGGAAGGCCAGCGCCGCTACCTCGAGTCGCTCAACGCCTACGCCCGCCAGTTCGTGCAGCCGGCCGCCCGCCCCGACGTGGACGCGGTGCTCGGGATCCCGCCGACGGTCGCCATCGAGCAGCGCACGAGCCGCGGCGGGCTCAAGAGCACCGTCGCGACGGCCACCGAGATCCACCACTTCCTGCGCCTGCTGTTCGCGAAGCTCGGCGTGCAGCACTGCCCCGACTGCGACCGGCCCATCGAGTCCCGGACCCGCGATGCGGTGGCCGCGAGCGTGATGCGCGAGTTCCGCGGGCGCACGGTCGAGCTGCTCGCCCCCCTCGTGGCCGCCCGCAAGGGCTACTACACGGACCTCGCCCGCTGGGCGGCGCGCCGGGGCTACCCGCACCTTCGGGTGGACGGCGTGCACCTGCCGACCGGGGACTGGCCCCGCCTCGACCGCTACCGCGAGCACGACGTCGACCTCCCGGTGGCGGTCCTCACCGTGGACCCGGCCCGCGAGCGGGAGCTTCGCTCCGCCCTCGACACCGCCCTCGACCTCGGCCGGTCGCTCGTGATCGTGGCCGGGCGCGTCGGCGACGGCGCGGACCGCGAACGGCGGGAGCGCCGCTATTCGGCGGCACGCGCGTGCGCGGGGTGCGGGCGCAGCTTCGACGAGCTCGACCCCCGGCTCTTCTCGTTCAACTCGCGGCACGGCTGGTGCCCCCGCTGCCGGGGGACCGGGATCGATCCCGCGCCGCCCGGCCCTGACGCCGCCTCCGCGCCCGCCGCTGGGGGCCGCCCCCGCCGGCGCCGGCGCAAGAGCGCCCGGGACCGCCCCCCGAGCGAGCCCCGCACGGTCGCCGAGTACGAGCGCGAGGAGCTGCCGGAGGGCGCGGGTTCCGGCCCCGACACGGCCGCGTGCCGCGCCTGCGATGGCGAGCGGCTGCGGCCCGAGGCGCGGGCGGTGCGCTTCCAGGGGCGGACCATCGGCGGGATCGGCCGCCTCGCCATCGCCGAGGCGCGCGCGTGGGCGGAGGGCCTCGCGCTCGAAGGGCGCGACGCCGCGGTGGCCGGCGACCTCCTCGCCGAGCTCCGCTCCCGCCTCGACTTCCTCTTGCAGGTGGGCATCGGCTACCTCTCCCTCCATCGCGCCGCCCCGTCCCTGAGCGGCGGAGAGGCGCAGCGGATCCGGCTCGCGGCCCAGCTCGGCTCGAACCTCCGCGGGGTGTGCTACGTCCTCGACGAGCCCACGATCGGGCTCCACGCCCGCGACAACTCCCTGCTCCTCGACGCCCTCGACCGCCTTCGCACCCACGGCAACACGGTGCTGGTGGTGGAGCACGACGAGGCGACCATCCGCCGCGCCGAGCACATCGTCGACCTCGGGCCGGGCGCGGGCGCGGGGGGCGGGGAGGTCGTCGCGGCCGGCAGCCTCGCGAAGGTCATGCGGGCGCGGCGCTCGGTGACCGGGCGCTGGCTCTCCCGGCCCCCTCCCCCGGTGCGGAGCGATCGCCCGGTGCGCCTCGCCGGCGGCGGCGGGCAGGATCAGGCGTGGCTCGAGGTGCGGAACGCCCGGCGGCACAACCTCAAGGGCATCCATCCCCGGTTCCCGCTCGGGCGGCTGGTCTGCGTGACCGGGGTGAGCGGCAGCGGCAAGAGCACCCTCGTCCGGGAGGTGCTGCGGGAGGGGCTCGAGCGCGCTCTGCGCGGGGTCGGGGGCGGGGCAAGTGCCGGGGCTGGCGCCGGGATCGAGGCTGGAGCCAGAGGCAGAATCGGCCCCGGCGGCGGCGCCCGCCCGCGCGACGGGGGGGAAGGAAGCGCGCCGGGTGGGCCGGGATGCGACGCGGTCATCGGGTTCGAGCCCGTCAGCCGCGTGCTCGAAGTGGACCAGACCCCGATCGGCAAGACTCCGCGCTCCTGCCCGGTCACCTACCTCAAGATCTGGGACCACGTGCGGCGCATCTTCGCGGAGACGACGGAGGCCCGCCTGCGCGGCTGGTCGGCGAGCCGCTTCTCCTTCAACACCGGCGAGGGGGCGGGCGGCGGGCGCTGCCCCGCGTGCGGCGGGCAGGGGGAGCGGAAGATCGAGATGAGCTTCCTTCCCAACACGAGGGTCCCCTGCGAAGAATGCGACGGGGCCCGCTTCACCCGCGAGACCCTGGGGGTGCGCTTCCGGGGGCGGAGCATCGGCGACGTCCTCGACATGACCGTCGAGGAGGCGGTGGAGTTCTTCCCCGCCCACCCGCGTGTCCACCACGCCCTGCTGATGCTGCGCGAGGTCGGGCTCGGCTACCTCCGGCTCGGCCAGCAGAGCCCGTCCCTGAGCGGCGGGGAGGCGCAGCGCCTCAAGCTCGTCACCGAGCTCGCGAAGGCGCGGCCGGGCGACGACACCCCCCGCGCGCGCCGGAACCACACCGTGTACCTGCTCGACGAGCCGACCGTGGGCCTGCACATGGCGGACGTGGAGAAGCTCGTCCGGGTGCTGCACCGGCTCGCCGGGGCCGGGCACACGGTCATCGTGGTCGAGCACAACCTCGACGTCATCGCCGCCGCGGACTGGATCGTCGACCTCGGGCCGGAGGGCGGCGACGCGGGGGGGCGGATCGTGGCCGAGGGCGCCCCGGACCAGATCGCCGGGGTCGGCCCGCTCGGCCACACCGGGCGGGCGCTCGCGGAGTTCCTGCGGGCGCGGGAGGCGGCGTGACGTGAACCTCCTCATCCTCGACGGCTGCGACGAGCCTCGGGGCGCGCTCCTCCGCGAGCAGCTCGGACCCGGCTGGACGGTGACCGCGGGTGGCCACACGGACCCGCGGGACGTGCTCGCGGCCCGGCTCGGGACCGCGGAGGCGGTCGTGACCCAGTACTGGCCGGCGGACCTTCCCCCCGCCCCCCGGCTCCGGCTCCTCCAGCTCCCCGGCGCGGGCTTCGACGCGATCGACTTCGAGGCGGTCCCCGCCGGGTGCGCGGTCTGCAACGTGTACGAGCACGAGATCGGGATCGCGGAGTACGTGGTCGCGGCCCTCCTGGAGCGCGAGATCGGCATCCGCCGCATGGACGCGGCGCTGCGGCGGGGCGAGTGGCGGGACGGGTTCGTGCTCGGCGCGCCGCTGCATGGCGAGCTCCACGGCCGGACGGTGGGGTTCGTCGGCTACGGGCGCATCGCGCGGGAGACCGCCCGGCGGCTCGCGCCGTTCGGGGTGCGGGTGGCCGCGCGCACCCGCACGCCGGATCCCTTCGGGCGGGGGGCGGACCTGGTCGCCGACCTCGCCGGCATCGACCGGCTCGACGACATGCTCCCGGAGGTCGACTACCTGGTCGTCGCCTGCCCCCTGAACGACGCGACCCGCGGGCTCATCGACGGGCGGCGCCTCGGGCTGCTCCACGGCGCGGCGGTGGTGGTGAACGTGGCGCGGGGCCCGATCGTCGACGAGGAAGCCCTCTACGCGGCGTGCCGGGACCGGACCATCGGCGGCGCGGTCATCGACACGTGGTACCGGTATCCGGACCCGTCCGGGGGGGTCGGCCAGCGGTGCCTGCCGTCCCGGCTCCCGTTCGAGACCCTCGCCAACGTGGTGATGACCCCGCACGCCTCGGGCTGGAGCGCGGGCCTGCTCGACCGGCGCTGGCGGGTGATCGCCGACAACCTCCGCCGGCTCGAGCGGGGCGAAGCGCTCCGCCACGTGCTGCGCGGGCGGGGCGGCGCGGCCCCGGCGAACCGGGAGGCGAGCCCGGCGGCGAACCCACCGGCGGACCCGGCGGCCGACCGGGCGCCGGGCGCTCCGTGAGCCGGGGGCGGCTCGGGGCGGGGTTCGGCGTCCGGTTCGCCGCGCTCCGCGGGGTTCGCTTCCGCCGCTACTGGCTCGGCTCCGCCGCCTCGGTGGGAGCGTTCCAGCTCCTCATCATGGGCCAGGGGTGGCTCGTCTACGAGCTGAGCGGGTCGCCCCTCCAGCTCGGGTTCCTGGGCGCCGCCTCCTCGATCCCCACCATCGTCGCGTCGCTCGCGGGCGGGGTCGTCGCGGACCGGGTGGACCGGCGCCGGATGCTCTTCGCGACCTCCCTCGCCACCGCCTCGCTCCTCGCCCTCCTCGCCGCCCTGGACGGAAGCGGAGTGGTGGCGGTCTGGCACGTCCTCGCCATCGCGGGGGCGATCGCCTTCATCACCGGCTTCGACTTCCCGGCCCGGATGGCCTTCTTCCCGAGCCTCGTCGCGCGCGACCACATGATGAGCGCGGTCGCCCTCAACGCCATGCTCTGGCAGGGGACCCGCATGTTCCTGCCGGGTCTCGGGGGCATCGTCATCGCCCTCTCCGACACTTGGGTGGTGTTCGCCATCGGGGCCGCCGGCTTCGCTACCATGTCCGCGGTGATGCTGAGCTTCGCGCCCGCGGAGGAGCCCGAGGCGCCGGCCGCCCCCTCCGGGCGGGAGTTCCTGGACGGCCTCCGGTTCATCGCCGCCGAGCGCCTCTTCCTCACCCTCATCCTCCTCACCTACGCGGCCACCTTCTTCGGGATATCGTACGTGCAGCTCATGCCCGCGTTCGCCGATCTGCTCGGCGTGGACGAGACGGGCTTCGGGCTCATCCTGTCCGCCACCGGGGTCGGCTCGGTGACCGGGACCCTGATCGTCGCCACCCTGCAGCGAAGCCCCCGGCTCGGGGGGCTCATGCTGGCGTCCCTGGGGGGCGCGGCGCTCGCGTTCCTCGCCTTCAACGCCTGCGTCGCGTTCCTGTCCGGCCACCCCGCCGGCTACCCGCTCGCGCTCGCGTGCTCGGTGCTCGCCGCGATGTGCACGTCGATGTTCCTGGTCTCGTCCATGACCGTGATGCAGCTCGCGGTGCCGGACCGGCTCCGAGGCCGGGTGATGGGGATCCACGGCATCTGCTTCAGCCTGATCCCGCTCGGCGGGCTGCTCGGCGGGGCGGTCGCGAGCGCGGCCTCCCCGCCGGCCGCCGCCGCCCTCAACGCCGCCCTGCTGGGGGCGGTCGTCCTGCTCGTGGCCGCGACCCAGCCCTCCGTCCGCCGGCTGCGGGGCGCGCGCGCCGGCCTCGCCAGCCCCTGACGCCGGGCTTCGACGACCCGCGACCGAGGCGGCGGGGCTTCTTCACGCCAACCGGTTCGCGGCCAGGCATCGAGGCGCGCCGCGCATCCCGGAAACGGCGCATCCCGGAAATGGCGCATCCTGGAACGGGGGCGTCCCGCCTACCTTCGTCATTCCCGCGAAAGCGGGAATCCAAGCGTCCTGGGAACGCTTGTGTCTCGCCCGCATTTTCGTTCTCGGGCGCTGCTTCGCCCCCAGACCTCCGGCCCGCTGCGGGCGGGACACGACCGTTCCCAAGATGCGCCCGCAGGTGTGCTTGGCGAAAATCCCTACAGCGCACCTACCGCAGGTGGGACGGCAAGACCGCGATGGGCCGATGCGGGCGAGACGCCCGCGTTCCCAGGACGCCCACATCCCCACGGACGCGCCTGCGAGAGGCGTGCTTGGCGAAGTCCCCACCACGCACATGCCGCGTGATGCGGCCCGGCGGCAGCGAGCCGGCGGCTCGGGTAGGATCGCCGGGTGAACGCTCCGCCCCCCATCCACGCTCCGCCCGCCCCCGTCGCCCCGTCCGCCTACCGCGCCTCGATCGGGTTCTCGAACGCCGGCCACGCCTTCACCCATCTCTGCACGGTGCTCTACGCGACCGCGGTCCTGCACCTGCCGCAGGTGTTCGGCCTGCCCTACGGGGAGCTCCTGAGCCTCTCCAGCCTCGGGCTCATCCTGTTCGGGGTCGCGGCGCTGCCGGCCGGCTGGCTCGGGGATCGCTGGAGCGTGGTGGGGATGATGGTGATCTTCTTCCTCGGCATCGGGGCGGGCGCCATCGTGACCGGGCTCGCCGACGGCCCGGAGACGATCTTCGTGGGCCTGACCCTGATCGGGCTCTTCGCCGCGATCTACCACCCGGTCGGCATCGCCTGGATCGTCGCCGCGGCCCGGAAGCGGGGCATGGCGCTCGGCATCAACGGCGTCTTCGGCAACGTCGGCAACTCCGTGGCGCCGGTGTTCGTGGGCGCGATGATCGACTTCGTCTCGTGGCGGGCCGCCTTCATCGTCCCCGGCGCGCTCGCCATCGCGACCGGGATCGCGCTGCTCGCCGCGTGGCGGAGCGGCCGGGTCGCCGACGCGAGGTCCGACCGGGCGCCGCCTCCCGCCGCGGATCGGCGCGCCGTCATGCGGGTCTTCGTCGTCCTCACCTTCACGATGGCCTGCACCGGGTTCGTGTACGCCGGCCTCACCAATACGATGCCGAAGCTGTTCGAGCTGGGGCTCGGGCCGGCGCTCGCGGTGAGCTATACGGAGATCGGCCTCTACGTCGGGATCGTCTCCGGCATCGCCTCGACCAGCAGCATCCTCGGCGGATGGCTCGCCGACCGCTACTCCGCCCGCTCCATCTACTTCGTGTTCTGGGGGTTGCAGGTTCCCCTGCTGTTCGTGATCACCTCCTTCGCCGACCTGCCCCTGCTCGTCGTCGCGCTGCTCGTGCTGAGCTTCAACCTCTCCTTCTCCGCGGCGGAGAACATGCTGATCGCCCAGTACACGTCGGTCCGCTGGCGCTCCCTCGCGTTCGGGGCGCGGTTCGTCCTGGCCCTCGGCGCGGCCGGGCTCACCGTCATGCTCGCGGGCTGGATCTTCGACACCCGGGGGAGCTTCGACCTGCTCTACGCGTGGTTCGGGGCCGCCGCCCTCGCCGCGACCGCGGCGAGCGCCCTGCTTCCCGGCCGGATGCGGCGGCCTCCCGCGCTCTCCCCGGCCACTCCGGCCGCTGCCGACTAGGAGCCTGCGCCGGGCGGGCTCCCGGCCCGGGGCCCGGCCCCCCGGAAACCCGACGGAGGTCCGGGGCTGGCCCGATCAGGGGCCGACCTCGGCGACCTTCACCCAGCGCCCTTCCGCGTCCGAGAGGATGCACGCATCGATGAGCCGCTGGATCTCCGCCCCCCACCGGAAGTCGGGGTACGCCGGCGCCCCGGCCGCGACCGCTTCGAGGAGGTCCTGGACCTCCATCACCTTGTAGTCGTTGTAGCCGGCCCCGATGCCGGGCACGGGATAGAAGGCGGCGTAGCGCGGGTCCGTCGGCCCCATCTCGATCCGCCGGAACCCCCTCGTCTCCTGCGGCCCCTCCTCGCGGTAGAGCTGGAGCTCGTTGATCCGGTCGTAGAGGTAGCGGAGCGCGCCTTCCGTCCCGGTCACGTCGTACCCGATCTCCATCCGCCGCCCGAACGCGACCCGGCTCATCTCCATGTGGCCGGTTCCGCCGTCCCCGAACCGGAACATGACCGTCGCGACGTCGTCGGTGTCGACCCGCACCAGGTCGGCGGCGGCGCCCCCGGCGTCCAGGCGGAAGCTGCCGGCCCCCTCGGCCCGCGGCCGCTCCCCGATCACGATGCGAAGGTCGCACATCACTTCCTCGATCGGCTGCGCGACCAGGTGCCGGAAGTAGGCAAAGCAATGGGCGCCGATGTCGCCGATCACCCCGGAGCCGGCCCGCGCCCGGTCGTTGCGCCAGGAGAAGGGCACGTCCCGGCGGCCGAGGAAGTCCGAGTTGAAGGCGCCGCGGTAGTGGCGGACGGCGCCGATCCGCCCCTCCGCGATCAGCCTTCGGGCGAGGCCCTGGACGGGGTTCTTGAGGTAGTTGAACCCCACCATGGTCGTGACCCCCGCCCGCTCGGCGGCGGCGGCCATCTCGAACGCGGAGCCCGCGTCGTTGGTGAGGGGCTTCTCGCAGTAGACGTGCTTGCCGGCCGCGATGGCCGCCATCGCGACGTCGAAGTGGAGATCGTTCGGGGTGGTGACGTCGACGACGTCGACCGCCGGGTCCTCGACCACCTCGCGCCAGTCGCGGGCGTGCCGCCGGAAGCCGAGCTCGGCGGCGGCGCGGGCCGCGGTCGCCTCGTCCGCATCCGCGACGACTTCCAGCACCGGCGCCGCGGGCTTCCCCCCGAAGGCGAGCCGCGCCGCCCGGTAGGCCATGGAGTGGGTCTTGCCCATCCACCCGGCGCCGATGAGTCCGATCTTGAGTTCCGCCATGTTCCCGCCCCTTCCGAAGCCCGTTCCGGACCGACCCGCGCCGCGCTCATCGCGGCGGTCGGCCCCGCCCGGCATTATCGAAAGCCGGCGCCCGTTCGGCAATCCGGACGGGGGCGACCGCGAGACCGGGGCGGGGATGGAGCCTGGAGGCGGACTCGACTACGCGCGTCCGTCCCTGGGCTTGGGCTTGGGGGTGGATCCGGAGGGGTTCCGGCGGAAAGATCGATGAGGGCCTTGGCCCGTGCCGGGCAAGGAGGGGATGGAGGAACATGCCATGCTCGGCTCGGGATACCGCGAGGCGGGGGCGCCGCCGCCCGCCGGAGCCCGTCAGCGCGCCCGGCGGAATTCGTAATCGGGTTCCGGGCGGGTCTCCGCCCGGAAGGCCGGGGAGTCCGGCGACCATTCCAGGCGCCGGTTTCGCGCCGCGAGATTGGGGGCGCTGACGACGTTGCGCTCGTCGTAGCGCCGATAGAGCGCCTTGAAGAACCGATCGAGGCGGAGCGGGCTGTCGAACGGCGGGAATGAATCCAACACGCGGCCGTCCCGGCCGCTTCGCACGTCCACCAGCGCGAGGGATATCGCTTCGTAACGGCTCGGATCGGCCCGAATGCCGTCCCGGCCGGTGAGCTCGCGCAGCGCAGCGTGATAGCGGACGATCGCCTCGACCGGCCGCCCGTCTTCGGCGATCGCGACGTCGTTGACGTCGAAACGAGGGACAGTATTCGGGGGCTGCCCCGCGGCTGCTGATTCAGCCGCACCGGGGTACCAGTTGGCGCGGATCACGAACAGGTATCCGAACACGAGGGCGGGATATCGGATGTGGATGTTCGTGCATTCGCCGATCGTCTCTTCCATCCGGTTCGTAAGGTTGCGGAGCGCGCCGGTCATGCCCTTGCACGACACGGCCAGCACCGGCCCGATGCCCGGCTTGTCGACCACGACGTCCACGTTCTTGGTCTTCAAGCCGCCCAGAATCGTAGCTTCGCCGCCGGTCGCGCTCTCCGGCTCGAATCGAAGGACGTTGCTCCCGCCCCGCCTGATCACGACAAAGGGCGGGCGGGGCTTGATCTCGTCCGGAAGGAAGCCGCCTTCGAGGACCATGCGGCACGCCACGTACCAGTGAAGCGGCTTGATGTGCTGCTGAGCCTGGGTCCCGCCCCGGTGGCTCGCGAAGCGCCGCAATGCGTCGCCCAGACCGACCCATTGGCATTTTCGCGGGGAGCGATCACCGGCCGTCGCCATAATGCCTCCAGGCTCGCATCGTGCTCAGAGCCGCTTCGATCTTCCCGTTCGACGAGGCGGCCGGCAGGTCGGGAGGGGGGAAGACGATCCTCGCCGCCTCGCCAGGCTCCAGCTTGAGCACGCCCCCGCCCAGCGGATGCCCTTCGATCTCGCAGCTCAGGCGAACGAAAGGCGTAGGCCAGTCCCTGACCATCCGCGGAACCGCGCTCCTGTCGCGCAGGCGGACCCCGTGCACGGCGTTGGTGCAGGTTGCTGCCGCGAGGTTCCGAACCAGGCTCGGGGCGACCCCCGACATATAGGTCAGGAAAAAGTCCGGTACTCGTACGTCGGGAACGGAGTACCAGGGATTGCGGGTCCGGCACTTGAACGACTCCCGGGCCGACCTCCCCTCCTCGGTATCCAGGTAGCGGCGCACGCTTCCCGGCAGCTCGGCCCGCTTGCCGATCCGAAGGAGCATCATCGGATCGTCGGACTGCCGCCATCGAGCGACGGAGCGCCTCGTAAGCTGCCGGGGCGGCAGGGCGCGGCCGTTGCGAACGGTCGGATGGAGGAACGCGGACGGGATCCGCCAGGCGTCCGCTTCCGACGGCCGCAAGTGGAAGAAGCGATTGGCGCCGCTGACGTAGCCGACCCCGATGGAGGCGGCCGCGCCGAAACGCATCGCATCAGGATGATCCGCCACCGTCCGGTATGACTGGCGGACCGCCTCCGGGAGCAGGAAAGGCCGCAACCGGCGATTCCACACCTGGCGCCACTCGTTCACCGCAATGCACCCCGCCCGGGATGGCGGCCGCGGCGACGGACTGAACCGCTCGAGGGTGGAGAGCCGCAGCGCTGAAGTGCTCCCCCCGAAACCCTCCGCATGGAGAAGCCAGCAGTCCTCGGAAAGCTCCGGGAAGAGCTTCTCGCGAACGGCGACCACATGCACGGTATCGAAGCGCGCCGCGAGATAATCCAGAAGCGGAGCGGCATAGGTTGCGTGCCCGATCTCCGCGGGTACGACGAAGGCAAGCCGCCCTCCCGGCTTCAGGAGACCGGCGGTGGCGACCAGGAACGGCGCCCACGAGGAGGCCAGCCCGGAGAAGACGGCGCCGAGCGAGGCGCACAGGCTCATGGCGCGGGCGCGTACCTCACCCTTGAAGGTCTGGTAGCGGATGAAGGGCGGGTTCCCCGCCGCGCACTCGAAACGCTCCCCGGTGTTCGCCGCCCATGCGAAGAAATCCCCCTCGTGCACGAACGCCCGCGGGGCCCGCTCCCTCGCCGCGGACGCGGCGGCGGCCTCTCGTTCGACCCCGATACTGTTCGGGTGTCGGCAAATGAACCGGCCGTCGCCGCAGGAAGGGTCCAGGAGCCGATCCGTTTCCTCCCGCACCACCCAGCGAACCAAGGTCGCGGCGATGCGCTCCGGGGTGTAGTACCCGCCGGCCTCCTTCCGCGACCGGCCGGTCACCGGCGCCCCCCGGCCAGCCTGAAGGGCGGCGGCAGGGACGGGGACCGTGGAACCGGCCGGGGCCGGCGCCTCGAACGCGAGCTTCCGGGCGCGGCGGGCGTCATGGCGATGGCGACAGCGACGGGGGCGCGACCGGGGCGGCGGGAGGTCAGTCGGCGGGCCCATGTGAAGACGGGGGCGGCTCGGCTGCGGCCGGCTCCGGAGCGGGCGGGCGCAGGAGCAGGGGCGCGGGACCTTCCGGACGCAGCAGCGGCGCGAGGCTCGGGTCCTGGAACAGCCGCTCCCGGACGCTCGCGTCGGTCACCCACCGCGCATGGCTCCGGGCCTGTTCGTAGAGCCCGGCCTGGACGCAGACCTCCAGGACATGGCCGAGCGAGGCGCTCCGCGTGTACTCGTCGCCGAGCGAGGCCGCCGCGTCGAGCAGCGCCTCGAGATCGCGCCGGAGCGGGGTGGACCCGGGGGCGCGGCGCTCCGCCTCCGCTTCGGCGACGAGGCTCCGGCACATCTGCTGGAGCATCGCGAGGTGCTCGAGGTCGTTCCGGTCGAGGGCCGCCTGCCGCGCCTCGACCGAGCGCTGCTCCACCTGCAGCCGCTCGAACCGCTCGGTGACCTCCCGTAGCTGCCGGAGCCGGCGCTCGGAGCGGGCCAGCTTGCGGCGCACCGCGCTGCCGTGGGAGAGGTAGTGCCGGTAGAGGGCCGGGCCGCCGAGCACGAGGGCCACGATGAGGAACCACCTCCCGAATTCGGCCAGCCATTCCAATCCCATCGGACGAACCCGCTCGCTCTTCCCTTCCCCTGCCCCGGCCCCGGCTTCGCCCGGACGGACGGACGACCGGCCCGCCCTAGTGCGAGGCGCGAGGCGTGAAGCGCCTCACGTCCTGGTACCTGGTGGCGAGGTCGAATACCCCGCCCTCCGCGAGCTGCCCCACGTGCGACCGGTAGATCTCCTGCCACGGGGTGTGGTTCGGCAGGTCCGGGGGCGCGAGGCGCTCGCGGCGCGCCCGCAGCTCCTCCTCCGGCACGAGCATGTCGATGGAGCCGGCCTCGAGGTCCACGCGGATCACGTCGTTCGTCTGCAACAGGGCGAGCCCGCCCCCCACCGCGGACTCCGGCGACGCGTTCAGGATCGACGGGCTCCCCGAGGTGCCGCTCTGGCGCCCGTCCCCGATCGTCGGCAGCTCCCGGACGCCGCGCTTGATGAGCGCGTCCGGCGGCTGCATGTTGACCACCTCGGCCGACCCCGGATACCCCACCGGGCCGCAGCCCCGGATGACGAGGAAGCAGTCTTCGTCCACCTCGAGCGACGGGTCGTTGATCCGGCGGCGATAGTCCTCCGGCCCCTCGAAGACGATGGCCCGCCCCTCGATGACGTTCTCCCGCCCCGGCCGCTCGAGGTAGCGCCGGCGGAAGGTCTCGTCGATGACCGAGGTCTTCATCACCGCCGCATCGAACAGGTTGCCCTTGAGCACGACGAAGCCCGCGTCTTCCTTGAGAGGGTCGTTGTAGGGGCGGATCACGCCGCGGTCGGCCGACCCCGCGCCGGCGTAGTTCTCCCCGATGGTCCGCCCGTTCACGGTCGCCGCGTCGGGGTGGAGCTTTCCGGCCCGCAGCAGCTCGCCCATGACCGCCGGCAGCCCGCCCGCCCGGAAGTAGCCTTCGCCGAGATGGTCGCCGGCCGGCTGCATGTTGACGAGGAGGGGGATGCAGCGCCCGATGCGCTGCCAGTCGTCCATGGAGAGGGGCACGCCGACGTGGCGGGCGATGGCGTTGACGTGGATCGGGGCGTTCGTCGAGCCCCCGATCGCGGAGTTCGCGACGATGACGTTCTCGAACGCCTCGCGGGTCATGATCTTCGAGGGGGTCACGTCCTCGCGGACCAGCGCGACGATGCGGCGCCCCGTCTCGTAGGCGATCTGGCCCCGCTCCTTGTAGGGGGCGGGGATCGCCGCGCAGCCGGGGAGGGACATCCCGAGCGCTTCGGCGAGCCCGTTCATGGTGGAGGCGGTGCCCATCGTGTTGCAGTGGCCGTCGGACTTCGCCGACGAGGCCACCATCTCGATGAACTCCTCGTAGTCGATCTCGCCGGCCGCGTAGAGCTTGCGCGCCTCCCAGAGGATGGTCCCGGAGCCGGCGAGCCGCCCCCGATGCCAGCCGTCCAGCATCGGGCCGCCGGAGAGCACGATGGCGGGGATGTTCACGGTGGCGGCGGCCATGAGCTGCGACGGGGTCGTCTTGTCGCACCCGGTGGTGAGCACCACCCCGTCGAGGGGGTAGCCGTGCAGCACCTCGACGAGCCCGAGGTAGGCGAGGTTGCGGTCGAGGGCCGCGGTGGGGCGCTTGCCGGTCTCCTGGATCGGGTGCACCGGGAACTCGAGCGGGACCCCGCCCGCGGCCCGGATCCCGGCCTGCACCCGCTCCGCGAGCCGCAGGTGCACCCGGTTGCAGGGGGAGAGGTCGCTCCCGGACTGGGCGATCCCGATGATCGGGCTCCCCGACTGGAGCTCCCCGCGGGTGATCCCGAAGTTCATGTAGCGCTCGATGTGGATCGCGGTGTTGTCGGGATCGTCGAGGTCGTGGAACCAGAGTTGGCTTCGGAGCCGGGGGCCGCCGGACGTGCTCATGGGTGTCGCCTCGCGCTGCCGTCGTTCTGCCTTCGCATGTCTTCGCCTGTCTCCGCTCGCGATCGAAGGGCCGGCAGGATAGCATGGCCTCCCGATCCCGGCGTGCGCCGAAACGCCCCTTCTTCGTAGGAATATGGCTCGATCCGATCGGGCGTCAGGAGGACGGTGACCCCGCCCGAAGCCCTGCTGCCCGTCCTCGTCTCGCTCGCCTCGGCGGTCGCGTTCGGGGGCTCCGGGGTCGCCGCGAAGCGCGGCCTCGCGCACGTCGATCCGCTGGCGGGCACGGTGGTCGCGGTGGGGACGTGCGTGATCGCCTACCTCGTGATCGCGCCCCTCTGGATGCGCGCCGGGGACTGGTTCACGGCCGGGTTCTGGGTCTTCGCGGCGATGGGGGTCATCCAGCCGGCCCTCTCCATGTACCTCGCGAACGAGGCCTACAGCCGGGCCGGGGCCACGATCACCTCGACGTTCGCGGCGACCGCGCCCCTCTTCGCGGCCACCCTCTCCATCCTCTTCCTCGGCGAGCGGCTGACCGCGGCGATCGCGGCCGGCACCCTCCTCACCGTGTTCGGCATCGTGACCCTCTCCTGGAGCCCGCGCGGGAGCCGCCGGCAGCGGCTGGTCGCGGCCGCCCTCGCCTTCGCGACCGCCACCGCCGCCATCCGGGGCCTCAACCACTTCGTCGGGAAGGTCGGCATGGAGCTCCTCCCCAACGTGTTCATGGCCGCCTTCTGCTCGTTCGTGGTCTCGTTCGTCATCCTCGCCGCCGCCTACCGCCTGCGGCGGGGGAGGTGGCCGGGGAGGCTGCCGGCGGCCGGGGTGCGCTGCTTCGCCGTCACCGGCCTTTGCATCGCCACCGGGATGGGGTTCCTGTTCGCCGCCCTCCTCATGGGCCAGGTGGTCGTCGTCTCCCCGATCGTCGGGACCTACCCGGTGTTCACCCTGCTCGCGTCGGCCGCCCTCGGCGACGAGCGGTTCACGGGCAAGGTGCTCGCGGGGGTAGGCCTCGTCGTGGTCGGGGTGGGATTCGTCAGCACCTCCGCGGGCTGAAGGCCGCCCCGCCGGCCGCGGCAGGCGCTCCTGGGAGCGCTTGCGTCCCGCCCACCTTCGTCATTCCCGCGAAAGCGGGAATCCAGGTGTCCTGGGAACGCGGGCGTCTCGCCCGCATCGGGCGGTTGCGGACCCACCGTGGTTCGTTTGCGGGCGAGACACAAGCGTTCCCAGGAGCGCCTGCGAGAGGTGCGCCGGGCGAAAATCTCCGCGGCGCACATGCCGCTTAGTCCTAGTCCGGCTTGCCTCCCGCCCCGCCGGACGCGAAGCGGGTGAAGGCCCGCTGCATCGCGTCCCATGCCTCCGCCCCCGCCGGCATGAACATCTTCGCGAGCTTGTCCGGCTCGAGGGACTCGAAGTACTCGGCGGTGCGCCTCTGCATCTGCTCCATCGCGGCGCGCTGGAAGTCCGCCACGTCGGGCCACCCGAGGAACGCCCGCGCCTCCTCCGGCGAACAGTCGATGTCGATCTTGATCTTCATGGGATGCCTCCCGTTGTGGGCCGGGCGCGCCGGGACGTCCGGCGGAAGGCCCGGCGAGATGGCCTGCGAGATGCCCGGCGGAACGTCCCGCGGCCGCGGCCGGAGCCGGGGTTCGGGCCGGAATCCGGGCCGTGGTTCAAGCCGGGCGGCCGGGCTCGGGGTCGAGGCCGAAGCCGGCGCCGGACCCCGGGCCGAGAGCGCGGCTCAGGGGTCGCATCGCACCCGCACGTAGGATCCCGGGGCCGGCTCGATCGGCGCAAGCCCTCCCTCGCCAGGGACCCGCGCGGCCACCTGCCGCCCCGAGCGCCTCGCCATCCAGCGGCGCCAGTCCGGCCACCAGGACCCGGGATGCTCCTCCGCGCCCTCCAGCCACTCGTCCAGGGACCGGGGCCGCCGGCGCCCCGCCGGGTCGATCCAGTGCTGGTACCGGTTGCGGTCCGGCGGGTTGACCACCCCCGCGATGTGCCCGGACCCGGCGAGGACGAAGCGCCGGGGGCCGGAGAAGAGATGCATCGCCTTGTAGACGGACGCGGCCGGGGCGATGTGGTCCTGGCGCGACGCCTGCAGGTAGACCGGGATGCGGACGTCCGCGAGGTCGAGCCGCTGGCCGAGGACCTCGAACGCGCCGGGGGTGGAGAGGCGGTTCTCCTGGTACATCCCCCGCAGGTACTCGAAGAAGAGGCGGGCGGGGAAGCGGGTCGAGTCCGCGTTCCAGTAGAGGAGGTCGAAGGCGCGGGGCGTCCTGCCCATCAGGTAGCTCTCGATCGCGAAGCGCCACAGGAGGTCGTTGGAGCGCAGCAGGTTGAAGGCGGCGGCCATGGAGGCGCCGTCGAGGTAGCCCAGGCGCTCCACCTCCCCCTCGACGAGCTTCAGGGTGGACGGATCGGTGAACACCCGAAGCTCCCCGCCGTCCGCGAAGTCGACCTGCGCGGCGAAGAACGTGGCCGCGCGAACCCGGGCATCGCCCCTCGCGCCCATCCAGGCGAGGGCCAGCGCGAGCAGGGTCCCGCCGATGCAGTAGCCGATGGCGGTGACCTCCCGCTCCCCCGTCGCCCGCTCGATCGCGTCGAGGGCGGCGAATATCCCGTCGCGGAAGTAGTCGTCGAAGCCCCGGTCGCGATGCCGGCCGTCGGGGTTCACCCACGACACCATGAACACGGTGAACCCCTGCGCGACGCACCAGGCGGCGAACGAGTTCGAGGGGCGGAGGTCCAGGATGTAGAACTTGTTGATCCACGGCGGCACGATCAGGAGCGGGCGCTTGTGCACGGTCTCCGTGGCGGGCGCGTACTGGATGAGCTCCAGGAGCTCGTTCCGGAAGACCACCTCGCCCGGGGTGGCCGCGACGTCGACGCCGATCTCGAACGCATCGGGCGGGACGTGCTCGACCGCGAGCGGCCCCTTGCCCTTGGCGAGGACCGCGGCGAGGTTCCGGTAGCCCTCGCGGAGGTTCTCCCCGCGCCGCTCCGCCGTCTCGCGGAGCACCTCGGGATTGGTGAGCGCGAAGTTGGTAGGCGACATCGCGTCGACGATCTGACGGCTCACGAAGTCCACCTTCCGCGCGGTGTCCTCGTCGAGCCCGTCGATGCTCTCCACCATGCGCTTCGCCCAGGCGGCGTTGAGCAGGTAGGCCTGCTTGACGTAGTCGAATACCGGGTTCTCGCTCCACTCGGGGTCGCCGAAGCGCAGGTCGTCGGGCGCGGGCTCGATCACCGGCGCTGGATTCGGCGCTGGCTCCGACGCCGTCTCCGATTCCGGCGCCGCGCCGGGCGCGTGGCGAAGCAGGCGCGCGGTGGTCCCCATCCACAGGCGCTGGTAGTCCTGGAGGAGCTGCATCTGGGCCGCGGCCATCCGCTCCGGGTCGAAGCGGACCTTCCCGGCCGAATCGCCCGCCGCTTCCGCCGCCGCCCCGGCGGCGCTCCCGGCCCCCCTCGCCCAGGCCCCCGCAAGGTCCGCCATCATCTTCCGGAGCGGCTCCGTGAACCCATGCCCCCCGTGCGCGGCAGGGCCGTCCACGCCGGCGCCTGAGTCGGAGCCGGAGCCGGAGCCTGCGGCATCGGCGGAATCGGGTCGATCATCGTCGGTTCGTTTCGACATGGGCGGCGCCCTCCGGCGGGAACGTACTCCTCGGGGCCGGCGGACGCGGATGCGCCGCCGGCCCGATCACGGCCCGCGCGCTCCCGTGGGCCTCCCCCCTGGACCACGGGCGGCGCGGACGGGCACGCCCGGCGCAAGCGGGCGCGGCCGGCGGAACCCGCGGGCCGGAACCTCCCCGCCGCCGCGTCTCCGCGGCTGCGGCAGGCCACCCGGCGGCCCTCCCCACGATGCTCGGGGCGCCGCCCGCCCGTTTCCGGCCCCGCTCCCGGCCCCGAATCCCGATCCGGGCTTCGGCGGGGAAGAGCCGCGCGCCCCTCCCCGCCTCATCGTCCGCGATCCTCGCTACCCGACCTCGCTACGAGGCCGGTGCGGTGTCTTCGGTCTGCGCCCCGAGCGGACTCGCCCACCGGGTGGAGGCATCGGTGACGATGCGGGCGAACTCCGCACCCTGCGCGAGCCCGAGGTTCATCATACGGGTGGCGGAGTCGACCTGCACCGTGATCCACTCGTCCAGGGTCCGGGCCGACAGGGCGCGGCCGGCGGTCTTGATGCCGACGTCCGCGGCGGCGCAGGTGTAGTCGATCGCCTTCTCCATGCTCGTCTCGAGGCCGGCGATGGCCGCCTCGGTGGAGGCGGAGACCGCGGAGGCGTTCTCGCCGGCGCCGGCGTCGGAGGCGGCGCCCATCTTCGCGCGCAGCGCTTGCGCCGCCTCGATCTGCGCGGCGCTCGCCGCGGCCGCCCCGCGGCACGCCCGGACGGTGGCTTCCGCCGTCATCCGCATCGTCTTCTCGAAGGCGTCCCGGCCGAGCGCCGCCACGCTCTCCAGCACCTCCGGCCCGTGCGCCGCTCCGGTCTTCGCGCTCGCGTTCATGTTCGATTCTCCTCGTCGGGGATGCGCCGCGCCGGCCGCGACCCGCGCGCCGGCAGATTTTTTGCATTGCAAAATATCGGGGTCGAGCTCCCCCATGTCAACCCCCTGGCGCCGCTTGCGCGGGCGCGTCCTTGGGAGCGGGGCGTCCTGGGAACGCGGGCGTCCCGCCCGCAGCGGACCGGAGGTCCGGGGGCGAAGCACCAGGGAAATTGCGGGAAAGATGCCCGCGTTCCCAGGGGTCTCCACGAGTGACGCGCCTGGCGAAAATCCCCACCGCGCACCTGCCGCCGGGAATTTTTTGCGTTGCAAAGTCCGATCGGGTACAACGCCCGCGTGGACCTCCCTTCCCGCATCCCTGGAGGCGCCCCGTGAGCGCCGCGCCGCGCCCGGCCGTCATCCGCAAATACGCGAACCGGCGGCTCTACGACACCGCGAACGGGCGGTTCGTGACCTTCGCCGACCTGCAGGAGATGGTCCGCCGCGGCGAGGACTTCGTGGTGCGCGAGGCGAAGACCGAGCGCGACATCACCGCGTGGGTCCTCGCCCAGATCGTCGCCGAGGAAGCGGGCAGGGGGAACCACCTGCTCTCGCTCGGCTCCCTCCGCCGGCTGCTGCGCTTCTACCACGAGGGGCTCGGCGAGCAGCTTTCCGCGCACCTCGAGAGCAGCATGGAGCTGTTCGCGGCGAACCAGCGCGATCTGCTGCGGGGCCTGTCGAACCCGTTCGACCCGGCCGGCGCGCTCGCGGCGTTCCGCGACCTCGGCGAGCGCAACGCGGAGCATCTCACGCGCCTGTTCCGGCCCGCGGCGGGGGGAAGCCGGGGTTCGTCCGTGGGACCGGAGGCCGTGCGAGGCGAGGGCGCCGCAGGAGGCGGGGGCGCCGTGGAAGGAGGCGATGGGGCCGAGTCGGCCGTGGGGTCCGGGTCCACGACCCCCGGAGCCATACCGTCCGAATCCGCCCCGCCCCGGCCTTCGCCGACGGAGCGCGGGACCGAACCCGCCTCCCCCTCCGGGGAGGACGTCCAGGCCCTTCGCGCCCAGCTCCTCGACCTCCACCGGCGACTCGACGCAATCGAGCGGCAACAGAACGAATGACGGCGGGGCGGCGGCGGTTCAGCCACCGCCTTCTTCGCAGCGGTTCGGGCCGCCGGTCAGGTCTCCGCCGAGCCGGATGGGGGCGGGCAGACGAGGGGGTTCGCGGCGCTCCAGCCGAGCGCCTCTTCCCGAACGTCCATGTGGACCTGCGACCACGTGAGCCTCACCGCTTCCGGATCGTCTTGCCCCTCGCCGTCCACGAGCAGCTCGAAGCTCCCGAGGTCGAGCTCCGGCCCCGGCCGCGCCAGAAGCTCGGCGACGGCGCGCGCCGCCTCGAAGGGCTCCAGCATCCGCGGCTGCCAGCGTCCGAACACCTTCGGGTTGCCGGCGTACTCCTCGGTCATCCCGGTGCGCACGAACGGGAGCATGAGGGAGCAGGCATCGACCAGCTCCGCCGATCGGCCGAGGTTGACCCGGAGCACCCGCGGAAGCGGCAGGACCGCCCAGTTGGCGATGACGTAGCCGGGCACTGCGGGCCCGGGGTCGATGGCCTGGCGCGAAGATACGTAGATCATCGTCAGCGGTCGTCCGTGGTAGACGGCCTCCCCGGCCCACAGGTGGGTCATGGCGACGAAGCCGTCGATCTTCGTGTCGAGGACCGTCCTCGACTCCTCCAGGTGATCGATGAAGCTCTGCCTCACCCGCGCGCGGCGCTCCGCCCGGCTCTCCTCCTCGCGCTCCGGCAGGGCGCGCCCGAACCGGTATCCCTTCTCGGTCAGCCCCGAGTTGCAGACGATGAGGTCCGGCCCGCCTCCGTCCATCTGATCGACGACGTAGCCGCGCGAGGCCCAGAGGTCGCGCATGTTGGTGACGTCGGCCTGGAGGGCGAACGCCTTCACCCCGCGCTCGCGGAGCTCTGCGACGAGGTCGAAGCCGTCCCGGTAGCTCCGGTGGAAGTGGACCCCGACCGCCGCCGCGCCGTTCATCGCGGCGGCGAGGGCGAACGCCTGCCCGATCCCGCCGTCGCGTCCCGACCCGGTGATGAGCACCCGCTTCCCCGCGAACGCCTCCCGGCAGGACTCGGGAAGCCGGAACCTGTCGATGGGCGCGGTGAACGCCATGCCTCTCTCCTTCCGTCGATGCGCCGGCACAGTGTCGGACACTGGCCGGGGGCGATGTAGCTCATGGTGGTAAAGATGGGCTGGAGCGCTCGGGCGCCGGATGCGGAGCTCCGGGCGCGGGACGCCGCGACGTGGGCGCTGCCTACGCCGCGATCAGGCGCGACGGGGGGACGATGTGCCGTTCGGGGGGAAGGTGCAGGGTGGTCCGCTTGAGCCAGCGGAGCGCGGCGGGGTCGAACTCGTCCCGGCGGTGCATGAGGAAGCCGTTGTCCCACATGACGACGTCGCCGATCCGCCACTCGTGGCCGTACACGAAGGCGGGCCGGGTCGCGTGGGCGCGGACCTCGGCGAGGAGGTCCCGGCTCTCGTCCGCCGGCCAGCCCTCGATGCCCGCCGCGGTCACCGGGTCGAGATAGAGCGCCTTCCGCCTGGTCACCGGGTGGACGTTCACAAGGGGGTGGGAGACGGGCGGGGTGCGGCGGCGAAGCTCCTCCGACATCGGCGCCTCGTCGTCGTAGGTGGACTGGCGGAAGAGATAGTCGTAGACCACGTGGAGGGGCTCGAGGCGGCGCTTCTCCGCCTCGGGCAGCGCCTCCCACGCGAGCTGCAGGTTCGCCCACCAGGTGCGGCCCCCGGCGGGCGGCGTCTCGACCATGTAGAGCATGCTCCCGGTGGACGGGTTCGCGACGTAGCTCTGGTCGGTGTGCCAGTCGAGCTCGCCCGCGCCGAGCCCGCCGATGGACTCGCCCTTGCCGTCGCGCAGGTTGGAGATGTGGATGACCCCCGGGCGATGGCTGGAGCCCCAGTCCGGGCGCACCGTCACGTCCAGCTCGCCGAACTTGCGGCCGAACGCGGCGAACTCGTCCTCGGAGAGGGCCTGGCGGCGGAACACGAGGACCCCGTGGCGGGTCCAGGCGTCGCGAAGCGCCTCGAGCGCGGGACCGGGAAGCTCCCGCCAGAGCTCGAGCCCGGACACCTCGCGGGCGAAGCCGCCGTCGATGGGCCGGATCTCCATCTTCCCCTCCCGGTGCGCGGGGCGCGGGGTCTCGCGCCGCCTCTCAGGCCACGCGCCGCGCCGCGGCGGCGCCGGTGCGGGGGAAGGCGGGGGCGTAGCCGTGGGCGCGCTCCAGCGCCGACCGGACCGCCGCGCCGTCGGCCGCCGGGAGCGGCCGGAACGGAGGCCGCACCGCCGCCCAGCCCGGGTCCTCCCGGTAATGGGCGACGACGTGCTTCAGGGCCGGGATCACCGGCTTCACCTGGATGCACGCGCGCATCGCGGAGACCTCCGCCTGGAGCGCTTCGGCGTTCGCTTCGGCGTCCGTGTCCGCGTGGTCGGCGCCCGCCCGGTACGCGTCGTAGACCGCGCGGATACGGCGGGCGTTGACGTTCCCGGTCGCGGTGATGCAGCCGCCGCCGCCGCGGCGAAGGTTGTCGAGGAGGAAGGTCTCCGACCCCGAGAGCACCCGGAAGCCGGGGTACGCGGCGAGGAGCGCTTCGGAGTAGGACCAGTCCCCCGAGCTGTCCTTGAGGCCCACGACCACCCCGGGGAACGCGTCGATGAGGCGGCCCACCAGCTCGACCGGGAACCCGATCACCGCCTGGGGCGGGATGTGGTAGAGGTAGACGCGAAGGCGCGCGTCCGCGATCCGGTCGATGACCTCGCGGAAGTGCTCGAACACCCCGTCGTCGCTCACCCCCTTGAAGTAGAAGGGCGGCAGGACCATGACCCCGCCGCAGCCGGCCTCGACCGCGTGCCGGCACAGCTCGACGGTGTCGGGAATGGAGCAGAGCCCGGTCCCCGGCATGAGGCGGGCGGGGTCGAGGCCCGCGTCGAGCAGCGCGTCGAGCAGGCGGCGGCGCTCGGCGAGGCCGAGGGAGAGCGCTTCTCCGGTGGTCCCGAAGGGGGCGAGCCCGGTGCACCCGTCCTCGAGCAGCCACGCCGCGTGGTCCGCGAACCGGGCCGGGTCCGGGTCGAGGTTCGCGTCGTAGGGGGTGAGCACCGGCGCGATGACGCCGGAGAAGAGCTGGTCGTCGCCCATGCAGTGGTTCTCCTTCCGTGCCGGGAAGCGGCCGGCGGCGGCCGCGATGGCCCGACCCCGATCCCCGGCCACTCTAGCGCCCGCTCGCCCCGCCGTCGAGACCGAGACCGGGGCCGCGGCAATGAGGCCGCGATGACCCCGAGCTTGCATAGTGCACGTAGTAGCATAAGGATCGGACGGACGGGCGGAGCCGGGACGAGGGCGGCGCCGAGCGCGGCCTCCCCGGCCGGATCGGGCACACTGTACGGAAGCCGAGGGAGGATTCAGCATGAACGACGTGCGGCGAGATCATGCCGGCTGCGGAAGGGCTCCCAGCCACTGCGGATCGGCGTTCCGTGACGCGCGGGACCCGTCCCGGCGCGGGCGGCGCGCCGCGCTCGGGGCGGTCCTCGGGCTCGCCGCCGGTGGATGGCTGTACGGGCCGCCCCCGGCGCTCGCAGCCGAGTTCAGCGCTGGCGAGCTTCAGGGAAGCTTCGACGTCACCCTCTCGCACGGGGTCGCCATCCGCACCGCCGAACGCGACGACGCGCTGATCGGGATCAACTCCGATGACGGCAACCGCAACTACGGCCGCGGCGTGTTCAGCAACACCTCCGGCGTGACCGGCGAAATCGAGCTCGACCACGGGAACTTCGGCGCGTTCGCCCGCTTCCATGGACTGGTCGACTTCGAGAACCAGAACGGACGCCGCGAGCACCGCGCGCTGAGCGCGGACGCGAAGGACCTCGCCGGCCAGGACCTCGAGGTGCTCGACCTCTACGTGACCGGGGCGTTCGAGGCCGGCGGCGCCCCGGTGGACCTGCGTATCGGCAACCACGTGCTCAACTGGGGCGAGAGCACGTTCATCCAGAACGGCGTCAACGTCGTCAATCCCTTCGACGTCACCAAGCTGCGCACGCCGGGCGCGGAGCTGCGCGACGCCCTGAAGCCGGTCCCGCTGGTCTCGGCGTCCGTGGAGCCGCTCCCCGCGCTCTCGGTCGAAGGCTTCTACCAGCTCGACTGGAAGAAGACCGAGATCGACCCGGTGGGCACGTATTTCTCGACCACCGACTACGTAGGGGCGGGCGCCGAGCGGGCCTTCTTCGACGACGATCGCTTCGCCGCGCTCCTGCCCGACGACCGGGGGGGCGGTTTCGGCCCCCTCACCCCGGCCGTCAACGCCGATCTCGCGACGATGCGCGGCCTGATCCAGGCCGGGCTCGAGCGAGCGAACGGTCTGCCGGCCGGCGCATTGGCCGGCCGCGTGACCGTACCGGCCGATCAGCCGGCCCACGATCCCGGCTTCCTGAGCGTGATGCGGGCCCCGGACCTCGAGCCGAGGGATTCGGGCCAGTGGGGGGTGGCGTTCCGCTACCTCGCCGAGCGCCTGAACGACACCGAGTTCGGCTTCTACTTCGTCAACCATCACAGCCGGCTGCCGCTCGTCGGGGCCATCTACGGCACGCGGGCCGGGTACGACCACGGCCTCGCCGCGGCGGCGGCGGTCACCGCCGGGTCGGGCACGCCGCTCGATCCGGGGGACGATTCCCGGACCTTGCGCGCGATCACCGGCGCGGTCGCCGCGGCGGCGACCCCGCCGGTCACGCAGGCGGTCAACGAAGCGTTCCGGCAACGGATCACCCAGGGCGTCGTCGCCGCCGTCCCGCCCGGGACGCCGCAGCCGGTGATCGACGGCCAGGTCGCCGCCCGGCTCGAAGACCCGGTGATCAAGCGGCAGATCACCGCCGAGATCCAAAAGCAGGTGCAGAACCAAGTGGCGAGCCGAGCCGGGGAGATCGGGGAGCGGCTCCAGGGGGTCGCCAGCGCCCTCGCGATCGACCGCTATGGCAGGACCGCACGCTATCGCATCGAGTACCCGGAAGACCTCCGGGTCTTCGGGGTCAGCTTCAACACCCAGCTCGGCGCGTCCGGCTGGGCGCTGCAGGGGGAGTACTCGTTCCACCCCGATACGCCGTTGCAGAGGACCGAGCGGTCCCTCTTCCTGGAAGGGCTCGAGCCCTTGACGGCGACGCTGGGGCAGGCGGCGCTGGCGGGTCGGGCGCAACAGGGGCAAGCCACGGCCGCGGAGCAGGCCCAGCTCGCGGCGCTCACGGGCCGGCTCCCCGGCCTGCTGGCCAAGCTCGGTACTCCCCTGCCGGGCTACGTCGAGCGCGACGTGAGCCAGCTCCAGGTCACCGCGACCAAGGCGCTGGGTCCCGTCATGGCCTCGGACGGCGCCGTGTTCATCGCCGAGGCGGCGGTGATGAAGGTGCACGACATGCCGGACCAGGCGGCGACGCCGATCGACAGCGGCGGCATCGGCGCCGAGCTCGCCGACGCCACCTCCTTCGGCTACCGGGCGGCGGCGCGGCTCGACTACAACAACGCGATCGGGGCGGCGCGGCTCTCTCCCTACGTCCAGGTGCAGCACGACGTGCACGGCAGCAGTCCCGGCCCCAGCGGGCCGTTCGTGGAGGGCCGCAAGGCGCTGACCCTCGGGGTGGGGGCAGGCTACCTCGAACGCTGGCAGGGAAACCTGGGCTACACCATGTACGCCGGTGACAAGAACCTGCTGAGCGACCGCGACTTCATCGCGGCCTCGGTCAAGTATTCCTTCTGAGGAGCGAGGACCCGAACGTCATGCAAGCCATCACGTCTCGACTCGGCGCCGCCGCCCTGGCTCTCGGGTGCGCCGCCGCCTTTCCCGCCGCCGCGGAGCTCCCGGCCGACCAGATCGAGCGGCTCGGCCGCGACCTCACCCCGCTCGGCGGCGAGCGGGCGGGCAACGCGGCAGGGACCATCCCGGAGTGGACCGGCGGCATCACCGAACCGCCCCCCGGCTACCAGGTCGGCGAGCACCACCGCGACCCTTTCGCGGGTGACGAGGCCCTCTTCGTCATCGATGCGGCCAACCTGGACGAGCACCGCGATCGGCTCTCCGCCGGGCACCAGCGCCTGCTGGAGACCTATCCGACGTTCCGTCTCCCGGTCTATCCGAGCCGGCGCAGCGCCTCCGCGCCGCCGCGGATCTACGACGCCACCCGGCGGATCGCGGCCACCGCGAAGCTCGTGGACGACGGCAACGGCGTCGATGGGGCGGTGATCGGCATCCCGTTCCCGATCCCGGAGAACGGCCTCGAGGTCATCTGGAACCACCTGCTCCGCTACCGGGGCGAGACGGTGGAGTGCGTCATCGGCCAGGCCGCGGTGACCCGCGGCGGCGCGTACACGATGGTCAAGTACGGCCTGGAGATCGAATTGCGCTACTCGCTGCCGGGTATGACCGAGGAGCGGCTGGACAACACGATGGTGCTGTTCAAGCAGAAGGTGCTGGCCCCGGCGCGGCTCGCGGGCGACCTCCTGCTGGTGCACGAGACCATGAACCAGGTCCGGGAGCCGCGCAACGCCTGGACCTACAACCCCGGCCAGCGCCGGGTGCGGCGCGCCCCGAACGTCGCCTACGACAATCCGGGGACCACCACGGACGGGCTGCGGACCGCCGACCAGTTCGACATGTTCAACGGCGCGGTGGACCGCTACGACTGGCGGCTCGTCGGCAAGCGCGAGACGTACGTGCCGTACAACGCCTACCGGCTGCACAGCGGCGATCTCTCCTTCGACGACGTCCTCACCCCCCTGCACGTCAACCCCGACCACCTGCGCTACGAGCTGCACCGGGTGTGGGTGGTGGAGGCGACCCTCAAGGAGGGCGCCCGCCACCTCTACAAGCGGCGCACCTTCTACGTGGACGAGGACTCCTGGCAGATCCTGCTCGTGGACGTCTACGACAACCGCGACGAGCTGTGGCGGGTGTCGGAGGGCCACGTCATCAACTACTACGAGAAGCCGCTCGTCTGGCCGACCCTCGAAGTGCACACCGACCTGCAGGCCGGGCGCTACCTCGCGCTCGGGCTCGACAACGAGTACGACATGTGCACTTACGACGTGGAGATCACCTCCCGCGACTTCACCCCGGCCGCGCTTCGTCGCGAAGGCCGGCGGTGATGCGGCGCGGGCCCGCGGCGCCGGCCGGATGAGGGCCGGGACCTCGCGGGCTTCGCGCCGATCGGAAACCCCGCCGCAGTCTCCGGGCGATGCACGATGATTCGAGCCGGCAGCCTCGCGTTCCTCCTCTGGTCGGGGGTCTTCGCGGCGCAGGCGGCCGGCGGCGCGGGCGCTGCCGAGCCGCTCCCCGCGGTGGAGGCCCCGCTCGCGATCGAATCCCTGCTGCTCGACGGAGCGGGGGCGGGCTCGCGGCTCGTGGTGGTCGGCGAGCGCGGCCACGTCCTCGTCTCCACCGACGGCGGGGGGCGCTGGACACAGGCCCGCACGCCCACCCGCGCCCTGCTGACGGCGGTGCATCTGCACGACGAGCGCCTCGGCTGGGCGGTCGGGCACGACGCGGCGATCCTCCGCACCGGGGACGGCGGCGCGACGTGGGCGCTGGTCCACTACGCGCCGGAGGAGGAGCGGCCCCTGCTCGACGTGTGGTTCCGCGACGACCGGAGCGGTTTCGCGGTAGGAGCCTACGGCTACTTCCTGGCCACCGACGACGGCGGCGACACCTGGACCCCGCGCACGGTGAGCGAGGACGACTTCCACCTGAACGCGCTCGCCTCCGGCGGAGGAGGGCGGCTGTTCATCGCGGCGGAGGCGGGGGCCGCGTACCGCTCCGACGACGGGGGGGAGACCTGGCGTGCGCTCTCGCCCCCCTACCGCGGATCCTGGTTCGACGTGCTCGCGCTCGATCGGGACCGGGTGCTGCTGGTCGGGCTTCGGGGACGCCTGTTCCGGTCCGGCGACGCGGGGGAGACCTGGACGCGGGTGGCCACGGACACCCACGCGACCCTGACCGGCGCGGTCCGCCTGGATTCCCGCCGGGTGCTCGTCACCGGACTCGAAGGGACCTTGCTCACCAGCCGGGACGGCGGGCGCAGCGTGACTCTCGAACGGCTCGCTTCGCGCCCCGGGATCGCGGCGGCGGTCGCCGTCCCCGGCGCCGGCGCGCTGCTGCTCGGCGAGTTCGGCGTCCGCCGCCTGCCCGCGGACGAGTAGCGCCTGACGGGCGGCATCCGATCCCGTGCAGGCCGATGCCCGCAGCGCGGGACGGATGCATCCGGACCGGAGCCCGACAGGACGCCAATGCCTCCCCCTTCACCCACCGTGTCCGCGCGGGCTTCGCTGACTGTCCGCGCCGAGCGGCGGCTGTTCGCCCGCCGCCGCCTCGTGCTCGCCGCGTTCGGGCTCGTCACCCTGGCGATGGGGTGGCTCGCGGCGGATTTGAAGGTCGACGCCGGCTTCACCAAGCAGGTCCCGCTCGAACACGAGTACATGCGGTCCTTCCTCGCGCACCGCGACGAGTTCGGAGGAGCGGATCGGGTGGTGATCGCGCTGGTGGCGAAGGACGGCGACATGTTCACGCCGGGGTTCTTCGCCGTCCTGCGCGAGGTGACCGACGCAGTGTTCTTCCTGCCGGGCGTCGATCGCACCCAGGTCTACTCCGTGCTCACCCCGAACGTGCGCTTCATCGAAGTGGTGGAGGACGGCATCGCGGCCGGCAACGTCGTGCCCGCAGACTTCGAGCCGACCCCGGACGGCTTCGCGCGGGTGCGGGAGAACGTCATCAAGGCCGGCCTCGTCGGGCGCCTGGTGGCGAACGACCTGAGCGGCGCCATCGTGAGCGCCAAGCTCCAGGAGTTCCATCCCAACACCGGCGAGCGGCTCGACTATCTGGAGGTCGCGGACGCGCTCGAACGGATCCGCCGCGAGGCGCGGGCGCGCCCCGAGGCGGACGCGCTCTTGGACCTCCACGTCATCGGCTTCGCCAAGGTGATGGGAGACGTGGCGGCCGGCGCCGCGCGGGTGATCGCGTTCTTCGGGATCGCCTTCCTCGTCACCGCCCTCTTCGTGTACGCCCATACCCGCTCGCTCCGCTTCACCGCGGTCCCCCTCGCCTGCTCCCTCGCCGCGGTGGTGTGGCAGCTCGGGGCGGTCACCGGGCTCGGCCTCGGCATCGATCCGATGTCCCTCCTGGTCCCGTTCCTGGTGTTCGCGATCGGGGTGAGCCACGGGGTGCAGATGGTGAGCGCGGTCCGTGCGGAGGCGGTCGGCGGCGCGAGCGCCCTCGACGCGGCGCGGGCGAGCTTCCGCCGCCTGCTGCTGCCGGGGACCGTGGCCCTGGTCTCCGACTCCGTCGGCTTCGTCACCATCTCGCTCATCGAGGTTCGGGTGATCCAGGAGATCGCCCTGACCGCGAGCGTCGGCGTAGCCGCGATCATCCTCACCAACCTGGCGCTGGCCCCGGTGCTGCTCTCGTATCTCGAAGTGGGCGAGGACGAGCGCCGCGCCGCCGGGGAGCGCGCCCGGCGGCTGCGGCCGCTCTGGGCGCGGGTCGCGCGGGCGGCGCAGCGGCGGCCCGCGGCGGCGGTGATCGTCGTGGCCGCGGCGCTGGCGGCGGTGGCGGCGCGTCCGGCGATGCAGGTCCGGGTGGGGGACGCACAGCACGGGGTCCCGGAGCTTCGCCCGGACTCCGTGTACAACCGGGACACCGCGGCCATCGCCGAGCGCTTCGAGATCGGGGTGGACGTGCTGACGGTGATCGCGGAGACGGCGCCGGAAGGCTGCATCGACTACGAGGTGATGCGCACCCTCGACGACTTCGAGTGGCTCATGCGCAACGTCGAGGGGGTGCAGTCGGTGAGCGGGCTCGCGGGGGTGGCGCAGGGGATCAACGCCGGCTGGAACGAAGGGAGCCTCAAGTGGCGGGCGCTGCCGCGCAACCACCACATGCTGGTGCAGTCGGTGGCGCCGGCGCCGACCGGGAGCGGCCTGCTCAACCCGGACTGCAGCGTGATGCCGGTGCACGTCTACACCGCCGACCACCGGGCGGAGACCATCCGGCGCATCGTCGAGGCGGTGAAGGCGTTCGAGGCCGCGAACCCCAACGAGCGCATCGCCTTCCGGCTCGCCGCGGGCAACGTCGGGGTGATGGCCGCCGCCAACGAGGAGGTCGAGGCGTCGCAGTTCCCGATCCTCGGCTACGTGTACGCCGCGGTGATCGCGCTCTGCCTCGTCTCCTTCCGCTCGGTGGCCGCCACGGTGTGCATCGTCGCGCCCCTCGCGGTGGTCTCCCTGCTCGCCTACGCGCTGATGGCGGGCCTCGGGATCGGGCTCAAGATCTCCACCTTGCCGGTGGTCGCGCTCGGGGTGGGGATCGGGGTGGACTACGGCATCTACATCTACGGGCGGCTGCGCACGCACCTCGCGCAGGGGCTCGACTTCGCGGCGGCCTACGAGCGGACCCTCGCCACCACCGGAGCGGGCGTGGTGCTGACCGGCCTCACCCTCGCGGCGGGGGTCGCGACGTGGATCGCCGCCCCGCTCAAGTTCCAGGCGGACATGGGCACGGTGCTGACGTTCATGTTCCTCGTCAACATGGTCGGGGCGGTCGTGCTCCTTCCCGCCCTCGGCGCGTGGCTGGTGCGGGCGAAGAGGCCCCGCCCGCAGGCCGCCGGGGCCGGGACCGACGCGGGCGGGTAGGACCGTCCGGCCCGCCGCCGATCCACTGCGATCCGGTCATGCGCACGGAGAGCCGCCGCGTCGGCCGGGCGCCGCCGCGGACGCCTTGCGGCGAGCGGGGAGGGCGAGGTTGACGGTGACGCTCTTCTTCTGGGTGAAGCTGTCGAGCATGCCTTCCAGGGAGAACTCGCGCCCGATCCCGCTCTGCTTGACCCCGCCGTAGGACTGGCCGGGGACCTGGCCCATCCCCTGGTTGACCTGCACCCAGCCGGCCTCGACCCGGTGCGCGGTGCGGAGCGCCTGCCCGACGTCGCGCGACCAGACGAACGCCGCGAGCCCGTAGTGGCTGTCGTTCGCCATGCGGACCGCGTCGTCGACGTCGTCCCAGCGGATCGCGACGAGCACCGGGCCGAAGATCTCCTCGCGGGCGAGGCGCCAGTCGTTCGAGGCGTCGGCGAAGATGGTCGGACGGGCGAAGAACCCTTCACTCAGGGGGCCGGACCCGGGCGGCCGGCCCCCCATCATGAGCCTCGCATCCGATCGGGCCAGGCCCTCCTCGACGTAGCCGCAGACCTTGCGGAACTGCTTCTCGTTGATGATGGCGCCCATGTCGGTGGACTCGTCGAGCGGATCGCCGAGCTTGAGGGTCGAGGTGCGGGCGACGAGCTTTTCGAGGAACTCGTCGAAGATGCTCGAGTGCAGGAAGAGCCGGGAGCCCGCCGTGCAGGACTGGCTCTGCCGGGTGAAGCGCATCGCGGCGATGACGCCGTCCACCGCCCAGTCCTCGTTCGCGTCCGGGAACACGATGGAAGGGCTCTTGCCGCCCAGCTCCAGGGACACGGGCACGATGCGACGGCCGGCCTCCTCCATGATGAGCTTCCCCACCTCGGTGGAGCCCGTGAACGAGAGCTTGCGCACGCCGGGGTGGGCGACGAGGGCGGCGCCGCAGTCCTCGCCGTAGCCGGTGAGGACGTTGAGCACCGCGGGCGGCAGGCGCTCCTCGCAGATCGCGGCGAGCGTGAGCACCCCGAGGGGGGCGTCCTCGGCCGCCTTCAGCACGATGGTGTTGCCGGCGCACAGGGCGGGCGCGATCTTGAGCGCGGCGAGCATCACCGGCGCGTTCCAGGGGATGATCGCTCCCACCACCCCGATGGGCTCGCGGCGGGTGTAGCTCAGCGCGTGCTCGCCGAGCGGCAGGGTCTCGCCCTTGATCTCGCTCGCGAGACCGCCGAAGTAGCGGAAGACGTCCGCGGTGAGCGCCGCCTCCGGGCGGGCCTGGGTGCGGAGCGCGTTGCCGGTCTCGGCGGCGATGGTGCGGGCGAGGGTCTCGGTCTTCGCCTCGACGGCCTCCGCGATCCGGAGCAGCCTCCGGCCGCGCTCCCGGGGCGGCGTGTCGCGCCAGGACGCGAACGCGCCGGCGGCGGCGTTCACCGCCCGGTCGACGTCTTCCGCGCCGGCGCGCGGCACGTGGGCGAAGACGCGGCGGTTCGCGGGGTTCTGGACGGGGATCGTCTCGCCCGAGGCGCTGGCGACGAAATCGCCGCCGAGCAGCATCCGGGAAGCGGTGGCGGCGGCGGGGTCCTGCATGGTCGAAGGTCCTGCTTCGTTCGGGGGAGGGGGGCGAGAGCGTGCACCGCCCCGCGCCCCCGGTCAACCGGACCCCGGCGCAGAGGCGTGTGCGCTGTAGGGTTTTCGCCGAGCACGCCTCGTCGCAGGGCGTCCTGGGAACGCTTGTGTCCCGCCCGCATTCTTGTTTCCGGGGGTTCGCCCCCGTGCGGGCGGGACACAAGCGTTCCCAGGGGTCCGCACAAGCGCCGCCGTGGGGTGAAATCCGCCCGAATACCCCTCGTACCGACCCCAAACCGTGGAACATGCCGTCCCCGTGGGGTAGCCCTGCTCTCTACTCCGCCTGTATCCTACGTGGCCGGGGGAAAGCGGATCGGGGTTCGGGGGACCGGAACCGCAATCCCGCGGCCCTGCCGAAGGTCCTGCCGACGAGGAGGGGAGACCGTGCGACGTTTGGCTGCATCGGTACGAATTACCCCCCCCCCCCCCCCCCCGCACGCGCCGGGGAGAAACCCGCCGGATTCGGATAGCGGCGGCGGCGCGCTTGGCCGGCGGGCTCGCGCTGGCCGCCGCCGCCGGAGAAGCGACGGGCGGGACGATCGTGTCGGACGGCCGCGGCGTCGACGCGCTACGCCGTCCGGCACGACCGCAACGGCCCCATCGAGGTCACCGTGACCGAGGGCGCGACCGTCACCGGCGGCGTGGCGGGCATCTACGTCGCGGGCGCAGGCTTGGGCGACCTTCGGTTCAGCGGGCCTCCGGTCCGGCGCCTGACCCACTCGAACCCTCGAAGTCAGGGTTCGGTCATTCCCAGTGGTCAGCAATCACCGGTTGGACCCTGAAGGGCCGACGGTGGATGGCTCGTCCCTGCGGCCGCCGACGCTCCCTGCCGCCGATGGGCAGGGCCGACCCTCAAGGCCCAACCCATGTGGCAGGGACAGCCTTGCCCGTCCTTCCTTTCCGCCGCCCTTCGCCCTTCGCCATCCGGGAGACAAACGATGTCCCATCGACGCCCCGCCGACCCGCGCAACGTCCCGAGCCCCCGCGGCCCGGCCTCCCGTCCCCTCCGCGCGGGGCTCGCGCCGGCCGCCGCGCTCGCCCTGGGGGCGGCCCTCGTCCTCGGCGCGCCCGGGGAGGCGGCGGCCCAGGGAGTATGCGCCGGCGACCTGCCCACCGTGCCCAACTCGAACGTGGGCGGCACCCGGATCGTCTGCCAGGAGAGCAACCCGAGCGCGAGCGGCATCCGGATCAACGCGGAGAGCGTCTCCCTCTCCGTGACGTCGTCGAACTTCTCCTTCCGGCCCGCCATCGACGCCCGCCTCAACAGCGCCAGCGACGTCAACGACGTCAACGTCCGCCTGGGCCGGGGGCTCGTCATCACGACGTCGGCCGTCAGAAACGCCTTCATCGGCGCCTACGCCCGGAACGCGGGCAGCGGCGCCACCAGGGTCGTCATGGAGGACGGCGCCTCCATCACGACGACGGGCGGTGAGGCCGACGGCATCCGTTTCTCGAACCCGACTGCCGCGACGGGAACCACCGACGTCCGGATGACGGGCGGATCGATCACGACGTCGGGCACTGACGCCCACGGGATCCATATCCTGCACAACGGGTCGGGCGCCTCCACCATCGACATGAGCGGCGGCGCCATCAAGGCGTCGGGCAGCCTCAGCAGCGGCATCTACGTCGACAAGCAGAGAGGCTCGGGCGACGCCACGATCACCTTCTCGGGCGGCTCCATCGAGAAGTCGGGGGGGGACGGGGCCGGGATCGGCTTCTATGGCAACCCGGCTGCGAACGCGGCCAACGCCCGCATCCGCGTGACGGGCGGCTCCATCGCGGTGGAGGGGATAGCCAACACCCACGGCGTGTACGTCGATCATCGGGGCGCGGGCGGAGGGGACGTCGCCATGACGGGCGGCTCCATCACGACGAAGGGTCTGAACTCCCACGGCGTGTTCGCCTTCCTGCGCAACGCCGCGAACGAAGCGCCGATCGTCATCGGCATGGCGGGCGGCTCGATCACGACGGAGGGTCCTTTCGCCCTGGGTCTCTACGGAATTCACCAGGGATTGGGCTCCGTCACGGTGACGATGGAAGGGGAAGCGGAGATCACGACGTCGGGCAGTGCCTCCGAAGGCGTGTCCGCCCTCCTGGACAACGCCGCGAACGAAGCGGCGATCGTCGTCGACATGGCGGGCGGTTCGGTCGCGACGGAGGGTCTCTCCGCCACGGGTCTCATCGGATTTCACACGGGACTGGGCTCCGTCACGGTGACGACGGGAGGGGAAGCGGAGATCGAGACGCCGTTCGCCGTCGGCGTGCAGGGCCGGCTGACGAACAACGCGAACGCGGCCGGGCGCCTCGTCGTCACGCATGGCGGCGCGGTCGGGGCGGGGGACGTGGGCGTTCTCGCCTGGGCCGCGCGCCGGAGCGGCCATACCTCCGGCGACGGCGCGGAGGAGGCGGACGACGCGGCCAGGACCGAGCCCATGATCCACGTCACCTCGAGCGGCGACGTCACGGTCGGCGCGCAGGTGACGGACGCCTTCATCAGGAACCGGATCGCAGGCGACGACGGGACGCTCTCGGCGCGCGAGGAAGCCGTCTTCAACGCCATCAAGGCGGACGATTCGGACGCGCTGACGACGGCGCTGGAGGCTCTGCCCGCGGACTACGACGACGACTGGAAGGCGGAGGCCGAGAACCTTCGGCGAAAGCGCGCCGTGCTGACGGACGATGAGACGTCGGCGAACCGGGCGGTGGAAAAGTTCCTGGGCCTGACCAGGGCGGGGGTGCGGGCGCTGGCGCTCTCGCATAGTGCGATTACCGGCCACGTGCGCTTCGGCGATGGCGACGACGCGCTCTCGGCCGCCGAGCGGACGGCGCTGGAGGCGGCGCTGACCGGCGGCGACCTGGAGACGGCCCTGGCCGCGCTCCCCGCCGCCTACACCGACACATGGAAGGACACGCTCCGGGCGCACGCGGCGAGCTACAACGAGGGCGATATTCGCGTGGACGTGACCGGCGGGACGATCACCGCCGAGGGCGACGGCGTGGACGCGCGCTACGCGCTGACCCACGACCGGAACGGCGCCATTACGGTGACCGTGGCCGATGGGGCGGAGATCAACGGCGGACGCCACGGCGTCCACGTCGGCGGGGCGGGCCTCGCCGCGGGCGGCGGTCTCCGCGACCAGACGGTGACGGTGAACGGCGCGGTCATGGGCGGGACCGGCGCGGGCGTCCACTTGGCCGGCGGCGGGCGGGTGACGGTCGGCAGGACCGGGCGGGTCGGCGCAACCTCGGGCGTGGGCATCCTCTCGGACGGCGCGGGCGGCCTCGACGCGACGGTGGCCGGCACGGTGGAGGGGCACGTCCGCGCCCAGGGCGGCGGGGACCTGGCGGTGACGGTGGAGCGGGAAGGCGAGATCACCGGCGACGTCCGCGCCCAGGACGGCGGCGATTTGAGCGCGACGGTGGCGGGCACGGTGAAGGGCGACCTCCGGGCGATGGACGGCGGGGACCTGGACGCGACCATCTCGGGCACGGTCGAGGGCGACCTTCGCGTGATGGGCGGCGGCGCGCTGACGGTGGACGTGCAGGAGGGCGGCGCGGTGACCGGGACGGTGCACGACCCCGCTGGCCCGCTGACGGTCGCCGGCAGCATCGGGCGGCTCCTCTACGCCAACGGCGGCACGGTGACGGTGGCCGCCACCGGCCGGCTCACCGGCGTCGAAGGCGAAAGCGAGGCGATTCGCAGCGAGTCCGGGGACCTGGACGTGACGGTGGCGGGGACGGTCGCCAGCGACCTCCGCGCCCCATCCGGCGGCGCGCTGAGGTTGGACGTGCAGGAAGGCGGTGCGGTGACCGGGACCGTCCACGACCCCGCCGGTCCGCTGACGGTCCACGGCAGCATCGGGCGGCTCCTCTACACCAACGGCGGCGCGGTGACGGTGGCCGCCACCGGCCGGCTCACCGGCGTGGAGGTCGAGGGCGGGAGAGAGGCGGTTCGCAGCGAGGCCGGGGACCTGGCGGTGACCGTGGCGGGGTCGGGCAAGGTCGAAGGCAATCTCCGTGCGATGGACGGCGGGGACCTGACGGTGACGGTGGAGCGGGAAGGCGAGATCACCGGCGACCTTCGCGCGATGGGCGGCGGCGCGCTGACGGTGGACGTGCAGGAAGGCGGCGCGGTGACCGGGACGGTGCACGACCCCGCCAGCCCGCTGACGGTGGCGGGCAGCATCGGTCGGCTTCTGTACACCAGCGGCGGCGCGGTGACGGTAGCCGCGACCGGCCGGCTCACCGGCGTGGAGGTCGAGGGCGGGAGAGAGGCGGTACGCAGCGAGTCCGGGGACCTGGCGGTGACGGTGGCGCGGGCGGGGACGGTGACCGGCGACGTCCGCGGCCTGGGAGACGGCGACCTGCGCGCGGTGGTGGCCGGGACGGTTCGGGGCGACCTCGTCGAGGAGGGCGCGGGCGACCTGAGCGCGACGGTCTCGGGCACGGTCGAAGGCGACCTTCTTGCCCGGGGCGGCGGCGCGCTGACGGTGGACGTGCAAGAGGGCGGCGCGGTGACCGGGACGGTGCACGACCCCGCCAGCCCGCTGACGGTGGCGGGGAGCATCGGTCGCATTCTCTACGGCAACGGCGGCGCGGTGACGGTGGCTGCGACCGGCCGGCTCACCGGCGTGGAGGTCGAGAGCGGGAGAGAGGCGGTGCGCAGCGAGTCCGGGGACCTGGCGGTGACCGTGGCGCAGGCGGGAATGGTCACCGGCGACGTCCGCGGCCTGGGAGACGGCGACCTGACCGCGGTGGTGGCCGGGACGGTCCGGGGCGACCTCGTCGAGGAGGGCGCGGGCGACCTGGGCGCGACGATTTCGGGCACGGTCGAAGGCAACGTGTTCGGTCGGGGCGTGGGCGAGCACACGGTCACGGTGTCGCGCGGCGGGACGGTCACGGGCGCCATCCACCTGGCCGCGAGCACGGTGACGGTGGACGGCACGGCCGGGCGCGTGCAGTTCGACGCGGGCGGCATGGTGAGGGTCGGCGGGACCGGTCGGGTCACGGGCCTCGAGGGGGTCGCGGTCCGGAACGCGGCCGGCGCCCTGCATGTGACGGTCGCGGCCGGCGGCAGGGTCGAGGGGGACGTCGTCGATCTGGGGACCCGTCCCGCCCGGGTCACGACGGAGGCCGGGAGCACGGTCACCGGGACCATCGACGTGGCCGGCAAGGGCAGCGCGGTGACGGTGGGCGGCACGGCCGGACGGGTGCGGCTCGACAGCGGCGGGATGGTGACGGTGGGGGCGGACGGCCGGGTCACGGGCCTCGAGGGCGAAGCCATCACGAGCGCGCAGGGCGAGCTGGTGGTGGAGCTCCGGCAGGGCGCCGGGGAGACGATCACCCAAGCCTTCGATCGGATTTCGGGTGCGATGCGCGATGCCGACGGCCCCGAGGTGCGGTACGTCACCGCGGGCGGGGACGTCGTCGAGCTGGGGGAGCCCGGCTCGCGGCGCTCGGTTCCGGAAGGCGCGAACGACGTGGGCATCGTCGCCGACGGCGGCGTGGTGGTGCTGAAGTCGGTTCACGCGCGGCGGTCCCGGGTGTACGAGGCGCTGCCGTCGGTGCTGCTGGGACTGAACAGGCCGGCGGATTTCCAGGCGCGGACGTCGGCGCCGCGTGCGGACCACGGGGGCTGGGCGCGGGTGGAGGCGGTGCGCGGCAGGTGGAAGGCAGATGCCTCGACTTCGCAGAAGTTGTCGAGGTCGGGGGTCGGGCTGGAGTACGACCACCGCCGGTCCGGGCTTCAGGCGGGGATGGACGTAGCCGCGGGCGAAGAGGGCCTGCTCGGTGTCTCGCTGCATCATCGGCAGGGCACGGCGGACGTGTCGCACGGCGGGGAGATCGAGCTGTCGGGCCGCGGCGTGGGGGTGTCCGGGGCCTGGGGCAGGGATGGGGCGTACGTGGACGTCCAGGCCGAGGCGACGTGGTACGAGGCGGACTTCCGGTCGTCGCTTCGCGGGGTGCTGAAGCAGGACGCGCCGGGCCGCGGGTATGCGTTGGGGGTGGAGGCCGGTCGTCGGTTCGCCCTGGCCGGCGCGCCGGTCGGGATGGTGCTCACGCCGCGGGCCGGGCTGGTGCATTCGAGGGTTTCGGTGGGCGGCTTCACCGATGCGGTGGGGGCGCGCGTGTCCCTGGAAGAGGGGCGAAGCCTGCGGGGCCGTGCGGGGATGGCGGTGGAGGTGGAGCCGGGCGGGTCGTCAGGAAACCGCCTGTTCGGCTCGCTGGACGTGGAGCGCGAGCTCTCGAAGGACCGGAAGGTGCGGGTGTCGGGGGCGGAGCTGGAGTCGGAGGCCGATGCGACGTGGGTTCGGGTGGGCCTGAACGGCTCGCATTCCGGGCGCGAGGGCCGGTACGCGCTCCGGGGCGGGGTGAGCTGGGCGGCGAGCGGCGCCAGCCGGGAGCTCGGCGGCGGGGTGAGCTTCTCCCTGCGCTTCTGAGCGGGCGGAGCCGCCGCCCGCTCGAGGCCGGGGCCGCGTTCGCGCGGCGACCGGAAGAGGTACCCCACGGGGACGGTGTGCTTCCACGGCTTGGGGTCGGTTCGAGGGGCCTTTGGGCGGATTTCACCCCACGGCGGTGCTTGCACGGAACCCTGGGAACGGCGCGTCCTTCGGACGCGGGCGTCTCGCCCGCACGGGGGCGGAGCCCCCGGAAATGAGAATGCGGGCGAGACACAAGCGTTCCCAGGAGCACCTGCCACGAGGCCTGCTTGGCGAAAATCCCCGCAGCGCACATGCCTCGGCCTCGGATGGGGTAGCGGGCGGCTCGCCGGTTGTTCTACCCTTCCCCGCCGACATTGAGGAGGACGACCATGCGGCTTCTGCACACGATGCTCCGGGTGGGAGACCTGCAGCGCTCCATCGACTTCTACACGAACACGATCGGCATGGACCTGCTCCGGACGACCGAGCGCCCGGATCAGGGGTACACCCTCGCCTTCGTGGCCTTCGGGGGCGGCAACCGGAACGGCGAAGCGGAGCTGGAGCTGACCTGGAACCACGGGGTATCCGACTACGACCTCGGCACCGCCTACGGGCACATCGCCCTCGGGGTCGACGACGTCGCCGGGACCTGCGAGCGGATCCGGGCCGCGGGCGGCAACGTCACCCGCGAGCCGGGTCCGGTGAAGGGCGGGTCGACGGTGATCGCGTTCGTCGAGGACCCGGACGGCTACAAGGTCGAGCTCATCGAGACGGGATCGCGCGAGATCTGAACCGACCCCTTCGCCTTGGGTCCCGGCTCTGCTCCGGGCATGGAAGCCCGGGCCCAGGCCCGCGAAAGCCCGCCATTCCCGCGCAAGCGGGAATCCAGGGGCTTTGCTTGAAGTGGATTCCCGCCCCCGCTTCCGCGAGGACGTGCTTGCGCGGGAATGACGGGTTGAAAGACACCGCTACCTGATCCCTGTACGTGATCAGGTACTTCGATATGCGGGCGTTCAGCCCCGTTACACCCGCCAGGTGTGGCCGCGGCGAAGGAGCGCGTCGAGGTCGCCGGCCCCGCCCCGCTCCGCCCGAACCCGCTCGCGCTGGGCGGCCACCGCTTCCACGTACTCGGGCGCGGGGTCGCAGTGGATGACCCCGGTCGCGACCGGAAAATCGGGCGGCTCCATCGCGATGAGGAGCTGGGCGAGCGCCCGGTTGGTCTCGTCGTGGACGCACACGTCCTCGTCCGTCACCCCGTCGCGGCCGGGCTCCACGACCTCGAGGCGCAGGCGGCGCGGGTCGAGCCGCAGGCCCAGCGCGCCGTTCCGCCCGAAGCGGAGCGGCTCGCCGTCCCGCACCTCGATCTGCGCGCCCGCCGCCCGGTCGCGCGCGGTGAACCCGGCGAACGCGCCATCGTTGTAGACCGGGCAGTTCTGGAAGATCTCGATGAAGGAGGCGCCCCGGTGCGCGTGGGCGCGCCGCACCACGTCGGCGAGCCGGGGGCGCACGGTGTCGATGCCGCGCCCGAGGAAGCGGGCGCCCGCGCCGAGGGCGAACGCGAGCGGCGAGACCGGATGGTCCACCGAGCCCTCCGGAGAGGACGGGGTCCGGGCGCCTTCGCGCGAGGTCGGCGAGTACTGGCCCTTGGTGAGCCCGTAGGCCTCGTTGTTGAAGAGGAGCACCTTCACGTCCACGTTGCGCCGGAGCAGGTGCAGCAGGTGGTTGCCCCCGATGCTGAGCCCGTCCCCGTCGCCGGTCACGAGCCACACGTCGAGCGCCGGGTTGGCGAGCTTCACCCCGGTCGCGAACGCGGGCGCGCGCCCGTGGATGGTGTGCATCCCGTAGGTGTCCATGTAGTACGGGAACCGCGCCGCGCAGCCGATGCCGGAGATGAAGACGACCCGCTCGCGCGGAACCCCCAGCTCGGGCATGAGCTGCTGGATGGTCTTGAGGATCGCGTAGTCCCCGCAGCCGGGACACCACCGGACCTCCTGGTCCGAGGCGAAGTCCTTCGCGGTCAGGGCGGGTGCGGACACGGACCCCGCCCCGACGGAGGCAGGCGCGGTCTCGGTCGCGGGCTTGGAGGGGGACCCGGACGCGGGAGCGGACCTCGGCGCAGGCGTGGACCCGGGCCCTGGTGTGGGCGCCGACGGCGCCGGCCCGGCCGGGGCGCCCGCCGCCGCGCTCACGACCGCGCCTCCGCGCGCCCGCGGATCCCGGCCTCCAGCTCGCCCACCCGGAACGGCCGCCCGGCCACCTTCGAGAAGCCCTCCGCGTCGATCAGGTACTCGGAACGGAGCAGCCGCAGGAGCTGCCCCTTGTTCATCTCCGGAACGAGGACGGAGCCGAAGGAGCGGAGCAGCGCGCCGAGGTTCCGGGGCAGGGGCCAGAGATGGCGGAGGTGGACGTGGGCCACGTCGAGGCCGTCCGCGCGCGCGCGCCGCACGGCCTGGTGGATCGCGCCCCAGGTGGAGCCCCATCCGACCACCGCGAGCGCGGCCCCCGCCTCGCCGGCCTCGAGCCCCTGGTCGGGGAGGCTCTCCGCGATCCCGTCGATCTTCGCCGTGCGCGCGTCGGTCATGCGCTGGTGGTTGTCCGGGTCGTAGGAGATGTGGCCGGTGTCGTAGCCTTTCTCGATCCCGCCGACCCGGTGCTCGAGCCCCGGCGTGCCCGGGCGCGCCCACGGACGGGCGAGGGTGTCCGGGTCCCGGAGGTACGGGTGGAAGCCCTCGGGGTCCGTGCGGAAGGAGGGCGGGAAGGGCTCGTAGCCGGAGAGGTCGGGGATCCGCCACGGCTCGGAGGCGTTCGCGAGGTAGGCGTCGCTCAGCACGATGACCGGGGTCATGTAGCGGGTCGCGATGCGGGCCGCCTCCACCGCGAGGTCAAAGCACTCCGCGGGGCTCGCCGCCGCCAGCACGGGAAGCGGGACGTCGGCCGCCCGCCCGAAGACGGCCTGGTAGAGGTCCGACTGCTCGGCCTTGGTCGGCATCCCGGTGGACGGCCCGGCGCGCTGGGTGTTGATGACGATGAGGGGAAGCTCCACCGTCGCCGCGTACGTGATCGCCTCCGTCTTGAGCGCGACCCCGGGGCCGGAGCTGGAGGTCACCCCGAGCCCGCCGGCCCAGGACGCGCCGATCGCGGCGCATACCGCGGCCATCTCGTCCTCGGCCTGGAACGTCGTCACCCCGAACTCCTTGCGCGCGGCGAGAGCGTGCAGCAGGTTCGAGGCGGGGGTGATCGGATAGGAGGCGAACGTGATCGGGAGGCCCGAGAGCCGGCTCGCCGCGAGCAGGCCGAAGCCCATCGCCTCGGTCCCGTTGACGTTGCGGTAGAGTCCGGGCGCCATGTCGCGCCGCGGGGGGACCTCGTAGGGGCCGGTCTCCCCGGGCAGCTCGGCGGTCTCCCCGAAGGCGTGCCCCGCGTTCAGGGCCGCGACGTTCGCGTCGCGGATGGCGGGGAGGTGGGCGAACTTGGCCGAGAGCCCGTCCACGGTGGGCGCGCGGTCGCGGCCGTAGAGCCACATCAGCAGGCCCAGCACCCACATGTTCTTGCAGCGGACCGCCTGCTTGTGGGTGAGGCCGAATCCGGCCACCGCCTCCTGGACCTGCCGCGTGACGTCGACCTCGATCCGGCGGTGCTCCGGGAGCCCGCCGTCCTCGAGCGGGCTCCGGTCGTAGCCCGCCTTGCGCAGGTTCTTGGCCCCGAACGCCCCCGTGTCGACGATGAGGAGCCCGCCGGGGCCGAGGTCCGCCAGGTTGGTGCGAAGGGCGGCCGGGTTCATGGCGACGAGGACGTCGAGGGCGTCCCCCGGCGTGGTGACCTCGCCGGAGCCGAAGTTGATCTGGAAGGCGGAGACCCCGAACAGGGCGCCGGCGGGGGCGCGGATCTCGGCCGGGAAGTCGGGGAACGTCGAGAGGTCGTTGCCGTGGACCGCGGTGGCGTCGGTGAACTGGAGCCCGGTGAGCTGCATCCCGTCGCCCGAGTCCCCGGCGAAGCGGACGACGACGCTCGCCAGCGCCTCGCGCGCGCCTGCGCCCGCGCCGCCGGGCCGCCCGCCGGTCTTCACAAGCTCTTGCGCTGCCGCCATCGCTCCCGCTCCGGAACCGCGCCGCACGCCGGGGCGCGGCCAAGCAGGCTATTGTAACGCTTGAAGCGAAGGTCCATACCGGACAGGGGGCCGGGTTGGGCGTTTCATCGCCTCCTTGGCGGCGCCCATGCTCGCCCGCCGCGGATGAGACCGCGCCCCCTTCCCTCGACCCGGTGCGGCCAGTGTCCCGCCGAAGCAGGCCGTCGGAGCGCGCCCGGCGAATCGCCCGGCTCGCCCCGAGAGCGGGGACGGTGCGTCAGGCCGCAGCTCGGAGCGGGGCGGGCACGTCAGTCGGCGGCGGCTTCGCGTCCGTCGAGCCGGCCATCGAGGTGCGCCTGGCGGGTCGCGAGGTCCCGCATCTCGTCCCGGAAGGCCTTGATCACGGCATCGAAGCGGGCGTCGGCGGCGCGCCGTTCGGCATCCGCAGCCGCCTTGTCGGCGCGTCGGGCGGCATCGAAGCGGGCATCGGCGGCGCGTCGGGCGGCATCGAAGCGGGCATCGGCGGCGCGCCGGTCGGCGTCCGCAGCGGTCTTGTCGGCGGTGATCCGATCGTCGAGCCCCTTGGCGGTCCGCTGCATGAGGACGCCCAGGGTGACCCCGGTCCCGATGATGGTGAGGAGGATGGTCACCCCGGTCCCGAAGATGCTGACGAGGGCTACGGTGTCCATGTCGGGGCTCCTGGCAGCGTAGTGCGGCAAGGGTAGCACGGGGGCGGGGGCGGGGTTCCTCCGACCCGGCGGCGGCCAGCGTCCCGCCGAAGCAGGCCGTCGGAGCGCGTCCGGCGAATCGCCCGGCTCGCCCCGAGAGCGGGGACGGTGCGTCAGGCCGCAGCTCGGAGCGGGGCGGGCGCGTCAGTCGGCGGCGGCTTCGCGTCCGTCGAGCCGGCCGTCGAGGTGCGCCTGGCGGGTCGCGAGGTCCCGCATCTCGTCCCGGAAGGCCTTGATCACGGCATCGAAGCGGGCGTCGTCGGCGCGCCGGTCGGCATCCGCAGTTTCCTTGTCGGCGCGTCGGGCGGCATCGAAGCGGGCGTCGGCGGCGCGCCGTTCGGCATCCGCAGCTTCCTTGTCGGCGCGTCGGGCGGCATCGAAGCGGGCATCGGCGGCGCGCCGGTCGGCGTCCGCAGCGGCCTTGTCGGCGTGTCGGTCGGCGTCCGCAGCGGTCTTGTCGGCGGTGATCCGATCGTCAAGCCGCCTGGCGATCCGCTGCATGAGGACGCCCAAGGTGATCCCGGTCCCGATGATGGTGAGGAGGATGGTCACCCCGGTCCCGAAGATGCTGACGAGGGCTACGGTGTCCATGTCGGGGCTCCTGGCAGCGTAGTGCGGCAAGGGTAGCACGGGGGCGGGGGGCGGGGTTCCTCCGACCCGGCGCGGCCAGTGTCTCGCCGAAGCAGGCCGTCGGAGCGCGTCCGGCGAATCGCCCGGCTCGCCCCGAGAGCGGGGACGGTGCGTCAGGCCGCAGCTCGGAGCGGGGCGGGCGCGTCAGTCGGCGGCGGCTTTGCGGCCGTCGAGCCGGCCGTCGAGGTGCGCCTGGCGGGTCGCGAGGTCCCGCATCTCGTCCCGGAAGGCCTTGATCGCGGCATCGAAGCGGGCATCGGCGGCGCGCCGGTCGGCGTCCGCAGCCGCCTTGTCGGCGCGTCGGGCGGCATCCGCAGCCGCCTTGTCGGCGCGTCGGGCGGCATCCGCAGCCGCCTTGTCGGCGCGTTGGGCGGCATCGAAGCGGGCGTCGGCGGCGCGCCGGTCGGCGTCCGCAGCGACCTTGTCGGCGGTGATCCGATCGTCGAGCCGTCTGGCGGTCCGCTGCATGAGGACGCCCAGGGTGATCCCGGTCCCGATGATGGTGAGGAGGATGGTCACCCCGGTCCCGATGATGCTGACGAGGGCTACGGTGTCCATGTCGAGGCTCTCCTGGCAGCGCAGTGCGGCAAGGGTAGCACAGGGCAGGGGGTGGGGTTCCCCGCCCCCGGGTACGCCGGCGTCCCGCCGGCATGTTCGTTCTCACGGGCGCTTCGCCCCTTCCCTGGCCGGCGAGACGCCGGCGTACCCAGGGGCGAAGCTCCCTCTGCCTGGCGCGCGGAGATCTGCGGGCGAGGCCCGGGAGGCGGCGATGCGCGCCGTTTCCAGCCCGTCCCGGTTTCGCTTCGGTGATGCGCCCCGCGCCCGTCGAGATGCGGTCGAGGGTCAGCCGAGGGTCCGTTCGAGCGCCGCGAAGAGGCGGTCGACGTCCTCGTCCGTGTTGTAGAGGTGCGGGGTCACCCGCATCGAGGCGCCGCGCACGCTCACGTAGACCTGCTCCGCCGCGAGGGCCGCGAGGAGCCCGGCCGGAAGGCCGCCGCCCGGGAAGCGCAGGCCGAGGAAGTGCCCGGCGCGAAGCGCGGGCGGCGCCGAGCCGAGGCCGAGGCGGGCGGCGCGGGCGGCGACGTCGGCGGTGCGGGCGGCGAGGGTCGTCTCGATGGCCTCGACCCCCCAGGCGAGGATCTGTTCGAGCGCGGCGTTCAGCATCGGCAGGAGGATGAAGTTCGAGCGCTCGCCCACGTCGAACCGGCGGGCACCCGGCTGGTACTCGTCCCGGTAGTCGATGAGGCGCGCGAAGTCCTCCGACCCCGCCCGCCCGATCCAGTTGAACTCGATCGGCCTTCCTTCGCGGCGCTCCGGCGCCACCCACAGGAAGCCGAGCGAGTACGGGCCGAGCAGCCACTTGTAGCCCGCCGAGATCACGTAGTCCGGCTGCACCGCGCCCGCGTCGAAGCGAAGCGCCCCGGCCGACTGGGTGAGGTCCAGCACGAGGGCGGCACGCACCTCGCGGCAGCGGGCGCCGATCCGCGCGAGGTCGAGCCGGCCGCCGTCCGTCCAGTGGCAGTGGGGGAGGGCGACGACCGCGGTCCGCTCGCCGATCCGGTCGAGGGCGGCCCGGGTCCAGTCGTCGTCCTCGGGGCGGGGCACGGTCACGAGCGAGGCCCCGCGGGTCTCCGCCACCTCCCGCCATGCGTAGACGTTGGAGGGGAACTGCTCGGCGAGGACCACGAGGCCGTCCCCCGGCGCCACGGCGAGGTTGCGCGCCGCGCACGAGAGCCCGTAGCTCGCGGACGGGACGAGCGCCACCCCCTCCGCGTCCGCGCCGATGATCCGGGCGAAGCGTTCCCGCGCCCGTTCTCCGTCGTCGAAGAAGTCGTCGGGGGCGATGCCCCACGGCCGCGCCTTCGCCCGTATCCCGCGGTCGCCCGCCGCGACCACCGCGCGCATGAGCGGCCCCATGTACGCGCAGTTGAGGTAGGCCACCTCGTCCGGGATGTCGAAGAGATGGCGCTGGCTCGGGATGTGGTGGTCCGGGGCGCCGTTCGTCATGTTTCTCTCGCCTCCGTCGGGTCTCGTCAAGCCTCGCCAGGTCGGCCAACGGACCTCGTCGTCGTCCGGGCCGGGGAACGCGCCTCGGGCTCGTTCCGGGCGGGCGGGGATGGGGGGACGGCGCCCGCGCCGGCCGGCGCTCCCCCCGCACCTGTCCGCGCCTCCGCCCGCCCGCGCTCCCGTCCGGGGCGGCGGCTATCCCGCCGCGAGGGGGACGACCTCTTCCGCGACCTGGTCGATCACCTCCCGGACCCCGGAGGCGGTGGGCTGGAAGACGTCCCAGATGATCTCCGTCACCCCGGCCGCCGCGTAGGCCGCCACGTCCTCCGCGATCCGGGCGGGCTCCCCCGTCATCAGCCCGTCGCGCGCGCCGCCGGGGCGGATGGGGCAGCGGAACACGGTCGGCACGCTCGCCGGGTCGCGGCCCCGCTCCTCGCACATCCGGTCGAGCCGGTCGCGCTTCGCCCGGAGCTCGTCCGGGTCGAGGCCGGCCGGCGCGCGGAGCCCGATCGGGTGCCACCCGTCCCCCAGCTCCGCCGTCCGGCGCAGGGCCCGCCCGGTATGGCCGCCGACGATGAGCGGGACGCCCCCCGCCTGGGCGGGCTTCGGGGAGCAGTCGATGTTCGAGTAGCGGTAGTAGTCGCCGGAGAACTCGGGGCGCTCCTCGGTCCACAGGTTCCGGAAGATGCGCATGTACTCGTCGGTGCGGGGCCCCCGCTCCGCGAAGTGGCCGGGGATCCCGAGCGCCCGGTACTCGGCCTCCCACCATCCGGTCCCGACCCCGAGGAAGGTCCGGCCCCCCGACAGCGCGTCGGCCGTCGCACACAGCTTCGCGGTCACGATGGGGTTGCGGTAGCTCAGGATGAGCACGCTGGTCCCGATCCGGATCCGTTCGGTGGCCCCGGCCAGGAACGAGAGGGTCGCGAGCGGCTCGTAGTAGTCGTGGGCGTCCGCCACCGGGAAGCGCCCCTCGGGGTGGTAGGGGTAGTTGTCGGTCGTCTCCTGGGGCACGACGATGTGGTCGGAGATGCAGACCGAGTGGAAGCCGCACTGCTCCGCCTGCCGGGTGAACCCGACGAGGTTCTCGGGGGTGGCGAGCGAGCCGCGGTTCGAGAGGCTGATGCCGAACTTCATGGAGCGGGTTCCTCCGGGTGGAAAGGATGGTGAGCCGTTCGGGCGCTCCGCGGCCCGGCGGCCCGGCGGCGCGCTTCCGCAGCGAGCCTGGTCCGTCCATCGCGATGAGACGGACGAGCCGCGAAGGGACGGACGAGCCGCGTTGTCCGGTTGGAGCGGAGCAAGCCCCCTTGTGCCGGGTGACTGGAAGCGCCGGGCTACTGGAAGCGGAACACGGCGGGCCGGAACGCGTCGTAGGTCCGGCGCTGGTCCGCGGGGTCCTCCGACGGGCAGGCGATGATGTGGGTGGTGATGCCCCCGGCGGCCAGTGCCCGCACCCGTTCCCGGCACTCGTCGGCCGTCCCGAGGATCGCGATCTCGTCGATCAGGGCGTCGTCGAGGGCGCCCGTGGTCCGCTCCCGGTCGCGCGCGGCCCAGCCCGCCTCGATCTCGGCCGCGGCCTCCTCGAACCCCGCCCACGCGAGGAACCGGTTGTAGACCGGGGTGGCGTAATAGGGAGCGAACCGCCGCCGGAAGAGGGCGCGGGCGGCCGGCTTGTCGTCGGTCACGAAGACCTGGTGGCGGCAGACCACCTCGCGGTCCGCGAGCGCCCGCCCGGCCCGGGCCGCGCCCCGCCCGACGTGCTCCATGATCTTCGGGAGGGCGCGGATCGGGAACAGGTTCACCCCCGCCCCGTCGCCCACCTCGCCCGCGAGCTCCAGCATCCGCCCGCGAAGCCCGGCGAGATGGATCGGGACCGCGCCGGCCGGGAGGGGCGGCTGGCGGTAGCCGCGGCTGTGCAGGGTCTCGCCGTCGAAGGCGCTCCGCTCGCCCGCGAGGAGCGCGCGCACGAGGGTCGCGGTCTCGCGCACGCGGGTGAGCGGCTTCGTGAACTCCAGCCCGTGCCACTGCTCCATCATGGTCTGGCTCGACGAGCCGAGCCCGAGGATGAACCGCCCGCCGCAGGCGTGGTGGAGCGAATAGGCGGAGGCCGCGAAGACGGCCGGGGTGCGCGTGTAGACGGGGATGACGGCGGTCCCGATCCGCACCCGGCGGGTGGCCGCCCCGACCGCGGCCGCGAGCGAGAGGGCGTCGACGCCGCCCGAATCGGAGAACCAGACGTCGTCGAAGCCCTCGTCGTCGGCCCAGCGGGCATGGCGCAGGGTGGCTTCGACCCCGGGCTGGATGGGAACGGTGACCGCGATGCGTTGGGGGTGGTTCGACCGGGACAAGGCTGGTCCTCGCGTGTCTGCGGCTGCGGCTGTGGCGGCGGCTGCGGCGCTGGCTCGGGCGTCCGCGGTTTCGCGGAGCGGAATCGCCGGGCGACCGCTCCCGCCGGCGCCCGGCGGTCGCCGCTCAAATCGAGAGCACCCCGAAGGGGATCTCCATCTCCTCGGGCGACAGCCCACCGTGGTCGCCCGGATGGCGGCTCTCGAACCGGCCCTCCTCGTACCACCAGACGGCGCGTCCGGGGCGGGGAAGGATAACCGCATTGCCGACCCGATCGAGGAAGCGGCGCGACGGCGGGCGGTCGCCGAAGTATCCGGCCGCGAGGAGGTCGCGCACCGCCCGGACCTCCGCGACCCCGGAGAGGGCCTCCCGGATCGCGCCCACCGCCTCGTCGAAGCAGTCCTCGCGAAGGTGGAGGAAGAAGTCGCGGGGCGAGCCGGCGGGGACCTTGCGCCGCCCGGAGGGGCCGCGTTCGATCCACCCCTCGACCTCCGGCAGGACCCGGTTGAGATAGACGGCGCGCGCCGGGTCGTGCCCCATCATCCCGTGGTCGGCGGTGAGCACCACGCAGGTCTTGCCGATCGATCCTCCCTGCCCCCGTTCCTGCTCCCGCTTCCGTTCCCGCCCCGGCGCCGGTCCCGGTCCCCCTGCCCGCCGCTGGCGGCCGGCCCCCGTCCCCGTCCGCCTCTCGAGCGGCGCGAAGAACCGCCGTTCGAGCTGGTCGAAGAAACGGAGGACGGTGCGCGCCAGCTCCGGCGAATCGGGTCCGAACCGGTGCGCGTCGCGGTCGATGCCGCCGTAGTAGTAATGGATCAGCCGGCGTTCGGGTTGGGGCGCCTCCCCGGGCTCCGCTCCGGGCTCCGGCCCGGGCTCCCGCCCCGACTTCGGCCCGGCCCGCGGGCCGCGAGTCGGCGCCGCGACCGCGCCGACGAGCGCATCCAGCCCGCGGGTGAAGCTCTTCCAGGGCGCCTCGACGGTCCCGCGGGTGAACGCGTCGTTGAACGGCGACGGGGTGAACTCGGCCGGGGTCACCGAGATCGACCCTACCCCGCGGGCGGCCAGGCGTTCGTGCAGGGTCTCCCCCTCGAACAGGGCGCCGGGCGGAAGGCGGAGCCCGTTCCGCCCCTGGTCCCCGGCCCGCGAGCTGAGGAGGGGCGCGATCATCTCGCCGACCGCGGGCTCGTACTGGAACCACTCGTAGATCCCGCTCTCCGCCGGGGTCTGGCCGGAATGCAGGCAGGCGACGTGGGCGGAGGTGGTGGACGGGAAGACGGAGGTGAGCTTGGAGACCGTGCCGTCGCGGAGGAAGCGGGCGAGGGCCGGGACGCTCTCCGCGAACCGCTCGAAGAAACGCCAGCCGAAGGCGTCGACGAAGAGGAGGACGACGGTGTCGGGCCGGGGGCCGGCGAGCGCGCCGAGCGCATCGGGCGGCAGGGTCCGCGGGTTCGGTTCGCCGGTGAGCGCGGCTTCGACGGTCCAGGGGATGCGCGAGAAGCAGTACGACTCGTAGAGCGGCCGGACCTCGCCCGGCCCCGCGGCGGCGGCCGCGACCGCCTCGATCGAACGCCGGTTCAGCATACGGGCGCATCCCGCACGGAAATCCCGGCGGGGCCGCCGGGGCGACGCGCCCGCGCCGGCGACCCCGCCGCCGCCGGGCGGCGGCTACGTCCTTCCGGCCAGCCGGGCAACGAACTCGCGGTGCTCCGGCGACCGAAGCCCCTCGTCCAGCTCCGCCAGCGCGCCCGCCGCATCCCCTTCCAGCAGGGCGTGGACCGCGAGGCGCAGCCCCGGGAAGACGCGGCTCCGCACGATCCCTTCACGGTCCCTCGGCAGCGGACGATACTCGTCGACAGCAAGCTCGAACCAGTCGATGCGGCTCTCGCGGGTCTGCCAGACGACGTATTCCTGCACCCCGCTTTGCCGGTAGACCCCGCGTCTGGCGCGCATGTCGATCGAGGCGCGGCTCGCCGCGACCTCGACGATCAGCTCCGGCGCGCCTTCGAGATAGTCGTCTTCGCTGACCCGGGACCGGCCGCCCGCTCGCTCGTCGATCCGCAGCAACACGTCGGGCTGGAGCTCGTTGTCGGCGTCGAGACGGACGGTGGCGTTGTCCGCCACCCTGACTCCCGGCGTGAACGCGGCGTAGAAGAGAAGCACCCCCTGGATCATGGAGTGCGGCTCTGCGTGACCGGCCAGGTGGACGGGTGACGGCATGAAGACAACTCCCTCTATCAGCTCCGCCTTCTTGACGTCCGGCCGGGCCGCATAGCGCCGCTCGAACTCGTCCCGCGTGAGCCGGTCCCCGTGCTCCAGCCCCGGAACCGACCCCGAGGCATGGCGCCCGGAGGCGCGGGGAACGCCGGTCATGGAGGGAACGTCAAGCTCTGCCATCCGTCATCTGCCCGCCCGCGGCGCGGACCGCATTATGGCGCCCCGGCCCCGGCAGCGCACGCCAAGCGATCCGCCCTGCCCACGAGACGAGCGGCGGATCAGGTCGTCCTGCCTGCCTCGCCGCCTGCATCCCTGCCGGTGCGCCCCCCCTCCCGAGGTGTCGGACGCCGGGACTTCCGAACCGGCGGCCCCGTCAACCCACCCATCGATACGCCTCCTGTATCCGCACGGGCGCGCAGGAGCCAGCCGCACCGGCGGGCCGAACAGGAAACCGGTGTCGTACCCGATGGAGCCCCCATGAGGCATGTGGGCGGTGGGGATTCTCGCCATGCACGTCTCTCGCGGGTGCTCCTGGGAACGCGGGTGTCCCGCTCGCATTTTCATTTTCTAGGGCTTCGCCCCCGTGCGGGCGGGACACAAGCGTTCCCAAAACGCGCTCGTGAAAACCCTGAAGGCAGCTCCGAACCACAGCGATACCATGGGAAGATTCTGTTTCCGTGGAATAATGAATATCTCCAACCCATGTTTTCCATTCTATATCAATATCTTGCGAATATGAACGGGCATTTCCATAGAAATCGAATTCGACTGCCTCGATACACGTCGGACAGGGCAACTGGCAAGACGTGTTAAGTACGAGACAGGATGGCCTCGATCATCTTCCTGGCGGTGCCTGGCGAAGGCGAAAATTCCGTCAAGATTTGAAATATACGCTGGTATGTTTCGGCTTCGGCATGTCGGATATTTCCGAGTGGTGATTGGTCAGGCCCGGGTTGAAAATCCTCCAACTTCATAGCCAATTCCTTCAACCGCACAACATCCTCCGGAGCATGCCCTCGTTCTGGCACAAATTCTTCCTGCAGATTATCAACCTGCTGCAAGGTCTGCTTGATCAATGTCTTGGAATCGTCGGCCTTGAGATATCCCGACGCGGCGAGATCATAGGCCCCCTCCAGTTGGTCTAGCGTGGCCTGGAATCTCTTGGCTCGATTTCTCTTACTGGAGGCTCTTCGGCAACGGCTGACAATGCGCCGAATAATAGCATCCAGATGGTTTTCGAGATTGCGAATGTGCGGTCCCGGTTCAAAGTAATCGCGCCGTCCGTTCGGTAGGATTCGGGAGTCCACGATGTGAACTTCACCGACACACCAACGGTTGAAGCGTTCTTCCGGAAAGAGATGTTCAAAAACACCTTCATCGCCAATCTGAATATTGCCTTTCCGTGCTCGGAGACCTCGAAGGCCCAGGTTTTTCGGTATGGCGCCGAGGTAGGAGGAATGGGCTAACCAGCCAATCGCCGCAACACCGTCTCCGTCTACAGCGGGTACGTGGAGCGATTCAAGCCCGGTGAAGAGATCCTCCCGATCCTCCGAGAACCGCAAGCTTGGTCCATATCGGCGAGTCACGGGCGTTTGGTCACCCGCCAGAAAAACCTGGAGAGCCAAAGGACGGTCATTTTGACTGAACAAATCTTCTATCTGGACGGTAAAAGGGAAATCCGGCGCCATCGGCACAGGACAGACCTCACCGAGGTACTCTCGAACCGCTTCCCTGTTCAAAATTAGTCCAGCAGCGTGCCTCGCAACATTGACTATCTCAACTTCGAAGAAGTGGTCGGGCCAGTTCCCGCCGTCCAGAGTGGACACGTCGACGCACTCCCGGATCAGGTGCTCCGTCCGTGTCGTCTGGATGGCGCCTGCTCGAAGCGCGGACCCGCTCCAAGTGATCCGGGTAACGGGTTGGCTTGCGACGGAGCGGGTGTAGAAGCTTACACTCTCGGCAAAGGCCAGTCCGGATAACCGACCAATACCCCTGAAGCCTCGGTCAATGCCCCGTAGCTTCCGGCTTTGGGCGATGGGTATGAGGTCACGGACTGCATCCTGGTAGGACAGACCGCGCCCATTATCTCGGATCGCGACCCTTCGCTCGGCCGGGTGGATAGCAATCTCCACGCGACCGTCATCCGGATTGGAGATTGATCCAATCGCGTCTGCCGCGTTCTGTAGATATTCGCGATAGATCGAGAGTGGGCTACGGTACATCCCCGTGGTGACAAGACCCAGGATGTCGCCGCCAACGCCTGATGCTGGCACTTTGGTATCTGACATAAACACCTCTGCACAAATCCTTTCAGCCAACGGAATTCGCTCGAAGGTCATCGCCCGGGTTCCTGACCGCATCGTGATCGAACAACCCCGCGTCCTCTACAAACTCTTCTTCCGCGGGTAAAGTTGGGTCGGGATTCAAACGGGCAAACGCCGGCAGAACCCCTGACTCCCCTGGAATCAACCGATCCTTGGTATCCAAGGTATGAAAATACATTGCCTTCCGGACTAGTGGATCAATCGATCTGTCCACGGCAAGCCTCCGATAGTGCGCGCGCGGCAGACCAGTCATCGCAACCGCAGGCCCGGCAAGAAGTTGAATCAGCTCCTGCTCTTGGCTGCTTGTTAACCGCCGACGTAGCGCCGTATACTCTTCGAAGACCGCTCGTCCCTCTCCGGACTCGTAATGATAGCGGTGAAATATAAAGGCGTGCGGTTGACTGAGAAGCCGCTCGAAAGCGTCCCTGTCTTCTCCATAGGCACGCATGAAGAACAGCGGACTACCGCTCACCACACCTCGGGTGACCTGGAGCATGATCTGAAACGATCGCAGGAAGTAGCGATTCCAGTTCTTCCCCACGTGTGACCGGTCCTTGAGAGTGACTGGCTGATAACGCATGGGGAAAGACCAGATACGGACGTTCAGTTCCTGGTTCAGAGCAATGTTGAGCTTCATCCGTTCGTACAAATCACTCGGCGTGTCCATGAAGTTGTACAGCATGTAGTTCGACAACGAGGTGATCTCGTTCTCGGCAGCCATGCGAACCGCCGTTTCATAGACCTTGCGCATGCCAATGTGATCGAAGGCGATGCGCAACGGGCTAATGCAGATCGTGGCCATTTCACGCAGGTACATCGGTGACTTGGCGAGAATCCTCGCGTCTACACCCTGATTGAAGTCGACTCGGCGCTTGACAGGCCGGCTGCCGTCGCGCACCAACGTTGCGCCTTTGTGAAAACCCATATCTCGGATTTCGGCGATGATATCCCGGTAGCGAGCTGAAGCAGTAATATTGTTATCCATCAAAACAAGATCTTTCTTCACTCCATCAGTGGAATCAATACCCCGGATCAGTTGGGTGAGTGGCGGCATCTCACGCTGAGGACCCTCGAGCTTGGGAACTCCGCAAAAGGCGCATTTCCGGACGCATCCACGCGAAGCGTAGCCGAAATATGCATCACGAACTGGGTATACGTAATTGATATCTCCAAGAATACTGTAGTCCGGCGTCAATTCGTCAATTGGCGACCCATCGAGGTCGTCAGCGCCGAAATCGAGATCGCCCGCGGAAAGTTGAAGTGCGACGGCCGGCGGACCGACCAGAAGCCCCTTGATGAACCGGACCCCCGCCCACCTGGGCTCATTCAGAAACTCGTCATGCATGAGAGAAGCGGCAATGCCTCCAACAAACACCCGCTCAGGCTGCATTCCGGCCGTTTGAATGGCGTAGTCAATGGCTGCGGCGGTGCGTTTCCACTCGAAGCTGAAGAGCGTCGTTACATAAATTCGATCCCACGGCGCACTCAGAAGGGACGGAAAATGGTTCTCTTTCCCGAAACCAATCTTGGTGAACAGGACATGGTCGCCGCGCCCTTTATGGTAGGTCGCCAATTTCATTAATCCGAGCGGAGGGTACTTGTTCCGATAGCCCGGTTCGATGAGTAGTATGCGCTTCCTCGTCATGGGTTCAAGCTTTCCTTTTTCCAGGCTTCAGAGCCGCATGAATTTTTTCCTGAATAGCGTTGAACTGTCTCTCGTTCAGTTCTCCCTTGAGTACCTCGAACACTGTGCGTACGGCACTGCGAGCCTGCCTGTTCAAATGTGCTAGCGCGTCGTCCGTACCTGTCTTGCGGACCGCCCTGACTTTCGTCAGTACCTGCTCAACTTTCAAACGCAGATTGTTCAGCGCTTCCTTTTCATCCTCTGAACGTCCCCTCCTTCTGATGTGGCGATCGAGTTTGCCTTTCGTGGCTTCCAGCTTCTGGATATCTGCTTGCTTCTGATCGTGCGAAGCGAAGCCTCGTGCAATAGTATCTTCGGCATTTTCAATCTGTTCCTCGGTACGTCTTTTCAGAGTCGAGACAGATTTATTCCGCTCGTCAGATTCTCTCCGGATATCCCGATCGAGCAAACTCGCCTCCTCTCGGAGCCCTTCCTTCAAGCGATTCCATGCCTTTGAGGGCTCGAAATCGTCCCGCTGAGAATTTGGCGTAAGAGCAGGATCGGTGACGTGAATATCACCGAAGCACCAGCGAGCGTGGGGCTGTGTAGGGAACAAGCTTTGAAGAATGCTGTCGTCTCCTATCGCGATATTGTGCATCCGGATACGAAGACCAGCGAACGGTACATCGGCCAATGCTCCCTCTCGCTCATGAACTGCAATCCATCCCCACCAGCCATTTCCCTGTGAATTATCCAGTGGTAGCGCCCTGACGTCAGAAACGCGGACGGTCCGCCGTCTCTTACCCAATGCATTCGCTGTCTGAAACGTGTCCTTGAAGGGACGCCGTACATCCTCCTGTACCTTACCATCGGCATCGCAGATAAAGATTTGGACTTCCTCCAGGGAGGAAAGGCACCCGGCGGCTTTAGCCAATTGACGAATTTTCTCCGTGTGGGACCACACCTGCGGATCGTTTGGGACAGGCGCGTTCAGCTCAAGATACCGGCAAAGACGTTGATTGTCCAGAAACGGAATATCCGGATCGATGCCCTCAAGGGTAACTTCCAAGTACCTGGCGTCGTCGTCGGCCACGTCATCGCTGATCCTCGAATTCCGGTCGATCGCTTCCACGATGGTGGCCGGTTCCTGCCCTCGTTCGGTCAGCCGGTTGATTCCGGCGGCGTCGAATTCTACGATACATTTTTTGCCATCTCCACACGAGGTCGTAAAGCGAAGCGTCTTACAATAGCTGATTCCAGCCAGTCTCCCAATGCCTCGGAAGCCGGCGTTTTCACTAGTCGCCTCATCTGAACGAGCCTTACTGGACTTGCCGATATCCAATAGATGGACGGCCGCAGCTTCGGGGCTGAGACCAGTTCCGTTATCACGGATGCTCAATCTTCGATCCGTCTCGTCAATGGTCAGGAGAATCTGTCCCTCATCGGTGCCGATCAGTCCATCCCGACGTGCCTTGCGAATGCTGTCGTAGGCATTCTGTATGTATTCGCGAATGCAGTGAAAGGGTTCACTATACATTCCCCGAGTAATGGTCTCGAGAAGATGAACGCCAAGGTCCGGTTGCCGGTTTGTAGCCATCTGGTCTAACTCGGCCGATATGCGTTACGCGGGAAGCGTATCTTCAATGTGCCGGAGCTGAATCGCGTGTGACTCACCAGGACTTCTCCCTTCTTGAGAAACGGGACCCGCTTGGTCTGGCTCCCCGGCAGTCCCTTGATCTCCTGATCTCGGGTCGCTTCAATAGCGGTGGTTCGTCCGAATACTTGCGTACCGGAATTTCCTGTAACTTGATTATCAACACCGGTGCGAAATTGCTCCGCTCCGAAAAGAATGATGCCTTCCGACCTTCCCCGTTCGCTAATCTCGCGGAGATGGCGGGTGATGGACCGCGCCTGTCCCTGTCTCGGCGCGAACTTGTTCAACTCATCCGCGAAGAGAATGACGGTCTCTGGCGGGTGGGGAAAATTGCCTTCTCCATTTTCTTCGTCTTCGATGCTCCCATTTCCAGCCTTGGCAGACCGGATGAGCTCGATTACGTCTCCAACAATGAAGCTCTGGAGATAGTCGGGAAGCTGTGCGATGTCAATCACAACGACATGCCCCGGGCTTAGGTGGTTCAGTATTTCATAGAGCGACGCCTGCCGCTTTTGCTTGGCGCCAATAACACTCTTTTCGACGAATAGAGGATTCCTGGTCCGCTGTCCAAACAGCCGCGAGAAACGCCGCCATGATACCACGGGAATCTTCTTATCAGGAGCATTGTCAGCCCATTCAAAAATCTTCCGGCGAAAAGCAGCCCAAGATGTATCCTTGGACACATTGTCCGTGCAGTACTCAGCGCAGCTAACCAGCGTTTGGTTGGGGTCATCTATATCTTCGACAAGGAGTCGAAGACGATCGAGCACTGCTTCTACGTCGTAGTAATAACGATAAGCCCTCCCGGTGCTGATGTTCCGTTCGACCAAATCAGGGTCAAGTTTCGTCTGCGCGTGGGAGCCGGTTTCAGCATAGGGGTAGAAATAGGTAACGTTGTTCAGCGGGGCGGCGGTGAGTCGACATTTTTCCCAGTCAGCTCGTGTCGTTTCGTCTAGATCAGAGGCTTCTTCGTGAAGACGCAGGAGGTCCGCACCCTTGACGTTCAAGATGATGAACCCGGCGCGATGGTTTTCTCCCGCAGTCCATTCGGTTTCCTGCTTCTGCTGGATTGCGGTGAGCAAAAACATTGCGTAAGAAGTCTTGGTGGCCAGTCCTGAGATACCCGAAATGTTCAGGTGAGCCCCCTCGGGTCCGATGAGATAATCCGCATCCATATCGACGTGGATTGCCATGGAACTTTGATCTGGTCCCGACATGGTGATATATCCAGCGGGTGTCGGTCTCTTGTAATCCAGTATTCCCAGAGCCCGCCGGACTCCCTGTTCATCCGGCCAATGAACCTTGGATCCGTGCGGAATCGGCATCTCGATATCGTACGTGTTGAAGAGTACCGTGGCGTCCGCATAGGTAACAACGACCCGCGAAATACTCGGTTCGAGCTCTGAATTGCCGAAGTCTGCCGACATGAAACTGCTGAGCGGGCTCGGCTCATCCGATACCTGTTGAATTTCATGGATAATTGCATAGAACTCGCCGATCTGCTTGGCCATGTTCTCCGGTGCAGTGAGACGCACAAAATCGAACGGCTTGAGTTCGACATCCGGCTTGAGCCAGAATCGAACCGATCCCGTTGTTGTCGGGTTTTGTTCGGTCGCGACCACGCGGCCAATTGGCAAGTCATTTTTCATGGATGCTTCCATCAATGATCACCGGGAACCGAAAGGCTAAAGGCAGGCCCGAATGGATCGGTCGCTTCGGAGGCGTGTCTTGATATATTGCTCAGTCAAGTGGATAGGATATAGATGGCTGGACCATCGAGAGTCCGTCCAGGGTGTGGTGGGATGGCGCAACGCCAGCACGTTCTTTGAGATCAGGTTGCAGCGGTCAGTGTGGAGCACCGGTTCGGAACTCGTGGGATTGTCGGGAAAAATTTCGATTTTCACGACGCCGTCGGTGACGGCGAGGCTCGCATGAGACTGTTGGGAATGGAGGCGCAGGTACCATGCGCCAATCGTGAGATTCCGGTGTGAAACCTTGCGAGCGGGGGTCCGGAAGCAGTGTCTCAAATAAGCTACGAGTACGCCTACCTCTTTGGCGTTCGGCCCCGTCCCAATACGTTGATTGAGATCAAATGACTTGGCAATGCCCACAACGTTGCGAAAAGCCTCTCTTTCCCTCTCGAGGTTCCCATAAAATTGGAGAGATCCGTCGATCATGAGCAAAGAGTCGCGCATGAGTTTACGTGACTCCGCAAGTTCCTTTATAAGATTGATCTCCATCTCATGCATGGATGACAATACCTTCTTGCGCGCTCCGTCGATAGGCTTTTCCTCCTCATTCAAGCTGTAGCACTCGAGATCGAGATCAAGCGGCAATCGCGAGGATCGAGCGGTCTCCCGAACCAGACGACGCGCTTTCCCGACATCTTCTGCGGAGAATGTTTCGGGAATGAAAAGAATGTTCCTGTTTTTGAAGGCTTCTACGGCAATCTGGGCATTGTCGAGTCTTGTCGCTGCAACGCCGATCTGTGCAATGAAAATTGGCAGAAAACGCTGCTTGGTGTCCACGACATGGCCGGCGTTGGTCGTTCTCATGGACCCATCGAGGAAATAGCGGAAGAGCGATCGCCTGGGGGGTGGCGTCTCTCCAACCGGCAACTGCTCCCGATTGGGCTGGGGTGTTTCGAGGGACCGGTAGACCGGGCGGGGCGCATCTTCATCAGCGACGACAACCGGCTCGTCGGTCGTGTTGGGGTCCCAGCACTCGAAGCCGTGGTCTTTCAGAACTTGGAGAACACCAGCCATTCGTCCCCCCTCGGTGATTTTCCCTGCGCCCCGCGGGCACGCCAGCGCCGGAGTGTAACAGAAAACGCCTCCTGCGAACTGATGGAGGACTGGCGCTCGCGGTCGCTGCCCTGCCACTCCCGAAGCGCCGAATCTCGTCGGGCCCGACGGCGGCTTCGACCGGAGCGCGCCAGCCTTCCTCTGGCGCTCGGACCGGCCCGGACACCGGATCGGATGGCGCCGGGGCCGAACGCGGGTCACGGCGGCGCGCCTTCCGTCGCGGGGCCGCGGGCGGAATGGGGCGGCGGGTCGTCCCGGTAGATCAGCGACAGCACGGAGCGGGCCCGGCTCATGGCCACGTAGTGGGCCGGCTCGTTCCCGTCCCCCCGCTCCGGGGGAGGGAGGTCCACGACCACCACCGCCTCGTTCTCCAAGCCCTTGAACTCGTCGATGCGGGCGAACCCGACCTTACCGCCCGGGACCCGCCGCATGGAATACTCGTCCAGGCGCCGGACCCGGCTCGCGGCCCCGTCCGGCATGTTGGCCACCGAGGAGTCCGCGAGGCCGAGCGGCGACAGGATCGTCACCGACCCGGGGGCGAGGCCGCCCACGTCCACCAGCTCGACGATCTCGCGCGCGGCCCGTTCGGCCGCGTCGCGCCGGTCCGCCGCCCGCTGGCAGCGGACGGCCGGCCCCGTGCCCGCCCCGCGCACCCCGAGGTCGGCGTCGATCGCCTCCTGTATCCATTCCAGGATGACCCGGGTGTTGCGGCAGTTGACCCGGAGCGGCATCCGCACCGGGTGAAGCGATTCCAGACGCTCCTTCGCGCCCGGCTCGAAACGGTGGGTGAGCGACTGGTTGTTGAGGTCGTGGAACCAGCACCATCGGCCCGTCTCCAGCCCGCCGGCGAGGACCGAGTCCAGGGCGTCGAGGCAGCGCATCTCGAACAGGTCCTGCCCTTCGTCGACGAGGAGCGCATCGAAGCGCGCGAGCCCGGACCGGCGGCAGTCGAGGCGGACGCCGTCGATCAGCGACACGGTGACCCCCGGCGCCGAGAGCCGCGAGGCCAGGAAGTGCCGGAGCCAGGGAGACCGGCACACCACCGCGACCTCGGCCCCGGCGGCGGCCCACCGCCGGGCCAGCCTCTCCGCGAGGAACGTCTTCCCGGTCCCCGCGCCGCCCGCGCAGAGCACCCGCGGGTTCGCCTCGGCCACGTCCGCCATCCGCATCTGGTCGTCGGTGAACCGCGCGACCCGCCGCCGGGCGTCCTCCACCTGGTCCGCCAGCGGGGCGCCCGCCCCGCGCGGCGGGGATCCAAGGTCGGGGCGAAGATACTCCCGAAGCGCTCGCAACGCCTCCCCGTCGAGGGCGGAAGCCCTCCCGCCGCCGCGGCCCCGCCAGTACGCGAACAGGCGGCGCAGCCAGCCTTCGAGGTCGCGGCTTGCCCGCCGGTCGGCAACCATCGCCGGCTCCCACTCGGCGCCTTCGACCCGGAAGTCGCAGTCGGGGAACACCACCCCGTACCCGATGGCGAGCCGGTCGAGAGCCCCCGCGGGGAGGGCGGCGCGCTCGCGGAGGTCTTCCACCAGCCCGCGAAGCGCCGTCTCCGCCTGACGGAACGGGCCTTCCTGCGACTCGCCGCGCTGGCCGCGGCGGTCCTCGTACCTCCAGACCCCGTCCCGGCACGTGACCCGCCCGCCTTTGACCTCCAGGACGTAGAGGCCCTCGGGGCCGCAGACGACGAAGTCGATCTCGGGGAACCGCTTCCGGGGGTGGCGGGTCGGTCGCAGCGAGTGGAAGGCCGCATAGCGGTCGTCGAAGGCGGACCGCAACCTCTCGAATATCCGCTTCTCCGCCGGGCTGCCGGTCTCGAAGGGGGCGCTCGGCGCCATGCGCACGGCGGCGCTCAGCCTCGAAGGCCCGCGGGAAGCTTCGCCCGGACCTTCGCCTCGGTCTCGCCGTCGAGACGCGCGTCGGCGAGGAGGGCGAAGAAGCGCTCCCGGTCGATCTCGGAGGAGACCCGCGGCTCGCCGGGCAGATCGATCCGTACCGAGCCGCCCTTGACCGTGAGGGTGTACTCGCCCGTACCGAGGCTGATCCGGGTGGAGACGCAGTCCCATTTCCGGAGCCGCGCAAGCTCCAGCGGGGCGTTCGCCTGCTGCCCACCGGCGCGCTGCCAGGCCGCGCCATCGCCGAGCACCTCGCGGAGCGGGCGCGCCCGCGGCGGGGCGGGGCCCAGGTCGAAGCCCGAGCCGGCGATCCGAAGGGACGTCCGCGCCATGCGGTGGGAGACGGCGGCGGCGAGCCCGGGATGGGCGCGGAGCCGGAGGGGAAGCCCGAGCCACCCGTCGCGGACCCCGAAGAGGATCGCGGCCCCGAGCCAGTCCGCCTCCCCGAGCCGGTCGTTCCGGTAGTCGAAGAGGTCGGCGCAGTCGCGGCGCAGGAAGAACAGGGTCAGGGCGTGGGCGAGGGGGGTGTCGTGCCGTTCGAAGAGCTCGCTTGCGCTGGCGTCCGCGAGCCCGGTCAGGGATTCGAGGGTGCCGTGGAGCCTTCGGATCCCGGCCTGCGCCCGCGGGTCCAGGCTCGTCGACGCCTCGTGGAGGTGATCGAGGAGCACGGTCTCCGCGCTTCCGGCCCGGCCGGAGTCCCGCCACCGCACCAGCCGCTCGACGGCTTCCCGGAAGAGCCTCGCCTGATAGGCGTTCCGCAGGCCGGCCCGGTCCGTCTCGGGCGTCGAGGACGCCGAAGCCGAGGGCACCGGAGCCGGAGGCGGTCCCACCCGGCCCCCGTCCCCTTCCTCTGATCCCTCCTCCAGCCAGGCGTTGAGCCCGGCGAGGATCGGATGTCCGTCGGGCGGGCCGGCCGCACCGCCCTCCGCCTCGAAGGCGGCGCGGCACGCGCGGATCGCCTGGTTGCCGAGGTTGCCGAAGAGGAGGAGCATGGCCATGACCCCGCCGGCGGCGAGCGGGCGCTCCAGGGGGGACTCCCGCCCCGCCGGCCCCTCGCCGGGCGGCGGCGGCCAGGGGGTGTCCGGGGCCTTGGCGAACAGCGCCTTGTTCGTCCCGCGTTTGAAGTCCGTGAGCGGAACGTTGCCGAAGTCCTTCGCGTCTCTCTCGCAGGCCCGCTTGTCCTCTGCCGACTGGAACAGGATCGACTCGATCCGGGAGACGGGGAGCGGCGCGGGCACGAAGAGCACGCGCTCGGTCCCGTCGAGCCCGCTCGGGAAGTGCAGCTCCCTCGACCCATGCTCGCCGATCGCGGCCAGCCGGCCCGACGTCCCCGAGAGGTCGATCCGGACGATGACGGGCTTCAGGTGCTCCGCCTCCCGGGTGGCCGACTCGATCGCGCCCTTCGGCGCCTTGTCGAGGAAGACCGGGATCCAGCCCGGACAGCATTCGAGGGGGTCCCGGTAGTACTTGCCCCCGAACCCGGCAGGGGGCATCACGAGACCCGTCGCGAGCATGTAGAAGAGGTTCAGGTGGTTGGTGACGAGGAGTCCCGAACCGGGCGCCTTCACCGGAGCGGGCGGCACGTCCGGCGGTGCGTTCGGCGGCGCGTCCGACGGCATGAAGAGATCTACGGTCGCCATCCCTTACCTCCGCACGGCGGCTGCGACCGGTTCCCGCGGACCGGCCGGAGCGGCGATTTCCGCGGCGCGCCCGGCTTCCACCGATCGGGGTCTCTGCGCGAAGCCACTACAGATTTCTCCGCCCGAGCACGTCCCCGTCCGCCGGAAGGAGCTTCTCGATCTCCCGGCCTTCGCCCCGCTTCATGAACATGAACACCTGCTCCTTCGCGCGCGCAACCATGACGTAGAAGAGGCGCCGGGCCGCGTCCGGGTCGTCGGCCCGGACGCGGTGTTCGTCGATGTCCGCGAGCACCACGGTATCGAACTCGAGCCCCTTGCAGGCCTGGGCGTTGATGACCAGGATGCCGCCTTCGTCGAACGCGACCTCGCCCCGATCCCCCATGTGGAAGGTCCGGATGGGAGGGCGCGGGTGATCGAGCCGGACCTCGGCGGAGCGGATCGCCTGGAGGTAGCGCTCCCTCACCCGGTTGTTCGGAGCGATGACCCCGATGAGCTTCCGCGGGTCCCGGTCCGCGAGGCGGAGGATCCCACCGGCCACCGCATCCAGCTTCCGGTCGTCGTGGTCGCGCTCGTAGTAGTAGAGCAGCGGCGCGGCGCCCGCGGCCGGCGCCGGGAGGTCGGGAGGCGGGCTCGCCGGGTCGCCGGTGCGGAACTCCCGCGCCAGCCGCGCCACCCGGTACCCGTTGCGGTAATTCTGCCGCAGCTCGATCACCCGGTCGGCATCGATGGCGAGACGGTCCTCGATCTCCTTGCGGCTGCTGTTCGCCTCGGTGATCTGCTGGTTCTGGTCGGCGACGACGAAGAAGCGGTCGAAGCCGAGGTCGGCGAGCGCGCTGTAGAACTGCGGAGGCATGTCCTGCCCCTCGTCGATGACGAGGAACGGCCGGGGCGGCGTCTTCCCTTCCCCGTCCCCCTTCCCGCTCCGGTCCCCGCCCGGCAACCCCACGATCGCGTCGACCGCCGTCCAGTCTATCGCTCGATACCCGCGCTCGTTCGGCTCCCGGACCGGAACCGGCTGGCCGGCCAGCTCCTCGAATCCCCCCCGGAACCAGCCGTCCCAGGTCCGGCTGTCGAGGCTGCCGCCGAACAACTGGCCGCTCGCCCGATCGAGGAGGTGGTTGAAGACCAGGAACCGGTAATCGTCGCGCTCCCGATGATGAAGCCGCGCGCGGAGGAGCGCGAGCACGGACTTCCCCGTTCCCGGGCCGCCGATGATGAGATGCTGCCCCTCCTTCGGCAGGGCGCGGGTCGCTTCCTGCTCCTTGCTGAGGTCCTGGATGCCCGGAAGCTCGAACCTGCGCCTGGCCATCAGCCGGCCGCCTCCGTCACCGTCTCCGAGTCCACCACCGTCTCCGCCTCTGCCTCCGCATGGTCCGTGATCGCGGCGATGCCGGGGGCCGCGCCGCCGACGAAGACCCGGTCGAGGAGGACGTTGCCGTAGGGGCAGCTCGGCTCCGGGAGGAGGACGCAGGCATGGCAGGCGGCCCGGTTGAGGAGGTCCGGTCCGTGCCCTTCCTGCTCCCCGCACACCGGATCGAGCGAGCACCAGGACGCCGCCTTGAACGCGCCGGTCAGCAGCCGGAGGAACCGCTCGGGCCGGGCCAGCTCCATCAGGCCGCCGAGGGACCCTTCCTCGTCCGCGACCGACACGTAGATGAGGACCCCGGCCATCGGCTCCTTGCCGTCCGCGCAGTAGATGCGTTCCTTGAGGGAAGCCGCGGGATATCCCGCCTCCGCATCGAGCGCGCGGATCAGGAGATGGGCGAGCGTGTGGCAGAGCAGGAAGCGCGGCGATACGTCGACGTCGAGCTCGGGGGGCGTCGGCCCGGCGCGCTGGACGCAGCGTTCGGCAAAGCCGGCCGCGCGTTCGCGGAGGGCGGCGCCGGACTCCCAGCGCCGCAACCGATCCTCGTCGATGGTGAAGAAGACGCCCTCTCCGTAGAGCTCGAGGGCGGGAAGCCAGCCGCCCTCGCCGGTCACGTCCGGCGGGGTCAGCCGCGGCCCCCCGGCGCGCCGGAATCCTTCCAGCACCATGATCTCCTTCAGCCGGTCGATCGCGACCAGGCGAGAGACGGCGCCGGCGGCGCGCCGGGCGAGCCCGGGGGGCAGGGTCCGGCGAAGCGCCTTCCATCCCTCGGTGTGATGCCTGGTCACGAAGTCCTCGCCTTCCCGGAGGTTCGGGATCGGGTGGACGAGCGCCCGGTATTCGTCGGCGAGGAGGGCGCCCTGAGTGATCGCCTGGTCGTAGAGCGGATAGCCCCGGTCGATCTCCCGGACGGCCGCTTCGATCTCGGCGGGCCGGCAGCGGAAGTCGGCGGCGAGCTGCCGGATGAGGCCCCGCCGCGAGAGCCGGCTCCTTGGATTCCGGATCCGCTCCAGGATCCGGGTGTTTCCGTACAGACGGTCGAGGACCGTGCCGCGGTGGATCCGGGACTCCGGCGGGATGACGAGGGCGGTGCGGGTCGAAGGGGAGTGCACCCGGACGTCGTTCACCTCCATCAGCCAGTCCAGGGCCTCGGGAGATTCGGCCGGGGGATCGTGGAGCCAGGGCTGCTGCCAGGTACGAGGCGGGAACGGATGCCGGGGCAACGCACCGGACCGGAGGGTCTGGCTTGCGCCGCAACGGGTGCAGAGTATCCGGCGGCCGCTCGCGGTCTCACTCAATCGGAGGTAGGGCGCCTTCCAGTCGCGGCGGCATCCGCGCTGCTCCGGGTTCCGGGACCCCGCGTGGGCGAGATCGTGCCAGGGAACGTCGGCAAGGTAGCCCTCCTCATGCACGAGGACCCAGGGCGCCTGCTCGATCCGACCGCCGCATTCGTGGCATCCGTCCGCTCTCTCTTCGCTTCCCCCTTCGCCTTCGCCCCGCCCGTCGTCTCTCCCCTGCGGCGGCGGCCCGTCCGTTCGACCCCGGCTCCGCCACGGCGCGGAGTGCAGCAGGCCGCACTCCAGGCAGCGCGTCCAGGCCGGAAACCGGAGCGCGGGAATCCACCCGACGACGGTCCCGCCCCGCTCCGCCGAACGGGGCGGCGCGCAGAGCGCGCGCTCGATGCCGAGCGCGCTCCGCACCCGGTCCACGTAGCGGATCTCCCGGTCCATGGGGTCGCTGCCGGGACGGTCCCAGACGCGGATGTCCTGCACCACCATCAGGCTGTCCGGTCCGCGCACGACGGCCCCCACCGAGCAGTCGCGCAGCAGGTGCGAGAGCCGGACCGGAACGTACTCTTCAGTCACTGGACTCCGCCGCCTTCCAGCGCTTCATGCCGAATCTCCATCGCGCCCGGGGCGGGCATCCGCGTCTCTCTATTCACGGTGGTGCTCCCTGATGCGCCCTCGCTGCACGACCCACGACTTCCCTTCAATGGTCGAACCGGCAAGCCCGGCGGCAAGGGTGCGGACCGTATCGAACAAGTCGCCGGCCACGAACCGGGGCGGGAGCCTGAGAACGGCGATGCCGGAACAGCGCGCTGGATCGAAACCAGCGGATTGCTGAAATCCAGGTCAAGAGTGACCAGGCGCCTGCGTTCGGAACGACAGACTTCGATGAGCCTGTCATCGCTGGCCGAAGACAGCCCTTCCTCCACCACCGTGGCGACGTCATGTCCTGCCGCCCGCAGAACGTCCGCTCCCCGGCTGCCGAGGTTCTCGTCGAGCTCGATCTTCAAGCCGATGCCTCCAGGGGCACGTCAACGTAGCGTTCGCGGGACATTTCCGCTCCGTAGGCGATACAGGCGAGGACGTCCGCTTCTTCGATGCCGGGGTACTGTTCGAGGAGCTCCCGGACCGTCCACCCGCTGGCCAGAAGATCGAGCACCAGGGATACCCGGATCCGATGTCCCCGGATGCAGGGTTTCCCAAAGCAGACGTCCTTGTCTATCGATATTCGGGAAAGGAGCTCCTGCTTGCTCATCTTTTCCTTCATGGAAGGGCCTCCCTCTTGCAAAGGGGCTGGTTGGCGGAATTCACCCGGCAGCGGGTGGTTCGCGGGTTGTACCCGGGCACATCCTCCCTGGGTACGCCGGCGTCCCGCCGGCACAGGAAGGGGCGAGACGCCCGTGAGACCGAACAGGCCGGCGGGACGCCGGCGTACCCAGGGGCGTTCGCCATTGGCGAAAACCCCACCGCGCACATGCCTCCGAAGGCATCAGCTCTGACGACGAATCCGAACCAGGGCATCATCACGCCTTCGAGGGCCAGTCATGGACCTTCAGGATACCGGAGCCCTCCACGTTCCGCATCGAGTGCAGGGTGGCCCAGAGGCCGGGGCGCGTGTCGCCGTGGGTGTAGAGCAGCCGGTCGGCGCTCCGCTCGTCGTCCCGGGCCTCGTAGGCGAGCTGCCGCTTGTGGAGCTCGCACCGCCGCGCCTCGTCATGCCATTCCTCGGCGAGCCGGTCGAGGTGGGCCGCGGTTTCGAGGCCCTGATCGGGCTCGGGGTCGGGTTCGGCCCCGGTCCTGGTCCCGGACCCTGCCTTGGGCGCGAACGGGGACGAGGACGAGGACGCGGCGCGCCGGCAGCGCCGCTTGAGCTCTTCGATGACCGCCCGCGCCTCGGGCCGGTTCCGGTCGAAGCTCCCCGCCGCCTTGTTCCCCCGCAGGTCCGGGCAGGCATGACGGAGCGCGATGACGAGGGCGGCGTGCAGGGCGCGGGACCGGACCTGGTGGGTGAAGGGGGTCACGCTGCTCGGCTCCACGAAGCGGTAGAACGACTCGTGGTAGGGGCGGAAGCTCTCGTAGTGGGACAGGCTCCGGGCCTGGTGGCGGTAGTAGTTGGCGAAGACCAGGCCGGGCACGCCGGCGCGGCCGACGCGGCTCGTCGCCTGGATGTACTCCGCGGTGGTAAGGGGCTGGCCGTTGACGATCATCAGGGCGAGGCGGCCGACGTCGAGGCCGACGGACACCATGTTCGTCGCCAGCACCGCATCCAGGCAGCCTTCGTCTCCCCGAGGCTGCGTGAGCCGCAGGAACGTCTCGGCGTTCTCTTCGGGGGTGCGGCGGCTCGTGAGCTGGGCGATCCGCGCGTCCTGGAACCTTCCGGCGCCGTCACCGACTTCGAGGCCGGGGAGCTCCGTTCCGACTGCAGGGTCGAGACCGGAACCGGACTCGGGGGCTGGCTGGGGCGCAGGCTCGGGCTCGGAAGCGGCGGCCCGCCCTTCGTCCCGTTCGCCCGCGAGCCTGCGCCCGAAGTCGCGCACGTCGGTCACGAAGGCGTTGTGGCTGTTCCCGACCCCCCGGAGGCTGCCGTGATAGACCACCTGGGTCCACCACGCATCGAGCAGCTCCTCCCGGTCCGCGTCTTCGTCGAACACCGCCTCCGGGGCGGCGAGCAAGGCGGCGGCGAGGGGCGCGAAGCAATGCTGCTGGTCGAGCATCGGGGCGAGATAACCGACGTGGAGCCTCCCCGGACGGTCCCGTTCGGTGCGCGCGAACCAGGAGTCGTCGTGCGACAGCCCGGGCGGCGGGAACACCGCGAGGTCCCGCGCGTAGAGGCGCCGCACCTGCTCCTCCGCCCTGCGGATGGTCGCGGTGGACGCGACGTACTTGGGGCGAACCCCCCGCCGGACGAGCAGGGTGTCGAGCCCCGCTTCGTAGAGCCCGGCGACCGAGCCCAGGGGGCCGGTGATGAGGTGCAGCTCGTCCTGGATGACCAGCTCCGGCGGGCGCCGGTCAGTACCGGCGGCGGTGTTGGCGCCCACGCCGAAGAACGCGCCGGTCCGCTCATCCCAGGCGACGCGCGCGAACTTGTCGACGGTGCCGACGAGGAGCGACGGCGGGCGCCGGTACAGGGCTTCGTCCACCACGTTGCAGGGGAGGGGCCGCTCGTCCGCGCCGAACGCGCACGCTTCATCGGCTTCCTCCTGGCCATCCTGGACGCAATGGAACCGGAAGTCGTCTTCCTCCGCGCGGTAGCCGCGCTCGGGGTCGAGCCCCGCGCTGCACCACGGACAGCGCTCCACCAGCAGCCCGTGACGCGCGTCGGCGTTGCCGGCCCGGACCTCCCCGACCAGCTCCCTCGCCTGGCGGAACGTGTTGGGGCTGATCGCGCGGCCCACCCAGATGCCGATGTCGATGGGGTCTTCACCCAGCCGGGCGGGATTTCGTCGGCGGATGAGCTCCAGGGCGCAGATCATGCGCGCCGCGCGCTCGAACTGCTGGCGGGTGAGGAGGCGCAGGGTGTAGCGCATGAACGCCGTAGTGCCGCTCCCGGAGTCGGGATACTTCAGCCGGCGCCAGACGATGAGGAACGCGATGAGGCCGAGGTAGGCCTCGGTCTTGCCGCCGCCGGTGGGAAACCAGATGAGGTCCAGCACGTCCCGGTAGTCGTCGTCCTCCCGGACCGCGGAGGGCATGACGGTGAGCAGGAACGCCAACTGGAAGGGACGCCACCGGTAGCTTCTGGATTCCCTCTCTTCGCCGGCAGCCCGGTGGGCCTGGCGCATCTGGTCGAGCATCGCTTGGTTCGCGAGCCGGAACGCATCGGCCGCGAGCGGGTCGGTGCGAAGCATCTCGATGCACCCGCGCATGCGCTCCAGGGCGACGTCCATCCTCGCGCAGATCCGGTCCGCGGTCGCCCGTTCTCCCGGGCTCCCGAGCCGGGAGGCGGCGCGCCGCTGCTCGACGATCCAGTTGGCGTACCCGTCAACGAAGCGGGCGAGCGCGTCCGCGGGGTCCGCGCCGGCGAGGCGGGCAAGCTCGAGCACCGTGTCCTCGCCGCCGGTATCGACGGTCATCATCGGAACCTTGGTCTCGGGCATGAAGTCGGACCAGACCCGCGCCGCCCGGCCCGGCTCCAACTCCCAGTCGGCTGCCGCCCCGTGGCCGACGGCATGGATGCGCCGCTCCCGGTACCGGAGCTCGAGCTCCTGCTCCTCCTCCGTCAGCAGGCTCGGATCGACGCGCGGATACTCGACCAGCTCGCCGCGCTCGACCACGCACTCGATCCGGGCCTCGAAGAGCGACTTCTCCACCCGGTCCCGGGGGCGCCGTTGCGGCGGCGCGGCCGGCTCCAGCTCGCGTCGGTTGCAGAGGGTGACGGTGAGGATGAGCCCGTCGCCATGCGGCCGGGCGCGAACGTCGATGGCGGCGCGCCCCTCCCAGATCGGGAACGTTCCGCCCGAGGCGGCGGCCGGGGGCGGGGGTGGGGTCTGGGCCGCAGCGCCCGGCCAAGTGACGGTCTGCTCCGGGAGCGGGGTCCTGTGGTGCTCGCGAACCTGGAACCGGCCCGCCTCGTCCCGATCGTCGTCCCGCTCCCCGGCGCCTGTGTAGACGGCGGCGGAGGCCGTGATCGCAAGGCGCACGTCGCCCCGAACGAAGCAGGAGAAGCCGGCGGACGACGGCGGCACGTACCGTCTCCGGCGCGCCGGGCGCGCCTGCGGCCCATCGGCAGGCTCACCGCTCGCATCCGGGTCCTCATCCGGCTCGTCGAGGAGGGCCGGCTCGACCGGCTCCTGTCCCGCCGAGGCGGGGTCGAGGCCGGAGAGGCCGGGGTCGACGGGATGCAGCACGCCCGTGGGATAGCGATCCAGCGGCGACGTCCGCAGGCTCCCTTCCCTGGCCGGCCCGATGAGCTGCCGGCGCATCCAGGCAACGAGGCTCTTTCTGGCTTCGACGTACATCACGCCCCGAACCGCGCAAGGGCCGAACCGCTTTCCGATTCGATATCCCGGCCGATGTGCGTGATTCTATGCGAGAAAGCGCCGGGGCGCGCGGACGTGGCGGGGGGATGCGCGAACGCCGGGCTGAAGCGCGGACCGGAGATCGTGGCAACCGGCGCCCGCCCATCCGCCGCTTCGAGGCCCGATGGCGCCGGGCTTGCTCAGGCTCATCCCGGAAGATGGCGACAGGCGCCGGCGGGTCCACGACCATCGGGCGGGGAACCCGCGCTCGTCGTACCCGAGGACCTCCCCGCCTGTCCTCTCGTCGGCGGCCCGACTCAAGCCAATCCGAACCGCCCCGGGCTTCCCGGGGTGGTTCATGAGCGGGCCATCACGGCCTGACTCAAGCAAATCACTCGTCGGGACCCCTGGGGCGGTTCACTTCGATGGCCCTCGGCCTCGGCCTTGACGCCACACTTGATTTAGCCATGATCTTGGCCAATACGCTTGGAGCACACCGCCATGCCCATCGTCAACGTCCACGAAGCCAAGACGCAGCTTTCCCGCCTGCTGGCCCGGGCAGAAGCCGGCGAAGAGGTCGTCATCGCCCGCCACGGGGACCCCGTCGTGCGCCTCGTCCCCTGCAAGCCCAGGGGTAAGCGGCGCTTCGGGGCCATGAAGGGGAAGATCGTCGTGGACGACAGTATTCTGGAGCCGCTGCCGGAGGAAGAGTTGGCGCTCTGGGAAGGCCGAGCGTGAACCATATTGTCCCAATCCTCGACATCGCTCAAGTACCTAACTTATGTGAGGCAGATAGGGGGAAAGTTGGGGATCAGGCTCTCATCGAAATCGAAATGGCTGGCGATAACCGACAGAATCTCGAAGGCGTTGGCCAACCCGGTAGGGATATGACTATCTCAGCCATGGTGGCGCAAAACACGTCGCTCTGCCAGAGGTACATGACCGGTGATCACGGAACGTGGATGTAGCACCGTCTCTCTCAACACAAGGGATCGGTGCATTTTGGTGGCCGCCATTACTGCAGGTCCATCTCCCGATTGCTTGGTGCTGCCCTGATTGAACAACTAACCCCCGATCACCGAACTATCGTGGTAAGAGGTGATGGGTAGAGATCATTATTGCAGCATATCATAGTACGAAGCTTCTGCATCAGCAGCAGCTTTTGTTGCGCATTCTCTATTTTGTTTGCTTGCTAAAAATAATTTTTCGGTTTGGTGTGTATCGAGCATATAGGATTCATAAGAATAGGTATCTGATATGGCTCTTGCTTTACAAGAACAGTAAATATCAACATATGAAGGATAATTCTTGAGACTGTCAGGAATTTCGTGTGTTTGGGACCATAGCGTTGAAGTCCAAGAGGAGGCCAGAGCATGGCAAGACGCACACGCGAAGTGAGAAGGTTCCGCGATGAGCTGCTGGACGAGTTGCTGGCCGGGGCGGGTCCGGCCCAGGTGTTCGCCGATGGCGGTCTGCTCGACGACCTGAAGAAGGCGGTGGCCGAGCGGGCGCTGGATGCGGAGATGGACGCGCATCTGGAGGGCGAGGGTTCGCGGGGCAACCACCGTAACGGCCACAACCGCAAGCGGGTGCTCACCGACGAAGGGGCGCTGGACCTGGAGATCCCCCGCGACCGCGCGGGGCGCTTCGAGCCGCAGTTGGTGGAGAAGTACTGCCGGCGCCTGCCCGGCTTCGACGACAAGGTGATCTCGATGTACGCCCGCGGCATGACGACGCGCGAGATCCGTGGTCACCTCGAGGAACTGTACGGGGTGTCGGCGGAACTGGTCTCGAAGGTCACCGACGCGGTGCTCGAAGAGGTCAGCGAGTGGCAGTCGCGCCCGCTCGAACAGGTGTGCGCCATCGTGTACTTCGACGCGGTGCGGGTGAAGATCCGCGACGAGGGCCTGGTGCGCAACAAGGCGGTGTGTCTGGCGGTTGGGGTGAGCTGCGCGGGGCGCAAGGAGGTGCTCGGGCTTTGGATCGAACAAACCGAAGGGGCGAAGTTCTGGCTGTCGGTGATGAACGAACTCAAGGCGCGCGGGGTGGCCGACGTGCTGATCGCGGTCGTGGACGGGCTCAAGGGGTTCCCCGAGGCGGTGTACCCCGAAGCGACGGCGCCAACGTGTATCGTGCGCCTCATCCGCCGGTCGCTGGCGTATGCCTCGTACCAGGAGCGCCGGGAGTTGGCGGCGGCGCTCAAAACGGTCTATCAAGCGCCGACGCAGGCCGCGGCCGAGGCGGCGCTCGATGCGTTCGAGGCCGGCCCCTGGGAGCAGGTGACCCCGTTCTTCGCGTTCTCGCAGCCGATCCGGCGGGCGATCTACACCACCAACGCGATCGAGAGCCTGAACAGCACGGTGCGCCGGGCGGTGCGCACATTTCCCCAACGACCGCGCGGCGACCAAGCTGTGTACTTGGCGCGCGGTGCAGCGCAAGTGGCGAGCGCCGCCCCGTCACTGGCATCAGGCGCGTGCGCAGCTGGCGATCCGCTTCGGCGACCGGTTCGTGGTGGAGGGGCCGTGACCGGCCCCGCGGCCACCACCGAGATCGTCATGGTCTACTTCGACCTCGCGACCCGGAAGTCGATCCCCCTCACCGGGGCGCTCAAGGCGGGGATGGCGAACTATCTCGCCGACCCCGGTGACCTCGGCTGAGCGCCGTCCCGGCAGCGCGTTCCCGGCCCGCCTGCCGTCCCGCCCGAGGCGCATCTTCCCCGTTCCAGCCCCCCTTCTTCCCTCGATCCCGTCACGCTTCCCCTTTCCCCGGCGCTGGCTTCCACTCCGCCAGCCAGGGCCTTCCGATGATTTGATGCGCCGGGATCCGCAGCTCGTCACACCAGCCCGCGACGATCCTCACCACGCGTTGCGCCTCCCGGTACGCCTCGTCCTGCCCGCCATCCCAAACGGTCGCCGCCTTGCTCTCCATCAGGATCCCGCCCGCGACCCACTTCATCCCTACCGGGTACTTCCCCAATCGGTCGATCGTCCGGACCCTCCATTCTCCCAGCGCGATGCGATCCGTTTCCGCGTCCGCCTTCCCGATGCGCTCCAGGATCCTGAGGACGTCCCTCGTCATGTCGTCCTCGCTGCCCCATTCCCCGAGCGGCTGCCCCTCGATGCGGAGCGTGTATTTGCTTCTGTCCCTGTCCTGCGACATGTTCCCGTCCTCCTCTTCTTTCCAGCTTGCCGGCGGACCCCGGACCATCGCCCGCCGTCCGTCCCCTTCTCGAGCCTGCTCGCGTCGTGGAGCATCGGCCCTTCCCCGACGTTGCGGGGGGCGGCTCGGACGCCCCCCGCCCGCTGTCCGATCACGCGGGGAGGACCGTCGCGCCTCCTGCTCCCCGCCCGCCCCGCTCGCGCCCGCTTCGGATGGTCCATCTTTCCAGGTGACGTGCTGCAACACCGGACCGGGGCCGCCCCGCGCGGCACGGTCAGGCGCGCTCGACCTCGAACGCGGCGAGGTTGCGCTCCTCGCGGCTGAACTCCACCGCGATGAGGTGGATCGGCTGCCCGAGATGGCGGTACTTGTCCGCGTAGCGCCGCTCCTCGAGCTGCGCCATCGCCGCGCCCTCCGGCTCCAGCTCCACCACCTTGAACTCGAACAGGTACACGTTGGCGTTGAACAGCACCGCCATGTCGAGGCGCCCGCGGCTCGTGCTCTCCTCGACCCGCACGTCCAGCCCCGCCGCCGCGAAGTGCGAGTAGAACACGCTCGCGTAGTACCCCTCGTAGCGCGCGACGTCGTTCTTCGTGTGCCACTGGTGCGGGATGCCCGCGAAGAACGACCGGAACAGCCCCTCCACCCCCTCGAAGTCGTTCGACTCCAGCAGTCGGCGAAGGCGCAGGCGGTCGCGCGTCTGGCGCGAGGCGTCCGGCGCCATCGCCCGCAGCAGGCTCCGGTTCAGGCTCAGACGCACCTCGTGGTTCGGATACCCCAACCGGTACACGGGCTCCCCGCCCGCGTCCTCCTCGCCGACGATCGTCAGGTATCCGGTCTGGAACAGCAGCGCCTCGGTCGCGACGTCGTCCACGTCGAAGGCGGACAGCAGGTCCTCCCCGGCGACCCCGTCCTCCAGGGACGGCGCCGCGACCTTGCGCTCCAGCAGGGTCTTGACCAGGAACGTCGGCGAGCCGGTCTCGAACCAGTGCGACTTGAACCGGCGGGTGTCGAACAGCAGCAGGATGTCGAACGGGTTGTAGACCTTCTCCTCCCCGAGCCAGCGGTAGCCGTTGTACCAGCGGCGGATCTCGTCCCGGTCGAGATCCGGCAGCTCCGGCGCGAACACGGTGTCGAGGTCCGCCTCGGTGTAGCCGCAGATGGCCGAGAAGCGCGGGTCCAGGGTGATGTCCTTCAGGTTGTTGAGGCCGGAGAACAGGCTCACCTTGGAGAACTTGCTCACCCCGGTCAGGAACGTGAACTTGACGTGCGCGTCGCTCGCCTTGACCGTCGAGTACAGGCCGCGCAGGAAGTCCCGGTTGGCGCGGGCGACCTCCGGCGAGCCGAGCGCGTCCAGGATCGGCTTGTCGTACTCGTCCACCAGGACCGCCACCCGCTGGCCCGTGCGCTCGTGCAGCGCCTCGATCAACCGGTGGAAACGGATGGGCGCGCTGGCGCCGCCGGAGGCGATGCCCGTTCGCTTCTCCATGTCCTCGAGCTGCGCCGCCGCCTCTTCGCGCAGATAGTCCGGCTCCTCGAAGTTCCCCCTGCCGAAGTCCAGCCGCACGACCGGATGGCGAACCGACCAGTCCCAGCGGTCGTGGACGTCCAGCCCCTCGAACAGCGGCTCGTTGCCCTCGAACAGCTCCTTCAGCGTATCCACGAACAGGCTCTTGCCGAAGCGCCGCGGGCGGGACAGGAAGTAGTGGCCGCCACCGTCCGCCAGACGCGCAGCATAGGCCGTCTTGTCCACGTAGTAATGGCCTTCCTCGCGGATCTTGCGGAAGGTCTGGATGCCGATGGGGAGCTTGCGCTTCGTCATGGGGCCACCATACCCCGCCCCTCGTGGGCGATCAAAGCCGGATCAGGCGACCGTCGCCGTTGCGGACCACCGGGGGCGGCGGCCCGCACGGCCGTTCCCGTCGAGCCCGCCCCCGGCGCACCGCCCCCGTTGCCTCCCCCCCTTCCTCGACTCCTGCGCCGCCGGCCGGGTGTTCCCGCCCCGCCGGCGCTTCGTCGAACCAGGGCCTTCACGCTGCGGCGGTAGAGCGGTCCCGGCCCGCACCTTGGCGCGGGGGGTGGGGCTCCAGCCCGGAAACGACCCCGGTGTCCTCGGCGTGAAAGGACCCTGCCCGCCGACCCGGAGGCAGGTGTGCTGTTTTTAAGGCATTGATATCAGGAGAAGATCGCGGAGGGAGAGATATTTCTTGTCCCACGGGAACAGCCTCCTCCCACGGTTTCGAGACGGTTCACGGGGCTGGTTGGCGGATTTCATCTCCCGGCGGGTGGTTCGCGAGTCGTACCCAAGGGCGTTCGCCATTGGCGAAAACCTCACCACGCACATGCCGCCGAACCCGAGACGATGCCTCTTGCGCGCGTTCTCCGATATGATGCGCCCGGCCTGCGGGGCTGGATCCTCCCCTCCTCTTCCCCTCCCTCGCGGGCCGCGAATGCGGGGAGCCGGCACAGCGATTGCCCAGCCATGCACGGGGACGGAAGCGGGAGCCCGGATCGCCGCCGGGGCGGGAACGCCGGCGAGGTCCATCGCGTCGCCCTCCTCGGGGCCGGGGTGGTCGGGGCCGGGTGGGCGGCGCGGTTCGCGGTGAACGGCATCGACGTCCGCGTCCACGACCCGGACCCGCGCGCCCGCGCCCGGCTCGACGAAGCGGTGACGGACGCGGCGCGCGCCTACGCGAGACTTACCCTCGCGCCCCCCGTCCCCCCCGGCCGGGTCGAGGTCGCGGCGAGCGTCGAGGAGGCGGTCGCGGGCGCCGCCTTCGTCCAGGAGAGCGCGCCCGAGCGCGAGGAGGTGAAGCGCCCCCTCCTCGCGGCCGCGAGCCGGGCCGCGCCCCACGACGCGATCATCGCCTCCTCGACCTCGGGCCTCCTCCCGAGCCGGCTCCAGGCCGACTGCGCCGCGCCGGAGCGGGTCGTGGTGGGGCACCCCTTCATACCCGTCTACCTGCTGCCCCTGGTCGAAGTGGTCGGCGGGGAGGCCACGTCCGCGGAGACGAAGGAGCGGGCCGCCGCCTTCTACCGGACGGTCGGGATGCACCCCCTGGTGCTCGACCGGGAGATCGACGCCTTCGTCGCCGACCGCCTGCTCGAGGCGCTCTGGCGCGAGGCCCTGCACCTCGTCAACGACGGGGTGGCCACCGCCCGGCAGATCGACGAGGCGATCGCCTACGGCCCCGGGCTTCGCTGGAGCGTCATGGGGACCTTCCTGCTCTACCGCCTGGCCGGCGGCGAGGCGGGGATGCGCCACTTCCTCGACCAGTTCGGCCCGGCTCTCAAGCTGCCCTGGACGCGCCTCGAAGGGCCGGAGCTGACCGACGAGCTCGCGGACCGGATCGCCGCGCAGTCCGACGCGCAGGCGGGCGGGCGCACCGTCCGCGAGCTCGCCCGGCTCCGCGACGACTGCCTCGTGTCGGTGATGCAGGCCCTGCGGACCCACGACCACGGCGCCGGGGCGGTCCTCCGCGCCTACGAGGCGAAGCTCTTCTCCCGCGCCCACCGGGCCGCCCGGCGCGCGCCCCACGACCTCTCCCGACCCCTGGAGCTGCACGCGGCCCGCGTGGCGCCCGACTGGGTGGACTTCAACAACCACATGACCGAGAGCCGCTACCTCCAGGTGTTCGGGGACGCGACCGACGCGCTGCTCCGCTTCGTGGGCGCGGACGACGAGTACATGGCGGCCGGGCGGAGCTTCTACACCGTGGAGACCCACCTCCGGCACCTCCGCGAGGCGGCGGGCGGGGAGCCGGTGCGGGTGGCGACGCGGGTCCTCGGCTGCGACGAGAAGCGGGTGCATCTCTTCCACCGCATGTTCCGCGGAGAGGGGCGGAGCGGGGGAGAGGGCGAGGACGCGGGCGGAGGAGAGGGCGGGAGCGGCGGCGAGCTGGCCACCGCGGAGCACATGCTGCTGCACGTGGACACCGCGGCCGGGCGGGCCTCCCCCGCGGCCCCCGAGGTCCTCGCGCGGCTGCGGGAGATCGCGGCCGCCCAGGCGCCCCTCGGCCCGCCGGAACCCGCCGGACGCCGCATCGCCATGCCGGGCGCCGCGCCCGTCGCCGCGTCGGACGGGAGGGGGGCGGTTGCGGGCTCCCGGAGCCCGGACTCCGGGAAGGAGCCCGCGCCGTTCCCGCCCGATGCCGGCGCGGGCGCCGGTCCCGGCGCCGCCTGAGCGTCGAACGGGAGGCAGGAAGGAAGGGAGCGGCTGCGATCATGGAATTCGGACTCGACCCGGAACAGCGCCTCGTGGTGGACACCGTGCGGAGCTTCGTCGAGCAGGAGCTCTACCCGCTCGAGGCGGAGGTCGAGCGCACCGGCCGCGTGCCGCGCGAGGTCGGGCGCGAGATCCAGGACAAGGTCCGCGCGCTCGGGTTCTACGCCCCCAACGTCCCGGAGGAGTTCGGGGGCGGCGGCCTCGACCACCTGACCTTCACCCTGCTCGAACGCGAGCTCGGGCGGGCGGCGATGGCGCTCTCCGTCTTCTGGGGCCGACCCTCGAACATCCTCTGCGCGGGCGACGCGGAGCAGCGCGAACGCTACCTCCTGCCCTGCGTGCGGGGGGAGAAGATCGACGCCCTCGCGATGACCGAGCCCGACGCGGGCTCCGACGTGCGCGGGATGAAGACCTTCGCCCGCCGCGACGGGGGCGACTTCGTGATCAACGGGACCAAGCACTTCATCAGCCACGCGGACCTCGCGGACTTCGTCATCACGTTCGTCGCGACCGGCGAGGAGGAGACGCGGGCGGGAACGAAGAAGCGGATCACCTGCTTCCTCGTGGACCGCGGCACGCCCGGCTTCGAGATCCGTCCGGGCTACCGCGCGGTCTCCCACCGCGGCTACCACAATTGCATCCTCGTCTTCGACGACTGCCGGGTGCCGGCCTCGCGGATGCTCGGCGAGGAGGGGGCCGGGTTCGCGCTCGCGAACACCTGGCTGGGCGCGACGCGCCTCACCGTCGCGGCCATGTGCGTGGGGCGGGCGCGGCGCTGCCTCGACCTCTGCGTGGACTGGGCGGCGAGCCGGCGGCAGTTCGGGCAGCCCATCGGGCGGTTCCAGGGCGTCTCGTTCAAGCTCGCGGACATGGTGACGGAGACCGACGCGGCCGACTGGCTCACCCTCGCCGCGGCCTGGCGCCTGGACCGGGGCCTCGACGCGAACCGCCCGATCGCGCAGGCGAAGCTCTACGCCTCGGAGATGCTGGCGCGGGTGACCGACGAGGCGGTGCAGATCTTCGGCGGCATGGGCCTCATGGACGACCTCCCGATCGAGCGCTTCTGGCGCGACGCCCGGGTCGAGCGCATCTGGGACGGGACGAGCGAGATCCAGCGCCACATCATCGCCCGCGACTTGCTGCGGCCGCTCGGCGCGTAGGCTCCGGGCAGACCTCGGGCAGACTGCGAACCCGCGCCTTCGGTCGCCCCCTTCCGCCCGGCCCCGCTTCGCTTCGCGCTCCACGCCCACCTTTACCGACTCGCTTCGCCGCGCCTTGCCCCGCCCCGCACCGCCTCGCCTCGCCCCCGGGTCCCTGCCCTCTCCCCGCCTTCCGACCGAGCCCGCCCGTGTCCGCCGACCTCACGCGCCTCCTGAGCCCCCGCTCGATCTGCGCCGTCGGCGGGCGCGAGGCGGCCCGGGTCGTCGAGCAGTGCCGGCGCATGGGGTTCGCGGGCCCCGTCTACCCGGTGCACCCGGCCCGCGCCGAGATGGCCGGAATCCCCTGCTACCGCTCGGTGGCTGACCTGCCCGAGGCCCCGGACGCGGCCTTCGTCGGGGTGCGCCGCGACCGAACGATCGACGTGGTGCGGGCGCTCGCCGCGCGCGGGGCGGGGGGCGCGGTCTGCTACGCCTCGGGCTTCCGCGAATCGGGGGAGGAGGGCGCGGCCCTCCAGGCGGCCCTGGTGGGTGCCGCCGGAGACATGCCGATCCTGGGGCCGAACTGCTACGGCTTCGTCAACTACCTCGACGGCGCGCCGCTCTGGCCGGACCAGCACGGCGGCCGGCGCCGCGACCGCGGGGTCGCCATCGTGTCCCAGAGCAGCAACCTCGCGATCACCCTCACCATGAACCTCCGCGCCGTGCCGATCGCGGCGGTGGCGACCCTCGGCAACCGGGCGGCGGTCGGCGCGGGGGCGGTGACGGCCGCGCTCCTGGACGACGGGCGGGTGAGCGCGATCGGGCTCCTCGTCGAGACCCTGGAAGACGCCCCGGCCCTCGCCGCCGCCGCGGCCAGGGCGCGCGCGAGGCGGGTCCCGGTCGTGGCCCTCAAGCTCGGGCGGAGCGAGGCGGGGGCGCGCCTCACCCTCTCGCATACCGCCTCCCTCGCCGGGGAGGACGCGCGCGCCGCCGCCTTCCTCGCGCGGGTCGGCATCGCCCGCGCGCCCTCGCTCCCCGCCTTCCTCGAAGCCCTGAAGCTGCTCCACGTGACGGGGCCGCTGCCCGGCCGCGACGTGGCCTCGCTGAGCTGCTCGGGCGGCGAGGCGGCGCTGATGGCCGACGCTCTCGACGGGCGGCGGCTGCGCGCCCGCCCCCTCACCGAAGCCGAACGGGGGCGGGTCGCGGCGACTCTGAGCGACCTCGTGACCGTCTCCAACCCGCTCGACTACCACACCTTCATCTGGGGCGACGCGGAGCGGCTCGCCGCTGCGTTCGCGGCCATGCTCGGATGCGGGTTCGACCTCGGGCTCCTCGTGATCGACCCCCCGCGCCGGGACCGCTGCGAGGACCGCGACTGGCGCATCACCCTGGACGCCTGGGAGGCCGCGCTTCGCCGGGCCGGAGCGCGCGGGTGCGTGCTCGCGGCCCTTCCCGAGTCCCTCCCGGAATCGCTCTCGGAGGACCTGATGGCGCGGGGGATCGCCCCCCTCGCGGGGGTCGAGGAAGGGCTCGCGGCGGTCGAAGCGGCGGCGGACGTGGGCGAGGCGTGGACGGACTCAGGCTTGGGGCCGCCCCGGACCAAGCCGGGGAGCTCGAACGAATGCCGACCGACGGCCCCGGGCGGTAGACCAGAGACGGAGACCGCGCCGGGGTCCCGGATCGGGGTCGCCGGCCCCGGCCCCAGCCTTGGCCGTGGCGCTGGCCCCGAGCCAGCGCGGGCGGTACTCGCCCCGGAGGAGGCGCGGGCGGCGGAAGCCCCGCACCCTTCGTTCCTCGGCCCGCGCCCGCTCGCGGACGGGCGCGAGATCGTGCTCACCGAGTGGGAGGCCAAGCGCTGCCTCGCCCGCGCGGGGGTCCCGGTCCCACCCGGCGCGCTGGTCGGCGCCCCGGAGGAGGCGGTGCGCGCGGCCGAGCGGCTGGGCGCGCCCGTCGTGGTCAAGGCGGTGGGCCGGCATCTCGCCCACAAGTCCGAGCGGGGCGCGGTCCGTCTGGGCCTCCGCGCGCCGTCCGCGGTCCGGGACGCGGCCCGCGCGCTCCGCCCCCTCGGCGACGGGCTGCTCGTCGAGCGGATGGTGGAGGACGGGGTCGCGGAGGCGATCGCCGGGGTCGCGCGCGACCCCCATCTCGGCCTGGTCCTCCTCGTCGGCTCGGGCGGGGTGCTGGCGGAGCTCGCGGAGGACCGGGCAGTCCTCCTGCCGCCCGCGCCGCGGTCCGAGATCGAGGCGGCCCTCGCGACCCTCAAGGTCGCCCGCCTCATCGACGGCTTCCGCGGCCGACCGCGCGGCGACCGGGCGGCCCTCGTCGACGCGCTGCTCGCCATCCAGCAATTCGCCCTCGACCACGCCGACCGCCTGATCGAGCTCGACGTGAACCCGATCGTCGTGCGTCCGGCGGGGCGGGGGGTCGCCGCGGTGGACGCCCTCCTTCGCGCCGTCGCGGCCGAAGGCGACGAAGCAGGACTGGAACCGGGAGAAACGCCAGCATGACCCGTGAACCCGCCCCCGACCCGCTGCGCGTCACCCGGCGCGGCGCGGTCCTCGAAGTCACCCTCGACCGGCCCAAGGCGAACGCCATCGACGGGGCGACGAGCCGCCGCATGGGCGAGGTCTTCGCCAGGTTCCGCGACGACCCCGAGCTTCGGGCCGCGGTCGTCACCGGCGCGGGCGAGCGCTTCTTCTCGGCCGGCTGGGACCTCAAGGGCGCCGCCGAGGGCGAGCCCCCCGACACCGACTACGGGGTGGGGGGGTTCGGCGGGCTCCAGGAGCTGCCCGGACTCAACAAGCCGGTGATCGCGGCGGTGAACGGCATGGCCGTCGGCGGCGGCCTGGAGCTCGCCATCTCCTGCGACCTCATCCTCGCCGCCGAGCACGCCCGCTTCGCCCTGCCGGAGATCAACGTCGGGGTGCTCGCCGACGCCGCGAGCATCAAGCTCCCCCGCCGCATCCCCTTCCACGTCGCCATGGACCTCCTCCTCACCGGGCGCTGGATGGAGGCGGAGGAGGCGGCCCGCTGGGGCCTCGTCAACGAGGTGGCGCCGGCCGCGCGCCTGATGGAGCGCGCCCGCGAGGTCGCCGACCTCCTCGCCGCCGGCCCGCCCCTCGTCTTCGCCGCCATCAAGGAGACCATTCGCATGACGGAGCACCTGAAGGTCGAGGAGGCGTTCCGGCTGATGCACGGCAAGGGCATCCCCGCCGTCAACACCCTCTACGCGAGCGAGGATCTGCAGGAGGGCACGCGCGCCTTCGCCGAGAAACGCCCCCCGGTCTGGAAGGGCCGCTGACCCGCGCCCGGCCCCCGCCCGCCCCATCCCGGCCGCCGCTATGCCATGCCGATTGGGACGGATGAGAACATACACAACCCGGACCGGAGGGCGGAGGGTGGCTCATGATGATTCTCCGAAGTAATTTTTCAGGAAGGCGAAGACCTCCCGCTTTTGCGCTTCGGAGGCTGATTGCACGATGGCGACAACGTTGAGCCAGCCGGTTTCGTCGTCCCAGTAGTTCTTCTTCATGACTTGATGCCGCCCGCACAGAGGCTGCCATCCGGTCGGGTCGCGGGGGTCGGCCTCGGCGTGCAGTGCATGAGGGGTTCGGTGGTCGGGGGTGAGCTTGACCGTGCCGCCGCCTACGGGGTCGATGTCGCCGTCGCGCAGGCCGCGGGTGACCCCGCTCTCCGTCCAGGCGCACCGACGGTCATGGAGGGCCAGCACCCTCTTCCATGTAGCAGCGTTGGGGCGTGTGCGGCGTGCGGCGGTGGAACGACGCTCGGAGTTGGGCATCATGTACTCGCTCATACGCAAGTCGCCGCGATTGCGCCACGAGAGGATTGTGTAGCCCATATCCGTTCGCAGCTCCGACAGGCGTTGATGCCAGTTTTCCGGTGCGCGGCCGGTATTCGGATCCGTGGCCACCTCGATCAGCTGCTCTCGCGTGGCGACCCTGCCGAGGTTGTCGAGGAAAAACGCCTCGATACGAGCACGGATCGAGCGCTGAAGATATGGGCCCTGAATGATGGCGTTTCTATCCGTCATCGGAGCGCCGACACTTGGCGATACGCGATCGCGTTAGTGTGAGGTACTCGGAAGAGCTATCGCACAGAATAGCGTTGCGATTGAGCCGGAGACAGGCCTCGCCGGTGGTTCCGGAGCCACACATCGGGTCGAGCACGGTATCGTACTCCCTGGTCGCCATCAGGATCAGGGGTTCGATCACGGCAAGCGGCTTCTGGGCTGGGTGCCCGGTCTGTTCCGAGCGGCCGACGAACCCGATGTTCAAGGGAGCTTCCAGGACCGAGGGTGGACCGGGAATGAATCGCATCTTTCCGGCCTTCCATCGGCAGAACTGTTCATCGGTGAGGAAGTGTTCGGGATAGGTCGGTGCATCGGCGGCAGCCAGATGGAGGCAGGTGTTCTGCGCCGAGCGCCAGCCCCGTATCACCGACGGACAATTCTTGTAGTACCAGGTGAGCCAGGCTACGAGATGGAACCCTCCGGGGATGCGAGTCATCTGGCGGGCCAGGATCTCGGGGAAGCCCCAGACGAAGACGTGATTGGCGATTCCGCACGCGGCGTCGATCACGCTGGCGAGCCAGTTATCGTAGTCGCCGCGCTCCCCGCCGATTCCCTTGTTGTACCAGGGGTCGAGGATGACCGCCTCCACCTTGGCGGAAGCCGCCAGAGTGGCGAGAACGTCGGCCGGAGGAAGCACCTCCATGTTGGCCGGCTCCCGTTCGGCTGGCCAGGAAGGCTCCTGTAGAAGGCTCGCCTGCCGGCTCATGACAGGGGCCGGCGGACGAACGGAGGGAACCCGATGAAGCTGGTTCCTGGGGCCACGTCGTCAGTCCGTGTCATGGTCGGGCTCCTTCCGGCAAAGACGGTCGAGGCGCGATATCCCCCTTCGGGAACGGTCCAGCCCGCATTCCTCGACGACGAGCAAGCGTACCCCAGAACCCTCGAAGACTCTACCCCGGAAATCTCGCACGGGGCCGGGGCAGGGCTTCACTGAGGCAATTAATACAATCTGGATCAAAAAGTTGCACACTGACGCGGACTGCGCTGGGGGCAAGGTCATGATCTCCCTGCCGTGGCGGGGGAACTCGATGGCGGTCAGCCGAGCAGCGGTGCGGGGGTGTTGGCGCTGTGCAAGGCGGAGCAACGATTGGGGCTGCGCCGGGTGATGAGCCCTGCCCTGCATGGCTTGATGATGGACCCTGGCAGAGCCCGTCCCCGGCTTGACCAAGGGGCGTTGTGACAGGAATCTCCACCCGGCCCCGCGGCCTGCGGGGGATCGATCCCCATCTGCGCCAAGCGCTCCGTCTACCGAAGTGGCGGATGTCGGATCCCGGAGGCGTTGTGGCGGATGCTGTTCTCTGTTCGTCGCCCCACGCCGGGGCGCCGGCGCGCGGCAAGGATCCGTTCGATCACATCGAGGACGGGACCGGCGCAGCGGCGGCAGGACGAAAGGGGGAAGCGGTCGCCGGCAGCTTCCGCGACGCGCGGGTCGGCTCCGCGCCACCGCTTCGTTCCCGGTCCGCGCCCTTCAGGTCCGTACCCGCGGATGCGTGAGCGGGGCGCGGAGCGGGCTTGTGTCCCTGGCGGTCCGCTCGCGGGCGAGCCTCCTGCGCCCGGAGGCCGGGCGTGGCCTTCAAGGTCCGCGTCCGCGGTTGCGCCCCGCGCCTCCGCGAACGCCCCGGGCGCTGCGGCGCGGGGCCGCGTCGGCGGGGTCCGGACGTAGCTCGACACCGCTCGCCGGGAACGGGTACGATGCGCCGGAAGACGCCGTTTCACCGTTCCGGCGCGCCCGCTCCCCGGGCCTCGGCCCGCACCGGCCGCCGGGGCCGCTTCACGCACCAGGAGGACGAGACATGAGAAAGCTGCTGGCTGCCCTGACCTCCGCCGCCCTGTCGCTGGCGGCGGTCGCGACGACCGCGACCGCGACGGCCGACGAGCCCAAACCGGGCGGCACCCTGACCTTCTCGTACCGGATCATCGCCGGGCACTTCAACCCGGCCATCGCCTCGGGCACGCCGACCGGCATCCCGGGGACGCAGCTCTTCGCCGCGCTGCTCCGGTTCGACGACCAGTGGAACCCGCAGCCCTACTTGGCGGAGAGCTGGGAGATCTCCGACGACGGCCTGACCGTCACGGTCAGGCTGCGCGACAACGCGCGCTTCCACGACGGCCACCCGATCACCTCGGAGGACGTGAAGTTCTCCATCGAGACCTACCAGCAGAACCACCCGTTCAAGCCCATGTACGCGCCGGTGCAATCGATCGAGACCCCGGACCCGCTGACCGCGGTGTTCCGCCTGAGCGATCCGCACCCGGCGATCCTGCTCGCGTTCTCGTCGCAGCTCGGGGTGGTCATCCCCAAGCACGTCTACGGCGACACCGACGACATCCGCAAGCATCCGCAGAACAGCCAGGACGTGGTCGGCTCGGGCCCCTTCAAGCTGAAGGAGTTCAAGCCCGGCGAGTACATCATCATGGAGCGGAACGAGGACTACTTCCTGGAAGGCCGGCCGTACCTCGACCGCATCGTCTACAAGAAGATCTCCGAGACGACGAGCCGCGTGATCTCGCTGGAGAAGAGCGACGTCGACATGACCGCCTTCGAGTCCGACGCGGAGTTCCTGAACCGCCTGAAGAAGAACGGGCACCTGACCCTGACCCCGGACGGCTACTCGGCCATCGGCCCGCTGGAGTGGCTCGCCTTCAACACCATGAACGAGCCGTTCGACGACAAGCGGGTGCGCCAGGCGTTCGCCTACGCCCTCGACAAGGAGTTCATCGTCAACGTGCTGTACGGGGGCTACGCGCAGCGGTCCACCGGCCCGATCCACCCCGGCAGCGTGTTCGGGCCGAAGGAGGTGAACCCCTACCGGCTCGACCTCGACAAGGCCCAGGCGCTGCTGGACGAGGCCGGCTACCCGCCCGACGGGGACGGGGTCCGCATCCGCACGACCCTCGACTTCATCCCGGCCGGCGGGGCCTGGAAGCGCAAGGCGGAGTACGTCAAGGCGCAGCTCAAGAAGATCGGCGTCGACGTGACCATCAAGGCGTCGGCGGACTTCCGGGGCTGGCTCAAGACCGTGTCCAACCACGAGTTCGACATGACCCTGGACTCGGTGTTCAACTGGGGCGACCCGGTGATCGGGGTGCACCGCACCTACCAGTCGACCAACATCCGCAAGGGCGTGCCGTGGCACAACACCCAGCAGTTCCAGAACGCCGAGGTCGACGCGGTCATGGACCAGGCCGGCAAGGAGCTGGACCAGGAGAAGCGCAAGGCGCTGTACCAGGAGATGCAGAGGCTGGTCGTCGAGGAGGCGCCCATCGCCTACCTGCACACCTCGCCCTACCACACGGTGTACAACCACGAGCGGGTCGGCAACCCGCCCGTGAACTCCATCTGGGGCGTGTGCTCGCCGTGGGACGAGGTCTACATCAAATAGACCGGGCGGCGGCCCGGCCCGCTTCCGCCGCCCCGGCGGCGGGCCGGGCCGTCCGGGTCCCCGGCTCGCGGCCGTGGCGGGGTTCGCGGCGCGGCGGGGCGAGGCCGCCTCGCCGCCGCCCGGGGCTCGGGGCGGGGTCCGGGCCGAGGCTCGAATCGGGATTCGAACCGGGGCTCAAGCCGGGGATGGGCGCATCATCGGATTCGTGACCGTCATCGCCCAGCGGCTCCTCAACGCGGCCGGGCTGCTGCTCGCGGTGGTGGTGTTCAACTTCATCCTGCTGTCCATGGTGCCCGGCGACATCGCCGACACCCTGGCCGGCGAGAGCGGCGGCGCCAGCGCCGAGGTCATGGCCGACATCCGCCGCTCCTACGGGCTCGACCAGCCGTTCCACGTCCAGCTCGCGACCTACGTGGGCAAGGTGGTCCAGGGCGACCTCGGCACGTCGTACTACTTCAACCTCCCGGTCTCCGAGCTGATCCTCGGGCGGGTCGGTCCGACCCTCCTCCTGGTGGTGACGGCGCTGGTCCTCGCCATCCTCATCGGCACGCTCTTCGGGGTCATCGCCTCCCGGAAGCCGAACGGCCTCTTCAGCCATTTCGTCACCGTGCTCGCCCTGGTCGGCTTCTCGGCCCCCGTCTTCTGGACCGCGTTCCTGCTCATCGTCCTCTTCGTCGCCATGCTCGAGATCATGCCGCTGTCGGGCCTGGTCGATCCGACCACCCCGAGGGGCACCCTCACGTGGTACCTCGACGTGCTGCACCACCTGTTCCTGCCCGTGCTGTCGCTCTCCTCCATCTACCTCGCCGCCTACAGCCGTCTCGCGCGGGCCAGCATGATGGACGTCCTCGGCTCGGACTTCATCCGCACCGCCCGCGCCAAGGGCCTCGGCGAGACCTCCGTCACCTGCAAGCACGCCCTGCGCAACGCGGTCATCCCGGTGATCACGATCGCGGGGTTGCAGTTCTCCCACATCTTCTCCGGCGCGGTGGTGGTGGAGACCGTGTTCACCTGGCCCGGCCTCGGCACCCTCGCCTTCGAGTCCATCCTGCGCGGCGACACCCCCACGATCATGGGGATCCTCTTCTTCTCGGCCATGATCGTCGTCGTCGTCAACCTCCTGACCGACCTCGCCTACCGGATCGTGGACCCGCGGATCCGATCCGCGCGCAACGCATGAGCGGGCTGCGGGCAACCGGAACCAAGGCCGAGGCCGGGGCCAAGGCCGGACCCAAGCCCGGGGCTGGAGCCGTCGCCGGAGCGGGGCCCGGCGCCACGCCCGTTGCGGCGGCCCCCGCGAACGGCGCCGCGCCGGACCGGATCGAGCATCCCTTCGTCGAGTTCCTGCGCATGTACGTGCGCAACTGGTCGGCGGTCGCGGGCTTCGCGGTCTTCGCCGCGATCCTCTTCTCCGCCCTCTTCGCGCCCCTGCTCTTCCCGAGGGACCCCTTCGAGATGGTCTGGATGCCGTTCACCCCGCCCGGCCAGGACGGCTTCGTGCTGGGCACGGACAACCTCGGGCGCGACATGCTGACCGCGATCCTGTACGGCGCGCGGGCGACCCTGGTGGTGGGCGCCTCGGCCGCGACCCTCACCATCGTCATCGGCATCACCATCGGCTCCTTCGCCGGCTACTACCGGGGCTGGGTGGACGAGGTGCTGATGCGGATCACCGAGTTCTTCCAGGTGCTCCCGCCCCTGCTGCTCGCGATGGTGCTGGTCGCGCTGTTCTCGCCGACCCTGCCCACGGTCGCGATCGCCATCGGGGTCGTGAGCTGGACCGGGGTCGCACGCCTCGCGCGGGCCGAGTTCATGCGCATCCGCGAGCTCGAGTTCGTCAAGGCGGCGCGTTCGATCGGCTCGCGCAACCGGCGCATCATCTGGCGCGTGATCCTGCCCAACGCCCTGCCGCCGCTCATCGTCAACTCCGCGCTCACCGTCGGGGTCGCGATCCTGTTCGAGGCCGCCTTGAGCTTCCTCGGGCTGAGCGACCCCAACGTCATGAGCTGGGGGAAGCTCATCGGCGACAACCGCGACTACCTGCTGGACGCGCCCTGGACGGTGACCATTCCCGGGGTCGCGATCTTCCTCACCGTGCTCGCCATCAGCCTGATCGGAGACGGCCTGAACGACGCCTTCAACCCCCGGCTCCGGGAGCGCTGAACGTGGACGCGGCCCCGCCGCTGCTCGAAGTCGAAGGGCTGAAGGTCGAGTTCGACACGCGCCGCGGGGTCGCCCGGGTGCTCGAGGGCGTCGGTCTCGCGCTGGAGCCGGGCGAGACCCTCGGGATCGTCGGAGAGTCCGGGTGCGGCAAGAGCATGACCGCGCTCTCGATCATGCGTCTGGTGCCGATCCCGCCGGGACGCATCGGGGCCGGCGCGGTCCGTCTCAAGGGCGAGGACCTGCTGCAAGCGAGCGAGAAGCGCTTGCGGGAGGTCCGCGGGAAGGACGTCTCCATGATCTTCCAGGAGCCGATGACCTCCCTGAACCCGGTGTATTCGATCGGGGACCAGATCGCGGAGACGGCGCGCCTCCACGACGGGCTCGGGCGCCGGGACGCGCTCGACCGCGCGGTCGAGATGCTGAAGGCGGTCCACATCCCGGCCGCCGAGCGCCGGGTGCGCGAGTTCCCCCACCAGATGTCGGGCGGGATGCGCCAGCGGGTGATGATCGCGATGGCGCTCGCGTGCCGGCCGAGCGTGCTGATCGCCGACGAGCCGACGACCGCCCTCGACGTGACCGTGCAGGCGCAGGTGTTCGATCTCCTGAAGGAGCTGCAGGAGCGGACGGGCGCCGCGATCATCCTCATCAGCCACGACATGGGCGCGATCGCGGAGATGGCGGACCGGGTGATGGTGATGTACGCCGGCCGCACCGTCGAGGAAGCCCCGACCGGGGAGATCCTCGAGGCTCCCCGGCACCCCTACACGAAGGGGCTCATCGCCTGCGTGCCGCACCTGGAGGAGGCGCCGCCGCCGGTGCGGGCGGCCCTGACCGAGATCCCCGGGGTCGTGCCCGCGCTGACGGACCTCGGCGCCGGCTGCTCCTTCGCGCCGCGCTGCGCGCACGCGACCGATCGGTGCCGCCGCGCCGCGCCGCCCGCCCGCGAGGTCGGTACTCGCCATCGGGTGGCCTGCTGGCTGTACGAGGAGGGGGACGCGGCATGAGCGCCGCCGGGGCGGCGGCTCCGGCCACTGCGCCGGTCGCCAGCGCCGACGCCCTGCTCGAGGTCCGGGACCTCAAGGTCCATTTCCGGCTCCCGCGCCGGAACGTCCTGACCCCGGGCGGGACCGTACACGCGGTGGACGGCATCTCCTTCACGGTGCGCCGCGGCTCCACCTTCGGCATCGTCGGCGAGAGCGGCTCGGGGAAGACGACCGCGGCCCTCGCCGCCATGCGTCTCGCGCCCGTGACCGCGGGCTCGATCAAGCTGGACGGGGTCGAGCTGACCACCCTCCGGGGCGAGGCGCTGCGCCGGATGCGGCGCAAGGTCCAGATCGTCTTCCAGGACCCGTACTCGTCGCTCAACCCGCGGACGCGCGCCGGCGCGATCGTGCGCGAGCCGATGGATCTCATGGGGGTCGGCGAGCCCGGCGAACGCGGGGGCCGGGTCTCCGAGCTGTTTCGCCGCGTGGGCCTGCGCCCGGAGCAGGCGGCGCTCTTTCCGCACCAGTTCTCGGGCGGCCAGCGCCAACGCATCGGGGTCGCGCGGGCGCTCGCGACCCGGCCCGAGCTGATCGTGTGCGACGAGCCGGTGTCCGCCCTGGACGTGGCCATCCAGGCCCAGATCCTGAACCTGCTGCGCGAGCTGCAGGAGAGCTTCGGGCTCACCTACCTGTTCATCTCCCACGACCTCGGGGTGATGCAGTACATCTGCGACGAGGTCGCGGTCATGTATCTCGGCGAGATCGTGGAGCAGGCGGATCGCATCTCGCTGTTCACCCTGCCGCTCCACCCGTACACGTGGGCGCTCATCTCGGCCGTCCCCTCGGCGAGGCGCCGTGAGGCGGGCGCGGCCGCCCGCGTGCGCCTGCAAGGAGACCCGCCGAGCCCCATCGACCCGCCGCCCGGCTGCCGGTTCGCGCCGCGCTGCCCCTTCGCGGTGGACCGATGCCGCCGCGAGAAGCCGCCGTTGCGCGAGGTCGGGCAGGGTCACCTCGTCTCCTGCCACCTGGTCGGCGAGGACTGCGTGCCCCCGCACGCGGCGATCTCCTGACGACGATCCCCACCCGGACGGACCCTCCCATGTTCACCATCTATCCCGCGCGCAAGGTCGTCACCATGAACCCGCGCCGCCCGGAGGCGAGCCACGTCGCGGTCCGGGACGGCTGGATCCTCGGGGCCGGCGCCCTCGAGGAGCTCGCGGGCTGGGGGCCGCACGAGGTCGACGACCGCTTCGCGGACAAGGTCATCCTGCCGGGGCTGGTCGAGGGCCACTGCCACAGCCGCGAAGGGAGCGGCTGGGACGAGACCTACGTCGGCTTCCATGACCGGACGGACCCGGACCGGGTGGTCCACCCCGGGCTCAAGTCCGTCGACGAGGTGGTCGGGCGGCTCCAGGAGGCGGAACGGAGGCTCCCGGACCCCGACGAACCGTTGCTGGCCTGGGGTCTCGACCCCCTCTTCTTCGGGGAGCGGCGGATGGTCGCCGCCGACCTCGACCGGGTGTCGACGACGCGGCCGGTCCTGGTCCTCCACCAGAGCGGCCACATCGTCAACGCGAACCGCGAGGTCATGCGGCGGGCCGGGATCGGCCGGGACACGAACGCGATGGGGGTGATGAAGGACGCGGACGGGGCGCCGACCGGCGAGCTGCAGGGCCCGGTGCTGCGCTCCATGCTCTACCGCGCGGTGGGGCGCGAACAGGCCCTCTCCTTCGGCGACCCGCGCGGCCTCCGGCGTTTCGCCCGCTCGGCGCAGCTCGCCGGGGTGACGACCGCCACCGACCTCGCGAACGAGCTTCCCGAGGAGACCGTGGCGCGCCAGGTCGAGGCCACCTCCGACGACCGCTACCCGCTCCGCATCGTGCCCGCGTTCATCGGCAACTCGCGGCCCGCGCAGGAGGGGGTGGAGTGGGTGAGGTCGCTGATCCCGAGAAGCAACGAGCGGCTGCGGTACGGGCTGATCAAGCTCGTGCTCGACGGCTCGATCCAGGGGTTCACCGCCCGGCTCAAGCGGCCCGGCTACTACAACGGGGCCGGGAACGGCCTCTGGTACATCGACCCCGACGAGCTGCCGAACCTGCTCGGGGTCTACCACCGGGCGGGGCTCCAGGTACACATCCACACCAACGGGGACCAGGCGACGGAAGCCGCGATCGACGCCATCGAGCGGGCGCTGAAGGCCGCCCCCGACCCGGACGCCCGCTTCACCCTGCAGCACTGCCAGATGGCCCACGACGCCCACTTCCGCCGCATGGCCCGTCTCGGGATCTGCGTCAACCTCTTCGCCAACCACCTCTACTACTGGGGCGACCAGCACTACGCGCTCACGATGGGGCCGGAGCGGGCGGAGCGCATGGACGCGGCGGGGAGCGCGCAGCGGCTGGGGGTCGCGTACTCCATCCACTCCGACGCGCCGGTGACCCACCTCGCGCCCCTGTTCACCGCCTGGTGCGCGGTGAACCGGAGGACGTCGTCCGGGCGCGTGCTCGGGGCGGCGGAGCGGGTGAGCGTGGCGGACGCGCTCCGCGCGGTCACCATCGGGGCCGCGTTCACCCTGAAGCTGGACACGGAGATCGGCTCGATCGAGTGCGGCAAGCGGGCGGACTTCGCGATCCTCGAGGAAGACCCGTTCGCGGTGGACCCGGCGAGCCTGCGCGAGGTTCCGGTGTGGGGCACGGTCGTCGGGGGGCGGGTCTTCCCGAACTCCGAGATCGGGGCAGGCTGAAGGCCGTCCAAGCCGCCGTTTCCCGGCGGAGCAGGGCCGGCGTCCAGCGAAAGCCCTATGAAGGCGCCGAGTAGATGATGTGCCGATCGAGCGCCAGGACCTGCCGAGCAAAAGATTCGGCTACGGCGGTTCTCCCGAGGGTGTCGTCCTCAGGATGCCGGATGGGATTGTCACCGGAGATGGTCATTTGAATATCCTGTCTTTCCTCTTTTCGAGGGAACTTCCATGATCGAACGTTCCATTCGCCATTCCGAAGAACAGCCCGTCGTAAAGAAAGGCGCCCCGTACAAGCCCGCAGTCCTTCTCGCTGACGCCAGCCCGGCGCATCGTCGAATGCCATGACGCGCGGATCGTCCCGGCGATGCGATCGAAGATGGCCTCGGCTTCATCGCGTTCCAGCAGAAACCGGCCGGCGGCGCCAAGCAGGTTCTCCTTGTTGGCCCATCGGCCCGCGGGACCGCAGCTCATGGCCAAGTCGCGCCGTTCGACCGCGATTACCGGCATCGGCGTCAGGTCGTAGGCCGGACTGAGCCGCCAATCGTGGCCCGTGGCCAGCAGCGCGTGGTTGCGCGGGTGATCGTCGAGGTTCGAGACCGCCGCGTTGAAGCACATCCGCCCGAACAGTTCTCGCAGATCCTCCTGGGGAACAGCGCTTGCGCGCCGAAGCTCGTCGGCAAGCGTGAGGTATGACCAGCGCCCGCGGTCCGTCGGCGCCTCGTCGGCTTGCAGGAGGGTGAGAGCACTGACCATGCGGTGGCGATGGTAACCCTTGTCGGTCCATTCCCGGTCGAAGCGGCGAACCAGCAGGGCGCCCCGGTCGCCGATGCGTTCCACCCGGCTCTCGGCGGCATTCAGGCCGCATTCTCGCGCAAGTTCCAGTAGCGCGTGCTCCACCCGAGGATGATTCCAGCGATCGTCGCGCTGTCCGAATTTGGCGAGCCACAGCGCCTGATTGTCCTGAACCACGGCCTTGGGGCGGGCGCCGCCCATCGACGTGCCTTCGAGAAGCTCCTGTGCCCGGAGCGCGGCAGGGTCGCCGGATTCGGACTCACCCGCGAGCACCGCATCGGCAGCGGCCTGGAGCCGTGCGAGTTCGAGGGTCGTGTTGAAGCGCCGCCGGGGAGTGGGCGGCTCGACGCCCGGGCTGAAGCCGAGCGCGCCCGCCCGGTCGTCCGGTCCTTCCATCAGGTAGTCGAATTCATCCAGGCGGGCGCGTCCGGAGCGCCGTTCGATGAGCAGGCGCCCCCAATAGTCCGGCATGGAATCCCGGATGGCCCCGAAGAATCCGTTCATGCGGCCCGTTTCATACCCGCGGGCTGCAAGCCGCAGCTCGACGGGGTCGAGCTCCACCGCGTCGGGACGATCGAGATAGCCGCGGCCGTAGACGAACTCGCCGCGCGAGGAGCCGTCGCGCGTCCGGGAGACGCGGAAGCGGCCGGCGGTCACGAACTCCGTCTCTCCCGGCAGGACGACGAAGACGTAGCATTCCCGTTCAGAAGTCATTGTCAAGACGCTGGCGGGGCGAGGCTCGGCGCGGGCTCCTGGCGCTTTCCAGCACCTTGCCTTCTTCGTCTCGATCCGGGTCCGCGAGGTACTTCGCCTGCTCCAGGAGACCGAGCGCCCACAGCGCGCCGAAGTACGCGGCAGCGGAGACGCCGGGCTTGCCCTTCTCGAGATCGGCGACCGTGAAGCGGGAAGCCCCGAGACGGTCGGCCACGTCCTGGATCCGCAGCCTCCGGCGCAAGCGGGCGGTGCGAAGGTTGCGACCGAGTCGCGTCAGTGCATCCTCGACGGCGGCCGGCGGGGATTCCGTGATTCTGCTCTGCTTGCTCATGATGGTAATAATACACTTTATGGGAATTCAGGTTGTCTGAATTCAACTTCGAAGATCACGCTCGACTCGTCGCGCCGAGGCCGGGCATCGCCGGGAGAATGTCGGCCGTCCGGGCCGTCTTCCCGGAGCAGCGTCCGCGTCAGCGGGATTCGCGCCGACAGGCTCCGGGCGCGCACCGGCCGGGTTCTGCGGCGCAATGCGGCCGCCCGACTTTGGCCGCGGAGGATGATCGACGTGGCCACAACCCCGTTGGGGCCGCCAGCCGGCGTTTCCTGCCGCCGATCAGGCCGGTCGCGAAGGATGGGTTCGGCCCCCGCTCTTTGGGATTCCCTCGGCAGCGGGCGCATTGTCGGGACACGGCGAGGGTGCGGGGGAGAAATCGAGGACACGGACGAAGGCGGGTTCGAACTCGTGCACAGCGCAGCGGAAACTTCCCATCGGCCGCCCCCAATCCTTGAGCTTCGTGCGTAATCAGGAAGCCTTGCGCGTGGCGGAAAGCCGGTGCTTCGGGAGGCGCAGCCCCTCGGGCGCATTCCCACTGGAGACGGCGCGTCTCCCACCGGAGACAGCGGGGCGGGCGGGGTCGTGCGTCAGGGCGCCGCCGGCGCCGAGGCCCGCTGTACCGCGGCGCGGAGGTCGTCCGCGGCGGGAAGGTCGTCGAGGCCGATGAAGACGATTCCGGGGGTCGGCGGCGGCCGGTCCTCGGGCGGGCGCCACGCCTCGATCTCGACGGCCTGCCCGCACGCCTGGACGAGCAGCCACTCGGGCTCGCCGCCCGTGCGCGCCGAGAGGACGAAGCCCTTGGCCCGGAGGGTCCGCGGCGCAAGCGCCCGCAGGGCCGCCCGCAGCCGGTCGGGGTCGACGGGGTCCGGGCATGGCGCGACGCGGGACCGGAACCGGTGCGCGTGCTCGGAATCGCCCGCGGGCGGCTCTGGCCCCGCCGCCGGAGCGGGCGGCTCCCCCCCGCCCGCGGACAGCAGTTCCATCGGTATGTCCGCATCGACCGCGCGGAGGACCGGGGCGCGGGCATGGACGCGAAGCCACGACTCGGCGGCGCGGCGCCCGCTTTCCGGGACCCGGTCGCACTTGTTCAGCACGACGAGGTCCGCGGCGGCGAGCTGTCGGTCGAGGGTGTCCGTAAGCCGCTCGTCCTCATGGCGCGCGCGGACGGTCTCGGCGTCGGCGATGACCACGACGAGGTCGCGTGCGAGCCCGGGGTGCAGGGCCGCAACCTCCGCGATGGCGGACGGGTCCGCGACCCCGCTCGCCTCCACCAGGAGCTGGTCCGGGGGGCGGTTCCCGTCCAGCAGGCGGTCGACGGCCCCGACGAGGTCGCCCCCCATCGTGCAGCAGACACAGCCGTTCGCGAACGCGATCGTGTCCCCGCCGTGGGCGGCGACGAGGGCGCCGTCCACGTCCAGCTCGCCGAAATCGTTGACGAGCACCGCGTAGCGCACCCCGTGGCGCCCGCCGAGGACCCGGTTGAGCAGGGTGGTCTTGCCCACCCCGAGGAACCCCCCGACCACGCTCATCGGCACGCGCGCGGTCACGGCCCTCCTCCCGGCCCGCCCCGCTACGCGCCCGCGGGGGTCAGCTTCCCGACGATCTCCCCCATCGCCTGGTCGGCGATGGCCCGGATCTCCTCGTCGGTGCGGTTCTGGATCGGATGGGGGACCCAGACGATCGCGGGCTCGTAGCCGAGGGACTTCGATTGCGCGGCGGCCGCCTCCCGGAAGGCGGTGGTCGCGATCATGACGCCGGGGACGCCCCGTTCGTCGAGGTCGAGCATGTCATGCAAACTGCACGATGTGCACGAGCCTCAGTCGGACAGGGCATCGACGACGACGTCGACCTCCTCGGCGATGGTCTGCGCGAGGTCGACCGGCGCAGTGCGGGTGTTGGTGGGCTTCGCATAGCGCTTCACGGTGATTCCCCGCTCGGCGAAGTGCGATTCGACCCGGTCGAGGAAGGTGCTGCCGCGGGCCTTGCCGATGTCGAGCAGCCCCAGGGTGAGGCCGTCGAGCGAAGGCGGCGGGGGCCGCCGTTCGCGCCGGACCGGCGAGGTCTCCGCGGTCGGGTCGAGAAGCCGGGTTCCTTCGTGCATCATGTTCCTACCTCCTTCGTGACGGGGATGGTTCCGCGCGCGCCGCTCGCCGCCCATCCCCCGATGACGGCGCTCATGAGCCCGGCCTCGCCGCCGGCCCGGACGACGTTCAGCCCGCCCTCGCGGAACTTGGTCATCGAGTCCTCGACGAGCTCGGGCCGGACCCCGGCGTCGACCCCGTTCGCCCCGCGCACGAGCTCCGCCCCCGGGCGGGCCGTCGCGGCCGCGAGCTCGGCCTTGATCCGGGCCTTGTCCCAGCCGCCCTCCCTGAAGATGGCCCAGTGCTCGGGCGAGAGGACGAGGAACGCGTCGAAGCTCTTCACGAGCTTCGGATGCCCGACCGAGTTGAGGGTCATCGCGAGGGAGCGGGCGAGGGATTCCGGCGAGCGCGACCCCTCGTCCATGTTCGGGCTCAGGCCCCCGCCGCCGAACAGGGTGACCGCGGACGCGCCGGGAGCGACCCCGCGCTCGACGCTGAGCGGCTGCCAGCCGGGGTCGGATTCGTCCTCGGCGAAGCACAGGGTGTACTTGCCGGGCCAGCCGAGGGTCGCCCGGTCGATCCCCCCCGGCGCCCCGCCCCCGACGTTGCGGATGACGAGCTGGAGGGCGCGCCCGATGCTCGCGTTCGCGCGGTTGCCCTGGCCGAGCGCGTTCACCCCCGAGTTCATGCCGATGCGGCGCGCGACCGGCCCGTTCACCACCACCATCGGGCTCGAGAAGTACGTGGTGCACAGGAGCCCGTGCATCGCGAACTCGGGCTCGAGGGCGGCTTCGACCACCGCGAGGACGACCGGCAGGTACTCGGGCCGGCAGCCGGCGAGAACCGCGTTGATCGCGACCTTCTCGACGGTGCAGGGGGCGTTGTCGGGCGGGATCGGGCCGATGACCTCCCGCGGGTCGCGGGTCGTGCCCCCGAGCATGCGGAGCACCCGCACCGGGGTCGGGGGGACCACCGGCAGCCCGTCGCTCCAGCCCCGCGAGAAGCAGAACTCGTGCTCGTCCTCGGGGGCCGCCACGTCGAAGGCGCGCGCCGCGAAGGACGGCGAGCCGAACGCGGCCTCGAGGACCTCCGGCATCCCGGGGTCGACGCTCTTCGAGCCGCAGCCCGGCTGGAAGTCCGGGAGGCCGAGGCCCGCGCCGAGCGGGCCGAGGCCGGTCACCCGGCCCCACTCGCCTCGGTCCCATCCGACCGTGCGCTCGGACTCCGCGCCGCCCTCGAGGCGGATGAGGGTCGGGACGGTCTCGACGGCGAGCCGCCAGGAATGTTCGAGCGTGCGGTCGTCCACGGCGTCGATGCCTTCCGGGAACGCCGGGTCGTCCTGGGTGTAGACGGTGAGCCCCGCCCCGCTCGCCGCGATCTCCCGCAGCACGGGCTGGACGAGCTCGCAGGTCGGGCAGTCGCGCTTGGCGACGACGATGAAGCTCGTGCTCCCCATGCTCACTGGCGCTCCCGATCCGCCGCGGCCGCGCCGCGGTCGGGCCGATCTTGCCCCATGCCCGCCGCCTCCGCCAGCGCGCCGGCGACCCGCAGCACGGCCCGCGCGCGTTCGGCGACCGGCACGTCGACCATCCTGCCGTCCACGGTGATCGCGCCCTCGCCTCGGGCCAGCGCCTCGTCGTAGGCCGCGACGATGCGTCCCGCCTCCTCGACCTCCGCCTCGGACGGCCCGAATTCCTCGTTGCAGACCCGCACCTGGTTCGGGTGGATGCAGGTCGCTCCCCGCAAGCCCATCTTCTTCGAGCGCCGCACGATGCGGCGGAACGCTTCGACGTCGCGGAACTCCGCGATCGAGCCGACGAAGCCCATCGGCAGGAGGCCGGCTTCGGCCGCGCACGCCACCACCTGCTGCTTCGGGCCGTAGAGCGTCTCCTCGTCGGCGACCATGCCCATGGACAGCCCGAAGTCCTCGGACCCGAGGGAGAGCGCGACGTTGCGCGGATCCGCGCGGGCGATGCCGCGGAGGTTCAGGTAGCCCTTCGCCGTCTCGACCGCGAGGCAGAACCGGATCCGGCCGGCCGGGAGGCCGCGCTCGGCCTCCAGCTCCGCGACCGTTTCGCTGAGCGCCGCGACGTGCTCGGCGCTGTCCACCATCGGGCACAGCAGGGCGGAGAGCTCCGGGATCACGACCGCCTCGAGGTCGCGCACCGCCAGCCTCCAGGGCCGGTTGATGCGCACGAGGGTATCGACGCCGCGCGCCGCGAAGCCGCGCACGACGTCGGGCGCCGCCGCGCGGGCGGCGTCCTTGGCGCTGGCCGCGACCGAGTCCTCGAGGTCGAGGATCAGCCCGTCCGCGCCGACGGACGGACCCTTGGCGATGAACCTCTCGGCCGTCGCCGGAACGAACAGCAGCGACCGCCACACGGGAAGGCTCATACCACTCTCCTCACTCTTCACGTCCTTCATATCACTCCTTCCTCCCGGAGCCGGGCGAGGTCGAGGCCGAGGCCAGGGCCTCCGAGGATCTCGTCGTTGTGGGCGCCGAGCGCGGGCGCGGGGGTGCGGATCGCCCCCGGCGTCTCCGACAGGCGCGGGACGACGTTGTGCATCGGCAGACGGCCGAGCTCGTCGTCGGGAAGGTCGACGAGCACCCCGCGTTCGCGCGCATGGGGGTCCTCCTTCAGCTGCGCGGCGGAATAGATCGGCCCCGCCGTCACCCCCTCCCGGTCGAACACCTCCATCGCTTCGGCGAGGGTGCGCTCGGCGATGAAGCCGCCGACGATCGCGTCGACCTCCTCGCGGTGGGCGGAACGCGCCGGCGGGGTGTCGTAGCGCGGGTCGTCGCACATGTCGGGGCGGCCGATGGCGCGGAAGATGCGCATCGCCATCGACTGCATGGAGCCGCTCATCGCGATCCACTCGCCATCCCGGGTCCGGTAGGCGTTGCGCGGCGAGGTGGTGTTGGAGGCGTTGCCGACCCGGCCTGGGGCCTCGCCGGTCGCGCGGTGGATCGCCGGGTCGGGGCCGAGGATCGAGACGAGCGGCTCCAGCAGCGAGAGGTCGATCACCTGGCCGCCGCCGCCCTTCCGTTCGATCTCCCGGAGCGCCACCATGACCCCGAAGGCGCCGTAGAGCCCCGCCACCATGTCGGCGAGCGCGAGCGGCGGGAGGGCCGGCGGCCGGTCGGGAAAGCCGTTCTTGTAAGCGAAGCCCGACATCGCCTCGACGAGCGTGCCGAATCCGGGCTTGCCGGCGTAGGGGCCGGTCTGGCCGTAGCCGCTCACCCGGACGACGATCAGCCCGGGGTTGCGGTCGAGCAGGGTCTCGGGGCCGAGCCCCATGCGCTCCAGGGCGCCGGCCCGGAAGTTCTCGACCAGGACCCGGGCGGTCGGCACGAGGTCGAGCAGGATCGCCCGCCCGGCCTCGCTTCGCAGGTTCAGCGAGATGCTCTTCTTGTTGCGGGCGTAGACCTTCCAGGAGCAGGCGACCCCGCCGGAGGTCCATTCCCGGAGCGCGTCGCCGCGGCCGGGGGCCTCGACCTTGACGACCTCGGCGCCATGGTCGGCGAGCACGTGGGAGATCGCATTGCCCGCCACCAGGCGGGAGATGTCGAGCACGCGCACGCCGTCGAGGGCGCGCGGGGCGTCGGGCCGGTAGTCGAGGTCCATGCAGGCAGGAGGCGGGCCGGGTCCGGAGCGGGAACGGCGAGGATGTTGCGCCATCGGCCGGGCTGCGGCAAGACCGTTCCACGGTTCGGGACGGGGCCGGGGTACGATGGCGGTACGATGATGGCTGCATGGTCGGCGCCGCCGCGGCGATTGCGGATGGTGCGGACATCGTGGCCGTGAGTCCGGCGGGCTTCCGCCGGTTCGAGGTTGCTCGGGCCGACCCCGGCGCGGGCAGAAGGCGCGGGCGGGCGCGGCGGCGCGGCGATGGCGTGGCCCGGCGCCAGGGCGCGAGTAGGGAGGAGGAGAGACGTGGCGGATTCGCGATTCGACAGGAACGACCGTTTCGAGCGCGGGCTCGCGCTCCGCGAGTCGGTGCTCGGGCGCGAGCACGTCGAGCGTTCGCTCGCCCGCGCGGAGGAGGACCCGTTCCTGCTTCCGATCCAGCAGCTCGCGGTGGAGTTCGGTTGGGGCGAGGTCTGGTCCCGCCCCGGCCTCCCTCGCAAGACCCGGAGCTTCCTCAGCATCGCGTACCTCGCCGCGCAGGGGAAGCTCGACGAGCTCGGGGCGCACGTCGCGGGGGCGGTGCGAAACGGCGCGAGCCGGGAGGAGATCGGGGAGGTGCTGCTCCAGGCCGCGCTCTACTGCGGGATGCCGGCGGGGCTCGAGGCGTTCCGGGCCGCAAAGCGCGCGCTCGACGACCTGGAGGCAGCGGGCTTGGAGGCGGCGGGCCGGGAAGAATCGCAATCGCGGACGGGGGAGGAGAACAGGCCATGAGCCGGGCGCAGCGGGGCGGCAAGTCGGTCTACGGGGCGAGCATCGGCATCCTGATGCTGGAGACCCGGTTCCCCCGCATTCCGGGCGACGTCGGGAACGCGGACACCTGGCCGTTCCCGGTGCTCTACCGGGTGGTGCCCGGCGCGTCCCCGGACCGGGTGGTCCGGCGGGGGGCGGCCGGCCTCCTCGACGCCTTCGTGGAGGCGGGGAAGGAGCTCGTCCGCATCGGCGCGGACGGCCTCACCACGAGCTGCGGCTTCCTCGCCCTCCACCAGGCGGAGCTGGCGCGCGCCTGCGGGGCGCCGGTCGCGGCCTCGTCGCTCATGCAGGCGGCGACCGTCGAAGCCCTGCTCCCGCCCGGGAAACGGGCCGGCATCCTCACCGTTTCGCGGTCTTCCCTCACCGAGGAGCACCTCGCCCTCGCGGGCGCTCCCCTCGACGCGCCGATCGCGGGCACCGACGAGGGCCGGGAGCTCACCCGCGTCATCCTGGACGACGAGCCCGCCCTCGACGTCGAGCGGGCGCGGCAGGACGTGGTGGACGGGGCGCGGGGGCTCGTCGACCGCCATCCCGAGGTCGGGGCCATCGTCCTCGAATGCACGAACATGTGCCCCTACTCGGCCGACGTGGCGGAGGCGGTCGGCCTTCCGGTCTACGACTTCGTGAGCTTAGTCCACTGGTTCCGGTCGGGCCTCGCGCCGCGCCGCTTCTGACCGCCTCGGCCGGCTTCCGCCGGGCCGGGCGGCGCGGCAGCGATCGCGTGCGGTCTTCGGCGCGGTCCTCTCGGGGAGAGCTGCCCGTTACCATGTCCCTGCCCGCCCGCGCCTTGGCGCCCGCCACCGGAGACGTCGCCATGTCCGACCCGATCGTCGTCTACCACAACCCCCGGTGCAGCAAGTCGCGGGCGGCGCTCGCCCTCATCCGCGAACGGGGGGAGGCGCCGGAGGTCGTCGAGTACCTGAAGACGCCGCTCGACGCGGGGGCGCTGCGGGAGCTCCTCGACCTGCTCGACGTTCCCGCGCGCGACCTCGTCCGCCGCGGCGAGGCCCCGTACCGCGAGCTCGGTCTCGCCGACCCCGCCACGACGGAGGACGAGCTGATCGCGGCGGTCGCGGCGCACCCGATCCTGATGCAGCGCCCGGTGGTGCGGCGAGGCGCCCGGGCGGTCATGGCGCGCCCGCCCGAGCGGGTCGCTGACCTCCTCGACGCCTGAACCCGCCCGCCCGGAAGGCCCGGCCGGCCCGGTTGACCGCCGCCCCCCGAGCCCCGATAGTGCCCCGCCTTCCGACGACCGGACGAGGCGAGCGATGTTCTTCGACGACCGACGCAAGCACGGGCTCCGGCACAACCCCTTCAAGGCCCTCGTCGCGCCCCGCCCCATCGCGTGGGTGAGCAGCGTGGACGTGGACGGGGTCCCGAACCTCGCCCCGTTCAGCTACTTCAACGCCTGCGCGGACCGTCCGCCGACCATCGTGTTCGCGCCCAACAACCCGCGCCCGAACGGCGAAGGCAAGGACACCCTGCGCAACGTCGAGCAGACCAACGAGTTCGTCGTCAACCTCGCGGGATACGACCTCCGGGAAGCGATGAACGAGACCTCCGCCCACGTCGACCCGGCGGTCGACGAGTTCGCGCTCGCGGGGCTGACCCCGGCCCCTTCGGTGCACGTCAGGGCGCCGCGCATCCAGGAAGCGCCGGTGAGCCTCGAGTGCCGCTTCCTCACCCGCCTCCGGCTCCCGAGCGACCATCCCAAGGTCGAGAACAACCTCGTGATCGGTCAGGTCGTGGGCGTCCACATCGACGATCGGATCATCCGCGACGGGATGGTGGACATGGCCGCCTACCGGCCGATCGCCCGCCTCGGCTACATGGACTACACCTCGGTCGAGACCGTGTTCGAGATGCTGCGCCCGGACTGACTCGGAAAAGTCGTGAAAGAGGGCCGCCCGGCTCCATCGTCGGGATTGCTCGCGGCAGCACGACGTTTGGAGTCTCTGTCCATGAAGACGAACGGCCCCGGCGATCCCTGTGGATCCGATCGGGCGCTCCTGCCTGCCTCCCGCATGACGACGATGGGCCGGAAGGGATTCGGCGCGACGGGTGGCCGATCGAAAGCACGGCCTCTGCCGTGAGTCCCGTTACGGTTTCGTCGTCTGAGCGGTTGCGGAGGCCGCCGAGCTCGCCGCGAGCGCGGGCAGGGCGAGCGAGAGTTGGCCGCGAACGAAGGCCACCTCACGCTCCACCCGATCCATGCGCCCATTCAGGGCGGCGATGTCGGATTTCAGCCACGCGAAGAGTCCGACCTGAACCGCGACGATGATGCCCGCGGCGGTGACGACGACGGCTCGGTTGTCCATGCCCGTTTCCATGAGACGTATCGCTACCCTGAAATCTACGCGCCTGTATCGTGAGGGGCAAGCAGGGTCGTTTGGAAAGCCGGAGCGGAGTGGAGCGCGAGCCCCGCTCATGCGTCAGGCGCCGGCCCGTCTCGCCTCTTCCGCCTCCGCCTCGGCTTCCCTTGCGTCGTAGTCGGGGTCCGGGTTCTCCCGGCGGCGGATGGCGTCCTGCTCGCGGCCCTTGAGGAGCGCGGTGAGGGCCTCGTTGTAGGGCGCCGCGAGGCCGAGCCGGTGCGATTCGCGCACCAGCGCCCCGTTGATGGCGTCGATCTCGGTGCGCCGGGCGGACTCGACGTGCTGGAGCATCGAGGGGCGGCTGAATTTGAGCCGGCAGCTCCGCTTGATCCCCGCCCGCACGTCCGCCTCCGGGATCGGGAGGCCCTTTGCCCGCACCAGGGCGAACGCCTCGTCCAGCACCCGGTCCTGGAGCGCGTCCATCTCCGGGAGGCGCGCGACCTCGCCGAGGCGGAGGCCCGTGGTGGCGCAGAGCGCGTTGACGGCGCTGTTGATGATGAACTTGGTCCAGATCCTCGTGTTCACGTCGTCCTCGACGTGGACCTCGAACCCGGCTCGCTCGACCGCCTCCGCCGCCCGCCGGAGGCGGTCGGTGCGCCGGCCGTCCAGCTCGCCGATCGAGGTCGGGCCGCGGTGGGTCATCACCACGTGGCCGGGGGCCTCGACGAGGGCGCTGCACATGCTGGAGCCGCCGAGCACCCGCGCTGCCCCCAGCTCCTCGCGCAGCGTCTCGACGTTCCCGATCCCGTTCTGGAAGGTAACCGCACAGCCTTCCGGGGCGAGAAGGCGGCCCGCCGCCCGCGCCGCCTCGCGGGTCGCGTTGCTGTCGGTGAAGACGATGGCGAGGTCGGCCCAGCCGCCGCCCGCCGGCTCGAGCCCTTCCGGCGATTCGGCGGCCGGTACCCGCACGACGTGCTCCCCGAAGACGCCGGAGACCCGGAGCCCGCCGCTCCGGATCGCTTCCACGTGGTCGCTCCTCGTGTCGATCAGGCCCACGTCCTCGCCGGCGACGGCGAGCAGCCCGCCGTAGGCGCCGCCCATCGCCCCCGCTCCGATGACCGCGATCCGCATCCGCTCCGCCCTCTGGTTCGACGCTACCGCCCGCGCGCATTCCAAACCCATCGGGCCGCCCGCGCAAGCGGCTGCGGTGTCCGCGCCGCCGAAGGCGCACCCGGCCCTGACGTGCTCGACGAAAAGCGCACCTGTCTCGGGGAAATTCGTGGGTCGGGGAGGCCGCGCCGGGGGCGGGAACCCCCGCCCCGCCGGTGCGGCGCGGCCCAGCCGGCGGCTACGCGGCCCGGACGCAGCGGACCATGTGGCGCGGCGAGAGCTCGACCGCGGGCGGCGGGGACTCGCAGCGCGGCTCGGCGTGCCGGCAGCGCGGCGCGAACGCGCACCCGGCGGGAAGGCGGGTCATGTCGGGGGGCGAGCCGGGGATCGCCTCCAGCCGGGCGCCGCGCAGCGAGCCGTGCACGGTCGAGGTCAGGAGCCCCTGGGTATAGGGGTGGCGCGGGTCGCGCATGATCCTCCGCACCGGCCCGGTCTCCACGAACCGGCCGCCGTACATGACCGCGATCCGGTCCGCGATCTCGACCGCGACCCCCACGTCGTGGGTCACGAAGATGACCGCCATCCCCAGCTCCCGCTGAAGCTCCCGCAGGAGCAGCAGGATCTGGATCTGCACGGTCGCGTCGAGCGCGGTCGTCGGCTCGTCGGCGAGCAGCAGGCTCGGGCGGCACGAGAGCGCGAGGGCGATCATCGCCCGCTGGCGCATCCCCCCGGAGAGCTCGTGCGGGTAGGCGCGGAGGCGGCGCGCCGGGGACGGGATCCGCACCCGTTCGAGCAGGTCGAGCGCGCGGCGGGTCGCTTCCGGCCGGCCCACCCCTTCATGGCGGACGATCGTTTCGGTGATCTGCCGCCCCACCGTATACACCGGGTCGAACGCGACCATCGGCTCCTGGAAGATCATCCCCACCTCCGTCCCGCGGAGGTCGGCGAGGTCCCGCTCGCTCATCGCGAGCACGTCGCGCCCCCCGATCTCGATGCGTCCCGCGAGGCGGGACCGGCGGGGCGGGAGGAGGCGCATCAGGGCCCGGAGGGTGACGCTCTTGCCGGAGCCCGACTCGCCGAGGATGCACAGCACCTCGCCGGGGTCGAGGGTGAACGAGACCGAGTTCACCGCCTGCACCGTCGCGTCGCGGCTCTCGAACCGGACCGTCACGTCCTCGGCCCGGACGAGCGGGCGCCGGGCGGCGGCTGCGGCGAGGCCGGAGGCGGCGCGGCCGGACGCGGGGTTGGCGCCGGGGCCGGGGGCGCTCATCGCCCGCTCGGGGCCGGGGCCAGGCCGTGCCCGGAGCCCGCCGCCCGCATGTGGCACGCGACGAGATGGCCTCTTCCTTCGGCGCCGCCCCCGCGGTCCCGGCCTTCCGCCCCGGCTTCGCCGTCCGCGCCCGGCGCCCCGGCGGCTGGCCCACGCGCGGCGGCTGGCCCGTTTCCTTCCCCGCCGTCTCCGTCTCGCCGCCCGCCGTCCCCGCGGCCCCCGCCATCCTCGCCGCCCGCACTCGCATCCGGCACGAGGGCGAGCGGCGGCTCGGCGCGCCGGCAGACGTCGTCGGCGAAGCGGCACCGGGTATGGAAGCGGCAGCCCGGCGGCGGGTTGATCGGGTTCGGCGGGTCCCCGGTGAGCGGCGGGCGATCCGTCCGCCGGTCGGGGTCCATGGACGGCATGGCGGAGAGGAGCGCTTCGGTGTAGGGATGCTGCATCCGCTCGTAGATGTCGTCCGTCGATCCGATCTCCACCACCTTCCCCAAGTACATCACGAGCACCCGGTCGCTCATGTACTGGACGACGTTGAGGTCGTGGGAGATGAAGATGTAGGTGAGCCCCAGCTCGCGCCGGAGGTCGAGCAGGAGGTTCAGCACCTGCGCTTCCACGGACTTGTCGAGGGCGGACACCGCCTCGTCGAGGATGAGCAGCCGCGGCTCGAGGGCGAGCGCGCGGGCGATGTTCACCCGCTGGCGCTGGCCGCCGGAAAGCTCGTGCGGATAGCGCCGGATGAACTGCGCGGGGTCGAGCCCGACCAGGGTGAACAGCTCGCGGGCGCGCTCGCGGGCGGCCTCCGCCGACACCCCGTGCACCTTCGGGCCGAACATGATGGTCTCCTCGATCGGCAGGCGCGGGTTGAGCGAGGAGTACGAGTCCTGGAACACCATCTGCATCTGCCGGCGCAGCGCGCGCAGCCCCGCCGCGTCGTCGGCCCGCACGAGGGCCCCGTCGAACGCGACGCTCCCCGCGTCGGCCCGGATGAGATGCATGAGCAGGCGCGCGGTCGTCGACTTGCCGCAGCCGGACTCGCCCACGATCCCGAGCACCTCGCCGGGCCGGACGGCGAGGTCGACGTCGTCGACCGCCTTGACCCGCGCCACCGTGCGGTTGAGGACGCCGCCCCGCACCGGGAAGTGCTTGCGCAGGCCCCGGACGTCGAGCAGCGGGGGCGGCAGGGGCGGCGGCGCGCGGCCCGGCTCGGCGCCGTTCGGCCCGCCGCCGTTCGGCGCGGCGGCGCTCCCGGCTCCTTCGCCCCGCGCTCCTCCCCCCGGCGCGGCGGCGCTCACAGCCGCACGTCCATCGCGCTCCGCAGCCCGTCGCTCAGCAGGTTGAAGGTGAGGGAGGTGAGGAAGATCATCGCCCCGGGGAGCGCCGCCACCCACGGGTTGACGTAGATCGACTGCCGCAGGGTGTTCAGCATGAGCCCCCACTCGGGTTCGGGGGGCTCGGTGCCGAGGCCGAGGAAGCTGAGCCCGGACGCGAGGATGATGCTCACGCTGATGAGGCTGGTCGAATAGATGAACACCGGCCCCAGCACGTTGCTCAGGACGTGGACCCGGATGATCTTCAGGCTCCCGGCGCCGCTCGCCCGCGCCGCCTCCACGTAGTCGAGGGAGCGGACCCCGGTGGTGACGCTCTCCGTCACGCGGGTGATCGGCGGGATGAAGACCAGGGTGAGGGAGACGATGGCGTTGCCGATCCCGGCCCCGAGCGCGCCCGAGATCGCGACCGCGAGCAGCACGGACGGGAAGGCGTAGAAGACGTCCATCACCCGCATGATCAGCATGTTCACCCGCCCCCCGAGGAAGCCCGCGACGAGGCCGAGGCTCCCTCCGATGGCGAGGGCGAAGACGATGGGGCTGATGCCCATGAAGAGCGACAGCCGCCCGCCGTAGATGAGCCGGGTCAGCATGTCGCGGCCCATCTCGTCCGCCCCGAGCGGGTAGCCGGGGGTCCCGATGGGCTTCAGGCGCTTGATCATGCTCGCCTTGTAGGGGTCGGCGAGCGCGATGAGGTCCGCGAACGCGGCGGAGAGGAGGATGAGCAGCAGGACGACGCCGCACACGACCGTGACCTTGTCCTCGCGGACCCGGAGGGCCACCGTGGCCCAGTAGCCGCGCGACCGCACCGCGACCTGCGCCGCGTCGACGGCCGCCTGCTGCTTCCCGTCGAGCGCCGGCCCGGTCGTCACTGGCGCGACATCCGGGGGTCGATCGACGACTGCATGACGTCGACGAGGAGGTTCAGCAGCACGAAGAACATCGCGAGCACGAGGATCGTCCCCTGGAGAAGGGGCAGGTCGCGTTCGAAGATCGCGCTGTTGAGGAGCGAGCCCGTGCCCGGCCACTGGAACACGGTCTCCACCAGGATGGAGCCGCCGAGCAGGTAGCCGAGCTGCAAGCCCATGACCGCGAGGGTCGTCGGGGCGGCGTTGCGGACGACGTGCCGGAGGACCTGGCGGTGGAGCAGGCCCTTGGCGTGAAGGGCCTGGACGAACTCCTGGTTCAGGATCTCCGCCACCGTGGCCCGCACCGTCCGGGTGATGAGGCCCATCGGGATGACCGCGAGGGTGACCACCGGCAGCACCAGGTGGCGCAGGTGCTCCGCGTCCCACTCCCAGGCGGTCGAGCCGCCCGGCCCCATGCCGAAGGACGGGAGCACGTTCAGCTCCACCGAGAAGATGATGACGAGGACGAGGCCCAGCCAGTAGTGGGGGACGCTGACCCCGGTGATCGCGAAGGAGGTCGCCGCCTTGTCGATCCAGCTCCCCTGGAAGTAGCCGGCGATCCCGCCGAAGAGGGCCCCCAGGGTGAACCCGAGGAGGGTCCCCCCGACGGCCAGCAGGAAGGTGTTGGGCACCGCGATCCGAAGCTCGGCCGCGACCTCGCGGCCGCGGGCGACGGAGACCCCGAGGTCGCCGGTCAGCACCCGTCCGAGCCAGGTCACGTACTGGACGGGAAGCGGGCGGTCGAACCCGTAGGCCTTCCGGAGGTCCTGCACCATCTCTTCCGGCGCGTCCGGCGGCACCACCGCGCTCAGCGGGTCGCCGGGGGACATGTGCACCAGGGCGAAGACGAGGACCGTCACCCCGAGCCCGATCGGGATGACGTAGAGGACCCGGCGGATCAGGTAGTCGAACATGCGGCGGCGGGGGGCGGGAAAGGAAACGGAACGGAGAGGAGGAGACGGGAGGGGAGGGGGCGCGGGCCGTGCTCCGCGGCCCGCGTAGCGCCGCCCGCGCCCCTCGGCAAAGGCCCGCCCGGCGAGCCCGGGCGGGCCGTTCGTTCCCGCCGGTCCGTCCGGCTCCCTCCGGCCTAATCCATGTAGACCGGGGTGAGGGACTGGAACCAGTTGCGGGCCTGGACGAAGCCCTTGACTTCCTTCGTCATCGCCCGCGGGGCGACGTCGTGCACCACCCAGAGGAAGAGCGCGCTGTCCACCTCCCGGGTATGCACCTTCGCGAGCCAGCCGTTGCGTTCCTCCGGGGTGAACGCGAGCGAGGCGTTCTTGAGAAGCTCGTCCATCTCCTCGTCGCAGTGGTAGCCCCAGTTCACGCCGGCCGGCGCGTGGAGGTCGCAGCGCAGGAACCGGGTGAAGCTGCTGTACGGGTCCTGGGTCGTGTAGCTCACGTTGATGCCGTGCGCCCCGAGCGACTGCTCGGCCTTGGCCCCCGCCCGCCAGCGGTCGAGCAGGCTCTGCCACTCCATGACCTCGAACTCGACCTCGATCCCGACCTCCTTCAGGTTCTGCTGCATGTACTCGTTCATGGGGAGGGGCAGCATCTGCCCGGACCCGCTCGCCGAGATCAGCATCTTGGTGCGGATCGGGTTGTCCGGCCCGAAGCCCGCCTCCGCGAGCAGGGCCTTCGCGGCCTCCGGGTCGTACTCGAGCGCGAAGCTCGGGGTACCGAACCACGGGTCCCCGGGCGAGACGTGCCCCTTTGCCTGGATGGCGTAGCCGCCGAGCAGGGCGACGATGCCGTCACGGTCGATCGCGAGGTTCGCCGCCTTGCGCACCCGCACGTCGTTCCAGGGCGAGCCTTCGACCCGGCTCAGGTGCCAGGACCAGACGTGCGGATAGAGGTTCGACGAGATGACCATCCCGCGCTCGACGAGCCGCGGGATCGCGTCCGGGGCCGGGGCCTCGATCCAGTCCACCTGCCCCGCGAGGAGGGCGGCGGTGCGGGCGTTCGGGTCCGGGAGCGGGATGGTGATCACCTTGTCGAGCTTCGGCTGGCGCGACGGGTCCCAGTGCTCCGCGAAGGGCGTGAACTCGGCGCGCTCCCGGGGGACGAGCTGGACGAGCTGCCACGGGCCGGTGCCGGAGGGCTTCTCCGCGAACTTGTTCCAGTCACCGCCCGCCTCGTCGAACCGGGCCGGGCTCGACATCAGGATGTAGCAGACCTGGTACGGGAAGAAGCTGTCCGGGGACTTGGTGGTGAACTCGACGGTGTGGGAGTCGATCTTCTTCCAGCCCTTCGCGTTGGTCGCCGGGTCGTAGGCGAGGGACGGGATGCGGAAGTTCACCAGGGACGCCATCCGCGCGCTGTACTGCGGGGAGTCCTTGTCGAACAGCCGGTCGAAGTTCCAGAGCACCGCGTCGGCGTCGAAGTCCGACCCGTCGTGGAACTTCACGCCCTTGCGGAGGCGGAAGGTCCATTTGGTCTTGTCCGCCTCGTCGACCTCCCAGCTCTCGGCGAGCCCCGGGATGAGGCCGGACGCCTGCTCGGCGGAGCTCATGTCCCAGTTGATGAGGGCGTCGTAGAGCATGAGGCCCATGAACCGGAACCCCTCGAACCCCTGGTCGGGCTGGCCCCAGGAGAGGGGGATGTCCGCCGCGGTCATCCCGACCCGCAGGGTCCCTCCGGCGCGGGCGGTCGGCGCGGCGGCGAGACTGGTGACGAGGGCGACCGCGGCCGCCCCGATCAGCATGTCTCGGAACGGAAGCCTTCTCTTTCGTGGCATGGTTCTTCTCCTGTTGGTGGAAATGATGGTGGAAGGGAAGCGCCCGTCCGGGGCGCAGGATCGTCCGCGGGGCAAGCGGGAGCATTCGGGAACACGCGGGAACATGCCGGAGCGCGCCGGATCAGAGGTCCGGGGCGCGGGCCGGGAAGCCGGTCGCGGCCTCGTAGGCGGCCGCGGCCCGGAACAGGGCCGCCTCGTCGAAGGGCCTTCCCGCGAGCTGGAACGAGCACGGCAGCCCGTTGCCGGTGAAGCCCGCCGGCATCACGATGGAGGGGCAGGTGAGGAAGCTGATGGGGAGGGTACAGCGCACGATGCCGGCGATGATCCGGGTGAATTCGCGCGACGCCCCGACGTCGGTCTCCTTGATGGTCGGGACCGGCATCGGGAACACCGGCAGGTGGAGGACGTCGCACGCGCCGAACACCTGCTCCACGAAGTCGGCGACGATGCGCGGCCGGAGCTGGAGCGCCCGCAGGTACCAGGCGGCGGGGGTGGCGAGGCCGGGCTGGATCCGCGCCCGCACCTGCGGGCCGTAGTCGGCCCCCCGGTCCGCGAGCCAGTCCGCGTGCAGGGTCGCGGCCTCCGAGGTCTGGACCACGTGCTGGAGGTGGGCGACGTGCTCGTGGTGGGGCACGGTGACCTCGACGACCTCCGCCCCGAGGCCCGCGAGCTCGCCGAGCGAGCCGTCGAGCAGCGCCTTCACCTCCGGGACCACCGTGTCGTAATAGTAGTTCCGCGGCACGCCGACGCGGAGCCCGCGGAGGCCGTCGGGGGCGAGGGCCGCGGCCTCGTAGTCCGGCGTCGGGAGGGCGCTGCTCGTCGGGTCCTCCGGGTCGTGTCCCGCGATGACCCCGAGGAGGCGGGCCGAGTCGCGCACCGTGCGGGTGAGCGGCCCCGCGTTGTCGAGCGAGAACGAGAGGCCCATCATCGCGTGGCGGCTCACCCGGGTCTGGGTCGGCTTGATCCCGACGAGGCCGTTGGCGGCGGCCGGCAGGCGGACCGAACCGCCGGTGTCCGAGCCGAGCGCGCCGAAGACGAGGCGGGCGGCCACCGAGGCCCCCGAGCCGCTCGACGACCCGCCCGAGATGTGCGCGGGGCTCCAGGCGTTGCGGCACGCCCCGAAGTGCGCGTTGTGGCCGGTCGGGCCGTGCGCGAACTCGGAGAGGTTGAGCCCGCCGACGTCGAGCGCGCCCGCCGCGTCGAGCCGGCGGAGCACGGTGGCGGTCCGGTCGGGGACGAAGCCGCGCCGGATCTTCGATCCGCAGGTGCACACCACGCCCGCGCGGTAGAACATGTCCTTGTGGGCGAGGGGGACGCCGTGGAGCGGGCCGATGGGGCCGTCGCCGGCGGCAAGGGCGCGGTCCGCCGCGTCGGCCTGGGCGAGGGCCTCGTCAGGGTCGAAGCGGATGAAGCAGTTGAGGGCGCCGGCGTGGCGCTCGATGCGCTCGACGCAGGCGGCGGTGACCTCGCGGGAGGAGAGCGCGCGGGAGCGGATGCGCTCCGCCGCGTCACAGAGGGAGAGCTCGGCCGGAGAGGTCATCGCGGCGCCCCTCCCTCGGGGTTGGCGCGGGCGCCTTCCTCCGCGCCGGGGCGGGAGGCGTCGCCGGCTCCGGCGCCAGCTTTGGCCCCGGCCCCGGAGGCTGCCGCGGCCGGGGCGAGCCGGCGCAGCGCCGCCGCCATCTCGGCCGGTTCGGCGTCGAAGCGGGGCCGGTCGGCGAGGGCCGCGAAGGCCGCCTTCGTGTTGGCGAGGAGGCGGGCCACGCGCGCCGCGTCGCCGTCGTCGAACTCCGCGTCCTGGGTCGCGCGGACGAACTCCGCGAGGGACGCGGCGCCCACCTGGGTCGGCTCGTTCATGGGTGGCCTGCGCTCGGTTCCAAGGTCCGCCAAGCATATCCCATCGCCGCGGGGACCGGGTACGGCACGGGCAGCGGCGCTGCGACCGCAACACGCCTGCCCGGCCTGGACCGGCATCCGAAGGCGTGACCGCGACGCTTCGCCCCGATGGTCTCATGTTCGACTTCATGTCTCGAGGCGTCGCCCGAAGCTCGATATGGGCCTACCTGCCTCCTGCGATTCCTCCCCGTCCGGCAACTCCTCATACGTCTCGGTCTCGCGATTCCACCACGAGTAGTTCCAAGTACATGGCCTGACTCCTCATTCTGCACGGTCACGGTCAGCTTACGCTGAATCGCGACAACTTTGGTGCGGTCTCTGCAAGAGACTCGGAAGGTGCGTTTCAAGGAAACCAGCGATGTCTGGCAAGGGCTGTGCGCGTTGCCAACGCTTCTGGCGGACAAACACGCTTCCACGTGTTGTGTGTCCGAGAAGAAGGATTCGATGACAGGGTCGAGGAGCCGCCTCGGCGCTTCGATCTCTCCCGCTTCGGATGGTACGGAGCTCGCGATGCGAGCCGCTTCGGGGGTCACGGCGTAGAGGGGATGAATCACGCGGGCCCTCCCTCATGCCGAACCGGGTTCCGGGAGCCGGCATCATGGGCTGAACCTCCGCCGAGCATCGAGGCGCTTGGAGGCCGGATGTTCAACGGAATGCGGCAGAATGCCGGTCATCGCTCCCGGTCACCGTCGTACGGCGTCCGTGATCGCTTCCTGAATGATGGCTTCGCTCACGCCGCGACGCTTCAAGCTGTCCACCAAGGCGCTCACCGGGTCCGCATCGAGCCGCTCCAGGTCCACGCGAAGCCCTTGCCCCACGTAAGCACGAATCAGGGGCTGATGGCCGGTCATGCCCCTCAGGGGAGCCACCCGCTCCAAGTCTTCGACCACGTCCGCCGGGAACTGCATGGAGACCACGATCGTCGGACGGTGTGGATTCAGACGTCTTCTCAGCCTTTCAGGTTTCATATTCGGTCCGTTCCCGGCGGGTTGCCCTGCGTGCGGAGATGAGGCGGATGGCTTCATCCTCTACTTCGATGGGGACGATGAACAACAGATTCCACCGCGTGTCCATGCCGATCACCGCGTGACGGACTTCGTCGTTCCGGCTCGCGTCCACCACCTTCAGGAAGGGATCGAAGAAGGCTTCGGCCGCCTGTTCGAACGTGATTCCATCATGGTTTCCGGGGTTCGCCCGCGCTTTGTCTTCGTCCCAAACGAACGCGATACCTCGGAGGACAAAGGACACGTCCATGGCGCGCACTCCAGTCGAGCGGACATGCAGTGTCAAACGTGCAAGAAGAGGGAATGAGGGGCCGCGGGAGCGGATGTGCTCCGCCGCCTCGCAGAGGGAGAGCTCGGCCGGCGAGGTCACGGCGCGCCTCCCTCGGGGTTGACGCGGGCGCCTTCCCCGGCGCCGGAGGCCGCTGCAGTCGGGGCGAGCCGGCCCATCGCGTTCACGAGCTCGGCCGGCTCGGCGTCGAAGCGGGGCCGGTCGGCGAGGGCCGCGAAGGTCGCCTTCGTGTTGGCGAGGAGGCGGGCCACGCGCTCCGCGTCGCCATCGTCGAACTCCGCGTCCTGGGTCGCGCGGACGAACTCCGCGAGGGATGCGGCGCCCACCTGGGTCGGCTCGTTCATGGGTGGCCTGCGCTCGGTTCCAAGAGCCGCCAAGCATATCCCATCGCACCGGCGCCTTCCGCGCGCTGGTACCCTGGCGCGCGGGGATTACGTCTTCCTGCCATCAGGACACCCCCTCCGCATAATGGCCAAGGGTCCACGAAAGCGGGGCAACTCCAGAGCGGGCGGAGCCTTTCGGACCGCACTGCAACCTCCGGCGGGGCGCCGGAGCGAGGGGTTCGGTGAAGGGAGTGGGGTGCATGGACCCGATCCGGGTTCTGGCGAGAACGCTTCCCCGGCGGAAGCGGCGTTCGGGAGGGGATGAGGAAAGGCGATGAGGAGAGGTGCGCAAACGGGGGGGTCGGAGGAAAGGGCAGCGCTCTGGCTCGCGTCGCGGTCTCCGCGCCGACGGGCGCTCCTCGCCGGCCTTGGCTACTGGTTCGAGACGGTGGACCCCGCGGTCGACGAAGGCCGGGCGAAGGGGGAGACGCCGACCCGCTACGTGGAACGGATGGCGCGCGAGAAGGCCCTTGCCGGCCTTCGCGCGGCGGAGCTCGCGGGCGCCGCCGGGCGCGGCGCATCCCCGGTCGTGGTCGTCGGGGCGGACACGATCGTCGTCGTGGACGGCGAGGTCCTCGGCAAGCCGCGCGACGATGCCGAGGTGATCGAACACCTCGGGCGCCTCTCCGGGCGCGACCATGAGGTCCTGTCGGCGGTTTCGGTCGTGGTCGGGTCCGGGGAAGACGGCGCCCCACCGGGGGCGCCCGACCTGCGGCTCTCCCGTAACCGGGTGTGGTTCCGGCCCTTGTCGGCCGGCGAACGCGAGGCGTACCGAGCGACCGGCGAGCCGGCCGACAAGGCGGGGAGCTACGCCATCCAGGGCCTTGCCGCGGCCTTCGTCACCCGCCTCGAAGGGAGCTGGAGCGCGGTCGTCGGGCTTCCCCTCCAGGAGACGGCGGAGCTCCTCGCCCGGGCCGGGGTTCCCTTCCTTCCGCCTCCTCCCGATACCGGGCTGGCGAGAGGCCCGGCCTCGGCCGAGGGCGGCTGAGTGCGTATCGACGCGGCGGCGCGCACCTCGTGGAGCCTCGCCTGCGGTGGCTCGCCCGCCGCCGCTTGACCGCCCCGAAGGGCGCGCCGGGTCGAACCAGCCGGGATCGGGGCCAAGCCGACAGACGTGCGCACCCGGGGGTGCGGATCTCCTGCCGCGACCGACGAGATGCGCCGTCCGGGCGCCGACCCCGGAACGATCTCTTCTCCGATCGGTGATGCCGGGGCGGTAGTGGACGTCCGTACGGCGCGATGATGCTTCCGCTACCCCTCGGCGGCACCCGCGACCGACAGCCCGCGGACGCGGTGGCGGTCGATGAGGCGCTGCACGAGCCCGCTCGCCTTCGCCTCCTTGACGAACTCGCGAAGGAACGCCGCCCCGCGTCCGCTCCCGCGCTGGCGAGGCGTCCCCACCGCCTGCTGCACGGCGGTGAACCTGCCATCGAGGATGCGGGCGCCGGGCAGCCGCTCCACGTCGGAGAGGAGGCGCGGCCGGAGGCCCGCCAGGGCATCCAGCTTCTGTTCGACGAAGAGGTCGAAGGAGCCGTCGAGGCCGCTTGCCCGCACCAGCTCGGCGCGTTCGAGGCTGCGGCTCAGGAAGAGGTCATAGGCGCTGCCGCGTGCGACCGCGATCCGGACCCCCTCGCGGTCGACGTCCTCGACCCCCCGCAGGGCCGAATTCGCGGCCACGAGGTAGGTCGCCTCGATCTCGGTGTAGGCGGCGGTGAACGAGATGGTCTCGGCGCGCGCCGGCTCTGCCCCGATGAGGCCGACGTCCCAGGCGTCGTCCGTTGCCGCGTCCGCAAGCTCGGACGGCGTGGCGAACGGCACGTAGGCGACTTCCACCCCGAGCCGCGCGGCGATCTCTGCCGCCATGTCGGGCGCGACCCCCTGCGGCTCGCCCTCCGGGCCGCGCCCGGTCACGAGGAGGAAGTTGGCGAGGTTGATGCCGGCGCGGAGGACGCCGCTCGGGGCGAGCTCGGAACGGATTTCCGGGTTCATGCTGTGCCGCTCGGTTCGGAGACGGACGCGATTCTACGCAAGCTCGCCGCGGGCACGGACGGTCCGAGGGGAGCCGGAGGCGTCCGGCCGTTCAGGCGCGGTGGTAGGGATGGCGATGGAGGAGGGACCAGGCGCGCCAGAGCTGCTCGGCCACGATGACCCGGACCAGCGCATGTGGGAAGGTGAGGCGGGACAGCGACCAAGTGAGGTCGGCCCGGTCCCGGCATTCGGGGGAGAGGCCGTCCGGGCCGCCCGCGAGGAGGGCGGTGTCCCGCCCGTCGGCCATCCACGCCTCGAGGCGTCCGGCGAGGTCCGCGGTGGACCAGGCCGCGCCCCGCTCGTCGAGGGCGACGACCCGCGCGCCGGACGGCACGGCGCGGAGAAGGCCCTCGCCTTCCCGGCGGATCGAAGCGCCGGCCCCCGCGGCTCCCTTGCGCCCTGCCGCGCCGCCGCGGTAGGCGGTAGGGACCTCCCGCAGGACGAGCCGGCAGGCGGGGGGCAGGCGCCTGGCGTACCCGTCGAACGCCTCGTCCACCCATCCCGGCATCCGGGTCCCGACCGCCGCCAGCACGATCTTCACACCCGTATCGTTCCGTCTCCGGTTCCTTTGCGCCGCCCTTCCCGCCCGTCCCTCACCCTCCGGGCCGCTCCCCGGCCCCCGGCGCCCGAGGCCGAACCGAACGGCTCCGCGCGCCGCGCCCCGGTCCTTCCGAGGGTGCCGAGTGGCGGCAGGCCGTTGGATCAGGCGGGCGGGGCCGCGGTCTGCTCGCGGGCCGCCATCGCCGGGGACCAGAGCTTCTCGAGCTGGTAGAGCTCCCGGGTCTCCGGCTGCATGACGTGGACCACCACGTCGCAGAGGTCCACCAGCACCCAATCCCCTTCGCGCTCCCCTTCGACCCCGAGGGGCGGCGCGTCCCGGCGCTTCGCCGACACCACCACCTTCTCGGTGATGGCCCGCACGTGGCGGCCGGTACGCCCGGTCGCCACCACCATGTAGTTCGTGAAGTCGGTGAGCTCCCGGACGTCGAGCACCTCGACGTCGCCTGCCTGGAGCTCCTCGAGGTCGGCCGCCACGAGCCGGAGCAGCTCGTCGCCGCCCGGCCCGCCCCGGCTCCGTTCGTTCCGTGCTGCATCACGCGCCATCGGAATAGAGCTTCTCCTGTCGTATGTACTGCGCCACCGCCGGCGGGACGAGCCCGTCGATCGCCTCCCCGGCCGCGCACCGCCCCCGAACGCCGGTGGAAGAGAGGTCGACGGCCGGGAGGTCCATCACGAAGACGGAGCCGGCCGGCCGGGCGCGGAGCCGGGCGGGGTCCCTGCACCGGCGGGCTTCCACCCACCGGGAGACCTCCTCGCCTCGGGGCCATCCGGCCCCGGCCCGGTGCGCCACCACCAGGTGGGCGAAGTCGGTGAGCTCGCGCCACCGCCGCCAGGTGTCCAGCACCTCGAGCTGATCGGCGCCGAGCAGGAAACAGAGCGGTCGTTCCCCGGACTCGGCGCGGAACGAGGCGAGGGTGTCGATGGTCCAGCCGGGCCCGTCGCCGGCGAGCTCCCGGTCGTCCACGTAGCACCCGGAGCTTTCGCGGACCGCCGCCGCCAGCATGGCCCGGCGCTGGTCGCCGGTCGCCCGCGCCGGGGGCCGGTGCACCGGGACCCCGGCCGGCACCAGCGCCACAGAGCCGAGCCCAAGCTGTCCGCGGGCCGCTTCCGCGAACCGCAAATGTCCGTTGTGGACGGGGTCGAAGGCGCCGCCCAGAATGCCGAGGATGCCCGCCGCGCCGGCCGTGTCAGCCTCCGTGGCGGCGCCGTGGGGTGGACGGGGAAGAGGAGCGTTCAGACGCCATCAGGGGAGCCGGGGCGCTCGCGGAGGGGGATTGCATCCGGCCGGCGCCGCTCCTCATTGCCGGATATGGCCGTCGCCGAGGACGATGAACTTCTGCGACGTGAGCCCCTCCAGCCCGACCGGGCCGCGCGCGTGCAGCTTGTCGGTGCTGATCCCGATCTCCGCCCCGAGCCCGTACTCGAATCCGTCCGCGAAGCGGGTCGAGGCGTTGACCATCACGGAGCTCGAGTCCACCTCGCGCAGGAAGCGCTGGGCCCGCGAGTAGTCCTCGGTGACGATGGCGTCGGTATGGGCGGAGCCGTGCGTTTCGATATGGTCGATGGCTTCGTCGAGGCCGTCCACCACCCGGATCGAGAGGATCGGGGCGAGGTACTCCGTGTCCCAGTCCTCGGGCGCCGCTTCCGCGCAGCCGGCGGCGAGGCGCCGGGTCTCCGGGCAGCCCCGGAGCTCCACCCCGGCCTCGAGATAGCGCGCGGCGAGTGGGGGCAGGACCTCGGGGGCGATCGCGCGGTCCACGAGCAGCGTCTCCATCGTGCAGCAGGTGCCGTAACGCTGGGTCTTGGCGTTCCAGGCCACCCGGATGGCCTTGTCCGGGTCCGCCCGCCCGTCGATGAAGACGTGGCAGACCCCGTCCAGGTGCTTGATGATCGGGATCCGGGACTCGGCCATGACCCGCTCGATGAGCCCCTTTCCCCCCCGGGGAACGATAATGTCCACGAACTCGTCGAGCCGGAGCAGCGCGCCGACGGCCCGCCGGTCCGTGGTCTCGACGACCTGGACCGCATCGGCGGGAAGGCCGGCCTCGGCGAGCCCCGCCCGTATGCACGCCGCGACGGCCCGGTTGGAATGCAGCGCCTCCGAGCCGCCGCGGAGGATGACCGCGTTGCCGGCCTTGAGGCAGAGGCCGCCCGCGTCCGCGGTCACGTTCGGCCTCGACTCGTAGATGATGCCGACGACCCCGAGCGGCACCCGCATCCGCCCGACCCGGATGCCCGACGGACGGGAGCCGACGCCGGTCACCTCCCCGATCGGGTCGGGCAGCGCCGCGATCTCCTCGAGCCCGACGGCCATGGCCTCGATCCGGGCCTCGGTCAGCTCCAGGCGGTCCGCGAGCGCGGAGGCGAGGTCCCGCCCCGCGGCGAGGTCCCGACGGTTGGCCGCGAGCAGGTCCGCGCGGCCGGCCCGGATCGCCTCGGCGGTCGCGGTGAGCGCCCGGTTTCGCGCCGCGGTGTCCGACCGGGCGAGGTCGCGCGCCGCGCGCTTCGCCCGCTCGCCGAGCCCCCGCACGTAGCGCCCGACGTCCTCCGCCGCTTCGTCGATCGTCTCGTCGATGCTCCTGGCGGTGGCTGCCATCTCCTTCCTCCGGCGGTCCGCGCCGCGCGCCCTCGCCCTCCGCGTGGGCAGGCTGCCTCTCCGGGCGCGACGACCCTCTGCGGGCCGATTATACGGCCCCCGCCCGGGGGCCGGCGGCCACGCCGCAGAAGTCGAGCACGAGCCGGCGCAGCCCGTCCCATTCGTCGCCTTCGACCGCGCCCTTGGACATGGCGTCCAGGGCCGCGAGGTCGGCGAGGCGGGCGCTCCACTCCGCGGCCCGCCGCCGCCTGAGCGCCGCCAGCACCACCCCCCGGCGGCGGCGCCACGCGGGAAACGGCCGGAACGCCTGGTCGGGGGCCGCCCCCCGCTCGAGGTCGCGGCCGATCCGGGCGACCGTCCGCACCTGCCAGGCGAGGGCCCCGACGATGGCCGGCGGCGCCTCGCCTTCCGCGGCCAGCCCGGCGAGCACCAGCAAGGCGCGCGGGACGTCCCCGGCCAGGGTCGCGTCCACGAGGTCGAAGGACGTGAAGCGGGCCCCGTGGGCCGCGCCGTCCAGCACGTCGTCGATCTCGATCCGCCCGCCGGAGACGAGGAGGGCCAGCCGCTCGACGGTCTGGGCTCCATACGCGAGATTGCCCTCGCAACGGTCCGCCAGCTCCTCGACCGCCTCGGGCGACACGGAGAGCCCCCGGGCGCGGGCGCGGTCCCGGATCCAGGCCGGGAGGGCGGCGCGCTCCTTGGGCCAGACCTCCACGCTCACCCCCGCCCGCTCGATCGCCCGATACCACTCGGCGCGCTTCGCGCTCGCTTCGATCCGGCCGGCGCCGACGAGGAGCACGACGTCGTCCGCCGGCTCGCCCGCGAACGCGGCGAGCGCCCGTGCGCCCTGCGCGCCCGGCTTCCCGCTCGGGAGTCGGAGCTCGATGAGACGCCGCTCGGCGAACAGGGAGAGGCTCGCCCCGGCTTCGGCGAGCCGCGACCAGTCGAAGCCGGTCTCCGCGTCGAGGACGGTGCGTTCGGAGAAGCCCTGCCCGCGGGCGGCCGCCCGCACCGCGTCCAGCGCCTCGCTGCACTGGAGGGGCTCGTCGCCGCTCACCAGGTAGACCGGCGCGAGCCCCCGTTCGAGGTGGCCGGGGAGCTGCTCGGGCCGGACCTGCACCGCGGCTGCTTCAGCCGCCGGAGCGCGCGCGCCCGGAGAGCGCGTACAGGCGGCGCAGGATCGCCGCCGCCGCCTCGCGGCGCATCTCGTCGTGGATCAGCAACACTTCGCGGTTCTGGCTCAGCCGCTCGCCGGGGTGCAACCGGTACTCGCGGACCACCCTGACCTCGCCGGGACCGAAGACCGGCTCCCCCTTCGCGTCGCGCAGGACGTAGCGCACGCGATACGCGACCTGGTGCTCGCGGGCCGCCCCCCGCACCGGCTCCACCGAGAGCAGACGCTGTTGAAAGCCCTTCGGCTCGACGGTGAGCACGAGGTCCGGATCCTTCTTCGCGAGCCGCGCCCCGCTCCCGGCGAGCCGGGCCTGCACCGCGTCGCGAAGCTCGAACGAGCCGCCCCGGACCTGGACGGTTCCAGGAAGGTTCAGCGCCCCGCGCGGCTGGAAGGCGCAGCCGGCGAGGACCAGGGCGAGGAAGGCGAGGGCGCCGGTCAGGGGGAGGGAGATGCGCATCGGAGGAGCGCGGCGCGTCACGTCACACCACGATGTTGAGGAGCCGATCGGGCACCAGGACGACCTTCCGCGCCGCCTTCCCCTCGAGGTGGCGGGCCACGTTGGGGTTGGCGCGCGCCGCCGCCTCCGCCTCGCCCCGGCCCGTGCCCGCCGGGACCTCCACCCGGCCCCGCAGCTTGCCGTTCACCTGCACCACCAGGGTGACGGTATCACGCTCGAGGGCGGCCGGGTCCGGCTCCGGCCAGCGCGCGTCCACCACCGGGCCCTCGCCGCCGAGCGCGGGCCAGAGGGCGTGTGCGGCGTGGGGGACCACCGGGGCGAGCAGCGCGATGGCCGCCCGCAGCCCCTCCCGGTGCAGGGCGCGGCCCTGGGGCGACCCGTCGTCGTGGGCGCGAAGGGTGTTCAGCATCTCGATGACCGCCGCGATCGCGGTGTTGAAGGTGTAGCGGCGGCCCACGTCGTCGCTCGCCTTGGCGATGGTCTCGTGGACCTTGCGCCGCACCGCGCGCTGGGCCGGGTCGAGCCGCTCCGGGTCGAGGTCCGCCGCCGGTCCCGCGGCCACATGGTCCGCCACCATGCGCCACAGCCGCCGCAGGAACCGGAACGCGCCCTCGACGGCGGTGTCGCTCCACTCGAGGGTCTGGCTCGGCGGGCTCTGCATCATCATGTAGAGCCGGATGGTGTCCGCGCCGTAGCGGCTCACCATCGTCTCGGGGTCGATGCCGTTGTTCTTCGACTTCGACATCTTCTCGAGGCGCCCTACGGTGACCGGCCCGCCGTCCGCCCGGAGCCTCGCCCCGGTCACCCGGCCCTTGCCGTCGCGCTCCATCTCGACTTCCGCCGGCGAGTAGTAGGCGGCCGACCCGTTCCCGTCCTCCCGGTAGAAGGTCTCGTTCAGCACCATGCCCTGGGTGAGGAGGTTCGCGAACGGCTCGTCGCTCTCGACGAGGCCCTCGTCGCGCATGACCTTGTGGAAGAAGCGGGCGTACATGAGGTGCAGGATGGCGTGCTCGATCCCGCCGATGTAGAGGTCCACGGGCAGCCAGTAGTTCGCCCGTTCGTCCACCATCCCGGTGTCGCAGCCGGGGCAGGCGAAACGCGCGTGGTACCAGGCGGACTCCATGAACGTGTCGAAGGTGTCGGTGTCGCGCCGGGCCGGGCCGCCGGTCTCGGGGTCCGTCGCCCGCACGAAATCGGGGAGGGTGGCGAGGGGGGAGCCGCCGCCCGAGACGTCCACGTCCTCCGGCAGCACGACGGGGAGCTGGTCCTCCGGCACCGGAAGCTCCCCCCGGTCTTCGCTCGTGATCACGGGGACCGGGCAGCCCCAGTAGCGCTGCCGGGACACCCCCCAGTCGCGCAGCCGGTAGTTGACGGTGCGCCGGCCCTTGCCTTCGGCCTCGAGCCGGTCGGCGATCGCCTCGAACGCGGCGGCCGACGTCATGCCGTCGAATTCTCCCGAGCCCGTCAGGATCCCCGGCTCGACGAACGCGCCGGCGGCGGCGGGGGCCGCCTCGCCGTCGCCGGCCGGCCGGATGACCGGCACGATGGGGAGACCGTAGCGGGTCGCGAACTCGTGGTCGCGGTGGTCGTGGGCGGGCACGCCCATGATCGCGCCGGTTCCGTAGCTCATCAGGACGAAGTTCGCGATCCAGATCGGGACCTCCTCTCCCGTCATCGGATGGATCGCGTTGCGGCCGATGGCGATGCCCTGCTTCTCGGCGGTCTCGAGCGACGCCTCGGAAGTCTCCGTGCGCCGGCACTCCTCGATGAACGCGGCGACCGCGGGGCTCTCCGCGGCCGCCTGCGCGGCGAGCGGATGCCCGGTGGCGACAGCCATGTAGGTGGCCCCGTAGATGGTGTCGGGGCGGGTCGTGAACACCGTGATCGGGTCGCCCCCGCCGGCCGGCTCGAAGTCGAACTCCACCCCCTCCGAGCGCCCGATCCAGTTGCGCTGCATCGTCTTGACCGCCTCCGGCCAGCCGATGCCGTCGAGGCCGCTCAGCAGCTCCTCCACGTAGTCCGTGATCTTGAGGAACCAGTGGGGGATCTCGCGCCGCTCCACGGGGGCCCCGGAACGCCAGCCGCGCCCGTCGATGACCTGCTCGTTGGCGAGCACGGTGCCTTCCACCGGGTCCCAGTTCACCTCCGCGTTGCGCTTGTAGGCGAGCCCCTTCTCGTACATCCGGCCGAACATCCACTGCTCCCACCGGTAGTACTCGGGGGTGCAGGTGGCGAACTCGCGGGACCAGTCGTAGCCGAAGCCGAGCCGCCGGAGCTGGGCCTTCATGTCCGCGATGTTGCGGTAGGTCCACTCGGCGGGCGGCACCCGGTTCTCGATGGCCGCGTTCTCGGCCGGGAGCCCGAAGGCGTCCCAGCCCATCGGCTGGAGCACGTTCCTGCCGCGCATCCGCTGGTAGCGGGAGACGACGTCGCCGATCGTGTAGTTGCGGACGTGCCCCATGTGCAGCCGCCCGCTCGGGTACGGGAACATCGAGAGGCAGTAGAACTTCTCGCGGGACGGGTCCTCGACGACCCGGAAGGTCTCCGCCTCGTCCCAGTACGCCTGGGCCGCCGCCTCGACCGCCTCGGGGTCGTAGCGCTCGGGGAGGGCGGCGGGCGCGCTCGCGTCAGCCCGTCCGCTGGCCTCGATCCGTCCGCTATCCGCATTGCTTGCCGCGGCGCGGTCCGCGCGGCCCTCGCCGACCGCCGCGGCCGAACCTCCCACCGCCGCGCCGCCTGCCGCCGCGCCGTCCGCGGCCGGGCGGCCCGCCGCTCCGCCGCCCGTCGTCCCGCGCTCCGCCATCCCGTCAGCCATCGTGTCCGGTCTCGTGTGCGTAGTCGAAGGAGTCGAAGAAGAGCCGCTCCAGGTCCAGTCCGCGCCCCGGAAAGACCTCGCGCGCCGCCTCGACCATGGCCGGCGGCCCGCTCGCGTACACCTCGTGGCCCGAGAGGTCCGGGAAGTCGGCCAGCACCGCCTCGTGGACCAGGCCGGTGCGCCCGCTCCAGTCCGGGCCGGGCTCCGACAGCACCGGAACGAAGTGGAGCCGGGGATGCGCGCGCGCCCACTCCCGCGGCAGGTCGGGCAGGTACAGGTCCCGTTCGGAACGGACTCCCCAGTAAAGATGCATCTCGCGTTCCAGCGGCCCCAGGAGCGCATTTTCGATGATGGACTTGATGGGCGCAAAGCCGGTCCCCCCCGCGAGGAACACGGCCGGAAGATCGCTCCCGCCGCGGAGGTAGAAGCTGCCGAGGGGGCCCTGGAGGCGGAGCAGTGAGCGCTCTTCGAGGGTGTCGAACACGTGGCCGGAGAACACCCCGCCGGGCACGCGCCGGACGTGCAGCACGAGGAACGCGTCGTCGGCGGGGCAGTTGGCGAGGGAGAAGGCGCGCCGGCGGCCGTCGCGGAGCAGGACGTCGACGTACTGCCCGGCGCGGTACTGGAGCCGTTCGGTGGGGGGGAGCTGGAGGCGAAGCTCCATCACGTCGTGGGCGAGCCGGGCTCGGAAGGCGACCCGCGCCGGGAGGGTGCGCACCCCGGCGCCGGGGCCGTCCGCCTGCGCGGCGATGCGGAGGTCGGACGAGGCGCGCGCCTGGCAGAGCAGGGTCCAGCCGGCCCGAACCTCCCGCTCGGTCAGGCCGCGAGTCTCCGCGCCGTCCGCGAGGTGGACGCGGCCGGCGATGATCCGGCTCCGGCAGGCCCCGCAGGCCCCGTTGCGGCATCCGTAGGGGAGCGGCACGCCCTGCCGGAGCGCCGCATCCAGGATGGATTCGTCCGGCCCGGCCTGGAAAGTGGGGCCGTCCGGAGCCCCCTCCGGAGCCAGGGTCACGTCGAACACCGCGAGGTCTGCGGAGGCCGGCGGGCCGAAGGGAGCGGCGGAGATGGGGCGGAAGTCGGGCATCCGTACCGGGCGCCGGAAGGACAAGCCGGCTCGGGCGGCGGAGTATAGCAGGGGAGCGGGCCGGGCGCCGGGCGCCGGCGAAATTGACCATTCGAGTTGACCACTATAGGATCTCCCCATGCAAGTGATCCCGATCTCCAGGTTCAAGGCGACCTGTCTGGCCGTTCTGCAGCAGGTGCACAAGAGCGGGGTGGCGGTGCGCATCACCCGTCGGGGAGAGCCGATCGCGGACGTGGTCCCGCCCCAGCCCGCGCAACGGCCCGCTTCCTGGCTGGGGGCGATGGCCGACCGTACCCGGGTGCTCGGCGACGTCACGGTCGCGAGCAGCGAGCTGGCCGCCTGGGAGGCCGAGGAGAGGGAGACGGAGGAGGAGTGAGGCTTCTCCTCGATACCCACGTCTGGATCTGGAGCCTGCAAGCGCCTTCCCGGTTGGCGGGAGTGGTGGCGGAGGCGCTTGAATCGCCGGCCACCGAGCTGTGGCTGTCGCCCATCTCGGTATGGGAGCTCGCGCTGCTGGCCGACAGGGGCAGGATCGAGCTGGAGGGAGGTCTCCGGGCCTGGGTGGACGAAGCGATGCGGGCGGCTCCGATGAAGGAGGCCCCGCTCACCCACGGGGTGGTCAGGCAGCTCGATTCCATCGAGACCCCGCACCGGGACCCGGCCGACCGGTTCCTCGCCGCGACCGCCGCCGCCCTCGACCTCCGGCTCGTGACCTCGGACGAGCGCCTGCTCGCCGGTCGCGGCTATCGCGTACTGGCCAATCGGTAGGTGGCCGGAGCGGGGGTGTGCGCCCCGATCGCCTGCCGGTCGCGCCGGCCGCATTCCTTGTCATCGGGCCCGTGATCCGTTGATTGCGGTTTCGTGCTGCGCTAAACTCCTTGCCCATGGCAAGACCCCGGGGACGCACCAAGACCGCGCGGCTGACCGTCAATCTCGATGACCGCGCATACGCGGCCCTGCTCGCCGTTGCCGGCCGGGAAGACGTGCCGGTCGCGCAGGTCGCCCGGCGAGCGATCGCCGATTTCCTCTCCCGCGAGGAGCCGTCCTTCGGACAGCCGAGCCTGCTGCTGACGGCCGGTCCGGAGATCGCTCGATGAGTCTTCACGGCGACACGTCGTCTCCCCCGCTCCGGGCGCTCGCGGCCGTTGACTGGGACTTCCCGGAACGTGTGGCCCATAGCGGCATCGAAGGCATCCATCCTTATCCTGCCAAGTTTATCGCCGAGCTGCCGCGGGCGCTGTTGAAATCCTTGCCGGTTACCCCTGGTACAGCGGTGCTCGACCCCTTCTGCGGCGGCGGCGCCACATTGGCGGAATGCCAGCGAACGGGGCAGCCCTCCGTAGGAATCGACCTCAACCCGATCGCCTGCCTGATGGCGCGGGTAAAGACCGCAGTCCAGCCTCCCGGCTTGAAGGAGGCCGCTTGCGCCACCGCCGGCCGCGCGCGGCGAGGACCGGCTGCGGCAGTCCCGGCGATCCCCAACCTCGATCATTGGTTCGATCCTCCGATTCAGCGTTCGCTCGCGTCGCTCGTTGAGGCTGTCGGCAATGCGCCGGACGCTCATTGGGACGCACTACGGCTGGCGCTTTCGAGCATCATCGTCCGGGTGTCTCGCCAGGAGAGCGATACCCGCTACGCGGCGATCGACAAGAACGTGAGCGCTGAGGACGTATTCGCGTTGTTCCTTCGTGCGGCCGCTCGTCTCGACGCCATTCTCGCGCAACGGGACTATCCGCTGGTCCGGGCGGAGGTCCTTGAAGCCGATACTCTGGCGGTCGATCCCTCGCGCATCGGCCGGATCGGCATGGTCGTCACGTCGCCGCCTTATCCAAACGCTTATGAGTACTGGCTCTACCACAAGTACCGCATGTACTGGCTCGGCCTCGATCCGCTCGCAGTCAAGGCGCGCGAAATCGGCGCCCGCGCCCACTTCTTCAAACGGAACCATCACACCGAAGAGGACTTCGCGCGGCAGATGACCCGAACCTTCGACCTGATCCGGAAGGTTCTGATTCCCGGCGGATACGCTTGCTTCGTCGTCGGCCGTTCCCGTATACACGGCCGCATCGTGAACAACGCTCGCATCGTGGAGGAGGCGGCAACAGGATTCGACCTCGTCTATTCGGCTGAAAGAACCATTTCCGCCACGCGGAAGGCCTTCAATCTTTCGCACGCGAATATCAAGACCGAGACCGTGCTGGTGCTGCGAATGAGGGAATCAGCGTGCGCCTGATCTGGCACGATTACGACTATTACCCCTACGAGAGGGAGCTCGCGGCGCGCGAGGTATCGTCGCTGTTCGGCAGCCCGGAAGTGCACGAGATTCCGGGCGGGCTGGATCTGACCGGCGGAAGCGGCGGCGAGGAGGCGGGACGGCTTACCTATTTCGCGGGAGGACTGAACGGGCGGGGTGCAATGGAGACGCTGCAAAGCCGGCTGGAGCGCGCTGCGCGCACTGGCCGGACCCGGCAGGCGACCCGGTATTCCGTCCACGGCCTCCATGAATACAAAGGCAAGTTCAACCCGCAAGTCGTGAAGGCGCTGCTCAACATCTTCGGAATCAACCCTGGACAGCGGGTGCTCGATCCCTTCTGTGGCAGCGGCACCACCCTGGTCGAATGCGCCCACGCCGGGGTGCTGGGACACGGCGTGGATCTGAATCCCTTTGCGGTATTTCTGGCCAACGCCAAACTCCAGGCGCTCGGGACGCCCGCCGCGAATCTTCAAGCCGATCTGAGGCGTCTCTCGTCCTCGCCGGTGTTCCGCCGGAGCACCGCTGTCGACGAAGCCCCCCGCATTCGATACCTCCGGTGCTGGTTCACCCCGGAAATGCTGAACACGATTGAAAGAATCCGAGTCGCCGTCGAAGGCGTGACCGGTTCTTCCGCACCCGTGTTCCTCGCGGTCGCGAGCAACCTGCTCCGCGATTACTCGTTGCAGGATCCCAAGGATCTCCGTATTCGGCGGCGCAGAACTCCCTTGCCGCGCACGCCGTTTCCGGAGGCGTTCATCGCGGCCTGCGAGCGGTTCTTCGACCGGCTCGAATCCGCGCAGGCGGTTCTGGGCGCTCGCCTGCTGAAAGGGAGGGCCGAACGTTGCGACGCGGCATCCCTCGTTCCAGACGCGGAGCCCTTCGACGCCGCCGTCACCAGCCCGCCCTACGCGATGGCGCTGCCGTACATCGACACCCAGCGGCTTTCCCTCGTCTGGCTCGGCTTGCTCGATCCGGCCGATGTCCCGCGTCTCGAGTCCGAATTGATCGGCAGTCGTGAATTCCGTGGAGCCGTGCGTCGGAAAATGACGGATGCCCTGAAGGAAAACACCGAAAGACTGCCGGAGATGGAAGCTGCGTTTTGCCGCCGGCTTCAGGATTCCCTGAACGGGCAGGACGGATTTCGCCGGAAGGCCGTACCGGTCCTGCTATACCGCTACTTCGCGTCCATGCGGAACAGCTTCCGTGCTATTCGCAGCGTCATGCGGGCGGGAGCGCCCTTCGCGCTCATCGTGGGCCACAACCATACGATGCTCGGCGGCGCCCGGCACGACATCGACACACCGTCCCACTTGGCGGCGCTCGCCGCCCAGACCGGCTGGAGGGTGGACGAGCTGATGCCGCTTCAGACCTACCGCCGCTACGGCTACCACGTGAGCAACGCCGTCCGCGCCGAAACGCTCGTTGTCCTGGCCAATCCTTGAACGAACTCGCCGTCCATCCCAATGTCTATGCGACCGGCCGCAGCCGGGGGCTGGTCTCGCTTCTCGAGCGCGTCTGGCTCCGGGAACAGGAGCCGGGAGAAGGTACCTTCTACGTTGTTTCCGGCTTCGCCAACTATAACGGAGGCGTTCGTTTCTTCCCCGTCTTCCGCCGGCATGTCGAGTCGGGCGGCAGAGTAGTCGCCCTGTTCGCGGGAAGCACAAGGCAAAGCCTCACCAGTCGACAGGTGGTGCAAGGGATGCTGGAATGCGGCGCGGAGGTGTGCATTGTCAATCGCAAGCGCCTCATGCATGTGAAAAGTTACGGATCCCGAACACAGGACGGCGACATGGTGGTCGTGTCGAGCGGCAATTTCACCGGCCCCGGCATGGCGCAGAACGTGGAGATGTCGATCTTGCTGGACCGCCCCACGGCCCGCAATATCGGCTTCTCCTGGGTGGACCTGATTTCAAGAATTCAGTCGCAGAACTGGCAGCTACACCGCCCTGACCTGAACGATATGGCATCGCCCGCCTGGCGGCTGCTCTACGACGAGGCCGCCGCCAACATCGTTCTCGACGAGACGAATGAGGTCACGTTGATCCTCGTACTCGGGCACGCCGACACGGTTCGGATCAACGCAGTTCCCGGAACGGTCGAGGCGCGGGGCACGCAGTACTTCTGGCTCAGCCGGGATTGCTACGATTTCTTCCCGGCGCTTACCATTCCCAACACGCGGGGGGTGAAGAAAACCTACTCCTGCGTCGTCGGAATGAACTACGTGGATCTGGGCCGGAAGGAGAAGGCTCGGGTGACCTTCGAAGCGGAGAACAATCTGGATTTCCGTCTCGGGACAGGAGTGCTTCGGGGCACCAAGCGGGCACGGGCTGGAGATGTGGCGGCGATTTCCCGCATCGGCGAGAGCAGCTACGAACTGCGGTTGTATCGTCGGAACACTCCGATCGGGGAACAACTTGCCGCACATGCCGTGAATTTCATCGGGCACAGAGGCAAACGGTATGGATTCGTTTCCAATGACGAATTCCGGGAAGCAACAAGTGTCCGTTTCTCCCGGACGTGAACACTGTGCCCGTTGGTAAGAAGGCGCCAGGAATGGGTAGGGACAGGCTTTCGTGGCGCCACCGCGGTCGAGGGAAGCCGCAACCGACCCTGCTGCTACGGCCAAGGACGGGGGGGCCGTCGGCGATCCTGTGCGACCTCGATCCGGATCTGGACCCGGACCATCCCGATCGTTGGGAACGATTGCTCTATTGCGGCATGACCCGCGCCACGGTGCGCCTCGAGACACCGTAGGCCGTGCGCCCGACGCAGCAGGGTCCAGCCGACCCGGACCTCCCGCTCGGTCACGCCGCGCCACTTCCTCCCGGAGGCGGACGCGCTCGTAGCCCGGAGCCAGGGATCGTTTCATGCCGGCCGCCGCATGGGTGTGGATCTGAGCTCGTCGGGCGCGAAGGATGGGGCCGATCCTGAAGCGCTGGCGCCTCACCGACACTGGCCAGCCGTGACCTCGCCTGCCGTGCGCCGGTCGAGGCGGGCTATTCTGCAAGGAATATTTTGCCAAAAATTTCCTTGCCAAAATATTCCTTGTTGTCTACCATGCCCCTCCGGTCAGGGCTCTCGCCGGAGGAGGATTGAGTGAAGAACGTCACCGGACTGCCGGTCATCGGCGAAGACCTCTACGGGAGGGCTCGTGAGCTGGCTGATCTCTGGGAGAAATTGGAGGAGGGCGAGCACGTCCTGATGCTTGCGCCCAGGAGGGTCGGCAAGACCAGCCTGATGCAGGAGCTCCAGCGCGCCCCCCGAGAACGCTGGACCGTCATCTACGTCGACGTCCAGGGCGGCGACGGACCGGCGGACTGCGTTGCGGCGATCCTCGCCGCACTGGCGGCCGACCCCCGGCATCGAAGCCGCTTCGAGGCGATGCCCTTCTCGAACGCCGTGAAGGGCGTTGTCCAGCGTCTCCAGGCCGTCAGCCTCGGTGTCGGCCCGCTCCGCGTCGAGCTGAAGGGCGCGATCGGCCGCGAGTGGGGTCATGCCGCCGACCAGCTCCAGGCGTACCTGACGACCTTGGCGGGCGCCGACGGCAGGCTTCTGGTCATCATGGATGAGCTGCCGTTCCTGGTCTCCCGGATGCTGCGGGCGGCGGATGGGCGGCATGAGGCCGAGCTGCTCCTGTCCCGGCTGCGGCAATGGCGCCAGGCCCCGGAGCTGCGTGGAAAGGTCCATACACTGGTCGGAGGATCGATCGGACTCGAAGGGGTCCTGCGGCGGGTCGGCCTCTCGGGCTTGATCAACGACCTCTCACCGTTCCAACTGGATTCCTGGGGCCGGCCGACCGCCGCCGGATTCCTGAAGGAGCTGGGCGCCGGATACGACTTCCGTCTTGGGGACGAGTCCATCGCCCGGCTGCTGGATCTGTTGTGGGACCCCGTTCCGTACCACGTACAGCTCTTCTTCTCGACGCTTCGCAGCGCCTGCAAGTCCGATCCTTCCCGTGTTTCGCTTGAGACAATCAATCAGTGTTTCGAAGATCGGCTCGCCGGACCCCGCGGTACTGCCCATCTGGATCATTACGCGGATCGTCTCGGGGTTGCGTTCGACGAGCGAGAGCACAAGGTGGCGCGAGACATCCTGGGCCGGGTCTGCCGGCGGGAAGCCGGCGCAAGGCTAACGGACCTCGAGGACCTGCATCAGGAAAGCGGGGACACGTTCCGATCCGTGTTGCGCGACCTGGAGGCCGATGGGTACGTCGAGCGTAATGGCCGCAGGCTCCAATTCCGTTCGAACCTGCTGCGCGGATGGTGGCGCAGGCGCCATGCAAGGGGGGAAACGCCATGATCCGCCGGCGGCTCTACAATCCGGCCCAGTTGACTCCCGACGAGCTGAAGGCGTCGTTCGTCGGACGCGGGGAAGACCTTGCGGAAATGCTCCGCCTGCTCCAGGAACAGACCCCCGGACGACCGTGCCAGCACCTGATGCTCATCGGCCCGCGCGGAATGGGAAAAACCACCCTCGGGCTGCGTTTCCTGCACGCGCTCGGGGAGAACCCCGCCCTTGACTCGGATTGGCAGCCCGTCGCGTTCTACGAGGAGAGCTACCGGATCGTCGGCCTGGCGGACTTCTGGCTGGCCGCCCTGTTCCATCTGAGCCGGGCCACCGGAGCCCCCCAATGGGCGGACCGGGCCGAAGCGCTGGCGGAGGACGAGGGAGACCCGGATCGGCTCGCGGCATATGCGCTCGCCGCGCTCACGGACTTCTGCCACACGACCGGGAAGCGGCTGATCCTGTTCGTCGAGAACCTGGACGCGATCTTCGATCAGTTCCAGAACGAGCGCGAGGTGCACCAACTGCGCGCCACCCTGATCGAACGCCCGGAGCTCCTGCTGCTCGGGTCCGCCAACGCGGTGTTCGAAGCCATCCGCGGCCACGGCCAGCCGTTCTACGAGTTCTTTCGGCTCATCATGCTCGAAGGTCTCGGGCCGGCGGACAGCCGCCGGATTCTCGAGGCGCTCGCGGAAGGTGAAGAAAGGCCGGACGTCCCGGAAGCCCTGGACCGCGACCGAGGGCGTCTTGAGGCCATCCGCCGGCTGACCGGCGGCAACCCGCGGCTGCTGGTGCTCGCCTGTCGGATGCTGATCGAATCACCGCTCGGATCCGCCTTCGAGGATCTGGAGCGTCTCATCGACGAACAGACGCCCTATTTCAAGGCTCGGATCGAGGAATTGCCGGTCCAGGCCCGCAAGGTCTTCGACTGTCTCGCGGAAGGCTGGAGGCCGATGCTGGCGAAGGAGATGGCCGGCGCCGCGAAGCTGACCTCCTCGCACGTCAGCGCCCAGCTCAAGCAACTCGTGGAGAAGGGCTATGCCAGAGAGGTCCGGCTGCCGGGCGCGAAACGGATCCGATACGAGGTCGGCGACAGGTTCTACAACATCTACTACCTGCTGCGTTTCTCGCGCGCGGGCCGCGATCGTCTGGAACGGCTCGTCTTCTTCCTGCACGACCTCTTCGGTTCGGCCGGGATGCGGACGATGTACCCGAAGATACTGGCGACCCTGCGCGGAGACGGGGTGGAGGTGGGAGATCTGTCCGGGTGGCTCGGGGCCCTCACTCCCCACGTGGTTCGCGACCAGGAGTTCGGAGGACGCAACGCTTGGCTGCGCGATGCGCTCGATCTCGTGGTGGACCGCATCGGCCCGGATGCGCCCGTCGTCGAGGAGATACAGGAGGCTTCGTCCAGGCTGGACGGGGAGGATCGAGACCGCTACGAAGAATGGATGGAGCGTGCTTCCAAGCTGAAGGCAGCCGAACGTTTCCAGGACGCGGAAGCCGCATACCGAAGAGCTTTGGAGATACGTGAGAGTCCCCATGCCTGGATGGAGCTCGGGAACGTGCTGGGCCTGGATGGGCGGGTCGAAGAGGCGATTGCCTCTCTGGATCACGTGTTGAACCTGGTATCTGTACGTCCGAATGACCCGGCGAAATCGCGCGCGATGGCCGCTCTGCTTCTGGTGAAAAAAGGTGAATTTCTTGAAGAACTGGAGCGACACGAGGAGGCCTGCGCCGCGTTCGTCAAGCTGTCAGAGTACATCCAACCGGAGGATGCGACGGAGCTGCGCGCCCTTGGAGCCGTAGCTTTCGGATTGTGCGGGGTTCTCCTCTACATGCTGGAACGTCACGAAGAAGCGATCGCCGCGTGGCAGCGGGCCTTGGAGTACGTGCGCCCGAACGATCCCGCAAACTTGCGCAGCGATGCCGCGCGCACGCTCAAAATCAAGGGCCACGTACTGGAGGAGCTTGGGCGGTACGAAGAGGCCATGACTGCCTGGGAGCGGACCATTGAATACGTTGGCCCGGAGAATTCGCCGGAGCTGCGTCACTTGGCCGCGAAGGCGTTGGGGGCCAAGGGGAACACCCTTTCGAAGCTGGAACGTCACGATGAATCGATCGCCGCATGGCGACGGGCCGCAGAGTACGTCCATCCGGATGATCCGGCGGAGATACGCCAGTTGGTCGTCCTTATGCTGACCGCGGGAAGCCGCCTGCTGAACCTGCACGGCAAGTATGGAGAAGCGGAAGCCGCCTGCCGCAAGGCGGTGGACCTCGAGCCCGAGCATGGTGAGTCCTGGTCCGTGCTGGCGGAGGCCATCCTCTTCCAGGAGGACGATGCGCGTCTGCCGGAGGCCGAAGCGTGCGCCCGCCGGGCGGCGGAGCTTGCGCCTGAGAACCCGAATGCCTTTCGCACGCTCTCCGTCGTCCTGGCTCGGCGCAGGCAATGGGTGGAGTCACTGGACCGGCTCGAACATGCCCTGGGCATCGGCGGCAGCGATTTCCAGGAACAGGAATGGGCCGGCTTGACGGAATCGCTGATCCCGGCCGTCGCCGCCGGCCACGGGCTGCGGGTGAAGCAGATGATGGAGGCCGCCGGGCTGGTCGATCCGATGGAGCCCCTCTGGCACGCGGTCCGGGCGGAGCTGGGCGAAGAGCTCGAACCCCTGCCCGCGGAGATCATGGAGACCGTGGCGGACCTCCGGCTGGAGTTCGCGCGGTATCGGTCATGAATCCTCTTTCGCGGAAATGACGGGCTGGACAAGACGATTCATCCGAGAGCTTTGTACGTAACCAGGTTCCGGTTTGCCGGAGCGGGATTCGCCCAAGATGGGGTGGGGGGAGGCCGGGTGAACCGGACGGGACGTTCCGGCCCCGGTGGAAGCTGGGGAAGGGTGACCTCCGGGCCTTGGATGCTGTGCGGCCTTCCGCGGCAGGACCGAGACTTCCGGGCTCACCTTCGCAGGGGGTGTCGGCTCACGCTGCGGCATCGGCCGGGGCGCACCGCCGGATGATGATGGAGTGCCGGGAACGCTCGGGGAGCGCGCCGAAGCAGGGCCGGGGCGGAAGCGGGCGCACCGCCCGGTCCGGCGGTCGGCTCCGGGCCGCGCGGGCGGTCGGCGGTTCGGTCGCGGCGCCAAGCCCCTCGTTCGTTCTCGCTTGGGGCATCGCCGGATGATAGAGTGCCGAGACCGACTGGGCGGCTGCTGGCCGGACCCGGACCCGGGGCAGAAGCGAGCGCCCCTCGCCGTCCGGCGGCTGGCGCCGGCCCCGGGGGCGCCCGAGACGGCAAGACGACAGCGCGGAACAGGAGGAATTCATCGTGGACTTCGGTCTTTTCACCATGCCGTCCCACCCGCCCGAGCGCGACCTTCGGGAAGGGCACGAGTGGGACCTCCAGACCCTGCGCTGGGCGGACGAGTACGGCTTCACGGAAGCCTGGATCGGGGAGCACCACACCGCCCCCTGGGAGCCGCACCCGTCGCCGGACCTGCTGGTCGCGCAGTCCCTCAAGGAGACGAAGAACATCCGGCTCGGGCCGGGCGGCTTCCTCCTCCCCTACCACCACCCGGCGGAGCTCGCGAACCGGGTCGCCATGCTCGATCACCTGGCCCAGGGCCGGCTCAACTTCGGGGTCGCGGCGAGCGGGCTGCCGAGCGACTGGGCGATGTTCAACGTGGACGGCATGTCGGGGCAGAACCGGGAGATGACCCGCGAGGCCCTCGACATCATCCTTCGCCTGTGGACGGACCCCGAGCCCTTCGACCACAAGGGCAAGTACTGGAGCGTGAGCAAGACGGACGTCATGTTCGACTCCCTCCGGCCCCACCTGAAGCCCCTCCAGGACCCCCACCCGCCGATCGGCGTGGCGGGGCTCAGCAAGAACTCCGACACCCTCAAGATGGCCGGCGAGCACGGCTTCATCCCGATGAGCCTCAACCTCAACCCCGCCTACGTCGGCTCGCACTGGGAGGCGGTCGAAGAGGGGGCGGCCAAGGCCGGGCGGACCGCCCACCGCGGCGAATGGCGGCTGGTGCGGGAGATCCTGGTCGCGGAGACCGACGAGGAGGCGATGCGGTTCTCCGCCGGGAACATGATGGGCCGGATGATGGGGGAGTACTTCCTGCCGCTCCTCGCCAACTTCGGGTTCACCGACTTCCTGAAGCACGACCCGGACGTGCCGGACACCGACGTGACCCCCGAGTACTGCGCCCGCCGCAACTGGGTGATCGGCTCGCCGGACACGGTGGTCGAGAAGCTGGAGGCGGTCTACGACGAGGTCGGCGGGTTCGGCGCCCTGCTCGTCTTCTGCTTCGACTACGCCCACGCGCCGGAGATCTGGCGGAATTCCTTCCGGCTGCTGATGGAGGAGGTCGCCCCGCGGGTCGCCCACCTGAAGCCGAAGGCGTAGGCGGGGGCGGGCCGTGGGCGGCCCGCTCCCGCAGCATCCCGCGCCGTCGGCAGATGCGCGGGTTCCGCAACCCCTCGCGCCGGGCTTCGGCCGCACTTCCGACGCGAAGCCGGCGCACCGCCCCCCTCCCGCCCCGGGCCCCTTCTCCTTCCCCGGTGACGGAGGACGGGCGGCCACGCTTCTCCTTCGCAGCCCAGCCGCCCCCCTTCGAACCGACCCGCCCTGACCTGGGCGGGTATCGCGCATCTCTACTTCGACTACACCCCGCTGTCGCCCGAGGCCGCGGGCCGGGAGCGAGCCGGCGCTCGATGAAAACATACCCATAAAAACATAATCACATCTTGATTTGATGGGTGTGTTTGGCTACTCTCCGGCCATGCGCCGCCATCAACTACACACCTTGGGGGATTGGCTGCGCAGCCCCCGGCGCAAGCCGCTGGTCATTCGCGGCGCGCGTCAGGTGGGCAAGTCCACCCTGGTCGAGCTGTTCTGCGAGGCTGCCGGCAGGGACCTCGTGGCCGTCAACCTGGAGCGGCATCCCGACCTCGCCGAAGCGTTCGACCGGGTCGGCGCCGACCCGGGCGCGCTGATCCACCTGATCGAGGCGGTGGCGGACGCGCCGCTGTCCGCCCGCGGCGTGCTGTTCCTCGACGAGATCCAGGCCGCCCCCCGCGCCCTCGCTTCGCTCCGCTACTTCCTGGAGGACATGCCGGACCGCCCCGTGGTCGCGGCGGGCTCCCTGATGGAGTTCACCTTGGCCGGGTCCGCCTTCCCCATGCCGGTGGGACGGGTGGAGTACCTGCACATGGGGCCGATGACGTTCACCGAATTTCTGAGGGGCGTCGGCAAGGACCGTCTCGCCGATGAGATCGAAGGGTTCGAGTGGCCGTCCGGCGACGGAGCGCCCGGACCCGATCCCCTGATCCACCGCCGGCTGCTCGAATCCCTGCGCCTCTACCAGTTCGTCGGCGGGATGCCGGAGGCGGTCAGGGCGTACGCCGAGTCCGCCAGCCTGCGCGCCGTCGGCGCCGTCCACGCCGGCATCATCGAGACGTACCGCGACGATTTCCCCAGGTACGCGGCCCGCCGCGACCTTACCCGGATGCTGCGCGTGTTCAACTTCGCCGCGCGCCAAGCAGGCCGCAAGGTGAAGTACAGCAACGTCTCGCCCGACGAGCAGAGCGCCACGATCCGCCGGGACGTCGAGCTTCTGGCGATGGCCCGGGTGATCGCCAGGGTGACCCACAGCCATTGCTCCGGCCTGCCGCTCCAGGCCGATACGAAGGACAACGTCTTCAAGCTGATCTTTCTCGACGTCGGCCTGATGAACGCCATCTGCGGTCTCGGCTGGGAGGTCATGGCGTCGCGGTCCGACGCCGATCTCGTCAACACGGGCGCGGGCGCCGAGCAGTTTATCGGCCAGCACCTGCAATACCTTCTCGCCAAACGACCGAACCGCGAGCTCACGTACTGGCTCCGCGAGGGCCGGTCGAGCAACGCGGAGGCGGACTACGTGGCGGAGTTCGGCGGCCACGTCGTGCCCATCGAGGTGAAGGCCGGCCGCGCCGGCGCCTTGAAGTCCCTGCACCAGTTCGTGGCCGAGAAGCGCGTGCGCCTGGCCGTGCGTTTCGACGCCAACCCCCCGTCGCTGCAAACGGTGGACACCGTGATCCGACGCCGCAGCGGTACCGAGCGGGTACGGTATCCGCTGCTGTCGCTGCCGCTGTATCTGGTCGAGCGCCTGCCGCGGATACTCCACGGGCTGACGGTGGCGTCGTGACCTCCGACGCCGCGCGGCCCGAACGCCGCGGCGCCGGGCCGAGCGCAGCTTCCCCTGCCCTTGGAGCGCCCGCGGCACCGGAGACGTGCTCCAAGCGCGGGCGCGCAATTCCGCTCCCAGCACGCGGACGCCGATCCCTTCCACGCTCTCCGGGACCGGGCAGCGATCCTGGGAACGTGGGCGGGACGCCCGCGTTCCCAGGACGCGCCTGCGAGAGGCGTGCCGGCGCGAAAACCCCACAGCGCACACGCCTCAACGAGGCTCGTGTAGCGTAGCGTTTGACGTCCGGCAGGCGATGGCGTAGAGTCGCGCCGTGCGCCCTTTGGCAGTACGACCCGCTCCCGGACTGGAACTCCAAGCCGGCGATCATGAGCAGGTCCGATCCCTTGGGGCTCTTTTCATGTCGGCTCCTTGCCGACGCGAGCACTCCGCATGATCAAGGCAGCGATCCTCATCGATGGAGGATATTTCCTGAAGCGGCTCCCGGTTGTACGGCGCGACGTTGACGCTGCTGATCCTGACGCCGCGGCGGGGTCGATCGACAAACCGGTTCCTGACTACGTATAAAGATCGGGTGAATGATTTTTCAATCCGTCATTCCCGCGAAAGCGGGAATCCAGAGATTTCGATTGAGTGGATTCCCGCTTTCGCGGGAATGACGGATTTCCGCGGGCCTGTGCCCGGGTTTCCATCGACCCGTGATCGCAAGCTGATCTTTGTACGGGATCAAGAACTGGTTTGGAGCCACCTGGATCAACTGAACGAGGTCTACCGAGTCGGGGACGTCTTCCAGTTACTGTGCCGCGCTTTCTACTACGACGCCCGGCCTTACGACCGGAAGGCGCATACAGCAGTCGCCAAGCGTCCGATCGACTACGCCCGGTCACCACAGGCAACTTCCCGGAACAGGCTGTTCGATGCGTCGCGCCGGCGTCCCAATCTGGCGGTGCGTCTGGGCGAGGTCCGCCGCGAGAGCCACCGTTCCTGGATATCGAAGGCAGAACCCCATTCGAACACGCACGTCTACGCCGTTTCGACAGCGAGGGACGAGGCCCGGCGCTCGTCCCCATGCCGCGCGCGCGGGGTCAGCCCCGGAGGCCGCCCGGCGCTGGGCGGCGGGCGGGGGCGCGCCCCATGACCTCTACGCCGAACACCGGGAGACGTGGGAGAGCTGGTCGCTCGTCTGCGACCAGTGGCACCTCGCGCCGAGCGGGCGGGTCGTGCGGCTCGACTGGCCGGCGGCCCTCGCCCTCCTCGCCGCCGCCGGCCGGTCCGTCGATGCGGACCGCCTCGCCGCGCTCAGGCTGGTGGAGCGGGAGGCGCTGGCGGCCCTCGCCGAGCGGGGCGGGTTGACCGGACGGGTCAGGCCAGCAGCGCGCAGACGAGCCGCAGGGCGCACCACACGGCCCACCCGACGACCGCCGCCGCGACGAAGGCCCACACCCACCCGGAGCTGAACGCCCAGAACGTCAGGAGCCCGAGGACGCCGAGGAGCGCCGTCCCCCCGACCCGCTCGGGCCAGCTCCGGTACTGGCGCGCCAACAGGACGGCATGGCCCCCGAAGGCGACAGCGATGGCGATGGCGATGCCGGTCGGGTCCATGCCCGGAGCGTACCATGCCTGACGACCTCCGGCTCGGGATCCGCCTGGAGGCCGACGCCAAGGGCTTCACCGGCGAGATGCGGCTCGCCGACCGCGAGCTCGACAAGCTTTCCCGCCGCCTCGGCCAGACGCCCGGCCCGGCCCGCGCCGCCGCCGCCGCGACGGACGAGCTCACCCGCTCCACCCGAAGCGCCGGCCGCGCGTTCCTCGACGCGCACGGGCGGCACGTCAAGTACCTCTCCAGCCTCGCGAGCATCGAGGTGTTCCGGCGGGGGGCCCGCGCCGCCGGCCGACCCCATAGCCGCGCGCGGGGTCAGCCCGGCCAGGCGCGGACCTCCTGGCGCTGCTCCCCGAGCCCGCCGACCCCGAGGCGCATCACGTCGCCCGTCTTCAGGAAGCGCTGGGGCTTATGGCCCGCGCCGACGCCGGGCGGGGTGCCGGTGGGGATGACGTCCCCCGGCTCCAGGGTCATGTAGCAGCTCGCGAAGCTCACGATCGTCTTCACGTCGAAGATCATGGTGGCGGTGTTCCCGTCCTGCAGCCGCTCGCCGTTGACCTCCAGCCACAGGGAGAGGTTCTGCGGGTCCGGTATCTCGTCCTTCGTCACCATCCACGGGCCGAGCGGCGCGAACGTGTCGCAGCTCTTGCCCTTGGTCCATTGCTTGCCGGGCCGCTCGGTCTGGAACTCGCGCTCCGACACGTCGTTCACCACGCAGTAGCCGGCCACGTGGTCGAGCGCGTCCTCCTCCTCGACGTAGCTCGCCCGCCGCCCGATGACGACCCCGAGCTCCACCTCCCAGTCGAGCTTGGTCGAGCCGCGCGGCGCGATGACCGGGTCGTTCGGGCCGTTGATCGCGGTGGTCGCCTTCATGAACAGGATCGGCTCGCTCGGGATCGGGGAGCCGGTCTCCGCCGCGTGGTCCGAGTAGTTGAGCCCGATGCAGAGCAGCTTGCCCACGTCCGCGACGCACGGCCCGATCCGGGCGCCGGGGTCGACCGCGGGCAGCGAGGCGGGGTCGAGGGCGGCCAGCCGGGCGAGCGACTCGGGGGCGAGCGTCTCCGGCCCGACGTCGCCGATCTTCCCCGAGAGGTCGCGAACGGTTCCGCCCGCGTCGAGCAGGCCCGGCCTCTCGCTTCCCCGATCACCGAAACGAAGCAGCTTCATGTCTTCTTCTCCTGTATCTCCACCGAGGGGACCGCGGCGGGCCGCGGCCCCGGCAAGCTCTGGCTCGCGCTCCGGCGGTATTCTACGCAGAGGGAGCGCCCGGACGGCGCCCGCCCTCAGGGAGCGTTTCGTTCCGACCGGCCGGGGAGGGGGCCGGCAGGAAGGAACGGCGTTCCTCCCGTTCCTCCCGAGGAACGGAACGTCCTGTCCTGGGAACGCGGGCGTCCTGCCCGCAGCGGACCAAAGGTCCGAGGACGAAGCGCCCAGGAAAAATGCGGGCGGGACACAAGCGTTCCCAGGAGCGTCTGCGACGAGGCGTGCTTGGTGAAGTCCCCGCAGCGCACATGCGTCGCCTCGCGAGGAACGGCGCCCGCCCCCCGGGCGTGCGGGTATCCTAGGCGCGCGGGCGGCGCCCGCCCCCGTCCCGTTCCCGCCTGGCCCCCGATGCCGCGCCGTCGCCACCTCCCCGCGACCGATGAAGGCCCGCCGCTCCTCCCTTCGGGCGGCAAGGCGGCATCGGGTAGAGCGGCGGGGCGCTGAATTCTGTGCCGATCCCGTGGATGGCGTTCGCCGCCGCGCTGGTGATGAACTGCGTGTGGGGAGGGAACCCCGTCGCGGTCAAGCTGGGGCTGGAGGCGTTTCCCCCGCTCTGGAGCGCCTTCCTGCGGTTCTGCCTGGGGATCGCGTGCGTCGCGGTCTGGGCGCGCTTCGCCGGCATCCGCCTCTTCCCGTCGCCGGAGGAATGGAAGCCCTATCTCGGGCTGAGCCTCCTCTTCGGGGTCCAGATCTGGATCATGAACGTGGGCTACGGCCTCACCACGAGCATCATGGGGGCGGTGCTCATGTCCGTCTATCCCCTGGTGGCCGCCCTCCTCGGACCACTCGCGGTCGCCGGGGACCGGCTGGACGCGGTGCGGGCGCTCGGGCTCGTGGCCGCGTTCATCGGCGCCGCGACGGTGCTGCTCGGGGAGGGCGATACGGGGCGGCTCGAGGTGGTCTCGGTCGGCAACTGGCTCGTCCTCCTGAGCGGAACCCTGCTCGGGGTACGCCTCGTGATCTCGGCCCGGATCATGCGCGCCTACGACCCGACGCGGGCCACCTTCTGGCAGATGGTGCTGGCCCAGCCCTGGTTCCTCGGCGGGGCGCTCGCCACCGAGGCTATCGCCTGGCACGCGATCGGGTGGCGGCCGATCGCCGGGATCGCCTTCCAGGGGGTGATCATCGCCGGGGTCGGGTTCATGACCATCGCCTACCTCCTGCGCCGCTACCGCCCGAGCACGATGATCAGCTTCGGGTTCGTCACCCCGGTGTCCGGGGCCGCACTCGGGGCGTGGATCCTCGGCGAGACGGTGACCCAGAGCTTCGTGGTGGGCCTCCTCGAAGTCGCGATCGGCCTCGCCCTCGTGCTTCGAGAGCCGGCGCCCGCCCGCACCTGAAGCCTCGTTCGAGCGGAAGGCGCCTTGCGCCGACGGCTGAACGGAAGACGCGGGGCACGGACCGGAGGCGCCGGAGGATCCATCGGCGCGGGTCGTCCGCGAATGCGGCTCAGGTTCCGATTCACGCCGTTATCGGGCATAGTGCGGAGCGCCGACGCCGGAGAACGACATGGCCAGCAGCGCCTTCGACACCCTCGAGGCCACCCGTGCCCTTGAAGCTGCGGGCATGGAGCGTCGGCAGGCCGAAGCCACTGCCGGGCAGCTCCGCGCCGCGGCCGGCGCCGATCGGGACGAGCTCGCGACGAAGGCGGAAATCGCCCGTGTTGAAACGAAGATCGAGAACGCGGTCAACCGGATGATGATCGCGCAGCTCGCCATCGCCGGGCTGCTGTTCGCCGCGCTCGAGCGGTTCTGACCGCGTGGACGCACCCGAGGACCCGAGTGGCCGCCTGATCGTCGCGCTCGACGTGGACGAGCGCGGGCCGGCGCTCCGCCTCGTCGAGCGGCTGGGCGACGCGGTCTCGTTCTACAAGGTCGGCTGGCAGCTCTTCATCGGGGCGGGGTTCCCGCTCGTGCGCGAGCTGAAGGATCGGGGCAAGCGGATCTTCCTCGACCTCAAGATGGACGACATCGGGGCAACGGTGCGGGCGGCCGTCGCGAACATGAAGGAGAACGCGGACTTCCTCACCATCCACGGGACGGCCGCGACCGTGCGGGCGGCGCGGGCCGGGCGGGGGATCCGGGCGCATCCCCGGTTCCTGATGGTCACCGCGCTCTCAAGCATCGACAGCCGGGACCTCCGCAGCTCGTTCGCGAACCCGGCCCTCGACGTCGACGACTACGCGACCGCCAAGGCGGCCGACGCGCTCGACGCAGGGTGCGACGGCCTCATCGCCTCCGGGACGTCGATACGGCGGCTGCGGTGCGCGTTTCCCGATCGGGACTTCGTGGTGGTCGCCCCCGGCATCCGGCCGGAAGGCGAGGGGACGGACGAACACAAGCGCTCCCTCACCCCGACGGAAGCGATCCGGGACGGGGCCGACTACCTGGTGGTGGGGCGGCCGGTCCGCAACGCGCCGGACCCGGCCGCGAGCGCGGCCCGGATCGCCGAGGGCATCGCCCGCGGGCTGGCCCTCCGGGCGGGGTCGTAGGCGGCGGGCGGGCGCCGGCCGCGCGGGCGAGGCCAGACCCGGGGGCCAGAGGCAGGATACGGAGGGCGGAGATGTCGAACGAACCGCTCATGTCCCTCGACGAGATCCGGGACCGCCTCGACCTCGGCGACACCCAGATGCTCGAGTGGCTCGCGACCCGGGCGAGACTCGTGCGCGAGGTGGCGCGCATCAAGGAGGCGAAGGGGGCAAGCCTCCAGGCCGCGGACCGCGAGGCGTCGATGTTCGCCCGCAAGCAAATCCAGTGCCGGGTGCTCGGGCTCGACTTCCACTACGTGGCGGAGCTGGTCTCGCTCATGATCTGGCACTCCAAGCAGATCGAGTGCGACGAGCTCGGGCGCGAGACGTTCCTCGATACGAACCCGGTCCCGCCCTCCCGGCTCCACGCCCAGCTCCTGGCCCTGACCGAAGTGGAGGCGCCGCGCTACGACGAGTACTGCCGCGGCGAGGACGCGGACGCGGTCTCCTCCTGCATCGACCGGGAGCTCGAATGGATCGGGGCGGCCGTCGAGGAGGCGCCGGACCGGGCGATCGCACTCGATCTCGGCTGTGCGACCGGGCAGGTTTCGGAGCTGCTCCAATCGCGCTTCGAGCGGGTCCGGGGGTTCGACGTGTCGCCGGCGATGATCGACCACGCGCGCGCGCGCTGCGACTGGCGTCCGGGGGTCGCGCTCGAAGTCCGGGACCTTGACCCGGGCATCCCCGCCGAAGACGGGGCCGTGTCGTTCGCGGTCGCGAACTTCGGGGCCGCCTCCGAGCTGTCCGCCGACCTGCCCCGCGAGCTGGCCCGGGTCCTGCGCCCGGGCGGCGCTGCGCTGCTGTCCTGGTACAACCGGAACGCCCTCGTCAACGACTGGTTCTATCCCTGGCCGGCCACCGTCCATTCCCACCTCAACCCCCACAACGACACACTGGAGGTCTGGTCGGGAGGGTCCGTCTACACCATCCGCGCGCGGGCCATGACGGTGGACGAGGCGCGGGAAGCCTGCGGGGCCGCCGGCCTCGAATTCCGCCTCGCCGGCACGTACCCGACCCTCCAGCCGATCCTGCCCGCCTTCGTGGCCCGGAGCCCGCGCGCCCGCGCCCTCTACGAGACCTGCCGGCAGCTCGACGACCACCTCGCGGCCCCCGGCATCGATCGGGGCAGCTTCATCACCGCGGTCGTCTCGCGGCCCCGGCGCCCTCGCGGCGAACGCCGGTGATTTACGTGGGCTTGTGGTAGCCTCGCCGCGTTCGGGTGCAGGCGGGAGGTCGCTACGTGAAGGTCGGATTCATCGGCGCGGGCAACATGGGCGGCCCGATGTGCCGCAACGTCATCAAGAACAGCGGGCGCGAGATCCTCGTGTACGACCGCGACGAAGCGGCCGTCCGGCGCTGCGAGGAGGCCGGAGGCACGGGGGTCGACTCCATCGCGGAAGCGGTGAGCGAGTCCGACGTCGTGTTCACCTCCCTCCCGATGCCGAGGGACGTGGAGGCGGTGGCCCTCGGCGAGGGGGGGATCGGGGAGAGCGCCCGCCAGGGCACGGTCCACGTCGACCTCAGCACCAACTCGCCGACCATGGTGCGGAGCATCGCGGCCCGGCTGGAGCCGAAGGGCGTCAGGATGCTCGACGCGCCGGTGAGCGGCGGGGTCATCGGGGCGGAGAAGGCGACCATCGCGATCATGGTCGGCGGCGACCGGGCGGTGTTCGACGAATGCCTCCCCCTCTTCGAGTCGTTCGGCAAGAACGTCATCTATGCGGGCGCGCTCGGCGCGGGCAGCATCGCCAAGATCGTCAACAACATGGTGGCGTTCTGCAACATGGCGAGCGGCGCGGAAGGGCTCATGCTGGGAGCGGCGGCGGGCATCGACCCGGACGTGCTGAACCAGGTGATCCGCAATTCGAGCGGCGACGGCTTCGGGTACCGCGCCGTGGCCCGCAAGGCGCTCCGGGGCGACTGGAGCGCGGACTTCGCCCTCGACCTCGCCTACAAGGACCTGCACCTCGCCCTCGAGCTCGCGGACGAGATCGGCATTCCCCTCCCGCTCGCCGTCCAGACCCACAACCTCATGCGGATGGCGCGCGGCTCGGGCTACGGCGGCGACGACACGACGGCGATGATGCGGGTGTACGAGGACACCCTGAAGCAGCAGGTGCGGAGCGCGCCCGGCGAGGGATAGGCTAGGCGCAACTTCCGGCGGCGCGGCCGGACGCGCGCGGCTCGCAAGGAGGGCGCACGCGGTTCGGGCGATGGCCCGCGACCACCGACGAGCGCGGGCGTCGGGGTGCGGCGGCGATGCCCCCGGCCGTTTCGCGGTCGGGAAGACCTTCCTCGGAACGAATCGAGCCCCGCCGGCTCTCCCCCGCGGGGCTCGCCGGCGGCGCGCGCCGTACCCCCTGCGGCCGTATCCGCCCGGATCAGGAACGAGGCTCGTTTTTTTTCTGGACTTGCCGCGCCGTCGCCGACATCATGGCGCCCGCCTCCGTTGCCGGACCCCTCCCGAGGTAGCCGGGCGATGAGTGACCACCACTCCGTTCCGAAGCCGAAGATCCATCCCGGCCAGCGCCCGCGTGGCGGGGGGCGCCCGGCTCCGGGCGAGCCGGGCCGGCGGCCGGACGGCTCCCCGGACGACCCCGACCGCATCGAGATCGGCCCGACCGCCCTCGCCTTCCGGGAATGGGAGGCGGCGGGGGTCCGCGTACCGGACCTGGCCGCGCTCCGCGAGTACCGGCTGGAACGGCTGCGCGGCGAGCTCCGCCGCAACGACTGCGCGGGCCTCCTCGTCTTCGACCCCCTCAACATCCGCTACGCGACCGACACGACCAACATGCAGGTCTGGATCGCCCACAACCCCACGCGGGCCTGCTTCGTCGCGACCGACGGCCCCGTCGTCCTGTTCGAGTACCGCCAGGCGATGCACCTCGCCGACCACCTGCCGCTCGTCGACGAGGTCCGGCCCGCGACGGCCTTCTTCTACTTCCTGACCGGCGAGCGCACCGAAGAGCTCGCCGGGCGCTTCGCGGCGGAGGTGGACGACCTGCTGCGCGCGCACGGCGGCGGCAACCGGCGGCTCGCCGTCGACAAGATGGAGATCGCCGGGGTGCGGGCCTTCGACCGGCTCGGGATCGACATCCAGGACGGGCAGCGGGTCACCGAGCACGCCCGCAAGATCAAGGACGCGAACGAGGTCGACGCCATGCGCTGCGCCATGGCCGCCTGCGAGACGAGCATGGAGGAGATGCGGCGCGCGATGCGGCCGGGGATGACGGAGAACGATCTCTGGGCGATCCTCCACGTCGAGAACGTCAAGCGGGGCGGGGAGTGGATCGAGACCCGGCTGCTGACCTCCGGCCCGCGCACCAACCCGTGGTTCCAGGAGTGCGGGCCGCGGGTCATCGCGGAAGGCGAGGTGGTGGCCTTCGACACCGACCTCATCGGGCCGTACGGGTACTGCACGGACGTCTCGCGCACCTGGATCTGCGGCGAGGGGCGCCCGTCGAACGAGCAGCGGGAGATCTACGAGGTCGCCCGCCAGCACATCGCCGTCAGCCTGGAGCTGCTGCGCCCGGGCCTCGGGTTCGCGGAGCTGACCGAGAAGAGCCACCGGCTGCCGGAACGCTACCGCGCGGGGCGGTACTCGTGCATCGCCCACGGCACCGGGCTCTGCGACGAGTATCCGAGCATCAAGTACCCGGAGGACTACGCAAGCTCCGGCTCGGACGGGGTCTTCGAACCGGGCATGATGGTCAGCGTCGAGGCCTACGTCGGGGCGGAAGGGGGCACCTGCGGGGTGAAGCTCGAAGAGCAGGCCCTCGTGACCGAGACCGGGTGCGAGCTGATCTCCTCCTACCCGCTGGAGGACTGGTAGGGCCGCTCCGGCTCGGGGGGTCTGCGGACGTCCGGGGACGTCCGCAGACCCCTGGGAGTTCCGGGGATGCCCGGGAATATCTGCGGACTCCCACGGGGCGTCCGGGCAACCGGGGAGGTTCGGAGGCGTCCGACGACCTCCGGGGGGCGAGCCGCATTTCGGAGCACAGGAGGACACCATGACCGGCAATCCCGTCATCGAGAAGCTTGGCCGACGGCTCCGTCTCGGGGTGCTCGGGGGCGGCCCCGGCAGCGTCATCGGGGAGGTCCACCGCACCGCGGCCCGCCTCGACGACCGCTACGAGGTGGTCGCGGGGGTGCTTTCCTCGAACCCGGAGCGGTCGCGCGCCGCCGGGCGGGCGCTCGGATGGGCGCCGGAGCGCGCCTACGGCGACGTCGACGCGATGCTGGCGGCCGAGACGGCGCGCCCGGACGGGGTGGACGTGGTCGCGATCATGACCCCCAACGAGAGCCACCATCCGCTCGCCTGCCGCTGGCTCGACGCCGGGCGGGACGTGATCTGCGACAAGCCCCTCACCACCCGCCTCGACGACGCCCGCGACCTCGTCGCCCGGGTGCGGGCGAGCGGCCTCGTCTTCTGCACCACCTACAACTACTCCGCCTACCCGATGGTGCGGCAGGCGCGGGCGATGGTCGCGGACGGCGACGTCGGGGCGCTGCGGCTCGCCCAGGTGGAGTACGTCCAGCCACAGCTCGCCAAGCGCCCCGACCTCGAGAATCCCGACTACTGGCGCTACGACACTGCCCGAGCGGGTCCTTCGGCGATCCTGGGGGACATCGGAACCCACGCCTGGCACCTGCTGCACGCGGTCACCGGGATGGAGCCGCAGGCGGTCTGCGCCGACGTCGGCCCGGTGATGCCCGGACGCGGGTTCGACGACACCGCCGGGGCGCTGCTCCGCTACGCGAACGGGGCGCGGGGGGTCCTGTGGGTGACCCAGGCCGCGGCGGGGGCCGAACACGGGCTCAAGTTCCGGGTCCACGGGGCCGAGGGCGGGCTCGAGTGGGTGCAGGACGATCCGACCTGGCTCTCCCACATGCGGCTCGGGCAGCCGCGCCGGAGGCTGAGCCGCGGGGGGCCGGGGCTCAAGCCGGCCGCCGAGCGGGCGAGCCGCATCGCCATCGGCCACCCCGAGGGCTTCCACGAGGCGTTCGCCAACCTCTACTCCGACGTGGCCGAAGCGGTCGCGGCGCGCCTGACCGGCACGCGGGCCGCCCCCCTCGCCCTCGACTTCCCGACCGTCGAGGACGGCGCGCGGGGCATGGCGTTCATCGCCGCCGCCAAGGCTTCCTCCGAGACCGGCGGGGCCTGGACCGACTGCACCCTCTCCGTGTGACCTCCGGCGCCCGGCGGCAGCCGCCAGCGCCGGGCTGCCGCCACGGGAAGATGATGCCATGTCACCACTTGGCTGATGCTATAGTGCCGTCACCGGACACCGGGACGATTGCACCCATGCGCAGCACGGTTCGGATCGACGACGATCTCATGGTCGCGCTCAAGGCGCGCGCCAGCGAGGAGGGCATCTCGCTCACCCGCGTGCTCAACCGCGTGCTCCGGGTAGGGATGGCGGCGCCGAAACGGGGTCGGTCGGAGGCTCGACCCTACCGGCAGCGAACGTTCGCGATGGGCCAGCCCCTGATCGACCTCGACAAGGCGCTCGCCTTGTCCGACCGCCTCGAAGAGGAAGAGGCGGCGCGGAAGCTGTCCTTGCGCAAGTGAAGATCGTCGATCTCAACGTCCTGCTGTATGCGGTGAACGAAGACGCGCCCCACCACCGGCGGATCGTCGGGTGGTGGGAGCAGGCCCTGAACGGCGACGAGGCGATCGGACTCGCGTGGGTCGTCGTGCTGGGGTTTCTGAGAACCGCCACGAACCCGAGGATCGTCCCGCACCCGCTGGCGGCCGAGGAAGCCGTCGAACAGGTCGACACCTGGCTGGCCCTCGACGTCGTATCGCTCGTCACCGAGACCCGCGACCATTGGCGCGTGCTGCGCGGCCTGCTGGTCGAGGCCGGCGTCGCCGGAAACCTCACGACGGACGCCCACCTCGCGGCCATGGCGGTAACCCGCGGGGCGATCCTCGCTTCGTGCGACGGCGACTTCGCGCGATTCCCGAACCTGCGTTGGGAGAACCCGCTGCGGCGCGCGCGGCGCGCTCCGTGACGTGAGCCGGAAGCTCCGCGCGGGGCTGGATGGGGGCGGTCGAGGGCGGGTCCGGGGTCGAAGGGCTGTGCGAGGTCCGACGCGCCGGCGAGAAGCCGGGACGTGTTGATTCGGCGGCTCCGCTCGAGGCGAACGCGCCATTCGGAAGAACCACCGTGCGACCTGATTACGTACAAAAACCCGTTTACCTGAGCCCTGTACGTAATCAGATCTTCACATGGTCCGGTTCCCCATTTCTTCGGATTTTTTCCCCCACCAACGCCTCCCGGAACGGTTCTGCGGCGCAGGCTCCTGGACGAGGGCGGCGCAGCGTGCGAGGGCGTCCTCGCGGGCGCGCTCGAACGCGGCTTCCTCCGCCGCGAGCGGGCTCCCGGCGGCGGCGCCCCCGAACGAGAAGGCGACCCCGCCCGCCGACCCGGACCCCGCGCCGCCTCCGGGGGAGATGCGGGCGGAGCCGAACTGGGTGCGCACCCCGCCCGAGCCGGGGAGGCGCAGGGCGCCGACCACGATGGCTTCGTCCTTCTCGCGGCGCCGGCTGGTGATCTCGAACCGCCAGCCGTCGCCATAGCGCTCGTCGAGGAGGCGCGCGGCGGGGGAGGCGGCCGGAGGCGGCTCGGTCGCCGCTCCGGTTCCGCCGTCCGCTGCGGTCCCCCTGTCCCACCGGTCCCCCCCGTCCGCGGGGCCGGGCGGACCCTTCTCCGCCCGGGAGGGAGGCTCGGGGGCGCGGTCCGGGGGAGCGGGCGGGAGGCTTGGTACAGGGGAGGCGGTCGGCGCATGGGCGCGGCCGGACGGGGCGGCGCCCTGGTAGAGCGCGTCGAGCTCGCGCCGGTTCTTCGCCAGCAGGTCGTCGAAGGGGGAGGTGAAGCGCGAGCTCATCGTACCGCCGCCTCCGCCGGCCCGGCTGCCGCCCACCAGCGCCGGAAGTCGTCCACCGCCCGCTCGGGATCGGCCCGCCGCCGTCCGCCCGCGCCCTCCAGCCAGGCGATCACCTCCCCGCTCTCTACGACGTCGCCGTACTTGGCGTCGATGTCGAACAGGTTCGCCTCGTGCGGGCCGGCCGCCCGGTCGCCCACCGCGTCGCGGGCGACGATGGTGTGGTAGCCGTACTGCATCGAGTCGATGGCGGAAGCCCGCACGCAGCCGCTCGTGGTGCACCCGGCGAGGACGAGGGTATCGACCCCGAAGCCCTTGAGGCGCGAGTCGACGTCGGTGCCGAAGAACGCGCTCGCGAACTGCTTCTCGGCCACGATCTCGCCCGGCTCCGGGCGGAGGCGGTCGTCCACCTCCGTCCATCGGGTCCCCCGCACGAGGAGGCCGAGCGCCGGAACCTTCCTGACGAAGGTCCCGCCGTCGCTCAGGTCCGGGTGGTAGGCGACGGTGGTGTAGGCCACCGGGAGCCCGGCCGCCCGGAACGCGGCCTGGAGCCGCGCCGTCGCCTCGACCTCGCTCGTGAAGTCGCCGCCGAGGTCGGTGCCGGGGTCCGTGAACCCGTTGATGAAGTCGATGACGAGCAGGGCCGGCTTGCGCCCGAACCCGGCCCGCGACGCGAACCCCTTGCGCTCGTACTCGGCGCGCGTTCCGGCCGTCCAGTCGTGCATGTCCTCACCTCCCGGGCGGACCCCCCCGCCCCTTGGCCGCACCCTCTACCCTACACCGGGTTCCCGTGACAAGCACGACCGCAGCGCCCGTCCCCATCCGCGCCGTTTTCGCCCTCGCCCGTGGCGTCGCCCACCGGCGAAATCCGGTCTGCGGAACGGAAACCGCCTGCCGGATGATCCTCGAATCCGACAGGATGTATCGGGGGATGGCGGCGAAGTCCGGCTCTGGCGGGTCGTGGTTCGCGGATCGTACCTGGGTACGCCGGCGTCTCGCCGGCACAGGAAGGGGCGAAGCGCCCGTGAGACCGAACATGCCGGCGGGACGCCGGCGTACCCAGGGGCGTTCGCCATTGGCGAAAAACCCCACAGCGCACATGCCTCGGCCTCGCCGCAGGCGGGCGCGGGCCGGGCCGTTCGCGCTATGCTTCCGGCCGGGTGTGCTCCGTTTCGCGAGGGTTGGAATGACCGAAGGAAGGTGTCTCTGCGGGACCGTGCGCTTCGCCGTGGACGAGGTGCGCGACATGGCCCACTGCCACTGCTCGATGTGCCGCAAGCACCTCGGCGCTTCGTTCGCCACGATGGCCCGGGTTCCCACCGATGCGTTCCGGTGGCTCGCGGGCGAGGAGGCGGTCCGGGGTTACGAGTCCTCGCCAGGCTTCCGCCGGTCCTTCTGCGGGACCTGCGGAGCGTCCCTCCCCGACCGCTCCCCGTCCGGCGGGTGGTTCGTGCCGGCGGGGCTGTTCACCGAGGATCCGGGGGTGCGCCCGGTCGTTCACATCTTCCGCGCGTCCAAGGCGCCCTGGCACACGATCGCGGACGACCTGCCGGGCTTCGACGAATGGCCGCCGCGCCGGGCGAGGCCGGTGGTCGAGCGCCCCGCGCCGGCGGCCCGGACCGCGCCGGACGCGCTCCGCGGAAGCTGCCTCTGCAGCGGGGTCGCCTACGAGGCCACCGCCCCCTTCGACCGGATGTACAACTGCCACTGCTCGCGCTGCCGGCGGGTGCGCGCCGCCGCCCACGCCGCGAACGGGGCGGCCCCTGTCGACGAAGTGCGCCTCCTGCGGGGGGAGGACCTCGTCGTCACCTGGCGGCTGCCGGGCGCCAAGCGCTTCGCCCACGCCTTCTGTCGAGCCTGCGGCTCCGGGGTTCCCCGGCTGGATCGGGAGCGGGGGGTGGCGGTCATCCCCCTCGGCTCGCTGGACGACGACCCCGGCCGGCAGGTCGAGCGCCACATCTTCGTCGGCTCGCGCGCGCCGTGGTACGAGTTCGAGGACGGCTTGCCGCGGTTCGACGAAGCCATGCCCTGATCCGGGAGGTCGGGGTCAGGCGACGGGCGTCGTCGTCGGGCGGGGACATGCTGGCTGGCCGCCGTTGCGGATGCGAGCCGTGCAAGGTCCTGCGGCCCGCGCCCTCGTCCGGGAGGCTCCGCGATATGAGCAGGCGCTCGGGTTGGTTCGAGGCGTGGCGGCGCCCATGCGGGCAGGATGCCCGCGTTCCCAGGACGCTCCTGAAGCGCCGTCCTTCAGGACGGCCCCCTGATGAATGGAACGAAACGGTCCTGGGCCATCGGGCCGCCGGCACAGGGCAGTGGATGCGGATTCAGCCGGCGGCGAGGACCTTCCACCCGCCGGTCCCTTCCAGCGCGCGCCGGACCCGCTCCCGCGCCTCGTCTTCCAGCCCGCCCAGCCGCCGCCGGAGCTCGGCGAGGCACTTGACCTGGTAGCGGAACACGGCCTGCCGGAAGGGGAGCCCCATCAGCGCCACCTCGAATTCGTCCTTGTCCTTCGCCGCCGCCCCGGCGTTGGCCGCGAGGAAGGGCAGGTACGCTTCCCCACAGAGCCGCAGCAGCGCGCGGACCGCTTCCGGCAGCGGGTCGCCGGCGGCCATCCACTCGCCCTCGAGCCCGGAGGCGTCGTCGAGCTGGCGAACCCAGCTCTCGGTCCGCTGCGCTTCGGCGCGCATGATCGCGAGCGGGGTCGGGTCGGTGGCGAGGGTCCGTAGCTGTCCGAACAGCCCGAAGTCGGCGAGGGCCGGCCGGGTCCCGAAGAGGAAACGGTACGCGCCGACGTGCGGCTCCAGGGCGGCCAGCACCCGGCGGTAGCTCTCCTCGATCACCGGGGCGTTCCCGGGGGTGCAGCCGACCAGCGGCATCCGTTCGATCTGCCGCTTCGCGAAATCGCGGGCGGCGGCCTCGCGCGCCTCCCCGGTGCGGTCGGGGAAGAAGTCGTCGGCGATCCAGCGCCCCGCGTAGCGGACGTCGGCATCGTAGGCCCACCGGTAGTGGAACATCGCCTTGGTAAGCCATTCGTCCGCCATGTCCTCGATGAGGCAGCAGAGGAAGGCGTGGGCGGGGTCGTCCGGGAGGATCGAGCGCCGGCCCGGGTGGCGCCGCTCGAGGTCCTCCGCGACCGGCGTGGTGTCGACGTGGAAGCTCCCGTCCTCCGGATACTGGAGGACGGGGATGAGCGGGGGGCGGAGGCAGGCGAACTCGGCCCGGTTCCGCTCCGTCCGAAGCTCCCAGACGAACGGCAGGCGGCGGTAGCGGAGGATCGCGCGGAGCTTGATCGAATACGGCGATCCGTTGGTCCCGACGAGCCGGTATGGAACGGGGGCGGAGGTGGTGGCGGGTGCGGCCGATGGGCGGTCGCCGGCGCCGGCATCCGCGTCGGCGGCAGTGTCAGCCTCGGTATCGTTCATGTCTCGCTCTCCTCCCCTCACGCTTGCGGACCGTTCCTCGCCGCGTCCGGTGTTCCGGGTCCCGCCCCGAGCCCCCCTGAATTCTCCGGGTTTGCCCGCAAGCGGGGCGCATCCGGCGCGCTCCGGTATCGCGATCAGGCGCCGTCGCGCCCCCCGGATCGATTCTCCGGGTTCGGTCCCCTCGGTTCGGCTCTCCCGGGACGACGGCTCCCTCGGGGCGCTCCGTCCGCCGCTCAGGCGTACCGGCAGACTTCCTCCGGGGCGCTCCGCCCGTCGTTCACTCGTACCGGCAGACCTCCTCGAACTCGTAGCGGTAAAGGCGGGGGCCCATGATGCTCTCCGGCTTTCCCCATCCGAGGTTGCAGAGGAAGTTCGACTTCGTGCTCGTCCCCGCGAAGAACGCCTCGTCCACCTGGGCGTTGTCGAAACCGGACATCGCGCCGCAGTCGAGGCCGAGCGCCCGGCAGGCGAGCAGGAAGTACGCGGCGCCGAGGGTGCCGTTGCGGAACGCGGCGGTCTCCGACGCGGCGGGATTGTCGCCGAAGGTCGGGGTGAGGTCGCGGATGAAGGTGCGGGGCGAGTCCCGCCAGAACTCGGTGTCGTAGCCGATGATCGCCGTCACCGGCGCCGCCATCGTCTTCGCCCGGTTGCCTTCGGAGAGCGCGGGCTCGAGCTTCGCCTTCGCCTCCGGGCTCCGCACGAAGACGACGCGCATCGGCTGCGAGTTCGCCGACGTCGGCCCCATGCGGGCGATCTCGAAGGCCTCGCGCAGCAACTCGTCCGGCACGCCGCGCGTCTCGTCGAAGGCGTTCGGCGTGCGGGCGGCCCGGAACAGGAGGTCGAGCGAGTCGTCGTTGATCCGCCCGACCGTGGCATGGAGCGCGGTGAACTCGGCCCGGGCGTGGGCGAGGGCGGCGTCTTCGGTCATGTGCGTTCCTCCGGGAGCGGGTTCAGGGAATTGGCGCAGCTCCGATCCCGGCGCGGGCCGGCCAGCGCAATGGCTCGGGTGGCGGGGCGGGCGACCCGCCGTCTCCCGGCGATGGCGGGCCGGGGCGGCGAATCGGGCGAAGTATAGCGATCGGACGCACGCCCGGCAGCGCGGCCTTCGGGCGGCCGGGTCGCTCACGGGAGGCGCGCTTGGCGGAGACCCCCACAGCGCACATGCCCCACGTCCCGCGCTTCGGTTGCCACCGGCCGGCGCGTCTCCTACATTGCCCCGCACCGGCCGCCCGGCGCGGGATGCGGCGGGTCGGCGCGCGCCCCGCGCCGGGCTCCGCTCCCGGGGGTCCGTCCGGTCGGCGCCGGCGGCTCCGGCCTGTCCGGGGGAATCGGCGGCGCCGTCGGCGGAGCGTCCGGCCCGCTGGCGCGGCTGCCGCAACACGAGGAGGGAAGGGGATGCGTGAACGATACCGGCCTCGGCCGCTGGTGCATTCGAGCGCGGCGGCGCCCACCGGTCCGTCGCCGGAGGTCCGCGAGGAGTTCCTCGCGCGGCCCGGCGGCCGCAAGGAGATCCTCTGCGCCTACGGGGTGGACGTCGATGCGGTCGCGGGCTGGCTCGGCTCCTACGGCGGCGAGGACTCCCCCTGCGACATCTCGCGCGGCCTCTTCGCGGGCGAGGTCGGGGTGCCGCGCATGGTCCGGCTCTTCGACAAGTTCGGGATCCGCACCTCCTGGTTCATCCCCGGCCACTCCATCGAGACCTTCCCCGACGAGTGCAGGATGGTGGCGGACGCGGGCCACGAGATCGGGGTGCACGGCTACTCCCACGAGAACCCCATCGCGATGACCCCGGACCAGGAGGAGGCGGTGCTCGACAAGTGCATCGACCTCATCGACCGGCTCTGCGGACGCGCGCCCACCGGCTACGTCGCCCCGTGGTGGGAGTTCAGCCCCTACACCAACGAGCTCCTCCTCAAGCGCGGCATCAAGTACGACCACAGCCTGATGAACAACGACTTCCACCCGTTCTACGTGCGGGTCGGGGATAGCTGGACCAAGATCGACTACTCGAAGCACCCGAGCGAGTGGATGAAGCCGCTCGTGCGGGGCGAGGAGACCGACCTCATCGACATCCCGGGGAGCTGGTACCTCGACGACCTGCCCCCGATGATGTTCATCAAGACCGCCCCGAACAGCTACGGTTTCACCAACCCGCGCGACATCGAGCAGCTCTGGCGGGACCAGTTCGACTGGGTGTACCGGGAGTACGACTACGCGGTGTTCACGATGACCATCCATCCCGACGTCTCCGGGCGGCCCCAGGTGCTGCTGATGCACGAGCGGATCTACGAGTACATCTCCTCCCATCCCGGCGTCCGCTTCTGCACCTTCGACGAGATCGCGGACGACTTCCGGGCGCGGTCTCCGCGCGGCGGCGGCGCCGCTGCGGCGGCGGGGGGCGCGGGCTGAGGGCGCGGGCCGCGATCGGCCCGGGAGTGAGTACCCGAGCGGCGGCGAATGGATGCCGGGTAGATGGCTACGTATGCGGAGCTCCAGGGCTGGATACGCGAGCGGCACGGCTGGACGCCGAAAACGTGTTGGATCGCGCACTGCAAGGAGCTGGCCGGCCTTCCACGCCGCGACGCTCCGAACCGGGAGGGCGCAGAACGCAAGGTTCCCTGTCCGCCCGGGAAACGCCCGCCGATCTTCGACGCGTTTCGACGTTTCGGGATGACGCGGGAAGGCTTTGAACGAGAGTGCGCCGAAGGCTCTGCCGAGTCGGACTGACCGGGCCATGTGCGGGCTTTGCGGGATTCTCGGCGGGGAGCGGCACTGGACCGAACGGGCCGCGAGCCCCGCGATCTTCGGCGGGGCCGGCGCCGACGGCGGTGAAGGGCCGCGGCTGCGGGTGACCCCCGCTCGCGAACGCCAGGAGCGGGTTCGCCTCGTCAACCGCGTGCTCGATCCCCTCGGCCTCGTCCTCGCGGAGTGGGCGGCTTCCTCCTACGTGCTGCGCACGAAGACCGGACGGAGCGAGATGGTCCCGGACCTCGGGGCGCTGTGGCCGGCGGCGGAGCGGCTGCTCGGCCGGCCGTGCGACCCGCTCGACCCCGCCCTGCTCGCCCGACTTTCCCGTCAGGCGCTCCCGCGCCTGCGACCGGAGGCGGCGCTTCCGTCACGAACGCCGGCCCGATAGCGGTATCGGCCCGATAGCGGCGGCGGAGCGCCGGGCGGTGAGCGGCCCTCCCCGATGCCGGCCGCGTGACGGTGTGGCGCACCCCTATAGCGCGACACGCGATTCCGGTTGTCGCGGAATCCGGACGCCGCCATCTCCGAGGCCCGTGCGCTGTTCGTAAGCTTTTGATACAGGGAGAGTAGAGAGGAAGGCGAGATATTTTCTACCCCACGGGGAGGGTGTTGTTCCAGGATTGGGGTCGGTTCGAAGGGCCTTTGGGCGGATTTCCCCCCACGGCGGGTCGTACGTGGGTACGCCATCCCTGGGTACGCCGGCGTCTCGCCGGCCCGGGAAGGGCGAAGCGCCGCGAGAACGAACAGGCCGGCGGGACGCCGGCGTACCCAGGGGCGTTCGCCATTGGCGAAAAACCCACCGCGCACACGCCTCAGCTCCGGCTCTCGTAGTCCGTTCGGTGGCCCCGTGCTAGATTCGCCCGCGGTTCCGGAAGCCCGGAACCGGCGCTGGCCCGGGCGCGCCAGGCCGCGCCAGGCCGCCCCGGCGGGAGGAGCCCTCCGATCCGAGACGCGCTGCAAGAGTTCGCCGAGGCGGTGACCGCCAAGTCGTCCGCGCTGGCGCGGGGCGGGGCGGAGGACCAGCTTCGTAGTCCCTTCGAGCACTTCATGCGGGCGGTGGCCGCCGCGTGGGGGGAGCGGGTGGTGTGTACGGGGGAGGCGCCCCTGCCCGGTCGTCTCGGGCGCCCGGACTACGCCGTGCACCGCGGCGGGCTGCTCGCCGGGTACGTCGAGCTCAAGGCTCCCGGCACGGGGGCGGATGCGGCCCGCTTCCGGGGCCGGGACCGGGCGCAGTTCCGGCGCTTCTCGGGCGTCCCCAACCTGCTCTACAGCGACGGGAACGAGTGGGCGCTGTATCGGGGGGGCGAGCGGGTCGGGCGCATCGTGCGCCTCGCGGGGGACGTGGCCGGCGAAGGCCGGAAGGCGATCGGGGCCGGGGACCCGAGCGCGCTGGAGCCGCTGCTGCGCGACTTCCTGTCGTGGGCGCCGGTGTTGCCGACGGACCGCGCGGGGCGGCTGGACCTCAAGGGGTTCGCGGCGTTGCTGGCCCCGCTCTGCCGGCTGCTGCGCGAGGACGTGGCCGAGGCGCTGGGAGTGTCCGGGTCGCCGCTGGCGCAGCTTGCCGGGGACTGGCGCCAGCTCCTGTTCCCGGACGCGACGGACGAGCAGTTCGCCGACGCCTACGCGCAGACCGTGGCCTTCGCCCTGCTGCTGGGGCGCAGCGAGGGGGCGGACCCGCTGACCCTGGACCAGGCGGTGGCCGCGCTGGCCGCGCAGCACAGCCTCCTGTCGCGGGCGTTGCAGGTGCTGACCGACCCCGGGGCACGGGGGGAGATGAGCGCATCGCTCGACCTGCTGCTGCGGGTGGTGGCGGTGGTATCGCCGGCGGCGTTCGCCGGGCCGCGCGACCCGTGGCTGTACTTCTACGAGGACTTCCTGGCCGCCTACGACCCGAAGCTGCGCCGGGACGCGGGGGCGTACTACACGCCGGTGGAGGTGGTGCGCGCCCAGGTGCGGCTGGTCGACGACGCGCTCGTGTCGCGGCTTCGCCGGCCCCTGGGCTTCGCCGACCCCGGGGTGGTGACCCTGGACCCGGCGGCGGGCACGGGCACGTACCTGCTGGGGGTCATCGAGCACGCCCTGGGCCGCGTCGAGTCGGAGCAGGGGGCGGGGGCGGTTCCGGGGCAGGCGGCGGCCTTGGCGGAGAACCTCTGCGGCTTCGAGCTGATGGTCGGCCCCTACGCGGTGAGCGAGCTGCGGGTGAGCCGCGCCCTGCGGGACCGGGGGGCGGGGCCGGGAGCCGCCGCGCGGGTGTACCTGACCGACACCCTGGAGAGCCCGCACGCGGAGCCGCCGCAGCTACCCCTGTTCCTGCGGCCCATCTCCGAGCAGCGGGCGAAGGCGCTCGCGGTCAAGCGCGAGTCTCCGGTCATCGTGTGCCTGGGCAACCCGCCCTACGACCGCCACGAGGCGGCGCGGGCCGACAACGGAGACCGCACCGGCGCCTGGGTGCGCTGGGGCGACGACGGCAAGGGCGCGCACGCCATCCTGCGCGACTTCCTCGACCCCGCGGCGGCCGCCGGGCACGCGGTGCGGGTGAAGAACCTCTACAACCTGTACGTGTACTTCTGGCGGTGGGCGTTGTGGAAGGTGTTCGAGCACGATACGTCGGCGGGGGGCGGGGTGGTGAGCTTCATCACCGCGTCGAGCTGGCTGGACGGGGATGCGTTCCGGGGGATGCGCGAGCACCTGCGGCGGGTGTGCGACGAGGTGTGGATCCTGGACTTGGGCGGCGAGGGCCGGGGAACGCGGCGCAGCGAGAACGTGTTCGCCATCCAGACCCCGGTAGCGATCGCGGTGGCGCTGCGGTCGGGGGCGGGGGCCAAGGACGAGCCCGCGGTGGTGCGCCATGCCCGCGTCGAGGGCTCGCGCGCGGAGAAGCTGGCGGCGCTGGATGCGGTCGAGAGCTTCGCGGACGTCGCGTGGCGGGCGTGCCCGGAGGGCTGGCAGGCCCCGTTCCGCCCGGCGGGGGAGGGGGCGTACTTCGGCTGGCCGCGGCTCACCGATCTGATGCCGTGGCAGCATTCGGGGGTGCAGTGGAAGCGGACGTGGCCCGTGGCGCCGGACCCCGAGACCCTGGAGCGGCGCTGGCGGGCGCTGCTCGCGTCCGCCGACCCGGCGGAGCGGGCCAGGGCATTCAAGGAGACCCGCGACCGGAAGATCGACTTCAAGGGTTCTTCGCCATCGGGGAACGGTGGAGCGGGAAAGTCCATTGCCGAGCTGCCCCGGGACGCCCCGGCTCCGCACACGGAGCGTTACGCCTGGCGCTCGTTCGATCGGCAGTGGCTTCTGGCGGATACGCGGCTCGGCGATTATCTGCGCCCCGACCTGTGGCGCATCCAGGGCGAGCGGCAGGTGTACCTGACGACCCTGCTGACCAATTCACTCGATACCGGCCCGGCGCTTACAGCTTGCGCGCTGGTTCCCGATCTGCACCATTTCTCCGGCCGGGGAGCAAAGGATACGATCCCGCTCTACCGCACCGCGGACGCCTCGGAGCCGAACCTCCTGCCCGGCCTCCTCGACCGGCTGGGCGTGGAGTACGGGCGCCCGGTCACGCCGGAGGACTTCGCCGCCTACGTGTACGGCGTATCGGCCCATCCCGCCTTCACGGCCCGGTTCTCCACGGAGCTGGACACGCGCGAGCTGCGCATCCCGGTGACCCGCGACAGGGCCCGGTTCGAGCAGGTGCGCGGACAAGGTGCGCGCTTGCTCTGGCTGCACACCTGGGGCGAGCGCTTCACGTCCGAGGAGCCGGCGCACGGCCCGTCCCCGGCCGTCCCGCGTCCGGACGGGCCTCGCCCCCGAGGCCGGGTTCCGCCCGGCGCGGCCCGATGCACCCGGGCGGTCCCCGCGGACGCGGAGGGCTTTCCGGCGGCCTTCCGCTACGACGGCGCGGCCCGGACCCTGCACGTCGGAGAGGGCGAGTACGCGCCCGTCGCCCCGGAGGTCTACGGGTTCGAGGTGTCGGGCCTCAAGGTCGTGCAGTCGTGGCTCCGGTACCGGATGAGGAACGGCGCCGGGCGGACGTCCTCGCCCCTCGACGCCATCCGTCCCGAGCGCTGGCCCGCACGGTTCACCACCGAGCTGCTCGAGCTCCTCTGGGTGCTGGAGGCCACCGTCGAGGCATGGCCGGAGCAAGAGAGCCTGCTCGAAGCGGTGGTCGAAGGCGAATGCCTCCGGGCCGACGAGCTGCCCCCCGTCCCCGACGAGCTGCGCAAGCCGCCGCCGAAGGCGCGGAGGTCGCATCCGCCCGCGCTCGACCTGGACGGCTGAATTGTGTACAAATAATTTGCACATATGAAGAACGCTCGGCACGGAGAGTGGAACAATGGCGGCACGGCAGGTCCCGGCAGCGGAGTTCAAGGCGAAGTGCCTGCGCATCATCAAGGAGATGAACGGCGACGGACAGCCGGTGACGATCACCAATCGCGGCCGGCCGGTGGCGGTGCTCTCACCGATACCGTTGGCGGACGAGCCGCCGTCGCCGTTCATCGGGATGATGCGGGGCACGGTGCTGAAGTACGAAGATTCCTTTGACTCCGCGGCCTCTTCGTCCGACTGGTCCGCCTTGCGGTGATCCTGCTCGACACGCACGTGGTGGTCTGGTCCGTGGAGGGCTGCCGGCGGCATCGCTCTCAGGAGTGATGGCAGAGCACGGATCGCCGATCTTCGAGACAGGAGATTCTCGGTGTGGTCGAGCCGCCCGGCGGTAGTGGGTGACGACGGCGTCTCGATCCCTATGCACATCCAGTCGCGAGTGCAAGTGCGCGGCAGACCTGGCGCATCTTTGCCTCGCTCAGGGAGCCGACGTAGCGGTGCAGAAGCCGCTGTTCGACCGTCTGGACGTGATCGAGGTTGATCACGGAGTCGTGGGCCAGACCTTCATCGGCGCCGACGGCCACCTCGCTCGGCAGCCCTCGAATCGTGGACGTGATCGGGGCCACCATCGCGGTGCGTAGCAGGGGAAGAACCTCTTGTCGGGTCAGGATCACGACTGGGCGGCGCTTGTCGGGGGCTTTGAATCGGTATTGCCAGATCTCTCCTCGATGGAGCATGGTCATCAGTCCTGCGGCCATGTTCCCTCGGCGGCCCATCCTTCGAACTCCTCGCCAAGGGTGTTGGTATCGAGATACCCCGCTCGATACCGGCGGGTGATGTCTTCGGCGTCCGTGCGCTTCAGATAATCGATCGCAGCCTCCTGAAGCACCGCCGAGCGGCCGTGCTCCCGGACCGCAGGATGCCGATCAAGCCTTTCGAGCAAAGCATCGTCGAAAGTGACCTGGATATCTTTCATGGCGGCAACCCGTCACGCTCAGGACAGACGTTGATCATAGCGGGTTCGTCCGCACTCGACCACGGGGCCGATCAATCCGATAATGCCCTGGACACCCGGGTCCGGCGCTGGTCAGGACGCGCCAGGGCGCCTCGGCGCGAGGAGCCCTCCGATTCAAGACGCGCCGCCGAGGGTGAGCGTCCCGACCCGATGCGCGCGGCGACGACGGCCGTTCGCTGGGCGGCGCGCCCCCGACATGCAGTCGCTCCGCGTCCCTACCCCGTGCGCCCACGGCGCGGTCGCGTCGGGGTCGAATCCTACGAAGAACGGGAGGATTGACGGACGACGCGAACCCGGCTCCCGGTCCATCATCTCCCCCGAGCCGTGGCGGTGGTTGTGGCATGGGGAGCGGAAATGGCGGTGGCTGTGGTATCGTCGAGCGGGGTTCGGGCCTGCGCGCACCCGGCCCGCGGCAAGGAGGAGCCAGCCGATGACCCAGCACGTTCTTTCCCCCGCCGCGGTTGAGTATCCGAGCGGGGACGGCCAGCCGATGGCGGAGAACGACTGGCAGCTTCACGCGATCATCGATTCGGTCAGCGCGCTCCAGCTCCATTACCGCGACCGCCCGGACGTCTACGTGTCCGGGGACCTCTTCATCTACTACAAGGAGGGCGACCCGCGCGCCCGGGTGGCGCCGGACGTGTTCGTGGCGTTCGGCGTGCCGAAGCGAAAGCGCCCCATCTACAAGCTGTGGGAGGAGGGAGTGGTTCCCGCGTTCGTGATGGAGGTGGCGTCGGTTGGCGCCTGGCGCGAGGACGACCAGCGGAAGGTGAAGCTGTACGAACAGCTCGGGGTGCCGGAGTATTGGCAGTACGACCCGACGGGGGAGTACCTCGGGGTCCATCTGAAGGCGCATCGCCTGGTGGAGGGCGCGTACGCGCCGCAGCCGGTGGTGGAGTCGATCGACGGGACGCTGCTCCTTCGCAGCGATTCGCTCGGTCTCGACTTCCGGGTGAAGGGCGAGGAGTTCCATTTCTCCGACCCGGTGACGGGAGAGCGCCTTCACGCCCTTGCCGAGGAGCACGACGCGCGCCGGGCCGCCGAATCGGAAGTCAGGGCGGTTGAAGCGCAGGCCAGGGAGGCCAGATCCCGGGTCAGGGAGGCTGAATCGAAAGCAAGGGTTGCCGAATCGCAGGTCAAAGCTGCCGAATCGAAGGCCAGCGCCGCCGAGTCCCGGGCCGAGGCGGCGGAGGCCGAGCTCGCGGCGCTCAGGGCGCTTCTCGCCGAACGGGGCGGTTGACCGGCGCGCGCTCCGCTCCTCCGCGCATCATCCGCGGCGTCGTCGTGCGCCCCGAGGTCTCAGGCAGGGCTTCAGCCGTCCCGGCAGGCGCCCCGCTTCCCCACCCCGCCGCGAGGCGAAGACTTCCGCCCCCGTTTGTCCCGCCCTCCTCGCTCACTCGTTGCGGAGATGGGGCGCGGCGGGCTCGCCCAGCGCGCGCCAGGTCCCGAGGAGCCCGAGGGCCAGGGTGAGCACGACGCAGAGCCCCACCGTCGCCGCGACGGTGGCGGGGAGGAACGTCCACTCCTGCTCCAGCACCTGGGTCACCACCGCCCACGCGGTCACCGTGCCGGCGAGGGCCGCGACCGCGCCGGCAAGGAGCCCGAGGAGCCCGAACTCCGCGGCGTGGATGAGGGCCACGTCCCGCCGCGGCGACCCGAGGACCTTGAGCACTACGCTCTCGTAAGTGCGCCGGCGATGGCCGGCCGCGACCGCCCCGGCGAGGACGAGCGCCCCGGCGAGCAGGGTGACCCCGCCCACCGCCCGCGCCGCCCCCGCGATGTTCCCCATCACTTCCGCGACCCGCCCGAGCGCCTCGCGCACCCGCACCACCGTGATCTCCGGGAACTCGCGGGCGAGGGTCCGTTCGACCTCCGCCTCCGCCTCCGGGTCCGCGCGCACCGTCGCGACGTGGCCGTGGGGCGCGCGGCGCATCGGCTCCGGCGAGAGGAGCAGGGCGAAGTCGAGCTGCATCCCCTGCCACTCGACCCGGCGGACGTGGCGGACCTCCGCGGTGATCTCGCGCCCGAGGACGTTGAGGGTGATGCGGTCTCCGAGCTCCAGATCGAACGCGTCCATGACGTCGACGTCGACCGAGAGGAGGGGCGGCCCCGCGTAGTCCTCCGGCCACCACTCGCCGGCAATCGCCGGGCTGTCGGGAGGGGTCGTGGCGTAGCTGAGCCCGCGGTCGCCCTGGATGACCCACGCATGCTCGTCGTCGACGAGCGCTTCCTCGGGTTCGAGGCCGTTCACCTGGACGATCCGCCCCCGCAGGAAGGGCACGGACCGGAACCGGCGCGCGCCCTCGACCCCGGCCACCGTCTCGCGGAAGCGGTCGAGCCGATCCGCCTCCACCCCCAGGAAGAAGAACGCGGGCGCGTCCTCGGGCAGCGACTCCACGATGCCGCGCCGCAGGTTCCCTTCGACGAGGGCGACGGTGACGAGCACGGTGAGGCCGAGCCCGAGGGAGAGCACGACGTCGGCGGTCGCGTTGCCGGGCCGGTGGAGGTTCGAGACCGCCATCCGCAGCCGCGGGCCGAGCCGGGAGCGGTGCTTGCCGCCCATCGGCCCGGCGGGTGTCGATTCACCGCGCCCCGACTCGCCGCGGGCGGATCGGCCCGGCGGCCGGTTCAGCGCGCGGGCGGCTCGCACCACCGCCCACCCGGCCCCCCGGAACGCGAGCAGGGTGAGCGCCGCGCCGCCGGTGAACCAGGCCGCGAACGCGCGATCGGGGGCGCTCGCGATGGCGAGGGCCGCGAGCAGGCCCCCGCCCGCGAGGGCGGCGGCGAGATGCCCCCGGCGCCCCGGGCGAGTACCGAGGCCGATCCCGCGGAAGAGGGCCACCGCGGGGGTCTCCTGCGCCCGCGAGAGGGGCCATACGGTGAACGTCACTGCGGTCAGCAGCCCGAACAGCGCGCTCAGCGCGAGCACCCCCGGATAGACCCCGAGGGCGATCGGGGTCGGCAGCAGGTTCTCGAGCAAGCGCCCGACCGCGACCGGGGCGAGGGCGCCCACGGCGAGCCCCGCCGCCACCCCGAGCCCCGCGATCACCGTCAACTGGACGAGGTAGGTGGAGAACACGACCCGGCGCGAGGCGCCGACGCACTTCAGGGTCGCGATCACCCCGAGCCTCCGATCGAGCCAGGCCCGGACCGCGTTGCTCACCCCGACCCCGCCGACGAGGAGCGCGGTCAGCCCCACCAGGCTGAGGAACGAGCCGAGCCGCTCCACCATCCGCTGGATGCCGGGGGCGGCGTCCTCGAAGGTGCGCACCTGCCAGCCCCCGTCCCGCAGCCGTTCGGAGAGCGATTCACGCACCGCGTCCACCTGCCCGCCCGCCGGCAGGCGCACCGCGTACTGGTGGTAGACGAGGCTGCCTTCGCGCAGGAGCCCCGACTCCGCGAGCGCGTCCAGGCCCACCAGCACCCGCGGCCAGAGGCCGAACGGCCCCCCCGACCCGGCCCGGTCGGGCTCCCGCTCGATCGCGCCCCGCACCTCGAGCTCGATCCCGCCGATCGCGAGCGGGTCCCCCTCCTTGAGGTCGAAGCGGTCGATGAGCGACGGCTCGACCAGGGCGCCCCACCGCCCGTCGCTCTCCGCCCGCCGGAGCCCCTGCGAGAGGGAGACGGCGGCGCCGTCGCCGCGCCGGGCCTCGAACGCGCCGAAGAGGGGATAGCGGTCGTCCACCGCCTTCAGCTCGACGAGTACGCTCGCCTCCGCCTCCCGGCCCGGGCGGCGGGCCATGGTGCGCAGCTCCGCGAAGTGGGAGAGCTCCGCCGCCGCCCGCTCCACGTCGGCCCGCTCCTCGGGGCGGAGGTCCCGGTAGATGGCGCGGATGGCGAGGTCGCCGCCGAGGACCTCCCGTCCGTCCGCGCGCAGCCCGGTGACGATCGAGGTCGCGGTCGAGAGCACCCCGGCGATGGCCGCCACCCCGAGGGCGAGGCAGCCGAGAAAGACCCCGAACCCCCGGAGCCCGCGGACGCCGTGGCGAAGCTCGCGGGCTGCGAACCGGAAGGCGACGGCGGTCATGCCGGCTACCGGGAGGGGGCGGAGGCCGCGGGGGCGGCAAGGCCGGCAGGGTCGGCGTCGCCGGTGGGGAGCGGGCCGCCGTGCCCGGCGCCCGAGCCGGCCCCGGCCTCGGCGTCGTTGCCCACGGACGGAGCGCCGACGCTTCGGCTCCCCGGCGCGCCTTGCAGGCCGAATCGGTCTTCGCCCTCCCGGTCTTGCCGGGAGCCTTGGTCCCGGTCACGAGCCCGCTCCGGGTCCGGCCGGTCGCCGTCCGTCCCGGACCCCGCCGCCAGGACTTTGGGGGCTTCGGCGGCTTCGGCCTCGACGCGGCCGTCCGTCATGCGGATCGTGCGGTCGCAGAGCGCCGCGAGCCGCGCCTCGTGGGTGATGAGCAGGAGCGCCGCCCCCCGGTCGCGGCTCCGGGCGAAGAGGCGCCGGATGACCTGGTCGCCGGTCGCGGCGTCGAGGTTGCCGGTCGGCTCGTCCGCGAGGAGGAGGTCCGGGCGGTTGACGAGGGCGCGGGCGATGGCCACCCGCTGCTGCTCGCCGCCGGAAAGCTCGCCGGGGTAGTGCTCCAGCCGGTGTTCGAGTCCTACCGCGGCGAGCTCTTCCCGCGCCCGGTCGAACGCATCGGCCGCGCCGGCCAGCTCGCGCGGGACGGCCACGTTCTCGACGGCGGTCATGGTGGGGATGAGGTGGAACGCCTGGAACACGATGCCGACGCGGCGGCCCCGGAACCGGGCGAGGGCGTCCTCGTCGAGGGTCGCGAGGTCTTCGCCGGCCACCTCGATCCGACCCGTCGAAGGCCGCTCCAGCCCGCCGACGACCATGAGCAGGGTGGTCTTGCCCGCGCCGGAGGGTCCGACCACGCTCACCGTCTCCCCGGGGGCGAGATCGAGGTCGACCCCGCGCAGGATCTCCACGGGTCCGGCTGCGCCGGTCAGGGTGACGCCGAGACCCCTCAGCGATACGATGGAACGATGGGCGGCGGCGGACGGCATGACGGATCTTCGGCGGCCAGGAGACAGCGTGCAGGATACCAACCGCGCCGGCCCGGGACGCCGCGCCTCGGCGCTTCTTTGCGTTTCTTTACCCGTCGATGGGCGGCGCGGCGCCCGGGAGCGAGGCGCGGCGCGCGGCGAAGCCTCAATCCCGCCCGTCCGCGCCATGTCGCGCACGTGTCCCGCTCCGCGCGCCGCGCGGGATCCGGCGGGAGGATCTGGCCGGGGGCCGCGGCGGCGATGGCCGCGGCGTTCCTGGCCGGGGCGGCGGCGCTGACCGCGGCCTCCGCGCCCGTCCGCGCGCAGGACGGCCCGGTCCGCATCCTGATGCTCGGCGACAGCCTCACCGCGGGCTCCGGGCTCGCGGCGCGCGACGCGCTTCCCGCCCGGCTGGAGGCCGCGCTTCGCGCGCTCGGGGTCGACGCCAGGGTGATCAACGCGGGGGTGTCCGGCGACACCACCGGCGGCGGGCTCGCACGGATCGAGTGGGCCCTCGCGGACGATCCGCACGCGGTCGTGGTGGCCCTCGGCGCGAACGACGGCCTGCGCGCGATCGACCCGGCGGTGACCCGGACGAACCTGGACCGCCTGCTCGGCCTCCTCGCCGAGCGCGGCCTCCCGGTGCTCCTCGCCGGCATGGTGGCGCCCCCCAACCTCGGCCCGGACTACGCGGCCCGGTTCGACCCGGTCTACCCGGAGCTCGCCGCGCGCCACCGCGCGATCCTCTATCCGTTCCTGCTGGACGGGGCCGCCACCGTGGCCGCTCTCAACCAGGAGGACGGGATCCATCCGAACGAGGCGGGGGTGGAGGTGATCGCGAAACGCATGATTCCGAGCGTGCTCTGCCTGATCCGCCGCACGGGGCATCCTGTGGCTGCGGCCACCGCCACGACCGCAACCACCGCAGTGTCGAGGGCGGAGTCGGGGTCGAAATCGAGCGAGGAAGAGGACGAATGTGCGCGGATGGAACCCGATCACCCAGAGGATGCGTCCCGTTGATCCGGTTCGCCGCCGCCGCACGCCCTTGCCGCAGACGGGTCGGCGGCCACGGCCGGGAGTCGGCGGGCGGCGGCCGGACAGGACGGCGGTCGGGCCGAGGGTCCGGGGCAGGCTGCCGGCAAGAAATGACGGCGGGGCCTGAACCCGGCGTCCGCTCCCCTCCTTCGGGAGCCGCGGCCGGGAAGGCCGGCCCCGTCCGCGAGGAGCGGGCAGGATGAGGACCGCCGACTGGAGCGCCCTCCTCCCGGTCAACGTGGTGACCGGCTTCCTCGGGAGCGGGAAGACCACCCTTCTCCGCCGCCTCCTCGCTTCGCCCCGCCTCGCCTCGACGGCGGTGCTCGTGAACGAGTTCGGCGAGGTCGGCCTCGACCACCACCTCCTCGAGCCGGTGTCCGGGAGTATGGTGCTCCTCGACAACGGGTGCGTGTGCTGCGCGGTGCGGGACGATCTCAGAAGCGCCCTCCTCGATCTCCACGGGCGGCGGGAGCGGGGCGAGGCGCCGCGCTACGACCGGGTGGTGATCGAGTCTTCGGGGCTCGCGGACCCGGCCCCGGTCGTACACACCCTCACCGCCGACCCGGTGCTCCGCCACCACTACCGCCCCGGAGCGGTGGTGACGGTGGTGGACGCGGTCCACGGCTCGATGCAGCTCGACCGCTACCCGGAGTCGGTGAGGCAGGCAGCCCTGGCGGACCGGCTGGTCCTCACCAAGACGGAACTCGCGGGGCCCGAGAGGTCCGCCAGCCTCCGGGCAAGGCTCGAGGCGATGAACCCCGCGGCCCCGGTGTGCCTCTCCCACGGCCCCGCCGACGGAAACGGAAAGGAGGGCGCGGCCCCGGACCGGAGCGCGGGGGCCGGTACCCGCACCCGCGCCTGCGGCCAGGACGATCAGGAGCCGACCGCCGACGCGGTCGCCCTGCTCGTCGAGGACGTCCACCGCGCGGATTCCCGGCAGGCCGAGGCGGAGCGCTGGCTCGGCCCGGCGGCGCGGCCGCGGCCTGACGACTCCGGGGCCGGCGGCGGCCCCGGCCCGCCGGGGACGGCCGCCGCGCCGCGCCACCACCACACCGGGGACGTCACCTCGCTCTGCATCGAGACCGACGAGCCCATCGACTGGACGGTGTTCGGGATCTGGCTCGGGATGCTCCTCCACCGGCACGGGGAGGACATCCTCCGCGTGAAGGGCATCGTCGACGTCCCGGAGCTCGACGGCCCGGTCCTCCTCGATGCGGTCCAGCACACCGTACACCCCCCGACCCACCTCCCGGCGTGGCCGCGAACCTGGACCGGGAAGGACGGGCGCACCCCCGCGCGAGGCTCCCGCATCGTGTTCATCGTGCGGGGGCTCGACCGGGAGCGGATCGAGCGCTCCCTCGCCGCTTTCCGCGACTCCCTCGCTTGAATTTCGCCGTCCGAACGTTTCGCTCCCGCTCCGATTGACGCGGATACACTGCGAGGAATGGACGCAAGCAAGGCAGAGCTCGAGCGGGCGTTGCTGCTGCGCGGTCCGCCGGCCGGATATACGCAGGCGGAGTGGGCCCGGATCGTGCGCCACGGGCTCCACGGAACCTCGCCCGAGGACCTGAGCCCCCGCACACTCGCCATGAGCCCGGGCGAACGGCTCAAGGCCCTGGAGGACGCGGTAGCGTTCTGCAACGGTCTGAGGCTCGAGGAAGAGTCGTGAAGGAGTTCGAACCGGAGGAGATGATCAGGCGGCTCGAAGAGGAAGAGGTCGAGTACGTGGTCATCGGCGGGATCGCCGCGGTGGCGCACGGCGACTGGGGTATCACGGCCGATCTCGACCTGACGCCGAAGGTCAGCCGTGCGAACTTCACGCGGCTCGCACGGTCGTTGCGGACCCTGGGGGCCGAAATCCGCTTGGACGATGCGACCAGCATCCCGTTCGATTGCAGCCCGGAGTTCTTCGAGAGGCTGGGGCCGGAGGGGGTGGTGAACCTGACCACGCGGCATGGGGACATGGACGTGACCCTGCGGCCGGACGGGACGGAAGGCTACGAGGATCTGGCAAGACGCCGCCGCATCGCGAGAACCCTGAACGGATACCGGATGCCGGTGGCGGGCCTGGAGGACTTGATCCGCTCCAAGGAGGCCGCAGGACGGATCAAGGACCTGAACGCGCTGCCGAGACTGCGCGCACTCCTCGCACGGACCCGCCCGCAGCCCCCCAACCGCTCCGGCGCATGATGTACCATGCTTCGGCGCGAGGCTGGCGGGCCGCCCGCCCCGCAGCTCCGACCACCACCGAGGCCATGAAGGCATGAGGCCGGCATGAACGACGAAGTGTCCCGTTGGCGGCGTCCCCAGCCGTGGATCGCGCTGGTCGCGGTGGTGATCGCGCTCGTCTTCCTCTACTTCTACAAGCCCTTCGAGACCTACCTCCTCGAGCGCATCCCCGGCATCCACTTCAGCAACGTGCTGTTCTGGTTCGCGTCGCTGGTCGGGGTGGTCGCCTACGTCATCGCCCACTGGCAGTCCTTCCGCCGCCAGGTGTTCCGGGACGGCGGGGAGCTCGACGCGACCGCGCTCGTGTTCGACACCCTCCAGATCGCGATCCTCGTCGCCGTCATCTTCTTCGCGGGGGCGGTCATCCAGGGGATCGAGATGCTGAGCGAGCTGCTGATGGCGCCGGCCGGCTCCGGGGTCGGGGCCGCCGCCGGCTCCGGCGCCGGGGCGACCGCCCCGGAGGTCGGCTTCGGCTCGCGGGTCGTGAGCATCGTGGTGATGGTGATCCTCGCGATCCTGTTCTACCTGCTGCACCATCTGGTGGGGGCGCTCCGCACCGGGTGGCGCCCGCGCCGTTCGCCCCCCCGGTCCGGCGGCCCGGACCGCGCCCGCCCGCCTTCTCCGAGCGCTGGCGGGGCGAGGGGCTAGCGAGGGGCCGGCGAACCCCCCTCCCATCGCATGGCGAGCCGTCTCGGAATCGACGTCGGAGGCACGTTCACCGATCTCCTGCTCTTCGACGACGAGACCGGCCGGCTCTCGCTGTTCAAGACCCCCTCCACCCCCGAGGACCAGTCGGTCGGCATCCTGAACGGGGTGCGCGGCATCCTGGAGCGGACCGGCGAATCGGCCGGCAACGTCTCGAGCCTCCTCCACGGCACGACCGTATCCACCAACATCGTGCTCGAGGAGAAGGGGGCCAAGGTCGGCCTCCTCGTCACCGAGGGCTTCGAGCAGATCCTCCACCTCGCCCGCTCCCAGACCCCGGGGCCGCTCGCGGGCTGGATGATCATGCGAAAGCCCGATCCGCTCGCCGACCTCCGGCGCACCCGCGGGGCGCCGGAACGGATGAGCGCGCGGGGCGAGGTGGTGACCCCGCTCGACGAGGCGCGCGCCCGCGCGATGATCGGGGAGCTGGTCGACGCAGGGGTGGAGTCGATCACCATCTCCCTCCTGCACGCCTACGCGAACCCCGCCCACGAACGGCGGCTCGCGGAGCTGGCGCGCGAGCGGGCCCCCGAGCTGCCGGTCACCGTCGCCTCCGACATCCTCGCCGAGTTCCGCGAGTACGAACGGACCCTCGTCGCGGTCATGAACGCCTACGTGGGGCCGAGCATGAGACGCTACCTCGGCCACTTCGAGGACAAGCTCCGCGAGGTCGACTTCGACCCCCACGTCCACATCGTCCGCTCCGACGGGGGGCTGATGAGCGTCGGCCACGCTGCCGAATCGCCGGTGCACACCATGCTGTCGGGCCCGGCGGGCGGGGTGTCGGGGGCGGCGTTCCTCGCCTCCCTCGCCGGCCACCCGGACGCCCTCGGCTTCGACATGGGGGGCACCTCCACCGACGTGTCCCTCATCCAGGACGGGAAGCCCAACACCTCCCGCCAGACCTCGCTCGGCTACTACCCGATCAAGGTCCCGTCGGTCGAGGTGCACAGCGTGGGCGCGGGCGGCGGCTCCATCGCCCACGTCCCGATGACCGGGGCGTTGCGGGTCGGGCCGGAGAGCGCGGGGGCCCGGCCCGGCCCGGCCTGCTACGGGCGGGGCGGGGACCGCCCGACCGTGACCGACGCCAACGTGGTGCTCGGCCGGCTCCCGCCGTCGCTGCTCGGCGGCGAGATGCGGCTCGACGCGGCGGCGGCCGAGGAGGCGGTGGGGAAGACCGCCCGCGCCCTCGGGCTGGACCTCCACCAGGCCGCGCAGGGGATCCTCGACATCGTCAACGAGAACATGTTCGGGGCGCTCCGGCTCGTCACCGTCCAGAAGGGCCTCGACCCGCGCGACTTCGCCCTCGTCGCGTTCGGCGGGGCGGGCCCGCTGCACGGGAACGCGATGGGGATCCTCGCCGGCTGCTACCCGGTGATCGTGCCGCCCACCCCGGGCGTCCTCTCCGCCCTCGGATTCCTCTACTCGGACGTCAGGAACGAGTTCGCCCACACCCTCATCCGGACCATGGACGAGGTGCGGCCGGAGGAGGTCGCCGACTCGCTCGCGGGCCTCGGGGAGGAGGCGGGGGCGTGGCTCGGGAACGAAGGGGTGCCCGCGGACCGGCGCTCGGTCGTCTTCGAGCTGGACGTGCGCTACTTCCGGCAGGGCTACGAGTTCCCGATCCCGGTGGAGCCGGAGGCGCTCCGCTCCGGGGGGCTCGCCGGCGCGGCGGAGCGCTTCGGCGCACTCCACGAGCGGCAGTACGGCTTCCGGCTGGATCAGCCGGTGGAGCTGGTCAACGCGCGGGCGGTCGCGGTGGGCCGGGTGGTCAAGGTCGAGTTCCCCCGCTTCGACCCGGAGGGGCCGGATGCGGCGGGCGCGATGACCGGCCGGCATCCCGTGTTCTTCGACGGGCAGTTCATGACCACCGGCATCTACGACCGGGACCTGCTCCGGCCCGGGAACCGGGTCCCCGGCCCGGCGGTGGTCACCCAGCGCGACTCCACCACGGTGGTCCACCCCGGCCACGAAGGCGAGGTGGACCCCTGCCTCAACCTCCTGATCCGCCCCGCGGGGCACGGAACCGGGATCGGCCGGAGCGGGCCGGCTTGACGCAAGGCAGACGACGAACGTCGCCATCCACCCGAGGACAGGCAGTGAGCCTCAACATCGAGAACGACGAGACCTGCCGGCTTGCCGGCGAGCTCGCCCAACTGACCGGCGAGACCATGACCGGCGCGGTCACCGTCGCGCTGCGTGAACGCCTGGAGCGCGAAAGACGCCGCCGCGGTGCGGACGCCCTGGCTCGGGAGCTTCACGACATCGGACAGCGCTGCGCCAAGCTCCTGGGGCCGGGACCCTCGGCCGTGGAGCATGGTGATCTGCTTTACGACGATCGGGGCCTGCCCAGATGATCATCGACACTTCGGCCGTACTTGCCGTCCTGTTCGGCGAGCCGGACGCGGGACGCTATGAGGAGGCGATCGCGGCGGCGTGGCCTCGCCGCATGTCGGTGGTCGCATTGCTCGAAGCGGCAGTGGTCGTCGAGGGCAGAGGCGGGGCGGCGGCGGGACAGGAGCTCGATACGTTGCTTGAGAGATCGGAGATCGAGCTGGCGCCGGTCACCCCCGAACACGCCAACGCCGCCCGCCGCGCCTGGCGGCGCTTCGGCAAGGGCAACCATCCGGCGGCGCTGAACTTCGGTGACTGCTTCGCCTACGCCCTCGCCAAGACGGCGGGCGAGCCGCTGCTGTTCAAGGGCGAGGACTTCTCCCGAACGGACATCGAGGCGGCGTGATCGAGCGGAGGAAGGCGCTTGATCCCTCCCGCGGGCGTGGCGGGTGCGGGCAGACCGGTCGACAAATGGTAAATCAGGGATATATCGAAGATGTCAAGGCTCCCGCCGTCTATTGGCTGAATTCCTTGTGCGCCAGTCTGGGGGTGAAGCTGATTCAGGAGAAGGTGCTCGGAGATCAATACGAGAACGGAGTTGACTGGTACGTGGATTGCGGGAGAAATCGTTGGCACGGCATCTCCCATGAGAATGACGGATTCTGCCTTTACACGTCCAATCGAGATGACGGCCTTTTCGGAAGAGGTTTCGATACATGATTCCGATGGCCCATCTGGCCACACGCGCTCCGCGGGCGCCGCAAACCTTGAACGACCCCGGGGTTCAGGCGTGCGCGGCGGCGCGAAGCGCGATGCGGGATGGGTGCGCCGCCACGAATGCTTCGCCGAGCCGGGCGGAAGCGCCGGAGGAGGCCGGCGCCGCGTTGGCTACAATGCGGCCATGAGCATCCCCGACCCCGCCGCCAGGCGCAAGCTGCCCATCGGGATCCAGACCTTCCGGGAGATCCGCGAGGAAGGCTACTACTACGTGGACAAGACCGCCCACGTCCAGCGGATGGCGGACGAGGGCAAGCACTACTTCCTGTCCCGCCCCCGGCGCTTCGGCAAGAGCCTGCTTCTGGATACCATGAAGGATCTGTTCGAGGGCCGCGAAGAGCTGTTCCGGGGGCTTGCCGTCCACGGCCGGTGGGACTGGAGCGCACGCCGCCCGGTGCTGCGGATCAGCTTCGGCTCGGGCCAGTTCGGGAAGCCCGGCGAGCTGGAGGCCGGCTTCGACGAGAAGCTGGCCGCCATCGAGCGCTCGGCGGGAGTCTCCTCGGCAGGAGGCGTCACGGCTGCCGGGCGCTTCGCGGCGCTGATCGAGGCGTTGCGCGAGAGCACGGGACGGCGGGTGGCGGTCCTGATCGACGAGTACGACAAGCCGATTCTGGACGTGCTGGACACTCCGGACGCGGCCCGCGCCAACCGCGACTTCCTGCGCAGCATCTACTCGGTGATCAAGGACAGCGACGCGCACATCGAGTTCAGCTTCCTCACCGGGGTCAGCAAGTTCTCCAAGGTCAGCATCTTCTCCGGCCTGAACAACCTCATCGACGTCACCCTGGACCCGCGCTACTCGACCATCTGCGGCTACACGGAGGGCGATCTGGACGCGGTGTTCGCGCCGGAGATCGAGGGGCTGGACCGCCGCGAGGTGCGCCGCTGGTACAACGGCTATGGCTGGCGGGGCGCGGAGAAGGTGTACAACCCCTTCGACATCCTGCTGCTGTTCCGGCAGAGGGAGTTCAAGGCCTACTGGTTCGAGACCGGCTCGCCGAAGTTCCTGATAGACACCCTGCTGCGGCGCGGCGTCCCCACCCCGGACCTGGAGGGCATGGCCGGCTCCGAGGCGCTGCTGTCGGCCTTCGACGTCGATGAAATGTCCGTCGAGGCGCTGCTCTTCCAGACCGGCTACCTGACGATCCTGGGCGAGGAGGACCGGGCTGGCCGCACCCGCTACCGGCTGGGCTACCCCAACCGGGAGGTGCGCCAGAGCCTGAACGAGCGGCTGCTGATGGCCCTGTTGCCGGAGGCCCCGAGGCGGCTGGCGGACGACGGCCCGTTGCGGGAGCTGCTGGCCGCCGACGACTTCGCCGGCCTGGAGGCGTTCCTCCGGGCCGTCTTCGCCGGCATCCCGCACCAGTGGCATTCCAGGAACGACATCCGCGAGTACGAGGGCTACTACGCCAGCGTGGTGTACTCCTGCTTTGCGGCCCAGGGGTTCGACCTGGTCCCGGAGGACAGCTCCAGCGCGGGCCGCGCCGACATGGTGGTCCGCTTCGAGGGCGGGGTGTACGTCTTCGAGTTCAAACCGGTGGAGAAAGTGGCTTCGGGGAAGGCGCTGGCCCAGATCAGAGAGAAGGGCTACGCCGACAAGTACCGGTATCTGGGCCGGCGGATCCACCTGATCGGGGTGGAGTTCAGCAAGGAGGCCCGCAACATCGCAGCCTTCGAAGTGCAGCGGGCCGCATAGGACCGAAGGGGGCTGCCCGTCGAATTCATGGATCGCTCGGACGCCGCGCGTTTCCGGCGGAGAGACCGGCGGTCGAACCGGCGCCGGCTCCGCCTGAACACGCCGACATCGTGCGCCGCGGCGTGGGAGGAGGACCCCGGCGGCGGGAGCCGGCCGGTTTGATGTTGCCGGCTCCGATTCGCTACCATCCGCGCCATCGCACTGGACCCTCGGGGAAGAGCCGGAATGGACGCCGCCTGGTCCGCCTGGCAGGGGGGAACAGTCCGGCGCCGGGAGCCGCGCCGTGGCGCCTGCCGCCGGCGGCGCGCCGAACGGAGGCTGGGCGTCGGCGGGCGGCGGGTCGAAACCGGGAGCCGAGAGATGGAGAGACCACACGAATCGGGGCGGAGCGTCTCGCTCGACGAGATGCTCCGGGCGAGCCGGGACCAGTTCGACCGGCTCTTCCAGGACGCCGGGACCCGCGCCCCGACGAACGGTAACGGGGCGGCAGCGAACGGGCGCGGGACTTCGGCCGCGTCCGTGGCGGCGGGGCCTCCGCGGGCCGGCGCCAGCGGGAACGGGGCCGCGTCGTCCGCCGCGCGCGGGGCTCCCGCGAACGGCGGCGGCGGGGCGGCGGCCCGCTCCCGGCCGCCGCCCGCGACCGCCCCGGACCGGCTGGGGGCCGCCGTCCCGGGCGCGGCGCCGGCGGCCTCCCCCTCCCCGCGCTCGGCCCGGCCCCGCCGCGCCCCGGAGGCCGCCCTCGACCCGATCACCCTCGACCTCATCGAGAACGCGCTCCGCAACGCCCGCCATGAGATGGACGCGGTGCTGTTCCGGTCCGCGATGTCGCCGGTCATCCGCGAGCAGCACGACGAGTTCCCCATGATCACGGACCCCGCGGGCCGCATGATCGTCGGCCAGTTCGGCTCCTACATCCCCGAGATGCTCGCCGAGCAGGCGTTCGAGTTCGCGCCGGGGGACGTCGTCCTCCAGAGCGACCCCTACAAGTGCGGCGGCGCGGTCAGCCACATCAACGACTGGATGGTCCTCCTCCCCATCTTCCACCGGGGGGAGCTCATCGGCTTCAGCTCGATGTTCGGCCACATGATGGACGTGGGCGGCCCGGTCCCGTGCTCCATGCCGACCGCCGCGACCTCCATCTTCGGCGAGGGGATGCGCATCCCCCCGGTCAAGATCTACGAGGGGGGCGAGCTCAACCGCGCCGCCCTCGACATCATCATGAACAACACCCGCACCCCGGAGATGAACCTGAGCGACCTCATGGCGATCATCGCCGGCTGCCGGGCCGGGGAGCGCCGGGTCATCGAGATCTGCGAGCGGTTCGGCCCCGACGTCTACCGCCGCGCGTGCGCCGCCCTGCTCGAACGGACCGAGCGGGCGATGCGCCAGCTCATCGTCCGGAACCTGCCGGAGGAGCCGCGCACCTTCGAGGACTTCATCGACGACGACGGCTGCGGCAACGGCCCCTTCCGGCTCAAGCTGACCGTGTGGCGCGAGGGCGAGGAGGCCTGGTTCGACTGGACCGGCACCTCCCCGCAGGCCCCCGGCCCGGTGAACTTCTACCTCCACGAGGGGATGTTCAAGATGTTCATCGGGGTCTACATGATCATGGTGTTCGACCCCCAGATCCTGTTCAACGACGGCTTCTACGACATCATCCACGTCACCTTGCCGAAGGGGTCGCTGCTGCACCCGGACTTCCCCGCCCCCCTCGGCTCGCGCACCCACGCCCTCGCCCGGCAGTTCGACGTGCTGGGCGGCGCGCTCAGCCGGAACGCGCCGGAGATGGCCACCGCCGCGGGGTACGGGTCGAGCCCGCACTTCCTCTACTCCGGGAAGGACGCGGAGGGCCGCCCCTTCCAGCTCATGGAGATCCTCTACGGCGGGATCCCCGGCCGGCCGGTCGGCGACGGCATGGACGGGCACTCGTGGTGGCCGCTGTTCGAGAACATCCCGTCCGAGTACCTCGAGAGCTACTACCCGATGCGCATCGACGCCTACCGCTCCCTCCCGGACACCGGCGGGCCGGGCCTGCACCGGGGCGGCAACGGGGTGGAGAAGGTCTACCGGATGCTCGCCGACGGCGAGGTCTCGATCCACGACGACCGGCACCGGAGCCAGCCGTGGGGCATCCTCGGGGGCCGGCCCGGCGCCTGCTCCGAGAAGTGGCTCGTGCGCGGCGACGGGAGCCGCGAACCGCTGCCCTCGAAGGTGGACAACGTGCGGGTCGCGCCGGGGGACCGGATCGTCTTCCGGACCGCGGGCGGAGGCGGCTGGGGCGACGCCCTGGAGCGCGAGCCGGCGGTGGTGCGGCGCGACGTGGCGCGCGGGCTCCTGAGCGCGGAGGCGGCCCGCGACGGCTACGGGGTGGTGCTGAACGGGAGCGGCCCGGAGCCCGAGGTCGACCGCGCCGCGACCGACGACCTCCGCGCCCGCACGCGCCGCGAACGCGGTACGCTCCCCACCTTCGACTTCGGCCAACGCCCGGAGACCTGGGCCTGATGCGGGCGCCGCCGGTCCGCTCGGGGGGCGCCGGGGCGCGATAGCGCGGGCGCGGCGAGCGACCGTCAGGCCACGAACACGGATCGATCCATGGAAACCATCATCACCCTCATCGTGCTGGCGATCGTCGTCATCGCGATCCTCTACGTGATCTCGATATGGGTCTACAAGCGGGCCCCGGCCAACGTGGGGTTCATCCGCACCGGCTTCCTCGGCACCAAGGTGTCCCTCGGCAAGGGGGCCGTCGTGCTCCCGGTGTTCCACGAGGTCACCTGGGTCTCGCTGGAGACGATCAAGCTGGTGGTGAGCCGGGCGCGGGAGCAGGCGGTCCTCACCTCCGACAAGATCCGGGTCGACGTGGTGGCGGAGCTCTACACCCACGTCGGGCACACGACCGAGGACCTCCTCACCGCCGCCCGCAGCCTCGGCGAGCGGACCTTCGACGCCGAGCGGGTCCGCAACCTCCTCGAAGCGAAGGTGGTGAGCGCGCTCCGGAGCTATGCCGCGACCAAGACCCTGGACGAGCTGCACGAGAACCGCGACGCGTTCGCGCGCGAGATCCGCACCAACGTGACCGAGAGCTTCAGCGCGAACGGCCTCGTCCTGGAGGAGGTCACGATCGTCGCCCTGGAGCAGTCCGGGCGGGAGTTCTTCAAGACCGACAACGTGTTCGACGCGGAAGGGCTCAAGATCATCACCGAGATCACCTCGAACGCGCGCCGCACCGTGCACAACACCGAGAAGCGCACCACGGTGGCGATCCGCCAGCGGGACCTCGACGCCCAGCTCGAGCTCTTCGAGATCGAGCGCCAGGAGGCGTTCGCCCGCGCCCAACAGGACCGGGAGATCGCGAACGAGCAGGCCCTCCAGGTGGGCCAGAAGCAGATCTACGTCCTCGACCAGCGCATGGCCGTCGAGAACAAGGAGATCGACAACGAGAAGGACCTGGAGCGGATGCGGACCGAGCGCGACCTCGCGGTCATCGAGGAGGCGCGGCGGCGCGAGGCGGCCGACATCGAGAAGGACCTCGCCATCGAACGGAACCGGCGGGACCGCGACATCGCCCTCATCGGGAAGGCGAGCGAACAGGAGCTCGCCGACGTGCGGCGCGCCCTCTCCCACGAGAAGGCGGAGAAGGACCGCCGGATCGAGCTCATCGAGAAGTCCCGGGAGGAGGAGCTCGCGGAGATCGCGCGCGGGCTCTCCCGCGAGAGCGCCGAGAAGGAGCGCGAGATCGAGCTCGCGGCCCGGGAGCGCGAGCGCCAGCGCGCCGACATCGAGCGGATCACCGCGGTGACCGAGGCCGAGGAGGCGGCGCGCACCCTCCGGCACAAGGCGCAGGAGGAGGCGAGCCTCGCGATGCGCGCCCGTTCCCTGGAGACCCGGCTCGCCATGCTCGACCTCGACAAGCAGGAAGCGTTCGCCGCCGCGCGGCAGGACCAGGAGGTCTCCGACGAGCAGACCCGGATCCTCTCCGCCAAGCAGCGGTTCATCCTCGAGCAGCGGCTCGAGGTCGAGCGCGAGGAGATCCGCACCGCGCAGGAGGTCGAGCAGGCCGGGATCGCGAGGTCGATCGCCATCCTGGAAGACACCGAGCGGCGCGAGGCGGTCGAGATCCGGCGCGCCCTCGCGCGCGAGCGCGAGGAGCGGGACCGGGAGATCGCGCTCGCGGCCAAGGGCGAGGAGCTCGACCGGGCCGAGGTCCAGCGCCGGCGGCTCCGCGAGCAGGAGGAGCGGGACCGGGAGATCGCCCTCGTCGCCAAGGAGGAGGCGCTCGACCGGGCGCGGGTGCGCCGGGCGCGCGAGGTGGAGGTCGAGGAGCGCGAGCGCGAGATCGCGGTCATCGAGAAGGAAGGCGAGCGCGAGCGGGCCGACATCCGCCGCTTCCTCGCGCGCGAGCAGGAGGAGCGGGATCGGGAGATCGCGGTCGCGGCGAAGACCCGGGCGCTCGAGCTGGCCGAGTCCGAGCGGCTGCAGGCGACCGTGGAGCGCCGCCGCGCCCAGTCGCAGGCCGACTCCGTGCCCCTCGTCTCGGCCGCCGAGCGGCAGAAGGAGATCGATCGCATCCAGGCCGAGGCGGGCGCGGCCTCGCGCGAGATCGGCGAGGAGGCGAAGGCCCGGATCACCCGCCTGCACATGGTCACCCAGTCGGAGGCGAGGCGCGAGGCGGCCGCCCGGGAGGCCGAGGCCACCCTCGCGCGGGCGCGGGCGGCGAGCGAGTCCCAGCAGATCCAGGCCGTCGGCATCGAGCGCGAGGCGGGCGCGCGGGGCCGGGCGGAGATGGAGATCGAGAGCCTGCGGGTCGTCAACACCGAGCGCATGTTCGAGGCGGAGGCGAAGGGCCTCGAGTCGAAGGCGGGCGCCCTCCGGAAGTACAACGAGGCGGCCACCTTCCTCGAGCTCGCCAAGATGCACATCGAGGCCGAGCGCGACGTGCACATCGACCAGGCGCGGGCGATGGGCGGGGCCCTCGCCCAGGCCCAGATCCGGATGTACGGGGGCGGGGCCGACGGCACCATGGACACGATCCGCGGGCTCTTCACCTCGGGCTTCGGCCTCGGGGAGATCCTGGAAGGGGTCACCCAGTCGATGCCGGACGGGCTGCGCGAGCGGCTCGCGCGAAACGGCATCCGCGGGCTCTTCGGCCGCCCGAACGAGCCGCTCGCGTTCCGCCAGGGGGTGGAGCGGCTCGGGGCGCTGGCCGACGCGGCGCTCGGCGAGGACCGCTCCCTGCCGTTCAGGGAGGCGCTCGGGAAGCTGACCGAGGCGGCGGGCGACGACGCGGCGGCGCGGGCCGCGGTGGGGGTGCTCTCGAACCTCAACCAGCAGGGCTGGTTCGACGACGTCCCGTTCGAGACGGTGTGGTCGCTCGTGCAGGCCACGGCCCACACGATGGACGACCAGTAGAGTCGGGTCGAGATCGGATCGCCCCCGTCGATCATCCGATCGTCCGGCTCGTCGGTAGCGGAAGAACCGTCCGGTGTCGGTGGAGGGGGGCGCTCCGGAAGACCGGGCCGATCCGGCGGGCGCGGACGAAGGCGCCGACGGCGGCCTCCTTCCGGTCTCCGGCCCCGGCTGCCCGGACGTCGCCCTTCGCAACGTCTCCAAGACCTTCGGCGAGGACACCCACGCGGTCATCGACTTCTCCGCCGACTTCGTGCACGGCGAGTTCGTGTCGATGCTGGGGCCGAGCGGATGCGGCAAGACCACCACCCTGCGGATGATCGGGGGGCTGGAGGACGCCACCGAAGGCCGCATCTACATCGCCGGCGAGGACGTCACCGACCTGCCGCCCTCGCGGCGCGACACCGCGATGATGTTCCAGAGCTTCGCGCTCTTCCCCCATCGCACCGTGTTCCAGAACGTCGAGTTCAGCCTCAAGATGAAGGGCATGGAGCCGGAGGAGCGGTCCCGCCGGGTGTGGCGGATGCTCGAGATGGTGAGCCTCGCCGAGCTCGCCTCGCGCCGTCCGAGCGACCTGAGCGGCGGCCAGCAGCAGCGCGTGGCCCTCGCCCGCGCCCTCATCGGCGAGCCCACCGTGCTCCTCCTCGACGAGCCGCTCGGAGCCCTCGACTTCAACCTGCGCCAGCAGATGATGGTCGAGCTCAAGAAGATCCAGCGCGAGACGGGCATCACCTTCGTGATGGTCACCCACTCCCAGCAGGAGGCGATGTCGATGGCCGACAAGGTCATCGTCATGAGCGACGCGGTGGTCCAGCAGATCGGGACCTCGCGCGAGATCTACGAGCATCCCCGCACGAAGTTCGTGGCCGAGTTCATCGGCAACAACAACATCATGCCGGGGACCATCCGCTCGCACAGCGGCTCGATCGTCTTCGTCGAGAGCTTCGGGCAGGTGTTCTACGTGCGCGCCCCGGAGGGCGGCGAGCCGGCGCCCGTGGGGCGCGAGGCGTGGTTCTCGGTGCGGGCGGATCTCATGTCCACCGGCGAGCGCCCGGACCTCGCCAACCGCATCGAAGGCGCCTACGTGACCACCGAGTTCCTCGGCTCGCTCGAGACCGACGTGTTCGAGGTGGCCCCCGGCCACTACGTGCACGTGGAGCAGCACCGCTCGGCCTCGGACCGCGCCTACGACCCGGGCGAGCGCGAGACCATCTCCTGGGCCGCCAACGCCGGGGTCCTGCTCCTCCGCTGACCGGTTCGGGCCGCCTCCCCGGGCGGGCCGGCGGCGCGCCGGAGGCAGGCTTCGGAATCCGCTCGGCGCAGGCCGCGCCGCCCGGGCGAAAGCCGGAACGACAGGTCCTGGGCACGGCGTCGCGGGAACGCTTGTGTGCCGCCCGCAGTCGCACGGCATAGCAGTCACGGAACGATGCAGGCGGGACACAAGCGTTCCCAGGACCCGCCGACTCTCGGGAGGGGCGCCGTCCCTTCCTGCTGGCCGCCGCCCGGCCAGATTGCAACGGGCCTGCGGCGCCCGGCAGCGTGTGCCCGGCAGCGATGCGAGGGGGTGGTTGCGTGGCGGCCGTCCATTTCTGGTAGAGTCCGCCGCCTGTGCGCGAAGGGGGGCCGGGGCGGGCCACGAGAAGGCCGGCCAGACAGCCGCCCGCGCACTGAAAGGAACGCCGGAACGCTCCCTGCGCGGGAGCGCCCGGCGCCAGACAACGTTGCCCCCAATGGAGGAGCAGACCCATGTTGAAGAAACATGCACGATTCGTCGCAGTCGCGGGCCTCGCGGGCTCCGTGGCCGCGGTGGCCGCGCTCGATGCGAGCGCGCAGGAGCGCGTCCGCTGGAAGATGCAGAGCACCTGGGGATCCGCCATTCCCGTCCTCGGGACCACCGGCGTCGCCTTCTCCGCGCGCGTCGACCAGATGTCCGGCGGCAATTTCCAGATCAAGTTCCAGGAGCCCGGGGCCCTGGTCCCGAGCCTGGAGGCCTTCGACGCGGTGGGCAAGGGCTCCATCGACGCCTCCTGGACCACCCCCGGCTACCACGTCGGCAAGCTGGGCAAGGCGGTCTCCTTCTTCACCGCCGTCCCCTTCGGCCCGCAGGTCGGGGAGTTCCAGGCCTGGAAGCTGTTCGGCGGCGGCAACGAGCTGCGCGAGGAGCTCTACAACCCGCACGGCGCCACCGCGGTGGACAACTTCTGCATCGGCCCGGAGACCTCCGGCTGGTTCCGGCAGGAAGTCGACGACCCCGAGACCTTCTTCAAGGGCCTCAAGATGCGGTTCTTCGGCCTCGGCGCCCTCGTGATGCAGAAGATGGGGGTCTCCACCCAGCTCCTCTCCGGGGCGGACATCTTCCCCGCGCTCGAGAAGGGGGTCATCGACGCCACCGAGTTCTCGATGCCGATCACCGACATCAAGTACGGCTTCCACCAGGTCGCGACCTTCAACTACTTCCCCGGCTGGCACCAGCAGGTCTCCTGCAGCGAACTGCTCATGAACAAGGCGAAGTGGGACGCCCTGCCGGACGCGTACAAGGGAATGGTCCAGGCCGCGGCGACCGAGCAGGTCGTGGTCGGCTACGCGGAGACCGAGGCGACGAACCCGGTCGCGATGATGGAGATGGTCGAGAAGCACGGGGTCCAGGTCCGCCGCTGGGACGACGGGCTTCTGGCGAAGCTCGAGCTGGCGTGGCTCGAGGTCCTCGCGGAGGAGTCCGCGGACGATCCGGTCTTCAAGAAGATCGCGGACAGCTACCTCGCCTTCCGGGCGACCTACCGGATCTGGGGCGACGCCCAGCTCCTGAAGGGAACCTACCAGTAGCCGGCAGGCGCGCGAGCGCAAGCTGGTCGATCTTCCGCCCCCGGGACCCGTCCGGGTCCCGGGGGCGGCGACCCTGACCGAACCTGGGGCCGAGCACCATGGAACGAATCGAGACCGGCGCACGAGCGGAACGACCGATCGGGCTCTACATCCTCGGGGGCGCCCTCCTCGTCGCGGTCGTCGCCTTCTTCGTCGTCTGGAGCCTCCCGGATTCCGCGCGCACCCAGCTCCTCTACACGACGCAGGACTACCTCCCGCTGGTGATGTTCCTGAGCCTCGCGTTCCTGCTCTTCTCCGGCTTCCCGGTCGCCTTCATCCTGGGCGGCCTCGCCCTGCTGTTCGGCCTCCTCGGCTACCTGCTGGACGTCTTCTCGCTCATCGAATTCTTCAACTTCCTGCCCCGGATCTGGGGCCAGGCGGCGGAGAACCTGGTGCTGGTCGCCGTGCCCGCGTTCGTCTTCATGGGCATCATGATGGAGCGGAGCGGGATCGCCAACGAGCTCCTCTATTGCGTCCAGGTGATACTCAAGCGGGTGCCGGGCGCACTCGCCCTCGGGGTCACCATCATGGGCACGATCCTCGCCGCGATGACGGGGATCATCGGCGCCTCGGTCACCATGATGACCGCCCTGGCGCTTCCCACCATGCTGAAGCAGAAGTACAGCCCCGCGCTCTCGTGCGGGGTCATCGCCGCTTCGGGGACCCTGGGGATCCTGATCCCGCCGAGCATCATGCTCATCATCATGGCCGACCTGATGGCCGTCTCGGTCGGCAACGTGTTCATGGCCGCCCTGCTCCCCGGCCTGGTGCTCGCCGCCCTCTACCTCATCTTCGTGGTCGTGCTCGCGACGGTGAAGCCGTCCGTCGCGCCGCCCCTGCCGCCGGACATGCTGTCCGTCCCGAAGGGCGAGCTCGGCCCGCTCCTCATGCGCGCGTTCGTCCCGCCGGTGTTCCTGATCGGCCTCATCAAGGGCTCGATCCTGTTCGGCTGGGCGACCCCGAGCGAGGCGGGCGCGGTCGGGGCCGTCGGCGCGATCATCCTCGCCGCCTTCGCCGGCAACTTCAAGAAGGACGTGATCACCGGGGTCTGCCACACGTCGGCGCGCACCGTGGCGATGATCTTCTTCATCATCATCAGCGCCACCTGCTTCGCCTACGTCTACCGATCGCTCGGCGGCGACGACATCGTGGAGCACCTCATCCACGAAGCGGGGCTCGGCTCGTGGGGGCTCCTCTTCCTCATCATGGCCATCGTGTTCGTGCTCGGGTTCTTCCTCGACTGGATCGAGATCACCCTCATCGTGCTCCCGGTCTTCGCCCCGCTCGTGGCCGGGCTCGACTTCGGCGACCACGTCGCGAAGGCGGACATCACCTACTGGTTCATCATCCTGATGGCGGTGAACCTCCAGACCTCCTTCCTGACCCCCCCGTTCGGGTTCGCCCTGTTCTACCTCAAGGGGATCGCGCCGAAGGAGATCAAGATCCAGCAGATCTACCTCGGCATCATCCCGTTCGTGCTGCTGCAGGTCATCGGGGTGATCCTGGTGCTGTCGTTCCCGGACCTCGCCCTCCGGCTGATGCACGGGATCTACGACTGATCCCCCGGGCGGAAAGGAGAAAATCGCATGGCCGAGCAACCGATTCGCGCGTCCGACAACTACTGGACCAGCGAGGCGGAGCTTCCCGCCACCGTCAAGGTGAGCGACCGGCTCCGGGTGGCGGTGGACCGGGTGGGGCGCTTCGGGTCCTGGTTCATCCTGCCGCTGGTGCTGATCACCTGCTACGACGTGATCCTGCGCAAGCTCAAGTTCTTCTACGTCTGGGTGCTGGAGAACTTCGGGCGCCTGGTGATCTTCGAGTCCACCATCCTGCAGGAGCTGGAATGGCACATGCACACCGTGCTGTTCACCCTGGTGCTCGGCTACGGCTACATCCACAACGCCCACGTGCGGGTGGACCTCGTGCGGGAGAAGCTGTCCTTCCGGCGCAAGGCGTGGATCGAGTTCCTGGGGGTGTCCCTCTTTCTCATCCCCTATACCTCCATCGTCATCTACTTCGCCCTCGTCTACGCCTACGACTCGTACATGATGAACGAGATATCCGCGTCCGCGGTGGGGCTCGAGCAGCGCTGGATCATCAAGTCGGTGCTGGTGGCGGGGCTGGTGTTCGCGTTCGCCGCGGGGGCCGCGGTGTGGCTCCAGACGGTGACCGTGCTATGGGGCAACCGGGACTACCGCTATCCGCTGATGACCATGGAGTGGCCGGAGTTCGCGGGGCAGACCATCGAAGGCAAGCGCCGGCTGGTGCTCGACGAGGAAGGGAACGTGGTGGTGGACCCGACCGCGGACCCGGACGACCTGGAGCTTCCCCCGGAGGTCACCCGATCGCCCCACGCGCGCGCCGCCTGAGTCGGCCGCCGGGGCCGGCCGCCGTCTCCCGCCGGTGAACGGGCGCCGCCGCCCGTCCCGGTGGGAAGGCGGGGTTCGAGCCTGACCGCCGCCGTCCGCCGTCACCGTCCGCCGCCGCCATGCGCCGCCGCCAGCACCCGGTCCACCTCAAGGACCTCGACTGGTACAAGTTCGTCCGGCGCTACTTCTGGGACGACGAGACGACCCCGTACCTCGTGCCGGTGGAGCGCCTGCACCGGCGCCAGGCGGAGCACGAGATATTCGCCTACGTCCTGTTCGTCTCGCTGCTCTTCGGCGCGGCCACCCTTCTCATCATGGGCGGACGGTCGCCGTACGCCCACTCGTTCGCCGCTTCCCTCTACACCTTCCTGGTGGTGTGCGTGTCGCTCACCTTCGGCGTCACCCGCCATCACCTCGCCGCGTGCGCGTGCGTGCTCGCCCCGGTCGGGGGGCTCGTGTTCAGCCTGTCGTTCGACCTCCACCCGGACCTGGGGAACTGGGATCGGGTCCTCCTCATCGCGTTCTCCCTCGTATGGCTGCGGTACTCCATGCGGCTGATGCACATCGCGAAGCGCTACGGGGACATGCCGCCTCCTCCGGCCAGAACCTGATGCGATGAGCTCGACCGGCCCCGGCCGAGCCCTCGGCGGCGGCGCGGGCGAAGAAGAAGCGGGGCCGCCGGGCGGCGGTCGCTCCCGGCCGGCCAGGGCCGCCGCCGTATCGGCGCCCCGTATCGCGCCGGAGCGGCAGGCGTAGATGGTGGCCCATCCCGGCGGCGACAGCGACGGCGGCAACGGGCGCGGGCACGGTCCGGACCTGCCGCGGTGGGCGGCCGGGGTCGGCGCCTGGTGGCCGCGGCACCGGCTCGCGTTCGCGGCGGTCGGCGGCTGCGCCACGGCGGCCGACGTGTTCTTCGGGGAGGGGTGGAACACCTTCGCGCCGATGCTCGCCTGGGCGGTGCTCTTCGGCCTGCACTACGTCTTCGCCCGGAGCCTGACCATGGACGACGACCGGGCGGAGCGGCGCACGGAGGATCTGCGGCTCCGGGCCTACGACCAGGGCCACATCGACGACATCGGCGGGCGGCACGACCTCATCATCGACGCTCACCACCACTTCTGGGACCTCGAGCGGAACTACCACCCCTGGCTCTGCGACGACCCGCCGGTCGAGGGGAGGCACGGGGACTACCGCGCGATCCGGCGGAGCTACCTCCCCGAAGACTTCCGGCGGGACTGGGGCGGGCTGCGGGTCGTCGGCTCGGTGTACGTGGAGGCGGAATGGGACCCGTCCGACCCGGCCGGCGAGACCGCGTGGGCGGAGTCGGTCGCGGAGGAATCGGGCTTCCCCACCGTCATCGTGGCCCAGGCGTGGCTCGGCCGGCGGGACGTGGAGGAGGCGCTGGCCGCCCAGGCCGCCTTCGGCCGGGTGCGGGGGGTGCGCGAGAAGCCGGCGGTGGCCGCCCATCCGAACGACGTGGCCCCCCACGCGCCGGGCTCGATGAGCGACCCCGCGTGGCAGCGGGGCTATGCGCGGCTCGAAGCGCATGGCTTCTCCTTCGATCTCCAGGCGCCCTTCTGGCACCTGCCGGAGGCGCGCGCCCTCGCCGAGCGCTTCCCCGGGACCACGATCATCCTCGACCATTGCGGGCTGCCCAACCTCCGCACCCCGGAAGGGCTCGCCGCGTGGCGGAAGTGCATGAACACCCTCGCGGAGGCGCCGAACACGGCGGTCAAGGTCTCGGGGCTCGGGGAGCCGCAGCTCCCGCGATGGACGGTCCGCACCCATCAGGACGTGGTGCTCGAGACCATCGACATCTTCGGGGTGGACCGCTGCATGTTCGGGAGCAACTACCCCGTGGACCGGCTGTACGCGCCCTACGGGACCATCATGCGCGGCTTCCAGGCGATGACGAGCCGCTTCTCGCTCGCGGAGCGGCGCAGGATGTTCTGCGAGAACGCGATGCGCTGGTACCGGATCGACCCGGAGCGCCTCGCGGAGCCTCCCTCGCGCGGGGCCGGGAGAGCGCCCGGGCGGCGAACCGCGGGCGCAGGCGCGAACGCGGGCGGCCCGCCCGCATGAGCGCTGCGGACCGCGACCGCCCCCCCGACACTTTCGTCCACCGCATCGACCGGCGGTTCTTCTACGGTTGGCTGATGGTGGCCGCGGGGGCCTTGATCCTCTTCGCGAGCGGCCCCGGCCAGTCGCACACGTTCGGCGTCTTCCTGACCGAGGTGACCCGCGACCTTCGCCTGAGCCACACCGAGGTCTCGTTCGCGTACGGCGCCGCGACCCTTGCCGCCGCCTTCGGCCTGCCGTTCGCGGGCCGGCACGTGGACCGGCGCGGGGCGCGCCGGGTGCTGGCGGTGGTCTCGCTCCTCCTCGGCGGGGCCGCGATCGCGTTCGGGTTCGTGAACGGCCTCGTGGTCCTCGCCCTCGGCTTCGCGGCGGTCCGCTACCTCGGGCAGGGGTGCCTCTTCCTCTGCGCGAACAACGTCGTCGCGCAGTGGTTCGAGCGTCGCCGGGGGTTCGCGCTCAGCCTGGTGTGGCTCGGGTTCTCCGCGAGCGTCGCGCTGCACCCCCCGTTCGCCCAGTGGCTCATCGAGACGGTGGGCTGGCGCGAGGCGTGGCTCTGGCTCGGGCTCAGCTCCTGGGCGCTGCTCCTCCCGGTGCTCTGGCTCGTGCGCAACCGGCCGGAGGACGTCGGCCTGCGGCCGGACGGGGGGCCGCCGCTGGAGCCGGAGCTGGCCGGCGGCGCGCCGTCCGAGCCGGGTCCGGACCTGCCGCCCGGCTCCGCCGACCCGCCGGCCTCTCGGGACGACGGATATTGCGGGCGAGACACAAGCGTTCCCAGGGAGTCGCCCGGCTCCGGGCCGCCAGCCTCCCGGGACGACCTCCAAGGGCCGGCGGCGCGGTCGGACGCCGCCGACGGCGCGCGCGCCGACGCGAACCCTCCGGCGCCTCCCCGGAAGGCGGGGACCGGCTCCGAGCCGGCCGACCCCGACGACCCCGCCCCCTCGCGGCGGGCCGCCGCCCCTCCCGAGATCACCGGTCTCACCCTGCGGCAGGCGCTTCGCACGTCCGCGTTCTGGATCATCGCGGGCGGCCTCTCCCTCATCGCCCTGCTCATGACCGGGCTCTTCTTCCACCAGGTCGCGATCTTCCAGCTCCGGGGGCTCGACACCCACGTCGCGACGCGCGTCTTCGCGATCACCGCGCTCGTTTCCGTCGTCTCCGCCCCGGTGCTGGGCCGGGTCATGGACCGGGCCCCGTCCCGGCTCGTCTTTGCGGGGGCCCTGGTCGTCATGGCCGCCGCCCTCGCCGCGCTGCACCTGGTCGACGACGTCGCCACCGCGATCGCCTACGCGCTCGTCTTCGGCCTCGCCAACGCATCCATGCAGGTGAACGTGGGCTACCTCTGGGCCGACTACTTCGGGCGCCGGCGCCTCGGAAGCATCCAGGGCTCCGGCCAGACCGCCCTCATCGTCGGGGCCTCGCTCGGCCCGCTTCCGTTCAGCCTCTCCCTCGACCTCACCGGAGACTACTCCGCCGCGCTGGTGGGGTCCGCGATCCTCACCGTGCTGGCCGCGCTGACCGCCGCCGTGTTCCTTCGCTACCCGAGCCGGCCCGCGTCGGCGTCCGGGCTCGGGATCCGGCCCGCCTGATCGGACCTTCGACCTGATCGGTCCGACCTGACCAGGCCCGACCCGGCGCGGCGTCCGGGAGACGAGAACGCCGCTTGCCGAATGACGGAGACCCCGCATGAGCCGCATCGCCTCGATCGAGACCCACCACTACCGCATCCCGCTTCCCGTGGTCCTCTCCGACTCCACCCACGGCGAGATGAGCCATTCGGGGCTCATCGTCGCCCGCGTGCGCGACGCCGGGGGGCGGGAAGGCGTCGGCTACACCTACACCGTCAACGACGTCGGCTCGCGCGCGATCCGCGCCCTCGTCGAGCACGACCTCGCGCCGGCGGTCGTCGGGGAGGACGCCCGGGACGTCGACCGCCTCTGGGAGCGGATGTGGTGGCGGGTGCACTTCTGCGGGCGGGGCGGCCCCGCCGCCTTCGCCATGGCGGCCGTCGACGTCGCCCTGTGGGACCTCGAGGGCAAGCGGCGCGGCGAGCCGCTCTGGCGCCTCCTCGGCGGACACCGGCGCGAGGTCCCCGCCTACGCGGGCGGGATCGACCTCTACTTCACCCTCGACGCGCTGCGGGAGCAGACCCGGGGGTTCCTCGACCGCGGGTTCGGGGCCATCAAGATGAAGGTCGGGCGGGACCGCCTCTCGGAGGACGTGGAGCGGGTCGCGGCCATCCGCGACCTCGTGGGGCCGGACTTCCCCCTCATGGTGGACGCCAACATGCGCTGGCGGGTCCACGAGGCGATCGCGGCCGCGCGCGCCCTCGCCCCGTTCGACCTGGTCTGGCTGGAGGAGCCGATCATCCCGGACGACGTGAACGGGCTCGCGCGGGTCGCGGTCGAGGGCGGGCTCCCGATCGCGGCCGGCGAGAACCTGCACACGGTCTACGAGTTCGAGGAGACCATCGCCCGCGGCCGGGTGAGCTTCCCGGAGCCGGACGCCGCGACCCTCGGCGGGATCACCCCGTGGCTCCGGGTGGCGCGGCTCGCCGAAGCGCGCAACCTCCCGGTGACCTCGCACGGGGTCCACGACCTCCACGTGCACCTGCTCGGCGCGGTCCCGAACGGCTCGTGGCTCGAGTTCCACGGGTTCGGCCTCGAACGCTTCCTCGCCGAGCCCCTCCGTCTCGAGAACGGCCGCGCCGTCGCCCCCGACCGCCCCGGCCACGGGGTCGAGCTCGACTTCGCCGCCCTCGCCGCACATGCCGCCTGACCCCTGCCTCGCACCCGCCTGCGTGCCTCGCTCGGGGGCAGGTGGGCGGCGCGCGCGGTCAGGTGAGGGCCTGGGGGCAGGGGCGGCCGGCGAAGAACGCGGCGAGGTTGTCGAGGCAGGTGCCGCCCATCGCGAGCCGCGTCTCGTGGGTCGCGCTCCCGACGTGCGGCAGCATGAAGACGTTCTCGAGGTCGAGGTAGCCGGGATGGAGGTTCGGCTCGTTGTCGAACACGTCGAGGCCGGCCGCCGCGACCCGGCCGGAGCGAAGGGCGGCGATGAGGGCCTCGTCGTCCACGATGTTGCCCCGGGCGGTGTTCACCACGATGGCCCCCTCGGGGAGCATCGCGATGCGTTCGGAATCGAGGAACCGGACCGTCTCCGGCGAAGACGGGCAGTGGATGGAGAGGACGTCGCTCGCCGCGAGCAGGTCCGCCGGGTCGGCATGGAAGGCCGCCCCCTGCTCCTGGTCGGGGGGGAGCCGCCGGCGGTTGTGGTAGTGGACCGGCATGTCGAAGCCCCGCGCCCGCCGGGCGAGGGCCTGGCCGATCCGGCCCATGCCGAGGATCCCGAGGCGCTTGCCGGTGACGTGGGTCCCGAGCATCAGCATCGTGTGCCAGCGGTCCCAGCGACCGCTCCGCACGAAACGGTCCCCCTCCGCCCCCCGCCGGGCGGCCGCGAGGATGCACAGCATCGCGGTGTCGGCGGTCGCGTCGGTCAGGACGTCGGGGGTGTTCGTGACCACGACCCCGAGGTCCCGGGCGGCGGGCACGTCGATGTGCTCGAACCCGACGGAGAACGTGGCGACGATCCCGACCGAGCCCGCCACCTGCTCCAGCACCTCGCGGCTGAAACGCTCCGACGGGCAGCACATCACCGCGTCGTGCGCGCGGGCGGCGGCGACGAGCTCCTCCGGCGGATAGATCCGGTCGGTCTCGTTCAGCGTCGCGCGGTACTCGCCCCGCAGGCGCGTCTCGATCTCGGGCGGAAACCGGCGCGTCGCCAGCAGCCTCGGCCGTTCGGCGTTCATGAAGTCCTCCCCTGTCGCCCGGCCGCTCCGGGCTTCGGCGGTCGAAAGGCAGGCTCGCTCCCGTTCACCTCCCGGAGCGCTCCCCCTCGAGCTCGAACCGACCGGGCCGACGCCGCGGTTCCCGAGCCCGGCGGCCGCAGGCCGCCCTCACGCCCCGACGAAGCTCGGCGGACGGCGCTCGGCCATCGCCTGCACCCCTTCCTTCCAGTCCTTCGTCCCGCGAAGCCGGGTCTGCTCCGCCAGCTCGTGGTCGGTGGCCCGCTCGACCCGCTCCGCGAGATCTCCGCGCACCGTCGCGCGGGTGGCGGCGACCGCGAGCGGGGCCGACGCCGCGATCTCGCGCGCGAGCTCGCAGGCGGCGCCGCGGACCCGGTCGAGCGGGGCGATCGCGTCCGCGAGCCCCCACTCCAGCGCCTCATCGCCCTTGATGCGCCGGCCGGTGTAGAACATGAGCGCGGCCCGCTGCGGGCCGATCAGCTCCGGGAGGGTGAAGGTGAGGCCGAACCCGGGATGGAACCCCAGACGGGTGAAGTTCGCGCTGAAGCGGCCCTCGAGGCAGGTGACCCGGAAGTCCGCCGACACCGCGAGCCCGAGCCCGCCGCCGACCGCCGCCCCCTGCACCGCGGCGACCACCGGGGTCTTCGCCCGGAAGATGCGGACCGCGTGCCGGTAGAGGCTCCCGCCGCCGCTCGCGCCCTGCTCGCCGGTCGTGTCCCGGGCCGCGCCCCCGCCGCCCTGGAAGTTCGCGCCCGCGCAGAAGTTCTTCCCCTGGGCGCAGAGCACGATGGCGCGGCACCCGGGATGCTCGTCCAGGGCCTCGTAGGCGTCTGCGATCGCGTCGATGAGGGCGACGTCGAAGAAGTTGTGGGGCGGTCGCTGGATCTCGACGACCGCGACGTTGCCCTCCTCCAGGGTAACCCCGAGGTCCCGGAAGCTCCCGATGCTGCTCATCCTCGATTCCTCTCCTGTCGTTCTCGATCCCTTACGTCGATTGCTGCTTCGCGGCGCGGCGTCCAAGTCGGCGGCGCCCGCTTCCAGTCCCGTTCGCTCCTGAAGCCCGGCCGGCCTTCCCTTCCGGCCTGCCGGCTCCCACTCGGGAAACGGACAGCGCCGCGCGGAACCTTGCCCGGCGCGGCCGGCCCCGCCTCGCCCGAAGGCGGCGTCCGTGCGACCGCCTACGCCATCTCGCGCACCGCGGCCGCGATCATGTCCTCGGTGACCCGCACCCGGTCCTCGAGCGGGGGAGCATAGGGGACCGGGACGCGGGGCGCCCCCAAGCGGCGCACCGGCGCGCCCAGCTCCTCGGCCACCGTCGCGGCCACCTCGGCCCCGAAGCCGCCCACCGACACCGCCTCGTGGACCACGAGGAGCCGGCCGGTCCTGGCCACCGAGCCCAAGACCCGCTCCCGATCCCACGGCCAGAGGGTGCGGAGATCGATGACCTCCGCGGAGACCCCCTCCCCTTCGAGCGCCGCCGCGGCCCCCGCGCACACGTGCGCCATGCGGGACCAGCTCACGATCGTCACGTCCTCCCCCGCCCGCTCCAGGCGCGCCGCGCCGAGGGGGGTCGTCCGGTCCTCGCCCTCGGGCACTTCACCGGCGAGGCCCCAGAGGTTCTTGTGCTCCATGTAGACCACCGGGTCGTCGCTTCGGATCGCGGACTTGAGCAGCCCCTTGTTGTCGGCCGGGGTGGCGGGGGCGACGACGACGAGGCCGGGGACGTGCACGTACCAGGCTTCGAGCGACTGCGAGTGCTGGGCGGCGGAGGAGCGCCACATCCCGATCGGCTCCCGGATCACCATCGGCGCCCGCGCCTGGCCGCCGAACATGTAGCGGGCCTTCGCCGCCTGGTTGACGAGCTCGTCGACCGCGCAGAGCGCGAAGTCCGAGAAGCGCATCTCCACGATGGGGCGGGTCCCGACCATCGCCGCCCCGACCGACGCGCCCATGATGGACGCCTCCGAGATGGGGGTGTCGCAGATCCGCTCCGGGCCGAACTCTTCCGCGAGCCCCGCGTACTGCCCGAAGACCCCGCCGCGCCCGAGGTCCTCGCCGAGCGCCCAGACGTCGGGGTCGCGCCGCATCTCCTCCGCGATGGCTTCGCGGGCGGCCTCGGCGTAGGTCATCTCACCCATCAGCCGGCGGCTCCCGCGGCCGCCCCTCCTTCCGCATCCGCGCCCCCTCCTCCTCCCGCGGCGGCCGTATCGAGCACGTCGTCGAACACGGTGGCGGCGGCCGGCCAGCCCGCTGCGCGGGCGTCCTCGAACACCGCCTCCATCTCCCGGACGGCCGCGTCGCGGGCCGCCTCCAGGCGCCGCGGGTCCACCCCCGCCTGCCCGAGGAGCGCCTCGCAGCGGGCCACCGGCTCCTCCGCCCAGCGGGCCTCGACCTCCGAGGCCGGGCGGTACGCCCCCTGGTCGGCCGCGGTGTGGCCTTCGAGGCGCCACGTCTTCGCGTGGAGGAAGCGCGGCTCGCCGGCGCGGGCCGCCGCAATGAATTCGCGCGCGACCGCGTCCACGGCCACGACGTCGTTGCCGTCCACCACCGCCGCCGGCAGCCCGAGGCTCTCCGCGCGCGCCGCCGGCCCCGGCCCCGCGGTCAGCGCCTCGGTGCGGGTCGTCGCGGCGAAGCCGTTGTCCTCGCATACGAAGAGCACCGGCAGCCGGTACACCGCCGCCCAGTTGAGCCCTTCGAGGAACGGCCCCCGGTTCACCGCGCCGTCGCCGAAGATGCAGACCACGACCCGGTCGTCGCCGCCAGTGCGGGACCGGCGGAGCTTGACCCCGTGCGCGGCCCCGGCCGCGATGAGGATGTTGGCCCCGACCACCCCGTTCGCCCCGAGCATGCCCACCCCGAAGTCGGCGATGTGCATGGAGCCGCCCTTGCCGCCGCACACCCCGCCTTCGCGCCCGAACAGCTCGCGCATCATGGCGCCGGGGTCCGCGCCCTTGGCGAGGGTGTGGCCGTGCCCGCGATGGTTGGAGAGGAGGAGGTCGGAACGGTCGAGGTTCCCGCACACCCCCGACGCCACCGCCTCCTGGCCGATGGAGGCGTGGATCGCGCCGGTCGCGAGGCCCTCGCGCGCGGCCCGGAGCGCGGCGCGCTCGAACGCCCGGATGCGCTGCATGGTCTCGTAGTGGGCGAGGAACCGCCCCGTGTCGAGGTTGCGGCGCTCCGTCATCGTTTTCGAACCCTCCTCCACTGCATCGGGCGGGGCATCCTCCGGCCCGAGTCCTCCGGCCCGAGCGGCCGATTCTCTTCGTGTCTCCGTCGCGCCCGGCGGCCGGCCCGATGCTTCTCGAGGCGGGCGCATTGTAGCCCGGACCCGGGTCGCCGGAGGAGCGAGGCCCGGCGCGGAGGCATGTGCGCTGTGGGGGTTTTCGCCAATGGCGAACGCTCCTGGGTACGCCGGCGTCCCGCCAGCATGTTCGTTCTCACAGGCGCTTCGCCCTTCCTGGGCCGGCGAGACGCCGGCGTACTCAGGGAGGGTGTGCCCGGACGAGCCGCGCGCCCCCGCCGTGGGGTGAAATCCTCCCAAAAGCCCCTCGAACCACCCCGAACCGTGGACCAACGCCGCTCCCGTGGGGTAAAAAATATTTCGCCTCCCTCCCTGCTCTCCCTGTATCAAAAAGTTACGGACAGCGGCTGCGCACGTGCCTCGGCGTCGGGACCCGGGAACGGTCTGCTATCCTGCCGCCTCCCTTCGACCTCGGACCATCCAATGGGCTCTCGACTCGCCGGCAAGACCGTCCTCCTCACCGCCGCCGCCCAGGGGATCGGCCGGGCGAGCGCCCTCGCCTTCGCGAACGAGGGAGCCCGGGTGACCGCGACCGACGTCAACGAGGAGAAGCTGGCGGAGCTCGCGGGGGCGGCCGGCATCGAGACCCGCCGCCTCGACGTCACCGACCCCGCCTCCATCGAGGCCGCCGCCGGGGAGGCCGGCGCGCCCGACGTCCTCTTCAACTGCGCGGGGTTCGTCCATCACGGGAGCGTGCTCAGCACCGGCGAGGACGAGTGGCGAGCCAGCATGACCCTCAACGTGGACAGCATGTACCGCATGATCCGCGCGTTCCTCCCCGGGATGATCGAGCGGGGCGGCGGCTCGATCATCAACATGTCGTCGGTCGCCTCGTCCATCCGCGGGCTGCCCTTCCGGTGCGTCTACGGCACGACGAAGGCGGCGGTCATCGGGCTCACCAAGTCGGTCGCCGCCGACTACATCCGCGACGGGATCCGCTGCAACTGCATCTGCCCCGGCACGGTGGAGACCCCCTCCCTCGAAGACCGCATCGCCGCCTTCGAAGACCCGGCCCAGGCGCGCAAGGACTTCATCGCCCGCCAGCCCCTCGGGCGGCTCGGGACCGCGGAGGAGATCGCCTCCCTCGCGGTCTGGCTCGCGAGCGACGAATCCACCTACGCCACCGGCACGGCCTTCGTGGTGGACGGGGGCGTCTCGCTCTGACCGTGCGCGGGGCGCAGGCCCCGTGGCCCCATCCGACCCCCGTCGCCCGCGATCCCCCGTCGTCTTGCCGAGAAGGGAGGGATGCCCCCGCCGGCCCGCACCGGTGGATCGGACGGCAGGTGAACCGGGGGCGGCAACTTTGGTACCGTTCGGGCGGAGCGCTTCCCGGACAATAGAAGGACGACGGCCATGGCGAGCCACGCGACCGGCGACGGCGGCATTCCTCCCAGAGACGCGGGCGAACGCGGCCTCAAGCGGGTCATGACCTTGGGCGGGGCTTACGGAACCCGCAACTACACGGTGAAGGACCTCCGGGACGGGAAGGGGAAGCGGGTGCTCGTCGAGACCCTGCCCTTCTCCCCGGAGGAGGCGGTGGCGGCCGAGGAGGCGGGCATCGACACGATGAAGGTCCGGTTCGACCCCCGGCAGCCCGACCTCGCGGCGGCGATCCGGCAGGCCGCCCCCAACACGTTCATGGCCTTCTCGGTGCCGCTCGTCGCCGCCGCGAGCGAGGCCGAGGCGGTGCGCATCGGCTACGACGCGATGGCCATCGGGGCGGACGCGATCATGTGCCAGTGGAGCCCCCGCTTCGTGGCCGCGGCGGCCGAGGCGGGCATCCCCGTCCAGGGGCACGCGGGGCTGGTGCCGCGCAAGAGCACCTGGACCGGGGGGCTGCGCGCGGTGGGGAAGACCCTCGACGAAGCGTGGTGGGTCTTCCGGGAGATCAAGGCGCTCGAGAACGCGGGGGCCTACGCGGTGGAGGTCGAGGTCGTGCCCGCCGAGCTGCTCGTCGAGATCAGCCGACGGACGCGGCTCCTCACCTCGTCGATCGGGGCGGGCAGCGGCGGTGACGTCCAGTTCCTGTTCGCCGAGGACGTCCTCGGCAACCACCCGCCCCCCTACCCGCGGCACTCGAAGCAGTACCGCCTCCTCTACCGGATGAAGGAGGAGATGCAGGCCGAACGCATCGCGGGCTTCCGGGAGTTCATCGCGGACGTGCACGAAGGCCGCTTCCCCGGGCCGGAGCACGTGGTCAACGCCCCGGACGGCCTGGTCGCCAAGTTCGTCGAAGCGGTGGACGGCCGCGGCGACTGACCCGCCCGGGAGGCTCCCGGAGTCGAAGCGGCCGACTCGGGGCCGGGACCGGAACCGGAGATCGGCGGCTTCCGTGCGCTCATGACGCCGGGCCGCCGCGAATCCGATCGATCGGAACCACCCGCCGCAACGTCGGAGGCGGGAGGCGCCGCCCCGCGAGCGCGTCGGATCGATACCGGATCTTCGTGCAACCCTGAAGCCGAGGTCTCCCAGCGATCGGAGCGCCGTCGGGTCGAATCCCACCCGACGGCCAGCCGGGAAGACGGTTCGCGACGGAGACGGCAAGCGGGGCCGCGGAAGAGGCCCGTGCGCCGCCTTCACCCCACCGCAGGGCTTTCGCGAGCGCCTCCTGGGAACGCGGGCGTCCCGCCCGCAATCTTGTCCCCGGGCGCTTCGCCCCCACAGTGCGGGCGGGACGCCCGCGTTCCCAGGAGGCCGTGCCCAGAGCACGCCCGCGACGAGGCCTGCCGGCGAAAGTCCCCGCCGCGCACCTTCCTCCGGGGCGCGCACTTCCTTCGCACGCCCGAACGGACTACGCTGTTCCCGCGACGAAGGTGCGGCCAGGGCGGGCCGGCTCCATCCGGCCGGAGCCGGAGCGGATCGGACCGGGAGGCCGGCGCCGGCGCGCGCCGAAGTCCCGCGCCGGTACGCGAGGGGCCGCACGGCGCGCGCGAGTCCCACGCCACTCGAGGAATCGAAGAATGTCGGAACACACCACGATCGGGCCGCGGCTCAGCCGGCGGCGGCTCCTCCAGTACGGCGGCGCCCTCGGGGCGGCCGCCGCCTCGTCCTTCATCACCGTCCGCCCCCTCGCCGCCGACGCGGCCGAGGTCAACATGCAGCTCGGATGGCTCGCGAGCAACGGCATCCTCGGCGAGGTCTGCGCGAAGCGGCTCGGCTACTACGCCGAGGAAGGCGTCGAGCTCACCGTCACCCCGGGCGGTCCGGGGGTGGACGGGGTCGCCTCGGTCGCGGCCGGGCGGGCCGGGGTCGGACAGCTCTCGTCCAGCCCCTCGCTGATGCTGGCGCGCTCCGCCGGCATCCCGGTCAAGGCGTTCGCGGCCGGCTACCAGAAGCATCCGTTCACCTACTTCTCGCTCGCGGGCGACCCCATCCGCACCCCGAAGGACATGATCGGCAAGACCATCGCCACCCAGCCGACGGCCGTCATCCTGCTCCGGGCGCTGCTCGCCCTGAACGGCATCGCCGAGGACCAGGTCGAGGTGGTGAAGATGGGAAGCGACATGAACCAGCTCATGACCGGGCAGGCCCAGGCGGTCACCGGCTGGATGACCAACACCAACGCGCTCCGGATCCTCGGCGACGACCGGGTGGACATGATGCTCTGGGACGCCGGGATCCGGCTCTACGCCAACGTCTACTACACGACCGACCGGATGCTCGCCGAGCACGGGGACGTGCTCGTCCGCTACCTCACCGGCTCCGCGCGCGGCTGGGGGTATGCGAGGGAGAACCCGGAGGCGGCCGTCGATCACCTGGTGTCGGAGTACCGGAACCTCGACCGGGCGAGCGAGCTCGAAGCGGTCGGGCCGGTCCTCGGGTTCTCCTTCGACGACACCACCGCCGCCGAGGGCTGGGCGGCCATGAACCCCGAGAACTGGCGGAAGCAGATCGACGTCTACGCCGACCTCGAGCAGTTCCAGGGGGACGTGCCGACGGTGGCCGACGTGATGACGACGGACGTCCTCGCGGCGACCGAGGCCGTGCGGAAACGGATCGGGTGAGGACCGGAGGCCGGTACTCGGGCCCGGGCCGGGGCCGTCGGCGGCGGCGGTGGCGGCGGACCCCGGGGAGGTGAATCCGGCGGTGGCCGCGACCGCGCCCCCGCCGGGCGCGGGGCGGGATCGGCCTCCCGCCCGCCCGGCCGGGGGGGAGGCCGCGCCCGCGCCGCCCGCCGCGGGATCGGCGCCCGCGCCGGCGCCGGCGCCGGCAACGCCGGCCGCCACGGCCGCGGTATCGGTGCGTGACCTCGCGGTGCGGTTCGAGAGCGACGCCGGCCCCGTCACCGCCCTCGACGGGGTGAGCTTCGACGTGCCCGCCGGCGGCCTCGTCACCATGCTCGGCCCTTCGGGGTGCGGGAAGTCGACCCTCCTCCGGGCGGTCGCCGACCTCGTCCCCGTCAGCGAGGGCGGGATCAGCGTGTTCGGCCGCACTCCGGAGGAGGCGCGGCGCGCCCGCGACTTCGCCTTCGTGTTCCAGGACGCCACCCTGCTCCCCTGGCGGAGCGCGCTCGGCAACGTGCGCCTGCCGCTCGAGGTCGGCGGGCGGGACGGGAGCATGGAGCAACACGCGGAGCCGGGCGAGCTGCTCGCCCTGGTGGGCCTCGCGGGCCGGGAGGCGGCGCTTCCCCACGAGCTCTCGGGCGGGATGCGGCAGCGGGTGTCGATCGCCCGCGCCCTCGTCTGCCGGCCCCGGGTGCTGCTCATGGACGAGCCCTTCGGGGCGCTCGACGAGATCACCCGCGACAAGCTCAACGAGGAGCTGCTCCGGATCTGGCGCGAGACGGGCGCCACCATCATCTTCGTCACCCATTCCATCCCGGAGGCGGCCTTCCTCGGGCAGAAGTGCCTCGTGCTGTCGGCGCATCCCGGCCGGGTGCGCGAGTACGTGGACGTCGACTTCGGGGAGGCGAGGACCCTCGCCGCCCGCGACACCCTCGGGTTCGTGGAGGTCACCGCCCGCCTTCGCCGGCTGCTGGAGGAGCCGGGTTGACCGGCCGGGGCGAACGAGCCGCCCGGCCCCCGCGGACGGCGGGCGGCGGGGACATGGGCGACGACCGCCGCGGCGGCGGGGACGGTGCGGGCCGCGCGGGCGCGAGCCGCCCGGGCGAGGGCCGCCCGGCGGCATACCGAGGGCGGAACGACCGGCCGCAGAGCGCGCGCGGGGTCGCCTGGCGCCGGCGCGCCCCCGCCCTCGTGGCGGCGGCGAGCATGCTGCTGCTCTGGCAGGCCGTCGTCACCGGGTTCGGGGTGCCGACGTACATCGCCCCGAGCCCGCTCCAGGTCCTCCAGGTGTTCGTGGAACGGGGCGACGTCCTGTGGATCAACTTCTGGCCGACCCTGATGGAGGCCGCCTCGGGCTTCCTCGTCGGCAACTCCGTCGCCGCCGTGCTCGCGGTGTGGTTCGTGCACAGCCAGCTCGCGGAGCGGGCGTTCTACCCCATCGCGGTCTTCGTCAATACGATCCCGATCATCGCCGTCGCCCCGATCCTCGTGCTGCTGCTCGGGAACGGCTACGCGCCGAAGATCGTCATCGCGGCCCTCATCTGCTTCTTTCCGACCCTGGTCAACATGGTGCGGGGGCTGAAGGCGGTGAGCCCCCAGATGCTCGAGCTGATGCGGGTCCTGTCGGCGAGCGGCCGGGAGGTGCTCTTCAAGGTCCGGCTGCAGAGCTCGCTCCCCTTCCTGTTCGCGGCCCTCAAGATCGCCTCCACCACGTGCGTCATCGGGGCCATCGTCGGGGAGTGGATCGGCTCCAACTACGGTCTCGGGTCGCTCATCATCGAGGCCACCTACAACTTCCGCGCGCCGCTCCTCTACGCCACCGTCATCCTCGGCGCGGGGATGGCGGTCGCGGCGTTCGCGATCGTCACCCTGGTGGAACGCCGGGTGCTCAGGTGGAAGCCCCCGGACGTGTTCTGACCGCGGCCCGAACCCGCGCGGCCCCGCGCGAAGCCGCCTGCTCGAGGAGAGTGGTATGCAAGCACCGAGCTCATTGATCCGGCCCGAGAGCCGGGTTCCCGTGGTCGCCGCGTCGGACGTCCTGGTGGTGGGCGGGGGCGCGGCCGGCATCGCGGCCGCCGTCTCCGCCGCCCGGAACGGGGCGAGCGTGACCCTGGTCGAGCGCTACCCCTACCTCGGGGGCCTCGCCTCGGGGGGCATGGTCCTCGTGCTCGACGACATGCACAACGACACCGAGATCTCGGTCCGGGGCCTCGCGATGGAGATGATCGAGCGGATGGAGCGCCGGGGGCTCTGCGTGTATCCGCCCGCCGCCCACCGCGACCCGGCGGTGCGCGCCACGGAGGCGATGTGGCGCAAGTGGTCCCGGTGGGGGGTGTTCGACTTCCACACCCATACCAAGCCGCATCCCATCATCTTCGCCGCCGCCTTCGACCCGGACGGCTTCAAGCACGCCGCCCTCGAGATGGTGGCCGAGGCCGGGGTCGAGCTTCGCCTGCATAGCTGGTTCCAGTCGGCGATCGTCGACGACGACGGGCGCGCGTCCGGGGTGATCGTGGAGACCAAGGAGGGGGCGCAGGCGATCCGGGGCGACGTGGTGATCGACGCGACCGGGGACCTCGACGTCGCCGCGAGCGCGGGGGCGGCCTTCGAGGAAGGCGCCTACATCGTCACCACCGTGTCGCGCATCGGCGGGGTCGACACCGAAACTGCCGAGCGCTTCCAGTTCGAGGAGCCGGAGCGCTTCGCGGAGGTCGACCGCCAGGCGAAGCGCATCATCGGCGGGTGCTGGCAGTACTGGTGGCTCAAGACCCCGCTCCCCGGCATCGTCTGGTGCAACTGCCCGCACATGACGGGCTTCGACGGGATGAAGGTCGCGGACCTCACCGCGGCCGAATTCGAGGGCCGGCGCCGGATGCGCGCCCTCCTCGACTTCGCCCGCGAGCACGCGCCCGGGTTCGAGCGCGCGTACTTCGTCGACTTCGCCCCCCAGACCGGGGTGCGCCAGACCCGCCTCCTCCGGGGGGAGTACGTGGTCACCAAGGAGGACGTGCTCGAGCGGGTCCACTTCGCGGACTCGGTCTGCCGCGGGCGCGACTACTACACCCCCTACCGGGCCCTGCTGCCGGTCGGCGTCGAGCAGATGCTGGTCGCCGGGCGGCACTACTCCGCGACCCCGCAGGCGCAGAAGGTGAGCCGCGAGATCCCCCCCTGCATGGCGATGGGCGAGGCGGCCGGGGTCGCGGCCGCGCTTGCGCTCGACGGCGGGGTCGCCGTCCGGGAGGTCGACGTGGGCCGCGTCCAGCGGCGGATGCGCGCCCAGGGGGCCGACCCCGGGGACCGCCCGGCGGCCAACGCGCGGGTCGCCGCGCCGGAGGCGGCCTGATGCCGGCCCCCCGGATCGCGCCCGGAGCCAGGACCGGGGCCGCGCCTTCGTCTTCTCCCGCGCCCGCGTCCGCGCCTGCGGCCTCGGCTTCGCCGACGGACGCGAGCGTCGCGGCGGCGGCGCCGCCCCTCCCCCTCGAAGGGGTGCGGGTCCTCGACTTCACCCAGGTGATGATGGGGCCGTGCTGCACCCAGATGCTGGGCGATTACGGCGCCGACGTCATCAAGATCGAGCGGTCCGGGATGGGCGACCTCTCGCGCTGGAGCGTCGGCGAGGACCCGGACGGCGGCAACAACCCGGTCTTCGCGAGCCTGAACCGGAACAAGCGGAGCCTCGCCCTGGACCTCAAGTCGGAGGCGGACCGGACGACCGTGCTCCGCCTCGTCGAGACCGCCGACGTGGTGGTGAACAACTTCCGCCCCGGCGTCATGGAGCGGATGGGCTTCGGCTACGAGGACCTGAAGCGCGTCAACCCGCGCATCATCTGGGCGATGGGGACCGGCTACGGCCAGGACGGCCCCTACGTGCGCCGGGGCAAGGGCGGGCAGGACGTGCTCGCCCAGGCGATGACCGGGGCCATGCACCGGCGGGCGGGGCCGGACGTGCCCCTGTCCATCTACCCCACCGCGCTCGCGGACTACGCGGCCGGGATGCACCTCGTGCAGGGCGTCCTGCTCGCGCTGCTCCAGCGCGCACGGACCGGCGAGGGCCAGCGGATCTCGGTCTCCCTCTACAACTCGATGCTCGCGATGCAGATGCAGGAGGCGGCGATGCATCTCATGCGCGGGCGCGACCTCAACTGGGCGGCGATGCCGCTCGCGGGGGTCTTCGAGACCACGGACGGGGCCATCGTGATGGTGGGGGCGTTCAAGGAGAACCCGCTTCGCGAGATCTGCCGCGCCCTCGGCCTCGAAGACCTGTCCGCGGACCCGAGGTACGAGAGCCTCGAACGGCAGAAGGCGCATCGCGCCGAGCTCCAGGCGGTCTTCCGGGAGACGTTCGCAGGCGGCCCCACCGACCACTGGGTGGAGCGGCTCGAGGCGGTGGACATCCTGTGCGCGCCGGTCCGCTCCCTCGCGGAGGCGCTCGCCGACCCCCAGACCGCGCACAACCGGATGGTCGTCGAATCGGCGCCGACCGCGGCGGGGCCGGTGCGCCTCGTCGGCTCGCCGATCGAGATGTCGGCCGCCCCCTTCGAGGTCCGCCGCCCGCCTCCGAGGCTCGGCGAGCACCGTGACGAGGTGCTCGCGGAGGTCGAGCGGAGCGGGGAGGGGCCGTCGGGGTCGAGGCCGGGGTCGGGGTCGGGGCCGTGAGCGGCGGGTTCGCGAACGGCGGCGGCGGGGTCCGCCTCGAACGGGCGGGCGGCGTCGCGCGGGTGACCCTCGATCGGCCGGATCGCCTGAACGCGGTCGACTCGGCGACGGACGCCGCGCTGAACGAGCTCTGGGACGCTCTCGCGCGCGACCCCGACGTCCGCTGCGTCGTGCTCACCGGGTCTGGGCGCGCGTTCTGCGCGGGCGCGGACCTCAAGGAGGACGGCCCCGGCGGCCTCGCCTGGTGGGCCCGCACCGGCCGGCACGGCTTCGGCGGGATCGCGCTCGCCGGCCGGGTCCCCGCCCCCGTCGTCGCGCGGGTCAACGGCCTCGCCCTCGGCGGCGGGTTCGAGATGGCGCTCGGATGCGACGTCCTCGTGGCCGCGGAGTCCGCCTCCTTCGGCCTGCCCGAGCCCCGGGTCGGGCGGCTTCCGCTCGACGCGATGGCCACCCTGCCGCGCCGGCTGCCGCGGGCGCTCGCGATGGGACTCCTCCTGACCGGGCGGCGCATCGGGGCCGCGGAGGCGCTCGCCGCCGGCCTCGTCAACGAGGTCGTGCCGGACGCGGAGCTGGACCGCGCGGTGGACAGTTGGGTGGAGGACGTACTCGCCTGCGCGCCCCTGAGCCTCCGGGCGATCAAGCGCTCGGTCGCGGACACCGAGCACCTCGGCGAGCGCGAGGCCCGCGCCGCCTGCCTCCCGAGCCTTGTCGCGGCCCTCGAGAGCGAGGACGCCGACGAAGGGGTCGCCGCGTTCCGGGAGAAGCGGGCGCCGGTCTGGAAGGGGCGCTGAGGGCCCGGGCCCCGGCGCGGGGCGGGCGGGGCATGGGTAGGGACATGGCGCGGGACGCGGGACAGGGCGCGGCGCGGAACATGGCGCGAGACGCGGGACGGGGCGCAGAACGGAACCCGGCGCCGAGCGCGGCACGGGGCGCGGTATGGAACCTGGCACGGAGCGCGGCACGGGGCGCGGCGCGGAACCCGACGCCGAGCACGGCGCGGAGCGCGGGCGCATGACCTACGTGATCGCCGAGGCGTGCATCGACGTCAAGGACGGGGACTGCACCAACGTCTGCCCCGTGGACTGCATCTACGAGGGGGGGCGGATGTTCTACATCCAGCCGGACGAGTGCGTGAACTGCGCCGTCTGCATCTCGGTGTGCCCGGTCGAGGCGATCTTCGCCGAGGAGGACCTGCCCCCCGAGTCCGCCCGCTTCCTCGCCGTCAACGCGGAGTTCTTCGGGGACAAGGTCACCGGCTGGGGCAGCCCCGGCGGCTTCGGCCCCGGCTTTCGCACCGGGAAGGACCACCCGGCGGTGGCGAGCCGGGACCCGGCTCCGGCTCCGGACGCGGGCGCGGGCCGGGGCTGACCCTCGGACCATGGGGGAGCCCCGCGAGGCCGCGCCCGCCTCCCCGCTTCGCGGCGGACTCCGAAATGCCTGTGCGCGGTGGGGATTTGCACCAACTACACCGCTGGCAGTGCCTCCTGGGAACGCGGGCGTCTCGCCCGCAATTGGGACAGCAGGCTTCCGCCAGCCATGCGAGCCGCCCCGCCACGGGTCGATGCGGGCGAGACGCCCGCGTTCCCAGGAGGCACTGCCGGGGCGGGGCGGCACGCGCGGAGTTTGCCGGGGCGGGGCGGCGAGAGGACGGAGCGGGAGGGCGGGTTGAAGATCGAAGTCGTGGGCGGGGGGCCGGCGGGGCTCTGGTTCGCGTTCCTCCTCAAGCGCCGCCGTCCGTCGTGGGCGGTCCGGGTCCACGAGCAGAACCCCGCCACCGCCACCTACGGCTTCGGGGTGGTGCTGTCGGACGCGGGCCGGGAGCGGGTCCGAAGCGCGGCGCCGGACGCCTTCGACCGCATCGCGCGCCGCATGGAGCGCTGGCCCGACCTCACCATCTCGCACCGGGGCGAGGCGGTCCCGATCGACGGCAACGGCTTCTCGTCCATCGGCCGGCTCGACCTGCTCCGCACCCTGCACGGCCTCTGCCGGGAGGCCGGGGCGGCGCTCCGCTTCGACGCTCCGGTCGAATCCCTCGCGGAGGTCCGCGCGGGGGCCGACCTCGTGGTCGGCGCGGACGGGATCCACTCGCGAGTACGGGCCGCGCTCGAAGCCGAGTTCCGACCCCGCACCGAGCTCCTCGGCAACCGCTATGCGTGGTACGGGACGCGGCAGGTCTTCGACACCCTGACCCTCACCTTCCGCACGAACCCCGACGGCGCCTTCGTCGCCCACCACTACCGCTACGCGCCGGACATGAGCACGTTCATCGTCGAATGCGACGCCGCGACCTGGGCGCGAAGCGGCCTCGGGAGCGGGGGCGAGCCGAGCGACGCGGCGGCGCGGCGTTACTGCGAGGCGGTCTTCGCCCCGGACCTCGGCGGGCGCCCGCTCATCTCGAACCGCTCCGAGTGGCGGCGTTTCCCGGTGCTCGCCTGCGAACGCTGGCGGTACGAGAACGTGGTGCTCATCGGCGACGCGCTCCGCAGCGTCCACTTCTCCATCGGCTCCGGAACCCGGCTCGCGATGGAGGACGCCCACGCGCTCGCCCGCGCCCTCGACGAGAGCGGCGGGCGGGCGGCGGAAGGGCTCGAACGCTTCGAGGCGGCCCGCCGCCCGGCGGTCGACAAGCTCCTCGCGGGGGCCGCCGGAAGCTGGAGCTGGTACGAGCGGTTCGCGGGGCTCATGCACCTCGCCCCCCACGAGCTCGCCTACGACTACATGACCCGGAGCGGACGGGTAAGCGACGAACGCCTCCGCGCCATCGCCCCCCGGTTCATGCGCCGGGTGGCCGCCGCGCGCGAGGCGGCAGCCCGGCCCGCCGCCCAGGATTGAATCCACCGCCCGCCCATCATGAGCCAGGGGTTTCGCCCCGGCCCCCTGGGAATACGGCGCCCCCCACCGCCCCCGGTTCACGGCCGCCGCGTTTCGCCCCGGCGCCCTGGGAACGCGGGCTTCCAGCCCGCATGGACGATGGCGGACCTGCGGTCCCCCGGGCGGGAAGCTCGTCGGAGGCAGGAGATCTCAGCGCTGGACAGCCGGAACCCAGGCGGTTGTGCGGCCGCCGATCTCGAGGTGTTCGATGGCCTCCCCGCGCGCGGTCTTCGCCCCCGCCCGCCGCCCCCAGCGGCGATGGAAGAGCCAGCCCTCGGGGTAGCGGCTGCTCTCCGCATCGACCGACACCGCCTTCTCCACCACCCGGCGGAGCGCGGCGCGAAGCCGCTTCGCCTCCCGGTCGTCGAGGTCCCGCGCCCGGCGCCGAGGGTCGATGCGGGCCTGGTAGAGGACCTCGTCCGCGATCCAGTTCCCGACCCCGGCCGCGAACCGCTGATCGAGGAGCAGGGACTTGACGGCCACGGAGCGGGCGGCGAGCAGCTCGGCGAACCGCCGAGGCGGAGGCAGGGCGAGCAGCGGGTCGAAGCCGAGGCGGCTCACCGGGGGCTCCTCGCGCGGCGCGCCGCGCAGCAGCAGGCGGCCGAGCCGGCGGGCGTCGGTCATCACGAGCTCGCGCCCGCCCTCGAAGGTGAGCCGGACCTTCCAGAACCGGGGCGGCCACTCGTCCGGCCGGTGGATGGGGCCGGTCGCGAGCTTGAGGGGCGTGTCCCCCGGCACGCGGAACCCGCCGGTCATCCCGAAGTGGAAGAGCGGGTGCGGCGGCGCGTCGAGGTCGAGCCAGAGCTGCTTGCCCCACCGGCAGGCCGCGAGCACCCGCCGACCGCCGAGCGCCTCCCATTCATGGGCCGGCGCCCCGGCGTAGACGATCGGGTCGGCGGCGCACTCGACCCGCTCGATCCGCCGGCCGGCCGCCGTAGACTCCGCGAGCCGGCGGCTCCGCTCGACCTCGGGAAGCTCCGGCATCGAACGTCAGGAATTCACAGGCACGATCGGGCCGGTCGGAGCAGGCGCGGCGGAGCACAGCTTTCAACGCTCTTCATGCGGTGCGCGCGCTCTCGACCGCGGACCCGAGCTCGGCGATATGGCACGGAGAGGCGATCGCGTTGAGCCTCCTCAGCCCGATGCTCTTCTGCCGCCTCGGCAGGTTCCGTTCCGCCACGACGAAGAAACGCCATTGGCCGGCATCACGCTGATCGGCGTACTCGTACCGCCTCTCGTCGTGCCACGCGAAGACGAACAGGTCCGCCGGACGCCCGGGAGCGTCCAGCCACCGGCTCCCGTCCTCCGTCCAGTAGCCGCTGCGGGGCGCGATGTCGTACCTGGGCCGGCGGCGCGGCACGGACGCCTCCTCGTCCCACGACTGTCTCGCGGCGGCCTGCTTGACTTCGAGCCGGGCGCCCGAATCATGCTGGCAATCCCATGCGGCCCATTCCCACCCGTCCTCTTCCCGGATCAGCCTCCAGGCTTCCCCCAGGGTCAGCGCGACCAGGCATTCGACGTACTGGGCGCGGGCCACGTTGTTCATGATGCGCCGGTCGTACCGGCCCCTGATCCGGTTCAGGATACGTAGATGCAGGGCTGCGTTCTTCCGATGATCCCGCTCCGTCACTCCGAATTCGTCTCCAATCGTGCATGAAATTCCCGGACGTCGAGGCCGGGACCGGGTCTCGGACCAAGCCCGAGCCCGGAACCGAACCCGTGATCGAATCCGGCATCGAACCGCGAACCGGGGGGAGGGCGCGGCGCTCAGGCCGCGTCGGCGAGCATCATCTCCGACGCCTTCTCGCCGATCATGATGCACGCCGCGTTGGTGTTGCCGGATACGAGGGTCGGCATGATCGAGCCGTCCGCGACGCGCAGCCCTTCGATGCCGCGCACCCGGAGCCGTTCGTCGACCACCGCCATCGGGTCCTGGCCCATCCGGCACGTCCCGACGGGGTGGAAGGCGGTCTCCGCCGTCGCCCGGATCCACTCGACGATCTCGTCGTCCGACTCGACCTCCGCGCCCGGCTTCAGCTCCGTGTCGCGGAAGTCGTCCATCGCGCTCGCCCCCACGATGCGCCGCACCCAGCGGACGCTGTCCACGAGGACCCGCCGGTCGAGCGGGTCGGAGAGGAAGTTGAGGCGGATGGCCGGCGCCTCGGACGGGTCGCGCGAACGGACGTGGATCGATCCCCGGCTCTCGGGCCGCAGGATGTAGGTGGTGCAGGTCATCCCGGGCTCGGGCAGGAGGCTCCGGTCGTTCGGCGCGCGGATCGCGTAGGGGGCGAAGTGCACCTGCACGTCGGGGGCCTCGAGCCCTTCCCGGCTCCGGAGGAAGGCGAGCACCGGGGCGGAGGGAAGGCTCAGGAACCCGCCCCTGGTCGCCGCGTAGCGGAGGACCTGCCAGACGAGGCCGAGCCCGCGCGCGCGTTCGTTGTAGGTGGCCCCGCGCGGCTTGAGCCGCCAGACCACCCGCGGGGCCATGTGGTCGATGAGGTTCTCCCCCACCCCCGGCAGCTCGTGCACGGTCTCGATCCCGTGCTCGCCGAGCACTTCGGGCCGGCCGATCCCGGAGAGCTCGAGGAGCTGCGGGGAGTTGATCGAGCCCCCGCAGAGCACTACCTCGCGCGCCGCGAGCGCCTCCTCCTCCTTGCCCTCGCCCCCGCCCCCGCGCCCGTTCTCCCCGTTCCGCCGGTAGCGGACGCCGGCGCATCGCCTGCCGTCGAGGACGAGCCGATGCGCGAGCGCGCCGCTCACCACCTCGAGGTTCGGGCGGCCGCGCGCGGGGCGGAGGTAGCAGTGGGCGGCGCTCATCCGCCGCCCCCGGCTGATGGTGGCCTGGGTCTTGCAGATGCCTTCCTGGCTCTCCCCGTTGTAGTCGGGGTTGTGCGGGAGGCCGGACTCCACCCCGGCCCGGAACAGCGCCTCGTAGAGCGGGCTCCGGTCCGGGACCTCGCTCACCCGGAGAGGGCCGCCCTCGGCGCGCCACTCGTCCGCCCCGCGCTCGAAGTGCTCCATGCGCCGGAACACCGGCAGGACGTCGTCGTAGCTCCAGCCCCGGTTGCCGAGCTGGGTCCAGGTGTCGTAGTCGAGCCGCTGGCCGCGGACGAAGACGAGGCCGTTGATGGCGCTGGACCCGCCGAGCAGCCGCCCGCGCGGGATCGGGATGGCCCGCCCGCCCGAGCCCTCCTCGGGCTCGGCGCGGTAGCACCAGTTGGCGGCGGGGTTGTCGATGAGCTTCGCGAAGCTGATCGGCATCGGGCTCAGCCAGTGGCGCCGGGGGCCCGCTTCGAGCAGGAGCACGCGCCATCGGCCGCTCTCCGAGAGCCGGTTCGCGAGCGCACAGCCCGCCGAGCCCGCCCCGACCACGATGAAGTCGTACCGCCGTTCCGCCGCCACCTCGTCTCCTCTCTCCTGCCTTGTCCTCTCTCCCGACTATCCGCGCACAAGCCCGAGCCCTGGATGGAGGATCGGCCTCGGAGGCTCGCCGGAAGCCGAGAAACGCTGGTCGTGCCGGCGGGAAGGGTCCAGGGGTCACGGACCGGCCCGCTCGATCCGGACTTCCACCGACCGCGAGCCGCATCCCGAGCCTCGCGCGCAATCGGGACCCGTCTTCGCTTCGCCTGGCCTGGCTTGGTCTGCCCTGGCTCGGCCTCGTCTCGCCTCCGACCTTGTCTCGCCTTGGACCTCGCCTCGCCTCCTCTCGCGTCCGGGCCGGCGGTCAGACGGCGGTCATCCCGCCGTCGATCACCAGCTCCGCCCCGGTCATCCAGCGGGACTCGTCGGAGGCGAGGAAGAGGCACCCGTGGGCGATGTCGATCGGCTGGCCGAAATGGCCCATCGGGGTCTGGGCGAGCCGCGGGGCGGCCCGTTCGGGGTCGGAGTGGATGGGCTGGGTCATCGGGGAGTCGACGAAGCCCGGGTGCACCGAGTTGACCCGGATCCCCTCCCTGGCGTACTGGGCGGCGGCCGACTTGGAGAACGTCCGCACCGCCCCCTTGGAGGCGTGGTAGGCCGCGTTGTGCTCGGACCCGACGATCCCGTAGATCGACGAGATGTTGATGATCGAGCCGCCGCCCGCCTCGCGCATCGCCTCGATCGCGTACTTCGTGCCGAGGAACACCCCGGTCGCGTTGACGGCCATGACGCGGTTCCAGTTCTCGAGGTTGGCGTCCCCGACCCGGGGGGCGGCGGAGCCGTCCGGCAGCCGGCCCGACACCCCCGCCGCGTTGAGCATGACGTCGAGCCGGCCGTACCGCTCCTTCACCGCCGCGACGGCCTCGCGCCACTCCTCCTCCGACACCGTGTCGAGGTGGACGTACATGGCGGCGCCGCCCGCCGATTCGATCTCGCCCGCCACCTTCGGGCCGAGGTTGTCGTTGACGTCGGCGATCGCCACCGCCGCCCCGTGCTCGGCGAACAGCCGGGCGCTCGCCGCCCCGATCCCGGACGCGCCGCCGGTCACCATCGCCACCTTGTTCTCGAGCCGCCTGCCGACCGCCATCGCTTCCCTCTCCCCGGTTTCGTCCCGCCCCAAATGTACGCGCTACGCCCCGGATCGGGAAGCCGCCGCCCTGTTCGAGGCTCGTGCGATTTTCGTAACTTATTGATATAGAAAATTTATATCGGAGTTCGGGGTATTTCTTACCCCGCGGAGACGGTGTTGTTCCAGGGTTTGGGGTCGGTTCGAGGGGCGTTTGGGCGGACTTCACCCCACGGCGGCGCTCGCGCGGGCGTCCTGGGAACGCTTGTGTCTCGCCCACCTTCGTCATTCCCGCGAAAGCGGGAATCCAGGTGTCCTGGGAACGCTTGTGTCTCGCCCGCACTTTCGTTCACGGGCGCTTTTCCCCTGGACCTTCGGTCCACATGCGGGCGGGAACGCTTCCACCGCGGGATCGAGCCCGCGTCTCGGCCCGCGGCGCCTCGCGGGGAAAAGGGGCGCCGGCAGGTACGGGCAGGGCCGTCAGGCGGCCTTCAGGAGCCGGGCCGGGTCGAAGGGGGAGAGGTCGACGGTGCGGGCCTCGCCGGTCGCGATCAGCTCCGCCATCGCCTTGCCGCTCGCCGGGGCGTTCAGGATCCCCCAGCAGTTGTGGCCGGTCGCGACGAACACCCCTTCGGGGCCGCCGGGGGCCGCCCCGAGGAGCGGCATCGCGTCGGCGCAGATGGGCCGGTAGCAGGCTTGGCGGCGCGTGATCTCCGCGTCTGCGAGCCCCGTCGCGAAAGCGCCCGCGATGCGGCGAAGCTCGTCGCAGCGCGCCTCGTCGACCCGCACGTCCGCGGGGTCGGCGGGGACCGGCTGGTCGTCCGACGTCCCGCACACCCACACCTCGCCGTCCGGGCGCGGGTAGATCTCGGGGGACAGGGTCTCGCCATCCCGGGTGCGGTACTCGCAGAACAGCATCTCGGCCGGGACCTCGAAGTCCGGGCGAAGGGTGATGCTGAACCCCTTGAGCCCGCCGATCGGGGGCAGCGGGATCCACTGCCGGGCGAGGGCGGTCCAGGGCCCCATCGCGAGGACGACCGCGTCCCCGGCAACCGCCTCCCCATCCACCACCACGCCGGCCGCCGCCGCGGTCCCGCGCGGGCCGCCCGCCGCGAGCAGCCCCTCCACCGCCCCGATGCGGACCCGCGCGCCGCCGCTTCGGCAGGCGGCGTCGACGAGCGCGCGGGTGAACGCCCCCGGCTCGACCTGCGCGGTGGTCTCCGGGGCGCCGATGCGCCCGTGCACCGCGCAGGCGCCGTCCAGCCAGGCGGGCGCGGGGAGGCGTGCGCGCCGCACGACCGACCAGCCCTCGTCGGCGCCGGCCGCCATCAGGGTGTCGACCCGGCGGTAGCCGTAGTCCGCGTCGAGCCGTTCGGCGAGCTCCGCGTGCAGGTGGAAGCTCGCGCGGGCGAGCGGCCCCATCGGGTTCCCGTCGCACCAGTCGCGGGCGAGGAAGCCGCCCGCCTTGCCCGAGGCGGCGGACGCGATCGCACACCGTTCGACGAGGGTGACCTCGGCCCCGAGCTCGGTCAGGAAGAAGGCGGTCGCGGCCCCGATGACCCCGCCCCCGCAGACGACGACGTGCATTCGCCCGCCCTCCCTCCGGCGCGCGCCAAGACCCGTCGGCAGTGTAGCGGAGAGCGGCCCGCCGTACTCCCGGCGGCGATGGAGGCCGAACCCGGCCTCACTCGCCCCGGCCTCTCGGGCTGGAGGCAGCAGGGTGCGGGACCCAAGCTCCGGGCGCCATTGACAAGAGATCGTTCCTCTGTCTTTCCGTTTGAGATCCTGGTTGCATACAAAGCTCAGGTAAACGGTTTCTTTCAGCCCGTCATTCCCGCGAAAGCGGGAATCCAGATTTTGATTGAAGTGGATTCCCGCTTTCGCGGGAATGACGGGTTTTCGCAGGGCCTGTGCCCGGGTTGCCATCGATCTCGGAGCGCGAGCCGAGCTTTGTGCGTCATCGGGTACAAGATTGCCGGTGTAATGCTCGGTTCGTTCTGTGTCCGGTACTATATTCTCTTGATCATCAATATGATAGAATGCCAAAATATTTCAGGCAGTAAACCGCAATTCGTCCACCAGGAATGCTGACCGGAATTAGAAAGACAGTTATGAACTTCCCTGATTTGAATTTGTCCCTGTCTATCGAACTGAAATACACTGCCATCGAGAGTCCGAGGATTACGATAAGCCACAAAACGTCAATCAGGACGAGTGAGGGACCTAGTATGAAATGATCAAGTATGGAAACCACAAATCCATACACGCCTCCGAACAATACAAGATAGTAAATGATGACCATCAAGCCAAATGAGGCCATGGTTAATCCCAGGTATCGTACCTGACCCCAGACCAATTTCTTTCGAAAGATTTGTACGGAACAGATCAGACTGATCAGGGCGAGTGGTATGGCAAAGATACCGAGATCCAAGTCGGCCAACATGACGCTATCTCCTCCTCCGGAATTTCACTGGCTTCGTGGAACTTGGGCGCCGCTTGCGATGGCGAACACGAGAACGTGCTTGCGACGAAGGCGGGGGGCCGTTCGAGCGCTGCGAGCGCGGAGGCGTCCCAGTACCTCAAAGCCGCTCCGTCCGCTCCTCGGCCAGCGCTTCCGAAAGGCTCACCGGTAGCGCCAGCGGCGGCGCGTCCAGTATGGCCGCGGCGCTTCCCTTGCCTGGCCGCAGTATCCCCTTGGCGATCAGGCGCTCCCGGCCCCCCTCGTCGTCCTTCGCCGCGGGAGGCGCCAGCCTCGCAACCGGCGTACCCCGATCGAGAACCTGGACCTCGCCGCCGCGACGCACCACGCGCAGATAGTGGGAGAGGTTCGCCTTCAGGTCGGAAACGGATGCGGTAGTCATCGTGACCAGTATGGTTTCTTGTCGAGGACCCGGCAAGTCTCGACCGCGCCCCGATCACGTCTTGGGCGCGCCCTCCAAGCGACGGCCGGCCCGCCAGCCTCCCGCGGCGGCGCTGAAGACGATGGAGCCCGGCCTCGGCGTGCGGCGCCGGCAGAGCGGGCCGCAGGGCCGAACCCGGCCTCGCTCGCCCCAGCCCCTCGGGCCGAGGGCCGCAGGGCCGGCCCCCCGCTGCCGGCCCCGCCGCCTCGCGGGACCGGGCGATGGGCGCGGAGGGCGCGCGCCCCGGTGTATATTGCGGCCCGACGGTGCGGCCCCAGGTGCGGCCGGTGCGGGCGGTCGCGGCGCGCGGCCCGGAGCGTCGGCTGTGGCCACGGTAACGGCAACCGCCGCGGCGGCGCCACCAACCCAACCGGCGTGGAGGGATCGAGATGAGAATGAAGTGGTTCCGGGGGGCGATGACCCCCGCCCTGCTGGCGGCGCTCGCGGTCGTCGGCGTCGGCGCTCCGGCTCCGGACGCCCGCGCGGAGGCGGTCAAGCTCAAGGCCGCGAGCTTCCTCCCGCAGCGGGTCATCTTCGCCAGGCACTTCTACGAGTGGGCCGATGCGGTCAACGAGGAGTGCGCCGGCGAGGTCGAGATCTCCATCGTCGGGCCGGCCGCGGTCCCCTCGCTCGAACAGTGGCGGGCGCTCAAGACCGGGGTCATCGACATGCACTTCGGCCCGCCCAACTACTACAAGGGAGAGGCGGTCGAGGCGGACGTGTCCATCCTCGCCAAGAACAGCGCCGCCGAGCAGAAGGAGAACGGGGCCTGGGCGATGCTGAACCAGCTCCACAACGAGCGGCTCAACGCCTGGTACCTGACCCACCTCCACGACGGGGTCAACTTCTTCCTCTACACGAGCAAGCCCCACCAGAACGGCCGGTTCGAGGGGATGCGGATCCGCTCGGTGCCGATCTACGACGGCTTCTTCCGCTACCTCGGGGCGGACCCGGTGCGCATGGCCCCGCCGGACGTGGGCACCGCCCTCGAGCGCGGGGCGGTGGACGGCTACGGCTGGCCGCTCTGGGGGGTGGTCGACTTCGGCTGGCACAAGTTCACCAAGTACCGCCACGGCCCCGGCTTCTTCAGCGCGAACATCAACGTCCTCGTCAACCTGGACCGCTGGAACGGGCTCGCGGACTCCCAGCGCGCGTGCCTCGACCGGATGGCGGACTGGCTGAACGTCGAGTGGCCCAAGTGGCGGGAAGCGGAGAGCGGCAACCAGGCGAAGATGCTCGAGGAGGCCGGCGTCGAGTACGTGGACCTCGGGGCGGAGTGGGCCGCCAAGGCGGAGTCCCTCTACTGGGAGGCGCTCGAGAAGGCGAGCCCGGAGTTCATCGGCAAGATCCGGCCGCTGCTCCAGTAGGGGCCGCGCAGGCCGCGCCGAAGGGGCGGGGGCCGGCGTGGCCGGGGCCTCCGGGGCGGAGGATGACAGGCGGACGGCGCGGGCGACGGAGGACGGCCTTCCGGCGCGGGCGGTGACGGCGGCGACTCCATCGGCCAGTCGCGGCGGGGAGGGATCGCGGCAATCCGCGGGCGGCCCCCTCCTCGAACGGCTCAGCCGGGCGCTCGCCGGGGCGGCGGGCGTCCTGCTCTGCGTCCTCGCCCTCCTCATCTCCCTCGACATCGCGACCCGGCAGGCGGCCGGGTTCTCGATGCCCTGGTCGCTCGACGTGGCCGAGTACCTCCTCTACCTCATCACCTTCCTCGCCGCGCCGTGGGTGCTCCTCTCCGGGGGCCACATCACCGTGGACCTGGTGGTGGCCCGCCTCGCCCCGCACGCGCGCCGCCGGGCGGACCTGGCCGCGAACGCGGTCGGGGCCGCCGCCTCGCTCCTCCTCTGCTGGTTCGCGTGCCGGGTCTGGTGGCGGTCCTTCCGCGACGGCACCCTCGTCTACGAGACCTTCGTGTTCCCCGAATGGTGGCTGTTCGCCGCCGCACCGCCCGTCTTCCTCCTGCTCGCCGCGATATTCGCGCGGCGGTTGGTGCGGCCGGCGGCGGCGGGAGGGTCAAGGGCCGGTCCCGGGCCGGGCCGGGCGGCCGATGCGCTCTGACCTCCTCCGCCCGCCAGAGCCGGGGGCGCCGGCCGGGAGACGGGTGGACGGGCGGCCGACGCCTGCCCGCCAGCTCGCGAACGAAGGCCGGTACGCCGCCGACGGCGGAAGGGAGACCGGATCGCGGGAAACGGGCCGGCGGGCGCGCGCGGGCCTCGTGAACGGCGCGCACCCCGCGCCGAGCCGGGCCAAGGCCGGCGGCGCCGGAAGCGGCGGGCGCCCGGGAGCCCCGGGGGTCGGCGCGTGGCGGGGCGTGGAAGCGGCGGCGGGGGCGTAGCGGATGGAGTGGTACGAGGTCCTCGCCCTCCTCATCGGCGGCCTCGTCGCGCTGATGATGCTGGGGCTCCCGGTGGTGTTCGCCTTCTTCGCGGTCAACATCGCCGGCGCCTTCGTCTTCATGGGCGGCGCCATCGGGCTCGAGCAGCTCGTGCGGAACGCGATCGACGCGGCCCAGAGCTTCGCCCTCCTCCCCATCCCCCTGTTCATCCTGATGGGGGAGATCATGTTCCATACGGGGGTCGCGGGCCAGGCGATCGACGCCGTGGACCGGCTCATCGCCCGCGTGCCGGGGCGGCTCTCCCTGGTGGCGGTCGCGGGGGGAACGATCTTCTCGTCGCTCTCCGGCTCCACCATCGCCAACACCGCGATGCTGGGGAGCACCCTCCTCCCCGAGATGTACCGGCGCGGCTACCAGCCCGCGATCTCCATCGGCCCGATCGTCGCGGTCGGCGGGCTCGCCATGCTCATCCCGCCCTCCGCCCTCGCGGTGCTGCTCGGCAGCATCGCCCAGATCCCGATCTCGGGGCTCCTCGTCGGCGCGGTGATCCCCGCCCTCATCCTCGCCGGCCTCTTCGTCGTGTACATCCTCGTCCGGTGCCGGCTGAACCCCGCGCTGGCGCCGCCCTACGACGTCGGGGACATGGGCTGGCGCGAGCGCATCACGCCGTTTCTCAAGTACGTGCTCCCCCTCATGAGCATCTTCGTCGTCATCGTGGGGAGCATCGTCGGCGGCATCGCGACCCCCACCGAGTCCGCCGCCCTCGGGGCGATGGCGTCGCTCGCGGCCGCCGCCCTCTACCGGCGCCTCACCTGGGCGAGCTTCCTCGTCGCCATGCGCCAGACCCTCCGCTTCACCGTCATGACCCTGTTCATCATCTGCGGGTCCATCACGTTCTCGCAGATCCTCGCCTTCTCGGAAGCGTCGACCGGGCTCGCCCAAGCGGTGCTCGGCGCCGACCTCGCGCCGCTCGCGGTCCTCATCGGGATGCTCGCGGTGCTGATGCTGCTCGGCTGCTTCATGGACCAGGTGAGCATGATGATGATCACCGTCCCGCTCTTCCTCCCGGTGGTGGAAGGGATCGGCTACGACACGATCGCGTTCGGGGTGCTGATGCTGATGGTGCTCGAGATCAGCCTCGCGACCCCGCCCTTCGGCCTGCTCCTCTTCGTCATCCGGGGGGCGGCGCCGGAATCGACCACCATGCAGCAGATCATCGGCTCGGTGGCCCCGTTCATCGGGCTCGCGCTCGCGGTCGTCGCCCTCCTCATCGCCTTTCCCGCGCTGACCCTGTTCCTCCCCGGACTCATCGACCGCTGAGCGGCGGGCGCGCGAGCCTTCCCCGTCCCGCGCGTCCGGAGGCCGGGGAGAGGGGGGCTGGCGGCGCGGCGGGGGCGGGCGCTATCCGGCCCGCTCCTCCGAACGGTCGGTCGCGGGCGGCGGGGTGCGGGAGAGGGCGGAGATCTCCGCCCGGAGGGCCGGGGTCATGTCGATCGACACCGAGTCGAGGGAAGCGCGGAGCTGGTCGAGGTTGCGCGCCCCGATGATCGGGGCGGTGACGGCCGGATGTGCGCCCACCCATGCGACCGCCGCGCCCACCGGGTGGAGCCCCCGCTCGCGGCAGAACGCGGCGAACCGGGTGGCCGTGTCGTGCATCCATTCCTCCCCGTAGCGCACCTGGTACATCTGGTTGGCGTGGAGCCGGCTCCGCCCGCCGCCTGCACCCCCGCCGCCCCCGCCGCCGCCCGCACTCCCGCCCGCATACTTGCCGGAGAGGAGGCCGCCGGCGGCCGGGCTGTAGGGGATGACCGCGATCTCGTGGGCCTCGGCCATCGGCAGGATCTCGACCTCCGCCTGGCGCTTGACGAGGTTGTACATCGGCTCGATCACCTCGAGGCGCGCCCACCCGCGGCGCTCCTGCGCCGAGAGCGCGGCGAGGGTCTGCCAGGCGGCGTAGTTGCTGGCCGCCGGGTAGAGCACCTTGCCGGAGCGGACCAGGTCCTCGAGCCCCCGCATCTGCTCGTCGATGGGCGTGCGCCGGTCGAACTGGTGGAGGAAGAGGACGTCCACCCGGTCGGTGCCGAGCCGGCGGAGGCTCGCCTCGACGGCCCTCGTCACATGGCGGCGGGACGCGCCGCGGGCGTTGACGTCGTCTCCCTGCGGGTTGTAGCACTTCGTGGCGACCACGAGGTCGTCGCGATGCCCCTTCATGAGGCGCCCGAGGATGCGCTCGGACTCGCCGCCGTTGTAGGCGTTGGCGGTGTCGAAGAAGTTGACGCCCGCGTCGCGGCAGGCCGCGTACATGGCGGCCGAGGCGGCCTCGTCCGCATCGCCGCCGAACGACATCGTCCCGAAGCAGAGCTCCGAGACCCGCACCCCGGTCCGGCCGAGGGGTCGATACTCCATCTTCCTTCTCCCGTTGCTGCCGCGGTCCCGCCCGGCGCCCCACCGTGCGCCCGGACCTCCAAGCGATCGCCCGAGCCGGCCTCGACGCAGCGCCGATTGTCGCCGATCTCACCCGCGGGGGCCGGGATCGAGGTCCTGCGGCACTCTCGGCGGGCAAGATGCCCGCGTTCCCAGGATGCCCACATCCCCACGGCGCCTGCGAGAGGTGTGTCTGGCGAAAATTCCCACCGCGCACCTGCCTCGGCGGATGAGGGAGGGTTTGCAACCCGCGCCTCGGGCCGTAGAGTGGCCGCCCGGAGCGGCGACCGGACGAGGAGGCGGGCATGGGCGAGCGGCTGAAGGGGGTCAAGGCGGTGATCACGGGCGGCGCGGGGGCCATCGGGCTCGCGACCGCGCGGGCGTTCCTCCGGGAGGGCGGCTCGGTCTTCGTCGCGGACGTCGATCCGGGGGCGGTGGACGAAGCCGTCGCCTCCCTCGCGCCCGAGGCGGAAGCGTCCGGGGCGGCGGTCGCGGGTGGAGCCGCCGACGTGCGCTCCCCGGCCGAGGTGCGGGCGCTGATGCAGGGCGCCGCCTCGCGCCTCGACGGCCTCAACGCCCTCATCAACAACGCGGGGACGAACGTCCGCAGCCTGCTCGTGGACTACTCGGAAGCGGACATCGACCTCATCCTCGACGTCAACGTGAAGGGGGTGGTCCTTTGCAGCCAGGCGGCCGTACCGCTCATCCGGGAGAGCGGCGGCGGGTCCATCACCTCCACCTCGTCGCAGGCCGGGCGGCGCGGATGGGACCACAGCACGGTCTACGGGGCGTCGAAGGCGGCGGTCCTCGGCCTCAGCCGGAGCATGGCGGTCGAGCTTGCCCCCGAGATCCGGGTCAACACCATCTGCCCGGGGCACGTCCGGGACACGGGGATGGCGTGGCGGACGTTCCGGCAGCGCAAGGCCGCCTCGCAGACGATGGAAGAGTTCGGCGACGCATTCGCGCGGGAGTTCGTCCCTCTCCAGCGCCTTCAGACTGCGGACGACATCGCGGCCGGCTTCGTCTTTCTCACTTCCGACGAGGCGCGCGAGATCACGGGGGCGGCCCTCAACGTCGGGGGCGGGGTGTTCATGGACTGAGCGCTTCCGCGGAACGGCCCGGGACAGGACGTTCCCGGACGGACCTCGGGGAATCCCGGACGGGGGCGGACGAGAAAGCGGACGAGGCGGCGATTCCGGCCGGGTGCGGAACGAACGAGGCTACCCTGCGATGGAGGCGGGATGAGAAAGATGAGGAGCCGGAGGCCATGAACTTCGAAGAACATGCGGCGAAGCCCCTGCTGGCGGCGGCGGGGATCGCGATCCCCCGGGGGCGGCTCGCCCGGAGCGCCGGCGAAGCCCGCGCGGTTGCGGCGGACCTCGGGGGGCCGGTGGTGGTCAAGGCCCAGGTTCCGGCCGGGAAGCGGGGCAAGGCGGGCGGGGTGCGGACCGCGGACGACCCGGCGGCGGCCGGAGTGGCGGCGAGCGCGATCCTCGGCATGGACGTCGGCGGGCATCGGGTCCAATCGGTGCTCGTCGAGGAGCGGGCGTCGGTCGCGGCGGAGTACTACGCGGCGGTCCTGAACGACCCAGCCTCCAAGGGGCCGCTCGTGATGTTCTCGCCGGAGGGGGGCATGGACGTCGAGGACGCAGCGGCGGCGGCCCCCGAGCGGGTCCGGAGCGCGCCGGTGGACATCCGGCGCGGGTTCGACTTCGAGTCCGCGCGGGCGATGCTGGACGGGCTCGCCCCGGAGATCGACGAAGCCCCGGTCGCGGAGACCCTGGCCGCGCTCTACCGGGCGTACCGCGACAACGATGCCGAGCTGCTGGAGGTGAACCCGCTCGCGAGGAGCGGGGACGGGCGGCTGGTCGCCCTCGACTGCAAGTTCACCCTCGACGATTCGGCGGTCGCGCGCCGGGAGGCGGTCGCGGGCGCCGGCAGCCCCGATCCGATGACGGACCTGGAGGCGCGCGCCCGGTCGCTCGGCCTCAAGTACATCGAGCTCGGCGGCGACGTCGGGGTGGTCGCGAACGGCGCCGGGCTCACCATGACCACCATGGACGTGATCACCCGCCACGGGGGGCGGCCGGCCAACTTCCTGGAGATCGGCGGGGAGGCGTACACGAAGGCGAGGCCCGCCCTGGAGCTGGTGCTCGCCAACCCTCGGGTGAAGTGCCTCGTCGTCAACTTCTGCGGCGCGTTCGCGCGCACGGACGTGATGACCGGCGGGGTGCTCGATGCGTGGGAGGCGCTGGCCCCAGCCCTCCCGGTCTTCTTCAGCGTGCACGGAACGGGCTCCGCCGAAGCGCGTGAGATGCTGCGCCGACGCCTCGGGGTCACCCCGTATCCGACCATGGACGAAGCGATCGCCGCCGCCGTCGCCTCCGCCTCGTCCCCCGCCCCGGAAGCCTCCGCATGACCGGAAGCGCGATGTGGACACGAGCCGGGAAACCTCCCGGAACGCGCCCGGCAGGACCTCGGGCGCCGGCCGGATTGACTTCGAGGCTGCGGAGTATGTAGATTCCGATCCCCCGGTCAACGAAGGCGCGCTGGATGCCGGCCGGATTGACTTCGAGGCTGCGGAGGCCAGGTAGATGCTGAAACGTCTGAGACTCGAGAATTTCAAGGCGTGGGGGGAAGCCGATCTGGCGTTCGGCAAGGTGACCGGATTCTTCGGCACCAACAGCGCGGGCAAGAGCAGCCTCCTCCAGTTCCTTCTGCTGCTCAAGCAGACCCGGAACGCGACGGATCGGGGGCTGGTGCTCGATTTCGGCGGGCGGAGGGACGACTTGGTGAACCTGGGTACGTTCACCGACGTGGTCCATCGTCGTGAGGAGAAAGCGCGAATCCGCTGGCGCCTGGACTGGACGCTGCCCGAAACGCTGAAGGTCCAGGACCCGACGGACGGTCGGAAACGCCCGTTGTTCAAGGGCGACGCCTTGGGGACGGAGTGCGAAGTCGGCTTGCGACAGGCGCGCCTCTGGCCGTACCGGCTGGCGTACCAGTTCGGCGGGTTGGAATTCGGGCTTCAACCGCGGCCCGGATCGGAAGATAAATTCGATCTGGCAACCAACGCCGAAGAATTCGGGTTCAAACGCACCAAAGGCCGCCCTTGGCCGCTGCCACATCCGGTCAAAACACACTTGTTTCCCAATGAGGCAAGAAGCTATTACCAGAATTCGGACTTCCTTGGCGACTTCGAGCTCGCGTACGAGAAATTGATGGGCTCGCTCTACTACCTCGGGCCATTGCGTGAGTACCCGCAGCGGGAGTACCAATGGGCCGGAGCCAGCCCGAGCCCGGCCGATGTCGGCCCGCGCGGCGAGCGCGCGGTGGACGCGATACTTGCCGCCACCCGTCATGGGGAGCTGAGGAGGCTGAAGCCAAAAGGGAAGGGGGTAAAGAAACACCCGTTCCAGAAGATCATCGCCCATTGGCTGAACGAGCTGGGGTTGATCCACGACTTCCAGCTCGAAGAGATCGCCGAGGGAACGAACTTCTACCGGACGCTGGCTAGGGTCTCTCCATCGAGCGTGCCGGTAGCGCTCACGGACGTCGGATTCGGCGTGTCCCAAGTCCTGCCTGCGCTGGTCCTCCTCTACTACGTCCCGGAAGGCTCCACGGTGCTGATGGAGCAGCCGGAGATCCATCTCCATCCCGCCGTGCAGAGCGGCCTCGCCGACGTCATGCTGAACGTTGCGGCCGTCCGCAATGTGCAGATTATCGTGGAGAGCCACAGCGAACACCTGATGCGGCGCCTGCAACGCCGGGTCGCCGAGCAAGAGGCATCCTCCGAAGACGTGAAGCTGTACTTCGTTTCTTCGCAACGAGGCCGGGCGCACGTTTCCGATCTGGTCCTGAACGAATGGGGAGAGATCGAGAACTGGCCGGAGAAGTTCTTCGGCGACGAAATGGGCGAGATCGCGGCGATCGCGGAAGCTTCCCTGAGAAGAAGGATGGAGCAATCCGGATGACGGTGTTCGTGGTGGATACCAACGTTGCGATAGCCGCCAACGGCCGCGGGACCTGCGCGGACCTGTGCTGCCAGTTGGTTTGTATAGAGAGATTGCTGTCTCTGGTTGAACAGGAGACAGTCGCCATCGACGAAGAAAATCTCATTTGGAATGAATACAGGAGGCATCTGAATTTTTCGGGAAATCCGGGTGCGGGCGACGCGTTTTTCAAACATGTGTTCAACAATCGGTATCAGAGCAGGCGCGTCCGCAGGATCGCGGTGACGCCGGCCGGGGACGAACGAGGCTTTGAGGAGCTGCCGGAAAACACCTTCGACCGTTCCGACCGGAAATTCCTGGCCGTCGCGGTGGCGGCGAAGGCGGTCGTCCTGAACGCGATGGACAGCGACTGGGGCGATCACAAGGCGCTGATGGACGAGCTGGGCGTGGAGGTGAACGAGCTCTGCCCGCAGCACGCTGCGAGGGGAGGCGGCCGCCGGCAACGGCCGTGAAGACCGGCTCCGACCCGCCGTGGGACGCAAAGTACCCCGGCACCCCCTACTGGCCGTGGTCGCCGGCTATCGGTCGGGGCGACGACGTGCACGCGGATCCGGGCCGCTTCGTCGACGCAGACGTGGTGGCGACCGAGAAGCTGGACGGCGGGAACACCCTCCTCCACGCCGGCAGGGTCTATGCGCGCAGCGTGTCCGCGCCTTCCGGGGCGAAGTGGATGGCGATGGTGAAGAAGCACCACGCCTGGAAGGTGAACGAGCCCGACGTCTGGCTCTACGGCGAGGACGTCTACGGGGTGCACAGCATCGAGTACGGACCCGTGGGCGAGCAGGAAACGTTCCATGCCTTCGCGCTCCGGGGCCGGGACGGCGCGTTCGCCGCCTTCGCCGAGGTCGAGGAGTACGCGAAGCAGCGCGAGATCCCGGTCGTGCCGGTCCTGTTCCGGGGCTGCTTCCGTTCGATCGCCGAGACCCGCGCCTTCATGAAGCAGGCCCACGGTGAGCCCTCCGTCCTCGGGGGCGAGCGGGAAGGTGTCGTACTGCGGCTGGCGCAAGGGTTTCCGGCGGCGGGGTTCCGGAGCAACGTCTGCAAGAGCGTCCGCGCCGGCCACGTCCAGACCGATGAGCATTGGACCCGGAAGTGGCGGCCGTGCCGGATCGCGCGGCCGGCCGGACCGCTTCATCCGCCGGACCGGGCCTGTTGACGCCGATGGCGTGGGTCGCGTCGGCGATGAGTGCGAAAGCGTTCGCTCAGGAGGTGCGCCCCCTGGTCCCCGGCAGTTGGTTCGAGGAGCAGGGCGCGGACGGGGCCGGATCGGACCGGGCACGAGCACGAGCACGGGCCGGGCAGCAGGGCAGGGATATCTTCCAGAGGTCCAGAGGAGGTGAACCATGCGTCTTGATTCGATGACCGTCGCGGTGACCGGAGCGCAACAGGGGATCGGGGCCGCGATCGCCCGCGCCGCCGCCCGCGAGGGCGCGAACGTGGTCGTCAACTATCTGGACGACGAAGCCCGCGCGCGGGCGGTCGCGGACGACGTCGAGGCGGCGGGCGCGAAGGCGGCGCTCGCGCCCGGAAGCGTCGCCGACCGGGCCGCGGTTCGGCGGATCGTCGAGACCGGCCTCGAGCTCGGCGGCGCCCGAGGGCTCGGCGGCTTCGTCAACAACGCCGGGATATTCCCGCGCGTCCCGTTCCTCGAGATGACCGACGAGGATTGGGATGCGGTCCACGAGGTGAACCTGAAGGGGACGTTCCACGGCATCCAGGCCGCGGCGAAAGCCATGATCGGGGCCGGCGGCGGGGGATCGATCGTGAACCTCGCGTCGGGGGCCGCGTTCCGCTCCTCGCCGAACGGGGCGCACTACGTGGCTTCGAAGGCCGGGGTGATCGGCCTGACCCGGGCCACCGCCCTGGACCTCGCCCCGCACCGCATCCGGGTCAACGCCATCGCCCCCGGCCTCACCGACACCGCACAGCCCCGCTACGGGATGAACGAGGACGAGCTGCTGGCCGCGGGGGCCGAGATCCCGCTCGGCCGGATCGCGGCCCCGGAGGACGTCGCCTCGCTCGCCGTCTTCCTCCTCTCCGGCGAGTCCGCGCACGTCACCGGGCAGACCCTGCACGTCAACGGCGGCCAGTTCCTGTACTGAGGCGGCGGGGGGCTGCCCGGGGGGACTGCACGGCCTCCTTTCTGCGGACGCTCGCGAGTCCGTCACACCACCCCGTCCGCCTTGAGGCGGGCGAACTCCTCCGGGGCGACCCCGCAGAGCTCCGCGAGGAGGCTTTCGGTGTGCTCGCCGAGGGTCGGGGGACGCGCCACCTCGGCCGGCGAATCCGAGAGCTTCACCGGGCAGCCGACGGTGCGGTACGCGCCGTCCCGTCCCGGGTAGTCGACTTCCACGATCATGCCGCGCGCCGCGAGGTGGGGGTCGTCCAGCACTTCGGCGGTGTCCTGGCAGGCCCCGCAGGGCACCCCCGCCGCGCCGAGGAGCCGCATCGCCTCGTGCTTGGTGCGCTGCCGGGTCCACCTTTCGATGATGGGGTTCAGCGCGTTCCGGTTCTCCCAGCGCGCCTCCGGGGTCGCGAAGCGGGGGTCGCTCCGAAGCTCCTCGACGTCCAGCGCCTCGACGAACGCGGGCCACATCTGCGCCTGGGCGAAGATGAAGACGTAGTCGTTCGGCCCGCCGGGGGCGCAGGGGTAGGTCGACCCCGGCACGGTCCGGCCGAGCTGGTTGCCGGTGCGGGGCTGCACCCCGCCGAGGCGCTGATGGTCCCGCAGGCTGATGCGAAGGAGGTTCGCGACCGCGTCCTGCATCGACACCTCCACGTGCTGGCCGCGCCCGGTCCGGTCCCGCTGCCGGAGCGCGGCGAGGATGCCGATCGCGAGGTGCATCCCCGTACCGGAGTCCCCGATCGCCGGCCACAGCAGGGTAGGCGGGCCGTCCGGCCAGCCGGTCACGCACATCGCCCCGCCCATGGCCTGCGCGATGGGTTCGAAGCTCTTGAATTCGCTGTAGGGACCGTAGGTCCCGAAGCCCTTGACGGTGGCGTAGACGAGCCGCGGGTTGACCTCCTTCAGCACCCCGTAGCCGAGGCCGAGCCGGTCGAGCGCGCCGGGCGAGAAGTTCTCCACCAGCACGTCGGCTCGGGCCGCCAGCTTCCGGAACAGCGCCTTGCCGTCGCCCGTCTTGAGGTTCAGGGCAAGGCTCCGCTTGTTGGCGTTGAGGATCAGGAAGAACAGGCTCTCGCCCCGGTCGTCGGCCATGTTGGTGCGGGCGACGTCCCCCTTGCCGGGCGGCTCCAGCTTGATGACCTCGGCCCCGAGCCAGGCCAGCACCTGGGTGCAGGCGGGGCCGGCCTGGTTGTGCGTCATGTCGATGATGCGGATGCCGTCGAGGGCGCTCGTCATGCTCTCACTCCTTGCCGGGGGCGGTGCGCGGTGGGGCGCAGCGCGCGGCGCGGCGCGCCAAGGGTTCCCGCCGGACCTCGGCCGGGCTTCGGCCGGACGCCGGGCGCCAGCCAGCCGGGCGGCCGGCCCGCGAGAAGTCCCGACCGGGTCCGGCCCGGTTCAGGCCGGATCGACCGGGACCTCGTTCCGGGGGCCGAGCGGCGGGCTGTAGAGGACGAGGGCGCGCAGGGGGGCCTCGCCGGTCGCCACCACCCGGTGGCGGAGCTTCGGCGGGATCCGCACCACCGTCCCCGGACCGCAGGCCACGGGCCGGTCGTCGCCCAAGGTGACCTCGCACCCGCCCTCCAGCACGTACATGACCTGGTGCTCGGTCTCGTGGGAGTGCGGCTCCGCCTCGCCGCCCGGCTGCACCGTCCCGAGGTTCATCTCGAACCGGCCGCAGAACGCGCCGTCCACGAGCCGGACGTTCACCGTCCCCCGATGGTCCGGCGGGACGTAGGCGCCGATGTCGTCCTGGTGCTCGATGAGCGAGCGGTGTCGGTTCTCGGTCATGATTGCTCCACCCTGGGAATTCGTCGCTCGGATCACCTGCTCGATCCCTCTCGAATCTCTTCGTACTTCGTGACGCCGCACTGCGTGCCCCGCACCTCGCCGCGCCTCGTGCCTTGAAGCGCCCATGTTAGCCACATCCGGCCGACCGGATCACGCGGGGGCTGAACCGAGGCACGTGCGCCGTGGGGTCTTTCGCCAATGGCGAACGCCCCTGGGTACGCCGGCGTCCCGCCGGCATGGTCGTTCTCACGGGCGCCTCGCCCTTCCCGGGCCGGCGAGACGCCGGCGTACCCAGGGATGGCGTACCCGGGTACGACCCGCGAACCCCCCGCCGTGGGGTGAAAACCACCCACAAGCCCCTCGAACCGACCCCAAACCGTGGAACAAGCCGTCCCCGTGGGGTAAAAAATATCTAGCCTCCCTCTCTACTCCGCCTATATCAAAAGGTTACGGACAGCGCACGGGCCTCGAACCGAAGCATGTGCGCTGTGGGGCAACTTCAGGCCTGCGGTGCGGCGATGACGTCCGGCCCACGGCGGTCGTGGCTGTGGCCGTGAAGCCGCCGCTCGGGCAAAGTACACTGGGCCATCGTGGAGCCTCCCGCTGTCGCGTGCACTCAATTGATTCAAAGCAAGTTATCCCGGACCCCGGTTCGATCCTCCGAGGAGATTCGCGGGCCGGACCACCCGCAAGACGGGTCGGCGCCGGGGAACACGGCCGCAGCGCCGGGCCGCGGGCGCATCGATCGTTCCGCGGCCGGCGGGTCCCGTACGGCGCGCAGACTCGTGCCGTGACCGGCGTCACGAGCCCCGAAGAAGAGTCCGCTCGGTGAGTGCGCGATGAGTACGGACATGAAGCGCCAGCGCGTGGTGGTGGTCGGCGCGGGGATGGTCGGCGTCTCGGCCGCCCTCTGGCTGCAGGAGTCCGGGCACGAGGTCACCCTGATCGACCGCGGCCCGCCCGGACGCGGGGCTTCCTACGGCAACGCGGGCATCTTCGCCACCTACGGGTGCATCCCGATCAACGCCCCGCGGCGGATCATCGACGCTCCGGCCATGCTCCTCGACCCGGCGAGCCCCCTGTCGATCCGGTGGTCCTACCTCCCCCGGTTCCTGCCCTGGGCGCTGCGTTTCCTCTCCGCCTGCCGGCCGGGCCGGGTGCGGGAGACGGTGGGGGCGCTCGCCGCGCTCCTCGGGCGGGCGGAGGACGGCTTCCTTCCCCTCGCCCGCCGGGCGGGGCTCGGGTCGCTGCTCGGACCCGCCGGCGCGCTCTACGTCTACGAGTCGGAGGAGAGCTGGCGGCGCGACCGCCGGAACCGCGAGCGGCGGCGCGCCCACGGGGTCGCCTTCCAGGAGCTCGAACCGGGCGAGGTCCGCGCCCTGGAGCCGGCCCTCGCCGACGTCGTGCATCGCGGCGTCTACCTCGAGGACGTGTTCCATCTCCGCAATCCCCATGCGGTGGTGGACCGGCTCGCGCGGGCGTTCGTGCAGTGGGGCGGTCGCCTGCGTCAGGCCGAGGTGAGGACGATCGGAACCGGCCTGCCGGGGCTGATCGAGGTGACGGTCGCGGGCGAACGCATCGCCGCGGACCGGGTGGTGGTCGCGGCCGGCGCGTGGTCGAAGCGCTTGCTCGGGCGGCTCGCGGAGCGCATTCCCCTCGACACCGAGCGGGGCTACCACGTCGTGTTTCCGGAGGCGGCCACCCTGCTGAGCCGGCCGGTGGCCCCCGTCGACGGCGGGTTCTTCATGACCCCGATGGAAGGGGGGCTGCGCGCGGCCGGCACGGTGGAGTTCGCGGGGCTCGACACTCCGCCCCGCCCGGCGCGCACCGAGGCCCTGGCGGCGGCCGCCCGGCGCCTCCTCCCCGACCTCGGCGAGCCGGCGGAGCGCTGGCTCGGCTTCCGTCCGACCCTGCCGGACGCCCTGCCCGCGATCGGCCCGCTGCCCTCCGACCCCCGCATCCTGTGCGCGTTCGGACACCAGCACCTCGGGATGACCCTGGGCGGGATCACCGGCAAGCTCGTGGCCGAGCTCGTGGACGGCAAGGCCTCGCCAAGCGTGGACCTCGCTCCGTTCCGCCCCGACCGCTTCGCCTGACCTTCGCCCCGCTCCCGCTCGCGTTCGCGCCTCCCGCCCGTCGGCGTTCCGCCCCGCCCGTGCGCTCCGCCGCTGGACCCGCCCCCCCGCGCTCAGCCGCCGGACCGCAGCAGGCGGTTCGCCGCGCTCGTCACCGCCTTGAGCGACGCCATCACGATGTTGGGGTCCATCCCCACCCCGTAGAGGTAGCCGCCGTCCGGCCCCGCCCCCGCGACCTCGACGTAGGCGACGGCGGTCGCGTTGGCGCCGTGTCCGGTCGCGTGCTCCTTGTAGTCGCGCACGTTCACCTCCGCGCCGAGGTCGCGGGCGAGCGCGCTCGTGTAGGCGTCGATGGGGCCGTTGCCGCGGCCGGTCACGATGCGGGCCTCCCCGTCCACGAGGAGGGTCCCGGTCACCACCACCCGGTCCGAGGCGTGGGTGTCGGGGGCCATGCGATGCTCCACCAGCTCGAAGCGCCCGTTGCGGCCGAGGTACTCCTTCTCGAAGAGGTCCCAGATCTCCTGCGACGAGATCTCGAGCCCGCTCTCGTCCGTGACCGACTGCACGACCCGGCTGAACTCGACCTGGAGGGGGCGCGGCAGGTCGAGGTGGAACTCCTCCTGCATGATGTACGCGACCCCGCCCTTGCCCGACTGGCTGTTGATGCGGATGACCGCCTCGTAGGTGCGCCCGACGTCGCTCGGGTCGATGGGGAGGTAGGGCACCTCCCAGACCGGCGAGTTGGACGCGGCGTTGGCGGCCATCCCCTTCTTGATCGCGTCCTGGTGCGACCCCGAGAACGCGGTGTGGACCAGCTCCCCCGCGTAGGGGTGGCGCGGGTGGACGGGGAGCTGGTTGCAGTGCTCCGCCACGCCCCGCAGGCGGTCGATGTCGGAGAGGTCGAGCTCCGGGTCCACGCCCTGGGTGAACATGTTGAGCGCGAGGGTCACCACGTCCACGTTGCCGGTGCGCTCGCCGTTCCCGAACAGGGTCCCCTCGATGCGCTCCGCGCCGGCCATGAAGGCGAGCTCGGCGGCGGCGACCCCGGTCCCCCGGTCGTTGTGCGGGTGGAGGCTCAGGATGATGCTCTCGCGGTTGCGGAGGTTGCGCCCGAACCACTCGATCTGGTCGGCGTAGACGTTGGGGGTCGCCATCTCGACGGTGGCCGGGAGGTTGACGATCATCCTCTTCGAGGGGGTCGGCTCGTAGACGTCCATCACCGCCTCGCAGACCTCGACCGCGTAGTCGAGCTCCGTCCCGGTGAAGCTCTCGGGGGAGTACTCGTAGATCCAGTCCGTCTCCGGGCGGGCCTCGGCCAGCTCGCGGACGAGCCGGGCCCCGCTCACCGCGATGTCGGTGACGCCGGCCCGGTCGAGCCCGAAGACGACGCGCCGTTGCAGGGTCGAGGTGGAGTTGTAGAGGTGGACGATGGCCCGCTTCGCGCCCGCGAGGCTCTCGAAGGTGCGGGCGATGAGCTCGGGCCGGGACTGGGTGAGGACCTGGACGGTCACGTCGTCCGGGATCGCATCGTTCCCGATGAGGTAGCGGCAGAAGTCGAAGTCGGTGTCCGAGGCGGAGGGGAAGCCCACCTCGATCTCCTTGAAGCCCATCTTCACGAGGGTCTCGAACATCCGCTTCTTGCGCTCGTGGTCCATCGGGTTGACGAGCGCCTGGTTGCCGTCGCGGAGGTCGACGCTGCACCAGATGGGGGCGTGGGTGATGACCCGCCCCGGCCACTTGCGGTCCGGCAGGTCGATGGGCGCGAAGGTCCGGTACTTCTCGATGGGCATCCGGCCGGGCGCTTGCGCGGCCGGCCAGCCGGCGGGGCGCGGGCCCTCGCGGGCCGGGGTCGGTTCGCTCATGGGTCTCTCCTCCAAAAAGAAAAAGCCCGCCCTCGTTTCCGGGGGCGGGCTTCGTAGCAGCGGTTCGCTCAGCGCAGCGCTACGTTCCGACCGACCCCTTCCGGGCCCCGGCAAGAGCGAGGAGCGCGAGCAGTGCGTTCATGGCGCGCATCCTAGGCCCGCCGGCGCGGCGAGTCAACCAGCCTGTTAGGAGCCTTGTCCCGCCAGCCTTGTCCCGCCTGCCGTCGCTCCGCCGGGGCATGTGTGCGGTGGGGTTTTCGCCAAGCGCGCCTCGTCGCAGACGCTCCTGGGAACGCGGGCGTCTCGCCCGCAAACGAACCACGGAAGGGCCGCAACCGGCCGATGCGGGCGGGACGCCCGCGTTCCCAGGACCTCCGCGGTGGCGGCTTGCCCGAGCCGGCTCCACGATTCCGCCGTGTGCAACGGCCCTGGCCGCCGTCCCGGAGGCATTGCGCGCGGAGTACGCCGGGACCGTTCCGGGCAGGCGCCCCGCCGCCGCTCCGGCGGCGGGGCGGTCAGGCGAGGGTCTGGCCGCCGTCGGTGAAGAGGTTCTGGCCGGTGACGTGGGCGGCGGCGTCGCTCACGAGGAAGGCGACGGCCTCCGAGTGGTCGGCCGGGTCGGCGAAGCGGCCGAGGGGGATCCCGATGCGGTGCTTCTCGAGGCTGCCCTTGAGCAGGCTCTCCATCATGTCGTCGTCGTAGGTGTCCATCAGCTCGGTGCGGGTCGAGCCGGGGGAGACCGCGTTGACCCGGATGCGGTGGGCGGCGAGCTCGAGGGCGAGCACCCGGGTGAGGCCGAGGAGGCCCGCCTTGGCCGCGGCGTAGGCCCCGTTGTGGAGGCGCGCGGCGGCCACCACGTTGGAGACGACGTTGACGATGGCCCCCCGCTCGCGGCGCTTCATGCCGGGGACCACCGCCCGGGTGCAGACGACGGGGCCGCGGAGGTTCACCCGGATCACCTGGTCCCAGTCCGCGAGGTCGAGGCCGTCGATCGGGGTGAGGCGGAGGATCCCGGCGTTGTTGACGAGGACGGACACCGGGGGGCCGGCCTCCTCGATGGCGGCAACCGCGGTTCCGACGGCCGTCTCGTCCGCAGCGTCGAGAGTGTCCGCGCGGGCGCGCCCGCCCCGGCCCGCGATCTCGTCCGCCGCCGCACGCGCGGCCGCCCGGTCGACGTCCCAGACCGCGACCTCGTAGCCGTCCTCGGCGAGACGGAGCGCCGCGGCCCGCCCGATGCCGCGCCCCCCGCCGGTCACGATGGCGGTCCCGCTCACCGTTCCCGGCCCTTGCCCGGCGGCCATCCTGCCCCGACCCGGCGCTACCGCGCCTCGTCGATCTCGGCCAGGGCGTCTCCGCTCCGCACCGTCTGCTCCACCTCGACGAGCCGGCGCACGAGGACCCCGTCCGCGGTCGCGGCGACCTCCAGGGTCGCCTTGTCCACCTCCACGGTGAGGATCGGCTCGCCCTTCTCGACCTCCTCGCCGACCTCGATCAGCCATTCCTCCACCGTGCCTTCGTCGATGGTCTCCCCGATGTCCGGCATGAGGACGGTGTGCGTCATCGGTGTTCTACCTCCGCTTCGTCTTCGGCCCCGCCCGGCGTTCCCCCGGGCGCCCGGCTCGTCCGTCCCGAACCAGCCGGGCCGGAGCCCCCGAGAGCGGACCGCCCGGGAAACCCGCCCGCCGACGCCTTCGGTGTCGCGGGGCCGAGCCCCCATCGGTTCCGCACCCGCGCTCGCGCCCGTGCCCGCCCGCGAGCGCCGTCGCCGCGGGCGCCCGGTCAGAGATGGGGCGCATAGCGCCTCCCGAACTGCTGGGAGAGGAAGCGGAACAGGCGGTCGATGGCGAGGCCGAGGATGCCGAGGGTGATCAGCACCACGTAGATGTTGTCCACCAGCATGTAGAGCCGCGCCTGCCACAGCATCGTGCCGAGGCCCGAGTGGGCGCCGATGATCTCCGCCGCGACGATGGTGGTGAAGGCGTTCGCCATCGCGATCCTCGCCCCGACGAGGATGAACGGGACGGTCGCGGGCAAGGTCACGAGGAAGAAGAGCTGCCCCTTCGAGGCCCCGAGGGACTGCGCCGCCCGCAGCTTGTTCGGCTCGATGGAGGCGACCCCCGCGGCGGTGTTGATGGTGACCGTGAACACCGTCACCCAGGCGATGAGGAAGATGCGCGACCCCTCGCCCAGCCCGAAGAAGATGACCGCGACGGTGATCATCGCGATGGACGGGATGAACCTCAGCAGCTCGATGTAGGGGTCGAGGATGAGCCGCATCACCCGGAAGCTCCCCATCAGGAGCCCGAGCGGGACCGCGATGAGCGAGCCGATGACGAACCCGGCGAGGATGCGCTGGAGGGAGACGTACGCCTCGTGGATGAGGGTCCCGTCAAGGAGGAGCTCGACGAAGGTCACCAGGAACCGGGTCGGAGACGGGAACAGCACCGAGTCCAGCAGCAGCGACCCGAAGTGCCAGACCACGAAGAACCCGACGATCGACGCCGCGTAGATACCGAGGCTCTGCGCGCCGCGGCTCTGCCGGGCCCGCCGGTGGCGTTCGCGGGCGGCGATGGACGTGCGCCCGAGCGGCTTCGACTCCTCCTTCGCCCGCCCCGCCTGGGCGGCGAGCGATTTGTTGGTCTCGTCCGCGATGAGATCCTGGACCCGCGCGTACATCTCGACGAACCCGAGGTCCACCCGGTCCCGCTTCATCTCCGGCGGGATGTCGATGATCTCCTTGATGCCCGCGTTCGGCCCGGCCGTCATCACCCCGATGCGGGTGCCGAGCAGCAGGGCCTCCTCGATGTCGTGGGTGATGAAGAGCACCGTCACCTTGTGCTCGTGCCAGATGCGGCGAAGCTCGTCCTGGAGCACCCGCCGGTTCTGGGCGTCGAGGGCGGCGAAGGGCTCGTCCATGACGAGCATGCGCGGGCGGTTCGCGAGCACCCGCGCGAGCTGCACCCGCTGGCGCATCCCGCCCGAGAGCTCGTGCGGGTACTTGTGGCCCTGATCGCCGAGCCCGACGAGCTCGAGGAACTCGCCCGCCGTCCGATCCCGCTCTTCCGCGCCCGCGCCCCCGATGCGGAGGCCGAACTCCACGTTCTGCCGGGCCGTCAGCCACTCGTAGAGCGAGTTGTCGGCCTGGAAGACGACCCCCCGGTCGCGCGAGGGGCCGGCGACCCGCCCGCCCTCGAACTCCACCGTCCCGTCCGTCGGCTCCTCGAAGCCCGCGAGGATGTTGAGCACCGTGGTCTTGCCGCAGCCGCTCGGGCCGAGCAGGCAGAAGAAGTCGTCGGAGGCGAGGTCGAGGTCGACGCCGTCGAGGGCGGTGAAGTGCTGGTCCGCGCTGAAGAAGGTCTTCGCGAGGCCCGCGATGCGGACCAGGCGTTCGAACCGGGCGGCCGCGTCTTGCGGGGCGGCCGGGACGGAGGCGGCTTCGCTCATGGGGCTCCCGCGCTCATGCTCACGCCCCTCCCCGGGCGTCCACGCCCGGCGCCCCGCCCGGCGCCCCGCCCGGCGCCCCGCGCGCCCTCTCCCACGTCGCCGCGCCCACGCTCACGCCAGGGTCCGGCGGATGGCTTCGATGATCTCGGGCTCCCCCGGAATGAAGCGCTGCTCCAGCGCCGAGTTGTAGGGTACCGGGGTCGAGGGGGCGCCGACCCGCTGCGGGGCGGCCCGCAGGGCGTCGAACGCGCACTCGGTCACCGCGGCCACGATCTCGCCGCCGAAGCCCGCGAACTTGCACGCCTCGTGGGCGACGACCAGCCTTCCCGTCTTCCGCACCGAGGCGGCGATCGTCCCGACGTCGAGGGGGGCGAGGGTGCGCGGGTCGACGACCTCCACCGAGACCCCCTCCCGGCGGAGCCGCCGCGCCGCCTGGAGCGCCTTCCGCACCATCGCGGAGGTCGCGACCACGGTGACGTCGGTCCCCTCGCGCCGGACCTCGGCGACCCCGAGGGGGAGGGTGTAGACCTCCTCCGGCACCGGCCCGGACAGGAAGTAGAGGAGCTTGTGCTCCAGGAAGACGACCGGGTTGGGGCTTCGCAGGGCCGACGTCAGCAGCCCCTTCGCGTCGTACGGGGTGCTCGGGGCGGCGACGATGAGCCCCGGCACGTGCATGAACCAGGTCTCGAGGCTCTGGGAGTGCTGGGCGGCGAGCTTGACCCCCGCCCCGAGGGGCGCGCGCACGACCAGCGGGACCCGCGGGCGCCCGCCCAGCATGTACCGGATCTTGGCCGCCTGGTTCACGATCTGGTCCGCGGCGAGGGTGAGGATGTCCATGAACTGGATCTCCACCACCGGGCGCGCGTCGGCGAGGGCGAGGCCGACCCCGAGGCCGGTGATCGCCTGCTCCGAGATGGGGGTGTCGAGGACCCGCTCCGGGCCGAACCGCTCCTTGAGCCCGGTCGAGACCCCGAACACGCCCCCGCCTTCGGCCACGTCCTCGCCGAAGAGGAGGATGCGCTCGTCCGCCGCCATCGCCTGGTGGTGGGCCTCGTTGAGGGCCCCCGCGTAGGAGAGGATCCGCCCCTCGTCCGCCTCCGTCCGGGGGGGCGGGGCCTCCTCCCAGGGATCGTCGCAGAAGACCCCCGCCTCCAGCATCTCCGGCCCCGGCTCGGGGGCCGCCTCGGCCGCCGCCACCGCGGCCGCGACCCGCGCGCGCTCCTCGTCGTCGATGGCCGCGGCCTCCGATTCCGGGAGCCCGTGGCGCTCGCGGAGGCGGCGCGCGAGCGCCGGGAGCGGGTCGCGCGCCTTCCACGACGCGATCTCCTCCTCGCTTCGCACCGGGCGGTCGTTCCGCAGCGAGTGGCCCGCGTAGCGATAGGTCCGGCACTCGAGGTAGGAGGGGCCTTCGCCGGCCCGCGCCCGCCCGAGGGCCGCCTGCATCGCGGCCCGGACCGCGTGCGGGTCCATGCCGTCCACCACCTCGGCCGGGATGCCGAAGCCCGCGGCGCGCGCCGCGATGCTCTCCCCGGCCTGGGAGACGGCGTAGGGGGTGGTCATCGCGTACTGGTTGTTCTCGCAGACCACGACGAGCGGCAGCCGCCACACCGCCGCGAGGTTCAGGGTCTCGTAGAGGATCCCCTGGTTGGCGGCCCCGTCGCCGTGGAACGCGACCGCGGCCCGGTTCTCGCCGCGGAGCCGCGCCGCCATCACCGCCCCCGCGGCGTGCGGGACGCCCGCGCTCACGAGGCCGTTGCACCCCAGCATGTTGAGGTCGAGGTCCGCGATGTGCATCGAGCCGCCCTTGCCGCCGCAGTAGCCGTCCGCGCGGCCGAGGAGCTCCGCCATCATCGCCCCGACGTCCGCGCCCTTGGCGATGCAGTGCCCGTGGCTCCGGTGGGTGCCGGTCACGAAGTCGTCGTCGGTGAGGTCGAAGAGCGCGCCGACCGCCACCGCCTCCTGTCCGACGCAGGTGTGGGCGGTGCCGTACACCTTGCCTTCGCCGAAGAGGGTCACGAGGCTCTCCTCGAAGAAGCGGATGCGCCGGACGAGGCGGTACATCCGGAGGTCGTCGGCGAGGTCGGCCGGCTCGTTCGTGGAGGGCGGGTTCGGATGATGGGCCATGGTCGGGGGGCCGCTCCTCGGGTCGGCGGGCGCCGCGCCCCGGAGAGGGGGCGGCCCGGGGGAAAGGGGGAGGCGGCGCGCCGCCCGCCCGGGGGTCGCCGGGCGCCGGGCGGGCGGTGGGCCGCCGCGGTTCGCGCGCCTACTTGCCCGGCAGGACGTAGTCCACGTTCCCGGGGGCCGCCGCCTTCAGGGTCGCGTCGTGGAGGAAGCTCCGCCACCAGTCCTTGCTCGGGTCCGCCGGCATCACCTCCCGCAGCACGAGGTTGTTGTAGTCGTTGACCATGTTGTCGACTTCGCGCTGGTGCAGGTGGGTGCGGAAGGTGCACTTCCTGGTGATCGCGTTCGAGAGGTCCGGGTCCAGCTTGATCACCTTGCTGATGACACTCGCGGCCCAGTCCTTGTCCGCCTGCATCTTCGCCGCGGTGTCGGCCATGACCCGGAACAGGGCCTCCGCCTTCTCGGGGTTCGCGGCCGCCCACTGCTTGTTGCCGCAGATCGAGTTGGAGGGCTCCCAGAGGCCCTCGCTCGTCAGCATGGTGTGGGTCCCTTCGATCGCCTGGACCCCGCGGGAGACCCAGGGCTCCCACGCCGCGTAGGCGTCGATGTCGCCGCGCTCGAGCGCGGCCACCATCTCGGGCGCCTCGACGGGGACGACCTCGTACTCGTCGATGCGGTGGCCCGCCTTCTCGACGACGGTGGTGAAGAAGACCTCGCTTCCGGTGCCGAGGGCGAGCCCCACCTTCTTGCCCTTGAGGGCTTCAAGGTCCGCGACGTCGGCGCGCGACACGACCCCGTCGTAGCCCCGGTAGCCCGCGCCGGCCGCGAACATGCCGACCTTGTCGGGGTCCTTGTCGTGGGTGGTCATGCACGCCCCGCCGCTCCCCATGGCGAAGTGGAAGTCGCCGGAGAGGATGAACGGGACCTGGCGCGAGCCGGACGCGCCGGTGACGAGGTCGACGTCGAGGCCCGCCGCCTCGAAGGCGCCGATCTCGTGCGGTACGTAGAAGACGCCGAAGCAGGGGTCGGCGCCGGTCGCGATGACGATCTTCTCGTCGGCCTGCGCGGGCGCGGCGAGAGCGAAGGCGCCGAGGAGGGCGGCGGCGGCCAGGGTGCGGCCGGCGCGCGCGGCCCGGGAGGGGAGATGAAGGGTCATGAGCGTTCCTCCTTCACGAGGATTCGGGATGCCGGATGGCCGCGAGCCGGCGGGCGCCGCCCTCGGCGCCGGTTCGGCCCCGTCGCGCGGCGCCCGCCGGCCGACGGCTCGGGTCGAGTGTACAACAAGAATGTCAACAAAAAACAAAATATCTTCGCCGCGGGCAAGGCGTCTCCCGCCGGGGTCGGGCGCGGCCCCCCCGCCTCACCCCGCCGCTTCGCGGGCCCGCTCCCGCTCGGAGTCGGTGGCGCGGTCGAGGTTCTCCATGATGTGCTCCTCGGTCAGCGCCTTGGCCCCGGCGATCTCGCCCCGGTCGAGGTGGTCGCGGATGCGGTAGTGGTAGTCGAGGGAACGGCGCGTCGGGAAGCTGCTCCGCATCAGGCGGTAGCGCACCGGCAGGGAGATCTCGTTGAGGTAGTGCAGGACCTGGGCGATCGGCTTGTTCCCGGTGAAGTCGATGATCGCCTGGTGGAACTCGCCGTTCTCCCGGAAGTAGCCGTCGATGTCCTTGTTCTTGAAGCAGACCTCCATGAGCTGGAGACGCCCGTCGAGGACCTGCACGAGGGTCGCGGGATCGCGCCCCTCGAGGTCGCTTACCACCATCCCCTCGAGCGTGCGGCGCAGGGTGTAGATGTTGCGGATGTCGTCCGGGGAGTACTCGCGCACCCGGAACCCGCGCCGCTGCTGGTGCTCGACGAGGCCGCTCCGGAGGAGGAGCCGGAGGCTCTCCCGGACCGGCCCCCGGCTGCTGCCGTAGTGGGACTGGATCTCCATCTCCCGGAGCGGCTGGCCCGGCTGAAGGTCGCCCGAGATGATGCGCCAGCGGAGCTTGCTCAGGATGAAGTAGGCGAGCGTCTGGGGAAGTTCATTGTCCGGTTGCAATGGCTGCTCCGAGCGTTCCGGCGCGCCGTTTCCCTTCGCGCCTCGTCGCGCCGAGGGGCGCGGCTCCCGGGTCTGGAGGGAAGGGCGGGGACGCCCGGACTCACCGGCCGCGGCGCCGGTGGAGGGAGGCGTTCCGCGGAACGCCTTCACGAGGACGGCGCTTCGCGAACCAGATGCAGGGTATCACGCTCGTCGCGGCGGCAGCCCCAGCCCGGGAACACCACCGTGGTCGCCCCCGTCTCCTCGATGACCGCGGGTCCCCGGAACGGCGCGTCCACCGGCAGGCGCGCGCGGTCGAAGATCGGGACGTCGTCGATCCCCTCGTCGAACCAGACCCGCCGCCGCTCGATGATCCCTCCGTCGACCCCGTTCCCGGCGGGCGCCTCCGCGACCGGCTCCGGGGCCCGCGCGGAGACGATGCCGGCGAGGCGCGCGTTCACGATCTCGACCGGCTGGTCCTCGCTCGCGTGGCCGTAGAGCTTCGCGTAGGTGCGGTGGAACCCGGCGAGCAGGGCGTCGGCGGACCGCGCCCCCTCGGGAACCGGGATCGGGATCTCGAACGCCTGCCCGAGATAGCGCATGTCGAGGGTCTCGCGGAAGGTGACGGCGTCGTCCTCGAACCCATCCTCGCGGAGCCGCGCCCGGGCCCGTTCCCGCAGCCCCGCGAGCGCCGCGCCGACCCGTCCGATCGAGTCCGGGGCGCATCCGACGAGCAGCGTCTCGGTGAAGTCGTGCCGGATGTCCGAGGTGAGGAGGCCCCACGCGGAGAAGTTTCCCGGGAGCTTCGGGACCAGCACCCGCCCGATCCCGAGCTCGTCCGCCACCGTGGTGGCATGCATGGGGCCCGCGCCCCCGAACGCCATCAGCACGCACTCGCGCGGGTCGTGCCCGCGCGACATCGAGATCTCCCGGATCGAGGCCACCATCCGGGCGACCGCGATCCGCACGACGCCGTCCGCCATCCGCCAGGGGTCGTCGATCCCGGCGCTCCGCGCCAGCGCCTCGACGGCGCTCCCCACCCGCTCCATCGTGGGGGCGATCCGGCCCCCGAGCCGGCGGCGCATCGCGAGCCGGCCGAGCCACAGGTTCGCGTCGGTCACGGTGACCTCGCGCCCGCCGAGGCCGTAGCAGATCGGCCCAGGGTTCGAGCCCGCGCTTCGCGGCCCGACGTGGATCTGCCCCTCGGGGGAGACCCACGCCACGCTCCCGCCGCCCGCCCCGACCGTGTTCATGTCCACCTGCGGGACCTTGAGCGGCGTGCTCCCGATCAGGTTGTCGACGGTGACCCGGAGCTGTCCGTCGCGGACCAGGCAGACGTCGGTGCTGGTGCCGCCCATGTCGCAGGTGATGACGCTGCCGAACCCGGCCGCGCGGGCCGCGCCGACCCCCGCCGTCACCCCGCCGGCGGGGCCGGAGAGCACGGTTCGGACCGGCAGCCGGCGGGCGCGGGCGAGGGGCATGACCCCGCCGCTCGAGGCCATGACGTAGAGCTTCGCCTCGCCGCTCCCGCGCCGCAGGGCGGCCTCGAGCGCCGCGAGGTAGCGGTCGAGGAGCGGCCCGATGAAGGCGTTGAGGACCGTCGTCGTCAGCCGCTCGAACTCGCGGTACTCCGGGACGACCTCGTGGGAGGGGGACACGAAGACGCCGGGCAGCGCCTCCTCGAGGAGGGCCCTGGTCGCCTCCTCGTGCGCGGGGTTGGCGTAGCTGTGGAGGTAGCAGACCGCCACCGCCTCGACCCCGTCGCGGGCGAGGCCCCCGGCGATCGAGCGCACCGCCGGCTCGGCGAGCGGCTCGACGACCCCGCCCGCGGCGTCGACCCGCTCCTCCACGTCGAAGCGAAGGGGGCGGGGGACGAGCGGGGCCGGCTTCCGGAACGAGAGGTCGAAGAGGGTGTTCGGGGCCATGCGGCGCGTCCGCCCGATCTCGAGGAGGTCGCGGAAGCCTCGGGTCGCGAGCACCGCGGTGCGGGCGCCGCGCCGTTCGAGGATGGCGTTCGTGCCGATGGTGGTCCCGTGCACCACCCGCTCGATCCCGGAGGCCCCGGCGGCGGCCTCCTCCAGGCATTCGAGCACCGAGGCGGTCTCGTCGCCGCGCCGGGTGAGGGCCTTGGCGGCGGTGACCTGGCGCGTCGCCTCGTCGTAGACGACGACGTCGGTGAACGTGCCGCCGATGTCGATGCCGATGATCCGCATTCCGGGGCGCCCGCGTTTCGTCCGCCGTCTCGTCCGCTCGTCCTCGTCCGGGCTCAGCCCATCCGGGCGAGGATCCGGTCGACCGCGTCGAGGGTCGTGTCGACGTCGCGGTCGGTATGGGCCATCGAGAAGTAGTGCCCGCCGCCCGGGCGGACGAAGATCCCCTCGTCGATGAGCCCGTGGTGGAGGCGGAGGAGCCGCGTCCGGTCGGCCTTGAGCGAGGAGCGGTAGTCGTGGATCGGCTCTTCGGCGAAGACGAGATGCCACATCGGCCCCTCGCCGATGACCTGGCCCGCGACCCCCCGCCGGCGTACGATCTCGCGAAGGCCCTCCTTGAGGCGCTCGGCGCGGGCGAAGAAGGGCTCGTAGGTCCCCGGGCGGCGGAGCGCGGCGAGCATCGCCCGCCCGGCCGCGCACGCCACCGGGTTGCCGAACCCGGTGCCGCTGAAGTAGACCGCGCCCGGCTCGCCCGACCGCCGCGGGTCGCAGAGCGACATGACGCCGCGCCGTCCCGCCACCGCCGCGAGGGGGAGCCCGCCCCCGAGGCTCTTGCCGTAGACCGCGAGGTCCGGGAGCACCCCGAAGCGCTCCTGGGCGCCCCCGAGGGCGTAGCGGAAGCCGGTGACCGTCTCGTCGAAGACGAGCACGAACCCGAGATCGTCGGCGAGGGCGCGGAGCCCCTCCAGGAAGCCCGCGCGCGGCCCCATGAGGCGCTGCCCGGGCTCGGCGATGACTGCCGCCACGTCGTCCGCGGCGTCGCGCAGCACGCGCTCGGTGGCCGCGAGGTCGTTGTAGGGGGCGACGAGCACGGTGTCCGCGATGCAGCGGGGGATCCCGTTGGTGTCGGCCGCCGGCTCCGGGTAGGGAGGCGGGTCGGCCGGGCTGTAGCTCCACATCGAGTAGTCGTGGTGGCCGTGGTAGGCCCCCTCGAACTTGACGATCTTCTCGCGGCCGGTGAAGGCGCGGGCGAGGCGGAGCGCGAGGAAGGTCGCCTCCGCCCCGGACGCGGTGTAGCGGAGGAGATCCGCGCACGGGATCACCTCCTTCAGCTCCGCCGCGTAGCGGACGGCGGGGACGTTGGCGACGCTCAGGAAATGCGACGCGAGGTCGATCTGCTCCTTGACCGCGGCCCGGACCTCCGGGTGGTCGTAGCCGAGGAGGAGGGCCCCGCCCCCGCAGGTGAAGTCGACGAACTCGCGGCCCGCCGCGTCGAAGATATGGGCGCCCCGCCCGTGGGAGAAGACGAGCGCCCGCTCGTCCGGAAGGCGGTGGCGGCCGAGCACCCCGCCGGGGAGGCTGTCCGCCGCCGCGCGCAACAGCTCGTCCTGGTCGTCCTCGCGCGCGGTTCGGGGGTCGAGGCCGGGCTCGGGCATCGTCTGGCTACCCCTCTCCTCGCGCCCCGCCCGCGAGGGGGCGGATCCGGACCGGGGAGCCGTCGGCGGCCTGGAGGATCCGGTACGCGCTCCGCCCGAGGCCCACCGAGCCCGCTTCCGCTTCGGCCGCCGGCGCGTCGTCGACCCAGGCCCGGAGGCACGCCCCGGCCGGGGAGAGGATCTCGACGAGGCCCTCGGGTTCGAGGGGCGAGAGCCTCGCCATCGCCGGGGCCGCGAGGCGGCAGCGCCGGAGCCCGGCGGCCCCCGCCGGCTCGTCCTCGTAGCGCACCCGGAGCTCCTGCCGCCCGCGGCGAAGCGCGTCCCGGGCGGCCGCCGTCGCCGGCTCGTCGACCTGCCCCGAATCCATCGCGACCCCGTAGTCCCGCCGCGCCGCCGCCTCGCTCAGGTAGCCGTCGCGCACGTCGGCGAGGACCTCCTCCGGGTCCCGGTCGAGGGGGTCGCCCCACCCCCCGCCGCCCGAGGAGCGGAGGCTCACCACGTCGCCCCGCCGCAAGGGGAAGCCTGCGACCTTGCCCGGCGTCTCCGACGGCGCGAGCTCGCGCCCGTCCCGGATGACCCGGAACTCGTTCGGCGCCCCGGAGCCCCCGCCCATGACCCCGAACGGGGGCACGACGTTCTTGTCCGACGCGATCGAAAGCAGCCCCGTTTCGGACCGCACCCGGATGTCGCGGCGGAGCCCGAACCCGCCCCGGCGGCGCCCCGGGCCGGCGGAATCGGCCCGGATCTCGCAGCGCTCGACGAGCAGGGCGCAGGTGTGCTCGACCGCCTCGGCGGGCTGGATGGACCCGAAGTCCCCCTCCGCGAAGTTGCGGACCGCGCTGTTCCCGTCCGCGTGCGCGGTGGCGCCGGTGCCTCCCGCCGGGTACTCGTAGAAGAGGTACGGCTCGCCGTCGCGCGGGTCGTCGCCCGCGATGTAGGTATGGTTCGAGGTCCCCTTGACGTCGCCGGCCATGGTCTCGGGCGCGAGCTGGCCCATCGCGCCGAGCACGGCGGAGATCGCGGCGTTCCGCACCTCCGAGGACCCGGCGCAGGAGGCCGGGTAGCGGGCGTTCAGGAAGCTCCCCTCGGGGACCCGCACGTCGATCGGGCGGAAGTTCCCGTGATTGATCGGCTGCCCGGGGTCGAGGAAGGTCTTGAGCACGATGAACACCCCGGTCGCGGCGTTCGCGGGGCCGCTGTTGCCGGGGCCGAAGACCTGTGCGGAGGAGCCCGCGAGGTCCACGGTGAGCGAGTCGCCGTGCACCTCCACGGTGGCGCAGGCCTTGACCGGGTCCGCCCCCGCGGCGGGCGGGTCGAGGTAGTGCTCGTACGCGTACTCGCCGTCCGGGAGGGCCGCGATCCGCGCCCGCGTGCGGCGCTCCGTCCGGTCGAGCAGGCGCCGGGTCGCGGCCCGGACGGTGGCGAGGCCGTACTTCGAGGCGATCTCGCGGATCCGGCGCTCCGCCACCTTGCACGTCCCCCAGGTGGACATGAAGTCGCCGCGCCGCTCGCGGGGGACCCGCATGTTGGCGAACATGAGGTCGAGCACCCCGCGCACCAGCTCCCCCCGGCTCGCCACCTTGAGGATGGGGATCCGGATCCCGTCGTGGAAGATCTCCGTGGACTTGCCCGAGATGCTCCCCGGGGTCGTGCCGCCGACGTCTCCCCAGTGCGCGCGCACGACCGGGAACAGCGCGAGCGCGTCCTCGACGAACACGGGGAAGATCATCGCGATGTCGTTGAGATGGGTGCCGCCGGTGTAGGGGTCGTTGTGGAGGAAGACGTCGCCCGGATGGACGTCGCCCTCGAAGTGGGTGAGCATCTCGCGGACCGACCAGGGCACGGGGAAGATGTGCGACGGGTTGTCCTCGGCCTGGGCGACGATCTGCCCCTCGCCGTCGACCAGCACGCAGCTGAAGTCGTGGGCCTCGTGGATGATGGAGGAGTAGGCGGTCGCGACGAGGTTCGCGCGCATCTCGCGCACCACGGAGACAAGCGTCTCCTGCAGGAGCTCGAGAGTGATGGCGTCGACGTCTCCGGCGCTCACTGCGTAAGGTCCGTCCTTCCGGCCCGTCGAGGGCGGGGAATGGGGGGTGCGCCGGCCCCCGGCGCGGCGCGCGCGGTCCGGGCGAAAGGCTAGGCGGTCGGCCGCGAGATTGTCAACAATCGACTTTTTGCCGAGGCACGTGCGCGGCGGGTTTGTCGTGCCGGCGCGCCGCTCGCCAACCCCCTGGGTACGCTGGCGTCTCGCCGGCATTCGCGTTCCCGAGCGCTCCGCCCCGGGCCGGCGGGACGCCGGCGTACCCAGGAGCGTCCCCAGCGACGCGGGACGCGATGAACCTTGAGCGCTACGGCGAGCGGGGGGCTGACGAGAACGCCGTCCCCGTGGGGCAAAAATACTCTCCCTCCTCTTTAGTCTCGCTATATCAATAGCTTGAGAACAGCACCCGGGGCCCTCTTGCCCGTGCCCCGACCCGCGCGTCCGATCGTCCGGGGGCGCGGACGCCCGGGGGCCGGGGCCTTCCAGACCGCAAGGGGGTCGCCCGGCGCCCGCTCAACCGGCGAGGGCGCGGAGCTGGAGGGCGAGGCCGTTCCGGATGTGCGCGATCATGGCCTCCGCGGCGCCGGCCGGCGGCGCTTCCCGCATCGCCGTCACCAGGGCCTCGTGCTCGTGCAGCGACGCGCCCGGGTCGGCGTTCTCGATGGCCGCGAACACCCGGATCGAGAAGCTGCGGTTCCAGATCCCGTCGAAGCTGCGGAGCAGGTGCTCGTTGCCCGACTCCTCCACCACCCGGCGGTGGATCTTCCGATTGGCGTGGAAGTATGCCTCCACCCCGCCGCCCCGGACCGACTCCTCGGCCTCGACGGTCCGCCGGACCCGTTCGAGGGCCGCGGGGTCGCGCCGTTCGGCGACGATGCGGGCCGCGTGCCCCTCGATCGCCTCGCGGGCCTGGTAGACGTCGCGGACCTCGCGTTCCGAGACGTCGCGCACCGTGAATCCGAGGGTACCGGCCCGCACCAGGATGCCCTCGCGTTCGAGGTGGAGGAGGGCCTCGCGGACGGGGGTGCGGGAGACGTTGATCTCGTCGGCCACCCGCTCCTGCACGATCCGCTCGCCGGGCTGCAGCGCGCCCGAGAGCACCGCGTCGAGCACCTGCCGATAGACCTCGTCGGCGAGCCGCCGGCGGTCGGGCTCGATCCCGCGAAAGGCGCTCCGCCCGCCGCGCGGCGCCCTCGTCGAGGCCCGGCCCCTCCCGCGCCGATTCCGTTCCGTCTCGACCATGTCCCGCTCGGAGGCTTCGTCGGGGGCCCATGTTAGCGACTTGCCCCGGCGCCGTGAGCCGGGGGGCCGTTCCGACCGCACGGACCGCACGGCACGGACCGCACGGACTTGCGGGAAATACGAAGGGCTGTACGATCGGGCGCGAACACGTCCTGGCTCTCCGGGAGGAACTGCATGAGCGCCGCCGATCCCACGAACCTCCTCTTCGTCTTCTCCGACCAGCACACCCGCCTCGCCCTCGGGTGCATGGGGCATCCCGTCGTCAGGACGCCCCATCTCGACGCGCTCGCGGAGCGGGGCGCGCTCTTCCGCAACGGCTACTGCAACGGCCCGATCTGCGTCCCGTCGCGCGCGAGCCTCGCGACCGGGCGCCACGTCTTCGACATCGAGAAGTGGGACAACTGCAAGCCCTATTTCGGCGAGGAGCCCTCCTGGGGGCACCGGCTGATGGACCAGGGGCGGCGGGCCGCGTCGATCGGCAAGCTCCACTACCGGGACGCGGACGATCCGAACGGGTTCGACCCCGAGATCGTGCCCATGCACATCATGGACGGGGTCGGGATGCTGTTCACCATCTGCCGCGACCCGATGCCCGTGTCGCGCAAGTTCGCCGACCTCGTGAGGAAGGCGGGCGGCGGGGACTCCACCTACACCGACTACGACCGGGACATCACCGAGCGCGCGGTGCGCTGGATCCGTGAGGAGGCGGTTCGCGAGGACGCCCCGTGGGCGCTCTTCGTATCGCTCGTCTGCCCCCATCCGCCCTGGCTCGCTCCCGAGGCGTTCTACTCCCTCTATCCCCTCGAGGACGTCGACCTGCCGGCGGCCTACGGGCGGGACGAACGGCCGATGCATCCGGGCCTCGAGGACTACCGGCGCTTCTTCGACATCGGGGGCGAGTTCGACGAGACGACCCTTCGGAGGGTCATCGCCGCCTACTACGGGATGGTGAGCTACCTCGACGACAACGTCGGGAAGCTCGTCGCGGCGCTCGACGAGACCGGCCTCGCCGCCAAGACCCGCGTCCTCTACACCTCCGACCACGGCGAGTCGATGGGGCACAAGGGGATGATGAGCAAGTGCAACATGTACGACGAGTCGGTCGGGGTACCCATGATCATGGCCGGGGCCGGCGTGCCGCGCGGGCACGCGGTCGACACCCCGGTGCAGCTCCTCGACGTGTTCCCCACGATCCTCGAGGCGACCGGCACGGAGCCGACGGACGAGGACCGCGCCCTCCCCGGCGCGTCGCTCTTCGAGATCGCAGGCGGCGCGGCGCCCGACCGGGTCATCTTCGCCGAGCAGCACTCCGGCGGGGCCAGGTCCGCGGTGTACATGGTGCGCCGCAACGGCCACAAGTACGTGCGGTACATGGAGGACTATCCGCCCCAGCTCTTCGATCTCGCGAGCGACCCGCTCGAGCTCGAGGACCTCGCGGGGGACCCCGGGCACGCCGGCATCGTCTCGGACTGCGAGGCCGCGCTGCGGAGCCTGCTCGACCCCGAGGCGGTCGACGCGAAGGCGAAGGACGACCAGGCGGAGCGCATCGACCGCGGAGGCGGCCAGGAGGCGATCGTCGCCCAGGGCAGCCTCGGCTACACCCCCGCCCCCGGCGAGGAGCCGGTCTACATGCCGTGAGCCGGGGAGCCGGAGGGAGGCGCACGACGGCCGGGCAAGAGAGGCCAAGCCGCTTCCGGCCGCTGGGGGCAGCCGTTGCCGGCCGCCGACGCTCACGCACGGGTCTCCGCTCGCCGGGGTCGAGCGGGCCGAACGGGAACCGAATTCGTTGACGACGTAACGTGAACCCCGCCTCGACTGCCGGCTGCCGCGCCTTCGGGCGCGGGGTACCGCCCGGAGTGGTCGGCGAGCTCGCCGACGCATCGGCGCTTCTCGCCGCTCCGGAGCGGCTCCGGCGGCGCCTCGCGGCCGAAGGCCATGCGCTGCTGCGGGGCGTGCTCGACGAGGGCGAGGTCATGGCCGCGCGCCGCGCGGTGTTCGAGCGCCTTCACGAGGTGGGGGAGATCGGCGACCCGGCGCGGGACGGCATCGCCACCGGCACGAGCCGGCGGCGGGCGGTGGCGGGGGACCTCGGCCGGTTCTGGAAGTCGGTGGTCGACCTGCCGGCGCTCCGGCAGGTGACGAACGGCCCGCGTCTCGGCCGGGTCATGGAGGCGGCCTGGGGGGAGCCGGCCCGCGGCATGGACTACCTCTTCCTTCGCGCCGGCGCTCCCGGGAGCGCGACCGGCCTGCACTACGACTTCCCGTTCTTCACCCGGGCGACCCGGCGGATGTACACGGTATGGATCCCCATCGGCCCGGTTCCGGTGACCGAGGGGCCGTTGGTGGTGGTCGAAGGGTCGCGCCGCTTCGACGACGTCCTGGACCGCCTACGCGGCTTCGACGTCGCGCTCGACGACACCCGCAAGGCGGAGGTTTCGCACGACCCCGCGGCGTTTGCCGGCGAGCGCGGCTGCCGCCTGCTGACCGCCGATTTCGAGGCCGGCGACGTCCTCGTCTTCGACATGTTCACGATGCACGGCTCGCTCGACAACCACTCGCCGGCGGGCCGGGTGCGCCTCTCGTGCGACGTGCGCTACCAGCCGGCGGCGGACCCGCTCGATCCCCGCTACTTCGGGCCGGACCCGGGCGGCACGTTCGGCGGCGGCTACGGCGAGCTGAACGGCGCAAAGCCCCTCGACGAGCCTTGGCATCGGCGGTAGCCCGACGCCCCGGAGCGCCCTCGCCGACTTGGCCCCGGCCCGATGGCCCGGTTGACTTGCCATGGCCGTGTTGCGCATCTGCGCGCGCGTCGGCGCCCTCGCCTGGCTATGGCAGGCCCTGTTCAGACGTCCCGTTCCAGCGATGACAGGAATCGGCGGACCTCACGAAAGACGTCGTGGCCGAAGTCTCCCCAGTAGCCCTTCTGCGCCGCGACCCCCACGGACACCTGTGGAATCCTCCGCGTCGCCAGGAAGACCTGCGCGCGGGCCTTGTCCGGGTTCCGGATATGTGCATCTGCCCCCGAGCTTGCAAAGCAACGGAAGAAGTCGTCGATACAACGATCCACGGCGGTATCCGCGAACGTCCTGCACAGCAGGGTTTCGAGCATTCCGGAATCCTGATCCCCCGGCAATATCAACACGTTCACCGCGGGCGCGGCCCCGGCCGGCTCCCCGGGGCGGTCCGGCACGGGCAACCCGGCCTTGTGCAACGATGGCTGCACGCTCTGAAACGCGCCTTCGGCCGCGGCCTCCGCGTCACGAACGATGCCGAGCATCCTGACCGTGTCATGGAATCCCGACTGCTTCACCATCACCCCGAGAAAGTCCTTGAGCTCGCTTACGCCCCCGAAATTCTGGATCTGAAGATTCTCGATGTTCAGATAGTCGACCAATGCACCGAAGAAATTGCGCGGATCGTTCCCTTCGACGAGGAGCTGGATCGGTTCCGTCGGTCTCTGAGGCTGCGGCATGGTCAGCGAAGCTCCATGACGTGCCGGATCGCGGTATCGACCTCGTCCGGCTCGTAGGTGACACACCGAGCCCCGCTTCCCCCGGCTTCGAGCCGGTGCAGGCGAAAGCCCTCTTCGCCGAGGGCTTCCCGGGCCGCTTCGATGCACTCGAAGCTGTGGGTCGTCGCGAACATCTGCACGTCCGACCGTTCGACCGCCTCCCCGACGACCCGCCAGACCTCCGGCAGGACCGAGTGGTGCAGCCCGTTCTCGATCTCGTCCACGAGCACCACCCCGCCCCCCACCGAAGTGATCGCCAGGATGATGCGGGCAAGGTGCGTCATGCCCGCGCCCATGACCGGCAACGGCACAAGCTCGGGGAGTCCGATGTCCACGTGGATCATCGGCACGCCGCTGGAAGCATTGTCTTCGGCGTGCTGCAATCGCGGCTCGATGACGCGAAGCGCGTCCACGAACCCGGCTCCGAGCTTCTGCTTCCTCAATTGTCCCAGGCGGACGGCGTCGTCACGGACGTCTCCGCTTCCCGGCGTGAGGATCGCCACGTCGAACGGGAGATAATCGTGTTTCTGGTCGAACTCGAACTTGTCCGTACTCTCGCGGGCTTCGCTCTCGATCAGCCCCGCCCTCGGATCGGTATACGTGAAGTTGAGGGAGTACGGCCCCTTTTCCAAGGCAGCGCCGTTGCCTTCAGTGCGGGAAACCTCCGTCTTGCGCGACTTCTCCCATGCGATCTCCAGATTCATGTCGCCGATCGATGCGTGGCGTCCGGACACCGTCAGGCCCCTGCCGGTGTCCAACCCGTGAAAGAGGGGCTTCCAGTACGTCTCTGCCGTCCCGCTCGGTTGTTCGGCAGGGGGTCGGAACAGGCGGACAGGTCGGCCCAGGCGGACGACACGGCTGTTTATCGCCATGCGTGCGTTCGCCGCTCCACACAGCAGCCAGACCGCTTCGAGCAAGGCCGTCTTGCCGGCGTTGTTCCGCCCGGCCACCAGATTGATCCGGCCCAGGCCTCCGACCGTGACGTCGCCGAATCCCCGATAGTTGCGTACGTTGATTCGTTCGAACATGGCTCGTCGTATCTCCGGCGGCGCAGCGCCAAACCCGCACTCCACGGCCGGCGGGCGGGAGAGGCGGCGCGGATTGTACAGAACCCCGCTGCCTCGGAAGGAACCCGGAGGCCGGCACGGCCCGCGTTCGATGGCAAGGGTAGTGCCGGGAATCGCGGCTCCCGCAACGCGATGCGGCCCTGTCGGCGGCTCCCGTGAGCGCCGACCGGGGGGGATTCGGGGGACCTACTTCCGGCCCGGCCCGCCGCCGGCCAGGTGGCGGCTCTCGGCGTAGTACCGGCGGACCGCCTCGCGGCGGCGGCGGTCGCGGGCCGGCTGCTCCGGCGGGAGCGCGGCCTCCTTCCGGGCCCGCGCCATCAGATCGGCCTCCAGGTCGGCGAGATCGAGGGTCGCCAAGCGTCCGTTCCTGAGCACGTCGCGCCCGGCGACGACCAGGTGGCGCACGTGGCCGGCGACGGCCCGGGTCAGCAGCACGTCGGCCTCGTCCCCGCTCTCGACCAGGAAGTCGGCGCTCATCGCCGCGTAGTCGAGGGCCACGAAGTCGGCGCGGGCCCCGGCCGCGAGGGTACCGTAGTCCTCGGCCCCGTCGATGATCCGGGCCCCGTCCCGACCGGCGGCCTCAAAGAGCCGGGCGGGCGGGAACGCGGGCTCGAGCCCGGTCCCGTTGTGGAGCCTCCAGGCGAGGCGGAGGTCCCGGAAGTAGTCCTGGTCGTCGTCGTGGGCCCCGCCGTCGAGCCCGAGTCCGAAGCGAAGGCCGGTGCGGAGGAAGCGCGCCAGCGGAGCGACGCCCGAGCGGAGCCGCAGGTTCGAGGACGTGTTGACCGCGACGGTCACCCCGCGCTCGGCGAGCAGCTCGCATTCGGGCTCGGTGAGGTGCACCCCGTGGGCGACGGCGAGGCGGGGCGAGAGGAGTCCGACGTCGTCGAGGCGCCGGAGGATGCCCTGCCGGTAGGTGAAGTCCAGCCATTCCCGCTGCCGCGGTGACTCCAGCAGGTGCATGTGGACCCGCCGGTCGTGGTCCGCCGAGGCGCGGGCGATCCGCTCCAGGGTCGCGTCCTGGCACCACTGCGGCCCGATCGGCCCGTACTGCACCCGGAACCGCTCGCTCTCGAACGCGGCCGCGATCCCCTCCACCTGGTCCACGAGATGCTCGGCGGGGGCGGTGCGGGAGAGGGACTCGGTGAGGCGCGCCCGGTCCACCGGGTCGAGGCTCGGAAGCAGCGCGCGCTGATCGCCGTAGGCGAAGGCGTTGCGGTCGAGGATCGGGCACGAGAAGGCGACCCGGATCCCGACGTCGGCCGCGGCCCGGGCGACGCCGGCCGCCTCGTCGGCGAGCCGCTCCGCGGCGAGCGAGTTGTGGCAGTGCACGGTCGCGCCGATGCCGGAGTGCGCCATCCGGCCGAAGGCGACGGCCGCTTCGAGCCAGGGGTCGATCGTCGGCCGGCCGGTGAGCGAGGCGATCCAGCATTCGAGAGCGTCGTCGGCGCCGCCGAGGGCGAGCGGCCGGAGCCCGTAGCCGTGGTCGTGGGCGTTCACCATGGCGGGAAGGGCGAGGAGGTCCTCCTCCGCCCGCCGCCCGGCCGCCTCGTCCTCCGGCCGCACCGAGCGGATCCGGCCGTCCTCCACCTCGACCGCCACGTCCCGGAGTGCGGCCTCGCGTCCGGGCGCGGCGAGGAGCCGGCGGAACCAATGGGTTCGGACGCTCACGCTGCCGCCCGAGGCTCGAAGCGGCCTGTGCGCTGTTCGTAAGCTATTGGTACGGGAAGGAGAGAGCTGGGGTCGAGACATTGGTTACACATCGGGGAGGGGATTTGCCCGCGGTATCGGTACGATTCGGAGCTGCCTTCACCCCACTGCGGGGCTTTCGCGGACCCGTCCGCTGGCAGTGCGTCCTGGGAACGCGGGCGTCTCGCCCGCACAGGGCGGTGAAGCGCCCGCGGGCGAAGATGCGGGCGGGACGCCCGCGTTCCCAGGAGGCCTCGTCCGCAGGACGCGCCGTTCCCAAGCCCCCCGGCCGCTCCGGCTCGACCGAACCGGGCCACCCGCGCGCGCCAATCTCGCGGCGTGAAACGGTCCTGCCCCGCGCCGCGCCCCATCTTGCCCCATCCGGCCCCGGATCGCCTATCCTTCGCCCGTCCGGTCCCGGCCCCGTCCCCCGCGCGTCCGGCCGCCGGGCCGCGCCGCGCGCCACCGAGAGGAGCTTCCATTCCCATGAAGATCAAGGCTGCCGTTCTGTACGAACCCAACACCCCGCTCGTCGTCGAGACCCTCGACCTCGACGAGCCGCGGGACGGCGAGGTGCTGGTCCGCATGGCCTCGTCCGGGGTCTGCCACTCCGACTACCACGTGATGAAGGGCGAGTGGACGATGCCGCTTCCCATGGTCCTCGGCCATGAGGCGGCCGGCGTGGTGGAGAAGGTCGGGGCCGGCTGCGCCCAGGTCAGGCCGGGCCAGCCGGTCATCCTCAACTTCCGCCCGAACTGCGGCTGGTGCGGCCACTGCGTCGACGGGCGCCCCGTCCTTTGCAACGGGGCGGACACCCCCCGCTGGTTCCAGTTCGACGGCACGGTGCGGCTGCACCGGAACGGCGAGGACGTCCACCACTTCGCGCGCATCGCCTCCTTCGCCGAGTACGCGGTGGTGCCGGAGTCGGGCGCGGTCCCGGTGCGCGCCGACATGCCGCTCGACAAGGCGAGCCTCGTCGGCTGCTCGGTCATGACCGGGGTAGGGGCGGTCGTCAACACCGCGAAGGTCGAGCCGGGGGCCAAGGTGGTGGTCATCGGCTGCGGCGGGGTCGGGCTCAACTGCGTCCAGGGCGCGCGGCTCGCCGGGGCGGAGCAGATCGTCGCGGTGGACACCAAGGCGAACAAGCTCGACTACGCGCGCACGTTCGGGGCGACCGACACCATCAACTCGTCGAACGCGACGAACGAGGAGGTCGTCGAACGCATCGCGGAGCTGACCAAGGGCGGGCCGGACTACGCCTTCGAGGCGATCGGCTACGGGCCCACCATCCTCCAGGCCTACGAGTGCACGCGCCCCGGCGGGACCACGGTGGTCGTCGGCATGGCGCCCGAGAACGACGAGATCACCCTGAACGCGCTCTCCATCCCGCGCACCGAGAAGATCATCATGGGCTCCTGGTACGGCTCCGCGAAGGCGTGGACCGACCTCCCCCGGATGTGCGACCTCTACCTTGCCGGGCGGCTCAACCTGGACGACCTCGTGACCCGGAGCTACCCGCTCGAGGAGATCAACGAGGCCTACGACGCGCTCGCGGCGGGCGACGTCGCGCGGAGCATCATCGAGTACGCCTGACGGCAGAACCACACAACCTGAGGAGTACGTTCCATGATCGTCATTCACGTCGACTACCGGGTGAAGCCCGAATGCGTGGAGGATTTCCGGGATCGGCTGCGGCGCCACGCGAAGAACTCGCTCGCCGAGCCGGGCTGCCGGACCTTCGACGTGGCCCAGGCCGACGACGATGCCGCCCGCTTCTTCATCTGGGAGATCTATGACGACGGCGCGGCGGTGAAATTCCACGGGGAGCAGGCGTCCATCGCCGAGTTCCGCGAGGCGGCGGAGCCGATGACCGTCTCGCGCGAGATCGCGATGGCGAAGCTCGTCTCCGGGGACTGAGCGGGCTCGCACGGGCCGCCCGCGCCGCCCCGCCGCCGCTCCGGGCCGGGGAAGGCTGAGGCGTGCGCTGGGAGGCGGCCCCGTCCGGGGAGGCGCACGCGAGGCGGACGAGGGAGATCGAGGAGGCGACCCGCCTCCTGCCGCCCGTCGCCCGGGCCCTCGCGAGCCGGCGCCTGGCCCCGGACCAGGTCCTCGGGCTCCTGGACTGCGCGCCCGCCGACGCGCCGCCCGCGCCCGAGATCCGCGCCGCCGCGGCGGCCCTGAGCGAGCACCGCGGCGAGGTGGGCATCCTCTGCGACTACGACGTGGACGGCGCCGCGGCGGCCGGCATATTCGCCCGGGCCGTCCGCCGGATCTGGCCCGGGCGCGGGCTGCCCGTCGTGGCCCCGGAGCGCAACCGCGAGGGCTACGGCCCGAACCCCCGATGCCTGGAGGCGCTCCGCGCGCAGGGAGTGCGGTGCGTGCTGGTGCTGGACTGCGGCGCCGACCGGGGCGATCTGCTCGACCGGTGGACGCGCGAGACCCGGATCCCGACCGTCGTGGTGGACCACCACCCCGCCGACGAGTGGAGGCTGCCGCGGCCCCCGTCGCTCGTGGTGAACCCGGCCGCGGCGCGGGCCCGCGGCTCCGAGGGCGCGTGCACGGGAAGGCTCGCGATGGAGGTCGCGCGCGCCTTCCTCGCGGCCCACGGCGCCTGGAAGGGGCAGGTCCGCCGCGACGTCGTGTGGCTCGCGGGGCTCGCGACGGTCTGCGACGTGATGCGCCTGGACGATCCGACCAACCGGGCCCTGGTGCGGGCGGCGGAGAAGCTGGCCCCGCCGGCGGGGCTGGAGGGGCTGCTCGGCGAGGCGGAGGGCGAGGGCGAGGGGCAGGGAAGGGCGAATGCGCGGGAGATGGGATGGACCCTGGGCCCGATCCTGAACGCGGGCTCCCGGATGGGAAGCAGCCAGCTCGCCTCCCTTGCGCTCACCACCCCGGACCCGGCGGAGGCGAGGCGGGCGATCGAGAGGCTCCGGGCGCTGAACGCCGATCGGAAGCGGGTGAGCCGCCAGGGAAACGAGGCGCTGCGCGCGCGGGAGGCGACGCGCGAAGGGCCGGTGAACGTGGAGGTCTGGGAGGAGGGGCACGTCGGCGCGGCAGGGCCGGCGGCCGGGCGGCTCGCCGAGGCCCGGGGATGGCCCGCGGTGGTGCTCTGCCCGATGGAGGGAGAGGAGGACGCGCTCGGGGGAAGCGGACGGAGCACCCTCGGCTTCGACCTCGGGAGCGCCGTCCGGGAGGCCCAGGAGGAGGGGCTGATCGAGAAGGGCGGGGGCCATGCCTACGCCTGCGGGGTGACGCTCAGGCGGGAGCAGGTCCCGGGGCTCCGCGCGTGGCTCGCGAGGAGGTACGAGGCGGAGTGCGAAGGGCGGCGGCCCGCGGTGCGCCCGGAGGCGAGGCTGCGCGGCGCCAACCTCGAGAGGCCGGAGCGCCTCTGCGAATCGCTGGACCGGCTCACCCCCTTCGGGGAAGGGATCCGGGCGCCTCTCTTCGAGATGGAGATGCGGGTGACCGGGATCGACGAGCGCCCGGGCGGACACGTGTTCCTGGAGGGCGCCGTGGACGGATGGCCGGCCCGGGCGGTGCGGTGGTTCGGGAGCGCCGGGGGGAACGGCGAGCTCCGCCGGCGCGCCTCCCGGGGGGAAGCCCTCCGGTTGGCGGGAGAGTTCGAACGCAACGAATGGCGGGGGACGGTGACCCACCGGATGAGCGTGAAGGCCATCGAGGGGGTCGATTAGGTCGGTGCGTGCGGTCGGGCGGCTGGCCGTGGCGGGCGGCCGGCTGCGGCGGGCGGCGGGCGAGGCAGGGGGGTGCCGGACGCTGCGGGCCGGAGTGAGGAGCGCGCCCAACCGTGTACCGCTGCCGGCGAGGGGAGGCAGGGCCGCGCCGGACGCCGCAGGCCGAAGGAGGACCCAGGGGGCCGGGGAGCCAGAGGGAGGGCCGGGCTACGGCGGTCCGGGGGCGACCGGGCGCGATCGGAGCGTGGCGCTCCGGGCGCGCCAATCCGGCCGCGGCGAAGAGTGCGAAGACGGGGGAGACGAGGACCGGAGCCATGCGGGTCGTGAGCTGGAACGTGAACGGGATCCGCGCCTGCGCGAAGCGGGGGTTCGCGGGCTTCCTCGATCGCTGCGGGGCCGACGTGCTCGGGGTGCAGGAGGTCCGCGCCCTCCCGGAGCAGATCCCGGAGGAGGCGCGCGCCCCGTCGGGCTGGCGCGCCGCGTTCTCTCCGGCCGAGCGGCGCGGGTACAGCGGGGTCGGGCTCTACGCGCGGGCCGCGCCCGAGCGGGTCGAGACGTCGCTCGGCGAGCCGCGCTTCGACGTCGAGGGGCGGTTCGTCGCCGCCCGTTTCCGCACCGGCGGCGGGGGGCGGCGGCTCGCGGTGGTGAACTGCTACTTCCCCAAGGGGAGCGGCAAGGACCGCGACAACAGCCGGGTGCCCTACAAGCTCGACTTCTACCGCGCGGTGTTCGAGCGGGCGGAGGACCTGCGCCGGGAAGGCCCGGTCCTCGTCATCGGCGACTACAACACCGCCCACCGCGAGATCGACCTCGCCCGCCCGAAGGCGAACGTGAAGAACAGCGGGTTCCTGCCCGAGGAGCGGGCGGAGCTGGACCGCTGGCTGGCGGCGGGCTGGATCGACACCTTCCGCGCCCTGCACCCCGACGAGCCGGACCACTACTCGTGGTGGGCGCAGCGCGGGGGCGCCCGCGCCCGCAACGTGGGCTGGCGGATCGACTACGTGCTCGCCTCGCCGGAGGCGATGGAGCGGGTGCGGGACGCCTTCATCTGGCCGGACGAGCACGGCTCCGACCACTGCCCGGTCGGCGTCGACGTCGATATCGACCTCGCCCCCGGCGATCTCGACCCCGGCGTCGCCGCCGACCTCCATGCCACCGAGGGGTAACGTCGCCGGGTATGCGCCAGCACCGCCAGACGAACCGATGGGCGGACCGGCGGGCGGACCCCCGCACGGGCGTTCGACCCCGGCCATGAGCGCGCCGGCCGGGCCGCTGCCCCTTCGCCCCCCGCGCGTCGGCGAGCTCGTCGAGGTGCGCTCGCGGCGCTGGCTCGTGGAGGCGGTGGAGACCCCCGCGCCGCCCGCCTCCCCGCGGGTCGCCCTCGCGTGCGCCGACGACGACGCCCAGGGGCAGACCCTGGAGGTCTGGTGGGACTTCGAGATCGACCGCCGCATCCTGGAGCAGGAGGCGTGGGGCGCGGTCGGCGCGCGCGGCTTCGACCCGCCCCGCCACTTCGGCGCCTTCCTGCACACCCTGCGCTGGAGCTGCGTCACCGCCACCGACCCGAGCCTCTTCCAGTCCCCGTTTCGCGCCGGCATCCGGATCGACGCCTACCAGATGGAGCCGTTGCGAAAGGCGCTCCGGATGCCCCGGGTCAACCTCTTCATCGCCGACGACACCGGCCTCGGCAAGACCATCGAAGCCGGCCTCATCGCCCGCGAGCTCCTCCTTCGCAAGAAGGCGAGGACCATCGTGGTCGCCGCGCCCGCGTCCGTCCTGGAGCAGTGGAAGGCCGAGATGGAGGAGCGCTTCGGCCTCCTCTTCGTGATCCTCGACCGCGCCCGGCTCGCCCAGGTCCGCCAGGAGCGGGGCTTCGGCGTCAACCCGTGGCGCACCCACAGCCGCTTCCTCGTGTCCCACAACCTCCTCATCGACCCGACGTGGGCGGACCCCATGCGCGAATGGCTCGGCGAGATGCAGCCGGGGAGCCTCCTCATCCTGGACGAGGCCCACCACGCCGCCCCGTCGAGCGGCGGGCGCTACGGCATCGAGACGAAGTTCACCCGCGCGGTCCGCGATCTCGGAGGGCGCTTCGAGCACCGCCTGTTCCTCTCCGCGACCCCCCACAACGGCCACTCCAACAGCTTCTCCACCCTGCTGGAGCTGCTCGACCCCTACCGCTTCACCCGGGGGGTGCCGGTCCGGGGAAGGGGCGCGCTCGAAGACGTGATGGTGCGGCGCATCAAGGAGGACGTCCGCCAGGTGCAGGGCGGCTTCCCGGAACGGGAGGTGCGGCGCATCGTCCTCGACGGCCTGCCGGAGGACGCGCCGGAGCTCGTCCTCTCCCGCCTCCTCGACGAGTACCGCGGCCTGCGGGAGGAACGGCTGAAGGCCGGGACGGCGCGCGCCCGGGCCGCCGCCGCCCTGCTCGTGGTGGGCCTGCAACAGAAGCTGCTCTCGTCCATCGAAGCGTTCGCCATCTCCCTCGCGAGGCATCGGGCGACGGTGCGGAGGGAGTGGGAGCGGGTGCGGGCGCAGACCGGCGATGCGGAGGGGTCCGGCCGGTGGGCGGCTCCGAGGCGCGGAATCGCGGGCGCCGGCCTGTTCGCGAGCCCGCCGGACGCCGACGACGAACGCGCCGAGCAGACCGACGACGAGAGCGATGCGGAGGAGGCCGCGCAGATCGCCGCCCTCGACGCCGCTGCCGAGGCCGATGCGGCCCGCGACGCGGAAGCGGAGGCGATCCGGCGCCGGGAGGAAGCCCTCCTCGACCGGATGGAGGAAGTGGCCGCCGCCGCCCGCGGGCTGCCGGACGCCAAGACCCGCCGCCTGATCGACTGGATCCGCGACCACCTGTGTCCGGGGCTGCCGCGCCCCGTCGCCCGGTCCCGTGACGACCGCGGTGCGCCCCTTCGGGACGGCGCTCCCGCTCGCGATGCCTCCTCCCCGACTCACCAGGAGCCACCCTCTACCCTGTCCTTCGCTGCGCTGACCCGGGACACCGGCGACTCCGCACCGCGGAACCGCCAGCCGATCGCGCCAGCCGCCGCCCCCTCCCCCGCTCGCAGGGTGCCAGCCCGCTCTGCGTCCGGCGCCATGCTGGACAAGAACGAGGACGCCGGCGCTCCCGTGGAGCGATCGCCCGCCGCCCGCTGGAACAACCGCCGGGTGCTGATCTTCACGGAGAACGTGGTCGGAACGAAGCGCTACCTCCGCGAGATGCTGGAACAGGCCATCGCCGGAACCGACCTCGCCGAGGAGCGTATCGAGACCATCGACGGGCAGACCGTGGGGGCGAAGCGGAGGGAGGTCCAGCGCCGCTTCAACGCCGACCCCGCGCGCGACCCGCTGCGCATCCTCCTTGCCACCGACGCCGCCCGCGAGGGGCTGAACTTCCAGGCGCACTGCACCGACCTCTTCCACTTCGACCTGCCCTGGAACCCCGGCCGCATCGAACAGCGCAACGGCCGCATCGACCGCAAGCTGCAACCGGCACGGCGGGTGCGGTGCCACTACTTCGTGCTTCCGCAGCGCGCCGAGGACCACGTCCTGGAAGTGCTGGTGCGGAAGACCGAGACCATCGAACGCGAGCTCGGCAGCCTCTCCAGGGTGATCGACGGCGACGTCGAACGCCGTCTTCGCGGCGGCATCCGCCACCGGGACGCGCAGCGCCTCGCGAGGGAGATCGAGGCCGCGGACCTCGACCGGGAGCGGAAGCGGGTCGCGGCCGAGGAGCTCGAAGCCGCCCGCGAACGGCAGGAGGACCTGAAGGCGCAGATCGAACGGTGCCGAGGGCTGCTCGAACGGTCGCGGCGGTGGGTGCGCTTCTCCCCGGAGCCGTTCCGCGACGCGATGTCCTGCTCGCTCGAGCTGCTGGGCGCCGCGCCGCTGCAAGAGGGTCGGACGGAAGACGGCCGACCGATCTGGACGTTTCCATCGCTCACCGGCAAGGGCCGGACGGATGCAGGCGGCGAGCGCCGGCGCGACTGGTCAGCGATTCCGCCGGGCGGAACCGAGGACGCCGCCGGCCAGCACGACGGACAGGCGGGGGCCGCTTTGTCCCATGCCGGTGGCGACCCTGGGAACGCGGGCATCTCGCCCGCAGCCGACCGAGTCGCCTTGCCCCATGCGGGCGGCGACCTCTCGCCGATTCCGCCAGCCGGAACCGCCGATCCCCCCGGCCAACCCGGCAACGGGCGAGGAACAGGTCTGTTCCATGCCGATGGCGACCGCCCAAGCGGTCGCACGGCGATTCCGCCGAGCGGAATCGCGGATGCCCCACGCCAACCCGGCGGCGGGCAGAGAACCGGGCTGTCCGATGCCGATGCCGATGCCGATGGCGACCGTTCACGCGCGCGCTTCGACTCCGGCCACCCTCGCGGACAGGCGGGGCACGGCCTGTTCCATCCGGGTTGGGCGGCTACCCTGGACACCCTGCGCGCGCCCCGCAAGACCGGCCAGAAGCTCGCCGAGTGGCGGCGCGCGGCGCCGATCCGGCCGGTGGTCTTCGAGGACGCCGGGGTGCTTGGCGACGACACCGTGCACCTGCATCTGGAGCAGCGCCTCGCGCAACGCCTGCTGGCCCGGTTCCGCACCCAGGGGTTCGTGCACCACGACCTTTCCCGCGCCTGTCTGGTGCAGGCCGCCGACTCCATCCCCCGCGTGGTGCTGTTGGGGCGGCTTTGCCTGTTCGGGCGACGGGCCGAGCGCCTGCACGAGGTGCTGGTTCCGGCCGCCGCCCGCTGGATCGAGCCGTCGCGCCGCACCGAGCCGCTCAGGGCGTATGCGGAGGAAGCCGAGGCGAGAACGCTGGAGCGGCTGGAGGCCGCGTTGCAGGACGCCCGCGCCCCCGGCGAGACGATCCACCGCCGACTGCTCGAGAGCGCCGCCCGGGACGTCGAAGACCTGCTGCCGCAGCTCGAAGCGCGCGCCGAGGCCGCCGCCGAACGCGCCGCGGACCAGCTACGCGAGCGCGGGGAGCGGGAGGAACGCCAGCTTCGCGAGATCCTGGAAGGCCAGCGCCGGCGGGTGGAGGCGGAGCTCCGCAAGCACGAGGGCGATGGGGTTCAGCTCGCCATCGAGTTCAGCGAGGAAGAGAGGCGCCAGCGCCAGGCCGACGTCGCCTCGTGGCGCGCGCGCCTCACCCAGTTCGACCGCGACCTCGACACGGAGCCGGCCCGCATCCGGGGGTTCTACGAGGTGCGGGCCAGGCGCGTGGAGCCGATCGGGCTGGTCTACCTCTGGCCGGACACGGGGTGACGCGGATGATCGGGCGCCGCCGGCAGTCCGGCCCCCTGTCCGTGAAGCCTTCGGCAAGGCGACGAAGAATCGCCCGCCGTCCGGCTCCCGATCACGCGATCCCGACCCCGTGTGCCCGCAGGCCGGAGGTCCCGACCGGCACGACCTCCTGGGAACGCTTGTGTCCCGCCCGCCCGGGTCGTTCCCGCCACCTCGAAGCCGTCATTCCCCGTCATTCCCGCGAAAGCGGGAATCCATACGTCTCGGGAGCAGCGTATCCCGGGATCGGCCCGTCCTGGGAACGCGGGCGTCCCGCCCGCTTTGCAGTATGGCGGGCCTTTGGCGGCGGACCTCCGGTTCGCACCTGCGGGCGGGACACAAGCGTTCCCAGGACGCACCGATCCCACGAAGGGCGCCGATCCTTCATGCTCGCCGCCGCCCGTCCCCTGGTTCCGGCCAAGCCGCCGGGTCATGGCTTACCCTCTACGATCTCGTAGCACGGCTCGCGGCAGGTGACGGGGATGAACAGGAAACACCGGCAGCTTCGGGAGATCACGCTACGGGACTTCCGCTGCTTCCGCGAGCGGCAGGCCGTGCCCCTGGCGCCGCTCACCCTGCTCGTCGGGGAGAACAGCGCGGGCAAGACCTCGTTCCTCGCCGCGGCGCAGGCGGTATGGGACGCCGCCCACGGGAGCGGCGAGCCGGACTTTCACACGCCCCCGCATGACCTTGGAGCGTTCCCGGAGATCGTGCACCGCCGGGGCGGGCGCGCGAACGATGCGGACACCTTCTCACTCGGGTTCAGGGAACGGGCGCCGGGGGATCGTCTGCTCGACTTCGACGTGACCTTCGAATCTCGCGACGCCGCGCCCGCGCCCGCCACGATCGCGTGGCGTCACGGGGCGGTGTCGGTGGAGCATCGCCGCGCGAAGGGCGAGTCCTACCGGATGGTCTTCGAGTCTCCGTGCGGCTCGTGGTCACATCCGGCCATCGGTGAGTCCCCGCCGTTCGCGGCATCCTGGGCGGCCGCACTCTTCCCCCGCCTTCACCGCGCCGCGGCGAACGGCGGTCCGGGAGGCCTGCTCGACGAGCTCGAGGCGTCCTCGGAGACCTCCGAGCGGCAGCCGAACCCGGAGGACCTTGCCGCGTTCTCGGCCCTTTGGACGCTGTTCACCCGCGTCCCGCCGCAGGAGCCGCCCTTCGCCGGTGCCCCGATACACCCCCCCCCCCCCCCCCCCCGCAGAACCTACGACCCCACGAAGGTAGGTTCGGACCCTTGGGGCGCCGACGTACCATCGCGTTTCGCGAGCCTCGAATTCCGGGACAAGGCTGCATGGGCGGCCCTCAAGACGAAGCTGGATGCGTTCGGCCGCGAGTCGGGGCTGTTCGACGACTTCTCGGTAAAGCAGCTCACCAGGTTCGAGGGAGGGCCGTTCCAGCTCCAGGTGCGCAAGTTCGGCAAGAACGGAAGGAAGGGACCCAAGCGGAACCTGGCGGACGTGGGGTTCGGGATCAGCCAGGTGCTGCCGACCCTGGCGGCCCTCTTTCGTGCGGACGGGCCGTCCTTGTTTCTCTTGCAGCAACCCGATCTGCACCTGCATCCGAGCGCCCAGGCCGCCCTCGGCAGCCTGTTCTGCGAAACGGCTTCGGCGGGCCGCCAGCTCATCATCGAAACCCACAGCGACTACCTCCTGGATCGGATCCTGCTCGATGTCCGGGACAAGCGGACCGATCTGAAATCGGAGGACGTATCGATCCTGTACTTCGAGCGCGAAGATCAGGAGGTCTCCATTCATCCCATCCGCATCGACGACGAGGGCGCGGTGCTCGACACGCCGGAGGGATACCGGCGATTTTTCAAGGACGAATTGAAAAGGACGATAGACTACTGATGTGCGCGATTCTCAACGCCAACGTGACCTTCGAGGTATGAAGAACGATTTTCTGAACGCCGGGATCGTCCGGGAGCCGGAAGGAAGGGTATACACGACCCAGGATGGCGGGCGTTTCACCGGCGAACACGAAGAGCTGCTTCAGGCGGAGAACCTCTGCGGCGGCGCGCCGCGGGATTGACCGATGCCCGCCCCCGCCCCCGACACCCGCGCCCACCTCGAATGGCTCGGCTTCATCCAGCCGAACGGCCTCGTGGTGTCGGCCCCCGCGCTGGTCAAGGCGGGCGCGATCCTGAACCGCCGGGACGCGGAAGGGCAGGGCCTGCTCACCGCCTGCGTCCGCGAGCGCGCGCTCGACCCGGCGCGCGGCCCGGAGCCCTGCCTCCCGGACTTCCGCGAGTTCGCCGCCGCCGTCCTCGGCTGGGGCTTCTCGCCCCGCGGGTACGCGGGCACGGAGGAAGCCCCGATCCCGCCCGAGCTGGAGCTTCCACTCCCGGACTACGGCGAGACCCTGCGCCCCCGCTTCGCCGTCCGCGAGCGCGACCCGCAGGGCGACCAGACGCCGTGGCAGCTTCTGGTGCAGGTGCTCGCCCCAGGCCAGGACTTCGACGCGCCGGCGGTCACCGGCGGCGGCTCAGGTCCTGCCGCGAAGCCGCGCCTCGAAGCCTCGCCCCACGGCCGCATCGAACGGCTGCTCCGGGGCGTCGGGGTGTCCGCCGGCCTGCTCTTCAACGGCGCCGCGCTCCGCCTCGTCTCCGCCCCGCGCGGCGAAAGCTCCGGCTGGATGGACTTCCGCGTTGCGGACATGAGCCGCCCCGCGGGGCGGCCCCTGTGCTCCGCCCTTCGCCTGCTCCTCTCCGAGCAACGGCTCCTCGCACTGCCGCGCGGCCAGCGGCTCGCCGCTCTGCTGGCGGACAGCCGCAACTACCAGAACGAGGTGAGCGAGCGCCTTTCGGAGCAGGTGATGCACGCGCTCTACGAGCTGCTGCGCGGGCTCCAGGCCGCCCACGACACTTCCCGCGGCGCGCTGCTGCGCGAGCCGCTCTCCCCCGGCGGGGACCGCGACGACGTCTACCGCGCCCTCCTCGCCGTCATCCTGCGGCTCGTCTTCCTGCTCTACACCGAGGAGCGTGGCGTGCTGCCGGAGGACGAGACCTTCGCCCGCCACTACTCGCTCGCCGGCCTCTACCGGCGCTTGCGCGAAGACGCCGCCCTCCACCCCGACACCATGGACCAGCGCTTCGGCGCCTGGGCGCAGCTCCTCGTGCTGTTCCGCCTCGTCCACGACGGCGCGCCGGCCTGGCGCACCGGCGGCGCGCTCCACCTGCCGGAGCGCCTCGGCGCGCTGTTCGACCCGGACCGCTTCCCCTTCCTCGAAGGCCGCCGCGCCGTCGCGGGCGCCCGGCAGACGACCGAGCGGGTGCGGCCCCCGCTCGTCTCCGACGGCGCCGTCCACCGGGTGCTGGAGAAGCTGTTCGTGCTCGACGGCGAGCGCATCTCCTACCGCACCCTCGACGTGGAGCAGATCGGCTCCGTGTACGAGACCATCATGGGCTTCCGCATGGAGGTCGCGACCGGCCCTTCGGTCGCCGTCAAGCCCGCAAAGAAGCTCGGCGCGCCGAGCACCATCGACCTCGAAGCTCTGCTGGCGGAGCCGGCGGGCGCCCGCGCGCGATGGCTTCAGGCGCGCGCGGACCGGAACGTGACGGACGCGGTCGCGAAGGGGCTCCGGGCCGCGCGGACGGTGGACGACCTGCACGCGGCCCTGGACCGGGTGCTGGACAAGGACGCGGCCCCGGACCTCGTGCCGCCCGGCGCGCTGGTGCTGCAACCGAACGAGGAGCGGCGGCGCTCCGGCTCCCACTACACCCCCCGTGCGCTGACCGAGCCCATCGTCCGCCATGCCCTCGCGCCCGTCCTCGAGCGGCTGCGCGGCGACGGCCACAACCGGGCGCCGCCGACCCCGGCGCAGATCCTCGACCTCAAGGTCTGCGACCCGGCGATGGGCTCCGGCGCGTTCCTGGTCGAGGCCTGCCGCCAGCTCGCCGACACTCTCATCGAGGCGTGGGGCGCGCACGGCGAGATGCCGGCCATCCCGCCCGACGAGGACGAGGTGATCCACGCCCGCCGCCTCGTCGCCCAACGCTGCCTCTACGGCATCGACCGGAACCCGACCGCCGTGGACCTCGCCAAGGTCTCCCTGTGGCTGAGCACCCTCGCGCGCGACCACCCGCTGACCTTCGTGGACCACGCCTTCCGCCACGGGGATTCGCTGGTGGGCCTCACGCGCCGGCAGATCGAGGCGTTCCACTGGCTCCCGGACACCCGGCCCCTGCAGGCGGGCTTCGAGGCCATGCGGGTGCGCGAGCACGTGGCGAAGGCGGCGGCCCTGCGCCGGCGCATCCGGGAGGCGGGGGAGGAGGTCTCCGATCGGGAGCTGCACGATCTCTGGCGCGACGCGGACGACGAGACCGGGGAGGCGCGGCACTTCGGCGACCTGGCCCTCGCCGCGTTCTTCGCGGAGGCGAAGCCGAAGCAGCGCGAGGCCCTGCGCCGGCAGATCGCCGATGCGGTCGTGCGCGGCGAGCAGCACCGATACCGAAGCTGGATCGAAGAATTGCGGGACGGCGCCCCGCCGCTCGCCCCCTTCCATTGGGAGATCGAGTTCCCGGAGGTCTTCGACCGCGAGAACCCCGGCTTCGATGCGTTCGTCAGGAACCCGCCGTTCGCGGGGAAGAACGCCCTGGCGGCCGGCAACGTCGCCCACTACCCGGACTGGCTCAAGACCCTGCACGAGGGGAGCCACGGCAACGCGGACCTCGTGGCGCACTTCTACCGGCGCGCCTTCGGCCTGCTGCGGGAGGGCGGCGCCCTCGGCCTCATCGCCACCAACACCATCGCCCAGGGCGACACCCGGTCGAGCGGTCTTCGCTGGATCTGCGAGCACGGCGGCGAGATCTACCGCGCCACCCGGCGGGTCAAGTGGCCGCGCGAGGCGGCGGTGGTGGTGAGCGTCCTGCACGTCGCCAAGGCAAGCGGTTCCGGGGAGGCCGGAAGCGAGCCGCCCGACCCCGGCGGAGCGGACGATGACGCCGACGCCGCCCCCGGCCACCCCACGCACCGGGCTCGACCGGAAGACGGATATACCAGGAAAAGGATGCTTGACGATGCCGACCTTCCTGCACACCGGACGCAGCCGGGAGGCGGGTACACCGGGAACAAGGTGCTTGACGGCGCGAACGTCGACACCATCACCGCCTTCCTGTTCCACCAGGGCGGCCACGCCGACCCGGCCCGGTTGGCCGCGAACGCCGGAAAGAGCTTCGTGGGAAGCTACGTCCTCGGCATGGGCTTCACCTTCGACGACACCGACAAGAAGGGCGTCGCCTCACCGCTGGCCGAGATGCGGCGGCTCATTGAGGACAATCCGCACAATCAGGAGGCGATCTTCCCCTACATCGGCGGCGAGGAAGTGAACACCAGCCCGACCCATGCCCACCACCGCTACGTCATCAACTTCCGCGACTGGCCGTTGCGCCGGGAGGCCGTCGGGGAGTCATGGGCGGATGCGGACGAGGAGCGAAGGCGGGAGCTGCGACGGCAGCCGATCGTGCCGCACGACTACCCGGAGCCCGTGGCGGCGGACTGGCCGGACCTGCTGGCAATCGTGGAGGAGCGGGTGAAGCCGGAGCGCGCCCACCTGACCAGGAACGCCATCGGACGAAAACGCGCAACGTTCTGGTGGCAGTACGGCTCGCTCGCCAAGGATCTGTATTCCTCCACCGCGAGACTGGAACGGGTGTTGGCGATCTCCCGCGTCGGCCAGCAAGCGGCGCTCACCTTCCTCCCCGCAGAAGTGGTTTACGCAGACTCGGTGATCGTTTTCCCATTCGACACCCACGCCGCCTTCTGCGCCCTCCAGTCCCGCCCCCACGAAATCTGGGCACGTTTCTTCGGTTCGTCCCTGGAAGACCGACTCCGCTACACCCCCTCCGACTGCTTCGAGACCTTCCCCTTCCCCGAGTGCTGGGAGGCCCACCCCGCCCTCGAAGCCGCCGGCAAGACATACTACGAGTTCCGCGTCGACCTGATGATCCGGAACAACGAGGGCATGACCCGGACCTACAACCGCTTCCACGACCGCGACGAGAACGACCCCGACATCGCCCAGCTCCGTGCCCTGCACGCCGCCATGGACCGCGCCGTCCTCGACGCCTACGGCTGGAACGACGTCCCCACCGACTGCGACTTCCTCCTCGACCACGAGATCGACGAAGCTGCCTGGGGCCGCAAGAAGAAGCCCTACCGCTACCGCTGGCCCGACCCCGTCCGCGATGAGGTACTCGCCCGCCTCCTCGCCCTCAACGCCACCCGCGCCGCCGACGAAGCCCGCGCCGGCGCCGCCGACCGCGCCAAACAGCTCCCAGGTCACCCACGGCGGCAAGCTACCGAGGCAGGCCGTCACCACCCCGCAACCACCGAACCGAAGTCTCTCCGGGATTTATCCAATGGCTGAACACATCATCAAGGATTCCGGACAGGTCATGAACTACATTGACCAAGTCCGCAGCTTGGCAGACGAGAATGGAACCGCACTCGGATTCCTGCCAAAAAGCGCCTATACCGAGGCAGCCATGAAAGAAAGTCTATGGGTTGCCCTCGACGGGATCACCGAAGGTTTTCAGGGGTATCTTCTCTTCGGCGGCACATACCCTCAGTTAAGGGTATTTCAGATCTGTACCCATCCCGACCATCGCTCGTCCGGAACAGCACAAAAGCTGATCGAGTCGCTGAAGGAATACGGTGAAGAGCACGACTACCAGACTATTTCGGCCAGGGTAGCATCAGAATTGAAGGCCAACCGCTTCTGGCGGAAATCGGGCTTTCAAATCGTACGTCAGGTTCCGGCGCGAACACCCGGAAGAACGATAAACGTTTACATGTTCGAACTGGACGTTCCGTCACTCCTCCATACCGGCCGGAGCCGAGATTCATCAGCTAAACCATCCCCGTTTCTTGAGCAACCCATCAGGCCGCTCCTGGAAACTCCGTCATATGTGATCGATCTGAACGTATTTTTCGATGTCGTGAAGAATCGCGACTATGGTGAAGCCGCCCGCATAATTTCGTCGGCCCTGAAAACTAAAATACGCCTCTCCGTTACTTCGGAATTCATCAGAGAGCTGGAAAGACGTTCATGGAATCGGAACGACGATCCCATCCTTGAGCTCGCAAGAAGAAGTTTGCCCACGCTACCAAGTCCGAAACCGGAAAGCTTGAATTCACTAATCGAGAAATTGAGGAACATCCTTTTACAGGGTACGCCAAAAACGGGAAAACGTTTGGCCAACGATGAATCGGACCTGATTCATCTGGCATCGTGCATTCACCATAGAGCATATGGTTTCGTTACCCGAGATTCCAACATTCTCCGGCGCGCTACGGAGCTTCATACTCGATTCGGGCTCAGAACTGTATCACCAATCGATCTCCTCGAGTCGCTCGAAGATACGAATGTCGAACTTTCGTCAATGAGGGGAACCGCCGGAAAAAGCGAGATCAGTGTTTCGGCTATCGATGACGAAGACCGATCGGAGGTCGAAAGGTTTCTCCATGATACAGGACTTGATTCAAGTGATATAGCTCTGTTTTTCTCGCCTGGAGCAATACAAATCCGACCACTCGGAATGGTGATGCGATCTGAGGCGAGTATTATTGGAACCAGCTCCTGGTCGGCAAGGCCGAGTGCTGGAAGAGAAGCCACCGTGAATCTGTACGTCAACGAGGATCATCAGAATTCAGACAGAGCGATCGATTATACTCTTGAATATTCCATGAATCTCGGAGACGAGGGAAAGCTATCACGTTTCGATCTCAAAACTGGACGGAGACAGATAAGGACTCGTCAGATTGCCCTCAAGAGAGGCTTCTCCTTGCAAAACAGGCAGGAAGGAGACAACTACAGTGTGTTGAGCAAGATATCGTTCAAGGGAGTGGTCACCGGGGACAACTGGTCCGGGTTCAAGCGTGACTTCTCCGAAAAAACGAACATCGAGCTTCCCGACAGGATGCCTGGATATGAGGAGCTGAAGAATACCGGGTTCGTATTGAACAGCAAGGAATCTCTTCTACAGAAGACGATTTCTCTCTTTGATTTTGAGACCTTGATATCTCCCGGAATAGTGGTTTGCCCAGGTCGTGATGCCGTGATGGTACCGATTGAAGGGCGATATGCAGATGAGCTCCTTCCTCCCACCCAACTCCAGGGATCACTCCTGCCGACTAAGGAAGCCGCTTTTCGGTTGGAAAGGGCCTATTTTTCCGGGGTCCCGAAGGGAAGCCTGCCATCACGGGGTACGATTATCATATTCTACGTTAGCCGGACGAGAATGGAAGCGGTGGCGACCGCGAGGACGACGTTTTCGGATACGCTGACGAAAACTCAGGCAGTGTTGAACTTGTGCAGACAGGGGGTACTGACGGAGAAGGAGATACACCAAAAGGGCAACGCCAAGGGTGAAGTTTCCGTATTCACGTTCGATAATCTCATTTTGTTCCCTCGAAGCATCAGCTACAGGGAACTCAAGCAGATGGGATGTATTGGCGGGGCCAATCTGGTCACGATACAGAAGTTGTCTCATGACTCTCTGTGCCAAATCGTCGATCAGGCGTTCACGGAGAAGGCCCGATGAGTCAGGCGATCATTTCTCTCAAGCCGACATACGGAGAGCTTGTTCTCTCCGGGGACAAAACGGTTGAGCTTCGGAACAGAGTTGTCAGGGTGGATCCGGGGACGAAGGTCTGGATTTATGTGACTCATCCTGCGAGCCATATAGTAGCAGTGGCAGACGTCGAATCAGTCGTGCATGACAAACCATCGGTAATATGGAGTCGTTTTGGAAAAAGAATTTGCATCGACAAGGATCGATTCGATTCCTATGTGGGAGGCAGAAATTGCGTGTCCGCTTTAGTTCTGTCGTCGGTCACGAAGCTGGCTGATCCTATAACGCTGGATGGAATACGGCGGAAGGTGAGATCGTTTCATCCGCCCCAGTTCTACGCCTATCTGGCGCCAGGAAGTAGACTATTCAGGGCCTTGAACAGAGCCCTGAATGCACACGTCGTCAACGGACACGGATGAAGGCTCATGTATTCGATCCATCGTTCAAACCGAAGCTCTCCGGGCCGGGCAAGGTTCAACTGATTGTTCGGATTTGGATTTTTCAGCTTTACAGGGTTACACCTTTCGGGGGTAGCCATCCGGGGGCGGCCCATCGGGATGGTATGGGCAATCCGCTTCCGAAGGTTGTCCAGGGTTCTCAAGTGCGCGGATAACGTCCGGAAAGGACATGCCGCCGGATGAACTGCCTTTGGATGCGAAGTAGTGCAGATATTCCGGGGAGAGGGGCGCTCCGGAATTGCGTGCGTGTTCATGGGCCGTTGTCGACGCCAGCGATAAACAAGTCTGCCTCGCACCCTGATCGCGGATCGATCCGAGTGCCGACCGGTGGTCGAGGAGGATGGTGATGCTCATGCCGCGCGCACCAACGCCTCAAGCCTGGATCGTCTCGCGAACCCGCTATGCTCTTTCCCGTAACCGTCGATATCGATTTCAATGTGATCCAGAGTGGATCCGCTCCAGGGCCTGACGTGTTCGAAGGCGAGCCGATGTTTGCCGGGCGTACCGAACCGGACGTACACTACCCGGGAGGAGTGTTCCCCATAAGCATGGTTGGGATCGGTGGGGCGCTCGTCCACGATCTCGGCACTGGCTCCGGTTTCGACTAGCTGCCAGAGATAACCTGCCGAAGCATGATCCTGCACATGGACTGCAAAGAGGTCATCAGGTCCGGCCTCGAGAAACGTTCCGGTGTCCTCGCTGGTCAATGCCCACACGTTCGCCCAGGGTGAAGTTGCCCCGGTTTGGTGGACACCTGAACATTGTGCAGAGGAGGTGTCCAGATGGCAGAAAGACGCGTCGCCTACGCGCCGGAGTACCGGCGCCAGATGGTGGAGCTGGTTCGGGCGGGCCGCACGCCCGGGGAGCTGGCTCGGGAGTTCGAGTGCTCGGCGCAGGCGATCCGCAACTGGGTGCGTCAGTCGGACCGCGACGAGGGTCGTCGCGAGGACGGTCTGACGAGCGCCGAGCGTGAGGAGTTGCGTCGGCTGCGGCGGGAGAATCGCCAGCTTCGTGAAGAGCGGGAGATCCTGAAAAAAGCCGCGGCTTGGTTCGCTCGGGAGACCGGGACGGTGCCCGGGAGGTCTTCGAGCTCGTGAGAGCGAACCGAGCCGAACATCAGGTGGCCACGATGTGCCGGGTGCTGGGTGTCTCCCCCAGCGGGTACTATGCGTGGCGGGGGCGGGGGCGCTCGCGTCGCGCCCGGGACGACGACCGGTTACGCGGCGAGGTCCGGGCGGCCCACGAGCGTTCACGAGGGACCTATGGCGCGCCTCGGGTTCATGCCGAACTCGCAGCTCGGGGCCGTGCGGTGGGCCGCAAGCGCGTTGCACGGCTGATGCGTGAACAGGGGTTGGCGGGGGTGAGCCGGCGCCGGGGCACGCGCACGACACGCCCCGCTCCGGGCCGGCGGGCAGCGCCGGACCTGGTCCAGCGATGCTTCCAGGCCCAAGCCCCCGACCGGCTCTGGGTGGCCGACATCACCTACGTGCCGACCTGGGCGGGGTTCGTGTTCCTGGCCGTGGTGCTCGACGTGTTCAGCCGCCGCATCGTGGGATGGGCGATGGCGGACCATCTTCGCACCGAGCTGGTCCTCGATGCGCTGAACATGGCCGCCACGCAGCGCCGCCCCACGGCCGTGATCCATCACTCCGACCAGGGCACGCAGTACACCTCGCTCGCGTTCGGCCACCGCTGTCGGGAGATGGGGGTGCGTCCCTCGACCGGCTCCGCGGGCGACTGCTACGACAACGCCATGGCCGAGAGCTTCTTCGCCACGCTCGAATGCGAACTCATCGACCGGCGGTCGTTGCGCACCCGAGCCGAAGCGAAGATGGCCCTGTTCGACTTCATCGAAGGCTGGTACAACCCCCATCGGCGGCACTCCGCCCTGGGCTATCTCAGCCCCAACGACTTCGAGCGCGCCGCGAGCGCGCGAGACGGGGTCCCAAACCACCCTCGGTGCAGACCCCCAGACCCCGGGATCGAGCACAATCTACCCTTACCGGCTCTCGCCCATCACCGCACCGGCGAAAGCCTTCAACCGTCCACCAGATCGGGGTAAGTCCAGGGATTCGTGGCCAATCCCCCTGGAGCCAAGGCGTTCTTCCGATCCTTGACGCGTTCGGTCTGAAGTTTGCGGGCCAGTGGAGGGGCGAGGATATCGGCGGTAACGAGAGCCCAACAAGCGGCCTGGTAGCTGATGCCCAGGCGAAGAGAGAGTTGGTAGATGTTGTCGGGTTGATGGAGCTTTTGTTTGGTCCACCCGTGGCGCCGTGCTGACTTCAGGACGAGTTCCTTCGGGCCGAGCAGCTCCGAAGCGAAAGTATCCGCCGCCATCTCCTCGATCGGTCGTGAACCCCGGGCATTGCGTCCCGCGACCTCGATCTCTCGATCCAGACTCAATTGGTGCCCAAGCAACAGGTGGCCCAGCTCATGGGCCAGCGTGAAGCGTTGTACGTGAAGGTCTCGTTTGGTGGTCACCATGATTCCAGAGACCTGGCCGATGGCTACGACCGTACCCAAAAGATTCTCCAGCGGCCGAAACAGGAGCGGAATGTTCCGCTCGGTGACGGCGCCGATGACGTCGAAGCTTGTCCGATTGCCGGTCGGAAGGCTGGCGAGCACTCTGTCCGCTTCGCTGATTGCTCGCAGGATCTCGCTACGCCTGTTCATCTGACTTCCTCGATTGCAGGAAACGGACGAAACGCAATACCTCATCGCGATCGGTGGTCGAAAGATCGGCGGTCGCCCGCGCTACCAGGCGGACCGATTCGGGCTCCGTAGTCTCTTGATCCTCCCCGGTAAGGGCCGCCATGGTGGTCTGATAGAGCTTGGCGAGACGGCGAAGCTCCAAAGCGTCGACCCGCCGTGATCCGCTCTCGATGAGGGAGATCGCGGTGCGAGGCACACCCAGGTACCGGGCGACCTCCCCCTGAGAGAAGCCTCGGTACTCCCGCGCCTCCTTGAGCCGCGTGCTGAGGGTCTCGCGGGCGATGCGATCTTCGGTCATGAGCTGGCCTCCTGTTCAACGGCCCGGATCCCGCCTCGGGCCTGGGGGGCATCCATCATCGCGGGAACGAGATGGCGGATCATGTTCTTGATGCTGTCATACCCACCGGGGCGAATCAGCCGGACATCCAGAGGGCGCCCCAGGTGCTCCTCGAAGACCGAGGAAGTGCGGGCGACCTCCTTGGAGTCGATCATGGGCATGGAGTCCCACAGGTCCGAGCCGGCTGCCTCGGAGGCTGCCTCGGTGCCGGAGCCTTCGACCTGCGCGTCCCAATCTGCGCGCTCGCGGTCCCACCAGTCGCGGAGCGCGCTGCTCAGGCGCTCGCGGACCTCCCGGGTCTGCCTTCCACCGAAAGCGACGGTGCTTGGCCAGGAGGTGATCGGGACGAGGGTCGGCACGGGCAGGGGTCTCCTTGTTCGATATCAGAACATCTACCACCAACATGTTCGGAAGTCAAACATCCGATCCACCCTGGCCCCGGGGCCTCTTTGGCGGCGCCAAGGCTACAGACGCTACCCACCGCGGGATGGCGGTGGAACAGCGGACGTCGATAGCCACCCCGCGGCAATGGGTTGTGACGCGAGCGGGCGCGGTCCGGCCGCACCGAATGGAGGCCGTGCGGCGGGGCGCGTCGCCCCCGGAGAGAGGGCCGGAGGACCCCGCATCAGCAGGCTCTCGTGCAAGGGCAAAACGCGCCCGTCCGGGCGGCGCGCACGACCCAGCTCCTGGCCCGCCGGACCGGACCGGGAGGGCTTGGGGAGGAGAAGCCGGTCAGCCGGTGTCGGCCCGGGGAACCGGGCCGTAGCCCCGCGCCCCGGCCTCAAGGTCGTGGCGCCGACACCGCTCCGGGATCCTCCGCCCCTCGACGGTAGCTGAACCCAGGCCGTCCCGGGGTCCATCCGACGGCTGAAACAAGCTCACCTTTGGAGCATAATCCCTCGCACGAACCTGACCCCCGGTCGGCCACGGCAGACGGGAGGACGACACGCCGGCCGCAGAGGACGCGCCGATGGAAATAGACAGAAAAATCAAGCATCTGGAATTCATCCAAGGCGTGATCAACCGCCTCGCATCCGACTCGTTCCGGATGAAGGGGTGGTGCGTGGTCCTGGTCGCTGCCCTGTTCATCCTGCTGGCGTGGGAAGGCCGGATCGAATTCATCGCTGTCGCCCTGATCCCCGTGATCGCCTTCTGGGGGCTCGACGGCTACTTCCTGTGGCAGGAACGCCTGTACCGAGCCCTCTACGACCACGTGCGAACCTTGGAGGAAGACCAAATCAACTTCTCGATGGATGCCGGCCCGTTCAGGACAGGCCGGCCACGAACTTGGTCGAGCGCGACGTTCTCCCGAACCTTGTCCGTCTTCTACGGCGCACTGGCCGCCGCCATCGTCCTCACGATAGCCTTCATCTAACCGAGAGAGGAGGATTACCCCGTGAGAAAAGGTTTCGTAGCGTATTCGAAGGCTGATTCCTCGGATGTAGACCGCCTCATGGTCCATCTCAGGGGACTTGAGTATCAGGGCCTTATTGAGACCTGGTACGATCGTCAGATTGTTCCCGGCGAAGAATGGGATGCCAGGATTCGTTCTGAATTGGCGGCGGCGGATGTCGTCATATTCTGTGTGAGCGCCGATTTGCTCGCGACCGACTACGTCCAGCGAATCGAAATTCCGAAGGCAATCTCCCGTCACGAACGTGGGAAGGCGGCTGTGATTCCAGTCATTCTCAGGAGGTGCGCTTGGGAAGGCAGCGCTTTGGGAAGACTTCAAGGCATCCCTACCAAAGGCCAGACCGTTCAAGACTATGCCCGCAACGGCGATCCCGATGACGTCTGGACAGAGGTAACCGCTGCCGTCCGTGATGCAGTACATTCACGTCAGGAGGCTCTTGATCACAATCGCTCGATTTCCTCTGAACGAGAGGCGCCCCCTGAAACCTGGGTCCAATCTTCTGGCGCCAAACCTGTTGTTTTTTCCGATACCGGCCATGCGTCCGATCTTGAACAGGACGATTTCACTCAGTCCACCTTTTCCACCATTCTTCACTATTTCGAGGCTTCTTTGGAAAACATCAAGGCGGCCAACCCGCGCTGTGAAGCCCGCTTGCGCAGGCTTTCCGAAGACGCTTTCGAGGCGGGCATCTATATGGATGGTCGGCGGCTTTCCTTCTGTGGGGTTTTCATTCAGAACGTGATGGGATGGGGGAGTATCGGTTACTCCGAAAGCGGTGTAAGCAATCGCGGTTCCATGAACGAAAGCCTTAGCCTGGTTCCGGGTGAAATAGGTACACGGCTTAAATGGCAAGCCCTTATGGGTGCAATGCGCCATGCGACGGGGATTGATACCAATGAGATGGATCCACAGGATGCAGCTTCCTACCTTTGGTCTCTCTTCGTGCAACGTCTATGAATCGCATCCAGACAGGTTGCTGCCGGGACGTAGAGCGTGGTTCGCATTCGCGCGAATCACCGAGGGGCGTTACGAAAGCCTGGACAGCATCGGGCAGGGTACGGGATACGGGAGGCGAAGAAGTCCTCGACTCCGCGCGAACCGAAGCGTGACTTCGCGGGCAGGTTCGGGTAGGATCGGCGCGGACGACTGAAGGAGGCAGGAGGAACGATGCCGCTCGATACCGATTTCACTGACGCGCATCGTCGCCATTGGGAGGATGCGGAGCTGCTCTATGGCCATGAGCGCTGGGCGAACGCTGATCAATTGTACGGATTCAGTGCAGAGTGCGGTTTGAAGGCAGTAATGCGGATATTAGGCATGGCTATCGACGAAATCGGAAGGCCCGAGACGCCGGCGCACCGAAAGCACGTGCAGGAGCTGTGGCCGGAATTCGTGAGCTTCGCTGAAGAGAAGAGCGGAGCACGGTATCTGGATATGCTTCCGTATGGTGCGCCGTTCGAAGAATGGTCCCACCATGACCGTTACGCAAATCGCGCTCACTTCAACGAGGCAGGTACAATACGGCATCGAGAGGCCGCTCGGAAGATTCTGGCAATGGTCGAGGTCGCAGTCGAGGACAACCCGCCATGAACGAAAAATTCATTTCATTCGATACCGCGCGATTTCGAATCGCGGACGTGCTCGGGGCTTCGGGAACGATGCCGCCGGGTGTTGACAGTCTCTATCTGATACGAGATTTGTTCGGAAAGGTCCGTATCGCCGCATCGGATGATCTGCGAGCGAACGAACCCTGTAGAAATGCGCTGCAACGTCTCGCAAGCCGCATACACGAAGTGTTGGGTGCGCACGGCTACCCCACGGAACAAACCATTCTCTTCGTGAACGCCGACCGCCTGAAGACGATCCGGGATCAGGCGCTGAAGCTCGAATCCAGGGTGTACTGGGTCGATCGCCTGATGACGGGGGGCGACTGGTGGACGGTGAGCCCGTCGGACCCGCCGCGTCCGAACGGAAGCCCGCGCCGCTTCACCCTCTTCTCGGTCAAGGGCGGGGTCGGGCGCAGCACCACCGCCGCCGTGCTCGCACGGCATCTGGCTCGGAGCGGCGAACGGGTGCTGGTCGTCGATCTGGATCTGGAGTCCCCGGGGTTGTCTTCGGCGATGCTCGACGCGCAGACGCAGCCCGAGTTCGGGGTCACCGACTGGTTCGTGGAGGACCTGGTCGGGCAGGGCGATCAGGTGCTCGAACGGATGACCGCCGAGCCGTCCTGGCCGGAGGAGCTCGAAGGCGCCGTGCGGGTGGCGCCGGCCCACGGCCGCGAGCCCGGCGAGTATCTCGCCAAGCTGGGCCGGGTCTACATGGGCGCTTCCGGCCGGCCTTGGGCCAAGCGGCTCGGCGACCTCCTGTCACGGCTCGAAGGGAAGCACGATCCGACGATCGTACTGCTGGAAAGCCGCAGCGGGCTGCACGACATCGCGGCGGCGGCGGTCACCGATCTCGATGCCCACGTCCTCCTGTTCGCCGCCGATTCGGAGAGCACCTGGACCGATTACGGGATCCTCTTCCGCCACTGGCGAGGGCATGGCTTGGCGCCGAAGATCAGGGAGCGCCTGTCGATCGTGTCCGCCCTGACCCCCGAGCTCGACACGGAACGATACCTGCAAGGGTTCCGGGGCAAGGCATGGCGCCTGTTCCGGGAGCATCTGTACGACGATGGGGTTTCCGCCGCCGATTCCGGGGAGGGATTTTCGTTCGGCCTGGACGATGAACAGGGGTCCCACGCCCCGCTCGTTGTCCACTGGACGCGCGGCCTTGCGGCCGGGACCTCGTTGCGCCGCCTGGAGCAGAGCACCGTGGAGCAAGCCTATGCCCGGTTCCTGGAGCGTTTCGGTAGACTCATGGCCGTGGGCGGCGACGAAGGGGCAGCGTAATGGCTGGAGGCGCAATCGACGTTCGGGAGGCGCGCGCCGCGCTCGCCAAGCTTCCGGAAGGCGCGGGCCACGGCGAGACCCCGGCCCCCGACCACGTGTATCTGCCCCGCTCCCATGTCAAGGCGATGGAGCCGGACCGCCTGCTCGTCACCGGAATGCGCGGCTCCGGCAAGACCTTCTGGTGGAGCGCGCTTCAGGATGGCGGCGTGCGGCGGCTGATCGGGGAGGCCGAGGAACGCCCGCCGCTGAACGAGCACACCGAGGTGCGGGCCGGGTTCGGCGCCAAGCCGGCGCCGGACGACTATCCGGGCAAGGACACCCTGCGGGCGCTGATGGACGACGGCTTCGAGCCCAGGATCGTCTGGCGGACGATCCAGGCGCGGCATCTCGCGCCGGACGAGGACGAGCATCCGCCGCACCCCCTCCGGCAGCAGGATTCGTGGGGGACGCGGACGAAGTACGTCGCCGAACACCCGGAGGAGATCGACCGCCTGTTTCAGGAACGCGACGCCGAATTCGACCGGAAAGGAGCCGCCTTCCTGATCGTCTTCGACGGGCTGGACCATTGCGCCGACGACTGGAAGGAAGCGTCCCGGGCGGTTCGCGGCCTGCTGCAAACCGCGATCGATATGCGCTCGTACCAGAGGCTCCGGGTGAAGGTCTTTCTGCGCTCCGATCAGGCTGACGACGACACCGGGATCGCCGACTTCCCGGGCGCCTCGAACATGCTCGCCACGAAGATCAGCCTGAGCTGGCCGCGCCATGAGCTTTACGGCCTGCTATGGCATCACCTGGTGAACGGAGAGAGCGGCGAGGTCTTCCGGCGATTCCTCGCGGACGGCGACCGGCCCTGGCCCTCGGTCGTCGTGGATGGCCAGCGAAGCGTACATCTCGTTCCCCGCCGCCCGCTGGTCGTCGACGAGGAGCGCCAGGAGGAGAAGTTTCACGGGATCGCCGGGCGGCGGGTGGGACCGACCCCGGCCTACGGGCTTCCGTATTTCTGGATCCGGGACCGTCTGGCGGACGCGGAGAGGAGGGTCGGCCCCCGCTCGTTCCTCGCGGCGTTGCGGATCGCCGCCGAGGAGACCGCGGCTCGACACCCGGAGCATCCGACCGCCCTGCATCCCGAAGGCATCCGGCGAGGCGTGTTCGCGGCCTCGAAGATGCGGGTCGGGGAGCTGGAGGAGGACTACCCGTGGATGCGCGCGGTCATGCGCCCGCTCGCGGGGATGTACGTGCCCTGCGAATTCGGCGAGATCGCGGAACGCTGGCGGAGCGGGCGCGTCTTCGACCGCTTGGCCGAGACGATCGAGGAGAACGAACCGGCGCTGCCTCCCCTCCATCTCGACGACGGCCCCCAAGGCGTCCGCCGCGATCTCGAATCGCTGGGCGTCTTCCAACCCCTCTACGACGGCCAGGTGAACATCCCCAACGTCTTCCGCGTGGGCTACGGCCTTGGCCTGCGCGGCGGGGTGAAGCCCGCGCGATGAGCGGACGACGGCGGCGGGAGGCCCGTTCGCTTCGATGCGGCGCGGCCCCGGCGGCATGGGCTTCGTTGGCGGCAGGCCAGCGAAGCGGGGTATGATCGGCCCGGACTGGCTTGCCCGGAAGAATGGAGCAGAACATGGCAATTCAATTTGCGGTTGACGGTGAACTCGGGATCTTCTATTTGTCCGATTGCGACGCCATTATTAAAAAATTCGACAATATGCTCGATCTGTATGATGACGGAAAATTGAGCGATAAGGATTATATGTCCAATCTCATGAAGTTGATCGATCGGAATCCTGATTTCATCGATGGTCATGCACATATCGGCTTTGCTCTGCTTGATCAGGGAAAATCCAGGAAGGCGCTGGATGCATGTCTTCGAGGAGTTTCCATCGGAGAAAGTGTGATGCCCGAAAATTTCGATGGACGTGTCGAATGGTTATCGCACGAAAACAGGCCATTTTTGCGAGCCATGCGTGGCGCCGTTCTCTGCTATCTCCAATTGAGACAACGTCGGAACGCGGTACGGCTGATGGAAAAGATGTTGAAATGGAACCCCAACGACAATCAGGGCGTCCGTTTTCTGATCGGTTCGGAATATCTGCGCCTTGGTGAGGTCGATCAGGCCCGTTCGATTCTCGAAAAGGAAGCGGAGTATTTTCCACCCTACTGCTATGAGTTGGCGCTATTGCACCTGAACCGCAAGGAATGGATTCCTGCCGCCACCAGTCTCCGACGCGGCTTTGCAACCAATGGGTACATCGCGAAATTCCTGCTTGGCTACCTCAGTCCCCAGCCTCTTGCCATATGGCACGGCAGCAGCTATTCGCAACCAGAAACGGCGCTGGATTACGTGCAGCGATATGGCGCCCTGTGGAGGCGCTCTTCACTCCCCGTCTCCTTCCTTCGCTGGCTCCATAATCATTCCAGGGTGTTGGCGGAACGTGCCGCCGTCCAGGAATGCATGGAAGAACTTCTCTGGGAGCGGGACTTCGAGAAAAGAGGGGTCATCGTGCAGCGTCAGGACGAGCTCCTGAACGGGATCGATGATCGGCTCTCGGCGGAGATCGTGGTCAAGCGGCAGGATCGTGACGGCCGCGCAATCTATCCCTGGCAGTACGCCATCAGGGCTTCGAGGCTTTCCTGACGCCGTCGCTCGACCCTGCAAAGTCAGAAAGGAGGCTGGCGGGGCAACTCCGCCCCGCCATCTCGACGACGGCCCCGAAAGCGTCCGCCGGTTCGGATAGAAACATATCCGAAACCTTCTCCCCTGTTGCGTCCAGAGTCTTCATGGCCGCGGGCGCCAGTTCGTCAACGGCCCGCCTCCAATCATCCAGTTCTACAGGTTTATCGAACACCGGCGGTTCGATCCGAACGATGCGATCCGCCCCGATCAGAAGCTTGGCCTGACCTTGCGCGTTGAAGGATTGTAGCTGGATTGCGGTCTCGATGATGTGTCGCCACGCCAACTTGCCGCCCCTCATCTTCTTCATGTCCACTACATACCGCTCGGCGCTACAGCCGAGACTCAGGATACGAATACTCTCGCGACGCACCGAAAAACTGGATAGCGCGTCGACCAGAGCAACCATGATCGGATCATTGGCGAATATCCCGCCATCGAGAAATGTATAGCCACCGTCTTCGAGCGGTCGGAAGAATGTTGGCGCGGCCGCAGTAGCTACGGCTACTTTCGTCATGCCTTCTTGGGCGTCTCTCGTGAAGTCCGGGTGATGGGGCGTCTTGAATATGTATGCTTCTCCATGCCGCCCATCGGCTGATGGAATACATAGCCGTACTCGTGCGGTTCCGAATTTTCGATCACCAAAAATATCGGAGAGCATTTGCGTGAGCGCATCGCGATCGTAGCGGTATCTGAAATATTGGTGCAAATTCTGAAGTCCGCTGCGAACTGAACCCATGAATCCCCCCTGATGCGGTGGAAATATCTCATGTCCTCGCTTGACATATAGATCACGTATCTCGGCCGCACCGAGGCCGGCGGCGAGGCCCAATGCGATGATACCGCCGGTCGAAGTCCCGGCAATGAGATCGAAGTAATCGGCCGCCGAGCGGCCCCCAAGGTACCGATTCTCCAACTCTCCAAGGAACGATGCCGGGAAGACGCCGCGTATGCCGCCACCGTCGATGGACAGGATCCGAAAGGTTCGATCTTCGGGCCAAGGCTGTGGAATACGCGCATGTTCGAGCGCGCCGGCCGATCGTCTTGAGGGCATCGGGTTGTTGTCGAGCATTCAGGACGCCCTACCCGGATGTACTCCCCCACCCGTCCACTCCCCCGTCGCCAGCCAGCCTTCATAGCAGGCAAGCCAGTCGATCGTCCACGGAACGATGGTATCGGATATCCTGCGCTTGGGGTTCCACTCGCTGTTTGGCGGATAGTGGAGACAGAGAAAGGGAAGCACAGGACAGCCCGGGTTCGGGTAATGGTGAGGGATGGGCTCCTCCGGAGCCTCGACACGTTGCCGCAACAGGGGGTTGATGACGGTTACAAGCGGCGGAAAGCGGCAGCGGCCCTCTCTTCGCTGGCGGCTGAAGGCTATCTGGACGGTATAAACTTGGCACAGGGGCCGAAGTTGACCTTCCCGGACTGAGTCGTTCTTCAAGCGGCGAAGCGTCCGGAAGGAAGGCCGGTCTCGCCGCATGAATTCAATCTGCTTCCTGATCGTCAGACCCATCACTCCCACCACTTGTCGCCACCGTAGAAGGTGTGTCGCGGCGTAGAACGTGCTACCGACGGGGATAGCGCTCCGGCCCCTGCGGTGGGAAGCACGATCCTCCCCCCACCGGGCTGATGTCGGCTGCCTCCGTTACGCACGTCGTTCCCGAGGCGTTGGTTGAATTCCCGGAATGCGTCTGCGGTCGGCGATTCTCCGAACAGTTCCACCATGATCCTCTTCATCTCTGCGAGATCGCATCCGGCCGCCAAGCGCTCGACCCTTGCCACGAGAAATCGGAAATCGTCGATGAACGTGGCCTGGTTCGAGAGAGAGCCGGGCCAACGATCGGTGAGGATATCCTGAGCGCACACGGGGTTCGTCAGATGAACGAGAGTGCCGTTGTGCTGCGATTGCTCGAACACGAGCAACATGGTCCTCGCCTGATGGAGCAGTTCCTGGGACAAGCTGTTCGTCTGATTGGCATTTTCTGCAACCAATCTCGCGATCATGATCGAGGGCGGTCTACGGCCGGTTCGATCCGCGTATTGCACGTTGCGCCAACGCTTCAGCAGTTGGAGCGCTATGACGGCCAGCGATTTTTGGAACACAGGTTCCAGGGGTGGAACGGGTTCGCTCTCCGCTGCCTCCACAAGCAACGCCTGTTCGTATGCAACCGTCCGGGCCATGAACGCCTCGGCGAACCGGTGGTCGGGAGGAGTCGCCCGCCTGAACCACTTGGCGAACCCGTACGGGTTGGCGACGCATCGGGAGCCCGGCTCCGCGGGCGCTTCCGCACGGTGGTGGAAGATCAGGCTCTCCCGTTCCGGCGTCCCCGGACGCCGTAGCGCCGGAGTTACGTCGATGTGCATGTTGTCGGCGTATTCGACCGTGACACAACGGGTTCGCCGTCGTACCTTCCCGTGGTATCTGGACCCCGGTTGGCCGTTGATGGCCAGAAACAAAAGGTCCAGAACTTCCCGTGGTGTGGCCCTGGACGGCAGATCGAGCTCCGCCACCACGTCGAGATCGAACTCGTCGTTCGTCACCCTGGAGGCGATGGCCGCGCCGGTCGCCATGGAGCCTTGAGGGTAGAAGAGCTCCACGGTGCCGGCCAACGGGCTTCCATCGCGCTCGATCCACTCGCCGATCGCCTCGTAGCGGGCGACCGCATCCCGATGGTTGGTCGGGCTGAGCTGGATGCGGATGGCGATGTCCGCCAGAAGGGCGTCAAGGGACTCGGCGAGCGGCGAGCCTTGCTGGGTGGTGATGGTGTTCATCTGCCTGTCCTCCCGCCGTGGGACGCCTGCCCGCCCTCGGGGCGGCGCCGGCTGGGTCTGGTAAGGTGGAGCCTCGGTCGAGACGAGACCTTCATGGTTTACAGAACTCGTGTCATGATGCATGATTGTGAACCCACCGTCAAGCGGAGGATGGCAGATGATCGGAGCGAGACTGAAGCTTTCCCGCTCCGCCGCCGGGTTGTCGCTCAGGGGGCTGAAGGAGGAGATTGGAAACCGGGTCACGGCGCAGGCGATCGGCAAGTACGAGCGAGGCGAGTCGATGCCCAGCTCCGGGGTGCTGATCGCGCTGGCCGACGCGCTCGGCGTCTCGGTGGACTACCTGGCCGGCGATCAGGAGGAGCTGACCCTGGTGGGGGCGGACTTCAGGAAGAAGGCGATCACCAGCAAACGGGAGGAAGCCCAGGTCCAGGCCCGCGTGCTGCACATGCTGGAGCGCTACCTCATGGTCGAGAAGCTGCTCGATCTGCCGAGCGTCGAGTGGGACAAGCCTCCCGGCGCTCCCTGGCCAGTCGTCGGCAGCCTCGTGGAGGCGGAGCGCGGGGCCGATGCGCTGCGGCACTACTGGAGCCTGGGGAGCAAGTCGATCCCCGATCTGGTGGAGCTCCTGGAGGGACGGGGGGTGAAGGTGCTGTCCATCGAGCTCGCCGACAGCATCGACGGCTTGACCGCGCGGGTACGCCAGGCATCGGGAAACACCCTGCCCGTCATCGTCGTGAACGCCGGACACTGGGGAGAGCGGCAGCGCTTCACCTTGGCGCACGAGCTTGGCCACCTGGTGCTGTCCGTCACCGAAGCGAAGGTGAACGAGGAGAAGGCGGCGCACCGCTTCGCCAGCGCGTTTCTGATGCCGGCCGCGGCGTTGTGGGCCGAAGTCGGGAGACGCCGCACGTCGGTCGGATGGGGCGAGCTCTTCGAGCTGAAGCAGCTATTCGGGGTGAGCGTGCAGGCGCTCACCTACCGCTGCAAGGACCTCGGGATATTCAGCCAGCCCCTGTTCCGGCGGCTGTTCAACGAGTTCAAGCGCCGAGGCTGGCGCGACCCTCCCTATCAGGAGCCGCTCGCGGTTTCCGAGGGAGAGAAACCCCGGCGATTCGAGCGGTTGTGCCTCCGCGCCCTGGCCGAGGGCGCGGTCTCCGAGCCGAAGGCGGCCGAGCTGCTGGCCATCCCGGTTCGAGAGCTGGAGCGGCGGATGCAGGAGCCGCCGGAGAGCGGGCCTGCTTGAGTGCAGACGCCGATGCGCCATGAGGGTACTGATCTCCGACACCTCCGTGCTGGTCGATCTGGAGCGCGGATCATTGCTGGACGCGGCCTTCAGAGCACCATGTCGTCGGGCCGCGTCAGGTCTTCGTCCACGTCCGGGAACGGCTCGCTCAGAGGTTCGAGCGTGCCGAGCAACGCGAGCAGCCGCCCTTTGCGAACCGGCTCCACGATCAGGCGGTCGCCCTCCTTTCGCAGGATCGCCTCGCTCCCCTCGAGCTCGAATTCCCTGGGGATGCGCAACGCCTGGTTCCGGCCGTTGCGGAAGAGGCGCACTTGGCGTTCGAGTCCGGCCATCGGAAGTCCCCCTTGGGCGATACGCGCCTGCCGGAGCATAGGCTACTGTCCGACAACGATCATCCCGTCTGGACGACGGCCCCGAAGGCGTCCGCCGCGACCTCGAATCCCTGGGCGTCTTCCAACCCCCTACGATGGCCAGGTGAACATCCCGAACGGCTTCCGCGCGGGCTACGGCCTCGGCCTGTGTGGCGGGGTGAAGCCCGTTCGACGGAGCGGCCGGGCGCATTGACATCGGCTGGCCACGTCGGGCAGGTTGTCCAACATGAAGTCGTTCAACGTCCGTCACATCCGGCGCCACCTCGCTGCCGTGCTTGCCGCCGTGGAGGGAGGGGAAGTGGTCGAGGTGCGCCGTCGAGGCCGGCCCGTTGCGCGGATCGTCCCGTTGTCGTCCGCCGCCGCGCCGCGGTCCGACTGGAGCCACGCGGAGAAGCGCTTGCAGGCGGTTTATCCGACCCCTGCCGGCGGGACCACCGCCGCGCAAACCATCGCCGACGGGCGCGGCGAACGGTGAGCCTCTACTACGACTCGGGCGTACTGGTGAAGCTCTACGTGCGCGAAGAATCCAGCGATACCGCGGTCCGGTTTCTCGCCGCACGGGGCGAAGCGGTCATCGTGAACGACCTGCACGAGCTCGAAATCAGGAATGCGCTGCGTCTTGAAGAAGTGACATGACCCGTCCTGTGGAATCCGCGGCGGTTCGCGAGGAGATCGCCTGCGCGCTCCGGCTCGATCTGGTCGGGCCGTGGGCCGGCCATCGGCTCGCGGACGAGCGGTTGCCGGGCTGGGTGCGGCCGTGCAACTGGTATCTCACCGGGTTCCTGGTCCCTCGGGGCGCTCCGCTCGGGCAGCGCGGGGACGCGGACGTGGACGACGAGCCCGAGGTCGCGGAAAGGGCCGGGCTCGGGGACGACTCCACCGAAGACCGCCGGGCCGCGAAGAAGGGGTTCTTCCCCTCGTCGATGGGGTTGAGCTTCCTCGTGGGCGAGGCGGTCGAGACGCTGGAGGTCCTGGTTCGGTGGGGCGACTACCGCCGGGTCGAGGCGGAGGGCGGCGAGAGCGGCGACCCGGACCGCGACGGCGCCGCGCCGGATGGCGAAGACGGCGAGACGGAAGCGGGGCGTGACCGGCAGCGGCAGCGGACGGCCGGGGAGAGTGGAGAGGGTGTCGGCAGGGAGGCGCCCGCCGGGGAGGAGGTCCGCGGCGAGGGGACGAGGACCCGCGGCGAGGACGGCGGAGGGGGCGCCCCCGGCGAAGGCCCGGCGGACGAGGAGGCGAAGGCGGCGCCCGGCACGGACGAGGCCAGCCGGAGCCAGGCGCGGAGCTGGTGGCAGCGCACCCCGCGCGCCGAAGCGGTCCGGGTGACCCTGCCGGCAACGGTCGGCGCATCGGGCCGCCGCCCTGTTCCGAACCTTTCCGGCCAAGACCAACCATCGCCGCCGCCCCGCCCCGGCGCTCTGGCCGGCGAGCCCCGCCACTCCCCCGCTCCGGCTCCCGACCACCACCCGCACCGCTCCCCCGTCCCGAATTCCGGCGGGCTGATCCTCCACACGGTCGCGCGCCCGCTGGACAGCGCGAGCTTCGCGGGCCGGGTCGCGCCCGGAACCCGCTCCGTCTCCGTGTTCCTGGTGAACGACCGCATGGCGGCGCCGGACCGCGAGCGGGACGAGACGTTCGCCTTCCAGGCCGAGATCGAAGTGCGGGGCGCGACCCCCTTCGTCCCCCGCCCCGACCCCCGCGAGGTCTCCGGCGACGATTGGGACGAGCGGATCGCCGACCTGCACTACGCCGGGATCCCGGAGTACGCCGCCGGCCACGGGGTGTCCGCGGACTGGGATCTGGCGGACGGCGCCTGCCGGGCGCTCCGCACCACCTGGACCCCCGCCGCCGAGGTCGAGAAGACCGAGACCTTCGACCCGCCGGGGGTGGTGCTCGACATGCAGGCGCTCGGCGCCCTCGCGGACGGCGCCGCGGCGGAAACCGCGTTGTCGCCGCTGGTGACGGGCTACCGATCGTGGATCGAGGCGCAGCGTGCGGGTCTCGATGCTCTGGCGGCGGACGAACGCCGGGAGACGGCCGAACGGCTCCTCGGCCTCGCCGGAATCGCCGCGGACCGGATGGAGCGCGGCATCCGGGCGCTCGTCGGCGATGCGGACGCGCTCGACGCCTTCCGGACCGCGAACCGCGCGGTGGCCGCCGCCCTCTCGCGCCGCCTCGCCCGTGAAGGCGCCCGCCCCGCCCGCGCAGACGGATCCGGCGCCCCGCCCGAGCCGGACGGACCCGGGGGCGGGCCGTCGCGCCGACTCTCCCGTGAAGGCGGCCCCGACAGCCTCGACGGCCCAAGCAGCCTCGGCAGCCCCGACAGCCCCGACAGCCCCGCCACCGCCGCCCCGCGCTGGCGGGCCTTCCAGCTCGCCTTCCTCCTCCTGAACCTCCCCGGCATCGCGAACCCCGCCGATCCCGAGCGCGAGATCGTGGACCTCCTCTTCTTCCCCACCGGCGGCGGCAAGACCGAGGCGTACCTCGGCCTCGCCGCGTTCACCATGGTCCTCCGCCGGCTCCGCAATCCCGGCGACGCGGGCCGCGCGGGCGCGGGGGTGAGCGTCGTCATGCGCTACACCCTCCGCCTGCTGACCCTCGATCAGCTCGGGCGCGCGGCCGGACTCGTCTGCGCGCTCGAGCTGGAGCGCCGCCGCGAGGAGGAGGACGCCGCCGGCCGGGGACAAGGCGCCGGCCGGCTCGGCGAGTGGCCGTTCGAGATCGGCCTCTGGGTCGGCAAGGCGGGCACGCCCAACCACCTCGGCGCGAAGGGGGACGGGCGTTCGGACTCCGCCCGCGCCAAGGTCAACCAGTACAAGAACAACCCGCGCGGCAAGCCGATGCCCATCCCGCTGGAAGGCTGCCCGTGGTGCGGCGAGGACTTCACCCCGGACTCCTTCGCCCTGCTGCCGAATTCGGACAAGCCGACCGATCTCCGCATCGCCTGCGCCGACTGGCAGTGCGAGTTCTCCGGCGACCGTCCGCTGCCCGTCGTCGCGGTGGACGAGCCGCTCTACCGGCGCCTGCCCGCGTTCCTGATCGCCACCGTGGACAAGTTCGCCTCCCTGCCGTGGGTGGGGGAGTCCGGCGCGCTTCTCGGCGGGGCCGAACGCTACGACGCGCACGGGTTCTACGGGGCCGCGGAGCCCCGCCGGGGCGCCCGCCGCCTCGCGCGCCCGCTGCCGCCCCCCGACCTCGTCGTCCAGGACGAACTGCACCTGATCTCCGGCCCCCTCGGCACCATGGCCGGCCTCTACGAGACGGTGATCGAATCGCTGTGCGTGCGGGAGGTCGGCGGGGAAGGCAACGGGGAGAGCGGCGGGGATGGCAGTGGGGACGGCAGCGGGGATGGCAATGGGGAAGGCGACAGGGAGACCGGCATCGCCGGGAAGGGCGGCGGACGGCGGGTGAAGCCGAAGATCGTCGCCTCGACCGCCACCGTCCGCCACGCCCGGGAGCAGATCCAGGCGCTCTTCGCGCGCCCCGCCACCCACGTATTCCCGCCGCCGGGGCCGGAGCGCCGGGACTCGTACTTCGCCCGCGCCATGCCCGCCTCCGAGAGGAGCGCGCGCCGGTACTTGGGCGTCGCCGCCCAGGGCCGCAACCCGAAGGAGGCGATGCGCCGGGTGCTGCTCGCCCTCATGGGCGCGGCCGAGCGGGCCTGGCGCGACGCGGGCCGCGCCCGCAACCGGGACAATCCGGCCGACCCCTACATGACCGTGCTCGGCTACTTCAACAGCTTGCGCGAGCTCGGGGGCGCGCGCCGGATCCTCGAGGAGGAGGTGCAGAACACCCTGAAGCGTTACGGCGACCGTCGGCGGCTCGGCGAGAGCGTGGCCGAGGGCCTGTTCCGGGACCGCACGAGCTTTTCCGACGTGGTCGAGCTGACCTCGCGGGTCGGTACCGGCAAGGTGGCGGAGGCGCGCACGCGCCTCGACCGCACCTTCCACGACCGTGCGCAGCGGGTGGACTGCGCGATCGCCACCAACATGATCTCGGTGGGCCTGGACATCCGGCGCCTCGGGCTGATGCTGGTCTACGGCCAGCCGAAGACCCACTCGGAGTACATCCAGGCCACCAGCCGGGTGGGCCGCGACGATCGCCGCCCCGGACTGGTGGTGACCCTCTACAACGTCCACAAGCCCCGGGACCGCTCCCACTACGAGCGTTTCCGGCACTACCACGAGACGTTCTACCGCTCGGTCGAGGTGTCGAGCGTGACCCCGTTTGCGGCCCGCGCCCTGGACCGGGGCTTCGCGGGGGCGCTGGTGGCGCTGGCCCGGCACGCCCGGCCGGCGATGACCCCGCCCGAGGGGGCGGAGAGCATCGAGGCGGAACGCGCGGCGCTCGAAGCGCGCTTGCTCGACGCATTCGAGGCGCGGCTCCGCGAGCAGCCCTTCGGGGACGACACGGAGCGCGCCGAACGGCTGCGCAGCGTCCGGGGCCGCGTCGCCGACCTCTTCGATTCCTGGCGCGCGATCTGCGAGGACTACCGCCGTGACGGGGTGCCGATGCAGTACCAGCGGCACGAAGCCTCGACCGGCGGGCGCCAGCCCCTGCTTCGGGAGATGCTGGACACGGACTTCGAGTCCCCCCACCACCGGAAGTTCCGCGCCAACCGGTCGCTTCGCGACGTGGAGCCGCAGGTGAACCTCTTTCTCGGCGACCTCCCGAGCCGGCTGGGCGGGGGCGGCGCAGGCGGCGGGGCCGCAGGCGGCGGGAGCGGCGGCGCGTGAACGGGAAGGGACATGGGCAGCTACGCCGCAGCCAGGTGATCACCACCTTCGGGCCGGGCGCGCTCATCGACCTGCCCAACGACTCCGCCATCGTCGGCGGGCTCGACACCTGGGGCGGCGAGGCGAACCTGGAGAGGATCGACGAGCCGCGCCTCGCGGCCAAGCTCGCGTCCATGACCGGCGTTCCCGCGCCGCGGCTCTATGCCCCGCCGCCGGAGCCGGAGGGCTGGCAGGACCGGCAGCAGGGGATCGGCGCGTGGCGGTTCCCCGAGTGGTTCGTGGTGCAGGAGCCCGACGACGGTGCGGGAGCCGGTGCGGGCGCGAAGTCCGGTTCGGGCGCGGGAGCCGGCTCCGGCGCGAGGCCCGGCAGGCGCTCGCGGCGCATGGTGCCGCGCACCGCCCTCACCAACGGCCGCTACGACAGGAAGCCGGTGGTCGCGACCCGCTTCGTCCGCGCCTGCTCGAAGGGCCATATCGACGACGTCGACTGGCATCGCTTCGTCCACGGGCCGGACGGCGACCGCTGGCGCGGTCGCTTGGCGATTCCGCTGCGCGGAATCGCGGGTGCCTCCGGCCATCGCTGCGGGCGGGGAACAGATCGTGCGTTGCGAGTGTGGCAAGTCCCGACGGATGCACGAGGCGGTGGACCTCACGCGCTTTCCGAGGGCTTGACGACAGCAGAAAGAACCTGCTAGTTTTCCTATCGGGCTTCGCGGGATCGCCGATGAATGAGGCAGGGATGGATAAATCGTTGCTGCCATAGTGCAACTGAAAATCGCTATCGGCGAGTTGGCGAAGAAAATGCGGACCGGTAGACGGGGAACCGAACCCTAGACGGGTTCTTTCAACGGGAGACTGAATACATGAAAATCACTAATCCATCTTTCGCGGCCCTTCTGGCGTCATTGCTGTCCGTGCCTGCTATGGCGCAAACGCCTGCGGAGCGGTTTGCAAACGCAATGAACACGGCAGGCGGAGGAAAAATGCTCTGCGGAGCGAAGAGCCAATCCAAGACTATACTATGTATGGTCAACGCATCTGACGGGGAGTTGAGCAATCTGGCAGCAGGTATCATTTTTCAGGCAAACGCGATGGACATTCCGTTGTCCGGCTGGAAACTGCAGTTGGTTAACCCCAAGGATTACGTCGTGTCACGGCGTTTCTGAACGGGCATCGCGATTGTCCCGATTGTTGCATAAACTGCTGCATGCGTAAATCATGCGACCGCGCCAGCGGTCGCCCGCCGCCAATCCGCGCGGCTCGATGGCGTCGAATCCGTCATCCAGGTCCACCGGCTGCGGGAGGTGCTGGCGCTCGCCGGGTTCACGCGCCTCGAGCCGGTCATGCCGAACGTGGACGGCGAGTACGACGGGGAGGTCGAGCCCGCTCCCTGCCGGAATTCGCATGGCGCCGGTCGTGGCACCCGCGATTCCGCGTAGCGGAATCGCCAAGCGACCGCGCCAGCGGTCGCCAGCCGACATGGTTCCCGGCGGTGGAGAACCGCGGCGAAGGCATCCTGGTCCGGCTCCGGGGCGACGCGGTGGCCGGCTGGCTCCGCCGCGCGCCGGTGAAGCAGCGGCTGGACGCGCTCGTCGCCGGCCACGAAGCCTGGGCCGCCCGGCGCGGGAGCGAGCGCCCCTTTCCGGGCGGCCCCTACGTGCTGCTCCACACCCTGTCCCATCTGCTCATCGGGTCGCTCTCCATGCGCTGCGGCTACCCCGCCGCCTCCCTCCGGGAGCGGATCTTCGTGGACCCCCGCGAGGGGCGTTACGCCCTGCTGCTCTACACCGCGAGCCCGGACGCCGAAGGGACGCTGGGCGGCCTGGTGCAGGAGGCGCGGCGCATCGAGGACCACTTGCGGCACGCGCTTCGCAGCGCCGCGCTCTGCTCGAGCGACCCGGTGTGCGCGGAGCACGTCCCCGGCCACAACATGGAGGAGCGCTGGCTGCACGGCGCCGCCTGCCACGGCTGCGCCCTCGTCGCGGAGACCTCCTGCGAGATGCGCAACGAGTACCTGGACCGCGCACTGGCGGTCCCGACCCTCTACACGCCGGGCGCCGCGTTCTTCACCGCGCCCTGATCGAGGCTCGTAAATTCTTCGTATCCCCCGGCCCACGCACCCCTGGGGCGCAGCCTCGCCAGCGCATTCGCCCTGTCGAACCCGGCCTGGAAAGGAAGACGGATCGGCGCCGCGATCGGAGCGGCGGACCGCAAGCAGGACGGTGGGATATGCGGACGGACGATAGCCCGAAGCTCCCCCGGAGCTTGGGGTCCGGATCGAGGGCAACCCATTGAACGCTCCCTCCCCCATGGCCATATCGAAGCGGGGCTGGCCATGACCCGGCGTTTGGGGCTGGACCGGCTCATCGCCCCGAAGCGTTCGCCGAAGCGTAGAGGTTCGCGCCGCCGTACTCGAGGCCCAGGCGCACCGCAAGGATTTCTCGACCTCCGGATCGAAATGGCAGGCGGAGTCGACCACCATGCGGTTGACCTCCTTCTGGTAATGCCAGGCCGCCGCGGCATCGATCACCCTGAATCCATCGCGTTGGTTCACGGCGACGTCGCCGGTCGCAGCCGACGGAGGCAGCCCCAACACGCAATCACCGTCAACAGCACCGGGAGCCCGGAAAAGATCTTCCCCGGTCGGGTGCGGGTGGCTTCTGCGTTCGTTTCGCCTCCTCACGGCGGGGTCGGGGGCCGCGGTTCCGGGCGCCTGCCGGCGAGATGCCCGCTGCTCACGGGCCGGCGGCAAGCCGCCGGCCCGCCTGCCTCGGAACCCGGCTTCAATGGTTCAGCCGCGCGGCTTCAGCCACGACTCCGACCAGGCGAGCACCGCGCTCGAGGACTGATGGTCGCCGCGCTTCTCGCGCCAGATCGACCCGGCCGCGACCTGGTCGTTGAGGGCGAGCTGGGCGCCGCCGGCCGGGATGAAGGTGGAGAGCACCCCCAGCGGGCGGCCCGCCGTACCGGGCGGAGCGTTCAGGATGAACGGCTCGATGCAGTCGTACCAGGTCATCCGGACGATGTCCTCGTCCGACTCGATGGTCTCCACGGTGGCGGCGCGCGGGTCGCCTTCGCGGGTGAACACCGCGGGGAGCACCGCCACCTCCTCGTCGGCGAACGGCGGGTGCAGGAGCGTCTCGATCGTGCGTTGCAGCCAGCGCGCCACCGAAATGTCGTCGCTGTAGATGCGGACCTCCCCGTCCGTCAGCTCGCCCTGCATGAAGAGGGCGTGGCCGGCGCCCGCCGGGCACCACAGCACCCGCCAGTGGCTGGTGCGGTCGGACATCGTCTTCCCGCCGTCGTGGCTCAGGCGGATGAAGGAGTTCTCGCCGGTCATGAGGACCTGGTGAGCGTCGATGGGAGTGGTCATGGATGGGATTCTCCAGGGCAGGAAGCGGGGGCTGTCCGCGGGATCGTACCGCAAGGCCAGCGGCTCACCGGACGGACCGGGCGGGCGCGCCCGTCCCGCGGGGTCGGGGCCGGCGGCGCGGTTCAGAACGGGACGGAGCCTCCCGCGGTCACCCGGTGCATGAGGCGGCGCTGCGGCCACTCGTAGTCGCGTAGCGCGACGTGCTGCACCACGCAGTTGTCCCAGATGACGAGGTCGCCCACCTGCCAGCGGTGCCGGTAGCGGAACTCCGGCCGGACGATGTGGTCGGAGAGTCGTTTGATGAGCGCCGCGGCCTCCGCATCCGGCATCCCTTTGATCCCCACGCACTCCCCTTCGCGCACGTAGAGGGCCTTGGCCCCGCTCACGGGGTGGGTGCGGGCGACGGGGTGGACCACGTCCGGATGGCGGGCGATCTGCTCGGGGGTCAGCCGGACGGGCCGCTTGACCCCGCGCTCTTTCGCGCTGAACCGGTGCACGGCGCGAAGCCTCTCGAGGCGCCGCCGGTCCGCCTCGTCCAGCGCCTCCCAGGCCGCGCGCGCGTTCGCGAACAGCGTATCCCCGAGGTTGCGGCCCCCGTCGCTCGGGACCTCGACCGCGTGCAGGGCGGTGCAGCGGGGCGGGGTCGCGGTATAGGACATGTCCGTGTGCCAGTGGCTGCCCGCGTCGGCGTACCCGATGTTGCGTCCGTTCTCCCGGATGTTGGACACCACCAGCACGCCGGGATGTCCGGGAAGGGCGTACTGGTCGAACGCATTGACCTCGACCGGGCCGAACCGCTCGCAGAAGGCGAGCTGCCGCTCGGGGGCGAGGCGCTGCCCCCGGAAGACGAGCACCCCGTGGTGGGCGAGGGCGCGGTCGATGCGGGCGAACACGCCGTCCGCCAGCGGGGCGGAGAGATCGACCCCGGAGACTTCGGCCCCCGCGCCCTCGCCGCTCGGCGCGAGGTCCAACCCGGCCCCGGTCCCAGCCCCAGCCCCATCCGTCGCGGCGAGCCGGGAGCCCGGCCCGGTCTGCTTCGAGGTCTTCACGTCCCCTCTCCTTCCCCGGTGTTCGCTCCAGGAGCTGCGCAATCACGCGCGACGTGCCGGAACTTGGGCCTCCTCTCCGGCTCCCCCGACTCAGTCGGCGCGGGCGCGAGGCGAACCGCGCCTGGGCGGCCTTCACCGCGCGCCCGACGGCTCAGCCTGCACGGGCGGCGAGGCGGACCGGACGCGGAGCCCGATCCGGCGCTCCTGCCTCGGCTCCGCGCGAGCGGACGCGCGACGGCGGCAGGCCGCCCTGCGCTTCTCGCGGTCGCCTCACGAAATTTGCTTCACAATAGCCGCGTCGGAACGCGGCCGGCAACCTCGCCGCCCGGGAGCGGAGCTTCGCCCGCATCGAGGACGCCGCCCATCCCGCCGCCGGCAACGCGGCGCCGATACCGGACGGGCGGGCGGCGGATGGATGGCGGGGGGACGGTCGCCGCCAGCGGCGGAACGAGCCCGCCCGCGGACCACCATCGATGCGAGGAGCGGTAGAACATGGACTTCGGCGTCTGCGCCATCACGAAGATCGACGACGTCGGCCTCGCGAGCGAGGCCGAGAACCTCGGCTACTCCCATCTGTGGGTCCCGGACAGCCAGATGATCTGGTCCGACTGCTATGCCTGGATGGCCCTCGCCGCCCGCGAGACCCGGACGATCCGGCTTGGGACCGGGGTCAGCGTCGCGGGCACCCGCACCGCCCCGGTCACCGCCCACAGCATCGCCACCGTGAACCGCCTCGCGCCGGGGCGGGTGTTTCTCGGGATCGGGACCGGCAACACCGCGCAGCGCCTGATGGGCCAGCGCCCCATCCGCTACGGCGAGTTCGAGGAGTACGTGCGGGTGCTGCGCGGGCTCCTCGACGGCGAGGAGGTGGACTACGCGCCTCCGGGCGCGGGCGGCGAGCCCCGGCCCATCCGCTTCGACATGCTCGACCTCGGGTTCATGCAGATCGAGCCGCGGATCCCCATCCACGTATCGGGCTTCTACCACCGCACCCAGCAGCTCGCCGGCCGCTACGGCGACGGGCTCGTCGTCTCCATCCCGCCCCACCGCGACTTCGTGACCCGCGCCCGCGCCCACGCGGCCCGGGGCGCGGCGGAGGCGGGGCGGGCGCTGCCGGACGGCTTCCGGCTCAGCTCCCTCACCACCGCCGTCGTGCTGGAGCCGGGAGAGACCCTCGAATCCGACCGCGTGATCCGGGACTGCGGGCCGTTCGTCGTGTCCTCGATCCACTACATCTACGAGAAGATCAGGGAGAACGGCGGCGAGCCGCCCCCGCACATGCGCGGCTTCTGGAAGAAGTACTGCCGCCTGGTCGAGGAGACCCCCGAACGGGGCCGCCACCTCCGGGTGCACGCCGGCCACTGCACGTGGCTCCACCCCGACGAGGCCGAGTTCGTGACCCCCGAGCTCATCCGCACCACCTGCCTCGCGGGCGCGCCGGACGAGCTGGCAGAGCGGATCCGCCACCTCGACGAGGCGGGGCTCGACCACGTCATGCTCCTGCCCTCGCTCGAGACCCAGCGGCACACCATCGAGGCGTTCTCCCGCAAGGTGATGGCCCGGCTCTGACCTCGCGAAGGGAGTGCCGGCCCACACCAAATCGCATCTGTTACGGTCACGGTACCGACCCGTCGGCCGGAGGCCAGTGCCCGCGACGCGGGCTTCCTGCCCCATTGAACGGCCGTTCGGTGCTTCACACACGTGCAAGCGGCGCTCCGAGGTCGTCGTCAAGGTTCCTGAACCGGTGCTCACTGAAGGGGCTCCTCCGCTCGGGCGGCTGCACGGAAAACAGGCGCCGATCGCGCTGGCGCCAATACCTGTTTGAGCGCATTGTTGGCGGCCGGCATCGCGCCAGGAGCAACGGACGGCTTCCCCGACCAGAGCGCTCCGCTCAGCCGACCTCCGCCGCCAGGCGCCCCGCGGGCTTCTCCCACCGGGTGGCCACCGACTCGTACAGCGACAGCAGGGCCGGGACCAACAGCGGCACCAGGAACGTGGCCGCGCCCAGGGCCGAACAGCCCGAACAGCGACAGGATGGTGAGGTCGATCCCCAGCAGCCAGTGGCCGAAGACGGCGCCGATCAGCCCGAACGGGATCACCGACATCACCACCACCGGCCAGCACCAGGAGGCGAAAATGAAGGCGAGCACCAGCTTCACGGCGACGGCGAGACCCGGTGGATGGGCGACCGGATCCTCGCCGTCCCCTGGTGGCGGGTGCTGTAGAACCTGCGGATCGAAGCCGGAATCCGCAAACCGACTTCCGGCTGCGTACAAGGCTCGTCCGGCGGGTCGGCGCGATCCGTATGACGCCCGACGCCAAGCGTCCATGAAATCCGCCCGAAAGCCCCTCGAACCGACCCCGAACCGTAAAACAGGAGAGCACGATGGGAATCATCGTTGACTGGACAAAATCGGCAAGCCCAGGGATAGAATACATCGACGATATCGATCTGGATTATCTGGAGGGCTGTCCCGATGAAATGGAAACGAAATTTTGGGATCTAAAAAAGGTGAATTTACTCAAGGGACATACATCGTCTGTATGATGAAAAGATGTTCTTCATCCATCCGGAATCAGGAAAGCCGGAGACTAATGATGAGAAAAGTGGTGAGTTGTCCCCGGAATACAAGAAATTGCCGAAAAAGAGCAAAGGATTGCCTCCTGAAACACTCAGGCGGGTAAGGAAGGCTCTGGAAGAGGTCTGGCCGGGCGACTGATCTCGCGCACGACGCAACAGGCCCAGGGAAGGCGATCGGTTCGCGGGCAAACGGCAGGCCGGGACGGGGGACATGGATACGTGTCGCCGTCCGGCCCGCCCTGCGCCGCCGTCGTGCGGACACCGTAGGGCGGAGTGCGGGCGTCCCTGGTGACGAGGACGAGCCCTGGCGCCTGGGCCTGGGCGGTCAGGGACCGGTCGAAGGGGTCCCGGCGGCGCATCGGGAGGCTGCCCGCCTGCTCCGCATCCTCCTCGTCGAAGTCCTCGGACGTCCGTATCTGCCCTTCCAGCCCGCCCGGGTTGCGCTCTTCCATCCCTCCCCGGTCCGGCGCCGGATGCAGCCAGGGCTTGCCGGCCTTGCAGATCACCACCTCCTCCCCCATGATACGCAGCCCATGAACATCGATCTGAGCGAATACGGCATCGACGTGGATGGCGACGAGGCGCTGCGGGAAGCGGTGTCCGTGGCCATTGCGCTCGAGGCATGGGGCGAGCGGTTCCGGGCGGAGAAGTTCGCACGGGGCGAAGCACTGGTCGTCGGGCGCGACGGGAAGGCGTTCCTGGAAGGTCCCGAAGGCCACTTCCGTCCGATTCCGGAAGGCCGGCCGCTGACGTGGGAAGACATCAAGTTCCGCAGTTAGCGGCCAGTGCCGACCAGGCAGCTCGTCATCCTCGGCGGGCCAAACGGAGCGGGCAAATCCAGCGCCCATGCCGAGCTTGAGCGGCTCGGGTTCGTCGCCGGTCCGTTCCTCAACCCGGACGACGTCGCCCGGGACCTCGGCGGCGCCCCCGACAGGCGAGACGTTCGCGCCGGGCGCGAGACGTTGCGCCGCGCCAGGCTCTGGATACGTGAGGGGCGCACGTTCACCCGCGAGTCCACACTGACGAGCAGCGAAGTGCTGCGCAGCATGCGGACGGCGCGGGACGCCGGGTACCGGGTGATTCTCGTATTCGTCGGCATCGACTCCGTGGAAGCGGGCAAGGCGCGCGTCCGGAGTCGAGTTCTGTACGGCGGCCACGATGTCGCACCGGAGGCGCAGGAGCGGCGTTTCGCCAGATCCTTCGCCAACGCTCGACGCGCCGCCGGCATCGTGAACACGGCCTATTTCGTGGACAACGCCAGCAGCCTGCGCTACGTCGCCTGGGTGGAGCAAGGCCGTGTGCGCTTTGCGGACGGCTCGCGCTCACCCTGGCTGTTGCCGGCGCTCGAAGGTCTGCCACGCACGGAGACCGCTTCGATGCCCCGCGCCAGGGCGTTGACGCTCGCGCGGCTCCACGAGCGCCTGCCCCGTCACTGGCGCGGCTGACGGCGACGTCCCGGATGCCGCGCGCGATGCGCGGCCCTTCGGCCGCTGCGCGCGGCGACCCCTGCGGCGTTCGGTCGGGGCCGCACGGCCTCCTGGGCGGGTCGGCGCGGGAGTCCAACGAGGGAAGAGCCCGGCCCCGCCCCGCTCAGCCGACCTCCGCCGCCAGGCGCCCCGCGGGCTTCTCCCACCGGGTGGCCACCGACTCGTACAGGGACAGCAGGGCCGGAACCAGCAGCAGCACCAGGAACGTGGCCGCGCCCAGGCCGAACGTGATCGACGCCGCGATCGGGATCACGAACTGCGCGTGCAGCGAGGTCTCGAACATGAGCGGCGTCAACCCGCCGATGGTGGTCAGCGAGGTGATCAGCACCGCCCGAAGCCGAAGGCAGGCCGCCTCCTCGATCGCCGCGCGCCACGGGACCCCGGACTGCTTCAGCTCCTTGTAGGCGACGATCAGGACGATCGAATCGTTCACCACGATGCCGGCCAGCCCGAACAGCCCGAACAGCGACAGGATGGTGAGGTCGATCCCCAGCAGCCAGTGGCCGAAGACGGCGCCGATCAGCCCGAACGGGATCACCGACATCACCACCACCGGCCAGCCCCACGAGGCGAAGATGAAGGCGAGCACCACCGAACGCCATGTCCTCCATGGTTCGCTGCTGGGTCCGGCTCCCCACGAGCGTCGGCTCGACGCCGTGGCGCTCCATGACCGCCGGCAGCGGCCCCTCCATGAGGTCCGCGAACACCTCGGAGCCGCTGGTCACCCCCGCGTCCACGTGCGCGGTGACCCGCACCGCCAGCCGCCCGTTGCGGTGGCGCAGGACGTCGAAGCCCCTTCTCGGCTCGATCTCGACCGCGGAGGCGAGCGGCAGGCTGCCGCCGCCGGGCAGGGCGACGGAGAAGGCGCCGAGGCTCGCCGGGTCGTGGCGCTCCTCGTCGGGCAGGACCACGCGGACCTCCAGCTCCTCCCCCTCGTGCTGGAAGATCTGCGCGAGGTGTCCGTCGTAGGCGGCCCGTAGCTGCTCGCCCACGTCCGACACCGTCAGCCCGAGGACGACCGCCCTCGGGGTCAGCCGGTAGACGAGCTGCTCCTGGCCGAAGGGCAGGTCGTCCGCGACGCCGCTCACCCCGGGGACCGCCAGGAGCGAAGCGACCTCGAGGGCGGCGGCCTTGAGGGCGCCGGCGTCGTCTCCGCTCAGGCTCACGGTGAGGTCCGGCCCCGTCGGCCCGTCGCGCTGCTCCGTGAGCGACAGCGATTCGAGGCCGGGCGGCTGCCGGATGCGCTCGCGCCAGGCGGCGAGGATCTCGGGGTTGCGGATGTTGCGCTGGTCGGGGGTGACGAGCTCCACCGTGACGTCCGCGGACTGGTCGCCGACCTCGGCGACCGCGACCTCGACGAGCGCTTCCCCGAGGTCCGCTTCCGCCTCCCGCAGGGTCTGCGTCAGGTGGGCGACGAAGCCCTCCACCTCGGCGGGCGGGGTCCCGGAGATGAACCGCGCCTCGGCGTTGAGGATGGCGGTCTCGGGGGTGGGGAACAGGCGGAACGAGAGCCGCTCCCCGAGGAGCAGCCCGATGCAGAGCAGCAGCGCGGCGGCCGCGCAGCTCAGCACCGTCCACGGCTGGCCGACGGCGCCCTCGCCAGCGGCCGGAAGGCCCGCTCGCGGAAGCGTTCGAACCCGCGGTCGAACCCGCGGCGGAGCGCGCCGGGCTCCTTCCCGGAGACCCCGCGGAACCCGCGGTACAGATGCCCCGGCAGGACGAGGAAGCTCTCGACCAGGGACGCGAGGATCACACAGATCACGATGAGGGGGATGCTGAACAGGACGGCGCCAAGGGGGCCGCCCACCAGCATCAGAGGGAGGAACGCGGCGATCGTGGTGAGCGAGGAGGCCAGCACCGGCGCCAGCATCCGCCGGGCGCCCGTCTGCGCCGCCGCGAGCGGGCCGGCGCCGCGCTGGGACTGGGTGAGCGCCTCCTCGCCCACCACGACCGCGTCGTCGACGATGATGCCCAGGGTCATGATGAGCCCCAGCAGGCTCACCAGGTTGATGCTGCCGCCCGTCGCGTAGAGCACCGCGAGCGCGGCCAGCAGGGAGACCGGGATCCCCGCCGCGACCCAGAACGCGAGCCGGCTGTTGAGGAACACGAACAGCACCACCAGCACCAGCACCAGGCCGCTCGCGCCGTTCTCGGCCAGCAGCAGGGTCCGTTCGCGGATCTGCTCCCAGGATTCGTCGTAGCTGAACACCTCGACCCCGGGCGGCCACCGGCCGCGCTGCTCGTCGAGCCATTCGTGCAGGATGCGGGCCGATTCGACGTTGTCCATTCCGGGCGCGCGGCGCAGGAGCAGGGTCACTGCCGGCCGGCCCTCGTACAGGGTGCGGGCCGCGGAGCCGCGCGGGCGCCGCTCGACGGTCGCGACTTCGCCCAGGGTGACGGTGCGGCCGTCCTCGCCTGCCGGCAGCGGCAGGTCTTCGAATCCGATCTCGCGGCGCCGCTGCTCCAGGGCGCGGATCTGCTTCGACATCCCGCCGCGGCCGACGTTGCCGGCGGGGACGTCGAGGCTCAGGTCCGCCACCCGTCGGGCGATCTCGGCGAGCGAGGTGTCGAGGTCGCGCAGCGCGGCGGACGGGACCTGGATGGCAAGCTCCTCCGGCGGCAGGCCGCTCACGTCGATCCGGGCGATGCCGCGGCCCAGCAGCTCGCGCTCGATCCGGCGCACGATGGGGCGCAGGCGCGGCAGGTCGCCGCCGGAGACCAGCAGCCGGGCCACCGGTTCGTAGTCGACGATGCGCGAGACCACCGGCGTCTCCGCGGTGGCCGGCAGGGTGCGGATCGACGCGACCCGGTCCTTCACCTCCTCGAGGGCCCGCGCCATGTCGGTCCCTTCTTCGTAACGGAGCGAGATCCGGGACGCGCCGAGGCGGGAGGAGGAGGTCGACGAGTCCAGGCCGACGAGGGTCAGCAGCTCCCGCTCCAGCGGCCCGGTGACCGCCGTCTCGACGTCCTCCGCGGTGGCGCCCCTCCAATACACCTCCACGGTGATGACGTCGACCTCGAAATCGGGGAAGTACTGCATGTTCAGCCGGGTGAGGGACGCCGCCCCGACGAGCAGCATGATCACCATCACCAGGTTGCAGGCCACCGGGTGGCGCGTGAACAGCTCGATCAGCCCGGTTCCCCCCCGGGAGGCGCCGGGGGCGAAGGATGCGGGAGGTTCGTAGGGCACAGCCATTCGCGGATCGGGGAGAAGCGCCAGCCATTCACGGATCGGGAACAAGCGCCGGCCGCCCGCCCGCGGCGGGTCCGTCCTCGGCGGATCCGCCCGCCGCCGGTTCGCGCGCGGTCGGCGCGCTCACCGGCGGCCCGCGCGGCGTCGGCTTGCCGGCCGTTGCGTGGAATCATAGTCCACTCGCGGCCTCCCTTCCCCGTATGGACCGTCGGAGCCTGATACATTCCTGCCGGACGACCCCATGAACCCCAAGCGGGTGAACATCGGTGACACGGTGAGGAGCTCCCCGAAACGCTGGTTCGTGCGCGTCCTCTGGGTGGCGCTTCCGGTGGCGATCCTCGCCGGGGGCGCCGCGGGGATGATGACGCTGATCGAGAGCAAGCCCGAGCCCGAGCCGCTCGAGGCCGAGGAGCGCGCGTGGACGGTGGCGGTGACGTCGGTGGCGCCGGGGACGGTGACGCCCCGGCTCGCGCTCTTCGCCCGGGTCGACTCCCCCCGCATCACGCATCCGTCCGCGGCGGTGACGGCCGACGTGGTGGCGGTCGACGCGCTCGAAGGCCAGCGGGTGAAGCCGGAGGACCGGATCATCGCCCTCGACGACCGGGAGATCCGGCTCGTGCTCGCCCAGCACGACGCCGAGGTCGCCGGGTTCGAAGCCGATCTGGAGCACGAGGCGCTGCGGCGCCGGAACGACCTCTCCGCGCTGAAGCACGAGAAGGCGCTGCTGGAGCTGGCCCGGCAGGAAGTGGCGCGCGCGAAGGACATCGCCGAACGCGGGGTGGGCTCGAAGGCGAGCGTGGACCAGGTGCGCCGCGAGGAGGAACGCCAGTTGCTCGCGGTGGAGCAGCGCAAGCTGGCGGTCGACGAGCACCAGAGCCGCCGGAAGCAGATCGAGGCGCAGCTCGCCCGGGCCCAGGCCCAGCGGTCCCGGGCGATGCTCGACCTCGAACGCACGCAGGTGCACCCGCCGTTCGAAGGGCGGATCACCGAGGTGCACGTCTCCCCGGGCGACCGGGTGCGGCCCGGAGACCGGCTCTTCGCCATGTACGACACCGGGGCGGTGGAGCTCCGCGCCCAGATTCCATTGCCCCGCCTGCCGGTGGTGCGCGCCGCCCTGGAGCGCGGCGACACCCTGGACGCGCGGGCGGTGGTGGACGGCCGCGAGGTCCGGGCCTTCCTGCATCGCCTCACCGCTCTCGTCGACCCCGGGTCGGGCGGCTCCGACGGCCTGTTCCGGGTCACCGAGGGCGCCTCGTGGCTGCAGATCGGCCGCACGGTGGAGCTGGTCCTCGACCTTCCGCCGGTCCCCGATGCGGTCACGGCCCCCCCGGACGCGCTCTACGGCACGGACCGGGTGTTCGTGATCGGCGACGGGGACCGCATGAAGAGCGTCCGGGTGGAGCGGTTCGGCGAGACCCGCGACGAGCACGGCGACCGCCGGCTGATCCTGCGCAGCCCCGGCCTCGACGCTTCGGACCGGCTGATCGTGACCCAGCTCCCGAACGCGATCGACGGCCTGAAGGTCAGGGAGGCCGCCGAGCGGGCGGCCGTCGAGTAGCCTCGCCGTCCGGCGCCGGAGGGCCCGCCGCATGACGTTCTATGCCGACCTGCACGTCCACTCGAAGTACTCGCGCGCGACGAGCCGGAACTGCGACCTCGAGCACCTCGCCCTCTGGGCGCGCAAGAAGGGCATCGCCGTCGTCGGCACCGGCGACTTCACCCACCCCGCGTGGAGGGCCGAGATCCGGGACAAGCTCGTCCCCGCGGAGCCGGGCCTCTACCGCCTGCGACCGGACCTCGAACGGTCCGTCGAGGAGCGGCTCCCCGCCGCCTGCCGGAGCGAGGGGACCGCCGCCCGGTTCCTGCTGTCGGTGGAGATCTCCACCATCTACAAGAAGTTCGACAAGACCCGGAAGATCCACCACCTCGTCTACACCCCCGACTTCGAGGCGATGGAGCGGGTGACGGCGAGCCTTGCCCGGATCGGCAACCTCCACTCCGACGGGCGGCCCATCCTGGGGCTCGATTCCCGGCACCTGCTGGAGATCGCTCTCGAGTCCGACCCCGGCTCGTACCTGGTGCCGGCCCACATCTGGACCCCGTGGTTCGCCGCCCTCGGCTCGAAGTCGGGCTTCGACGCCATCGACGACTGCTACGGGGACCTCGCGCCCCATATCTTCGCGGTCGAGACCGGCCTCTCCTCCGACCCGCCGATGAACTGGCGGGTCTCGTCCCTCGACCGCTTCCGGCTGGTGTCGAACTCCGACGCCCACTCCCCCGAGAAGCTCGGGCGGGAGGTGTGCGTGTTCGATACCGAGCTCGACTACTTCGCCCTTCGCCGGGCCCTGGAGACCGGGGAGGGGTACGGAGGCACGCTCGAGTTCTTTCCCGAGGAAGGCAAGTACCACCTGGACGGCCACCGTAGCTGCGAGGTCCGCCTCTCCCCGGACGAGACCCGGCGGCGCGGGGGCCTCTGCCCGGTCTGCGGGAAGCCGCTGACGGTCGGGGTAATGCACCGGGTCGAGGACCTCGCGGACCGGCCCGGGGAGGCCGCGCCCCCGGCGACCGCGGGGGCGATGCGGAGCCTGATCCCGCTCCCCGAGATCCTGTCCGAGATCCATCGGGTGGGGGCGAAGAGCCGCCGGGTCTCGCAGCACTACGAGAGCCTCCTCGGCCGGCTCGGGCCGGAGCTGCCGCTGCTCGACGCGGTCCCCCTCGAGGAGATCCGGCCCGCTTCGTCGACCCTCGTCGCCGAGGCGGTGTCCCGGCTGCGGCGCCAGGAGGTCGTCCGCGAGGCGGGCTTCGACGGGGTGTACGGCACGATCCGGCTGTTCGAGGATGCGGAGCTCCGCCGGTACACCCTCGGGGCGTCCCTCTTCGGCGAGGAGGCCGCCCCGGCCTCGCCGCCCGCCGACCCGGCGGCGCTGGCCGGCAAGGCCGGGGGATCGGAAGCGCCGACGAAGACGCCGGAGCGCCGGCCGCCGACGCCGCCGGACGACCCCACTGCCGCGCCGCCGGACGACCCCGCCGCCCGCCTCCTCTCCGGGCTCGACCCCGACCAGCGCCGGGCGGCCGAGACCGCCTCCGGGCCGCTGCTCGTCGTCGCGGGCCCCGGCTCCGGAAAGACCCGGACCCTCACCCGCCGCATCGCCCACCTCGTCGCGAGCCGCCGCGCCTCCCCGTCCGAATGCCTCGCGATCACCTTCACCCGGAGGGCGGCCGAGGAGCTGCGGGAGCGCCTGCGAACCCTGCTGCCGGACGAGTGGGAGGACGTCCCGGTCCACACGTTCCACTCCTTCGGCCTCTCGGTCCTCCGGGAGCACTGGAACGCGGCCGGCCTGCAGCGCGGCTTCCGGATCGCTTCGGAGGCGGAACGGGTCGGGCTGCTCCGGGACGCGCTCGGCGTCTCCGAGCGCAAGGCCCGCGCGCGCCTCGCGGCCATCTCGCACGCGAGGCGCATCGCCGCAGCCCCGCCGGCGGACGGCGAGACGGGCAGGGCGGGCGAGGCGAACGAAGCCGAGGAGGCGTATCGGAGCCGGATGGAGACCCGGAACCTGATCGATCTCGACGACCTCGTCATCCGGGCCGCGGACGTGCTCGAATCCGAGCCGCCGGTCCGGGAGGAGTACCGGCGCCGGCATCCCTTCGTCTCGGTGGACGAGTACCAGGACGTCGACGCGCAGCAGGTCCGGCTCGTGCGGCAGCTCGCGCCCCCGGGCGGGAACGTATGCGCGATCGGGGACCCGGACCAGTCCATCTACCGCTTCCGGGGCGCGGACGTCCGCTTCTTCTCCGGGTTCGAGCGCGACTTTCCGGGAACGAAGGTCGTGCGGCTCGCCCGCAACTACCGCTCGGACCGGAACATCGTCACCCTCTCGTCGCAGGTGATCGCCCGCTCGGGCGGCGGGCCTCGGTCCGGGCCGGGTTCCGCGTCCGGCACGGCCAGGCCGCGTTCCGTCCCCGTTCGCGCGGACCCTCCCGATCTCGTCGTCCTCCACGAGGCCCCCACCGAGAAGGCGGAGGCGGAATTCATCGTCCGGTCCCTCGAGGAGGCGATCGGCGGGCACAGCTTCTTCTCCATCGACAGCGGGCGTTCGACGGACGGGGAGGGGCGCGACCTCTCGTTCTCCGACTTCGCGGTGCTCTACCGCACCGAGGCGCAGGCCGCGCCCCTCGCGGAGGCGCTGGCGCGCTCCGGGATGCCCTTCGATCAGCGCTCGCACCGCCGCCTGATGGAGCATCCGGGGGTGGCCGGCGTGGTGGAGGCCCTGCTGGCGGACCCCGGAGCCGGATCGGTGCGCGAGCGCCTCGACGCGCTGCCCCCGCCTGCCGCCGGGGAGGAGGGCGCGGCGGGGGAGCGGGCGGCGGCCCGCGCGCTGCTGAAGCCGATCGCGGATGCGTGCGGGGACGACACCGAGCGCTTCCTCGCCGAGCTGGCCCTCGGCGCGGAGATCGACGCCTGGGACCCGCGGGCCGACCGGATCTCCCTGCTGACCCTGCACGCCGCGAAGGGCCTGGAGTTCGAGGTGGTCTTCATCGCCGGCTGCGAAGACGGGCTGCTCCCCCTCGAATGGAGCCGGAGGGACCCGGCGAGCCTCGAAGAAGAGCGGCGCCTGTTCTACGTGGGCGTCACCCGCGCGAAGTCGAACCTCGTTCTCACCCGGGCGAAGAAGCGCCTCTGGCGGGGCAAGGCGCGCGAGCGCTCCCCCTCCCCCTATCTGGCCGACGTCGAGGAACGGCTGCTGGAACGGCGCCGTCCGCGGCTCCCCGAGGGCCGAATGAAGGGTCCGAGCCCGCAGATCGACCTCTTTGCCTGAACCCGCCGGGCTTGCCCCGGACCGCCACCGGCTCAGGGCCGGACGCACGCCTAGCGGCGGCCGGGCTCATCGCTCCGATCGCCGCCCCGGGGCGGGGTACCGGCAGCCGGACCGCGTCCCGCGGCCGGCCCGGCGGCTTCAGGCGGCGGCGCGGAAGGCGGCGGGGCGGAACGCCTCGCAGGTCGCGTCGTAGTCCTCGGGGTTGGTCGACTGCGGGGCGACCGCCACCGTGTCGATCCCGGCCGCGTAGAACTCCCGGATCCGGCGGTAGCACGCCTCCCGGCCGCCCCAGACGTACATCCGCTCGACCGCCTCGTCCGGCACCGCGGCCATAATGCGCGCCCGGTCGCGGGCCTCGAACCCCTTCCGGATGTCCTCCGCCGCCTCCGGGTAGCCCATCCGGCCGATGACGTCCCGGTAGATCGCGGTGGAGCCGTAGAAGCTGAAGTCGGTGCGGAAGAACCCGCGGGCCGTCTCGTCGTCGTCCGTCACCCAGACCGCGACGCGCTGGGCGATCTCGAGGTCCTCCACGCGCCGCCCGGAGCGTTTCGCGCCCCGGTCGACGCACTCGAGCGCCCACGGAACCCGGTCGAGCGGGGTGAAGTGGTTGAGGATCACCCCGTCCGCCACCTCGCCCGCGAGCTCCAGCATCTTCGGCCCCATGCCGGCGAGGAAGATGGGCACCTCGCCGACGATCGCCTCCTTGAGCCGGAAGCCGCGGCTCGCGATCGTGTCCCCCTGGTAGCGGCTCTTCTCGCCCGCGAAGAGCTTTCGCACCAGCTCCGTCGTCTCCCGCACCCGGGCGAGGGGGCGCTCGAACGGGACCCCGTACCAGCTCTCCACCATCGTGTGGGTCGAGGAGCCGAGCCCGAGGGCGAACCGCCCGGGGGCCACCCGGTTGACGGCGAGGCTCGACGTGGCGATGACGGCCGGGACCCGGGTGTACACGGGGGTGATCCCGGTGCACAGGCGCACCCGCTCGGTGCGGCCCGCGACGGTGGCCGCGAAGGTCATCGCGTCGCGCATCCCGTCGCCGTCGGGGAACCAGAGGTCGTCGAAGCCTTCGCGGTCGGCCCAGAGGGCGCGGTCGAAGCCGCCTTCGTGATCGGGGGTGGGGCTGAGGTAGAGGCCGAGTCGGTTCAACGCTGCGTTCTCCGAGATGAGGTTTCTTCTTCCGGGGACTTCCCGAGCCGTGGCGCGGGGCGGATCCGCCCCCGCTGCCGGGCTCTGGCCCCAAGGGCTTCGCGCACGGGGCGGACGAGGCTACATGGACAGGCCGAGGCGCCCGCGCGTCAACTGGAACTCGGTCACCCCGCGCGACCAGAGCCGGGGAAGGCAGCGCCGGGAAGCCGCATCGGCGACCAGGGCGGCCAGCTCCTCGACGAGGCGCCCGGCGCTCCGGTCGAGGGCCAGCACCCGGTCGAGGTCCCCGCCGAAACGGTCCGCGACCGCCGGGTCTGCGGTCACCTGGACGAGGGGGATCATGGGATGGGCCTGGAGCGAGGCGCGTCCGACGTGGCAGAGCATGACCTCGACCCCGGTCGCCCCGAGCCCGGTGAACGTCTCGACCGGGTTCTCCGTCGGCGCCTCCATGACGTGGAAGCCGGGCTCGTCCGCCGGCTGGCCGAAGGCGAGCGAGGCGGCGGGCGCGCCGGCGCCGGCCGGGAAGGCGGCCTCCCGGAACGCCCCGCTCCCGAGAAGGCCCGGGTTGTCGGGAGCGACCACGGTCGCGCCGGCCGCGACGAGGCCGGCCGCGAGCCGGCCGAAGACCTCGCCCATCGCCTCCGGCAACGGGCCGTTCGCGGCGAGGGCGACGCGAAGCTCCTCCGCCCCGACCGTCTCCCGAGGGCCGGCGGGGACGGCGCCGCGCGGGGCGTCGTCCGCCCCGGGGCCGTTCCCCGGCGCCCGCGCCGCCGCGGCGGCCGCCCCCGTCTTCGCCGCGGTCGCCGCCATCCCCTCCAGCAGCCCCGCGACCCGGGCCCGCACCTTCGCGATCCCGCCGTCCATCTGCACGCTCGCCCACCCGAAACGGTCGGCGGAGACCCCGCGCTCGGCGAGGTAATGGCGGACCGCGTCGTTGTGGGTCTGCTCGCACCCGTGCTCGAGCAGGACCGCGTGGCGCACCGAGGGGTGCACCAGGTGGCCGAGCAAGGTCCGGAGATAGAGGTCGGCCGCGTTGTTCGACCCGCACCCCTCGGTGTGGACGAGGGCGAGGAAGCGCGAGACGTCGCTCCACGGGGGCGGGTCCGCGTCGAGGTCCTCGGCGATGAGCCGCGCGACCTGGCCCGAGCAGAGGCTGGTCGGCATCACCAGGGCAAGCTGGTCGGCCGCGACCCCCCGCTCGGTGCGGACCCCGTCGAAGGAGACGGCGAGCGGCGGGGCCTTCCGCACCGGGACGGGCCTTCCGTCCGGGGCCGGCCGATCGCCGAGCGCCCGGAGCCCGGCGGTCGAGGTGCGCGGCCAGTCGCGCCAGATGGAGACCTGGGCGTGTCCCGCCAGCTCCCCCTTGCTCCGCCGCCCCGAGGCGACGTCGAGCGCGAGCTCGAAGGTCTCCGCCCCGAGCGCGTCCATGTCCATGCCGTCGTTGTAGCGGCCCGCGTTCACGTCCATCTCGTTCGCGAGCAGCTCGAACCGCCCGGTCGTGGTCACGAACTTCAGGGTCGGGACGAAGGGGAAGTTGGTGATCGAGCCGTTGCCGGTGATGAACAGGATGAGGTTCGACCCGGAGGCCACCTGCCCCGCGATGCTCTCGAGGTCGTTCCCGGGGCTGTCCATGAAGTAGTAGCCGGGCGGGCGCATGGGTTGCCCGTAGTCGATCACGTAGTCGAGCCGGACCTCCGGGTCCTTCTTGCGGGCGGCCCCGAGCGACTTGAGGGCGATGTTGTAGAGCCCGCGGAAGTTGTTGCCGCCCGAGGGGTTGCCCTCGGCGGTGGTCCCGTGGTTCGCGGCGTAGCGCTTGAAGCTCTCGACCTTGTCGAGGAAGCGGCGGGCGGTCGCCGCGTCGCGCACGTTCCGCAGCACGTAGGGCTCCGCCCCGATGAGCTCGTCGGTCTCGGCGAGGTTGGCGGACCCGCCGTGGCGGATGACCTCCTTGGCGACCCAGCCCGCGAGGGCGTTCCCGGAGACCCCGGAGAACGCGTCGGAGCCCCCGCACTGGAGCGCGAGGCGAAGCGCCCCGGCCGGGGCCGGCGCGCGCACGGCCCCGGCCGCTTCCGGCAACCAGCCGTCGATGAGGGCGCCGGCCCGCGCGACCTCCGACTCGTAGCCGCCGTCGATGCCGAAGAAGGCGTGGAGGACGTGGTCGAGGGGGTAGCCGCGCGCGGCCATGAACCGCTCGAGGTCGGCGGCCGAGTAGGAGCCGGCCCCGTCGTCGGCCGCGAGCACCGCCCCCACGTTGGGATGGACCATGAACCCCGCGAGGACCCGCAGCACGTAGTCGAGGTTGTTCGGGCGGGGGCCGCCCCCGCCCTCGGTGTGGGTGACGGCCACGACCCCGTCCACGCCGGGCGGCGCCCGCCGGGCCGCCTGCTCCGCGGTGTGGCGCGCGAACCCGTTGGCGCGGGAGGTGACGGCGAGCACCACCACGAAGTTGCGGGTCCCCACCCCGCGCCCGCCGCCCCGCCGGTATCCCTCGAACGTGCGCTCCGAGTCGATCCGGGCGACCTGCTCGCCGGGTCGGAAGGCGGCCTCGTCGAGGTCGAAGGTCTCGACCGCGTCGGTGAAGTTCGCCTCCGCGGGGAGCGGGAAGTCGATGTCCCGCTCGGCGAGCGCCTTCAGGATCTTCTCGTTGCAGACGTACTCGCCGGGGGCAAGGGGCCGGGCCGCGACCCCGAAGGGAAGGCCCCACGAGAGCAGCCGGGCCCCCGCGGGGATCGGCTCGCGGACGAAGCGGTGGCCTTCCAGCACCGTGTGCGGGAGCCGGTACGCCCCCTCCCCGTCGGCTACCTCCGCGCCCGCGTCCAGCCGCCGGGTCGCGATCGCGACGTTGTCCCCCGCGGCCGGCGTCCGCGCCACGCGGTCGAAGGCAAATCGCTCGGTCATCGCTCCTCCCCGCCCCGTCGTCCTCTCCGTCGCCTCACGCCGGGCCGCGTCGCGCCGGCCCCCGGTGTATCGAGCTGAGCCGCCCGCGGTTTCCCCGACGGAGTCGTCGCCCGGCATTATCGTGGAAAACCGCCGGCAGGTCAGTCGGGGAAGGGGCTGACGCCTGTGCGCGGTCGGATTTTCGCCAATGGCGAACACTCCTGGGTACGCGGGCGTCCCGCCGGCTTGTTCGTTCTCACGGGCGCTTCGCCTTTCCCGGGCCGGCGAGACGCCGGCGTACCCAGGGATGGCGTACCCGGGTGCACGGTGGAGACTTTCCTCAGGCGCCCCTCAGTCGCGGGCGCGTCCGCGGGACGCGCCGTTCCCAGGAAGCGCCGGCCCGGGACCGTCGGGCAGCCGTAGCCGTTTGACATCTCGCCGACGATGGGTAGACTCCCCCGCCCTCGCAGGAACGGGCGGAGCTGCACGCCCGGAACGGAGGATGCGAGCGTGCCGGAGACGTCGTCGATACCACGAAGCGGAGCCCGCCTGCCGCGCCGCCGGTCAGGGTCGGGGTATGCGCTCGAGGGGGCCGGGTCGCGGCTGTCCTCCAAACCGCGCCCCCTCTCCGAAGAACGGCCCCTGGGCGGCCTGCCCATGACTTAGGGCTCCCGGACATCGACCGACCGGGAGGGCCGCGGAAGAAACCCCCGCCGCACGCCGCCCGGAAACCAGGAACCCCGGCAGGCGCGCGGCCTGACCGGGGTTTTTCGTTGTCCTGGCCCGCTGCCCCGGGGAAGCGCCCGTACCCGCGGCGCGTCGTTCCCCGCCCGCCGGACGGCTTCGATCGCCGCCCCGGCGGGGCCGAGGCCGGCTCCCCGCCGCCGGTTCGCCCTCCGAGGCCGCCCGGTCGGCGTGTCGCCGAAGGCAATCGCAAGAAGCAGGCAGGGAAAGCGGGCAGAGACAGGCCGAGACGAGTAGAAACGAGTAGAGACAGGCAGGGAGGATGCCGCCATGACCGTCAAGCAGACCATCGGCCACACCCCGGCGCCGGTCCGCATCTGGACCGAGGACGTGACCCCCGACGCGCTGCGGCAGCTCGAACAGGTCGCGCGCCTGCCGTTCGTGCATTCGCATGTGGCCGCGATGCCGGACGTACACCCCGGGGTCGGATCGACCATCGGGTCGGTGATCCCGACCCGGGGGGCGATCGTGCCGGCCGCGGTCGGGGTGGACATCGGCTGCGGGATGCTCGCGGCCCGGCTCTCGCTCGACGCGAACGCCCTGCCGGACTCCCTCGGCGCGGTGCGGTCGGAGATCGAGGCGCGGGTTCCGGTCGGCTTCGGGATGCACGACGAGCGCAACGTGCGCACGAGCGGAGTCGCCCGCCTGAAGCCGGGGTACGACGCCCTCACCGATCGGGTCCCGGCCCTCGCGACGATGATGAAGCATCGCGACGGATGGCAGCGCCAGATCGGCACCCTGGGCGGCGGCAACCATTTCATCGAGGTCTGTCTCGATGAGCGAGACCGCGTGTGGGTGATGCTCCACTCGGGCTCGCGGGGGATCGGGAACGCGATCGGCCGCTACTTCATCGCGCTCGCCCGGGAGGAGATGCTCGCCCTCGACGCGAAGCTGCCGTCCCGGGACCTCGCCTGGCTGCGCGAAGGCGCGGAGTCCTTCGACCTCTACGTCGAGGCGCTCGGCTGGGCGCAGGACTATGCGTCGGAGAACCGCGCCCAGATGCTCGCGCTCGTGCTCGACGCGCTGCGGGCAACCCTGCCGCCGTTCGAGGTCACCGGGCACGCGGTCGACTGCCACCACAACTACGTGGCCCGCGAGCGGCACTTCGGCGCCGAGGTCTACGTCACCCGCAAGGGCGCGATCCGGGCCGGGGTCGGCGAGTTCGGGATCATCCCGGGCTCGATGGGCGCGAGGTCCTACGTCGTGCGCGGCAAGGGCAGCGCGGAGAGCTTCTGCTCGTGCGCCCACGGGGCCGGACGCCGGATGTCGCGGTCGAAGGCGAAGAAGACGTTCAGCGCGGACGATCTCGTCCAGCAGACGGACGGGGTCGAGTGCCGGAAGGACGCGGGGGTGGTGGACGAGATCCCGGGCGCCTACAAGGACATCGACGAGGTGATGGCGAACCAGGCCGATCTGGTCGACGTCGTGCATACCCTGAAGCAGGTCGTGTGCGTGAAGGGGTAGGGCGCTTCGGAGCCGCCTTTATCCCACCGCAGGGCTTTCGGGGACACCCTCCCTGGGTACGCCGGCGTCTCGCCGGCCCGGGAAGGGCGAAGCGCCTGTGAGAACGAACCTGCCGGCGGGACGCCGGCGTACCCAGGGGCGTTCGCCATTGGCGAAAGCCCTGCCGCGCACACGCTTCGGCCGGGGCCGGGCCGCCTCCGCCGCGTGCGGCCCGTTTAGAATGCATCGGCCCTGCGAGCCGCCGCCTCCCGGCGGGCGCCGCCGGAGGCGTCGTTGCTGACGCGGGCGCTGCAATGCGGCGGCGGGCGGGGCCAGGATTCCACGCACCGGACTCGGGAGCCGACATGACCGTCAACTTCGCCATGATCGCCACCGGGCGGATCGCCGACAACCAGCTCGCCCCCGCCGTCGCCCAGGCGGAAGGGGCGCGGCTCTGGAGCGTGCTCTCGCGCGACCGCGCGCGGGCCGAGGACTTCGCCGCCCGCCACCGGGCCGCGTCCCCGGCCCCCGCCCACGACGACCTCGACGCGCTGCTCGCGGACCCCGCCCTCGACGCGGTCATCATCGCCTCCCCCGACAAGGTCCACGCCGCGCAGGGGCTCGCGGCCGCCCGGGCCGGCAAGCACGTCTTCATGGAGAAGCCGATGGTGACGGACCGGGCGGACGGCTGCGCCCTGGTCGACGCCTGCCGCGACGCGGGGGTGAAGCTCGGGGTCGCCTTCCACATGCGCTGGCACGCCGGGCACCGCGCCCTCGCCGAGGCCGCGCGCGCGGGGCGCTTCGGGACGATCCGCCACATGCGGGTCCTGTGGAGCCAGCGCCAGCCGGACGCCTCGAACTGGCGCGCCCGGCCCGAGGTCGGGCGCTGGTGGAGCCTCGGCGGGATCGGCCCCCACTGCGTCGACCAGGTCTGCTGGTTCATGCAGCCCGAGGCGGGGGAGGTGCACACCCTGCGGAGCGTCATCGACAGCTCGGTCTTCGGCAGCCCGCACGACGAGACCGCGATCCTCGTCCTCCACTTCGAGAACGGCGCCACCGCGGAGATCTGCACCTCGATGCAGTTCGTCTCGCCGAAGCGCATGGAGGTCTACGGGGAGGAGGGATGGGCGGTCGCGGAGGAGACGTTCGGCTACGACGGGGACGGATGGATCCGGACCGACCGGGGCGACTTCGACTTCCCGGTGCGGAACCCCTACGTCGGGGAGGTGCGGGACTTCGTGCTTGCGGTCGAGGAGGACCGCAAGCCCGAGGTCGACGGCGAGGAGGGGCTCCGCAACGTAGACCTCCTCCTCCGCGCGGTCGGCGCCTGAGCCGTCGGCGCGCCCGCCCCGGAACCGCCGGAACCGGTAAAGGCAGGCGCGCGGCGGGGATTTTCCCCCGGCACACCGCTTACGAACCATCCTGGGAACGCTTGTGTCCCGCCCGCACAAGGGTGAGGCGCCCGTGAACGAAAATGCGGGCGGGACACAAGCGTTCCCAGGATCGCTCCCAGCGACACGCTCGCGAAAAACCCGCGGTGGGGTGAAGGCAGCTCGGAACCGACCCGAAACCGCGGGAAAAGGCCGTCCCCGTGGAGGAAAGGATGTCTCGCCCCCTGCTCTCCCCTCCCCGTATCCCGAGCTTGCGAACAGCGCACGGGGAACCGGCGAGGCCGGGGATCAGGGTTCGTTGATACGGTCGAGGGGGTAGATCGGCCGGCGGACGTTGCGGAAGTCGAGCATGTCGTAGTCGGAGGTGCAAACGCCGGTCCCCGCGCACTCGATCACGTCGCGGGCGACGTCCGAGAAGCCGGCCCGGTAGTGGATGCGGCTCTTGAGCAGGAGGAAGCGCCGCGCCCGCGGGTCGATCCCGAGGCTCAGGAAGCAGTTGAGGTCGTTCGGCTCGTGGTGCCGGGAGATGACCACGATCTCGACCCGCCCGGTGTCGAGCACCGCCGTCGGCCCGAGGTTCATCTCGATGCCGGTCGCGGCGGGCCCCAGGTTGCGGAAGCGCCCGTCCGAGATGAGCCTGACCCGGCCCGTAACTTCCAGCGGCTCCCCGGCGAGGCGGATCGCCGGCATGTCGATCTTGCCCCCGAGCATCACCGTCGCCTCAGACCCGACCCCGGCCGCGATGAGCGCGCGCACCGCCCCCGGATCGTGGATCGCGAACACGGCGACGTCTTCGAGCCCCGCGTCGAGGACGGCCCGGAGCACCGTCATCGAATCCATCGTCCCGCCGGAGGCCGCGTTGTCGTAGTGGTCGAGCAGGACCACCGGGCCGTCGCCGCGGGCGGCCGGGTGGCGGGCGGCCGGCCCGTCGCCGGAACCGGCGCCGGGGGCGGGGCCGGGATCGGGGCCGGAAGCAGCGCCAGCGGCCGGACCTTCGCCCGCTCCGCCCGATGCGGGCCTCGCGCCGGCCGGAGGCGTGGGCGTACTTCCCGAGGGGGCGCCGTCCCACGCATCGGTACTCGCGCCCGCGTCGGCCCCAGCGCCGGCCCCGTCCCCACTCCGGGCCGCCGCCGCCCGCGCTCGCGCGATGGAGTCCGCGAGCGGCTCGATCCGGTACACGAACGCCTCGCGGTGGGTCCAGGCGAAGTCGAGCAGCTCGTCGCGCATCCGCTCGGCCGCCTCCCGGTCGCCGTCCGTCACCACCACGCAGCCGAGCCCCGCGTTGGCGATGTCGGCGTGCGGGAACCCGGTGAAGAGGCTGGCCGCGATGGCCCCGCCCTCCGCCGCCTCCATGGCGCGCGCCCGCGCCTGGAGCTCGCGGTTCGGGAAGTCGCCGCTCCCCTGCCGCATGACGTGGGGGAGCATCGGCCGGTTCCCCCATGCCGCGACCGGCCGCGCCTCGCCCCGCAGCATCGCGAAGACCGGCCGCGCCGCTCGCACCCCGGTCTCGTGGTAGTCGATGTGGGGATAGGTCTGGTAGCCGGCGATGACGTCCGCGTGCTCCACCATCGCCGGGTAGAGGTTGGCGTGCATGTCGAGGGTCACCCCGATCGGGACCTCCGGCGCGATCTCCCGGATGCGCGCGAGCAGCTCCCCCTCGCCGTCCTCGTGCCGTTCGGTGACCATCGCCCCGTGGAGGTCGAGGAGGATCGCGTCGCACCCCGCCCGCACCGAGGCGAGGATCGCGTCGCGGACGTGCTCGTAGGCCGCGGTCTCGACCGGCCCGCTCGGGGGCGCGTTCGCGGCGATGGACGGCGTGATCTCGGCCCCCGCCGCCTCCGCCATGTCGATGAACCCGGCGATGCACGACCCGGTTCCCCGGTAGGCCGCGAGCACCGCCTCGCCCTCGGGCGGCCGCTCCGCGCCCTTCGAGAACCGGGCGAGGTCGGTCGGCACCGGCGAGAACGTGTTCGTCTCGTGCTTCATCATCGCGAGTACCACCCGGGTCGTCATGCCGCTACCTCCATCGTTCCTTGCCGTCCAAACGGTTGCCGCCCCGCGCTTCCCGGTTCAATGCCGGAGGGCGGGGACGTCGAAGGCCGCCCCGAAGCGCCGCCCGGCCTCCAGGAAATCGCCGTACTTGCGGTGCCCTGCGGTGTGGTGGGCGCAGGCGATCAGCACCCGATCCGGGTCGGCGGTCCGCCCGCGCACGCAGTCCTCGAGCATGACCTGCGCGATCTCCTGGTTGTGCGGGTCGTTCCCCGTGCGGCAGGCGGCGAGCGCCAGCCGTTCGACGAGCGGAGCCCGGTCCGCGCCGCTCTCCAGGTACGCCTTCGTCCACGCTTCGCTCGCCTCGACGTCGAGGGCGACGGCGGCCTCCTCCAGCCGGTCGAGGATCGCGCCGGGCGCGAGCCGATCCGCCCCCGCGGGGGCCTCGATCCCGACCGGCTGCATGTCCCCGGTGTGGGCTTGATGGTGGGCGGTCCGTTCGAGGAAGGCGGCGGCGAGGAAGAGGAGCTTGACCTGGTGGCGGTGGGCGAAGCGCTCCATGAACCAGCCGTGGGTGCTGACGTACTGGTAGCAGTGCTGGGACATGGAGAAGTTGTTCGGGTTCCGGGTCTCGATGACGGCCTGGGCGGCCCCGATCCGGATCGCGTCCAGCAGGTCGCGAAGCCGTTTCCCCGCCCGGAGCAGCTCGGCGATGCGCTCGACCCCGGCCGGCTCGGGCTCCCGGATGAGCCGGCGCACGAGGTCGCTCGTCTCGGCCGGGGTCATGGGCGCAGCGTTGCCGACAAGGGCGCGCTCGCGCTCCGTCGTGCCGGAGTAGGGGATCGCGGAGATCCGGTCCTCCTCGACGTAGACCGTGATCGCGTTGCACGCCATCTCGTAGGTCGAGTACCAGCGCGGGCCGACCGCCATGTCGAGGACCCCCGCGTAGAGGACCGGGTGCGCCCGATCCCAGCCGATGGCGTCGCCGAGCTCGACGGTGGAGCGGGCCCGGTAGCCCTTGTGGCCGGTGGTGTAGGAGCGGTTGTGGAGCATGCGGTCCTGCACGTCGATGAGGCCCGCGAACACGAGCTCGGCGAGCGCCTCGCGCCGGTGCTCCGGCTCCTCCATGAGGCCGAGGAAGAACCGGTAGGCGTCGAGGACCTGGCCGCGCTGCACGAGGGTGAGCCAGTGGCCGAGCCGCTCGCGGAGCGGGCCCTCCGAGCGCTCCGGCGCCTGGTCCGGCCAGTGGACCACCGGGGCCGGCGGCGGGCCGGGGGGCAGCTTCCCGCCCCGCGCGTAGTGCCCCGGCGCCTTCAGGATCTTCTGGTTCCAGATGTCGAGCCCGGTCGGGACGTACCAGACGGTCTGGGCCATCGCGAGCCCCGCCGCCTCGGGGGGCAGCATGTTCACGAGGTTAAGGGTGGCCCGCGCGCTCAGCAGGCAGTGGTCGTTGTTGACGAAGTTGACGAACCCGTCGTCGATCCGCTCGTGGTAGGGCACGTGGGTGTAGGGGCCGTGGATGCGGGTCGCTTCGAGCAGCATCTCCTCGAGCGGGCGGCCCTCGCGCAGGAGGTCGTAGTAGACCTCGCTCGCGCCGACCTGGTCGCGGTCGAGGATGCGCTCCTCCAGGGCGGCGTAGCGTGCGGAAACGGATGCGGGCCGGGCGGCGGCGGTCGCTTCACTCATGCGCTTGCTCCTGCTCCTTGTCCGGGGCGGGGCCGGGGCCGGGACCGAGACCAGGGTCGGGGCCGGGGTCCGGAGCCCGGGCGGTCGGTCCAGTCTGCCACCGATCGTGTTTCATTTCCCCATTGCCCTGGCCCGCGCCGTGTGCGCGGTGGGGTTTTGCGTCAATGGCGAACGCCCCTGGGTACGCCGGCATCCCGCCGGCACGGGGGCGGAGCCCCCGGAAATGAGAATGCGGGCGGGACGCCCGCGTTCCCAGGACGCCCTGCGACGAGGCGTGCCTGGCGAAAACCCCGCAGCGCACGGGCCTCGTCCCCGAGGCATGTGCGCTGTTCGTAAGCTATTGGTATAGCGAGAGTGCTCGATCCCGGGGTCTGGGGGTCCCCAACGACCGCGCGGCGACCAAGCTGGTGTACTTGGCGTTGCGCGCGGTGCAGCGCAAGTGGCGAGCGCCGCCCCGTCACTGGCATCAGGCGCGTGCGCAGCTGGCGATCCGCTTCGGCGACCGGTTCGTGGTGGAGGGGCCGTGACCGGCCCCGCGATTTCCACCGCCTGCCCACCGGCGCTTGGGCGAGTCAGGGACCCCGCGCCCGTGGACAGCCCGTGGAAATCGCTCCGTGCCCCCGCTCGGAGGCGGATCCCGGTCAGCAAGCTCGGGGCGGTCCGGCCCAAGCTGCTACAGCGCCAGACATCCCAACGGACCGAACATACCCGACCGAAACAGCCCATACACGGAATTTCTGACACCCCCCGCAGCGCATGATCACGTTGGAAAGCAACCAATTGAACTTCAGGTTCCCGGAAGTTCACGACGAGGCGCGCTGTTCGATCGAGTTCCAGCGCACCCTGCGCATTCCGGACGACGGCAAGGACTACTTCCTGCCGTCCGGGCTTGGGGAGTTTCCTCTCCGGCATCTGGATGACTACGCAGGACGTTTGCCCGAAGAATGGCTTCGGCGCGGCGGGGTGATCGCCCCCATACACCAGGCCGAGGCCTTGTGGATCAACTTCGAGACCGGCTCCTGCCGGGCGCCTGCATATCCGGTCGCAGTGAAGATTGCGACCGGCAGGATCTGCGCACTTACCGGCGACACTTGGGTCAACCACCTGAATCGCGACCCGCAAGACTACGTCGTGCTGCCCGAACAGCCCTGGCTTGACGGCTACTGTGTCGAAAAGGGGGTGATCCGCCAGTTCGTCGCCATGCCTTTGGGGCAGGGCTATACCGTGGAGGAACAGCTCACGGGCGCCGCACGGCACGGTGGCCTTGAGATCGCCGCCGTCCCATGAAGCCGGAACGTTACGAGGCGCTGGTCGCGGCTGGAGAAGGCGGTTGGGACGATGCCCGTGTACTTTACGACGGTGTGGCTGCGGAATCTCCAGGCATGGGGCTCGCGCCCGGCGGCCGGATGAAGCAGGACGTCCATGACGATCCCTACGGCCTGGATACCTGGGATCAGCGGCATACCGCCCGGTGCTTCGTCAGCATCGTCAATTCAAGCCAGTGGATGGCGATCACCGGTGAACGGCCCCCGACGGAACCGCCGACGGCGAAGCATTACACCGAGATGGGCCTTCCCTGGTTCGATTACTACGGTGGTGATGCGAAGGCCATCGCGGGGGCGGAAAAGCTCGAATCGATCAAGAGTGTCGTACAAATCGGCAAGGAACAGGGCAGCACACCCCTGCCTGGGAATGAATCCGTCGACGTGCGGTACACGATCCCCTTGCGCAAGGCAGGCTCGAAGCGGGTACGGGAGATGAGTGATTGGCTGCGCTATTGAGTAAATCTGCTCACAAGCGCAACGCTGCTTGAGCACTCTTCGAGTCCGGGTGGGTTCCCGCGGGCCGATCAGCCGTCCAGGTCGAGCGCGGGCGGATGCGACCTCCGCGCCTTCGGCGGCGGCTTGCGCAGCTCGTCGGGGACGGGGGGCAGCTCGTCGGCCCGGAGGCATTCGCCTTCGACCACCGCTTCGAGCAGCCTCTCTTGCTCCGGCCATGCCTCGACGGTGGCCTCCAGCACCCAGAGGAGCTCGAGCAGCTCGGTGGTGAACCGCGAGGTCCAGCGCTCGGGACGGATGGCGTCGAGGGGCGAGGACGTCCGCCCGGCGCCGTTCCTCATCCGATACCGGAGCCACGACTGCACGACCTTGAGGCCCGACACCTCGAACCCGTAGACCTCCGGGGCGACCGGCGCGTACTCGCCCTCTCCGACGTGCAGGGTCCGGGCCGCGCCATCGTAGCGGAAGGCCGTAGGGTAGCCCTCCTCGTCAACGGGGACCGCCCGGGTGCATCGCGCCGCGCCGGGCGGGGTCCGGCCCCGCGGGCGAGGACCATCCGGATGCGGGCCGCGCGGGTGCGGGCCATGCGCCGGCTCCTCGGACGCGAAGCGCTCGCCCCAGGTGTGCAGCCAGAGCAAGCGCGCCCCCTGGCCGCGCACTTCCTCGAACCGGGCCCCGTCCCGGGTCACCGGGATACGCAGCCCGCGCGTGTCCAGCTCCGTTGAGAACCGGGCCGTGAAGGCCGGATGGGCCGATACGCCGTACACGTAGGCGGCGAAGTCCTCCGGCGTGACCGGGCGCCCGTACTCCGCGCCCAGCCGGTCGAGGAGGCCGGGCAGGAGGTTCGGCTCCGAGGCGTCCGCAGTGCGGTAGAGCGGGAGAACCTCCTTTGCTCCGAACGATCCCCGGAAATGGTGCAGGTCGGGCACGTGCGAGCAGGCGGTCAGGGCGGGTCCATCGCCGAGGGGGTGGTTGAGCAGGGTCGTCAGGTACACCTGCCGCTCGCCCTGGACGCGCCACAGGTCGGGGCGCAGATAATCGCCGAGCCGCGTATCCGCCAGAAGCCACTGCCGATCGAACGAGCGCCAGGCGTAACGCTCCGTGTGCGGAGCCGGGGCGTCCCGGGGCAGCTCGGCAATGGACTTTCCCGTTCCACCGTTCCCCAACCGCGAAGAACCCTTGAAGTCGATCTTCCGGTCGCGGGTCTCCTTGAATGCCTTCGCCCGCTCCGCCGGGTCGGCGGACGCGAGCAGCGCCCGCCAGCGGCGCTCCAGGGTCTCGGGATCCGGCGCCACGGGCCACGTCCGTTTCAACTGTACCCCCGAGTGCTGCCACGGCATCAGATCGGTGAGCCGCGGCCACGCGAAGTACGCCCCTTCCCCCGCCGGACGGAACGGGGCCTGCCAGCCCTCCGGGCACGCCCGCCACGCGACGTCCGCGAAGCTCTCGACCGCATCGAGCGCCGCCAGCTTCTCCGCGCGCGAGCCTTCGACGCGGGCATGGCGCACCACCGCGGGCTCGTCCCTCTCTCCCGCCCCCGACCGCAGCGCCACCGCGATCGCCACCGGGGTCTGGATGGCGAACACGTTCTCGCTGCGCCGCGTCCCCCGGCCCTCGCCCCCCAAGTCCAGGATCCACACCTCGTCGCACACCCGGCGCAGGTGCTCGCGCATCCCCCGGAACGCATCCCCGTCGAGCCAGCTCGACGCGGTGATGAAGCTCACCACCCCGCCCCCCGCCGACGTGTCGTGCTCGAACACCTTCCACAGCGCCCACCGCCAGAAGTACACGTACAGGTTGTAGAGGTTCTTCACCCGCACCGCGTGCCCGGCCGCCGCCGCGGGGTCGAGGAAGTCGCGCAGGATGGCGTGCGCGCCCTTGCCGTCGTCGCCCCAGCGCACCCAGGCGCCGGTGCGGTCTCCGTTGTCGGCCCGCGCCGCCTCGTGGCGGTCGTAGGGAGGGTTGCCCAGGCACACGATGACCGGAGACTCGCGCTTGACCGCGAGCGCCTTCGCCCGCTGCTCGGAGATGGGCCGCAGGAACAGGGGTAGCTGCGGCGGATCCGCGTGCGGGCTCTCCAGGGTGTCCGTCAGGTACACCCGCGCCGCGGTCCCCGGCCCCGCCCCCCGGTCCCGCAGGGCGCGGCTCACCCGCAGCTCGCTCACCGCGTAGGGGCCGACCATCAGCTCGAAGCCGCAGAGGTTCTCCGAAAGCGCCGCCGCCTGCCCCGGAACGGCCCCCGCCCCCTGCTCCGCCTCGACGCGGCCCAGGGCGTGCTCAATAACCCCCAGCAGGTACGTCCCCGTGCCCGCCGCCGGGTCCAGGGTCACCACCCCGGGGTCGGCGAAGCCCAGGGGCCGGCGAAGCCGCGACACGAGCGCGTCGTCGACCAGCCGCACCTGGGCGCGCACCACCTCCACCGGCGTGTAGTACGCCCCCGCGTCCCGGCGCAGCTTCGGGTCGTAGGCGGCCAGGAAGTCCTCGTAGAAGTACAGCCACGGGTCGCGCGGCCCGGCGAACGCCGCCGGCGACACTACCGCCACCACCCGCAGCAGCAGGTTGAGCGACGCGCTCATCTCCCCGCGCGCTTCGGGGTCGGTCAGCACCTGCAACGCCCGCGACAGCAGGCTGTGCTGCGCGGCCAGCGCGGCCACCGCATGGTCCAGGGTCAGCGGGTCCGCCCCTTCGCTCCGGCCCAGCAGCAGGGCGAAGGCCACGGTCTGCGCGTAGGCGTCGGCGAACTGCTCGTCCGTCGCGTCCGGGAACAGGAGCTGGCGCCAGTCCCCGGCAAGCTGCGCCAAGGGCGACCCGGACACTCCCAGCGCCTCGGCCACGTCCTCGCGCAGCAGCCGGCAGAGCGGCGCCAGCAGCGCCGCGAACCCCTTGAGGTCCAGCCGCCCCGCGCGGTCCGTCGGCAACACCGGCTCCCACGACAGGAAGTCGCGCAGCAGCGGCTCCAGCGCGCTCGGGTCCCCGGCGCCCACCGCCCTCCGACCGTCGCCGGCCACGTCCCCCGCGAGGCGCACGATGCGCCCCACCCGCTCGCCCCCGCGGTACAGCGCCCACTCGTTCCCGTCGCTGTAGAGCAGGTTGGGGACGCCTGAGAAACGCCGGAACTGCGCCCGGTCCCGGCCCCGGAAGCGGGCCGCGTCCGCGCCCGTGCCGGGGGCCTTGAGCTCGACGTACCCGGCGAGCAGCCCGCCGCGGTGCACGGCGTAGTCCGGGCGCCCGAGACGACCGGGCAGGGGCGCCTCCCCCGTACACACCACCCGCTCGCCCCACGCGGCGGCCGCCGCCCGCATGAAGTGCTCGAAGGGACTACGAAGCTGCTCCTCCGCCCCGCCCCGCGCCGGCGCGGACGACTTGGCGGTCACCGCCTCGGCGAACTCTTGCAGCGCGTCGTGGATCGGAGGGCTCCTCCCGCCGGGGTGGCCTGGCGCGCCCGGGCCAGTACCGGTTCCGGGCTTCCGGAACCGCGGACGAATCTAGCACGGGGCTTCGGAGGCGAGCACCGGCGCGCAAGGGAAGGGGCGGGTTCCGTGGTATCGTGCGCCGGTAGGGCGTATCGGGCAGGGCCGCTCCTCCACCGCCCCTGCCCGTCCAGTGGATGCCGCAGGCCGACAGGACCGATGTTCGCGTATATCGACCCCACCGTCAGCACCCGCCTCGCCGCGCAAGGCAAGGTCCTCCGCATTGACCGGCGCGGGCGGCGGCTCGACCTCGACGCCCCGGTTCCCGCCGGAAGCCGGGCCCTCGACCTCCTCGGGCCGATCCCGCTCCCCCTGCGCGTCGGCGGCGCCGAGCTCGCCGCCGACTGGTTCGCGGTCGTCCGCCATACCGAGCTGGAGCCCGTGGAGGAGCTCGCCCGCTCGCTCCGCGAGCGGGGCGCGGTCCGCCGCTTCGCCAGCATCGTGTCCCACATGGCGGTGAACAGCGTGCTCGTCTTCGGCGACCCGTCCGGGCAGCCGCACCCCTTGGTGCGGGTGCACTCGAACTGCCTGACCGGAGACGTGTTCGGGTCGCAGCGCTGCGACTGCGGGCCGCAGCTCGAGGCGGCGATGGAGCGGATCTCCGGGGAGGGCGGCATCATCGTGTACATGGCCGGACACGAGGGGCGCGGGATCGGGCTCTGGGCCAAGGCCGCCACCTACGTCCTGCAGGACGGCGGGCAGAACACCTACCAGGCGAACCGGTCGCTCGGGCTGCCGGACGATACCCGAGACTTCTCGGACGCGGCGGCCCTCCTGCTCCACTTCCTGGGCGGCGACCGCCCGTTCCGCCTGCTCACGAACAACCCGAAGAAGATCGACGACCTCCGCGCCCACGGGCTCGGCCGCATCACCGTGGAGAAGCACGTCACCGGCGTCGGCGAGCACAACCGGCGCTACCTCGCGGCGAAGCGCGACTGGGGCCATGCGATCGAGGACGGCGACCTCACCGCCGGGCTCGGCGCCGCCGAGCCCGGCGAACCCCGTCCGCGATGAGCCGGAAGGCTGCCGGGAAACCCGGCTCCTCCCGCCCGACCTGACCGAAGGCGGTGGACACCGTCACCCAGGTCGCCCTCGGGGCCGCGGTGGGCGAGACGGTCCTCGGACGCAAAGTGGGCTGGCGGGCGCCCGTCTGGGGCGGCCTGTGCGGCCTCGCGCCGGACCTCGACGTCCTCTGGCCGTTCGCCGACCCGGTGGCCGCGTTCACCTGGCACCGCGGCTACAGCCATTCCTTCGCGGCGCTCGTCCTTGCGACGCCCCTCGTCGCGTGGGCGGCCACCCGCATCCATCCCGCGACCCGCGGCCATTGGCGGGGCTGGCTGCTCCTCGCGTTCCTCGCCCTCGTCACCCATCCGATCCTCGACTGCTTCACGATGTACGGAACCCAGGTCCTGCTGCCGTTCTCGGACCTGCCGGTGAGCTGGCCGACCATCTTCGTCGTCGACCCCCTGTTCAGCGTTCCGCTCATCATCGGCGTGGCGGCCGCCCGGGTCGGCCGGGGGCGCCGTCCCGGCCACGGCGGCCGATCCCGGCTGAACGACGCGGGCCTCGCGCTCGCGGTCGGCTGGCTCGCCTGTACGGCCGCGATCAAGGCGCACGTCGATCGGGTGACCGAGAACTCCCTGCCGGAGGCGGGCGTAACCCGCTGGTTCACCACGCCCTCGCCCTTCAACTCGGTGCTCTGGCGGGTGGTCGCGATGACCGGCGAGGGGCGCTACCTCGAAGGCTACTATTCCCTGCTGGATGCGGAGCGGCGGGTCTCGTTCGCGTCGCAACCGGACGGTCACGCGCTCCTCGACCCGCTTCGCGAGGAGGCCCCGGTCGCGCGCCTGACGTGGTTCTCGCGCGGCTTCTTCGCGGGCCGGGAGCTCGCGAACGGGGAGATCGCGATCTCCGACCTCCGCATGGGGCTGGAGGGGAGCTTCGTCTACTCGTTCGTGGTGGGCCGCCGGGAGGGGCGGGAGGTCCTGCCGGCGCCGGTTCGGCCTCTGGCGTCCCCCGGCTTTCCGCCCGGGGCGTGGGGCCTGCTCCGGGACCGGATCCTCGGGCGTTCGTCCCATCCCGCGTGCATCACGAGCTGCTGAGGTGCGGCGGCCCCGACCGGAACGTCCGTGCGCAATGCGCGCCGTGACGCGGGCTCACCAGGGTGAACCTTGCGGGGGCGCCGGTGGATGGCTCGCCCTTACGGCCGCCGATGCTCCCCGCCGCCGGTGGGCAGGCGGGGCCGGGCGGCCCTTGATGTCCGCCCCATGAACGCGAGCTACCGCGCGAGCGGCGACGGGGGCCGGGGCGGACGGGCCGGCGGGGTCGGCAGGCGCGGAGGAGGCGGGGCAGCGCGCTCGGTAGCGGTCCTCGGGGCGGGCATCGTCGGCATTTCGTGCGCCCTGCATCTCGCCCGGCGCGGCTTCGAGGTCACCCTGATCGATCGCCGGGAGCCGGGCTCCGAGACCTCGTCGGGGAACTCGGGGGTGATCGGGCGGGCGTCGATCGCGCCGCTCGGCCAGCCCGCGATCTGGCGCAAGCTGCCGCGCTACGCGGCCAATCGGGACCGGGCGGTCCGGTTCGGCCCGGCGTACCCCGCCCGGCTCGCGAAGCAGGGTACGGACCTCGAGTGGTTCGTGCGCTTCCTCGCCAACTGCCGCCCCGGCGCGTTCGAGGCGAACGCCCGGCGGCTGAACGACCTCCTCGCCCACGCCCTCCCCGAGCACGAGGCCCTGCTCGCGGGCGACGCCGGACTGCTCCGCCGCGACGGCTGGCTCCACCTCTTCCGCACCGAGCGCGGCTTCGAGGCCACCGCGGGCGCGCGCGCCCTGTGGTACCGCCACGGGGTGCGGTTCCGGGTCCTCGACCGCGGCGGGCTCCAGGACCTCGAGCCCCACCTCGGCCCGGTGTTCCGGCGGGGGATCTGGCTGCCGGACGTCGCCTCGGTGGCCGACCCGGGGCGGGTATGCCGGCGGCTCGCCGAGCGGTTCGCGGCGGAGGGGGGAGCCGTGCTTCGCGACGAGGTCCGGAGCCTCGAGTCGACGGACGGCGGGGTTCGGGCGACGCTCGCGGACGGGGAGCTTCGCGCCGACGAGACGGTCGTCGCCCTCGGCCCCTGGAGCGCAGACCTGCTCGCCCCCCTCGGCTATCGCCTCCCGGTCATCCGCGAGCGCGGCTACCACCTCCACCTCGCGCCGCGCCGCGACGAGCCGCTCGGCCGGCCGTGCCTCGACGCGGAAGGCGCCTACGTGGTCACCCCGATGGCGGCCGGCCTTCGCCTCACGACCGGGATCGAGTTCAGCGCCCCGGACGCGCCGCCGAGCCCGGCGCAGCTCGACTCTGTGCTGCCCCTCGCCCGCGAGGCGTTCCCGGTGGGCGAGCCGGTGGACCCGGAGCCGTGGCTCGGCGCCCGGCCCGGAACCCCCGATTCCCTCCCCGTCATCGGGCGCGCGCCCCGCCATCCGAACCTCTGGTTCGCGTTCGGACACGCCTCCATCGGGTTCGCCCTCGGGCCCGTGACCGGCCGGCTGATCGCGGAGATGATGGCCGGCGAACCTCCGCTGGTGGACCCCGCTCCCTGTTCCGCTCTGCGCTTCCGAAGGCTCGGATTCGGGTTGGGGGCTGGGTTCGGGGGATGAACGGCCGCGCCGCGCCGGGGTGAGGAGACGCCTGTGCGCTGGTTGTAAGCTGGCGAAAATCCCCGCCGCGCACATGCCTCGAAGAGCGCGAGAGTGGCCGCCGGGCGCGCGATTGCGGCATGATGGCGGGCATCGCCGAGCCGCGGGCCGGGCGCCCGAGGCGCCAATCCGGAGGAACGAGAGCGGAATGAAGATCGCAACCGGGCACGAGTTTCACCAGCAGGTCGCGGCGGCGGCCGAGGCCATCCATCCCGACGTCACCTGGGCGCTCGCCGACTGGGACTGCCGCTGGACCGTCTCCCCGGAGGGGTCGGACCTCATCGTCTATGCCGGCGACGCCTACACCGAAGCCTGGGTGGACGCGGTCACCGCCATCGCTCCGCCCAAGTGGGCGCACACCGAGGACGCGGGGATCGACGGCCGCTTCTACGACGACATGCGGGCCAAGGGGGTGCCGGTGACCCACAGCCCGGGGGCCAACGCGCCGGAGGTGGCGGAGCTCGCGTTCGCGGGGGTGATGTGGGGGGCGAAACGCCTCGGCGAGTTGCGCGAGCAGCAGCGCGCGCACGAATGGAACAAGCTCGACCTCACGGCCCTGAGCGCCGCCACCGTCCTCGTGGTCGGGCTCGGGGCCATCGGGAGCCGGGTCGCGCATTACGCCAAGGCGTTCGGGATGACCGTGCTCGGGGTCCGCCGCTCGCCGGAGCCGGTGGCGGGGGTGGACCGGCAGGGGACCGCGGAAGACCTCGCCGCGTTCCTGCCGGAAGCCGATTTCGTGGTGCTCGCGGTGCCCATCTCCGACGAGACGGAGAGCCTCATCGACGAGGCCGCGTTCGCGCGCATGAAGAGCACCGCGACCCTCGTCAACATGGGGCGCGGGGCGCTCGTCGACACGGGCGCGCTGCGCGCCGCGCTCGCCTCGGGCGGCATCGCGCAGGCGTGCCTCGACGTGCTTCCGGTGGAGCCGTGGCCGAGCGACGACGATCTCTGGGACGTCCCCAACCTGCTGATCACCCCCCACAACGGATCGCGCTCGCCGATGTATCCCATCCGGGTGGGCGAGATGTGGCTCGAGAACTTCGAGCGCTACGTGAAAGGGGAGCCGCTGCTCTACCGGGCGTTCTGAACCGAGGGGCGAACGGGGCGGGCGAGGAGGCGCGGCGCGGGGCGGGGAACGGCGGGTCCTGGGAACGCGGGCGTCTCGCCCGCACTTTCGTTCACGAGCGCTTCTCCCCCGGGCCTTCAGGTCCGCTGCGGGCGGGACACAAGCGTTCCCAGGAGCGTCTGCGACGAGGCGTGCTTGGTGAAAATCCCCACCGCGCACATGCCCCGGGGAGAACGGAACGGGCGGTTCCCGCGGGTTCGGAGTAGAATGGCGCGGGCGGTCGGGAGCCCCCGCGCCGCCGGTATCGGGCGTCCGGTCCGCCACGGGCGGCGGCCATTGCCCGCAGCGTGAGGCAAGATTGCAGACGATGAGCCCAACACCCTCCCCGGTCGTGCCGATCGTCGGCGTCTCCTGCAACCTCAAGGTCGACGGGCGCTTCCGGCACCACACGACCGGCGAGGGGAACGCGGTCGCCGTGCTGGACGCGGCCCGCGCCCTGCCCCTGCTCATCCCTGCCCTCGGGGATCGGCTGGACCCCGACGCAATCCTCGACTCGGTCGACGGCGTCATGCTGACCGGCGGGGTGTCGAACATCGAGCCGCACCACTACGGCCAGGAGCCGGCGCCGGGAGAGGACGTCCGCGACCCCGGCCGCGACCACCTGAGCTTCGCCCTCGTGCGGGGCGCGGTTCGCCGGGGCGTGCCGCTGCTCGGGGTGTGCCGCGGGATCCAGGAGATGAACGTCGCCTTCGGGGGGACCCTGCACCAGCGCCTGCACGAGGTGCCGGGCCGCCGCGACCACCGCCGGAACCGGGAGATCCCCTTCGAGGAGTCCATCGCCCCGCGCGACCGCCTCCGGCTGACCCCCGGCGGGCGGCTCTCCGTCTGGCTCGGCGAGGACGAAGCGGTCGTGAACTCCCTCCACGGGCAGGGGATCGACCGGCTCGCCCCGGGGCTCGCCGTCGAGGCGCTGGCGGACGACGGCACGATCGAGGCGGTCTCGGTCCGCGATGCGCGCGCGTTCGCGGTCGGGGTGCAATGGCACGTCGAGATCGCGGCGCTGGAGCATCCGCTCAACCGGGCGATACTGGGGGCGTTCGGGGATGCGGTGCGCCAGCGCGCCCTCCGCCGCCACGGTACCGTCCTCGACGAAGCGGCGGACTGACGGGCGGGCGACGAGCGATCCGGGCGCTCGCGGCCCCGAAGCGAGGCGCGAAGGGCCGGAGGCCGCCCGATTCGATGCGAACCGGCGGCCAGGGCCGCGCCGCCGGGGAAGACGCGCGGAGGCGCCGGCCCGCATCTCTCGTCGGCGCAGGCCGTGAGGGTGTCGAGACGCCGCCGCGGCAGGCCCCAAGACGATGAAGGCATGGTCGGCCCCGGCCCTGCGCGCGATCAGGGCGGCCTGGAACGGAGTAAGGCGGCCCGTGACCGTGAATGGCTTGGCGTTCGCGGCAACCGGCCGATGAATATGGGCGAAGGACGAGGGAGGCGATGATCGACCCCCGGCAGATCCTGGTCGAGCGCGCGGGGCGCGTCGCGCGGGTGGTCATCAACCGCCCGGAGCGCCGCAACGCGGTCTCCTTCGCGGCGTGGCAGAGCCTCGCCGCCTCCTTCGACAACCTCGCGGCCGACCCGGAGGTCCGGGTCATCGTGCTCACCGGGGCCGGGGACCGCGCCTTCTGCGCCGGCAACGACATCACGGAGTTCGCCGGGAAGCGCTCCACCCCCGAGCAGGTCGCGGCCTACGACGCGGCGGTCGTGCACGCCTACGAGGCGATCCGGGGCCTCGAGAAGCCCCTGGTGGCCCGGGTGCGGGGCTCGGCGGTCGGCGGCGGCTTCGAGCTGATGCAGCTCTGCGACCTCCGGATCGCGAGCACCGGGGCGCGCTTCGCGATGACCCCGGCCCGGCTCGGTCTCGGCTACACCCTCGACGACGTGCAGCTCCTGGTGGACCGGATCGGGGCCGGGGCGGCGCGCGAGATGCTCTTCACCGGCCGGATGTTCGACGCGGCCGAGGCCGAGCGGATGGGGTTCGTGAACCGCGTGGTCCCGGATGCGGAGCTCGACCGGGAGGTCGAGCGCTGCGCGGCGGAGATCGCGGCCAACGCCCCGCTCTCGATCCGGGCCATCAAGGTGGCGATCGGCGAGGCGCTCAAGCCTCCGGCGGAGCGCGACCGGGCGCGGTGCGACGCGCTCGCGGCGGCCTGCAACGGGAGCGAGGACTACCGGGAAGGGCAGCGCGCCTTCGCCGAGCGGCGCCCGCCGGAATTCCGTGGGCGGTAGGCGGGCGCCGCCGCCGACCCTTCGCGGCCGGCGTCGCCGTCGCGGCGGGGGTGCGCGCGATGGCCGCGCCGGCCGCGCCAGCCGCGCGGACGGCCGGGCCGCCCGCTCCGCCCGCGCAACGTGCTCGCGGTCCCGGGGCCGGGGCCTGACGGAACGCGGTCGCCAACCCCGTGACGCCCTCGCGGCGGCCCCGGGAGGGGCGTGGACGCCGCTGGCGATGCCGGCGAGGCCCGCGCCGCGAAGCGCCCGCCCCGGCCCGGAGGGAAGACGATGAGCACGCCGCCCCGGGTGCGCCCGGACACCATCAACCGGCTCGTCAACTCCGTCTATCCGGGCCTCGCCCTCCTCGCCGGGATGCAGCTCGACGTATTCACCCCGCTCGCCCGGGGCCCCAGGGACGCGGCGGCCCTCGCCGGCGAGATGGCGGTGCGTCCGGACCTGCTGGAGCCCGTCCTCCTCGCCCTCGCCGCGGCCGGCCTCCTGACCGCCGAAGACGGCCGCTTCGCCAACACCCCCGAGGCGGAGCGCTTCCTCGTCCGCGGCGCCAGGGACTACCTCGGGAGCAACCACGAGGTGTACTCGGACCTCTGGAGCGCGGCCCTGCGGACGGCCGACACGGTCCGGGCCGGCGCCCCGCAGGCGAAGCACGACTTCGCGGCGATGTCTCCGGAGGCGCTCCGCTCCTTCTTTCGCGGGCTCGATGCGGCGGCCCGCGCCTCCTCCCGCAAGCTCCGCCGCGACTTCGACTTCTCCCGCTACCGCCGCCTCCTCGACGCGGGCGGCGGCTCCGGCGGGATCGCGGTGGACATGTGCCGGGCGTTCCCGGACCTCCGGGCGACGGTCGCCGACCTGCCCTCCGTCACCCCCATCACGTCCGAGTTCATCGAAGAGGCGGGGCTCTCCGAGCGCATCGGGGCCGTCCCGTGCGATTTCACGAAGGGTCCGCCGCCGGCGGCCGGGGCCGGCCCGTACGATGCGGCGGTCCTGCGCGCGTTCGTGCAGGTCCTGTCCCGGGAGGACGCCGCCCGGGCCCTCGCCAACGTCGCCCGCGCCCTCGCGCCGGGCGGGCGCATCTACCTCATGGGCCGGATGCTGGACGACTCGCGCCTCGGCCCGCCCGAGTCGGTGGCGTTCAACTTCGTCTTCATCAACATCTACGACCACGGGCGGGCGTACACCGAGACCGAGCACCGGGAGTGGCTCGCCGCGGCCGGCTTCCGCGGCGTCGAGCGCTTCCCGATCGGCGAGGGCAGCAGCATCATGACCGCGACGAAAGGATCGGGAGGATCGGGGGAGTAGGCCCGGTCCGCGCGGCGTCGGCCCGTATCGACCGGGGCCGGGCGGGGCGGGCCGGACCTCGGTACGACCGGAGGGACCCATGCAGTTCGGCATGTTCATGGAGTTCGCGACCCGCGCGGGCGGCAGCGAGGCGGACGCGTTCCGGGAGGGCCTCGCCCTCGCCGAAGCGGCGGATGCGTGGGGTCTGGATGCGGCGTGGCTCGCGGAGTTCCACTTCGTGCCCGACCGCTCGGTGCTCTCGTCGCCGATCACCCTGGCGGCGGCGATCGCGGGCCGCACCCGCCGCATCCGGATCGGCTTCGCGGTGTACGTGCTCCCGCTCAACCATCCGCTCCGCATCGCGGAGGAGATCGCGACCCTCGACCACGTGAGCGGCGGGCGGGTCGACCTCGGGGTCGGGCGAAGCGGCTTCACCTGGTTCTACGAGGGCTATGCGGTCCCCTACGCGGAGAGCCAGGGCCGGTTCGACGAGGGGCTCGAGGTCATGCGCCGGGCGTGGCGCGGGCGGCGGTTCAGCTTCGAGGGCGAGTTCTACCGGGTGCGCGATGCGCTGCTCTGCCCGGCCCCGCGGCAGCAGCCGCACCCGCCGCTTCGCATGGCCGCGACCCGCGGGGAGACCTTCCCGAAGGTCGGCGCGGCGGGGCTGCCCATCTTCGTCGGCCTTCGCGGCGACAGCCTGGACGAGCTCGCCGCCCAGCTCGCGGCCTACCGCGAGGCGTGGCGGGGGGCCGGCCACCCGGGCCGTCCGAGCGCCTTCCTCCGCCTGCCCGTGCACGCGGCGGCGACCGGCGGCGCGGCGCGCGAGGAGGCCCGCGCCACCCTCGTCCACTACTTCAAGCGCCAGAGCGAGCTCGTGGCGGGCGACGCGGCCCGCCGGGGGGACCCGCCCGACTCCCCGCGCTACGCGACGGCCGCCCGCCTCGCCACCCTCGACTACGCCGACATACTCGAGAACCGGGCGATCGTGGGCTCCGCCGCGGAGGTCGCCGGCCGGGTCGGGGAGCTCCGCGACGTCCTCGGCATCGACGGGGTCGTGGCCGAGCTCAATCCGGGCGGGCTGCTCGACGAGGCGACCACCCGGGAGAGCCTTCGCATCCTGGCCCGGGAGGTGAAGCCCGCATTCGGCGGGCGGGAGGGGGAGGACCCGATCCAATGAACGAATCGGCGCGGAACGAAACGGTGCGGATGACCCTGGACGAGGTCCACACCCTCGCTGCCGACGCCTTCCTCGCGAACGGCGGCTCGCCCGGGCAGAGCCGGGCCGTCGCCGACACGGTGACCGCCGCCGAGCGCGACGAGTGCAAGTCGCACGGGCTCTTCCGGGTACCGGGATACGTCGCGTCGATCCGCTCGGGCAAGGTGGACGCGGCGGCCGAGCCGAAGGTGGATCGGCTCGCCCCCGGCGTGGTCAAGGTGGACGGGCGCAACGGGTTCGCGCCGCTCGCGCTGGAGGCCGGGCGGGAGCCGCTCGTCGAGCGGGCGCGCGAGATGGGGATCGCGGCCCTCGCGGTCACCAACACCCACCACTTCGCGGCCCTGTGGCCGGAGACGGAGGCCCTCGCGGAGCGCGGGCTCGTCGGCTTCGCGTTCGTGGCCGCGATGTCGTACGTCGCGCCGGCCGGAGGCGTGAGGCCGCTCTACGGCACCAACCCGATGTCGTTCGCGTGGCCTCGGGACGGGGGCCGCCCGCCGCTCGTCTTCGACCAGGCTTCGAGCGCGAGCGCGCGCGGCGAGATCATGATCCACCAGCGCGACGGGAAGCCGATCCCGGAGGGGTGGGGGATCGACGCGGACGGCAACCCCACCACGGACCCGGCGGCGGCCCTCGCCGGCGCGCAGCTCCCCTTCGGCGGCTACAAGGGGGCCTCCATCGCCCTCATGGTCGAGCTCCTGGCCGGGGCCCTGGTCGGCGACCTCTTCAGCTTCGAGGCGAGCGAAGCGGACCCGGGCGACGGCGGCCCGCCGCGCGGCGGCGAGCTCGTGCTCGCCATCGACCCGGCGAAGACGAGCGCGGGCGGGGACCCGCTCCGCCACGCCGAGGCCCTGTTCGCCCGGGTCCTCGAGCAGGAGGGGGCGCGGCTTCCCTCCGACCGGCGCTACGCGGCCCGGCGGCGGACCCCGGCGGAAGGGGTGACGATCCCGCGAAGCCTCTACGACACGATCCGGGGCCTCTGCAGAGCCTGAGCCTCGCGGGACGCCCCGTCTACGCCGGCCAACGCGGCCTACGCACGCGGCTTCCGGCTGCGGGAGCCACGTGTGATTCTTATAATTAATTGATATATAAAATAAATTTATGATCAGAAGATCGACGTTCGATGCGAAAAATGAACATGTAAATCTTTGGGATAACTCTTGACAAGAAAAGAATGGGAGAAATATGATTGGCCCGATGATCTGCGACTGGCGCAGTGACCCAGACCGAGGAGAAGGGGACATGACTACGACCACTGATCACGTATACGTCCGAAGAGGAGTTTCCCATGCGAATCTTGGGAAGACTGCGGCTCGCCGCCGCGATGAAGACCCACCCCGACTTGAGGGGTCCGCTGGCCGCGTGGACCGCGGAGGCCGAGAGCGCCGAGTGGAAGTCGCCGGCTGAGGTGCGGGAGCGCTATCCGAAGGCCTCGCAAGTCGGGGGGGATCGGATGGTGTTCAGAATCAAAGGCAATCACTATCGCCTCATCGTCCGCATCCGGTTCGCCTCGGCGCCCGATCCCGGGCTCGTCATCGTCAAGTGGATCGGGACCCATGCCGATTACGACCGGATCGACGCCGCGACCGTCTAGCCTGCCTCACCGGACTTCGGCGCGTGCGGGGCCGGAACGCCGTGGCCCCCGCCGCCCGGGTTGCAAAGCGCTGCCGGGGCGGCTGGCGCCGCACCGAGCCGTCGTGGGAGCCCGGCTTCCAGTCACCGCCGGATAATGGGCAGCCGCGGACTCCCGAGCGGGCGGGCCGCAGTGAAGTGGAGACGAAGCCATGAATGTTCGACCGATCCGAACCGATGCCGACTACCGGTCGGCCCTGGACAGAATGGAGTCTCTCATGGCCATCGACGCCCCGGACCAGGACCGGGAGGACGAGATCCAGCTTCTCGCCCTGGTCATCGAAGACCATGAACGTCGGACCACCCCGATCACGCCGCCCGACCCGATCGAAGCGGTCAAGTTCCGCATGGACCAGATGGGGCTGACCGCCGCCGACGTGGCGCCGTACTTCGGAGGGCGGACGCGCGTCTACGAGGTATTGAAGGGCCGCCGCGACCTGAACGCGAGCATGATGCGTGCGCTCAACGAACACCTTGGCGTCCCGGGCGAGGTCCTGCTCGGCCGGTCGGCCGCGCGCCTGCCCGAGTCGCCGGATTACGATTGGCGCCGGTTTCCGGTGCGGGAGATGACGAAGCTGGGCTGGGTCGCCGGAGCCGGGAGTGCCCCGGACGAAGGCAAGAGGATCGTGGAAGACTTCCTCGCCGGTGCGCTCGGTACGGTCTCCGCCGCCGCCATGCCGTCGTTCCGCCTCGGTTCGCGCGAGAACGCGAAGGCGGACCCGTATGCCCTGACGGCGTGGTGCTGCCAAGCGATGCGATTGGCGGCGGAAGACGACCCGCCGCCGAAGGCGTTCCATCCGAGCAACGTCGATCCGGCCGGCTTTCTGGAGGAGATCGCGCGGCTGAGCCGGGACCGTGAAGGTCCGCGGCTTGCCGTCGCTCGGATGCGGGAGGAAGGCATTCGCTTCGTCGTGCTGGAGCACCTCAGGAAGACCTACCTGGACGGAGCCGCGATGTCGGGGCCGGACGAGGCGCCCCTGGTGGCCCTCACCCTCCGTTACGACCGCCTGGACTACTTCTGGTTCTGTCTCATGCACGAGCTCGCGCACGTCGTCCTCCACCTCGATGACGAGGAGTGCCAGGGGAAGTGCGTATTCATCGACGACATGTCGCTGCGAGACAACGCCGGACGATCCGAGGCCACGCGCGAGCACGAGGCCGACAGCCTCGCCGAGCAGGCCTTGATCGACCGCGAAATCTGGGATCGTTTCGGCTTTCCCGAAGCGGCGACGGAGTTGCGAATCGCCGAGCTGGCGATGGAAGCGAACGTTCATCCGTCGGTAGTGGCCGGACGGGTCCGTTTTCAGACCCGAAACTACCGCCGGTTCGGCGGTTTGGTCGGAAACCGGGAAATACGGAGGTTCTTCCCCCGCGAGGGGGTCTATCCGCAAGCAGGGGGGTAGAGCGGTCTCGGCGCCTCGACTTCCCTGCAAGATACGCGGCGCCCGACCCTCGGTGCGAAGAGCGCACATGCCTCGCACTGCCTCCGCGGGGGTCGCCGCGGGTGAGGTCGGCTATACCCCGGGGCGCGGCATGGACCTGGAAAGGAGGCCCAAGATGCGAACCTTGGACAATTTGGCGGTGGCCCTCGCCGGCGCGCAGCTCCCCTTCGGCGGCTACAAGGGGGCCTCCATCGCCCTCATGGTCGAGCTCTTGGCCGCGGCCCTGGTCGGCGACCTGTTCAGCTTCGAGGCGAGTGAAGCGGACCCGGGCGACGGCGGCCCGCCCCGGGGCGGCGGTGTCCGCGGCGGAGATGGCGTGGAATCCGGTCCCGCCCGCGTCCGGGGCCTGGATGGCGACACCCGGCGCTTCCGGCCGACCTCCGCCGCCGCGTAGAGCGTGCCGCCCGATGCGGGCGCGTTTCCCCCCCGCTCCCTCGTTTGTCGTCCCTCCCGTCCGGTGAACCCCCGGCGCCATCGTGCCATCGCGCGGGGTGCGGAGCGCGCCGTCGGCGCTGTCGGCGGGGACCGTCGATGCCGCACGGCGTCTCCGGTCCCCCTCGCGCGCGAAGGGCCTCGCCGGGGGGCGGGACGGGGCTCGATTCGAGGCACTTCGAGGGGCTGCTTGGCGGATTTCAGCCCACGGCGGTGGCGGCTTTGCCCGTAGCGGCGAAGTGATTTCTTATTTATCAATCGGATAGGACGGAACCAAGCATCCGGCTCGAAAACCCCACCGCGCACCTGCCTCGGTCCCGGCAGGGGGGGTTGACAACGTTCTTCTCATAAGAGCCTGCATGGGCCTCCGGTGAGCCGGATCCATGAGGGAGGACGATGCGCCGCACATCATCCACGAAGCCGCCGCTCTCGCCAGCCGCGTTCTCCGGTCCTCCATCACAGGACATTCCCGGGTCGGCCATGCCGCGAACACCCTCCCTCCGGCCTGTGGCCTCGGGCCGAGCCCCCGGCCGCGAACCCGGCGCAGCGCACCGCCGGCAGCGCCATCCGGGCCAGGACCGTTCCACGGTCGCTCCACGACTGCTCCCGGCCGGCAGAGCGTCCCACCGCAGGAGGAACCCCATGCGCCGCTCCCGAACGACCCTCGCCCTCGCCGCCGTCCTCTCCCCCGTCCTCACCGTTCCCGCTCCCTCCCATGCCGCCGACACCCTCGCGGAGTGGGCCTTCGACCGGGCCGGCTCGTGCATGACCTCGCTCTCCGGGGGGGACTCGGCCGATTGGGACGCCGGCTCGCGCTGCGTCGGGGACCGGCTGGGGGGCCTCCTGGTGGACGCGGCCGCCCGCCTTGCGACCGAGCAGGGGCGCAGGGTGTTCGGAGAGCGCTTCAGCCTCGTGCACCGCATGTCCTGGTCCCCGCTCGGCCAGGGGCTGGCCGGGGAGCTGGACGCGGTCGTCCCGCTCGCGTACCGCGGCCGCGCGCGGCCCGGCGCCGACGACGCGTCGGCGCTCCCCGGAAGCGCGTTGTTCCTCCAACAGGGCATGACCCGCTGGACCGACGGGCACGGGCTCCGGCGCAACGACGTGCGCCTCGGCGGCGCATGGCGGTTCGCCGCGGGCGGGGACGTGTACGGGGCGACGGCGCTGGTGCAGGAGAACCTCGAGCGAGGACACCAGCGGTTCGTGCTCGGCACGGACTACGCCGGGCGGTGGGGTCACGTCTCGCTGCAGCACTACGTCCCGACGACCGAGTGGCGGCCCGGTCGCTCGGGCTACGAGGAGCGCGCGGTCGGGGGGACCGAGCTCAGCGCGCGGTTCGACCTGACCACGACCATGTCGCTCGACACCGCGCTGGGCCGTTGGGAGCGCGACGACGCGGGGCGTTCCACCGTCGACGGGCGCCTCGGCTTCGGCTGGAGGCCGCATCCGTACCTTCGCATGGACGCCCGCACCGGCCTCGGCTCCGGCGCGGACGGCGAATCGCTCGGGCTTTCGCTCAACGTCCCGTTCGGCGGCCCGCGCAAGCGCACGAAGTGGGAGGGCCTCGGCGCCTTCGCGATGGCGCGCACCGCCACCGCGGCAGACCTGTGGCGCCCGGTGGAGAACGAGGGGCGGATCCGCACCATCGAGCGCGAAACACGGCAGAGCGCCGAGGGAGACGCCGTGACGGTGCGGTTCCTCCAGTCGTCCGCGGCGAGCGGCGGAACCGTCGAGGTGGAGGTGGCCCTGTCCGTCGCCGCGTCCGAGGACGTGCGCCTGTCGGTGCGCCTCGCCCCGGGGAGCGGGGACAACCCGGCGGTGGCTGGCGTGGACTACGTCGACGAGCCGGCCCTCGTCACCATCGCCCGGGGCGCCACGTCCGGGCGGGCGACGTTCCGGTTGCTCGCGAACCCCGCGCTCGCGACCGACCGGACCTTGACCGTCACCGTGACCCGCACGGCCTGACCCCGAAGACGACACCCTGAATCCAGCCAGTCCCGCCGGGAAGTGAGAGAGAACGATGTTGCGTGAAATGATGAGCTCTGCTTTTGCACACTCCTTCAAGCGTTTCGCGAAGCTTACGCTGGTCGGCCTCGCGCTCGCCGGATTGACGGCCTGCGGTGGTGGCGGGGGGGCTTCGACACCAAAGACGGCGACCCCGGCGGAGACACCGACTCCGACCCCGCCGGAAATCCCCATCACGCCAACCCCGACGGATCTGCCGCCGCCGACCGAGGCCGAGTTGTTAGCGGCTACTGTCCTCAATGCCGGGGAGGCCGTCACCGCTTCCCTCGAATCTGCGGACGACGTGAAGTACTACAGGCTGGACGTCGCCGAGAGGAGGACGATCGAATTCACGCTCGATGCAGACGAAGGCATCGAGATCGCTATTCTGGACAGCAGCGGCAACATCATCACTACCGCAGTGACCGCGAGCGAGGCAACGACGCGCGTACAGGCACCGCAAGGCAGCTTGTACGTTCGGGTACGGGACAAGCTCAAAAAAGGCTGGAAGGCTCTGAATGAAAACAGGGGGACCAAGAGAATCAGACTCATCGCCAAAGTGCTCGGCGTGCTTGAAAATTTTTACAACGTCTACAAGAGAATACCGCGACTCAATCTGACCATTCTCGGGAAGGAGGTCGTAATCGATCTACGGGATCACATCAGGGACGACGGCCGTAAAGTCACCTGGTCGGTGGTGGGGAACATTCCGGGAGTCGTGGTGACGCTCCAGGGAACCGAGGTGAGGCTCGAGGCGACGGGCGAGGCGGTGCCTGGCCCCCGCGAATTGACCCTGAAAGTGGCGGAGCCGGTCTTGAACTCGGTTGGCTTCGAGGTGATCAAGATGGATCTCCTTGTTTCCGCTGCTGGTCTGCGTGTCAAGCCCGAATTCTCCACATCGGGAGGGACCTTCACCATGTCCCCCGGGATACGGTTGGGGAGTACAGTCACATCGAGTAGCTATGAGGTACTCCTTCTGAGGAACTTTTTTGAGTACGAGTTAGAGAATGCGCCGGAAAATTCGCCAGCATGGCAGCGTGCGAGGATCGGATGGGAATACACCGCGGCCATTCAAACGTCCCCCGCCATAGGATGGTCGGCTGAAATTTCTGGACTCAGGCCCGGTCAACGGCTGAAGGTCGAGGGACTGTCGTCTGAGGTTGCCCAGACAATCAATGTCGACGTGACCGTAAAGAGAAGGCATGCAGTTGGAGGGAGCATTGTAGACGAGACCGCCACAGTCCGGTTCACCTTCAACTTGCCGCCGGTTAGTGGGACACAGCCCGCGACGCCGCCGGGAGCCGACATGCCGCCGGCCGAGCAGCCGGGCGGCCAACAGCCGGACGAGACACCCGCGATGCTGCCGGAAGGCGTGATCCCTACTGATGAAGCCTTTTGCCAACAGATAATTGTTGGTTACAGGGAGGGAGATCCAGAGACCGGAGCTTCCCCTGCCGAATTCTGCAGATCCGGGATGCGTCAGCTCGGCTTGGCCGGACAGGTTCTACCTGGCGGTACCGACTATATCAACTGTTGCAATCTCCTGTGACGCCTCGGGCCGACGGTGGCGGAGATGGCCGAGAGTGCGGCCGAGAAGGCTGCGCACGAAGGCCACGACACCGCCGGGGTCGCCGCTCTGCTGCGGGAGTGGAGGGCATGAGCGAGAAGCCGAAGACGAAGCCGCCCCACCCGCCCGGCCCCCCTACGAGGCGCGGGCGTTCCGGGGCATGCACGCCTTCCCGGGCGGAAGGATACGCCGAAGGGCGGGAGAAGGGGTACAACGAAGGGTGGAGGAAAGGGCACGATGAAGGACGGGAGCAGGGGCGGGTCCGGATCGTGGAGGCGCTCGCGGGCAGGCTTCTTGCCTCGCGGGGGATTTCCAGGGCCAGTCCCCGCCTCGACCCGTCGGACCTGCGGGGCGTCGCCGACGAGGAAGTCGTCGACGCGCTCCTCCGGAGCGAGGATGGGGCGGATTTCCAGGCGTGGCTTGCGCGTCTGCGGAAGGCGCCCCGGGCGGGGGAGACCGACGGACCGTAGCCCTCGCGGCTTGGCTTCGACGGGACGCGCCGCGGTTCCAGGCGGCCTGGCCGTCCTGCCCGGAGCGTTACGCGGCCCTCCGCCCCGGCGCCCCGGTCACGACGAGACGCCGCCCGGCCCCAACATGCCCTGGTGCACGATGAAGTCGACGATCCGGTCCACGCCCCGCCCCGTCGTGAGGTCGGTGAACACGAAGGGGCGTTCGCCGCGCTGCGCCCTCGTGTCCCGCTCCATCACCTGGAGCGAGGCGCCGACGTAGGGCGCGAGGTCGGTCTTGTTGATGATCAGCAGGTCGGACCGCGAGATCCCGGGGCCGCCCTTGCGCGGGATCTTGTCGCCCGCGCAGACGTCGATGACGTATAGCGTGAGGTCGCTCAATTCGGGGCTGAAGGTGGCGCTCAGGTTGTCGCCGCCGCTCTCGATGAAGACCACTTCCAAGGCGGGGAAGCCGGCGGTCAGCTCCTCCACCGCCGCCAGGTTCATGGATGCGTCCTCGCGGATGGCGGTATGCGGGCAGCCGCCGGTCTCGACGCCGCGGATCCGGTCCGAGGCGAGCGCCTGGCGCCGGGTAAGGAACTCCGCGTCCTCCCGGGTATAGATGTCGTTGGTCACCACCGCGAGGTCGTAGCGCTCGCGCATCCTCTGGCAGAGATGAAGCAGCAGGGTACTCTTCCCGGAGCCTACCGGGCCGCCGATCCCCACCCGCAGCACTTCATCGGCAGCGGCCGGCACGGACCCGCTCATCGCCGCCGCCGCCTCTCGACGCCTTCGCCTTCGCGGCCCCGCCGTCTCCGGTCGCCGTCGATGGCGGTCACCGTCGGGAATCCGGTCGTGGGCGCGCCGCCGCCGCCAGCGCGGCCTGCGACCCCCGAGAGCCCTGAACGTCCGTAACCTTCGTGCATGAACCCCCTCCCGCCCGTCCGCCAGGACCCGCCGGGCATCGAACGTATCCCCGGCCGGAACGGCGAAGCATATCCCGGCTCGGGGTCTCCGCGGCGAGCGCCCCGCCGGATCATGAACGATACAGGCGGGTGGCCTGGGTCTCGTGCCGGGCGCTCGCCATGACCTGCCCCGGCGCGCCGGCCGCGATGTCCGCCGGCGCGATCGAGAGGGCCGCTTCGCACGCGGAGGGGAGGGCGCCCGCGAGGTCGAAGATCATCCGTTGCCCGGCGGACTGCCCCAGGGGAACCAGCTTGATCGCCGTCACGACCATGCTCTCCAGCCGCGCGTAGGCGAAGGAGACGGCGGCGGTGCGGGCGGGCACGCCGAAGCTCGCGCCCGCCAGGGCGAAGGCGCAGGCATAGCCGACCCGCCGGTCGGCGCGCAACCCGGCGGCCCGCGCGACCCCGAGCCCGGCGAGGACGCGCATCAGCGCCTGCCCCTGCTGCCGGTCCGCGCGCCGGAGCTCCGCCGTTTCCCGGCCGGCGAGCAGCCAGGCGCCGAGCCGGAGCGCCTCCTCGGCATGGCCGGTGGCCCAGGCGGCGTGCATCCTGGCGAGGAGGGGCGCGTCGAGCCTGCATACCGAGTGCGAGAGGAGGCCCGCGATCCATTCGCGCGCCGAGTCCTCGTCCCGCGGGTTCCCGGCGTGGACCGCGTATTCCATGCCGTCGGACCAGGCGTAGCTGCCGACCGGCGACGCGGCGCTCGCGAGCTGCAACACCCGGACGAGGGTGGCGCCGCCGCCCGCTCCCTCGCCGGCACGGCCGCCCGGATCGTTCTCCGGACCACCCTCCGGAAACGGGCGCGAGGGGCTTCGCCACCCGAGGGCGGCGGCGTCTCCGCTCCCGTGCGGATCAACCGCCCGCGCGCTCATGGGAACGTCCTTGGCCGTGGTGGTGCGCCCCCTCGGCGTAAGCTCCGGACTCCGGCTCGAACCCCGCCTCCAGCGGGCGCACTTCGAGCCCGAGCCCGCGCACCATGTCGTCGAGCACGTGGTCGGCAAGGTAGCGCAGCCAGCCGTCGCCGGTCTCGAGGGCGACGTGGCGGTTGCCCAGATGCCACGCGGCGCGGGCGAGCCGGCGCGGATCCCCGCTCCTTGCCTCCGAGAGCCGTTCCGGGGCCGCCTCGACCCGCAGCACCTGGCCGGACGGCCCGGTGAGCAGGGTCCCGCCCCGCAGGATCCGCCCGCGCTCGAGGAGCAGCGCGACCTCCCGGCCGTCCCCGCACCGCGCCCGCAAGCGGCCTTTGCCGCGCTGTTCGTACGAAAGGGCGACCGACAGCTCCGGCACGGCGAACCCGCCCGCCCGCCGGTCGAAGACGGGGAGAGCAGGGGAGCGCTGCTTCATGCGCTTTCGCTCACGAGGAGGACGGGCATCCGAGCGGTTTCAGGACTCATGCCCCGGAACCCGCATGACACGAGGGACCCCGAGGTCGGCGTCATCCGCCCTGCGCCGCCCCCGCCCATGCGCCCTCGAATTCCGTGCGCTGTTCGTAAGCTATTGATGAAGGAAGGCTTTTGTGGGCGCGTCGCCGGGACCGATCCTGGGAAGGCGGGTGTCTCGCGCGCAGCGGGGCGAAGGTCCGGGGATGAAGCGCCCGGGAACGAAAAATGCGGGCGGGACACCCGCGTTCCCAGGAGCGCCTGCGAGCGGTGTGCTTGGCGAAAATGCACGTCGTCGTTCGCCCGTTCAGAAGAGGAAGTAGCGCTGGGCCAGGGGGAGCTCGGCGGCCGGCTCGCAGTGCAGGCGCTCCCCGTCGGCGCGCACCTCGTAGGTCTGGGGATCGACCTCGATCCTCGGCAGGGCGTCGTTGAGCCGCATCCCGGCCTTGGTGACCTCGCGAGTACCGGAGACGGGCGCGCAGCGCTTCGCGAGCCCGAGCCGCCCCCCGACGTCGTCGGCGGCCGCCGCGCCGGAGACGAACGTGACGGACGTGGCGGCGGTCGCGCCGCCGAAGGCCGCGAACATCGGGCGGTAGTGGACCGGCTGGGGGGTCGGGATCGAGGCGTTGGGGTCGCCCATCGGGGCCGCGGCGATGAGCCCTCCCTTGATCACCATCGCCGGCTTGACCCCGAAGAACGCCGGCTTCCACAGGCACAGATCCGCGAGCTTGCCGGGCTCGACGGAGCCCACCTCGCCGGCGATGCCGTGGGCGAGGGCCGGGTTGATGGTGTACTTGGCGACGTAGCGCCGGGCGCGGAAGTTGTCGTTGCGGGCGGAGTCCTCCGGCAGCGGCCCGCGCTGCGCCTTCATCTTGTGGGCGGTCTGCCAGGTCCGGCTCACCACCTCGCCCACCCGCCCCATCGCCTGGGAGTCCGAGGCGATCATCGAGAAGGCCCCGAGGTCGTGCAGGACGTCCTCCGCCGCGATGGTCTCGCGGCGGATGCGCGATTCGGCGAACGCCACGTCTTCGGGGATGGTCTTGTCCAGGTGGTGGCAGACCATGAGCATGTCGAGGTGCTCGTCCACCGTGTTCACGGTGTACGGGCGGGTCGGGTTGGTGCTCGACGGGAGCACGTTGGCCTCGCCGCAGGCGCGGATGACGTCCGGCGCGTGGCCGCCCCCGGCCCCCTCGGTGTGGTAGGTGTGGATCACCCGCCCGCCGATGGCCGCGAGGGTGCGCTCGACGAAGCCCGATTCGTTCAGCGTATCGGTGTGGATGCAGACCTGGACGTCCTCGGCGTCGGCCACCTTCAGGCAGCAGTCGATGGCGGCCGGGGCGGTCCCCCAGTCCTCGTGGAGCTTCAAGCCCATCGCGCCGGCGCGCACCTGCTCGTGCAGGGCTTCGGGGAGGCTCGCGTTGCCCTTGCCGAGAAGGCCGAAGTTCATCGGCCAGGCGTCGCACGCCTGTAGCATCCGCGCGATGTTCCAGGGCCCGGGGGTGCAGGTGGTGGCCGCGGTGCCCGCCGCCGGCCCGGTCCCGCCGCCGATCATCGTGGTGACCCCGGACGTCAGCGCCTCCTCCACCTGCTGCGGGCAGATGAAGTGGACGTGCGCGTCGAGCGCGCCGGCGGTGAGGATCCGGCCCTCGCCGGCGATCGCCTCGGTCCCCGGCCCGATGACGACGTCCACCCCCGGCTGGACGTCGGGGTTGCCGGCCTTGCCGACGGCCGCGATACGGCCTTCCCTGATGCCCACGTCCGCCTTGACGATGCCCCAGTGGTCCAGGATGAGGGCGTTGGTGATGACGGTGTCCACCGCCTCGCCGGAGGGGCGCTGGCTCTGCCCCATGCCGTCCCGGACGACCTTGCCGCCCCCGAACTTCACCTCCTCCCCGTAGACGGTGCGGTCCTCCTCGACCTCGATGACGAGGGCGGTGTCGGCGAGCCGCACCCGGTCGCCGGTGGTGGGGCCGAACATCTGCGCGTACGCGGCGCGGTCGATCCATGCCATGACGTTCAGCTCCCTGCGGGCGGCGGGCGGCGGTCGAGGGCCCCCATCACCGCGCCGTGGAACCCGTAGACGGTGCGAGTACCGGCATAGGCCACGAGCACGACCTCGCGCTCCTGCCCGGGCTCGAAGCGGACGGCCGTGCCAGCGGGCGCGTCGAGCCGGAAGCCGCGCGCGGCGGCGCGGTCGAAGCGCAGCGCCTCGTTGGTCTCGCTGAAGTGGTAGTGGGAGCCCACCTGCACCGGGCGGTCGCCGGTGTTCGCGACCTTCAGGGTCACGCGCTCGCGGCCCGCGTTGAGCTCGATCTCGCCGGGCTCGACGAGCACCTCGCCCGGGATCAGCCTGCCGGTCTGCGGCATGTCGTCTCCCTTCCCGGTCGCGCGGCCGGTTCGCGCCGGCCCGTCGTCATCGTGGTGGATCATTCATCCGGCTCGGGTTCCGCCCGGATGGAGGCGCGGATTCAAGCGCCGGGGCGGGCGCGGGCCGGCGGTTCAGTGCTCGGGCCTCACACGATGGGGTCGTGGACGGTCACGAGCTTCGTCCCGTCGGGGAAGGTGGCCTCGACCTGCACCTCGGGGATCATCTCCGGCACCCCGTCCATGACGTCCTCGCGGGCGAGCAGGGTCGCGCCGTAGCTCATGAGCTCGGCGACACCGCGGCCCTCGCGGGCGCCTTCCATGATCGCGGCGCTGATGTAGGCGACCGCCTCGGGGTAGTTGAGCCGGAGCCCGCGGGCCTTGCGCCGCTCGGCGAGCAGCGAGGCGGTGAACACCAGCAGCTTGTCCTTTTCCCGGGGGGAGAGGTCCATCAGGAATCCTCGGCGCGTCCTCCGACGTCCGACGCCGTTTTACACCGGCCGGGGCCGCGATGCGAGCGTGGCAACCGCTCACGCGGTTGCTTGGCGATTCTGCTGTGCAGAATCGCGGACGCCACCACCAACGCCGTGACGCGGGCGGCCGCGCCATCCATCTCATACCGCCCAGATCCTGGGCGCGATCGCCTCGCGGGCGAGGAACCGCGGCCGGAGGGCGCGCCAGAGCTCGACGAGCAGGCCCCACGCTTCTTCCATGTCGTCCGAGAGGACCCGGCAGGCCAGCACGCCGTCCACCAGGGTCGCCGCCGCCCGAGCCGTACCCGCCTCGAAACGTTCCGGCCCCGCGTGGGCCGCGCCCATGCCCGCGCCTGCCTCGAAGCGCCCCAGCACCCGGCGGGCGGCGGACAGGAGATGGTCCCCGGCGGGGTGAAGCAGCAGGCTCGCCAGCGCCGGGCGGCGGGCAAGGCCCCAAGCGGCGCGCATCAGGGGCGAGGCCGCGTCGAAGGCGTTCCGCTCCAGCATCAGGGGCTCGCCGTCCTTCCACAGCTCGAAGTCCTGGCGGAGGGCCCCCCGGTCGAAGCGCTCGCCGGCGGCGGGCCGCCCGAGGCATACCGCCTCCCAGCCGAGAAAGCGGGCGGAGCCCCGCAGATGGACCCGGGTGCTCGCATGGGCGCGGGCGCCGGAGAAGGCCAGGGTGCGCTGCGGGAGCCATTCCAGGGCGGCGCCGGGCGCGACGTGGAGCTCCTGCTCGATCCGGGACCGGCCGCCCGCGCTCCGGTAGACCTTGGTGGCCGCCGGAGTGGTCAGCAGCGCGTGCGCCCGCTCGTGGAGGCGGGCCGTCACCCGGAGCCGGTCGCCGCCGACCACCCCGCCCGGAGGATGCAGCAGGTAGACGTGGCAGACCGGTCCTTCCGGATAGAAGGGCGACTGCACCATCAGGGGGCCTTCGTGCGCCCGGCTCGCCAGCACCGTCCGCCCGCCGCGGTCCTCGAACCCGAGATCGAGCCGCCCCCGCCAGCCGCCTTCCCCCTCGGCGGGCGCGCGGGCGGGCGATGCGGGCGGCGGGAAGGCTTCGGGCATGGCGGGCAGCTTCGCACAACCGGCGCGGCGCAGCCCGGATTCGGCGAAGCGCAGGTCCCCGCGAGGACGAACGTGGGGAGATGCCGATGCGGCAGGTCCGGCGGACTGCCGACGCCGATCGGGGTCGCCTACGTTCGCTCGGCGGCGGGGGCTCGGCCGGCCGGCGGGCGCGGCCGGCGGCGGCGCGGGCGGTCGAGCCGGAGAAGGCGGACGAGGAGCACCACCGATTCGGCGAGGAACGCGCCGATGAGGGCGTACATCCCGATGAGGGCCCCGTTCGACGTCCCGGCGAGGACGGCCGTTCCCCCGATCGCCCCCACCATCAGGAGCCGCACCCCGGAGGCGACCGCGATGGCGCCGGTGCGCTTGGCCGCGATGAGGAGCCCGCGTGCGAGGGAGGCGCAAGCCATCGCGAGCGCGAGCAGGAAGCCGAACCCGAGGGCCGTCCCCACGTACTCCGCCATGTGGGGGGGCAGCCCCATGACCCCCTCGAGCATCCACGTGCGCACCGGGGCCAGGTGGAAGAGGAGCATCATCCCCGCGAACCCGCCGCCCACGATGGCCGCGAAGGTCACGATGACCTCGACGTCGCGCCGGAACCGGACGAGGGCCTGCACGGTCTGGATGACGTTGCGAAGCGGGCTCAGGAGCAGCCGCATCAGGCTGTCGAGCAGGCCGAAGGCGGCGAGGGCGAGCTCCGGGCGCACGAGGCGCCCGAGGAACAGGTTGACGGTGAACGCCACGCCGGACTCCGCGGTCTGCATGATCATGATCGGCCAGGAGAACTTCCACAGCTCGCGGTAGCTCGGGGGGCGGCTCCCGGCCGGGAGCCGGCGGAAGAACGGGCGCGCGAGGACCACCCCGAACACCGTCTCGACGCCGATGCAGGCGACGAGGGCGATCGCGCCGACCTCCGCGCCTTCGAAGAACGCGGTGAGCCCCGCGAGGACGACCGCGAGCCCCGCGAGGCGGACGACCGTGCCCAGGGTCACGAAGATCGTCTTCCGCTCCACCATGAACAGGCCGTAGACGAGGGACCGCACGACCGCGAACAGCATCACGAAGGTGAAGATGAAGGCGCAGCGCCGGGCCGCGCTCGCGACCTCCGGCCCCGCCCCGAAGAGGGTCCGGAACAGCCAGTCGCCGAGCGGGGTGAGCCCGACCGCGAACATGACGAGGGAGACCGCGCCCGCGACCTGGAGGCTGAAGAAGAGCAGCCGGCGCATCGACGCGCGGTCGCGGATGTAGGACACGGCCACGAACTGGCATGCCCAGATCGGGCTGCCGAGGGTCGCGTGGAAGTAGAAGGCGATGGAGTAGGCGGCGAGGATCGGCTCGGGGTCGCTCATGCGGGCGAGGAAGGCGGAGATGACCGCGTGCGAGATCATCATCAGCTCCGCCATGAGCATCAGCGGAAGGAAGAACCGGAACGCGTCGCCGAGCGAGGTGCGGCGGCGCCGGAAGCGCCGCCCCGCGTCGGACGTCCGATCCGAAGTCGCGGCGGTCCCGGCCCGCATGGATCACCGGCCTTCTGCGGCGGACGCCGATCCGCTCACGGCCGCGGGCCGGAGCTCTTTCCAGGCCCCTTCGACCATTCCCATACGCTCCGTGTGCGGTTCGGAGCTGCCTTCACTCCACCGCGGGGCTTCCGCGGGCACGTCGCCGGGAACGCCCCTGGGTCCGCCGGCGTCCCGCAAGCGCCGGGACGCCCTCGCGACGAAAGCCGGTGAGGCAGGCGGGCCGTACCCCGCGCCCGGCGGCGAGGCGGGCTCCTCGCGGGAAGCTCCCGGACCCGCCGCCGCGGCGCCTCTCAACACGCCGCGCCGGACGGGTACCGGCGGGCGAACTCGCGCTCGATCCGCTCCCGCTCCGCCGCGACCCACGCCTCGTACTCCGGGCCGCACCACGCGCGATGGCGGCCGGCCGCGTAGGCGAGCCCGTTGCGGTGGTACAGCATCGCGTTCAGCCGGTTCTCGACGAACGAATTGCGCCTCCGGCGGACCTTGCCCGGAGACCCGACCACGACCGAATCGGGAGGAACGACCGTACCCTCGGTCAGCAGCGCCCCCGCCCCGACGATGGAGTTGTCCCCGACCTCGCACCCGTCCATCACCACCGCCCCGATCCCGATCATGCAGCTCTCGCCGATCACCGCGCCGTGCACCACGCAGTGGTGGGCGAGCGAGGCATAGGCGCCGATGAGGGTGTCGGTCTCGTAGCCGACGTGGATCATCGCGAAGTCCTGGACGTTGGCGAACGGGCCGACCACCACCTCGCGGCACTCGGCGCGGACGACCGCGTTCGGCCACAGGGAGGCCCCCTCCCCGATCCGGATCTTTCCATAGAGCTGGGCGGTGGGGTGCACCCACGCGGGACGGTCCAGCACCACTTCCGGCCCGAATCGCGACATCGCCTCCTCCGCCTCTCCTTCCCGCTCTCTATCTCGCGTCCTCGCGGCCTGCCCGGACGGCCTTCCGGCGCTCAGGACGGACGCCCGGGACCGGACGTCCCGGCGCCAGGCCCCCGGGAACCGGACCGGCCGTCCCCCCTTCTCCCGCCCGCGCGTAGCGGAGCGGGAGCGCCCGCAGGCCGTGGATCACCAGCTCCGGCCGCCAGGAGAGCGGCCCGGATTCGAGCTCCAGCCGCCCGAAGCGCGCGAGCAGGCCCTGGAGGGCGACCCGGGCCTCGAGCCGCGCGAGCGGCGCCCCGAGGCAGAAGTGGGCGCCGGGGGCGAAGCTGACGTGCCGGGACCGGCCCCGGTCGACGTCGAGCTCGTCCGGGCGCGCGAACACGGCCGGGTCCCGGTTGGCCGCGTTCAGCACCAGATGGACCCGCTCCCCGGCCCGGATCGTCGTCCCGCCGTACTCGACGTCCTCGCGGGCCAGCCGGAAGACCATCTGCACCGGCCCGTCCATCCGCAGCAGCTCCTCCACCGCGTCCGCGACCCGCTCGGGCTCCGCCCGGAGGCGCGCCGTCAGGGCCGGGTTGCGGACGAGCCACAGCACGCCGCTCGCGATGAGGTTGGTGGTGGTCTCGTGCCCCGCGAACAGGACGAACATGAGGGTGTGGACGATCTCGTCGTCGCTCAAGTGCGCCCCGTCGCGCAGCAGGAGCTGGGTGAAGTCGTCGCGGGGCGACCGGCGGTGCTCCTCCACCAGAGTGTGGAAGCGCGCCGCCATCGCCCGCGCCGCGCGCGCCGCGCCGCCGTACTTCGCCTCGTGCGCGGTGTTCTCGACGTCGCCGAGCACGAAGCGCCCGAGCTGGTCCGACCAGCCCTTGAGCTGCTCGCGCTCGCCCCGGGGCAGGCCGAAGAGCTCGGCGATGACGATGGCCGGCAGCGGGTGGGCGAAGTCGGCCACGAGGTCCATCCGCCCCTCCGCGCCGAGCGGGTCCAGGAGCTCGTCCACCACCGTCCGCACGTTCGTCTCGAGCACGGGGACGTCCCGGGCGAGGAACGCGTTCTGCATCGCCCGCCGGAGCACCCGGTGGCGGGGCGGGTCGTTGAACACCATCCAGTCCGCCAGGGTCCGGGCGAGGAGCGCGACGTCCGCGTGGCCTTCGCCGCCGCCCCGGTCCCGCTCGAACCGGCCCATCTTCTCGACCGACAGCCGGTCGTCGAGGAGGGCGCGGCGCACGTCCGCGTGGCGGGTCAGCACCCAGCCGCCGAGCGAGGGGCTCCAGTGCACCGGCTCCCGCTCTCGCAGACGGTTGTAGACCGGGTGCGGGTCGTCGAGCACCGCCGGGCTTCGGAGGTCGGGGACGGACTCGGGTTCGGGGCTCATTTCCTCAAAAGGGCGGTTCGATCACGGACCAGGGGATCCGGCCCCCTGGTCGAACCCGCCTCCGCGGGCGGGCGCGGGGTGGAGCGGCGTTCCGGTGCGCGGCGCGTCAGTCGAACAGCCGGGGCCGGAACCCCGGCGGGGTCCGAAAGTTGTTGGCAAGGCCCACCAGCCCGAGCCCGATGAACCAGATGAGGGCCAGGGTCGGGATGCTGAGGGAGAGGAACGACCAGGAGACCTCCGCGCACTCCCCGGAGCCGGTGAAGATCAGCCGGATGGATTCCGTGATGGGAAACGTGTTCAGCATGTACTCGAGGCCCGGGCCGCACTCCGGGGCTTCTCCCGGCGGGAGGTTCTGCAGGTGGACGTGCCATCCGGCGATGCCCGCGCCGGCCGCGGCGGCGACCCCCGCGCCGATCCCGTAGGCGCGCGCGCCGCCCCGGCTCCGCGGACGATGGACCGCGGCGGCGGCGAACACCATCGCGAGCACCGCGAACGCGACCCGCTGGAGCACGCAGAGGGGGCAGGGGGCCAGCCCCTCGGCGTACTCCAGGAAATACCCGAAACCGAGCAGCAGTACGCAGGCGAGCGCCCCACCCGCATTCACGATCCACGTGGAATGCACGCCCGAAGTATAGCCGGGGTCGGCCCGTATTTCCCGGATCGGGCTCCGAGGCGTGTGCGCTGTGGGGTTTTTCGTGAGGCACGCTTCTCGCAGGCGCGTCCTTGGGAACGCGGGCGTACCGCCCGCACAGGGGGTGACGCGCCCGTGAACCAAAATGCGGGCGAGACGCCCGCGTTCCCAGGACACCCATGTCCCCACGGACGCGCCCGCGAGAGGTGCGCTTGGCGAAATCCCCGCCGCATACACGCCTCTTCGACACCCCGGCGAGCGATCCGGCCGGCGTTCTGCCAAACTCGAACGATGCGGGAGCCCCGGTTCCTCGTCGATGACGACCTCGCCCGGATCTTCTCCGGGGATCGGCAGGTCGTGTTCGGGCCGGGTGCGGCCCGCCATGCGGCGGCCGTCCTGCGCCTGAAGCCGGGGGCGGCGCTGCGGGTGTTCGATGGCCGCGGCCAAGAGTACCGGGCCAGGCTGATCGCGTCCGGGCGGGGCAGCGCACGGGCCGAGCTCGTCGAGCCGTTTCCGGGGGTCGCCGACTCCCCGCTTCCCATCGTTCTCGCCCTCGGGGTGAGTCGGGGAGACCGCATGGACCTCGCGGTGCAGAAGAGCGTCGAGCTGGGGGTGGCGAGGATCGTCCCCCTGTGGACGGCGCGCGGGGTGGTGCGTCCCGCTCCTCGCAAGACCGAGGAGCGGCTCTCGCGCTGGCGCCGCATCGCGGAAGGGGCGTGCGAGCAGTGCGGGCGGAGCATCGTTCCGGAGCTCGAATCGCCCCGCTCCCTCGGAGAGTGGATCGATCGGCGCTCCCGCGCCGGGACCGCGCTCCGGCTCGCGGGCGACCGCGGCCGGGCGTTCGCCTTGCTCCCGGCCCCCGAGCCCCCGCTCACCCTCCTCGTCGGCCCGGAGGGAGGGCTCGACCCGCGCGAAGCCGAGCAGGCGAACCGGAGCGGTTTCATCGCCGCGCGCCTCGGCCCTCGGGTGCTGCGCACGGAGACCGCGGCGATCGCGGCGGTGGCCTCCGCCCAGCTCCTCTGGGGCGACCTCGGGCCAGGCGGCTCCCCGGGGGCCGCGGTCGGGTAGGGGCGGCACGAGGCGGAGACAACGGGAAGTGGTCCGGGCGGGCGCTCCTCGACCGCCGGCCAGCGGCCACGCCGCCCCGCGGTCGCTCCCGGAGGCCCCCCGCCCCGGTCAGGCGGCCGGCGGCGGCCGGGGAGATGTACCCGACGGATTGTCGATCCGGTCGAGGGCGGCCTTGATCCCCTCCAACTGCTGGATGATCTCTTCCGAGATATCGTCCGGCGGCTCACCGTCCGGCCGGTCGCCTTCCGCCGATTCCGCCTCGGCGGGCTGCTCCGGGACGGCGAGGGAGCGCCGTTCGAGCTTGAAGGCCGTCCGCACCTCCTCCAGCTCTTCGTGATCGCTCTCCGCCAATGCGACGTAGATCAACAGCTCGCGGAGCAGCCGCTCGGGCGGAGGGGGCGCCTCCTCCCGCTCCGCGGCTTCGCCGAACTCGCGGGCCACCTCGTCCATGATCCTCCGCACCGTCGGCCCGGCGGGGATGGCGCGTTCGCAGAGCGCGGTGCAGAACGCGGCCGCCGCGCCCCAGAAGCTCCGGGCAGGCGAGCCGCCCTCCTCCGCGGCGCGTGCAAGCACCGACACGCTGCCGCGCACGAGCCTCGCGGCGGAGTCCCGATCCCCCCCGCCGGCCGTCCATTCCGCGAGCCCCTTCCGGAACGAGGGGAGCATACGGGCGGCGTCGGGCCGAAGAACCGAGCCGTTGTTCGTTCCGGCCCCCGTGGGGGAGGCGAGGTCGGGGGCGAAGTCGAGGGAGGAGGAGAACGGCGCCTTTCCCCGCACCGTCCTCAGATCATCGAGGAGGAAGATGAAGTCGGCGATCCCCTCCCCTTCGCCCGCGAGCACGCGCTCCAGGCCCGCATCGAGCAGGTCGAATGCGCGGACGGCGGTGTCCTGAACCGTCTCCGACCCGTTTGCGGCGCGGGCCGCGGGCGGCGGCGCCTCTCCGCCCGCCCCCGCCGTATCCCGATCGTCCGCCCCCGTCCCCTTCCCCGGGCCCGGTCTGGACGCCGCGGCGCGGAGCTCCCGGACGAGCGCCGCCATCGCGAACAGGGTGGCTTCCCGGAAGGTCGCCTCGATCTCGAGGAGCGGCGTGGCGGCGAGCTTCCCGGGGCCGGGCCGGGTCAGGTGCGCCAGCACCGAACCGCGGGCGTCGGCGAGGCGTTCCCGGAGGGATTCATGGGCCGACAGGAGGGCCGCCGCGAGCCGCGAGCGCCGGGCGACGATCCGGGGAAGCGCCGCGGTCGCCTCCCGTACGCGCCCGTCGAGCCCTTCGTGGTCCATGGGCGCCCTTCTCGCGAGGCCCTTCCGGTCGAGAGAGTCGATGACCCGGAGGAGGTCGCGGACGAGGCCGCGGGCGCGCCAATCCGACTCGGCCGCTTCGCTCCATGCCCGGTCGAGCCCGGCCGCTTCGGCCCGGAGGAGCCGCAGCCGCCCCCGGAAGAGCCCGATCAGGGCGGCGAGGGCGAGGACCGCGGACAACACGAACCACGTGTCGAGCGAGGCGCCGAACACCACCGGCGCCCGCCGGCCAAGCGTCTCGAACCCGGGAAGGAGCTCCGCCACTCGCGCGCTGCTCTCGACCAGACGCCGGACCTCCTCCGACACCGCTTCGAGCCCCCCGGCCATTCCGATGGCCGCCTCCAGCCGTTCCCGGGCGGATTCGAGCCGTGCGCCGGCGGCGGCGAGCTCCGCGTCCCGAGTCGGCGCGCCCCCTCCCCTCGGAGGGGCGAGGGCGTCCTGCCGGGCGGTCCCGGCGGCGACGAGGCGCAGCACGCCAGCGTGAGTGTCCAGAAGCGAGCGCGCCCGGCCGAGCCCCGCCGGGTCCGTCACACGGACCCGGTCGACCTCCTCCCCGAGCTGCCGCGCGGTGAGGATCAGGGCCTCCGCTCCCCCGGGCCGGATCATGCCTCCGGCGGACAGAACCTCCGCAAGGCGGCCCGCGCCCTCCCCGAGGGTCCGGGCCTCGTCGCGAAGCGCTTCGAGGCCGGCCCGGAACGCGAGGATCCGCGCCCATTCGGTCTCGATCCTGTCGAGGCCCGCGACGAGGCGGCCCCACTCGGCTTGGAGACCGGCGGCCGATCGGGGGGGAAGAAGGGCGAGCAGCTCCAGTGATCGGGCGCGGAGGGCGGACGCCCGGGCGACGTCCGGAACCGGTCCCCCGGCAAGGCCCTCCGCGAGCGCCGCCGCCTCCGCCACGGCGCTTCGCTGTGCCTCGGCAAGCGCATACCGGCGGTCGGCGGCCTCGCGGTGCTCGGAGCGAAGGAACGAAACGGCGGCGGTGGCGGCCACGGCCAGGAGGAGCACGAGCCAGCACAGGAATGCGAAGACCCTTCCGCCCGTTCGCAAGGGATTTCCCGCGGCCGCCTGCCTGCCCGGAGGAACGGAAGGGGAGGGTTCGGACATGCGGGAAATTTCGCTACCGCGATTCGGACAATCAACCGCTGGCCGGTGTCAGCGCGCCGCTACGGTGGTAGTATACGCGCGGCGGGAGATCGGAGTCGGCGGCCGGACGAAGACGGACGACCAGCGCCGTTCACCCCCTCCCCTCAGGTACCAAAAGGAGTTCCTTGCGTGAAAAGCAGAATTGCCAAGTGGACCGCCGCCACGAGCGTCGTTGCGGCGATGACGTTCGGTGCGGGATGCGTCGGCGCCAAGGATATGGACGCCCTGCGGGCCGACGTCGAGAGTCTGAGGGGCGCCGCCTCGGCCGCCCAGGAGACGGCGGCGGGCGCCGCGAGCGACGCGGAAGCGGCCCGGGCCGAGGCTGGCCAGGCTTCCCGCACCGCGAACCGCGCCCTGAGCGCGGCCCGCGAGGCGCAGGCCTGCTGCGCCGCCAACAGCGAGAAGATCGAGCGCATGTTCAAGAAGTCGATGATGAAGTAGTCATCGACCGACCGGCCCGGTCATCCGGAGGAGGTTTCCACGCCGCCGGATGGCCGGGGCGCCTTCCGCACCCCCACCGCGAACGGGATCCCGTTCGCGGCGGCGAGTGCCTCCTTGACCCGTTTCCAGTCCACGGTGGAGGGCAGCCCACCCTCCGGCGTAGCCGCGATGATCGACCTGACCGCTTCGGACAGGCTCGGGCGCGCCTCCTCATCCGGGACGTCGATGTTCGGGTGCACCTCGATGAACAGCTCGTCCCCGGCCCATCCCGCCTTGACCCCCTGATGCACGAGGGTGACCGGGGTGCCGGATTCCGCCATCTCGAACAGCTCTGCGACGTGCTCGGGGTACATCCGCACGCACCCATGGCTGACCCGCATCCCGATGCTGTACGGCCGGTTGGTGCCGTGGATCAGGTAGGCCGGCAGCCCAAGATAGAGCGCATGGGATCCGAGGGGGTTGTCCGGTCCGGGACGGACTACCCGCGGCAGCTTCTCACCCCGTTCGAGGTACTCCTCGCGGATCGAGTCGGGCGGGGTCCAGGTGGGCCGGACCGCCTTCCTCACGATGCGGGTCTTTCCGAGCGGGGTGTCCCACCCGACCCGTCCGATGCTGATGGGCCACGTGTGTACGACCGGCTCGCCCTCCGGGTAGTAGTAGATCCTCATTTCCGGGACGTTGACCACCAGGCCCGACCGAGGCCCCGCGGGGAGCACGAACCGCGACGGCAGCCGGACCTCGGCGCCTTCTCCGGGTAGCCACAGGTCGATGCCCGGATTGGCGAGCTGCATCTCCGAGATTCCCATCCCGAAGCGGCGCGCGATGTCGAGCAGCGTATCCTCGTACCGTGCGACATAGGCTTCCGTGCGGCCGACCACCGATTGCTCGGGAGGCGCCTCCCATGCTCCGGTAGCGGCGAGCGCGGCCGGGGCGGGCAGCGAGACGGCGACCGCGAGCAGGCGCCATGCCGCCCGCCGCATCCTTCGATTCACGGGGCGAGCGCCCGAACCAGCCTGCATGTCTCCCCCGATTTTCCGGCCTGCGGGCGCCGCCCCCGGGCGTCGGCGAGCCGTACCCCGGCCAGGCCGCTCCCGCTTCGACCGCGCGCCGGCGCCGGGGCGGCGGTGTCTTTAATCCGTGCGCGCACGCGCGCTTACGCTTGCGGCCCGCCCGCCGCAGCGGGGCCTCGACACATCCCCCGCGACGAAGACCGGCGGGACATGCGGGCCGGATGTACGCGCAACGGTCATGCCGTCAGGATAGCGACCGCCCGGCCACTTCGTCCACGATCCGCCCCGTGAGCCCGAGATATCGGGCCGGATCGAGGAGGTCGCGGATCGTTTCCCGGTCGAGGTACGGGGCCACCCGGGGGTCCGCGGCGAGCTCCTCGCGGAACCCGGTCCCTTTCTTTCGCGCGGCCATCGCGACTTCATAGACGGTCTCGTGGGCGGTCTGCTTGCCGACCTCTTCCCCGAGGGCGAGCATGACCCGCTCGGAGAGCAGGAGGCCGCCGAGGAGGTCCGCATTGTCCCGCATCCGCTCGGGAAACGCCTCGAGGTTCTCGACGACGGCGCGCATCCGGGCGAGGAGGGCGCCACAGTAGACCACCAGCTCGGGGACCGCGGCGAGCTCCACCCGGAGCGCCGAGGCGTCGCGTTCGTGCTCCTGGAAGAGGGCGTCGGTGAGGGGGACCAGGAGGCCGCGCACGAGGCGCCAGAGCGCGACCGCGAGCTCGACGCTCGCGGGGTTCCGCTTGTGCGGCATCGTGCTGCTTCCCACCTTCCCCAAGTGGAACGGCTCGTTGACCTCGTCGATCTCGGGCCGCTGCAAATTGTAGATTTCGTTTGCGATCTTTCCAAGGGTAGCGGATACCTGCACGAGCAGCCAGGCCATCTCCGCCACCCGGTCGCGGGCGGAGTGCCAACAGATCCGGGGGCATCCGAGCCCCAAGCGGGCGAGGGCGCGCTGCTGCATCTCGAGGCCGCGCGGGCCGAAGGAGGCCATCGTGCCGACCGCGCCGGTGACGTTGCCCACGAAGATGCGCGGCTCGGCCTCCGCGATCCGGTCGAGGTGGCGGTCGATCTCGTCGACCCAGACCGCGAGCTTGTAGCCGAAGGTCACGGGAAGGGCGTGCTGGGCGTGGGTGCGGCCCACCATCAGGGTGTCGCGGTGGGCGCGGGCTTCGGCCGCCAGCTTCTCGCGGATGGCGCGGAGGTCCGCGAGCAGGATCGGCCACGCCTCGCGCACCATGAGGACCATGCCGGTGTCCATGACGTCCTGGGTCGTCGCCCCGTAGTGGACGTACTCGCCGGCGTCGCCGTCGCAGAGGTCGGCCAGCGCCCGGATGGCGGGGACCAGCGGATGGGCGGTCGCCGCGATCTCGCGCCCGATCGCGTCGAGGTCCACGAGGTCCGCGTCCGCCTTCCGGGCGATCTCCTCCGCGGCGGCCTCCGGGATGATCCCGAGCTCGCCCTGGGCGAGGGCGAGCGCGGCTTCGATCTCGAACCACTTGCGGACCCGGTTCCGGTCCGAGAACACGGATGCGACCGGCGCCGACGCGAAAACGGCGCCGTAGAGGCGGGAGTCGGTGATGTGGCTCGTCGTCATCGCGGGGGCTTCCTCTGCGGGTCGCTATACTTTCGCAGAACCGCGCGGGGAGAGCACCGAGAGTGGCGAAGATGTGGGCGGGCCGGTTCACCGAGCCGACGGACGCCTCCGTGGAAGCGTTCACCGCATCGGTCGACTTCGACCGCCGGCTCTACCGGCAGGACGTCGCGGGGTCCGTCGCGCACGCCGCCGCGCTCGCCGAGGCCGGGGTGATCGACGAGGCCGAGCGCGAGGCGATCGTGGCCGGGCTGCGCGGGATCGAGGCGGACGTCGAGGCCGGGCGCTTCGAGTGGTCCTCGTCCCTCGAAGACGTCCACATGAACATCGAGGCCGCGCTCACCGAGCGGATCGGGGAGGCGGGAAAGAAGCTCCACACCGGCCGCTCGCGCAACGACCAGGTGGCGACCGACCTCCGACTCTACGTGCGGGCGGAGGCGGACACCATCGTCGAGGCGCTGCGCCGGCTCCGGGGCGTGATACTCGACCTCGCCGAACGCGAGGCCGACACCGTGATGCCCGGCTTCACCCACCTCCAGGCCGCGCAGCCGATCACCTTCGGCCACCACGTGCTCGCGTGGCACGCGATGCTGGAACGCGACACGGGACGGTTCGCCGACGCCCGGCGCCGGCTCAACCGCCTGCCCCTCGGCGCCGCCGCCCTCGCGGGCGCGAGCTTCCCCATCGACCCGCGGGCGACCGCCCGGCGGCTCGGCTTCGACGGACCCTGCGACAACTCGGTCGATGCGGTGAGCGATCGGGACTTCGCGCTCGAATTCACCGCCGCCGCCGCGATCCTCATGACCCACCTCTCGCGGATGTCGGAGGAGCTGGTGCTGTGGTGCTCGCCGCGCTTCGGCTTCGTCTCCCTGCCGGACGCCTTCTGCACCGGCTCATCGATCATGCCCCAGAAGAAGAACCCGGACGTCCCGGAGCTGGTGCGCGGCAAGGCGGGACGGGTGATCGGAAGCCTCGTCGGCCTGCTCACACTCATGAAGGGCCAGCCCCTCGCCTACAACCGGGACAACCAGGAGGACAAGGAGCCGCTGTTCGATACCGTGGACACGGTCCGCGCGAGCCTCGCCGTCTTCACCGGGATGCTCGCGGGCCTCGAAGTCGACCGCGCGGCCCTGCGGGAGGCAGCCGGGCAGGGGCACGCCACCGCCACCGACCTCGCCGACTACCTGGTGCGCCGGGGGGTCCCGTTTCGCGACGCCCACGAAGCGGTCGGGCGCACGGTGCGGCGCGCGGTCGAGAGCGGGCGCGAGCTCGCGGACCTCGACCCGGACGAGATCCGGGCGATCTGCGGCGAGGCAGTGCAGGGCGACGTGCGGGACGTGCTGTCGCTCGACGGATCGGTGGCCTCCCGCGCGCAGCCCGGCGGGACCGCGCCGGCCCGCGTCCGGGAGGCGGTGCGGGCCGCGCGCGCGCGGCTCGAAGACGGTTGACGCTCCGTCCTGCGACGTGAGGGCCGGGCGCGGGGGTTCCGACCCGGGCCCCGACCCCGGCCCGGAGGAGGACCCCGCGGCGCGGGCTTTCGCGGGCGCCCTTCTCGCTTGGTTCGACCGGCACGGCCGGCGCGACCTCCCCTGGCAGCGCGACCCCACCCCCTACCGGGTGTGGGTGTCGGAGATCATGCTCCAGCAGACCCGGGTGGCGGCGGTCATCCCGTACTTCGAGCGCTTCACTGCCCGGTTCCCGGACGTGGGCTCGCTCGCCGCGGCCGAGGCGGACGAGGTCCTCGAGCTCTGGAGCGGGCTCGGCTACTACGCGCGGGGCCGGAACCTGCACGCGGCGGCGCGGGCGATCGCGGTGGAGCACGGCGGGCGGTTTCCCGACGCCTTCGAAGACCTCGCCGCCCTGCCCGGGATCGGCCGCTCCACGGCGGGCGCGATCCTCGCCCTCGCGTTCGGGCGGCGCTACCCGATCCTCGACGGGAACGCCAAGCGGGTGCTCGCCCGGTACCACGCGGTGGCGGGCTGGCCGGGGGAGCCGGCGGTCGAGAGGCGGCTGTGGACCCTCGCCGAGCGGCACACCCCTGGGCGCCGGGTCGGCCACTACACCCAGGCGGTCATGGACCTCGGGGCGACCCTCTGCACCCGGACCGGGCCGACGTGCCTCCTCTGCCCGGTCGCCCGCGGCTGCCGCGCGCTCGCCGCGGGCGACCCGACCGGGTTCCCCGCGCCCCGGCCGAAACGCCCCTGGCCGACCCGCGAGACGCTCCTTGTGGTGATGCGCGACCCGCGCGGCCGGGTGCTCGTCGAACGAAGGCCTCCGGCCGGCGTCTGGGGAGGGCTCTGGAGCTTTCCCGAAGCCTCCGCCGCCCTCGACCCGCGCGACGCCGCCGACTCGTGCGCCCGGCGCCGCGGGCTCAAGCCGGGAAGCGTCCGCGCGCTGGCCCCGCTCGAGCATGGCTTCACCCACTTCCGCCTGCGGGCGGTCCCGGTCGTCGTGTCCGTCGAGCCCTCCCCGGACGGGGTGGCGGACGACGGGGGGGCGCGCTGGCTCGAACCCGGCCCGGCTTCGACCGGGGCGGCGGCCGGGATCGGGCTCGCGGCGCCGGTTGGCGCGGTACTATCGCGGCTGGGGAACGACGAACGGGAGAGCCCATGACCCGCACGGTGCACTGCGCGAAGCTCGGCCGCGAGGCCCCCGGATTCGATGCCCCGCCCTACCCGGGCGAGCTCGGGCGGCGGATCTTCGAGAACGTCTCGCGCGAGGCATGGCAGGAGTGGCTCCGCCGCCAGACCATGCTGATCAACGAGAACCGCCTGAGCCCCCGCAACCCGGAGGCGCGCCGCTTCCTCGAAGGGCAGATGGAAGCCTTCCTGTTCGGCGAGGCGGACGCCCTCCCCGACGGATACCGCCCGCCCTCCGACGAGTGAGCCGGGTCTTGGCCTTGGCCCGTCCGTCTACGCCCGGGCGCTCGGCCGGTCGGCGACCTCGCGATGCCAGCGCGCTGCGTGGGGGCAAGCGTCGGGGATCGAAACGCCGATGCGGGAGGCCACCTGGACCATGAACCAGCCGGTGACGTCGGCGACGGAGAAGCGTTCCCCCGCGAGGAAGGGGCTGGCGGCGAGCCTCGCATCCAGCCGATCGAAGAGGATCGCGAGGGCGTCCTTCCCGCGCTCCACGATCTCGGGCCTCTGCGGGAGATCGTTCCGCGTGCCCGGCAGGACCCGGCCCGCGTAGACGGGGTCGGCGTTGCGCAGCGCGTGGAGGGCGGGCATGAACCCGTCCAGCTCGACCCGGCGGTTCCACATCTCCACGACGGCCCGCTCCTTCGCGTCCCGCCCCAGCAACGGGTTCTCCGGATGGAGCTCTTCCAGATAGCGGCAGACCGCGATCGATTCGCCGATGCAGGTCCCGTCGTCGAGCTCGAGGAACGGCACGACGGCGAACGGGTTCATGGAGCGCCAGGGCTCCTCGTGGAGGACCCCCGCGCGGACGTCGACCTCGACCGTCGGGACCTCGAGGCCCTTCTCCGCGATGAACATCCGTACCCGCTGGGCATTGACGGCGGGAGGGAAATCGTAGAGCTTCATCATGTCCACCCTGGTGTGTCGTGACCGCGTCCCATGAGCCGCCCCGGTCGGGCGGCGGACGCCCGCGCCGCGGTCCGGAGGCCCGCGCGGGCCGGGGCCGGACGCCGCCGCGGTCGGCCCCGGCGCGAGGATCATGGTAGTGCGAGCCCGCAATGGTTGATAGTCTCCGTCCCGTCCGCCGGTTCATTCCGGGGGCCGGTCATCCTTCCGGGAGGTCCTGAACACCATGCGGCGACACGGGTCGAGATTCGAAGCTGGCGAGATCGCCTTCCTCGTCTGGCACGAGCAATGGGACGCCAACGTCCACAGCCACGCGGACCAGGGGGTGATCCTCGTGGTCGAGGGGGAGGCCGGCGGGAAGCCCACGCCCCTCCTCCGCTTCCACTGCTTCGACGTGGAGCGGAGCTACGTCTACGCCCCCGAGGGCCGGAGCCGGATCTGCCGGATCGACCCCATCGCCGACGGGAACCCGATCGGCTGGAGCGTCCGGCAGCTCAGGGCCAGGCTGCCGGACATGCTGGCCGCGGCCGGCTACGAGGAGGTCGCGGCGCGGGTGGACATGGGCCGGGTCGCCGCGATCCTGGGCGACGTCGAGCGGGCGGCGCGCGGCGCCTTCCTCAACGGGCGGCGGACCGTGAAGCACAACCGGGGCGACGAGATCTTCGAGGCCGGGGCCATCCGCTTCGGCCTGGAGATGCGGGACCTCGGCAACGACGGCGGGCTCGCGATCCACGTGCTGTCCGACCTGGTGGGGACCCCGAGCGACGCCTATGCGGAGGAGACCGAGATCCTCGCCTTCGACTGCTTCCGCGAGCTTCCCCACTACCACTACGGGCCGAGGAACAAGAACCACCGCATCTACTGGGACAAGACCCTGGTCCCGGACCCCCTGGAATGGACCCTGGAGCGTTTCAGGGCCGGCAAGCTCCGGCCGATGATCGAGGCCGCGGGCTATCCGGGGGTCGCCGCCGACCTCGACGAGGACCTGATCGCGTCCCTGCTTCCCGCGCTCGAGGCCAAGGCGCGGGAGATGCAGCCGAAGCCGCCGGGCTGATCCCGAGCCGCTCTGCGGCGCCCCTTTCGGCCGCCGGTTGTGGCGGGGTTCTCCAACCCCGTCGAGGCTTGCCGGAGGATACCGGTCCTTGACGGACGGGGCTTGGCTCCGTCTAATACCGACCCACGGCCAGGTAGCTCAGTCGGTAGAGCAGCGGACTGAAAATCCGCGTGTCGGCAGTTCGATTCTGCCCTTGGCCACCACTTCCAGTCAGCGCCTGCCCGCCCCTCGGCCAGTCGGCGGAGCCTGGGGCCGGGCGTCCCGCCACCGCCTCGCGCCATGCCTGCCGGCGGAGCTTCGATGTCCACTCGAGGGAAGACGACGATCCGGCGGGTCGACGCGGGCGGGGTCCGGATGGCCTGCGAGCTCACCGGGCCCGAGGGGGCGCCGGTGGTCTGCCTCCACCACTGTTTCGGGAGCGACCTCCACTACTGGGACCCCCACCTCCCCGCCTTCGACGGCTTCCGGGTGCTCCGCTACGACACTCGCGGCCACGGGAGCAGCGACACGTCCGCCGGGCCCTGGCGCCTCGAGACCCTGGCCGCCGACGTGGCCGGCCTGCTGGATGCGCTCGGCATCGGGCGCGTGCACTTCTGCGGGGTCTCGCTCGGCGGGCAGATCGCCCAGACCTTCGCTCTCGACTTTCCGGAGCGGGTAGCCTCCCTCATCCTCGTCAATACGACCTGCGAGTACGCGGAAGACCAGATCGCGCTCTGGCGCGAGCGGGCGCGCACGGTGCTGGAGGAAGGGGTCGAGCCCCTGTGCGCCGCCCTGATGGCGCGGTGGTTCACCGACGAGGCGGCGGCGCGCCGGGTTCCGGGCTACCGCTACATGGAGGAGGCGCTCCGCAGGTTCGCGCCGCGGAGCTTCGCCGCTGCGGCGGAGGCGATGTGCCGGCTCGATACCGCCCCGCGTCTGCCGCGGATCGCCGCGCCGACCCTCGTCATCGGCAGCCCGGAGGATCCGGGGGTTCCGCAGGAGACGACGGAGAAGATGGCCTGGCTCATCCCCGACGCGGAGCTCGTGTGGCTCGCCCCCGCCCGGCATCTCGCGAGCCTGGAGCATCCCGAGCGCTTCAACGCCCTGGTCAGGGACTTCCTCTCGAAGCGGCGCTGACCGCCGCCGCCGGCCCGCCCTTGGGCTCGGCCTTCTCCGCACGGCATGGTAGCTCCTGATTACGTACCAAGCTCAGCTTGCGCCCCGGGGCCGAAGGAAAGCCGGGCACAGGCCCTGCGAAAACCCGTCATTCCCGCGAAAGCGGGACTCCACTCGATCGAAAGTCCCTGGATTCCCGCTTTCGCGGGAATGACGGGCTGAAAGAAACCATTTAGCTGAGCTTTGTGCGTAGTCAGGTGGTAGCTTGCGCCGCGTCCGGCGGTTCGCGGCGCGGTGCGGCGGGCCGCCGGGCGTTACGGCCGCAGCGAGGAGGAGGAGTCATGGGCGAGATCGTGGGTGCGGGCGTCCTCTCGCACGTTCCGACCATCATGCTGCCGCGGGAGGCCCGTCTCCGGCTGAACGGCGGCCGGGAGTCGAGCCTCGTGACGGGCCTCGAACGGCTGCGCCGCGAGGTCCTCGACGTGCTCCGGCCCGATACGTTCATCGTCTTCGACACCCACTGGTTCACCACCGTCGAGTTCGCGGTGAGCGCCCACGAGCGCCGGAGCGGCTGCTACACCTCGGAGGAGCTCCCCCGCGGAATCCGGAGCCTCCCCTACGACCTCGCCGGGAGCCCGGCGCTCGCGAAGGACATGGCGGCCACCGTGCGGGACCTTGCCGGGCTGCCCTGCTTCGCCGTCGACGACGAGCACCTTCCCATCCACTACCCGACCATCAACCTCGCCCACTACCTCGACCGCGGCGAACGATGGGTGTCCGTCAGCACCTGCCAGTCGGCGACGGACGAGAACTTCCTCGCGGTCGGGGCGGCCATCGCCCGGGCGGTCGAGGCGTCGGAGGAGAGGGTGGCGCTGCTCGCGAGCGGCGGGCTGAGCCACCGCTTCTGGCCGCTCGCGGAGATCGGGCGGCGCCACGCCCCGGACCCGAGCCACATCCGCACCCCGGAAGCGAGGACGGCGGACCTCGACCGGCTCGCCTGGTGGGCGGCGGGCGACCACGCGGCGGTGATCGACTCGATGGACGAGTACCGCCGGCATCGGCCGGAGGGGATGTTCGGGCACTACCTGATGATGGTCTCCGCCCTCGGGGGGCGCGGGTGCGCGGCGGTCGGGAGGCGGTTCAGCGAGTACGAGAACGCGGCCGGCACCGGCCAGGCGCACGTCTGGTTCGAGCGCCCGGCGGCGGGATGGCAAGGGGCTCCGGCGGCCCCCGTCAGGCGGTGACGGGGCCGCTCCGGGCGGGGGCGCGTCAATGGGCGATCGCGTGCGAGGCGTCCATGTAGATCGTCTCGCCCGTCAGGTAGGGGATGTCCTCGGTGAGCAGGGCCGCGACGAGGCGGGCCACCTCCTCGGGCCGGCCGGCGCGCTTCAGGGGAACCCGCGACGCCATGTAGCGGCGCATGTCCTCGCGGGCGAGGAACTCGCGGTTGAGCGCGGTCTCGACGTAGCCCGGGGCGACGTTGATGACCCGGATCCCGTCGCCCGCCCACTCCGCCGCGAGGCAGCGGGTCATGGCCCCGACCGCCGCCTTCGACGCGCAGTAGGCGAGGTTGTAGGGGACCGCCATCCGGTCGAAGAACGAGCCGATGTTGACGATCGTCCCGCCCCCCGCGCGGACGAGATGGGGGTGGACCTCGCGCGCCCCGGTCATCACCGCGGTCGCGTTGAGGGCCATGATCCGCTCGTACTCGGCGGTCGCGAGCTTGCGGCTCGGGGCGGACGCATGGACCCCGGCGTTGCTGACGAGGGCGCCGATGCCGCTCGGCCCCGCCGCTTCCGCGATGGCCGTGAACGCGCCGCGCAGGGCCGCCTCGTCCGTCACGTCGCAGCGCATCGGGCGGCCGGCGGGCGCGGCGCCGCTTCGCGAGAGCGACCACACGCCGAACCCCCGGGCCTCGAGCTCGACCGCCACCGCCGCCCCGATTCCCCGGCTGGCGCCGGTCACGACGACCGCGCCGCGCGTCGTCCGCCCTTCAGGCATCCTTGTCAGGCGCCCCGTCAGGCATCGCGGAACCCGGGAGCGCGCTTCTCGATGAACGCGCTCATCCCCTCCGCCGCGTCGCCGGTCTGGTACGAGAGCGCGCCGAGGTCCGCCTCGACCTCGAGCCCCTCGTGGACGGGGAGGTCGAGGGCGCGCCGCACCGCGTCGCGCGCGAGACGCAGCACGGGGAGCGAGTAGCCGCTGAATTCCGCCGCGAACGCGAGCCCCGCTTCGACCGGATCCCCCTCGACGATCCGGTTGACGAGGCCCATCGAGAGCGCTTCTTCCGCCTTCACCATGCGCCCGGTCATGACGACGTCGAGCGCGTTCGCCTCCCCGACGAGGCGGGGCAGCCGCTGGGTCCTGCCGTAGCCCGGCACGAGCCCGAGCTTGATCTCCGGGAGCCCCATGCGGGCCGCCGCGGTCGCGAGCCGGAAGGTGCAGGCCATCGCGAGCTCGAGGCCGCCCCCGAGGGCGAACCCGTCGATGACCGCGACCGACGGGACAGGGAGGTTCGCGATCCGCTCGAAGAGGGTTTGGCCGAAGCGGAGCCCCCGGCGGTGCTCGAGGGGCGTCCGACCCATGAGCTCCGTCACGTCGGCCCCGGCGCAGAACGCGCGGCCCCCCGCCCCGGTGACGAGGAGCGCCCGCACCTCGCCCTGCCCGACCCCCTGCTCCACCTCCCCCACCCGCGCCTCGATCTCGCGAAGGACCGCGAAGCTCAGGGCGTTGAGCGCTTCCGGACGGTTGAGGGTCAGGACGGCGGCGCTGCCGCGGCGTTCGAGCTCGACCGGCATCCGGATCTCCTCGGTGATGCGGGAAGGGGGGCGAATCATACCCGCCCCGCGCGCACCTTCGCCCCTCGGGGGGCGGTGCGCTCCGGGGCGGCCGGCGCCTGCCCATGTCCTGCGCTCACGCCACCGAGATCGCTATTTTGCAGTGGTCGCTGGCCCCCCACTCCTCTACGCCGTTGAGCGCCCGCGCCTCCACCGCGCGCGCCATCCCCTCCGATGCGAAGACGAAGTCGAGCTGGCGGGTCGCGGTCGCGGGCGTCTGCCGGCCGTGGTGGTAGGTGGGGACGTTGCGGCTGTCCGGGGGAAGCTCCGAAGGCCAGGGAGCGGCCTGCCGCCCGTGCGGGTGCTGCGGGCCGACGAGGGGCAGCCCCAGCGCGGCCATCCGTTCGAACACCGTCGCGTAGCGGGCCGCCGCGTACCGGTCGCCGTGCTCGCCGTAGCCGTGGAGCACGTTCAGGTCCCCCGCCGCAACGATGCGGTGGCGCGACCGGTGGCCCACCAGCCTCGAGAGATCGGAGATGAGGCGGTGCGCCGAGCCGTCCGCGTAGATCCAGCGGCTGCCGGTCGAGCGGTGCATGGACTCCCAGGGGGCGTACAGGGACACGGCTACGAAGGGGCGCCCCGTTGCAGGCGCGACCACCGCCGCGGCGATCGTCCCCGGACGACTGGCGCTGAAGTCCCGGGGCCCGGCCTCGGAGACGGGCCGCGGCTCGATCCACTCGACCGACACGCGATCGGACAGCTTCACGACCGCCGCCCTCCATCCGCGGTTGAGACCCGCCCCCTCGGTGCGCCAGGGGGAAGGATCGACCTCGACTCGAAGCGGCAGCTCCGCCGCGGGGGGCGCCGCCTCTTGCAGCAGCGCCACGTCGGCGTCCATTGCGAGCAAGGCCTCCCAGCACGCGGCCCTGCGCGCAACGTTCCATGAAACGAGGCGTGTCGCCATGCGGCCCCTCCCCCGATATCGACCTTCCCCCCAAGGCTACCGGAGACTTGGGGGAGCTCTGGACGTTCCGGTACGCAGCGCGGGCACGTCGTCCCGCGGCGCCCGGCGGCGGCTCGATGGCGGGTTAGAATGCGCGCCGCCATGCACAGGTTCTCCCACGTCCCGCTGCGGCGCGTGATCCGCACCCTGCTCGAACGGGCGGGCAGCGAGCCGGCCGAAGCCGCCCAGGTCTCCGACCATCTCGTGGATGCGAACCTCCGCGGCCACGACAGCCACGGCATCGGGCTCATCCCGCACTACGTCCGGAACATCGGGAACCGGACGATGCGCCCGAACACCGGCCTCGCCCTGGTCCGGGACGGCGGCGCGGTGATGCAGTTCGACGGCGGGCTCGGCTTCGGCCAGCGCGTCGGCGCGGAGATGATGGATCGGCTCATCGAACGGGCGCGCGAGCTCGGCGCGGTGGTGGCGGCGCTTCGCAACGCCCACCATCTCGGGCGCATCGGTACTTATGCGGAGACCGCGGTGGCGGCCGGCATGGTCTCGATGCACTTCGTGAACGTGACCGGGCACCCGCCCCTCGTCGCCCCCTTCCGGGGCAGCGAGGGACGGTTCGCCACCAACCCGATCTGCATCGGGGTCCCCGGAACCGCGCGCCGCGAGCCCTTCATCCTCGACATGGCGACGGGCCTCGTCGCGGTCGGCAAGGTCCGGGTCGCCCTCAACAAGGGCGAGGAGATGGCGCCCGGGACACTGGTGGACGCGAAGGGCCGGCCGACGACGGACCCGAAGGTCATGTTCCCGGACGACGAGGCGGAGCGCGGCGCGATCCTGCCCTTCGGCCTCCACAAGGGGTATTGCCTGCTCTTCGCGGCGGAGCTGCTGGCCGGGGTGATCGCCGGGGGCGGGACCTCGAATCCCGAGACCCATCGCCTCGACACCATCTGCAACCACATGCTCACCGTCGTCATCGACCCGGCCTCCCTCGTCGAGCCGGCGTGGATGGAGCGCGAGATCGACACCCTCATCGACTACGTGACCTCCTCCCCGCCCGCCAATCCCGGCGAGCCGGTCCTCGTCCCGGGCGACCCCGAGCGGATGGCCCTCGCGGAGCGGACGGCGGAAGGCATCCCGGTGGACCCGACCACCTGGGACGGCATTCTTGCCGCGGGCGAGCAGGTCGGCCTCCCGCGAAGCGAGGCAACCGCTCTCCTCGCCAACGCCTGAGCGCCGGGCCGCGCACTCCGCAGCCCGCTCTTGGGACCGCGAACGTCTCGCCCGCAACAGGCGGCCGCAAGCCCACGATTGCACATGCGGGCGGGACCCCGCGCTCCCAGAGACGTCGCGAGAGGTGTCTTGGCGAAAATCCCACCGCGCACATGCCTCGCACAAGGCTCGGCTCGCGATTCCGGGTCGATGGAAGCCCGAGCACAGACCCTGCGAAAGCCCGTCATTCCCGCGAAAGCGGGAATCCATTTCAATCGAAGGTCCTTGGATTCCCGCTACCCGCTTTCGCGGGCACGAGCGGCGCGGGAATGACGGCTGAAAGGGTCTTGCGACTCAGGCTCCTACGTCGGGATGAGCGGGGCGTGGAGCTTCGTTCCGGGACAGACGATCCCGCCCCGGTCGCCGATCGTGACGCTCCCCCAGCGGGCCGCGTAGCGCTCGGGGAGCGGCCGGCCGTTCGGCGGGCAGAGCCAGAGGCGGAGCAGGTGGCGCTTCCGCTCCGGCTCCGGCCAGTCCTCGAACGCGGTGCGGTCGTGGAATATGGTGTGGTTGTGGAGGAGCTGGACGTCTCCCGGGCGGAACTCCATGTCGAGATGGAGGTCGGGGTCTTCGGCGAGCGCGTCCAGGAGGTCCAGCGCCTCGACGTGGAGCGGGGTCAGACGCGGGGCGTCCGGGTGGCGCTGCGACGACTCGACGTAGCGGCGGGAGACGTAGCTCGAGACCAGCCCCGCGTGGTGGTTGAAGACGGCGTTCAGGAAGAACGGCGCCTCGTGGTCGGGGACCTCGCCGCGCCGGTCGAACGGCATCGGCTCGGAGAGGACCGCCGCGAGGTCGGGGCGCCGGCGCGCCATCTCGTTGTACAGGGTCACCGAGCTCACGATGCTGCTCAGCCCGCCCCGCTTCGCCGGCCGGAGGCAGAGGAGGGCCACGACGTCGCACGAATCCGAGTGGTAGAACTGGCGCTCCGCGGTCTGGTAGGTGCGGACGTTGGGGTTGCGGAGGTCGTAGTCGATGTCCCGGACGTGGCCGAGCACGTGCCCCATCGCGTTCTGGGACACCGCCCGGCCGAACCACGCGCCGATCCCCCAGTAGGTTCGCGCCGCGCGCTCGATGGGCCAGCCCTCGAGGTCGAGGCCCCGGAGGAGCACGAAGCCCCGCCCGTGGATCACCTCGTCCCGGAGCGCGCGCAGCTTCGGCCCGAGGGTCGGAAGCGCGAAGTCCCTGGGTCCGATCGCCTCGATCGGCAGGTGGCGGGTGGCGCGCCAGGCCGCGTCGAGCTCGGCGCGGTCCGCCGCGGACAGCCGCACGATCCAGTCGCCGCGCCCGCGCATCTCCGCCCCCGTCCACGCGGAGGGCCCGTCGTAGCGCCTCGGGACCGCCCCCGACTCCATGGCCGCGAGGGCCGCCGCGCCGGGCGGCGGGGCCGCAGACTTCGAGAATTCCCGCAGTCCCTTGCCGACGTCCCCGGGATCATTTCCCGAACGAGACGATATCGGATAAGCCGGTTCTCCCATTCGATGCACCTCCTTCAATTGCCCCTTCGGCCCGCGTCTCCCGCTCCCGGGCGATCGACGCTCCGCTCCCGGCCGAACCGGTAAAGGACGCCCAGGCGCACGATGCCGAGCTTGTTCTCGATGCGATAGGAGACGGGCCTTCGGGGGGAGCCGGCCCCGCAGCAGCGATCGTCGCCGGAGCGGTTCGCCTGGTGGGCGCTCTCCCCGAAGTCCAGATACGAGGCGTCGAGCCGCAGCGCCCAGGCGTCGCTCAGGGCCGCTTCGACGCCGGCCCCGATCACCCAGCCGAATTCCGTCGAAGTGTCGTGGAAGGAGTCGTCGGGGTCCTTCCGCTGCGCGGCCCGGCCGTCGGGCAGCAACACCCATTCGCCGTCCTCGCCCCGCCAGGCATCGAGGTCGGTCAGCGAATTCTCGATCCGGGCGACCGCCAGCCCGGCGGCGGCGAAGATCGTCGCGCGTCCGACGGGGTGCTCGACCCCGGCCCGCGCCGTGGCGGCCCATCGGAGCTTCGACTCCACCGTCTCGTCCCGGCGCTCGAACCGGGGATCGATGTCGTCCGTCTTCGCGGACACGCCGCCGAACGCGCCGTCGAGCTCGACCCGGAGAGGCGCGCCGCCGATCTCGAACCTCCTCCCGACCAGGGCCCCGGCGACGAGCCCCGTGTCGTCGTAATCGACGGACCAGCCGGCTTTGCCCGAATTCGAGAAGCCGTCGGTATCGACGACCCGGCCGTCCGCCCGGCCGAGGCCGGCGAAGAGGGCCGCGTAGGTCTCCCCGGCCCTGCCGAACGCCTTGCCGTCCGCGGCGTTCGCGGGGCCGCCGGCCGCCAGCACCGCGAAGATCGGCAGGCCGACGACTGCGCGGCACAATGCGGAGCCGCGCACGGTGGGAGGCAGAGCGTTCTTTTCCAAGGTGGCCGCCTTCCCGTTCGGTCGCCCGAATATGGACGGTGAACGCACACCATACCCGATCCGTCGACGGGAGAGGGAGGACGCGGCACGATGGGACGCCCGCCGGACCTCGCCCGGCCCGGTTCGGCCGCGATACCCTGTCGCCGGCCCGCGGAGGGGGCGCGGTGCGACGCCGGCGCCCCGCCCCGATACGGGCTCGGACGAACCGGAGAGCTCCCGTCGAGGAGGGTTCGGGCAAGGCGCCGGCCGGGTCCGGGCGAGGATCGAGGAGGCGGTCGAGTGGACCGGACCGAACGCTTCTACCGCATCGACGCCCTGTTGCGCGAGCGGGGGGTCGTCCCGCTCGCGGCGTTTCTCGAGGAGCTCGAGGTCTCGCGCGCCACCTTCAAGCGCGACCTCGAGTACCTCCGCGACCGGCTGCACGCGCCCATCGAGTGGGATCGAACGGCGCGCGGCTACCGGCTCGCGCCTCCGGCGCCTGCGCCGGACGCCGCCCCCCGCTACGCCCTCCCCGGGCTCTGGCTCAACGAGGCCGAGATCCGGGCCCTCCTCGCGCTCCGGGAGCTGCTCGAGAAGGTGCACCCGGGCCTGCTCGGGCCGCACGTCGAGCCTCTGATCGACCGGGCGCGCGCGCTCCTCGGGGGCGGCGGGGGAGCGTCCTCGGAAGTGGCCCGACGGGTTCGCATCCTGCACGCGCCGCGCCGCGAGGTCCGCTCCGCCGAGTTCGGGGCCATCTGCGAGGCGCTGCTCGCGCGCCGCCGGGTCCGCGTGGTCCACTACAGCCGGGCGCGGGACGAGACCCTGGAACGCACCCTCTCCCCGCAGCGGCTCGTGCACTACCGCGAGAACTGGTACCTCGACGCCTGGTGCCACCTGCGGAACGGGCTGCGGAGCTTCGCCCTCGACTGCGTGCGCCGCGCGGCGATGACGGACGAGCCCGCACGCGAGATCGCGGACTTCACCCTCGACCGCGACCTCGGCGCGGGCTACGGCATATTCGCCGGCGGCGGACGCCCCCGCACCGCCCGCCTCCGCTTCTCCGAGGCGCAGGCGCGCTGGGTGGCGGACGAGATCTGGCACTCCCGCCAGGAAGGCGCCTTCGACTCGCACGGACGCTATGTGCTCAAGGTGCCGTACACCGACTCGCGCGAGCTCGTCATGAACGTCCTCAAGTACGGGGCGGAGGTGGAGGTGCTCGGCCCTCCCGCCCTGCGCGCCGAGGTCGCGGAGGCCCTCCGCGCGGCGAGCGCGCTGTACGGCCCCGGCCCCAACCCCGATCCCGGCAGCCCGAGCGGCCCGGACGACTGACCGGCCGGACGCCTTCCCGCCGACCCGGCCGTCGCCCCGCGGTCTCCGGCCCGCTCCCGAAGCCGGCCCATCGTATCCGTCTCGATTTGGAACATGCATCGATGAAGCATGGAATCCATACCCTTGCGACGTGTCCGGATGCGAGGCCCGGACACTGTTCGTAACCTGTTGATATATAGAGCGCAGAACGAGATTCGAGATATTTCCCCCCGGGGACGGCGTCGTTCCAGGGTTTGGGGTCGGTTCGAGGGGCCTTTGGGCGGATTTCACCCTGCGGCGGAGGGTTCGCGGGTCGTACCCGGGCACACCATCCCTGGGTACGCGGCGTCTCGCCGGCCCAGGAATGGCGAAGCGCCTACGTCCTCGCGTCGAGCCCCGGCCATTCGTCGCCGAGGAGCTCCGGCTCGGCGTAGTCTTCGAGACACTGCCGGTGGTGGTCGCGGTCCTCGACGAAGAGCGACGCGGCGATCGCGCGGGCGAGCCGCTCCGCCCCCTCGGAGACGACCGGGACGTCGTTGGCGAGGTTGCCGAGGGTGAGCTGCGCCGCGTGGGTGAAGCAGTGCACCCGGTCGATCCCCTCGACCCGCGCCCCCGGACGCGGACGAAAGGCGAAGTCCGGGGCCAGGTACGGGCATTCGCCCCATTCGCCGCCCGCCTCCGGAACCCGGTCGCGCCAGCGGAGGATCTCCGCCGCGAACCCGGCGATCTCGCGCGGGGCCCCAAGGTCGAAGGCAAAGCCGGTGCCGAGGATCACCCGATCGGCGGCGACCGCCCCCTTTGTCGTCTCGACGCGGAGCGCGGCGCGGTCCCGGCCCGCTCCGGTGATCTCCGCCCCCAGCACCAGCCGAAGCCTCGGGTACGAGGAGACCCGGAGCACCGAGTCGCGCGGCGGGGCGATGCGGCAGCGCGCCACGTGATCGAGGATACGCAGCTTCTCCCGGTCCGGCAGCTCCGGGAAGCCGTGGGTGAATCCGGGATAGACGGTCTGCTTCATCTTGTTGAGCCGCGGCAGGGCCGGCGCGCGCCCGATCAGGAACACCTCCGCCGCGCCCGCCTCCAGGGCGGCGGCGGCGTTGTCGAAGGCGGTCGCGGCGAGCCCGACCACCGCGACCCGCCGGCCCGCGAGGGCCGCGAAGTCGACGTCCTCCGATCCGTGGAGAACCGGCCCCTCCGGCCCCAGAAAGGGGGCCAGCGGCGCCGGGACCCGGGGCGCCGCCTGCCCCTCCCGCCCGGTCGCGAGCACGACCCGGCGGGCGTGGACCGTCTCCGCCCCGCCGGCCCCGTCCGCCCCGGCGAGCCGCACCCGGACCGCACCCGAGCCCGGCTCCAGGGACACCGCCTCGACCCCGTTCTCGACCCTTGCCCCGGTCGCGCGGCGGTACCAGTCGAGGTAGTCCGCCCACACCGTCCGGGGGATCCGGCCGAGCGCCGCCCAGTCGCGCCCCCGGGCCTCCCACCACGCCCGGAACGTAAGCCCGGCGACCCCCTGCGCCGGCCCCGCGAGGTGCTTGGGCGAGCGCAGGGTCTCCATGCGGGCGTACGTCCGCCACGGCCCTTCCCGCCCCTCGGGGCGCCGGTCCATCTGCCGCAGGTGCGAGACCCCGAGCCGGCGGAGGGCGAACGCCGCCGCAAGCCCGCACATGCCGGCGCCGACGATCGCGACGTCGACCATCCGCCGCCCGTCGGGATCGGTGCGGGGCGGGACCCAGTCCGCCGGCGGGTGGTTCAGGCGCTCGAAGTCGCGCGCGAGGGACGCTTCCAGCCGTTCGAGTCCGTCTGCTTCGCTCATCCCCATCGGCTCGTTCCGGGTTCGGGGTCAGGGGGCCGCGGCGGTCGGGGGGCGGCCGCGGTCAGGGGGCCGTCCGTCGGGCGCGGGGTGGCCGGCGGGGCGCGGCCAGGGCCCCCGCGATCGCCAGGGCCCCCGCGACCGCGTAGGCGAGGGGGTAGCCCCCGCCCGCCGCGATCACGACCCCGAACAGCGACGGCAGCACCATCACCCCGAGGAACATCGCGGCCGAGCCGAGGGCGGTCGCCTCGGTGCGGCGCTCGCCGCCGATGCGCGCGAACTCGCCGTAGGCGATCCCGGTGAACCCGCTCGCGGTGGCCCCGGCCACCGTGCACACGAGGAGGACGGCCGGGAACGACCACTCCGGCGAGAACCGGCCGGCCGCGACGGCCGCCGCGGCCATGACCGCCCCGTGGAGCACGAGGAGGACGCGGGCCCCGGTCCAGCGGTCCGCGATCACCCCCCAGATCGGGCGGCTCACCACCCCGCTCACCTGGAAGACGGCGAGCGCCTGCCCGGCGCGCACGAGGTCCGCGACCCCTCCCGAAGTGAGGTGGACGACCAGGAACGCGACGAAGCAGAGCTGGATGCCGGCGTAGAGGAAGGTCGCGAACGCGAGGTTCCGCACCGCCCGGTCGGTCCGGAGCAGCCGCAGGGGCACGAGCGCTCCCCGGAGGCGGAGCCGCGCCGCCGGCGTCCGGTCCGCGTCCCACCGGGCGCGCGGCGCCTGCATGACGAGGAGGAGGGCGAGGGCCGGGGCCGCCTGGACGAGCAGCGCGGTCCGCCAGCCGAAGGCGAGCACCATCGGCGGCACGAGGAGGCCGGCCAGGGCGCCGCCGAGGGGCACCCCGATCTGGCGGATGGAGAGGATGAGGTTGAGCTGCCCGGGGCGGGTTCGGGGCACGATAAGGTGGGTCGCGACCGGCGCCGTCGCCCCGTAGCCGAGGCCGAGGACGACCGCGCTCGCCGCGACGAGGGCGAGGCTGCCGCTCGCCGCCGCGCACAGCATCCCGGCCGTCGCCAGCAGGACGAGCTGGCCGGTGCGGGCCGCCCCGAAGCGCCGGATGGCGGAGGGCGAGAGGAGCGCGGAGACCATCCCGACCCCGTACACGACGGAGATGAACACCCCCACGAGGGCGGGCTCGACCCCGAGGCCCCGCCCGACCTCCGGGGCCGCCGCCGGCATCGAGTAGGCGGCCATGGTGGCGAGGGTCTGCAACGCGAGGGTCGCGGCGAGCGGCGCCCACGGGCCGGAACGCGGAGGGGCCGGAGGGCGGGCGGGGCCGGCGTGCGGCGGGCCGGCGCGGTCCGCCGCGCGGGCGCCCGCCGGACCGCCCTTGGCGCCGCCTCCTCCCTCCCGGCCGGCGGGCGCGGCCGGCCTCCTTCGCACGGTGTCGGGGCTCGCGGCGTCAGTGTCGGCGCGGCGGGCTCAGCCCGTGCCCGCGCCCGCGCCGCCGCCCGCGCCGGAGACTTCGCGACCGGCGATCTCGTCCAGCACGGGCAGTATGTAGCCGCGGAACCGCTCCGGGTCTTCGCTCATCGGGAAGTGGCCGAGGCCCTCCATGACCGTCACCTCCACACCCTCGATCGCGGCCGCCGTCCGCCGGCTGTCCTCCGGGGTGCAGGAGAAGTCGTACTCCCCGGTCAGCAGGTAGAGCGGGCACCGGCGGGGGTCGATGCGGCGGGTCTCCCCGCGGAGGTCCCCGTCGACCCGGTAGAACCAGAGGTCGCCGCGGAACACCCCCGGCCCGCCCTGCATGTACTGCCACAGCGTCTCCCAGCGGTACTCGTCGGGGCTGCGCGGGCCGACGAGCCCCGAGACGATGGCGGCGCTCGCCTCCCCCCCGTGGATGTCCGGCTGGTGCAGCCAGTCGAGGTCGTACCAGCCGCGCGGCTGGAAGTCGGCCGCCTCCAGCCCGATGATGGCCCGGAAGCGGTCGGGATGGTGGATGGCGAGATAGAGGGCCATGCGCCCGCCGATGGAGCACCCCATCACCGCCGGGCGGTCGAGGGCCAGCCCGTCGCAGAACGCGAGGATCATCTCCGCGTAGCTCCCGGACGTGAGCCGGTACTCCTCGTCCCGCCATCCGACCGGGGGAAAGGACTTGCCGTGCCAAGGCATGTCGAAGGCCAGGACCCGGTAGCGCGCGGTGACCGCATCGTCGGTCATCAGGTGGCGGTACTGGCGCCCGTCCGCCCCCGCGGTATGGAGGCAGACGAGCGGGACCCCGCGCCCCGCCTCCTCGAAGTACACGCGGTGGGGACGGCCGCCGATCTCCAGGTGCGCGTAGCGGCCGGTGATCGCTTCGATGCGGGCGGGAACGGGAGCGTCCCCGGCGGCGGTAGCGGCAGCAGGGGCGGAAGCGGCATCGGGAGAGGGCACGGCTCAGGCCTCCTCGTACAGGGCGCGCGGTGCGGCCAGGATGTCCTTGAAGTTCTGCAGGTGGCGCATGAGCGCCCGCATGTCCCCTTCGATGGCCATCCGCTCGTCCTTGACCAGGGCGAAGAGGTCGTACTCGCCGGGGCCCGGCACGGGCCGCCAGTGGGCGAGCCACGCCGCGGGCGCCGCGGCGAAGGCGAGCGCCGAGGGTCGGAGGATCTGCGAGCCGCGGGCGACCGCCTCCATCCGCCCCGCCCCGACCCGCGCGTAGAAGCGGTCGCTCCCGCTCGCGATCACGAAGTCGAGGCTCATCGCCCGGCAGCGGAACGAGAGCCCCGCATCCGCGTTGACCAGATCGGGCAGGCGCTCCATCGCGCGCCGCACCTCGCGCACCGGCGCCAGCGCCGGGGGCTCCAACGCTTCGCTCCTCACCTCTTGCCTCCCATCTCCTGGCTGCCCGCTCTTTGCTCCGGCTCTCCCGCCTCGCGTCCGGTCTGCCGTCCGGCCCCGTCCTCGTCCGGCGGGGGACGACCGGCGCTCGCTCCCGTCCGCTCCCGCCTGCTCCCGCGCGGCGTCGACGCCTGCTCCGGCCCGCTCCGGCCCTGCCCCCGCGCCGCCCCCGCTCCGCTCAGCTACCCAGCCGGATGGTGTCCGGGAGGAAGGTCACCACCTCGGGGACGAAGGTGATGAGGAGGGCGAGCCCCACCATGATGAGGAAGAACGGCAGGGTCGCGAGGGCGATGCGGCCGATCCGCTCCCCGGTCATCCCCTGGATCACGAACAGGTTGAAGCCGACCGGGGGGGTGATCTGGGCCATTTCCACTACCACCACCAGGAAGACCCCGAACCAGATCTTGTCGAACCCCGCCGCCTGCACGAGGGGCAGGGTGATCGGCAGGGTCATGACGATGCTCGACATGCCCTCCAGCACGCAGCCGAGGATCGCGTAGAAGACGAGCAGCATCACGATGAGGGCGATGGGCGAGAGCTCGAGGGCCACGATCTCGCGCGCGATCATGCGCGGGACCCCGAGGAACCCCATCGCGATCGAGAGGAAGTAGGCCCCCGCCACGATGAGGCCGATCATGCTGACGGTGCGGACCGCCCCGAGGCTCGCCTTGCGGATCGTCTCCCGGTTGAGGGTGCCCTGCGCGGCGCTCACGATGAGGGCCCCCAGCACCCCCACCGCGGACGCTTCGGACGGGCTCGCGAACCCGCCGTACATCGAGCCGAGCACGGCGAGGATCAGGAAGACGACCGGCCCGAGGTGCCGGAGGCCGATCAGCTTGTCGGCGAGGCTCAGGCGCTCCGTCTCGTCCGGGGCGACGGCGGGGTTCCAGGTGGCGCGGAGCCCGAGCCACGTCATGTAGAGGAACGCGAGCAGCAGCCCCGGGATCACCCCCGCGATGAAGAGCTTGAGGATCGACGTCTCCGAGAGCACCCCGTAGATGATGAGGATGATGCTCGGGGGGATGAGGAAGCCGAGGGTGCCCGCCCCGGCGAGCGAGCCCATCGCGAGGTCGCGGTCGTAGCCGCGGCGGAGCAGCTCCGTCAGGGTGATCCGCCCCACCGTCGCGGTGGTCGCGGCGGAGGAGCCGGAGATCGCCGCGAACATCGTGCAGCCGAGGACGTTCACGTGGAGGAGCCGCCCGGGGAGGCGCGTCGTCCACGGGGCGAGCCCGGTGAAGAGCGAGGCGGAGAGCCGGGAGTGGAACAGGATCTCCGCCATCAGGATGAAGAGCGGGAGGGCGATCAGCTCCGGGGTGGTGGTGACGTTCCAGGTGAGCTGGGCGAGCAGCTTCTCGATCGGCATGCTGCGGAAGACGGCGAGGCCGACGAGGCCGGGGGCGAAGAGCGCGAGCCCGACCCAGACCCCGGCCCCGAGCCCGACCGCGAGGACCCCGAGAACGACGGCGGCGGCGAGGACGGTCACCGCTTCATCCGACCCCGAAGTCCCGCCGCGCCTCCTCGTCCTCGGGAGGATCGCCGGCGAGCAGCCGGACCATGCGGGCCGCGAGCTGCGCGGTGAGGAGCGCCGCCCCGAAAGCCATCGCGGCCTGGGGGTAGACGAGGGGGGTCTCGTCGATGGTGGCCGAGGTGCTGCCGGTGGCCCACGACCTCCAGGCGAACGCAGCGAGCGACCACGCGAGCCACCCGGCGGCAGCGGTCCCCGCGGCGGTGGCGAGGAGGTCGAGCCGGTGGGCGGCGCGGGGCGGAACGTTCTGCGAGAGGAGCATGACCCGGACGTGTCCGCCGGTCCGCAGGGTGAAGCCGGCGGCGAGGAAGATCGAGACCGCGAGGAAGTACGCGCTGTACTCCCAGGCGAAGGAGAGGCTCACGTTGAGGACGGTGCGGCAGAAGATCTCGGCGAGGATGAGCGCCGCGATCCCGACCACCAGCGCGGCGGCGACGTAGCCGCAGGCGCGCGAGAGCGCGTCGAGCCCCGCGAGGACCCGCGCGAGGACGGACACGGCGCCCGGCCCTCCGTCCGCCGGACGCCGGAGCCCGAACCGGCTAGCGGCCGATCTCCTGGAAGAAGCCGTCGATGATGGCCTGGCCCGCGTCGCCCAGCTCGGCCAGCGCCTCGGCGAGCATCGGCGAGGTCGCGGCCTGCATGTCCGCAAGCATCGCGGCCGAGACGTCGGCCATCGCCACCCCGCGGTCGTTCAGGACCTTCGACTTCGCGGCGTCCTCGGCCTTGCTGACCCGCCAGAACACCGGCTCCAGCATCCGGGCGACCGCCTCGATCGCGGCCCGCTGGCCGTCGGTCAGGGCGTTCCAGGCGTCGAGGTTCACCGAGACCACGTTCGACGACCAGACGTGGCTCGTCGGGTACATGTACTTCAGGAACTCCCAGAACTTCCCGTCCACCCCGGAGCTCGCGGAGGTGGTGACCGCGTCGATGGTCCCGGCCGCGAGCGACGGCACCACCTCGCCCCAGGGAAGCTGCACCGAGGTCATCCCCACCCGGTTGAACATCTCGGTGGTGGTACTGTTGTAGGTGCGGATCTTGATCCCGGCGAGGTCCGCGACCCCCTTCGCGTCCACCTTGGTGTACACGTACTGGCGCGGCCACGGGACCATGTAGAGGACCTTCTGGTTGTACTCTGCGGCCACCTTCTCGACCGCCGGGCGGAAGTGCTTGTGGAAGATCGCGAGCTGGTCGAGGTCCTCGATGAGGTAGGGCTGGGCCTCCAGGCCGAGGATCTTCCGCTCCCCGACCTGCTGGTTGAGGAGGACGTCGCCGATGGGCACGAGGCCGTCACGCACCGCGTTCAGCATCTCGGGGCCCTTGAACCCGAGGGAGCCGCCGGCGTGGACGTTGATGACGACCTCGCCGCCGGTGACCTGGCTCACCACCTTGGCGAAGGTCTTCACGTTCTCGACGTGGAAGTTGCCGTCCGGCCACGCGAGGGGGAGGTCCCACTCGACAGCGGCGCGGGCGGGGGCCGTCAGGGCGGCGGAGAGGAGCGCCGCGGACGCGACGGCGGCGGCAGCGGCGGGGAGCTTCGCGGCAGGCAGCATGTTTCGATTCCTCTTTGCGGGTTCCGGTTCGGTGGTCATGCGGGAGCGCCGGGCGCCGAGCATGGAGCCGGGCGGCGGCCCGGCCCGGCCAGGGCCGGGTGCGGCGCGGCCTGCCCCGGTTCGGCGCGACGGGCGCCGGTCTTCGGCTCGAATCTACCAGAGCCCCCGGCCTCCGCCAACCGCTCCGAGGACCGGCGCCGCGGGACGGGACGCCCGCGTTCCCAGGATACGCCGGCGGGGTCAGACGAGGTGCCGGGCGACCAGCGCCGCGACGGCGAGCAGGCGATCGTCGGTGTGCCGGGGGGCGACGAGCTGCGCCCCGATCGGGAGGCCCCGCGGCCCCTGGAACGCGGGGATCGTCACCGCCGGCAGGTGGAGCGCGGTCCACAGGTAGTTGAACGCGATGTCCCCGGTGAACCGGAGCCCGCGGGGCGCCTCCCCGGGCGCGCTCGGGGTCAGCACCGCGTCGAACCCGGCGAACGCCGCGTCGGTCGCGGCGCGCCATTCGTGGAGGCGCCGCACCGCATCCCCGTAGCTCGCCGCGTCCACCGCCTTCCCCAGATCGTGAAGGGCCCGCGCGTCCACCGACAGGAGGTCGGGGTGGGAGTCGAAGTCCGGGCCGAGGCAGCGCGCGCCCTCGAACTGCTGCACGCGGTTGTAGACCGTCAGGCTGTCGTCCAGGCCGTCCGGAAGCGCCGCGTCCTCGACGGCCATCCCCGCCGCCTCGAGCCGCCGCGCTGCGTCCTCGAGGGCGGTGCGGGTCGCCTCCTCCGCCTCCTCCCAGTGGTGGGTGCGGCAGAAGCCGAGGCGAGGCCGCCCGGAGAACGCCGGGAGGGGGACAGGCTCGACCCCGAGCAGCACGTCGCGGAAGAAGGCGAGGTCCTCGACGCTGCGAGCCATGCAGCCGAGGGTGTCGACGCTCTCCGCGTAGTGCCGGACCCCCGCGAAGCTGAACCGCCCGAAGGTCGGCTTGTATCCGTAGACCCCGCAGAACGCGGCCGGCCGGATCACCGAGCCGGCGGTCTGGGTCCCGATGCCGAGCGGCGCCATGCAGTCCGCCACTGCGGCGGCGGAGCCGCTCGACGAGCCGCCGGGGGTGTGGCGGACGTCGTGGGGGTTGCGGGTGGGGCCGGGGTAGCGCGCCGCGAACTCGGTGGTCACCGTCTTCCCGAGCACGATGCCCCCCGCCGTGTGGATGCGGTGGACGCAGACCGCGTCCGTACCCGGCCAGTGGTCGCGGTAGATGGGGGAGCCGTACGTGGTCGGCGCGTCCACGGTGTCCACGACGTCCTTGACCCCGACCGGCACGCCGCGCATCGGGCCGGCCCCGTCGTGGGCGACCGCGGCGGCGAGCGCCTGTTCCCGATCGAGATGCGCCCACGCCGCGATCTCGGGCTCGCGCTCCTCGATCCGTTCGAGGCACGCCCGGACGAGCGCCTCGACGGACAGCTCGCCGGTCTCGATCCGCCGCGCGGCCTCCACCGCCGTCAACTCGTTCGGCCTCACCGCCATGTCTCCCTCCCTCTCAAGGGTTCGCTCTCTCCGCCGGCCCGTGACGGGCTGCGGCGGCCACTCCGTTCCGGCCGCGGGCGGGCTCCGCTGCGCTCCCGGCCGTCCGTGAGACCTGGCGGCTCCGCTTGGGGGCGAAACATGACCGCTCCCCCTCGCCGCCCGCGCCCGCTTCCACGACCATGATACCGCCCGCGGACTCGACCGCGCCCGGACCGTCGGCGGCAGGAACAGGACCATTCCGATTGCCTGTCGGCGCCGGCATGAAGGGGCGACCCTCCACCCGAAGGACGCCCCTCCCCCGAGAGACCTGCACCATGATCCCGCCGGATGGGGACCGTCGGCGCGAATCGATTCCGCAGCATGAAAGCAGAGGCAGGGACCGGCGGCGGAACAGGCGGCATAGAATGGATGGAGCAGAGCCCGGAACGGAGAGGAAGCGATGAGCGGATGGACGGAGACGGCGCGTGCGGTGGTGTACCCTTGGCACTGCGACCACCTCGGGCACATGAACGTCCAGCACTACGTCGGCATGTTCGACGTCGGCGCGTTCCACTTCCTGTCGATGCTCGGGTTCGGGTCGCACGACATGCACGACCGCGGCGCGACCCTCGTGGACGCCCAGCACACCATCCGCTTCATCCGGGAGCAGCCGCCGGGAAGCCTCGTCCAGATCGAGAGCGCGATCACCCGCATCGGCAACAAGTCGCTCGACATCCGCCACCGGATGTTCAACACCGAGACCGGGGACCTCGCGGCCACCACCGAGATCGTCATGGTCTACTTCGACCTCGCGACCCGGAAGTCGATCCCCCTCACCGAGGCGCTCAAGGCGAGGATGGCGGGCTATCTCGCCGACCCCGGCGACCTCGGCTGAGCCCCGTCCCGGCAGCGCGTTCCCGGCCCGCCTGCCGTCCCGCCCGAGGCGCATCTTCCCCGCTCCAGCCCCCTTTCTTCCCTCGATCCCGTCACGCTTCCCCCTTCCCCGGCGCTGGCTTCCACTCCGCCAGCCAGGGCCTTCCGATGATTTGATGCGCCGGGCCAACCGGGACAGTACGGGCGCGTGGTGCGCATCGGGCACGACCGGCACGACCGGCGCATCTTCACCCCCACCCCTTACGGCGGCCCTTCGTGGAAGCGCGGCTATCGTCGGCGCGCGGCCCTGGAGCGGATCAACGCCCGTGTGGACCGCAGCTTCGAGTTCGAGCAGCACTTCATCCGGGGGTTGTCGCGGATGCGCGCGCGGGTCGGCATGGCGCTGTCGGTGATGATGGCGCTGGCGTTGGGTCAGGTGCGGGCCGGGCGCCCGGAACGGATGCGTTCGCTGTACGGCCCGGTTCCCCCCGCTTCCGCGGGGGCAGGCTCTGGGCCGACACCGGCTGACCGGCTGGCTCCGCCCCCAAGTCTCTCCCGGTCCGGTCCCGCGGGCCAGAGCCTGCCCCCGCGAAAGCGGGGGGGCCAGCTCGTGCGCGTCGTCCGCACCAGCGCATCTTGCCCTTGCACGAAGGCCCGAGCCGGGGTTTTGCGACCCGCTGCGGGGTCGATCGCGCCCCGTCGCGCCGTCTCCAGCGCCCCCGGCGCGCCCGGGCGGCGCGGCCCCCCAGCGCGAAAACCCCACAGCGCACATGCCTCGTCCCCCAGGGCAATCGCATTTGAGATTTCCGAGCGTCGAATGGCGGTTACCAAGCCCGTTTCGGGCCGATTTCGCGGTTGAGGAACGCTGAGGTAGGCATGATTGGGCGTCCCAAGGGTTCATCTACGGCTGGTCCGGCTGGCTTGGCGGCCCGGAAACGGCATTTTATGTCCAAATGCGATTGCCCTGCCTCGTCCCCGCCCGGCTGTCGACAGCCGGGCGGGGCGGTGCTACGTTCCCCGGCCGCTTCATGACCCTACGGTTCCGCACCCATGGACGACACGACGAGACAGGCCCTCGACACCCTCTTCGGGGCGAGCTCGAAGCTCTACGAGACCCGCGGGTTCTCCCGCCGCATCGGCTACGGTACTCATCCCGCCCTCGTCAACATCGACCTCGCCAACGCCTGGACCCGGCCGGACCACGCCTTCTCGTGCGAGGGGATGGACACCATCATCCCGAGCGTACAGGAGCTCCTCGCGGCCGCCCGCGCCAAGGGGATCCCGGTCGTCTACACGACGACCGCCTACGACAACGTGGACGGCCCGCACCCGGATTCCGGGCTCTGGCAGCACAAGATCCCGTCCGAGCAGCTCCGCACCGGCGCCGAGGCGGTCGAGATCGACGACCGGATCACCCCGGCCGCCGGGGAGACGGTGATCGTCAAGAAGCGGGCGAGCGCGTTCCACGGCACCTTCCTCGCGGGATACCTGCGGGCCGCGCGGGTGGATACGGTGCTCCTCACCGGGGTCACGATGTCGGCGTGCGTGCGCAACAGCGCCGAGGACGCGATCGCCGAGGGCTTCCGGCCCATCGTGGTGCGCGAGGCGGTGGGAGACCGGATCGCGGGCGCGGTGGAGTGGAACCTCTTCGACGTCGACGCGAAGTTCGGCGACGTGGAGCCGCTCGCGGACGTGCTCGCCTACCTCGACCGGCTGCCGACCCCGAACACCGCTCCCGCCGGCGGGGGGAGGCGCGCGGTTGGCTGATCCGCCGCCGGCACGACCGCCGCGAATGGCGCCGCCGGGAGCGAACGCGACGGCGGCCAGGGGGTCGGAGGGACGCCGCGGGACGCGCTGGTACGAGATCCTCCTCGCCGCGGTCCTCGCCGTCCTCCTCGCGGCCGCGGTGGCCGCCGTCGCGTGGTGGAGCCGCGGCGCGGGCGACTGGCGGGGCGAGACGGCCGGCGACGTGTTCCTCGCCGCCATGCTCGCGGTGGCGGCGGCCGCCTCCGTCGCCTTCCTCGTCTACCTCGTAGTCCGGGGCTCGCGCCGCTCCGCCGCCGCCCGCGCGGAGGCCGGGGCGGCGGCGCAGGAGGCGGAAGCCGTCGAATCGCCGGCCGGGGTGCGGCTGCTCGGCCTCGCCCTCCTCGCGGTCCTCTTCCTGGCCGCCGCGTGGGTTTACGCCCCCCCCGAGCTCGCCTACGCCCTCGCCGCGAACCTCCTCTACCCCGCCGCGTTCGCCCTCGCCCTCGTCCTCCTCTTCGACAAGGCTTCGCGGGCGTGGGCGGTCAAGGGGGCGGCGGTCTCCTTTCGCGAGTGGCTCCACTGCGACGCGGCGGCGATCCTCCTCGTGCTCGGGTACCTCAACCTCGTCTCGAACGCCGAGCCGGCGGGATACTCGGCCCTGTTCTGGGACGTCGTCCACGTCGCGCTCTTCGTGTTCGTCTTCTGGCTGGTCGACCGGAAGTTCACCCGCCTCCGGTGGCTCGCCGGGCTCGCGTACCTCACCCTCCTCCCGGCGCTCCTCTGGTTCTGGCGGCTCGCCCAGGGCGCGGCCCCGCCCGAGGACCTCTCCTGGTGGGCGACCCCGTGGCCGTTCATCGCGCTCGGGCTCGTCGCGTGCGCGGTCGAGGTCATCGTGCTCGCCGCCGCCGGCCGGGACGAGAACGACCGGGGAGGCGGCGGCGCCGGCCATATCGTCAAGGATGCGCTATTCTTCGTCCTCTACGGCGGGCTCCTGATCGGGGCCGCGCCGTGAGGGCGGCGCCCCCGCCGACCAGGCGACACCAGCGAGCGAGGCGATGACCGGCTGGCAATGGTTCTGGGCCCTCGTCGGGCTCGTCATCTACCTGATCGTGCTGATCCTGCTCTACTACTCGGCGCCCTTCGAGGCGCTGTTCCACCTCGTCGTCAACGGGCTCGGCTACGCCAACGTCATCTTCTGGGCGGCCGTCATCGTCGGCATCGCGGGGTTCTGCGGCTACCACTGGCGCGCGTACCGGGTGCACGTCGCGCGCCAGCGGCAGGTGGAGTCCATGGTCCTGAGCTCGCTCCGGGGCTCGACCTTCACCGCTATCCTCCTGAGCGGCGGCGCGACCCTGCAGGCGGTCCAGATCCTCTGCGCCTACCTCCTCGACGTCGCCGCGCTCGACGGGGAGTTCGGGCGGCGCCTCGGCGCGGTGGTCGCGCTCGCGCTCATGACCGCCGTCTTCTGCGTGATGTTCTGGCTGCTCCGGATCGTCCGCCCGGCCGGCAGCGCGGCGCGGTAGCCCCGCGAGCCGCGCACGGGCCTGGGGGCGGATCCCGCGCCCGTCGCGGGGCGGGGGACAGGGCGGGGATCAGTTCACCCGCCGGGGGGCCGGGGGCGCGGGCTTGGTGAACAGGGAGTTGAGGACGTCGCGGAGCTGGCGGGCGCTCGACTCGCTGAGCAGGAGGGAATCCGCGACCTCGCGCACGTAGACGGCGCCGCGGCGCGGCGAGATGCGCTTGCCGGCCTCGTCGAAGTGGACCTCGGGGTCGAGCTCGCGCGTCTCGTCGAAGAAGTGGAGGGCGACCTGCCCCTGCACGTTGGTCTCGACCAGGACCCCCGAACGGCTCCGCAGCCGGTGCTCGGGCGCCCGCGGCCACTTGACGGTGTAGTAGGTGGCGGATTCGCTCACCGGTTGCTCCCCGTTTGCCGGCCCGGCCATCTCTCCGTCCCTCCCCTCGCGGTCCGCTAGAAGTAGCTGGAGGTCCGGCCCGCGGCGGCGAGCGGCGCGTAGGCCCCGCCGTACGGGCCGCGCTTCACGAACCGGCCGTCGCCCGGCCGCCCCACGTACTCCCCCTGGTCGATCACCACCCGCCCGCGCGAGAGCACCGTCTCGGGGTAGCCCCGCACCCGGAACCCCTCGTAGGCGCTGTAGTCGACGTTCATGTGGTGGGTGTGCGGGTCGTGGCGGCTGATGGTGACCTCGCGCTCGGGGTCGAAGATCACGACGTCGGCGTCCGAGCCGACCGCGATCGTGCCCTTGCGCGGGAACATGCCGAAGATCCGGGCCGGTCCCGTGGAGGTGACCTCCACGAAGCGGTTGACGTCGAACCGGCCCGCGTTGACCCCGTGGTGGAAGATGAGGCTCATCCGGTTCTCGACGCCGGGGCCGCCGTTCGGGATGCGGCTGAAGTCGCCGCGGCCGAGCTCCTTCTGCTCGCGCATGCAGAACGGGCAATGGTCGGTCGAGATGACGTCGAGGTCCCGCGTGCGGAGGCCGCGCCACAGCTCCTCCTGGTTCCACTTCTCGCGAAGCGGCGGGGTCAGCACGTACTTCGCCCCGTCGAAGCCCGGCTCGTCGTAGGCGTCCGCGTCGAGGAGCAGGTACTGGGGGCAGGTCTCGGCGTGGGCCATCACCCCGCGGTCCTGCGCGCGCCGGAGCTCGACGAGGGCGTCGTGGCAGCTCAGGTGCACGACGTAGACCGGCGAACGGGCCACCTCGGCGATGGCGAGCGCGCGGTGGGCCCCCTCCGCCTCGAGCCGGGTGGGCCGGGTCAGGGCGTGGTACTTCGGCTCGAGATGGCCTTCGGCGAGCGCGATCCTCACCAGCTCGTCGATGACGACCCCGTTCTCCGCGTGCATGCAGACGAGGGTCCCGTCCTCGCCCGCCTTGCGCATGGCGCGGAAGATCGTCCCGTCGTCCGAGAGCATGACCCCCGGATAGGCCATGAACATCTTGTAGCTCGTCACCCCTTCGTCCGCGAGGCGGCGCATCTCCGGGACCCGGTGGTCCGGGAGGTCGGTGATGATCATGTGGAAGGCGTAGTCGATCGCGGTCCTGCCGGCCGCCTTCGCGTGCCAGGTGTCCAGGCACTCGATGGTGGACGCGCCCCGGCTCTGGATCGCGAAGTCGACGATGCACGTGGTCCCGCCGAAGGCGGCGGCGCGGGTGCCGGTCTCGAAGGTGTCGGAGGTCTCGGTCCCGCCGAACGGCATCTCGAGGTGGGTGTGCGGGTCCACCCCGCCCGGGATCACGAGCTTGCCGGCCGCGTCGATCACCCGGTCGGCGGGCACGACGAGGTCCCGCCCGATGAGGGCGACGGTCTCCCCCTGGATGAAGAGGTCGGCCCGGTAGTCGTCGGCCGCGGTGACGATGCGGCCGTTCCTGATGAGTACGCTCATCCCCGCTTCCTGGTGGTGCGCGCCGGGCCGCCCGGAGGGCGCTGTGCACGCGGCAGGCGTGCTGCGCGGCGCCGCCCGATGCCCGCGCGCCGGGACGCCTCCCCGGCGCCGTCGCCCCGCGTTCGCGCCGGGCCGCGCGCCGGCGATTTCCAACCGGGGCGAGTTTACGGTATTTTCGCCCCGTGGCATTTCCGGGACGACAGCCCAAGGGAGGCGAGAACATGAGCGTCAAGAATCTGCATCGGCGCGGACGCGGGCGAACGCGCCGCGAGTTCCTGGGGGACGCGGCCAAGGTCACCGCCGCCGGCGCCCTCGCGGGGGGCTTCCCCCACGTCGCCCGCGGCAGCAACGGGATCCGCACCATCGGCCTCGCGGTCAGCGTCATCAACGAGATCCAGGGCAAGGCGTCGGAGGACCTCGGGTTCTCGGTCCGCGGCCAGGCCCTCGGCTACGGCGCGATGGTCGGGAAGATGCTGAACCAGAACGACCAGTACGAGGTGGCGGAAGGCTACTTCAACGACATGGACGTGATGATCCCCGCCAAGGTGTGGCAGCCCATCGACACCCGGCGGATCCCGGAGTGGGAGAAGGTGAGCGACCTCACCAAGACCGGGCGGCTCACCCCGGAGTCCAACCCCGGGCAGGGCGACGCGCCCTTCCGGCATCTCTGGCTGGACGAGGACGGGAACCGGGTGGAAGGCCCGTCCCGCTACGTCAGCATGTTGCCCGGCTGGCACAACGCGGACTCCCTCGGCTACAACCCCGAGGAGACCGGGCGGCCCATCGAGAGCTGGGCGGAGCTCTTCAGCGAGGACTTCGCGGGCCAGGTCGCCCTCCTCAACGCGCCCCAGATCGGGGTCATGGACGCCGCCCTCGCGGTGGAAGGGCTCGGCATCTTCCAGTTCGGGGACAAGGGGAACATGACCCGCGAGGAGATCGACTTCCTCGTCGACTTCCTCATCGAGAAGAAGCAGGCCGGGCACTTCCGCGCCTTCTGGGAAACCTTCGGCCAGTCCGTCAACCTGATGGTGAACGGCGAGGTGGTCCTCGAGAGCATGTGGTCGCCGGCGGTGACCGCGATCAAGGCCGAGGGGGTCCCCTGCGTCTACGCCTTCCCGAAGGAGGGGATGCGCGGCTGGCACGGGGGGTGCGCGATCTCGGCGCGGGCGAGCGGCAAGGCCCTCGACCAGGCCTACGAGTACCTCAACTGGTGGCTCGACGGCTGGGCCGGGGCGTTCGTCGCCCGGCAGGGCTACTACATGTCGGTGCCCGACAACGTGAAGAAGCACCTCGAGCCCGAGGAGTGGGACTTCTGGTACGAGGGCAAGCCGGCCGCCAGGGAGCTGCCGGACCCCTACGGCACCATCATCGTCGAGAAGGGCGAGGTGCGCGACGGCGGCTCGTACTGGGACCGGTTCCGCAACATCGCGGTGTGGAACTCGCTCATGGACGAGAACGACTACCTCGTGGAGCGCTGGACGGAGTTCCTGAACGCCTGACGGCGCCATGAGCGGCGCCGGCCGGGGGAAGGGGGAGCGCTGCGCCGCGTGCCCCCCGGCCCCGGCCGGTTCGCCGCCCTCCGGAGCGGGCCGGGGGCCGGGGCCGCCCTCGGCGCGGCGGGCGGCGGCTCGTGATCCGCGCGGACCCGCCCGGAGCGGTCGGGCGCTTCGGCCCGAGCATCGATGGCCAATCACGCGTACCCCCAGCATCCGGGCCTCGTGGGCGCAGCCCCCGCGCGGGGCGCCCCGTGGAACGGAGGCGGCGGCCGGCCCGGAGAGGCCGTGTCGGGGCAGGACGAGGCGGGGGCCGCCAGGGCCGGCGCGGACGCGGGCGCTGGCGCGGGGACCGGAACCCGCGCCGTGCGCAGCACCCCGGGCGGGCATACGGGCTGGCTGATCGCCCCCGCCGCCCTCTGGCTCTTCGTCTTCCTGGTCGTGCCCCTCGCGAGCATCCTCGTATTCAGCTTCTTCAGCTCGACCGGCCACGGCATGGCCCCCGACCCGACGATCAGGAACTACGTGGACTACTTCGAGGTCGAGGGGTTCTTCGACCCGGAGTCGCGCCGGTTCCTCACCCCGAGCGTGTTCCTCTCCACCCTCGGCACCACCTTCCGGTTCACCCTCACCGTGATGGCGCTCTGCCTCCTCGTGGGCTATCCGATCGCGTACTTCCTCGCCCTCCAGGTGCAGGCCTTCAAGTGGCAGCTCGCCCTCTTCCTGCTCTGCATGGTCCCGTTCTGGACGAGCTACCTCATCCGGGCCGTCGCCTGGCTGCCGATGCTCGGGCGCCGCGGGCTCCTCAACCGGGCGCTGGTGGACCTCGGGGTCGTGGACAAGCCGGTCTCGTTCCTGCTCTACTCGGAGTTCGGCTACACGATGGCCCTCGTGCAGCTCTACGTGGTGCTGTGCATCGGCCCCATCTTCTTCTCGCTCGCCAAGATCGACCGGCAGGTGCTGGAGGCGGCGCGCGACATGGGGGCGAACGCGTTCCAGATCTTCCGCGAGATCATCCTCCCCCTGTCCCTGCCGGGGGTGGCGATCGGCATGATCTTCATCTTCGTGATGCTGATGGGGGAGTTCGCGAGCGCGGTGGTGGTGTACGGCGGCAAGATCTCGACGGTGGGCACCGTCATCCTCAACTACTACACGTTCGCGAACTATCCGTTCGCGGCCGTCAACGCCCTCATGCTCATGATCGCGATGATGATCGGGGTGGTCATCATCCTTCGCATCGTGGACATCCGGAAGCAGCTCTGAGACGCCCATGGCCGTGAAGCGCCGCAAGTCCGCCGAAGCCCGCCGCCGCACCCTCGTCAAGTCGGGCTTCGGGCTCTACTTCGTGATCTTCCTGGTCTTCATCTACGGGCCGATGTTCGCGATGTTCATCCTCTCGTTCCAGGGCCGGCGCGGCGGCACGAGCTTCCCGATGCGCGGGGTGAGCCTCTACTGGTGGGAGAAGCTGATCCAGCCCTCGTCGGTCGGCGACCTCAAGGGGGCCCTGGTCCGCTCCGTCATCCTCGCGCTCATCGTGATGGTGGTCACCGCGCTCTTCTCGACCATGCTGGGAATGGCCTTCCGCCGTCCGTTCCGGGGGTCGGGCGCGCTCTTCTTCACGATCATGGCCGGCCTCATGGTCCCCGGGGTCCTCCTCAGCCTCGGGCTCGCGACCCTGCTCAAGCAGGTCGGGATCCCCCCCAACTGGTGGTCCACCGGGCTCGGGGTGCACGTGGTGTGGACCCTCCCGTTCGGGTTCCTGGTGATGATGGCGGTCTTCAACCGCTTCGACGCGAGCCTGGAGGAGGCCGCGCGCGACATGGGGGCGGGCGAGTGGACGGTCTTCCGGGAGGTGACCCTGCCCCTCATCCTGCCCGGCATCGTGGCCGCGGGCCTCTTCGGGTTCACCCTCTCCTACGACGAGTTCGCCCGCACCACCCTGCTCGCCGGCGAGTTCAACACCCTCCCGCTCGACATCAACGCCTCGATGACCCAGCGGATCCGGCCCACCCTGTTCGCCCTCGGCACCGCGTCCACCCTCTTCTCCCTGCTGATGATCGGCCTCTTCCTGCTCGTCTACTCCCTCATCTACCGGCGCACGCACTGACGGCCGCCCGAGGCCGCCGGAAACCCGAGGTGGTTCAATCGATCCAGCCGAATGAACGTGAACGGCAGGCCATTCGCGGCCTTCCCGGCGCGGAGTGATTCCTCTCACCTCACCCGGCCGTCGTCACTGGGCAGGGGCCGGCCCGCCGGACGTCCGTTGCCGGAAGGCGGGGATCACCTCCTCGGCGAGTAGGCGGACGTTCTCGTCGATGTAGTCGTCCGGGCAGGGGGAAGGCGGTCGCGGATCCCGGTCTTTGCATGACCGGCCTCGACGGCGCATGATCGGGGGTGGGCCGGCCGGCTCCCGGCGCGGGCCGCCCCGCGTGGCCCGTGCAGCAGCGGCGTCCGCGCTCCGGCGCCGAGGTGGGCCGGGCTCGTTCCGCGGGGCGAGCCCGCGAAGGAGAGCCGCGGCGAAGGGCCGCAGCCGCCCGCAGCGGGAGGTCCGGCGGACGTGCGGCGCACATACGGCGGACGCCGTGCGTACGGACCGGGAGGCACTGATCAAAGCCCCCTCACTCGGGAGGAAGCGGAGACCGATGAACGACACCACCCAAACGCAAATGGTCCGCCTCGCGCCCCCCGGCGCGCTCGGCATGGCGCTCGGCGAGGCGATGTTCACCCAGCGCGCCATCCGCCGGCTCGACCCCGACCGGCCGATCACCGACGACCAGCTCCGCACCATCCTGGACGCGGGCTCCAAGGCGCCGAACGGGGCGAACCTCCAGCCCGCGCGCTTCCTGGTCGTCCGCGACCGGGAACGGATACGCGCATTCGGCGCGCTCTACCACGAGGCATGGTGGGCGAAGCGCCGGGACGAGTACGGCTGGTCCGGCAAGGAGGACATCCCGGACGGGTCGCCGTACCGGATGCCGGCCCTGCTGGCCGACGAGATGGCCGACGCGCCGGCCGTCGTCCTCGCGTTCTCGCTGCCCTCCGGGGTGGCCGCGTCCTCCACCTTCCCGTCCGTGCAGAACATCCTGCTCGCGGCGCGCGCCCTCGGGATCGGCTCGGTGCTCACCACCCTGCATCCCCAGGTCATGGAGCGGGTGTACGCGATGTTCGGGGTCCCCGAGGAGATGGTGTTCCACTGTTGCATCCCGCTCGGCTACCCGCGCGGGCGCTTCGGCCCCACCGCGCGGTACCCGACCTCGCACACCACCGCCTGGAACGACTGGACCAACCCTCCCCCGTGGGAGTGACCCCGCGCCTCCGGAAGTGGGGCGGGCGCCGCGTTCCCGGAGCATGACGCCGCGCCCATGACGGGGCCGGAAGCCCGAAGGAATTAGAAGGGAAAAGAGAAAGGGCGGGGCGGGCCGCCGACCACCGCGCCGGCTCGACCGAACCGAAGGAGACCGAAGACGATGCTGACGAAGACCCAGCTCGAGCAATACCGCGAGGACGGCTTCGTCGTCCCCGACTACCGCCTTCCCGACGGATGCGTCGAGGAGATCCGCGAGGCCCACGACCGGCTGCTCGCGAGGCATCCCGAGTTCCTGAACTACTGCCCGAACGTGCTCGCGTTCGACCTCTCGTTCCTCAACCACGCCCGGATCCCGGAGGTGCTGGACATGGTCGAGCAGGTGCTCGGGCCGGACTTCGCTCTCTGGAACTCGAGCTTCTTCGCCAAGCCGGCCGTCGACGGCTACGCCACCCCCTGGCACCAGGACGGGGAGTACTGGCCGATCCGGCCCCTCGCGACCTGCACGGTCTGGATCGCGGTGGACGACGCGACCCCCGAGAACGGGTGCCTGCGGTTCATCCGCGGCTCCCACCGGGGCAAGCGCCTCCTCTCCCACCACACCAACTCGAGCCCCGACCTCACCCTCAACCAGGAGCTCGTGGATTCGGAGTACGACGAGTCGGAAGCGGTGGACCTCGTGCTGGAGGCGGGCCGGATCTCGCTCCACGACGTGTTCCTCGCCCACGGCTCCGAGGCGAACCGGTCGCCGCACCCGCGCCGGGGCATGACCCTTCGCTACATGCCGACCACGTCCGTGTTCGACCGGGGCATGGCCCGCCGGCTCGCCGACGAGAAGGGGATCATGGACCACACCCAGCGCACCCTGTTCCTGATGCGGGGCGAAGACCGCTCCGGCCGGAACGACTTCCGCCTCCGCTGGTAGCGCACGCCCTTCCTTGCCCCGACCCTCCGCCCCTCGATGTCGGCCGCGCGCCAGTCGGAATGCGGCGCCGGCGGGCTTGTTCCGGTCGAAGGAGGGGTTGGGGGCTTGGGCGGCAGGTCTCCGGTCGGAAACGGTCCCGGTGTGCTGGGCGGGAAGAGGTCCCGGATCAGGAGAAACGGGTCAGGCGCCCCGTGCGGTCGAGCAGGTCGGCGCTCGTGCGGCACTCCATGATCCAGCCGCCGACCTCGACGAGCCGTTCCGGGTCCGTCAGCCGCGCAAGCAGCCCCGACAGGCGCTCGCCCGTTTCGGCGCCGAACTTCCGGGACGCCAGCCGGCAAAGCAGCACCCGTTCTTCGGCGCGGCCTCGTTCGATGCCCTGTTGGACCCCCCGATCGTGTGCTTCCTCGTACCACTCCTTCGCCCACTCGGCCAACATCGTCCGATCCTCTTCCAGTTGCGGCAACATCGCCGACAGGTCCTCCGAGCGAAACCGGGCCGGCGCCGCCACCTGCAGGACCCACTGCAGGAACGCGCGCTTGAGCTCCGCCTCCTCCGGACCCCGGAGCCATTCGGACAGCGCCGACATCGCCCGCCCCAACGCCTCCGGCGAACGGCTGTTCTCGAACCCGATCAGCGCCGTCACCAGGTTGCCCCGCGGCAGATCGTCCTCCTGGCGCGCCCGCTCGTCAAGCACGAAGTAGCGAAACGAAGGCTGGTAGCGCGCCAGCGGCTCGTCGACCGGCGCCAGCAGCTTCGCCACGTCGTCGGCCGCCTTCCAGCGCGAACGCCCGTTGTAGAGCACGACCGGGAGCACCGGGGGCAGCTCCCCGTCCGGCCCCAACTCCCCCCGGCGAATGAGGTCCTGGTACAGCAGCCCCGCGTAGACCAGCATCCGAACCGCCATGTACGGCTCGGCGGTGGACTGGAACTCGATCAGCACGAGCACGTGGAGCCAACCCGCATCGCGGAAGCGCACCCGCCACAGACCGTCGCCCTGACGGCGGCGCAGGTCCTCGCTCACGAACTCCGCCGGGAGCTTCTCCAACGTCTCGAAGTCGAGCCGGTCGCTCCACCCCTTGGCGGCGAACCCGCGGAGCAGGTCCTCGACCATCCGGGGCCAGGAGAACAGGTTCTTGTAGGCGGCGTCGTGCATGGGGGCACTGTAGCCTCGCCCCCTTTCGGTCGATATGGGCGCCGGGCTCGAAACACCGGAGGGGATCGGCTCGCGTTTCGCAGGACAACGCCTCGCCCGCCGTAGGGCTGCGGGCCGTCGCCCGTAGGCCCACAGCGCCTCCCGTCGGGGATCCGCCCCGCGCCGGCAAGGCATACGGCCCCTGCTCCGCGTCAACGTGCTCGCGGCGCCTCGCGCTCGGGAGAGCGCCGGTTCGGCTCGGCGACTTGTAAGACAGAACCTGATTACATACAAAGATCGGGTGAATGGTTTTCGCAGTTAGTAGATATGGGCTTGACAGGTTCTGGGCGCGAAGTTGCCTGACCGACCCGACCACAGCCCCCAGATGGCGCTTCGGCTGTAAACTACCGGGGCGGCTACGCTTGAGGTGCCTGAGATAGCGCGCCTCGGGCGCATGCTCGACGACGCACGTCGCAAGGCCGTGCCTAGAGTCAGTCTTTGTGGACTCGTGCCTCTCTCCCCGCCTCTGGGTTTCTTCCGTGATCACTCGAACCTGACTTCCTCCGGGTCTACCCCGCAGGCTTTCAGGATGATCTTCGTCGCTTCGCTACCATCCGCCGATCCGTTGATCCAGAGTTTGTCCCCTACCTTGACGGGGTCTCCCTCCTCGGCTTTGATGAGGCGCGCCTCTTTCGCCAGCAGAGGTTTCCCACTCCCGTCCTTGATGGGCAGGATGACATCCTCGGTCTTCCCTTCCCGCCATAGCCATTGCACGGCGAGCTCGCAGACCTTGCACCAGTCCGTCACCTGCTCCACCTTCCCGCCGGGGAACTGGACGCGCTTCAGGCTCGGCGTCGATTCCGAGAGACGCCGCCATCCCTTCTTGGCCAGCGGGGCCGCGTAGAGCAGATCCGCGGGAGTGACGATGCCGACCGGCCTCGCCTTCATGTTGTCGTCTTCGTAAACGAGCCATAGGGGCGTCCCTGCCTCCTCGTTCCGGAGCTTGCGGAGCAAGCTGCTGACCGGCTCCGTGTCCTTCACCAAGCTCGCCGGGGGGAGATTCGCGTAGATCTCGCCGACCGGCGTCGTCATATCCGCCCCCTCCACCGTCAGGCGGGCGAGCTCGCTCGCCGTCAGCCACCGCAGGCCGTTCTCCTCCGCGAGCACGGGCAGGGCAGAGAAGTCGTAGCGCAGCATCGTGTCGCGCGCGCTCGCCAAGGTCTCCCCCAGAGTCGCCTCGACGAGGCCGCGCGTCATATAGAACCCGATCGTTCTGTCGCTTGCGCTCATTGCCAGCGCCTCCTCTGTGAGTCGAAGCAGACCTTCCGCTTCTGCGCGGAGCCTCGCGCCCGCGGACCCTCGGTGCACCGCGCCGTTGCGCGCAAGCCTGATCCGATCGAGGGCTTCCCTCGTGCTCCTCGTCCCCGTACGGTACGCCCTCGCCGATGCGGGCGCGCAGCCGTCCAGGAACGCCGCGAACGCGTGAGTGTTGTTGTTGAAGTCCCCCTTGTCTCCCGCTACCGCCGCCGTCTCTTCGACGAGCTGCCACGCGTCCAGCCAGCCGTAGCCGGGCTCTGTCCGGCGGCGGCGGATCTTCGCGTGCAGGCGGCGCGCCGCTGCCCCGTCCATGCCGGGTCCAGTCTTCATTCGCGTGTTTCTCGTCCCTTCACCGGATTCTTCCTCGATGTTGCTGCCCCTAGGCGCTCTCACGCGCCGCGTAGCGCGTCGCCGGGGCCGTTGGTCAGCGCGCCGTCGCCGTCTTTCTCCCTTACTCCCGTGCGCGCGCTGTTCTGGGAAGGTCGGATGGCAGGGGGCGGTGAAGGGCCGCCGCCCCCGGAAGCATTCGCGTCCTTCAAGAATCCACATCCGGGCTACCGGAACGCGGGGATCACCTCCTCGGCGATGAGGCGGATGTTCTCGTCGATGTAGTCGTCCGGGCAGGCGGAGGACAGCATGACCATGCTGGCGCCGGCGTCCACGTACTCGCGGAGCCGCGCCTTCACCTCGTCGGGTGTCCCGGCGAGGGCGTACTTTCCCACCAGGCCGGTGAAGTCCTGCGCGTACTGGCGGCTCAGGCGCGATACGGCCATCTCCCGCGCCCGGTCCCCGTCTTCGTGGACCGTGGTGAAGACGTAGAGGCCGAAGCGGAACCCGTCGAGGTCGCGCCCCGCCTCCTCGCCGAACGCGCGGATCTTCGCAGTGCTCGCGGCGAGCTGCTCCGGGGTGTACATGTAGGGGAGCCAGCCGTCGCCGAAGCGGGCCGCCCGCTTCATGGCCGCGTCGCGCCGCCCCGCCACCCAGATGGGGGGCGGCGACTGGACCGGCATCGGGTCGATCGAGAACTCGTTCAGGGTGTTGAACCGGCCCGCGTAGGTCACGTCCCGCCCGGTCCAGAGGCGGCGGATGACCTCGAGGGCCTCGTTGGTGCGCGCGCCGCGCTCGCGCACCGGCACCCCGCACGCCTCGAACTCCTTCGGGAACTCGCCGCCGACCCCGACCCCGAACAGGTAGCGCCCGTTGGAGGCGACGTCGAGGGCCGCCCCCATCTTGGCCGCGAGCGCGGCGGGGTAGACCGGCAGCAGGACGACCGCGCTCAGCAGGCGGATCCGGGTGGTCGCCCCGGCCGCGACCGCGAGCGATATGAACGTGTTGGCGGTCGGCACGTGGAACATCACGTGCTCCCCGCACCCCAGCACGTCGAACCCGAGGCCCTCGGCCCGGCGGGCGAACTCCGCGACCCCGTCGGGGCTGCGGAGCCCCGTCCCGAACATGATCCCGCTCAACTCGCTTCCTCCCTTCGTTTGCTCTCTGGTCGGCTCGAACCGCAAGGGTTCGGGCCAGATCCCGAGCCCGGGCCGGCGAACGGAGCCGCCGCTCCCGACCGCGGCCTCGGCCCGCGGCCAGCGGCAGCCCCGCCCGCGGCGCCCATGCGGGCAGGATGCCCGCGTCTTCCGGGGACGCGCCGTTCCCGGGACGCTCCGTCTCTCGGGAGGAGCGCCGTCCCTTCCTGGCCGCCCCCGGGCCGGTCAGCGTGAGAAGCCCCCCGGCAGCGACGGCTCCGGCGGCGGATGCGCGCCCGCCCGTGCGTGCAATAATACCGCCCCGAACGTCCATCCCAACCGAAGCGCGCCGCGCGGGGGCCGACCTCCGCGCGCGCCACGACGAGAAGGAGCCACGCGGATGTCGAGCAACGGCAAGAACCTCAGGTGGGTAGGCACCCGGCCGGTCCGACCGGACGGCGTCGACAAGGTCACCGGACGGGCGCGCTTCGGCGCGGACTTCTCCCTGCCCAACATGCTGGTCGGAAAGGTCCTGCGGAGCCCGCACGCCCACGCCCGGATCCGCTCCATCGACGCGTCGAAGGCGGAGGCCCTGCCGGGGGTCAAGGCGGTCCTGACGAGCGCCGACCTCCCCCGCCTGCCCTGGGGGTTCGAGCCGGCCGGCGAGGCCATGGTCAACTACCGGGACATGTCCGAGAACATCCTCGCGCACCGGAAGGCGCTCTACGACGGGCACGCGGTCGCGGCCGTCGCGGCGGTGGACCACCCCACCGCGGACCGGGCCCTGGAGCTCATCGAGGTGGACTACGAGGTCCTGCCCCACGTCATCGACCCGGTCGCGGCGATGGCCCCGGACGCCCCCGTCCTGCACGACGACCTCTTCACCGAAGGGGTCGACCCGAAGCCGGACAAGCCTTCCAACGTCGTCAAGCGGGTCACGGTCGGGCAGGGCGACGTCGAGGCCGGCTTCGCGGAGGCCGACGTCGTGGTCGACCGCGAGTTCGACACCAAGGCGGTCCACCAGGGCTACATCGAGCCCCACTCCTGCGTGGGGAGCGTGTCGGAGGACGGACTGGCGGAGCTGTGGTGCACCACCCAGGGGCAGTACACGGTCCGCGGCTACTGCGCGAAGCTGCTCGGCATCGACGTCTCGAAGATCCGGGTGACCCCGTCCGAGATCGGCGGCGGCTTCGGCGGCAAGACGGTGGTGTACCTCGAGCCGCTCGCCCTCGGCCTCTCCCGCAAGGCGTGCCAGCCGGTCAAGATGATCATGAGCCGCACGGAGGTCTTCCGAGCCTCCGGCCCCACCTCGGGCGGCAACGTGCGGGTGAAGATGGGGGTCACGAAGGACGGCCGCATTACCGCCGCCCAGGCGGTCCTCAAGTACCAGGCGGGGGCGTTCGGGGGCTCGCCGGTCCAGCCGGGCTGCATGTGCGCGTTCGCGCCCTACGACGTCGCGAACGTCGACGTGGTGGGCTACGACGTGGTCACCAACCGGCCCAAGGTCGCCGCGTACCGGGCGCCGGGCGCGCCCATCTCCGAGTACGCGGTGGAGGCGGTGGTCGACGAGCTGGCCGAGCGCACCGGCCTCGACCCCATCGAGTTCCGGCTGAAGAACGCCGCCCGCGAGGGGACCAGGGCCGCCTACGGTCCGAAGTTCGGCCCGGTCGGCCTCGTCAAGACCCTGGAGGCGGCGAAGGCCTCCGAGCACTACCGCACGCCGCTCGGGCCGAACCAGGGCCGCGGGGTGGCCTCCGGCTTCTGGTTCAACATCGGCGGCGAGACCTGCGCGAACCTCCACGTGGGCGAGGACGGCACCGTCGCCCTCGTCGCCGGCACCCCCGACATCGGCGGCTCGCGGGCCTCGCTCTCCATGATGGCGGCGGAGGAGCTCGGCATCGAGCTCGACAAGGTCCGGCCGATGATCAGCGACACCGCGTCCCTCGGCTACACCTTCCTCACCGGGGGAAGCCGGGTGACGTTCGCGAGCGGGATGGCGGTCATCGAGGCGGCCCGGTCCCTCATCCAGGACCTCCGGGAGCGGGCCGCGAAGATCTGGGACATCCCGGTCGACGCGGTGGTGTGGGAGAACGGGGCGGCCCGGCCCACCAGCAGCAACGCGGGGGAGTTCGAGCCCCTCGACCTCGCCGCCCTCGCGGGTTCGGCCGGCAAGACCGGCGGACCGATCAGCGCCTCCGCCTCGCTCAACGCGCAGGGGGCCGGCCCCACCTTCGGCACCCACGTGGTGGACGTCGAGGTGGACCGCGAGACGGGTCTCGCCCAGGTCGTCCGCTACACCGCGATCCAGGACGCCGGCAAGGCGGTCCACCCGAGCTACGTGGAGGGCCAGATCCAGGGCGGGGCGGTGCAGGGCATCGGCTGGGCGCTCAACGAGGAGTACATCTACAACGATGACGGCCAGCTCGAGAACCCGGGGTTCCTGGACTACCGGATCCCCGTGTGCTCCGACGTTCCCATGATCGACGCGGTGATCGTCGAGGAGCCGAACCCGCGCCATCCCTACGGGGTGCGCGGGGTGGGCGAGACCCCCATCGTCCCCCCGATGGGCGCGATCACCAACGCGGTGGCGGACGCGATCGGCATCCGCATGACGAGCCTGCCGATGTCGCCGCCGCGGATCCTGGAGGCGCTCGACGAGGCGGCGGCCGCCCTGCCGGAAGCGGCCGACTGAAGCTGGCCGAGGCCGGCTGAACCGGGCTGCTCCGGGGCGCTTCCCGGAGCGGCCTTCCCGCGGGCCTCCTGCCCCGCCGTCCGCCGGTGGGCGGGCGGCGGTGGGGAGGAGCCGGGTTCGGCCGGGAGCGGGGAGCGAGAGCGTGCAGGACCGGTACGACGTCATCGTGATCGGGGGCGGGGTGAGCGGCTGCTCCACCGCCTTCTTCCTCGCCTCCGATCCGGGGTTCGACGGTCGGATCCTCCTGATCGAGCGGGACCCGACCTACCAGGACGCCCCTTCCGCGCGCGCCACGGGCGGCATCCGCCAGCAGTTCTCCACGCCCGAGAACGTCCGCATCGGCCTCTTCGGCGCCCACTTCGTGAAGAACGCGGGCGACTACCTCGCCATCGACGGCGAGGCGCCGGACCTCGCCTGGCGCGAGGGCGGCTACCTCCTGCTCGCGACCCCCGAGACCCTGCCCGTCATGCGCGAGAACAACGCGGTGCAGCGCGCCGAGGGGGCCGACGTCGCGCTCCTCGACCCTGCCGAGCTCGGGCGGAAGTTCGCGTGGCTGAACACCGACGGGATCGCGGGCGGCTGCAACGGTCTCCGCGGGGAGGGGTGGGTGGACCCCTACTCCCTGCTCCAGGCGTTTCGCCGCAAGGCCCGGTCGCTCGGGGTCGAGGTCGTGCACGACGAGGCCCTCCGCGTCACCCGCGCGGGGTCGTGCGTCCGGTCCGTGACCCTGGCCAAGGGCGGGGAGATCGGGGCCGGGGCGGTCGTGAACGCGGCCGGGGCGAGCGGGGTGAAGGAGATCGCGGAGACGGTCGGGGTCGACCTCCCCATCGAGTCGCGCAAGCGCTGCACGTTCGTGTTCGAGTGCCAGGAGCGGGTCGAGCCCGTCCCCCTCACCATCCTCCCCGAGGGGATCGGCTTCCGGCCCGAGGGCCGCACCTTTCTCGCGAACTGCGCGCCGCCCCCGGAGTCGGACCCGCCCACCCGGGACACCGACATCGACTACGACCTGTTCGAGGAGCAGGTCTGGCCGGCGCTCGCGGCCCGCGTGCCGGCGTTCGAGGCGATCCGGCTCACCGGCGCGTGGTGCTGCCACTACGACTTCAACACCCTCGACGAGAACGCGATCGTGGGCGCTGCCCCGGGGCTCGACAACTTCTACGTGCTCGCCGGGTTCTCGGGCCACGGTCTGCAGCAGTCCCCGGCGATGGGACGCGCGGTGAGCGAGCTCATCCTCCACGGGGAGTACCGGAGCCTCGATCTGCGGCGCTTCGGCTACGAACGGGTCCTCGCCGGGGAGCCGCTCGTCGAAGCCAACTGCTTCTGACGACTTCCGACGATCCGGCCCCGACCTGCCCGCCGGCCCGGCTCTCTCACTGGGTCAACCCTGCCGCGAAGAAGCCTCCGGTCGGGACGCCCCCCGATCCTGCTTTGGCGGCCAGTCCCCGGCCAACACGTCCAGCTTCGACTCGACCCGGGTCATCCGCTCCCGGAGCTCGCCCTGCCCGGCCTGGAGCTCCCGCACCTCTTCCTGGACCGCCGACAGGTCCTTTTCGAAAGAGTGCATCATCACCGTCATCATCGTAAGCATCAGCCCGGCCAACGCTACCCCTACGGCCAGGATCGCGATCAGCTCCGGCGACAATCCCGCCGCACGCCGAGACTGCCGCCGCTCGGTTCCCTTCGCTTCGCCGCCCTGCGCTTCCATCCGGAGACTGCTCCTCGGACCGTGGTCCGCCTGCTGACGCCCGCGCCCGGCGGGCCGAACGAACGCATCCTGCCGGAGGTCCGACCGGATGTTCCACGGGCCCGAAGTGTGGACCGCCCCGACCCGGACATCAACCGGATCCGTAGGACCCGGGGCCGTCCGAGCGTGGGAATTCGCGCCGATCGATCCGGGAAGATCGGACGATCGGTGTCCTTGTCGGGAAGAGCGGAGGGGTCAGGGGACGAACTTGTAGCCGCCGTCCGCGACGTGGGTCTGGCCGGTGGTGAAGCTCGACCGCTCGCTCAGCAGGAAGTGGACCAGCTCCGCGATCTCCTCGGTGCGGCCGAAGCGTTTGAGCGCCGCCGCGGCGGTCAGCCGGGTGTGCGCCTCGTCGGACACGTCCGCGGTCATGTCCGTCGCGACGTAGCCGGGAGCGACCCCGTTCACCCGCACCGCGGGCCCGAGGGCGGCCGCGCACTGGCGGACGAAGCCGATGACCGCCGCCTTCGAGGTCCCGTAGGCGATCATCCGCTCCGCCGCGATCGGGTTCGGCACGAGGCCGAGGACGGACGAAACGCAGACGATGCGGCCGTAGCCGCGCTCCACCATGCCGTCCTTCGCCCGCCAGACCGTATGGAAGACGCCGTCGAGGTTGACCCGCATGATCTCGCGCCAGGTTTCGGCCGACATGGAGAGCGCGTCCGCCGAGCGGGCGATCCCGGCGTTGGCGACCAGGAGATCGACCGGGCCGAGGCCGCGCTCGACCGCGTCGAACATCGCGTCCGTGGCTTCCTGGTCGCCGACGTCGGCGAGACAGGTCTCCGCGACCCCGCCCGCGCGCCGGATGAGGTCCCGGGTCTCCTCGGCCGCCCGCCGGTCGGCGGCGTAGTTGACGGCGACCCGCGCCCCGCTCGCCGCGAGTCGCAGGCAGACCGCCCGCCCGATCCCGCGCGAGCCGCCGGTGACGAGCGTGGTGCGGCCCTCGAACTCCCGGTCCTTCATCGTGCCGAAGCTCTTCCCCGGCTCCATCCCCGTTCCTGACTACCCACGAAGCTCAGGTTGCGGCGGCCGGCCGGCGGAAGTCCGGATTGAGCCGGCCGCTTCGGACCCCTTCCGGCCGGCCCGACCATCGTCTCCCGGTCTCCCGCAATCTTCGGAAGCCCACGGTCCGCAAGGCGGCCCGCGCAACCAGGTCCCCGTTTCGCCCCCGCACCGTCCGGCCAGCCGGAAAACGCGAGGCGAGGGAACGGGCTCCGCAGCGGCGCCATCCCGGTGCGGCGGGCCGGGCCGGCCGATCCTCGCAGGGAAGGCCGCCACGGCCGCGCCGCGCCTGCCGGCGGCGGCATGGGCGGGTCCAGCTCCGCCCGGCCATCCGACCATCCGGCAGGCACGGAGGCCGGGCCGCGCCTCACGCGAGGCCGAGAAGCGGCGCTACGTCGGTGCTCTCCCAGCATGGCAGGGCTTCCATCCTTCCCATCCAGGCCCGGAGGTTCGGATGGGAGTCGAGGGGGAGCTTCTGGTACGAATGAAGGTGCATCGGCGCCGCGACCGCGATGTCGGCGATGGTCGGCTCGCTCGTGCCGCACAGCCAGTCCTGGCCGTCGAGCCGAGTGTCGAGGATCGCGGCGCGGCCGTGGAAGGTCGGCCCCTCCGCGTCGAGTACGGCGGGGTCCGGCTCCTGCTCGAGGAGCGGCTTCACCACGTTCTCCACGAGGTACACGTAGCAGGTCGGGAACCAGGCGCTCGCCTCCCAGAGGAGCCAGCGGTTGACGTCCGCCCGCGTCGCGAGGTCCTGGGGGTAGGCCGCTCCGGCCCCCGCCTTGTCCGCCCCGTACTGCAGGATGGCGTTGGATTCCCAGAGCACGAGATCCCCGTCGGTGAGCGCCGGCAGCGCGCCGTTGGGGTTGATCGCGAGGTACTCGGGCTCCTTCTGCCCCTGGGCGAAGTAGTCGACGTTCGCGGCCTCGAAGTCCACGCCCATGAGCTTGAACCCGGCCACCACCTTGCGGCAGTTGACCGTGCGCGGATCGTAGTAGAGCTTCATCGATGTCCTCCTGGTTTCCGGTTGGCCGCCGCCGCGCCGCCGCCTCTGGCGCGGCCGGTCGACGATGCTCGTCAGGCCGCGGGAGCGTAGCGCGCCGCCGCCGCACGGCGCAATACGCAGGCTCACGCGAGGCATGTGCGCTGTGGGGTTTCGCGAGGCACACCTCTCGCAGGCGCCTCCGTGGGGATGTGGGCGTCCTGGGAACGCGGGCGTCTCGCCCGCACGGGGGCGGAGCCCCCGGAAATGAGAATGCGGGCGGGACGCCCGCGTTCCCAGGGACGTACCCGCACAAGTGGATTACCTCATCACAATCAAAAAGTTGCGAACAGCGCACACGCCTCGGAGGGAGGCATGTGCGCCGCAGGGATCCTGGCGTTGGCGGGCGGGCGTCGTACAGTCGCCCTGGCGGAAGGATCGCGCGGGCGCCGCACCGGGGAGGTCTCGCGCCCCTCCGGCCAACAGGGCGCGCGAGGCGCCGGCCCCACCCGGCTTCTATCGCGGCTCCGCCCCCCGGCCGGCTCAGGGGCGGGGCCGTGGAGCGGCCCGCGATGCGGGCGGGGGGCGATGCGGCTCCGCGGAGAGGCCGATGGGGCCGACAAGCGTCTTGTGTCGGAGCGGGTGCGGCGCGGACAATGGACGGATGGAGGAGAGCGGCAAAGCAGCGGCGGATCGGCCGCCGGGTGCTCCGGGTCCGGCCGGCCCGTCAGCCCAGGACGGCGCTCCGACGGAAGGCGCCCCCCGGCCGCCCGGCCCCTCCGTGCCGGACGAGCCGGCCCCCAGGGCGCGCGCCAAGGAACAGCTCCTCGCCCGCTGGCGCGCGTTCCCCGCCCCCGCGATGGAAGCCCTCGACCGCCTGCTCGACGCGGCCCTCGCCCGTGCCGGGGAGGCGGAGCCCGAGCTGCTCACCGTGATGAATCCGGTCAGCCGGCCCATGCGCCTGCGCCTCGCCCCGATCGCGGCGGACGCGGACCTCGACCGGATGTACCATCGCGCTTCGGCGGAGCTCTCGGTGAGCACGGACGGCCGCTGCTACCTCGTCTACCGGCAACGCGATGGCGGCGGCGACTACGCGGTGCTGTGGTCGGCCGCCACCTCGCTGCCGGAGGCCCTGCTGTCCCGGCTGCCGGACCCGCTCGCGACCGCCCTCCTCGAATCCGATCCGGACGAAGCTCCCTGATGAGGCCCGCCTCGGATCGACGAGGCGCAGGCGGGACCACCGCCCTGTTCCCGAGGGAACAGGGTGCCCCTCGCGGGTGTCCCGCTCGGGACGCACGGGCCGATCGATTAGCCCGACCGCCCATTTGTGACCTCGGCGCGTCCGGCGCCACCGGCAGGTCCACGGCTGATCGTTGACCTTGTGTACGAACGTATATACACTTGCTCCCTGTCGTCAGTCATTCTGGCATCAAGCTGCAACAATAACAGGAGATACCTTCAATGACCTTGATAATATCACCTAAAATTCTTTAGTAAAATCAATGAAAAACACGGTGTTAGAAGGGAAGAGGTCAAGCAGTGCTTCATGAACGTCGAGGCGTCCTCCATGAACCGGCGCAACCCATATCTCGAGGACGTACGCGAGGAGCACGCGACCGAAACCGGTGCCCCTACGCTGTGGTTCATCGGAGAGACCGACACCGGGCGACGGTTGAAGATCGTGTTCGTGCTCGAACATCGAGACATCTACCTCCGGACCGCATTTTCGCCGACGGAGAGCCAGACCAAGGACTACTTCGACACCATCTCCACACAGCCCTCAAGGGCGCTTTATCCAACTGAATACATGAAAATCTTCTCATGAACGAAGAACATCGAATCCCTGCATCCGACGAAGCCTGGGAGTCCGGCGAGCTGGGCGACGATCCGAAGTTCGCGAAGGTCTTCGACGGCGACGTGCAGTCGCGGGTCGATGACGCGATGGCCATGCAGCCCATCTCCATTCGGCTGCCGAAGTCGCTCATCGAAACGTTCAAGCTGCTCGGCAAGGTGCACGGTCTCGGCTATCAGCCGTTGATGCGACGTGCCCTGGCCCGCTTCGCGGAAGGGGAGATGAAGCTCGTGCTGAGCGAAGTCGTCGCCGAGCGGCGGCGTGCGGCCGAGAGCGCGGAGGAGAAGGGGGGCGGGTCGCGATCGAAATCCGCCGCGGTTGGCTGATGCCCGCCAGTTCGTCCTGTCCGTCAGGGCGGGGCGCCCTCGACGGTTCGCCCTGAAGGCGCTGCGGTGGGCGTTCCACGATCGCCGCCAGCCGGCTTCCTGCCGAGAAGAAGCAGAGCGCCATCTGGAGATATCGAAGATGGCAACGGCAGGATCCAGCAAAGAGGCGGGAGGGCGAAGGCGCCCGCCATGATCTTGGAACGTTTCCATCCATCCGGAAGATCCCGTGTCGGTGTGGCTGCTCGTCCCGGGGTCGGAGCCAACGCGGCCCCGCTCGCAACCCCGAGGCGCCCTTCTTCGGGGCGGGCGCCCAAGGCAGGGCTCTCGCCGGCCCGCGCTGCGGGGTTCTTCGTCGCGCTCGCCCTCGCGGCCTTGGCCGCGGGCGGGCGCGCCGACCAGCCGGCGCAAGGCGCGGCGACAGGCGCGGTGGACGCCCCGGCGGCGCCCGGGCCGGTGGGGTACGTCCGGATCGAGGGTGTAATCGACCGGCTCCAGGCGCGCTACCTCGCGCGCGCCCTCGCCGACGCGCGGGCGGGCGGCCTTCGGACCGTCGTCGTCCACCTCGACACCGACGGCGGGCAGGTGCACTACGCGCGCGAGATGTTCAAGGCCGTGCTGCACCCCGGGAAGGCGCCGGCCGCCGGCCCCGCCCCTGCACTTGCCCCTGCGTCCGCTCCTGCGCCCGCTTCCGGCGCGGAGCCGCCCGCCGCCGCATCGGAGGAACCGGACGGAGCGGACCCGGCGCCCCCGACCGGGGGCTCCCCCCGCATGATCGCGTTCATCGACTTCCGGGCGCTCTCCGCCGGGGCCATGATCGCCTACGCCCACCACGAGATATACGTTTCGGAGGGAGCGAGCATCGGCGACGTCGGGGTCATCTACCGGGGGCCGGACGGGAAGATCGAGTACGCCCCGGAGAAGGTCGAGACGGTGGTTCGCACCCTTCTCGCCCAAGCCGCCGAGCAGCGGGGGTGGCCGCGCGGCCCGCTCCTCAAGATGACCGCCCGCAACCAGAGCCTCTATCGGATCACGCCGCCCGGCGGCGAGACGATCTACGTCATCGAGGACGACCTCGCGGCCTGGCTGGCGGACCATCCGGAGGTGGACCGGGAGGACCCCGACCAGGTGCTCGTGTACCGGGGGCATGATCGGCTCCTCACCCTGACGGGGCGCGAAGCGGTCGCCCTGGGGATGGCCACCGGCCTCGCGGACGGCCTTCCGGCGCTCTACGCCCGCCTCGGTATCGACCCGGACGAGGTCGTGGACCTCCGCCCCGGTGCGGCGGAGCGGATCGCCGTGTGGCTCGCGGGGGTCGCGCCGCTCCTGATGGGCCTCGCCCTCCTCCTCCTGTTCTTCGAGATCAACACCCCGGGGGTCGGGCTCTGGGCGATTCTCGCGGCCGTCGCCGGGAGCCTCTTCCTGTTCGCGCAGTACTACCTCGACCTCGTCGAACACTTCGAGGTCGCGCTGCTGGTCCTCGGGCTCGCGCTCATCGCGGTCGAGCTCCTGCTGCTACCGGCGGGCGGCCTGTTCGCGATCGGCGGGGGGCTCTGCCTCCTCGCCGGTGCGGTGCTCGCCTTCCTTCCGAACGAGATCGACCTCGCGCCGGGCGATCCGATCTTCCAGGATGCGTTCCTCGACGCCGCCCTGCAGGGAGGTCTCGGCCTCGCGCTGGCCGGGGCCGGGCTGCTGTTCCTGGTCAAGGTCGTGCCCCACGCCGCGAGGCTCCGCTCACGCCTCACGGTCCGGGCCGAGATCGCCGGCACGAGCGGCGGCGCCGCCGGCCAGTCCCTGGTCGGGCGCACCGGGCGGGCGGAGGGAATGCTGCGGCCGGCGGGCACGGTGGTGGTCGGACGGGTCCACCACAGCGCGCGGGCCGAGCACGGCGCCTGGATCGCGGCCGGCGAGCCGGTGGAGGTGGTCCGCGCCGAGCTCGGCGAGCTGGTGGTCAGGGCCGCCCGCCCGTCTCCCGGCGAGCCGCCGTAGGCGCCTCGAACCGCCCCTCGGACAGACCCGAACGCCGCGGCCCGATCCCCGGCCGCCCCCCCTTCCACACGGACGGTGTGGCCATGTCTGCGGGCGCTCTGCCCCGAGTGTCGTATCGTTCGAGCAGAGCCCTTCAGCGGCGCCGATCGAAGTCCCGCACCGCTCTGACCGCATCGTCGCGGAACCTCACCCAGGATTCCAGCCGCTCCAATGCCCCGCCGATGGGAAGGTCCTGCAGCAGCCGCCTCCGAAGCCGCGGAAGCCCGCGATGGAACCTGCGCCGGCGTCTCCCCCGACTCTCGCTGGCGGCAAGCAGCGCATCTCTCAGCCGCTCCTTGGGGTCGGCGACCCGCTCGGCGAGTCCGGGAGCAGGCAAGTTCAGCGGCGCCCTGCCGTCGGGCTTTCCAACGACGTTCCGGATGGCGGCCTCGTCCAGGAGAAGCCACGCTTCCGTCATGCGCACCGGAACGACGCCGGCCCATGACGTCTCATCCTGTGCTGCGTCACGCACCGCCGCCTTGATCTCCCGATATCTGGCATCCGCGCCGGCGTTGTCGGCATCCCGGTGTACGAACAGCAGGTCGGTTTCACCAGCGGCCTGCAACCCCTGCCGTATCTTCTCTGCGACCCGGGCCCCACGATGCCACGTTTCACCATCAGGGTCCGGCTGCCCATATCGAATCAGCAGACGCTGGATATGGTCTGCCAAGGGTAGATCGGATGAACCCTCACAGACGAACAGGAACCGCATCGACCCGCCCTCGAAAACCTTCGCCTAGAGAGCGAGGGTGATCCGCGCATCGTCGGGGGGCATGAGCCAAGACTGCAAGGAGATCCTGTCAACGCCCGTTTGGGGGGACGCGACGCAGCGCCACGAACCACTCAGGGGCTGACATTTCAGGCGGTGAGCGACGCCTTGGCTGCCTGCCTCGCTCCTCACGTTCCTGGCCAGCACCAGGTCGTTCGGGTTCTGCAACTGCACGAACCAGGGAGAGTGGGTGGCCACGATCACCTGGCGGAGCGGGTTGTCGACGTCGACCGGCTCGTTCGTATCGACCGCGATGTCCTGAAGGAGTTGGTTCATCGCCGGCAGGTTGCCGGGATGAATGCCGTTCTCGGGCTCTTCCATGCAGAGGACCACGGGTTCGTCCGACACCTCCGCGAGCACCGCCAACGCGAGGAACCGCAGGGTCCCGTCGGAGATGGCGCTCGCCCGCAACGTCAGGCCCGCGGGATCTTCCAATTCCAGCGACAGCAGTTGCCGTACTTCGTCCTGGGCGATGCGGACCTGCTTGACCGGGATCAGGTCCGAGAGGCGGCTCGCGATCATGGCGAAGACGTCTTCCGGGTCGTCTCCGTACCGCGGGGCCAGATTGGCGAGATGCTGCAACGTGGCGGGAATGTGGGCGCCGTTCGCGGCGAGCCCGGGGGCCTGGATGTAGCGGTCGGGACGCCGCATCGCGGAAGGTTCGAGCGCGAGGATGCGCCAGCTCCGCATCTCCTGCCGGGCGGCGAGGATGGTCGGGGTCGCAACCGTGTTCTCGGTGCCGATGATGGTGCGGGCGGCGCCTTCGGCCGGGGCGGGCCGCCCGCGCCCGCGGGACCCGCCGTCCTGGTGGATCAGGATGGTGGTCCGCCCGGCCTCCTCCTTGGTGTCGATGTAGGGCGAGAGACTGCGGCGCGTGTTGTGCACCACGCTGTCCCGGAACCTCCCCTTGACGTGGGGAAACTTCAGGCGGCGGGCAGCCTGTCCGACGGTGATGTGGCTCAGTGTCTCGCGTTCCAGCACCAAGCCGCCCAGCGGTCCGGCGGCGGGCGAGGGGCGTTCATGGCGAAAGGCGATTTCATAGCGCAGGAACGACGACGACGGCTCGGCCTGTCTGCCGAAATCGTCCGACACCGTCTTGTCGACGATCATCTCGGCGGCGAATTCCAGGCGGTTGTCCCGCCGCCCATTGGCGGCGAAGAACAGGTCCGCGACCTCTCCGGTGGCCTCCCCGGCGTTGCGGATCTGCAAGGCCGCCTCGTTGATGCTGCACTCCGTCAGCAGGGACAGGAAGTGGATGGCGTCGAAGACGTTGGACTTGCCGGCGCCGTTGGGGCCGGCAATGCAGGTATACGGTCCGAAGTCGAGCGTGAAATCGACCAGGTTCTTGAATCCGTTGACTTCCAGTCTGGTAAGCATGACGCCTCGGCTGCCCCGGGGAGGCTTGCGGAAGTATAACAGTCGGGCCGGAGGGCCATGGTCGAAGCCGGGATCGAGCGGCGGGCCGGGGCGGGCCGGTCCCCGAAGTGGTCGAGCCGGCCAGCCCGGAGCGCCCGCCGTGCCGGCGGCGCGGCCTTCGGGACGGCTCGCCCGCCCCCGTCAGTAGCGGTAGTAGTCGGGCTTGTAGGGGCCTTCGGCGGGGACCCCGAGGTAGGCCGACTGCTCCTCGGAGAGGCGGGTCAGCTTCGCGCCCAGCTTGTCGAGGTGCAGGCGGGCGACCTTCTCGTCGAGGTGCTTCGGCAGCACGTACACCCGGTTCTCGTACTTGCCGGGGTTCTGCCACAGCTCGATCTGGGCCACCACCTGGTTCGTGAACGAGCTCGACATGACGAAGCTCGGATGTCCGGTCGCGCACCCGAGGTTCACGAGCCTCCCCTCGGCGAGGAGGATCAGGCGCTTGCCGTCCGGGAAGACGACGTGGTCGACCTGGGGCTTGATGTTGTCCCAAGTGTGGTTGCGAAGCGCCTCCACGTCGATCTCCGAGTCGAAGTGGCCGATGTTGGCGAGGATCGCGTCGTGCTTCATCGCCCGCATGTGCTCGATGCCGATGACCCGCTTGTTCCCGGTGGCGGTCACGAAGACGTCCCCGAGCGGGGCCGCCTCCTCCATGGTCACCACCCGGAAGCCCTCCATCGCAGCCTGGAGCGCGCAGATGGGATCGATCTCGGTCACCTGGACGATCGCGCCGAGGGAGCGAAGGGCCTGCGCGCAGCCCTTGCCGACGTCGCCGTAGCCCGCCACGACCGCGACCTTGCCGGCGATCATCACGTCGGTGGCGCGCTTCAGCCCGTCCACGAGCGATTCCCGGCAGCCGTAGAGGTTGTCGAACTTGCTCTTGGTCACCGAGTCGTTCACGTTGAAGGCGGGTACCCGGAGGGTCCCGCTGGCCGCCATCTCGTGGAGCCGGGCCACCCCGGTGGTGGTCTCCTCGGTGAGCCCGCGCACGCCGGCGAGGAGGCCGGCCTGCCGCTCGTGCATCACCAGGGTGAGGTCCCCGCCGTCGTCGAGGAGCATGTTCGGCCGCCAGCCGTCCGGGCCGAGGATGGTCCGATCGACGCACTGCCAGTACTCCTCCTCGGTCTCCCCCTTCCAGGCGAACACCGGCACGCCAGCGGCGGCGACGGCCGCCGCGGCGTGGTCCTGGGTGGAGAAGACGTTGCAGGACGACCACCGGACCTCCGCCCCGAGCGCGATCAGGGTCTCGATGAGGACCGCGGTCTGGATGGTCATGTGCAGGCAGCCCGCGATCCGCGCGCCCGCGAGCGGGCTCGCGCCCCGGTATTCCTCGCGCATCGCCATGAGGCCCGGCATCTCGTTCTCCGCGATGCCGATCTCCTTGCGGCCCCAGGGCGCGAGCCCGAGGTCGGCGACCCGGTGGTCCGGGCCGTTGCCGTCGAGGCGGTTGCTCAATTCTCGTCCTCCTCTTGCCGGCCCGCCGCGTCGGCGAGTGCGGCGGCCCGATCCGCCCGCTCCCACGTGAAGTCGGGCTCGTCGCGCCCGAAGTGGCCGAAGGCGGCCGTCTGGCGGTAGATCGGGCGCGCGAGGTCGAGCATCTCGATGATGCCCCCCGGCCGCAGGTCGAAGTGCTCCCGGACCAGAGCGGCGAGCCGGCCCTCGTCCACGCGCGCCGTGCCGAACGTCTCGACGTCCACCGAGACCGGCTCGGACACCCCGATGGCGTAGGCGACCTGCACCTCGCAGCGGTCCGCGAGCCCCGCCGCGACCACGTTCTTCGCGACGTAGCGGCAGGCGTAGGCGGCGGAGCGGTCCACCTTGGAAGGGTCCTTGCCCGAGAACGCCCCGCCCCCGTGGCGGGCGAGGCCGCCGTAGGTGTCGACGATGATCTTGCGGCCGGTGAGCCCGCAGTCGCCCACCGGCCCGCCGACCACGAAACGTCCGGTCGGGTTGATGTGGTACCGGGTGGAAGGGCCGAGCCATTCGGCGGGCAGCACCGGGCGGATGATCTCCTCCATCACCCCTTCCTCGAGCGCCCGGCGGCCCACGTCCTCGCGATGCTGGGCGGAGAGCACCACCGCCTCGATCCCGGTCGGCGCGCCGTCCTCGTAACGCACCGTGACCTGGCTCTTCGCGTCCGGGCGGAGCCAGTCGAGGGCGCCGGAGCGCCGCACCTCGGCATGGCGGCGCATGAGCCGGTGGGCGAGGGTGATGGGGGCGGGGAGGAAGGCGTCGGTCTCACGGGTCGCGTACCCGAACATCATCCCCTGGTCGCCCGCCCCCAAGTCCTTGTTGCCGGACTCGTCCACCCCCATCGCGATGTCCGCGGACTGCCGGCCGAGGGCGACGAGCACCGCGCAGGTGTCGCCGTCGAAGCCGAAGGCGGGGTCGTCGTACCCGATCGCACGCACCCGCTCGCGCACCAGCGCCTCGTAGTCGATATGGGCGTTCGTCCGGAGCTCGCCCGCGAGCACCACCATGCCGGTCTTGACCAGGGTCTCGCAGGCGACCCGGCTCGCCGGGTCCTCGGCGAGGGCGGCATCGAGCACGGAATCGGAGATCTGGTCGGCCATCTTGTCGGGATGGCCTTCGGCCACGGACTCCGAGGTGAGGATCTGGGTTCGGGGCATCGAGGACTCCGGTGCGGGGCCGCGGCGCGGCGTCGAAGGGCGCGATCTTACGCCCTTTCCCCCCGGCGCTCGCATCGCACGCCGGCCGCCGGCCCTCCCCGCCCCGGCCGGCCCCGAGCGACTTCTCCGAGAGCCGATCCCTCCGGCCTCATCGAGGACGCGGGTATTCCTGCCCCCCTTCATCTTTCAACGCACTCGCTCCTTTCGAGGATCGCCGTGAATCCGCCCTCGGGCCCGCGGAAGTAGATCGCCCGGCTCACCGGGTGGCGGTCCGATCGCTGCGTGAACGTCGGGCATCCGTCCGGGCGGGCGGCGACCGGGACTATCCATAGTCCCGGCGAGAGCTCGACCGGCTCCGCCGGAGCGTACCGCGCGGCGGACGGCGCGCACGCCCAGACGAGAAGCGCCAAGGCGGCGGCGCTCACGGTCCTCACCACTGGAGCCGATACCCCAGGCCGGCGAAGCGCACGTCCTCGCCCGCCCGATGGCCGGCGTCGACGGCGTGGCCGACCTCGAGGGCGAGCTTCCCGCCGCCCCACTCCCGGTCGTGGCGCAGCGCGAGCCGGACCTCGCGCGCGTCCGGCGCAAGATCGAAGCGCTGGCTCCGGTACAGCCACTCGCCCTCCAGGGTGCGGTCGTGGGGGAAGGTGAGCGTCCCGGATCCGGACTCCGCGCGCAGCGGCTGCGAGACGCTGATCCGCGTCTTCGCGTCCTCTCCTCCATGAGCCAGGCCGATCCGCCCCGCCGTGTAGAGGCCCGCCCCGGCGTGGACCATCGCGCTCGAAGGGTAGTCGGCCCGCCCGGCGAGCAGCGTCCAGGACGCCTCGACCGAGAACGGCCCGTCCCCCAACGCGCGCGCATGGTCGCGGGAGGCGAATACGAAGCGCGTGGAGACCCCCTCGCCGAAGGCGCCGGAAGGCTTCGCCCCTTGGTTAGCCCCTCCCTCGTATACCAGGCCGAAGCGCAGGGAGGAGCCTCGGAGCGGCTGCGCCGAGAGGCCGAAGGAGTCGATGGTCCCCTTCTGCGACGCGCCGAAGGCGAGGCCCCAGTCGAGCGCTGCGCCTTCCCCGAAGTCCGGCGCCTGGGTCCAGGCGAGATGCGGAAGGGCGAACGCCTCGGGTGCGTCCCACCCTGCATGCGCCGGGTCCGGCGGCGGGAACGAACCCGCGGCCGCCTGGAAGCGCGAACCCAGGTCTGACCAGAACGGAGCATTCCAGTCGTCGAAGGCGGCGACCTCGACGCTCCCGACCCGGGCGCCCACGTCGCCCCACGCGAGCGGGGTCTCCAGGTAGGTGGCCCCCAGATCGGCAGTCCCCCCCGGCAGGCCGGTCCGGGCGCTCCCGACCGGATGCAGGGCGGCCTCCAAGTCGAGCGCCCCCGCCCCGTAGACCGCCGCATCGGCGTAGACCCCCGTGTTGTCCGCGGTGTTCACCATGCGGAAACCGATCTCCCGCGGGGTCAAACGGCCGCGGAAGTGCTCCTTCATGAGCGCGAGGGCGCCGCTCACGATGGGCGCGGCGAAGGAAGTGCCGCTCACGGTTACGACCGTACCGTCGGGGCTTCGCGCCTTCACCGTGCCGGGGGCCGAGATGCAGTAGTGCCGGCCGTGCCGGGCGGTGTTCCACGCCGGGACGAATGATCGTTCGCTCGGAACGGCGCCGCAGTAGTTCGAGTATGAGGCGATACGCCCGTCTTCGCCCAGGGCGGCGACGGCGAACGCGAGCCCTCGCAGCTCCGGGTAGTACACCCCCATCGTCGCCGTAGGCGCCGGCGCCGCCCGGGGGCCGACCCAGTCGCTGTCGTTCCCGGCGGCAGTCACGACGAGGGTCTTCTCCTGCTCCGGCGTGTCCCTCTGCTGAAGCGCCCGCGAAGCCCGTGGCAGGCGACGATCGACGTTCTGCCAAAGGCGAGCTCTGTCCAGGTGCTGGTTTCGGAGGTTCCAGTTGCTCCAGCTCGATATGCCGTACGACTGGTTGACGATATCGGCGTTCGAATAACCGTCGCGAATAGCTTCGGCGATGCCGCCGTCGAGCGTCCTCACCTGGCCGGGCGAAAAGACCCCGGCGCCTGCGAGCACCTGATCCAGGACATCTCGCGCCAGGTCCCTGATGCCTTGGTCGACTACGCCTTCCTCTCCCAGGGTAATGACGATCGGTACGAGCATGGCTCCGGGAGCCATGCCATAGGCGGCTCCAGCGGCCGTCGAACCGACCCACGTGCCGTGCGGGCGAACAAGCTCGCCATCGTTGACCTGCCGAGGGCTCGGTATCACCTGAAGAGCTTCGAGCATGGAGGATTCAGAGCCCGTGACGCGCACGATCCAGATCTCCCCTCTTCCGGGGTATCTCCCGGACCGTTCTATCTCCAGCTTGGCCCTTCTCTGCGCCTCTTCGGAGGTCGCCACGTTGAACTGTCTGCAACGGGCGCCCTCGTAGATGCTCGTTATCGTTCCACAGTCGACGCTGCGCCAATCCTCCTCCGTCAGTGACCCGGCGAGCCACGCCCGATAGGCGCTTCGAGGAAAATACGTATAGGTGTATTCTCCTCCTTCACTGGCGATCCGCCCCCGGAACTCCTCCCGGAGGATGTCCATCGGCTGGTCCTCGATCGCGATCCGCACTCCCCTGCCGGTTGCGCCGGTGCGCCAGAACTCCTCCGGCTTGACGTCCCGGAAGACGGGCTGACGTTCGAGACGCGCGGCGATGCTCTGCTCCAGCGAGGGTCCCGAGGGAGCTGCGGGAGACGGGGCCGGCGATGCTCTGGACGGCGAGGCCGCGCTGGCGGGGGGACCATCCCCGCCGCTTTCTCCGCCTCCACAGCCGGCAAGCAGGGCGGGCAGGAGCAGGAGAACCGGGACCATCCGAGGGATTCGTCTCGTCCTCATGGGGGACTCTTCGGGCTTGGGATCGGGCTGCCAGCTTACACGTTACTTCCCCTGAATCAACGGCGATTACGTCTATTGAACGGACCATGAGCTTCGGGGACAAGGCGCGGGCCGTGGCCGCGGTCTACGACCTCATCGGGGAGGGCCGTGGCCGAGCGAACTCGGAACGCGTGGCGCATCTCATCGAGGCGGTAGCCAGGGGACGACCGAGAGAGCGCTCTGCGGCTCCCGAACGGTGAGCTGGCCCATCGCGGCCGCCAATCCGCCACCAGCGGCGCCTCGGCGCCTGTAGTCTCTCCCCTCTCGCAGACCAGCCGAGACCGGGAGCGCGAGCCCGCCGCCGGAAGGGCCTTTTGGTGAGTGGGGAAATCCCCTCACGGAGGAGGAGATTCCCCCGGCCCACCCCATACCGTCTTCCCGTCGCCGATCCCGTGTGCCCCAAGAGAGAGTCCGTTCGGGGCTGCCGCCGGGAAAAGCGGGGCGGTTCAGTCGTCGTTCTCAGTCTTCCTCCTCCTTGCGGCGCCGACGGTGGTGTATGCTGCACGAGGGCCGTTTCGCGGCGGGCGGCCCACTGGCCCACACCGGAGGCGTATCCGCCGTGAACCCCCCTGCCCCAACCACCATGCACGTCGGGCCGCTCGGCTCGACCGTCCACGTCATCCGCGCCGACGCCGGCACCGTCGCCGAGCTCGCCGCCGTCGATTGGAGCCGGCGCTTCCGGCGCGTCTGCCTCGACCCGGTGCGGGGGCTCATCATCCTGACGTCCCCCTCGAACCTCCACGAAGACCTGACCGGCATATTCGACGACATCGTGGAGGTCGCCGCGGACGGCTTCCGCCGCACCTCGAAGAAGCTCCGCTCCGTGCGGATCCGGGGGCGCGGCGAGCCGCCCGGCACGGGGATGGAGCCCGACTGCACGTTCTACGTCGGCGAACGGGCCGAGCGATACCGGGCCGCGGAGAGGGAAGGGGAAGCCGCGGCGGAGGCGTTCCTGGCGCACACCGCCCCGGACCTGGTGGTCGAGGCCGAGATCACGAGCGCCGACAAAGGGAAGGCGGAGCGTTACGCCCAGATCGGCGTGCGGGAGCTGTGGCGGCTGCACGGTCGCAAGGGCTCACGCGAGCTTCGGGCCGAGTTCTTCGCCCTGCGACGATCGGGTGCGCCGCCGCGCCGTCTCGGAGGTGCTGGAGGGCCTGACCCCGGCGGACGTGTGCGAGGCGGTGGAAGGCGTTCGTCTTGCCGGGACGCGGGCTGAACGGACGGAGGCGGTGGCCCGCATCGTCCGGCGCCGCCTGTACGGGAGCGTGCGCGTCAGTGAACCGGACCCGCCCCCTACCCGGCGGCCCGCGCCCAGGAGACCCCGCCGCCCGATCCTGCCCGGCCGGCTTGACGCGGCGCCTTCGCCCGCGCGCGAGGCGGTTCGAGGGCGGAAATCCCCCCGGCGCGCCCGCTTCCGGGCTCACCCGGCAGCCTCGGCTTCTGGATCGGCCCGCGTTCGGTTAGGCTTCGCGCCTGCGTTCCCCTGGAGGTCTCCATGAGCCGCCACGTCCGGTTCGGCATCTTCCTCGCGCCGTTTCACGCGCTCGACGAGAACCCGGTGCTCGCGCTCGAACGCGACTTCGAGCTCGTCGAGTGGCTCGACCGGCTGGACTACGACGAGGCCTGGATCGGGGAGCACCACTCCGGCGGCTTCGAGATCATCGCCTGCCCCGAGATGTTCATCGCGGCGGCGGCGGAGCGCACCCGGCGCATCCGGTTCGGGACCGGGGTCGTCTCGCTTCCCTACCACCATCCGTTCATGATCGCGGACCGCATCCTGCAGCTCGACTACATGACCCGCGGGCGCGCGATGTTCGGGGTCGGTCCGGGCGCGCTCACCGCGGACGCGGACAAGATGGGGATCCCGGTCGCGGAGCAGCGCCGCCGGATGGACGAAGCGGTCTCCGTCCTCGTCCCGCTCCTTCGCGGCGAGACGGTGAGCCGCAAGACGGACTGGTTCGAGCTCCGCGACGCGCGCCTCCAGATGGAGTGCTACACCAAGCCGATGGTGGAGATGGCGGTCGCGTCGGCCCGCTCGCCGGTCGGGGCGCGGACCGCGGGCAAGTACGGCTTGGGGATGCTCTCCATCGGCAGCACCACCGACTCCGGCCTCGCCGCCCACGCGGCGAACTGGGAGACCTGCGAGGCCATCTCGGCCGAGAACGGCCACCGGGCGGACCGCTCCCGCTGGCGCGTGGTCTCCATGATGCACGTCGCGGAGACCCGCGCGCAGGCCGAGCGCGACGTCGAGTTCGGGCTCCAGCGCTGGCTCAAGTACTTCCGGGAGATCACGACCTTCCCGATCGTGCCGGACGGGGTGGAGGACCACCTCGGCTACATGCGGGAGAACGGGACCGCCGCCATCGGCGACCCGGACGACGCGATCGCCGCCCTCGACCGGCTCTGGGAGGGCTCGCGGGGCGGGTTCGGCTGCTACATGCTCTTCGCCCACAACTGGGCCGACTGGGCGCAGACGAAGCGGAGCTACGAGCTCATCGCCCGCTACGTGATGCCGCGCTTCCAGTCCCGGGTCGCGGCGCGCTCGGACAGCTACGACGTCTCCGCCGCGAACAACGAACGCCTCGCCGGGGAGGCGCGGGCCGCGGTGCAGCGCGAGATCGACCGCCACCAGGAAGAGCGCGCCCGGCGCGGCGAGAGCGGCGACTGGGGGACGACGCGACCGATGGCGGCAAGCGACTGAACGCCGCCCCCGAGGGGACGGCATCGCTCCGCTCCCGCCCGGAACCTCCGGGGCGCCTCGCCAGCCGGGACCTCATCCACTCATCCCCGGGACTCACTCCCATCCCGGGGCTCACTCCAACATCCAAAGGAAACGACGATGATCGACCTCTACACGTGGCCGACCCCGAACGGACACAAGATCCACATCATGCTCGAAGAGACCGGGCTCGCGTACGACGTGATCCCGATCAACATCGGGGAGGGCGACCAGTTCACCCCCGAGTTTCTCCGGATCAGCCCGAACAACAAGATGCCCGCGATGGTGGACCACGACGGGCCGGACGGGCAGCCCATCACCCTCGCCGAGTCGGGCGCGATGCTCATCTACCTCGGGGAGAAGACCGGCCGGTTCTACCCGTCCGGGGCGCGCGAGCGCCACGTCGTCAACCAGTGGCTCATGACCCAGATGGGCCACGTCGGCCCGATGCTCGGCCAGGTCCACCACTTCCGCAACTACGCGCCGGAGAAGATCCCCTACGCCATCGACCGCTACGTGAACGAGGGGAAGCGGCTCTACAACGTCCTCGACCGCCGCCTGGACGAGGCCGAGTGGCTGGGGGGCGCGGAATACACCATCGCCGACATGGCCACCTTCCCGTGGATCCGCATCCACGAGAACCAGGGGATCGACCTCGGCGACTACCCGAACCTCGAGCGCTGGGTGGGGGCCATCGCCGCCCGCCCGTCCGTGGAACGCGGGGTCCAGGTGCTCGCCGACCGGCGGCGCGCCGGCCCGATGGACGAGAAGACGAAGGCGATGCTCTTCGGCGCGGCCCAGTACGAGCGCCGCTGAGCGGCCGGCGGCGGAGCCGGCCCCGCCGCCGGCTTCCCGCCGGTTATCCCGCCGCCCCGAGGGCCGCCGATCCGTTCACGGGTGCGGGCCGTACCTCGTTCCCTGCCGACACTTCCGCGCGAATGCGCCGGGGCCGGCGGTCGGCTGCGCTCCAGGGCGCCTGGCTTTGCTTGCAGGCCGGGCGAGTCATCCTCGGCTTGCCCGCCCGCCGGTAGCCCGGCTCGCCCTTCGGTGTCCTGCGGTCCCCGCCGAACCCGCAGGGGCATCGCGGACAGCGGGCGGCGCGGGTTCCCGGCGGGAGCGCTCCCGAGGGGGCGAGCCGGGGCGGGCGCCGCCGCCGGGGCCGGGGCGCGCTACGAGGGGCAGGCCGCGGCGCCGAGGATGGCCCCCTGCTCGTGCGCCTGCACGATGACCGCGCAGCCCTGGTTCGGGCCGAGGCGGACGTCGGGGAGGGGGATGGCGACGGGGTCGCCGGTCCAGTGGCCCACCTCCACGAGCTCGCGCACGACGTGGTGGTTGGCGAGGGTCTTGCCCTTGTTCTCGCCGGCTTCGACCGGGGTCACGTGCCGGAGGTCGTAGCGGGCGAGCAGCACCGCCCCCGCGGGCCGGCCCGCCCTCGGCTCCAGCGCGACCGTGAACCCGCCCTCGGGCGCGGGCCGCACCGACACGAGGACCGGCTTCACGGCCCCGGCGGAGTGCTCGACGAGGCGCAGCACCCGGCCGCGCTTCGAGCCTACGGTCTGGACCACGCCGTCCACCACGATCTGCGGGGTATACACGCTGCCGTTCCGGATCCGGGCCGCGTACCGCTGCTGCCGGGCGGTGAACGCGGGGCTGGAGAACAGGTCCTTCCAGCGCCCGGCGGAGCCGTAGACGAGGTCGTCCCAGTAGTCGACGTGGAATTCGAGGGCGATGAGGTCGTCGCGCTCGACCAGCTCGCCGAGGAGCGCCTCGGCCGGCGGGCACGAGTAGCAGCTCTGGGAGGTGAAGAGCTCGACCACCGCCGGCCCCCCCGCCCGCGCCGGGCTGCCCCAGAGGAGCACGAAGGCCGCGGCGGCGGCAAGGAGCGCGGCGGGGAGGGAGGGGGCGGGGCGGGCGCGGGGCAGGCTTGCGAACATGGTCCGCTCCTCGGTCGGAATCCGGCTTCCCGGGGCGTCCCCCGATCCTGGCGGGCCGCCCCCCGCCCCCGACCGCATCCGGCCGGGCCGCGGTTCAGGGACGCGCGGATGATATCCGAATCCCGGCGGTCGCCGGTATCGCCGTGCCCCCTCGAGGCATGTGCGCTGTTCGTAACATATTGAAATAGAGGATGAAGATCGAGGGTCGAGATATTTTTTACCCCACGGGGACGGCGTGGTTCCAGGGTTTGGGATCGGTTCGAGGGGCTTTGGGGCGGATTTCACCCCGTGGCGGCGCTTGTGCGGGTACGTCCTTGGGAACGGCGCGTCCTGCGAACGCGGGCGTCTCGCCCGCACGGGGGCGGAGCCCCCGGAAATGAGAATGCGGGCGGGACGCCCGCGTTCCCAGGACGCCCTGCGACGAGGCGCGCCTGGCGAAAACCCCACAGCGCACGTGCCTCGGCGCACCCAGGGATGGCTCCGGCTCGTAGCGTAGAATCATTTACCCGACCCGACCCTTTGATGGAGGAATGCGGAATGCCGAAACGGATGGACCTTGCAGCGCTCCTGGCGGGCTGCGCCGACGATTCTTTCGAAGACGGCATCCGCATCGACAGTGATCTGGAGCCGCTCTCGGGCCCCGGCGGCCTGGTCAAGCCGGCGGTTTACGAAGGTGGAAAGTACCAGAAGGACCGACGGTGGGCCTCTCCTGACGATGCCGAGCCAACGCCGGTCATCGTCATCGACAACGTGCCGTCGCAGGCGAACCGCCTCGAGGAGGCCCTGCGAAGGAATCGCGCCTCGACGCCGATACCGGAATTCGTGCTCGACCTTTCGGAGCTGGCGCATCTTCCGGCCCACCTGCCCCGTTCCCTGTCGAGTCTCGAATTCCCCCACCGGAATGCGGATGCGTACCTTCGCGACGCGGAGCTGGACGGGCAGGATTTTCTCCGGACCGAGCTCGGCCAAGCGATCTTCGGCGCCACGGCGCAGACCTGCGGGCCGTTGATCGCGTGGTTCCCGCAAGCGTTGCTGTACGGATTCTGGCAGTCCCACCTGGGCAAGAAGCGCCAGAACACCAAGCACGCGCGTGCGTGGGTCTCGGAGATCATCGGCTGGCAGCCGGCATCGACGGAGACGAGGGTGCTCGGGCTGAAGGGAGACGCCCTCAACCTGAACACCGACGACGTTGTAACCTCCAATGCGGATGACCGCACGACGTGGGAGGTCGGCAAGGGCGCGAAGATCGCGGGTGCGAAGAGCGACAAGCTCTCCGAGATCGGCCATGGCCAGGTGCCGTTCATGGGGAACGACGCACCGGCGGCGGCAGTGTCCTTTGCGCGGGTGACGCAACGGGCGACGGTGTCCTTTGCCCAGCTTCGGCGAGTCAGCCTGGGGGGCGATTCAGGGGAGGCGGATGCGGCCGTTCGGGCGTTGCTGGCGGCGCTCGGCCTCCACGCCCACCAGCTTGCCTTCGGCAGAGGGTTCGCCCTTCGTTCCGGCGCCGAGCTCCGGCCGCGTTCGAGGACCGCAACCTGGCTGGGCGCGAAGGGCGACGAGCCGATCGACCTCGGCGGGGTCGAGACGACGCGCGCGCTTCTCGAATCGGCCAGAGGACATGCGGAATCCCTTGGGGCGCCGCTCGACGGCTGGGGGCGCCGCCGAAGAGGCTCACTCCAAAGGCAAACCTCTCCGCGGCAATCCGGTCGACCTGGCCCGAGGTCGATTGATGCTGGCGATCAAGGTCGAGCTCCTGCACGGGACTTTCCGCGGCGACCCGGATGGCGCCGCGGTCACCGGAAAGCTGGCCCGAGGCGAGTGGCCGCCGTCCCCGGCGCGTCTGTTCGCTGCCTTCGTTGCGGCTGACGGGACCCGGCAGGCGTCGCGGGTCACGGACGGCCGGGAGCTCCTCTGGCTGGAACGGCTGCCGCCGCCCTCGATCCATGCCCAGCGTGACCCTTGGCGCCAGACCCTTGAGCCTCGGTTCGTCGTGGAACAGCCTCGCCAATTCGCCGATATAAAGAACAACAAAACAGGGGAGCTATACACGCATCAAGAGTATCTGGGGAGGAAAGGAGGTCTGCACCGTCCGGGCGTCCGTGTGGTCCCCCGCCATCCGTCCGTGCTGTACCGTTGGGATACGGAGACGCCGGAGGAAGGCACGCTGGCTTCGCTCCGCCGCCGCGCCGCAAGGGTCGGCTATCTCGGCACGTCCGATTCTCCGGTCCGCGTCCGGGTTGCGACGCAGATGCCGTGCGGTTTGCCGGACGAAGTGTTCGTGCCGGATCCGGAAGGCGACTTGCGCATCGGCGTCGCGCAGCCGGGCGACGTTCTTCTCCTGGACCGGATGTACGATGATTGGCGGGAACGGGGTGCTTCGGTGACCCGTTCGCAGTTCCCGGCGCTCCTGCACCGGGAAACGTACCGGTCGCCCGGTGGCCGTGACCGGACGGATCGCGGGGAAGTAGTGGCGTGGCTCCGCCTGCGCCCGTCGGTCTCGGGGAGACGGATATCCGCGCTCACCGCGCTCTTCAAGGAAGCCGTCCTCGACCGCCACCAGCGCATGTACGGCGAGCCGCCCGCCATCCTGCACGGTCACGGGTTCACGGGCCCGGGGTACGACCTCGCCCGCTACCTGGCGCTGCCGGACGCCGGCTATCCGCACTCGCGAGGACGCATCCACGGCCTGGCCCTGTGGCTGCCGCCGGGGTCCGACCGGATTCAGCGTCAGCAAGCCCGCGATTCCGCGTTCGCGATCGACGCGCTCGTCGGTAGAGGCATCGACACGTCCGTGGAACCACATGGAGACGAGAAGCGTCCCTGGGCCGCGAATCCACGCCGCTGGCAAGGGCCGTCGGCGGCCTGGGTGACGGCGTTCCCGGTGATCCACGAGAGGCGGGGCGCCCCCGGCCTCCCGGAAGCCGCCCGCTGGTGCCGTCACGCCGGCCTGCCTGCTCCGGTCGCCTTCCGATCGGTGCGTACGCCCCTGCTTCCCGGTGCGGTCGATCTGGCGCCGGTGGAGGTCAACCGCCCGGGGCGTCCCGCGCTTCCGTACTCCCACGCCGAATTCCGCTTCGCGGAGCCCGTCACGGGGCCGGTCGTCGTCGGCGCCGGGCGGCAGCGCGGTTTCGGCCTCTGCGCGCCGGTCGATGACTGACGCCCCGTTGGTCTCTGGCGCCGAGGAGGGTCCGGCTGATCCGGCGCCGGTCCCGCCATCGCCTTCGTTCCCCGAGTTCTACCGCGCCGTCAATGGACGACGGGAGCCATTCCCTTGGCAGGCGCGCTTGGCGGCCAAGGTCGCGAAGGAGGGGTGGCCGTCCGAGATCGGCGTACCGACCGGGCTCGGAAAGACGGCCTGTCTCGACGTCGCGGTGTGGTGGCTCTCCTCACAGGCGGATCGGGCGCCGGAGCACCGAACCGCCCCGACGCGCATCTGGTGGGTCGTCAACCGGCGTCTCCTCGTGGACTCGACGGCCGAACACGCCAGGCGCATCGCGTGCACGCTCCGTGACCCTGCCTCCGCGGAGCTGGACCCGGCCGGGCGCCGCGCCATCGAATGCGTTGCCGAGCGGCTCCGCTCGCTATGGGTCGCTCCCGCCGCGTCTCCGCTGGACGTGATCAGCCTCCGGGGCGGCATCGCTTCGCGTACCCCCAAGGACCCCGCGCGGCCGACGGTCATCCTGTGCACCTTGCCGATGTACGGCTCCCGTCTGCTGTTCCGCGGCTACGGGTCCAATCGGCGGTCCCTCGACGCGGCCATGGCCGGCATCGACAGCTTGGTTCTGCTCGACGAGGCGCACCTTGCAGGGCACCTGAGAGCGCTGGTCCCCGCGCTCGCCGACTGCCACCCGACGGCGTCGGAATTTCTTGGTGCGCATCGCTCGCGGCCGACGATCGTCGCGCTGACCGCGACCGGAGACACCCCGGAGAGCGAACGGTTCGATCTGGACGACGAGGACCGGGCGCACCCGGACGTCCGTCAGCGGCTGGACGCCGCGAAGCCCCTTCGAGTCGTCGAGGCCGCAAAGGGCGGCACGGCGAAACCGCTTGCGGACGCTGCCGTTACGCTCGCCAGGGAGGCGCCCGCTCCGGCCGCCTTCCTCGTATTCGGCAACACGCCGAAGACGGCGCGGGAGACGTTCGATCGCTTGCGCAAGGCGCTGCCGGAAGCGGAGGTCCTGCTCCTTACGGGGCGCGTGCGCGAACGGGAGGCGAAGCGGATACGCGACCGGATACTCGACCCGGAAGACGGGATGGCGACCGCCCGGCATACGGATGCGGCCCGCCGGCGCCACCTGATCGTGGTGGCGACGCAGACCCTGGAAGTGGGAGCCGACATCGACGCGGAATACCTGGTGACGGAGGGCTGCGGCGTCCGGGCGCTCACCCAACGGTTGGGCCGCCTGAACCGGCTCGGACGATTTCCCCACGCCCGCGCGATCTACGTCCACGTTCCTCCCCCCAGGTCTCGGGGCGGTAAGGGTTCGGGTGCGGACGCGGATACTTGGCCGGTGTACGGCCGGGAGCCGGCAAAGGTGCTCGGGCGGCTGCGGAAGATGGGCGCCGGAGGCGACGAGGGAACGGTCGATCTCTCCCCGCGCTCGGTCGCCTCGGTATTGGGGCCGCCCGACGACGACCCTGGCCGTGCGCCCGAGGTCCTTCCGGGCCTGCTGTGGGAGTGGACGAAGACGACGACGCCCCCCGAGGGCGAGGCGCCGGTGGAGCCGTACTTCAGCGGAATCGCTGCCTCCCGGTTGGCGGTGTCCTTGCTCTGGCGCGCACACGTTCCGGCTCCTGGCCGGCGGCTATGGCCGCGGGCCACGGATCGCGAAGCGATCGAAGTGCCGTTGACGCACGCTCAGGACACGCTTCGGGATCGGGCGCTGTGCCGCCTGGCGCTGGACGGGGTCACGGTAGAGGAGACATCCGCTGGCGACCTGCGGCCGGGGAATCGGATCGTCGTTGCGAGCGACGCTGGATACATGGATGAGTTCGGGTGGAATCCCGCCGCTTCGGACCCGGCGCCGGATGACTCGCTCGCCCGCTTGGGCTTGCCGCTCGACGCCGCGGCGATCAAGCGGCTGTGCGGCGTGGAGATCGGCGGGCTCGTCGACACGGCATTGGGGGTGGCCGACGACGACCGCGACGTCGACGAGGCGGAACGGAACGAAGCGGTCTCGGAGATCCTTGCGACGCTCGGAGGCACGCCGCCGCCGGCGGGGTGGGAGGAAGCGGAGTGGGCCGATTTCATCGGGCGGCTGCGCCCGTGCGTTCTGGAGCCTCGTGACGAAGTACCACGCTTGCTTGTCGAGCAGCCCGCACGCGAAGCCTCGAGCGACGAATTCGACGAGCTCTCGCTTCGCCGCCCCCACGTCGCCGTGGAGCTGGACCGGCACGGTCACGCGGTCGGGACACGGGCAAGGAGGGTGGCGGAGCGGATGGGTTTGCCCGAAGATTTCCGGGAAGTGGTCGGGCGCGCCGCGGCGCTGCACGACATCGGAAAGGCCGATCCGCGCTTCCAGCGATGGCTGGACCCGCGGCGGGAATCCGGCCCGCTCCTCGCGAAGTCGAATGAGCCGCCGCACCGCTGGGAGGCGATGCGCGTGTCCTCCGGCTGGCCCAGGGGAGGCCGGCACGAGGAGCTGTCCGCACGGCTGGTGCGTGCGTGGCTCGCGCAGACGCCCGATTGGGGCAGCCCGCTTCAACGCGATCTCCTGGTCCACCTGGTGGTGAGCCATCACGGAAAGGGACGCCCTCTGGTGCGGCCGGCGAACGACGGCGCGGCAGGGGCCGTAAGTGCGGTGGTGGAGGGTACCGCGGTCACGGCGGACGCGGACCTTGCCCTGATCGACTGGGAGCAGCCGGGCCGGTTCCGGAGGCTGCAAGAGCAGCTCGGGCCGTGGGGGCTGGCGCTGCTGGAGGCCGTCGTCATTCGAGCCGACCATGCCGTCTCGGCAGGCGTCGATGGGACGCCGGACGAGGTCTGATGGACGAGTTCACCTGCCCGGGACTGCCCGCTTCGTGGGTCAACGCCTGGCTCGCGGCGGTCGGCGCGGCGGTGCTGGACCCCCGAATTCGACTGCGCTGGACCGGGGAAGGTGCGCCCGTAGCGGTGCTCTCATCGGACGAGATCGATCCGGTGGAGGCGTTGGCCGCCTCGTGGCCGGACACGAAGTTCCTGGACAATCTTCCGATTGCCGAGAGCTGGGAAGGCGATGGCGGACTGAAGCGGAAGGTGCTGGTCGAGCAGTTCACTGCCCGAGTGAAGAAGGCGCGCGGCCATCCCTTCGCCTGGACCCTCTCTTCGACGATGACCGATCTGAGCGTCGACCAGAGTAGGGAGGTCGCCCACGCTCCGTTCGACCCGGCAGGGCCCGGGACGACGAAGTGGCTGCATCATCGACTGCTGAAAATTCACGATCTGGCCGGCCCGATGGACGCGGCGCGTCTGCGTGACTCGTTGAAAGGGCTGGCTCCCCGGGTCAAGAATAACGGCCTCGGATTCGACAACACGCGGCTGGGGTCTTTGGCGGATACGTCGGACCGGTGGACCGAACCCGTGGTCGAGCTGCTGGCATTCTTCGGCTTGGAGGTGTTGCCGGTTCGTGGCCAGGGAGTAGACCGCCAGCCCGGTCGCAGCGCCGGCTATCCGGATGTGCGGCAGCGCGGGTGGCGGAAAGCGCCGGGAAGCAACGAACGGCGACGGTTCGTCTGGCCCGCATGGCGACAGACTCTGGACACCGCCGGCATCGATGCGCTGCTGGACGTCTGGAACCCTGACCCTCGGCGCAGGCAAGCCTGGGACGCCCTCGGCATCCACGCCGGGTGGCGGAGCGTCGAATATCAGAGCAGGGGATCGAGCGACCCTACAAGGGGTATTGGATCGGAGCTGCTGTGACCCCCGAGCCCACCATACCGATCTCCGCGATCGAGCACTTCGTCTACTGCCCACGACAGTGCGCGCTGATCCACTGCGACGGGGTCTGGTCCGACAACGTCCACACCGTCAGGGGCACACGTGCGCACCGGCGGGTGGATGGCGGGCAGCACCGCGTGGAGCGGGGCCGTCGGGTCCTGCGCGGCATTCCTCTCTGGTCGGAATCGCTGGGATTGTCCGGGCGCGCCGACGTCGTCGAGATGGACGGTGAAACGGTCCGCCCGGTGGAGTACAAGTCCGGCGTCCGGCACGGCCTCGCCGCGGATCTCCAGCTCTGCGCGCAGGCGCTGTGCCTGGAGGAGATGCTCGGGATCAACGTTCCTTCGGGCGGCGTCTGGTACGGGGGGCCGCGACGGCGCGTGGAGGTCGAGTTCACCGGCGGGCTGCGAAGTCGGACCATGGCCGCGATCGATGCGATCCGGGAGCAGCTACTGACCGGGGCTCTGCCCGAGGCGCCGAACGACGAGCGGTGCGGGGAGTGCCAGCTCCTGCATCACTGCCTGCCGGGAGTGTCCAGCTCGACACGGAAGGTTCACAGGTACATGTCCACCGTCGTCTTCGGATGCGCTACCTGAATACCCTCTACGTTCGCGATCATCGTGCGCGGATTCAGCATCGGCGAGGATCATTGACGGTTTCGTCCCCTGATGGGAGCCGACGTGTCCCATTGGAAGCGCTCGATGCGCTGGTCGTGCTGGGCGGCGCACAGGTCACCATGCAGGCATTGGATGCGTGTGTGCGTCGAGGGGTTCGCGTCGCGGCCCTGCACCGGGGCGGCGGCGTCCGTTTCGTCGTGAACGGTGCGACCAGCGGCAACGTCCACCTTCGCACGGCCCTGTTCGAGGCGGTCATGGATGACTCCCGCTCGCTCGATCTTTCGCGGTCGATCGTTGCGGCGAAGCTGCAGAACAGCCGGAAGGTCGTTGGCCGCTGGTCACGTGACGAGAAGGATGGGGCGGGCAGCAAGCGGCTCGCCGACCGTAGCGAACAGATCCGGCAGAGGATCGCGCGTCTGCCGGACGCGGCGACAGGCGACCATGTCCGGGGTATCGAGGGAGACGCCGCCCGGATTTACTTTCGGGCGGTGGAGCAGGTGGTGGCCGACGCCGAGCTCGGATTCTCGGCAAGAACACGGCGACCGCCGCGGGACCCCGTCAACGCGATGCTGAGCTTCTGCTACGGGTTGATGGTGACCGAATGCGCTGGTGCGCTGGAGAGCGTCGGTCTCGATTTCCAGATGGGGTTCTTCCATCGCCCACGGGCAGGGCGGCCCTCTCTCGCGCTCGACATTGCGGAAGAGCTGCGGACGTTGACGGACCGGTTCGTGGTGTCGCTGGTACGCCGCCGGCAGATTGGACGAGCGAGCTTCGACCATACGCCCGGCGGCGGCGTCTACCTGAGCGACGAGGGGAGGACCGCGCTGATCAAGGCGTGGGAAGACCACAAGGAGACCGAAGTTCCGCATCGAATCCTCGGCCGCCCGGTCGGCCGATGGGCGATACCCTCGGTTCAGGCAACGCTGCTTGCACGCCATCTTCGCGGGGATCTCCCCGCCTATCCGCCGTTCGTCCTTCCATGAGCCATGGACGTACTGATCACCTACGACATCGCCGATACGGAAACCACGGGAGCCTCGCGCCTGAGACGGATGGCGGACGTGTGCGAGAAGTACGGGCAGCGGGTCCAGCTCTCGGTCTTCGAATGCCGTCTCTCCAAGGCGAGGCTGGCCCGACTCGTCGGGGAGGTCGAAGACATCATCGACCGCGACCGCGACTCCGTGCTCGTCTACCGCTTTCCCGGCGGGATCGAAGGCGCGACGCTGCGTCTGGGCCGGCGCCAGGAACACGCTCTGGGGAAGCCGTGGGTCCTGTGAGGGAGGCTGCGAACCTCCGGTGATTCTCGATCCGTGGGCCGGATCGGGTGGAAAACAGCCCGGCAGACTGGCAGGATCGTCTCGCCATCCCGTGATCGTGCACCGCGATGGAGCAGTCTGTCCTCCAGCTCGGCAGGTTGATGAGCGAATCGGGGCAAAATGTCCCGAGCAACCCCCGGATCGCTGTGATTAGGGGTGTCGCCGGGGTTCAGACTCCGGCCTTCGTTGAGCGCACGTCCACACGTCCCAATAGCCAGCGACGAGGTCATGTGTCGCCGGGGTTCAGACTCCGGCCTTCGTTGAGCGGGCCCGCTCCCCCTCGTGCTCGGCACGCACCGCCTCGTGTCGCCGGGGTTCAGACTCCGGCCTTCGTTGAGCGCGCCGGAACGACGTCGTCCGGCACATAGGCGGGCTGGTGTCGCCGGGGTTCAGACTCCGGCCTTCGTTGAGCGATCACCGGCTTCTTCACCGTCTCCGGCGGCGTCGCGGGGTGTCGCCGGGGTTCAGACTCCGGCCTTCGTTGAGCGCGCGCGCTCGACACGGCGCAGATCGAGCGCCGCCGCGACGTGTCGCCGGGGTTCAGACTCCGGCCTTCGTTGAGCGTGCGTGGAGACGCGGTACAGCCAGGGCGAGAAGCTGGTGTCGCCGGGGTTCAGACTCCGGCCTTCGTTGAGCGCGATCGGGGCGGGTCGATCTGTCCCTCCGGCGCGCCGGTGTCGCCGGGGTTCAGACTCCGGCCTTCGTTGAGCGGTGAGCGGCGGCGGCGGCGCCTTCGCGGCCTGGACGGCGAGTGTCGCCGGGGTTCAGACTCCGGCCTTCGTTGAGCGCGCCGCGCGGTCTCCGAGGCCGACCCCGACGACGTCGGTGTCGCCGGGGTTCAGACTCCGGCCTTCGTTGAGCGACCACCTACTATGACACGTCAAAATCCTACGCAATGTGTCGCCGGGGTTCAGACTCCGGCCTTCGTTGAGCGGCGGGCATCCACCAGACGGGCGGCGAGATCCGGCCCGGGTGTCGCCGGGGTTCAGACTCCGGCCTTCGTTGAGCGCGCCACTGGGTCGCGGTGGCGGCGAAAACCCGGACCGTGTCGCCGGGGTTCAGACTCCGGCCTTCGTTGAGCGTCCACCGTGACGCTGCCGGCGAGGACGTTGGCGGGAGTGGTGTCGCCGGGGTTCAGACTCCGGCCTTCGTTGAGCGGTCGCGGCGACGATGATCGCGATGGTGAGCGCCGTCGTGTCGCCGGGGTTCAGACTCCGGCCTTCGTTGAGCGTGCGAGACCCGGACCGGGTCGCACTACCTCGCCGCGTGTCGCCGGGGTTCAGACTCCGGCCTTCGTTGAGCGCTGATGCCATGCGCGCGGCGGGCAGCAATATAGGACGTGTCGCCGGGGTTCAGACTCCGGCCTTCGTTGAGCGAACGCCGCCCTCGCCAAGCTCGGCATCCACCTGCGCCGGTGTCGCCGGGGTTCAGACTCCGGCCTTCGTTATGGGATTCACTTGCGCCGCTGCACGAATCCGAGCGTCGGAGGATCCGCGTCCGCGCCGTTTCTCCGGCAGGAGGGCGGTCCCTTCAGGCTGGCCGCCGGGGAGGCCGTACCTGCCGGGTTCAGTCCTTCGGCTCGTCGGCGAGGAGGGCGGCCGGCTCGCCCCATCGCTCGCCGAACACCAGCTCCGATAGCCGCCGGCGTTCCCGGGGCCGGACCTGCCGCGCTCGCCACTCTTCGGGCGCGGCCTCGGGGGTGGCGGCGTAGCCGATGGCGAGGGCGGTCATGGGCAACACCTCCTCGGGAAGGGCGTAGGCCTCGCGGACCCGGTCGGCGACGATTCCGCTCATCTGGTGCACCGAGAGCCCCCGGTGCGTCGCCTCCACGGTCAGGCTCGCGGCGGCGAGGCCGAGGTCGTGGGCGGCGATCGGGCTCGGGGAGCCGTCGGCGGCGCCCTCGGCCTGCACGAGGCCGAGGGCGAGGACCGGCGCGCGCCGCGCCCAGCCCTGGTTGAACGGGACGAGGCACGAGAGCGCCTTCTCGAAGGCGGCCGGCTCGCTCCGGCGGCGGGCGAGGAGGAACCGCCAGGGCTGCGCGTTGTACGAGGACGCCGCCCACCGCGCCGCCTCGAACAGGGCCAGCAGGTCCGCCTCCTCCACGTCCTCCCCGGTGAAGGCGTAGGGGCTCCACCGCTCGGCGAGCAGGGGGTGGATCGGACGGTCGGTCGGGGCCGGCTTTCTCATCGGGGTCTCCCTGGAGCCCGCACCGCAGAAGGAGGCGCCTGGAAATCCTCCCGCTTCCAGGGCGAAACGGAAGCAGTCCGGGGCCATGCGCGGGATGCAGTACCCGTTCGATTCATCGCATTCCTTCCTGATTACGCACAACCCTCAGCCGTGCTGCGGACGCGATGGGCAGTCGATGGCGGGACCCGTCCGGAGACCGAAAACGACGGGCGGGGCGGCGGGAAGGGTCGTGCCGCGGCCGGACCGGCAAGGGTTTCCACCGACCGCCAGCCGCAGCCCGAGCCTTGTACGGAGTACGGAATCAGGCATTCCTTCGGAGACCCGCCCTTATCGGCGCCCTGCGGACGGGTTTTGCGGCGCCGGGGCCTCGCCCCCGTCTCACCGGAGCAGGAAGTGGGCGTGCGCCTGGGCCATGGGGCGCTCGCGCCGGTCCTGCCAGGCGGTGGCGTGGACGTTCGCGACCCGGCGCCCGCGCTTGGTGATCTCCGCCCGCGCGAAGGTGTCGCGGGGACGGGCGGAACGCAGGTACTCGACGGTGATGTTGATCGTCTTCGGAAGCGGCTTCACGTCCTCGCTCCACAGCAGCTCGAAGATGGCGGCGTGCTCGAGGAGCGCCCCGAGGGTCCCTCCGTGCAGGGCGGGGAGGGCGGGGTTGCCGATGAGCTCGTCCCGGTAGCGCATGCAGGTGGTGATCTCGTCCCCCTTCACGTCGACGTCGATCCCGAGGAAGCGCGCGTAGGGGATCGCCTCCGTGATCCGCGAGAAGTCGCGCGCCCGCCGCGCTTCGAGGACGATCGCCTCGAGCCCCGGCGCCGGCTGCCCCGACGTCCCGAGCCCCGGCGCACCGCCCCCCGGCACACCGCCCCCCGACGCCGGCGGGGGCGCTCCGCCGCTCCTGCCGCTTCCGCCGCTCACGTCGTTCCCGCCGTCCCCACCGCTCACGGCCGCGCCGCCGGGGTGTTGAGCATGTAGGTGGCGCTCATCGAGGCGAGGGGGTCGCCGGGGTCGCCGTTGAACGCGAACCCGCGCGTGAACGCGACGTTGCGGGTCAGCTTGTAGCACTCCACCCGCGCGGCGATGTCCTCCCCCGGCGTGGACGGGCGGAGGTAGTCGATCCGGAGGTCCAGGGTCGCCATGACCAGGAACTCCCCCTGCCGGGCGAGGGCCGCCATCCCGCCGACGGTGTCGAGCAGCGTGGTGACGATCCCGCCGTGCACCACCCCGGTCGCGGGGTTGCCGACCAGGGCGCCGCGGTAGGGGATCCGCCCGACCGCGAAGTCCGCGCCCATCTCCACGAGCGTGAACCCGATCGCCCGCTGGTGCGGGATGCCCGCCATCCATTCCCGGAGGCTCGCCGGCTGGGAGAGGTCGGGACGGGTCATGGTCGGCGGTCCATCGGGGTCGGGTCGCGGGGCCAGGCCGGGGTCTCGCCGGAGGAGGCGCCCGTCGCCGGAAATGCCCCTCCGACCCCCTCCGAACCTCGCTTGGGCGGGGCATTGTACCGGGGGCCGGGCCGCGTCGATCCCCCCGATGCGCCCCGGTGCGCCGGCCCGCGCGCCGGACCCTTCCTTGTGCGGGGGGCGGGGCGCGTGGTAAAGATGGCGGGCGGCAACCGGACCTGTTCCGGGAAGCAATCCAGCATTCGCCAGCATTCGGAGGGATGAAGACCATGAAGCTGAAGGCAATCCTCATCGGGGCGGCAGCCTCCGCCCTTGCCCTGACCGCCGGGACGTCGATGGCGGCCGACTACGGCCAGAAGGAGTTCGTCGTCATCGGCTCCTGGGGCAACATGGACCACTGGCAGCAGCGCGAAGGCCCGTTCTGGATGGATCGCATCCCGGAGGCATCCGGCGGCGCCCTCACCGCCAACGCGAAGTCGTACACGGAGCTCGGCCTCTCCGGGTTCGAGGGGATGCGGATGCTCAAGCTCGGCACCGCCGACGTCGTGTTCGTGGTCTCCACCTACGTCTCCCAGGACAGCCCCGCCCTCGAGGGCGCCGACCTGCCCGGCCTGGTCTCCGACCTCGCGACCTACCGCAAGGTCGTCGACGCCTACCGGCCGATCATCGAGCGCGAGATCAACGACAAGTACAACGGCAAGCTGCTGGTCGTCTACTCGTGGCCGAGCCAGGAGATGTGGTGCAACCTCGGCGACAAGAGCGTGACGGACGTGCGCCTCGCCGACCTCGCGGGCAAGAAGATCCGCACCTACTCGACCCCGCTCGGCGACTTCATCGAGGGGATCGGCGGGAGCGCGGTGACCATCGCCTTCGCCGAGGTCGTGCCGGCCCTCCAGAAGGGCGTGGCCGACTGCGGCATCACCGGGACCCTGCCCGCCTACGACGCGAAGTGGTGGCAGGTGGTGACCCACAACATCCAGGTCAAGCTCGGCTACGCCGCCTCGTTCATGGCGATCAACAACGACACGTGGAACGACCTCACCCCGGACGCGCAGGCGCTCCTGCTCGAGGAGTCCGCCCGGCTCGAGGAGGAGTTCTGGACCGCGACGGCCGCCATGGAGGAGGTCGCCCTCCGCTGCAACACCACCGGGCCGTGCGAGCGCGGCGACACCGGCGAGATGGTGGTCGTCGCGCCGGGCGACGAGGACAAGGCCGAGGTCAAGCGCATCCTCGAGGAGGTCGTGGCGGCCCGCTGGGCGAAGCGCTGCGGCACCCAGCAGTGCGTCGACGACTGGAACGGCACCATCGGCGAGGTGCTCGGGGTCGAGCTCTCGCTCTGAGGCTGAGCCCTCCCCGGAAGATCGCTTCCATCCGGCTCAGGGAAGGCGTCCGAGATCCGGAGCAACGGCCGCGCCCCCGGCAGGGCGCGGCCGTTCGCCGGATCGAACGGAGTCCCGAATGATGACGTTCGAGCGGATCCACGCGCGCCTCGAGCGCCTCGCCCAGTTCGCGGTCTGGGCCGGAGGGGCGGCGCTGCTCGCCGCCGCGGTCATGGTCACCGTCGACGTGTTCCTGCGGAAGCTCTTCTCGATCACGATGAGCGGATCGGACGAGATCTCGGGCTACGTCTTCTCCGCGGGCACCACCTGGGCCTACTCCTACTGCCTGCTCCATCGCGCCAACATCCGCATCGACGCGGTCTACAGCCTGCTCCCGAGGCGCCTCTGCGGGGCGCTCGACATCCTCGGGATCACCCTGCTCCTCATCTTCAACGCGGTGCTCGCCCGGCACGCCTGGACGGTGTTCGCGACCTCCTGGCAGCGCGACTCGGTCTCGATCACGACCCTGGCCACCCCGCTCTGGATCCCGCAGTTGTTCTGGGCCACGGGCCTCATCGTCTTCGAGCTGGTGCTCGTCTTCGTGGCCGCCTACGCGGTGGTGCGGTACTTCCAGCGCGACGACGCGGCCGTGAACCGCATCGTGGGGGTTCCGACCGTGGCCGAGGAGGTCGAGGAGGAGACCCGCGGCGTGGTGGAGGGAGCCTGAGCCATGGCGCTTCTCACCCTCATCGTCCTGCTCGTGCTCGTCATCGCGGCGGTTCCGGTCGCGGCGGTGCTCGGGGTCCTGAGCTTCGTCCTCGACGAGCTCTTCTTCCGCGGTCGGCTCACCCCCGCCATCGGCGAGTTCACCTGGGACAAGAGCAAGGAGTTCATCCTCGTCGCGGTGCCGATGTTCATCCTGCTCGGCGAGATCATGCTGCGGGCGGGCATCGCGCGGCGGATGTACAACGCGGTGGTGCAGTGGCTGTCGTGGCTGCCGGGCGGGCTCATGCACGCGAACATCGGCTCCTGCGCCATCTTCGCGGCGTCCTCGGGCTCCTCGGTCGCCACCGCGGCCACCGTCGGCACCGTGGCGTACCCCGAGATCGAGCGGCGCGGGTACAACGAGCGCCTCTTCCTCGGCTCGCTCGCCGCCGGGGGCACCCTCGGGATCCTCATCCCCCCGTCCATCAACCTGATCCTCTACGGCCTCATCACCAACAGCTCGGTGCCGGAGCTCTACCTCGCCGGCATCATTCCGGGGGTCATCCTGTCGTCGCTCTTCATGGCCGCCATCATCGCGGGCTGCGTGTTCCGGCGCGGCTGGGGCGGGACGCCGGTGGAGACGAGCTGGGGCGCCCGGGTCCGGACCCTCCCCGACCTGCTGCCCCCCATCCTGCTCTTCGCGGTGGTCGTCGGGTCGATCTACGCTGGCGTCGCGACCCCGACCGAGGCGGCCTCGGTCGGGGTGTGCTTTGCGCTCTGCCTCTCGGTCTGGACCCGCACCCTCAACTGGACGATGCTCAAGGCCGCGTTCGAGGGCACGATGCGGACGACCGCGATGATCATGCTCATCGTGCTCGCGGCGATCTTCCTCAACTTCGTGCTCGGCTTCCTCGGGGTGACCCAGGCCCTCATCCGCTTCGTGAGCGAGCTCGGGCTGACCCCGGTGCAGACGATGCTGCTCCTCGTCGTCTTCTACCTCATCCTCGGCATGTTCATGGAGACCCTGTCGATGATGCTGACGACGGTGCCGGTCGTCTTCCCGATCGTGGTCCAGCTCGGCTACGACCCGGTGTGGTTCGGGATCATGATCACGGTGCTGATGGAGGCCGCCCTCATCACCCCGCCGATCGGGGTCAACCTCTACGTCGTCCAGGGGATCCGGATGCGGGGCGGGCAGTTCAACGACGTGGCCTACGGCGCGCTGCCGTTCGTGGTGTCCATGCTGGTGATGGTCGGGCTGCTCCTCGCCTACGAGGACCTCGCCCTCTGGCTCCCGACCCTGGTCTACCGATAGCCGGGGCCCGGAGCCCGCCAGCCGCATGTTTCGGGGGGCCGGGCAGGGCGGCGCGGTTTCCGGACGCCGGTACGGGAGGCGCGGCGGACGACGCAATCGCGCACGATCCGGCAAGCGCCGATCGTTGCGTCGGGCCGGCCTTCCTCGGTGGTGGCCGGCCTGGCGGTCGCTGCCGCGAAGGTGGTCCCGAAGACGGCGCCCGCATGGTGGGCCCGGCTTGGCGAGAACGGGGGCGATGGCGGGACCGTGCACGAAGCTGATGGCGCTGCCGCACCCATCCCTCGCCGGGAACCTCTCCTGTAGACTTCGACCATGATCCGGCGCATCCAGGCCCTCAACTACCGCTGCCTCCGCTACGTTGACGTCCGGCTCGACCGCTTCCACGTACTGGTCGGCCCCAACGCGAGCGGCAAGAGCACGCTGCTGGACGTCGTCATGTTTCTGGGAGACATGTTGTCGGGCGGCCTGGGATCTGCTGTAGACAAGCGCACCCGGAACTTCCAGGACATGGTCTGGGATCGTCCCCGGAAAAACATCGGCTTCGAATTGGCGTTGGAGTTCGATATACCGGCGGATATCGGGAAACGACTTCCCCGGGAGATGAATTTCGAGACGTTTCGTTATGAAATCGCCATCAAGGAAGGCAGGAGCGGGATACGCATCGACTCCGAAAGAGCGCTTCTGATGCCCCGTGAACACGGCCGTCCACGACAGGAGCTTTTGCGTTTCCCCGACCCACCCGAGGCTTCCGATACGATCCTCATCGGGGGTAGACGGTGAGGATCGAGAACGATACTGAGCAAGTCCCGGGAAGGAAGGGACAGCTTCAATATCGAAGTATCCGAAAAGGCTGGGAGGGGATGGGTGATCAGTATTTCGTTCGGCCCCGGGAGATCGACCCTGGGGAATCTCCCCGAGTCTCCTGAAAAATTTCCGGTCTCCACCCACGTCAAGCGGCTGCTGGAAACAGGCGTGCAAAGACTGTTCCTGGACAGCTCCAGAATGAGCAGGTCCAGTCCGCCGGACAGGCGCCAGACGGGCTTCTCTCCCGATGGATCCAACCTCCCCCGGGTGCTCCGGCGCCTCCGCAGGGAACACAAGGGGGCGTTCAGGGAATGGCTGAACCACGTCCGGGCCGCCTTGCCGGAAATCGAGAAGGTCCGGGTCGTGGAGCGCAAGGATGATCGCCATTGCTACCTGATGATCCGCTACACATCGGGAGTGGAGGCGCCGTCGTGGGCGGTCTCCGACGGGACGTTGCGCCTGCTGGCGCTGACCCTTCCGGCTTACCTCCGGGATCGGAAAATGATTTACCTTATGGAAGAGCCGGAAAACGGACTGCATCCGGGGGTGACCCAGGACGTTTACGACGCCCTGTCTTCCGTGTACGATTCCCAGGTGTTGCTGGCCACGCATTCCCCGGTTTTCCTGAACCATGCAGACCTGGACCACATGCTTTGCTTCGGCAAGGACGCGAGTGGAGCCACGGACGTCATTCCCGCCCGGGCACATCCCGGGCTGAGGGACTGGCAGGGCTCTCCGAACCTGAGCGTCTTCTTCGCGGCCGGAGTACTCGGATGATCTCCGGTGCAGGGTCATCGGATCTCATCGTTCTGGCTGCGGACAAACACATCGCCGTCTCCGTGGAAACTCTGCTCCGCCAACGCCGGGCCGATCCGGGGCTTCGCACCGTATCGTTCGACGTGCGTCGCCATCCGGAATCCGATCCGGGTTGTCGAACCAGGGCCGTCGACTTCCTGCGCCCCTTCATCCAGGGATACCGCTTCGCACTCGTCGTCTTCGATTATGAGGGATGTGGCAGCAAGGATCCGCCCGGAAAAATCCAGAGAGAGCTCGAGAGCCTCCTCGAACGCAATGGCTGGAATGGGCGATCGAAGGCGATCGTAATCGTCCCGGAGTTGGAAGCATGGGTCTGGATCCCGTCCAGGAAGGTTGCCCGGGCGCTGGGATGGAACGGAAACTTCGAATCGCTTCGTACATTCCTCGAGGAGAAAGGTTTCCGGCTTGCCCGCCAGCGAAAGCCCGCCGATCCGAAGAAAGCTCTGTATCAGGTGCTTCGCCGCAACAGGAAGGTGGCCTCGTCGGCCCTGTTCAAGAATCTGGCGGCTTCCGTCTCGTTCGACGACTGCCGGGACCCCGCTTTCAACGAGCTCCGGCAAACCCTTCAGACCTGGTTTCCATCGGAAGCGGCGCCGTGACCGGCAAAGCCCATCCATGGCCAACGATAGCCGACAGGAGATTTTTGGCATGGGATTTTGGTGAGGGAATCGGCGGGTTGGCTCACGATCCCTCGGCGCTCGGCCAGGCCGTGTTCCTCGATGGAGCCGCGGCATTCGCGCGCTCGCCGAGGAGGCGAGTGTAGGCGCCTCCGAGGCGCACGAGCTCGGAGTGGGTACCGGTCTCCGCCACTTCGCCCGCTTCGAGGACCACGATCCGGTCCGCCCGGCGGACGGTGCTCAGTCGGTGCGCGATCGCGATGACCGTGCGGGTCTCGTAGATCCGCGCGAGGGCCTTCTCGATCAGGTCCTCGGTCATGGAGTCCACGGAGCTGGTCGCCTCGTCGAGCACCACCAGGTCGGCGTCGGCCGCGACCGCGCGCGCGAACGAGACGAGCTGGGCCTGGCCGGCGGAGAGGTTCGCGCCGCCGTGCGCGACCTCGAAGTCGTAGCCGCCCGGCAGGCTCCGGATGAACTCGTCGGCCCGGACCTCGCGCGCAGCGCGCTCCGCCGCCGCCCGATCGAGCCGCCCGAGGGTGATGTTGAACTCGATCGATCCGTGGAACAGGAACACGTCCTGGTGGACCGCCGCCGCCAGCCGGCCGATCTCGTCGGCGTCGAACGAGGCGATCTCGCGGCCGTTCAGCCGGACGGACCCCTCGTAGCCGCCGTAGGCGCGGGCGATCAGGCGGACGATCGACGACTTGCCCGAGCCGGTCGCCCCCACGATCGCGACCGTTTCTCCCCTCCGGACCCGGAGGTCGACCCCCCGCAGCACGTCCGGGGCGTACCGGGAGTAGCGGAACCGGACCCGCTCGAAATCCAGCCGCTCGAAGCGCGCCGCCGTACCCGCACCCGGGCGCGCGTCCGCCGGGTGCTCGCGCCGCACGGGCTCCCGCGCGGCGCCGGGGTCGGGGGGCTCCGCGGGGTCGAGCGGCTCCGCGAGCAGGCCGCCGATGTGGTCGAGGGCCGCGAGGGCGCGCTGGAGGACCGCGAGCTGCTGCGCCAGCTCGCGCACCGGCACGAACAGCCGCTGGATGTACTCCATGAACGCGATCAGCACCCCGATCGTCATCGTCCCCGCGAGCAGGGCGCCCGCCGAGTACCAGAGCACCACCGCGAGCCCGAGGCTGGTCAGACCCTCGACGAGGGAGTAGAGGATCGCGTCGTAGAAGTTGGAGGTGTTCTGGGCCCGGTAGAAGCGGAGGTTCCGCCCCTCGAAGGCCGCGGCCACCTTCGCCTCCGCCGCGTAGAGCTGCACCGTCTTCACCCCGGCGAGGCATTCCTGCAGATAGCCGGTCGCCTGCGACAGCGCCTGGCGCGCCCACAGGAAGGAGGTCCGCACCCGCCGCTGGAAGAACCGCATCGCGAACGCCAGCACCGGCAGCATGGCGAGCAGGACGAGGGTCGCCTTCCAGCTCAGCCAGAACATCACGCCCAGGAACGCGGCGGTCTTCAGGAGATCGGCGACGAGGGAGAGCGCGTGCCCGGCGAGGCTCTCGCCGAGGGCCTCCACGTCGCTCGTCACCCGGGTGAGCACCGAGCCGATCGGGTTGCGGTCGAAGTAGGCGCGCGGGAGGCGGAGGGTGCGCCGGAAGACCGTCTCGCGGAGCTCGGCGAGCAGCCGGTGGCCGGCGTGCTGGAGGATGCGGACGTAGAGCGCGTCCGTGAGATAGCCGGCTACCACCACCGCGGCCGCGAGGCCGGCGAGCGCCAGCAGCGGACCGCGGTACGGCCCGAGCGCGCCGGCCGCGACGGCCGGCAGCACGTAGTCGTCCACCGCGACCTTCATGAGGAACGGCACGAGGGCGGCGAGCGCGGCCGATACCGGCAGCAGGGCGACCACCACCAGGAAGCGCCCGCGGTAGCGGGCGAGATGCGGGCGCATCGCTTCGACGACCGCTCCCGCGTTCCCGCCGGGCAGGAAGCGGCGCCAGAGCGGCGTGAGCAAGGCGCGCCGCCGCATCAGGCCGACGCCCTCGCCGCCCTTCCCGGCATTCCCGCCATCCCCGTCACGATGAGGGCGAGGGCGTCGTTTCGCCCTTGACGTCCGAGGAGCCCGCCCCGCCTTCGGCCTTCTCCCCCTCCTCGCGGTCCCTTCGTCCGTCCCCCGTCTCCTCCGCCTGCCGCCGCCACGCCTCGCGGTACGGCCCCGGCCGGGCGGCGAGCTCGTCGTGGCGCCCTTCGTCCACCACCCGCCCGCGGTCGAGCACGATCACCCGGTCCGCCCGTTCGAGCACGCTGATCCGGTGCGACACGACGAGGAGGGAGCGGGCGCCGGCGAGCCCGTGGATCCGATCCACCAGCACCCGTTCCGTGTCGTGGTCCACTGCGGACAGCACGTCGTCGAGGATGAGCAGCTCGCAGGGCTTCAGCATCGCGCGGGCGAGGGCCACCCGCTGCTTCTGGCCGCCGGAGAGGGTGATGCCGCGCTCCCCCACGAGGGTCTCGAGCCCCATCGGCATCCGTTCGAGGTCGGGACCCAAGGCGGCGTCCGCCACCGCCTGTTCGACGGAGACGGCGAGCGCCGCCGAGCCCGTCCGCGCCGCCCCCGAAGGGGCTCCGGCCTCCTCCCCTTCGCCTCCGGCGCGCTCCGCTTTACGCCCGGCGGCCCCCGGCCCGACTCCGTCCCCGCGTTCCCCGCCCACCCGCGGTCCTCGCCCGGTGGCCCCGCCCGCCTCCTCCTCGTCCATCCCGAAGGCGACGTTCGCCCGCACCGTGTCGGAGAACAGGAACGGCTCCTGGGTGACGGTCACCACCCGGCGCAGCAGCTCGCCCGCTTCGACGTCCCGGACGTCCACCCCGTCGAGCCGCACCGCGCCGGGCGGCGGCGCCAGATGGCGGTTCAGCAGGTTGACGAGCGTGGTCTTGCCGCTCCCGACAGGGCCGAACACCCCCACCGCCTCCCCGGGCGCGACCCGGAGGCTCACCCCGTCGAGCACCGGCCGGCCCGGTTCGTCGGGATAGGCAAAGCGCAGCCCCTCGACGGCGAGCCCTTCGACGAGCCGGTCCGGAAGCGCCGCCTCCACCCGCGGGGCGGGGCGCTCCGGGGCGGCCGCGAGCACTTCGAGCAGGCTTCCGAGGCTCGTCATGCCGCGCTGGAGCAGGAACATGAGGAACGTCGCCCCCATGAGCGGCCCGACCAGCATGGACAGGTACACCGCGAACGCGGTGAAGTCCCCGATCGTGATCTCCCCCCCGACCACCATGAAGCCGCCGACGAGCACCAGCATGACCTTGAGCCCGTTCACGAGATGGGAGAGCAGCGGGAAGAACCAGGCCCGGACGGTGGTCATCCCGAGGCCCGCGTCCCGCACCTCGCCGCTCGACGCGGCGAAGCGCCGCTCCGCCCAGCCGAGGCCGCGGAACGACTTGAGGACGTCGAGCCCGCCGTAGGACTCCACCGTGAAGTCCGAGAGGCCCTGCAGGGCCTTCATCTGCCGCTCCTGGTTCCGGCGCATCCGCTGCACCGCGAGCTGGAGGACGAGGAAGCCGACCGCGATCGGGGCCGCGCAGTACACGGTGAGCCGGGGCGAGATCTCGTACATGTACCAGGGCGCGAAGGTCAGCGTGCCGACGGTCTGGATCAGCATCATCGTCCCCATGCCCACCAGCATCCGCACCCCGTTCACGTCGTTGTTGATGCGCGAGATCAGCTCGCCGGTGGGGTTGGCGAGGAAGTACTCGCGGTCCTGCCCCAGCAGGTGGGCGAGGAGACGGTTCTTGAGGTCGAACTCGACGCGCCGGCCAGGGATGAAGAAGAGCAGCCGGGAGACGGTCCGGGTGAGCACCATCGCCACCGCAAAGCCGAGGATGAGCCAGACCTTGGCGAAGAACGCGCTGCCGGACTGGTCGGCGGCGAGGAGATCGATGGCCTCCTTCAGATAGCGGGGGATGGCGAGGCTCATCCACAGGGTGACGGCGAGGAACGCGGCGCCGGCCGCGAGCAGCCGGGCCTGCTCCCGGAAGAGGCCGAGGAGGTAGCGGAAACGCTGGGCGGGGGAGGTCAACGGAGGATAGGTCGATGGCTCGAAATACGGGTCGGCGATACCACCGGGGAAAGGCGAGGGACCGAAGAGCCTCGAAACGGGGACGCCCTACCCGACCGATCCCGCTCGTCAGGTCAGCAGCGCGAGCCCCGGGCCCCGATTCTATTCGGACCCTGCGTTCCGGTTCATCCGCCGGGGTCGCCGTGTCCTGGGAACGCGGGCGTCCCGCCCGCAAGCGGACCGATGGGGCAGTGTGCACGCCGATGCGGGCGGGACGCCCGCGTTCCCAGGATACGCGGTCCCCGGGACGCGCCGTTGCCGGGACACCCGATCCGTCCCTCGTCCGGAGGGAGGCAGAGGGAGCCCTCTGTCGAACCCGCCCCCGGTGCGGGGTCAGTGCGGCGGCAGCAGCTCGCGCGCCAGCTCCACCCAGTAGGTGGCTCCGATGGGGAGGATCTCGTCGTTGAAGTCGTAGTGGGGGTTGTGGACCATGCAGCCCCCGTGCTCGCCCTCGCCGTTGCCGATCATGACGTAGTTGCCGGGGCGCTTCAGCAGCATGAAGGCGAAGTCCTCCGAGCCCATGATGCGGGCCGCCCCCGCGTCGACGTTCTCCGCCCCCACCACCCTGGCTGCGATCCGGGCCGCGATCCCGGTCTCCTCCTCACTGTTGACGAGGGGCGGGTAGTTCTTCTCGTACGCGGCCTCGGCGGAGATGCCGCGGGCGGCGCAGATCCCGTCCACGATCCGTTCGAGGCCCGCCGCGAACTGGTCGCGCACCGAGTGGGTGAACGAACGCACCGTTCCCGCGAACTCGACCGAGTCGGGGATGACGTTGATCGCGTCCCCGCCCCGGATGCGCCCGACCGTGAACGTGGCCGCGTGCTGGGCGTTGATCTCCTGGGCGACGAAGTCGTTCAGGGCCTCGATGATCGCGCACGCGGCGTTGACCGGGCTGCGCGCGAGGTGGGGCATCGCGCCGTGGCCGCCCACCCCGCGCACGGTGACCCGCACCGTGTCCGAGCTCGCGAGGAACGGCCCCGCGCGGGTGATGAACTTCCCGACCGGCACGGTCGGGTAGTTGTGCATCCCCCAGACCGAGTCCACCGGGAACTCGTCGAACAGGCCGTCCCGGATCATCGCGTCGGCGCCCCCCGCGCCCTCCTCCGCCGGCTGGAAGATGAAGTGGACGGTCCCGTCGAAGCCCGCGTGCTCGGCGAGGTGGCGGGCCGCGCCGAGGAGCATCGCGGTGTGGCCGTCGTGCCCGCAGCCGTGCATCCGCCCGGGATGCCGCGAGGCGTGCTCGAAGGTGTTGAGCTCGTCCATCGCGAGGGCGTCCATGTCCGCGCGGAGCCCGATCGCCCGGTTGCCGTTCCCGCAGCGCAGGGTTCCGACCACCCCGGTGCCGCCGAGGCCGCGCCGGATCGGGATGCCCCAGGCGGTCAGGCGCTCCGCGACCGCGTCCGCGGTCCGATGCTCCTCGTAGGCGAGCTCGGGATGGCGGTGGAGGTCGCGGCGGACCTCCGTCATCTCGTCGTGGCGGGCGACGACGTCGTCGATGAGGTTCATGTGCAGGGTCCTCTGGCTGCGGCGTATCGCGGGGGCAGACGGCGCCCGGCACGGATCCGGGAGCCGCCCCGGGCGCGCCGATCCGATCCGGGCCGGTGCGGGGGGAGGGCGGGCCGGGCAGGCAGGCTCCTCCGGGCCGGCGCGCGGAAGCCGGGCTCAGTCCGGGCGGCGGTGGCGCAGCTCCCGCATCCCCTTCTCGAGCCCCTCGACGGTGAGCGGGTACATGCGGCGCCCCATGATCTCGCGGGTCATCTCGATCGACTGGGTGTAGCCCCAGACGCTCTCCGGCTTCGGGTTGAGCCAGATCGCGTAAGGCCAGGCGTCCAGCACCCGGCCCATCCACACCGACCCCGCCTCCTCGTTCCAGTGCTCGACGCTCCCCCCGGGATAGGCGATCTCGTAGGGGCTCATGCTCGCGTCCCCGACGAAGATCACCTTGTGCGCCGGGTCGTACTTGTGGAGGACGTCCATGGTCGGGATGCGCACGGAGTGGCGGCGGCGGTTGTCCTTCCACACCGTCTCGTAGAGGAAGTTGTGGAAGTAGAAGTACTCCAGGTGCTTGAACTCCCCGCGCGCGGCGGAGAAGAGCTCCTCGCACACCTTCACGTGGTCGTCCATCGAGCCGCCGACGTCGAGGAACAGCAGCACCTTCACCGCGTTGTGCCGCTCCGGGACCATGCGGATGTCGAGCAGGCCGCCGTTGCGGGCCGTCGAGCGCACGGTGTCGTCGAGGTCCAGCTCCTCCTCCGCCCCCTCGCGCGCGAAGCGCCGGAGCTTGCGGAGGGCCACCTTCATGTTCCGGGTGCCGATCTCCACCGTGTCGTCGAAGTTCCGGAACTCCCGGCGGTCCCAGACCTTGACGGCGCGCCGGTGGCGCGACTCGTGCTGCCCGATCCGCACCCCCTCGGGGTTGTAGCCGTAGGCCCCGAACGGCGACTTCCCGGCCGTCCCGATCCACTTGTTGCCGCCCTGGTGGCGCCCCTTCTGCTCCTCCAGGCGCTTCTTCAGCTCCTCCATCAGCTTCTCGAAGCCGCCCATCGCCTCGATGAGCGCCTTCTCCTCCTCGCTCAGCGACAGCTCCGCCTGCCGGCGAAGCCACTCCTCCGGGATCTCCCCGTGCAGGGCGTCGAACAGCTCCTCCATGCCCTTGAAGTAGGTCCCGAAGCACTGGTCGAAGCGGTCGAAATGCCGCTCGTCCTTCACGAGCGCGGCCCGCGCGAGGTAGTAGAAGTCGTCCACGCTCAGCAGGGCGACCCGGCGCTGGAGCGCCTCGAGCAGGGTCAGGTACTCGTTGATCGCGACCGGCACGTGGTGTCGGCGGAGGCCGAAGAAGAAGTCGACCAGCATCGGCGTCGCCCCCCGGGATCAGCCGGCGTTGCGGCGGTGCAGGAAGGCGAGCCGCTCGAACAGGTGCACGTCCTGCTCGTTCTTCAGCAGGGCGCCGTAGAGCGGCGGGATGGCCTCGCGGGCGTCCTTGCTGCGCAGGATCTCGGGGGGGACGTCCTCCGCGACGAGGAGCTTGATCCAGTCGAGCAGCTCCGAGGTCGAGGGCTTCTTCTTGAGCCCCGGCACCTCGCGCATCTCGAAGAAGGTCTCGAGCGACTCCTTCAGCAGGTCCTTCTTGAGGCCCGGGAAGTGGACGTCGACGATGCGGATCATCGTCTCCTTGTCCGGGAACCGGATGTAGTGGAAGAAGCAGCGGCGCAGGAACGCGTCCGGCAGCTCCTTCTCGTTGTTGCTGGTGATGATGATGACCGGCCGGTGGACGGCGGTGACCGTCTCCTTCGTCTCGTAGACGAAGAACTCCATGCGGTCGAGCTCCTGGAGGAGGTCGTTCGGGAACTCGATGTCCGCCTTGTCGATCTCGTCGATGAGGAGCACCGGGCGCACGCCGGAGGCGAAGGCTTCCCAGAGCTTCCCCTGGACGATGTAGTTGTGGATGTCGTGCACCCGGTCGTCGCCGAGCTGCGAGTCGCGCAGGCGCGCCACCGCGTCGTACTCGTAGAGCCCTTGGCTCGCCTTCGTGATCGACTTGATGTGCCACTGGATGAGGGGCGCGCCGATGGCGCGCGCGACCTCCTCGGCGAGCATGGTCTTGCCCGTGCCGGGCTCCCCCTTGATGAGCAGCGGGCGTTCGAGGGTGATGGCCGCGTTCACCGCGAGCATCAGGTCTTCGGTGGCGACGTAGGTATCGGTTCCTTCGAATCTTCCCTGCGGCATCGGGCAATCTTCTCCGTGGGGATGGGGGGCTGGGGGCCGGGCTGGCCGGCGACAGTGTAGACGATCGGAGGCGGCGGGCCGGCGGGGCGGAGCCGGTGGGGTAGAATCCGCGCGATGCGCGCACAGGCGACCATCGGCGGCCGGGAGGCCGGCTTCCTCGCGTTGGAGGGGTTCGAGATGCCGGACGAAACGGTCGAGATCGAGGCCCCCGACCTCGCCCCCTGGCGGGAGGGGAGCGCCGGCGTCGACCACGCGCACACGTTCGAGAGCGGCCGGCCGGGGTCCCACGTCATGGTGAGCGCGGTCGTGCACGGCAACGAGCTGTGCGGCGCGATCGTGCTCGACGAGCTCCTGCGGGCGGAGGTCCGCCCCGCGCGCGGGCGGCTCACCCTCGCGTTCATGAACGTCGCTGCCTGTGAGCGCTTCGACCCCGAGCACCCCCTCCTCAGCCGCTACGTGGACGAGGACTTCAACCGGCTGTGGTCGAGCGAGGCGCTGGAGGGCCGGCGCGACAGCGCGGAGCTGCGGCGCGCGCGGGAGCTCCGGCCGATCCTCGACGAGGTCGACTACCTGCTCGACCTCCACTCGATGCAGTACTCGGCCGTACCGCTCGTGCTCTGCGGCACGACCCGGAAGGGCCGGGACTTCGCCCGCGCGCTCGGGCTGCCGGGCCACGTCGTGCGCGACGCGGGCCACGCGGCGGGGCCGCGGATGCGGGACTACGCCGGGTTCGCGGACGGCGGGAGCCCGCGCGCCGCCCTGCTCGTCGAGTGCGGCCAGCACTGGAAGCGCGAGACGGTGGAGACCGCGCGAAGGGTCGCGTACCGGTTCCTCGACCACTTCGGGGTCCGGCTGCCGGCCCCGGCGCTGACGCCGCCCCCGCCGACGGACGGCGCGGCGGAAGATGAGGAGGCGCGGCTCATCGAGGTCACCCAACCGGTCACGGTGCGAAGCCACCGGTTCCGCTTCACCCTCCCCTACCGGGGCCTGGAGGTCATCGAGAAGGCGGGGACCGTCATCGGGTTCGACGGCGACGCGGCGGTCGCCACCCCCTACGACGACTGCGTGCTCGTCATGCCCACGCACCGCGCGGCGCGCGGCGCTACCGCCGTCCGCCTTGGCCGCTTCGTTGGGTAGGCGGGTGTAAATCTTGCTGGTGGTCCTGAGCGACACTCGTCCCCACGACATTGGTCCGCACCGCGCCATACTGGCCGTTGAGCGGCACGATCCCGAGCCCGATTGAGCCCGCCTTGCCCGCAGGCGCTCCCGCGCCTGCGGCGGGAGGCGGCGCTTCCGTCGCGAGCGTCGGCCCTGCGGCCGTGAGTGACGGTCCGATGGCGGCGGCAGAGCGCCGGGGGCAGGCAGCCCTCCCCGATGTGTGCCGCAGTCCCGGCCGCGTGACGGTGCGGCACACCCTACGGGGAGGCGCGCCGCCGCCTCCCGCCGTGCGCCCGTGGCGCAGTCGCGTCGGGGCCAAGTCCTACGCAGATCGGGAGAATTGACGGACGACGCGAACCCCGCTCCCGGTCCATCATCTCCCCCCGAGCCGTGGCGGTGGTTGTGGCATGGGGAGCGGAAATGGCGGTGGCTGTGGTATCGTCGAGCAAGGTTCGGGCCTGCGCGCATCCGGCCCGCGGCAAGGAGGAGCCAGCCGATGACCCAGCACGTTCTTTCCCCCGCCGCGGTTGAGTATCCGAGCGGGGACGGCCAGCCGATGGCGGAGAACGACTGGCAGCTTCACGCGATCATCGATTCGATCAGCGCGCTCCGGCTCCACTACCGCGACCGCCCGGACGTCTACGTGTCCGGAGACCTCTTCATCTACTACAAGGAGGGCGACCCGCGCGCCCGGGTGGCGCCGGACGTGTTCGTGGCGTTCGGCGTGCCGAAGCGAAAGCGCCCCATCTACAAGCTGTGGGAGGAGGGGGCGGTTCCCGCCTTCGTGATGGAGGTGGCGTCGGTCAGCACTTGGCGCGAGGACGACCAGCGGAAGGTGAAGCTGTACGAACAGCTCGGGGTGCCGGAGTACTGGCAGTACGACCCGACGGGGGAGTACCTCGGGGTCCACCTCAAGGCTCATCGTCTGGTGGAGGGTGCGTACGCGCCGCAGCCGGTGGTGGAGTCGATCGACGGGACGCTGCTCCTTCGCAGCGAGTCGCTCGGTCTCGACTTCCGGGTGAAGGGAGAGGAGTTCCATTTCTCCGACCCGGTGACGGGAGAGCGCCTTCGCGCCCTTGACGAGGAGTACGACGCGCGTCGGGCCGCCGAATCGAAGGCCAGGGCCGCCGAGTCCCGAGCCGAGGCTGCCGAAGCCGAGCTCGCCGCGCTCAGGGCGCTTCTCGCCGAACGGCGCGGCTGATCCGGCTTTCCTCATACCGTACCCTCGGAGTCGCCGAGTCGAGATCGCAAGCCGAATTTCGTGCGTGATCAGGATTCTCGACTTTGAGAGAGGCAGTCGTTCCAGATCCAGGTAAAGGAAGCGGGTGGAAGCGCCCAACCGGATCGTACCGAGCCGCCCGTCCGGTCGGCTGCCGGGGCTGACGATCCATCGACTCTTTCATGTTGAGAATTCTACGCGTATTACCCTCCATTCGACAAGCAATCATCGGCGATAAGCTGGCGGTACATCATGCACCTCCCGATGAATCCGGCCACGACAGCAACCATCTGCACGAGGGTGTCTTCCTTCGAGAGATTGTGGATACCGGCGAATTTTTTAACCCATCTTTACCACCCCGATCCCACAATATCTTGTTACATCATATAGCTACGATGCTCCAATATTCCGTGTGGCACTACATCTGAACACCAACTGGATTTTTTAGGGGCGGGATGACCGTCTCGTAGGGGCCTCTCGGGGGTTTTGGCGTACCGCACCAGTACGGTATCGAGGAGTGCGAACAGGTGCAAGGTATGCTGGAACGATTATGGCACTACATCGGCCCTTGGAACGAACAATCAACAGGTTAAGTGCGAAAAGCCGCGAAATTCGAGGCGAATCCCACCTGATCGAGGCTCGCGGTGGTAAAGATGGGTTAATGTAGCGGTTGAGGTGTTTCGGGCTCATCTTGTGGAAGGTCCCGGTATGGACGCGCTTGAGCATGGCCCGGAAGCTCTACTTCGCGGCTCCATTTCGTCACCGTCTGGCTCCTGGTTGTATCCAGCCCGGTGGGTTACGTGCGGGGATCGGGGCGGTACGCGGGATGGCGGCGGAGGGCCGCGAGCCGGGCGCGGAGGTCGGGCTCGTCCTTGCACTCGAGCAGGGCATCGACGATTTCTTCGTTGTTCGTCGTGCTGCCCAGCTCGTCGGCATCGAGGGGAAGCGCGAGCCCCGGCATCCCCCGCGACGCGAGGATCCGATTCGCGACCGCGGTCATGGTTTCGGCCCGCGCCTCCCGCCGTTGCGCGCGGAGCCAGGGCATGTGGTCGGGTCGGGCGCCCTCGCGCGTGCCGAGCGCCCGCCCCACCCGGGTGAGCGCGTCGCTGGTCGCCATCGACAGTTCGGCCTCGTTCATCGCGGCGTGGATCTCCTCGGCCGTCCATCCCATGAACGCCCGGCTCTCCGGCGCGGTGTGATAGCGCCCGCCCGTCAGGAGGTGGATCACAAGCCCCGGCTTCCGGCCGGCCGGGCGTCCGGCGGTATAGCGGTCGGGGACCTCCACCCAGACCTCGGGGAACCCCCACTCCTCGTAGAGCCCGAGCTTCCCCCGGCGGACGTCGGTGGTGTTGTCGACCTCCAGCACCACGTCCGGATGGTCGTGCATCCCGATTTCCATGCCCGCCGCGTGGGGCCGCCGCGCGCGCGCCGGATGGAGGTAGACCGACTGGTCGGCCTGCATGATCCGCCGCCGCTCGCCCCGCTCGTCGCGCAGTATGAGGTCCATCGCGCCGCAGCACTCGATGGGGGCGCCGCGAGCGGCGGCGATCAGTTGGGCGAGCCCGGCGAGCCGCTGCGACGGGCCTTCGTGGGCGAACCCGGTCGGGTCGTGCATGACCCAGGCGGCCTCGGTGGCGGCGTCCCAGAGCTCGAACCGACCCTCGTACCGCGCGATCTCGTCGCGTCGGATGGGTATCGGGCGGCATCCGGGGAGCTCCGGAACCGGTCGCTCGCACCGCGGCCGTTCCGCGAGGGCAGGGGAGATTCCGAGCCGCATCGCGCGCCTCCCTGCCATGAGCCTGCTCCATTGTCTCGAATCCAGAGGCGCCCATCTTCGATCGAAGGCCGGCCATGATCAACCCCCGGTCAGACCCGGTAGGGGCCTTTCCCGAGGCCGAACGCTGTTCGTAACCTATTGATATAGGGAGGAGAGAACAGGTTACAGGACGGCGCGCACGTCGCGGCGGTCCCGGTGCTCCTCGAGGGCGAGCTGGATGAGGCGGTCGATGAGGTCGGGGTAGGGGACGCCGCTCGCCGCCCACAGCTTCGGGTACATGCTGATCGGGGTGAACCCCGGCATCGTGTTCACCTCGTTCACGTAGACCCGCCGCTCGCCGCCGCGCTCCACGAAGAAGTCCACCCGCGAGAGGCCGCGCGCGTCCACCGCCCGGAACGCGGCGAGGGAGAGCGCCCGCACCCGCTCGGCCGTCTCCGGGGGCAGGGGGGCGGGGATGATCAGCTCGGATGCGTCGTCGACGTACTTGGCGTCGTAGTCGTAGAACTCCCGGCTCGGGACGATCTCGCCCGCGACCGAGGCGCGCGGCTCGTCGTTGCCGAGCACCGCGCATTCGATCTCGTGGCAGTCGCGGGCCGCCGCCTCGATGAGCACCTTGGTGTCGTAGGCGGCGGCGTCCTCCACCCGGTCGCGAAAGGCGCCGGGGCCGTCGATGCGGTGCACCCCGACGCTGGAGCCCAGGTTCGCGGGCTTGACGAACATCGGGTAGCCGAGGCGCCCCTCGGCCTCGGAGCGGACGCGCTCCGGGTCGCGCCGCCACTCTGAGCGGCGCACCACGAGGTAGTCCGTCATCGGCAGCCCTTCCGCCCGGAACGCCCGCTTCATCATCGCCTTGTCCATGGCCGCGGCGGAGCCGAGCACCCCCGCCCCGACGTAGGGCAGGCCGGCGAGCTCGAGGAGCCCCTGGACGGTGCCGTCCTCGCCGAAGGGGCCGTGCAGCAGGGGGAAGACCACGTCGAGGCTCGGGGCTGCGCCCGACCCTTGGCCCTCCACGCCGGCGCCTCCGGGATCGAGGGGGGCCGCCGCGCCGTCCCTCAGCGCGAGCAGGCGGCCGCCTTCCGGGTAGCCCATGAGGACGGGGATGGGTTCGTCCTCCGGGCTCGGACTCGGGCGGGGGGCGGCGGGAAGGGGGGAAGACGCGCCGCCCGATGCGCCGCCGCCCGCGCCGTCAGCAGGCGCCTCCGCCTCGACAGCGCGTGCAGGGCCTGGCGTGGGGTCCCCTGCCCCGGCGTCCCGCGACGTGCGGCCTGCGCCGGACCCCGACCCGCCCGCACCGCCGCCGGCTTCGTCCGTGGCCGTGGCCGCGGCTTCCACGCCCGCGAGGAGGATGGGATCCGCCCCGCCCCGCAGCAGCCACCCGCCGTCCTTCGCGATGTGGATGAGGGTGAGGTCGTACTTCGTGCGGTCGATCGCCTCGAACACCGAGCGGGCGGAGGAGAGCGAGACCTCGTGCTCGCAGGAGCGGCCCCCGAAGACGAGCCCTACCCGGATCTTGCGCGACATTCGGCTAGTATAGGCGGTTCCGCGCCGGTTGGGCCGCCCGCGACCGTCCCCCGGGCGCCCCGCGCGGAATCCGCCCCCCGGAAGCCCGCCATGCCGACGCCCGCACCCATGCCGATACCGATACCCGCGCCATGACCTCGCGACCGCAGCCGGAGGCGGGCGATCCATGAGGAGGAAGGGAGGGGAAGGAGGAGGCCCGCGCGCCCGGCTCGCCCGCCTGCGCGAGGCGATGCGCGAGCACGGGGTCGCGGCCTACCTCGTCCCGTCGAGCGACCCGCACCAGAGCGAGTACGTGCCGGACCGCTGGGCGCGCCGGGAGTGGGTGAGCGGGTTCACGGGCTCGGCCGGCGAGCTGGCCGTCGGCCTCTCCGGCGGCGGCCTCTGGACCGACGGACGCTACCACCTCCAGGCCCGGCAGCAGCTCCGGGGGACCGGGATCCGGCTGTTCCCGGTCGGCGACAAGGACGTGCCGGACCTGGAGAAGCACCTCGCGCAGACCCTCCCGAAGGAGGCCGCGGTCGGCGTGGACCCCGCGGTCCTCGCCATGAAGCGCGCGCGCCGGATCGTGAGGACCCTCGCCCCCGCCGGGGTGACCCTGAAGCCCATCGACGAGAACCTCGTGGACGCGGTGCGCGGCCCCGTGCCGGTCCCCCGCGCGCGCGCCACCGTCACCCCCCTGCCCACCCGCTTCTCCGGCGAGTCGAGCGCGTCCAAGCTCCGGCGGGTGCGCCGCGCCATGCGCGAGCGCGGGGCGGACGCCCTCGTCGTCACCACCCTCGACGCGATCGCCTGGCTCTTCAACGTGCGCGGCGCCGACGTCGCCTACAACCCGGTGGTCATCGCCTACGCGGTGGTGACCCCGGACGAGGCGATCCTGCACGTCGACCGGGCCAAGCTCGACCCTGCCGCGCACGCTCATCTTCGCCGCACCGCCCGGGTCGAGCCCTACGGCGGCCTCCGCCGCACCCTGCGCGGCCTCGGGCGCCGCAAGGCGGCGGTGTGGGTCGACCCCGAGACGACCAGCCTCATGTGCGCGCGCCTCCTCGACGGGGCGAGGCCGATCCTCGCGCCGTCGCCCATCCCCCGCATGAAGGCGCGCAAGAACGAGGTGGAGCTGGCCGGCATCCGCGCCGCCCACCGGCGCGACGGGGCGGCGATGGTGCGCTTCCTCCGCTGGCTGGAGCGGTCCGTGCCGGCGGGCGGGGTCACCGAGATGGGGGCCGCCGCGAAGCTCGACGGCCTCCGCGCCGAGGGCGAGCGCTTCCGGGGCTTGAGCTTCCCGACGATCGCGGGGTACGCGGACCACGGAGCCATCATCCACTACAAGGTGGACGAGGCGAGCGACGCTCCCCTCCGCCCGGAGGGGCTCTTCCTCGTGGACTCGGGAGGGCACTACCTCGACGGCACCACCGACGTGACCCGCACCCTGCTCCTCGGCGGCCGGCCCACCGACACCGAGCGCGATTGCTACACCCGGGTGCTCAAGGGGCACATCGCGATCGCCGCCGCCCGCTTTCCCGAGGGCGTGACCGGGGCGCGGCTCGACACCCTCGCCCGCGCCGCGCTCTGGCAGTCGGGGCGGGACTACGCGCACGGGACCGGGCACGGGGTCGGCGCCTTCCTCAACGTGCACGAAGGGCCGCAGTCGATCAGCCACCGCTCGACCGAGGTCGCGCTCGAGCCCGGCAACGTCCAGTCGAACGAGCCCGGCTACTACGAGCCCGGCGCGTTCGGCATCCGCATCGAGAACCTGGTGGAGGTCGTCAGGGACGAGACCGCCGCGCCGCGCGGCTTCCTCCGCTTCGACACCCTCACCCTGTGCCCGATCGAGAAGCGCCTCGTCGACCCCGCGCTGCTGTCCGCGGCCGAGCGCGGGTGGCTCGACGCGTACCACGCGCGGGTCCTGGACACCCTCGGCCCCGACCTCGACCGGGACGAACGCGCCTGGCTGGAGGGAGCGTGCGCGCCGCTCGACGCCTCCTGAGCGCCGCCCTCGCGCGGCGGGCCGGCGGGACGTCCGGGCTGGCCGCCAGTCGTCCGCCGGTCACGGTCCTGCCCGCCGCAAGCGTAGCCGCGTGAGCGCCGCAGCGTTGGACCCCGCCCCGCCCTTCCCGCCCGTCTCGGCCCGGCTCGCGGCCGTCCAGTCCCCGATCATCCCGATCGTGATGGACCTCTACCGGCGCCATCCCGGCACGGTGTCCCTCGGGCAGGGGGTGGTCGGATACGGCCCGCCGCCCGGGGTCGCGGACCGGGTCGCCCGGTTCTGCGAGACCCCTGCCCACCACCTCTACCAGCCGGACGAAGGGATCCCCGAGCTCCGCGCCGCCATCGGGGAGAAGCTCGCCCGCGAGAACGGGATCGATCTCGCCGGGCGCGAGATCATGGTGACCGCGGGCGCGAACATGGGCTTCCTGAACGCGCTCATCGCGATCACCGATCCGGGCGACGAGGTCATCCTCCCCCGGCCGTACTTCTTCAACCACGAGATGGCGATCCGGATGGCGGGGGCGGCCCCCCGGATCGTGCCCTGCCGCCCCGACCACCAGCTCGACCTCGGGGCGATCGCGGCCGCCGTCGGCCCCCGCACCCGCGCGGTGGCGACCACCTCGCCTAACAACCCGAGCGGGGCGACCTACCCGGAGTCAGACCTCCGGGCGGTGAACGCCCTCTGCGCGGAGCGCGGCCTCTACCACCTGCACGACGAGGCCTACGAGTACTTCGTGCACGACGGGGCGCGGCACTTCTCGCCGGGCGCGGCCCCCGGGAGCGAGGCGCACACCATCGAGTTCTGGTCCCTGAGCAAGGCCTACGGGTTCGCGAGCTGGCGGGTGGGCTACATGGCCTTTCCGGCCGGGCTCATGGAGACCCTGCTCAAGGTCCAGGACACCAACGTCATCTGCGCCCCCGCCATCTCCCAGCACGCGGCCCTCGCCTGCCTGGAGGCGGGGGCCGGGTACTGCCGCCCCCGCATCGAGGGGTTCGCCCCGAACCGGGAGGTCCTCCTCGACGCGCTCGCCGGGCTCGGCGACCGGGTGGAGGCGCCGCCCGCGAACGGCGCGTTCTACGTCTTCGTCCGGGTCGGCGGAGACGGAGGCGAAGGCAGAGGCCGAGGCCGCCGGGACCTCGACGACATGGCGGTGGTGCGCGAGCTCATCGCCCGGCACGGGGTCGCGGTGGTCCCCGGGTCCGCGTTCGGGGTCGAGGAGGGGTGCAGCCTGCGGCTCTCCTATGCGGCGGTGGACCGCGGCACGATGGAGACCGGAGCGAGGCGGCTCGTGGACGGGCTCCGGGCCGTCACCGACAGGAGGACCGAGAAGTGAGCGTGCAGATCCCCTTCCGGCGGGAGCTGGAGTTCGAGTACGGCCGGGTCGACCTCATCTCCCCGCCGGGGGCGGTTCCCGTGCGGCGGGTGGTCGCCCGCAACCCGAGCGCCTTCACCCTCTACGGCACCGGCACGTACATCGTCGGCCGGGGCCGGGTCGCGGTCATCGACCCGGGGCCGGCCCTCCCCGACCACGTGGAGGCCCTTGCCGCGGCGGTCGCCGGCGAGGAGGTGAGCCACATCCTCGTCACCCACACCCACAACGACCACTCCCCGGCCACCCGGCCGTTCAAGGCCAGGGTGGGGGCGGGGGCGGTCTACGGCTACGGCCCGCACGGCTCGGGGCGGGGCGGGGGGGCGCAGGTGGAGGAGGGGGGCGACATGGAGTTCGTCCCCGAGGTCGAGGTCCGGGACGGGGACCTCATCGAGGGGGATGGCTGGTCCTTCGAGTGCGTGCACACCCCCGGCCACACCTCGAACCACGTCTGCTTCGCGCTCCGCGAAGACCGCCTCCTCTTCTCCGGCGACCACGTGATGGGGTGGTCGACCAGCGTCATCTCCCCGCCCGACGGCGACATGGGCGACTACCTGCGGAGCCTCGCCCGCCTCCTCGAGCGCGACGACGTCCGCTACTGGCCGACCCACGGGCCGTGCATCGACGACCCCAAGCCCTACGTCCGCGCGTTCATCGCCCACCGCCGCGAGCGCGAGGAGCAGATCCTGGCGTGCCTGCGGGACGGGGTGGGCCGAATCGCGGACATGGCGCCGCGGATGTACGCGGGGCTCGCCCCCGGCCTCCTCCCCGCCGCGCGCCGCTCGGTGTTCGCGGCGGTCCTCGGCCTCGTCGAGAGCGGGCGGGTGGCCGTGGACGGTGAGCCGGCGGTGGACTCGGTCTACCGCCTCGCCGAGCCCGGCCCCCGCACGGAGCCCGGCTCCGGCTGAAGCGCGGGCGGCCCTCCCCGGCCTGCCTCGGCTCGGGTCGGCCCCCCACCGCCCCCCAACCGCCGGGGCCGGCGGGCCAGTCCGCCGGCGAAGCGGATCGAATTCGCCTCCCGGATCAGGCCCCGGCGGGCGCGGCCTCCTCCTCCCGCACGAAGGTGAGGAGCACGGCCCCGATCACGAGCACGACGATCACGGACAGGATCCCGAGCCGGGAGCTGCCGGTCAGGAGGCCGGTGACCGCCACCAGGGACGGCCCCACGATCGCCGCGAACCGCCCGAGCATGTTGAAGAACCCGAAGAACTCCCCGCTCTGGGCGGCGGGCACGAAGCGCGCGTAGAGGGAGCGCGAGATGGCCTGCACCCCGCCCTGGACGAGGCCGACGACCACCGCCAGGACGTAGAACTCGATGACGGAGGTCATGAAGTACGCGTAGATGGTGACCGCCACGTACACCACCACCCCGAAGTAGAGGGTCGGCTTCGGGCCGACCCGCCGGGCCGCGAGCCCGAACACGAGCGCGGCCGGGAACCCGACGAACTGGGTGATGAGGAGGGCGACGATGAGGCTGTCGGACGGGAAGCCGAGGGACAGCCCGTAGTCCACGGCCATGCGGATGATGGTGTGGACCCCGTCGATGTAGAAGAAGTAGGCGAGGAGGAACAGCCCCGCCATCCGGTGGGTGCGGTGCTCGCGGAGGGTCTTCGCGAGCGAGCGGAGCCCGGTCGCGATCGCCGAAGCGGCGTCCCCGGTCCGGGGGGGCTCCGGCACGTGCCGGAAGAGGGGGATGGAGAAGACGAGCCACCACACCGCGACGGTCACGAAGGAGAGGCGGACGGCTTCGGCCGCCCCGGAGAACCCGAACGTCTCCGGCATGAGGACCATCGCCACGTTGAGGGCGAAGAGGAGGCCCCCGCCGATGTAGCCGAGGGAGTAGCCGAAGGCGGAGACCTCGTCGTACCGCCCCGGGGAGCTGACGGACATGATGAGGGCGTCGTAGAAGACGATGCCCCCGGAGAACCCGACGGTGGCGAGGACGTACACGAGGGCGGCGGTGGCCCAGTCCCCCTGCGCGACGAACCAGAGCCCCGCCGACGTCACGATGCCGAGCGCGGTGAAGACCCCGAGGTACTTCTTGCGCGCCCCGCCGCCGTCCGCGATGGCCCCGAGGATCGGGGCCGCGATCAGGATGAAGACGCTCCCGATCGAGTTCGCGAACCCGAGCTGGGCGGTGCTGACGACCGCGTCCGCCTCCGAGCTCCAGTACTCCTTGAAGAAGACCGGGAAGAAGCCGGCGATGACGGTGGTCGCGAACACCGAGTTCGCCCAGTCGTAGAGCGCCCAGGAGAAGACCCGCCGGTCCCGGAACATCTCGCGAATCGTGCCCATGACCGCCTCCCGACGTCACCGCCTGCGGCGAGTGTAGCGCAACCGGTACGGGCGCGGGCGGCGCCGTGTCCGACGAGAAGCGAGCCTGTAGCGCGGGACCCGGGATCATCGAGGGATGATCGTGACGCTACGGATCTATCGGATACATCCCCCGGCGCAGCAAGGGAGCAGACTACTTCGGTCAACACCAAGCGTCAGCCGTCGCGGCCTGACCCAGGCTAATCGCGCTCCTGCCCCCCCGGGGCGGTTCGACACGGAGGGGCTTCCGAACGCCATCGTACGAATTCTTCGATGAGATCGCAGAATTTGCAGCGTGTGGATCGATCGGGAGATGGAGCCCCTGCTCCTCTGCAGGGCTGCGCCGCGTTCAGCCGGCCGCCGTCTCCGCCCACCTCGCCTTGACCGCCTCGCGGTCGATCGCGCCGCCCTCGTCGCGGGGCAGCGAGCCGGTGAACGCGACGTGCTGCGGGCGCTTGAAGCGGGCGATGCGCGAGCCGACGTGGTCGATGACCCGCTCCGCGGTGAGCCCGCTGCCCTCCGCGGTCTCCACGACGGCCATGATCCCCTCGCCCCACTTCCGGTCCGGCACCCCGAACACGCACACCGCGCCCGCCTCCGCCAGCTCCATGATGGTGGTCTCGACCTCCGCGGGGTAGACGTTCTCGCCGCCCGGCTTGATGAGCTCCTTCTCGGGCTTGCGCTTCACGTAGTGGAGGTACCCGTCCTCGTCGAAGCGGCCCACGTCGCCGGTGTGGTGCCATCCCCCCCGGAAGGTGTGCTCGTTGACCTCGGGCTGGTCGAAGTAGCCCTGGAAGACGGTGGGGCCGCGGGCCAGGATCTCGCCGGGGGTCCCGGCCGGGACGTCGCGGTCGTAGTCGTCGACCACCCGCACCCGGCACACCGGCCCGGGCGTCCCCGCCGCGCCCGGCCGGTCGCGGAAGCGTTGCAGCGTCACCCACCCGGTGGTCTCCGTCTGCCCGAACCCGCTCCAGAACTCGGCCCCGGTCTCGGCGTGCAGGCGCTCGATGGTGTCCGGCGCGTCGAGCCCGTTCACGATGCGGAGCGAATCGAGGGCGCTGCCCTGCTCCCGCGCCTGGTCCAGCACGTTCACCAGCACCGGCGGGAAATCGCTGATGAAGCTCAGGCCGTGGCGGTCGATGAGGCGCACCGCCTCGGTCGGGTCGAAGCGCGGCATCACGACGTTCTGCCCTCCCGCGTGCATCACCGCGAGCCCGCTCCCGAGGGCCGCGATGTGGAACAGGGGGAGGGCCAGGAGGTTGCCGTCGGCGGGGCCGAGGTCCATCGCGGCGGCGGTCTGGAGGTTGGAGGCGACGACGTTGGCGTGGGTGAGCACGGCTCCGCGCGGGATCACGTCGACCGCGGCGGTGGGGATGATCGCGAACGGGTCGTCGGGCGCGACGTGCGGCCGGTCCGCCACGTCGCCGGCGGCGCGAAGCCGGTCGAACCCGATCCAGCCGGCGCGCGGCTCGCCGTCGATCCGGGCCTTCAGGATCACCTCCTCGAGCCCCGCCCCGTTCTCCGGCAGCGCGTCGTGGTACGCCTCGTCGATGACGAGGGCGCGGGGCCGGGCGCGCTCGCACGAACGGGCGACCTCGCCCGCCGACAGCCTCCAGTTGAGGGGGTAGGGGACGATCCCCTGGCGTGCGCACGCGAAGTAGAGCTCGAAGTAGGCGGCGGAGTTCTGGGCGATGACGAGCACCCGATCCCCCTTCGCGAGGCCCGCCCCGGCGAGCCCGGTCGCGAGGGAATCCACCCGGCCCTGGAGGGCGGCGAAGGTGAGGGTGTCTCCGGTCTCGGTCACGAGGGCGGGCCGGCCGGCGTGGCAGCCCGCGTTGCGGGCGAGGAGGTCGTAGACGGTGAAGCTCTGTGCGTGCATGGGTGGGTCTCGCCGCGTTCCGGGGAATCCGCGGAAAGCGTACCACCTTCCCCGGCCCGCGACTCCCGCCGCCCTGCCGCCGCCGCGAGCCGCCGATCCGTTCGCGGCGGCGGGCCGGGGGTCGGGCTCAGTGTCGAGCGCGGAGGTGGAGCACGTAGGCCCCGTTCTCCAGGGCGCTGAACGTCTCCCGGACCTGGGGATGGTCGACCGGCCGGGGGTCGTCCTCGCGGAGCAGGTTCTGCTCGGACACGTACGCGTTGTAGTGGCCCTGGGCGTTCTCGGCGAAGAGGTGGTAGAAGGGCTGGTCCTTCGACGGGCGGACCGCCGCCGGGATGGAGTTCCACCACTCCTCGGAGTTCGCGAACTCCGGGTCCACGTCGTAGATGACCCCCCGGAACGGATAGACGCGGTGACGGACGATGTCACCGATCCGAAATCTCGCGCGCCGCTCGATGCCCATGCTCGACTTCCCCTCGACCGCCATTATGGTTGCGATGCCCGCGCGTTTCCACCTCCTGGCCCGGGAACCGGCGCGGATTGCCGGCTATAGTTCGCCGTTGGCCGCCGCCCGGAGCCGACGAGCATGATGCGCCCCGAATTCGAGACCCTCGAGCAGAACGGGATCACCGCGGTCGCGCTTCCGCGGATCGCGGACCCGTCCGTCATCCCCCTCTGGTTCGGGGAAGGCGACGTCGTCACCCCGGAGTTCATCCGGGAGGCGGCCAAGCGCGCGCTCGACGACGGCCGCACCTTCTACGACCATCCGGCCGGCCGGGCGGACCTCCGCGAGGCGATCAGGGCCTACCTCGACCGGCTCTACGGGATCGACCTCGCCGCCGGCCGCATCGTCGTGCCCGGGTCCACCATGCTCGGCATCTTCATGGCGGCCCGGATGGCGCTCGGGGCCGGCGGCCACGGGCTCATCGTCTGCCCGGCCTGGCCGAACGTCGACCGCTCCTTCCGCATGACGGGAGGCCGCTTCGACTTCGTCCGCCAGCGGCTCGAGCCCGGCGGCGGCTGGCGGCTCGACCTCGACGACGTGTACGCGGCGGTGCGGCCGGACACCACGACGATCTTCCTCAACAGCCCCTGCAACCCGACCGGATGGATCATGTCGAGCGAGGAGCAGGCCCGGCTCCTCGACTTCTGCCGCGAACGGGGCATCGTGATCATCGCGGACGAGGTCTACCACCGGAACGTGTTCGAGGGGGAGGCCGCGCCCTCGTTCCTGACCGTCGCCGCCCCGGACGATCCGGTCGTCGTCGTCAACGGGTTCTCGAAGGCGTATGCGATGACCGGCTGGCGCCTCGGCTGGATGGTCGTCCCGGCCGGCTACGAGGAGCAGATGAGCGCCTACTCGGAGTGCTGCAACACGGGGGCCCCGAACTTCATCCAGAGCGCCGGGATCGCGGCCCTCGCCGGGGGGAATGGGTTCGTGCGGGAGATGCGCGAGCACTACCGGGCCGGGCGCCGCTCGGTGATGGAGATCCTGGCCCCGCATCCCCGCATCGAGCTGAGCGAGCCGGTCGGCGCCTTCTATGCCTTCCCGCGGGTCCGCGGCCTCCGGGACAGCCTCGGCTTCGCGCAGGGCCTGCTCGGGGAGGAGGACGTCGGGGTAGCCCCCGGCTACACCTTCGGCCCCGGCAGCGAGGACCACTTCCGGGTCTGCTTCGCGCAATCGAAAGAGCGTCTCGAGACCGCCCTCCACCGCATCGTCCGCTACCTCGACCGCCACGACAACGACTTCGGCTGACCCGCCCCGCCCGGGCCTCCGGCTCACGGCCGGCGCCGCTGCGGACCCTCCCATCGCGAATCCGGGAGAGATTCCGGGACGCAGGCGCCGAGGCGATCCGGGGGTGGTCCGGGAGGCGCCGGGGTCGCGCCGAAGGGGACGCCCGACGCCTCCGGGCCTCGGCGGGAGCGGGCGGTCGCGCGGCCCGGCGACAACATTGCAGGACCGTAACGATCGGGCAACGGAGCGGTAAGCCTCCACGGCGTAGGGTGCCGTCCGTCCCCGCGAACGTGCGGGGCTCCTCCCCGCGAACGCGCGGGGTCTCGGACCGGACGATTCCACCCGCCACCGGAGGTCACGACGCCATGAAGCTGTCCAGACGCATTCCACTTCTTCCGCACCGGGGCGCGATCGCTCTCGCCGCCGCCGGCGCGCTCGCCGGCGCGGCGGTGCTCGGCGCCGCCGCGTCCGCCGGGAAGGGCGCCCCGGGCGCGCCGCCCTCCGGCCCCATCGGGGAGCTCGCCGCCCCGTCGCCGACCGGGTTCGCGGACCTCGCCGAGCGGGTCCAGCCGGCGGTGGTGTTCGTCACCGTCGAGAAGCCGACCGCCGCCTCGGTCCGGCTGCCCCATCCGTCCCGCCCGCCGTGGCTCGACCGGGCTCCGTTCGAGCGGTTCTTCGAGCGGATGCCCACCACGCCGGACCCCCGGGTGCAGGTCGGCTCGGGCTTCTTCATCGACGGGGAAGGCCACGTGGTGACGAGCGACCACGTCGTCGCCGACGCCGCGGAGGTCACCGTCACCCTGCACGACGGCGCCCGCCACGAGGCGCGCGTGGTCGGGCGCGACGCGCGCACCGACCTCGCGGTGCTCAAGATCGAGGACGCCGGACCCTCGGCCTGGCTCGCCTTCGGCGACGACGCGGACGCGCGCGTGGGCGACTGGGTGGTCGCGGTCGGCAACCCGTTCGGCTTCGGGGGCACGGTCACGGCCGGGATCCTCTCCGCCCGCGGGCGCGACATCCGCGCCGGCGGATACGGCGACTTCCTGCAGGTCGACGCGCCCATCAACCGCGGCAGCTCGGGCGGGCCGCTGTTCGACACCCGCGGCCGGGTCATCGGGGTCAACGCCGCGATCTACGGGCCCACCGGGGGCAACGTCGGGATCGGCTTCGCGGTCCCCGCCTCGATCGCCGCCCCGGTGGTCGCCGAGCTCATCGAGGAGGGCAAGGTCTCGCGCGGCTGGCTCGGCGTCTCCCTGCAGCCCCTCACCCCGGAGCTCGCGGAGAGCCTCGGGATGGAGAAGGCGGAAGGCGTGCTGGTGGTCGACGTCGCGCCGGACAGCCCCGCCGCGCGCGCCGGCATCCTTCGCGCCGACGTGGTGACCGCCGCCGGCGGCCGGCCGATGGAGAGCGGCAAGGCGCTCGCCCGCGCGATCGGGGCGATGGCCCCCGGCGTCGAGGTGGTGATCACCGTCGTCCGCAAGGGCGAGCCGCGCGAGGTCCGGGTGGAGCTCGCCGGCTGGCCGGGTACCGGGGACGGGAAGGAGGCGGTGAGCGAAGCCCCGGCGGCCGGACCCGCATCGGGGCCGCGGCTCGGCGTGGTCCTCGAACGCCGGGAAGGGCGGCTCGTGGTCGCGGGGGTGGACCCCGACGGCCCCGCCGCCGAGGCGGAGCTTCGCCGCGGGGACGTGCTGCTCAGCGTCGACGACGAGCCGGTCGCCGAGGCCGCCGAGGTCCGGCGCGCGCTCCGCAAGGCGGCCGACGGGGGCCGGAAACATGCCCTGCTCCTCATCGAACGGCGCGGGCAGCCGCGCTTCGTGGCGGTGCGGATCGAGATCGCATAGCCTTCCGGGGAACCGGGGAACACGGCCATGATGCGGGCGCTCATCATCGAGGACGACGAGGTCGTGGCGAAGTTCGTCGCCAAGGGCCTCCGGCAGCACGGCTACCTCGTCGACGTCGCCCGCGACGGCCGTGACGGCCTGTTCCACGCCCTGGAGCAGGCCTACGACGTGATGGTCGTGGACCGGATGCTCCCCGGCCTCGACGGCCTCTCCGTGCTGAGGACCGTCCGTTCGGCCGGAAACACCGTCCCGATCCTGATCCTGAGCGCGCTCGCGGAGGTCGACAACCGGGTCGAGGGCCTGCGCGCCGGCGGCGACGACTACCTCACCAAGCCGTTCGCCTTCAGCGAGCTGATCGCCCGGCTGGAAGCGTTGCAGCGCCGCCCCCGCCAGGGGGCGGCGGCCGACACCGTGTACCGGGCGGGCGACCTCGAGCTCGACCCGCGCCGCAGGACGGTGGCCCGCGCGGGAGAGCCGATCCGGCTCCTCCCGCGGGAGTTCGCGCTCCTCGAGTACCTGATGCGGCACCGGGGGCAGGTGGTGACGCGAACCATGCTGCTCGAGAACGTCTGGGACTACCACTTCGACCCCCAGACCAACGTGGTGGACGTGCACGTCTCCCGGCTGCGGGCGAAGGTGGACCGCCCGTTCCCCGAGCCGCTCATCGAGACCGTGCGGGGGGTCGGCTACCGGCTGCGGGACCCCGGCGACTGACGGCGCCCGCGTGAAGGCGATCGCGCGGTACTTCCGCAGCTCCACGTTCCGCCTGGCGGTGGTGTACCTCCTGCTGTTCGAGGGGTCGGTCTGCGTGGTCCTCGGGTTCGTCTACTGGACGACCGCGATGCATCTGGAAACGGAGGCCGATGCGGCCATCGATCGCGAGCTGCGGAGCCTCGCCGCCCGCTACCGGGGGCGCGGCCTGGCGTCGTTCTCGCGGGTGCTGGACGACCGGGTCGCCCGGAGCCCCCGGGGTCCCTTCATCTACCTCTTCGCGACCGCCGGGCGCCGGGCGCTCGCGGGCAACGTGAGCGGCTGGCCCGACACCGCCCCGGCGGCGGACGGATGGGTCGAGTTCCCGCTCCGCACGGCGCTCGAGCCGGACGACACCCCGCACCTCGCGCGGGCCCGGGTCGCGGCGCTTCCCGGCGGGCTCCTCCTGCTCGTCGGGCGCGACATGCACGAGATCGACCGGGCGTGCCGGCGCATCCGGCTCGCCCTCGCATGGAGCTTCGGCCTCACGCTCCTCCTCGCGGTCGCGGGGGCGTTCGCGATGGGCCGGGGCACGATGCGCCGGATCGACGCGATCAACCGCGCGAGCCGGGAGATCATGGGCGGGGACCTCGCCCGCCGGATCCCCACGCGCGGAACCCGCGACGACTTCGATCAGCTCGCCGAGCAGCTCAACGCGATGCTCGACCGGATACAGGAGCTCATGGACGGGATCCGCCGGGTCACCGACGACATCGCGCACGACCTCAAGACCCCGCTCACCCGGCTTCGCACCCGGCTGGAGTCGCTCCGCGACGAGGGCGGGCTGGGCCGCGCTTCGGCCGCGTCGGTGGAGGCCGCGATCGGGGAGTCCGACCGGCTGCTCACGACCTTCGCGGCTCTGCTCCGGATCGCGCGGGTCGAGGCCCGGCCCGCCGGGGAAGGGCTCGCCTCGCTGGACCTCGGAACCCTCGCCCGGGATGCGGCCGAGCTCTACGAGCCCTACGCCGAGGAGCAGGGCCGGGAGGTCTCGTTCGCCGGGGGGGCGGCGCCGCTCACGGTGGTCGGCGACCGCGACCTCCTGTTCCAGGCGGTGTCGAACCTCGTCGACAACGCCCTCCGGCACGGCGCGGGCCGGGTGGTCGTCGAGGCGGACGCCGTGCCGGGGCCGGGGCCGGGGCCGGATGGGGGGCGCCGAGGGCGGATCGTGGTGCGCGACGAGGGGCCGGGCGTTGCGGCAGCCGACCGCGAGCGCGTGTTCCGCCGCTTCGTGCGGCTGGAGGCGAGCCGGAACACGGCCGGGAACGGTCTCGGGCTCGCCCTCGTGGAGGCGGTGGCGGCCCTGCACGGGGGAACGGTGGAGCTCGGGGAGAACGAGGCGTCCCGCCGCGGGCCGGGGCTGCGGGCCACCCTGTGCCTGCCGCTCGGCGGCGGCCTGTCGGCGGGCGGGAGGGCGCCGCCGCCGCCCCGCGCGGGATAGAGGCGTGTGCGCGGTGGGGACTTTCGCCAAGCACACCTCTCTCGAGCGCGTCCGTGGGGATGTCGGTGTCCTGGGAACGGCGTGTTCTGCGGACGCGGGCGTCCCGCCCGCAGTGGACCTGAAGGTCCGGGGGAGAAGCGCCCGTGAACGAAAGTGCGGGCGAGACGCCCGCGTTCCCAGGACACCCACAGGCGCGCCCGCCCGCGCCGGTGCGCGGCGCCGGGAGCCGCGGCCCCGGCTTCCGGTCGGGGGAGGGCGGTGCTGTGGTATCGTGCCGCCCGGTCGCGGGTTGCGGAGGGGGTCATGGGCGACGAATCCCGGAAGGTGGCGTTCATCGGGCTCGGGGTCATGGGGTTTCCCATGGCCGGGCATCTCGCGGCCGCCGGCCATGACGTCACCGTCTACAACCGGACCGGCGCGCGCGCCGAGGCGTGGCTCGCGAAGCATCCGGGCCGGGCCGCGGACACCCCGGCGGAAGCCGCCCGCGGCGCCGGGATCGTGTTCGCCTGCGTCGGCAACGACGACGACCTCCGTTCCGTAGTCCTCGGCCCCGACGGGGCGTTCGCCGGGATGGCCACGGACACGGTCTTCGTGGACCACACCACCGCTTCGGCCCAGGTCGCGCGCGAGCTGCACGCCACGGCCGGGGAGCGGGGCCTCGGGTTCCTCGACGCGCCGGTCTCCGGCGGGCAGGCCGGCGCCGAGAACGGCGCGCTCGCGGTCATGGTCGGGGGCGACGAGCCGACGTTCGAGCGGGTGCGCGGGGTCGTCGGCTGCTATGCGCGGGTGTGCTCGCTCATCGGCCCCGCCGGGGCCGGCCAGCTCACCAAGATGGTCAACCAGATCTGCATTGCCGGGGTGGTCCAGGGCCTCTCCGAGGCGGCCAACTTCGCGGTCCGGGCCGGGCTCGACCCCGGCAAGGTGCTCGACGTGATCTCGCAGGGGGCAGCCGGCTCCTGGCAGATGCAGAACCGCATGCCGACGATGGTCGAGAACCAGTTCGAGTTCGGGTTCGCGGTGGACTGGATGCGGAAGGACCTCGGGATGTGTCTCGCCGAGGGGGACCGGATCGGCGCGCGTCTGCCGCTGACCGCCCTGGTCGACCAGTTCTACGCCGAGGTGCAGGCGATGGGGGGAGGGCGCTGGGACACGTCGTCGCTGATGCGGCTGCTGACCCGGACGTGAGCCGCCGGACGTGAGCCGGCCCGCCGCGGCGGGCGCCGCCTGAGCCGTGGACCGGCGGAAGCTCCTCCTCCTCGCCGTCATCGCGGTGCTCGTCGCCGCGTTCTTTGCGCTCGACCTCGGCCGCTATCTCGATCTCGGCTACCTCCAGTCGCAGCGCGCGCGCCTGCACGACCTGTTCGCCGCCCACCCGTGGCGGGTCGGCGCGGGGTTCTTCGCGGTCTACGTCGCGGTCACCGGGCTCTCCCTGCCGGGCGCGGCGGTGCTGACCCTCGTCGCGGGGGCGGTCTTCGGGCTCGGATGGGGCGTGGTCATCGTCTCCTTCGCCTCCACCCTCGGCGCGACCCTCGCCTTCCTCCTCGCCCGCTACCTCGCCCGCGACGCGGTCCGCCGCCGCTTCGAGGGAGCGCTCGACCGGATCGACGAAGGGGTACGCAAGGATGGGGCGTTCTACCTCTTCACCCTCCGCCTCGTTCCCCTGTTCCCGTTCTTCCTCATCAACCTCGCGCTCGGCCTCACGTCCATGCGGGTACTCGTGTTCGCGCTCGTGAGCCAGGCCGGGATGCTTCCCGGCACCCTGGTGTACGTGAACGCGGGCGCCCGGCTCGGGGAGATCGAGAGCCTCGCCGGGATCCTCTCCCCGGGGCTGTGGCTCTCCTTCCTTCTCCTCGGCCTCTTCCCCCTCGCCGCGAAGAAGGCGGTCGATGCGCTCCGCGCCCGGCGGGTCTACCGCGGTTTCCGCCGCCCGCGGCGCTTCGACCGCGACCTCGTGGTGATCGGGGCCGGCTCCGCGGGCCTCGTCAGCGCACTCGTCGGCACGACGGTCCGGGCCAGGGTGACCCTCGTCGAGCGCGGCGAGATGGGGGGAGACTGCCTCAACACCGGCTGCGTGCCGTCGAAGAGCCTCATCCGCTCCGCGAAGTTCCTCTCCCACGTGGCCCGCGCGGGCGAGTTCGGGGTCCGGCGGGCGGACGCGGACTTCGATTTCGGCGAGGTCATGGCCCGGGTGCGCCGGAACGTCGAGCGGATCGCCCCGCACGACTCGGTCGAGCGGTACGAAGGGCTGGGGGTCGAGTGCGTCCGCGGCGAGGCGTTCATCGAGTCCCCGTTCGCGGTGAGGGTCGGCGACCGGACCATCACCACCCGCAACGTCGTCATCGCGACCGGGGCGGCGCCTTTCGTACCGCCGATCCCCGGCGTGGAGGAGTCGGGGGCCCTGACCTCGGAGACCGTGTGGAGCCTCGACCGCCTTCCCGCCCGCCTCGTCGTGGTGGGCGGCGGGCCGATCGGGTGCGAGCTCGCGCAGTGCTTCGCGCGCTTCGGCTCGCGGGTCTTCCAGATCCAGACCCAGGACCGCCTGCTGCCCCGCGAGGACCCCGAGTTCTCCGACCTGGTCGCGGAACGGCTCCGCGCCGATGGGGTCGAGGTGCTCACCCGCCATCGGGCGGTCGAATTCCGGCGGGAGGACGGCCGCAAGACGATCGCGTGCGAGGCCCCGGACGGAGGCCGGCGCGAGATCGAGTTCGACGACGTCCTCCTCGCGGTGGGCCGGGCCCCGCGCACCAGGGGGTACGGCCTCGAGGAGCTCGGCATCGGGATCGGGCCGGGCGGGGTGGTCGAGACCGACGACTTCCTCGCGACCCGCTATCCCAACGTCTTCGCGTGCGGCGACGTGGCCGGCCCCTACCAGTTCACCCACACCGCCTCGCACCAGGCCTGGTACGCGGTGGTGAACGCGCTGTTCGGCGGGTTCCGGCGGTTCCGCGCCGATTATTCGGTGGTGCCGTGGGCGACGTTCACCGACCCCGAGGTCGCGCGGGTAGGGCTCAACGAGACCGAGGCGTCGGCCCGGGGGGTTCCGTTCGAGGTCACCCGCTACGGCTTCGACGACCTCGACCGGGCCATCGCCGACTCCGAGGCGCACGGCATGATCAAGGTGCTGACCCCGCCGGGCCGGGACCGGATCCTCGGGGCCGCCATCGCCGGCGAGCACGCCGGGGACCTCCTCATGGAGTTCGTGCTCGCGATGCGCCACGGGCTCGGCCTGAAGAAGCTGCTCGGCACGATCCACGTCTATCCGACCATGGCCGAAGGCGCCCGCTTCGCGGCCGGGAGCTGGCGCCGCGAGCACGCCCCGGAGCGGGTGCTCGCATGGCTGGAGCACTACCACCGCTGGCGAAGGGGCGGCGCCTGACGTGCCCGCCCCGCTTCTTTGAGATTCGAGGTTTCGGATTTCCTGCGTCATCTTATCCCTGCCCGATTACACACAAAGCTCAGCTTGCGATCTCGGGTCGCTGGAAACCCGGGAACAGGCCCCGCGAAAACCCGTCATTCCCGCGAAAGCGGGAATCCAGAGGGTTTCGATCGATGACTGAAGTGGATTCCCGCTTTCTCTCCGCTTTCGCGGGGATGACGGGGAATGACGGGCTGAAAAATACTATTCGCCTGAGCTTCGTAAGTAATCAGGTTTCCTTATAGCACTTGCTTCAGCAGGAAAGCAATATCGGCAGATGCTTCCTCATTGGTCAGCCAGCTCGCTCCCCGCGCGACGAGAAGCATCGGCTCGATCCGTTCCAACAGGGGCGTACCCGCCAACTCTGCCCGCACCATGTCCGGGGAAAGGCGGCCGATCGTGGCGAGTGCCCAGCTGCCGCGCTGCCCGCCCGCATTCGCGGCAGCGATCAATGATTCGAGCGCAGTCGTGCCGTCGATTACGCCCAAGGCTTCGGATGCCGCCGCCGCGCGGCGCGCATTGCCGTTCATCAAGATGTCCGTGAGTGCCTCAATGACGGGCTTTGGCGTATCCGGCCCGAAGGCGGCGATCGCATGATAGGCAGCGTTCTCATCATTATCTCCAATAAATGGCAGGAGATCCCCGTATGATTTCAACCCGACCTTGCCGAGGCCCCAGATCGCGGCTTGCCGCCGCTCATTCCCATGAAGCTCTGCATTCATCGCGACGTGGCGAAGCTGTTCTCGGGCGAATACAGTCTTCAGCTCCGTGAGAATCAGAATAGCCTCCATGCTCATTTCGGAGTCGCCTCCTTCGGCCCATAGCACCGATGCGATCCGGTCTTCGCCCGCACTCGAGCCGAGTGCGGCGGCGGCGCCAGCGGCTTCGAGCGCTACGCGGATTTCCGGTTCGGCGTCAAGGGTATTCTCGAGAGCCGGAACAGCCGCCTGGCGGAGGTCAGCACGGAAGCGTAACGCCTTTACCGCAGCATATCGATCCATCGGATGTTTTGCGGCGATGTCGCCGAGTGGATCGTAGCGGTCGGCCAGATGCCGGTTCACGTCCGCCAGCGACTCGGGGACGCCGGCAAGTATGGTCACGTTTGCTTCGAACCGTTCGCCCGGCGCCGCGTAGGCGCGCTTGTCTCCCAGCCCGTATGTCTGCCGACGTGGCGGCCGACCGTCACCCTCCATCATTACGACAACCCTGTCTTCATCGACGGATAGCACAAGGCCGGGCCGCTTCGGAACCGTGGATGGCCACGTGCGGTCACGTTCGGCTCCTTCCGAGGCGGACTTTGGCGGTCCGAGCTTTGAATACGGCTCCGATGCGCGTAGCGCCCGCACCGAAAAATACACTGCGCCGTCTGCCGGAACGGGGCTTTCGGGACCTTCCGAGCAGGCAATCAGTGCAACGACGTCCTCGTCACGCAAGCCCGCATCCCATCTCCGCTCCGGATTGTTCGGAGCATCGCTCATCCTGATCATCAAGTTGCTTTTGGCACGGACCTCGATCCGCAGGCCCGTCCGCACGCAGAGCAGGTCCGGGAGGCGCAGGCGTTTGATCTTGGTTGTCCATATCTTGTTCGATGAACAGTAACGTTCGAGCTCGATCGGATCGAACCCCCGCGCTTTCAATTCGGAGGCAACACGGCGCACGCCGAGAGCGCCCATCGTAAGAAATCGCAAGAAGCTGGCGTCAACCTTGAACCCCATCAGCCTCTCCTCATGCCTTCCATCGGCCGGAGCAAGTCTCCCGGGTCCATGCCGAAGGCGGCCCTGTGCGCCCACGCTTCCTGCGAATGAGGGTTCCGCAGCCCATGATCGCCTGCGCTGCCGTCGCCGCAGGCAATCACGCTGCCTCCGCCTCCGAAGCGGAGCACAATGCTCCGGTCTCGCGATCGACCGCGTACCCTGCCTGACGGAGTGCCGCCAGCACGTCGCCGAGATGGAGATCGTCAAGAACCAGGTGCTTCCGGATCGCCCTGGTCAGGATGTGGGCGTAGACGTAGCTCGGGCTTCGGGTGCGACTGACGGGCAAATCGGTCACCGCTTCATGGACCAGCGCCGCCGTATCACCGTTCGAAAGCGGCCGGGCGTTATCGGCCGACTCGGCGCGCGCGGGCTTTTGAACCGTGAGAATCAGATCGACGGTGACGATCCGCTCCGACCCGGAATTGAGACCCTTCACCGAACGTTGCCCCTTGTCGAGGATGGCGACGTGAACGGGCGCGGCCTTGAATCCGGCGTCGCGCAGAGCGCGCTGCACCAGGCCCCATATGTTCCCATTACTGTTGCCGAACACCACCGACATGTAGCGGCCCGGTCTGAGGACCCGGAACGCTTCGGCGAATGCGCCGCGCAGGATCTCCCCATAGCGTTCGGCGGCGCCTGTCTTGCGGACGCCCGTAGTGTGAAGGACGGCCTCGCTCTCGTCATCCGTGGTGCGCCCGAGCCAGGCCTCATGAAACAGGCTCATGTCGCTGTAAAAGACATTGCTTCCGAAAGGCGGGTCAGTGAACACGTAGTCCACGGACGCATCCTTCAGGTGCGAGAGCCGGTTCGCTGACGCCAGCTCATACGAGACATCCTGCGCTTTCGCCCGTCGGAAGAGCGGTGTCCCGCCCTTGCCGAACAGCTCCCGGTCGGCGCGCAGTGCGGCCTCCACTTTGCGGCCGAAAAGCTCGAACACGTTCCACTCATAGTGGATTGGGGCGATGTAATAGGTCTGGTTCTGGGCGTTCAGCGGGCGCTTGGCGCTCCACTGATAGCGCCGCGAAGCCCGCGGCAGGATCGCGGTAAAGACGAAGCTCAGCTTGCGCCTCGAATCCGCATCCTCCCATGCGCTGACGGCGCGCCACAATTCAAGCAGAGCTACCGCATTCCGTGAAGAAAAGAATCGGGCCGTTTCGGTGAGCCCCGCCTTTCCAAGAGCCGAGCGACCGTACATCTCGCGATGCTTGCCGATGTGGAGCGAGGGAACCTCCTGGTTACGAGGATCGGCGGCAGCGGCCTCGATCATCTCCCGATCGAAGTCCGAAACACGTTGCGGAACGAGCCTTCCGTTCTCGTCGCCTACAACCACCTCGACAGGCACGTCATCGCCGCGGGGCCAAGTCCGGCGCGCGAATGGACCGCCGCAATCCGGACATTGCCCCGGAGGTGCGCCACGAGGTGAAAGGTGTTCATAGTAGACAATTTTCCTGCCGCAGGCAGGACATCGGTAGGTGAAGGACCAGACCGTACGGGTCAATTCCCGTATTGCGCCGTCGCGCGCGCGGCGCGTCTTGTACAGATCACCCAAGGCGGCGCGCGCGACTTTCATCACCGAAGCGGCAGCTTCGCGAAATTCGGACGGTGGGACTTCGACCAGATAACCTTGCGCGATGTGCTGCCCGAGGACGGAAATATCACTGAGAACAGCCTTGCGCCCGGCTAGCAGGGCGGCCAGTCCGGTCATGCCTGAACCGGCGAAGGAATCCACGATCATCTCTCCGGGAGCGGAGAACGCATCGATGAAGGGACGTATGGCCGCCACCGGCACCTTGGTGAGGTAGGCGTGACAGTTGTAGATGGCGTCCGTACGTGGCGCGATGACGACCTCGGGTGGCAAATCGAAGGCGCGCACTGGATCTGTCCTCCTGTCGTCGTTACCAGACCGCAGACTCGAGGTACTTTAGACCTGTCGGCTGCATATTTCCAGCCCCGCTGCAAGCTCGCCGAAGGCCAAACCGAGGGGATGTCCCGTCCGCCGTTGGACCCGGAGTGGACTTCCCCCGATCCGGCGGACCCTCGATGGCTTTCGCCCGTGTGGTGATGGGCGAGAGCCGGTAAGGACAGATTCTTCTTGGGTTCCGAGGGCGGGGGGCTGCTCCGTGGGTGGTTCGGGACCTCTGATCCGCGCGCGCATCGCTTCGGGCGCCGGGTCCAGAGCCCGCGGGCAGTCGCCTCAGACCCCCATCGACGGCAACGGCGCTCGAGCCGCGACCGACTTCCCGACCGGGGCTTGGCTTCCATGTCCGCGACTGCCATGCTTCACCATGTCGGCTTCTCCTTCGTTTGGTTCTTCCCCCCTGTCCTGAAGGAGCCGCCGCCTCTCTCGGACCGAGTGCACGGCCTATGGGACATCGCCCGGAAGGGCCTGCGGACGCGGCCACGCCGCCGCCGGTCGGGCTCGTTGCGACCGACCTCGACGGCACCCTGCTCGGGCCGGACCATACCCTGGGGGCGCGCGACGCCGCGGCCTTGCACGAGCTTGGCCGGGCCGGGGTGGTCCGGGTGGTGGCGACGGGGCGTTCCCTGCACGCGGCGAAGCGGGTGCTCGACCGGGAGTTCCCCATCGACTACCTGGCAGCGTCGAGCGGGGCCGGGATCATCGACTGGAGGTCCGGCCGGCTCCTCCACGCCCACCGGTTCGAGGCCGGCGGCGCGCGGCGGGTGGCGGAGGTGCTCACCCGCTTCGAGGTCGACTTCATGGCCCACTCCCCGGTCCCGGACGACCACCGGTTCCGCTTCGTGCGCGCCCGCCCGGAGAACCCGGACTTCGAGCGGCGCATCGGTCGATACGGCGAGTTCGCGACCCCCTGGCCGGAAGGGAACGGGGCGGAATGGTCGAGGACAGGGGCGGCCGACAGCGTGCGGGAAGCGTGCCAGTTCGTCGCCATCCTGCTGCCCGGCGAGACCGCGCTGTTCGAGCGGCTTCGCGCCGCGCTCTCCGGGTTCGCGGTGGTGCGGAGCACTTCGCCGCTCGACGGCCGTTCCCTCTGGGCGGAAGTGCGCCCGCCCGGCGTGGGCAAGGCGGCCGCGGTGGCCTGGCTGGCCGAACGCCACCGTCTCGACGCGGAGCGGAGCGCCGCGGTCGGCAACGACTACAACGACAGCGACCTGCTCGCTTGGAGCGCCAACGCGTTCGTCGTCGGCAACGCCGCCGCCGACCTGCGCGAGCGGTTCCGGGTCGTCGCGCCGAACGACGCCGGCGGGTTCAGCGACGCGGTGGAGGCCGTGCGCCGCGACGGAGGCGGGTTCGCCCGCGCCGCGGCGCCGGCCGAGGGCTAGCTCACCGCGTCGCGCAGGGTCTTGCCGGCCTTGAAGGAAGGGACCTTCGAGGCGGCGATGGTGATGCTCTCGCCGGTGCGGGGGTTCCGTCCTTGGCGGGCGGGGCGCCGCTTGGTCGAAAAGGTGCCGAACCCCGCGATGGTGACGGTCTCCTCCCTCGCGAGGGCGTCGCTGATGGCGGAGAAGACGGCGTTCACCGCGCTGTCCGCGTCGGCCTTGGACAAGGAGCCCTGGCCGGCTACGTGCGACGAGATATCGGACTTCTTCATTTCCTTCTTTCCCCTTGGTTTGTTTGCGGTCGGTCAGCGGCCGGACGGCCGCTGATGGAGGGCCTCCGGGCCGTAGCGGCGCGCGAGGGCGGCGAAGTAGGCTCTGAAGTGGGATACGGCGCTGAATCCGTTGGCGGCCGCATCGAACGCCTTCCAGCCGCCGGGGGTCCGGTGGAAGCGAAAGGTCATCCAGATCGGAGCCGATGGAGAGCTCGTCACCCGGGCGAGCACCGACGCCTCGTCTCCCCATCGCAGGAAACGGGTCGGATAGACGTCGACGCGAGGCGGGGCCGGCGCCCCCGGCGAGGTCAGGTTTGCGGCCAGAGCGTCGATGAACAGGGCGCGGAGCCGGGCCGTGAACGCTTCGCGTTCGGTCGGAGTGAACCGGCGGTAGAACGGGCCGGCCGTCCGGCGGGCCATCACGTCGAAGTCGAAATGGGGGGCGATCCGTTCGTCGAGGAAGGCCCGGGCCGCGCCCCGGTCGGCCGCCGCCGCGGGGGGCAGGTGGTCGCCGAGGCGCGTGAGCGCGACGATCCCGCCCGGATGCGCCGGTACGGACGCCCGGACCTCGCCGACAAGCCCGGCGGCCCCGAGGCAGAGTGCGAGGCAGTACGGGAAGTACGTTCGCCGCACCGGAGGGCTACTTCGTCACGTCCGCCGGCCGGTCTTCCGTGCGCCTCGTTCGATCGGGAGGCTTGCCGGAAGAGGCGGGCCGACAGTCGAGCGTGATGCCTTCCGCTCCGCACTGTATGACCACGTGCCCGCCGTCGGCCAGCCGTCCGAACAGCAGCTCGTCGGCGAGCGGGCGCTTGATGTGTTCCTGGATGACGCGGGCCATCGGACGGGCCCCCATCTCGGGGTCGAACCCGTGCTCGGCGAGCCACTCCCGCGCGGCGGGGTCGAGCTCCACGGTGACCCGTTTCTCCTCTAGCTGGCTCTCGAGCTCGAAGATGAACTTGTCGACGATCCGGCCGATGACGCTCCGGTCGAGCTGGCCGAACTCGACGATCGCGTCGAGGCGGTTGCGGAACTCGGGGGAGAACGTCTTGGCGATCGCCTCCATCGCGTCGGGGGAGTGGTCCTGGGTCGTGAACCCCATCGACCGCCGGTGGCGCTGCTCGGCCCCCGCGTTGGTCGTCATCACCACCGCGACGTTGCGGAAGTCGGCCTTGCGCCCGTTGTTGTCGGTCAGGGTCCCGTGGTCCATGACCTGGAGGAGGATGTTGAACACGTCCGGGTGCGCCTTCTCGATCTCGTCGAGGAGAAGCACCGAGTGGGGGTGCTTGTTGATCGCCTCGGTGAGCAGCCCCCCCTGGTCGAACCCCACGTACCCCGGCGGCGCTCCGATGAGGCGCGAGACCGTGTGCCGCTCCATGTACTCGGACATGTCGAAGCGCACCAGCTCCACGCCGAGCAGGATCGCGAGCTGGCGCGTGACCTCGGTCTTGCCCACCCCGGTCGGCCCCGCGAGCAGGAAGGAGCCGACCGGACGGTCCGGGTCGCGCAGCCCCGAACGCGCCGTCCGCACCGCCGACACGAGGGTCTCGATCGCCCGGTCCTGGCCGAACACGAGCAGCTTGAGATCGCGGTCGAGGCTGCGCATGACCTCCCGATCCGTTCGCGAGACCGAGCGGGGCGGGATCCGCGCGATCTTCGCGACCACCGCCTCCACGTCCCCGACCCCGATCGTCTTCTTCCGCCGCGACGGCGGGAGCAGGCGCTGCGAGGCGCCGGCCTCGTCGATGACGTCGATGGCCTTGTCGGGAAGCAGCCGGTCGTTGATGTAGCGGTCGGCGAGGCTCACCGCCGCCTCGAGGGCCTGGCGGGTGAACCGCACCTGGTGGTGCTGCTCGAACTGGGACTTGAGCCCCTGGAGGATGCGGCCGGTCTCCTCGAGGGTCGGCTCCTTGACCTCGATCATCTGGAACCGGCGCGAGAGCGCCCGGTCCTTGTCGAAGATGCCCCGGTACTCGGAGTAGGTGGTCGAGCCGATGCAGCGCAGCTCCCCGGACGAGAGCATCGGCTTGATGAGGTTGGAGGCGTCCATGACCCCGCCCGACGCGGCCCCGGCCCCGATGATGGTGTGGATCTCGTCGATGAACAGGATCGACTTCGGCTTCTTGCCGAGCTGGGCGAGGAGGCCCTTCAGGCGCTTCTCGAAGTCCCCCCGGTACTTCGTGCCGGCGAGGAGGGCGCCGAGGTCGAGGGTGTAGATGGTGGCGTCCTCCATGATCTCCGGGACCTCGCCGTCGACGATCATCTTGGCGAGCCCCTCCGCGATCGCGGTCTTGCCGACCCCCGCGTCGCCCACGAACAGCGGGTTGTTCTTGCGCCGGCGGCAGAGGATCTGGATCGTGCGCTCGACCTCCGGGCGGCGGCCGATGAGGGGGTCGGTGCGCCCCTCCTCGGCCTGCCGGTTGAGGTTGACGGCAAAGGCGTCGAGGGGCGACTTCCCCGCCGGCTCGGCCGCCTTCTCCTCCTCCCCTCCCGCCGGACGGGGAGCGCCCTCCCCGGTGTCGGAGACCTTCGATATCCCGTGGGAGATGTAGTTCACCACGTCGAGGCGGGTGACGCTCTGGCGGTTCAGCAGGTAGGCGGCGTGGGCCTCGCGCTCCCCGAACAGGGCGACGAGGACGTTCGCGCCCGTCACCTGCTTCTTCCCGGAGGACTGGACGTGGAACAGCGACCGCTGCAGGACGCGCTGGAAGCCGAGGGTGGGCTGGGTCTCCCGCTCGTCCCCGGGAGCGAGGGCCGGAACCGTCTCCGCCAGATGCCGGCGCAGCTCGCCCTCGAGCTGCTTCACGTCCGCTCCGCACGCGCGGAGCACCTCGAGGGCTTCGCGGTTCGAGAGCAGGGCCAGCAGCAGGTGCTCCACCGTCATGAACTCGTGGCGTTGCTCGCGCGCCGAGCGGAACGCGTCGTTCAGGGTCGCTTCGAGCGCTTTGCCAAGCATCTGGAGGCTCCTCGGAGCTTGTGATGGACACCAGGCCCAGGCCCGGCGCGTCAGGCGTGCTCCATGGTGCACAGCAGGGGGTGCTGGTGCTCGCGGGAGTACTGGTTCACCCTGCTCACCTTGGTCTCCGCGATCTCGCGCGAGTAGGTCCCGCAGACGCCCTTGCCCCGGGTATGGACGTGCAGCATCACCCTGACGGCCTGTTCCCGGCCCATGCCGAAGAACTGCTCCAGCACCCCCACCACGAACTCCATCGGAGTGTAATCGTCGTTGAGCAGCACCACCTTGTACCGCGGCGGCTCCTCGACCTTGGGCTCCGACTCTTCGATCTCGAGCACCCCGCCCGGGGCGCCGATCGGGTCCGGTGTGTTCGCCATGACGCCCGATTCTAGCGCAACCTCGCGTTTGCGCGAGAGGTTCGCCCCGCGGCGTCGGCCCGCGGTCGCCGGCCGGAGGCGGGCGGCGGGCCGGAGGGCGGCTTCGAGGCGCCGGCGGTCCGGCCCCGGGCCGCCCGCCACTCGTCTCCGATCCGCCCTGATCCGCCCCGATGCACTTGGTTCGGACGGGGCAACTGTGATGCAATGGCGGCCGCGGGCGGCGGGGTTCCCGCGACCCTTCGGCCCCGCACGGGAACGACAGAGGACAGACATGGCTGCCGAGAAATCCACCGACGCCCTAGTCGCGGCCGGGGTACGGACCTACGTGCCCAACTACGCCCCCAAGCCGGTGGTGTTCGACCGCGGCGAAGGGTCCCGGCTCTGGGACGTCGACGGGCGCGAGTACATCGATCTCGGCACCGGGATCAGCGTGAACTCGTTCGGCCACGGGCGCCCGGAGCTGATCGAGGCGGTGACCGCCCAGGCCGGCCGGCTGATGCACGCGAGCAACCTCTACTACGTCGAGTCCACCGTGCGGCTCGCGGAGGAGCTGGTGGACGCGACGTTCGCGGAGCGGGTGTTCTTCTGCAACTCCGGGGCGGAGGCCAACGAGGCGGCGATCAAGATCGTGCGCCGGCGTGCGAGCGAAGCGGGCCGGGGGCCGGAGGAGCGCGAGATCATCACGTTCGAGGGCTCGTTCCACGGCCGCACCCTCGCGACCGTGACGGCGACCGCACAGCCGAAGTACCACGAGGGGTTCGAGCCGCTGCCGGGCGGTTTCGCCTATTGCCCGTTCAACGACCCCGAGGCCCTCGAGGCTGCGGTCTCCGATCGCACCTGCGCGGTGATGCTGGAGCCGGTGCAGGGCGAAGGGGGGGTGACCCCCGCGCGGCAGGGCTTCCTCCGCCACGTCCAGGACCTCTGCCGCCGGCACGAAGCCCTGCTGGTGCTCGACGAGATCCAGTCCGGGATGGGCCGGACCGGGAAGCTCTTCGCCCACGAATGGGAGCCCGGGATCGAGCCGGACGTGGTGACCATGGCGAAGGCGCTCGCGGGGGGGCTCCCCATGGGGGCGGTGCTGGTCGGCGCGCGCGCGGCGGGGGCGCTCACCGTCGGCACGCACGGCTCGACGTTCGGCGGGAACCCGGTGGCCGCCGCCGCCGCGCGGGTCGCGGTGCGGCTCGCGGGGAGCGCGGACCTGCTCGCGAACGTCGTCCGGCAGGGCGACGCGTTCCGCCTCTTCCTGAACCGGATCAACGCCGATCTCGGGCTGTTCCGGGACGTGCGCGGCAAGGGCCTCATCATCGGGGCGGAGCTGGCGGAGGCCCACGAGGGCAAGGCCGGGGCGCTGGTGGACGCCTGCGCGGACGAGGGCGTGGTCGTGCTGGTGGCCGGCCCGAGCGTGCTGCGCCTCCTCCCCCCGCTCAACATCGACGACGCGGACGTGAGCGAGGCGGCCGCGCGGATGGAGCGCGCGTTCCGGGCGTTCGCGGCGGGCTGACGGCGGGCTCCGCCGCGGCCTCCCCCGGAGAGGCGGCGGTCTCAAGGCGCGCCCCGCTCTCCGGGCCGAGGAGCCGCTCCAGGATTCCCTCGTACATCCGGCTCAGCCGGTCGAGGTCGGCGCACGACACCCGCTCGTCCACCTGGTGGATGGTGGCGTTGACCGGCCCCAGCTCGACCACCTCCGCCCCGGTGGGCGCGATGAAGCGGCCGTCCGAGGTCCCCCCCGCCGTCGAGAGCGCCGGTCGATCCCCGCCGCCTCCCGGACCGCCGACCGCACGGCGTCCACGAGCCGCCCGCCCCGGGTCAGGAAGGGCGCGGCGGAGTGTTTCCATTCGACCTCCCACCGGAGCGCGCCCCGGTCGAGCACGGATCCGAGCACGGACTCCGCCCGCGCCATGATCTCCGTATGGGTCAGGGCCGGTGAATAGCGAAGGTTGAAGCGGGCTTCGAGCGAGGCGGGGGTCACGTTGACCGCGCCCGTCCCGGCCTCGAGGTTGGACACCTGGAGGCGGGTCGCGGGAAAGTCGGCGCTTCCCTCGTCCCACTCGATCTCCACGAGCTCCGCGAGCGCGGCGCAGGCGCCGTGGATGGGGTTCACCGTCCGCTCCGGATAGGCGACGTGCCCCTGGACCCCGCGCACGGTGAGCCGGCCGTTGAGCGAGCCGCGCCGCCCGTGCTTGATCGTGTCGCCGACCCGTTCGCCGCTCGACGGCTCGCCGACCACGCACCAGTCGATGGGGTCGGCGAGCTGCCCGACCACCCGGCGGACCCCGTCCTCGGCCGGCCCCTCCTCGTCGCTCGTCACCAGGAACGCGATCGACCCCCGCGGCGCCGCGTACCGCGCGGTGAACCGCTCGCAGGCGGTGACCATCGCGGCCAGGCTCCCCTTCATGTCCGCCGCCCCGCGCCCGTGGAGGAAGCCGTCCCGCACGACGGGGTCGAAGGGGGGCGTCGCCCAGGCGTCCGCCGGGCCGGGGGGCACCACGTCGGTGTGGCCGAGGAACACGAGGAGGGGCGGCCCGGTCCCGCGCCGCGCCCACAGGTTGCGGACCGCCCCGAACGGCATCGGGCGGACCCGGAACCCGAGCGGGCGCAGGCGCTCGGCGATCAGGTCCTGGCAGCCCGCGTCGTCGGGGGTGACCGAAGGGCGGCGGACGAGCTCGCGGGCGAGCTCAAGCGTCGACGTCGGCATGGCCGCGGTGGACCTGGCGCATCAGCCATACGGTCTGTCCGACGATGAAGACGACCGTCAGGGCGAGGATCCCGAACAGCTTGAAGTCCACCCAGACCTCGGTGCTGTAGTGGTGCGCGACGTACAGGTTGGCCGCGCCGAGGAAGACGAAGAACCCCGTCCATCCGAGGTTGAGCCGGTCCCAGGCGGCGTCGGGCAGGGTCACCCTCGACTCCATCAGGCGCCGCACGATGGGCCGCGAGCCGACGTACCGGCTGCCGAGGAACACGAGGGCGAACGCCCAGTTGACGAGGGTGGGCTTCCACTTGATGAAGCGCTCGTCGTCGAGGGCGAGGGTGAGCCCGCCGAGCCCGACCACCAGCACCAGGGTCACGAGGTGCAGCTTCTCGACGCGGCCGTGGCGAAGCCGCATCCAGCCGACCTGCACCAGGGTGGCGGCGATGACCACCGCCGTCGCGACCATGATCCCGCGCTTCGGGTCGTCCTCGAGCCGGAAGGCGACGAAGAACAGGATGACGGGGAAGAAATCGAACAGCAGCTTCTTCATGGCCGCGGATCATACGGTACACTCGTTCGCGTCTTCTCCCGGTATTCCGACCTTGGCTACCGTCCCCCGACACCAGCAGCGCGTCCTCTCGGGCATGCGGCCCACCGGACGGCTCCACCTCGGCCACTACCGGGGCGTGCTCATGAACTGGACCAAGCTCCAGCACGAGTACGAATGCTATTTCTTCGTGGCCGACTGGCACGCCCTGACCACCCACTACGACGACCGCGAGATCATCTCGGAGACGGTGCTGGACATGGTGATCGACTGGCTCGCGTGCGGGATCGACCCCGCCGACGCGCGCCTGTTCATCCAGTCCCGCATCCCCGAGCACGCCGAGCTGCACCTGCTGCTGTCCATGGTCACCCCCCTCGGCTGGCTCGAACGGGTGCCGAGCTACAAGGACCAGAAGGAGCGGCTGGCCGAGCGCGACCTCGACACCTACGGCTTCCTCGGCTACCCGGTGCTCCAGAGCGCGGACATCCTCGTCTACCGGGCGGGGCTCGTTCCGGTGGGGGAGGACCAGGCCGCCCACGTCGAGGTCACGCGGGAGATCGCCCGGCGCTTCAACTTCATCTTCGGGCGCGAGCCCGACTTCGAGGAACGGGTCGAGGCCGCCACCCGCAAGATGGGAAGGCGCAACGCCCGCCTGTACCGGGACCTCCGCCGCCGCTACCAGGAGCAGGGCGACGAGGAGGCCCTCGCGACCGCCCGCGCCCTCCTCGAGTCGCAGCAGAACGTCTCCATCGGCGACCGGGAGCGGCTGATGGGCAACCTGGACGGGGGCGGGCGGGCCATCCTCCCCGAGCCGCAGGTCCTGCTTACGCCCGCGTCGCGCCTGCCGGGGGTCGACGGCCAGAAGATGTCGAAGTCCTACGGAAACACCATCGAGCTGCGCGAGGACCCCGACCGGGTCACGGCAAAGCTGCGCCGGATGCCGACCGACCCGGCGCGGGTGCGAAGGACCGACCCCGGCGACCCCGAGAAGTGCCCGGTCTGGAAGCTGCACCTCATCTACTCCGACGATGCGCGCCGCGAGTGGGTGCAGGAGGGGTGCCGGAGCGCGGGGATCGGTTGCCTCGACTGCAAGCAGCCCCTCATCGACGCGGTGCTCGCGGAGCTCGAGCCCATCCGCCGGCGGGCGCTGGAGTACGCGGCGGACCCCGACGTGGTGCGGTCGATCCTCCAGGAAGGCTGCGAAGAAGCCCGGGAGACGGCCGGCGAGACCATGGAAGAGGTGCGCCGGGCGATGGGCTTCGACCACCGGTAGGGGGCGGAGCCGCGAGGCCGAAGCCATGCCGGCGGCCCCGGATCCGGACATCGTGAACCGTTCGACTCCCACGCAGCAGGAGATGCCGTTCGCGTTCGTGTACGGCGCGGCGGTCACCGAGGTCCCGCGGGACCTCTACATCCCGCCCGACGCGCTCGAGGTGTTCATCGAGGCGTTCGAGGGGCCGCTCGACCTCCTCCTCTACCTCATCCGCCGCCAGAACCTCGACGTCCTGGACATCCCCATCGCGGAGGTCACCCGCCAGTACGTCGAGTACGTGGACCTGATGCGCGAGCTGCGCCTGGAGCTGGCCGGCGAGTACCTGGTGATGGCCGCGACCCTGGCGGAGATCAAGTCGCGCCTCCTGCTGCCCCGCCCGGCCGCGGCGGAAGAAGACGAGGAGGCGGACCCGCGGGCCGACCTCGTGCGCCGGCTGCAGGAGTACGAGCGCTTCCGGCGGGCGGCCGAAAGGCTCGACGGCCTCGCCCGCGAGGGCCGCGACTTCTTCGTCGCCGGGGTGGACGCGAGCGCGATCGAGCCGTGGCGTCCGCCGCCCCGCGTCTCGGTCGAGGACCTGGCGGCGGCGCTCGCCGACGTGACGTCCCGCGCCGCGATGTTCGCGTCCCATCACGTCGCGCGCGAGGCGCTCTCGGTGCGCGACCGCATGGCCCAGGTGCTGGGCCGGCTCGCCCCGGAAGGGGCCGGGAGCGTCGAGTTCACGTCGCTGTTCGCCCCGGAGGAGGGGCGGGCGGGGGTGGTGGTGTCCCTGCTCGCGATCCTCGAGCTGTGGCGCGGGCGGCTGATCGACCTCGTGCAGACCGGGCCGTTCGCCCCGATCCACGTCCGCCGCCAGGTCCTCGAGGGCCGGCCGTGAGCGATCGTTTCGAGGACCAGTTCCGGCCCGTCGCGGAGGTCGTGCTGCTCGCGGCCGAAGGGCCGGTCGCGATCGACGAGCTCGTGGCCCTAGCCGGAACTGAGAGCGGCCTGAGCGCGCAGGAGCTGGGCGATGCGGTGCGGCGGGTGGTCGGAGAGCTCGCCGCGGACTGCGAGGGCCGGGGGGTCGAGCTGCGCGAGGTGGCGACCGGGTTCCGCTACCAGGTGCGGGAAGAGTACGCGCGGTGGGTCGCCCGGTTCCTCGGGGAGCGGCCGGCCCGCTACTCCCGGGCGCTACTCGAGACCCTCGCGCTCATCGCCTACCGCCAGCCGATCACGCGGGGCGAGATCGAGGACGTGCGCGGGGTCGGGGTGAGCGCCTCGATCATGCGGACCCTCCACGAACGCGAGTGGGTCCGGGTGCTCGCCCATCGCGACGTCCCGGGCCGGCCCGCGCTCTACGGCGTCACCCGGAAGTTCCTTGACGACTTCGGGCTCCGAAGCACCGAGGACCTGCCGCCCCTCGACCGGATACGGGACGTGCCGACGACCGATCTCTTCCCGGCCGGAGACCGCCGCGGGGCCGGGAACGGCTCCGGAGACGGGAGCCTCGCGCTCGCCGACGCCGCGGGCCGCATGGAGCGGGGGGAGGCCGCCCGCCCGGGTCCGGCCGAACGGGATCGCCCGGCAGACGGGTCGGATGGCGGCGAAGGATAAGGGCCGGAGCCGGGGGGGCGGCCCTCGGCGGCCGGGGAGCGGCGGCGGGCCGGGTCCCCGGCGGGGACCGCCCGGCCGCGCGCCGCGCCGGGCCGGGAATCGCCGGCCCGAGGCCGCCTCTACCGGGGGACCGCCGCGCCGGCGGAGGGCCGCATCCGACGATCCGTCCCCTTCGCCAGGGGAGCGCTCGTCCGGGGAGCGCTCCGCCGGAAGCCCCGGCCCCGCGGCGCGGCAAGACCCGTACCGGGAGAAGCCGGGAAGGGCGCTTGGCGAGGCGGGCAACGGCCGGGGGCGGCGCGGTCCCGTACGGGAGGACCGGCGCGGGAAGACGCCGGGAAGGCCGTCCGGAGAGACGGGCCGCGGCCGGGCGCGGCCGGGGCGGGGTTCGTCCTCGCGGCGGGAAGGCGCCGCCGGTCCGCCAGCGGGGTCGAAGCCGGCCTTCGCGCCGGCGTCTTCGCGGGGGACCTCGAAGCACGGGCCGGCCCGGGCGGGTTCGGACGACGGCCGCACCCGGTCCCGGAGCGGTCCGGTCCGAGGCGGCGGCGGCCAGAAGCGAGGGCGGCCCCCGCCCCGGGGGCGGCCGGCGGACGATCGCCGCGAGTCCCCGTCCCAGGAGGACCGGGGAGACCGGAGGGCGGGGCCTTCCGGGAAGCGGCCGTCCCTGCCCCGCGCGGGCCGCCCGGCGCGTCACGCAGGGGGAGAACGCCGCGGGGCGCCGGCCGGAAGGCGCTCGGGCGCGGCCGGGAAGGGCCTCGGCCGGCGGGCCGGGGCGAAGCCGCCCCGACGGGAGGGCCGGCCGCCTCCCGCCGAAGCGGGTCCGGTCGAGGACGACTCCGCCGAGCGCGTCCACAAGCGCCTCGCCGCGGCCGGGGTGGGCTCCCGGCGGGCCGTGGACCAGTGGGTGGCGGAGGGCCGGGTGCGGATCAACGGGCGGGTGGCCGGGGCCGGCGCCCGGGTCCGCGCCGGTGACCGGGTCCGGATCGACGGCCGCCGGGTCTTCCTCCCGCCCGCCGAGACGTGCCGGCTCCTCCTCTACCACAAGCCGCCCGGCGAGGTGACGACCCGCCGCGACCCCGAGGGCCGGCGGACGGTCTTCGAGCGCCTGCCCCGCCTTCGCTCCGAGCGCTGGGTCTCGGTCGGGCGGCTCGACCTCAACACCTCGGGCCTCATGCTCTTCGCCACGCACGGGGAGCTGGTCCACCGGCTCATGCACCCGCGCTACCGGCTGGAGCGCGAGTACGCGGTCCGGGTGCTCGGGCAGGTGGACGACGAGATGCTCCGGCGCTTGCAGCGCGGCGTCGACCTCGACGACGGCCCGGCCCGCTTCCTGAGCGTCGAGGCGGAGGGCGGGGAGGGGGCCAACCGCTGGTACCGGGTGGTGCTGGAGGAGGGCCGCAACCGCGAGGTCCACCGCCTGTGGGAGTCCCAGGGGGTGCGGGTCAGCCGGCTCATCCGGGTCCGGTTCGGGCCGGTCCGGCTTCCCTCGGTCCTTCGCGCCGGCGCGTTCATGGACGTCCCCGCCCGCGAGCGCGCCGCCCTCTTCGAGAAGGTCGATATCGAGGACCCGGGCCCTCCTGCCGCGGTCAGGCGCCGAGCGCCTCCGCGAGGCCGATGAAGTCGTCCGCGACGACGTCGAAGGCGTCCGCCTCGGCCCGATCGTCCTGGACGTGGCGGCGGCCCGGACCGTGCTCGTCGGGCCGGCGCACGAAGGCGGTGCGGAAGCCGAGGGCCCCCGCCGCCCGCAGGTCGTCGCCGTGCGCGGCGACCATCATGCACTCGCCGGGGGCGAGCCCGAGCAGGTCCGCGGTGGTCAGATAGGCTTCGGGCTGCGGCTTGTAGCGGCGCGCCGCCTCCGCCCCGAGCACCGCGTCCCAGGGGAGCCCGGCCCGCTTCGCCATGTTCACCAGGAGGGCGACGTTCCCGTTGGAGAGGGTGGCGAGCACGTAGCGGCGCTTGAGCCGGGTGAGCCCTTCGACGACGTCGGGCCAGGGGTCCAGGCGATGCCACGCCCGGTTGAATTCGTCCACCGCGGCGTCGCTCACCCCGCCTGTCCCGACCGTGACCCCGAGCCTGTCGAGGAGCGTGCAGAGGCTCTCCCGGTGGAGGTCGTCGAGGCGCGTCCAGGGGCGCTCCCCGTCCCGCACCCGCGACAGGGAAGGCTGGTAGAGCCCTCGCCAGTCGTCCGCGAACCGTTCCCAGTCCGCGTCGATGCCGTGGCGCTCCCCGAAGGCGCGGCCTTCGCGGGCGATCGACGCGCGCCAGTCGACCACGGTTCCGAAGACGTCGAACGTGAGGGCCTTTGGCTCGTGCATCCGCTTCTCCTGTCGGCTCACGCCTTCCCCATGCCTGTCGGGTGCTCCCGCCGGCAGGATGTTTCATCCATTCTATATCAATAAATTACCAACATCGCACGGGGCTCGGTGGACTGGTCGGGTCCGTCGCCTCCGGCAGGGAGGTGAACGACCGTCGATGGCGGCGCGTGTGGATCGGGGACCCGGGCGGGGCGTTCGCGATACGATCCGGGATCATGGGGTTCGGGGCTCGACAGACGTACCACGACGTGGCGGTCGCCGCCCCGACGACCGTCGCCTACGAGCGCTATTCCATCCGCAGCGCCCAATGGTTCCTCGGGCGCGCCCTCGCGGAGCTGCTCGCCCGCTCGGGCCTCGCGAAGGACGACGTCGACGGGGTATGCGTCTCGAGCTTCACCCTGCCCCCGGACAACGCGATCGGCCTCATGCAGTACCTCGGGGCGTCGCCCCGCTGGCTCGACGCGATCAACCTCGGCGGGGCGTGCGGGGTGGTGGCGCTTCGCCGCGCCGCGCGCGCCGTGCAGTCCGGGGACGCGGAGGTCGTCGCCTGCATCGCGGGCGACACCAACCACGTCCACTCCTTCCGCCACAACGTCTCGAACTTCAGCCAGTTCGCGCGCGACGCGGTGTATCCCTACGGCTCGGGCGGCCCGAACGCGAGCTTCGCGTTCCTCACCGACTACTACATGCGCCGTTTCGGGGCGGCCCGGGAGGACTTCGGCAAGCTCTGCATCGCCCAGCGCGAGAACGCGCTCCGGTTCCCCCCCGCGCTCATGAAGCGCCCGCTCACGATGGAGCAGTACCTCGGCGCACGCCTCATCGCGGAGCCGCTCCGCCTCTTCGACTGCGTCATGCCGTGTGCGGGCGGGGAGGGGTTCCTCGTCATGCACCGGCGGCGGGCCGAAGACCTCGGCCTCGCCCACGCCCGCATCCTCGGGACCATCGAGCGCCACAACGCGTTCCCGGACGACCCCATCCAGATGCGGGGCGGGTGGGCGCTCGACCGGGACGACCTCTACGGGATGGCCGGGGTCGGCCCGGACGACGTCGACGTGCTCGAAACCTACGACGACTACCCGGTCATCTCGCTCATGCAGATCGAGGACCTCGGGTTCTGCGCCAAGGGGGAGGGGCCGGGCTTCGTGCGTGAGCGGACCTTCACGGTGGACGGCGACTTCCCCGTCAACACCTCCGGAGGGCAGCTCTCGGTCGGCCAGGCCGGGATCGCGGGGGGCTATCTCGGCCTCGTGGAGGCGGTGCGGCAGGTCACCGGGGAGACGGTCGGGGCCGCGGTTCCGGGGGCGGAGGTCGCGCTCGCCTCCGGGTTCGGGATGATCAACTACGACCGCGGGCTCTGCTCGGCGGCCGCGATCCTCGCCGCCCCCTGAACCCGCCGCGAGGGCGGCCCGAGCGCCCGCCCCGCGCCCGACTGGCGGGCTGCGGGGGAGGGGAGCGAGCCGACCCCCGCCCGCCAAGTCGACAGGCGGGGCTCCCTCCCGTCGTCAGCCGGGAGCCAGGCGCCGGGGGGCGGCGCCGCCCCCCGGCCCCCGACCGGTCAGTCCCCCAACGTCTCGCGCAAGCCGCCCGACTTCAGCCGTTGCTCCTGGTCGGCGAGGGCCTGGTTCTCGCTGCCGATCTGCTTCACGTGCCAGACGACCCAGAACACGACGCCGATCAGCACGAGCAGCCATTCCGAGCCGACGAAGGGGTAGATCGGGCCGATGTCGGCGATGTTCCCGGCCCAGTTCTCGAAGCTGCCAGTAGACATGGTTGCGTCCTCCTCTTGCGCGCGCCTACCCGAGCCGGGCCGCGCTCTCCTTCTCGGCCTCGACGATGGCCCGCTCGTCCGCGTCCACCTCGGCGCGGACGGAGGAATCGAGGCCGGCGATCTCCACCGCCTCCGGGATCCGCAGGATGCCGCACCCCTTGAGGATGAGGGCGATGATCCACCCCGGCAGGAAGCCGAGCACGCCGAACATGATGATCGCCCCGACGATCTGGCCGAGCGGGTTGATGGCCGCGAACGACGTATCGGGCGACGAGGGATAGCCCCACAGCACGAAGCCGGCGACCACCACCCCGAAGAAGCCCGCGTAGCCGTGCACCGCGACCGCCCCCACCGCGTCGTCGACCTTGAACCGGCGCTCCACCCAGCCATGCATCCTGTACATGAAGACGACCCCGACGATGGCGATGATCATCGCCTGGATCGGGTGGTAGAGGTCGTTGCCGGCCGACGCGGCGATGATGCCGGCGAGGCCCGAGGAGTAGGTCCAGAACGGGTCGCCCTTCGATATCCAGTATCCCGCCAGCAGCCCGCCGGACAGGGACATCAGGAAGTTGAAGGTGATGGCGCTCAGGGTGGTCGGCCCGAGGTAGATGTTGGTGGCCGACCAGAACTCGCCGTCGCCGGCCTGGACGTCCCACATCGGCACGTTGCAGGCCACGTAGAAGCCCCAGAAGCCGGTGTAGATCAGGAAGAGCCCGATCGCCACCAGCCAGGGGTTGCGGGGATGGATGTTGCGCGGCGTGCCGTCGGCCGCGAACTTCCCGATGCGCGGGCCGAGGACCACCAGGACCCCGAGCGCGAACCCGCCCGCGATGGCGTGGATGACCCCGGATGCGTAGGCGTCGTGGTAGCCGAGCAGTCGGACCATCCAGCCCTCCGCGTGCCAGCCCCAGGCCGCGTCGATGATCCAGAACACGGAGCCGATCGCGACGGCCAGGATCCAGAACGCGCCGGAGCGGATCCGCTCGATCACCGAGCCCGACACGATGGAGGCGGCCGTCCACGAGAAGAGCAGGAAGGCGGCCCAGAACACGCCGTTGATGCGCGCCCAGCCGTCCTCCGCGTCGGCCGCTCCGCCCATGTGCGCCCCCATCACCTGGCTCCAGGGAACCGCGTGGGGCGCCTCCACCAGGCCGCCGGTGATCCAGGGGCCGTTGGGGAGCGCGAAGTAGATCCACCACCCGAAGAAGAAGAAGGTGATCGTCACCAGCGGGATCAGCATGGTGTTCTTCATCAGGGTGTGCATGTGGTTCTTGTGTCGGGACGCGCCTACCTCGTACATGCAGAACCCGACGTGGATCAGGAACATGATCACGACCGTGAGCCAGTAGTAGAACTCCGTGAAGATCGTGACCAGGGACGTCAGTTGGTCGGTCATCTCTCACCTCGCGCAAGTGAATGCCGGCTGTTCTTCGCCTTTTTCGCTCGCCCTTTGCCCTTCTTCAACCCGCCAAGTATGGCCCAGTATCCGCGGGCGGGCAAATCGGAGCCCGGTCCGAGGCATGTGCGCGGCGCCACTGGCGAGAATCTCCGCCCGCGCGCATTGCCTCGGCGGGTATCCGGGCGAGCGCCGCCGCCGGGGGATACACTGGTGGAATGACCACCCCGCTCCCGCCCCCGAAGCGGAAGGACCCCGTCAAGCGCACCCGGCTGCCGGCCCTCCCGCCCGCTCCCCGAAGCCGCGAGGCGCTCGGCCTCACCGCGGTCGCGGCCGAGGGCCGGTTCGCGCTCCAGCGCTGCGAGGAGTGCGGGCGGTTCCAGTATCCGCCGCGCCAGCTCTGCGGGGGATGCCTCTCGGCGGAGCTCGCATGGAGGGACGCGCCGGACGGCGGCGCCCTCATCGCCGGGACCACCCTGCACCACAGCAACGACGTATATTTCCGCGAACGGCTGCCGTGGCGGCTCGGGCTCGTCGGCCTCGACTGCGGGCCGGCCGTCGTCGCCCACGTCATGGAGGACTGCCGCATCGGGGAGCGGGTGCGCATGTCGGTGCGGCTCGACCGGAGCGGCCGCGCGGTCATGGTGGCCATGCCCCCCGGAGAGGAGACGCCCGACATGGACGACGATCTGCAACTGCGCGAGACGACCTCCCACCCGCGCCGCCGCCGGGCCCTCGTGACCGACGGCACGACCCCGGCGGGACAGGCGCTGGTGCGCGCGCTGGCCGCGGCCGGGGCCCGCGAGGTGTACGTGGGGAACCCGGACGCGTGGCGCGCGAGCCCCGAGCTCGCGGCCCTCGAGGCGCTGCCGGGGGTCACCGTCTTTCCGCTCGACGTGACCGACGGGCGCTCGGTGCACGAGCTCGCGGGCCGCATCGGAGGCAAGGTCGAGATCCTGGTCAACAACGGCTACCACCTGCGGCCGGGGGGGATCCGGGGCCGCAAGGACGTCAACACGCCCCGGGCCGAGATGGACGTGCACTACTTCGGGCTGCTGCGCCTCGCCGCGGAGTTCGGCCCGGCCTTGCGCGCGCGCGGCGCCGACGGGCCGTTCGGCGCTTGCGCGTGGGTCAACGTGCTGTCGATATACGCGCTGGTGAACAATCCCGAGTTCGCGACGTACTCGGCCTCCCTCGCGGCCGCCCGGTCCCTCTCGCAGTGCCTCCGGCGCGACCTCCTCGAAGGCGGGGTGAAGGTGGTGAACGTGTTTCCGGGGCCGCTCGAGGACGAATGGCAGCAACTGCTGCCCCCGCCCAAGCTCACCCCCGAGGCGCTCGCCGCCGCGGTGGTGAAGGCGCTGATCGACGGCGTGGAGGACGTCTACCCCGGGGCGGTGGCGCAGGAACTGCGCGCGCGGTTGCGCGAGAATCCGAAGGAAGTCGAACGGGAGCTGTCATTGTGAGTGGCGGGCGACCGCGGGCGCGGTCGCTTGGCGATTCCGCGAGCGGAATCGCGGGTGCTCCGACCAGCGCCGTGGTCGAACGAGGAACGGGAGCTGTCATCATGAGTGAGGTTGCGGAAGCGGCGGCGGAAGCCGCGACGGAGGCCCGGAGCCCGGAGTCGGCGAGGACCCTGGCGCGGTTCCTCGCCGACCTGGTGGCGGGCCGGATCCGGGTCGTCGACCTGACGGAGACCCTGGAGCCGGGCTTTCCCATCATCGTCCTCCCTCCCGAGCTCGGCCAGTGCTGGCCGTTCCGCATCGAGGAGATCTCGCGCTACGACGAGCGGGGCCCCGGCTGGTACTGGAACAACTTCTCGTGCGGGGAGCACACCGGGACCCACTTCGACGCCCCGATCCACTGGGCCTCCGGCAAGGACCTGCCGAACAACACCACCGACACCATCCCGGTCGAGAACTTCATCGCCGAGGCGTGCGTGCTCGACTGCTCGCGCGAATGCGGGGACGACCCCGACTTCCTCCTCACGATCGACTTCGTGGAGGCGTGGGAGTCGGAGCACGGCGAGATCCCGCCCCGGGCGTGGGTGTTCATGCGCACCGACTGGTCCAAACGCCGCGACCCCGCGGCCTACCTCAACATGCGCGAGGACGGCCAGCACACCCCGGGGCCGGACGAGCACGTGGTGCCGTGGCTCATCCGCGAGCGCGACGTGATCGGTTTCGGGACCGAGTCGGTGGGAACCGACGCGGGGCAGGCCATCCACTTCTCCCAGCCGTTCCCGTGCCACTACTACATGCACCGCAACAACCGCTACGGCCTCCAGTGCATGACCAACCTCGACCTCCTCCCCCCGCGGGGGGCGGTGATCCTGAGCGCGCCGCTCAAGATCGAGCAGGGTTCGGGGAGCCCGACGCGGGTGCTGGCCCTCGTCCCCGCCGCCGACCCCGCCCCGGCGGCGGGCTCGGCCGGATATCGCACGGAGGGCCGCCCGAAGGCCCGATGAGACGGGCGCGGAAGACGGCGGTCGGCGATGGTTCGGGGTCGGTTCGAGGGGCTTCTGGGCGGATTTCCCCCCACGGCGGCGTTTGCGCGGGCGCTCCTGGGAACGCGGGCGTCCCGCCCGCATTTTTGTTCACGGGCGCTTCACACCCCTGTGCGGGCGAGACGCCCGCGTTCCCAGGACGCGCTGCCCCAAGAGCTTCCGCGAGAGGCAGGCTTGGCGAAAACCCCACAGCGCGCGCCTCCTGCTTTACGCGGCTCGACGTTCGCTAAGAATGGGCGCCGCCGGGTTCGGGATAGAATCCGCCTCCCTGCCTGCCCGTGGACGGCGATCGAATGCGAAGCGCCGGACCGTACCGCCCCATCCTCCTCGCCCTCGGCCTCGCGGCCTCCGCCGTCCTTCCGGCCGTCCCGCCGGCCGCCGCCCAGGGCGGGCGCCCCCCGGCCCTCGTCGAGGTGGACCCGGTGCGCGAGGAGCGCGTCGCGCAGACCGTCCCGGTGGTCGGGCGGGTGGTCCCCCGCGAGCACGGGACGGTGGCCGCGGCCATCGGCGGGCCGGTCGCGGAGGTCGCGGTCCGGGTCGGGGACCGGGTGGAGGCGGGGGACGTGCTCATCGTCCTCGCCCGCGACCTGCCCGAAGCGCGCCTCGACCAGCGGCGGGCGGATGAAGCGCTCGAAGCCGCCCGGGTGCGGACCGCGGAGGCGGAGGCGGACCTCGCCCGCCAGGAGCTCGAACGCTTCGAGAAGCTCAAGGGCTCCGCCGCGTTTCCGAAGGCCGCCTACGAGGACGGGCGCCAGGAGCTGGTGCGCCGCCGCAGCCGGGTGCGTGAGGCGGCGGCGGCCCGCGCCCGCGCCCGCGTGCAGCGCGAGATGGCGGAGATCGAGCTCGCCCGCACCACCGTGCGCGCCCCTTACGCGGGGGTGGTGACCGCGCGCCACGCCGCGCCGGGCGGCTACGTCAAGGCCGGGGACCCGGTCGCCACCCTGGTGGACGACCAGCGGCTGGAGGTCGAGGCCGACGTCCCGGCCGACCGGGTCGCCGGGCTCGTCCCCGGTCTCGGCGTGACCGTGGAGCTCGACGACGGGACCCGGCTCCCGGCGACGGTGCGGGCGATCGTGCCGGACGAGAACCCCCTCACCCGCACCCGGCCCGTCCGCTTCACGCCGCGCTTCGCCTCCGGGACCGGCGCCGGCATCGAATTCGGGATCGGCCCCGTCCCCGGACCCGGACGCCCGGCCCCCAACCAGTCCGTCGTGGTGCGGGTCCCGCTCGCGGGACCGGGCGCGGTGGCGTCGGTGCACAAGGACGCGGTGGTCACCCGGCGCGGGCAGACGCTCGTCTACGTCGCGGACGGCGAGCCGCAGTCGGCGCGGGCCGAGGTCCGCTCCGTCCGGCTCGGGGAGTCGGTGGGAGGCCGCTTCGTCGTGCTGGAGGGGGTGCTCCCGGGGGATCTCGTGGTCGTCCGCGGCAACGAACGGATCACCCCGGGCCAGGCGATCCGGTTCAGGCCGGGCGGGGCCGCCCCGGCGTCCGGGTCCCGGCCCGCCTCCGCGTCCGCCCCCGTCGCCCGGTCCGGGGCGAGCTCCGGCGCACGGACGCCCCTGGCGGAACCGGGCGCCCGGCCGGGGGGCGGCCCCGGCCCCCGGCCCGGCTCCGGCTCCGGGTCCGGATCCGGGGCGGGCGCGGGCTCCTGAAGGGGCGGACGAACGTGAACCTCATCGGCTACTCGATCGCCCGCCCCCGCGCGGTCATCGCCGCGGTCCTCATGGTCACGATGTTCGGGGCGCTCGCGCTTCGCACCATCCCCATCCAGCTCACCCCGGACGTGGCGCGGCCGGTCATCATCGTGAACACCCACTGGCGGGGCGGCTCCCCGGCCGAGATCGAACGCGAGATCGTCAACCGCCAGGAAGAGGCGTTCAAGGGGCTCGAAGGCCTCGCTTCCGTGGAGAGCGCGTCGCAGGACGGGCGGGCCCGGATCACCCTCGAGTTCAACGTCACCATGGACATGGACAAGGCGCTGCTCCTCGTCGCGAACCGCCTCGACCGGGTCTCCGGGTATCCGGCCGAAGCCGGGGAGCCCGAGCTCAGGACCTCCGGGACCGAGGACAATTCCATCGCCTGGATGGTCCTCCGGGCCAAGCCGGGCCACGAGCGGCCGATCCACACCTTCGGCGAGTTCGCGGAGGACGTGGTGCGCGAGCGCCTCGAGCGGGTGCCCGGGGTCGGCCGGGTGGACGTCTACGGTACGAGCCGGCGCGAGCTCCGGGCCGAGATCGACCCCTTCCGCCTCGCCCGCTTCGGCCTCACCGTGAGCGAGGTCCTGCGCCGGCTGCGGGCGGCGGACGCCTCGATCAGCGCCGGCGAGGTCGAGGAAGGCAAGCGGCGCTACGTGGTCCGCACCGAGGGGGCGGTCGAGACGGTCGACGACGTCCGGCGGATCCTCCTCCGCACGGTGCGGGACCCGGCGACCGGCCGGGTCTCCCGGCTCACCGTCGGGGACGTGGCCGACGTCCGCTTCGCGTACCAGGAGCCGCGCGCCCGCATCCGGCACCTCGGCGCTCCGTCGCTCGCGGTGAGCGTCAAGCGCGAGATCGGGGCCAACGTCATCGAGACGATGGCCGGGCTCCGGGCCGCCGCGCGGGAGCTCCGGGAAGGCCCCGTGGAGCAGGCCGGGCTCACCCTCCGGCAGGTCTACGACGAGACCGTGTACATCGACTCCGCCCTCGACCTCGTACAGCAGAACGTCTACGTCGGCGGAGCGCTCGCGGCCCTCGTGCTCCTCGTGTTCCTGCGCTCGTGGCGGGCGACCACCACCGTGGTGCTCGCGATCCCGGTCTCCATCGTCGGCTCCTTCGTGGCGATGGCCGCCCTCGGGCGATCCATCAACGTCATCTCCCTCGCCGGGCTCGCCTTCGCGGTCGGCATGGTGGTCGACGCCGCGATCGTGGTCCTCGAGAACATCTATCGGCTCCGGGAGCAAGGGGTTCCGGCGTGGGAGGCGGCCCGGCGGGGCGCGTCCGAGGTCTGGGGCGCGGTGCTCGTCTCCGCGCTCACCACGGTCATGGTGTTCATCCCCATCCTGGTGCTGGAGCTCGAGGTCGCGCAGCTCTTCCGGGACATCGCGGTCGCGATCTCGGTGGCGGTCCTGCTGTCCCTGCTCGTGGCGGTCACCGTGATCCCGGCCCTCGGGAGCCGGCTGCTCGCCGCGCCGGGCGCGGGGCGGCGGGGCTTCGGCCTTCCCGGAATCGACGCCGCCGCGCGCGGGTTCGCGCGGGCCTTCGCGGGCTACGCCGGCCTCGTGGCCCGCTCGCGCGTCGCCGCCCTCGTCATCGTCGTCCTCGTCTGCGGCGCGGCGAGCCTCGCGACCTGGCGCTTCCTCCCCAAGCTCGAATACCTCCCGGAGGGGAACCGCAACCTCGTATTCGGCATGATCCTCCCCCCGCCCGGCTACAACCTGGAGACCACCACCGGGATCGCGCGGGACGTGGAGGGCGCGATCCGGCCGCACTGGTCCACGGGCCGCGAGCGGGGGGCGGGGGACCCGGCCGGGGCGGGAGCCGGGACCGGAGCCGGAGCCGCCCGCCAAGCCTCCGCCGCGGGCGCGCCCCGGCCCGGACCGGGGGCCGGGGGTAGACCGGGCGCCGGGAGCGGGCCGGGGGCCAGGGCCGGAGCCGGGGCCGGGCCGGGCGCCTCGCGCCGACCGCCGCCCGGGATCGAGAACTTCTTCTTCGTCGCGACCCCGTCGCGCACCTTCGTCGGCGCCACCAGCACCGAGCCGGAGCGGGCGGGGGAGCTCATCCCGGTGCTGTCCGGCCCCGTGTTCCGGGAGCCCGGCACCTATGGCTTCGTGTCCCAGCCCTCCCTCTTCGGACGCACCATCGGCGGCGGCAAGCGCATCGACCTCGACATCCGGGGGCCGGACCTCGAGCCGGTCCTCGAGGCCGCCCGGCAGGCCATGGGACGGGTCCACCAGGTCCTTCCCCGCTCCGAGGGGACCCAGGTGCGGCCCCGGCCGGGGCTCGAGCTCGGGGCCCCCGAGGTGCGCATCGCGCCCGACCGCGCGCGGCTCGCGGACAGCGGGGTGAGCGTGCGCGAGCTGGGGGAGACGGTGGACGTGTTCAACGACGGCCTGCGGGTCGCGGAGGTCACGGTGGGCGGGAAGCGCCTCGACTTCGTCCTCGCCGGGCCGCCGAACGAACGGACCCAGCAGATCGAGCACCTCCCGGTGGTGGCCGCCTCGGGGGCCGTCCTCCCGGTACGCTCCCTCGCGGACGTGCGGGTGACCGCCGGCCCCACCGAGATCCTGCACCGGGAGCGGGTGCGGACGGTGACCCTGGAGATCCGGCCGCCCCCCTCCATGACCCTGGAGGAGGGGATGGACGTCGTCCGCTCCCGGATCATCGCGCCCCTCGTCCGCGACGGGCTGCCGGAGGGGGTCCGCATGGGGCTCTCCGGCACCGCCGACAAGCTGACCGCGACCCGCGCCGCGATGAAGTGGCAGCTCCTCATGGCGCTCGTCATCGTCTACCTGGTGATGGCGATCCTGTTCGAGAGCTTCGTCTATCCCGCCCTCATCGTGCTCTCCGTCCCCCTCGCGACGGCCGGCGCGGTCGGCGGCCTCGCGGCCCTCAACCTCTACCAGCCCCAGGCCCTCGACATGCTCACCATGCTCGGGTTCGTCATCCTCATCGGGATCGTCGTCAACAATGCGATCCTCCTGGTGCACCAGGCCCTGCGCCACCTGCGCGGGGAAGGGATGGCGCCCTCGGCCGCGATCGTCGCCGCGACCCGCAACCGGGTCCGTCCGATCTTCATGTCCACCCTCACCTCCGTATTCGGGATGCTGCCGCTCGTGCTCTTTCCCGGCGCCGGATCGGAGCTCTATCGGGGATTGGGCTCGGTGGTGGTCGGGGGGCTCGCCCTTTCCGCCATACTCACCCTCGCGATCATTCCCCCCCTGCTCTCGATCGCGTTCTCGGTGCTGGAGCAGGGGCGCGCGCCCCCGATCGCGAGGGCCGCGGGGGCCGCGGCCGCGCCGGGCACGGACTGATCCGAGGCGTCGGCCCGGGACGCCCCGGCCCGCGAGGCCGTCTCCCGCCCGGCGGGGATCCCAACGAAGGAGGAACAGGCACGATGCCGAGAATCACGGATCTCGTCCGGTCGGGGCGGTTCGTCGTCACGAGCGAGCTCACCCCTCCCAAGGGGATCGACCTCGCGCCGATGCTCGAAGCCGCGCGCTCCCTCGCCGGCTTCGTGGACGCGTTCAACCTGACCGACTCCCACAACGCCCGCATGAGCATGGCCCCCATCGGGGCGGCCCGGCGCCTGCTGGACGAAGGGATCGAGCCCATCCTCCAGATGACCGCCCGCGACCGCAACCGGATCGCGGTCCAGGCCGACCTGCTGGCGGCGGCGGCGCTCGGGGTCTCGAACGTGGTGCTGATGACCGGGGACGCCCCCTCGCACGGCGACCACCCGGACGCCAAGGCGGTCTTCGACCTCGGCTCGGTCGAGATCATCCGCGCCGTGCGGGGGCTCAACGAGGGCCGCGACCTCGCCGGCAACGCGCTGCGCGGCGCGCCGGAGGTCTGCATCGGGGCGGTGGTCAACCCCGGCAACCCCGACCTCGACGGGGAGATGGCCCGGATGGCGGCCAAGGTGGAGGCCGGGGCCCGCTTCTTCCAGACCCAGGCGGTCTACGACGTCCCCGCGTTCGAGCGCTTCGCGCGCCGGCTCGACCGCTTCGCGGGGCTCGGGGTCGCGGTCATCGCGGGGATCATCCCCATCAAGTCGGTGCGGATGGCCCGCTACCTGAACGAGAACGTGCCCGGGATCGAGGTCCCGGAAGCGCTCATCGGGGAGATCGCGGGGGCGGGGGACGTGGACGCGGCGAGCGCGTCGATCGCGGCCCGCACCATTGCCGGGCTCCGGGCGCGGTGCCAGGGCGTGCACCTGATGACCCTCGGCCGGGAGGCGCTCATTCCCGCCATCGTTGAGCAGGCGGGCCTCGCCGACCGTCCGCCCGAGGCCGTCGCCGGCGCCGCGCCGGGCGGAGCGGGCTGACCGGGCAGGCGGTTCCGGGCGCCGAAACGTTCCGGCGCGGCTCCCCGGGAACGCGCGGGCTGACACCGGGCGCCTTCTCCGGCGCGGCCCCCTGGGAACGCTTGTGTCCCGCCCGCATTTTCGTTCACGAGCGCTTCACTTCGGCCTGCTGCGGGCGAGACACAAGCGTTCCCAGGGTGAGGCGGGCCAGGCGCCCTGGAACGGAGCGCGGCCCGTCATCGCGGACGGGCCGGCGTCCGCGGCAACACGGCCGTGGGTTATCCGGCTAGAATAATGCCCCCGGCCTGAAATCCCATCGAGACACGAGTATGACAGCGAACGGCGCTTCCGGAGCAGCCATGGGCGGCGGCGTGCCCGATATCCGGATATCGGCGCGGCAAACCTTCGGGATCGACGCCGACCTCGAAATACCCGCGTTCAGTGCGCCGAGCGAACACGTTCCCCCGGTGGACGAAAGCTATCGATTCGACCCGACGACCACTCTCGCCATACTCGTCGGGTTCGCCCACAACCGCCGGGTGCTGATCCAGGGCTATCACGGGACCGGCAAGTCCACCCATATCGAGCAGGTGGCCGCGCGTCTCAACTGGCCGTGCGTGCGGGTCAACCTCGACAGCCACATCTCGCGGATCGACCTCGTCGGCAAGGACGCGATCGTCATCCGCGACGGAATGCAGGTCACCGAGTTCCGCGAGGGCATGCTGCCCTGGGCGTTCCAGAGCCCCACCGCGATCGTGTTCGACGAATACGACGCGGGCCGCCCGGACGTGATGTTCGTCATCCAGCGGGTGCTGGAGGCGGAGGGGCGGATGACCCTCCTCGACCAGTCCCGGGTCCTGCACCCCCACCCCTCGTTCCGGCTGTTCGCGACCGCGAACACCATCGGGCTCGGGGACACCACCGGCCTCTACCACGGCACCCAGCCCATCAACCAGGGGCAGATGGACCGCTGGAACATCGTGACCACCCTGAACTACCTCGCCCACGAGGCCGAGGTCGACATCGTGCTCGCCAAGGTCCCCGACTACGACTCCGAGGACAAGCGCGCCGCGATCCACTCGATGGTCAAGCTCGCGGCCCTCACCCGCTCGGGCTTCATGAGCGGGGACATCTCCACCGTCATGAGCCCGCGGACGGTCATCACCTGGGCCGAGAACGCGGCGATCTTCGGCGGCGACCTCGGGCTCGCCTTCCGGCTGAGCTTCCTCAACAAGTGCGACGAGGTCGAGCGCCCGGTCGTGGCCGAGTACTACCAGCGGTGCTTCGGCGCCGAGCTGCCGGAAGGCGCCGCCGCCCTCCCTTCGGGCTGACGGCGACGGCGGCGGCGACGAACCCCACCGAACGGCGCGAACCGGGCATCCCGTGCGGCGACCCGAATCCCCGGTCGAGCACTTCCGCTTCGTCACCGCGGCGGCGACCCGCTCGCTCGCGAACGACCGGGAGCTCGAGGTCCAGTTCGGGCCTTCGCAGGCTTCGCTGACCGGCAACACCCTCACCCTCCCCACGCCGGGGAGCCGGATCGACGGCGAGGAAGCGGCCCGGATCCGGGGCGAGGCCGATGCGGCCGCCCTCCGCCGCCGCCACCACGACCCCCGCGTCCACCGCGCCCGCGCCCCCGTGGACGACGACGCGCGCGCGGTCTTCGACGCCTTCGAGCAGGTCCGGTGCGAGACCCTCGGCTCCCGGCACATGGCCGGGGTGCGCCGGAACCTCGGGGCCGCCCTCGAGAACCACTGCCGGTCCCAAGGGTACGCGGAGATCGTCCAGGGCGAGCACGCCCCGCTGCCGGAGGTCCTCCGGCTCCTCGCCCGCGAGACCCTGACCGGGGAGGGGCCGCCCCCGTCCGCCCGGCGCATGGTGGAGCTGTGGCGGCCGATGCTCGAGCCGAAGATCGGGGGGATCCTGGACGAGCTGTCGCAGGTCGTCTCCGACCAGCGCGAGTTCGCGAACCGCTCGCGCGAGCTGCTGCGGGCGCTCGGCCTCGCGGAGGACGACGACCGCCGCGAGGAAGGCGGCGACGCCGGCGACCAGGACGAGAACGAGGGCGAGGACCAGGAGGCCGGCGAGGCCGACGCCGAGGCCCTCTCCGCGGACCCGGACGGGAGCGAGGAATCCGAAGGCCAGGAGATGTCCGGCGAGTCCAGCGAGGAGCTGGCCGACCTCGACGAGGCGGACCTCGACTCCTCCGCGCTCGGGGACGACGATGCGGACGCGGACCGCCAGCCCCCCTCCCCCTTCACCGGCCGCAACGAGCCCGGAGAGCCGGAGTACCGCGCCTTCACGACCGAGTTCGACGAGGTGGTGGAGGCCGGCGACCTCTGCGACGCGGACGAGCTGGGGCGGCTCCGGAACCAGCTCGACCAGCACGTCTCGAACCTGCACAAGGTGATCGCCCGGCTCGCGAACCGGCTCCAGCGGCGCCTCCTCGCGCGGCAGTCGCGCTCGTGGCTGTTCGACCTCGACGAGGGGCTGCTCGATGCGGCCCGGCTCGCGCGGGTGGTGGTGAACCCGATGCAGCCGCTCAGCTACAAGCAGGAGAAGGACACCGAGTTCCGCGATACGGTGGTCACTCTGCTGATCGACAACTCGGGCTCGATGCGCGGGCGGCCCATCACCCTGGCCGCGATCAGCGCCGACGTCCTGGCCCGGACCCTGGAGCGGTGCGGGGTCAAGGTGGAGATCCTCGGCTTCACCACCCGCGCCTGGAAGGGGGGGCAGTCGCGCGACCGCTGGCTCGCGGCCGGGAAGCCGGCGCACGCGGGGCGGCTCAACGACCTTCGCCACATCGTCTACAAGGCGGCCGACGCCCCCTGGCGGAGGGCGCGCAAGAACCTCGGGCTCATGCTCCGGGAGGGGATCCTCAAGGAGAACATCGACGGGGAGGCGCTGCTCTGGGCCTACCAGCGGCTGCTGGCGAGGCACGAGCAACGGCGGATCCTGATGGTGATCAGCGACGGCGCGCCGGTGGACGACTCGACCCTCTCCGTCAACCCGGGGAGCTATCTCGAGCGGCACCTGCGCGAGGCCATCGCCGGGATCGAGCGGGGCGGGGCGGTGGAGCTCATCGCGATCGGGATCGGCCACGACGTCACCCGCTACTACCGGCGGGCGGTCACCCTGGTGGACGCCGAGCAGCTCGGGGGGGCGATGATGGAGGAGCTGAGCGACCTTTTCGAGTCCGACCCAGGGGCGGCCGGGGGGATCGGGGGGGCCGGCCGTCGGCGTCCGGGAGGCTCCGCGCCGAACCGGTTCTCCCTCCGCGGTCCCGTCTCTGCACCGCACCGGCAGAGAGGGTCCGGCTGAATGAGTGTCCGCGGAGTGACCTCGTGGGGGCTCGTGGTCGTGCTCCTCCTCTTCGTGGGCAGCTTCGTCTGGTACGAGTTGGCCCGCGATCCGACCGGGCGGGAGTTCGTGGCGGATCGGGATGCGCCCGCCGAACCGGCCGCGCCCGGCCCGGGGGAGGAGGCGGCGGACCCGACCAGGGAGCCGGCCGGCGAGGAACCCGCCGCGAGGCCTGCCGAGCCCGGCTCTTCCCGGGACGAAGCGGCCGGGATCGTCGCGGAGGAGAGATCCGTTGCGGCCGAAGCTCCTCCGGGGGGGCCATCGGCCGGGAGGCGCGGGGACGAGGAAGCGCCTTCCCCGGCCCCGGAGGACAAGGGGGCGGAAACTCCCGAGCCGCCGCCGCGTGCCGCCGGAGCGGAGCCGTCCGCCGCCAGCGCCGAGCCGGCGGCCTCCGAGCGCGAAATCGCGGACGTTCCCGAGCCGCCGCCCCCTGCTCCCGAGACGGAGTCGGCCGACACCAGCGCCGAGCCGGCCCCCCCCGAGGTCGAGGCCGCGGACGCTCCCGAGCCGCCGCCTGCCGCTGCCGGGGCGGGGCCGTCCGCCGCCAGCGCCGAGCCGGCGGCCTCCGAGCGCGAAGTCGCAGACGTTCCCGAGCCGCCGCCCCCTGCCCCCGAGACGGAGTCGGCCGACACCAGCGCCGAGCCGCCCCCCCCCGAGGTCGAGGCCGCGGACGCTCCCGAGCCGCCGCCTGCCGCTGCCGGGGCGGGGCCGTCCGCCGCCAGCGCCGAGCCGGCGGCCTCCGAGCGCGAAGTCGCAGACGTTCCCGAGCCGCCGCCCCCTGCCCCCGAGACGGAGTCGGCCGACACCAGCGCCGAGCCGGCCCCCCCCGAGGTCGAGGCCGCGGACGCTCCCGAGCCGCCGCCTGCCGCTGCCGAAGCGGAGCCGCCCGCCGCCAGCGCCGAGCCGGCGGCCTCCGAGCGCGAAATCGCAGACGTTCCCGAGCCGCCGCCCCCTGCCCCCGAGACGGAGTCGGCCGACACCAGCGCCAAGCCGGCGCCCCCCGAGGTCGAGGCCGCGGACGCTCCCGAGCCGGCGGCCGCCCCTCAACCTCCGGCGAGCGACGAGAAAGGGGTTGCCGCAGCCGAGGCCACCCCCCCCGAAGTCGTGGCCGCGCCGCCGCCGCGGTCCGATGCGGAGTCGCCGGCCTCCGCGGCCGACAGGGAGGCCGCGGAATACGTCGCGAGCCTTGCCAAACCCGCTCCCGAGCCAATTCCCGGAGAACGTGCGGACCACTTCATCGGCGCGGATCAGGAGATCCGGTTCGGGCCGGTTGGGCAGGACCCCCTGCCCGGGTCCACGGAAAGCCTCGCGGCGGCGGCGAAACCCGAGGATCCGCTGAACGTCCCGTCAGCGGAAAGCAATGGACAGGGCTCGCGGAAAGTTGTCGAATCGCCGGCCGAGAAGACGGCTTCAATGCCCGCGCAGGGTCAGCCGGTGAAGAAGCCCGAGGCCGAAGCCGGGCCGGCCGCCGAAGCGGCGCCCACCGGGGGAGCCGAAGCGCCCACCCCGAGCCGGGAGCCGGCAGAGAAGCCCGGGGCCGCCGCCGAAGCCGAGCCGGCTGCCGAGACGGCATCCACCGAGAAGGCCGAAGCACCCGCCCCGATCGAGGAGTCGGTGAAGCAGGGCGTGAGCGCGGCCGTCGCCGAAGCCGGGCCGGCCGCCGAAGCGGCGCCCACCGGGGGAGCCGAAGCGCCCACCCCGAGCCGGGAGCCGGCAGAGAAGCCCGGGGCCGCCGCCGAAGCCGAGCCGGCTGCCGAGACGGCATCCACCGAGAAGGCCGAAGCACCCGCCCCGATCGAGGAGTCGGTGAAGCAGGGCGTGAGCGCGGCCGTCGCCGAAGCCGGGCCGGCTGCCGGAACGTCGCCCACCGGGGGAGCCGAAGCGCCCACCCCGAGCCGGGAGCCGGCAGAGAAGCCCGGGGCCGCCGCCGAAGCCGAGCCGGCTGCCGAAACGGTATCCACTGAAAAAGCCGAAGCGCCCGCCCCGATCGAGGAGTCGATGAAGCAGGGCGTGAGCGCAGCCGTCGCCGAAGCCGGGCCGGCCGCCGAAGCGGCGCCCACCGGGGAGGGCAAGACGGCGGCGCTGACCGCCGAGCCGATGAAGAAGGCCGATGACGACATCGGCGATCTCGTCTCCGGCGCCGCGCCGCCCGCCGCCGGGGGGGACGAAGCCCCCGCCCCGAGCGAAAGGCCGGAGGGGAAGCCTGCGGAGGGCGTCGCCGGACCCGCTCCCGACGCCACCCTGGCGGCCGCCGGGGAGGACGATCCGGCCGTTGCGAAAACGGGGGTATTCCGCGGCCGGGAGGAGAGGCCGGCGCCGCGCGAGACCATCACCATCCGCGAGCTCCTCGAAGGGACCGTCGAGGTCGGCGAGCATGACGTCTTCTATGTCCACGCCGTCACGTCGAGCGACCATCAGGGAATCTGGGGCATCATCCAGCGGGGCGTCACCGAGAACTTCGCGCGGGGGGTGCGGATCACCCTCGGGGAGCGGACGGACGTCTACCGGACCGTGGTTCCGGAGGATGCGGACGAGCTGCTCGATGACCGGTCGAGCTCCCCGCTCGGGCTCATGATCCACCGGAAGTCGCGGGAGACGATCGTCTACAACCGCAGGCTCGGCCGGCTGACCCAGGACCCCGACGTGACCCTCTACCCCGGAAACGAGCTCATCATCGTCGGGTTCAAGCCGAAGGAGCTCATCCGCCTGTACAAGCACTTCGCCTACGCCGATGGCGGTTGAGCGCATCGCGTTCCTGGCCGCGGAGCACGCCGGGGCCGCCGCCCGCGATCTCGCCCGGCGCTACGGACGGCATCCCGTCGAGGGGGCCGACGTCATCGTTGCGCTCGGCGGGGACGGGTTCATGCTCGACACCCTGCACCGGTACATGCAGCTCGGGGTCCCCTTCTTCGGCATGAACCGGGGTACGGTCGGCTTCCTCATGAACGCCTTCGGGGAAGACCGGCTCCCCGAGCGCCTCCGCCGGGCCACCTCGACCACCTTGAGCCCGCTCCGCATGAAGGCGACCCGCTTCGGTGGGGCGGAGGTCGAGCTGCTCGCCATCAACGAGGTATCCCTCCACCGCCAAACCGGGCAGGCTTCGAAGATCCGGGTCTCGATCGACGGCCGGGTCCGGTTGGACGAGATCATCTGCGACGGCATCCTGGTCGCCACGCCGGCCGGGAGCTCCGCCTACAACCACTCCGCCCACGGCCCGATCCTTCCCCTGAGCGCCGGGGTGCTCGCGCTCACCGCGATCAGCCCGTTCCGCCCCCGGCGCTGGCGCGGGGCGCTGCTTCCGCGCGAGGCGCGGGTGCGCTTCGACGTGCTCGACCCGAAGAAGCGGCCGGTCAGCGCGAGCCCCGACGCGCGCGAGACCCGGGACGTGGTGGCCGTCGAGGTCCGGGAGGATCGGGACCTCGAAATGCGGCTGCTCTTCGACCCCGAGCGCAACCTCGAAGAGCGCATCCTGAACGAGCAGTTCCGGCCCTGACCGGCGCGAGGGCGGTGCTCCCCGGAGAATGGTCGGCGGAACGGAGCGGAGAGCCCCTTCTCCCTTCCCCGCTATGATCCGGCGCGTGAGCGCCCCTCCCGCCCCGCACCGGTTCTGCGTCGCCCCCATGATGGGGTGCACGGACCGGCACGCCCGCTACCTGCTGCGGCTCCTCAGCCGCCGCGCGCGGCTCTACACCGAGATGGTCCCGACCGGCGCCCTGCTCCACGGCGACGCGGGGCGGGCCCTTCGCTTCGATCCGGCCGAGCGCCCGGTGGCGATCCAGTTGGGGGGGAGCGACCCCGCGGGCCTCGCCCGGTGCGCGCGCCTCGCCGAGCGGGCCGGCTACGACGAGGTGAACCTCAACGTCGGCTGCCCCAGCCCGCGCGTGCAGCGGGGGTGCTTCGGGGCCGCCCTCATGGCGCGGCCCGCCCTCGTCGCGGAGTGCGTGGCGGCCATGCGGGGCGCGGTCTCGATCCCGGTCACCGTCAAGACCCGGATCGGGATCGACGACCTCGACAGCCATGCCCGGCTCCGCGACTTCGCGGGGGCGGTGGCCGGGGCGGGGTGCTCCACCCTCGTCGTCCACGCCCGGAAGGCGTGGCTGAGCGGGCTCAGCCCCCGCGAGAACCGCGAGATCCCTCCGCTTCGCTACGATCGGGTGTACCGGCTGAAACGCGAGATGCCGGAGCTCGAGGTCGTGCTCAACGGAGGGATCGGGAGCCTGGCCGAGGCCCGGACGGCCCTCGACCGGGGGGTGGACGGGATCATGCTCGGGCGCGCGGTCTGGAACGACCTCTGGCTGCTCGCGGGGGTCGACCGGGCCCTGTTCGGCGACCTCGCCCCGCCCCCCGAGCGCGGCGAGATACTCGGCCGCTATCTCGACTACGCCGAACGGCAGGGCGATGCGCGCCTCCCCGAGCTGGTGCGCCCGCTGTTCGGCCTCTACCACGGGGCGCCGGGCGCCCGCCGCTGGCGCCGTGCGCTCGGCGAGATCGCCCACCGCACCGGCCCCGGCCCCGCCGGCGCTTGGCTCTCCCGCGCCCGCGCCTGCGCGCCTCCCTCCCTCATGGCGGCGTGACCCGGCCGGCATGGTTCGATGGCCCGCAAGAATCCGGCGCTCGACCCTGTCGCTCCAGGTGCGGCCGACGGCGGGCGGCGGCGCCATGAAGTCGAAGTCGCAGCCGCGGTCAGCCTGCGTCACGGTGTCGAGGAACAGGCGGAGGTAGCCGCGCTCCGACCCCGGGTGAGCCGGGGGCGGGGACCAGCGCTCGCGCCGCGCCGCGATCTCCTCCTCCGTCACAAGCAGGTCGAGCCGGCGCGCGTCGACGTCGAGCCGGATGCGGTCGCCGGTCTCGACGAGGGCGAGCGGCCCGCCGACTGCGGACTCGGGGTTGACGTGCAGGACGATCGTGCCGAAGGCGGTGCCGCTCATGCGCGCGTCCGAGATCCGCACCATGTCCTTGACCCCGCGGGCGGCGAGCTTCTTCGGGATCGGGACGTAGCCCGCCTCCGGCATTCCCGGCGCGCCCTTCGGGCCGGCCCCGCGGAGCACGAGGACGTCGTCCGGCTCGACGTCGAGGCCGGGGTCGTCGATGCGCGCGGCGAGGTCCGCGAGTGAATCGAACATCACCGCGCGCCCCGTGTGCGCGAGCAGGCGGGGGGAGGCCGCGGAGTGCTTGATGACCGCCCCGCCGGGGGCGAGGTTGCCGCGGAGCACCGCCATGCCGCCGGACGGGCGGATGGGGTCGTCCCGGGTCCGCACGACCGTCTGGCCGGGGACCCGGTCGCCGATCTCGAGGTTCTCGCCCAAGGTCCGGCCCGATACGGTGGGAGTGTCGAGGCGGAGCTCCGAGCGCAGCTCGCGGAGCACCGCGTTCAGGCAGGAGGCGTAGTAAACTCCCCCGGTTCAGGACAACCGGCAGGCAGCGGAACGATGAAGCAGCGGATCCTGGACCGGGCCCGGAGCGTCGTGGAAGCCTGCGTACACAAACAGTACGGCAATGCGTCTCTCAAGGTGCTGGCGGTGGACCCGGAGGTGGACGGCCACGGGGACGAGTTCCTCTGGATTTCCCTCAAGTACGACGACAGCAACGGCGCCGAGGACCTCCCGGACGCCTGGGAGCGAATTGGTCTGATAGGTCGGTTCCAAACAGAGCTCCAAGACGTGGACGTCGAGGCGTTTCCGGTTGTCTCGTTCATTGCCGAATCGGACCTCGAAGTGGAGGTGGAATAGCTCGCCGTGGCGCCGGAGCACCTATTGCAGATAGCCGCCGACCTTGCGGAGATCAACCCTCGCAGGCCGCGGCGGGCGGATCTTTGCCGGGCCGTCAGCACGGCGTACTACGCTTTGTTCCATTGCCTCGCGCGCAGTTGCGCAGACAGTTTGGCCGGCAGGGCCGGTAGCCGGCAAATGTGGCGGCGGATGTACCGTGCGCTGGAGCACAGGCAGGCGAAGGTGCGCTGCGGGCACGTGCCGTCGGAGTTTCCCGACGCAGTGCGGAGATTCGGGCGGACGTTCGTCATGCTGCAAGGCAAACGCCACTACGCGGACTACGACCCGGACCGCCCGGTCAGGAAATCCGATGTCGTGATGGACATCAGCCACGCTCGAACTGCAATCGGTCGCTTTCTTGCCACGCCGGCGAGCGTCCGCCGCGACTTCGCCATCCATGTGCTGATGAAGGTGAGAGCCGATGCCTGAACCGGCGGGCGGCGGGATGGCGTTGCGGCGGGGGAACGGGCAACCCGTGCGGGACATGTCCTCGGCGTCGTCGAAGCGTCTGCCCTTCATCGTCCGGGCGCCGAACCCAGCCACCGCCGAGGCCATCGAGGAGCTGGAAGAGGGCAAGGGCAAGCGTTTCGAAAGTGCGGAAGACCTGTTCCGGGACCTCGGGATTGGACGTCAAAATTCAGGTGAATGACTTTGCAGTCCGTCATTCCCGCGAAGCTTGTGCCCGCGACAGCGGGTAGCGGGAATCCAGGGACTTTCGATTGAAGTGGATTCCCGCTTCCGCGGGAATGACGGATCCAAGGGAGCCATGCTTGAGGCCCGTCCGCCCATGACCACCGCCCACGCGCCGATGCCGGTGGCCGAAGCCGTGCGTGATGCGATGCCGCTCGCCGGAGCCCTGCGCCATGCGTAGCCGCCATCCGCGCCGGGGACGGTCCGGCCCATTCGGGAAGCGAGGGATCGCAGCCGCGATGTATCCGCCCCGCTTCCCGAAGGGCGGGGAGGTCAGGCGGGGGCGGGGGAGCGGGCGATGAACGCGCCCCGGCGCGGCAGGAGCAGGACCGCCGCGAGGATGCCGGCCGCGGCCACCGCCATCCCCGCGAAGAGCCGGTCGAAGCCCCAGCCTCCGTGGACCCAGGCAATGAGGGGCAGGGTGGAGGCGCTGACCGAGAACGTCACGATGTAGCGGACGGAGTAGACGCGGCTTCGCCACTCGCTCTTCGTGATCCGGCCGATGAGCACGTCGTTGATCGGGATCTGGCCGAACACGACCAGCATGAAGCCGACCGCCACGACGAGGGCGGCGACCCCGGTGAGCTGGTGCATGACCGCGAAGAACACCGCCTGGAGCGCGGCGACGACGGCGAAGACGGTGCGAAGGGAGTGGTGGTCGACGAGATATCCGACCACGAGCTGGGCGAAGGCGGCCACCGTGAAGACCGCGAAGGCGTAGCCCCCGATCGCGGTGGCGGAGCCGGCCAGGTCCGTCAGCCGCTCGTCGAAGACCTTCGGCAGCGCGAACGTCGTGCTCTGGAAGATGAGGCCGCCGATCGCGGTGGTGAACAGGATGATCGCGAGCACCCGCACGAACGTCCCGCGCGCGACCGGCGGGGGGCCGTCGCGGCCGCCGCCGGGCGCGGCCTTCGCGGCGGCTCCCCCGTCCGCCCCCGTGCGGCCTTCCGCCCCGCGCCCGTCCGCCCGGCGCGCGTGCGCCCCGCCCCGCCGCCCCGTCCACAGGAAGGCGGCATAGGCGGCGCCGAGGCCGATGGAGACCGCGCCGGGAAGCACGAACGCGCTCCGCCAGCCGGCGGTGTCGATGAAGTAGCCGGTGAGGAGGGCCGCGCTCGCCACCCCGAGGTTGCCGAAGACGCCGTTGATCGCGAGCGGCACCCCCGTCTTCTCCCGCCCCTGGATGACGAGGGCGAGGCCGACCGGATGGTAGATCGCGGCGAAGAGCCCGATCGCCGTCAGCCCGAGCGCGATCTCGAGCGGAGACCCGGCGAGGGCGGTCAGGATGGAGCTCGCGCCGATGCCGAGGAAGAAGATCACGATCATCCCCTCCCGGCTCCACTTGTCCGCGAGCCAGCCGGCCGGGAGTGCGGCGACCCCGAACGCGATGAAGCCCGGCGTCGCGTAGGGGATGAGCGCGGCATAGCTCATCCCCCACTCGCCGGCGAGCCGGAGCGCGGCGACCGTCGCGAAGATGAGCATGAAGAAGTGGTCGAGGAAGTGCCCCGCGTTGAGGAAGACGAAGTGAAGACGTGTGCGCGGCATGACGCTCTCTCCCCGGGCTCGGCCTCCGCGCCGGTCAGCGGCCCCGACCCCGGCTCCGACCCCGAGCCCCTGAGCTTGGCCCCGGCCGGGAGGAGGCGGGGCGGCGGCCCCGGTGCGGGGGCCCATTATGGCGCCCCGGCGTCCGCGCCACAGGAAGGGTGCAAGACGGGGCAGGTGCGCGACGGGATTTCCGCCGAGACCTCCTCGTCGCAGGCGTGTCCTGGGAACAGCGCGTCCCGGGAGCGCAGGCGTCCTGGGAACGCGGGCATCCCGCCCACCTTCGTCATTCCCGCGAAAGCGGGAATCCAGGTGTCCTGGGAACGCGGGCGTCTCGCCCGCACAGGGGTGTGAAGCGCCCGTGCACAAAAATGCGGGCGGGACACAAGCGTTCCCAGGACGCCCCGCGGAAAACTGGCGATGGGGTGAAGGCGGCTCCGAACCGCCCTGATGCCGGAGGAGGCCGCCCGCTGCCCCTGCCCGCCGCCCGCGCCGCCGTGAGCGGTTGGGCGTCCCCGGCTCCGGCGGAAAGCCGGTGAACCGCGCGGGTTAGGATCGGGGGGCCGCCCCCGAGACCACTTCAGATCCAGATGGAAGCGCCTACCGACGCCGCCCCGCGCCCGGCCGAGCCGCCGCGCGTGCTGATCCTCATCACGGTGTCGGTGTGCACGATGCTCTACGCGCTCACGGTCACCATCGTGAACGTGATCCTGCCGCAGCTCCAGGGCGCGCTCTCCGCGACCCCGGAGCAGGTGTCGTGGGTGGTCACCCTCAACGTCATCGCCACCGCGGTCGCGACCCCGATGACGGGGTGGCTGGTGGCGCGCTTCGGCCAGCGCCGGGTCATCCTCTGGAGCGTGACCCTGTTCACGGTGAGCTCGCTCCTCTGCGCGTCGGCCGAGAACCTCGTGCCGCTCCTCGCGTACCGCATCGGCCAGGGGGTCTTCGGCGCGCCCCTCGTGCCCCTCGCCCAGGCCATCATCATCGCGACCTATCCGCCCGACCGGCGCGCCGCCGCCCAGGGGCTGTTCGGGATGGCGGTCGTCATCGGCCCCGCCGTCGCCCCCGCCCTCGGCGGCTACCTCGCCGAGGAGTACAACTGGCGCTGGGTCTTCCTGCTCATCCTGCCGCTGTGCGTGGCGGCATTCACCCTCGCGTTCATCTTCATCCGCGACAACACCCGGGGCGAGCGGATGCGCCTCGACTGGACCGGCTTCCTCGCCTTCTCCATCGCGATCACCTGCGCGCAGCTCATCATCGACCGGGGCGAGCGCGAGGACTGGTTCGATTCGCTCCAGATCCTCACCCTGGCCGGCATCCTCATCGGGGCCTTCTGGGTGTTCCTCGCCCACACCGCGACCGCGAAGAACCCCTTCATCAACCCCGCCCTGTTCCGGGACCGGAACTTCACCATCGGGCTCATCCTCGTCTTCGTCTACGGGATGCTCAACTTCACCCCGACGGTGCTCCTGCCCCCGATGCTCCAGAACCTGATGGGCTATCCGGACTCCATGATCGGGGTCCTGCTCGCGGCCCGCGGGGCGGGGATGATCATCGGCTTCTTCATCGCCGGGCGCATGGGGCGGCTCGACCCGCGGGCGGGCATGATCGTCGGCCTCGCCATGATCGGGGTGAGCGGCTGGAACATGGCCCTGTTCAACCTCGACGTCGACCCCTGGGCGGTCGCCTGGAACGGGATCCTGCAAGGGATCGGGACGGGGCTGATGTGGGTGCCGCTGTCCATGGTCGCGTTCGCGACCCTCCCCGCCCGGATGCTGCCCGAGGCCTCCTCGCTCTTCCACCTCCTGCGCAACTTCGGGTCGAGCTTCTTCATCTCGGTCAGCGTCCTCGCGGTCGTGCGCACCGCCAAGGTCCGCTACGCGGAGCTCGCCGAGCACGTCACCCCCTATGCGGAAGGGGTCCGGCTCCCCGAGGTGGGCGGGATGTGGTCGTTCGACACGGTGCCCGGGCTCGCCCGCTTCGGGGCGGAGCTCGACCGTCAGGCGATGATGGTGGGCTACGCCAACTCCTTCGCCTTGTACGCGGCGCTCTCGTTCGTCACCCTTCCCCTCCTGCTGTTCGTCCGGATCCGGCGAAGGGGGATCGGGTGACGGCCCCGTTCGTCGGCGTCGGCAGCGGGAGCGGAGCCGGTCCCGAGGTCGAACGTTGCGATGCCCAGGCTCCGGGGCTCAGGTTGAATACATCGAGAATCGGCAAGCTGCGTTCTTCCCGAGAGGGGACGCGGACCAGGGCGGCAGTCCCGGGACAGGTTCGGATTCCGGTTCCGGCGCCGGCGAAGGACCGGCCGGCGGGGGCGGGGGCCGGGACGGGGCGCGGGGGAACGCCTGCATGATCGGGCGGTCGATCCCGCGGGTCGAGGATCCGGCCCTCCTCTCCGGCGAGGCGGAGTTCGCGGACGACGCCCCGCTCCCGCCCGACGCGGGCCACGCCTGCTTCGTGCGGTCGCCCTGGCCGCACGCGGAGGTAGCCGCGGTCGATGCGGGCGAGGCGTGCGCCATGGACGGCGTGTACGCGGTCCTCACCGGGGCGGAGGCCGCCCGCTGGTCCGACCCGCTCCTGGTCGGGGTGCGCGCCCCGGTCGAGCACCGCTGCCTCGCGACCGGCCGGGTGCGCTACGTCGGGGAGCCGGTCGCGGTGGTAGTGGCGCGCGACCGGTACGTGGCGGAGGACGCGGCGGAGGCGGTCCGGGTCGAGTACGCGCCGCTTCCGGCGATCGTGGACCCGGAGGAGGCCCTCCGCGCTTCGGCCCCGATCCTCCACGAGGCGCTGGGCGCGAACCTGGTCCACGAGCGGAGCTTCCGCTACGGCGACCCGGAGGCCGTCTTCCGCGCCGCGCCGCGCCGGGTCGAGGTCGAGGTCCGCTACCCGCGCAACGTCTGCGCGCCCATCGAGGGGGTCGTGGTGACCGCGGCCTGGCTCGCGGGCGAGGGGGTCTACGAGGTCCATTCCAACTTCCAGGGGCCGTACTCCCTGCATCCGGTGATGGCGCGGGCGCTCCGGGTCCCGGGGTCGCGCCTGCGGCTCCGCGCCGCGCGCAATTCGGGCGGGAGCTTCGGGGTCAAGCAGTCCGCCTTCGTCGACGTCGTCGCCCTCGCCCTCGCGGCCCGCGCCGCCGGACGGACGGTGCGCTGGACCCAGGACCGGGCGGAGAACCTGTCCGCCTCGACCGCCGCCACCAACCGGGTGATCCGGCTCGCGGCGGCGGTCGAGGCGGACGGGCGGGTGCGGGCGCTCCGCTACGACCAGGTCGAGGACTGCGGCGCGTACCTCCGCGCCCCCGAGCCCGCCACCCTGTACCGGATGCACGGCCTCATGACCGGGGCGTACGACGTGCCCCACCTCGCGGTCCGCAACCGGGTCGCGCTCACCAACAAGACCCCGACCGGCCTCAACCGGGGGTTCGGCGGCCCCCAGGCGTTCTTCGCCCTCGAATCGCTCATGCGGCGGGTCGCCGACGCGCTCGGCCTCGACCCCCTCGACGTGATCCGCCGGAACCTGGTTCCGGGCGCGGCCATCCCCTACCGGGCGGCGGCCGGCGCCCGGTACGACTCGGGGGACTTCCCGGCCCTCGTCGAGCGGACGGTCGCGGAGGGAGGGCTCGACGCGCTCCTCGCCCGCCGGCGCGCGGCGCGCCGCGCGGGGCGCCTCTACGGGGTCGGGTTCGCGGCGGTCGTGGAGACCAGCATCTCCAACATGGGCTACATCACCACCCTGCTCACCCCCGAGGTGCGGGCGCGGGCCGGCCCCAAGGACGGGGCGGTGGCGACCGCGACGGTGAGCCTCGACCCGGGCGGCGCGGTCACGGTCACCGCCGCCTCCGCGCCCCAGGGCCAGGGCCACCGCACCGTGCTCGCCCAGGTGGCGGCGGCGGCCCTCGGGCTCGCCCCGGAGGAGGTCGTCGTCAACCTGGAGCACGACACCCAGACCCAGGCGTGGTCCATCGCCTCCGGCAACTACTCCAGCCGGTTCGCGGGGGCGGTGGCGGGGGCCGCCCACCGGGCCGCGCTCCGGGTCCGCGAACGGCTCGCGGCGGTGGCCGCGCGGGAGCTGAACGCGCGTCCCGGCGCGCTCGTCTTCGCGGGCGGGCGGGTCCATCCGCCCGGCAACCCGGAGAACGCGATCGCGATCGCCCGCCTCGCCGGCATCTTCCACTGGTCGCCCTCGTCGCTCCCGGAGGGGATGGAGCCGGGGCTGCGGGTGACCGAGATGTGGTCGCCGCCCGCGCTCGCGCCGCCCGACCCCGAGGACCGCATCAACGGGGCCGGCGCCTACGCCTTCGTGTTCGACTACTGCGGGGTCGAGGTGGACCCGGCGACCGCGCGGATGCGGATCGACCGCTACGTGACCGGGCACGACTCGGGGAGGCGCCTGCATCCCGCGATGGTGGACGGGCAGATCCGGGGGGCGTTCGCGCAGGGGGTCGGGGCGGCCCTCTACGAGGAGCTCCGCTACGACGCGGACGGCGCCTTCCTCTCCGGCACGCTCGCGGACTACCCGATCCCGACCGCCTGCGAGGTTCCGGCCCCGGTCATCGTCCATCACGACACGCCTTCCACGGTCACCCCGCTCGGGGCGAAGGGGGTCGGCGAAGGAGTTTCGATGAGCGCGCCGGTCTGCCTCGCGAACGCGGTCGCGGACGCCCTCGGCGCCGGCGAGCCGCTGCGCCTGCCCATGCTGCCCCACCGCCTGGCGCCGCTGGTCGAAGCCGCCCGTGCGCGCCGCGGCGCGGCTGCTGCTGCGACGGCTGTGGCGGCGGCTCGGCAGCCGCCGGCTTCCCCGGAGCGCGGCAAGGGGGAGCGGCGGTGAAGCCGCCCCCGTTCGATTACGTCCGCCCGGACGGGGTGGAGGCGGCGGTGGCGGCCCTCGCGGAGACCGGCGACGACGCGAGGCTCCTCGCGGGCGGGCTCTCCCTCGTGCCGATGATGAACTTCCGGCTGGTCGCCCCGGCGGTCGTGATCGATATAGGCGGCATCGGGGCGCTGAAGGAGATCACGGACCACGGCGCGGAGATCGAGGTCGGGGCCGGGGTTGCGCAGGCCGCGTTCGAGCGCTGGCCGGCGCTCGCCGAAAGGCTTCCCCTGATCGCGGAAGCGCTCCCCCACGTCGGCCACTACCCGACCCGTGCGCGCGGCACGGTGGGCGGCTCCGTCGCGCACGCGGACCCGAGCGCCGAGCTGCCCCTCGCGCTTGCGCTGCTGGACGGAGCGGTACGGCTCCGTTCGGCGCGCGGCGAACGGCGGGTAGCGGCGCGCGCGTTCTTCGAGGGGACCCTCGAGACCGCCTGCCGGGAGGACGAGATGGTGGTCGCGACCCGCTGGCCGGGGGCCGCGCCGGGCGCGCGCTACGCCTTCGACGAGGTCGCGCTCCGCCACGGCGACTTCGCGATCGCCTCCTGCGCGGTGCGGCTCGAGGAGGACCGGATGGCGGTCGGCTTCGGCGGGGTCGCGGACGTCCCGGTCGTCCGCGAATGGCCGCGGCTCGCGGGGAGCGCCCTTGACGATGCGCTCGCCGCGCTTTCGGAGGAGATCGACGTCGCCGCCGATGGAAGCGAGGGGGACGGGGGCGCCGCGTACCGCCGCCGCCTCGTCCGCACCCTCGGCCGGCGGACGGTCGAGCGGGCGGAAGCCGGCCTTCCGGCCGCGGGCGGAGCGGGCCGGGAGGCGCCGCTTCCCTCCGCCCCGCCCGACGACGAACCGGGGCCGCCGACCGGGCCGGTCTTCGCGGCCCCGGCGTCTTCCCGGGCTTCCTTGCCGGCTTTCTCCGACCCTTCGCATGGGCAGGAGACGGACCCGCGCCGTCCTGCCGGCCCGGCCAGCGCGTCCGACCCGGCCAGCCTGCCCGGCGGCGGCCCGCCCGGAGGCGGGGCCAGCCCGCCGCTCCGGGCCGGGCCGCGCCTTCGCGCGGACGAACGCCACCGCGTCGAATTCGTGCTGAACGGAGAGCCGTGCGCCGGGGAGGCGCCCCCCCGCCTGCTCTTGAGCGACTTCCTCCGCCAGGGGTTCGGCCGGCGGGGCGTGCACGTCGGGTGCGAGCACGGGGTGTGCGGAGCGTGCACCGTGCGCCTCGACGGGGCGCCGGCCCGCGCCTGCCTCGTCTTCGCCGTCCAGGCGCACGGGCGGCGGGTGGACACGGTGGAAGGGCTTGCCGCCGGAGCCGCCGGCCCGGAGGGTCCGGAAGGGCCGGGGTCGGGCGAACCGGACGGCGCGCCGCTCTCGCCGCTCCAGGAAGCGTTCCGCCGCCACCATGCGCTCCAGTGCGGCTACTGCACCCCGGGGATCCTGATGACGATGACGGAATGGCTCGAACGGCTCGCCCTCGAAGGGCGGGCGCCGGAGGAAGCGGAAGTACGGGCGGTGCTGAGCGGCCACCTCTGCCGGTGCACGGGCTACGAACCCATCGTCGCGGCAGTGATGGAGACGGCGGCCGGCGTCGCCCGAGGACCCGCATAGATGGACCTGATTACGCACAAGGCTCAGCTTGCGATCTCGGATCGATGGAAACCCGGGCACAGGCCTCGCGAAAACCCGTCATTCCCGCGCAAGCGGGAATCCACTCCAACCAGAAATTCCTGGATTCCCACCCCCGCTTCCGCGAGCACAGCTTGCGCGGGAATGACGGGTTGGCAAAGACTACTCACATGAGCGTTGCACGTAACCAGGCAGATGGATGATTGACCTCGGAAGGCTGTTTCTCGCCGCGGCGGCGCGAAGCCCCGAGGCGTGCGCCATCGTCGACGGCCCCCGCCGGCTGACCTACGCCGAATGGGCCGGCCGCATCGGGAACGCCGTCGCCGGCCTCGACGCGCTCGGGCTCGGTCCGGGCGACCACCTCGTGACCGTGCTCCGCAACCGGCTCGAAGCCGCGACCCTGCACTGGGCCTGCCAGTTCACCGGGGTCGTCGTCACCCCGATCAACTGGCGCGCCACGGGCGACGAGCTTGCCTGGGTGCTCGGCGACGCCGACGCCCGCGCCCTCGTGTACGAGCCGGCATCGGCGATGGCGGTGGGCGAAGCAGCAGCGGTAGCGGCGGGGGCGGGAACGGAGAAGCCGAACGGACGGACGTTCCCCCGCATCGCGCTCGACGGCGCCCCGCACGCGACCGGCTCGTGGGAGGAGGTCTTCCAGGCGAGCGACGGTCAGGAGCCGGCTTCCGTCGCCGACCCGGCCTCCCCTCCCGGCCTCGCGTCCCGCCCCGTGCCTGCTTCCTGTCCCGGACCTCCCGCCCGCCTCAGTACCGGGTCCGATTCCGCACTTCCCTCCGGTCCCGGACCCGCGCCCTTCGCGGCGCCCGCTTCCGCTCCCGGCGCCGAACGCGCCTCTTCCGCGACGTCTGCCGGCCTCGCGCCGCGCGCCGCCGCCGAAGACGTCTCCGTCATGCTCTACACCTCCGGGACCACCGGGCGCGGCAAGGGGGTCCCGCGCCGCCACCGGGCGGAGCGGGCGGCGGCGCTCGCCCACGTCGCGCATCACCAGTACGCGTTCGGCGAATCGACCCTGGGGGTCATGCCGCTCTACCACACGATGGGGGTGCGCTCGCTCCTCGCGACGGCGGCTCTCAGTGGCTGCTTCGTTTGCCAGCCCCGGTTCGACGCGGCGGAGGCGCTCGACCTCATCGAGACGGAAGGGATCACCTCCCTCTACCTCGTGCCGACCCTCTATCACGACCTCCTCGGCCATCCCGCGTTCTCGCCGGAACGGGTCGCGAGCGTGCGCCGGGTCGGCTTCGCGGGGATGCCGATGACGGATGCGCTCGTGCGGCGGGTGGAGGAGGGGTTCCGCCCCGAGCTGTTCGTCAACCACTACGGCTCGTCGGAGGTGTTCACCTTCACCGTGGACCAGCACGCCGCGCGCAAGCCGGGCTCGGCCGGGCGGGCAGGGCTGAACCAGGAGGTTCGGGTGGTGCGGCTCGGCTCCGCCGACCCGGACGACACGGTGGACGCCCCCGGAGAGGAAGGCCAGATCGCGGTCCGGCTCGACAGCGGCGAAGCGTTCGACGGGTACTGGCGCCGCCCGGACGCGGACGCGAAGGCGCTCCACCGGGACTGGTACTTCACCGGCGACACCGGCTACCGGGACGCGGACGGCGACCTCTTCGTCACCGGGCGGGTGGACGACATGATCATCAGCGGCGGGGAGAACGTCACCCCGGTCGAGGTCGAGAACGTGCTGTCGCTGCATCCCGCGGTGGCGGAAGTGGCGGTCGCCGGCCTTCCCGACGATCGCTGGGGCCAGCGGGTGGCCGCCTTCGTGGTGCGGCGCGAGCCGGTCGGGGAAGACGCCCTCGACGCGCACTGCCGCGCCTCGACCCTGCCCGCGTTCAAGCGGCCCCGCGCCTATGCCTTCGTGCGCGAGATCCCGAAGTCCCCGGTCGGCAAGGTCCTCCGCCGCCGCCTCATCGCCGGCGACTACGACCCGGAAACCTGACCCGCCCGCCGCCAACATCACCGTCAATCAGGGCAAACCTCGGCCCGTCCACTTCCTTCCCGGCGAAAAACCGCGCCTCACGGACGCCAACGGGAACGAGTGATGGGCGCGCATCACCACCGTCACCAGCGGGTCGATCCTGCTAGAATCCCGAGCGCGTCTCGAACGGAGGAAGAGATGGCCATCGGGGAGTCGAGTGGAACGGCAGTGCCGAATACATCTGGTACAGCGTATGGTCTCATCGACGCGATCATCTATGGAAAGGGTTTATCGAAGTAAGTTTGAATCCAGATGAGGATCAATCCGCTCTTGCGGTATTGGATTCCATCATCGAGAGGCAGGGCCGGGAGGGAGGGCCCCGAACATGAAGTACGAAGAATACATGTCCGTCGTGTCCGAGATCGCTCAGCTGGAGGATTTGCTGCTGGGCCTTCCGGAAGATATGGTGATCGAGCGGATGGGGTTGGAATCACGCTTGGAGAGGATCAGGGCGCGAATCGAAGGTGTCCGGCGGCCCTCTGCTCCGAAGAAGGCGTACGTCACCTTCCGGGGCAAGCCCGTCAGGGATAGCTCCGGCATCGCCGCAGGGTTCGGGGCGAAGGCGTTGTCCGCCTTCAGCGATGCCGTCATGATGGCGGCCGCGGGCGCATCGGGGGAGCTTGGAGAACGAGGTCGGATGCCTGACCGTGGAATAAACGAGCCTTTTGTTACCGGATTCGCTACCGGCTCCTTCGGATTCGAGCTCGAAATTCCGGACGCAGAGCACGGAAAACAAGAAGGGCTTTTCGCAGGAAACCCTGCCGAAAAGGCGATCGGGAACATTCAGGATCTGTTGCGTCTTTCATCCAGCGGATCCGACGACGAGCTATCTGCTCTGGCCGACGAGATCCATCCGCGATCGGTCAGGAAGGTAGTCTCATTCCTGGAGCTGATGCATCGCAATGATGCCTGGTGCGCCGTTCATTTCGGCGGGAACAAATTCCAGTTTCGCGATGCCGGTCAGGTAAAGCATTCAGCAAATCGCCTGGGCAAGAACAACGTTCATGAATCCGAAGAATCGATTCGTGGAAGATTTCAAGGCATATTGCCGCAGAAATTGATGTTCGAGTTGAGGCGCCTGGACGACGATTTCGTTATATCCGGGAAGATTGGGCGCGAGGCCGGAGATTCAGCGAATTTGCGCCGCCTCCCTCTGGATAAGATCGTTGTGGCCCGGGTTACCAAGGTGCGTGTGGGGCGAGGCGAGCCCAGATATACGCTCCGATCCGTCGAATATGAAACAGAGTAGGTTGATTTTTCAATGACCAGTTTCCCTGAAAAATGAGCATGACTACTTCACTGCTTTCACAGTTCCCGCAGGAGGCCGGGCCGGGCCCTTACCCGTCTTCAAGCGACCTCCCGCCCATGCCTTCGTCCGCGAGACCCCGAAGCCCCAGGCCGACAAGGTCCGCCTCGTCACCGGCGAGTACGACCCGGAACCCTGACCGCCACGGGAAGTCGCTCGATTTCATTTCCGCGGAGGCGCGGTTGTAACGCCGGAGGTGGCGGGGGGCATAGCGAGAGCGGGATGGACGAGATAGGGGAGCGGCATTGACCATGCTTGGCGTCCGACTGAAGTGGGGATTGGGAACCGTGCGGTACGAGGCACGCCACCTGCAGGGTCAGGGTCTCATTACCCCTCATGGGGATTGGGAACCAACCGCTTGACCATCTTGAAACCCGCCAAATCCAACACCTCATTACCCCTCATGGGGATTGGGAACCCGGGCTACGTGGGCTACATGGCCCCGAAGACGGGCGACTCATTACCCCTCATGGGGATTGGGAACCCCGCAGCGGGACAACACGGACCGCTGGCCGGTGGACAACTCATTACCCCTCATGGGGATTGGGAACAACTTCCTCGCGGTCGAGGAGCTCACCAACTGGCCCCTCATTACCCCTCATGGGGATTGGGAACCCCGGTACATTCCGCCCGCGGATACGGGAGTCGACGTCTCATTACCCCTCATGGGGATTGGGAACCGTCCCGGTGTGTGCGCCGGGCCGCTGTGGGGAGTCTGCTCATTACCCCTCATGGGGATTGGGAACCAGCGGCGAGTGCGGGCACGCGCACGCCAACGCCACCTCATTACCCCTCATGGGGATTGGGAACCAGCGGCGAGTGCGGGCACGCGCACGCCAACGCCACCTCATTACCCCTCATGGGGATTGGGAACCTCGCCATCCAGCAGGCGGGGGACTGGTCCTCCCCGGACTCATTACCCCTCATGGGGATTGGGAACCGAGGTTGTAGGGCACCACGGAGAGCGGGTTCATGAGCTCATTACCCCTCATGGGGATTGGGAACCCTTCCACAACGTCGTCGAGGCCAAAGTCCTTCGTGGCTCATTACCCCTCATGGGGATTGGGAACCCGGACCTTCTTGGGGTTGCCCCCCCACCGCTCGATGAGCTCATTACCCCTCATGGGGATTGGGAACCGGGCAAGCCGGACAAGCGGCGCGGGCGGGACCACCTCTCATTACCCCTCATGGGGATTGGGAACCCACTAGAGGATGCCCCGGGCCGGATGAGTCGCGCGGTCCTCATTACCCCTCATGGGGATTGGGAACCTCCCTCCCAGCGCTCCATGATCGTCCCGGCCGCGTGCTCATTACCCCTCATGGGGATTGGGAACCCTGGTCCGGGTCGCTCATCGTGCCTTCCTTCCGCTCCTCATTACCCCTCATGGGGATTGGGAACCCGCACGCGCCGTCGTAGGCCTCGATCGCCCGGTCGACTCATTACCCCTCATGGGGATTGGGAACCCCCCGCGCGGATCGCCCGCTGCCGGTCGTGCTCCGTCCACTCATTACCCCTCATGGGGATTGGGAACCGCGGTCGGGAAGGAGCGTACGGAAGGCGAGCCGAAGAACTCATTACCCCTCATGGGGATTGGGAACCACTTCGTGCCGCGCCGGTTTGACGCGAGGGTGGTTTCTCATTACCCCTCATGGGGATTGGGAACCCAGCGTGGGTCCGTCGGAGCGGTACGAGACCTTCCCCTCATTACCCCTCATGGGGATTGGGAACCTCGACCCGGTAGAAGGCGAGGAAGGCCGCCTTGCCGACTCATTACCCCTCATGGGGATTGGGAACCCGGGAGCAACCGTGCGGTCCTCCCTCTCGCCGCCTTCTCATTACCCCTCATGGGGATTGGGAACCGCGTTCAGCAGCTCGCGGGCGCGGTGGGCCATGAGGGCTCATTACCCCTCATGGGGATTGGGAACCCCCGCCGCGCGGCGCTTGACGTGCCCTACCTCTTCCTCGCCTCATTACCCCTCATGGGGATTGGGAACCCCTTGGCACTTCAGTGCCTTCAGCGCATATGGTATCTGCCGACACGCCGTATCGATGACCAATACTTGTCGCATTTGCGCCCGGATACCGGTGCGATGACGGTTGTGCGCTCAAGCGCCTGCGTCGGGAGGTCACAGGATGGCCCAATCCTTACCGTGCCAGCCGTGGTCTTCCTGGCCCATCCGTCCGCCAGCGGAATCCTTCGTCAGCTTTCGTACCTGGACATTGTGCCGATTACGGCAAACGAGCGTCAGTATGTGATCGTCCGGTTCGATCACCTGGGCAATTCTTGAGGTCAGCTTTATCCACTCTGATTCCGAAATATCGCCCATGAACACTGAATTTTGTTCGTGCATCAGATACTCCTTGAGGGTCTTCTTGAACAAGCCCGTCCTTTCGGCGGGGACATCATAGCACACGACGACGAACATGGTCCGGAATCACCCTTTCCAGACGAAAGCGCGAAACCGAGCCATGCCGAGCGCCTCCCGTTCCAGGGAGAGACATTGCCGGTGAATCGCCTGGCGGAGCGTATGTTCTCCCCAATCTTCTTCGAGGCGTGCGTGGAAGTGCTCCGTCGCCTTGATCCGCCCTTTTTCGCTGAGCAAGCAAATTCCCGGCTTGCGCTCGAACCACGATTCGGCCACGTGACCGCGCCGGTAGGCAGACAGGATCAGCGCGTCGGACAATATCGGCCGAAACGGTTCGGCCATGTCGATGGCCAATGAGCGACGGCCGGCCGCTGGTGAATGCAGGAACGAGACGCTTCGCTCCAAGTGCGTCTTCGCGAGCTCGTTCGCACACGTGGAATAGAGCAGCATGTTGAAGAACGACATCAGGCAGTTCACCGGGTCGGGCGGCGGCCGCCGGATCCTGCGATGCAGCTTCGCGCCGGGTGCTATGCGGCCGAACGATTCATGCAAAAAGGCTCGGGCTTGGCCTTCCGATCCCATCAGTGCTTCCAGTCTGTCCGCCTGATCAGTCGCAGCCAGCGCGCGTTCCACCCCGTCAAGTGCCGTGTCGAGGCCCGGACAGCCGTTTCGGCGGTAGCGTTTGAGCAGCCCGCGCATTGAGCGCATCTGCGCCCGCACGATTTCCCGGGCGATCCGCAACCTGGCGGATTCATCCAGAAACAATGCCACCTGTCCTACACGTACCCGCCCCGATGGGGGCTCTTCCTCGGGCTCGAAGGCGCCGAGAAATCCCCCTCCTCCGTCGAGGATGGTGAAGCGTATCCCTCTCCGCCCCATGTCCTTGAGGAGTGGGATGGAGATGGAGCCGTTACCCATGCACAATACGTGTTTGACGCCGTTCAACGGGATGGATTTGCGCCCCGCATCCGACGTCACGACCAGCGCATTTTCGTGCCGGTTCAAACGAGCGTCCCTCGGGACGATTACCGTATCCATGTCATTCATCGCCCCAGCACAGAATTTTGCAGCTACATGACTGGCAGACCGGAATGCGCCGTGCCGCCGGACACGGACCTTCCCGAAGAACCGCGCTTTCGCAGGCGTCGGCCACGAGGAGGTCGAGCATGTCTTCCGTCAACTCCCGCACCGCCGGCTTCCGTGATCCGTACACGTGAATCTCGGCGCGCCAGAGATCGCCGGTGGCAGCGGACATGAAGGCCGCATAGAACAGCGCCTGTCGCGCCACCGCGTCGCGCGCGCCAGCGCCGCCCTTCCTCTCCGTGACAACCCTCCGTTCGAAGTCGATCCCGTCCGGCGCGATACCGAGACCCCTCGGAACCCGGCCATGCCCCCTGTCGGTGTCGTGCAACGCGAGCCCCCGGCGGACCCGAGAGTTGCGCGCGGCATGAGTGGCGCCCATGAGGTGGAGCCACGCACGCCGCCGGCAAAGTGCGATGTGTTGAAAGTAGAGTCCATGAAGCTCGAACCTCTCGATCAACTCACGCAAACATCGCGCTTTCTGAAGAATCTTCATAATTTTCTTCCAGCGGAGGCTTGCCGAGAACCCGCACGAGATCCGTAGCGGCTTCCATTACAATCGCCCCCGGGTCGTCAGCGGTTCGTTCTCGTGCCGGATCTTTCCAATTGAAGTGTTCGCACCACTCCTCGAAGAGCCTTGCGTGAAAATGTTCTTTCTCCTTCTCGTATTCCCGGATCGACAAATCGAAGCCGCAGCGTCCGATCGGTGATCGAATGTGTAGATTCAGCCGATTGACGGTCGACCTGCCGTTGATTGCCACGATCTCTTCGTCGAGAGTCCTCCCGGTCAATTCGGCGATGCGTTGCCCGTCCCGATCATGGAGGATGTGGGTGCGGAGGATATCGGTCGCGCGCCGTAAAAACGATTCCGTCACGACATGTTCCGTGCCGTCGGGATCGACGACCATGACGGTGGCGCCGATGTCCCGATATTCCAGGGCGCTTGCGAACAATGCATCCACCCACCGTTTGTGCGGTTGATCGTTCTCCCGCTGACAATCGTCCACGATGTCGACGGACAGGATCCGGCCAATCCTCGATTCGACGAACCCGGCGATCTTCGGAGAGATTTTGCGCAGACGCTCCTCGGCTCCTTTCTGGACCCGCATCTTCCGACGGATCGCGACGATGAACAGGGCCGCCCAGTAGGCGCCACGCCAGGACAAACGCCGGTAGAAGTGTGCGTCTGCCGCTTTGGATGCGGCTTCGGTTTCCTTCGGGGACGGTTCGAGATGCTTCTTTGCGTCCCGCAGAATTGCGGCCGTGAACGCCTCGACCTCGAGTGCATCGTGCCCCTCGATCGTCCGAGCCACCCCGCGCAACCAGGCAAGGCGATGGCGGCGCGCTTCGAGCGTGGAAATCAGAACCTTGCCGTCGTTGGCGCCGCGTGCGACCCGTCCGACGCGCTGCATGAAGCTCGCGAGGTTGTGGCCGGGCTCCATGAACATCAGGGAGCTTTGGAAGGTTACCCCGACCTCGACGGACGAGGTACACAGCAGCAGGTCGTATTCGCGTGGATCGGCGTATCGCCGCCCTGGCTTCTCTTCCCCAGGCTTCCGCGCAGAATCGTCGATGGAATTGATCGGAAGCACCCTCACGCCTGCCAAGTCTGCATCTCGTAAGGCGGAACGAATGGCCTGCTCCTCCTGCTTGAGTCGTTGCAGGGAATCGTAAATGACGATGACCGATCGGCCCCCGGCCATGGCGTCGCGCACATCACCGATGCTTCGGCGGAAGGATTCGCAAACGGGGCAATCACGGAGAAGCAGCTCTACGTTGCCGTGGATCGGCCGGCATCCGGCCGGATGGCTGGGAGTCACTTCCTCGCGGACAACGTCGATATCGTCGAAGGCGACGCCGATGCATTCGAGTATGGGGGCGACGTCGATCGGCGTCGCCGAGAGAAACGACACCTTGCCCTGGCGCTCCTCGACAGCACAGCGCGCGAGCAGGCACGCAAGCCCGAAGGCCCGGTCGTCGATGGTGTGGAACTCGTCGAAGACGATGTGGTCGAACCGGCGTGCGAAGAAGAACGGGTTGAGCGTGCTTGCGCCGAGGACCCGAACGCCGGCGATCATCCCGACGATCACTTCGGGAATGGCGAAGAGGATGCGCCCGTCGGAGGGCGGTCCGCCGTTCAGCGCCTGTCGGGCGCGGGTTGAAACGAGGGTCTCGCCGTCCTCGGGAACCTGGTCGCCGGACCACTCGAGGATCCGTTCGCCGACCCACGCTTCGATCGCAGGTTCCCGCAGACCTTTGGTCTGGAGGATTGCCCGGGCCTGATTCCGGGCGTCGTCGATCAGATTCTGCAACAGACGCTTGGTCGGCACGATGAACAGGACGTGAGCGCCGCGGTCGAAGACTGAGTGCATGAACGCATAGGACTTCCCCGAGCCAGTCGGAGCGGCTACCAGGCGCACGAACTTCCCGGAGTCAAGCAGGCGTTCCTGCATCCAGGAAAGGCCGCTCGGCAACAGTTTCACGGAATGCGCGGGAACGATCATCGCGTGATCTCCGTCATTGCCAGCCTGAAACGATGCCCAGCGCTTGTCCCGGATCCAGGGGACGGCTGGGCTGAATGGTGTGGAGGCGGTATGAATCCGCCTCGACCGTAGTATCCGGGTCGAACAAGCGAGCGGTGTGCAGATTGAGGCATATCCCTCCCGGCGGAAGCGCAGGCGCCGGTTCGAGGAGACCCATGCCTACCCGGCCCAGCCCGAGCCGGACGACGAGCTGTGAAGGCCGTTCCCCATACGCATCCTCGGCGAAACGGAGCGGGTCGGAGCGCAGGAAGCAGCCGTGGAACACCGCGCCCGTGGAGACTTCCTGGATGTGGAAATAATCCTTGACGTTGCCGCTCTTCCGGGCCCGCTCCACCGTGGCCGGCATACCGCACTCGGCATCCAGGTTGAGCCGCCGCGCCAGCGGGCGATGGAGTGGGTTGCCTTGCCCGACGAACAGCGAGGTCCGGAACGGCAGCGCCGCGAGGTGCGCCCGGTAATCGGGCGCGGTCGGCAGGCATGGCGCGCGCGGCGCCATCCCGAGCGCCGAGGCGGCGCCGAACGCCATCGCCGTGTCGGTCACGATGTCGTTCAGGGTCGCGGTGCCGGACGGCGTCGCGAGCCCATGCCATGCCCAGGGCGTGAGCGCCGTGAGCTTGTATGCGTATATGCCGCGGTTGTCGTTCGACACGGATCACGCACCCTTTTTTCCGCCCGAACCAAAATGTTTCTCGAACATTTCGGCAATCTTCGGCGCCATCTGCGTATATCGTTTCCTCAGGGCTGCGTCATCGCGCTCGAAGTCTTCGACGAGCTGGTTCCGATAGCTTGACGCTTCTTCGAATCCGACCTGCACCGTATAGGACCCGGCCATCTCTTCGGAGATCGCCGACACCATGTCTCCGACCGAACCCATGGAATGCGTCTTCAAGGACTTCACCAGCTCGTAAGGAGACGACAGCGGCCTCTCGAGACGGGACGCGAAAATGCCGGCGACATGGGTACGCACGTTCACCCCCGTGACCGATGTCTGCCCGCCGTACGACCCGGCGAGCCCCAGACACAACAACAGATGTTCGAGCCCGATGGGCGGGAGCTGCCGTCCATTTGCCGACAGCACCTGGAGAAGAAGGGTGCCCGGCAGGATGTAATGGCGTGTGAAGAGATTCGAGCTGTTCTCCTTTTTCTCCGCGTCGAAAAGCGTTCCTGTTTCGTCGGAGCGGTTGTGGAAGCTCTCGGCCACGCAATCCCCGTAGGGTTTGGCGCCGAGCGCGTCCGAGTATTGGACGGCGGCCTTGACCGGCAGAACGCGCGTACCATGCATGGCCGAATCCCCGAAGACAAGCGTGTTCAGATCGAACGCCCTTCCGATATCCACGCGCTGGCCGATTGCGGTGCGGTTCTGCGGCAACCGACCGCCGACTCCCAACGCGCGCAGCACCATGAGCCCGCGGCCGCGCTCGCCGAACTTGAACTTGGCTGGTACGGCTCGCACCCTGCGAACCTGGTCGAGACCCACGACATCCGTGATTTCCTCCTCGGCGTTCCGGAACACCGTGGGCGCCACGATCTCCCGGACGAGAACGATGGCCACGTGGCCGGCGTTGCGCCGGGACGGCATCATGTAGACGTTCTTGCCGTCTGCCGCCACGACTTCTTCGACGAGAGCGCCATCGTTGAGATAGTCGGTGAGTTTTTCCAGCATTTTATGCTCCATTCTTCGTATCCGAGGAGACAAGGTTACCGCCAGTCGTCTTCGCCGGGAGCGCCCTCGGACGTTTCAGGGATCGCGCGTTCACGGTAAGCCTCCAGCAAGGCGAAACGGTAGATCGCGGCCGCTTGACGTTGCTCTCGGGACGCCGGTTCCCTGGAACGGAACACTCCGTCCCAAACCTTGTCCACGAAATGTTCAGCAAAGACGATGCAGGCTTTGCCGAGCTCCTGATTGTCTCGATGTTTTCGAGCGGCGGCGTCCGACTTCCTTGTCAGTTCGTCTTCGAGGGCGCCTGCCAGCCCCAAGACAAGGGCGTCGCGATCCTTGCTGATGGCGCGCTGCGCCGCGGGAAGGAAATTCATGGCGATCTTCCAGCAAAGGAGCTGCTTATTGGCGGATGCGCCAACTCCGCGGCGTTGCTGGATCCTCGTCGCGAGCCATCCCAGGCGGACCAGAGGATCCGGGTTGTCCTTCAACTTCATTGGCTTTCCCTCATGTTCCCTGATGATCGTCAGCGCCCGCTCACGCGAGCGCAGACGGATCGTGGACCACACCCGGTCGGCGCTGGTGTTCGCTCCCCGATCGATCGATTGCGCCCAAGCTATGCAGAGTGCGCCCAGCTTGGTGTCCGGGTCCGCCAGCCGACGCGCCCATTCGATGCCGAGCCCCGTTTTCGGTTGAGCGATCTCCTTGAAAAGCTCCAATTTGTCCAGAGCGTCGGGGATCTGTTCGAGGCGCAGCGAATTGCCACCGAGCAATTTTTTGAGCCACGGGGGCATGGCGTCGAAATGAAAGATCGCGGGATGCCGGCCCGCCGCCCCACGGAAGATGTGAATCGGGCGGCCCAGGCGCCGAATTGCCGTCAACACCTTGTGCAGAAAATTGACGAGCTCGACATCCCTGGCCGGCAACGTTTCGAGCCGCGCAACACGGATACGGCGTGTCTGACAGTCGAGGCCGCGGTAGACGTTATCCTTGTCCTTCCTGATTGCCAGCCGGTTGAGGTCGTTCAGGCCCAGGGATTGGTCCGTGTTCTCGCGTTCGTACGCGAGGCCGCCGAACAGACCGACCGTGACAGGAGATGATACGAGCGGCGGAAGGTGGCCGCCCCGCACCTCTGTCCCTTGGGCGTCCTGACGAAGTTGAAGTTCCGCGAGACAGACGGGACACAGGTGGGTGTCACCCTGCGATGAGGCGAGATGGTCGTTGCGCCCGTCCCGCCCCGAGAACGCGGAGACCTTGACCCCGTGCGCACGAGAGCCGCTATCGACCCGCCGGGAGGAGTCCACCGGCTCATTGCACAGGATACAACGCTTCGCCGGCGCACCGGGATCGAACGGAACGGAAGGACGCCCCGAAAGATACGCCGAGAATCGCTCGCCCAGCGCCTTCAGAATGTCGCTCGAGACGTCTGCGACATTTGCAGAAAGGCCCGGACGCCCGCCGGCGCCGTCAATCCAGAGGCCGGCCAGACCTTCCCGCCCGAGGACCGCGTCGAGGAAGCCCCGCGCCTCGTCTGGATCGCGATCGAGTGAACGCCATATCTCTCCGATCGTCCAAAGAGCCAGAAGAACCCGGCGCGGACGTCCGTTTCTCTCGAGAGCGGTACGGACGAAGGGCGGCGGTTCCAGGCCCTGGGCGCTCGTCAACGCCAAGAGCTCGCGTTCGCGGACGGAAGCATCCGGCGCGACGGCCTTGCCCTTCCCGTCTTCGTGATTGAGGGCGATGACCAGAAAGACGAGGGCGGATGCCGGATCCATATCCAGCTCACCAGCGTCCCCTCCGGGATAATCGAGCGCGGGTTTCACCGTCGCGCCCTCCGCGGTGTCGTCCAGCGCGCTCCATGAAGTCTCCATGCCGCCGGCCTCGAACAACTCGTCGATCTTCTGGCGGTGCTCCCGCGCAAATTCGCGGGGGAGGGCCAGCAGACCGGCGTATCTCGGCCAGTCGCGTCTGCGGCCCATGACCTTTCGGCAGGCGTCCCACGACGCGGCCCCCCCGACGAATTTGCACGCCAGACGGTTGTTGACCTCGAAGCGCAAGCCGAAAGGAAGCTCGTCCAGGAACTCCTGGAGGGCGCGCCGCTCCACCTTCTCTGCTTCATCTCGAGGGATCACGCACAGCAGCCGTCCGTCGTGGACGAACTCCAGGAGCGGCAGACACCCGGCTACGGAACGGCACGCAGCCGAGAGCGCGCGTTGGAAGCGGTCCATGAGGAAGACATGGAGATGATCGTGTATCTCAATCGGTTTCCATCGAGACAGCCTGCTCCCAGGTCCCAGCCGTTTCTCAATCAGGCCGATGACCCCTTCTACGCCCTTCCCGACAGTGTTGTCGGTAAAGGCTCCCTCCAGCTTGTCGGCAAGCTCGATATAGTGGCAGGCGGAGGCGATCCTCCGATCGTAGTCGGCCGCGGCGGCTGTCTTCGCAGCCTGTGTTCCTTCGACCTCCTCGATGTAGTTACGCATTGCGGACGGCGAGACACGGATGCCGCGCCTCTTCAGGAAATCGTGGATCCCATATCGGTTCATGCGCTCGTCTACGGCGGCGGCGTCGATCCGTTCGCCGCGTTCGAGACCCAGGTCCTTGTCGATGTCGTGCAGAAAGGCAATGCACACCGCCGCGGCGGCGATCCTGCGGACCTCAGCGTGCTCCGCTTCGCCTGACCACGGGCGGACCGATTCGGAAAGATAGATCATCAGCGCGCCGCGAGCGACGGAGAGCGAATGATCCAGTAGGCTCACGTTGTCGTTGCACGCCCAGCGCGCCGCCCGTTCCGGGTTCGGCGGCCGGCCCCCCTTGCCGCTGATCGTCGCCAAGCGCACCGGCCGGCCGTCGATCTTTGCGGGAGACGGCTTCGGTTCGGGATCGGCCCGGTCTTTGGCGACCTTCATGACAACGCAGTCGTCCATGAACGCGCCGTAGACCTCCACCGCCGTCCGATGCGCGAAGTCGCGCGGGGGGACACTCATGCCCGGGCGCCCGCATATCCGATACAGCCGAAACCATATCGGTTCTTCTCGCCGATCCCGAGCTCCCACGCGGCGCGCAAGTCCTCGATCACGCCGCGGAGGATCAGCGGACACAGGGTCCCGATGACGAACACCGGACTGCCTCCGGAGCTCCGGCGGAGCCGTACCAACGTAGAGTGCTTCGGGTTGGCGCGGAGGTACAGGCGATCAGGCTCAACCATCAACCCGACCGTTCGGCCGGTCAGACGCGAGAGGCGGACGTTCACGGCTTCTTCGAGATCGGCGCCGGCTTCGGTCAAATCACTGTGCCAGCGCCCCTTCCTGCCGCGGACGGAGAGGGCGAGCGGCGAGAGCATGATCGCGGGCAACGCCGCGTTTTCTCCCGGTCCGGCGATAATGGGCAGATCTTCGACATCCTTGTCCCACGCGGAGAGATCCATCCGGTCGCCGTTCGCCGACGTCTTGCGGACGGTCTCCGGCGCCAAGCGGGCGAGCAGTGGCTCGAGCCGCCCGCCGTTCGTGCCGACCACGACGGACTTGACCACGAAGCCCCGGGCCGTCGCCGCGCCGACCGAACCGAAGGACCAGTTGCCGGCGTTGGGCCCGACCACGTCGCCGCCCGAGGCCCCGCACGCCGTCCAAGCGTTCACCAGCGCCGCATGTACGGTGTCGAGGAACCGCACCCTCGCGTACTCGCCTCGTGGCGCCGTGAGCCGTATGCGCATCCCTCGCTCCACTGGAGCCGGTACCAGATTGCATTTTGCCACATCTCAAGATATTGTCTACTGCAAAATTTGCAGGGTAGAAGATTCGGTGTCCCCATGAGGCTCGGACGATCCTTGGCTCTGCGGTTCGCCCAGACGATGCTGTACTGGCGCGGGCACCTTCGCGCGAACGACCTCCAGGAGTTCCTGGGTGTCTCGGAGCGGACGGCGCGCGGCCTGCTCGCCGACTGGCGCGCTGAAGGACGGTTGCCGCGTTACGAGGCGAATGCGGCCCGGCGGCTCGTGCCGTTCGAGGGGTTCGACCCCGGGCCGCCGGTCACCGACTCGAACACCGCGTTCGCACTGTTGCTGGACGCGGACAGCGTTCCGGGGAATCCGTTCTCCACGACGGTGCTGCCCGGAGGAGGCCACGACCTTTCGATCTCTGCGAAGATCCCGCCGGGGCCGACCCGCGAAATCCTCGCCGCCTGCCTCGAGCGTCGGGCGGTGTGCCTGATCTATGCCGCGAAGAGTGGGCTTCAGGAGTTCGCCTTCCACCCTGCCGCCGCGGTCCGTGCGCGCGGGCGCTACCATCTGCGCGGCTATCGTGCGGAAGGACGCGATGCCTGGGGCGCGCCGTTGGACGCCCGCTACGTCGACGTGGTCCCCGCCCGCGCGGTCGAGGCTTGGGCGGCGGCCGACGAGCACTTCGTCGACCTGGAGGACGATGGCGACTGGCATGCGTTCGACACGCTGCGTTTCGTTCTCTCCCTCGAGCTTACGGAAGATGAGAGGGTGAGCTACGAGCACGAGTACGGCATCGCCGACATCGGGGAGCTTGCGGTCGAGCAGCGGCGCGCCCTGATGCCCTACGTCAGGCAGGAGCTGATGGAGCGGCGGTGCTGGCGGCGCGATGGGACCTCCGTGCCGATATGGAAGGCGAGCTGAATGACCGGGGGCTCGATCCGAACCATATGACCCATGCAGAAAGCCGAATCTCGGCCCGGCGGCGCCAAGCGCCGGGAGGCGGACAGAGACGTCTTCGCTGCCGGTCGGGTGGACGACATGATCATCAGCGGCGGGGAGAACGTCACCCCGGTGGAGGTCGAGAACGTGCTGTCGCTGCATCCGGCGGTGGCGGAAGTAGCGGTGGCGGGCCTCCCCGACGAACGGTGGGGTCAGCAGGTGGCCGCCTTCGTGGTGCGGCGCGAGGATGGTACGGTTCGCCGTGCGGTCGCGTGAGCAGAGGTCCGGGGACATGAAGCCGAACGTGGCGATGAGCGTCGAAGACCCCAAGCGCCCGGCGGGCGGCGGCTGACGCCGGTGCCGGAGCCGGAGCACCGGGGGATGCGGTTCAGCGACGCGGACATCAGGCGCCAGCTCCGTCTGGGCGAGGACAGCGCCTGGGAATTCAAGGAGATCGAGTTCAAGGGGAATCGCCCGGTCGGGCCGGGCCGCGACGACCTGGCCGACGAGATCGCCGTCTTCGCCAACGCGGACGGCGGGGTACTGCTCTGCGGGGTGGCCGACGCGGGCGGCGTACCGGGAATGTCTCGCGAACGGATGGACGAATTGGAGCGGCTGCTGGTGGAGGTGTGCACGGATGCGATCAAGCCCCCGCTCCGGCCCGCCGTCTTTCGCAGGGAGCTGGAGGAGGGCAGGCCGTTCCTGATGTTCGAGGCGCCGCGAGGCCATAGCCGGCACGACAGCCCGGGCGGGAGCTTCCATCGCGTAGGCAGCTCGAAGCGCAGGATGACGAGCGACGAGCGGTTGCGGCTGGCGCAGCAGCGGGGGCCGGCGCGCTTTCTCCGGTTCGACGAGCAGGCGGTTCCGGAAACGGGTTTCCGCACCCTCGACGAGACGCTCTGGAAACCCCTGCTGAGCGCGGAGGGCGCCGCCGACCCCGAACTCGCGCTCGAGAAGATCGGGTTGCTGTCCGCCAGCGGCAACGGCGCCGCCAGGGCCACCGTGGCCGGCGTGCTGCTTTGCAGCCGCGCCCCGGAACAATGGCTGCCCAACGCCTGTATCACCGCTACCTGCTACCGCGGCGAAGATCGCACCACCGGGCAGCTCGATGCGCAGACGATCGGCGGTCCGCTCCACCAGCAGGTCGCCCACGCGGTCGCGTTCGCGGTGCGCAACATGCGGGTCGCGGCCCGGAAGACGCCGGCGCGTGCGGAGTCGCCCCAGTACAGCGAAGAGGCCATTCTCGAGGCCGTGGTCAACGCCGCGGCGCATCGGGACTATTCGGTGCAAGCCAGCCGGATCCGCCTCTCCATGTTCAGTGATCGGATCGAGATCCAGTCACCCGGCGCGCTGCCCAACAACCTGACCGTGGACGACACGTCTCACCGGCAGGCCACCCGGAACGAATTGCTCACGTCGTTGCTGGGCCGGTCTCCGGCCGCGGGGACTCAGGGAACCGGAGGGCGGCTGTTCATCATGGAACGGCGGGGTGACGGCGTCCCGATCATGCGCCGGGCAACCAGGGAGCTGAGCGGAAGGCTTCCCGAGTTTCGACTGATCGCCGGTTCCGAGCTGTGCGTTTCGCTTCCTGCCGCGCCGCTGGACTTCGTTCCCGCCCGCGCCGTGGTCTCCGTACGCTCCGGTGGACGCGCCCTGCCCGGCGACTACGACCCCGAACCCTGACCGGGCCTCTCGCGACCACACGGACGGCCTCGGACGGCCGCGTTGACAGGGCGGGCCTCGCCGCACAGTATGGGCGCCCATATCCCCCGATACGAGCGCCCGTACATGAAGACGACCATCGAGATATCCGACGCTCTCTCGGCCAAGGCAAGGGCTTGCGCGGCGCGGGAGGGCGTCACCTTCCGCTCGCTCGTCGAAGAGGGGCTGCGTGAGGTTCTGCGGGCCAGGGGCCGCCGGCCGCGTCCATTCCGGCTGAGAGATGCGCGCGTCGGCGGCCGAGGCTTGCAGCCGGGGTACCGGGATGCCGATTGGGGCCGGATACGCGATGCCGCCTACGAGGGACGGGGAAGTTGATCGCGACGGATACCAACGTTCTCGTCCATGCCCATCGAACCGATTCCGAATGGCATGCGCCGGCGTAAGCCTGCATCCGTTCCCTCGCGGAGGGCTCCCGGCCGTGGGGGCTCCCGTGGCCGTGCATCCACGAGTTCATCGCCATCGTGACCCACCCCCGAATCTACGACCCGCCATCGACGATCGCGGAGGCCGTCGACCAGGTCGACGCCTGGCTTCAATCTCCGGTGGCCGAGCTGCTTGCGGAAACCGACTCGCACTGGCCGCTCCTCAAGGAGCAGCTCGTGACCGGGAAGATCAGGGGGCCGGTGGTCCACGACGCCCGAATCGCGGCCGTCTGCATCGCTCACGGGGTCACGGAATTCTGGACCGCGGATCGGGACTTCAGCCGTTTCCCCGGTCTGTCGGCCCGTAACCCGCTGCTCGCCTGAGTCGGGCGCCGCCGCCGTATCCCCGGAGAAGATGGTACGGTAGGTTGGTCGGCGGCCCCGGCGGCGGCTCGGGGATGTGAATCCGGACCTGGACCCGGCCACGGTCGCCGAGTCTCCGTCGACCCGTATGGCGGCTCGGACGCTTCGTCCGCCAGCGCCGCGGCGGCAGGCGGGGGACGGGATGACGCGAGGAGTCGGGCAGGCGATGAGGAGAGGATTTCGGAGCACGGTCGCGAGCCTCGTCGAGGAGCTCGACGGGTTCCGGGTGGAGATCGACCCCGAGCGCGAGCGCGCCGACGTGGTGCTCGCCCGCCCGCCCCTCAACATCGTGCGGATGCCGCAGCGCGAGCAGCTTCGCCTCGTGTTCGAGGAGCTGGACCGGGACGCGGACGTCCGGATCGTCGTCCTCCGGGCGGAGGGCGAGCACTTCTCGAGCGGCGGGGAGATCCCGGGGTTCCTCGAACGGAGCCCCGAGCACGTCTCCGAGCTCGCCCGCAACGTGGCCGCGCCGGAGCGCTGCCGCAAGCCGGTGGTCGCGGCGGTGCGCGGCTACTGCTTCGGGGTCGCCTTCGAGCTCTCGCTCGCGTGCGACTTCCGGCTCGTGTCCGAGACCGCCGTCGTCGGGCTGCCGGAGCAGCGCATCGGCATGATCCCCGGCTCGGGCGGCTCCATCCGCCTGCTGCACATGATTGGGGTCGCGCGCACCAAGGACATGGTGATGCGATCGCGCCGGCTCACAGGATCGGAGGCGCTCGACTGGGGCATCGCGACCGCCTGCGTCGCGGACGGCGCGCTCGAGGCCGCGACCGACAGCCTCGTGGACGAGCTTCGCGGCTTCTCCCCGCTCGCCCAGCGCGCCGCCAAGGACGTGCTCAACACCGCGCAGCACACCACCCTCCAGGCCGGGATCGAGCTGGAGGGGAACGCCTACGGGCGGCTCCGCTCCTCCGCCGACTTCCGGGAAGGGGTCGCCTCCTTCGTCGAGAAGCGCCGCCCGGTATTCCGCGGTGAGTGACGCGGCGGCGCCGGACGATCGGGTTCCGGACGGTCCAGCCCCGGCGCCCGGCTCTGCACCGGCTCCCGCGCCAGCGCCGACACCGACCCTTCGCGGCTGGCTTGAACGGCTCGAAGCCTCCGGCCGGCTCGCCCGCGCCCGCCCCGGCGTCCCCCTCCGGTTCACCCTCGCCGCCCTCGCGAAGCGCCTGGACGGCCGCCGGGCGACGTACTTCCCCGCGCCGGAGGCGGCGGACGGCGGCCGCCGCCACCCGATCCCCGTCGTGTCCGGCCTCGTGTCGACCCGATCCTGGATCGCGGAGGCGCTCGGCACGGACGAGGCGGGCCTCCTCGACCGCTACCAGCGGGCCATCGAATCGCCCCTCCCCTGCCGGGAGGTGGGCCGGGCCGAAGCCCCCGTCCAGGAGGAGGTCATCCGGGAGGCAGATCTCGAACGCGACCTGCCCCTCCCTACCCACAACGAGCACGACGCCGGCCCGTACGTCACGGCCGGCCTCGTCATCGCGGCCAATCCCGAGACCGGGGGCCGGAACGTGTCGATCAACCGCCTCCAGGTGATCGGGCCGGACCGGCTCGGCATCCTCATGCTCCCGCGCGACCTCCACCGCTTCTACGACGCGGCGGAAGCGCGCGGCGAGGCGCTTCCGGTCGCGGTGGCGATCGGCGTGGACCCGGCCACCCTCCTCGCCTCCCAGGCCATCGTGCCCCTCGACTCGGACGAGCTGGAGGTCGCGGGGGCCCTCCACGGCGCGCCGCTCCCCGTGGCGCGGTGCGCGACCAACCCGGTGCTCGCACCGGCCGACGCGGAGATCGTGATCGAAGGCCGGCTGCTCCCCCACGAGCGCGCCCGGGAGGGGCCGTTCGGCGAGTTCCCGCAGTACTACGGGCCGGCCGGGGACCGGCCGGTGCTGGCGGTCGACGCCATCTCCCGCCGGCGCGACGCCGTCTTCCACACCATCGTGCCGGCCGCGATGGAGCACCTGCTGCTCGGGGCCATCCCGCGCGAGGCGTCGCTCCTCTCCCTGCTCCGCCGGAGCTTCCCGAGCGTGCTCGACGTCCATCTCCCGGTCGGCGGGGTGTGCCGCTACCACCTCTACGTGCAGATCCGCAAGCGCTGGGACGGCGAGCCCCGCAACGTCATGATGGGCGCGTTCGCGGGCCACGCGGACGTGAAGCAGGTCGTGGTGGTGGACGAGGACGTGGACGTGCACGACCCGCAGGCGGTGGAATGGGCGGTGGCGACCCGGTTCCAGGCCGGGGAGGACCTCGTCGTCGTCCCGGGCGCGCAGGGCTCGCGCCTCGACCCCTCCGCCCGCGAAGGGGGGAGGGTGGACAAGATGGGGCTCGACGCCACCCGGCCGCTCGGCGCGGACCCCTTCCGGTTCACGGTGGTGCACGTCCCGGGAGAGGACGACCCCGAGATCGAACGCTGGCTCGACCCCGGCTGACGGCCGGCGCCGCTCCCCGAAGCGCCTGTGAGAGGCGTGCTCGGCGAAAATCCCCGCCGCACACATCCCTCTCCTCGGACGGGGGGCAGGGACAGGCGGGATACGCTATGATGGCGGCGCCTGCCCGGAGGCAGGAGGGAGGGTGATGCTCATACTGACACGGCGAGCGGGCGAAACCCTGATCATCGGGGATGACGTCCGAGTCAAGGTACTCGAGGTGAAAGGCCAGCAGGTGCGGATCGGGGTGACTGCTCCGCGCGAGGTTTCGGTGCACCGCGAGGAAATTTACGAACGAATCCGGCAGGCCGAAGGAGAGGCGGGGGGCAGTCAGCCCATGGATTGATCGCCGTTGCCGACCGTCTCCGCCGCGGTTACGGCGGAACGGACAGCGTCGCGCTCGGCGCCCTGCAATCGTCGGCTCGGGGGCGGAAGGCCGCATTCTCCGGCGCGTCGGCGCGCCTGCGGCCGCCGCTTGGCTCTCCGCCGCCGCCGTCGGCCCCGGTTCCGTGTGCGCCGTCGCCCTTCCCTCGCAAGAGCCGTCCGCCATGTACCTGACCCGCCACCAGACCCCCGCCGGGCCGCGTTGGGCGGCCGACGGCCACTGGCTGCGCGAGGGTTTCCACCTCGACGAGCTCCTTCGGCGCCCGTACCCGGCCCTCCGCGAGGCGCTCGCGGGGGCGCGCACCGACGAGCCGGCCGGGGGCGCGTTGCGCGCCCCCATCGAAGACGGCCAGGAGGTGTGGGCGGCCGGCGTCACCTACCTCCGCAGCCGGGAGGCGCGGATGGCGGAGTCCGGGACCGCGGACGTCTACGACCGGGTCTACGAGGCGAAGCGGGTCGAGGTGTTCTTCAAGTCCAACGGCTGGCGGGCGGTCGGCCCCGGGGGCCGGATCCGGGTGCGGCCCGACAGCGCCTGGGACGTGCCCGAGCCGGAGCTCGCCCTCGTGCTGAACGCGGCGGGGGCGATCGTCGGCTATACCGCCGGCAACGACGTGTCCTCGCGCAGCATCGAGGGCGAGAACCCGCTCTACCTGCCCCAGGCCAAGGTCTACAACGGCTCCTGCGCCCTCGGCCCGGGCCTCGTCATCGCCGAGGCGGACGCGATGCGCGACCTGTCCGTCCGGCTCGTCATCGAGCGGGGCGGATGTCCGACCTTCGATGGCGAGACCCGCACCTCGCAGCTCAAGCGTTCTCTCGAGGAGATCGCGAAGTGGCTCTTCGCCGATCTCGATTTCCCAGGCGGCGCGTTCCTCATGACCGGCACGGGCATCGTGCCGCCCGACGACTTCACCCTGAGGCCGGGCGACGCCGTGCGCATCCGGGTCGGGGACCTCACGCTCGAGAACGAGGTGGGGTAACGGGGCGGGATGAAGCGCAGGGCGCGCGCCGCCCCGGCGCACGTGCTCTGCCGCGGCCGGCGGTGAAGCGCCCCGCCCATCGATCGCGCCCCCGCCTGGGCGCGCGCCCCGAACCCTCCGCAAGCGCCGCCGGGGGCGAAATCCGACAACCCGCCCCTCGAACCGCCCCCAAACCGTGGAAGAACGTCGTCCCCGTGGGGCAGAAATATCTCGAACCCCGCCCTCCACTCTCGTATCAAGGGCTTACGAACAGCGCACACGCCTTGCCCCGGCGGCCCCGGAAACGGCGCGGTCGTCAGGCGCAGTAGTCGTCCATCCCGGCCCGGGCGAGCTGCCGGAGCAGGGCGGGCCACTCCTTGCCCGCCTCGATGAAGCCGCCCCGGCCGTACATCGCGAGCCCCTGCCGGATGGTCCGCTCCCGGGTCTCGGGGGAGAGGCCCTTCAGCTCGGACCCGCCCGCGAGCGCGTCGATCTGGTGGCGGCACGCGGTCTCCAGCCGATAGATCCACACGAACGCCTCGCCCATCGTCTCCCCGACCGAGAGGAGCCCGTGGTTGCGGAGGATGAGCAGTCGCCGGTCGCCGAGGTCGCGGACGATGCGCGGCTGCTCGTCCGCGTCGGTGGCGGTCCCCTCGTAGTCGTGGTAGGCGGTCCATCCGAGGATGGTGAGCGCCTTCTGGCTGTTGGGGAGGAGCCCCTCCTTCTGCATCGACACCGCCACCCCGTAGCGGGAATGGGTGTGCATGACGTAGTGCAGGTGCGGGCGGCTCTGGTGGATCGCGCCGTGGATGATGAAGCCCGCCTTGTTCATGCCGAAGTCCGAGCCGCCCACCACGTTCCCCCGGCGGTCCACCCGGATGAGGGAGGAGGCGGTGATCTCCTCGAAGAAGAGGCCGAAGGGGTTCAGCAGGAACTCGTCCCCGGAGCCGGGGACCCGGGCCGAGATGTGGGTGTTGTTGAGGTCGGTCCAGCCGTAGAGGGCGGTGAGCCGGTAGGCGGCCGCGAGGTCGCAGCGCACGGCCCATTCCTCGGGCGGGAACCCGTCCGGGACCCGGTGCGCGGGGTGCAGGCCCAGGCGCCGGTCCGGCGCCTCCGGTGCGGTCGCCGTCATCGTCCCTCCCGCGGTGTTCGCCTGCATGTCTTACCCGCCTCCCGTCAGCGGACGCCGCCCGCCGAGCGGTGGCGGGCGAGCCCGATGGACCAGTGCTCGTCGTCGAGCCGGTGCTCCGCTTCGTACTCGGCGCCGAACGCCCCGTTGTCCAGAAGCTCGCGGCTCAACGTCTCCTCCATCACGTACTCGCGGTGCTCGTCGAGGGCGGCGGCCACCGCCGCCGAGCCGGCGATCCGGAGGCGGATCCGGTCCGAGACCTCGAGCCCGGCCTGCTTGCGCGCCTCCTGCACGGTGCGGACGAGCTCGCGGGCGAGCCCCTCCCGGCGAAGCGCGTCGTCCACGCGGGTGTCGAGCCCGACCAGGTAGCCGCCTTCCTCGGCCGAAGAGAAGCCGTCGGCGGACGCGCTCTCGACGAGGAAGTCCTCGGCCTCGAGGTCCAGGGTCTCCCCGCCGACCGCGAGCCGGTAGCCTTCGCCGTTCGCCGCCGCCCGCGCGATCGCGCGCCGCGTCTCGTCCGGGGCCGCGTCGAGGGCCTGCCGGATGGCGGGGACGAGCGCGCGATAGCGCCGCCCGACCCGCGGCAGGTTCGGCCGGACCCGGTAGCGCACGAGGTCCGCCCCATCGTCCGCCAGCTCGAGGCGCTTGATGTTGAGCTCCTCCAGGATGTGCGCTTCCAAGCGGGTGACCGCGCGCGCCGCGGCCTCCCCGGGGGCCCGCACGAGGAGCCGGGGCAGGGGCTGGCGCACCCGCACGCGGGAGGCGTTCCGCGCCGCCCGGCCGAGGGCGACGACCTGCTGGGCGGCGTCGAAGTCCGCGATCAGCGCGTCGTCCTTCCTCGCCTCGTCCGCCTCCGGCCACGCGGCGGCGTGGACGCTCGCCAGCGCGTCCGGGCGGACGGCCCGCACGAGATTGGCGTGGACCGCCTCCGCGGTGAACGGCATGAACGGGGCCATCATCCGGTTCGCCGCGTCGAGGCATTCGTAGAGGGTCAGGTAGGCGGACTGCTTGTCCTCGCCGGCCGCCGCCTTCCAGAACCGCCGGCGGTTGCGGCGCACGTACCAGTTGCTGAGCTGGTCGACGAAGGCTTCGATCGCCCGGCCCGCGCCCTGCGCGTCGTAGGCGTCGAGGCGCGCGGTCACCGTCCCGATCGTGCGCTGGAGGAGGGCGATGATCCAGCGGTCGATCTCCGGCCGGCGGTCGAACGGGACGTCCGCCGTCACGTCCACCTCGTCGAGGCGGGCGTAGAGCACGAAGAAGGCGTAGGTGTTCCACCAGGTGTTGATGAAGGTCTGCGCGACCTCCCGCACGAGGTCGATCGACACCCGTTTCTGCGCGCCGGGCGCGATCCGGGCCGCGAGGTACCAGCGGAGCGGGTCCGCCCCCACCCGGTCGAAGACGTCCCACGGGTCGACGATGTTGCCCACCGACTTGGACATCTTCTTGCCGTCCTTGTCCACGATGTGGCCGAGGCAGATGCAGTTGCGGTAGGCCACGCTGTCCGAGACGAGGGTCGAGATCGCGTGCAGGGTGTAGAACCAGCCCCGGGTCTGGTCCACCGCCTCGCAGATGTAGTCGGCGGGGAAGCCTTCCTCGAACCCTGCCCGGTTCTCGAAGGGCCAGTGCCACTGGGCGTACGACATCGCGCCCGAATCGAACCAGCAGTCGATGACCTCCGGCGTCCGCCGGTAGGTGCGGCCGTTCTCCGGGTGGGTGAATTCGATCCCGTCCACCGCCGGGCGGTGCAGGTCGACGTCCCCGAGCGCCCGCCCGCAGAGCGCTTCGAGCTCCGCCCGCGAGCCGACGCAGAGGAAGTCGCCGGCGCCGTCGGTCCACACCGGGAGGGGGGTGCCCCAGAACCGTTCGCGCGACAGCGCCCAGTCCACGTTGTGCTCGAGCCAGTTGCCGAAGCGCCCGTCGCGGACGTGCTCCGGCACCCAGTTGATGGTCCGGTTGAGCTCCACGAGCCGGTCGCGCCGGGCGGTGGTGCGGATGTACCAGGCGTGCTTCGCGTAGTAGATGAGCGGGTCGCCGGTGCGCCAGCCGTGCGGGTAGTTGTGCACGTGGGTCCCGGCCCGGTAGAGGCGCCCGCGTTCGCGGAGGAGGTCGATGAGCGCCGGGTCGGCGTCCTTGAAGAAGAGGCCCGCCACCGGCTCGACCTCCGGGAGGAAATGGCCGTCCAGCCCGACCCCGTGCAGCACGGGGAGCCCGTGCTCCAGCCCGAGCCGCAGGTCGTCCGCCCCGTAGGCGGGCGCGGCGTGCACGACCCCGGTGCCGTCCTCGGTCGTCACGAAGTTCGCGGCCCGCACCCGGTGGGCCGCGCCGGCCGCCTCCGGCCCGGGGGGGAGGTAGTCGAACGGCGGCTCGTAGCGAAGCCCCGCGAGGGCGCGCCCCTTGACGGTCCGCTCGACCGCCGCCCCCGCCGCCCGGTCCCCGAGCACCGACTCGACCGTCGCGGCGGCGAGGATCAGGGTCTCGCCGCCGTCCCGCACCCACGCGTAGTCCACGTCCGGGTGCACGGCGAGGGCGAGGTTGGAGGGAAGGGTCCACGGGGTGGTGGTCCAGACGAGGAACGAGACCCTGCGGCCGTCGTCCTCGCCGCGGCCCTCGCGCCCGCCCGCTCCCGACGCCGGCTCCGCCCCCGCCGCCGGCCCCGGCCCCCCGGAGCCGGCGGCGTCCGGGTCGTCGACGAGCGGGAAACGGACGTAGACGGACGGGTCCTCGACCTCCTGGTAGCCGAGCGAGACCTCGTGCGAGGACAGGGTCGCCCCGATCCGGGGGTCGTAGGGGACCACCTTGTACCCGCGGTAGAGAAGGCCCTTGTCCCAGATGGTCTTCAGGAGATGCCACACCGACTCGATGTAGTCGTTGTCGAGGGTGTAGTAGGCGTTGCCCATGTCCACCCAGAAGCCCATCCGCTCGGTCATGCGCTCCCAGTCGCCGATGTAGCGCATGACCGACTCGCGGCACCGCCGGGTGAATTCCTCCACCCCGACCTCGCGCTCGATGCGGGACTTGTCGAAGATCCCGAGCTCCTTCTCGATCTCGTGCTCGACGGGCAGGCCGTGGGTGTCCCAGCCGGCGCGGCGCGGGCAGTGGTAGCCACGCATGGCCTTGTAGCGGGGGAACAGGTCCTTGAAGGTGCGGGCGAGGACGTGGTGGAGCCCCGGCCGGCCGTTCGCGGTCGGCGGACCTTCGTTCCAGACGTAGAGGGGGCGGCCTTCGGACTCGCGCTGGCAGGCCTCGAACACCTTCTCGGCGCGCCACCACTCGAGGACCTCCTCCTCGATCCGCACGCCGTCGTAGCGGCTGTCGACTTCGCGAAAGTTCATGATGCTCCCCCCGGGCGGCGGGGACTCCAGGTCTGCTGATTCGGGTTCGTTCATTCGGGGTCGAGGTACCCACGCCGGGCACCCCCTCGGCGCGCCGGGATTGTAGCCGGTGGGCGTATCCGTCTTGTTTCGGGCGGCGGCGGTCCGGCCCGCGTGCGAGGGGATCCCTGGCCGGTGGATGGATTCCTTCTCTCGGGCCGGGCAGCCGCGGACCGGGCGGCGGCCCGCCCCCGGCGGCCTGCCCGCGGGCAGGGCCGCGATTCTACCGGGATCGGCCGTCAGGCGCGGAGGAGCTGGAGGGCCTGGAGCCCCCCTTCGTAGACCATCACGACCCCGACCCAGAAGATGATCACCACCCCCAACCACGCGATCCAGCGGTGGCGCTCGAGCAGCCGGGCGATGATCGAGGCGGCGAACCCCATGAACGCGACGGAGAGGGCGAGCCCGATGACGAGGACGACGGGATGCTCGCGGGCGACCGCCGCCACCCCCAGCACGTTGTCGAGGGACATCGAGAAGTCCGCGACCAGGATCTGGACCATCGCCTGGCGCACCGTCTTTCCGGGCGGGCGGGCCGGCCCCCCGGTCTCCTCGCGTCCGGCATGGCCGGGAGCGGTCTTGCGGAGCTCCACCGCGAGCTTCCATGCGATCCAGAGGAGGAGGAGGCCGCCCACCAGCAGGAGCCCCGGAAGCTTCAGGAGCTGCACCGTCACGAGGGCGAACAGGACGCGCAGCACGGCCGCGAGGGCGATGCCGCTCACGATCACCTTCCGCCGCTGATGAGCGGGAAGGCCCGCCGCCGCGAGCGCCACCGCGACCGCGTTGTCCCCGGCGAGGACGATGTCGATCAGGAGGACCTGGACGAGGGCGCTCAGGGCGTCCAGTTCAATCGCGGGCAACACGCTCTATCGGGACCGGGAGGAGGAGGGGGTGGGGGCGCCGTGGGTCGGGGTCCCGCACCGCGCCCCGTGCGGCGCGCCGGAACGGAGCCGGCGGCAGCCGGATCGCGGTCCGCGGGAGGGAGAAAACGACAGCGGGGCCGAGCGCGGGGAGCATATGGCAGCCCGGCGGGCGAGGCAAGGCCGAGCTGGACGCCGACCCGAGGCATGGGCGCGGTGAGGGTTTTCGTCGATGGCGAACGCCCCTGGGTACGCCGGCGTCCCGCCGGCATGGTCGTTCCCACGGGCGCTTCGCCCCTTCCTGGGCCGGCGAGACGCCGGCGTACCCAGGGATGGCGTGCCCAGGTACTACCCCGAGCCACCCGCCGTGGGGTGAAGCCCGCCAACCAGCCCCGTGAACCGTCTCGAAACTATGGGATGAGGCCGGCCCCGGGGGGCAAGAAATACCTCGAACCCCGCTCTCCCTTCTCTCTATATCAACAGCTTGCGAACAGCGCACAGGTCTCGGACGCTGGCCCGGCGGGCGGTTCCGCCAAGCCCGCTCTTCGCCGCCGGGGACGGAAGCCGCGTCCCGGCCCGCCTGGCAAGGGAAGCGGCCCTGACGATGCCCGGTCCACGGTGCGCGCGCCTTGCGCTCCGGCGGGTATCATTCGGCGGCGTCGGTCGAACGAGGTTCCGCCAAGTGAGCGACATTCCCGAGCTGACTGCGGTACGGCCCGCTCACCGCTTCGACGAACGGGCCCTCGCGAGGTTCCTGCGCGCGTCGCTCCCCGGCTTCCCCGCCCGCGAGCCGCTCGCGGTCCGCCAGTTCGAAGGGGGGCAGAGCAACCCGACCTTCCTCCTCGAGTGCGGCGGCCAGGAGTACGTGCTGCGCAAGCAGCCGCCGGGCGACCTCCTCCCGTCCGCCCACCAGGTGGACCGGGAGCACCGGGTGATGAAGGCCCTCGAGTCGACGGCGGTCCCGGTCCCGCGGATGCGCCTGCTCTGCGAGGACCCCGGCGTCATCGGCACGAAGTTCTACGTGATGGAGAAGGTGGAGGGGCGGGTCTTCGCGAACCCCCTCATGCCCGGGGCCTCGCCCGCCGAGCGCGCGGCCGTCTACCGCCATCTGGCCGACGTGCTCGCGGCCCTGCACGCGGTGCCGCCGGAGGCGGTGGGGCTCGGCGCCTTCGGTCGCCCCGGCAACTACTACGAGCGCCAGATCTCGCGCTGGAGCAAGCAGTACGTCGCGTCCCGCACGGAGGACGTCCCCGCGATGGACGCGCTCATGGAGTGGCTGCCCCGGCACATCCCGGCCGCCGCGGAGACGGTGGTGGTGCACGGCGACTACCGGCTCGGCAACGCCATCGTGCACCCCCGCGAGCCCCGCATCGCCGCGGTCCTCGACTGGGAGCTCTCGACCCTCGGCCACCCGCTCGCCGATCTCGGCTACGTCTGCCAGACCTACTACGCGGACGAGGACGACCAGCACGGGCTGAACCGGCCCAACCTCCACGAGCTCGGCATCCCGACCGAGGAGGAGTTCGTCGCCCGCTACTGCGAGATGGCGGGCCTCGACGGGATCGAGAACTGGCGCTTCTACCTGGTCTACAACCTGTTCCGGAGCGCCGCGATCATCCAGGGCGTGTACCGGCGCGGCCTCGACGGCAACGCGAGCTCGGACACCGCCCTCGGCTTCGAGGGCTACTGCCGGGTGCGGGCGGAACGGGCGTGGCGGCTTGCCAACGGGGACGGCCAGGGATGCGGGCCGGCCTGACGGCGCGGGCGCCGAGCCCGGCCGCGCGCAGAGGAGGAACGGCGTGAAGATCGAGGGGAAGTCGGCGGTCGTCACCGGGGCCGCGAGCGGCATCGGGCGGGCGCTCGCCCGGCGCTTCGCCCGCGAGGGGGCGCGGGGGGTCGTGGTCGCGGATCTCCGGAGCGGGCCGCTCCAGGCGGTCGCGGACGAGATCGGGGGCCTCGCGGTCCCCTGCGACGTGACCGACGAGCGGGCGGTGCAGGCCCTCGCGGCGGCGGCGGAGGAGCGGTTCGGCGCGATCGACGTCTTCTGCTCGAACGCGGGGGTCGCGGTCGAGGGCGGGGAGGAGGCGCCGGACGACGAATGGCGGCTCAACTTCGACCTCCACGTCATGGCCCACGTCTACGCGGCGCGCGCGGTGGCCCCGAAGATGGCGGCCCGGGGGAGCGGCTATCTCGTCAACACCGCCTCCGCGGCGGGGCTCCTCACCCACGTCGAGTCCGCGACCTACGCGGTCACCAAGCACGCCGCGGTCGCCTTCGCCGAATACCTCGCCATCGCCTACGGCGACCGCGGGGTGCGGGTCTCCGTGCTCTGCCCGCAGGCGGTCCGCACCGCGATGACCGAGGGGCGCGAGCAGGGGGTGGCGAGCGTGGACGGGATGATCGAGCCCGAGGCGCTCGCGGACTGCGTGATCGAGACCATGGAGCGCGAGGAGTTCCTCATCCTGCCCCATCCCCAGGTGCTCGAATACCTGCGGCGCAAGACCGCGGACTACGACCGCTGGCTCGCGGGGATGCGCCGTCTGCGGCGCCGGTTCGCGGAGCGGTAGGCCCCTGGTCGTGTCGTGGCGCCGGGGCGTCGGGGGTTCGGGGGCCCGGGACACGCCGTGTCTCCCGAAGGCAGGGTTCCTCCCTCACGGCCCGGTCCCTCCCGCTCGGGGCGCGTCCCGCCTGGGCCCTCCCGGACGGGACATCTCGGACGCTGGACACGGTTGCCGTATGCGTGCTAGCGTCTTCTCGCGTCGGACGCCCCGTGCGGTTGGCCGCTTCGCCCGCGAAACGCGCGGGGCTCTCGCGATTCCACTCCGAACAGGGCAAGAAGGCGCGGGTCTCTCGCGCCGGTTCACCGGGACATGATCCGGCCTCTCCCGAGGCGGGCGCCGCAGCCGAAACGTCGAACCGTTCGGCCGGTAGCGGGGCCGGGGCCGGGAAGTGAAATGACCGCCCGTTCACGCCCGCCCGCCTACCTTTCCCTACCTGCCTGAATGGAAATATGAACCTGACCGAACTGAAGAAGAAACCACTCCCCGCGCTGCTCTCCCTCAGCCAGTCGATGGGGATGGACGGCCTCGGCCGGATGCGCAAGCAGGAGATCATCTTCTCCCTGCTCAAGGCCCGGTCGAAGCGGGGCGAGGACATCGAGGGCGACGGGGTCCTCGAGATCCTCCAGGACGGATTCGGCTTCCTTCGCTTCGGGGACAGCTCCTATCTCGCCGGGCCGGACGACATCTACGTCTCGCCGAGCCAGATCCGGCGGTTCGGGCTTCGCACCGGGGACACGGTGTCCGGCAAGATCCGCCCCCCGAAGGACGGGGAGCGGTACTTCGCGCTCCTCAAGGTGGACCAGCTCAACCTCGACCGGCCCGAGAACGCCCGCAACAAGATCCTCTTCGAGAACCTGACCCCCCTCTTCCCCCAGTCCCGCTTCACCCTGGAGCAGGGCAACGGCAGCACCGAAGACCTCACCGCCCGGATCATCGATCTGGCGGCGCCGATCGGGAAGGGGCAGCGCGGCCTCATCGTGTCCCCGCCCAAGGCCGGCAAGACGATGCTGCTGCAGAACGTCGCCCAGTCGATCTCGCGCAACTACCCGGAGGTGTACCTCATCGTCCTCCTCATCGACGAGCGCCCGGAGGAGGTGACCGAGATGCAGCGCTCGGTCCGGGGCGAGGTGATCTCCAGCACGTTCGACGAACCGGCCTCCCGCCACGTCCAGGTCGCCGAGATGGTGATCGAGAAGGCGAAGCGGCTGGTCGAGCACAAGCGGGACGTGGTCATCCTGCTCGACTCCATCACCCGCCTGGCGCGGGCCTACAACACGGTGGTCCCCTCGTCCGGCAAGGTGCTGACGGGAGGGGTGGACGCGAACGCCCTGCAGCGGCCGAAGCGGTTCTTCGGGTCGGCCCGCAACATCGAGGAAGGGGGGAGCCTCACGATCATGTCCACCGCGCTCATCGACACCGGGTCGCGCATGGACGAGGTCATCTACGAGGAGTTCAAGGGCACCGGCAACAACGAGATCCACCTCGAACGGAAGCTCCAGGAGAAGCGGATCTTCCCCGCCATCAACTTCAACCGGTCCGGGACCCGCCGCGAGGAGTACCTCACCCGCCCGGAGGAGCTGCAGCGGATCTGGATCCTGCGAAAGCTCCTCCAGCCGATGGAGGAGATCGGGGCCATGGAGTTCCTCGTCGACCGCCTCAAGACCGCCAGGACGAACGTGGAGTTCTTCGAGTCCATGCGCCGCTGACGCGGGTGCTCCGGCCCGCGCCGTGCTCATCGCAGGCCGCCGGCGCCGCCGCCCGCTCCCTCCCGCCCGTCCCCAGGAGACGAGGACGGGACGCCTTCCCGGTTGTAGCCCGGATCGGGGCCGTGCGAGAATCCGGCGAACCTGTACGAGACCTCGCCATGGACGTCCGCCGCGCTCTCCAAGCGTCGCTTGGCCTCGAGACGGTCCGCTACCGGTACGAGCTCTCCCCGTCCCAGCTCTTCCATGAGGCGATCGCCCACGATCGCGGGCGGGTGCGAAGCGGCGGCGGGGACGCGGAGCGCAAGGCCTTCGCGACCCGCCTCGGGGTGCAGGGTCCGCTCGTCTTCCACACGGACCCGGGCTGCACCGGGCGGCCGGTGCAGGACACGTTCGCGGTCGCCTGGCCCGAGGTCGAGGGGCGCATCTGGTGGAAGGACAGCCTCCGGCCCTTCGATCCGGACCGTTTCGAGCCCCTGCTGAAGCGGGTCGCGGCCCACCTGAACGCCTCCGGCGCGACCCTCTACGTGCAGGACGGGTGCGTGGGGGTCGATCCCGCCTACGCCGTCCCCTACCGCTTCGTCGGGGAGTACGCCACCCACGCCCTGTTCGCCCGCAACATGTTTCCGCGCCGCGTGCCCGGCCTCGCGGACCCGGAAGCCAAGCGCTGGACGATGCTCAACGTCCAGTCCTACCGCTGCGACCCCGAACGGGACGGGACCCGCTCCGACCGGGCCGTCATCCTCGACTTCCGGAACCGGATCTGCCTCGTCGCCGGGCGGGTGGACTACTGCGGGATCGTCAAGAAGTCCATCTTCACGGTGATGAACTTCCTGCTGCCGGACGCCGGGCACCTGTCCATGCACTGCTCGAGCAACATCGGCCCGCGCGACGATCCGGCCATCATGTTCGGCCTGTCCGGGACCGGGAAGACCACCCTCTCCGCGGACCCGAACCGCCGCCTCATCGGCGACGACGAGACCGGCTGGACGGAGGAGGGCCTCTCGAACCTGGAGGACGGGTGCTACGCGAAGCTCATCGACCTCGACAAGGAAGCGGAGCCGGTCATCGCGTCCGCGCTCTCGATGGCGGGGACGATCATCGAGAACGTGCCGTCGCTTCCGGGCCGCGCGTTCGACGACACGGACCCGCAGGACCTCGACCTCTGCGACGACTCCATCACCCAGAACACCCGCTTCTCCTACCCCCTGTCGTGCAACCCGAACGTCGCGGAAGGATCGCGCGGGGGGCACCCGGCCACCATCGTGCTGCTGACCGCCGACGCCTTCGGGGTCCTGCCGCCGGTCTCGATCCTGGACGGCGAAGAGGTGATGTACCACTTCGTCCAGGGGTTCACCGCGAAGCTCGCGGGCACCGAGGTGGGGCTCGAGGCGCCGGAGGCGACGTTCAGCGCCTGCTTCGGGGCGCCGTTCATGACCCACCGGCCGAACGTCTACGCCGAGCTGCTGAAGGCGAAGATGGTCCGGCATCGGGCGCGCTGCGTCCTGCTGAACACCGGCTGGTCGGGAGGGGCGGTGGGGCAGGCGGAGCGGATGCCGATCCGGCTCACCCGCACCCTGCTCGACGCCGCCCTCGCGGGCCGCCTGCACGAGGACGGCGTCGAGTACGACTCCCATCCGGTGTTCAACCTCAAGGTGCCGAAGCGCTGCCCGGGGGTCGATCCGAAGTCCCTCGACCCGCGCGCGGTCTGGCCCGACGGCGCGGCCTACGACACTGCCGCCGCGCGGCTGCGGGACATGTTCCGCAAGAACTTCACGGACCGCGGGTTCGCCGGGTTCGGTATCCGGGCGGTGATGTAGGCCCGTGCCGTTCGGCAGCCCCGCAGCCGGCGGTTCGCGCCTCGGCAGGGCCGTGCCCGGCGGTCGGGGGTCCGCGGCTCCGGCCGTCGGCGGGCGGCGGCCGCCGCCCTCCGGCGGAAGACGAGAGAGGTAGCATGAACGTCCACGAATACCAGGCGAAGGAGCTGTTGAGGGGGTTCGGGGTCGCCGTCCCGCGGGGCGGCCCCGCGTTCAGCGTGGACGAGGCGGTTGCGGCGGCGGAAGGGATCGGGGGCGGCGGGCCCTGGGTGGTCAAGGCCCAGATCCATGCCGGCGGGCGGGGCGCGGGCCGGTTCGAGGGAGACCCCGAGGGCAAGGGCGGGGTCCGGCTCGCCGGCTCCCTCGACGAGGTGCGGGCGCACGCGGGCGCGATGCTGGGCCGCGTGCTCGTCACGAAGCAGACCGGGCCCGCGGGGCGGACCGTGCGGCGGCTCTACGTCGAGGAAGGCTGCGACGTCGCGCGCGAGCACTACGCCGCCATGCTCGTGGACCGGGGGGCCGGGCGGGTGGTGGCGATGGCCTCCACCGAGGGCGGGATGGACGTCGAGCAGGTCGCGGAGGAGACCCCGGACCAGATCCTCACCCTCCCGATCGACCCGGCGACCGGGTTCCAGCCCTTCCACGCGCGCCGCCTCGCGTTCGGGCTCGGCCTCTCCGGCGCCGCCGCGCGGGCGGGGGCGGACCTGTTCGCGAGCCTCTACCGGGCGCTCGTCGCGCTCGATGCAAGCATCGTCGAGGTGAACCCCCTCGTCCTCACCGGCGCGGGCGGGGTGCTGGCCCTCGACGCCAAGATGGGCTTCGACGACAACGCGCTCTACCGCCGCCCGGAGCTCGCGGCCCTTCGCGACGAGGACGAGGAGGACCCGGCCGAGGTCGAGGCGAGCCGGCACGACCTCAACTACGTCGCCCTCGACGGCGAGATCGGGTGCATGGTGAACGGCGCCGGCCTCGCGATGGCCACCATGGACCTCATCAAGCTCCACGGGAGCGAGCCCGCGAACTTCCTCGACGTCGGCGGGAACGCGACCCGCGAGCGGGTGACCGCCGCGTTCCGGATCATCCTCTCCGACCCGAACGTGAAGGGGGTCCTGGTCAACGTCTTCGGCGGGATCATGCGCTGCGACGTCGTCGCCGAGGGGGTGGTCGCGGCGGCCCGCGAGGTGGACCTCGCGGCGCCGCTCGTGGTGCGCCTGGAAGGGACCAACGTGGAGAAGGGCAAGTCGATCCTCGCCGCGTCCGGGCTGCCCATCCTCTCGGCGGACGGGCTCGAGGACGCGGCCCGGAAGGTGGTCGGAGCGGTGCGGGGAGGAGCGGGCTGATGGCGGTGCTCGTCGATGCCGGGACGCGGGTGATCTGCCAGGGGTTCACGGGGGCGCAGGGAACCTTCCACTCCGAGCAGGCCATCGCCTACGGGACGCGGATGGTGGGCGGGGTCACCCCCGGCAAGGGGGGGAGCGAGCACCTCGGGCTGCCCGTCTTCGACACGGTGGCGGAGGCGGTGGAGCGAACGTCCGCGGACGCGAGCGTCATCTACGTGCCGCCCGCGTTCGCGGCGGACGCCATCCTGGAGGCGATCGCGGCCGAAGTCCCCCTCGTCGCCTGCATCACCGAGGGGATCCCGGTGCTCGACATGGTCCGGGTCAAGCGTGCGCTCGAAGGCTCGGCGACGCGGCTCATCGGCCCCAACTGCCCCGGGGTGATCACCCCGGAGGAGTGCAAGATCGGCATCATGCCGGGCCACATCCACCGCCGGGGGCGGGTGGGCGTGGTGTCGCGCTCGGGCACCCTCACCTACGAGGCGGTCGCCCAGACGACGGCGGCCGGGCTCGGGCAGTCCACCTGCATCGGGATCGGCGGGGACCCGGTGCACGGCACGAGCTTCATCGACTGCCTGGAGCTGTTCCTCGGCGACGACGAGACCGAGGCGATCATCATGATCGGCGAGATCGGGGGGAGCGCGGAGGAGGAGGCGGCGGACTTCGTCCGGCGCGCGAAGGCGAAGAAGCCGATGGCGGGCTTCATCGCCGGGGTGACCGCCCCGCCGGGCCGGCGCATGGGCCACGCCGGGGCGATCGTCTCGGGCGGGAGCGGCCGGGCGGAAGACAAGATCGAGGCGATGGAGCGGGCCGGCATCCGGGTCGCGCGCTCCCCCGCCAAGCTCGGCGAGGCGGTGCTGGAGGCGCTGCGCGGCTGAGCCGTGGGCGGGCGCGCCCGCGAGAGGTGCGCCTGGCGAGAATCCTCACCGCGCACCTGCCTCATCGCTCAGGACTCGATGTACTTCCAGTAGGTGTCCTTGCGGACCACCTTCCCGTCCCGGAACTCCCAGAGGTCGCAGCCGAGGCAGTCGATCGGATCGCCGTCCACGGGCGTGCCCCGGACGGTCCATTCCGACGCGGCGCGCGCGCCGTCGGCGGAGATGAAGTGCTGCATGTCCTCCCAGCGCATGTCGGGGATGACCTCGTAGCGGGCGCGCAGCACGTCCCCGATCGCCGGCTTGCCGCGGAGCCGGCGCGCGTCCGGGGAATCCGGCCCGCGGGCCATGAGCCACTCGCAGTCGTCCACGAACCAGGCAAGGATGCCGTCGACGTCGTGGCGGTTGAACGCGTCCTGGATCGCGTCGAGCATCTCGACGGTGACCTTCTTGCCCATGATCGGTGCTCCGGAGCGGGGGGGACGCCGGCATTATGGATCAGGCGGGCGGGCGGGATCAGGCGGGCGGGCGCCGCTCCCGCCCGCCGCGACCCGCCGCACCCATTCCCGCCCTTGAAAGTCGGCGCCGCCGGCGCCATGTTGTCCCCGCGCAGATGCTCCCGGGGGACGGCCGATGCCCATCTACGAGTACGAATGCCAGCAGTGCGGCAAGGTATTCGAGACCATCCAGAAGTTCAGCGACCCGAAGCTGACCGAGTGCCTGTGCGAGGAGAAGGCGCCGGTCACCAAGCTCATCTCGGCCGCCGCCTTCCACCTCAAGGGCACCGGCTGGTACGTCACCGACTTCCGGGACAAGGGCAAGGGCAAGGGCGGCGACAAGGAGGCTGCGGACGGCGGCTCCGGCGACAAGGCGGACGCGGCCAAGAGCGACGCCGCCAAGGACGGGGCGAAGGATGGAGCGAAGGACGGCGCCAAGTCGGAGTCGCCGGCGAAGAAGAAGGGGTCCGGGGGCGAGTCCAAGCCGGCGGCGGCTGACTGACGGTCCTCGCGCGCGCGGCGCTTCGCCCCGTCCCGTCCCACCCCTCCCCCCTCCCGGTCCCCGTTCGCCGTTCCCGCTCGGGCGCCCCGAGCCGCGCCGGTTCGCGCCGCCATCCGGTATCATTCGAACACCCCGCCGGGCCGTTAGCTCAGTCGGTAGAGCATCTGACTTTTAATCAGGTGGTCGAAGGTTCGATTCCTTCACGGCCCACCACGTCATCGGATGCCGCGCGCACCCGGCTCTTCGTAGAGGCTCGACCGCGGGCCCGGGTGAACCGCCCCGGGAATCCCGGAGCGTGATTTGCTTGGGCCAGGCCGCGATGATCGGCAGAGGAAAGCGACGGCGGAATCGGCGCCGATTCACCGGGCGGGTTCGGGCGCCGGTGTTCTCCGCAGCGGGGGGCGCACGCCGTAGGTGAGCCATCGCCATGCCCACTCGACCGGTCCGAAGCGGAAGCGGCGAAGCCAGAGCGGCGAGGCGACGAGCTGCGCCGCCCACACCGCGAGCACCACCCCGAGCTGCCCGGTGCGGTCCACGGACCCGAACCAGCCGAGGCCGTGGCCGTAGAAGAGCGTCGTGCAGAGGACCGTCTGTAGCAGGTAGTTGGTGAGCGCCGTCCGGCCGACGGCCGCCAGCGGACGGGTCAGGCGGCGAAGCGCCCCCGCCCGGCAAGCCAGCATGACGGCGCCGACGTAGCCGAAGCTGACCGCGATGCCCGGCCAGTAGATGAACTGCGCGCCTAGGAAGAACGACCAGACCGGCCACCCGCGCGCGAAGTCGAGGGCGATGCCGCAGGCCTGGAGCGGAAGGCCGACCGCGGCCGCCGCCGCGATCAGCGCCGCGTAGAAGCGCGGCGGGCGCTTCGCACTGAACACCCCGAGCTGGAAGAGCGCCATGCCGATCAGCATGAGCCCGCCGGCGCGCCACACGCCCCAGGTGATCAGGATGACCGTCTCGAACTCGAACGCCGCCGCCGACCGTAGGGGCTGCTGGTCGAGCCAGCCGCCGCGCCAGGCGGCGAGCTCCGCGTCGACCATCGCCGGCGGCGGCCGCCAGACGTCGGCGGTGAACGCCGCGCGCTCCCCTGCCGGCCAGTAGGGGAACGAGAGGCCGGAGGCGACGGAGATCGCCGACCCCACCGCGAGCAGCGCCGCCCCCAGGGCCAGGAGGCGCCCCGGCGGCTGGCGGCGCAACGGGTAGACCAGCATCCCGCAAACGGCGTAGAGGAAGAGGATGTCGCCGGGCCAGAGGAGGTGGGCGTGGAGCAGCCCGATGACCAGCAGCCATCCCATCCGGCGGTAGTGCGTCCGGCGGGCGCCGCCGCGCGCTTCGGCCCGCCCCGCCATCAGGACGACGCCCGCGCCGAAGAGCATTGAGAAGATCGCCAGGAACTTCTGGTCGGCGAGCATCCGGCCCGCCGCCCAGACGTAGAGGTTCGCCCCTTCGAGGTCGCCGTAGGCGGTGGGGTTGAAGTACGCCGCGTAGGGCATCGCGAACGACTGGACGTTCATGAGCAGGATGCCGAGCAGCGCGACCCCGCGCAGGACGTCGATCGCGTCGATGCGCGCATCCCCGGCCACGGGTCCGGCCTCCCGAACGTCAAGGGGTGCGGTCATGGGGTCCCCGCGGTCGCGGCTGCCGGCTTCGCTCCCGCGCGCGGGCGCCTCGCAGGAAGAGCGAGGCGTCTGCGTCGGGGGCGCCGCGTCCGGAAGGCGGCAGCGCGTCCGGGCGGAGGGAACCTGAGTCGCAGACGTTCACCAGGAAGTCGGCATCGGGAACGATCACCGTTCGACCGTCATCTCCGGCACGTCACGGGAGCGGTTGGCGCGCTCGTCCGCCGGGCCACCCCCCGGCTCGAATACGACGATCCTGACGTCATCGAGCTCCCCGAGCACCGCCTCCAGCCGGATGCGCACCTCCGGCCAGCTCAGCCCGCCGAGGCCGCTGCCGAGCGGAGGGACGGCCATCGAACGGATCCCCCGCGACCGGATCTCATCTGCGAGAGATCGCAATCCGGCCTCGACGTCTGCCATCCGGCTCTTGCCCCGCCAGTGGCGTTTGGCCGGGAAGTTGACGATCCAGCGGGCGGCGGCGCCTGGCCCGTGTCGAAGACGAACACGCGCCCCGGTTGAATTTCATTTCGTTTGCAACGGGCCGCGTAGGCTTTGAAGTTCTCGGGAAATGCGCGTTTGAACTGAAGCGCGATACCCCGCCCCATGACCCCGACGCAATTGACCGTGTTGATCAGGGCATCGGCCTCTTCCGAGAGGATGTCGCCGGTCCTGTATTCGATCATGGCTGCTCCCTTCCTCTGTCCTCACCGGTTGCCCATGCCCCCGACCGTATCCCGCGTGAGCCGAGTGTACCGCGTCCGCTGCTGTCGGTTACGCTTCGCGGCAGGTCACGGGAGGCGGTCATGGGCGTCCCGGGCTGGGCCGGGCGCGGCTCCTCCTGCGGGGAGGCCGTCCGAGGCGGGGAGGAGGCGTTCGGCTCCGCGATGGCCGCGCGCTCGCCTCGCGCGCGGACATGCGAGCGTGGCCTTGAACGATCTTCACTGTTACCATTGCGCGCCGTCAGGTTCGGCGGACGCTTCAGATGGGGGAACCGGGTTCGATGCAAGACCTCACGAACCGGGTGCGCAACATCCGGGATTCACTGACGACCGGGCTCGTCGAACGTGGCGTGGCCATCCGGCTTGCCTTGCTCGCGGCGCTGTCCGGGGAGCATCTGCTCCTGATCGGCCCGCCGGGGACTGCCAAGAGCCTCGTCTCGCGCCGTCTGCGCCTTGCCTTCAAGGACGGGAGCTACTTCGAGCGTCTGCTGACCCGATTCTCCGTGCCGGAGGAGCTGTTCGGCCCGCTGTCGATCAAGGGCCTCGAAGAGGACCGTTATGAACGGCTGACCGAATCCTACCTGCCGACCGCTTCCATCGCCTTCCTCGACGAGATATTCAAGGCGAACAGCGCGATCCTCAACGCCCTGCTCACCCTGCTGAACGAGCGCGAGTTCGACAACGGCGCCCGCCGCGAGCGGACGCCGCTCATGGCCGTGATCGGCGCCAGCAACGAGCTCCCCGAGGGTGAGGAGCTCGACGCCCTGTTCGACCGGTTCCTGCTGCGCCTGTACGTCGGTCCGGTGTCGCAAGACGAGTTCCCCAGCCTGCTGAAGCTCCGGGGTGACGCCGCGCCGGACGTGCCCGATGCGCTCAAGCTGACCCGGGCCGACCTCGACACGGTACAGAAGGCCGCCGGGAAGGTGGGGGTACCCGAGGATGTGGAGGGCCTGCTGTGCGACCTGCGGGAATGGTGCGCTGCCGAAGAGATAACGGTGTCGGACCGCCGCTGGCGCAAGGTCGTGAAGCTTCTGCAAACGTCGGCGCTGACCAACGGTCGGGAAACCGTGTCGATCTGGGATTGCTGGCTTTTACAGCACTGCCTGTGGAGCGACGTCGAGGACCGGGTGAAGATTTACGACTGGTATGCTTCCCGGGCCGGAACAGCAGCCGAGGAACCAACACGGCTCGTTCGTATCGTCAACGCATGGGAGGGGAAACTTGAAAAAACAAAGGAGAAACGATCTCTGAAGAATATTCCTAAAACCAAGGAAGAAATGGAGGCAGCAATGGATGCAAATCATAAACAAGCTCTGAAAGAAATGGAGGCAGCTCGGAAGATTTTGTCTGAAGCGGAGAAGTTGTCTGAAGCGGAGTATAAGAATACGCTTGAAAATCTCTTGAACGTACCGGGTCGTTTTAAAGCAGAATCTCCATTTATGAAATCAACAAAAGATGAATCCGTTTATGACGAGCATACTATCGCAGAACTAGATGATCTTCGGATCGCACTGGAATCATACAGGCGGGGCATTGATCAACGAATCGAGTCTTTCGAAGACGACATCCGAAGCCATCTTTGGGTGACGGACGATTTTGTGGACCCCGCGTCTCAGGGCCTCGACAAGGCTCGTGCCGACGTCGAGAAACTGCTCGACCGACTGGCAGAGGTAGTAAAGGGATTCGAAGCACTACCCCGCGAGGAAGAAGCGCTACTGCGAGAGAAGCCATCCCGGCCTCGCAAATCCCCGTTGTGACAGCACCGAGGGGATACGGCAATGGCGCGGACGATCCAAAAACCGTCGAAAACGTGACCGACCCGGTATCGAAACGGCCCGCTGTCGCAAGCGGATCGGCATCCGAGGCAGGAGGGCGGTGTGAGAAGATGCCGTCCCACCTTCCCGATCCGGGGCGTCCAGTCGCCTGATTCTGGATCACAGTGAGAGATGCACGCCAATGCCGCCGACCCCACGTGAAGACGGTCCCGCTGCGGGCCACGGGTTCGACGCTGCCTCGCTGGAACGGAGCTATGCCTTCCTCGACGAGTGTCCGGAACACCTCCTTGATGACGTGATCACGCTGCCTGTCGGCAGCCTTCCCGAGCGGGTCCGGGGGGTGCGCATCTGGCGGGATGCGCTCCTGGATGGACGGCTTCCACCCGCGGATACGTGGCCACCGACGGAGATCGCTGGACCCGCGCGCCGGGCTCTCGATCGGATGGGCGTCGCCCGATTCTGCAAGGATCAGCCGGAATTGGTGGACAGCCTGCTCAAGGACGTCCTTGCCGCTTTTTCCCGCCGGGACGAGGCAGTGCGCGCGGAGCTCGCTCGCCGGATACGTGAGCTGGAGGAGCTGGAACGTACTCGATTGCGAAAGCTCGAACGGCTTGTGGCGAAGTGGGAGACGGGCTCCCGGCGCACGCAGCGTCGCCCGGGGCTCGTTCAATTGGACAAAGAGACCCTTCGGCGGCTGCGCAAGCAGGCGGAGCGCGAAATCGCCGATCACGCGCCCGATGCCGACGCGAACCTGATCGGGGCATGGGAGGAACGGGTGCGCGCCTGGGCAGGGATCGCCGGCGTGTTCGGCGACTTGGGGGAGATGCTGGGGCGCGGTTGGGACCTGGCGCTGGGCGTGCTTCGCCACACCGGCTGGCGTGACCTCCTCCGGCTGCGGGAGCTGGTCGAGCGGCTTCCCCGGATGCGGGAGCTTGTCCAGGCATTGGGACGGCTGCACGGCTCGGACGCGGAGGAGTCCGTCGCCGAGCGGATATTCCTCCCCGTGCGCCGGCTGGAAGAGGAACGGCGGGAGGTTCGGACGCCGCTGGTTCCCGCAGATACGCGCGGCGTCGAGCGTAGCGGATCCATCGCAAGGATGCTGCCCGCCGAAGCCGCCATGCTCGGCCATCCCAAGTTGCGAATGCTCTGGCACGCGCGCCGGTCGGAACAGGCCCTGCTTACCTATCGGGTCGAAGGGGTCGAGATCGAGCGAACCCTTGTCGAGCACGAGACGAAGGAAGAGTCCAAGACCCGCCGCCCCGCGCGGGAGCGAGGTCCGATTCTCGCGGTCATCGACACGTCCGGCTCGATGCACGGTCTCCCCGAACAGGTCGCGAAGGCGCTCGTACTGGAGGCGCTTCGCACGGCGCACGCCGAGAAACGCCCCTGCCGCCTCTACGCCTTCAGCGGTCCCGGCCAAGCGGTGGAGCACGCGCTCGACCTCTCACCGGAAGGAATCGTCTCGCTTCTGGACTTCCTCAGCCTTTCCTTCGGCGGCGGCAGCGACCCGGGGGAGGTGGTGGCAAGGGTCTTGCGGCAACTCCAGGACGGCGAGTGGACAAAGGCCGACGTCCTGTTCGCGAGCGACGGAGAGTGGCCCGCGCCTCCGGAGCTCACCAGGGCCGTCCAATCGGCGCGCGAGGCAGGGACGCGATTTCACGGCGTCCAGATCGGAAACCGCGGAAGGACGGGCCTGCACGAGATCTGCGAACCCGTCCATGTCTTCACGGATTGGGCGGACCTGGTTGACGACGGTAGTCGCTGAACCGCCCTGGGAATCCCGGCGACTACGCTTGTTGAGTCCTCGGGAGGCGGAGGAGAAGGGCAGGATCGGGCGTCGATTCACCGGGAGGGTTCGGGCGCCGGCGTTCTCCGCAGCGGCGGACGCTCGCCGTAGGTGAGCCATCGCCATGCCCATTCGGCCGGTCCGAAGCGGAAGCGGCGAAAACCAGAGCGGCGAGGCGACGAGCTGCGCCGCCCAGATCGCGGCTCCCAAGCATCGGCGGTGAACGCCGCGCGCTCCCTTTCCGGCCAGTACGGGAACGAGAGGCCGGAGGCGACGGAAATCGTCGACCCCACTGTGAACAGTACCACCCCCAGGGCCAGCAGGCGCCCCACCGGCTGCCGGCGCGACGGGTACACCAGCATCCCGCAGACGGCGTAGAGGAAGAGGATGTCGCCGGGCCAGAGGAGGTGGGCATGGAGCAGCCCGATGACCAGCAACCATCCCATCCGGCGGTAGTGCGTCCGGCGGGCGCCGCCGCGCGCTTCGGCCCGCCCTGCCATCAGGACGATGCCCGCGCCGGAGAGCATCAAGAAGATCGCCGGGAGCTTCTGGTCGGCGAGCGTCCGGCCGGCCACCCAAACGTAGAGGTTCGCCCCTTCGAGGCCGCCGTTGGCGGTGGGGTTGAAGTACGCCGCGAAAGCCCCGCTACGCTCGACGGGCGGCGCGCCTGTCCCGGCACGATGCGGGGCCTCACGGCGGGCGGTTCACGGACCGGGGGCGGCCCAGGACTCCAGGACCCGGCGGACGGCAGCCACCGTGCCTTCGTCCGCCGGCCGCTTCTTCCAGGCGGCGAGGATCCGGCGGCGCCGCCGGCGGTCGAGCGCGTGTCCGGCCTCGGACTCGGACAGCAGGTACAGGAAGACGATCACCACCGTTTCCGGGTCCTGTCCGTCGTCCACCAGGGCGGCAAGGCCCTCGCGGACCTCGTCGGGAAGCCGTGCCGCCAGCTCGTCGAACGCCGGCATCGGCGGCATCGACCACTCGTTCAGCTCCGCAACGAGGTCGGCCGGGGTGGCGGCTTGCCGATCGTCACCCTCCCACGAATCCGATAGCGGGGCCACTTCCGCAACGAACCCGTCCGGGGCCGGGGCCCCGTCGGTCGGCGCCGCGGGTCCGTGCATGGCCTGCAGGCCGGCCCGCCGCGCCGCCAAAGCCGAACGCGGCGCCTCGTCGAACAGCGCCACGGGCTCGTGCACGGTTCCGACCCCGTGCCAGCCGGCGGCCAGCACCTGCGGGACCTTGACCAGGTCGGGAAGCCCGTCCGCCTTGTCGGCCGCCTCCCGAACGTGGACCACCAGGTAGTTGGTCCACTCGCTCATGAGCTGGTAGCGGACGGCGAGCGTGGTCGCCTCCGCCCGGTCGGCGACAGCGGCAAGACGCCGGGCCGCGCCGAGCCGTGCCAGGTCGGACTGCACGGCGGCGGTTCCGGCCGGGTTCGCGTCGATCTCCATCCGCTGGCGGACGGTGCGCCCGTCGGCCAGCTCCATCTCCAGCACCACCGTCCCGCTCGGCCGCTCCGCGAACGACCCGAACAGGTGCATGGTGTCGCCGGGGTAGGGGGGCGGCGGCGGGTCCGGGACCATGCGCCGCGCCGACGCCGGCCAGCACAGGCGCGCGGCCAGGACCGGGGTGGCGCCGATGCGCTGGAAGTGGCGGTGAATCCGCTCGCCCATGTCGGCGCGCGGGGCGACCAGCTCGCACGCGCCGCCGGTCGCCTCGGCCAGCCCGCGGACGAACGGTTCGGCGACGGCGCTGCCGACCCCGACGGTGAAGATGCGGTGGCCGGAGCCGCGCGCCCTCTCGATCGCGGGGGCGGCGTTCCACACCTCGCCGTCGGTGATCAGCAGCAGATTGCGCCGCGCCCCGCCTTCGCCGGCGATGCCGTACGCGGCCTCCAGCGCCGCTCCGACCTCGGTGCCGCCCATGTCGGCGTCGAGGCCGCGCACGAAGCGCCGCGCCCGCGCCACGTTGGCGGCCGTCGCCGGCGTCTCGCGGCCGAACAGCACGCGCTGGCCGCTGCCGAACGCCACGACGTCGAACAGGTCCGCCGGCCCCAGGTCATCCAGGATGCGCTCGCCCGCGATTCGCACCTGCGCGATGGAGTCGCCCGCCATCGACCCGGAGCAGTCCACCACGATCTTGACGTTGCGGCACGCCGGCTCCGAGGCCGCGTCGGGCATCTCGGGGCGGAAGCTCGCCAGCGCCACCCAGCCGTCGTCATCGCGGGCGATCAGCGCCTGCGACGCGGAGGCCGCGGTGGAACGCGCCTCCAGGACGAGGTCGCGATCCATCGCCGCCGGCCGGGCGAGCGCGATCGTGGTCCGCCCCCCTTCCCGGGTGACGGCGAGGTCGTGCGACGGCGACGCCCAGGACGCCTGCCGGAGCACGCCCCGCACCGCGACCTTCACCTTGAACGACCGTTCGGCGGCGAAGCCGTACACCGGCGCCTGGTGCGGCGCCAGGCCGCCGGACGCCGGTTCCCCGTAGCGCGGGGCGATGGTCGTGGGCATCACGAGACCGACCCGGTCCGCGTTCCAGCGCAGCAGCAGCCCGTAGCGGAACCGGACGGTCGCCGTCTCGCCCGGAGCGAGGTTGCCCACGCTCGCCGTGTAGAGCCCCGGCTGCGGCTGCTCGAGGAGCACCGCCGCGTCGCCGTCGGTGATGGCGTCTTCGTACCGCCGCGCGGCGGCGGACCGTTCGACCACCGCGCCGGACAGCCGCCGATCCCCCAGCTCGACCTGGAAGTCCAGCAGGACGCCGTCCAGCGGCAGCGGGAACGAATAGACCGCCTCGACGTGCCTCCGCCCGCGGTTGCAGTACCGCTGGCGCACGTTCACGATGGTCATGAGGTCGTCGACCTCGGCCTGTATCTCGACGTTCTCCAGGGTGGCGGCTTCGCCATGAACCGGCTCCAGGGCCGCAGCGCGGATGGATGTCATGCTTCCTCCTCCGAGGGTGGGTGGACGGCGGCCGTCACGCGGCGGACGAGCGCCCGCACCGCTTCGGCGCTCAGGTCCGCCTGCCGGGGGTCGATGACCAGCTCGACGCCGGGAGCGAGCGTGACGTGCGTGTGCAGCGCCACGTCGCCCGGTTGCCGGCGGCGGGGGGGCGGCGGCGGGGCGCTCGCCCCGGCCCCGGATTCGGCCGCCTGCTCGCGGATCCGCTCCAGGCTCACGCCGGCCCGCCGCCAGGCGCGGATCGCCATCAACTGCTCCAGGTGGCGCCGGGTGTAGTAGGCGCCCCGCTTGGCGCCCGCGGGCCGGTCGACGAGCCCTTCCTGGACGTAGTAGCGGACCGTGCGCCGGGGAAGGTCTGCCAGGGCGCACAGCTCGTCGATGCCGAAGCGTTGGTCGTCGCTGGTCATGATGGGGCCAATATAGGCACTGATACTGTCTAAAACAAGTGTCTCATAAAAATTGTCGGAGGCAGCCCGTCCGCCCGGCGCGGGGGCGCGTCGTCCGTCCGGCCCGATGGGGCCGGGGAGGCGTTCCCTGACCCGATCGCCAGGCGCTCGACGGGTGAGGTTCGAGGAGGGCCGCCCGGGCCGGCGGTCGCGTCGCGGGACACGAGGCCTGCCCGCTGTTCGTAACTGCCGTCACCCCACCGCAGGGCTTTCACGGACCCGTCGCTGGAGGCGCTCCTGGGAACGCGGGCGTCTCGCCCGCACAGGGGGAAGCTCCGGAAGCTCCCGGCCCGAATGAGAAAGGGCGTCCCGCCCGCACGGGGGGAAGCGGTATAGCCCCCCGGCCACGCCTTCATCACCAAGGGCGTCCCGCCCGCAGCGAACCGGCCGTCCGGGGGAGGGGAAGCGCCCGGGAACGAAAGTGCGGGCGGGACGCCCGCGTTCCCAAGAGCGCCTGCGACGAGGTGTGCCTGGCGAAAATCCCCACCGCGCACACGCCTCGACAAGGCCCGTGGCGGCCCTCCGCGCGATGGGGCCATCAGCCGCCGGGGCGGATTCCAGCCCCGCTGGGCCGGCGAGACGCCGGCGTACCCAGGGACGTCCGCGAGAGGCGTGCCTGGCGAAAACCCCACCGCGCACATGCCCCGAGGAGGGCGAAGCGGCGCTCATCCGCCGCCGCAGGGTCGATTACAATTCGCGGGAGGTCATGGCGCGAGGTCACGCGCATCCCGGGCGGGCCGGGCGCGGCGCGCCTTCCTGCCGGGAGGCCGTCCGGGACGGGGAGAAGGCGCCCGACGCGGCCGGCCGCGTGCGCTTCCTTCCCTGCGTCCGGCCCGAGGCGGCGGCGCCGATCGGGCGGACGGGGGCGGCGGAGCCCGGAGCCTGTCCCGGCGGCCCGATTCGCCTGCCCGGCGGACGCGCCCGGTCGCCGGCGGGGCCGACGGGCCGCGTTCCGGGCGAACGGCTCGGCGGAGCGGACCGGGCGGCGCAGGTCCCGGCGGTCAAGCGCGTGCGCCGGGTGGAGAAGGAAGAAGAGCGGAACCATGCAGACAGGGGAGACAGGAACGTGAATGACGCAGCCCGGGCCGAGGCTCCCACACCCGCCCGCGAGCCCACCCGCATCCTCATCGTGGACGACGAGCCCGACATCGAGCTCATGGTGCGGCAGAAGATGCGGCGCAAGCTCCGCAAGGGCCTCTACGAGCTCGAATTCGCCCTCAACGGGCGCGAGGCGCTGAAGAAGCTCGAGAACGGAGGCGGGGGCGGAGCCGAGCGCGGGATCGACATGGTGGTGACGGACATCAACATGCCGATCATGAACGGGCTGGAGCTTCTGGCCGAGATCGCGAAGCAGCACCCGGGCCTGAAGTCGATCGTGGTGTCGGCCTACGGCGACATGGACAACATCCGGATCGCGATGAACCTCGGGGCCTTCGACTTCGTGACCAAGCCGGTGGACTTCGCGGACCTCGAAGCCACGATCGAGCGCACCGAGGAGCATCTCCGCACCTGGCGGACCGCGATGAGGTCGCGGGACCAGGTGGCCGCGCGGCGGAGCGAGATCGAGATCGCGAGGACGATGCAGCGCGCGGCGGTGCCGGCCGAATTGCCGGAGAGCCGCCGCTACCAGCTCCACGCGGCGCTGGAGCCGACGAACGAGATCGCGGGGGACTTCTTCGACGTCGTGAGGCTCGAGGACGAGAAGCTCGGGATCGCGGTGGGGGACGTCTCGGGGCGGGGGGTGGGAGCGGCCCTGTTCATGACCGGCTCCCGCAGCGTGCTCAAGGGGACGGCCATCGGATCGAGCGATCCCGCGACCGTGCTCTCGGAGATGAACGAGGTCGTGAGCGAGGACAACCCGGAGTGCCGTCTCGTGTCCCTGGTGTACGCGGTGTACCACCCGAGGACGGGCGAGGTGCGCTACGCCAACGGCGGGCACCCGACGCCGCTCGTGATCGACGGCGGGGGAAGGTGTCGGGGGCTCGACCCGGTGGAGGGAGTGGCCATCGGGGTGCGGAGCGGGGCGGAGTTCGGAGAAGGCGAGGCCGCCCTCGAGCCGGGGGAGACGCTGCTCCTCTACTGCGACGGGTTGACGCGGATCCGGAACCCTGCCGGGGAGGAGTTCGGAACGAAGGGGATCGAGGGAGCGTTCGCGGCCGGCCCGCCGGCGAGCGCCAGGGAGGCGGTCGAGCGCATTCTCGAGGACGCGAAGCGCTTCGGGGAAGGCCGCGAGATCGAAGACGACGTGGTGTGTCTGGCGCTCCGGAGAAGCTGACGGGGAGCGCCCGCCGTCACGGCGCGAGGCCGCGGCGGGAGGGACGGACGACGCGCCTCCCTCTTTCGTCCGCCCTCGATGGCTTCCGCCGGCGCCCGGCCGGGTAGACCGGGACGGGTTCGAGGAAAGCTCGGCGGCACTTGCGCGGGTGTCCTGGGAACGCTTGTGTCCCGCCCGCACTTTTGTGCACGGGCGCTTCACACCCCTGTGCGGGCGGGACACAAGCGTTCCCAGGACACCCGCGTCCCCGCGGACGCGCCCGCGGGAGGCGTGCATGGCGAAAACCCCACAGCGCACATGCCTCGTCGCCGGAAGACGCCTTCAGCCCCTGGGCGCCGGTCGGGTATCGTGTCCCTCCGGGGTCGAGGAGGGGGTCCGGGGGAAGCAAAGCCATGTGGGCGCGCCGCCGCACGAAGGGGATCGACGAGGCCGATTGGGCGGCGGCGCTCGAACGCCTACCCATCCTCGACCCCCTAGACGGCGACGAGCGCGCCCGCCTGCGCGGCCTCGCGGCGCGCTTCGTGGCCGGGAAGTCCATCGAGCCGGTGCTCGGCCAGCGGGTGGAGCCGGTGGATGCAGCCGTCATCGCGGCCCTGGCGTGCCTCCCGGTCCTCGCCCTCGGCCTCGACGCCTACCGGTCGTGGCGGACGGTCGTGGTCTACCCGGCGGGCTTCGTCTCGCGCGAGCGCGAGGTGGACGAGGCCGGGGTCGAGCACGAGTGGGAGGAGGAGCGGAGCGGCGAGTCGTGGCTCGGCGGCCCGGTGGTCCTCTCCTTCGAGGACGTGGAGGCCTCGGGGCGCGGCGACGGCTACAACGTCGTCATCCACGAGGTCGCGCACAAGCTCGACATGCTGGACGGCGACGCGAACGGGCGCCCGCCGCTGCACCGGGGGATGGACGCGGCGGCCTGGTCGCGGGACTTCGCCGCCGCGTTCGAGGACCTGAACCGCCGCCTCGAGGCGGGCGGGACGCCCCCCATCGACGAGTACGCGGGGGAGGAGCCCGGCGAGTTCTTCGCGGTGGCGAGCGAGTGCTTCTTCGAGACGCCGGACGCGCTCGACGCCGCGTACCCCTCCGTCTACGGCCATTTGTGCGCCTTCTACCGCCAGGACCCGCTCGCCCGTCTCGAACGGTTCCGGCGCGCCCGTCCGTCCGCCGGGGCGGCGCCCCGTCGCCGACCTCGATCCTGATTCTCCGCCGGCTCCACGCGCTACAATCGCGCCCCCTGCGTGCACGTGCGTCCGCGCCGGCCCCCGCGCCCCGGCGCGCGCTCCCTCCCGGAGCGCGGGGAGGTGATCGAGGGGGACGAGGAGGGACGCAGTCCGGGAACGGCGCCGCCGTCGTGAGATGGAGGGAAGGCGGGCCGCCGCGCGGGCGGGCGGCGGGCGGGCGGCGGCTTCGATCCGCGGCCCCCGGCTCCGTGTTCCGGTTTCGTATTCCGGTCCGATCGCCCGCTTCGCTCGTCCGGTTCAGTCGAGGAAACGCCAAGTGCGAACACATTTCTGCGGGGAGGTGACGGATCGGCTCGTCGGCGAGCCGGTCTCGGTGTGCGGCTGGCTCCACCGGCGGCGCGACCACGGCGGGGTCATCTTCATCGACCTCCGGGACCGTTCCGGCCTCCTCCAGGTCGTCATCGACCCGGACACCCCGGAGGCCTTCGCCCTCGCCGACCGCGCGCGCAGCGAGTACGTGCTCCGGGTCGCCGGGGCGGTGCGCTTCCGCCCCGAGGGCACCGAGAACCCCGACCTCGCCACCGGCCGGGTCGAGGTGCTCGCCCGATCCATCGAGGTGCTGAACGAGTCGCGCACCCCGCCGTTCCAGCTCGACGACGAGGCGGTCAACGAGGAGACCCGCCTCCGCTACCGGTACGTCGACCTTCGCCGGCCCCGCATGTACGAGAACCTGCGCCTCAGGAGCGAGGCGGCCCGCATCGTCCGGGCCTACCTCGACGCGCGCGGCTTCCTCGACGTAGAGACCCCGATGCTGACCAGGGCGACCCCCGAGGGGGCCCGCGACTACCTCGTCCCGAGCCGCACCCAGCCGGGACGCTTCTTCGCCCTCCCCCAGTCCCCGCAGCTCTTCAAGCAGCTCCTCATGATGTCGGGGGTCGAGCGCTACTACCAGATCGTCCGCTGCTTCCGGGACGAGGACCTGCGCGCCGACCGCCAGCCCGAGTTCACCCAGATCGACGTCGAGACCTCCTTCCTGGAGATGGACCGCTTCCTCGACCTCATCGAAGGCATGGTGCGCGACCTCTTCGCGCGGGCGGGCGGGGTCGAGCTGCCGGACCCGCTGCCCCGCCTCACTTGGCGCGAGGCGATGGCGCGGTTCGGGACGGACCGGCCCGACCTTCGCATCGGGCTCGAGCTGGTCGAGGTCGCGGACCTGGTGCGCGACTGCGAGTTCAAGGTGTTCGCGGGGCCCGCGCGCAACCCCCGGGGGCGGGTGGCGGCGCTGCGGGTCCCGGGCGGAGGGGCGCTCCCGCGCTCGCGGATCGACGGCTACACGGGGTTCGTCGGCCAGTACGGCGCGAAGGGGCTCGCCTGGATCCGGGTGAACGACGCGCGGGCGGGCCGCGACGGCCTCCAGTCCCCCATCGTCAAGTTCCTGGACGATGCGGCGGTCGCCGGCATCGTGGAGCGGACCGGGGCCGAGGACGGGGACCTCGTCTTCTTCGGGGCGGACGAGGCCCGGGTGGTGAACGACTCGCTCGGCGCGCTCCGGGTCCGGCTCGGCCACGATCTGGGCCTGGTGGCGGAGGGGTGGCGGGCGCTGTGGGTGGTCGAGTTCCCGATGTTCGAATGGGACGAGCGCGAGAAACGGTGGCAGCCGCTCCACCACCCGTTCACCGCGCCGGTGACCGACGACCCCGAGACCCTGCGGTTCGCGCCGGGGGACTGCCTGTCGCGGGCCTACGACCTCGTGGTCAACGGGCACGAGCTCGGGGGCGGCTCGGTGCGCATCCACCGCCCCGAGATGCAGCGGGCCGCGTTCCGGGTGCTCGGGATCGGGGAGGAGGAGGCCGAGGAGAAGTTCGGCTTCCTGCTCGAAGCGCTCCAGTACGGGTGCCCGCCCCACGGCGGGATCGCGTTCGGGCTCGACCGCATCGTGATGCTGCTCGCAGGGGCCGGCTCCATCCGGGACGTGATCGCGTTCCCCAAGACCCAGACCGCCCACTGCCCCCTGACGGGCGCGCCGGCGGGGGCCGCGCCGGGCCAGCTCCGCGAGCTCGGCATCCGGGTGCGCGCGCCGGCGGCTCCCGCTCCTGCCGCCGCACCGCCGTCCGGCGCAGACGGCGCCGACGCCCCTCCGTCCTGAGGCCGGGTGTCCGGCGCCTGGAATCCGGCCACGGGACACGGGGTGCTCTCCGTTACACTGGCGTTTCCGAGCTTGCTGCCCGGCCACTGGCGGGCGGAGATGAACGATGGGCTTTGATCGACAGCCGGCTGACGAGTGGCAAAGGGCGGTGCCCGGCGCGCGCTGGTTCAAGGCGGATCTCCATATCCATACCATTGACGACCACCTTGGCGGCCGAGCCGGATTTCCGGACGGTCTTTCCGGTGATCCGACGGACCCTGAAGTCCTTTCGCGCTATGCGAAGCTGTTCCTCAAGGGACTGGTGGCCAGTGGCGTACAGGTCGCCGGCCTCACCCCGCACTCCCCCCGGGCGGGAAGCGGGCCGGAGACCAGCGCCGTGTGGAAGATCGTCGAGGAGTGGAACCGCGGCGAAGACGACGACGGCGTCCCGTTCCGGGAGAAGGTCTTTGCCGTGTTTCCCGGTTTCGAACCCAACGTCAACGATGGCGCGAGTGGAGTCCATCTGCTTCTCCTCTTCGATCCCGAGATCGGCTGCGACCGCTATCTAGGTCTGTATGACGCGATCATGGATGGCCGCGCCCCGTGGGAGCACAGCGCCCTTCGGCCTACCCTCCGGGACGCCGAAGAGATACTCGAGACGATTGCTCAGGGAGAACGGGAGGGCGGCGAGTCCACCGCGCCGTGGTCGTACATTGCACTGGCTCCTCATTTCCAGGGCGCTCACGGCCTGTTCCGCGAGATGCGCAGCAGAATCCTGGAGAGGTTCCCCTGCGGATCGCTCGCCGGCTACGAGCTGGGGGACGACAAGCTTCCACACGAAATCGAGCCAACGAAGAATCCCGGCAGGTTCTTGCTTCCCTTCATGGAGACCCGTCGCCAGGCGTTCTTTCACGCGAGCGACGCCTACGACATTCCCGACCTCGGCCGGCGCCATACCTGGATGAAGCTCGCAAGCCCACGAATCAAGGCGCTGCGTCAGGCGTTCATCGCGAGCGATTCGCGGATGCGTATCGGTTTCGAGCGAGGCGAAGACGGCAGCTTGCGTCCGGCCAGCGACGCCCCGGACGTGACCCTGACCGATCGCCCCTGGCTGAAGGAGGTCGAGGTTCGTGGCCCGGCTTCGTTCTTCGGTGGTGGAAGCGGGGACGCCCGTGTTCGGTTCAGCCCCGATCTGACGTGCATCATCGGGGGGAGCATGACCGGAAAGAGCACGCTCCTCGACGGTCTCAGGGTTCACACCAAGGCTCGTTTGCCGAGCGACGGATCGATCCGCGAGCAAGTGGAGACCCGGGGGCGGGAGGTGTTCGGGGCGGGCTCGCCGGAGGTCAGGCTCGATTGTCCCGGGAGCCGCCCGTCGCCCCCCGGCCACGAGCGATGGCCGGCGCAGTTTTTCGCTCAGAGCGAGCTGCAGCGCCTTTCCCTCGAGGCATCCGCCGTCGAGGACATCCTCGCAAAGCTGATCCCCCCGGAAACGCGGGAGATCGAGGCAAGGAGCCAGGATTTGGGGACGCTCGACGGACGGCTCCGAGACCTCGCGAGCCAGCTCGCCAAGCTAGACGAAGATCTGGCGGAAGCCGAGCAGGCGTACGAACGCGCCGGCGCCGCCGCAGAGGCCCTCGCCGCCTTTTCGGAGGCTGGGGTGGAAGGGCTCCATCGAGCGGGCAGGGACCGGCAGCGATGGGCCGAGGCCGAGCGCGAAGTCGAAGCCATTCGGTCGGACGTCCGCCGGGTATCCCGAGCCGTCACTGCGTTCGAGGTCCCGGATCTCGAGGAGGTGCTCGCCGGGGTTCACGAATCCGAGGGGGGTTCGCTTCGCCGGCTCGATCCGGAGCCTCGGTGGAAGCGGATCGACGAGAGCATTCGGGCCGCCGAGCAGGAGATGTCGGCCTGGCTCGAGGACGTAATCCGTATCGTGGAAGCCCTGGACAGGAATCAGGAACGGATTCGGGGCAAGGTCGAGCGAGCGTTGGCGGAGCGGGGTCTCGACGCGGCCCGGCTCAGAGAGCTACAGGCGCTCAATCGGCAGGCCGCCCTCCTTTCGAGCTATGAGGCGAATCTCGACCGGACCCGGAGGAGGCTGGCGGAGTCGGAGGCATTGCTCGATCGGCTGCAGAACGAGCGCCGGGACCTGGCCGCGGCTCAGCGGGAGGCGTTCGATCGCGTGCTTTCCGAGGTCGAGCGCGAATTCGACGGGCGAATCCGCGGACGGCGGGTTGACAACGGCGTCGTGGAGCCTCTCGACGCCTTTGTCCGCACCCTGAAGCAGAAGGGCATCACGAGATGGTGGAACGATCTCGCCGAAGACGGCAAGCCTTCGCCAGAGAAGCTCGGCGAGCTTGCCGGTCGGGCGCTTTCCATCCGGCGATACTGGAACGATGCGTTCGAGGGCTCGGCCACCCAAGACCAGGCGGAAGCCGTCGCCCCCGATCTTCTTGAAGATCATCTTGGCGAAATCGGCATGAGCGGCGCGGTGACGCGTACCTTTCTCGAGAGCCTCACCCGAGCCAGGCAGCGGGAGCTGGCCGCCCTCCGCTGCCCCGACCGATACTTCCTCGAGCTGCGGATGGACGACGGCAGCTACCGCCGTCTGGACGAGCTCTCGGGAGGGCAGCGGGTAAGCGTGTTGCTGTCGCTCCTGCTGGAGACCGCTGACGACCGTCCGCTCGTCATCGACCAACCCGAGGATGAGCTCGACAACCGGTTCCTGTTCGAGACGGTGCTGCCCGCGCTCAAGAAGCTGAAGGGGCGGAGGCAGGTGATCGTTGCGACCCATAACCCGAACGTCGTCGTGAACGGGGATGCGGACATGGTGATTCTGCTCGAAGCCTCCGCGAATCGTGGCCGGGTGGCGTGTTCCGGGGCGATCGAAGAGGGCGCCGTGCGCGACGCCATCGTCCGGACCGTGGATGGCGGGGAAGAGGCGTTTCGTCTCCGGCAGCGCAAGTACGGGTTCTGAGGCTCACTCATGGAATGGCTCGAAGTGCTGCGGCGGATCGAGGCCGGCGAAGACGAGAAGACCGAGTTCAAACGCGGCCTCGGCGATCTCTCCGCCATCGGCCGGGCGATCTGCGCCTTCGGCAATGGCGATGGCGGGTTGATCGTCCTCGGAGCGGTGGACCCCGGGGTGATCGTCGGGGTGCGGGAGAATGCGGACACGGTGCAGGAACGTCTGACCGGTTTCCTGCAGACCGGTTGCAGCGTTCCGATCTCGGCGCGGAGCGGAAGGCATCGAGACCCGAGCGGATGGGTCCACTGGATCGAGGTGCCGCGCCAGCCTCGATTCTTCGAGCCTCTTCATTGCGGCGGGCGGTTCTGGGTCCGGCGGCAGCGATCCAACGTGGAGCCGTCGCCGAGCGAGCGCCAGGAGCTGTTCAACAACTTCGGGTTCGTGCTTACGGAGGAGCAGGTGATCCGGGCGGCAGGCGTGGACGACATCGATCACGGCGCGTTCCGCGCCTTCCTGCGCGTACAGGGCCTTGATGCCGACGAGGAGCCCCAGCCATCGATCGAGGAGGACATGAGAAACGCGGGAGTCCTCGGGAGGCCGGATGGAGGCCTGCACCCGACGTTGTACGGACTGATGGCATTCGGGAGAGACCCGCAAAGCCATCCGCAGACGTCGAGCTTCTTCGTCCAGTGCGCTGCCTACGCCGGCGCGGACAGCGGATCGGACTCGATCAGCGTGGGGGAATCCAAAGGACGGCTGGAAGACCAGATTCATCGTTCCCTGGGGTGGTTTGCGAGTCTTGGGCGACGGGAGGTCTACCGCGGGATTCTTCGCGAGGACAATCGGCGGGAGCTGGAGCGGGCGCTCAGGGAGGCCCTGGTGAACGCCATCATCCATCGTGAATATGCGATCACCGGATCGTCGGTGCTGTTCGAGGTCTTTGGCGATCGAATCGACGTGACCAGCCCGGGCGCTCTTCCCAATCACATGCAGGTGGAGAGCGTCCGGGCGGGAAGCCGCCCCCGCTCTCGAAACGAGTCGATGGCGCACGCGATGGTCGTCGCCCGGCTGATGGAGCGGCGGGGAAGGGGGTGGCCCATGATGAGACGCGCAATGCGGGAATTCAACGGTACGGAGCCGGAGCTGGTCAACGAGGAACGGGGAAGGTGCGTCCGGGTGCGCTTGCGTATCGATCCGGGATTCGATTGAGGGCGCGGAGCCGAAGGTCTCCCCTCGCGGGCAGGCGATGGGCTTTCGCGAAGCCACGGCCTTCACCGTTACCGGCAATCACGTCCCCGACCATCCGCTCGCCGGGGTTCGGGAGGATGGGGTGAAGGCTATCCCTTCACGCTGTCGAACGGGGCCGCTCCGTCGGCGGTGAGGACGACCAGCTCGGTCGCCTCGTCGACCAGGTCTCCCGGCGCGAAGCGGACCTCCTCCACCGTGCCGTCCGCGGGGGCGGTGAGGGTGTGCTCCATCTTCATCGCCTCGAGGACGAGCAGGGCCTGACCCGCGCGGACGCGCTGGCCGGGCTCGACCAGCACCGAGACGACCCGCCCCGGCATGGGCGCGGTGAGCCCGCCCGCCATCTCGACGCCTCCGGAGGCCGCGCCGGGGTCGTGCCGCACGAAGACGCGGCGGCGCCCGTTCCGGAAGACGGTGAGGCGCTCGCCCTCCGCGACGAAGGTCGCGGGCCGGCGGGTCCCGTCGACGTCGACCTCCCATCGCCCGCCGGCGGCGGGGGCGCCCCGCACCGGGACTTCGCGCCCGGAGGGAAGACGCACTGCGTAGCCGCGCGCGCCACCCGCGCCGCCTGCGCCGGTCGGGTCCACGCCGCCCGCGCCGCCGTACACCGCTGCCTCAACGACCTCGCCGCCATCGCCGCCGGGGCGAAGACGGACGATCCGTTCCCCGCTTCCGTTCAACCGCCAGTGGTCGCGGCGGTTCCAGGGGGACCAGGGGTCGCCCCCGCCGCCTCGGGCGGCGCGGCCGTCCCCAGGGCCGCGCCCGCCAGCAACGGCGCCGACGCTCCCGCTCCCGGCGGCGCTGCCGCGCTCGGCCCGGTCCGTGAATCCGGGGCTCTCGCCCTTGCCCTCGCCCGCCCCGAATGGCGGCGTTGCCGCCACGTCGTCCCGGACTGCCATCGCCCATGCCGCGACGGCGAGGTCCTCTTCGGTGGGCAGGTCCGCCTCCGCCGGAGCGAGGTCCTCCATCCGCTCCTCGATGAAACGGGTATGGACGTCGGCCGCGAGGAACCGAGGGTGGGTCACGAGCGCGTGAAGGAAATCGGCGTTCACCGTGACCCCCACGGCCTCGGTCTCGGCGAGGGCGTCCGCGAGGCGGCCCGCGGCCGAGTCGCGGTCCGGCCCCCACGCGACCACCTTGGCGATCATCGGGTCGTAGTACATGCTGACCGAGTCCCCGGCCCGCACCCCGGCGTCGACCCGAACCCCGGCGCCGCCTCCGGCGCCGTCGGGCGCTCCCGCTTCTCCCTCCCGGACCGGCTGCCGCCCGCCCGGTCGCCACGCATCGCTCTCGGGCAGGCGCAGGTGGACCAGGCGCCCGGTGGAAGGCAGGAACCCGCGGGCCGGGTCTTCCGCGTAGAGGCGCGCCTCGACCGCGTGCCCCCGGAGGGCGATCTCGTCCTGGGCGAGCGGGAGGGGCTCGCCGACGGCGACCCGGAGCTGCCATTCGACGAGGTCGGTCCCGGTCACCAGCTCGGTCACCGGGTGCTCGACCTGGAGCCGGGTGTTCATCTCCATGAACCAGAACGCCCCGCCTCGGTCGAGCAGGAACTCGACGGTCCCCGCCCCCTCGTAGCCGATGGCGCGGGCGGCGGCGATCGCCGCGTCGCACATCGCGGCCCGGAGCCCGCCCCCCACGCCGGGCGCGGGGGCCTCCTCGACGACCTTCTGGTGCCGGCGCTGGGCGGAGCAGTCACGCTCGAAGAGGTGCACGAAGCGGCCGTGGCGGTCGGCGAACACCTGCACCTCGACGTGCCGGGGCTCTGCGACGTAGCGCTCGACGAGCATCGAATCGTCGCCGAAGGCCGCCGCCGCCTCGCGCTTCGCCCCCGCGAGGGCGGCGTCGAAGTCCTCGGCCCGCTCGACCGCCCTCATGCCGCGCCCGCCGCCGCCGGCGGAGGCCTTGAGCAGCACCGGCCAGCCGATCGCCTCCGCTTCACGCCGCAGCCGATCGGGCGACTGGTCCGCTCCGTGGTAGCCGGGCACGAGCGGCACCCCGGCCTCGGCCATGAGCCGCTTCGCCCCGCTCTTCGACCCCATCGCCCGGATCGCCTCCGGGGGAGGGCCGACGAAGACGATCCCGCGCGCCGCGCACGCCTCCGCGAAGTCCGCGTTCTCGGAGAGGAAGCCGTAGCCGGGATGGATCGCGTCGGCCCGGGCGCGCTCCGCGGCGCCGAGGATCGCGTCGAGGTCGAGATAGCTCTCGCGGGCCGGGGGAGGCCCGATGCGATGGGCCTCGTCCGCCATCGCGACGTGCAGGGCGTCCGCGTCGGCGTCCGAACAGACCCCGATGCACCGGACGCCGAGGCGCCGGGCGGTCCGGATCACCCGGCAGGCGATCTCCCCCCGGTTGGCGATGAGCAGCCGCTTGAACATGCCCTGGGTCTCCCTTCGCCGGTCGCCGTCCGCCCCGGCCTTCCGTCCGCGCCTGAGCCGCAACCGACCGCAACCGGTCGTTGCCGGTTCGCTGCCGGGCTGCAACCGGACCGCTGCCGGCCCGGAAGAGAATCCGCCCGAGGCCGCCGCGCCCGCCCGCTTCCACCCGGGCCGGCGGGCGCTCGCCTCCCGCTCCGTCCTTCCGCCCGTGCGTTCCCGCGCTGTGCCCGCGCGGCCCCGCGCTCCCCTCCGTCAGGCGCGGAAACGGGGCGGGCGCTTCTCGAGGAAGGCCCGGACCGCTTCCCGGTGATCCTCCGTCCTCGCGGCCCGGACGAGGAGCTCCGCCTCCTGGTCGAGCGCGGGCAGGAAGTCGGAGGTGAGCGCCCGGTCGAGGTTGCGCTTCATGAGGGAGATCGCCTCCCTCGGTCCGGCCGCGAGCCGGGCCGCGAAGGCGGCGGTCTCCGAGCGCAGCGACTCGTCGGGGAAGACCCGGTTCACCAGGCCGATGCGGGCGCAGGTCCCGGCGTCGACGCGGTCGGCCGTGAACATCAGCTCGCGCGCCCTCGCGGTGCCGACGAGCCGGGTCAGGAGCCAGTTGATCCCGTAGTCCCCGCTCAGGCCGACCCGCGCGTAGCCGGTGGTGACGAAGGCGGAGGCGGCGGCGAAGCGGAGGTCGCAGGCGAGCGCGAGGGCGAGGCCGGCCCCTGCCGCCGGACCGGGGAGGGCGGCGATGGTCGGTATCGGGAGGGCGGCCAGGACCCCGGTCAGGGTGCGCTGGCGGTGCTGGAGGTCCAGCACCGCTTCGCCGGCCGTCCGCTCCGTGCGGGGGCCGGAGCCGGGGCCGGAGCGGGGGTCAGGGCCGGGACCAGTACCGGGGCCGCCCCGGTCCCGGCCCATGCTCTTCACGTCCCCGCCGGCGCAGAACGCCGGTCCGGCGCCGGTGAGGACGAGCGCGCCGACGGCGGGGTCGCGCCCGAGCCGGAGGATCATGCGGCGCAGGGCCGGGGTCAGCTCGTCGGAGAGCGCGTTCCGGGCCTCCGGCCGGTTGAGGGTCAGGGTCGCCACCCCGTCCCGCAGCTCCCCGAGCAGCAGCCCGGTCCCCGTGTCGATCGCCTCGCCCGCTCCTTCCACGCGCCTCTCCTCCTCTCGAACGGCCGGCGAGCCGCGGCCCGCTGTCGCCGCCCGCCCGGCATCCGCCTTCCAAACCGCCATCGGGGCGCGAAGGGGCGGGCGGTCGCCGCCCCTGAAACCGCGCCTGACGCCGGGCGTGACCCGCCACACGAACGTCGCGGCGGCGAAGATAGCACGCCCTCCGCGGCCGCCGCCCTCCTCCGTCCCGATCCGAATCCTATGCCCGCCGGCGCGGCCGTCCAACCAGATCGGAGCGTGTTCCGGCGGCTCGTACAACAGCTCACGGCCGGATGAGCGCCCCGGCTACCGTGCGGTAGGCGAACGAAGCATCCCGCGCGGGGGTTCTTCGCACGAAACGCGCGCCGATTTCCTACGGATATCGAGCCCGCCGCCGGCCGCGCCGCGACCGGTTCGGCGCTATGGTGCGCCGATGCACGACGCGGCGTACAAGAGCCTGTTCTCCCACCGTCGGATGGTCGAGGACCTGCTGCGGGGGTTCGCGGCCCGGAAGTGGAGCGACGAGCTCGACCTCAAGACCCTCGAGAAGCTCCCCGCGGACTACGTGAGCGACGATCTGCACCAGCGTCATGGGGACTCGGTGTGGCGGGTTCGCCTCCGGGGAGAGGAGTGGCTGTACCTGCTGGTGATGCTCGAATTCCAGTCCACGGACGACCGGTACATGGCCGTGCGGATCCTGGTCTACACCGGGCTCCTGTACCAGGACCTCATCCGCCGCGGCGCGCTCGGGCCGGACGGGCGGCTGCCGCCGGTGCTGCCTATCGTGCTCTACAACGGTCCCAACCAGTGGAGCGCGCCGGTGGAGATGAGGGACCTCATCGCCCCGGTGAAGGAGGCGCTGGCGCGTTACCAACCGTCGCAGCGGTACTTCCTGCTTGACGAGGGGAGATGGAGGGAAGACGATCTGCCGGGCCGGAACCTGGTGTCGGCGCTGGTGAGGCTGGAGAACAGCGGAACGGCGGAGGCGCTGCGGGAGGCGATGGAGGCGTTGTCGGGGTGGCTGCGGGAATCAGGCGACGACGAGTTGCGGCGTGCGTTCGCGGAGTGGCTTCGGCAGATGACGTCGAGGCGTTTCGGGGAGGAGGCGCCGCTCGCGGCGGACGCGCTGGAAGGGGGAGGAGCGATGCTGGCGGAGCGGGTGCAGGAGTGGATCGAGCAGTGGCTTCAGGAAGGCCGCGAGCAGGGCCTTGAGCAAGGAATCGAACAGGGCCGTGAGCAAGGCCGCGAACAAGGGCTCGAGCTAGGTCTGGAGCGCGGGCGCGCCGAAGAACGGGTGCTGCTTTGCCAGCAGGCATCCCGGAAGTTCGACGCCGAAACGGGCGAGCGGCTGTCGGGGTTGCTTGCGCGCCTGACGGATTCGGAACGGCTCGCCGAGGTCGGCGGCTGGATCATCGAGTGCGGCACGGGGGCGGAGCTGCTCGACCGCACAGGCCGCTTGGCCCGTCTCTCCTGATCCGGGGCCTGTTCCCGCCAAGTACGCCGGGACGGTGTCGGGGCCGGAGTCCCACCGCCAAGCCAGGGGCCGCGCCTATCGTTTCCACTCACGGGCCTGCCGCGGCAGGCGCCGAACCCTGCGAGCCAGGCTCTGCCGCCGGCCCCGGCCCCTGCGGCGGCTACATGCGGAAGACGCCGAAGCGGGTCTCGCGGGGCGGGGCGTTGAGGGCGGCGGAGAGGCCGAGGGCGAGCACGGTGCGAGTCTCCGCCGGGTCGATGATCCCGTCGTCCCAGAGGCGGGCGCTCGCGTAACAGGGGTGGCCCTCGCGCTCGTACTGCTCGCGGACCGGGGCCTTGAACGCCTCCTCCTCCGCACCCTGCGCCTCGGTGTCATGGCGCCGCAAGCGGGCGGTCGCCGCCCCTGAAACGACGCCTGACGAGGCATGTCGCGGCACAGGGTCTTCGCCCGGCGGTCGACTATCGCAGGACCGCGCCGAACGACGGAGGCAGTGCGGCGGGGCGCGATCGACCTCGATAAAGGGCCGGCAGACCCCGCGTGGGGCCTTCGGGCAAGAACCTGCTCATCGGCGAAGGTTGGATACGGGTTGTTCGACCTGCGCCGGAATCGCCACATGGACCATGTTTCGTTCATTCGGAAGTATCGATTCTGCAAATGAATCACCGTGCGGAGGAAGGTCTTCGGCATATCTGGTGAATGCGGTATGGTAGAAATTCCTGAGAATGAAATGGAAGAACCAGAAGGGGGTCACCGGAGCCGTGACCGGAATGCGGCAGTTCTTATACTGCCCGAGTGTCAGATGAGATTTGGGATGTTCCATACCTTCGTGAACTTCATCCCGGCGATCATAATCGAAACGTATTGGAAACGGAACTATGTTTCTCCCGAGCACATCGGCATATATTTCATCTTCCAGGTAGACATCCGGATTATTCTGGAATTCCTCGAGATGAGGCGCAGAAAAAAACGCAAGACGGTGACGTTCAAGCGTCTCCCCGGAGAACGTATACATCATCTGAATCAAGGCGCCATCCAGCATCTTTACGGCGTATGCGCGTTTCTGGACCAGATATCGATAAATTTCTTCATAAGCACGATCGCGCAACGCGGCCGAAACATGATCCGCATTACCAAAAGTGATTTCTTCGAGCTTGCCTCGTATCGGCCGCCGAAAAGCATAAGAAGAGGATTGCGAATCCGACAGACCTTTCTCCACAAGATAAGCAATGATGCCATTAATCTGGTCTGCAATCTGACGGGGCATCGGCATGACTATTTTCTCAGAAGCTCCCCGAGCTCGGCCAAGTCGTCGCTCAAGTCCTCCGGGCGAATCGCTCCGCTCTTCAGATCTTCAATCAGTTCGCTCAAACTTTGCCGACGACTCTTCAGTCGTTGCCGTTCTGTCGAGGTCATATCTCGATGAACGATCTTCATTCGTTCACGCTGTACACTGGTTGGATAAATGAAACGCAGCTCGAAATCGTTCCTTTTAAGTTGATCGTATTCATACATGAGGTCCTTCATGCCTCGGCCAACACCAAGCACTCGAACCCATGCCTTGCTCCTCGTGATGGCGGTGAAGAGGCGATTGCGTATGGACGCCAGGTTCAGCGATGCTGAATTGCAATCCTGGGCATTGATGATATAGACCATTCCTGCTTCGTTGCCCTTGGCGCGATAAACGCCGGTAAAGGTCACGGAAGCGTTATCCGACTGAAAAAAGACGTCCGGGTTGGTATCGACCCCTGCGAGATGCGAATTGATCCCCTTTTGCCACAGGCGGCCGCGAACCGGGCCGACTTTCTTGCGGGTGGTGCGAGAATCAGGGTTGATGACCACGATATCGTCATGCCGCAGCTCATCCTCCTCCAGGTTCTTGCCGATTTCCTCGATCAGCCAGTCAGCCTGCTCCTCCTCGGTATCGAAGCATACGAATTTCACCAGGTCGTCGATATCCGAGTGAGCTTCGAGGAATTTCGGGCTGGTATCCTCCGTCCTGAAGATGGTTGCGTGCGCGCCCTCTCTCAACCCTGCGTCCTTCGAACGATAACCGATCTCTTCCCATAGCTGGGAATGTTCGAACATCTGTACGAGACCCGTCTCGCTTCCTGGTTCCGATATCTCTCGGATACCCGGGATTTTGAAGCCTTGCCCACGAGAAGACGGGCTTGGGGGATGACGGAGATTTCTGTATATTCCGAACCCCAGTGCATGTGCCGTCACCAATACCGGACGGGAGTTGCGATAGCATTTCTCCAGAATAACGTCATTTCGCGATCCGGTATCGCCGGCGCTGTCGAACTGCACTTTGCTGTTTCCATCTTCATCTCTTCCGAATATCTCCTCCGGCGGCGGCAAGGATCCGCCGGAGAGATTCTGCAATTCGTCATAGGCATAAACCAGTCTTCCAGGTTTGTCCAGCAATTCATGGCAAAGCCGCAGGAATGCCGGAGAAAAATCCTGTGCTTCGTCCACCAGAATCGCATCGTAAACATGCCTGCCCTCACCAACGCTGGCAACCGCCTGCTCGCATACGCTGGCGAATTCCTTTCCTTTCGGAAATCGCATTCTCGCCGCCCGAAAATCTAAATACTCGACACCGTGCACGCGGCAAAATTCATGATAGATGCCGTCCCGATCATCGCCACCCGGAGCGCCCCAAGCGTTGAGTATCCGCAAATTTTCCTGATCAACTTCCATGCCTGTTTGACTGAGGTAAAAATTGTCAATCAACCGTCTGAACTGTCCTTTCAGTGAACGCGTATTGAAGGTAACGGCAATGCGCCACTCGGGATGCTGGGCATGAAGGTACGCAGCCTTCAATGCCAGAACAATCGTCTTGCCCGAGCCCGCCAGACCTCGGATACGCTGCACACCTTCGACGGTCTCAATGACGGCCTTGCTTTGTCTGGGATCCAGGGTCGCTATGGATTTTTCCAGATCCCTCAGCTTCGCGCCCCTCGAATCATCCCTGGTGACCGTACGTGCGGTTCTGTTCCGGCGAATCGTGGAAATCCCTTCGATCGCGGAGAGGGCGGATTCGTATACCGCTCTTCCTGGAGATTTCCACTTGAAGCCCGAAAGCGTATTGATTATGTTTTCCCCATTCGCAATCGGACAGTAATCTTCGGATACGACGTCCGACGAATTGACGCCCGGGGCGAACGAAATCGTGTGAATTGGAATCAGAACCTCTCTGCCTCGCATCAGCTCATGATGCAGCCTGAGTTTTGCTTCGAGCTTGTTTGCCGAATCGTTCTGCCGATCCTGGTAGCCGCCTGCGTCCGATCCCTCGATGAGGTCGAATATGATGATTCCTTTTTCTTCCGACACGAGGAGCGCGTCGATAGGGTGCGGCCCTTCGGGAGTTGCAATCGTCGGGTAACCAATGAATAGCTGGCCGGATACAACGCCCTGACGGGCAACAGCCTCCTCCAGCATCTTGCTTGCTGCGGGCTTTCGGGTCGCGCCTCTCACGATGTCAACGTTCATGTCCACTCCTTCCGGCCAGTGCCCGGCATGTAGCCGCCATTCTTTCCGTTTCGGGTTCCAGTCAGGCCTACGGCTCCCCGACGGCGACATCATACACCACGAGGCGACGGCGAGGGGGCGGCTTCGGAGCGGGTTGAGGCATGTGCGTTGCGGGGGTCTTCGCGCTGGCGGGCGGGCGCCGGGCGGCGGTTTGGAATCCGGCGCCAAGAGAGGCGAAGGGCCGCGGGTACTCCCAGCAGTGCACCGCGACGGTGAAAGCGCGCGCCCGTTCCGCGAGCCGCTTCGGAGCGAGCTTCGCATACGACGCACGCCGGACATGGGCGACGCCGTGGATGTCGAGGCCTGCCCTCGTGGAAGCGAGGGAAGCCCCCAGTGCGGCTACATGCGGAAGACGCCGAAGCGGGTCTCGCGGGGCGGGGCGTTGAGGGCGGCGGAGAGCCCGAGGGCGAGCACGGTGCGGGTCTCCGCCGGGTCGATGATCCCGTCGTCCCAGAGGCGGGCGCTCGCGTAGTAGGGGTGGCCCTCGCGTTCGTACTGCTCGCGGATCGGGGCCTTGAACGCCTCCTCCTCCTCCGCGCTCCACGCCTCGCCCCGCGCCTCCAGGTTGTCGCGCCGCACGGTGGCGAGCACCGACGCGGCCTGCTCGCCGCCCATCACCGAGATCCGCGCGTTCGGCCACATCCACAGGAAGCGCGGGCCGTAGGCGCGCCCGCACATGCCGTAGTTCCCGGCCCCGAAGCTCCCCCCGATGATGACGGTGAGCTTCGGCGTCTGCACCGTCGAGACCGCGGTCACCATCTTCGCCCCGTCCTTCGCGATCCCGCCCGCCTCGTACTTGCGCCCCACCATGTAGCCGGTGATGTTCTGGAGGAACACGAGGGGGATGCCGCGCTGCCCGCAGAGCTCGATGAAGTGGGCCGCCTTGAGGGAGGACTCGGAGAAGAGGATCCCCTGGTTCGCGAGGATGCCGACCGGGTAGCCGTGGAGGTGCGCGAACCCGCAGACGAGGGTGGCTCCGTAGAGCTGCTTGAACTCGTGGAAGCGGCTCTCGTCCACGATCCGGGCGATGACCTCGCGGACCTCGTAGGGCCGGCGCGGGTCGTTCGGGATGACGCCCCCGATCTCGGCCGGGTCGTAGCGGGGCGGGGCGGGCGCGCGCACGTCGAGCGGCACGCTCTTCCGCCGGTTGAGGTGGGCGATGCAGCGCCTCGCGATGGCGAGCGCGTGGTGGTCGTCGAGGGCGTAGTGGTCGGTGACCCCGGACTGCCGGGAATGGACGTCCGCGCCGCCCAGCTCCTCCGCGGTCACCACCTCGCCGATCGCCGCCTTCACGAGCGGCGGCCCCCCGAGGAAGATGGTCCCCTGCCGCCGGACGATGATGCTCTCGTCGCACATCGCGGGCACGTAGGCGCCGCCCGCGGTGCACGACCCCATCACGACCGCGATCTGGGGGATCCCCCGCGCCGACATGTTCGCCTGGTTGTAGAAGGCCCGCCCGAAGTGCTCCCGGTCCGGGAACACCTGGTCCTGGAGGGGGAGGAACGCGCCCCCCGAGTCCACCAGGTAGATGCACGGCAGGTGGTTCTCGAGCGCGACCTCCTGCGCCCGGAGGTGCTTCTTGACCCCCATCGGGTAGTAGGTCCCGCCCTTCACCGTGGCGTCGTTCGCGATGACCACGCACTCGACCCCGCTCACCCGGCCGACCCCGGTGATGAGGCTCGCGGACGGGACGTCGCCGCCGTACATGCCCCACGCCGCGAGCTGGGAGAGCTCGAGGAAGGGGGCGCCGGGGTCGAGCAGCTCGCGCACCCGGTCGCGGGGGAGGAGCTTGCCGCGCGCGAGGTGGCGTTCGCGCGCGCGCTCGCCGCCGCCCCGCTCGACCTCCGCCGACTTGGCGCGGAGGTCCCCGACGAGCGCGTCCATCGCCGCCGCGTTCGCGCGGAACTCGGCGGACCGCGGGTTGACCCGGCTCTCGATCACCGACATCGCGTCCGGCCCATTCGGCCCATTCGGCCCCTCCGGCTCCTCCGATTCTCCCTCTCGTTCACGCCCCCGATCCCGGTCTCTGTCCCGATCTCCTCCCTCGCGCGCGGCCGGCGCTCCCGATCCGCCCGCGCCCCGGCCGCTCCGCCCGCCGTCTTCCGCCCGTCAGGCGGTCTCGCGAAAGAGCTCGCGCCCGATGAGCATCCGCCGGATCTCGGACGTGCCGGCCCCGATCTCGTAGAGCTTCGCGTCGCGGAGGAGGCGCCCGGTCGGGAACTCGTTGACGTATCCGTTCCCGCCGAGGCACTGGATCGCTTCGAGCGCCATCCAGGTCGACTTCTCCGCCGCGTAGAGGATCACGCCGGCCGCGTCCTTGCGGGTCACGTCGCCCCGGTCGCACGCCTGCGCGACCGCGTACACGTAGGCCCGGCAGGCGTTCAAGGTGGTGTACATGTCGGCGAGCTTGCCCTGGATGAGCTGGAACTCGCCGATGGGGCGGTCGAACTGCCGGCGCTCGTGCACGTAGGGGACCACCACGTCGAGGCAGGACTGCATGAGGCCGATCGGCCCCGCCGCGAGCACCAGGCGCTCGTAGTCGAGGCCGCTCATGAGGACCCGCGCGCCTTCGCCGACCCCGCCGAGCACGTTCTCGGCGGGAACCTCGCAGTCGTCGAAGAGGAGCTCGCAGGTGTTCGAGCCCCGCATCCCGAGCTTGTCGAGCTTCTGCGCGGTCGAGAAGCCGGGGAGCCCCTTCTCGACGAGGAACGCGGTGAGCCCGCGGGTCCCCGCGTCCGGGTCGGTGCGGGCGTAGACCACGAGGGTGTCGGCGTCCGGCCCGTTCGTGATCCACATCTTGCGGCCGTTCAGGAGGAAGCGGTCGCCCTTGCGTTCGGCCCGCGTCTTCATGCCCATCACGTCCGACCCCGCCCCCGTCTCGCTCATCGCGAGCGCGCCGACGTGCTCGCCCCGGATGAGGGGCGGGAGGTAGCGATGCTTCTGCTCCTCGCTCCCGTTCCGGCGGATCTGGTTGACGCACAGGTTCGAGTGCGCGCCGTAGCTCAGGCCCACCGAGGCCGACGCGCGGCTCACCTCCTCCATCGCGACGCAGTGCTCGGCGTAGCCGAGCCCGACCCCGCCGTACTCCTCCTCGACGGTGACCCCGAGGATGCCGAGGTCCCCCATCTTGGGCCAGAGGTCGGCCGGGAACTCGTTCGTCTCGTCGATCGCCGCCGCGCGCGGGGCGATCTCGTCCGAGGCGAAGCGCATCACGCTGTCCCGGATGAGGTCGGCCTCGTCGCCGAGGCCGAAGTCGAGGCCGGGAAGCTGGTTCGGGCGGGGTACGGAGCTCATCGTTCGTCGTGCGCCTCGGCGGCGGAGGGGACCGCCCGAAGTATGCCCCAACCCGCGTCAGTCCGTCCCGTCTCGCGCGCGCCCTCCGTGCAGCCGCGCGCCGCGGCCCCTCCCGCGCCTGCCGGCCTCGCCGCGCCGGGAGAACATCGGCCCAGCCTGGCCCCCTCTCCGATGTCCGGACCTCCGGCGTTCGAAGATTGCTACCGGCGCATTCGACCGCCTATATTCGACGCATGGCGCAAGTCACCGTCCAGCTCCCCGACCATGTCCTCGCGGCCGCCCGCAGGCGCGCGGACGAAGAGCGCAGAAGCCTTTCCGCGTGGGTAAGCGCCCTCATCCAGGAGGCGACGGCGACCGGGTGGCCGGAAAGCCTGGTCGCCCTGCTGTCCCACGGGAACGGGGACATCGTCGAACCCGACGACCCTCCGCCGGAAGACCCCGACCTCTTCCGGTAATGTGGCTGCTCGATACCAGCGTCTGCGTGCCGCTGATCAACCGGATCGGGCTCAGTCGGCGGCCGGGGCGGTCTCCGCGGCGGCAGGGGCAGCGGTAGCGGCTGTGGACGCCGCCACCCGCATCCGCTCGCGGAGCCGCCGGGTGGCGGAGAGGTCGAGGGTCCACGCGCCCGGCGCCTCGCCTTCCGCGAGCACGACCCCGTACTCGCGCTCCGCGTGGCCGGGGGTGACCTTCTCCTCGACGACGTCGCGCAGCACCGCCCCGGGGTCGCGTTCGAGCGGGTCGCCGTAGCCGCCCCCGCCCGACATCTCGTGGCGGAACACGTCGCCCCGCTTCAGCTTCTCGACCTCGGTCATCAGCACCGGGAGGACCCGGTCCGACCGGCCCGGATTGACGTAGTTCCAGGAGGGTGAGCCCGGGCGGCCCCCGAACAGGCCGTGCGGCGGGAAGCGGCGCTTGTCGGAGCGGACGTTCAGGACCGCCTCCCCGGACAGGATCTCGTACTCCCGGACGAGGGCGAGGCCGCCGCGATGGCGCCCCGCGCCCCCCGTGTCCGCGAGCATCCCGTACTCGTTGATCCGGATCGGGTACTCGGACTCGATCATCTCGACCGAGACGTTCGACTGGTTCGCCCCCATGTGGGGCACCCCCTGCTGGCCGTCGTGCGCGCTCGTCGCCCCCCACGTCCCCATGAACGTCTCGCAGAAGACGAACGCCTTGCCGTCCTCGTAGCCGGCGATGGTGGGGAGGGTGGAGCCGCCCGCGGTGTCCGCCGTCACCCGGTCGGGGAGGGCTTGGGCGAGCGCGCCGAACAGGCAGTCGATGATCCGGTAGCCGGTGATGCCGCGCGCCCCGCAGGGGGCGGGGAAGACCGGGCGGACGAGCGAGCCGCGCGGCGCGGTCACCGTGATCGGGACCGTGAACCCGTGGCAGTTCGGGATGTCCGACGCCATCACCGAGCGGAGCGCCGCGTAGCACGACGCCTTCGTGAACGGGAAGGTCGGGTTGATGCCCCCCCTGATCTGGTCCGACGTCCCGGTCCAGTCGATGGCGACCTCCTCGCCCGCCACCGTCACCTTCGCCCGGAGCGTCACGAGCTCCGGCTCCTCGCCGAGCCCCTCGATGTGGTCGGTGAACTCGTAGACCCCGTCCGGGAACCCGGCGATCTCGGCCCGGGTGAGCCGTTCCGCGTAGTCCTGGAGGCAGGCGCCGTAGTCGAGCACCGTGTCGACCCCGTAGCGCGCGAAGAGGTCGAGCAGCTCGCGCTCGCCGCTCCGGCACGCCGCGAGCTGGGCCTCGAGGTCCCCCATCACCTTGTCGGGGGTGCGGACGTTGAGGGCGATCACGTCCCGGAGCGCCCGGTTCGGCTCGCCCGCGGCGATGAGCTTGACGATGGGGAGACGAAGCCCCTCCTGGAAGATCTCCTCCGCCCCGAGCGCGTTGCTGCCGGCGACGATCCCGCCGACGTCGGAGTGGTGCGCCACGGTGGTCGCCCAGGCGGCGAGCCGCCGCTTCGCGCCGCTGCGGCGCTCCCCGGTGAAGATGGGGGTGGTGACGTAGACGTCGGGGAGGTGCTGCCCGTCGGCGGCGTAGGGGTCGTTGAAGATGAACACGTCGCCCGGGTCGATCCGCCCCGCGTACTGCGCGATCAGCTTCCGCATCGCGTCGTGGAAGCTCCCCATGTGCATGGGGGTGCAGATCCCCTGCGCGAGGGTGAGCCCGTCCGCGTCGAGGAGGGCGGTCGAGAAGTCGAGCGAGTCGCGCACGATCCCCGAATGCGCGGTCCGCATCAGGGTGAGGGCCATGTCGTCGGCGATCGTGTCGAAGCAGCTCTTGAAAAGCTCGAGCTGGAAGGGGTCGACGTCGGGGCGAGGCGCGGGCTTCATGCGGGTGCGGGCTCCTTGTGGCGGCCGGTTGGGGCGGCGTGCGGGGGACGCTCGACGGGTCGGTGGAAGGGTGAGGACGTCGCCGGGCCGGGACGCCACCCCCGGGCAGTTTATCGCCGGCCTCGGGGTGGAGCCCCGGGGCCGGGAACCATCTACTGGCACTGCCACCCAGCATCCCCGGCGAGCGGGGCATGATACCCCACCGGCTTCTCCCGGTGCGCGCGGAGGCGCGGTGATCCGGGACAGGATGCCCGAGCGCCCGGCGGGCTTCTCCCGGTGCGCGCGGAGGCGCGTCCGAAGGCGCGGAGCTGGCGCGAACGCGGCTCGGGGCCGCCAGCTCCGCCGCTCCCGGCTCCACAACCGGCCCCGGCGCCTCCCGAGCTGGCGGGCAGACCGGGTGCGCTGCTCCGCCGACCGCACCCGTGGATCGGGACGAAGCAGAGCGCTTCGCCGGTGACCAATCCAGCGAGGATGGCGCCCAGGTCCCAGGGTCTCCGCACCTGCCGCCTGAGATCAGCCGGCGGGGCCCAGGCGCCCGCTTCCCGAAGCATGGTGGACGGGGTAAGATACCCTCCTGCTTCCTCTACGGACGACCTCTCATGCACCTGACGGCGCGACTCGCTTGGCACGACAACGGGTGGAACGGCGCCATCTGCAAACGACCCGAGTGCAACACCTATTGCGTCGGCAGCCAGTCCTTTCCCGGCGACGTAATCGCCCGGCAACGCGACACCCGGCGCGAGATGGCCAACGCTGGCCGTCGCGTGGCGTCCCTGGACGGCGCCGACCTACCACCTTGTGTCTACAGCGTGAACGCCTTTGGCGACGAACCCATCAAGGGGTTCTCCAACCCTCCCGAGTGGTGGCCGCCTGGAGGCGCGAAGAAAAAGGAGTGGGAAATCCCGCCAGCGACGGTCTGCGTGTGGCCCTACGAGGAAGTCTATTCCGATGCGGTAAAGGACAGTCAAGGGCGATACGACAACGACGCCCGTGCCGAAAAGGTCGAAGAGTTCATCGCCGACATCGAGGCCGGCAGGAGCCTCATCTTTTACTACGCGAACTATTCAAATCCGTTCTCCGAGGACGAACGCCCCCGCTATGTTCTATTGGGCGTCTCCCGCGTACGGGAAATCGGCCCATCACTTCGTTACGCCGACACGACGGACTATGTGCGCCAACGATACGCCGGCGGCATGATCTGGGCCCGCAACGTCACCTCGCATTATCCGGAACAGGGTTTGCGACTTCCCTATCATCTCTACCGTGAGGACGCTGAAGCACTCGCGCGCCTGGTCGTGTTCCCGGAGAACCCACGCGTATTCAAATACGGTACCCGCCGTATAACGGATGATGATGCGATCGGCCTGTTGGAACAGTTCCTCAACGCCGTCGAGGAGCTTCTTCTCATTTCCGACGAAAGCGAAAACTGGAGTCAGCGCAAGGAGTGGATACTCGGCTGCACTACCGAGCTGTGGCGCCGCCGAGGCCTTTACCCCGGCTTGCCCAATGTTCTTCGCCTGCTCGGCGCGACTGACGCCGTAAAGCCAGTGATCGAGTTGATCAACGCGGGCAACGCCCAAAAGGCGCACGCGGAGGTCTTCTCGGCTCTTGACCAAAGGCAGGAGGCGCCGCAGATTGGTCTCGCAGGCCGCGCTTTGCAAAGGGCATCTCGTCAGTGGATGCTTCGCACGGATGCCGAGCGTGCGTTGCTCACTTCTCTACTCCCGCGTCTTGACCTCGATCTCGACCAGATGCGGCGCATAGCGTCGACCGCCGACAGGCTGAGGGAAACGCACGGTCTGACGTTTGCGGTCGACGCACCGCTTCACAATCCATATCTGATTTGTGAAAACTACCTGGGCGACAATCCCGATGACCGTATTTCCTGGCCGACGGTGGACCGAGGCGTCCTTCCATCTCCGGAGCTTGGTGGAACACCCTACTCGGACATGGAGATTGACGACGCAAGGCGTCTGCGGGCCCTGTGCGTGGATGAAATCAGGCGTGAACCAAACCACACCTTCCAGGCGTCTAGCAGGGTATTGGAACGCGTCAACCAGCGGCTTGAGACATTGCCGACGTGGAAATCGGCTGTCTTCACCGAGAGGTACTTCGACGTCGACAGAACGACGTTGGATGAAGCGCTGGTATTTCGTTCGCATTCCCAAGGCGACGAAGTCGATGGGAACGCCCACCGTTGGTTGTACCTGCGTTCGGTCCACGAAGACGAACGCGAAGTGGAGTCTGCGCTAGCGAAGCTGGCCGGGAGGCCGGACATCTGCCTTGCGCGACCATTCACCAAGGAGCAGTGGAAAGACAACATATTGGACCCCAAAAGCGATTTACTCGCTAAAGCCCGGGAACGCTACATCGAGGCAGTGGAAGGTCAAGCGGCTGCTTCCTACTCAATCTTCCGACGGCCGTTGGCCGTCGTGACGGGAGCAGCCGGAACCGGCAAGACGACGGTGATCTGCGCCATCATCTTGGCGGTGCGTGCTACCGAAGGAGAAGGTGCGCCGATTACCGTAATGGCGCCCACTGGCAAGGCGTCCGATCGACTTCGCACCAAGCTCGAGCAACGCGAAATAGATGGTGTGGCGACTTCGACGGTGCATTCCTATCTCGCCAAGGAAGGCTGGTTGAACGACAACCTTACCTACCGGCGGCGAGATGGTGGCCGTCACGGTCAGGGAACCATCATCGTCGATGAGGCATCCATGCTGGATCTGGGCTTGATGGCTACCTTCGTCCGCGCCATCGACTGGCGGGCCGTTCGTCGCTTGGTCCTGGTGGGTGATCCCAATCAGCTTCCGCCTATTGGACGCGGCAGGGTGTTTGCCGACACTATCGAGTGGCTGTCCAACAAGCAGTCACCGGGTGTCGCACGACTCGAACACAACCTGCGTCAGCTGGAGAACGAAGTCGCTGACAATGGCACGGCGATTCTTCGCCTCGCCAACCTGTTTATCGCCCAAAGCGCCAGCACCGACGGCCAAGCAACTACCCCAGAGGCCGAGGAGTTGTTGACCCGGGTGCATAGTAGCGGCGATGTGGATAGGGATCTGCGCGTCGTGTATTGGCATGACGCACAACGACTCGCCGCGCAGCTCGTCGAGACCATCGAGAAGGAAATGATCGGTCATATCGGCGAAGCACAGGATCCCGACAAGCCCTACAAGCTGTGGCGTTCCGCCACTGAATGGAAACCAGATCGTTATCAAATACTTACACCCCACCGCGGCGAATTGCACGGCGTGGAGGCCTTGAACAGTGCCGTTCAAGAGCGGGTGTCCGAGGCAGCGGTGCGAGCGTACGGTACACTGAGCGGTATCACACTATACGACAAGGTGATTCAAGTCCGAAACAGATCCCTATCCGACCCCATATGGGGTTACGACGTGAACGCCAAGCGTCGCGGACAAATTGAGATATACAACGGACAGATAGGCTTCGTTTCCAAGCACGCTTCCGACCGCAACAGGGGACGCTACAATTTGAGCCAGTTCTCTGTCCGGTTTGCCGACAAGGAGAACTGGATTGTAGATTACAAAGGATCGGGCGAAGTGGAGGAGAACTTGGAGCTTGCCTATGCAGTCTCCATCCACAAAGCGCAAGGGAGTGAATTCGACCATACTTATATTATCATACCCAAGAAACATGGTCGATCTCTTTCACCGGAGCTTCTATACACTGCATTGACTCGAGCGACCAAGCACTGTACATTGCTGATCGAGCAGGACGTTGCGACGTTGCTGTCGGCGCGGCGTCCCGAAAATGCGCAGATCCGGCAAGTCAACTCGTCGCTGTTCGAGGGAATTTTTCACGCTGTACCGGACGCCCTCTTGCAGCGTTCGGATTGGTACGCCGAGGGGCGCGTCCATGAGACGCTTACCAGGGACATGGTCCGTTCCAAGTCCGAACTGGTCATCGCGAACCTCCTTGCCGAACGTGGCATCTCCTTCGAGTACGAGATGCCGCTACGTGCGCCGGACGGCACGATGTACTTGCCGGATTTCTCGATTGTCCATCATGGGCAGAGGTGGTTCTGGGAGCATTGGGGCATGATGTCGGACGAGGCATACCGAAACCATCGCGAGATCAAGAGGGCTTGGTACGATGAACACTTCGGCGGACGCTTGATCGAGACGTTCGAGAGCTCGACGTTAAGCCGTGACGCAGTGCGTATAGTGGAGGAGAAGTTCGCTGAATGACCGGATTGTACGCTATATACAAGGCCCTTTTTGGCCCCCTCCCCTGTTGTGCGGCTCCAGGTCACAGGATTCTTCCGACCTTCAAACAAGAGGCGAAATCCAAGGCTCGAGTTTCGCCAACGCCTCCTTTACCTGTCCGAACCCGATACGCTCCTGCTCCAGGCGCAGCGCGACGCCCAGGCGGTCGTACCGGAGATTCATAGGTAGGATCATATAATTATTTGATTTTGGTTGGATTTTGTCTTGAAGTCCCATTCGGAGTCTCCTATCATGGGGTTGGGAACAGCCACGACGTTACGGAGACTCGAATGGGACGAGGGCATGATAGCGACTTCGCGGACCGATTCAAGCGGGTCCTGTCGGCACACAGCGTCAACGCCTTGGGACGGTTGACGCGATATTGTCATCGCGAACGGGTGATCACGCCGCATCGCATGGCGATGAGCCTGATGGCAAGCTGCGCGAGAGGGCAGGTTCAGACCCTGGCGGACCTGCAACGGGATTTCAACGCGCTGTTCGGGACTTCGGTGGCGTACAAGCCGTTTCATAATCAACTGGCGAAACGGCAGTTTGCCGATTTCATGCGGGAGTTGACCTGCAAGCTCATCGAACGGTGGACGGTGCAGGTATTGAAGGCGCAGCCGGGCGGGGCCTTCAGCGAATTTGGCCGCATCCTGATTCAGGACGGTAGTTCGTTCGCGGTCCACGACGCGCTGTCGAAACACTATCCAGGGCGGTTTCAGCCTCGTTCCCCGGCCGCAGTGGAATTGCACGTGACCATGGACCTGTACCGGGACTGCGCCTCGAAGATCGCACTCACTGCGGACACGGCGCCGGAGCGCCCACACTTGCCGCGCGCCCACACCCTGAAGGGGGACTTGCTGCTGGCCGACCGGGGATACTTCACCCGCGATTACCTGCGCGAGGTCGATGCGGCGGGCGGATCCTACGTGGTTCGGGGCAACACCTCGCTCAATCCGGTGGTGCAGGCGGGCTACGGGGCCGGGGGCCGAGTCCTGCGAGGAGTGCGCGGGAAGAAACTCGGCGAGGTTCGCAAGAAAGGTCTTCTCGATTTCGACGTGGTTTGGGGTCAGGGGGAGAAGGCGTTTCGGACACGTTTGATCGCCAGTTGGAATCGGTCGAAGGGGCAGTATCGCTATCTGGTCACCAATTTGCCCCGCGACCGCTATACCCCGGGAGCAGTTGACCAAGCCTATCGGCTTCGTTGGCAAATCGAACTGCTTTTCAAGGAATGGAAGTCCTACGCCAATCTGCGCGCCTTCAACACCTGCAATCCCGGCATCGCCGAGGGGCTTATCTGGGCGGCAGTCGCCGCAGCGGCGATGAAGCGCTACCTGGCCCATATGACGCAGGTATTGCGCGCCGTGGAAGTCTCCACACGCAAGGTCGCCATGTGCGCCCATCACGTTCTCACGGATCTGTTCAGAGTCTTGACTTCACAATCGCACGGGGACCTGCATGAGACATTGCGGGCGGCAATAGAATATCTCGCGAACAATGCAGCCCGAGCACATCCCAAGCGAGAACGAAGAACCGGGAGACTACAATTCGGTATCATCCCAATCCTCGACATCGCTTAAGTACCTAACTTATGACCGGAGATTGTCGTAGAGCGTATGTTCATCGTGCATGGAGGTGCAGACCCTACTGCGCGAGGGTGAGCCCGTCCGCGTCGAGGAGGGCGGTCGAGAAGTCGAGCGAATCGCGCACGATCCCCGAATGTACGGTCCGCATCAGGGTGAGGGCCATGTCGTCGGCGATGGTGTCGAAGCAGCTCTTCAGGAGCTCGAGCTGGAAGGGGTCGATGTCGGGGCGCGGCTTGGGCTTCATGCGGGTGCGGGCTCCCTGTGGCGGCCGGTTGGGGCGGCGTGCGGGCGGCGGGCCGCCCCGCTCACCCGCGCCCGGAGGCCGCCGGAAGGTCGATGATGACGTTGCCGAGCGGGTCGAGGCGCGCGGTGCAGTCCGGGGGCACTACGCACGTCCCCTCGTACTCCTCGATGATGAAGGGGCCGGGACGGGGCTCGGGGTCGAGCCTTCCCCGGCCGATGACCGGGGTGTCGACGAGGCCCGCGGCGGGGCCGAAGTACACGCCGCGCCGCGCGTCCGGGCCGGCGCGCGAGGCCGGGTCGAAGGGGGCCGGCTCGACGATGCCGGCCGGGCGCCGCGTCCCCACCAGGCGGAGGTTCACGATCTCGACCGGGAACTCCCCCGAGAACGCGTGGCCGTAACGGGCGAGGTGCTCGGCCTCGAAGCGCGCGCAGAGGTCCGCGATGGCGCGCGCGTCGAGAGTGCCGCCGCCCGGTTCCGATCGCCGTCCCGCTCCCGACCTCGACTCCGATCCCCGCCGCGGCCCCGGCTCCGGTGTCGGCGCCGCTCCCGGTCGCCGCCCTGGCCCCGGTTGGAGCCCTGACCCCGGGTGCGGTCCTGGCCCTGAGCCTGGCCTTGGCCCCGACCCCCGCCCATCATCCGGCGCCCCGTCCGCCTCGCCGTCCGGCGCCCCGCCGAAGGGAACGGTCAGCTCGTAGGCCTGCCCCGCGAAGCGGACGTCCGCCTGGCGCGAGAACCGGACGTCCTCGCGCGGCCCGCCGACCACGGACGCGATGCGCTCCGCGAGCGCCGCGTACCGCCGCTCCGCCTCGTCGAGCGGGGCGTCCGCGGCGAGGTGCAGGAAGGGGGCGGTCTCGTTCATCTCGAGGTTCGAGAACAGGAGCCCGAGGGCGCTGAACACCCCGGCCGCGACCGGCAGCACCACGCGCTCGACCTGGAGCACCCGCGCGAGGTCCACCGCGTGCACCCCGCCGCTCCCCCCGAACGCGACGAGGGCGAAGTCGCGCGGGTCGCGCCCCCGGTAGGTGGTGACCGCCTTCACCGCCTTCATCATGTTCGCGTTCGCCACGGTGTGGACGCCGAACGCGGTCTCGACGAGGCCGCGTCCGAGCGGCTCCGCGAGGCGCGAGGCGATCGCCCGGCGCGCCCGCTCGGCGCGGATGGGGACGCTTCCCCCCGCGAGCGCCTCCGGGTTGAGGTAGCCGAGGACCACGTTCGCGTCGGTGACCGTCGGCTCGTCGTTCCCGGCGTCGTAGCAGGCGGGGCCGGGGGCCGCGCCCGCGCTCTCCGGCCCGACCTTGAGCGAGCCCGCCTTGTCGAGCCAGGCGAGGGACCCGCCGCCCGCCCCGACCTCGGAGATGTCGATCACCGGGAGCTTGAGGGCGTACCCGCCGCCCCCCATGAGCGCGCTCCGCGACGACATGCCGCCGCCCACCTCGTACTCGTCGGCGAAGAGGACCCGCCCCCCCTCGATGAGCGACGCCTTGGCGGTGGTCCCCCCCATGTCCAGGGTGATGAGGTTGTCGAACCCGGCGCGGGCCGCGAAATGCCGGGCGCCGACGACCCCCGCGGCCGGGCCGCACTCGACGATGCGGGCCGGGCTCTCCATCACCGCGTCCGCATCGAGGACCCCGCCGCTCGACTGCATGACCATGAGCCGGCCGCCGACGCCGGCCCGCGCGAGCTGGGCGACCATCGAGCGGACGTACCGTTCGACCGGCGGGCCGACGTAGGCGTTGATGACGGTGGTGGAGGTGCGCTCGTACTCGAGCTTGCGGGGGAGCACGTCCACCGACAGGGAGACGAAGGCGTCGGGGAGGAGTTCGCGGAGGATCTCGCCGGTCCGCCGTTCGTGGGCGGGGCCGGCGTAGGAGTGGAGGTAGCAGACCGCCACCGCCTCGACCCCGGCGGCCCGGATGCGCTCCGCCGCCGCGCGCACCCCGGCTTCGTCGAGCGGGCGGAGCGCCTCGCCGCGCGGCCCGGTCCGCTCGTCGACCTCGAACCGGAGCTGGCGCGGCACGAGCGGCGGCGGGCGTTCGTAGAGGGGCTCGTAGAGGTTCGGCACCCGCACCCGCCGGAGCTCGAGCACGTCGCGGAACCCGCGGGTGGTGAGGAGCGCGGTCGGCGCGCCCTTCCCTTCGAGGATCGCGTTGGTGGCGACCGTGCAGCCGTGCAGCAGCTCTTCGAGCGCGCCGGGCGGGGACCCGATCTCCTCGAGGAGGCTCCGGACCCCCGCGACGACCGCGTCCGCGTAATTCTCCGGGGTGGACGGGAGCTTGCGCGTCGCGAGCCGGCCGTCGGGGGTCAGCACGGCCACATCGGTGAAGGTGCCGCCGATGTCGGCGGCGGCGCGGGTGACGTTCGCTGGTCCAGTCATGCTCGGGGCGCCGCCCGCTCCTCGGGTCTCTCGCCGGCACGGGGCCGGCCGGGGACAGCTCCGATCCTACCAGTGCGCCACGGCCCGCTCCCGCGGCCGGGGACGCCGCCAGCGCGGGACCGGCTGCGCGCGGCCGGTGGCGCCCGCCTTGCCGGATGTGTCTACGGCCCACGTTGTCCTGACGCCGCGGCGCGCGTTTCCCGGCGTCGAAAAATCGACCAGAGGGCAAAGCCCCCTGGACCCCCATAAGAGCGGTAAAGAAACAAAGGCTCAATTCGCCAACGCCTCCTTCACCCATCTGAACCCGATACGCTCCTGCTCCAGGCGCAACGCGACGCCCAGGCGGTCGTACCGGAGATCATCGTACATCGCACGTTCATCGGGCGTGAGTCTCGACAGCTCCCGGTCGGCGCGTGCGGCTTCCGTCCCCCACAAGGGCCGAAACGCGAGGAACGTGTCCCGGTCCATCAGGAAGGACCGCGCGTGACGGAAGTGGCGGCGTAGCTCGTCGAGGATCGCAAAGCCGTGGGTGTCGATGTCGCCCCAATAGTAAAGCCGGCAGCGCGCCAGCCAGCGGACCCTGCCGAGGGTCTCGAAGCCGTAACCAGAACCGAAGATCACCATGCCGTCGTCCACGGGCGGGAAGGCGAGGAAGTTGATCTCGTTCTCCGTGACGAACACCGTCGAGACGTCGGTCCTGAGCGCGGCGAAGCTGTCCGCGTCCAGCGTGACGTCCTGATTGTCGCCGGCGGGAAGCAGGGAGTGCTTGCGGTCCAGAATGCGGAAGCGGATGCGTTCGGGCTTGTCCAGGAAACCGTAGCGGCGGGCGAACCCGGCAACGCCGGTTGCGCTTCGGTCGATGCACTCCGGCGGCATGGCGACGTCCAGCAGTTCACCGAGCGTTCCGCGGTGGGCTTCCACGAACTTGGTGTGCACCCCCGCCGCGTCCACCTGGCGCAGATGGACGCTTGGCCGCGGGTGGTCTTGCAGCCAGCCGACGACGTCCAACAGGCGTTCCCAATCGCCGGCCATCGCCAGCGCCCGCAACGGCTTCCTTTCCAGCCAAGTGAGCAGGGCAGGCTGCCGGCGTTTCGTCGCCTCCACCACCTGCCGGAACTGCCTGGCCTCCGGCCCTTTGCCGAGCATCGCGAGGGCATCCTCGGCGGTATCGATCCAAGCTTGATGCGGCAAGGCGTTGAGGCCGAGGATCCGATGCCGGAACTCGCGCCTCGTGAAGCGCACGTGGGGCATGGACCGCAGCGAAGCGTTCCAGCTCCGGGCTTCGTCGAAACGCTCGCCAAGCTCCGCCGAGGTCGGAGGCTTCAGCACGAGGCGCCGCGGAAAGAGCGCTTCGCCGGTGACCAAGGCGGCGAGGATGGCGCCCCGGTCCCATAGTCTCCGGACCTGCCGCCTGAGATCGGCTGGCGTAGTCCAGTTCAGGGGGCGGCTCATCCCACCAACCTTGCCCTCTCCTCGCGGTATTCCTCGATGGAAAGGTTGCGCAGCCTGGAGGTACGGCCGTCTTCGTTGTGGACGAATCCCACACTCGCGACGAAGGGCTCGATGATGTGGATCTTCTGCAGCGGGGTGACGATCAGGAGTTGCAGGTCGAGCTCGGAGAACAACCGCAAAGCATATTGCGTGGACTCGTCGGAGCCGCGTCCGAACGCCTCGTCGATGACCACGAAACGGAACGAGCGCGAACGCACCCGCCCGGATTCCAGGCCGAACTGGTAGGCGAGACTGGCGGCGAGGATCGTGTAGGCGAGTTTTTCCTTCTGGCCACCGGACTTGCCGCCGGAGTCCGAGTAGTGCTCGTGTTCGGTATCGTCCTCGCGCCAGCGTTCACTGGCGGCGAACGTGAACCAGCTACGCACGTCGGTCACCTTGCCGGTCCAGCGGCGGTCCTGTTCGGCCATGCCGTCCCGGCCCCGGAAGCGATCGATGATGCGTTGCACCTGAATGAACCTGGTCTCGGAATACTGATCGTCTTCGGAGCCGGACAGCGCGTCGTCCGTACAGGCTCGCAGATCTGTCTGAAAGTCTCGAATTTCCGCGTCTTGCGTGCGTTGGGCTTCGAGCCGGATATACCGGCCGGAGTTGTAGGGGATCCGGTTCAGGGATTCGTTGATCCGGTCGATCCGGTCCCGGATGACTTCCCGTTCGCGGTTGAGCTGGGAGTGGAAGTTGGCGATCTCGCGGATGGTGTTCTCGTTCAGCAGCCTCTTGAACTGCGCCTCGAACTCCGGGAGGGCGTCGGCTTGCAGCCGACCGAGCATGTCGGCGTATTCCGGAGCTGCATCGACGTTAGCGTCGATCTCCGCGGTCTCCAGCTTGAATGTTTCCTTGAAGGTCATCATCGCCTGGTGGATCCTGTCACGAAGCCTGTTCATGCGGCTGTCGCCCGCGTCGATCCGCTTCTGCAGCTGTTCGCGCACATCCTGCTGGCGGTTGTCGCAGGATTCGACGGTTAGCGCAGCTTCACCCAGAACGGTATTCCGCATCTCGTCAAGGCGCTCGAACTCGGGTTGCAGCGATTCCCGGTCTACGTCCCGAAGCTCCGCTTGCGTCCGATCGCGCAAGGCGAGGGCGTCGCTCTGTCTCTGCCCGGTCCTGGAGCGTTCGTCTCGGCGCGCCTCCAGTGCCGCCTCGGCGGACGCGAGAGCTTCGTTCGCTTCCGTGAGCCAGGCGTTCAGCTTCCTGAGCACGTCGGGCGCGGTCTCGAGCTGCCGCTTCTCGTCGCGCAACCGTGCCACTTCGGTTGCGAGCGCGGACCAGTTCAGATCCTTGAAATCGGTGTATTCGTGGAGGCGAAGCAGGTTGTCGAGGCGTTCCTGCACAATCCGCCGGTCCTTTTCGGCCTTGGCGATGCCGTTGCCCTGTTCGCCGAGGCGATCTTCGAGGAGGCGCGCCTCCGATTCGAGCGCGGCAACCTTCTTGACGTTGGTCCAGCCGAGCACGAATCGGGCGCGGTCGTCGATACGGCGCCGATCATCCTTTTCATGTCTTTCGCCGGGCGTCTTGATCTGCCCGGCGCGGGTGACGGCGCGCGGCTCGCGCCGGAACTGCTCGCCGGTGGCGCAGCAGGCCACGTCGAAGCGGTGCGAGAGCTCCAGATCCAGCCAGCCGTAGAACTCCGAATCCGGCTTGATCGACAGCTTCCGTACCAAGGAGTCCGGATGCAGGGACGGTGGCGCCCGCCGGCGGGATTCGCGCACACGGAAGTAGACGAGCCGTTTCCCGAGGTGGGTCTTGTCCACCCATCCCGCCACCCGCGCATAGTGTTTGTCCGGCACCAGCAGCGACAGCCCGAAGTTTCTGAGCAGCCGTTCTGCGGCGCCCTCCCAGTCGCGCTCGTCTTCCCGCACCTCCAGAAGCTCGCCGGCGAACGGCATGTCTGCTTCATCGACCTGCAACGCCCGGCACAGCGCGGTTCGCATGGCGACCTGCTCCGCCGGGATGTTGCTGCGCCGCGCCTTGAGGCTCCGGATCTCCGCCCCGAGCGCGTCGTGTTCCTCCCTCCCCCGGCTGAAGGCGACCCTTTGCTCCACCAATGCATTTTGCAGCCGGTCGTCTTCCGACCGCAACTCGCCGTCCAAGTCGGCGAAGCGCCGTCTCTGGGCCAGGAACCCGGCATCGTCCGCAGCGGGGGTCTCGCCGAGCGCTCGGACCAGAGCGGCGTAACGCCGGGCCTTCCCTGCCCGTCTCTCGCGTTCCTCCTCGTGGCGCCGGATATCCATCGCCAGGCGTTCGAGACGGTCGCCGCCGTTCTCCGCGAGGTCGCGCTTGACGTCCTCCACCTCGCGCCGCTCGCGGTCCCGGCGTTCCTCGGCGCGTTCGACCTGCACGCCCTGCCGAGCCAGCTCTTCGTCCAGTCTTTCGAGGCGCCGGTTCAGCAGGTCGAGCTTGAGCGCCGCGAAATACGGACTCAGGGCATCCCGGCAACCGCGCAACGTCTTGACCTCCGCGCTCGCCTCGGCATGGCGCTCGCAGTCGGCGACCAGCGGCGTCAGCATCTCGATCTGGCGCTTGGCCTTCAGCACCGCCTCGTGGGCGCGGCTCAAGTCGTCGAAGTGATCCATCAGAGCCTTGATCCGCGGCGCCACGTCGAAGGGCTCCAGCATGTGTCCGCGCACGAACTCCGTGAGATTTCCCACGGACTTCATGGACACGGTCTGATGGAACAGCTCGAGCGCCTGCTCGTTTTCGATACCGAAGCGGCGGCGGAACCAGGCGCCGTAGGATGGAAAACTGCTCCATATCTCCACGTTCCGGCTGCGCAACCGCCTGCGCAACTGCGTGATATCTGTGCCGAAGTGCGCAAATTCGCCGGAGATCGACAGATCGCGCATGGCGGCGGCGAAGAATCGATCCGGCTGGTTCCGCGCATCGGCGATCCAGAACACCTGGGCCAGCGTCACGGATTGCCGGTAATCGACGTTCCTGAACACGCCGAGGATGACCGAGTAGCTGTTGTGGTCGCGCAGCGAGACGGGGCGGGCGGCGCTGCCGGCGTCGTTGCGTTCCGACTTGTAGTGTCCCAGCACATAGGAACGCAGCGTCCGTTCCCGGACTTCGGCGCCGGCGGCCTTGTTGTAGGCGGCGCGGCGTGGCGGCACCAGCAACGTCGTCACCGCGTCCACCAGGGTGGACTTGCCGGAGCCGATGTCGCCGGTGACCAGGTTGTTTTTACCGTCGAGGTTCAGCGTCCAGACACGTTCGCCGAAGGTGCCCCAGTTGAGGAGTTCCAAGCGCTGCAAGCGGAAGCCCACTCGCCTGGGATCCGTCACCAGATCGAGTTGCAGGAGCGCGGGATCGTTCATCGCACCGCCCCTCCGGTTCGGGACCCGGAGCCGTTCCCGGTGCGGCCACCGTCGAGCGCCGCCCGGTATTCCGCCAGCTTCGCGTCGAACTCGGCCAGCCACTGTGCATCCACGAACGCCTTGAGGATGCGCCGCACCTCGAACGCCTCCTCCGCGCCCGGCGTCTTCATGCGGCGGAGAAAGCCCAGATCCACGATCCGGTTGAGGTGGCTGTCGATGCGGTCCGTCACCCGCGCCTCGTTGCTGCTTTCCGGCAGGAATACCCGCACCATTTCGACGATCTCGTCCCTGGACAGCACCAGGCGCGTGTCGTCCCCGCCGGCGTCGAACTCCGCGAGCTTCTTGCGCAGCAGCGCCAGCATGAGGCTTACGTGGAAGGACAGCGGCCGGCGCGCCATCAGGCGCGGCGTCCTGACCCCGGATTCGTCCTCCGCATCGGGCCGCGAGCGCAGGAAGGCATAGCCCTCCGCATCGTCCAGCGTCAGCTCCAGCCCCAGCACGCCGACGTGCTCCCGCACCCGCGCCTGCAGGTGGAGCAGGTCGTTCCAGAGATCGGCCGCGTCGTCCCGGTACAGGACGCCCTTCAGCAGGGATACGAGCAGGCTCGGCAGCATGTCCGGCTGGCCGGGCTCGTTGACGGGTTCGACCGTGTTCATCGCACGAAAATGACCCGCGGCACGCGAGCCTGACGCACGATCGGCTCGCCGTCCGCGCGTGCGCCATGCCAGAAGACCGGCTCCGACACGGTCTCGTCCATGGTCGCGCGGAACATTTCGCCGGCGAGCTCCAGATACCCCACCAGTTCCGCCAGGCCATGCTGCAAGGGTTGCAGCTCGCACAGCTCGCGCAGCGTGACCTGGGAGCGGCTCTGCAAGGCGTTCCGCACGTGCCGCGCCAGTCGCGGCTTGTCGATCAGCACTTGCGTGAAGAGCGCGGAAGCGTCCACGTCCTCATCGCCGGCATCCAGTTCGACGTCGGCGATCAGCGGCTTGACGGCCGGCCGGTGGAGACGACGCTCCATGGGCAGGCGGACGTCCGCTGCGGGACTGGCGATGGACATGAACGGATCGTCGCGAGGCGGCGACTGCCGCAACTCCAGCGCCCTGGTTTCGATGCCGTGCAGGAGGTCCATGATGCGGCGGTTCTCCAGCCACACCCGATCGTCCAGGAAGCGGCGGAGCTGCGCGGAGAGCCGGGCGACGGTGCGTTGCGTGTGTTCGCCGGCCTCCAGCCAGTCGTAGTGGACGCGCCGGGTGCGGGCGGCCGGGTTCATCCCGGCGACGGCGTCCAACGCCAGCACGCGCTCCAGGAGCCGCGTCAACTCTTCCTGCCGGGCGTTCGACAGCAGGAAATCCCAGAAGGCGCGGAAGCTTCGTCCCTGATCGGAATCCTCGATGACGTCGCGCTCGCTCATGATGTCTTCGAGCAGCGCTCCCTTCGAATCCTCCCACAGCGCGATGCGTTCCCGCGTGCGTCGGTCCAGCGACCGGAAGTTCTGCTCGACCTCCCGGAAATCCGCGAGCAAGTCCTGCGCCATCTGCATGAACTGCTGGAAGCGGTCCTTCAGCGCGGTGTCGTCCAGCAACGGCAGGTCGCCGGATCGCACCCGTTCGATTTCGGCGTCGATCTCGCCCCTGCGCCGGCGCAGATCTTCGATCCGTGCCTCGGGATCCGCTTCGGCCCCCGCACTCATCTGCCGCAACAGCTCGAAGAGGGTCAGCAGCCGCGACTCGGCGCCGACGAAGCTGCGCTCGGTGAGCGAGGCGAGCCAGGCAACGGCCTTCTCGGTGGCCGGCGTCAGATCGAAGCAGGGCTCGTCGGCGCCTTGCTGGTAGAACTTCCGCAACCAGCCCTTCTCCGGGTCCGCCCAATCGTTCAGATAGTCCAGCGCGGCCTTCGGATACGCCCCGTCGCCGGCGCGTTCACGCAGGGCGAACAGCTCGTCTTCCAGTGCTTCGGTCAGATCGCCCTGCATCAGCAGCCGCTGGTTCGGCGCAATGAAGGCCCGATGCAGAAAGCTCGCGATCAAGGGCGCGTGATCCGAGCGCAGGAGACGCCACGCCGGGTGGTGCTGGCGCAGGCGGTCGAGCATGTCGTAGTCGAAGTCCACGGCGTCACCGTCGTTAGGGGTCTGCGCCAACCCGGAACAGCCATGTTATCTCACGGACGAGCAATGCTGGCTGACGCCGCCAGGCTTTCAAGGTCGGCGGCGGTGCGGGCGACATTCGCTGGTCCGGGAATGTTCGGAAAGACGCTCCTCGAGCGGCCGTCGTCGACCGCGTGATCTCGCCCGGCCCGCCCGGAGCTCAGGCGGCGCGCGGGCGGGGTTCGTCCCCGTCCCCGTTCGCGTCTGCGTGCGGATGGCCGATGGTGAAGTCGTTCCGCCCGGAGACGTCGCGGCCGCGCACCAGGAGGAGCGGCCGGGTGTGGTGGGCGGAGCCCCGGCTGTCCGGGATCGGGAGGTCGTGGTGGTCGTAGTGGCTCGTCGCCGGCATGAAGCGGAGCGCATAGCCGATGCGCGGGGCGCCGGTCGGGTTGGGGTTCGAGCCATGGATCATGTAGATGTCGAACACCGCCATCTGGCCGGCTTCGAGCTCCAGATCCCGCGCATCGGCCTCGTCGAACTCGTCCTCGCAGAGGGTCTCGGGGATGGTCACCCGATCGCTGTGATCCCGGAAGTGGCGCCCGATCTGCCGCGCCGCGTGCGAGCCGGGGATGACGCGGAGGCACCCGTTCTCCGCCGTGCAGTCCGTCACCGCGATCCACACCGAGGTGGTGGCGAGCGGCTTGATCGGCCAGTAGCGGCCGTCCCGGTGCCAGGGAACCCCGCGTGCCAGGCCGGCCGGCTTGTGGAACAAGGTGGTGCCCCAGAGGATGACGTCCGGGCCGACGAGCTGCTCCACCAGGTCGAGGAGCGGCGGGAAGGTCGGGACGTCGATCCAGGCGGGGTCGCTCCTCACGTTCTGGACCCCGGAGCCCGGGACGTGGGGCGAGGCCACCGGTTCGTCGCCCAAGTGGGGGTTGTCGGAAATCAGCCGGGCGGCGAGGGACTGGAGGCGCCCGAGCACGTCTTCCGGCAGCCGGAACCCGGGGACGAGCACCCCTTCTTCACGAAATGCGGCGACCTCGGCGTCCGACAGGATGCTCACGTCCCTCCCCTCTCGCCGGTTCGACCGGTTCGGGACCATATCACGGGTCTCCCCGCGATCACGTCCCGCCCCGCGCCCTCCCCACTGACCGGCGCTGATGCCCGGCAACGCCGAGATTCGCAAGGCGTTTCTCGTGTTGGCCAGCCTGGCCGGCGAAACGATGGAGGCGGCGATGCAGGCGGGCAACGTCTCCGGCGCTGGTTGCCCCGGCGCGCTCGCAAAGCCCGATGCCTCCCGTTCGGCGAGCCGCGCGGCGGGGAAGCGATGGGGCGGCGCGGGGATGCGCGGTCCGATGCTCCCGGAACCTGCGCTACAGGCCCGGCCGGTCGGAAGCGAATTTGCGGCATGGCCGGAATACGACCTCCGCGCACGGGGGGCTCGCCGCCCGGAGCGCCTCGACCCGGACCCGGGCCGCAGGCGGCGGCGTCCGCCACCGACGACGCCGCCTACGGCTTGAACTCCTCGTGGTGGTCGAGCCACCAGCGGGCGACGTCGATGCGCCGGGCGAACCAGACCCCGCCCTTGTCGAGGGCGTATTCGAGGAAGTCGCGCAGGCCGGCGATGCGGGCGGCCTGGCCGACGAGGCGGGGGTGGAGGCCGATCGACATCATGCGGGGGCGCTCCGCCCCTTCCTCCCAGTAGGTGTCGAAGGCGCGCTTGAGGGTGGTCGCGAAGTCGTCCGGCGAGCCGTACCCCTGCGGCAGCACGAAGCGGGCGTCGTTGTAGGTGAAGCTGTAGGGCACGACGAGGTGGCGCTTTCCGAGGACCTCGGTGAAGTAGGGAAGGTCGTCGTTGTAGGCGTCGGCGTCGTAGACGAAGCCGCCCTCCTCGACGAGGAGCTCGCGGGTGTGGACGGACGGCCCGTAGCGGCAATACCAGCCGAGGGGCCGCTCGCCGACCGTCTCCCGGAACGACTCGATCGCCCAGAGCATGTGCTGGCGCTCCGCGTCGCGGCCGAGCCGCCACACCTCCTCCCAGCGCCAGCCGTGGCTGCACGGCTCGTGGCCGGACTCGCGGAGCCAGGCCGCGACCTCGGGGTTCCGTTCGAGGGCGGTCGCCGCCGCGAAGAAGGTGATCGGGAGCCCGAGCCCGTCCACCAGCCGCTGGACCCGCCACACCCCCGCCCGCGACCCGTACTCGTAGACCGACTCGGCCGCGAGGTCGCGGTAGCTCGGGTCGATCCCCCACGGGATCTCGGTGAGGCCGTCGTTCTGCCCGTCGCCGGCGGCATGGGTGTACTCCGACCCCTCCTCGTAGTTGAGCACGAGGTTGACCGCGACGCGGGCGCCGTCCGGCCACCGGACTTTCGGAACGTGGCGGCCGTAGCCGACGTAGTCCCGCTTGGGGCCGGGAACATCCTGGTCCAGGAACGGTTGGAGCGCCATGGCTCGACCTCCTTCGGTTGGGCGGCGCCCGGATGGGCGCCGGGAACGGAGCGATGGTACCCGCCGCCCGCCCCGGCGGCCATCGGGGCCGGACCCTGATGCAGGTGCGCGGCGGGGATTCCCGCCAAACACGCCTCGTCGCAGGCGTGTCCCGGGAACGGCGCGTCTTGGGAACGGCGCATCCTGGGAACGCGGGCGTCTCGCCCGCATTTTCGTACACGGGGCTTTACCCCCGGACCTTCGGTCCGCTGCGGGCGGGACCCAAGCGTTCCCAGGACGCGCCTGCGACGTGTCCGCGAAAGCCCTGCGATGGGGTAAAGGCAGCTCCGAATCGCGGCGGGAAGGATCGCTGGCCCGAGACGGATGGTGACCGGCGGGAGCCGTATCTCCTCGCATCCGTCCCGGGTCGGGGCGCACGGATTCGGATGCGGTCGGGTCGAGACGCTTCGACCAAGTGATGGACGTCAGGATGATATGCTCGCCACGGTCGGGCTTGATGGCGTTCGATGCCGACGGGCAGGCGCCTCATCCGAGGCTGGTGCGGAGATCGTCGGAGCATGAAGGAAGCAACGGGGGGCTTCAGTGACTGATCGTCACCGCATCAGCCAGCCCTTCCGGCCGAGGGCCGGGGCGCGGCAACTGCTCGGTGACGACTGGCTCGGCCTCGATCGTCGCCGCGTGGACGCGCGGACGCGCCGGATCAGCCGCCATCCGTAGACCTGGCCGGGCCTCGACAGGAATGGCGCTCGGGGCAGAGAGGAAAGCTTCGCCGTCGATCGTGGCTCTGCCCGAGGTCGTAATGGAGCGGCTGCACAAGGCGGACGGGCACATCAACAGTGCACAACGCAAGCTGGACCTCGAGGTCGAGCGTGGGATCTGGTCCGCCGTCCAGGCGAAGGCCCGGCTCGCGGAGGCGTGGCTCTGGCTGAACGAAGCAGGGGTCGAGCTTCCGCCTCTGGAACGCTACCTCGCACGGAACGTCGTGCGAGAACGTCTGGAAGCGTTCCGGCGCGCACCTAAGTCCGATCTCATGGCGGCGGCATGGGAGGAGGCCGAAGCGGCCGAACAAGCGGTTCGGGAAGTGGAGCTCCCCGCCGTCACCGGCTGGCCGACCGTCGTGGATTGGGCCTTGCTTGAAGATCACCGGTCCAGAAAATACCGACTCATCGACGCATTACGCGGAATAAGGCATGTCGTGGAGGAGGCCGTAGCCAAGCGTTTCCTGAACCTGCGTCGCGGAGACTGGGTACGTTTGGAGAATGGGGACGTAGGGCGCGTCCAGAGGCTGAAGGGTCTCAACGTTCGGATATTCGTGCCCGCCCCCTACCCGAAGATCGAGGCCTATGCCCTCTCGGACGGACCGCTGATCGAGCGCGTCGAGTGCCCCATGGGGGTCGAGACGGGCGGGGAAGGATCAGCATCGGCGGTGGTTCTGCCCGAAATCGTGGTGGAGCGGCTGCGCAAGGCCAACAGACACATCAATACGGTGATGCACAAGCGGAGGCACAGGAACAATGGCTGGGTCCGGTCCGCCGAGCAGGCGAAGGCCCGGCTCGCGGAGGCGTGGCTCTGGCTGAACGAAGCAGAGGTCGAGCTTCCGCCTCTGGGACGCCGCCTCGCACGGAACGTCGTGCGAGAACGTCTGGAAGCGTTCCGGCGCGCGCCGAAACCCGATCTCATGGCTTCGGCCTGGCAAGAAGTCGAGACGCTCGAACGAGCGGGCCGCGGCATGGAGTCCACACTCTTTCCAGGCAAGACGGGCAACGAGGCCCGACAGGCAGCCGAGAAACCTCAAGCCGGGAAAGACAGCTACGTCGATGCGTTACGTCAGGTGCAGCGGGTCGTGGAGGACGTCGTTGCCGAACGTTTCCTGGACTTGCGGCCGGGAGACCGGGTGCGGCCAGTCGGTGGGTCTGCGGGGATCGTCAAGGAGTTGGCGGGGCTCACGGTGCGGGTAATCGTGCACACACCCTCCAGGGTGATCCGGGATTACCCGCTCTGGTCTGTTCGAATCGAGCGCGTCGAGCCTCCAATGATCGAGGCCCCGGAAGAAGGCTGGGTCGAAAGGGCATGGAGGCTGGCGCGAAAGAGCCTGTTCCGCCCTGACGACTATCCGGCGCCTGCCGGCGCGTCGTACCCCCCCGACGTTTGCTCTGCTGTCGAAGTGCGTATGGGATGCGACGAGGGGTATATGGAGTGTTGGCGCGTTTCCCTGGGAAAACACGCCGTCGAAATTCCCTTTTCCGAAGACGCCCAGCACCAGCTCCCGGCGTTGCTCGAGTGGCTGCAAACGATCTCCAGGGGAGATCTCCCCATCGCGATCGAGCTGGACGATGAAGGTCCCGTGACGGTAATGACAGCTCATGCTTCCGGCCCGGCTCGACTCTTCGTCCAGGTGAGCGATCCTTGGGACGAAGAAGCAAGGGCGGTGGCCGCGGTGGTGGATCGCGGCTCCTTCCTTGATGCATTCCGTTCCGGATTGGAAGAATTCCTCCGGGAAGGCTTCTCCGATCCGGGAGATTATCAGTACAAGTCGATAATAGACGTCGAGGATATGCAGGAGCATCCTTTCATGATCCGAAAATAAGAAGAACGCCCGCGCCCGCAATCCGTTGCATGGCCCTCCAAAGCGAGGTTCTCCGAGGTTTCAGGCTGTGTCAGACAGCGCCTTGTGGAAAACTGGAAGTCGGGGATCGGCATCCGGCTCCACTCGGCTATGCCGCCGACGGCCGAAGGCTCACCCGTTCCGCGATCTCGCGGCCCTTCTCGATCTCTGCCCGGCGGAGCTCCCAGGTCTTCTGCAGGTTCAGCCAAAGCTGCGGCGTCGCGCCGAAGTATCGCGCCAGCCGGAGCGCCGTATCCGCGCTCACCCCCCCGCTGGCCGCTCAGGATCATCGTGATCCGGTTCACCGGTACGTCCAGCGCCTTCGACAGCGCGTTGGCCGAGAGTCCGATCGTATCGAGCTCCTCACGCAGGATCTCGCCCGGATGCACCGGCCTCATCCCGTTCCTCGCGTTCATCGTCGTCCCCCCTTCAGTGATAGTCCACGATCTCCACGTCGCACGGCCCTTCCACGGTCCAACGGAAGCAGATGCGCCACTGGACGTTGATCCGAATGCTGTGCTGACCGGCGCGATCGCCCCGTAGCGCTTCCGGCCGGGCCGGCCGCCGGACCGGTTCCGGGAAGGAAGATCGGGCTATACTTCGGGGCACGGCACGGAATCAGGCATGGACCCTGAATGGAGGCCCGAGATGCGTACCGAAGACGATCTGGCGATGGCGGACGTTCGACCGTCGCCCTCCCCCCGGCGGCAGGCGCGGGCGGCGCCCGCACCGCTGCCGCCTTCGGCGCCGTACGTCCGGGCCCCGGACCCCTCGGCGCCGGACCTCCCCGGGTGCCGGCCGGTTCCCCTGCGCCGCCGCGACCTCGACACCTGGGACGGGCGCTTCGAGTACTGGGACGGCGACACCGAGACCGCGTGGGTGATGGACCCCGTCACCCTCCCCCACGAATGGCCCTCGCAGCGCTTGACGGGGTTCTGCGCCCTCATCGCCGCGACGCGCGGGTCCCCCATCGAGTGCTTCGGCTCCACCGGCCTCGAGCTGCGCGACGAACACGGCCGGCGGCAGAAGATCCTCCAGGCCGACCAGTGCGTGTACGTGTACCCGAGGCGCGCGCGGCTCCCGCGGGGCGGGGGCATCGTGGTCGGGGAGCACGACTTTCCGGACGTGGTGCTGGAGGTCGATTACACGACGGACGTCCGGCGCTGGAAGCTCGGGATGTACGAATCGTGGGGCTTCCCGGAGGTATGGGTGGAAGTGCCGGACCAGTGGTCGCAGAGCCGGGCGCGGGGTCGCCGGTCGGGGCTGACGATCCACGTGCTCGAGGCGGGCCGGTACCGGGAGTCGCCAGTGAGTCTGGTGTTTCCCGACTGGCGGGCGCGTGCGATCCACGAGGCGCTGAACGAGCCCGAGCCGACGGGCTGGACGCACGCGCGGCTGGAGCGCATGGGCCGGATCCTCGGTGAGCGGGACGGTACCGGGCCGGATGACCATCCGCTGATGCGCTCCCTCCGGGACGAAGGACGCGCCGAGGGCCGGGCGGAAGGCCGGTTCGAGGGTCGGGCGAAGCTGGTGCGGCAGATGCTCGTGTCGCGAGGCATCGCGGTTTCCGAAGGTTTCCCGGCCGACGTGCCCGGGCTCGCGGACGCGCCGGAGGACGTCCTTGTCCGGGCCGCCCTCGCCTGCGACGGCGAGCGGGACTTCCGCGCGCGCTTCTCCCGCGCCGGCGGACAGACGGGGCCGGTGCGCCGGGAGGAGGATCGGCCTTCCGATTGAGTGCACAGCTCGGGGCCGATTTTCGGCTCGCGGGCAAGGTCGTCCCGCGGGCCAGCGCGGACGGCCTCCGGGTGTACGACTACGGCGAGCGTCGGTGATGCGGTCCTGACCTTGCCGAAGGCCGCATGTCCCGACGACGGTGGCGGCGTCAGGAACCGGACGGCCTTGACCGACGAGATCGACACTGTGGTCGAGGGACAGCTTGGTCCGGAAGGTGCTCTCGGTCTGCGGGGTAGCTGGGGGCCGATCGACGATCACGAGGTGGACGCGCTGATCGAGGCGATCTACGCGGCTCGACTGCGCGATACCGGCCGCCCCGTGGAGCTCGAAGACTGATGTGTCTTTTCGATACCGACGTCCTCAAATATCACGATTATAATTCCATGAAATTCACTACAAACAAAATCCGAAAATCGTTGTAACATTTTCCGAGAAATTCGATCCATCATATACGGAATTTTCGATCCCATACAATTTCACACCTACCGGAATCTTGATTCAGCTCCCAGATTTCCACACCCTCAGGAATGAGATGCTTATACGTTCGGATGTAGTAGGCAGCCAATGTCTCCCCATTGGTCGCCCGCTCGTCTCGCAGAACAAATAGTATTTTCCTGTAACGGGATGGCGCACAATAGAAATAGTACATCGCTTCATTCCACACGGTCATTTTTGCGCTGGGGACGTTCCCTCCAGATGTCCATTTGTGTCGTTTGCACTCAACCAAGATAGGCGGAGACTCGGATCCGAGATCGAATTTGTGGTACTTCCCGATTCCTGCAACTCCAACTTTCACGTCGAAGCCAGGAGATACATCGATCCCGAATTCCTTCAGAATCCTGATTGCGTCTTGTTCGAATTTGTGTCCAAGGTGAGCATTACTCACCGATCCGATTCGTTGAAAGTTGTCTGCCATGGATGTAAGAGCTCCTTATTGTCAATTCGACACCTGTACCCGATTTCGAAGATTACTGTCGTTGAATCTCCGGCAGGTTGGAGTGGATGATTCCACGTTTTCTCAGCGACTGGACGAGTTTTCCATTGATGTGTTCGGCACCGATGTAATCCGCGTCCAGTGATCGCTGAATGGCTGTTCCTACTTTCTTCAGGTTGTAGCGCCTGATCTCTCCCTCGCTTTTGATGGCCGAAGCCAACCGTGCGATCTTCGCAACCGTGAGCTCGACGAGATCCTCATGCCAACCGTTCACCCCGGAGTCGGGAGTCTGTCCTGGAACCCTCTCTCGTCGAATATCACACTGCACAAGCACCTCTTCCGGAGCAATGGCCAGATCGAGCTGTGCAAGACTATCCCGAGTGACGGCCAACGCGGCGACCACCCGTTCCGTCTGATCGTCTGGCCCATCAAGCACGAAGACCGACAAGCTGTTCTGACTCGTCATCAGACATTTGACCGCGTCCGCCTGGGTCTCTTGCGGCCCAAGCCACGGCGCACCGTCCCAGTGCCGTTTCTGGCTCAGTTTTCGACAAATTACCGTCACGAAAATCAGCTCTCCAGGGAACGGATGAGGTCTTCCAGATCCTCTCGAAGCTCCGGCACGGTTTCTCTGTCCAGGGCTCGCCGAAGGTGGGAGACAGCCGTACGTTCATCCAGATAGGCCAGAGCTGATGCGGCCGCGTCGCGCACGAGGGAAGACGGGTGATCGAGCCCCGGCGACAATAGCTCGATGACCGGGGAGCGTATGACGCCCGCTTCCTGACGCGAAACCCATTGCAGGATCTCGGATAGCACTGCCGGGCTCGCGCCACGGTGGATCAGTCGCACTCTCAAAGATTCCAGCACCGCGGTCGGACTGTAGGCACACAGCCGCTGAAGCTCCTTGGAAAACCGGCTCTCCACCCCGACCTCGAATTGCTCGTCATGAGCGGCCTGACACAGGCGATCCAGTTGTTCTTCCACTTGGCGAGGGATGGAGATATCCGGCACACTTCTGTTGATGGAAAAGAAACCGGCATTCTTCTCCATCGTCTCCGTGGAATCGTTGCACACGAGCAGATACGGCCACGACGGTCGGTACGAAGGCTCCGCAACCGTGCCGAATGCGCTCGGATGCGGTGGAGAGATGGGGTTCAAGGCGGCCACGATTGTCACGAAACGTCTCCCTCGCTGGCGATTTCATTGCCGGCTTCCACAAGCTCATTGAAGATTTTCGGCACAACGTCCTTGTCCAACGCTCGATCGAATTCGGGAATCGTGTTGATGTCGAGCTCCAGCCGGCAAATACCTCTCGGATTCAGTTGCCGGGTCACCTTCGGCGCTCGTTCTCCGCCTGCGGATACATCCACGCGGGTTTCGATGATCTGCGCCACGGACCATGTGGAAATGCGGTTGATCTCCAGTCCATCAATACCACAATTCGACGAACGTCTTCTGTTGATCCGGTAGAGGAAGTCATGCGTATTCTCCGGCTCTACGTCAACCTTCCGAAGCAGGGCGTTGAGCTTCCTGCAGGCGTCCGGAAGGCTTCCGGCCGGAAGCAGCAATACGCTGCCATACCCGAGCCTGTGAAGGGACGGAGAACCATCGGCAAGCCATCTCAGCATCAGGTCCCGGAAGCCCTGTTCCAACACCTCATACGATCCGGCCACGGGCGGCAGCCCGCTGGGGTGGTCGATACCAGGAGCAGGGAGCAACCTCCAATCGACTCGATTGATGCTCGCTTCCACACGAAGCCGGCCGTTCAGAAACGGGCCTTCCTCCCTGACCCACCGCTGATGTGGTCTGTTGGTCACTTCGTCCGGCGCTGTTCCAAGCAGCGATTCCCAGAAGGCCTCCTTCGCTGGATCGATCGCGTCGATCAGGAACACGGAGAGTCGCAACTCCTCCGCGTGCCAATCGCCCAAGCTGCATCCGTTTATCAACCTGTTGCCCCTCTCTGTTCAGGCCACTGGCGTCCGCTGCTCGATTGCCAATCGCAGGCCCTCCCGAGCCCCCGTTGTCTTCGTGTGGCGCACCTCACGACCTCGACCCTGTCGAACCCTCCCTGCGATGATACACCACATCGGCCTTGGTCTGCACACCGCTCGCGGGAGCAGTATGTCTATCGTGGCGACGCTCCGGTTCAGGAGATTCGCATCCGTCCTGTGGGGCCAGAGGCGACCGTGGACGAACACCGCCAGCCAACAGTGCGGAAGGATGAGATCGGGGTGGCTGGAAAGCTCCTTCCGGTGGAGACGAAAACGAAGACCTGGCTTGTCTGCGGTCTGGCGGACCATGAGTCCGAGTCCGGCGTTTTGCCCCTTGATCCCGGCCATCATCTCACTTCGCTGCCGACCGTCCATGAGTTCGGCCATAACGTTGAACCGTGATTCGGGTTCCGGCCGGTTCGGTAGAACGGACTCGGCTCGGAGACGGAACCAATCACGCGCCATCCTTGGTCAACCGGGCCATGAGGGCGGCGGTGAGAACCGCTGCGGCCTCGGCCGCGTTTGACGACTCACTCAATTTGGCATTGATCAGGGGAGTAACGCCGTGTATATTCTCGACAGCAGGGTCCGCACCTGCCGAGAGGAGCGCCTTGATCACCGTCACATCCCCACTGTTCGCGGTCACCAAATGAAGCGGAGTGTCGCCATCCTTGTTTCGTATATCGACGTTGGTACAAGCAGGGATCAAGGAGAGAAGTATATCGGGAGCACTGATGCGATGCGCATCGGCAGCAAAATGGAGCGGAGTCCAACCGTCTTTGTCCTGGGCGTCCGCCCGTGCTCCGGCGGACAGTAGGAGCGGAAGTACAGCACGCTCGAAGGCGAAGTGATCATTTGCGGCGGCGTGATGCAGTGGAGTCCAGCCGCCATACTCGCGGGAGGGAACTTGCGTATTCGCGCCGCCGGCCAACAACGCCTCGACGACCGCCAGTTTCTGTTCGAAATGGACCGCCAAGTAAAGGGGAGTATCGCCATAATTGAGACCCGACCAAGCGTTCACATCGGCGCCACCGGCCAGCAATGCTTCGATTATTGCCGGGGCGTCGTTATGCTCAGCCGCAAGATGAAGCGGCATGTATTCTTCTCTGTTCCGCGCGTGCGGGTCCGCGCCGGCGGTCAGTAGAGCCGCAACCATGTCGGGACTCTTGCTGAACATGGCCGCCCAATGAAGCGGGGTCCACCCGTCTGCGTCATGCGCGTGTAGGTCCGCGCCGGCGGTCAGTAATGCTGCGATTACCGCCGGCTCTTTGTTTTGCGAAGCTATCCAGTGAAGCGGAGCTACGCCGTCTTCGTCCCGTTCATTCGGATCGGCCCCGGCGGCGAGGGCAGCGGTTACGTCATCGACGGTCAAGGATGCAAAGAAATCGGCCTTGTTCTGGTTGTCTCCCGTATAGAAGCTCATATCCCACTCCTCACGCTCCCGGTTCCATTCATGAACTTATTTCTCCTGATTCCGTGCTGGAACCACTGACGCTCATAGTGGAAATACCGAAAACGTCGTCTCCCAGGAATCGAGTCATGAGAGAAGCGGTGACGTTCGAGGCAAGTTTGGCTGCTTGGAGGTGCAGGTGTTCGATTCGTGCAGAGCAGTTCAGGATGTCGGCGATGCGTCGTTGCTCGTGCATCGGCGGCAAGAGAATCTTCGCTTCCTTCAGTGTCGCAAGTTTGAGGGATGGTAAGCTTGTGACCTGCACCTGAGCGCGAGGATCGTAACGAACGGACCACCAGAACAGGTAGTCCGGATCGACCCTGGCTCGGTTCGGCATCACGACCGCGAGATGGCTGACGACATGGGCGTCGGTGGCTAGCTTGGCACGGTGGTTCAGGTTCACCGATGCGCCACTTTTCGGGATCAGGATGCTGTCTTTCGGGAAAAGCCGGAGCCGATGTTTCGCCAACCAATCCGAATTGAGCCGGTCCTTCGAGGCGGAGAGAGCTGGATTGAGGTGATGGATGCCGACATCCTGCATTCGCACGAACAGGGGGGCGTTCGGCGCAAATGCTTCCGGGTCTTGGGGAGCGGGATCGCCAGCTACCACATCGGCGATATCGGCGAGACGAGAGACGGGATAAGGCTTCATCCCCTCACCGCTTCCCGCACGGCATCGGCAAGCTCGTCGATCTCCGTCAGAATCTCGCGCTCGGTGGCCCTGAGCTCGTCGAGGAGCTCCAGCGGGTCGCGATGCTCCACCCGGGCGCGGTTCTGCGGACGGTAGCGCCCCGCGCTCAGGTTGAAGTCAGCGGCGCGGATCGCGTCCGCGTCGGCGAACCACCACTTCTTGGTCCAGTCGGCGTTCGGGTCGCGCGCCTGCCAGGCGGCCCACCGGTCCGCACGCTCCCGGAAGGCCGCGACGAGGGCCGGCAGGTCGTCGGCGTCGATCGGCTGGTCGTGGTTGGCGTCGAGCTTGAAGCCGTCGTGGTCGGCGTGCAGGAACAGGACGTGATCCGTCGCGCCGCCCTTGCGGAAGACGAGTACGGAGGTCTTGACCCCGGAGTAGGGGTTGAACACGCCGCCCGGCAGGGACAGCACGGCCTCGACGGTGTGGTTCTCCACCAGCCTGCGGCGCAGCTCGCGGTGCGCGCCGGTGGAGCCGAACAGCACCCCCTCCGGCAGGACGACCCCGCAGCGCCCTCCGGGCTTCAGGTGGTTCAGCATGTATTGCAGGAACAGCAGCTCCGTCTGCGCGGTCCGGCCGACCTTCACCTCCTCCACGATGCGGTCCCGGTCGAGCCGCCCGGAGAAGGGCGGGTTGGCGAGGATGACGTCGAACCCCTCCGGCGGCAGCCCGAGCTCCGCCTTCGCCGCGCGGTCGAGGGTGCGGGTCAGGGCGTCGCGGCGCGCGATGCGCACCCGGTCCAGGCCGCGCAGGGTCAGGTTCATGGTGGCGAGCCGCACCATCTGCGGGTCCACGTCGTTGCCGAAGAAGGTCGCTTCGTGAAGCCGGCGCACCGCGTCGCGGCCGAGCAGGTCGCCGAGGCCGCGGGGTATCGTCTTGCCGTCCGTCTCGGCCTCCTCGATGCCGGCCGTAGACGAGTTCGCGAGCCGGATGTGGTCGTAGGCCCCGACCAGGAAGCCCGCCGTGCCCGCCGCCGGATCGTAGACGGTTTCCCCCAGGCGGGGATCGACGATCCGCACCATCGCGCGGATCACGTGGCGCGGGGTGCGGAACTGGCCGAGTTCGCCCGCCTGCCGGATCTGGCGCAGCACGTGTTCGAAGAGATCGCCCTTGGTGTCGGCATCGACCCGTTCGAGGTGGAGGTCGTTCACCTGGCTCACGACTTGCGAGAGCACCGTCGGTTCGTCGATGACGAGGCGGGCGCCCGCCATGAAGTCGGTGACGCCCTCGGCGGCGACCTCGGCGTAGAACGGGAACACCTCCTCGCGCACCCAGGACACCAGCCGCTCGCCGTTCAGGGCGTTCGCCCACGAGGACCAGCGAAGGAGCGCACGGGGCGCCGTGTCCGGGCCTTCGCCTCCGGCGGCGTCCGCATCCGGGTTCGGGTTCGAGCCAGTGTCCGGAACCGGGTCCGGACCCGAGCGCCGGCCGTCGGCGCCTGTGCCGGTGGGCGCGCGAGGGCGTATCTGGGCGCGGGAGTGGGCGGCGTTGCGCGGGTTGCGAAGGGGCCACGTCCCGGCGAAGACGCTCGTATAGGGGTCTGCCCCCGGCCGGCGCGCGGCGCGCAAGCGGGCCGCGTCCGCCGCCTCGAACATGTAGAAGAAGATGAGGAAGCTGAGCTGTTCGGCGTTCTGGGCCGGGTTCGGGTAGCCGCCGCCGTAGAGATGGTCGCGGATGCGGTCGATGCCGCGCCGAAGCTCGGGGGTGAGCGGCATGGGTTCCTTCAATCCTTCTTTGCCGGGGGCCGGTCGCCGGCCCGCACCGGACGGCCGCGCCGCTTCCATTATCGCCGAAGGCCGCGGCGTTGAGGGCGTCACGCACCGGGGCGACCGCGTCGCGGCCGGCCATTGAAGACCAGCGCTGCCTGCCCGCCACCTCCAGCCCCGCGAGATGCACTGGTCGAAACCGTGGTCCCGGAAGCTGTCGTCGGAGACCACACCGCCTTGGATGCCGCCTTCAGACGCCCCCGATCGGCACCTTGCAGGCTGTTCGTCCGGCCAAGTCCCGAAGCTCGATCTGGACGGAGCAGGCGTCGCGCACCATTGTTCGATTTGCCCCAGCCACGCCCCGGCCATGAGGATGGTTGCTGGCCCATGTTTTCGGATAAAATGCTACCTTCCGAATAACAAAAAGGACACAGTCCATTGGATATCAAGTTCCAGACCCGCAAGCTCGAGAAGAACTTCGGCTCGGCACTCGATCTCAAGAAGGCCTACGGGCCGCAGATGGCGAAGACGATCACGGATAAGATCAAGGATCTGCAGAAGGCCCAAAATCTGGCGGAGCTGCTGACCTCGGGGAGGGTACACCGGCTTCATTTGAACCGGGATGGCCAGTACGCGATGGTCCTCGTTCACCCGCATCGGCTCGTTTTCGAGCCCAATCACACGCCGCTTCCGCGCACGGAGGACGGAGGGGTCGACGCCGGGCAGGTGACCAAAATCATGGTCGTCGAAGTGAAAGACTACCACTGACGAAGGAGACGAGGATGGCGCGCGCGGCCAATCAGTACCGGCCGGACTATGCGGTTCCTCCGGGGTGGGTCCTCGAGGAACGCCTGAAGGCACAGGGTATCTCGCACGCGGAGTTCGCCCGCCGGTGCGGGCGCCCGCTCAATCTCATCAGCCAGATCATTGCGGGCAAGGCCCCATTGGAACCGGAGACCGCGCTCCAGTTCGAAAAGGTTCTGGGGGTGGATGCCGGCGTCTGGCTCGGTATCGAGTCCGACTACAGGCTCCATCGCGCCGGAGAGAGCCGGACGTAGGGAGCGGCTTGGTGGCTCTCTTCCCGGAAGGTGGTGATCCAGCTCAGCGCGCCACAGGTCGGATGACCATCTGTGGTTCAGCCGGAGCCGGAGTCGCCCCTGAATAGGTGGTCGCGGATGCGGTCGATGCCGCGACGAAGCTCGGGGGTGAGCGGCAGGAGTCCCGTCAATCCTCCTTTGCCGGGGGCTGGTCGCCGGCCCGCGCCGGGCCGCCATCCGGCCCGTTTTCGCCGAAGACCGCGGCGTTGAGCGTGCCGAGCACGAGTTCGAGCGACGCCGCGCCCCCGAAGACCCGCACCGCCTGATCGTAGCCTCCGAGGCCCGCGAAGGGGTGCGAGTCGAGATCGTACTCCCAGAAGCCGTCGATGCTCATCGCGTCGGCCCGGATGCGGCTCCCGACGAGGCCCGCCCAGCGCGCCTGCTCGGCGTTGAAGGGCTGCTCGTCGAGCCACGCCTCGAAGCGAAGGCCGAGGAGGGCGGAGCGGGCCTCGTGCTCCGGCGCCCGGACGATCCGCCCGTTCTCGTCGAGGGTCGCCCAATCGCGGCTCGCGGGGTGGATGTGGTCGTCCACGTCGAGGGTCAGCAGCCGGCGCGGCGTGCGGGTTCCGTAGGGCGGCGGCCCCGGCTCCGCCACCGCGCCGCCGTCGATCGCGCCGTCGTCGTCGCCGTGAAAGTCCGTCACCCCCACGAAGTCGAACATCGTGAAGTCGGCCTTGCGGACGTGCGGCGCCTTGCGCGTGCCGCGCCCCCGCATCTGGCGGTAGAGGACGGCGCTTCGCGTGAACCGCGCCATCACCAGGTTGACGACCTCCGGGCAGTCGAAGCCGGTGTCGAGCATGTTCACGCTGACGAGGATCTGCGGGAATTCCTCCTCCTTGAACCGCTTGATGATCGTGCTCGCGTCGGGGGACGGCCCCCCGCCCGCGCCCAGGTCGCTCACCACGAAGTCGGCGTAGCGGGTCGCGGGATGCGGCTTCCGGTCCGCGAAGTGCTCGTCGAACATTGTCGCGAGGGTCTCCGCGTGGCGCTTCGTCACCGCGAAGACGATGGTCTTGCCCCGGCTCGGGTAGCGCCTGACGCCGTCCCGCCCCGTGAATCCGTGGTCGAGGACGCTCCGGAACTCGCGGACGATGGCCCGGTTGCGCTCCGGGATCGTGAATTTGCGCTCCAGGGCCTGCGGGTCGACGGTGATGGACTCGGACCCGCCGAACAGCCGCTCGAGCTCCGCCCGCGCCGCTTCCTCCATCGTGCTCCACTCGAGCTCGCCCCGCTTCACCTTGAAGCCGCCCTCGGCCGCGGTCTTGACCGTCATCGCCCGGTAGATGCGGTAGGGGACGAGGTAGCTCTCCGCGATCGCCCGCCGGAGCCGGTAGCGGAAGGTCGGGCGGTCGACCTCGAAGAAGCGGAGGGTGTCGCGCACGAAGCAGCCGTCCTCGGGGTCGGGCGGCGCACCGGCGCGTGCCGCACCGGCGCCCGACGCCGCCGCCGCCGTGCACGGGGTCGCGGTCAGGCCCAACTGGATGCCGTCGAAGCGCCGCAGCACGCCGCTCCACCTGCCGTAGATCGAGCGGTGGCACTCGTCGGTGACGACGAGGTCGAAGTATCCCGACGAGAGGCGGCCGTACTCCGCGATCATGGTCTGGAGGGTCGCGATGGTGATGCGCTTCGCGCGGTCGAAGCCGCGCCCCGGGCGCAGGACGTGGCAGGGGTAGTCGCGGAGGTGGTCGGTGAAGGCGTCCTCGGCCTGGGCGGCGAGGGCGAGCCGGTCCACGAGGAAGAGGAGGCGGGTGACCGCGCCGGCCTCGAAGAGGCGCTTGATGAAGGCGGCGGCGGTGCGGGTCTTGCCGGTGCCCGTCGCCATCTCGACGAGGAGCTTGCGCCGCCCCCGCGCGACCTCCTCCGAGAGCGTTTCGATGCAGTCGATCTGGTAGGCGCGGTCCACGATCCCGCGGTCGATGGGCACGTCGGCCAGCGCGCGCCGCAGCGAGCGCACGGCGATCCTGCGCTCCAGGTCCTCCTGGGAATAGAAGGCGGCGACCCGCCGGGCGTGGGCGTCCCGGTCGCGGTCGAGGAAGCGCACTTCCTCGCCGTTCGAGAGGAAGACGAAGGGGACGTTGAGCAGGGTCGCGTAGTGGATACCCTGATCCTGCGCGGTGAGCGGCTGGACGCTCCCACGCTTGGCCTCGACGACGGCCATGGGCCGCCCGGCGCGGTCGCAGAGCACGTAGTCGGCGCGCGAGCCGTCCGGCAGCGTGTGCTCGAACAGGACGCTTACCCCGTCGTCCAGGCTCCAGCCCGCGTCCGCGAGCAGGGCGTTGATCCTGACGCGGGAGAAGGCTTCCGTGTTTCCAGCCATGAATGGACGCGCTTCAGCCGCCCGCGAACCCGCCGACGGCAAGGCGGCCCGCCTTCGATTTCGGTCGTACCGGCCTCATCACGTGCTCAATCGTGCGTTCCCCGGCGACGCCCCGCCCCCGCCACGCTCACCCGAAAGAGGCAATGTATCAACAATTTGCCCGGAGAATATGCGGCCGAAGCGCCGGAACGCGCTCCGGCCGGGGGTGGGGGCGCGCTCAGGCCGCGTCCGAAGCGGCGGGAAACCGCCCGGATTCGAGGAACGCCCGGATGAGGCCCGCGACCTCCGGGCTCCAGCAGATGGTGGCGTGGGAGTGGCGCACGGTCACGTGGGGGACGCCGGCGAGGCGCGTGTTCCGCAGCTCGACCGTTCCGTCGTGAGGGTCCGCGGCGTCGATCCGTCGGCGGAGCCACCACGAGGGATGCAGGACGGTCGCGGGCCGGTCTCCCGCGATGATCCCGGCGCCGGGGCGCGGGGGCGGGAGGGTGCGGACGAAGTCGGAGCCCTCCCGGAGGTCGTGCAGGGCGGGGCCGCCGCAGCGGAGCGCGACCGCCGGCAGCGGCCCCGACAGGAGCCCGACCCCGCCGTTCGGCGGCGCGATCATGACGAACCGGCCGACCGGGAAGCCGGGGCGCGCCGCGAGCGCGGAGCGAAGGACGAGCGCCCCGAGCGAGTACCCGATGAAGTGGACCGGACCGCCGCCGTCCTCCCCCGCGCTCGCGACGGGCCGCATCCGGTCGAGGAAATCGCCGACCTCGCGCACCGACTCCGCGGCCGGCTGGCGGTTGCTCGCGTAGCGGACGAACGAAACCTCGAATCCCGCCCGCCACAGGGCCTTTCGCACGACCGCGAACTGGAACGGTATGAGGAAGAGGCCGTGCGCCACGATCACCCGGCCCGTCCCCCGGCCCTCCGCCCGCCCGCCGGACGGCGATTCACGAACTCCCATGCACCCCGTTCCGACCCGGATCACCCGGAGCGATGATTCGCCGTTTGGCCGCGAGGGATCAAGCCCGCCGTGCGGACGCTCGCCCCGGGACCGCCCCGGCCGTCATCCCGCCGGATATCGTCGCGGGGGCGTCGAGCCGCCGCAGCCCGCATGAGGCATGCGCTGTGCGCGGTGGGGATTTTCGCCATGCACACCTCTCGCGAACGCTCCTGGGAGGTGCAATCCGGGCACGGCGTCCTGGGAACGCGGGCGTCCCGCCCGCACAGAGGTGGGGGTGAAGCGCCCGTGGGCGAAAATGCGGGCGGGACGCCCGCGTTCCCAGGACGCCGTGCCCAGGAGCGTTCCCGGCGACATGTCCGCGAAGGCCCTGCGGTGGGGTGAAGGCGACTCCGAACCGCACCGATTCCGCGGGAAGATTCCGTGCCCATGGGGCAATAAATGTCTGGACTCCGTTTTTTTATTTATACATCAAATATATTATGAACGTCACAGACGCCTCCCGGATCGAGCCGCCCCGTGGTGTGCTACCGTCCGGTGGTCCGCTCGAGCGATCTCCCGACGTCACGGCGAAGGGCGTGGGCGGGAACGCGGCGGCGACGCGGGAGGAGGTCGAGGCCAGTGAACGCGGAGGAACGGCCCGGCAACGCCCGCGGCGCAGGCATCGCCCCATGAACCTCATCGAACGGATCGAGAGCCGGCGCGAGCGGAGCGAGGAGGAGCGGCTCCTCCTCGACTCGGTGGCGCGCCTCGCGGACGAGGCGATCGCGCCCCGCGCCGCCCACCACGACCGGACGGGCGAGTTCCCGGCCGGGAACATGGCCGCCATCCGCGACCTCGGGCTGAACGCGATCTTCGTCCCGGAGGCTTACGAAGGCGCCCTCCTCCCGTTCGGGACCTACCTCGAGTGCGTGAAGCTCCTCACCCGGGCCTGCTCCTCGACCGGCATCATCTACGCCACCACCTTCCACGCGATGAAGCCGCTCATCGACTTCGGGTCGGCGGAGCAGAAGGCCCGCCTCCTCCCCCGGATCGCGCGCGGCGGCCTCGGCTCGCTCGTCATCACCGAGCCGACCGCCGGCTCCGACGCGACCGCGATGCGGACCCGCTTCGTCCCCGAGGGCGACGAGGTCGCGATCACCGGGGAGAAGACGTTCATCAGCAGCGGCGACGTGTCCGATCTTCTCCTCGTCTTCGGCAAATGGTCGGAGATCGACGACCCGCGGGGCGCGATCACCGCCCTCGTCGTCGAGCGCGGGGCGTCGGGGCTCACCGTCGCCGGCCGCGAGGACAAGATGGGGATGCGGGCCTCGTCCACCGTCACCCTCCGCTTCGAGGGGTGCCGGGCGCCGCGGGCGAACCTCCTCGGCGGCCCCGGCGACGGGCTCCGCATCCTCCTCGCCTCGCTCAACAAGTCGCGCCCCTCGATCGCGGCCCACGCCCTCGGGATCGCGCGGGCCGCCTTCGACGACATGGTGGGCTGGATGAACGAGCGCCGCCAGTCCGGGCGCGCGGTCATCGACTTCCAGGGCAACCAGTTCCTCCTCGCGGACCTCGCCTCGGAGTATGCCCTGTGCGAGGCGTGGCTCGACTACGTGGCGGGCCTTGTGGAAGGCGACTCGGGCGCGGGCGACTACGCGGTCGAGGCGTCGATCGCGAAGCTCCGCGCCTCCGACCTTGCGATGCGGATGACCACCGAGGCGGTGCAGATGCACGGCGGCTACGGCTACGTCAAGGACTACCGGGTGGAGCGGCTGATGCGGGACGCGAAGATCACCCAGATCTGGGAGGGGACCAACCAGGTCCACCGCCAGCTCATCGGCCGCCACTTCCGCGCCCGTTGAGCGGGGCCGAGGCTGGAGGCCGGACACACGCCGAACAGCCCCGGCCTTCGCCCCCGGCCGGCGGCGGCGTCCATGCTGCCCGGCGCGGAGAATCAGCCGCGGTAGCGGCGGGCGCCGCCGTCGCGGTGCCAGAGCCGCAGCATGAGGCGCTTCCGCTCGGGGTCCGGGTCGTCGGTGTAGGACGCCCGACCGTGGCCGCACCAGCGGTTGTTCACGAACTGGAGCTCGCCCGGCGCGAGGGTGAACTCGCAGCAGAGCGCGGGGTCTTCCACCATCCGGCTCATCGTCTCGAAGGCGAGGCGGGTCTCCTCGTCCATGTCCACGCCCGCGGTCTCGTAGCCGGCCGGGATGGTGAAGTGGGTGTAGCGGCAGCGGAGGTCCAGGCCCGGCCCCGGCCCGAGCTGGAACACCGGGAAGAACACCGTCTGCGGCTCGTCGGGCCAGAAGTCGCCCTGGCGGTCCTGGTAGAAGGGGCGGTAGAGGCGTTCCAGCCGCTCCGGGTGCTCGGCGAGCAGGGCGTTGTGGACGGAGTAGAAGCTCACGAAGCGACTCGCCCCGCCCTCGCGGGCGGCCCGCAGGCAGAGCAGGCTCACGTGGTCGGGCGGGGTATGGTTGAAGGAGTTGTCGACGTGGGGCGGCTGGGCGACGCGGGTGCGGAAGCCCCGCACCCCGATCCGCTTCGGGACCCCGGTGTCGGTGACCTCCACCATCGCCTCGCCGTCCCGGGTCTGGACCACCGGGCGCCCCACCATCGCCCCGAGCAGCCAGAACGCCCCCTCGATGCGCGGGCGGTCCGACAGCGCCTCGACCGGCACCCGGTCCACCACGACCACCCCCGGCCCGTCGTCGAGGCGGCGGCGCACCTCGCGCATGAGCGTGCGGCAGGCGTCAAGGCCGTAGTCGGCGGGGTCGAGCAGGAAGGCGGGGACCGGGTCCCGTTCGAGGGCGCGGGCGACAGCTTCGATCTCCGCCGCGCACCCCGCGGGCATCGGGATGCGCCAGTCCTCCTCCCGGAGGGTGTCCCGGGTCCAGGCCCGGGGTCCGGTGACCGGCTCGCGGATCATGACCGGCGGCGGCGGGATCAGTTCGCGGCAGCGGCCGGAGCCGCCGCCCGCGCGCGCCGGTAGCGCTCGACCTGCTCGGGGGTCGGCATGTTCCGCGTCCGCTCCCTTTCCGCTCGCCCTCGGGCCGGACCCGGGCCGGCTCCGAACCGGCCGGGCCGCCGCCCGGGGGCCGCCCCGTGAACCGCTCAACCGTACCATCATAATATCGCGTGGCGCGGTCCCGACCGGCGGCGACGGGTCAGCCCCAGCCACCTCTCTTGCCGGGATCTCGGAACACGCCACATGAAGCCCACCGGTCCGGACCGGCCTCCCGCCCGGGCAGCGCCCTCCGCTTCCCCTCCGGGGACGTCCCCCTCCGCCCCGCCGAGCGCCCCGCCGAGCGGCCCCCGCCCGTCGAAGTGGCTGTGGCTCGCGGTCGTGGCGATGCTGATCCAGCAGGCGTTCTCCTACCTGTCGACCCTGGTGCTGCCCATCGCGGCCCCCGCCATCTCGGAGGCGACCGGGCTCGGGATCTCCCTCGTCGGGGTCTACACCGCCGTCATGTACGTCGCCTCCACCCTCTCCGCGGGCGCCTCCGGCGCATTCATCCAGCGCTACGGGGCGCTCCGGGTGAGCCAGGCGGCCCTCGTGCTGATGGGGCTCGGGCTCGTCTTCTCGTGGCCGGGATGGGCGATCCTCTTCGCGCTCACCGCCTTCGTGATCGGGTCGGGCTCGGCCGTCTCGACCCCCGCCAGCTCCGACATCCTCGGGCGCTACTGCCCGCCCCGGCGCGCGCCCCTCATCTTCTCCATCAAGCAGACCGGGGTGCCGGTCGGGGGGATGTTGGCGGGCATCCTCGTGCCCGCGTTCACCATCGCCCTCGGGTGGGAGGGGGCGTTCCTCGCCTGCGGGGCGATGTGCCTCGTGCTCGCCTTCGCGCTCCAGCCCCTCCGCGCGGAGTTCGACCAGTACCGGGTCCGCTCGCACCGGATCTCGATGCGGGCGGTGGTCCACACCGTGCGGGGGGTGCTCGTCCATCCGCGGCTCCGCGAGCTCGCCCTCTGCTCGGTGTCGTGGGTGGGCCTCCAGGCCATCTACGGCGCGTTCCTCTTCGCGTTCCTCGCGGACGGGCTCGGATACCCCCCGGAGACGGCGGGGTGGGTGTTCGCGGCCGGGAACGCGGCCGCTGTCGGGGCGCGGATCCTCTGGGGGTGGACCGCGAGCCGGTTCGTCAACGCGCGCGCCCTGCTCGGCTGGCTCGCGGTGGTGATGGCGGCGGCGGGCATCGCCACCGCCTGCTTCGGACCCGGCTGGCCGGTCGCGGCCATCGCCGCCGTCGCGGTGGTCTACGCCGGCACCGCCATCAGTTGGCACGGGGTGCTGCTCGCCGAGATCGCGCGCCTCTCCCCCGTCGACCGGATCGGGGCGATGACGGGGGGCGTGCTCCTCTTCACGAGCACCGGGATCATGGTGTACCCGCTCCTCTACGGCGCGATCCTGGAGGCGACCGGCAGCTATGCTCCGGGGTTCGCCGCCGCCGCCCTCCCCGCCCTCTACACCGGTCTTCGGATGCTGCTCCGCCGGGGGCGCGGCGGCGCTCCGCCGCGCTGAGCCCGGACCGGGTCGCGAGAGGAGGGGGCCCGGGGCCGGGACGGCCTTCCGGGGGTGTGCGAGGCGGAGGCGGTGGGCGCTCGCCCGAGCCCCCGGCGCGTCACATGCCCCAGACCTCCACCGGCACGCCGCCTTTCGAGCGGCGCGGCTGGCGAAACACCTTGTCGTCCCAGCTCCGGTTCTCGCGCTGGTCGATGACGACCAGATGACCCGCCTCGGCCGCGCAGCGCTCCATGTACCCCGCGGTCTGCTCCACCCCCTCCGTGATGGTGCGCTCCAGCCCGTCCCCGGCGCGCACCACCTTGCACTCCACCACGTACTCGCTCGCGCGCCGGCCGTCCTGCGGCCACACGATCAGCAGGTCCACCCGGCCCCGGCCCAGGCCGTACTCGCGCTCGATGCGCCCGCCCCCGTTCACCACCCGGTGCAGGTACGCCTGCAACAGGATCTGCGGCCACGCCTCCTCGTACAGGAACCGGTTCTTCCAGTGCTCCGAATGCCGGCGGAAGAAGTCCTGGAACGCCTCCAGCAGCCGGTCCAGGTTCAGGCCGCCGTCCGCGTCCACGTACCAGGTCGCATCCAGGTCCAGCTCTTCTTGCAGGATCCAGCCCAGCTCGCGCGGCACGACCTCCGCGTAGATGGGGTTGGCGATGCGCACCGGCCTGTCCCGGGCGATGAGGCCGAGGTCGCGCACGTACTCGACGTCGTGCTCGGTCGCGCCCCGTTCGTCCGCCCCGCTCAGCATCGGCTCGACCACCCGGCGCACCCGCTCCTCCCGGAGCCGGTCCGCCAGGTAGTCGAGATGGGTCACCCGGCGCACGATGAGCGCCTCGCGCGCTTCGGCGACCTCGGCCCCGGTGATCTCGCGCGAGCGGTCCCGCCCGGCCTTGCTCTCGAAGCAGGTCTCGAAGGCGAGGGCGTTCACCAGCCACGGCTGGCCCCGGGTCTGGGTCCAGATCGCCTCGCGCGCCTCGGGGGCGAATGCCTGCCCGGTCTCCCCGGTGTGCTGGTCGAGGAGGGCCAGGGTCTCCTCCCGGGTGAAGTCCCCCAGCCGCAGCGACTTCGCCACGATGTTGAACGGGCTGCTGGTGGACCGGATGCGGTAGTCGCGCACGTCGCGCAGCCCGCACAGCACCACGCTCTGGGGAAACTGCGCCGAGCGCATGGGATAGCCCGCCCGTAGCTGCTGCAAGGTCGAGAGCAGCGGGTCGCCCTGGAGGGTGTCGATCTCGTCGATGAGCAGCACCAGCGGCTTCGCCGACGCCTCCGACCAGCGCATCAGTGCTTCGCCCAAGGCTTGCTCGGGGCCGCTCCTGGCGAGGACGTCGGGCCAGGCGTCGTCCAGAAAATGATCGTCGAGCGTCAATCGAGCCCGCAACGCCAAGCCTGCGAGCATCGCCCGCATGGCCCGCTCCACGTCGTCACGCGCCGTGCGCGCGGTCTCGAAGGTGGTGTACACGCAGCCGTAGCCCTGCCCGTTCAGGAGGTCGCAGAGCGCGAGGAGGGCGGAGGTCTTGCCGGTCTGCCGGGGGGCGTGCAGGACGAAGTACTTCTTCGTCTCGATGAGCCGCAGCACCTCGTCGAGGTCGAGGCGCCCGAGCGGCGGGACGCAGTAGTGTTCGTCGGGCCGGACGGGGCCGGCGGTGTTGAAGAAGCGCATGGTTCGATTCCTCGTGTCCATTCGGTGACCAGTCGCCGCGCGCCGCGGCCCTGGCCGGCGGGAGCGTTGCCGGGCGAGCGCCCGATCGTGGCGCCGGCGCGTCACATGCCCCAGACCTCCACCGGAACGCCGCCCTTCGAGCGGCGCGGCTGGCGGAACACCTTGTCGTCCCAGCCCCGGTTCTCGCGCTGGTCGATGACGACCAGATGCCCGGCCTCCGCCGCGCAGCGGTCCATGTACCCCGCGGTCTGCTCCACCCCATCCGTGATGGTGCTCTCCAACCCGTCCCCGGAGCGCACCACCTTGCACTCCACCACGTACTCCCGCATCCGCCCGCCCCCCGACCCCTCCGGGGGCCAGCTCTCCGGCCACATGATCAGCAGGTCCACCCGCCCCCTCCCCAACCCGTACTCGCGCTCGATGCGACCGCCCCCGTTCACCACCCGGTGCAGATACGCCTGCAACAGGATCTGCGGCCACGCCTCCTCGTACAGGAACCGGTTCTTCCAGTGCTCCGAATGCCGGCGGAAGAAGTCCTGGAACGCCTCCAGCAGCCGGTCGAGGTTCAGGCTGCCGTCCGCGTCCACGTACCAGGCCGTGTCCAGGTCCAGCTCTTCTTGCAGGATCCAGCCCAGCTCGCGCGGCACGACCTCCGCGTAGATGGGGTTGGCAATGCGGACCGGCGCGTCCCGGGCGACAAGGCCGAGGTCGCGCGCGTACTCGACGTCGCGCTCGGTCGCGCGCCGTTCGTCCGCCCCGCTCAGCATCGGCTCGACCACCCGGCGCACCCGCTCCTCCCGAAGCCGGTCCGCCAGGTAGTCGAGATGGGTCACCCGGCGCACGATGAGCGCCTCGCGCGCTTCGGCGACGTCGGCCCCGGTGATCTCGCGCGAGCGGTCCCGCCCGGCCTTGCTCTCGAAGCAGGTCTCGAAGGCGAGGGCGTTCACCAGCCACGGCTGGCCCAGGGTCTGGGTCCAGATCGCCTCCCGCGCATCGTCCGTGAATGCCTGTCCCGTCTCCCCGGTGTGCTGGTCGAGGAGGGTCAGGGTCTCCTCCTGGGTGAAGTCCCCCAGCCGCAGCGACTTCGCCACGATGTTGAACGGGCTGCCGGTCGAGCGGATGCGGTAGTCGCGCACGTCGCGCAGCCCGCACAGCACCACGCTCTGGGGAAACTGCGCCGAGCGCATGGGGTAGCCCGCCCGTAGCTGCTGCAAGGTCGAGAGCAGCGGGTCGCCCTGGAGGGTGTCGATCTCGTCGATGAGCAGCACCAGCGGCTTCGCCGACGCCTCCGACCAGCGTCTCAACGCCTCGCGCAGCGCTCCGCTCGGTCCGAAGTCTGCGAGGATGCCGGACCACTCCCGGGCCAGGAAGTCGTCGCCCAGGGTCGACCTGGCGTCCGAACCCAGTGTGGGAAGCACCGTCCGCATCGTCTCCGCCACGTCTTCGCGGGTCGTGCGCGCGATCTCGAAGGTGGTGTACACGCAGCCGTAGCCCTGCCCGTTCAGGAGGTCGCGGAGCGCGAGGAGGGCGGAGGTCTTGCCGGTCTGCCGGGGGGCGTGCAGGACGAAGTACTTCTTCGTCTCGACGAGCCGCAGCACCTCCTCCTGGTCGAAGCGCCCGAGCGGCGGGACGCAGTAGTGTTCGTCGGGCCGGACGGGGCCGGCGGTGTTGAAGAAGCGCATGGTTCGATTCCTCGTGTCCATTCGGTGACCAGTCGCCGCGCGCCGCGGCCCTGGCCGGCGGGAGCGTTGCCGGCCGGGCGCCGCCAGTATGACTGCTTCCCCGGGCTCATGCCTCCGATCCCGTCCGCCCGTGCGAATCTCCCCATCGCGCACCTGCCTCCTTCCTCGCCTCCCCGGAAGGCAGGAAGGCGGGCGGGCGTGGTAACTTAGACGGCTTGGCCGGGCCGGGGGCCGGCCTTGACGCCGAGTCCGGCCCCCGGCCCCCCGATCCGCGATCCGCGACCCGTGGCCGATTCCCGTTCGCCGCCCCACAGGAGCCTTCGATGAAGTTCTACGACTGCGCCACCGCCCCGAGCCCCCGCCGCGTGCGCATCTTCGCCGCCGAGAAGGGCATCGAGCTTCCCACCGTGCAGGTGGACCTTCGCTCCGGCGAGCACTTCGGGGAGGCGTTCCGGGCCGTCAACCCGACCTGTACGGTCCCGGTCCTCGAGCTCGACGACGGGACCTGCATCTACGAGTCGGTCGCGGTGTGCCGCTACCTCGAGGCGGCGCACCCGGAGCCGCCCCTCATGGGGAGCAGCCCCGCGGAGCAGGGGATGGTCGCGATGTGGGACCACCGGATCGAGATCGAGGGCTTCCAGGCGGCGGCCGAGATGTTCCGCAACACCGCCCGCGGCATGAAGGACCACGCGCTTCCGGGCCCCGACCCGGTCGCCCAGATCCCCGAGCTCGCCGAGCGGGGCCGGATGCGGGTGGGGCGCTTCTTCGAGACCCTGGACGCGCAGCTCGACGGGCGGGAGTTCGTCACCGGCCCGCGCTACACGGCCGCCGACGTCACCGCCCTCGTCGCCGTGGACTTCATCAACCGGCTGAAGGTGGAGACCCCCGAGGGGCGCGGCAACGTCCGCCGCTGGCACGAGGCGGTGAGCGCCCGCCCGAGCGCGAGCGCATGATGCGGGCGTGGACGGCGGGGCGCTTCCCCGCCGTCCTGGTCCTCGGGGCCGCCCTGGCGCTCGGCCTCGCCGGGCCGCGGCCGGGCGGCGGCGCGGCGGCCGCCGCCGAGGCGACGGTCGCGGTCGCCACCAACTTCCTGCTGCCCCTCCGGTCACTCGCGAGCGAGTTCGAGGCCCGCACCGGGCATTCACTCCGCATCAGCTCGGGCTCGACGGGCCAGATCTTCGCCCAGCTCACGAACGGCGCGCCTTACGACGTCTTCCTCTCCGCCGACGCCGCCCGCCCGGAGCGGCTGGAGGAGGCGGGGTTCACCGTCCCCGGCGCCCGGCGCACCTACGCCCTCGGCCGGATCGCACTCTGGAGCGCCGAGCCGGGGCGGGTCAGCGCGGGCGGGGCGGAGGCCCTCGCGACCCTCGGGAGCGGAAAGATCGCGATCGCCAACCCGGAGGTCGCTCCCTACGGCGTCGCCTCCCAGGAGACCCTGGAGCGGCTCGGCTTCTGGGCGCCCTTCCAGGACCGGCTGGTGCGCGGGATCAACGTCGGCCAGGTCTTCCAGTTCATCGGCACCGGCAACGCGGCGATGGGGTTCATCGCGAAGTCCCAGCTTCCCGCCCGCCCCGAGGGCCGGGAGGGGAGCGTCTGGGTCGTGCCCGCCGAGCTGCACGGCCCGATCCGCCAGGACATGGTGATCCTGAAGCGCGCCGCGGGGAACGACGCCGCCTTCGCCTTCCTCGACTTTCTCGCCGAGCCCGACATCCTCGCCCGCATCGAAGGCTTCGGGTACTCCGCGCCCACGGATTGACCGGCAGGCGAGGAGGCCGACTTGACCCGGCGAAACCCCGCGCCCGACCGCCCGGCCGCTCCCGAGCTGCGCGCACACCGGAGAAGCGAACCGGGCCGCCGATGGGGCCTCCGACGGGGGCCCCGCCACTGCCGCCGCTGACATGCCGTTCGATTTCGGCCCGCTCTGGCTGAGCATCAAGCTCTCCGCCATCACCGTCGGGATCCTCATGCTCGTCGGGACCCCGGTCGCCTGGTGGCTCGCCCGGACCCGCAGCCGGCTCCGCGTCGCCGTCGAGGCGGTGGTCGCCCTCCCCCTCGTCCTCCCCCCCACCGTGCTCGGCTTCTACCTCCTCCTCATGCTCGGGCCGGGCGGGCCGCTCGGCGGGCTCCTCCTGTCCGTCACCGGGCGCTCGCTCACCTTCTCGTTCGAGGGCCTGGTCTTCGCCTCCGCGATCTACTCCCTGCCGTTCGTGGTGCAGCCCGTGCAGGGGGCGTTCGAGGCGGTGGGCCGGGGGCCGCTCGAAGCGGCGTTCGCCCTGCGCGCCCGCGCCCTCGACGCGTTCTTCACCGTGGCGGTCCCGATGGCCCGGCGCGGCTTCATCACCGGCGGGGTGCTCGGCTTCGCCCACACCCTGGGGGAGTTCGGGGTGGTCCTGATGGTGGGGGGCAACATCCCCGGCGAGACCCGGGTCATCTCGATCGCCGTCTTCGAGCACGTCGAGACCCTGAACTACCCGGCCGCCCACGCCCTCTCCGCGGTCCTGCTGTGCTTCTGCTTCGTGGTGCTGGTGACCGTGTACGCGGTCAACCGGCGGTTCCCGGTCCATGCCGGCGGCTGAGCCGGGGGGCGGCGCCGCCGCCGCCCCGCCGCGCCTTCAGGCGGACCTCGTCCTCGACCGGAAGGATTTCCGGCTCGAGGCGTCGCTCGACGTCCGGCTCTCCGGGGTCACCGCGGTCTTCGGCCCCTCGGGCTGCGGCAAGACCACGTTCCTCCGGGCCATCGCGGGGCTGGAGCGCGAGCCCCGGGGCCGCATCGCCTTCGACGGCACGGTGTGGCAGGACGACCGGACCTTCGTCGCGGCCCGCGACCGCCGCGCCGGCCTCGTCTTCCAGGACGCGCGCCTGTTCTCCCACCTCACGGTGCGGGGGAACATCCTCTACGGCCACCGCCGCACCCCGAAGGAGGAGCGCATGTTCCAGCCGGAGACGGTGGTTCGGCTGATGGACCTCGACCCCCTCCTCGGGCGGCGGGTCTCCTCCCTCTCGGGCGGGGAGCGGCAGCGGGTCTCGTTCGCCCGCGCGGTGCTCGCGAACCCCCGGCTGCTCCTGATGGACGAACCCCTTGCCTCGCTCGACCAGGACCGCAAGGAGGACATCCTCCCCTTCATCGAGCGCCTCGCCGGGGAGCTCCGGATCCCGACCCTCTACGTCAGCCACGAGATCGACGAGGTGGTGCGCCTCGCCTCCGATCTCGTGCTGATGAGCGAGGGGCGGATCGTGGCGAGCGGCCCCATCGAGGAGGTTTCCAACCGCTTCGACCTCCGAAGCTACGCGGGGCGGCTCGATGCGGGGTCGATCCTCCGGATGCGGGTCGCCGGCCACGACCCCGCGCACGGGATCACCCGCTTCGCCTTCGCGGGCGGCGAGATGATCGGGCCGCGCGTTGCGCTGGCCGAAGGGGCGGAGGTCAATCTCCGGGTCCGCTCGCGGGACGTCGCGATCGCCCTCGACCCGCCGGGGCGGACCAGCATCCTCAACGTCCTGCCCGGCAAGGTGGTGGAGATCGGCCCGAACGACGGCCCCCAGGCGCACGTGCTCCTGGACGTGGGGGCGCCGCTCTGGGCGCGCGTCATGCGCCGGTCGGTGGAGGCGTTGGAGCTGGCGCCCGGCCGGCCGGTCTACGCCCTGGTCAAGGCGGTCGCGGTCGATCGCCGGAGCCTCGGGCGGCCCACCGCGATGGACCTCTCGCTTGCCGAACGGGGCGAAGCCGACCGCCCCCGGTAGCCCGGCCGCCTGGGGCAAGCGGGCGGCCGGCCCGGGTCCCGGCGGCCACCCCTCGTCCCGACCCATACGGATCGAGCGAAGGCTCCTCGGGGTTCCTGACCACGTACAAAGCTCGGCTTGCGATCCCGGGTCGATGGAGAGCAGGGCACAGGCCCTGCAAAAACCCGTCATTCCCCGTCGTCCTCGCGAAAGCGGGGAGATTTACCCGAGCCTTGTATGCAACCAGAGGCATGTGCGCTGCAGGGTTTTTCGCCAATGGCGAACGCCCCTGGGTACGCCGGCGTCCCGCCGGCATGTCCGTCCTCGCGGCGCTTCGCCCTTCCCGGGCCGGCGAGACGCCGGCGTACCCAGGGAGGGTGTGCCCGGGTACGACCCGCCGTGGGGTGAAATCCGCCCAAAGTCCCCTCGAACCGACCCCGAACCTTGGTACGACGCCGTCCCGGTGGGGTAAAGAATATCTCGCCTTTCGCTCTACTCTCTTTATATCAACAGCTTACGAACAGCGCACGAGCCTCAACCAGGACGGGGTTTGCCGCGGGAGGGGACCGGCGGCGGGCGCTCAGGCGGCGGGCGCCGCGTCGAGCTTCTCGCTTACCGCCATCCACTCCTCCTCGAGACGATCCACCCTCGCCCGGTAGCGCTTGTGGCGGGACACGAGGTCCGCCACCTCCTCCGCGCTCAGCCGCTGGTAGGCGTCGGTGTCGGCGAGCGCCGCGGTCACCGACTCGAGCTTCGATTGCGCGTCCGCCAGCCGCTCCTCGACCGCGCGGAGCTCGTCGCGGAGGGGCTTCAGCCGGGCGCGCGCCCTGGCCCCGGCGCGGCGCCGCTCGGCCGCCGAGCCCCGGACGGTCCGCGGCGGGGCGGGGACGGCGAGGGCCGAAGGCGGCGCGGGGGCCGCGGGGTCGGCAAGCGGCGCCCGCCCGAGCAGCCAGGCCCGGTAGTCGTCCAGGGTTCCGTCCCAGGGGGCTGCCCGGCCCTCCGCGACGAGCAGCAGCTCGTCCACGGTGCTCCCGAGGAGGCGGCGGTCGTGGGACACGACGACGAGGGCGCCCCCATAGGACTGGAGGGCCACCGTGAGGGCGTGGCGCATGTCGAGGTCGAGGTGGTTCGTCGGCTCGTCGAGGAGCAGCACGGCGGGCTTTCGCCAGGCGATGAGGGCGAGGGCGAGCCGGGCCTTCTCGCCCCCCGAGAGGAGCCCGGAGCGCCCGAACGCCGCATCGCCCGAGAACCCCCATCCGCCGAGGTAGTCGCGGACGGCCTGGTCCGTCGCCTTCGGGTCCGCGGCGGCGAGGTGCTCCACGGGGCTCTTCGCGGGCTGGAGGGTCTCCAGGGTGTGCTGGGCGAAGTACCCGACCGGGGCGTTCCGCCCGCGTTCGAGGCCTCCCGCGGCGGCGGGAAGCGCGCCCGCGATGCCGCGCAGCAGGGTGGACTTGCCCGCGCCGTTCCGGCCGAGCAGCCCGATCCGCGCGCCGGGCCGCAGGATCAGGCGCACGTCCGCGAGCACCGGAACCCCGCCGTATCCGAAGCTCGCGTCTTCGAGGAAGAGGAGAGGGTCCGACATCCGCTCCGGGTTCGGAAAGGAGAACCGGTAGGAGGAGTCGGCGTGGGCGGGGGCGGCGAGGGCCAGCCGTTCGAGCTCCTTCACGCGGCTTCGCGCCTGCCGGGCCTTGCTCGCCTTGGCCCCGAACCGGGCGACGAACGCCCGGATCTCGCGCGCCCGGCGCTGCTGCTTCTCGAAGGCCGCCCGCTCGTGCGCGAGGCGCTCGCTCCGCTGGCGCTCGAACGAGGAGTACCCGCCGCGGAAGGCCCGCGCCCGCCCGGCCTCCAGATGGACGACGTCGGTCGCGCTCCGGTCGAGGAAGTCGCGGTCGTGGGAGATGAGGAGGGCCGTGCCGTCGCGGCGCACGAGCCACTGCTCGAGCCACGTCACCGCGTCGAGATCGAGGTGGTTGGTGGGCTCGTCGAGGAGCAGCAGGTCGGAGCGGCACATCAGGGTCCGTGCGAGGTTGAGCCGGATCCGCCAGCCGCCCGAGAAGTCCGCCACCGGACGGGAGAAGTCGTCCGGGTCGAACCCGAGGCCGTGCAGGATCCGCCCCGCCCGCGCCTCCGCGGTGTACCCGTCGATGGCCTCGAGCTCCGCGTAGAGGGCGGCGAGCCGCCCGTCGTCGCCCTTGGCGGCGGCCGCCTCGATGCCGCGCTGCACGGCGCGGAGCGGCCGGTCGCCGTCCATCGTCCAGTCGAGGGCCGATGCGGGGCTCGCCTCCGTCTCCTGGGCGAGGTGGGCGATGGTCCAGCCCCGCGGCACGCGGACGTCGCCCTCCTCGGGCAGCAGCCGGCCGCGAAGGAGGAGGAAGAGGCTCGTCTTGCCGACCCCGTTCCGCCCCACAACGCCGACCCGCCGGCCCGCGTGCACGGTGAGGTCCAGCCCGGTGAAGAGGGCCGCCGCGCCTCGCTTGAGGGTGACGTTCGTGAGCTGGATCATCGGCGACCTCGCGGAAGGCCGTGCATTGTATCCGGCGGCCCGCGGCTCTTCACCAGCGAATCATCCCGTCATCCGCGGGCATGGCCGCCACCCCCGGCAGCACGTAGCTCTTCCCCCCGCGCAAGCGCGCGAGTCGCGCGCTTGCGCGGGGGGGGCGGGCCATACGATAATGTGCTCTGGACACCGCTCGAGCCCAAGACACCGATGCACACGGAGCTTCCAACCCGACAGGCCTGAAAATCATCATGCGCATCAACGACGGGTAGACAAGCCGTCTGGAGGAATCACGATGAGCAGCCCCAAGATGGCTGAGGCGGTGGACATGCCGGAGCGCCAGCATCCGGATGTCCGTATCGAGGTACGAGATTTCGGACCGCTCGCGCGAGGCGATGTGGAGCTTCGGCCGCTCACCGTGTTCGTCGGCCCGAGCAACACCGGGAAGACCTATCTCGCCATCCTGATATACGCATTGCATCGGGTCTTCGGGGGCTTCCCGAAGTTTCCTCTGCCTCATGGCCACTTCCCGTATGGAACCTTCCTTGATCCTTTTGCGTTTGGCCGCAGAACCATGGAAGAAGATACATCAATCTCGATGCAGGACTTGGACCAGATGTTCGAGAAGCTGAACTCCAAGGGCCGCCCATTCAAGTTCTCGGATATTCCAGAAAGTGTACGCGAGGTAGTGGAATCGAACCTCAAGGATCCGGACTCGTTCGGAGCAGAGATGGTGACTGAACTGCAACGCTGCTTCGATATCGAGTCCGTGTCGGAGGTGATACGGCGGCCCCAACAGCGTGATGCAAGGGTATCGTTTAAAGTGAGTGACGAAGAAGGAGAGCTGTGGCGGTTCGATCTGAATTCCTTCGAAGAGACTACCACCTCGGATGGTCGGATACGGGACATGGTCTTGCTGCCTGCAGGCCAGGCGGCGAGGAATATCCGACGAATCGAGAGAATCCGAAGATTTCCCGAGAGCAGGCGGATATGGTATATGCTGCAAGAATTACAGGAGCTCGTTGCCGATCCAGGAAAGGGGAAGGAAACATTCTACCTGCCTGCCGTTCGGGGCGGTATCATGCAGAGCCACCGCGTGATCGCGAGTGCGCTCGTCGCGCGTTCCACCCGCGCGGGCTTCGAGCGTATCCCGCAGATCCCGACTTTTTCAGGAGGGGTGGCGGATTTCATGCAGCGCCTTATCCTGTTCGACGAAGAAGAAATGGCTTCCGAACGAATCGCTGAAATGGCCGGCGCCTTGGAGAGGGAGACGCTGGCCGGCCGGATACTGACCACCAGGTCTTCAGCGGGGAGGTATCCTGAATTTGTCTATCTACCAGAAAAGACCGAACAGAAAATCCGCCTTACCCGTGCTTCTTCGATGGTTTCCGAATTGGCGCCGGTTGTACTGTTTCTGCGCGGGATCGTCAGCCCCGGGGATACGTTCATCATCGAGGAGCCGGAGGCTCATCTGCACCCGGCCGCTCAGACCCGGATGGCCATGACCTTGGCTCGCTTGGTTCGAGCCGGGGTACGGGTGGTGGTCACGACCCATAGCGACTGGTTGCTCCAGGAGATTGCGAACCTGATGCGCGAAGGAGAGATAGCCAAGTCACTGGAAGAACCCTCCGAGAGTGGCGCCCTTCCCGCTTGGCTGAGCCCGCAAGAGGTCGGGATTTGGCTGTTCAGCCGCCAGACGGAAGCGGGCGGCTCCAGGATCGAGGAGATCCCGTTCGACCGGGTCGAAGGCGTGGAGCCAAGGGATTACGAGGAAGTCGCGGAAGCACTCTACAACCGTTCGGCGGAACTGCAGAACCAACTGGCAGAGAGGGACGAAGGTGAACAAGGCGCTCGCTGAAATCGGAAAGGCGGTGGGCGAGAAGAATCTCAGCCATTCGTGCAGCAGCGACGGATGCCGAGTATATTTGACCGATGTTCCATCCCCTCGAATCATAGTGGATGTAGAGGGAGTATTCAAAGAACGGAAGGCCGCAGGAAAACGGTGCGACTTCGTCGTGTTCTTTCGCACCGGTAAAAGAGGCCTCGTCATTGCTCCCGTGGAGCTCAAGAGTGGGGATGCCGACACATCGGAAGTCTCCAGGCAACTTCAAGTTGGAGCGGAATTCGCCGCGAGGACCATCGCGAGCGTCGTCTCGAATACTCCCACTACGATCTTCCGCCCCATCCTGTTCCATGGACGGGGGTTGCATCCGAAGCAACGGAGGGATCTGAATCGGGCCAAAGTTCGCATCCAGGGCGTCGAGGTCAGCATCAAGACCGCTCGGTGTGGCCGGCCACGCAATTTGGCGCAAGCCCTTGCACCGCACGCCGGCGCTTGAAACGGAGGCGGCGCATTGTAGCCGCCGGCCTCGTAGCCGGATGGAGGGGACAGACGCCCGCCCGTTCAGACGCCGCCGCGGGCGCGGCGCACCTCGTCGACGATCACCGCGAGGCCCCGTTCGATCCGGCTCCAGTCGTCGGCGTAGCTGATGCGGATGCACTCGTGCTTGTGCGGCCAGGGGTCGTCCTCGAGCCCCGGGAAGAAGTGGTGGCCGGAGACCACGATGACCCCGCGCGCCTTGAGCCGCTCGTAGAGCGCCGCGTTGGTGATCGGGAGCCCCGGCATCCACAGCCACAGGAAGAACGCGCCCTCCGGCTTGTGGATGTGGACGTCGTACCCTCCGAGCCCTTCGCGCAGCAGGCCGAGGGCGCGCTCCGCCCGCTCCTCGTAGTGGGGCCGGATGACGTCGCGGGCGAGCGCGAGCACCTCGCCGCTTTCGACGAGGTCGGTCGCCAGCGCCGGCCCGAGGCTTCCCGGAGCCAGGCAGAAGACGGCGTTGACCGCCCCGAGGGCGGCGATGATCTCCTCGTTCGCGATCACGATCCCGGTGCGGAGCCCGGGCAGGCCGAGCTTCGACAGGCTCATGCAGAGGATGGTGTTGTCGTCCCAGGCCGGGGCCGCGTCGCCGAACACGATGCCGGGGAAGGGCAGCCCGTAGGCGTTGTCGACGATGAGCGGCGCGCCGCGGGCGCGGGCGATGGCCCCGAGCCGGGCCAGCTCGTCGTCGGTCACCACGTTGCCGGTGGGGTTGGTGGGCCGCGACAGGCAGATCGCGGCGACGTCCTCGACGGCCTCCACCCCCTCGAAGTCCACCCCGTACTTGAAGAGTCCGTCCCCGAGCCGGGTGATCTTCGAACGGCACGCGGTGAGCAGGCCGGGGGTGAGCCCGACGTCGGTGTACCCGATGTACTCGGGGGAGAGGGGGAGGAGGATGCGGGGGGCGGGCCGCCCTTCGCCGCCCGGGGCCGGCCCCGCCAGCAGGTTGAACAGCGCGATGAACGCGGACTGGCTGCCGTTGGTGAGGGCGACGTTGCGTTCGGTCAGGTCCCAGCCCTGCTCGCGGCGGAGGAGGCCGGCGAGGGCGCGGGCGAAGCCCCGCTCTCCCTCCGGCGCGTCGTAGGTTCCGATCGCCCGCTCGAACGCGCCTTCGCGCTGCATGAGGGCCTGCATCCGCACCCGGAACGCCATCTCCGCGGCCGGGATGAGGCTCGGGTTCCCGCCCCCGAGGTTCACGACGTCGCCGCCGGCGGCCGCGACCGCCGCGAGGTCGTCCATGAGCGAGCGCGTGCCCGATTCGCTCGTGATCCGCCGCCCGAACGCCGAGAGGTTCATGCCCCCTTCCCCTGTTCCCCGTTCGCCACTCCCGGCTCCCCGTCTTCCGCGTTCCCCGTCGTCAAGCGTCCGCGTTCCGGTCCCGGCCCGCGCGCTTCGCCCAGGGCGCGTCGGCCTCCCCCGGCGCGTCCGGGGGCACGAAGAGCAGGCGCCCCGCCGGCTCGTGGACCACCTCGCGGTCGTACACCGCGAGGCCCGCGCGCTGGTAGACGCCGAGCGCCCGCGGGTGGTCGAGCGAGCACGTATGGAGCCAGACGCGGCGCGGCCGGTAGCCCCACGCCCGCCCCAGCCCCCAGCCGAGGAGGAACGCGCCGAAGCCCCTTCCCACGTACTCCGGAATGAGGCCGAAATAGGCGATCTCGACTTCTTCCTCGACCCGCCGGTCGAGCTCCACGTAGCCGGCGGGGACCCCGCGGACGTAGAGCACGAACACCTCCACCCGGTCGTCATGGATGACGGCGGCCAGCTCCTCGTCCGGGAGACGGCGGCGCATGTACCAGTTCCAGTCGGCCCCGACCGTGTCGTAGAGGTAGCGGTAGAAGGAGATGGTGGGCCGCTCCGCACGCAGGACCGCGGTCGGCTCCATCACCCCCGGCGCCGGCTCGCGCTGGTCCGGCGAGGTCATCTCGAGGTAGGTGACGGTCACCGGCACGGTGGCCTGCGGGCCCGCCCCGCTCCCGCTCCTGTCCGCGCTTCCCATGCTTCTGCCCTCCGTATCCGCCGAGCCGGCCGCTCGCGCCGGGGGGCGGCCGCCGGCCCCTTCTCTGGATTCCATCGTCCTACACCGAGAGCTCGGGCCGCCCGGCGAAGAGCTCGAGCGCCTCCGGGTTGGCGAGCGCCTCGCGGTTGCGGATCGGGCGCCCGTGGACGACGTCGCGCACCGCCAGCTCGACGATCTTTCCGTTCCGGGTGCGCGGGATGTCCGCGACGGCGAGGATCCGGGCGGGGACGTGGCGCGGGGTCGCGTTGGCGCGGACCTGCCGGCGGATCCGCTCCGCGAGCGCGTCGTCGAGGCGGACCCCCTCCCGCAGGCGCACGAACAGGACCACCCGCACGTCTCCCTCCCACTGCTGGCCGACGGCGATCCCCTCCTCGACCTCGTCGAGCTGCTCGACCTGGCGGTAGATCTCGGCGGTGCCGATCCGCACCCCGCCCGGATTGAGGACCGCGTCGGAGCGGCCATGCACGATGAGCCCGCCGTGCGCGGTCCGCTCCACCCAGTCCCCGTGCCGCCAGACGCCGGGGAACCGCTCGAAGTAGGCCGCATGGTACTTCGCCCTGTCCGGATCGTTCCAGAAGCCGACCGGCATCGAGGGGAAGGGCGCGGTGCACACCAGCTCCCCCGGCTCGCCCTCGGGAAGCGGGCGGCCCTCGTCGTCGAACACCTCGACCCGCATCCCGAGGGCGAGGCACTGGATCTCGCCCCGCCGCACCGGCGCGGCCGGGCTCCCCTGCGCGAAGCAGCCGATGAGGTCGGTGCCGCCGGTGATCGAGGAGAGCCGGACGTCCGGCTTCACCGCCTCGTACACGAAGTCGAAGGTCTCGGGGAGGAGCGGCGAGCCGGTGGAGAGGATCGCGCGCACGCTCGAAAGGTCGTGCGTGTCGCGCGGCCGGAGCCCCGACTTCTTCACCGCGTCGAGGTACTTCGCCGACGTGCCGAACACGTCGATGCGGGCCGCGTCCGCGAAGTCGAACAGGGCGCCCACGTCCGGCCAGCCGGGAGAGCCCTCGTAGAGGGCGAGGCAGGCCCCGCTCGCGAGCCCCGACACGAGCCAGTTCCACATCATCCACCCGCAGGTGGTGAAGTAGAAGAGGGTGTCGCCGGGGCGCACGTCGGCGTGGAGGCGGTGTTCCTTGAGGTGCTGGAGCAGGGTCCCTCCCGCGCCGTGGACGATGCACTTCGGCGCGCCGGTGGTCCCGGACGAGTACATGACGTAGAGGGGATGGTCGAACGGGACCGGCTCGAACTCGATCTCGCGGGCGGGGTGGGCGAGGGTCAGCTCGTCCCAGGAGACCGCGCCCGGCACGGAGCGAAGGTCCGGCGCGCGGCGGAGGTAGGGGACGACGACGGTCCGCTCGACGCTCGGAACGCCGGCGAGGACCTCGCGGACCCGCCCGAGCGAATCGATCGGGGCGCCGTTGTACCGGTAGCCGTCCGCGGCCACTAGCACCCTGGGCGCGATCTGCCCGAAGCGTTCGAGCACCCCCCGCGCCCCGAAGTCGGGCGAGCACGAGGACCACACCGCCCCGAGGCTGGTCGCGGCGAGCATCGCGATGACCGTCTCCGGGAGGTTCGGGAGATAGCCCGCGACCCGGTCGCCGGGGCCGACCCCGGCCGCCCGGAGCCCCTGGGCGGCGCGCGAGACGTGGTCGTGGAGCTGGCGCCAGGAGATGCGCCGGTCGTCGACCCGGCCGGCCGCCGCCCGGGAATCCTCGCCCCGGAAGACGATGGCCGGTCCGTCGTCGCGGCGGCGAAGGAGGTTCTCGGCGAAGTTGAGGCGGGCTTCCGGGAACCAGCGCGCGCCCGGCATCCGGTCGCCGCCCTCGAGGACCGTATCTCCCCGGGCCGCCGCGACGACCCCGCAGAAGTCCCAGACGCTGCCCCAGAACGCGGCGGGCTCCGCCACCGACCAGGCGTGGAGCGCCGCGTAGTCCGGCGCCTCCACCCCGTGCCGCTCGCGCACGAAGGCCGCGAAGCGGGTGAGCCCCGCCCGCTCGACCTCCTCGGCGCTCGGCGCCCAGAGCGGCTTCGTCATGTCCGTACCCGCGCGATCATGTTCCGGCCCTCGCAGGGACGGAATACCGAAGGCCGAAGACCCCGGGAACAACGCGGCCGACGTGCGCCGCGGGACGGGTCCGGATCGTCACGACCCGGCCGGCCAATGTTGAACGTCGATCTCCGTCATCGGGAAGTCCCGCACGTTCGCGGTCGCGAGCGGGGCGCCGATCCCGTCCGCAGCGGCCGCGATGAGGCAGTCGGCCTGGTGGAGGGTGACGCCGCACTCGGCGAACTTCCTCCGCCAGACACCCGCCCGGATCCCTTCCGCGACCCCGAGCGGCGCGAGCCGCAGCCCGTTGAACAGGCGCTCGGCCCTCGCCTTTTCGCCAGGACGCAGCCCTCGCCAGATCTCCTCCACCGAGATGACGCAGGCCCACGGCTCCGTACCCGTGCGGCGAAGGCCCGCCACACGACCGGCCGCCGACCGGCCGCGCAGCGCGTCGATCAGCACCGTCGAGTCGAGGAGCAGCCGAGCCATCGTCAGCCGGAGCGGTGAGTATCCCCGCGCCGCTGTAGCCGCACCCACGCGCCGGGGTCGTGATCCCAATCGTGCCCGGTATCGGGCAGACTGCCGAGGGCGGATTCGATCTCGTCCCAACGCCGTTCATCCTCTAGGCCGCGCGCGATCAGTTCCGCGACGAACGCGCTGCGGCGCCGGACGCCGGCGCGCCGGTCGAGCTCGGTCACGAGCTCGTCATCCAGTGTGATGTGTATCCGCATGGGCCGAGACTAGCACACGATTGGACACATATGCCACGCCGCCGTACATTAGCCTCGGTCCCGGAGCGGCCCTCGGGGCGGACAGCGGACGTGCCGGGTGTGCACCGGACGCCGAGACGAGAGAACCCGACCGCGGAGAACGATCGATGAGCGAGAACCCCTACGAAGCCGGCCTCGACCCGAACCCCGCGAACTACGCCCCGCTCACCCCGATCCGCTTCCTCGAACGAAGCGCCGCCGTCTATCCCGACCGCACGTCCCTCGTCCACGGTCCCCGCCGCCACACCTGGGCGGAGACCTGGGCCCGCTGCCGCCGGCTCGCCTCCGGCCTCGCCGCGCGCGGCGTCGGCCGCGGCGACACCGTCTCCGTCATGGCCCCCAACGTCCCCGCCGCCTACGAGGCGACCCTCGCGGTCCCGATGCTGGGCGCGGTGGTCAACACCATCAACACCCGGCTCGACCCCGGCACGGTGGCCTTCATCCTGGAGCACGGCGAGGCGAAGGCGCTCATCACCGACCGCGAGCTCTCGCCGACCGTCGGCCCCGCCCTCGCGAAGCTCGGCCGCCGGCCCCTCGTCATCGACGTGGACGACCCCGACGCGGCGGGCGGCGAGCGGCTCGGCGAGGTCGAGTACGAGGCGTTCCTCGCAGCCGGCGACCCGGACTTCCCCTGGACGGGGCCGCGCGACGAATGGGACGCGCTCGCCCTCAACTACACCTCCGGCACCACCGGCAACCCGAAGGGCGTGGTCTACTCGCACCGCGGCGCGTACCTCAACGCGCTGACGAACGCGGTCGCCTGGAACATGGCCCACCACCCGGTCTACCTCTGGACCCTGCCGATGTTCCACTGCAACGGCTGGTGCTTCCCGTGGACCCTCGCGGCGGTCGCGGGAACCGGGGTGTGCCTGCGCCGGGTGGACGCGAAGTCGATCTACGGTGCGCTCGCCGACGAAGGGGTGACCCACTTCTGCGGGGCGCCCGTCGTCCTCAACTTCATCCTGAACGCCCCGGAGGCGGACCGGCGCCCCTTCGACCGCACGGTGGAGGTGATGACCGCCGGCGCGGCGCCCCCCGCGGCGGTGCTCGAGGGGATGGAGGCGAGCGGGTTCCAGGTCACCCACGTCTACGGCCTCACCGAGACCTACGGCCCCTCCGTGATCTGCTCCTGGAAGCCCGAGTGGGACGCGCGCCCGGCGGGCGAGCGGGCCGCGATCAAGTCGCGCCAGGGGGTGCGCTACCACACTCTCGACGGCCTCGCGGTGATGGACCCCGACACCATGACCCCGGTCCCCGCGGACGGCGAGACGATGGGCGAGGTGATGCTGCGCGGGAACATCGTCATGAAGGGCTACCTCAAGAACCCCGACGCGACCCGCGAAGCGTTCGCGGGCGGGTGGTTCCACTCCGGCGACCTCGGGGTCGCCCACCCGGACGGCTACATCCAGCTCAAGGACCGGTCCAAGGACGTCATCATCTCGGGGGGCGAGAACATCTCCTCGATCGAGGTGGAGGACTGCCTGTACCGCCACCCCGCGGTGCTCGAGGCGGCGGTGGTCGCGAAGCCCGACGACCACTGGGGCGAGACCCCCTGCGCCTTCGTCGCCCTGCGGCCGGGGGCGGCGGCGACCGAGCGGGAGATCATCGACTGGTGCCGCGACCGCCTCGCCCACTTCAAGTGCCCGAAGACGGTGCTCTTCGGCGAGCTCCCGAAGACCTCGACGGGCAAGATCCAGAAGTTCAAGCTCCGCGCGGAGGCGGTGGGCGGCTAGCCCGGACCCTGCCCCGCGGAACCCGGCCCCCCTCCCCCGGCGAAGAAGGCCCGAACCTCCATGCGCATCCTGACCACCCTGCCCCAGGACGACCTCGGCGACGTGCCGGCCGCGGCGGCCGCGGCGGAGGCCGCCGGCTTCGACGGGGCGATCACGATGGAGAACCGCCACGACCCCTTCCTCGCGCTCGCCGTCGCGGCCGGCGCTTCGACGCGGATCGGGCTCGGCACCGCGGTCGCCATCGCCTTTCCCCGGAGCCCGATGGTGGTCGCGAACACCTGCTGGGACCTCCAGAACGCCTCCCGGGGCCGCTTCGTGCTCGGCATCGGGCCGCAGATCCGCCCCCATGTCGAGAAGCGGTTCTCGACCTCGTGGTCGGCCCCCGCCCCGCGCCTTCGCGAGTACGTGCAGGCGCTCCGGGCGATCTGGCGGAGCTGGGAGACCGGCGAACGCCTGCGGTTCGAGGGCCGGCACTATACCTTCACCCTCATGACGCCCAACTTCACGCCGGGGTCCACGGGGCAGCCGATGACCCCGATCACCATCGCGGCGGTCGGGCCGCACTCGCTCCGGCTGGCGGGCGAGGTCGCGGACGGGGTGCGCCTGCACGGCTTCTGCACCCGCCGGTATCTCGAAGAGGTCTGCCTGCCCCGGATCGCGGAAGGCATGGCGCGGACCGGGCGGAAGCGGGAGTGCTTCGAGGTCACCGGCGGGGGCTTCGTCGCCACCGGCGCGACCGACGAGGAGGTCGCCAAGGCCGTGGAATGGGTGCGCTACCGGGTCGCGTTCTACGGCTCGACCCCCGGCTACTGGCCGGTGCTCGAGCTGCACGGGCTCGGGGACCTCGGGCGCAAGCTCAACCGGATGACCAAGGAGGGGGCGTGGGACCGGATCGCGGCGGAGGTCGACGACGATACGGTGCGCCTGTTCGCGGCGGTGGGCCGCCACGACGAGCTGGCCGCGGCCGTCGAGCAGCGCTTCGGCGGCGCGGCGGACACGATCTACTCCAGCCTCTCGATGGACATGCGGCCGGTCCTGCCGCCGGACCTCATCCAGGACGTCCGCCGCCTGCCCGCCGCGTTCCAGGGCTACGCCACCGCGTGGTGACCTCGACGGCGGCCCTTCGCGCCGGAAGGGGCGGCGCGTTGCCGCTCCCTGGCCGGCCCGTCGTCCGGGGGCCGCGCCGGTGGCTGCCCCGAGCCCGCCTTCCTGTGCCGTGAACCTGTCTCGAAATCACCATCCGGAGTCGTAAGACCGCCCAAGCGTGATGGCAACCCATTGATTTTTATGAAGTCAAAATTCTGTCCAATCACGCAGATGCAGTGAAACCCGATTTTGAGATAGGTTCACGTCCGCATTCGTCAGCCAACCACGGGAGAAGTCCATGAAGAGGCGCACGACGTTGAAGTTGGGGCTCGGCGCGGCGGTCGGCGCCGCGGCGGGCGGGGCGCTCGGCCCCTCACCTTCCTTCGCGGGTTCGGCCCCGAAGACCGCCTTCGTCCTCGCCCACGGCTCCTGGCACGGCGCCTGGTGCTGGGGGCTGGTGGAGCCGAGGCTGAACCTCGCCGGGTTCCTGTCGATCGCCATCGACTTCCCGGGGCACGGGCTCGAGGCGGTGATCCCCGAGTCCTTCCGGGCCCGCCCGTTCGACCCGGCGGCGTTCGCGGTCGAGCCTTCCCCGATCGCCGGGGTCGGGGTCGAGCGCTTCGCGGACACGGTGACCGCCGCCGCGGACCGCGCCCGCGCGATGGGCGCGGAGCGGGTGTTCGCGGTCGGCCACTCCATGGGCGGGGTCCCGATCACGTTCGCCGCCGCCAAGGCGCCGGAGAAGTTCACCGGCCTCATCTACCTGGCGGCGCTCGCACCGGCCCCCGGCAAGCCGGCCGGCGCCTATCTCGCCCTGAAGGAGCAGGAGGAGAAGAGCGAGATCGGCCCCATCGTGGCCGCGGACCCGGCGGTGGTCGGGGCCCTGCGCATCGATCCGCGGTCCACGGACGAAGCCATCCTGAAGGCCGGAAAGGCGGCCCTCGCGGCGGACGTGGACGATGCCCGGTGG